>NZ_CP168305.1:0-15148 GCF_041726985.1 Cupriavidus nantongensis | reverse complement strand
GGCCTCTACGGCATGGTCATCCATGAACACAAGCGCGGCGATGGCATCGAATACGAGGTCGAGTTCGAGGAACATTCGCTGGAGGAGCTCGCCGGCCGGCTCAACCGCTTCGAGCGGGCCGACGAGAAACCGTTCGAGGCCGTTGCCGCGCTGTCGGACTTCAACCAGCGCGCCTATGAACTGTTCGCGCAACCGTTGGTCCAGGCCATGTCGAACGAGGCGTCGGCACGGATGCTGCGCGAGTTCCATCCGCTGCGGGTGCAGAACTGGGCGTTCTCGGACCTGAATCCCTGGATGGCCTGGCTGAAGCCCGCGGCCGAGGCGGTCAGGGCGAACCGCCAGGCCATGGCGGATGACCATCCGCTGAGGCAGCAAGAACAGGCGGGGGCGGAAATGCTCAGTGCCGGCCTCGACGCTTACCGCGCCGTGCGCGACGCGATGACGGAGGCATCGTTCTTCAACCTGTACGCCAACCTGTTCTCGTTCCTGTCGCTGGACAAGCCTTCCGCGCCGGCAGCCATGGCACCGCAGGAACCGCCGGAAGTCAGGGCCGCGCTGGCCTCGGTCGGCGAGGGCGGCTACACCGAGGCGATTGCCCGGCTGGCCTGCCTGCTCAATCGCAAGGGCGAGCCGTTGCCGCTGTCCCGGCTGGAACTGCGCAAGGAGCTGGTGACGGACTACGCGGACTTCCTGCCCGAACTGCCCCCTGACGCCTGGCGCAAGACCCGGGGCCAGCAGGAGCTGATCACCCGGTACGCGCCCGAGCAGGCGCTGGAGACGCTGCCGGCCTTGCTCAGGCACCAGGCTGACCGCCAGCGGCTGCATGCGCTGGCCGAAAAACTGCGCACCGACGAGCGCCTGCTTGGCACCAGCCCCACGGCGGAGCAGGCTGCGATGCTGGGGCGGATCCGCGCGGTGCTGGCGCCGAAACCCGAGCGCGGCCGCGCCGCTGGCGCACCGCTCACCCGTGCGTCCTAGGGCGATGCGGTACGAGACCACGTGGGTACCCAGCGCCGCCCGCCGACCACGCTGAAACCAGAGCAGGAGCATGCCGTGAACGCCAGACATGAGAAGTACCAGCGGCTGATCGACTATTGCAAGACCATCCCGCCCACCCCGACCGCGGTGGCGCATCCATGCGATCACGCGTCGCTGGAAGGCGCAGCCGAGGCGGCCCGCATGGGCCTGATCGCGCCGATCCTGGTCGGGCCGCGCAGCCGCATCGAGGACGCCGCGCGTGCCAGCGGCATCGACCTCGGCGCGTACCCGATCGTCGATGCGCCGCACAGCCAGGCGGCGGCTGCGGCCGCGGTGCAACTGGTGCGCGAAGGCAAGGCCGAGGCCATCATGAAGGGCAGCCTGCACACCGACGAGCTGATGGGGGCGGTGGTCGGGGCCGACAGCGGCCTGCGCACCGCCCGGCGCATCAGCCACTGCTTCGTGATGGACGTGCCGGGCACGAGGACGCGTTGATCGTGACCGACGCCGCCGTCAATATCGCCCCGACCCTGTCCGAAAAGGCCGATATCCTCCAGAACGCGATCGACCTGGCCCACGCCCTGCAACTGAAGGAAGTCCGCGTGGCGATCCTGTCGGCCATGGAGACCATCAATCCCAAGGTGCCATCCACCATCGAAGCCGCCGCGCTGTGCAAGATGGTCGACCGCCACCAGATCACCGGCGCGGTGGTCGACGGCCCGCTCGCGCTGGACAATGCCATCAACCTGGATGCGGCACGCATCAAGAAGATCGATTCGCCGGTGGCCGGGCGCGCCAACGTCTTGCTGGTGCCCGACCTGGACGCCGGCAACATGCTCGCCAAGAGCCTGACGTTCCTTGCCGGCGCGGATGCCGCCGGCATCGTGCTGGGCGCGCGCGTGCCCATCATCCTGACCAGCCGTGCCGACACGGTGACGACGCGGCTGGCGTCGTGCGCGGTGGCTGCCCTGGTCGCCAAGGCGCGGCGAGAGTCCACCCAGGTGGCGGGGTGACGTCATGGCAGAGATCATCCTGGTCCTGAACGCAGGCTCGTCAAGCCTCAAGTACCGCGCCTACGATGTCCATGACAACGCACTGAGGCTGGTATTGCGCGGCAGCGTCGAAGGGCTTTACACCGCTCCGGCGTTTCGCGCGGCCGATGCGGCCGGCGCCGAAGTCGAAGCCAGGCAGTGGGATGCCGGCACCCAGCTCGGGCACGAAGGCGCTATCGCCTACCTGGCGGATTTCCTGCGCGGCCATGGGGAAGGGCATACGCTCGCCGCGGTGGGGCACCGGGTGGTGCACGGCGGCGTGCGCTTCACGCAGCCGGCAAGGGTGACCGATGCGCTGCTGGCGGAGCTCGACACGCTTTGCCCGCTCGCGCCGTTGCACCAGCCGCACAATCTCAAAGCCATCCGCATTCTCGCGCAGCGGCGTCCGGCCTTGCCGCAAGTGGCGTGTTTCGACACCGCCTTCCACCGCGCGCAGCCCGAAGCGGCGCAGGCGTTCGCGCTGCCGGTGGAGATTACCGGACGCGGCGTCAGGCGCTATGGCTTCCATGGATTGTCCTACGAGTACATTGCCAGCGTCCTGCCGCGCATCGACGCCGCCGCGGCCGCGGGCCGCACCGTCGTCGCCCATCTCGGCAATGGCAGCAGCATGTGCGCACTGGTGGCGGGGCGCAGCGTGGCCAGCACCATGGGCTTCACCGCCGTGGACGGGCTGCCCATGGGAACGCGCTGCGGCAGCCTGGATCCGGGCGTGATCCTGTACCTGATGGGCGAGCTCGGCATGGATGCCGGGGCCATCGAGGACCTGATCTACCGCAGGTCGGGGTTGCTCGGCATGTCCGGCGTGTCGAGCGATATGCGCGCACTGCTTGCCAGCGACGACGCGCGTGCCCGCTTTGCGGTCGAGGTGTACACGTACCGCATCGCGCGCGAGCTTGGCTCGCTCGCCGCGGCCGCGCAAGGACTGGACGCGCTGGTATTTACCGCGGGCATCGGCGAGCATGCGGCACCGGTTCGCGAGCGCGTGTGCCGACAGGCGGCATGGCTGGGCGTAAGCATCGATGCCGCGGCCAATGCGCGTAACGGGCCGCGGATCAGCGAGGTATCGGGCAAGGTACCCGTCTGGGTCATCCCGACCGACGAGGAGTTGATGATCGCCAGGCATACCCGGGAGATCATCGCGACGCCCGCGCCATGACCGCCGAACCGGCAGAGCAGTGGACCGACGGGGCGCGATGGGCGCCGCGTCAGCAATGAACCTTCAGGGGACGCGACATGACACCCGAGAACAGACAGCCGATTCTCGCCAATGCCAGGGCACTCGTCTGCGGGATTGCGAACACGCATTCCATTGCCTACGGTTGCGCCAGGGCCTTCCACGAACTGGGCGCGGAAGTTGCCATCACCTATGCCGGCGAAAAAGCCCGTCAATATGTCGAGCCGGTGGCAGAGGAACTTTCCGCCCCGATCTTCCTTCCGCTGGATGTGACCAGCGAGGCGGAAATGGATGCGCTGTTCACGCGGATCCGGGACCAGTGGGGAAAGCTCGATATCCTGTTGCATTCGGTGGCCTGGGCCCCGAAGGACGACCTGCAGGGCGGCCTGCTCAATTGTTCGGCGGAAGGCTTCGCCCGGGCCATGGACGTTTCCTGTCACTCTTTCATACGCATGGCCCGCCTGGCGGCGCCGCTGATGCGCGATGGCGGCACGATGTTCACCATGAGCTATCACGGCGCCAACAAGGTGGTGCCGAACTATAACGTCATGGGACCCGTGAAAGCGGCGCTCGAAGCGGTGTCGCGCTACCTGGCGTACGAACTTGGCCCGCAGGGTATCCGCGTGCATGCGATCTCGCCCGGGCCGCTCCAGACCCGCGCCGCATCGGGCCTGAAGGATTTCGACCTGATGCTCGCCGACGCGGTGCAGCGCGCGCCGCTCGGCGAACTGGTCGACATCATGGACGTGGGCTACACCTGCGCGTTCCTGGCCACGCCGTACGCCCGGCGGCTGTCGGGTGAAACCCTGTATGTCGATGGGGGCGTCAACATCATGGCCTGAGCGCCGGGTGTGACCGGGCGCCCGCGCCAGTTATTGCCCGCTGGCCTGCAACGCCAGCGTGACGACACGCAGCGTGGCGTCGTCGGGGCACGGTGTGTCGGCAAATCCCAGGCGCTTCGCCAGGCGTCGCATGGCGGTATTCGACGACAGCACATAGCCGTCCATGCGCCGATAGCCGCGGCGCCTGGCAACATCGATCAGTACCCGCAGCAACTGGCTGGCGAGGCCCAGCCCATGCCAGTCGTCACTGACCGTCACGGCGAACTCGCAAGCGTCGCTGCCCGGTGCGGCAGCATAGCGGGCGCCGCCGACGATGGCGGGCGCGTCGTTCTCCGTGGCGATCGCCACCAGGGCAAACTCGCGCTCCGGCGACGGATGCGTCGCCTGCTCGAGCATTGCCTCCGGCAGTTGCCGCATGGCCGCCATGAAGCGGGTATACCGCGCATCGGCGGACAGCTGGTTGAACGCGGCCAGCAGGCCGGCCTTGTCACGTTCGCCGATCTCCCGCACCAGGAGCTCGCGACCGTCGCGCACGGTGACGTTGAATGGTGCAAATACGGTTGCCGGATCGCGCTCTTGCATGGGCAGTGAAGATAGATGAGGTGAGCAGGGAATAACCTGGGCAGATCCAGTTCATAGTAGTTGATGCGCAATGCCGGTGCCGGCACACGCTTGCAACTCCCCATTTCATGCCTAGACTCCATATGAGCAACCCGCGCGCTTGCTTGCACGGCTTGCGATCCCGCCATGTCCGCTGTCCGCCCTTCCCGTTGGCTGGCAGGCCTTCTTCTGTACGGCCTGATGGGCGCGCTCAGCCTTTGCGGACCCTCTGCCGCAGCCCAGCAAGCTCCGCCATCGCCAAATCCGCCAGCGTCGTCCCCTGCCGCCACCGCCGCGACCGGCCAGGCCACTCCCGCCACGCCGCGCGGCCTGAACCTTGCCAACAAGCCCCGTACCGGCGACTTCGACGTGATGCTCAAGAGCCGCGTCATTCGCGTGCTGGTGCCGTACAGCCGCACGCTTTACTTCAGCGACAAGGGCCGCGAGCGCGGACTGACCGCCGAGCTGGTGCGTGACTTCGAGCGTTACCTGAACAAGAAATACGCCGACCAGCTCGGCAAGCGCCCGCTGACCATCGTCATCATCCCGACCACGCGCGACCGGCTGCTGCCCGACCTGATGGCGGGGCTTGGCGATATCGCCGCCGGCAACCTCACCGAGACCGAAAGCAGGCTCAGGCAGGTGGACTTCACCGCGCCGCGCGACCGCAAGCCGGTGCGCGAGCTGGTGGTCACGGGGCCAAAGGCGCCGCCGTTGCAGCGCCTCGACGATCTTGCCGGAAAGACCGTGCATGTCCGTCGCGCCAGCAGCTATTTCGAAAGCCTGACCGTGCTGAACGACGGCCTGCGCCGCGCCGGCAAGGCGCCGGTCAAGCTGGTCATGCTGCCCGACGCGCTCGAGGACGAAGACGCGCTCGAGATGCTCAACGCGGGCGTGCTGCAGATCCTGGTGGTCGATGACTGGAAGGCTGCGATGTGGGCGCAGATCCTGCCGAACGTCAAGGTGCGCGAAGACCTGGCCGTGCGCGATGGTAGCTATACCGGCTGGGCCTACCGCAAGAACAGCCCGCAGCTGCGGCAGGCAATCGAGGACTTCTACCTCAATGTCGTCAAGAAGCAGGGCGGAGCGGAGTACCGGCTAAAGCAGACCATGCTGCGCATCAAGCAGATCAAGAACAATACCGACGATGCCGAGTACAAGCGCTTCCAGCAGACCATCGCCTTTTTCGAGAAGTACGGCAAGGACTATGGCTTCGACCCGCTGATGCTGGCCGCGCAGGGTTTCCAGGAATCACAGCTGAACCAGGAGGCGCGCAGCCATGTGGGCGCGGTCGGCATCATGCAGATCATGCCGGCCACCGGCAAGGAACTGAATGTCGGCAATATCCGGATGGCCGAGGCCAACGTCCACGCCGGCGCCAAGTACATGGACCGGCTGATGACGAAGTACTTCCCCGACGCGCATTTCTCGGAAGCGGACCGGCCGCTGTTCGCCTTCGCCAGCTATAACGCCGGGCCGGGCAATATCGCCAAGATGCGCAAGGAAGCGGCGGCGCGCGGACTGGATCCCGACAAGTGGTTCAACAACGTCGAGATCGTGGTGGCGGAGAAGATCGGCATCGAGACCACCACCTATGTGCGCAATATCTTCAAGTACTACGCGGCGTACCGGCTGATGCAGGACATGCAGGCGTCGCGCGAGCGCGCGATCAGGCAGGTGCAGAAATAGCGGCGGCAGCCAAACCATAGAGGGCCTCCTGGCAACTACCTGCGGGACCGTTGCTGGCAAGAGGGCTGCGCCTCAGACATGCCCGAGCAACTTCCACCAAAGCGGACCCACGACCAGCCAGATGACCATGTAGATCAGGCTCATGAAGAACCGGCCTTCCACCAATCTCCTTGCGAAACATAGCCAGCGCCAAACATTACGGGACCGGAACCGATGCCGTATTGCGTCAGACAACCGTTGATGTTGCTCAGAATGCCAAGGGCCACGGCTGCGGTGAAGGGAGGGATGCCAGCGGCAACCATCAGTGCCATCGACAGTGGAAACAGAGCGCTGATATGTGCCGTGGCGCTGGCGAAAAAGTAGTGTATGTAGCAGTAGATTGCCGCCACCAGCATATAGACAGCCAGCCTCGGGAAGCCCTCGAGATAGGCGCCGAATTCCTTGCCGAACCACTTGACCATGCCGTATTCGTTGAGCTTGGACGCAAGCATGATAAGCAAGCCAATCCAGATCATGGTGTCCCACGCTGACTTCTCGTCGAGGGCGTCCTGCCAGGTCAGCACACCGGTGATGAAAAGCAGCGAGACACCGATGGCAGCGGCGAGCGTCGCACTGATCTTCAGGTACTCGCCAAAAATCCAGAGGACCAGCAAGCCGATGAAGATCGTGCCCATGATGATCTCCTTGGAGGAGATGCTCCCCATCGCAGCAAGCTCTCTCTGCGCCAGCGCCGTCGCATCGGGCGTTTTCCGGATCTCCGGCGGGGCAATCCACAGCATGGCCAGGGGAATGATCGCCAGGCATAGCAACCCGGGGACGGACGCAGCCACCGCCCACTCAAGCCAGCTGATCGAGACCCCCTGGTCTGCGGCCAGCTTGACGGAAAGCGGATTACCTGCCATCGCGGTGATGAACATCCCCGCCGTAATGATATTCGCGTGGAAGGCACAAAGGATCAGATAGCTTCCTACCTTGCCCCGGGATTCGGGATCGCCGGCATGGCTGCCAAGCACTTCTGCGATCGCACGGGTAATCGGCAGCATGACTCCGCCGGCGCGGGCGGTGATGCTTGGCATGGCGGGCGAAATCAGCAGTTCGGTCATGGCCAGTCCGTAACCCAAGCCCACTGTCCGCTTGCCCAATAGTCGCATGAAGAGCAACGCGATCCGACGCCCCAGACCAGTCTTGATTACGCCGCGGGAAATGAAGAAGGCGAGCAGCACGAGCCAGACCAAATCGGTACCCGTGGACCTGGTCACGTCTGCAAAAGACACGACCCCAACCAGCACGCCTGCGGTTGCGCCAATGATGGCGACTGCCGCCATCGGCAGCGGTGCTGTCATGATGCCGGCAATGGTGGCAACGAATACTGCAAACATGTGCCACGCTTTTGGCTCTAGCCCGGCCGGCGGCGGAAGGAACCACAAAATAATGCCGATGCCAAGCGGGACCAGGAATTTCCAGGTCTTACCAAGTTGACTGGCGGGAAGTGTTGGCTTCGTCGCGGGAGTACTCGACGGCGGCGTTTTCTTGGCATGAGACAGAGCCATGATTTGCCTCCTGATGGCATTGTATTTTGACGAGTTTCCAGCCTGAAGCCATGCATCTACAGGGCTGCCCGGACGCTGTCGGTCGCCTCTTTGACGATGCTTGCGCTGCGTTGCAGGGACGTACGCTCAATGGCGTCAAGGTCCGGGTAGGCCAGCAGTTGGGCGCCGGTGCTATTGAGCACCAGCGGCAGCGACAGACATACCTCGGAAATTCCTTCGATTTCGGCATGCACGATACCGACCGTGATGATCAGGTCGGTGTTGTGCACGAGAGCCTCGCAGATGCGGCCGATCGCACTGGCGATGCCATAGTGGGTGGCACCTTTTCCTTCCTTGATCAGCTTGGCTGCTTCGTGGACGGAACGCAGGATCAGATCGCGGCTGGCAGGCCCGAGCTCCTTGCCGGTCTTGGTCAGGAATGCGTCGAGGGGCATCCCGGAAACCGTCGCCCCGGACCAGGCGATCAGTGCGGACTCGCCGTGTTCGCCCAGGACGTACGCATGAATCGCCGGTGCGACGACGCCCAGGCGCTCGGAGAGCAGCGAGCGCAGTCGCCCCGTATCGAGCGAGGTGCCAGTACTAATGACACGCGCCCGCGCGCAACCGAGGCGGTTAAATACGACAGCGGCAAGAACGTCGCAGGGGTTGGCGGCAATGACGTAAATTGCATTGGGTGCGAGCCCGGCCACCCGATCGACAATTTCGAGCGCGACTTCCGCATTCGTCTTGGCCAGGTCCAGGCGTGTCTGGCCCGGTTTCACACCGACGCCGGCCGTTATCACGATGATATCTGCGTCGCGGGCGTCTTCGTATTCACCAGCGTGGAAGCGATTGTGCCCCCAGAACGCCGCGGCATGGGCCAGGTCGAGCACCTGTCCTTCCGCCCGGACTCGCGCGAGGTCGATGACGACGATCTCTGCGCTTGGAATGGCCAGAGCCGTAAATAGTGCCGCTGAGCCGCCCACCAGGCCCGCCCCAACAATGACAATCTTGGGCTGACGCATCGCATGCCTCCGTTGGGACATGTATTCAACGGCCCGACTTATCGGCATCCACGCCTTTCAGTGGTGAAGATGCCACGGCGCGCGAATGCCCCTAAATTGCATTGACATGGTATGGCCGGGATGGACGGATATGCCGCTCGATGTTTAGTCTTGCCGGTTGCGCCAGACGCAAGGGAGGCGTAGCTGTCGAATTCGCCGTATGAACACTAGGGCAACCATGCACCATTTTCAACCCCACCTCACAGCCGGTCCGCGCACTCACGGGAGCTCTGATTCGTCCCGCGTATCAGCCAGTCGGCGCGCGGCCATTGATTAGCCCGGCTTATAAAGCCTTTAAGCATCCATTTGCTACTCAGTCCGGCATGAATCCGCGAAGATGCAGCGGATGACAACGCGTCGATTTCCTCCCTGGACCCCTTTGCAGCGCCGGGCGCCGCGGCTGCTCGCCAGTGCGCTGCTTGCCCTGGCAGCTTGCTTGCCGACCCAGGCCATGGCCTGGTTGCCGCAGTCCGGTTCGAACCAGACCCTCATGAAGATTCGCCTGACCGTCAACGGCCAGAGCGCCACCGCCACGCTGTACGACAACGCTACCGCGCGCGATTTCGCCGCATTGCTGCCGCTATCGCTGGCGATGGAGGACTACGCCACCATCGAACGCGTCGCCGGCCTGCCGCGCAAGCTGTCCACGCAGGGCGCGCCTGATGGCATGGCTCCCGTGGCCGGCGAGCTGACCCATTACGCACCGTGGGGCAACCTGGCGATTTTCATCCAGGGCCGGCCCTATGCGCGCAGCCTGCTGCCGCTTGGCAAGGTGAACGAAGGCTTGCCCATCCTGGCACAGCCGGGGCCATACCAGGTACGGATCGAGCGGGTTGAACCCTGACGCGTGCCGCGCGACGTAGAGGCCGTGTGGCCCGTGTCATTGGCCACCGCCCCGGTTTTAATCCATCAAGGAGGCTCATGCACGACCTCAAGACCCTGGCCTTGTGTGCCACCGCGCTGCCATGCGCAGTCGCCTGCGCAGCAGGTCCGCAGGCAAGTTCGCCGCCGGGCGCACCCGCCCAGCAGATCGCACGCGCCGGCAGCCAGCCGTCGATGGCCGGTCCCGCCGACTACTTTACCGGCCGGGCGCGGATCGATCCGGTCTGGCCGGCCGACCCGCATATCAACGCCTCCGGCGGGCTGGTGACGTTCGAGCCCGGCGCGCGCTCGGCCTGGCACACGCACCCGGCCGGGCAGCGACTGGTGGTGATATCGGGCGTGGGACTCACGCAGGAATTGGGCAAGCCGGTGCAGGAGATCCGTCCCGGCGATGTGGTCTGGTGTCCCCCCGGTGTCAAGCACTGGCACGGCGCTGCGCCCTCCACCGCGATGACCCACCTTGCCGTCACCGGCACCGTGGAAGGAAAGAACGTCACATGGATGGAGAAGGTCACCGATGCGCAATACAACGCCCGCTAGGCTGCGCCGGGGTTTGCGGGCCTGCGTGATCGCACTGGTTACCAGCTGCGGCCTTGTCGCCGCGAGCCATGCTGCCCCGGCAGCGCAGGAGTCCCGCAACATGACCAGCACGCCAGCAGCCGCACCTAGCCCAGCTGAAACCCTGACCGCGCGCCAGCAGGCCATCGTGCCGATCGGCGCGCTGGGTGCCGCAGGCGACATCGCCAGGCTGAACGGCGCCTTGAACCAGGGGCTGGATGCCGGCCTGACGGTCAATGAGGTGAAGGAAATCCTGGTGCAGCTATACGCCTACGCCGGCTTTCCGCGCAGCCTCAATGCGCTGGCCGAACTGATGAAGGTGGTGGAAGGGCGCAGGCAGCGCGGCATCCGGGACGCAGCCGGCACCTTGCCCAGCCGCCCCCCGCCGCAGGGCGACGCGCTGCTGGCCGCGGGAACCGCCAACCAGACCCGCTTGTCCGGCGCGCCGGTCAAGGGCGCGTTGTTTGACTTCGCCCCGGCCATCGATGACTACCTGAAGACCCACTTGTTCGGCGATATCTTCGAGCGCGACAACCTCGACTGGCAAAGCCGCGAACTGGCCACGCTCGGCATGCTGTCGGCGCTGCCCGGCGCCGAGTCACAGCTGCAGGCGCACATGCGTATCAGCCTGAACGTCGGCCTCACGGCCGCTCAACTGCGGCAGCTTACCCGCGTACTTGCCGAACGCGTGGATGCCGACAGCGCCCGAAGGGCCGGCGGAGCCCTGGCGCGGCATCTGGCCACTGCCCCTGGCGCGAAGTAGAACGGTTGCCGCGGCTGCGTCGCGGCCGCTTCGGGGCACACCACAAAACTGTACTCCCTGCCCGCCCTCCGCTTTGTACACACCGGCCAGGCCGCCGGAAATCTACTCTGGTGTCACCGCAACGCTCCGGCCGTCCTGGCTCCGCAAGACAGGACGGGCCGGGCGGCGCCCCGTTACAGGACACCAAGCCAATGAGCACCCCCAAGCCTGAAACAGGCCACATCGCCCCCTATACCCATCCCGCCGCCGGCTGGGGCGCGCTGAAGTACGTTGCCATCAACCTGATCAAGGAGAAGGTGGCCGGCGGCAACTACAAGATGCTGTTCAAGCAGAACCAGGCCGACGGCTTCGACTGCCCCGGCTGTGCCTGGCCGGACCGGCAGCATGCCTCGACCTTCGAGTTCTGCGAAAACGGCGTCAAGGCGGTGGCGGCCGAGTCGACCAGCATGCGCGTGACCCCGGAGTTTTTTCGCGCAGCACACACGGTGACGTCGCTGATGGCGCAGACGGACTATGAGCTGGAGCAGCACGGGCGCCTGACGCAGCCGATGGCCTACGATGCGCAGACCGACAAGTACCGGCCGATCGCCTGGGACGAGGCCTTTGCGCTGATCGCGCGCCACCTGCGCGCGTTGCCGGATCCGAACCAGGCCGCGTTCTATACCTCGGGCCGCGCCAGCAACGAGGCCGCGTTCCTGTACCAGCTGTTCGTGCGCGCCTATGGCACCAACAACTTTCCCGACTGCTCCAATATGTGCCACGAGGCCACTAGCCGTGGCCTGCCGCAGACCATCGGCGTGGGCAAGGCCACCGTGGTGCTGGATGACTTCGAGCATGCCGACACTATCCTGCTGTTCGGCCACAACGCGGCCACCAACCATCCGCGCATGCTGGGCGAACTGCGCGAATGCGCCCGGCGCGGCGCCACCATCGTGTCGATCAATCCGCTGCGCGAGCGCGGCGTGGAGCGCTTCACCAGCCCGCAGCACCCGGTGGAGATGCTGACCGGGTCCAGCACCAAGATCGCGTCGATGTTCGTGCAGCCCCGGCTGGGCGGCGACTTTGCGCTGATCAAGGGCATGGCCAAGCGCCTGCTCGAGTTGGACGACGAGGCCATCCGTCACGGCCGCGAGCGCCTGATCGACGTGGACTTCGTGCGCGAGCACACCGTCGGTTTCAGCGACTTTGTCGATGACCTGCGTGCCGAAAGCTGGGCCGACATCGTTGCCGAGTCGGGCGTGCCGCAGCAGGATATCGACGCGCTCACGCAGGTCTATGCGCGCGGCAAGCGCGTGATCGCCTGCTGGGGCATGGGGCTGACGCAACACAAGCATTCGGTGCCGACGGTGCAGATCCTGTCCAACCTGATGATGATGCGCGGCAATATCGGCCGCCCGGGAGCCGGGCTGCTGCCGGTGCGCGGGCATTCCAACGTGCAGGGCGACCGCACGGTGGGGATCGAGGAGAAGCCCGAGCCGGAATTCCTCGATCGCCTGCAGGCCGCCTTCGGCTTCGAGCCGCCGCGCCAGCATGGCTATGACGTGGTGCACACCATCTCGGCGATGCTGGCGGGCAAGGTCAAGGTCTTTGTCGGGCTGGGCGGCAACTTCTCCACCGCCACGCCGGATACGCCGCGCACCTTCGCGGCGCTGCGCCAGTGCGACCTGACCGTGCACATTGCCACCAAGCTCAACCGCAGCCACCTGGTGCACGGCAAGGAAGCCCTGATCCTGCCGACGCTGGGCCGCACCGAGATCGACCAGCAGGACGGCGTGGCGCAGGGCGTGACGGTCGAGGACTCGGTCTGCATGGTCCATATCTCCTTCGGCATGAACGCGCCGGCATCGCCGCACCTGTTGTCGGAGATCGCCATCGTCGCGCGCATGGCGGCGGCCACGCTGGGCTCGGAGACGATCGACTGGCTCTGGTATGCGCAGGACTACGCCCGCATCCGCGATGCCATCGAGCAGGTGATCGACGGCTTCGACAGCTATAACGAGCGCGTGGCGGTGCCGGGCGGCTTCCACCTGACCCCGCCGGCGTGCCACCGGGTCTGGCATACGCCATCGGGCAAGGCGCAGTTCCTGGTCAACCGCATCGACAAGGACACCCCCATCAACCGTGCGCGCCAGCAGTATGGCGACCGGCTGATGGTGATGATGACCACGCGCTCGCACGACCAGTACAACACCACGATCTATGGCCTGGACGACCGCTACCGCGGGGTGTTCGGCCTGCGCCGGGTGGTCTTCATCAACGCCGCGGACCTGGCGCGGCTGGGCCTGGAGGCGGGGCAGCACGTCGACATCACCAGCGTCTGGGACGACGGCGTACAACGCCGGGTCGAGGACTTCGTGCTGGTCGAATACGACATCCCGCAAGGGTGCGTCGGGGCGTACTACCCCGAGACCAATCCCCCTGGTGCCGCTGGAGAGCACAGGCGATGGCTGCGGCACGCCCACGTCCAAGTCGGTGCCGGTGCTGCTGACACCCTCACGGCACCAGCAAACCGCGCCGAGCTGATCCCGCGCCCGCGCAAGACCACTCATCAAGCGACCGACGCCCCTGGTGAACGCACCCCTCTCCCGCAGCGCGGGAGAGGGGTGGAGCTACCGCAAGCGCTGCATCAGTTTTCTTCAAGACACCCCAATGGAATCCACCGAACTGGCCGGACACACCGGCTTTGAAACGCGTGACATCGTGCGGCACAAGCGCTGCGAGACCCAGCCGGCTACCGACAACGTCGCCGAAGAATTGCCGGTGGCGCTGGTGTACAACGGCATCTCGCATGCGGTGATGATGTGCACGCCGCTGGACCTCGAGGCCTTCGCGGTCGGCTTCTCGCTGACCGAGGGCATCGTCGCACGCAACGCCGAGATCCACGATCTCGAGGTGCGCATGCATGCGCACGGCGCCGAAGTGCAGATGGAGATCAGCGAACACGCCTTCGCCACCATGCGCGCGCGCCGGCGCGCGCTGGCCGGACGCACCGGCTGCGGCGTGTGCGGTCTCGAAAGCATCGCGCTGCTGGACCTGGAGCCGGCGCGCATGCCCGAGCCGGCCGCCCGGATCGCGCCGTCGCGCGCCATGATCGAGCGCGCCGTCGCCGCGCTGCCGTCGCGCCAGCGGCTGATGCAGGCCACCGGCGGCGTCCATGCCGCGGCCTGGTGCGATGCCGGCGGCGAGATCCTCCATGTGTTCGAGGATGTCGGCCGCCACAATGGCCTGGACAAGCTGATCGGCCACCTGGCGATCCAGCGCGTGGACATGGCGGACGGTTTCGTGCTGCTGTCCAGCCGCGCCAGCTATGAACTGGTGCGCAAGGTCGCGCGCATGAACATCCAGATGCTGGCGACGATCTCGGCACCGACCGCGCTGGCCATCCGCATCGCCGAGCAGGCCGGTGTGCGTCTGCTCAGCTTCTGCCGGCAGGACGGTTACGTCGACTACACCAGTGCGTCTATGCAAGGCACGCGCGGAGACGCGGCATGCTGAACTTCGACGAGGCCCAGGCCGTCTTCGCAATGTGCGCGCAGCCGGTGCGCGAGACCGAGACCGTGTGGCTGGGCCTGCTGACCGGCCGCGTGCTGGCCCGCGACGTGGCCGCGGTGATCGATACGCCGGCGGCCGACCGCAGCGCCATGGATGGCTATGCGGTGCGCTGCGCGGACTGCCGCGCCGATGCCTGCCTGCCGCTGCAGCAGGTGGTCTATGCCGGCACCCGGCCGCAGCCGCTGCTGCCCGGCCATGCCATCCGCATCTACACCGGCGGCGTGATCCCGCCCGGCGCCGACGCCGTGGTCGCGCTGGAGGATGCCGACGAGACTTACCAGGGTATGGTGTGCGCGCGCCCGCCGCTGCCCGGCCAGCATATCCGCCGCCAGGGCGAGGATGCGCGCCGGGGGGACCAGCTGCTGTCGGCAGGCACCTTGCTGCATGCCGGCCATATTGCCGCGCTGGCATCCCAGGGCGTGGCCGAGGCCGAAGTCTGCCGGCTGGTCGAGGTGGCGATCCTGA
>NZ_CP168304.1:0-13920 GCF_041726985.1 Cupriavidus nantongensis | reverse complement strand
GTTTGCGCAAGCCATGCCCTCATAGATGTTCGCCACCGCGGTGCCGATCGGCTGCCAGACGCCACCGAAGCAGATCACGAAGCCTGTGCCTGTGCTGCTCCGGCGCGTAGACGGCTCCACATTGCAGGCCGAGCCAGGCGCGGCGGTGTTGGTGATGTAGGTCTCGCCATTGCTGGTCAGCGCCGTGGTAGCTGACACCCGTCGGGCGTTGGTCACGTCGTTGCCACCCATGTCGATCGACGTCTGCATCCGGTTCAGCTCGGGATGCCCTGGCACCTGAACGCGGTACAGGTAGCCGTTGTTGGCCTGCGTGCCTGTAAAGGCTAGCAACGACGCCAGCCTGCCGCTGCCGGGATTGGTGTAGTTGGCCAGCGGCACCTGCCAGGCACCATACGCGCCGTATGCATTGCTGGCTACCATCGTCGGATCCCCGTTCTGCCCGGGATACGGGACGAACCCGCCCTGCGCCCCCGCCTGGGCCGCGATCTGCACCAGCTGGCGTGTGTCCGTGATGGGCCGGCCGCCTTGCGAAGTCACGAGTGCCTGTAGCGTGTTCGGCGTCGGCTGCAGGACCTGGAGCAGCCACGTCTGCCCGAATACGTTTGTCGCCGAGAAGCCGGCAGGCAGATAACCACCGTTGACGAGCATCGCCGGCGTGACAGACACCGGCACGCTCGCGGTGGCTTGCGCGGCAAGGGTCGCCGCTTCATCCTGCACAAACTGCAATGCCGCCTTGTCGAAGACCAGCATTTGGCTCGCTGCTGCTGCCGTCTGCACGTTCGTGACGCCGGCCTTTGCCCACGTCGCAAAGCCGGCGATGCTCAGCATCGACAGCATCAGCGCGACGAGATAACCGAGTATGGCTTCCATGCAACTCTCAGGTATTCAGCTGGACCCACTGGACCAGCGTGCCAACGGGAATTGACGCCGGCACGCTGAAGGCCGTGCCGGTCGTGAGACTAATCGCGGTACCCTGGCTACGGACACGGAACCACGCCGCGCTACCTTCCGTGCTATTGAGCAGCACCGCGCCGGCGCCAGGAGAGACGCGCACAAAGCCGTACACATCCCTGCCGCCCGCGGGGTTGGCCACCGCCATGCAGCCGGCGCCGATTGGCGCCACCATACCGGCCGGCAGCGTAGGTGATACGTTCGCACCCACGAGCCCGGGCGTCGCACCGGCGGTCGAGACGCACGCGGCACCATAAGCCTGCGCTTGCTGCGCAGTCACCGCGGCCAAGGCCTCCATGCGCCCGGGCTCGCCGGCACCGGGGACCGACTGCGATAGTTGGCGGCTCTGCGCCACGATTCCCATACAGAAGAGAACCGTGGCGAGCGGCAGAATGAGATATCCCATGCTCGTCTCCTCAGATCCGGCGTCACGCCGGTCGCATCACTGGAAGGTCAGGGCAAAGCTCGCGGTGGCGCTGCAGGCTGCACTGGCAGTGACCTGGTCCGGCAGGTTGGTCTGGTCGAACGTCGTCGTGCCAACCGTCAGCGTCACGTAGTCCTTCATACCAAGCGTCGCGCTCACGCACTGCTTTGCCGTCTGCGCGTTGCCACCACCGAAGGTAATCACCCCGCGCGAACCATTGTTTGCCGAAGCGAGCGTGACCGCGTTACCCCAGGGGTCAACCAGTGCATTGCCGCGGACCATGTCGGTGGGGAACATGCCGCCGTTGATCATCGCCGCAATGTTGGCCGTCGTGAAGTTGGTATAGCCATTGTTGCCTTGGGAGAATCCGGCGCGAGCGTTGGTTATCAATTGCTCAATATTGGTCGCCACCACGCTCGCCTTGTGGTTCTGGAAGCCGTTGTAGCCGGCATAGGCGATGCCAACCAGTGCAAGCAGGCCCAAGACAATGGCGACGACGCGCCCGAGAATGCCATCCATTTGAAACTCCTATGCTGTTGAACACGCCAAGATTTAGAACTTGCCCATCGACGACGTGAGGATCGATGAGAGAGAGTTGGAACCCAGTTGCAGCACGACGAAAGCGAGGAACATCAGGCCGGTGAAGGCCGCCGACATGACCATCCCTTTGGCGAGCAATTGCCGCTCGATGACTTCAGCGTTCTGCCGCACGGCGACCGTGATCTTCTCGGTGAAGTCATCGAATCCAGCATACGCACCGATTTCGTCAATCAAGTCCATCGATGGGAAGCCATATCCCGTTTGCCGCATCGCCTCGGCTAGGTCCAGGCCGTCGGTGAGTCCGAGGCGGATGGGCTTGAGGCGAGACGCCATCCATGGGGAAGCGGTCTGAATCTGTCCCTCCAAAGCGACCACGTCCGGCACGTTCGCCCGCAGTAGCGCGACAAACGACCTGAGCCAGGTGAATCCGTTAATCTCGCGATACACCGTAAATGGGAAGACATGGTGGTCAAGAAAGCGCCTGCCCGAGCCATCCCATCGCGGTAGCGCCCACCAGCTCCATATCGCGTAGGCACCCAGGCTGCCGAACAGTACCGGCGCCGGCCAGCCCACCGCCAGCTGGCCCATCCAGTACATGGCATAGGCCCAGTCGGTCCACTGGTCGAGCGGCACGAAATCCAGGAACTGCGGCACGATCTGGGCACCGATCAGGAACAGCACCGCGTATAGCGTCAGCAGATAGACCGTTGGGGCAAAAAAACTGGCCTGCAACTTCTGACGCAGCCGCGTGGTCTGCTCTCGCACCTCAAGGACCAGACGCATGGCTTCCGGCAACTGCCCGGCGCGCTCCCCCGCATCCAGCACGCTGCGCTCAAGATCGCTGAGCCCGGCGCCCATGGCCGCCATCAGGGTCATGCCGTCCCGCACCTTGCGGGCGACGTCATGCGCAGCCTCGGCCGCCCGCTCACGCCCACGCCGGGCGAGCCGCTCGCGGAAGTCCTCCAGGATCTGTGCGAGGGTGAGGCCGTTTTCGAGCTGGCTCGATGCCTGTTGGTACAGGCGTCGGCGCATGGTCCAAGATAGTCCGCTCATAGCTCGTCTCGCATTGGTATCGCGTCAACACTGCGTTCTGCATCGACCGGCGAGAGGCGACCCGCCAGCACCAGATCCATCGCATGGGAAATCATGGCCTGTCAGTTTCCGTCGCGATTGCGATGCTTACGGCGGGCCACCAGCACCCTTCTTTGATGCAGTCCTGCATCAGGTCCTCACTTGTCACCACAACTTCCGCCACAGCCTGTTGGCCGACGATGGCATCGCCATGGCAATGGTCGCAACCTGCCCCGCGCACGCGAACCTCCGACAGATCGCCCCAAGTCCGCATGGCACGCAGCATGTATTCCGGCAAGGCTTCCGGCGCGTCCTCCAACTTCACGCTGCACTTCGGACAGAGCAACGGGACCACGCGCTGTGCAATGAGGCCGATGATCTGGTTGTGGTTGCAGATCACCTCCATGGCCAGACGGACGTGGTCCAGCATCACCAGACGCGAGAACGTCTCGAAGGGATCCGTCACGTGCAGCGTGGTCAGCACAAGGTGGCCGGTGGCCGCGGCTTGCAGCGTGGCCACCGCTTCCTCGACACCACGGATTTCGCCAAGCAGGATGGCATCCGGGTCCATCCGCAGCGTCATGCGCAGCATCTCGGGGAAGCGCTCGCTCTCGGTGGTGAGCTGGATCGCCCAATCCATCGGATACTCGGTCGGGTTCTCGATCGTGACGAGACGCTTTTCCGGGAACATTCGTGCCTGATGCCGGGTGCACTCGAAGAGCGTCGTGGTCTTGCCACTGCCCGTTGGCCCTGTCACAACCACGACACCCATCGGCCGGCGCAGCAGCTGCGAGATAAGGTCCACCTGCAGCGGCGTGTAGCCCATCTGGCCGAGCATGAATTCGCCCGAAGGGCTCTTCGGCGTGCTCAAGTCCAGCCGCTTCGCCGCATCGATGGCATCTGCCTTGCGGGCGCCCTGGTGATGCTCTCGATACTGCAGGCGCGCCACGAGGAAGCCGCCGCCGCTCTCCACCGGGTAGGCCGGCCCGCGGACGATCCGCACGCTCGATAGCCCGGTTCCAGGCAGAGCATCGCCCGCGATCTGGGCGTCCTGCACGTCAAGAGGGTTGTAGGTCGCGGCTTTCACGGTGGCCAGGCCGGTGTACATCGCGCGCACCAGCCGCTCCCCCTCCTCCTTCGCATCGACAGCGCGCCGACAGTACGCAGATCGCCCTGCACGCGTACCTGAATCTCGGTGTGGTGTTCACGCACCAGCACGTGAATATCCGAGGCAATCAGCGCCGCGCAGTCGGCCACCAGCCGGCGCGCAAGACTCAACGTCTGCAAGTCGGCATCCTGTTGCTGGCCGGAGCCGCGCTGCTGGCGCAGCACCGCCAGCTCCTGGGCCGACACTTTGCGAACCTGAGGCGCAGCGCCGCTGCGGCGTACCTTAGCTTCCCAAGTGAGAAAGCGCGGGGTGCCGAAATGGCGGGCATCCACGTATATGTCGCAGGCGTGCACAGCGAGGGCTTTCTGGACGGTCTCACTGGTGAGCCCGTGGTCCAGGGCGAGGTCCTCGACGTAGAGGCCGGTCTCGGCTACGCGCTGGCGCAGCGCTGCAGCCTCCTCTGGCCCAAGAAGATTCAGCATGCAGGCAACCTTGTCGAAACTGCCTGCGAGCGTGCGCGGGTAGAGGATGTGCGGCGCCAGCACCTCTGGCGGGGGCGGCAGCGTCAGCAGCTCGGACTTGACCGAAGGCTCCGATCGCGTAGCGACGGCCTTGGCGCCGTCACCTTTGCGAACGGCGCCACCCCACAGGCGCGAAAGTGTCCCGATCATCATGGCTTTCCTTGGTGTTGAGGCCCGGCAGCCGGAGCAGCGGCGTTTCCGTTCCGTTGGGCGTACAGCTTTCCGACGCCCTTCCATGTCTGGTTCGCCGCTTCATAGCTGACTTCGGTCAGGCGCAAGCCCGCCACGTTGTCGAGACCAGTGCCCATACCCATCCACGGCGGCGTGCCAAATTGGATATCCGCAGTCATCACCAGCCACGGATCGACAGGCGTCTTGCCATCCGAGGGAAGCAACGGCGGCGGCATCGTGACCTGCAGCGCCATGCCGCGCGCCTGCGCGTATGTCCAGATCGCGCGCTGGGCCTCGCGAACGGTTTCGATCGCAGAGGGGGACGGCAGGAAAGCGGCGCTGGCAACGGCGGTTGCGTTCGCCTGGTTGCCGTCCGCCGACAAAGAGCCGGGCGCGTTGGCAGCCACGCCGCCGTCTCGCTTCCAGCTTGTCTCGATATTGAGGGTGGTAGCCGTCGCCGGTTTGCAGCTCCATGCGGCCATGGTCCAGCCGTTCTCTGCGAGCGGCTGCACCTCCCATGCGCGCCGGCATGCCCGCAGGAATGCCGACGGTAGAGCCTCCTCTACCCACGGAAGGATTCGGGGGCGGGAAGCTTCGTTCAGCTGCTGCGCAGCGGCGATTGCGCGCTGGCGCGCGCGCTGTGCCTCCCGCTCGGCCTCCTGTTGCGCGTCATACCAATACCAGCCACCGCCGACGAGCGCGCCGACCACACCCACCGCGGCCAGCGTATATGCGGTTGAGCGCCATGGGCCTCGCAGCACATCGTGCATTGCCGACACGCCCTTACTTGCGCGCGCCATGGCGGCGAGGTCTCGTACGGTACCCTCGACCTCGGTCCAATCGCCCAGGATGCGATGGCGGGCCCGGATCGTGTCCAGCTCCTCGAGGGTGCCCACCCGATCGCCGCCCGAGATGATGGCGTGGCCCTGTCGAACCGCGACATACCAGTAGAGGTTGTCTTGAAGGTGAAAGAGGCCCATCCAAGGCTGGTGATGCTGGGCGGCCACGACGGCGGCGAGCGGCTTGACCGTGGCAACGTTGACACCAGCCATCGGCTCGCAAAAGCCGCTCTGCACAGCGCCTTCCGAGCTCTGGTGCACGACGCCCCAACGGAAGTGTCGGCCGAGTGCCATCGCGCTCCCGCGCACGGCACGCTTGCTCGGCTGAACCTCCTCGTGCTGCCAGGTCAGCCCAATCGCGAAGGCGCCTTTCAACCCGGGAAACGACAGGATTTGCGCCATGACTCAGGGCCTCAGCGTACGCACGCGCTTGCCGTTGGCGAGCTTGACGCCCCCGTCGTCGATGCCGACGACCTTCCAGCCACCATCCAGCGCGTCGCCGGCCACGACCGGCACAGTGCGCCCGTTGACCTCCACAACCGCGTTGAACTGGCCATCGAACGCCCGCAACGAAACGAGCCGCGGTGCTTCGGCCGCTTGCCGAGGCATCCGTTCTGCAACACCGGCAGCCGGCACCGGCCCCAATAGGGATACCCCAGGAACGCCGCCGCCTGCAGGCGCCCCGCCCGCGCCAGGATTCAACACCGATTCCTCTGACCGCTTCACCTCTGCCTTGTATTTCGCAATCTCGGCGCGGGCCCTCCACAAGGCAATCTGCGACTGCAACGCCGCGAGTTCCGATGCATCGGTATGCCGTGGCGTTGTTGCTGCGTCGGCCACCACCGCCGCATTGGGAGACGATGCTTCCGCCCCGGCAGCTGGCCCAGGAGCGCTGGCACTGGACGGCTGGGCCGCCGGCGTGGAAGCGGGCTGCGCCGCCTCCTGCGAAACCTGCGGCCGAGCTGCAGGCATCGAGGCCGGCTGCGATTTCGGTTGTGACGCCTGCTTACGCCCAGCCGCCGCAATCGCTGCGGAGATCGGGTCGGACATGGAAGACGCCGCGTTTGCTGAACCAGCCACCGATTGCAGCAAGGCTGCCGCAATAGCGATCCCGAACTGACTGCAACGAAGGTTGAATGCGCGATTCTGCATGGATTATCTGAAGTGTTACAGCAAGCGGGCCGAGATCATGATCGCGATGACGGTATCGCCACGGGTCGCCCCGACCCCGCCACCGAGCGCGGCCATCCACGGCTCACCCACGCCGTTGTTGGTGGTCGCCGCCTTCTGGTTGCGCAAGCCCGTGAGTACCAGGGACTCGCCAGGCTTCAGCGTGATGGACTGCGTGAACCGATTGGTCGGCATCGTCCGCAGCTGCACGCTGGTCTGGTTGGCCGAGCCACCCGAGTTGAACGGCTGCAGGGGCAGCAGGTCCGAGAGCGTCATGTCGAAGTTCATCAGGATCCGGCCATCAGCGACCTTTGGCAGGAAGTTGCTGGTGAAGCCGTAGGTAACCGTCGCGGTCTGAATCGAACTGGTGGAGCCGACATTCGCGGCCAGCGTCGTTTGCGCCTGAGCAACGTAGTCCTGCAGGGTCGCGGTCTGCAGCGCGAGGACCTTCCCGTTCTGCGTAACGCCCGAGCGGGACACCACCTGCGACACGTTGCCCAGCGTCGACAGCGCCTGGATCACGGCCTTGCTGCCGGCAAACGGCCCGCTCATGATGGTCGCGCCGAGGTTCATCGGCGAAGCGCTGCCCGAGACGTTCGGCATGCTGGCGGAATTGAACGTGACCCCGGGGTGCCCGCTGGAGCTCTGGTACGCGAGGGCCAGGTTCAGGCCATAGTTGTCCTCGCGCGTCACACGGACCTCGTAGACCTGCACGTCGATGGCTACCTGCTTGCCATACATGGCGGCCAGGCTCTTGACGAACTGCTCGATGCGGTCGCACTGGACCGGATCGCCAGTTACCGTGAGGGTGCCCAGGTTCTTGTCGACAACCACCTCGGCACTGGCGCCGGCAACCGCTTTCGCGGTCACCTGCAGCGTTTCCCACGGCTTCATCTCGACCGACATGCTCATTGACTGACCACTGCGCCCGGCTCCGCTACTACCATTGCTGGCCCCGGTCGCGCCGGCGCCCGACATGCCGCTCGAGCTGCTGTCCGTCGTGGTGATGGATCCATTCATCGAAGACGCATCCGCGAGGCTCGGCAGCATGAAGGTGCGGGTTTCCGTTTTGAAGAACGTCACCGTGCCGTCGTTGTACCGGGACCAGACCCCGAAATGCGCCTCCACGGCATCCAGGAAGCCCTTGAAACTGCCTTCGTACCGCAGCGTCAGCGGGAGCGCCGCGGCCCCGCCGGCGCTCCCACCCGCGGCAACGCTGAGCGGAGCGCTCAGATCTACCCTGGCCGTTCCGCCCATCGGAATCGGCCCGCCCGGGCGAACTGCGCCTGCCGGCTGCACCGCCGGCGCCACGCTGGGCGCCACCACAGCGGCTGCCGACGGATCGACGGTCGAGCGCACACCCACACTTTGCGCGATCCAGTTCGCGGCTTCGTTCAAGGAGCCGAGGGTGCCCTTGAACACCACGTGCTTGCCGTAGATGTCCGGCTGCGGCTTGCTGGCGCGGATCTTCTCACCCATCAGCCAGGCGCCCTCGTGCACGCGGAACACCGGCCGGCTGCGCGGCGCGTCGGCGTAGCGCGCCTGCGCCTCGCTGTTGATGGCGCCTTGAACCTGGCGCGTCTCCATCACCCCGCAGCCGGAAAGGAGGGTTGCCGCAGCCAATGCCGCCGCGGTATAGCGTTTGCCTTGCTTCATCATTGGACGATCCCGTTTTGGCTGATAATCACGGTGCGGTTGCCGCGCCAGCTGTCGCCGACCACATCGGCGCCGTTGTTGGCCAGCTCTTCGACCACACGCTTGACGGCGAGCTCGAAGTCGCCCCCATAGTCCTTGTCGCCCGGCACGATCCAGCCATCCGGGACATTCCAGACGACCGTCCACCCTGCGCGCGCGGCCCATTTCTGCAATTGCTGTTGCAGCGGCTCGCCTTTCACAAGGCGGTAGATCTCACCGGCCACCGCCACTGCGGGGGGGCGCGCTGACTGCCGCCGCAGTCGAAAGACCGGCACTGGCAGTCGGCGAGGGGCGTTTGCCGCTAGCAGCGTGCGGTCGATCACAGCCTGGCCCGCGCGGGCAGGCTGCAGTGACTGCCAGCCGTCGTTCTGCAACTGAGCGGCATGCAAGGCCGGTGCGATGAACAGACCGCTCAAAAGCGAGCCCGCAGTCACGACTATGCGGACGGTTCGATGGGGTTGGGACATAGCTATGCTCTCGATTGAACGGGTAGGACTAGCGCAGGGCCGCGCGCTGCAGCGCTTGCCATCGGGCATGAATCTGGTTGGCGTATCGCAGCTGCTTGTCGGGCGATGAAGCGTTGTAGGCGCCGACGGCTTTCCACGTTGGCCCGAAGCGCTGGATGTTCTCGCGCAAAATCCACGCGCCGACGTACGCATTGGTGCATCCATCAAACAGGTGCGCGCGCGTGATGCCGTAGCGCCCCAGCCGCGGCAGATGGATGGAGTTGATCTGCATGAGCCCGATATCTTCCGAGCCGTTGGTATTGCGGTTGGTGACCCACGGCCGCATGCCGGACTCCTGCCAGGCAATGCTGCGCAGCAGGGTCGGGCTCACACCGTGGAAGGTCGCAGCGTCGTCCAGGCAGTCGGCATACGCGGCGCCGGTCAGCATAGAGAGGCATGCCGATAGCCAGATAGCGCAAGCTCTCATAGCGTCACCTTCCCGGGCTGCTCTTTGAAGCGAACTTGCGGCACTCGGTCCACGTAGACCACGTTGCCGTCGGCGATCACGGTCAGGCGCGCGGCAATGCCGTTGAACTTGAAATAGCGGTCCTTCTGTTCGCCGTTGCGCTGGTGATCGTCGCCGAACACCGACACGCTCACCATCGATTTCTTGAAGCTGAGGTAGGTGGCGCCGTCCTTCTCGAACACCATCTCCAAGCCGGCGCCGTTCTCGGCTGGGAATACATACCCGATCTCGGGGGTGCGATCCACCTGCACCGACTTCCCATCCGCGGTCGCGGTGAAGCGGTCAACCTTCGCAAACGACAGGATGCGCTGCGCCTCGTCCCACTTCGTCCAGATCTTGCTGTCCGAACCGTCACGCAGAGCCAGATCCTTCGGTTCCTGCTCGAATCGGATCTCAATGCGACCCTGCTTGTTGTCGCGGATCGCAACCGCGCCGAATGCCGAAGCCAGTGTCGGCCCTTCTGGCAGCGGCGTCGCGGCCACTGCCAACTGCGCTGTCGGCCCTTCGGTAGACGCTTGCAACGCTCCGCCGGTCGCCGTCCCAGCCGAAGGCTCTCCGACCACCGAGAAGCCCTTGGGCGGCGCGGCGCGCAGCGCGATGTTGCGCCGGGTAAAATCCACTTCCGCGTACAGGTTGCGGCGATCCAGCACGCGCGCGAGCGCCTGCAGCCAGTTCTCGCCACCGCCCAGCTCGACGGTGACATCCTCGGTCATCGGAATGTCCTTCTGCGCGGTGCCGGTCCAACCGGCCGGCGCGATGGACTTGATCATCTGCGCAAGCGGCAAGGACGAGCGCCCCTGGCGCACCACTGGCAGCGTGGTGTAGCTTCCAATCAGCGCCAACCGCCCGGAAATGCCAGCCAGACTGCGTGGCAAGTCGCCTCCAGGATTCGCAGGCTCCGAAGTGAAGCCATTCGCGCGCTTCCATCGTGCCAGCACCGACTGCCCGTTCACGGTGTAGCGGACGACATCGGGCACGCCATCGACCACCCAATAAGGCCCGGTCTGCAAGGCGCCATCGGCCTGGACAGCCTGACCCGGACGAGGTTGGATGTACGTGGAGAGCCCGTCGTTGAAGATGAGCGCAGGACGATCGGCCGCCCGGGCAACGATCTGATAATCGAAGTCGAGCGGATCGGTATCGGCCGCCATGGCGCTCGCGCTCGCCGTCAATACCAAAGCGGAGAGAAGGAGCGGCCTGATCATCGGAATTTTTCGACGTGGTTCATGAAGCGAGCGAAGTACGGACCACCACGCTCCGGGTTGGCGCTGTGGTACCAGGCGACAGCTTTCATCGTGGAGCCGCTGCGCCGCAGGTTCTCGGTCAGAATGTCTTCCGCCACGCGGATGTTGGTCGCCGGCGCCAGTGCGTCCCACGGCGAGGAGAAGCGCTTGCCGTGGTAGCACCAGTTCACCTGCATGAGCCCGACGTCGAAATCGCAACGCTGGCTCGCCAGCAGCCGATTGATCGCCGTGTAGGCTTCCTCGCGCGTGGCGAAGAACATGCCGCGGCCGGCCACGTTCAAGGTCCATGGCCAGGGCCGCCCGCGATAGGCCGACTCGTTCATCGCGATACCCGCGGTAATCTTCGGATCCACACGTTGGCCCATCTGCGCAAACGGCTCGGTTTTCGGCGCACATGCCCAGCCGCCACGGCGCTCAGCAAGCGCCTCCTGTGCTGCCTCAGTCAGCTCGGCCGGGCGCAGCCAGCCTTCGCGCGCAAAGAGTCCCGAGATCGGCCCCGCCTTGCCGCCGATCTGGACAACAGGACCGGCATCCGACCCTGCTTCGATCGACGCGCCGATCAGGCGTGATGACCATGCGAGGAACGCATCGAGCCCGCAGTAGAGCACCGGTTTTCCCGCGATCGTATGCAACAGGTCCTTGCCGTCGGCATTCACGATCACCGCATTCGGGCTGATGACCGCCTGGATCGTCGCGGCGGGCGCGTGGCTCGTCAGCAGACCAGCAACGAGGGCGACCAGCGTCTTAGTCACGGTAGGCCTCCAGCACCATGTCGTGCTTGACCTGCACCATCATCTTCTGGCCCGGCTCGGTGGTAATCGTCGGCCGGATGCCCTGGTTGCGGCTCAGGATCGTGGATGCGGTCTGGGCAGCGATCTGGCCGGCCGCATTGCCATAGGTGGTCAGGCCATTGGCGCCGACCGTGGTCGCCGTGTTGTTGTCCTTAAAGGCATGCTCAAGCATGCCGATAACCAGGGCAGCGCCGAAGATCCTCAGGAAATGATTGTTGACGTCGCCACTGATGCCGGAGTATCCGTTGGGGTCCGCACCCTGCATGCCCATCAGCGGCACGGTCTTGCCGTTCGGCAGCTGCATGCGCACGAAGGCGGCGAGGATGCGCTCCTGGCCCACGGCGATATCCGCGCTGTACGTACCCACCAGCGTGCTGCCGGCCGGGATCACCTTGCACCGCCCCGTCACCGTGTCGTAGACGTCCTGCGAGACGGTCGCGCGGAATTCGCCCGGCTTGTCCGAGTTGAGGCCCCCTGCGAACGTCGCAGGAATGACGAAGCCTCGGCTGACCGTGCATTTCGGCAGTTTCCCGTCGAAACCGGTGCGCAAGGTCTTCGCGGCGGTTGCATCGCGCAGGAACTTGTTGTCGGAAGACGCGGGCGCTTCAGCGGGCTCCGGTAGCCCATTGCTTGCACTGGCGCGCGCGACGGCTGCCTGCTGCAGAGCGCGCATCTGGGCCGGGTCAGTCAAGTCCGCCATGCCAGCCGGCATCTTTGTGCCGCTCACCTGCGACTTGCGCATACCCTTCTTGTAAATCGATGAGGTGAAGATGTCGTCTTCCTCGTTCTTTTTGGGGTCGGCGGTGGCAGGCTTGGCCGCACCGACCAGGTCGGCTGCCTTCATGATCGTGGTGCCGTGCCGCTGTCCGGCTTCTCCGCGCGAGCCCGTTGCCGCTCAGCCTCTTCCCGTGCCCTGGCCGCCTGTTCGCGGATCGTGGCCTCGAGCGACTGGCCGTTGTCGCCGCTGCTGGCCCGCTGGCGCAGCTGCTCCGCGCGGTCCTGCTCGGCCTTGGCATCGGACTGCTCCTCGCTGACCGACTGGAAGTAGTAGCCGAGCCCGCCGACGAGGAACGCCGCGACCACGCCGAGCGCCATCACGATGTTGCGCGGGAGTTTCCCTTTGACGGTGCGTTCCTGCGCATCCGTGACGTCGGAGACGTTGTTGGACGACTTCCGGTCGCGCATCAGAACAACCCCAGAATGCGGCGACGGCCGCGCTCGATCTTCACTTCATCCGAGCCCGAGCGCAGCGCGATCGTTTCGGCCAGGCGCTGGACGACCAGGAATTCGCCTCGCCGGATGAAGTTCACCACCACGAAGTCGCTGCCGTCCTTGACCAGGGCAACGGGCCAGTCGGCGCCCTTCGGGATGCGCAGCCAGATCGCCTTGCCGTCGTCGAAGACGGTGTCCGGGCGGAAGCCAGCACTGCCGGAGATGGAATAGTCGAAGTTGAGCTGCTCCGGCGCCACCGCCACGGCATCGGCGCTGCGGCCACCAGCATCGGCGGAGAGCCCTTCGGCGCTGTCGGCACGCGATTCATTGCGTGCCTTCGCCTTGGCAGCAAACGACGTCGGGATACGAAAGCGCACCTTCTGGTAGAAGATCCCACCCAGGGGCGAGGACACCAGCGTGAATTCGTAGCTGCGCTTGTTGGTGTTGACTGACAGTGTGTTGACCAGGCCGGCCGCCTGCGGCTTGACGTACAGGTGGTTCAGGCCATCGGTCTCGTAATCCCAACGCACGCTCTCACCCCAGGCGGGCTCGCCGACGATCTGTTCGTCATCGGGGAACTCGATGGTAGTCATCTTCAGCGGTGCGGACAGGATGCGGAAGATCTGGTCTCGGCTATAGGTAAAGACGACCAGTCGGGAATCGCCGGGCAGCGCTATGGGATCCACCCCACCGTTGAAGGGATTGGCGGGGTTCATCGCATCGCTGATGTCGCCGATGCCCAGCGCTGCCACGCCCGCGCCGGGGCGGCGCATCGGTTTGTCAGCAGCGTTGGTTTCGGTCACGGCAAAGCTCAGCGCCAGCGCGACGGCAGCCACGGCACTCAGCGGGGATGACTTGCGAATTTCCATGAGCGTGGTCGCGGGCCTCAGGCCGGCGATTTCTGAAGGCTGAAGAAGACGGGGTGGACACCGAACGGATTGGTACCGAGCACGGCATCACTGGTCGGCGGCTTCACCTGGTAGCGGAAGGTCATCGCGTACCGCATCTTGCGGGGCTTGTAGCCATCTTCCGTCGTGGTGGTGATGAATTCGACTGCGACCGTGCTGTCGGGCAGCACGGCGATATTGGTGACCTTCACTTCTCGCACCAGGTTGCCGACGTGCCCACCTGCCGGAACGGCTCGTCCTCGGTCACCCAATCCTCGAATTGCTTGCGCGACGATCCGATCATCTGTTCTCGGACCGACCGCA
>NZ_CP168303.1:0-3516977 GCF_041726985.1 Cupriavidus nantongensis | reverse complement strand
TGTTTGTTGTTGGGTAATCGCATCCGGTGCTGCCTTGCCAGCAGCACTGGGTACGCCACGGGCGGCGTATGCGCCGCACTCCGGACCGCATTGGCCGTATTGGGAATTAATTCCCTCCGCCAAGGGCACCGCGGCATGCCATGCCGCCGGCAGCGAACCGTCCGGCTCGCCGCACTGGCGTGCGTAAACTCATGCGTTGTCGCGGTGGGGGCCCGGGTTGCGCCTGCGCCACGCAGCCCGTGTTGTGTTTGGACCCGGATTGTACCCCCGCCCCTGAGTTATCCACAAAGGATAAGTCTGTGGACAACTTGTGCAAATGCAGTGGATTGATGTGCACAACCCTTGCTGCGATGCGGGTTTCGGGGGTGTGGAAACGAGCAAAATTTCAGGCAAAACAGGGACTTCGCCTGTGGATGAATGGAAGGCAGGTGTCCCTTTGGGCACATACAGTTACCCACCGGCTGTTGTGGACAATGGACCACCACGGGCCTTGGGGTGGTGTGGCAATTGTGCCGGTGCACACAGACGTGCGCCTTGACATCGCCGCTGAAACTGGGTTAAATGCCGGGTTCTGCGATGCGGCAGGGGATCACGTATGCGCATCGCCGGGTCTGGCCTGTTCGTGCCGTCCGCGCCCACAGGCCACGCCTGCATCGCGCCGCCGGCCGGCAGCAAGACAGAACCAGAATCGTCGGCAACACCGCGGCAGTTCCTTGCCAGCGGCAGCCCCATGCGAACCATACGCGGCGGCCACGGCTCCCCGGCACCGGCCGAAGTCAGGCGCGCCCAGATCAACCAGAGAGTGCAACATGAAACGTACCTACCAACCTTCCGTTACCCGCCGCAAGCGTACCCACGGTTTCCGCGTGCGCATGAAGACCCGTGGCGGCCGTGCCGTCATCAACGCTCGCCGCGCCAAGGGCCGCAAGCGCCTGGCCATCTAAGGGCCGGGCGACCGGTCCGGACCGCGGCAACGCGGTCCAGGCCAACCGCCTCGCTGTCCGGATGGCCGGTAGCTTGCCGCAGGGTGCAGTGTTCCCGCTAGCTTTGCCAGGCGTGTCTACCTTTGCCTTCCCCAAAGCCGCGAGGCTGACAAAGACGGATGAGTTTTCATCCGTTTTTGCTTTGCGGCCCCGGCGGCGCAGCACCCACTTCGTGCTCTATGTGCGCCCCAATGACCGGCCGGAAGGCCGCCTGGGCGTGGTGGTGGGCAAGAAGTTCGCGCCGCGCGCCGCCGAGCGCAACCTGGTGAAGCGCATGGCGCGCGAGCTGTTTCGCCAGCGCCGGGAACAATTGGTGGGCCGCGACGTGCTGCTGCGCCTGCAAGCGAAGTTTCCGCGCGCGGAATTTGCGACGCGCGCGGCGGTCCGAAGGGCATGCGCGGCGGAAATCGCCAGCCTGCTCGACGTAGCGGCGAAGCCACTGCCGCCACCGCCTGCCTCGCCTCCGGTACCGCCCACCGCGGCGCCACCGGCGAGCCCCTCGCCAAGCCAGCCACCAGGCCAGCCAGCCTGACCACCCCGCCATGAAGCGAATCCTGCTAGCCCTGCTGCGCGTCTACAAGATCGCCCTCAGCCCTTACCTGGGCTCGCAGTGCCGCTTCCTGCCGACCTGTTCCGACTACGCCCGCGACGCCATCGTCCATCATGGCGCCGCGCGCGGCAGCTGGATGGCCGCCTGCCGGCTGTGCCGCTGCCATCCTTTCGCCCAAGGCGGGTATGATCCCGTGCCGGGCACGGAAGCTGACACGCCAGTCCATGCCGCCACAGGCCGTGCGCCCGTGGCAATCCGTCTGCCCAGACCCTGATTTTTCCGACCACAGCCAGACATGGATATCAAACGCACCATCCTCTGGGTCATCTTCTCGATGTCCCTCGTGCTGCTCTACGACAACTGGCAACGTGCCAACGGCCATGCGTCGATGTTCTTCCCGAGCGCGACGCAGCAGCAGGCCGCCTCGGCCCCGGCCGCCAGCGGCGCTGCCGCGCAGGGCGACGTGCCCAAGGCCAACGTCCAGCCGGGCGCAGCCGCGCCGGCCGCGGGCGCAGCGCCGCAGGCCGCGGCCCAGCCCACCGGCGAGAAGATCGTGGTGACCACCGACACGGTGCGCGCCGAGATCGACACCGCCGGCGGCATCGTGTCGCGCCTGGAGCTGCTCAAGGAGCATGAGAAGGACGGCAAGCCGGTGGTGCTGTTCGAGCGCGACAACGTGCGCACCTACATGGCGCGCTCGGGCCTGATCGGCGGCGACCTGCCCAACCACACCACGCTGTTCACCGCGGCCCCGGGCCCGCGCACGCTGGACGGCGCCGAGCAGCTGCAAGTGGTGCTGACCGGCGAAAAGAACGGCGTGAAGCTGGTCAAGACCTACACCTTCCGCAAGGGCAGCTACGTGGTCGACAGCAAGTTCGACGTGACCAACGCGGGCACCGCGCCGGTCTCGCCGACGCTGTACCTGGAACTGGCGCGCGACGGCAGCAAGGTCGAGCAATCGCAGTTCTACAGCACCTTCACCGGTCCGGCGGTCTACACCGACGCCGACAAGTACCACAAGATCGACTTCGAAGACATCGCCAAGGGCAAGGCCACCGTGCCGGCCGCCGCCAACAACGGCTGGGTGGCGATGGTGCAGCACTACTTTGCCTCGGCCTGGATCCCGCAGACCGGCAAGGAGCGCAGCTTCTACGTGCAGCAGATCGATCCGCACCTGTACCGCGTGGGCATCCAGCAGCCGCTGGGCGAGCTGGCCCCGGGCGCGACGGTCAGCACCGATGCGCGCCTGTTCGCCGGCCCGCAGGAAGAGCACATGCTCGAGAAGGTCGCCCCGGGCCTGGAGCTGGTGAAGGACTACGGCTGGCTGACCATCCTGGCCAAGCCGCTGTTCTGGCTGCTGGAGAAGCTGCATGGCTTCCTGGGCAACTGGGGCTGGTCGATCATCGCGCTGACGGTGCTGATCAAGCTGGTGTTCTTCCCGCTGTCGGCGGCGAGCTACAAGTCCATGGGCAAGATGAAGGACCTGCAGCCGCGCATGACGTCGATCCGCGAGCGCTACAAGAACGACCCGCAGAAGATGAACCAGGAGATGATGGCGCTGTACCGCACCGAGAAGGTCAACCCGCTCGGCGGCTGCCTGCCGATCGTGATCCAGATCCCGGTGTTCATCGCGCTGTACTGGGTGCTGCTGTCGTCGGTGGAAATGCGCGGCGCGCCGTGGCTGGGCTGGATCCATGACCTGTCGGTGCCGGATCCGTTCTACATCCTGCCGATCGTGATGGCCGTGTCGATGTTCGTGCAGACCAAGCTGAACCCGACCCCGCCGGATCCGGTGCAGGCCAAGGTCATGACCATCATGCCGCTGGTGTTCTCGGTGATGTTCTTCTTCTTCCCGGCCGGCCTGGTGCTGTACTGGGTGGTGAACAACATCCTGTCGATCGCACAGCAGTGGCAGATCAACCGGATGCTGGGCAAGGGCAAGGCCGCGGTGGTGGCCAAGAGCTGAGCCTGTAGCAAGATGCGGTAACGGAAAGCCCGGCTGAGATGCCGGGCTTTTTGTTTTTTGCTGATGCCTGAGGGCTTTAACGATCCCGACGGTTTGCTCCCCTCTCCCGCGCGCGGGAGAGGAGCCGGGGGAGAGGGCAGGCGCTGGCATACCGACGCGCTTCACTTCGTGGACACTCCGGCCCTCTCCCCCACCCCTCTCCCGCAAGCGGGCGAGGGGAGCCTGGTTCCAGCGGCGTTGGCTGCGGCAGGCGTATCCTACTCGCCTGCCTCAACGTCAGGAGCCCCACCATGAGCTGGTCCGCCCACCAATACGTCGCCTTCGAAGACGAACGCACCCGCCCGGTCCGCGACCTGGTGGCTGCCATTCCCAACGAGATCGCGCGCAGCGCGGTCGATATCGGCTGCGGGCCGGGCAACTCCACCGAGGTGCTGATGGCGCGCTATGCCGGCGCCTCGGTGACCGGGCTGGACAGCTCGCAGGACATGATCGACGCCGCGCGCAAGCGCCTGCCAGACGTGCAGTTCCGCGTGGCCGACATCGGCGCGTGGGACGAGGCCGGCCCGTACGACGTGATCCTCGCCAATGCCGTGCTGCAGTGGCTGCCCGACCACGGCCGTTTGTTCCCTGAGCTGGTCTCGAAGCTTTCCGAGGGCGGCACGCTCGCCGTGCAGATGCCGGACAACCTGGAAGAACCCGCGCACCAGCTGATGCGCCGCGTGGCGGCGGAAGGCCCGTGGGGCGACAAGCTGGCCGGCGCCAGCAAGGCCCGCGCCGAACGCGCGCCGGCGCGCTGGTACTACGAGCTGCTGCGCCCGCTGTGCCAGCGCGTGGACGTGTGGCTGACCACCTACCACCATCCGCTCGCCGGCGGCCCGGCCGCGGTGGTGGAGTGGTTCAAGGGCAGCGGCCTGCGCCCGTTCCTGCAGCCGCTGGACGAGGCCGAGCGTGCCGCCTACCTGGCGCGCTACCAGACCGAGATCGCCAACGCATACCCGGCGCTGCCAGACGGCTCGGTGCTGCTGCCGTTCCCGCGCCTGTTCATCGTGGCGACGCGCTAAAGGCGAGTTACGCGGGCTTGTGGCAGACCGCCTCGATGTTGTGCCCGTCCGGGTCCAGCACGAAGGCGCCGTAGTAGTCGGGGTGGTAATGCGCGCGCACGCCAGGTGCGCCGTTGTCGCGCCCGCCCGCGGCCAGTGCCGCGCGATGGAACGCATCGACGGTCGCGCGGCTGTCGACGCGGAATGCCACGTGCACCGGCGGCTGGTTGGGCGTGCCGCGGTGGATCCAGAAGTCGGGATGGCCGGGCGTGCCGAAGCCGGCCACGTCGGTGCTGCCGGTGACGCTGGCAGGGAATTCCTTATCGAGCACGTAGCCAATGGCAGCCAGCGCCGCCTGGTAGAAGGCGCGGCTTTTCTCGTAATCGCTGACGCTGACGCCGGTGTGGTCGATCATGGATGGCTTCCTTTCGAGTTGAGGGGCAAGGGGCTCAGGCCAGGTCCAGCACGCTCATGGTGGCGTTGAGCCGGCTGACCAGCACGGATTCGCCGTGGACGTCGGCAAACACGTCGGCCTCGACCACGATGATCGATCGGCCGGACTTGAGCACGTCGGCCCTGCAGCGCAGCCGCTCGCTGCGCACTGCGCGCAGCAGGTTGATCTTGAACTCCGCAGTGACCACGTGCTGGCCCGCTTCCAGGATGGTGGAGGCCGCCGCGCCGGCGGTGTGATCTGCCATGGTGGCCTGCACGCCCGCGTGGACGATGCCGCCGTGCTGCAGGTGGCGGGCGGTGATGGCCAGCGTGGACTCGCACCAGCCGGGCCCGCAGTCGGCCAGCGCGATGCCGACGTCGTTGACGAAGGCGGCCTGGCGGAAGCCGGCCTCGATGGTGTCGCGCAGCAGCAGCCGTTCCTGTTCGGTAGTCATGGCGGTTCCTCCTGGGGTCAGGGCACTGGCGGATCTGCGCATTCCAGCGTGAAGGCCGCGGCCTGTCAACTGACCGGAAGCGGCGCTGGGGCCGCATTTCGTCCTAGCGCGTGCTGTCGCCTACACTGAAGTCATCTGCGTCCCGCGTGCGCGCCTGACCGCATGCAGTCCGCCATGAACGCCGACGCCCAATCTCCCAAGCTGCGCCGCAAGACGCGGCCCGCCGCTGCCTTTGCCGCGCTGACGCAAGCCAGCCTGGCGCGCATCGACGCGCTGCTGGACCAGCTGCGGCGCCGCGACGACCCGGAAGACCTGCACCAGTTGCGCATCGCGCTGCGCCATGCGCGCGCTGTGGTCTGGGCGCTGGGCCCGGCCTTGCCGCGGCAGGAGCGCGACCGCTGGAAGCGCGACCTGCGCACGCTGGCGCGCGCCACCAGCGAAGCCCGCGACTGGGATGTGTTCCTGGCCGAGACCATCGGCCCGGCCCGCGAACGGGAGGCGGACGACACGGTACTGGCTGCCATCGCCGACACCGCCCGGCAGCGCCGCGACGCAGCTCGCGAAGCCATGCTTACGGCGCTGCTTGCCTACCGCGACTGGCCGCTGCCCGCATTGCATCGCGACCTGGCGCACCTGGCGCATCTCGCCGGCCGCGCCCGCAACGACAGCGCCCGCCTCGCGCCATTTGCGCGCCAGCGCGTGCGCCGTGGCCGCAAGCAGCTGCGGGCGCTGGCCAGGAACGCCCGCGATGGCGATCCCGTCGCGATACACGCGCAGCGCATCGCCGGCAAGCGGCTGCGCTACGTGATCGAGGCGCTGGCACCGGTGCTGCCGGCGCGCTATACCAAACGCCTGCATCGCAAGCTGGTCAAACGGCAGGCCAGGCTGGGCCGGCTGGTCGACGGCATCGTCGCGCGCCGCCTGCTGGCCGAGTGCCTGGCGGTGCAGGCGATGCCGGACGATGCGGGGCCGCCACTGCCCGGCGCCAGCTGACCGCTCCGCCAGCCATGGCGGCCCGCCCACCAGGTGCCACGCCAACCGCACCCGTGCACCCGATCTGCGACAATACCGCCATGACTGCTCCCCAGCTTCCCATTGCCGCCATCGCCACCGCGCCCGGCCGCGGCGGCATCGGCGTGGTGCGCGTGTCCGGGCCCGATGTGGGCCCCGTGATGCGCGCCGTCTGCGGCCAGGCACTGAAGCCGCGCCACGCCACCTACCTGCCGTTTCTCGACGGCAATGGCAAGGTCATCGACCACGGCCTGGCGCTGTATTTCCCGGCGCCCAACTCCTATACCGGCGAGGAAGTGCTGGAGCTGCAGGGCCACGGCGGCCCGGTGGTGATGCAGATGCTCCTGACGCGCTGCCTGCAGGCCGGCGACAGCATCGGCCTGCGCCTGGCCGAGCCGGGCGAGTTCACGCGCCGCGCCTTCCTCAACGACAAGCTCGACCTGGCCCAGGCCGAGGCCGTGGCCGACCTGATCGAAGCCAGCACCGAAGCCGCGGCGCGCTCCGCCGCGCGCTCGATGGAAGGCGAATTCTCCAACGCCATCCGCCAGCTGGTGGACAAGGTCATCCACCTGCGCATGCTGGTGGAGGCCACGCTGGATTTCCCCGAAGAAGAGATCGATTTCCTGGAGCAGTCCGACGCGCGCGGCCAGCTTGCCACCATCCGCAATGAACTGGGGGCGGTGCTGGCGCAGGCGCGCCAGGGCGCGCTGCTGCGCGAGGGGCTGTCGGTGGTGCTGGCGGGCCAGCCCAACGTGGGCAAGTCATCGCTGCTGAATGCTCTGGCCGGCGCGGAACTGGCCATCGTCACGCCGATTGCCGGCACCACGCGCGACCGCGTGCGCGAGACCATCCAGATCGACGGCATCCCGCTGCATATTATCGACACCGCCGGCCTGCGCGAGGAAGCCGCCGACGAAGTCGAGCGCATCGGCATCGAACGCACCTGGGACGCCATCCGCCGCGCCGACATCGTGCTGCACCTGGTCGACGCCACCGACTACCTGCGCCACGGCCTTTCCGAGATCGACGACGCCATCGACGACAAGCTCAGCGGCCAGCTGCCGCCGGGCGCGCCGATCGTGCGCATCGTCAACAAGATCGACAAGGCCCCCGCGGTGGGCGAGATGATGTTCGGCGGCAACCGCCCGCACGTAGTCGCCGCCAACGGCCCCAACCCGACCGAGATCTGGATCTCGGCCCGCACCGGCGCCGGCATCGAACTGCTGCGCCGCGAGCTGCTGCGGCTGGTGGGCTGGCAATCCGGCAACGAAGGCACCTTCCTCGCGCGCGAACGGCACCTGACCGCGCTGCGGCAGGCGCAATCGCACCTGGACACGGCCGCCGAGCAAAGCGAGCGCCAGGCCCAGGCGCTGGACCTGTTTGCCGAAGAGCTGCGGCTGGCGCAGGAGCACCTGAACAGCATCACCGGCGAGTTCACCAGCGATGATCTGCTGGGGACGATTTTTACGCGGTTTTGTATTGGGAAGTAGGGGCGGCAAACCGGCGGGACCCAACGACTCCGCGCTCGCGGCAAGGCGATGTGGCCGGCGTTCCCGATGCTGTATGCGCGCTTTTGCGGCAGGCAGGGCGCATAATTCGCCTTTCGCTTTTTTGCCTTCCGCTTTCACTACGCAGGACCTTCCCGATGTTGAACCGCACCCAGCAGATCCTCATTGCCATCGTCGCCGTGGCCGTCCTTGGCATGTTGTGGTTTGCCGGCAATGACCGCCGCGACGATGTTGTCGGCGCCGTGCCCGACGCGCCGGCCGATGCGCAGGCCGCGGCCAGCGCGGTGCCGGCGAGCGAGGTGCGCGGCGTGCCGCGCAACGGCACACTGGACCCGGTCAGCATCGACCCGCAACGCCCCGCCGACCGCCTGCCGCAGCTGCAGGCCGATGCGCTGCTGGCTGCCTACCGCGACAATCCCGGCCAGGCGGACCGCGACTACCTGAACCAGTACCTGATCGTCGAAGGCGTGGCCAGCGGCATTCGCCGCGACGGCGAGCAGGTCTTTGTCGATATCCGCACCAACGACCCGGGCGCCAATGTGCGCGCGCTGCTGCTGCCGCGCCAGATCTGCGGCCCGGCCGGGCGCGAGTGCGAAGTGGAAGCCCGCGCCACCATGGTGCGGCGCGGCCAGAAGGTGGCGGTGGAGTGCAACGGCGCGGGACTGGCCGAGGGCATGCCGCTGCTGCGCGACTGCCTGCTGCGCGGCGGCGCCAACTGAGCGCGCCCGCGACGATTCCGGAGTTACCCGCGATGCAATCCGTGCTGTCCGTCCTTGCCATCCTGATCATGGTGGCGACCCTCGTCGGCGTGATCTCGCCCGCCTGGCTAAGCCAGACGCTGTTCGGCGGCAAACCCGTGTCGCGCGTGCAGGTGGCCGTGGTCGGCGTGAGCCTGGCCGCGCTCTGCCTGGTGCTGGTGGGCCGGCTGGCGCAGGGCGGCGCGGGCGGCTGACGCGCCATCCGCGACGCCAGAAGCGACCGTTTTGCGCTTCTGTTTGCCCGATTGGATTGGCCTGCCGGCGCCTACAGTGTGAAGGTATGCGGTGGCCATTGCGCCTTGCCGTGGCGCGCCGCCCAGCCATCCAGGACATCCCATGAACCAAGCACTGCTGGCGGCCTGCGTGGGCCTGCTGCTCACCGGCTGCTCGACCTACCAGGCCGTGACGCCGGTCGACCGCCTTGACCCCACCGATCCCGTGGTCGCGTTCCAGCTGCCGGCCGGCGGAGGCCCGCTGGGCAACTACGGCGCGCACGGCACGCTGCTGTGCGTGGTGGTGAACCCGGTCAGCGGCAATGATTTTGTCGAGAGCTTCCTGTCGTCGCTGCGGCGGCGCAATTTCGAGGTGAAGGTGCTGCAGGCGCAGACCTCGATCGCGGCGTGCCCGATGGTGGCGCTGTACAGCGCGCGCGGGGCCTGGTACTGGAACGCCTACCTGAACAACGCCGACATCACGGTATTTCTCAACGGTGACCGGGTCGGCAAGGCTATCTACAACGCCAACCGCAGCGCGGGCGGGCTGAACCTGAGCAACTTCGTGCAGCCGTCATCCAAGCTCGATGAACTGGTCGAGCAGCTATTCCCCGGCATGCTGCCGCCGCCTCCGCCGCCGGCGGGCACGGCGCCCGCGCCGGCCGCCTAGCCCTTCTGCTCAGCCCACCCCGCAGTCAACCGGAGGGCCGCGCCATGCCTCTGTGCGCAGCATCCTGCCGGGCGCAGCCGCGCCCGGCCCAGCGTACCCGGGTCAGCGCTCCAGCCGGCCCAGGCGCACCACGGTCACGCCCGGGCGCAACTGGCGCAGCGACGGCATCACCAGCACGCAATCCGGATACGGCGTCACCACCGGCGCGCCGTCGCGCCAGCCGATTACGGTCCCGGCCTCGGTAAAGGTCTCCAGCCCGGTGTAGGGGCCGGCAAAGCGGAAGTCCATGCTGGTGGCGACCACCGGCTCGGTCACGCGCACCACGCGCTGCGCGGCGGGTAGCGGCTGCAGCCAGCCGGGCGGCAGGTCGCTGGCGTCGACGATGCCGGCATGCAGCAGGAAGCGCGCGGTGCTGTCCTGCGCCACCGTCACGGCTGCGGGCTCCCAATGCTGGCCGCATTCGACCAGCAGCGCGTTGCGCGGGCTGGCGGCATCGCCAAAGCCATCATAGTCGCGCATGCGGCGGCCTTCGGGATGGCCTTCGTCGACGATCACATCGGCCGGCGCACCGAGCGCGCGCGACAGGGCGATGCCTTTGTCCAGCGGGCCGGAGACGATCAGCGGCCGGCTTTTCTCATGCATGGAATGCAGGTCCAGCAGCAGGTCGACGGTGTCGATCACGGGGCGCATGGCGCGCGCGCGGCTCAGCTCCGATGAATCCAGGCTGGCGTCATCCAGCACCTTCGCGGTCCACACGCGGTTGAAGTCCTGGTCGACGAAGCGCGAGGCATCGGGCCTGGCGGGATCGAAGCGGTGGTATGCGTCGACGTTGGCAAAGGCCAGCGTCAGGCGGCCGCGGCGCGGGCGCAGGCCGTGGTCCAGCAGCGCCTTGACGGCGATCGCGCCGCAGACCTCGTTGCCGTGGGTCAGCGCGTTGACCATCACGTGCGGGCCGGGCTGGCCGCTGTCGAAGGTGTAGAGGTAGGGGATGCCGGTGTTGCCGGCGGCGTAGGGACGGATGTCGGGGAAGGCGACGTCGACGGGGTAGGCTTCGAGGGGTGCGGTGGGCTGGTGGGTCATGGGAGTTGTGCGTTCAGGGTGCCTGGCGGGTCGGTGCCTGCCGGGTCGATGTATGAGGTCGGTTTGGTGAGGCCTGCGGTTCTGCCGGCGCTAGCCCTCTCCCCCGGCCCCTCTCCCGCTAGCGGGAGAGGGGCGCAAACCGGCGGGTTGAGAAGCGCTTGAGCGCTTGTCCATGCCGATGGTGGTCTCCCCTCTCCCGCGCGCGGGAGAGGGGCGGGGGAGAGGACCGGCGCGCGCAGTAGCGACGCCGCCTCTCCATGCTGCTGCTTACTGCTGAATCCCCGCCGTCTGCACGATGGTGCGATAGCGCCCGGTCTCGCGCTTGATAAAACTGCCGAACTGCGCCGGATTGCCGGGCGCCACTTCCACGCCGGCCTCGGCCAGCTTCTTCTTCACGTCCGGCATCGCCAGCACCGCCTGCATCTCGGTGTTCAGGCGCTCGACCACCGGCTTGGGCAAATTGGCCGGACCCATCAGGCCAAACCACACACCCATGTCCACGCCCTTGAGAGCCGGCGTCTCGGCCAGCGCGGGCACGTTCGGCGCCACCGGCGAGCGTTTGGCGCCGGTCACACCGTACGCCTGCACGCGGTTGGCCTGTATATGCGGCAGCGCCGACGACAGCACCATCACCGCGAGGTCGATCTGTCCGCCGAGCAGGTCGGTCGCCATGGCTGAAGCGCCCTTGTACGGCACGTGCGTGATCTCGACCCGGCCCTGCTGCTTGATCAGCTCGCCCGCCAGGTTCAGCGGCGTGCCGACGCCGGACGACGCATACGACAGCTTGCCCGGCTGGGCCTTGGCCAGGGCGATCAGCTCGGCCGCGTTCTTGGCCGGCAGGCCGGGCTTGCCGACCAGCACCATCGGCTGGGTGCCGACGAAGGTCACCGGCGCCAGGTCCTTCTCGCCGTCGTAGCGCACCGCCGGGTTGGTCAGGCGCGCGATCGACACTTCACTGCCCGAGCCCATCAGCAGCGTGTAGCCGTCGGCTTCGGCCTTGACCACCTTGGCCGCGCCGATGGTGCCGCCGGCGCCGCCCAGGTTTTCGATCACCACGCTCTGGCCCAGGCGCTTGCCCAGTTCCGGGGCGATGGTGCGGGCCACCAGGTCGACGCTGCCGCCGGCGGTGTAGCCAACCACAAGCGTGATCGGCTTGGTGGGCCAGGTGGCGGCGGCGACGCTGGAAGCGGCGCCGGCGGAGGCGGCAAGGCAGAGTGCGGCAGCGGCCGCGCGCAGGGTGGTCTTCATGGTATTGGCTCGGGGTCCCGGAATCATGGTTGTGGACCGATGTTAGAAGCGCGCAATCGCCGCGGCGTGCGGCTTTGGCAACCGGGGTTGCCGATTCGGCAATGGTGGCGCCGGCGGCTCAGCGCGGCGCCTGCACCGCCGCCTGCCAGAAGGCCTCGGCCAGCGGCCGCATCGGTGCGCGCGGGCGGTACAGGCGGATGTCGAGCGCCAGGTCGCCGCCATCATCCTCGCGCGGGGCGGCGATGGCGCGTACCAGCCGGCCGTCGCGCAGGTCGTCGGCAATCAGCCGCGCCGGCAGCCAGGCCAGGCCCATGCGCTGGCGCACCATCTCGTGCACCGACTCGGCAAAGTCGCTGACCGCGATCACGTCGAGGCGCGGCGCCAGCTTGCGGCGCGCGATCTCCTGGTTGACCATGCGGCCCAGCGTCAGCGTTTCGGCGTAGGCGATCATCGGCACCGGTTTGGCCGCGGTCTTGCCCGGGGCCTTGCCCATGCCAAGCCGGTGCAGCGGCGCGCCGCGCGCGTCGGCGGCGCTGACGCACACCAGCCGCTCCACGCCGGCCAGGTGGAACTGGTAGCGCGCGTCGTCCAGCATCACCGGCAGGTCGGGCGGGCTGTAGCACAGCAGGAAATCGGCATCGCCCTCGGCGAACATCGCCAGCGCGTCGTGCATCGGGAAGGTCGACAGGCGGGTGCGGAAGCCAGCCGCCGCGGGGTCATGGCGCAGCGCCTCGCGCAGGCCCGCCAGCCAGGCCGGCACCATCGAGCGCGCCAGCGTCTTGCCGGTGGCGATGGTCACGGTGCTGGCATCGGCGCGATGCGCGGCGCGCAGCGCCAGGCGGGTGTCGTCGAGGGTGCGCAGCGCGCTCTGCGCGGCTTCCAGGAACTGGCGCCCTTCGGCGGTCAGCCGCACCGGGAAGGCGCTGCGGTCGATCAGCGGGGCGCCGGCCCAGACCTCCAGCGCCTGCATGCGGCGGCCGAAGGCGGGCGGGGTCACGTTGCGCAGCTCGGCGGCGCGCGCGAGGCTGCCGGCCTGGGCCAGGCAGACGAAGTCTTCGAGCCAGCGGATATGCATGGAAAGCGGGCGGTGAGGGTGGGGGCAATGCCTGCATTATCGGCAAAACCCGCCGCCACCTTGCCTGCCGCGTTCCTCGGTTAGAATTTTTCGCATGACACTGACCCGGCGCCGCCAACCCTCGTCCCCGAACCGCCCGGCGTCCGCACCACCCGGACCGCCGCCCGCCCCGGAATACACCATCGACGAACTGGCGCGCGTGGCAGGCACCACGGTGCGCAACGTGCGTTCGTACCAGGACCGCGGCCTGATCGACCCGCCGCAGCGGCGCGGGCGCGTCGGCATCTACACGCAGGCGCACCTGGGACGGCTCAAGCTGATCCACCACCTGCTGGCGCGCGGCTACACGCTGGCCAATATCACCGAGCTGCTCAAGGCCATCGTCGAAGGGCACGACCTGCGCTCGATCCTGGGGCTGGAGACGGCGATCAGCAGTCCCTGGACCAACGAGACCCCGCGGCACTATTCCTACCTGGCGCTTGCGCGGCTGTTCGGCCGCGCGATCTCCCGCCCGGCGCTGGCCAAGGCGATCTCATTGGGGCTGCTGGAACCGGACGGACTGGGCTACCTGGCGCGCAGCCCGCGCGCGCTGGCCGCGGGCGCCGAAATCACGCACGCGGGCTTCGCGCTGGAAGACGTGCTGGAGATCATCGCGCAGTCGCGCGGGCATTTCCAGGCGGTATCGGACCAGATCGTCGCGACCGTGGTGCGCGAGCTGGACCGCTTCGGCGAGGGCAAGCTGCCGCCGCCGCAAGACGTGCCGCGGCTGGTCGACATCCTGTGGCGCATCCGGCCGCTGGCGCTGGTGATGGCCGAGACCGAGATGATGCGGGCGCTGGAGATCTCGGCCAACAAGTACCTGGGGGACCGGGTGGCGGCGATCATCGAGCATCTGCACGATGAGGAGGGCGGGGGTTCCGCGAAGCCTTAGTACACCCACGGTTTGCTCCCCTCTCCCGCGCGCGGGAGAGGGGTCGGGGGAGAGGGCGGGCGCTGGCATACCGCTGGCCTGGAGTTCGTGAGATTCTCCGGCCCTCTCCCCCACCCCTCTCCCGCAAGCGGGCGAGGGGAGCTACGCCGTCAGCTTGTAAAGCGCCTCAGCCCTTGTCCAGCTCACCTCCGCGCCTATACCGCAACCATGTCGAAATCCGCTTTCGCCATGCCGCAGTCCGGGCAACTCCACTCCGGCGGGACCGCGCCCCACGGTGTGCCGGGCGGGATGCCGTGCTCGGGCATGCCGAGCGCTTCTTCATAGACGAATCCACAGATCCGGCACTGCCAGATGGTCATGTCGTCCCCCGCAGCGAGGGTGCGCGAGTGGAGACGCCGGCGGCGCGCGCGGTGTCTTCGATCTCCCGCACCAGCGGATCGATGCGGGCGAGTTCGGCGCGGTTGTCGTCGTCCCACGGATGGAAGCCGGGGCGGAAATAACTGAGCCACTCCGGGATCATGCGCGGCAGCGCGCCCGGCGACACCCACAGGAAGCGCAGCGCGCTGCCAAACCCGCTGAGCTTGTTGCGGCAGCCCTTGTCGCCCATCACCAGCGCGATATGGAACACGAACACCATGGCCCAGAACGTCACCGTGGTGGTCAGCATGGTGAAGGTACGCACGAAGTAGCGGTACGGGCCGGGCTTCATCACCGTATTCCAGACATCATAGGCCACCGCCTTGTGCTCGGTTTCCTCCAGCGCGTGCCAGGTCCACACCTGCCGGTAGCCAGCCTGCGAGCTGGCGCCGAGATGACGCGGGTCCTTCAGCACGCCGTCGGCCAGCATCGCGGTGTAGTGCTCCAGCGCGATGGTATGCGCCAGTTGCCACGACTTGGGCAGGATCTTGCGCAGCAAATCCAGCAGCCACCACACCGCGCGGTCCAGCGCCGCGGCGGGCAGGCCGGCGTCGTCCATCAGCCGGTTGTAGAGGATGTGCTCGCGCGTGTGCATCGCCTCCTGGCCGATAAAGCCGGCGATGGCGCGGCTCAGCTCGGGGTCCTTTACCTGGTCGCGGTAGTTGCGCACGCTGTCCATGAAAAAGCGCTCGCCGGCCGGGAAGAACAGCGACAGCGTGTTGAGGAAGTGGGTGACATGGCGCCCCCCTTCGTGCCAGTCGCTGATGCGCTCCGGCGGCAGGTGGGGATGCACGTCGCGGCGGACTGGCATCATGGCGGTCTCCTTGGATGGCAAGCTCATTGAGCTAAAAAGGGCAGCAGGTCTGCGGCCACGCGCTGCGGGTCTTCTTCCATCGGCACGTGGCCCAGCCCCGCATAGCGGCGCAGCTGCGCGCCGGGAATGCGCTCGGTGAAGGCCTGCGCGTGCGCGGGCGGGATCCAGCGGTCGCGCTCGCCCCACAGCACCAGCGTGGGCGCGCGCACGCTGCCCAGCAGGTGGGTGTCGAGCTGGGCGAAGTCGAGCTTCGGCACCATCTTGCCGACGGCCTCGCGGCTGCCCTCGGCATAGAAGAAGTCGACGTAGCGGCGGAAGGTGGCCTCGGGCACGCGCGAGGCATCGCCATAGACGTCGCGCGTGGCGGCCCGGATGATGAACTCGGGCAGCAGCCACGGCGCCGACCAGCGCACCGGCGCATGGCGGAACAGGTCGATATAGATCGGCAGCTTCATCGGGAAGCCGGCGGCATCGATCAGCACCAGCTTGTCGACCGCATCCGGCCGGCGCACCGCAAGGTCCCACGCGATCAGCCCGCCCAGCGAATTGCCGATGACGCTGGCACGGCGCACATTCAGCGCGGCCAGGAAGGCATCGATGAAGTCGCGGTAGCGGTGCACGTCCATGGTCTCGATGCGCCCGCGCGCGTCGCGCAGCGGCCCGGTCAGTCCGAACGGAGCCAGGTCCAGCCGCAGCACGCGATAGCGCTGGGCCAGCGCCGGCACGATCCCTTGCCACGTATGCAGCGATGCGCCGAAACCGTGGATCAGCACCAGCGTCTCGCCATCGGCGGGGCCTTCGTCGGTGTAGTGCACCATCGCATCGAGCACGCGCACCCAGCGCGACGCCGGCAGCGCATGGCGCTGCGCCAGTGTCGCGCGCGACAGGCTGAACAGGCCCACGCGGCCCTGCCCGAACCAGCGCGTCAGCGTGCCCGGCGGCGCCAGCAGCGCCGCGTCGGCTTCGATCGCCAGGCGGTTCACGGGCGTTCTCCCTGGCCGACCGAGGCGGGTGCGACCACGTTGCCGAGGTCGCGCTTGCGGCGCGTCTCGCGCACCACCAGCGACTGGTAGGCGGCAGGCAGCAGCCGCGCCATGGCGTCGGCGGCATAGGCGTCAGGTCCGATCAGCACGCGCCGGCGGTTGCGCCGCACGCCGTCCAGGATCACGCGCGCGGCCTTGTCGGGCGAGGTGATGAAGAATTTCTCGAACTCGTCCTTGCCGTGCTGCGCGTCGCGCACCAGGAAGCCGTTGACGCTGGCCGACACGCGGCTGGCCTGCGCGATATTGGTCTTGATGCCGCCGGGGTGCACGGTGGTGGCCGACACGCCGCAGTCCATCAGGTCCAGCTCCTGCCGCAGCGATTCGGTGAAGCCGCGCACCGCGTACTTGCTGGCGTTGTAGGCGCCCATGCCGGGCTGGGCAAAGATGCCGAAGATGCTCGAGGTGTTGACCACGTGGCCGTCGCCGCTGGCCTTCAGGTAGGGCAGGAAGGCCTTGGTGCCGTACACCACGCCCCAGAAGTTGATGCCGATGATCCATTCCAGGTCGTCGTAGCTCATGCCCTCGACGGTGCTGGACAGCGCCACGCCGGCGTTGTTGAAGATCAGGTTGACGCGGCCGTGCACGTCGGCCGCAGCGGCGGCCCACGCATAGACAGCGGCGCGGTCGGCCACGTCGACGGTGTGCTGCGTGATGCGGGCGTGTGGTGCCGCGCCCATGGCCTGCGCCACGGTCTGCGCCAGCCCGGCCTCGTTGCGGTCCGACAGCGCCAGGTGGCAGCCTTCGCGAGCCAGTGCCAGCGCGAGCGCGCGGCCGATGCCCGAGCCCGCGCCGGTGATCGCGGCAACCTTGTTGCGGAAGTCCTTCATGTCCGGTCTCCTTCCGGTTTGTGTGTGTCGTTGTTCTGTGTGGATCAGCGCACGATGCGTGCGTCAGGCAGCGGCGGCGGCAGCGATATCCGCCGGCTGCAACGCAGGCCGCACCGGATACAGGTCGTAGTCGGTCATGCGGAAGCTGGCGGTGGCACGGCGGAACTGCCAGGTGAAGCCGGGCCACAGCGTGGTGTTGCGGCCGCTGCGCGGGTCGATGTACCAGCTGGCGCAGCCGCCGGCGGACCAGATCGCATGGCCCAGGCGCGCCTGCAGCCGTTCGTTGAAGCGGCGCTGCACCGGCTCGCGCACGTCCACCGCCTGCACGCCGTCGCGGCGCATCTGGCGCAGCGCATCGGCGATATAGGCCACCTGCGACTCGATCATGAACACCATCGAGCTGTGGCCCAGGCCGGTGTTGGGGCCGACCACGAAGAACAGGTTGGGAAAGCCCGACACCGTGGTGCCGAGGTAGGCCTGCGCGCCGTCGCGCCACGCATCGACCAGGTCGACGCCACCGATGCCGGCGATGACGCCGCGCGGCAGCGGATCGGTGGCATGGAAACCGGTGCCGAGGATGATGCAGTCCGCCGGCCGGCGCGTGCCGTCGCGCAGCACCACCGCGTCGCGCTCGACGCGGGCGATGCCGGTGGTGACCACGTCGACGTTGTCGCGCGTCAGCGCCGGGTAGTAGTCGTTGGAGATCAGCACGCGCTTGCAGCCGATGGTGTAGTCCGGCGTCAGCACCGCGCGCAGCTCCGGGTCGCGTACCTGCCGCGCCAGATGGCGGCGCGCGATGCGCTCTACCACCTTCATGATCTTCGGATGCAGCACGAAGCCCAGCACGCGCGACTCCAGCATCCAGTAGATGCCGGTGCGCACCAGCGTCTGCGTGAACGGCAGGCGGCGGAACAGCCAGCGCTCGGCGGCGCTGACCTCGCGATCGGGCTTGGGCATGATCCACGGCGGGGTGCGCTGGTACAGGTCCAGCTGCGCCACCTGCGGGGCGATATGCGGCACGAACTGGATCGCGCTGGCGCCGGTGCCGATCACGGCCACGCGCTTGCCGCCCAGCGCATAGGCGTGGTTCCAGTGCTGCGAGTGGAAGCATTCGCCCTCGAACGTGTCCAGTCCCGGGATGTCGGGATACGACGGCCGGCTCAGCCCGCCCATGCCCGACACCAGCACGCGCGCCCGCACCACCTTGCCGTCGGCCATCTGCAGCCGCCACAGCTGCGCTGACTCGTCCCAGGCGGCGTGGCGCAGCTCATGGTGCAGCCGCAGGTGCTGGCGCAGGCCGAAGCGGTCGGTGCATCGTTCCAGGTAGGCGCGGATTTCCGGCTGGGTCGAGAACATGCGCGACCAGTCCGGGTTGGGCGCGAAGGAAAAGGAATACAGGTGCGACTGCACGTCGCAGGCGCAGCCGGGGTAGTGGTTGTCGCGCCAGGTGCCGCCGACCGAGCCGGCCTTCTCGAACACCAGGAAGTCGCGCTCGCCGCGCTCGCGCAGCCGGATCGCCATGCCCAGCCCGGCAAAGCCGCTGCCGATGATGGCGATGTCGGTGTGTTCAGGGGCAGGGGGTGCCTGTTGCGGCAACTCCGCGGGTGCATTCATGCGCGCTCCTCACCTTTACGACAGTGTTTATTGTGACATTGATGGATGTCATCGTAGGAAGCGCGGCCGAGGTGGTCAATGCCGTGAATCGAAGGATGGTTCTAATTTTTGGGGTTTGCCAGCGGCGCCTGGCACACATCAAACGACGGGACGCGGCTGCATCGCCTCTTGCAACGGGAGATGGCCGCGTGCGTTTGAAACCGCAGAATTTTTTCTGGGCTTCGCCGATGACGAAGGCGCGCCTGCAACAAACGGCCGCTAGGCGGTCTGGCCCTTGCGGCGCCAGCCATGCGGCGTTTCACCGGTCCAGCGCTTGAACGCATGGGTGAAGGCGCTCTGTTCGGAATAGCCAAGCCGCATTGCGCATTGCGCCAGGCTCAGGCCGGGTTCGGCCAGATACTGCCGGGCCAGCGCCTGCCGCACGTTATCCACAAGCTGTGAATAACTGATGCCCTGCGCCTGCAGCCGCCGCTGCAGGGTGCGCACCGGCAGGCCCAGGTGCGCGGCGACGTCGGCGATCGGCACCTCGCCCTGCGGCAACCGCGCACGGATGCAGGCACGCGCCTGCGCCAGCGCGTCGGCGCCCGCGGGGACGATCTGCTGCAGCTGCGAGTCGGCGATGCGCGTCATCTGCGCCTGCATGCCGGCATCGGCCTGCAGCGAGGGCAGGTCCAGCAGGGCGCGGTCGATATGCATGGCATGGCGCGCGGCGTTGAAGACCACGGGACAGCCGAACACCTCGGCATGCAGACGGGTATCTGCGGGCGCGGCGTGCGGGAATTCGATTTGCGTCGCCACATGCTGCCTGCCGATCAGCCAGCGCGCGAACACCACCCACGTGGCCATATGCAGCTCGTGCGCATGGCGCGACAGCGGCCCGTGTTGCGCTTTCCATGTCATGCAGGCCGACTGCGGTGTTTCGATCAGGCGGGTGCCGCCGATGTCATTGGCCAGCACTTCGTAGCGGATGCCCTGCAGGATGGCGTCGCGCACGGTGGGGGTGGTCAGCACCACGTAGCCCATCTCGGCATAGTGGCGCGGCGCGAAGGCAGCGCCGGCGCGCAGGCCGACATCAGCATCGCCGGTGGCTTGCTCGAGCCAGTCCAGCAGCGCCAGATAGGCGGCGCCGGCAATGCGCGTGGCGGTCTGCGCCTGCGCCCCCGTGTCGAGCACCTCCGGCGGCACGCCGACCGCACGCAACTGTTCGGCCGCGGCAATGCCCAGGCGCTCGCCGTGGTCGAGCACGGCGCGCAGGTAGGCGAGCGAGACGGTACCGGATGCGGTGCCGGACGCGGTGCAGGCCTGCGTATCACCGGCACCGCCATCGGGCGGAGTGGCGCGTGGCATCAAATCACCTGTCATGCGGGATCAAGACCGGGGACCGATCTTTATCCAAACTCCGCATAGCGTCAATGCGGGCCTGCCCGCCCGCACAGCACACCGAAGACAAGAAACTGACGCAAGGAGACCCGATGCGCCCCAACCCCCATCACCGCCACGCGGTGGCCGATGCCGATGCGCTGCACGCGCTGACGCGGCGCGGCTTCCTCAAGGTAGGCCTTGGCTTCTCGGCCGCGCTGACGTGTACCGCGCTGGTCCCGTCGCTGGCCGGCTGCTCGTCCGCCGATCCCGCCCCGCAGGCGGGCATGTCGTTCCTGCGCCCGGACGATGTGGCGATGTTCCGCGCGCTGCTGCCGGCCATCGTCACCGAACTGGCGGAGGCCCCGCCGCCGCGCCGGGCGTCATTGGAGCACGACGCACTGCGCAATATCGACACCACCTGCGCCGCGATGGGCGCGGGCGCGCAGGCCGAGCTGCGCAAGCTGTTCGGCCTGCTGGCCAGCACGCCGCTGCGCTGGGCGCTGGCCGGCATCCGCCAGCACTGGAGCGTCGCCACGCCGGCGCAGGTGCAGGCCTTCCTGGCGCGCTGGCGCGCCAGCCGCCTGGCCACGCTCAATGCCGGCGCGGTGGTGCTGGTCAAGCTCACCAGCGTGGGCTACTACGCGCTGCCGGCCGCCTGGGCCGGCAGCGGCTATCCCGGCCCCGACGCGGCCATCTACCGGGCGCTGCACGCCTGACCCCGCCATGGCCATCGACAATCTCTACGATGCCGGCATCGCCGCCGGCTGGAACGTCCTCGATGCCAGCACCCTCACCGCCACGCGCACGCTGGATGCCGACGTCGTCATCGTCGGCAGCGGCGCGGGCGGCGGCATCAGCGCCGAGGCGCTCAGCCGCGCCGGCCTGCGCGTGGTGCTGCTGGAAGAAGGCGCGCTGCGCACCTCGGACAGCTTCCGCGACATGGACGAGAACCGTGCCTACCGCGAGCTGTACCAGGAGGCCGCGGCGCGCACCACCGCCGACGGTGCCATCGCCATCCTGCAGGGCCGCGCGGTGGGCGGCAGCACCACGGTCAACTGGTCGTCCAGCTTCCGCACGCCGCCGCAGACGCTGGCGCACTGGGCCGCGCACCATGCCGTCACGGGCCACAGCGAGGCCGAGATGGCGCCATGGTTCGACAAGGTCGAGGCCCGCCTGGGCATCGCACCATGGGCGATGGCGCCGAACCCGAACAACGACGTGCTCAGGCGCGGCTGCGAGACGCTGGGCTGGGAGTGGCACGTGATCCCGCGCAACGTGAAAGGCTGCTGGAACTCGGGCTATTGCGGCTTCGGCTGCCCGGTCAATGCCAAGCAGTCGATGCTGGTGTCGACCATTCCCGCGGCGCTGGCCAGCGGCGCAACGCTGGTGCACCGCGTGCGCGTGCGCACGCTGGACCATGATGGCACGCGCGTGCGCTCGGTCACCGGCGAAGCGCTCGGCGCCGATGGCCATACGCCGACGGGCGTCGGCGTGGTCGTGCGCGCCCGGCACGTGGTCGCCGCCGGCGGCGCCATCAACACGCCGGCATTGCTGCTGCGCTCGCGCGTGCCGGACCCGCATCAGCGGCTGGGCGTACGAACATTTATCCATCCGGTGAATATCAGCATCGCCAAGATGCCGGAGCGCATTGATCCTTATTATGGCGCGCCGCAGTCCATCGCCTCCGACCACTTCCAGTGGAAAGACGGCGCGACCGGGCCGATCGGCTACAAGCTGGAGGTGCCGCCGATGTTCCCCGGCATCAGCGCGGGCGTGGTCAACGGCGTCGGCGAGGCGCTGCGCCACGATATGGCGCAGCTGCCGCATACCAACGCGATGCTGGCGCTGCTGCGCGACGGCTTCGTGCCGGACAGCCCGGGCGGACGTGTGCGCCTGGCGGCCGACGGCAGCCCGCTGCTCGACTACGAGATGACGGACTACGCCTGGGACGGCGTGCGGCGCGCGTGGCTGAGCATGGCGCAGGCGCAGTTCGCCGCCGGCGCAGAACGGGTGCGGCCCGCGCACCTGGACGCCACCGAATACCGCAGTTGGCCCGAAGCGCGCGACGCCATCGCGCGGCTGCCGCTCAAGCCGTTCCGCACCGCGCTGTTCACCGCGCACCTGATGGGCGGCTGCGGCATGAGCGACGACCCGCGCGGCGGCGTGGTCGACAGCCGCGGCCGCCATCACCAGTTGGCCAACCTGTCGGTGTTCGACGGCTCGGTGTTCCCGACCAGCGTGGGGGCGAACCCGCAATTGTCGGTGTTCGCGCTAAGCGCGCAGAACGCCGACGCGCTGGCGCAAAACCTCACGTCATGATGGATTCGCGCGAGGTCGACACCGCCTTGTCCGGCTGCGCCGCCATGCGGCCAGCGTGCCCGTTGCATGCCGCCGCGGACAATGCCGTGCGATGGCCCACACAACCTCGGTTTTTAGAATGTCCATTCCAATTCAGGTCTTGTGAAACGCCCGAAGCCGTGGATAGGCTTCGTACAGCTGTTTCAAGCATCCGTATGCCGTCAGAGCAGGGAGCGGACAGCGCAGCAAATTGCACAGGGGTTTATCGCGGTACAGAAGAGAGAAGCGCCCCCATGAAGACCGGCAAAAGCTCGGCAGGAGACACCAAGGCCCGGATTCTCGACGCCACGGAAAAGCTGTTCACCGAGGTCGGCTACGAGGCCACCTCGCTCAGGCAGGTCACGTCGCGCGCCATCGTCAACCTGGCCGCCGTGAACTACCACTTCCGCAGCAAGGACATCATGATGCACGCCGTGCTGAGCCGGCGCCTGGACCCGCTCAACGCGCGGCGCCTGGCGCTGCTCGATGCGTGCGAAGCGCGCTGGCCCGGCCACGCCATCCGCTGCGAGCACGTGATGGGCGCGCTGTTCGTGCCCGCGCTGCAGATGGCGCGCGACCCGGCGGTGGGCGGGCCGTCGTTCCTGCGGCTGCTGGGACGCGTGTATTCCGATACCTCGCCCTTTATCCAGCAATACCTGTTGGAGCACTATGCGCCGGTGTACGGCCGCTTCTTCGATGCCTTCGCGCGCGCCATTCCGGCGCTGCCGCGGCATGAGCTGGGCTGGCGCCTGCAGTTCGCGCTCAAGGCGCTGGCCGGCGTGCTCGCCGGCGAGGAACTGGCCAGCCTGCTGCCCGCGTTCACGCAGGGCCGCCAGATGAGCGATGCGCACGTGCTGGCGCAGCTCACCGCGATGGTCGAGGCCGTGCTGAACGTGGCTCAGCCCGGCGCGGACCAACTCTCGGCGCTGCAGTCGGTGTTCGAGCTGGGCGAAGAGCAGCAGCACGCGGGGCAGCACAGCGAGCAGCGCGCCAGCGGCCCCGCCAATGATCCGGATGCCAGTGTGGCCGCGATCGCGGCCACCATGGACGAGGCGGCCAGCCATGCCGCCGCCGCCCTCGGCAAGGCCCGCACCAGCGCACGCATCGTGCGCAATGCGGGCACCAAGCGTGCCGCCGTGACCAGCGTGCCGGTGCGCGCGCGCGAGCACACCGCGAGCTTTCCCAGCAACCCGCTGGATGACTGGATGCGAATGCGCACCAGGACTTAGCGGCACGCGCCGCCGCCGGTTACCGCCGGCACGGCGCCGCCGCGCTCGCACAACCTGAACCGACGATCCACCCAGCGGGGCCGCGCCGCGGCCCCGTGGACCCGTGCGCCCGCCAGCGCTGCGGTGACCCTGTTCGCTTTGCCCGTCTTGAGGAGGAAGCTGCCGTGTCCATCCATCCGCCGACCCAACCATCCAATCGATCATCGATCAAACTGCGCCGCCTTGCCGCCATCACCGGCGCCGTCATCGGCCTGCTGGCTGCGCCGCTGGCGTATCCGCCCGTGGCCATGGCCCAGCCTGCCAGCGCTGCCGCCGCTGCCGCCATAACCGGCACGGCCTATGACGGCCTGCCCTCGGCCCAGCAGGCCGCGCTATTTTCGCGCCAGGTCGCCAGCGGCGAGCTCGCGCGTCTGTCCGATGCGCAGGTGCTGGCCGTGTTCCAGGCACTGCAGCCCGATGCGCTGCTGAAATGGGCACGCGCCGAGATGAACCGCTATCCCGAATACGAATACTGGATGTCGCGCCAGGAGCGGCTCAACGGCCAGTGGCAGGAGCAGCCGGCGAAGATGCAGATCCGCTACCGCCATGCGCCGCGCCAGCTCTATGCGAAGTGGCTGCCGGGCGGCGCGCAGGCGGGCCAGGAGATCCTCTACGACGAGACCCGCCGCAAGGACGAGATGTACGGCCACCTGGGGGGCGTGCTGGGCTTTACCTCGATGTGGATCGCGCTGGACGGCTCGCTGGCGCGCTCCCAATCGAACCATACCGTGCGCGACCTGGGCTTCCAGTACGTGCTGTCGATGCTGGAGCGCGACGCGAAATCGCTGCGCGCCGCCGGCCTGTCCGAGAAATACGGCAAGGCCGAGATCGTGCAGGAGCAGGGCGTACGCATGGTGGCGCTGACATGGGACCTGCCGGCCGGCGCGCCGCAGTACTACGCCAAGCGGGTGCAGCTGATGCTGGACCTGAAGCATCCGTATATCCGCGTGGAAACCGCGTGGGATGCCGACGGCAACATGGTCGAGAAGATCGTGTTCGACAAGCTGGTGCGCAAGACCTTCGAGGCCTCGGCGTTCGACCCGGCCAATCCCGAGTATCGCTTCTGAGGCGGCACACGTCGCGCGCGGCCGCGCCCGTTTGGAACGGCCGCTCTATTGACGCTGAAACCCGCGCGCGGCGACAGTCGCCGCACACGACAGGATCCGGACGCAGAGCCGGACGACCGATCCGGCAACAGGGGTCGCCAACAAAACAGGAGACAGGCAATGACCATGTCGAGGCTTTGGCGCAGGACTTTGGTAGTGACAGGGGTGAGTGTTGCCGCGGCGCTGGCCGGCTGCGGTGGCGGCGGCGGCGATGAGGACGCGCCGCGCGCCGGCACGCAGGCGCCGCCGCAATGCGCGGACACCGGCACGTGCCCGGCGCAAGGGCCGGTCACCATCGGCGGCCCGCCCGGATCGCTGTGCCCGGCGGCGCTGGACTACGGCACCACCTTCACCGGCGGCTCCGGCGCGGGCGAGCTGGTGAAGCTGCGTTTCGATACCGCGGCGCGCACCTACCAGCTGGAGATCATCGAGTCGCCGGTGCCGAAGCAGCCCGGCAGCGTCAGCCCGACGCGCGCGGGCGTGACCTTCACCGGCACCTTCGCCAACCTGACCTCGCTGCCCACCGCCGAGCAGAACCGCTGCGCGGTGGCGCTGCAGACAGCCACGGCATCGGACGGCGTCTCGCAGGCGAAGATCGACAGCGCCAAACCACCTGTGATCTTTCTCGGCAACGGCGTCGCCGGCGGCGGCATCCCCGGCGCCACCATCTCCTATCCGGGCGTGCTCGGGCTGGGCGCGATCCCGGCCACCACGTTCCCGTTCTACCCGGTGCTGGCGTTCGCGCAGACCGAGACCGACTTCACCAAAGTGGCCGGCAGCTACAACCTGCTGGGCTACCACCAGGTGCCGTCCGGCGGCACGCTGACCGCCTCGAGCCACTTCACGCCCGCCACCGCGCAGACCACCGAAACGCTCCACGCCGACGGCAGCTGCACCACGGCGAGCGGCAGCTGCCTCAGCACCGGCAACAACTGGAAGCTGCGCAGCGCCGACGGCGCGTTCGAAAGCGGCAATGCCGACGGCAGCCGCCGCTATCCGTCGTTCCACAGCCAGGCCATCACCGCTAACAACGCCAGCCGCGCCAAGGGCCTGATGGTGGTGGGCAAGCTCAACGGCGCGCTGGTGCCGCTGCTGGTGCGCACCGGCTATGCGCAGATCTCGCTGCTGCCGCTGACGGTCAATGTCGACGATGAATCCGGGCTGGCACTGATGGCGCCGGCCACGACCGTTGCCAGCGGCCAGCTCGACGGCGGCTATATCGGCTCGGGCAGCGACTTCGTCTACACCGCGTCGCTGGTCAAGGGCGCGCGCGTCGACCTGCTCGACCCGATGACGATGAACCAGACCGGCGGCTTCCAGCTCGACTTCACCCAGGCCGCGGCGGGATTGGTGACCACTACCGACAACAGCGGCACCACCGGTGCGCTGATTGCGAGTGGCCGTGTGTTCAGCCACTTGTCAGGCACCAGCGGCAGCAGCCCGACCTTCCGTGTCGGCGTGCTCGCGGCACCCTGATCGCAGCCCAGACAAAAGCAACGAGGAGACAACCATGCAGCCCCAACGAAACAACCTGCCGCGGGCGCCGCGCCCAGCGACCGTGCCGGCGCGCGCATTGGCCGCGGCCGCCACCGCCATGCTTGCCGCCTGCGGCGGTGGCGGCGGCGGCGACGACGCCCCCGCCACGCCGACGGCCGCGCAGACGCGCCTGTGCCCCGCATCGCTGGACTACAACACCACCTTCACCGGCGGCACCGGCTCCGGCGAACTGGTCAAGGTGCAGATCGACACCACCCGCATGACCTGGCAGGTGACTTTCCTCGATTCGTCGGTGCCGCGCCAGACCGGCACCGTGCAGCCCACGCGCAGCGATCCCACCAATGGCCTGAACGTGATGCGCGGCACGCTGAAGGCCGAGACCGGGCTGCCCACCGAAAAGCTGAACCAGTGCGCGTTCGAGCTGAGCGGCGCCAGCCTCGATCCGAACCGGCCGGCCAAGCTCTTCGTCGGCGAAGGCGTGGCGGGCGGCACCATCCCCGGCGCGCGGATCCAGTTCAACGGTGTGCTCGGGGCCGGGGCGGTGCCCGATACCACCTTCCCGTATTTCCAGTTCATCGGCTTCGCGCAGACCGAGACCGACCTGTCGAAGATCGCCGGGCAATACAACGGCACGGGCTTCCACGAGGTGCCGTCCAAGCAATTCCAGACGATCGCGCAGGACTACCGCATGGCGCTCGCCGCCGACGGCTCGTTCACGGTCTGCGACAACGCCACCAACACCTGCGAGCGCAAGGGCAACAACTTCGTGCCGCAGCCCAGCGGCGCGCTGCTGTCGACCAACTACAAGGCCGAGAGCCAGCCGCCCACGCTGGGCAGCACGCTGGGCAAGGCCTACCTGATCGTCGGCAAGCTGCGCGGCCAGCTGGTGCCGATCATGATCCGCGTGGGCTATGCCAACGACTCGCTCGCCAACGGGCCGCTGGGCGCCGACGACGAGATCGGCATCGGCATGATGGCGCCCGCGGTGGCGGTCACCGAGGGCACGGTCAATGGCGAGTACGTCGGCGTCGACAGCAACTTCAACTACCGCGTGACAGCACTGGTGGGCGCCGCCGCGACCATGATGGATCCGTTCCGGCCGTCCGATGCGTCGCTGGCGATCCCGTACCGGCTGGACTTCGCGCAGCAGGTGCCGGGCGTGGTCCGCACCTCGCGCCGCGAGGCGCCGGCGGGCTCGGCGCCGACCGGCAAGCTGATGTTCACCGGCGGCGTGTTCGGCTTCCTGGAGCAGCGCGACAACGGCCCGTACTTCACCGTCGGCGCGTTCGTGCAGTAAGCCGGCCCAGGCCCGGGGCCATCGCAGCCCCGGCGCTTTTACCCATGCATCTACCAGTGACTTCACTGACCGGGGACACAACATGAAGACCTTGCACCTGACGCTTGCGCTGGTGCTGGCCGCGCTGGCCAGCACCGCCGTGCCTGCCCACGCCCAGAAGAAGGGCGACAACGTGGTCTCGGCCGGCTGGTTCCATATCCGGACCCACGGCCAGAGCGATCCGCTCACCACCTCGCTGCTGGACGTGCCGATCAACTACCCACTCGGGCTGCCGTCGAGCTTCACCGCTCCCGGCAGCAGCATCTCGTCGTCAAACGCCAATACGCTGGGGCTGACCTTCAGCCACTTCGTCACAGACCATATCGCCATCACCGCGGTGGGCGGCATCCCGCCCGAGTTCAAGCTCTATGGCCACGGCGAGCTGATCCCGCCCGGCCCGGCCGGCGCGCTCGGCCGCCAGAGCCTGGGCGACCCGTCGCTGAACCCGATCATCACCAAGGCGCGCCAGTGGAGCCCCGCGGCGATGGTGCAGTACCACTTCCTCGAGCCGGGCACGCGCTTCCGGCCGTTCCTGGGGCTCGGGGTCTCGTACAACTTCTTTACCAACATCGAAGTCAATCCGGCCTTCGCCAACTCGGTCAACAACAACCTCGGCGCCATCCTCGCCGCGGGCGCGGGCATTCCGGGGCCGACCTCGGTCAGCGCCGATGCCTCGTCGTCGTGGGCGCCGGTGTTCAACATCGGCGGCACCTACAACTTCGACGAGCATTGGGGGCTGACCGCGGCGGTGACCTACATCCCGCTGAAGACCACCTCGACGATGACGATCAAGGCAGCCAACGGCACGGTGCTGTCGACCTCGAAGACCAAGCTGGAGCCGAATCCGCTGGTGTTTTTTGTGGCGGCTTCGTATAAGTTCTGAGGACTTCAAATCCCGACGGTGTACTCCCTCTCCCGCTTGCGGGAGAGGGTTGGGGAGAGGGCGGGAGCCTCTACGAAGTCCAGGCGGTCGCAATTGCCAGCGCCGGCCCTCTCCCCCGGCCCCTCTCCCGCAAGCGGGAGAGGGGAGCAAACCCGCAAATAAAAACGACGCGCCAGGGCGCGTCGTTTTTCGTTACGGCAGCAGTGGCGCCACCTTACTGCGTCACCGTCCCCTGCTGCGCCGGCGCCTGCTGCGCCACCGCACTGCTCTCCTGCAACCCACCCCCCAGCGACCGGTACAAATCGATCGCATTGTTCAGCCGCAGCTGCCGCGCCTGCACCAGTGCCTGCTCGGCCGTGAACAACTGGCGCTGCGCATCGAGCTCGTCCAGGTAGCTGGCCACGCCGCTGCGGAAGCGCAGCCGCGACAGCTCGTAGCGCGCGGCTTCGGCGTTGCGCACCGCTTCCTGGCCGGAAACCTGGTCTTCCAGCGTGCCGCGTGCCACCAGCGCGTCCGCCACTTCCGCGAAGGCCGTCTGGATGGTCTTCTCGTAGTTGGCGACCTGGATGTTCTTGCGCACGTTGGCCAGGTCCAGGTTGGAGATATTGCGGCCGAAGTCGAAGATCGGCAGCACCAGCTGCGGCGCGAACGTCCACGCGTGCGTGCCGGCATCGAACAGACCCGAGAAGCTGGGGCTGATGGTGCCGGCGCTGCTGGTCAGCGTGATGCGCGGAAAGAACGCCGCGCGCGCCGCGCCGATATTGGCGTTGGCCGAGCGCAGCTGCTGCTCGGCCTGGCGGATATCAGGACGCTGCTCGAGCAGGTCCGACGGCAGCCCGGGCGGGATATCGCTGATGATGCGCTCGTCCGACAGGCGCATCGGCTCGGGCAGGTTCTCGATGCTGCCGATGGGCTTGCCCACCAGCACTTCGAGCGCGTTGTGCGCCTGCGCGCGCTGGCGCGCCAGTTGAGCCGCGGCGACGCGGGCCTGCGCCACCAGCGACTCGTTGTCGCGCAGGTCCAGCGCCGATGTGGCGCCCGCCTCGAAACGCTGCCTGGCCAGGCCATAGGTGCTTTCGCGCGCCTTCAGCGTGTCGCGGGCGATCTCGTACTGCTCGGCGTAGGAACGTTCGGCCAGGTAGGCCTTGGCCACTTCCGACACCAGCGAAATCTGCGCCGAGCGGCGGGCCTCTTCGGTGGCGAAGTACTGCGCCAGCGCGGCATTGGAGAGGCTGCGCACGCGGCCGAAGAAATCGAGCTCGTAGGCGCTGATGCCGACGCCGGCCTGGTAGCTGCTGCCGGTGAAGTCCGTGCCGGTGATCGATTGCGATGCCGGCGTACGGCCGCGCGTGAACGCGGCGGTGCCGTTCACCGTAGGCAGCAGGTCGGCGCGCTGCACCTGGTACAGCGCCCGTGCTTCCTCGATGCGCAGCGCCGCGGTGCGCAGGTCGCGGTTGTTTTCGAGCGAGGTCGCGATCAGCGCCTGCAGGCGCGGGTCGCGGAAGAACTCGCGCCAGCCGATGTCGGCGGCGCGGCGGGTTTCGCCGCTCTTCACCTCGGCCGTGGCATAGCCTTCGGGCGCGGTCGGGAAGCTGTCTGCCACCGGCGGGGCAGGGCGGTCATAGTGGGGTGCCAGCGTGCACCCCGTCAGAACGCCGGCCACCAGCAGCAGTGTGGTCAGAGTCTTGGTCATGTTCAGATTTCCTCTTGGGGGTCGTGCCACTTCTGGTCCAGCATGCGCTGGCGGGCACTGCCCTTGAAGCGCTTGCGCACCACCACGAAGAACACCGGCACCAGGAAGATCGCCAGCACCGTGGCCGTGATCATCCCGCCCATCACGCCGGTACCGATGGCGCGCTGGCTGCCCGAGCCAGCGCCGGTGGCGATCGCCAGCGGCAGCACGCCCAGGATGAACGCCATCGACGTCATCAGGATCGGGCGGAAACGCAGGTGCACCGCTTCCAGCGTGGCTTCGATCAGGCCCTTGCCCTGCGCCTGCAGGTCCTTGGCGAATTCCACGATCAGGATGGCGTTCTTCGCCGACAGGCCGATGGTGGCGATCAGGCCCACCTTGAAGTACACGTCGTTGGGCATGCCGCGCAGCGTCACGCCCAGCAGCGCGCCGAGCACGCCCAGCGGCACCACCAGCAGCACCGAGAACGGGATCGACCAGCTTTCATACAGCGCGGCCAGGCACAGGAACACGATGATCAGCGACAGCGTGTACAGGATCGGTTCCTGCGAGCCGGCCAGGCGTTCTTCGTACGACTGGCCGGACCACTCGAAGCCGAAGCCCGGCGGCAGCTTGGCGAAGTTCTCCTCCATCACGCGCATGGCTTCGCCGGTACTGCGGCCCGGCGCGGCCTGCCCCGCCAGCTTCACCGCCGGCATGCCGTTGTAGCGCTCCAGGCGCGGCGAGCCCATCACCCACTTGGAGGTCGCGAACGCCGCGAACGCCACCATGTCGCCATTGCTGTTGCGCACGCGCAGCTTGGTCAGGTCGTCCGGCAGCCGGCGGTCGGCGCCCTCGGCCTGCACGATCACCTTGCGCACCCGGCCTTCGTAGATGAAGTCGTTGACGTAGTTGGAGCCGAAGGCGATCGACAGCGTCGAGTTGATGCTCGCCACCGTGACGCCGAGCGCCTTGGCCTTCTCGCGGTCGATGTCGATCTGCAGCTGCGGCGCGTCTTCCTGGCCTTCCGGGCGCACGCCCATCAGCACCGGGCTCTGCGCGGCCATGCCGAGCATCATGTTGCGCGCTTCCATCAGCTTGGCGTGGCCCTGGCCGGTGCGGTCCTGCAGGCGGAAGTCAAAGCCCGAGGAGTTGCCCAGCTCGGAAATCGCCGGCGGATTGAGCGGGAAGATGATCGCGTCCTTGATGAACGAGAGCGCGCCGAAGGCACGGCCGACCAGGTCCTGCGCGGTCTCGCCGTCGCCGGTGCGCTCCTTCCAGTCCTTCAGGCGCACGAACGCGATACCGCCGTTCTGGCCGCGGCCGAAGAACGAGAAGCCCGCCACCGTGATCATCTGGTCCACCACCTTGCTTTCCTTCTGCAGATAGTAGTCCTCGATCTGCTTGAGCACGCCGATGGTACGGTCCTGGGTGGCGCCGTTGGGCAGCTGCACCACGGTGATCATGTAGCCCTGGTCTTCGTCGGGCAGGAACGACGACGGCAGGCGCTGGAACAGCACCACCACGCCGGCGATGATGACCGCGTAGATGATCAGGTAGCGGCCGGTGCGCTTGAGGATGCGCGCCACCACGCTCTGGTAGCCGGTCGAGGCCGTGGCAAAGGTGCGGTTGAACCAGCCGAAGAAGCCCTTCTTCTCATGGTGATGGCCCGCTTCCACCGGCTTGAGCATGGTCGCGCACAGCGCCGGGGTCAGCGTCAGCGCCAGCAGCGCCGAGAACGCCATCGAGGCGATCAGCGACAGCGAGAACTGGCGGTAGATGTTGCCCACCGAGCCCGAGAAGAACGCCATCGGGATAAACACCGCGGTCAGCACCAGCGTGATGCCGACGATGGCGCCGGTGATCTGGCCCATGGCCTTGCGCGTCGCTTCGCGCGGCGACAGGCCTTCCTCGCTCATGATCCGCTCGACGTTCTCGACCACCACGATGGCATCGTCCACCAGGATACCGATGGCCAGCACCATGCCGAACATGGTCAGCACGTTGATCGAGAAGCCAAATGCCAGCAGCGCGCCGAAGGTGCCCAGCAGCGCGATCGGCACCACCAGCGTCGGGATGATGGTGGCGCGGAAGTTCTGCAGGAACAGGAACATCACCAGGAACACCAGCACCACGGCTTCGAGCAGGGTCTTGATCACTTCTTCGATCGAGATCTTGACGAAGGCCGAGGTGTCGTACGGCACCGAGTACTCGTAGTCCGCCGGGAAGTTCTTCGACAGCTCTTCCATCTTGGCGCGCACCGCGGTGGCGGTGGCGAGCGCGTTGCCGGTCGGGGCCAGCTTGATAGCGATGGCCGCCGACGGCTTGCCGTTGGTGCGGGCCTGGGTCGAGTAGTCGGCGCCGCCCAGTTCCACGCGGCCGACGTCCTTGATGCGCACCGACGACCCGTCCGGGTTGGTGCGCAGCAGGATGTTGCCGAACTGTTCCGGCGTGGTCAGCCGGCTTTCGGTGGTGACGGTGGCGTTGAGCTCGGTGCCCTTGGGCGAGGGCGTGCCGCCCAGCTCGCCCACGGCGACCTGGATGTTCTGCTCGCCCACCGCGGCGGTGACGTCGGTCGGGGTCAGGTTGAAGCCGGTCAGCTTGGCCGGGTCCAGCCAGATCCGCATGGCGTACTCGGTGCCGAACAGGTCGGCCTGGCCCACGCCGGGCACGCGGCGGATCGAGTCGATCACCTGCGCCGAGACGTAGTTGCCGAGCTGGATCGCGCTGGCCGTGCCGGACTTGGACGACACGGTCAGGAACATCATGTAGTTGTTCCCGGCCTTGTCGACGCGCACGCCCTGCTGGCGCACTTCGGCCGGCAGGCGCGCTTCCACGCGCTTGAGTCGGTTCTGCACCTCGACCGAGTTCAGGTCGACGTTCGAACCCGGGGCAAAGGCGATGGTGATGCTGGCCAGGCCGGACGACTCGCTGGTGGAGCTGTAGTAGAGCAGGTTGGGGGCGCCGTTAAGCTCCTGCTCGATCACCGAAGTGACGGAATCCTCCAGCGTCTTGGCCGACGCACCCGGATAGGTGGCGGTGACCGAGATCGTCGGCGGGGCGATGTTCGGATATTGCGCGATCGGCAGCTGCAGGATCGACAATATGCCGCCCAGCACGATGATCAGCGCGAGCACCCACGCGAACACCGGCCGGTCGATAAAAAACTTGGCCATAAGACTGGCTCCCTCTTTGTCTAGCCCTGTGGGCCGCGGCGGCTGGCGTCAGCTGCCGTGGCCCGGCGGTGTTCAGCCTTGCTTGCCCTCGGCCTTCGCTTCCTGCTTCGCTTCGGCCTTGGGCGCCGAGGCGGGAGCGGCGGAAGCCGCGGTCGGGGTCGCGGCCGGTGCCGAGGCGCCGGCCTGAACGAACGGCACGGCCTTGGCGGGCGCGCCCACCTTGACCTTCTGCAGGCCCTCGACGATCACCTTCTCGCCGCCCTTGAGGCCTTCGGTCACGATCCAGCGGTCACCGATCGCCTGCGGCGCCTTGACCGGCACCGCCGCGACGTTGCCGTCGGCCCCCACCACCATCACGCTGGCGCCCTGGGCGCCGCGGATCAGCGCGCGCTGCGGCACGGTCAGCGCGTTCTCATCCACGCCCTGCTCGATCTTCACGCGCACGAAGGTGCCCGACAGCAGTTCGCGGTTCGGGTTGGGGAACTGCGCGCGCAGCGTGATCGCGCCGGTGGTCGGGTCGACCGTCATATCGGAGAACAGCAGCTTGCCGGTCTGGGCATACTCGCGCCCGTCCTCGACGAACAGGTGCACGCGGGCGCCGCCGTTCATGCCCTTGACCGCGCCGGACTCGATCGCGCGGCGCAGCCGCGTGACTTCCGAGGCCGGCTGGGTGAAGGTGACCCACATCGGGTCGACCTGCTCCACCAGCGCCAGCTTGGTTGCCTCGCCCTTGCCGACCAGCGCGCCTTCGGTCACCAGCGCGCGGCCGGCGCGGCCGCTGATCGGCGCGGTCACGGTGGTGTAGCCCAGGTTGATCTGGGCGGTGCGCACCGCCGCCTTGGCCGAGGCCACGTCGGCATTGGCCTGGCCGGCGGCGGCGACGGCGTCGTCGTACTCCTGCTTGCTGACCGCGTTGACCGCCACCAGCGGCTTGTAGCGGTCGGCCTTCAGGCGCGCCGACACGGCGTTGGCTTCGGCCCGCTGCAGCGCGGCCTGGGCCGAGGCCAGTTCGGCCTGGTAGGGCGCGGGGTCGATGCGGAACATGACCTGGCCGGCCTTCACTTCGCCGCCTTCGGTGTAGTTGCGCGAGAGCACGATGCCTTCGACGCGCGCGCGCACTTCGGCCGTGCGCACGCCTTCCAGGCGGCCCGGCAGTTCATTGACGACGGCGACCGGCGACGGCGTCACGGTGACCACGCCCACTTCAGGCGGCGGCGGGGCGCCGCCCTCGGCCTTCTTGTCGCCGCAGGCGGACAGCGCCACGGCCGACAGGGCCGCTAGTGCACAGGCTGCAACGCGACTGATACGTTGGGACTTCCTCATCGATAACCCCATGATGGCAATTTGAGATCCGCCGTGGCGCCCCGGCCTGTCATCGGACAAGCGGGAACGACATGGCGCGCCGCAAGGCTTTGCGGCGGGCAAAAGCGTGATGCTAGCCACAAATCGCGGCGTCGCGGTGACGATTGCGACGAACGGTGGCTTTTATGTAACGACTGGATAAATTGACCGGCTGGACTGCGGCAGGAGTGCCCGCCGTGCTGGGTAGGTCACAGAGGGCGGCTGGCCGAATGCCGGGCAAGGGCGTATTATATATACATTCAAGCATGTATGTTAAGTTGATGTTGCGGAAGGGCCTTTCGGCGCACAACCTGCGCGAAAAGGCACGGCAAGACGCAAGACCATGCCGCTCCATTGATCGGATCGGTACGAAATGCGTCCAATCCGCCCCGGATCACGGCGCAAACCGCCGGCTCGGGTTAGGATGCGCGCCGTCGTGTCGGCTCGCAAGCTTGGCAACGCCCATCATGTGATGACAACGACCCGCCGGAGCCCACGCTACCGGCATGTGCGGCTGCCATGGCAGCCGCATCAGGGAGAGAACCAACCAGGCCCGGCCATGCGCGCCAGATCGCCACCGATCGCGCCATGCCGCCGGCACCAGAGACAATCATGGTCAGACGCACCAAGGAAGAGGCGCTCGAGACGCGCCACCGGATACTCGACGCGGCCGAAGCCGTGTTCCACGCCCGCGGCGTGGCACGCCCCTCGCTGGCCGACATTGCCGAGGCCGCGGGGGTGACCCGCGGCGCGATCTACTGGCATTTCAAGAACAAGAGCGATGTATTCGCCGCCATGTGTGACCGCGTCCATTTGCCGGTGGAAGCGCTGATCGAGCCGGAGCGGCTCGCGCGCCAGGAAGACCCGCTCGGCGGCATCCGCGACATCTGCGCCTATGTGATGCGCCAGACCGTGATCAACCCACGCTGGCGCCGGGTCTTCGAGATCATCTTCCACAAGTGCGAGATGGTGCAGGACAACGGCGCCATCTTCGAGCGCCAGCGCCAGTCGCACCAGGAGGGTCTGGTCAAGATGCGCGAACACCTGCGCCTGGCGCTGGAGCGCGGCCAGTTGCCCGCCGACCTGGACCTGGACCTGGCCGTCAACGCCTTCCATGCCGCGGTGGGAGGGGTGCTGGCGCACTGGCTGTTCTCGCCGCAGGACTTCGACCTCGACCTCAATGCCGAGCGCCTGTCCGACGCCTTCATCGATACCCTGAAGTTTTCCCCGGCGCTGCGCCACGGCTACGTGCCGCGCCCGATGGCCGAGCTGGACCAGGAACTGTCCACGCTGTGCCGGCAGGCCTGTGGCAGCGCGCAGGACGGCGGCCTCGATGCCCCCGACCTGGTGCCCTGAGCCCCCGCCGCGGAGGTTCGCGGCGGCAGCGCTAGCCGCGCATCGCCTCGCGCCAGCGCGCCAGGAACGCGCGCTTGCGCATGGTGTCCTGCGCCGCCAGCAGGCCCGGGCCGACGCTGATCGGCTTGAGCGCGTAGCCTAGCCGCTCGGACAACGCCGCGGCCGTGTGCACGCTGTCGGTATCAGTGCGGATCGTATAGAGCTGCGAGGTCGACTTGGCCAGCACCGCCTGGCCCTCGCGCGACAGCAGGTAGTCCAGCCACAGCCGCGCCGCATTCGGCCGCGGCGCACGCCGCGCGATAAAGGCCACACGCGACATCACCAGCGTGTAGTCGCTCGGCGCGATCACGTCGATCGCCGCGCCGCGCTGCATCAGCGACAGCGCATAGGAACCCAGCAGGTTGTAGCCCATCACCAGCTCGCCGCTTGCGATGCGCTCGATCATCTCCGCGGTCGACGCCGACAGCTGCACCCCAGCCCGCCCGAGCGCCTGCGCCAGGTACCAGAACTCGCTGCCCATGCGCGCGTCCTGCTGCGCCAGCAGGTAGCCCACCCCCGAGCGCTCCACGTCATAAGTCACCACCTTGCCGTGCCAGCGCGGCGCGTGCTCCTGCAGCAGCCGCGCCAGCCCGCTGCGGCTGCGCGGCGGACGCATGCCGGCCAGGTGATGGCGGTTGTAGACGATCACCGCGGGCTCGAAGGTGGTGCCCCAGGCCTCGTCGCGCCACACCGCCCAGCCCGGCAGGCCGGCGCGCTCGGGCGAGGCGTAGCGCTGCGCATGGCCATCGTTGACCAGCTTGATCTGCAGGTCCATGGCGGTGCTCCACAGCACATCAGCAAAGATGGCGCGCGGCTCCGGCGGCCGGCCGGACAGCGCCGCGGTCTCGGCCAGGAAGCGCTGGTTGAGCTCGACCGTGTTGAGATCCTGGTAATGCACGCGGATGCCGGGGTAGCGCGACTCGAACGCGGTGATCAGCGGCTGCGCCACCTTCAGGTCGGTCGACGCGTACACCGTGACCATGCCTTCGCGGAGCGCGCCGGCAATGGTGGCGTCGTACCCCGACGGATAACCCGGCGGCGCTGCCGGCGGCCGGGACTGGGCATGAAGGGGCCAGGCGGCGCCACCCAGCAGCGCGGCGCCCAGCAGGCGGCGGCGCTGCCCCGAAGCGGGCGAAGCGCAGTCGGTCAGGCACGGCTGGGAAAGTTGGGACGGCTGGGACGAACGCGGCGACACGGTGCTCGGGACGGAGGGACTGCCGATGCCGCCGGTGACGCGGCAAGCGCGCCGGGAGCGGCGGGGCGAGGGTATTATAGGCGCCCGCGGCGAGCGCGCTCCATCGGTGCTGCTCCCGGTTTTGCGGACGCTTTCCAGGCCTTGTTCACGCGTGTGCGCGCCGCAACTAACATAGAACCAACCGGCACAGGAGGAGACCGGCATGCGCATCCTGCTGGTGGAGGATGAAGTCGAACTGGCACGCTGGGTCGCCCGCGCGCTGGAGCAGGGCGGCTTTGTGATCGAGCACGTCGCCGACGGCCTGCAGGCCGAGGCGCGCCTGCAGGCCGAGGAATACGACGCCGTGCTGCTCGACCTGCGTCTGCCCGGCAAGGATGGGCTGGCCGTGCTCAAGTCCATGCGCGGGCGCGACGACCGCACCCCGGTACTGATCCTGACCGCGCAGGACACCCTGGACGAGCGCGTGCGCGGCCTGAACCTGGGCGCCGACGACTACCTGCCCAAGCCCTTCGCCATTGCCGAGCTGGAAGCGCGGCTGCTGGCGCTGATCCGCCGCAGCCGCGGGCGCGCCCATCCGCGCCTGCAGTGCGGCACGCTGGTGTTCGACGGCGAGACCCGCAGCTTCACGCTGGGCGGCGCGCCGCTGGCGCTGACGCCGCGCGAATCGACCCTGCTGGGCGCGCTGCTGGCGCGCAGCGGCCAGCCGCTGACCAAGGCGCAGCTGCTCGACAAGGTGTTCTCGCTCGACGCCGACGTCTCCCCCGATGCGATCGAGGTGCTGGTCTACCGGCTGCGCAAGAAGCTGGCCGGACACGGGGTCACCATCGTCACGCTGCGCGGCTTCGGCTACCTGCTGGAGCCGGAGGCGAAGGGCTGAGATGCGGCACCCGGTGCTGCTGTGGCGCCGCGGCAGCCTGCGCCGGCAACTGCTGTTGCTGCTGCTGCCGGCGCTGGCGGCGATGATGGCGCTCGACACCTGGCTCACCTACGGCACCCTGCGCGACGCCGCCAACACTGCCTACGACCGCTCGCTCTACGGCTCGATCCGCGCCATCGACAATGCCATCGGCATGGCCGGCGACAACGTCCAGCTGACGCTGCCCGACGCCGCCATGGAGATCTTCGAGACCGCGGCGCAGACCCATGTGTTCTACCGCGTCTCGACCGAGCGCGCCGGCCAGGTCGAGACCGTGACCGGCTACAGCGACCTGCCGCTGCCGCGCGGCCCGCTGATCAACAACCAGCCGCGCTTCTACGACGCCGAATACCTGGGCGAGGCCGTGCGCATTGCCGCGATGGCGCGCCCGGTGTACCGGCCCGACGCGCGCATGCGGGTGATCATCCAGGTGGCCGAGACCGCCGAGCCGCGCAGCGCGCTGATCGGCGCGGTGTGGCGCAGCGCGCTGGCGCGCGACCTGCTGCTGATCCTGCTCAGCGCCGCGATCCTGGTGGGCGGCGTCACCTACGTGCTGCGCCCGCTGGCGCGCGTGCGCGACGACGTCGAGGCGCGCTCGCCCGAGGACCTGACCCCGCTCGCGTTCGAGCGCGTGCCCGCCGAGGTGCGGCCGCTGGTCGATGCGGTCAACCTGCACGTGTCGCGCTCGGCCGCGATGGCGCAGTCGCAGGCGCAGTTCATCGCCGATGCCGCGCACCAGTTGCGCACCCCGCTGGCCATCCTCAAGACCCAGGCCGAGTACGCCCAGCGCCAGCTCAACGCGCCCGACCCCGAGGCCGCGCGCGCCGCCGCCGGCGAAGCGGTGGGCGGCATCGTCACGCAACTTGAACAGGCCGCGCGGCTGACCAACCAGCTGCTGGCGCTGGCGCGGGTACGCCAGCATCGCGCCGACGCCGCGCAAGCTGGCCAGGGCAGCGAGGGCGGCGAAGGCATCGACATCATCGATGCCGTCACCGTGGCCGAGCAGGTCGCGCTGGACTACCTGCCGCTGGCGCGCGGCAAGCAGCAGGACTTCGGCTGGGAGCCGGTGCCGGGACTGGCACTGCCGGTGCGCGCCGACCCCGCGCTGCTCCGCGAGGCGCTGGCCAACCTGGTCCACAACGCCATCCAGTACTCGCCGCGCGGCAGCCGCATTACGCTGTCGGCGACGCGTGTGGGCGATCACGCCTGCCTGGTGGTAGAGGACGATGGGCCCGGCATCCCGGCCGAGGAACGCGAGAAGGTGTTCGCGCGGTTCTATCGGCGGGTGGGGAATGCGGAGCCGGGCTCGGGGCTTGGGCTGGCGATCTCGCGCGAGATGGCGGCGCGGTTTGGCGGGACGGTGGAACTGGGCGAAGGCGGGCAGGGTACCGGGGTGCGGGCGGTGTTGAGGTTGCCGGTGGAGGCTGGCTAGGTTTACGACGGGTCCGGACGTGCGCGGATTTGGGCATCCGACTTCGTCGATGCGCCGGCCCTCTCCCCCGCCCCTCTCCCGCGAGCGGGAGAGGGGAGAAAACAAGCGGGTGTGGATACGCGCCGTTAGCCGAACAATTCCTCCGCCACCGTAGGATGCACCTGCACCGTACTCTGCAGATGCGACTCCCTCACCCCAAGCCTTAACGCCACTGCCAGCGCCTGCACGATCTCCGGCGCCGCGTTGTCCATCAGATGCACGCCCAGCACGCGCCCGCTACGCGCGTTGAGCACCAGCTTGAACACCGACTGATGCGGCGTCCCGGCAAAGCGATGCTCCAGCGAGACAAAGCGCTTGACCACGGTACGGATGCGCTCGGGCTTGCCGGCGGCCTCGATGGCCTGTGCTTCGGTCAGGCCCACCGCGCCGATGGCGGGCTCGCAGAACACCGCGGTCGGCACGATATCGAAATCCGCCCGTTCGCCGCGCCGTCCGAACAGCCGGTCGGCCAGCCAGCGCCCTTGCGCGGTGGCCACCGGCGTCAGGTGCAGGCCGTCGATGGCATCGCCCAGCGCATAGACGCTGCGCACGCTGCTGCGGAACTGGCGGTCGACGCGGATGCCGCCGCGCTCGCCGAAGGCCACGCCCAGCGCTTCCAGCCCCAGGCCCTGCACATTGGAAACGCGCCCGATCGCCGCCAGCGCGGCCTGCGCCCGCACGGCTTCGGTCTGGCCCGCGCGGCTCGGATCGTTGGTAGGCTGGTAGCAGACTTCAACCGCGCCGTTGGCCTGGCTCAGCAGGTGCACGCGCGCATTCAGGTGCAGCCGCACGCCGCGCGCGGTCAGCGCGTCGGCCAGCGCCGCGCCGATGTCGTGGTCGAAATGCGGCAGCAGCCGGTCGCCGGCGACGACCAGGTCGACCTTGACGCCGTAGCGCGACAGGATCGAGGCCTGTTCCACGCCGATATAGCCGCCGCCGACGACGGCGACCGAGGCGGGCAGGCTTTGCCAGGTGAAGACATCGTCGGAGCTCGCGGCCAGGTCGCCGCCCGGCACGTCGAGCGTGCGCGGGCGCGCGCCGGTGGCGATCAGGATGCGGCGCGCATGGATGGTCTCGTCGCCGACGCAGACTTCCTCCGGGCCGGTGACGCGCGCCTCGCCGCGCAGCACTTCCACGCCGGACTCGGTCAGGCGCTGGGTGTAGCCCACGTTCAGGCGCGCGACCTCGGCGTTGACGCGCACGATGGCATCGCGCCAGTCTTCGTGCCCGCCGGTGTGCGACAGGCAGCCCGACAGGATCGCCGACCACGAGGCGCCGTAGGACAGCATCTTCTTCGGCACGCAGCCGCGGTTGACGCAAGTGCCGCCGATGGCATCGCGCTCGACCAGGATCACGCGCGCGCCGTGCGCCGCCGCGCGCCGCGCGCAGGCCACGCCGGCCGAGCCGCCGCCGATCACCACCAGGTCGGCCGCGCGCGCCTTGTCGTTGCGCCGCGAGCGGCCGCTGCGCGCGCGCGGCACCTGCTGCACCGGTGGCGCCGCGCTGACCTCGCGGGCGCGCCGCGGCGCGCTGGTGGACTGCACGATGGAAAGCGGTGTCTGGCGTTTGGTCATCCAAGCCTCCTGTCGCGGCACGCGGGCCGCATCGACAATCATCAGGCCAGCGCCGGCAACACGGAAACTAGGCAGCGGGCCGCAGTTCGGTATTCAGGATCGACGGCCACTCGCGCAGGAAAGTTTCCCCGTCGCGGCGGCCCAGTTCATAGGCGTGCGTCATGGCATCGGGCCGGGTGTAGTCCCAGCTCGAGATCGGCACGCGCTGCGAAGGCTGCAGGTACAGGCGGCGCTGGCCGCCTTGCTCCAGCACGAAACGGCGTGGGCGCGGGTACAGCCGCGTCACCAGCACCAGCACATTGCCGGGCGCGGCATCGAGCGCGTCGACCGGCACGTTGTCGACCAGCCCGCCGTCCAGCACCGGGCGCCCGTCGCGGCGCAGCACCGGCGTGAACGGCGGCGTCGACGCCGACTGCAGCAGCAGGTCGGCCAGTTGCTCGGGCGACGCGCAGTCCTGCGCGCGCACGAATTCGGGACGGAAGCCGAGCTTGCGCCCCAGCCGCGGGTGCAGCGTCTTGAGCACGTGCTTGTCGATGTTGTAGGCCAGCAGCCCGGCGGCCACCGCCAGGCGCGGACCGCTCCAGCGCGGGATATGTGCCACGCCGATGCGGATCTCCGGCGCCTGCTGCAAATGCGCCAGGCGCCCGTCGGCAAAAATGGTCAGCAGCGCGGTGCGGTAGATGCCGTAATGCGGGAACACGCGTTCGTTGCGCAGCAGGTTGCCCCAGTAGGCGTTGCGCCGGTTGCTGGCCAGCACCGCGCGGTAGTAGTCCATGGTCTGGTGCGAGTCGTGCGCATAGACCATGCAGGCGGTGGCCGCACCGGCCGAGATCGCGGCGATCACGCGCGGGCGCAGCTGCAGCTCCGGCGCGACCGTGTCCCACCAGCCCGCCTGCCACCAGCAGCGGTTGCCGCCGCCGGCAAAGACGACCTGGTCAAAGGGATTGGCGTCGCCGCTAATCATGGGAGATCCGGAGCGCCTCAGAGCAAGGCGTAGGTGGTGGTGGCCTGCACCGCCAGCTTGCCGTCGGTGCCAGTCAACTCGATCTCGCCGAACACCACGGTCTTGCCGAGGCGCAGCACGTTGGCGCGCACCAGCACGTCGCCATCGATCACCGGGCGCATGAAGTTGGTGGTCAGCGACACCGTGGTCATCGGCCGGAACGCGCCCAGCGCGCTGGCCACGGCGACGATCATGGCGGTATCGGCCGCAGACATCAGCACCTGGCCGCAGACCACGCCGCCCGCATGGCGGAACGATTCGCTGAACGGCAGGCGCAGCGTCACGCCCTGGGCGTCGACGGCTTCGGCGCGCAGGCCGAGCTGGCGTACCCACGGCGCCAGCACGCGTTCGAGCGTGGCGTCGATATCGGCAAGGGTCAGGGCTTCGGGCATGGTGCTCCTTGTTCTGGCTGGCCGCACCATGGCGGTCCTGCGGACCGCTATTCCGTCTCCTCGGGCGCGACGCGATGTTTGAGGCAATGATACAGGGGCCCCGTGGCCAGCACCACGAACGCCATCCGGATCACGTGGAAGGCCGTTACCAGCGGCACCCCGACCTCCAGCACCTTGGCGGTGATGCACATCTCGGCGATGCCGCCCGGGGTGGTGCCCAGGATCACCGTGGCCGGGTGCGCGCCCGACAGCGCCGACAGCCCCCAGCCGAACAGCGCCGACACCACCAGCGCCAGCACGGTGTACAGCGCCACGCCCGACAGGAAGCGCGGCGCGGTATGCAGGAACTCGCGCGAGAAGCGCACGCCCAGCGACACGCCGATCAGCAGCTGGCCGGCGCGGCTCATCCAGGTGGGGATGGCCGACAGTTCGATGCCGCAAGCGGTCAGCACCGCCGCCGCGAGCAGCGTGCCGATCACGAACGGGTTCGGCATGTTCAGCCGCTTCACCAGCAGCGCCACGCCCAGCGTGATCGCCACCAGCGCCACCAGCCCTGGCGCGCTGACCACGCGCGGGCCTGGAATATACGGGTCGAGCCCGTGGATGCCGCCGTACTGGAAGATCGCCGGAACCGTCACCACCACCATCAGCACCCGCAGCGAATGCGCCGCCGCCACCTGGTCGATGCGCGCGCCGTTGCGCTCGGCCAGGTTGGCCATCTCCGAGGCGCCGCCGATGGCCGTCGAGAAGAACGCGGTCTTGAAGGCAACGCCGGTGGTCCGCCGCAGCAGCAGCGCACCGCCCGCGCCCAGCGCCAGCGCGAACAGCGAGCCAGCGACGATGTACGGCAGGTACTCCACCAGCCGTGCCACCACGTCCGGCGTGAAATACAGCCCGAGCGAGGCGCCGATGACCCATTGGCCGGCATTGCGCGCCTGCGCCGGCGCGCGCAGGTCGGCACCGGCCATGCGCGCGGCGGCGACCGCCAGCAGCGGCCCGATCATCCACGGCAGCGGCGTATGCAGGAGAGTGCAGAGCAGGGCGGCGGCCAGCCCGAGCGCCAGCGTGGGCAGCGCGGACAGCCAGCGGTTGGAGAGAAGAGACATGTCGCAGCGGCCTGACGCGGCGGCGCCGGCGGCTTGTTGTTCTGGAACAGGAAACGCCAAAGGCAAGAGGCCCGCACACCACCGGCGTGCGGGCCCCGCAAAGCTTACCGCAAGATCGCGCGCATCAGGCGGCGTTGTCCGCCTGCGCGTGCGCCGAGCCGCGCCCGGCGTGCCAGCGCAGCAGGCGCGGGATCACCACCACTGCCACCGTCAGCGCAAGGATCGAGGCCGAGATCGGCTGGCGCAGGAACAGGCTCCAGTCGCCCTGGCCGATCGACAGCGCATTGCGCAGCTGCTTCTCCGCCATCGGCCCGAGGATCATGCCGACGATCACCGGCGCGGTCGGGAAGTCGAAGCGGCGCATCACCATGCCGAGCAGGCCGATCACGAACAGCAGCAGCAGGTCGAACCACGACTGGCGGATGCCGTACGCGCCCAGCCCCGCGAAGATCAGGATGCCGCCGTACAGCAGCGGCGTCGGCACGCGCAGCATGCGCACCCACAGGCCGATCGCCGGCAGGTTCAGCACCAGCAGCATCACGTTGCCGATATACAGCGACGCCAGCAGGCCCCACACCAGGTCGCCCGAGGTCTGGAACAGCATCGGGCCCGGCTGCAGGTTGTAGTTCTGGAACGCCGCCAGCAGGATTGCGGTGGTGTTGGAGGTGGGAATGCCCAGCGTCAGCAGCGGCGCCAGGGTCGCGGTCACGGCCGAGTTGTTGGCGGCCTCGGGGCCGGCCACGCCTTCGATCGCGCCGACCTTGCCGAACTCTTCCTTGTGGTCCGACAGCTTCTTCTCGGTCGCGTACGACAGGAAGGTGGGGATCTCGGCGCCGCCCGCCGGGATCAGGCCGAACGGGAAGCCGATGAAGGTGCCGCGGATCCATGCCGGCAGCGAGCGCTTCCAGTCCGACCGGTTCATGTGGGTCGAGCTGAGCTTGTTGTAGGTGCTGGGCGGCTGCGGGAAGAACGCGTTGAACAGCGCCTCGCCCACCGCGAACAGGCCGACGGCGACCACCACGATGTCGATGCCGTCGTACAGCTCCTGCACGTTCATCGAATAGCGGGTCTGCCCCGACAACGAATCCATGCCGATCAGGCCGATGCCCAGGCCCAGGAACAGCGCGGTCATGCCGCGCAGCAGCGACGAGCCCAGCACTGCCGAGACCGTGGTGAAGGCCAGCAGCATGATCATGAAGTACTCGCCCGGGCCGAACTGCAGCGCCACGTCGGCCGCCACCGGCGCGAACAGCGACAGCATCACGGTGGCGATGGTGCCGGCCACGAACGAGCCTATCGCCGCGGTCGCCAGCGCCGGGCCGGCGCGCCCGTTCTTGGCCATCAGGTTGCCTTCCATGGCGGTGACCATGGTGGAAGACTCGCCCGGGGTGTTCATCAGGATCGACGTGGTCGAGCCGCCGTACATCGCGCCGTAGTAGATGCCGGCAAACATGATCAGCGCCGCGGTGGGTTCCACCTTGGCGGTCAGCGGCAGCAGCATCGCCACCGTCAGCGCCGGGCCGATGCCCGGCAGCACGCCGATGGCGGTGCCGAGGAAGCAGCCGACCAGGGCCCACATCAGGTTGATCGGCGTGATCGCGACGGCAAAGCCGTGCATCAGCTGGTTCAGGGTATCCATGCGAAGACTCCTTGCGGGACGGGCGGGCTCAGAAGCCGGCGATGGGCAGCAGCGGCAGGTTGATGCCGAGCAGGGACTCGAACAGCGCCCACATCGGCACCGTGATGCACAGCCCGACGATGGCGTCGCGCACGAGGCGGCGGCTGCCGTAGCCGCGCGCCACGCAGACCATCAGCAGCGTCGACGACAGCACGAAGCCCAGCGTGCCGATCAGCGCCATGTTCAGCACCAGGCCCGCGGCGACCCAGACGAAACCGCCGAAGTTGTGCGGCGCGTTGGGCAGCTCGGCGTCCTCTTCCGGCATATTGCGGAAACCGCCGCGCACGCCCTGCCAGGTCAGCAGCGCGCCGCACACCGCCAGGCCGATCGCCACCAGTGTGGGCACGAAGCGCGGCGACAGGCCCGCATAGCCCTCGTCGCCGGTAATGCCGGACAGCCCGAGGAAGAAGAACAGCGAGATCGCCAGCACGGCGATGCCGATGGCGAGGTGCGAGGGTTTCATGGAGACTCCTTGGCCATGGTCGCCAGCCGCGGAGGCTGGCATGCGCGACGCTGGCGGATGCTGCCCGCGCGGCGGCGGGGCCCGGTGACAAATGTTGTTGTCTTCGGTATCGCAGGTGGACACCGGGCCCCGCGCCGTGTTTCCCGGCCGCCGGGATCACCGGCGGCGTCGGCAGGCACGACAGGTAAAGCGAGAGCGATGCGTTGAGACGGTATGGCGCGGGCGCAAGCCGCGCGCCGGGCAGTGTTACTTGGCCACGCCCAGTTCACGCAGCGTCGCGCCCAGGCGGGTCGATTCGCTGTCGACGAACTTGCCGAACTCGTCGCCGGTCAGCAGGAACGGGGTCCAGTCGTTCTTCTGCAGCGTGTCCTTCCAGGCCTTGCTCTCGGTGGCCTTGACCACCGCGTCGATCATGGCCTTGCGCTGCTCCGGCGTGGTGCCAGGCGCGCCGTACACGCCGCGCCAGTTGTAGATCTCGACATTGACGCCTTGCTCCTTCAGCGTCGGGATATCGGCAACGCGGTCCTTGGACGTGACCGCCAGCGCGCGCATCTTGCCGCTCTTGATAAAGGGCAGGAACTCCGACACGCCGGCGATGCCGACCGTCACGTGCCCGCCCATGATCGAGGCTGAGGCTTCGCCGCCGCCCTGGAACGGCACGTAGTTGACCTTCTTCGGGTCGACGCCGCTTTCCTTGGCGACCAGCCCGGCCAGGATATGGTCGATCGAGCCCTTGGAGCCGCCGCCCCAGCTGACGCTGCCCGGGTTGGCCTTCAGTTGCGTGGTCAGGTCCTTGATCGACTTGATCGGCGAGCTGGCCGGCACGGTGATGACCATGGTGTCGGCGAACAGGCGTGCGATCGGCGTGGCGTTCTTCAGCGTGACCGGCGGCTTGTTGGTCTCGATCGCGCCGACCATCACCGCGCCCACCACCATCAGCGCATTGGGGTTGCCCTTGTCGGTGTTGACGAACTGGGTCAGCGCGATGGTGCCGCCGGCGCCGCCCTTGTTGTCGTACGAAGCGGCCTTGGCCTGGCCCGCGGCAATCATCGCCGCGCCCAGCGAGCGGCCGGTCTGGTCGAAACCGCCGCCGGGATTGGCGCCGATCATGACCTTGACGTTGTCCATCGCGAAGGCGGGCGCGGCCACGGCAGCGGCGGCCAGCGTGGCGGATGCCATCACGGCATGGGCGAAGCGGAAATAGGTACGGCGCATGGCGGTCTCCTTGGTAATACCGGTGATCGCTTGCCAGTCGATGGCGGCCGCGATCCGACCCGGGGGTTCCGGCGGCCATGGCGTTACGGGACGGGATGCGGTCCGGGGGCGTGCGCAGCGGCGCGGCACCGGGCTTGTCTCCTGTCCGGCGCGGCGGGGGCTGGCCGGGACTGTTCTTGGATGTTGGTGAACGTCAGGCCGGAACTTCCGGCCTTGGGGCGGATTCTAGGCGGGGGAAACTGTCAAAAGGCTGTCAAAGCGGGGGAGTTTGGGTTGGGGTTTACGTGGGGGGAGGGGGTGGGCAGTTGGAAGGGCGGCACTTCGTGGAGACTCCGTCCCCTGAAAACACCACCTCACCCCGCCGGCTTCGCCTGCAAGCAAGGATCCTTGCGCTCGACCGCCGGCACCACCACCGCCATGTCGAACTCCCCCTTCTCCGGCGCGTTTTCCACATAGCCGATGCTGAGCGCCTGCCCGGCGTCGCCGCCCAGCCAGCGCGGCACCCCCACATCGCGCCGCACATGCCCATTGCCCGCGATCAGCACGGCGCCGCGACCGGCATAAGGCCGCAACGCCTGCGCCATCACCGCGTCGCGCGCGGCCTGTGCCGCCAGCATGCCGGGCAGCATCGCCTTGGGGAAATTGCCGCAGTGCCCGCGGTCGAGCACCGCGGTCTGAGCCGCCACCAGGTCCGGCGGCAACGCGCCGGTCAGTCCCAGTTGGTGCCGCTCGGCCGCGGAAAACAGCCCGTCGAGCCCGCCGCGCACGATCTTGCCCGCGTCTGCGCGCGACAGGTTGGCGGCGACCAGCGGCAGATCGTATTGCAGCGCCAGCGCCACCACGGGCTTGTACAGCGGCCACTGCCACGCGCCGCCACCGGCCTGCGCGATCAGGTGGTCGGCATCGCGCGGGCGCTCGCGCCGGGCCCGGTCGATATCGGCCTGGCGCTCGCGGTCGAACTGCTCCATGGCGATGGCCGGGCGCCAGCCTTGCTCGAGCGCGCGCGTCAGCGCGGCCAGCCGCTGCTGCTGGCCGGCGGCGTTGTCGTGCACCTCGCCCAGCAGCACGTAGGGCTTGCCGGCGAAGGCGGCGCTGACCGTCGATGGAGCCGGCCCCGACGTCGCACAGCCGGCGCCCAGCACGGCAACGGCCGCGGCCAGCGTGGCGGCCGCGCACAAGCGGACAAACAAGCGGAATGAGATCACGCGCTTTCCCTTATCTCGTTTCAGTGACCGGCGCCGACGCCTGCGGCGCGGCCTGCTCCGGCACGTACACCATCGATCCGTCCTGCATCCGGTACGCCACGCCGGCCTTGATGCCGTCGCCGCTGCCGACCTGGCCGCTGGCCTGGTAGCGCACCACCTTCTCGCCCTGGCGCGACACGATCTCCATGTCCGGCTTGCCGGGATTCCTGATGATGGTCACGTCATCATGGGTGAACGGATTGGCCGGGTTCTGCGCGATCGCCACCAGCAGCGCGGCGATCACCACCAGGAACACGTCGATCAGGTTCACCACCGACAGGATCGGGTCGTCGGCCTCGCTCTCTTCCAGGAACTTCATGCGTCAACCTCCCACTGCGGCCGCGACTGCGCCAGCCACACCAGTTCCTCGGCCAGCCAGCGCCGGCGCACGTTGACCACCCAGAAGGTGATGCTGGCCGCGATCAGCGCCAGGATCACCGCGGAGAAGGCGATGGTGAGATTCTCGCCCACATTGGCCAGGTTGCCACCGGACAGCCCCTTCAGCGCCGGCCCCATCGGGATCATGGTCGCCACCAGCCCCAGCATCGGCGCCACGCGCGTGGCGATGCGCGGGCGCTCCAGCAGGCGGTGCGCGGCGACGTCGAGGGCGTCGGCATCGGCCACCCTGTGCTGGCGCGCCCAGGCCACCAGCACGTAGCCGCGCCCGCTGGCGATGGGGTGGCGCCCGCGCAGCCAGGCCTGCATGGCGAACTCGCCGAGCGCCCAGAAGGCGTAGAGAAACAGCAGCGCGATCAGCGCCAGCGTCGGGATCAGGAACAGCTGGCCGACGTCGTACATCAGGGTTTCGAGCAGGGTGGGTGTCATGGGGTCTCAGTCGTCTGGGAATACACAAATCAAATTACTCGTCGTCCCCGCGAAGGCGGGGACCCAGTGACTTTTCAAGACGCTGGATTCCCGCCTTCGCGGGAATGACAAAACGAAACTCAGCGGTGCGGCAGCCATGCCTCTGACTTGCTGGCAGCGAAGCGCCGCCGCGCGCTGAGCGCGCCGCCCGCGATCGCGGCCGCCAGCGCGATGCCGCCGGCCAGGCACGACAGCACCGGCACGATCTCGGCCGCGGGCGGCTTGCGCTCCACCAGCTCCATGCCTTGCACGGGCTGCATGGGATTCGGTGCGGGTGCGGGCGCTGGCGCAGGGGCCGGCGCGGCAGCCTGCGGCGGCGCTGGCGCCGGACGCGGCGCCGCAGCGCGCGGCTGCAAGCCATAGCCCGGCGCGGCAGCACGGGCCTGCTGCGCGCGATACTGGTTGAACGCGCGGTTGTGACTGACGATATCGTGCCGCTGCGCCAGGTCCTGATAGCGCTGCGCCAGTGTCTGCAACAGCTTGCTGTCGGCCTTCCAGTAGCCCTTGCGCGCGGCTTCGAGCATGCGTTCGATCACCTGCGCCTGGGCCTGCGGCGCGTTCTTTTCGAACCACTCGTTGAGGCCGAGTTGGTGCTTGTCGTTGACATAGACCTCGGCAAATTCTGTCCACTGGTCGTCGCGCACGATCTCGGGCGAGACCGCGGTCCAGCCCCAGAAGTTGTTGACGGTGTCGAGCACGTTCAGCGCGCCGCTGTAGCCCTCGGCCTTCATGCCCTCGATCCAGCCGGGATGGAAGTAGCGCGTGCGCAGCTCGCTGGCCAGGAAGCCGGCGGCGGTCTCGGTGCGCGCCTGGCTGGCATCGCGCAGGTTGGAGATCAGCAGTTCCGGCGCCTTGCCGGTCAGGTGGCGTACCGCCAGGCCAATGCCGCCGAGGTACTGGAATGGATCGTCGGTGGTCAGCATGCCGTACAGGTTGGAACTGCGCGCCAGCAGCGCGGCGTCGACGCCCTTGAGGTTCTCGGCATACAGGTTGGCCTGCGGCAGCGCCTCGCCCCAGTGCTGCTCGTCCGGGCCGTAGGCGTACTGCATGCGCGCCAGATACAGCCTGGCCAGCTTGGCGTCGGCCTGCCGGCCGCTGCCGAAGGTATCAGTCGCCAGCGCCGCATCGTTCAGGCCGGTGCCGTAGTTGCCTGATTCGCTGGCAAAGATGCGCGTCACCGCGAGCGCGTCGAGGCGCTCGGCGGGGACATTGAGCTTGCTCAGCCGTTCACGGACGGCGCGGATATTCGCCGCGACGACGTTGCCGGCTTCCGGTTGCGCGGCGGCGAGCTTCACCGCCTCGGCCAGCCACTTCATCAGGTTGGGGAAGTGATCGCGATACAGACCGGTGGCCGACAGCACCACGTCCACGCGCGGACGCCCGAGTTCCGCGGCGGCAATCGGCTCGATCCCGACCACGCGGCCGCCGTCGTCCCACTTGGGCCGCACGCCCAGCGCCGCCATCGCCTGCGCTTCGAGCATGCCCTGGTGGCGCATGGTCTCGACGCTCCACAGAGAGAACGCGAGCTTGTCGGGATAGCGGCCATGGCGCTTGCGCCAGTCGGCGATCATCGCCTCGGCGGCGGCCTGGCCCGCCTGCCACGCTTCGCGGCTGGGCACCTTGGAGGGATCGAAGCCGTACAGGTTGCGGCCGGTCGGCAAGGTGTCGGGGTTGCGCACCGGGTCGCCGCCGGTGCCCGGGTGCAGGTGGCGGCCGGCCAGCGCGGTCAGCAGCCCCGCGTTTTCGGGGGATGCGTCGAGGCTGGCATAGAGCTGCCGCGCGCGCTCCATGTCTTCACGCTGGCGCGCATCGGCCAGTTCGTCCAGCGAGGCGCACTCGGCCACGTAGCGCCGCACCATCGCATAGGGCGGCGTCTGCGCGAGCTGCGCGTAGTCGACCGCGAACAGCTCTTCCGGATCGTCGGGGAACACGCGCCTGAGCCAGTCCTTGCCGAGCATTGCCATGGTCGTGTAAAGCCGCAGCCCCGGGTCCTGCGACTGGCCGAAGGTGTGCAGGCCATAGGGCTGCAGCGCGCCGCCGAGTTCATGCAGGTGGATATGCAGCGCATCGAGATAGCCGCTGAAATCCGCGCGCGCCCGTGCCGCGCTCCAGCCCATGTCCTCGAACAGATGCATCGATGCGCTGCGCGCCAGGATCTGCTGGCGGATGGTGTCCTTGACCGCGCCTTCATCCTGCTGCAGGTACGCGTGCAACTGGTCGTGCAGCGCCACCAGGTCGGTATGCAGCCCGGCCGGGCGGAACGGCGGCGTCTGGTGGCTGACGATCACGGCGCGGCCGCGGCGCTTGGCCTGGATCGCTTCGCCGACGTCGTCGACGATATACGGATAGATCACCGGCACGTTGCCCAGCACCAGGTAGGGCTGGTCGGTGACCGACAGGCCGCGCTCCTTGCCCGGGGTCCATTCCTGCGTGCCGTGGGTGCCGTAGTGGACCAGCGCCTCGCGATCCTGGCGCGCCCACAGGTAGGCGGCCATGTAGAAGTGGTTCAGCGGCGTGGAGGTGGAGTGGTACAGCGCCTTCTCGTCCGATTCATTGCGCTCGCCGCGCGGCGGCACCGGCATCAGCGCGACGTTGCCGAGCTGCAGCCGCGGGATCACGAAGCCGGGCTCGCCGCCGCGCGTGGTCGCCATCGCCGATTGCTCCGGACTGCCCCAGCGCTGCGCGACCGCGGCGCGGAACGGCGCGGGCTGCGCGTCGTACCAGCGGCGGTACTGCGACATCGGCATCCACACCGCGAGGCCGGCATCGAGCAAGGGCTCGAGCCTGCCGCTGCGGTAGAAGGGTGCGAGCAGCGTGCCCAGGTCGCGCTGCAGCCGCGCTTGGTCGGCGGCCTCGGTGGTGTAGCCCGCCGCGCGCAGCGCCGCCAGCGTGCTGGCCAGGCTCTTCGGCAGGTTCAGGAACGACGCCGACAGGTTCTTCTCGCCGGCGGGATAGTTGTAGTACAGGATCGCCACGCGCTTGTCGGCGTTGGGCAGGTGCCGCAGCCGCGCCAGCGCCAGCGCCTTGTCGGCCACCGCATCGAGTTGCGCCGGCAGGCCGACGATGGCGCCGTCGCCCTTGGCGGTGGCGGCGACCAGGATCGGATCGATCACGCCGGCCAGTTCGGGCTGCACCAGGTAGAACGGGGTATCGATCAGGCTGATGCCGTGCGGGTCGTCCTGCCACGCCTGCGCGTCGCCCTTGCGATAGGGCATGACCTGCAGCACCGGCACGTCGAGCTGCTCGAACTCGGCCTTGCGGCCATGCGGGTTCAGCATGATCTGGCCGTTGAGCAGCACGTCGACCAGGCGCTTGCCCTCGGGCATCGCCATGCGCGTGATGCCATCGGCGTCCATCACCGGGCCGTAGAACGTCAGCACGCGCGCGTGGCGCGCTTCCAGGCGCGCGATCAGGTCGTCGATAAAGGCGCTGTCGAGGCCCGACACATAGGCCTGGTGGATGGCGATGCCGATCACCGGGCCGCTGCTGCCGGAGGCGGCCAGCGCTTGCTGCGGCGAGGTGGTGATCACGCCGGCGAGCTTCGGGTGGTAGTAGGCGGCCTTCGGGAACACCACGGGCGCGGGGATGCCATCGTCGCTGCGCAGGTGGAACTGCTGCGCCGCGAGCATGCGCATCATCGCGCCGAAGTTGCCGCGGCCGCCGTTGACGTAGTACGCCTGCAGCTGGGCGGCGAGCTTGTCGTCGACACCGTGCGCTTCATGGCGGTCGGTGGCGATCAGCACGCGCGGCACGCGCGCCTCGCTCCACAGCGGGCCGAGGCGCTGCAGCATCGCGGTCACGATATGGTCGCGCGGCGCATCGACGATCAGCAGGTCGGCGTTGTGGATAAACGGCGCGACCTCCTGCGCCGGCATGCGCTCCAGGTACTGCGCCTCCAGCGTCATGCCTTGGGCCTGCGCCAGTTCGCGCAGCGCGCCGAACTTGCCCGCCGGCACCGGCGAGCTGGTGAGGATGGCGATGCGCGGCGCGGCCTGCGCCGCGCCGATGCAGAGCAGCAGGCACAGCAGCGCCCAGAGCCAGCGGCAGTTTAGGTTTTGCGGGGACATGCGAAGCTCCTTGCTGCCGCTCAGAACGACAGCTTCAGGCTGGCGGCGAAGGTGCGGCCCGGCTGCGTGTAGAAATCCACGCCGGGCTCGGTCGCCGAGACGCCGGTCTGGCGCACGTCGCCCCACAGCCAGTACTTCTTGTCGAACAGGTTGTTGACCGACAGCGCCAGGCTGACATGGCGATTGAAGCGCCACCACGCCTGCAGGTCGACCACGCCGTAGCCGGCGGGCTTGAAGTAGGTGAACGACGAATCGTCGGTCCGCGTCACCGGCCGCGCGCCGCGCCAGCGGATCGCGGCGCCTTGTCCTTGCACACGCTCCCACGTCAGCCCGGCGCTGGCGCGCAGCGGCGACACGCTGTTCAGCGGCTGGCCGGTCTGCTCGTTGTTGCCATGCGCGTACGCCACCGCGCCATCGACGCGCCATTGCGGCAGGAAACGCCACGCGCCGCGCCACTCGGCGCCGTAGATGCGCACGCTGGTCTGGTTGCGATACTGGTAGGTCGCGCGCAGGCCGGGCAGGCAGGCGGGGTCCGACGGGCAGGTGAGCTGCACCTGTTCGATGAAGTCGCGGTAGCGGTTATCGAACAGCGCCACGCTGGTCTGCACGTTGTCGCTGGTATAGCGCGCGCCGACCTCGAACGAGCGGCTCTTCTCCGGGTCCAGGTCGGCGTTAGGAGCGGCACCGTAGCCCTGCACCGGGTTGCGGAAGCTGCCGTTGACTTCCTGGTAGTTGGGCGCGCGGTAGCCGAACACGTATTGCGCCCACAGGTTGACACGATCGGTGGCCTGCCACAGCGCCGACAGCTTGGGCGACAGGTGCGAATCGCTCTTGCTCACCGCGGGGCGGCCGCCGGCATTGTTGTAGACCAGGTCATCGCCGTCGGGCGACAACGAGTAATGGTCGAAGCGCAGGCCGGGCGTCAGCGTGAAGCGGCCATCGAACAAGCGCATTTCATCCTGCGCGAACAGGCCGGTCTGGCGCGTCTCGCCGGTGGGGAAGTCGTGGATCGGGAAATTCTCGCCGGCCAGCGTCCTGGTGGTGGTGCCGGTGGTCAGGTTGCGCACCGTGCCGTCGCGCGATTCCGACGAGCGCACGCGCATGAAATCGACGCCGCCGATCAGCCGGTGTTCGACGCCGCCGGTGGCGAACGACTTGTCGCCCTGCAGGTTGAAGCCGGTCTGCTCCTGCTTGAAGGCAAAGCCCAGCGAGACGTTGCACAGGCTGGTGCCGCGCGTGGTGGCCGAGCAGCCGGTGCTGGTGTTGCTGCGTACCTGGCTGGTCAGCGTGGTGGTCTCGGACTCCTGGTAGTAGACCTGCGCGGTGAGGCGGTCCAGCACGCCGCCGGCCGGCTTCCACTCGTAGTCCAGGCTGACGCGGTCGCGGCTCAGGTCTTCATTGCCATTGGCGGCGGTGACACGCGGCAAGGCTGTGGACAGGCGCAGCAGGTCGGTGTCGGTGTTGCCGTCACGATGCTCGTAGGTGAACCTGAACTTGTGCGCAGGGCTGGCGTTGAGCAGGATCTTGCCAAGCCACGCCTGCGTGCGCACGTCCTGCGGGTTGGGCCGGGTGCGGTTGACTGAGTTGGAATCGTCGCTGCCCATGTTCTTCATCTCATGAGCGTTGCGGTTCGCGTACATGAACAGGCCCTGAAGGGTGTCGCTGCCGCCGGCCACGCCCGCGGTCTGGCCGAAGCCGTTGTCGATGCCATTCCAGTTCAGCCCCAGCTCGCCGCCGACCTTGCGACCCTGCATCAGGTCCGACGGATCCTTGGTCGCGTACGCCACCACGCCGCCGATCGCGTCCGACCCATACAGGCTCGACGCCGGCCCGCGCAGCACTTCGACCCGCTTCAGGAACGAGAACTCCGGCGCGTCGCGGGTCGAGCTGGAGATGTTCGACGGCCCGCCGCCGTTGAAGAAATCCGGCAGCCGCACGCCGTCGACCATCTGCAGCACGCGGTTGTCCTCGATGCCGCGGATATTGATGCTGCCGGCACCGAAGCGGCGGCGGTCGCGCGGCACGTCGATGTCCGGCTCGTCGGCGAACAGGCCGGCTTCGTCGACCGGCTGCGCGCGCTCGACCTGCCGCACATCGCGCGTGGTGATGGTCGACGCCACCGCATCGGCGCGCTCTTCGGTGCGGGTAGCGGTGACTACCACCTCGTTCAGCGCGGCCAGTGTGGTGGTGCCAGCGCCGTCCGCGGCGAAGGCTGGCGAGCCCAGCGCCGCGCACACGGCGGCAATAGGCGTGACCCGAACAGGCGTGACCCGGACAGAGGCGCACAGGCGCGCCAGACAGCGACGTTTCATGGATTCTCCCCAGAAGAAAACGAACGCTGGCTGGCGGAAATCCGTAACGGGTGGCTGGCTCGCGTGCAGGCGCTGCCCGGCTGGCTAGGCCGCGGGTGACGCCGTTTTAGTTAACGAGAATTATTATCATTTACACGAGATAGGTAAATGATTTAGCTGAAGGGACGTGGCGCGCCTGCCACATGTATGCAATGTTGGCTACTCATGGCTGCAAACTTTGTTTGCCATCCTGTTTGCTAATACACGAGATACTGCTGATGCTGAACATCCAGTTCATTGAACGCGACGGCCGCCGCGAATACGCAGTAGTTCCCATCGAAGTATGGGAGCGCGTCAAGCATCTCATCGAGGATGCCGGCGATGTCGCCCTGTTCGACGCGGCCAAGGCCGGCGACGATGGCTTCCGCGTGCCGGCGGCGGTGGTCGACGCCGAACTGGCCGGCGATCATCCGGTCAAGGCGTGGCGCAACTATCGCCGGCTGACGCAGGATGCCCTTGCCCGGGCCGCAGGCATTAGCAAGCCGTATCTCAGCCAGATCGAAAACCGCTCGCGCGCTGGCAGTGCCGAAGCGCTGCGCCGGCTGGCGCAAGCCCTGGACGTACCCGGCGACATTCTCATGGAGGCGGGCGCATAGCTGTAATGCCGTTCAGTGAACCACCGTCGTTCCCGCGCCAGGCGGGAACCCAGTGACTTTAAAAGACGCTGGATTCCCGCCTGCGCGGGAATGACGGTAATGTTTGATACCTTCTGAACGGCATTGGGCGCATAGCTGGTTTTCCACCGATCGTCCTCAGTGCTGCTGCACCGCCTCCCCGGTCACCTTGTCAGGCAGCCGGTTGCCGTCCGCATCGATCTGCAGCGGCCCGGTGCCGGAGAACCGGTCCAGTGCCAGGTAGATCACCGGCGTGATGAACAGCGTGATCACCTGCGAGAACAGCAGCCCGCCCACCACCGCCAGGCCCAGCGGCTGGCGCAGTTCGGCGCCGGCGCCCAGGCCCAGTGCCAGCGGCAGCGCGCCCATCACCGCGGCGAAGGTGGTCATCATGATCGGCCGGAAGCGCAGCAGGCAGGCCTGCCGGATCGCCCTGGCCGGGGTCATGCCCTGCTCGCGCTGCGCCGCCAGCGCGAAGTCGATCATCATGATCGCGTTCTTCTTGACGATGCCGATCAGCATCAGCACGCCGATCACTGCGATCAGCGACAGTTCGACGTTGAAGATAAACAGCGTCAGCAACGCCCCCACCGCCGCCGACGGCAGGCCCGCCAGGATGGTCAGCGGGTGGATGTAGCTTTCGTACAGTACGCCCAGCAGTGTGTAGATCACCGCGATCGCCGCCACCAGCAGCACGATCTGCGTCGCCTGCGACGACTGGAACACCGCCGCGTCGCCGCCCCAGCTGGTGAAGATCGAGGTCGGCATCGCGATCTCCTGCTTGTAGCGGTCGATGCGCGCGGAAGCATCGCCCAGCGCCGCGCCGGGGGCCAGGTTGAACGACACCGTCACCGACGGCAGCTGCCCCTGGTGGTTGACCGCGATCGGCCCGACCCGGCGCTCGGTGGTGGCGAAGGCCGACACCGGCACCATCTGCCCGGTCTTGCTGCGCACGTAGAGCTTGGAGAACGCGCTTTCATCGGTGCGGTCGACATCGGCCGCCTGCAGGATCACGTAGTAGTTGTCGATCGGCGTGTAGATGGTCGACACCTGCCGCTCGCCAAAGGCCGAGTACAGCGCGGTGCGCACGTCCTGCATCTGCACGCCCAGCGCATTGGCCTTGTCGCGGTCGATGGTCAGGTGCGCCTCGAGGCCGGACTGCTGCGAGTCGCTGGTGACGTCGCGGAACAGGCTGTCGGCGTGCATCTTCGCCATCAGCTGGTCGGAGACGTCCTGCAGCTGCCCGGCCTTCACGCTCTGCAGCGTGTACTGGTAGCGGCTCTTGCTCTGGCGCCCGCCCAGCTGCAGGTTCTGCACCGGCGCGAAATACACCGCCAGGCCCGGCACGCCGGACACATCGCGCCGCAATGACTCGATCACCTTCGGCATCGCGTCGCGCTCGCCGCGCGGCTTCAGTTCGACGAACATGCGCCCGGTATTGATGGCCGGCGACGGACCGCCGCCGATGGCCACCACGATGCTCTTGACCGCCGGGTTGGCGCGCATGCGCTCGGCCGCGTCGCGCAGGCGCTCGGACATGGCGTCGAACGAAATATCCTGCGGCCCTTCGGCGTTGACGCGGATCTGGCCGATATCCTCTTCAGGGAAGAAGCCCTTGGGAATGGCGACGAACAGCACCGCGGTCAGCACGAAGGTCAGGCCCGCCGCCACCAGCACGGTGCGCCGGTGCGCCAGGCACCAGTCCAGCCCGCGCGCATAGCGGTGCAGCGTGAACTCGAACAGGTTCTCGAACCACTGCGTGGAACGCATGCCCAGGGTTGGCTTCTGCGCCACGGCTGGCTGCGCCACCGGGTGGTCGCCATACGCGTGGTGCGATTCGTCCACCGGCACGTTCTCGGCGGACAGGAAGCGCGCGCACAGCATCGGGATCAGCGTCAACGACACCAGCGCCGACACCAGGATCGACAGCGACACCACCGCGGCGAATTCGTGGAACAGCAGCCCGATCACGCCCGGCATGAAGAAGATCGGGATGAACACCGCCACCAGCGAGATCGAGATCGACAGGATGGTGAAGCCCATCTCGCGCGAGCCCACCAGCGCAGCCTTCAGCGGCGCCACGCCGTTCTCGATATGGCGCACGATGTTCTCGAGCATGACGATGGCATCGTCCACCACCAGCCCCACCGCCAGCGTGATCGCCAGCAGCGAGACGTTGTCCAGGCTGTAGCCAAACGCCTTCATCAGCGCCACCGTGCCGATCAGCGAGATCGGCAGCGACACGGTCGGAATCAGCGTGGCCGCGGCGCGGCGCAGGAACAGGAAGATCACCATCACCACCAGCGCCACCGTCAGCGCCAGCGTGAACTGCACGTCGTGAATCGATTCGCGGATCGAGCGCGAGCGGTCGTTGACCACCGACACGTTGATCGAGCCCGGCATCTGCTGGATCAGGCGGGGCAGGGCGGCATGGATCGCGTCGACCACGGCCACGGTGTTGGCGTCGGGCTGCCGCAGCACGGCCAGCACGATCGAGCGCTCGTTGTTGAGCCAGCTGCCGGTCTTGATGGTCTCGACGCTGTCCTCGACCTCGGCCACGTCGGACAAGCGCACCAGCGCGCCGTTGGGCTGGCTGGCGACGATGATATTGCGGAAGGCGTCGGCGCTGGTCAGTTGCCGGTTGGCCTGGATCGTCAGGGTCTGGCGCGCGCTGTCGAGCGTGCCCACCGGCGTATTGGCATTGGCGCGGTTCAGCGCGGTGGCCAGCTCGTCCAGCGTCAGCCCGCGCGCGGCCAGCGCATCGGGGTGGGCGCGCACGCGCACGGCAAAGCGCTTCTGCCCGAAGATCTGCACCTGCGCCACGCCCGGCAGCGTCGCCAGCGTCGGCGAGATCAGGTTGTCGCCGAAGGCATTCAGGTCGGCCAGGCTCATCGCCGGCGAGTTGATCGCCAGCAGCAGCACCGGCGCGTCGGCCGGGTTGACCTTGCGGTATGACGGCGGCGTCGTCATCTCGATCGGCAGCGAGCGCTGCGCGCGGAACAGCGCCGCCTGCACGTCGACGGCCGCATCGTCGATATCGCGGTCGCTGTTGAACTCGATGGTGATGCTGGAGTTGCCGAGCGTGTTCGACGAGCTGATCACCGACACGCCCGGAATCGTCGCGAACTGCTTCTCCAGCTGCGTGGCCACTGACGCGGCCATGGTCTCGGGGCTGGCGCCGGGCAGCGTCGCGGTGACCTGGATCACCGGCGAGTTGAAGCTGGGCAGCGCCGCAATGGGAATGGTCGGATACAGCACGATGCCGGTGACCACCACGGCCAGGCACAGCAGCACCGTCATCACCGGACGGCGGATGCAGAGTTCCGAGAGCGTCATGGCTCAGTGCCCCGCGCTGGCAGGGCGGGCGGCAGCGGCACCTGAAGCGCCGCGCGCCGCCGCCTCGCGCACCAGCGCGCCGGGGCGCAGGCTCTGCGTGCCTTCCACCACCACCCGGGCGCCGGGCTGCACGCCCTCGACCACGGCCGCGGCGGCGGTGGTGGTCATCACCCGCACCGGCACGCGCGCGACCTTGCTGTCGGGCTGCACCACATAGACGAAACGGCCCTCCGGCCCGGTCACCACCGCCTGCGGCGGCACCGACAGCGCATCCTTCAGCGTCTGCACCACGGCGCTGACGGTGGCATAGGTGCCCGGCCACAGCCGCTGTTCTTCATTGTCGAACTGCGCCTTGACGCGGATGGTGCCGTACTGCGGATCGACCGTGTTATCCACAAAGCTGATGCGGCCGGTCACCGGCGCCGGGTTGCCGTCGTTGGGCTGCGCGGTGACCTGCACCGGGCCAGCGCGCAGCGCCTCGCGCAGGGCCGCGAGCTGGCGTTCGGGCAGGCTGAAGGTGACCGCGATCGGCTGCACCTGGGCGATGGTGACCATCGGCTGGCCGCTGTTGGGCAGCACCAGCGAGCCGGGGAAGGCGTTGATCACGCCGGTGCGCCCACTGATGGTGGCGCGGATGGCGCCATAGCTGACCGCCACGCGGCTGGCCTCGATCGCGGCCTGGTCGGCGCGCACGGTGGCGGCGAAGCCATCGACTTTGGCCTGAGCGGTATCGACCGCGCTCTTCGAGATGAAATTGCGCTGCAGCAGCTCCTGGCTGCGCGCCAGCGTGCGGCGGGCATCGGCCAGGTCGGCCTGGTCGCGCAGCAGCTGCGCCTGGGCCTTGGCCAGGTTCGCCTCGTCCATGCGGGTATCGAGCGAGAACAGCAGGTCGCCGGGCTTGACGGTCTGGCCTTCCTTGATATGGACGGTGCGCACGGTGCTGGACACCTGCGGCCGCACCTCCACCGTGGACAGCGCCGTGACATTGCCGTTGGCCGAGACCTGCAGCGGCACGTCGCCCTGCTGCACCGGCGCGGTCGACACCACCGCCGCCGCGGGCGGCTTGGGCGCTGGCTTCGGCGCCAGCCACGTGCGCCACGCGAACCAGCCCAGGCCGGCGATGGCCAGCACGATCACCACCGTCAGCCACGGCGACACGCGGCCACGCCCGGTCCCGGCGGCCGCCCTCCAGTTGCTGTCGACGAAGCCCTTGGGCTGGTCGATCCTGTCAGATTTCATGTTGTGTGGACCCTCTGCCCCGCGTCTTCAGCGCCACTCCCCGTGTACCGCCCGGCATGTTGTACGCAGATGTTGCCGGTGCGTGTCGCGCAAAGACTCTACTAGTACCGCGCTTCGCCCGCCGGAGCCAGCGCCGCGTATTACAGTCCGTTACAGGGGTGCAAGGGTCTGGTAATGCCCGGCGCCGGCAAACGCCGCCCGGGCCACAGGGGAGGCCGGTGATGTGTTTAGCGGGGCGCTTGTATGGTTAGACAAACATTATCAGAAAAGCTGCCGCCGGCCATCGCGGCGCCACTGATTTACGCTGTCGACCGACAATTCCCGTGGTCCGGCCTGCACAATCACGGCATCGCCGGCGCGCACTTCGCCCTTCAGCACCACGCTGAGATAGACCCCGGAGTAGCCGCTCTGCACCATGTCGCGCACCGCGTGGCGGTAGCCCAGCGCGGCGTTGAACTTGTAGCAGGGCTGGCGCGGAGCCTCCACGCGCAGCAGGGCGGTGCCGACCCGCACCAGGTCGCCGATCCATAGCGCGGACTCCAGCAAACCCTCCAGCGTCAGGTTTTCCCCCATCGCGCCGTAGGGCAGCGGCGGCCCGGAGTCAGGCTGGGCGCAGGCGCGGCGGCGGGCATTCCACCAGGCGTAGTGCTCCGAGGGGTAGGCGTAGACCGCCTTGTCGAGCCCGCCGTGCACAGTCAGGTCGCCCTGCTCGTCGCCGGCCAAGCCCAGTTGCTGCACCTGGACCCGCAGCGGATGCAGCAGCGTACTGACCGGATGCTTGCGAATGCCCGACAGCACCACCGCCTCGGTGCCCGCACCCGCCACCACCAGCGGGATGGCCTTGCCCAGGCTGACCGCCAGCACGCGTGCAAGGCCCGGCCAAGGTCTCGAATCGCTCACGTGCGCCCCCGCTTCGTGGTTGTGGAAAGGGATGTGGATAAGCTGCGGATATCCCTGAGGATAACGGGGCGGATAAGGCTGTGGACAAGTGCTTGGTGCGGTTCCTCACAAGGCGCCGCCGGGGCGATCGCGGCGCGTGTTTCAGACCGGAATCAGAGCTGCCGGGCCGCTTGCGCAGGCTGCCAGCGGCAGCCTAGCAGGCGCGCGCGCTGCGACACCGCCAGCGCCGCCAGCATCAGCGCCGCCGCGCCCCAGTGCAGGGTATCGGGACCCGCCAGGGTATAGATCGCCGCGCCGGCCATGGCGCCGGCGGCCTGGCCAAGGTAGATCGAAGAGGAATTCAGCGAGATCGACACCGAGGCCCGCTCCGGCGCCAGCAGCACCAGCCGCGCCTGCTGGGCGCTGTTGGTGGCAAACCCGCCCACGCCCCACAGCATGAACAGCGCAACCAGCGCCACGCTGCCCAGCCCGGCCAGCGGCCACAACACCATCGCCGTGATCGACGTCAGCAAGGTCACCTGCACGATCCGGCTGGGCGTGACCCGGTCCATGCGCGACGCCGCCATGGCGTTGCCGAACACGCCGCAGGCACCGTAGGCGAGGAACATCAGGCTGAGCGCGCCGCCGCTGATGCCATAGACGTCGCGCATCAGCGGCGCGATATACGTAAACAGCGTGAACATGCCCGCCGACGAGATCATGGTAGTCAGCACCACCAGCATCACCGGCTTGTGGCGCAGCACCGCGCCCCAGGCCTCGCGCCCGGCCGGCGGCACCATCAGCCCGCGCGGCAGCGCGCGCCACACCGCCGCCGCCACCAGCAGCGCCATCATCCCCACCAGCGCCATGCTGACGCGCCAGCCCAGCGTGCTGGAAATCCACGTCCCCAGCGGCACGCCCACCACGCTGGCGATGCTCCAGCCCAGGAACACAAAGCTGATGGCGCGCCCACGGGTCTGCGCATTGACCAGCAGCGGCAGCGTGGCCGCGGTCTGCGGCGTATAGATGGCCGCCCCGATCGCAGTCAGGAAGCGGATCGCCATCAGCGCCGCAAAACTCGGCGCCAGCGCCGCGGCCACGTGCATCACCCCATAGACCAGCAGCGAACCCGCCAGCAGCAGCCGGCGATCGATGCGCGATCCCAGCGTGGCGAACAGCGGCGCGCCCACGCAGGTGGCCAGCGCGAACACCGAAATCAGCTGGCCGGCACTGGCCGCGCCCAGCCCGAAGTCGCCCGCAATGTCGTTCAACATGCCGGTCACGATCATCGCACCGGTGCCGATGACGAAATTGCCGACGCAGAGCGTCACGAGCCTGGGGTCCATGCCGGCCAAGGAAGAGGAGTAGAGCGATTGGGGGAGTCGTCTGCGACCCGGCGTATACCTTTCAGGCCAGGCGCGGCGCCCAGTGTAGCGGTTTTGTCCGATTCGGGTTGGCGGCCGGCCAGCTTGCCGGGCAAATGCCTGCGCACGGGCGCTGACTTGCTCCATTTCATGCCAGTAAGGTAGCCTATCGGGCTCCCTTTGACCGGATCGCCGGTTCCATTGCCTGATATGTCCGAAAATCGCCAGCCCACGGTGGCTGTCATCGTTCCCTGCTACAACGAAGCCGCGACCATTGCCGATGTCGTGCTGGCATTCCGTAGCCATTTGCCTGGCGCGACTGTATACGTATTCGATAACAACTCGGTGGATGCGACGGCCGCACGCGCGCGCGCTGCCGGCGCCGTGGTGCGGGCCGTGCCGCTGCAGGGCAAGGGCAACGTCGTGCGCCGGATGTTCGCCGACGTCGAGGCGGACATCTACGTGATGGTCGACGGAGACGGCACCTACGATGCCAGCGCCGCGCCGGCCCTGGTACGCCGGCTCTGCGAGGAAGGCCTCGACATGCTGGTGGGCGCGCGCGTCAGCGAAGAGCAGGCCGCCTACCGCTTTGGGCACCGCTTTGGCAACGTGCTGCTGACCAGCTTTGCCGCTGCCCTGTTTGGCCGCACCTTCACCGATATGCTGTCCGGCTACCGCGTGTTTTCGCGGCGGTACGCCAAATCCTTTCCCGCGCACTCGTCCGGGTTCGAAATCGAAACCGAACTTGCGGTGCACGCGCTGGAGCAGCGCATGCCTGTGGGAGAACAGCAAACAACGTATCTTTCGCGACCCACCGGTTCGGAGAGCAAGCTGAACACGTACCGGGACGGCTGGCGCATCCTGATGACGATCCTGAAGCTGTTCAAGTCGGAAAAGCCACTGGCGTTCTTTTCCAGCGGCTTCTTCGCCTGTTCCCTGCTGTCGCTGCTGCTGGCGTTCCCGCTGTTGACGACCTACCTCGACACCGGCCTGGTGCCGCGCCTGCCGACAGCGCTGCTGTGTGTGGCGCTGGCCCTGCTCGGGATGATCCTGCTGACCTGCGGCATCGTGCTCGATACCGTCACGCAGGGGCGGCTGGAAATGAAGCGCCTGGCCTATCTGCGCGAGCCGGCACCACCGCCGTCCTGGAACGAACCCGCGGACCGTGCGGCGCTGTCGCGCGCCAGCATGACCGCGGCGCCAGCCGGCGCTGCCGTGCACTCGTGATCCGCCGGCAACTGATAGGGTTTCTGATCGCCGGCGCCATCGGTTTCGGCGTCGACGCCGGTGTCCTGTATGCCAGCCTCGCGCTTGGCGCCGGCTACTACACCGGCCGCCTGCTGTCCTTCCTTGCCGCCGCCTTTGTCACCTGGCGCATCAACCGGCGTTTCACCTTTCCCACGCGGAATGCCGAGCCGCCGTGGCGAGAGTGGCTGCGCTACCTGTCGGCCATGTCCGCCGGCGGTGCCATCAACTTGCTGGTCTACAGCATCGCCGTCAACCACCTGGCGCCAGCGCCCTGGCGCCCGTTGCTGGCGGTGGCGCTGGGCACCGGGTGCGGGCTGGTGTTCAACTTCCTGTCTGCCAAGCTGTGGGTGTTCCGTCACCGCCCGTGAGCGCGCGCACCGCCGCCGGCAGACCAATATCCTTGCCAATGCGTTTGCTTGCTGCCACCTTGCCCCGCCTTGCCGCCCTGGTCGCCAGGCTGAGCGCACCCAACGCCCCGAAGTGGGCGTGCCTGCTGGTACCGTTCGGATTCGGCCTCTATGCCCTGAAACTAGGCCAGGACCGGAACTGGGACCTGCTGAATTACCACCTGTACAACCCCTACGCGCTGCTCAGCGGCCGGGTCGGGCTCGATCTGGCGCCCGCCCAGCTGCAAAGCTATTTCAATCCGCTGCTGGACGTGCCGTACTTCCTGATGACGAAGTACTGGCCGGCGCCGCTGGCGGGGTTCGCCATGGGCATGCTGCACGGTGCAGCCTTTGTGCTGGTGTACGGGATCGCCTCGGCATTGCTGGTCTCGGCGCAGCAGGATTTTGCCCAGCAAGCGCGGCAGCGGCTGACCGCCATGCTGCTGGCCTTGGCCGGCTGCCTGGGCCCGGCGTATCTTTCCGAGGTCGGCAACACTATGGGCGACAACGCGACGGCGTTGTTCGTGCTGGCGGGATTCCTGGTACTGGTGCGCAAGCGCGATGCGCTGGCCGGGCCAGGACGCGCTGGCTGGCTCTATGCGGCGGCAGCGGGCATGCTGGTGGGCGCGGCTGCGGGTCTCAAGCTGACCAATGCGCTGTATGCGGTCGCGATGTGCCTGGCTTGCCTGTTCCTGGCGCGACACTGGCTGCGGCGGTTGAGCCTGGCGTGGTGGTTCGGCGTGGGCGTGCTGGCCGGCATCGCGGTGACTTCCGGGTATTGGTTCGCCATGCTCTGGGAAACGTTCCGCAACCCGCTGTTTCCGCAATTCAACGGTTTGTTCGGCAACCCGCTGGCGGCACCGATCAGCGTTGCCGATACCCGCTGGCTGCCCCGCAGTGTGTCGGAAGCATTGCTCTTTCCCTTCGTCATGGTACTGAAGGCCCAGCGCGTCGGCGAGCTGCCGACCCGGCCCTTTGTCTGGCCCGTGCTCTATCTGCTGGCGGGGGCATGGCTGGTTCAGCGGGCGTGCCGCGCTGCCGGCGCTGGGTCGCGACAGGCGGCCTCCGGCCGGTCACCGTTTCCGCCAGCGGCGGGCGCCTTGCTGATCTTCCTGGCAGCCAGTTACGTGGTTTGGCTTGGCCTGTTCAGCATCTACCGATACTGCGTGGCGATGGAACTGCTCGCGCCATTGGCGGCATGGATCGTGATGCAGCAACTGCTACCGCCGAAGTCAGCCGGACGCGCCGGCGCGATCGTGCTGCTGGTCGCGACGCTCGCCAGCGTGGCGACATCGCACACCTGGGAACATGCGTCCTGGGCACGGCAGGCTTTTCGTGTCACGCTGCCCGCCACGCCGCTCGATGCCGGTACCAGCGTGTTTTTCGTTGGCGGCAGGGTACCGCAGGCCTGGATGGCACCGTATTTCCCCCCGACCGTAGCATTCGGTGCGCTCAGCTCTAACTTTCCCGAGGGCCAGGGCTTCCAGGCCAGCCTCGACCGGATGCTTGCCGGACGCGGCGGCGCCGCCTATGCCGTGATACCGGCGATGGTGAACCCGCGCGAGCGCATGGTGGCGCGCTGGAACACCATGCTGGCCGGCACCGGCATGCGTGCGGGGACATCCTGGTGCTCGACCCTGGAGTCGATTGCACAGAAGGTGCGCCTGCGGGCACGCGTCGCACAGGAGCTTGTGGCCGGCCAGCCTTGCACGCTCGAATTGCTGCCACGGGACAGGCGCGACCTCGCCGCGGAAAACCTTGCCGAAGCGAGAACCCACGCCGCGAACCTGGTGCGCTACGGCCTGACGCTCGAGCCTGGCGCGTGCCGGACCTACGAAGCCTTCATCGGCGACCAGCCCGTGCCGTACCAGTTTTGCCCGTTGTCGGCACCGAACGCGCACCGAACCGCGGACTGAACCTTCAGCGCGTCAGCACGGGCGCCAGCGCCTTCGGGTTGACGATGCAGTCATGCTTGCCGTCCAGCACGTCCAGGATGTTCTGGAATGCTGTGCGGAAATACAGCTCGTAGCTGTCGCGTTCCACGTAGCCCAGGTGCGGCGTGCAGATGCAGTTTTCCATGCGCAGCAGGGCGTGGCCCTGCAGGATCGGCTCGGACTCGAAGACGTCGATCGCCGCCATGCCCGGACGGCCGCGGTTCAGCGCGGTGACCAGGGCGTTCTCTTCCAGCAGTTCGGCGCGGCTGGTGTTGACGAACAGCGCGGTCGGCTTCATCGCGGTCAGGTCGGCCTGCTTGACGATGCCGCGGGTGTCGTCGTTCAGCCGCAGGTGCAGCGACAGCACATCGCTGTCGGCGAACAGTTGTTCCTTGGATGTCGCCACGTCCAGGCCATCGGCGCGCGCGGCTTGCTGTGACGCCTCGCGGCCCCAGACCAGCACCTTCATGCCGAAGGCGCGGCCGTAGCCGGCCAGCAGCCGGCCGATCTTGCCATAGCCCCAGATCCCCAGGGTCTGGCCGCGCAGCACCTGGCCCAGGCCGAAATTGGGCGGCATCGTGGTCGATTTCAGCCCCGACTGCTGCCACGCGCCGTGCTTCAGGCTGGCCACGTACTGCGGAATGCGGCGCTGGGCGGCCATGATCAGGGCCCAGGTCAGCTCGGCCGGCGCCACCGGCGAGCCCACGCCTTCCAGCACCGCCACGCCGCGGTCAGTGGCGGCATCCAGGTCGATGTGGCTGCCGGGCCCCGCGCCGACCCGGCCGGTCTGGCTGATCAGCTTCAGCTTTGGCAGTTTTTCCAGCAGTTGGCGCGTGATGCGGGTGCGTTCGCGGATCAGCACCACAGCTTCCACGTCCGACAGGCGCGCCGCGAGCTGGCCCACGCCCTTGACGGTGTTGTTGAACACCTTGACGTCGTGCCCCTCCAGCAGGCTGAAGCAAGGCAGCTTGCGCACGGCATCCTGGTAATCGTCGAGTACGGCAATCTTCATCGGCAACCCTGGTTATCTTCGGGACGTTGTGCCAGTTGGTGCGCGCGCCCACCGAGGCGCGCGCCGGCCAACAGTATTGTTGTGAAACGTTTGCGAACCTGCACCGGCGCGCCGCGACCCTGGTGCCGCGCGGTCAAATACCGCGCCGGCCGACGCCGGCAATTGTTGCGAAGCAAAAAACAGGGGGGTGCGCCAGTGGTATCCTTGCCCGCTCCGGTGCCGCCGCGGGTTGTCGGTCGAGCGTTGCTCCCGTCACGCGGCTGCCACGGACAAAGCCCGGCCGGCATTTGCAGGCCGCTCTGCGCGGGCGAAGCGCCACTGTAGCGCAGCCGCCGTGACCGCCGCGACCTTTTGCGCAAACCGGGCCGCCGCGGAGTTGTAACGGGATGTGACGCTACCGATGCGTCCCCCTGCGGGAATACTGCAGGAACGCGGCGGCAGTGACGGTTCCGCCCCCGGCATGCATGACATGCGCCGGCCAGGCTTTGCAAGGATTCCTTCCCTTCCTTCCCTTTACAAACCTGGAGTTTGCAGTATGAACCACCCCACGATGCAAGGTACGGCAGCCGTCAATGCGCCGGCCTGGGTCAAGCACCCCAAGCTGATCGCCTGGGTCGCGGAAATCGCCGCGCTGACCAAGCCCGACAATATCTACTGGTGCGACGGCTCGCAGGAAGAATATGACCGCCTGTGCGAGCAGATGGTCGCCGCCGGCACCATGAAGCGGCTGAACCCGGCCAAGCGCAAGAACTCCTTCCTGGCCCTGTCGGACCCGTCGGACGTGGCCCGCGTCGAAGACCGTACCTTCATCTGTTCCGAGAAGCAGGAAGATGCCGGCCCGACCAACAACTGGACCCCGCCGGCCGAGATGCGCCAGACCCTGGCCGGCCTGTTCGACGGCTGCATGCGTGGCCGCACCCTGTATGTGGTGCCGTTCTCGATGGGGCCGCTGGGTTCGCCGATCGCCCATATCGGCGTGGAACTGTCGGATTCGCCGTACGTGGCCGTCAACATGCGCATCATGACCCGCATGGGCAAGGCCGTGTACGAGGTGCTGGGCACTGACGGCGCCTTCGTGCCGTGCGTGCACACCGTGGGCAAGCCGCTCGCCGCCGGCGAGCAAGACGTGGCGTGGCCGTGCAATCCGACCAAGTACATCGTCCATTTCCCGGAAACGCGCGAGATCTGGTCGTTCGGCTCGGGCTACGGCGGCAATGCGCTGCTGGGCAAGAAGTGCTTCGCGCTGCGGATCGCCTCGACCATGGGCCGCGACGAAGGCTGGCTCGCCGAACATATGCTGATCCTCGGCGTGACCTCGCCCGAGGGCAAGAAATACCATGTCGCCGCCGCCTTCCCGTCGGCCTGCGGCAAGACCAACTTCGCCATGCTGATCCCGCCCAAGGGCTTCGAGGGCTGGAAGGTGACCACCATCGGCGACGACATCGCCTGGATCAAGCCGGGCCAGGACGGCCGCCTGTACGCGATCAACCCGGAAGCCGGCTACTTCGGCGTGGCGCCGGGCACCAGCGAGAAGACCAACTACAACGCGATGGCGACGCTCAAGGAAAACGTCATCTTCACCAACGTGGCGCTGACCGACGACGGCGACGTGTGGTGGGAAGGCATGACCAAGGAAGCGCCCGCGCACCTGATCGACTGGCAGGGCAAGGAATGGACTCCGGAGATTGCCAAGGCCACCGGCGCTAAGGCCGCGCACCCGAACGCACGTTTCACCGCGCCCGCGTCGCAGTGCCCGTCGATCGACGACAACTGGGACAACCCGGCCGGCGTACCCATCGATGCGTTCATCTTCGGCGGCCGCCGCTCGACCACTGTGCCGCTGGTGACCGAGGCGCGCAACTGGACCGAAGGCGTCTACATGGCCGCCACCATGGGCTCGGAAACCACCGCCGCGGCGGCCGGCCAGCAGGGCGTGGTGCGCCGCGACCCGTTCGCCATGCTGCCGTTCTGCGGCTACAACATGAGCGACTACTTCGGCCACTGGCTCGAACTGGGCAACAAGCTCGAAGCCGCGGGCGCGAAGCTGCCGAAGATCTACTGCGTCAACTGGTTCCGCAAGGACGCGGATGGCAACTTCGTGTGGCCGGGCTTTGGCGAGAACATGCGCGTGCTGTCGTGGATGATCGACCGCGTGGAAGGCAAGGGGCAAGGCGCCGAGCACGTGTTCGGCACCTCGCCGCGCTACCAGGACCTGAACTGGAACGGCCTGGAATTCTCGCCGGCGCAGTTCGAGCAGGTCACCTCGATCGACCGCGATGCCTGGCAGAAGGAACTGGCGCTGCATGACGAGCTGTTCACGCAGCTGAAGCACCACCTGCCGCAGGCGCTGGCGCAAACGCGCGCCGCCCTCGGCAAGCGGCTGGACGGCTAAGCGCATAAGGCCCTGAGCCGTCGACGCCCGCCTTGTCCAAGGCGGGCGTTTTTTTATCCGCCTTCGCTTTCCCCCAGCGTCTCCACCGCATATTTCACCAGCCCGGCCCGCCCCTCGATCCCCAGCTTGCGCTTCAGGTTGAGCCGATGGGTCTCGACGGTGCGCACCGACACGCCCAGCTGCGCCGCGATCTCCTTGTTGGCCAGGCCGCGGCCGATGCCGCGCAGGATATCGCGCTCGCGCGGCGTGAGCGCATCGAGCGGGCCGGCCGCCGGGCTTTGCTCGGCGATGCCGCGCGCGATGCGGGCGCTGTAGAACACGCGCCCGGCCAGCACCGAGCGGATCGCCGCGATCAGTTCGTCGGCCGGGGCATCCTTGAGCACATAGCCGCGCGCGCCGGCACGCACGGCCTGGCGCACGTATTCGAGGTTGTCGTGCATCGACACGATCAGCACCGCGAGTTCGGGATAGCGGTCGTGCAGCGCCGCTGCCAGCGCAATGCCGCCCATGCCGCGCATGCCGATATCGGTGATCACCAGGTCCGGCATGTCGCCCGCGCCGGCGCGGTCCAGCCACGCCAGCGCGGCTTCGCCGTCGTCGGCTTCGCCCACCACGCGCAGCCCCGGCTGCAGCGCCAGGTGCATGCGCATGCCGTCGCGGACCAGCGCGTGGTCGTCGATCAGCAGCACGCGCGCGGGCGCTTCGTTGTCTTCGCGATCTTCGGCAAGAAACTGGATCATGACTGCGAGGGTCCTGCGGTAATGGCATCGCGCGCGGCGGCCGCGGGTCTGGCCAGCGGCAGCGAGGCGATGATCTGGGTGCCGCCCGGGCCGGAAAGGATATCGAACTGCCCGCACAGCGCGGCGATGCGCTCGCGCAGGTTGCGCAGGCCGATGCCGCGCTGCGGGTCGGCCTGCATGCGCGCGACGTCGAAGCCGTGGCCGTCGTCGCGCACGGCCAGCCGCGTGGCATCGGCATCGAAGCCGAGCGACACGCTCACGAGCCGGGCTCCGGCGTGGCGCTCCACGTTGGTCAGCGCCTCCTGCGCAATGCGGAACAGCGCCGTGGCCTGCTCGTCGGGTAGTTCGCGCGGGGTGCCGCTCTGCGTCACCACGATCTTGAGGCCGCTGCCGCCCTGCATCTCGCGCGCCAGGTGCTGGAGCGCGGCGAACAGACCCAGGTCATCGAGAAGAGCCGGGCGCAGGTTGCGCGCCACGCGCCGCACTTCATTGAAGACGGTGTCGAGCCGGTTCAGCGCCATGCCCAGCACCGGTGCCACCGCCGCGCCTTCGGACGGGGCCAGGCGCAGCCGGTTGGCGGCTGTTTCCAGCACCAGCTTGACCGACACCAGCAGCTGGCTGATGCCGTCGTGCAACTCGCGCGACAGCCGCGCGCGCTCTTCCTCCTGCGATTGCACCACGCGCTGCGCCAGCTGGCGCAGCTTGGCATCCGCCTCGCGGTGTTCGCTGATGTTCAGCGCCAGGCCGCTGGCCGCCACCAGCAGGATGCTGATGCCGGCGATCACGCCGATCCACGCCATGGTTTCGCGGATATCGGTCTCGGCGCGCGCGTCGAGCTGGCGCAGCGTGCTTTCGACGTCATCCAGGTAGATGCCGGTGCCGAGCATCCAGCCCCATTCGGGCACCGCCACCACGTAGCCGAGCTTGGGCGCGAGCTGCTGCGACGACGGCTTGCGCCACTGGTAGCGCACCGCGCCGCCACCGCCCCTGGCCGCGGCGATCAGCTGCTGGATGGTGGGCGCGCCCTGCGGGTCGCGCAGCGCCCACAGGTCCTGGCCGACCAGTTCCGGCTGGCGCGGATGCATCAGGTTGCGGCCCTGCAGGTCGTACAAAAAGAAGTAGCCGTCGGGGCCGTAGTCGAGCCGCGCCAGTGCTTCCATCGCCGCCTGGCGCGTGGCGGCGTCGTTGCGGCCGGAGCGCACCAGCGGCGCGATCGCGCTCTGCGCGAGTTCCACGTAGTGGCGCAGCTCGGTTTCCTTGCTCTGCAGGTAGGCGGCCTCGACCAGCGCGCGTTCATGCTGCGCCAGCTGGGTGGCCTGGAAGCGCACCGCCAGCGCGATGCCGAGCATCGCCACCGCAAGCGGCGCCACGGCGAGCAACAGGATTTTCTGGCGGAGTTTCATACAAGACCGGGGGAGCGGGGGTAAACACCGATGCCGCGCAGGCGGCATACCACCGTCGACTTGCGTAGTACTACGCAGAAGTGCTGCGTAGTTACGCGCTTGTGCCGGGTTTGGCGGCTGTCAATACTACACGCCGGACGCGCAAGCCGCCCCAACATGCGGCGCGGGTCCACGCAGTTGGTGCACCGCCTACCCGGTTGGTGCATCGCCTGCCTGCAAGACGAGATCCGGAAACGACACGAACCGGGCGCGCAGCAACCTCAATTCCAGCAGCCCAGGAGACCCCTCACCGCCGGATTGCCCTCGCTGCCCGTCCCAGGCGCGCCCAACGCCGACCCGCCCGTTGCCAGTTGCCAGTCCTTCGCCGCCGCAGGCTTTCCAAATCCCGGTCTGAGGAGACCCTTCACTATGAATCGCATCGGAGAACACCTGGTGTGGCTGGCCGTCGCCATCCTTGGCGCGTTTGCCTTCGGCACCGTCGCGCTCGCGCGCGGCGAAGCCGTCAGCGCGCTGTGGATCGTGGTTGCCGCGCTCTGCATCTACCTGATCGCCTATCGGTACTACAGCCGCTTTATCGCCGACAAGGTGATGCAGCTCGATCCCAAGCGCATGACGCCCGCGTGGCGCCATAACGATGGCCTGGACTACGTGCCGACCAACAAGGCGGTGCTGTTCGGCCACCACTTCGCCGCGATTGCCGGCGCCGGCCCGCTGGTGGGCCCGGTGCTGGCCGCGCAGATGGGCTATATGCCCGGCATGCTGTGGCTGCTGGCCGGCGTGGTGTTCGCCGGCGCGGTGCAGGACTTCATGGTGCTGTTCATCTCGACGCGCCGCGACGGCCGCTCGCTGGGCGACCTGGTCAAGTCCGAGATGGGCACGGTGCCGGGCATGATCGCGCTGTTCGGCTGCTTCATGATCATGATCATCATCCTGGCGGTGCTGGCGCTGATCGTGGTGAAGGCGCTGGCGGACTCGCCGTGGGGCACCTTTACCGTGGCGGTGACCATCCCCATCGCCATCTTCATGGGCATCTATACCCGCTACATCCGCCCCGGCCGTATCGGCGAGGTCTCGGTGATCGGCTTCGTGCTGCTGATGCTGGCCATCATCGGCGGCCAGTACGTACATGAAAGCGCGACCCTGGCGCCGCTGTTCACCTACGACGGCAAGGCGCTGACCTGGATGCTGATCATCTACGGCTTTGTCGCCGCCGTGTTGCCGGTGTGGCTGCTGCTGGCCCCGCGCGACTACCTGTCGACCTTCCTGAAGATCGGCACCATCATCGCGCTGGCGGTGGGCATCCTGATCGTCGCGCCGGAACTGAAGATGCCGGCCTTCACGCAGTTCGCCGCAGGCGGCGGGCCGGTGTGGTCAGGCAACCTGTTCCCGTTCCTGTTCATCACCATCGCCTGCGGCGCGGTGTCGGGCTTTCACGCGCTGATCTCTTCGGGCACCACGCCGAAGCTGCTCGAAAACGAAACCCACGCGCGCTTCATTGGCTACGGCGCGATGCTGGCCGAATCCTTCGTCGCCATCATGGCGCTGGTCGCCGCCGCGGTGATCGAGCCCGGCGTGTACTTCGCCATGAACAGCCCGGCCGCCGTGATCGGCACCACGCCCGAGGCGGTGGCGCAGGCGGTGTCAACCTGGGGCTTCGTGATCACGCCCGACGTGCTGGTGCAGACTGCCAAGGACGTCGGCGAAAACACCATCATTTCGCGCGCCGGCGGCGCACCGACGCTGGCCGTGGGCATCGCCCACATCCTGCACCAGGTGGTCGGCGGCCAGGCCATGATGGCGTTCTGGTACCACTTCGCCATCCTGTTCGAGGCACTGTTCATCCTGACCGCCGTCGACGCGGGCACCCGCGCCGGCCGATTCATGCTGCAGGACCTGCTGGGCAGCTTCGTGCCGTCGATGAAGCGCACCGACTCGCTGCCGGCCAACCTGATCGCGACCGCGCTGACGGTTGCGGCCTGGGGCTACTTCCTGTACCAGGGCGTGGTCGATCCGCTCGGCGGCATCAACACGCTGTGGCCGCTGTTCGGCATCTCCAACCAGATGCTGGCCGCGGTGGCGCTGGTGCTGGGCACCTGCGTGCTGGTCAAGATGAAGCGCGGCCAGTACGCCTGGGTCACGCTGGTACCGACGGTCTGGCTGCTGATCTGCACGCTGACCGCCGGCTGGCAGAAGCTGTTCCATGCCGACCCTAAGGTCAGCTTCCTGACCCACGCGTCCAAGTTCAGCGCCGCCATCGCCGAAGGCAAGGTGCTGGCGCCGGCCAAGTCGATGGAGCAGATGCACCGCATCGTCTTCAACGACTACCTTGACGCCGGCCTGTGCGCGCTGTTCATGGTGGTGGTGCTGTCGATCGTGTGCTACGGCTTAAAAACCGCGATGCAGGCGCGCGCCGTGAACCGGCCGACCGACAAGGAAACGCCGTTCGAGCCGCTGCCAGGCGCCGCTTCGGCCCAGTCCTGATCCACATCGACAAGGAGCCGCCATGCTGGAACAACTTGGCACCATGGGCCGGTACCTCGGGCAGTCGCTGCGGCTGATGGTTGGCCTGCCCGACTACCAGACCTATGTGGCGCATATGGAAAGCACGCATCCTGACCGTGCGCCGATGAGCTACGAGGAGTTTTTCCGCGAGCGCCAGGAAGCGCGCTACGGCGGCGGGCAGGGCAAGTGCTGCTAAGGGCATGCTGAGCATCGCCGCCGAACCTGGCTCGGCGGCAGACAATGCAGACAGGCGATCACATGGTCGCCTGTCTTTTTATTAAGTGTTGTATTTTCACCGCGCCTTTGTAATGGCCTGATACCGTTTCTGCAGGGGGTTACAGGGCTTTACAGGTGGTTACAGCAAGGCTGCGGCACCTTATCTACACTTGCGACACATCATGGCAATTCGAGGAAAAAAACATATGACTCGCCATCCCGTTCGCAACCTGACCGTTGCCCTTGCCCTGGCGGCCTGCGCGCTGCCGGCCGTCGCGGGCGACATGAACAATGCCCTCGGCGGCGCGCTCGGCGGTGTCGCCGGTGCCGCGGTCGGCGGCGCGCTGGGCGGCAGCACCGGCGCCGTCATCGGCGGTGCGGTCGGCGGCGGCGCCGGCGGCGCGGTCACGTCCAACCGCCGCGAGCGCACCGGCGCCATCATCGGCGGCGCGCTGGGCGGTGGTGCCGGCACCGCGGCTGGCAACGCCATGGGCGGGCGCACCGGCGGCCTGATCGGCGCCGGCCTGGGTGGCGGCGCGGGCGCGGCGCTGGGCGGCAATATCTCGCGCAACAACTCGTACGACGACGATCGCCGCTACTACAACAAGAGCCATTACAAGCGCAAGAAGCACAAGCACCATCATCGCCACCACTACGACGATTAAGTCGCAGCGGGGTCAGCAAAAACGGGCCGTCATGGCCCGTTTTTCTTTTGGCGCCGCCACCGCCGGGGTATTCACCAGACCTTGTTGCGTTGCGGCGTCTGGCATAATCGACCACAGTCCGGGCCGGATCTGCCGGCGCCAGAAACAAAGAAGCCCGCACCGGGGCCGGTGCGGGCTTCTTCTCCGATAAAGCGGGAGAGACGCGGGGCGCTCTCCTAAAGACCTGTGGAGACCAGGTTCAAGCGGTGGACCGTGCCGGCTCAGAGCGGCGCACGATCGGTCGTGGTGTCGTACTTCGCGCCTTCCGAGAAGGTGTCGAACTTGCCGGTGCGGGCGCCGTCGGTGAAGGCGTCGAACTTGCCGGCCTTGGCACCGTCCGTGTACGGGTCGAACTTGCCGGCCCGGGCGCCGTCGGCATAGACATCGAAGCTCGCTACCTTGGCGCCGTCGGTGTAGACGTCGAACTTGCCGTTCTTGGCAAAGGCGGGCGCGGCCGAGAGGGCAGCAGCGACGGTGGCGACAGCGATGAGGGCGTAACGGTTGGTTTTCATGATTCAGGCCTTTCCTATAGCGTGGATGCCTGATCCGGCACCTTCAGGAGAAGGGCATGTTGCATTGCGGCATCCGATGGCTAGATATTAGGCATTTCCCTCATATCAATAAATATCAGGATCCACAATGATTAATTTTGTTTCGGACAATAAAATAAGCTGATTGCGTAAGAATTCAGCAAAGAAACGGGAGACTATGTCATGGATCGCCTGCAGTCGATGCGTGTGTTTTCCAAAGTGGTGGAGCTCGGCAGCTTCGCGCGTGCAGCGCAGCAGTTGGAAATGTCCAACGCGGTGGTCACGCGCTACGTGGCCGACCTGGAAAGCCACCTCGGCACGCGCCTGCTCAACCGGACCACGCGCAGCCTGTCACTGACCGATGCCGGCGAGACCTACCTGCAGCGCTGCCAGCAGATCCTGGAAGACGTGGAGGAAGCGGAAAGCGTGGTCACGGCCCGCAGCCAGTCGCTGTCCGGCACGCTCCGCCTGGTGACGCCGGTGATGTTCGGCCTGCACCTGCTGCCCGAGCTGCTGTCACGCTTCCAGCAGCTTTACCCTGACGTGGTGTTCGACGTGATCCTGTCGGACCGCAATGTCGATATCGTCGAGGAAGGCCGCGACGTGGCGGTGATGCTGTCGGACCTGGGGCTGGGCTCGCACCTGGTGGCGCGCCCGCTGCTGTCGGCCGAGGTGATCCTGTGCGCTTCGCCCGGCTATGTCGCCGCGCATGCGCCGATCCGCCATGCCCATGAGCTCAGCCACCATCGCTGCATCGCCATGCGCCTGCCCAGCGCCGAGCACGAATGGACGCTGCTCGGGCCCGAAGGCGAGGTGACCGTGCCGATCCGCCCGGGGCTGCTGTGCAGCAACGCCGAGCTGGCGCACCAGGCCGCGCTGGCCGACATGGGCGTGGCCATGCTGTCGTCCTACCTGGCGCGGCCCAACATCGAATCGGGCCGGCTGGTGCACGTCCTGCCGCAGTACCAGCTGCCGCGGCGCGATGTCAGCGTGGTCTATCCCAGCCGCAAGTTCCTGCCGACCAAGGTGCGCGCCTTTATCGACTTCCTGCTGGAAGAAGGGCAGATGCGAGGCAAGGAAGAACAGCCCGCCGTCAGCCTGGGCACCCACGCCTTGCGTACCTGAACCAGCGCACGGCTTGCGTCCCGCGGAAAGCAAAGCGCCCGGCAATGCCGGGCGTTTTGCATGGGGCGATCGCGCTTACTCGCCGGCCGCTGCCGCACGCGTCTTCTTTGCCGCCGCAGTCTTGGCGGGTGCCTTCTTGGCCGCGGCCTTTTTCGCCGGCGCCTTGGCGGCGGTCTTGGTCGCGGTCTTGGCGGCGGTTTTGGTTGCCGGCGCCGCTTCAGCTTCGGCCGTGCCGCGCGATGCCGCCTTGGCCGGGGCCTTGGCAGCGGTCTTGGCGCCCGCCTTGGGCTCGCGCACCTCGAATTCGAAGCCAATCTTGCCGTCCGGCTGCTTGACCAGGAAGGCCTTGAAGTTGCGGCCGGTGCGCGACGACTTGAAGCCGGTCAGCAGGTCGGTCTTGCCTTCGTTGAGCAGCTTGCCGATCTGCTCGCGGCTGATCTCCTGCTGCAGGATGATCTTGCCGGTGGTGAAGTCGCAGCTCTTCGGGCTGGTGGTGCTGTTCTCGCAGACGTACTTCATGCCGTGCTCGAACACCGAGCCGCCGCACTTCGGGCACGTTCCTACCGGCTGCTGGCCGCTGAAGTCGACCGGCTCGCCGTCGTTGTCGTCGTCGTTCTGGCCGAAGTCGAACTCCATCTTGTAATGGCCCTCGTCGTCCTTGCCCAGCTTGAGGATGGCGGCGAACGGGCGGCCCATCTTGCTGCGGAAACCCTGCAGCGGACCGATCTCCTTCTTCAGCAGCAGCTCTTCGACTTCCTCGATCTCGAACTGGCGGCCACCCGGAATCTTGCTGATCGAGAATTCGCAGGCGGTGCAGGCAAAGCGGCGGTAGTTCTCCTTGACCTGGCCGCCGCACTGCGGGCACGGCGTGTCCAGCGTGGCGTAGTCCCCGGGGATGGTGTCGCTGTCGTATTCCTTGGCGCGCTTGACGATCTGCTGCGTCATCTGCGCGATCTCGCGCATGAATTCGTCGCGCTTGAGGCGGCCGCGCTCGATCTGCGACAGCTTGTGCTCCCACTCGCCGGTCAGTTCCGCCTGGGTCAGTTCCTGCACGCCCAGGCCGCGCAGCAGCGTCATCAGCTGGAACGCCTTGGCGGTGGGGATCAGCTCGCGGCCTTCGCGCACCAGGTATTTCTCGGTCAGCAGCCCTTCGATGATCGCCGCGCGCGTCGCCGGCGTGCCCAGGCCCTTGCCGGCCATGGCTTCGCGCAGCGCGTCGTCGTCGACCAGCTTGCCGGCGCCTTCCATCGCCGACAGCAGCGTGGCTTCGTTGTAGCGCGCGGGCGGCTTGGTAGTCAGGCCAACGCCCTCGACCTTGTCGGTCTTGACCTTTTCATCCTTGGCCACCGGCACCAGGTTGGCGGCATCTTTGTCGCCTTGCGCTTCACGGCCGTAGATCACCAGCCAGCCCGGGTTGACCAGCACCTTGCCTTCGGTCTTGAAGTGGTGGCCGGCGACTTCGGTAATGCGCGTGGTGACCTGGAACTCGGCCGCCGGGAAGAACACCGCCAGGAAGCGGCGCACCACCAGGTCGTACAGCTTCTGCTCCGGCTCCGACAGGTTCTTGGGCGCCTGCAGCGTCGGGATGATGGCGAAGTGGTCGCTGATCTTGCTGTTGTCGAAGATCCGCTTGTTCGGCTTGACCCAGCCCTGCGCCAGGATCTTCTTGGCGTGCGGCAGGTAGTTGGGCGAGCTGTCGGCGAGCATGTCCATGGTCTGCTTGACCGTGTCCAGGTAGTCCTCGGGCAGCGCACGCGCGTCGGTACGCGGGTAGGTCAGAACCTTGTGCTTTTCATACAGGGCCTGCGCCAGGCCGAGCGTGTTCTTGGCCGAGAAGCCGAAGCGCGAGTTGGCCTCGCGCTGCAGCGTGGTCAGGTCGAACAGCGCCGGCGACTGCTGCGTCGACGGCTTGGATTCCTCGGTGACGGTGCCGGGCTTGTCGCGGCACGCGGCAACGATGCTCTTGGCCTCGGCCTCGCTCCACAGCCGCGAATCGCGCGCCTCGGGGTCGAACTCGTTCTTCTTGAACTTGGGGTCGAACCAGCGGCCTTCATACAGGCCGGCGGCAGCGATGAACTCGGCGCGCACTTCCCAGTAGTCGCGCGGCACGAAGTGCTTGATCTTCTCTTCGCGCTCCACCACGATCGACAGCGTCGGCGTCTGCACGCGGCCCACGGTGGTCAGGAAGAAGCCGCCGCCCTTGCTGTTGAACGCGGTCATGGCACGCGTGCCGTTGATGCCGACCAGCCAGTCGGCCTCGGAGCGGCAGCGCGCCGCATCGGCCAGCGGCAGCATGTCTTCATCTTCGCGCAGGGCGGCAAAGCCGTCGCGGATCGCCTGTTGCGTCATCGATTGCAGCCACAGCCGGCGCACCGGCTGTTTGGCCTTGGCCTGCTGCGCGATCAGGCGAAAGATCAGTTCTCCTTCGCGCCCCGCGTCGCAGGCGTTGATCAGCGCGGTCACGTCCTTGCGCTTGATCAGCCGGTTCAGCACCTTCAGGCGCGACTCGGTCTTGGGGATCGGGCGCAGGTCGAAGTGCGGCGGAATCACCGGCAGGTTGGCGAAGCTCCACTTGCCGCGCTTGACCTCGTATTCGTCCGGCGCGGCGATCTCGACCAGGTGGCCGACGGCGGAGGACAGCACGTAGTCGTCGCTCTCGAAATACTCGTCGTGCTTGGTAAACCCCCCGAGGGCACGGGCGATATCCGCCGCGACCGACGGCTTTTCCGCGATGATGAGGGCTTTTGACATGGGAAGGGTCCTTGCGAGCTGCATCCGGCAACCCGCTAATTGCACTGCAAACGTAGTAATCAGAACGCCGGGGGGCTATGAGGCGCCAATAATAAGCGCGGTTTCGACGGCGGTGCAAGCCAGCCTCATGGCGGCTCGCCTGCCATCGTACGCGCCGCCTAGGCGCCGCCGCGCCCCCCAGCAAGCAACCAGTCCAGCACCTCCGGCACGTCTTCCGCTGGCGCCGGCATGGCCGCGCCACGCGTGAGCATGCGTTCGAGCACCTCGATATGCGGCAGCAGGGTGCCATAAAACTGCGGCGTGCCACCCGCTGCCCGCTGCACCAGCACCGTCGGGAAATTCTCGATATCGATATCGCCGAGCGCATCCGCATGGGTTTCGATATCGATCCAGACAAAGCAATCGTCCGGATGGCGCGCGGCCAGCGCCGTCAGCGCCACCAGGTAATCCCGGCACGTACCGCACCACTGCGCGCACAGGCACGCGACCAGGCGGCCCTGCGGCCGCGCCGCCAGGCAGTCGGCGATGGCGCCGGCGTCACGTTCAGGAAAGTAAACGGTCATGGCATCGGAAACATGAGGTGCCCGCGACACACGGACAGCCGGCGATTGTATCGGTATTGCGCGCGCCGCCCAGGCGCGGCCGTCACGCAAGGCGCCGGAACAGGTTTCCCGGTAGACGCTCGGCATGCCCGGCCAGTTCCAACTCCAGCAGGCGTGCCGCGGCGGCTTCAGGTGGCTGGCCGCTGCGCTCGCACAGCGCATCCAGCGTAACCGGATCGTAGCCGAGGGCGGCCAGCAGGGGGTCGGCGGAATCGGCAAATTCAGACTGGTCCGAAGCCGGCGGCGAAGCCACAGCCTGCGCTGGCGGCTGGCAGAGCACCGGGGCGGTCGGCCCCAGGTTGATTTCCTCGAGCACGTCCTCCGTGCGCTCCACCAGCTTGGCGCCCTGGCGGATCAGCAGGTGGCAACCCTGCGACAGCGGCGCGTGGATCGATCCCGGCACCGCGAACACCTCGCGCCCGAGCTCCGCGGCCAGCCGTGCGGTGATCAGCGAGCCCGAGCGCGCCGCGGCCTCCACCACCAGCACCCCGTGCGCCAGCGCCGCGATGATGCGGTTGCGGCGCGGAAAGTTGGTCGGCAGGCCCTGCATGCCGAGCGGGAATTCGGTAACCACGGCGCCGCGCTGGGCGATCTCATGGGCGAGGGTCAGGTTGTCCGCGGGATAGACGCGGTCGGCGCCTGTCCCTGTGACCGCGATGGTGCCGCCACAGCCAGGCAGGCCGCCGGCATGGGCAGCGGCGTCTATCCCCAGCGCCAGGCCGGAGATTACCGTCAGGCCCGCCTCGGACAGCTCGCGGCCGAACGCCTGCGCATCGCGCTTGCCCTGCTCGGTGGCATTGCGCGCGCCTACGATGGCGACCGCGGGGCGGGCAAGCAGCGCGGGATCGCCTTTGATATATAGCAGCGGCGGCGGATCGTGCAGGTCGAACAGGCGGCGCGGGTAGGCATCGTCGGCCAGCGTCAGCAGGTGGTTGCCGGGCGTGCCGAGCCACGCCAGCGTGCGCTCCACCAGCGCCGGCAGCCCGGCCCCCGGCGTGGCCAGCACCGCGCGCGCCAGCTTGGCCGGGACCACGGCCGACAGCGCCGTCACACTCTGCGCCAACACCTGGCGGGGCAGGCCGAACGCCGCCAGCAGCATGCGCACCGCGACCGGGCCGACGCCGGGGGCACAGGCCAGCTGCAGCCAGGCCTTCAGGTCGTCGGCATCGCGGATCGCGGCTGTCGCGCCGGCGCCCGCATGGCAAGGGAATGCGGCGCCGACAGGCGCCGCCGGAGATGTCACCAAGAACGGCTCAGCGCGGCGAGGTGGCGCGGTCGCCGACCGCGATCACGTTGGAAGCGTCGGTCACCAGCGCATACGAGACGCCGGGAAACACACGGAAGACAAAGGCCAGCCCATAGCGCTCGTCCGGCAGCCGGATGGCGCGGTTGCTGTCGGTCTTGTCGGTCACGGTTTCTCCGGTGCGCGACAGGGCCAGCACGTGGCCCGGTTCCACCCCGGCCTGGCTGCCGAGGTTGAGCACCACGACCTGCCGGGCGCCACCGAACTCGACCCCGCCGTAGACCTTGGCGACGCGGCCGTCGAGCTGCGCATCGGGCGCGTGCGGCACGTAGCGCAAGGCTTCGCGCGCGGGCTGCGGCATCAGCAGCGTGCCGACGCCCATCTCTTGCCTGGCCTGCGTGACCTGCAGGGTCGAGACCGCGTCCGGGCCCTGCGCGCCGCGCGCCAGGCGCACATTGCCTTCATATTCGGCCTCGTAGCCGAGCACGGCCTGGGTCACCGGATCGCGCACCGGGGTGAGCGGGCGGTAGGCCTGCCAATCGCTGCCCTGCGGCGCATCCGCGGGGATGCCCCGCGCATAGCCGGTGTCGTCGCGGCCCAGGATCACGCGCGATTCCGACACCGCCACGATGCGGGCCGAGGTGTCCAGCGTGCCCTGGTCTACCACCAGCGGCCGGATCAGGAAGGGTTCGATATCGGCGGCCGGGATGCTCAGGATGGCGGCGCCGTCGGCGGCGCCGCTGCGCATCTGCGGCGACAGGCGGACGGTGTCGCCGCCGCCCGGCGTTGTCGACAGCCAGGCACGCCCGTCGCGCTGGATCAGATACAGGATCTGGCCCGGATAGATCAGGTGCGGATTGCGGATCTGCTGCCGGTTCATGCCCCACAGCTCGGGCCAGCGCCATGGCTGGCGCAGGAAGCGGCCGGAGATGCCCCACAGCGTGTCGCCGGCGCGCACCGTATATTGCGATGGCGCGTTGGCGGCAAGATCGGCCACCGGAATGCCGTGCCGGGCGGTGCGCTGGGCTTCGGCCTGCTGGGCCGGCGTGACCGTCAGGTCAGCCGCCAGCGCCGGCAGCGCCGCCGCGGCGGTGAAGGCCGCGGCACTCAATAGTGGACAGGCAAGAAATCTGGGGATGAACGCGTGCAGCCTGCGGCCCGACGCCGCCTGGTGTTCTTTGGTAAGATCGCGCATTTTCCTGACCGGCCGGTGGTTCGGCCGGATTGACCCGGGAGAGCGTGCCTGTTGCGGCGCGCCTTGAATTTTTGTACTTGCGCCCCGATTCTGCATGTAAACATCCGCCGCCGCAACGCGGCCCGGTTGCCGGCAGCAGCCGGCGTTGCGCCCCAGCATCATGGCAAAACTCGACATCCTGACCTACCCCGATCCCCGCCTGCACACCGTCGCCAAACCCGTGGCCGCGGTGGACGACCGCATCCGCCAGCTGGTCAAGGACATGGCGGAAACCATGTACGAAGCGCCCGGCATCGGCCTGGCCGCGACCCAGGTCAACGTGCACGAGCAGGTGGTGGTGATCGACGTCTCGGAAACGCGCGACCAGCTCCAGGTCTTCATCAACCCGGAGATCGTCTGGGCCAGCGACAACCGCAAGGTGTGGGAAGAGGGCTGCCTGTCGGTGCCCGAGGTCTACGACCGGGTCGAGCGCCCCGACCGCGTGCGCGTGCGCGCGCTCAACGAGAAGGGCGAGAGCTTCGAGCTCGACGCCGACGACCTGCTGGCGGTCTGCATCCAGCACGAGATCGATCACCTGCGCGGCAAGGTCTTCGTCGAGTACCTGTCGCCGCTGAAGCTCAACCGCATCAAGAGCAAGCTGCAGAAGCGCGAACGCACCCGCATGTAAGCCGCCGATGCGGCAATAAAGATGTAACAGCGCGCCGGAATCCGGCCACCCGCATACGGCACCGGCGCGGGGTCTGTTATCTTTATGACTTCCGAAGAACCACGATACCGGCCGCTATAGCGGCCGGTGCCATTTCAGGCCACGGAAACCTGCCATGTCCCAAGCCAGCCCCTTGCGTGTCGCCTTTGCCGGCACGCCCGAGTTTGCGCGCGTCGCGCTGGAAGCCATCCATGCCGCCGGCTTTCCGGTGGTCGCCGTGCTGACCCAGCCCGATCGGCCCGCCGGCCGCGGCATGCAGATGCAGGCCAGCCCGGTGAAGCAGTTCGCCGTCGCCAATGGCCTGGCGCCGGTGCTGCAGCCGCGTTCGCTGCGCCGCCAGGGCAAGTATCCGGAAGAGGCCGCCGCTGCCATCGAAACGCTCGCCGGCATCGCCCCCGATGTGATGGTGGTGGCTGCCTATGGCCTGATCCTGCCGGCCGAGGTGCTGACGCTGCCGCGGCTGGGCTGCCTGAATATCCATGGCTCGCTGCTGCCGCGCTGGCGCGGCGCGGCGCCGATCCACCGTGCCATCGAGGCGGGCGACGCCGAGACCGGCATCACGCTGATGCAGATGGACGAGGGCCTGGATACCGGCGACATGCTCACGCGCGAGGCGGTGCCTATTGGCGCGGACGACACCACCGGCACGCTGCACGACACGCTGGCCGCGCTCGGCGCGCGCATGATCGTCGACGCGCTGCGGCAACTGGATGCCGGCCGGCCGCTGCCTGCCACGCCGCAACCCGAGCAAGGCGTCACCTACGCCGAGAAGATCGCCAAGGACGAAGCGCCGCTGGATCTGCGCCGCCCGGCCGCCGAACTGGCCAACCAGGTGCGCGCCTTCAACCCGTTCCCGGGCGCCACCGTGCAGGTGGGTGACACCGTGATCAAGTGCTGGCAGGCGTTGCCGCTGGCGGCGGCCAGCAGCCTGCCGCATCCGCCCGGCACGGTGCTGGCGGCCGATGCCGCCGGCATCCTGATCGCATGCGGCGAGGGCAGCGCGCTGCAGGTCACCGAGCTGCAGAAGCCGGGCGGCCGGCGCCAGCCGGCGCAGCAGTTCCTGCAAGCCTTGCCGCTGCCGCCGGGCACGCGCTGCGTGGTGCCCGGCAACGGCGCCGCGGCGGCTTGAGCAGGCTGTCCTTTGCCGCACATGACGCTTGATGTGCCGCGCACGGCGCCCTCCTGCCCGCGGGTGCGCAACATTGCAAAGGCCGTTGGACGGCCGTTGAATTTTCTGCGATCGGCCCCTATCTAACGGGCATCGCGTCAGCTTTTCCGGGACGCGTCACGATTACACGGAGATCACCGCAATGTTCAACTGGGTCAAGACCTTCATGCTGATGGCGGCCATCACGGCGCTGTTCATCGTCATCGGCGGCATGATCGGCGGGCGCAGCGGCATGATGTTCGCGCTGCTGATCGCGCTGGGCATGAACTTCTTCTCCTACTGGTTCTCGGACAAGATGGTCCTGCGCATGTACAACGCGCAGGAAGTCGATGCCGGCAGCGCGCCGCAGTTCTACGGCATGGTGCAGGACCTGGCGCAGCGCGCCGGCCTGCCGATGCCGCGCGTCTACCTGATCAACGAAGACGCGCCCAACGCGTTTGCCACCGGCCGCAATCCGGAGCACGCCGCGGTGGCTGCCACCACCGGCATCCTGCGTGTGCTGTCCGAGCGCGAGCTGCGCGGCGTGATGGCGCACGAACTGGCGCACGTGCGCCACCGCGACATCCTGACCTCGACCATCGCCGCCACCATGGCCGGCGCGATCTCGGCGCTGGCCAATATGGCGATGTTCTTCGGCGGGCGCGACGAGAACGGCAACCGCACCAACCCGATCGCCAGCATCGCCGTGGCGATCCTGGCGCCGCTGGCGGCCTCGCTGATCCAGATGGCGATCTCGCGCGCGCGCGAATTCGAAGCCGACCGCGGCGGCGCAGAGATCAGCGGCGACCCGCAGGCGCTGGCCAGCGCGCTGGACAAGATCCACCGCTACGCGCAGGGCATCCCGTTCCAGGCGGCCGAGGAACATCCGGCCACGGCGCAGATGATGATCATGAACCCGCTGTCCGGCGGCGGTATCGCCAACCTGTTCTCGACCCATCCGGCCACCGAGGAACGCATCGCGCGCCTGATGCAGATGGCCCAGACCGGCACCTACCCCGCCTGAGCCTCGGAAATCCGGGGCGCGGCCCCGTCACAAGGTAAACTGCCCGCTGTTCCGCGTGGACCGGCGGGCTTTTTTTGGCCCGCGCCCCGCACCTTTCCGATTCACCGCCTGACCCGCTGCCTGATCCGCCGCCTGACCGATATGCGCCTGCCTCCCGATTCGCTTGCCTTCCAGATGCTTGGTGCTGCCGCCGCGGTGCGCGCCGTCAGTGAAGGCACGGCCTTGCCCCAGGCGATCGAGGACGCCGCCGCGCAGCTGAAGCTGGACCGCGTGCGCGACGCCGCCACGCGCGGCGCACTGCAGGACATCGCCTACCGCACCATGCGCCAGTTCGGCACCGCGCGCGCGCTGGTGACCAAACTGGTGACGCGGCCGCCCGGCGCGCAGGTCGATTCGCTGCTGGCGGTGGCGCTGGCACTGTTGCTGGAACACGGGCCGGGCCCGCGCGAGCGGCACGACGGCGCCGACCCGGCGCGCCATGATGCCGACGCCGGCCGTCCGGGCTACAGCACCTTCACGGTGGTAGACCAGGCCGTGAGCGCGGCCGCTTCCGAACCCAAGACTGCGCATGCGCGCGGACTGGTCAACGCGGTGCTGCGCCGTTTCCTGCGCGAGCGCAAGGCCTTGCTCGCCGAGGTCAACCGCGACGAGCAGGCGCGCTGGAACCTGCCGCCGTGGTGGCTGCGCATGCTGCGCGAGGCCTACCCCGACCAGTGGATGGCGCTGGCGGCCAGCGCCAACGTGCGCCCGCCGATGACGGTGCGCGTCAACACCGCGCGCGTGTCGGTGCAGCAGTACCGCACCGACCTCGCCAACGCCGGCCTGGCCGGGCACATCGTCGGTCCGCAGGCGGTGCGCCTGGTGCGCGCGGTGCCGGTGAACCAGCTGCCCGGCTTTGCCGAAGGCGCGGTCTCGGTGCAGGACGCCGGCGCGCAACTGGCCGCGCCGTTGCTTGAGGTGGCCGACGGCATGCGCGTACTCGATGCCTGCGCGGCGCCTGGCGGCAAGACCGGACATTTGCTGGAGCTGGCAGATATCGAAGTGACGGCGGTCGAAAGCGACCCGCAACGCGCCACCCGCATCGGCGAGAACCTGGCGCGGCTGGGCAAGTCCGCAAAGATCGTGGTCGGCGATGCCAGCCGGCCCGCCGACTGGTGGGACGGGCAGCCCTTCGACCGCATCCTCGCCGACGTGCCGTGCTCGGCCTCGGGCATCGTGCGGCGCCATCCCGATATCCGCTGGCTGCGCCGCGAAACCGATATCGCCAAGCTCATCACCGAGCAGCGCCGCATCGTCTCGCAGCTGTGGCCGCTGCTGAAGCCGGGCGGCATCCTGGTCTATGTCACCTGTTCTATTTTCCCAACGGAGGGCGAGGAGCAGGCGCGCTGGTTTGGTGAGCAACTGGCAGATGCGATACGATTGCAGGCGCCGGGACAGCTGCTGCCCGGCACCCATGCAACGCTTGCCGCGGTCGCGGACGGTGACAAGGGCACCCTTGACAGCACCGGTCGCACCGACGGTACCAGCCTGCCATCCGATCACGATGGCTTCTTCTACGCCCGCTTCCAGAAACGCGCCTGATCTGATCCGATGCCGAGCACGCCGCGCCTGTCAGGCTTTCGCGTTGAAGTGGACCTCCGCTGCAGACCGCTGGCGCGCTGGGCACTCGCGCTGGTGCTGGCGCTGGCCGCCGCGCTGTGGCTGCCGCGCGCCGCCCAGGCACAGGTCATCGAGGCCACCGAGGCCCGCGTCGAATATCAGGACGGCGGCTTCGAGCTTGCCGCCAGTTTCGACTTCGACCTGCCGCCCGCGCTCGAGGACGCGCTGCACAAGGGCATCTCGCTGTATTTCGCGGTCGACTTCCAGCTGTCGCGCTCGCGCTGGTACTGGTTCGACGACAAGCCGGTCAACACCACCCGCAGCGTGCGCCTGTCGTACCAGCCGCTGACGCGCCAGTACCGCATCTCCACCGGCGGCCTGCAGCTGCCGTTCACGCGCCTGAAAAGCGCGCTGCAGTTTATCCAGCGCGTGCGCGGGTGGCGCGTGTTCGAGCGCAACGCGGTCAAGCCGGGCGAGACCTACAACGCCGAAGTGCGCATGCGGCTGGACCTGTCGCAATTGCCCAAGCCGTTCCAGATCAACGCCGTCAACACGCGCGACTGGAACCTGGCCTCCGACTGGCGGCGCTTCACCTACACTGTGCCGACCGACCTGAGCCCGCCGCCCGCGCCACCGCCGCAGCCGCCGGCACCGCCACCGGCAATGCCTGCATCTCCCGCATCGCCCGCGCTTCCAGCCTCGCCGACCCTGCCCGCGCCCGCACCGTCCCCGGCCTCGCTGCCTGCCGCGGCCAACGAGCGCGGCCTGATGGAAGGGCGCGGTCTGTATGTACAGGCCGCGTCGTACGCGCTGTCGACGGCGATGCTGGCGCAGCCTGCACCGAGCCAGCCATGAGCAATCCGTTGTGGGACAGCCGGTTCCGGCGCGTGCTGTACCGCGTCGTGGCCGGCATCATCGTGTTCCTGGCGCTGGTGCTGGTGGGCCTGCTGGCCGGCGCGTCAGCCAATACCGAATTCTTCGATCGCTATTTCACGCTGCTGTTCAAGGTGAACCTGGTGATCGGCGCGCTGCTGGTGCTGACCGTCGGCGCGCTCGCGGTCACGCTGTGGCTGCGCTATCGCCGCGGCAAGTTCGGCACGCGGCTGATGACCAAGCTCGCAGTGTTCTTCGGCGTGGTGGGCGTGCTGCCCGGCGTGCTGATCTACCTGGTGTCGCTGCAGTTTGTCTCGCGCAGCATCGAGTCCTGGTTCGACGTGCGCGTGGAAACCGCGCTCGAGGCCGGACTGAACCTGGGACGATCCACCATCGACAGCTCGCTGGCCGACCTGCAGGTCAAGGCGCGGCTGATGTCCGAGCAGCTGGCCGGCGCCTCCGGCGTGGCCACTTCGCTGCAGCTGAACCGGCTGCGCGAGCAGTACGGCGTGCAGGAAGCCGCCATCTTCACCGGTAGCGGCCGCGTGCTGGCATCCGCTTCCAGCAACTATGCCTCGCTGGTGCCGGACCTGCCTTCCGGCGTGCTGGCGGAACAGGCGCGGCTGGCCGGTGGCTATGCCGCGGTGGAGGGCGGCACCGATCCGTCGAGCGATATCGGCCAGGCTGCCGAGCGTGTCGACAGCAGCCACCTGTATCGCCTGCGCGTGATCATCCCGCTGGGCGCGGCGCCAGGGCCGGCACAGGATACGGTCAGCGCCGCCAGCGCGCCGCGTGCGCTGTCCCGCTCGCCGCGCTGGGCCGGCTCGGGCCTGTCGGTGGAGCGCAGCCCGGAAGACTCGCCGTCGAGCGGCTTCGGCCTGGTCGGCGAGACCGTGCGCGAAGAGCGCTACCTGCAGGTGCTGCACCCGGTGCCGGCAGTGCTCGCGCGCAATGCCGACGAGGTCCAGCGCGCGTACCAGGAATACCAGGAGAAGGCGCTGGGCCGCACCGGCCTGCGCAAGATGTATATCGGCACGCTGACGCTGACGCTGTTCCTGGCAGTGTTTATCGCGGTGATGCTGGCGCTGCTGCTCGGCGGCCAGCTGGCGCGACCGCTGCTGATGCTGCTGCAGGGAACCAAGGAAGTCGCAGAGGGCGATCTGTCGCCCAAGCGCGAGCTGAAGAGCCGCGACGAGCTGGGCATGCTGACGCAGCAGTTCAACCAGATGACGCGCCAGCTGGCCGAGGCGCGGCTGGCGGTAGAAGAAAACCGCGCCGCGCTGGAGCAGTCGAAGGCCTACCTCGAAAGCGTGCTGCAGAACCTTACCGCAGGGGTGCTGGTGTTCGACCGCCGCTTCGTGCTGATCACCGCCAACCCTGGCGCCGAACGCATCTTCCGCCAGCCCTTCGCCGCAGTGATGGGGCTGCCGATGGAACAGATCCCGGGCATGGGCACGTTCGGCGAGATCGTGCGGCAAGCGTTCTCGGACCAGAACACCAGCGAGGTGCTGGGCGGTGCCGAGCACTGGCAGAAGCAGATCGAGCTGCCGCAGGGCGAGGAGCAGCCGCTGACGCTGCTGGTGCGCGGCGCGCGCCTGCCCGGCGGCGAGCGTGACGAGCCGGGCTATGTGATCGTCTTCGACGATATTTCCGATGTGATTTCCGCTCAACGCTCGGTGGCGTGGGGCGAGGTGGCACGGCGCCTGGCGCATGAGATCAAGAACCCGCTCACGCCGATCCAGCTCTCGGCCGAGCGCCTGCAGATGAAGCTCTCGCCCAAGCTCGAGGGCAGCGATGCCGACGTGCTCAAGCGCGGCGCCGCCACCATCGTCAACCAGGTGGCCGCGATGAAGCGCATGGTCGATGATTTCCGCGACTACGCGCGCACGCCGCCGGCGGTGCTGCAATCGCTGCAGCTCAACAGCCTGGTGGCCGAGGTGCTTCACCTGTACGGCATCGACGATCCGGCGGTGCATGAGCACCCGGTGATCCATCCGACGCTGGGCAGTGCGCTGCCCGATATCAAGGGCGATCCCACGCAGCTGCGCCAGGTCATCCACAACCTGCTGCAGAACGCGCAGGACGCTGCCGCGGAGAACGTCGCGGCCGGTAGGGCGGCGCCCCATATCACTCTGCACACCGAGACTGTAGAATACAAAGATTCTGCCGGCGAGAACCGGCAGGCCGTCAAGCTCACCATTGCGGACAATGGTCCCGGTTTTGCACCACGCATCCTGAGCCGTGCGTTCGAGCCTTATGTGACCACCAAAGCCAAAGGCACGGGTCTCGGGCTCGCGATGGTAAAGAAGATCATTGACGAACACGGCGCGCGCATCGAACTGCGCAATCGCATGGAAGGTGCCGAGATCGTCGGTGCGCAGATCTCGATCCTGTTCGTTAAACTGGCATAGTCAACATTGGCGTCCGGTCCCGGAACGCTGCGGTGGGGTTAAGAGGGGAAGTATGGCAACCATCCTCGTAGTCGATGACGAAATGGGAATCCGGGAGCTGCTCTCGGAGATCCTCAGCGACGAAGGCCATGTGGTCGAACTCGCGGAAAACGCGCAACAGGCGCGCGATTACCGTGCGGCGGGCACGCCCGATCTCGTGCTGCTCGATATCTGGATGCCCGATACCGATGGCGTCACGCTGCTCAAGGAATGGTCCGCGCAGGGACAGCTGACCATGCCCGTGATCATGATGTCGGGCCACGCCACCATCGATACCGCGGTCGAGGCCACCAAGATCGGCGCGCTCAATTTCCTGGAAAAGCCGATCGCGCTGCAGAAACTGCTGTCCGCGGTGGAGCAGGGCCTGGCCCGCGGCATCGAACGCCCGCGCAGCACCGCCACGGCGGCCGCCGCGCCCGCCAGCGCGCCGACGACGGAACCCGGCACGACCGCCGCCACGCCCGAGGCCATCACAGAAGCCGCACCCAACGGCAGCCCGGCGCGCGTGCCCGAAGCCGAGATGCAGTTCTCGTTCGACATGCCGCTGCGCGAAGCGCGCGACCTGTTCGAGCGCGCCTATTTCGAATACCACCTGCTGCGCGAACACGGCAGCATGACCCGCGTGGCCGAGAAGACCGGGCTGGAGCGTACCCACCTGTACCGCAAGCTCAAGCAGCTCGGCGTCGAGCTCGGCCGCAACAAGCCGGAGCCGGCCGAGCACTGAGGCAGTGCCCTACATGACGCTTGACTGGTCCAAAAAGACCCGTTATAGTTTCGCTTCTTTGGCCCGGTAGCTCAGTCGGTAGAGCAGAGGATTGAAAATCCTTGTGTCGGCGGTTCGATTCCGTCCCAGGCCACCAGAACAGGAAAAGCCCGGCTCTTGCAGCCGGGCTTTTTGCATTGGGGCGGCTCACTCTCGTGAGCCGTGCCAGGCCTTCCGCGCCGCCCAGCGACACATCTGCACCCTACCCCACGTCGCATTTCTCCGAACCGCTCGACACGGCTGACCGAGGTCAAGGTTGCCTTGCGCATGCCGGCACATCGTGACGTTCTCGTCAGCAAGAAACCTTTGCGTGCTTCAGCCGACAGGGAATTTTCGTATTGGCAAATATTCCTTGTCCCGCCTATTTAACGTCTATACAATAAATTGATGCCGCTCGTGTTTGATCCGGCCAAGGATCTCGCCAACCAGCTCAAGCACGGGGTACCGCTCGCTATGGCCGAAGCGTTCGAGATGGATGGTGCGCTGATGCGCGAGGACCTGCGGTTTGCATACGGTGAAGGGCGGTTGATCGCGACCGGGCTGATCGGCAACCGTGTGTTTGTGATGGTGTACACCATGCGAGGCGAGACGATGCGCGTCATCAGCCTGCGCAAAGCCAATCGCCGCGAGGTATTGAAGTATGTCAACGAAACGCAGGATCCATATCCCGACTGACGCCGAAGACAAGGCCCTGACACGTGCAGCGCAGTCCGATCGCGACAACCCGCCGCTGACCGATGCCGAGCTGGCGCGCATGCGGCCGGCGCATGAAGTGCTGCCCCGACTGGTCGGAGAAAAGGCAGCGCAAGCGCTGTTGCGGCCCCGCGGACGTCCGGCGCTGCCGGAAGGCCAACGCAAGGTGACGCTGAACATGCGTTGTGACCGCGATGTGGTCGAGGCCTTCAAGGCTACTGGCGATGGCTGGCAGACGCGCATCAACGATGTGCTGCGTGCCTATGCCAAGTCGCACCGCATGCTGCCCAGCCGCTGATGCGGCCGTCGATTTGCCCCCCGCGCAACACCCAATCCAGAAGTAAAAATCTTCTACTTGGCAGCCGATCCATGTCTCTCTAGGATGCCCTGACGCACTGCCAGCAGGCGGGGCGGGCCAGGCCGGCCAAGCCGCATTGCAACGCGCACCCATAACGCGGATACCCCGGCCCCGGGGCCGATACTTTCTTACCGGGGGATGGATGGACACACTGATCGGGACGGACAAGCACTGGCCGCCGCAGACCGCAGCCGGCGAGCGTGGCTTGTGGAAGAGCACCATGGCGGCGGCCAGCCAGGCGCTGGGGGCAGCAGGGCGGATGCAGCAGGCGGTGTCGCAGACGCTGAAGCTGCAGAACAAGATCCGCGCGCTGCGCGATGAGCTGCACCAGATGGAAGCCGAGCGCGATGTCTACCGCGAGCTGCACGCGCGCACGGTGGAAGAGCTGCACCAGGCCATCGACCGCAGCCCCGCCGAGATCAAGCGGCTGCGCGCCGAGTCCGAGTCCATGCAGGTCCGCCATCGCGCCTACAAACTGCTGGTGCAGCACTACATGCGCATCGGCACGCCGATCGATCCCGCCGTCTTTGCCGAACAGCGCAGCCGCGTGCAGCAGCACATCCTGTTCCAGCGCCGCAAGGGCATCCCGGTGGCGAATATCGTGGTCGAGGATATTGCGTTCCTGTTGCGCTGAATGGCGCTGACTTTGCCCTGAACGGCGCGATTCGAAACCCGGCGTCAGCACACAACATCGTCGGCGCACATTGACGCGCCGGGGCCGCGGCGGAACACTGTCGCGACCGCGCGCGCAGCCGCTGCGCCGCGGCGTTGCCCTGCTCAGGGCAACGACCTGCCACCGTTCGAGGCGTCGTCTCAGGCGACGTTGTCCATCTTGTTGCTGCGCGCTGTCCCCACCGTTTCCGCCACCGGTCGTGATACCAGTCCACGGGCGTGCCTTGCTCCCGCCCATGCTTCGCGCCGCTGCGCCGGCGCAGCGCAGCGATGAGTACGCTGGCGCGCCGCCTGGTGGCGGAAGGACTTGGCACCGCGCTGCTGGTGGCGATCGTGGTCGGCTCGGGCATTCGTGCCGAGCGCCTGGCGGCCGGCGATACCGCGCTTGCACTGCTGGCGAACTCGCTCGCTACCGGCGCCGGGCTGGTGGCACTGCTGGTGTCGCTGGGGCCGGTCTCGGGCGGGCATTTCAACCCGGTGGTGAGCCTGTCGGCGCTGGTGCAGGGCGTGCTGGCGCCGCGCGATGCGCTGCGCTATGTGCTGGTGCAGCTGGCGGGCGGCGTCTGCGGCGTGCTCGCGGCGCACGCCATGTTCGGCGAGCCGGCACTGGCGTGGTCGGCGCAGAGCCGCGCCGGCGCGTCGATGTGGTGGAGCGAGTTCGTGGCGACCTTTGGCCTGGTCGGCGTGGGCATCGGCACGCTGCGCAGCCGCCCGCAGCTGGTGCCGTTCGTGGTGGCCGGCTATATCACCGCGGGCTACTGGTTCACGTCGTCGACCTCGTTCGCCAATCCCGCGCTGACGCTGGCCTGCGCGCTGACCGATACCTTCACCGGGATCCGGCCGCAGGACGTGCCGGGCTTTGTGCTGGCGCAGATCGGCGGCGGGCTGGCGGCCACGCTGCTGTTCCACTGGCTGTGCCGCGAACCCGCCGCAGGGACATCGGTCCCGGTCAGTAGCCTGGGTGGCACGACTACCAGCGCAACTACCAGCGCCGATTGAGCTGCACGCCGAAGATCGAGCCGCTCGGCTGCGACGCCCACGCGTCTGCCGGCGCGGTGTAGCCGATGCCATCCACATCGCTGGCGCGGCTGTAGGTGTAGAAGGCGCGCAGGTTGGCATTGCCGGCCGACTTGCCCAGCGTCAGCGTCGGCGCCACCGTCAGCGCGGTGCGCTGGCCGCTGACGCCGAAGCCCGACGAGATCTGGTCGTGCGACACCTCGAAGTTCAGCCGGAACTGGCTGCTGGCCACGTACGCGGGACGCAGGCGCGTGGTGGTCCATTGCAGCGTGCCGACCGGCGAACGGTCGAACTGCAGGCTCTGCTCGACCGCACCGCTCAGCCCCCATCGGCTCTTCCATTCGATCGAGTCGGCCACGCGCGTGCGCGACAGCGACGGTCCCATGCCGGTATAACCAGTCATGGCGTTGCGCGAACCCGAGCCGAACTGCACCCCCAGCCGGTTGGTGCCGAACAGCACGCCTTTCTGCTCGTGCAGCGCGGACGCCCACCATGCCCCGCCCGAGTCCTCCACCAGCGGCTGGGCTTCCACCCGTGTGAAGCCGAGCTGGACCGAACCCTGTTCATTGGTGGGGATCGGCGCGGTGCGCAGCGAGTGGTAGCTGGGCAGGTTCTGGCCGTTCTGGTCGGCGCGCGCGGTGTACTGGTAGCTCAGGCCGATATCGCCGATCAGCCTGGCGTTGTCCACGCCGAAGCGCATCGCGGTCGAATTGGGCGGCAATAGCCCGGACGACATCAGGAACGGCGCGTTGTCGCGCCGGCCGGCCCACATAGTGGCGCCGTCCAGCACCGCCAGCCCGCTCACCGCCGTATAGAACTGCGGCACCAGCGCATAGGGATCGATCGCCGCCGGGCGGCCGTTGACGGTGGTAGCATCCGTGCCGCGCGCCTGCGCGATCAGCATCACCTGGGCGCCGCCGTCGAGATCCAGCACCGACTCGCGGATCCGGACCTCGCCCGTGCTGCGGCAGGCCAGCCCGCTGCCGATGCCGGTGGACAGCGCGCCGCCGGGGCAAGCGCGCATGGTGGAGGGTCGATCCTCGACCGCGGCGCGGCCGCTGTAGCTCAGGCGCCACACGGACTCGCCCGCCGGGTCATCGGCGGGCAGCTGGGAATGCAGCACCGGTGGCGCGTCCGACGGGGTGCCGGCGTCCGCGGCGCCTTGAGCCGGGGCAGGGGGCGCCTCGGCCCGGAACTCGCCAAGCCTGGGCGGGAACAGCACCAGCGGCGGTGGCGGCGGGGCCGGGGGTTCGGGCGGGCCGACGAAGTCGGGATCGACCGGCGGCGGGGTCGCGGCGACGCTGGTGTCCGCCGAAGCGGGTGCGGTGACGCTCGCCGCCGGCGCGGCTTCGCCGGCGATCAGCGCGGCGAGCGGGTCTTCGGTGGTGGCCGGCGCGGGAGATGCCGCCGTTGCGGCGGTCGCCGCTGACGCCGGTGTGCCCGTCGCCGCTGACGCAGTGACCGTTGCCGGCACCGCCGGCCGCGGCGCGATGCGCGGCGGCTGCAAGGCTGCCGTCGATTCGTCAGCGCCCGTCGCCGGAACGCCGGTCTGCGCGCATGCCGCCAGGCCCCAGGCGGCCAGCACGGCAAAGCCGAGGCGACGCAGCGGCACGCGGTGGCCGACGCAAGCGTCAGGCGGCTTCAGGAGGAGTCGACGAGAACAAGCAGGCAATTGGTACGGCAACGGGGCGAATCAGCGGGCAACCACGATATCCGGCAGGCAGGGCTCCGGAGGCGGGACTGTTTTTTATCAGCCGAGACCATTGGACCGCAAGCCGGGTTACAAAATCCATCACACCGTGCGGCGTCTCACAATACGAAAAACAGAGGAAATGTCGCAATCGACTAGCGAAAACCCGCACTTGCGCGGGGCCCCGTGCCGAAAGGGCCACCGCTATAATCGGCTGGCTTGTCTTTCGGGTAAGACAGCCCTCGGCCGTGGGCGCGGTTCCAGCGTCCGGCATGCAGGGCACGCCGCCGTGCCCGTTCGCCACAGGCACTGCGCTGCGCAGGCCGCCGTACCCCGGCGGCCGGTGCGTCACGGTCCGGCGCGCGGCCTCATGCAAGCCGGCGCCCGCATCCGAATCAATATCTATAAGAGGAGAAGTGGAGATGGAACGTCGTTCCTTTCTGTTGAAAGCGTCGGCCGTGGCTGCCACCGGGGCACTGGCCGCGTGCGGCAAGGGTGAAGAGAAGGCAGCGCCTGTCGCCGCCAGCGGCCCGGCCGCGCCGGCCGTAGTGGGCAGCAACCCCGCCGTGGAATGGCGCCTGGCCTCGAGCTTTCCCAAGTCGCTCGACACCATCTACGGCGGTGCCGAGCTGCTGTCGGCCCGTGTCAAGGAACTGACCGACGGCAAGTTCAACATCAAGGTCTTTGCCGCCGGGGAAATCGTGCCGGGCCTGCAAGTGCTGGACGCGGTGCAGAACAACACCGTGCAGATCGGCCACACCGCCGGCTACTACTACTTCGGCAAGAACCCGACGCTGTGCTTTGACACCACCATCCCGTTCGGCCTGACCGCACGCCAGCAGAACGCCTGGATGATGCAGGGCAACGGCATGAAGCTGATGCGCGAGTTCTTCAAGGAATACAACGTCGTCAACTTCCTGGGCGGCAACACCAACGCGCAGATGGGCGGCTGGTTCCGCAAGGAAATCAAGACCGTGGCCGACCTGCAGGGCCTGAAGTACCGCATCGCCGGCTTTGCCGGGGTGGTGCTGTCGCGCCTGGGCGTGGTGCCGCAGCAGATTGCCGGCGGCGACATCTACCCCGCGCTGGAAAAGGGCACCATCGACGCGGCCGAGTGGGTGGGCCCGTACGATGACGAGAAGCTGGGCTTCTACAAGGTGGCCCCGTACTACTATTACCCGGGCTGGTGGGAAGGCAGCGCGCAGCTGTCGTTCTACGCCTCGGCCAGCGAGTTCGAGAAGCTGCCGGCGCTGTACAAGCGCGCGCTGGAAACCGCCACCATCGAGGCGCACACCAACATGATGGCCAAGTACGACACGGTCAACCCGCAGGCGCTGGCTCGCCTGCTGGAAAACGGCGTCAAGCTGCGCCCGTTCTCCAAGGAGATCATGGAGGCCTGCTTCAAGGCGACCCAGGAGTCCTACGCCGACGAAACCGCGAAGAACCCGTCGTTCAAGAAGATCTACGACGACTGGCGCGTGTTCCGCAACAACCAGGCAGCCTGGTTCAACGTGGCCGAGCAGGGCTACGCCCAGTTCAGCTTCGCGCGCAAGCTGTAAGCCGCGTGACGCCCGGGCAACCGGGTCCGCCGCAAACCCCATGGTCCTTCGGGAGCATGGGGTTTTTTGTTGGCGGCGGCCGCGCGCAGGGCGCCCCGGCGGGGATGGCGCGGCCCCGGTAGAATCGCCGGCATCGATCGGAAAACCTTATGCAACTCGGCATTCTCTACGCCCTGCTGGCGTACCTCATCTGGGGCCTGCTCCCGCTCTATATCAAGTCGCTTCCCGGCATCGCCCCGATGGAGATCCTGCTGCACCGGATGGTGTGGTCGCTGGTCTTCCTGGGGCTGATCCTGGCCTGGCGCCGCCAGTGGGCATGGCTGGGCCAGGTGGCCAGGGACCGGCGGCTGTTGCTGTCGTTTGCCGCCAGCGCGGCGCTGCTGTGCGCCAACTGGTTCCTCTATATCTGGGCGGTGTCGGCCAACCGCGTGGTCGACGCAAGCCTGGGGTATTTCATCAATCCGCTGTTCAGCGTGCTGCTCGGCGTGGTGTTCCTGCATGAGCGCCTGCGCCGCGTGCAATGGCTGGCGATCGCGGTGGCGGCGGCCGGCGTGGCCTGGCTGACGGTGGCGGCGGGGCAGCTGCCCTGGATCGCGCTGGGCCTGGCCGCCAGCTTTGGCGGCTACGGGCTGTTGCGCAAGACCGGTGCGCTGGGCGCGCTGGAAGGGCTGTCGCTGGAAACGCTGCTGCTGTTCCCGCTCGCCGCGGCGGCGCTGGGCTGGCTGTTCGCCACCGGCCAGGACAGCTTTACCCACGCAGCACCGGGTACGCAGTGGCTGCTGTTGCTGGCCGGGCCGGTGACGGCGGTGCCGCTGCTGTTCTTTGCCGCGGGCGCACGGCGCATTCCGCTGTCGCTGCTCGGCTTGCTGCAGTACACCGGTCCGACCCTGCAACTGCTGCTGGGCGTGTGGCTGTGGCACGAGCCGTTCCCGGCGCAGAAGCAGGTGGGCTACGCGCTGATCTGGCTGTCGCTGGCCCTGTATGCGGCCGAAGGGCTGTGGATGAATGCGCGGCAGAAGCCCGCCGGCATCCAATCGATCAATGAGACTACGTGAAAATCGACATCCGTCATTCATCACACTGATAATTCGCAGATAGCCGCTCCGCATCCCGGCCCCCATGTCCGCCCCGCCTGACGCCAGTGCCGCGGTCCAGCGCAAGATCATCCATTGCGACTGCGACTGCTTCTACGCCTCGGTCGAAATGCGCGACGACCCGTCGCTGCGCGGCCGGCCGATGGCCGTGGGCGGTGCTGCCGACCGGCGCGGGGTGATCGCCACCTGCAACTACGAGGCGCGCGCCTACGGCGTGCGCTCGGCGATGGCGTCGGCGCAGGCGCTCAAGCGCTGTCCGGACCTGCTGATCGTGCGCCCCGCGATGGACAAGTACCGCGAGGTCTCGCGCCGCATCTTTGCGATCTACCGGGAATACACCGCGCTGGTCGAGCCGCTGTCACTGGACGAGGCTTACCTCGATGTCAGCCTGTGCACGCACCTTGCCGGCAGCGCCACCCGCATCGCCGAAGAGATCCGCCGGCGCGTGCGGGAGGAGGTCGGGGTCACCGTGTCGGCCGGCGTCGGCCCCAGCAAGTTCGTCGCCAAGATCGCCAGCGACTGGAACAAGCCCGACGGGCTGTTCGTGGTCAGGCCGGCCGCGGTGGATGCCTTTGTCGCAGCGCTGCCGGTGGAGCGCATCCATGGCGTGGGCAAGGTCACTGCGGCCAAGCTGCGCCGGCTGGGCGCCGAGACTTGCGGCGACCTGCGGCCGTGGTCGCCGGATCGCCTGCATCGCGAGTTCGGCGTGTTCGGGGCGCGGCTGTACAAGCTGTGCCGCGGCGTCGACGAGCGCGCGGTCACGCCCGAGCGCGAGCGCAAGTCGATCAGCGTGGAAGAGACCTATGCCGACGACCTGCCCAACCTGCAGGCCTGCCTGGCCGAGCTGGAGCCGCTGATCGCCATGCTGGAGGCACGCATTGCGCGCGCCCAGGCGCACGACACCATCGACAAGCTCACGGTAAAGCTGCGCTTCTCCGACTTCCGGCAGACCACGGTGGAATGCCGCGGCCATGCCCCGGACCGCGGCGTCTATGCGCGGCTGCTGGCCGAGGGCCATGCGCGCCGGGGCCTGCCGGTGCGGCTGCTCGGGGTCGGGGTGGGCACGAGCGACCGGGATACCGCGCAGCTGGAGTTGTTCGACTGATCGCGGGATTTATTTACGCGATTTATCAGCACAGAAGAACCGAGCGCCTATTAATAATTCGCATCGATAAACCTGCTTACTGCAGGTCGTTTCGCATCACCAGCAGCCAAGGCATATGCGAGTTGGTGACCCCGTCGAGCCGGCCCGAATCGCCCAGCTCGATCTCTTCCATCGATACCGATTGCTGGACGTTGCCGCCGATGGCGCGCACCACGCGCGCGGCCGAATCCACGGCGATCACGATGTCGCAATGCATCGGCGTGGTGCCGAAACCGATCTCGGCGATGTCCTCGATATAGCGGTCACGGCCGCGGCCGGCGCAGATGATGTCGCCGGGGCGTGGCATCGCCGGCACGGGCTCGATGCGGAACGCCGGTCGCGGCAGGATGCCGTCGCGGGCGTCGACCACGTACATCGAGTGCGACTGGCCCGTCAGGAACTGGCGCTCGTCCAGTCCGGCCTTGCGCAGCACCCATGACACAAAGACCGCCGACCAGGCCCAGGCGCCCTGCGTGACCTGCCTGCAGCTGGGCGTTTCGCCGACGATGCCCCAGTAGCGGCGCGCCAGCGTGCAGCCCAGCGGCGTGGCCTCCATGCCGGTGCCGTCCGGGAAAGACAGGCAGCTGGCTGCCGGCGGCGGGTTGCCGTTGGTCTTGGACTCGGTATCGGTGGTGGCCACGGCAGGCGCCGCGGTGTCGGTCGGGGACGCCAGCGGTAGCTCGGGGGGTAGCTCAGAGGGCAATTCCGGCGCCGGCACCGGACTGTAGGTCACGCAAGAGGTGTCGTCGCGGCCCAGCCGCACCACCTGTCCGCCCCAGCGGGCCCATTCCTGGATGGCGATCTCGACGATGCGCTCGCGCGGCGTGGCGCCCGGGCTCGTCACCGGCCGCTCGCTGTCCGGCAGCGCACGCGCTTGCGGCCGGGCCGGTTCGATGACGGTGGTGCAGGCGCTCAGCAGCGCCAGCAGCGCGGCCGCGCACGCGGTGCGCAGCGGCGCACACGCCTGTGGAGAACGCTGTGGAATCGGCTGTGGAAAGCGCTGTGCATAACGCTGTGGAGATCTGCGGCGCTGCGGACGGGCAAACATGTTGGCCCCACATGGCACGGCGCCCGGCCTGGCGAGTACTGGCCAGGGCTGGACGCCTGTTGGAAGACTTGGCGCGCCATCGCCCAGGCGCGGTGCGGGCGATGCGGCGGATACTGCAGGATATTCAGATCACGACTGTGGATAACGTCCCCCGCCTGGCGCGCGCCTGCGCCCTCGGGCACCGGGGCGGCGGCATGGCGGGGTCAGGCAATGCCGGGCTCTGCAGTGCAGCCCGTCAGGATCACTGGTTGACAGCGTCCTTGAACTTCTGGCCAGCCTTGAACTTCACGGTCTTGGCGGCTTCGACCTTGATTTCTTCACCGGTACGCGGGTTGCGCGCCATGCGCTCGCCACGCTCGCCCTTGCTGAACGTGCCAAAGCCGATGAGGCTCAGCGTGTCACCCTTGGCCACTGCGTCCATGATGGCCGACAGGGTCACGTTCAGTGCCTGTTCCGCCTTGGCCTTGGTCAGACCGTCCACCCCGGCTGCGATAGCGTCGATCAGTTCGGTTTTCGTCATGCTTCACTCCGTATCGAGTTGATAAAACACAGGCGTCCACGGCCGGGCGGCCAGGCTGGCACCGCTCCGGCAAAGACGCCGCGGGCCACATGATACCGTGTCGGACAAGGCGCACCGGGAACAGATTGTTACCTGGCAGTTTCCGCGAGGCCGCGCCAGCACGGGGCTGGAGGCAAATCGCGCTTGCTGGAAGGGGACCCGCCGTCGGCGGAATGCGGCGCAAATGGCAAATGCGCGGCAAATGCCGTACGTCAGGCGAGGTGGCTGCCGCGATCGGTGTAGCACGGCATACCTGCTGCCAGCCGCCTCAGAAGGCCGCTGACAGCCCCGAGATCGGTTCCGAGGGTCTGGGCACCCTGGGGCTTCTGAACGGGCTGGAGGCGCTGTACGGGCTGCAACGCACCAAACTGCACTATCGTGCATCCCCGAGCCGAGCTACCACCAGCCTTGCCCTGCGTTATTCGGGGCATGCATGGGGCCCTCAGCCACCGCCGTGAACCGTGATCCGCCGACATCCACGTATACCGCAGCGATAACGGCCTCGCTGCCCGGTATACGTCGCGGGGTATACGTCACCGGTATACGCACCGCCCGAACGGGCAAACAAAAAGTCTCTCGCAAACCCGCCGTTTACGCCTGTCGCCTTTCGGATGATGCCGCGGGCCTGGGATCGTTCTTTCGGTTTACCTTTTTCTTTCATGTATACAGATAGTAGTAGTAGGTAAACACCCGCAGCCGCTGTGGAAAACCCCGTAAACATCTTTGCCTTCAAGGGTTTACGTAAACGAGAAGTGGTCGCATCGAATGTTGGCCGAAGTGGAAGACTCCGCCCAATGGATGAGATGCGAGCCGAACCCCTCCGACTTATGCCCGAGGCATCCCCATGCCAGCCCCAGGCAGCCCACACCCAATCCGCGTGCTTGTCCACAGATCGGGGCGGGGTTATCCACATGCGGGGTGGTAAACGGGCGCGGAGGATACCGGGTGCGGCGACACGGCGGGGAGGGGATGTATACGTCGTTCGTGCCGGCTGCAGCCACGAACGGCAGCGTTGCCACGTATACGTGTCGCGGTCGCCCCGGTATCATCCCCGATCGCGCCGGGCGGCCGGCACCGGCCACCACCCAGGCACAACAGGCGAAAGCACGGAAAGGCAAATGGCGGACAAGGCAAAGCGCAAGGCAGCGGGCGAGGGCAGCAAGAAAACGGCGAGCGACCGGATCGAGGTGCGCCAGTCAGGCGTGCACGGCAAGGGCGTCTATGCCATCGCCCCGATTGCCGAGGGCGAGCGCGTGATCGAATACAAGGGCGAGCACATCTCGTGGAAGAAGGCGCTGGAGCGCCATCCGCACGATCCCAGCGATCCCAACCACACCTTCTACTTCAGCCTGGACGACGGCAGCGTCATCGACGCCAAGTACGGCGGCAACCGCGCGCGCTGGATCAACCATGCCTGCGAGCCCAACTGCGAGGCGCGCGAAAAGAAGGGCCGCGTCTTTATCCACGCCCTGCGCGACATTGCCCAGGGCGAGGAGCTGTTCTATGACTACGGCCTGGTGATCGACGCGCGCTATACCGCCAAGCTGAAGAAGGAATTCGAGTGCCGCTGCGGCAGCCCGCAATGCCGCGGCACCATGCTGGCGCCGAAGGAAAAGAAAAAGAAGGCCAAATAAGGCCGCCGCCCACGCAGCAGCGGGTTCAGGCCACCGACCCTGCCGGTTCGCAGGGGATCCGGATCACGAAGCGCATCACCGCACGCCGCTCGGGCGTGGGGTCCGTGACGGAAGGTTGAGTCGCCGCGCCTGGCGCTGGCGGCACGTCCTCGATGCGGATGGTGCCGTGGTGCAGGGTCACGATCTCATGCACGATGGCCAGCCCCAGGCCGGCTCCGCCCGCCTGGTCGGCGCGGCCGCCGCCGGGCTCGGGGGCGCGGTCGCCGCGGAAGAAGCGCTTGAACACTTCCTCGCGCCGCTGCGGCGGGATGCCGGGGCCGTTGTCTTCCACCATCACCACCGCCATGCCGCGGTGGCCCATGGCCTCGCCGCCGGCGCGCACCGTGATGCGCCCGCCCGACGGCACGTATTTCACCGCATTGTCGATCAGGTTGGAGAGCGCCTCGCGCATCAGCAGCCGGTTGCCGCGCACCACTGCCGGCGCGCCGCCGGTGAAGGTGGGGCCGGGCAGGACCTCGAAGCCCAGGTCGATGCGGCGGGCCAGCGCCTGCGGCACCCACTCGGCGCCGATCTCGAAGGCCAGCTCGGCCAGGTCGAAGTGTTCCACCGGCCCCAGCCGTTCCAGCGACAGCCCGGGCTCGGCCCGCGCCAGCGACAGCAACTGGTTGGACAGCCGCACCGCGCGGTCGGCCGCGGTCTGCACCTCGCGCAGCGCATGGCGGGCCACTTCGAGCGAATCGGCGCTCTGCGCGCGGTCGGCATGCAGCTTGACCGCGGTGAGCGGCGTGCGCAGCTGGTGGGCGGCATCGGCAATGAACTTGCGCTGCGCGTCGAGCGCGTCGCGCAGCCGCGCCAGCAGCGCGTTCAGGCCGCGGATCAGCGGCGCCACCTCGGCCGGCACCTGGGTTTCGTCCAGCGCCGCCAGCGAGCGCGCGGTCTGGCGGTTGAGCTTGTCGGCCAGGATCTGCAGCGGCACCAGCTCTTCCTTGAGCACGTGCGACAGGATCAGGCTGCCGACCAGCAGCAGCAGGATCAGCGGCACCGACACCGACAGCAGGATCTCGTTGGCGGCGGTCTCGCGCCGGTCCAGCAGCTCCGCCACTTCCACCACGATGGGCCCGCGCGCGGGCTTGCCGGCCTCGCTGGTGCCAAGCTCATCGACCGCGGCGCTGGGCAGCATCACCGGCAGCCGCACCGCGCGCACCTGGCGTCCGCTGAACCAGGCGTAGAACAGCCGCGCATCGTGCAGCGTGGTCTGGCCGGTGCCGTAGCCCAGCCAGGTATCCATGCCGCCGATCAACCCGTCGGGGCCGTGGATGCGCCAGTAGATGCGGTCGGTGCCCTCGGCCTCGACCAGCGTCTGGGCGATCATCGGGATGTCCTGCTCCAGCCGCGGGCCGGCGATGCGGATCTGCTGTGCGATGTTGTTGGCCACGCCGTACAGCGCGCGGTCGAACACCTGCGTGGTGTAGTGCGCCGCCAGCCAGTAAGACAGCGAGCCGCTGGTCAGCACCAGCGCGAACAGCGGCGTGGCCAGCGCGCGCAGCAGGTGCACGCGCAGGCTGATGTTGGAGCCGGGGCGGGCGGCCTGGCGCGTCGATGCGGGCGCGGCGCCGCCGGGGTCAGCCGCGGCCGAAGCGGGAGGCACGTTGCGCGTTGCAATGCGCGAGGCGGTGCGCCATGAGACGCGGGACGAGGTGCGGGAGGACGTGCGGGAACGGGGCCACATTGCCGGTTGGGCCTGGGACAGCGCCGGGGATCAGGACCGTGCGCCGGGCGGCGCAAGCGGCAGGAGCGCTTTCATTGTCCGGCGCGGATCTGCAGCAGGTAGCCGAAGCCGCGCACAGTGACAATCTCCACGTCGCTGTCCTCGAGCTTCTTGCGCACGCGGTGCACGTAGACCTCGATCGCGGTGTCGCCGACAGTATCGCCGCCTTCGCCGGCGGGGTGTGCGAAGGTGGCCAGGTGGTCCTGCAACTGGGCCTTGCTGACCACGCGGCCCTGGCGCTGCAGCAGCAGCTCCAGCACCGCGAACTCGCGCGGAGACAGCTCCAGCGGGCGGGCGTCGATAAACATGCGGCGATCGTTGCCGGACAGCCGCAGCCGGCCCAGGCGCACGTCGCGCTCGGGCGCGGCCTCGCCATGCTGGCTGCGGCGCAGCAGCACACGCACGCGCGCTTCCAGCTCGGGCAGGGCGAAGGGTTTGATCAGGTAGTCGTCGGCGCCCGCGTTCAGTCCGGATAGCTTGTCTTCGAGCTCGTCGCGCGCGGTCAGGATGATCACGGGGGTGGTGCGGTTGCGGGCACGGTAGCGCGCCAGCAGCGTCATGCCGTCGATGCCGGGCAGGCCCAGGTCGAGGATGACCAGGTCGTGCTGCTCGCGCAGCAGATGTTCGGTGGCATAGACGCCGTCGTGGACGACGCGTACCTGGTGGCCGGCGCGGGACAAGCCGGCTTCGACGCCGCTGGCAATCTGGCGGTCGTCCTCGATCAGCAGGATACGCATGGCGGCAGCTCGGGAAGGACGTTGGGCATGGCAGGCAGAGGAAAGGCCCCACGGCGCACACGGCGGTGCGGGCCTGCCGCAGATTGTACTCGGCGCCGCCCCGCGCTTCCTTACGGTTAGCCTACAGCCGCCGCCGCGGCCCGCCGGGTCAGTTGGTCACCGCGTCGGCGGCGCGCTCGATGAAGTGGGCCAGGTCGATGTCGCGCTGGGTCAGGCCGTTGGCGTCGTGCGTCGACAACGTGATGTCGACCCGGTTGTAGACATTGAACCACTCCGGGTGGTGGTCGGCCTTCTCGGCCTGGATCGCCACGCGCGTCATGAAGCCGAAGGCGGCGTTGAAGTCGTGGAAGGTAAAGCGCTTGAAGATCGCATCGCGCTCGGCGACGGTGGTCCAGCCGGGCAGTTCGGCGAGCAGCGTGGCACGGGCTTGCGGGGACAGAGGGGTCATGGTGGGCTCGATCTGGTTCCTGGAAAAAACGAAGGTCGCGCAGTGCGGAGGACCGCACCATGCGGACAGCCGGCCCGCCCGCGCCGGGGCGGCGGGCATGCCGGCATTGTTTCACAAAGCGGGGAATGGAGCAGGGCGGAGCAGCGATGTGGCAGGCCGCCCGGGGTTTGCGCGCGGGGGCCGGATCAGATGTCTTCGGTATCGGACCAGCCTTCGCGGGTGCCGGCATTGAGCACCTGGTCGCCCTCGGCAATGTCGCCCGCGCCCAGCGTCGGCTGCGCGCGCAGCGCTTCATACAGCGGCGCGAAATCCGGGCGGGTGGCGTCGAACAATTGCTCGAAGCTGTCGATCACGAAGTAGGTCTTCTGGAAGGTGTCGATGCGGTAGCGCGTGCGCATGATGCGGCGCACGTCGAAGCCGATCCGGTTGGGGCTGGCCGAGTCCAGGCTGTAGATCGACTCGCCCTGGCTCGACACGATGCCGGCGCCATAGATGCGCAGCCCTTGCGGCGTGCGGATCAGGCCGAATTCGACGGTGTACCAGTACAGTCGCGACAGCATCTCCAGCGCGCCCAGCCCCGCCGCTTTCAGGCCGCCCTTGCCGTAGGCTTCCATATAGTCGGCAAAGACCGGGTTGATCAGCAGCGGCACATGCCCGAACACATCGTGGAAGCAGTCCGGCTCCTGCAGGTAGTCGAGCTGCTCGGGCTTGCGCATCCACCAGCTGGCCGGGAAGCGGCGGTTGGCCAGGTGTTCGAAGAAGACCTCGTCGGGCACCAGCCCGGGCACGGCGACGACCTGCCAGCCGGTGGCGCGCATCAGGGTTTCGTTGAGCTCGTCGAAATCCGGCACGCGGTCCTTTTCCATGCCGAGCGTGGCCAGGCCCTGCAGGAATTCGTCGCTGACGCGGCCGCGCAGCATCTCGGCCTGGCGCTCGTACAGCTTGCGCCAGATGGCATGGTCGATGCTGGTGTAGCGGTGCACCGGCTGGGCGATGGTGAAGTCCGGGCGCAGTTCCTGGCCGGACAGCAGGCCGGCGTCGAACTGTTCCTTGAGTTTGTCGGTCAGGGTGCCCTGGAAGGCGCCGGGGGCTTCGGTGGCCGTGGCGATGGACATATTGCGGTGTCTCCTGGAATGCGCGCTGGCTGCGTCGGCGCCAGCATGGATGCGGATTTACTGCGTAGTTTAGGCGCGGGAAGCTGCAATCTGTCCGCATAGTCCGCTTGATTTGGACGGATCATGCATATAATGCGCATTGGTTGATTCAGAAATGCGGGATTTGTGTATGGCTGCCCAGAGTGTTTCCCTTGACGCGTATGACCTGGCCCTGCTGAGCGCCCTGCAGGCTGACGGACGCACCACGCACCAGCAGCTGGCCGAGCGCGTGCACCTGTCGCCCAGCCAGGTCGGGCGCCGGCTGGCGCGGCTGGAAGCCGACGGGGTCATCACCGGCTACCGCGTCAGCCTGTCGTCGCAGGCGCTGGGGCTGGGGGTGGTGGTCTTTGTCAGCGTCAAGCTGGCGCATCACGGCGATACCATCATCGAGCGCTTCCGCGAAGAGATCCTGCTGCTGGAAGAAGTACAGGAGTGCTATTCCGTCGCCGGCGAGGCCGACTACCTGATCCGGGTGGTGGTGCCCGACCTGCCCACGCTGGCCGAATTCACCATGAAGCGGCTGATGCGCGTGCCGGGCGTGGAGAGTGTGCGTTCCAACATCGTGCTGACCGCGATCAAATGCGAGGGACCGCTGCCGCTGTCGCACCTGCGCTGAAAACTTTTCCGAAGCAGGTCGCGCGTTTGCGTGCCGGTCTTGCGCTCCTGTGGCGTGCGTGTCACCCTCGCCGGGTGCCGCAAACGTGGCGGGAACGGAGGATGGCAGGATGAAGGGGATCGTCGCCCGAGCCGATCGGGGTCTTGGCAGTTCGCGACAGCAATCTCGCCTGGCGCGGGTTTGCGCGGCCGTGTCGGTGGCGGCAGCGCTGGCTTCTGTCGCCGGTGGCGCGCTGGCCGCGCAGGTGAGCCGTTTCTCGCCGGAAGGCACGGTGGGTCAGGTGCGCCAGGTGGCGATCCGCTTCGACGAAGCCATGGTGCCGATGGGCGATGTCCAGGCCACGGCGCCCGCGGCGGTTTCCTGCACCGGCGCCAGCACCAGCGGCCAGGCCCGCTGGATCGACGCCAAAAACTGGGTTTACGACTTCGCCAGCGACCTGCCGCCCGGGGTGCGCTGCACTGTGCGCATGCGTGCCGGCTTGCGCAGCGAGGCGGGCAATGCCTATGCCGGCAAGGCCGAATACCGCTTCGAGACCGGTGGCCCGACCGTGGTCTCGAGCCGGCCTTCGGGTGGCGAGATCGAGGAAGACCAGGTCTTCGCGCTGCGCTTCAACGGCGCCGCCACCGCGGCCTCCGTGCGCGAGCACGCCTGGTGCCAGGCGCAGGGGCTGGGCGAGCGCATCCCGGTGCGGCTGCTGGCCGGCAAGGAGCGCGAGGCCGTGCTCGAGGCGATCCGCTGGGACCGCCTCGCCAAACCGATGCCCGATGCGGTGCACCTGCTTGCCTGCCAGCAGCGGCTGCCGGCCGCGGCGCGCGTGCAGCTGGTGCTGGGCGCGGGCATTGCCACGCCGTCCGGCGTCGCCACGCGCGAGGAACGCCGCTTCGACTACACTGTGCGCGAACCGTTTACCGCCAGTTTCAGCTGCGAGCGCGAACACGCGCAGTCGCCCTGCACGCCGCTGCGGCCGATGTCGGTGACCTTCTCGGCGCCGGTGCCGCGCAAGCTGGCCGAAAGCGTGGTGCTGAAGACCCCGTCGGGCCCGCGCGCGCCGCAGTTCGACCCCGACCTGGCGCCCGATGCCAGCGTCAGCGCGCTCACCTTTGCCGCGCCGTTTGCCGAGAAGGCGCAGTTCACCATCGAAGTGCCGCGCAAGCTGCAGGACGACAGCGGCCGCGCGCTGGCCAATGCCGACCTGTTCCCGCTCAAGGTGGCCACGGCCGCGATGCCGCCGCTGGCCAAGTTTGCCGCGGCGCCGTTCGGCGTGGTCGAGCGCTTCGGCGAGCTGCCGCGCGGCAAGTCCGCGCAGGACTACCCGCCCCTGCTGCCGGTGACGCTGCGCAATGTCGAAGCCGACCTTGTCGTGCGCGGCGTGCAGGCCCGGGCCGGCACCGTGATGAAGCTGCGCGTCGACGACGATGCCGCCGTGATGCAGTGGCTGGGCCTGGTGCGCCGCCTGCACGAGGCCAGTTATACGCGCGGCGAGCTCGACGCCGTGCTGGCGGGCCGCTCGCCGTACCGCGTCAACAATCCGCGCAACGCGGTGTCGATCGAAACCCGCTCGGTGTCGCTGCTCGAGCGCACCCCGGGCGTGCAGAAGCTGGCGGTGCCCAAGCCTTCGGGCGATGCGCCGCGGCCGTTCGAGGTGGTCGGCATCCCGTTGCCGGAGCCGGGCTTCCATGTGGTCGAGATCGCCTCGCCGATGCTGGGCGAGGCGCTGCTCGGCAAGCGCGCGCCGATGTACGTGCGCACTGCGGCGCTGGTCACCAACCTGGGCGTGCATTTCAAGCTCGGCCGCAGCACCGGCAACGAAGACGACGGCAGCCGCAGCGGGGTGGCCTGGGTCACCGCGCTGGACGACGGCAAGCCGGTGCGCGACGCCGCGGTGGCCGTGCGCGACTGCAGCGGGCGCCTGCTGGGCGAAGGCCGTACCGATGCCAGCGGCGTGGCACGCTTTGCCAAACTGGCCGCGGCACCGGAGAGTGCCTGCGACCAGAACGGGCTGTCGGGCTATTTCGTTTCCGCCCGCATCGCCGCCACGCACCCGCAGGCGCGCGGCAAGGCCGACATGGCCTTCGTGATGTCGGACTGGAACCGCGGCATCGAGAGCTGGCGCTTCAATGTGCCGACCGACACCAGCGCCACGCCCACCGTGCGCGCCCACACCATCTTCGACCGCACCCTGTTGCGCGCCGGCGAAACCGTGTCGATGAAGCACCTGATCCGCGCCGAGACCGCGCAGGGCTTTGCCTTGCCGCCGGCGACCCGTCCGCTGCCCACGCGCGTGACCATCCGCCATGAAGGCAGCGGCCAGAGCTACGAGCTGCCGCTGCAATGGCGCCAGACCGCAACCGGCGGGCGCAGCGCGGAAAGCACCTTCCAGGTGCCCGCGGCGGCCAAGCTCGGCGTCTACACCGTCGAGCTGGAGACGCAGAAGGGCGATGGCGCGCAAGACGACGGCGGCGCGCGCAGCTATTCCAGCGGCAGCTTCCGGGTCGAGGCGTTCCGCCTGCCGGTGCTGGCCGGTACGCTGCAGGTGGCTGGCAAGGCCGGGCCGGTGGTGGCGCCGGCCGAGGTGCCGGTCGGCGTCGAAATCCACTACCTGTCCGGCGGCGGCGCTGCCGGGCTGCCGGTGCGCGTGTCCGCGCTGATGCGCGACAAATACGTGAGCTTCCCCGGCTATGACGAATTCTCGTTCAACCCGCCGCGCGCGCAGCGCGAAAGCGGCGGCGACGAGGAGATGGACGAGGACCAGCAGGGCGATGCCAGCGCCGATGGCCAGCAGCTGGTCGCCGACAAGCTGCCGCTGACACTGGACAAGAACGGCAACGGCAGCGTGACGCTGCGCAAGCTGCCCAAGACCGACGCGCCGCGCGACCTGGTGCTCGAGGCCGGTTTTGCCGATCCCAACGGCGAGATCCAGACGCTGCGCCAGACTGTGCCGGTCTGGCCGGCGGCGGTAGTGGCCGGCATCCGCACCGAGGACTGGGTCTCGGTCAGGCAGAAGCTGGCGGTGCATGGCGTGGTGCTCGACGTCAACGGCAAGCCGGTGGCGGACGCGCCGGTCAAGGTCAATGCGCGCGCGCGCCTCACCACCTCGGCGCGCAAGCGCGTGGTGGGCGGGTTCTACCGCTACGACAACCGCACCGAGACGCGCGACCTCGGCACCGTGTGCGAAACCCGCACCGATGCGCAGGGCCGCGCGCGCTGCGAGGTGGCGCTGGAGCAGGCCGGCCAGATCGAACTGGTGGCGAGCGCGCGCGACAAGGACGGCCGCACCGCGCAGGCCGCCACGACGGTGTGGGTCACGCGCCAGGGCGAGCTGTGGTTCGGCGGCGAGAACCATGACCGCATCGACCTGCTGCCGGAGAAGAAGTCCTACGCGCCGGGCGACACCGCGGTGTTCCAGGTGCGCATGCCTTTCCGCCACGCCACCGCGCTGGTGGCGGTGGAGCGGGAAGGCATCTACCAGACCCAGGTGGTGGAGCTGCACGGCAGCGATCCGACCGTGCGCGTGCAGGTGAAGCCGGAGTGGGGGCCCAATGTCTATGTGTCAGTGCTGGCCCTGCGCGGGCGCCTGCACGAGGTGCCGTGGTATTCGTTCTTTACGTGGGGCTGGCGCCAGCCGGGCGAATGGTGGCGCGCGTTCCGCAGCGAAGGGCGCGAGTATGCGGCGCCAACCGCGCTGGTCGACCTGTCCAAGCCGGCCTTCCGGCTCGGGCTGGCGGAGATCCGCGTCGGTAACGCCGGCCACAGGCTCGACGTTGCCGTGACCCCGGACAAGACCAGCTACCCGGTGCGCGGCAAGGCGCGCGTGGCGATCCAGGTCAGGCTGCCCGACGGCAAGCCGGCCGCCAACGGCGAAGTGGCGCTGGCCGCGGTAGACCAGGCGCTGCTGGAGCTGATGCCCAACACCAGCTGGGACCTGCTCGACGCGATGCTGCAGCGGCGCGGCTACGGCGTCGAAACCTCGACCGCGCAGATGGAAATCATCGGGCGCCGCCACTACGGGCGCAAGGCGGTGCCGGCGGGCGGCGGCGGCGGCAAGAGCCCGACGCGCGAACTGTTCGACACGCTGCTGCTGTGGAACCCGCGCGTGCAGCTCGACGCCGAGGGCCGGGCCAGCGTCGAGGTGCCGCTCAACGATTCGCTGACCAGCTTCCGCATCGTCGCGGTGGCGGACCTGGGCGTGGGCCGCTTCGGTACCGGCAGCGCCACCATCGCCGCCACGCAGGACCTGCAGGTGATTTCCGGCCTGCCGCTGCTGGTGCGCGAGGACGACCGCTACCGCGCCATGTTCACGCTGCGCAATACCACCAAACGTGCGATGACGGTGCAGGCCAGCGCGCGTGGCACGCTGCTCGGCAATGAGGCCGGCCTGCCGGCGCAGACCGTGCAGATTCCTGCGGGCGAGGCGCGCGAGATCGGCTGGGACGTGACTGCGCCTGCGCTGCTGGCCTACGCGCGCACCGGCACGGTGATGTGGGAAGTGCAGGCGAGTGAGCAGGGCACGGGTAGCGCTTCCGACCGCATCAAGGTGTCGCAGCAGATCGTGCCGGCGGTGCCGGTCACAGTGCAGCAGGCCACGCTGGCGCAGGTGGCGCCGTCGCTGTCGATCCCGGTCAAGGCGCCGCCGGGCGCGCTGGCCGATCCGGCCGGCAAGGTGCGCGGCGGGGTGCAGGTCAACTTCCAGTCGTCGCTGGCGGGGGGCATGCCGGGCGTGCGCGAGTGGTTCCGCAACTATCCGTTCACGTGCCTGGAGCAGCGCGCCTCGAAAGCCATCGGCCTTAACGACAGCGCCGCCTGGGACGCGCTGATGGCGCAGCTGCCGTCCTACCTCGATGCCAACGGCCTGGCCTCGTACTTCCCGCTGAACAGCGACAGCGACCAAGGCAGCGAAGTGCTGACCGCCTACCTGCTGGCGGTGACCGACGAGGCCGCGCGGGCCGGGCAGGCGCTGCGCATTCCCGAGGCGCAACGCGCACAGATGGAGCGCGGCCTGGCCGACTTTGTCGAAGGCCGCATCCGCCGTGACAGCTGGTCGCCGGTGGGCGGCACGCAGTATCTGGAGGTGCGCAAGCTGGCCGCGCTCGAGGCGCTGTCGCGCACCGGCCACGCGCAGGCGCGCATGCTCGGATCGATCCAGATCCTGCCGGCGCAATGGCCGACCTCCGCGCTGCTGGACTGGACCCTGCTGCTGACGCGCGTGCAGGACATCCCGCAGCGCGAGCAGCGCCTGGCCGAGGCGCAGCAGCTGCTGCGCTCGCGCCTGACCGTGCAGGGCACGCGCCTGGCGTTCTCCACCGAGCGCAACGACAACTGGTGGTGGATGATGGCCGGCGGCGACGTCAATGCCGCGCGCCTGCTGACGCTGGCATCGGAACTGCCGGGCTGGAAGGAAGATGCGCCGCAACTGGCCACCGGGCTGCTGGGGCGCCAGGTGCATGGCGCCTGGGGCACCACCACCGCCAATGCCTGGGGCATGCTGGCGGTGACGCGCTTTGCGCAAGCGTTCGAGACGACGCCGGTGGCCGGCACCACGCGCGCCAGCATCAGTCATGCCGCCGACGCCGCGCGCAGTTTCCGCAGTTTCGATTGGGCGCGCGCGCAGCGCAGCGACGGCGTGGCGCAGGGCAGCGTCGACCTGCCGTGGCCGATCGGTGCCGAGGGCGGCACGCTGCAGCTGGAACAGGCCGGCGCGGGCCAGCCCTGGGCCACGGTGCGTGCCATGGCGGCGGTGCCGGTGACCGCGCCGCTGGCGGCGGGCTACCGCATCCAGCGCACCATGACGCCGCAGGAGCAGGCGGTGCCGGGCAAGTGGTCGCGCGGCGACGTCTATCGCGTCAAGCTGGAGATCGACGCGCAGGCCGACATGACCTGGGTGGTGGTCAGCGATCCGGTACCCGCGGGCGCCACCATCCTCGGCAGCGGCCTGGGCCGCGACTCGGCCATCGCCACGCGCGGCGAGCGGCGCCAGGGCGCGGCGTGGCCAGCCTATGTCGAGCGCACGCCGCAGGCCTACCGCGAGTACTTCGGCTACCTGCCCAAGGGCAAGGTCTCGGTCGAATACACGGTGCGGCTGAACAACGCCGGTGACTTCGCGCTGCCGCCCACGCGGGTCGAAGCGATGTACGCGCCCGACGTGTTCGGCGTGGCGCCCAATGCGCGGCTGGCGGTCGGGGCGCGCCCATGAGCTGGCTTTCCGCGATGATGCCGGCGCGCGTGCGCGAGTGGTGGCTCGCGGGTGCGATGGCCGGCCTCATCTACGGCGCGCTGCTGGTGCAGGCGGCGCTGGACCTTCCCGACGGCGCGCCGCTGACCGGGCATATCGCGATGCAGCCGGCATGGAAGACGGCGATGGCGGTGCTGCTGGCGCGCGCCGCGTGGTTCCATCGCGTGCCCGGCGAGCGCCGCTGGCTGGTGACGGCGCTGCTGTGCTCGGCGGTGGGAGATTTCCTGCTGGCGCTGCCGACGCTGTCGTTTTCATTCGTCGGCGGGCTCGGCGCCTTCCTGCTGGCGCACCTGGCCTACCTGCGCCTGCTGGTGCCGCTGGCGGGCGACACCCGCCCGCACCGGCTGATCGCCTGCGGCGCCATGCTCGGCGTGGCGGGCACCATGCTGGGCCGCTTCTGGCCCAACCTCGGCACGCTGGCCGTGCCGGTGACGCTGTACGTGGGCGTGCTCGCCGCCATGGTGTGCAGCGCGCTGGTGGCGCGCCTGCCCACGCCGCTGGCGGCGCTGGGCGCGCTGTGCTTTGCCGCGTCGGACCTGATGATCGGCATCGCGCGTTTCCTGGTGCCGTTCGAATCGTTCCAGCTGGGCATCTGGTGGACCTACGCCGCGGCGCAGGTGCTGCTGGTGGCCGGGCTGGTATCGGGACGCACGCAGCCATGATTCTGCGCCTGGCCCTGGTTGCGATGGCGGCAGCGCTGGCCTGGTCAGCGCCGGCTGCGGCCTTGCCCACCTTCGCGCAGGTGCGCGCCGACTGGCGCAGCGCCGACGTGGTGGTGCTGGACCGCGACGGCGAGCCGGTCGGCCGCGTGCGCGACGACTTCCGCGCGCGCCGCGGCGACTGGGTGGCGCTGGCCGAGACCTCGCCCGCGCTGCGCACGGCCATCGTGCTGTCGGAGGACCGGCGCTTCTATGCGCATAGCGGTGTCGACTGGCAGGGCGTGGCCGCGGCGGCCTGGGCCAACCTGTGGAACACGCGCACGCGCGGGGCTTCCACGCTGACGATGCAGCTGGCCGGTCTGCTTGATGAAGACCTGCGCCGCCCGGGCTCGCCGGGGCAGGGGCGCAGCCTGACGCAGAAGCTGGGGCAGGCCGCCGGTGCCGCGGTGCTGGAGCGGAGCTGGAGCAAGGACCAGATCCTGGAGGCCTACCTGAACCTGGTGCCGTTTCGCGGCGAACTGGTGGGCCTGTCGGCGATGTCGCAGGTGCTGTTCGGCAAATTCCCCGAGGGCCTCGATGCGCGCGAAGCGGCGCTGGCGGTGGCGCTGGTGCGCGCGCCCAATGCGCGCGCCGCACAGGTGGCCAGCCGCGCCTGCGGCATCCTGCGCGAGATGCGGCTGCCGCGCGAGTGCGACGGCCTCGAAGGCTTTACGCAACTGGTGCTGCTGCGCACCGGCCCGGTGGCGCAGCGCGCCGCGGCGGCCGCGCCGTCGGCGGGGTTCAGACAGCTGGCGCCGCACCTGTCGCGATACCTGGTCAGCGAGACGCGCGCGCAGCTGCCGGCCGGCGCCGCCATGCCGGCGCGCATCGCGTCGACGCTCGACGCCCGCCTGCAACGCGCTGCCGTGGCCAGCCTGGACCGCCACCTGCGCGAACTGGCCGGCCGCAATGTCGAGGACGGCGCGGTGGTGGTGATCGACAACGCCAGCGGCGACGTGCTGGCCTACGTGGGCTCTTCCGGCGCGCTGTCCGGTGCCGCGCAGGTCGACCACGCGGCGGCGCTGCGGCAGGCGGGATCGACACTCAAGCCGTTCCTGTACGAGCAGGCGCTCGAAGAGAAGCGGTTGACCGCGGCCTCGCTGCTCGATGACCGCCCGGTGAACCTGCCAGTCGGCGGCGGGCTCTATGTGCCGCAGAACTACGACCACCGCTATGCCGGCTGGGTCAGCCTGCGCGCGTCGCTGGCCGCATCGCTGAACGTGCCGGCGGTGCGCACGCTGGTGATGGTGACCCCGCACCGCTTCCACAAGCGCCTGGTGGCGCTGGGGCTGCCGCTGACCGAGGCGGGCGACTACTACGGCTACAGCCTGGCGCTGGGCAGCGCGGATGTGTCGCTGCTGGCGCTGACCAATGCCTACCGCGCGCTCGCCAATGGCGGCAGCTACACGCCGCCCCGGTTGCGGCAAGGGGCGCCGGCCGTGCCGGCAAAGGCCGTGATGCTGCCCGGCGCCAGCTACGTGATCGCCGACATCTTGTCCGACCGCCACGCCCGCGCCCGCACCTTCGGCCTCGACAGCCCGCTTACCACGCGCTTCTGGACCGCGGTGAAGACCGGCACCAGCAAGGATATGCGCGACAACTGGTGCATCGGCTGGTCGCAGCACTACACCGTGGGCGTGTGGGTCGGCAACGCCAGCGGCGCCAGCATGCGCGACGTGTCCGGCGTGTCGGGCGCGGCCCCGGTGTGGCACGACGTGATGGAAGTCCTGCACCGCGCGCGTCCCAGCCAGGCGCCGGCCATGCCCGCCGGCGTGGAGCGCGTGGCGCTGCGCTTCGACGACGGGCTTGAGCCCGCGCGGGATGAAGTGTTCCTGGCGGGCACCGCGGTCCGGCACGTCAGCGTGGCGGCGCCCGCCACGCGCCCAGGGGCGCCCATGATCGCCACGCCGGCCGATGGCACCGTGTTTGCGCTCGATCCCGACATGCCGCCGGCCGCGCAGCGGGTGTGGTTCCACGCGCAGGGCGTGGCCGGCCAGTCGGCGCGCGCGGTCAGCTGGCGCATGGACGGCAAGCCGCTCGGGCGTGGCGGCGAGGTGGCGTGGCTGCCGTGGCCGGGCCGGCACCAGGTGGAGCTGCTCGATGCCGCCGGCAAAGTGGTGGACCGCATCGGCATCGAAGTGCGCGGCGCTTCGGTGCGCGCGCCCGTACCTCCGGCCCGGCGCTGAGGACCGTATCGAAGAGTTCGGACCGCGCCACGGCCAGCGCCGCTGGCCGTGGGCAATAATGGCGCTTCGTCATATCCCGCAGGAGCCCGCGCATGTCCCTCGTTGCCCTCGATGCCGCCGCCACCGCGGCGCGCCTGCCGTATCCCGAACTGGCGCAAGCCATCGCCGACATGCTGGCCGAGCTGCGCGACGGCACCGCCATGGCGCCGCCGCGCATCGCGCTGCCGGTCGGCGATGCGCAGCTGGGCGCGGGCACGCTGCTAGTGATGCCCGCGCGCAACCGCGAACTGGTGATGACCAAGAACATCACCGTGCATCCCGGCAACCCGCCGCGCGGCCTGCCCAGCATCCTCGGCGAAGTGGTGGTGGCCGACGCGCATACCGGTGCGCGCATCGCCATGCTCGACGGTCCCACCGTGACGGGGCGACGCACCGCGGCGGTGTCGCTGCTGGCGGCGCAGCGCTTTGCCGCGCGCCCTGACGGTGAGCTGCTGATCGTCGGCGCAGGGGTGCAGGCGCTGACGCACCTGGAGGCCTTCGTCGCCGGGCTGGGCGTGCGCCGGCTGTGGCTGCATTCGCGCACGCCCGACAAGGCCGAGGCGCTGGCTGCGCATGCGCGCACGCTGGGGGTGGAAGCGCAGGTGGCCGAGTCGGTCGCGGCGGTATTGCCGCGCGTGTCGATGGTGGTCACGGTGACGTCGAGCCGCAGCCCGGTGCTGCCGGACCTGGACAGCGGCCTCTGGCGCGACCATCACTTCATTGCCGCGGTCGGCGCGTTCCGGCCCGACATGTGCGAGCTGCCGCCGGCGCTGTGCCATGCCGCCGCCGACCACGGCCGCCTGCTGGCCGATACCCTGTTCGGCATCGAGGAGGAGGCCGGCGACCTGCTGCAGGCCGGCATCGACTGGGCCCAGGTGCAGCCGTTCGAGAGCGCGATCCTGCAGGCCGACGCGATCCGCGCGCGCACCGGCAGCCCGCTGGTGTTCAAGAGCGTGGGCTATGCGCTGTGGGACCTGGCCGCGTGCGTGCTTGCCAGCCGCGCATGATCAGCGCCTCTCGGTCGCGACCGCTGTTGCGCGCCCGGCCTATAAAACCGTTTCCACGTGAGGGTTTTTTACGGTGCCCGGCATAAACCGTTGCGTGGATGCCGCGGACGGCGCCGTGGGGAGCCGCGTCCGCCCCTTTTTTTCATGGTTAACCCTCCCTTTAGGGGGCGGCCTCTACGAATCCGTGTCATTGATGAAACAACCCCGCACGGGCTCGCCGGATAATGCACGCGGCAGTTACCGAAAGAGGAGTAAGAGGATTATGAAATCGACCTATAAGAAGATGCTGGCCGCGGGCGCCGTGATGGCGCTGACCGGAGCCGCACACGCGCAGTCCGCGGGCAGCAATATCGTCAGCATGGGCTGGTTCCGCGTGATGCCGAACAGCTCCGCCGATCCGCTGACCGTCGACAGCATTGGCGGCCGCCCGGTTGGCATGACCCGGCCGAATACCGGCGCGGAAATCGAGTCCGCCGACACGCTCGGCCTGGCCTTCACCCACTTCTTTACCGACAACATTTCCGGCGAGATCGTTGCGGGCATTCCGCCCAAGCATGACGTCAAGGGCACCGGCAACTACGCCCAGTACGGCAAGCTCGGCTCGGTCAAGCAGTGGAGTCCGGCGCTGGTGGTCAAGTACCACTTCTTCGATGCCAAGACCAAGTTTCGTCCCTATGTCGGCATCGGCGTGAACTACACCTGGTTCACCGACGAGACCATCACCAACCAGAACTTCGTCAATCGCGAGTTCGCGCCGGGCGCGCGCATGACTGCCAGCGCCAAGCCGTCGTGGAACCCGGTGTTCAATATCGGTGCCAGCTACGCCATCAACGACAACTGGTTCGTCGGGCTGTCGGTGTCCTACGTGCCGATTTCAACCCGGGCATCGTTCACCACCCAGGCGGGTCCGGTGACGATCCAGTCGCACACCAAGATCAAGATCGATCCGGTGGTGACGTACCTGAACGTGGGCTACCGCTTCTGAGCGCGGCACACGGAAGGCTGAACAAAAGGGCGCCCGGGGGCGCCCTTTTTGCTTGGGAGGCGATGGCTCAGGCCACCGACCTGACCGGATAGCCGGCTTCCTCGATGGCCTCGCGCAACGCCTGCGTGTCGGCGCCGCTGTCGACGCGCACGGACTGGGCCGGCACATCCGCGCTGACGCGCGCGGCGGGGTCGACGGCGAGCACGGCACGCGTGATGGCGCCGACGCAGTGGTTGCACGTCATGCCTTCTACCTGGAACTGGATCATGCTGGAACGCTCCTGAACGGGATGGAAACGCGGCATCGGGCCGCGACAGTTTCAGTGTGAACCTTGCCACGATGGGAAGCGCAAGGAGAAATTTCTGGTGTCGACGTGATCTTGGTGGCATCTGTCGCGGGCCTTGACCTTCCAATGATGGTAAGGTCCATGATGCTGACATCGACACTGTGGATGACTCAGAACCATGCCAGATTCCAGCGCTGTGCTCGCTTCCCAACCGGTCCGCACCGATCGTAACCCGCTCGCCGATGCGATGCCCGAGTGGCGGCTGCCGGTCGAAGGCATGACCTGCGCCTCCTGCGTGGGACGCGTCGAAAAAGCCCTGGCCAAGGTGCCGGGCGTGCGCGACGTGGCCGTCAACCTGGCCACCGAGGCCGCCACGCTGCGCGCGGCGTCCGCCGCGGTGCTGCCCGCCGCCGCGCGCGCCGTGGCCGACGCCGGCTACAGCGTGCCCCACGACACCCTCGAACTGGATATCGCCGACATGACCTGCGCCTCCTGCGTGGCGCGGGTCGAAAAGGCGCTGCGCGCCGTGCCCGGCGTGGTCGAAGCCACCGTCAACCTGGCCACCGAGCGCGCCAGCGTGACGCTGCTGCGCGGCGCCACCGATGCCGCGGCGCTGGCGGGCGCGGTCGTGCGCGCCGGCTATGGCGCGACGCCGGCGGCGGATGCAGCGGCTGCGGCAGGCGCCGCGGCCCAGCCTGGCCAGCCGGGGCAGGCCACGCGCCCGGCCTTCTGGGACGGCCCGTGGCCGGTGGCGATCTCGGCGGCGCTGTCGCTGCCGCTGGTGGCGCCGATGGTGCTGGAATGGTTCGGCGTGCACTGGATGCTGCCGGCGTGGGTGCAGTGGCTGCTGGCCACGCCGGTGCAATTCGTGTTCGGCTGGCGCTTCTACAAGGCCGGCTGGAAGGCGGTGCGCGCCGGCGCGGGCAATATGGACCTGCTGGTGGCGCTCGGCACCACGGCCGCCTACGGGCTGTCGCTGTGGCTGATGTGGGGCACGCCGGCCGATGCCATGCCGCACCTGTATTTCGAGAGCGCGGCGGTGGTGATCACGCTGGTGCGCCTGGGCAAATGGCTGGAGACGCGCGCCAAGCGCCAGACCGCCGATGCCATCCGCGCGCTGGCGGCGTTGCGTCCCGATACCGCGCGGGTGCGGCGCGGCGGCGTCGAGCAGAGCGTGCCGCTGTCCGCCGTGACCGTCGGCGATGAAATCGTGGTGCGCCCCGGCGAGCGCATTCCGGTGGACGCGGAGGTGGTCGAAGGCACCAGCCATGCCGATGAATCGATGCTGACCGGCGAAAGCCTGCCCGTGCCCAAGCAGCCCGGCGACCGCATCACCGGCGGCGCCATCAATTTCGAAGGCCTGCTGGTGGCGCGCACCGTGGCGGTGGGCGCCGAGACCGTGCTCGCACGCATCATCCGCATGGTCGAGCACGCGCAGGCGGCCAAGGCGCCGATCCAGCGCCTGGTCGACCGCGTCAGCGCGGTGTTCGTGCCGGTGGTGCTGGTCATCGCGCTGGCGACGGTGCTGGGCTGGGGCCTCTTTGCCGGCGACTGGGAGGCGGCGCTGCTCAATGCCGTGGCGGTGCTGGTGATCGCCTGCCCGTGCGCGCTGGGGCTGGCCACGCCCACCGCGATCATGGCCGGCACCGGCGCCGGCGCGCGCGCCGGCATCCTGATCAAGGACGCCGAGGCGCTGGAAGTGGCGCATCGGGTCGGGGTGGTGGCGTTCGACAAGACCGGCACGCTGACCGTGGGCAAGCCCGAAGTGGTGGCGCTGCACGCGGCCGATCCTGCCGACGCCGATGGCAGCGCGTTGCTGGCGCAGCTGGCCGCGCTGCAGGCCGGCAGCGAGCATCCGCTGGCGAGGGCCGTGCTGGCCGCGGCGCAGGCGCGCGGCATCGCCGTGCCGCAGGCCAGCGGCGTGCAGGCCCTGCCGGGCCGCGGCATTGCCGGCGTGGTCGACGACAAGGCGCTGCAACTGGGCAGCGAGCGCCTGCGCGAGTCGCTGGGCGCGCCGGCCGGCGCGTTGGTCGCGGTGGCGCAGCAACTGCAGGCGGAAGGCCGCACCGTGTCATGGCTGGTGCAGACCACGCCGCCGCGCGTGGCCGGGCTGGTCGCGTTCGGCGATGCCATCAAGCCGGGCGCGTCGGCGGCGATCGCCAGGCTGCGCGCCGCCGGCGTGCGCACCGTGATGCTGACCGGCGACAACGCCGGCGCCGCGGCGCGCGTGGCGCAGGCGCTGGGGCTGGATGACGTGCAGGCCGAAGTGCTGCCCGAAGACAAGGCCGCGCGCGTGCAGGCGCTGGGCCGCGACGGCGCGGTGGTGGCGATGGTGGGCGACGGCATCAACGATGCGCCGGCGCTGGCCGCGGCCGACGTGGGCATTGCCATGTCGACCGGCACCGACGTCGCCATGCACGCCGCCGGCATCACGCTGATGCGCGGCGACCCGGCGCTGGTGGCCGATGCGCTGACGGTCTCGCACCGCACCGTGCGCAAGATCCGCCAGAACCTGTTCTGGGCATTTTTCTATAACGTGGTGGGGATTCCGCTGGCCGCGGCCGGCATGCTCAATCCCGTGGTGGCGGGCGCGGCGATGGCGTTCTCCAGCGTCAGCGTGGTCGGCAATGCGCTGCTGCTGCGCCGCTGGCGCGCCCAGGCCGGCACCGCGTCGGCCGCTTCCACCGCGGCGCAAGGAGGCGAGTGATGAATATCGGCGAAGCAGCACAGGCCTCGGGCGTATCGGCCAAGATGATCCGCCACTATGAATCGATCGGGCTGGTGGCGACGCCGCCGCGCACCGAAGGCGGCTACCGCCGCTATGACGAACGCGCGGTGCATACCTTGCGCTTCGTGCGGCGTGCCCGTAATCTGGGATTTTCGCTCGACGAGATCCGCAACCTGCTGTCGCTGTGGCACGACCGCGACCGCGCCAGCGCCGACGTCAAGGCGCTGACGCTGCGGCACGTGGCCGACCTGGAGCAGCGCATCGCCGAACTGGCGGCGATGCGCGACACGCTGCGCGAACTGGCGCAGCACTGCAGTGGCGACGACCGGCCGGACTGCCCGATCCTGGCCGACATGGCGCAGCCGGAGGCGTCGGCCTGCCACGGCTAGGCGATGGCCAGGCGAGGGTTTAGGCCCCGGTTGTAGCCATGGCAGGGCCGGCGCACGCCGGCACAGCGGACTCCATAACAACAACGATAGCCGGCGCCGCGCCTGGCCCGCGCGCCGGCAGGAGACCTTGCAAATGGAACAGCCGATGACGGACGACCCGGCCCTGGCCGGCGTTGCCAGCACCCCCGCCGCGAGCCCGGCGGGGACCCATGCGCCGGTGCAAAGCCGCCAGCGCATGCGCGACGGCACCGAACTCTTGCTCCGTACCTGGCAACCCGACCCGGCACGCTTTGCCGAACCGCTCGGCTCGGTGCTGCTGGTGCACGGGCTTGCCGAACACGCCGGGCGCTACCAGCATGTCGCCGATCTGCTGTGCGGACTGGGGCTGCGCGTGCGCGCCTTCGACCTGCGCGGCCACGGCGCCAGCGGCGGCGCGCGCATGGTCGCCGACCACCCGGACGCCTACCTGAACGACCTTGCCGAGATCTATGATGCCGCGGTGCCGGGCTGGCACGAGTTGCCGATCCTGCTCGGCCACAGCATGGGCGGGCTGATCGCGGCGCGCTTTGCCACCGCGCGGGTGCGGCCGGTGCGCGCGCTGGTGCTGTCGTCGCCGGCGCTGGCGCTGCGCCTGTCCCGGCCGGCGCTGGCGCTGCACCGCGTGCTGCTGACGCTGGCGCCGCGGCTGCGAGTGCCCAATCCGATCGATGCGCGGCACTTGTCGCATGACCCGGCAGTGGTCGCCGCCTATCGCGCCGATCCGCTGGTGCAGACCACCATCACCGCCGGCGTGCTCGAAGGATTTATCCGCGGCATGGCGCAGGCGCAGGCCGATGCGGCGCTGCTGGAGGCGCCCACGCTGATGCTGGTCGGCGGCGCCGACCGCATCGTGGACCCCGCCGGCAGCCGCACCTTCTTCGACAATGCGCCGCCCGACCTGCGCGAACAGGTCTGGTTCGACCACGGCTACCACGAGATCTTCAATGAAGCGCAGCCGCTGCGCGGCGAAGTGTTCGCGGCGCTGACCGGCTGGCTGCAGCGCCGGCTGGGCAGCCCGCAGCGCTAGGTACGGAACACGGACTCGGCGACACCGAACGCCGCGGCGACGACCGGGTCGTCGCGGCGCGTGGCCAGGCAGACCAAAGTCAGCTCGGTCTGCACCGAGACCCCTTCGACGATCACCAGGCCGTGCGCATGCGACTCGCGCAGCGCAATCGCGTCGCGCACCAGCGACAACCCCACGCCAGAGCGTACCAGGTCGCGCATCGACGCTTCCTGGTCGACATGCGCCACCTTGGGCACGGTGGCCGGATCCACGCCCGCTTGCGCGAAGTGCGCCGACAGCAGCCGGTTGTGCGCCGATTCGGGCGGCGTCCAGATCCATGGCAGCGTCGCCAGCTGCGCCCACGAGCGCAGCGCGGTGCGCTCCTTCCAGCCCTTGGGCGCGACCACGTAATACGAGAACGGTGTCAGCGTCAGCGCATGGAAGCCGGCCTCGGACGGCTGCCCCAGGTAGAAGCCCACATCGAGCGCGCCGCTGCGTACCTGCTGCAGCACCCAGCCCGACATGCCGTGGCGCAGCTCCGTGCCGATCTGCGGATGGCGCTCGACCAGCGTGCGCAGCATCGGGCCCAGCCGCGTGAATTCCGGATCGAGAATGGTGCCGATCGCCAGCCGCCCGCGCACGGTGTGATGCATGGCGTTAACGGTGTGCTGCAGGTCGCCCACACCATCGAGGATGCGTTCGGCCAGCGGCAGCAGCGCGGCGCCATCGGCGGTCAGCGTCAGGCCTGCCGCGGTGCGCTCGAACAGCCGGATGCGCCAGGCCGCCTGCAGCGCCTTCAGCTGCAGGCTGACCGCGGGCTGGGTCAGGTGCAGGCGCTGCGCGGCGCGGGTCAGGTTGCCTTCGCGCGCGACGGCAACAAAGGCGCGCAGGTGGTGGAGGTCCAAGGGAGCGGCGGAACGGTGAGGTGTGGTGCGGCGCAATATTTTGCGCGGCTTATATTGCGATTGACGATAAATCATTGGACGGGGCCGCGCAACTGCACCAAGCTTGCGCTCAACCATGGCCCGAAGTCTTGTGCCGCACGCCATACGTGCCACGGCGTGCTGTGGCCGGTGCGCGGCGCAGCGTGGCAGCGTCTTCACCAGACGCAAAGATCGACGGGACTGACCTTGGCGGCAGATTCGCCCCAGGGATCCAGCATTCAGGAGCGGAAGTGGAAGACATCCTTGCAGAGGCCAGCGCAGTGCAGGCCACCATCGGCCATAGCATCGCGGGCCGGCAGACACGCGGCGCCTCGCAGCGCCTGGCCGACGTATTCAACCCCGCCACCGGCGAAGTCGCCGCACGCGTCGCGCTGGGCACCGCGCAGGATGTCGCCGATGCCGTCGCCGCCGCCCAAGCCGCGTTCCCGGCCTGGGCCGACACCCCGCCACTGCGCCGCGCGCGCATCCTGTTCAAGTTCAAGGAACTGCTGGACCAGCACCACGACGACCTCGCCGCGCTGATCACGCGCGAACACGGCAAGGTGTTCTCGGATGCCAAGGGCGAAGTCACGCGCGGCATCGAGGTGGTGGAGTTCGCCTGCGGCATCCCCAACTTGCTCAAGACCGATTTCACCGACAACATCGGCGGCGGCATCGACAACTGGAACCTGCGCCAGCCGCTGGGCGTGGTGGCCGGCATCACGCCGTTCAACTTTCCGGTGATGGTGCCGATGTGGATGTTCCCGGTGGCGCTGGCGTGCGGCAATACCTTCGTGCTCAAGCCGTCCGAGCGCGATCCGTCGCCGAGCCTGCTGATCGCCGATCTGCTGCGCCAGGCCGGCCTGCCCGACGGCGTGTTCAACGTGGTGCAGGGCGACAAGGAAGCGGTCGACGCGCTGCTCGCGCATCCGGACGTGCAGGCGCTGTCGTTCGTCGGCTCGACCCCGATTGCCGAATACATCTATACCGAAGGGACGAAGCACGGCAAGCGCGTGCAGGCGCTGGGCGGCGCCAAGAACCACCTGGTGGTGATGCCCGATGCGGACCTGGACCAGGCCGTCGACGCGCTGATCGGCGCGGCCTACGGTTCGGCCGGCGAGCGCTGCATGGCGATCTCGGTGGCCGTGGCGGTCGGCGACGTGGCCGACAAGCTGGTGCCGCGCCTGGCCGAACGCGCCCGCGCGCTGAAGATCCGCAACGGCATGGAGGCCGATGCCGAGATGGGCCCGCTGGTGACCGGCGCGCACAAGGCCAAGGTCGAAGGCTATATCGCCAAGGGCGTGGCCGAGGGCGCGACGCTGGTGGCCGATGGCCGCGGCCACCAGGTCGATGGCCACGAGAACGGCTTCTATGTCGGCGGCACGCTGTTCGACCATGTGACGCCGGAGATGACGATCTACAAGGAAGAGATCTTCGGCCCGGTGCTCTCGGTGGTGCGCGTGCACGACTTTGCCGGGGCGGTGGCGCTGATCAACGCGCACGAGTACGGCAACGGCGTGTCGTGCTACACCAGCGACGGCGGCATCGCGCGCGCGTTTGCGCGGCAGATCCAGGTGGGCATGGTCGGCATCAACGTGCCGATCCCGGTGCCGATGGCATGGCATTCGTTCGGCGGCTGGAAGCGCTCGCTGTTCGGCGACCACCATGCCTATGGCGAAGAGGGCGTGCGCTTCTACACGCGCTACAAGAGCGTGATGCAGCGCTGGCCGGACTCGATCGCCAAGGGCGCCGAGTTCACCATGCCGGTGGCGAAATAAACCCCGACCATTACTACAACAGGGCGCCATGGAGACATTCGACTACATCATCGTGGGGGCCGGTTCGGCCGGCTGTGTCCTGGCGAACCGGCTGACGCAGGACCCGGACGTCAACGTGCTGCTGCTGGAAGCCGGCGGCAAGGACGATTACCACTGGATCCACATCCCGGTGGGCTACCTCTACTGTATCGGCAACCCGCGCACCGACTGGCTCTATCGCACCGAAGCCGAAGCGGGGCTGAACGGGCGCTCGCTGGGCTATCCGCGCGGGCGCGTGCTGGGCGGCTGCTCGTCGATCAACGGCATGATCTATATGCGCGGCCAGCGCGAGGACTATGACGAATGGGCGCGGCTGACCGGCGATGACGGCTGGCGCTGGGACAACGTGCTGCCGCTATTCAAGCGCAGCGAAGACCATCACCGCGGCCCGAGCGAATTCCACGGCGCCGGCGGTGAATGGCGGGTGGAAGGGCAGCGGCTGCGCTGGGACATCCTCGAGCGCTTTGCCGACGCCGCCGAGCAGGCGGGCATTCCGCGCACCGACGACTTCAACCGCGGCGACAATTTCGGCGTCGGCTACTTCGAAGTGAACCAGCGCCGCGGCATCCGCTGGAATACCGCCAAGGCATTCCTGCGGCGTGCCTCGGAGCGGCCCAACCTGACCATCGTCACCGGCGCGCAAGTGAGCGGGCTGAGCTTCGACGGGCGCCGCTGCACCGGCGTCAACTATCTTGGCGGCGGCCGCGCGCATACGGCCGGCGCCACGCTCGAGGTGATCCTGGCCGCCGGCGCGGTCAACACGCCGCAATTGCTCGAGCTGTCCGGCATCGGGCAGGCCGAACGGCTGCAGGCGCTGGGCATTCCGGTGCGCCACGCGCTGCCTGGCGTGGGCGAAAACCTGCAGGACCACCTGCAGCTGCGCAGCGTGGTCAAGGTCAACGGCGTGCGCACGCTGAACACGCGCGCGGCCAGCCTGTGGGGCAAGTTCTGCATCGGCGTGCAGTATGCCTTCAACCAGAGCGGGCCGATGAGCATGGCGCCATCGCAGCTGGGCGCGTTCGCGCGCTCGGATCCGTCGCAGGCGCGGCCGAACATCGAGTACCACGTGCAGCCGCTGTCGCTGGACAAGTTCGGCGATCCGCTCCATGCCTTCAACGCCTTTACCGCCAGCGCCTGCAACCTGCGCCCGACCTCGCGCGGCAGCGTGCATGCCGGCAGCGCGGATTTCCGCCAGGCGCCGGTGATCGCGCCCAACTACCTGTCGACCGACGAGGACCGCAAGGTTGCCGCCGATTCGATCCGGCTTACGCGCCGCATCGTCGCATCGCCGGCGCTGGCGCCGTACCGGCCCGAGGAATGGCTGCCGGGGCCGGCCTTCCAGAGCGACGAGGAACTGGCCGAGGCCGCCGGCAATATCGGCACCACGATCTTCCATCCGGTCGGCACCTGCAAGATGGGCCGCGCCGACGATCCCATGGCGGTGGTCGACCATCGGCTACGCGTGCTGGGGGTGCAGGGGTTGCGGGTGGTCGATGCCTCGGTGATGCCGCTGATCACGTCGGGCAATACCAACTCGCCGACCATCATGATCGCCGAGCGCGCCAGCGACATGATCCGCGAAGACCGCAGGCAGCACGCCCTGGCGACCGAAGTGGCCAATCCCGAAGAGGCGCCGGAGCAGGCGCCGGCCGAAGCCAGACCCGTGCCGGTGACAGCGGCCACAAGCGCTTGAAGCGCCACGCCACATGACCACCGGCGGGGCGGTGATCGTGTGGCCTTTGCGACGCTTGTGCGGTCGCAAAAAAACTGACACTTGGTTCATGTTTCATAGTGCAAACCCCGATGTTTTGCGATGCAACAGGCGCACACAATAGACGCCTCACAGGGTGCTTCGGCCGCACATACCATGCCGCCGTAGTGACCCCCGCGGGAGCCGCCCCGCACAGATAAAAATCGCAGGCGTGGCCGGCAACCACGGCGAGCCTGACGGAACAAGCGGCAGTAAGGGCCTACAAGGCCGGTTCGGACCATTGTCAGTGCCGGGCATCACCCCGGCAGTTCAGCAAGAGGGCGGGCAGGAGACATGAACCAGCAGGAAACCATCCTGGAAACGCGGAACCTCACCAAGGAGTTCAAGGGGTTCACGGCGGTGAGCGACGTCAACCTGCGGGTGCGCCGCGGCTCGATCCATGCTTTGATCGGCCCCAACGGCGCGGGCAAGACCACTTGCTTCAACCTGCTCACCAAGTTCCTGGAGCCGACCACCGGCACCATCCATTTCAACGGCATCGACATCACGCGGGAAAAGCCGGCGCAGATCGCGCGGCGCGGCGTGATCCGCTCGTTCCAGATCTCGGCGGTGTTCCCGCACCTGACGGTGATGGAGAACGTGCGCATCGGGCTGCAGCGGCAACTGGGTACCGCGTACCAGTTCTGGCGCAGCGAGCGCTCGCTCGATGTGCTCAACGACCGCGCCATGGAACTGCTCGAGCAGGTCGGCCTGACCGAGTTCGCGCACACGCTCACGGTGAACCTGCCGTACGGGCGCAAGCGCGCGCTGGAAATCGCCACCACGCTGGCGATGGAGCCCGAGCTGATGCTGCTCGACGAACCCACGCAGGGCATGGGCCACGAGGACGTGGACCGCGTCACGCAGCTGATCAAGCAGGTCTCGGCGGGGCGCACCATCCTGATGGTGGAGCACAACATGAGCGTGGTCTCGTCGATCGCCGACAAGATCACGGTGCTGCAGCGTGGCGCGGTGCTGGCCGAAGGCCCGTATGCGGAAGTGTCGAAGGACCCGCGCGTGATGGAAGCCTACATGGGCACCGCCGACGCGGAACTGCAGGGCGCGCACTAAGCGCCGGGATGACGACACATGAGCACAGCCAATACTCCCGCCCTGGACATCAAGGGCCTGCACGCCTGGTACGGCGAATCGCACATCCTGCACGGCGTCGACCTGACCGTGAACCGCGGCGAAGTTGTCACGCTGCTGGGCCGCAACGGCGCCGGGCGCACCACCACGCTGCGCGCGATCATGGGCCTGACCGGCGCGCGCAAGGGTTCGATCAAGGTTGACGGCCACGAGACCATCGGCCTGCCCACGCACAAGATCGCGCACTACGGCATCGGCTATTGCCCGGAAGAGCGCGCCATCTTTTCCAGCCTCTCATGCGAAGAGAACCTGATGCTGCCGCCGCAGCTGAAGGGCAAGGATTCGGGCATGAGCGAGGCCGACATCTACGAGATGTTTCCGAACCTGAAGGAGCGCCGCCAGAGCCAGGGCACGCGCCTGTCGGGCGGCGAGCAGCAGATGCTGGCGGTCGGGCGCATCCTGCGCACCGGCGCCAACCTGCTGCTGCTCGACGAGATCTCGGAAGGGTTGGCACCGGTGATCGTGCAGGCGCTCGCGCGCATGATCCGGATGCTCAAGCAGAAGGGGTACACGGTGGTGATGGTGGAGCAGAACTTCCGCTTCGCCGCGCCGCTGGCGGACCGCTTCTACGTGATGGAGCACGGCACCATCGTCGAACGCTTCGCGGCCAGCGAGCTGCAGGCCAAGATGCCGGTGTTGCATGAATTGCTCGGGGTCTGATCCGCGCAATGCGGGTCGATGGTTGCTTGTTGGCAGGAACGGGTGGCGCGCACGCCGCCGCAAATCAGGAGACAGGGAAATGAAAAAGACTCGGCTCGCGGCCGCGATGGCGGCCATTGCCATGGGTGCGGTGTCGTTCGGCGCTGCCGCACAGGTATCGGGCGACACCGTCAAGATCGGCTATATCACCGACATGTCGGGCCTGTATGCCGATATCGACGGCCCCGGCGGCCTCGAGGCCATCAAGATGGCGATCGAGGATCGCGGCGGCAAGGTGCTGGGCAAGCCCATCGAGATCGTCTCGGCGGACCACCAGAACAAGGCTGACATCGCCGCCTCGAAGGCGCGCGAATGGATGGACCAGCAGGGCCTGGACATGCTGCTGGGCGGCACCAACTCCGGCACCGCGCTGGCGATGAACAAGGTGGCTTCGGAGAAGAAGCGCGTCTATATCAACATCGGCGCCGGCACCGCGCGCCTGACCAACGAAGAGTGCTCGCCTTACACGGTGCACTACGCCTATGACACGGTGGCGCTGGCCAAGGGCACCGGCAGCGCGGTGGTGAAGCAGGGCGGCAAGTCGTGGTTCTTCCTGACCGCCGACTACGCCTTCGGCCACTCGCTCGAAAGCGACACCGCAGCGGTGGTCAAGGCCAACGGCGGCACGGTGGCGGGGCAGGTGCGCCATCCGCTGTCGGCGTCTGACTTTTCGTCGTTCCTGCTGCAGGCGCAAGCGTCCAAGGCGCAGATCCTGGGCCTGGCCAACGCCGGCGGCGACACCATCAATTCGATCAAGGCGGCCAAGGAATTCGGCATCACCAAGTCGATGAAGATCGCCGGCCTGCTGATGTTCATCAACGATGTGCACAGCCTGGGGCTGAAGAACACCGAAGGCCTGCTGATGACCGACAGCTGGTACTGGGACATGAACGACGACACCCGCAAGTTCGCCAACCGCTTCTTCGGCAAGATGAAGAAGATGCCGAGCAGCCTGCAGGCCGCGGACTACTCGGCCGCCAGCACCTACCTGAAGGCCGTCGAAGCCGCCAAGACCGACGATCCGGACAAGGTCATGGCCGAGCTGAAGAAGATGAAGATCAACGACTTCTACACCAAGGGCTATATCCGCCAGGACGGCCGTGGCATCCACGACATGTACCTGATGCAGGTAAAGACCGCGGCCGAGTCGAAGAAGCCGTGGGATTACCTGAAGGTGGTCGCGACCATCCCCGGCGAGCAGGCCTTCACCACGGTGGCCGAGTCGAAGTGCGCCATGTTGAAGAAGTAAGAGCCGTCGGCACTGCGACGGTTTGCTCCCCTCTCCCGCTTGCGGGAGAGGGGCAGGGGGAGAGGGCAGGTGTTGGCAGGAGCGCGGCACAACCGGACTTCTGGCAGCGGACCTGAGACCCGCATGCGCGGGTTTTAAAGCCGGCAGCCTCTTGCGCGCCGGCCCTTTCCCCCAACCCCTGTCCCGCTCGCGGGAGAGGGGAGACATCATCCGCAATTGACGCTCATGGACATCTTCGGAATCCCCCTGCCGGCCATGCTTTCCCAGCTCTTGCTGGGCCTGGTCAACGGCGCCTTCTATGCGATGCTGAGCCTGGGCCTGGCGGTGATCTTCGGCCTGCTCAACGTCATCAACTTCGCGCACGGCGCGCTCTTCATGCTGGGCGCGGTGCTGGCCTGGATGGGCATGGAGTACGCCGGGCTGAACTACTGGCTCATGCTGCTGCTGTCGCCGCTGGTCGTTGCCGTGCTGGGCGTGGTGATCGAGAAGACCATGCTGCGCTGGATCTACAAGCTCGATCATATCTACGGCCTGCTGCTGACGCTGGGCATCACGCTGGTGATCGAGGGGATCTTCCGCTCGGTCTACGGCGTCTCGGGCCTGCCTTACCAGACTCCGGACGCGCTGCAGGGCGCGACTGACCTGGGCTTCATGATCCTGCCGAACTACCGCGCCTGGGTCGTGGTGGCGTCGCTGGTAGTGTGCTTTGCCACCTGGTACGTGATCGAGAAGACCAAACTCGGCGCCTACCTGCGCGCCGGCACCGAGAACCCCAAGATGGTCGAGGCCTTCGGCGTCAACGTGCCGCTGATGGTGACGCTGACCTACGGCTTCGGCGTGGCGCTGGCCGCGTTTGCCGGCGTGCTGGCCGCGCCGGTGATCCAGATTTCGCCGCTGATGGGGCAGAACCTGATCATCGTCGTGTTCGCGGTGGTGGTGATCGGCGGCATGGGTTCGATCATGGGCTCGATCCTGACCGGCCTCGGGCTGGGCGTGATCGAAGGCATGACCAAAGTGTTCTATCCGGAAGCATCGGCGACCGTGGTGTTCTTCATCATGGTGATCGTGCTGCTGCTGCGTCCGGCCGGGCTGTTCGGCAAGGAGAAGTGATGAGCGCACCGTCCACATCATCGACGCCAGCCACCGTGGCGGCCAATGCAGGCAAGGCAGGAAAGGGACAAGGCGTGCAGAAGACACTGTTGTACGGATTGCTGCTGCTGGCACTGCTGGTGGCGCCGCTGGCCGGGGCGTATCCGGTGTTCGTGCTCAAGGTGCTGTGCTTCGCGCTGTTTGCGTGCGCCTTTAACCTGCTGATCGGCTATACCGGGCTGCTGTCGTTCGGCCATGCGGCCTTTTTCGGCGGCGCCGGCTACGCCGCCGGCCACGCGATGAAAGTCTGGGGCGTGACGCCGGAGATTGGCCTGATCCTGGGCACCGGCACGGGCGCGCTGATCGGCTACGTGGTGGGCTCGCTGGCGATCCGGCGCCAGGGCATCTATTTCTCGATGATCACGCTGGCGCTGGCGCAGATGCTGTTCTTCATCTGCCTGCAGGCGCCGTTCACCGGCGGCGAGGACGGGCTGCAGGGCATTCCGCGCGGCAAGCTGTTCGGCGTGCTGTCGTTGTCGGATGACCTGACGCTGTACTACGTGGCGCTGGTGATCATCGTCGCGGCGTTCGCGCTGATCGTGCGCACGGTGCATTCGCCGTTCGGCCAGATCCTGAAGGCGATCAAGGAGAACGAGCCGCGCGCGGTGTCGCTGGGCTATGACGTCGACCGCTTCAAGCTGACCGCGTTCGTGCTGTCGGCGGCGCTGTCGGGGCTGGCCGGTTCGATCAAGGCGCTGGTGCTGGGCTTCGAGACCCTGACCGACGTGCACTGGTCGATGTCGGGCTCGGTGATCCTGATGACGCTGGTCGGTGGCCTGGGCACGCTGTCGGGCCCGATCGTTGGCGCCTTCGTGATCGTCGCGCTGGAGAACAAGCTGGGCGACATCGGCAACTTCCTGGCGTCGGTGACCGGCATCTCGTGGTTCGGCACGCTGGGCGAGTCGGTGACGATGGTGACCGGGGTGATCTTCGTGATCTGCGTGCTGACCTTCCGCCGTGGCATCATGGGCGAATTGCTGGCGCGCTTCGGCGGCCACGCCGGGCGCAAGGAGTGACCGCGGGTCGACATGCCCGATTCTGGGGCTAGGGTTTTTTCTAGCTTGTCCTCGATGCACCGCTTCGTTACATTCCATATACGGTTTTCGCAGGTTAAATGGAGGCGGAAGCGAGGAGACGACAGGCGCGCACCCGGTGTCGGGTAGCAGCGTTATAAATAAAGGGCGTTGCCGGGTGATCCTCGGCAACGCTTTTTTCATTGGGCCTTCCACCCGCTTCGTGATGCTTTCGCCCCATTTTGGGGCGCTCATGCCGCATCGGCATCACCTCGGCACCTCACGCATGCGACAATGCGGGCGCTCCTTGCTGCCCGCTCATGTCCGCTACCGTTCCCCCTGATCCATCCCAAACTGTCCCGCATGTGGGCGGCCGTGGCGCGCCGCAGGTCTGGGTACGCCTGGGGCAGGGCGCCGACGCCGCCCTGGTGTCGGACTGGCTGGACCGGATCCAGCCCTTGCCCGTGCCCGACGCGCGCGCGCGGCAGTTGATGCTGGGTGAACTGCTGGCCCAGTCCGGGCGCGGCATCTGCATGCTGGCCAGCGACGCGCCGGACGGCGGCTTGCTTGCCTGCCTCCCCGTGGCCCTTCTGCCCAGCCTCGAGCTGGCAGGCCTTGCGGCCTGCGCCAGCGAATGGTGGGTACGGCCGGAGCTCGACGCGGCCACCCGCCGCGCCTGCCTGGAAGCCTGCTGCGCCACGCTGGCCGAGTGGGGCCGCGCCCACGGCATCCGCCATGCGCTGCTGGCGCCGGGACTGGTGGCCGGCCACGGCGGCGCGCCGCCCGGCTTCGGCCTGCACGGCAACGGCATGTGGCACCGCAGCCTGGTGCCGGCGGCCAAGGTACTGGGCTGACCTGAACTGCCGGCTGCGCGCCGGCACCCCGGACTGTCCTGCTTTTTCTCTCACCTCGTTCCCTTTTCGCTTTTCTGCAATGACGGAATTCGCATTCCTGGCGGCTGCCGCCTTTCTTGCCGGCCTGATCGACGCGGTCGCCGGCGGCGGCGGGCTGGTCCAGATCCCGGCGCTGTTCTCGGCCTATCCCAACCTGGCCCCGGCGACGCTGCTCGGCACCAACAAGGTCGGTTCGATCGCCGGCACCGCCAGCGCGGCGCTGCGCTACGGCCGCAGCGTGCGCATCTACTGGGGCGCGACCGCGCCGGCGGTGGTGGCGGCCTTTGCATGCTCGATGGCCGGTGCCTGGGCGCTGACCATGATCCCGGCCGAGCCGCTGCGCAAGGCGCTGCCGTTCGTGCTGGTGGCGCTGCTGGTCTACACCGTCGCCAAGAAAGATCTGGGCGCCGAGCACGCGCCCACGCTGAGCGGCTGGGGCGAACGCGGCGCGGCGCTGCTGGCCGGCGCTGTGCTGGGCTTTTATGACGGCGTGTTCGGGCCGGGCACCGGCAGCTTCCTGATGATCGTGTTCGTGCGGGTGTTCGGCTATGACTTCCTGCACGCCGCGGCGTCGACCAAGCTGGTCAACCTGGCCACCAACCTGGCGGCACTGCTACTGCTCGCCAGCAAGGGCCATATCTGGTGGCAACTGGGCCTGGTGATGGCGGTGGCGAACGTCGCCGGCAGCCAGGTCGGCAGCAAGCTGGCCCTGCGCCATGGCAGCGCCTTCGTGCGCAAGGTGTTTATCGTGGTGGTCAGCGCGCTGATCCTGAAAACCGCCTGGGACGCCTTCGTGCGCTGACGGCAAAGCCAGGCTGGGCGCGCGTGCGGGTTAATCCTCGCTGTTCGCGCCAGGGCCCTGTGATAGACTCGATCCGCATTCCCGACCGCACGGTCGGCGAATCACCGAAGCGCCTTTCCGGGGGAGTGGCGTGGACGGGAAATGGGGAGCGGCCTGGTGTCGTTCCTGGTTGTAGCGCAGGTGCCGGCGCTGTGCCTGCGTTGACCCGAGGGGTCGTCCAAAAAAATGGGGCATCCGCCGGCGGACGCCGGACGGATGCCTTTCCGTTTCAGGAACCGAAGGAGACAAGATGGATTTCAAGCGCGCCAGCCTGCTGGCAATCGCTGCGGCCAGCCTGGTTGCCGGGGCCGCCCAGGCGCAGGTCAAGGTCGGGGTGACGGTGTCGGCCACCGGTCCGGCGGCATCGCTGGGCATTCCGGAAAAGAACACCTTCACGCTGATGCCCAAGGAGATCGCGGGCAAGAAGATCGAGTACATCGTGCTGGACGATGCCTCGGACACGACCACGGCGGTCAAGAACACGCGCAAGCTGATCAGCGAAGACAAGGTCGACGTGATGGTCGGCTCGACCGTCACGCCCAACTCGCTGGCGATGGTCGACGTGGTGGCCGAGAACGAGACCCCGATGATCACCATGGCCGCCTCGGCCCGCATCATCGAGCCGATGGACGCCAAGCGCGCCTGGGTCTTCAAGACTCCGCAGAACGACTCGCACATGGCCACCGCCATTGCCGAGCACATGAGCAACAACAACGTGAAGTCGGTGGCGTTCATCGGCTTCGCGGATGCCTATGGCGATAGCTGGGCGCAGGAATTCGCCAAGGTGGCAGAGCTGCGCAAGATCAAGGTGGTCGCAAACGAGCGCTTTGCGCGCACCGATACCTCGGTCACCGGGCAGGTGCTGAAGATGATGGGCGCCAACGCCGACGCCGTGCTGATCGCCGGCTCGGGCACGCCCGCGGCGCTGCCGGCCAAGACGCTCAAGGAGCGGGGCTACAAGGGCAAGGTCTACCAGACCCATGGCGTTGCCAATGCCGACTTCCTGCGCGTGTGCGGCAAGGACTGCGAAGGCACCTTCCTGCCCGCCGGCCCGCTGCTGGTGGCCGAGCAGCTGCCCGACAGCAATCCGGTGAAGAAGCCGGCGCTGACCTACAAGACCGCCTACGAGAAGGCCTTCGGCGGACAGGTCTCGACCTTCGGCGGTCACGCCTGGGATGCGGGCCTGATCCTGCAGCACGCCATCCCCGAAGCGCTGAAGAAGGGCCAGCCGGGCACCAAGGAGTTCCGCAAGGCCCTGCGCGACGCCATGGAGCAGACCAAAAACCTGCCGGTGTCTCACGGCATCATGAACATGAGCGCCACCGACCATCTCGGCTTCGACCAGCGCGCGCGCGTGATGGTGCAGATCGTCGACGGCAAGTGGAAGCTGCTGAAATAAGCGGCTGACCCAAGCGTCTGGAGCGGCAGGCAAGGCATGCCGGATTCGTAGTGAAGCAGGGCGCATGGCTGACCATGCGCCCTTTTTTCTGGCGCGCCGGCTGGGCGAAGGCCGCGCCAACCTAGGGTTGCTCTGTATTTCCGCAATGCGCAACCCGTTTACTATTTCGTAACCCAAAGCGCGCACCACCCTGTCGGCCCGTCGGCGCCCCGCTGACCCCGTTCGATGCAGGCAGGTTTTCCAACAAGACGGGGAGACAATGGACCTATCTATCGCCGCCATCCTGGCGCAGGACGGCATCACCTCGGGCGCGATCTACGCGTTGCTGGCACTGGCGCTGGTGCTGGTGTTCTCGGTGACCCGCGTCATCTTCATTCCGCAGGGCGAGTTCGTTGCCTATGGCGCGCTGACGTTGGCGGCGATGCAGGCAGGCCACGCACCGCAGACCAGCTGGCTGCTGCTGGCGATGGGCGTGCTGACGTTCCTCTACGAGACCGTCACCGTGCTGCGCAGCGCCGAGCTGCGGCGCACGCTGGGCCAGCGGCTGGCGGTGCTGGCCGGCAAGTACCTGGTGTTCCCGCTGGCGGTGCACTGGGTGGTGCAGCAGTATGGCGCGCAGCCGCTGCCGATGCTGGCGCAGGTCGCGCTGACGCTGCTGGTCATCATCCCGCTGGGGCCGATGCTGTACCGGCTGGCCTACCAGCCGCTGGCCGAGGCCAGCACGCTGGTGCTGCTGATCGTCTCGGTCGGCGTGCACTTCGCGCTGGTGGGGCTGGGACTGGTGATGTTCGGCGCCGAGGGCTCGCGCACCAATCCGTTCTCGGATGCGCGCTTCGAGGTCGGTGCGCTCAGCATCTCGGGGCAGAGCCTGTGGGTGGTGGCGGTGTCGGCGCTGCTGATCGGTGCGCTCTATTTCTATTTCGAACGCACGCTGCAGGGCAAGGCGCTGCGCGCGACCGCGGTGAACCGGCTCGGCGCGCGCCTGGTCGGCATCGGCACCACGCAGGCAGGGCGCCTGTCGTTCACGCTGGCGGCGGCGATGGGGGCGCTGTGCGGCATCCTGATCGCGCCGCTGACCACGGTGTACTACGAGTCGGGTTTCCTGGTGGGCCTGAAGGGCTTTGTCGGCGCCATCGTCGGCGGGCTGGTGAGCTATCCGGTGGCGGCCCTGGGCGCACTGCTGGTGGGCCTGCTGGAATCGTATTCGTCCTTCTGGGCCAGCGCGTTCAAGGAGGTCATCGTCTTCACACTGATCATTCCGGTGCTGCTGTGGCGCTCGCTGACGAGCAAGCATGTCGAGGAGGAGGAATAAGCCATGACCATGCTGACCGACAAGCAGGCCGGCGTGGCCGGCGCCGAGGCCGGCAGCCGCGCGCGGCTGAACCGCAACCGGATGCTGGTGCTGGCGCTGATCGTGGTGCTGGCGCTGCTGCCGGTGCTGCCGACGCCGGAGTTCTGGATCACGCTGGGCAACTACATCGGGCTCTACAGCATCGTCGCGATCGGGCTGGTGCTGCTCACCGGCGTGGGGGGCATGACCTCGTTCGGGCAGGCGGCGTTCGTGGGCCTGGGCGCGTACAGCACCGCGTACCTGACCACGCAGTTCGGGCTGTCGCCGTGGTTCGGGTTGCTGGTGGGGCTGGTGATCACGATGGCGTCGGCCTATGTGATCGGCTTGATCACGATGCGCATGTCCGGGCACTACCTGCCGCTGGCAACCATCGCCTGGGGCCTGTCGCTGTTCTTCGTGTTCGGCAATCTGGAGTTCCTGGGCAAGTACGACGGCATCAGCGGCATCCCGGTGTTGTCGCTGTTCGGCATCGAGCTGCAGTCCGGCCGCGCGATGTTCTACCTGATCTGGGCGGTGGTCCTGCTGGCGGTGCTGGCGATGCAGAACCTGCTGAACTCGCGCCCGGGGCGTGCCATCCGCGCGCTCAAGGGCGGCGGCGTGATGGCCGAGGCCATGGGCGTGAACACCGCCTGGATGAAGGTGGTGATCTTCGTGGTTGCGGCGATCCTGGCGTGCGTGTCGGGCTTCCTGTACGCACACCTGCAGCGCGCGGTGAACCCGACGCCGTTCGGTTTGAACTACGGCATCGAATACCTGTTCATGGCCGTGGTCGGCGGCGTCGGCCACGTGTGGGGCGCGGTATTGGGTGCGGGCATCCTGACCATCCTGAAGGACGTGCTGCAGGGCGTGCTGCCCAAGCTGCTCGGTGCGGACGGGAACTTCGAGATCATCGTCTTCGGTGTGCTGCTGGTGCTGCTGCTGCAGTACGCGCGCGATGGCATCTGGCCGTTCCTGCGGCGCCTGGTGCCTTCCGGGCCGCCGGTGCTGGCGCCGGGGCAGGCCGCCGGGCTGGCGGTGCGCCAGAAGCCCGAGGCGGGCGAGCTGATCCTGGACGTGCGTGCCGCGCGCAAGCAGTTCGGCGGGCTGGTCGCGGTCAACGATGTCAGCTTCCAGGTGCGTGCCGGCGAGATCATCGGCCTGATCGGCCCTAATGGCGCGGGCAAGTCCACCACCTTCAACCTGGTGACCGGCGTGCTGCCGGTCTCGGGCGGCGAGGTGCGCTATCGCGGCGAGGTGATCTCGGGGCTGCCGTCGCGCGAGATCGTCAAGCGCGGCATCGGCCGCACCTTCCAGCACGTGCACCTGCTGCCGACCATGACGGTGCTCGAGAACGTCGCCATCGGCGCCCACCTGCGCGGCGACTTCCGCGCGCAGGGCGGCGTCTGCGCGGCGATCCTGCGCATGAACAAGATCGAGGAAGAAAAGCTGCTGTTCGAGGCGAAGCGACAGCTGGAGCGCGTCGGCCTGGCCGACTGCATGTACATGGAAGCCGGCAGCCTGGCGCTGGGGCAGCAGCGCATCCTGGAAATTGCGCGCGCGCTGTGCTGCGACCCGGCGCTGCTGCTCCTCGACGAGCCTGCCGCCGGACTGCGCTACAAGGAAAAGCAGGCGCTGGCCGACCTGCTGCGCAAGCTGCGCGGCGAAGGCATGAGCGTGCTGCTGGTCGAGCACGACATGGACTTCGTGATGAACCTGACCGACCGGCTGGTGGTGATGGAATTCGGTTCGCGCATCGCCGAGGGCGTGCCCGAGGAGGTGCAGAAGAACCCGGCGGTGCTGGAAGCCTATCTGGGCGGCGTGGAATAACTGTTGAGCACGGACCCGACATGAGCCTGATTCTGGAAGTGAAGGACCTGCACGTGCGCTACGGCAAGGTCGAGGCGGTGCATGGCGCCAACCTGAAGGTCGAGGCCGGCCGCATCGTCACCGTGATCGGCCCGAATGGCGCCGGCAAGTCGACCATGCTCAATGCCATCATGGGCGCGCTGCCGGTGACGGGGTCGTCCAGCGGCACGGTCAGCTACCTGGGCCACGACATGGCCGGCATCCCGGTGGAAGGGCGGGTCGCGCGCGGCATGTGCCTGGTGCCGGAAAAGCGTGAGCTGTTTGCATCGATGACGGTGGAGGACAACCTGCAGCTGGGCGCCTTCCGCCGCAAGCGCGCCGGCGACAAGCAATACCTGGATCAGATGGACGTGGTCTACGACCTGTTCCCGCGGCTGCGCGAGCGCGCGCGCCAGGACGCCGGCACGCTCTCCGGCGGGGAGCGCCAGATGCTCGCGGTGGGCCGCGCGCTGATGGCCAAGCCGCAGTTGCTGATGCTCGACGAGCCCAGCCTTGGCCTGGCCCCGCTGATCGTCAAAGAGATCTTTCACATCATCAGCAACCTGCGCCAGACCGGCGTGGCCACGCTGCTGATCGAGCAGAACGCGCGCGCGGCGCTGCAGGTGGCGGACTACGGTTATGTGATCGAGACCGGAGACATGGCGATGGAAGGGCCGGCCGGCGAGCTGGCGGCGAATCCGAAGGTGATTGAAACCTACCTTGGGCTGGCAAAAAAGGCGGCGTAGCAAGTCTCGCTTTCGCCAGAGGAATGAGGGCCCGCGCAAGCGGGCCCTTTGTTATTGGTGGTGTGCATAACTTTGGGGATAACCTGATTTTCCCGACCTTGTAACGCTGTGGCAACCGTATGGGTCCTCCACACCGTCCTTCTATTTATCAGATGAATGTTCTTGCCGGAAAAAACACACCAGATATCCATCCCTATGATCCATGCCGCAGTTGTATCCACATGATGAATGGCATGGCTTGAAAATGCGTTGTATTAAGTCATCTGTCGAATAATATGGCGTTTTTTCTGGTGATATCCTCGGCCGCCGTCTCCAACAGCCACGTGCGGAAGCAATTCAAGGCCGGATGATCGCGCCGCTCCTTCGGCGCACACAGAAAATAGCCGCGTTGCAGCGTAATGGGCAGGTCAAACGGCGCCGCCACGCGTCCCGCCGCAATTTCCTCGCGCACCAGGCAGCGCTGCAGCACGGCCACGCCCATGTCGGCGCGGACTGCCTGGATCAGGATCGAGACCTGGTCGAACGCTGTGGATAACCGGGGCGCAGCGTTGGGTACGCCGGCCGCCAGCAGCCAGTTTTGCCAGTTCGCCGGCGCGGTGGTGTGGTAGAGCAGGGGCTCATCCAGCAGCTCCGCGGGAGACTGCCAGCGGCCGGCCGCGCGGCGGGCGCGCGCGCGGTCCGGGTGGCAGACCGGCACCATTTCCCGACCGACCACGTAGTCGGCCTGCAGGCCTGGCCACTTGCCGGCCTCACCGGCCAGGATGGCGGCGTCGGGGGAGGGGCCGGACAAGTCTTCGTCACGCTGGTAGGGCACGAAGTCGAGCCGGATTTCCGGATGGCGGCGATGGAAATCCGGCAGCCGCGGCACCAGCCAGACGCTGGCCAGCGTTGGCACCACCGACAGCGTCAGGTGATGGCGGCGGTCGCCGGCGCGCAAGGCGGCGCTGGCGTGTTCGATCGCGGCGAGCGGCTCGGCCACGGCATCGAGCAGTTGCCGGCCGGCGTCGGTCAGTCCCAGCCGGTGCGCATTGCGTTGCAGCAGCGGCTGGCCGAAATGCGCTTCCAGCCGGGCGATGGCCCGGCTGATGGCTCCCTGCGTCACGCACAGTTCCTCCGCTGCGCGCGTAAAGCTGCCCAGCCGCGCCGCGGTGGCAAAGGCATGCAACTCGGACATCGAAGGGGAATGCAGCCGCATGGCGGAGGGAGGGGCGGAGAGCGGGCAGGGCGGTTTGCCAGGGCCGGCGCAAGGATGATCTTTGGTAATGCAAAGGTGCAATATAGTCGTTTGCGCCCGGCCGGTAAACGGCTGACACTCGCCCGGTTCATGCACAAAACCAACAGGAGAAACCCCATGATCCGAGCCCGGATGTCCCGCCGCCAGCTGCTGCTGACCGGCACCGCCGCCGCCGCCACGCTGGTCTTTGCCGGCAGCGCGCTGGCGCAGGCCAACTACCCGACCCGCCCGATCCGTCTGGTCGTGCCGTTTGCCGCCGGTGGCTCGACCGACCTGTCGGCGCGCCTGGTGGCCGAGTTTGCCGGCCGCGAGCTGGGGCAGTCGATCGTCGTGGAAAACAAGGGCGGCGCCGGTGGTTCGCTGGGCATGGAGCAGGTCGCCAATGCCGCGCCGGACGGCTACACCATCGGCATGGCCACGGTCAGCACGCATGGCTCCAATCCGGCCGTGTACCCCAAGCTCAAGTACGACCCGATCAAGGACTTTGCCCCGGTCACCAACGTGGTGGCGATCCCCAGCGTATTCGCGGTGCACCCGAGCGTGCCGGCCAAGACCATGCAAGAGTTCATCGCGCTCGCCAGGGCGAACCCGGGCAAGTACAGCTTCGCCTCGCCGGGCGCCGGCTCGCTCGGCCACGTCAACATCGAGAACTTCATGATGCTGGCCAAGATCGACCTGCTGCACGTTCCGTACAAGGGCGCCGGGCTGGCGCTGAACGATGCCGTGGCAGGACAGGTGAACGCGATCACCGACAACCTGTCGTCAACGCTGCCGCACGTAAAGGCCGGTCGTCTGCGGGCACTGGCGGTGCTGGGCGCGGCGCGCTCCGCGCAGTTGCCCAACGTGCCGACCTACGCCGAACTGGGCTTCAAGGACATGGGCGAGGGCGGCTGGTTCGGCATTGTCGCGCCAGCCAATACGCCGCCCGCCATCGTCGCGAAACTGAACCAGGCGATCCACAAGGCCATGCAGAACCCCGAGTTCAAGCGCAAGGTCGAGGAGTCCGGCGGCACCCTGGTGCCGACCACGCCGGAACAGTTCAAGGCACAGATCCAGCAGGCCATGGCACGCTACGCCCGCGTCGCCAAGGCCGCCGAGATCAAGCTGGACTAAGGCATGGCGGAAGCAAGCAAGCAGGCGGCCGCGCTGCCGCCGGTGATCGTGCGCCTGCCGGAAGGGGAGGCCCTGCCGCTGGTGTGCGACTCGCCGCATAGCGGGACGGCCTACCCGGCGGACTTTGGCGCCGTGGTGCCCGCCGCCCGGCTGCGCGGCGGCGAGGATACGCATGTGGACGCGCTGTGGCAGGCCGTGCCGGCGGCTGGCGGCACGCTGCTGGCGGCGACCTTCCCGCGCGTCTATATCGATCCGAACCGGATGGCGGACGACATCGACCCGGCCCAGCTCGACGGTGCCTGGCCGACGCCGCTGGCCCCGGGGCCGAAGACGCAGCTGGGATACGGCCTGATCTGGAGCCGGATCGACGCGGACACGCCGATCTACGACCGCAGGTTGTCGGTCGCGGAAGTGCAGGCACGCATCGAGCGCTACTATCGCCCGTACCATGCGGCGCTGGCCGAGGCCGTGGAGGGCGCTTACGCGCGCTTTGGCGCGCTCTGGCACCTGAACCTGCACTCCATGCCGAACAACGCCTACGAGCGCCTGAAGATCGCCAGCCCGCACCCACTGGCGGACTTTGTGCTGGGCGACCGCGATGGGACGACTTGCGAGCCGGGGCTGGTGGATCTGGTCGAGCGGGAACTGCGCGGCATGGGCTACACCGTCGCGCGCAACGATCCCTACAAGGGCGTGCAGTTGATCGCGCAGATCGGGCGTCCGGCGGAGCTGCGCAACAGCCTGCAGATCGAGATCCGGCGCCCGCTGTACATGGATGAGGTAACTCGCGAGCGCAATGCAGGATTCGCTTCGCTGCAGCGTGACCTCGGCAAGCTGACCGAGCAAGTGGCGGCCTATATCCGTTCCCAGCTCTGAGACGCTTGTTCCACGTGAAACATATGGCCGGGCCTTGCGCCCGGCCTTTTTGTTTCACGTGAAACACAACGTCGCTTTCAGGCGACTGATGACGTACCGCAATCGCCATGTTTCACGTGAAACATGGCGTCGACCGGAAGGCGATAACTCGAATGCCGCTATAATTTCGCAGTCCCGTATTTTCCCGCCAGCCTCCCGGAGGAGGTGTCCCATGCTTTACCCGAAAGAATTCGATGTCATCGTCGTCGGCGGTGGCCATGCCGGCACTGAAGCCGCCCTTGCTGCCGCCCGCATGGGCTGCCAGACGCTGCTGCTGACCCATAACATCGAGACGCTGGGGCAGATGAGTTGCAACCCGTCGATCGGCGGCATCGGCAAGGGGCATCTGGTCAAGGAAGTGGACGCCATGGGTGGTGCCATGGCCGCCGCCACGGACGAGGCCGGCATCCAGTTCCGCATCTTGAATTCCAGCAAGGGACCGGCCGTGCGTGCCACGCGCGCCCAGGCGGATCGGGTGTTGTATCGCAAGGCGATCCGCACCCGGTTGGAGAACCAGCCGAACCTGATGCTGTTCCAACAGGCCGTTGACGACCTGATGGTGGAGGGCGACCGTGTCGTCGGCGCCATGACGCAGGTCGGTATCGCCTTCCGCGCACGCGCGGTCGTGCTGACCGCCGGCACTTTCCTGGACGGCAAGATCCACGTGGGGCTGGACAACTACACCGGCGGCCGCGCCGGCGACCCGGCCGCGGTGTCGCTGTCGGCGCGCCTGAAGGACCTGAAGCTGCCGCAGGGCCGCCTGAAGACGGGTACGCCGCCGCGCATCGACGGGCGCACCATCGATTTTTCGGTGATGGAAGAGCAGCCCGGCGACCTGGATCCCGTGCCGGTTTTCTCGTTCCTGGGCCGGCCCGAACAGCACCCGCAGCAACTGCCGTGCTGGATTACCCATACCAACAGCCGTACCCACGACATCATCCGCGGCGGGCTGGACCGCTCGCCGATGTACACCGGCGTGATCGAGGGGGTAGGGCCGCGTTACTGCCCCAGCATCGAGGACAAGATCCATCGCTTTGCCAGCAAGGAAAGCCATCAGATCTTCCTGGAGCCGGAAGGCCTGACCACCAACGAGTTCTATCCCAACGGGATCTCGACCAGCCTGCCGTTCGACGTACAGCTGGAACTGGTCCATTCAATTCGCGGCCTGGAAAACGCACATATCCTGCGTCCTGGCTATGCGATCGAATATGACTACTTCGATCCGCGCGCCCTGAAGGCATCGCTGGAAAGCAAGGCGATCCGGGGCCTGTTCTTCGCCGGCCAGATCAATGGCACGACGGGTTATGAAGAAGCCGCGGCGCAGGGCCTGCTGGCCGGTATCAATGCCGGTTGCTACGTGCGCGAGCGCGATCCGTGGACGCCGCGCCGTGACCAGGCCTACCTCGGCGTACTGGTCGATGACCTGATCACGCGTGGCGTGACCGAGCCGTATCGCATGTTCACCAGCCGGGCGGAGTTCCGCCTGAGCCTGCGGGAAGACAACGCCGACATGCGGCTGACCGAGGTTGGCCGTGAACTGGGCGTGGTCGACGATGCGCGCTGGGACGCGTTCAACCGCAAGCGCGACGCTGTTTCACGTGAAACAGAGCGCCTGAAGAGCACGTGGGTGAACCCGGCGATGCTGCCGGCCGAAGAGGCGGTGCCGCTGCTGGGCAAGCCGATCGAGCGCGAGTACAGCCTGGCCGACCTGCTGCGTCGCCCGGAAGTCAGCTATGAAGCCCTGATGGCGCTGCAGGGCGGTCGCCACGCGCCCGAGGCCCCGCTTGATGCGGAGCCGATGCTGGCGGAGCAGATTCGCGAGCAGATCGAGATCGGCATCAAGTATCACGGCTATATCGCCCGCCAGGCGGCTGAAGTCGACAAGTTGGAAGCCAACGAATCGACGCGCCTGCCGGAAGGGCTGGATTACACCGAAGTGCGCGGGCTGGGTTTTGAGGTCAGCCAGAAGCTGAACCAGCATCGCCCGGAAACCCTGGGCCAGGCATCGCGCATCTCGGGTGTGACGCCGGCGGCGGTCTCGCTGCTGTTGGTACACCTGAAGAAGAAGGGGCTGGGCCGCGGCCGTGCGGACGCCGGCACCTCGTCCGGCAACGGTGAAGAGGCTGCCTGAGTGCCCGCTCCGCGACCCACCATGACCGACGACGCCACGCAGCGTCGTCGCCTTGAAGCGGGCCTGGCCGAGATCGGGTTGGCCCTGGCGCCGGACCGGATCGACACGCTGTTCGCGTACCTCGCGCTGCTGCGCAAATGGAATGGCGTCTACAACCTGACCGCCATCCGCCATCCCGACGAGATGCTTACGCATCACTTGCTGGATTCCCTCGCCGCAGTGCCGGCACTGGCCGAAGCTGCCCGTGCCGCCGAAGTCGATACGCCGGCGCGGGGCAGGGTGCTCGATGTCGGCTCGGGTGGCGGCATGCCGGGCCTGCCGCTGGCCATCGCCTGTCCCGATGTGTCGGTGCTGATGGTCGACATCGTGCAGAAGAAGACCGCCTTCCTGACGCAGTGCCGCGCCCAGCTGGGCTTGTCCAATGCCGCCGCGCATTGGGGCCCGGTAGAGAAGCTGGACGATGCCGACGGCTTTGCCGTGATCACCTCGCGCGCGTTTGCCGAGTTGACGGATTTCGTCAGCCTGTCGGGCCAGCTGCTGGCGCCGCGCGGCAAGCTGATCGCGATGAAGGGGGTGTATCCGCACGCCGAACTGGACCGCATGGAAGCCGCCGGACTGATGGCGCAATGGCAGGTCGACGCCGTGCCGCGGCTGACCGTGCCCGGGCTGGAGGCGGAGCGCCACCTGGTGGTGCTGTCGCGCCGCGCGGGTGCCCCCGCATGACCTACGCCGCGGCGCCGCGAGAAGCGCGCCGCGAACTGCCGGCCGCGTGCTGGCCGGATGATTTGAAGCAGGAGCCGCAGGAGCTTATGGCCAAGGTATTCGTGATCGCAAACCAGAAGGGCGGGGTAGGCAAGACCACCACCACGGTGAACCTTGCCGCTGGCCTGGCGGCGCAGGGCCAGCGCGTGCTGCTGGTCGACCTGGACCCGCAGGGCAATGCCTCGATGGGGTCCGGCATCGACAAGCAGGCGCTGGAAACCAGCGTGTACCAGGTGCTGGTCGGACTGGCCGGCATCGCCCAGGCGCGCCAGCGCTCCGAAACCGGCAAGTACGACGTGCTGCCCGCCAACCGCGAACTGGCCGGTGCGGAAGTGGAACTGGTCGAGCTGGACCAGCGCGAGCGCCGGCTGCGGCAGGCCATCGCGGAGGTCGACGGCGACTATGACTTCGTGCTGATCGATTGCCCGCCGTCGCTGTCGCTGCTGACGCTGAACGGCCTGTGCGCGGCGCACGGCGTGATCGTGCCGATGCAGTGCGAGTACTTTGCGCTGGAAGGGCTGTCGGACCTGGTCAACACCATCAAGCAGGTGCACGCCAACCTGAACCGCGACCTGCAGGTAATCGGCCTGCTGCGCGTGATGTTCGATCCGCGCGTGACGCTGCAGCAGCAGGTGTCGGCGCAACTGGAATCGCACTTCGGTGAAAAGGTCTTCAAGACCCTGATCCCGCGCAATGTGCGGCTGGCCGAGGCACCGTCCTATGGCATGCCGGGCGTGGCGTTCGATCCGTCATCGAAGGGCGCCAAGGCGTACCTGGACTTCGGCGCCGAGATGATCGCGCGGGTCCGGCAGCTGGGCTGAAGGAGAGGGCAAGAGCATGAGCACTGCAAAGAAGAAGGGCCTGGGCCGCGGCCTGGAAGCGCTGTTGGGCGGGCCCGCCGAAATCGTCGAGTCGGTCAAGCAGGAGGGTGCGCCCACCGTGCTGAACCTGAACCAGCTGCAGCCGGGCAAGTACCAGCCGCGCACACGCATGGACGAGGGCGCGCTGCAGGAGCTGGCCGCGAGCATCCGCGCCCAGGGGCTGATGCAGCCGATCCTGGTGCGGCGTGTGGCCGAGCCCGACCGCTACGAGATCATTGCCGGCGAGCGGCGCTTCCGCGCCTCCAAACTGGCCGGACTGGACAAGGTGCCGGTGCTGGTCAAGGACGTAGCCGACGAAGCCGCAGCGGCGATGGCGCTGATCGAGAACATCCAGCGCGAAGACCTGAATCCGCTGGAAGAAGCGCAGGGCATCATGCGGCTGATCCGCGAGTTCAGTTTCACGCACGAGCAGGCGGCCGAGTCGGTGGGCCGCTCGCGCAGCGCGGTGTCGAACCTGCTGCGGCTGCTGAATCTGGCCGCGCCGGTGCAGACCATGCTGATGGCCGGTGACCTCGACATGGGCCACGCGCGCGCGCTGCTGGCGGTGGACGGTGCCAACCAGATCACGCTGGCCAACCAGATCGTCAACAAGCGTCTGTCGGTGCGCGAGACCGAGAAGCTGGTGGCCTCGACGCTCAAGCCGTTCGACCTGAAGTCGCTCAAGCAGAAGGGCGGCAACAATGTGCGTGACGTCGCGCGGCTGGAAGAGGAGTTGTCGGATGCGCTCGGGCTGGCGGTGCAGATCAAGCTGTCGCCACGCGGGAAGGGGCAGCTGACCATCCACTTCAGCAACAACGATGCGCTCGAAGGGGTGCTGACGCGCCTGCGCGAATCCCGCGAAGGGCAGCAGGCCGCCTGATTTACTGCGCGATAAACGGCCATTGTTGCGGCGACTGTTGCGCGCACGCAGCACTGGCCGGGTCGATCCCCTGTATACCTTGTGGCGGACCGGTAATCCCCCATCATGCGCAGGGTTCACTGCGCAATCCAATTACGTCAAACGTCATTGCTGCGCAATTTCTGCGCAGCCATCATGCAATCGTGATGGCAACCGTTGTGCGCAACGCACTGCAAGGTAAATGTAAGCAGATTGACGTGAATCAGTAGTTCCCCTTAAAATCGTGCGGTTTGAATTCTGGTCGGGCCGAAAAGTTCCGGCCCGGATAAGGCAGGCAGGTGGTGGTTCAAGATCGTCGGCAACAAAGCGCCGGGTCCCGTCAGCAAGATGACTGGGACGACTGGAAAGAAGGCGCGGACCGTGAGGAAGAGGCCGTCGATCCGCTGTCGCATGCCGAGGCGGTGACGCTGTTTGGCGAGCGCGCGCTGCGTCCTTCGCGCATGACCCCGGGCAAGGTTGTCCTGGCGCAGGTGGCGGTTTCCCTGCTGTCGGCACTGTGCTGGGCGCTGTTCGCGAACGAGCCGGGGCCATATGGATGGTCGGCGCTGTTCGGCGGCATGGTGTGCTTCGTGCCGAGCGGGTTCTTCGCCTTCCGCCTGTGGCTGGCGCGCGATCGCGCTTCGGTTGGCGGACTGGTGTTGGGCGAGGCGATCAAGGTCTTTGCCACGGTGGCGCTGCTGGTGCTGGTGGTGGTGCTGTACCGGGACCTGCGCTGGGTGCCGATGCTGGTCACGTTCCTGCTGGCGCTGAAGACATACTGGGTGGTGGCCCTGGCCTTGCGCTAGGACCGCTGCCTGAAAGCGGTGCTTCCTTTGCAAGTGGTGGCACCAAGACGGAATATCAAGAGTTTCCGTGACGGCTGCGGCGTGTTTCATGGCGCTGACACCGGGCACGGCCAAGGTTGGAAACCCGCTTGCATCGCGGTGACCGGCGAATCCGCCGAAGGCAATGCAAGACGCGTACCGGGCGCTGCACAGAACAGCGGCGCGCGGCCCGAAGATTTCGCAATATACCGTTCGATTCGACAATGGCAGAAGCTACCCAAAGCGCGGAACACGTGCTGACACCCTCCGGCTATATCGCCGAACACTTGCAGAACTTGAACTCGGTCGGCGGCAAGCAGGCGTCGGTGGTCGATTTCTCCGTGATCAACTATGACACGGTGTTCTGGTCGGTGCTGTGCGGCGCCATCGCCGTGCTGTTCCTGTATGCCGCCGCGCGCCGCGTCACCGCGGGTGTGCCGGGGCGCTTCCAGGCCTTCGTCGAGATGATCGTCGAGATGGTCGACGACCAGGCCAAAGGCATCATCCATGGCGACCGTTCGTGGATCGCCCCGCTGGCACTGATGGTGTTCTGCTGGATCACCATGATGAACGCGATCGACCTGATCCCGGTCGACTGGGTCACCGGCCTGAACAAGGTCCTCGAGATCTTCCACATCCATATCCCCCACCACCGCGCAGTGGCCACCGCCGACCTGAACGGCACGCTGGGCATGTCGTGCGCCGTGCTGGTGCTGATGATCTACTACAGCTTCAAGATCAAGGGCGCCGGCGGCTTCATGCACGAGCTGTTCTCGGCCCCGTTCGGCGCCAAGTGGTACCTGGCCCCGTTCAACCTGGTCCTGAACATCATCGAATTCCTGGCCAAGGCCGTGTCGCTGGGCATGCGGTTGTTCGGCAACATGTACGCCGGCGAACTGGTATTCCTGCTGATCGCGCTGCTGGGTTCGATCTGGACGTTCGGCGCGGACCTGTCGGCACTGGGCTTTGTCGGCCATGTCGTGGCTGGTGCGGTCTGGGCGATCTTCCACATCCTGATCGTCCTGCTCCAGGCCTTCATTTTCATGATGCTGACGCTGGTGTATATCGGCCAGGCTCACGATCACCACTGATCACTGCAAGTTTCAGGTTTTTGGTTTTTTGGTTTTTTGGTTCTAAGTCTCTCTAAATTAAAGGAGTCATCATGCAAGCATTTCTCGCCAACATCCAGGGTCTGACCGCCATCGGTATCGGCATCATCATCGGCCTGGGCGCTATCGGCGCCTGCCTGGGCATCGCCCTGATGGGTGGCAAGTACATCGAAGCCTGCGCACGTCAGCCCGAGCTGATGAACCCGCTGCAAACCAAGATGTTCCTGCTGGCCGGCCTGATCGACGCGGCATTCCTGATCGGCGTGGGTGTTGCAATGCTGTTCGCGTTCGCCAACCCGCTGCTGGCTGTCATCCAGTAATTCTTTTCGGTCTGCATGATGCTGACGGGCGGCGCGGGCCACCAGCCTGGCCGCCTTTTGTGCATTTATCTGTAGTTTGATTACCGAAAGGAACACACCATGAATCTGAACGCAACGTTTTTTGCGCAGATGGTCGTGTTCTTCATCCTGTGGTGGGTTGTTGCCAAATTCATTTGGCCGCCGCTGGTGAAGGCGCTCGACGAACGCGCAAAGAAGATCGCCGATGGCCTCGCCGCTGCCGAGAAGGGCAAGGCCGAGCTCGAACTCGCCAACAAGCGTGTGGACCAGGCCCTGGCCGAAGCCCGCACCGAGGGTGCTCAACGCGTCGCTGACGCCGAGAAGCGCGCCCAGCTGACGGCCGACGAGATCAAGCAGAACGCCCAGGCAGAAGCCGCACGCATCATTGCCCAGGCCAAGGCCGAAGCCGAACAGCAGGCTACCCGCGCACGCGAAGAACTGCGTGACCAGGTTGCCGTGCTGGCCGTCAAGGGTGCCGAGCAGATCCTCAAGCGTGAAGTGAACGCGCAGGTCCACGCCGACCTGCTCAATCAACTCAAGGCTGAGCTCTAATCATGGCTGAAACCGCAACCATTGCCCGTCCCTACGCTGAAGCGCTGTTCCGCGTCGCCAGCGAATCGAGCGCAGGCAACCTGGGTGCATGGTCCGAGCTGGTGTCGGAAATGGGGCAGGTTGCCGCCAATCCCGACATGAAGGCGGTCGCCGACGATCCGAACGTTCCCGGCGCCAAGCTGGCCGAACTGTTCCTGTCGGTGCTGAAGTCCCCGGTCAGCGACGAAGCGCGCCGCTTCGTGCAGCTGCTGGTGGACAACAACCGCCTGACGGTGATGCCCGACATCGCCGAACAGTTCCATGCGCTCAAGAACGCCCGCGAAGGGTCGTCCGACGTTGAAATCACCAGCGCCTTCCCGCTGGAAGATGGTCAGCTGAACGACCTCGTCGCCGCACTCGAACGCAAGTTCGGCCGCAAGCTGTACGCGCAGGTGGCGGTGGACCCGTCCCTGATCGGCGGCGTCAGCGTCAAGGTTGGCGACGAAGTGCTCGACACCTCCGTGCGTGCGCGCCTGGCAGCCATGCAAACCGCGCTGACCGCCGCCTGAGCGGCCGTCCGGCGGATTGAAGAATTAGGAGCATTGTGATGCAACTGAACCCCTCAGAAATCAGCGAGCTGATCAAGACCCGCATCTCGGGCCTTGGCGCCGAAGCTGAAGTGCGCAACACCGGCACGGTGATCTCCGTGACCGATGGTATCTGCCGCGTGCATGGCCTGTCTGGCGTGATGCAGGGCGAGATGCTGGAATTCCCCGGCAACACCTTCGGCCTCGCGCTGAACCTCGAGCGCGACTCGGTCGGCGCCGTGGTGCTGGGTGAGTACGAACACATTTCCGAAGGCGACACGGTCAAGTGCACCGGCCGCATTCTGGAAGTGCCGGTGGGCAAGGAACTGCTGGGCCGCGTGGTCAACACGCTGGGCCAGCCGATCGACGGCAAGGGCCCGATCAACGCCAAGGAAACGGACGTGATCGAGAAGGTTGCCCCGGGCGTGATCGCGCGTCAGTCGGTGAGCCAGCCGGTGCAGACCGGCCTGAAGTCGATCGACGCGATGGTGCCGATCGGCCGTGGCCAGCGCGAGCTGATCATTGGCGACCGCCAGACCGGCAAGACCGCTGTCGCGGTCGACGCCATCATCAACCAGAAGGGCAAGGGCGTCTTCTGCGTGTACGTGGCTATCGGCCAGAAGGCTTCGACCATCGCCAACGTGGTGCGCAAGCTGGAAGAGCACGGCGCGATGGAATACACCGTCGTCGTCGCCGCCGCCGCTTCGGACTCGGCCGCCATGCAGTACCTGGCCGCCTACGCCGGCTGCACCATGGGCGAGTACTTCCGCGACCGCGGCGAAGACGCGCTGATCGTCTATGACGACCTGACCAAGCAAGCCTGGGCCTACCGCCAGGTGTCGCTGCTGCTGCGCCGCCCGCCGGGCCGCGAAGCCTACCCCGGCGACGTGTTCTATCTGCACTCGCGCCTGCTGGAGCGTGCCGCCCGCGTGAACGCCGACTACGTCGAGAAGTTCACCAACGGCGCCGTCAAGGGCAAGACCGGTTCGCTGACCGCGCTGCCGGTGATCGAAACGCAGGCCGGCGACGTGTCCGCGTTCGTGCCGACCAACGTGATCTCGATCACGGACGGCCAGATCTTCCTGGAAACCGACCTGTTCAACGCCGGTATCCGCCCCGCCATCAACGCCGGTATCTCGGTGTCGCGCGTCGGTGGTGCTGCGCAGACCAAGGTGGTGAAGAACCTGTCCGGCGGTATCCGTACCGACCTGGCCCAGTACCGTGAACTGGCTGCGTTCGCGCAGTTCGCCTCGGATCTGGACGATGCCACCCGCAAGCAGCTGGAGCGCGGCCGCCGCGTGACCGAACTGCTGAAGCAGCCGCAATACCAGCCGCTGCAGGTGTGGCAGCTGTCGGCTTCGCTGTTCGCCGCCAACAACGGCTTCCTCGACAACGTGGAAGTGAAGGACATCCTGCCGTTCGAGAAGGGCCTGCACGACCACCTGAAGACCAAGTACGCCGACCTCATCAACCGCATCGAAGAGACCAAGCAGCTCTCGAAGGAAGATGAAGCCGCCCTGCGTGCCGCTGTCGAGGATTTCAAGAAGTCCGCCGCGTTCTAACCGCGTAATTCCACGACATCGTCGCCGCGCCTGGCTCACGCCGGCGCGGCGATGGTTCGGATGGAGAGGAAGATATGGCCGGAACGAAAGAGATTCGAACCAAGATCAAGAGCGTGCAGAACACGCGCAAGATCACCAAGGCGATGGAGATGGTCGCCGCGTCCAAGATGCGCAAGGCGCAGGAGCGGATGCGCAGTGCCCGTCCCTATGCCGAGAAGGTGCGCAATATCGCGGCGCACCTGGCTGCGGCCAACCCCGAGTTCAAGCACCCGTTCATGCAGGAGCGCGACGTCAAGCGCGTCGGCATGATCGTGGTCACGACCGACAAGGGGCTGTGCGGCGGCCTGAACACGAACGTGTTGCGCTCGGTGACCAATGAGCTGAAGGCCCTGCAAGGCCGTGGCGTGGATGTGCAAGCCACCGCCATCGGCACCAAGGGCATGCAGTTCCTGGGCCGTATCGGCGCCAAGGTGGTTTCGCACGTGGTGCACCTCGGTGACACCCCGCATCTGGAAAAGCTGATCGGCGCGATCAAGGTCCAGCTCGACGCCTTCACCAATGGTGAAGTCGACGCGGTGTACGTGGCGTACACCAAGTTCATCAACACGATGAAGCAGGAACCGATGGTTGAGCAGCTGCTGCCGCTCGCCGCCGACAAGCTGTCGCAGACCGAAGAAGAGAAGCGCGCCTACTCGTGGGACTACATCTACGAGCCTGACGCCCAGACCGTCGTGGAAGAGCTGCTGGTCCGCTACGTCGAGGCGCTGGTGTACCAGGCCGTGGCCGAGAACATGGCGTCCGAGCAATCGGCGCGCATGGTGGCCATGAAGGCTGCGTCCGACAACGCCAAGAACGTGATCGGCGAACTGCAACTGGTCTACAACAAGACCCGTCAGGCCGCGATTACCAAGGAACTGTCGGAAATCGTCAGCGGTGCAGCTGCGGTCTAAGGCGTCACGAATTCAAGCTATCGGAGATACGAAATGAGTATCGGAAATATTGTGCAGTGTATTGGCGCCGTGGTGGACATCGAGTTCCCCCGCGACGCAATGCCGAAGGTGTACGACGCGCTCGTGCTGGAAGACAGCAATGATGCCTCGTTCGCCGAGAAGGGCCTGACCTTCGAAGTTCAGCAACAGCTGGGCGACGGCGTGGTGCGTACCATTGCCCTGGGCTCGTCGGACGGCCTGCGCCGCGGCATGGCAGTGAAGAGCACCGGCGCCCCGATTTCGGTGCCGGTTGGCCACGGCACCCTGGGCCGCATCATGGACGTGCTGGGTCGCCCGATCGACGAAGCCGGCCCGATCGCCTCGGACGAACTGCGTGCGATCCACCAGAAGGCACCGAAGTTCGACGAACTGTCGCCTTCGGTTGACCTGCTCGAAACCGGCATCAAGGTGATCGACCTGGTGTGCCCGTTCGCCAAGGGCGGCAAGGTGGGCCTGTTTGGTGGCGCCGGCGTGGGCAAGACCGTCAACATGATGGAGCTCATCAACAACATCGCCAAGCAGCACAGCGGTCTGTCGGTGTTTGCCGGCGTGGGCGAGCGTACTCGTGAAGGGAACGACTTCTACCACGAAATGAAGGACTCGAACGTGCTCGACAAGGTGGCCATGGTGTTTGGCCAGATGAACGAGCCGCCGGGCAACCGTCTGCGCGTGGCGCTGACCGGCCTGACCATGGCCGAGCGCTTCCGCGACGAAGGCCGTGACATCCTGTTCTTCGTCGACAACATCTACCGCTACACCCTGGCCGGTACCGAAGTGTCGGCACTGCTGGGCCGTATGCCTTCCGCCGTGGGCTACCAGCCGACGCTGGCTGAAGAAATGGGCAAGCTGCAGGAGCGCATCACGTCGACCAAGACCGGCTCGATCACGTCGATCCAGGCCGTGTACGTGCCTGCGGATGACTTGACCGACCCGTCGCCTGCCACGACCTTCCTGCACCTGGACTCGACCGTGGTGCTGTCGCGTGACATCGCCGCGCTGGGTATCTACCCCGCCGTCGATCCGCTCGACTCGACCTCGCGCCAGCTGGACCCGCAGATCGTCGGCACGGAACACTACGAAGTGGCCCGCCGCGTGCAGCAGACCCTGCAGCGCTACAAGGAACTGCGCGACATCATCGCGATTCTGGGCATGGACGAACTGTCGCCGGAAGACAAGCTGGCCGTGAACCGCGCCCGCAAGATCCAGCGTTTCCTGTCGCAGCCGTTCCACGTGGCCGAAGTGTTCACGGGTTCGCCGGGCAAGTACGTGCCGCTGAAGGAAACCATTCGCGGCTTCAAGATGCTGGTCGACGGCGAGTGCGATCACCTGCCCGAGCAGGCGTTCTACATGGTCGGCTCGATCGACGAGGCCTTCGAGAAGGCCAAGAAGCTCCAGTAAGCCTTGCTTTTCGTTCCCGTGCGAGCGGGAGCGAAGGCAGGCCCGGTTCGGTCCGGGCCTGCCGCTTGAGCGAAGCGATTGGAGAAAGGATCAGATATGGCAACCATTCTTGTAGACGTCGTCAGCGCGGAAGCGTCGATCTTCTCCGGCCAGGCGAAGTTCGTGGCGCTGCCGGGCGAGTCGGGTGAGCTGGGCATCCTGCCGGGCCACACGCCGCTGATCACGCGCATCCAGCCGGGTGCGGTGCGCATCGAGAAGGAAGACGGCAGCGAAGAGTTCGTGTTCGTTGCCGGCGGCATTCTCGAAGTGCAGCCCAAGCACGTCACCGTGCTGGCCGACACCGCGATCCGCGGTGGCGACCTGGACGAAGCCAAGGCCCAGGAAGCCAAGCGCGCCGCCGAGGAGCTGATGCAGAACCAGAGCAGCGACCTCGACCTGGCCCGCGCCCAGAGCGAACTGGCCGTGGCCGCCGCCCAACTGGCAGCGATCGCGCGTCTGCGTCGGAAGAAGTAAGCATCGCGCAGGACTGTCGCATTGTTGTTTTTTCGATGCGACATTTAAAAAAGGCAGCCGCGAGGCTGCCTTTTTTGTGAGCGCAACGATATGCTTTTGCGGCGCCTGGACAAAAAAAAGCGCGCGGGCCGGGGAGGCTCCGCGCGGACGGGAAAATCCCTTCGAGGGGTCAATTCGAAGGAACGGGTTCGGTCCAGGTCGACAAGCAAGGCGCACCGGATATCCAGATATCCGATCACAGGCCGCAAAGGCCACGCGCTGCAACGGTCTTCCTGGTGCTCCGGTCCAGCCAGCTTTACGCTGGATCGGAAAATCGGGTTACTGCCGGAAACGCTACAAAAAGGCTTTCTTCAGCACGCCCCTTTAGTCTGCACTGCCATTTTCACCGAGGCGCCACGCCCGCCCAGCGGGTGTGTCAATGCATTGTGGGGGAAACTCCCGGGCATGGCAGTAACAAAATGTATCGGTTTGAAAGAAGTTGAAAGCCGGAGCGCCCAAAATCCGGCGTGATCGGCATATTTTCGCGCCTCGGCGTCACGTTTTGCGCCTACATGTGTTGCGGGATTATCTTTATATCCGCGCTTTCAGTGTTCGTTTCCGCACCAAATCCTGCGCGACAATTGCGGTTACGATTGACCAGGCCAGGAGTTGCCTGCCGCTTTCGATGCAGCCCCACGGTCACCTCGTCACTCATATCCACAGCCCGGAGACGCAATGCCGCCTGAGATGCAGCAAGCCATACAAGCCATGCTGGCGATGAAGACCGTAGCCGTGGTCGGCCTGTCCGACCGTGCGGAGCGGCCCAGCCATGAGGCCGCCGAATTCCTGCAAGGCCACGGCTTCCGCATCGTGCCGGTCAATCCGCGCCATGCCGGCGAACGCATCTTGGGTGAGACCTGCCACGCGACGCTGCGCGAAGCCGCCGACGCCGCTGCGGCGGCCGGCGCTCCGATCGAATGGGTCGATATCTTCCGTCGCGCCGAGGACACGCCCGGTGTGGTCGACGAGGCCATCGCCATCGGTGCGCGCGGCGTCTGGCTGCAGCTTGGCATCGTCAACGACCGGGCGGTGCGTCGCGCCACCGATGCCGGGCTGCTGGCGGTGCAGGACTGCTGCAGCAAGATCGAGCTGACGCGCCAGCTCGGCGGGGCCTGATTCCGGCTGTTTCCTTTATCCCTTCCCGATTACCCTCCGCCGCCGACCATGGCCATCGATCCGCAACTGCTCGCCTATTACCGCCGCCTGGCCGAACGCTATGCCACCGAGCCGGCGCCGGCCGACGTCCCGGCGCAGCGCGCCCGCTTCGCCGAAATCGCCGCCGCCTCGTTGCGGCCAGATCCCGAGGGCGTGGTAGTGCAGCAGCTCGAAGTGGCGCTGGCCGGCCGCACCCTGGGCGCACGGTTGTTCCGCCCGCCCGGCGTGGCCATGCCGCGGCTGCTGGTGTACTTCCACGGCGGCGGCTGGGTGATTGGTTCGACGCAGACGCACCACACCGTGGCGGCCTTGCTCGCGGTCGATACCGGGTGCGCCGTGGCCAGCGTCGATTACCGGCTGGCCCCCGAGCACGCCTTTCCGGCGCCTTGCGACGATGCCGCCGAAGCGGTCCTGTGGCTTGCCGGCCAGCGCCAGGCGCTCGGGCTGGCACCCGATTTCCTGGCCGTGGCCGGCGACAGCGCCGGCGGCCACCTTGCTGCGCAGGCCGCGCAGCAGCTCAATGCCGGCGACGCGGTCCGGGTCGACGCCCAGCTGCTGATCTATCCGGTCGCGGCACCCGTGCTCAGCACCGAAAGCTATCGCGCCTTCGCCGATGGCCCGGGCCTGACGCGTGACGAGATGGCCTGGTTCTGGACCCAGTTCATCGGCGCCGAGGCGCTGGCGCAGGGCGCTGCCCACGGCGATCCGCGCGTGCACCTGATGGCCGCGCCGCCGGTGCGGCCGCCGGCCACTGTGCTGATGGTGGCGGCGCACGATGTTCTGCGCGACGACGGCCTGGCCTATGCCGACTTCCTGGTGCGCCACGACGCCCCGGTCATCACCCTCGAGGCCAGCGGCATGACCCACGGCTTCGCCCGGCTGCAGCCGGAGGCGGAGCGCGCGCGGGAATGGATGCGCCGCGCCGCGTCGGCGTTCACGGGGATCATCGACGACGTCTGAGCGGCATCCGCGTGCGGCCATCCCTTAGAATGGCGGTCTTACGAGGATGACCATGACCGCACTGCAGAACGATACCTTCCTGCGCGCGCTGCGCCGCCAGCCGACCGAATACACGCCGCTGTGGCTGATGCGCCAGGCAGGCCGCTACCTGCCCGAGTACAACGCCACGCGCGCGCGCGCGGGCAGCTTCCTCGGGCTGGCCAAGAACCCGGCCTACGCCACCGAAGTGACACTGCAGCCGCTGGACCGCTACCCGCTCGACGCGGCCATCCTGTTCTCGGACATCCTGACAGTGCCGGATGCGATGGGCCTGGGCCTGTCATTCGCCCAGGGCGAGGGCCCGCGCTTCGCGCATCCGCTGCGCACCGAGGCCGACGTGCAGAAGCTGGCCGTGCCCGACATGGCATCGCTGCAATACGTGTTTGACGCCGTGCGCGAAATCCGCCGCGCGCTGGTGCAGGACGGCCGCCAGCGCGTGCCGTTGATCGGCTTCTCGGGCAGCCCCTGGACCCTGGCCTGCTACATGGTCGAGGGCGGCGGCTCGGACGACTTCCGCACGGTCAAGGCGATGATGTACGGCCGGCCCGACCTGATGCACCGCATCCTCGACATCAATGCGCAGGCGGTCACGGCGTACCTGAACGCGCAGATTGAAGCGGGCGCGCAGGCGGTGATGATTTTCGACACCTGGGGCGGGGCGCTCGCCGACGGCATGTACCAGGCGTTCTCGCTGGCCTACATGCGCCGCGTGCTGGCCGGCCTGAAGCGCGAGCACGCCGGGCAGCAAGTGCCGGCGATCGTCTTCACCAAGGGCGGCGGCCTGTGGCTGGAAGCGCTGGCCGACACCGGCGCCGATGCCATCGGGCTGGACTGGACCGTCAACCTGGCTGAAGCGCGCCGGCGCACCGGCGGCCGCGTGGCACTGCAGGGCAATATCGACCCGACCGTCCTGTTTGCGCCCGAGGCCGCCATCCGCGAGCAGGTGCGTGGCGTGCTGGACAGCTATGCCGCCGGCGGCGGCAGCGACGGCCATGTATTCAACCTCGGCCACGGGATTTCACAGTTCACGCCGCCGGAGAGCGTTTCCGTACTGGTCGACGAAGTGCACCGGCACAGCCGGCAGCTGCGCACAGCAGGGAAGTGACGGCCGCGGTATGCAGGCTGGCGGGGCGGTTCGTCGCCGCCCGCGCCGCAGCGTCCCGGCCGCGCCCGTACCCAGTGCTGCGCGAGCCGCGCGGCCGTACCGTGTCAAGTTAACTTTTTCGCTGGCACCCACCAAAAAGGTGCGCGGAGTTGACTGGCGGCACTTGACTTATGCACACCGATAGGTTTGCCGCAGTGCAGGACAGGGTTATCCCCTACCCTATCTGGGGGATGTTTGCAAGCCCTTGATTTTTAAGGCTTTGGAAGATTTGCAAAGAGGGGGTCGATGCCAGTGGATCCCTTGTTTTTCGGGGCTTCCGGGCCAGGCAAAGCGACTTTTCAACAAAGTTATCCACAGGGGCGGTGGAATTAGTGGAAAACCAGTCATCTATCATCGACTTAGGGCCACATTTGAAGTTTTACTTTAAGTTGATGCTGCGCCGCACACCAACCCTCCGCCATGTCCGGGCAGGCTGTCAGTGGACCCGGCCTTGCCCCACGGCGATGCACCATCAAGTCGTGCATGCTGCCCGGTAGCGGCACGCTCCTTCCCGAGTCCCTGGCGCCAGCCGCCACAGGGGTGGCGTCGTCGCCGCCGCCGGTGATCCGGGTTGCCCTCGACACGCCTGCCGACGACTGCTTCGACTACCTCGCCATCGCCGACGTCGCGCCCGGAGACCTGGTGGTGGTCCCGTTCGGCCGCCGCAGCATGGTCGGCGTAGCGGTCGAATTCGCGCAGGACTCGGACGTGCCTGTGGACAAGTTGCGCCCCGTGGCGCAACGGCTGGACTGGCTCACGCCGCTGCAGCCGGACTGGATCGGGCTGGCAGCCTTTGCCGCGCGCTACTACCAGCGCCGGCTCGGCGAAGTGATGCTGCCGGCCTTGCCGCCCGCCCTGCGCGAGGCCGAAAGCTGGCCCAGCCTGTCGCAGCGTGCCCGCACCGATGAATACCGCGTGCTGCCGGACCAAGCGGAGGCCTTGCTGGCGGCCGTGCCGCCCCGCGCCCGCAGCGTGCGGGCCCTCGCCCAGGCGCTGGCCGACCGCGCCGCCACGGGCGAGCCGCTGTCCCTGGCGGAAGCGCGGGCCCTCTGTGCCGCCGCTCCGTCGCGGCTGGCCGAATGGCAGGCCGCCGGCTGGGTCGGGGCCAGCCGCACCGCGCGCACCTTGTTGCCGATCGACCCCGCCCAGCCGCCATCGGCCGCGCCGCCGCTGCATGACGAGCAGCGCGCCGCGGTGCAGGCCATCGCCGACGCCGATGGCTTTTCCCCGTTCCTGCTGCACGGCGTGACCGGCAGCGGCAAGACCGAGGTCTACCTGCATGCGATGCAGGCGGTGCTGGCGCGCGACCCGCAGGCCCAGGTGCTGATGCTCGTGCCCGAAATCAACCTGACTCCGCAGCTGCAAAGCCGCATTGCCGCGCGCTTCCCGCAGTTGCCGCTGGCGGTGCTGCACAGCGGCCTGGCCGACCAGGAGCGCAGCCTGCAGTGGCTGGCGGCGCACCGCGGCGAGGCCCGCATCGTGCTGGGCACGCGCATGGCGGTGATGGCGTCGCTGCCGGCGCTGGCGCTGATCGTGGTCGACGAGGAGCACGACACCTCCTACAAGCAGCAGGAAGGGCTGCGCTATTCCGCGCGCGACCTGGCCGTGTGGCGCGCCAAGCAGCGCGGCATCCCGGTGGTGCTGGGTTCGGCCACCCCATCGATGGAGACCTGGTGGCGGGCCGGACAGGGCACCTACCGCAAGCTGGTGCTGCGCGAGCGCGCCCAGGCCGATGCGGCGCTGCCGTCGGTGCGGCTGGTCGACCTGAACCATGAGCGCCAGCGCCAACGCGCCCTGTTCGAGGGCCTGTCGGTGCCGTTGCTGGAAGCCATCGACGCGCGCCTGGCGCGCCGCGAGCAGAGCCTGCTGTTCCTGAACCGCCGCGGCTATGCGCCGGTGGTCGCCTGCGACAGCTGCGGCTGGCTGTCGGGCTGCCCGCGCTGCTCGGCGTACCTGGTGCTGCACCGGCCCGAACGGCGCCTGCGCTGCCACCACTGCGGCCTCGAGGCGCCGGTGCCGCACCACTGCCCGGACTGCGGCAATGTCGATATCGCGCCGCTCGGGCGCGGCACGCAGCGCATCGAGGAAGCGCTGGCGGCGCGCTTTCCCCAGGCCCGCATCGCCCGCATCGACGCCGATTCCACGCGTCGCAAGGGTAGTGCGCAGGCCATGTTCGACGAGGTTCACGCGGGCGAGGTCGACATCCTGGTGGGTACGCAGATGGTGGCCAAGGGGCATGACTTCCAGCGCGTGACCCTGGTCGGCATCGTCCATCCGGACGCGGCCATGTTCAGCCACGACTTCCGCGCCGCCGAGCATCTGTTTGCATCGCTGATGCAGGTGGCGGGGAGGGCGGGGCGGGCCGGGTTGCCGGGCGAGGTGCTGATCCAGACCCGCTATCCCGATACCCCGGCATTGCAGGCCCTGACGCGCCATGACTATGATGGATTCGCGGCCAGCCAGTTGCGCGAGCGGCGCCAGGCCGGGTTGCCCCCATTCTGCTTCCAGGTGCTGGTCACGGCGGAACACGGGCAGCTGGAGCGGGCGCTGCAGTTTCTGGAGGCCGCGCGCCGGCATGCCGAACGCTGCACCCTGGCGCCGGAGGTGCAACTGCATGACCCGGTGCCGATGTCGATGGTGCGGGTGTTCAACCGAGAGCGTGCGCAGATGCTGGTCGAAGCGAGTGCCCGCCCTGTACTGCAACGGTTTGTGGCCGAGTGGGTGCAGACTTTCGGCGAGGTCGGCACGGAGGTGAAGGGGGTGCGCTGGCAGCTGGAAATCGACCCGTTGCGGATCTAGCGGGCCGGCGATGTGAATTAAGAGTGCAACCTTGGGGTTAGGGTTTTCGATAGGGTTGCACTAGGTTGCACCTTGGTGATTTTCGGGAGTAAGATCGCGCCAGCTCACAGGCTGCGGCCGGTCGCGCGCCCCTGCCTGTCGGCTCGGACGAGGTAGCACCGGCGGCGGCTCCAGTCTTTCGGAGAATTGCCCGCAATGGCCACCACCACCCTTGGCGTCAAGCTCGATAACGCCTCGCGCGACCGCCTCAAGCGCGTTGCCCAATCCATCGATCGCACCCCCCACTGGCTGATCAAGCAGGCTATCTTCTGCTACCTCGAGCAGATCGAGCGCGGCCACCTGCCGTACGAAGCCGGCGCGGCCGGTGCCGAGGGCGACGCCGGCGACGGCGCGGATGCGCTCCATGCCGACGGCGCGCCGCAGCCTTTCCTGGAATTTGCGCAGAGCATCCAGCCGCAGTCGGTGCTGCGTGCAGCCATCACTTCGGCCTATCGCCGTCCTGAAACCGATTGCGTGCCGGTGCTGCTGGAACAGGCACGCCTGCCGCAACAGCAGGCCGAGGCCGCGATCAAAATGGCCAAGGCACTGGCCACGCGCTTGCGCGAGCAAAAGGTTGGCACTGGGCGCGAAGGCCTGGTGCAGGGGCTGATCCAGGAATTCTCGCTGTCGTCGCAGGAAGGCGTGGCGCTGATGTGCCTGGCCGAGGCGCTGCTGCGCATTCCCGACAAGGCTACGCGCGACGCGCTGATCCGCGACAAGATCAGCGGCGCCAACTGGCAGTCGCACCTGGGCCAGAGCCCGTCGCTGTTCGTCAACGCCGCTACCTGGGGCCTGCTGCTGACCGGCAAGCTGGTCGCCACCCATACCGAATCGGGCCTGACCAAGGCGCTCACGCGCATCATCGGCAAGGGCGGCGAGCCGCTGATCCGCAAGGGCGTGGACATGGCGATGCGGCTGATGGGCGAGCAGTTCGTCACCGGCGAGACCATTTCCGAGGCGCTGGCCAACGCGCGCCGCTACGAGGCCGAGGGCTTCCGCTACTCCTACGACATGCTGGGCGAGGCGGCCATGACCGAGGCCGATGCCGCGCGCTACCTGGCCTCGTACGAGCAGGCCATCCACGCCATCGGCCAGGCCTCGCGCGGCCGCGGCATCTATGAAGGCCCGGGCATCTCGATCAAGCTGTCGGCGCTGCACCCGCGCTACAGCCGCGCGCAGCACGAGCGCGTGGTGGGCGAACTGTACGAGCGCCTGAAGTCGCTGACGCTGCTGGCGCGCCAGTACGACATCGGCATCAATATCGACGCCGAAGAGGCCGACCGCCTCGAGATCTCGCTGGACCTGCTCGAGCGCCTGTGCTTCGAGCCCGAGCTGGCCGGCTGGAACGGCATCGGCTTCGTGGTGCAGGGCTACCAGAAGCGCTGCCCGTTCGTGATCGACTACCTGATCGACCTGGCCCGCCGCAGCCGCCACCGCCTGATGATCCGCCTGGTCAAGGGCGCCTACTGGGACAGCGAGATCAAGCGCGCCCAGGTGGAAGGGCTGGAAGGCTATCCGGTCTATACGCGCAAGGTCTACACCGATGTGTCGTACATCGCTTGCGCACGCAAGCTGCTGTCGGTGCCGGACGCGATCTACCCGCAGTTCGCCACGCACAACGCGCACACGCTGTCGGCCATCTACCAGATTGCCGGCCACAGCTACTACCCGGGCCAGTATGAGTTCCAGTGCCTGCACGGCATGGGCGAGCCGCTCTACGACCAGGTGGTTGGTCCCACCGCCGACGGCAAGTACAACCGGCCCTGCCGCATCTACGCACCGGTCGGCACCCATGAAACGCTGCTGGCCTACCTGGTGCGCCGGCTGCTTGAGAACGGCGCCAACACCTCGTTCGTCAACCGCATTGCCGACGACACCATCTCGCTGGATGAACTGGTTGCCGATCCGGTGACCGTGGTCGAGGCCATGCACCGCGACGAAGGCCTGCTCGGCCTGCCGCACCCGCGCATTCCGTCGCCGCGCACGCTGTATGGCAAGAGCCGGCCCAACTCGGCGGGCATCGACCTGGCCAACGAGCATCGGCTGGCCTCGCTGTCGTCGGCGCTGCTGGCCGGCACCGGCGAGCGGCTTGTCGCCGAGCCGATGCTGGGCGCCGAGGTGGCGCGCGCCGCCGATGCCATCACCACGCCGGTACTGAATCCGGCCGATCACCGGGACGTGGTCGGCCATGTCACCGAAGCCGGCAAGGCCGACGTCGACGCCGCGCTGCAGGCCGCGGTCAATGCCGCGCCGATCTGGCAGGCGACCCCGCCGGACGTGCGCGCCGCCGCGCTGGAGCGCGCCGCCGACCTGATGGAAGCCCAGATGCAGTCGTTGATGGGCATCATCATGCGAGAAGCCGGCAAGACCTTCTCCAATGCCATCGCCGAAGTGCGCGAGGCGGTGGACTTCCTGCGCTATTACGCCGCCGAGGTGCGCCGCGGTTTCGACAACGAGACTCATCGCCCGCTGGGCCCAGTGGTCTGCATCAGCCCGTGGAACTTCCCGCTGGCGATCTTCACCGGCCAGGTTGCCGCCGCGCTGGCGGCCGGCAACCCGGTGCTGGCCAAGCCCGCCGAGCAGACCCCGCTGATCGCCGCCGCCGCGGTGAGGCTGCTGCGCGAGGCCGGCGTGCCGGCCGGCGCAGTGCAACTGCTGCCGGGCCGTGGCGAAACCGTCGGCGCCGCGCTGGTGGGCGACGCCCGCGTCAAGGGCGTGATGTTCACCGGCTCGACCGAGGTCGCGCGCATCCTGCAGCGCAATGTCGCCGGGCGCCTGGACGCCGCCGGCCGCCCGATTCCGCTGATTGCCGAAACCGGCGGCCAGAACGCGATGATCGTCGACTCGTCGGCGCTGGCCGAGCAGGTGGTCGGCGACGTGGTCAACTCCGCCTTCGACTCGGCCGGGCAGCGCTGTTCGGCGCTGCGCGTGCTGTGCCTGCAGGAAGACGTGGCTGACCGGGTGCTCGAGATGCTCAAGGGCGCGATGCAGGAGCTCAACATGGGCAACCCGGACCGCCTGTCGACCGACGTCGGCCCGGTGATCGACGAAGAGGCGCGCGCCGGCATCGTGCGCCATATCGATGCGATGCGCGCCAAGGGCCGCCGCGTCCACCAGGCCGATCCCAATGCGGCGCAGGGCGCCAGCTGCCGCCATGGCACCTTTGTGCCGCCGACGCTGATCGAACTGGACAGCATCGAGGAGCTCAAGCGCGAGGTCTTCGGCCCGGTGCTGCACGTGGTGCGTTTCCCGCGCGCGGCGCTCGATACCATGGTCAGCCAGATCAACGGCACCGGCTATGGCCTGACGCTGGGCATCCATACCCGCATCGACGAGACCATCTCGTTTATCGTCAGCCGGGCCCAGGTGGGCAACCTGTATGTGAACCGCAATATCGTCGGCGCGGTGGTGGGGGTGCAGCCGTTCGGCGGCGAGGCGCTGTCCGGCACCGGTCCCAAGGCCGGCGGCCCGCTATATCTGCACCGGCTGCTGTCGGTCTGCCCGCAGGACGCGGTGGCGCGCAGCGTGCGCGCGGCCGACGTCAATGCCGGCGCCGGCGGCGCGCAGACGGTGGGCCCGGACGACGATGCTGTGCGCGCCACCGAGGCCTTCCGGGAGTGGGCGCGCCGCGAGCTGCCCGAGGTGGCGGCCGCGTGCGAGCGCTTCGCCGAGGCCTCGGCCTCGGGCTTGGCGGTGACGCTGGCGGGACCCACCGGCGAGCGCAACACCTACACCCTGCTGGCGCGCGAGCGGGTACTGTGCCTGGCCGCGCAGGAGGCCGACCTGGCCCTGCAGCTGGGCGCGGTGCTGACAGTTGGCGCCGAGGCCGTGTGGGTGGAAAACCCTGTCGGCCGGGGGCTGTTTGCGCGCCTGCCTAAGGGCGTACAATCGCGCGTCCGCATGGTGGCCGACTGGACCGCGACGGACACGGCAATCGATGCGGTGCTGCACCACGGCGATTCGGACCAGCTGCGCACGGTGTGCGAGCAGGTCGCGGCGCGCCCCGGTCCGATCATCGGCGTCCAGGGCCTGGCGCACGGGGAACGGAACATTGCGCTCGACCGCCTGCTGATCGAGCGCTCGCTCTCGGTCAACACCGCGGCCGCGGGCGGCAATGCCAGTTTGATGACGATCGGCTGAGGCAACCCTCGGACGGCGTCATGTCGAAGCGCGCGGCGATGGCGGCGATCCCGCTCCGCCGCGCACAGAAAGCACGGCGCGGCACTGCCAGGCCGCGCCGCAATACAACTGCCGGTAACGACACCACACCGGCACCACATCGGCACCATTTGGGACCCAAGGAGATCTGATGAGCTCGACCTTCCACAAGACGGCAATGACCGTTGCCCTGACCCTGGCCGGCCTGACCGCCGCCTCCGCCGCGTTCGCGCAGGCGCAGGAAATCAAGCTGGGCTTTGCCGGCCCGATGACCGGCGGCCAGGCGCAGTACGGCAAGGACATGCAGAACGGCATCGTCCTCGCGATCGAGGACATGAACGCCACCAAGCCCAAGATCGGCGGCAAGGAAGTCAAGTTCGTGCTGGTTTCCGAAGACGACCAGGCCGATCCCAAGACCGGCTCGGTGGTCGCGCAGAAGCTGGTGGATAACGGCATCCAGGGCATGCTTGGCCATTTCAACTCGGGCACCACCATCCCGGCGTCGATGGTGTACAACCGCGCCGGTATTCCGCAGATCGCCATGGCGACCGCGCCGGAATACACCAAGCAAGGCTTCAAGACCACCTTCCGCATGATGACCTCCGACACCCAGCAGGGTTCGGTGATCGGGGCCTTCGTGGTGAAGAAGCTGGGCGCGAAGAACATCGCCATCGTCGATGACCGCACCGCCTACGGCCAGGGCCTGGCCGACGAGTTCGAAAAGGCCGCCAAGGCCGCCGGCGGCAAGATCGTGCGCCGCGAGTTCACCAACGACAAGGCGGTGGACTTCAAGGCCGTGCTGACCAACATCAAGCGCAGCAACCCGGACATCATCTTCTACGGCGGCGCCGAGACCCAGTCCGCGCCGATGGCCAAGCAGGTCAAGGAACTGGGCATCAAGGCCCCGCTGGTGTCGGGCGAAATGTCCAAGACCGACAACTTCCTGAAGCTCGCCGGTCCGGCCGCCGAAGGCACCGTGGTGTCGCTGGCCGGCCTGCCGCTGGACCAGATGCCCGGCGGCGCCGCGTACGAGAAGAAGTACGAGAAGCGCTTCGGATCGAAGGTCCAGACCTATTCGCCGTACGCCTATGACGGCGCCACCGCGATGATGACGGCCATGGTCAAGGCGGGCTCGACCGACCCGGCGCGCTACCTGCCGGTGCTGGCCGCGACCAACATGCAGGGCGTGACCACCAAGACGCTGGCGTATGACGCGCGCGGCGACCTCAAGGACGGCGGCATCACCGTCTACAAGGTCGTGGGCGGCAAGTGGACGGTGCTGGAGACGGTGGGCGGCAAGTAAGCCGCCGGCCGCGCCTGGCGCATACGAAGAACGCTGCCTGCGGGCGGCGTTTTTCTTTTCCGGATGCCGGCGCCGGGCCAGACCCCGCCGGGCCAGACCCAATCCGAGCCCCGCCATTGGCGCATAATCCCGCACTCGCACTTTTTAAAACCATAGGAGCAGTACGTGTCCCAGCAGGAAGCCAGCTACGACCACGCCATCGGGCTAGCCAACCAGGGGCGCTTCGCCGAAGCGCTGCAGATTGCCGACCAGTTGTCGCTGGCGCGCCCCGAGGTGGTGGATTTCGTCACGCTGCGGGCGCGGCTGCACTTTGACAGCGGCGATGCCAACGCCGCGCTGGCGGTGCTGGACGAGGCGCTGGCGCGGCTCGACACGCTGCCGCTGCAGCCGCCGCACCGCTGGGTCTCGCGCGGGGTGATCGCGCACCGTTACGGCGCCATGCTGATGAGCCTGGGCCGCGATGCCGAGGCCCGCCCGTGGCTGCACGAGGCCGCGCAGCGCAGCGGGCTGCTGACGGGCGAGTGGGCCGCGCATTTCCACGCCGGCCTGGCGGCGCTGCGGCTGGGCGATATCGCCGGCGCGGCGCGCTACTGGTACGACCTGATGGTGCGCAACCCCGACCTGGGCGCCGACGATATCGCACCGCTGGTGTCGGACTACATCGCCCGCACCGAGGCCGCCGGCGTGCCGGCGGAGCCGCTGATGCGCGTCTGCCTGGGCCGGGTCGCGCTGGACAACTCGCATCTGCTGGAGCTCGATGCCGCGGCCGGCGATGCCGTCGCCGCCGACCAGGCCGCGCGCGTGCTGGCCGAGCACCCCGACCATCCCGAGGCGCGCCGGCTGCGCGCGCCGCTGCGCCATGGTGTCGGCGACCTGCAAGGCGCGCTCGACGACCTCGGCGTCTACCTGCGCCAGGTGCCCGACCCGCAGAGCCAGGTACGCGAACTGGCCTGGCGCCACCAGCTGGCACAGCGCGGGGACAGCACCGGCGCCGCCGCCCCGGCCGAGCGCGAGCCGTGGCTGCGCTTTACGCTGACCGACCAGTGTGACGACGGCGCCGGCTACTACCGCGCCGCAATGGCGTTGGGCGAGTTCATTGACGACGTGCCCGCCGCCGAGGCCGCGCTGCGCCCGCTGCTGGTGCAGGCAGGGCGCGCGGGCGTGGCGCGCTTCGACCAGTACTTCGCCACGGGCCAGGGCGATGCCGCCGGCCATGGCGGCAATGCCGACCCCCATATCTATTCGCTGCTGTGCCGGCTGCTGGCGCGCAGCCTGCCGGCCGACGCCGCGCATGCCGACGAGCGCATCGCGCTGCACCGCCAGGGCATGGCCGCGAGCGAGTTCATCGAGCACTGGATCGACCTGCTCGACTGCCACGCCGATGCGGGCCAGCACCAGAAGGTGGCGGAACTGGCGGGCGAGGTGCTCAACCGCTACCCGCTCGAGCGCAACCCGGCCGACGTGACCTGGGCCTTCAGCCGCATGATCGCCGCCTGGAAGGCCATGGGCGGCGCCGAGCCGACCGAGGCCGCGCGTGCCGCGATGGCGCACATGGATGCGCGCCTGGACGCGCTGCCGGTGGAAGCCCGCAGCGAGGCCGCGCACCCGATGGCGCATGCGCGTGCCTACTATGCCGCGTTGCTACAGGCCCGCATGGCAGGCATGGACGAGCACGACCGCACCGATGCGCTGGCCGAGATCGAGGCGCAGCAGCGGCGCGCGCTGCTGGTGGAAGATGCGTGGCTGTACAACCGTTTCGGCCAGGTCTGGCGGGACCTGGGCGAGCCCGAGCGCGCACTGCCGCTGTTCGAGCAGGCGGTGGCGCTGACCGAGGGCGATCCGCTGGACCAGGCCGGCCCGCGCGTGCAGCGCGGCCTGGTGCACAACGCCGCACGCCGCCACGATGCCGCGCTGGCGGACTTCGTCGCGGCCTTCGCCGTGCGTGACGACTGGGACGCCGAGGTGTACCTGCGCGCGGTGCAGTCCGCACTCGGACAGGGCCAGCGTGAAGCCGCGCTCGGCTACTTCGACCAGGCGCGTGCCCGCGGCGCCGCGCAGGGCGCCACGCGCACGCTGTACGGGCAGGTCGAGACGGCATTGAAGGCGACCCGCCCGGTGTGGAAGATGTGGGGCGTCTGAAACGTCTCCCGCGGCCCGCGAATCGGCTGAAGATGTAAGGAATGTAAAAAACGCCATCCGCAGATGGCGTTTTTTACGTGAAGATAGCCGAAATAAGACGCGCGTTTGGTGCGCTGTCGGACAATCACTGACATGGATTGTGAAGTGCTTACATTACCATGTCGCCATGAATGGACTGAGCCAACTTTTTCCTAGCCTCCCGCTCGCGCCCGGCGGCCTGTTCTGGGTCGGACTGGCCCTGGTCGGCGCCGGCCTGGCGGGCGAGCTGAGCCGGCGCTGGCTGCGCTGCCCGCGCATCGTCGGCTACGCCGCGGCGGGGCTGTGCGCCGGCATGCTGGGCCGCGGCATCGTCGACGAGAACATGATCAACCAGACCCGTATCCTGATCGATATGGCGCTGGCGCTGGCCCTGTTCGAACTCGGGCATCGACTCTCGCTGACCTGGCTGCGCGCCAACCGCTGGCTGCTGCTGACCAGTGCCTTTGAAAGCCTGCTGACGTGGGGGCTGGTGGCGGCGGTGCTGCAGTGGATCGGCGCCTCGCCCGGGGTGGCCATCCTCGCCGGCGGCATCGCGGTCAGCACCTCGCCCACCATCGTGCTGCAGCTCAAGAACGAGCTGCGCGCCGACGGGCAGGTCACCGAGCGGCTGCTGGCCATGGCCGCGCTCAACAGCATCTATGCCGCCGCCATCGTGCAGGTTGCTACCGGCTGGCTGCATTCGGAATACGGCAACCTGGGCGCCGCGCTGCTCCATCCGCTGTACCTGCTGGTGGGCTCGTGCCTGCTGGCCTGGGTGGTGGGCAAGCTCGGCCATGCCATCTACGACCGCATGTCGGCCGACGACCACTACAGCTTCCTGGTGCTGGTGGGCCTGGTGCTGTTCACGCTGGCGCTGACCCGGGTACTAAAATTGTCGATGCCGCTGACGCTGATGCTGGCCGGCGTGGTGTTCAAGCACCAGGACAACCAGCCGCATGTGTGGCCGCCGCATTTCGGCAGCGCCGGCAGCCTGCTGATCATCGTCATGGTGGTGTCGCTGGGGCTGCCACTGACGGCGCAGGACTGGGCCGTGGGCGGCGTCTACGCCATCGCGCTAGTGGTGCTGCGCCACGTTGCCAAGCTGGCCGGGGTGGTGTCGCTGGGGTCGTTCTCGGGCCTGAGCCTGCGCCAGTGCATGGCGCTGGGGCTGGCGCTGGCGCCGATGTCGGGCCTGGCCTACCTGCTGATGCATGACGTCGCGCGCCTGTACCCGGGCACGGGACAGCCGCTGGCGGCCATCATCCTGTGCGCGCTGGCTATCGAACAACTTTTCGGTCCCGTGATCGCGGCCTGGGCGCTGCGCTACGCAGGCGAAGTCCGCGTCGATATCCGGGCCAATGGAGGAGGGCGCTGATGTCGCTCGAACCGTTCAAGCAATCCGAGGCGCTGACCTTCGGCGTCGAGCTGGAGCTGCAGCTGGTCAACCGGCACGACTACGACCTGGCGCCGTTCGCGCCCGACCTGCTGCGCGCGCTCAAGGGCGCCGAGCATGCCGGCGACATCAAGCCCGAGATCAGCCCGTCGATGATCGAGATCAGCACCGGCATCTGCCACAGCTACCAGCAGGCGCTGGAGGAGCTGACGGTGATGCGCGACCTGATGGTGGCGGCGTCGCACTCGCTGAACCTGGGCATTGCGGGCGGCGGCACGCATCCGTTCCAGCAATGGTCCGACCGCACCATCTCCGATTCGCCGCGCTACCAGTACATCTCCGAGCTGTACGGCTACCTGGCCAAGCAGTTCACCGTGTTCGGCCAGCACGTGCATATCGGCTGCCCCAGCGCCGACGAATCGCTGTTCCTGCTGCACGCCATCGGCCGCTATGTGCCGCACTTCGTCGCGCTGGCGGCGTCTTCGCCCTATGTGCAGGGCGTCGATACCGGCTTTGCCTCGGCGCGGCTGAACTCGGTCGCGGCCTTCCCGATGAGCGGGCGCGCGCCGTTCCTGCTGACATGGGATGCCTTCACCGCGTACTTCGAGAAGATGCGCAACACCGGCGTGATCGAAAGCATGAAGGACTTCTACTGGGATATCCGCCCCAAGCCGGAGTTCGGCACCATCGAGGTCCGCGTGATGGACACGCCGCTGACGGTGCAGCGCGCCTGCGATATCGCCGCGTATATCCAGATGCTGGCGCGCTACCTGCTGCTGTCGCGCCCGTTCATGCCGCAGGAAGACGACTACCTGGTGTACACCTTCAACCGCTTCCAGGCCTGCCGCTTCGGGCTGGAGGGCGAGTACGTGCACCCCAACGAACTGACCCGCATGCCGATCGCGGACCATATCCTGTCGATCTGCGACGCGCTGGTGCCGCATGCCGAGGCGCTCGGTTCGCTCGAGGCGCTGGCCAATATCCGCGCACTGGCCGCGCGCCGCGACGGCGATGCCCACTGGCTGCGCCAGGTCGACGCGGACGCGCGCAGCCAGCGCGAAACCGTGCGCAAGGCCTGCGACCGCTGGGCAACATAACGTCGCTTCGCCCCCCGTCAGCGCTGCTGGCGCGGCAGCAGGAAATCCAGCGCGTCGCGCCACCAGCCCGCGTCGACATGCCCGGTCCAGTCGTTGTGGCCGGCGCCGTCGATCACCGCCAGCCGGCGCGGTTCGCCCAGCGACGCATGCAGCGCTTCGCCGAAGCGCGCCGGCACGATGGTGTCGCGTTCGGCCACCGCCACCATCACCGGGCGGCCGAAGCTCGCGAGGTTGGCCGCGCTGTCGTAGCGGTCGCGCAGCACCCAGCCGGCCGGCAGCCAGGGATAGTGATGCGAGGCCAGGTGCGCCAGCTTGTCCCATGGCGTGATCAGCAGCACGCCAGCGACGCTGTCGCGTTGGCGCGCCGCCGCGGCCGCCGCCACGCCGGCTCCCAGCGATTCGCCGATCAGCAGCAGCGGGCCGTCGAACTGGCGCCGCGCCAGCATGATCGACTGTTCCGCGTCGGCGACGAAGCTGCGCTCGCCCAGCGTGCCCGGGCGCGGCCCGTACCCCGGGTACTCGGCCAGGATCACGCGCACGCCCAGCGGCGCGAGCGCGCTGGCGTAGTAATCGCGATGTCCGGCATGTCCGGCGTTGCCGTGGAACACTATCGCGGTGGCGCGCACCGGCCCGCGCGGCTCGGCCACCAGGCCGCGGAAGTCGTCCGGACCGGGCCACGCGCGCAGCCCGGCCGAGACCATGTCGTCGACCGAAGCGCGTTCGGGGAAATAAAGGAAGTGGTCCTGCAGCATGGCGATCGCGGCAAGTCCCGCCAGCGCCGCGGCCAGCCAGCGCCACAGGCGTGCCCGCGCCGGCCGTGGCGGCGCCGCGGGTGCCGTTGCGGCGGGCAGCACGCTGGCAGGCATGGCCGTGTGGCTGGCGCGGCTAGGCGCCGGCGTACACCGGCTCGCAGCGCACTTCGGTCCTGACCGAGTTGGCAATAAAGCAGGCCTCGTGCGCGGCGTGGTGCAGGGCGTCGAGCTGTTCGCGCGTCGGCTCGCGCTCGCCGCCGAACGTGACCTGCGGGCGCAGCGTCACCACCGTCATCGCCATGCGCCCGTCGGCGTTCTTTTCCATCACACCGGTGGCCGCGTCCAGGTAGCGGTCGACCACCAGGCGCTGCTTGGCCGCAAGCGACAGGAACCACAGCATGTGGCAGCTCGACAGCGAGGCGATGAACATCTCTTCCGGGTCGACCGCGCTGGCGTCGGACATCGGCAGCGGCACCACGTGCGGCGACGACGAGCCGGGCACTTCGGCGCCGCCGTCAAAGCGCAGCACATGCCGGCGGCTGTAGCGGTTGCCGGCGAAATCCTGTTCGTCGCGTTGCCACAGGACTTCAGCGGTGTAGGTGGACATGCAGGGACTCCTGGGGTTGGGGAAAGAATTCAGGCGCCGTGCGGCACGATCTCGCCATCGCGCAGGCCGAGGCGCTGGTTGGCCGGCACGGCGACATCGATCAGTTTGGGGCGCGGCAGGTTCAGGTTGCGCATCATCTCGACGAACTGCTCGCGCGTGCGGCCGGCGACGCGGCTGTTGTGCGCGCGTTCATGGCCGATGGTGGACACGGTGCGGCCCTTGTAGTCATGGGCCGGATAGACCAGCGTGTCGTCGGGCAGCGCGAACAGCTTGCGGGTCAGGCTGTCGTACAGCGTGCCGGCGTCGCCGGACTGGAAATCGGTGCGGCCGCAGCCGTCGATCAGCAGCGCATCGCCGGTGAAGACGCGGCGCACGATGCCGTCGGCGGTGGCTTCTTCCCACAGGTAGCTCATGCTGCCGGCGGTGTGCCCGGGCGTATGGATGGCGCGCAGCAGCTGCTTGCCGAAGGCGACGGTATCGCCGTCGATCAGCTGCTTCTGTGCGGGCTTGATGTCGCAGCCTGACGGCGCCGCGGTATGCGCGCCGGTCTGCAGCGCCAGGTGGCCGGCCGAGGTGATGTGGTCGGCATGGGCGTGGGTTTCGATCACCCACGCCAGGCGCGCGCCGGTCGCTTGCAGCAGTTGCAGGTCGCGCTCGAGCTGGTGGTCGACCGGATCGATCAGCAGCGCGTCCCCGGTGGCGGCGTCGATCAGCAGGTAGGTAAAGGTGGACGAGGTCTCGTCGAACAGCTGGTGGAAGGTCTGCATGGCCGTCCTCTTGTTGTTTGGCCGGGGAACGCCGCCATGATACGCCGCACCGCCGCTAGCACTCCACGATATTCACCGCCAGCCCGCCGCGCGCCGTTTCCTTGTACTTGGTCTTCATGTCGGCGCCGGTCTCGCGCATGGTCTTGATCACCGAATCGAGCGACACGTAATGCGTGCCGTCGCCGCGCAGTGCCATGCGCGCGGCATTGACCGCCTTGACCGACGCCATCGCGTTGCGCTCGATGCACGGGATCTGCACCAGTCCGCCAACCGGGTCGCAGGTGAGGCCCAGGTTGTGCTCCATGCCGATCTCGGCTGCGTTCTCCACCTGTGCCGGGCTGCCGCCGGTGACCGCGGCGAGTGCGCCGGCCGCCATCGAGCAGGCCACGCCGACTTCGCCCTGGCAGCCAACCTCGGCGCCGGAGATCGACGCGTTGAGCTTGTACAGCAGCCCGATCGCGCCCGCGGTCAGCAGGAAGTCGACCACGCCCTCGCGGTTTGCGCCAGGCACGAAGCGGTCGTAGTAGTGCAGCACCGCCGGGATGATGCCGGCCGCGCCGTTGGTCGGCGCCGTGACCACGCGCCCGCCGGCGGCATTCTCTTCATTGACGGCGATGGCGTACAGGTTGACCCAGTCCATCACCGAGAGCGGATCGGACAGCGTGCGCTCGGCGCGCTCGGTCAGGCTGCGGTACAGCTCGGGCGCGCGCCGCTTTACCTTGAACGGCCCCGGCAGTTCGCCGTCGGTGCGGCAGCCGCGCGCCACGCAGGCCTGCATCACGTCCCAGATATGCAGCAGGCCGTTGACCACGTCGGCCTCGCTGCGCCAGGTCAGTTCGTTTTCCAGCATCAGCCGGGCGATGCTCTTGCCGCTGGCGCTGGCCATCCCGAGCAGTTCCTTGCCGCTGCGGAACGGGTGCGGCAACTGCTGCGCGGCGTTGAGCACCTGCGTATTGGGCGCGCCGGCGGTGACCACGAAACCGCCGCCGACCGACAGGTAGCGCGCCTCGCGCAGCGTGGCGCCAGTGCCATCGAAGGCGTGGAACTTCATGCCGTTGGGATGCTCGGCCATGGCCTCGCGCCGGTAGAAGGCGATGTGCTCCTTCTCGACGAAGGGCACGATGTGACGGCCCAGCAGCGACAGCTCGCGCGTCTGGCGCAAGGTGGCCAGGCGCGTGTCGATGGCATCGGGATCGATGGTGTCGGGGGCCTCGCCCATCAGGCCCAGGATCACGCCCTTGTCGGTGCCGTGGCCCTTGCCGGTGGCGCCGAGCGAGCCGTACAGCTCCACCCGCACGCTGGCGACTTGCGGCAGCAGCCCGTCGCGCTCCAGCCCCTGCGCGAACATCAGCGCCGCGCGCATCGGCCCCACGGTGTGCGAACTCGATGGGCCGATGCCCACCTTGAACAGATCGAATACGCTGACTGCCACGGACGGCCTCCAGATTGACGCCGGACCAGGCCGGCGGGCGCCGCGTTGCGCGGCGCCCTGAGTACAGCTTAGCTTGTGGCCGGGGTGCCGGCTCAGTCCACCACGTAGTCGCTGACCGGCACGCAGGCGCAGAACAGGTTGCGGTCACCGTACACGTTGTCGGCGCGGCCGACCGGCGGCCAGTACTTCTGCGTGCGCAGCGACGCCACCGGGTAGGCGGCTTCCTCGCGCGTGTACTGGTGGGTCCACTCGTTGGCGGTGACCACCGCGGCGGTGTGCGGGGCGTGCTTGAGCGGATTGTCCTCGCGGTCGAAGGTGCCGTCGGCAACGCGGCCGATTTCCTGGCGGATCGCGATCATGGCGTCGATGAAGCGGTCCAGTTCATGCAGCGCTTCGGACTCGGTCGGCTCGATCATCAGCGTGCCCGGCACCGGGAAGCTCATGGTCGGCGCGTGGAAGCCGTAGTCCATCAGGCGCTTGGCCACGTCTTCATTGCTGATGCCGGTTTCCTTCTGCAGCGGGCGCAGGTCCAGGATGCACTCGTGCGCGACCAGGTCATGCTGGCCGGTGTAGAGCACCGGGTAGTACGGCGCCAGGCGCTTCGCGACATAGTTGGCGGCCAGGATCGCGTTCTCGGTCGCCGCGGTCAGGCCGGCCGAGCCCATCATCGCGATATACATCCACGAGATCGGCAGGATGCTGGCCGAGCCGAACGGCGCCGCCGACACGCCGCCGATGCCGCGCTCGTCGCGGCGATAGCCGACGCTGTCCTGGTTGGGCAGGAAGTCCGCCAGGTGCGCGCCGACCGCAACCGGGCCCACGCCCGGGCCTCCGCCGCCGTGCGGGATGCAGAAGGTCTTGTGCAGGTTCAGGTGCGACACGTCGCCGCCGAACTGACCCGGCGCGGCGGTGCCGACCATCGCGTTCATGTTGGCGCCGTCCACATAGACCTGGCCGCCGTGCTTGTGCACGATGTCGCAGATCTGCTGCACGCCCTGCTCGAACACGCCGTGCGTGGACGGGTAAGTGATCATGATCGCAGCCAGGTTCTTGCTGTGCTGCTCGGCCTTCTGCGCCAGGTCGTCCAGGTCGACGTTGCCGTTCTCGTCGCAGGCCACCACCACCACCTTCATGCCGGCCATCTGCGCCGACGCCGGGTTGGTGCCGTGCGCCGAGGACGGGATCAGGCAGATATCGCGATGGCTTTCGCCGCGGCTGGCGTGGTAGGCGTGGATGATCAGCAGGCCGGCGTATTCGCCCTGCGAGCCGGCGTTGGGCTGCAGGCTGACGGCGGCGTAGCCGGTGGCGGCGCACAGCATGGCCTCGAGCTGGTCGATCATCTCGCGGTAGCCGACGGTCTGGTCCAGCGGCGCGAACGGGTGGATCTGGCTGAACTCGGGCCACGTCACCGGGATCATCTCGCTGGTGGCGTTCAGCTTCATCGTGCACGAGCCCAGCGGGATCATGGTGCGGTCCAGCGCCAGGTCCTTGTCGGCCAGCATGCGCAGGTAGCGCAGCATCTCGTGCTCGGCGTGGTGGGTGTTGAAGACCGGGTGCGTCAGGTAGGCGCTGGTGCGTGCCAGTGCCGGCGGGAAGGCATCCTGCGCGGCGGCCTCGAGCTGGTCGAAGTCGACTTCGGCGGGCAGCGGCTTGCCCTGGGTAAAGATCTCCCACAGCGCGATCACGTCGGCGCGGGTGGCGGTCTCGTCCAGCGAGATGCCGACGCGCGTGGCGCCGGCATGGCGCAGGTTGATGCCGCGCGCGGTGGCGGCGGCATGGATCGCATCGGTGTTGAAGCCGGTTTCCAGCGTCAGCGTGTCGAAGAAGTTGTCGTTGGTACGCGCGAAGCCGAGCGCCTGCAGACCCGCGGCCAGTGTCGCGGTCAGTCGATGCACGCGTTGCGCGATGCGCTTCAGGCCCAGCGGGCCATGGTAGACCGCGTACATCGACGCCATCACCGCAAGCAGCACCTGCGCGGTACAGATGTTGGAGGTGGCCTTTTCGCGGCGGATATGCTGCTCGCGCGTCTGCAGCGCCAGGCGGTAAGCCTTGTTGCCCTGCGCATCGATGGTCACGCCGACCAGCCGGCCCGGCATCGAGCGCTTGAACGCATCCTTCACCGCCATGTAGCCCGCGTGCGGGCCGCCGAAGCCGAGCGGCACGCCGAAGCGCTGCGAGTTGCCCACCGCCACGTCGGCGCCCCATTCGCCCGGCGCGGCGATCAGCGTCAGCGCCAGCAGGTCGGCCGCGGCGACCACCAGGCCGCCGGCTGCGTGCACGGCGTCGGCGATGGCGCGGTAGTCATTGATGTCGCCGTTCACGCCCGGATACTGCAGCAGCACGCCGAAGGCGCCCGCCGCGGCAGCGTCGGCGGCGGGGCCGACCTTGACCTCGATGCCCAGCGGCAGCGCGCGCGTGCGCACCACTTCCAGCGTCTGCGGCAGCACGTCGTCGGCGACGAAGAAAATATTGGAGTCGTGCTTGTTCACGCGCTGCAGCAGCGTCATCGCCTCGGCCGCGGCGGTGCCTTCGTCGAGCATCGACGCATTGGCGATGTCCAGCCCGGTCAGGTCGGTGACCATCTGCTGGAAATTCAGCATCGCTTCCAGCCGGCCCTGCGAGATCTCGGGCTGGTAAGGCGTATAGGCGGTGTACCAGGCGGGGTTCTCGAAGATATTGCGCAGGATGACGCCGGGCGTGATGGTATTGAAGTAGCCCTGGCCGATAAAGCTCTTCAGCACCTTGTTCTTGCCGGCCAGCGCGCGCAGCTTTGCCAGCGCGGCCTCTTCGCTGAGCGGCTCGGTGAACTCGCCCATCGGCATGCCGTCGCGGCGGCGGATGGCGGCGGGGATGACGGCGTCGATCAGCGCGGCGCGGCTGTCATAGCCCAGCACCTTCAGCATGTGCTGCTGCTCGGGGGTATCGGGGCCGATATGGCGGGCGGCGAAGGCGTCGCGCGCCTCCAGTTCGGCCAGCGAGGGCCGGTTTGCTTGGGCGGCGTTCATGGGAAGCGGGGCGTTCATGGGCAAGAACCTCGTGGGTAGCGCTGCGGCAGGTGGTCAGCCGTGCCGCGGCGCTGCAATTTCGCTTGTCGTTCCCGCCTGCGCGGGAATGACGAAAATCAGGCGCCGACGCTGGCCTTGTAGGCGTCGGCCGACATCAGGCCGTTGACGTCGTCGCCGTTGGCCGGCTTGAGCTTGAACAGCCACGCGTCGAAGGCGTTGGCATTGACGCTTTCGGGCGCCGCGGTGGCGGCCTCGTTGACGGCGATCACTTCACCGGCCACGGGTGCGTAGATGTCGGAAGCGGCCTTCACCGACTCCACCACGGCCAGCGCGTCGCCGGCACCGACCGACTTGCCCACTTCGGGCAGCTCCAGGAAGACGATGTCGCCCAGCGCGTCCTGTGCGTGGTCGGTAATGCCGATGGTGAGCGTGCCGTCGGCTTCGACGCGCACCCACTCATGCGACTCGGTGTACTTGAGGTCAGCGGGGAAATTCATGAAGGTTCTCCGGATTCAGATCTGTTTCTTGTTTGGGTGATGCCTGCCCGGCAACGCTGCCGGCAGGCGAGGGCGACCGTTGGGTGAGCGGGGCTTTCCCCTTAGCTCACGAGTGCCTTGCCATGACGCACAAACGGCAGTTTAACCACAGTCGCGTTGAGTTTGCGGTCGCGGATCTCTACCTGCACGGTGCCGCCCACGTTCACGCCATGGGGGAGGCGTGCGAAGGCGATCGATTGCGACAGCGAAGGGCTGAAGGTGCCGCTGGTGATTTCGCCGTCACCGGCGGGCGTGATGACTTTCTGGTGGGCGCGCAGCACGCCGCCTTTGTCGCGCAGGATCAGGCCGAGGAACTGTTGCTGTTGCCCCTTGGCCGCCAGCGCCGCCTTGCCGGTGAAGTCGCGCTCGCTCTGCAGGTCGACCGTCCACGCCAGGCCTGCGTCCAGCGGCGAGACCTTGATATCCATGTCCTGGCCGTACAGGTTCATGCCGGCTTCCAGGCGCAGCGTGTCCCGCGCGCCCAGGCCGGCCGGGCGCACGCCCGCGGCATTCAGTTTTTCCCACAGGCCGGCGACACTGGCGGCCGGCACCACCAGCTCGAAGCCGTCTTCGCCGGTGTAGCCGGTGCGCGCCACCATCACTTCGCCGAGGGCGGGGTCCTGCACCACCACGGCGTTGAATGGCTTGAGCGCATCGGAAGGCTGGGTCGACGGGAAGGTGCTCCACACCTTGGCGCGGGCGTTGGGGCCCTGCACCGCGACGATCGCCAGCGGCTCCACGCCCGCGGGCGCAACATCTTCACGGCGCGGCGTGATGGTCACGCCGCTGCCGGTGGCGTCGTTGCGGGCGCGGATCCAGTCGATATCGCCCACCGCGGTGCCGGCGTTGACGACCAGGCGGAAACGGTCCTCGGCAAAGAAATAGACGATCAGGTCGTCGATGACGCCGCCGTTCACGTCGAGCATGCAGGAATAGAGCGCCTTGCCGGGGGTCTGCAGCTTGTCGACATTGTTGGCCAGCAGGCCGCGCAGGAAGCTGCGGGTATTCGGGCCGGCGAGATCGACCACGCACATGTGAGAGACGTCGAACATGCCCGCATCGTTGCGCACGGCATGGTGCTCTTCGATCTGCGAGCCATAGTTGACCGGCATGTCCCAGCCGCCGAAGTCGACCATGCGGGCGCCGAGGGCGCGGTGGATAGCGTTGAGGGGCGTGGCCTGGAGCGTCATGGAATCCTCGGGGGCAGTCTCGGTTGGCGAAAACAAAAAGGGGTCATCCGCCGCAACCATCGCTACGCCAATATGGCAAGCAATCCGCTGCGGCGGATGACCCCTCTGTCCTCGATACCTGAGAGATTACGAGGCGGATCCGGCGGACCCCATCCTCGCGCGCCCCTTCGGTGGGCACGCTCGCCACGAATGGCGGGTGCCGCTCTCCAGAGTGCGGCATGCATCGTGTGCATGTTGCATGCCGATCCGACCGGTCCGTGGTGCCTGAGAGTTTTCGGGTGATACCCCTTCGGCGGCGCAGGCGATGCGCGCTCTCCCGGTCGGATGCGCGCAATGTACGGGAGGGCCCGGCCTTTGTCAAACCACGGCAAAGGCCGCCGTACCCGCCGCTGCGCGCCCAGTATTTACTTCTTCTTGTCGTCGGTGACGACGTTACCGATTACGCCGCCCACTGCCGCCCCGCCCAGCGTACCCAGCGCGCTGCCGTCGGTCAGCACCGCGCCGCCCACCGCGCCGGCACCGGCGCCGATGGCGGTATTACGTTGCTTCGGGGTCATGTCCGCGCAACCGGCAAAGGCCGCGACCGTCATGCCGATCAGGGTCACCTTGGTCAAAGTTTGCAGGGTTTTCATTGTTGGCTCCGATGTGATGATTTGTGCATGCCCAAGCGACCCGGCGGATCGGGGGACACACTGTTTAGAGTGTCGCGTTATGTCATTGGCTCCGCGCTTTACGAAGTGTTACGCCGGTGACACGGCCGGGCCCTTGCGCGCGGCTTCCGCTGACTGACCCGCCTCGGCGAGCGTGTTAACATCGGCAGCTTTGCCGCAGGCCCGGGTGACGGGATGCCGGCAAATTCCGCCGCATTCCGTCGATTCCGCCCCCCAAACGCCTGCCCCGCATGACCCATGGCCTGAACCCCGCCCAATCCGAAGCCGTCCGCTACCTGGACGGGCCTTGCCTGGTGCTGGCCGGCGCAGGCTCCGGCAAGACCCGGGTGATCACGCAGAAGATTGCGCATCTGATCGAGGACAAGGGCTTCGAGCCGCGCCATATCGCCGCCGTCACCTTCACCAACAAGGCGGCCAAGGAAATGCAGGAGCGCATCGCCAAGCTGATGGAGGGCAAGACCACGCGCGAGGGCAAGCGCATTCCGCTCAAGCAGCTGACGGTCTGCACCTTCCACTCGCTGGGCGTGCAGATCCTGCGCATGGAAGCCGAGCACGTCGGCCTGAAGCCGCAGTTCTCGATCATGGATTCGGACGACTGCTTCGGCCTGATCCAGGAGCAGCTGGGCACCACCGACAAGAAGCTGATCCGCGGCGTGCAAAGCACGATCTCGCTGTGGAAGAACGGCATGGTCGATCCCGAGGCCGCGATCGCGCAGGCCACCAATGCCGACGAGCACCAGGCCGCGCTGGTCTACCGCAACTACGTCGCCACGCTGAACGCTTACCAGGCGGTGGATTTCGACGACCTGATCCGCCTGCCGGCGGAACTGTTCGCGGGCAATGAAGCGGTGCAGCTGAAGTGGCAGAACCGCCTGCGCTACTTCCTGGTCGACGAATACCAGGACACCAACGCCTGCCAGTACCAGCTGCTCAAGCTGCTGGCCGGCGGCTCGCACCTGCGCGCGCCGGCCTTCACCGCGGTGGGCGACGACGACCAGGCCATCTATGGCTGGCGCGGCGCCACGCTGGACAACCTGCGCGGGTTGCAGACGGACTTCCCCAACCTGAAGGTGATCAAGCTGGAGCAGAACTACCGCTCCACCGTGCGCATCCTGGAAGCGGCCAACGCGGTGATCTCCAACAACCCCAAGCTTTTCGACAAGAAGCTGTGGAGCGAGCACGGCATGGGCGACCCGATCGCCATCCACCCGATGAACGACGAGGAGCACGAGGCCGAGTCGGTGGTGTTCCGCCTGTCCGCGCACAAGTTCGAGCGCCGCGCGCAGTTCCGCGACTACGCCATCCTGTACCGCGGCAACCACCAGGCGCGGCTGTTCGAGCAGATCCTGCGGCGCGAGCGCATCCCGTACGTGCTGTCGGGTGGCCAGAGCTTCTTCGACAAGGCCGAGATCAAGGACATCTGCGCCTACCTGCGCCTGATCGCCAACCCTGATGACGATCCCGCCTTTATCCGCGCCATCACCACGCCGCGGCGCGGGGTTGGCAACACCACGCTGGAAGTGCTGGGCACCTTCGCCGGCCAGGCCAAGGTCTCGCTGTTCGAGGCGGCGATGATGGGCGGCATCGAGGGCAAGCTGCAGCCGCGCCAGCTGGAACCGCTGCGCGTGTTCTGCGAATCGATGGTGCGGCTGGCCGACCGCGCGGCCAAGGACCCGGCCACCGAGGTGCTCGACGACCTGATGGCGGGCATCCACTACGAGGCCTACCTGTACGACAGCTTCGACGAACGGCAGGCGCAGTCGCGCTGGACCAATACCCTGGAATTTCTTGACTGGCTCAAGCGCAAGGGCACCAAGCCCGAGGGCGCCGAAGGCGAGGAAGCCACCGGCTTCGACACGGCCGACGGCTTCGGCAGCGACGGCAAGAACCTGCTGGAACTGACCCAGACCGTGGCGCTGATGAGCATGCTCGAAGGCCGCGAGGAAGACCCCGACGCGGTGCGGCTGTCCACGCTGCATGCGTCCAAGGGGCTGGAGTATCCGCACGTGTTCCTGGTCGGCGTGGAGGAGGGCATCCTGCCCCACTGCCGCGAGGACGAGGACATGAGCGACGAGAAGATCGAGGAAGAGCGGCGCCTGATGTACGTGGGCATCACGCGTGCGCAGCGCAGCCTGCATGTCAGCTGGTGCAAGAAGCGCAAGCGCGCGCGCGAGACCTACTCGTGCCAGCCGTCGCGCTTTATCGGCGAGATGAAGCTGGAAGAGGCGCCGGCACCGGTCGACGCGACCCCGGCGATGAGCCCCAAGGACCGCCTCGGCGCGCTCAAGGCGCTGCTCGGGAACGGGGGCAGCGGCGGCAAGGCGGCCGCCGGCTGAGCCGCACGCGCGCGATCGAAGCCCTAGCGCGCGCCCGACACCGCCAGCGTGACGTACTGCGAGCCGCGCTGCCCGCGCGTGAAGTCGAGCGTGAAGTCGCCCACGTCGACGCGGCTCTGCAGCGCGCGCCGCAGTTCCGCCGCGCCGCCCGGCCGCGCACCCTGCAACGCGCGCGCCAGCCAGGCCGCGCCGATATAACCGGCCAGCGTCGCCGGAGACGGCGGCTCGTCCAGATACTGCTTCATGCGCGCCACGTGTTCCTTCACCACCCGCAACGTGGCCTGCTGCGGGCCCGGCGCGACCTGGGTCAGCACCATCCCGCCGGCGTAGCCGCGGCCCAGGATCTCGCGCGCGGCATTGGCGCTGACCGCGGACAGGCCGACCAGGAAGCCGTACCACCCTTGCGCCGCCAGCGCCCGGCCCAGTTCGGCATAGGCCAGGGTGTCGCCGGCGACGATCACCGCGCCCGGGCGCGTTGCCGCAATGCGCCGCGCCGCGGCTTCGCCATTGCCTTCCAGCAGCACCGCGCGGGTGCCGGCCTGCGCTTCCAGCCTGGCCAGCGGCGACACCGCAAAGTCCGGCGCCACAGCCAGCGCGATCTGCGTCAGCCCGTAGCCGCGCAACTGTTGCGCGGCGGCGTCCAGTTCGGCCTGGTAGTCGGCCCGCGTGAACCAGACATTGTCGGCGGCCAACGCCAGCCCTGACAGCGGCGCGACGATCTGCATGCCGCGCCGGGCCAGTTCGGTTGATGACGCCAGCACGGGCAGCAGCCGGTCGCCGGGACCGAACAGTAGCCCCGCATGTTCGGTGTCGGCCAGCGACACCGCCTGCGCCAGCGCGCGGCGCGGATCCGGATCCGCATCGCGCACCAGATGCTGGATCCGCACCGGGCCGCCGCCGGCGTTGACGGCGTCGAACAGGACCTTGGCGCCGGCCAGGTAATCGCGTGCCAGGTCAGACTGCGCGCCGTGGCGGTCGACCAGATGCCCGACCACCACCGTACGCGGCGCCTGCGCCAGCGGGGCAAACGCAGGCAGCGCCAGCACCAAGCCGGTCGCGGCAAGCAGCCGGCGTCGGCCAGGGTGTGCCGGTGGCTCGTCGCGCAGCGGTGGGTGCGGGGTGGGCGTATCGGGTCGGCGGGAACTTGGCATGGCTGGGGCGGTGTCGGATCGCGCGCGGGCGCGGTGGCGCGCAGCGTACCCGGCACCCATGACGCCAATGTGACCTACGCGCGCGTGTCAGCCGGGACGAGGCCGGTGGCCTCAGGCCCGTGCTTGACGGCGGTCAAGCTGCGGGCGCCGGCGCGGTCCTACGATGACGTGTCGCACACCCACGTCCCCCGCGCCCCCCAATGAACCCGTCTGCCATGACTTCCCCCGCGCTCGACCGCCGCGCACTTTCCGACTTCCGCGCACTGGCCGGGCGCATCGACGGCAACGGCCCGCGCTATACCTCATACCCGACCGCCGACCGCTTCCACAACGGGCCCGACCTGTCGCTGTACCACGACGCGCTGGACGCCTGCCGCGCCGACGCGCCGGCACCGCTGTCGCTGTACCTGCATATCCCGTTCTGCGAGAACATCTGCTACTACTGCGGCTGCAACAAGATCATCACCCGCGACCACGGCCGCAGCGCGCGCTACGTCAGCTACCTGGGGCGCGAGATGGCGCTGGTGGCGGAGCGGCTGGGCGAGCCCCGGCAGGTGATCCAGTCGCACTGGGGCGGCGGCACGCCGACCTTCCTGAACGAAGAGGAAATGCGTCGCGTGATGGCGCTGCTGAATACGCACTTCACGCTGGCGGCCGATGGCGAGCACTCGATCGAGATCGATCCGCGCCGCGTCGACCGGGACCGCATGGTGCTGCTGGCCGAGCTGGGCTTCAATCGTGTCAGCCTTGGCGTGCAGGATTTCAACCCCGAGGTCCAGCAGGCCATCCACCGCATCCAGCCGTTCGAAGAGACCCGCGCGGTGGTCGACGCCGCGCGCGCGCTGGGCTTCCGCTCGGTCAGCCTGGACCTGATCTACGGGCTGCCGCACCAGACCGCGGCGCGCTTCGGCCGCACCATCGACCAGGTGCTGGCGCTGCGGCCCGACCGGCTTTCGGTCTACAGCTATGCCCACCTGCCGCACGTGTTCAAGCCGCAGCGCCGCATCGACGAAAGCGCATTGCCGCCGGCCGGCGAGAAGCTCGACATCCTGGTCTCGACCATCGAGCGGCTGACCGCCGAGGGCTATGTCTATATCGGCATGGACCACTTCGCGTTGCCCGACGACGACCTCGCCGTGGCCCAGCGCGAGGGCCGGCTGCAGCGCAACTTCCAGGGCTATTCGACGCACGCCGGCTACGACCAGGTCGGCCTCGGCATCTCGGCAATCGGTGCGATCGCGGGGCGCTTCGTGCAGAACGCGCGCACGCTCGACGACTACTACGGCGCGCTCGACCAGGGCCGCCTGCCGCTGGCGCGCGGCGTGGCGATGACGGCCGACGACGACCTGCGGCGCGAGATCATCGGCGACCTGATGTGCAATGGCGTGCTCGAACTTCCGGCGATCGAAGCGCGGCATGGCATCGATTTCAACCGGACGTTTGCCGCGGAAATGGCCGACCTCGACCACCTGGCCGCCGACGGGCTGGTACGCTGCGAGCCCGGGCGCATTACCGTGACGCCGCTGGGCCGGCTGCTGGTGCGCCGCGTGGCGATGGTGTTCGACCGCTACTTGCGCGACGACGCAGCCCGGCCCCTCGACAGCGGCGCGCGCGCCGCCAACGACGGCACCCAGCCGATCCGTATCGTGCCGCGCTACTCGCGCGTGGTGTAGCGCCAGGGATCGTTGCCGGACTGGGCCGGACAACAAAAAACCCGCGCACTGCGCGGGTTTTTGTTTGCGTCGGGCCGACTTACTTGGCGGCGTTAGCCATGTAGTCCGACGCGGCGATCACGTCGGCGTCCGGGCCGGCATAGCCGCCCTTGGGAGGCATCACGCCCTTGCCCTTGAGCGCGAAGTTGTGGACCGCATCCATGCCTTCCTTCAGGCGCGGCGCCCAGGCGGCCTTGTCGCCGAACTTCGGCGCACCAGCCACGCCGGCGGCGTGGCAGGCGGCGCAGACCTGCTCGTAGACCTTCTTGCCCACTTCGGCCGAGGCAGCGGCCGGCGCGGCAGCTGCGGCGGCCGGAGCGGGAGCGGGAGCGGCAGCTGCAGCCGGAGCCGCCGCAGCGGCAGGGGCCGGCGCTGCAGCGGCAGCCGGGGCGGCCGCTTCAGGGGCAGCGGCCGTGGTCGGCGCGGCAGCGGCCGGAGCCGGGGCCGGCGGCTCGGGGAACTTGGCGCCGCCGGCGTCGGCCAGGTAGACCACGGCGCGGGCCAGCTCGTAGTCGGTGTAGTCGTCAGGCGTGCTGCCGGCGCGCGGCGGCATCGCGCCCTTGCCGTTGAGCACCGACTTCATCAGGCCGTCGAAGCCCTGGCCGATACGCGCGGTCCAGTCGGCGGCGGTACCGTGCTTGGGCGCACCCGCCGCGCCGGTGGCGTGGCAGGCGGCGCAGATCTCCTTGTAGACCTGTTCGCCGGTCTTGAACACGCGCGGCGCGTTGGGATCCTTGATTTCGAGCGAGGCGACCGGCTTGATGCGATCGTTGACGGCTTCGGCGGCGGTACTCGCGCCGGCGCTTTCGGTCGAGCCGTGTCCGACGAAGTTGACCAGCAGGATGATCACGATGATCGGCACCAGGAACGCCGCGATCACGACTGCGATCAACTGCTTCGGGGTTTTGATGGGAGATTCGTGCTCGGGGTGTTCGTTGTGGACGTCGCTCATACAGAACTCTCAGTTTTGCAGGAAACCTTCTGGCCGCTTACGCTCGGCTTGCTTTTTCTGGCCCTGGTGTGGCCCTTCGCTGACCACTATCCGGCCCCATCCGGACCGCCCGCGCTCCCCTGCGGCCCTTGCCTGACTTGGGTCTGTTGCCATTTGCGTACCTCGGACTGTCTCCCGGACCGGGGCCCGATTGTCGCCGACAACCAGCCGCCCGGATTTGACCCCGGTCGACTCGTTGCGCCGACGGCGCGACGGGCACGATTTGACGCAAATAGCTGGCGATTATAGCGCCAAAGCCCCCCTGCCAGTGCCAAAAAGCGGCGGTTGCGAGACGTTCCCGGGCGCCCGCATCGGCCCCGCATGGACGGCGCCGGGCAAAAGCGGTATCCTATGCGACTTTCCAGCGGCGGCATTCGCCCGCCGCAACCGCTGTACCCGCAAAACCGGTTGCAAAACCGTCCTGTGCGCCCGTAGCTCAATGGATAGAGTACTGCCCTCCGAAGGCAGGGGTTGCTGGTTCGATCCCAGCCGGGCGCGCCAATTTTCCTCCGATGTCCCACGCAGTGTCCGCGTCGCGGCGGGCAGGCTTTAACTCGCGCGACGAAAACTTTCAGCACGCGTTTGGCGGCGGCGCGAGCCGGTGCTGATAGATTCACCCACTCCACCGAACCGCGCGCGCCACTGGTGCCGCGCCGCAGACAGCCATGGCGATTCCGACGAAGCTCCCGCACCGGCTGGCAGCACTGGCGCTCGCCGGCGCGAGCGCCGCAGCCGTTGCCACGCCGCTCAGCCTGCCCGGCGCCTTGCCCAACATGGCCGGTGTGGGCATCGGCTCGACTACGGAGTTTGCCGGCGGCAAGGACCGCATGGTCGGCGTGGTGCCCGGCCTGCGCTATGTCACGCCAGGCGGTCGGCTGCTGGAATGGTACGGGCCCTATGCGCAGTTCAACTTCGGCGGGCTGACCGGGTTCCAGTGGGGTCCGGCAGTGGGCCTGCGGCTGGGCCGCAACGATGTCGACGATCCGGTGGTGTCGCGCCTGCACGAGATCGACACCACGGTCGAGGCCGGCGGCTTCATCGGCTATGAATACGTCAATGCGGGCCCCATCCCGTGGCGGCTGCGCGGCGGCGTCAATGTGATGACCAATGCCGGCATCGTCTATGGCGGCGCGCGCGTCAACGCGACCGGTTCGCTGTGGGTGCCGCTGCACCCGCGTCTCTTTGCGGGTGCGGGACTGGGCGCGACGTGGGTCAGCGGCAGCTTCAACCGCACCTATTTCGGCGTGACGCAGACCGATGCGGCCGCCAGCGGACTGCCCGTCTACAGCCCGGGCGGCGGCCTGGAGCAGTTCACCGGCTGGCTCGCGCTGATCTGGCAGCTGGACAAGCACTGGTATGGCGGCGCGATGGTGTATGGCCAGCGCCTTGCCGGTGCGGCCGCCGACAGCCCGATCGTGACCCAGCGCGGCACGCGCAACCAGATTACGTATGGCGTCGGCATCGCCTATGCATGGCGCTAGGCCGGAGCGCGCTTGCTATGATCGAGGCATGACCGACGATCTCGTCATCCCCCATCACGAATACCTGATCACCGCAATCCGGGCCCAGGGGGCGGGCGGCCAGAACATCAACAAGGTCTCGAACGCGGTGCACCTGCGCTACGACGTGCGTGCGTCGTCGCTGGCGCCCGACCACAAGGAGCGGCTGCTGGCGCTGCATGACCACCGCATCACGCGCGACGGCGTGGTGGTGATCAAGGCGCAGCAGTTCCGCAGCCTGGAGCAGAACCGGGACGATGCGGTGCGGCGCCTGCACGAGCTGGTGCGCAGCGTGGCCACGCCGCCGCGCGTGCGCCGGGCGACCCGGCCGACGCTGGCGTCGCGCCAGCGCAGGCTCGAGAGCAAGAGCCAGCGCAGCCAGGTCAAGTCGCTGCGCGGCCGGGTGTTCGACTGAGCCTTTGCCTTAGCGTGCCGACTGCAGCGCGGCGATGCGCTGCTCGATCGGCGGGTGGCTCGAGAACAGCGCCATCCACGACTTGCCGCCGGCGATCCCCATTGCCTGCATGTTCTGCGGCAGCCCGTCCGGATCCAGCCCGCCCAGGCGGCGCAGCGCCGCGACCATCGGCGTGGGCGTGCCCATCATGCTGGCGGCGCCGGCATCGGCGCGGAACTCGCGGCGGCGCGAGAACCAGGCCACGATGATGCTGGCCAGGATGCCGAACACGATCTCGCACACGATCACGGTGACCATGTAGCCGATGCCCGGGCCGCTCGACTCCTCGTCGTTCTTGCGCAGCATCGAATCGACGAAGTAGCCGACCACGCGCGCCAGGAAGATCACGAACGTGTTGACCACGCCCTGGATCAGCGTCAGCGTGACCATGTCGCCGTTGGCGACGTGCGCCACCTCGTGCGCCAGCACGGCCTCGACCTCTTCATGTGACATCGATTGCAGCAGGCCGGTGGACACCGCCACCAGCGAGCTGTTCTTGGTGGCGCCGGTGGCGAAGGCATTGGGTTCGCCCTCGTAGATGGCCACTTCCGGCATCGGCAGACCGGCGCGCTGCGCCAGCTTTTCGACGGTCTGCACCAGCCACAGCTCGGTGCTGGTGCTGGGGTGGGTGATGACCTGCGCGCCGGTCGACCACTTGGCGATGGTCTTGGACATTAGCAGCGAGATAAAGGCGCCGCCGAAGCCCATCAGCGCGGCAAACGCCAGCAGCATGCCCAGGTTCAGCCCGTTGGCGGTCAGGAAGCGGTTCACCCCGAGCACGCTGGCGGTGATGCTGAGAACAAGCATGACGGCGAGGTTGGTCGCCAGGAAAAGCAGTACGCGTTTCATGTGAGTGTGGAGCAGTGGTAGGTCGCGCCATAAGGCGCAAGGATGCGGTCGGACCGCAGGCGCGCGCCGCACGCGAGGTCGCGGCACGCGGGTTCAGGCGGGCGCGGTCGGGCCGCGCCGGTAGAGATCAGCCGCGCGGCGGTCGCGGCAGCCGCGGCAGGTCGGGTTCGGGCAGCAGGGCGCCGGCATAGCGCGGCGGCCCGGCACGGCCGGCCCACGGGGCCAGGCGCAACGGGGTGGCGGGCAGCAATTGCTCGGCCAGGTCGGCGCCGGGCTGCCACTGCGGCTCGGCGGCTTCGGGAAGCGGCAGGGGATCGCCGGCCGGATCGCCTGTGACGGCGGCTGCATCAGCGTCGGCGGCATTGGCCCACGGCGCAGCGACAGGTACGGCCGCGGCTTCGGTGGTGGAGACCACCGCGTGCGCGAATGCGGCCGCCCAGCCCGGCAGGGGCAGGAAGGCCAGCATCATGACCAGCAGGAGCAGCCGCAGGGCGCGCACGAACAGGGGACGGCTTATCGGTGGAAGTGGAAGGAATTCTACAGGATGCCGCAAGGCGCTGGCGCCGCCGTGGCGGCGGTAGCACACGAACGGTTGCGGTGGCTTCGCCACCTGCTGCAGGATGCGGCAGGCTGGCCTACACTAGCGTCTACCCTGTAGTCGTTACAGGGTATGGCAAGGAACAGGCATATGCGTATCGGCGAACTGTCACGGTCCAGCGGCTGCGATGTCGAGACCATCCGTTATTACGAGCGTGAAGGGCTGCTCGACGCCCCCCGGCGCGAGGCCAACGGCTACCGCCGCTATGACGAGAGCCATGTGGTGCAGCTTAACTTCGTGCGCCATTGCCGTTCGCTCGGAATGAGCCTGTCGGACGTCAGGCGGCTGCGCGAGTTCGAGCGCAACCCGTCGCAGGACTGCGACGACATCAACACGCTGCTGGACCGCCAGATCGCCCAGATCCACGCCCAGCGCGTGGCGCTGGAGGCGCTCGAAGGTCAGTTGCGCGCGCTGCGCGAGACCTGCCGCCATCACCAGCCCGCCAGTGCGTGCGGCATCCTGCAGAACCTGCAGCAGGCGGCGGCGGGGGCTGGCTGTGAGTGCCATGCCACCAACGGGTGACGACCCCGAACCCGGCGCTGTGCTACGATGGTTACTCCCGCTTCGCACCAGCACGGTGCACGAAGCGGGACAGCAAGGCAGGTGAGCCACCACTTCGAGGCTTGCCATTGCAGCAAGCCATCCGCTGCCGCTAATCCTTTTCCGCAGGACCATGACCGATCGCCTGACGCCGATGCCCGATGCGCCTGTCCGCCCGCTGCGGACCGGCCGCGCGCACGCGTCCGCGCTCGCCCTGGCCCCCAGCCTGCCCCAGCGCGCCAAGCGCGCGATGTCTCCCCGCCGGATCAGCGCACCGCCTGATTCCGCCCGGTTCCCAGCCTGATTCGTCTCCCATAGCGGGGCCCGGGCCGAACCGGGCCCGAGCCAGCGTTTCCGTTGTTGCCGGCGATCGCCGCAACGTTTTTGCCGATCCGTTGATGCGCGCGCCGCTGCGCGGCACGCCAATCCGCAAGACCTGACCGCCGCCAGCCATGCAGGCCGGCCGCGCCCACCCACGACTGCCGGAGGACCCGCCATGACGGCCACCAAGACCCAGACCGCCACCCTGTACCTGACCGAACTCGACGTCACCCGCCTGGAGCGCATCGCCAGCCGCGCCGGCTCGGCCCAGCTCGAGGACATGCTCGACAGCCTGCTGGCGCGCGCCACCATCGTCGCGCCCGAAGAGATCCCGACCGACGTGGTCACCATGAACACGCGCGTGGTGTGCACGCTGCCGGGCGAGCAGGCACCGCGAAACTGGACCCTGGTGTATCCCGACGCCGCCGACTTCGACGCCGGCCGGCTGTCGGTGCTGTCGCCGGTGGGCCAGGCGCTGCTGGGCGCGCGCGCCGGCCAGACCGTCAGCTACCGGCTGCCCGATGGCCGCGAGCAGCAGGTAAGCGTGGCCGAGATCGCGTTCCAGCCCGAAGCCAGCGGCCAGTACACGCTCTGAGCGCCCTCCGGGCACGCGCGGGCGCGCCCTCGCGGGTGCGGCCGCCGCCACGCTCACGCGCCGGTGGCGGCGTGTCGCCGGCGATCCGCGGACACCATTCATCGGCAAGCGAGTCGTTTCACGACTCGCAACGCACCATTCGTCGCAGCGGTATTTCTGCTGGCGCGGGCTGTGACTAATCTTCAGTCCGTGCTCGCATCGCAACATAGATTGCAGAGCGGCCGGAGTCTCACCCCGGACCGACAAGAAAGAACGACGAAATCAGTTGAAGGAGTCCAAAATGATCGCCAGACGTATCCTTGGCGGCGCGCTCGTGTTCGCGGCAGTGGCCGCGTCCGCTACGGCGATGGCTGCCCCCGCTGCCAGCAAGGTTGGCAAGTTCGATGTGTATGCCGACGCGCTGCGGGTCGGCAAGTACGATGTGTATACGGACGGCGCCAAGCAAGGCAAGTTCGACACCTACACCGACGGCGCCCGCACCGGCCGCTTCGACCCGTACTCGGAAGGCTCGCGCCGCGACGGCAAGTTCGACACCTTCAGCGAAGGGGCGCACAGCTTCAGCGGCGAGATCTCGAAGCAGGACAAGTTCGATACCTTCAGCGAAGGCACGCACACCTTCACCGGTGACGTGGCCGAACGCGCGCTCGACAACTCGCGCTCCGGCGACGGTTCGCTGTACGGCTATCGCGTCTGATCCCCCGGGTCTGCTCCAAGACCCGACGCGGCCACTGCGGTGGCCGCAAGTTTTCTCTCCCGCCTGCCCGGCCGACCTCCTCCTCCTTCTCTCTTCGCCAGGCAGGCGTTTTTCTATTCCGTAGCTGCCGCTTCCGCCTGTTCCGGCGCCGGCTGTGCGCGCGGCAAGCGGCGCGCGATCGCCGCATACAGCAGCGGCACCGCCAGCGTGCCCAGCACGGTCGCGCCCAGCATGCCGCCCAGCACGCCGGTGCCGACCGCCTGCTGCGCGCCGGCGCCCGGGCCGGTGCTGATCGCCAGCGGCACTACACCCAGCACGAACGCCAGCGAGGTCATCACCACCGGACGCAGTCGCTGGCGCGCCGCGCGCGTGGCGGCCTCGACCACGTCCATCGCCCCCGCGGCGCCGCGCCGCAACTGCTCGGCGTATTCGACGATCAGGATGGCGTTCTTGGCCGCCAGGCCCATGATCACCACCACGCCCACCTTGAAATAGACGTCGTTGGGCATGCCGCGCAGCCAGATCGCGGCGGCGGCGCCCATCAGGCCGGTGGGCACGATCGCAATTACCGCCAGCGGCAGGGTCCAGCTTTCATACAGCGCCACCAGGCACAGGAAGATAAACAGCAGCGACAGCGCGAACAGCCACGGCGCCTGCGTGCCGGTCTGCTCCTGCTCGTAGGCGCGCCCGGTCCAGCGCACGTCGAATTCGGGACCCAGCCCGCGCACCAGTTCCGCCAGCCGCGTCATCGCCGCGCCGGTGGTGTAGCCCGGCGCCACTTCGGCATTGATGCGCACCGAGCTGAAGCCGTCGAAGCGCTCCAGCGTGACCTCGCCTTGCCCCCATTCCAGCGAGGCGAACGCAGCCAGCGACACCATCGCGCCCTGGGCGTTGCGCACATGCACGCGTGCCAGCTGGTCCGGCTGCATGCGGAACGGGGCGTCGGCCTGCAGGATCACGCGCCGCACCCGGCCTTCGCGCGCGACTTCGTCGATATAGCGCGAGCCCAGCGTAGCCGACAGCGTGTGGTGCACGGCTTCGGCATCGACGCCGAAGGCCTCGGCCTTGCGGTAGTCGATCTTCAGGTCCAGCGCCGGCACGGGCTGGCCGGTGGTGGCGCGCACCTCGCCCAGCACCGGGTCCTGCCTGGCGCGCTCGATCAGCTTGTCACGCGCGGCGAACAGCGCCTCGCGCCCAACCGGCTGGCGCGCCACCAGGCGCATGTCCAGGCCGCCGATGCTGCCGAGTTCCGGCAGCGCCGAGCTGTTGTAGGCGAACAGTTGCGCCGCGCCGCGGCCGGGCCAGCTTTCGAGGCCGGCCGACAGCCGCTCCAGCACCGCCTGCGCGGTATGCTCGCGCCCGCGCGCCTTCCAGTCGGTCAGCCCGATAAACAGGCTGGCGCGCTGCTCGCCGCTGCCGCCGCTGGACCAGCCCAGCACGGCAAAGCTCGAATGCACCGGGTAGCGCTGGTCGCGCATCCACTGTTCCAGGCTGGCGACCAGCCGACGCGTGTCGGCCTGCGTGCTGCCGGCGGGCAGCTCGACATCGACCACGATCTCGCCGGTATCCTCTTCGGGCAGGAAGCCGCTCGGCATCTTCCACAGCGCATAGCCGCACGCCAGCGTCAGCGCCAGGTACACCGCCAGCCAGCGCAGCCGGCGGCGTTGCAGCGCCTGCACCCAGCCGGCATAGCGCGCCGTGAACGCGGCAAAGCGCGCATCGAACCACGCCAGCGGCCCGCGCGCCGGCGCCGCGCTGTGGCGCAGCAGGCTGGCGCACATCGCCGGTGCCAGCGTCAGCGCAAAGAACAGCGAGAACGCGATCGACACCGCCAGGGTCACGGCGAAATGCCGGTAGATCACCCCTACCGCGCTCCCGAAGAACGCCATCGGCACGAACACCGCGCACAGCACCAGCGTCACCGCGACCAGCGCGCCGGAGACTTCGCGCATCGAGCGCGCCGCGGCCTGCATTGCACCGACGCCATCGGTGCGCAGGATGCGCTCGACGTTTTCCACCACCACGATGGCGTCGTCGACCAGGATGCCGATCGCCAGCACCACGCCGAACAGCGTGATCACGTTCAGCGACAGGCCCAGCGCGTACAGGCACGCGACCGTGCCCAGCAGCGACACCGGCACCACGATGCATGGGATCAGCGTGGCGCGCAGGTTGCCGAGGAACAGGTACAGGATCAGGAATACCAGCACCGTGGCCTCGATCAGCGTCAGCACCACGCGCGAGATCGACGCCTGCACGAAGGTGGCGCCGTCATACGAGATCTCATAACGCACGTCGCCAGGGAAGCCCTTGCTGGCGGCATCGAGCGCGGCGCGCACGGTGCGCGAGGTCTGCAGCACGTTGGCGCCGTCGGCCAGCTTCAGTCCGATCGACGCGGCGTTGCGCGTGTTCAGCGTGGAGCCGTAGCGATAGTCGCTGGCGGCCAGTTCCACCCGCGCCACGTCGCGCAGCAGCACCGCCGAGCCATCGGTGGCGGCGCGCACCACGATGCGCCCGAACGCCTGCGCGTCGCTCATCGGCGCGGGCGGGCGCACGATCGCCTGGAACGGCTGGCCCGGCACCGCCGGCGCGCCGCCCAGCTGGCCCGGCGTGACGTTGCCGTTGCGCGCGCGGATGGCGGCCTCGACCTCGGCCGTGGTCAGGTTGAAGGCGTTCAGCTTGTCCGGGTCGAACCAGATCCGCAGCGCGTACTCGGCGCCGTAGGGCTCGGCCTTGCCGATGCCGGGCAGGCGACGCAGCAGCGGCAGCACCGACCCGGCGGCGAAGTCGCCCAGCGCGGTTTCGTCGAGCTGGCCGCTGTCCGACACCAGCGACACATACATGAAGGCGCTGCTGCTGGCCTGGTCGACATAGACCCCGCCGCGCCGCACCGCCTCGGGCAACAGCGGCTCGGCCTGGGCCACGCGGTTGCGCACGTTGACCTGCGCCAGCTGCGGATCGGTGCCCTGGCGGAAGCCCAGTGTCACCGTGGCGGTGCCGCCCTCGCTGCTGGAATCGAGGTAGAGCAGGCCGGGGATGCCGTGCATCTGCTGCTCCAGCACCGCGGTGACGCGGTCTTCCACCGTGCGCGCGGACGCGCCGGGGTAATCGGCATAGATGATCACCGTGGGCGGCGCCACCGCCGGATACTGGGCGATGGGAATGCGGTTCAGGGCCAGCAGGCCCGCCACCACGGTCAGGATGGCCAGCACCCAGGCGAACGCCGGGCGCTTCAGGAAAAACGACGCCATGTCAGGTCAGGGCTGGCACGGGCGCACGGCAAGTGAAGATCGTGCCGTGGCTCCGGTGCGGTTGGAACGGAACGGCTTGGGTGCGGAGACGCCGCAACGACTGCGGCAAGTTGGCGCGTACACGGGGTACGGGGGTCCGGCGGGGAAGGACCCGGCGCTGCGGCGGGAAACGATCCGTGAGGATCGACGCCGGCGACCGGCCGTCATACTGCGGCCTTGCCGGCGATTATAGACAGGGAAGCGCGGCCCGGACAACGCAAACGTCACATTGCCGGCCCCCACTGAGGTTGGGGGCCCGGGCCGGGAACTACAGGTCGCGCGCGGCGAAGGCGTCGCACTTGCGGATGTCGCCGGACTCGATGCCGCGGCGCAGCCAGCGCACGCGCTGCTCGCTGGAGCCGTGGGTAAAGGCTTCCGGCACGACATAGCCCTGCGACTGGCGCTGCAGCCGGTCGTCGCCGATGGCGGCGGCAGCCTTCAGGCCTTCCTCGATATCGCCGGGTTCCAGCAGCTGCTGGTTGGCGCGCTGCGCGGTCGCGGCCCAGACCCCGGCCAGGCAATCGGCCTGCAGTTCCATGCGCACCGACAGCTGGTTGGCCTGGGCCTCGCCCATGCGGCGGCGCGCGCTGTCGACCTTGTCCGAGACGCCCAGCAGATTCTGCACATGGTGGCCGATCTCGTGCGCGATCACATAGGCCTGCGCAAAGTCGCCGCCGGCGCCGAAGCGCTGGCGCAGTTCGTCATAGAAGGCCAGGTCGATATAGACCTTCTGGTCGCCGGGGCAGTAGAACGGGCCCATCGCCGACTGGCCGGTGCCGCATGCCGTCGGCGTGGCGCCGGAGAACAGCACCAGGGTGGGCGGCGCATAGCGGCGGTTGAGCTGGGTTTCGAAGATGTGTTGCCAGGTGCGCTCGGTATTGCCCAGCACCTTGCGCGTGAACACCGTCATCTGGTCCGTCGCCGGCGGCCGGTTGACCTGCTGCTGTTGCTGCTGCGGGCCGGAGCCCTGCAGCACCGACGCGCCCTGCATGATCAGCATCGGGTCGATGCCGAAGAAATACGACGCCGCCAGCGCAATGATCACCGTGCCGATGCCGATCGACTTGCCGCCAAGGCCGCCGAATCCCCCGCGGCGGTCTTCAACGTGCTGGCTTTCGGCTTCGTCATCTAGGCGCATGGGGGCTCCGGGGGCTTGGGGAAGAGGGGAGGGAAAGTGGAATTCAGTATAGCAATCCGCGCCTCGGTGCTCGCGCTGGCGCTCGCTCCCGCAGCGCGCCGTGCCGGCGGATGCGCGCCGCGGCACGCCAAAAAAAACACCGCCCACTCGCCCTGGAGACGGGCAATGCGGGCGGTGTGCGGCAAAGCGAAGAAACCGGGTTTGCACCCGGTTCCGTGATGGCGTGGTCGTTCCGCGGCGGGAACGCGCGCGGTGCGCTCAGGCCAGTGCGGCCTCGCGTTTGGCCGGCGCGGCGGCCAGCGCGCTGGCGCTGACTTCGGCCACGCGCAGCAGGTTGGTGGTGCCGCCCTGGCCGAACGGCATGCCGGCGGCGATGGTGATCTGGTCGCCCGGCGCGGCGTAGCCTTCGGCGACGGCGGCGCGCGTGGCGGCTTCGACCATTTCATCGACGCTCTGCACGTCCGGGCTCACGGTGGAGTGGATGCCCCACGCGATCGCCAGCCGGCGCGCGATCTCCAGGTTCGGCGTGATGCTGACGATCGGCGCGCACGGCCGTTCGCGCGCGGCGCGCAGCGCGGTCGAGCCGGACGAGGTATAGGTCACCGTCGCGGCGGCGCCGATGATATGCGTGACTTCGCGCAGCGCGGCGCAAATGGCATCCTGGCGCGTGTTCAGCGGGGTCTCGTGCTGGGCGTCGAGCAGGTTGCGGTACAGCGGGTCGCGCTCCACCTCGGTCACGATGCGGTTCATCATCGATACCGCCTGCACCGGGTAGCGGCCGTTGGCCGACTCGGCCGACAGCATCACCGCATCGGCGCCTTCATAGATGGCGCTGGCCACGTCCGACGCTTCGGCGCGGGTCGGCACCGGCGAGTCGATCATCGATTCCAGCATCTGCGTGGCGATTACGACCGGCTTGCCCAGCTGGCGGCACACGCGCAGGATGCGCTTCTGCACGCCGGGCACGCGCTCGGGCGGCAGCTCCACGCCGAGGTCGCCGCGTGCCACCATCACCGAATCGGACACCCGTACGATCTCTTCGAGCTGCTGCAGTGCGGCCGGCTTCTCGATCTTGGACAGGATGCCGGCACGGGTGCCGACGATCTCGCGCGCCTCGACGATGTCGGACGGGCGCTGCACGAACGACAGGCCGATCCAGTCCGCGCCCAGCGACAGCGCGAAGTCCAGGTCCTTGCGGTCCTTCTCGGTCAGCGCCGGGATGGGGATCACCGCGTCGGGCACGTTCACGCCCTTGCGGTCGGACAGCGAGCCGTTGTTGGCGACGCGCGTGGTGATGGTGCCGGTGGTGACCGACTCGATCGCCAGGCGCACCTTGCCGTCGTCGATCAGCAGCGACTGGCCGGGTTGCGCGGCCTGGAACAGCTCCGGGTGCGGCAGGTAGACGCGGGTGCCGTCGCCCGGGGTCGGGTCGCTGTCGAGCACGAACACATCGCCGGTGCGCACCGCGACCTTGCCGGCGGCGAAGGTGCCGATGCGCAGCTTGGGGCCCTGCAGGTCAGCCAGCACGGCGATGGGGCGGCCGGTCTCGGCCTCGACCTGGCGCACCGCGTCGTAGCGCGCGCGGTGGTCGTCGTGCGTGCCGTGGCTGAAGTTCAGCCGGAACACGTCCGCGCCGGCCTCGAACAGCGCGCGGATCACCGCGATGTCGGTGCTGGCGGGGCCGAGCGTGGCCACGATCTTCGCTTTGCGCTGGCGTCTCATGATGTCTCCTCTTCCATTCTCGGTAGCGGCGCGTCGGCGCCGCGAGTCAGTCGGTACTACTGTGCTATGCCACTCCGTCATTCCCGCGCATACCCAAAGGGCACGTGGGCGGGAATCCAGCGTCTTTGAAAGTCACTGGGTTCCCGCCTGCGGGGAACGACAAGAAATCAGGTAATCAAAATCGCGCGGAAGTCGTTCACATTGGTGCGGGTCGGGCCGGTGACGATCAGGTCGTCCAGGCCGGCGAAGAAGCCGTAGCCGTCGTTGTTCTCCAAGTGCGCGCGCGCATTCAGCCCGCGCGCGCCGGCGCGGGTCAGCGTGTCGGGTGACAGCAGGGCGCCGGCGTTGTCTTCCGAGCCGTCGATGCCATCGGTGTCGCCCGCGAGCGCGTACACGCCGGGCAGGCCGTCGAGCGCCACCGCCAGCGCCAGCAGGAACTCGGCATTGCGTCCGCCGCGGCCCTTGCCGCGCACCGTCACCGTGGTTTCGCCGCCGGACAGGATCACGCACGGCTTGCTGAACGGCTGGCCGCGCTGCGCCACCTGGCGCGCGATCGCGGCATGCACTTCGGCCACCTCGCGGGCTTCGCCCTCGATGCAGTCGGACAGGATGTGGGCCTCGAAGCCCAGTTCACGCGCACGCGCCGCCGCCGCTTCCAGCGACTGCTGTGCGGTGGCCAGCGTCACGCTGCGGTGGCCGTTGAAGCGCGCGTCGCCGGGCTTCGGGGTTTCGCCGGCACCGCTCTCCAGGTGCGCGCGCACGTTGGCCGGCACCTCGATGCCGTACTTGGCGATCACCGCCAGCGCGTCGGCGCAGGTGGTCGCATCCGGCAGCGTCGGGCCGCTGGCGATCAGCGTCGGGTCGTCGCCGGGAATATCGGAAATCAGCAGCGTCTCGACGCGTGCCGGTGCGCAGTGCAGCGCCAGGCGGCCGCCCTTGAGCGCCGACAGGTGCTTGCGCACGCAGTTCATCTCGCCGATGCTGGCGCCGCTCCTGAGCAGCGCCTTGTTCACGGCTTGCTTGTCGGCCAGCGTCAGGCCCGGCGCGGGCGCGGCCAGCAGCGCGGAGCCGCCGCCGGAGATCAGGCACAGCACCAGGTCGTCGGCGCTCAGGCCCTGCACCAGTTCCACCATGCGCTGCGCGGCGCGCGCGCCGGCTTCGTCGGGAACCGGGTGGGCGGCTTCGACCACTTCGATGCGCTTGCAGTCGGCGCCGTGGCCGTAGCGCGTCACCACCAGCCCCGACAGCTCGCCTTGCCAGTTCGCTTCCACCGCCTGGGCCATCGCCGCGGCGGCCTTGCCGGCGCCGATCACCACGGTGCGGCCCTTCGGCGGCGCAGGCAGGTGCGGCGGCAGGCAATGGCTGGCGCTGACGGAGGCGACCGCGGTATCGAACAGGTCGCGCAGCAGCGCGCGCGGTTCCGCGTTGGCTGCGGTGCGCTGGGGCGACAGCAGGGCGGCTTGGGGTTCGGTGACGAGCATGAAGAATCCTGGGTGCTGACGGGTACGCCGGGTACTTCGGGTACGCAGTGGGTACAAAGCGGTACTGCAAAGCGTGTCGTCCCCGCTGGGCGGGGACGACGGGGTTGCTGCTTACTTGGCGTTGGCGATCTGGTGATTCGACATAATCTCGATCGCGCGGCACAGGGCCGAGTGGTCCTGCTTGCCCAGGCCGTTGGCCGAGCAGGTATTGAACAGCTCCTGCGCGGTGGCGGTGTTGGGCAGCGCCACGCCCAGCGCCTTGGCACCCTGCAGCGCCAGGTTCAGGTCCTTCTGGTGCAGCTCGATGCGGAAGCCCGGGTCGAAGGTGCGCTTGACCATGCGGTCGCCGTGCACTTCCAGGATGCGCGACGCGGCAAAGCCGCCCATCAGCGCCTCGCGCACCTTGGCCGGATCGGCGCCGGCCTTGGAGGCGAACAGCAGCGCTTCGGACACGGCCTGGATGTTCAGCGCGACGATGATCTGGTTGGCCACCTTGGTGGTCTGGCCGTCGCCGTTGCCGCCCACCAGCGTGATGTTCTTGCCCATCAGCTCGAACAGCGGCTTGACCTGGTCGAAGGCTTCCTGCGGGCCGCCGACCATGATCGTCAGCGAAGCGGCCTTGGCGCCCACTTCACCGCCCGACACCGGCGCGTCCAGGTACGAAGCACCCAGCTTGTTGATGCGCGCGGCGAAGTCCTTGGTGGCGATCGGCGAGATCGAGCTCATGTCGACCACGATCTTGCTGTAGCTGGCTTCCTTGCCGGCCGCCTTGAACGCGGCGGCCACGCCCTTCTCGCTGAACAGCACCGCTTCCACGTGCGGCGTGTCCGGCACCATGATGATGATGATGTCGGCACGCTTGGCGACTTCCTCGGCGCTGGTGCAGACGGTCACGCCTGCATCGACCAGCGCCTGCGGGGCCGGGTTGACGTCATGCACGAACAGCGTGTGGCCGGCGGCGCGCAGGTGGCCCGCCATCGGTGCGCCCATGATGCCCAGGCCGATGAAGCCGACGTTGCGAGTGGTTGCCATGTGATGTCTCCTTGCTTGAGATTAAATGTGTCTTGGTTCGTGTAGGTAGTAGCGGGATACGACGGCAGCGCGCAGCACTTACTGCACGCCGTGCGCGGCGCGCCATCCCAGGCCGGCTTCGGTGGTGGTCTTCGGCTTGTACTCGCAGCCGATCCAGCCGGTGTAGCCGATCTCGTCCAGGAACCTGAACAGGTACTGGTAGTTCAGCTCGCCCGTGCCCGGCTCGTTGCGGCCCGGGTTGTCGGCCAGCTGGATGTGCCTGATCTTCGGCAGGTTGGCCTTGATGGTGTTGGCGATCTCGCCTTCCATCCGCTGCATGTGATAGATGTCGTACTGCACGTACAGGTTGGGCGCGTTGACCTGGGTGATCAGGTCCAGCGCCTGCTGCGTGCGCGACAGGAAGAAGCCGGGGATGTCGAAGGTGTTGATCGGCTCGATCAGCAGGTCGATATGCTCGGCGGCGAGCACGCCGGCGGCGAAGCGCAGGTTTTCCACCAGCGTTTCCTGCGCCTGCTCGCGCCTGACGTTCTGCGGCAGGATGCCGACCAGGCAGTTCAGCTGGCGCACGCCCAGCACCTTGGCGTACTTGATGGCTTCGCCCACGCCGTCCTGGAACTCGCCGACGCGGTCCGGGTGGCAGGCAATGCCGCGCTCGCCCGCGTCCCACTTGCCGGCGGGCAGGTTATGCAGCACCAGGTCGAGCTGGAATCGGTTCAGGCGGTCAGCGATCTGGTCCGCATGGAACGCATAGGGAAACAGGAATTCCACGCCGCGGAAGCCCGCGCGCGCGGCGGCTTCGAAGCGGTCGAGAAAGCCCGCTTCGTTGAACAGCATGGTGAGGTTGGCCGCAAGTTTAGTCATTTGTCATCTCCTGTGACTTGGTTTTTCTTGTCGTTCCCGCGAAGGCGGGAACCCAGTGACTTTCAAAGACGCTGGATCCCCGCCCACGTGCCCTTTGGGTATGCGCGGGGATGACGGTCTGGTCCTGCAGGGGGCGGGAAGGGTCTTACGCCGTTTCCACTTCTTCCTTCAGGATCGCTTCCTCGATGTCCTCGAGGTCTTCGATCGGCTCGAACTCGTTGATGTTGTCGATCTCGGTGCCCATCGCGATATTGGTCACGCGCTCCAGGATCACCTCGACCACCACCGGCACCGAGAACTCGGCCATCAGGTCGCGCGCTTCGGCGAAGGCCGGGGCGATGTCTTCCGGCTTGAACACGCGGATCGCCTTGCATCCCAGTCCCTCGACCACCTTGACGTGGTCCACGCCGTAGCCGTTCAGCTCGGGGGCGTTGACGTTGTCGAAGGCCAGCTGCACGCAGTAGTCCATCTCGAAGTTGCGCTGCGCCTGGCGGATCAGGCCCAGGTAGGAGTTGTTCACCACCACGTGGATGTACGGCACCTTGAACTGCGCGGCCACGGCCAGCTCTTCGATCATGAACTGGAAGTCGTAGTCGCCCGAGATCGCCACCACGTCCGAATCCGGCGAGGCGGTCTTCACGCCGATCGCGGCCGGGATGGTCCAGCCCAGCGGGCCGGCCTGGCCGCAGTTGATCCAGTGGCGCGGCTGGTTGACTGACAGGAACTGGGCCGCGGCGATCTGCGACAGGCCGATGGTGCTGACGTAGCGCACGTCGCGCGGGAAGTACTGGTTCATCTCGCGGTACACGCGCTGCGGCTTGACCGGCACGTTGTCGAAGTCGCTCTTGCGCTGCATGGTGCGGCGGCGCTTCTGCACGTCGGCGACCCAGCTCTTGCGGCATGGCAGGCGGCCGGCCATCTTCATTTCGCGCGCGACTTCGACGAACAGTTCCAGCGCGGCCTTGGCGTCGGAGACGATGCCCAGGTCCGGGCCGAACACGCGGCCGATCTGGGTGGGCTCGATATCGACGTGCACGAACTTGCGGCCCTTGGTGTAGACGTCGACGCTGCCGGTGTGGCGGTTGGCCCAGCGGTTGCCGATGCCCATCACGAAGTCCGAGGCCAGCAGCGTGGCGTTGCCGTAGCGGTGCGAGGTCTGCAGGCCGACCATGCCGGCTTGCAGCGGGTGGTCGTCGGCCAGCACGCCCCAGCCCATCAGGGTCGGCACCACCGGCACGTTGACCAGCTCGGCGAACTCGACCAGCAGTTCCGACGCATCGGCGTTGATCACGCCGCCGCCGCACACGATCAGCGGGCGCTCGGCCGCGTTGAGCATGGCGATGGCCTTCTCGATCTGGGCGCGCGAGGCAGCCGGCTTGTACGGCTGCAGCGACTGGTAAGTGTCGGGATCGAATTCGATCTCGGCGACCTGCACGTCGAACGGCAGGTCGATCAGCACCGGACCCGGGCGGCCCGAGCGCATGATGTGGAAGGCCTGCTGGAACACCTGCGGCACCAGCGCCGGCTCGCGCACGGTCACGGCCCACTTGGTCACGGGCTTGGCGATCGACTCGATGTCGACGGCCTGGAAGTCTTCCTTGTACAGGCGCGCGCGCGGGGCCTGGCCGGTGATGCAGAGGATGGGGATCGAGTCCGCCCAGGCCGAGTACAGGCCGGTGATCATGTCGGTGCCGGCGGGGCCGGACGTGCCGACGCAGACGCCGATGTTGCCCGGCTCGGCGCGGGTGTAGCCTTCGGCCATGTGCGAGGCGCCTTCGACGTGGCGGGCCAGCACGTGGTTGATGTTGCCCGACTTGCGCATCGCCGAGTAGAACGGGTTGATGGCCGCGCCCGGCACGCCGAACGCGGTGGTCACGCCTTCCTTCTCCAGCACGGCGATTGCCGCGTCGATTGCTCTCATCTTTGCCATGATTCTGTCTCCGGTAATGGTGGGAATTTCGTTGGAGTCGATCCTATTCCCGCAGGCCGGTTGGGATAAACAGAAGAGCGATCAGTTGATTCGATACCTGCAGTACGCAATAAGGGCTGGAAAGCCACGTCGGACGGTCGGCGCAGGTACGCCGATGCATGCCATTGGATATGTGGTGTGACGGTACGGACACGCCGCGCAGCACCGGGTACGCCGGCGCGCCGGCGTGCCGCCGCGGCGCGCTGCGGCAAAATGGCGGCATTTCCTGCCATCCGGGCCGACCATGTATTCCAGGCTGCCGTCCACCTATGAACTGCTGGAAGCGCTTGCCGCCGCCGCGCCCGAGGCGGCGTCCGCGCCTGCGCCCGCGGCGGACAGCCGGCTCGGGCGCGCGCTGTGGCTCGGCTTTGTCGCGGCGCTGGCCGCGACGATCCTGTGCGGCGCCGGCCTGGCGGTCTGGCGACTGGGGCTGAAGCAGGCCGTGCCGCTGTGGTCGCTGCGCGGCTTCGAGGCCCTGCTGGCGCTGGCGGCCGCGTGCTATGTCGGCGCCGGGCTGGCCCGTGCCGGCACGGTGCTGGCGCGGCTGCGCCATCCGCTGCGCTGGCAGGCCGCCGAGCTGGACCGCGACAGCGCCGCCGAAGACGCGCTGCTGCGCCGGCTGGCGCGGATTCCGCCGCAGCAACTGCAGGCGCGGCAGCGGCGCGTGGCGCTGCAGTTGCGGCTGTGGGAGGGCGCGGCGCGCACGCTGGCAGTACTGCTGGCGCTGGCGCCAGCCGCCGCGGTGCTGGCCGCGCTGCCGCGCCAGCAGGCCGTGGCCGGCACGCTGCTGTGGCTCTACGGCGTGATGGTGGTGACCGGCGCCGCCTGCTACCTGTACCTGCATCTGCAATGCAGCCGGCCGCTGCGGCGCCTGGCCCATGTGCTGGGCGAGGCGGCCGAACTGAACGCACAACTCGGCAAGCGCACGGCTGGCGCGGGCTGAACGTAGCCATGCACCGGGTGCCGCAGCGTGCCCGTGGCGAGCCCCGGCAGCGGCCCTTATGCGGCGGCTTCGATCCGGTCCATCAGCCGCGCAGGGATGCCACAACCCCGGCGATGCCGCACAATGGCGCCCGGGAGACCAATATCAGATGGACAAACTCAAGCAAATCGAAGCCTTTATCGCCGTGGTGGAGCACGGCAGCATGGCCGCCGCGGCGCTGACGCAGAACGTCACGCCGGTGATGATCGGCCGCCGCATCAACGCGCTCGAAGCCCGCATCGGCGTCAAGCTGCTGCACCGCTCCACGCGCCGCATCGCCGTGACCGAGCAGGGCGCGGTATTCATGGAGCAGTGCAAGAAGGCGCTGGCCGACCTCGACCGCGCCGAGATGCTGATCGCCGAGGGCAAGCACAAGGCCACCGGCCACCTGATCGTGTCGGCGCCGGCGGCGTTCGGGCGCAAGCACGTGGCGCCGCACGCGCCGGCGTTCCTGGCCAGCAACCCCGAGGTGCAGATCTCGTTCAACCTGACGGACCGCGTGGTCGACCTGGTGCGCGAAGGGTACGACGTCGGCATCCGCATCGGCGGCGCCATCGATCCGAACTTCGTCGCGATCAAGCTGGCGTCGAACAAGCGCGTGGTGTGCGGCACGCCGGCGTACTTCGCCAAATACGGCGTCCCGCAGACGCTCGACGACCTGGCGCAGCACAACTGCCTGGCGTTCAACCTGCAGGGCGGCCAGCAGCGCGGCTGGTACTTCAGCCAGAACGGCAAGACCGTGACCGTGCGCGTCAACGGCAACCTCGACTGCAACGACGGCGAGCTGCTGCACCGCTGGACCGGCGAGGGCCTGGGCCTGGGCTGGCGTTCCACCTGGGAGATCCTGCCGCAGCTGGAGAGCGGCGAGCTGATCACGGTGCTGGACGAATACGCGCTGCCCGCCTACGACATCCTTGCCGTGTACCCGCAGCAGCGTCCGGTGCCGGCCAAGATCCGCTTCTTCATCGAGCACCTGAAGGCGCAGTTCGCGCGCCCGGGCTACTGGATGGACACGGCGGGCGGCAACTGAGGCCGCCGCCGCATACCATGCCGAGCGCCGCCTGGCTGGCCGACCTCGTCGTCATCGTGCACGCGCTGTTCATCGTATTCGTGGTGGCGGGCGGCCTGCTGGTATTGCGCTGGCCGCGCGCCGCATGGGTGCACTTGCCGGCGGCGGTGTGGGGCGTGCTGATCGAATGGGCCGGCTGGATCTGCCCGCTGACGCCGCTGGAAAACACGCTGCGCCGGGCTGCCGGGCAGGCCGGCTACAGCGGCGGCTTTGTCGAGCGCTACCTGTTGCCGCTGATCTATCCGGCGGGGCTGACGCCCACGGTGCAGCTATGGCTGGGCCTGGTGGTGCTGGTGGTGAACGTCGCGATCTATGCGCTGTGGTGGCGACGTCGGCGCCACCACCATGCCAGGCGCTGAGCGACCGGCTTCAGCTTGCCGGCGTGAAGCGCGGCGCGCGTTTCTCGAGGTTGGCCAGCACCGCCTCCCGCTGGTTGGGCGAGCCCACCAGGCGGTCCTGCTCGTCGGATTCGGCCTGCAGGATGGTGGCGTGGTCGCCGCGCTCCGCCACCGCCATCAATCGCTTGGCGGCGCGGATCGCATCCGGATTCTTCTGCGCGACTTCGCGCGCGGCGGCCAGCGCCGCGGCGCGTGGGTCGTCGGCCAGGTAGGTGCCCAGGCCCAGCTCGCACGCCTCGCTGCCGCTCAGCACGCGCGCGCTGTAGATCAGCTCGCGCAGCACATCGGGGCGCACCAGCCCGCGCGTCAGCACCATGCCCGCCATGTCGGGCACCAGCCCCCACTTCAGCTCCATCACGGACAGCCTGGCATCCGGCGCGACGTAGCGGACATCGGCGCCCAGCGCCACCTGCAGCCCCCCGCCGAAGGCCACGCCATGCACCGCGGCGAACACCGGCACCGGCAGCTCGCGCCAGACCATGCATGCGTACTGCGGCCGGTTCGAGATGCCATGGGTGCGCTTGCCGAGGCGGCCGGCGCCGATGCTGTCGTCGTGGGATTCGCCGCCACCGTCGGACAACATGCCGGCCATGCGGCCCATGTCCAGCCCCGCGCAGAAGGCGCGGCCCTGGCCGGACAGCACCACCGCGCGCAGGTCGGGCAGGCGCGCGAGCTGTTCGCCAGTCTCGATCAGGGCATCGAACATCGCCTGGTCGAGCGCGTTCATCTTGTCGGGGCGGTTCAAGCGGACGTCGGCGACGCCGTCTTCGATCGTCACGAGGATACGTTCGTTGCTGCTGGCGCTCATGCGCGGGCTCCCTGGAAGTGGTGAGGCGGCGCCGCGCTCAGCGGCCCTTGAACTGCGGCTTGCGCTTCTCGACGAAGGCGGCCACGCCTTCCTGGCAGTCCTCGCTGCGGCTGGCGCGCGACTGCAGCGTGGCTTCCACTTCCAGCTGCGCGGCCAGGTCGTTGCCCAGGCTCTGGTTGAGGGCCTGCTTGATCATGGCGTAGGCCATGGTCGGCATGGTCGCCAGGTGGCGGGCCAGCTTGCCGGCCTCGTCCTGCAGCGCGGCGTCGTCATGGACCTTCCACACCAGGCCGATGCGGTGCGCTTCTTCCGCGTCGATCTTCTCGGCCAGGATGGCCAGTGCGCGGGCGCGCATCTCGCCGGCATAGCGCGGCAGGAAGTAGGTGCTGCCAGCATCCGGGATCAGGCCGATCTTCGAGAACGCCTGCAGGAAGCTGGCCGAGCGCGCCGCCAGCACCACGTCGCCCGCCAGCGCCAGGCTCATGCCGGCGCCGGCGGCGACGCCGTTGACGGCGGTGATGACCGGCTTGGGCATCTCGCGCAGCGCCATGATGATCGGGTGGTAGCGCTCGCGCAGCAGCGTGCCGGAATCGGACACGCCGCCGCCCTGGCGCGCAGCCAGGTCGGCGCCGGCGCAGAAGCCGCGGCCGGTGCCGGTCAGCAGCACGGCGCGCACCTCGGCATCGGCCGCGGCGCGGTCCACAGCCTCGCGCAGTTCGCGCAGGATGTCGGCGTTCAGTGCATTGAGCACGTCCGGGCGGTTCAGGGTCAGCGTGGCCACGCCTTCGCTGGCTTGGTAGAGGACGGTTGCGGTCATGGTGGTTCTCCTGGTTCTGGGTCGGTGCGTATGCGGATATCTGCTGTTGCCGGGCTATTGCGGCTTCTTCAGCGCGTCGGCCGAGGCGTCGCCAAGCTTGCTGCCGCCGTCGCAGTCGAGGATGGTGCCGGTGACATAGCGGGCGTTGTCGCTGCTAAGGTACATCGCGGCGTCGGCGATGTCGTCCTTGGTGCCATAGTCGCGCAGCGCCAGGCGCGCCTTGTAGCGGGCCTCCATCTCGGGCGTGGGGGCCAGCCGCGCCATGCCTTCGGTGTCGGCGATCGGGCCGGGCGAGATGCCGTTCACGCGCACCCCGGCCGGGCCCCATTCCATCGCCAGGCACTTGATCAGCATGTTGATGCCGGCCTTGGCGGCGCAGGCATGGGCCTGGAACATCATCGCGTTGACCGCCTGCGGCGCGGTGATCGCGATCAGCGACGCGCCCGGCTTGTTGAGGTGGTCGAAGCTGGCGCGGAACACGTTGAAGGTGCCGAGCAGGTCGATATCGACCACGGTCTTGAAGGCATTGGCCGACATGCCAACCACGGGCGCCAGGAAATTGCCGGCGGCGCCGGAGATGACCACGTCGACCGGGCCCAGTTCGTCCTGCGCGCGCACCAAGGCGGCTTCGACCGCGGCGTAGTCGCGCACGTCGGCGGCCATGCCGATGGCGGTGCCGCCGGCCGCGGTAATGGTGTCGGCGGCGGCCTGGATGCGCTCGGCGGTGCGGCTTATCAGCGCCAGCCGGGCGCCCGCGCGCGCAAAGCCGTGCGCGATGCCAAGGTTGATGCCGGAGGAGGCGCCGGCGACGAATACGGTCTTGCCGGCGAAGGCGTCGGGGCGGAAGGCGCTGGGCATGGGAAGTCCTTTTCGATCGGGAAGCAGGGCGGATGCAGGCGAGGGCTAGTGCCGGCGGTACGGCGGCACGGAAGGTATGGCGCGATGGCGCATGGCGGTCTCCCTGTGATTGTTATGGTTTGCGGCTGCCCGGTGTGGCGGGACGGCGCGGGCCTCTGGCCGGGCCTGCGGCATCCTAACCCGAAGCCGGGATTCGCTTTCACGCATGGCCGGCAGGGAAGGGTCCGCAAACGCACACGACGCATCCACGCTGGGACACCCAAAGTGAGCCCCGGGGGCATCGCAACCTGCTGTCGGAAAAGGAAAAAACCGGTGCGGGACGGCAGGGGTGCGAGGCGGCGGGGCAGCGCGCCATTCGGCGACGCGGAACCCCGTCCTCAGAAAAAAGAAAGCCCGCACACCGTTGCAGCGTGCGGGCGGCCTGCCGACGATGAGGTGCCGGCAGGCAAGTGCTCATGAAGTGCGCCCCCGCGTCTTCATGGCGAGATGAAGTTTGCGCGCGGGCGGCCCGGGGTGCTTTGACTCACGTCAAGCGGCCGGCACCCAGGAAGGAGAGTTGGGAAAGGGTGGAGCAGGCACCTAGGCCAGCAGCGCGGCGACCAGGTCCTTGCCGCGCGCCACCGGCGCGGTTTCCTCGAAATGCAGCGCCCCCTCCACGTGGCCCAGGTGGTCCACCATCAGCGTGACGGCGCGCTCGACATCGCCCGCACGCGCCGCCTCGATAAACTCGCGGTGCTCGTCCGACGAGCAGGCCGCATCGCGACGCGACTGGTACAGCATGGTGATGACGGCGCTGCGCGTGGACAGCTCGCGCATCATCTCGGTCAGCACGCCGTTGCCGACCACCTCGGCCAGCACGATATGGAAGTCGCCCAGCAGCCGGGTTCGCACCTGGGCATCGTTGCCGGCCAGCGCCTTGCGCTCGGCCGCCAGGTGGCGGTCGATGCGCTTGTAGTCGGCGGCGGTGGCCTTCGCGACAAACTCGCGCGCCAGCGCGGCTTCGAGGATGCGGCGCACGGCGAACACCTCGCGCGCTTCCTCGGCACTGGGCTTGGCCACGAACGCCCCCTTGTCCGGCACGATCTGGATGACCTTGTCCTTGGACAGCATCAGCAGCGCCGCGCGCACCTTGGTGCGGCTGACGCGGTAGACGCTGGCCAGCGCCTCCTCGCGCAGCTTGGTGCCGGGCGGCAGGCGGTGCGAAACGATCGCCGCGACGATGTCGTCGGCGATCGCTTCGGCGGTCATGTCAGGATCGATATGCTCGGGCATGGCAGCGCACTTGCGCAGAGGCTGCGCGGTTGGGGAGATGCGTGATTCTAGCGCCCCGCGACCGGGCCCGGCACGATGGCCGGAGCGGCGGCGTCCTGCGCCATCGCGGCCAGGCCGGCATCCAGGTCGGACGCCTCGATGGTGCCGTTCAGGACCCCGTGCGCCCGGGCGCGGTCGATGTCCTTCTCCCATGCGGCCACCACCACGGTGGCGACGCAGTTGCCGATCAGGTTGCCGAGCGCGCGCGCGATGCCGATAAACCAGTCCACCGACAGCACCAGCACCAGGCCGATCGCCGGGATCGCCGGGTGTGCCGACAGCGTCGCGGCCAGGATCACGATGGCCGAGCCGGGAATGCCGTGCGCGCCCTTGGAGGTGATCAGCGCCACCGCCAGGATGCCGAGCAGGTCGGCCATGGCCAGCGGCGTGTTGGTCGCCTGCGCGATAAAGACCGCGGCCAGCGTCAGGTAGATCGAGAACGCGTCGAGGTTGAACGAGTAGCCGGTCGGGATCACCAGGCCCACCACCGACTTCTTTACGCCCATGAACTCGAGCTTCTTCATCACCTGCGGCAGCACGCTGTCGGACGAGGCGGTGCCCAGCACCACCAGCAGCTCGGCGCGCAGGTAGCGGATCAGCTTGATCACCGAGAAACCGCAAGCGCGCATGATGCCGCCCAGCACCACCAGCACGAACACGATCACCGCGCCGTAGAACAGCAGCACCAGGAAGCCCAGCTGCTTGAGCGAGCCGATGCCGTACTTGCCGACCGTGAACGCCACTGCGCCCAGCACGCCCAGCGGCGCCAGCTTGATGATGAAGCCCATCATCTTGAACAGCGTGTGCGAGAAGGTATCGATCAGGCTGACCAGCGGCCGGCCGGGCTCGCCCACCAGCGACAGCGCGCAGCCGAACAGGATCGACACCACCAGCACCTGCAGCACGTCGCCGTTGGCGAAGGCGCCAAACACGGTATTGGGGATCAGCTTGAGCAGGAAGTCGACCGTGCCCTGGTCCTTGACCTTGGTCGCGTTGTCGATAAAGCCGGCGATGGCCGAGGCGTCGAGCGAACGGGGATCGACGTTCATGCCCACGCCCGGCTGGAACACATAGGCCAGCAGGATGCCCAGCGCCAGCGCGATGGTGGTGACGACCTCGAAGTACACCACCGCCTTGATGCCGACGCGGCCCACCTTCTTCAGCTCGCCGGCGCCGCAGATGCCGGCCACCACCACGCAGAACACGATCGGGCCGATCAGCATCTTGATCAGCTTGATAAAGGCATCGCCGAGCGGCTTGAGCTTGGCGGCGAACTCGGGGAAGGCGAGGCCGAGCGCCGTGCCGATCACCAGGGCGATCAGCACCTGGCCGAACAGCGAGCGGGTAAAGCGGGTGTGCAGGCGGGGATTGCCCGGACGCTGCTGCGAGGGAACTGCGTGCTGCATGGTTGTCTCCGTGCGGGGCCGGTCCTGTGCGCTGGCCGGCCCATTTCGATCCAGGAATTACCGGCGGCCCCATGCTGCTCTGACGGCTGGGTTGGGCTGCCGGCCTTACGTTCCGGGCGGGACTCCGGGTCGGGAGTACGCCACCGCGTGGGCAGCCCCCCTGTTGGGACGGATCCCACGCCATCCGCTGTCCGGACCGGATTGTCCGCGGCGGATTGTCTGAACGTGGAACCGAATATAGTGCATATCATTTTTGTATGCAATTTTTGAATTCACTGTGCTACCATGAATCGCACAGAATAGAGCTTCGGCCATGGGCGCCCCCGCCCGCACTGGCACCCCGCCAGCCACGCCGCCGCGGCTTTCACGCACTTCCAGCAGGAGACACGCATGGCAGCAAATCCGTCGCCGTCCGCCGCAGAGACTGGCACGCGCATCATGGCCTGGGCCGACGCCCTGGCCGTCCACACCGAGCAGCCCGGCATGCTCACCCGCACCTACCTGACCGCGGCCCACCACGGCGCCGCCGCGCAGCTGACCGAGTGGATGCAGCAGGCCGGCATGACGGTGCGCCGCGATGCCGCCGGCAACGTGATCGGCCGCTACGAGGGCACCACGCCCGACGCGCCGGCGCTGCTGACCGGCTCGCATTTCGACACCGTGCGCGACGCCGGCCGCTATGACGGCAACCTGGGCGTGATCCTGCCCATCGCGTGCGTGGCGGAATGGAACCGGCAGGGCAAGCGCTTTCCGTTTGCGCTCGAGGTAGTAGGCTTCGCCGAGGAAGAGGGGGTGCGCTTCAAGGCCACGCTGCTGGGCAGCCGCGCCATCGCCGGCACCTTCGACAACAACGTGCTGGACAACCTCGACGACAGCGGCAAGAGCATGCGCGAGGTGATGCGCGAGGCTGGCTTCGACCCCGCCGCGCTGCCCGCGGCAAAGCATGAGCGCAGCAAGGTCGCGGCCTTCATCGAGGTGCATATCGAGCAAGGTCCGGTGCTGCTGAACGAAGGCCTGCCAGTGGGCGTGGTGACCGCGATTTCCGGCGCGACCCGCTTCCTCGTCGAGCTCGAAGGCCTGGCCGGCCATGCCGGCACCGTGCCGATGGACATGCGCCGCGACGCCGCCATGGCGGGCGCCGAAATCGGCCTCTATATCGAGAAGCGCTGCGGCGGCAAGCCGGGCCTGGTCGGCACCGTGGGCCAGTTCAACGTGCCCAACGGCGCCACCAACGTGGTGCCGGGCCGCGCCGTGTTCTCCATCGACATCCGCGCCGGCGAGGACGCCGAGCGCGAGGCCGCCGTCAGCGACGTGCTGGCCGAGATCGAGCGCGTCTGCGCGCGTCGCAACGTGCGCGCACAGATCCGCAAGACCCACGAGGCGAAGAGCGTCCCCTGCGCCCCGTGGCTGCAAGAGCAATGGGCCGCCGCCATCGCCCGCCAGGGCGTGCCGGTGCGCCACCTGCCGTCGGGCGCCGGCCACGACGCCATGGCCATTGCCGCCATCGCCGATGTCGCCATGCTGTTCGTGCGCTGCGGCAACGGCGGCATCAGCCACCATCCCACCGAAACCATGACCGCCGAGGATGCCGCACTGTCCGCGCGCGTGTTCAGCGATTTCGTCGAGCACTTCCGGCTGCCGCAGTAAGCCAGCGCGCCTGGAAGCCCACCCGAACCTCCTTCAGTTGTTACGAGAACAAGTCATGACCGCACGAGACAATATGAACCCCATCGAAACCACGCTGACGCAGTTCATCGACCAGCACCGTCCGCAGCAGGAAGCCTTCCTGGCCGAACTGGTCAAGGTGCCGTCGGACAACCCGGCCGGCGATTGCGACGCGCACGGCAAGCGCGCCAAGGAACTGCTGGAGGGGCTGGGCTTCACGGTGGAGGCCCACAAGGTGCCCGACGAGCAGGTCAAGGCCGCCGGCATGATCAGCGCCACCAACCTGATCGTGCGCAAGCAGTTCGGTACGGGCGGCCCGGTCATCGCCATGAACGCCCACGGCGACGTGGTGCCCCCCGGCCTGGGCTGGACCAAGGACCCGTACGGCGGCGAGATCGCCGACAGCGAGCACGGCCCGGTCATGTACGGCCGCGGCGTGGCGGTGTCCAAGTCGGATTTCGCCACCTACACCTACGCCGTGCTGGCGCTGATGGAAGCCGAGAAGCAGGGTGCGAAGATCAACGGCGCGGTCGAGCTGCAGTTCACCTATGACGAGGAAACCGGCGGCGACATCGGCCCGAAGTTCCTGCTGGACAACAACCTGAGCAAGGCCGACTACGCGATCTCGGCGGGCTTCTCGTACGGTATCACCTCGTCGCACAACGGCTGCCTGCACGTCGAGGTGACGGTCAAGGGCAAGCAGGGCCACGCCGCCATGCCGCACACCGGCGTCGACGCGATCGAGGCCGCCACCCACATCCTGCAGGCCATCTACGGCCTGCGCGCCGAGCTGGCCACGCGCAAGTCGAAGGTGCCGGGCATCGACACCGCGACGCTGAACGTCGGCCTGATCAAGGGCGGCATCAACACCAACGTGGTGCCGGACCTGGTGACCTTCCGCGTCGACCGCCGCATGATCCCCGAGGAGATCGGCTTCGACGCCGAGGGCGAGATCCGCGCCGTGGTCGAGAAGGCCGCCAAGGACCGCCCGGGCATCGAGGTGAAGGTCGAGCGCATCATCCTGGCCGAGCCGCTGTCGGAACTGCCGGGCGTGGAAAAGCTGATCGGCGCGCTGAAGAGCCGTGCCGAGTCCGTCTTCGGCGTCGAGATCCCGGTGCAGGGCGTGCCGCTGTACACCGACGCCCGCCACTACACCAAGCGCGGCATCCCCACCGTGCTGTACGGCGCCGGCCCGCGCACGCTGATGGAAGCCCGCGGCCACAACTCGGACGAGAACCTGCGCCTGAACGACCTGAACCGTGCCACCAAGGTGGTGGCCCTGGCGCTGTCGGACCTGATGCAGTAAGGCGAGTCGATTTGCCAGAGCGCAAATAGGCGACTGGTTAATGCAAAACGCCACGGGTTTCCGTGGCGTTTTGCATTGTGATGCGGCTATGGCCGGGTGGATTGCCAATGTTGTTCTGGCTGGCTATAAAGAACGCCGCGATGTGTGCGCGATTCCTATGATCCAGATCACTCCTTCATTGAGTTCGTAAATCAGTCGGTAGTGCTCGTGCGCCACGTACTCACGAGCTCCGGTACAGCGGCTCGCCGTTCCAAGTTCGGGAAAAAGCTGCAGCCGCGCAGCCGCCTCATTGAACCGCCTTTCCATTCGGACTGCGGCAACGGGATCATGCTGTGCGATGAAGCTCCGGATCGCTATAGGCTGTTTCAGTGCCTGTGGCGTCCATAGCAGCTTCAAGCCTGCCGTAACATCGCGGCACACCAGACGGCGGATTCGGCTTCCACTTGTTCATTTGGAATGCCGATGCCGGCGCGCATGAAAGTCCTGCCCTGTTCGACCATCTGCCGGAACCGGGCGTCGTCGTCGCGTGACTTCTGGCACTGCTCGAGGTACTGACGTATCAATCCTTCAGTGACCTGCGAGATGGTATGACCTTCGGCCTCAGCCGCGGCTATAAAGGCGTCGCGCAGTTGACGATTCAGTGTGAGAGTGAACTGGGTTTCTTCCGACACAAGCATGTCCGGTGTCCTTGTGATGACAAAGTATAGGCATTGTCGACATCAGGACACCTGCACGGCGATAAGACCCGTCTGAACTTGCGGCAGCCGATTCAGCCTACACCGGCAGCGTCGTCGCGCCCGCACCCAGCATCCGCTGCATCAGCACCGTATCGATCCACTGACCGTGCTTGAACCCCACCGCCTCGAGCCGGCCGACGGTGCGGAAGCCCAGCCGTTCGTGCACGGCCAGCGAGCCCGCGCCTTCGCCGGCGGCGGTGCACGCGATCACGGCGACCATCTGGCGCCATGGGCCGGTTTCGCAGCGCGCGATCAGCGCGGCCAGCAGCGCCTGGCCCAGACCTTCGCCGACGCGGCGGTGGTCGATGTAGATCGAGTCTTCGATGGCGAAGCGGTAGGCGCTGCGCGCGCGGTAGGCCGAGGCATAGGCGTAGCCCAGCACCTCGCCGTCGCGCTCGGCAAGCAGGTAGGGCAGGCGCTTGCGGTGCACTTCGGCAAGGCGCAGCTGCATCTCGTCGACGCTCGGCGGCACTTCCTCGAACGAGGCGCGGCCGTGCTGCACGTGATGGGCGTAGATCGCGTGGATGGCGGCAATATCGGCGCGGGTGGCGTCGCGCAGCGTAAAGGGCGGGCGCGTGCCCGGATCGCGTGGCGCGGTGGTGGAAGCAGGAGTGGAGGTCATCGGAAATGGCGCCTGGGGCAAGAACCGGTGCAACGCAGGATGCGTGCCGGTGGGCGATGCACCGCATGATGCTGCGCGCGGGCCGCGGTCTTGTATATAGTGCGGATGGATTTGCACCGCATTAGTGCCGATGCCCCGCAGCGGGGCGCGGCCATGACAAGAAAGGACCTGCCATGATCACCATCTACCACAACCCCCGTTGCTCCAAGTCGCGCGAGACCCTCGCCCTGGTCCAGGCTGCCGCCGAGCGGCTGGGCGAGCCGATGGAGATCGTGGAGTACCTGAAGGAACCGCCTTCGCTGTCGACGCTGCGCCAGTTGCACACCTTGCTGGGCGTGCCGGTGCGGGAGATGCTGCGCGACAACGAAGCCCCCTATGCCGAACTGGGCCTGGCCGACCCCGGCCTGACCGATGCCGAGCTGCTCGCGGCGGTGGCCGACAACCCGATCCTGCTGCAGCGTCCGGTGGTAGTGCGCAACCGCCGCGCCGCGATCGGCCGCCCGCCCGAGAACGTGGCGCCGCTGCTGGCCTGAAATAGAACCGGCCCCCACGGTGTGTGGGGGCCGGCCGGTCTGCGAGGCAGTCTGCTTCAGGCGGGGTCGTCTAATGAACACCCAGCCAGTGCATGGCCTCCTGACCGAAAGCGATGGCCGCCAGCACCACCAGCAGCACCACCAGCGTCACGGTGCTGATGTAGAGCGTGGCCTTGGCGACTTCGGCGTCCTCGTCCGAGGTGTGGCGATGGGTAATGGGCGTGGCGTCCCGCGTGGCATGCGGCCAATGGATCCGGCCAGCCAGGTCTCTCAAGTGCAGGTCGGTAGGGAAACGCATGATCGACACCTCCTCGGCAGGCGCCGCGCGGTCCGGGCAGGATGGCTCAAATGTCGTATGGCGTGGCTGCGCAAGTGCGCCGGTTAGTCATGGCTCGTTTCGCCCGGTAACGCCATATCCGCTTCTACTATAGCCGGGCTGGCGCCAGATGCGAGCGGCGGCCTGCAAGGGACATGCCGCCGCGCCTGACGCGGCGCAACAGGCGATCAGGCCTGGTTTGGCGGAGGTGAGGGCACGCTTGCGCTGGCTCCCTCTTCTGCCGTGAGCGATGCCAGCGCCGCTTCCCGCTCGCGCAGCGTCGCCAGCATGTTGCAGAACAGCGCGCCCTGTTCCATCGCGTCGTCGAGCGCCACGTGGGTGTGCGGCAGCGGATCCATCCATCCGGCCGGGAAGGCCGCCTTGACGGTCTTGCGATAGGGCCGCCCGGTCAGCGCGAAGCCCAGCGTCTTGACGTCGAGCGCAGCCCAGCCGAACGGCGAGCGCCCGGCGAAGCGCATCATGTACCAGAACATCCAGGTGAAATCGAAGCCCGCCGGAAAGGCGACGAAGACCGGCTTGCCGGGCAGGGCCTCGACCCATTCGACATAGCGCACCATGGCGTCCTCGGGGCGCTGCAGGTCGCGCCGGCAGGCGCTCCAGGCTTCGGGCTGGGTTTGCCACCACTGCATCTGCACCGGATGGCCGGCGGCGCCGGGCAGGGTTTCGAGATTGGCGGAGAAGGTGCCGAGCACGGTCTTGTCCGCCAGCATCGCCACCGAGGCGAAGGACAGCATCGAGTGCGGGCCCGGGATCGGCCCATCGGCCTCGACGTCGGTGCTGACGTAGATCTCGGGGCGGGTGTCGGGCGCCTGTCGCTTGGCCATGGCCTCAGCCCGCTTCGACCAGGTGATCGGCGACGAAGGGATTGTTGCGGCGCTCCTCGCCGAAGGTGGAGACCGGGCCGTGCCCGGGGATAAAGGTCACGTCCTCGCCCAGCGGCCACAGCCGCGTGCGGATCGAGCGAATCAGGTCGGCGTGGTTGCCGCGCGGGAAGTCGGTCCGGCCGATCGACCCGGCGAACAGCACGTCGCCGACCACGGCCAGCCGGTTGGGACGCGAGAAGAACACCACGTGGCCCGGGGTATGGCCGGGGCAGTGGTAGACCTCCAGGGTCTCGTTGCCGAACTGCACGGTGTCGCCGTTCTCGAGCCAGCGGTCGGGCTCGAAGCTCTCGGCGTGGCCGAAGCCGAAGCGGCGGGTCTGCTCGGGCAACTGCTCGATCCAGAAGCGCTCGTCCTGCTGCGGGCCCTCGATCGGGATGCCGAGTTCGCGCGACAGCGCCGCGGCGCCGGCGCAATGGTCGACGTGGCCGTGGGTCAGGAAGATCTTTTCCAGGGTGACGCCTTGGTCTTTCACCGCCGTGCGGATGCGGTCGAGGTCGCCGCCGGGATCGCAGACCGCGGCGGCGCCGGTGCTTTCATCGATCAGCAAGGAACAGTTCTGCTGGAAGGGCGTGACGGGAATGAGCAGGGCTTTCATGGAGGTCTTGTATAGCCGGCGGGTACCGGACCCGGCGTCCTGGCGGCGTGATCGGCGGCAGTGCCCAGCATTGTAGCGCCGGGGACGTTGGGCACGCCCGGCGGGTTCGATGTGATCAATGGAGTACCCATCGCAGGCCACGCTGCATCGAGCCGAATCCCTTGCCAGACGCGGGATTCCGGCCAATTAGGCCCCGATGGTGCGAAATCGCACAGATTTCGTAACAAATTGAAAGAGATAGTCCCAAACAGTCAATGTTAGACTGCCGCCCATGTTACGGATCTCCGCTCTCACCAAGCGCTGGCAACGGCTGGCCAAGCTCGGCGCATGCACCGCATGCGCCGTGGTGCTGGCCGCTTGTGCCACGCCGCCCGAAAGCGATACTGCCAGCACCGACGCCGGCGATGCCGTGCCCACGCGCGCGGCAAAAAACGGCAAGCCCGCCCGGGCCGAACGCGCCGAGGTCAAGCCCGCCACGCGCACGCCCGACACCGGCAGCTGGAACCTGTTCGGCTATGACCCCGACGAAGGCCGCAGCGGCAACTCGCTCGAAGGCTTGCGCGCCGACATCGGCACGTTCGAGCAGCGCGGCGTGGCCTCGTGGTACGGCAAGGGCTTCCACGGCCGCAAGACCGCCAACGGCGAACGCTTCGACATGCGCGCCATGACCGCGGCGCATCCGTCGCTGCCGCTGGACAGCTGGGTGCTGGTGCGCAACCTGCGCAACAACAAGGTCGCGGTGCTGCGCATCAATGACCGCGGCCCGTACCACGGCAACCGCGTGCTGGATGTGTCCTACGGCGCGGCGCGCCGCCTGGGCTTTGTCGAACGCGGCGCCACCAACGTCGAGATCCGCCGCCTGACCCGCACCGAAGTCGCCGCGCTGGGCCCGCAGGTGGATGCCGGGGGCACCGAGGCCGGCGACGGCAGCGGCGATGACGACGTGTCGGTGCCGGAACTGGCCAATTCGCTGGCGCCCGCCAAGGCGCGCAAGGCGGCCAAGGCCAGCGGCAAGACCGTCAAGCGCAAGCGCCGCTGAGCGCGCCAGCGCCGTCGCATGCCGCCGCGCGCTGACACTTCCTCCTTACATTCTGACCTGCAGTTCCGCGCCGGTGCCCGCGCGCGGGCCGTGCCCTCAATCGCCGGCGCCGCCGGCACGCTGTGCCAGCGCCAGCTGATACAGGGCATCGGTGTCCGCGCCGGTGATCGCGGCCGCCAGCTTGGCGGCGCGCTTGGCCGGCAGCTCGGCCAGCAGCAGCGCCAGCACGCGCTGCGCTTCGGCATCCGGCAGGCCCTCGGCGGCGGCGCTGCCGGCACCTTCCACCACCAGCACGAATTCGCCCTTGGACCGGTTCGGGTCGGCCGCGAGCCAGGCCGGCGCCTGCGCCACCGGCATCACGGCGATGTCCTCGAACAGCTTGGTCAGTTCACGGCCGACCAGCAGCCGGCGCTCGCCCGGCAGGCCCGCGGCAAGCGCCGCAAGCGTATCGGCGATGCGGTGCGGCGCCTCGTAGCAGATCCAGGCGTGGTCCAGTGCCGCCAGGCCGGCGATTGCCTCGGCGCGCGCCTTGGGCTTGGGTGGCAGGAAGCCGGCAAAGGTGAAGCGGCCCGCGCCGGCATCCAGCAGGTCGCCCGCCACCGACAGCGCCGCCACCGCCGCACTGGGACCGGGCAGGGGCACCACCGGATGGCCGGCGGCGCGCACCGCCTCGACCAGCCGCGCGCCGGGGTCGGAGATACCGGGCGTGCCGGCGTCCGAGACGTACGCGATGCGTTCGCCCGCCGCCAGGCGCTCCGCGATGCGGCCCGCAGCCTCGCGCTCGTTGTGCTCGTGCACCGCCACCAGTGGCCGCTGCAGCCCAACGCGCGACAGCAGCTGGCCGGTATTGCGGGTGTCCTCGCAGGCCACCGCGTCGGCCAGCCCCAGCACATGCAGCGCGCGCAGCGACAGGTCGGCGACATTGCCGATGGGCGTGGCCACGACATAGAGCGTGCCGGCCGGGTACGACTGGCTTGCCGCCAGGGAGATCCAGTCACTCATGCTTGAGAACTTCCGTTGATGCGATCATTCAAATCCAGCACGCAGGTGCCGGGCAGGCAGGCGCCAAGCCGGCAGGCACGCGGGGCGCAGGCAGAGGACCGGGCCCTGGCCCACTTGCGGCGCCAGGGCCTGGAGCCCGTGGTGCGCAATTATCGCTGCAAAGGCGGCGAGATCGACCTGGTGATGCGCGCGCCGGACGGCACGCTGGTGTTCGTCGAGGTGCGCCAGCGCAGCGGGCGGGGCTTCGGCGGCGCCGCGGCCAGCGTCACGCCGGCCAAGCAGCGGCGCGTGCTGCTGGCCGCCGGGCACTACCTTGCCACGCTGGCCCGGGTGCCGCCATGCCGCTTCGACGTGGTGGCGCTGGAGCCCGGCCGGCTGGAGTGGCTGCAGCACGCCTTTGACCTGGATGCCGCCGGGGCTGGGTCATAATGCACGGCAGACATCAGCGGTAGACATAAGCGGCGATTCGCGGATCGCCATGGCAACAAACCGGCCCCAGAGCCATGAGTATCGACAGTATCCAGCAACAGTTCCTAGACAGTGCCGAAGCCAAGCGACAGGCTGCGGCGGTGATGGCCCCGTATATCGACGCCGCGGTGGAACGCATGGTTGGCGCGCTGACCAGCGGCAACAAGATCCTGGCGTGCGGCAATGGCGGCTCCGCGGCGCAGGCGCAGCATTTCGCCGCCGAGCTGGTCGGGCGCTTCGAGCGCGAACGGCCCGGGCTGGCCGCGATCGCGCTGAGCACCGACGGCTCGATCCTGACCGCGATCGGCAACGATTACGACTTCAGCAAGGTGTTCGCCAAGCAGGTCGAGGCGCTCGGCCAGCCCGGCGACATCCTGCTGGCGATTTCCACGTCGGGCAATTCGGACAACGTGATGGCCGCCGTGGCCGCCGCGCGCCAGCGCGAGATGGCGGTGGTGGCGCTGACCGGCAAGGGCGGCGGGGCCATCGCCGGCCTGCTCGATGAATTCGACATCCACCTGTGCGTGCCGAGCGAGCGCACCGCGCGCATCCAGGAAGTGCACTTGCTGACGCTGCACTGCCTGTGCAACGGCATCGACGAGGCACTGCTCGGAGAGGCGTGATGCCGGGCATCCGCCGACCCTCTCATTCCCAACATTCCGACACAGCAAGGACCGCATGACCCATCTGCCCACTACGCAAGCTCCCCGGAACGGCGCGGACGCGCGCCATCCTTCCCGCCCCCTGGCCAGCTCCGGCCTGGGCCGCGCCGGCCTGGCCGCGGCCGCGCTGGTGTGCGCCACGCAGCTGGCCGGCTGCTTCCCGGTGATCGCCGGCGCCATGGGCACCGGGGTGGCCATGGCCACCGACCGCCGCCCGGCCGCCACCCAGACCGTCGACCGCGGTCTGCAGCTCGAAGCCGAGAGCACCATCAACTCGCGCTTCAGCGGCCAGGCCCGTGTCAACGTGACCGTCTTCAACCGCAAGGTGCTGCTGACCGGCGAAGCGAAGAACGACAGCGTCAAGCAACAGATCGAGCAGTACGTGCGCGGCCTGCAGAATGCGCGTGTGGTGATCAATGAGCTGGAGGTGGTCAACTCGCCCGGCTTCATGACCCAGAGCCAGGACGCCTACCTGACCAGCAAGGTCAAGACGCTGCTGATGACCGCCGAAGGCGTGCCGTCCAACTCGATCAAGGTCACCACGGAAAAGAGCGTGGTCTACCTGCTCGGCGTGGTCACCAGCGCCGAGGGCGACCGGGCCACCGACGTGGCGCGCAATGCCTCGGGCGTGACCAAGGTGGTCAAGGCTTTCGACTACGTCAACGACGCCGAGCGCGCGCGCCTGGATGCGGCTTCGACCTCGGAGAACCCGTCGTTCGACGGCAGCGTCGGCACGCCGGCGCCGGTGCAGTCGGTGCCGGGCGTGGGCGGACCGATCGATGCGCCGGCCGGTGCGGCACCGGGTACCGCCGGCAGCGCGGGCGCGACCACCGCGCCGGTCGCGGCTCCGGTCACTTCGCCAGTGGCGCTGCCGCCCGGCCGCAACCTGCCCTGAAGCGCGCAGCGCTCGCCCGGCTCCGGCCGGCCAAGACGGCGCCCGCATATGCGGGCGCCGTTTTTCGTTCTGCGGTTTGCAACGCACACCGGGCCCGGCCGATGTGCTACGGTTGCCACGCTGGCTGACAACGCTGACTGCGATGGCGCTGCGCCGGCCCCCAGACGGAGCGAGACCATGACAACAACGATCCCCCGGCCTGCCTGGCGTATTCCGCCCCGACTGGCGCTGCTGGCAGCGATGCTATGCGCTCAGCCGGCGCTGTCAGCCGAACCCGGCGGCGCGCCAGCCGCCGCGCCTGTCCAGGCCACCGATGCCGCGCTGCGCGCGCGCAGCCAGGCCGCCGCCTGCACCAGCTGCCACGGCCCGGCCGGCCGGGCCCCGGCGGGCAGCACGATTCCGCCGCTGGCCGGCCGCCCGCAGGCAGAGCTGGCCGCGCAGATGCAGGCCTTCAAGGCCGGCACGCGCCCCGCCACGGTGATGCACCAGATCGCCAAGGGTTACAGCGACGACCAGATCGCCACGATCGCGGCGTGGTTTGCCACCGTGCGCTGACAGGAGCCAGCATGCAAAGACGAAGCTTCCTCGGCGCCGCGGGCGCCGCAGTACTGGGTACGGCCGGGATCCGGCCGGCGCGCGCCGCGGCCCGCGCCCGCGTGGTGGTGGTCGGCGGCGGCTATGGCGGCGCCACGGCAGCGCGCTACCTGCGCGAATGGAGCGGGCAGGCGATCGAGGTGACGCTGGTCGAACCGAATCCCGCCTTTGTCTCGTGCCCGTTGTCGAACCTGGTGCTGGGCGGCAGCCGCCAGCTCGGCGACCTGACGCTGCCGTACGACGCGCTGGTGCGCCGCCACGGCGTACGGCTCGCGCGCGACACCGCGGTCGCGATCGACCCGGCCAAGCGGACTGTGCGCCTCGCGGGTGGCAGCGTGCTGCCCTATGACCGCCTGCTGCTTTCGCCCGGCGTCGAGATGATGCGCGACGCGCTGCCCGGGCTGAAGCGGCCCGGCGGCGACAAGATCCTGCATGCCTGGAAGGCCGGCCCCGAGACCGTCGCGCTGCGTCGCCAGCTGGAGGCAATGCCCGACGGCGGCACTTATGCGATCAGCGTGCCGCTGGCGCCGTACCGCTGCCCGCCGGGCCCGTACGAGCGCGCCTGCCAGGTGGCGCACTATTTCAGGCAGCACAAGCCGCGCAGCAAGGTGCTGATCCTGGATGCCAATGCCGACATCACCTCCAAGGCCGCACTGTTCCGCCAGGTGTGGGCCACGCAATACCCGGGCATGGTGGAATACCGGCCGCAGCACGAGGTGGCCGATGTCGACCCCGCCACGCGCACGCTCAAGTTCGAGGTGCAGGACGATGTGCGCGCCGACGTGCTCAACCTGCTGCCGCCGCAGCGGGCCGGCGCGATCGCGGTGTCGGCCGGGCTGGCCACGGCCAATGGCAAGTGGTGCGAGGTGGATTTCCTCAGCTTCGAGTCCCGCGCCGCGGCCCATATCCATGTGATCGGCGACGCGATCCAGATCGCGCCGCTGATGCCCAAGTCCGGCCATATGGCCAACCAGCACGGCAAGGTCGCGGCGGCGGCGCTGGTGGCGCTGCTGTCGGGCCGCGCCCCGGACCCGGAGCCGCTGTACAACAACACCTGCTACAGCTTCACCTCCGACCGCGAGGCGGTGCATGTGTCCAGCGTGCATCGCTACGACGCGGCGCAGAAGACCATGCTCACGGTGCCGGGCTCGGGCGGGCTGTCGCCGGCGCCGACGGTACTGGAAGGCGATTACGCGCTGGCCTGGGCGCGGGGAATCTGGGCGGAGATGCTGGCCTGACGCTGCCGGCGGTGCGGGCGGCACGGCTGCCCGCACAAAACCGCAAGAACGTGCAATGCCGCGCGCTCCGGCGCTGCTACGCTAGGCGTCCCGATCGAACTCGCGCCCGCGCCCGGCATCCCCCATGCAAGCCAGAGACCGTCTCCTCGCCCTCGCCATCGTCTGCGTCTGGGGCGTCAACTTCGTCGTGATCAAGGTCGGGCTGGCGGGCGTGCCGCCGATGCTGCTGGGGGCGCTGCGCTTCCTGCTGGTGGTGTTCCCGGCGATCTTTTTCGTGCCGCGCCCGCGCGTGCCGTGGCGGCTGCTGCTGGCCTACGGCGCCACCATCAGCCTGGGCCAGTTCGCTTTCCTGTTCTACGCGATGGCGGTCGGCATGCCGGCCGGCCTGGCCTCGTTGGTGCTGCAGTCGCAGGCCTTCTTCACGCTGGCGATCGCCGCGCTGTGGCTTGGAGAGCCGGTGCGCTGGCACAACTTCGCCGGCATGGCGGTAGCGGCCGGCGGGCTGGCCCTGATCGGGGCCGGCGCCGGCGCGGGTAGCATGGGCGGCATGAGCGCGGCGGGCTTCGTGCTGACGCTGTGCGCGGCGTTCTGCTGGGCCAGCGGCAATATCGTCAGCAAGAAGATCGGTCCCGTGGACCTGCTCGGGCTGGTAATCTGGGGCGCGCTGGTGCCGATCGTGCCGTTCGCGCTGCTGTCGCTGTGGTTCGAGGGCCCGGCGCGCATCGTGCAAAGCGTGACGCAGCTGTCGGGCATGGCGGTGTTTGCGGTGGTGTACCTGGCGTTCGCGGCGACGGTGTTCGGCTACACCATGTGGGGCCGGCTGCTGACGCGCTATCCGGCCAGCCAGGTGGCGCCGCTGACGCTGCTGGTGCCGGTGGTGGGCCTGGTGTCGGCGCACGTGCTGCTGGGCGAGGACCTGTCCGGTACGCAGTGGATCGGCGCAGCGGTGGTGATGGCGGGGTTGCTGCTCAACGTGTTCGGCCAGCGCCTGTGGGCGGGCAGGGCACTGGCGCGCCGCTGAGCCGGCGCGTGCGGGGCGCATGTTGTGCTGCATCAATGGGTAAACACTATATGCGCATTCACGCATATACGAATATATTGGACGGCATGGAAGAGCTGGATCGCGTGTTCGAAAAGGTATCGGGTTACTTCAGCCTGCTGGCGGAGCCGACGCGGCTGAAGATCCTGCACGCCTTGTGCGATGGCGAGAAGCCGGTCAGCACGGTGGTCGAGACGGTGGGTTCGTCGCAGACCAATGTGTCGCGGCATCTCAACGCGATGTACCGCTCGGGCGTGCTGTCGCGCCGCAAGGAGGCGAACCTGGTGTTCTACGCCATTGCCGACGAAAGCGTGATCGAGCTGTGCCGCACGGTCTGCGTGCAGGTGGCGAGCCGGCTGGAGGACAACGCCTTGCCCTCCGGCGTGGTCGACCGCTTCATGGCACAGCCCGCGCCGGAAGCCCCGGCGCGGCGGCGGCGCACGGCAAGCTAGCCGCGCCACCACTCTTCCGGCAGCAAACGGCGGCGCCGCACCCGTTGCGGCGCCCTGTACAACAGGCACGCCGCCCGGTCTGACCGACCGGGGCGAGCGCGCCGGAGGAGACCGCATTGCAGGAACGGAACCGGCCCGGGCGCATCGTGCCCGCGCCCGAGCACTTCGTCAGCGCATCGCTGCAGCAGGACATCGGCCGGCACGGCCTGGACGCGCCGCGGCGCGACTTCCTGCGCAAGAGCTTCCTGGGTGCCGCCGCGGGCCTCGCCGCGGCCGCGGCGGGCCGGCAGGCGCTGGCCGCGGACGGCGCGAACGGCGATCCCGCCATCCTGCAGCCGCAGCCCTGGGCCACGTCGCTGGGGCAGCCGGTGGCGGCGCGCCCCTACGGCCAGCCCTCGGTCCATGAGAAAAACCTGATCCGGCGCGAGTCGCCCGGCCTGACCCGGGTGTCGGCGGCCTCGGTCGCGTTCGCGCCGCTGCAGGGCTTCTTCGGCATCATCACGCCCAACGGGCTGCACTTCGAGCGCCACCACCAGGGCTGGCACGATATCGACCCGGCGCGCCATCGCCTGATGATCAACGGCCTGGTGCGCAACCCGCGGGTCTACACCATGGACGACCTGATGCGCCTGCCGGCGGTGTCGCGCATGCACTTCATCGAATGCGGCGCCAATACCGGCATGGAGTGGGGCAACGTCGCGGTGCCGACGGTGCAGTACACCCATGGCATGCTGTCGTGCTGCGAATTCACCGGGGTGCCGCTGCGGGTGCTGCTGGACGACGCCGGCGCCGACCTGCGCCGCGGCCGCTACCTGCTGGCCGAAGGCGGCGACGGCTCGTCGATGACGCGCACCATCCCGATGGAGCTGGCCAACGAGATCATCGTCGCCTGGGGCATGAACGGCGAGATGCTGCGCCCCGAGAACGGCTACCCGCTGCGGCTGGTGGTGCCGGGCGTGCAGGGCGTGTCGTGGGTCAAGTGGCTGCGCCGGCTGGAGCTGGGCGACCAGCCCTGGAACGCCAAGGACGAGACCATCCACTACGTCGACATGATGCCCGACGGCAAGCTGCGCCAGTACACCTCGATCCAGGAGTGCAAGTCGGTCATCACCACGCCGTCGGGCGGGCAGCAACTGGTGGGCAAGGGCTTCTACAACATCAGCGGCCTGGCGTGGTCGGGGCGCGGACGCGTCAAGCGGGTCGATGTCTCGACCGACGGCGGGCGCAACTGGCGCACCGCGCGGCTGGAGGCGCCGGTGCTGTCCAAATGCCTGACGCGGTTCAACCTGGACTGGGTCTGGGACGGCGGCCCGGCGATCCTGCAAAGCCGCGCCATCGACGAGACCGGCTACGTGCAGCCGAAGCTGGGGCAGCTGCGCGCGGTGCGCGGCACGCGCTCGATCTATCACAACAACGCGATCCAGAGCTGGCAGGTCGCGGCCGGCGGCGAGGTGGCCAATGTCCATGTGGGCTGAGCTCAGGATCGCCGCGGCGCTGCTGCTGGCTGCGGGGTGCGCCGTGTGGCCATCCGCCGCGGCAGCCGGCACGGGCGACGCGCGTGCGGCACTCGGCCGCACCGCCACGCCTGCGGAGGTGGCCGCGTGGGACATCGACGTGCGTCCGGACTTCAAGGGCCTGCCCAGGGGCAGCGGCACGGTGGCGCAGGGCCAGAAGGTCTGGGACGGCAAGTGCGCGTCGTGCCACGGCGATTTCGGCGAATCCAACGAAGTATTCACGCCGCTGGTCGGCGGCACCACCGCCGAGGACATCAAGCGCGGACGCGTCGCCGGCATGACCGGCAACCAGCCGTACCGCACCACGCTGATGAAGGTTCCCACCGTCAGCACGCTGTGGGACTACATTCATCGCGCGATGCCGTGGAACGCGCCCAAGAGCCTGAGCACGAACGAGGTCTATGCGGTCACCGCCTACCTGCTCCACCTGGGCGAAATCGTCCCGGCCGACTTTGCGCTGTCCGACACGAATATCGCCCAGGTGCAGCGGCGCATGCCCAACCGCGCCGGCATGACCACGGACCACGGCCTGTGGCCGGGGCGCGGCCAGCCGGATACCCGCAACAGCGCGTGCATGTCGCGCTGCGCGGAGCAGGTCAGGGTTGCCTCGTCGATGCCGGACTATGCCCGCGACGCCCATGGCGACCTGGCGCAGCAGCAGCGCGCGTTCGGCCCGGTGCGCGGCATCGCGGCGGCCGCGGCAGCCGGCGCGGCCAGGCCAGGCGGCGCAGCCGTGGCCGCGGCGGCGCCCGCGCCAGGCGCGCGCCTGGCCAGCCAATACCAGTGCGTGGCCTGCCACGCGATGGACCGCAAGCTGGTGGGGCCGTCGTTCGCCGACATCGCGGGCAAGTACAAGGGACAGGATGCGCATGCGGCACTGGCGCGCAAGGTCAAGGCGGGCGGGCAGGGCGCCTGGGGCGCCGTGCCGATGCCGCCGCAGCCGCAAATCCCGGATTCGGACGTGCAGGCCATGGTGGCCTGGATTCTTGAGGCAAAATAGCGGACTGGCCGCCGCAGTGCCCCCAGGCGGCGGCCGGTGTGTGCCGCCTGGCCATTGCAGCACGGCCGCGCGGCCTTTGCCGTCCCCACGGCTTTACAGAGCTTGGAGAGCTTAACAATGAAGCAGTTTGTCATCGCAGCGCTGATGCTCGGCGCCGCCGCATCGGCCCACGCGGTCGATGCCGCCAAGGCACAGGAGATCGCCAACAAGAACGCCTGCATGGGTTGCCACCAGGTCGACAAGAAGCTGGTCGGCCCGTCCTACAAGGAAGTGGCGGCCAAGTACAAGGGCGACAAGAACGCCCTGGCGACCCTGAGCAAGAAGGTCAAGAGCGGTGGCTCGGGCGTGTGGGGTCCGGTGCCGATGCCGGCCAACGCCGCCATCAGCGACGCCGACCTGAAGACCGTGGTCGAGTGGGTGCTGGCAGGCGCCCCCGCCAAGTAAGACCGACTGCCAGAGCGGGCAGTCCGCCGATGCACCGGGCCGGGCAGTGAATGCCGCGCGGCCTGGGACAACCAGCGGCCGGCCATGTACCGGCCGCATGCAACACCCCCTGAAACGGTCCACGACCGACTGGAACGGAGTAGCCGGAGAGCAAGCAATGAATTCCAAACGACGAGAAGTGCTGCGGGTCACCGCTGTCCTGTCGCTGATGGCCGCCACCGGCCTGATCAGCGAAGCGCAGGCGGCCGAGTGGAACAAGAACGCCTTTGACGGCAAGAGCGTTGCCGACGTGATCAAGGCCCTCGGCGGCAGCGGCACCGAGAAAAGCACCGCCATCACCTTCACTGCCCCCGATATCGCCGAGAACGGCGCCGTGGTGCCGGTGGCCGTGACCAGCACCCTGCCGGATACCGAGCAGATCGCGATCCTGGTGGAAAAGAACCCCAACACCCTGGCCGCCGACTTCATCATCCCGGCCGGCACCGAGCCGTTCGTCTCCACGCGCGTGAAGATGGGCCAGACCTCGGTGGTGCACGCCGCGGTCAAGGCCGGCGGCAAGTGGTACGTGGCATCGAAGGAAATCAAGGTCACGCTGGGCGGCTGCGGCGGCTGACGCCGCGCCCCGGACCGAGATTCCCGCCAAACTGCAACAGGAGAAACACATGGCAGACCCGATGCGCGTACGCGCCACCGAAAACGGCGGCGTGGTGGACGTCAAGATTCTGATGAAGCACGACATGGAGACCGGCCAGCGCAAGGATGCGTCCGGCAAGGTCGTCCCGGCCTGGCATATCCAGACCGTGACCGCCCAGTGCAAGGGCAAGGAAGTGTTCCGCGCCCAGTTCGGCCCGGCGGTGTCCAAGGACCCGTTCCTGAACTTCAAGTTCAAGGGCGGCGCCAAGGGCGACAAGGTGGCCGTGACCTGGACCGACAACAAGGGCGACAAGCGCACCGACGAGGCCACCATCGCCTGAGGCCGCGCGCCCACGCTGGCAGGCAGCCGGCACGCCGCGTCGTCCTCTGCTAAGGTTCGGGGCGGAATGCCGGGACGGACCCGGCCCGAAGGAGCATTATGCGGCGAGCATTTATTCGAGCATCGGCGGCGCTGGCCGCCATCGGCCTGGCGGCGAAGGCCTCGGCACAGTCGGGCCAGTCAGGGCCGGCCGGGGCGGGCAAGGGCGCGCGCGTGAAGGTGGTGTACCAGCTGTCGGAAGGCGTCGACCAGGCGGTGCGCGCGATGGGCAACTTGCGCAACCACCTGAATGGCGCTCCCGGCACCAGGATCGTGGTGGTCGCGTTCGGCTACGGCATCGACTTTCTGGTGGAAGGCGCCAAGGACGCGCGCGGCAACAGCTTCGAGAGCGCGGTGGGCGCGCTGGCCGCCGAAGGCGTGGAGTTCCGCGTCTGCCGCAATACGCTGACCGCGCGCAAGATCAGTGAATCGCAGCTGTTGATGGAAGCCAAGGTGGTCCAGGCCGGCGTGGTCGAGATCGCCCGCCTGCAGGCCGAGGAAGGCTACGCGTATATCAAGCCCTGAGCCGGGCTGGCGCGGCCTGACGGCAAGACAAGACAGAAGAATCGGCCCGTCCGCAAGGCGCGGCCGCGAGGAGGAAGCCCCATGAAACCGATCCCAAGCCTGGCCCGGCGCGCAGCGCTGGCGCTGGCCGCCACCGCGGCGGCCGCGGCCGCTGCCGCCGTGCACGCGCAGGGCAGCACCGCCGACGAAATCGCCAAATACCGGCAGATGCTGGCCGAAGGCAATCCCGCCGAGCTGTGGGAAGCCGCCGGCGAAGAGCTGTGGAAAAAGCCCGCGGGGCCGAAGAATGCGTCGCTCGAGCAATGCGACCTGGGCAAGGGCCCCGGCGTGACCAAGGGCGCCTACGCCGAGCTGCCGCGCTACTTCAAGGACACCAACAAGGTGATGGACCTGGAGCAGCGGCTGGCCCATTGCCGCATGACGCTGCAGGGGTTGACCAAGGAAGAGGCCACCAAAATCCCGTTCTCGTCGTCGGGCAAGCCGTCCGAGATCGAACGCCTGGTGGCCTACCTGACCGGCGAGTCGCGCGGCGTGAAGATGAACGTGCAGCTCAGCCATCCGGAAGAAAAGCGCACCTATGCCCTCGGCGAGAAGATGTTCTTCTACCGCGGCGGCGCCTACGACTTTGCCTGCGCCACCTGCCATGCGGTGGACGGCCAGCGCATCCGCCTGCAGGACCTGCCCAACCTGCTGACCGACAAGGGCGCGCAGGCAGCCTACACCACCTGGCCCGCCTATCGCGTGTCGCAAGGCGAGGTCCGCACCATGCAGCACCGCCTGTACGACTGCCTGCGCCAGCAGCGCTTTCCCGAACCCGCCTATGGCTCGGACGTGATCACCGCACTGACCATGTTCCTGGCCAGGAACGCCAACGGCGGCACCTACGACGGCCCGGCGATGAAGCGCTGACCAGTACGGGAGAGACACCATGCAACGACATACCCAGGCACTGGCCGTCGCGGCCCTGGCCGCCGTGCTGGCTACCGGCGCTTATGCACAAGACAGCGCCAAGCCCCGCCCCGCCAAGGCCAAGCCCGCCGCCGTCAACGGCGCCGACATGAAGCACCTGATCGAAGACTCGTTCTCTTCGCGCGGCCCGGTCACGGTCGAGGGCGTGCTGAACCAGGACGGCATGCAGCAGGCCTGCAGCCAGTACCCGGATCGCACCAGGGTACCGGCGAAGGTGGCAAAAAAGATCGAGGCCGCCGAGCTGAAGCAGATCAAGTACCCGGCCGACGACAAATGGCTGGGCGACTGGAAGGAAGGCGAGAAGGTCGCCCAGAACGGCCGCGGCATGCAGTTCACCGACCAGGTCGGCGGCACCAACGGCGGCAATTGCTACGCCTGCCACCAGATGACCAAGGCCGAGATCTCGTTCGGCAATATCGGTCCGTCGCTGTACCAGTACGGCAAGCTGCGCGGCAACTCGCAGGAAGTCATCAAGTACACCTGGGGCAAGATCTGGGACTCCAGCGCCTACGCCGCCTGCTCCAATATGCCGCGCTTCGGCCACAAGGGCATCCTGACCGAGGCCCAGATCCGCGACGTGATGGCGCTGCTGCTCGACCCGGCCTCGCCGGTCAACCAGTAACGCCGATGCGCGCGCCCGCCATGCTGCTGCGCGCGCTGCTGGCCGCGAGCCTGATGCTGGCCGCGGCCGGCGCCGCCGCGCTGGAAGTCGGCGACACCGTGCGCCTGCCCGAGGTCCGCACCCTCGACGGCCGCACGCTGAGCGCGGCCGCGCTGGCCGGCAAGCCGCTGGTGGTCGAATACTGGGCCACCTGGTGCCCGTTCTGCGCGATGCAGAACCCGCGCCTGCAGAAGCTGTACGAGCGCACACGCGGCACGCCGCTGCAGGTGCTGGCCATCAGCATCGACAAGGATCCGCGCGAGGCCGCCGACTACGTGAAAAAGCGCGGCTACACCTTCCCCGCGACCATGGATTCGCCCGCATTGCAGGCGGTGTTCGGCAAGCGCAAGGGGCTGCCGGAGCTGTACGTCATCGACGCGCGCGGCCGCGTGGTGCAGAAGGAAGTCGGCGAAATGCTCGAAGAAGACGTGGCCGCACTGGAGCGCTACGCAAAGCCATAGCCATGCGATGCCGGAAGCCCCCGCGCCCACCGGCACGCACTTACCCACAGGAAGAGACATGAACCGACGCGAGTTCCTGCAGGTGCTGGCCATCGCCGGCGCCGGCGGCATGACGTTCCCCCACCAGGATGCGCACGCCGCGCAGGCCGCCGACGCCATGTACGACGTGCCCCGCTTCGGCAACGTCCACCTGCTGCACTTCACCGACTGCCATGCGCAGCTGCGGCCGGTGTACTTCCGCGAGCCCAATGTCAACCTCGGCATCGGCGACTATGCCGGCAAGCCGCCGCATCTGGTCGGGGAGGCGCTGCTGCGCCATTACGGCATCCGCCCCGGCAGCGCGCAGGCGCATGCATTCACCTATCTCGATTTCAACGAGGCGGCGCGCCGCTATGGCAAGGTCGGCGGGTTTGCGCACCTGGCCACGCTGGTGAAGCGGCTCAAGGCCGGCCGCCCGGGTGCGCTGCTGCTCGACGGCGGCGACACCTGGCAAGGCTCGGCCACCGCGCTGTGGACCAGGGGCCAGGACATGGTCGATGCCGCGCTGGCGCTGGGCGTGGACGTGATGACGCCGCACTGGGAGATGACCCTGGGCGCCGAGCGCGTCCGGGAGATCGTCGACAAGGACTTCAAGGGCAAGGTCGCGTTCCTGGCGCAGAACATCAAGACCAACGATTTCGGCGACCCGGTGTTCGATCCTTACGTGATCCGCGAGATTAACGGCGTGCCGGTGGCCATCATCGGCCAGGCGTTCCCGTACACCCCGATCGCCAACCCGCGCTATTTCGTGCCGGACTGGACCTTCGGCATCCAGGAAGAGAACCTGCAGCAGGTCATCGACGCCGCGCGCGGCAAGGGCGCGCAGGCGGTGGTGCTGCTGTCGCACAACGGCATGGACGTCGACCTGAAACTGGCCTCGCGCGTGCGCGGGCTCGATGCCATCCTCGGCGGACACACCCACGACGGCGTGCCCGCGCCGGTGGCGGTGAAGAACGCCGGCGGCACCACGCTGGTGACCAATGCCGGCTCCAACGGCAAGTTCCTCGGCGTGCTCGATTTCGACGTGAAAAACGGCAAGGTGGCGGACTTCCGCTACCGGCTGCTGCCAGTCTTCGCCAACTACCTGCCGGCCGACCCGGCCATGGATGCGCTCATCGGCAAGGTGCGGGCGCCGTATGAAAAGAAGCTGTCGGAAGTCCTCGCCGTCAACCGTGGCCTGCTGTACCGCCGCGGCAATTTCAACGGCACCTTCGACCAGCTGATCCTCGACGGCCTGATGCAGGTGCAGGGCGCGCAGATCGCGTTCTCGCCCGGTTTCCGCTGGGGCACCACGCTGCTGCCGGGGCAGGCCATCACCATGGAGCACCTGATGGACCAGACCGCCATCACGTATCCGTACACCACGGTGACGCAGATGAGCGGCGCGACCATCAAGACCATCCTCGAAGACGTCGCCGACAACCTGTTCAATCCCGACCCGTACTACCAGCAGGGCGGCGACATGGTGCGCGTCGGCGGCCTGCAGTACACCATCGATCCCGCCGCCGGCATGGGCAAGCGCATCACCGACATGCGCCTGGCGGGCAAGCCGCTGGAGGCCGGCAAGACCTACAAGGTGGCCGGCTGGGCACCGGTTGCGGAGGAAGCGCGTGAATCGGGCGGGGCGCCGATCTGGGACGTGATGGCGCAGTGGCTGCGCAGCACCCGCGAAGTCAGCGCGCGCCCGCTGAACCTGCCGCGCGTGCGCGGCATGGACGGCAATGCCGGCATTGCGGCGTGATGTGGCAAACAGCACGCATGGGGGCGCGGAGGATTGAAGCGCGCCACCCAAGTACGCTACAATCCTCCGCGACGGGCCGATAGCTCAGCTGGGAGAGCGCTGCGTTCGCAATGCAGAGGTCGGGAGTTCGATCCTCCTTCGGTCCACCAGATTCTTCGCAACATCCCGTTTCGAACGAAAACCCCGGAGCCGCCAGGCTGCCGGGGTTTTTTGTTGGCGGCGTTCCCGCCGTCCCTCCTCACAACGCCGCAGCGACCTGCACCGGCAGCGTTTCCAGCCCCAGCAACTCCCTGAACCCGGCCTCGTGATGCCGCAGCGCATGCGGTGCATACCAGGCGTTGGCCGCCCGGCCGATGCGCCGGGCGGCGTCCAGGTCCGGCGTCATGGCCTCGATCGAAGGCAGGTAGTGCGCGGGCGTGATGCCATCGTGCACGCCGCGGTGGCGGGACAGCAGCACGGGGCAGACCGCGTGAGCGCAGTACGCGGCGAAGACCCCGCTCTTGGCGGCATAGTCGACGGGATAGGCCAGCACGCCGTAGGTCGACTCCGACAGCAGCTGCGCCGCTTCGGCGGCTTCGACGCGGCCGTGCACCACCGCGCCGCGCCGGGCGATGCGGGCGGCCAGGCCGGTATCGTCCAGGGGTGGGCCGACGTCATGCAGCGTGAAGCCGGTACGGCCGACCCATTCGAACAGCGCCTCGCCCGCCTCCTGGTAGGTCTGGGCGCGCAGCGCGGAGCCACCGAGCACCACCACGGCGGCCTGCCGGTCCCGCTGCTGCGCGCCGCTTTCGCCCAGGTTGGAGAACACCGGCAGCACCCGGTGCGGCCGCGCCGGCGCGTGGGCGTTGAGCCAGCGTGCCGAACCCTCGCGGTTGGTGACCCAGAAGTCGGCCAGCGATGCCAGTTCGGCGGCAATGTAGCGCTGCACCGGAGAGAGCCAGAACGCCGAGCGCCATGGCACGCCGTCGGCATACAGTTCGTGGAAGAAGATGCCGAGGCGGCGCATGTGCGGCCGGGCCTCGCGCAGGCGCCGCAGCAGCCACAGCGGCGTGCCGCGCCGGGCGTAGCCGTAGCCGACGTAATGGAGGATTACGTCGGCGCCGGCCAGGGCGGCCGCCGGCAGGTCGGGCGTTGCCTCGAGCAGCTGTCCCTGCAGCAGCCCGTTGAGCGTGGCGGCATAGTCCCTGACGCCACCTTCGCCGGGCGCGACCAGGCTGATGGGAGCGCCGATGCCGCGGTCATTCAGGTCGTGGGCGGACAGATTCGGCATTGGGACGGGCTCCTTGCGCATATGGCAAGGTTGTCATGTCCGCAGGCAGGATATCTGTGCTCCAGCGCACGCGGGGTCACGGCGTGGCCGGCGTCTGCCCAATGGAAAAAGCCCGCACGGCGAACCGTGCGGGCCTGGATCAAGCGATATCAGGGGAAGAAGCTTGCCGGGATCAACCGGCGCGCCTCAGGCTGACATGGCGCTCAGGGTACATTGCTCTGGGTGAAGTTGAACGGCTTGCCGGCCACCGCATAGGAACCGCCGAACTCGAACTCTTCATTGCCCGACTGGCCCACGCCGATATACAACGGGGTGTTCCCGCCCTGGAGGTTGATCGGGGCATAGCGATAGTTCAGCACCTGCTTGCCCGAATAGTCGGTCACCGAGATCACGCTGGTCAGCAGCGGGCTTTGCTGGGTTTCAGACACCGTGATCGGGTCGACGATACGCGAATCCTGCAGCGTCTTTTCGACCGTCAGCGTTGCCATGTCGACCAGCTGGATCTTCTGCTCGCCGCGCGACACCACCCACATCTTGGTGTTCGAGTTGCCGAAGCTCTCGCGATTCACCTGGTGGATCATGCTGGTCGGGTTCTTGCCCACTTGCAGGCTGGTCACTTCCTTGATCAGTTCCGGATCGAGGTTGGTACCCGACTGCACGCCAGCCACCGAGATCGCGTGGATCACGCCGTCTTCCGTCGCCACCCAGGCCTGGCCGGGGTTGGCCAGCATCGAGACCCTCACCGCGGTCGGCTTTTCGGCCAGGCTCATGGTCTTGACGATGGTCGGAGCGTAGTTGTCCACCGAGAACGTCTGCGGCCATTGCGAGTCTTCCAGGCCGGTATTGTTCAGGGTGTTCTGCAGATCGCTGAAGCTGCCTTCGAAGTAGGTGTTGTTGACCTTGTCGAACAGCGGCTTCAGGTCCAGGAACACCACCTTCTTTTCCGACTTCGAGATCACTGCGGCCACGCCGGCGCGGGAGATCAGGTCGGCGTTGACGCCACCCACGGCGTAGCTCTTCTGGTTGGCTTCGCTCAGGCCAGGCGTCGCTTCGTCGCGACCCAGGCTCGCGCCGCGGTCACCCACCGGGTCACGCATCCAGCCCTGGGTGGTGTTGTCCTGCATGACGCTGAAGTCGGTCACGGCGGAAATCTCCGTCGGGGCCTTCATATCCGGCAGGTCAACGAAGCCCAGCAGCTTCATGAAGACGAAGTTCGACATATTGCGGAAGCCCGGATAGAGGCCATGCCACGACATATCGCTGGAGTCATACGGACCGCCCACCTGGCTGCCGTCGGCGAGGCTGCCCAGCGCAATCACCGCCACCTGGCCCTTCAGGTTCTTGGTGTCCCAGATGGTCACCAGGGCAAATTCCGAATTCGGCGTAATGGCGATGGCCGTGGGCACCTTGCCCTCCGGCAGCTTCACCGAAGCCGAGTGCGAAGCCGTATTCATGCCGACCGAGGCAATCAGGCCGTTCTGGAAAGCCACCAGCGATTGTGCGCAATCGTGCTCGCTGCAGCGGCCCATGGCGATAGGCTGCGTCGGCATCGCGCCACCGTTGGCCGTGACGTGTTCCTTCAGCAGCGGATTGGTGGTGGTATGGCCCCAGAACCACGGGGTCTGCGGCTTTTCGGCAATGGTGCCGGCGCTCAGCGCGAGCGTCAGCAGCGGCGTGACGCCGGAGTCCGAAGCGGAGTCCGCGCGGAAAATCACGTCGCCCATGTTGCTGCCGTAGTCGTTGCGGGCGCAGTCGATGTTACCCAGCTGATAGATCACATTGGTGCTGGTATCCATCGTGGCGCCCGGGTAATCCTGCTGGAAACAGGTATTGCCGTGCGGGTAAAAGGTCTTGTCCTCGGGTTTCCATACCGTACCAACTGCTGCGGCGGCGGAATTACTCGCGCCGTAGCGATAAGCCATGGCTTTTTCGCCGGAATAATCCGAAGCAATGGCAACATATTCGTCGGCATTCAAATTGCCGGAGCCGTCGAAAATCTCATCGGCGACTTGAGTGGATTCTGCCGGGGTGGTCGGGCTGCGCGAAGCTTCGGTCGACGAGGTGCTACCGGAGGTGGTTGCATCGCTGCCATCGCCACCGCCGCCGCATGCCGTAAGCACCACAGCGGCGCAGGCCGCAGCCAGGAAGTTCAGGCTCGGGAGAATGTAAGAATTGCGCGCCCGGCGCAGGTCCGATGGGTTATCGCGGGGTAGATTTTTCCCAGTCATTGATTTTTAAGTGAATGGATAAAAGATGAAAGTGAATAAACATCACCACGCCCGTTCTTGTGCCGGTTTGCAGTGTGCACGACCAATTGCAGTGGCATAAAAAGCGGATCGGGTTAACCCCTTGGAAAACCCGGCAGCGGCGATACTAGGGGTATGCATCCGAGACCGTACAGGTCGGTAACAATGGGTTACGTGTGATTTTCGGGCAGGGCACCTATGCACTATTGCAGTGCGCACTTGCGACTTAACGATTACTCGACTCTGGATCACATGTAAGGATTTGTTCGATTTGTGGACAGTCTTCCGTACGCGGCAATATCATCGCGCGCGATTTTCGGGACTCAAGAAACGGTAATTGCGCTGGCTTGGGCAAGGCCAGGACAGAGATTTAATGCCGGACCAACGCCAGCGCTGTCAGGGGTTAATGCCACCTGAATTCCACGTGAATGCCAGCGGCGCGCCGCGTTAAGCGCCACGCCCAGCATCGAGGCAGGCCGGCTGCCGGCGACTCGCATCGCGCGGCGCCATACGTTATCGTTGAGCCCCTTGGAGCCCCGCGCGCGGCAGGCTCAGTCGACCGACCGTGCGCACCAAAGCCGTCTCGTCCCATGCAAGCCACCAGGAAATCGTTCGTCGGACGCATCCGCGAACAGCTGGACCAGCTATCGCCTTCGGAGCGCAGGCTGGCGGAGTTCGCGCTGGATTTCCCCGGCGATCTCGCGGGCTATACCGCTTCGGAACTGGCTGGGCTGGCCAATGTGTCGAATGCCACCGTGACGCGCTTCGTGCGGCGCATGGGCTATGCCTCGTATGACGACGCGCGCAAGCATGTGCGCTCGGAGAAGAGCGCAGGCTCGCCGCTGCTGCTGGCCGGCACCGAAAGCGCGGCCGGTGCGGCCGATAGCGGCTCGCTCGGCGCGCATCTGCAGCAGGGCCTGACCAACCTCGGCGCCACTTACCGGCGCCTGTCCGAGGCGCAGCTGCGGGAAATCGCCGAGGCCATCCTGAATGCGCGCAAGGTCTGGATCGTCGGCTTTCGCTCGAGCCAGCCGCTGGCCATGTACCTGCGCTGGCAACTGCTGCAGATCGTGCCGAGCGCGCAGGCGGTGCCCGGCGCGGGCGAGACCATGGGCGAACATCTCGCCGGCATGACCGAAGACGACGTGGTGATCGTGCTGGCGTTGCGCCGGCGCGTGCGCCAACTGCCGTCGGTGGTGGCGCAGGCGGCGAAGGCTTGTCCCAGGCTGCTCTACATCACCGAACAGGGCGCGACCACCAAGGTGCCCGCCCGGTGGGTACTGCGCTGCGATGTGCAGGCCCCCGGCGTGCTGGACAACCATGCCGCCGTGATCGGCCTGTGCCACCTGATCGTCACCCAGGTGATGGAACTGGCCGGTACCCCGGGCCGGCGGCATCTGGGCCTGGTCGAGGCTTTCCACGACGCGCTCGACGAACTCTGAGCGCCGGCGCCTGCCGCCGTCGGCGGCGAATGCCATCCCAATTCCTCGTTCCGTCGCGCTGCCAGCCGCCTTAAAAGCGGCACGCGGCGGCACGCAGCCGCCCCGCGTCGGTATAAACCCGCGTGAAAAATTCTTTTCAAAAATTTATCATATGAAAAAATCAAAACATTACGGCGGGAGCGGCTGAATCCCGGCCAGAAAAAAGCGCCGGCGTGCGCATGGAGGCAAGGCATGGGTGCGGAAGTCATGGTTTCTTCGACGCAGCCGCGGCTGCAGCAACTCGAACGGGCGCTGGACGATATCGGCGTCACTCCGTCGCACAAGAAAATCCTGGCGCTGATTTTGTTCGGCGTGCTGTTCGACGTGTTCGAGCAGAATGCCGTGGGCCTGGTGGGGCCGCTGCTGCGGGAACACTGGGGCGTGTCGGCGGCGGAAATCGGCTTTCTCAACACCCTGACCTTCGGCGCTGCGGCGCTGGGCCGGCTGGGTTCCGGCTATATCGCCGACCGGTATGGGCGGCGCGCGATGCTGAGCATCAACCTGATGCTGTTCACGCTGGGTGCGCTGATCTGCGCGCTGGCGCCGAATTACGCGGTGCTGGCCGCGGGGCGTTTCCTTGTCGGCTTCGGGCTGGGCGGCGAGATCTCGATCGCGGTGACCATGCTGGCCGAATTCTGTTCGTCGCGTTTCCGCGGTGTGGCGGTCGGCGCCATCAACGTCGCGGGCGGCGGGCTGGGCAATATGCTGGCGCCGGCCTTCGGGCTGGCGGTGTTCGCCTTGTTTCCCGGGCCGGACAGCTGGCGCTGGCTGTTCGGCTGCCTGGTGCTGCCGGCGTTTTTCGTGCTGCTGTACCGGCGCTTTATCCCCGAGACGCCGCGCTTCCTGCTGTCGAAGGGGCGCGTCGACGAGGCCAACCACGTGCTCAATATCCTCGCCTCGGGCAAGCTGTCGCGGCGCACGGCGCAGTCGACGGAATACCTGAGTGCCGCGCGCGAGGGCGATATCCAGCCGGAAAAGGTCCGTCTGAGCGAAGTCTTCACCGGCCGCCTGGCACGCCGCACCATCGCGGTGGGAATCGCCGTGTGCATGACCTATGGCGCGCAGATCTCGGTGCTGACGCTGATGCCGACGATCTTGATGGCGCAGGGCTACACGCTGACCAAGAGCTTTGCCTTCACCATCGTGATGCAGTCCGGCAGCCTGCTGGGTGCGGTGGCGGCGTCGTACTTCGGCTACCGCTTTCCGCGCAAGCGGGTGCTCACATTAGGGGCACTGCTGGCGTGCGTGATCGGTCTGTGCTTCGGCTTCCTGTCCAATTCGGCGGCGCTGGTCCTGATCTTCGGCGCGGCCTTCCAGTTCTGCGTGCTGCTGCTGAACACCTCGATCTGGATCTACGCGCCGGAGCTGTATCCGACCCGCGTGCGCGCCTTCGGCACCGCTTTCATCCTGGCGCTCGGCACCATGGCCGGCGCAGCCATGCCCCTGATCGCCGGGCGCGTGTTCGACCAGTACGGCATCGGCGGCATGTTCGGGATGATGGCCGGCATGTATGCGGTGTTCGCGCTGGTGCTGCAGTTCGCCCCCGAAACCTTCGGCCGGGCGCTGGACGGCGCCGACGACGAGCCCGGCGATGCATCGCGGCAGCCGGCCGGCCAGCCCGCCGCCAGCCAGCACCCCTGAATCCCGAGACATGAATGAGCCATATCCTGCTGATCAACCCGAATACTTTCAGCGCCACCACGCAGATGATGGTCGGCATCGCCCGCGCCTGGCTGGCGCAGCACCTGGACGCGCCGCCGGCCGTGGTTGGCGCGACGGTGGCGCGCGGCGCGCCGATGATCGTCGACGATGGCGATCTGGCGGTGGCCGCCGGCGCGGTCCTTGACGCGGACATGGTGCGCCTGGCCCGCCTTGCCGGGGGCGTGATCGTCGGGGCCTTCGGGGATCCGGGCCTGGAAGCCCTGCGCGCGCAGCTGGCCGTGCCGGTGGTTGGCATCGGCGAGGCCGCGATGCGCGCCGCCGCGGCGGGCGGGCGGCGCTTCGGCATCGCCACCACCACGCCACGGCTGGCGGCGTCGATCGCGTCGGGCGTGCGCCGGAACGGGCTGGAGGCCTGGTTCACCGGCGCGCGCTTCACCGATGGCGACCCGCGCGCGCTCGGCAACGCGCCGCAGCAACAGGAAGAACGGCTCGCGGGTGCGGTGCAGGCGTGTATCGACGATGGCGCGCAGGCCGTGATCATCGGCGGCGGGCCGCTGGGCGAGGCCGCGCGGGCGCTGGAACAGCGCTTCGCGGTACCCGTGATCGGGCCGATTCCGGCCGCATGCGATGCGCTGGCCCGCGCCCTGGGGCTGGCGCCGCGCCAGGGGCCGGCGGATTCGCCGGCTGCGGCCGCGGCAGGCGCTTAGGCTACCAAAGGCGCGCGCTAAGCCACGCGCGCCGGCCGCCTGGCCTTCATCGCGGACGGGCGTACCTGTTGCAGCGCGCGCAGTGACTGCAGGGCATCCTCGACCGCTTCGATGCCGTCGCGCAGGCGGCCGGTGGCATAGCCCAGGCGGCTTTGCGCGTCGGCATCGGGCGTGGACAGGTTTTCGAGTGCGTCGACTTCTGCCTGCATCTGTCCGATCAGGCGGCGTAGCTGGGATGTGCTGTGCGAGGCTAGCGAACGGATCGCCATCGTGAGAGCCCTCCTTGCAAAGACCGGGTGCGCCCGCTGGCGCTGGTCCGCACGCTTCGTGCGGTGCCCGTCCTTTCTACGGTAAAGGCGGCGCAATAAGTTAGCCAGCGCTGTTACGAAATCGGCACGATGGCGCGGCCTGCACGCGCGTCGTGCCGGCCCGCGCTGCCGACAGGTTCGGCTATAGTCACCCGATGGATTCGCACTCGCCCCGCATGCGCGCAAAACCCGGCAGCCTGCCCGACGACGGCGCCACCCCCGCCGCACAAGCCGATGCGCGCCATCGCGCCGGCCGCAACAGCACGCTGGTCAGCGTCGCAGTCAATATCGGCCTGACCGCGGTGCAGGGGGTCGCTGGGGTGATCTCCGGCTCGCAGGCGCTGATCGCCGACGCCGCGCATTCGCTGTCCGATCTGCTTTCGGACTTTGTCGTGCTGGCCGCCGGCTGGCAAAGCCGCAAGGACCCGGATGCCGACCACCAGTACGGCCACCTGCGCTTCGAGACCGCCGCCTCGCTGGCCCTGGGCGTGCTGCTGCTGACGGTGGGGGCGGGCATGCTGTGGGCGGCGCTGGGCAAGCTGCAGTCTGCCGGCGGCGCGCAGCCGGTGCAGCCGGTGGCGCTGTGGGTGGCGCTGGCCACGCTGGCGTCCAAGGAGCTGCTGTTCCGCTACATGCTGGCCGTGGCGCGGCGGGTGCGGTCGAGCATGCTGGTGGCCAACGCCTGGCATGCGCGCTCCGATGCGGCGTCGTCGCTGGTGGTGGCGCTCGGCATCGGCGGCAACCTGCTGGGCTACCACGTGCTCGACCCGATCGCGGCGATCGTGGTCGGTCTGATGGTGGCGCGCATGGGGCTGCGCTTTGGGTGGGATGCGCTCAATGACCTGATGGACCGCGCCGCCGACGAGGAGACCGTCGCCGCCATCCGCGCCACCATGCTGGCCACGCCCGGCGTGCTCGGCCTGCACGAACTGCGCACGCGCAAGATGGGCGACCAGGTCCTGGTCGACGTGCACCTCGAGATCGATGCCACCCTGACCGTGGCGCAGGGTCATGCCATCGCGGTGGAAGCGCGGCGCCGCACGCTGGAACACCACCACGTGCTGAACGTGATGACGCACGTCGACCCGGTATACGTGGGCGCAACCACGGCCGATGGCTGAGCCGGGCTGTGGACAGCTTGGCCCAGGCCTGGGGATAACCGGCGGGACAAGGTGTGTCACGCCTGGGGATGCGCTGTGGGACGTATACGGACAACTCGCGGGGGCGCGCGGGAGATGTATACGTTGCCGCCGTCTTGTCCCGGCAAATCAGGGTTATCCCGGAGCCGTTATCTTTGCTGCAAGTCACTGACCCGGAAGGGAAAAGGTGACTTATCCACGGCCCGTAGCCCGGTTTACCTACTACTACTATGTTTACATACGTAAACAATATAAAGACGACAGTCAGGACCTTTGCGCCAGACGGTGGTGTCTGGCTCCTATGTATACGCGGCGGCCTGTATACCGGCTAGCGCGGCACCTTGAACGCCTTGCGCGCCGCCAGCACCTGCGCGCGCGTGGCGCAGCCCTCCTGGTGGTCGTTGACCAGGCCCATGGCCTGCATCAGCGCATACATCGTGGTGGGTCCGACAAAGCGCCAGCCGCGCTTCTTCAGGTCTTTGGACAGCGCGGTGGACTCCGGCGAAATGGCCATGGTGCGCAGTACCTCGGGCGTGAGCACCTTCGGCCGGCTGGCCGGATCGGGCTCGAAGCGCCAGAAGTAGGCCGCCAGCGAGGACTCCGATTCCAGCAGTTCGCGGGCCCGCTGGGCATTGTTGATTGCGGCCTCGATCTTGCCGCGATGGCGCACGATGCCGGCATCGCCCAGCAGGCGCGCGATATCGCGCTCGGTGAAGCGCGCGACTTTCTCGATATCGAAATTGGCAAACGCCTTGCGGAAGGCTTCGCGCTTGCGCAGGATGGTCAGCCAGCTGAGGCCGGACTGGAACCCCTCCAGGCACAGCTTCTCGAACAGCCGGCGGTCGTCGGCCACCGGGAAGCCCCACTCGGTATCGTGGTAGTGGCAATAGTCCTCCAGCGTGCCGCACCAGCCGCAGCGCACCGGCGCGGCCAGCGCTTCCTTGTTGCTCGTCATGCGTACCTTTCCAGTATTGAATGAATGGGGTGCTGCTCCGGCTCTCGCCGGCCGGCGCATTTGCTGCGATCATGCCCGCACCTGAGACATTGCGGAAGGCTGAAAATGGACATGCGATTGACCACCCTGGACGAGGACGGATGGGAGCTCGACGACGCCGAGCCCATCGCCGCCGCCCACCCCGACACCTTCTGGATGCCGCCGCGCGCGGAACGCGACGCGCTTGCCACCGGCCAGCAGGTCAAGCTGATCTTCCGCATCCTGGTCGCGGACGAGGATGGCAACGAGGAAGTCCACGTCGAGCGGATGTGGGTCAATGTGACCGGACGCGAAGGCGCGCTCTATACCGGCGAACTCGACAACCAGCCGTACTGCACCGACGAGATGAATCCCGGCATGCCGCTGTGTTTCGAGGCCCGGCACGTCATCCATATCTATCGGGAAGGCGACGAGGACGCCTGAGCCGTATTTGCGCGACCGGCCGCCGGCCACAAAAAAGCCAGCCTTGCGGCTGGCTTTTTCGATGGACAGGCGCGGCGCGCTCAGGCCAGCCGCTTGCCGGTCCGGTCGTGCATGAACACCAGCGCGACAAAGCTGACCACGGCTGCGGCGATCACATAGTAGGCCGGCGCCAGCTTGTTCTGGGTCGATTCGATCAGCCAGGTCACGATCAGCGGGGCAAAGCCGCCGAAGATGGTCACGGCGAAGTTATAGGCCAGCGACAGGCCGGTGGAGCGCACTTCGGTGGGGAACTGCTCGGCCAGCACCGCCGGCGCCGGGCCGGTAAAGGCCGCCAGCAGGATGCCCAGCACGATCTGCACCTGCAGCAGCGTCTGCGTGGTCGGCGCCACGTTGAGCCAGTGGAACAGCGGATAGGCGAGCACGCCGATCAGCAGTGCCACCACGCCCAGCATGCGCTTGCGGCCGACGCGGTCCGACAGCATGCCCATCAGCGGGCACAGCACCAGGATGATGGCGCCGCACAGCGCGGTCGACTGGAACGTGGCGCCCAGCGGCAGGCCCAGCTGCTGCTTGGCGTACGACGGCATGTAGAACACCAGCACATAGGTGCAGACCGTCCACAGGATGGTCACGCCGAGGCCGGCCAGCACTTCGCGCGGGTGGTCGCGCAGCACCTGCGACAGCGGCGAGAACTTTACCTGCGCGGCCTTGCGCGCGGCCTGGCGCGCCTCGAACTCGGGCGGCTCGTGCAGGTGCGAGCGGATATACATGCCCACCGGGCCGATCAGCAGGCCGAACAGGAACGGGATGCGCCAGCCCCAGGCGTCGATCTGCTCCGGCGACAGGCCGTTGATGACCAGCGCGCCCATGGCGGCGCCCAGCATGAACGAGATGCCCTGGCTGGCCTGCTGCCAGCTGGCGTAGGCGCCGCGCTCGGCGTCGGGCGCGTGCTCGATCAGGAAGGCGGTGGCGCCGCCGACTTCGCCGCCGGCGGAAAAGCCCTGGATCAGGCGCGCGACCACGATCAGCGCCGGGGCCCACAGGCCGATCTGGTCGTAGGTCGGGGCCAGGCCGATGATGGCCGTGCCCAGCGCCATCAGCAGGATGGTCAGCGTCAGCGCCGCCTTGCGGCCGACGCGGTCGGCATAGACGCCCAGCACGATGGCGCCGACCGGGCGCATGAAGAAGCCCACGCCGAAGGTGGCGACGGTGAGCAGGAACGAGGTCAGGTCATTGCCGGTGGGAAAGAACAGCTTGGCGATGATGACGGCAAAGAAGCTGTAGACGGTGAAGTCGAACCACTCCAGGCCATTGCCGATGGTGGCGGCGATGATCGCCTTGCGTCGGGTGGCGTTGGTCAGTTCTGGAACGGGGGCGGTAGTCGCGGTCATGAAGCGTTGGTCATGCGGGGAAACCGCCATATTAAGCGATTCCTTAATCCCGGACCTCCGCGCCAGCGGCGACTCAATTTTGGCGTGCGCTTTCAGGCATCCGACGGCCTGGGCTGCGCCTGGCCTGGGGCAGCTTCGGCGGGGGTCCCCGGAGCCGGGGCGGCATCCGCGGCAGGGGCAGGACGGTGGCGGGAGAGCCACAGCAGCAGGGCGCTGGCGACCCACCCGGCCACGAACACGGTGTCCCCGGCCCGGTTCAGCCAGGCGGATGCGGCCGGCATGCCGGTCACGGACAGCAGCAGGCCGGCTGGCAGCCGCGCCAGGATCCACAGTGCGACGGCGGGCATGCTGCCGTAGACGCCCAGCTGCCACCATTGGCCGGGAATGCGGTGGTGCCGTCCGGTGCGGCGCGGATTGCGCGATGCCACCTGAGTCTCCTGCCTCGCGCGCGGGAAAAGCGCCGCGGCGTCTGCGTTGCGGAAGTGCTTGCGGAGCGCCTGTCACGGGCTTCCGGCTGCAGCATAAGCCCCTCGCATCGGCGGCGGGACCGGCGCGGCGCGGGTTATGTGGGCCGCGCCACGGATCGTCACCGCGATTCAATTTTTTTGCATGAGGTGTCCGCAAACCGCGTCCGCGCCCGCCGCCGTTCTTTGCCAAACTGGAAGCCAGTACACAAACCGTTTGAAGGCGGTATTGCCATGCTTCCCTCGCTCTATATCTCCCACGGCTCGCCGATGCTGGCCATCGATCCCGGCCCCACCGGTGCCGCGTTCGAGGCGCTGGGCGCCCGGCTGCGCGCGCAGCGCCCGCGTGCGGTGCTGGTGATTTCGGCTCACTGGATCTACAGCACGCTGGCGGTCACCAGCCGCGAACGCCAGGAGGCCTGGCACGATTTCGGCGGCTTCCCGCGCGAGTTGTACGCCTTGCGCTACGACGCCCCGGGTTCGCCGGAACTGGCGGCGCGGGTGAAGGCGCTGGTCGAGTCGGCGGCGATTCCCGGCGCGGGCTTTGTCGGCCACGACGACGAGCGCCCGCTGGACCACGGCGCCTGGATGCCGATGCGCCACTTCTTTCCCGATGCCGACATGCCGGTGGTGCAGCTGGCGCTGAATCCCTACCTGGCGCCCGCGACGCAGATCGCGATCGGGCGTGCGCTGGCCCCGCTGCGCGATGAGGGCGTGTTGGTGCTGGCCTCGGGCAGCTTCACCCACAACCTGCAGGAAGTCTTTGGCGGCGGCCGGCGCGAGCAGCACGGTCCGCAGGCCGAGCCGTACGTCGAGGCGTTCCGCAAGTGGATGGCCGAGGCGCTGGACCAGGCCCTGGCCACCGGCGACACCCGCCTGATTGCGGACTACCGGGCCCAGGCGCCCTATGCGCGCCGGGCGCACCCGACCGACGAGCACCTGCTGCCGTTCTATGTGGCGCTGGGCGCGGCGCTCGGCCCGGAGGGCGCCGGCCCGGCGCTGACGGGGCCGGCCACGGTGTCGCGGGTGGCCGACGAGGTCACCTACGGCGTGCTGGCGATGGACAGCTTCGTGTTCGAGGGCATGGGCGCCGGGGCGCCGCTGCGCGCCGCGGCCTGAAAGGCTGAAGGCCTGGAGGATTACCGGCCCGGCGCGCGCGGCGGCAGGTAGCGCCGCGCCGAGCGCGCCCCAGCCAGCGCGATCCAGCCCATGGTCAAGGCCACCAGCGCCAGGCCGGCGCGCAGGTTGGCCAGGTGCGCCACGCCGCCGATCAGCACCGGGCCCAGCAGCAGCCCGACGTAGGCGAAGCGTGCCACGCGCGCAATCGCTTCCGCCGGCGCCACGCCGGGCAGCCGCGACGCGGCGACAAAGAAGATCGGCACCATATTGGCCGCGCCCAGCCCCATCAGCGCAAAGCCTGCCAGCGCGGCCAGCGGCAGCGGCACGGCCAGCGCCAGCGCAATGCCGGCAAAGCCGAGCCAGGCGCTGCCGGTCAGCGTGGCGCTGTCGCCCAGACGCGCGCGCAGGCGGTCGCCGCCGAAGCGCCCGCACGCCATGCCGCCCGAGAACGCGGCATAGCCCAGGCTGATCCAGCCGTCGGGCGCGCGTGCCACGTCGAGCATGTAGACGCTGGTCCAGTCGTACATCGCGCCTTCGCCGATCAGCCCGAGAAAGGCCAGCAGCCCCAGCAGCCATAGCGCCCGCACTGCATGGTCGCGATGGTGGGGCGCGGAAGGCGGCACCGGATGGTCGGCCAGCAGCCCCGGCAGCGTGGCCACCGCCACTGCCGCGGTCACGCCGGCCATCATGGCCGCATGCGCCAGCGGCGGCACGTCCCAGGCCAGCATCAGGCCACCAAAGCCCGCACCCGCCATGCCGCCCAGGCTGAACATGCCGTGCAGCGACGACATCACCGGCCGCGTGCGGCTGGCCTCGACCGTGGCGGCCTGCGCGTTCATGGCGACATCGAACGCCGCATTGGCCATGCCGAAGACCAGCAGCGCGGGCAGCAGCAGCCAGAACGACGGCATCGCCAGGATCGCCACCGTGGCCAGCGCGAACAGCAGCCCGCCGGCCATCGAGGCGCGCGCGCTGCCGGCGCGCGCCACCCAACGGCCGACCGGACCCATCGCCACGATGGCGCCGCCCGCCACCGCCAGCATCGCCAGCGACAGCATCGCGTCAGACAGGCCGAAGCGTGCCTTGATGGTGGGGATATGCACGCCCCAGGTGGCGAAGGTGGCGCCGTTGACGAAGAACAGCGCCATGGTGCCGCGCGTGGCGCGTGCGACCTGGCCGGCAGGCAGCGCGGCGGCGGACGCCGGCGAGCCGGTCATGGGCGGCCCGCCTCCACGCGCAGCAGCCCGCGCCGGTGCAGCGCGTAGCCGAACGCCAGCAGCGCGGCCAGCGCCAGCGCCAGCATTACCCACAGCATCAGCCAGTAGCCGCCGGCCGCGCGCCACAGCAGCGCGCCCAGCCACGGCGCCGCCGCCTGCATCAGCAGCACCGGCGTCATCATCAGCCCGTTGAGAGTGGCATAGTGGTGGCGCGAGATCAGCTCCGGCATCGCCATCGCGCGCAGCATGGTGTTGACGCCGTTGGCGCAGCCGTACAGCACGGCCGCCACCATCAGCCAGGCGCCATGCCCCAGCGCGAAGCACAGCAGGCCGACGCTCATCAGCGCATAGACCGGCAGCGACAGCCGCACCGGGTGGCGCACGCCCGCGCGCATCATCAGCATGCGGCCCACCACCTGGGCCGGCCCGATCAGCGCCGCGACCGCCAGTTGCTGCGCCACTGGCATGCCTTTCTCGGTCAGCATCGGGATCAGGTGCGCGCCCAGCAGCGACGCCACCACCGCGGTCGCGGTAAAGGCCAGCACCACCGCCCAGAACACCGGCTGGCGCAGCGTGGCGCGGGCAATGTCGCGGCCGCCGGCGGGGGCCGTGCCGGCGCCGGTGCCAGCGCCGGTGCCAGAGTAAGAGGGATGCAGGGCGTAGCGCATGCGCGCATGCAGCGGCGCGCAGACCAGCAGGTTCAGCAGGGCAAAGCCGACCAGGGTCGGGCGCCAGCCGACATGCAGCACCAGCCATTGCGCCAGCGGCACGAAAATCGTGCTGGCAAAGCCGGCCATCAGCGTGACCGCGACGATCGGCTTCTGGTACTGGTCGCCATAGGCCTGGCGCAGCACCACGAAGGCGGGCTCGTACAGCGTGGTCGCCATGGCCAGCCCGAGCGGCACCCACATCAGCAGGAACACGGACTGCGACGGCGTCCACGCCCACAGCAGCAGGCCCAGTCCGGCCAGCACCGAGCCCGCGCCCATCACCTTGCGCGCCGGCGCTCGGTCCAGCAGCCGCCCGACCGCGAACGAGCACAGCGCCCACACCAGCAGCCCCAGCGAATAGCCGCCCGCCAGGAAAGGCTTGGACCAGCCCAGGCTGCGGATCATCGGGTCGATGAAGACGGTGAAGGCGAAGAACAGCGTGCCCCAGGAGATGGTCTCGGTCAGGCCGAGGATCCACACCAGCCGGCGCGGCGGCGTGGCGGGCTGCGCGGGTCCGGCGCGGGCCGGGCTGGCGTCAGGTTCGGTGTCGGCAGCGTCCGTGCCGGGGCTGGCTTCGAGTGTGGTCATGGCGGGCCCGGCGGGGGATGGCCGCCACGGAAGCGGCGCGCCTGGGGCCAGTCGGAAATTGTAGCGATGCTGCGCGCCGGCTGCTCGCGGCGCACTGGCCGCAACGCGCGTTACTGTGCGGTCACCGGCGTGGGCGGCCCTTTCAGCTCGACCACGTTGCCGTCCGGGTCCTGCACATAGAGCGAGGGCCCCTTGCCTTCGGCGCCGAAGCGCTGCGCCACTTCGCCGGCGTCGACGCCATGCCGCGCCAGGCGCGCGCGCAGCGCCTGTGCGTCGAACGGGTCGATGCGCAGGCAGAAATGGTCGAGGTTGCGGCCCTGCGCGCCCGGACCGGCGCCGCCCGCGCGGCCCAGCGGGCCATCGAGCGTGACCAGGTCGATCAGGCTGGCACCGGCGCGCAGCTGGGTCAGGCCCAGGTCGGCCTGCTCGCGCTCGACGCTGCAGCCGAGCACGTCGACATAGAAGCGCCGCAGCGCGGCCACATCGGCGCTGCGCAACACCAGGTGGTCGATGCCGAGGATGCGGAAGGCCGCGTCAGTGGTGCAGTCCGTCATAGTCGATGATCTTGAGGTTATCCAGGTCGACATTGTCCAGGCAGCGCACATTGACCGCGGCCATCGGCTTGCCGTCCTTGTCCTGGCCGTCCGCGTACGGGCCGCAGCCGCACACCGGGCAGAAGCGGTGCGCGATCTTCATGGTGTTGAAGCGGTAGGTGGAGGCGTTGCTCTCCGGCGTCTCCAGCTTGAAGGACGCGCGCGGCACGAACCACAGCAGGTGGCCGCGCCGGCGGCAGATCGAGCAGTTGCAGCGGATCACGCTGGGGATGCTGTCGGCCTCGACCGCGAAGGCGATGTTGCCGCAATGGCAGCTTCCGTTGAAGGTCATGTCTATCTCCTTGCGACAGGGTCCGTTCGACCCGGGGATCACAGCAACGCTGCTGCGCCGCAATATGCCGGCACATTGTTTGGTTTTTGACAGTGTAGTCCGGTCACGGGTGCCACAATGCCGGCAAAAGACAACGACACGCGCGGCCGCCGCGCCCCATTCCCATCAAAGGAGACCCGCATGAGCGACACCCACGCGCCCGCACGCGCCACCTTCAGCCATATGGAACACGGCACCCGCGAAGACTGGGCCGCGATCTCGGCCGAGTTCAGGCCGTTCGCGCGCGCGCTGCCTGACCGCGTGCTGGTGCACCTGCGCCTGCTCGATGGCGACTGCGGCGGCTTTCCCGTGGACCGGCTCACGCATTCGCTGCAGACCGCGACGCTGGCCCACCGCGACGGCCAGGACGAGGAATACGTGGTCTGCGCGCTGCTGCACGATATCGGCGATACGCTGGGCAGCTTCAACCATCCGGACATCGCCGCCGCCATCCTCAAGCCCTTCGTCAGCGCCGAGAACCTGTGGATGGTGGAAAAGCACGGCGTGTTCCAGGGCTACTACTTCTTCCATCATCTCGGCCTCGACCGCGACCTGCGCGAGCAATACCGCAGCCAGCCCGAGTTGTTCGAGCGCACCGCGGAGTTCTGCCGCAAGTACGACGCCGCCGCCTTCATGACCGACTACGACACGCTGCCGCTGTCGTTCTTCGAGCCGATGGTGCGCAGGGTGCTGTCGCAGCCGAAGCACTCGATGTATGTGAAGCCCGGGGAAACGACGCTGGCGCAGGCGTAAGCCAACGACTGACCCGTACCGATTGTGTTCCCCTCTCCCCGCATGGGGAGAGGGCAGGGTGAGGGGTGGTTTGGCTAGGCACCACGCCTCGAGAGACTCCTGCCCTCTCCCCCGGCTCCTCTCCCGCAAGCGGGAGCGGGGAGCAAACAGCGGGATTCGCAAAAAGCTCGCGCCGTCAGGCCGCCCGCTGCGCCGTCTCCGGATGCCGGAACTGCTCCAGCAGTTTCGCCCAGCGCGCCCGCACCGCCTTAAGGTTGTTTTCCTTTACATGGCCGAAGCCGCGGATATCGTCGGGCAGGTTGGCCAGCGCCACCGCGGTGTCGTGGTTGGCGGCATTGAGCCCCGCCACCAGTTCATCCAGCAACGCACGGTACTCGCCGATCAGCGCGCGCTCGGTGCGGCGCTCTTCGGTCTTGCCGAAGATGTCGAAGATGCCGCCGCGCAGCCCCTTCAGTTTCGCCAGCACGCGGAACAGCTTCATCGTCGACGGGCCGAACTTGCGCTTGACCAGCTGGCCCTTGTCGTCGCGCTTGGCGTTCAGCGGCGGCGCCAGCCAGAAGTTGAGCTGGTAGTCGCGTCCGGGCTCGCCCTCGAACTGCGCGTGCAGCTTGTCCAGGAAGGCCGGGTCCGTATAGAGGCGCGCCACTTCGTACTCGTCCTTGTACGCCATCAACTTGGCCAGGTTGCGTGCCGCGGCCTCGGTCAGCGGCAGGGCCTTGCCGCTGCCCAGCAGCGCGCTCTCGGCCGCGCGCACGCGCTCGATCGCTTCGCGGTAGCGGCTGGCATAAGCCGCATCCTGGTACGCCGTCAGGTGTTCCACGCGGCGCGCGATCAGCTTGTCGAGCAGGGCGCCGGTCGACGCCGGCAGCTTGACCACGGCCGCGCCTTCAGCGGTGCTCCTGAGCTTGCCGCTCAGCGACAGCACGTGCTCCGGGTCGTGCGCCATATGGCGGCCCCAGTCGAACGCGGCCTTGTTCTTTTCCACCGCGACCCCGTTCAGCTCGATGGCGCGCTCCAGCGCCTGCAGCGTCAGCGGAATCCAGCCCTTCTGCCAGGCGTAGCCGAGCACCAGCGGGTTGGTGTAAATGGCATCGCCCAGCAGCGCCACGGCCAGGCCCGACGCATTGATGAAGTCGCACTTCTCGCCCACGGCATTGCGCACGTCCTGCTCGGCCGACAGGCCCGGGAACTGCCACTTCGGGTTCTTGATAAAGTCGGCGGTCGGGGTTTGCGCGGTGTTGACCACGGCGCGGGTGCGGCCGGCCTGGGTCTTGGAGATGACCTCGTCGCTGGCCGAGACGATGGCATCGCAGCCGATCACCAGGTCGGCCTCGCCCATGGCGATGCGGGTGGCATGCAGGTCGTCGGGGCGCGCGGCCAGCTGCACGTGCGACAGCACCGCGCCGCCTTTCTGCGCCAGCCCGGCCATGTCGAGCACGGTGACGCCCTTGTTCTCCAGGTGCGCGGCCATGCCGAGCAGGCCGCCGATGGTCACCACGCCGGTGCCGCCGACGCCGGTCACCAGGATGCCGTAGGCCCGGCGGATCGCCGGCAATTGCGGCTCAGGCAGCGGCGGCAGGCTGTCCATCGACACGCCATGCTGCTCGGGCTTGCGCACCTGCGCGCCCTCGGCCGTGACGAAGCTGGGGCAGAAGCCGTTCAGGCACGAGAAATCCTTGTTGCACGACGACTGGTTGATCTGCCGCTTGGTGCCGAACTCGGTTTCCAGCGGTTCCACCGACAGGCAGTTGGACTTGACCGAGCAATCGCCGCAGCCCTCGCACACCGCATCGTTGATAAAGGCGCGGCGCGGCGGGTCTTCCATGGTGCCGCGCTTGCGGCGGCGGCGCTTCTCGGTGGCGCAGGTCTGGTCGTAGATCAGGATGGTGCAGCCGGGCACTTCGCGCAACTCGCGCTGCACGCGGTCGAGCTGGTCGCGGTGATGGATGTCGATGCCCTGCGGCAGCTTGATCGCCGCGTTGTATTTTTCGGGCTGGTCGCTGACGATGACGATCTGCTTCGCGCCCTCGCTGTGCACCTGCCAGGCGATGTCCTGCACCGACAGCTGGCCGTCGACCGGCTGGCCGCCGGTCATCGCCACCGCGTCGTTGTAGAGGATCTTGTAGGTGATGTTGACGCCCGCGGCGATCGACGCGCGGATCGCCAGCAGGCCGGAGTGGAAGTAGGTGCCGTCGCCCAGGTTGGCGAACACATGTTTGTCGCCGGCAAACGGTGCCTGGCCGATCCACGCCACGCCTTCGCCGCCCATCTGGCTGAAGGTGCTGGTGCTGCGGTCCATCCACACCGTCATGTAGTGGCAGCCGATGCCGGCAAGCGCGCGCGAGCCCTCGGGCACGTTGGTCGAGGTGTTGTGCGGGCAGCCCGAGCAGAACCAGGGCTTGCGCTCGGCCTTCTGCTGGCCCGTCCCTTGGCCCACCACGCGCGGCGTGGCCAGCGCCTTTTCCTTGGCCTCGATGATGGCCAGGCGCGCGGTGATGCGCGCGCGCACGTCGACCGGCAGGTCGAACTTGTCCAGGCGCGTGGCGATGGCCTTGGCGATGATCGACGGCGACAGCTCATAGTGTGCCGGCAGCAGCCAGTGGCCCTGCGGGATCGACCATTCGCCGCCGGCGTTGTCCTTCTCGTCGAACTTGCCGTAGACCTTGGGACGGACATCGTCGCGCCAGTTGTACAGCTCTTCCTTGAGCGCGTACTCCATGATCTGGCGCTTCTCTTCGACCACCAGGATTTCCTGCAGGCCCTCGGCAAAGGCGCGCGCGCCATGCGCCTCGAGCGGCCACACGCAGCCCACCTTGTACAGCCGGATGCCGATCTGCGCGCAGGTGGCATCGTCCAGGCCCAGGTCGGCCAGCGCCTGGCGCGTGTCCAGATAGGCCTTGCCGCCGGTCATGATGCCGAAGCGCGCATGCGGCGAGTCGATCTCGATCCGGTCCAGCCGGTTGGCGCGCACATAGGCCAGCCCGGCGTACCACTTGTAGTCGAGCAGCCGCGCTTCCTGCTCCAGCGGCGGATCGGGCCAGCGGATGTTGAGGCCGCCCGGCGGCATGATGAAGTCGCCCGGCAGCGCGATCTGCACGCGGTGCGGATCCAGTTCGACCGAGGCCGACGATTCGACCACGTCGGTCACGCACTTCATCGCCACCCATAGCCCGGAGTAGCGGCTCATGGCCCAGCCGTGCAGGCCGTAGTCCAGGTACTCCTGCACGTTGGACGGATACAGCACCGGCAGGCCGCAGGCCTTGAAGATGTGCTCGGACTGGTGCGCCAGCGTCGACGACTTGGCCGAGTGGTCGTCGCCGGCCAGCACCAGCACGCCGCCGTGCTGCGAGGAACCCGCCGAGTTGGCGTGCTTGAACACGTCGCCGGTGCGGTCCACGCCCGGCCCCTTGCCGTACCACATGCCGAAGACCCCGTCGAACTTCGCATCGGGGTACATGTTGACCTGCTGCGAGCCCCATACCGAGGTGGCGGCGAGGTCTTCGTTCAGGCCGGCCTGGAACACGATGTTGTGCGCGGCCAGGTGCTTCTTGGCCTTCCACAGCGACTGGTCCAGCGCGCCCAGCGGCGAGCCGCGGTAGCCCGAGATAAAGCCGGCGGTGTTGAGCCCGGCGGCGTGGTCGCGCTCCTGCTGCAGCATCGGCAGGCGTACCAGCGCCTGCGTGCCGCTGATATAGATGCGGCCGCGTTCGAGCGTGTATTTGTCTTCGAGGGAAACGTTGGCGAGCGCCTGGCGGATGGCGTCGCTGACCGGCGAGGTCAGGGGGGCATTCATGCGTGCTCCTCTATGGGCGTGCTGTCGGGATCACCGAAACCTGCAGTTGTGGGCAACCGCCGCGTCGCCTCTTGTGAAGGCTCGGGGTGGCTGTGTCTCTGCGCGGCATGGTAGCACCGCCACAAAATGGGCGGTACCTTGCAATGCAGCACAAAGCGTGCCGGTTGTGGGCGTGATTTCCCGTATCGACAGGGCTTGGCGTGTACACTGCGTTGCATCGAGATCGCCGGCGCCGAAGCCCGGCCGTCTCCCAAGCGTCATATCTGTGTTGCCATCCTGGTGCAACCGGACCTCTTGACCGCCCGCGCCGGTGCGCGGCTTGCCAGCGAATATCCGAACATGACCAATTCCCCCCGCCAGGGCACCGCGACCCTGGCCGTGCTGATCGACGCCGACAACGCGGCGCCCGCCATCGTCGAAGGCCTGCTGGCCGAGGTCGCCAAGTACGGCGTGGCAGCCGTCAAGCGCATCTACGGCGACTGGACCCGGCCCAACCTGGCCGGCTGGAAGGAGCGGCTGCTGTCGCACTCGATCCAGCCGATCCAGCAGTTCCGCTACACCGTCGGCAAGAACGCGACCGACAGCGCCATGATCATCGACGCCATGGACCTGCTCTACACCGGGCGCTTCGATGGCTTCTGCATCGTCTCCAGCGACAGCGACTTCACCCGGCTGGCCTCGCGCATCCGCGAGCAGGGCCTGACGGTGTACGGCTTTGGCGAGCGCAAGACGCCCAAGCCGTTCGTCACCGCCTGCGACAAGTTCATCTATTCCGACGTGCTGCGCGCCGAAGTCGACACCGACGGCGCCGACGGCACCGACGGCGCGGCCGCGCCCACGCGCAAGCGCAGTACCGGCGAGCTGCGCCAGGATTCGCGCCTGGTGCGCCTGCTGCAGAACGCGGCGCAGGCGGTGTCGGACGAAGACGGCTGGCTGACGCTGGGCAGCATGGGCAACCACATCGCCAAGCAGGCGCCGGAATTCGACTCGCGCAACTATGGCTACGGCAAGCTTTCTGAACTGGTGCTGGCCACCGGCCTGTTCGAGGTGGAAACGCGCAACGGCGGCAATAACAAGACCATCTGGGTGCGGCTGAAGAAGCGCGCCAAGGGCGGCGAGCCGCAGCAGCAGCGTGCGCCGCAACCGCCCGCGCCGCACACGGAGCCGGCGCGTCGCCAGCCCGCGCCGGCGCCGGCCGAAGCGCCGGAACCTGCGCGGGGCGTCGAGCCGCTGCCCACGCCGGAGACCGTTACCCCCGAACCCGAGGCCCCGGTGCCAGCCGAGCCGCCTTTTGTCGCGGCCGATGCGGTGCAGGCCGAGCCTGAGCCGCAAGCGGTGCCGCCGCTGGAAGCGGCGCCGCAGCCCGATCCGCAGCCCGCGTCGGGCAACCCCGGCGGCGCGCGCAAGCGCGCGGCGCGCCGGCCCGAGGTGACGCTGAGCGAGACGCCGTGGCCGATCGATCAGTCCGTATTCGCGGCGCCGGGCACGACCGTGCTGACGGCTACGGTGGAAGCGGAGCCGCAACCGGCCGCTGCTGAAGCGGAAGCCGCACCGGCACCGGCTCCTGCGCGCAAGACGCGCAAGCGTCCGAGCAAGAAGGCAGAGTAAAGCGCGCCTTACCGCACCAGCTGGTTGATCTCGATGATCGGCATCAGCACCGCCAGCACGATCAGCAGCACCACCACGCCCATGGTCAGGATCAGCAGCGGTTCCAGCAGGCTGGTCAGGAACAGCGTGCGCCGTTCCAGTTCCTGCGCTTCGCCCTGCGCGGCGCGGTCCAGCATTACCGGCAGGTTGCCGGTGGCTTCGCCCGAGCGGATCAGGTGCACCAGCACCGGCGGAAACTGGTTCTGCGCCGCCAGCGCGCGCGCCAGTGAGGCGCCTTCGCGCACGCGGGTGTTGGCGTCTTCCACGTTGGCGCGCAGCGCCTCGTTGGTCAGGGTCTCGCCGGCGGCCTGCAGGCTGCGCAGGATCGGCACCCCCGCGGACACCAGGATCGCCAGCGTGCCGGCAAAGCGCGCGGTGTTGTAGCCGCGCACCAGCTTGCCCAGCAGCGGCGCGGTCAGCAGCCAGCGGTGCCATTCCAGCCGCACCGCGGGCTGGCGCAGCAGCCGGCGGATGCTGAACGCGGCCACCGCGATCACAGCCAGCGCGGCCCACCACCAGTTGCGCACGAAATCCGACAGCCACAGCATGACGATGGTCAGCGTGGGCAGCTTCTGCTTGGTATTGGCGAACACGCTCACCACCTGCGGCACCACGTACGACAGCAGGAAGATCACGATCGCGAACGCCACCACCGTGACGATGGCCGGATAGGTGAAGGCGAGCCGGATCTTCGAGGTCAGTGTGTTGCGCGACTCGATATAGCCGGCCAGCCGCTCCAGCACCACGCCCAGGTGGCCGGAGTGCTCGCCGGCCGAGACCAGCGCGCGATAGATGTCCGGAAAATCGCGTGGATGCTGCGCCAGCGCCACCGACAGCGCGCTGCCGCCCATCACCTCGGCGCGGATGCCGGCCAGCAGTTCATGCACGTAGGGGCGCTCGGCCTGGTCGGCCAGCGCGCCCAGCGCCTCGTCCAGCGGCAGTCCGGCGACGATCAGGCTGGCCAGCTGGCGCGTGAACAGCGCCTGCTCCTGCGTCGACAGCTTGCGCGCGAGCAGCTGGCTGCCGCGGCGTGGCGCCAGCCCGGCGCCGGCGAGCGCGTCGACGGTGAGCGGCGTCAGCCCGCGCGCGCGCAACTGGGTGCGGGCCTGGCGCGCGCTGTCGGCTTCGATCACGCCGCGGTCGGTCTTGCCGGCGGCGTCGGCGGCTTCATAGCGGAAAGCTGGCATGCGGGCGGCTCCGCGTCAGTCGCGCGTGACGCGCAGCACTTCCTCGAGCGAGGTCGCGCCGCTGTCGATCCAGCGCTGCGCGTCGCCGCGCATGGTGTGCATGCCGTGCGCCAGCGCCACCTGCTTGATTTCCGATTCGGGCGCCTGGCGGTGGATCATGGTGCGGATCTCGTCGTCGACTGTGAGCAGCTCATAGACGCCCATGCGCCCCTGGTAACCCGACTGGCTGCACTTGTCGCAGCCGACCGGATGCCAGACGGTCTGCAGCGGCTTGCCTTGCGCTTGCAGCACGTCGGCCTCGGCTGGCGTGACCTCGATCACTTCCTCGCGCTTGCAGTGCGGGCACAGGCGCCGTACCAGCCGCTGCGCCAGCACCCCCAGCAGCGACGACGACAGCAGGAACGGCTCGATGCCCATGTCGACCAGTCGCGTCACCGCCGAGGCCGAGTCGTTGGTGTGCAGCGTGGCCAGCACCAGGTGGCCGGTCAGCGACGCCTGCACCGCGATCTGTGCGGTTTCCAGGTCGCGGATCTCGCCGATCATGACCACGTCCGGGTCCTGGCGCAGGATCGCGCGCAGGGCCTTGCCGAAGGTCATGTCGATGCGCGGGTTGACCTGGGTCTGGCCGATGCCGTCGAGGTCATACTCGACCGGGTCTTCCACCGTCATGATGTTGGTGGTGCGTGCATCCAGCCGCGACAGCGCGGCATACAGCGTGGTGGTCTTGCCCGAGCCGGTCGGCCCGGTCACCAGCACGATGCCGTGCGGCTGGCGGATCAGGTGGTCGAAGCCGCGCAAAGTGTCGGGCGCCATGCCCAGCTTGGCCAGGTCCAGCCGGCCGGCTTCCTTGTCGAGCAGGCGCAGCACCGCGCGCTCGCCGTGGCCGGTGGGCAGCGTCGAGACCCGCACGTCGACCGGCCGCCCGCCCACGCGCAGCGTGATGCGGCCGTCCTGCGGCAGGCGTTTTTCGGCAATGTCGAGCTGCGCCATGATCTTGATGCGCGAGATCAGCGCGCCGTGCAGCGCCTTCTTGGGCCGCACCACGTCGCGCAGCGTGCCGTCGACGCGGAAGCGCACCACCGACGACGATTCGAACGGCTCGATATGGATATCCGAGGCGCCTTCGCGCGCGGCCTGCGTCAGCAGCGCATTGATCATGCGGATGATCGGCGCATCGTCTTCGGATTCCAGCAGGTCTTCCACGGCGGGAATGTCCTGCATCAGGCGCGACAGGTCGACCTCGCCCTCGACCTCGCCCACCACCTGCGCGGCGCTGCCGTCCTGGCGGTTATAGGCGTCGGACATGGCATGTTCCAGCGCCTCGGGCTCGAGCACGCGCAGGCGCAGCGCGCCGTGCACGCGCGCCACTTCGGCCAGCGCCGTGGGCGAGGTGGCGCGGCTGACCCACACCTCGAGCCCGTCGGGACGCTGGTGCGCGATCAGCAGCGGCGCCTCGCGCGCAAAGCCGTAGGAGACCAGCCGCGCCGCCATCGGCGACGGCGGCTCGAGCTCGGCCGGCGGGTTGATCCCGGCGCTGCCGGTGGCAGGGGCGGAGAGGGCGGTTTGGACTTCGCTGGCCATGACGGGCCTCAGTACGGGAGTGCGGCTTCGCCGCGCTGGTTGAGCGGCTGCGGGACGCTCACCGGCGCTTGCGGCGCGGGTTGGGGCGCGGGTTGCGGGACCGGTTCGGGCACCGGTTGCGGGACCGCCTGCAGCGGCTGTGGCTGACCCGGCACGCCGGGCTGCGGCGCGCTCTGCGGCAGCGTCTGGGGCAACGGCAGCGGGCCGGCCACCGGGCCGTTGGTGCGTGGGTTGACGAACGGCGTGGTGGGCGCGTCGGCCGGCGGCAGCAGCGGCGTGTTGGTGTCCCGCACCATGATGTTAGGCGATACGAAGCCCTGCTGCTGCGCGCGCATATAGTCGTAGCGGTCCGCGGTCAGGCGGTCGGTGGCGCCGGCCGTGCGCATCACATAGGGCCGCAGGAACACCAGCAGGTTGGTCTTCGTGCGGTTCTTGTTCTCGTAGCGGAACAGGCCGCCGATCAGCGGGATGTCGCCCAGCAGCGGCACCTTCTGCACGCCATCGCCATAGTTGTCCTCGATCAGGCCGCCCAGCACGATGATCTGGCCGTCGTCGACCAGCACGTTGGTCTCGATCGAACGCACATTGGTGGTCGGGCCCTGGATCAGGTTGGCCGTTGCCTGCACCACGTTCGACGATTCCTGGAAGATCTGCATCTTCACCAGCCCGCCGTCGGTGATCTGCGGCTTGACGCGCAGCGTGATGCCGACGTCCTTGCGGTCGAAGGTCTGGAACGGCGTGACCGAGGCCGCGCCGCCGGTCTGGGCGTAGGAGCCGGTGGTGATCGGGATGTTCTGGCCGATCAGGATCTTGGCTTCCTCGTTCTCCAGCGTGATCAGGTTCGGCGTGGACAGCAGGTTGACGCTGCCGTTGGTACCCAGCGCGCGCAGCAGCGCCCCCAGCCCCATGGCGCGGTTGACGATGCCCAGGTTCAGGCCGCCGATGTCCTGCACCAGCCCCTGCGCCGCGGCAATGCCGGCGGTGCGGTTGCTGTCGGCCAGCGCCCCGGCCAGGGTCAGGTTCAGGATGTTCTGTCCGCCGGTGCCGAAGTTGGTGCCGGCAAAGACGTTGTTGTTGCCGCCGGGGGAACTGATCAGGCCCTGCCACTGGATCCCCAGTTCGCTCGCCTGGGTGGCGGTCACCTCGACGATCATCGACTCGATGTAGACCTGCGCGCGGCGCGCGTCGAGGTCGTCAATCACGCCGCGCAGGTTGCGGTAGACCGGTTCGCTGGCGGTGATGATCAGCGAGTTGGTGGAGGGGTCCGCCTGGATGATGCCGCCCGTGGTCGGCTGCGTGGTGGTGCCGAACGAGGCCGCGAAGGCCGAGTTGCCATAGGCGCCGCCGGTGCCGCCCCCGGTGCCGGTGCCGCCGCGCATGCCGGTCTGGGCGGTGGTGGCGCCGCCGGTGAACTGGCCGCCGGTCGGCGTCGAGACATTGGTCATGCCCGCCGCGCCGCCGATGCCGGCGGCCTGCCCTCCGGGCTGGGTGGTGGTGGCGAAGCTGCTGTCGGCGGCGACGATGGCGCGCAGCGTGGCGGCCAGCTTGATCGCATCCGCGTTCTTCAGCGGCACCACCCAGATGTTGCCGGGGCGCGCATAGGGCTGGTCGAGCTTCTCGATCAGCTGGCGCGCCTGCTGCAAGCGCGCGCGGCTGGTGGCGCGGATCATCAGCGAATTGCTGCGCGGCTCGGCCACCACCGAGGTGCGCAGGCTGGCATCGACAGCCGCGGCACCGCCGCCGCCGGTGGCACCCGCGGCGCCCGGGTCCAGCAGGCGCTGCAGCACCGCCGCGGTGTCGCTGGCCAGTGCGTGCTTGAGCGGCACCAGTTCGACCTCGCCCGAGGCCGGCGCATCGACCGCGGCGATGATGCGGGCGATGCGGCGCAGGTTGTCGGCGTAGTCGGTGATGACCAGCGTGTTGTTGGCCGGATAGGCGGTGATGGTGTTGTTGGGCGCGATCATCGGCCGCAGCACCGGCACCAGGTTGTTGGCCGACTCGTAGTTCAGCCGGAACACCTGTGTCACCACCTGGTCGCCGCGGCTGGGGCTGCCGCCGATCACGGTGGGCGAGCCCTGCAGCTTGGCGTCGGCCTCGGGCACGACCTTGGTGAAGCCGTTGCTCTCGACCATGGCATAGCCTTGCATGCGCAGCACCGAGCCCAGCGTCTGCAGCGCCTGCGCGCGCGACACCGGCTGTTCGGTGACGAGGTTGACGGTGCCCTTCACGCGCGGGTCGATGACGAAGTTCTTGCCGGTGGCCTGGCCGACCGCCTTGATCACGGAGTCGAGGTCGGCGTTGACGAAATTCAGCACCACCTGGTCGCGATTGGCGGGCGTTACGTCGGGCGGTGCCGGCAGAGTGCCTTGGGTACGCGAGGCCGGCGCCCCGGGCTGGGCCCACAAGGGCGCGGGCGCCAGCAAGGAGAGCCCGCAAAGCAATGCCACGGCGCGGGCGCAGGCGGTCTTGAAAACAGGTCGATTGGCGTGGGTGGTCATAGTCATTTCCGTGGGCTGTGCGCTCTGCGTGGCATCAGAAACGCAGCCTAGTCACATTGTTGTCTCGTCGTCCCAGCAGGCTCAGCAAGCTGGTCAGCTGCGTCGCGGCCTCGGGTTCGGCATGCGCGGTACCTTCGAAGCGCGCCTGCCGCCCGAGTGTGCCGCTGCCCTCCAGGTGCAGCGGACCATCGATGGTACTCAGCTGCAGCTTGCCGCCGCCTGCGCCGGTCCAGTCGATCTCGGCGCGGTAGCTGCCGAGCGGGCGCAGCCGGCTGACCGCGGCCGATACCTGCTCGACGCGCAGCGTCATATGGCCGGTCATGCCCTGGCCGGAAAAGCGGCCCTGCAGCGTGGACCAGTCCACCCGCATCAGGCCGTCCGGGCGCAGCGTGTTGAACGGCGCGCCCACGCCCTCGAGCAGCGACGCGGGCAGCCGCATCGCCCCCGACTGCGCGGTCCAGCCGCCCGGCGTCGCGGTGACCGCGACCGGCGCGGCCATGGCCTCCGAATGGGTCAGCACCAGCCGCGCGCGGCCGGTCAGCAGCGGCCAGAATGCCAGCGTCCAGTGCAGCCGGCCGGGCAGCACGGTCGCGGTCTGGCTGCCGGCACCGGCGGACAGCGCCAGCGTGGCACTGCCGCGCCACAGCGAGCCGCTGGCATCGGCCAGCAGCACGCGTCCCTGCGTCTGCGTGGCGACGCGCGTGGCGATCCATGTCGCCGGCAGCATCGCCACCGTGGTCACCGCGGCCGTGGCCAGGCCCAGCCCGAGCCAGCGCAGGCGCCGCGCGGCGGCCGGCTGGCGCAGCGCGCGCCGCGGCAGGCGCAGGGTTTCCAGCCGCACCATCAGCTGCGGCCACCCGGACCCTGCAGGGTCGCGGTTACGTTCACCAGCGCCGTGGCACCGACATAGACCACGCGCGCATCGATCACCTTCATGCGCTGCTGCTGGCGCACGTCCTGCAGCCAGGTGCTGACCGCCCCGAACGGAACCTTGTCCAGCTGCACCTGCACGCTGTTGTCGGCGGCGGCCGCCAGCCGGGTCGCTTTCAGGCCGTACTGGCCCAGGCTTTCCTGCAGCGCCTGGGTCAGTTCATCGCCGCGCAGCGACGGCGCCGGCGTGGCCTTGAGGCCGCGGGCTTCCTGCGCCAGGGTTTCCATCTCGGCCAGGTCGGCGCGCAGCTGCGGCAGGTTGCGTGCGGCGCGTTCACGGCCATCGGCGGCCGGCTCCCACAGCAGCAGGTAGCCGAGCACCAGTGTCAGCACCGCGGCGCCGCCGCCCAGGATGGCCTGCTCGCGCGGGTTGCGCGCCGACCAGAAGGCGTCGAAGCGTTCCCGCCACGCCTGCGGCACCGACGGGCGCAGCCGCGCCATGCGCGTGCGCAGCGTGGCGGCGCCGCGGCGGGCGGCGGGCGAAGGGCTGCGGGTTGAGTCTTTGAATGGATTCATGTCGGGCGTGCGCCGGTCACAGGCCGGGCTTGATGGTCCAGCGCGAGCCGGGTGTCACAGGCGTGCCTGCGCTGGAGCCGGTGCTGCCCGCGGCATTGCCGGCCTTGTCCTCTTCCATCTGCAGCCCCGCCTGGCGCGTCGCGCTGCGCAGGCCGGCGGTGTCGGTGCCGGGCTTGAGCGTCACCACCAGCATGCGGCCGCGGTACTCGAGCGCCTGCAGCGCATCCGGCGGCAGCCGGCGCGCGGCCTGGGCGAAGCGGTCGGCCAGCGGCAGGAAGTCATCTGGGGTGCTGCGTCCGCTGGCGATGCGCAGCTGCTCGACCTGCCGGCGCATCTGCAGCGGGGCGTCGATCACCGTCGGCGTCTGCGGGAAGGTGCCGCGCAGCGTCTGCGCCTGCGCGGCTTCGAGCCGTTGCTGTTCATTGCGCAGCAGCAGCCAGTGCGCGTTCATGCCGATCAGCTGGACCAGCACCAGGCCCGCCACCAGCGCCAGCGGCAGGCGCCACGCCACCAGGTTCCAGCGGTCGGCGCGGCCCTGCGCGAATTCGAACTGCGCCAGGTCCAGCCCGGGCTCGCGCAGGCATTCCTGCGCACCGTCGATCCACAGCCGCCAGCCGGTGCGACCGGCCTGGCGCAGGCCAGGCACCGGCGCCATCGCAGCGGCGTCGGCATCGGCATACCAGCTGCCTTCAGGCGCCAGCGCCTGCCACGCGGCCAGCGCGTCGTCGCCCAGCAGCAGGCCGTATCCGGCGTGCGCACCGGTGCGCACGGTCAGCTGCCATTGGCGTGCGCTGCTGCTGGCGGTGTCCGGCAAGGCTTCGCCCAATGCATCGCCGAGGGCACCGCCTTCGGCCAGCGCACTGGCGGCGGCCTCGACCACCAGCGTGGCCGGCTGCACCGCGACCGGCGTCTTGCCCGGCGGCGCCAGCGTCGGCTCGGCGCCGGCTTCCTCTTCTTCTGGGGCGGTCAGCGGCACGCACAGCTGCGCGGCCAGCACGTGGCGGCGGCGATGGCGGTGCTCGGCAAAGGCATCGAGCACCGCGCGCAGCCAGGCGCGGTCCGCCACCATCAGCAGGCGCTGGCGCGGCCCGCGCGCGGACGTGGCGCCGTCGAGGGCGGGGCCGATGCCGATATGGCAGGGCTGCGCGTCGGTGGCCAGGGCGTCCTCGACCAGGTTGGGCAGCGCCTGCTTCAAACGCGCGGGCGGCAGCGGCGGCACGCTGGCGCTAGTCAGCAGTACGTCGCTCGCGGCCAGGATCAGCACCAGCCGCTCCGCCGCGGGGAGGTCGGCGATGCGGGCGTGGCCTTCTCGCAACACTTCCGGCGCGGCACGGGGCAAGCCGCGCCGCGCGGCATCGGCCGCCGCCGTGCGCACCAGCGCAAACGGCAGGGCGCCGAACTGCCACGGTTGCGGCTGGTCATGCGGCCGGTGCGGCAAGCGCACGTACAGAGTGGTGCTCAAGGTGTCCTTGCTTTGGCTTCAGTAGAACGGCTCGATAAGGCGCATGGCCCATGGGGATGCGCCCGGGAACGCCCCGGCGCAGGAAACTTGCCGGAGTGCGGGGATGCCGGCGGGCGGCCTGGGAGGCCGATCGGCGGCGAGCGGGCTGGTGTCAGGCTCGCGCCAGCGCCGCAGCATACCTTGCCTGCGTGACAAAATCGCGTCAATACCATTCTCCCCGGTTGCTCCGGTGTGCTGTTTTCATATGTGCGCCAGGCCGCCTTGCCATGCTCAGCGCAGGTCCGGCAGCCGGTCCGCGTCCTGGATCCAGACCACGCGGGTGGTATTGGACGCACCGAGCGGTTCGCCGCGGTAGATCAGCGACACCTGCAGCCGGCTGGCGCGCTCGTGCCGCACCAGCCCGTAGACCAGGAAATAATGCGAGCGCACGTCGAGCAGGTTGCCCAGGTTGCCGCTGCTCGCCTGCGGCGCCAGCGCGGACAGCTGCGTCTGCAGGTTGCCGATGTTGTTGAAGTAGGCGCGGTCGCGCTGGCGCACCAGCTCGCGCGCGCGTTCCAGCGGCAGCTTGTCGATCATCGCGGCCAGCACCTCGGCCTCGGCGGTGTTGGCGTTGACCAGGGTGCGCTCGGGCAGCACGATCACGAAGGGCTCCAGCACCGCAACCATCTCGGGCGTGTAGCCGGGCAGCGCCAGCAGGCCCTGCACGCTGTCGAGCGGGCGCGGCGCCTGCCGGCCCGTGCCCTCGCCGCCGTGGCCACCCTGCGCGGCCTGCAGCATGTGGCGCGCGGTGGTCTCCGCCAGCGCCGGGTTCAGGCCCACGGTGCGCAGCAGCCGGCCATAGGCCGCCTGCGCCGACTGGTCGATATTGGCGACGCGCCCGGCCGGCGCGCCCTGGCCGCCGGTGGCGGACCATGTCACCAGGTTGGCAAGGTTGAAGCGCGCCTGCGCATCGAGGATGCGCCCGGACAGGAACGAGGTCTCGCCCGCGACGTCGGTGCGCAGCGACGCGCCCAGGAAATCCGACAGGCGGGTCTCGGCGATCGGCACCGCCCACGGCTCGCCCAGCTCGTCGACATTGCTGCGGCGCTGGTCGTCGCGCAGGATCAGCCGCGCCCAGTCGACCGCGGCGCGCTCGATCCAGGTGGCCTGGGCCAGCAGCCGCTGGTTCTCGATGGCGCGGATCTGCACCTGCTGCCGCCACAGCATGCCCGACACCACCACCACGGCCAGCGTCACCATCAGCAGCGCGGTAACGACGGCGGCGCCGCGGGCGCGGCGCACAGGCTGGAAGCGGAAGGGGCGGCGTGCGTGCGTCATAGCCCCGACATGCAGATCTTCTGGAACTGCCGCGGCGCGTCGCCGTCGCCCATGCGGGCGAGGATGGTCAGTTCCACCGCGCGCACCGCGGTATTGGGCACCGCCGCGCCGACCTCCGACGCTTGCACCGCGCTGGCCGCGTTGCCGCTGAACAGCACGTTGCGGATGCGGTTGCTGTCGGCCTGCCAGCCGCCCGGTTCGACCCAGGCGCGCGCGCTCATGCCGTCGACGTTGCCCAGCACGCGCCGCACCTGCGCGTCGTTGCCACCGCCCTGGCGCAGCGCCAGCAGCGACGACTGCAGCGCGGCGCGGTTGTTCACCGGCGGCGCGGCCACGCGCACCAGCGTGTTGCCGTCAAGCTGGTACGACAGCGCCTGCCATGCCGGCGCCTGGCCTTCGTCGCGGCGGTCGCGCACCATCAGCACGCGGTTCTGGCCGATCTCGACCGGGCTGCCCTGCAGCAGCGTGGGGTTGGCCAGATGCTCGCAATCGGCCTGGAGCTGGCCGTACAGCACCTTCAGCGCATCCAGCCGGGTGTCATGGTCGATCAGCCGTTCGCGGCCGCGCGTCAGGCTGTCCAGCGCGCGCCAGCCGATCACCGCCATCACCGCCAGCAGCGTGATGGCGACCAGCATTTCCAGCAGCGTGAAGCCGCCGGCGGATCGGCGCCCGCGCCGGCGCTCAGAGCACGTTGCGGATTTCATTGGGAACGATGGTGACAAGCCACGCCAGCCGCACCGACTTGTCGGTGGCCGACGGATAGACCGCGATCTCGACGCGGCGGAACACCGGATTGGGCGTGGCCGACACGGATTGCTCGCAGTACAGCGGCGTGCCGCCCTGCGGGCAGGCATAGCCGCTGACGCCGGGCTCGGGCCAGGTCTTGGCCAGGCGCAGCGCGGCCAGGTGGTTCTCGGCGCTCCATTCGGCCAGCATGCGGGTCTGCAGCGACGCGCTGGCATCGACCATCGAGCCCATCGCGCGCATCGCCGCGGTCAGCGCCACCGCCAGGATGGTCAGCGCCACCAGCACTTCGATCAGCGTGAAGCCGGCCGCGCGGGCGCGCCGGCGTGCGGGCAAGCGCGGGCGAGTCATGGCGTGCTGGCGAAATAGCGGCCGCTGCCGTCGCCGGCCACGTCGACGCGGATATCGCCGCGCACCAGCACCAGCCGCTGCGGGGCATCGATCAGCTCGCGCCCGAAAACCAGCCGCGGCGGGCTGCTGGTGCCGGTGCTACGGCCGCCTTCGGCGACGATGACCTGGTCCAGCGCAAGGCGCCAGGTGCCAGGCGCGAACACGTCGGTGCGCAGGGGGATCCAGCCATTGGGAGTCGATTCGAGGAAGCGCCAGCCGCCGGCGTCGCCTTCCCAGGCGATCGGGCGCGCGCCCAGCTGCGCTTCTTCCTGCGCCAGCTCGAACAGCCGCGCGATGCGCTGGCCGTCGTCAAGTACGCGGCCGCGCTCGTTGGGCGAGGCATTGACCGCGACCAGCGAGATCACGATGCCGGCGATCACCATCACCACCAGCAGTTCCAGCAGCGTAAAGCCGGAGTGCCGCTGCCGGGGGGCGCGGCGGCGCGGCGCCGTGGTCATCAGGGAAGCGGCAAGGGCGGGCGGCAGGGGTGTTTACTCCCAGTTGCCGATATCGGCGTCGTTGGCGTTGCCGCCGGCCTGGCCGTCAGCACCGAAGCTGAACACGTCGATTTCGCCGCGCACGCCGGGGTTCAGGTATTGATACGGATGGCCCCACGGATCCTTGGGCAGCTTTTCCAGGTAGCCGCCGCCCTTCCAGTTGTTGGGCACCGGCTCGGTGGTAGGCTTGGCCACCAGCGCGCCCAGGCCTTGCTCGGTGGTCGGATAGCGGCTGTTGTCGAGGCGGTACAGCTTGAGCGCCTGCATGATCGACGAGATATCCTGTCGCGCCGCGACGATGCGGGCTTCGTCCGGACGGCTCATGATCTTGGGCACCACCAGTGCCGCCAGCACGCCGAGGATCACGATCACGACCATGATCTCGATCAGGGTAAAGCCGCGCGCGCGGCGGGCAGGACGGGCGGGACGGACAAGCTGGGAAGTGAATCTGCGCATTGTTGGTAAGACCTCGTTGCTGGAATGGCGGGACCGCGCCAGAGCGCTGGCGGGGCCGGGTTCGCCAATCAGTATAACCGGCGCCTTATGACTCTTTTATGGGCAGCCCGGGATGGGGCTGCAGCGAAGTCTGTTGTGAATCACAATGGTGGCCGGCGCTTTTTGGCGAATCCCGAACCGTAACATGCCGGGAAAAATATAACTTGCATACAGGATGCATCTTTTTTAACATGACGCCACGATGCAACTGACCCGCTTCTCCGACTATGCGCTGCGCCTGTTGATGTACGTCGCCCGTGGCGATGGCAGCCGGCCGATCACGATCGCCGAGGTCGGCCAGCAGTTCGGCATCTCGCACAACCACCTGGTCAAGGTGGCGGCGCGGCTGTCGAAGCTGGGCTGGGTCAGCGCCACGCGCGGCCGCCATGGCGGCCTGCAGCTGGGGCCCGGCGCCGAGCGCCTTACCATCGGCACCATCCTGCGCGAGCTGGAAGGGCACCGGCCGGTGATCGACTGCGACAACCCGCCCTGCGCGCTGAACGGCAACTGCCACCTGAAGCGCGCGCTGGACGTGGCCGAGCAAGCCTTCTACCGCGCGCTCGACGACGTGACGCTGGCCGATGTCACCGGCAGCCACACCGCCGAATCGATCATCCGCCTGCATCGTGATTTCCTGAACCGGCGTTCGGCCTGAGCGGAGGAATCCGCGCGTGGCCGTCGAATGCCGGTTTTTTGTTGTCCAAAAACATGCATCTAATTTGCATGAATAAAACGGAGTGATACCTGATGCTGTCCGCCGCTTCCCGCCCCTATATCGATGCAAGCGTGCCCGTGCTGCGCGAGCATGGCCTGGCCATCACCACGCATTTCTACCGCGAGATGTTCGCCGACCGGCCGGAGCTGACCCAGCTGTTCAACATGGGCAACCAGGCCAACGGCAGCCAGCAGCAGTCGCTGGCGTCGGCCGTGTTCGCCTACGCGGCCAATATCGACAACGCGGCGGCGCTGGGTCCTGTGGTCGAGCGCATCGTGCACAAGCATGCGGCGGTGGGCATCACGCCCGCACACTACCCGATCGTCGGCCGCCATCTGCTCGGCGCCATCTCCGCGGTGCTGGGGGAAGCCGCCACGCCGCCGCTGCTGGCGGCCTGGGACGAGGCCTACTGGCTGCTGGCGGGCGAGCTGATCGCCGCCGAGGCGCGCCTGTACCAGCGCACCGGCGTGGCCGCCGGCGAACTGATGCCGGTGCGCGTGGTGCGCCGCGAGGCGCAGGGCGGCCAGGTGGTGGCGCTGACGCTGGCCGGGGCCGACGGCCAGCCGCTGCGTGAGTTCCGCCCCGGCCAGTACATCAGCGTCGAGGCGCGCCTGGACGACGGCACGCGCCAGCTGCGCCAGTATTCGCTGTCGGCCGAGGCCGGCCTGCCGACCTGGCGCATCTCGGTAAAGCGCGAGGACGGCGACCAGGCCACGCCGGCCGGCGCGGTGTCCAACTGGCTGCACGCCAACGCCCACGAGGGCGCCGAGCTCAAGGTGAGCGCGCCGTTCGGCGAGTTCACGCCGGTGCTGGAAAGCCGCCGGCCGCTGGTGCTGCTGTCGGGCGGGATCGGCATCACGCCGATGCTGTCGGTGCTGCGCACGCTGGCCGCGCAAGGCTCGCAGCGGCCGGTGCTGTTCGCCCACGCCGCCCGCGACGGCCACCACCATGCCCATCGCGCCGACCTGCAATGGGCGCGCGAGCGCCTGCCAGGGCTGGTCACGCACATCAGCTATGAGTTCCCGCAGGCGGAAGACGCCGCCGGCCGTGATTACGACCACGCCGGCACCATGCCGCTGGGCGAGATGCTGCGCCAGCCCGGGCTGCAACGCTTCATCGATGGCCGCTTCTACCTGTGCGGGCCGCTTGGCTTCATGCAGGCGCAGCGTCACGCGCTGCTCAGCGCGGGCGTGCCGGTGGCGCATATAGAGCGCGAAGTGTTCGGTCCCGACCTGCTGGACGACCTGCTGTAAGCGTCCCGGCCGGGCCGGCGGCAGTAGCCGGCCCGGCAGACAGCGTCATGGGGCTCTGGTACGCTTGGCGCGTCCGCGCTCTCGCGCCATGACCCGCCGCGGCGGGTATCCACGGTCCCGATCCATGCAATTGTCCCTTCGGCCTTCGTTCCGCTTCGATGCCTCCGCGCTGTGGCTGCCGCGCCTGGCCAGCGTGGCGCTGTTTATCGCGCTGTGCGCGCTGGTCACCTATTGGGTGCTGACGTTCAGTGCGATGCGGACCATCCCGGTGCCCAAGAGCGCGCGCGTGGCGCAGACCGAGGCGGTCGAGACCGGCGCGATCGCGACGCTGTTCGGCGGCTCGGCCCAGGCCGGCCCCAGCAATGTGCAACTGCTCGGCGTGGTGGCCGAACTCGGCGGTGGCGCCAGCGCGGCGATCGTCTCCATCGATGGCGCCCCGGCCAAGGCGGTGCGCATGGGTGCCGACCTGGCGCCGCAGATCCGGCTGGTGGAAGTGCGCCAGCGCGGCGTGGTGATCGAGCGCAATGGCGTGCGCCAGGAGATTGCCCTGCCGCTGCAGGCGGCTGCCACGCGCGGTGCGCCGCGTGCCGCCAGCCCGCTGCCGACACCGCCCGCCGGCGCGGCGGCACCGATGGCAACGCCCATGCCGCCGCCGGCGCAGGCCGCTGCCCAGCCCGCCCCGGCCCAGCCGCCGCGCGGCCAGCCGCCAGGGCAACAAGCCCAGCCGCAGCCGCAAGCCCAGCCCCAGGTCCAGCCTCAGCCTCAGCCTCAGCCTCAGCCTCAGCCTCAGCCTCAGCCTCAGCCACAACCGGTCCAGCCGGCACCATCGGTCCAGCCGGCCCAGCCCCAGCCCCAGCCCGTCGATCCGCGCCAGTATCAGCCCGGAATGTCGCCCGAGGCGGCGGATGAAGGCCAGATCGTGCCGAAAGCGCAGCCCTAGGCTACCGGCGCATCGAATATTCGTGCTTGCTTGCGTTCCCTTACGGCGCTCCGGGCTTTCTGTGAGGCGGGTAACATCGTATTAAAAGCGCCAACTTCGCTGCATCGTCTGCGTTCTAATCCGTACATGCCAACGTGATGACAAGGAGCAAGACATGCAACGCAATCACAAGCCGCAGATCCTGAAACAGTTCCTGGCCGCCTCGGCCGCGCTGCTGGTCGCCGGCGGCGCCTTTGCCCAGGCCAGCGCTCCCGCTGCACCGGGCGCAGCACCGGCCGGCAAGCCCGGCATGGACCACCACCACCGCCACCACGGCGGCGGCATGTGGATGAAGGCGATCGATACCGACGGCGACGGCGCCATCTCCAAGGCCGAGGCCGACGCGTGGTTCAACAAGCTCGACACCAACCGCGACGGCAAGATCGACAAGGCCGAGATGGACGCGCAGCGCAAGGCCGCCATGGCCGAGCACCACGCGCGCATGCAGGCCGCCTTCGACGAGAAATTCAAGGCCGCCGACAAGAACGGCGACGGCGCGCTGACCAAGGCCGAGGCCAACGCCGGCCTGCCGCGCCTGGCCAGGCGCTTCGACCAGCTCGACGCCAACCGCGACGGCAAGCTGACCCGCGATGAAATCCGCGCCGGCATGGAGAAGATGCACCGCGATCGCCCCCATCGCGGCGAGCGTGGCGAACGCGGCCCGCGCGGCCAGCCCGCCCCGGACAACCAGCCGGCGCCCGCCAACCCGGCGGCGCCGTCGACCAGCGGCGGCTGAGCGGTTCCAGGCAGCGCCGCCCGAGCGCCGCTGCCAGCATAGCGACCAAGCGCGCGAGCCTGAGGGCCGCGCGCTTTTTTTGTCCGTTCAGCGGTCAACGTGAACCGCTTCGGGACAGGAACGCACTGGCGCGGACGCAAACGCCCGTAGAATGCCGCTTCCCTGTTTGCCGGAACCTGCGCACCACCTCGCCCGTTCTCCGGTCAGCGCGCGTCCGCGACACCCGGCAGCGCCGCCAGACTGGGATTTGCCCGGCCCGAACGGCCGACGCGCGAGTGACCGATAAGGCCGTCCACCCCACAAAATCGGGCGCAGATCGGATGTAATTTCACAAAAAATTGCGTACTTGTGCACGGCTTGCTAAATTTGCGCAAAAAAATTGCCAATAAACATATTGCGGAGCAACAATATCGTGAGCAAGGTGGAGTTGGACAAGATCGACCGGAAGATCCTGGAAGTGCTGCAGACCAACGGCCGGTTGACCAACCTGGAGGTGGCCGAGCGCGTGAACCTGTCGCCCAGCCCCTGCCTGCGCCGCATCCGGCGGCTGGAAGAGATCGGCGTGATCCGGCAGTACGCGGCACTGCTGGAGCCCAACAAGATCGGGCTCGGCCTGCTGGCCTATATCAATGTGCGGCTGGAAAAGCATGGCGGGGCGCCCAAGGGCAAGGCCCCGCTGGACCTGTTCCGCGCCTCGATCGCGGTGTGGCCGGAGGTGGCGGCTTGCCATGCCATGACCGGCGAGATGGACCTGCTGCTCAAGGTCTATGTCGAGGACATGGAGCACTTTGCGCGCTTCATGCAGGAACAGTTGCTGGCGCACCCGTCGGTGATCGACGTGCGGTCGAGCTTCGCGCTGGAAAGCATCAAGGACACCACGGCGCTTCCGGTGGGCGGCGCGGCCTGAACGGCGCGGCCCGGGCCGGCAAAGCAAAACGGCGCATCGTTGCGATGCGCCGTTTTTGTCGATGCCGTGCGGACCGGGGTTCTCGCCGCTCAGGCGGTATGCTTCTGCGGCACCATGGTGCGCCAGAAGCGCAGGCCGAACCGGCGTGCGTCGCGCAGGTTGCGGCGCACCGCGTAGTCCAGGTCGGCGAGCTGCTCGTCGAGCGCCTCGCTCAGGCGGCTGGCGGTATCCGCCGGTGGCAGTTCCAGGTAGGCATCGGCTTCGCCGTAGGCATACTGGACCTTCATGCCGGCCTTCTTGGCGATATGCATCATCGCGGCGTTGCGCGACAGGCAGTGCATGTAAAGCGTGCGCACGCTGGTATTGCGGCCATGGATGGCGGCACGCTCGAACAGCGCGCTGCCGATGCCGCGGCCGCGCGCGCTGCCGGACACCGACACGCCGAACTCCGCCACGCGCCCCTGGGCGTTGTCGCGCAGGTTGGCGAAATGGCCGACGCCGATCAGCTCGAGCTTGTCGTCGTAGACGCCGAACACGCTGTCATGGTCGAAGTCGATGCTGTCGACATAGGCCTCGATCACGTGGTCGCCCACCGACTGGCCGAAACGGAGCAGGCGATCCTCCTCGCCCAGGGCGAGGAAATGCTTCAGCAAGCGCGAGCGGTGGTGGGCCGACAGTTCGCGCACCAGGACGGTGGCGCGTTGGGCGGCTTGGGCGGCTTCGGCTGCCTTGCGCAGATCTTCGTCGGTCAGTGCGCCGACGGCCTTGCTCAGTTCGAGCGGGTTCACGATGATTCCTTCCGGTGCTGTCAGATAAAAAATAGGCACTGCGGTGGTGTTTTTCCAGGCACTTTTCCCTGGAACCGCGAGACTCGGGGAAACACCAACTTGATGCAGCACGAAAAGTATTGTAGTGGAATTGTCAGTTTGACGTAAGCTTCCTGCGCCGCAGCAGAAACCCTTGCGGCCACACCGAGAAATAAAAGCCAGTAAAAACAACGATTTATAAAAATGTGATGAATTGTTGCGCGCCTTCAGGTGTGGATTTGGTGCAACGCGACAATTCATCGACGACCCGCGCCGGATTGTCCGATCACCCAGACCGCTCCAAACGTCATTCCATGAACGAGCCCCCCATCGTTGTGATCTACGCGCACCCGACGCCCAGCCGCTCGCGCGTGAACCGGCCGCTGGCCGACGCGCTGGACGCGCTGCCGCAGGTCCAGGTGCGTGACCTCTACCGCAGCTATGTCGACTACGACATCGATGTTGTCGCCGAGCAGCGCGTGCTGTCGGTGTCGGACACCATCGTGCTGCAGTTCCCGGTGCGCTGGTACAGCGTGCCGGCCCTGCTCAAGCTGTGGCTGGATGAAGTGCTCGAGCCGGGCTGGGCCTATGGCCCGGGCGGCACCGCGCTGCGCGGCAAGTCGCTGCTGATAGTGGTCAGCACCGGCGGCACGGCGGACGCGTACGGGCCGGAGGGCACGCATGGCCACCCGATCGCCGAATTCCTGCTGCCGCTGGAGCAGACCGCCCTGTTATGCGGCATGACGTGGCTGCCGCCGGTGGTGCTGCACGACGCTCACAATGCCGACGCCCAGGCGCTGGCCGACCATATCGCCCACGTCTGCGGGCGGCTGGGCACGCATCAGGCGCCGGCGGAGGTGCAGGCATGAACCAGCATGATTTCCTGATTGCGCTGCTGGTGTTCCTGGTGGCGGCGGTGGTGGCGGTGCCGCTGGCGCGGCGCGGCGGGCTGGGCGCGGTGCTGGGCTACCTGCTGGCCGGCGCGGCGATCGGGCCATTCGCGCTGCGCCTGGTGACCGATGTCGAATCGATCCTGCACTTCTCCGAGTTCGGCGTAGTGCTGATGATGTTCGTGATCGGCCTGGAGCTGGAGCCGCGCAAGCTGTGGGCGCTGCGGCGTAGCATCTTCGGCTACGGCGGCGCGCAGCTTGCCGCCTGCGCGCTGGTGATCGGCGTGGCTGCGGCGCTGGCCGGCGCATCCTGGCAGGTGGCGCTGGTGGCGGGGCTGGGGCTGGCGCTGTCGTCCACCGCGATCGCGCTGGCGACGCTGACCGAGCGCAACCTGTTCGGCACGCCGGCGGGGGCCGCCAGCTTTGGCATCCTGCTGTTCCAGGATATCGCCGCGATTCCGATGATCGCGCTGCTGCCGTTGCTGGCCACGCAAGGCGCCGAAGGAGCGGGCACCGGCGCGGCCGGCTGGCTGGCGGCGGGCAAGGCGGTGGCGGTCATCGGCGCGGTGGTGGCCGGCGGCCGCTACCTGGTGCGGCCGGCGCTGCGGTTTATCGCCCGCACCGACATGCGCGAGATGTTCACCGCCTTTGCGCTGCTGCTGGTGGTCGGCATCGCGCTGATGATGGACGCGGTGGGCTTGTCGATGGCGCTGGGCACCTTCCTGGCCGGCGTGCTGCTGGCCGATTCGGAATACCGTCACGCCCTCGAGGCCGACCTCGAGCCGTTCAAGGGCCTGCTGCTGGGGCTGTTCTTCATGGCGGTCGGGATGTCGATCGACTTTGCCGTGCTGGCGCGCTCCCCCTGGCTGGTGCTGGGCCTGGTGGCAGCCTTCGTGGTGGCCAAGACCGCGGTGCTGGCGCTGCTGGCGCGGCATTTTTCGATTGCCCGCGGCCAGCGCCTGCTGTTCGCGTTGCTGATCTCGCAGGGCGGGGAGTTCGCCTTCGTGGTGTTCGGCGTCGCCGGCGGCGCCGGGCTGCTGCCGCGCGAGACCGAGGCCTTGCTGGTGCTGGTGGTGGCGCTGTCGATGGTGGCCACGCCGTTGCTGCTGCTGGCCTATGACCGGCTGGTGGCGCCGCGCATCGGCGCCGGCAAGGCGCGGCCGGATGAAGTCATTACGCCGCAGCACAACCCGGTGCTGATCGCCGGCTTCGGGCGCTTCGGCCAGATCATCGGCCGCCTGCTGTACACCCAGGGCGTGGGCGTGACGGTGCTGGACCACGATCCGGACCAGATCGAATTCCTGCGCCAGTACGGCTTCAAGGTCTTCTATGGCGACGCCACCCGGCTGGACCTGCTGGAGGCCGCCGGCATTGCCGACGCGCGCATCCTGGTGGTGGCCATCGACAGCATGGACGACAGCCTGGCGCTGATCGACCGCGTGCGCGAGCGCTTCCCCGATCTGCAGATCTACGCCCGCGCACGCCATGTCTCGCATGTCTACCAGCTCAAGGACCGCGGCGTGCAGCTGTTCGAGCGCGAGATGTTCGAGGGCTCGCTGATGCTGGGCCGGCGCGTGCTGGAAGGGCTGGGCTTCGACCCCGGCGAGGCGCGCAACGTGGCGCTGCGGTTCCGCCGCCACAACATCGAGGCAATCGACCGCTTCTACCCGCACTACACCGACCAGAAGAAACTGGTCTCGCTGGCGCGCCAGGCGCGTGACGAGCTGGAAGAGATGTTCCGCCAGGACCGCGAGCAGCGGCGCCAGCGCGAAGAGGCCGAGTGGATGTAGGCGCGGTTTGGCCCGGCCTGCCCGCGCCCGGGCGGCTCAGCGCCCGGCGGCAGCGCGGCCGGGCAGGCCGCCTTCGAGCAGGTCGACCACCATCTCGGCGAAGTCGGCGTACGACAGCCGGCCGCCCGGCTTGAGCCAGGTGAAGGTCCAGTTGATCATGCCGAAGATGGTCATGGTCAGCGCGGTCTGGTTCTCGCGCGTGACGCGCTCCGGGTAGGCGCGGCGCAGCAGGCGCGAGAACGCCGCGACCACGTCGCGCTCGCGGCCCAGGATCAGGTCGCGCTGGGTCGCGGCCAGGAACTTGACGTCGTTGATCAGGGCGATATGGCGCGTCTGCGAGGTCTCGTACTCGGCCAGGAAGGCGCGGATCAGGTTGCCGAAGGCGTCCTTGTCGGTGCGCGCATGGCGCTCGGCGTCGGCTTCGACTTCGGTGACGAGCAGCATCAGCCGGCGCGTGTAGCGGTCCAGCAGGTCGAACAGGATCGCTTCCTTGCTCTCGTAATAGTGATACAGCCGGGCCTTGGAGGTGCCGCAGGCGGCGGCCAGGTCGGCCATCGAGGTGCTGGGGTAGCTGCTGTTGGCAAAGGCGGCGGCGGCCAGGTCCAGGATCTGCTCGCGCTGCGCCTCGAAATCGGGTGCCTTGGTACGGGCCATATATTCTTGTTTATTCGCCCCCGCCGCCGGCATGGCGGCGCAGCTCACAGGTATCGAGCGAGTCGGCGTTGCCGCGCAGCACCAGCTGACCCATGGCGATCAGCTCGCGGCAGCGCCAGAACACGAACCAGTCGCTGGCCAGCAGACCCTCGATCGCGCCCATCACGCTGCCGACCACCTGCGCCGCGGGGGTCCAGTCGGCCGGGGCGCGCTCCATGATGATGTCGTCGATGGTGCGGTAGGCCGCCGGCACCAGCGTGTTGCCCTTCCACAGCCGCACGTCGGCGTTTTCCTTGACGTTCTGCTGCCATTCGTAACCGAGTCGCCCCAGCCGCAGCACCGAGACCGGCGCGATGGTGGAGAAGCGCCGCGCCAGCCGCGCCGGCGAGTACATGCCGATCGCCGCCAGGTTGCCCTGCGCGGGCGTTTCCAGTTCGCGCAGGTCCATCGCGACCTCGTTGATCCGCTGCGGCGCCTGGTACAGGTGGAACACCACCCGGCGCAGCATCAGCTGGTCCGCCGCGCTCTGGCCGTGCCAGATCGCCACTTCCATGTCGTCCTGCCGCAGCGCCAGCAGCTGGTCCAGCGCCTGGCGCATCTCGGCGGCGAAGTCGATGTCGGTGTGCGGGGCGACGCGCTGCCAGAAGCCGGAGCGGATCATGCCGGTGCTGTCGATGTCCGCCAGCGGACCGACCGCCAGATCGTCGCGCAGCACCACGACAGGGTCCGGCCGCGCCGCCTGGGCCAGCGCCTGGCGCAGGGTCGTGCCTGCTACATCACCGTTGACGACGTGGATATATTGCATGGCCGTGATTGTATATGGGTGGGGCGGTTCGCTGGGGCCGCCGCGGCGGCGGCGCGACAGCTGCCCGCACCGCGCGCCTGATCACCCGCCTGCAAGCATCGCGCCAGCAGGGCGCTGCCTGCCGCCATTGTAGTCACGGCCTGTGCTGGCCAATGTCGGCGATTGTCTGACGACGCACGCGACGGCGTGCCGGGATCAGCGTTCGTCGTAGCTGACCACCACCCGCGGCGTCAGCGCACGTGCCTGGCAGGTGAGCACGAAGCCCTTGTCCATCTCCCAGGGCTCGAGCGTGTAGTTCTTTTCCATCTCGACCTTGCCTTCCAGCACCTTGGCCCGGCAGGTGCAACAGACGCCGCCCTTGCAGGCGTAGGGCAGGTCCAGCCCGGCGGCCAGCGCGGTGTCGAGCACGTTGGCGTCTTCCAGCGGCAGGCGCATGCTGTGCTGCTTGCCATCGAGCACCACCACCAGTTCCGCTGTGCCGGCATGGTCCGCGTGCGCGGCATGGGCGGCGGCGGGCTTGCGCCGGGTCGGTGCCAGCGGCACCCCGAAGCGCTCGGCGTGGATGCGGTGCGGGTCCAGGCCCGCATCGCGCAGCGCCGCCTCGACCTCGTCGATCATCGAGGCCGGGCCGCAGACAAAGGCCGCGTCGATGTCGTCGACCGGGATCAGCGTCTGCAGGAAGGCGGTCACGCGCGCATGGTCCAGCCGGCCGTGCAGCAGGTCGACCTCCTGCGGCTGGCGCGACAGCACGTGGTAGAGCGTGAAGCGCGCCAGGTACTGGTTCTTGAGGTCCTCCAGCGCTTCGGAAAAGATGATGCTGTCGACATTGCGGTTGCCATAGACCAGCGTGAAGCGGCTGTGCGGCTCGGCCTGCAGCGTGGTGCGGACCAGCGACAGCACCGGGGTGATGCCGCTGCCGGCGGCGAAGGCGACATAGTGGCGCGCGGCATTGGCGTCGAGCGGCACGTGGAAGCGCCCGTCCGGCGTCATCACGTCGATGACCTGTCCGGGGGCGATGGAATCGTGCAGATGGCTGGAAAACAGCCCGTCCTCCACCAGCTTGACCGCGACGCGCAACTCGCCGTGCGCGTCATAGTCCTGCACCGCCGAGCAGATCGAGTAAGAGCGCCGCAGGTCCTTGCCGTCGACCGGCGCCTTCAGCGTCAGGAACTGACCCTGCGTGAAGCGGTAGGCATCGCGCAGCGCGTCCGGAACCTCGAACGCGATCGAGATGGTGTCGGCGGTCTCGGGGCGCACCTGCGCCACGCGCAGCGGGTGGAACTGTGGAGTCATGGCAGCCTGGCTCGGCCCGGGGGCTCAGTAGGGTTTGAAATAGTCGAACGGCTCGCGGCAGTCCAGGCACCGGTACAGCGCCTTGCAGGCGGTCGAGGCAAAGCGCGAGATCTCTTGTGTATGGACGCTGCCGCAACGCGGGCAGGCCACGGCATCGGGCGCGCCGGCGCGCGCGGCGCGCGGCACGAAGCGCAGCGGCTGCGCCCCGGCCGGCGCATTGCACTGTCCTGGCGGCGCGATGCCGAACTCGCGCAGCCGCTCGCGCGCGGCTGCGGTGATCCAGTCCGTGGTCCAGGCCGGCGCCAGCACGGTGCAGATGCGCCACGGTGCCAGCCCGGCGCGGTCCAGTGCCTGGCCGATGTCCTCACCGATCTGCGACATCGCCGGGCAGCCGGAATAGGTGGGCGTGATGACGATCTCCAGCACGCCGTCCGGCGCGGCGATGACCTCGCGCAGGATGCCCAGTTCGCGGATCGACACCACCGGGATCTCCGGGTCCGGCACCGCCTCGAGCGCGGCCCACGCGCGCGCGACGCGCGCGTCGGTGGCGCCTGCGTTGTCCCCGTGATGGGAGGGAAGGGCGGTGACGTTCATGTGGATCGAGCCTTTGCGTTGAAGCTTGCGCTCACCAGTGTGCTTACCATTGCGCGTCCGGATGGGCCCGCGCCAGCCCCTGCATCTCGCCCAGCAGGTAGCTCATGTGTTCTGAATGCACGCCGTGCTTGCCGGCCGAGACAAAGCCGGTGGCTGGCGGCAATGCGAGCGTGGCCGCATGCAGCGTCTCGGCGACGGTGGCGTCCCAGGCCGGGCGCAGCGTGGCGGTGACCACGCCGATGCCCTGTGCGGCGGCCTCGCTTTCGACCGCGTCCTCCGCAAAACACTCGTTCATGTACGGCAACAGGTGTTCCAGCGCGCGCTGCATGCGCATGTGCGAGGCCTCGGTACCGTCGCCCAGCCGTACCACCCAGCCGGCAGCGTGGTGCAGGTGATAGCGCGCCTCCTTGATCGCCTTGGCGGCGATCGCGGACAGCTGTTCGTCCCGGCTGGCCTGCAAGGCCTGCCAGAGTTCGACCATCAGCGCGCTGTACAGGAAGTTGCGCACGATGGTGACGCCGTAGTCGCGTTCGGCGGCGGCGTTGCCCGCCAGCGGGCCGCGATGCGGCAGTTCCAGCAGCGTCCAGTTGCGGAACTCGCGTTCCGCGCGCCAGTAGGCGTAGTCATCCTCATGGCGGGGCAGGCCAGTCAGCTCGCCCTCGAGTTCGCCGGCGTGGCCATACAGCAGCCGCGCCTGGCCGATCAGGTCGAGGCTGATATTGGCCAGCGCGATGTCTTCTTCCAGCACCGGCCCATGGCCGCACCATTCGGCATTGCGCTGGCCGAGGATCAGGGCGTTGTCGGCCAGGCGCAGCACGTAGCGCAGCGCGGCGGTGCGCGCCGGCGGCAGGTGGTCGAGCGACGCAGGCACGGCAGGCTGTGGGGACGCGGTCATCGTGCGGGCCTTACATGTGGTTGACTTCGTCGGGCAGCTGGTAGAACGTCGGGTGCCGGTAGATCTTGTCCGCCATCGGGTCGAACAGCTCCGGCTTTTCCTCGGGCACGCTGGCGGTGATGGCCGCGGACGGCACCACCCAGATCGACACGCCTTCCTGGCGCCGCGTATAGACGTCGCGCGCCATGTGCAGCGCCTGCTGCGCGTCGGCCGCGTGCAGGCTGCCGCAATGCTTGTGTTCCAGGCCTTGCTTGCTGCGCACGAACACTTCCCACAGCGGCCATTCCTTGCGTTGCATCGTGGTCTCCTCGGCGATGTCAGGGGTCAGGCGGCAGCGCGACCGGCGCCGGATTCGCGTTCGGCCAGCTTGGCGGCGTGCGCCAGCGCGGCTTCGCGCACCCAGGCGCCGTCCTCGTGCGCCTTCACGCGGGTGGCCAGCCGTTCCTTGTTGCACGGGCCGTCGCCGTTGATCACCCGCCAGAATTCATCCCAGTCCAGCGGGCTGTAGTCGTAATGGCCGCGTTCGGCATTCCATTGCAGGCCCGGGTCCGGCAGGGTCACGCCGAGTACGCGCGCCTGTTCTACGGTGGCATCGACAAACTTCTGGCGCAGGTCGTCGTTGGAGATGCGCTTGATGCCCCAGGCCATGGTCTGGGCGCTGTTGGTCGAGGCCGCATCGGGCGGGCCGAACATCATCAGCACGGGGAACCACCAGCGGTTGACCGCGTCCTGCACCATCTCGCGCTGCGCGTCGGTGCCGCGCATCATGGCCAGCAGCGCGTCGAAGCCCTGGCGTTGGTGGAACGACTCTTCCTTGCAGATGCGGATCATGGCGCGCGCATACGGCCCGTACGAACAGCGGCACAACGGGATCTGGTTCATGATCGCCGCGCCGTCGACCAGCCAGCCGATCACCCCGACGTCGGCCCAGGTCAGCGTCGGGTAATTGAAGATCGACGAATACTTGGCCTTGCCGCTGTGCAGCGCATCGACCAGGTCGTCGCGCGAGGCATCGAGGGTCTCGGCCGCCGAATACAGATAGAGGCCGTGGCCGCCTTCATCCTGGACCTTGGCCAGCAGGATCGCTTTGCGCTTGAGCGACGGCGCCCGGCTGATCCAGTTGCCCTCCGGCAGCATGCCGACGATCTCGGAGTGCGCGTGCTGCGAGATCTGCCGCACCAGTGTCTTGCGGTAAGCCTGCGGCATCCAGTCCTGCGGCTCGATCTTGCCGTCGGCGGCCATGCAGGCATCGAACGCGGCCTGGCGGGCGGCTTCATCGGGGGGCGCGCTGGCCTGCGCTGCATCGGCGTGCTGGCCGGGCAGGTCAAGACTCTGCGTGTACATAGCGTCTCCTCTGGCGGGGCGCCGCGCCAATTCGGTCCGGCGCGGCTGGCCCTATTATATATAAGCCGACCGGTCGGTCAATTAAAGCGGGCACGCCCGCCGGTGGGTTTGCGTCGGCGCATGACGCCGGCTTCGCCCGATGTGTACTATCCAAGACAGGCGGCCACCGTGCCGCATCTCTCTTCCATCAATGGAGGTACGCTCATGACAAGCGCGGCATACAGCAAGATCGTGGTGGCGGTGGACGGCAGCAGCACGTCAGACCTTGCGGTTGACGAAGCCATTCGCGTGGCATCCCCCGGCGGCGCCACCGTGCTGGCGCTCTATGTGGTCGATACCGGCACGCCGATGTTCGACGCCGGCTACTACGATCCAAGCCAGTTGCAGAAGGCGTTCGAGGAAAGCGGGCAGCGCGCCCTGCAGGACGCCGCAAAGCGCCTGGCTGGGGCTGGCGTCACGCACGAAACCCAGCTCGTGACCGCGGCTGCGGTGCCTGGGGACATCGGTGCTTCCATCAATGAGGCCGCCCGCCAGTGGGGAGCAGACCTGCTGGTGATCGGCACGCATGGCCGGCGCGGCGTGCGCCGGCTGGTGCTCGGCAGCGTGGCCGAGGCGGTAATCCGCCAGTCCAACGTGCCGGTGCTGCTGGTGCGCGGCGAAGCGAAAGCCGATTGAAGCGCCACCCGTCCGCTGCTATTAGCCCGCAAAGCGGAAGTGGCCGCTGCGCAGGACGATTTCGCGCGCCTCGGTCAGCTCGAACAGGCTTTCGGCCAGGCGTTCGATGCGCTGGCGGTTATTGGTGAAGGCAGCCACCAGATCTTCCTCGCGCGGCGAGCGCGCGCCGAAATGGGCTTCGAGCGCTTCGGCTGTGACGGAATACAAGGTGGGACTGCCGTTGACCGTCGCGGGGCAGGACAGCGTCAGGCTGGCTGCACAGTAGGTGGGGAGGCTGCGAGGGAACGTGATGTCTGGCATGGCGTGCCTCGTGCTGGCGGCGGACGTATCCAATCAATATAGGCCAAGGCCGCATTCCGTAAAGCCTCGGGCCGAGCGGGGCCGTCCATACCATGTTTCCCTCGTCGCCAATGTTCCGCTGAACTGCCATGTCTTCGCCTTTGGGCCCTGTTGCTGCGATGCGGAAATCAGTCACGGCAGTGGCCGCATACAGGCGAAAAAAAACCCACGCAGGTTGTGCGTGGGTTGGAATCCACCGAGGTGGTGGAGGAGACAGACTTCACTATACATGCTTTGTTGCGACGCACCAAGTGCAATGTGTCAATGTACGACGATGAGCACATTACTGTTGTGACGATGCAACAAACCGCCAATCCTGGGGCGGGTCAGCGGAAAAGATATGCAGCGCCCACCGCACAAAAAATTCCGGCAACGTCCGCCACCAGCGCGCAGCCAAGCGCGTGGCGCGTATTGCGCACATTGATACTGCCGAAATAAACCGCCAGCACATAGAAGGTGGTTTCGGTCGACCCCTGGATAATCGCCGCCAGGCGCCCCTGGAACGAATCGACGCCGTAGGTCGTCATCACGTCGACCATTAACCCACGCGCACCCGCACCGGACAGGATCTTCATCAGGCCGACCGGTAGCGCCGGGACAAAGTCGGTGTTGACGCCCAGCATCGCAAAGCCCTGCATGAGCCAGCCCATCAGCACGTCCATGCAGCCCGCGGCGCGGAACAGCCCAATGGCGATCAGGATCGCGACCAGATAGGGAATGATCTGCACCGCGACGCCGAAGCCTTCCTTGGCGCCGTCGATAAACGCCTCATAGACGTTGACCCGGCGTAGCGCCCCGCAAATCAGGAAAAGGGTGATCAAGGACAGGATGAAGCCGGCGCCAGCCAGCGCCGTCACGGTGCCGACCTGCTCGGGCGGCGCATGCTGCAGCCACGCGAACATTGCCCCAAGCAACGCGAGCACCAGTCCGAACGTCACCAGCACCGCGGGCCGCAGCAGGTTGATCCGCTGCACCCATGCCACCGCGAGCAATCCGGCCAGGCAGGCGCCGCCTGTGGCAAGCAACGTCGGCAAAAAGATGTCGGCGGCGTTGAAGCCGACCAGGCCCTGCTTGACCGCGATGGCCTGGCGGATGGCGATGACCGAAGTTGGGATCAGCGTCAGCCCGGCAGAGTTCAGCACGATGAACATGATCTGCGCGTCGGTGGCGACGTCCGGGCGCCGGTTCAGCGTCTGCAGCTCGCGCATGGCGTTCAGGCCCAGCGGCGTGGCGGCGTTGTCTAGCCCGAGCAGGTTGGCCGACACGTTCATCATCATCGCGCCTTGTGCCGGGTGACCCTGGGGCACCCCGGGAAAGAAGTGCCGCAGCAGCGGGTTCACCAGCCGGGCAAAGGCGTCGACAACGCCGGCGCGCTCGCCGATCCGCATGATGCCCAGCCACAGGCTCATGACCCCGGCCAGCCCGAGCGCGATCTCGAAGGCGGTGCGGGCGCTGTCGAACAGGCTGCTCAGCATCGCCGGGAACACGGCGAGGTCGCCCTGGGCCACGCGGATACAGGCGGCGGAGAAGGAAATCAGGAAAAAGCCGAGCCAGACTACGTTCAGCGCCATCGGAAAATGGGGGGCGGGGAAAGGGAAAAGGGAAAGGGGAAATCGGAAAAGCGTGAAAACAAAGCCGGGAAGATCCCGGCACGTCGCGCAACTCAGTCGATCACGGCCCCGCGCTCGGCGAGCAACTCGCGCAGGACGGAGCGGTGGCAACGCGCCTCGTCCTCGCAATAGCAGCCCACCGAGAAATTGGTCTGGTGCGACAGCGCCGCCAGCAGGTCCAGCGTGCGGCTGGCGTCCGGCTCGGCCATTTCCTTGCGGAAATGCCGCACGAAGGCGCGCCATTGCTTGTCGTCGGTCGCATGCAGCGCCTGCGCGACCAGTTCGGGTGACGGCGAAAGCGCCGGATACCAGACATCATAGTAATCGCGGCTCGCAAACTCCGATTTGGGCACGCCCCGCGGCGGCCGGCGCACGGTCCCGACGCGGAGGCCCTCGTCGGCCGCGCGTGGTGTACCCAGTCTTACGATTCTGATGGTCATGAGGATCCCGGTTCGGCTCTGGCAGCCATGCAGGGTTGCGCGACGGTGTGCCTGGTTCGCTCCAGCCCCAGATCATGAATCATGGGGCTGCGGCTGACAAACTGGTGCTCCTTGCAGTGTTCATAGGGAGGGACTTTCCGCGTCACCGAATTATTTCGTGGAATCGCTTGCCAACCCCGCCGCGCTCGCTTACTATTCGCCCCCTCGCAACACAACGCGGTCCCTGCAAGGCAGGCACAGCAAGGGTTGCGGGGTTGGCCGGAAGGTTGGCGCAGCAAGGTTTGCAGCGCTGACGGCAGCAAAAAAGATTGCTGCAAACGGTTGACGAAACGAAGAAAGCTCTGCATAATCTCGTTTCTCTGCTGCAGACAACGCAGCGCGCTGAACGGCAAAGCCGGGCGGCGAAGTTCTTTAACAAACAAACAACCGATAAGTGTGGGCGCTGGGTAGCGGACGCCGCTGTCTCCGGACAGTGCTGCTTCAAGTTATACAGTGCTCGCACAGCAAAACGTGACTGGATCTTCGGATCTGGTCAGTCAGTTTTCTGAGAGTGAGCGACCGCTCGAAAGAGCGAGGGTCTTCGGACCCATACAGAGATTGAACTGAAGAGTTTGATCCTGGCTCAGATTGAACGCTGGCGGCATGCCTTACACATGCAAGTCGAACGGCAGCGCGGGCTTCGGCCTGGCGGCGAGTGGCGAACGGGTGAGTAATACATCGGAACGTGCCCTGTCGTGGGGGATAACTAGTCGAAAGATTAGCTAATACCGCATACGACCTGAGGGTGAAAGCGGGGGACCGCAAGGCCTCGCGCGATAGGAGCGGCCGATGTCTGATTAGCTAGTTGGTGGGGTAAAGGCCTACCAAGGCGACGATCAGTAGCTGGTCTGAGAGGACGATCAGCCACACTGGGACTGAGACACGGCCCAGACTCCTACGGGAGGCAGCAGTGGGGAATTTTGGACAATGGGGGCAACCCTGATCCAGCAATGCCGCGTGTGTGAAGAAGGCCTTCGGGTTGTAAAGCACTTTTGTCCGGAAAGAAATGGCCTGGGCTAATACCCTGGGTCGATGACGGTACCGGAAGAATAAGCACCGGCTAACTACGTGCCAGCAGCCGCGGTAATACGTAGGGTGCGAGCGTTAATCGGAATTACTGGGCGTAAAGCGTGCGCAGGCGGTTTGATAAGACAGGCGTGAAATCCCCGAGCTCAACTTGGGAATGGCGCTTGTGACTGTCAGGCTAGAGTATGTCAGAGGGGGGTAGAATTCCACGTGTAGCAGTGAAATGCGTAGAGATGTGGAGGAATACCGATGGCGAAGGCAGCCCCCTGGGACGTCACTGACGCTCATGCACGAAAGCGTGGGGAGCAAACAGGATTAGATACCCTGGTAGTCCACGCCCTAAACGATGTCAACTAGTTGTTGGGGATTCATTTCTTCAGTAACGTAGCTAACGCGTGAAGTTGACCGCCTGGGGAGTACGGTCGCAAGATTAAAACTCAAAGGAATTGACGGGGACCCGCACAAGCGGTGGATGATGTGGATTAATTCGATGCAACGCGAAAAACCTTACCTACCCTTGACATGCCACTAACGAAGCAGAGATGCATTAGGTGCCCGAAAGGGAAAGTGGACACAGGTGCTGCATGGCTGTCGTCAGCTCGTGTCGTGAGATGTTGGGTTAAGTCCCGCAACGAGCGCAACCCTTGTCTCTAGTTGCTACGAAAGGGCACTCTAGAGAGACTGCCGGTGACAAACCGGAGGAAGGTGGGGATGACGTCAAGTCCTCATGGCCCTTATGGGTAGGGCTTCACACGTCATACAATGGTGCGTACAGAGGGTTGCCAACCCGCGAGGGGGAGCTAATCCCAGAAAACGCATCGTAGTCCGGATCGTAGTCTGCAACTCGACTACGTGAAGCTGGAATCGCTAGTAATCGCGGATCAGCATGCCGCGGTGAATACGTTCCCGGGTCTTGTACACACCGCCCGTCACACCATGGGAGTGGGTTTTGCCAGAAGTAGTTAGCCTAACCGCAAGGAGGGCGATTACCACGGCAGGGTTCATGACTGGGGTGAAGTCGTAACAAGGTAGCCGTATCGGAAGGTGCGGCTGGATCACCTCCTTTCCAGAGGCTTGTGTCTCAAGCCTAGCGTTCACACTTATCGGTTTGTTTGCTGTTACAGCCAAGGGTCTGTAGCTCAGGTGGTTAGAGCACCGTCTTGATAAGGCGGGGGTCGTAGGTTCAAGTCCTACCAGACCCACCAAGTTATCCGAGGGGGGATTAGCTCAGCTGGGAGAGCACCTGCTTTGCAAGCAGGGGGTCGTCGGTTCGATCCCGTCATCCTCCACCACTACCTGGTAACTTTGGTTGGCCGCCAAATGCAAGCGCTTAAGACTTGAGCGTTTGCATTTGGCATTGCCAAGCGATCGCAAGATCGGCTGTTCTTTAACAATATGGGATGTAGTAAAGGTGTCGCGAGCGTTGATGAGACACTGCAGTACAAACGCGATACCGGGTTGTGATTGTATCAACCAAATGTATTTTAAAGTGATCGAAAGATGACTTGGAATACGGCACAAATGCGAGAACTCAACCTGTAGCGACTGTTTCGAGCGATCGAGACACACTCGTTATAGGGTCAAGCGAACAAGTGCATGTGGTGGATGCCTTGGCGATCACAGGCGATGAAGGACGCGGTAGCCTGCGAAAAGCTTCGGGGAGCTGGCAAACGAGCTTTGATCCGGAGATGTCCGAATGGGGAAACCCGGCCCGAATGGGTCATCCCACACTGAATTCATAGGTGTGGGAAGCGAACGCGGCGAACTGAAACATCTAAGTAGCTGCAGGAACAGAAATCAACCGAGATTCCCAAAGTAGTGGCGAACGAAATGGGAAGAGCCTTGTACTCTTTAGCAGTGGTGTTAGCAGAACGGGATGGAAAGCCCGGCCATAGCAGGTGATAGCCCTGTATGCGAAAACACGATTGTGGAACTAGGTGTACGACAAGTAGGGCGGGACACGTGAAATCCTGTCTGAAGATGGGGGGACCATCCTCCAAGGCTAAATACTCGTGATCGACCGATAGTGAACCAGTACCGTGAGGGAAAGGCGAAAAGAACCCCGGGAGGGGAGTGAAATAGATCCTGAAACCGCATGCATACAAACAGTCGGAGCCCTTTCGGGGGTGACGGCGTACCTTTTGTATAATGGGTCAGCGACTTACATTCAGTGGCAAGCTTAACCGGTTAGGGAAGGCGTAGCGAAAGCGAGTCCGAACAGGGCGTTGAGTCGCTGGGTGTAGACCCGAAACCAGATGATCTATCCATGGCCAGGTTGAAGGTGCGGTAACACGTACTGGAGGACCGAACCCACTAACGTTGAAAAGTTAGGGGATGAGCTGTGGATAGGGGTGAAAGGCTAAACAAATCTGGAAATAGCTGGTTCTCTCCGAAAACTATTTAGGTAGTGCCTCGTGTCTCACCTTCGGGGGTAGAGCACTGTCATGGTTGGGGGGTCTATTGCTGATTACCCCGCCATAGCAAACTCCGAATACCGAAGAGTGCAATCACGGGAGACAGACATCGGGTGCTAACGTCCGGTGTCAAGAGGGAAACAACCCAGACCGCCAGCTAAGGTCCCCAAATATAGCTAAGTGGGAAACGAAGTGGGAAGGCTAAAACAGTCAGGAGGTTGGCTTAGAAGCAGCCACCCTTTAAAGAAAGCGTAATAGCTCACTGATCGAGTCGTCCTGCGCGGAAGATGTAACGGGGCTAAGCTATATACCGAAGCTGCGGACGCACGCAAGTGCGTGGTAGGAGAGCGTTCTGTAAGCCTGTGAAGGTGTCTTGTAAAGGATGCTGGAGGTATCAGAAGTGCGAATGCTGACATGAGTAGCGATAAAGGGGGTGAAAGGCCCCCTCGCCGTAAGCCCAAGGTTTCCTACGCAACGTTCATCGGCGTAGGGTGAGTCGGCCCCTAAGGCGAGGCAGAGATGCGTAGCTGATGGGAAGCAGGTTAATATTCCTGCACCGTCGTATGATGCGATGGGGGGACGGATCGCGGAAGGTTGTCCGGGTGTTGGAAGTCCCGGTCCCTGTAGTGGAGAAGGCGCTTAGGCAAATCCGGGCGCGTAATTCAAGGCTATGGGGCGAGCGGCCTAGTGCTGCGAAGCAATTGGAAGTGGTTCCAAGAAAAGCCTCTAAGCTTCAGTCATACGAGACCGTACCGCAAACCGACACAGGTGGGCGAGATGAGTATTCTAAGGCGCTTGAGAGAACTCGGGAGAAGGAACTCGGCAAATTGGTACCGTAACTTCGGGATAAGGTACGCCCTGGTAGCTTGACTGGCCTGCGCCAGAAGGGTGAAGGGGTTGCAATAAAATGGTGGCTGCGACTGTTTAATAAAAACACAGCACTCTGCAAACACGAAAGTGGACGTATAGGGTGTGACGCCTGCCCGGTGCCGGAAGATTAAATGATGGGGTGCAAGCTCTTGATTGAAGTCCGGTAAACGGCGGCCGTAACTATAACGGTCCTAAGGTAGCGAAATTCCTTGTCGGGTAAGTTCCGACCTGCACGAATGGCGTAACGATGGCCACACTGTCTCCTCCCGAGACTCAGCGAAGTTGAAGTGTTTGTGATGATGCAATCTCCCCGCGGCTAGACGGAAAGACCCCATGAACCTTTACTGTAGCTTTGCATTGGACTTTGAACCGATCTGTGTAGGATAGGTGGGAGGCTTTGAAGCGTGGACGCCAGTTCACGTGGAGCCGTCCTTGAAATACCACCCTGGTTTGTTTGAGGTTCTAACCTTGGCCCGTGAATCCGGGTCGGGGACAGTGCATGGTAGGCAGTTTGACTGGGGCGGTCTCCTCCCAAAGTGTAACGGAGGAGTTCGAAGGTACGCTTGGTACGGTCGGACATCGTACCTAAAGTGCAATGGCAAAAGCGTGCTTAACTGCGAGACCGACAAGTCGAGCAGGTGCGAAAGCAGGACATAGTGATCCGGTGGTTCTGAATGGAAGGGCCATCGCTCAACGGATAAAAGGTACTCTGGGGATAACAGGCTGATACCGCCCAAGAGTTCATATCGACGGCGGTGTTTGGCACCTCGATGTCGGCTCATCTCATCCTGGGGCTGTAGCCGGTCCCAAGGGTATGGCTGTTCGCCATTTAAAGAGGTACGTGAGCTGGGTTTAAAACGTCGTGAGACAGTTTGGTCCCTATCTGCCGTGGGCGTTGGAATCTTGACGGGGGCTGCTCCTAGTACGAGAGGACCGGAGTGGACGTACCGCTGGTGTACCTGTTGTCTCGCCAGAGGCATCGCAGGGTAGCTATGTACGGAAGAGATAACCGCTGAAAGCATCTAAGCGGGAAACTCGCCTGAAGATGAGGATTCCCTGGAGGCTTGACCTCCTTGAAGGGTCGTTCGAGACCAGGACGTTGATAGGCTGGGTGTGGAAGCGCAGTAATGCGTTAAGCTAACCAGTACTAATTGCCCGTAAGGCTTGATCCTATAACCAGTGTGTTTCACACGGGTAGAGCGATCGCCTTGTGCCCCGATACACGCACAACCAACACTACATCCCGATTCGTGACGCTGTCCACAGACAGCGCCACCACCCCTCATGCCTGGTGACCATAGCGAGCTGGAACCACCCCTTCCCATCCCGAACAGGACCGTGAAACAGCTCCGCGCCGATGATAGTGCGGATTCCCGTGTGAAAGTAGGTCATCGCCAGGCTCTTATTGTGCAAAACCCCTCGACAGCGTGTGCTGCGAGGGGTTTTTGCTTTTCCGTCGTCCATTCGAGACGACGCCGGGTAAAGCTCCGCCAGGCCGTTTCAAAGCCGCCAGGAGCCGTCCTGAAAGCCCTATAGGGTGAGAACGCAGAAATCTAAACTGCGCTTGTGGGAGCGGTCAGGCAGCGCCAGACGCCACGCCGGAACGCCCTCCCGATTCCCTGGCAGCACAGCATCCGCAACGGAAAGTGCTTGACAGGAGCGGCGAGGAAGCCCATAATCGATAGTTCTCTGCGGAGAGGTGCCCGAGTGGCTAAAGGGGGCAGACTGTAAATCTGTTGGCTTACGCCTACGCTGGTTCGAATCCAGCCCTCTCCACCAGAATGCAAGACAGCAGCCGGCAACGCCGGTGAAGAAGCAGGAAAGACCCAGGCGGGTGTAGCTCAATGGTAGAGCAGAAGCCTTCCAAGCTTACGACGAGGGTTCGATTCCCTTCACCCGCTCCAGTCGCGCGGTTGCTGTCATAAAGTAGTACGTCTAGTTTCGCCCATGTGGCTCAGTGGTAGAGCACTCCCTTGGTAAGGGAGAGGTCGGCAGTTCGATCCTGCCCATGGGCACCAAATACCACGCACTGGCAATATCGCTACCGAGACAGGAGTCGCGAAATGGCAAAGGAAAAGTTCGAGCGGACCAAGCCGCACGTGAACGTTGGTACGATTGGTCACGTTGACCATGGCAAGACCACGCTGACCGCAGCGATCGCCACGGTGCTGGCAGCGAAGTTCGGTGGTGCGGCCAAGAAGTACGACGAAATCGACGCAGCGCCGGAAGAGAAGGCCCGCGGTATTACCATCAATACCGCCCACGTCGAATACGAGACGGCCAACCGCCACTACGCGCACGTTGACTGCCCGGGCCACGCCGACTACGTCAAGAACATGATCACCGGTGCCGCCCAGATGGACGGCGCGATCCTGGTGTGCTCGGCCGCTGACGGCCCGATGCCGCAGACCCGCGAGCACATCCTGCTGGCCCGCCAGGTTGGCGTGCCGTACATCATCGTGTTCCTGAACAAGTGCGACATGGTGGACGACGCCGAACTGCTCGAGCTGGTCGAGATGGAAGTGCGCGAGCTGCTGTCGAAGTACGAGTTCCCCGGCGACGACACCCCGATCATCAAGGGTTCGGCCAAGCTGGCGCTGGAAGGCGACAAGGGCGAGCTGGGCGAAGTGGCCATCATGAACCTGGCCGACGCGCTGGACAACTACATCCCGACGCCGGAGCGTGCCGTTGACGGTACCTTCCTGATGCCGGTGGAAGACGTGTTCTCGATCTCGGGTCGCGGCACCGTGGTGACCGGCCGTATCGAGCGCGGCATCATCAAGGTCGGCGAAGAAATCGAAATCGTCGGTATATCAAGCCGACCGTGAAGACCACCTGCACCGGCGTGGAAATGTTCCGCAAGCTGCTGGACCAGGGCCAGGCTGGCGACAACGTCGGTCTGCTGCTGCGCGGCACCAAGCGTGAAGACGTCGAGCGCGGCCAGGTGCTGTGCAAGCCGGGTTCGATCAAGCCGCACACCCACTTCACCGGCGAGGTGTACATCCTGTCGAAGGACGAAGGCGGCCGTCACACCCCGTTCTTCAACAACTATCGCCCGCAGTTCTACTTCCGTACCACCGACGTGACCGGCTCGATCGAGCTGCCGGCGGACAAGGAAATGGTCATGCCGGGTGACAACGTGTCGATCACCGTCAAGCTGATCGCCCCGATCGCCATGGAAGAAGGCCTGCGCTTCGCCATCCGCGAAGGTGGCCGTACCGTCGGCGCCGGCGTCGTGGCAAAGATCCTCGACTAAGCTGTTCGATAGCGAATGCGGCACCAACCGGCCGCATTCGTTGCCAGAGGGGTTGGCGCAAGCGTCGACCCCGAAGTTGTTTTAGGGGTATAGCTCAACTGGCAGAGCGTCGGTCTCCAAAACCGAAGGTTGGGGGTTCGATTCCCTCTGCCCCTGCCAAATCAATCAGCCGCGTCGCGAGGAGCAATCGTGACGCGGCTTAGTCTCGTTTGCGAAACATGGCCAATCCCAATGTTGAAACCGTGAATGCCAGCAGCGGCAAGTGGATGCTCGGCGTCGCGGTGCTGCTGGTGGTTGCCGGCGTCATCGGTTTCTATGCACTCGCACAGCAACCGTCTTATGTACGTGGCGCTGCGCTGTTCGGCGGTATTGCACTGGGCGTCGTCGTTGCACTGGTGTCTGCACCGGGCAAGGACTTCATTGGGTTCGCCAAAGAGTCGTATCGGGAAGTTCGCAAAGTCGTCTGGCCGACGCGCAAGGAATCCGGGCAGATGACGGGACTGGTCTTCGTCTTTGTCGTCATCATGGCACTGTTCCTGTGGTCGGCGGACAAGCTCATCGAGTGGATCGTGTTTTCGCTCGTACTGGGCTGGAAATAAGAGGTAGCACATGACGGATAACGCTCAGCAGGAAACCACCGCGCCGGAATCGCCTTCGTCGAAGAAGCGCTGGTATGTCGTGCATGCCTACTCCGGGATGGAGAAGAGCGTGCAACGCGCGCTGCAGGAGCGCATCGAGCGCGCCGAGATGCAGGACAAGTTTGGCCGCATCCTGGTGCCGTCCGAAGAAGTCGTGGAAATCAAGGGCGGCCACAAGTCGGTCACCGAGCGTCGTTTCTTCCCCGGCTACGTGCTGGTGGAAATGGAAATGACCGACGAGACCTGGCACCTGGTGAAGAACACCAGCAAGGTTACCGGTTTCGTGGGCGGTGCCCGCAATCGCCCGAGCCCGATTTCGCAGCGCGAGGTCGACAAGATCATGACCCAGATGCAGGAAGGGGTCGAGAAGCCGCGTCCCAAGACGCTGTTCGAAGTGGGTGAAATGGTGCGCGTCAAGGACGGCCCGTTCACCGATTTCAACGGCAACGTCGAAGAAGTGAACTACGAGAAATCGCGCTTGCGTGTCTCGGTCACCATCTTCGGGCGCGCCACGCCGGTCGAGCTCGAGTTCGGCCAGGTCGAGAAGGTTTAAGGAATTTGCCGGTTGTCGGCCGCAAGGTCGGCAACGGGCAGCGGCAGCGCTCCAGGGCGCTGCCAAAGAGGAGCGTGAGGCCGTGCCACCGGTGCGGCGACAGCGCGTTACGACTCAACAGGATCGCAACCCCTTCGTGGAGCGGTCCGGATTGGAGTAGAGATGGCCAAGAAGATCATTGGCTTTATCAAGCTGCAGATTCCGGCTGGTAAGGCAAATCCCTCCCCGCCCGTTGGTCCCGCACTGGGTCAGCGTGGTCTGAACATCATGGAGTTCTGCAAGGCGTTCAACGCCCAGACCCAGGGTATGGAACCCGGTCTGCCGGTGCCGGTGGTGATTACCGCCTTCGCCGACAAGAGCTTCACCTTCGTGATGAAGTCGCCGCCGGCGACCGTGCTGATCAAGAAGGCAGCCGGCATCACCAAGGGTTCGCCGAAGCCCCACACCGACAAGGTTGGCAAGATCACCCGCGCCCAGGCTGAAGAAATCGCCAAGGCCAAGAACGCTGACCTGACCGCCGCCGACCTGGACGCCGCCGTGCGTACCATCGCCGGTTCGGCTCGTTCGATGGGCATCACCGTGGAGGGTCTGTAAATGGCTAAGGTTTCCAAGCGCGTCGCCGCCAACAAGGCGAAGATCGAGCGTACCAAGTTCTACCCGATCGACGAGGCCCTGGGCCTGGTGAAGGGCTGCGCCTCGGCGAAGTTCGACGAGTCGATCGACGTGGCCGTGCAACTGGGCATCGACGCCAAGAAGTCGGACCAGGTCGTGCGTGGTTCCGTGGTGCTGCCTGCCGGTACCGGCAAGTCGGTGCGCGTGGCCGTGTTCGCCCAGGGCGACAAGGCCGAGGCCGCCAAGGCCGCCGGTGCCGACATCGTCGGCATGGAAGACCTGGCTGAGCAAGTCAAGGCCGGCAACCTGAACTTCGACGTCGTGATCGCCTCGCCGGACACGATGCGTATCGTCGGTACGCTGGGCCAGATCCTGGGCCCGCGCGGCCTGATGCCGAACCCGAAGGTCGGTACCGTGACCCCCGACGTGGCCCAGGCCGTGAAGAACGCCAAGGCCGGTCAGGTCCAGTTCCGTGTCGACAAGGCCGGTATCATCCACGCCACCATCGGCCGCCGTTCGTTCGAAGACGCCGCGCTGAAGAGCAACCTGGCGGCGCTGCTGGACGCGCTAGTCAAGGCGAAGCCGGCCACCAGCAAGGGGGTGTACCTGCGCAAGGTCGCGGTTTCGTCGACCATGGGCGTTGGCGTGCGTGTCGACCAAGCTACGCTGGCAGCCTGAGCTGACGGCACATTGCTGACCGGAACCCGATAACACCGGTCGGCAAGCAAGAATTGAAGACCCTGGCCAATGGCGAGGGTCGTCTCCGGACCGCAAGGAAAGGAGCAAGGCTTTGGGCAGTGGTGCCGTGTTCGATGCGCAAGCATCGGCCGTACCGCTGGTTATCAAAGACCGCTGGTGTTCTTGTCCGCGGCAGCAGGGCGGAAAGGGCTTAATCGGTCGGTGCAGAGCGCAGGCGCTACGCCTGTGCGACGTTTTCCGGCCAGCCAGCGCAGATGGCGCACCCGAAGGGATTGATGAAGCCGGGCCTCGACCCGGATGATTCGGGCCAATCGGACGCCGTTCGTTTGTGCTGACGTGAAGGCTCCGGTATGCCGGAGACCCAGCGTCATTTTGGAGCTTAACCGTGCCACTCAATATTGAAGATAAGAAGGCCGTCGTTGCTGAGGTCTCGGCGCAAGTCGCCAAGGCCCAGACCATCGTCGTCGCCGAATATCGCGGCATTGCGGTTGGCGATCTGACCAAGCTGCGTGCTACCGCTCGCCAGCAAGGCGTGTACCTGCGCGTTCTGAAGAACACGCTGGCCCGCCGTGCCGTCGAAGGTACGCCGTTTGCAGGCCTCGCAGAGCAGATGACCGGTCCGCTGATCTACGGTATTTCCGAAGATGCAGTGGCCTCGGCCAAGGTTCTGAACGACTTCGCCAAGACCAACGACAAGCTGGTCCTGCGCGCCGGGTCGTATGACGGCAAGGTTCTCGACGCTGCCGCCGTGAAGGCGCTGGCCTCGATCCCGAGCCGCGACGAACTGATTGCTCAGCTGCTGGGCGTGATGCAGGCACCGGTGTCGGGCTTCGCCCGTCTGCTGGCTGCTCTGGCCGCCAAGAAGGCAGAAGGTGCTCCCGCGGAAGCGGAAGCTGCCAGCGCCTAAGGCAATCCAGGCCGCGCATCGCAAGATCGCATTACCGATACCGAATCAAATCTAGTAGGAGTATTTCAAATGGCAATCACCAAAGACGACATCCTGGAAGCCGTTGGCGCGATGTCCGTGATGGAACTGAACGACCTGGTCAAGGCGTTCGAAGAGAAGTTTGGCGTGTCGGCCGCTGCCATGGCCGTGGCTGCTGCTCCGGGCGCTGCCGGTGCTGCTGCTGCCGAAGAGCAGACCGAGTTCAACGTGATCCTGGCCGAAGTCGGCGCCAACAAGGTTGGCGTGATTAAGGCTGTTCGCGAAATCACCGGCCTGGGCCTGAAGGAAGCCAAGGACCTGGTCGATGGCGCACCGAAGCCCGTCAAGGAAGGCGTGGACAAGGCTGCTGCTGCCGAAGCCAAGAAGAAGCTGGAAGACGCCGGCGCCAAGGTCGACGTCAAGTAATGCTGTACTCGCGTGCCTCGCGGCACGCGAAGGGGGCTGGCAAAGGGAAATTCCCGGCGCCAGCCTTTTTGCGCTTGTGCGATTGTGTTTTAGTCACCACTCGACACAGCGCTAATGCGTGACTAACGCAGTAAAAGTGATGTTTGCGATTCGCGGCGAAGATCGATTTGCCGGCGATTCAGCAGAGGCCAAACATCAGTGGCACACTAAGTGGTTGCTGCTGATGTTTGTCTTCTGAACCGACTGCAGAAGACAAGTTTGGTCGGGTGTCCCCCGGGCGAGTACAGGCGTTGCGCTGAAGCGACGACCACACCGCCCGCAGCGTGCGGACACCGTCAGCCAGAGGTTGGTAGCGGCCAACCGCCAAATCCCCTCCCAGTCGCTGAACACCTCAGGTCCGGCCAGGTCCAGCCAGTCCTGCGATGATTCGGAGATCCCATGGCGTACAGCTTCACCGAAAAGAAGCGCATTCGCAAAAGCTTTGCGAAGCGCGCGACGGTACATCAGGTTCCATTCCTGCTTGCCACCCAGATTGAATCCTACACCCAGTTCTTGCAAGCGGATACGCCACCCGCACGTCGCAAGACCGAAGGCCTCCAGGCCGCTTTCAACGCAATTTTCCCGATCTCCTCGCATAACGGGCTCGCCCGTATGGAGTTCGTCTCGTATCACCTGTCCAACCCGCCGTTCGATGTCAAGGAATGCCAGCAGCGTGGCCTGACGTTCCATTCGGCGCTGCGCGCCAAGGTTCGCCTGATCATCAACGATCGCGAGAACCCGGGCAAGGTAAAGGAAGTGAAGGAGCAGGAAGTCTACATGGGCGAGATTCCGCTCATGACTTCCACGGGTTCGTTCGTCATCAACGGCACCGAGCGTGTCATCGTCTCGCAGCTGCACCGCTCGCCGGGCGTGTTCTTCGAGCACGACAAGGGCAAGACCCACAGCTCGGGCAAGCTGCTGTTCTCGGCACGTATCATCCCCTACCGCGGCTCGTGGCTGGACTTCGAATTCGATCCGAAGGACATCCTGTACTTCCGCGTCGACCGCCGCCGCAAGATGCCGGTGACGATCCTGCTGAAGTCGATCGGCCTGACCCCGGAACAGATCCTGGCGCACTTCTTCGTGTTCGACAACTTCACGCTGCAGTCGGAAGGCGCACAGCTGGAGTTCGTGCCCGAGCGCCTGCGCGGTGAAGTCGCGCGCTTCGACATCGCCGACAAGAACGGCCGCGTGGTGGTCGAGAAGGACAAGCGGATCAACGCCAAGCACATCCGCGACCTGGACTCGGCCGGCACCAAGCTGATCAGCGTGCCGGAAGACTACCTGCTGGGCCGCGTGCTGGCCAAGAACATCATCGACCCGGACACCGGCGAGGTGATCGCCAACGCCAATGACGAGCTGACCGAAGCGCTGCTGGAAAACCTGCGCGAAGCCGGCGTCAAGCAGATCCAGACCCTGTACACCAACGATCTGGACCAGGGCCCGTACATGTCGCAGACCCTGCGCGTGGACGAGACCGTCGACCAGACCGCTGCGCGTATCGCGATCTACCGCATGATGCGTCCGGGCGAGCCGCCGACCGAAGAAGCCGTGGAAGCGCTGTTCCAGCGCCTGTTCTACAGCGAAGAGTCGTACGACCTGTCGCGCGTGGGCCGCATGAAGGTCAACAGCCGCCTGGGCCGCCCCAGCGGCGAAGGCGCCATGGTGCTGCAGGACGAGGACATCCTCGAGACCATCAAGATCCTGGTCAACCTGCGCAACGGCAAGGGCGAGGTCGATGACATCGATCACCTGGGCAACCGTCGCGTGCGTTGCGTCGGCGAACTGGCCGAGAACCAGTTCCGCGCCGGCCTGTCGCGCGTGGAGCGTGCCGTCAAGGAACGTCTGGGCCAGGCCGAGACCGAGAACCTGATGCCGCACGACCTGATCAACTCGAAGCCGATCTCGTCGGCGATCCGCGAGTTCTTCGGTTCGTCGCAGCTGTCGCAGTTCATGGACCAGACCAACCCGCTGTCGGAGATCACGCACAAGCGCCGCGTCTCCGCACTGGGCCCGGGCGGCCTGACGCGCGAGCGCGCCGGCTTTGAAGTCCGCGACGTGCACCCGACCCACTATGGCCGCGTGTGCCCGATCGAAACGCCGGAAGGTCCGAACATTGGCCTGATCAACTCGCTGGCACTGTATGCCCGCCTGAACGAATACGGCTTCCTGGAAACGCCGTACCGCAAGGTGGTCGACAGCAAGCTGACCGACGAGGTCGACTACCTGTCGGCGATCGAGGAAGGCAAGTACGTGGTGGCGCAGGCCAATGCGACGGTCGATGCCGACGGCAACCTGACCGACGAACTGGTGTCGGCGCGTGAAGGCTCCGAGCGTGAAACCCGTATGGTGACGCCGGATCGCGTGCAGTACATCGACGTGGCGCCGTCGCAGATCGTGTCGGCCGCTGCCTCGCTGGTGCCGTTCCTGGAACACGATGACGCGAACCGTGCACTGATGGGCGCGAACATGCAGCGCCAGGCCGTGCCTTGCCTGCGTCCGGACAAGCCGCTGGTCGGCACCGGCATCGAGCGCACCGTTGCGGTCGACTCGGGCACCGCCGTGCAGGCGATGCGTGGCGGCGTGGTCGACTACGTCGACGCGATGCGTATCGTGATCCGCGTGAACGACGACGAAGCCGTGGCCGGTGAAGTCGGCGTGGACATCTACAACCTGATCAAGTACACGCGCTCGAACCAGAACACCAACATCAACCAGCGTCCGATGGTCAAGGTGGGCGACCACGTGGCCCGCGGCGACGTCATCGCCGACGGCGCCTCGACCGACCTGGGCGAACTGGCGCTGGGCCAGAACATGCTGGTGGCGTTCATGCCGTGGAACGGCTACAACTTCGAGGATTCGATCCTGATCTCGGAGCGTGTGGTGGCCGAAGACCGCTATACCTCGATCCACATCGAGGAACTGTCGGTCGTCGCCCGCGACACCAAGCTGGGACCGGAAGAAATCACGCGCGATATCTCGAACCTGGCCGAAGCCCAGCTGGCGCGCCTGGACGAGTCGGGCATCACCTACATCGGTGCCGAGGTCGAAGCCGGCGACGTGCTGGTGGGCAAGGTCACGCCCAAGGGCGAGACCCAGCTGACGCCGGAAGAGAAGCTGCTGCGCGCGATCTTCGGCGAGAAGGCGTCGGACGTGAAGGACACCTCGCTGCGCGTGCCGTCGGGCATGAGCGGCATCGTGATCGACGTCCAGGTCTTCACCCGCGAAGGCGTGACCCGCGACAAGCGTGCCCAGTCGATTATCGACGACGAACTGAAGCGCTACCGCCTGGACCTGAACGACCAGCTGCGTATCGTGGAAGGCGACGCATTCCAGCGTCTGGAGCGCCTGCTGGTCGACAAGACCGTCAACGGTGGTCCGAAGAAGCTGGCCAAGGGTGCCAAGATCACCAAGGAGTACCTGGCGGACATCGACAAGTACCACTGGTTCGACATCCGTCCGGCCGACGAGGAACTGGCTGCCCAGCTGGAAGCCGTCAAGGAAGCCATCGAGCAGAAGCGCCACGAGTTCGACCTGGCCTTCGAAGAGAAGCGCAAGAAGCTGACGCAGGGCGACGAACTGCCGCCGGGCGTGATCAAGATGGTCAAGGTCTACCTGGCCGTCAAGCGCCGCCTGCAGCCGGGCGACAAGATGGCCGGCCGTCACGGTAACAAGGGTGTGGTGTCGAAGATCGTGCCGATCGAAGACATGCCGTACATGGCGGACGGTACCCCGGCCGACATCGTGCTGAACCCGCTGGGCGTGCCGTCGCGGATGAACGTGGGCCAGATCCTGGAAACCCACCTGGGCTGGGCCGCGCGCGGCCTGGGCCAGCGCATCGGCGACATGCTCAAGGCGCAAGCCAAGGCGCAGGAACTGCGCACGCTGCTCTCGCAGATCTACAACGAGAGCGGCAAGCCGGAAGACCTGGACAGCCTGTCCGATGCCGAAGTGCTGGAACTGGCGAACAACCTGAAGAAGGGCGTGCCGTTTGCGACCCCGGTGTTCGACGGTGCCCACGAGGACGAAATCCGCCGCATGCTGGACCTGGCCTACCCGGACGACGTCGCCCGCGAAAAGGGCCTGACGGCTTCCAAGCAGCAGGTCACGCTGTTCGACGGCCGCACCGGCGAAGCGTTCGAGCGTCCGGTCACGCTGGGTGTGATGCACATGCTGAAGCTGCACCACCTGGTCGACGACAAGATGCACGCACGTTCGACCGGCCCGTACTCGCTGGTGACGCAGCAACCGCTGGGCGGCAAGGCCCAGTTCGGTGGCCAGCGTTTCGGTGAGATGGAAGTGTGGGCACTGGAAGCCTACGGCGCGTCGTACGTGCTGCAGGAAATGCTGACGGTCAAGTCCGATGACGTGAACGGCCGTACCAAGGTGTACGAGAACATCGTCAAGGGCGAGCACTCGATCGATGCCGGCATGCCGGAATCGTTCAACGTGCTGGTGAAGGAAATCCGCTCGCTGGGTATCGACATCGACCTCGATCGCTACTGATCAGGGCAGGTGAGGGTGCCGGCCGCGGCCGGTACCCGCCAGCGAACAGGATTTCCCACAGAATGAATGCCATCGTCCCGGACCAACTCCGGGCCGCTGGCGAAACAAGGAGTTGCAATGAAAGCATTGCTCGATCTCTTTAAGCAGGTACAGCAGGAAGAGCAGTTCGACGCGATCAAGATCGGCCTGGCCTCGCCCGAGAAGATCCGTTCGTGGTCGTACGGCGAAGTGAAGAAGCCGGAAACGATCAACTACCGTACGTTCAAGCCGGAACGCGACGGCCTGTTCTGCGCCAAGATCTTTGGCCCGATCAAGGACTACGAGTGCCTGTGCGGCAAGTACAAGCGCCTGAAGCACCGTGGCGTGATCTGCGAGAAGTGCGGCGTTGAAGTGACGCTGGCCAAGGTGCGTCGCGAGCGCATGGGCCACATCGAACTGGCCGCGCCGACCGCGCACATCTGGTTCCTGAAGTCGCTGCCGTCGCGCCTGGGCATGGTCCTGGACATGACGCTGCGCGACATCGAGCGCGTGCTGTACTTCGAAGCATTCGTGGTGATCGAACCCGGCATGACCCCGCTCAAGAAGAGCCAGATCATGTCCGAAGACGACTACCTGGCGAAGTGCGACGAGTACGGCGAAGGCGAGTTCGTCGCCATGATGGGTGCCGAGGGCATCCGTGAACTGCTGCGCGGCATCGACATCGAGAAGCAGATCGAACAGATCCGCGCCGAGCTGCAGGCCACCGGTTCCGAAGCCAAGATCAAGAAGTTTGCCAAGCGCCTGAAGGTGCTCGAGGCCTTCCAGCGTTCGGGCATCAAGCCCGAGTGGATGATCCTCGAGGTGCTGCCGGTGCTGCCGCCGGAGCTGCGCCCGCTGGTGCCGCTGGACGGCGGCCGCTTCGCGACCTCGGACCTGAACGACCTGTATCGCCGCGTCATCAACCGTAATAACCGCCTGAAGCGCCTGCTGGAGCTGAAGGCCCCTGAGATCATCGTGCGCAACGAAAAGCGCATGCTGCAGGAAGCGGTTGACTCGCTGCTGGACAACGGCCGTCGCGGCAAGGCGATGACCGGTGCCAACAAGCGTCCGCTGAAGTCCCTGGCCGAAATGATCAAGGGCAAGGGCGGCCGTTTCCGTCAGAACCTGCTGGGCAAGCGCGTCGACTACTCGGGCCGTTCGGTCATCGTGGTCGGCCCGACGCTCAAGCTGCACCAGTGCGGCCTGCCCAAGCTGATGGCGCTTGAGCTGTTCAAGCCCTTCATCTTCCACAAGCTGGAAACGATGGGCATCGCCACCACCATCAAGGCGGCGAAGAAGGAAGTCGAAAGCCAGACCCCGGTGGTGTGGGACATCCTCGAAGAGGTGATCCGCGAGCACCCGGTGATGCTGAACCGTGCGCCGACGCTGCACCGCCTGGGCATCCAGGCGTTCGAGCCGGTGCTGATCGAAGGCAAGGCGATCCAGCTGCACCCGCTGGTCTGCGCGGCGTTCAACGCCGACTTCGACGGTGACCAGATGGCTGTTCACGTGCCGCTGTCGCTGGAAGCGCAGATGGAAGCCCGCACCCTGATGCTGGCCTCCAACAACGTGCTGTTCCCGGCCAACGGCGACCCATCGATCGTGCCGTCGCAGGACGTGGTGCTGGGCCTGTACTACACCACCCGCGACAAGATCAACGGCAAGGGCGAGGGCATGACCTTCGCCGACATCAGCGAAGTGATCCGCGCGTACGAGAACAAGGAAGTCGAACTGGCTTCGCGCGTGAACGTGCGTATCACCGAGTATGAGCTGGTCGACAAGGACGCCGAAGGCGACGCGCGTTTCGCGCCCAAGATCACGCTGCAGGCCACCACGGTCGGCCGCGCGATCCTGTCCGAGATCCTGCCGAAGGGCCTGCCGTTCTCGGTGCTGAACAAGCCGCTGAAGAAGAAGGAAATCTCGCGCCTGATCAACACGGCGTTCCGCCGCTGCGGCCTGCGCGAGACCGTGATCTTCGCCGACAAGCTGCTGCAGTCGGGCTTCCGCCTGGCGACCCGCGCCGGTATCTCGATCGCGATCGACGACATGCTGGTGCCGCCGGCCAAGGAAAAGATCATCGCCGAGGCCTCGGCCAAGGTGAAGGAATACGACAAGCAGTACATGTCGGGCCTGGTGACCGACCAGGAACGCTACAACAACGTCGTGGACATCTGGGGCGCCGCCGGCGACCAGGTGGGCAAGGCGATGATGGAGCAGCTGCAGCACGAGGACGTGGTCGACCGCGAAGGCAAGACCGTGAAGCAAGAGTCGTTCAACTCCATCTACATGATGGCCGACTCGGGCGCACGGGGTTCCGCCGCGCAGATCCGCCAGCTGGCCGGCATGCGTGGCCTGATGGCCAAGCCGGATGGCTCGATCATTGAAACGCCGATTACGGCGAACTTCCGTGAAGGCCTGAACGTTCTGCAGTACTTCATCTCGACCCACGGTGCCCGTAAGGGCCTGGCCGATACGGCACTGAAGACCGCGAACTCGGGTTACCTGACTCGCCGCCTGGTCGACGTGACGCAGGATCTGGTCGTGGTGGAAGACGATTGCGGCACCTCCAACGGCGTGGCCATGAAGGCCCTGGTCGAAGGCGGTGAAGTGATCGAAGCCCTGCGCGACCGTATCCTCGGCCGCGTGACCGTGGCCGACGTGGTCAATCCGGAAACCCAGGAAACCGCGATCGAGGCCGGCACGCTGCTGGACGAAGACCTGGTCGAGCTGATCGACAACATCGGCGTCGACGAAGTCAAGGTCCGCACCCCCCTGTCGTGCGACACGCGCTACGGCCTGTGCGCCAAGTGCTACGGCCGCGACCTGGGCCGCGGCGTGCTGGTGAACTCGGGCGAAGCGGTGGGCGTGATCGCCGCGCAGTCGATCGGTGAGCCGGGCACGCAGCTGACCATGCGTACGTTCCACATCGGTGGTGCGGCATCGCGTGCGGCAGTGGCCTCGAGCGTGGAAGCGAAGGCGACCGGTACGGTGCGCTTCACCGCGACCATGCGCTACGTGACCAACGCCAAGGGCGAACTGATCGTGATCTCGCGTTCGGGCGAGGCGCTGATCACCGACGACCACGGCCGCGAGCGCGAGCGCCACAAGATCCCGTACGGCGCCACGCTGCTGGTGCAGGACGGCCAGTCGATCAAGGCCGGCACGCAACTGGCCACGTGGGACGCGCTGACGCGCCCGATCGTTTCGGAGTACTCGGGCACGATCAAGTTCGAGAACGTCGAAGAGGGCGTGACCGTCGCCAAGCAGATGGACGAAGTCACCGGCCTGTCGACCCTGGTGGTGATCGACGCCAAGCGCCGCACGGCCGCAACCAAGGGCATCCGCCCGCAGGTGAAGCTGCTCGACGCCAACGGCCAGGAAGTGAAGATCCCGGGCACGGACCACTCCGTGACCATCGGCTTCCAGGTCGGCGCGCTGATTACCGTGAAGGACGGCCAGCAGGTGCACGTGGGTGAAGTGCTCGCGCGTATCCCGACCGAATCGCAGAAGACCCGGGACATTACCGGTGGTCTGCCGCGTGTGGCCGAGCTGTTCGAAGCGCGTTCGCCGAAGGACGCCGCCGTGCTGGCGGAAGTCACCGGCACGACCTCGTTCGGCAAGGACACCAAGGGCAAGCAGCGCCTGGTCATCACCGACCTGGACGGCAACGCCCACGAGTTCCTGATCGCGAAGGAAAAGCAGGTGCTGGTGCACGACGGCCAGGTGGTGAACAAGGGCGAAATGATCGTGGAAGGTCCGGCGGACCCGCATGACATCCTGCGCCTGAAGGGCATCGAAGAGCTGGCGCACTACATCGTCGACGAAGTCCAGGACGTGTACCGTCTGCAGGGCGTGAAGATCAACGACAAGCACATCGAGGTGATCGTTCGCCAGATGCTGCGCCGTGTTCAGATCGTCGATGTGGGCGACACCAAGTTCATCCCGGGTGAACAGGTGGAGCGTTCGGAACTGCTCGACGAGAACGATCGCGTGATCGCCGAAGGCAAGCGTCCGGCGACCTACGAGAACCTGCTGCTGGGTATTACCAAGGCGTCGCTGTCGACCGACAGCTTCATCTCGGCGGCATCGTTCCAGGAAACCACGCGCGTGCTGACCGAAGCCGCGATCATGGGCAAGACCGACGACCTGCGTGGCCTGAAGGAAAACGTGATCGTCGGCCGTTTGATCCCGGCTGGTACCGGCCTGGCCTACCACCGTGCCCGCAAGGCACGCGAGGCCTCGGAGCGCGAACGCGCCCAGGCGATCGCCGAAGAAGAGCAGTCGCTCTTCATCGAGCCGCCGGTGGTGCAGGCGACCGAGGGCGAAGGCGACAACGCCTGATCCCGTTGCAGTGATGACACCCGCCGCAAGGCGGACCAAAGCCCGGCTGATCCAGCCGGGCTTTTTTTTCGCCCGCGCGCGGCGCGGCCCCTCGGCCGATTTCGTGAGAAACATCGGAGAGTTTGCCGCGCAGGCGCGGCGGCCAGCCCCCTTAGTGGTAAGGTTACGGCTTTTCCGGCTCCAGCATTTCCGTTGTCCATGTCGCAAGCACTGGCGATCCTCAAGGATGTCTTCGGCTACCACGCCTTCCGCGGGCGCCAGGCCGAGATCATCGACCACGTCGCCACCGGCGGCGATTGCCTGGTGCTGATGCCGACCGGCGGCGGCAAGTCGCTGTGCTACCAGATCCCGGCGCTGCTGCGCCAGCGCGCCGGCGATGGCGTCGGCATCGTGGTGTCGCCGCTGATCGCGCTGATGCAGGACCAGGTCGCGGCGCTGACCGAGGCCGGCGTGCGCGCCGCGGTGCTCAACTCGACGCTGACCGGCGCCGAGGCCTCCGCGGTCGAGCGCGACCTGCTGGCCGGGCGCATCGAGATCCTCTACGTGGCGCCGGAACGGCTGATGACGCCGCGCTTCCTTGACCTGCTGGAGCGCACCCGCGTCGGCCTGTTCGCGATCGACGAAGCCCACTGCGTGTCGCAATGGGGCCACGATTTCCGCCCCGAATACATCCAGCTGTCGGTGCTGCACGAACGCTTCCCGTACGTGCCGCGCATCGCGCTGACCGCGACCGCCGACGCGCTGACGCGCGACGAGATCGTCGAGCGGCTGGCGCTGCACGACGCGCGCATCTTCATCTCCAGCTTCGACCGGCCCAATATCCGCTACCGCATCGTCGAGAAGGACAATGCGCGCCAGCAGCTGCTGGCCTTCATCAAGGCCGAACATACCGCGGCCGACGGCACCCACGACAGCGGCATCGTCTATTGCCTGTCACGCAAGAAGGTCGAGGAGACCGCGCAGTGGCTGAGCGGCCACGGCATCAACGCGCTCGCCTACCACGCCGGCATGGACGCCCAGGTGCGGCAGCATCACCAGGCCCGCTTCCGCGTGGAGGAAGGGCTGGTGATGGTGGCGACGATCGCCTTCGGCATGGGCATCGACAAGCCCGACGTACGCTTTGTCGCCCACCTGGACCTGCCCAAGAGCATGGAGGGCTATTACCAGGAAACCGGCCGCGCCGGCCGCGACGGGCTGCCCGCCAATGCCTGGATGGCCTACGGCCTGGGTGACGTGGTGCAGCAGAAGCGCATGATCGACGAATCCGAGGCCGACGAGGCCTTCAAGCGCGTGTCATCGTCCAAGCTCGATGCGCTGCTGGGTTTATGCGAAACCGCCGGCTGCCGGCGCGTGCGCATCCTGGCGTATTTCAACGAAGCCAGCGAACCGTGCGGCAACTGCGATACCTGCCTCGAGCCGCCCGCCACGTGGGACGGCACGCGCGAGGCGCAGATGGCGCTGTCCTGCGTCTACCGTACCGCGCAGGCCAGCCGCGTGCACTTTGGGGCCACCCACCTGATCGACGTGCTGCGTGGCAATGCCTCGGAAAAGATCAGGCAATGGGGCCATGACAAGGTCTCGACCTTCGGCATCGGCAAGGACCGCTCGGTGCATGAATGGCACACGGTGTTCCGCCAGCTGATCGCGCAGGGCTTGCTGACCATCGACCATGGTGGCCATGGCGCGCTGCTACTGGGCGAGGACGCCCGCGCAGTGCTCAAGGGGGAGCGCCAGATCATCCTGCGCCGCCAGGCTGCCAGGCCGGGCAAGTCCGGCGAGCGCGCGGCGCGCGGCACGCGCATCGACCATACCGCCGACATGGACGCCGATACGCTGGCCAACTGGGAGGCGCTGCGCCGCTGGCGCACCGAGGCCGCGCGCGAGCATGGCGTACCGGCCTACGTGATCTTCCATGACGCCACGCTGGCCGAACTGGCGCGCACCGCGCCGGATTCGCTCTCGGCGATGCAAGGCATTCCCGGGATTGGCGCCTCCAAGCTGGAGCGCTACGGGCAGGGCATCCTCGACACCCTGCGCGGGGCCTAGCCGCGAGGGTCTGCCAGTCGGGTATACGGCTTGACGGTATACGATTCCGCTGCTAGGATGCCAGATTCGAGTTTTTGGCTTTGGATTTCGCTCGCCCGTCGGATAAGTGGCCTTCAGGTCGCTGCCGGCAAGCCTACCGGACTGGGTTTCCATGGACGGGTGGCGGCAGACGCGGGATCCGGGTGCCGGCTCGCGCTCTTTGGCATGCTGTTACCGCACAGTCCCGTCTCCAGAGCGCCCGCTCACCTCTCCCGCCCAAAACCCGTAGTTGCCTCTCCAGCCTGGCGCATGCCGGCACGAGGGGCGTTTTTCGTAAAACCAAGCTGGATTGAACAATGCCAACTATCAACCAACTGGTTCGCAAGCCGCGCGTCTCGGAAGTCATCAAGAGCAAGAGCCCGGCGCTTGAGAACTGCCCCCAGCGCCGTGGCGTATGCACCCGTGTGTACACCACGACGCCGAAGAAGCCGAACTCGGCACTGCGTAAGGTCGCCAAGGTGCGCCTGACCAACGGTTTCGAAGTCATTTCGTACATCGGCGGTGAAGGCCACAACCTGCAGGAACACTCGGTCGTGCTGATCCGCGGCGGCCGTGTGAAGGATCTGCCGGGTGTGCGTTACCACATCGTCCGTGGTTCGCTGGATCTGCAAGGCGTGAAGGACCGCAAGCAGGCCCGTTCGAAGTACGGCGCGAAGCGTCCGAAGGCAGCCTAAGTTTCGGCAGCCTGGGCCCGCAAGGCCCGAAGCAACAGACGATAGCCTGTGGCGCAAGTCATGGTGCTGTCACCAGGCGGCGGTACAACGGAGCGCCTTTTTGGCAACCGTGCCGTCGAGTAAGTGGTCACCCGGCGAATTTGCTGTCATTGCATGCAAGCTAGTTGGTGGCCGGAGAGCGGGAAACTCTGACCGCGCTCTCAACTGAATCTAAAGGAAAGAAGATGCCACGTCGTCGTGAAGTCCCCAAGCGGGATGTTCTGCCTGATCCGAAGTTCGGCAACGTTGAAGTTGCCAAGTTCATGAACGTGCTGATGCTGGACGGCAAGAAGTCGGTTGCCGAACGTATCGTTTATGGCGCGTTCGACCAGATCGAAAAGAAGGCAGGCAAGGCCCCCATCGAAGTGTTCTCCGTTGCCATCAACAACGTGAAGCCGGTGGTGGAAGTGAAGAGCCGTCGCGTGGGCGGCGCCAACTATCAGGTTCCGGTCGAAGTCCGTCCGTCGCGTCGTTTGGCATTGGCGATGCGCTGGCTGCGTGAGGCCGCGAAAAAACGCAGCGAGAAGTCGATGGCGCTGCGCCTGGCAGGTGAGCTGCTGGAAGCATCGGAAGGCCGTGGCGGCGCGATGAAGAAGCGCGACGAAGTGCACCGCATGGCCGAAGCCAACAAGGCGTTCTCGCACTTCCGCTTCTAAAGCGAGCGAAAACATTGTTGGTTGCCGGGCGGGTTGTGTTTTTACACATCTCGCCCGTTTGTGTTAGGGGCGCAGGCCATGAGATGCCGGCGCCTCACGGACGAATAGAGGATTAAAGTGGCTCGTAAGACTCCCATCGAGCGTTACCGCAACATCGGTATTTCGGCTCACATTGACGCGGGTAAAACCACCACGACCGAGCGCATCCTGTTCTACACCGGTGTGAACCACAAGATCGGTGAAGTGCACGACGGCGCTGCCACCATGGACTGGATGGAGCAGGAGCAGGAGCGTGGTATTACCATCACCTCCGCTGCCACCACCGCCTTCTGGAAGGGCATGGCCGGCAACTACCCCGAGCACCGTTTCAACATCATCGACACCCCGGGCCACGTGGACTTCACCATCGAGGTGGAGCGTTCCATGCGCGTGCTGGACGGCGCCTGCATGGTGTACTGCGCCGTGGGTGGCGTGCAGCCGCAGTCGGAAACCGTCTGGCGTCAGGCCAACAAGTACCGCGTGCCGCGTCTGGCATTCGTCAACAAGATGGACCGTACCGGCGCCAACTTCTTCAAGGTCTACGACCAGCTGAAGACCCGCCTGAAGGCCAACCCGGTGCCCGTGGTGGTGCCGATCGGCGCTGAAGACGGCTTCCAGGGCGTTGTCGACCTGCTGGAAATGAAGGCGATCGTCTGGGACGAAGCCAGCCAGGGCGTGAAGTTCGAATACAAGGACATCCCGGCAGAGCTGCAAGCCACCGCTGACGAATGGCGCGAGAAGATGGTCGAGTCCGCCGCCGAAGCCAGCGAAGAGCTGATGGAAAAGTACCTGGGCGGCGAAGAGCTGACCCGCGCCGAGATCGTCAAGGCGCTGCGTGACCGTACCATCGCTTGCGAAATCCAGCCGATGCTGTGCGGCACCGCGTTCAAGAACAAGGGCGTGCAGCGTATGCTCGACGCCGTGATCGACTTCCTGCCGTCGCCGGTCGACATTCCGCCGGTTACGGGCACGGACGAGGACGACAGCGAGAAGAAGCTCGAGCGCAAGGCGGACGACAACGAAAAGTTCTCGGCACTGGCGTTCAAGATCATGACCGACCCGTTCGTCGGCCAGCTGATCTTCTTCCGGGTGTACTCGGGCAAGATCAATTCGGGCGACACCGTGTACAACCCGGTGAAGCAGAAGAAGGAGCGTCTGGGCCGTATTCTGCAGATGCACGCCAACCAGCGCGAAGAAATCAAGGAAGTGCTGGCCGGCGACATCGCCGCCGCGGTGGGCCTGAAGGATGCCACCACGGGCGACACGCTGTGCGATCCGGCTGCGCCGATCGTGCTCGAGCGCATGGTGTTCCCGGAGCCGGTGATCTCGCAGGCAGTGGAGCCGAAGACCAAGGCCGACCAGGAAAAGATGGGCATCGCCCTGAACCGCCTGGCCGCCGAAGATCCGTCGTTCCGCGTGCGTACCGATGAAGAATCGGGCCAGACCATCATTTCGGGCATGGGCGAGCTCCACCTCGAAATTCTGGTCGACCGCATGAAGCGCGAATTCGGCGTGGAAGCCAACATCGGCGCGCCCCAGGTGGCCTACCGCGAAACCATCCGCAAGAAGGCCGAGGACGTCGAAGGCAAGTTCGTCAAGCAGTCGGGCGGCCGCGGCCAGTACGGTCACGCCGTGATCACGCTGGAACCGCAAGAGCCGGGCAAGGGCTTCGAATTCGTCGATGCCATCAAGGGCGGTGTGATTCCTCGCGAATACATCCCGGCGGTCGAAAAGGGTATCGTCGACACGCTGACGGCCGGTATCCTGGCTGGCTTCCCGGTGGTGGACGTGAAGGTCACGCTGACGTTCGGTTCGTACCACGACGTGGACTCGAACGAAAACGCGTTCCGCATGGCCGGCTCGATGGCTTTCAAGGAAGCCATGCGCAAGGCCAGCCCGGTTCTGCTCGAGCCGATGATGGCCGTGGAAGTGGAAACGCCGGAAGACTACACCGGTACCGTGATGGGCGACCTGTCGTCCCGCCGCGGTATCGTGCAGGGCATGGACGACATGGTGGGCGGCGGCAAGATCATCAAGGCCGAAGTCCCGCTGTCGGAAATGTTCGGTTATTCGACCGCGCTGCGCTCGGCCACGCAAGGCCGCGCCACCTACACCATGGAATTCAAGCACTACGCCGAGGCGCCGAAGAACATCGCCGAAGCAGTGATGGCGGCCAAGGGCAAGTAAATAAGCTGTATGCCGCCGCGTCCGCCAGGACGCGGCGGCGTGATGAATCGACAAGACTGCATTCCATTAGGAGCTGAAAAAAATGGCAAAGGAAAAGTTCGAGCGGACCAAGCCGCACGTGAACGTTGGTACGATTGGTCACGTTGACCATGGCAAGACCACGCTGACCGCAGCGATCGCCACGGTGCTGGCAGCGAAGTTCGGTGGTGCGGCCAAGAAGTACGACGAAATCGACGCAGCGCCGGAAGAGAAGGCCCGCGGTATTACCATCAATACCGCCCACGTCGAATACGAGACGGCCAACCGCCACTACGCGCACGTTGACTGCCCGGGCCACGCCGACTACGTCAAGAACATGATCACCGGTGCCGCCCAGATGGACGGCGCGATCCTGGTGTGCTCGGCCGCTGACGGCCCGATGCCGCAGACCCGCGAGCACATCCTGCTGGCCCGCCAGGTTGGCGTGCCGTACATCATCGTGTTCCTGAACAAGTGCGACATGGTGGACGACGCCGAACTGCTCGAGCTGGTCGAGATGGAAGTGCGCGAGCTGCTGTCGAAGTACGAGTTCCCCGGCGACGACACCCCGATCATCAAGGGTTCGGCCAAGCTGGCGCTGGAAGGCGACAAGGGCGAGCTGGGCGAAGTGGCCATCATGAACCTGGCCGACGCGCTGGACAACTACATCCCGACGCCGGAGCGTGCCGTTGACGGTACCTTCCTGATGCCGGTGGAAGACGTGTTCTCGATCTCGGGTCGCGGCACCGTGGTGACCGGCCGTATCGAGCGCGGCATCATCAAGGTCGGCGAAGAAATCGAAATCGTCGGTATCAAGCCGACCGTGAAGACCACCTGCACCGGCGTGGAAATGTTCCGCAAGCTGCTGGACCAGGGCCAGGCTGGCGACAACGTCGGTCTGCTGCTGCGCGGCACCAAGCGTGAAGACGTCGAGCGCGGCCAGGTGCTGTGCAAGCCGGGTTCGATCAAGCCGCACACCCACTTCACCGGCGAGGTGTACATCCTGTCGAAGGACGAAGGCGGCCGTCACACCCCGTTCTTCAACAACTATCGCCCGCAGTTCTACTTCCGTACCACCGACGTGACCGGCTCGATCGAGCTGCCGGCGGACAAGGAAATGGTCATGCCGGGTGACAACGTGTCGATCACCGTCAAGCTGATCGCCCCGATCGCCATGGAAGAAGGCCTGCGCTTCGCCATCCGCGAAGGCGGCCGTACCGTCGGCGCCGGCGTCGTGGCAAAGATCCTCGACTAAGCACTTCCTGGGACATGCCTGCGGGCATGTCCCCATTCAACGGGCAGCTTGCCCAATCGCTCTTTTAAGGAAATATCATGCAGAACCAGAAGATCCGTATCCGCCTGAAGGCTTTCGACTATCGCCTGATCGACCAGTCGGCCGCCGAAATCGTGGATACCGCCAAGCGTACCGGCGCGATCGTCAAGGGCCCGGTGCCCCTGCCGACCCGCATCCAGCGCTTCGACATCCTGCGTTCGCCGCACGTCAACAAGACCAGCCGCGATCAGTTCGAGATCCGCACCCACCAGCGCCTGATGGACATCGTCGACCCGACCGACAAGACGGTTGACGCGCTGATGAAGCTCGACCTGCCGGCAGGCGTGGACGTCGAGATCAAGGTGTAACGATGTTTCGGGCCGCCCGCGCGGCTTGATGCAGCAAAACGGCGAACCTCGGTTCGCCGTTTTTGTTTGGTGGCGCGTCGCACGGCGACGCCCCCCAGGCGCTTACACGCTGCCGCGCCGGCGCAGCGTCTCGGCCGGGCACTCGCCGAACGCGCGCCGGTACTCGGCGCTGAAGCGCCCCAGGTGGGTAAAGCCCCAGCGCAGCGCGGCGCCGGTCACTGACGACAGCGCCGCATCGTTGAGCAGGTCGTGCCGTACCCGGTCCAGCCGGACCGTGCGCAGGTAGGCCATCGGGCTCAGCCCGCGATGCTCGCGGAACCCCGCATACAGGCTGCGCAGGCTGACACCCGCGATCTCCGCCAGCAGCGCCGGCGTCAGCGCGGCGGCGGCATGGGCGTGGATATACTCCTCGACCACTTTCACATGGCGCGGCGCCAGCGGCTTGCCGTGCCGCTGCAGCGCCTCCGACAGGCTGTGCGGCTGCAGCGTCAGCAGTGCGCCGATCACCAGTTGCTCGAGCTGGCATGCCGTCAGCGGATGGCGTGCCGCTGCCGGCGCCGCCGCCAGCATCTGTGCCAGATACTCCATCAATGCATACCAGCCGGCGCTGCGCCAGTCCATGCCGAGCTGGAAGCGCAGCGGCGGGTCCGGGCGATGCCCGAGATAGGCGGCGCACACGCGCTCCAGCGCGCTGCGTTCGATGCGTACGATCAGCTGGTCGTTGTCCGCGCTCCAGCGCATCAGCAGCGGGTCGCTGGGCGTCAGCACGGACGCCCAGTCCGGCGTCGACACGATCTGCTGCGCGCCGCAACGGATCTCGGCGTGGCCGCTGAGCGGCATCTGCACCAGCAGGAAGTCTCCGAGCGGGCCCGGGTCGATGGTGACATCGGCGCCGTAGGCGAGGCGGTTCAGCGACACCGCGCCCAGCGGGGCATGGTGCATGCGGGCCGACAGGCTGGCCCCGCGGATATCGAGCCGGTGAGGCTTGAAGACCTTGCCCACCGCCGCGCGCGTCTGCCCGAGGTCGGTCGAGGCGAACACCTGCCGCCCGGCATCGTGTAGCAGGGCATGCGCCAGCGGCGCCGGCGCGCGGGCAGTCGGGGGCAGCTGCAACATGGTCTCGCTCCTCTGGCGTGGCCGCGGCGCTGGCTGGCGTCCACGGCGGCGAGCCGGGGCGCCATGCGCGCAGCATGGTCCACGCAACCACTATAGCGGATCGACCCGCACGACCCCGGCCTTGCGTTGACCGAAGCCTGACTTTCCTGCACTAATCGGATAGCCGCTGCAGCCAGCGGCTAGCTTGCTGCGGTGCGGAGCCACCATCATGGGATCCAGCACGGCAGCGCACCCTCCACCAGCTGTCAGCCAACAGAGAACGACAAGGAGCGCAGGCCATGGGCCAGACCATCCAGATCCAGAACCCCGACGGCAGTTTCAGCGGCTATCTCGCCACACCGGCGACGGGCAAGGGCCCCGGCATCGTGCTGTGCCAGGAGATCTTCGGCGTCAATGCCACCATGCGCCAGGTGGCCGATTACTACGCCGAGGAAGGCTACACGGTGCTGGTGCCCGACCTGTTCTGGCGCATCGCACCGGGCATCGAGCTGACCGACCGCGGCGAAGACTTCCAGCGCGCGCTCGGCCTCTATCAGCAGTTCGACGAAGCGAAGGGCGTGCAGGATGTGGGCGCGGCGCTGGAGACGTTGCGCGCGCGCCCCGAATGCATCGGCCAGACCGGCGTGCTGGGCTTCTGCCTGGGCGGCAAGCTGGCCTACCTGGCGGCCTGCCGGTTGCCCGACGTGGCCTGCGCGGTGGCGTACTACGGCGTCGGCATCGAGCATGCGCTGGGGGAGGCCGCCAACGTACGTGGCCGCCTGGTGCTGCATATCGCGGAGCAGGACGGCTTCTGCCCGCCGCAGGCGCAGGCGGCGATCCGCGAAGCGCTGGCTGGCCGGGACCACATCGAGGTGTACGTCTATGCCGGCGTCGACCATGCCTTTGCCCGGGCCGGCGGCGAGCATTTCGACAAGCCTTCGGCGCTGATGGCGCATCAGCGCTCGATCGCCGCGCTGCGCCGCGAGATGGGCCCGCACTACGACTTTTCGGCGCTGTGGGACAAGCACTGCGAGTATGAATTCGCCTCCCGCGATGTCGACGCGACCATGGCGACGATGGTGGCGCAGCCCTATGTGAACCATATCCCGACCATGACCGGCGGCGTCGGCCATGCGCAGCTGCGGCGCTTCTACCAGCACCACTTCGTGCACAGCAATCCGCCGGACACGACGCTGATCCCGCTGTCGCGCACGGTCGGCGCCTCGCAGATCGTTGATGAGCTGCTGTTCTGCTTCACCCACACCAGCGAGATCGACTGGATGCTGCCGGGCGTGCCACCCACCGGCAAGCGCGTGGAGATCCCGCTGATCGCCATCGTCAAGTTCCGCGGCAACAAGCTGTACCACGAGCATATCTACTGGGATCAGGCCAGCGTGCTGGTGCAGATCGGCAAGCTGGATCCCGCGGGTTTGCCGGTGGCAGGCGTGGAGACCGCGCGCAAGCTGCTGGACGAGACCCTGCCGTCGAACACGCTGATGGCGCGCTGGCAGCAGAGCGAAGGCAAGTAAGCCAGCACCACTGAACGGGAGCAGGCCCGCAGAGGCCTGCCCCGGACCGGACACCGGGGACCGAACCGGCGACAAGCAAGGAGACAACCATGAAGGGATTGCAGGACAAGGTGGCCATCGTCACCGGCGGCGCCACGCTGATCGGCGCGGGCGTCGCACGGGCCTTCATCGAGGCCGGCGCGCGCGTGGCGATCTTCGATATCGACGCCGCCAACGGCGAGCGCGTCGCCGCGGAGTTGGGCAAGGACGCGCTCTTCATCGCGGCCGACATCACGCAGGACGGGCAGGTCCGCGACGCGGTCGGCCAGGTCGCGCAGCGCTTCGGCGGCGTCGATTTCCTGGTCAACCTCGCCTGCACCTATCTCGACGACGGCTTCCGCTCGAACCGCGCCGACTGGCTGGCGGCGCTAGACGTCAACGTAGTCTCGGGCGTGATGCTGGCGCAGGCGGTGCATCCGCATATGCGCGTGCGCGGCGGCGGCGCCATCGTCAATTTCACCAGCATTTCCGCCAACGTGGCGCAGACCGGTCGCTGGCTTTATCCGGTGTCGAAAGCCGCCATCGCGCAGCTGACGCGCAGCATGGCGATGGACCTGGCGCCCGACCGGATCCGGGTGAACTCGGTTTCGCCCGGCTGGACGTGGTGCCGCTTGATGGACGAGGTCAGCGGCGGCAATCGCGCCCGCACCGATGCGGTGGCTGCGCCGTTCCACCTGCTCGGCCGCGTCGGCGAGCCGGACGAAGTGGCGCAGGTGGTGCTGTTCCTCTGCTCCGACCACGCCAGCTTCGTCACCGGCGCCGACTATGCCGTCGACGGCGGCTACGCCGCCATGGGTCCGGAGCAGAACGTGCCCGCCATCGGCAAGCTGGCAGGCTGAACGCCTCGCAACGACCCTTCAGGAGACCACCTATGTCCCAACGCATCGCCATCGTCGGAGCGGGCCAGTCGGGCCTGCAAATGGCCCTCGGGCTGCAGGCCCACGGCTACCGCGTCACGCTGCTGTCCAACCGCACGCCGGAGCAGGTCCGCGCCGGCAAGGTCATGTCCAGCCAGTGCATGTTCGACCGCGCGCTGCAGACCGAACGCGAGATCGGGCTGAACTGGTGGGACGATGCCTGTCCGCCGGTGCAGGGCATCGGCATCGCCGTGCCGCATCCCGAGCAGCCCGGCGCCAGGGTCATCGACTGGGCCGCACCGCTGGACCGGCCGGCGCAGGCGGTCGACCAGCGGCTGAAGATGCCCGCGTGGATGGAGGCATTTGTTGCGCGCGGCGGCGACCTGCGCATCGTCGATGTCGGCATCGACGAACTGGAGGCACTGACGCGCGAGCATGACCTGGTGCTGCTGGCCGCCGGCAAGGGCGAGATCGTCAGCCGCTTCGAGCGCGATGCGTCGCGCAGCCCGTTCGACCGGCCGCAGCGCGCGCTGGCGCTGACCTATGTGACCGGCATGCTGCCGCGCGAGCCGTTCTCGCGGGTTTGCTTCAACCTGATTCCGGGTGCGGGCGAGTACTTCGTCTTTCCGGCGCTGACGCTGTCGGGGCCGTGCGAGATCATGGTATTCGAGGGTATTCCGGGCGGTCCGATGGACCGCTGGGCCGAGGCGCGCACGCCCGAACAGCACCTGGCGGAAAGCCTGCGCATCCTGCGCACCTATGCGCCGTGGGAGGCCGAGCGCTGCGAGCATGTGGCGCTGACCGACGATAGCGGCATCCTGTCGGGCCGCTTCGCGCCGACGGTGCGCAAGCCGGTGCTGACGCTGCCGTCGGGACGGCTGGTATTCGGCATGGCCGATGCCGTGGTGGTCAATGATCCGATCACCGGCCAGGGTTCGAACAATGCTGCCAAATGCTGCAAGGTGTATCTCGATGCCATCCTGGCGCGCGGGGACCAACCCTTCGACCAGGACTGGATGGCACGCACCTTTGAGCAGTACTGGCACTACGCCGGCGATGTGGTGGCCTGGACCAACTCGCTGCTGACCCCGCCGCCGCCTCACATCCTGGCGCTATTGGGCGCGGCGGGGCAGTCGCCTGCGCTGGCGGCCCGCATCGCCAACGGCTTTGATAATCCGCCGGACTACTTCCCCTGGTGGATGGATCCGCAGGCCTGCCATCAGCTGATCGACCACCACCTGCCGCAGGCCGCCTGACATGGGCACCACCAGCCATGCCACCCCCTCGCTCGATCCGCGCGAACTGCGTCGGGTTTGCGGCCGCTACGCGACCGGCGTGGCGGTCATCGGTGCCTGTACGCCGCAGCGGCGGCCGGTCGGCATCACCGTCAACTCGTTCGCGTCGCTGTCGCTGGCGCCGCCATTGATTCTGTGGAGCCTGGCCAGGCATTCGCCCAATGCAGGCCTGTTCGCACCGGGCGCGCCGTTCGGCGTCAGCATCCTGCGCGCCGGCCACGGCGAACTGGCGCGCCGCTTTGCCACGCCGTCGCCGGACAAGTTCGCCGGCGTTGGCCATCGCCGCTGCCCGCACGGCGTGCCTTACCTGGACGAGGCGCTGGCGACGCTGTCATGCCGGGTCGAGCGCGCCGATCCGGTGGGCGACCATTTGCTGATCGTCGGCGCCGTCGGAGCGTTCACGGCAGGGGAGGGCGAGCCGCTGGTTTTCTATGGCGGCGACTTCGTCCGCATCGCGGCCTGACCTGCCTTTTGGTGTGCCTGATGGGCCGCTCCGATAGCGGCCCGTCGTCCCGGCACCACAGCCAGGCAGCGCAAGCGTCACTGCTGCGCCATCCGTGCCTACAACGTTGCGGGCAAATCCGCAATTCATATTGCCCTTTCCAAACTGCTGCGATATAGTGTAAGGCTACCCGTTTCCTCGGGTAGTGGGCTGGCCATTTTGGCCGCGCGCAGTCTTGTTTAGCGCAAGTCCATCCGCGCACAAGCGCAAGCACAGTTTTCGTGTATCAATCAGCCCCGGCCAATCGCAGCTGGGAATGGAGCAAACCATGAGCCTTGGCCTTGTAGGTCGCAAGGTTGGCATGACCCGTATTTTCACGGACGACGGTGAAGCGATTCCCGTGACCGTGGTCGAGGTCGGCGACAACCGCGTGACGCAAATCAAGACGGACGAGACCGACGGTTACACCGCGGTTCAAGTCACCTTCGGCGCACGACGCGCAAGCCGCGTCACCAAGCCGCTGGCGGGTCACCTCGCCAAAGCCGGCGTGGAAGCCGGCGAAATCATCCGTGAATTCCGTATCGACGCAGCCAAGGCTGCCGAACTGCAAGCTGGCGGTTCGCTGTCGGTCGACCTGTTCGAAGTCGGTCAGAAGATCGACGTGCAGGGCGTGACCATCGGTAAGGGCTACGCCGGTACCATCAAGCGCTACCACTTCGCCTCCGGCCGTGCCACCCACGGTAACTCGCGCTCGCACAACGTGCCGGGCTCGATCGGTATGGCGCAGGATCCGGGCCGCGTGTTCCCGGGCAAGCGCATGACCGGTCACCTGGGCGATGTCACCCGCACCGTGCAGAACCTGGAGATCGCCAAGATCGATGCAGAGCGCAAGCTGCTGCTGGTCAAGGGCGCCATTCCCGGCTCCAAGAACGGCAAGGTCATCGTTACCCCGGCCGTCAAGGCCAAAGCCAAAGCTTAAGGAGCGCATGTAATGGAACTCAAGCTCCTCCAGGACAATGGCCAGATCGGCGCCGGCGTTGACGCGTCGCCCGAAGTGTTCGGCCGTGACTACAACGAAGCCCTCGTTCACCAGATCGTCGTCGCTTACCAGGCCAACGCGCGCAGCGGTAACCGCAAGCAGAAGGATCGTGAAGAGGTCAAGCACACGACCAAGAAGCCGTGGCGCCAGAAGGGTACGGGCCGTGCTCGTGCCGGTATGTCTTCCTCGCCGCTGTGGCGCGGGGGCGGCCGTATCTTCCCGAATTCGCCGGAAGAGAACTTCAGCCAGAAGGTCAACAAGAAGATGTTCCGTGCCGGCATGCGCTCGATTTACTCGCAGCTCGCACGTGAAGGTCGTATCAACGTGGTGGACGGTTTCACTGTCGACGCGCCCAAGACCAAGCTCTTGGCCGACAAGTTCAAGGCCATGGGCCTGGACTCGGTGCTGATCATCACCGACAGCCTCGACGAAAACCTCTACCTGGCTTCGCGCAACCTGCCGCACGTGGCAGTTGTCGAGCCGCGCCAGGCTGATCCGCTGTCGCTCGTGCACTACAAGAAGGTGCTGGTGACCAAGGCAGCCGTCGCGCAGATCGAGGAGTTGCTGAAATGACGCAAGTAGCCAAGAACGATCATCGTTTGATGCAGGTGCTGCTCGCGCCGGTGGTTTCCGAAAAGGCAACCCTGGTCGCCGACAAGAATGAACAGGTCGTGTTCGAAGTGGCCCGCGATGCCAACAAGGCAGAAGTGAAGGCGGCCGTCGAACTGCTGTTCAAGGTCGAGGTGCAGTCCGTTCAGATCCTGAACCAGAAGGGCAAGCAGAAGCGCTTCGGCCGTTTCATGGGCCGTCGCAACCACGTGAAGAAAGCTTACGTGTCGCTGAAGCCGGGTCAGGAAATCAATTTTGAAGCGGAGGCCAAGTAATCATGGCACTCGTCAAGACCAAGCCGACTTCCCCGGGTCGTCGCTCGATGGTGAAGGTGGTCAACAAGGACCTTCACAAGGGCACCCCGTACGCGCCGCTGCTGGAAAAGCAATTCCAGAAGTCGGGCCGTAACAACAATGGTCATATCACCACCCGCCACAAGGGCGGTGGTCATAAGCACCACTACCGCGTGGTCGACTTCAAGCGCAACGACAAGGACGGCATCCCCGCCAAGGTCGAGCGCCTGGAATACGATCCGAACCGCAGCGCCAACATCGCGCTGGTCGTGTTCGCCGACGGCGAGCGCCGCTACATCATCGCCACCAAGGGCATGGTTGCCGGCCAGCAGCTGCTGAACGGCTCGGAAGCGCCGATCAAGGCCGGTAACAACCTGCCGATCCGCAACATTCCGGTCGGTACCACGATCAACAACGTGGAAATGCTGCCGGGCAAGGGCGCCCAGATCGCACGCGCCGCAGGCGGCTCCGCCGTGCTGCTGGCCCGCGAAGGCCTGTACGCCCAGGTTCGCCTGCGCTCCGGCGAAGTGCGCCGCGTGCACATCGAGTGCCGCGCCACCGTTGGTGAAGTGGGCAACGAAGAGCACAGCCTGCGCGTCATCGGCAAGGCCGGTGCGACCCGCTGGCGCGGTATTCGCCCGACGGTCCGTGGTGTCGTGATGAACCCGGTCGACCACCCGCACGGTGGTGGTGAGGGCAAGACCGCTGCTGGTCGCGATCCGGTGTCGCCCTGGGGTACCCCGACCAAGGGTTACCGTACCCGCAGCAACAAGCGCACGGACAGCATGATCGTCCAGAAGCGCCACAAGCGTTAATCGGTAGGTAGGAGCTAAAGATATGACTCGTTCCGCTAAAAAGGGTCCGTTCTGCGACGCCCACCTGCTGAAGAAGGTGGAAGTTGCAACGAGCGGCAAGGACAAGAAGCCCATCAAGACGTGGTCGCGCCGCTCGACCATTCTGCCGGAGTTCATCGGCCTGACGATCGCCGTCCACAACGGCCGTCAACACGTGCCGGTGTACGTTACGGAAAACATGGTTGGCCACAAGCTCGGCGAATTTGCGATTACCCGCACGTTCAAGGGCCACGCGGCTGACAAGAAAGCGAAGAGGTAAGGTGCCATCATGGAAGTGAAAGCGATTCATCGCGGTGCCCGCATCTCCGCCCAGAAGACGCGCCTGGTCGCTGACCAGATCCGTGGTCTGCCGATCGAGCGCGCGCTCAACGTCCTGACGTTCAGCCCGAAAAAGGCTGCCGGGATCGTGAAGAAGGTGGTCGAATCGGCCATCGCCAACGCCGAGCACAACGAAGGCGCCGACATCGACGAACTGAAGGTCAAATCGATCTTCGTCGACAAGGCAACCTCGCTCAAGCGCTTCACGGCACGGGCAAAGGGCCGCGGCAACCGCATCGAGAAACAAACCTGTCACATCACTGTGACGCTCGGCAACTAAGGAGTCACGATGGGACAGAAGATTCATCCGACTGGCTTCCGTCTGGCTGTCAGCCGTAACTGGGCTTCGCGCTGGTACGCCAGCAACACGAAGTTCGCCGGCATGCTGAAGGAAGACATCGAAGTTCGCGACTTCCTGAAGAAGAAGCTCAAGAACGCATCGGTTGGCCGCGTCGTGATCGAGCGCCCCGCCCGCAATGCCCGCATCACCATTTACAGCTCGCGTCCGGGCGTGGTGATCGGCAAGAAGGGTGAGGACATCGAACTGCTGAAGGCCGAACTGCAGCGTCGCATGGGCGTGCCCGTGCACGTGAACATCGAGGAAATCCGCAAGCCGGAAACCGATGCTCAGCTGATCGCCGATTCGATCACCCAGCAGCTCGAGCGCCGCATCATGTTCCGCCGCGCCATGAAGCGCGCCATGCAGAACGCGATGCGCCTGGGCGCCCAGGGTATCAAGATCATGAGCGCCGGCCGTCTGAACGGTATCGAAATCGCACGTACCGAGTGGTACCGCGAAGGCCGCGTGCCCCTGCACACCCTGCGCGCCGACATCGACTACGGCTTCTCCGAAGCAGAAACCACCTACGGCATCATCGGTGTCAAGGTGTGGGTCTACAAGGGGGATCACCTCGGCCGCAATGACGCGCCGGTGGTGGAAGAGCCGCAAGACGACCGTCGTCGTCGCCCGGGTCGTCCGGAAGGCCGCCGCCGTGAAGGCGAAGGCCGTCCGGGTGGCAACCGCCGCGGCGGTGCCGGTGCCGGCCGCCGCGCTGCGCCTGGCGCAGATGCGAAGAGTGGAGAATAACGATGCTGCAACCTAAGCGCAGAAAATACCGCAAGGAGCAGAAAGGCCGCAACACGGGTAAGGCTACCCGTGGTAACGCCGTGTCTTTCGGCGAATTCGGCCTGAAGGCCATGGGCCGTGGCCGCCTGACGGCTCGTCAGATCGAGTCGGCACGTCGTGCGATGACCCGCCACATCAAGCGTGGCGGCCGCATCTGGATCCGGATTTTCCCGGACAAGCCGATCTCGAAGAAGCCCGCCGAAGTCCGTATGGGTAACGGCAAGGGCAATCCGGAGTACTACGTGGCTGAAATCCAGCCGGGCAAGATGCTGTACGAAATGGACGGTGTGAGCGAAGACCTGGCACGTGAGGCGTTCCGCCTCGCGGCTGCCAAGCTGCCGATCGCCACCAATTTCGTGGTGCGCCAGGTCGGGACGTAAGGAGAGCAGGGATGAAAGCATCCGAACTTCGCGGCAAGGACGCCGCAGGCCTGAACCAGGAGCTCTCCGAGCTGCTGAAGGCCCAATTTAGCCTGCGCATGCAAAAGGCAACCCAACAGCTGCAGAACACCAGCCAGCTGAAGAAGGTTCGCAAGGACATCGCGCGCGTGCAAACCGTGCTGACTGAAAAGGCGAACGCGAAATGACTGAAGCTGCACAAACGGAAAAGTCGCTTCGCCGCACCCTGGTCGGCCGTGTCGTGAGCGACAAGATGGACAAGACCGTTACGGTCTTGGTGGAAAACCGCGTCAAGCATCCCCTGTACGGCAAGTACGTGCTGCGTTCCAAGAAGTACCACGCGCACGACGAAGCCAACCAGTACAAGGAAGGCGACAAGGTCGAAATCCAGGAAGGCCGTCCGCTGTCGCGGACCAAGTCCTGGGTGGTTTCCCGGCTGGTAGAGGCTGCACGCGTCATCTAAGAACAACACGTTCTTAGCTTGACTTGCAAGTCCAGGATTATGTAGCTATAATCCTGGACTTCCGCTTTATTGCGTTCGCCTTAGCTGTACCACCCGGGCGGGCCTGTTGAGCGAGCCAGGGCCAGGCGGCTCCGATGTTTTCAGTCGGAAATTGCCGGGCTCCTACCGACTTCAAAGTTGATCAACCCATACGGTGCTGGCGCAAGGCCGGAACCGACGGGACCAAGACTGACCGACGGGCGCTATCGCACCTGGCGGATTAAGTTGGGAAGACAAACACCATGATTCAGACAGAAAGCCGGCTCGAAGTGGCCGATAACACTGGTGCGCGCGAAGTGCTGTGCATCAAGGTGCTGGGTGGCTCCAAGCGCCGCTACGCAAGCGTTGGCGACATCATCAAGGTGACCGTCAAGGACGCAGCGCCGCGCGGTCGCGTCAAGAAGGGCGACATCTACAACGCCGTCGTCGTGCGTACCGCCAAGGGCGTGCGCCGCGCTGACGGTTCGCTGATCAAGTTCGACGGCAACGCCGCCGTCCTGCTGAACAACAAGCTCGAGCCGATCGGCACCCGTATCTTCGGGCCGGTGACTCGTGAACTCCGTACCGAGCGCTTCATGAAGATCGTGTCGCTCGCTCCGGAAGTGCTGTAAGGAGCCGCCATGAACAAGATTCGCAAAGGCGACGAAGTCATCGTGCTGACCGGCAAGGACAAGGGCAAGCGCGGTACCGTGCAAGCCGTTCTCGGCGACAAGGTTGCGGTGCAAGGCGTGAACATCGCCAAGAAGCATGCCCGCCCGAACCCGATGCTGGGCACTACCGGTGGTGTGGTCGACAAGGTCATGCCGCTGCATATTTCCAACGTTGCGCTCGTGGATGCCAATGGCAAGCCGTCGCGCGTCGGCATCAAGGTGGAAGACGGCAAGCGGGTGCGCGTGCTGAAGACCACCGGCGCCGTCGTGGCAGCTTGATTCTGGGCACGTATAGGAGTTGAGCATGGCAGCACGTCTGCAAGAGTTTTACAAAGAACAGGTTGTGCCGAAGCTGATCGAGCAGTTCGGCTACAAGTCGGTCATGGAAGTGCCGCGCATCACCAAGATCACCCTGAACATGGGTCTTGGCGAAGCCATCAATGACAAGAAGATCATTGAAAACGCCGTGGGCGACCTGACCAAGATCGCCGGTCAGAAGCCGGTCGTGACGAAGGCCAAGAAGGCCATCGCCGGCTTCAAGATCCGCCAGGGCTACCCCATCGGTGCGATGGTGACCCTGCGCGGCGAGCGCATGTTCGAATTCCTCGATCGTTTCGTCACCGTGGCCCTGCCGCGCGTGCGTGACTTCCGTGGTGTGTCGGGCCGGTCGTTCGACGGTCGTGGCAACTACAACATCGGTGTGAAAGAGCAGATCATTTTCCCCGAAATCGAGTACGACAAGATCGACGCACTGCGTGGTCTGAACATCAGCATCACGACGACGGCAAAGAACGACGAGGAAGCCAAGGCCCTCCTCGGTGCGTTCAAGTTCCCGTTCCGCAATTAAGGGGTAACCGTGGCTAAACTGGCTCTGATTGAACGTGAGAAGAAGCGCGCCAAGCTGGTGGCAAAGTATGCCGCCAAGCGCGCCAACCTCAAGGCCATTATCGACGACCAAGAAAAGTCGGAAGAAGAGCGTTACAGCGCGCGTCTCGAGCTGCAACAGCTCCCGCGCAACGCGAACCCGACCCGCCAGCGCAACCGCTGCGCGATCACCGGTCGTCCCCGCGGTACCTTCCGCAAGTTTGGCCTGGCGCGTAACAAGATCCGCGAAATCGCCTTCAAGGGCGAAATCCCGGGTCTGACGAAAGCCAGCTGGTAATTACGCACAGGCTACAGGAGAAACAGTATGAGCATGAGCGATCCTATCGCCGATATGCTGACGCGCATCCGCAACGCCCAGGGCGTGCAGAAAGCGTCGGTTGTCATGCCGTCGTCGAAGCTGAAAGTGGCAATCGCCAAGGTCCTGAAGGACGAAGGCTATATCGACGACTACGCCGTCCAGGAAGATGGCGGCAAGGCACAACTGAGCATCGGTCTCAAGTACTACGCCGGCCGTCCGGTGATCGAGCGCATCGAGCGCGTCTCGAAGCCCGGCCTGCGCGTGTACAAGGGCCGCAGCGACATTCCGCAAGTGATGAACGGCCTCGGTGTGGCGATCATCTCGACCCCGCAGGGTCTGATGACCGACCGCAAGGCTCGCGCCACCGGCGTGGGCGGCGAAGTTCTCTGCTACGTCGCTTAAGGAGAGAACCATGTCCCGTGTAGGTAAGGCTCCCATCGCGCTCCCCAAGGGCGCGGAAGTGAACGTGGCAGCTGGCGTGCTCTCCGTGAAGGGCCCGCTGGGTACGCTGTCCCAGCCGATTCACAGCCTGGTCAAGGTCAATGTCGAGAACGACACGCTGACCTTCTCGCCGGCTGACGAGTCGCGTGAAGCAAACGCCCTGCAAGGCACCATGCGCGCCCTGGCGGCGAACATGGTCAAGGGCGTGACCACCGGTTTCGAGCGCAAGCTGAACCTCGTCGGCGTGGGCTATCGTGCCCAGCTGCAAGGCACTGCGCTGAAGCTCCAGCTTGGTTTCTCGCACGACGTGATCCATGAGATGCCGGAAGGCGTGAAGGCCGAAACGCCGACGCAGACCGAAATCCTGATCAAGGGTGCGGACAAGCAGAAAGTCGGTCAGGTTGCCGCGGAAGTCCGCGCGTACCGTCCGCCCGAGCCCTACAAGGGCAAGGGTGTGCGTTACAGCGACGAGCGCGTCATCCTGAAGGAAACCAAGAAGAAGTAAGGGGTGCAATGATGAACAAGAAAGACGCTCGTTTGCGCCGTGCACGTCAGACCCGCGCCAAGATCGCGGAGATGAAAGTCAATCGTCTGACCGTGTTCCGTACGAATTCGAACATTTACGCCCAGGTCTTCTCCGAGTGCGGCACCAAGGTGCTGGCTTCGGCTTCGACCGTCGAGGCAGAAGTGCGCAAGGAACTGGAAGGCAAGGGCGCTACCGCCGCTGCCGCTACCGTCGTGGGCAAGCGCATCGCCGAGAAGGCGAAGGCTGCCGGCGTGGAAACCGTGGCCTTCGATCGCGCCGGCTTCCGTTTCCATGGCCGCGTGAAGGCCCTGGCAGACGCCGCCCGCGAAGCTGGCCTGAAGTTCTAAGCGCATAGAGAGAGATACGTCATGGCAAAGATGCAAGCAAAAGTCCAACAGGACGAACGCGACGACGGCCTCCGCGAGAAGATGATCTCGGTCAACCGTGTCACCAAGGTGGTGAAGGGTGGCCGGATTCTCGGTTTCGCTGCGCTGACCGTGGTTGGTGACGGCGATGGCCGCATCGGCATGGGCAAGGGCAAGGCCAAGGAAGTGCCGGTCGCCGTTCAGAAGGCAATGGACGAAGCCCGTCGCAAGATGGTCAAGGTCTCGCTGAAGAACGGCACGCTGCAACACGAAGTCGTTGGCAAGCACGGCGCCGCCAAGGTGCTGATGATGCCCGCCAAGGAAGGTACCGGCGTGATCGCCGGCGGCCCGATGCGCGCGATCTTCGAAGTGATGGGTGTCACCAACGTGGTGACCAAGTCGCACGGCTCCACCAACCCGTACAACATGGTTCGCGCCACGCTGGACGGCCTTCAGAAGATGAGCACGCCGGGCGAAATCGCCGCCAAGCGTGGCAAGTCGGTCGAAGACATCCTGGGTTAAGGTGAACGCAATGTCGCAGAAAACCGTAAAAGTGCAACTCGTGCGCAGCCTGATCGGCACGCGCGAGGATCATCGCGCCACCGTTCGTGGCCTGGGCCTGCGCCGCATCAACTCGGTGTCGGAGCTGCAGGACACGCCCGCCGTGCGCGGCATGATCAACAAGGTCTCGTACCTGGTCAAGGTTCTGGCCTGATCGGGACTTGGAGAGCAAGATGCAACTGAACAACCTGAAACCGGCTGCCGGTTCGAAGCACGCCAAGCGTCGCGTCGGCCGCGGTATCGGCTCCGGCCTGGGCAAGACCGCCGGTCGCGGTCACAAGGGTCAGAAGTCGCGTTCGGGCGGCTTCCACAAGGTGGGCTTCGAAGGCGGCCAGATGCCGCTGTATCGTCGCCTGCCGAAGCGCGGCTTCACCTCGCTGACCAAGGCGTTCACCGCCGAAGTCACGCTGCGTGACATCGAGCGCCTGGAAGCGGCCGAAGTCGACCTGCTGGTCCTGAAGCAGGCTGGCCTGGTCGGCGACCTGGTCAAGAGCGCCAAGGTCATCAAGGCCGGCGAGCTGACCCGCAAGGTGACGATCAAGGGTCTGGGCGCCACCGCTGGCGCCAAGGCCGCGATCGAAGCCGCCGGCGGCCAGATCGCAGCCTGATACGGCAGCATTCATCGCAGCATAGGCAGTCATAGTCGGAGCATCGTTTGGCCACGGCGAAACCCAATGCAAGCGCGCAAGCCAGGAACACGGCGAAGTACGGCGACCTCAAGCGCCGGCTGATGTTCCTGGTGCTGGCCCTGATCGTGTACCGCATCGGCGCTCATATTCCGGTGCCCGGTATCGATCCGGAGCAGCTTGCGAAGCTTTTCCAGAGTCAGTCGGGTGGCATCCTCGGGATGTTCAACCTGTTCTCGGGCGGGGCGCTGTCGCGCTTTACCGTCTTCGCGCTCGGCATCATGCCGTACATCTCGGCGTCGATCATCATGCAGTTGCTGACGATCGTGCTGCCGCAGCTGGAGTCGCTGAAGAAGGAAGGGCAGGCAGGGCAGCGCAAGATCACGCAGTACACGCGCTACGGCACCGTGGTTCTGGCCACGTTCCAGGCGCTGTCGATTGCGGTCGCGCTGGAGTCGCAGCCCGGGCTGGTGCTGGATCCGGGCCTGATGTTCCGGGCCACGGCGGTGATCACGCTGGTGACCGGCACGATGTTCCTGATGTGGCTGGGTGAGCAGATCACCGAGCGCGGTCTGGGCAACGGCATCTCGATCATCATCTTCGGCGGTATCGCGGCGGGCCTGCCCAATGCGATCGGCGGACTGTTCGAACTGGTCCGCACGGGTTCCATGAGCATCATCGCGGCGATCTTCATCGTGGCGATCGTGATCGGTGTGACCTTCGCCGTGGTGTTCGTCGAGCGGGGCCAGCGCAAGATCCTGGTGAACTATGCCAAGCGTCAGGTCGGCAACAAGGTGTACGGCGGCCAGTCGTCGCACCTGCCGCTGAAGCTGAACATGGCAGGGGTGATTCCGCCGATCTTCGCATCGTCGATCATCCTGTTCCCGGCGACGATCGCGGGCTGGTTTACGTCTGACTCGACGGGTACGGTCGGCCGGTTCATCAAGGACCTGGCTGCCACGCTGTCGCCGGGCCAGCCGGTCTACATCCTGCTGTACGCTGCTGCGATTGTATTTTTCTGCTTCTTCTACACGGCCCTGGTGTACAACAGCCGTGAAGTGGCAGACAACCTGAAGAAAAGCGGTGCCTTCATTCCGGGCATTCGTCCGGGCGAGCAGACGACGCGCTATATCGACAAGATCCTGGTGCGTCTGACGCTGGCTGGTGCGATCTACATCACACTGGTCTGCCTGTTGCCGGAATTCCTGGTGCTGCGCTGGAACGTTCCGTTCTATTTCGGCGGAACCTCCCTGCTGATCATCGTGGTCGTCACGATGGACTTCATGGCCCAGGTTCAGTCCTATGTCATGTCGCAGCAGTATGAGTCGCTGCTGAAGAAGGCGAATTTCAAGGGCAATCTGACCTTGCGCTGACTTCGGATCGGTACAGGCTAGGTATGGCTAAAGACGACGTCATCCAGATGCAGGGGGAGGTCCTGGAAAACCTGCCCAATGCGACGTTCCGAGTCAAGCTGGAGAATGGCCACGTAGTGCTGGGCCATATCTCCGGCAAGATGAGAATGAACTACATCCGGATCCTTCCGGGTGACAAGGTGACGGTCGAGCTGACCCCATATGATCTGTCGCGCGCACGAATCGTCTTCCGGACGAAGTGAGCGAACAGGAATTGAAGGAAAGAGGAAAATTATGAAAGTGCTGGCTTCTGTTAAGCGCATTTGCCGCAACTGCAAAATCATCAAGCGCAACGGTGTCGTGCGCGTGATCTGCTCGTCGGATCCCCGCCACAAGCAACGCCAAGGCTAATCGGAAAGAGGATTGACGAATGGCACGTATCGCAGGGGTTAACATCCCGAACCACAAGCACACCGAAATCGGCCTGACGGCCATTTATGGTGTCGGCCGCTCGCGCGCTCGCAAGATTTGCGAGGCCACCGGTGTACCGTTTGACAAGAAGGTCAAGGATCTGACCGACGCCGACCTGGAAAAGCTTCGTGACGAAGTGGGCAAGGTCACGGTCGAGGGTGACCTGCGTCGTGAAACCACGATGAACATCAAGCGTCTGATGGACCTTGGTTGCTATCGTGGCATGCGTCACCGCAAGGGCCTGCCGATGCGCGGCCAGCGTACGCGCACCAACGCCCGTACCCGCAAGGGTCCGCGCAAGGCCGGCGTGGCTCTGAAGAAGTAAAGCCGAAGGCAGAGGAAGAAACTAATGGCAAAAGGTCCGAATAACGCCGCTCGCGCGCGTAAAAAGGTCAAGAAGAACGTTGCCGACGGCATTGCGCACGTCCACGCCTCGTTCAACAACACCATCATCACGATCACCGACCGCCAGGGCAACGCCCTGTCGTGGGCGACCGCCGGTGGCCAGGGCTTCAAGGGTTCGCGCAAGTCGACCCCGTTCGCTGCCCAGGTTGCTGCCGAGAACGCCGGCCGCGTGGCGCAAGACCAGGGCATCAAGAACCTGGAAGTGCGCATCAAGGGCCCCGGCCCGGGTCGTGAATCGGCTGTCCGCGCGCTGAACGCGCTGGGCATCAAGATCGCGATCATCGAAGACGTCACGCCGATTCCGCACAACGGCTGCCGTCCGCCGAAGCGCCGCCGCATCTGATGCGTTGACGTGTCCGCAGCCGGCGGGTTTACCTGCCGGTTTCGGATATGGTAGTATCGCGCGTTGACCTGCTGCATTTTAATGCGGCAGGTTTTCGTTTTGCGCCGGAGCAGTGTCTTTTGAGGCACATTGCAGTCCCGGCGTATTGGTAAATGCTTGCAGCGACGCCTCCCGCAACGGAGCGCGCTTAATAAGCCCACCGTCCGTCACGGTCTGGCGCGTGCCTAGGCACCGCGGCAGCACTGCGTTGGCGGACTCACGGCGCGTCCTGAAGGCGCCGTGATCGATCAAAGGAAGACAACGTGGCACGTTATACCGGCCCGAAGGCCAAACTTTCCCGCCGTGAAGGCACCGACCTGTTCCTGAAGAGCTCGCGCCGCTCGCTGGCCGACAAGTGCAAGCTGGACAGCAAGCCGGGCCAGCATGGACGCACCTCGGGTGCCCGCACCTCCGACTACGGCAACCAGCTGCGCGAAAAGCAGAAGGTCAAGCGCATCTACGGCGTGCTCGAGCGCCAGTTCCGCCGCTACTTCGCCGAAGCCGACCGCCGCAAGGGCAACACCGGCGAAAACCTGCTGCAACTGCTGGAATCGCGCCTGGACAACGTGGTGTACCGCATGGGCTTTGGCTCGACCCGCGCTGAAGCGCGCCAGCTGGTGTCGCACAAGGCGATCCTGGTGAACGGCCAGACCCTGAACGTGCCGTCGGCGCAGATCAAGTCGGGCGACGTCATCACCATCCGCGAGCAGTCGAAGAAGCAGGTCCGTATCGCCGAAGCGCTGTCGCTGGCCGAGCAGTCGGGCTTCCCGACCTGGGTCGCCGTGGATGCCAAGAAGTTCGAAGGCACCTTCAAGCAAGTGCCGGATCGCGCCGATATCTCGGGCGACATCAACGAAAGCCTGATCGTCGAACTGTACTCGCGTTAATCCGCGAGCATCCGGCCCAGAGCTTGCGTTCGTCGCAAAGCTTCTCCTTCAGCCCGACGCGCTTCGCGCGCGTCGGGCTTCGCCCATCGTTACGATGGGATTTCCAGGTTCCAAACGTCAGCCTTATCGGTGTAACGAGCCGAGGGTATTGAAAAGGACAACCTAATGCAAACAGCACTCCTCAAGCCAAAAATCATCGCCGTCGAGCCTCTGGGCGACCATCACGCCAAAGTCGTGATGGAGCCGTTCGAGCGCGGCTACGGCCATACGCTCGGTAACGCCCTGCGTCGCGTGCTGCTGTCGTCGATGGTCGGTTATGCCCCGACCGAAGTCACGATCGCTGGGGTGGTCCACGAATATTCCACCATCGACGGCGTGCAGGAAGACGTCGTCAACCTGCTGCTCAACCTGAAGGGCGTGGTGTTCAAGCTGCACAACCGTGATGAAGTCACGGTGTCGCTGCGCAAGGATGGCGAAGGCGTGGTCACCGCCGCCGATATCGAGCTGCCGCACGACGTCGAGATCATCAACCCGAACCACGTGATCGCCCATCTGTCGGCCGGCGGCAAGCTGGACATGCAGATCAAGGTCGAGCAGGGCCGTGGCTATGTGCCGGGCAACGTGCGCAAGTTCGGCGACGAATCCGGCAAGGTCATCGGCCGCATCGTGCTGGACGCCTCGTTCTCGCCGGTGCGCCGCGTGTCGTACGCCGTGGAATCCGCCCGTGTCGAGCAGCGTACCGACCTCGACAAGCTGGTGATGAACATCGAAACCGACGGCGTGATCTCGCCCGAAGAAGCGATCCGCCAGTCGGCCCGCATCCTGGTCGACCAGCTGTCCGTGTTCGCCGCGCTGGAAGGCACCGAGTCGGCCGCCGAGGCCGCTTCGAGCCGCACGCCGCAGATCGACCCGATCCTGCTGCGCCCGGTCGACGACCTGGAGCTGACGGTGCGTTCGGCCAACTGCCTGAAGGCCGAAAACATCTACTACATCGGCGACCTGATCCAGCGTACCGAGAACGAACTGCTCAAGACCCCGAACCTGGGTCGCAAGTCGCTCAACGAGATCAAGGAAGTCCTCGCCTCGCGTGGCCTGACCCTCGGCATGAAGCTCGAGAACTGGCCGCCCGCAGGTCTGGAGAAGTAATCGTGGCGCGGGGCCTCCGTCCCGCACCGCAGCAACCGCCCCGGCTTCGGCCGGGGCATGTATGACTACCGGCCCGCGTCCAGCCGCATCGGACGATAGAAGAGCTGGTCAAACACTTAACTGAAAGGAATCATCATGCGTCACCGTCATGGTCTGCGGAAACTGAACCGCACCTCGTCGCACCGTCTCGCGATGCTGCGCAACATGTCCAACTCGCTGTTCCAGCACGAGCTGATCAAGACCACCGTGCCCAAGGCCAAGGAACTGCGCAAGGTCGTCGAGCCGCTGATCACGCTGGCCAAGAAGGACACCGTTGCCAACCGCCGCCTGGCGTTCGCCCGCCTGCGCGACCGCGACATGGTCACCAAGCTGTTCACCGAACTGGGCCCGCGCTACGCTGCCCGTCCGGGCGGCTACACCCGCATCCTGAAGTTCGGCTTCCGTCAGGGCGACAACGCGCCGATGGCGCTGGTCGAGCTGGTGGATCGTCCGGAAATCACCGAAGCCCCGGCCGAAGAAGCCGCGGAATAAGTGCGTTTCCTGCCCGCTGCCGTCGCGCGACGGTTCCGGGCACACCGCTTACAATCGAGCCAGGCATCCGCCTGGCTCTTTTGTTTTGTGCGGGTCGGCGGTGGCCGGCCGCGGGGAGAGTGTCGATGCAAAGCCATACCGACAATGCTGGTCCGGACGAGGTGCTCGTCGTCGTCACCAATGCGCCCGATGCGGATACCGCGGCGCGCTTGTCGCGGGCCGTGCTGCAGGCGCGTGCCGCTGCCTGCGTGAACCGTCTGGCGCCGGTCGAATCCGAGTACTGGTGGCAGGGCAAGCTCGAGCAGGCGCAGGAATGGCCGCTGCTGATCAAGACCACGCGCGCGCGCTACGCTGCGCTCGAGGCCGTGATCCGGCAACATCACCCCTATGACGTGCCGGAGCTGCTCGCGTGGCCCGTATCAGCGGGCTACGGGCCCTACCTGCAATGGGTGCGCAGCGAGACCACCGGCGCGCAGGCAGCATCCCAGGATCAAAGCAAACAGGAATCGGCTTCATGAACATCGGATTGGCACGGCGGGCAGGCATGCCCGGGCAGGGATGGGCGCGGCATATTGCCGCAGCGCTGCTGGCAGCGCTGGCCTGGCTGTGCCTGGCGGGCAGCCTCCACGCCGCCACCGAGGACGACTTCCTGCCGCCTGAGCAAGCCTTTCGCTTCGCCGCCAGCCAGCCTGACGACAAGACCATCGAAGTGCGCTTCGAGGTCGCGCCCGGCTACTACATGTACCGCGAGCGCTTCGCCTTCGCTGCGCAGCCGGCCGGGGTGAAGCTGGGCGCGCCGGCCTACCCGCAGGGCAAGGTCAAGTTCGACGAGACCTTCGGCAAGGAGATGGAGACCTACCGCGACAGCGTGGTCATCCGCGTGCCGGTCGAGGCCGCGCCAGCCGATGGCAAATGGACGCTGACGGTGACCTCGCAGGGCTGCGCCGACAAGGGCCTGTGCTATCCGCCGATGGAAAGCGTTTACAAGGTGGGCGGCAGCGCGCTGGCCGACCTGTTCGGCAAGCGCGGCCGCAGCGACGCCCCGGCGGCCGAGCCGGTTCCGGTGCCCGCGGTTCCCGCAGTACCGGGTTCGGCCGCGACCCTGCGCGCCGACGACAGCGACCGCATTGCCGGCGCGCTGGCCAGCCGCAATCTGGGCCTGATCGGCGCGCTGTTCTTCGGCCTGGGCCTGCTGCTGACCTTTACCCCATGCGTGCTGCCGATGGTGCCGATCCTGTCGTCGATCGTGGTGGGTGAGCACGTCACGCGCGGCCGCGCGTTGCTGGTGTCGCTGGCCTATGTGCTGGGCATGGCGGTGGTGTACACCGCGGTCGGCGTGGCCGCGGGCCTGCTCGGCGAGGGGCTGTCGGCCGCGCTGCAGACGCCCTGGGTGCTGGGCGCCTTCGCGGCCCTGATGGTGGCGCTGGCGCTGTCGATGTTCGGCCTGTACGAGCTGCAGCTGCCACAGCGCTGGCAGACCCGGCTGACGGAATCGTCCAACCGCCGCCAGGGCGGGCAGGTGGCCGGCGCCGCGGCGATGGGGGCGATCTCGGCGCTGATCGTCGGGCCTTGCGTGACGGCGCCGCTGGCGGGCGCGCTGGCCTATATCGCGCAGAGCCGCGATGCGGTGATCGGCGGCGCGGCCCTGTTTGCGATGGCGCTTGGCATGGGCGTGCCGCTGGTGCTGGTGGGCGTGGGTGCGGGCAACCTGCTGCCGCGCGCCGGTCGCTGGATGGAGGTGACCAAGCGCTTCTTCGGCTTCCTGCTGCTGGGCGTGGCGCTGTGGATGCTGGGGCCGGTGCTGCCGGCGTGGACCACGATGCTGCTGCTGGCGGCGCTGCTGCTGGTGGCGGCGGTGTTTCTCGGCGCCTTCGACGGGCTGGGGCCGGATCCGCGCAACGTGGTGCGGGTGGGCAAGGGCGTGGGCGTGCTGTTTGCCATCGCCGCCGCGATCGTGTTGATCGGCGTGGCTTCGGGCGGACGGGACCCGCTGCAGCCGCTGTCGCACCTGAGCGTGGCGCGCAGTGGCGGCGAAAGCGCCGGCAGTGCGGAGGCGGTGCGCTTCGAGCGCGTGCGCAGCGTGGCCGAACTCGACGCCCGCGTGGCGCAGGCCGCCGCCGCGGGCAAGCCGGTGCTGCTGGATTTCTATGCCGACTGGTGCGTCAGCTGCAAGGAAATGGAGCGCATGACCTTCGTCGATCCGCGCGTGCGCGCGCGGCTGTCGGAGATCGTGCTGCTGCAGGCGGACGTGACCGCCAACAATGCCGACGACAAGGCCCTGCTCAAGCGCTTCGGGCTGTTCGGGCCGCCTGGCATCATCCTGTTCGGCCCGGACGGGCGCGAGCGCCCGGTGCGCGTGATCGGCTACCAGTCGGCCAACCGCTTCCTGGAAAGCCTGGAGCGCGCGTTCGGTACGCGCACGCGTACCTGAAGCGTACCCCGGGGCGTACCCTGGCCTGCGGCTAGCGCTCCAGCTGCCGCGCCACGCCCCACAACGCCGCCAGTACCACCGCCACCGCGCCCATCAGGCCGATCGACCACCAGAAGCCCTGCGGCTCCTGCAGCCAGGGCATGCGGTCGAAGTTCATGCCGAACACGCCGGTGATCAGCGTCAGCGGCATGAACAGCGCCGTGATCAGCGTCAGCGCGCGCATGGTGCGGTTGGTCCGGTGCGCCACCGCCGAGAAGTGGATCTGCACCGCCGATTCGATCGAATCCTCCAGCCGGCGCGCATGCGCCAGCACCCGCTGGATATGCTCCATCACGTCGTTGATGCGCACCAGCAGCACCTCGTCGCGCCCTGGCGCATTGGCTGCGCCGCCGGGCTGGTCGCTGCTGTAGCGGTTGTCGAGCAGGCTGTCGCGGAATTCCTGCAGCGCGTCGCGCTGCTCCTCGCTCAGGTGCTCCAGCTTGCGCAGCTGGATGCGCGCATCGAGCAGCCCTTCCCAGCTGGAGAAACTGCGGCGCGAGTTCAGCAGCGCGCGCTGCCAGCGGTCGAGCTGGCGCGTCAGCGGCGCGCGCAGTTCCAGGTAGCGGTCGACCATGGCGTTGAGCAGCCGCAGCATCAGGTCCTCGGGCCGGCTGGGCGGGCGGATGCCGTGCAGCAGCGACTGGCCGTTGCCGCGCGCGGGCGCGGCTTGTGGACGCGGGGCCTGGCACAGCTCGAGCAAGCGCTGGCGCACCTGGTCGATGGTGCGCGACGGCCCGGAGCGCACCGTCACCAGCACGGTGTCGAACATGAAGAACGTGACCGGCTGCGTGTCGATTTTGGCCAGCGCCGGCAGGAAGCCGGGCGCATGACGCTTCTGGCGGGCCGCTGCGTCGGTCATGGCCGGCTTCGCGGCGCTGGCGGCATCCGGCGGCTCGGCCTCGGCAATGGCGCGGCTGGTCTCGAAGGTCAGCTTGCGGAAGATCACCATGTCGTACGCATGGGTCGTATCGAAGTACGACGGATGCGAGGCGTTGGTGGCGTCAGCCAGGTGTAGGTCAAGGATGGGCGCGCCGGAAAGCTTGCGCACCTGCTCGCGCCAGGCGTCGGGCGCCGCGGTGACTTCTTCGGTGGAAAAATCCGCCCACACGAACAGCGATGCGGCATTGCCTGACAGAAAGCTGCCCGCCTCGGTGAGCGAGGCGAGCGAGTGTACCTGGCTCGCCGAGAAACCTAGCAACTCCATGCGCCGTCCGTCGGCCGTCAGGCCTGCAGCAGCCGCGCGGCGTCGCGGGCGAAATAGGTCAGGATCCCGTCGGCACCGGCGCGGCGGAACGCCAGCAGCGATTCCATCATCACCTTGTCGTGGTCCAGCCAGCCGTTCTGCGCGGCGGCCTTGAGCATCGCGTACTCGCCGCTGACCTGGTACACGTAGGTCGGGAAGCGGAACTCGTCCTTGACCCGGCGCACGATGTCCAGGTACGGCATGCCGGGCTTGACCATCACCATGTCGGCGCCTTCCAGGATGTCCTGCGCCACTTCGCGCAGGGCCTCGTCGGTGTTGGCCGGATCCATCTGGTAGGTCATCTTGTCGCCCTTGCCCAGGTTGGCGGCCGAGCCCACCGCGTCGCGGAACGGGCCGTAGAACGCCGACGCGTACTTGGCCGAGTAGGCCATGATGCGGGTATGGATATGGCCGTTGTCTTCCAGCGCGGTGCGCACCGCGCCGATGCGGCCGTCCATCATGTCGGACGGCGCGACGATATCGACTCCGGCCTCGGCCTGCGCCAGCGCCTGGCGCACCAGGATCTCCACGGTCGCATCGTTGATCACGTAGCCGTTGTCGTCGAGCACGCCGTCCTGGCCATGGCTGGTGTACGGGTCGAGTGCCACGTCGCACAGCACGCCCAGTTCGGGGAAGCGGTCCTTGAGCGCGCGCACGGCGCGCGGCACCAGCCCGTCGGGGTTGGTCGCCTCGATGCCGTCGGGCGTCTTCAGCGACGGGTCGATCACCGGGAACAGCGCCAGCACCGGGATGCCGAGCTTGACGCAATCTTCTGCCACCGGCATCAGCAGGTCGACCGAGACGCGCTCCACGCCCGGCATCGACGCCACGGCCTGGCGCTGGTTGTGGCCGTCGAGGATAAAGACCGGGTAGATCAGGTTGTCCGGGGACAGGCGATGCTCGCGCATCATGCGGCGGGAGAAATCATCGCGGCGCATGCGGCGCGGGCGGAACTCGGGGAAGGTGGACATGGCGGCTTCTGGTCGGAAGAGGACGAAATGCAGGGCCGGCAAGCACGGCGCGCGCAGCGTCATGCGGCTGGCCGAAGAAAAACTAAACTTTTGTGCGTGCCCGCCATCATACTCGCGGACACTTTGCGTTGCGCGCTGCGTGGCGCGGTGTTCCCCGCTACTCCTCCCTGAGCGGGTACCCGCCCCCACGGCGGGAAAGTTTGTCCCCGTTGCTTGCGACGGGGCTTTTTTTTGGTTCTTCGAAGAATTACGCGGACGGATTGGACGGAGGCGGCACCGGGTTCGCGGCGCTGGCCTCGCGTTCCACCTTCTGCGCTTCCGGCAGGTTCAGCCAGCCGGCGATCACGCGCTGCGCCTCCTCGATGCCGCGGCGCTTGAGGCTGGAGAACAGCTGCGCCGTCATCGGCACCGGCGTTTCCATCTGCTCGGCATAGCCTTGCAGCATCTTGCGGGTTTCGCGCAGGGCCTTGGCGTTGTCGCTTTGGGTGAGCTTGTCCGCCTTGGTCAGCAGCACGTGGATCGGTCGTCCGGTGGGCAGGAACCACTCGACCATCTGGCAATCGAGATCCGTGAACGGCCGGCGCGCGTCCATCATCAGGATCAGGCCGGCGAGCTGCTGGCGGGTCTGCACGTAATCGCTCAGCAGTCCCTGCCAGTGGTACTTGGCCGAGCCCGAGACCTCGGCATAGCCGTAGCCCGGCAGGTCGACCAGGAACGCAAGCGGGTCCGGCGCCTTGACCGGCGCCACCGAGAAATAGTTGATGTGCTGCGTGCGTCCGGGCGTGCGCGACGAGAACGCCAGCCGCTTCTGGTTGCACAGGATGTTGATTGCCGTGGACTTGCCGGCGTTGGAGCGGCCGGCAAATGCCACTTCGGGCACGGCCGTGGCGGGCAGGTCGCGCAGGTGGTTCACGGTGATGAAGAAGCGGGCCTGGTGAAGAAGGGACATGCGCTAGAGCGGTGGGGCGGGGCCGCGGAGGGCGCGCGCAAGCGCGTGCCGGGGCCGGGGTCTCGCCAGGGTGGGATGGCTGCGGCCTGGGCCGCCCGCCGGGTTGATCTGGCGCAGCCCGAAGCGGGCACGACAGGGCGCAAGGCATCAATCCGGCACATAACTTATTGTACAATACGCCGGTTTACGGTCTCCTGAGCGGGTGACGCGTGGCATCCATGCCGCGTGCCTCGGCTGCCGTCGTCCGGGCGGGAAGCCTAGTGTGTCGTTCCATCGTGGGCAAGGCCTTGCCCCGCATTGCGCATTGCACCGAACGGTGCGGCGGCTGCGGAAGCGGGCTGGCGGGGTCTGCCGCCACGGCCAGCGTTGCGCGGATCGGTCAGCCGCACGCGGGTCGCCACGATTCCCAGCCTTTTGCACCGGCGCGTCCTCACCGCCGGCAAAGCGCCGGAGCGGCACGCATCACGATATCCAAAACAATTCAGAGAAGGTGTGCGAATGAACCGCATTGCGAAGATTCTGGGTGTCCTGGCTCTGGCCGTTCCTGCCGCCGCCCTGTCCGGTCTGGCATCTGCCGCAGAGCAGGTCGCCGTGAAGGCGGACCCGGCCAAGGGTGAAACGCTGTACACGCAAGGTGCCCCCGATCGCAATGTGCCCGCCTGCCTGAGCTGCCACGGTGCCGCCGGCAACAGCGCGGCCGCCGCCAATCCCAAGCTGGCCGCGCAGCATCCCGAGTATGTCCACAAGCAGCTGGCCGACTTCAAGGCCAAGGCACGCAACAACGCGATCATGGTGCCGATGGCGTCGGTGCTGACCGACGAGGAAATGCGCAACGTCGGCGCTTATCTGGCCAAGCAGTCGCTCAAGCCGGCCACCGCGAAGAACAAGGACAGCATCGAAGCCGGCCAGAAGATCTACCGCGCCGGCATCGCCGCCAAGGGCGTGCCGGCCTGCGCCGCCTGCCATGGCCCCGCCGGCGCAGGCATTCCGGCGCAGTACCCGCGCATCGGCGGCCAGTGGGCCGACTATACCGAGGCACAACTGGTGGCATTCCGCCAGGGCACCCGCAAGAACAACCCGGTCATGACGACCATCGCCGCCAAGATGTCGGATGCCGAGATCAAGGCGGTGGCGGACTACGTCGCCGGGGTTCGCTGACGATCCGGGATTCCGCGACGCTGGCGCCTTTGCGCGCCGGCGCATCGGTTGAGCGGCCGCCGCCGGATGGCGCGGCCAGCCATGCAACCGAACGCGCTTGTCACAATCGAAAAGGGTGGCCTGCTTGCCAAAGCATGTCCACCCTTTATTCATTTCCAGGCCGTACGCTGTTTTAGGTTTCACTGCACATGTCGACCGCTTCCACTTCAGGGCTGCACCTGAAGACCTCTCACCGCGTGCTGCGCGACGCGGTCGAATTGTTGTCCTCGATGCGCTTTGCGATCGCGCTGCTGACGGTGATCTCCATCGCCAGCGTGATTGGCACCGTGCTCAAGCAGAACGAGCCGTATCCCAACTACGTCAACCAGTTCGGACCGTTCTGGGCCGATGTGTTTCACACGCTGTCGCTGCAGAAGGTTTACGGATCGTGGTGGTTCCTGCTGATCCTGGCCTTCCTGGTGGTGTCCACCAGCCTGTGCCTGGTGCGCAACGCGCCCAAGATGATCGCGGACATGCGCTCGTGGAAGGACCATGTGCGCGAGCGCAGCCTGCGCGCCTTCCACCATCGCGGCGAGTTCGACGGCGCGCGTGCCCGCACCGAGGCCGTCAGCCGGCTGACGGCGTTGCTGCGCAACCGCGGCTACCGCGTCAAGGCGGTCGAGCATGACGGCGCCACCCTGCTTGCGGCCAAGGCCGGCGCCGCCAACAAGGCCGGCTACATCCTGGCGCACACCGCCATCGTGGTGATCTGCATCGGCGGCCTGCTCGACGGCGACCTGCTGATCCGGGCGCAGATGTGGCTGGGCGACAAGACCCCGATCCGCGGCAACGCGGTGATCAGCGAGATCCCGCCACAGCACCGGCTGTCGGTGAACAACCCAGGCTTCCGTGGCAACGCCTACGTGCCCGAGGGCTCGACCGTGTCCACGGCGATTCTCAATATTGCCGACGGAGCGCTGGTGCAGGACCTGCCGTTCGCGATCACGCTGAAGAAGTTCAAGGTCGACTTCTACGAGACCGGCATGCCCAAGCTGTTTGCCTCGGACGTGATCGTGACCGACCGCGCCACCGGCAAGCGTACCGAGGCCACCATCAAGGTGAACGAGCCGCTGATCGTCGACGGCATCGCCATCTACCAGTCCAGCTTCGAGGACGGCGGCTCGCGCCTGAAGTTCGTCGGCTACCCGATGCAGGGCAGCGGCCATGCCACCTTCACCATCGACGGCGCGGTGGGCGGCAACAAGCCGCTGGCCGGCACCGGCACCAGCGCGGACAGCGACGGACTGACGGTGGAGTTCAGCGACTTCCGGCTGATGAATATCGAGAACGTCACCGACGCCTCGGGCAAGCCCGATGCGCGCGGCGTGGCGCGCAAGTCCTTCAACGAAACGCTGGACAAGCATCTCGGCGCCGCCGCCAGCACCGACCGCGCCAAGACCCTGCGCAATGTCGGCCCGTCGGTGCAGTACAAGCTGCGCGACCGCACCGGACAGGCGCGCGAGTACAACAACTACATGGTGCCGGTGCAGATGGACGGCCAGTCGGTGTTCCTGGCCGGCATGCGCGAGTCGCCCAGCGAGCAGTTCCGCTACCTGCGCATTCCCGCCGACGACCAGGGCAGCGTGGCCGACTGGATGCGCCTGCGTGCCGCGCTGCAGGACCGTGCACTGCGCGGCGAGGCCGCACGCCGCTTTGCGCTGGCGTCGATGCCCGGCGACGACAAGGCCGAGCTGCGCCGGCAACTGGCCGAAAGCGCGCTGCGCGCGCTCGACCTGTTCGCGGGCGCGACCCGCCCCACGCCGGATTCGCCGCCGGGTGGCTTCACCGCCATCGCCGCCTTCCTGGAAAAGTCCGTGCCGCCGGCCGAGCAGCAGAAGGCCGCCGACGTGCTGCTGAAAATCCTGAACGGCTCGATGTGGGAGTTGTGGCAACTGGCGCGCGCGCAGGACAAGCTGCCGGTTGTGGCCAACAGTGCCCAGAGCGGTGCCTTCCTGCAGCAGGCCATCAATGCGCTGTCGGATAGTTTCTTCTACGGCGCGCCGGTGTTCCTGCAGCTCGACGACTTCCAGGAAATCAAGGCCAGCGTGTTCCAGCTGACCCGTGCGCCGGGCAAGAACATCGTGTATCTTGGCTGTCTGCTGCTGGTGCTGGGCGTGTTCGCGATGTTCTATATCCGCGAGCGCCGGGTCTGGATCTGGGTGAAGGACAAGTCCACCGACCCGTCTGCCGGCCAGCCCGCCGCGGGCAACGCCGCCGACGGCGATGCCGGCAGCCAAGTGCTGATGGCGATGTCGACCCAGCGCCGCACCATGGATTTCGAGAAGGAATTCACGGCACTGCGCGACGACATCGGCCGCGCCGCAGGGGGCCGCAGCGCGACCCCGGAGCCCGCCGGCACACCCCACTGAATGAGCTGGTACGCTATGTCCTCTAATGTGAACCAGGCCGATCGCGCCATGCGCGGTACCCCGCGCGCCGACAGCGGCGCCGACGAGGCCTACCTCGAACCTTCCTTCCTGCGCCGGCTGAGCTGGCTGGACTGGCTGTTCGCGCTGGCGCTGGCCGCCGGCGCCGGCGTGGCGCTGGCGCAATACGGGCAATGGATGGACGGCTACGACAAGGCCGTGCTGATCGGCGCCGTGCCCACCTTCGCGCTGCTCGGCTGGCACTGGAAGCCGGTGCGGCCGCTGATGGTGGCGCTGGCGGTGCTGTCGCTGTTTGCGATCCAGCTCTACCAGGGCCAGCTTGCGCGCGCCGAACAGGCCTTCTTCCTCAAGTACTTCCTGTCGAGCCAGTCGGCCATCCTGTGGATGAGCGCACTGGTGTTCCTGTCGACGCTGTTCTACTGGGTTGGGCTGGCCACGCGCTCGGATACGGGCTACAGCCTCGGCAGCAAGCTGTGCTGGGGCGCGGTGGTGCTGGGCTTCACCGGCATGCTGGTGCGCTGGTACGAGTCCTACCTGCTCGGCGCCGACATCGGCCACATCCCCATCTCGAACCTGTACGAAGTCTTCGTGCTGTTCACGCTGATCACTTCGCTGTTCTACCTGTACTACGAAGGCCGTTACGCCACGCGCGCGCTGGGCCCGTTCGTGATGCTGGTGGTGTCGGCCGCGGTGGGCTTCCTGCTGTGGTACACGGTCAGCCGCAATGCGCAGGAGATCCAGCCGCTGGTGCCCGCGCTGCAAAGCTGGTGGATGAAGATCCATGTGCCGGCCAACTTTATCGGCTACGGCACCTTTGCGCTGGCAGCGATGGTCGCGGTGGCCTACCTGCTCAAGCAGCGCGGCGTCCTGGCCGAGCGCCTGCCGTCGCTGGAGCTGCTCGACGACGTCATGTACAAGGCGATCGCGGTCGGCTTTGCCTTCTTCACCATCGCCACCATCCTTGGCGCGCTGTGGGCGGCCGAAGCCTGGGGCGGCTACTGGAGCTGGGACCCGAAGGAAACCTGGGCGCTGATCGTCTGGCTGAACTACGCGGCCTGGCTGCATATGCGGCTGATGAAGGGACTGCGCGGCACGGTGGCCGCCTGGTGGGCGCTGGTCGGCCTGCTGGTGACGACCTTTGCCTTCCTCGGCGTGAACATGTTCCTGTCAGGGCTGCACAGCTACGGCGAACTCTGACGTGCGCATGCTGCAATGCAAAAGACCTGCCTTCGGGCAGGTTTTTTTTCGACTTTTTTCATTTTTTTTGGCCGCCGAGGGAATAAAGAGATCACATCCAGTGTTTACTGGAGGGACGGTGCCGGCTGGCGGCGCCGAATTGCATGGAGAACAAGATCATGGCAAGTCTGCGTCGTAACGCTGCTGCATCCCTGGTTCGTCCCGGCGCGCTCGCGCTCGGCTGCGCGGCTGTCCTGCTCGCCGGTTGCGCCGGCATGGGCATGGGCGGTGGCAGCGCCGGCAATCTGCCGCCCACGGTCAAGGTGACCAATGGCGTGCTGACCGATCCGCAGGGCCTGACGCTGTACACCTTTGACCGCGACACCGCCGGCAGCGGCAAGAGCGCCTGCAACGGCCCCTGCGCCACCAACTGGCCGCCGTTGATGGCGGCGCCGGGCAGCAGCGGCTCTGGCCAGTACACCATCATCACACGCGATGACGGCAGCAAGCAGTGGGCCTACCGCGGCCAGCCGCTGTACCGCTTCGCCAAGGACGCCAAGCCGGGCGACCGCACCGGCGACAACGTCAACAACGTCTGGCACGTGGCCAAGCCCTGACGCGGCGGCAGCCACCCCCAGAGTCACCACAACCACCACCGCCACCCCGGCATGGAAGGGTTTGACGGCCAGCTCGTTGCGCTGGCGCCGCGGCTGCGGCGCCATGCGCGCGGGCTCACCGGCGACGCGGCGCTGGCCGACGACCTGGTGCAGGACACGCTCGAGCGCGCGCTGCGCTACCGCTGGCGCTTCCGCCTGCGCCCCGGGGCGTGGTGGGGCGACGGCGCCGATGGCCTGCTGCCGTGGCTGCTGACGCTGATGCACCGGCTGCGCCTGAACGCGTTGCGCCGCAAGGACCTGGTGGTGGCCACCGACACCCTGCCCGAGGTCAGCGGCCCCGCCGAAGACCCGGGCCTGCGCCGCGACCTGTCGCAGGCGCTGGCGCAGCTGCCCGAGCCGCAGCGCGCGGTGCTGCTGCTGGTCAGCCTGGAACAATTGACCTACGCCGAGGCCGCGCGCGTGCTCGACATCCCGCCAGGCACGGTGATGTCGCGGCTGGCGCGGGCACGCGAACAGATGCGGCGGCTGCTCGACGGTGCGGCGCCCAACCGAACTGCCACGGCCGCCAATGCGCTGCAACGGGTGAAATGATGGCGGGCATCCACGAAGCCGATCTCCACGCCTATGCCGACGGCCAGCTGGCCGGCGCGCGCCGTGCCGCCGTCGAGGCCTACCTGGCCCAGCACCCGGACGCGGCGGCACAGGTGGCCGCGTGGCGCCGGCAGGCCGAGGCGCTGCACCGCGCGCTCGACCCTGTACTCAATGAACCGGTGCCCCTGGCGGCCTTGCCGCCGGGCTTGCACGGCGACCAGGGAGGCAACCGCGGCCGCGACGGCCGGCCCGATGGCGCCCGTCCCTGGCCGCGCTGGACCATGGCCGTGGCGGCCACATGCGCGTCGGTCGCGCTGCTGGCCGTCGGCGGTACGCTGGGCTGGCTGGCGCACGACCGACTTGGCGCCAGCACGCTGGTGCTCGCGCCCGGCGAGCGCTTTGCGCGCGAGGCGCTCGCCACGCATGCGGTCTACGCCCCCGAGATGCGCCACCCGGTGGAAGTCGCCGCGACCGAAGAGGCCCACCTGGTCGCCTGGCTGTCCCGGCGCCTGGGCGCGGCGCTGCAAGTGCCTGACCTGCGCGCGCAGGGCTTCCACCTGATCGGCGGCCGGCTGGGCGTGGCCGAGGGCGGCCCGTCGGCGATCCTGATGTATGAAGCCGACGACGGCACGCGCCTGTCGCTGCAGCTGCGGCGCATGGCGCAGGGCACGCCCGATACCGGCTTCCGCGTCGAGCGCATGACGGGCGAGGGCGCGCGTCGGCGTGCCCCGGGCCGCGACCCGATGATGGCGTTCTACTGGATCGACCGCGACCTGGGCTTTGCGCTGGCGGGGCCGCTCGAACGCGCGCGGCTGCTGACGCTGGCGCAGGTGGTGTACCAGCAATACCAGGGCGGATAACGCACCCGCACCGCGCTTGCGGCACATTGGCAGGCGCAGGCCTGCGTCATTTTGATGCCATCACAAAAAACTGTCAGGACTGGCCCGCACTCCACGACCAAGCCCAGAGTCCAATCCTGCAAGCACGTGGCGCCGCCGGCGCCGGCACGACCAGGCAATCGAGGAAAACCATGCTGATTCCTTCCCCCAAATGGCTGCGCGGCGGCGACATCGCCGCCAGCGAGATCACGCCGCGCCATGTCTTCGAAGCGCGCCGCCGCATGCTGGCGCTGGCTGCCGCCGGTGCTGCCGGCGGCACGCTGGCGCCTTGGTTCGCGCGCCAGGCCTTCGCGCAAGGGCAGCATGGCGCCCGGCTGCCCGCCACGCCTAACAACGCCTATGTCATCACCGAGAAGCGCACGCCGTACGAAGAGGTGACCACCTACAACAACTTCTACGAGTTCGGCACCGACAAGTCCGACCCGGCACGCCACGCCGGCACGCTGCGTCCGCGTCCGTGGCAGGTGGCGGTCGAAGGGTTGGTGAAGAAGCCGAAGGTCTATGACCTGGACGAGCTGGTCAAACTGGCGCCGATGGAGGAGCGCGTCTATCGGCTGCGCTGCGTCGAGGGCTGGTCGATGGTGATCCCGTGGATCGGCTATCCGCTGGCCGAGCTGATCCGCCGCGTCGAGCCGCAGCCGGGCGCGAAGTACGTGCAGTTCATCACGCTGGCCGACAAGAAGCAGATGCCCGGCCTCGGCAGCGGCGTGCTCGACTGGCCGTATAGCGAGGGCCTGCGCATGGACGAAGCCATGCATCCGTTGGCGTTGCTGACCTTCGGCCTGTACGGCGAGGTGCTGCCCAACCAGAACGGCGCGCCGGTGCGCATGGTGGTGCCGTGGAAGTACGGCTTCAAGAGCGCCAAGTCGATCGTAAAGATCCGCTTTGTCGACAAGCAGCCGCCGACCAGCTGGAATCTGGCCGCGCCGCAGGAATACGGCTTCTACTCGAACGTGAACCCGGATGTCGACCATCCGCGCTGGAGCCAGGCCACCGAGCGCCGCATCGGCGAAGAGCGTGGCAGCGGTTTCGGTGCGCTGTTCGCGCCCAAGCGCAAGACCCTGCCGTTCAATGGCTATGGCCAGCAGGTGGCGGCGCTGTACCAGGGCATGGACCTGAAGAAGTTCTTCTGATGCAAGGCGAGCGCATGGCTACCTCTTCCTCCGCCGCCGCGGCCGCCGTGCGCAAGCCGGCAGGCCTGGCAACGCTAGCGCCGCAGCGGGTGCGCGCGCTCAAGCTCGCGCTGTGGCTGCTGGCGCTGCTGCCGTTCGTGCGGCTGCTGTACCTGGGCGCGACCGAACAGTACGGCGCCAACCCGCTCGAATTCGTCACGCGTTCGACCGGCACCTGGACCCTTGTGATGCTGTGCCTGACGCTGGCGATCACGCCGCTGCGCCGCCTCACCGGCTGGAACTGGCTGATCCGGATGCGGCGCATGCTGGGCCTGTTCGCGTTCTTCTACGGCCTGCAGCACTTCCTGCTGTGGATCGGCGTGGACCGAGGCTTCGACCTGGCCTACATGATCAAGGACGTGTACAAGCGGCCCTTCATCACGGTCGGCTTTACCGCCTTCATGCTGATGGTGCCGCTGGCGCTGACCTCGACCAACGGCATGGTGCGCCGCCTCGGCGGCAAGCGCTGGCAGGCGCTGCACCGGCTGGTCTATGCCATCGCCGTGCTGGCTATCCTGCACTACTGGTGGCACAAGGCGGGCAAGAACGACTTCGCCGAGGTCTCGATCTACGCCGCAGTGGTGTTCGTGCTGCTGGGGATGCGGGTATGGTGGCGGCTGCGCAAACCAGCCGGGGGGACGCGCCAGCCCGCCGCGTAAGCAGCGGCGGGCCGGGCCTGTGGGGACTCAGTCCTGCAGCAGGCGCTCGTCGCGGAACAGGTCTTCGACCAGTTCGCGCTCGCGCACCAGATGCACCTTGCTGCCGTCGACCATCACTTCGGCGGCGCGCGGGCGGGTGTTGTAATTGGAGCTCATGGTGAAGCCGTAGGCACCGGCCGACATCACCGCCAGCAGGTCGCCGGGCTGCACCGCCAGCGCGCGGTCGCGGCCCAGCCAGTCACCCGATTCGCACACCGGGCCGACGATGTCGTAGGTCACGGCCGCGCCGTCGCGCAGCGTCACCGGCTCGATGCGGTGGTAGGCCTCGTACATGGCCGGGCGCGCCAGGTCGTTCATGGCGGCGTCGACGATGCAGAAGTTCTTGGCCGCGCCCGGCTTGAGAAACTCCACCTGCGTCAGCAGCACGCCGGCGTTGCCGACCAGCGAGCGGCCCGGCTCGAACAGCACCTCGCGATGGCCATGGCCGCGCGCGGCAACGCGCTCCAGCAGCGTGGTGGCGAAGCCGGTGATGTCCGGCGGGGTCTCGTCGGTGTAGGTGATGCCCAGGCCGCCGCCCACGTCGATGTGTTCCAGGCTGATGCCTTTGCGCTCGAGCGCCTCGACCACGTCCAGCACCTTGTCCAGCGCTTCCAGGTAAGGCTCGACCTCGGTGATCTGCGAACCGATATGGCAGTCGATGCCGGTCACGGCCAGGTGCGGCAGTGCGGCGGCGGCGCGGTAGGTCGGCAGCACGTCTTCGAAGGCGATGCCGAACTTGTTGCCCTTCAGGCCGGTGGAGATATAGGGATGGGTCTTGGCGTCGACGTCGGGGTTGATGCGCAGCGACACGCGCGCACGCTTGCCGACGCGGCCGGCCACTTCGTTGAGGCGGTCCAGCTCGGGGATCGACTCGACGTTGAAGCAGCGCACGTCCTGCGCCAGCGCCAGTTCCATTTCGGCAGCGCTCTTGCCCACGCCCGAGAACACCACCTTGCGCGGATCGCCGCCGGCGGCCAGCACGCGCTTGAGTTCGCCGCCCGAGACGATGTCGAAACCCGCGCCGAGGCGGGCGAACACCTGCAGCACCGCCAGGTTGGAGTTGGCCTTCATCGCGTACTGGACCTGTGCCTTGCGGCCCGCGCAGGCGGCGGCATAGGCCTGGTACGCGGCGGTGAGCGCCGCGCGCGAATAGACGTAGGTCGGCGTGCCGAACTCGGCGGCGATGCGCGCCAGCGGCACCTGCTCGACGGCAAGCGCGCCGTCCTGGCGATGGAAAAATGCGGTCATGGTTATCGGGTGGTGGGGGCGGCGGGGGACGATGCCGGTGCCGGCGTGGCCGGTGCAGGCGGCACGGCATCGGCACGGCCAAGGCCCGGATCCGGCACGGTCGGCGGGGTCGGCTCGGGCGGCACCTTGGGCAGGGTCAGCGGCCCGCGGATACCGCATCCGCCCAGCAGGGGCATCGCAAGGGCGGCGGCAAACGCCGATACAATCGCAACACGACGCAGCATCGGGTCGTCCTTTTGGCTTGTTGGCAAGGCGTTGGATGGCCCGGCGCGATGGCCAGTCATCCGGAGGATTCTTAACAAAAAAAGCCGTTCGCGCCACGTACGCCCGGTCCGGGCAGCGGCGGCAACGGCGGTCTCGGAGTTTAGCATGCCCCCCTTGAGCGAAAGCGAGTTCCTGGCCCTGGCCACGCGCGAGCTGGACCGCATCGAAGCCGCGGTCGAGGCGGCCGCCGACGCGGCCGACGCCGACATTGAAATCAGCCGCACCGGCAATGTGATGGAACTGGAATTCGAGAACGGTTCCAAGATCATCATCAACAGCCAGGCGCCGATGCAGGAACTGTGGGTGGCCGCGCGCGCGGGTGGTTTCCACTTCCGCCGCGAGGGCGAGCGCTGGGTCGATACGCGCAACGGCGGCGAACTGTACGCGGCGCTGTCGGGCTATGTCAGCGAGCAGGCGGGCGCCAGCCTCAGCCTGCACTGACGCCAGGATCCCGGGGACGTGCCCGGGGGCGCAAAAGAAAAGCCGGCCTCGCGGCCGGCTTTCTGCTGTCTGGCGAGCGCGCTCAGGCGCCGCCGAACATCTCCAGGATCTTCCGTTTCTCGGACTCGGTATCGACCGGCGGGGTGGTGGATTCCTCCGGCTTGCCCGGCCACGGATCGCCCAGGCCCACCGATGCCACGCCGGCGCCGCCGGCGTTCTCTTCGAAGGTCCAGTCGCCGCCCACCATCAGCACGCCTTCGGGCGCGGGCCGTTCCGGAGATTCCGGCACGCCCTTGAGCGCCTTGCTCATGTAGCCGACCCAGATCGGCAGCGCCAGGCCGCCGCCGGTTTCGCGCACGCCCAGGCTCTTGGGCTGGTCGTAGCCCATCCAGGCGATCGCCACCAGGTTGGGGGTGTAGCCGGCGAACCAGGCGTCGACCGCATCGTTGGTGGTGCCGGTCTTGCCCGCCAGGTCATTGCGGCCCAGGCGCTGCTTGGCGCTGTTGGCGGTGCCGTAGCGCACCACGTCGCGCAGCATGGTGTCGGCGATAAAGGCGGTGCGGGCGTCGAGCACGCGCACGGCATCGGTGCCGGCACGCTGCGGTCGGGTTTCAGAGATCACGTTGCCGCGCGCGTCGACCACTTTCTGGATCAGGTACGGGTTGACGCGGTAGCCGCCGTTGGCGAACACCGAGTAGGCGCCCGCCATCTGCAGCGGCGTCACCGCGCCGGAGCCCAGCGCCATCGGCAGGTAGGCGGGGTGCTTGTCGGCCTCGAAGCCGAAGCGGGTGATGTAGTCCTGCGCGTACTGCGTGCCGATCGCGCGCAGGATCCGCACAGAGACCAGGTTCTTGGACTTGGCCAGCGCGCGGCGCATGGTCATCGGGCCCTCGAAGCGGCCGTCGTAGTTCTTCGGTTCCCACACCTGGCCGCCGGTATCGGGACCGATCGTCAGCGGCGCGTCATTGATCACCGTGGCAGGCGAGAAGCCTTTTTCGAGCGCCGCCGAGTAGATGAACGGCTTGAAGCTAGAGCCGGGCTGGCGCCAGGCCTGGGTCACGCGGTTGAACTTGTTGCGGTTGAAGTCGAAGCCGCCCACCATCGACCGGATCTCGCCGTCCTGCGGGTTGATCGACACGAACGCCGCTGCCACTTCCGGCAACTGCGTCACCGACCAGTTGCCCTTCTCGTCCTGCGTCACGCGGATCACCGCGCCCGGGCGCATCTTCATCTTGGGCTGCGCATTGGCCGACAGCGACGGCGAGATAAAGCGCAGCGCCGAGCCTTCGATGGTCGCGACTTCGCCGGACAGCAGCGTCGCCTTGACCTGCTTGGGCGACACGCTGGTGACCACGGCCGAACGCAGGTCGCCGCTGCCCGGGTGCTCGACCAGCGCATCGTCGATGGCCTGCTCGCGCTCGGCCGGGTCGGAGGGCAGGTCGATAAAGGCCTCGGGACCGCGATAGCCGTGCTTGCGCTCGTAGTTCATGATGCCGGTGCGCACGGCTTCATAGGCGGCGTCCTGGTCGGTCTTGGTCAGCGTGGTGTAGACCGTCAGGCCGCGCGTGTAGGTTTCCTCGCGGTACTGCGCGTACATCAGTTGGCGCACGATCTCGGCGACGTATTCGGCGTGCGTCGAGAACTCGTTGCCCTCGGTGCGCACCTTCAGCTCCGCCTGCACGGCCTCGTCGTACTGCTCGGGCGTGATGTAGCGCAGGTCGCGCATGCGCTGAAGGATGTATTCCTGGCGCACCTTGGCGCGGCGCGGGTTGACCACCGGGTTGTACGCCGACGGCGCCTTCGGCAGCCCGGCCAGCATCGCCGCCTCGGCCGGCGTCACATCGCGCACCGACTTGCCGAAGTACACGCGCGCGGCGCTGTCGAAGCCGTAGGCGCGCTGGCCCAGGTAGATCTGGTTCATGTACAGCTCGAGGATCTGGTCCTTGCTCAGGTTGGCCTCGATCTTGTACGCCAGCAGCATCTCGTAGATCTTGCGGGTGTAGGTCTTCTCGCTGGACAGGAAGAAGTTGCGCGCCACTTGCATGGTGATGGTGGAGGCGCCCTGCGACAGCCCGCCGCGCAGGTTGGCCAGGCCGGCACGCATCACGCCGACGAAGTCGACGCCGCCGTGCTCGTAGAAGCGGTCGTCCTCGATCGCCAGCACTGCCTTTTTCATCACGTCCGGAATCTCGGCGATGGGCACGAAGTTGCGCCGCTCCTCGCCGAATTCGCCGATCAGCACATTGTCGGCGGTGTAGATCCGCAGCGGAATCTTGGGCCGGTAGTCGGTGATGGTGTCCAGCGAAGGCAGGTTGGGCGCGGCCACGAGCAGCGCGTAGCCAAGCAGCAGCGCAATCACGACGGCACCGGCGACTGCCAGTCCCACCGCCCAGAACATGAGCCGCGTCCAGATCGAACGACGGGCAGGGTGGGGCGGCTTGTGTTGTGCTGTGGCCATAAGGGAAATACCTAGTCAGGGGTGCCCGCGATTATATCTTCCGGCATCGGCCCGCCCGGGCGCACAGTGGCGGGGGCGCCGCTATCGCGCTGTTACAAGATGTAAGGCCGCGGATGCCGGCGTGCAGGGCGACGTTCGGGGCGACTACGGGGGGAAGCGCGCGGCACAGGCAGGCATGGAAGGGAACCCGACGACCGTGGGGTTTTGACAACGGATTGATGAGGGCCTTCTCAAAAACAAGTTCGGCCCAGTTCGGCACGTTGCCACCGATGCTGGATTTTGTGAGAATCGGCCAACATAAAAAGCAGACGTTTCATTCAAGAAACTAGGCTCGCCCGATTAGAGCGTACAAGCCAGGGGCGAGTTCAAAAGTCAGGGGGTCACCTTGCGTCGGGGCATTTTGTCGGGGCTTCTGCGCCGGACTACGGTCGGCGTGGATATCGGGTCGTCCAGTGTCAAGGTAGTCGAGCTCTCGGTGGGGGGCAGCAGGCAAGACTATCGGCTGGAAAAATGCGCCAGCGAACTGCTGGACCGCAATGCCGTTGCCGATGGCAACGTGATCAACATCGAGGCAGTCGGGATCGCGCTCAGGCGTGCGCTCGGCAAGGCCGGCATCCGCTCGAAGGAGGTGGTGCTGGGCGTGCCGTCCATGTTGACGGAATCGCAGACCGTCAGCCTGCCGGACAATCTGTCCGAAGACGAACTCTATTCCCAGGTCGAATCCGAGGCGCACCGGCTCTATCCGCCGTCGCAGGCCGTCAATTTCGACTTCGCCGTGATCGGCCCCAGCGAAACCGAGGGCGGCATCGGCGTGCGCGTCACCGCGGCCAACAGCGATCGCGTGCAGGAGCGCGTGACCGCCGCCGAAATGGCCGGCCTCAAGCCGCAGGTGATGGACGTCGAGGAATACGCGGTGCAACGCTCGATCGTGCAGATGCTGGGCGTACCGCACGAGATGTCCGAAGCCGACGCGCGCGCGCTGCCGGTGGTGGCGGTGGTCCACCTGGGCGGCAGCCGCTCCAAGGCCATCTTCTACCAGGGCTGGAAAGAACTCTATGAGCAGCCGCTGAACAGCTACGGCGACCAGCTTACGCAAAGCGCGGCGCGCATGTTCACGCTCGACGCGCTCAAGGCCGAGATCAAGAAGCGCAAGAACACGCTGCCCGAGGCCTGGCGCGCGCAGCTGCTCAAGCCATCGCTCGATGCCCTCGCCATGGAGGTGCAGTCCGCGATTGGCAACTTCATCGCCAGTTCCAGCCTGGGGCGGGTCGACGAAATCCTGCTGTCCGGCGGGCATGCATCGCTGTTCGGCGTGCAGGCGGCGATCCAGCACCAGACCAGGATCACCACCACGCTGGCGAATCCGTTCGCCAACATGGCGACCAACGCCAAGGTCAATGAGCGCTACCTGCAGCGCGACCTGCCGGCGTATATCGTCAGTGCCGGCCTGGCCCTGCGCGGCCTGCAATAACGAACCGGAGGCAAGAGATGTCAACGAACACACTGCCTTCGGTCAACCTGCTGCCCTACCATGAAGCCCGCAAGGCGGCGCGGCGCAAAAAGGTCTACACCATGCTTGGCGCAGCGGCGGCCGCCGGCGCGGCCGTGGTGCTGCTGGGCGGCCTCTATATCGACGGGCGCATCGCGTCCGTGGTGGCGCTCAACCAGGTGCTGGGTGCGGAAAACGCCAGGCTCGACGGCCAGATCCGCGAGGTCAACAGCCTGAAGAAGGACATTGACGCGCTGCTGCAGCGCCAGAAGGCCGTCGAGAGCCTGCAGACCGAGCGCAATCGCCCGGTGCAGCTGCTGGAGGAACTGGTGGGTCAGGTGCCCGAAGGCGTCTACCTGACCAGCCTGAAGCAGGCCGGCGAGGCCTTCACCATCGCCGGCGTGGCGCAGTCCAACGAACGTATTTCGGAGCTGCTGCGCAACCTGGGCGGAGTGGCCTGGCTCGACAAGGCCGAGCTGGTCGAATCCAAGGCGGTCACCATGACCAACAACCTGCGCGAGCAGCGCCGGCTGTTCGATTTCTCGATGCGCTTTGCGTACCGCGCGCCGGAGGCCCCGGCCGATGGCAAGAAGGCTGCCGCGGGCGCTTCGGCGCCATCCGCCGCTCCCGCCACCGCACCTGCACCCGCCCCTGCGGCCGGAAAGGCCTGACCATGGCGCTCAATACCGAAATCAACCTGGCTGACCTGACCAGCCAGTTCCGCGGGCTCAACCTGAACGAGCCGGAGACCTGGCCGGCCGCGCCGCGCGTGCTGTTCGCGGTCCTGGCCGCGGCGGTGGTGCTGCTGCTGGGCTGGCAGTTCTACTGGAGCGCAAAGTTCGACGAACTCGAGCGCCAGCGCCAGGAGCAGGAAAGCCTGAAGCAGGCGTACCAGTCCAAGGTGGCGCAGGTGGCCAACCTCGAGGCACTGCGCGAGCAGAAGAAGCAGGTCGAGCAGCGCGTGGCGCTGCTGGAGCGGCAGCTGCCCAACAAGACGGAAATGGACGCGCTGCTGGCCGACGTCAACCATGCCGGTGTCGCGCGCGGGCTGCAGTTCGAGCTGTTCAAGCCGCAGGCGGCGGTGATCAAGCCCTACTTTGCCGAGATTCCGGTGAACCTGCGCGTGACCGGGCGCTATCACGAGGTGGCGCAGTTCAACGCCGACGTCGCGGCGCTGTCGCGGATCGTGTCGATGCAGAACCTGCAACTGTCCAACACCAAGGATGGCGGGCTGTCGATGGAGGCGGTGGCGATGGCCTACCGCGCGCTCGACGCCGAAGAACAGGCGGCGCAGCGCAAGGCCGCCGCGGCCGCGGCCGCCGCCAAGGCAGGAGGCGCGAAATGAGCCGCACCGTTCGAACCCGCGCCCTGGCCTGGACTATGTCGCGGCGCGCGCTCGCGGCGGCGCTGGCGCTCGGCCTGCTGGGCGCCTGCGGCACGAGCGACGAGGACGCGCTGCGCCAGTGGATGGATGCCACCCGCAGCGCCCGCGCCAAGCCGCCCGAGCCCGTGCCCGACGCCCGCCCCTACGTGCCGCGCGAATACGCCGCGGCGAGTGCGCCCGAGCCGTTCGCGCAGGCCAAGATCGGCGAACTGAACAAGACCCTGGCCGATTCGCCCGAAGCCGGCCGGCGCCGCGAGCCGCTGGAGGACTATCCGCTCGAAAATTTCAAGATGCTCGGGATGATGAAGAAGCAGGGGGAAACCTTCGGCATCGTCCGTGTTGATAACAAGATCCACCATGTGAAGGTGGGTCAGTATCTCGGCCAGAGCTATGGCCGGGTGGTCCGCATCACCGATCAGGAGATCGTGCTGCGCGAATTGGTCCGGGAGGGGGTATCCGAGTGGAAAGAGAAAATGACCAGCCTGAAGCTGGACGCGGCGGCATGACCCCCGCGCGCTGGTATCGTGCGCGCGCGGGCGCCGTGATCAGGACCATGGCCACGGCGCTGGCGCTATGGCTTGCGCTTGGTGCACCGCAGGCGCTGGCACAAGGCAACCGGATCAAGTCGGTCGACGTCAGCACGACCGGCGAGCAGACCGTGCTGGTGGTCGAGCTGGAACGGCCGCTGGCGCAGAAGCCGGCGGACTTCACCACGCAGAACCCGGCCCGGCTTGCGATCGATTTCTTCGATACCGGCTTTGCCGAGCGGCGCGCGCAATATGAATACGGCGGCAAGCTGGTCAAGGCCGCCAATGTGATGCAGATCGGCGACCGCACGCGCGTGATCCTCGACCTGACGCGCAGCGCCACCTATCGCACCGACCAGCGTGGCAATGTCTTCGTGGTGTCGCTCGATAACGTGGCGCCGGCGGCCAAGAGCGCCGCGCCGACCTTCGCGCCGGCCGCGACGGCGCCGGGCGCCGCGGCGGGACGACCGTTCGTGCGCGGTATCGACTTCCGGCGGGGCGCCGACGGCGCCGGACGCGTGGTGGTCGACCTGTCCTCGCGCGAGTCGGGCATCAATATCGCGCAACAGGGCAAGAACGTGGTGGTCGATTTCCTCGGCACCACGCTGCCGGAGAACCTGCGGCGGCACTTCGACGTCAGCGACTATGGCTCGCCGGTGCAGGGCATGCGCGCCTCCGATGCCAACGGCAACGCGCGCCTGACCATCGAACCGCGCGGCAACTGGGAATACAGCTCGTACCAGACCGACACCCAGTTCGTGGTCGAGGTCCGGCCGGTCAAGGAAGACCCGACCAAGCTGATCAGCGGCCCGGGCTACCGCGGCGAGCGCCTGTCGCTGAACTTCCAGAACATCGACATCCGCTCGCTGCTGCAGGTGTTTGCCGACTTCACCAACCTGAACATCATCACCAGCGAAAGCGTGCAGGGCAACATCACGCTGCGGCTCAAGGACGTGCCGTGGGACCAGGCGCTGCAGATCGTGATGGATGCGAAGGGCCTGGCCTCGCGCCGCAACGGCAATGTGCTGTGGGTGGCGCCCAAGGCCGAGCTGCAGACCAAGGAAAAGCTGGAGCTCGAGTCGCAGCAGCAGATCAACGACCTCGAGCCGATCCGCAGCCAGGTGTTCCAGCTCAATTACCAGCGCGCCGAGGACGTGCGCAGGATGCTGCTGGGCATGGGCGCCGGCGGCGGCACGGCCGCGCCGATCGGGGCCGCCGGGGCGGCGGGTGCCAGCACGCGCATGCTGTCCAAGCGCGGTTCGCTGACGGCCGATGCGCGTACCAACCAGCTCTTTGTCTCGGATATCGCCTCCAAGCTGGAAGAGGTGCAGAGCTTTATCGGCAAGATCGACATCCCCGTGCGCCAGGTTATCATCGAGGCCCGCATCGTCGAGGCCACCGATACCTTCAGCCGCAACCTGGGCGTCAAGCTCGGGTTTGCCGGGCAGTACAACAATGCCCGCGTCGGCAACACCTACAACAACGTGCTGCCGGGCTCGACCTCCGACAACGGCCCGTTCCTGAGCCTGCCGGCCGGGTCAATCAACGGCACCAACCCGGCCAATATCGCGGTGAGCCTGTTCAACAGCGCCGCTACGCGCTTCCTGGCACTGGAGCTGTCGGCGCTGGAGGCGGACGGCAAGGGCAAGATCATCTCCAGCCCGCGCGTGGTCACGGCCAACAACATCAAGGCGCTGATCGAGCAGGGCACGGAATTGCCTTACCAGGCCGCCACGTCCAGCGGCGCGACCTCTGTGCAGTTCCGCAAGGCCAACCTGAAGCTCGAGGTGACGCCGCAGATCACCCCTGAAGGCAATGTGCTGCTGGACGTGGACGTGAACAAGGACAGCGTGGGCATCCAGACCACGTCCGGCTTTGCCATCGACACCAAGCACGTGCAGACCCAGGTGCTGGTCGAGAACGGCGGCACCGTGGTGATTGGCGGCATCTACACCCAGACCGAGTCCACCGATGTCGACAAGGTGCCGCTGCTGGGCGATATCCCGGTACTTGGCTACCTGTTCAAGAACAATGCCAAGGTCCGCAACCGGACCGAGTTGCTGGTGTTCCTGACCCCGCGCATCCTGAACGAAAGCGTGTCGCTCAGGTAGGGCCGGGGCGCCGGATACAGTAGACTGGCAGGCCGCATCGACTGATGCGGCCTTTTTTTGCGCCGCGCGCCGCGAGCCGCCGGGCCACGAATGCCGGCGCGGCGGCAAGAAATGCGGTCTATGCCGCATTCGGCACTTGCCGGCCGCGCCACAACATAAGAAGATGATGCAGTTCCCAACCGGGGAGGACGGCCCGCATGCCGCGCTCCCGAACCACAGTCCCGTGACAGCTTCAGCGACAGGGCCGGCGGCGCAGCGCCAGGCGCAGGATCGGCGCGAAGCCGAACGACGATCCGATGCCGACCGCCCGGAATCCGATCGACCCAACCTCTTTTTCGTCGGCCTGATGGGCGCCGGCAAGACCACCGTGGGCCGCACGGTGGCGCGGCGCCTGCACTATCCGTTTTTCGATTCCGACCACGAGCTGGAGGCGCACTGCGGCGTGCGCATCCCGGTGATCTTCGAACTCGAGGGCGAGGCAGGCTTCCGCGACCGCGAGGCCGCGATGATCCGCGAACTGGCGCAGCGCCAGGGCATCGTGCTGGCCACCGGCGGCGGCGCGGTGCTGCGCGCCGAGAACCGCGAGGTGCTGAAGGCCCGCGGCACGGTCGTGTACCTGCGCGCCAGCCCGCACGACCTGTGGCTGCGCACCCGGCACGACCGCAACCGGCCGCTGCTGCAGACCGAGGACCCCAAGGGCAAGCTCGAGGCGCTGTACGCCGAGCGCGACCCGCTGTACCGCGAAGTCGCCGACTTCATCATCGAAACCGGCAAGCCCTCGGTGGCGCAGCTTGCTAATATGGTGTTGATGCAACTTGAAATGGCCGGTTTCCGGATCGATCCGCCGGCGCCCCCGCCCGCGGGCGATGCCGGGCCGCCGGCGCAGGACCCCAATCCATGATTACCCTTGAAGTCGACCTGGGCGAGCGCAGCTACCCCATCCATATCGGCACCGGGCTGCTCGACAACGCCGAGCTGCTGCGCCCGCATGTGCGCGGCCAGCACGCCGTCATCGTCACCAACGAAACCGTCGGTCCGCTCTATGCGGCGCGCGTCGAGGCCGCGCTGGCAGCGCTGGGCAAGACCGTGCGCACCGTGACGCTGCCTGACGGCGAGGCCTTCAAGCACTGGGAAACGCTGAACCGCATCTTCGACGCGCTGCTGCAGGCCGGCGCCGACCGCAAGACCACGCTGGTGGCGCTGGGCGGCGGCGTGGTCGGCGACATGACCGGGTTTGCCGCCGCCTGCTACATGCGCGGCGTGCCGTTCATCCAGATGCCGACCACGCTGCTGGCGCAGGTCGATTCGTCGGTGGGCGGCAAGACCGGCATCAACCACCCGCTGGGCAAGAACATGATCGGCGCGTTCCACCAGCCCAACGCGGTGATCGCAGACATCGACACGCTGCGCACGCTGCCGCCGCGCGAGCTGGCCGCCGGCATGGCCGAGGTGATCAAGCACGGCGCCATTGCCGACGCCGATTACTTCGCCTGGATCGAGCGCAACATCCAGGCGCTGAACGCCTGCGACCCGGAGCTGATGGCAGTTGCCGTGCAGCGCTCGTGCGAGATCAAGGCGGGCGTGGTGGCGCAGGACGAGCGCGAGGGCGGGCTGCGTGCCATCCTCAATTTCGGCCATACCTTCGGCCACGCGATCGAGGCCGGCATGGGCTACGGCGCCTGGCTGCACGGCGAAGCGGTGGGCTGCGGCATGGTGATGGCCGCGGACCTGTCGCACCGGCTCGGCTTTATCGATATCGAGACGCTGGCGCGCGTGCGCACGCTGACGCAGGCGGCGATGCTGCCGGTGGTGGCGCCGGAACTGGGCGCCGAGCGCTATATCGAACTGATGAAGGTCGACAAGAAGGCCGAGGCCGGCAGCATCAAGTTCATCCTGCTGAAGAAGCTCGGCGAGGCGTTCATCACCAGCGTGCCGGACGCGGATCTGCGCGCGACGCTGGCCCACGCCGTCCTGAAACCTCCCACCGGGGCACCGGTCGCCTGACCGATCGGTTATGCCTCGCCACCCCGACCCAGCCACCGGACGCGCTGCATGACCGACTTTGAAAGCCACCTCGCCCCGTACGCCGCCCGCTCCGCGCAGACGCGCGGGCGCGTGCATGCCGAACCCGCGTCGCTGTCGCGCAGCGAATTCCAGCGCGACCGCGATCGCGTGATCCACAGCACGGCGTTCCGGCGGCTCGAGTACAAGACCCAGGTCTTCGTCAACCATGAGGGCGACCTGTTCCGCACGCGGCTGACGCACAGCCTGGAGGTGGCGCAGATCGCCCGCTCGATCGCACGCAACCTGCGCCTGAACGAGGACCTGGTCGAGGCGATCTCGCTGGCGCACGACCTTGGCCACACGCCCTTCGGCCACGCCGGGCAGGACGCGCTGAACCAGTGCATGAAGAACCACGGCGGCTTCGAGCACAACCTGCAGAGCCTGCTGGTGGTGGACGAGCTGGAAGAGCGCTACGGCGGCTTCAACGGCCTGAACCTGACCTTCGAGACGCGCGAGGGCATCCTCAAGCATTGCTCGCGCGTCAATGCCTCGGCGCTGGGCGAGCTGGGCCGGCGCTTCCTCGAAGGCACGCAACCATCGCTGGAGGCCCAGCTGGCCAACCTCGCCGACGAGATCGCCTACAACAACCACGATATCGACGATGGCCTGCGCTCCGGACTGCTGACGCTGGAACAGCTCGACGAGGTGCCGATGTGGGGCCGCCACCGGGCCGAGGTGGCCGAAGCCTTCCCCGGCATCAATGGCCGCCGCGCCATCAACGAGACGGTCCGGCGCATGATCAACACGCTGATCGTCGACCTGATCGAAACCACCAGCCGCAATATCGCCGACGCCAACCCGCGCAATATCGACGCGGTGCGCGCCGCCGGCCCGCTGGTCGGCTTCAGTGCGCAGATCCACGAGGAAGCCGCGGCGCTCAAGCGCTTCCTGTTCCGGCACCTGTATCGGCATTACCTGGTGATGCGGATGTCGGCCAAGGCCCAGCGCATCGTCGGCGACCTGTTCCAGGCCTTCATGTCCGATCCGCGCCTGCTGCCGCCGCAGTACCAGGCCAGCCATGGCGGCGACCAGTCGCGGCTGATCGCCCATTACATTGCCGGCATGACTGACCGCTACGCCATCCGCGAGCATCGCCGCATCTTCGCGGTCAGCGAGGGCACCGCGCCCTGAAAATTAGGGACGGATCAGGCTATGATGCGGGCATCGCAGCCCGCACGACCCTGTCATGGCCCGCCTTCCCCGTTTTTCCCCCACCGGACTGCCCGCGCTGGTGTTGCAGCGCGGCAACAATCGCCATCCCGTCTTCCTGGGCCCCGACGACTATCTGCATTACCTCGATTGCCTGCGCATGGCCGCGCGCGAGCACGACCTCGCCGTCCACGCCTATGCGCTGCGGCCCAATCACGTGCATCTGGTGGCAACGCCGAAAAGTGAGGACGCGCTTAGCCTGACCATGCAGGCGGTCGGGCGGCGCTACGCGCGCTACTTCAATCGCGTCGCGGGCCGCACCGGCACCTTGTGGGAGGGGCGCTTCCGTTCCGCCGTGTTCGATCCGGCCCAGTGGCTGCTGCCGGCCATGCTCTACGTCGAGGGCAATGCGGTGCGCGCAGGGGAGGTCAACACCCCCGAGGCCGACCGTTGGAGCAGTTACCGCCACCACGCCGGCATCGAGGCCAGTCCCTTTGTCAGCGACCACGCCGCCTACTGGGAACTGGGCAACACCCCGTTCGAACGGCAATCGAACTACCGGATGCTCAGCGCGGAAGGCCTGTCCAGCAAGACCCTGGAGACGTTGCGCGCCCATGCGCATAGCGGTTGGCCGCTCGGAGGCGACGCGTTCCTGGCGCAGCTGGAGAGACATGGTTCAAGACGCGTCCAGCCCTTGCCGAAAGGTCGCCCCAAAAAGGTGCAAACGACATCGGAAAATGCGGCAAAAACGTCATAAAAATCATGTGTCCCCATTTAATTGGTTCACCGAAACGGTGCGTTATTTAATGTAATCCGACCCCATTTAATTTTTTTGCGAGGCGAAGGCGATTCCCATATAGTTGCTCCACCCACAGTCATTGTGCGGCGCGTCACGCTCGTGTACGCCGCTGCGGCCCGCAGACAGCTTCGTCCCCATTTCCCTTCCCGCCGGTCCACCGGTTTGGGTGGATTTCAGAAAGCGCGGTCCCCGTTCCGGTAGTCCAGCAGTTCGCGCAGCCTTCACCGGAATTCAGCCCGTGGACCAAATGAAGAACCTTTCGGCCCAAGCGCAGACCAGCGAGCAAATCAGCGAGTCTTCCACCGCCACAGACCTGCAAGCCCTGCGTCCGCAGGCGCAAGGCATGTACGACCCGAGCAACGAGCATGACGCCTGCGGCGTCGGCATGGTCGCGCATATCAAGGGCAAGAAGTCGCACGAGATCATTTCCCAGGGCCTGAAGATCCTGGAGAACCTGGACCACCGCGGCGCCGTCGGCGCCGACCCGCTGATGGGCGACGGTGCCGGCATCCTGATCCAGATCCCGGACCAGTTCTATCGCGAGGAAATGGCGGCACAGGGCGTGAGCCTGCCGCCCGCCGGCGAGTACGGCGTGGGCATGATCTTCCTGCCGAAGGAACACGCCTCGCGCCTGGCTTGCGAGCAAGAGCTGGAGCGCACGGTCCGCCTGGAAGGCCAGGTCGTGCTGGGCTGGCGCGACGTGCCGGTCGACGCCGCCATGCCGATGTCCCCGACGGTGCGCAAGACCGAGCCGGTGATCCGCCAGATCTTCATCGGTCGCGGCCGCGACATCATGACCACGGACGCGCTGGAACGTAAGCTCTACGTCATCCGCAAGACCGCCAGCCACGCCATCCAGGCACTCAAGCTCAAGCACGGCAAGGAATACTTCGTGCCGTCGATGTCGGCCCGTACCGTGGTGTACAAGGGCCTGCTGCTGGCCAATCAGGTCGGCGAATACTACCTGGACCTGCAGGACCAGCGCGCCGTGTCGGCCCTGGCCCTGGTGCACCAGCGCTTCTCGACCAACACCTTCCCGGCCTGGGAGCTGGCCCACCCGTACCGCATGGTCGCCCACAACGGCGAAATCAACACGGTCAAGGGCAACGTCAACTGGATCAACGCGCGTACCGGGGCGATCTCGTCGCCGGTGCTGGGCGACGACCTGCCCAAGCTGTGGCCGCTGATCTACCCGGGCCAGTCCGACACGGCATCGTTCGACAACTGCCTCGAACTGCTGACGATGGCCGGCTACCCGCTGGTCCACGCGATGATGATGATGATCCCGGAAGCGTGGGAGCAGCACACGCTGATGGACGACAACCGTCGCGCCTTCTACGAGTACCACGCCGCCATGATGGAGCCGTGGGACGGCCCGGCCGCGATCTGCTTCACCGATGGACGCCAGATCGGCGCCACGCTGGACCGCAACGGCCTGCGCCCGGCACGCTTCTACGTGACCGAGGACGACGTCGTGGTGCTGGCCTCGGAAGCCGGCGTGCTGCCGTTCCCCGAGTCGCGCATCGTGCAGAAGTGGCGCCTGCAGCCCGGCAAGATGTTCCTGATCGACATGGAGCAGGGCCGCATCATCGACGACAAGGAGCTCAAGGACAACCTGGCCAACGCCAAGCCGTACAAGAGCTGGATCGACGCCGTGCGCATCAAGCTGGACGAGATCGATGCCAAGCCGGAAGACGTCGCCGCCGAGAAGAAGCCCGTGGCCAAGCTGCTGGACCGCCAGCAGGCCTTCGGCTACACCCAGGAAGACGTCAAGTTCCTGATGGCGCCGATGGCGCTGGCCGGCGAAGAAGCCACCGGCTCGATGGGCAATGACTCGCCGCTGGCGATCCTGTCGTCGAAGAACAAGACGCTGTACCACTACTTCAAGCAGCTGTTCGCCCAGGTCACCAACCCGCCGATCGACCCGATCCGCGAGAACATGGTGATGTCGCTGGTGTCGTTCATCGGCCCGAAGCCGAACCTGCTCGAGCTGAACAACATCAACCCGCCGATGCGCCTCGAAGTGTCCCAGCCGGTGCTGGACTTCAAGGACATCGCCAAGATCCGCAACATCGAGCACTACACCGGCGGCAAGTTCCGTTCGTACGAACTGAACATCTGCTACCCGACCGCATGGGGCAAGGAAGGCATCGAAGCGCGCCTGGCCTCGCTGTGCGCCGAAGCCGTGGATGCGGTGCGTTCGGGCTACAACATCCTGATCGTGACCGACCGCCCGGTCGATGCCGACCATGTCGCCATCCCGGCGCTGCTGGCCACGTCCGCGATTCACCACCACCTGGTGGAGAAGGGCCTGCGCACGTCGACCGGCCTGGTGGTCGAGACCGGCACCGCGCGTGAAGTGCACCACTTCGCGCTGCTGGCCGGCTACGGCGCCGAAGCTGTGCATCCGTACCTGGCGATGGAAACCCTGGCCGACATGGCCAGCGGCCTGTCGGGCGACCTGTCGCCGGAAAAGGCGGTCAAGAACTTCGTCAAGGCGATCGGCAAGGGCCTGTTCAAGGTGATGTCCAAGATGGGCATCTCGACCTACATGTCGTACACCGGCGCGCAGATCTTCGAGGCCATCGGCCTGTCGCGCGAGCTGGTGCAGAAGTACTTCCACGGCACGCCGTCGAACGTCGAGGGCATCGGCATCTTCGAGGTCGCCGAGGAAGCGCTGCGCCTGCACAAGGACGCCTTCGGCAACAGCCCGGTGCTGGAAAACATGCTCGACGCCGGCGGCGAGTACGCCTTCCGCATCCGCGGTGAAGAGCACATGTGGACCCCGGACTCGATCGCCAAGCTGCAGCACTCGGTGCGCGCCGACGACGGCAAGGGCGCCTACCAGACGTACAAGGAATACGCCAACATCATCAACGACCAGAGCAAGCGCCACATGACGCTGCGCGGCCTGTTCGAGTTCAAGGTCGATCCGGCCAAGGCGATTCCGCTGGAAGAAGTCGAGCCCGCCAAGGAGATCGTCAAGCGCTTCGCCACCGGTGCGATGTCGCTCGGCTCGATCTCGACCGAGGCCCACACCACGCTGGCGCTGGCGATGAACCGCATCGGCGGCAAGTCCAACACCGGCGAAGGCGGCGAGGACGAGAAGCGCTACCGCAACGAACTGCGCGGCATCCCCATCAAGCAGGGCGATACGCTCAAGGGTGTGCTCGGCGACGGCGTAATCGAGAAGGACCTGGAGTTGCAGGCCGGCGACTCGCTGCGCTCGAAGATCAAGCAGGTGGCGTCGGGCCGTTTCGGCGTGACCGCCGAATACCTGGCCTCGGCCGACCAGATCCAGATCAAGATGGCGCAGGGCGCCAAGCCGGGCGAAGGCGGCCAGCTGCCGGGCCACAAGGTCTCGGACTACATCGGCAAGCTGCGTTACTCGGTGCCGGGCGTGGGCCTGATCTCGCCGCCCCCGCACCACGACATCTACTCGATCGAGGATCTGGCACAGCTGATCCACGACCTGAAGAACGTCAACCCGTCGTCGGATATCTCGGTCAAGCTGGTGTCCGAAGTGGGCGTCGGCACGGTGGCCGCGGGCGTGTCCAAGGCCAAGGCCGACCACGTCGTGATCGCCGGCCATGACGGCGGCACCGGCGCCTCGCCGTGGTCGTCGATCAAGCACGCCGGCACGCCGTGGGAGCTGGGCCTGGCCGAGACCCAGCAGACGCTGCTGCTCAACGGCCTGCGCAACCGCATCCGCGTGCAGGCCGACGGCCAGATGAAGACCGGCCGCGACGTCGTCATCGGCGCGCTGCTGGGCGCCGACGAGTTCGGCTTCGCCACGGCGCCGCTGGTGGCCGAGGGCTGCATCATGATGCGCAAGTGCCACCTGAACACCTGCCCGGTGGGCGTGGCCACGCAGGATCCGCAGCTGCGCAAGAAGTTCCAGGGCAAGCCCGAGCACGTGGTCAACTTCTTCTTCTTCGTTGCCGAAGAAGCCCGCGAGATCATGGCCCAGCTGGGCATCCGCACCTTCGACGAGCTGATCGGCCGCGCCGACCTGCTCGACACCAAGGCCGGCATCGAGCACTGGAAGGCGCGCGGCCTGGATTTCAGCCGCATCTTCCACCAGGTCTCGCTGGGCGCGGACGTGCCGCTGTACCACACCGACGTGCAGGACCACGGCCTGTCGGCCGAGGCCGGCAAGGCGCTCGACCACGTGCTGATCGCCAAGGCCCGTCCGGCGATCGAGAAGGGCGAGCGCGTCTCGTTCATCCAGCCGGTCAAGAACGTCAACCGTACCGTCGGCGCGATGCTGTCGGGCGTGGTGGCCAAGCAGTACGGCCATGAAGGCCTGCCCGACGACACCATCCACATCCAGCTGCAAGGCACCGCCGGCCAGTCGTTCGGCGCGTTCCTGGCGCACGGCATCACGCTGGACCTGGTTGGCGACGGCAACGACTACGTCGGCAAGGGCCTGTCGGGCGGCCGCGTGATCGTGCGCGCCCCGCACGAGTTCCGCGGCGATCCGACCCGCAACATCATCGTCGGCAACACCGTGCTGTACGGTGCCATCGCCGGTGAAGCGTTCTTCAACGGCGTCGCCGGCGAGCGCTTCGCGGTGCGCAACTCGGGCGCCGTGGCAGTGGTGGAAGGTACCGGCGACCACGGTTGCGAGTACATGACGGGCGGCACGGTGGTGGTGCTGGGCGGCACCGGGCGCAACTTCGCGGCTGGCATGTCGGGCGGCGTGGCCTACGTTTACGACGAGGACGGCCTGTTCGACAAGCGCTGCAACACCTCGATGGTGGCGCTGGAAGCGGTGCTGGCCTCGGCCGACCAGGAGAAGGGCCAGCCCCAGTCTTCCTGGCACAAGGTCGACGGCAAGCGCGTGCTGGATGAAGTCATCCTGCGCAACCTGATCGAGCAGCACTTCCGCTACACCGGTTCCGAGCGCGCCAAGGCGCTGCTGGCCGACTGGACCACGGCACGCCGCAAGTTCGTCAAGGTCTTCCCGACCGAGTACAAGCGCGCGCTGGGCGAGATGTACGCCAAGGAACAGGCCGCCCGCGACAGCGACCGCGAAGCCATCGCGGCCTGAGCGCGGCACCAACGACGCAAGGGCCGCGGCAAGCCGTCGCGGTCCCGACAAGATACTGACCCCACCGCAGGGCCGGCGACGCCGCCGGCCTCGCGCAGCATGACCAAGGACGCAACATGGGTAAGGCGACTGGCTTTCTCGAATTTCCGCGCCAGAATGAGGGCTACGAACCGGTAGTCAAGCGCGTGAAGCACTACAAGGAATTCGTGTTCGCGCTGTCCGACAGCGAAGCGAAGCTCCAGGGTGCGCGCTGCATGGACTGCGGCATCCCGTTCTGCAACAACGGCTGCCCGGTCAACAACATCATCCCCGACTTCAACGACCTGGTGTACCGCCAGGACTGGAAGTCGGCGATCGAGGTGCTGCACCAGACCAACAACTTCCCCGAGTTCACCGGCCGCATCTGCCCGGCACCGTGCGAAGCCGCCTGCACGCTGGGCATCAACGAGCTGCCGGTGGGCATCAAGTCGCTCGAGCACGCCATCATCGACAAGGCCTGGGAAGAGGGCTGGGTCAAGCCTCAGCTGCCGCGCCACAAGACCGGCAAGACCGTCGCCGTGGTCGGCTCCGGCCCCGCCGGCATGGCCGCCGCGCAGCAGCTGGCACGCGCCGGCCATGACGTGACCGTGTTCGAGAAGAATGACCGCATCGGCGGCCTGCTGCGCTACGGCATCCCCGACTTCAAGATGGAGAAGTCGCTGATCGACCGCCGCATGGAACAGATGCAGGCCGAAGGCGTGACCTTCCGCCCCGGCGTGATGGTGACCGACGGCGAACTGCCGGCCGGCATCAAGAACTATGCGCGCGAAACCATCTCGGCCCAGGCCCTGATGGAACAGTTCGACGCCGTGGTGCTGGCGGGCGGCTCGGAAGTGCCGCGCGACCTGCCGGTGCCGGGTCGCGACCTGGCCGGCATCCACTTCGCGCTGGAATTCCTGATCCCGCAGAACAAGGAAGTGGCCGGCGACGGCGCCAACGAGATCCGCGCCGAGGGCAAGAACGTGATCGTGATCGGCGGCGGCGATACCGGCTCTGACTGCGTCGGCACGTCCAACCGCCACGGCGCCACCTCGGTGACCCAGTTCGAACTGTTGCCGCAGCCGCCGGAAGAAGAGAACAAGCCGCTGGTGTGGCCGTACTGGCCGATCAAGCTGCGCACCTCGTCGTCGCACGACGAAGGCTGCGAGCGCGACTGGTCGGTCGCCACCAAGGAATTCATCGGCGAGAACGGCATGGTCACCGCGCTGAAGGCCTGCCGCGTCGAATGGAAGGACGGCCGCATGCAGGAAGTGGAAGGCAGCGAGTTCATCCTGCCGGCCGACCTGGTGCTGCTGGCGATGGGCTTTACCAACCCGGTGGGCTCGATGCTGGAAGCCTTCGGCGTCGACACCGACGCGCGCAAGAACGCCAAGGCCTCGACCGAAGGCGAGCGCGCCTACCACACCAACGTGCCCAAGGTGTTCGCCGCCGGCGACGTGCGCCGCGGCCAGTCGCTGGTGGTGTGGGCGATCCGCGAAGGCCGCCAGGCCGCGCGTTCGGTCGATGCGTTCCTGATGGGGCATAGCGACCTGCCGCGCTGAGCCGGCGTCAGCGCCGCAACGAAGCCCGCCTGGTGCAAGCCGGCGGGCTTTTTTTTGTCTGCGCGATGGCGGCGTCAGCCGCCCGGCGGTTTCTCCAGCGTCCGCTCCATCAGCACCGCGCTGGCGCCGTATGCGGCGAGCTTGCCGGCGTGCCGCGCGACCATTTGCGCCGGCACCGGGGCGTACCCGAGCCTGCGCCACCACGGCGCCGCCGATTGCACCGCGATCAGCCGCGAGCGCCGCAGCCCGGCGGCGTGCGCGGCCGCCTGCGCCGCCGCGTACAGGCGCGGCGCCAGCCCGGCACCGCGGCCGGCCGGCGCCACGGCCATGTCGTGCACGAACCAGGTCAGGGTGTCCGGGGCGGCATGCGGGCGCCAGCCATTGTCGAGCACGCCGTCCAGCGGCGGCAAGCTGTCTTCGGGCCAGGCGTGAGTAAACAGGTAGGCGGCGAGGGTGCCGCGCTGCGCGGGCTCGTGCGCGACCCAGCAGGTGGCCGGCGATAGCGCCAGCCGGCTGGCCAGCGCTGATTCGCCTTCGAGCAGTAGCTCGGTATAGCAGCTGGCCTGCACCGCCAGCACGGCCGGCAGGTCGGACAAGACCATGGGCCGCACGGTGAAATATGTCATCGGCGGATTATAGCGGCGCCCCCGGCGCCCCTCTCGCAGGCGCATTTGGCAAGGCGCAGCAAGGCCTTCAGGGTTCTCCCGGCTATGGTTTACGTGCCTGTGGCGGCTCCGACATTGTCCTTACAATTTTCAAAAACAAATAACGGAAACTGCCTCGCCAATCCTTTTTCCCCAGAACCAGTTTGCCGTCTCCTCAGGAGACGGGCCGGAGGAAAACGATGTCCGAAGTGCGCAATTTGTCGCGACTTTGGCGAGGTAAAGCGAAAATCGCGCCGCGCCTGTCCGCGGCCGCTGCCCGGCACTGGCTCCCACCCGTGCTGTGCCTGGTCGCCCTGGGATGTGCCACGCTGGCGTTCGCCGTGCCAGCCGTGCCCGCGCATGCCGGCACCCAGCCGCTTGCGCGCAGCATGTCGTTCCCCGATCACCCGATGCGCCTGATCGTGCCGTTCCCGGCCGGCGGCGTCGCCGACGCCGTGGCGCGGATGCTGGCCGAGCGCCTGTCGGCCAGGCTCGGCGTGCCGGTCGAGGTCGACAACCGTCCCGGCAGCGCCGGTACCATTGCCGGCGATGTCGTCGCCAAGGCCAGCTCCGACGGCCATACGCTGCTGTTCCACCAGGCCAACATGCTGATCCAGCCGGGGCTGGAGCCGGTGCCCTACGACGTCGTGCGCGATTTCACGCCGGTGGCGCGCGTCGCCACCACGCCGCTGTTCCTGGTGATCGACGCGCGCCTGCCGATGCGCACCCCGGAACAATGGATGACGGCGGTGAAGTCGAGTCCGGGTTCCTACAGCTACGGCTATGGCCAGCCCGGCAGCCCTTCGCACCTGTACGCCGAATACGCGGTGCGCGGCCTGCGCGGCGGCGTGCCGCTGGTCACGGCCAAGGGCGAGTCCGCGGTGGTGCAGGAGATGCTGGCCGGCCGCATCAGCGCCTGTTTCTGTTCGTTCGCGGCAGTTCAGAGCCAGGTCAAGAACGGCGGGCTGCGGCTGGTTGGCGTGACCGGCGTGGCGCGTTCCCCGTTGGCGCCGCTGGTGCCGACGCTGCAGGAATCCGGGCAGGACGGCTACGCCGCGGCGGCCTGGTTTGGCGTGATGGCGCCGGCCAAGACGCCACGCGCCATCGTGGCGCGGCTGGCGGGTGAGCTCGACGGCGTGATGGCCGAACGCGAAGTGCGCTCGCGCCTGCAGGCCGCCGGCCTGACGCCGCTGCGCGACTCGCCGGAGGCGTTCGCCACCGCGATCCGCTCGGAATCGATCCAATGGCAGGTCATTCTGAAGGACGTGCCGATCGCGCAGGAGCCCTGAGCGGCACTGTGGCGTGGCGGGAGACTGGCCGGTTTCCAGCGGAAACTGGCCGGCTTGCCTACCGCATAGGAGAATTCTGAGGCACCACAGGCACGCTTCATGTGGCGCGGGACACACGGGTGCCAGCAGGGCTAGGTAGTACACCTTATAATGCGCCCCTGTCCCGACCGGTGCCAACGTGACCGATTCTGCTCAAAACCTTGTCGAACTGACTGCGGTGGATTTCGCCTATGCGGACCACGGCAAGCCGATCCTGTCCGGCCTGACCATGCAATTCCCGCGCGGCAAGGTGATCGCGGTGATGGGCGGATCGGGCTGCGGCAAGACCACGGTGCTGCGGTTGATCGGCGGCCAGGTGCGGCCGCAGGCGGGCGCGGTGCGCTTTGCCGGCACCGACATCCACCAGCTCGACACCGCCGGCCTGTACGCCGTGCGCCGCCAGATGGGCATGCTGTTCCAGTTCGGCGCGCTGTTTACCGACCTGTCGGTGTTCGACAATGTCGCCTTCCCGCTGCGCGAGCACACCGACCTGCCCGAGTCGATGATCCGCGACCTGGTGCTGATGAAGCTCAACGCGGTCGGCCTGCGTGGCGCGCGCGAGCTGATGCCGTCGCAGATCTCCGGGGGCATGGCGCGGCGCGTGGCGCTGGCGCGCGCAATCGCGCTGGATCCGGCGCTGCTGATGTATGACGAGCCCTTCGCCGGCCTGGATCCGATCTCGCTGGGGCTGACCGCGCGGCTGATCCGCAGCCTCAACGACGCGCTCGGCGCCACCACCATCATCGTCTCGCACGACGTGCACGAGACCTTCCAGATCGCCGACTACGTCTATTTCATTGCCGACGGCCGCATCGCCGCCGAAGGCACGCCCGAGGCCCTGCGCGCCTCCACCGATCCGTTCGTGCACCAGTTCGTCCACGCCGAGGCCGACGGCCCGGTGCCGTTCCATTACGCCGGACCGTCGCTGGCCGAGGATTTCGTCGGAGTGGCGCGATGACCGGCTTCCTGACGGGCTTCTTCAGCGCCATCGGCGCGGCCGTGCGCCGCAGCATTGCCGGGCTGGGCCATGCCACGCGCATGTTCCTGGCGGTGCTGGCGCTGTCCCCTGCGCTGCTGCGCCGCTTCCGGCTGGTGACCGACCAGGTCTTCTTTGTCGGCAACCTGTCGCTGGTGATCATCGCGGTGTCGGGCCTGTTCGTCGGCTTCGTGCTGGGGCTGCAGGGCTACTACACGCTCAACCGCTACGGCTCCGAGCAGGCGCTCGGGCTGCTGGTGGCGCTGTCGCTGGTGCGCGAACTGGGCCCGGTGGTGACCGCGCTGCTGTTCGCCGGCCGTGCCGGCACGTCGCTGACCGCCGAGATCGGCCTGATGAAGGCGGGCGAGCAGCTCACGGCGATGGAAATGATGGCGGTGAACCCGCTGCAGCGCGTGGTCGCACCGCGCTTCTGGGCGGGCGTGATCGCCATGCCGGTGCTGGCCGCGATCTTCAGCGCGGTGGGCATCCTGGGCGGCTACGTGGTCGGTGTGCAGCTGATCGGCGTCGACGCCGGTGCCTTCTGGTCCCAGATGCAGGGCGGCGTCGATGTGCGTGCCGACGTGCTCAATGGCGTCATCAAGAGCTTTATCTTTGGCATCGCGGTGACGTTCATTGCGCTGTACCAGGGGTTCGAGGCCAAGCCCACGCCGGAAGGCGTCTCGCGCGCGACCACCCGCACCGTGGTGATCGCGTCGCTGGCGGTGCTGGGGCTGGATTTCCTGCTGACGGCGCTGATGTTCAGCAATTGAGGCGGATGCCCGCCGCAACGATGCGGGCGCTACGATAACAAGACGGCAGCGACAGACACTACGGGGTTGAAGAAAGAGATTCCAATGAAAAAGAACACACTCGATTTCTGGGTGGGGCTGTTTGTGGCGGCAGGGTTCGTCGCCTTGCTCTTCCTGGCCCTCAAGGCGGGAAACATGAGCGCCTTCAGCTTCCAGGACACCTATAGCGTGCAGGCCCGCTTCGACAATATCGGCGGGCTCAAGCCGCGCGCGCCGGTCAAGAGCGCGGGCGTGGTGGTCGGCCGGGTCGCGGCGATCCGCTTTGACGACAAGACCTACCAGGCTACCGTCGAGATGAGCCTGGAGACCCGCTACCAGTTTCCCAAGGACACCTCGGCCAAGATCCTGACCTCGGGCCTGCTGGGCGAGCAGTACATCGGCCTCGAAGCAGGCGGCGACACCGCCATGCTGGCCAACGGCGCGCGCATCACCATGACGCAGTCCGCGGTGGTGCTCGAAAACCTGATCGGGCAGTTCCTGTACAACAAGGCCGCCGATGCCGGCGGCGGCTCGTCCCCCGGCGCCAGTGCGCCGGCCCCGGCTGGAGATCTCAAGTGAACGCCGCCCGCCCCATCCGCAACCTGCTGGCCACGGCCGCCGCCGCCGCGGCGCTTGCCGGTTGCGCCACCGGCCCCACCGCCAACCCGAAAGACCCGCTCGAGCCGTTCAACCGCGAAGTCTCGAAGATCAACGAGGATTTCGACAAGGGCATCATGCGCCCGGTGGCCGAACTCTATGCCGACTACATGCCGACGCCGGTACAGCGCGCGGTGGAGAACTTCTTCTCCAATGTCAGCGATGTCTATTCGGCGGTGAACAACCTGCTGCAGGGCAAGCCGACGCGCGCGGCCGAAGACACCATGCGCGTGGCGATGAACACCGTGCTGGGCATCGGCGGCCTGATCGACATCGCCACCCCGGCCGGCCTGCCCAAGTACAAGGAAGACTTCGGCCAGACGCTGGGCGTGTGGGGCGTGCCGGCCGGCCCGTACCTGGTGCTGCCGCTCTTCGGCCCGAGCACCTTCCGCGACACCGCCGGCATGCTGGTCGACCGCCAGGCCGATCCGTCGGCGTACTTCTACCCGGTTTCGCTGCGCAATTCGCTGGTCGGGGTGCGCATCGTCGCCGGCCGCGCCCAGTTGCTGGGGGCGAGCAACCTGCTGGAGCAGGCGGCGCTGGACAAGTATTCGTTTCTGCGTGACTCCTACCTGCAGCGGCGCCAGTACCTGATCTACGACGGCAATCCGCCGGGTGCCGAAGACGAAGCAGAAACCGAAGGCGCTGCGCCGGCCCCGGCCGCGACGGACGCCGGTACTGCGCCGGCACCGGCTCCGGCCGCTGATGGCGCTTCGGCCCCCGCCGCCGAGCCGCCCAAGCCGGGTGCCGCGGGCGAGACCCAGCCGGAGGGCCAGAGCATGCCGCTGCCGCCGGTGCTGCCGGGCGGCCTGCCGGGTGTACGCTTCCGTTGAGGCGGTGAAGGTGTCATGACGCTGTGAATGCGCTGTGACCGCTGAAACAAATTGTTTGTAGGTGGCGTCCAGTGCGCTTTTGATGGCAACGCGCGCGACGCCGCTATGTTCCAATCCGCAAGGACCCGTGGCCTTCCAGCCGCGTATCGACGCGCAGGCGCGGGTCACGACCTCTTTGATAAAGAAGGAAATCTCACATGCTCAAGCGACTGTTGCTCCCCCTCCTGACGGCGGTTGCCTTCGCGGGGACCGCGCAGGCCCAGGTATCGGCTCAGGACGCGGCCACCCCGGACGGGCTGGTCAAGGCCGTGGTCAATGACGTGATGTCGACCGTCAAGTCCGACAAGGACATGCAGGCCGGCAATATCGGCAACATCACCGCACTGGTCGAACAGAAGATCATCCCCAACGCCAACTTCCAGAAGACCACGCAGATCGCCATGGGCCGCAACTGGTCCAAGGCTACGCCCGAGCAGCAGAAGCAGATCACCGAGGAGTTCAAGACCTTGCTGATCCGCACCTATGCCGGCGCCATCGCGCAGATCCGCGACCAGACCGTGCAATACCGCCCGTACCGCGGCACCGCCGACGATACCGATGCCACTATCCGCACCCAGGTGATCAACAAGGGTGAGCCGATCCAGATGGACTACCGCCTGGAAAAGACTGCGCAGGGCTGGAAGGTCTATGACATCAACGTGCTGGGCGCATGGCTGACCGAGGCCTACAAGGGCAGCTTCAACACCATCGTCGGCCAGCAGGGCGTCGAGGGCGTGATCAAGACGCTGCAGGACCGCAACCGCCAGCTCGCCAACGCCAAGAGCTGACAGGGCATGCCCGCGGTGCGCCGCTGCAATGCAGCACGGCGCGCTGAAGTTGCACTACAATGGCCGTTCGCGATACAGGCTCCCGCTCCGCGCGGGAGTCTTCGTTTTCAGATCCCTTTCTCCTTTTCGCATCCAGGCCACTGACGCCATGCTTTCGCCGGGTAACTCGCTGACCAACCAGAATGCCGCCGCGGTGCTGCGCGACGGGCTGGCACGCGTGGCGCATGGCGACGTCGAAGTGGACTGCACCGGCCTGGCGCAGGTGGACTCCTCGGCCGTCGCCGTGCTGCTGGCATGGCATCGGGCTGCCGTGGCGCGCGGCCAGGCGCTGGTGCTGCGCGGCGTGCCGGCGCAGCTGGCGCAACTGGCAGGCCTTTACGGCGTCGACGGCCTTCTCGGCCTGGCGGGCGCGGCAGCGGCCGCCGCCATCCAACCGGCACACCATCACCGACATTGATCCGGCATCGCCGGTCGCCAGCCTGGCGGCCGCACGCGATGCCGCGGCGACCGCTGGCGCGGCCGTCGAGCCCCCGGGGCGGATCCGGCGCGGATCAAGCGGGACCGACCCCGCATCCCCTATAATTCCGGGTTGTTCGCCCATCCCCCCGCCTGTTGCCGGCCCGATCCATGCCGGACCAGGATACCCGGGCACGCTTTGCTCCCCATTTCCTGGCGGCCAGCCCTGAAAGAGCCGGACCCGCCACAAACAATCGGCCATGAAAGCCATTGAAATCCACGACGTTCGCAAGCGCTACCGCAACCTGCAGGCGCTCAAGGGCGTCAGCTTCACCGTCGAACGCGGCGAATTCTTCGGCCTGCTCGGGCCCAATGGCGCCGGCAAGACCACGCTGATCTCGATCCTCGCCGGCCTGAACCGGGCCGATTCCGGCCGCGTCAGTGTGCTGGGGCACGATGTCGTCGCCGATTACCGGATGGCGCGGCGTATGCTGGGCGTGGTGCCGCAGGAGCTGGTGTTCGATCCGTTCTTCACGGTGCGCGAGACGCTGCGGCTGCAGTCAGGCTATTTCGGCCTGACACGCAACGACGACTGGATCGACGAAATCATGGCCAACCTGGACCTGACCGGGAAAGCCGATGCCAATATGCGCCAGCTGTCCGGCGGCATGAAGCGGCGCGTGCTGGTGGCGCAGGCGCTGGTGCACCGCCCGCCGGTGATCGTGCTCGACGAGCCCACCGCCGGCGTCGATGTTGAGTTGCGACAAACGCTGTGGAAGTTCATCTCGCGCCTGAACCGCGAAGGGCACACCATCATCCTGACCACGCATTACCTCGAAGAGGCCGAGGCCCTGTGCGACCGCATCGCCATGCTCAAGTTCGGCGAAGTAGTGGCGCTGGACCGCACCAGCAACCTGCTGACACAGTTTGCCGGGCTGCAGCTGGTGCTGACCTTCGCGCGCGGCAGCCTGCCGGCCGCGCTGGAGCCGCTGCGCATGCCGGCCAACCCCGGCGAGCGCGCGGTGCGGCTGCGGCTGTCGGGCTACCAGGCGGTCGAACCGATCCTGGCCGCCTGCCGCGAAGCGGGCTGTGACATCGAAGACATGGAAATCAACAAGGCCGACCTCGAGGACGTATTCGTGCAGATCATGCGCCGCGAGGGGCATATGCCCGGCGCGCTGCCCGACCCGGCGATGGAGGCCGCGGCATGAAGCAGCCTGGCGACATCGAAATCCTCGACGACACCCGCCTCGGCCCGATGGCCGTCGGCGGCCTGGTGGGCTTCCGCACGCTGCTGTACAAGGAAGTGCTGCGCTTCTGGAAGGTGAGCTTCCAGACCGTGGCCGCGCCGGTGCTGACCGCGGTGCTGTACCTGCTGATCTTCGGCCATGTGCTGGAAGACCGGGTCAAGGTCTATGACCAGATCAGCTACACCGCCTTCCTGGTGCCCGGGCTGGTGATGATGAGCGTGCTGCAGAACGCGTTCGCCAACAGTTCCTCGTCGCTGATCCAATCCAAGATCACCGGCAACATGGTGTTCGTGCTGCTGCCGCCGCTGTCGCACTGGGAGATGTTCGGCGCCTACGTGGTGGCTTCGGTGATCCGCGGCCTGACCGTCGGCCTGGGCGTGCTGCTGGTGACGGCGTGGTTCGCCAACCTGCATTTCGCCAACGTCGGCTGGATCCTGGTGTTCGCGCTGCTGGGTGCGGGCATCCTGGGCACGCTCGGCCTGATCGCCGGCATCTGGGCCGAGAAGTTCGACCAGCTCGCCGCGTTCCAGAACTTCCTGATCATGCCGGCGACCTTCCTGTCCGGCGTGTTCTATTCGATCCATTCGCTGCCGGCCTTCTGGCAGGCGGTGTCCCATGCCAATCCGTTCTTCTACATGATCGATGGCTTCCGCTATGGCTTCTTCGGCGTCTCGGACGTGTCGCCGCTGTTCAGCCTGGCGGTGGTCGGATCGGCGTTCGTGGTGCTGGCCGCGCTGGCGCTGCGCCTGTTGAAGTCCGGATACAAGCTGCGCCACTGAGCGGCGCCCGGCCCTGTTGAATCAAGCTGAATCACGCTGAAGAGAACCCCATGCTGCCTACACCGGAACAAGTCAGGGACTACATTGCCCAAGGACTGCCCTGCGAACATCTGCAAGTCGAGGGCGATGGCCAGCATTTCTTTGCCACCATCGTCAGCAACGAATTCGAAGGCAAGCGGCTGATCCAGCGCCACCAGCGTGTCTACGCGGCGCTGGGCGACCGCATGCGCGCCGAGATCCATGCGCTGTCGATGAAGACCCTGACGCCCGCGGAGTGGCAGGCGGGCGAGGGCAAGTAAGAACCGTGCGCCGCGCTGGCGCGCGGCTCCAGAACAATGATGCCGGGCGCGTGCCCGGAGCAAACCATAGAACATGGACAAATTCCAGATTCACGGCAACGGCCCGCTCAAGGGTGAAATCCGCGTCTCGGGCGCCAAGAACGCCGCCCTGCCGATCCTGTGCGCGGGCCTGCTGACGGCCGATACCGTCGCGCTGGACAACGTGCCCAACCTGCAGGACGTGCGCACCACGCTCAAGCTGCTGCGCCTGATGGGGATGCAGGCCGATTTCGACGGCGCGCGCGTGACCCTGAACGGCGCCGACGTCAATGTGCTTGAGGCCCCGTACGAGCTGGTCAAGACCATGCGCGCCTCGATCCTGGTGCTGGGCCCGCTGGTGGCGCGCTTTGGCGAGGCCCGCGTGTCGCTGCCGGGCGGCTGCGGCATCGGCGCGCGGCCGGTGGACCAGCACATCAAGGGCCTGCAGGCGATGGGCGCCGAGATCACCATCGAGCATGGCTTTATCCATGCCCGCGCGAAACGCCTGAAGGGCGCGCGCGTGGTCACCGACATGATCACCGTCACCGGCACCGAGAACCTGCTGATGGCGGCGACGCTGGCCGAAGGCGAGACCGTGCTGGAAAACGCCGCGCGCGAGCCCGAGGTGACCGACCTGGCCCAGCTGCTGGTCAAAATGGGCGCGAAGATCGACGGCATCGGCACCGACCGCCTGGTAGTGCATGGGGTCGAGCGCCTGCATGGCGCCAGCCACAGCGTCATCGCCGACCGCATCGAGGCCGGCACCTTCCTGTGCGCGGCGGCCGCGACGCTGGGCGACCTGGTGCTGCGCGGCGTGCAGCCCGAGATCCTCGATACCGTGCTCGACAAGCTGCGCGAAGCCGGCGCCAACATCGAGACTGGCGCCGACTGGATCCGCCTGGCGATGCCGCACCGCGCCCGCGCGGTGAGCTTCCGTACCTCCGAGTACCCGGCCTTCCCGACCGACATGCAGGCCCAGTTCATGGCCCTGAACGCGGTGGCCGAAGGCACCGCGCGCGTGACCGAGACCATCTTCGAAAACCGCTTCATGCACGTGCAGGAGCTGAACCGCCTGGGCGCCGACATCACCGTCGAGGGCAATACCGCGGTGGTCAACGGCGTGCCGCGCCTGTCGGGCGCCAACGTGATGGCGACCGACCTGCGCGCGTCGGCCAGCCTGGTGATCGCCGGCCTGGTGGCCGACGGCGAAACCGTAATCGACCGCATCTACCACCTGGACCGCGGCTACGACCGCATGGAAGACAAGCTGTCGGCAGTGGGCGCGAAGATCCGCCGCATTGCCTGAGCACCAAGGACTGAAGCCCGATGAGCCCCGCTTTCAACGCATCGCCCAACCAGCTGACGCTGGCGCTGTCCAAGGGCCGCATCTTCACCGAGACGCTGCCGCTGCTGGAAGCAGCCGGCATCCGCGTCACCGAGGATCCCGAGACCTCGCGCAAGCTGATCCTGCCGACTTCCGATCCGGCGGTGCGCGTGGTGATCGTGCGCGCCTCGGACGTGCCGACCTACGTGCAGTACGGCGCGGCCGACTTCGGCGTGGCCGGCAAGGACGTGCTGATGGAAAGCGGCATGGCCGGCCTGTACGCGCCGATCGATCTCAACATCGCGCGCTGCCGCATGTCGGTGGCGGTGCCGGCCGGGTTTGACTACGCCAATGCCGTGCGCCAGGGCGCGCGCCTGGCGGTGGCCACCAAGTATGTGCAGACCGCGCGCGAACATTTTGCGAAAAAGGGCGTTCACGTCGACCTGATCAAGCTGTACGGTTCGATGGAGCTGGGCCCGCTGGTGGGCCTGTCCGACGCCATCGTCGACCTGGTCAGCACCGGCAGCACGCTGCGCGCCAACAATCTTGTGGAAGTGGAAGAGATCGTGCAGATCTCGTCGCGGCTGGTGGTGAACCAGGCCGCGCTCAAACTCAAGCGCGAGCGGCTGGCACCGATCCTCGACGCCTTCGAACGCGCTTCAGCGGCGCTGGCCTGAGGCCGGGTCGCCGCCTGACAGGAACAGAAGTCATGAACCCAACCGAAATGGAAAGCCTGCCGATCCGCCGGCTCGATTCCAGCGAGCCGGGCTTTGCCGAGGCGCTGCGCCAGGTGCTGGCCTTCGAGGCTGGCGAGGACGAGGCCATCGATCGCGCCGCCGCGCAGATCCTGGCCGATGTGAAGTCGCGCGGCGATGCCGCGGTGCTGGAATACACGCGCCGCTTCGACCGCGTCGAGGCCGCGTCGATGGGCGCGCTCGAGGTGTCGCAGCAGCAGCTGGAGGCCGCGCTCGAAGACCTCGAGCCCAAGCGCCGGGCGGCGCTGGAGGCGGCTGCCGCGCGCGTGCGTGCCTACCACGAGAAGCAGAAGATCGAATGCGGCAGCCACAGCTGGGAATACACCGAGGCCGACGGCACCATGCTGGGCCAGAAGGTGACGCCGCTGGACCGCGTCGGCATCTACGTGCCGGGCGGCAAGGCCGCCTACCCGTCGTCGGTGCTGATGAATGCGATCCCCGCGCGCGTGGCAGGCGTCAAGGAAATCATCATGGTCGTGCCCACGCCCGGCGGCGTGCGCAATGAGCTGGTGCTGGCCGCGGCGCAGATCGCCGGCGTCGATCGCGTGTTCACCATCGGCGGGGCCCAGGCGGTCGGCGCGCTCGCCTACGGCACCGCGACGCTGCCGCAAGTCGACAAGATCGTCGGCCCCGGCAACGCCTACGTGGCCGCGGCCAAGCGCCGCGTGTTCGGCACCGTCGGCATCGACATGATCGCCGGGCCGTCCGAGATCCTGGTGATCTGCGACGGCACCACCGACCCCGACTGGGTGGCGATGGATCTGTTCTCGCAGGCCGAGCACGACGAACTGGCGCAGTCGATTCTGCTGTGCCCGGATTCGGACTACATCGCCCGCGTCGAAGCCAGCATCCAGCGCCAGCTTGGCACCATGCCGCGCCGCGACGTGATTGCCGCGTCGATCTCCGGCCGCGGTGCGCTGATCAAGGTGCGCGACATGGAAGAGGCCTGCGAGATCGCCAATGCGATCGCGCCGGAACACCTCGAGATCTCGGCCGAGAACCCGCGCCAGTGGAGCGAGAAGATCCGCCACGCCGGCGCCATCTTCCTGGGCCGCTACACCAGCGAGTCGCTGGGCGACTACTGCGCCGGCCCTAATCACGTGCTGCCGACCTCGCGCACCGCGCGCTTCTCGTCGCCGCTGGGCGTCTATGACTTCCAGAAGCGCTCGAGCCTGATCGAGGTCAGCGAGGGCGGCGCGCAGATGCTGGGCCAGATCGCCGCCGAACTGGCCTATGGCGAAGGGCTGCAGGCCCACGCCCGCAGCGCGGAATACCGTTTCAAGCGTAGCTAACCCCTGACCCCACACTGGAGCTTCCATGTCAGCCGTAGAGCCCTCCCTGATCGAACGCATCATCCGTGACGACGTGCGCGCCATGGGCGCCTACCACGTGCCGGATTCGCACGGTCTGGTCAAGCTCGACGCGATGGAGAACCCGTACCGCCTCCCTCCCGCGCTGCGCCAGCAACTGGCCGAGCGCCTGGGCGAGGTGGCGCTGAACCGCTACCCGGTGCCGAGCAGCGAAGCGCTGCGCGCCGCGCTCAAGCGCGTGATGCAGGTGCCGGCCGGCATGGACGTGCTGCTCGGCAACGGCTCGGACGAGCTCATCAGCATGCTGGCGCTGGCCGCGGCCAGGCCGGGCGCGAAGGTGATGGCGCCGGTGCCGGGCTTTGTCATGTACGCGATGTCCGCGCAGTTTGCCGGCCTGCAGTTCGTCGGCGTGCCGCTGCGCGACGACTTCACGCTCGACCGCGCCGCGATGCTGGCGGCGATGGCCGCGCAGCAGCCCGCCATCATCTACCTGGCCTACCCGAACAACCCCACCGGCAACCTGTTCGACGCTGCCGACATGGAGGCCATCATCCGGGCCGCGCAGGGCGAGGTCTGCAACAGCCTGGTGGTGGTCGACGAGGCCTACCAGCCGTTCGCCCAGCACAGCTGGATGCCGCGCCTGACTGACTTCGGCAACCTGCTGGTGATGCGCACCGTATCGAAGCTCGGCCTGGCCGGCATCCGCCTGGGCTACCTGGCCGGCGCGCCGGAATGGCTGTCGCAGCTGGATAAGGTGCGCCCGCCCTACAACGTCAACGTGCTGACCGAGGCCGCCGCGCTGTTCGCGCTCGAGCATGTGGCGGTGCTGGACGAACAGGCCGCGCAACTGCGTGCCGAACGCACCCGCGTGGCCGACGGCATGGCCGCGCAGCCGGGCGTCACCGTGTTCCCCAGCGCGGCCAACTTCCTGCTGGTGCGCGTGCCGGATGCCGCACAGACCTTCGAGCGGCTGCTGGCGCGGAAGGTATTGATCAAGAACGTGAGTAAAATGCACCCGTTGCTGGCCAATTGTCTGCGCGTCACGGTCAGCACGCCCGAAGAAAACGCGCAGTTCCTTGAGGCATTCGCAGCTTCGCTGCAGGATTAACACCATGCGTGTTGCAGAGGTCACCCGCAATACTTCGGAAACGCAGATTCGCGTTTCCCTGAATCTCGACGGCAGCGGCCGCCAGAAACTGGCGTCGGGCGTGCCGTTCCTCGACCACATGCTGGACCAGATCGCCCGGCATGGCATGTTCGACCTGGAGGTCGAAGCCACTGGCGACACGCATATCGACGACCACCATACGGTGGAAGACGTGGGCATCACGCTCGGGCAGGCGGTGGCCAAGGCCATCGGCGACAAGAAGGGCATCACCCGCTACGGCCACAGCTACGTGCCGCTGGATGAATGCCTGTCGCGCGTGGTGATCGATTTCTCCGGCCGCCCGGGTCTGGAGTTCCACGTTCCGTTCACGCGTGCACGCGTGGGCAGCTTCGACGTGGACCTGACCATCGAGTTCTTCCGCGGCTTCGTCAACCATGCCGGCGTGACCCTGCATATCGACAACCTGCGCGGCATCAACGCCCATCACCAGTGCGAGACCGTGTTCAAGGCCTTCGGCCGGGCGCTGCGCATGGCGGTGGAGCTGGACCCGCGCGCGGCCAACACCATCCCGTCGACCAAGGGTACGCTCTGAGCTTGCTGAAACCGTAGGCGTGCCGGCTGGTTGCGGCGCCCGCTGACCTTCCCAGTCCGAACATGGCCAGCGACGCTGGCGAACCGCAACCAATGGATACGCTCAAGTCGTTTATCTCGCTGCTGGCGCTGATCAACCCGATCGGGGCGATCCCATTCTTCATCAGCCTGACCACGCAGCAGACTGAAGCGGAAAAGCGGCATACCATCAAGATCGCGTCGATCTCGGTGGCGATCGTGGTGGCGGTGTCGGCGTTGCTGGGGCAGCAGATTATCGAGTTCTTCAATATCTCGGTGGCATCGCTGCAGGTGGGCGGCGGGCTCATCATGATCATGATGGCCATGAACATGCTGAATGCGCAAACCAGTCGCACCAAGGCCACGCCGGAAGAAGAGGACGAGGCCGAGGTAAAGTCCAGCATTGCGGTGGTGCCGTTGGCGCTGCCTCTACTGACGGGGCCGGGCTCGATCAGCACAGTGATCGTCTATGCCGGCAAGACCCAGCACTGGTACCAGTTGCTCATCCTGGTGGGCATCGGCGCGCTGCTGGGCTCGGTGGTGTACCTGGTGTTCCGCGCGGCGGACCCGATCGCCCGGGTGATCGGGCGCACCGGCATCAATATCGGCACGCGCCTGATGGGCTTGATCCTGTCGGCGCTGGCCGTGGAATTCATCGTGGACGGGCTGAAGACATTGTTGCCTGTTTTGAAATCATGACTACCATAGCAATTGTGGATTACGGCATGGGCAACCTGCGCTCGGTGGCGCAGGCGCTGCGCGCCGCGGCACCGGAAGCCGATGTCCGGGTGGTGGATGCGCCCGAAGGCATCCGCTCGGCGGACCGCGTGGTGCTGCCGGGCCAGGGCGCGATGCCCGACTGCATGTCGGCGCTGGGCGCGTCCGGGCTGCAGCAAGCGGTGGTCGAGGCCGCCGCGAGCAAGCCGATGCTGGGCGTGTGCGTGGGCGAGCAGATGCTGTTCGAATTCAGCACTGAAAGCCGCGCCGGCACGGATCGCACCCCGGCGCTGGGGCTGATGCCCGGGCAGGTCGTACGGTTTGCGCTGGATGGCATGACGCAGCCCGACGGCTCGCGTTTCAAGGTGCCGCAGATGGGTTGGAACCGGGTGCGCCAGGCCAGGCCGCACCCGCTGTGGGACGGTATCCCGGACGACAGCTGGTTCTATTTCGTCCACAGCTACTATGTGCAGGCGCAGGATCCGGCCCATATTGCCGGCGAAACGGAATACGGAGTCGTGTTTACCAGCGCGGTAGCGCGCGATAATATTTTCGCGACGCAGTTCCACCCCGAGAAAAGCGCGGCCATGGGCCTGCAGCTGTACCGGAACTTCGTCCACTGGAATCCCTGAAGCGCAGCTTGCCGATTCGCGATTCGCTTGTTTTCGCTTGTTGACCCGATGCTCGACCGCTGACCGACCCGGCACCTGACCCGTATCCGATCGACTATCGACCCGACCTGACCGGCATGCGCCGGTCTCGCTCAATCTCACTCACTCAACCACGCTCGTCACGCATATGTTGCTCATTCCGGCCATCGACCTGAAGGACGGTCAGTGTGTACGCCTCAAACAAGGCGACATGGACCAGGCCACCGTCTTTTCCGAAGATCCCGCCGCCATGGCACGCCACTGGGTGGAGCAGGGCGCCCGCCGCCTGCACCTGGTGGACCTGAACGGCGCGTTCGTGGGCAAGCCCCGCAACGAGGCCGCCATCAAGGCCATCATCGCCGAGGTCGGCGACGAGATCCCGGTGCAGCTGGGCGGCGGCATCCGCGACCTGAACACCATCGAGCGCTGGCTGGACGACGGGCTCTCGTACGTCATCATCGGCACCGCGGCGGTGAAGAACCCCGGCTTCCTGAAGGACGCGTGCTCGGCCTTCGGCGGCCATATCATCGTCGGGCTCGATGCCAAGGACGGCAAGGTGGCCACCGACGGCTGGAGCAAGCTGACCGGCCACGAGGTGGCGGACCTGGCGCGCAAGTATGAAGACTACGGCGTCGAGGCCATCATCTACACCGACATCGGCCGCGACGGCATGCTGCAAGGGATCAATATCGATGCCACCGTCAAGCTGGCGCAGTCGATGTCGATCCCGGTGATCGCCAGCGGCGGGCTGTCCAACCTGGCCGATATCGACAACCTGTGCGCGGTCGAAGGCGAGGGCGTGGAAGGGGTCATCTGCGGCCGCGCGATCTATTCCGGCGACCTTAACTTTGCCGACGCGCAGGCGCTTGCGGACAAGCTGCGCAACGGGCAATAAGCAACGGCGCCGCGGGGCGCGGCCGCCTGGCCGCTGCCGGCACGGCAGCGGTGGCGGACAAGGAATCTCATGCTAGCCAAACGTATCATCCCCTGCCTGGACGTGACCAACGGGCGGGTGGTCAAGGGCGTCAACTTTGTCGAACTGCGCGACGCGGGCGATCCCGTGGAAATCGCGCGCCGCTATGACGAGCAGGGCGCCGACGAAATCACATTCCTGGACATCACCGCGACCAGCGACGGGCGCGACCTGATGCTGCATATCATCGAGGACGTCGCCTCGCAGGTATTCATCCCGCTGACCGTGGGCGGCGGCGTGCGCACCGTCGAAGACGTGCGCCGGCTGCTCAATGCCGGGGCCGACAAGATCAGCGTCAATTCGTCGGCGATCGCCAACCCGCAACTGGTGTCGGACGCCACCGCGCGCTATGGCTCGCAGTGCATCGTGGTGGCGATCGACGCCAAGCGCAGCTCCGCCCCGGGCGAAGCGCCGCGCTGGGAAGTCTTTACCCACGGCGGGCGCAAGGCGACGGGGCTGGACGCGGTGCAGTGGGCACGTGAAATGGCCACGCGCGGCGCGGGCGAGATCCTGCTTACCAGCATGGACCGCGACGGCACCAAGAGCGGCTTCGACCTGGAGCTGACCCGCGCGGTCAGCGATGCAGTGCCGGTGCCGGTGATCGCCTCGGGCGGCGTCGGCGGCCTGCAGGACCTGGCCGACGGCATTACCAGGGGCCGCGCCGATGCGGTGCTGGCCGCCAGCATCTTCCACTACGGCCAACATACCGTGGGCGAAGCCAAGGCATTCATGGCCCGCGAGGGCATTCCCGTGCGGATCTGATCATGCCGAAGAAGTGGCTCAACAAGGTGAAATGGGACGACAACGGCCTGGTGCCGGTGATCGTGCAGGAAATCGGCTCGAACGACGTGCTGATGTTTGCGTTCATGAACCGCGAGGCGCTGCTGCGCACCGTGGAGCTGGGCGAGGCCGTGTTCTGGTCGCGCTCGCGCAAGCGCCTGTGGCACAAGGGCGAAGAATCGGGCCATGTGCAGAAGGTGCACGAGATCCGTCTGGACTGCGATGAAGACGTGGTGTTGCTGAAGGTCACGCAAATCGACAGCATCGCCTGCCATACCGGGCGCCATTCCTGCTTCTTCCAGAAATTCGAGGGCGATGCGGATGCCGGCGACTGGGAGACCGTCGAGCCGGTGCTGAAGGACCCCGCCCAGATCTACACCAAGCCATGAGCGACAACGCACTCAGCAGCAACGATGTCCTGGCGCGCCTGGCCGAGGTGCTGGAATCGCGCAAGCCTGCCAATGGCGGCGACCCCGACAAGTCCTATGTGGCGCGCCTGTTCAGCAAGGGCGACGACGCCATCCTGAAGAAGATCGGCGAGGAAGCCACCGAGACCGTGATGGCCGCCAAGGACGCGCGCGCCGCCGGCGAGAGCGGCGCCGCGGCCGGCAAGGTAGTCTATGAAGTGGCCGACCTGTGGTTCCACAGCATGGTGCTGCTGGCAAACTTCGGCCTGACGCCGGCTGACGTGGTCAACGAACTGGCGCGGCGCGAAGGGCTGTCCGGCCTGGAAGAAAAGGCCCGGCGCAAGGACTAGCCGGCGCGGGTGCCGGCCGGTCTCCCGCCTGCCGCGAGGCAGGCTTCCAACCGAGGGCGATGATGGCGAACGACTACACCGGGCAGGTCACCACTCCCAGCGGCGAACAGCTGGGCAGCCTGCGCAAGCTGCTGCACATCCTTTACGCGCTGTATGCGATCTTCTGGCTCACCGGCGGCATCACCGCCCTGATCGCCATCGTCATCGACTACGTCAAGCGCGATGACGCGCGCGGCTCGCTGTATGCCTCGCACTTCGCCTGGCAGATCCGCTCGTTCTGGTGGTCGGTGGCCTGGGGCGTGCTGGGCGGGGTGCTGTTCGCGACAGTCGTGCTGATGCCGCTGGCCTTTGCCGTGTGGGGCGTGCTGTCGCTGTGGATGCTGTATCGTATCGTCAAGGGCTGGCTGTATCTGAACGACAGCAAGCCGATGTACCCGGACCAGCAGTTCTGAGGTCGGGCAGAGAGATGCATGGGGTGGCCACCGGGGCCGCGGCCGTCGCAATGAAATTTTCATGAACGCTCAGGATAATTGCATCTTCTGCAAGATCGTGGCCGGCCAGCTGCCGTCGAACAAAGTCTATGAAGACGACGACATGCTGGCTTTCCACGATATCCATCCGAAGGCCCCGGTACACTTGCTGGTCATTCCCAAGGCACATGTCGACTCGCTGGCCGATTGCGGCGCCGGCGAAGGAGAGGTGCTTGCTAGAATGATGCTGAAGGTGCCAGAACTGGCGCGCGCGGCCGGCTGTTCCAACGGCTTCCGGACGGTGATCAACACCGGCCCGGACGGCGGACAGGAGGTCTACCACCTGCACCTGCATGTGCTTGGTGGACCGCGCCATGCCTGGAAGGGACCGCTGCCCTGATTGGGCGGCCTTGGCAGGGGAGGGTCCGCGGCGGCAACGCCCGGGCAGAAGCTGCGCCGGCAACCGTCGCCCGGCGCGGCCATCACGGGACGGAACAACGGGTCCGGGCATCAATGATTGCGCCCGCGGCTGCATCAGGAGCAAGAGATGGGTTCGTTTAGCATTTGGCACTGGCTGATCGTGCTGGTGATCGTCATGCTGGTGTTCGGCACCAAGAAGCTGCGCAATATCGGCCAGGACCTGGGCGGCGCGGTCAAGGGCTTCAAGGACGGCATGAAGGACGGCGAGGACAAGAACGCCCAGCCGGGCGCGTCCAAGGAACTGCGCGATTCCACCACCATCGACGTCGACGCCAAGGAAAAGTCCCGCCAGCAATAAGCCGGCGGTGTGCCCTCCCTTCCACGCAAACCTCGCTGCGCGTGTCGTTGCGCGCCCGCGCTATTCCGCATTTGTCCGCATGATGTGTCCGCATGATTGATCTCGGCATTTCCAAGCTGGCGCTGATCGGCGCCGTGGCACTGATCGTGATCGGTCCAGAACGGCTGCCCAAGGTCGCGCGCACGGTCGGCGCGCTGGTCGGCCGTGCACAGCGCTACATCAACGACGTCAAGGCCGAAGTCAGCCGCGAGGTCGAACTGGAAGAACTGCGCAAGATGCGCACTGAATTCGAGGATGCCGCGCGCGATGTCGAGCGCACCATCCACAAGGAAGTCAGCGAGCAGACCCAGGCGCTCAACGAAGCGCTCGGCGGCGCCGAATCCAGCGGCGCAACCGGCGCCGGCGGCAGCAGCGACGCCAGCGGGGGCTTCGTGCCCAGTTGGGACGCGGCGCACAAGGCGCACAACGGGCGCAAGAGCTGGCGCGTCAAGCAGGGCGCGCGGCCGCTGTGGTTCAAGCGCCAGCACAATGTCCGCGTCTGGGTGCAGTCGGGCGCGGCGCGCGTCAAGCGGCACCGGCCGGCGAGTCGGCCCTCCCGTTCCTTCTTCGAATAAGCATGGCGCGCGGCGAACTCCTGCCGGCCGCCGTGGCCGCTGTCGTTGTGTCCGCCTCCCCACGCCGCCACGTTGCGGTTTCATCGATCCACTTGCCAGCCCTAGCGGCTGAGCGGTTCACGCCATGAGCGACACCCGGTCCTCCGATCCCCAAGACCCGCAAGACGAGTCGCAGCAGGAAACCTTCATCTCCCACCTGATCGAGTTGCGCCAGCGACTGGTCAAGGCCGTGGCCGGCATCATCCTGGTGTTCGTCTCGCTGGTCTACTGGGCGCCGGTCATCTTCAACCTGTTCTCCGCCCCGTTGATGGAATCGCTGCCCAAGGGCGGCAAGATGATCGTCACGGATGTGACCGGCTCGTTCTTCGTGCCAATGAAGGTGACCCTGCTGGTGGCATTCCTGATCGCGCTGCCATGGGTGCTGTACCAGGTCTGGCAATTTGTCGCGCCGGGCCTGTACCAGCATGAGAAGCGCCTGATCCTGCCGCTGGTCTCGAGCAGTTATTTCCTGTTCCTGTGCGGCGTGGCGTTTGCATATTTTTTGGTGTTCCCCACGGTGTTCCATTTCATGGCGCACTACAACGCGCCGCTGGGGGCGGAGATGTCCACCGACATCGACAAATACCTCAGCTTCGCCATGACCACGTTCCTGGCCTTCGGCATTACGTTTGAAGTGCCGGTGGTCGTGATCGTGCTGGTGCGGTTCGGTGTGGTGGAACTGGAAAAGCTCAAGCAGATCCGCCCCTATGTGATCGTCGGGGCCTTCATCATTGCCGCCATCGTCACGCCGCCGGACGTGCTATCGCAATTGCTGCTGGCGGTTCCTCTCGTGGCTCTCTATGAACTTGGGCTGATCCTGGCCCGTTTTGTCGGCCGCCCGGCAGCCGAAGAGGCCACTTCCGCAGAAACGCAGCCGGACGAATCGCGCTGAGGCAGGCTTTTTCATAGGCTGGAGTACCCCATTTGCACCAAAATGGGGATTTCCGAGCCCATTCCTGTTGCTCTCCGACAACAAAAACCGCCAGTAAGCATGGTTTACGCCGAAAAAGCCTTCTGAGGGCCGGGGGGGCTGGCACATAATACGCAGCAGACGTGAATGTAAATGCGTCGCCCAAGCACTTGGGCAACCAAGATTTCCCAATCAGTTGACAAGGAAAGTGTCGATATGAAGATGAAACTGTTTGCTGCTGCCGTCGCCGCTCTGGCCGCTGGCGGCGCGTATGCCCAGTCGAGCGTAACCCTGTACGGCGTGGCTGACGTCGGCCTCGAATATGTCAGCAAGGCCAACGCTGCCGGCGACGATCTGTTCCGCATGTCGTCGGGTAACCAGTCCGGTTCGCGCTGGGGCCTGCGTGGCGTGGAAGACCTGGGTGGCGGTCTGAAGGGCGTGTTCGTCCTGGAAAGCGGTTTCGACCTCGATGACGGCCGTTCGGCCCAAGGTGGTCGTCTGTTCGGTCGTCAAGCCTACGTCGGTCTGCAAAGCAACTTCGGTTCGCTGCTGCTGGGCCGTCAACAGACCGCGTTCTATGACTTCGGCCTGATGTATGACCCGATGGCCATCTCGTCGCGCTACGGCATCCTGGCTCAGGACGCTGCATTCGCTTCGCGCGCTGACAACACCGTCAAGTACATCGGCAAGTTCGGTGGCCTGACCGCTTCGGCCTTCTACAGCTTCAACAACAACGGCCAGGAAACCGCCGGCGCCTTCCGCCGCGGCCAAGAGTACGGCGCCCTGCTGAACTACGCAGCTGGCCCGTTCTCGGTTGGTGCTGCTTATGACGAAGTGCACGGCACGACCACCGGCCCCGCCGCTGCTCCTGTCGACGCAAGCGGTCAGCGTATCCGCCGCGCCACCGTTGGTGCCAACTACGCCTTCGGCCCGGCCAAGGTGTACGCTGGCTACCGTTGGGCGAAGGCTGCTGACGGCGCGAGCCTGCCGGGCCAAGTGGCGACTACCGCTAACCCGCTCGCCATCAACGGCACCTCCAACCTGTACTGGCTGGGTCTGGGTTACCAGCTGACCCCGGCGTTCTCGCTGTCGGGCGCTGCGTACTACCAAGACTTCCGCAAGAGCGACGCCGATCCGTGGCAATTCGTCGTGACCGCCGACTACGCGCTGTCGAAGCGTACCGACGTGTACACCTCGCTGTCGTACGCTCTGAACGACAACGGTTCGCTGCTGGGTGTGAACGGCTTCAACACCGTCCAGTCCGGCAAGGACCAGTTCGGTGCTGTGGTTGGCCTGCGCCACAAGTTCTAATCTGACGCGGGCTTCCGCCCGCTGAAGGTTGACTTGAAAAACGCCGGCATCCGCAAGGATGCCGGCGTTTTCTTTTGTGCAATTCGACGGCGCAATCCGTGGCACGGTAGAGATCTTGCGCCGTGCCCACGCTGCCGCCGGGCCCCGTGAGGGCTCCATTGGGCTTGGCCCCATCGGCTTTGGCTCCTTTGAGCCATGCGCAACGTGGCCGGCAAGCATGGTCCGCCGGCGGATCCAGTGATTGGATCGGCTGCAATCCCCTAAACAACCGACGTGGTGGGCCATGACTCCTGCAGCCATGCGGCAAGCGGAAGCGAGCTGATCCAGCCTGCCCCTGCCGGCACGTCCCGCGGAATGCAGCCATAAAAAAAACCGCCATCGCTGGCGGGTTTGCTGACTCCGGTACGGGCAAGGCCCGGCTTACTCTTCCTCTTCGAACGGCAGCGAGCGGCGCGGCGGCGGGGGCCGCTTGCCGATGGTAACCGTCAGGTCCGTCGGCTTGCCGCGCCGGATCACGGTCATCTTGATGTCCACGCCAGGCTTGAGCTGCGCAATGGCATTGAGAAGCGCGGTGGTGTCCGTGATCGACAAGCCATCCACCTTGGTCAGCACATCGCCGGGACGCACGCCCGCCTTGTCCGCGGGGCCGCCCTGGACCACTGCGGCGATCAGTGCGCCTTCCTTGGCATCGAGCCCGAACGATTCGGCGATCTCCGGCGTCATGTCCTGCGGCTCGACGCCGATCCAGCCGCGTGTCACGCTGCCGGTCGAGATAATCGACTCCATCACCTGCTTGGCCGTCGATACCGGAATGGCGAAACCGATACCCAGCGAGCCGCCCGAGCGCGAATAGATCGCCGTATTGATGCCCAGCAGGTTACCCTGCGCATCCACCAGCGCGCCGCCCGAGTTGCCGGGGTTGATCGCGGCATCGGTCTGGATGAAGTTCTCGAAGGTGTTGATGCCCAGGTGGCTGCGGCCCAGTGCCGACACGATGCCCATGGTCACGGTCTGGCCCACGCCGAAGGGGTTGCCGATGGCCAGCACCACATCGCCGACCTTCACGTTCTCGAGCCGGCCCAGCGTGATCGCCGGCAGGTCCTTGAGCGTCACCTTCAGCACGGCCAGGTCGGTTTCCGGGTCGGAGCCGACCACCTTGGCGTTGGCCTTGCGGCCATCGGTCAGCGCGATCTCGATCTCGTCGGCGCCGTCGACCACGTGGTGGTTGGTTAGAATGTAACCCTCGGCGCTGACGATAACGCCCGACCCCAGGCTGGAAACCGGCTCCTGCCGCTCGGGCAGGCGGTCGCCGAAGAAGAAGCGGAACCACGGATCCTCGGCCTGCGGATTGGGCGAGCGCTTGTTGCCGTTCTTGCTGGTAAAGATATTGACCACCGCCGGCATGGCCAGCTGGGCGGCTTCGCTGTATGACCCTTCGGCCGCAGGACCGGACACGTTGGGCACGACCTCCTTGAGTGCCACGATAGGCGAGCCGGATTGAACCGCGACGCGCCCCCTCTGCAGCCATTCAGGCTTGAGCGTTGCCACGACGAACCAGACCGCCAGCACGACGGTGACAGCCTGGGCAAAGAACAGCCAAAAGCGCCGCAACATATTGGAGTTTTGAGCAGAAAATGAAAACAAAAGAGCTTGAATTGTACTTGAACGACCTGTTGGAAGTTTCCCGCTACAAGGACTATTGTCCCAATGGGCTGCAAGTGCAAGGTCGCTCGGAGATCACACATGTGGTGACCGGGGTGACGGCAAGCCTGGCGCTGGTCGATGCCGCGGTCGAGGCGGGCGCCGATACCATCCTCGTGCATCACGGCTATTTCTGGAAAAACGAGGACGCGCGCGTGGTGGGGCAGAAGCATGCGCGCCTGAAGCGCCTGCTTGGGGCCGATATCAATCTGTTCGCCTACCACCTGCCGCTGGATAATCATCCGGAATTCGGCAATAACGCGCAACTTGGCCTGCAGTTGGGCCTTACCCCCACCGGCCGCTTCAGCGACGACCAGTTAGGCTGGACTGGCACGCTGCCCGCGCCGATGCCGCTGGCCGCGCTGGCTGCGCATGTCGGCGGCGTGCTCGGGCGGGAACCGCTGGCGATCGGTACGCCCGAGCAGATGATCCGCACGGTGGGCTGGTGCACGGGCGGGGCCCAAGGGTATTTCGATGCTGCGGTGGCCGCCGGCGTCGACGCCTATCTGAGCGGCGAAGTCTCGGAGCAGACCACGCACCTGGCGCGCGAGAGCGGCGTAGCGTATCTAGCGGCGGGTCATCATGCCACCGAGCGCTATGGCATCCGCTCGCTGGGCGAGCATGTGGCCGAGCGCTTCGGCCTGCGCCATACCTTTATCGATATTCCGAATCCGGTCTGATCTGACAAAAAACAAAACGGCCCCAGCGGGGCCGTTTTATCGTTCGGGATTCGAAATCAGCGAGCCTTCAGGCTGTCACGGATTTCACGCAGCAGCGCCACTTCCTCGGGCGGGGCGGCGGGCGGCGGCGCCGGTTCCGCCGCGCGCATCCGGTTGAAGGCGCGCACCATCAGGAAGATGATGAAGGCCAGGATGATGAAGTTGACGACGATGGTGAGGAAATTGCCATAGGCAAACACCGGTACCCCGGCCTTCTTCAGCGCATCGAGCGTCAGCGGTGTCCCGGGAGGGGGATCCGCCAGAGCAATGAACATGCTGGAGAAGTCCAGCTTGCCCACCACACGGCCCACCAACGGCATGATCAGGTCGTTGACCACCGAATCCACGATCTTGCCGAAGGCCGCGCCGATGATCACACCGACAGCCAGGTCGATGACGTTGCCGCGTACGGCGAAGGTTCTGAATTCCGAGATCATGCCCATGGGGGGTTCTCCTTCTTGTGGCTATGGATGAACGGTTTCAAGCTGGAAGCCTGCCGCATCACTCACCGGAAATCAAGCGCACAGGCGGATTTCCGGGATGCATGTCCGATAATCGCGCGAGGCCGTGGCATTTTCTGCCTATCTAGTGCGCAGGTGTCTAAGGTACACTTTATGGTTGACGCAAAATCTAAATTGACTTCCCCTGGGGTTTGGAATGAGTGACCAGCAAGACGTGAAGAGCGTGGATAAAGGTCGCCGCAATTGGTTGATCGCGACATCCGTCGCTGGCGGCGTCGGAGGCGTAGCGGTAGCGGTTCCTTTCGTCAGTACTTTTGCACCATCGGAGAAGGCCAAGGCCGCCGGTGCCCCAGTCGAGGCGGATATCGGCGCCCTGAAGCCGGGCGAGATGATGACCGTCGAGTGGCGTGGCAAACCGGTCTGGATCATGCGGCGCACGGAGGAGCAACTGGCGTCGCTGAAGAAGACGGACGGCGAAGTGGCCGATCCCAATTCCGATATCCCGTTCACCATGCAGACGCCCGAGTACTGCAAGAACGAAACCCGTTCGCGTCCCGAGCACAAGGACGTGCTGGTCGTAGTGGGCATCTGTTCCCATCTCGGCTGTTCCCCCTCGGGCCCCTTCGCCCCCGGTGCCAATCCTCAGCTCGGCACTGATCCCGGTTTCCTCTGCCCCTGCCATGGATCGACCTTCGATCTGGCCGGGCGCGTCTTCAAGAACAAGCCGGCTCCGCAGAATCTCGATGTTCCCCCCTACCAGTTCCTGTCCGAAAGCAAGATCGTGATCGGCAAGGACGAGAAAGGAGAAGCCTGATCATGGCGGCCGAAAAACAAGTCAAGACGACCGGCCTGCTGGGCTGGATCGACGCCCGCTTTCCCGCGACCCAGCTGTGGGAAGACCACCTGTCCCGCTACTACGCGCCGAAGAACTTCAACTTCTGGTATTTCTTCGGTTCGCTGGCGCTGCTGGTGCTGGTGATCCAGATCGTCACCGGCATCTTCCTGGTGATGAACTACAAGCCGGACGGCACGCTGAACGCCGCCGGCATTCCGGTGGCCTTTGCCAGCGTCGAATACATCATGCGCGAAGTCCCTTGGGGCTGGCTGGTGCGCTACATGCATTCGACCGGCGCCTCGGCCTTCTTCGTGGTGGTCTACCTGCATATGTTCCGCGGGCTGCTGTACGGTTCGTACCGCAAGCCGCGCGAGCTGGTCTGGATCTTCGGCTGCCTGATCTTCCTGTGCCTGATGGCCGAAGCCTTCATGGGCTACCTGCTGCCGTGGGGCCAGATGTCGTACTGGGGCGCCCAGGTGATCGTGAACCTGTTCTCGGCCATTCCGGTGATCGGCCAGGACCTGTCGCTGTTCATCCGCGGTGACTACGTGGTCAGCGACGCGACCCTGAACCGCTTCTTCTCGTTCCACGTCATCGCGGTGCCGCTGGTGCTGCTGGGCCTGGTGATCGCGCACATCATCGCGCTGCACGAAGTGGGCTCGAACAACCCGGACGGCGTCGAGATCAAGGCCAAGAAGGACGAAAACGGCATCCCGCTGGACGGCATCCCGTTCCACCCGTATTACTCGGTGCACGACCTGCTCGGCGTGGGCGGCTTCCTGATCCTGTTCTCGGCCGTGATCTTCTTCTTCCCCGAAGTGGGCGGCTATTTCCTGGAAGCCAACAACTTCTTCCCTGCCGATCCCCTGAAGACCCCGCCGCATATCGCGCCGGTCTGGTACTTCACGCCGTTCTACTCGATGCTGCGCGCCACCACGTCGAACTTCCTGCCGATCCTGTGGGTGTTCTTCGCGCTGCTGCTCGGCATGGTGTTCCTGCGCAGCAAGGATGTGCGCGTGAAGATCGGTGCCATCGCCATCGCGGTGATCCTGGCCGTGGGCTTTTACTTCATCGACGCCAAGTTCTGGGGCGTGCTGGTGATGGGCGGCTCGGTGGTGATCCTGTTCTTCCTGCCGTGGCTCGACTGCTCGCCGGTCAAGTCCATCCGCTATCGTCCCGCTTTCCACAAGACCATCCTGATCGTCTTCGTGGTGGTGTTCCTGGTGCTCGGCTATCTCGGCGTGCAACCGCCGTCGCCGGTGGGTGAGAAGGTGTCGCAGCTGGGTACGCTGCTGTACTTCGCCTTCTTCCTGACCATGCCGCTGTGGAGCCGTGTCGGCGAGTTCAAGCCGGTCCCGGAGCGTGTCACGTTCCACCCGCACTGAGCGAAGCGAACCCCGACAAGAGCACAAGGACACAAGATGAAAAAGCTGCTTTCGATCCTCGCGCTGGCCGGCGCCTGCATTGCCGGCGCGCCCGCCATGGCTGCCGAGGGGGGCTTCCCCCTCGAGCCGGCGCCGGTGAACACCGCCGACCTGTCGTCGCTGCAGCGCGGCGCCAAGGTGTTCGTCAACTACTGCCTGAACTGCCACGGCGCATCGATGATGCGCTACAACCGGCTCAAGGACATCGGCCTGACCGACGACCAGATCCGCGAGAACCTGCTGTTCACCGCGGACAAGGTGGGCGAGACCATGAACATCGCTATGCAGCCGAAGGAAGCCAAGGCCTTCTTCGGCGCGCAGCCGCCGGACCTGTCGGTGATCGCGCGCGCCCGTGGCGACGACTGGCTCTACACCTACCTGCGTACGTTCTACCGCGACGACAGTCGCGCCACCGGCTGGAACAACCTGGTGTTCCCGAGCGTCGGCATGCCGCACGTGCTGTGGGAACTGCAGGGCCAGCGCGCCGCCAAGTTCACCGAAGTGGAAGAGCATGGCGAGAAGGTGCACAAGTTCGCCGGCTTCGAGCAACTGAGTCCGGGCAAGCTGAGCAAGGTCGAGTACGACCAGATGACCGCCGACCTCGTCAGCTTCCTCGACTGGATGGCCGAGCCCGCGCAGAACCACCGCAAGCGCCTGGGCGTCTGGGTGCTGCTGTTCCTGGGCGTGTTCACCGTGTTCGCCTGGCGCCTGAACGCGGCGTACTGGAAAGATGTGAAGTAAGCCGTGGCAGGGGCCTGATCGGGCCCGATCCAAAAAAAGCCAGGGGCGGTTGCTGCGAAAAAGGCGGCGCCGCCCCTGACTTTTTTACAGCGATAGTCACAAAAAGCGACGTATTTGCCACTTATTTGCTTTTCGATAGCCGACTTTGGCAGAATGGCAGACCTTACTGTCCGACCCTGTTCCGGCTAAGCCCAAGGAATCCAACCATGATGGTGTTGTATTCGGGTACGACTTGCCCGTTTTCCCAACGTTGCCGCCTTGTCCTGTTCGAAAAGGGCATGGATTTTGAAATCCGCGACGTCGACCTGTTCAACAAGCCCGAAGATATTTCGGTGATGAACCCGTACGGCCAGGTGCCCATCCTGGTCGAGCGCGACCTCATCCTGTATGAGTCGAACATCATCAACGAGTACATCGACGAGCGCTTCCCGCACCCGCAGCTGATGCCGGCCGACCCGGTGCAGCGCGCCCGCGCCCGCCTGTTCCTGTTCAACTTCGAAAAGGAACTGTTCACCCACGTCTACACGCTGGAGAACGAAAAGGGCAAGGCCGCCGAAAAGAACCACGAACGCGCCCGCGCCGCGATTCGCGACCGCCTGACGCAGCTGGCACCGATCTTCGTCAAGAACAAGTACATGCTGGGCGAAGAGTTCTCGATGCTCGACGTCGCCATCGCGCCGCTGCTGTGGCGCCTGGACCACTACGGCATCGAGCTGTCGAAGAACGCCGCGCCGCTGCTGAAGTATGCTGAACGCATTTTCAGCCGTCCCGCGTACATCGAAGCGCTGACCCCGTCCGAAAAGGTGATGCGCCGCTAACCGGCACCGGCCCGACGGCAACCGCCCTCGGGCCATTCGCGGCGCCATTGGAAGCACAATGCCTGAAACCTCCACCAAGCCCTACCTGATCCGCGCCATCTACGAATGGTGCACGGACAACGGCTTCACGCCGTACATCGCCGTCTTCGTCGACGCCAACACCAACGTGCCGCGCGAGTTCGTCAAGAACAACGAGATCGTGCTGAACGTCAGCTTCGACGCCACCAGCGGCCTGGACATGGGCAACGAGTGGATCACCTTCAGCGCACGCTTCGGCGGTGTCTCGCGCAAGATCGACGTGCCTGTCGAGAACGTGCTGGCGATCTACGCCCGCGAGAACGGACAAGGCATGGCGTTCCCGGTCGAACGCAGCCTGCCGGAAACCCAGGCCGCCACCGAGCGTGAAAACAACCCACCGCCCAAGCTCGCCCCGGTCGAAGCCGAAACCCCGGCGACCACCAGTGACACCGGCCCCGGCGACGACGACACGCCGCCCCCGGTGCCCCGCATCGGCGGCAAGAAGCCTGCACTGAAAGTGGTGAAGTAAGCCATCCCAAAGCCGACCGCAATGCAGTAGAATCGCGGTCTGCACCAGACATGCCGGCTTAGCTCATCAGGTAGAGCAGTTGATTTGTAATCATCAGGTGGCGGGTTCGAGTCCTGCAGCCGGCACCAGAATTGAAAAACGGGCCTACGCATTGCGTGGCCCGTTTTGTTTTTGGCGGTGTCCGAGGCGTCGTTGCCGGCAACGACGCCTGTTTTCCGTCGTTTCACGCCGCCATCCTGTCGATTCCCGGCAGCCGCATATCTGCGTCCTTTGGCCCGGTGGTAACCTGCACAAATTGCCAGCCCCACCACCTGCCCTTGCCTTTCCCGAACTCCCGCCTCTGGCGCGCCGCCCCCGAGCAACGTGCCTATGAAGAAGCCCGCCACCGCGTGCGTGCGTTGCGCTTCTTCTATCTGCACGCCATGGTCTATGTGGTGGTGAACGCGATGCTGATCGGCTTCCATCTGATGGGCCCGTCGCACCGGCCCTGGGCGGGTGGTCCGCTGATGGGTTGGGGGATAGGTTTGGCGGTGCACGGCATCATGACCTGGGGCCGTGTGGGCCTGCTGGGGCGGCGATGGGAAGAGCGCAAGATTGCGGAGTACATGGCGCAGGAACAGGTGCGCACGCTGTCGACGGAAAAGCAGTTGGTCGAGGCCCGCATGAAGCTGCTGCAGGCGCAGATCGAGCCGCACTTCCTGTTCAATACGCTGGCCAACGTGGTCAGCCTGATCGAGCCCGCGCCGCAGAAGGCGACGATGATGCTGGAGCATTTCATCGCCTACCTGCGCGCGTCGCTAGCCGCCAGCCGCGCGACGCAGGGCACGGTGGCGCAGGAGGCGAAGCTGCTGCGCGATTATCTGGCGCTGATCCGCATCCGCATGGGTGAGCGGCTGCACTACACGGTCGATGTCGATCCGGAGCTCGAAGCGATGCCCCTTGCGCCGATGCTGCTGCAGCCCGTGGTCGAGAATGCGATCAAGCATGGCCTGGAGCCGAAGATCGAAGGCGGGCGGCTGCTGGTCCGGCTGGAGCGGCGCGGCGCGCGCCTGCTGGCGACGATCGAGGACGATGGCATGGGGTTCCGGCCGTCGGCGGGCGCCGGGGTCGGCCTGTCGAACCTGCGCGAACGGCTGGCGGTGCTGTATGACGGCGATGCCCACGTCAGAATCGAAGAGCGCTCGCCGGGCACCGCGGTTCTGATCGATCTGCCGCTGCCGCCTGCATCCTGAACGGAGATGCCCGATGACGCCAACTGCCCTGATTGCTGACGATGAAGAGCACCTGCGTGCGTACCTGCGTGGCAAGCTGCAGCGACTATGGCCGGAATTGCAGATCGTTGCCGAGGCGACCAACGGCATTGAAGCTGCCGACGCCATCGCACGGTTGTCGCCGAGCGTGGCCTTCCTCGATATCAAGATGCCAGGCTTGTCCGGGCTGGAAGTGGCGCAGGGCATCGAAACCGATACGCGGCTGGTGTTCGTCACGGCCTATGACGAATTTGCGCTCGATGCCTTCGAGCGCGCGGCGGTGGACTACCTGGTCAAGCCGGTCAGTGAGGAACGGCTCGGCCGCACCATCGAGCGATTGCGCAAGGCGCTGCAAGAGGCCGCGCCCCTGCCCGAACTGGCACAGTTGCTGAACCAGCTGACCCGCGCCCAGCCGCGCGCGGAAGGCGGCGGCCAGTTGCGGTGGGTCCGGGCCAGCCGCGGCAATACCACCAGCCACGTGCCGATCCAGGAGGTGATGTACTTCCAGAGCGACGACAAGTACGTAGTGGTGCATACTCGGGATGGCGAGCACCTGATCCGCACGCCGCTGGCGGAATTGATGGCCGGCCTGGATCCGGAGGTGTTCTGGCAGATCCACCGCTCATCCATCGTCAATATGGAATACGTGGCCGGCACGCGCCGTGACGAGTCGGGCCGGCTCTTTGTCAGGATGCGCGGCAGCGATGCCGAACTGCCGGTATCGCGCGCCTACATGCATCGATTCCGTCAGATGTAGGCCCGCTGGCGCCGCGCGCCGGCGGCCCAGGGGGCTGCTAGTGCCGGTCCATGAATTCCTGGATCTTGCGCTGTTCCCAGTCGCGACCCCGGCGCGACAGCCGCGTCCAGACCAGCAGCCCGTGCAAGGCCAGTCCCAAGCCCCAGGCCAGCGTGGTGGTCAGCGGCCACGGCCAGCCGGTAGTGGCGTAGTGGGACCACGGCGGCGACGGGAAGTAGAAAAAGCGGAACCACAGCCACGCATTGACCACGGCATAGACCAGCAGGTGGATATACCAGCCGCGCAGCGCGCGCACCATGCGGCGCGCGCGCCAGTAGGCCATGGCGTTGGGATCGTTGGGCGGGAAGGCGTGGTGCATGGGATACCTCGTCATCAGGAAGGTTGGCATGCGACAGGTATAGGCCACCACCAGGCGTCGTTCCAGACCCATGGGCTGAATCGACGGATTTCGTTCGCGAGTGGGCGCGCAGTCAGTGTGAATATCGCGGCGGCGCCACATTCAGGATCCCGCTTTCAGGGCCTTCCACACGGCTTGCACCGCTGGAAGCGGCGCCACGGCGCCTTGTCCCGTTGTGGCCAGGGCAGCCGCCACAGCAGCCCATCGTGCAGCGGACACCGCGTCATCTCCGGCTACCAGGCGCGCAAGATACGTGCCGTCGAAGCAGTCGCCCGCGCCGGTAGCATCGACCGCCTGGACGCGGAAGGGCGCCACGGCGGTCAGCTGTGCGCCGTCGGATACCAGGCAACCTTGGCTTCCCAGCTTCAAGACCACAAGAGGTGCGCCCATCTGGTGGCACCACGCCACGATACCCGCGGGATCGTCGATGCCGGCAAGCTGGCGCACGTCGTCAAGGCTCGGCAGGAACAGGTCGCATAGGGGAAGGGTAGCGATGATGACTTCGCGGGCGCACTCCAGGGACCACAGCGTGAGGCGCAGGTTGGGATCGTAGGACACCCGGGTGCCGGCCTGGCGGGCGATGCGGATGGCCTCCCGCACGGTGCGCGCGGCAGACGCGCTGATGGCCTGGCTGATGCCCGAGACGTGGAGCCACGTGGCCCGTTCCAGCAAGGCGACCGGCAGGTCCGCGGGTTGCATCCGGCTCGCGGCGGAGCCCGAGCGTCTATAGGTGAAGGCGTGGCCCTCCGGCCCGTGATGGACGAAGTAGAGGCCGGTAGGTGCCGAGGTGTCGATGACAACGCCGCTGGTGTCGACGCGCTCGGTGCGAAGCAGGTACAGGCACATGCGGCCGAATTCATCGTCGCCCAGCCTGGTCAGGTAGGCGCAGCGCGCACCCTGGCGGGCCGCGGCGATGATGGCGTTGGACGTATCTCCGCCAAAGCCTTGCACATAGGTGCGCGAATCGCGCGGGCCGGCGTGGTTGAACTCCACCATAGCCTCGCCGAGCGCGACGATGTCGAATGTTGCACGCATGTCAGGCGTCCTCGCCCAGGTCGAGCAGCACCTTGCAACAGGCTCGCGGCTGGCTTGCGGCGAGGTCGAAGGCGCCGGCCACGTCGCGGAAGTTGATCTGGTGCGTAACGATACGGCCCGGGTCAACCAGCCCGCGTGCGATCCAGTCGATCACGGTGGGAAACATCGCGCAATTCAGGCGCGAGGCGTACAAGGTCAGCTCCTTGCTGGTCAGTGCCTGCTGCGGCACTGCCGACGGCGTGGCGGAAAACCCCAGCACGCCGATGCGGCCTGCCGGCGCGGCCATGGCCACGGCTTCCTCCAGGATGGCGGGATGGCAGACCGCGTCGTAGATCAGCGTCGGCCCGCCTGCCACGCCGCGCCGTTCGAGCGCGCGGGCCAGCGGCTCGCGCGCGGTGTTGATGATCTCGTCCTCTTCCGCGCCGCAGCCGCGTGCGAGGGCCAGCCGTTCATCGACATGATCGGTGATGAAGGTGCGGACGCCATACACGCGCTTTAATACCTGCAGCAGGTTAAGGCCGACCGGCCCGGCACCGTAGATCAATGCCACGTCGGAGGGCAGCACGCCGGTTCGGTGGGTGGCGTTGGCGGCCACGGCAAACGGCTCGATCACCGCGGCACTCGCGGTCGACATGCTGTCGGGCACCGTGTACGCGTTACGTGCCGGCACGCATGCGAACTGGCTGAAGCCGCCATCGCGGTGCACCCCAATCACCTGGAGCCGCTGGCAGACATTGTGCCGGCCGATGCGACAGGCATAGCACTGGCCGCAACTGATCACCGGATCCACCACCACGCGCTCGCCGATGCGGTCATTGCCGACGCCAGCGCCGACCGCGTCGATATGGCCGACGAACTCATGACCGATCACGCGCGGATACGTCGCGAACGGATTCTTGCCATGGAAGATATGCAGGTCCGATCCGCAGATGCCGGCGAGACGGACGCGCACGCGCACCTCGCCTTCGGCAGGGCATGGGTTGGGGCGCTCGCGCACGGCCATGCGGTGTGGTTGCTCGACGACTATGCTCAACATGATCGCTCCTTGTTCCGGTCAACTGATGCGGCCGCTACCAGTTCCACATCGCACCGTCGCGCAGCCGCGCCACCGGCAGGTAGGCGCGTTCGTACGGATACCGGGCTGCCAGCCCCTCGTCGATATCGACGCCAAGGCCGGGCACGTCGTCCATCACCAGGTAGCCGTCCTCCAGCCGGTAGTTGTGTGGAAAAACTTCGTCGATCAGCGCGCCATGCGGCATCAGTTCCTGGATGCCGAAGTTCGGCGCCCACAGCCCGAAGTTGACTGCCGCCGCCATGCATACCGGTGACAAGTCGGTGGCGCCGTGGAAGCCGGTGCGCACCTGGTGGATCGCGGCGAAGTCCGCGATGCGGCGCACATGCGTGATGCCGCCGGCGTGGACGATGGTGGTGCGGATGTAGTCGATCAGCTGATCGCCGATCAGGTCCTTGCAGTCCCACAGCGAATTGAAGATTTCACCGGCCGCGAGCGGGGTGGTGGTGTGCTGGCGGATCAGCCGGAACGCCTCCTGGTTCTCGGCCGGCGTTGGATCTTCCAGCCAGAACAGGCCGAAGGGCTCCAGCGCCTTGCCGAGGCTGGCCGCTTCGATCGGTGTCAGCCGGTGGTGCCCATCGTGCAGCAGATGCGGGCCGAAGCCGACGGCCTCGCGCACCTTGCGGAACAGTTCCGGCGTGTGGCGCAGGTACAGCGCTGTGTCCCAGGGCTCCTCCGGCGGCAAGCCCTTCTGCGCTGGTTCATAGTGGCCGGGTTGCGTGCCGACGCCATACACCCTGGACAAGCCCGGCACGCCCGACTGTACACGGATCGCCTTGTAGCCTTGCTCGATATGGCTGTGCACCGCGTCGATGGCTTCGGCGTGGTCGCGCCCATTAGCGTGGCCATACACCATCAGGCCATCGCGGCTGCGCCCGCCCAGCAACTGGTACACCGGCATGCCGGCCAGCTTGCCCAGGATGTCCCACAGCGCCATGTCGATGGCCGCGATGGCAGTCATCGTGACCGGCCCGCGCCGCCAGTAGGCGCCGCGGTAGAGGTATTGCCAGATGTCCTCGATGCTGCGCGGATCGCGGCCGATCAGGCACGGAATCACATGCTCGTCCAGGTACGCGCGCACCGCCAGCTCGCGGCCGTTGAGCGTGGCGTCGCCCAGTCCGTACACGCCTGCATCGGTGACCACCTTGACCGTCACGAAGTTGCGCCCGGGGCAGGTGACGATGGTTTTTATCTGTTCGATCTTCAAAGGGTGTCTCCGGCCGGATCGTCGTTGTCGTAGCCCGATGGCGACGCCTGGTTGCACGACGCCTGCATCGGTGTGGATGCGGCCAGAGTACTGCGGGCCGATTGCGGCGGAGTACGGCCGATTCCGCAATCAAATGCAGCGTTTGCCGCAGTTGAATCGCGAAAGCACAGCACGTTGGACACCACGGCTGCGTGCACACTTCATCGCATCGAAGACAACGCCGGATGCACGCACGATGCTGCTGACGACTGACTTGCCGAGGTACCGCCGATGAGGCTCACGCAACGCAACTGTTGCCGCGCCAATGCTGAAGTGCAACAGCCCGGCTATGATCGCAGCCGCTTGTCGCGCGGCGTGCTGCATCTGGGCCTCGGCGCGTTCCATCGCGCGCACCAGGCGCTGTACACCGAGGCCGCGATCCGTGCCGGGGACAGTCGCTGGGGCATTGTCGGCGTCAGCCTGCGGGAGCCCCGCACACCACGCACGCTGGCGGCGCAGGACTTCCTCTATTCGGTGACCGAGTGCGAAGGCGCTGCGGCCACGACGCGCATCGTCGGCGCCGTGATGCAGGCGTGGTATGCCCCGCATGCGCTGGGCGAGGTGCTCGGCGCGCTGGCCGACCCCGGTATCGCCGTAGTGACCAGCACGGTGACAGAAAAGGGCTACTGCCAGCATCCGTCCAGCGCCGACCTGGATACGGACCACCCCGATATCCGGCACGACCTGGCCCATCCCGGCACGCCCAGAAGCACGCTCGGCGTACTCGCTGCCGGCCTGCGCCGCCGGCCCGCCGGCGCGCCGCTCAGCATCGTCTGCTGCGACAACATGCCGGCCAACGGCGATACGCTGCGCAAGCTGCTGGCGCAGTACGCAACACTGACGGACCCCGCGCTGGCCCGCCGCGTGCGCGACGACGTGGCGTTCCCCAACACCATGGTGGACCGCATCGTCCCCGCCGCCACGCCGGCATCGCGCCGTGACGCGCAGCGCCGCCTGGGTTTGCGCGACGAGGCCGCCATCGTCTGCGAGGCCTTCACGCAGTGGGTGATCGAGGACCGCTTTGCCGGGCCCCGGCCGGCATGGGAAGCGGGCGGTGCGCTGATGACCGGCGATGTCCGGCCGTTCCAGGCGATGAAGCTGCAGCTGCTCAACGGCACGCATTCCGCCATCGCCTATGCCGGACAACTATGCGGACTGCAGACCGTTGCCGAAGCCATGGACGATCCGCTCGTCGGCGCTTTCACCCGCGGTGTGATGGCTGACTTGCGCGCCGCCGTGCAAGCGCCGCCCGGCTATGACGTGGCTGCTTACAGCGAGGCCTTGCTGCAGCGCTTGCGCAATGCCGCGCTCGACCATCGCACCGCGCAAATTGCAGCCGATGGCACGCAAAAGGTGCCAATGCGCTGGCTGCCCGCCTTGCGCGCCAGTGTCGGGACCGAGCGGCCCTGGCTGGAACGCGCGCTCGCGGCCTGGCTGCATTGCGTGCGCGGCGGACGCAGCGATCGCGGCCACGCGCTTGCCTTTGACGACCCCGGCGCACCCGCGCTGGCGGCGTGCCTGCGTGACGCCCACAGCGATGCCGACGCAGTCAGGCAGGCACTCGCGCACAGCCCTGTCTTTGGCAACGAGCCGTGGCCCGCACCGCTAGCTGATCGCCTGGCCCGCCACCTGGCGGTGCTGCGCGCGGGTGGCGCCGCCGCGCTGCTGTCGTCCTGAGCCATCCCACCGACAAAGAGGAGACACCGCACCATGGCCTTCCTGTTAACCCGACGCCGTTTCGGCGCGCTGGCCGCCGGCACGCTGGCAATAACGCTGCCGGCAGCCCACGTACTGGCCCAGGCGGCCACCATCCGCCTGAAGTACGGCACCGCCTTTCCCGCCGACCATCCGGGCACGCTGCGCATCCAGCAGGCCGCGGTGGCGATCCGCCAGGACACCGGCGGCAAAGTCGACCTGCAGGTCTATCCCAACAGTCAGCTGGGCAGCGAGCCCGACATGATCGCGCAGGTGCGAACCGGTGCGATGGATTTCATGTCCACGGCCGGCACCAACCTGCAGACCCTGGTGCCCACCGCCGGCATCAACGGCGTGGCCTTTGCCTTCAAGGACTACGCCACGGTCTGGGCCGCGATGGACGGCGACGTCGGCGCCTATGTGCGTGCCGCCCTGGGCAAGGTGAACCTGCACGTCTTCGACAAATGCCTGGACAACGGCTATCGCAACATCACCTCCGCGAGCCGGCCGATCAACACGCCGGCGGACCTGAAGGGTTTCAAGGTACGCGTGCCGGGCATCCCGCTGTGGATTTCGATGTTCAAGGCACTCGGCGCGTCGCCCACGGCCATCCCGTTCGGCGAGCTCTATTCCGCGCTGCAAACACGAGTCGTCGATGGACAGGAGAACCCGCTCGCGCTGATCCGTAGCGCCAAGCTCTTTGAAGTGCAGAAGTTTTGCGCGCTCACCGGACACACTTGGGATGGTCACTTCATCTTCGGCAACGCGAAGAAATTTCGGGCGCTGCCGGCGGAAGTGCAGGCCGCCATCACGACCCACTTCACCGCGGCGGCGCTGAAGCAGCGCGAGGACATCGCGCGCCTGAATACCGATGCGCAGGCCGAGCTGAGCCGCCTCGGCATCGTCTTCAACCAGCCCGATCCCGCGCCATTCCGTGCCTTGCTGCAGGGCGCCGGCTTCTATGCCGAATGGAAAAAGAAGTACGGGGACGAAGCGTGGTCGCGGCTGGAGAAATACGCGGGCCGTCTCGCATGACGGCTGGACTAACGATAAAGAACGAAAGGAGACATCGATGGAGCACACCGCTGAAGCGATTGCGCCGGCGCCGTTGGCGCGGTCAGCGCCGTCAGCCGCCGCGGCGTGCTGGCGCCGACTGCTGGCCTGCGTGGTGGAGGTGCCGGCGGCGCTGATCGTGCTGGCAGAGATCCTGTTGCTGGGCGGCGGTGCGTTCGCGCGCTATGCCCTGCACCAGCCGGTCCCTTGGACGGATGAACTGGCCAGCATCCTGTTCCTGTGGCTGGCGATGCTCGGCGCCATCATCGCGCTGGACCGCGGCAGCCACATGCAGCTGACCACCTTTATCAAGAACCTGCCGCCGGCCCGGCGCGCCTGGGTGGATGCGCTCGGCATGTGGCTGGTGGTGGCATTCCTGTCGCTGTTGCTGCGGCCGGCGTGGGAGCATCTGACCGAGCACCTCGAGGTGTCGACGCCGACGCTGGAGATCAGTGAAGGCTACCGCGCCGCCGCGGTGCTGGCCGGCATCGTGCTGATGCTGGGAGCGGCAATCTTGCGCCTGCTTTCGGCGCACTGGAGGCCGGTGGCCGCGACGGGGCTGATGGTGGCATTGTGCGGCGGCCTGCTGTGGCTGCTGTCGCCGACGCTGATGACGCTGGGCAACGTCAACCTGGTGATCTTCTTCCTGCTGATGCTGGTTGCATGCGTCGCCATCGGCGTACCGATCGCCTTCGCCTTCGGCCTGGCCACACTGTGCTACCTGTCGCTGTCCACGGCCACGCCGCTGTCCATCATCCCGAACCGCGTGCAGGAGGGCATGTCTCACCTGATCCTGCTGGCCGTGCCGCTCTTTGTCTTCCTCGGCGCACTGATCGAGATGACAGGCCTGGCGCGCGCGATGATCCACTTCCTGGTCAGCCTGATCGGCCATCTGCGCGGCGGCTTGCAGTATGTGCTGCTGGGTGCGATGTATATCGTCTCCGGCATCTCCGGCGCCAAGGCCGCCGACATGGCCGCCGTGGCGCCCAGCCTGTTTCCGGAAATGAAGCGGCGCGGTGCCAACGATGGCGACCTGATCGGCCTGCTGTCGGCGTCGGGCGCGATGTCCGAGACCATCCCGCCCAGCATCGTGCTGATCACGGTGGGATCGGTGACGGGGGTTTCGATCACCTCGCTGTTCATCGGCGGCCTGATGCCCGCGGCGGTGGGCTTGGTCATGATGTCGCTGGTGGTCTGGTTCCAGACCCGCAAGGAAGACATGAGTCGCGTTCCGCGGCCGTCGCGCCCGGCGATCGCGAAGGCGCTGCTGGTTGCGCTGCCAGCGCTGGCGCTGCCTGTGATCATTCGCACCGCCGTGGTGGAGGGCGTGGCGACCGCGACCGAGGTGTCTACCATCGGCATCTTCTATGCGGTGGTGGCAGGCGTGCTGGTGTACCGCCAGTTCGACTGGCGCGGGATCTACCCGATGCTGCTGGACACGGCGGCGCTGTCCGGGGCCATCCTGCTGATCGTGGGTTGCGCCACCGCGATGGCATGGGCGCTGACCCAGTCCGGCTTCGCCCAAGACCTGGTCAAAATCCTGTCGGCCGTCCCCGGCGGCAAGACCGGTTTCCTGCTGGTATCGGCGCTGGCGTTCGTCATCCTGGGCAGCCTGCTGGAAGGGATTCCCGCGATTGTGCTGTTCGGGCCGTTGCTGTTTCCGATTGCGAAGCTGGTTGGCGTGCATGAGGTGCATTACGCGATGGTGGTGATTTTTGCGATGGGACTGGGGCTGTTCGCGCCGCCCTTTGGCGTGGGGTTTTATGCGGCCTGTGCGATCGGGCGCGTGTCGCCAGACGTGGCGATGCCGAAGGTGTGGCCGCATATGGCTGCGCTGTTTGTGGCGCTGGTGCTGTTGACGTTGGTGCCTTGGTTTTCGATTGGGTTTTTGTGAGGGGCTACGCGTGGGCTGGCGCATGTTTTCTCCCCTCTCCCGCTTGCGGGAGAGGGGCGGGGGAGAGGGCCGGCGCATCAACGAAGTCACCAACCTAGGGCCTGCATCAAGAGGCCGGCAGCTCGTCCTCCAACACCCGCTCCAACTGCGCCTTCACCAATCCCAACAGGCAAAACGCCGCGAAGCCGCCTTCCCACCATTCACTCTGCTGATCCAGCAAGGCAAGTACCCCATCAATGCCTGCTGCCACCGCCAAGAGACTGTACCGCGCCGTAGATAGATCGATTTCCGACATAGGACCTCCAATCGTTGCATGAAGGTCCGCCGCGCGACGCAAGAGGAGGGCGGCGGGCCTGACGACGAGGGTGGAAACCGGTGTCACAACCATTGCCCGGTCAGCCTTGCGGCTGCCTCGTCCGGCCCGCCATGGATGGCTTGCACGTATAGGCGAGAACGGTCGTCATGGACGACCGTTCGGTTGAGACATCGAGTTTCCACACTCGGTCACCGTTGTTCGATGACAGCCCCAGTCTCTCGCGCCACGGCACGCGGCGCGATAAGACAGTTCGCATTCCCATACGGACGCCGCATCCTGCCCGAGCCTCATCCGCCAGCAAATAGCCGAAATCCTAAGAGCGCATGCGAAGCGAAGATTCGTCCCGTTGAAGGGAAAAACTCCGGGGTATTTGATCGAGATGAAGGTCGCGCTTCGAATCGGCATTCCTCCGTTGATTTCCGTTAGACGCAGGCGCACAAATAGCCGATTGCTATGCGCGAGATCGACATAGCGCGTCTGAACAACAAGGCGGTTTGACGCATCGGTAAATGGATCCTGCACGCCTCTACCAACATCTCCTTTCCTCTACCCATCGCCTGTATGCACTGGAGGGTGATGGCGCACTGGGCGAATTGGCCGTCGAAGCCTGGGTCGGCCGCGAAGCCATCTCGGCGCTGTTCGAATGGCGCATCGTTGCGGTCAGCGCCAATGCCGATATCGCGCTGGACAGCTTGATGGGTCAGCGCGTCACGTTGCTGACCACGCTTGCCGGCGGTGGCCAGTCACGCCGCACCGGCCTGATCCGGCAGGCCGAGAAGCTTGGTGCCGACGGCAGCCTGGCGCGCTATCGCCTGACCGTGATCCCTTGGCTGTGGCTGACCACGCAGCAGCGCCACAGTCAGGTGTTCCAGAGCCGCACGCTCGACAGCATCATCGAAGCCGTTCTGCAGGACTACGCGCCGTACGCGCACTGGCGTTACGCCCCCGGAGCCGAAGCCCGCATCGCCGCGTTCGGTGAACGCGACCACATCGCACAATTCCGCGAGACCGACTACCAATTCCTGTCGCGCCTGCTGGCCGAAGCCGGCCTCGGATATACCGTGGTGGAAGACGACGAAGCGCCCTTCGGCCATGCCGTGGTGATCTTTGCCGACAGCGCGCAATTGCCGGAAGACCCTGAATCGGCGGCCGGCGGCGGTATCCGCTACCACCGCGCGCATAGCCAGGAATCGGCTGACGCCATCCAGCAGTTGATCTGTGAGACGCGTGCTGCGGTCGGCGGTGTGGCGGTGAGCGCCTGGGACCCCGAAGCCAAGCGCGCCATCCGTGGTCATGCGCCGGCGCGCTACGGCGTATTTTCGGGCCGAGCCGTGAGCCCGGATCCCTATTTTTCAGTCAGCTTGTCGCTGGCGCCGGACGCGGCCAGCGCGCAGCGCGTTGCCGAACAGGTGATTGAAGCGATCGAAGCCCGCGCGCTGGTGTTTACCGGCAGCGCCTCGATGCGCTCGCTGCGCAGTGGCACCCGTCTGACCGTCACGGATTGTCCGCATCTGCCGCCCCAACCGGACGATACGGCGGGGTATCCGCTGCTGCTCGATGCGGTGGAGCACTGCGGCATCAACAACCTCGCCGTGGAAACGCGTGCCGCGCTTGCCGACCGGATCGGACCGCTGGAAGCGGCGTTGGGCTTCGACACGCCGCCTCCGGCGCCGGATACCGTGGCAATGACCGTCGGCCTGGTAAGCAGCGTCTTCGACAACACAGCTGAGCGGCTGGTACCAACCAAATCCCTGCGGACGGCCGCGCGGGAACATGGCTATGCGGCGCTCTTTCGTGCCTTTGATGCGCGCCGGCCCTGGCGCGCCGCCGTGCTGGAGGGTGATTGTCCGCGCCTCCATAGCCGGGCGACCCCGCTTGGCGCCCATACCGCAATCGTGGTCGGCCCGGACGGCCAGACCCAGGCCGATGGCAACGCCGAACACCACGCCAGCCCGCGCGGACAGATCCGCGTGCGCTTCCCCTGGCAGCGCGGCGAGCGCGCCGACGACCGCAGCAGCCGCTGGCTCCGCGTGGCACAGCGCCAGGCTGGCGCCGGCATGGGCTGGCAATGGTTGCCGCGTATTGGCCAGGAGGTGCTGGTCAAATTCACGGACAACGATATCGACCAGCCGTTCGTGATCGGTGCGCTGTACAACGGCCAGGGCGAAGCCGGCATCGCGCCCACGCCGGGCGGCAAATCGATGGCCGCCACCACCTTCTCTCAGCCCTATGACGCCAGCGGCATCTATGCAATGGGCTCCGACAGTCACCCAAGCGCACAGGGCAACCTGGCCGGTGGCAACAGCCCGGCGTGGCACGGCATGGGCGCCGACCCGGACGGCCATCGCAACGATGCCGCGCTGACCGGCTTCAAGAGCCAGGAGCACGGCGGCAAGGGCTACAACCAGCTGGTGTTTGACGACACGGATGAGCAACTGCGCACGCAACTCGCCACGACGGAGCACGACAGCCAGCTCAACCTCGGCCACGTAATCCACCAGCAGGACAACCGCCGCGGCAGCTTCCGGGGCCAAGGGTTTGAGCTGCGCACCGATGGCTACGCCGCGGTACGTGGCCGGGCCGGGTTGCTGCTGACGACCTATCGCGATGCCGTCACGGGTCACGTACTGCCGACCGGCGACAACGCTGCCGGTATCGCACTGCTGCGGCAGGCGGGCGATCTGGTCAGGACGCTGAGCGATGGCGCCACCACGCACCAGACCCAAGCCCTGTCGAGCGGGAAAGGCGACGAGTCGCCGCTGGCGAAGCAAGCCAAGGCCGCGGCCGGCATGGTCGATGGGCATTCGCTCGAAGCGGCAAAGGCGGACGCGGCTGGCGCCAATACCAGCACGCCGGGCAAGGTGCCGCACCAGGGCGAGCCGATGGTTCACCTCAACGGCAGGGCCGGTGTTGCGATGGTGGCGGGCCAGGACCTGCAAATTGCCAGTGGGGAAAGCGTCGTGATGGCCAGCGGCCAGGACAGCAATGTCGCCGTCGCGGGACAGGCGCGCGTCCATGCAGGAAAGGCGATTGGCGTGGCGGCGGGATTGTCTGCGCCCGGAGGGAACAACATCGGCCTGCAACTGACGGCGGGCCAGGGCGATATCGATCTCCAGGCACAGCATGATCTGCTGAAGCTGGCGGCGCGGGAGGACCTGACTATTGTGTCGGCCAATATGAGTGTGGACTTTGCCGCGGCCAAGCGGATTCGCATTGCGACGGCTGGTGGGGGTGCCATCACGATCGAGGGCGGCAATATCACCTTCGAATGTCCGGGGCCGATTACCTATAAGGCGGCACAGAGAAAGTTCGAGGCAGGCGTCCGCCACGACTATCCGCTCCCAATGGCACCGGCGACGCCATGGGAGATACCCGGCTCCTTCCCATATTCCTGAACCAGACTGCGCCATGATCATCAGCTATCCCATTCTTACAATGCCGCCGGCAGGCAACGCCATGGAAGAGTCGGAGGACGCCTGGCTGGCCCGGCTGCTGGCCGAGTCAGACGACCCGAAGGGCGCGTATCCGGCGCGCATGGTCGGCACTATGTATTGTTGGCACGGCGGTCTGCATGTCGGTGCCAATTCGGCCAGGCCTGTTCGTGCTATTGCAGATGGCACCATCGTGGCGTACCGGCTGGCGCCCAAGACCGAAACTTATGAAGGCAAGCCCTATGACACCAGTTTCGTGCTGCTGCGCCATGAGACCGAGACCGGTGCCGCCACGCCAGTGGTGTTTTATTCGCTGTACATGAACCTTGCCGCCGCCGAGCATTTGCACGGTCGTACCGACACGCTGCCGGCGTGCTATCGAGCCCGTACCAGTCCAGACTCGAGGGTCCCGGACGATCCAAAGAACGCCAAGATTTACCGGCGCGACATATTGGGCTATCCGGGAAGCCAACATCAAACCGGGCGCAGTGGCTTCCATTTCGAAATCTTCTGCACGGACGAGGCACTGGCCAGGTTCTTCCCCGACAGCAGCTGCATCACGGACAAGGGCAGCGCCGATGTCTACGGCGACATTCACTTCGTCATCCCGGAAGGCAAGTCATTTTCAGCGGCGCATCCGCGCTTGCCCAAGGGCGATGGGGTATGGCGGACAGCGGACAAGGATGGCAACCTGGTGTTTCCCGCCGGTACAGCCGGAAGCAATACCGGGCAGCTACTCTACGTCAGCGTACGCCTGGACAAGGACAAGCGCATCACGACCACACGCATACGTACCGCGCAGGGGCAGTACCGAAACCTCGGCCGAGTCGAACAGCCGGGTTATGGCTACGCCATGCTGGCTCTTGCCGAGGCGCTGTATCCGGACAACCCAAGCGCCGGCCTGGAGTGGTTGACCTTCGGGCGTGTGCTGAGCGAAGAGCGAAGCCGCCACGTCGACAATTGGCAATTGGTGCCCTATGCGCCCGGCTCGGTGGGATATATAGACCTATCGCAAGCCGGCATCGTGCGGCTGTCTGACGCGGACTTCCCACATTGGCTGGGATGGAAGAAGGTCGAAGAAGGCGCGATGCTGAGTCCGGCCGATGCCATCGTCGATGAGCCGGCGACGCTACAGATGATGAGCGACAACGGCGACGCAGGCAAGGCGGCGCTGCGTCACCTGGTGGTCGAGCATCCGACTGAGTGGGATGTCTCTGATTTGGACGCACGCTTTGCGCGCTTGCGTAAACCGGGAATGCCCTTGGTATCGGAAGACAGTTGGCAGCGGTTCAAGGACCAGGCGCAGAAACTCGCATTCTGGCAGCACACTGGATTGCCTCGTGCGGTATGGCATTTCCATCCGCTGCAGTTCATCCATCATATGCGTCGGGCGCTGTGGCTTAGTGTTGATGAGCTCAGGCAGGCTGTGCCGGCGAGGGCGTTGCGGGGCCTTGGGGCGGGGATTCCGGACAAAATTGTGTATGAAGCAGCCACGAAAGACGCTGGTGTTCTTGCAAGAAGTCATAAGGACCGTTTGAATAGCGCCTGGCGGAAGTACGGCATAGCGACCCGTGCCAGGTTGGCTGCATTCCTTGGGAATTCCGTTCAAGAAACAGTCTGGTTCGGCACTCTGGTAGAGACGGGTGGCTCGCATTCCTGGTACTCGCCATGGTTCGGCCGTGGATTTCTTCAGCTGACACATACGCCAAACTATCTGGAATACTGGAAATTCCGAGGCCGTAACATCGACGCTGCCGTGGACGCCCCACTACGTGCAACATACGCCAGGGCGAAACAATTACGCAGCAACGTACCGCTACACGACGCTGAACCGAACTTGCCAAGCAACATTCTAAATTGGCGCGAAGATGTGGCTGTGGATGCTTATAGTGCCGCGGATAGCGCTGGACACTACTGGCTTAAGAATCGAGCGAATAAAGAAGCGGATACGATAATGCCGAGTTATCGCCATGCATTCAGTATCCATTTCAGCAGCCAGCTAAAGAAGCGGGATGCCTTTGTCTTTTACGCGAATGTCTCTTTCCGCCGTGCCTCTTGCATCGTGAACCTGCCAGGCCATCTGAATCGGAAGAATCCGCAGTTGAATGGCCTTGTAGATCGATACCATGCATACGCTTATGCTCAGGTGTTGTTGTTCGACCATCCTACCTTCCCCGATAGAGCGGGCATCGCGCAGTTCAAGCCGGAGGATTATGAATGGAAGCGGTGAGGGAACGAATTCTCGTAGCGTTTGGCGTTCTTTGCACGGCGATTGCCTCCTCGCTGGTGAACGTGAAGGTGCGGGCGGAGGAAATGAGAGGTGACGGCCTCATACCCAAAGGGATGCAGCGATACGTACTTCCAATGAGAGACTGTGCGCTGGAATTTGTGGCCAAGGCTGGAGGAACTGCCCGAGTCACACCATCGGACGATTCATGGGGTACATTTCGGCATGGCAGCTACTTGCCAAAAAAGAACGAACGCGAGCTGTCAATGCTTGTAAGTTGCCACCGGGGAAGCGCAAAAAAACTCTGTCCGGAACTGATGAGCCAACGCCGGGAGTCTGACCCGATGATGATCCGGGATACTCAACAGCGTGACCTCAGCGGCCTTAACCCACGGTATTACTCGGATGCCGCCATCGCTACTGCAACTGCTGTAGCGACACCGCGTAGCCGTGACCTCCATTTTTGTCTAGGTGATGAAACGCGTACGATAGTGACGATGAATGGGGGGATCGTCGTTGGATTCGACCCGCGCGAGATCACCGAAACACGCGGCAAGCCGATCTTGAAACGCTCGGAGCATGCACTCCCGGACGTGCTAGCCATCATCCAGTCGATGCGGTTCATACCTGATCCAACACCAAAACAAGAGAGTCGGTAGGTATGGGAACGCATAAGAAGGCTACAAGGCCTCGTCCTGCATTGACGCGACGGTGGATAACATATGGCATCCTCGCTGTCAGCCTGACAACGCAAGTCGTGGCACAAGACCATGATGCGTTTGTCCCAAAAGGAATGCAGCGCTACGTGCTTCCAATGAGAGATTGCGCGATCGAGTTCGTGGCCAAGGCTGGTGGTTTCACTAACATTGAATGGACGGGTGCTTTTGCATCCGGGTATTTTCATCACGACAATTACTATCCCAAGGACCGCTATGCGCGGGCGATGTCTATCTCGCTCACCTGCCATGTCGGCAACGCGAAAGACCTATGCCCGCAGCTACTGGCTGACTACCATAATGTCGACAAGTCGCAAGCGAGGGATATCCAACTGCGTCGCCTGACTGACTTAAATTCCCGGTACTATGCGGAGGCGTACATAGCATCCGACAGCGGCGTTCCAACCCCACGCAGGCGTGGTTTGGACCTGTGTATGGGGAATGAAACGAAGGCGATTGTCACAGAGAACGGTGGCATCAACCTGGGCTACGACCCCCGCGAAATCACCGAAACCCGCGGCAAGCCGATCCTGAAACGCTCAGAGCACGCACTCCCCGACGTCCTGGCCATCATCCGCTCAATGCGGTTCGTCCCAGACCCATAGCCAAAGCGACACCAATCCCCCTCAATCCACCAACCCCGCCAACGCCTCCCGCGCCTCCCTCCTCAGCTTCTCCAAATCCAGCCCCACCACCGCCCCATCCCGCACCACCTGCCGCCCCCGCACCAGCACATCCCGAACCGGCGTCGGCTCCCCCGCCGCGACCGGCGCCGTACCGATGTCATGAAACCCATGGAACCGCAGCCCGCTGACGTCATAGATCGCCAGATCCGCCGATTGTCCCGGCGCAAGCGCGCCGATACCGGGCAGCCCAAGCACCTGCGCTCCCCCTGCAGTGCCCCAATGAATCACTTCCTCGACGCGCGTTTGCGCAGCCCCGCCGAGCGCGCGATGCACCAGCCACGCAAAATTGGCTTCATGCACCATGCTGCCCGATTCATTGGATGCGACACCATCGACGCCCAGTGAAATCGGCACCCCCGCATCTGCCATCGCGCGCACCGGCGCGATGCCGCTGCCGAGCCGCGCATTACTGACTGGGCAATGCGCCATGCCCGTGTTGGTCACAGCCAGCATGCGGATTTCTTCCGGATTGACGGTGACGAGATGCGCAAACCAGACGTCTGGACCCAGCCAGTCGTGGTCTGCGACAAACTGCACCGGCGTGCACTGGTATTTCTCGCGGCAGAACCTGACGTAGTTGTCGGTCTCGGACAGGTGCGAATGCAGCCGCAGGTCCATGCCGCGGCCAAAGGCGGCGAGTTCGCGCAGCAGGGCGGGCGGCAATGAGAAGGTCGGTGTCGTCGGTGCGACTACCACGCGGCGCAGGCCGTCGGGCGAAGCGTCGTGATATCGAGTCTTCAGCCGTTCGATATCCGCGAGCATTTCGTCCAGCGTCTCGGGAACCAGCGCGGTGGCGCGCATGCCGGGATGATCGGAGGCCGACTGGATGGCGCCGCCGCGGCACAGCACCAGGCGCATGCCGAGCTCTTCGGCTACCTCGAACAGCACGTCGCCGGTTTCCGCGCCGTGGCCGTGGTGATACAGGTAGTGATGATCGGCGCAAGTGGTGGTGCCGGACAGCAGCAGTTCGGCCATGCCCAGCCGCACCGCGGTGCGGAAGATCTCGGGACTGAAGCGCGCCAGGCGCGGGTAGGCGACGGCCGCCAGCCATTGCTCCAGCCCGACGTTCATGCCGCTGGGCACGGCCTTGAGCAGGTTCTGGAATAAATGATGGTGGGTGTTTACCCAGCCGGGGTAAATCACGCAGCCGCTCGCGTCGAGCACGGCTTCGCCGTCGTGGTGAGCCAGGCTGGTGCCGATCTCGGCGATGCGGCCGTCGCGGATGCGGATGTCGGCGGCCCCCGCGCGCGCGGCGGTGCCGGCGCGCCCGGTCATCACGGCGGCGGCGTTGCGGATCAACAGGGCGCCGGCGGGCGCGGTAGTGGCGTTGGTGTTGTGCACCATGTTTTCAGACCCCTTGGACGTTGTCGGCACTGGCGGGCAGCTCATCGGCTTCACGGGCTGGCAGGCCGTTGAGAATCAGGTTGAGGACCACGGAAACCACGCAGGCGATGATCACGCTGCTATGGACGAAGGGCTGCAGGAAGCCGGGCAGCTTCTCCAGCATGCCGGGCAGCATCACGGGCATCATCGCGCAGCCGAGCGTGATGGAGACGATGGAAAGGTTGTTGGGGTTGCGCTCGTAGTCCACCTCGCCCAGCGTCTTGATGCCGGCAGCGACGACGACGCCAAACATCACCATGGTGGCACCGCCCAACGCGGCGGCGGGGATCGATGCAAACAGCGCGCCGATCTTGGGCACCAGTGCCACCGCACACAGCATTACGCCGCAGGTGGCGACCACCCAGCGGCTGCGCACGCCGGTGACGATCACCAGTCCTACGTTCTCCATGAAGGCGATGTACGGGAACGCCGCGAACATGCCGCCGATGGCGCTGGCCAGGCCGTTGGCGCGCAGGCCGCGGGTGGCGTCGCGCTCGGTCAGCGGGCGCTTGACGATGTCGCCGACGGCAACGAACAGGCCCATCGATTCGACCATCTGCACCACCATCACGATCACCATGGTGGTGATCGCGCCGATGTTGAAGGTGGGCATGCCGAACGCGAACGGCGTCACCATGGTGAACCACGGCGCGCGCGCGACCTCATCGAAGCTGCCCATTCCCAGCATCCACGCCACCGCGCCGCCCACCAGCAAGCCGATCACCACCGACAGGTTGCGCACCAGTTCGCCACCGTGCCGGTTGATCAGCAGGATCAGTGCCACCACGCCGAAAGCGACCAGGAAAAAGATGGGCGCGCCGAAATCCGGCGCGCCCCTTCCGCCTCCAAACCAGTGAAACGAAACCGGGAACAGCGACAGGCCCACCGCGGTGATGGTGCAGCCGCTCACCACCGGCGGGAAGAAGCGCTTGAGCTTGCCGATCACCGGGGCGAGGAACATCGCGATCACGCCGGCGGCGATGATGGCGCCGCAGACGCCGTTGAAGCCCAGCGTGGGATCGGTGCCGATGGCGATGACCGGGCCTACGGAGCTGAAGGCCACGCCCTGCATCAGCGGCAGGCGCACGCCGAACTTCCAGAAGCCCACGGTCTGCAGCAGCGTGGCGATGCCGGAGGTGAACAGCGCGGTGCTGATCAGCATGGTGGTCTGCGCCGGCGTCATCTTGAGCGCGCCGGCGACGATCATCGGCACCGCAATGGCGCCGAGGTAGCTCACAAGCATGTGCTGGAAGCCGAGCGACGCCATGGCGCGTGCCGGCAGGATCTGGTCGACGGGGTGAACCGCTGGTTTCATGATGGGTCTCCTGCCGCGTACTGGGGGAAAGTGCGCCATGCCGGCGGCGGCTGGCCCGGTCTGTGGATGCCGGGCTCGGTCCGTCACGGTGCCATGCGCGGCGCATGGCCCACGCATGCCTTGCACAGTAGTGATGCACGGCATGCCGTCATAGCGTTATTGCGAAGGCCCTGGCACGGGGCCGCAAGCGGGCTTGCAAAATGCGCGCCGGAGGGATCAGGGGTTTCCCTTGGGTTGCGTGAGGGCGGGGGTGGCAATACGATGGATGCGCTGGTTTGCTCCCCTCTCCCGCGCGCGGGACAGGGGAGCAAACAGTCGGATGTTGATGGAGCGGTAGCCGTTGATCCGTTCACTTTTTCTACAACGCCATGTCACCCACTGCCGGATGGTTTGCCGCATCCTCCCGTTCGCCCCTAGGCCGCGCCGGTGACCTCGATCGCATCCAGTCGCTGTCCGGCCGCGTGTTCGGCCCCACGCGGCTGCGCGCGTCGGAGGACGATGCGGCGCTCGATGCGCGCATCGATACCAGCACCATCGGCCGGCTGACGCTGGTGACCATCGCCTACAACCAGGCGGTGCAGATCGAGCCGCAGCCGAACAAGGACGAGTTCGTGATCCAGACCGTGCTGGCCGGCACCTGCCGCGTGGAAACGCCACGTGGCGCGATGCTGATGCCGCCGGGCGCGACCTTTGTCTTCTCGCCTACCGTGCCGACCACGCTGTCGCTGGATGCGGGCTGCGAGCGCTTCAGCGTGGTGATCCGCCGCCAGCTGATCGAAGAGGCATTCCGCCAGCAGTTCAGCTTCGAGCCGCCTGCGCCGATCGAATTCAATATGCAGCCGGTGGCCGACGATGGCCGTGCCGAGCGCTGGCAGGCGCTGGTCAGCTACCTGCGCGCGGAAACGCGGGTGCGGCGAGAGGGCAGTGGCGTGCCGGCGGTGGATGCCAGCATCGAACGGATCGTGCTGTCGACGCTGCTGCTCGACCGCTTTGCGGCGGACGGCAATATGCTGCCGCGCCGGTTTGAAGCCGTGCTGCCGGATTACGTGCGCCACGCCATTGCCTACCTGCGCGCCAACCTGGACCAGCCGCTGACGCTGGAGCAGATCGCCGCGCATTGCGGCGTGTCGGCGCGCACGCTGCAGCTGGGCTTTCGCAAGAGCAAGGACACCACGCCGATGGAATACCTGCGGCTGCTGCGCCTGCAGGGCGCGCGCGCCGACCTGCAGCGCGCACGGCCAGAGCAGGGCATGGTCGGCGCGATCGCGCTGCGGCACGGCTTTACCCACTTGAGCCTGTTCTCGCGTGAATACCGGCGCGAGTTCGGCGAGCTGCCGTCGCAGACCTTGCGTGCGGCAGCCTTGCAGCGGGACTGACAGCAAGCCAGTCCCGCTGTAGACAGCGCAATCAGGCGGCCTGCGCCACCGGCAGGCATACTTTCAGCAGCGTCTGCAGCCGCAGCTTGTCGAGATGGCGGCCGATAAACACGAACTTGCTTTGCGCGGGTTCCGCACCCCAAGCGTCGGCGGGATGGAAGTCCATCAGCCGGTGCACCGCCTGCAGCACGTAGCGGCGGTCATCGCCCTCCACCGCGACGATGCCCTTCATGCGGAACACATCGTCGCCCTGCGCGGCCAGCAGCGCCTTCAGGCCATGCTCGAGGCGCTGGCGGTCGAACGGCTGGTCGAACACCAGCGAGACCGAGGTCACCGACGGGTCGTGGCGGTGGCCGTGCGTGTCGCCGTCGTCTGCGTGATCGCAGTGTTCGTCGCAGACGTGATCGTGGTGGTCATGGTCATGATGACGATCCAGGTCGGCATGCCCATGCGCGTGGTGCTCATGCGCATCGGCCTGGATCGTCCCCGGCGTGAACCCACCGATGCCCAGGATCTTGCCCAGGTCCACCTGCGCGAAGTTGGAGCGCAGGATCTGCGCGCCCTCGTTCAGGCGGTGGATGCGCGCCTCCAGCCGGTCGAGCTGCGCGGCGTCGACCAGGTCGGTCTTGTTCAGGATCACGCGGTCGGCGGCGACGATCTGGTCGACGGCCTGGTTGTCGAAGCCGGTCAGCTGGGGGTCGTCGAGATGGCTCTCGATATGCACCGCATCGACCAGCGTCAGGATGCCGTCGAGCGTGACTTTCCTCGCGACTTCGTGGTCCATGAAGAAGGTGGCGGCCACCGGGGTCGGGTCGGCCAGGCCGCTGGTCTCGACCAGGATATGGTCGAAGCGCTCGGGCCGCTCCAGCAGCTTCTGCAGGATGCGCACCAGGTCCGTGCGCACGTCGACCACGCAGCAGATGCAGCCGTTCGTCATCTGGTAGATCTCTTCGTCCGAGGTCATCACCAGGTCCGAGTCGACGTCGACCTCGCCGAACTCGTTCTCGATCACGGCAATGCGGTGGCCGTGCTTCTGCGTCAGGATGTGGTTGAGCAGCGTCGTCTTGCCCGAGCCGAGGAAGCCGGTAAGGATGGTGACCGGGACGGGCGGCTGTTGTGCGACGGCAGGTGCGTTCATGTTGTCTCCTGATTAGGGTGCTGCGTTCCTCGCGGGCGCGAGGCGGAAGTTCTTTTCAAGCGGTGGCGACATTGGGGCGCAGGCCTTGCCAGCGTGTCACCAGTCCGTCGTGCGGTACGTCGAACAGGTCCAGTACGCGCCCCACGGTGTGGGCGACGATGTCGTCGACCGATTGCGGATGTGCGTAGAAGGCCGGCACCGGCGGCAACACGATCGCGCCCATCTCGGTCACCGTGGTCATGTTGCGCAGGTGCACCAGGTGGAAGGGGGTCTCGCGCGCCAGCAGCACCAGCCGGCGGCGCTCCTTGAGCATTACGTCGGCGGCGCGGGTGACGAGGTTGTCGGCCAGCCCGGTGGCGATGGCGGCCAGCGTGCGCATGGAGCAGGGCGCCACCACCATGCCGTCGCAGCGGAACGAACCACTGGCGATGGTGGCGCCGATATCGCGCACGTTGTGCACCACGTCGGCCATGGCTTCGATCTGCGGGCGCTGCAGGCCCAGCTCATGGTGCGCGGTCAGCAGCCCGGACGGCGAGCACACCAGGTGGGTCTCCCAGCCGTCCAGCGCCGCCAGCGCCTGCAGCATGCGCACGCCGTACACCGCGCCGCTGGCGCCGGTGATGGCGACCACCAGGCGTTGCTTGCGGCTCATGCGCGCCCGCCTTCCCGCGCCGCCTTGTCCGCCAGTGCCTGCAGCACCTGCTCCGGCTTGATCGGGTAGTGGCGGAAGCGCACGCCGATGGCATCGAACACCGCGTTGGCAATCGCCGGCCCGATCGCGACGATGGGGTCTTCGCCCACGCCCTTGGCGCCGAACGGGCCGCCGGGATCCGGCGCGGCTTCGAGGATCACGGTGCGAATCTCGGGCATATCCATCGCCAGCGGCATCTTGTAGTCGACGAAGTTGGCGTTGAGCGAGCGGCCGGTGCGCATGTCGATCTGGTAGTCCTCGTACAGCGTGTGGCCGATGCCCTGCTGGATGCCGCCTTCGATCTGGCCCGCGGCGGCCACCGGGTGGATCACCTTGCCGACGTCATGCACCGGCACTACCTGGCGCACGGTGATGAAGCCGGTCTCGGTATCGACCGCGACCTCGACAAAATGCGCGGCAAACGAATACGACTTGGTCGGGTGATAGGTGGCGGTGCCCACCAGTTGCGCAGCGGGAATGCCCTTGCGCGGCATCACCGCTTCGCGCACTGTTAGCGTGGGGCCGTCGCGGTCGCGTACGGCGATCACACCGGCGGTGAGCGTCAGCGCTTCGGGGTCGCACTCCATCAGCCTGGCGGCGCGCTCGAGCAACTGGCGCTTGATCTCGCCCGCCGCCATCTGCGCGGCCTTGCCGACCATGTACGTGGTGTGGCTGGCAAAGGCGCCGATGTCCCAGGGAACCACGTCGGTGTCACCATGTACCACCGATACCGCCTCGAACGGCAACGTCAGTTCTTCCGCCACGATCTGCGCGAGCGCGGTATGCGCACCGGTACCCAGTCCGGCCGCACCGGTCAGCAGTACCACCGTGCCGTCCTCGTTCATCTTGATGATGGCGTTGCCCTGTTCCTTGATGCCGGGATAGGCGCTGCTGCCGTGCATCTCGCAGCCCAGGCCCCAGCCGGTGCGGACCGGGCCGGTGGTGTCGCGCGGGCGACGGCGCAGCGCGGACCAGTCGAGCAGTGCCATGCCGTGCTCGATGCAGGCCTCCAGGCCGTGACCGATCAGCGGATGGTTCGACGGCGCGATGTCGCCTTCGCGCACGGCGTTCCTGAGCTTGAGTTCGGCAGGATCCATGCCCAGGTGTGCGGCGGCCTCGTCCATCTGCACGTCGAGCGCGTAGTAGGTCTGCACCACGCCGTAGCCGCGAAAGGCGCCCGCGATGGGGCTGTTGGTGTAGACGCAGCGGCCTTCGAGCAGCACGTTGTCGCAGCGGTACAGCGATACCAGCGCGGCGGTGCCGACATTGGTGACGCCGGGGCCGTGCGAACCGTAGGCGCCGGAATTGAACACAACCTTCGCCTGGCGCGCGGTGATGGTGCCGTCGTTGCGGAAGCCCTGCTTCAGCCAGATTTTTGCGGGATGGCGCGTGCGGCCGCCGAGGAAGGTTTCCTCGCGGGTGTATTCCATGCGCACCGGCCGGCGCGTCTCGCGCGCCAGCAGCGCGCACAGGAACTCATGCTGGAACAGGTCCTGCTTGGCGCCGAAGCCGCCGCCCATGTGGTCGACCAGCACGCGCACCTTATGCAGCGGCAGCCCCAGCACCTCGGCCATGATGCCGCGCACCATGAAGGCGGTCTGGGTCGAGATCCATACCGTCAGGTTGCCGTTGCCGTCCCAGCTGCAGGTGAGCACGTTGGGCTCCATGTAGGCCGGGGTGGGGCGGCCGCCCTCGTAGACGCCTTCGAGGATGAAGTCGGCTTCGGCAAAGCCGGCTTCCACATCGCCGCGCCTGACGATCACCGGCGGCAGCACCAGGTTGCCGCCGGGCTCGCGGTCATGGATGCGCGGCGCATCGGAGCGCTCGGCGTCTTCGGTGGTGAAGACCGCGGGCAGCGTTTCGTATTCGATTTCGATCAGCTCGAGCGCGCGCTCGGCAATCTCTTCGCTGATCGCGGCCACCGCGGCTACGCCTTCACCCCAGTAGCGCACCTTGTCGTCCAGGATGTACTGGTCGCAGGTCACCGACGCCGAGCGCGGGTGCGGCGAGCCAGCGTGCAGCACGCGCGGCACGTCCTCGTGCGTCAGCACGGCCTTGACCCCGGGCAACGCCAGCACGCGCGACGTGTCGATGCGGCGGATGCGGGCGTGGGCGACGTTGCTGCGCTTGATCTTGCCGAACAGCAGGCCGGCGAAGGGCATGTCGGCAACGTACTTGGCGTTGCCGGTGACCTTGTCGAGCAGGTCGGTGCGCTTGACGCTGTGTCCGATCACGGCGTGGGTCATCATGCCTCCTCGCTGGCACGGGCGCGGTGCGCGCAACCGGCAGGGTCCATGGCCTCGGCGGTTTTCTCGATGGCCTCGATGATCTTGGTGTAGCCGGTGCAGCGGCAGATATTGCCGGCAATGGCAAAGCGGATTTCGTCGCGCGTCGGATGCGGGTTCTCGTCGAGCAAGGCCTTGGCCATCACCACGAAGCCCGGCGTGCAGAAGCCGCATTGCGCGGCGCCGCAGCGCATGAACTGGTCCTGCAGCGGATGCACGGTGTCGGGCGCGGGCTGCACGCCTTCGATGGTGGTGATGTGGCAGCCATGCGCTTCGGGCGCCAGCACCAGACAGGAGTTCATCGGCCGGCCGTCGATGATGACGGTGCACGAGCCGCATTCGCCCACGTCGCAGCCCTTCTTGGTGCCGGTCAGGCCGGCGTCGTGGCGCAGGGCGTCGAGCAGCGTGCCGTGCGGTTCCACCGCCAGCTCGCGCGGCTCGCCGTTGATGACGAGTTCGATCATTTTTCGCATGATGTTCCGCGCAAGGCGGCCTCCAGGGCTTGTTCAAGGGCGCGGCGGGTCAGCACGCTGACCATCTGCCGCCGGTACGCTGCGCTGGCGCGCACGTCGCTGATCGGACGGGCCTCGTCCATGGCGGCGTGCGCGGCCTGCAGGACCAGGGCGTCGGTCATGCGCTGGCCGCGCAGCAGCTGCTCGGCGCGCACCGCGCGTACGGGCGTGGGGCCGACGGCCGCCAGCACGATGCCGGCGTCGATGCAGTGGCCGTGCTCCACCGTCAGCGATACCGCCACGCCGACCGTGGCCAGTTCCATCTGCACGCGGCGGCCATGCTTCAGATAGACCTTGCCGGTGTTGGCGCGCGGCGCCGGCACGGTGATGCGGGTAACGATCTCGTCCGGCGCGATGGCGGTCTTGCCGACGCCGGTGACAAAGTCCTCGACGCGCAGCTCGCGCGAGCCCGACATGCCGTACAGGTGCACCGAAGCGCCATCGGCGACTAGCGGCGCGATCGATTCCGCGGACGGCGACGCGCGGCAGACATTGCCGACCACGGTGGCGCGATGGCGCACCTGGATCGATGCGAAGTCGGTCACCGCCTTCGCCAGGCCGGCGTAGTGGCGCTGCACGAAGGCGGAGGTCTCGACCGCGCGCGTGGTCACCAGCGCGCCGATGCGCAGGCCGTTGACCGGATCGAAGGTCAGCACGTCCATGCCCGGGATCTTCTTGATGTTGATGACGTGCTCGGGCTTGCGCACGGCCTCCTTGATCTGCACCAGCAGATCGGTGCCGCCGGCCAGCACGCTGGCCTTGCCGCCGCACCGGTGCAGCATGGCCGACGCTTCGGCCAGCGTCGCCGGTTCGAAATACTCAAACGCTCTCATTGCTCCTCCTGGTCTGTGCCATCGGCGGCGGCTGCCGGTCTTGCCGAGTTCGTGCGGGGCGCGCGCCGTTGAATCCATCATGGGCGGCTGGTCTTCATCGGTAAAGGCCCGGAAACGGATTAATTGATCGTGTTACCCTCTGAATCAGACGCGCCGCGAAAGCCCTGTCTTTTCGCTGCAGAGCGCGCACCCCGAGATCCCGGAGGTAGACAACGTGCCCAACCTCAGCAACATGAACGTGTCGCTGCGCCAGCTGCGCGCGTTTATCGCCGTGGCGCAGGAACGCCACTTCACCCGCGCCGCCGAAAGGCTGGACCTGTCGCAGTCATCGGTCAGCGCGCTGATTCACGAACTGGAAGCCAACCTCGGCCTGAAGCTGTTCGACCGCCACACACGCCAGCTGCACATCACGCAGGCCGGCGCCGAGTTGCTGCCGCTGGTAAAGAAGGCGGTGGCCGATATCGACAGCGTGATCGAGAACTCCAGCGAACTGCGCACGCTGGGACGCGGGCGCGTGTCGATCGCGGCATCGTCGATCCAGGCGGCGCTGATGCTGCCGCGCGTGATCCGCGAGTTCTGCGTCAGCCATCCGGGCGTAAAGGTGGAACTGCACGATGTGTCGGAGCATGAAGTGACCAAGATGGTCAGCTCGGGCGAGGTCGACTTCGGCATCGGCACCATCCCCGAGGGCCAGCCCGACCTGAGCGCGCACCGGCTGATGGACGATGCCTTCGTCATCGTGATGCCCGCGCACCATCCGCTGCGCCGGCGCAAGACGCTGCGCTGGGAGGACGTGGCCGGGCTGCCGGTGATCGGGCCGCACAAGGGCAACCCGATCCGCGACTGCCTGGACACCGCGCTGGCCGCGCGCGGCATCACGCTGCAGCGGGTGCACGAGGTGTTCCTGCCGCTTACCATGGTCGGCATGGTCGACGCGGGGCTAGGCATCGCCGTGATGAGCGCGGCGGTGACGCGGCTGACCGGCGCGCTGGGGCTGGCCACGGTGATGCCGACCGATCCGGTGATCCACCGCGAGATCTCGTTGCTGGTGCACGCGGACCGGTCGCTGTCGCCGCCGGCGCAGGCCTTCCGCGACCTGCTGATGCGCTACCGTGCCAGGCTGGCCGAAGCCAGCTGACGGCGCCTGACTGCGGCAACTACCTCATGCCGGTTCCTTGGCCAGCCCGTGGCGCTGGGGGGCCGGCGAACGCGCGTTGAACAGCAGGTTCAGCAGCACCGCGGCCAGCGTGCCCAGCAGGATGCCGTTCTGGCAGAACTTGGCCAGCAGCTCCGGCATCTGCGCGAAGAACTTGTCCGACACCAGCGGGATCATGCCCAGCGCCACGCTGACGGCGACGATGTAGGCGTTCTTCTTGTTTTCGACAAAATCCACATGGCCGAGGATGCGCACGCCGGTGGCCGCGACCATGCCGAACATCACCAGCGCCGCGCCGCCCAGCACGTACTGCGGGATCGATGCCGCGAAGAAGGCCAGCTTGGGCAGGCAGCCCAGCACGATCAGGATGCCGCCGGCGGTGGCGCAGACCCAGCGGCTGCGCACGCCGGTGACCTGCACCAGCCCCACGTTCTGCGCATACGAGGTGTAGGTGAAGGTGTTGAACACCGCGCCCACCAGCGCGCCGACGCCATCCGCGCGCAGGCCGCGCGCCAGGTCCTCGGAGTCGACCGGGCGGTCGACGATCTCGCCCAGCGCCAGGAACTGCCCCACGCCTTCGATCATGATCACGATCATCACCACGCACAGCGTGACCGAGGTCATGGCGTCGAAGGTCGGCCAGCCGAAGTGGAAGGGCGCGATGAACTCGACCCAGTGCGCGCCGTGCAGGCCGTCGAAGCTGACCTTGCCCAGCGCCAGCGCGATCAAGAAGCCCACCGCAATCCCGATCAGCACCGCCACGTTGCACAGGAAGCCGCGCGCGAACGCCACCAGCGCCAGCACCGTGCACAGCACCGCGGTGGCGATGGCGATGTTCACGGGCAGGCCGAAGTTGGGATTGGGCACCGGACCGGCCGCGGTATTGATGGTGGGATTGCCGCCCGCCGCCCAGTTGATCCCGACCCGCATGAGCGAGACCCCGATTACCAGCACCACGGTGCCGGTCACCACCGGCGGGAACCAGCGCACCATCTTGCCGACATAGGGGGCGGCAAAGTAAGTGAAGACGCCCGCCACCATCACCGCGCCGAACACCGCCGGCAGACCCAGCGATGGATTGGAGCCGGTGGCGATGATCGGCGCGATCGCGGTGAAGGTGACGCCCATCATCACCGGCAGGCGGATGCCGACCTTCCAGATGCCGATGCTCTGGATCATCGTCACCAGGCCGCAGCAGAACAGGTCGGCGGCGATCAGGAAGGCGACCTGGTCCTTGGGCAGCTTGAGGGCGCCGCCGATGATCATCGGCACGGCAATGGCGCCGGCATACATCACCAGCACATGCTGCAGGCCCAAGGCCAGCAGGCGCGGCGGGGGCAGGACCTCGTCGACGGGATGCACGGCGGCATTCCCTTGCGTAGGCAGGGTGGGGTTCATGCTGTCTCCTTTGGTCGGTATCACGCCGGTTGCGCATTGCGCTAACGTGTCGCCAAGGTGCCGGCGCTTCCTCTTGCGGGATGGTCTTGCCATCCTCTCGTGCGAAGCCCGCGCCTGTCCTGTCTTGTCAGTCCAGCATGACAGCGGCGCAAGGAAGGTACAACGTTCGCGGTGGATTTATCGATCGGGTGAAACGATGAATCGACCGTTTTCAGCGGGTTATCCCTGAGCCAGACGTCATGGCACGTGGGATGCCGCACGCTCCAGCCGCGCCAGCAGCGCGGCCGCGCGCGCCATCGCGGCAGGATCGATGCGTGCGCGAATGCCGTCGAAACCGGGCCCGCGCGTCGCATCCAGCCCCATGCGTGACGTGGTGCCGACACCCGATGCTGACGGATCGAGCGCGCTGCCCGGCAGCCCATCCACCACCACCACATCCAGATGCGGCTGCAGATGCGTGGCCATGGCCCACAGCACTTCCTCGTCGCGGGTGATGTCGACGTCCTCGTCCACCGCCACTACCGTCTTCAGGTACGGGTCCCAGCCGAGCAGGCCCAGCATCACCTGGCGGGCCTCGCCCGGGCGGCTCTGGCGCAGCGCCACGTAGGCATGGAAATGCGTGCCGGAACTGGGGTAGTGCACCGCGGTAACGCCCGGAAAGCGCTCGCGCAGTTTCTCCACCATCTCGGACTCGCGCGGAATCCGGCCCAGGTTCAGGTGCTCGGCCGAGTTGCCGCCGACCACGTCGACCAGCCACGCGTCCGTGCGACGCATCACGCTCTGCACGCGCAGCAGGTTGTTGGTCGAGCGGTCCGACGAATAGCCGGTGAACTCGCCGAACGGGCCTTCGTCGACACGCGCCTCGGGATCGATCACGCCTTCGAGCACGATCTCGGCATGCGCCGGCACCAGGATGCCGTGGCGCGGCGTGCGTACCACTTCCAGCGGCGCGCCGAACAGGCCGCCGGCGACATGGCGCTCGTCCACGCCGAACGGCAGCCGTGCGGCGCCGGCCAGCATGAACAGCGGATGCGCGCCGATCACCATGGCCACCGGCAGCGGGCGGCCCAGTTCGGCGGCGCGCTGCTGCATGCGCCACAGGTGCCCGCGCGAGTGCAGACTGGTGGCGATCTCCGTTGGCGAATGCAGCATCGAGCGGTGGTAGCTGGCGTTGCCGATGCCGCTGTCGGGGTCTTCCGCGATCAGGATCGCGTTGGTGATGTAGGGGCCGCGGTCGGTAGCGAAGTGCCGGATCGCGGGGATCGTGCACAGGTCGATGTGCTGCGTCTCGACCTGGCCGGTGACGGCGCCGCTGTCGAGCACGCGCGGCGCCACCATGCGGCGGCTGCGGGCCTGGTACTCGGCATGGATGCCGGCGGGCGGCACGCCGCCCAGCATGCGCCCCACGCGCTCGCGCGAGGCGAACAGGTTGGTGGCCAGCGACGTGCCCAGGCCTTCGACATGGTCGAACAGCAGGGCCGGATGGCGGCCCTGCGCAGCCAGTGCCCACACCAGCGCGGTCGGATCCTGGTCGGCACCGACCGGCTCGCGGATATGCAATACGTCTTCGGGATAGGCCTCGCGGTAGGCGGCCAGGAACTGGTGGAAGTCCTGCGAGGTGTCGTGGAAAGGCTGGCGCGCCGGCGTCGCCGGGGTCGCGGGAACGAAGGGCGCTGCGGGTGAGTTCATGGATCGGCTCCTGAGGTCAGGGTGGGCCAGGGCGAAGGCTGCCCCGGCGGCCGGGAATGGTCCTGGCCGCCGTGCCGTGCCTGCCTGCCGAACAGCTAGCGACTACCGGGTGCTGGCGTAGGTATCCTTCAGCCGCGCCAGGGCCTCTTCCTGCGTCCTGGGCGGCGCGGTGGGCTCGATGCCGACCAGCCGGGCGATGTTGTTGCCCATGTAGTCCTCGAGCCCGTCCTCGTCCAGGTCCATGCCCTGCGGCGCGGGGCCGCACAGCATTTCCAGCTCGCGCAGCCACATGCCGGGCTCGTTGGGCGGCGTGTCGGTGCCGAACACGATCTTGTCGCGCGGCAACTGGCGCGCGAACTCGACGATGCGCGACTGGAAGCACCAGCCCGATTCGCAGTACACGTTGGGCGTGTCCATCGCCATCCAGAACGCCTCGAATGAATAATTGCCGCCGGTCTGGATGCCGAAATGCCCGATGATGAAATTGACCATCGGGAATTCGCGGATGATCGGGTAGAACATGGTCGGGATCGTGTACGGGCCGTCGCCGGTGTGGATCAGCACCACCACGTTGTACTTGGCGCAGACCTTCATCGCCGGGCGCAGCCAGTCGAGCGCGCGGTCGGGCCGGTAGCCGTGCATGTTGGCATGCAGCTTCAGCATCTTGAAGCCGTACTCCTTGACGTGGAATTCCAGCTCCAGCGCGCCTTCTTCCGGGCCCCAGCGCGGATTGAAGGTGAAGTTGCCGATAAAGCGGTCAGGGTACTTCTGGCACAGCTCGGCGATATACGCCATGTAGTCGCGGATGCCTTCGCGGCCGCGGCGGTTGCCGTCGCGGTAGCCGGTGTTGCCCGGCGGCGGCTGGATAAAGCCCATGTCGATGCGGCGCGGCTTGCCGTTGATCATGTAGGGGCCGTCCATCATCTTGAGCATGCGCTCGCCGTTGAAGGGCTCGCCGGTGTGGCGCCAGGCTTCGTCGACCAGGTTGGTCGGGTGCAGGTGGGTGTCGATAATCATGTCGGGTGCTCCGGAGTCCGTTGTCGTTGGCGCGGGTTCGGGTGCGGACCTTATGCGGCCAGGCGCGCTTTCGCTTCTTCCAGCGTGCGCGGCACCGGCGTCGGTTCCAGGCCGATCATCCGGGCGACGTTGTTGCCGAGGTAGTCCTCGAGCGTGTCCTCATCCAGGTTCAGGCCCTGGGGCGGCTCGAAGCACAGCACTTCCAGCAGGCGCAGCCACATGCCCGGCTCGTTGGGCGGGGTATCGGAACCGAACAGAATCTTGTGCTTGGGCAGCACCTTGGCGAACTCGACGATGCGCGACTGCAGGCACCAGCCCGATTCGCAATACACGTTGGGCATGTCCATCGCCATCTGGAACGGCTCGAAGCAGTAGACGCCGCCGGTCTGCACGCCGAAGTGGGCCATGATGAAGTTCACCGTCGGGAACTCCTTCATCATCGGCACCCATTCGGTCGGGATGCTGTAGGGACCATCGCCGGTATGCAGCTTGACCAGCACGCCCAGTTCGGCGCATTTCTGCAGCGCCGGACGCAGCCAGTCGAGCGCGCGGTCCGGGCGGTAGGCGTGCATGTTGGCCTGGAACTGGACCATCCTGAAGCCCAGCTTCTTCACGTAGTGCTCGATCGCATTGACGCCGTTCTGCACGCCGCAGCGCGGGTTGTAGACGAAGCAGCCGATAAAGCGGTCCGGATACTTCCGCACCATCTCGACCGTGTACGCCATGTACGCGTCGATCGATTCGCTGCCCGACTTCACGCCGTCGGTGTAGGTGTAGATGGTGTTGCCCTGCGGCGGCTGGATAAAGGCCTTGTCGATGCGGCGCGGCTTGCCGTTGATGGTGAATGGGCCGTCCATCATCTGGATCAGGCGCTCGCCGGTGAACGGGTCGCCGTCGTGGCGCCAGGCCAGGTCCACCAGGTTCGTCGGATAACAGCTGGTGTCGATGATCATGGGAGATCCCCTAACAATGACTAGGTTGGACACGCATGCGGCGGGCGCGCGCGAACAACGCCGCGGGGCCGGCCTTGCATGCTGCGATCGGGAGTCTTTGTCAGGGGAGCGTCTGGACGACTGCGCCACCGACGAAACACTCCGTCAGTGAGCAATCTCCAGTTGAACGTCGCGGCATTGCACCGCTGCTGTCCAATCGACCGCTTCTACCCACGCGCTCTTTATACATAGCGCCTCGGCATGGGTCAAGCGCATCATGTGTTGCGCCGCACGAACAGTGGGGCCGGCCTGCATTCCGGACCAGGCCGCGAATCCGCTACATTGCGGGAACCGCAGCGGCAGGCCCGACCGCCGCGGCGTATCGACAACAGGGCCGATCGCTTCTAACGGGGTTCATCAAAGGGAAGGGGGAAGACCTATGCATGGCAACGATGCGAAGAAGGCCGCGGCAATGCTGTCGGTTGCGCTGAGCCTGGCACTGGGCGGATGCGGCGGCGATGACGGACAGACCGAGATGGTGTCGCCGACGGCCGCGGCCACGACGCGGAACATCAACGAAACCACCACCAGCGCCACCACGCGCTGGGCCCCGGCGCTCACCGACACGTGGCAGATCCAGCTGACCGGCAAGCTCAACACCAGCTATGCGGTGACCGCCTATGACTTCGACCTGTTCGATACGCCGCAGGCCACCATCGATGCGCTCAAGGTGCAGGGCCGGCGCGTGATCTGCTACTTCTCGGCGGGCAGTTCCGAGGACTGGCGTCCCGACTTCAACCAGTTCACCGAGGCGGACCAGGGCGCCCCGCTGTCGGGCTGGGCCGGCGAGCGCTGGCTGGATACGCGCTCGGCCAACGTGCGTCGCATCATGCAGGCGCGCATGGACCTGGCGGTCAGCAAAGGCTGCGATGCGGTCGATCCGGACAATGTCGATGGCTATACCAACAGCCCCGGCCTGCCGCTGACGGCCGAGACCCAGCTCGACTACAACCGCTTCCTGGCGGCGGAGGCGCATGCGCGCGGGCTGGCGGTGGGCTTGAAGAACGACGTGGGGCAGGTGGCGGAGCTGGCCGCGAGCTTTGACTTCGCCATCAATGAACAGTGCTTCCAGTACCGCGAGTGCGGTGCCTATACCGCGTTCACGGGACAGGGCAAGCCGGTATTCCAGATCGAATACGCCACCAAGTACCGGGACGCCGCCACGCGCGCCGGACTGTGCGCCAAGGCCCAGGCGGCCAACCTGCGCACGCTGGTGCTGCCCAGGACGCTGAACGGGTCGTTCCGCTACGCCTGCGACGCCTGAGCGCCCGGGTCGATGCCGCCGGCGGGGGCGGCGCGTTCCAGCTCCCGCCAGGCCAGGTAGAGCCGTGTATCGAACTCGAGCTGGTGGTAGCGCGGCTCCATGTATTCGCAGAGCCGGTAGAAGGCCTTGTCGTGCTCGCTTTCCTTCAGGTGGGCAAGCTCGTGCACGACAATCATGCGCAGGAACTCCGGCGGCGCTTCCTTGAACAGCGAAGCCACGCGGATCTCTTTCTTGGCCTTGAGCTTGCCGCCCTGCACGCGCGAGATCGCGGTATGCAGGCCGAGCGCGCGCTGGGCGGAATCCAGGCGCGCATCGAACCCCACCTTGTGCAGCGGCGGTGCGCTGCGCAGGTATTCCTGCTTGAGGTCGGTGGTGTATTCGTACAGCGCGCGGTCGGTCTGCACGGTGTGGCGATCCGGATAGCGGCGGGCCAGATGGTCGCCAAGCCGGCCGGCGGCGACCAGCTCGCGCACCTGCTCCAGCACGCCGGGCGGATAGCCGCCCAGGAAGCGCATCGGGTCCTTGCCGGCGGGACGCCAGGTCTCATTCACCACGGTGGCCGGCTCAGTGGTGGTGGTGATGGTGGTGCATCCAGCTGTTGTCGAGCGAATTGACGAAGGACTCGACCGCGTCCTTGTCGCCGGTGGCGTGGCGCATCATTTCGCCGCACTTGCAGAAACCCTGGTACGGGGTGATGTGCGAGCACGCCGACGTCTTCTGTAGGTACAGCGTGACGGGTTTGGTGCACTTCTTGCACTTGAACTTCAGGGTCAGGGCGGGTTTGCTCATGGCGATGGCTTGAAAAATCAGCGGAAAGACGAACCTGCGATTGTACCGGCGCAGGCCAAAGCTGGCCGCGCCCGGGCTGCGCGGCCCGGCGTGCCTGATACACTCCGCCATTCCCGCACCTACTCCAGCACCATCACCAACACGCACCCATGGCACAGTACGTTTTCACCATGAATCGCGTGGGCAAGATCGTTCCGCCCAAGCGTCACATCCTGAAGGACATCTCGCTGTCGTTCTTCCCGGGCGCCAAGATCGGCGTGCTCGGCCTGAACGGCTCGGGCAAGTCCACGCTGCTCAAGATCATGGCCGGCCTCGACAAGGAGATCGAGGGCGAGGCCACGCCGATGCCGAACCTGAACATCGGCTACCTGCCGCAGGAGCCGCAGCTCAACCCCGAGCAGACCGTGCGCGAGTCGGTGGAAGAGGCGCTGGGCGGCGTGTTCGAGGCGCGCAAGAAGCTCGATGAAATCTACGCCGCGTACGCCGAGCCGGACGCGGACTTCGACGCGCTCGCCGCCGACCAGGCCAAGTACGAAGCCATCCTGGCCGCCAGCGACGGCAACAACGTCGAACTGCAGCTGGAGATCGCCGCCGACGCGCTGCGCCTGCCGCCGTGGGACGCGAAGATCGAGCACCTGTCCGGCGGCGAAAAGCGCCGCGTGGCGCTGTGCCGCCTGCTGCTGTCGCGCCCCGACATGCTGCTGCTCGACGAACCAACCAACCACCTCGACGCCGAATCGGTCGATTGGCTGGAGCAGTTCCTGACGCGCTTCCCCGGCACCGTGGTGGCCGTGACCCACGACCGCTACTTCCTCGATAACGCAGCCGAATGGATCCTGGAGCTGGACCGCGGCCACGGCATCCCGTGGAAGGGCAACTACAGCTCGTGGCTGGACCAGAAGGAAGCGCGCCTGAAGCAGGAAGAGGCCAGCGAATCGGCACGCCAGAAGGCGCTGCACAAGGAACTGGAGTGGGTGCGCCAGAACCCCAAGGGCCGCCAGGCCAAGTCCAAGGCGCGCCTGGCCCGCTTTGACGAGCTGAACAGCCAGGAATACCAGAAGCGCAACGAAACCCAGGAAATCTTCATCCCGGTGGGCGAGCGCCTGGGCAACGAAGTGATCGAGTTCGACAACGTCAGCAAGGGTTTCGGCGACCGCATGCTGATCGAAAACCTGAGCTTCAAGGTGCCGCCGGGCGCCATTGTCGGCATCATCGGCCCCAACGGCGCCGGCAAGTCGACCTTCTTCAAGATGCTGACCGGCAAGGAGCAGCCGGACAGCGGCGAGATCAAGATCGGGCCGACCGTGAAAATGGCCTTTGTCGACCAGAGCCGCGACGCGCTGGACGGCACCAAGACCGTGTTCGAGGAAATCTCCGGCGGCGCCGACGTGCTGACCGTGGGCCGCTACGAGACCCCGTCGCGCGCCTATATCGGCCGCTTCAACTTCAAGGGCGGCGACCAGCAGAAGCAGGTCGGCACGCTGTCGGGCGGCGAACGCGGGCGCCTGCACATGGCCAAGACGCTGATCGCCGGCGGCAATGTGCTGCTGCTGGACGAACCGTCCAACGACCTCGACGTGGAAACGCTGCGTGCGCTGGAAGACGCGCTGCTGGAATTCGCCGGCTGCGTGATGGTGATCTCGCACGACCGCTGGTTCCTGGACCGGATCGCCACCCACATCCTGGCCTTCGAGGGCGATTCGCATGTCGAGTTCTTCCCCGGCAACTACCAGGAGTACGAGGCGGACAAGAAGAAGCGGCTGGGCGAGGAAGGGGCCAAGCCGAAGCGGATCCGGTACAAGCCTATCGTGCGGTGAGGGACGGCTGAGCGAGCAAGAGAACCAGGTCTGCGGGCCTGGTTTTTTTATGGTGCTGGCAGTTTTCTAGTTGGCTCGCACCAACCTTACCCGCGTAATCTCCGACGGCGCCCCGAACCGCTTCGGCGGTCCCCAATAGCCGGTGCCACGGCTGATATAGATCCATAACGATCCATGCCGCACCAGGCCGGCGGTGTACGGCTGCTGCATCGGCACGAACAGGTTCCACGGCCAGAACTGGCCGCCGTGGGTATGGCCCGACAGCTGCAGGTCGAAACCGGCTTGTGCCGCCGCGGGCGCGGTGCGCGGCTGGTGGGCCAGCAGCACGCGCACGCCGGCGTCGGCGGGGGCGCCGGCGATGGCGCGCTGCGGGTCGCTGCGGTGGCTTTCGTGAAAGCGGCCGGCGGAGTAGTCGGTGACGCCGCCCAGCACCAGCGCATTGCCGTCATGCCGCAGCACCACGTGCTCGTTCATCAGCACGCGCACGCCCAGGCGGCGAAGTTCCTGGATCCACGGCTCGGCGCCGGAGTAGTACTCGTGGTTGCCGGTGACGAAGTAGGTGCCGTGGCGCGCCTTGAGCCGGGCCAGCGGCGCGGTGTGGGCCGACAGTTCGCGCACGGTGCCGTCGACCAGGTCGCCGGTGATGGCGATGGCATCGGCCTGCAGGCTGTTGACGCGGTCGACGATGCGGTCGAGGTAGGGCCGCTTGATGGTGGGGCCGACGTGGATATCGCTGATCTGCGCGATGGTGAAGCCGTGCAGCGCATCCGGCAGGCCGCGTACCGGCACGTCGACCTCCACCACGCGTGCCAGCCGGCGTGCGTTGACGTAACCCGCCAGCGTGACCAGCAAGGCCAGCAGCGGCACCGCCACGGCGCTGCCGGCGGCCAGGCCGGGCGCGCGCCACCCCAGCAGCTGCCCCGCCAGCCAGGCGGCGGCAAGTGCCACGTCGCGGACCAGCGTCAGCACCAGCAGCGATGAGAAGAATCCCATGGCGAGCATGCCGATCCAGGACACCAGGTCCGACCACGGCTGGTTCACGCGCCGCGCCAGCAGTCCCGCCGGCAGCAGCGCGCAGGACAGGGCCAGCCAGGCCACCGCCAGCGCCTTGACCGCCATCGGCGCCGGCATCGCCGGCATCAGCCGCAGCCCGATATAGCCGTGCAGCAAGGCCGTGACGAGCGCCGCGGTGAGGATGGTGGTGCGTGGAGGCATGGGCGGGACGCAGGGTGGAGTGACCAGAGATGAGGCCGTGCCGGGCCGCTTCAAGGGCCGGGGCGTCGCGGCCTGGTCCCGGCGGCTGATCTGTCTTTTTTCTGACGCATCCTGAATGTTTTCAAATCGGATTGTTCGCGTTGACGGGCTACTCTAGATTCGCGCAATGGGCCGCCTGTTGTGCAGCATCCTGCCCGCGCATGCCGGCAGCCGGCAGGCGGCGCCCTCCCGGAGAAACCCATGTCGTTTCGGATAAAGCAGACCAGCGCGCTGGTTGCGGCCGCCTGGCTGGCGCTGGCCCCGCTTGCTGTGGTGGCCGCCACGCCGCCCAAGTCCTCGTCCGCGGCGGCCACGGCGCCCCTGACCTGGCCGCGCAACTTTGATACGACCACCGACCATGTCGAGCTGTACCAGCCCCAGATCGAGACCTGGGAGGGCAACCGCCTGGCCGGACGCGCCGCGGTGGCGGTCGGTGACAAGGCGGGCTCGCCGACCTACGGCGTGGTCCATTTCTCGGCCACCGGCGATATCGACAAGCCCTCCGGGCTGGTGCAGCTGAGCCGGATCACGGTCGACAGCGTCGAAGTGCCGACCCGCCCCGACGCCGCCGACCGCGTGCGCCAGGCGCTGGTGTCGCGCCTGCCGGCCAACGGGCTGACAGTGCCGCTGGACCAACTGCAGGCCAGCTATGCGGTGTCGCAGCAAATCGCGAAAGCCGGCCGCGTCGCGGTGCGCAATGACGCGCCGCAGATCCTGTTTGCGACCACGCCGACGCTGCTGGTGCTGGTCGACGGCGAGCCTGCCTGGCGCGCCGTGCCGGGAACGTCGTACGAACGCGCGCTGAACAGCCGCGCGCTGCTGCTGCGCGCGCCCGGCGGCGAGCTGTGGCTGAAGGCGGCCGGCTATTGGTATCGCTCGGAATCGGCCGGCGGCGCCTGGGAGGTGATGACCACCGTGCCCAAGGCGCTAGAGAGCGCGGCCGGCAAGGCCGCTGCCGGCATGAAGCCCGATGCGATGCTGCCTGCAGATGGCAAGCGCCCGGCGCGCGCCCCGGCCATCCTCTTCGCCACGCAGCCGACCGAGCTGGTCGTGACCAGCGGCGCGCCGCAGATGGCGCCGGTCAGCGGCGTCAGCCTGCTGACCATGGCCAACGCCGACCACGCGGTCTTTGTCGATCCGGCCGCCAACCAGTATTACGTGCTGGTCTCGGGGCGCTGGTTCCGCGCGCCGATGCTGACCGGGCCGTGGCAGTACGTGCCCGGCAGCCAGCTGCCGGCGGACTTTGCCCGCATTCCGCCCACCGATCCCAAGGCCAACGTGCTGGTCTCCGTGCCGGGCACGCCGCAGGCGCGCGAGGCCGAGATCGCCGCCACCATCCCGCAGACCGCCACGGTGTCGCGCAGCAAGGCCAGCCTGACGGTGGCGTATGACGGCGCGCCGCGCTTCGTGCCGATCACCGGCACCTCGCTCAGCTACGCGGTCAATACCGGCACGCCGGTGATCGAGGTCGACGGCAGCCATTACTACGCGGTGGCCAACGGCGTCTGGTTTACCGCGCCGGCACCCGCCGGCCCGTGGCAGGTCGCCACCCCGGTGCCGTCGGCGATCTATACCATCCCGCCGACCTCGCCGGTGTACTACGTCACCTACGTGCGCATCTACGCCGTCACGCCGCAGACCGTGGTGGTGGGCTACACCCCGGGCTACATGGGGGTGGTGGTGAGCGCCGAGGGCACCGTGGTCTATGGCACGGGCTATGTCTATCCGCCCTACGTGGGTGCGGTCTATTACGGTTATCCGGTGACCTATGGCTACGGCGCCGGCTTTGGTATCGGCCTGGCCGAGGGCTTCGCCTTCGGCTTCGCCGCGGGCGCGTTCTGGGGTGCGGCGTCGCCGTACTGGGGCCCGTACTGGTGGGGCGGCCCGTACAACTGGAACTACGTCAACGTGAACCAGGCCAACTTCTACGGCCGCTGGGGCCAGGGCACGGTCACCCACGCACAGGGCTGGAACGCCTGGACCGGCACCGAATGGCGCGGTACCGCGGGCGCCGGCTACAACCCGGCCACCGGCGCGCGCTACCAGGGCAGCCGCGGCGCCGCGTTCAACCCCTATTCCGGCGACTACGCAGCCGGCCACCAGGGCGCCTTCGCCAACCCGTCGACCGGGCGCGAGGGCGCGGCGCGCGGCGGCGTGGCCGGCAACACCTACACCGGCGACTATGCGGCGGGACGGCAGGCGGCGGGCTACAACGCCCAGACCGGCCGCGTCGGCGCCGCCGAGGCCGGCATCGCCGGCAATACGCAGACGGGGCAGCACAGCGCCGGCAGCCGTGGCTTTGTCGCCAACCCGGGCAAGGACAACGCGGTGGTCTGGAACAACGGCAATGTGTATGCCGGGCACGACGGCTCGGTCTACCAGCATACCGACAGCGGCTGGCAGAAGCACACCCCCGGCGGCTGGGAGCCGGTGCAGCCCGGCAACGACGCCACCGCCAGGCTCGAGCAGCAACGCCAGGCGCGCGAGATCGGCCAGCAGCGCCTGCAGGGCACAGCGCACGCATGGCAGGGGCGCGGCTTTGGAGGCGGTGGAGCCGGATTTGGTGGCCGCGCCGGGGGCTTCCGCGGCGGCGGCTTCCATGGCGGTTTTCGTCGCTGAAGCGATGGCGGCAGCGCGCTGACCGGCGCTTTCGAAAGCAATAAAGACGTCGACAAAAGAATTGAATTGGCGCGCGGGGGGGCCGGGCCTTACCCTGCCGGAGAGAAGGGGAGCGCGGCTGGCAGGCCGGTGCGGCGGAAGAGGGCCGAACACGGCGTCCGCCCGCAGCCATCGCATGCATAACCATGGCGGGAGAGGGATCCGTGAATACTGCATTCCATTGGCGCGGCGCGCTCGGGCTGGCTTGCGCCATGACGCTGGCCGCCTGCGGCAACGACAAACCGGCGGCGCACGCGCCGCCGGCGGCCGAAGTCAGCGTAATCACCGTGGCGCTGCGCGACGTGCCCATCGTCTACGACTTTGTCGGCCAGACCCAGAGCTCGCAGCAGGTGGAGATCCGCGCGCGGGTCAATGGTTTTCTTGACCAGCGCGTCTATACCGAGGGCGCGGTGGTCAAGGCCGGCCAGACCATGTTCCTGATGGATCCCAAGCCATTTGCCGCGGCGCTGGACGCGGCCAACGCCGAGCTGGCGCAGCAGGTGGCGCGGCTCAAGACCGCCAATGCCGACCTGGCACGGGTACGCCCGCTGGCCGAGCGCAACGCGCTGAGCCAGCGCGACCTGGACGATGCGACCGGCAAGCAGCAGTCCGCCGCGGCCGCGGTCGAGGCGGCCCGCGCCAACGTCACCAATGCCAAACTCAACCTGGGCTACACCACCATCAAGTCGCCGGTCACCGGCGTGTCCAGCTTTGCCAAGAAGCAGGCGGGCAGCTATATCGATCCGTCCAACAGCCTGCTGACCTACGTCGCCAAGCTCGACCCGATGTGGGTCAACTTCAGCCTGTCCGAGAACGAGGTGTTGTCCGCGCGCACCGGGCAGGAGTCTGGCGCGCTCAGGTTCCCGGCGCAGGGCGCCTTCGACGTGGTGATCGTGCTGGCCGACGGCAGGCAGTTCCCGCATCACGGCAAGATCACCTTTGCCGATGCCGCCTTCAACGCGGAAACCGGCACCTACATGATCCGCGCCGAGGTCGCGAATCCCGACGGCACGCTGCGCCCCGGCCAGTTCGTGCGCGTGAAGCTGCACGGCGCCGAGCGCACGAAGGCCATCGCGGTGCCGCAGGAAGCCATCATCCAGGGCCCGCGCGGCCAGCAGGTGTGGGTGGTCGGCCCGGACAACAAGGCGCAGCAGCGCGTGGTCGAGGCCGGCCAGTGGAGCGGCGACAACTGGATCGTCAGCACCGGCCTGAAGGCTGGTGAGCGCGTGGTGGTCAGCGGCATGTTGCGGCTCGCGCCCGGGGCCCCGGTGCGGCCGGTGGAAGCCACCGCGGCGCGGCCCGCCCCCGCGTCCGCGCCGCCACCCCAGCCCCAGGCTGCCGCCGGCGCCGGGGGCAAGCCATGAAGCTATCCCATTTCTTTATCGACCGGCCGATCTTCGCCTCGGTGCTGTCCATCATCATCGTGGTGGGCGGCCTGGTGGCGCTGACCAAGCTGCCGATCGCACAGTTCCCCGAGATCACGCCGCCGTCGATCACGGTCAGCACCAAGTATCCGGGCGCCAGCGCCGAGGTGGTGGCACAGAACGTGGCCGCGCCGATCGAGCAGCAGGTCAACGGCGCCGACAACATGATGTACATGAACTCGTCGAGTTCCTCCACCGGGGACATGACGCTGAACGTGTATTTCGAGATCGGCACCGACCCGCAGCTGGCGCAGGTGGACGTGCAGAACCGCGTCAACCTGGCGCTGCCGACCTTGCCGGATGCGGTCACGTCGCAGGGCGTATCGGTGCAGAAGCGCTCATCGGCGTTCATGATGGTGATCGCTCTGTATTCGCCCGACAACAGCTACGACCAGACCTTTGTCGGCAACTACGCCAACATCTATGTGCTGGACGCGCTCAAGCGCATTCCCGGCGCCAACCAGGCGTCGATCTTCGGCAGCCCCGACTACGCCATGCGCATCTGGCTGCGGCCGGACCGGATGGCGTCGCTCGGCATCACCGTGGAAGACGTCAAGAATGCGGTCAGCGCGCAGAACCAGCAGTATTCCGCCGGGCGCATCGGGCAGTCGCCCACCGACGGCGAGGTCAAGCTGACTTTTCCGATCGCCACCAAGGGCCGCATGACCGAGCCCGCCGAGTTCGAGAACATGATCCTGCGAGCCCAGTCGGGCGACGCCGCGCTGGTGCGCCTGAAGGACGTGGGCCGGGTCGAGCTGGGCCAGAAGGACTACTCGCTGCGCAGCCGCTACAAGGGCAAGACCGCGACGCTGATGGCGGTCTACCAGCAGCCCGGCGCCAATGCGCTCGACGTGGCCAAGCAGGTGCGCGGCACGCTGGAAGAGCTGAAGAAGTCGTTCCCGCCCGGACTCGAGTATGAGGTGGCGCTGGACACCACCGAGTTCGTGCAGGAGTCGATCGGCGAGGTGGTGCACACGCTGCGCGACGCGGTGATCCTCGTTATCCTGGTGGTGTACCTGTTCCTGCAGAGTTTCCGCGCCACGCTGGTGCCGATCCTGGCGGTGCCCGTGTCGATCATCGGCGCCTTCGTCGGCATGAGCATGTTCGGCTTCTCGGTCAACATGCTGACGCTGTTCGGCATGGTGCTGGCTATCGGCATCGTGGTCGATGACGCGATCGTGGTGATCGAGAACGTCGAGCGCAACATGACCGAGTTCAACCTGCCGCCCAAGGAAGCCGCCAAGCGCGCCATGGATGAGGTCAGCGGGCCGGTGGTGGCGATCGTGCTGGTGCTGCTGGCGGTGTTTATCCCGGTGGCGTTCCTGTCGGGCATCACCGGGCAGCTCTATAAGCAGTTCGCGGTGACGCTGGCGTTTTCGGTGGTGCTGTCCGGCGTGGTGGCGCTGACGCTGTCGCCGGCGCTGGCGGCGATCCTGCTCAAGCCGGGCGAGCAGAAGAAGAACCGCTTCTTCCGCTGGTTCAACGCCAAATTCGACCGCCTGATCGAGCGCTATGACGCCGCCAACCAGGCGGTGATCCGGCGCACGGTGGTGTCGCTGGGGGTGATCGTTGCGATGCTGGCGGCGATCGGGCTGATGTTCGCGCGCATCCCGTCGTCGTTCCTGCCGGTGGAGGACCAGGGCTACTTGCTGGGCGCGGTGATCATGCCGGATGCGGCCAGCCTGGACCGCACCCAGGCGCTGTCGCGCCGCGCCGAGGACTGGTTCGCCAAACAGCCGGGGGTCGCTGCGGTGGCGGCGCCGACCGGCTTCAGCCTGATCGATTCGCAGAACAAGTCCAACGCCGGCACGCTCTTTGTCTCGCTCAAGGGCTTCAATGAGCGCGGCGACGGCGAAAGCGCGGCCGACCTGATCGCCAACGCCAAGAAGGAGTTCTCCACCTACCAGGACGGCGTGGTGATTCCGATCAACCCGCCTTCCATTCCCGGCCTGGGCACCACCGGCGGCTTCGAGTTCTGGCTGCAGAGCACCGGCGACGGTACCTACCAGCAACTCGAGGCCAGGGTGCGCGCCTTCATCGCCAAGGCGCACGAGCGGCCCGAGCTGACCGGCGTGAACTCCACCATCAACACGCGCTCGCGCCAGCTGATGGTGGAGGTCGACCGCGAGCGCTCCGAGACCCAGGGCGTGCCGGTGGAGCAGGTCTACTCGGCGCTGCAGACCATGTTCGGCTCGCTCTACGTCAGCCAGTTCCCCAAGAACAGCCGGCTGTTCCAGGTGATCCTGCAGGCCGAGCCCGACTACCGCTCGCGCCCGGAGGATATCGACAAGGTCTACGTGCGCAACCGCAACGGCGAGATGGTGCCGATCAAGGCGGTCACCACCGTCAGGTACGTGCCCGGAGCCGACATCGTCACGCGCTTCAACAACTTCCCGGCCGCCAAGATCATGGGCGACGCCGCGCCCGGCTATAGCTCGGGCCAGGCGCTGCAGGCGATGGAGGACATTGCCAGGGAGGTGCTGGGCGAGGGCTACAGCTATTCCTGGAGCGGACAGGCGTATGAGGAAAAGACCGCGGGCTCGACTGCGGTCTATGTGTTCGCCTTTGCCTTGCTGATGGTGTTCCTGATCCTGGCAGCGCAATACGAGAAGTGGTCGTTGCCGATCGGCGTGCTGCTGGCGGTGCCGTTCGCGCTGTTCGGCGCGCTGCTGGCGATCCTGATGCGGGGCATGCAGAACGATGTGTACTTCCAGATCGGCCTGACCGTGCTGATTGCGCTGGCGGCCAAGAACGCCATCCTGATCTTCGAGTTCGCGGTGGAGATGCGCCACAAGGAAGGCCTGAGCGCCTACGACGCCGCGCTGCACGCGGCCAGGCTGCGGCTGCGGCCGATCATCATGACCTCGCTGGCGTTCATCCTCGGCTGCGTGCCGCTGGCGATTGCCAGCGGCGCGTCGGCGGCCAGCCGGCAGTCGCTCGGCACCGGCGTGATCGGCGGCATGCTGGGGGCCACTGTGATCGCGCTGTTCTTTATCCCTCTGTTCTTCTGGGGCCTGGAGACCATGTCCGAGCGCAAGCCCAAGGCCAAGGGCGCCGCGCCGACTACCACTACACCACCCACAACGCCACCGGCCACGCCGCCGACCGGAGAGCCGTCATGAGCGCGCGCCACAAGCTGGCCGGCGCCTGCCTGGCCGCGCTGCTGGGCGGCTGTGCCATCGGCCCCAACTACCAGCGCCCCGAGACCCCGGACCCGGCGCAGTACCGCCTCGACACCGGCGTGCTGACGGTCGCCGCCGACAGTGGGTGGTGGGACAGCTTTGGCGACCCGGTGCTCAATGCGCTGGTGGAGGCGGCGCTGCGCAGCAACTACGACGTGCGCATCGCCGCGGCCCGCATCGACGAGTTCCGTGGCCAGCTGATGGTGGCGCGCAGTGGCTTCTTCCCGCAGCTGGGGCTGTCCGCGTCGGCGGCGCGCCAGCGTGCCGGCACCTTCAACGGCACGCCGTTCGCCGGTCTCGACGGTCCGCGCAATTCGTACCAGCTGCTGGCCAATGCCAGCTGGGAACTAGATCTGTGGGGGCGCATCCGGCGCCAGGCCGAGGCCGCCGAAGCCGAGTTGTGGAATGCCGAGTACGGGCGCCGCGGCGTGGTGCTGGCGCTGGCGGCGTCGGTGGTGCAGGGCTATGCCACGCTGCGCGGGCTCGACGCGCAGCTGGAGATCGCGCAGCAGACGCTGGCGTCGCGCGCCAGCGGGCTGGATATCTTCCGGCAGCGCTACCAAGGCGGGGTGATCTCGCAGGTGGAACTGGCGCAGGCGGAAAACGACTACTACTCGACCGAGGCGTCGATCCCGCCGCTGCGCGCCGCCATCGCCCAGACCGAGAACGCGCTGTCGCTGCTGCTGGGGCGCGAGCCTGGTCCGGTCGAGCGCGGCAAGCCCGTGCACGACCTGCTGCCGCCGCCGGCGGGCGCCGACCTGCCGGCGGCGCTGCTGTCGCGCCGCCCCGACGTGCTGCAGGCCGAGCAGGCCGCCATCGCCGCCAACGCGCAGCTGGGCGCGGCGCAGGCGCTGTACCTGCCGGCGGTAAACCTGAGCGGGCTGTTCGGCGCCATCGCCAGCACGCCTGGCGCGCTGTGGCACAGCGCCTCGCAGGTGTGGGGCATCGGGGCCGGGCTGACCCAGCCGGTCTTCCAGGGCGGCGCCATCCGCGGCCAGGTGCAGAGCGCCGCGGCGCAGCGCCAGCAGGCCATGCTGGCGTACCAGGGCACGGTGCTGGCGGCGCTGGCCGACGTCAACAGCGCGCTCGCCAACAGCATCGAGACCCGCAAGCGGCTGGTCAGCCTGCGCCAGCAGGAGAAAAGCCTGCTGGTCTATGCCGACCAGTCCAGCGCGCGCTACGAGGGCGGCTATTCCAGCTACCTGGAAGTGACCACCGCGCAGGAGAAGCTGTTTGCCACGCAGCTGGCGGCGGTGCAGGGCCAGGTCGATGTGCTGACCGGCGCCGCCGCGCTGTACAAGTCGCTCGGCGGCGGCTGGCCCGCGGTGCCGCAAGATGTAAGAGAGGCGGGGATGCAGGGGGATGCGAAGGTGCTGACGCGGTAGCAGGGTTTGCGCACTGCAGCCGCCACCATGCACTGACACCGCCTGCGGAGGCTCCCCTCTCCCGCAAGGCGGGAGAGGGGAGCAAACCGGCGGCATGGCAACGCCTTCACGCTGCCAATCTCACCGCGCCGACCACTCCCCCTGCCTGACTCCCAGCGCCGTCACCACGCCATACGCGGTGATCCCCAGCGCCACGCCGAGGAAATGCCCGTCCAGGCCCATGCCGAACACATTGGCCAGGACCCAGCCGCCGCCCGCGGCCAGCGCGATCCGGCACAGCCCGGCCGCCACCGGCCAGCGCATCCGGCCCGCGCCCATCGATGCGAAGTACAGCGCCATGCCGAGCCCGAAGCCGCCGAATGCCGGCCCTACCCATGACAGCGCGCGCGCGGCGATGGCGATCACTTCGGGGTCATGGGTGAACAGGCTGGCAAAGCGCACCGGCGCCAGGCCGACGGCGGCGCCCGCGGTGCCGGCGATGGCCAGCGCCAGCAGTGCCCCCACCCATGCCGTGCGCCGCGCCGTATGCCAGTCGCCGGCGCCCACGGCGCGGCCGACCAGCGCCGTCAGCGCCGAGCCCACGCCGAACGCGAGCGGGATCATCAGGAATTCCAGCCGCGCCGAGATGCCGTAGGCCGCCACCGCGGCAGTGCCATGGTGGCGCAGCTGCGCGGTGACAAGGATGGTGGTCAGGTTGGCGACCGAGGCCAGCGCGCACGCTACCAGCCCCACCGACAGGATGCGCGCGAACAGCGGCCACGACAGCCGCACCCGCAGCACCGGCACGAAGCCCGCACCGCCGCGCGCGACCACGATCGCCATCGCCAGCGCCGCGGCCCACGACACCGCCGCCAGCGCCGCGCCGATGCCCGCCAGGCCCATGCCGGCGGGCTCGGCCAGCAGCCACGCCAGCAGCGGGAAGGCCACCCACATCAGCGCCAGTACGCGCGCCGCGAGCGCATGGCGGCCGCCGCCGCGCAGCACGGATGCCAGCGTGTTGGCCAGCCAGGCCGGGATCGCACCCGCGCCGAACAGCCAGATCGCATAGGTGGCGGCCGCGTCGGCGGCGGTGGCGCCGGCCACCGCGCCCAGCACCGCGCGCGGGAACCCGGCCAGCGCCACCGCAAACGCCAGACCGGCGATCACGGCAATCCACAGCGCATGCATCACCAGCGCCGAGGCATCGTCACGCTTGTTGGCGCCCAGCGCGCGCGCGATCGCAGCGACCACGCCGCCGCCCATGGCGCCGGTCGACATCTGCTGCAGCAGCAGCGCAAACGGCAGCACCACGGCCCAGCCCGCCAGAGCCGCCGTGCCCTGGCGCGCGGCCAGCCAGGTTTCGATCAGCTGGGCCACCGCCTGCAGCAGGGCGATCAGCGCGGTGGGCGCGGCCAGCTTGCCGATGCGACGGGCGATTTCGGTGGCCGGCACCGCGTCGGCGGGGAGGGTGCCGGCGGGCAATGCGCGCGTATCAGTCATGGCCGCTCTCCGGTGCGGCCGCTGCTGCCTCGGCGTCGCCGAAACGCCGGCGCAGGAAGCGGCCCGCGCCCGGGCCCGGCAACACGCGCACGTCGTCCAGCGTGATCGCGCTGCCGTCGGCGCGTGTCAGCGTGGGCTCGGCGATCTCGGCGCCGGTGCGGCGGTCCTGCAGCAGCGTCAGCGGTCCCTTGTCATCGGTCATCCAGCGGTCGGCCCAGGCCTTTAGCGCCACGTAGGCCGGGAAGAAGTCGCGGCCCTTGTCGGTCAGCTGGTAGACATGGCGGGCGCCGCCCTCGGGCGCGACGCGCGCCAGCAGCCCGTGCGCCACCAGCGTCTTCAGGCGCGCGCTCAGGATATTGGGGGCGATGCCCAGATTGCGTTCGAACTCGTCGAAGCGGGTGCTGCCGTAGAAGGCCTCGCGCAGCACGAGGATGGCCCAGCGTTCGCCCAGCACGGCCATCGAGCGGGCCACGGGGCAGGGCATCGCGGTGAAATCGGTAGGGGGCATGGGTCTCCGCCGTTATGTGCGACTTGCTTTCAGTTTGCAAGCTGGCTGCAGCATAGCTTGCAAATCGAAAGTTTGCAGGCAGGCCGATTCCATGAACTGGCGAAAGCGTGCGGTCACCGGCCAGTGGTGCCGGCTACTTCACCGCATCCCGGAATACCTCCAGCTTCGCCAGTTCCTCACGCAGGAAGCCGATCAGCGCGCGCGTCGCCATCGACGGATGCAGGTTGGGCGTGGTGATGATGAACAGCTTGTTGCCCAGCCCTTCCGGGCGCCAGTCCGGCAGCACCGGCACCAGGTGGCCGGCGCGGACTTCTTCCCAGCCGATATACACAGGCAGCATGCCGATGCCATGGCCTTCGCGCACGGCGCGCGCCAGGAACAGGAAGTGTTCGGACTGCAGCGTCGGCGTCAGCGCCACGTCCACGCGCTGGCCGTCGCGGTACAGCGACAGCGGGAACTGTCGCGGCGGGAACGGTGGGCACAGGAAGTTGCAGCCGGCCAGGTCCGGCGGCACTTGCACTGGCGCTATGCTGGCGAGGTACTGGGGCGATGCATACAGTTGCCAGCGGATATCGCAGATTTCCCGCGCCACGTGGTCCAGCGGCGGCGCCGAGGTGACCTTCAGCGCCACGTCGATCTCGGCTGCGATCAGGTCATTGACGCGGTTGGCGAAGAACACCCGCAGCGTGATGCCGGGATGCTTTTGCGCGAACTGCAGCAGCAGCGGCGCGATATAGGCGTCCCCTAGCCCTGTCGGCACGCTGACGCGCACATGGCCGCGCAGGGTGCGGCCCAGGCTGTCGATCTCGGCCTGGGCCGAGGCCACTTCCTGCAGGATGCGCACGCCGTGCTGGTACAGCGCATGGCCGGGTTCGGTCAGCTCCAGCCGGCGCGTGGTCCGGCGCAGCAGTTGCGCGCCCGCCTGGTGTTCCAGCTCGCGCAGCTGGCGGCTGACCTGCGAGCGCGTGACGCCGCGCCGGCGTCCGGCTTCGGCAAGATTGCCGGCATCGACGATGTCGACGAAGGCCTGGATCAGGTTGAGGTCCATCGGGGATTGTCTGCAGCATTGTCACGTATGGCGCAACATTGTGATTCCGCCCGGCCTGATTGTCGATGCGTGGCTACGCCGATACAGTGGTCGACTGACAGAACCCAGGCAAGGAGACAGCGGATGGCAACGGACCTTTGGTATCAAGACATGCACCGCAGCGGCGAGGACTTGCTGGCGCGCGGCGCCCGCCTGGCCGGCGGCCTGCGCGCGCTCGGCGTGCAGGAGGGCGACGTGATCGCGGTACTGCTGCGCAACGGCCCGGTGTATGCCGACGTGGTCCATGCCTGCCGCATCGCCGGCTGCTACTACTGCCCCATCAACTGGCACTTCACCGCCGAGGAAGTGCGCTTCCTGCTGACCGACAGCACTGCCAAGGTGCTGCTGGTGCAGGACGACCTGCTGCCCGCTGTGCGCGACGCGGTCCCGGCCGGCATGCCGGTGCTGTCGGTGGGCGGTCCTGCCGCGGGCGCGACTGAATATGAAGCATGGCTCGCGCAGCAGCCCGCCTATGACGGCCCGCGCGTGGCGCCGCGCGGCCATATGGCGTACACCTCCGGCACCACCGGCCGGCCCAAGGGCGTGGTGCGCCAGGCACTGCCGCTGGACGGGCTCGAGGAACAGCTGGCGCGCATGCGTTCGGTGGTGCGGCAGACCTACGGGCTGGAGCCGGGCTGCCGCGCGCTGATGTCAGCGCCGCTGTACCACAGCGCACCCGGCTCCTTTATCCAGAATGCGCTGCAGATGGCCGAGCGCCTGGTGCTGACGCCGCGCTTCGACGCCGAACAGGTGCTGGCGCTGGTGGAAAAGCACCGCATCGACGTGCTCTACCTGGTGCCGATCATGTACGTGCGGCTGCTCAAGCTGGCGCCCGAGGTGCGCGCGAAGTACGACCTGTCGTCGATCCGCTTCGTCGCCTCGACCGGCTCTCCGTGCGCACCCGAGGTCAAGCGTGCGATGCTGGAGTGGCTGGGCCCGGTGATCCATGAAACCTACGCCTCCAGCGAAGCCGGCATGATCACCGTGGCCACGCCGGCCGACGCCGCCGCGCGCCCGGGCACCGCGGGCAGGCCGGTCGACGACGCGCAGCTGCGCATCCTCGACGAACACGGCCGCGAGTGCGCGCCGGGCGAAATCGGCCTGGTCTACGTGCGCCAGCCCGCTTACCCTGACTTCAGCTACCGCAACAATGAGGCCGCGCGTGCCGCCATCGACCGCGACGGGCTGGTGACGCTGGGCGACATGGGCTATGTCGATGCCGATGGCTACCTGTTCATCTGCGACCGCGCCTCGGACATGGTGATTTCCGGCGGCGTCAACATCTACCCGGCCGAGATCGAGCACGAACTGGTGCGCTATCCCGGCGTGGCCGACTGCGTGGTGTTCGGCATTCCCGACGCGGAATACGGCGAGCGCCTGCTGGCCATGGTGCAGCCGATGTCGGGCGCCGAGCTCCGCGAGGCCGAGGTGATCGACTGGCTGCGCCAGCGGCTGTCCGGCTTCAAGGTGCCGCGCAGCATCGTGGTCGAGGCGCAACTGCCGCGCGATGAAACCGGCAAGCTGGCCAAGCGCCGGCTGCGCGACCGATACTGGGAAGGCCGCCAGCGCCGCGTCTGAGCGCACCGGTGGGACTGCGAAGCACAAGCCGATAACGACAGGAGGAGACGCGATGCAGAACAAACCGACCAAGACAGCCGGACGCAAGCCACGGCGCGCCTGGCTCGCCGCGATTGCGGCCGGCGCGGCCAGCGCAGGATGTGCGCTGGCGCTCTGGAGCGGCGCCGCGCAGGCGGCCTATCCCGACCGCCCGCTCAAGCTGGTGGTGCCGTACACGCCGGGCGGCTCGACCGACCAGTTCGGCCGCGCGCTGGCCGACGGCATGTCGCGCCAGCTCGGCCAGACCGTGGTGGTGGAAAACCGCCCCGGCGCGGCCACCATGATCGGCACCACCAGCGTGGCGCGCGCGCCTGCCGACGGCTACACCATGGTGCTGGCGACCAACGGCAGCATGGTGCTCAACCCGATGCTGTACAAGAAGATCCAGTACGACCCACCCAAGGATTTCCGCATCTTCAGCATTGGCGCCGAGGCGCCGCTGGTAGTCGTCACCAATACCCGCGTGCCGGCCGGCAATATCCGCGAGTTCGCGGCCTACGCCAAGGCCGAGGGCGGCAAGCTCAACTACGGCTCGGTGGGGCTGGGCAACGCGCTGCAGCTGGCCACCGAGATGCTCAAGACCGAACTGGGCATCGGCGTCACGCACGTGCCCTACAACGGCAGCGCGCCGGCGCTGGCGGCGCTGCTGGCCAACGACGTGCAGCTGATGGTCGATGTGGTCAGCACCTCGTTGCCGCATATCAAGGCGGGCAAGCTCAAGGCGCTGGCGGTCACCGGGCGCCGCCGCCTGGACGTACTGCCCGACGTGCCGACCGTGGCCGAGAGCGGCTATCCCAACTTCCAGGCCGCCACCTGGTTCGGCCTGGCCGTGCCCGCGCAGACGCCGCCCGAGGCGGTCGCCAAACTGCAGGCCGCCGCCGACCACGTGCTGAAGGACCCGCAGTTCCGCGCCACCTTCAGTGCGCTGGGGCTGCTGGTGCAGCCGCCGCGCACGCAGGCCGAGATCGACCGCTATCTCGAGGCCGACCGCGCCCACTGGGGCAAGGTGATCAAGGCGAACAACATCTCGCTGGACTGACGCGTCGGCCGGGCACGGCGGGACGAGCTGGCGATGGGCGTATAGTTCCAGCTCATCACGGCGGCGGGGTGAGCCCCGCCGGATGCCTGCGCCCGCCCCAGCCATGACCGATCGCGACCCCAACGATCCCAAGCCTGCCTCGTCATCGTCCGCCGCGCCGGGCGACAGCCCGGATCCCCCGGCTCAGCCCGACACCGGCACGCCGCCGCCCGATCCCCGCCTTCTGAACCAGATCAGCCGCCGTGCGCGCGTGGCGGCGTGGCGCAAGTCGCGCCAGGCCGGGCGCATCTCGCGCACCACGCTGCGCTATGCCGTGTTCATGTTCGGCGCCGGCTGCGTCGGTCTGTTTTCGCTGGTGTTCGCGTGGATCGCCGAAGTGGCGCTGCACTGGAACCGCCAGCTGACCCAGGCCACGCCCTGGCTCGCGTTCGTGATGCTGCCGTTCGGACTGGCCGCGCTGCGCTGGCTGACCGTCCGGCTGGCGCCGCAGGCGCGCGGCAGCGGCATCCCGCAGGTAATCGCGGCGGTCACCTTGCCGCCGTCGGGCCCGGCACAGACGCTGCTGGTGTCGTTGCGCCAGTCGATGTGGAAGGTGGTGCTGACCGCCGCCGCGCTGCTGGCGGGCGCCTCGGTCGGGCGCGAGGGCCCGTCGGTGCAGGTGGGTGCGGCGGCGATGCTGGCCTGGGGCCGCTGGTGCCAGGAGAAGCTGCGCTTTCGCATCGGCTTCCATCCCAACGCGCTGATCGCGGCCGGCGCGGCCGGCGGGCTGGCGGCGGCGTTCAACACGCCGCTGGCCGGGGTGGTGTTCGCGATCGAGGAACTCGGCCGCGGCACCGCGGTGCGCTGGGACCGCCTGGTGCTGTCAGGCGTACTGACCGCCGGTTTCCTGTCGCTGGCGGTGCTGGGCAACAACCCGTATTTCGTGGTCAAGGTGCCGATGCTGGGGCTGCATGAGGCCTGGGGTCCGGTGCTGCTGTGCGCGCTGGTCACCGGCGTGCTGGGCGGCGTGTTCGCCAAGGCGCTCAAGGGCGGCGTGCCGGCGCTGCTGCCGGCGGCGTGGCGCGACTGGTCGGGGCGGCATCCGGTGTGGACGGCGTTCGGCTGCGGGCTGGTGGTGGCAATCCTCGGCTGGGCCACCGCGGGCGCGACCTTCGGCACCGGCTACGAGCAGGCCGCGGCGCTGATCAATGGCGAATCGCAGGCCACGCCGTGGTTCGGCCTGGCCAAGCTGGCGGCGACCGTGGTGTCGTACTTCGCCGGCATACCGGGCGGGATCTTCACGCCCGCGCTGGCGATCGGCGCGGGCATCGGCGAGAACGTCGCGCATTTCGTCAGCGGCATGGCCGAGCCGCGCGTGCTGGCGTTGGTGTCGATGGCGGCATTCCTGGCCGCGGCCACGCAGGCGCCGATCACCGCCAGCGTGATCGTGATGGAAATGACGCGCACGCAGGACCTGACGGTGTTCCTGCTGGCGGCGTCTTTGCTGGCGTCCTTTATCTCGCGGCAGTTCTCGCCGCACCCGTTCTACCACCAGGTCGGCCACACCTTCCGGCGCGAGGCCCTGGCGCTGACGCGCAAGGCGCCGGCGGGGTAATGCCAGCGCCGTGGGCGGTGGGCAAGTGGCGGCGGCGCCGGCGTCATCGGGTAAGCTAGCGCACGCCCTTTGCCGTCGCGGCCAGATGTGAGCGGTTCGCCACGATCTCGCGCCGCGCAGGAACAACCCGGCAGGGGCGGGCTCCAACCCGGAGCCTTACACCAGGAGTCCGTCTTGAAATTCCCCGTTGCCGGGCTGGCGCTTGCCGGCCTGCTGGGCGCCGCCGGCGCCAATGCTGCTCCCCCCGCCTCCGCCTCCGCAGCAGCCGCCAAGCCCTCGGCCCAGGCTGAAAACAGCGCGCTGGCGCCGCTGCTGTCGATGCTGGAAATCGGCAACCCGCTGCCGGCGCTGCCCGACTGTGCCGACAAGCGCTCGCCAGACGGCCGCGATGTCACCGGTTTTTGCGTCGAACTGAAGGGCGATGGCCTGATGCGCCAGGTCGGCGTGCCGCGCGCACAGCGCCCGGCGTTCATGGATGGTCCCTACGTGGTGGCCTTTGTCGACCGCAATGCGCTTGTCGGCCTGGTGGTGCCGACCGCCGGCGCCAATTCGCAGCAGGCCGCGGCCGACAGCATCAGCGCGCTGTACGGCAAGCCCTTCCGCCAGGAGCAGGAGGAGATGCCCGACAAGGCCGGCAAGACAGTCAAGACGCTGCATGCCGGCTGGATGCACAAGCCGCTGACGGTGGAGCTGTACGCGATGCCGGAAGACCCCAACACCGGCACCATCGAGATGCTGCTGCCGCAGGCGCGCGCGCTGATGGCGGACAAGGACGCCGAGGTCGACAAGCAGCTCAACCCGGCCTCGGCGCCGGCGGCCAAGGGCAAGACCGCCGCCGCCAAGCCGGCGCCGAAGGCCGCGCCCAAGCCGGAAAAACCGGGCAGCTGGTAACGGCACAGGCAGGCGGCGCACCGCACGCCTGCGCCGCCGGCTGCCTCACAGTCCTTCCATCACCTTGTCCAGCCCCCGCACCACGCCGCGCACGGTGTGGACCTTGCGGATCGCCAGCAGCGCGCCGGCCACATAAGGCTTGGAGCCGTCGCCGGCCTCGTGCTTCAGGTGCAGGCGCTGGCCGTCGGCGCCGAAGATCACCTCCACGCCCAATTGGTAGCCCGGCAGGCGCACCGCATGCACCTGCGTGCCGGACAGGGTGGCGCCGCGGGTTTCCTTGGGGCCGTTGACCTGGTCGACCGGCACCGCCTGTGCGGCGGCCTTGACCTGGCCGAGCCGGTACGCCAGCTCGCGCACCGTGCCGGAGGGCACGTCGATCTTGCCGGCCTTGGCGTAGTCGATGATCTCCCAATGTTCCAGGTGGCGCGCCGCCATCTCGGCAAACTTCTGCAGCAGCACCACCGTGATGGCGAAGTTGCCGCAGGCGAGCACGCCGCGCTCGGCCTGGCGCGCGGCCGCGTCGATCTCGGCATAGTCGTCGTCGGTCAGCCCGGAGGTGCCCACCACCACGTGCGCGCCGTGCGCCAGCGCCTGCAGGATGTTGTGCTTGGCGATGCCCGGTTTGGTGTATTCGACGTAGACGTCGTAGGGCGTCTGGCCCAGCGCTTCAATGCTGGCCGCGGCTACGCCCGGGGTGTCGGCGTGTCCGGTCAGCTGCGCCAGGGTTTGCCCGGCGGCGCCGCGCGACAGGCCGGCCACCAGCGTCATGTCGGCCGCATGGGCCACGCCGCGTGCCAGTTCGCCGCCGGCCCAGCCGGTCACGCCACCCACCGCGACACGGATCGGATTGTTCATGTTCTGTTTCTCCGCAAAGGCTGTTGGGCCTGGCAGCATACCGCGTCAGCCGGCGGCGCGCCGGCGGTCGAGCTTGCGCGCCAGCACGATCGAGGTGGTGGTGTGGTTGACGCCGTCGAGCATGCCGATCTCGTCGAGCAGCCGGTCGAGCCGGTCATGCGTGTCGCAGCGGATCGCCACCAGGTAGTCGACCGGGCCGCTGACGGAATTGACCTCTTCGATCTCGGGCAGCCGCTGCAGCGCGCGCAGGATCGCGGGCGCGGCCTTGGGCTGCACCGACAGGCCGCAATAGGCCAGGATGGCGTTGTCTTCCATGCGCTGGCCCAGCCGCACGCCGTAGCCGGCGATCACGCCGCTGCGCTCCAGCCGCGCGATGCGCGCCACCACGGTGGTGCGGGCGATCCCCAGGTGCCGGGCCAGGTTGGCGGCGCTTTCGCGCGCGTTGGCCTGGAGCAGCGACAGCAGGTGGCGGTCGGTGGTATCGAGTTCGGTCATTGCGTCGGGAAGCCTCGTCGTTTCGTTCGATTATGGCGGTTTTTCGTCGTTCTTGTGCCTTCATTGTGCCGGCAGGGCTATCCATACTCCAGTCAACGGAAGCCCTTTTTCTTGTGAACGGAGACACCATGCAAGCCTCGAACCTCGGCCGGCAGGCCCCGCGCGACCTGCCCAAGGCGGCCCGCCCGCTGCACGTGACGGTGCTGGGCGCCGGAAAGATCGGCCGCACCATCGCGGCCATGCTGCACGACAGCGGCGACTACCGCGTCAGCGTGGTCGACCACGACGCACGCCGCCTCGATGGCCTGCCGCGTGGCGTGCTGGCGCGTGCCGGCGATCCCACCGAGCCCGGCACCTGCGCCGCGCTGCTGGCCGGCGCCGATGCCGTGCTCAACGCGCTGCCGTTCCATGCCGCGATCAGCGTGGCCTCGGTGGCGGCGCGCCTGGGCGTGCATTACTTCGACCTGACCGAGGACGTCGCCGCCACCCAGGCCATCCGCCAGCTGGCACAGGGCGCGCGCTCGGTGCTGATGCCGCAATGCGGGCTGGCGCCGGGCTTTATCGGCGTAGTGGGCCACGACCTCGCGCAGCGCTTCCTGCGCGGCGGCGGCGAGCTGCTGGACCTGCAGATGCGGGTGGGGGCGCTGCCGCGCTACCCGAGCAATGCGCTCAAGTACAACCTGACCTGGAGCACCGAGGGACTGATCAACGAGTACTGCAACCCGTGCGAGGCCATCGTCGACGGCCGGCGCGTCGAACTGACGGCGCTGGAAGGGCTGGAGAGCTTTGCGCTGGACGGCATCGAATATGAAGCCTTTAATACATCGGGCGGCCTCGGCACGCTGCCCGAGACGCTGGCCGGGCGCGCGCGCCATGTCGACTACAAGTCGATCCGCTATCCCGGCCACTGTGCGCTGATGAAGCTGCTGCTCAACGACCTGCGCCTGCGCGAACGCCGCGACTGGCTGCGCGATATCTTCGACCGCGCCATTCCGCTGACCGAGCAGGACGTGGTGATCGTGTTCGCCACCGCCACCGGCTATCCGGCCGGCGGCGAACGCGGGCGCGGTCCGCTGACCCAGGCTTCGTTCTCGGCGCGCATCGGCGGCGTGGACGGTGAGGGCGGCCACGTCAATGCGATCCAGCTGACCACCGCCGCGGGCATCTGCACCGCGCTCGACATGGTGGCCAGCGGCGCGCTGCCGCAGGCGGGCTTCGTGCGGCAGGAGTCGATGCCGCTGCAGGCCTTCCTGGCCAACCGCTTCGGCCGCCACTACACGCAGCATCCGCTTCAGGAGAGCCTCGTATGAAAGCGCAAGAGTTTGCCGCCTGCTGGGATTCGCTGGGCCTGCCGCGGCCATGGCGTGAGGGCACCTCTGCCGGCGCCGTGACGGTACGCTCGCCGGTCGACGGCGAGGCCATCGGCCATATGCCTGCCTGCACGCCGGCGCAGGCCGACGCGCTGATCGCGCGCGCGCACGCGGCGCAGAGCACCTGGGCGCTGCTGCCGGCGCCGGCACGCGGCGAGATCGTGCGGCGCTTCGGCGAGGTGCTGCGCGAGCACAAGGCGGCGCTGGGGCGGCTGGTGTCGCTGGAAGCCGGCAAGATCCTGCAGGAGGGGCTGGGCGAGGTGCAGGAGATGATCGACATCTGCGACTTCGCGGTCGGCCTGTCGCGTCAGTTGCACGGGCTGACCATCGCCTCCGAGCGCCCGCAGCACGCGATGCGCGAGACCTGGCATCCGTACGGGCTGTGCGGCGTGATCTCGGCGTTCAACTTCCCGGTGGCGGTGTGGGCGTGGAATGCGGCGCTGGCGCTGGTATGCGGCAACGGCGTGATCTGGAAACCGTCCGAGAAGGTGTCGCTGTGCGCGCTGGCCGCGCACGGACTGCTGGAGCGCGTGCTGGCCGCGGCGGCACCCCAGCACAGTGGCATCTCGGCGGTGCTGCCGGGCGGGCGCACTCTGGGCACCCATCTGGTCGAGCACCCCGCGGTGCGGCTGGTCAGCGCCACCGGCTCGACCCGCATGGGCCGCGAGGTCGGCATCGCCTGTGCCGGCCACTTCAAGCGCTGCATCCTCGAGCTGGGCGGCAACAACGCCGCCATCGTCGCGCCCTCGGCCGATATCGAGCTGGCGGTGCGCGCCATCACCTTTGCCGCTGCCGGCACCGCGGGTCAGCGCTGCACCACGCTGCGCCGCTGCTTTATCCATGCCGACCTGATGGACACCATGGCGAGCCGCCTGATCACGGTGTTCGACCGGCTGCCGGTCGGCGATCCGCTGGAAGACGGCACGCTGGTCGGCCCGCTGATCGACAGCGCCGCCGGCGATGCCATGGCCAACGCGCTGGCGGCGTGCCGCGCGCAGGGCAATATCGTGACCGGCGGCGAGCGCCTGCTGGCCGACCGCTATCCGCATGCGTACTACGTGCGGCCCGCGCTGGTGATGACCGACGCGCAGCACGACACCATGCTGACCGAGACCTTCGCGCCGATCCTGTACCTGATGCCGTACACCACGCTGGACGAGGCCATCGCGCTGAACAATGCCGCCGCGCACGGGCTATCGTCGTGCATCTTCACCGAATCGATGCGCGAGGCCGAGCGCTTCCTGTCGTCGGCGGGCAGCGATTGCGGCATCGCCAATGTCAATATCGGCACCAGCGGCGCGGAAATCGGCGGCGCCTTCGGCGGCGAGAAGGCGACCGGCGGCGGGCGCGAATCGGGCTCGGATGCGTGGAAGGGCTACATGCGCCGCGCCACCAACACCATCAACTACGGCGATTCGCTGCCGCTGGCACAGGGCATCCGCTTCGAAATCTGACGGCATCCAGGGGGCCGCGACATGGCGCGTAGGGAACGGTAACAAGCGTTACACGGCTTTGACGCCGTATTACGCGTTCCGCCCGTATAACGTCAGCAAGGCAGGCACATGCCCGTTGCGACCCCAAGGATGAAATGATGAGAATGCTGACGATTGGACTGGCTGCCGGTGCGGCATCGGTGACCCTGCTGGGCGGCTGCGCCGTCTATCCCACGCCCGCCGGCCCGGCGGTCGGTCCTGCGCCGGTGTACGTCGCGCCCGCGCCGGTGGTGGTGGCGCCGCGTCCGTACTACTACGGCGGCTATGGCTACTATGGCCGCGGCTATCGCCGCTGGTAATCCTTGCCGGTAACGGGGGCGGCCGGACTCAGTTTCCGGCCGCGTCGCCGGCGCGGGCGTTGAGCCCGCCCCAGCTGGGCGCGAGGGTCTGCCCGATCTGCGGCAGGTCGACCAGGTCCAGCACGCGCCCGACCGTATGGTCGACCAGTTCCGCAACGCTCTGCGGCTTCTGGTAGAAGCCCGGCACCGGCGGGAACACGATCCCGCCCATTTCCGTCACCGCCGTCATGTTGCGCAGGTGCGCAAGATTCAGCGGCGTTTCCCGCACCATCAGCACCAGCTTGCGGCGCTCTTTCAGCGTGACGTCGGCGGCGCGCGTGATCAGGTTGTCCGAGAAACCATGCGCGATCGCCGCCAGCGTGCGCATCGAGCACGGCGCCACCACCATGGCCTGGGCGCGGAATGAACCGCTGGCGATGGTTGCGCCGATGTCGCGCACGTTGTGCACGACGCTGGCCAGCGCTTCGACCTCGGCGCGGCCGATGTCCAGCTCGTGCTGCAGGTTCATCACGCCGGCCGGCGAAATCAGCAGGTGGGTTTCCACCGCGGGCGCCGCGCGCAGCACCTGCAGCAGGCGCACGCCGTAGATGGCCCCGGTGGCGCCGGTGATGGCGACGATCAGCCGTTGCGGTGTGCCGCCAGCCCCGGACATGGCGAAGCTCAGCCCTTCAGCAGGGTTTGCAGTTCGCCGTTCTGGTACATCTCCATCATGATGTCCGAGCCGCCGATGAACTCGCCGTTCACGTAGAGCTGGGGAATGGTCGGCCAGTTGGCGTATTCCTTGATGCCCTGGCGGATGCCTTCGTCGTCCAGCACGTTGACCGTGGTCGGCGCGTCGACGCCGCAGGCCTTCAGGATCTGGATGGCGCGGCCCGAGAAGCCGCACATCGGGAATTGCGCGGTGCCCTTCATGAACAGGACTACGGGGTTGCCCTTGACGATCTGGTCGATCTGTTGCTGCACGTCGCTCATGGTTTGCTTTTCAGTGGGGCGAGGCCGTGTCGCGGGCGCCGCCTGGGGAGAATGGAATACCGCGCGGCGGTGCCGCACGGCGGGTATCTGACGCCGATTTTACCGGAATCGCCGCGTCGCTTCAGGGTGCCGCGGCCGTACCGGCGGGTTGCGCGCCTGGCCATCGTCCGCCGGTGCAGCGCTCCAGCCCGGCCAGGTCGCGCGCGGTGAAGACCTCGTCGAAGCCGCCGGCTTGCAGCAGCTGGCGCGTGGCCGCGGCCTGGTCGTAGCCATGTTCCATTAGCAGCCAGCCGCCCGGCAGCAGTCGCGCGCCGGCGCCGCCGACGATGGCGCGCAGGTCGGAGAGGCCGTCGTCATGGTCGGTCAGCGCGTCGATCGGTTCGAAGCGCAGGTCGCCTTCGGCCAGGTGCGGGTCGCCGGCGGCGATATAGGGCGGGTTGCTGACGATCAGGTGGAAGCGCAGGTCCGGCGGCAGCGCCGCGTACCAGTCCGAGACCAGAAACTCGATGCGCTCGGCGCCCAGCGCGCGGGCGTTGTCCTGCGCCACCATCAGCGCGCCGGGCGAGATGTCGGTGGCCCAGACGCGCGCATCGCGGCGCTCGCGCGCCAGCGTCACGGCAAGGATGCCGGAGCCCGTGCCGAGGTCCAGCACGTTGGGCTGTGGCACCGTGGCCAGCCGCGCCAGCGCGGCTTCCGCAGCAACCTCGGTATCGGGGCGCGGGATCAGTACGTCAGGCGTGACGCGGAACTTGCGGCCGAAGAATTCACGTTCGCCGATCAGGTAGGCCATCGGCTCGCCCGCCAGCCGCCGCGCCAGCAGCGTGGCAAAGGCGTCGCGCTGGGCGATGGTGAGCACGTCGGTGTCGCGCGTGATCAGCTGGGTACGGCTCAGACCGGTGACGTGGGTCAGCAGCATGCGCGCTTCCAGCGCAGGCAGCCCGGCCATGGCGGCCAGGGTCTGCGCCTCGCGCAGCGTGGGGGTGGCCGGCAGCGCGGTGGAGTCGGGGGTGGACATCGAGTGGGTAAAAGACGGTTCTGGTGCCGGCTATAAAAAACCCCACCGGTGCAGGACCTGGCGGGGCTTTGGGGCGGTGCTCTGGTGAAACTTCCGGCTTCGTGCCAGTGTACCGCTCATCGGCGGCGGCAGGCGCAATGCCCCCGCCGGGGCGATTACTTATTGACGGCGTCCTTGGCCTTGTCGGCGCCGGCGTTGACGGCATCCTTGGCGGCCTGCTTGGCGTTCTCCATGGCGTTGCCGGCGTCTTCCTTGGCCCTTTCCGCGGCTGCGGACGCGTTCGAGGCGGCGTCGCTGGCGGCAGCCTTGGCGGCATCTGCGGCGTTGCTGGCGGCAGCGGCGGCATCGCTTGCGGCGGCCTTGGCGGATTCCGCGGCGCTCTGCATCGCGCTCTCGGCATTCGAGGCGGCGGGCGGCGCTTCTTCCTTCTTGCTGCAAGCGGCCATGGCCGCGGTGATCATCAACAGCGCGAGCAGTTTTTTCATGATTTCGTCCTAGGTATGTTCTCGGGAGTGACTACCCGGCACCATTCTCCGTTTGCCGGTCGAAATCGATTATAGACAGCGACCTTACCCCTGCCAGTGCTGTTTCAAGCATTTACAACAGATACAAAGACATCGGCGACTTTACGCGGTGTTCATCGCGGAAGCCTCGACTGGGTGTCACAAAGTAGCGCTCAGGCGTCTTCGCCCAGCGCCGCCAGCTGGTCCGCCTGGTGCTCGGCGGACAGCGCGGACAGCAGCTCGTCCATGTCGCCGTCCATGATCATGTCGATCTTGTACAGCGTCAGGTTGATGCGGTGATCGGTCACGCGGCCCTGCGGGAAGTTGTAGGTGCGGATGCGGTCGCTGCGGTCGCCCGAGCCGATCAGGTTGCGCCGGGTGCTGGCCTCGCGCGCCTGCGCGGCGCGCGCCTGCATGTCCTTGATGCGGGCGGCGAGCACCTTCATCGCCTTGTCCTTGTTCCGGTGCTGGCTGCGGTCATCCTGGCACTCGACCACGATGCCGGTGGGCAGGTGGGTCAGGCGCACCGCGGAATCGGTCTTGTTGACGTGCTGGCCGCCCGCGCCCGAGGCGCGGAAGGTGTCGATGCGCAGGTCGGCCGGGTTGATCTCGACCTCGCCGACCTCGTCGGCCTCGGGCATCACGGCCACCGTGCAGGCGGAGGTATGGATGCGGCCCTGCGCCTCGGTGGCGGGCACGCGCTGCACGCGATGGCCGCCCGATTCGAACTTCAGCCGCGAAAACGCGGCATCGCCGGCAATCCGGATGATGACTTCCTTGTAGCCGCCCAGGTCCGATGCCGATTCGCTCATCACCTCGACCTGCCAGCGCTGCCGTTCGGCATAACGCGTGTACATCCGCAGCAGGTCGGCGGCGAACAGCGCGCTTTCCTCGCCGCCGGTGCCGGCGCGGATTTCCAGCAACAGGTTGCGGTCGTCGTTGGGGTCCCGGGGCAGCAGCAGGCGCTGCAGGCTGGCCTGCAGCGCGTCCAGCCGGTCGCGCGCGGCGGCGATCTCGTCGGCGGCGAAGTCCTTCATCTCCGGATCGTCGAGCAGCGCCTGCGCGGTGGCCAGGTCCTCCTGGGCCTGGCGGTACTGGCCGTATTGCTCGGCCACGGGCGACAGCTCGGCATGCTCGCGGCTGAGCTTGCGGTACTGGTCGATATTTGCGGTCGCGTCTTCGCGCGCGAGCAGGGCGTTGACTTCGTCGAGTCGCTCGGCCAGTTGGTCGAGCTTGGCAAGCATGCTGGCTTTCATCGGGGCGGACAGGGAACGGGGTGGGCCGGGCCGCGCGCACAAAGACGGGCGGCGGCGAGGGCGTGCCGGGCGCGGCGCGCCGGCGAGGCGAGCGCGGCTAGCGCTCGGAGTGGCTGCTGTGGCGGAACAGGCCCGGCACCAGGCGCAGCAGCGCCTCGCGGTCCTCGCCCTGGGTGTGGTTGAGCGCGTGCGTGGGACCGTGCAGGAACTTGCGCGTGAGCGCGCCGGAGAGCGCCTCGAGCACGGCCTGCGGGTCGTCGCCGCGCGCCAGCATGCGGCGCGCGCGCTCCAGCTCGGCCTGGCGGATGGCTTCGCCGCTGCTCTGCAGTTCGCGGATGACCGGCACCACGCTGCGGGTTTCGAGCCAGTGCATGAAGTTCTGCACGCGGCTTTCGATGATGGCTTCGGCCTGCGCCACCGCGGCCTGGCGCAGCGCGTTGCCTTCGCGCACGACCGCGCCGAGGTCATCGACGGTATAGAGGAAGACGTCGTCCAGGCGCGAGACTTCGGGCTCGACGTCGCGTGGCACGGCCAGGTCGACCATCATGATGGGCCGGTGCTTGCGCCGCTTGACCGCGCGCTCCACCGCGCCCAGGCCGATGATCGGCAGCGAGCTGGCGGTGCACGACACCACAATGTCGAACTCATGCAGGCGCTCGCCCAGGTCCGACAGGCGGATCGCGTTGGCGGTCAGGCCCTGGCCGCTGAGTTGCTCGGCCAGCTTCTCGCCGCGCTCGACGGTGCGGTTGGCCACCACGATCTGGCGCGGTTGCTGCGCGGCAAAGTGGGTCGCGCACAGTTCGATCATCTCGCCCGCGCCGATAAACAGCACGCGCTGGGTCGAGACGCTTTCAAAGATCCGCTGCGCCAGCCGCACCGCGGCCGCGGCCATCGACACCGAATGCGCGCCGATCTCGGTCTGGCCGCGCACTTCCTTGGCCACCGCGAAGGTGCGCTGGAACAGCTGGTTCAGGTACGTGCCGAGCGAGCCGGCTTCGCCGGCGGTGCGCACCGCGTCCTTGAGCTGGCCCAGGATCTGGGTCTCGCCCAGCACCATCGAATCGAGCCCGCTGGCCACGCGGAAGGCATGGCGCACGGCTTCGGACTGCGGCAGCGCGTACAGGTGCGGCGCCAGTTCCGTGGCCGGCACGTTGTGATGCTGCGACAGCCAGCGCAGGGTGTGCTCGAAACCATCGGTGCCCGGCGTCAGCACATCGGTGGCACAGTAGATTTCGGTGCGGTTGCAGGTGGACAGGATCGCGGCTTCGGTGCCGCTGCGCCCCGACAGGTGGGAGCGCAGGGCCCCCAGCGCCGGCTTGATCTGCTCGAGCGGAAACGCCACCCGCTCGCGCAGCGAGACGGGTGCCGTGGTGTGATTGATGCCGATCGCGAGCAGTTGCATTGTTGGGGACTGGTGCGGTCCGGAGCGCGGCCGGACCGGATGCCATTATACCGCCGGGACCGATCATTGCAGTCGCTCGCCGCGGCGGGTGTCAGGGCCGACGGATTGCAGTATCGTTACGCCGCGGCCGCTTGCGGCTGTGATGCGGACAACACAGGAGAAGCGGATGCTGGGCACCTTGATCGTGGGTTTGCTGGTCGGACTGGCGGCACGCCGGCTGCATCCGGCAGGGCGCGTGGTGACCTTGCCGGCCGCGCTGGTGCTGGGCGCGGCGGGTGCGGCGGCGGCCTTCTACAGCGGCCGCGCGCTGCATTGGTTTGTCGACGGCCAGCTCAGCAGCTGGCTCGCGGTGATCGCCGGGTCTGCGCTGCTGGTGGGGTTGTGGGGCACGGTGCGGCCGCGCGGACGGTAAATACTGAACCGACTTTCCGGTCAGGAATCTGCACGCGGCTTGATCCCGGTCAGACGGCCGCGTTGCCTGGCCTCAGGCCCGCGCCGCCAGCAGGCGGCGCAGTACGCCGCTGGAATAGTGGCTGGCCACATCGGTCAGGAATGCCGAAAAATCCACATGGGCGGTGTCGTCGGCGCGGTCGGAAATGGTCCGCATCACCGCGTAGGGCACGCCATATTCATGGCAGACCTGTGCCACCGCGGCGCCTTCCATCTCCACCGCCAGCAAGCCGGGCAGCCGCTCACGCAGCTCCGCCACCGCGGCGGGCGAGCCGATGAACTGGTCGCCGCTGGCGATCATGCCCCGGTGCAGGGTCGGCGCCGCGACGCCGAACTTCTCTCGCACGGCGCGCGGCACGTCGACGGCCAAATCGTCGCGCAGGAAATCCGCGGCAGCGGCATGCAGCTCGGCCGTCAGTGCCGGGTCGGCCGGGAATTCAGCGCGCTCCAGCAGCGGCACCTCATGGCGGCCGAAGAACGGGCGCGCGTCCAAGTCATGCTGCAGGGTGCGGTCGGCGATGACGATGTCGCCCACCTGCGTGGCCGCGCCGATGCCGCCGGCCAGTCCGGTAAAGACGATCTGGGTGGCCCCCAGTTCGCGGATCAGCGTGACCGTGGTGGCCGACGCCGCCACCTTGCCCATGCGCGCCAGCACCAGCACGCACGGTTGCCCGTACAAATGCCCGCTGTAGTAGTCGCGCATGCCGATGGTGCGTACCGTGGCGCGGCTGTCGTCATGGCGCATGGCGGCGACGAGCCCGTCGACTTCATCGTGGATGGCGGCAAGGATTCCGAGGGTCATGGGCGTGGGCAAATGGGACAAGGGCCACAGCATACCGGCCCGCGCGGGCAGGGCCTAGATGGCGTGCGAGCGCACGCCCCCTCCCACGCAACAGGTGCGGCCCACGTATCACTTTGCTAAAGTCGCCGTCATTCCAGCACGCAAGGGCAAGCATGCAAGCCACCCGCATCGGAGCAAATGGCCCGGACCGCGAAGCCGTTGGCGAACGGCGCGCCATCCGCCAGGCACTGGCGCACTGGCGCGCGCTCGGCCGCCTGGCCCCGGCCGCGGTGGCCGCGCCGTGGGCGCGCACCGAACCGGTCGCCGGTGACTGGCGCCGCTGGCTCGACACCGCACTGATGGCGCTGGGCACCGCGCTGCTGTGCGCCGGCGTGGTCGTGTTTTTTGCCTTCAACTGGCAGGACCTGCACAAGTTTTCCAAGTTCGGCCTGCTCGCTGCTGCGATCACGCTGCTGGCCGGCTTTGCCTGGCTGCGCCCGACGGGCGATGCGGCCGGCCGGGCCGCGCTGGGCGGCGCGCAGGTGGTGGCGGGCGTGCTGCTGGCGGTGATCGGCCAGACCTACCAGACCGGCGCCGACCCCTGGCAGCTGTTCGCGCTGTGGGCGCTGCTGGCGCTGCCGTGGGCGCTGGCGGCGCGCGCGGCGCCGCACTGGTGGCTGGTGATCGTGGTCGGCAATCTGGCGCTGCTGCGGTACTTCAGCCTGCGCTTCGGGGTCGACGGCGTGTTCTCGCTGCTGTTCGATTCGCGCCACGTGCGCACCGCCACGCTGGCCTTGCTGGGCGCGGTGGCGCTACAGCTGGTGCTGTGGCAGCTGCTGTGCGCGCAGGCGCCGGCGCTAGGCTTCCGCGGGCTGACCGGCGGCCGCATGCTGTCCGCGTTGGCGTGCCTGCATGCCGGCTCGCTCGGGCTGGCCAGCCTGCTGCGCAGCGACTTCGACGGCGCCGCCTTTGCGCTGGCGGTGCTGGCGCTGGCCGCGCTGGTCTGGTGGTTCCGCTGGCAGGTCTTCGACATCGTGGTGCTGAGCCTGGCCTGCCTGACCGGCATCGTGCTGGCCGTGGCCGCGGTCGCCAAGGTGCTGTTCGAGGGCAAGGACGATTTCGGCGCGTTCCTGTTGCTCGGCCTGCTGACCATCGGCCTGGCCGCCGCCGCGGCCGCGTGGCTGATGCGGGCCTGGCGCAGCCAGCTGGAGCAGGCATGAGCAACGTACTGCAGACCGAGCAACGGCTCTGGCAACAGCTCGCCGCACGCGGCGAGGTACAGGGCGAGCCGCCCGCGCATCCCCATACGCCGTGGGCGGTGCGCTGCCTGATGGGCGCGGCGGGCTGGCTCGGCGCCTTGTTCTTCCAGTTCTTCCTGGTCGGCACGGTCTTCGTTGCCGCGCGCGAGAACGGCGTGGCGATGGCCGTCACCGGGCTGGCGATGATCGCGCTGGCGGCGCTGCTGTACTGGCGCGGCGGCGGCATCGCCGCGGGGCAGTTCGCGCTGGCGGTCAGCCTGAGCGGGCAGGGCATGGCGGTGTTCGGCCTGACCGAGGCGCTCGGTTTCACGCGCGTGGCGGAGAGTGCCGGCTTCTGGGCCGCACTGGCGCTGTTCGAGGGTGCGCTGGCGTGGCTGGTGCCCAACCGGCTGCACCGGCTGCTGTGCGGGCTGGGCGCATGGATCGGCCTGGCTGGGGCGGTGCACCTGTTCATGGCTGGCAGCAAGCCGGAGGACTGGCTGTTGCTGACGTGGTCGCTCGGCTGGCTGGTGCCGCTCGGCGCCGCCCTGGCGGCAGGGTTCACGCTGGCCGAGGCGCGCCTGTGCGCGGATGGCCGCCATGCGCTGCTGGAACCGCTGGCCGACGCAACGCTGCTGTTCACGCTGGCGGCGGCGCTCGTCGTGACCGGCATGAGCCATCCGCTGGCCTGGCTGGACGGTCCGGAAGCGGCGCGCATCCCGCTGGCGCACTGGGCCGCGGGCGGATTGGCCACGCTGATGCTGGCTGGCTTCGCGCTGGCCGAATGCCGCCGGCTGGCGCTCGGTCCGGCGATGCAAGGCGCCGTGCTGGGCGGGCTGGTGGCGTTCGGCGCGCTGATGGCGGCCGCGCCCGCGGTGGTGGCTGGCGTGCTCGCGCTCGGGCTGGCGCTGCGCCGGGCCTCGATGCCGTGGCTGGGGCTGGGTGTCACCAGCATCGCCATCGGCTTTATCTGGTACTACTCGGCGCTGCACTGGACCCTGCTGGCCAAGTCCGCCACGCTCGCCGCGGCCGGCGTGCTGCTGCTGGCCGGGCGCCACTGGCTGCTGCGCCGCGCACGGATGGAGGTCGCATGAAACGCTGGATCCTGATCGCCTGGGCGCTGACGCTGGCGCTGGCCGCCGTCGGCATCGCCGGCAAGGAGCGCCTGCTGGCGCGCGGCGACACCGTCTTCCTCAAGCTTGCGCCGGTGGATCCGCGCTCGCTGATGCAGGGCGACTACATGGCGCTGAATTTCGACATCGGCAACCAGATCCGCGCCGCGCGGGCGCAAGACCGGCAGCTTCCCCGCGACGGCGTCGCCGTGATCCGGCGCGACCCGCAGGGCGTTGCCAGCTTCGTGCGCGTGCACGGCGCCGAGCCGCTGGCGCCGGGCGAGCAGCTGCTGCGCTACCAGACCGCGCGCTCACGCTGGGGCGGCATGCAGGTGCAGGTGTCGACCGACGCGTATTTCTTCCAGGAGGGGCAGGGCAAGCGCTTCGCCGAGGCCGAATACGGGGAATTCCGCGTGGGAGCGGACGGGCAGGCGCTGCTGGTGGGCTTGCGGGGGAAGGGGATGGAGAAGCTGTGAGGCGGGCGCGATTGCGCCGCACCCATGAAAAAAGCCCGCATCGCTGCGGGCTTTTTTTCCGGGCTGGGGCGGATCAGACGTTGAACAGGAAGTTCATCACATCGCCGTCCTTCACCACATATTCCTTGCCTTCGGCGCGCATCTTGCCCGCTTCCTTGGCGCCGGTCTCGCCCTTGAAGGCGATGAAGTCGTCATAGGCGATGGTCTGCGCGCGGATAAAGCCGCGTTCGAAGTCGGTGTGGATCACGCCGGCCGCCTTGGGCGCGGTGTCGCCCACGTGGATGGTCCAGGCGCGCACTTCCTTGACCCCGGCAGTGAAGTAGGTGTGCAGGCCCAGCAGCTTGAAGCCGGCGCGGATCACGCGGTCCAGGCCCGGCTCGTCCATGCCCAGGTCGGCCAGGAACTCGGCCTTGTCGGCGTCGTCGAGGTCGGCGATCTCGGCTTCGATGGCGGCGCAGACGGCGACCACGGGGGAATCGGTCTGCTTGGCGTATTCGCGCACCGCGTCCAGGTGCGGGTTGTTGTCGAAGCCGTCTTCACGCACGTTGGCGACGTACATGGTCGGCTTGGCGGTGATCAGGCAGAACGGGCGGATCGCCTCCCACTCTTCCGGCGCCAGGTCCAGGGTGCGCACGGCCTTGGCCTGGTCCAGCACGGACTGGGCTTTTTCCAGCACGGCGACCAGGCGCTGGGCTTCCTTGTCGCCGGCGCGGGCCGGCTTGACGTAGCGCGCCAGCGCCTTCTCGACGGTGGCCAGGTCGGCCAGCGCCAGTTCGGTGTTGATGACTTCGATATCCGACAGCGGGTCCACGCGGCCGGCCACGTGGATCACGTTGTCGTCCTCGAAGCAGCGCACCACGTGGGTGATGGCATCGCATTCGCGGATATTGGCCAGGAACTGGTTGCCCAGGCCTTCACCCTTGGAGGCGCCCGCCACCAGCCCGGCGATGTCGACGAACTCGACCGTGGCCGGCAGGATGCGCTCCGGCTTGACGATATCAGCCAGCTTCGCGAGCCTCGGATCCGGCACTTCGACCACGCCCACATTGGGCTCGATGGTGCAGAACGGATAGTTTTCGGCGGCGATGCCGGCCTTGGTCAGGGCATTGAACAGCGTGGACTTGCCGACGTTGGGCAGGCCGACGATGCCGCATTTGAGGCTCATGGTGTGGTCTTCGGAATCAATGGGTTGCGTGATGCCACCGGTGCCGGCAGCGCCGTGGCTGGCGCGCATCGCGCGCTACCGCCGGGGACTGCATCGGGACGAGACAAAGGCATCACATCGCGCTGGCTCGGCGAAGTTGCACGCGTTGCCACGGAAAACCGCGATTGTAACCTTTTGGGGGGCTGGAGCGGTGTCAGGGCAGAACGACGCCCTGGCAAACAAAACGGCCAAGGGGTCAGCCTGGCCGTGCATCGTGGTCTGGTGCCGGATCGTCATGGTGGCGATCAGGCGCCGTCGCTGAACTGGTCCCGCATATCCGTGGTTTTTGCGCCGTCCGTGAACGTGTCGCGGGTTCCGCGCGCGCCGTCGGTGTAGACATCGAACTTTGAAACCTTGGCACCATCGGTGTAGACATCAAACTTCGAAACCTTCGCGCCATCCGTATAGACGTCGCGAAGACCGGTACCCCCGAACGCCGTGCCCATGGCCCCAGCGGTGGCGACGGCAATCAATAGTGCTTGTTTGAGCATTGTTCCACCTCCCCTTCAGGTGGTGAGTTCCCCGGCCAGAAATGTTCGCTTCAATATAGGTCCGGGCGCGTCCCAGGGCGGAAGCGCCGCCGCTATTGTTTTGTTCTAAGGCTTATGACCTGCAGCTATAAGGATCGGTCGATGAGGGCGCAGAGTCAGACGTTTCCGCTGCACCGAGGCGCCGCCTGGCGCGGACGGGCCCTGGAGTGACGTGGCTATAATCCAGCCATGACCCGATCCCACGCGTCCGCGCGACCCGCCGCGCGCAAATCCTCCGCTTTCCAGGTTGCCGTCGTCGGTGGCGGCATCGTCGGCAAGTCCTGCGCCCTGCTGCTGGCCCAGCAGGGCATGGACGTCGCGCTGATCGCGCCGAAGCCGGCGCGCGCCACGGCCAGCGCCGGGCCGGACGACTGGGACAGCCGCATCTACGCCTTCTCCGCCAGCTCGCAGGCGCTGCTGGAACGCATGCGCGTGTGGGAGGCGCTGGACCCGGCGCGGATCCAGCCGGTTCGCGACATGCGCGTATTCGGCGACGTCAGCGCCGCCGAGACCACGCCCAGCTTCGACGGCGACCTGCATTTTTCCGCGTATGCCGCGGCGGTGCCGCAGCTGGCGTGGATCATCGAGTCGCGCCTGGTCGAGCGCGCGCTCGACACCGCGCTCGGCTTCCAGCACCAGGTGACGTGGCACGACGGCACCGCCGGTGTGTGCGAGCGCGACCCTGACGGCATTACGCTCACGCTGGAGAACGGCAGCAAGGTGCGCACCGCGCTGGCGATCGGCGCCGACGGTGCGCGCTCGTGGCTGCGCCAGCAATGCCATATCGGCGTCAGCACGCGCAAGTACCGCCAGCTTGGCGTGGTCGCCAACTTTGCCTGCGAGCGGCCGCACCATGAAACCGCATGGCAGTGGTTCCTGGGCGCGCCGGAAAAGCTGATGGCCGACGAGGAACCCGCCAACGGCGAAGTGCTGGCGTTGCTGCCGCTGCCGGGCAACCATGTGTCGATGGTCTGGTCCGCCGACGAGGCCCACGCGCGCGATCTGCTGGCGCTGTCGCCCGAGGCGCTCGCCGCCACCGTGATGCAGGGCGCCAGCGGCGCGGTCGGCGCGCAGTTCGGTACGCTGCGTTGCGTAACTCCCGCGCAGGGCTTCCCGCTGGTGCTGCAGCGTGCCGACCAGTTCGTGCAGCCGCACGTGGCCCTGGTGGGCGACGCCGCCCACGTGGTGCATCCGCTGGCCGGCCAGGGCATGAACCTGGGCCTGCGCGACGTCGCGGAACTTGGCCGCGTAATGGCCGACAAAGAACCTTTCCGCAGCGAGGGCGACCTGCGCCTGCTGCGCCGCTACGAGCGCGCGCGCGCCACCGACCTGTTGTCGCTGACCGCCGCCACCGACGGGCTGCACCGGTTGTTCTCGCTGCCGGGCAGCGTGGCGCGGGTGGTGCGCAATACCGGCATGCGCGCGGTCGGCGGCCAGTCGCTGCTCAAGCGCATGCTGATCGGGCGCGCGCTCGGCTAGGTCCGCACGCACACCGTACGCCCCGCGCCCCCATACGCCCCCTTACCGAATTCCTGGAGTCCACATGTTCCCATCCCTGCGCCGCCGTCCTGCCGTCTACGCCACCATCACCGCCATCGCCGGCGGACTGGCTGCGGCCGGCTTCGCGTTGCACGCCATGGCGGCGGGCGAGCCCGGCACCGACCGCATCAAGGAGTCGCTGCAGAAGATGTTGGGCGGCCGCGCCGAAGTGAAGAGCGTCGGCAAGACCCCGGTGCCCGGCCTGTTCGAAGCCAATATCGGCGGCCAGGTGGTGTACACGGACGCCACCGGCCGCTACATCCTGAACGGCGAGATGATCGATACCCGCACCGGCACCAACCTGACCGAGGAGCGGCTGGCGGAGATCAACCGCATCAAGTGGTCGGACCTGCCGCTGGCGCGCGCGATCAAGTGGACCAAGGGCGACGGCAGCCGCCAGGTGGCGGTGTTCTCCGATCCCAATTGCGGCTACTGCAAGCGCATCGAGCAGACCTTCCAGCAGATGGACAACATCACTGTGTACACCTTCCTGTACCCGGTGCTGTCGCCGGACTCGGAAACCAAGTCCAAACAGGTCTGGTGCGCGGCCGACCGCACCAAGGCCTGGCGCGACTGGATGCTCAAGCAGGTGGCGCTGACCGGCAAGGGCAGCTGCAAGACCCCGGTGGAAGAAAACCTGGCGCTGGGCCACAGCATGAACGTGACCGGCACCCCGGCGGTGTTCTTCACCGACGGCACCCGCATCCCCGGCGCGGCGGACGTCGCCACGCTGGAGCGCAAGCTCGCCAGCATCAAGAAATAAGCGCGCGCCGGACCTGTCCCGGCTCAAGCGACGGCCGGACCTGTCCGGCCGTTGTGCTTTCTGCCTTTCCCAATCGTTGCATGCGATCGCCGCCAGGCGACCAAGGAGACACCATGACCTTCCAGGCATTGCTGCTGACCCAGGCCGACGGCGCCACCCAGGCCAACCTCGCCACCCTCGACGAGGCCCAGTTGCCCGCCGATGGCGACGTGCTGGTTGCCGTCGATTACTCCACCATCAATTTCAAGGACGGCCTGGCCATCACGGGCCGCGCGCCGGTGGTGCGCAAGTGGCCGATGGTGGCGGGCATCGACGGCGCCGGCACGGTGCTCGAATCCGCCCATCCGCGCTGGAAAGCCGGCGACAAGGTGGTGCTGAACGGCTACGGCGTGGGCGAGACCCACTGGGGCTGCCTGGCGCAGCGCGCGCGCCTGAAGGGCGACTGGCTGGTGCCGCTGCCCGCCGCCTTCACCACGCGCCAGGCCATGGCGATCGGCACCGCGGGCTATACCGCGATGCTGTCGGTGCTGGCGCTGGAGCGCGGCGGTGTCAACGGCCCGGTGCGCCCGGGCGACGGCGAGGTGCTGGTGACCGGGGCTTCAGGCGGGGTCGGTTCGGTGGCAATCGCCCTGCTGAGCAAGCTTGGCTACAAGGTGGTGGCTTCGACCGGCAAGACGCGCGAGGCGGATTTCCTCAAGGCGCTGGGCGCCGACGACGTGATCGACCGCGCCGAGCTGGGCGCACCCGGCAAGCCGCTGCAGAAGGAGCGCTGGGCCGCGGTGGTCGATTCGGTGGGCTCGCACACGCTGGTCAACGCCTGCGCGCAGGTGCGCTACGGCGGCGTGGTGACCGCCTGCGGGCTGGCGCAGGGGCTGGACTTCCCGGGTTCGGTGGCGCCCTTCATCCTGCGCGGCATCACGCTGCACGGCATCGACAGCGTGATGGCGGCGATGGCGCTGCGCGAACAGGCCTGGCAGCGCCTGGCCAGCGACCTGGAGCCGGACCGGCTCAATGCGCTGACGCGCGAGATCGGCCTGGGCGAGGCCATCGAGGCCGGGCGCAAGATCATGGAAGGCGGCATGCGCGGGCGCGTGGTGGTGGATGTGAATCGCGGCTGAGCGCAGCGCCAGCTCGCCTTCCCGCGCCGGCGCCTGCATGCAGGCGCCGACGTTACAATCCTGCCCATGACGCCGATCCGCTACGCCATCGCCCCGCTTCATCCTGAAGCGCACCTGTTTGCCGTTACCGTCACCGTGAGCGAGCCCGATCCGGCCGGGCAGTGTTTCTCGCTGCCGGCGTGGATTCCCGGCAGCTACATGATCCGGGATTTCGCGCGCAATATCGTGCGCATCCGCGCCGACGCGGGCGGGCGCGAGATCGCGCTGACCAAGCTGGACAAGCAGCGCTGGCAGGCCGCGCCGGTCACCCTGGCCGACGGCCCGCTGACGCTCAGCTACGAGGTCTACGCCTGGGACCTGTCGGTGCGCGCCGCGCACCTGGACACCACCCATGGCTTCTTCAACGGCAGTTCGGTGTTCCTGTGCGTGGAAGGGCAGGCCGAGCGCCCATGCACGGTCGACATCCATGCCCCCGCGGGCGAGGCCTACCGCGACTGGCGCGTGGCCACTGCCATGCGCGAGGCGCCCGGCCGCGACGGAGCGAAGCGCTACGGCTTTGGGCGCTACCAGGTGTCCGACTACGACGAGCTGGTCGACCACCCGGTCGAGATGGGCACCTTCCAGCTGGCCAGCTTCCGCGCCTGCGGCGCGCAGCACGACGTGGTCTTTACCGGCCGCGTGCCGCAGCTGGACCTGGAGCGCGTGTGCCGCGACCTGAAGCGTATCTGCGAGACCCAGATCCGGCTGTTCGAGCCGCGCACGGCGCAGGCGCCGTTCCTCGACAGCAACCGGCGCTACGTGTTCATGACGATGATTACCAGCGACGGCTACGGCGGCCTGGAGCATCGCGCCAGCACCGCGCTGATCTGCTCGCGCAACGACCTGCCGGTGCGTGGCAACAGTGAAACCAGCGAGGGCTACCGCACCTTCCTCGGGCTGTGCAGCCACGAGTATTTTCACACCTGGAACGTCAAGCGCATCAAGCCGGCCGCGTTCGTGCCGTACCGGCTGGCGCAGGAAACCTACACCCCGCTGCTGTGGCTGTTCGAGGGCTTCACCAGCTACTACGACGACCTGGTGCTGGTGCGCTCGGGCTGCGTCACCGAGGCGCAGTATGTCGAGATGCTGGCCAAGACCTGGAACGGCGTGCTGCGCGGCAACGGCCGCACCAAGCAGAGCGTGGCCGAAAGCTCGTTCGACGCCTGGACCAAGTACTACCGCCAGGACGAGAACGCGCCCAACGCCATCGTCAGCTATTACACCAAGGGCGCGCTGGTGGCGCTGGCCCTGGACCTGACCATCCGCGACAAGACCCGCGGCCGGCGCTCGCTCGACGATGTCATGCGCGCGCTGTGGCGCGGCTACGGCCGCGACTTCTATGCGCCCGACGCGGTGCAGCGCGGCGTGACCGAGGCCGAGGTTTATGCGCTGTTCGATGAAGTCACGGGCCTGCGCCTGGGGCCGCTGCTGCGCGCGCTGACCGAAGGCACCGGCGAGTTGCCGCTGCCGCCGCTGTTCAAGGCGTTCGGCATCAAGGCCGAGTCGCAGAAGCCGGCGCGCACCGCCGCGCTGGGGATCAAGGTCAAGACCGAGGACGGCTGGGTGCGCGTGACCCAGGTGCTCGACGGCGGCGCCGCGCAGGCCGCGGGCCTGTCCGCCGGCGACCTGCTGGCCGCCGTCGACGGCGTGCGCGTGGCGCCGGGCCAGCTCGACAAGCTGCTGGCGCGCTACCGCCCCGGCGACCGCATCGAGCTGCACGCGTTCCGCCGTGACGAGCTGCAGGCGCTGCCGGTGACGCTGGCGCGCGAGCCGGCGGCGCAGTTCAAGCTCAAGGCGGAGGGCGGGCGGCATGCGGCGCGCTCGCGCTGGCTGGGCCAGTGAGCTAGTCTTCTTTCGCCGCGACACCAGACCACGCCACCGCAGTCCACCGACTCCGCTGCATGCAATACGCGCACGATCCCCGCACCTTCCTGTATTCGCACTATGTGTACCGGGGGCTGCGCTCGGCCACGGGCGTGATCGGCGCGACGCTGATCGCGCTGCACTTCAGCGACCTGCCCACCGCGATGGTGGTGTCGATGGGCGCGCTGTGCACCAGCCTGATGGACCTGCCCAGCCCGCTGAGCCACAAGTTCAACGAGATGCTGGCCAGCGTGCTGCTGTGCAGCGTGGTCACGCTGGTGGTGGCGCTGGCCACGCCATTCCCGCGCGTGATGCCGTTCCTGCTGGTGCTGGTGACGTTCATGGCCGGCATGATGACGGTGTACGGCAACAAGACGCTGCCGCTGCAGTTCGCCGCGCTGTTCGTGATGACGCTCACCATCAACGAAGACTTCCTGGTGCGGCGCGCGCTGGAGCATGCGGCGCTGTTCAGCGTCGGCGCGGTGGCCTATCTCGGTTACGCGATGCTGGTGAGCTGGGTCACCGAGCGCCGTACCCGGCAGCAGGTGCTGGCCGAATCGCTGTACGAGCTGGCCGGCTATCTCGAGATCAAGGCCGGTTTCTACGACGCCGGCAATGACTTCGAGGCCCAGTTCAACCAGCTGGTGCGCCAGCAGATCGTGGTCGCCGAGCGCCAGCAGGCCGCGCGCGACCTGGTGCTGCGCGGCAACCGCACCCCGCACGACGGGCTGCTGGTGCAGGTGCACCTGCGCATGCTCGACCTGTACGAGTACATCCTGTCGACCAACACCGACTATCCGATGCTGCGCCAGACCTTCGCCGGCACGCCGGTGCTGGACCACCTGCGCGGGCTGGTGATGCAGATGTGCAAGGACGTGGAAGAGATCGCCTACGAGGTCACGCGCGGGCGCGGCTCGTACGCCACGGTGGAATACCGCCAGGGCCTGCGCGCGGTCGAGGCGGAAATCGCGCAGCTGCGGCACCACCACATCAACCCGGCGGCGATGACTGCGCTGGTCGAGACGCTCGACATGATGCGCGGCGCGATCACGCTGATCGGCCAGCTGCACGAGGCCTCGCGCACGCCGGTGGAACCGGCCAAGGTGCTGCCCGGCTCCGACATGACGCCGTTCCTGACGCGCCAGAAATACGAGCTGAGCGTGCTGCGCGACAACCTGAAGTGGCGCTCGCCGGCGTTCCGCTTTGCGCTGCGGGTGTCGATGGCGGTGGCGCTGGGGCTGTGGATCGCCGAGCGCCTGCCTTACGTGTCGCACAGCTACTGGATCCTGCTGACCATCATCGTGATCCTGAAGCCCAACTTCAGCATGACCAAGCAGCGCTACAACGACCGCGTGATCGGCACGCTGATCGGCTGCGTGGTCTCGGTCGCGATCCTGAAGGTGGTGCACCAGCCGCTGATCCTGCTGGGCGTGCTGTTCCTGTCGCTGGTGGCCAGCGCGGCGTTCGTCACCATCAAGTACCGATATACCGCGATTGCCGCGTGCATCCAGGTGCTGATCCAGATCCACCTGCTGATGCCGAACAGTCCCACCGTGGCGGGCGAGCGGCTGGTGGACACGGTCATCGGCGGCATCATCGCATCGCTGTTCAGCTTCGTGCTGCCGAGCTGGGAATACCGCGCCATCCCCAAGCTGGTGGAAAACGTGCTACAGGCCAACCGCCGCTATATCGCCGCCACGCGTGACCTGCTGCTGCGCCGGGCCAAGGATGACTTCGCCTACCGCGTGCAGCGCAAGCAGTTCATGGACAACCTGTCGGCGCTGATCTCGTCGTTCCAGCGCATGCTGGACGAGCCCAAAAGCCGGCATCGCGCGGTCGACAACCTGAACCGCTTCATCGTGCAGAACTACCTCGTGGCCGCGCATGTGGCCGCGGCGCGCATCCAGGTGCGCCAGCACTACGAGGAACTCGATATCCCCGCCGCCGAGGCCGCGATCGAGCAGGCCACCGAGGCCGCCAGCCACAGCCTGCAGGTGGCCAGCGAGCGCCTGCACGCCGACGAGCGCGGCGGCGGCCGCGGCGCCGGCTTTATCCGCAGCGCGATGGAGGCGCCGGTGGAACGCAAGGACGCGGTGCCTGCGGGAGCCGGGGGCGAGGCGCTGGCGGTTGCAGCCGAGGCGGCGCCTGAACCGGCGGTAGAAACCGTCACGCCCGATGCGGCCGAGGCCGCCGAAGACGCCGCCGCGGAACGCCGCGCGCGCCTGGCCGATTCCGCCGACAAGCGCCGCACCGATACGCTGGTGCAGGCCGCCGCGGCAGGCGAGTCGAGCGAACAGGTGGGGGCGACGTCAAGCTCCACTGGCCGTCCTGCCAATGCGGTGCTGGAGCGCCGGCTGCGCGCGCTGCGCGAGGATGCGGCCAAGATTGCGCTGCGCACGGGGGCGATTGGCAGGGCGATGCGGGCGCGGTCATAGGGATCCGCAGCCGATTGTTTTCTCCCCTCTCCCGCTTGCGGGAGAGGGGAGCAAACCAGCAGCAAGATTAAGCGCCGTGCCCCGCCCCCTCATCCTCCGGCAACGTCAGCACCCCGCTGTTATAGCTGTACTCAAAAATCTCCCCATACCGCCCCCAACCGATCGCCACGCTCAGCACGCGTTCGGCCTCCTCCGGCTTCAGGAACTGCTCCAGTTCTTCGAGCACCTGTTCCTCGCCGATCTCGCCGCTTTCGCTCGCCACCAGCTCGCGCCGCACATGCGCGGCCAGCGCGACGTTGGCGAGGAGTTGCCGGCCGAAGATGGCTTTGCGCTGCTGCGGCCCGGCGGCGTAGTAGGCGCGGCCGGCGTCGGTGGCGGTGATGTCGCCGGCCTCGATCGACACCAGCTGCACCAGTTGCAGCGCCTCGCAGGCCGGCAGCAGTTCGTCGTCGGTCAGGCCGGCCTCGTCGGCCAGGTGGGGCAGGTCGGCGCGGCAGTGGAAGGGCGCCTCGCACAGCAGGTCGAGGATGGCTTCCATCTGGCTGATGTCGGCGTCCGGCAGCCGGTAGCCGATCTCGCGCGCCGGCGCCGGCACGCGCGCTTCGACCGCCGGGGCCGTCATCAGTGCGTAGATCTGATCGACCAGCGCGCGCACCTGCGCGCTGTCGCGGTTGCGCGGGCGCGGCAGCGCCACCGGCACTTCGGCGCGGATGCGGCCGGGGTCGCTCGACAGGATCACGATGCGGTCGGCCATCATCACCGCTTCCTCGATATTGTGCGAAACGATCAGGATGCTCTTGATGTTGGCGCGCCCGCTTTGCCACAGCGCCAGCATCTCGTCGCGCAGGGTCTCGCCGGTCAGCACGTCCAGCGCCGAGAAGGCTTCGTCCATCAGCAGCAGGTCGGGCTCGGTTACCAGCGCGCGCGCAATCCCCACGCGCTGGCGCATGCCGCCCGACAGCTCGCGCGGCAGCGCGCTGTTGAAGCCAGCCAGGCCGATCATGTCGATCGCGGCCTCGGCGCGGCGCTCGCGCTCGGCCCTGGGCACGCCCTGCGCCTCCAGCCCGAGCTCGACGTTCTGCTGCACCGTCAGCCACGGGAACAGCGCGAACGACTGGAACACCATGGCGATGCCCTCAGCGGTACCGGCCAGGCGCTGGCCGCGAAAACGCACCTCGCCGCGGTCGGCGCCGACCAGCCCCGCCATGATGCGCAGCAGCGTGGACTTGCCCGAGCCGGACTTGCCCAGCATGGCGACGATCTCGCCCTCGCGCAGCGTCAGGTCCACGCCTTCGAGCACGGCGCGGTCGCTCTGGCTGGCGGTGCGGAAGATCTTGCCGACGCCGCGCAGTTCGATCACCGCCGCGGCGGTGGAGGGTGCAATGTTCTCTGCCATCGTTGCCTTACAGGCGTGTGCGCTCCTGCGCGAGTTGGTACAGGCGGTTCCACAACAGCCGGTTGAAGCCCACCACGAACAGCGCCATCACGCCAATGCCCAGCGCAATGCGCGGGAAATCGCCGCGCGCGGTGGTCTCGGCGATATAGCTGCCGAGCCCGGTAGCGACGATGGTGCGGTCGCCCCAGGTCACGTATTCGGACACGATGCTGGCGTTCCACGAGCCGCCCGCGGCCGTGACCAGCCCCGTCAGCAGGCTGGGGAACACCGCCGGAATCAGGAAGCGCTTACACAGCAGCCAGCCGCGCAGGCCGAAGTTGCGCGCGGCAAGCTTCAGCTCGGTGGGGATGCCCGACGCCCCCGCGATCACGTTGAACAGGATGTACCACTGGGTGCCGAAGATCAGCAGCGGGCTCAGCCAGATCTCCGGATTCAGCCCGAAGCGCGCGATCAGCATCACCGCCAGCGGAAACATCAGGTTGGCCGGGAACGCCGCCAGGAACTGCGCCACGGGCTGGGCGATGCGGGCCAGCTCGGGATTCAGGCCGATGCGGATGCCGATCGGCACCCACACCAGCGCCGCCAGCGCAATCAGCACAATCACCCGCAGCATGGTCAGCGTGCCCAGCCACAGCACATGGACCACTTCGGCCCAGCCCACCTCGCTGTGGACGAAATAGCCGACGCGCAGCAGCGCGGCCAGCGCCACCAGTACGATCACGGCGTCGCGCGCCCGGCCCAGCCATAGCGCGCGGCGCGGATCGAGCGCGCGGGCCGGTGCCGGCGTGCGCGTGCGCGCGCCCCACGCCAGCGTGCGCGCTGCCAGCGCGGCGGCCTGCGCCAGCAGCGCGCCCACCCACGCCGAGCGGCGCAGCAGGTCCAGCAGCCACGACTGCGGCAGCTTGTCCTGCGCCAGGGTCTCGAAGCGGAAGCGGTCGGCCCAGGCCACCAGCGGGCGGAACAGCAACTGGTCGTACAGCAGGATGCCTACCAGCATCGCCACGATGGCCCAGCCGATCGCGGCCAGGTCCTGCAGCTGGATCGCCAGCGCGATATAGGAGCCGATGCCGGGCAACCGGATATCGTGGCCCGATACCGAGATCGCCTCGGACGCGACCACGAAGAACCAGCCGCCCGACATCGACATCATCATGTTCCACAGCAGCCCCGGCATGGCGTATGGCACTTCCAGCCGCCAGAAGCGCTGCCAGGCGGACAGCCGGAACATGGCCGCGGCCTCGAGCAGATCGCCCGGGATGGTGCGGAACGACTGGTACAGGCTGAAGGCCATGTTCCAGGCCTGCGACGTGAAGATGGCAAAGATCGCCGCGCACTCCACCCCCGCCAGGTTGCCAGGGAACAGGGCGATGAAGCCGGTCACGGTGATCGACAGGAAGCCCAGCACCGGGATCGACTGCAGGATGTCCAGCGCCGGCACCAGCACCTTTTCAGCGGTGCGGCTCTTGGACGCCAGCGCGGCAAAGGCCAGCGAGAACAGCAGCGACGCCGCCAGCGCGGCCAGCATGCGGATGCTGGTGCGCATCAGGTAGTAGGGCAGGTAGGCCACGTCCAGGTGCACCGCGAGCGGCCGGTCGGGCCGGAACGGGACATTCATCTGCTGCGCGGCGAACGCGATCATCACGATCACGGCCAGGATGATGGGCAGCAGCGCCAGGTCGAAGCGGTTGGGCGGGGCGCGCAGCAGCTGGCTGTCGAAGCCAGGGGCGGGCTGGGCCGCGTTGCGGTTGGCGGGTGGCATCATGGGCGCTTGTCCGGCTTTGTTGGGCTGTGTCGAGCTTGCAGGGCGAAGGCTTGTGGCCTGCCCCGGCTTCGCGGCCCCGGCGGACAATGGCAAAGCCCGCATGCCGCCGGCTTCATGCTGATCACGCCGGGCGGCGCGCATCCACTGGTAACGCCCGGCATGGCGGTCTAGTTTACTTGGTGTCGATGACACAACGCGCGCGCGTCGCGTGCGCTCACTGGGAACACACCATGAACAAGGCAACCTGGCGCCTGGTCGCGCACGGGCGCGTGCAGGGCGTGGGCTATCGCGCCGCCTGTGCCGACGCGGCGGATGAACTAGGACTGGGCGGCTGGGTACGCAACCGCGCCGACGGCACCGTGGAGGTGATGGCGCACGGTACGGTCAAACAGCTGGAAGCGCTGCAGGCGTGGATGGAAACCGGCCCGCCGGCGGCGCAGGTGAGCTTCGTCGAAGTCGGGCGCGGGGAAGGGGAGTTTGCCGGCTTCGAGTTCCGGCCCACGGTCTAGCGGTTCAGCTTGCTAGGCGGCGGTCCAGTCGATCGCCGTGCGCCCGTGCGTTTCCAGCCAGCGGTTGGCTTCGCGAAAGTGGCCGCAGCCGAGGAAGCCCCGGTGCGCCGACAACGGCGACGGGTGCGGCGCTTCCAGCACGCAGTGGCCTGCGCCCAGCAGCGGCTTCTTGGCCTGCGCATGGCTGCCCCAGAGCATGAACACCAGGTTGGGCTGGCTGGCAGCGAGGTGCTGGATCAGGCAATCGGTGACGGCTTCCCAGCCGCGTCGCGCATGGCTGGCGGCCTGGCCCTGCTCGACCGTCAGCACGGTATTGAGCAGCAGCACGCCCTGGCGCGCCCAGCCTTCCAGGTTGCCGGAGGTGCACGGCGGGCAGTTGCCGTCGGCGCCGAATTCCGCGGCGATTTCCTTGAAGATGTTGCGCAGGCTGGGCGGTACCTTGACGCCTGCCGGCACCGAGAAGGCGAGCCCGTGCGCCTGCGGCAGCTCGACGCCGCCGACCGTGCCGGTGCCGTGGTACGGGTCCTGACCCAGGATCACCACCTTGACCGCTTCGGGCGGCGTCAGGTGCAGCGCGTGGAAGACATGATGCGGGAACACCGGCTTGCCGGCGGCGCGTTCGCCGTCGACGAAGGCGGCCAGCTCCCGCCACGCCGGCACGGCGATGCAAGGCTCGAGCAAGGCGCGCCAGGCGGCGGGCAAGGCATCGGCCTGCGCTTGCAGGCTGGCGGCGGGAGGGGGTTCGCCGGGAGCGCGGGGCGCTTCGGCGGCAAAGAGATCGGCTTGCATGCGGGAAATGCGCGGCGGGAAAACCGCGATTATGACGCCTTGCCCTCGGCGATCCCGGCCAGGCGGTAGCCGCGCGCCGCCTTGCTCAGGTCCGAGGGCGCCAGTGCCGCCACGGCGGCAAGCCGCGCGGCGAAGGCGCGCAGCGCATCGGCGGCGTGCGCGGCATCGCCATCGAGCCATTCCAGCTCGAGTTCCTGGATGCGCTCCTGCGCGGTACTGGCCGGCGCGGTGATGGTGCCGATGTCTAGCGCGGCTTCGATGCGCGCGCCGTCCTGCGTGACGATCCAGCTGCGGCGGATGAAGTCGGTGCGGAACACCGGCGCCAGGCTGCCGATCATCGGCGCCAGCACGGCTTGCGCCTCGGCGGGAAAGGCCTGCAGCTCGATGGCGTCGCCGGCGATGGCGGTCTCCCACTCATGCCGCGTGGCCAGGCCGCCCTGGCTGCTGCCAGCGGTCTTCAGCGTCTGCAGCCACTGCGCGCCCTTGCGGCGCAGGCGCAGCGCGGCGCGCGCCTGCGCCAGGTCGCGCCGGGGCGTGTCGAGGTAGACGTTGAGCAGCGTGGCTTCGCCTTGCGGCTGGCCGTTGGCGTCGAGCCAGGCGGCCAGCGGGGCCAGGGCGGCGTCGGGGACGGCGAGTTTGAGTTCGATTTCCTGGGGCATGGCGGGAGGAATCAACCAAACAACCGCGCCAACTCCACCCCCGGATCCTTCGCCCGCATGAACGCCTCGCCCACCAGGAACGCGTGTACATCGGCCTCGCGCATGCGCTGCACGTCCGCGGGGCCGAGGATGCCGGACTCGGTCACCACCAGCTTGTCGGCCGGCATGCGCGGCAGCAGTTCGAGGGTGTTGTCCAGCGACACCTCGAACGTGCGCAGGTTGCGGTTGTTCACGCCCAGCAGCCGCGTGTTCAGCCGCAGCGCCACGTCGAGTTCGTCGCCGCCATGGACTTCCACCAGCACGTCCATGCCGAGCTCGTGCGCGCAGGCTTCCAGCTCGGCCATCAGTCCCGGATCCAGCGCCGCGACGATCAGCAGAATGCAGTCGGCGCCCCAACTGCGCGCTTCATAGACCTGGTACAAGTCGACCATGAAGTCCTTGCGCAGAGCAGGCAATGGGCAGGCGCCGCGGGCGCGCTTCAGGTAGTCGGCGTGGCCCTGGAAGAAATGCTCGTCGGTCAGCACCGACAGGCAGGCTGCGCCGTGGGCGGCATAGCTCTCGGCGATGGCCTCGGGCAGGAACTGCTCGCGCAGCACGCCCTTCGACGGCGACGCCTTCTTGATCTCGGCGATCACGCCGGCGTGGCCGCCGGCGATCTTGTCGCGCAGCGCGCGCTCGAAGCCGCGCGGGGCGAAGCCGGCCTCGGTGCGCAGGCTTTCGGCCTCGGCGCGCAGGCTGGGCAGGTCGCGCCGCTTGCGCGCGGCGGCGACTTCGTCGGCCTTTACAGCCAGGATTTTCTGGAGGATGTCGGACATATCGGCGTCTCTTACTTGAACTGCTGCGTGGCCCGCACGAAGGCGTCGAGCTTCTGCCGGGCCGCGCCGCTGGCGATGGCTTCGCGCGCCCGGCGGATGCCGTCTTCGACCGAATCGGCCACGTTGGCGGCGTACAGCGCGGTGCCCGCGTTCAGCGTCACGATCTCGCGCGGCGTGCCGGGCGCGTTGGACAGCGCCTCGAGCAGCATGGCCTTTGATTCGGCGGCATCGGCCACCTTCAGGCCGCGGTTGGAGATCATCGACAGGCCGAAGTCCTCGGGGTGGATCTCGTACTCGCGCACCTCGCCGTCCTTCAGTTCGCCCACCAGCGTCGCGGCGCCGAGCGAGACCTCGTCCATGCCGTCCTTGCCGTAGACCACGATGGCGTGCTGCGCGCCCAGGCGCTGCATCACCCGCACCTGGATGCCGACCAGGTCGGGGTGGAACACGCCCATCAGGATGTTGGGCGCATCGGCCGGGTTGGTCAGCGGCCCCAGGATATTGAAGATGGTGCGCACGCCCATTTCCTTGCGGATCGGCGCGACGTTCTTCATTGCCGGGTGGTGCGTGGGTGCGAACATGAAGCCGATGCCGGTCTCTTCGATGCACTGGCCGACCTGCTCGGGCGTCAGCATGATGTTGACGCCGAGCGCCTCCAGCACGTCGGCGCTGCCCGACTTGGAGCTGACGCCGCGGTTGCCGTGCTTGGCGATCTTCGCCCCCGCGGCGGCGGCGACGAACATCGACGCGGTCGAGATATTGAAGGTGTGCGAGCCGTCGCCGCCGGTGCCGACGATATCGACGAAGTTCTGCCGATCCTTCACCGCGACCTTGTTGGCGAACTCGCGCATCACCTGCGCGGCGGCGGAGATCTCGCCGATGGTTTCCTTCTTGACGCGCAGCCCGGTCAGGATCGCAGCGGCCATCACCGGCGAGATCTGCGCCTGCATGATCTGCCGCATCAGGTGCAGCATTTCGTCATGGAAGATTTCGCGGTGTTCGATGCAGCGCGTCAGGGCTTCTTGCGGCGTGATCATGGCGTTCTCGTTGACAGTCTGGATGGCGTGTTGGGGGCTGGCAGGCGCGGAATCGAGCAGCCTCATCGCGGCGCCTTGACGAAGTTGGCCAGCATCGCATGGCCGTGCTCGGACAGGATCGACTCGGGATGGAACTGCACGCCTTCGACGGCGAGCGTCTTGTGCCGCACGCCCATGATCTCGCCGTCCGGGGTCCAGGCGGTGATTTCCAGGCAATCGGGCAGGGTCTCGCGCTCGATCGCCAGAGAATGATAGCGCGTCACGTCGAAGTGCTTGGGCAGCCCGCTGAACACGCCTTGCTGCGTGGTCTCGATGGTGCTGACCTTGCCGTGCATCACCTGCTTGGCACGGATCACCTTGCCGCCGAACGCTTCGCCGATGGCCTGGTGGCCAAGGCACACGCCCAGCATCGGGATCTTGCCGGCGAAGTGCTGCAGCGCGGCCACCGAGATGCCGGCTTCCTTCGGGCTGCACGGGCCGGGCGACACGCAGATATGGTCCGGCTTCAGCGCCTCGATTTCCTCGATGGTGATTTCGTCGTTGCGATAGGTGCGCACGTCCACGCCCAGTTCGCCGAAGTACTGGACCAGGTTGTAGGTGAACGAATCGTAGTTGTCGATCATCAGCAGCATGGCGTCTGTCTCCTGTTCTCTCAGATGTCGGAGTCCAGGCCATCCTGGACCTGCTCGGCGGCGCGGATCACGGCGCGCGCCTTGGCCTCGGTTTCCCTCCATTCGGCTTCGGGGTCCGAGTCGGCGACGATGCCGGCGGCGGCCTGCACATAGAGGTTGCCGTCCTTGACGATGCCGGTGCGGATGGCGATGGCCAGGTCCATCTCGCCGCCGAACGACAGGTAGCCCACCGCGCCGCCATAGATGCCGCGCTTGCGCGGCTCGAGCTCGTCGATGATCTCCATCGCATGGACCTTGGGCGCGCCCGACAGCGTGCCGGCCGGGAAGGTCGCGCGCAGCACGTCGAGGTTGCTCATGCCCTCGCGCAGGGTGCCTTCGACCGAGCTGACGATATGCTGCACGTGCGAGTATTTCTCGATCACCATCTTGTCGGTGACCTTGACCGAACCGGTCTCGGCAATGCGGCCGATGTCATTGCGCGCCAGGTCGATCAGCATCACGTGCTCGGCGATCTCCTTCGGGTCGTTGAGCAGCTCGGTCGCCAGTTGCGCGTCCTTGTCCGGGGTATTGCCGCGCGGGCGCGTGCCGGCCAGCGGGCGGATGGTGACGATGTGTTCGCTGCGGGTCTCCCCGTTGGTGCCGACCTTGCGCTCTTCCTGGCGCACCAGGATTTCCGGCGAGGCCCCGACTACCTGGAAATCGCCAAAGTTATAGAAGTACATGTACGGCGACGGATTCAGCGAGCGCAGCGCGCGGTACAGCGACAGCGGCGCGTCGCGGTAGGGCTTGACCAGGCGCTGGCCGATCTGCACCTGCATCATGTCGCCGGCCATGATGTACTCCTTGGCCTTGTGCACGGCCGCCAGGTAGTCGGCCTTGGCGAATTCGCGGTAGACCTCGGTCTGCACCGACGGGCTGGTCACCGGCACGTCGACCGGCTGGCGCAGCTTCATGCGCAGCTCGCGCAGGCGCTGGCGCGCGCGCGAATAGGCCTCGGGCGTGGTCGGGTCGGCGTAGACGATCAGGTAGAGCTTGCCCGACAGGTTGTCGATCACCGCCAGCTCTTCGCACAGCAGCAGCTGGATGTCGGGCAGGTTCAGGTCGTCGGGCTTCTGGGTGTGGGCGAGCTTCTTCTCGATATAGCGCACCGCGTCGTAGCCGAAGTAGCCGGCCAGGCCGCCGCAGAAGCGGGGCAGTCCAGGGCGCAGCGCCACCTTGAAGCGCTGCTCGAACGCGGCGATGAAGTCGAGCGGATTGCCTTCGTGGGTCTCCACCACCTTGCCGTCGGTCACCACCTCGGTGCGGTTGCCATAGGCGCGCAGCAGCGTGCGCGCATGCAGACCGATGAAGGAATAGCGGCCGAAGCGCTCGCCGCCCACCACCGATTCCAGCAGGAAGGTGTTGACGCCGCGGGTCTGCGACTGGGCCAGCTTCAGGTACAGCGACAGCGGCGTTTCCAGGTCGGCAAAGGCCTCGGCGATCAGCGGGATGCGGTTGTAGCCCTGGTCGGCCAGCGATTTGAATTCCAGTTCGGTCATGTCGGTCCTCTTGTTCGGCCCGCGCTGCAGGCGATGGCTGAGCGCGGTGCCGCTTGTCGGCAGAGTTGGCTGGAGCGTAAGGGAATTCCGCCCCGGTTGCGGACCGTGGTGCGGCAAGCTTGCGGACAAGGCTGCACACGGCCGGAAAGAGGGCGTGCGGCGCGTTCTTGAGCTAAACGTAGCAGAGAAATATGGCTACGCTGGCTCGGCGGGTTTGGGTGATGATGCCCGGCATGGCTGGTCGCCTGGGCCGGTGATGGCGACGCCTTCGGATCGAAGGCGTGTCAGCAGACTCGCGAACGCACTTTACGCCTGTTGGGAGGCGCGCCAGCGACGCCAGGGCCAGGCCTGCCGATCACTGCCAGAAAAGATGCGTTTGCGGTTGAGAAACATTGAAGTTCAGGATTTGGTCGGGATCGACGGACTATCGATGACCGGCCCAGTGTGCGGCAAAGAGCGCTGCGGCATGGGCAATGGAGTCGACTATACCATCGGCGTCGACGCCTTGTACAGGGTTGCCGTGGTTGTAGCCATAGGGCACCAGCAGCACGCCCATGCCCGCCGCGCGGGCCGCCTGGGCGTCGTTTTCGGAGTCGCCGAGCGCCGCCATCGCCGAGGGCTCGAGCCCGAAGGCATCGGCCACCTTCAGCAGCGGGAACGGGTCGGGCTTGCGCAGCGGGAAGGCATCGCCGCCATAGACCAGCTCGAAGTACTGGGCCAGGCCGGTCTTGGCCAGCAGCGGCTCGGTGAAGCTGTAGGGCTTGTTGGTCACGCAGGCCAGCCGCAGCCCGGCCGCCTTCATCGCCGCCAGGCCTTCGCGCACGCCCGGGTAGACCTGCGAGAACTGGCCGTTGATGCGGATGTACTCGCGGTCGTAGAGCGCGTAGGCATCGGCAAACAGGCCGTTGGCGTGCAGCGGCGCAAAGCGCGCATCGAGCACGCGCCGGATCAGGTTTTCCGAGCCCTTGCCGACGTAGCTGACGATCTCCTGCTCGGACATCGGCGCCACCGGCCCCAGGTTGGGATGCTGGCGGCCCAGCGTCAGCAGCATGGCGTTGATCGACGCGTGGAAGTCGCCCGCGGTGTCGACCATGGTGCCGTCCAGGTCGACAATCACGCCTTCGATGCCGCGCCAGTCGGCGCGGCGCAGCACCGCGCCCGCGCTCATTGGCCGGCCTTGGCAAGTTCGCCGCGCAGCGCCGAGATGATGCCGCGGTAGCCGCCGTCGGCATCGGGCTTGCCGAACACGGCCGAGCCCGCCACGAAGGTGTCGGCGCCGGCCCGGGCGATCTCGGCGATGTTGTCGACCTTCACGCCGCCGTCGACTTCCAGCAGGATGGTGCGGCCGGTGCGCGCGGTGTAGGCGTCGATGCGCTGGCGTACCGCGCGCAGCTTGTTCAGGGTCTCGGGGATGAACGACTGGCCGCCGAAGCCGGGGTTGACCGACATCAGCAGGATCACGTCCAGGCGGTCCATCACGTGGTCCAGGTGATGCAGCGGCGTGGCCGGGTTGAACACCAGGCCGGCCTGGCAGCCGTGATCGCGGATCAGCGCGAGCGAGCGGTCGACGTGTTCGCTGGCCTCCGGGTGGAAGGTGATGATATTGGCGCCAGCCTTGGCAAAGTCCGGGATGATCCGGTCCACCGGGCGCACCATCAGGTGCACGTCGATGGGGGCGCTCACGTGGGGGCGGATCGCTTCGCACACCAGCGGACCCACGGTCAGGTTGGGCACGTAATGGTTGTCCATCACGTCGAAATGGATCCAGTCGGCGCCAGCCTCGGTCACGCGGCGCACTTCCTCGCCCAGGCGGGCAAAGTCGGCGGACAGGATGGAAGGGGCGATGCGGAAGGTGGGCTGGGTCATGGTGGCGCGCGGTGAATGCGGGGAGTGCGGGGAATGCTGTTATCGCCGCTGGCGGCGGGCCGTACGGCGTTGAAAGACCGCTATTCTACGCCCGCCCGGGGCGATCGCGTCCGGCCAGCGCAACCCGCGCCGGGCCCGCGCTCTTGCCCGTCCAGCGCCCATCCCGCACAATGCGGCTACCATTTCCCTGCCGGCCGACCCCGCCGCCGGCCCTGCCCAAATGAGCGAGTACGCCTTCTCCGTGTCGGTGCGCACCCAGTACCTGCCGGACCAGTCCGACCCTGAGCGCGGGCGCCATGCCTTCGCCTACACCATCACCATCCACAATACCGGCGAGGTCGCGGCACAGCTGATCTCGCGCCACTGGATCATCACCGACAGCGACAACGGCACGCAGGAAGTCGCCGGGCTGGGGGTGGTCGGCCACCAGCCGCTGCTCAAGCCGGGAGAGCACTTCGAGTACACCAGCTGGGCCACGATCTCGACCCCGGTGGGCTCGATGAAGGGCGAATACTTCTGCGTGGCCGAGGACGGCCACCGCTTCGAGGTGCCGATTCCCGAATTCGCGCTGGTGCTGCCGCGCATGCTGCACTGAGCGCGGCGGGAACCTACGGGCGCGGTGCGCTGTCCTGATCCTGCGGCGGCGCTTGCGGTTCTCCGTGCGCCGGCGGCTGGCGCGACGGATGCTCCGACGGCGCGCGGGTGGGACGCGGATGCTTTTTCGCCGTGCCCATGGTCCAGACCACGATAAAGATCAGCAGGAACAGCGCCACGCCGGCTTCCAGGGCGAACAGCAGCATGGGATGGGCTTCGAAGAACTTGCTCATGGCAGATGCAGCGCGGCCCGCGGGGGCGCAGGCGGTGGTTGACAGATGACGGTGGCATTGTAGGGGCAATCCTGCGCCATGCGGCGTTGCAGGGCGCCCCCGAAAACTTGAACAATAGCAAGATGGCATACGCGGACGCTTTCCCGACTCCCCAGTTTTCTTCCCGGCCGGCGCGCCGCCTGCGCGGCTGGCTTGCGCTGGCAGGCGCCGCGGTGCTGCTGGCCGGCTGCATGAGCGGCCCGCCGCCGCGCATCGAGACCGCCCCGTCCGGAACCACGCCGCCGACGGCGTCGTCGCAGAAGGGCCGGCTGCAGGCAGCCAGCTGGGCCGAGATCGGCGGCTGGGCCCAGGATGATGTGCGCGCCGCGTGGCCGGCGCTGCAGCAAAGCTGCCAGGCGCTGAAGAAGCGCGCGGAATGGAGCCGCGCCTGCGCCGCCGGCATGATGGTCAATGCCGGCGACATCAACGCCATGCGCGCGTACTTCGAAAGCAACTTCCAGCCGTACCGCGTGGTCAACGGCGACGGCACCGACAGCGGCCTGATCACCGGCTACTACGAGCCGATCCTGCACGGCTCGCGCACGCGCCAGGGCAAGTTCCAGGTGCCGCTGTACCGCAAGCCGGCCCAGTTCGGCAACCGCGCGCTGCCGGCGCGCGCCGAGCTGTTGCAGAACCCGGCCATGCGCGGCAACGAACTGGTCTGGGTCGACGACCCGGTCGAGGCCGCCTTCCTGCAGATCCAGGGTTCGGGCCGCATCCGCATGGCGGATGGCAGCATGATGCGGGTGGGCTTCGGCGGCACCAACGACCAGCCGTTCCGCTCGTTCGGCAAGTGGCTGCTCGACCGCGGCGAGATCACTCCGGCGCAAGCCACCATGCAGGGCATCAAGGCCTGGGCGCGCGCCAATCCCGGCCGGGTCGAAGAGATGCTGAACATCAACCCGCGCTTTGTCTTCTTCCGCGAGCTGCCGCCCAACAACGACGGCCCGGTGGGCGCGCTGGGCGTGCCGCTGACCGCGGAGCGCTCGATTGCGGTCGATCCGGCCACGATCCCGCTGGGCGTGCCGGTGTTCCTGTCGACCACGCGCCCGCTGTCGACCGAGCCGATCCAGCGCCTGATGTTCGCGCAGGATACCGGCAGCGCCATCAAGGGCGGCGTGCGTGCGGACTTCTTCTGGGGCGCCGGCGATGCCGCCGGCGAGACCGCTGGACGGATGAAGCAGGGCGGCAGGATGTGGGTGCTGATGCCGCGCAGCTAGCAGGTTCAGCGCTTGCGCTGATCCACGATCCGCTTGGCCTTCCCCACGGACCGCTCGATCCCGCCCTCCGGCAGCACCTCGATCCCCGCGGTCACGCCGATATAAGACTTGATCTCGTGCGCGAGCCGCTCGCGCGCCGGGTGCGCCAGCGCCGTGTCGCTGCCGTGCGCGCATTCGACCCGCACCGTCAGCGTATCGAGGTGGCCCTCCCTGGCCAGCACGCACTGGTAGTGCGGCGCCAGCTCGACGTGCCTGAGGATCAGTTCCTCGATCTGCGACGGGAACACGTTGACGCCGCGCACGATCATCATGTCGTCGGTGCGGCCGGTGACCTTCTCCATGCGGCGAAATGCCGCGCGTGCCGTGCCCGGCAGCAGCCGGGTCAGGTCGCGCGTGCGGTAGCGTACCACTGGCATCGCTTCCTTGGTCAGCGAAGTGAACACCAGTTCGCCGAACTCGCCGTCGGGCAGCACCGCGCCGGTGTCGGGGTCGATGATCTCCGGGTAGAAATGGTCTTCCCAGATGGTGGGGCCGTCCTTGGTCTCGGCGCATTCGTTGGCGACGCCGGGCCCCATCACTTCCGACAGGCCATAGATGTCGACCGCGGAAATGCCCATGCGCTTCTCGATCGCCAGCCGCATCTCCGGCGTCCACGGCTCGGCGCCGAAGATGCCCACGCGCAGCGAGGTGCTGGCCGGGTCGATGCCCTGGCGCTCGAATTCGTCGGCGATCGCCAGCATGTAGCTCGGGGTCACCATGATCACTTCCGGCTTGAAGTCCTGGATCAGCTGCACCTGCCGCTCGGTCTGTCCGCCGCCGAACGGGATCGCGGTCAGGCCGGCCTTCTCGACCCCGTAGTGCGCGCCGAGCCCGCCGGTGAAGAGTCCGTAGCCATAGCTGATATGCACCTTGTCGCCGCGCCGCGCGCCCGAGGCGCGGATCGAGCGCGCCATCACCGTGGCCCAGTTGTCGATGTCCTGCAGCGTGTAGCCGACCACGGTCGGCTTGCCGGTGGTGCCTGAGGAGGCATGAATGCGCGCCACGCGGTCCTGCGGCACCGCGAACATGCCGAACGGGTAGTTGTCGCGCAGGTCCTGCTTGCTGGTGAACGGAAAGCGTGCCAAATCGGCCAGCGACTGCAGCTGGTCCGGGTGCACGCCGGCCTCGTCGAACTTGCGCCGGTAGACCGGCGAATTGGCGTAAGCGTGGTGGAGCGACCATCTCAGGCGCTCCAGCTGCAAGGCCTGCAGCTCGGCGCGGCTGGCGGTCTCGATCGGGTCCAGGGGCAGATCGGTCAGGCGCGTGCTCATGGGGTCTCCTGCACGGGGGCGTTTGTCGTCAGTATCTTGCCGGGGCGGGCTCAGGCGCCTTCGGTTGCGTCGGGCGGCGGCACCACGTGTCCCTTGATCTGCGCGGACTTGCCGCGGAACATCGCCACCACCTGGCCCGCGGCATTGGTCACGCGGATATCGTAGATGCCGTGCCGGCCCGACAGGACCTGCTCGGTGGCCTCGGCGGTGAGCACATCGCCGCCATGCACGGGGCGCAGGAACTCGATACTGCAGCCGGCCGCCACGGTGTTGATGTTATGGCTGTTGCAGGCAAAAGCGAAGGTCGAATCGGCCAGTGTGAACATCAGGCCGCCATGGCAGATGCCGTGGCCGTTGAGGAATTCCTTGCGCACCGGCATGGTCAGCCGGGCGTAGCCAGGTCGCACCGCCTCGACCGTGATGCCCAGCCAGCGGCTGCAGCTGTCGGCTTCATACATGGCGGCCGCGGCGGCTTCCGCGAGGGCCTGGGGGTCCTGTTTCAAGCTGGTCTCCTGTCTGGGGATGCGGGCGCAGGCCCGCGATCTACTTGCCGGTGAAGTGCGGGGCGCGCTTGGCGAGAAAGGCGTTGACCCCCTCGGCATAGTCGGCGGACTGGCCCAGCTCGCGCTGCAGGTCCCGTTCGAGGTCGAGTTGGGCGTCGAGCGTGGACGTGGCGCTGGCATACATGGCGCGCTTGATCGCGGCCAGCGCGCGCGTCGGCTGCGCGGCCAGGTGCGTGGCCAGCGCCAGCGCCTGTTCCGGCAGCAGCGGATCGTCCATGGTTTGCCAGACCAGGCCCCAGGTTTCGGCCTCCTCGGCGCTCAGGCGCTCGCCGGTCATGGCCAGGCCCAGTGCGCGCGCCATGCCGATGCGCTGCGGCAGCAGCCAGGTGCCGCCCGAATCCGGCACCAGCCCGATCTTGATGAAGGCCTGGATAAAGCTGGCGGAGCGCGCCGCCAGCACCATGTCGCAGGCCAGCGCCAGGTTGGCGCCGGCACCGGCCGCGGTGCCGTTGACTGCCGCCACCACCGGCAGCGGCAGGGCCTGCAGGCGGCGGATCAGCGGGTTGAACCAGGTATCGATCAGCTCGCCCAGGTCGGTCATCTGCCCGGGCGTGAAATCCAGGTCGGCCAGGTCCTGGCCGGCGCAGAAGCCGCGGCCCGCGCCGGTCAGCAGCAGGGCCCGGGCGCCGCCGGCCTCGACGTGGTCGAGCGCCTGCTGCAGCGCCTGGTGCATGGCGCGGGTGAAACTGTTGAGCTTGTCGGGACGGTTGAGCGTGATGATCGCGACCGGCCCCTGCCAGGCCAGCAGGATGGGACCGGTGTCGATGCTGACCGGCTGGCCAGCGGGCGTGGACGTCGGGGGCATGGTTGTCTCCTGCCGGATGGAATCGAGGACTCCGGGCCCTGAAGTCGGTGCGGGCTGGAGCCTCTAAAATAAACCGACCAGTCGGTCGGCAAATCTTAGCATTAATTTTTGCCCGCGGGTGTGGCGAGATTGGCGCGAATGCCGGCCGGTCCGCAATGCTGGCCGGCAGCACCGCTCTATAATCGCGCTGCCAACAACAATCTGAAACCCCGCCGGCCTGCGCAAGCGAAGCCGGGCGCGCTCTCCCGTATTGGAAATCCTATGAAGAAGTTCGCCGCATTGCTCCTGATCTCGTCCGTCGCGCTGTTCGCAGCGTGCGGCAAGAAAGAATCCGCACCCGCGCCGGCTGCCGGCACGGATACCGCCGCCAGGATCATCGTGGGCCTGGACGACAATTTCCCGCCGATGGGTTTCCGCGATGCCAACAACGAGCTGGTCGGCTTCGATATCGACATGGCCAAGGAGGCCAGCCGCCGTCTCGGCATGACGGTAGAGTTCAAGCCGATCGACTGGAGCGCCAAGGAGGCGGAGCTGAACGGCAAGCGCGTCGACGTGCTGTGGAACGGGCTGACCATCACCGAAGAGCGCAAGAAGAACATCAGCTTTACCGCGCCCTACATGACCAACCACCAGATCGTCATCGTCGGCGCCCAGTCGCCGGTGAAGGCCAAGGCTGACCTGGCTGGCCGCACCGTCGGCGCGCAGGACGGCAGCAGCGCGGTGGATGCGATCAAGAAGGAAAGCCAGATTGCCGCGAGCCTGAAGGAACTCAAGACCTTCGGCGATAACGTGACGGCGCTGATGGACCTGTCGGCGGGCCGCCTCGACGCGATCGTGGTGGATGAAGTGGTGGGCCGCTACCTGATCAGCAAGCGAGCCGGCGAATACCGCGTGCTGGAAGAAAACTTCGGCACCGAGGACTACGGCGTCGGCGTGCGCAAGGATGACGCCGAACTGCTCGGCAAGCTCGACCAGACCCTGGCGTCGATGAAGCAGGACGGCACCGCGGCACGTATCGCTACCCAGTGGTTTGGCGCCGACATCACCAAGTAATCCAGACCCGGCGGAATGCCCCTCGGCCCCTCGCGCTTCAGGCGAGGGGCACGCCAACTCCGGACCCCTTCGCCGGGCTTCCCGGAGGCCTTATCTCCTTCTGTACGCGCGAGCATGGATTACGTCTTATCTCTTCTGCTGCCGCTGGCGCAGGGTGCAAAAGTCACGCTGACGCTATTCGCCATCACGCTCGCCCTGTCGGTGCCGCTCGGGCTTGCGCTGGCACTGGCACGCATTTCGTCATGGCCGCTGCTGAGCGGCCTGGTCAACGGCTATATCTGGCTGATGCGGGGTACGCCGCTGATGCTGCAGATGCTGTTTATCTATTTCGCGCTGCCGTTCGTGCCGGTCATCGGCGTGCGGCTGCCTGATTTTCCCGCGGCAGTGGTGGCCTTCGCGCTCAACTACGCCGCGTACTTCGCGGAGATCTTCCGCGCCGGGATCAAGTCCGTCGACCGCGGCCAATACGAGGCCAGCAAGGCGCTGGGCATGACCTATTTCCAGACCATGCGGCGCGTCGTGCTGCCGCAGATGGTCAGCCGCGTGCTGCCGCCGGTCAGCAATGAAACCATTACGCTGATCAAGGACACTTCGCTGATCTACGTGCTGGCGCTCAACGACATCCTGCGCACCGCGCGTGGCATCGTCCAGCGCGATTTCACCACCACGCCTTTCCTCGTCGCCGCGCTGTTTTATCTGGTGATGACGCTGATTCTGACCTGGTTCTTCCAGAATCTCGAAAAACGCTATGCCAAACATGATGACTAGCCCGAACGGCGCCCCTTCCCACGATGCGCCCGGCGTCATGATCGCGGCACGGGACATCTTCAAGTCGTTCGGGCCGTTGCAGGTCTTGCGCGGCGTTTCGCTGACCTTGCGCAAGGGTGACGTCACCGCGGTGATCGGCCCGTCGGGATCGGGCAAGAGCACCTTGCTGCGTTGCCTGAACCATCTCGAGGTGATCGACCGCGGGACCCTGCACATCGAGGGGGAAACGCTGGCCTCAGCCGGCCCCGACGGCGCGGCCCGCTATGTGGCGGACGCGGAAGTGCGCCGCATCTGCCGCAAGATGGGCATGGTGTTCCAGTCGTTCAACCTGTTCCCGCATATGACGGTGCTGCAGAACATCATCGAGGCGCCGGTGACGGTCAAGGGACTGCGGCGCGATGCGGTGATCCCCAAGGCCGAGGAACTGCTGCGCAAGGTCGGCCTGCTGGCCAAGCGCGACAGCTATCCGGCGCGGCTGTCCGGGGGCCAGAAGCAGCGCGTCGCGATCGCGCGCGCGCTGGCGATGGAACCGGACATCATGCTGTTCGACGAGCCTACTTCCGCGCTGGATCCGGAACTGACCGGCGAGGTGCTGCGCACCATGCGGCAACTGGCGGAGGAGCATATGACCATGCTCGTCGTCACCCATGAAATGGGGTTTGCGCGGGAAGTAGCGAACCACGTCGTGTTCATGGACGAGGGCCGGATTCTCGAGGAAGGCCCGCCGGGCGAGGTGTTCGGCGCGCCGGCCCACGTGCGCACCCGCGAATTCCTGGCGCACATGCTCTAGCCGGCGCCGCCACGCCGCAACCGATGGCAGAATAGCCCGCAGCCGGTGGCGCCATGCCATCCGCCTGACCATACATAGATAGGAGAAGACATGCCGTACGAAAACATCCTGGTCGAGACCCGCGGCCGCGTTGGCCTGGTCACGCTGAACCGCCCGAAGGCCCTGAATGCGCTCAATGATGCGCTGATGGATGAACTGGGCGCCGCGCTGACCGCGTTCGACCAGGATGAAGGTATCGGCGCCATCGTCATCACCGGCAGCGAGCGTGCCTTCGCCGCCGGCGCCGATATCGGCATGATGGCCAAGTACTCCTTCATGGACGTCTACAAGGGCGACTACATCACCCGCAACTGGGAAACCATCCGCAAGATCCGCAAGCCGGTGATTGCGGGCGTAGCCGGCTATGCGCTGGGCGGCGGCTGCGAACTGGCCATGATGTGCGACATCATCATCGCGGCGGACTCGGCCAAATTCGGCCAGCCCGAGGTCAAGCTCGGCACCATGCCCGGCGCGGGTGGCACGCAACGCCTGCCGCGCGCGGTGTCCAAGGCCAAGGCCATGGACCTGTGCCTGACCTCGCGCATGATGGACGCCGCCGAAGCCGAGCGCTCGGGCCTGGTGTCGCGCGTGGTGCCGGCCGACAAGCTGCTGGACGAAGTGCTGGCGGCGGCCGAGACCATCGCCGGCTTCTCGCTGCCGGTGGTCATGATGATCAAGGAATCGGTCAACGCTGCCTACGAGACCACGCTGGCAGAGGGCGTTCACTTCGAGCGCCGCCTGTTCCACGCCACCTTTGCCAGCGAAGACCAGAAGGAGGGCATGGCGGCTTTTGTCGAGAAGCGCAGCCCGAATTTCCAGCACCGTTAAGCGCTGGACTCAGGAAATACCCGAGAGTTTGTAAGGGGTATTGCCTCGTTTCCGTCACGTGCCGGAGCGATTTCCCTTTGCCTTTCAAAGTCTTACGCGAGAATCGCGGGAACGTTTAGCGCATCGTCGTGACAAAGGTGTTGCAAGGGCGGCGAAACCGGCCTACTATTCGCCCCCTCGCAACACAACGCGGTCCCTGCAAGGCAGGCGCAGCAAGGGTTGCGGGGTTGGCCGGAAGGTTGGCGCAGCAAGGTTTGCAGCGCTGACGGCAGCAAAAAAGATTGCTGCAAACGGTTGACGAAACGAAGAAAGCTCTGCATAATCTCGTTTCTCTGCTGCAGACAACGCAGCGCGCTGAACGGCAAAGCCGGGCGGCGAAGTTCTTTAACAAACAAACAACCGATAAGTGTGGGCGCTGGGTAGCGGACGCCGCTGTCTCCGGACAGTGATGCTTCAAGTTATACAGTGCTCGCACAGCAAAACGTGACTGGATCTTCGGATCTGGTCAGTCAGTTTTCTGAGAGTGAGCGACCGCTCGAAAGAGCGAGGGTCTTCGGACCCACACAGAGATTGAACTGAAGAGTTTGATCCTGGCTCAGATTGAACGCTGGCGGCATGCCTTACACATCAAAGTCGAACGGCAGCGCGGGCTTCGGCCTGGCGGCGAGTGGCGAACGGGTGAGTAATACATCGGAACGTGCCCTGTCGTGGGGGATAACTAGTCGAAAGATTAGCTAATACCGCATACGACCCGAGGGTGAAAGCGGGGGACCGTAAGGCCTCGCGCGATAGGAGCGGCCGATGTCTGATTAGCTAGTTGGTGGGGTAAAGGCCTACCAAGGCGACGATCAGTAGCTGGTCTGAGAGGACGATCAGCCACACTGGGACTGAGACACGGCCCAGACTCCTACGGGAGGCAGCAGTGGGGAATTTTGGACAATGGGGGCAACCCTGATCCAGCAATGCCGCGTGTGTGAAGAAGGCCTTCGGGTTGTAAAGCACTTTTGTCCGGAAAGAAATGGCCTGGGCTAATACCCCGGGTCGATGACGGTACCGGAAGAATAAGCACCGGCTAACTACGTGCCAGCAGCCGCGGTAATACGTAGGGTGCGAGCGTTAATCGGAATTACTGGGCGTAAAGCGTGCGCAGGCGGTTTGATAAGACAGGCGTGAAATCCCCGAGCTCAACTTGGGAATGGCGCTTGTGACTGTCAGGCTAGAGTATGTCAGAGGGGGGTAGAATTCCACGTGTAGCAGTGAAATGCGTAGAGATGTGGAGGAATACCGATGGCGAAGGCAGCCCCCTGGGACGTCACTGACGCTCATGCACGAAAGCGTGGGGAGCAAACAGGATTAGATACCCTGGTAGTCCACGCCCTAAACGATGTCAACTAGTTGTTGGGGATTCATTTCTTCAGTAACGTAGCTAACGCGTGAAGTTGACCGCCTGGGGAGTACGGTCGCAAGATTAAAACTCAAAGGAATTGACGGGGACCCGCACAAGCGGTGGATGATGTGGATTAATTCGATGCAACGCGAAAAACCTTACCTACCCTTGACATGCCACTAACGAAGCAGAGATGCATTAGGTGCCCGAAAGGGAAAGTGGACACAGGTGCTGCATGGCTGTCGTCAGCTCGTGTCGTGAGATGTTGGGTTAAGTCCCGCAACGAGCGCAACCCTTGTCTCTAGTTGCTACGAAAGGGCACTCTAGAGAGACTGCCGGTGACAAACCGGAGGAAGGTGGGGATGACGTCAAGTCCTCATGGCCCTTATGGGTAGGGCTTCACACGTCATACAATGGTGCGTACAGAGGGTTGCCAACCCGCGAGGGGGAGCTAATCCCAGAAAACGCATCGTAGTCCGGATCGTAGTCTGCAACTCGACTACGTGAAGCTGGAATCGCTAGTAATCGCGGATCAGCATGCCGCGGTGAATACGTTCCCGGGTCTTGTACACACCGCCCGTCACACCATGGGAGTGGGTTTTGCCAGAAGTAGTTAGCCTAACCGCAAGGAGGGCGATTACCACGGCAGGGTTCATGACTGGGGTGAAGTCGTAACAAGGTAGCCGTATCGGAAGGTGCGGCTGGATCACCTCCTTTCCAGAGGCTTGTGTCTCAAGCCTAGCGTTCACACTTATCGGTTTGTTTGCTGTTACAGCCAAGGGTCTGTAGCTCAGGTGGTTAGAGCACCGTCTTGATAAGGCGGGGGTCGTAGGTTCAAGTCCTACCAGACCCACCAAGTTATCCGAGGGGGGATTAGCTCAGCTGGGAGAGCACCTGCTTTGCAAGCAGGGGGTCGTCGGTTCGATCCCGTCATCCTCCACCACTACCTCTAATTGAGTGAGTACGGATACCTGGAGTTGGTTGTCAAAGGAAAGCGCTTGCTGAGTGCTTTCCTTTGGCATTGCCAAGCGATCGCAAGATCGGCTGTTCTTTAACAATATGGGATGTAGTAAAGGTGTCGCGAGCGTTGATGAGACGCTGCAGTACAAACGCGATACCGGGTTGTGATTGTATCAACCAAATGTATTTTAAAGTGATCGAAAGATGACTTGGAATACGGCACAAATGCGAGAACTCAACCTGTAGCGACTGTTTCGAGCGATCGAGACACACTCGTTATAGGGTCAAGCGAACAAGTGCATGTGGTGGATGCCTTGGCGATCACAGGCGATGAAGGACGCGGTAGCCTGCGAAAAGCTTCGGGGAGCTGGCAAACGAGCTTTGATCCGGAGATGTCCGAATGGGGAAACCCGGCCCGAATGGGTCATCCCACACTGAATTCATAGGTGTGGGAAGCGAACGCGGCGAACTGAAACATCTAAGTAGCTGCAGGAACAGAAATCAACCGAGATTCCCAAAGTAGTGGCGAACGAAATGGGAAGAGCCTTGTACTCTTTAGCAGTGGTGTTAGCAGAACGGGATGGAAAGCCCGGCCATAGCAGGTGATAGCCCTGTATGCGAAAACACGATTGTGGAACTAGGTGTACGACAAGTAGGGCGGGACACGTGAAATCCTGTCTGAAGATGGGGGGACCATCCTCCAAGGCTAAATACTCGTGATCGACCGATAGTGAACCAGTACCGTGAGGGAAAGGCGAAAAGAACCCCGGGAGGGGAGTGAAATAGATCCTGAAACCGCATGCATACAAACAGTCGGAGCCCTTTCGGGGGTGACGGCGTACCTTTTGTATAATGGGTCAGCGACTTACATTCAGTGGCAAGCTTAACCGATTAGGGAAGGCGTAGCGAAAGCGAGTCCGAACAGGGCGTTGAGTCGCTGGGTGTAGACCCGAAACCAGATGATCTATCCATGGCCAGGTTGAAGGTGCGGTAACACGTACTGGAGGACCGAACCCACTAACGTTGAAAAGTTAGGGGATGAGCTGTGGATAGGGGTGAAAGGCTAAACAAATCTGGAAATAGCTGGTTCTCTCCGAAAACTATTTAGGTAGTGCCTCGTGTCTCACCTTCGGGGGTAGAGCACTGTCATGGTTGGGGGGTCTATTGCTGATTACCCCGCCATAGCAAACTCCGAATACCGAAGAGTGCAATCACGGGAGACAGACATCGGGTGCTAACGTCCGGTGTCAAGAGGGAAACAACCCAGACCGCCAGCTAAGGTCCCCAAATATAGCTAAGTGGGAAACGAAGTGGGAAGGCTAAAACAGTCAGGAGGTTGGCTTAGAAGCAGCCACCCTTTAAAGAAAGCGTAATAGCTCACTGATCGAGTCGTCCTGCGCGGAAGATGTAACGGGGCTAAGCTATATACCGAAGCTGCGGACGCACGCAAGTGCGTGGTAGGAGAGCGTTCTGTAAGCCTGTGAAGGTGTCTTGTAAAGGATGCTGGAGGTATCAGAAGTGCGAATGCTGACATGAGTAGCGATAAAGGGGGTGAAAGGCCCCCTCGCCGTAAGCCCAAGGTTTCCTACGCAACGTTCATCGGCGTAGGGTGAGTCGGCCCCTAAGGCGAGGCAGAGATGCGTAGCTGATGGGAAGCAGGTTAATATTCCTGCACCGTCGTATGATGCGATGGGGGGACGGATCGCGGAAGGTTGTCCGGGTGTTGGAAGTCCCGGTCCCTGTAGTGGAGAAGGCGCTTAGGCAAATCCGGGCGCGTAATTCAAGGCTATGGGGCGAGCGGCCTAGTGCTGCGAAGCAATTGGAAGTGGTTCCAAGAAAAGCCTCTAAGCTTCAGTCATACGAGACCGTACCGCAAACCGACACAGGTGGGCGAGATGAGTATTCTAAGGCGCTTGAGAGAACTCGGGAGAAGGAACTCGGCAAATTGGTACCGTAACTTCGGGATAAGGTACGCCCTGGTAGCTTGACTGGCCTGCGCCAGAAGGGTGAAGGGGTTGCAATAAAATGGTGGCTGCGACTGTTTAATAAAAACACAGCACTCTGCAAACACGAAAGTGGACGTATAGGGTGTGACGCCTGCCCGGTGCCGGAAGATTAAATGATGGGGTGCAAGCTCTTGATTGAAGTCCCGGTAAACGGCGGCCGTAACTATAACGGTCCTAAGGTAGCGAAATTCCTTGTCGGGTAAGTTCCGACCTGCACGAATGGCGTAACGATGGCCACACTGTCTCCTCCCGAGACTCAGCGAAGTTGAAGTGTTTGTGATGATGCAATCTCCCCGCGGCTAGACGGAAAGACCCCATGAACCTTTACTGTAGCTTTGCATTGGACTTTGAACCGATCTGTGTAGGATAGGTGGGAGGCTTTGAAGCGTGGACGCCAGTTCACGTGGAGCCGTCCTTGAAATACCACCCTGGTTTGTTTGAGGTTCTAACCTTGGCCCGTGAATCCGGGTCGGGGACAGTGCATGGTAGGCAGTTTGACTGGGGCGGTCTCCTCCCAAAGTGTAACGGAGGAGTTCGAAGGTACGCTTGGTACGGTCGGACATCGTACCTAAAGTGCAATGGCAAAAGCGTGCTTAACTGCGAGACCGACAAGTCGAGCAGGTGCGAAAGCAGGACATAGTGATCCGGTGGTTCTGAATGGAAGGGCCATCGCTCAACGGATAAAAGGTACTCTGGGGATAACAGGCTGATACCGCCCAAGAGTTCATATCGACGGCGGTGTTTGGCACCTCGATGTCGGCTCATCTCATCCTGGGGCTGTAGCCGGTCCCAAGGGTATGGCTGTTCGCCATTTAAAGAGGTACGTGAGCTGGGTTTAAAACGTCGTGAGACAGTTTGGTCCCTATCTGCCGTGGGCGTTGGAATCTTGACGGGGGCTGCTCCTAGTACGAGAGGACCGGAGTGGACGTACCGCTGGTGTACCTGTTGTCTCGCCAGAGGCATCGCAGGGTAGCTATGTACGGAAGAGATAACCGCTGAAAGCATCTAAGCGGGAAACTCGCCTGAAGATGAGGATTCCCTGGAGGCTTGACCTCCTTGAAGGGTCGTTCGAGACCAGGACGTTGATAGGCTGGGTGTGGAAGCGCAGTAATGCGTTAAGCTAACCAGTACTAATTGCCCGTAAGGCTTGATCCTATAACCAGTGTGTTTCACACGGGTAGAGCGATCGCCTTGTGCCTCGATACACGCACAACCAACACTACATCCCGATTCGTGACGCTGTCCCAGACAGCGCCACAACCCCTCATGCCTGGTGACCATAGCGAGCTGGAACCACCCCTTCCCATCCCGAACAGGACCGTGAAACAGCTCCGCGCCGATGATAGTGCGGATTCCCGTGTGAAAGTAGGTCATCGCCAGGCTCTTATTGTGCAAAACCCCTCGACAGCGTGTGCTGCGAGGGGTTTTTGCTTTGGCGCGGCCAAAACGCTGCGCTCGCTATTGCCGTAACGCCGGCACATCCCCGTTGTTTTCATGCCGCATTGCGGGTCGCGGCGCATTCCTGCCTTGTCCTCCTTCTGCTATGTTCGACCCTCAAGTGCCAACGGGTGGCACGAAGGCGGTTGCAACACGCGTTTGCAGCAAGCAGTGAGCAATAGAGCGGGCCGATGCCGACAGAGCAGGTCCGCGATTTCGGGTTTCGAGGGGTTACATGACGGCCAAGAGGTTCCGGCTGGTTTTTACTGGCGCCGCCGGCGCGCTGCTGCTGGCAGGGTGCGCTTCCACTTCTCCTCAACCTTCCCCGCCGCAAGGCAGCTCGGCTCCGGCCGCCTCGATTGCCTCCGGGTCCGCCATTGATTGCCAGGCTTTCACCGAGCGCATGGCCGCCCACGCCGCCGCGCAGGCCGAGACCGCAGTCACTGAGCCCGAGGCCCTGGCCGCTGCCAACACCCTGGCAGCGGACGGTGAAGCAGGGGACGATGGCGAACCCGTTGACGACTCGCAGGCCACCCTCGCCACGCTGCCGTTGTTTTCGGTTTCCCCACGCGGCAACCGGCTTCCCGTTGGCTGGCAGCCGTGGACCATCAATCGCAACAAGATCCCCACCACTTACTCGATGGCCGAGGTCGACCAGCGCGTCGTAGTGCACGCCAAGGCCGACAGTTCGGCCTCCGGCCTCTATGTGCCGCTGCGGGAGCGCGATGCCGGCATGCTGCGCTGGACCTGGAAGACCAGCGGCATCATCCGTAACGCCGACAACAGCCATGGCCCGCGCGAGGATTCGCCGCTGCGGCTGTTCGTGGCCTTCGATGGCGACAAGGGCGCGCTGCCGCTCAAGGACCAGCTGATGTACGAGATGGCGCGGCTGACCACCGGGCGCGAGATGCCGTATGCCACGCTGATGTATATCTGGGGCGGGCAGCGCGCGGAAGGCGCGGTGGTGAAGAACCCGCACACCGACCGCGTACGCATGATCGTGGTGGATAGCGGCACGAAGCATGCCAATGAGTGGCGTTGCCACGAGCGCGACCTGCGCGCCGACTACCGCAAGGCGTTCGGCGCCGACCCCGGCCGAGTCATCGCGGTCGGCATCATGACCGATACCGACAATACCAAGAGCAAGGCCGAAGCCTGGTACGGCGACATCGCGCTGGACTAGGTTGCCGCGCCGGCGGCGCCCTCAGCCGCCGATCGGCTCGGCCAGCGCGAGCACCGCGAACGAGGCCAGCCAGTGCGTGGACACATACTCGCCTGCCGCCGCCTGGGGTAGCGACGCCTCGATATGGTCCGACCACGCGCGGATCGCCAGCGGCCGCAGCGGATCGGGCAGCGCTGGTTCCAGCAGACGCCAGCACCAGGCGCGCGACAGGTTCAGTCCGTCCAGGTGCGCCGCCTTGGGGTCGTCGCGGTTGGTCACCGTGACCGGTGTCAGCCAGTTGGCCAGCTCGGCCTGTCCGGGTACGAACAACTCCCACCATTCCGAAAACGCGCAGCCGTCCATCACCGCGTGCATCAGCACGGCTTCGGTCAGTCCGCCGGACAGGAATTCATCGCCGCCGGGCTCGTAGCGGGCCGGATACTTCTGGTCGTGGCCGAACCAGCGGTGGGCGCGCCGTACGATGGCGCGCCGCAAGGCCAGGTCCTGGTGCGCGCGCGCATAGGCCAGCGCCATGACCAGCGCGAAGGCGCTGTTGTAGTGGGTGCCGGTGCGTACCGGGAAAGCTGCCGCATCGAGGAATTCCGACAGTTGGTGCGATAAGTGCGAAGCCAGCGGGGCGCAGGCTTCGGCCCAGACCGCGGCATGCGGATCGTGCCGTGCCAGCGCCAGCAGTTCGGCCTGCAGCTTCAGCATCCAGCCCCAGCCGTAAGGCCGCTCGAAGGTGCGTGAGTCAGGCCGTCGGAAATACGCGAGTTCGGCGGCCATCGCGTCCGGCCGCAACTGGGCGTCCAGCATGGCGCGGATGCGCGGCGCTTCCTCGAGGTCCGGATGCAGTGCCAGCAGCCGCACCAGCAGCCAGTGCATATGCACGCTGGAGTGCCAGTCGTAGCTGCCGCAAAACACCGGATGCCAGGTGGCCGGCCCGGCGAGATCGCTGGCGCCCGCCATCATGTGGTCCAGCTTGTACGGATAACGGCGCAGGATATTCTCCAGCGCCACGCGCGCAAAGCTGCGCGCGGTCTCGCGATCCAGCGCCGAACGCCCCATCGCCGAAGCTCCCCTTTGTGATCGTATTGCCCTGCTCAGGCAGGCGTGCTCGGGCACGCTCTGGTCTATGCCATCCACTACCTGCCATCAGGCAGGTGCGAGCCACTTCTCCACCAGCCGCACGAAGAAGGTCGAGCCGACCGGCAGCAGTTCGTCGTTGAAATCGTAGCTGGGGTTGTGCAGCATGCAAGGCCCGAGACCGTGGCCGGCGTCGCGATGGCCGCCGTCGCCGTTGCCGAGGAACAGATAGCAGCCCGGCTTGTGCTGCAGCATGAACGAGAAATCCTCGGCGCCCATGGTGGGCTCGACGTTGCTGTCGACGTTGTCCGCGCCGACCAGCTCGGCGGCGACCGCGGCGGCAAAGCCGGTTTCGGCCTCGCTGTTGATGGTGGGCGGATAGTTGCGGTGGAATTCGTACTCGACGGTGCAGTCGAATGCCGCCGCCACCGCGCGCGCCACCTCTTCCATGCGCCGCTCGATCAGGTCGAGCACCGGCACCGTGAAGGTACGCACGGTACCGCCGATCCAGGCCTGGTCCGGCACGATGTTGGTGGCATCCCCGGCATGGAACTGCGTCACCGAGATCACCGCGGTATCGATCGGCCGCTTGTTGCGGGTGATGATGCCCTGCAGCGCCGACACGATCTGCGCCGCGGTGAACACCGGGTCGTTGCCGTTGTTCGGCATGGCCGCATGCGCGCCCTTGCCGCGCACGACGATGCGGAACTCGTTGCTCGATGCCATCAGCGGGCCCGCGCGCGTGCCGAACGCGCCCATCGGCATGCCCGGCCAGTTGTGCACGCCGAACACCGCGTCGCACGGAAAGCGCTCGAATAGCCCGTCCTTGATCATCTCCCGCGCGCCGCCGCCGCCTTCCTCGGCCGGCTGGAAGATCAGGTGCACGGTGCCGTCGAAGGGCTTGTGTTGCGCCAGGTAGCGCGCCGCGCCGAGCAGCAGCATCGCGGTGTGGCCGTCATGGCCGCACGCGTGCATCTTGCCGGCGTGCTGCGAGTGGTGCTCGAAGGTGTTGGCTTCCTGCAGCGGCAATGCGTCCATGTCGGCGCGCAGGCCGATGGTGCGCGCGCTGCTGCCGTTGCGGATCACGCCGACCAGGCCGGTGGTGCCCAAGCCGCGGTGGACTTCGATGCCCCACGATTCCAGGTTGCGCGCGACCACATCGGCGGTGCGCTGCTCTTCAAAGCAAAGTTCGGGGTGGGCGTGGATGTCGCGCCGGATCGCGCGGATTTCGGCTTGTGCCTGCAGGATTTCGGGGATGAGCTTCATGATGCCGGGCGGCCTTGGGGTCGAAGGCGTTAGCAATGGGATACCGGGATCATACGATGCCTGTCGCGAAAGCGCCAAAACGCGGCGATTTGCTGCGCGCTCGCCGCCTTGGCGCAGTGCAATATGCCGGCGCGGGTGGGTTTCCCCGCATTGCCGTGGCAGGTGCACTGCTGGAACAGTTCATGCTTGAAGTGCCCGGCCGGCAATACCGTCGCTTTGTGATGCCCCATCGCACCAAAAAGCAGCGCCGCTCGTGACCCGCTGCGCGCGCGCATTGCCGATCCTAAAACGTCTGCTTCACTTCCTACAGGGAGAATTGCGCGATGTCCCTTCGCACTTTCAAGAAGGCAATTGGCGCGGTCGCGGTGGCGGGGGCCCTTGGCCTCGCGCTGGCCGGCACCGCCCAGGCCGCGGACCTCAAACTGGCCATGAGTTCGCCGCCGACCTCGATGGATCCGCACTTCTACAACCTGTTCTCCAACATCAACGTTTCCGAGCATATCTTCGACTCGCTGACCAAGATGGACCCGGACAGCCGCATCATCCCGGGCCTGGCCGAGTCGTGGAAGCTGGTCAACAACCTCACCTGGGAATTCAAGATTCGCAAGGGCGTGAAGTTCCACGACGGCTCCGAGCTGACCGCCGAGGACGTCATCTGGTCGCTCGACCGCCCCGCCACCATCCAGAACAGCCCGGGCAAGTTCGACGTCTACACCAAGGCGATCGTCAACAAGAAGATCGTCGACAAGCACACCATCCAGCTCACCACCAGCCAGCCGTATCCGCTGATGCTGAACGACCTCACGTCGATCTTCATCGTGCAGAAGAAGGCACGCAGGGGCTGAGCTCGGATGACTTCGCGCAGGGCAAGGGCATGGTCGGCACCGGGCCGTTCAAGTTCGTCAGCTATGCGCGCGACGACCGGGTCGAACTGGTGCGCAACAACGATTACTGGGGCAACAAGCCGGCCTGGGACAAGGTCACGCTGCGCTTTATCCCCAACCCGGCGACGCGCCTGGCGGCGCTGCTGTCGGGCGATGTGCAGGCCATCGAGAACGTGCCCACGCCCGACCTTCCCAAGGTGCGCAAGGATCCCAAGCTGGCGTTCTTCTCCAAGATCTCGCATCGCGTGATCTACCTGTATTTCGATGCCAAGCGCGACAAGTCGCCTTACGTCACCACCAAGGACGGCGCGCCGCTGGACAAGAACCCGCTGAAGGACACGCGCGTGCGCAATGCCATCAGCATGGCGATCAACCGGCAGGGCATCAAGGACAGGCTGATGGAAGGCCTGTCCGAGCCGACCAACAACCTGGTGCCGCCCACGCTGTTCGGCTACAACCCCAACCTGAAGACCGTCAAGTACGACCCCGAGGGCGCCAAGAAGCTGCTGGCCGAGGCGGGCTTTCCCAACGGCTTCGGCGTGACGCTGCACACGCCCAACAACCGCTACGTCAACGACGAGAAGATCGCGCAGACCATCGCGCAGAACCTGACCCGCATCGGCATCTCGACCAAGGTCGAGGGCATGCCGATGGCAACCTACTCGTCCAAGGGCATCAAGCACGAGTGGTCGTTCGGCCTGCTCGGCTGGGGCGCCCAGACCGGCGAGGTCAGCTCGCCGCTGCGCGCGCTGCTGGCGTGCGAAGACAGCAAGAAGGGCTTCGGCACCACCAACTGGGGCGAGTACTGCAATCCGAAGATGGACGTGGTGCTGGAAAAGGCGCTGTCGACGGTGGACGACACCGAGCGCTCCAAGCTGCTGCAGGAAGCCACCGCGATCGCGATCAACGATGGCGGTATCATCCCGATCCACCAGCAGGTGACCACCTGGGCCACGCAGAAGGGCATCGTCTACGTGCCGCGCACCGACGAGCGCACGTACGCGCACAACTTCAAGCCCCAGTAAGTCAAGCCTCAAGCCAAGCCCCGGCAGGCTGCCTGCTGCTGAGTTCGCGGTGCCGCGCATGGCTGCCGCGCCGCCTGGAAGCGCATAGCGCTCCCGGGCGGCGTGCGCATTCCCGCGCGAAAGGATAGTGGTCTCAATATGCTGGTCTTTATCATCCGGCGCCTGATGCAGAGCGTGGTCGTGCTCTTCGTCATGTCGCTGCTGGTTTTCCTCGGCGTCTTTGCCATCGGCAATCCCGTCGACATCCTGATCAACCCGCAGGCCGACCAGGAGGACATCAAGCGCACCATCGCGGCGCTGGGCCTGGACAAGCCGCTGTGGGAGCAATACTGGGTGTTCCTGCAGAACGCGCTGCAAGGCAACCTGGGTACCTCGTTCGCGCATGGCACGCCGGCCCTCAAGCTGATCTTCGAGCGCATGCCGGCAACCATGGAGCTGGCGGTGTGCGCGATCCTGCTGGCGATCGTGCTGGGCATCCCGCTGGGCCTGTGGGCCGGGCTGCGGCCCAAGGGCGTTGCCGGCAAGTCGATCATGACGGTGTCGATCCTGGGCTTCTCGCTGCCCACCTTCTGGGTTGGGCTGATGCTGATCATGGTGTTCGCGGTGCAGCTGGGCTGGCTGCCCTCCAACGGCCGCGGCGAAACCGTGCGCGTGCTGGGCATCCCGCTCAGCTTCCTGACCGCGGACGGCATCCGGCACCTGATCCTGCCGGCGGTGACACTGTCGCTGCTCAACATCGCCATGGTGATCCGGCTCACGCGCGCTGGCACGCAGGAGGCGATGCTGCAGGACTACGTCAAGTTCGCACGCGCCAAGGGACTGTCCAATACCCGCATCGTCGGCGTCCACGTGCTGAAGAACATCCTGATCCCCATCGTGACCGTGATCGCGCTGCAGTTCGGCTCGATCATCGCCTTCGCGATCGTGACCGAGACCATCTTTGCCTGGCCCGGCATGGGCAAGCTCATCATCGACTCGATCCAGCTGCTGGACCGGCCGGTGATCGTCGCCTACCTGATGGTGATCGTGACGCTGTTCATCCTGATCAACCTGGTGGTGGACATCATCTACAGCATGCTCGATCCGCGCGTGCGCATTGCCGACAACAAGGGCTGAGCCATGACCGCAGTCACCGTCGAACCTGAAGACAAGACGCCGCCGCGCGCCGCGGCACGCGAGCAATCCCCATGGCGGCGCTTTGCCGCCGAGTTCTTCGCTAGCAAGATCGCCGTGGCCGGACTGGCCACGCTGGTGACGATCATCCTGATCGCCATCTTCGCGCCGTGGCTGGCGCCGCAGAACCCGTATGACCTGGCCACGCTGGACGTGCTCGACGCGCGCCTGGCACCGGGCGAGCAGGCCGGCAGCGGCATGACCTTCCTGCTGGGCTCGGACGAGCAAGGCCGCGACATCCTGTCGGCGGTGATGTACGGGCTGCGCATCAGCATCGGCGTGGGCGTGGTCAGCACCCTGATCGCGCTGCTGCTGGGCGCCACGCTAGGGCTGCTGGCCGGCTTCCTCGGCGGGCGCACCGAAGCCCTCATCATGCGGGTGGCGGACTTGCAGCTGTCGTTCCCGCCGATCCTGCTGGCGCTGATCCTGCTGGCCTTCCTGCGCCCGGGGCTGGGCAATATCGTGATCGCGCTGGTCGCAGTGCAGTGGGCCTACTACGCGCGCACCACGCGCAGCGCCGCGCTGGTCGAACGCCGCAAGGAGTACATCGAGGCCGCCACCTGCCTGGGCCTGCCGCCAGCGCGCATCATGTTCCGGCACCTGCTGCCCAACTGCCTGCCGCCGCTGATCGTAATCGCGGCGCTGCAGGTGGCCTCGGCGATCACGCTGGAGGCGACGCTGTCGTTCCTCGGGCTGGGGGTGCCGATCACCGAGCCGTCGCTCGGTTCGCTGATCTCGAACGGCCAGCAGTACATGCTGTCGGGCAAGTACTGGATCAGCTTCTTCCCGGGCATCGCGCTGGTGGTCACCATCGTGGCGATGAACCTGGTCGCCGACCAGCTGCGCGATGTGCTGAACCCGCGCCTGCAGACGCAATAACCGGGGACGCAAGATGGCACAACCGACACTGGTGCTCGAACACCTGAAAACGCATTTCTATACGCGCGGCGGCATCGCCCGCGCCGTCGACGACGTGTCCTTTACCGTGGGCCGCGGCGAGATCATGGGGCTGGTGGGCGAGTCCGGCTCGGGCAAGTCCATGACCGGCTATTCGATCATGGGCCTGATCGATCCGCCCGGGAAGATCGTCGACGGCCGCATCGCGCTGACCAGCCGCGACGGCGTCACGCGCGACCTGCGCGCGCTCACGCCGGCGCAGCAGCGCGACGTGCGCGGCAACCGCATCGCCATGATCTTCCAGGATCCGATGATGACGCTGAACCCGGTGCTGCGCATCGACACGCAGATGATCGAGGCGGTGCTGGCGCATGAGAACGTGAGCAAGGCGGTGGCGCGCGAGCGCGCGCGCAATGCGCTGGCGCGGGTCGGCATTCCGTCGCCGGACGAGCGCCTGCAGGCCTATCCGCACCAGTTCTCGGGCGGCATGCGCCAGCGCGTGGCGATCGCCACGGCGCTGCTGAACAAGCCCGACCTGATCATTGCCGACGAGCCGACCACGGCGCTCGACGTGACCATCCAGGGCCAGATCCTGTACGAGATGCAGACCCTGTGCCGAGAGTCCGGCACGGCGCTGATCTGGATCACGCACGATCTTTCCGTGGTGGCGGGACTGGCCGATTCCGTCTGCGTGATGTACGCCGGCAAGATTGTCGAGGCCGGCGACGTGCGCCAGGTGCTGGAGCACCCCGAGCATCCCTACACCCACGGGCTGATCAGCTCGGCGCCGTCGCGCAATCCGCGCGGCGCGCCGCTGCGGCAGATCCCGGGCATGACGCCGTCGCTGCTGAACCTGCCGGGCGGCTGCTCGTTCCGCGAGCGCTGTCCCTATGCGACCGCGGCCTGCAAGACCGAGCCGCCGCTGGAGACGGCCGCCGACGGGCGCCGGCTGCGCTGCTTCCATCCGGTGCTGGCCAACCAGGAGGCAGCATGAACGCCACTGCACTGCAATCCCGCCCGATGACAGAACTTGCCGGGCAAGAAGGCGCCACGCCCGCTGCGCCGATCCTCGAACTGCGCGGGGTGTCCAAGCGCTTCGTCAAGTCGCTCGATGCCGCCGCGCGCATCGCCAACCTGTTCGGCGCGCATGCGCGCGAAGAGGTGGTGCACGCGGTGGACCGCGTCGACCTGAGCATCCGCGCTGGCGAGGTGGTGGGGCTGGTGGGGGAATCCGGCTGCGGCAAGTCCACGCTCGGGCGCATGGCCGTGGGCCTGCACTCGCTGACCGAGGGCGAACGGCTGTGGCGCGGCACCAATCTGGCCCACCTGCCGCCGGACAAGCGCCGCGAGAAGCAGCTGGCGATCCAGATGATCTTCCAGGATCCGTATGCCTCGCTGAACCCGCGGCTGCGGGTGCTCGACATCGTCGGCGAGGCGCCGGTGGTGCACAGCATGGTCGACCGCGGCGCGCAGAAGGGCTATGTCGAGGACATGCTGGTGCGCGTGGGCATGGACCCGACCGTGCTGCGCCGCTTCCCGCACCAGTTTTCCGGCGGCCAGCGCGCGCGCATCGGCATTGCGCGCGCGCTGGCGGTGAAGCCCGAGTTCCTGGTCTGCGACGAATCGGTGGCGGCGCTCGACGTGTCGATCCAGGCCCAGGTGCTGAACCTGTTCATGCGCCTGCGCGAAGAGCTGAACCTGACCTACCTGTTCATCAGCCACGACCTGGGCGTGGTCAAGCACATCAGCGACCGGGTGGTGATCATGTACCTGGGACGGGTGGTCGAATCCGCGCCGACCGAGGACGTGTTCGCCGCGCCCAACCATCCCTATACGCAGGCGCTGCTGGCGGAGGCGCCCAAGCTGGAGGTGGCGCGCAAGACCTACGTCGCGATCCGCGGCGAGATCCCGTCGCCGCTGCACCCGCCGAGCGGCTGCCATTTTCACCCGCGCTGTCCGCATGCGATGCCGCGTTGCCGCGAAGAGCAGCCGCTGCTCAAGGAGATTGCGCCGCTGCGGTTCTCGGCATGCCATTTGAATGACATGAAGTAGAGGCAGCGACCACGGCCAACTCAGCGAATCACCTGGCCCTTCGAATTGATGATCGTCATCTCCACGAACTTCGAGCCGACATGGTTCTCCGGCGTGAAGTTGACGATGAAACCGCCCAGGTCGTAGTTGCGCATCGATTCACCAGCTTCTCGCGCGTCAGGTCCTTGCCTGCGCGGCGCAGGCCTTCGGTGAAGGTCTTGGCGGCGATGAAGCCCTCGATGCTGGCATAGTCGAATTCGCTGGGCTTGCCCGCGGCCTGCAGCAATCGCAGGTATTCGCGCACGATCGGCAGCGTGGCGTTGCCGGGGTGGGGCATTACCTGCGAGATGATCACGCCGCTGCCCTGCGCGCCGACAACGTTGGCCAGCGCCTGCGTGCCGACGAAGGACACGTTGTAGAACTGGCCGTTGTAGCCGCGGCGCAGCGCTTCCTTCACGAACGCGCCGGCGGTGCGGTACGCGCTGATCATCACCACTGCATCAGGCTTCGCCTTCATCGAGCCCTGCATCGCGTCGCCGATCTCGGTGGTGTTGCGCACCACCGGCTCGCGCGCGACGATCTGGCTGTCGGGCGCAGCCTTGAGTGCGCGCTCGAGCCCATCCAGGCCGGCCTTGCCGTAGGCATCCTCGTTGTAGACCACGGCCACGCGCTTGAGCCCGGTGGTCTGGATCTGGCGCAGGATGGCCGCGGTTTCCTCGTTGTAGCCGGCGCGCACATGGAACACATAGCGGCTGCGTGGCTCGCGCAGCGACTGCGCGCCGGTGTACGGACCGAAGAACGGCACCCTGGCCTGGATCGCCAGCGGCAGCGCAGCCTGACTGGTGGGCGTGCCGACATAGCCGAACAGGGCGAAGACGCGATCCTCTTCGATCAGCTTCTTCGTGTTCTTGGCCGCCGGTTCGGGCTCGTAGTAGTCGTCCAGCGCCTCGAGCCGGATCTTGCGCCCGTGGATGCCGCCCTGCTGGTTGATGTGGTCGAAATACAGCCGCGCGCCCGAGTTCATCTGCTTGCCGAGGACGGCGGTCGGGCCCGTCAGCGCGGCGGACTGGCCCAGCAGGATGGTGTCGGCGGTGACGCCTTGCTCGGATGTGGCAGTAGTGGCTGCGGTGTTCGCCGCCACAGCGGCGCAGGACGCGCCGCCCGTGCCGATGGCGCACGCCACCAGCAGGCCGGCAAGCCGGCCGTTGACCCCGGATCGGAAAGACATAAACCCCCCGCGAATGATGGTTCGGTTACCCGTTCGCCGCGTTGGCCGGTCTGCGCCGGCGAGCTGCTGGATCCTGCGGCATGGTGCGCGTCCCGGTCTGTGCCGCGAGCGCGCCGGCACATCATAATCGAATACAATCGGGACGAGATACTCCCCGCCGTCGCCCCGCACGCCCGGGGGAATGCGCCGCCGGCCGGCGCGACGCAGGCGCTAGGCAAGTTCGTGTTCTCGGCCAGCGAGGCCCTACATGATCGAGACGGCAAGATCACCTACCCGGTCAAGGCGCGACCCTGGTCGGCAACGGCCCGGAATCGCTCAAGGACGTGACCATGATCGGCAACGACATGCGGCTGGATTCGGGCTGTGGGCGTGTGCGGCAAGGAAGGCCAGAGCGTGCCGGTGGGCGTGGGCCAGCGACGCTGCGCATCGAGAATATGACGGTGGCGGGACTGCGTAAGACCGCTGGTCTGCTCCCTCTCCCGCTTGCGGGGAGAGGGAGTACCCAGTCCGTTAGCAAGACGGCCACACCCCTCACGGCCGCACTTCATACACCAGATTGAACGGCGTCTGCGCCGCCCGCCGGAAGCTGCGGAAGCCCGCCTGCTCCGCGACCGCGCGCATGCGCGCCTCGCCCGCCTGCGCGCCCAGGCACAGGCCGATTTCCTGCGAACCGCGATGCCGGCGTGCAGATAAAGGTCGACGCGGAATAGAACACCCGGCCCACCGGGTTCAGGTTCTGCTCCAGTGCATCGTTGGCAAAGGGCTCGACGATCATCCACGCGCCATCGGCGCGCAGGGTCTCGCGCACGTGGCGCGCCGCGCCGACCGGGTCGCCATGTCGTGGCTACAGGCAGTCGAACACCGCCACCAGTCATAGTCCTTGCCGCCATAGTCCTTGGCACTGGCCACCTCGAAGCGCACGCGCTCGGCCACGCCGGCACGGCGCGCGGCCTCGGCCGCATGGCGCACCGAGGGCTCGTGGTAGTCGAAGCCGACGAAGCGCGACGACGGAAACGCCTGCGCCATGATGATGGTCGACGCGCCATGGCCGCAGCCCACGTCCGCCACCATGGCCCCGGCCTTGAGCCGCGCCGCCATGCCGTCGAGCGCCGGGATCCATTCCGACACCAGGTGCGCCGCATAGCCGGGCCGGAAAAAGCGTTCGGTGCCGTGGAACAGCGCGGGGTCATGCTCGTGCCAGCCCAGCCCGCGGCCATTGCGGAAGATGTCGATCATCTTCGGAATCGCGCGGAACTGCGCCACGGCAATCTGGAACGCGCCCGGGATAAAGGCCGGGCTGCCTTCCTGCGCCAGCGCATAGGCCTGCTCCTCGTTCAGGCTGAACTGCCCCGAACCCGCGTCATAGTCGACATAGCCGCTGGCCGCCTGCGCCGACAGCCATTCGCGCAGGTAGCGCTCGTCGGTATGGGTCTTGGCCGCGAGCACGGCGACGGTCATCGGCTTTTCCGCCAGCGCCTTGTACAGCCCGAGTTCATCGCCGACGACCACGGTCGCGGCATGCATCACCGCGCCGATATCGCCGATGAATTTTTCCATGAAGGCATTCAGCCTCGCTTCATCGACGCTCATGATGCACCTCCCCCCGTGCGACTGCTCCCCGCTTCCAATATAGCCATCGGCCATCCCCGGAAAAGCCGAAAAGCGGCGGCGGCAGCAGCCTCGCAAGGCCTTGGCGAAAGGCAAGACGGATTGGTGCGCCAGCGCACGGCATGGCTGCGGCGACACTTGCCAACCCCGGCAAAAGGCGCTATAAAGATGCTTCGTCGCGCGGCCAGCAGCCAATGTGCAACGAAAATTACCGAAGCGGCGCGCAATTTCCTGCCTTTCTGCCACGCAGTGCAGCATAAATCCAGCGCCCGCGAAGAAAATCGTTTCAAGCTGACCCAAGCCAACGCCTTTTCCCGCCATGTCCGCTAAGTTTTACTTTTACTTTTTTGGCGATCTCACACCGCTGGCGGATAGGGAGGGATGGCTGTAAGCAGCGCCCCGAATACAAAAAAAACCGCCAGCGACCCTGGCGGTTTTTTTATACCCCTTTGTTTTCCCACACACTCACGACCTCACAAGAATCCTGGAGCCATCATGCTGAAGAACACCGACGACCTGCGCATCCGCGAACTCAAGGAGCTGCTGCCGCCCGCGCACCTGATCCGCGAGTTCGGCTGCTCCGAACAGGCTTCGGACGTGATCTATGGCGCGCGCCAGGCCATGCACCGCATCCTGCACGGCATGGATGACCGGCTGATCGTCATCATCGGCCCGTGCTCGATCCACGATACCCGTGCCGCGCTGGAATACGCCAAGCTGCTCAAGGTGCAGCGCGAGCGCTTCGCCGGCGAGCTCGAGGTGGTAATGCGGGTGTATTTCGAAAAGCCGCGCACCACGGTGGGCTGGAAGGGCCTGATCAACGACCCGCACATGGACGGCAGCTTCAAGATCAACGACGGCCTGCGCACCGCGCGCGAGCTGCTGCTGACCATCAGCGAAATGGGCGTGCCGACCGGCACCGAATACCTCGACATGATCAGCCCGCAGTACATCGCCGACCTGGTCAGCTGGGGCGCGATCGGCGCGCGCACCACCGAGTCGCAGGTGCACCGCGAGCTGGCGTCGGGACTGTCGTGCCCGGTCGGCTTCAAGAACGGCACCGACGGCAACGTCAAGATCGCGGTCGACGCGATCAAGGCCGCGTCGCAGCCGCACCACTTCCTGTCGGTGACCAAGGGCGGACACTCGGCGATCGTGTCGACCTCGGGCAACGAGGACTGCCACGTGATCCTGCGCGGCGGCAAGGCGCCCAACTACGACGCCGCCAGCGTGCAGGAAGCGTGCGACGCCATCGCCAAGGCCGGGCTGGCCTCGCGCCTGATGATCGACGCCTCGCATGCCAACAGCAGCAAGAAGCATGAGAACCAGATCCCGGTGTGCGCCGAGATCGGCCGCCAGATTGCCGCCGGCGACCAGCGCATCATCGGCGTAATGGTCGAATCGCACCTGGTGGCCGGTCGCCAGGACCACGTCCAGGGCCAGCCGGTCGAGGAGCTGACCTACGGCCAGTCCGTCACCGATGCCTGCATCGGCTGGGACGAGTCGGTCAAGGTGCTCGAGGGCCTGGCCGAGTCGGTGCGCCAGCGCCGGCTGGTATCGGGCAGCGGCAACTGAAGCGGCAACTGAAGTCACGACGGCGGGCACCCAGCCCGCCGTGCTACATCCGGCTGTCGTGCATGGCGCCGCCGCTGAGGTCGGCCAGTTCCGGCGTCACCTCGGCGTAGCGCAGCAGTTTCCCGCCATGGCGGGCAGCGAAGGCAGCCGCATCGCTTTCCATCCTGAAGCTCGCCAGCGTCGGCCCCATCGCGCCGTGGCGGCGGCTGCCGGCGACGTAGAGGCCGGTGGTGGCGTCGAACCAGTGGCCGCGCGGCTGCTCCCAGTCGGCACGCGCCATGTCCTGCACGAACGCCGCGCGCACCGGCCGCAGCTGTTCCGGCCGCAGCAGCGCGTGGAACATTTCCACCGTATCGCAGAACCAGTGCGGGCGCCCTTCGCCCGCATAGAACACCTGCGCCTTGGGCCCGGCGTAATCGGCCAGCAGCATGCCGTCGAGCGCGCAGGCGGTGGCGGCGTCGAATTCCTGCGGCTGTGCCGGGTCTTCCGGCTTGCGGCCGCAGCCGGCGAGCAGGACGGCGCTGCCGGCAAGGGCCAGCAACAGGTGGCGGCGATGCCATGAGAACGGGGTACACAGCGTGGTACACATCAGCGGAAACTCCTGGCGGCAAGGCCCAGCGGCACGGCGATCCACGCCAGCAGCGCCGCGCCGGTCGGCCACGGGCTGGCCAGCGCGGGCGGCACGATGCTGGCAACGCCCCCGGCGCTGCGCAGCTGGTCCAATGAAAAGGCATTGACGATGCGAAACAGGTCGGCGGGGTTGAGCAACAGCAGCCACGCGATCCAGTCGGTGGCGGCGTGCTGCGCGTCCGCGCCGCTGCCGGCGACCAGCATGCCGAGCAGCAGCAGGTCGAACACCAGCACGAAGAAGAACCACAGCCCGATCGCCAGACCCGACGCCTGCGCGCGGTCGCGGCTCAGCACCGACAGCCACAGCGCCAGGCTCAGGAACGCCAGCCCGAGCAGCACCGCGCTGGCGACGAAGCCGAGGGTGTGATACAGCCCCGCCCAGCCGAACTGTCGCGCCAGCAGCAGCGCTATCAGCGCAAAGCCGCCGGCCGTGGCCAGCACCAGCGCGGCGGCCAGGCCGAGGTACTTGCCCAGCAGCAGTTCGCCGCGCGTCAGCGGCAGCGACAGCAGCAGGTCCAGCGAGCCGCGCTCGCGCTCGCCCACCACGGCGTCGAAGCCCAGCAGCAGCGCGATCATCGGAACCAGGTAGATCACCAGGCTGGCCAGGCTGGTGATGACGAACTCCAGCGAGCGCGGGCCCAGCACGCCCTGCTCGGCGCCGCCGAAGTAGCCGATCGCCAGCGACAGCCCGGTGAATACCGCGGCCACCGCCAGCACCCAGCGATTGCGCATGCGGTCGCGGAATTCCCTGCCGGCCAGCGCGGCCACCTGCCGCGCGTCGAACCAGTCGCCCATGCTCATGCCCTCATCCCCTCATGCCGAGAAACAGGTCCTCGAGCGACGGCTCGTGGATCTGCAGGTCCAGCAGCCGGCCGGCGAGCGGCTGCAGCGCGGCCAGCACCGCCATCTTGGCGGCCGGCGCACAACGCACCGTCAGCGCGCCGGGCGGCGCAGCGTCGATTTGCAGCGCGGGCAGCGCGCGCAGCCGGCGCAGCGCCTCGTCGCGCGCGCCGGCCTCGACCCGCAGCACCAGCGTCAGCGGCAGGCCGGCCCGGGCGCGCAGCGCCGCGAGGCTGCCGGCGGCCTGCAGCCGGCCCGCGGACAGGATGGCAAAGCGGTCGATGCGCTGCTGCAGCTCGGCCAGGATGTGCGAGGTGATGACGATGGTGACGCCGCGCTCGCGCTGCGCGTTCAGCATGGCGTAGAAGTCGCGGATCGCGGCGGGGTCCAGGCCGTTGGTCGGCTCGTCCAGGAACAGCACGCGCGGGGTGCCCAGCAGCGCCTGTGCAAAGCCCAGCCGTTGGCGCATGCCCTTCGAATACTCGCGCACCGGACGAGCGGCCGCAGCGGACAGACCCACATGGCCGAGCATCGGCGCGCAGGCTTGCGCCTGCACGCCCTTCAGCCGCGCGAAGAAGCGCAGCGTCTCCAGGCCGCTCAGGTTGTCATGGAGCACCAGGTGTTCGGGCAGGTAGCCGATGCCGCGGCGTGCCGCACGGAATGCGCGGCTGCCCACATTGGCACCGGCCACGCGCAAGGTGCCGTGCGTCGGCGGCAACAGGCCCAGCATCATCCGGAACAGCGTGCTCTTGCCCGCGCCGTTATGGCCGATCAGCCCGAGCAGCTCGCCCTGCCCCACGCTCAGGCTGACATCGTCGACGGCGCGCAGCGCGCCGAAGTGCTTGCTGACGCCGGACAGCACGATGGCATCCATGGCCGGTTCAGCGGCTGGCGTCGGCCGGCTCATGCCATTGCCTCCAGTTGGCGCCGGCCGGCCGCATGCGGGGATATTCGTCGACCACTCCCGGCGCACGGATTACCGGAAACTGGTGCCCGGCCAGCCGCAGCGCTTGCAGCGCCGGGCTGCCCAGCAGCAGCGCCACGCCCGGATAGCGCCAGCTGAGCCGGTCGACCACGTCATTGGCCCGGTACGGGATATCGCCCACGCCGTCGGCATCACGGTCCCAGCCCAGGTAGTTGCTCCAGTAATTGCCTTGCGCGCGCTCGGACGCGTCGCGTCCGCCCCAGGCCTCGTCGCGCGCGCCGACATAGCGCACCGGCTCGCGGTTACCGATAAAGTCATTGCCCTGCACCACGTTGCGCGTCGATCCTGCCGACAGGTGCACGCCGATGGCGTTGCCGAGCACCAGGTTGCCGCGCAGCTGCGCATACTCGACATCGTAGATAAAGAAGCCGCGCTGGTTGTGCGCGACCACGTTGCCTTCGATCACCGAGTCCTGCAGCGTGCGCAGCATGATGCCGTGGTCGGCATTGGTCCAGGTGCGGTTGTTGCGCACCACCTGGTCGCGCACTTCCATCAGCGCCAGTCCGCCGCGGTTGCGGTAGCTGTCGTTGTTCTCCCACAGGTTGTGGTACGAGTTCATGTAATGGGTGCCGTAGCGGCTATGGTGCAGCCGGTTGCCGCGAAACACGGCGTGGTGCGAGACGTCGACGTAGAGCGCGTCGCGCACGAAGCTGATGTGGTTGCCGAGGATGCGCGCGCCGCGCGTGTTGTAGAGCTGCACGCCGTTGCCGCGCTGCGCCGAGTTGTAGTCACGCTTGCCGGTGATGGTGTTGGCCTCGACGCGGACCTCGTCGGCCTTTTCGATCCACAGGCCGAACAGGTTGTAGGTCAGCTCGCAGTGCCGCACCACGGCACGGTGTGCGCCGGGCTGGATGTAGATGCCGGCGTTCTGGGCCTTCAGGCTGTCGCCGGAGTCACGCACGATCAGTCCCTCGACCGTCACGTCGGGCGCGGCGATGCGCAGCGTATCGCCACGCAGCGCGCCGCTGAGCGTGGGCCGCGCGATGCCGCGCAGCACCAGCGGCCTGGAGATGGTGAAGTTGCCGGTGTAGTGGCCGCGCGCGATCTCGATGGTGTCGCCGGCAGCAGCGGCATCGATCGCCGCCTGCAGGGACTGGCCGGGCTGCACGCGCCAGGTCGCTGCCTGCACGCAGCCTGGCTCGCACGCAAGCCATAGGAAGGCGATCCCGAACAGCAGCTTCATGCGGCCAGCATCCCCATCGCCTTCAGCGCCAGGAACAGCACGGCACCGACCAGCAGGTTCTTGAAGCCGACATAGCTGAGCATGTCCATCACGGTGGCGCGACGATAGCGGCCGCGCCACCACGGGCCATCCTTGACATAGCGTTTTGCCGACAGGCGGATCAGCACCTCGTAGAGGCTCCAGCCCAGCCACCAGCCGATCACCGCGCCGGCGCGCAGTTGTCCGCTGGCCGCCAGCGCCCACGCCGCGGTCGCCGCCAGCGCGACCGCCAACCCTGCCAGCTGCAAAGCAGCGGCGGAGCGCCAGCCCTGCCCGCTCCAGGGCCACAGGTGGTCCCACAGCTCGGCGAAGCAGCGCGCGGCGCCCGTGGCGGCGGCGTAGGGCGGCGTCACGGGATCGGTGGGCATGCGCGGATCGGGGCCCGACGGCTGTGCCGCAGCGGCCGTCACCGGCACCAGCGGAATGAAATACCCGTCGCGCCCCACCGGCGTCAGCGGCAGCCCGTCGCGCTCGCGCCGCTTGCGCTCGCGCGCCAGCGGCGGGCAGCCGTGCGTATCGGTGTAGAGCACCATGCAGTCGAGGCAATGGAGGCACTCGCGCTGGTCGATGCGGCCATCGGCATCGATCGCCTGCGCGCCGCACCCCGCCGCGCATGCCTTGCAGCGGTTGCAGTCGGGCTTGCGCTGCAGCCCGAACCAGCGGAACGTGCTCGGCATTGCCAGTGCCGCGCCGAGCGGGCACAGGTACTTGCAGTAGGGCCGTTCGATGAACAGCGACAACGCCAGCAGCGCGCAGGCGAACAGCCCGTAGGGCCACGCGCGGTTCGCGATGCCGACCAGGAAGGTGGTCTTGAACGGCTCGATCTCCGCCAGCCGCTCGGCCAGCCCCATCGAGAACACCGACACCGCCAGCAACCCGAAGAACACGCCGTACTTGACCCACTTGAGCCGGTCGTGCCAGCGCCGCGGCAACTGCCGCTGCCATCGTTTCAGCCCCAGAAATCGGCCGAGCTTGTAGAGCGCCTCGGACAGCGAGCCGAACGGGCACAGCCAGCCGCAGAACAGCCCGCGCCCGAACAGCAGCACGGTGGCGATGATGAAGATCCAGAAGCTGAAGATAAAGGGATCGCTCAGGAACAAGGCCCAGTCCCAGCGCAGCAGCAGCGCATGGAACCACGTCAGCACCTGCGTCACCGAAGGCTGCGCCATCGCGCCAAACCCGACGAAGACGATGCTGATGGCCCAGCCCGTGTACTTGAACGCGTTGACCGGCCACTTGTGCTGGTGGCTGGCACGCCGCGTCAGGCGGTCGCGCAGCGCGTAGACCAGCGTGACCGCGCCCAGCAGCGCCACGAACAGCGCGATGGCGCCGGCCTGCCGGCGCCAGACCTTGCGCCACGGCGCCTGGGGTACGTCGATCTGGGGGCGGCTGCCCTGCAGCAGCGCCGCCGGCAGCCAGTACGGCGCGTCGAAGCTGGCAAAGCTGCGCGTGCCGGTGGCGCGGTCGACCCGGTTGCCCAGGAACGACAGCTTCCACGGATACGCCGCCGAAAAGGCCGGCGAGCGGATCACGAAGATCGCCGACTCGGTCGGCGCCGGCGCGCCCGGCGCGGCCACGCCATAGAGGTTCAGGTAGTCGAGGTCGCGGAAGGTGAACGCGTCCGCGTCCTGGCGCACCTGCACCCGGTCGTAGATGCCGCCGCGCACGAAGCCGGAGCCCTTGAACGACTCCGTGCCGCCGGTGCGGATCACGAAGATGGCATGTTCGCCCGCCGCAGCTGCGCGCGCAGGCCCTGCCAGCCGGCATCGCCCAGCACGCTGCGCGCGATATCGGGATGGTTGAGATCGCCGAACCACAGCTCGATAAACGGCCCGCCGCCGCCCGGCAGGCCGACCTGCGCGGGCTGCACCAGCAGGCGCTGCACCGCGCCCATCGCCACCAGCTGCGGCCAGCTGTATTGCGTGCCGCTTTCAACGAAGCGCGCCGGCGCGCGCTGTGTCGGCGCCAGGATGCCGACCTGCCGCGCCACCACCGCACCTGCCGTGGTCAGCACGTGGTTCTGCGCGATCACCGTCACCGTGGCGCCCGAAATCGCGTCGACCCCGACCACGCCTTCGTCGGGTCGCGACTGCCCCACTTCGATCTTGTCGGCGACCGACTTGCCGACATACTGCCGGTTGAAATCGAGCAGCGCCGATTCCGGGATGCCCAGCAACAGGATCGGCTCCGAATGCTTCAGCACCTTGACGCCGGCATAGCGGCCCTGCGTGTCCATGCCGATCAGCGTCACCACCGGCTTGCCCGAATACGCCGGGGTATCGGTGATGTCGGTGGACAGCATGACGTAGCCGAGCAGCTCGCGCTTGCCGCCGGGGCCGGTGCGATAGCCCTCGACATAGGGCGGCTGGCCCATGCGCGCCGAAAAATGCGTGGCGCCGGGCAGCACTTGCGCGCACGGCACCAGCGCGCACAAGTCGGCAGCGGTTGCCAGTTGTGGCGGCAGCTCGGCCTCATAGGCGCCCGCGTGCGCCAGCCCGACCAGGCCAAGCGAGAGCAGCCACGCGGCGAGGGCCGCGACGAATCCTTTGAAGATTGCGTGCATCATGAAAAGCAGCAGGCGTAGCGCCGCACGCGGCCGATGCGCCGCGCGCCACGCTACGCCAGGCCGGCTCAGGCCTCGACGATCATGCGGCTGCGCATCTCGAGATGCAGCGCGTGGCAGAAGTGGGTGCAATAGCACCAGAACACGCCGGGCTTGTCGGCGACGAAGGTCACCGACGCCGTCTCCTGCGGATTGACGATGAAGTTGATGTTGTACTTCGGGATGGCGAAGCCGTGGGTCAGGTCCTCGATCTTGTCGAGGTTGGTCAGGATCAGCGTGACCTCGTCGCCCCGTTTCAGCTGGATCTCGCGCAGGCTGAATACCGGCGCCTGCGAGGTGAGCTTCACCGTCACCTTGCGGCCGTTGCGGAACACGCCCGATTGCTGCGCATCCTTGATTGCCAGCGGGAAATCGTCGAGCGCGTAGACCTGCTTGGGCCGCAGCAGCTCGCGCCGGAAGATGATGAAATCGTGCGGCTCGCTGTGCACGGGGTGGTCCGCCAGCAGCACCATCTTGTCGCCGGAGATGTCGATCAGCTGTTCGTTCTCGGCATGCAGCGGACCCACCGGCAGGAAGCGGTCCTTGGAGAACTTGCAGCCCACCGCCAGCAATTTGCCGTCGGCGGCGATGGTCTCGGATTGCGAGGCATTGAGGTGGCCGGGCTGGTATTGCACGTCGAGCCGGTCGACCACGTATTTGGCGCTCTTGTCGCCCCGGTGGAAGCGGATCGCCGCGTCGATGTTCCACTTGACCACCTGGCTGTCCAGAAACAGCGTGGTGTAGGCATTGCCGCGGCCGTCGAAGGCGGTATGCAGCGGCCCCAGGCCCAATTCAACTTCCGCGACGATGGCATCGTCCAGCCTGGCCAGCTTGCCGTCGAACCAGTCGAGCACCCTGGCCAGTTCGATCACCGTGCCGGTCGGCGACAGCTTGCCGGCGCAGATGAAGTACTTCTGGTCGGGGCTGGCGTTGACGCCGTGCGGGTTCTTGGGCACCGAGACATAGGCGGTCAGTGCCGTGGCCGGGTCCTGGTTGGCGGCATGCGTGCCGTCGACCACCGGCACCCTGGAATCGCCGATGGTCCTGAACTTGCCGGCCTTCACCGCTTCTTCGATGCGAGCAATGTTGAAGAACAGGCAGGCATCGCGCTCGGCCGACATCATGTCCTCGAAGCGCACGCCCATTTCCACGTTGTACTGGTTGGTCGCGGCCAGCTTGCCGTCGTACGAGGTCGCCACCAGGTCGCAGTTGCCATCGATCAGCACCTGCCAGCGCACCGCCATCGATTCGGCGTCGACGCAGGTGAACAGCGAGCGGTACTTGCTGCCGTCCTCGGTCGGCGTATTGGGCAGCGGCACGCCGAATTCGGCGCCGCAGAACACGCGCGTGGTGTAGTTGATGCTGGCGTCGACGGGATCGCGCTTGTCCGGGAAGATGCCGTGGAAGCCCTGCACGTTGGGCAGCTCGGTGATCTTGTCGCAGATGAAGTAGTCGAGCCGGATGCGCGCCAGCCGGGCATTGATCTTGTCGTTGATCCAGGCATAGCGGCCGTCGTAGTTGCCGTCCTTGTACGAGGCATGCACGTGATGGGTATCGCCGACCGTGTACTGCACGCTGCCGTCGGCGCGCGTGCCCATCACGCGCTTCGACTCATTGGTGATCCCCCACCCCGTCAGCGCGTCCGGCACGAAGCATGGAATGCGGTGCAGCTCGCGCCCGGACGGCAAGCCCAGCACGCGCATGTCGCCGGCATGGCCGCCGCTCCACAGCCCGTAATAGGTGTCCAGTTCGCCGGGCTTCAGGTGCACCGTGGTAGCGGTGTTGCCGGCATGGCCGGCGTGGGCACCGGTGCCGCTGGCCGGCGTGGTCGCGACCGGCGCGCCGCCGTTGTCGGTGCACGCCGCCACACCGGCTAGGCCGGCGAGCGCCGCGGTATTGATGAAGCGCCGCCGTCCGGGCGCTGCCGGTGCATCGTGGAGTGGCAGGGGATGCTGCGTATGCCTGGTCATCTTCGTTCCTCGAACCGTCATGGCAAAGGCGGAGTCCGCTCCGCCGGCTTGCTGCTTGATTTGACTTGTAGTGGCTTGCTGCTGCCGGCTACAGATGGTCGAAGCAGTTGGCGCGATCGAGGTTGATGATCGTCATGGTTCTCTTGAATATTCATTATCGATGCATGTTTTTCTCCGACGGCGCGGACAGAATGTCGGCACGGCAAGGCTCACCGCCGCTTTCGCGATCGATACCACCTCGTCATGCGCTTCAAGACCCTACTGCCAGCACAGCCTTCCCTCCCCCACTTCGACCACGTTGCCCCCATCGACCGCCGGCGCCGCGCCCTCGTCCGCGGCGCCGCGAGCGTGCCGCTGCTCGCCACCGCGATGTTCGTGCGGCCGGCGCTGGCCGATCCCTCTGTCACGCGTGCATCGCGCCGATTGCTGGGCACGCGCGTCGACATCGTCGTGCAGGACAACTGCCACGGCGCGGTGCAGGCCGCCATCGCCGCGGCCTTTGCCGAGATGGCGCGGCTGGAGCAGTTGATGAGCCGCTATCGCCCCGACAGCCAGGTCAACGCGCTGCAGCGCGCGGCGGGCCGCCACCCGGTGCACATGGCGCCGGAAATGATGACTGTGCTGCAGGCCGCCGCGGCGGTTTCGGCACGATCCCGCGGCGCCTTCGATATCACCGTCGGCGCCTTCGCCGGCTGGCGCTTCGGCGCGGATGGCAACCGCTTGCCCGACGCCGCCGAACTGGCGCGCGAGCGCCTGCTGGTGGACTACCGGCAAGTGCGGCTCGACGCCCGGCGCGGCACGGCCATGCTGGCCCGCCCCGGCATGCGGCTGGACCTCGGCGGCATCGCCAAGCTGCCCATCCTCGATGCGGGCATGCAGGTGCTGCGGCGCCACGGGCTGGCCAATGCGATGATCAACGGCGGCGGCGATGTGCTGGCCATGGGCCAGTTGCAGGGGCGCGACTGGCGCATCGGCCTGCGCGATCCGCTCGCGCCGGCGCGGCTGCAAGGCGTGCTGCAGGTGAGCGACGCCGTGGTGGCATCGTCGGGCGACTACGAGCGCTGCTTTGTCGCCGGCGGCCGGCGCTATCACCATGTGCTCGATCCCGCCACCGGCCTGCCGTCGGCCGGGCCGCACGGGGTCACGCTGGTGGCCCCGACCGTGGCCGCGCTCAACGGGCTGGGGGCCGCGCTGATGGTGGCAGGCCAGGCGGCCTGGGCACGGCTGGCCGGCGGCAGCGCCGGCATCGATGGGCTGATCGTGGGCGATGGCGGCCGGTGGATGTCCGCCGGCATGGCGCAAAGGCTGCGGCAAATCTGAGCGCCCGCGCCGCGGACGAAAAAAAAAAGCCGCTTCCAGCGAAGCGGCTTCCTTGCCTGCAGGCGGCCTGGCCGCCGGCGCTTACTTCTTCAGCACCAGGTCGCCCGGCAGCGACTCGATGTAGGCGGCCATGTCCTTCAGTTCCTTGCGCGTGAAACGGGCGCGGCTTGCCGTCCTTGTCGGTGACCGCCGGATTGGCGTTGACCTGGCCGGCCATGATCGCGTTGGAACGGCCCACCAGCGCATTGCCCGACACCTGGTAGGACATCAGCGCGTGATACAGGTAGTCGGCATGCTGGCCGGCCAGCTTGGGGTAGTCGGGCGAGATCGGCTTGTTCATGCCGGCGCCATGGCAGGCCACGCAGTTGCCCTTTTCGACCAGGGTCTTGCCGTTGGCAAGGTCAGCGGCCGAGGCCGCATGGCGGCAGCACCCAGCACGAGTGCGCCGAGCGCGAACGAAAGCGTCTTGAGCGTCTTCATGTGGGTCTCTTACTTGAGGGAATTGTTCTGCGTGCCAGCGTTCTGCTGCGAGTAGTAAGCCGCCACGTTGGCGATGTCCTGCTCGGTCAGCGTCGCGGCGATGCTGCGCATGGTGGGGTGCTTGCGCTCGCCCTTCTGGTAGGCCTTCAGCGCGTTCTCGATGTACTTGGCGCTCTGGCCGCCCAGCAGCGGCACTTCATAGATCTCGGGGAAGGACGCACGGTAGCCCGGAATGCCGTGGCACCCGATGCACATTGCAACCTTGTCCTTGGCAGCGTCTCCATTGCCCTTGACTTCCTGTGCCTGCGCGGCCGTTGCAGCCGCGCCCAGCACCACCATCGTGAGGAGCTTTTTCATTGTCTTTGCGGATTGGAAGTTAAACCGTGTGACCTGCCCTGCCGGGCGGAGACGGTTTCAGAATGCTTCTGCGGGGCAACCAGGGCAGCCAGTCGGTTGGCCGGGGTGCAACCCGCCAGAGATGTCGCATCCGGTCGGTTTGCCGGGGAGTGGAACACCATTCTGGAACCACCTCGCGCAATCGCCGCGACCCGGAAGGGCCGCTGGGACTTCTGAACGCGGACTGCCGGATACTGGAGAACTGGACGTGGGGGCGCGTCAAACCGCCGCATTGTACCGCAGCCGGCACCTGCCAGTCCAGCCAGCGACCGGCGCCGGCGGAACCCTGTCGGCACGCCCCAACACGAACCGCAAAGGTCTTTTATACTGGCCCATCCCGGGAATCCGCACGACCGTTCGCGGACGCTCCGCCAGCGGCACGCGGGCGCCCGCCACGGACCCTGTATTCCATAACGAAAGCGCGCATCACAGCGCGAAGAGACCGCGCCCAGCACGCCAATCCGGCCCTCGCCCGCGAGCGGCCGCCACCTCAGGTTGCCTCATGTCAAACACCGCCAACGCCCAAGCCTCATCCCAGCCGGTCCGCTTCGAAGGCAGCGACCAGTACGTTGCCACCGATGACCTCAAGCTCGCCGTCAATGCCGCGCGCACGCTGCAGCGCCCGCTGCTGATCAAGGGCGAGCCCGGGACCGGCAAGACCATGCTGGCCGAGGAAGTCGCCGCCGCGCTGGGCATGCCGCTGCTGCAATGGCATATCAAGTCGACCACCAAGGCGCAGCAGGGCCTGTACGAGTACGACGCCGTGTCGCGCCTGCGCGATTCGCAGCTAGGCGACGACCGCGTCCACGACATCCGCAATTACATCGTCAAGGGCGTGCTGTGGCAGGCCTTCGAGGCCGATGAGCAAGTCGTGCTGCTGATCGACGAGATCGACAAGGCCGACATCGAATTCCCCAACGACCTGCTGCGCGAACTCGACCGCATGGAGTTCTATGTCTACGAGACCCGCGAGCTGGTCAAGGCGAAACACCGTCCGCTGGTGATCATCACCTCGAACAACGAGAAGGAACTGCCCGACGCCTTCCTGCGCCGCTGCTTCTTCCACTACATCAAGTTCCCCGATGCCGAGACGATGCAGCAGATCGTCGACGTGCACTACCCCGGCATCAAGCGCGAGCTGGTTGCCGCCGCGCTGGAATCGTTCTACGAGATGCGCAACCTGCCGGGGCTGAAGAAGAAGCCATCGACGTCCGAGCTGATCGACTGGCTCAAGCTGCTGATGGCCGAGGACATCCCGCCCGAGGCGCTGAAGAGCCCGGACAAGAAGGCCGCGATCCCGCCGCTGCACGGCGCGCTGCTGAAGAACGAGCAGGACGTGCACCTGTTCGAGCGCCTGGTGTTCATGAACCGCGCCAACCGCTGAGCCACTGCGCGCCATGACTACGTTCGTCAAACCCGTCACGCTGGTGGGGGCCGGCACGTCACGCTGGAGCCGCTGCGCGCCGAGCACGCCGAGGGGCTGCGCGCCGCCTGCGCCGACGGCGAGCTGTGGAAGCTGTGGTACACCAGCGTGCCAGCGCCGGAGCGCATGGAAGCCGAAATCGCGCGGCGGCTAGCGCTGCAGGAACAGGGCTCGATGCTGCCGTTCGCGGTGCGCGACGCGGCCGGCGAGCTGGCCGGCATGACCACCTACATGAATATCGACGCGAACAACCGGCGCGTCGAGATCGGCTCGACCTGGTATGCGCGCCGGGTCCAGCGCACGCCGCTGAACACCGAGTGCAAGCTGATGCTGCTGGGCCATGCCTTCGACCATCTCGACTGCATTGCGGTGGAGTTCCGCACGCACTGGATGAACCAGCAAAGCCGCGCCGCCATCGCCCGCCTGGGCGCCCGGCAGGACGGCGTGCTGCGCAACCACATGCGCATGCCGGACGGCTCCCTGCGTGACACCGTGGTGTTCTCGATCATCGCCAGCGAATGGCCGGCGGTGCGGCAACACCTGCAATTCCAGCTCCAGCGGCCGCGCTGACGCGCCGCGCCGACTGAAAGCGAGGCACCATGCTGATCGATTTCTTCTTCTCGCTGCGCCACGCCAAGCTGCCGGTGTCGGTCAAGGAATACCTGACCATGCTGGAAGCGCTCAAGGCGCAGGTCATCACGCCCTCCATCGACGAGTTCTACTACCTGTCGCGGATGACGCTGGTGAAGGACGAGAAGCACTTCGACAAGTTCGACCAGACCTTCGCCGCCTACTTCAAGGGCGTGGAGAGCCTGGTCGACTGGAAGTCCGACATCCCGCTCGACTGGCTGCAGAAGACGCTCGAGCGCGAGCTGTCGCCAGAGGAAAAGGCGAAGATCGAGGCCATGGGCGGACTCGACAAGCTGATGGAGCGCCTCAAGCAATTGCTCGAGGAGCAGAAGGAAAAGCACGAAGGCGGCAACAAGTGGATCGGCACCGGCGGCACCTCGCCGTTCGGCCACGGCGGCTACAACCCCGAGGGCATCCGCATCGGCGGCCCGTCCAAGGGCAACCGCACCGCGATCAAGGTGTGGGAGGCGCGCAGCTACAAGGACTATGACGACCAGGTCGAACTTGGGACGCGCAATATCAAGGTCGCGCTGCGCCGGCTGCGCCGCTTCGCGCGCGAAGGCGCCGACACCGAGCTGGACCTCGACGACACCATCCACTCCACCGCGGCCAACGCCGGCCTGCTCGACATCAAGCTGCGGCCCGAGCGTCACAACAAGGTCAAGGTGCTGATGCTGATGGACGTGGGCGGCTCGATGGACGACCACATCAAGCGCGTCGAGGAACTGTTCTCGGCCACCAAGACCGAGTTCAAGCACCTCGAGTACTACTACTTCCACAACTGCCTGTTACGACTACGTGTGGAAAAACAACCGCCGCCGCCATGCCGAGAAGCTGGCGACGTGGGACCTGCTAGCACAAGTACACGCCCGACTACAAGATCATCTTCGTCGGCGACGCCACCATGAGCCCGTACGAGATCCTGCAGCCGTGCGGGTCGGTCGAGTACAACAACGCCGAGGCCGGCGCGGTGTGGCTGAACCGCATGACCGAGCAGTTCCCGCACTTCGTCTGGCTCAACCCCGAACCCGAAGGACTGTGGCAGTACCGGCAGTCGATCACGGTGATCAACCAGCTGATGAAGGGACGGATGTACCCGGTCACGCTGGCAGGGCTGGAACAGGCGATGAAGGTGTTGTCGAAGTAAGGACTTGAAACGCGCGCCGCAGCCGACGCCGCGCGCACAGGCTCCCCTCGCCCGCTTGCGGGAGAGGGGTGGGGAGAGGGCCGGAGTACCCACGAAGTAAGGCGTGTCAGCCTTGCACGCGCCTGCCCTCTCCCCCGGCCCCTCTCCCGCGCGCGGGAGAGGGGAGCAAACCACCGGCATGCTGAAACCTCTGACTCACTCAGGCCGCGCCAGGTCCGCCCCCTCCATCACCCAGCCCCCGGAACGTGCGCAGCGCCGGCAGGTGTGCTGCTTCTGCTCCGGATAGCACAGGTAATAGCCCTTCTTGGCCAGCACCTGCGCGGGATGCGCCCACCACCAGCGCGCCGCTGGCCAGTTCTGCCTCGATCAGGCAGCGCGGGATCAGCGCGATGCCCAGTCCCGACAGCGCCGCCTGCGTCAGCAGCGAAAAACTGGTCGAAGCGCGCCCCGCTCCAGGCATCGCGCGGTGTGGCAGGCCGAGCGTGGCGAACCAGTCGGGCCAGGGCTCGGGCACGGTGGTGTGGTGCAGCAGCTTATCCGCGGCCTGCGCCGGCATCTCCCGTTCCGTACGACCGAACGAAAACAACACAGCCCCGCCCGGAGACCCCATGGCTTCCCGCATCGTCCGCGCCGCCTGCCCGCATGACTGCCCCGATACTTGTGCCTTGCTCGTCACCGTCGAGGACGGCCGCGCCGTCAAGGTAGCCGGCGATCCCGACCATCCCGGTACGCAGGGCGTGCTCTGCACCAAGGTGTCGCGCTACACCGAGCGCACCTACCACCCGGACCGCCTGCTGACTCCGATGAAGCGCGTCGGCAAGAAGGGGGAGGGCAAGTTCGCACCGGTCTCGTGGGATGAGGCGCTCGATACCATCGCCACGCGCCTGCAGGCGATCGCCGCACACGATCCGCAGGCGATCGTGCCGTACAGCTATGCCGGCACCATGGGGCTGGTGCAGGGTGAGAGCATGGCCGCGCGCTTCTTCAACAAGCTGGGCGCGTCGCGGCTGGACCGCACCATCTGCGCCAGCGCCGGCGCCACCGCGCTGCGCTACACCTACGGCGCCAGCGTGGGCATGGACATGGAGCACGTGGTCGATGCCAGGCTGGTGATCATCTGGGGCGGCAACCCGATTGCCTCAAACCTGCATTTCTGGACGCGCGCGCAGGAAGCCAAGCGGCGCGGCGCCACGCTGGTGGCGATCGATCCGTACCGCTCGCTCAGCGCCGAGAAGTGCCACCGCCATATTGCGCCGATGCCCGGCACCGACGGCGCGCTGGCGCTGGCGCTGATCCACGTGCTGATCCGCGACGACCTGCTCGACCATGACTACATCGAACGCCACACGGTTGGCTTCGAGGCGCTGCGCGAGCGCGCGCAGGCCTATCCGCCGGCGCGCGCCGCCGAGATCTGCGGCATCCCGGTCGAGGACATCGAATGGCTGGCCGGGCTTTACGGCCAACTGGCGGTGCGCGAGCGCCAGCCGGTGGCGATCCGGCTGAACTACGGCATGCAGCGCGTGCACGGCGGCGGCCAGGCGGTGCGCGCGGTCGCGTGCCTGCCTTCGCTGGTGGGCGCGTGGCGCCATCCGGCGGGCGGGCTGCAGTTGTCGACCTCGGGTTTCTTCCCGATCAACGAAGCCGCGCTGCAGCGCCCGGACTTGCTGCCGGGATGGCCGCAACAGCTGCCGCGCCTGGTCAACATGAGCACCATCGGCGATGCCTTGCTGGCCGAGCCCGCGCCCGGCGCGCCGCGCATCGAGGCGGTGGTGGTGTACAACAGCAATCCGGTGGCGGTGGCGCCGGAATCCGGCAAGGTCGCGGCGGGCTTCGCGCGCGAGGACCTGTTCACGGTGGTGCTGGAGCATTTCCGCACCGACACCGCCGACTACGCCGACATCATCCTGCCCGCGACCACGCAGCTCGAGCACACCGACGTGCACAAGGCCTACGGCCATACCTATTTCCTGGCCAACAACGCCGCCATCGCACCGCTGGGCGAGGCCCTGCCCAACACCGAGATCTTTCGCCGGCTGGCGCAGCGCATGGGCTTTACCGAGTCCTGCTTTGCCGACAGCGACGAGGCCATCGCCGCGCAGGCGATCCTGCCGGACGATGCGCGCGCGGCCGGCATCAGCTGGGATTCGCTGAAAGCGCAGGGCTGGCAGAAGCTGGCGCTGCCGGCGGCGCCGTTCGCCGAGGGCGGCTTTCCCACGCCATCGGGCAAGTGCCAGTTCTATTCCGAGCAGATGGCGCGCGATGGCTTCGACCCGCTGCCCGACTACGTGCCGCAGTACGAAGCGCCGCAGACCGCGCCGGAACTGGCCGCGCGCTATCCGCTGGCGATGATCTCGCCGCCGGCGCGCAATTTCCTCAACAGCTCGTTCGTCAACGTCGACAGCCTGCGCGCCACCGAGGGTGAGCCGCATCTGGACATCCATCCGGCCGACGCCGCCGAGCGCGGCATCGTGCACGGCGCGCTGGTGCGCGCCTTCAATGATCGCGGCAGCATGGTGGCGCGCGCGCGCGTGACCGATCGCGCCCGGCGCGGCCTGGTGGTGGGGCTGTCGATCTGGTGGAAGAAGCTTGCATCCGACGGCAAGAACGCCAATGAGCTGACCAGCCAGCGCCTGACCGACCTGGGCCGCGCGCCGGTGTTCTACGACTGCCTGGTGCAGGTCGAAGCCTGCGCGCAAGGGGCAGTCGAGGCGGCATGACGCGGCCGCGCGGCCGCCGCGGCTGGGCGGCACTCGTGGGGGCGGCGGCGCTGTCGGCCCTGGTGCTGGTGACGGCGGGATGCGAGGCGGTCGGCTACTACGCGCAGTCGATCGGCGGCCATCTCGGTGTGATGGCCCAGGCGCAGCCGCTGACCGATGCGATCGCCAGCGCGCGCGACGCCAACGATGCGCGCCTGGCCCAGCGACTGGCGCTGGCCGGCCGCATGCGCGACTTCGCCTCGCGCGAGCTGAAGCTGCCCGACAACGGCAGCTACCGCCGCTACGCCAACCTGCACCGGCCCTATGTGGTGTGGAGCGTGTTCGCCACGCCGGAGCTGTCGATGGAGCTGCGCAAGTGGTGCTTCCCCATCGTCGGCTGCATCAGCTACCGCGGCTACTACGCCCTATCCGACGCCGAGCAGTACGCGCAAGGCCTGCGCCGCGGCGGGCTCGAGACCTATGTGGCCGGCGTCCCAGCCTATTCGACGCTGGGCTATTTCGATGACCCGCTGCTCAACACCTTCGTCTACCTGCCCGAGGGCGAACTGGCGCGACTGATCTTTCATGAACTGGCGCACCAGGTGGTGTACGTGCGCAACGACACCGCGTTCAACGAGTCCTTCGCCACCGCGGTCGAAGCAGCCGGCGTGGAGCGCTGGCTGGACCAGGATGCCTCGGAGGATGCGCGTACCAGCTATCGCCAGTACGATGCCCGGCGCCAGCAGTTCCGCGCGCTGCTGCTGGGCACGCGCGACCGGCTGGTGGCGCTGTACCAGACCCCGCTCGACGACGCCGCCAAGCGCGAGGGCAAGGCGAAGATCTTTGCCGACCTGCGCGCCGGCTATGCGCGGCTGCGCGCGGAGTGGGGCGGCTACAGCGGCTATGACCGCTGGTTCGACCAGCCGCTGACCAACGCCCACCTGGCCGCGGTGGCGACCTACCAGCAATGGGTGCCGGCCTTTACCGCGCTGCTGGCGCGCTGCGACGGCGACTGGCAGCGCTTCTACGATGAGGCGCGCCGCATCGGCGCGCTGCCCGCCCGTGAGCGCGAGGCTGCATTGCGCCGGCTGGCGCCGCCGGCGACCCGCACCGACACGCTGACCGCGAGCGGCAAGACTGCGGCCAACTAGGCCGCAGGCGGACTGCGGGCGGGTAACCACGGTGCTACGCGCCGCGCGCCCCATGCGAGAATGCCGTCATGTCGATTGCTCCAAGATCCGAACCGCTGGCGCCGCCGCCGGAGCCCCAACCGGCCCGCCCGCATATCGCCGAGCGCCAGGAGGCGCGCCGCCGGCAGATCCTGGATACCGCCGCGCAGCTGTTCTACAGCAAGGGCTACCCCGGCATGACCATGAACGACCTGTGCCGCGCGCTGGGCGTGACCAAGCCGGCGGTCTATTACTACTTCACTGACAAGTACGAGATCTTCGACATCCTGTGCCGCGAGTCGGCCCAGACCTGCCTGCCCGTGATCCGCGAGACCGCGGACCCGGCGCAACCGGTCCAGGATCGCCTGCACGCCTGCCTGCTCGAAATGGCGCGGCGCTGCATCGCTTGCCACGTGCCGGCCACCCTGAGCTTCCGCGACCGGCAGTACCTGCGCCCGGACACCGTGTCCTGGCTCGACAGCATGGCGAGGGACTTCTATCGCGACCTCTATGCGCTGCTGGAGGAAGGCAAGCGCAAGGGCGTGTTCGCCTTTGGCGACGCACGCGTGACCGCGCATGCGATCGGCAGCGTGGTCGGCTTCCTGTACACCTGGCACCAACCCGGGCGCACCGACCCCGAAACCCTGGCGCAGGAACTCGCGGCCAGCATGATGAAGCTGGTGCTGCCCAGCGACGGGTGAGTGCGTCGCGGGCACCTAGGGGTAATCCCGCTGCCTATGTCCGATCGGTGGCGCATAATGCTCGCCAGGGCCGGCCATGATTGGCGAACGACCTTGAGGACTTCGTCTAAGTTGTTGTTTTAACCGGGGCGCACGTTTAGCATCTCGGAAAAATCGAACGACCATTCAGAAATTCAGGAGACGGTGCTATGGAAAGAATCTGGCTGAAACACTACCCGGCCGGCGTGCCTGCCGAGATCGATGCCAGCCAGTTCCGCTCGCTCGCTGCGCTGCTCGAGGCGTCTTTCCACAGCTATGCCGACCGCAAGGCCTTTATCTGCATGGACAAGGCCATCACCTACGGTGAACTGGACCAGCTCTCGACCCACTTTGCCGCGTGGCTGCAGTCGCGCGGGCTGCGTCCCGGCGCGCGCGTGGCGATCATGATGCCCAACGTGCTGCAATACCCGGTGGTGCTGGCCGCGGTGCTGCGCGCGGGGTTCGTGGTGGTCAACGTCAACCCGCTCTACACCCCGCGCGAGCTCGAGCACCAGCTCAAGGACAGCGGTGCCGAAGCCATCGTGATCCTCGAGAACTTTGCCGCGACGCTGCAACAGGTGCTGCCCCGGACCCCGGTCAAGCACGTGGTGGTGGCCAGCATGGGCGACATGCTGGGCGGGCTGAAGGGCGCGATCGTCAATTTCGTCGTGCGCAACGTCAAGAAGATGGTGCCGGCGTGGGAGCTGCCCAACTGCGTTCGCTTCAACAGCGTGCTGGCCGAAGGCCGCAAGCTGACGCTGCAGCCGGCTACCACCGGGCCGGACGACATCGCCTTCCTGCAGTACACCGGCGGCACCACGGGGGTATCGAAAGGCGCGGTGCTGCTGCACCGTAACGTGGTCGCCAACGTGCTGCAGTCCGAGGCGTGGATGCAGCCGGCGCTGAACAAGGGCGCCCATATCGACCAGCCCATCACCATCACGGCGCTGCCGCTGTACCACATCTTCGCGCTGACGGTCTGCTGCCTGCTGGGCATGCGCAGCGGCGGCACCAGCGTGCTGATCCCGAATCCGCGCGACATCCCGGGCTTCATCAAGGAACTGCAGAAGTACAAGTTCAACATGTTCCCGGCGGTCAATACGCTGTACAACGCGCTGCTCAACAACCCGGAGATCGGCAAGGTCGACTTCTCCGGCCTGCGCGTGGCCAACGGCGGCGGCATGGCAGTGCAGGAGGCGGTGGCCAAGCAATGGCTGGCCAAGACCGGCTGCCCCATCATCGAGGGCTACGGCCTGTCCGAGACCTCGCCGTCGGCCACCTGCAACCCGACCGACACCGATGCGTTCTCGGGCACCATCGGCATGCCGCTGCCATCGACCGAAGTCGTGATCCGCGACGACGACGGCAACGACGTGCCGCTGGGCCAGCCCGGCGAGATCTGCATCCGCGGCCCGCAGGTGATGGCTGGCTACTGGAACCGCCCGGACGAGACCGCCAAGGTCATGAGCGCGGACGGCTTCTTCAAGACCGGCGATATCGGCGTGATGGACGAGCGCGGCTATACCAAGATCGTCGACCGCAAGAAGGACATGATCCTGGTGTCGGGCTTCAACGTCTATCCGAACGAAGTCGAAGGCGTGGTGGCGGAGTGCCCGGGCGTGCTGGAAGTGGCAGCGGTCGGCGTGCCGGACACGCACTCGGGCGAGGTGGTCAAGCTGTTCGTGGTGAAGAAGGACCCGGCGCTGACCGAGGCCGATGTGATCGAGTTCTGCAAGGAGCGCCTGACCGGCTACAAGCGGCCCAAGTATGTCGAGTTCCGCACCGAGCTGCCGAAGACCAACGTCGGCAAGATCCTGCGCCGCGAACTGCGCGACAGCCGCGCGACAGCCTGAACCCAATCTTCCCGCCACGGCAAACCACAACGGCCTCCTCGGAGGCCGTTGTGCATTCAGGCGGGGCAGTTCTGGCTCAGCACTCGTTCGACGGCGCCAGGCGCGCCTCCTGGCCGCCGTCGGGGTAGATCACGCGCACGCAGGCGCCCGGCTCCAGCCCCGGCGCAGCCGGTGCGTTGGCCGATACCATCGCGCCGTCCAGCGTGCGCACCTTGTACTGGAACAGGTCCACCTGCTGCACCGGCGCCGGCTTGTTGAACAGCCGGCTCAGGTCGAAGGCGAAGCCCACGCCGACCCCGCCGCCGCCGTGTCCGCCGCTAGCGGCACCCACGCCGACGCTGGTGCCGCCGCCGTAGTAGGAAGGCACCTGAGCCACGTCCAGGCGGGTCAGGAACACTCTTTCGGTGACGCGGCCGAGCTTGATGGTGGCGTTCACCGGGGTGACCTGCGGTGGCGGTGGCGTGCTGCTGCAGGCGGCCAGCACCGGCAGCACGCCGCACAGGGTAAGGATGGCAAGCGGTTTCATGGCGAGATCAGGCCGGATTTGAGCCGGCCAAGCAGTCGGAACAAGGCGCGCCGGTCGGTCTCGGCCAGGCCCGAGAACAGTTGCCCGATCCAGTCCTCATGCGCGCGCGCCATGCGCGAGAACGCGGCGCGCCCGGCCGGCGTCAGGCGGATCAGGTAGGCGCGCCGATCGGTGGGCAGGGCCTCGCGCGAGACCAGCCCTTCCTGCTGCAGCTGGTCGGTGATGCCCGTGACGTTGCCGCCGGTCACCATCATGCGGCGCGACAGCTCGCCCATCTTGAGCCCTTCGGGATGGCGGTCGAGCTGCGCCATCAGGTCGAAGCGGGGCAGGGTGCAGGCGAAGTCCTGGCGCAGCCGCGAGCGGATATCGGCCTCGATCAGGTTGGTGCAGGTCAGCAGCCGCAGCCACAGCCGCAGGGCCTCGTGCTCGGTGTGGTCGGCGCGGGTTTCGAGGTCGACCGGCGCGCTCTCGGCGCCGGCCGCAGGAGACAGGTTTGGCATCTTCGGTGCGGCCTGGAGGTGGCAGGTGTGCGGCAAGCGCCGCCAGGGACCGCCCTGCTGCGGCGGCCGACATTTGATGCCTCAAGTATATGCGCGATATCTACCCGATAAGCGCCGGGGCCGTGCCGGCGATCAATTCAGGCCGATCCGGCGCAAATCAGCGTCAGTCCACCTTGGCGCCCGAATCCTTGACCACCTTGGCCCATTTCGCGGTTTCGGCGCGAATGAAGGCGGCGAACTGCTCTGGCGTGTTGCCGATCGGCTCGGCGCCTTGCGCCTGCAGCCTCTCGCGCACCGCCGGGGCGCCCAGGGCCTTGGCCACTTCCTGCTGGATGCGCTGGATCACGTCGGGCGGCGTGCCCGCTGGCGCCAGTATGCCGAACCAGGAACTGGCCTCGTACTGCGGCAGGCCCGCCGCCTGGGCGATGGTGGGCACGCCTGGCAGCGCCGGCGACGGCCTGGCGCTGGTCACCGCCAGCGCCTTGAGCTTGCCGCTCTTGATCAGCGCCATCGACGACGGCAGGTTGTCGAACATCACTTGCATAGTGCCGCCTGCCAGGTCGGTCAGCGCGGGACCGCTGCCCTTGTACGGGAAGTGCACCATGAAGGTCCGGGTTTGCGTCTTGAACAGCTCGCCGGCGAGGTGGATCGAGGTGCCGTTGCCGCTCGAGGCCATGTTGATCTTGCCGGGGTTGGCGCGTGCATAGGCGATCAGGTCCTTGACGCTGTCGATCTTGTTCTGCTGCGCAAACGCCGGATTGAGCACCAGCACGTTGGGCACCGCCGCCACCTCGGTGATCGGCGCGAAGTCCTTGATCGGGTCGAACGGCAGCTTGCCGTACAGCGACTGGTTGATGCCATGGGTGCCGACCGTGCCCATCAGCAGCGTGTAGCCGTCCGGCGCGGCCTTGGCGACGATGTCGGCGCCGATATTGCCGCCGGCGCCGGGCTTGTTGTCCACCACCACGTTCCAGCCGGGCAGCTTGCCCAGTTCGGCCGCCACCGCGCGCGCCAGGATGTCGGTGGTACCGCCGGCGGCGAAGGGCACCACCAGCCGGATCGGCCTGGCCGGATACGGGTCGGCGGCCAGCGCCGGCTGGCTGGCAAGCGCGCCGAGGCTGGCGGACAGCAGCAGCAGCGCAACGACGCGGCGGCGAGTGGGTTGCATGCTTGGTCTCCTGTTGTGGCCCGCTGGATTGCCCGACGGAGCGATGGTCAGTGCATTCTAGTCGGCACCCGGGGCCGCGCCGATGAGGTGATGCCCTATGGCGGGCGCGGCCCGGCTGTCTCATGAAAAAAGGCACCCGAAGGTGCCTTTGCAGGATCTGCCCGGAGGGCGGATCAGAACTTGTGGCGGATGCCCAGCGCGACGCCGACCATGTTGTCCTTGCCGGTGCCCAGGAAGTAGCCGTTGGCGAAGCTAATGGCCGAGGTGTCGAAGTTGACGCCGGCGTTCTTCGCGTAGGCGGTGGTCAGGTACACGTCGGTGCGCTTGGACAGGTTGTAGTCGGCGACGAACGAGATCTGCCAGGGGTTCTTGATGTTGTTGGTGGTGCCAGTGGCGGCCAGGTTCAGGTTCTTGACGTCGTCGTAGAAGTAGGCGAGCGTCAGGCCCAGCGCCGGGGTGACCTGGTAGTTGGCACCGACCCAGTAGTAGTTGTCCTTCAGGATGGTGTTTTCGTTGGGGGCCTTGTTCATGCCCCAGCGGTAGCCGGCCATCAGCTTGGCCGGGCCGAAGGCGTAGCTGGCGGCGACGGCAGCCTTCTTGAATTCGCCGGTGCCGCCGGCGGCGTTCAGGGTCGGGTTGTACTGGTCGTAGGCCGCCGAAATGCCGAACGGACCGGCCGCCCATGCCAGGCCGGCACCGTAGCCGGTGTCGCGGCGGAACTGGCCCGGGACCTCGCCGCCGCCGGCCACGCCGTTGCCGAACGACCAGTGGGCAATTGCCGTCACCGGACCGAACTTGCCGGTGTACTTGGCGGTATTGTCCGAGCGGAAGTTCAGGCCCAGCTGCGCCACCACCGGCTCATACTGCGTGGCGTACCCGGTCGGCGAGAAGTTGGCCATCATGTCGAACAGCGTGGTGTACTGGCGACCGAAGGTGAAGCGGCCGACCTGGGCGCTCTCCAGGCCGACGTAAGCCTGACGACCGAACAGTCGGCCGCCTTGCTGCGACCGGCCGTCATCGAGACCGAAACCGCTTTCGAGCACGAACAGCGCCTTCATGCCGCTGCCGAGGTCTTCCACGCCGCGCAGACCCCAACGCGAACCGGACAGGCCGCCCGAGGTCAGCCGGAAGGCGTTTTCAGCCGGACCGACTGCCAGGCCGTTGGCGGCCGACGGCGTGACGCTGGACATGTTGCTCACGTACTCGATGTTGGCATCCACCACACCGTAGAGCGTGACGCTCGATTGGGCCTGCGCCGCCCCAGCAAATGCGCCAAGCGCTGCCAGCGCCAGAAGCGATTTCTTCATGCTCGTTGATCTCCACTGTAAGAATTATTGGTGACTGCCCGGGAGAACCTCCTGATGGTCTCCATCCCCCGTGCGTCAAACTTCCTTGGAAGTTGCGAAGTACTGTAACAAACAACTTTTCGTTCACCATTGGGGCCCAACCCCTTGTCTTGTTTTAACAACTCAGGGTTTCTGAGTAGCCGGGCGTATCAACGCAAGGCGGGATGCGGGCTGGCGGCGATTAGAGGCAAGCTACAATACGGGTAATCCCGATGGCGCCCCGCCGTGCCGCGCCGCGGCCGCGCACCCACCCTGGCAGGGGCTGGCCCGGGCACCGATTCCAACCGCCTCTGCGACATGGACACACTGATCAAAGAATTCGACGTGGCCCTGCGCGCCATTGCCGGCGCCACGCGCTCGGCGCGCGCCAACCCGGCTGACCGCCTGGCGCCGGACACCGAACAGATGAGCGCCGACGAGCGCCGCCATGTGGCCGGCCTGATGCGCATCAACCATGTCGGCGAGGTCTGCGCCCAGGCCCTGTACCAGGCGCAGAAACTGACTGCGCGCAACGGCGCGGTGCGCGCGCAGATGGACGCCGCCGCGCGCGAAGAGGAAGACCACCTGGCCTGGTGCGCCGAGCGCCTGCGCGAGCTGGGTTCGCGTCCGAGCCTGCTCAATCCGCTCTGGTACGCCGGCGCCTTCGCCATCGGCTGGGTCGCCGGCCGCGCGGGCGACCGCGTCAGCCTGGGCTTCGTTGCCGAGACCGAGCGCCAGGTCGAGCACCACCTCGGCGGACACCTGGACCGCCTGCCCGAGTCCGACGGGCGCTCGCGCGCCATCCTCGAGCAGATGCGCGACGACGAGATCCGCCACGGCGACGCCGCGCGCGAGGCCGGCGGCATGCCCTTGCCCGCGCCGGTGCGGGCGCTGATGCGCGGCGCCTCGCGCGTGATGACCACCGCCGCCTACCGTATCTGAGATCCGTCGCCCGGGATCGGGCGTCTCCCGCCAGCCCTGAATTCAGCAGGGCTGGCGGGCAATTGTTGTATCCTCGGGGCGCGCGCCGGGACAGGTCTTTCCCGCGCGGTCGGCAGTTCCTCCGCAAGTGGTTCTCAGGTGGTTTCTCTGCTTTCTTCCCTAAGATCTTCATTTCATTAAGGATTCACTTTTCCGGTGCGTGAGGTGTGCGCGCTAAGTCATTGTTCTGATTAAAAAAATCTCGTTTGCTGCCCCGCCTGCAGCCTTGACCGCCTATATCGCTTCCTCTAAAGTGGGAAATAGTGTGAGGAAGTGTATTTTTGTGTGAAATTGGGCCCCGGCCATGGGATGATTCTCACCATAGTCGGAACGGAAGGATTCACGCGCAGGCCGGCCGGCGAACCGTTCGCAGGGCCGGCGTGGACCGGGAGCAAGCTTGTTTCAGGGAGCATCGGCGCTGTCGCTGGATGCCAAGGGGCGGATGTCGATTCCGTCGCGGCATCGCGAAGCGCTGCAACAGCAGGCCGAGGGCCGGGTGACGCTGACCAAGCACCCGGATGGCTGCCTGCTGCTGTTTCCCCGGCCCGAGTGGGAAAACTTCCGCACGCGCATTGCAGCGCTGCCGATGGATGCGCACTGGTGGAAGCGCATCTTCCTGGGCAACGCCGCCGACGTGGAAATGGACGGCGCAGGCCGGGTGCTGATAGCACCGGAGCTGCGCAGTGCCGCCATGCTCGACAAGGAAGTCATGCTGCTCGGCATGGGCAGCCATTTCGAAGTGTGGGATGCCGCAACCTACGCCGCCAAGGAACAGCAGGCGATGGCGCAGGGCATGCCCGAAGCATTGAAGAATTTCTCTTTCTGAAGAGGTCATGAGTCCTACCGGAACCCCGGCAACCCCCGCCTTGCAGCATCGCACCGTGCTGCTGGACGAGGCCGTCGACGCGCTGGTCTGGCGGCCCGACGGGGTGTATGTCGACGGCACCTTCGGCAGGGGAGGGCACAGCCGGGCGGTACTGGCCCGGCTGGGGCCAGACGGGGCCCTGGTTGCGTTCGACAAGGACCCAGCAGCAATCGCAGAAGCGGGCACCATCAAGGATGCCCGCTTCTCCATTGAGCACGCGAGCTTTGCGGCCATGGCCGAACGCCTGGCGGGGCGCGGCCATGTCGCCGGCGTGCTGCTCGACCTGGGGATCAGCTCGCCCCAGATCGATGAGGCGGCGAGGGGGTTTTCCTTTCGTTTCGAGGGCCCGCTGGACATGCGCATGGACACCACGCGCGGCATCACTGCCGCCCAGTGGCTGGCGCAGGCGGATGAGCAGGACATTGCCAGGGTGATACGAGACTATGGGGAAGAACGGTTTGCTGTACAGATTGCAAAGGCGATTGTTGCTCGCCGGCGCGAACCCGGCGATGGCGGACCCATCGCCACTACTGCCGACCTTGCCGCGCTCGTGGCGAAAGCCGTCAAAACACGCGAGAAGGGTCAGGACCCTGCGACCCGCACCTTTCAGGCTCTACGGATTCACGTCAATCAAGAGCTTGAGGACCTCGAAAGAGGGCTGAAGGCGGCTTATGACCTGCTGCAGGTAGGGGGACGCCTGGTGGTGATCAGCTTCCATTCGCTGGAGGACCGCATCGTCAAGCGGTTCATGGCGGCGCACGCCCGTCCCCAGCAGGATGCCGACCCGGCGCTGCGCCGCGCGCCGCTGCGCGCGGCCGACCTGCCGCAACCGACGCTGCGCCTGCTCGGCCGCTACAAGCCGGGCCCCGAAGAGGTAGCCGCCAACCCGCGCGCGCGCTCGGCAGTGATGCGCGTGGCCGAGAAGCTGGCTCCTGCCGGGTCAACCGCGGGCGGAGGCGCGCGCGCATGAACCGCCTGACCTTCTTCCTGCTGGCCGCGCTGATCCTGTGCGCGCTGTCGCTGGTGAGCGCGCAGCACCAGGCGCGCACGCTGTTCGTCGCGCTGGAGCGGGCGCAGGCGGAAGAGCGGCAGCTCGATATCGATTGGTCGCGGCTGCAATACCAGCAGAGCGCGCTGGGCAAGAGCGCGCGTATTGCCGATGCGGCGCGCGCGCAGCTGAAGATGGCGCCGGTCAACCCCGGCAAGACCCAGTACCTGTCCGGCATCGTGCTGCCGCCGGCAGCGTCCGCGCCGGCCAGCGCAGCGGAGGCGCGCTGATGAGCATGGCCCGCCCCAACCCGCCTCGCCGTGACCGCAACGGCACCGCCTCGCGCCCGCGCAGCGGACAGTTCGCCGCCAGCCCGGTGCTGGGCCTGCGCCTGCCGATGTGGCGCTCCAAGCTGGTGGTATTCCTGATGTTCGCCGCGTTCGTCGCGCTGGCCGTGCGTGCGGCGTGGATCCAGGGACCCGGCAACCAGTTCTACGAGGCCGAGGGCAAGAAGCGCTTCCAGCGCACGCTCGAACTGCCGGCGACGCGCGGCAAGATTCTCGACCGCAACGGCCTGGTGCTGGCCACCAGCCTGCCGGTCAAGGCGATCTGGGCCGTGCCCGAGGACGTGCCCAACCAGGTCGAGGCCGGCAAGATCCGCCAGCTGGCGCGGCTGCTCGGCATGTCAGAGAAGGAGCTGAGCAAGAAGCTGTCCGAGGACAAGGGCTTTGTCTACCTGAAGCGCCAGGTGCTGCCCGACGTCGCCGACAAGATCGCCGCGCTGAAGATCGACGGCATCCACCAGACCCGCGAATACAAGCGCTTCTACCCGGAAGGGGAGGCGATGGCGCATATCGTCGGCTTCACCAATGTCGAGGACCGCGGCCAGGAAGGCGTCGAGCTGGCGCGCGAGAGCGGCCTGGCCGGCCGTGCCGGCGCGCGCCAGGTGATCAAGGACCGGCTCGGCCGCGTGGTCGAGGACATCGGCGTGCTGAAGACCCCGCGCGACGGCGAGGACATCCAGCTGTCGATCGACGCCAAGATCCAGTACCTGGCCTACAACGAGCTCAAGGCCGTGGTCGAGAAGCACAAGGCCAAGGCCGCCAGCGCGGTGGTGCTCGACGCCCAGACCGGCGAGGTGCTGGCGCTGGCCAACTGGCCCACCTACAACCCCAACGACCGCACCCGGCTGTCGGGCGAACAGCTGCGCAACCGCGTGCTGACCGACACCTTCGAGCCCGGCTCGATGATGAAGCCGATCACGGTGGGGCTGGCGCTGCAGCTCAAGCGCGTGTCGCCGTCGACGGTGATCGCCACCACCGGCAAGTACAACTTCGAAGGCGCCACCATCACCGATACCCACAACTACGGCGCGCTCACCGTCACCGGCGTGATCCAGAAGTCGTCCAACATCGGCACGACCAAGATCGCGATGATGATGAAGCCGCAGGAAATGTGGGACATGTACACCAGCATCGGCCTGGGGCAGGCGCCCAAGATCGGCTTCCCGGGCGCGGTGGCCGGGCGCGTGCGCCCGTACAAGAGCTGGCGCCCGATCGAGCAGGCCACCATGTCGTACGGCTACGGCCTGTCGGTGTCGCTGTTCCAGATGGCACATGCCTACACCATCTTTGCCCATGACGGCGAGCTGATCCCGGTGACGATGTTCCGCACCAACGGCCCCGCCACCGGCGAGCGCATTCTGTCGCCGCAGGTGGCGCGCGATGTGCGCGCGATGATGGAAACCGTGACCGCGCCCGGCGGCACCGCGCCCGAGGCGCAGGTGATGGGCTACCGCGTCGGCGGCAAGACCGGCACCGCCTACAAGCACGAAGGGCGCGGCTACAACCGCAGCAAGTACCGCGCCTCGTTCATCGGCCTGGCGCCGATGTCGAACCCGCGCATCATCGTCGCCGTCAGCGTGGACGAGCCCACCGCCGGCAGCCACTACGGCGGCCTGGTGGCCGGCCCGGCGTTCGCGGCCATCACCGGCGGCACGCTGCGCGCACTGAACGTCCAGCCCGATTCGCCGATCCGCCAGCTGGTGGTCAGCGACAAGGTGCAGGAAAGCGAACCGTGGAGTTCGACCCAATGAGATCGACCCGATGACGGCCAAGCCCCTGCTCCCCCTCGAGGTCACCGCCCAGGCCAGCAACGCGCTGGCCTGGCTGCGTACCAACGTGGCCGCCGCGGCACAGCTGAGCGGCGACACCCGGCGCCTGGCGCGCGGCGATGTGTTCTTCGCCTACGTGCTGGGCAACGACCGCCTCGCCACCGACGGCCGGCCGTATATCCCGCAGGCGATCGCCGCCGGCGCCGGCGCCGTGGTCTACGAGGCCGACGGCTTCGACTGGCCCTTCGGCGACGCCGTGCCGCACCTGGCCGTGAGCTGCTTGCACCAGCTGGCCGGCCCGATCGCCGCCGGCTGGCACGGCAACCCGGCGCGCGGCCTGGCGGTGACCGGCATCACCGGCACCAACGGCAAGACCTCGTGCAGCCAGTGGCTGGCGCGCGTGCTGCAGGCCGCCGGCACGCCGTGCGCAGCGATCGGCACGCTCGGCACCGGCTTCCCGGACGCGCTGCAGGCCACCGGCTTCACCACGCCCGACGCGGTGCAGCTGCAGGCCAGCCTGGCCACGCTGCACGACGCCGGCGCGCGCGCCGTGGCGATGGAAGTGTCCTCGCACGGCCTCGAGCAGGAGCGCGTGGCCGGCACGCATTTCTCGGTGGCGGTGCTGACCAACCTGACCCAGGACCACCTCGACTACCACGGCACGATGGCCGAGTACGAGGCCGCCAAGGCGCGCCTGTTCCGCTGGGACGGCCTGCGCACCGCGGTGATCAACCGCGACGACGGCATGGGCCAGCGCCTGCTGGCGGCCCACGCCGCCGCCGTGGCCGCGCCGCACGTGATCGAATACGGCATCGACGGCCCCGCCGCCGCCACGGTGCGCGGCCCGCGCGGCGCATGGCTGCGCGCCACCAACGTACGCGCCACGGCCACCGGCACCGCCTTCCATATCGACGGCAGCTTCGGCCACGCCGAGATGGCGACGCCGATGATCGGCGCCTTCAACGTCAGCAACCTGCTGGCGGTGCTGGGCGCGGCGCTCGCCAACGGCGTGGCGTGGGACGCGGCGATTGCCGCGCTGCGCGCGCTCGCACCGGTGGAAGGACGCATGGAGCTGTTCGGCGCCGGCGCCGGCCACGACGCCGCGCAGGCGCCGCTGGCCGTGGTTGACTATGCTCACACCCCCGACGCGCTCGAGCAGACCCTGGCCGCGCTGCGCCCGGTGGCGCAGGCGCGCAATGGCCGCCTGTGGTGCGTGTTCGGCTGCGGCGGCGACCGCGACCCGATCAAGCGCCCGCTGATGGGCGCCGTGGCCGAGCGCCTGGCCGACGAAATCGTGCTGACCAGCGACAACCCGCGCAGCGAAGACCCGCAGGACATCCTCGACGCGATCGCCGACGGCATGGCCGAACGCGCGCGCGGTCGCCAGATCGAAGACCGCGCCGCCGCCATCCTCTATGCGGTCCGGCACGCGGCCCCGGCCGACGTGGTGCTGGTGGCCGGCAAGGGCCATGAGGCCACCCAGGAGATCCAGGGCCGCAAGCGCCCGTTCTCGGATCGCGAACACGTACGTCTGGCACTGGCCACGCGCGGAGTATCGGCATGAGCCAGACCACCATGACCACCTTGCAACAGGCCGCCGGCTGGATCGCCGGCGCGCGCATTTGCGGCGACGGCGCCGTGCCGTTCGCGCGCGTGCATACCGACAGCCGCAGCGTCGAGCCCGGCGACCTGTTCGTGGCGCTGCGGGGCGAGCGCTTCGACGCGCACGACTTCATTGCCGACGTGGTCGCGCGCGGCGCCGCCGCAGTGCTGGTGAGCCGCGAGGTCGATGCCGGGGTGCCGGCCATTGTCGCGCCGGACACGCGCATTGCGCTGGGCGAGCTGGGTGCCGGCTGGCGCCGCCAGTTCACGCTGCCGGCGGTAGCGGTGACCGGCAGCAATGGCAAGACCACGGTCAAGGAAATGATCGCGGCGATCTTCGCCGCGGCCGTCGGCGAGGACCAGCGCCTGGCCACCGGCGGCAACCTGAACAACGATATCGGCCTGCCGCTGACGGTGCTGCGCCTGCGCGACACGCACAAGCTGGCGGTGCTGGAACTCGGCATGAACCATCCGGGCGAGACCGTCTACCTGGCCGGCATCGCCCAGCCCACCGTGGCGGTGATCACCAACGCGCAGCGCGAGCACCAGGAGTTCATGGTCAGCGTGGAAGCCGTGGCGCACGAGCACGCCGCCGCGATCGCGGCGCTGCCGGCCGACGGCGTCGCGGTGTTCCCGCTCGACGCGCAAAGCGGCGGCGCCTACGCGCCGGTGTGGCGCGCGGCGGCGGGTGCGCGCCGCGCGCTGTCGTTCGGCACCTCGCAGCAGGCCGACGTGCATGCCGCCGTGGAACTGGTCGACGGCGTGCAGGTGATGCAGGTGCGCGCGCCGGGCCATGCCTTCGAGGTGCGGCTGGCGCTGCTGGGCGAGCACAACGTGCGCAACGCGCTGGCGGCGATCGCCTGCGCGCTTGCCGCGGGCGTGCACGTGCCGGCAATCCAGGCGGGCCTGGCGGAGTTCAAGCCCGTGAAGGGGCGCCTGCAGGTCAAGTACACGCCGGCCGGCACGGTGGTGATCGACGACACCTATAACGCCAACCCCGACTCGATGCGCGCCGCCATCGACGTGCTGGCCGGCTTTTCCGCGCCGCGCGTGCTGGTGCTGGGCGACATGGGCGAGGTGGGCGACCAGGGGCCGGCGTTCCACGAAGAGATCGGGGCCTACGCCCAGGCGCGCGGCATCGACGCGCTGTGGGCCACCGGCGCGCTGGCGGTGCATGCGATACAGGCGTTCGGCGCCAACGGCCGCCATTTCGGCAGCGCGGAAGACCTGGCCAGGGCCTTGGAGGAAGACAGCGGGGGCATGGTGGCGCAAGCGGGCGCCGTGCTGGTGAAGGGATCGCGCTTCATGCGCATGGAACGGATGGTCGCGGCGCTGGTCGCAGACACTTCCGCACACTAAATAAGACAACACGATGTTATTGGCTCTGGCCCAGTGGCTGCAAAACGACTACAGCTTCCTCCGGGTCGTCAACTACCTGACCTTCCGCGCGGTGATGGCCAACGTCACCGCGCTGGTGATCGGCCTGGCGTTCGGGCCGTGGGTGATCCGCAAGCTGACCGAGCTGAAGGTCGGCCAGGCGGTGCGCACCATCGGCCCGCAGACGCACCTGGTCAAGTCCGGCACGCCCACCATGGGCGGCGTGCTGGTGCTGGTGTCGATCGCGGTGTCGACGCTGCTGTGGTGCGACTGGGGCAACCGCTTTATCTGGGTGGTGATGCTGGTCACCTTCGGCTATGGCGCGATCGGCTGGGTCGACGACTACCGCAAGGTGGTGTATCGCGACCCGCGCGGCATGTCGAGCCGCGAGAAGTTTTTCTGGCAGACGCTGATCGGCCTGGTGGCCGCGGTCTACCTGGCGTTTTCGGTGTCCGAGAGCAGCAACGTGCGGGTCTGGGAGCTGTTCCTGAACTGGGTCGAGGGCGGGCTGTCGCTGGACATGCCGTACAAGTCCAACCTGATCGTGCCCTTCTTCAAGGAGATCAGCTATCCGTTGGGCGTGGCCGGCTTCATCGTGCTGACCTACCTGGTGATCGTGGGCTCGAGCAACGCCGTCAACCTGACCGACGGCCTGGACGGCCTGGTGATCATGCCGGTGGTGCTGGTCGGTGGCGGCCTGGGCGTGTTTGCCTACGTGATGGGCAACGCGGTCTACAGCAAGTACCTGCTGTTTCCGCATATCCCGGGTGCGGGCGAACTGCTGATCTTCTGCTCGGCGCTGGGCGGGGCGGGGCTGGCCTTCCTCTGGTTCAACGCGCACCCGGCGCAGGTGTTCATGGGCGACGTGGGCGCGCTGGCGCTGGGCGGTGCGCTCGGAACGGTGGCGGTGATCGTGCGCCAGGAGATCGTGCTGTTCGTGATGGGCGGCATCTTCGTGGTGGAAACGCTGTCGGTGATGGCGCAGGTCACGTGGTTCAAGATCACCAAGCGCCGCTATGGCGAGGGCAGGCGGCTGTTCCGGATGGCGCCGCTGCATCACCATTTCGAGCTGGGCGGCTGGAAGGAAACGCAGGTCACGGTGCGCTTCTGGATCATCACCATGCTGCTGGTGCTGATCGGGTTGTCGACGCTGAAGCTGCGTTAAGAAGGACGCCGCGCTGGCAAGGCGCGGCTTGATCGATACAGGAAACCAAGGGCAGGAAATCGAAGTGTTTGGCGAGCTGCAAAAACCTCATGTGCTGATACTGGGCCTCGGCGAGTCGGGGCTGGCCATGGCGCGCTGGTGTGGCCTGAACGGCTGCGCGGTGCGCGTGGCCGACACGCGCGAGGCGCCTGCCAACCTTGTGTTCCTGCAGGCCGAACTGACTTCGGCCGAATTCGTCGGCGGCCCCTTCGCCGAAAGCCTGCTCGACGGCATCAGCCTGGTGGCGATCAGCCCCGGCCTGTCGCCGCTGGAGGCTGCCACCGGCGCGCTGCTGGCAGCGGCGCAGGCGCGCGGCATCCCGGTGTGGGGCGAGATCGAGCTGTTCGCGCGCGCGCTGCGCCACCTCGAAGCCGAGTCCGGCTATGCGCCGAAGCTGCTGGCGATCACCGGCACCAACGGCAAGACCACCACTACCGCGCTGGCCGGCCGCCTGGTCGAGCGCGCCGGCAAGAGCGTGGCGGTGGCGGGCAATATCAGCCCGTCGGCGCTGGACAAGCTGTCGGCCTGCATCGCCTCGGCGTCGCTGCCGGACGTGTGGGTGCTGGAGCTGTCGAGCTTCCAGCTGGAAACCACCCATACGCTGGCGCCGCATGCCGCCACGGTGCTAAACGTGACGCAGGACCACCTCGACTGGCATGGCTCGATGGAAGCCTACGCCGCATCCAAGGCGCGCATCTTCGGCCCGGCTGGCCATGCGTGCGTGCAGGTGCTGAACCGCAACGACCGCCTGACGCTGGACATGGCACGCCCGGGCTCGACCCCGGTGACCTTCGGCATCGACCTGCCCGAAGTGCCGGGCAGCTTCGGCATCCTGCGCGAGGGCGGCATGCCCTGGCTGGTGCTGGCCGAACCCGATCCCGACGCGGAAGGGGAGGGCAAGCCCCGTCGCCGCAAGGCCGCAGAGGCCGCGCCGGAAGCGGTGCCGGTGCGCCACAAGCGCCTGATGCCGGCCGACGCGCTGCATATCCGCGGCATGCACAACGCCACCAACGCAATGGCCGCGCTGGCGCTGTGCCGCGCCATCGACCTGCCGCTGAACGGGCTGCTGCACGGCCTGCGCGAATACCGCGGCGAGCCGCACCGCGTGGAATGGGTCGCCACCATCGACGACGTCGAGTATTTCGACGACAGCAAGGGCACCAACGTGGGCGCCACCGTAGCCGCGCTCTCCGGTCTGGACAAGCGCGTGGTGCTGATCGCCGGAGGCGAGGGCAAGGGGCAGGATTTCTCTCCGCTGGCCGCGCCGGTGGCGCAGTACGCGCGCGCGGTGGTGCTGATCGGCCGCGCCGCGGCTGAGCTGCGCGATGCGCTGCAGGGCAGCGGCGCCAGCCTGGTCGACGCCGCCACGCTGGAAGAAGCCGTGACGCAGGCCGCCGCGCTGGCCCAGGCCGGGGACGCGGTGCTGCTGTCGCCGGCGTGCGCCAGCCTGGACATGTTCCGCAACTACGTGCATCGCGCCGAGGTGTTCCGCGGCGCGGTGGAAGAACTGGCCCTGTCCCGGGGGATCCTGCCATGAGCGACGCACAGGTCAAGCGCAGCGGTTTTATCGGTGCCACCATCGGCAATGCCTGGGGTGGCCTGCGCGACGCGGTGTCGGGCGTCAAGCCGACCCGCTCGCGCATGATGGAGTACGACCAGCCCATGCTGTGGGTCTCGATCGTGCTGCTCGCGCTCGGCCTGGTGATGGTCTACTCGGCGTCGATCGCGCTGCCGGACTCGCCGCGCTACGCCAACTACCGCGAAAGCCACTTCCTGTTGCGCCATGCGTTCGCGCTGGGGATCGGCCTCTCGGTCGGGCTGGCCGCGTTCCAGGTGCCGGTCAAGGTATGGGACCGCTACGCGCCCAAGCTCTTTATCTTTGCGCTGATTTTGCTGGTGATCGTGCTGGTGCCGTTCGTCGGCAAGGGCGTGAACGGCGCGCGGCGCTGGATTCCGCTGGGCGTGATGAACTTCCAGCCGTCCGAGCTGATGAAGCTGGCGGTGGTGCTGTATGCCGCCAACTACACCGTGCGCAAGCAGGAGTGGATGCAGACCGTGTCCAAGGGCTTCCTGCCGATGGGCGTGGCGGTGGTGGTGGTGGGCCTGCTGCTGCTGCTCGAGCCCGACATGGGCGCGTTCCTGGTGATCGCCGCGGTGGCGATGGGCATCCTGTTCCTGGGCGGCATCAACGGCAAGCTCTTCGCCGGGCTGGTCGGGGTGGCGGTGGGCGCGTTCGCGCTGCTGATCACTGCGTCGCCCTGGCGGCGCGAGCGGATCTTTGCCTACCTGAATCCGTGGGAAGAGAGCAACGCGCTCGGCAAGGCCTACCAGCTGACGCATTCCTTGATCGCCTTCGGCCGCGGCGAGTGGACCGGCGTGGGGCTGGGCGGCAGCATCGAAAAGCTGCACTACCTGCCCGAGGCGCATACCGACTTCATCCTCGCCGTGATCGGCGAGGAATTCGGCTTTATCGGCGTGCTGGTGGTGATCGTGCTGTTCTACTGGCTGGTGCGGCGCGCCTTCAATATCGGCCGCACCGCGCTGCAGCTGGACCGCACCTTTGCCGGCCTGGTGGCCAAGGGCATCGGCGTCTGGATCGGCTGGCAGACCTTTATCAATATGGGCGTGAACCTGGGCCTGCTGCCGACCAAGGGGCTGACGCTGCCGCTGGTCAGCTATGGCGGCTCGGGCATCCTGATGAATTGCGTGGCGCTGGCGATCCTTCTTCGCATCGACTACGAGAACCGTGTGCTGATGCGTGGAGGGAAGGTATGACCCAGCCGCGCACCCTGCTCGTGATGGCCGGCGGCACCGGGGGACATGTGTTCCCCGGGCTGGCGGTCGCGCAGGCGCTGCGCGCGCAGGGCTGGAACGTGGTCTGGCTGGGTAACCGCACCGGCATGGAAGCCACGCTGGTGCCGAAGCACGACATCCCGATGGAGTTCATCCAGTTCGGCGGGCTGCGCGGCAAGGGGCTGGTGACCAAGTTCCTGCTGCCGCTGAACCTGCTGCGCGCGTTCTGGCAAAGCATCGCGGCGCTGCGGCGGGTGCGTCCGAGCGTGGTGCTGGGCATGGGCGGCTATATCACCTTCCCGGCCGGCATGATGGCCTCGCTGCTGGGCCGGCCGCTGGTGCTGCACGAGCAGAACTCGATCGCCGGGCTGGCCAACAAGGTGCTGGCCCGGGTGGCCGACCGCGTGCTGTGCGCGTTCCCCGATGCGCTGCCCGGCAGCGAATGGACCGGCAACCCAGTGCGCGAGGAGCTGGCGCAGCTGGACGCCCCCGAGGCGCGCTACGACCGGCGCGACGGCCCGTTGCGCATCCTGGTGGTGGGCGGCAGCCTGGGCGCCGCCGCGCTCAACGAGGTGGTGCCCAAGGCCGTTGCGCTGCTGCCGCAGGACCAGCGCCCGGTAGTGACGCACCAGGCGGGCGCGAAGCAGATCGACACGCTGCGCGCCAACTACGCCGCGGCGCAGGTGCCGGCGCAGACCTTGCCGTTCATCGACGACATGGCGCGCGCCTATGCCGACGCCGACCTGGTGATCTGCCGTGCCGGCGCGATGACGGTGTCGGAAGTGGCCGCCGCGGGCGTGGCGGCGCTGTTCGTGCCGTTCCCGCATGCGGTGGACGACCACCAGACCACCAACGCACAGTTTTTGTCGAGCCAGGGCGCGGCCCTGCTCGTGCAGCAGAAAGACCTGACGGCCGAGGGCCTGGCGCAGACCATTGCCAGCCTGACCCGGCCGCAGCTGAAAGATATGGCGCGCCTGGCGCGCGGACTGGCCCGGCCCGAGGCAACCCGGCGCGTCGCCGAGGTATGCAGCGAGCTGGCCAGGGACTGAAGTGAGCGAAGCAGCAATCCAATGAAGCATATCGTCAAGAACATCCACTTCGTGGGCATCGGCGGCGCCGGCATGAGCGGCATCGCCGAGGTCCTGCTGAACCTGGGATACAAGGTCTCGGGCTCCGACGTGGGCAACAACGCCGCCACGCGGCGCCTGGCGTCGCTGGGCGCCACCGTCATGCACGGCCACGACGCCGCCAACGTGAGCGGCGCCAACGCCGTGGTAGTGTCGACCGCGGTCAGCGGCGACAACCCCGAAGTGCTGGCCGCGCGCAGCCAGCGCATCCCGGTGGTGCCGCGCGCGGTGATGCTGGCCGAGCTGATGCGGCTGAAGCAGGGCGTGGCCATTGCCGGCACGCACGGCAAGACCACCACCACCAGCCTGGTGGCATCGGTACTGGCCGAAGGCGGCCTCGATCCGACCTTCGTCATCGGCGGCCGGCTGAACTCGGCCGGCGCCAACGCACGCCTGGGCACCGGCGATTTCATCGTGGCCGAGGCCGACGAATCCGATGCCTCGTTCCTGAACCTGTTCCCGGTCATCGAGGTCATCACCAATATCGATGCCGACCACATGGACACCTACGGGCACGACTTTGCCCGGCTCAAGCAGGCGTTCATCGAATTCACCCAGCGGCTGCCGTTCTACGGCATCGCGGTGCTGTGCGTGGACGACCCCAACGTGCGCGAGATTTTGCCGTTCGTGTCCAAGCCGGTGGTGCGCTACGGCTTTGCCGAGGATGCGCAGATCCGCGCCGTGGATGCGCGCGCGGTCGACGGCCAGATGCACTTCACCGTGCTGCGCCAGCTGAACCAGCACGCCGAGCCGCCGCTGGAAATCGTGCTGAACCTGCCCGGCATGCACAACGTGCAGAACGCGCTGGCGGCGATCGCCATCGCCACCGAGCTGGAAGTGCCCGACGCCGCCATCGTCAAGGCGCTGCGTGAGTTCCACGGCGTCGGCCGCCGCTTCCAGCGTTACGGCGAAGTGGCCACGCCCGACGGCGCCGGCACCTTCACGCTGGTGGACGACTACGGCCACCACCCGGTGGAAATGGCCGCCACGCTGGCCGCCGCACGCGGCGCCTTCCCCGGGCGCCGCCTGGTGCTGGCGTTCCAGCCGCATCGCTTTACCCGTACGCGCGATTGCTTTGAAGACTTCGTCAAGGTGCTGGGCACGGTCGATGCCCTGCTGCTGTCCGAGGTTTACGCTGCCGGCGAGACCCCGATCGTCGCTGCCGACGGCCGTGCGCTGACCCGCGCGCTGCGCGTGGCGGGCAAGGTCGAACCTGTTTTCGTGGAGCAGATGGAAGAGATGCCGCAGGCCATCCTGAATGCCGTACGGCCCGGCGACGTGGTCGTGACAATGGGTGCGGGCTCGATCGGCGGTGTGCCCGGCCAACTGGTGTCGCACCAGCAACCGCTGCAGCAAGGGAGCCAGGCATGAGTTTCGTCGCCCATCCCAATATCGATCCCAAGTCGCTGGGCAAGGTCGGCGTGCTGCTCGGCGGCCGCTCGGCCGAGCGGGAAATCTCGCTGATGTCCGGCAACGGCGTGCTGGCCGCGCTGCAGTCGCGCGGCGTCGACGCGCACGGCTTCGACCCCGGCCTGCAAGGCGTGGCCGAACTGGCGGCGGCCGGCTTTGATCGCGTCTTCATCGCGCTGCACGGCCGCTACGGCGAGGACGGCACCATCCAGGGCCTGCTCGAGCAGCTGGGCGTGCCGTACACCGGCAGCGGCGTGCTGGCGTCGGCGCTGGCCATGGACAAGCAGGCCACCAAGCGCCTGTGGATGACGCACGGCCTGGCCACGCCGCGCTTCGCCATGCTGCAGGCAAGCACCGACTTTGACGCGGTGGTGGCCGACCTGGGCCTGCCGCTGATCGTCAAGCCGGCGCGCGAGGGCTCGTCGATCGGCCTGACCAAGGTCACTGCGGCGGACCAGATGCGCGCGGCCTTCGACAAGGCCGCGGCGCTGGATAACGACGTCATCGCCGAGACCTTTGTCGACGGCGCCGAGCTGACCTGCCCGGTGGTGGGCGAGGGCGACAGCGCCGAAGCCCTGCCGGTGATCCGCATCGTCGCGCCCGAGGCCAACTACGACTATCAAAATAAGTACTTTACTGACGATACCCAGTACTTGTGTCCGTCGGGCCTGGATGCCGAAATCGAACGGCAGGTGCAGGCGCTGGCGGTGCAGGCCTACCGCGTGCTGGGCTGCCGCGGCTGGGCGCGCGCCGACGTGATGCTGCGCGCCGACGGCACGCCTTTCCTGCTCGAGATGAATACCTCGCCCGGCATGACCGGCCATTCGCTGGTGCCGATGGCGGCGCGCGCGGTCGGCATCAGCTACGAGGACTTCGTGCTGCAGGTGGTGGCCGCCGCGACGCTGGACCTGCATCCCAACGAGCATTGGAAACCCGAATAACTTCACCCGATAGGACCGCACCGGACCATGTGGCATAACGCACGCCTGCTCAACCTGATCGCCTCCACGCTGTATGCGGTGGTGGCGCTGATGGCGCTCGCGGCGGGCCTGCTGTGGCTGGCGCAGCGGCCGGTGTTTGCCATCACGCACGTGGAGATCGGCCCGATGGACGGCGGCGCGCTGCGCCACGTGAACGCGCCCAGCGTGCGCGCCAGCGCGCTCGGCAAGCTGACCGGCAACTTCTTCACGCTCGACCTCAACGCGGCGCGCCAGGCGTTCGAGTCGGTGCCGTGGGTGCGGCGCGCCAGCGTGCGGCGCGAATGGCCCAACGGCCTGGCGGTCGAGGTCGAGGAGCACGAGGCGCTGGGCACCTGGGGCGCGCCCGACAGCGGCCGGCTGATCAATACCTATGGCGAGATCTTTGTCGCCAACACGGCCGAGGCGGAAGAAGACGCGCAGCTGCTGGCACTGGACGGCCCGCCGGACAGCGAGGCCGACGTGATCGAGAAGCTCGAAGTCATGCGCCAGTGGTTCAAGCCGCTCAAGGCAGAGCCGCTGGCGGTGGCGCTGTCCGGCCGCTACGCCTGGCGCGCGCGCCTGTCCAACGGCATGGAGGTCGAGCTGGGCCGCGAGCAGAACGACGAGGATCGCACCGCGATGGACCAGCGCGTGCGCCGCTTCGTCGCGGCCTGGCCGCAGGTCACGCAGCAATGGGGCAGCCAGATCGAATATGCCGACCTGCGCTATCCCAACGGCTTCGCCATCCGCGCCGCCAACGCGCGCTTCCTGACCGAGGCGCAGATCGCGGCGGCGGTGCGGGCCGAAAAGGCAGAGAGAGCGGCCAAGGCGAAGGCGGCGAGCGCGGCGACGAGCGCCGCCCGGCCGGGGGCGGCCGCAACGGTTTCAGGTACATCCAACAACAATCCGACGCGACTGAAGAGCAAGAACGCGGAGAAAACCCGATGAGCAAGGAATACAAGGACCTGTTGGTCGGTCTCGATATCGGCACCTCGAAGGTGGCGGCCGTGGTGGCGGAACTGCGCCCCGACGGCAGCTACGAGGTGATCGGGATGGGCCAGTCTGAGTCCAAGGGTCTGAAGAAAGGGGTCGTGGTCAACATCGAGGCCACCGTGCAGTCGATCCAGAAGGCGCTGGAAGAGGCCGAGCTGATGGCCGACTGCAAGATTTCGGAGGTCTTCACCGGCATTGCCGGCAGCCATATCCGCAGCTTCAACTCCAGCGGCATGGTGGCGATCAAGGACAAGGAGGTCACGCAGACCGACGTCGCGCGCGTGATCGAGACCGCCAAGGCGGTCAATATCCCGACCGACCAGCAGATCCTGCACATCCTGACGCAGGAATTCATCATCGACGGCCAGGAAGACGTGCGCGAGCCCATCGGCATGAGCGGCATCCGCCTGGAAGTGAAGGTGCATATCGTCACCGGCGCGGTCAGCGCCGCGCAGAACATCGTCAAGTGCGTGCGCCGCTGCGGGCTTGAGGTGCACGACCTGATCCTGCAGCCGCTGGCGTCTAGCCTGGCGGTGCTGACCGAGGACGAGAAAGAACTGGGCGTGGTGCTGGTCGACATCGGCGGCGGCACCACCGACATCGCCATCTTCAGCGAAGGCGCGATCCGCCATACGGCCGTGATTCCCATCGCCGGCGACCAGATCACCAACGATATCGCGATGGCGCTGCGCACGCCGACGCCGGACGCCGAGGACATCAAGATCCAGTACGGCATCGCCAAGCAGGCGATCGCCGACCCGGACGACATGATCGAGGTGCCGGGCGTGGGCGACCGCGGCACGCGCACGCTCAGCCGCCAGGCGCTGGCCGCAGTGATCGAGCCGCGCATCGAAGAGCTGTACTCGCTGGTGCACCAGGTGGTGCGCGAGTCGGGATATGAAGAACTGTTGTCGTCGGGCGTGGTCATCACCGGTGGGACCGCGATGATGCCGGGCATGGTCGAGCTGGGCGAGGACATCTTCCTCAAGCCCGTGCGCGTCGGCGTGCCCGAGTATCGGGGCAACCTGCACGAGGTGGTGAAGAGCCCGCGCTACGCGACGGTGATGGGCCTGCTGCTGGAAGGCCGCGTGCAACGCATGCGCGGGCGCAAGGTGGCGGTGCAGAGCGGGTCGGTCAAGCAGGTGTGGACCCGCATGAAGGAATGGTTCGTTGGTAATTTCTGAGCGACGCGCGAATTGACGCGCCGGCTCTGCAACGGTGCGCGGCCAGGACGGTCTACCGGACAGGCTTGCGTGCCAGGTAACGGTTTTCAGGTTTTCTTTTTTTTGGTTTCTTGTTCAGAAACCAGGGGTTGCGGCGGGGAGGCCGCATCGTCTGGGGACTGATTTTTCTCGGAGGCAGTGATGGACTTTGACATGATCGAAACGGAAGTGCAGGACGGCACCATCATCAAGGTGGTCGGCGTGGGCGGCGCGGGCGGCAACGCCGTGCAGCACATGATCAGCCGCGGCGTGCAAGGCGTCGAATTCATCTGCATGAACACCGACGCCCAGGCGCTCAAGCGTTCGACCGCTTCGCGCGTGCTGCAGCTCGGCAATACGGGCCTGGGCGCCGGCGCCAAGCCGGAAGTGGGCCGCAACTGCGCCGAATCGGCGCGCGATCAGATCGCCGACGCGCTGCGCGGCGCGCACATGGTCTTCATCACTGCCGGCATGGGCGGCGGCACCGGCACGGGCGCCGCGCCGATCGTCGCGCAGGTGGCCAAGGAGATGGGCATCCTGACCGTGGGCGTGGTCAGCAAGCCGTTCGACTTCGAAGGCGCGCGCCGCGCCAAGGTCGCCGAGCACGGTTCCAGCGAGCTGGAATCGAGCGTCGACTCGCTGATCGTGGTGCTCAACGAGAAGCTGTTCGAAGTGATGGGCGACGACGCCGAGATGGACAAGTGCTTCCAGTGCGCCGACGACGTGCTGCACAACGCGGTGGCCGGCATTGCCGAGATCATCAACGTTGACGGCCTGGTCAACGTCGACTTCGAAGACGTCAAGACGGTGATGGGCGAGCAGGGCAAGGCCATGATGGGGACGGCCACCGTGTCGGGCGTCGACCGCGCCCGCCTGGCGGCCGAGCAGGCCGTGGCCAGCCCGCTGCTGGAAGGCGTGGACCTGTCCGGCGCGCGCGGCGTGCTGGTCAACATCACCGCCAGCCGCTCGCTCAAGCTGTCGGAAACCAAGGAAGTCATGAACACCATCCGCAGCTACGCCGCGGAAGATGCGACCGTGATCTTCGGTACGGTGTACGACGACTCGATGAGCGATGCGCTGCGCGTGACCGTGGTCGCGACCGGCCTGGGCCGCTCGGCCAAGAAGCAACAGCCGATGACGCTGCTGAAGACTGGCACCGACAACATGCCGGTGCAGATGATGGCCAACATGGCCGCCACCGCCGCGCAGCACAGCTCGCCGGACTACAGCAACCTGGATACGCCGGCAGTGTGGCGCAGCTCGCGTGAGTCGGCATCGGCCCACGTGGCGGCGCTGCAGGAAAAGGGTGTGGATACGTACGATATCCCGGCCTTCCTGCGCAAGCAGGCAGACTGAAGCCTGCCTGGCGCGGCATCGGTGCCTCCACCGGCCGCCTGACGGAACGCGTCGCCTGGTCGCGATGCACGTGCGCTCCCCATCCGCGCGTGCCTTGCATGGCTGACATGAACCGCCGGGCTGCCGGCAGCGCCGCGCCTGCGCCGGACTGACTTCACCCGCATCCCGTTGCCGGGTTCGGGCGTGCCGCTGGCCGCCTCCCCGGACTGGTTTCCCGCCTTCCCGGTCGGGATGTATCGCCGTCCGCGCGGCGCACCCAAAAGGTGCGCCGCGCGGACGTCTTTGTAGTGTCTTCAGGCGTATCGGAATTCGTCCGAATATGGATCCGTACGTAAGCGGATGTGATCCGGCTTTGGCAGCGCCGGCCGGGCGCCTATGATCGTTAGGTTGCCCAGCGGCAACGCGCCGCCATGCGGCCCCGCATCCGTCCTATCCTTCATAGACCCGTTCAGACACCCAAGGAAAACCAGAGAGCCATGATCACTGTCGGTTCCCGCGTCCCCGACGCCACGCTGCAGGAATTCTTCGAGACCGAAAGCAACGGCTGCGCGCTCGGCCCCAATGCGTTCAAGGTGGCGGACCTGGTCCGCGGGCGCAAGATCGTCGTGTTCGGCCTGCCCGGCGCCTTCACGCCGACGTGTTCGGCCAAACATGTGCCGGGCTTCGTGCAGCATGCCGACGCCTTGCGCGCCGCCGGCGTGGACGAGGTCTGGTGCGTCTCGGTCAACGATGCCTTCGTGATGGGCGCGTGGGGCCGCGAGCAGCAGGTGGCCGGCAAGGTCCGGATGATGGCCGACGGCAGCGCCGAGTGGACGCGCGCACTGGGCCTGGACCAGGACCTGAGCGCTCGCGGCATGGGCGTGCGCGCCAAGCGCTTTGCCATGGTGATCGACGATGGCGTGGTGACCCGGCTCGATGTCGAGGCGCCCGGTGAATTTCGCGTCAGCAGCGCCGAAGCAGTGCTGGCGGCGTTGCGTAGCTGACACAGTCATCCGGGTAAACGTGGATAATACGTAACTTGTGACGGGGGTGTTAACAGCCGGAAACAAAAGCCGGCTGCAGCGCCCCGGATGTGGTGGTAAAATCCCTTAATCAAAAAGATAACACGATAGATTTTAATAATTGTTGAGGCTGTCATGCTCAAACAGCGCACGATCAAATCCCTGGTGAAGACCGTTGGCATCGGCCTGCACTCCGGCCGCAAGGTCACGCTGACGCTGCGTCCGGCGCCGGCCGGTACCGGCATCGTCTTCACCCGCGTCGACCTGCCCGAGGCCGTCGAGATTCCCGTGGCCGCGTCGGCCATCGGCGACACGCGCCTGGCGTCGGTGCTGCAGAAGGATGGCGCGCGCGTTTCCACCGTCGAGCACCTGATGTCCGCCTGCGCCGGCCTGGGCATCGACAACCTCTATGTCGACGTCGACGCCGAGGAAATCCCGATCATGGACGGCAGCGCGGCGTCGTTCGTGTTCCTGCTGCAGTCCGCCGGCATCGAAGAACAGAATGCAGCCAAGACCTTCATCCGCGTGAAGAAGCCGGTGGAAGTGCGCGAAGGCGACAAGCTGGCGCGGCTGGAGCCGTTCTTCGGCTTCAAGCTGTCGTTCACCATCGACTTCCGCCATCCGGCGGTCGACAAGACCGGCCAGACCTTCTCGATCGATTTCGCCGACACCAGCTATGTGCGCGAAATTGCCCGCGCCCGCACCTTCGGCTTTGCGCACGAGGTCGAGGCCCTGCGCGAGATGGGCCTGGCGCGCGGCGGCAGCCTGGACAACGCGATCGTGCTGGACGAGCACCGCATGCTCAACAACGAGGAACTGCGCTACGGCGACGAGTTCGTGCGCCACAAGATCCTGGATGCGATCGGCGACCTGTACGTGGTCGGCCATCCGCTGATCGGCGCCTATGTGGCGAACAAGTCTGGCCACGGCCTGAACAACCAGCTGCTGCGCGCGCTGCTGGCGGACCAGGAAGCGTACGAACTGGTCACCTTCGACCGCGTCGAGGAAGCCCCGGCGGCGTTCCTGCCGCAGGCGCAGCCGGCCTTCGCCTGAGCGGCCTCGCATAGAAAAAGAGCCGACCTGCACAGGTCGGCTCTTTTGCTTTGGACGCGGCGCGTTCGCTCAGCGGTGGTGGGACAGCAGCGTATTGAGCGCGTCGCGCAGCGGCGAATCCGGCAGGCTGCGCGCGAGCTGGTCGAGATTGGCCAGCCCGGTCGGCGTCATGCGGCCGCCGGTGCGCGGACGTGCCACCGGCTCCACCTCCCAGTCGGAATGGCGCTGCACCTCGGGCTGCACCCGCACGCGGATCGAGGTGACCGGCGAGCCGCGCTGCTGAAGGCGACCGAGCAGCGTCGGCACGACCTGGCGCACCCGCGCCGCGGCCGCGCCATGGGCCGCCAGCAACAGCAGCACCTGGCCGTTGGGGTCGGACGGGTCGCGCTTGATGCCGGCCACGGCCAGGCCAGCGCGCATGCCGGCCGGCAGCAGCGCCAGCACCTCGGCCTCGAGCACCGACAGCTGGCGCGCGGTCTGGAGCAGCGTCGACACCGGGCCGGCCTTGTCCAGCCAGTCGTTGAGCGGCTTGGCGGCGGGGGTCTGCAGGGCGGGATGGGTGAAGCGGCGCATGGGTCCATTCTAGCAAGGGGCGGCGCGTGCACGCAGGCAGCGCGGGCCGAACCGAAAGCGAGGGCGGCCGGATTGAAGCCGGCGCAACCATCCCAAACTGCTTGCGGCAGGTCCCGCGCCAGCGCCCCGCGCCGCCGGGCGTGACCCCGGCACATGATAAACTCGGCGTTTTGCGCCAATCTATCCATTACCGCGCCCGGCCGCCGGGGCAGCCCGCCTTCCCTGGGGATGCCACCCGGTTCCGCGCAGGTGAAAGCAATCGATGATCACGGGCCTTCTCAAGAAAGTCTTCGGCAGCCGCAACGAGCGGCTGATCAAGCAATACCGCCGCACGGTGGCGCAGATCAATGCGCTGGAGCCGAAGTTCGAGCAGCTCTCCGACGACGAGCTGCGCGGCATGACCGAGGCCTTCCGGCAGCGCCACGCCGGTGGCGAATCGCTCGAGGCGCTGCTGCCCGAAGCCTTCGCCGTGTGCCGCGAGGCCAGCAAGCGCGTCATGAAGATGCGCCACTTCGACGTGCAGCTGATCGGCGGCATGGTGCTGAACGACAACAAGATCGCCGAAATGCGCACCGGCGAAGGCAAGACCCTGACCGCGACGCTGGCCGTGTACCTGAATGCCATCACCGGCAAGGGCGTGCACGTGGTCACCGTCAACGACTACCTGGCGCAGCGCGATGCCGAGTGGATGGGCCGGCTGTACAACTTCCTGGGCCTGTCGGTGGGCGTGAACCTGTCGCAGATGGCGCACGACCAGAAGCAGGCGGCGTACAACGCCGACATCACCTACGGCACCAACAACGAATTCGGCTTCGACTACCTGCGCGACAACATGGTCTACGACCCGTCGCAGCGCGTGCAGCGGCCGTTGCACTACGCCATCGTCGACGAGGTTGACTCGATCCTGATCGACGAGGCCCGTACCCCGCTGATCATCTCCGGCCAGGCCGAGAACCAGACCGACCTGTACCAGCGCATGAACGGCATCCCCAAGCTGCTCGAGCGCCAGATCGGCGAGGAAAAGGCCGACGGCACCGGGGTCGAAAAGCCGGGCGACTACTACGTCGACGAGAAGGGCCACCAGGTCTACCTGACCGAGTCCGGCCATGAAAAGGCCGAAGAGATCCTGTCGCAGTTGGGCCTGATCGGCGAGGGCGAATCGCTCTACGCGCCGCAGAACATCACGCTGATGCACCACCTGTACGCGGCCCTGCGCGCGCACAGCCTGTTCCACCGCGACCAGCACTACGTGGTGCAGAACGACGAAGTCGTGATCGTCGATGAATTCACCGGCCGCCTGATGACCGGGCGCCGCTGGTCCGATGGCCTGCACCAGGCCGTGGAAGCCAAGGAAGGCGTCACCGTCCAGCAGGAAAACCAGACGCTGGCGACCGTCACGTTCCAGAACTACTTCCGCATGTACGAGAAGCTGGCCGGCATGACCGGCACGGCCGACACCGAAGCGTACGAGTTCCAGGAGATCTACGGCCTGGAAGTGGTGGTGATCCCGACCAACCGCCCGACCCAGCGCAAGGACCTGCAGGACCAGATCTACAAGACCGGCAAGGAGCGCTACGACGCCGTGGTGCGCGATATCCGCGACTGCTACGAGCGCGGCCAGCCGGTGCTGGTCGGTACCACGTCGATCGAGACCTCGGAATACCTGTCGGGCCTGCTTGACCGCGAGCAGCTGCCGCACCAGGTGCTCAACGCCAAGCAGCATGCGCGCGAAGCCGAGATCGTGGCGCAGGCCGGCCGCCCCAAGATGATCACCATCGCCACCAACATGGCGGGCCGCGGCACCGACATCGTGCTGGGCGGCAACGTCGAGAAGCAGGCCGGCTTCATCGAGGCCGACGCCAGCCTGTCCGACGCCGACAAGGCGTCGCGCATCCAGCAGCTCAAGGATGAATGGCAGTCGCTGCACGAGCAGGTCAAGGCCGCCGGCGGCCTGCATATCGTCGGCACCGAGCGCCATGAGTCGCGCCGCATCGACAACCAGCTGCGTGGCCGTGCCGGCCGCCAGGGCGACCCGGGTTCGTCGCGCTTCTACCTGTCGCTGGACGACCAGTTGCTGCGCATCTTCGCCGGCGACCGCGTGCGCGCCATCATGGAGCGCCTGAAGATGCCCGAGGGCGAGCCGATCGAAGCCGGCATTGTCACGCGCTCGATCGAATCGGCGCAGCGCAAGGTGGAAGGCCGCAACTTCGACATCCGCAAGCAGCTGCTGCAGTACGACGACGTCGCCAACGACCAGCGCAAGGAAATCTACAAGCTGCGCAATGACGTGCTCGAGGCCAATGATGTCGGCGAGATGGTTACCAACCTGCGCGAGAGCGTGCTGATCGAGCTGTTCCGCGACCACGTGCCGGCCGACACCATGGAAGAGCAGTGGAACATCGCCGGCCTGGAAACGCGCCTGCGCGAGGACTGGGGCCTGGAAGTGCCGCTGGCGCAGACCATCGAGGGCGCGCAGAGCATCGAGGATGAAGAGCTGCTCAACCTGATCATGAAGGCGGCGGCGGAGCGCTACGACAGCAAGGTGGCGATGGTCGGCCGCGAGTCGTTCGCCGGCTTCGAGCGCTCGGTCATGCTGCAGAGCATCGACACGCACTGGCGCGAGCACCTGGCCGCGCTGGACCACCTGCGCCAGGGCATCCACCTGCGCGGCTATGCGCAGAAGGACCCCAAGCAGGAGTACAAGCGCGAGTCGTTCGAGCTGTTCGCGCGCCTGCTCGACGTGATCAAGAACGAAGTCACGCGCGTGACCTTCAACGTGCAGATCCAGTCGCCGGAAGAACTGGAACAGGCTTCCGAGCAGATCGAGGAAGGCCTGTCGCACCTGGAGAACGTGCAGTACAAGCACGACGAGTTCGCCGAAGGCCGCGAGCCGGTCGAGGAAGCGCCGTCGCCGCGCACCGGCACGGCCATGGCCGCCGCCGAGCTGGCGCTGGCGGGCATGCCCAAGGTCGGTCGCAACGATCCATGCCCGTGCGGCTCGGGCAAGAAGTTCAAGCAGTGCCACGGCAAGCTCAGCTGAACTGAGCCAGGCCGGGCATCCGGTATGACGTCGCTCCCCGCAGCACGGGAGTGGCGCAAGAGGAATCGAACATGCCCGCCCTTCGCGGGCATGTTCGTCTGAGACAGCAAGTCGCTAGCAGCAACATCGAGGAGTCCTGCATGCCCGTCAATCTTCCGCTGCCCCAGGCAGAGAACCTGAAATCCGTCGCCGGCGTGGAGCTCGGCTGGGCCGAGGCGGGCATCCGCAAGGCCAACCGCAAGGACGTGCTGGTGGTGCGCGTGGCCGAAGGCAGCACCGTGGCCGGTGTATTCACCAGCAACCGCTTCTGCGCCGCGCCGGTGCAGGTTTGCCGCGAGCATTTGGCGGCTGCGGAGAAGTCGGGCAAGGGCATCCGCGCGCTGGTGGTCAACACCGGCAATGCCAACGCCGGCACCGGCGAGCAGGGCCTGACCAACGCCCGCGCCACTTGCGACGCGCTGGCCGCGCAGCTGGGCATCGATGCCGCGCAGGTGCTGCCGTTCTCGACCGGCGTGATCCTCGAACAACTGCCGATGGACCGCCTGCTGGCCGGGCTGCCCGCCGCCATCGCCAACGCCGGCGCCGACAACTGGCTGGCCGCGGCGGAAGCGATCATGACCACCGACACCCAGCCCAAGGTCGCATCGCGCACGGTGCAGATCGACGGCAAGACCGTGACGCTGTCGGGCATCAGCAAGGGCGCCGGCATGATCCGCCCCAACATGGCGACCATGCTGGGCTTCATCGCCATGGATGCCGCCGTGGCGCAGCCGGTGCTGCAGGGTCTGGTGACGCACGCCGCCGACCACTCGTTCAACAGCATCACCATCGACGGCGACACCTCGACCAACGACTCCTTCGTGCTGATCGCCTCGGGCAAGTCCGGTGCCGTGGTCGACCGCGCCGAAGGGCCGGCCTTCGAAGCGCTGCGCGAGGCGGTGACGAGCCTGGCGCAGGAGCTGGCGCAGATGATCGTGCGCGACGGCGAAGGCGCGACCAAGCTGATCACCATCCGCGTCGAAGGCGGCAAGGACGTGGCGGAATGCCGCCAGATCGCCTACGCGGTGGCGCATTCGCCGCTGGTCAAGACCGCGTTCTATGCCTCGGACCCCAACCTTGGCCGCATCCTGGCCGCGGTGGGCTACGCCGGCGTCAACGATCTCGACGTCGGCCGCGTCAACCTGTGGCTGGACGACGTCTGGGTCGCGCGCGACGGCGGCCGCAATCCCGACTACCGCGAGGAAGACGGCCAGCGCGTGATGAAGCAGGCCGAGATCACCGTGCGCATCGCGCTCGGCCGCGGCAATGCCGAAGCCACCGTGTGGACCTGCGACCTGTCGCACGACTACGTGTCGATCAACGCCGACTACCGTTCCTGAGTCTGTCCAGTTTTTCCCGCGCACGCGGGAAGGACATCGATTTTCCCTGCCTGTCACCGCCCCGCCGCCATGTCTGACCTCGCCGCCCGCCTCGACAACTTCCTCGCCCGACTCGAACAATGGCTGCCGCCGCAACTGAGCGATGCGGACTGGCAGGAGGCGGTCGCGTTCCGCTGGCGCAAGCGCCAGAGCCTGTTCGGCAATATCGGCTACCTGCAGCCGGTCCGCCAGCTGCCGCCGATCCACCTGGACGACCTGAAGAACATCGAGCGCCAGAAGGATGCCATCGTCGGCAATACGCGCCAGTTCGTAAACCGCCTGCCGGCCAACAACGTGCTGCTGACCGGCGCGCGCGGCACCGGCAAGTCGTCGCTGATCAAGGCCTGCCTCAATGCCTTCGTCAATGACGGGCTGCGGCTGGTCGAGGTCGACAAGGACGACCTGGGGGACCTCGGCGATATCGTCGAGCTGGTCTCGCAGCGGCCCGAGCGCTTCGTGATCTTCTGCGACGACCTGTCGTTCGAGGAAGGCGAGTCGGGCTACAAGTCGCTCAAGTCGGCGCTGGATGGCTCGGTCGCAGCGCAGTCGGACAACGTGCTGATCTACGCCACGTCCAATCGCCGGCACCTGCTGCCGGAATACATGAAGGACAACGAGACCTACCGCCACACCGACGATGGCGAGATCCACCCCGGCGAAGTGGTGGAAGAAAAGATCTCGCTGTCCGAGCGCTTCGGGCTGTGGCTGTCGTTCTACCCGCCCAAGCAGGACGAGTACCTGGCCATCGTCGGCCACTGGCTGCGGCACTTCGGCTGCACCGACGAGGACATCGCCGCCGCGCGCGGCGACGCGCTGGTGTGGGCGCTGGAGCGCGGCTCGCGCTCGGGCCGCGTGGCCTGGCAGTTCGCGCGCGACTGGGGCGGCAAGCACGGCAAGCCGTATATCGCCGATGTCGCGGGGGACGCCAAGGCATGAGCGCGGCGACGCAAAACCCCGCAATCACGGGCGGCAACCCGCCGCGCAAGGTGACCGAGGTGGCGGTCGGCGTGCTGGTGCAGCCCGACGGCCGCTTCCTGCTGGCGCAGCGCCCGGCCGGCAAGCCCTATGAGGGCTACTGGGAATTCCCCGGCGGCAAGCTGGAGCCGGGCGAGTCGGTGGAGGCAGCGCTGGCGCGCGAGCTGCACGAAGAGCTTGGGCTTGATGTCACGCAATGCGAGCGCTGGCACATCCTGGAACATGACTACCCGCACGCCTATGTGCGGCTGCATTTCTGCAAGGTCACGGCCTGGCAGGGCGAACCCGTCGGCCGCGAAGGCCAGGCCTTCTCGTGGCAGCGCACGCCGGTGACGGTGGGACCGCTGCTGCCCGCCACCATCCCCGTGGTGGCGTGGCTGGACGAGGAAGCGCGCAACGGCTGACCCTGCCGTCCGCGTTACTGACAAGCGGCCGCGGCGCCCGCTTGTGCGCCGCCCGGGCCGGCCGGCCCGGTCCACAGGAAAGGAACCTGCATGCTACGTGTCGATCGTATCGCCGACGACGTTTCCCTGCCTGAACTGACCCTGCGCGGCATCATCCTCGGTGCGCTGATCACGGTCGTGTTCACCGCCTCCAATATCTACCTGGGCCTGAAGGTCGGCCTGACCTTCTCGTCGGCGATCCCCGCGGCGGTGATCTCGATGGCCGTGCTGCGGCTCTTCCCCGGCGCCAACATCCTGGAAAACAACATGGTGCAGACGCAGGCCTCGGCCGCGGGCACCCTGTCGTCGATCATCTTCATCCTGCCCGGGCTGGTGATGCTGGGCCACTGGCAGGGATTCCCGTTCTGGCAGACGCTGGCGATCTGCGCGGCCGGCGGCATGCTGGGCGTGGTGTTCAGCATCCCGCTGCGCCATGCCATGGTGGTGCAGAGCGAGCTGCCTTATCCCGAGGGCGTGGCGGCGGCGGAAATCCTGCGCGTGGGCAGCGCCGCTCCGGCCGAAGCTGCGCCGGGCCAGAAGCCGCAGGCGACCGGCCTGGCCGACCTGATGGCCGGGGGCCTGGTCGCGGGGCTGTTCAGCTTCGCTGCCGGCGGGCTGCGCGTGCTGGCCGAGGGCGCCAATTTCTGGCTGTCGGCGGGCGCCTCGGTGATGCGGCTGTCGATGGGCTTTTCGCTGGCGCTGGTGGGCGCGGGATACCTGGTCGGCATCGTCGGCGGGCTCGCCATGCTGCTCGGGCTGGTGCTGACCTGGGGCGTCGCGGTGCCGTGGCTGACCGCGGTCACGCCGCGCCCGGATGGCGCCACGCTGTCGGCCTTCGGCACCATGGTGTGGAGCCAGCAGGCACGCTTTATCGGCGCCGGCACCATCGGCATCGCCGCGATCTGGACGCTGCTGTCATTGGCCAAGCCCATGCTGTATGGCATCCGCGCCTCGTTCGGCGCGCTGCAGGCCGGCCCGGCGGGGCAGGGCAACGTGCCGCGCACGCAGCAGGACATGCCGGCGAAGTGGATCGGGCTGGTGATGCTTGGGCTGCTTGCGGTGCTGGTGACAGTGTTCGCCTGGTTCCTCGCGCCGGCGCCGCTCGGTGGCGGGGCGCGCTGGCGCCTGGTGGTTTACGCGGTGGTGTTCGCGTTTATCTTCGGCTTCCTGGTGGCGGCGGCATGCGGCTACATGGCCGGACTGGTGGGCTCGTCGGCCAGCCCGATTTCGGGCATCGGCATCATCGCGGTGATCCTGGTGTCGCTGCTGATCCTGCTGGCGGGCCAGGCAGACGGCCTGCTGGCCACGCCCGAGGGCGGCAAGTTCGCGATCTCGCTGGCGATCTTCACCACCTCCGCGGTGGTGGCGGTGGCGTCCATCGCCAATGACAACCTGCAGGACCTGAAGACCGGCTGGCTGGTGGGCGCGACGCCGTGGCGCCAGCAGGTGGCGCTGCTGATCGGCTGCGTGGTCGGCGCCGCGGTAATCCCGCCGGTGCTCGAGCTGCTCTACAGCGCGTATGGCTTCGCCGGCGCGCTGCCGCGTGCGGGCATGGACCCGAACCAGGCACTGGCCGCTCCGCAGGCGACGCTGATGACCGCGATCGCCACCGGCATCTTCACCCACCAGCTCAACTGGAACATGATCCTGATCGGCATCGGGCTGGGCGTGGTGCTGATCGCCATCGACGAGATCCTGCGCCGCCGCGGCGGTGCGGGGCGGCTGCCGGTGCTGGCGGTGGGCATCGGCATCTACCTGCCGCCGACGATCAGCTCGGCGCTGGTGGTGGGTGCGGTGCTGTCGTGGCTGCTGCTGCGCGCCGAGCGCCGCCGCGCCACCGCGCGCGGCGACGACGTGCAGCTTGCGCTGGAGCACGCTGAACGGCGCGGCACACTGCTGGCATCCGGCCTGATCGTCGGCGAAAGCCTGGTCGGCGTGATGCTGGCCGCGGTGATCGGCCTGTCAGGCAGCGATGCGCCGCTGGCAGTGGTCGGGGGCGGGTTTGAAGCGACCGCGCAGTGGCTGGGCCTGGCGGTGTTCGTGCTGGTGTGCGTGGGCTTCTATCGCCGCGTGCTGGCGGCAGCGCACTGAGGAAGGGGGCGCTGGTGTTGCGCCCTCAGTCGTCCTTGTCTTCGGACTTGTCGGGGGAGGTCTCGCCCGGCTTGCCGCCGATCACGTACTTCTCCGACGCCCAGGCGCCGAGATCGATCTGCTTGCAGCGCTCGGAACAGAACGGGCGGAACTTGTTTTCGGTCACCCAGGCCACCTCGGTGCCGCAGGTGGGGCATTTGACGACAGCAGGCATGGCGTTCAGCGCAGGCTTCAGAAATTGCAGAGTTTCAGCAGGAACGGGATATCGGCATCGACCGAGCGCGGGCGCAGGTCGCCGTCCTGCTGCGTGAAGCGCACCCACAGCATGTACTTGTTGGCGCTCATCTCGGGGATGAAGGCCAGCAGCGAATCGTCCAGGTAGACCTGCATCAGCTGGTAGCTGCGGCCCGACAGCATCTGCTGGTAGCTGCCGCCGGTGGCGATCACCTTGCCGCTCTGGCCCGCTTCGCGCAGCAGCCGCAGCACGATGCTGGTGCCCATGCGCAGCGACACCAGCGGACGCGCCCATTTCAGGATGTCGGCGCGGCGGTCTTCGGCGGGACGATGCTGCCATGCATAGTACGCAGGCAGGTCGAACTCGCAGGTGCCGCCGGGGATGATGGCGCGGCTGCGGATGCTGGTCAGCCACTCGTTGTCGGTCAGCAGCTGCCCGGCCTTGCCCACGGTCTGGTTGAGCAGGCTGATGCCCTGCTCGATCTCGCCGATGACCGAGTCGAGCGCGTCCTGGTCGATCTGCGGATTGGCGCGCAGCGGCGCCAGCGCCTGGCGCTGGCGCTCCAGTTCCTTGATGAGGTCGGTCTTCAGGTCGGCGCGGCCGGCGACGTCGATGATCTCGAACAGCGTGGTCAGCGCGACATGGTGCTGCTGGGCATGATCCTGGCCGAGGAAGTATTCCAGCCGATCGAACAGGTCCTCCAGCCGCAGGAGAGTCCTGATGCGTTCGTTGAAAGGGTATTCGTACAGAATCAAGTGCTGTGTCCGTGCAGGGCGTCGGGCGCTTCAGGGGCGGCCCGGTGCAGAATGAGGCCCGGGAAATACCGGAAAGGGCGATCTATGCGGGCGGGAATACCGGCACTATGCGGCACTATGCGGCGATTTCCCGGCATGTTCCAGCGCATTCTATGCGAGACCAGGTCCGACGACAATGTCGCGCGCATGATGCAATGCGCCACGGCATGGGCCGGTGCGTTATGGATGGACCGTGCCCGCGGCCGACAGTTCACGGTAGTAGCGGTCGAGCCGGTCGACCTGTGCCACCAGCGCCTCCACCGGCCCGTCGTTGTCGATGACGTCGTCGGCACTTGCCAGTCGCGCCGCGCGCGTGGCCTGCCTGGCCATGATTGCCAGCACCTGTTCGCGGCTGAAGCCGTTGCGCGACATCACGCGGGCCACCTGCGTGGCTTCGGTGCAGTCGACCACCAGCACGCGTCCCACGCGCTCGCGCCACGAGCCCGATTCCACCAGCAGCGGCACCACATAGATCAGGTAGGGATGCGCGCCGGCATCGCGGATGGACTGCGCGCGTTCGGTGGTCAGCGCGCGGATCAGCGGGTGCGTGATGGCTTCGAGCCGCGCCTTGGCGTCAGGGTTGGCAAACACCAGCGCGCGCATCGCGTCGCGATCCATGGCGCCGTCCGGGCGCAGGCAGGCGGGGCCGAAGGCTTCTACCAGCGCCGGCATGGCGCGGCCGCCCGGGGCGGTGATCTCGTGCGCGAGCAGGTCGGTATCGATGATCGCGGCGCCGCGCGCGGCGAACATGTCGGCCACGCGGGTCTTGCCGCTGCCGATGCCGCCGGTCAGTCCGATTTCCAGCATGTGAGGTTTCTGTCAGACGTCGTTGCCGCAACGATACCAGCTTCGGCCGCTTCGCCTGTGTCCTGTTCCCGGCCGCGCGGCCATCACCAGGCAAACAGCGGCAGCACCCCGGGGCCGAACAGCAGCACCACCACGCCGGCCAGCGCGATGAAGGGCCCGAACGGGAACGGCGTGTCGCGCTCCTGCCGGCGCAGTGCGATATTGGCCAGCCCGAACAGCACGCCGGCCACCGACGACAGCAGCACCAGCGCCGGCAGCGCCTGCCAGCCGAACCAGGCGCCGAGCGCAGCCATCAGCTTGAAGTCGCCGAAGCCCATGCCTTCCTTGCCGCGCAGCAGCCGGAACAGCCAGTAGGCGATCCACAGCACCAGGTAGCCGGCGGCGGCGCCGATTACCGCGTCGGGCAGCGCCACGTACAGGCCGGCCAGGTTCAGCAGCAGGCCGATCCACAGCAGCGGCAGCGTGATCTGGTCCGGCAGCAATTGCGTATCGGCATCGATCATGGTCAGCGCCAGCAGTCCCCACACCAGCACCAGCGCGGCCAGCGCCTGCGCGTTCGGGCCGAAGCGCCATGCCACCAGCGCGCTCAGCACGCCGCAGGCCAGCTCCACCAGCGGATAGCGCACGCTGATCGGCGCCTTGCATGCCGAGCAGCGCCCGCGCAGGAACAGGTAGCTCAGCACCGGCACGTTTTCCCACGGGGCGATTTGGTGGCCGCAATGCGGGCAGGCCGAGCGCGGCACCATCAGGTTGTAGCGGCCGGGGTAGGGCAGCGGGTCGCCGCGCAGCTCGGCAATGTAGTTGGCCTCTTCGCGCTCCATCATGCGCGGCACGCGGTGGATCACCACATTGAGGAAGCTGCCGACCACCAGCCCCAGCAGCGCAGCTGCCGCCACCAAAAACACCGGCGGCAGCGCCGCCAGCGCTTGCAGCAGCGGGGCGGTGCCGGTGGGATAAGGGGAAGCGGACCACACAGCCTGCATCGCTTACACCACCTGTCCCAGCTTGAAGATCGGCAGGTACATCGCCACCACCATGCCGCCGATCAGCACGCCCAGCACCACGATGATCAGCGGCTCGATCAGGCTGGAGATGGCGGCGACGGCATCGTCGACCTCGCGCTCGTAGAACTCCGCGACCTTCAGCAGCATGTTGTCCAGCGCGCCGGATTCCTCGCCGATCTGCGTCATCTGCAGCACCATGTTGTCGAACACATGGGTCGCCTGCATCGCGTTGGTCAGGCTGGTGCCGATGCGCACCGACTGCTCGATCTCGCGCGTGGCGTCGTAGTAGACCCAGTTGCCGGCGGCGCCAGCCACGGATTCCATCGACTCCACCAGCGGCGTGCCGGCCGCGAACATCGTCGCCAGGGTCCGGGTCCAGCGCGCGATCACGGCCTTGCGGAACAGGCTGCCGAAGATCGGCAGCTTCAGCAGCGCGCGGTCGGTGGCCCGCTGCACCTTCTCGGATTTCTTCAGCGCGCGCAGATAGAAGCTGATGCCGGCCACCGGCGCGCCGATTACCAGGTACCAGTACTGCACGAAGAAGTCCGAGATCGCGATCACCAGCAGCGTCGGCGCGGGCAGATTGGCGCCGAAGCTGGAGAACACGCCCTTGAACGCCGGGATCACGAACAGCATCAAAATCACCGTGACGGCAAAGGCCACAGTCAGCACCGCGATCGGGTAGATCATCGCGGACTTGATCTGCCCCTTCAGCGCGATGGTCTTTTCCATGTAGAGCGACAGGCGCTCCAGCAGCGAGTCCAGGATGCCGCCCTGTTCGCCGGCATCGATCAGGTTGCAGTACAGCGTGTCGAAGTATTTCGGATGGCGGCGGAACGCGGCGGCCATGCTGCTGCCGGCCTCGATGTCGAAGCGGATGTCGGACAGCAGCTGGGTGAAGTTGGGGTTCACGTGCCCGCGCGCGATGATGTCGATCGACTGCAGCAGCGGGATGCCGGCCTTGAGCATGGTCGACAGCTGCCGGGTGAAGTAGGCGATGTCCTTCTCGGTGATCTTGCGGCCGCGCGCGGCCTTGCGCTTCTTCAGCCTGACGATGGTCAGGCCTTGCTTGCGCAGCGTGGCGGTGACCTCGGCCTGGTTTTCGGCACGCAGTTCGCCGGTGAAGGTCTTGCCCTTGCGGTCCTTGCCTTCCCACTCGAAGATGTACTGGGTGGGGGCCTTGCGTCCCTTCCCCGATTTGGCCCGTGACGGTGCCCCCGTCCGGGCGCCCGCTGCTGGTGCGCGCGTCGCCATGTTATTGACCCCCGATGACAATGACGCTTGTTGTGCGTCTTGTATTTACGTTGTGTCTTGCTTGCCTACGTGTTCGTGGTCGCCAGCACTTCTTCGAGTGACGTGACGCCCTGCCTGACCTTCAGCAACCCCGCTTCGCGCAACGATAGCACGCCGTCCTTGCGCGCCTGCTCGGCAATCTGTAGCGCGGTGCCGTGCGCCAGGATGATCTCCTGCATGGCCTCGGTGATCGGCATCACCTGGTAGATGCCGCAGCGGCCCTTGTAGCCGCTGCCGTTGCAGCGCTCGCAGCCGACCGGGTGGTAGGGCTGCCAGCTGCCGTCCAGGTCATGCTCGCGGAAGCCCGCTTCCAGCAAGGCCTCGCGCGGGATCTCGCCCTCGCGCTTGCAGCTGCACAGGCGCCGCGCCAGCCGCTGCGCCGTGATCATCAGCACGCTCGACGCAATATTGAAGGCGGCCACGCCCATGTTCATCAGGCGTGTCAGCGTGGTCGGCGCGTCGTTGGTGTGCAGCGTCGACAACACCAGGTGGCCGGTCTGTGCGGCCTTGATGGAGATGTCGGCGGTTTCCAGGTCGCGGATCTCGCCGACCATGATGATGTCCGGATCCTGGCGCAGGAACGAGCGCAGCGCGGTGGCGAAGGTCAGCCCGGCCTTGTCGTTGACGTTGACCTGGTTGATGCCCGGCAGCTGGATTTCGGCAGGATCCTCGGCCGTCGAGATATTGATGTCGCCCTGGTTCAGCAGGTTCAGGAAGGTGTACAGCGACACGGTCTTGCCGCTGCCGGTGGGGCCGGTCACCAGCACCATGCCGTAGGGGCGCTTGATCACGTCCAGCAGCAGCGCCTTCTGCTCGGGCTCATAGCCGAGCTGGTCGATGTCGAGCTTGTCGGACGACGATTCCAGGATCCGCATCACGATCTTCTCGCCGAACAGCGTCGGCAGCGTCGACACGCGGAAGTCCACCGCCTTCTCGACGGTTTCCTTGGCATCCTTGTCCTTGGGCAGCGCGATCAGCAGCTTCATGCGGCCGTCCTGCGGCACGCGCTTTTCAGAGATATCCAGCCGCGACAGCACCTTGATCCGGGTAGCGATCTTGTCGCGGATATCCAGCGGCGGGCGCGCGACCTCCTGCAGCACGCCATCGACACGAAAGCGGATGCGGTAGAAGGTTTCGAACGGTTCGAAGTGCAGGTCCGAGGCGCCGCGGTGGAAGGCCTCGGTCAGCAGCTTCTGCAGGAAGCGCACCACCGGGGCATCGTCGATGTTGTCGGCCGTGGTGCGGTTGCGCGGGTTGGCGGCGGCGGCGACCGGATCGTATTCGATCATCTTGCGCTCGGCCTGCACCGGCGAGATGTTCTTCAGCGTGCCCAGCGCCTCGCCGGCGGCGCGCACATGCTTCATCAGCTTGTCGTGCTCGACCACCACCGCTTCGACCGGCAGCTTGTACTTGTCGCGGATCGCGTCCAGGCCGGCCTGGTTGGACGGATCGGACAGCGCCAGCACCAGGCGGTTGTCGCGCCGGCCCAGCGGCAGCAGCCGGTGGGCATGGAATTCACGGTTGCCGGCCAGCGCCGGCGGCACCTTGGAAAGGTTGTACTGGGCCAGGTCCAGCAGCGGCAGCTGGTACTTGTCGGCGGCAAACAGCGCCAGGTCGTGCGCGCTCATGGTGCCGCTGCCGACGATCTCGTCGATCAGCTGCGATTGCTTTTCACGCGCGGCCTGCTCCAGCTGAGCAAGCAGGGCGGGCGCGATACGCCGGCTCTGGGCCAGGGCAAGTCCGAGTGTCATGGCAGGTGCGCAGTGATTGGAGCAGTGTCCGCGGACAGGGCAGGACGAGACGAGCCCGCTTCTAGGGATCGGGGCAGTTTGCCGATGGGGTCACTTTTTGTAAAGGCGACGGCGGGACGTATTGGCGTTTGCGCGACACCGGCGCAACCCTAATGCGCAGGGCCAAGTCCCACGGGGCCGCGAACACAGCGTCACGGCAATTTGAGAATTGCCCCAATCCCCATGGGTCGCAGGCCAGCCATGCTTGTCGGCATGGTGGCTCGTCGACGTCCGGCGTAGTCTGATCTGTTATAGAATCAAAATTGAATGCATAACATCGCATGAGGCGGAACTACAAGAAGCCTTTCGCACAGTTCGTCAAGAAGGCACAAACAAGCCGCTGCAACTGGCGATCGAAGACGAGGTTGAGGAGCTCTGTGCGGCGCGCGAGCTGGGGGAAGCGAAGATCGGGGACTTGGGTGGCATCCGGGTGCACAAATTCCGGTTCAACCGGCAGCAATACCTGATCGCCTACCGGGCACTGCCGCACGAGTTCAACGCGAAAGGCGGGGCACTTGAAGTCCTATGGATCGATTTCTACAAGGTGGGCTCGCATGAGAACTTCTATGACGAGCTCAAGAAATACCTGAAAGCAGAAAGGAATGGACACGATGACGGCTGAAGATCTGCTGCATGCCCTCGGCGAGTTGCCCCCGCGGGAGCGCGTCAGGTTCTTCACACTGATCGGGCAGCAGGCCTTTGGTGACGAGAATTTCTCGCACGAGGAAGTCTTCGGCCATCTGGCTGAAGAGGATTTCACCGCGGCAGAGGCTGCCCAATACCTCGAAATCTCGATGGCTACCTTTCGCCGGCTGGTGCGCGATGGCAAGCTGGCTCCACGGGCGGAAGTCGGGCGCAGCCAGCTTTTCTCCGTGGCGGAGCTGAAAGCATTCAAACGACGGCGCAAAGCCATCAAGAGCTGAGGAGGGAGGGGTAGAAAGACAAAAAGCCGAACCAACTTTCGTTGATTCGGCTTTCTAAATCTGGTCGGGGTGAGAGGATTCGAACCTCCGGCCTCTACGTCCCGAACGTAGCGCTCTACCAGGCTAAGCTACACCCCGATTTGGTTTGCCGGCAGACATTTTGGCGTCAGCAGCAAAGAACGTAAGTTTAGCAGCGTTTTTTTGGGAATGGAAGAGGGCGGAGGAAAACGCCACTCGTTCGGCCTCAGGACTGCCGCTGCAGCGAGAACGCGCAGAGCTGGATCAGCGTTTCTTTCAGCTCGGACGGCGGGAACTGCCGTGCCGCCTGCTCGGCGGCTTCCGCCTCGCGCCGTGCGGCTTCGAAGGTAACCTCGAGCGCGCCGCTCGCATGAATAGCGGCAAAGACCGCGTCGAAATGCTCGGTGCCGCCCTGCACGATCGCGTCGCGGGCCAGCTGGCGCTGCTCGGCGGTGCCGTGTTCCAGCAGGTGCAGCAGCGGCAGGGTGGGCTTGCCTTCGCGCAGGTCGTCGCCGGCGTTTTTGCCCATCTGCTCGGCGCTGGCGGTGTAGTCGAGCATGTCGTCGATCAGCTGGAACGCGGTGCCGATGCGGCGGCCGTATTCGGCGGCGGCTTCTTCCATCTGCGCGTCGGCGCCGGACAGCACCGCACCCAGTTGCGCGGCGGCCTCGAACAGCTTGGCGGTCTTGTAGCGGATCACCTGGAGGTAGCGCTCGACGGTGACGTCGGGATCGTGCATGTTCAGCAGCTGCAGCACTTCGCCCTCGGCGATCACGTTGGTCGCGTTCGACAGGATTTCCATGATGCGCATGCTGCCGGCATCGACCATCATCTGGAACGCGCGCGAATAGAGGAAGTCGCCCACCAGCACGCTGGCGGCATTGCCGAACACGGCGTTGGCGGTATCGCGCCCGCGCCGCAGCTCGGACTCGTCGACCACATCGTCGTGCAGCAGGGTGGCGGTGTGGATAAATTCCACGACGGCGGCCAGCTCATGGTGACGGTTGCCGTCGTAGCCCAGCGCGCGCGCCGTCAGCAGCAGGATCACCGGGCGCAGGCGCTTGCCGCCGGCACCGATGATGTATTCGCCGATCTGTTCGATTAGCGGGACTTCTGAGGACAGCCGCTGGCGAATAACAGCATCGACCGCGCGCATGTCTGCAGCGACCGGGGCAAGCAAGGCAGTGGCGGAAGGCTGGGACAAGATGTTCACCGTTACGCAAAACCGGTCGATTATATGCGATGCACGCGGCGTTCTACGCATGCCCCGCATAGATTGCCGGGCGATGGGCTCAGGGGTATGCGCGCCGCGGCGCCGATCAGAGGCGCCACTATAATTGCAGCCATGGACAAGCCCCTACCTCGCCGCCAACTGCGCCGCACCGCCTTGTGGGTGGCGTTTGCCGCACTGGCGGGGTTCCTGCTCGCCGACCTGACCTGATCCGCAGCGGCCGCCGATTGTGCCGGCCGCGCCGCTCACAGGCTATGTGTCTGTTTTCTTTGCGGTTTTACCCGATCTCGTTTACAATTCCCGGTTTCCTCCGGTAGTAGCTCGCCTTGCGGGTCCTTGCCGGTGGGAGATAACCGGGCCGCATCGCGCGGTTTCGGCGTTTTATTCACATCCGAGAGGTTCGACAATGTACGCGGTCGTAAAAACCGGCGGCAAGCAATACAAGGTTGCTGCTGGCGAAAAACTGAAAGTAGAACAGATACCGGCAGACATTGGCGCAGAAATCACGCTCGACCAGGTGCTCGCAGTGGGCGCCGGCGACCAAATCAAGTTTGGTACGCCGCTGGTGAGCGGGGCTTCCGTCAAGGCTACCGTTATCTCCCAGGGTCGTCACGACAAGGTGAAGATCTTCAAGATGCGCCGTCGCAAGCACTACCAGAAGCGTCAGGGCCATCGTCAGAATTACACCGAACTGCGCATCGAAGCGATCGTTGCCTGATCGATCGAGCGTAATCCGGTAAAGCGACAGGAGTAAGACATGGCACAGAAAAAAGGCGGCGGTTCCACGCGGAACGGCCGTGATTCCGAATCGAAGCGTCTGGGCGTGAAGGTGTTTGGTGGCCAGGCCATCAACGCCGGCGGCATCATCGTGCGCCAGCGCGGTACCCGCGTGCATGCCGGCGACAACGTCGGCGTGGGCAAGGACCACACGCTGTTCGCCCTGATCGACGGCCACGTGCAGTTCGCCGTCAAGGGCCCTGCCAAGAAGCAGCAAGTCAGCGTCGTTCCGGCGGCCTGATAACAGCCTTTGCAGGACGAAAGGCCCCGCAACGCTTGCGGGGCTTTTTCTTTTCTGGCGAAGTAAACTACGCCGGTCCCCCGGATCTGCCGATCCCTCACGGAAAACCCATCATGAAGTTCATCGACGAAGCCCGAATCGAAGCCATCGCCGGCAACGGCGGCAATGGCAGCGCCTCGTTCCGGCGCGAAAAGTTTGTGCCCTTCGGCGGCCCGGATGGTGGCGACGGCGGCCGGGGCGGCAGCGTGTTCGCCGTGGCGGACCGCAATATCAATACGCTGATCGATTTCCGCTACGCCAAGAAGCATGTGGCGAAGAACGGCGAGAACGGCCGCGGCTCCGATTGCTATGGCGCCGCCGGCGAAGACATCACGCTGCGCATGCCGGTGGGCACGCTGATCACCGACATGGACACCGGCGAGGTCATCGCCGACCTGACCGAGCACGGCCAGCGCGTGTGCCTGGCCGAAGGCGGCATGGGCGGCTGGGGCAACCTGCACTTCAAGTCCAGTACCAACCGCGCGCCGCGCCAGCAGGTCGACGGCAAGCCGGGCGAGCGCCGCATGCTCAAGCTCGAGCTGAAGGTGCTGGCCGACGTCGGCCTGCTGGGCATGCCCAACGCCGGCAAGTCGACCTTTATCTCGCATATCTCCAACGCGCGCCCCAAGGTGGCGGACTATCCGTTCACCACGCTGCATCCCAACCTGGGCGTGGTGCGCGTGGACCATGAGCAATCGTTCGTGGTTGCCGACATTCCCGGCCTGATCGAAGGCGCGGCCGAGGGCGCGGGGCTGGGACACCAGTTCCTGCGCCACCTGCAGCGCACCGGGCTGCTGCTGCATATCGTCGACCTGGCGCCGTTCGACGAGGCGGTGGACCCGGTCGCCGAGGCCAAGGCCATCGTCAACGAGCTGAAGAAGTACGACGAGACCCTGTATGAAAAGCCGCGCTGGCTGGTGCTGAACAAGCTCGACATGGTGCCCGAGGACGAACGCGCGGCGAAGGTGAAGGACTTCCTCAAGCGCTACAAATGGAAGGGTCCGGTGTTCCAGATCTCGGCGCTCACCGGCGAAGGCTGCCGCGAGCTGATCTACGCGATCAAGGACCACCTGCAGGCGATCAAGGCCGAAGAGGCCGCGGCGCTGGCAGAGCCGGACATCCGCCTGGACGACCGCCTGCATAACGTCGACCAGGACCAGCGCGAGGCATAAACAAGAACCAGCGGTTCCGAACGAACTCCGGAGACAGGATTTCCACCATGCAATCGGTCATCGCGCAGGCAAAGCGCATCGTCGTCAAAGTGGGCTCCAGCCTGGTTACCAACGACGGCAAGGGGCTGGACCACGACGCCATCGCCCGCTGGGCGGCCCAGATCGCCAAGCTGCGCGTGGCCGGCAAGGAAGTGGTGCTGGTCAGTTCCGGCGCCATTGCCGAAGGCATGCAGCGGCTGGGCTGGGTGCGCCGCCCGAAGGAAATCCATGAACTGCAGGCCGCCGCGGCGGTCGGCCAGATGGGGCTGGCGCAGGTCTATGAGAGCCAGTTCACCCGCTATGGCATCCGCACCGCGCAGGTGCTGCTGACCCACGCCGACCTGGCCGACCGCGAGCGCTACCTGAACGCCCGCTCCACGCTGCTGACGCTGTTGTCGCTGGGCGTGGTGCCGATCATCAACGAGAACGACACCGTGGTCACCGACGAAATCAAGTTCGGCGACAACGATACGCTGGGTGCGCTGGTCACCAACCTGATCGAAGGCGACGCGCTGGTGATCCTGACCGACCAGCGCGGCCTGTACACCGCCGATCCGCGCAAGGACCCGGCCGCGCAGTTCGTCGACGAGGCGCTGGCCGGCACGCCCGAGCTGGAAGCCATGGCCGGCGGCGCCGGCACCTCGATCGGCCGCGGCGGCATGCTGACCAAGATCCTGGCGGCCAAGCGCGCGGCCAAGTCGGGCGCGCATACCGCCATCGCCTCGGGCCGCGAGGCCAATGTGCTGGAGCGCCTGGCGGCCGGCGAGGCGATCGGCACCCAGTTGCTGGCGCCGACCGGCCGGCTGACGGCACGCAAGCAATGGATGGCCGACCACCTGCAACTGCGCGGGCGCGTGGTGATCGACAACGGCGCGGTCGAGAAGCTGACCAGCGGCGGCAAGTCGCTGCTGCCGATCGGCGTGGTCGAGGTGCAGGGCGAATTCGCCCGCGGCGAGGTGATCGCCTGCGTCGATGCGCAGGGCAAGGAGGTGGCGCGCGGCATCACCAACTATTCCAGCGCGGAGGCGCGGCTGATCGCGCGCAAGCCGTCGTCCGAGATCGAATCCGTGCTCGGCCACCTGAACGAGCCCGAACTGATCCATCGCGACAACCTGGTGCTGGTCTGAGCGACGCAAGCAAAAACGGCGGGACTGCCTGGCAGTCCCGCCGTTTTTTTATGCCTGCACCGCTTGCGTCAGCGGTTGCGTCAGCGCTTTTGCGGCGCGCGCGATTGCAGCTCGCGCACCATGTCCGCGGGCTTGCCGGCCACGGTGCGGCCCTCGCAGAAGAAATCGATCGCCAGTGTGGCAGCGTAGGCGTTGCGGACCCCGGTCTGCATGCGGTGCCAGGTCTCGCCGTAGTCGCTGGTGTTGGGCACCCACTCGGTGGCGCCGGGGGGCAGGGTCGCGTACAGCTTGCGCTCGAACACGTCGCAGCGCATGCCTTCGAAGGTCACGTTGCGGGCGCCGCTCTGGCTGGTGGTGACGGCGGTATAGCGCACCACGTTGTCCTTGCCCACCGAGATCGACTTGCTGTCCACCGCGAACGACAACGTGCCGGTGCCGGCCACCGAGAACGGAATCAGGTTGGCCTCCTGCGGTAACGGCGGCAGCATGGCCTTGGCTTCCTCGAAGGTCTTGGGCGCGAACGGATTGTTCCAGGTGCTTTCTTCCTCGGCCATCTCCTTGCCGGTGGTCTTGCAGCCGGCCAGCGCCAGGCTGGCCGCGGCAAGCAGCAATCCGGCAGCGCTCAGGCCGCCGCGGCGGCCCACGCCGGTCAAACTAGTCATCAGTGCTCCGTGAAGTGGATACCGGCGTCGCCGGCGAAACGTAGTCGGCCGTGGCCGGGGCTTCGGCATTGCCGTCGGCATCGGCCTGCTGCGCGGCCTGCGCCCGGCTCAACGCCTGGCCGCGCGGTCCGCCGTGGCGCCCGTGCACGCCGTGGGCGCCATGGTTGCCATGTGTTCCATACGGGCTGAGCGGCACGCGCGGGTGCCGGTTCAGGAAGCGCGACAATTCCGTCAGCGCCATCTGGTAGACATCGCGCTTGAACTCGATCACGGCCTCGAGCGGCACCCAGTAATGGCTCCAGCGCCAGGCATCGAACTCCGGGTGCTCGGTGGCGCGCAGGTGGATGTCGCAGTCCCTGCCGGCCATGCGCAGCAGGAACCAGATTTGTTTCTGGCCCTTGTAGTGGCCGCGGATCTCGCGGCGGATGAACTTGTCCGGCACCTCGTAACGCAGCCAGTCGCGCGTGCGACCGACGATCCTGACGTGCTCCGGAAGCAGGCCGATTTCCTCATGCAGTTCGCGGTACATGGCCTGTTCCGGCGTTTCGCCGTACTTGATGCCGCCCTGCGGAAACTGCCAGGAGTGTTCGCCGATTCGCTTGCCCCAGAAAACCTCGTTTCTTGCGTTGAGGAGGATGATGCCGACGTTCGGGCGAAAGCCTTCACGATCGAGCATGACTGCACCTCGAATCCTTTAGAATTACGCTGATTATAAAGGAAGCGCGCAGCCGGGCCCGGACCGGGGGATGGTGGTTTTCCCCGAGCAGAAGGGCAGTTTCAGGCGCGTGCGCATAATTCAGCGCCGCCAGCCCCCCGGATTGTGCCGGGACGGATTTTTCCGGCCTCGGCGGCCCAGAGAGAAATTACGGATGAAAGCCTCGCAATTCTTCATTTCCACCCTCAAGGAAGCGCCCGCCGACGCGGAAATCGTTTCGCACAAGCTGATGATGCGCGCCGGCATGATCAAGAAGCTGGGCGCCGGCATCTACACCTACATGCCGGTCGGGCTGCGCGTGATCCGCAAGGTGGAGAACATCGTGCGCGAGGAAATGAACCGCGCCGGCGCGGTGGAGCTGTCCATGCCGGTGATCCAGCCGGCCGAACTGTGGCAGGAGACCGGCCGCTGGGACAAGATGGGCCCCGAACTGCTGCGCCTGAAGGACCGCCATGAGCGCGACTTCGCGGTCCAGCCCACCTCCGAGGAGGTGGTGACCGACATCGCACGCAGCGATATCCGCAGCTACAAGCAGCTGCCGCTCAATTTCTACCAGATCCAGACCAAGTTCCGCGACGAGCGCCGGCCGCGCTTCGGCATCATGCGCGGGCGCGAGTTCACCATGAAGGACGCCTATTCCTTCGACCGCGACACCGACGGCCTGCGCAAGTCGTACGAGAACATGTACGACGCCTACGTGCGCATCTTCCGCCGCTTCGGGCTGGAATTCCGCGCCGTGGCGGCCGACAACGGCGCCATCGGCGGCTCGGGCTCGCATGAGTTCCACGTGATCGCCGAAACCGGCGAAGACGCCATCGTCTACTGCCCGACCTCGGCCTACGCCGCCAACATGGAGGCCGCCGAGGCGCTGCCGCTGCTGGCCGAGCGCGCCGCGCCCACGCAGGACCTGGTCAAGACCTTCACCCCGGAGAAGGTCAAGTGCGAGCAAGTGGCCGAATTCCTGAACATCCCGCTCGAGACCAACGTCAAGTCGATCGTGCTGGCCACCGAGGGCGAGGCCGGCGTCCAGATCTGGCTGCTGCTGATCCGCGCCGACCACGAGCTGAACGAGATCAAGGCCTCCAAGGTGCCGGGGCTGGCCGAGTTCCGCTTCGCCACCGAGAACGAGATCGTCGAAGCCTTCGGCTCGCCGCCTGGCTACCTGGGCCCGATCGACATGAAGAAGCCGGTCAAGGTGGTGGCCGACCGCACCGTCGCCAACATGAGCGACTTCGTCTGCGGCGCCAACTACCGCGACTACCACTACACCGGCGTCAACTGGGGCCGCGACCTGCCCGAGCCGATCGTGGCCGACCTGCGCAACGTGGTGGCGGGCGACGCCTCGCCGGACGGCCAGGGCACGCTGGAGATCTGCCGCGGCATCGAGGTGGGCCACGTGTTCATGCTGGGCACGCGCTACTCGGAATCGATGAACGCCACCTTCCTCGACGAGAACGGCAAGACCCAGCCGATGCAGATGGGCTGCTACGGCATCGGCATCACCCGCATCCTGGGCGCGGCAATCGAGCAGAACTTCGACGAGCGCGGCATCATCTGGCCGGCCGCGATCGCCCCGTTCGCGGTGGTGATCTGCCCGGTGGGCTATGACCGCTCCGAGGCCGTCAAGGCCGAGGCCGACCGCATCCATGCCGAGCTGCTGGCCGCCGGCGTCGACGTGATCCTCGACGACCGCGGCGAGCGCCCGGGCGTGATGTTTGCCGACTGGGAGCTGATCGGCGTGCCGCACCGCGTGGTGGTCGGTGACCGCGGCCTGAAGGAAGGCAAGGTCGAGTACCAGGGCCGGCGCGACGCGCAGGCCACCGCCGTCGGCGTGGCCGAGGTGGTCGCCCACGTGCGCAACCTGCTGGCGAACTGAGACCCATGCGCGCCGTCCGCGGCCTGACCGCCGCAACTGCCGCCGCCCGCCGCCTGGCGGGCGCGCTGCTGGTAGCGCTGCTGGCCGTGGCGGCCACGGCGGCGCACGCCGGCGCGCAGAAGGAAGAAGACCTGGCCGATTCCGTGCGCGGCGCGCTGGCAGCGGCCATCGCCGACGACCGGCCGCTGCGGCCGGTGTTCGCGTCCGGCGGCGAGCGCCTGGCCTACCTGAAGTGGCTGGGCGAGATGTCGGCGCGGCTGGCCTCGCGCATCCCCGAGCCGCAGGTGCGGGTCGAGCTGATCGAGGTGGCCTACTATGAGGCCAAGCGTGCCGGCCTGGAGCCGGCGCTGGTGCTGGGCCTGATCCAGGTCGAAAGCAACTTCCGCAAGTATGCGATCAGTTCGGCCGGCGCACGCGGGCTGATGCAGGTGATGCCGTTCTGGGTGCGCACCATCGGCGACAGCGACGCGCGCAAGCTGTTCCACCTGCAGAGCAATCTGCGCTACGGCTGCACCATCCTGCGCTATTACCTGGACCGCGAGCAGGGCGACCTGTACCTGGCGCTGGGCCGCTACAACGGCAGCCGCGGCCGCCCGGAATATCCCAACGCGGTGCTGGCGGCGTGGAAGCGCTGGCAGTATTCCGAAGCCACCGTCACCGTGGCCGGCGATCCGGAGATCGCGCCGTCGCGCCCGCGCGCGCCGGTGGCGGAGCCGCCGGCCCGCAACCCGTTCTCGTCGCAGCGCGTCGCAGCCAATCCGTCATGATCCGCGAAGCATCCGTTGCCGGCGGCAAGGCCGGCTACACAGAATCCTCGCCCGAACTCGAACAATGGCTGGCCCGGCATATCGCCCAGGGCTTTGCCGCCGATGCGCTGGTGCTGTCGATGCTGCGCTCGGGTTACGACGACGCCTTCGCGCGCCGGTCGGTGGCCGCGGCGTTTGCGCAGGACAGCGCGGCGGCGGTGCCGGCACGGCCAGCGGAGGTTGACGCCGCGGCGGCCGGCACGCCCGCGGTCTACGCCGCCGATGGCGGCGACCGCCGGGTGCCGGTGCTGTTCCGGCTGGCGTCGCCGCAGGTGCAGCTGTTCCAGCAACTGCTGAGCGACGACGAGTGCGATGCGCTGGTGGCGCTGTCGCGCGGCCGGCTGGCGCGCTCGCCGGTGGTCAATCCCGACACCGGCGACGAAAACCTGATCGATGCCCGCACCAGCATGGGCGCGATGTTCCAGGTGGCTGAACACGCGCTGATCGCGCGCATCGAGGCGCGCATCGCCGCGGTCACCGGGGTGCCCGCCGAGCACGGCGAAGGGCTGCAGATCCTCAACTACAAGCCGGGCGGCGAATACCAGCCGCACTTCGACTACTTCAACCCGCAACGCCCCGGCGAAGCGCGGCAGCTGTCCGTCGGCGGCCAGCGCATCGCCACGCTGGTGATCTACCTGAACACGCCCGAGGCCGGTGGCGCCACCGCGTTCCCGCGCGTGGGGCTGGAGGTAGCGCCGGTCAAGGGCAACGCGGTCTACTTCAGCTACCTGCTGCCCGACGGCACGCTCGATGACCGCACCCTGCACGCGGGCCTGCCGGTGGCCGCCGGCGAGAAATGGATCGCCACGAAATGGCTGCGCGAACGCCCGTACCGCAGCGCGGCCTGAGCCATCCAGTGACCGCAACGGCCGCCAGCCGCTGGTGGGCCGATTCTGGGCTGCCGTTTGCCGAAAGCCGGCGCGCCAGCCACAGCAGTGCTAGCTACCTGCCGCATAGCCATCCCACCCTGTCGGTCGGCGCCGTCGACGGCGGCGCCAGCCGCTTCGCCTGCGGCGATGACAGCGCCGTGCTCGCGCCGGGCGCGGTGGTGGTGATCCCGGCGCAGCAGGTCCATGCCTGCAATCCAGTGCCGGACGGGCGCTGGAGCTAATCAGATGCTGCATTTCGACCCGGCGTGGGTAGCGGCCGTACTGGACGAGGATAGCGCGGCGCGGGCCTGGCTGCCGGCACGCGTAATGACGTCGCCGGCGGTCTACGGGCTGGTCTGTGGGTTGAATCGCACGCTGTTCTCGCCCGCCGACAGCGTCGAGAAAGAGGCCGCGCTGGTGGCCTTCATCGGCGACCTGCATGCCGCCATCGACACCGGCGCAACCACCCTGACACTGCCGGAACCGGCCGCCGTCTCGGCCCGCGTGGCGCAGTTGTGCGAGCTGCTGCGCGAGCGCCATGCCGAGCGGCTGCCGCTGGCCGAACTGGCACGCGCCTGCGGCCTCAGCCGCTACCACCTGGTGCGCGCCTTCCGCGCCGAAACCGGCATGACGCCGCACGCCTACCAGCTCGACCTGCGCATCCAGCACGGGCGCCGACTGCTGCGGCAGGGCGCGGCGCTGGCCGAGGTCGCGCTGGCGCTGGGGTTTGCCGACCAGAGCCACTTCCAGCGCGCCTTCAAGCAGCGCGTGGCCATGACCCCGCGCGGGTACCAGCGCGCCGCCTGAGGCGCCGGCCTGGCGCCACACCGCAACTTTCTTCAAGACCGGCCACCGCCGTGCGCACCACACTGCGGACTCTTCACGGAGGGTCGGCATGGACATGGTTTTCGATCTCGCCCCGGGGGCATTGCCGTGGCAGCAATTCGCCATGGTGGCCGGCGCGCATGCGCTGGCACTGCTGAGCCCGGGGCCGGATTTCTTCCTGGTGGTGCGCAGCGCGCTGCTGCACGGGCCGCGGCGCGCCGGCGCCGTATGCCTGGGCATTGCGTTGGGCAATGGCGTCTTTATCGGCCTGGCGCTGGCCGGCGTGGCCGCGATGCGTGATTCGCCGCCACTGTTCGCGGCGTTGCAGTGGGCCGGCTGTGCGTACCTGGTGTGGCTGGGCTGGCGCCTGCTGAACGCCTCCGGCGAACTGTCGATCCCGGCGGCCGATGCTGCCGCGAGGCCCGCGCCCGGGGCCTGGCTGGCCCAGCTTGCCGGCGGCTTCCTGTCCGCCGTGCTGAACCCGAAGAACGGGCTGTTCTACGCCAGCCTGTTTTCGGTGCTGGCTGCCAGCCGCACGCCGCCGGCGGTGCAACTGGCCTATGGGGTCTGGATGTTCGCGGTCGTGCTCTGCTGGGACCTGCTGGTGGCCTACGGCATCGGGCATCCGGCGACCGCCGCGCGCTTCGGGCGTTCGGTCCGCTGGGTCGAGCGCGCGACGGGAGCCGTGCTGTGGCTGCTGGCGCTGGGCGTCGCCTGGCACACGCTGCGATGAGCAAGTTGCCTGCGAAGCGGGGCAGGTGGGGGCAGATGGGGCGGCCCTGTATCGGTGTATTTCCCTCAAAGTGTACCGGTACTGTACCGTTAAGTGACCGTAGACTGATTTCCCGAAAGCAGATGAATGCCCCCTGGAGTCAGTCATGGAAGTGTCCCAACTCGCCGCCGGCACTGGTGTCTTCGCCGCCTTTGCCGGCTTTGCCCTGGTGTCGTCGATCACCCCCGGCCCCAACAACACGATGCTGCTCGCCTCCGGCGTGAACTTCGGCTTCGTGCGCACGGTGCCGCATCTGCTCGGTGTCAGCATCGGCTTCGCGCTGATGGTGGGGCTGGTGGGCCTGGGGCTGGGGTCGTTGTTCCACGCGTTCCCGTGGACCTGGCACGTGCTGCGCGTGGTGGCGACGGTCTACCTGGTCTGGCTGGCTTGGAAGCTGGCGACGGCCGGCGGCGTGCAGGACCAGCAGGTGGCGCGGCCAATGGGCTTCTGGGCCGCCGCGGCCTTCCAGTGGGTCAATCCCAAGGCGTGGGTGATGGCGGTAGGCGCGTGCAGCACCTACGTGCTGCACGGCAACCTGTGGCTCAATGTGCTGCTGCTGTCAGGGATATTCGGGGTGGTGAACCTGCCCAGCGTGGCGATGTGGGCATTGTGCGGCTCGGCACTGCGACGCTGGCTGGCGCGGCCGAAGGTGCTGCGGGCGTTCAATATCGGGATGGCGGTGCTGCTGCTGGCGTCGCTGTGGCCGATTCTGGGGACACACCAGGCTTGACCTGTTTGCTTCCCTTCCCGCCTGCGGGAGAGGGAAGCAAACCATCGGTCCAGCTAAATCAAACCAGCGCCCGGATCGAATCCAGGTTCCGCCAATATCCCTTCGCATCCATCCCGCAGCCGAACACATAGCGGTCCGGCACCGCAAAGCCGCAGAAATCCGGATGCATGGGCTTGGCCTTGCTCAGCGTCTTCTCGCACAGCACCGCGGCGTGGAATTCCCTGGCGCCCATGTCCATGATGCGCTGGCGGATGGCGGCCATGGTCTCGCCTTCATCGAGGATGTCGTCCAGCACCAGCACCACGCGGTCCTTGACCGATTCGCGCGGGGCCACGCGCCATTGCATCTCGCCGCCGACGGTCTTGTTGTTGTAGCGTGAGAGGTGGATGTAGTCGAACTCCAGCGGGAACGCCAGCTTGGGCAGCAGCATGCCGGTGAAGACCACCGCGCCGCCCATCACCGACAGCACCAGCGGGAAGTCATTGCCCATCCGGGCGGTGATATCGGCGGCCATGCGGTCCAGCGATGCCTGGACTTCCGCGGCGGAGACGATTTCTTCGGAATTGGCCCACAGCTCGCGGGCCTGTTCGGCGCTCATCATGATGTCTTTCCTGTTCTTTTGCGGGGGAGGCAGGTCGGCTTGCGGCGCGCCGGCTTCAGCGGTTGAAGAGGCCCTTCATGCCGCCCTTCATCGCGCCCATCTGGCGCATCATCTTCATCATGCCGCCGCCCTTGAGCTTCTTCATCATGGACTGCATCTGGTCGAACTGGTTGAGCAGGCGGTTGACCTCCTGCACCGGCACGCCGGCGCCCGCGGCGATGCGGCGCTTGCGGCTGGCCTTGATCAGGTCCGGCTTGGCACGCTCGGCCGGCGTCATGCTGTTGATGATGCCTTCCATGCGCGCCACCTGCTTCTCGGCCTGGTCCATGTTGGCGCCCTGCGCCTGCTGCGCGAACTGCGCCGGCAGCTTGTCGACCAGGCTGCCCAGGCCGCCCATCTTCTTCATCTGGCCGATCTGCGCCTTGAAGTCTTCCAGGTCGAAGTCGCCGGTCTTCTTGATCTTCTTGGCCAGCTTCTCGGCCGCTTCCATGTCGACGCCGCGCTGGGCTTCCTCGACCAGCGCGAGGATGTCGCCCATGCCCAGGATGCGCTGGGCCATGCGGTCGGGGTAAAAGGGCTCCAGGCCATCCAGTTTCTCGCCGACGCCGACAAACTTGATCGGACGGCCGGTGATATGGCGCACCGACAGCGCCGCGCCGCCGCGCGCATCGCCGTCCAGCTTGGTCAGTACCACCCCGGTCAGGGGCAGGGTGTCATTGAAGGCCTTGGCGGTGTTGACCGCATCCTGACCCAGCATGGCGTCGACCACGAACAGCGTTTCAGCCGGCTTCAGTTCGGCGTGCAGCGCGGCGATTTCCTGCATCATCGCCTCGTCAATACCGAGGCGGCCGGCGGTGTCGACGATCAGCACGTCGTGGTAGTGCTTGCGCGCCCAGTCCACCGCCGCGCGGGCGATGTCCACCGGCTTCTGGTCCGGCTGCGACGGGAAGAACTCGGCGCCGACCTGCTCCGATACCGTCTTGAGCTGGGCGATGGCGGCGGGGCGGTAGACGTCGCACGAGACCGTCAGCACCTTCTTCTTTTTGTTTTCCTTGAGCCACTTGGCCAGCTTGCCCACGGTTGTGGTCTTGCCGGCGCCCTGCAGGCCGGCCATCAGGATGATGGCGGGCGGCTGCACCGCCAGGTTCAGCTCGGCTTCCTTGTTGTTGCCGCCGGCGGCCTCGGCGCCGCCGATCACCGCGGTCAGCTCGCGCTGCACCACGCCGACCAGGGCCTGGCCGGGGGTCAGGCTGCTGACCACCTCTTCGCCCATGGCCTTTTCCTTCACGCGGGCCACGAATTCGCGCACGACCGGCAGCGCCACGTCGGCTTCGAGCATGGCAAGGCGCACTTCGCGCAGCATCTCGGCGGTGTTGGCCTCGGTCAGGCGCGCCTCGCCGCGCATGGTCTTGACCACACGCGCCAGGCGTTGAGTGAGATTGTCCAGCATGGCAGGAATCGGGGGAGAAGTCGGAGCAGGGCTCGGGGCTGAAAACGGGAGGCAGTCCGGCACACGGGGCAGATCTGGAACACCGGCTACACCGGTTCAAGCGGGTCGCCACCGTCCGTGGGCACTAAGGTAAACTGCGTAAATGGTCATTGTACTGTATGCCCTGACGGCACTTCTCTATTGCGGCCTGGCCTGGCACGGCTGGGCCACGCGCCATCCGCGCGTGGCGGCCACCACCGGCCAGTCTGGCGGCTCGGCCGCGGCCGTGCTGGTGGCGAGCGGCGGCGGCATCCCCCCGGCGGGCGGCGCGCACGGCGAGGGGCGCCCGGCCTGGTGGCACTTGCTGATGCTGGCCGCGCTGGCCAGCCACGGCATGCTGCTGCATGAAACCATCTTCCCGGCCGAACGCATGATGTTCGGCTTTGCCTTTGCGCTGTCGGCCATGCTGTGGCTGGGCGTGGGCATCTACTGGATCGAGAGCTTTTTCTTCTCGCTGGCGGGGCTGGGCCTGATCGTGGTTCCGGTGGCGCTGGTGGCCAGCCTGATGCCGCTGGCGTTTCCCGGCTCGCAGATCCTGGGCTACGCCGCGCGGCCGTTGTTCAAGCTGCATTTCATCATCGCCAACGTGGCCTACGGACTGTTCACGCTGGCGGCGTTCCACGCCTTTTTGATGCTGCTGGCCGAACGGCGCCTGCACGGCTTCCGGCACGCGCCGGCGCGGCCGTCGGCGCCGCAGCCAGGCCAGTGGCTGGGGCGCTGGCTGGACCTGCTGCCGCCGCTGCTGACGCTCGAGAAGCTGCTGTTCCGGCTGATCGGCGCCGGCTTCGTGCTGCTGACGTTGACCATCGGCTCGGGCCTGCTGTTCTCCGAAGAGCTGTTCGGGCGCGCCTTCCGGCTGGACCACAAGACCGTGTTCGCGCTGATCTCGTGGGCCATGTTCGGCGGCATCCTGGCCGGGCGCATCTTCCGCGGCTGGCGCGGCAAGGTGGCGCTGCGCTGGGTCATTGCCTCGTTCGGCATCCTGTTGCTGGCCTATGTCGGCAGCCGTTTCGTGATTGAAGTCGTCCTGCACCGGCTCTGATTTCCCCATGGCACGTATCCTGATCCTGCTGGCCGTGGTGCTGGGTGTCTTCTGGTGGCTGCGCGCCCGCGCCGAGGCCCGCCTGGCCGAGCATCGCGCACGCCAGGCCCGTGAGGCCAGCGAACACGCGGCCGCCGGCACGCCCGACGCCACCGCCGAGCGCATGGTCCAGTGCGCCCAGTGCGGCGTGCACCTGCCGCAGGGTGACGCCATCGCCTGGCGCGGCCTGCACTACTGCCGGCGCAGCCACCTGCCCGATGAAAGCCGCACTGAAGGCGGCGACGGCAGCAGCGGCCCGCGCCCATGACCCAGCCGGCGCCGTCGGCCTGGCAGCGGCTGAACGCCTGGCGCGGCCTGGCGCAGCTGTGGCGCCAGCCCGAGCCGCCTGACTTCCACTGGCGCCTGCTGCGCTATTTCTGCTGGACCCGCGTCGCCGTGGGCCTGCTGCTGGTCGGCTTTGCGCTGATGCGGCGCGGCGAGCCGGCCACCGGCGCCGCCAGCGCCGCCACTTCCACCATCGCTGCCGCGATCCCCGCCTTGCCGTTCGGCCTCGAGGCCATGGGCGGCATCGAGCATGCGGCGGCCATGGCCGTCGCCGTCCCTTACCTTGGTATTGCCCTGGCGATGCTGGCCGGCACGCTGTGGCGCCGGCATTTCCATCTGCGCGTGCGGGTGCAGGTGCTGGCCGACCTGGCGCTGCTGGCGCTGGTCTTCAGCGTGCTGGGCCGCGGCGGGCATGCCGAGGGCCTGGCCATGATCTTCCTGCTGCCGGCGCTGGAAGCCGGCGCGCTGACCAGCCTGCTGTTCGCGCTGTTTGCCGCGGCGATCTCGGCGCTGGTGGTGATGAGCGGGCCGTTCATGCACACTATCCTGCTGCGCCAGGCCGATGCCGGGCTGCTGGGCTCGGGCCTGTTCGGCCTGGTGTTCATGATCGCCGCGCTGCTGATGTATATGCTGGCCAACCGCCAGATCGCGCAGGAGCGCCTGGCGCTGGCGCGCGAGCAGGAGCTGCGCCTGCAGCAGCTGGTCAACCGGCTGATGGTCAACGACATGCAGGACGGCGTGATGCTGGTGCGCGCCAACGGCGCGGTGGTGGCCGCCAATCCGGCCGCGGTGGTGCTGCTGGGAGTGCAGCCGCATGAGCGCATCTACTCGCGCAAGCTGGGCGGCGCGCCGGGTGGTGAAGCCGGGCCGGGCGGCGGCGATACCGTGCTGTTCGACCTGCGCCGCATCCCGCGCCTGCAGCCGCTGATGGAAATGCTGCGCGACTGGCTGCGCAGCAAGGACGACGTGCCGCGCATCCTGCAACTGCTGCCGATGGCCTCCGGCGCCGCGCTGACCGACGGCACCATGCAGCATACCCGGCTGCGGCTGCGCTTCGTGCTGCCGGGCCTGGCCGGGCTGCGCTCGACCATGGCGCACGGCCGCACCGTGCCGGCCGCGCTCGACACCGCCGCGTGGAACGAGCTGTCGCCCGAGGCCGCCGCCCGCCTGCGCCTGGCCATCGCCCAGAACGAGGCCATGGCGTGGTCGCAGCAGGATGAGGCGCTGCTGCGCAGCGAGATGCGCGACACGGTGCTGGTCCATATCGAAAGCTGGGAGCGCATCGCCGAGCAGGTGCAGCAGGAAAAGCTGGCCGCCATGGGCCGGCTGGTGGCCAGCATCGCGCACCAGATCCGCAACCCGCTGGCGGCGATCAGCCAGGCCAGCGAGCTGCTGGGCGATTCCGGCCGACACCATCCGGCCGCGCACGACTCGGCCGCGCACGACTCGTCCGGTGGCGATGTCGATATCGACGCCCGCCTGCTGCGCATCATCCACGACAACGTGCGCCGGCTGGACCAGGTGGTGTCGGACGTGCTGCAGATGTCGCGCCGCCCGCGCACCGGCCGCAGCACCGTGCACCTGGCGCAGGCGCTGCCCGAGATCGTCGAGCGTTGGCGCGCCGAAATGCGCCAGCGCCGCCCGCGCGCCGGCGACACCCGCCCGGCAGGCCGCGCCGACATCAACGCCAATGCCATCCGCCTGACCGTCGACGTGGCCCAGCCGGTGGTGTTCGACGCCTCGCAGCTGCAGCAGGTGCTGGGCAACCTGCTCGACAACGCCTGGCGCTACTGCAGCCGGCTGCCCGGCTCGATCCGGCTGCTGGCGCACGCGCTGGACCAGCATCATGCCGAACTGATCGTCTGGAACGACGGCGCCGAGGTGACGCGCGAACACCAGCGCAGCCTGTTCGAGCCGTTCTTCACCAGCAACGCCCAGGGCACGGGGCTGGGCCTGTTCATGGCGCGCGAGCTGTGCGGCGCCAATGACGCGCAGGTGCGCTACGGCGCCATCTCGCTGCCGGCGCTGATCGAGCGCACCGGCATGCTGGCCCCGGCCGCGCGCGATACACTGCCGGCCAAGGCCTTCGTGCTGACGCTGCGCATCGAGAGCGCAGAGGCTGCCGCGGCGGCCGCCGTCTGACCTGTCTTCCATCCAGCCACCATTCCATGCCACCCCGAATGTCCCGCGCGCCCGATCCCATCCTGGTCATCGACGACGAGGCCGACCTGCGCGAGCTGCTGGATATCTCCATCCGCCGCATGGGCCATGACGTGGTGCTGGCCGGCTCGCTGGCCGAGGCGCGCGACAAGCTGGCGCAGGGCCGCTACAGCCTGGTGCTGACCGACATGCGCCTGGGCGACGGGCTGGGCATCGAGATCGTGCGCCAGCTGTCGGCCGCGCCGGAGCGCATCCCGGTGGCCGTGATCACCGCCTACGGCAGCGCCGACAACGCCGTCGAAGCGCTCAAGGCCGGCGCCTTCGACTACATCGCCAAGCCGGTGTCGCTGGAGCAGCTGCGCAGCCTGGTGCTGAACGCGCTGGGGCGCCAGCCGCGCAATAACGCCGACGTCGACGCCGATGCCGACGCCGCCACGGCGGCCGAGCAGGCCGCAGACCGCGCCGCGGCGCTGCTGCCCGGCCATTCTGCGGCGATGCAGGAGGTGCGCCGCTCGCTGTCGCGGCTGGCGCGCAGCATGGCGCCGGTGGTGATCAGCGGTGAATCGGGCAGCGGCAAGGAACGCGCCGCGCGAGCCATCCACGCCACCAGCGCGCGCGCCGCGCATCCGTTCGTCGCCGTCAACTGCGGCGCCATCCCCGAAAACCTGATGGAGTCCGAGTTCTTCGGCTACGTCAAAGGCGCCTTCACCGGCGCCGACGCCGAGCGCGGCGGCTTCTTCCAGGCCGCCAACGGCGGCACGCTGCTGCTCGACGAGGTGGCCGACCTGCCGCTGCCGATGCAGGTCAAGCTGCTGCGCGCGCTGCAGGAGCGCCGCGTGCGCAAGATCGGCGCCAGTCGCGAAGACGCCGTCGACGTGCGCGTGATGTGCGCCAGCCACAAGGACCTGGCAGCGATGGTGGCGGCGGGGCAGTTCCGGCAAGACCTGTATTACCGCCTGAACGTGCTGGCGCTGCGCATGCCCACGCTGCGCGAGCGCGGCGAAGACATCCCGGTGCTGGCGCGCGCCATCCTGGACCACCTGGCGGTGCGCTACGGCGATGCGCATCCCAAGCGGCTGTCGCCGGCGGCGCTGCAGCGGCTGGTGGCCTATCCGTTCCCGGGCAATGTGCGCGAGCTGGAAAACCTGCTCGAGCGAGCCTACGCGTTTGCCGAGAGCGAGGACATCGAGCTGGCCGACCTGGGCCCGCTGGACGCAGGCGCTGGGCGCGCCGGCCTGATGCCGGCCCCGGCGCCGGCGATGGTGCCGCAGCCGAGGACGCCATACCCCTACGCGCCCTGGGGCAGGGCCGGGGTTGCGGCCGTGCCGGGCGCGGCCACGCCTGCGCCGGTTCCGACCGAGCCGCCGCGGGCCCCCGCTGTCGCCGCGTCCGAATCCGAGCCCGCCAGCGACCCCGCCGAGCGCGCCTGCCGCGGCATCGTCTTCCCGATCGACCTGCCCGCCAGGCTGGAGGCCGTCGAGCGCGAGCTGATCCTGCAGGCGCTGGCGCAGACGAACTTCAACCGCACCGCGGCCGCGCCGCTGCTGGGCCTGAACCTGCGCCAGCTGCGCTACCGCATCCAGCAGCTGGGCATCCGCGAAGCCATGGACGCCGCCGACCGTGGCGCCGTGGAAGGCGAGGGCACGCCATGACCGCGCCCGCGTCGTCGTCCTATCTGCCAGGTGCCGACGGCTGGGTACCGGCCGCGCGCCGCGTTCCGTCGCCGAATTTCGACGCGCGCCCGGACGGCATGCCGGTGGACCTGGTGGTGCTGCACAACATCAGCCTGCCGCCCGGCCAGTTCGGCAGCGGCGACATCGAGGCGTTCTTCCAGAACCGGCTCGATCCCGGCAAGCACCCGTTCTTTGCCACCATCCACCAGGTCCAGGTGTCGGCGCACTTCCTGGTGACGCGCACGGGCGAGCTGGTGCAGTTCGTGCCGTGCACGCAGCGGGCCTGGCATGCCGGGCAGTCAGACTTCTTCGGCCGCGCGCGCTGCAACGATTTTTCGATCGGCATCGAGATCGAGGGTTGCGACGACCTGCCGTTCACCGTGGCCCAGTACGACACCGTCGCCGCGCTGGTGCCCGCGCTGATGGCCACCTACCCGGTCCGTGCGATTGCCGGCCACAGCGACATCGCGCCGGGCCGCAAGACCGATCCCGGCCCGCATTTCGATTGGGCGCGGTTTGCCAGGCAGGCGGGCATCGGCCCCCAGATGTTGCCCTACCAGTGTCCTGGCGCCGCGGGACGGGTGACGGATTCTTAACGTCATTTGCTGCCCCATGCTCGCCATTTGGGCAGCGATGCCCCACGTCGGTGTGGGGCTATCGCAACCTCGCAACAATCAAAAAAATTTTTGTGAAATGTGCAGTTGCGAACGGTCTGGCCGAAACCCTTGCGAGTACTAGGCTTGCGGGCATGTGGCGCTGCCGCACAGCCGCCGGCGTGCCCCAAATAGCGGTTGTCAAGACTGGTCATTCGGATTCGTTTCACTATACTTAGCCCAGTTTTCCGCGTCACACACTATATCTAGTAGTCAAACCGGGGAGCCGGCCCCAGGAGTGAGGCAGCAGCCGCGAAGTTCGCGCATCGACTGCAAACCTTCCCGCAAGGTCGGCATCACAAGAGTCCCTGGCGAAATGTTCACGTAAAGGCAGTCTGTCGCACCCGCTATGCAGCCGGGAGGGACGTTCTTTTTCGCCGCATTTCGCCAGGGACTCTTTTGTCTCTAAATAGCCAGGGTAAAAACAGGAGTTCTCATGCAAACGGCCCAGAACGAAATCACCACGGGTGGCGCCGCCGCCGGCGTTGCCAGCCAGGCTTCGACCACGCAGCAGACCCCCAGCGCCGCGACCACGAACTACCCGGATCACAAGATCATTCGTCGCAACGGTGCCGTGGTGGCGTTCGAGCCGTCCAAGATCGCCGTTGCCATGACCAAGGCCTTCCTCGCCGTCAACGGCGGGCAGGGCGCCGCATCCGCGCGCGTGCGCGAGATCGTCGAGCAGCTGACCGACAACGTGGTGCGCGCGCTGGTGCGCAGCCGCCCGAGCGGTGGCGCCATCCATATCGAAGACGTGCAGGACCAGGTCGAGCTGTCGCTGATGCGCTCGGGCGAGCATGAAGTCGCGCGCGCCTACGTGCTGTACCGCGAGAAGCGCAAGGCCGAACGCGCCAGCGCGAGCGCGCAGGCCGTGGCCCGCGTGCAGGAATCCGGCATCAGCATCAACGTGACCGACGCCGGCGTGACCAAGCCGCTCGACATCGTCGCGCTGCACGCCCTGATCGACAACGCCTGCTCCGGCCTGGGCGATGCCGTCAGCGCCGAGCCGATCCTGAAGGAAACGCTGAAGAACCTGTACGAAGGCGTGCCGATGACGCAGGTGTACGACTCCGCCATCCTGGCCGCGCGTACCCTGATCGAGAAGGACCCGGACTACAGCCAGGTCACCGCCCGCATCCTGCTGCACACCATCCGCAAGGAAATCCTGGGCACCGAAGTGACCCAGGCCGAGATGGCCACCCGCTACGCCGAGTACTTCCCGAAGTTCATCGCGCGCGGCATCGAAGCCGAGCTGCTTGACGAAAAGCTGGCCACCTTCGATCTGGCCCGCCTGGGCGCCGCGCTGGACGCCGGCCGCGACTTCCAGTTCAACTACCTGGGCCTGCAGACCCTGTACGACCGCTACTTCCTGCATATCGATGAAACCCGCATCGAAATGCCGCAGGCCTTCTTCATGCGCGTGGCCATGGGCCTGGCGCTGAACGAGAAGGACCGCGAAGCGCGCGCCATCGAGTTCTACCAGCTGCTGTCGTCGTTCGACTTCATGTCGTCCACGCCGACCCTGTTCAACTCCGGCACCCGCCGCTCGCAGCTGTCGTCGTGCTACCTGACCACGGTCTCGGACGACCTGGAAGGCATCTATGAAGCGCTGAAGGAAAACGCGCTGCTGTCCAAGTTCGCCGGCGGCCTGGGCAATGACTGGACCAACGTGCGCGCGCTCGGCTCGCACATCAAGGGCACCAACGGCAAGTCGCAAGGCGTGGTCCCGTTCCTGAAGGTGGTGAACGACACCGCCGTCGCCGTGAACCAGGGCGGCAAGCGCAAGGGCGCCGTCTGCGCCTACCTGGAAACGTGGCACCTGGACATCGAAGAATTCCTCGAGCTGCGCAAGAACACCGGCGACGACCGCCGCCGCACCCACGACATGAACACGGCCAACTGGATCCCGGACCTGTTCATGAAGCGCGTGATGGAAGGCGGCGAGTGGACCCTGTTCTCGCCCGCCACCTGCCCGGACCTGCACGACAAGGTCGGCAAGGAATTCGAGAAGGCCTACCTGGGCTATGAAGCCAAGGCCGCCAGCGGCGAGCTGAAGCTGTTCAAGAAGCTGCCCGCGCTGCAACTGTGGCGCAAGATGCTGGGCATGCTGTTCGAGACCGGCCACCCGTGGATCACCTTCAAGGATCCGTGCAACATCCGCAGCCCGCAGCAGCACGTCGGCGTCGTCCACAGCTCCAACCTGTGCACGGAAATCACGCTGAACACCAACGATAGCGAAATCGCCGTCTGCAACCTGGGTTCGGTCAACCTGGTCGCGCACCTGGCCAAGCAGGCCGACGGCTCCTACGCGCTCGACCACGCCAAGCTGCAGAAGACCATCCGCACCGCCATGCGGATGCTGGATAACGTCATCGACATCAACTACTACGCTGTCGACAAGGCCCGCAATTCCAACCTGCGCCACCGTCCGGTCGGCATGGGCATCATGGGCTTCCAGGACTGCCTGCACGTGCTGCGCACCCCGTACGCCAGCGACGCCGCGGTCAAGTTCGCCGATACCTCGATGGAAGCCGTGTGCTACTACGCCTACCAGGCGTCGACCGAGCTGGCCGAAGAGCGCGGCCGCTACAGCACTTACGAAGGCTCGCTGTGGGACCGTGGCATCCTGCCGCAAGACTCGCTCAAGCTGCTGGCCGAAGAGCGCGGCGGCTACCTGGAAGTGGACCTGTCCAGCACCATGGACTGGGACAGCCTGCGCGCCCGCATCAAGCAGCACGGCATGCGCAACTCGAACTGCATCGCGATCGCCCCGACCGCGACCATTTCGAACATCATCGGCGTGTCCGCCTGCATCGAGCCGACCTTCCAGAACCTGTACGTCAAGTCCAACCTGTCGGGCGAGTTCACCGTGGTCAACGACTACCTGGTGCGCGACCTGAAGGAGCGCGGCCTGTGGGACGAAGTGATGGTTGCCGACCTGAAGTACTTCGACGGCTCGCTGGCCCGCATCGACCGCATCCCGCAAGACCTGCGCGACATCTACGCCACCGCGTTCGAAGTCGAGCCGACCTGGCTGGTCGAAGCCGCCAGCCGCCGCCAGAAGTGGATCGACCAGGCCCAGTCCCTGAACATCTACATGGCCGGCGCCTCGGGCAAGAAGCTGGACGACACCTACAAGCTGGCTTGGCTGCGCGGCCTGAAGACCACGTACTACCTGCGCACCATGGCCGCCACCCACGTGGAGAAGTCCACCGTGTCGCGCGGCTCGCTGAACGCGGTGTCGTCGGGCAGCGACAGCGGCTCGGCACTGGACGCCGCCGCCGCATCGGCCCCGGCCATGCCGGAAGCCGAAGGCGCGGTCTGCACGATGCGCCCGGGCGACCCCGGCTTCGAAGAGTGCGAAGCCTGCCAATAAGGCAAAAAGCCTAGAGAGTAAAAACCACCCCCTGTTTGCTCCTCTCTCCCGCTCGCGGGAGAGGGGCGGGGGAGAGGGCCGGCGCCCCAACGAAGTGAAGCGTCAAACCTGACGAAACCACACGCGCCCCCCAACCGAATCACGGAGAACCACACCATGCTGAGCTGGGACGACGACGTTCAAGCCACCCCGCAGGCCGCACCGCAGCCTGCCCTGCAACCCGCTGCATCGGCCGCTACGGCTGATCAGCAAGGCGTACTGCCGCCGAGCGCCACGCAAGCCGGCATCCTGGGCAACAACCCCAACGCCGCTGCCGCGCAAAGCAACCGCCGCGTCAACGCCGCCGACAAGCGCGTCATCAACGGCTCGACCGACGTCAACCAGCTGGTCCCGTTCAAGTACAAGTGGGCGTGGGAAAAGTACCTGGCCGGCTGCGCCAACCACTGGATGCCGCAGGAAATCAACATGTCCCGCGACATCGCCCTGTGGAAAGACCCCAACGGCCTGACCGAGGACGAGCGCCGCATCATCAAGCGCAACCTGGGCTTCTTCGTCACCGCCGACTCGCTGGCCGCCAACAACATCGTGCTGGGCACCTACCGCCAGATCACCGCGCCGGAATGCCGCCAGTACCTGCTGCGCCAGGCCTTTGAAGAGGCCATCCACACGCACGCCTACCAGTACATCGTTGAATCGCTGGGCCTGAACGAAGCCGAGATCTTCAACGCGTACCACGAAGTGCAGTCGATCCGCGACAAGGACGAGTTCCTGATCCCGTTCATCGACACGCTGACCGACCCGTCGTTCAAGACCGGCACGCCGGAAAACGACCAGAAGCTGCTGAAGTCGCTGATCGTGTTTGCTTGCATCATGGAAGGGTTGTTCTTCTATGTGGGCTTCACGCAGATCCTGGCGATGGGGCGGCAGAACAAGATGACTGGGGCTGCGGAGCAGTATCAGTACATCCTGCGGGATGAGTCGCTGCACTGCAATTTTGGGATTGACCTGATCAACCAGATCAAGCTGGAGAATCCGCATCTGTGGACGGCGGAGTTTAAGGCTGAGATTACTGAGTTGTTCAAGAAGGCTGTTGACCTGGAATATCGCTACGCTGAGGACACGATGCCGCGTGGGGTGTTGGGGCTGAATGCGCCTATGTTCAAGTCGTATCTGCGGTTTATCTGCAATCGGCGGTGCCAGCAGATTGGGCTGGATCAGCTGTTCCCGAATGAGGAGAATCCGTTCCCGTGGATGTCTGAGATGATTGATCTGAAGAAGGAGAGGAATTTCTTTGAGACTCGAGTTATTGAGTATCAGACGGGTGGGGCGTTGAGCTGGGATTGAGTGGCGTTGTTAGTTAACGATGAAAAAAATGGGAGCTGAAGGCTCCCATTTTTTTCTGGTTAAAGTGGCTGCTTTCGGCCCAAAAGCGGACTTACGATACGGCGTGATGGTTGACCAGTTTTTGACTGGTATCGGACGTTCAGCGGCCAGCACCGTCAGTCGGCTTCCGGAACTGTCCATGTATGCTGCTCGGCTTCGCGGAGCCCTGGTCCGCCACTTCTCCGCCACGTTCTCTCCCTCGCCGAGCAAACACCGGGTCACCGCAACATCCAACACCATGTTCTACGCACACATCGAGACAAGCACGGCAGCGCAGAAGACCATGGAATCATGAACACGCGATAACTTATTCCTTGCTCCTCTGAGAGCTCTTGATAATATTAGCCCACCACAAAACGAGAAGCGAGACGATGGCAATTGCGACTAAGAAAGCGCCAGCAAAGAAGGCAGCGGCAAAGAAATCGGCCCCTAAAGCCGCAAAGACTGCTGAAAAAACGCGCTCATACATGTCGCAGGAAGACATTCCCGCGTTCAGTATTGATGAGGCGCTTGTCGTTGCCCAGGTCATCTTTGCCGAATACGGCGGTGGCCCCTCCACTCCCCTTGACGTTGCTGCCGGTCTGGAAATGCAGACCACGAACACCAAGTTCCGCATGCTTTGCGGTGCCTCAATCGCTTATGGCCTAACAACAGGTGGCTACAATGCCGCCTCTGTGTCCGTCACAGATCTTGCACGCCGCATCTGTAAACCCATGGAAGAGGGAGACGACCTAGTTGCCAAGCGCGAAGCTGTTTTGAAGCCACGAATCATTCGCGAGTTCCTATCAAAGTATTCCGGCTCACAGTTGCCGCGCGACAAGATCGCCGAGCATGTTCTTGAACAGATGAAAGTGCCTGAAGATCGCACCAAGCAAGTCTTCGACATGATCATGACGACCGCTGACAGTGTGGGATTTATCCGCACAATCAAGGACAAGAAGTACGCGGACCTAGTGGGCACTCGTCCCCCTGGCTCAGACGAAGCACTCGCAGCAGATGAAGGAACTCCTGCTACCACGATTGCCGCTCGCGCTGCAACTATCCCAGAACCAATTCATGGTGAAGCAGCCATCGTTATTCCCGTCACGCAGGCAGCTTCGGCCGCAACAGACGGTCGGATGCGTAAGGTGTTCATCACGCACGGTAAGAACACCACCTTCATTGACCCGATCAAAGAGCTTCTGGCGTTTGGCGAACTGATTCCTGTTGTGTCTGTCGAAAAACAGTCCGTTGCTCAACCCGTTCCAGACAAGGTGATGAACGACATGCGCGGCTGTGCTGCTGCAATCATTCATGTAGATGGTGAACAGAAGCTCATGGACCCAGCCGGTGGCGAAGTCACGACAGTCAACTCAAATGTGCTGATCGAGATCGGCGCTGCGATGGCACTGTATGGCCGTCGCTTCATCTTGCTTGTTAAGGACGGCGTCAAACTGCCGAGCAACCTTCAGGGCCTGTATGAAGTGCGTTACCAAGGCGATGCGCTTGATGGCGGGACTACCATCAAGCTCATGAAGGCGATCAACGAGATGAAGAACACGCCGATGCCTACGGCGGAGTAGCTAGGGCCGCAGGTATAGGGTACAGGCAAGACTGCTTACGCTGCGAAGCGGACGTTGGCCGCTGCAGCCCGAGTGACAACAACTGATTGCGGACGGCCGTTTGCTCGCTCAAGTCAGCGAGGCATCGCTGCTACGCCACGCAGATCACAATGCGTTTCCGTAGCACTTTTACCTTCAGCGATTGCCCGACATTGAACCCCGCCTTTTCAAGCCAGACACCACGCAGTCGAATTGACGGAATTGCTCGCAGGCCGGTAAAGCCATTGCTGCTGGCTGGAACGACGGGGAAGTACGTACGGCTAATCTTGACAGTGCGAATGGGCGCTGGGGAATTTCGTTTCGTCGACAATCCTTGCGAAGATTGTTAAATTCGCTCCTGTTCAGGGGGCGCCCAGGTACGTGAACACCGCTCGCAAACGGCCCGCATGTTTTCCCTTTCGGGTCTTGTATCGATGCACGCTACCCGGCCTTAGGAAGGCTACGGAGGATGAAGCTAACCGCAAGCTGACGGGTGGCGGTGAGGCCGTTGCGAGGCGGTGTGTTCAGCACCATGAGCGAGACTACGTCGGCACCCGGTCGGGGAATGAGACGAGTCTAAATTCCTGGACATCGAGGAGTTAAGACTAGGTACTTTCTGACCGCCATTCCGTAGGCGAAGATCCAGGCCCTATACGAATCCAACAGAAACCTCATCACGCTTCACTTTCAGAGATCGAAGTCATGCGGGGTCTCTGGACCAGATTTGGTCGTTTCACACTGATCGAGACCATCTGCTCGGAGATTAAGGCGTGTTGCCAGACACTGGTCGCCAGATTATTCGGAGCATTGCAGAAGAAAGTTCTGTCGATTCGCGATATGCGGGGGAGGCTGGCCGCGACGCAGCGAAAAATCCGCGCAGACGCCTCGCAAGATCAACGCCCTAATCGAGTAAAACCATGATTTTTGCCGTTCGCTTCCACGAAAAGCCCGACCAACTGGCTCTCCGCAACACCTTCTTGCAAGCCCACCTCGATTGGCTAGCCCTGCATCGCGACATGATCCCTATCGCCGGCTCTTTGCGCGAAGCTCCAAATGAAGGCGCGGTTGGCGGGCTCTGGATTGTCCGGGCTGCGGATCGAGCCGAGGTTGAGGCCCTCATTCAAACTGATCCGTTCTGGACGCAAGGCCTACGCGAGCGGGTGGAGATCCATAGCTGGCACCGCGCTTTCGATGAACCGGTAACCCTTTGAGTCTTGGCTTCCGCACTGAAGCCAAGAAAACTCGCTACTACTGTCACACGCCCACCGGTCGACTCGGGCTTCTAGACGCGCGACCGCCTCCGCTGACCGGCTGCAGCCGTTTCCGTCGCCTTTGCAGAAACGGACGCATATCTCTGCGGATTTCCTCCGTTGCCACGACCCCATCGCGCCAACTACCTTGGGCAAGCATGCACCGGGTATGCCAGACAGCTCTTTCGAGCACAACGAAGGTGGAGGGGTAAGGTGATCTCCGGACTCATTTGCGTGGGCGACCGGACTACGCACGGAGGGACAGTCATTACCGGCGATGCCACCAGCATCATCGGTAATCGCGCCATGGCGCGTGCAGGGGACATGACCATCTGTCCCAAGTGCAAGGGCACTTTTCCGATCCTCGCGGGCAACGGAATTATCACTGCGCCCAATGGCGTTCCTTACGTCAGGCATATGGACCGCACCGCCTGCGGTGCCAGGTTGCTAGCCAGCCAGGACAGCACGTTGGCAAGCGACATGGAAACGCCGGCGGTCGCCGACTTTGAACCAGCAGGAATCGCGGCTGTAACGCGTTCTGGCCTCTGCCTGGATTGCTTGATGAAGGCAGCTGCGACAGGATCGGCGACTGTCGTCCGAGGATAGCCGGCTAATGGATGTCCTCGATCGATACAACCAACTGCGTGCACGCTTGCAGGCGCTCAACCTGTATGCGCTGGTGGATGGCGCGCTGTATCAGCAGCATCGGGAGCGACAGCTTGAACACGTGCCCGGCGTGGTGGTTGCCTTGTTCTCCGGTACAGCGGATGACCCGCTGGCACCCGCCGGCCCTTGGCTGGTTGATGCGACGCAGGTAACCGATGCAGTCCTGCGTGACTTGACCTCACTGGAGACGACGGCACCGGCCGTCACCTGGCTCATCGCTGAAGCCTGTCTCACGGGGCTTTCACAACTATTGCAGTTGCGACTCGACGTCAAGCTGCCCGATGGACGAACCGCACTCTTGCGGTTTTGGGATCCACGTGTCCTGGCTGCTCTCTTTCAGCTCATGGCAGGTGACCAACGAACGGAATTCTTCGGTCATATCCACGAATGGCATTTCCTGGACAAGGGCATCAGAGTCTGGATAGGGAGACAGCATGCTGACGCTCAGTGAAGCGCAGTGGCAAGCGCTGCGGCACGTAGAAACCCAGAACTTCGTCGGCGCGGTATGCGAACAGTTTCTGGCCCATCGTCCGGAGTTGTTGCAGAGCCCGGGTAGAGAGGAGATCTTTAGCCGAATGCAAGCGGGTTATAGCTTGGCGGCAGAGTCAGGGCTTCTGTCGACGCAACACATCGTGAAGTTGCTCTATCTCTGCGCCGATGCGCCGCAGATGGCAACGGATCGCCAGGTCCGCGCATATCTCTCAAAGCCTGGCGCAACGCCGGAACAACGATTGGATGACCTGTCAGCGGTGATGAAGCTCGTCCTCAAGGAGAACGGCTGATGGCGACGCTTGCAGTCCCAGCTATTCGGTTGATCGCTTCAAGAGTGCTTCAGTGGCTCGGGGCCGCGGCGGCGGTCGGTGCGGCGACGGAGGCGGCGCGTCAACGGACGGAGGAAGCTGAGAACTCCAAAACCACTCCGATTTCGCGTGCTGAATCGCCAGCGAAGGAAAAGGATAGATGCGAAGAATGTCCGCCTGACCATGGTGTGATTGTGCTTCAGCCGACGGCAGGGTGGAGCGCTGAAGCTATTTCGTATCAGCGCCGTGTCTCTCGTATGCCGGAGGCGGCTGCAGGATTTCTGTGCGAGTGGAGCTTCAACGGCGTCAAATTCGATGGCTTTGCATCTGGGCAGTGTCTGTTGAAAGAGGCGAAATCTACCTATGACCAGTTCTTTGATGCGGATGGGGAATTTCGTTATCCATTTCAAAAACAGATCTTCGCAGCAATGACTGTCAGTGCTGTACGGCAGGAAAAAGCAGCGCAGCCGATGCCACCCACTCGATTGCGGTGGCATTTCATGGAGCCTAGATCGTTCGCGTACATGCGAGAGGCGATCGGGGAAGCGGCGCCGCGAATTGAGGTCGTTTACTTTCCCTGATACTGGCTATGTCACATGAACTAAAGCTGCGGTTTAGGCTCTCATCCGATCCGCGGCTCACTTTGAGAGATCACCTTTTCCTCGTCCAGAAGCTAACGCGATTTCTAGGAACACAGGACGCGCTGCTCGATGAATCCGCGTGGCTGTTGGCAGCTGACACGAAAGAGGATTCTTACCGGTACTTGGTCTTCGATAGACAAGGCCCCACCACGGCTGCACTTTCGGTCTTGGGCCAAGAGCTGGAAGGAGAGGATGTCATAAAGTCGTTCGTTATATGGAATGGGCAACTCGCAAAGTCGCAAGGTGCGTCAATTTCCTATTATTTCGATCGCGCTGACGGTGCAGCGTCAGCGTTGAGTCTTACTTTAGGGTCTAAGCCTCCAGCGAGTCGATTGGGCCCTTGGTCTGCGGTTGCCAGCGTCTTGAGCGAGGCGGTAAAGATCTGGCGCCCCTTAGTCGCCACTGTCGATACACAGAAGTATGTTCGGGTCTTTCCAGATCGTCCTGCTGTAGGCTGGATGATCTATCTGCCGACCATCCTTACAGAGCTCCACGTCCCGGAGGCGCAAGCGCTCATCGGCGTAGCGGATGAAGGCGACCAACAGATGGGAACGATTGTTGTAAGCGTTGTTGACGGACCATTCTCTGGAACCGATCCCGAACATGTGAGGTCGGCCAATGCCATCGAGGTCCGGCTTGTCGATCAGGATTTGCTACCGAGATACATCGATCTATAGAGGATGGGCGTCGGCCTCTGCCATGGCAGTTCTACCGGTCTTGCAGAATGAAACCTATACCCGCGCTCGAGCTTTCGTTTCGCCGAAATGGCAGTCTACTTATCGATGTCCGGAAACAGCTTGCCGAGCTTCATGAGTTCGCTCGAGTCATTGGAAGGCATTCCCCGCTTCTCCGGCATTGGTATCTGTCGTCCAGCAAGAGCAAAGAAGACGCGCTCCTGTATCTGGCGTTCGAAGAAGATGGGCCAACCACTGCGGCGCTGGCGGTCCTTGAGGAGCGCAATAGAGGTGTCACCGATATCCGTTCGATTGCTCTTTGGAATGGCGCGGAGAAGTCCGCTCAGCAGGCTTCGCTCATGTCGCTCGTCAATGTGCTTGGCCCACCGGACAGGGTTGCGCTATCACTTCGCATTGAGCCTTCCTTCGCTGACTGGAAAGTGCCGCTACTCTGGTTGGAAGCTGCGGTTGCAATCTGGAGGCCGCTTGTCGCGAGCTTTGGCCCATTCTGGTACAGCGAACACAAGGTATTTCGGGATCGTCCAGGCGTGAGTTGGCTGTTCTACCTGCCACGCATTCTTTCGGAGCAGCAGGTGCCAGAAGCAGGACTGCTGCATCCGGTACTGAACAAGGAACGGAAGCAGATTGGCACGGTAGTCGTCAGCATCATCGACGAGCCCTTCTCTGAGCACAATCCTGAGCATGTTCGTGTGGCAAACGCAATCGAGATCCGGCTAGCTGATCAGGATTTGCTGCCTCGGTATGCGGAGCTGTGACCCAGGCGCTTGCTCTCCCGTCTTGCTGCTTGCCGCGAACGGCGGGCTGGATACAAATACGTGAAGGCCGCTGAATTCCTCAGTGGTCTTCCGGGTAACGCCGTTGGGAGAATCCTGAAAGCAGGAACTGCGGGCAGTGCCGTGATTATCGCTGGGCGAACGCCGCGAAGGTACGTCGTAGGCGTTGCCCGGGACACGGGAAACCCGCAATTGCCGTGGCCCGACGTTGAGCTGAGAATAGGCAATCCCGCGCAGCATCCCTGTATTGCCGCGGTGTTTTCTCGAATTTCCCTCCGTAGCTCGCACCAACCACGCCCCACCACCGCGCAGACCATCGTGACGTCCCCCGCCCACTCACGCAATTCAAGGCTGCATTTCGACCTCACCACCATCCAGCTCTTCATCGCGGTCGCTGACCAGGGCAGCATCACCCGCGGCGCCGAGCGCCTGCACCTGGCCCCGGCCGCCGCCTCGCGCCGCATCCTCGAACTGGAATCCCAGCTCGGCGTCTCGCTGTTCGAGCGCCTCCCTCACGGCATGGCCTGCACGGAAGCCGGCCGCGCGCTGCTGGCGCACGCCCGCGGCATCACCCATACGGTGCAGCGCATGCAGGACGACGCCGCATCCTTCGTCGGCGGCGACCTTGGCGTGGTGCGGGTGGCTGCCCCCAAGTCCGCCGTCATCCAGTTCCTCCCGTTCGACATCCAGCGCTGCGCCACGGAATGCCCCGGAGTCCGGATCGACCTGCAGGAAATGAACAGCCAGGAAGTCCAGCAGTCGCTGCGCCGTGGCACCGTCGATATCGGTATCTATGAAGGCAGCCTCGGCGTGGTCGACCTGCCGACGGCGCCGTACCGGAGCGACCGGCTGGTGCTGGTGGTGGCGCGCGGCCATGCGCTGGCGAAGCGCAAGAAGGTGACCACGGAAGAAGTGCTGGACTGCGACCTGATCGTGCTGGGCGAGAGTTCGGCAATCTCGATCGGGCTGGAGCGGCTGGCGGAGGATGCGGGGCGGGTGTTGCGGATGCGCATGCGGGTGAGCGGGTTCGACAGCGTCGCGGCGCTGGTGGCGCAGAACCTGGGTGGCGGGGTGATGCCGGAGGCGATTGCGCGCGAGGTGGCGGGCGGCAGCCGTTTCGTGCGGTTGCCGATCACGGGGGAGTGGGCGGCGCGACATTTTGTGCTGTGCCATCGGCCCCATGGAGTGCTGTCGTCGGCGGCGCTGGGCGTGCTGCAGGTGCTTGCGCAAAACGCGAAACCTGAATCCCGAAAATAGCGATAGCGCTTGGCCGGTGCATTGCGGATGATGGACTCCATAACGATAGAGGAGACACGCAATGCAGCGCAGGCAATTTCTTATGGCGGCCGCGGCCGGGCTGGCGGTGCCCGGCCTGGTGCGCGCGGCCAATGTGGCGGGGCCGGTTCGCATCGTGGTGGGCTTTGCGCCCGGCGGTGGCACGGATGTGCTGGCGCGCGTGATCGGACAGAAGCTGGGCGTGATGTGGAACACCAGCGTGCTGGTGGAGAACAAGCCCGGCGCCACCGGCGCCATCGCCGCGGCCTATGTGGCCAAGCAGCCGCCGGACGGCACCACGCTGCTGATGGCGCATGTCAACAGCCATGCGATCGCGCCCGCGCTGCTGGACGTCAAGTACGACCCGCGCGCGGACTTTACGCCGATCTCGATGGTAGGGGTCACGCCTAATATGCTGACCTGCCGTCCGGAACAGAAGGTGCGGACGGTTGCGGATATCGTCGCGCTGTGCCGCAAGAACCCGGGCAAGATCTCGTTCGGCTCGTCGGGCATCGGCTCGGCGCAGCACCTGGCGCTGGAACTGTTCCGGATGCAGGCGAAGATCGACGTGGTGCACGTGCCGTACAAGGGCTCGGGCCCGCTGGTGGCGGACCTGATGGGCGGGCAGATCGACTATGCGTTCGACACCATGACCGCGGCCACGCCGTTCGTGCAGCAGGGCAAGGTGATCGCAATCGCGCAGACGCGCCTGAAGCGCGCCGCCAGCCATCCGAGCGTGCCGACGCTGGCGGAGTCGGGCTTTCCCGGCCTGGACGCAGCTTCGTGGTACGGCCTGGTGGGCCCGAAGGGGATGCCGCCGGCGCTGGCGCAGCGCATGAACGAAGACGTCAACCGCGTGCTGGCCATGCCGGACGTGGCCGAGCGGCTGAAGAGCTTCGGCGCCGAAGACTCGGGCGGAACGAACCAGCAATTCGCCGCCTACATCACCGCGGAATCGACCAAATGGGCCAAGGTGATCAAGGACGCCGGCGTGAAGGCGGAGAGCTGATGGGCGATCGCCGACGCACCGATGCACGCAGCCCGAACCATTCTCCCAGGACGCAACCGATGATGGATACCCGCGACTCCGGCGCCACCGCCGCCCAGGCCAACGCTACGCCCCTGCCGCTTGCCGGCGTGCGCGTGCTCGACGTCAGCCAGGTCATGGCCGGCCCTTACGCCTGCATGCTGCTGGCCGACCTCGGCGCCGACGTGATCAAGATCGAGCCGCCCGAGGGCGGCGACCAGACCCGCGGCTCGATGGGGTTCAAGATGAAGGGCCCGGACAGCATGGGCTTCCTCAACATGAACCGCAACAAGCGCAGCGTCACGCTGGACCTGAAGACCGAATCCGGCCGCGCTGTGCTGTACCGGCTGGCGGAAACCGCCGATATCCTGGTCGAGAACTACCGCCCCGGCGTGATGAAGCGGCTGGGCATCGATTACGAGACGCTCAGCCATATCAATCCGAAGCTGGTCTACTGCAGCATCTCCGGCTTCGGCCAGAGCGGGCCGTGGGCGACGCGGCCGGGTTTCGACCTGATGGCGCAGGCGATGTCGGGCGTAATGAGCGTGACCGGCTATCCGGGCGGCGCGCCGGTCAAGGCGGGCGTGCCGGTGGCCGATATCGGCTGCGCGCTGTTCGCGACCTACGGCATGCTGTCCGCCTATATCGGCGCAAAGCAGACGGGCAGGGGGCAGTATGTCGATGCGTCGCTGTTCGATTCCGCGCTGGCGTTCTCGGTGTGGGACACCTGCGAATACTGGGGCACCGGGCGCGAGCCCGAGCCGCTCGGCACGGCCAACCGCATGAGCGCGCCGTACCAGGCGATGAAGGCGGCGGATGGCTATTTCGTGATGGGCGCGACCAACCAGAAGCTGTGGCAGCTGCTGTGCAAGACGCTGGACCGGCCCGACCTGCTGGCGGACGAACGCTTTGCCACCGTCGCGCTGCGCCTGGCCAACCGGCAGGCATTGATCGGCGCGCTGGAAGAGAGCTTCGGCAAGCACAGTGCCGACTACTGGATCGAGCAGCTGCTTGAGGTCGGCATCCCCGCCGGACCGATCCTGACCTACCCGCAAGCGTTCGACAGCGAGCACGGCAAGCACCGCCAGATGCGCATCGAGATCGATCATCCGATCGAAGGCAAGGTGCCCAATATCGGCTTCGCGGTGAAGATGGGCGGCACGCCGCAGCAGGTGCGGCGCCCGCCGCCGCTGCTGGGCCAGCACACCGCCGAGATCCTCGCCGAGCTGGGCATGTCGCAGGACGAACAGCAGTCGCTGGCGGCGGCCGGCGCATTCGGCGCATGAGCGCCCCGCAGCAGGCGCCCGTCGAAGGGCAGGTCACGCTGACGCGACAAGGCCAGATCGCGACGCTGACCTTCGACCGCCCGGCGGCGCGCAACGCGATGACGTGGGCGATGTACGAGCAGTTCGCCGGGCACTGCCGCACGCTTGCCACGGAAGGCACTGCCGGCGCGCGCGTGGTGGTGTTGCGCGGCGCGGGCGGCGAGGCCTTTGTCGCGGGGACCGACATCGCGCAATTCCAGCAGTTCTCGGGCGGCGATGACGGGGTTGCCTACGAAGCGCGCATCGATGAAGGCATCGCGCTGGTCGAGCAACTACCGATGCCTACCGTGGCGGTGATCGAAGGCTGGGCGGTGGGCGGCGGGCTGGCCATCGCCACTGCGTGCGACTTCCGGGTGGCGACGCCCAAAGCCCGCTTCGGCGTGCCGATCGCGAAGACGCTGGGCAATACGCTTTCCGCGCACAACCTGGCCAAGCTGCGCGCGGCATGGGGGCTGCAGCCGGTGCGACGCATGCTGTTGCTGGCGCAGATTCTTGACGCCGATGCAGCGCTGGCCTGCGGCTTTCTCGAGGGCGTGCATGCGCCCGAGGCGCTGGACGCTGAAGTCGCCGCGTTGTGCGAGCGGCTCGGCGCGCTGGCGCCGGTGACGCAGGCGGTCATCAAGGAGTCGTTGCGCCGCCAGACCGTGGCGGCGGTGGCCGATACCGACGATCTGGTGCGGCAGTGCTATGGCAGCGACGATTTCCGGGAAGGGGTGGAAGCGTTCGTTGGCAAGCGTCCGCCGGTGTGGAAAGGGCGTTGATTCTTCGGATCGCCCGACGCTATAGATAAAGGGCGTCGGGCCGATTCACTGGTCGGCGGGCATCGGTCGCTGATGCCGTTCGGCCGTCCAGCTACTTCACCGGCACCTCATAGACCACCCGCACAAACTTCCGTGCCGGCTGCCGGTCCACCACTACGCCGCCCATCGCTTCCGCAATCCGGCGGCTCTTCCAGTTCTGCTCCGCGGCAGGATACACAAAGCGCGCCGGCCGCAAGGCGGCCGTCGCCCACGCCGCCACGGCCAGCACCGCTTCCTTGCCATAGCCGTGCCCATGGGCGTCTTCGCGGATCCAGATGCCGAACTCCGGCGCCGGCGTGTCGGCATGATGCAGCCCGGCCAGGCCGAGGAAACAACCGTCGCTGGTCCGCCGGACCGTGAAGATGAATTCCGTTCCGTCTTCCATGGCTGGCAGCCATGCCTGCCATACTTCGCGAAACGCCTCGGGTGACGGGGCGGGATCCCATTCCATGTAGCGGGCGAGCGTGGGGGTAATGCAGGGCCACGCCTCGGCTGCGTCGTGCCCGCGGAAGGGGGACAGCGTCAGGCGGTCGGAGTGGGTCAGCGGGGCGGACATAGGCACGGGGGAAGGTTGGGTCGGTACGTTGTGACCCTGTTATCCCGCAGTGTACGCCTCCCAGTCCTCCCACTTGCGGTACCGGATGGGAGGGCACGAGCCCGTACTTCGGCTCCCCGAACTCAACTTACGGATCTCCCTGCCGATAAGAGCCATGCCATACCAGCCCCTGCGCTGGGGTACCCCCATGCCCATCGGAAATCCGTAATGAAGATCGCAGTCAAACTCCCGCTCGCCTTCGCGGCGGCGCTAATCGTCATGTTCGCCGGCGCGCTGTACGGCCTGAGCACCCTGAACCGCTCGCTCGACGACTACAACCACGTCGTGCTGGAACGTGTCGAGGAAGAGCGGCTGGTCACGGCGATGCTGGTCGATTTCAAGGAGCAGATCCAGGAGTGGAAGAACACGATCCTGCGCGGCAGCGACGCAGCGCGGCTGGACAAGCACTGGGCCGCCTTCGGCGCGCGCGAGGCCTCCATCCGCGAGCGTGGCGCGGTGCTGGCCAGGCGGCTGCCCGATGGCAAATCGAAGGAGCTGGCGTCACAGTTCGCCAGCGCGCACGCCGCGATGGGCGAGGGCTACCGGCGCGGCTTCGAGGCCTTCAAGGCGGCGGAGTTCGATCCGGGCGCAGGTGATCGCGTCGTGGCCGGCGTCGACCGCGAGCCGGCGCGGTTGCTGCAGGAAGCCGCACGGCTGATCGCGGCGGACGCCGCGGCCGTGTCCGCACAGACCGCAGCCACGGCGAGCCGTGCCGCCACGCTGAGCTATGCGTTGATGTTCGCCGCGTTCGTCTGCGGGCTGGCCGGCGCAATGCTGTTCAGCCGCGCGCTGACGCGCCCGCTGTCCCGTGCGCTGAACGTGGCCCAGACCGTTGCCAGGGGCGACCTGTCGACGCAGATCGATACGCGCGGCAAGGACGAGATCGCCGCGCTGATGCAGGCGCTGCACGACATGCAGCACAGCCTGTCCGATGTCGTCGGCCTGGTGCGCCGCAATGCCGAAGGCGTGGCGGCGGCCAGCGCGCAGATCGCCAACGGCAATTTCGACCTGTCGGCGCGCACCGAACAGCAGGCGGCTTCGCTGGAGGAAACCGCCGCGAGCATGGATGAACTGACCCTGACCGTGCGCGCCAACGCCGAGAACATCGAACAGGTGTCCCGGCACACGGCGCTGGCTCGCGATATCGCGGGGCGTAGCGCGGATGTGATGGGCGATGTCGTCACCACGATGCAGGAGATCGCCGAGCGCTCGGCCAAGGTGGGCGATATCGTCGGTGTGATCGAAGGCATCGCCGTCCAGACCAACCTGCTGGCACTGAACGCAGCCGTCGAAGCGGCACGTGCCGGCGAGCAGGGGCGCGGCTTTGCCGTGGTCGCCAACGAGGTGCGAACGCTCGCGCAGCGCAGCGCGGTGGCGTCGCGCGAGATCAAGGCACTGATCGATGTGGCGGTCGACCGCGTCGCGGCCGGCCACGCGCTGGTCGGCAACGCCGGCGGCACGATCGAAGAGATGACGGCGGCCATGGCGCAGGTCTCGCGCATCGTCACCGAGATCGCCGCGGCGTCCGGCGAGCAGCGCCACGGCATCGAGCAGGTCAACGTGGCAGTCGGCCAGCTCGACGAGGTCACGCAGCAGAACGCCGCGCTGGTCGAGCAGGCTTCGGCGGCGACGCAATCGATGGCGGAGCAGGCGCGCGCGCTGCGCGAGGCGGTGGCGGTTTTCAGGCTAGGTGGGACGGCGGTAGCGATGGCATAAAGCAGGTCGACGGCAGCGGCTGTGCCGCTCCTGGTTGACGATTCCGTATCTGGCATGAGACGGTGCTTACAGAGTCGTCTTACTGCCATGAACGACGCATCCCCGGACAATTCTCCAATTGCATAGCAGATAGCCTGCGGCCTACGGTTGTCACTTGACAACCGTAGGCCCAGCATCTAGCCTTGGAGAAATCGATGGCCCGTGCCCAACACCCCAAGAAGGACATTGAAGTTGCGTTAAGACATGCCGAGTCTCGCGGCTGGCGTGTCGAGGCGGCGAAAGGCAGGGGCCATGCCTGGGGACGGATCTACTGTTCGCACCATGACAACGCATGCCGTGCTGGGGAATTCTGTGTCATCAGCATCTATTGCACACCCAGGAGCCCATTCAACCACGCCACCCGAATCCGTCGGATCGTGGACCACGGCTTGCATCGGTACGAAGTCGTGATGTCGATCGAGCCGAAGGAGAAGCCACCGCCATGGAATACGCGTTCACCTTGAGATACCAGTTGTCGCCGGATGACAGCGATCCCGACACGCTGGTCGAACGACTCTACGAAGCCGGATGCGACGATGCAACCGTGGGCACCGGCGTGGCGGGCCGGATTGCGCTGGCGTTCGACCGGGAAGCGGAATCAGCGGCCGACGCCATCGTCAGCGCGCTCACCGATGCCAGGCGTGCCATGCCGACCGCCACGCTGATCGAAGCGGCACCGGACCTGGTTGGCCTGACGGACATTGCCGACACCCTCGGCATGTCGCGCCAGAACATGCGCAAGCTGATGCTCGGCCATCCGGCTACCTTTCCCCCGCCGGTGCACGAAGGCGCAAGTTCCCTCTGGCATCTGTGGGAAGTGCTCTTGTGGATGAGCGGCAAGGGTTACGAGATCGAGCCCTCACTCAGGGACGTCGCTGCGGCTGCGATGCAGGTCAATCTCGCCAAGAGCGCCGGAAACATCGTTCCGGCGATGGAGCGACGGCTCCGCAAGCTGGTGGCCTGAGGCAGCGCGGCACAGATTCCGCGCCATGCCCTCGAGTTGTCAGGCGTCCGGCAGTTCAAGCAGCAGCGGCTGCTCCAGCCAGCGCTCTTCACAGTTGTTGCCCGCGCCGCCGCGGTCCACCACCGCAAAGCATGAGGGTGCGTCCAGCGCCAGCAGCATGTGATGCCAGACACCGGCGCGGTAATTGACGCCTTGCCTGCCGTTGGTGATGAACGCCCGCACTGACCCGGCTTCCAGTGTGTCGCCGGGCGGCGCAACCACGACCAGGAAAGGGCGCTCGGAAAGCGGGATGAACGCCTGGCTGCCGAGCGGATGGCGCTCTAGCATGGCGATTTCCATTGGCAAGGCGTAGGGCTTGGCCTCGAACAGGTTGATCAGCGCACGGCCGCCGCCGAGTTCGACCGCGGCCAGGTCATGGTGGCGCGTGACCATGCCGCCGTTGATCGGAAAGGCACCGGGATCGCCTGCGGGGCGGGTCTCGATGACATCGCCGAAGGGCGCAAAGGCGGCTGCGTTCAGCGGCTGCGGATGCAGGCGCATGCGAGCGCCTGCCATGCGCGCAAGCGTGGTTTCCATCAATAGGTCTCCGGATCTGGGAACCGCGGCAAGCGGCTGGCCGCTGCATTAGCGATTCCGTGAATGGCTTTACTGGTCAGACCAGTTGAACCGGATTCTGCAGCAACTCACGGCGGAGCACAAGCGCCCCAGCAGCCGTGGCGTCGCCGGGTTCGGCGCGTATTCGGGCTTTCCCCCACATGACATCGCCTTGACACCGACAAGGTGCCTCCCTACCATTCGGCATCTACTGGTCAGACCGGTATGACGACGGCCCGGCTGAGACCGGAGGGCGTCGATGACTCGAACAACCAAGGAGACTTCCATGATTCCCACTGAAACCGCGCATGCCGGGCCGGATGGCATAGCCCTGCCGCAAGCGCACGCCCAGGCCAGGGAGGACGCGGTGTACCGCAAGGTGGCCTGGCGGCTGCTGCCGTTCCTGATGCTGTGCTATGTGGTGGCCTACCTGGACCGGGTCAACGTGGGCTTTGCCAAGCTGAACATGCTGGCCGACCTGCAGTTCAGCGAGGCGGTGTACGGCCTGGGCGCGGGTTTGTTCTTTATCGGCTATTTCTTCTTCGAGGTGCCCAGCAACCTGCTGATGCACCGCATCGGCGCCAAGGCGACGATCTCGCGCATCATGATCCTGTGGAGCCTGATCTCCGCGGCGATGATGTTCGTGCAGACCAGCACGCAGTTCTACGTGCTGCGCTTCCTGCTGGGCGCGGCCGAGGCCGGCTTCTATCCCGGCATGATCCTGTACCTGACCTACTGGTTCCCGTCGCACCGACGCGCGCGCATGGTGGCGCTGTTCATGGCCGCGATCCCGATCTCGGGCATCTTCGGCGGCCCGCTGTCGGGTTGGGTCATGGAAGCCATGCATGGCGTCAACGGCCTGCGCGGCTGGCAATGGATGTTCGTGATCGAGGCGGTGCCGTCGCTGCTGGTGGGCGTGGCCGTGCTCTGGTACCTGGACAACAACATCCAGTCCGCGCGCTGGCTGACGGCGGACGAAAAGGCGCTGCTGGAGCGCAATATCGCCGCGGAGAACGCGCACAAGAGCGCGCACATGTCGCTGCGCAACGTGGTGACGGACCCGCGCGTGCTGAAAATGACGATGATCTGCTTCTGCACGGTGATGGGCCAGTACGGGCTGACCTTTTGGCTGCCCACGCTGATCAAGCAGACCGGCGTGAAAAGCGTGCTGGACGTGGGCTTGCTGACCGCGATCCCGTTCGGCGTGGCGGTGTGTTCGATGATCCTGGTCAGCCGCAGTTCGGACCGCATGCGCGAACGCCGCTGGCACCTGATCGTGCCGTTCTGCTGCGCGGCGACGGGCCTGGTGCTGAGCGCCGTGTTCAGCCACAACACCGCGCTGTCGCTGGCCGCGCTGGCGCTGGCAGCCGGCGGCAGCCTGGCCACGTCGCCGCTGTTCTGGAGCCTGCCCACCTCGATCCTGTCGGGGGTGGGTGCCGCGGCGGGGATTGCGCTGATCAACTCGTTCGCCAACCTGGCCGGCTTTATCAGCCCGTACATGATCGGGCTGATCAAGGATGCCACCCAGAGCACCGATGCCGCGATGTTCGTGCTGGCGGCGGTGCTGCTGTGCGGCGCGCTGCTGACTTACTCGGTGCCGGCCAAACTGGTCAACAAGTAAGGGCCGGGGCGGACGGGTTTGTCGGCTAGAATTTCCGGCAACCGGCCCTGCGCACCTTTGCCGTTCCTTACGCGTCACCCTTACTGGTCAACCCCGCACGTATGACAGGATCTTCCGCCTCCGTCGCCAACCAGGCCGTCAGCCTTATCCAGCAATGGGTGCGCGACGGCACGTTCCCCGCGGGCACGCTGCTGCCGGCACAGCGGGAACTGGCGGCGAAGGTCGGCATCAGCCGCGCGTCATTGCGCGAGGCGATCTCCACCCTGCAGGGCATGGGCGTGGTGGTGTCGCGCCCGGGCAAGGGCGTCTATGTGACCGCCGCCGGCGACAGCGCCGCGGCCACGCCGCCGTGGCGATTTGCCGCCACGCATTCGCTGATCGATATCTACCAGCTGCGCTTTGCGCTGGAAGGGCTGACCGCGCGGCTGGCCGCGCTGGCCATCTCCGCCGGCGAGATCGAGCAGCTGCGCCAGAACGCGGCCACCATGCAGCGGGCGATCGAGGCCGATGCCTACGACGAGGCCTCGCAGCTGGACTATGAATTCCACACGCTGATTGTCACGGTGTCCGGCAACCAGGTCATCCGCGAGATCCTGCGCGAAAGCGCCGAGGTGATGCGCGAGAGCCAGCGCCTGCCGTACTACCGGCGCGGCGCGCGCAACGCCACCTTCCTCGAGCACAGCGCCATCATCGAGGCGCTGGCCGCGCGCCAGCCGGAACAGGCGCAGCGCGCCATGGAGCGCCACATCATGCTGGCGGCACGCCGGGCCGGCGTGCATTTCCCCACCGGCGACGAAAAAGACGAGTAAGCGTCGGGCCTGACATCAGTCCAGCCTGAACACCCCCACCGCCCGGTTCAACCCCTCGGTCTGCGCCCGCTGTGCCCGGGCCGCCTCTGCTGCGCCGGCCACCAGTTCGGCGTTCTCCTCGAATGCCGCCTGGATCTCGGCCACGCGTTGCGCCATGCCATCGATGCCGTTGCGCTGGTGGTCGCCCAGCGTCGCCAGTTCCTGCACCAGCGCGGCGAGCTTGCCGATGCTCGTCACCACCTCGTTCATGGTCTCGCCGGTATGGCCCACCAGCTCGGTGCCGGCGTGGGCGCGCTCGACCGAGGTGTTGATCAGGCCGCGGATTTCGCGTGCGGCGGCGCCGCAGCGGTGCGCCAGCTGCCGCACCTCGCCGGCCACGACGGCGAAGCCCTTGCCGTGCTCGCCGGCGCGCGCGGCTTCGACCGCGGCGTTCAGCGCGAGGATGTTGGTCTGGAAGGCAATGCTGTCGATCACGCCGATGATCTCGGTAATGCGTCCACACGCCTCGTCGATCTCGCCCATGGTCTGGATCACCGACAGGATCTCGCCGCTGCCGCGCGCCACCACGGCGCTGGAGGCGCCGGCCAGCTCGCAGGCACCGCGGGCCTGGTCCGCGCTGGTGCGCGCGGACTGGGTCAGTGCCTGCATATCGTGCATGGTCCGGGCCACGATGCGGGCCTGTTCATCGGTGCGACGCGCGACGCCGGCGCTGGTGTCGAGGATCTCGCCGGCGGCGCTGGCGACGGTGCCGGCGGTGTCCCGTACCTGCAGCAGGGTCTGGCGCACGGTGTCCAGGGTCTTGCGGAAGGCGCGGGCGAAATCGCTGTCGGGCTCGATGCCGTCGGTGGCCAGCGTCAGGTAGCCGGGCTCGCGTCCGATGCCGGCGGCCAGCGCGCTCAGTTCATCGGCGGAATGGGCGTCGCGCTCCAGCCGCCAGGCGATCACGCCCAGCACGGCGGTCTGGGCGATGACAAAGGCCGCATGGAACAGCACCATGTTGAAGCTGGGATCGGTGAAGCAGATGGTGTTCCAGCCCCACTGCTGGAAAAAGTTGAAGCTCAGGTGATGCAGCGCGATCACCAGCGCCGCCAGCAGGATCACGCGGAAGTCGCGATAGGCCAGCAGCATCGACAGCGACACGAACACCAGGAAATGGAATTCCACCTGCCCGTGCGCCTGGTGGATCAGCAGCGCCACAAAGACCATCATCAGCACCGCCATCGCCAGCCGCGTCGCCAGGCGTGCCGGCAGGGCGATCGCCATCAGCGTGCCGAGCAATGCGATCGGCAGGCCAAGCGTCAGCGTCAGGCCGGTGGATCCATAGTGATTGCCGACCACCAGCGACAACAGGCAGAGCAGCCACAGCAGCGCCGTCATCAAGCGGTCGGCGCGGCGGTGCACGCCTTGCAGCAACGGCATGTGCGGCGCGGCCGGCGCGGCAACGGAAGGGCCCGCGGCACGGCGGGCAGGGATGGTGGCGGACAGGCGTTCGGACAGGGCGTGGTCAGCGCTGGTCATGTTTACCCCGCAGCGTGGTTCGAGAAGACGCTGCACCCCGTCCGCATGAGATCTATTGTTTTTATGTTCTTGTTTTCGGTATTGCGCGGCCGATTATATCGACGCTCATGGCGCGCGGCGCGGCATGCCGCCGCCGCGCAACACCGGGCAGCAAATTGCTGCAATTGAGTGATGTTCGAGGGCGCAGCAAGCGGCTACGATGTTCCGCCCGCGCCGCTACGCCGGCATCTGAACCGATGCCGGCGCTGCCCCGCCTCAGTCCAGCCGAATATTGTTTTCCTTGATCACATTGCCCCAGTACACCTGGTCGGCACGCGTCGTCGCCGCGAACGCCGCCGGCTGCGTGGTCTTGACGATCAGTCCCAGGTCCCCCAGCCGCTGACGGATGTCGGGCGCGGCCATTACCGTTTCCACGTCGGCCGCGATCTTGTCGACGATGGCCTGCGGCGTACCGGCCGTGGTGAACAGGCCCAGCCACGCCGGGCCGTCCAGGCCCTTGAAGCCGAGTTCCTGGAAGGTGGGCACATCGGGCAGCATCGGCGCGCGGGTGTTGCCGGTCACTGCCAGAGGCTGCAGCTTGCCGGTGCGCGCATGCTGGCGCACCGTCATCGGCGACAGCGTTCCCAGCGAGATCTGGCCGCCGATCAGGTCGGTGGCGATGGGCGCTTCGCCCTTGTACGGCACGTGGACCAGCTGGGCGCCGGCGCCCTTGAGGAAGACCTGCATATAGAGATGGGCGCCGGTGCCGATGCCATAGGTGCCATAAGAGAACTTGTCCGGCTGGGACTTGGCCAGGGCCACCATTTGCGGCAGCGTGCGCGGCATGGCGCTGCTGGCGGTCAGCACCAGGCTGGAGGTGCAGAGCTGCCCAATCGCGGTCAGGTCGCGCAGCGGGTCGAACGGCGGCTTGGCCACCATATAGGGCGTCTGCACCAGGCTGGGCAGGCCGAGCAGCAGCGTGTAGCCGTCCGGCTGCGCCTTGGCGACCACGTCGGCGCCGATCATGCCGCCCACGCCGGGACGGTTCTCGACGATCACCGGGCGCTGCCACAGCTTGCCCAGCGGGTCGCCCAGCGCGCGCGCCAGCACGTCGGTGGCGCCGCCGGGCGGGTAGGGCACGACCAGCCGCACCGGGCGCGCCGGCCAGGACTGCTGGGCCCGGGCCGGGCCGATTCCCAGGGTTGAAGCGGCGGCGGCCAGGGATCCGGCTCCCAGCCAGTGCAGGGCCTTGCGGCGGTCGGCTTGCATGGTGTTTCCTCCAGTAGTTGACGTCGTGTCGGCAGGCGGCCCGGGCGTGTGTGAATCAGTGCGCCGGTGGCCACGGCAAGGCGCAGCGTACGAGGCCGCGATGCGTCGCGGCATCGGCGGGATGGACGAAAACGGTGGGGAGTAGTTACCCGGATCGGGTTTGCGCAGGGGCATGCGACCGCGCCGCAATCCGAACCGCGGCATCGCTTATGATGGCGCCGCCGCTGCGGCGCGTTCAGTCAGTCCGGTCCGTGCGGCGCTTGATCCATTTCCTGCTTGAACCCTCATGGCCCGCCTGAAACTCGACCTGCCCGCCGACCAGCTTTGCTACGCCACGCACCTCACTGTGCGCGTGACGGACATCAATTCGGCCAACCACCTTGCCAATGATTCGATGATCTCAATGATTTCGGAGGCGCGGGCGCGGTTCCTGTTCGAATTCGGCAGCGAGGATGTGCGCGAGGAAGGCGTCGGCATCATTGTCACCGACCTGGCGACGATGTACCGCAACGAGGCCCATGCGCGCGACCAGCTGCTGTTCGAGGTGGGGGTGATGGACTTCAACAAGTACGGCGGCGACATCATCTTCCGCATTACGCGGCCGGCCGATGGCGCGCTGATCGCGATGGCCAAGTCGGGCTTCGTTTTCTTCGACTACGTGGCCAAGCGGGTGGTGACGATGCCGGCGGGGTTCGCCGGGCGCTTCCCGAAGGTGAACTGGGTGGAATAGCCGCAGGCGCGGCGCGGTCCGGTGACAGCGCCACGCGTTTGCCAAAAGCGGGCTCAGGCCTTGCGCTCGCCGCCCAGCGCCTCGGTCAGGTCGACCAGCATGCCGGACAGCTCGCCGGCCATCATGGTGAAGTCCGCGTCGAAGCGCTCGTCTTCATCGTGCGCGGTGCCGTCGGCCTGTTCCTTGATCACGTCGAGCGGCGCCACTTTCTTGACCACCAGCCCGTCGGTCAGCACGAACGAGACGCGGTCATTCCAGGTCATCGCCAGGCGCGTGCAGCGCTTGCCGGCGGCGATATGGCGGCGCAGGTCTTCGGGGTCGAGCGGGTGGCGCACGTAGCGGACCGTGGCCTTGCTTTCGGCGCCGGACTGCAGCTCGATTTCCTGGTCGACGGTAAAGCCGGCGGGGGCCGCATCGCCGGCCAGCCATTCGGTCATGGCCGCCACTGGCGACTGGTTGACGTGCAGGTTGGTCAGCGGCAGCGGGTCCAGCGCCTTGAACAGCATGCCGCGTACTTCATCGGCCTTGGCCGCGGCGGCGGCGTCGATGGCGAGCCAGCCGTTGTCAGGATCGATCCATACGCGCGTGTCGCGGCGGATGCTGAAGGCGCGCGGCAGCAGCTCTTCGATGACCTGCTCCTTCAGTTCCTTCATTTGCTTGCGGCCCGGCTTGTAGCCTTGCTGCTCTTCGATCTCGGCGGCGCGGGCGCGCGTGACCTGGTTGACCACGGTGGTGGGCAGCAGCTTCTTTTCGGTGCGCAGCGTCAGCAGCATCTGGCGGCCGACGGTGTGGACCAACTGGCCGTTGTCACGCGGCGAGGCCCAGCCCTGCGTCTGCATCTCGAGGCTGGTGCCGGGAAAGAAGGCGTGCTTCGCCAGGCTGGCTTCGACCTCGTCGGCGCTGGGCGACCACGGGGCGGAGAAACGATGGACCTGCAGATTCTTGAACCACATGGGGAATTCGGCCAAAGGGACGAATTCTAACGCCCGCGGCGCGCGGTCGAGAAAAAACTCCGCCGCCGCGCGACCCGCCGGCCGCGCGGCGGCACCCGCAAGCGGCTGCTACAGGTCGAGCCTGGTAATCTTGCTGCCCTCGAAGCTCAGGCCCGCCATCAGGCCCGCATTGGTCAGCACGAAGCCGACGATGGGCTGCTGCGCGGTGTTGGTGTCGAGCACGCCGTTTGCGCCAACGGTGGCCAGCGCCACGGTGGCATCCACCCCTGCGGTCCAGCCGCTGCTGCGCACGAACTTGTCGTAGGCGTCCTGCGTCATGAACATCAGGATCACGGCCTTGGACTGCGCACCGATCTGCCAGCCGACCGAACCCGAGATCAGCCGGTAATAGCCTCGTGTGCCGCCACCCGAGCGCAGCGCGCCGTCGCCATACTCGCCGCCGACGATAAAGCCCGCCGACAGGGTCTTCGGGAACACCAGGATGCCGCGCGCGCGGTTGCCCAGTTCGCGCGAGCCGTTGACCGAGCTGTACAGGCGCGACAGCGTGGCGTCCGCGCCGGAATCCAGTTCGCGCCGGCGCGCGGCCTTGTCGCCGGGGGCGTCGGGCTTGGTGGTGGTGCACGCGCCGGTGGCCAGCGTGCCGAGGGCCAGACCCGCGCTGGCCGTCAGGAAGGTTCGACGTTTCATCTCGTCTCCTTGGTGTTGTTGTCGCCTTTGAAGCATAGGCGCCGAAATCACCCGGGCAAATGATTCAGGGCAACTAGTCGTTTCCATTTGTGACGAAGGTGGTGCAAGACGGCCGTTCGCGGCAAGAATAATGGGCCTTGCGCCCGGTACGTCCCATGGTTGGCTTATTGGCTGCCATGTGACCGCCGCTGCGCCGTCACCGCATCTTGATGAGTCATGAAGAAACTTCTCACCGCCTTGCCGCTGCTTCTGCTGGCCGCCTGCGCCTCCCAGCCTCCGGGGACTTCCACCGACGCCGCGGCATCGGCCCCGGCGGTCGACACCGGCAGCGAATGGCAGGCGCTGCGCGCCAAATACATGGAGTGCACGCAGAAGAAGGCCAACGACAACCTGTCGGCCAAGGGCCAGTCCAAAGACGTGGCCGACCTGGCGTTGTCCGCATGCCAGCCGGAGCTGGACGCGATGCACCAGTCGTTCCGCAGTTATCTCGATGGGCAGATGTCGTCGTCGCACGGCAAGAGCAGCGCGCGCCAGGCGGCGGCGCGCGTCACCAGCGACACCCGCGACAAGGCGCGCAATTACCTGGTGCGCTACGTCGAGCGCGAGCGCTACCTGGCTCGCCAGAACTGACGGCGGGGCCGTCGCCGGCTCAGAGCATTTCCAGCGGCGCCGGGCCGTCGGGCGGCGGGAAGATGCGGTCGATCTCCGCCAGCTGCGCCGGTGACAGCGTCTTCGACATCGCCTCCAGGTTTTCCTGCAGCCGCTCGCGCCGGCTGGTCTTGGGGATGGCGATGACGCCGTCCTGCGCCAGCAGCCAGGCCAGCGCCGCCTGTGCAGCGCTCATGCCGTGGTCGCGCGCGAAGCGCTTCAGCCCGGGATGGCCCAGCAGGCGCGACTGCTCGATCGGCGAATAGGCCATCACCGGCACGCCGCGCTGGCGCAGCCACGGCAACAGGTCCCACTCGATGCCGCGCCGCCCCAGGTTGTACAGCAGCTGGTTGGTGGCCACGCGGCTGCCGCCCGGCGCGTCCCACAATTCCTGCATATCGGACAGGTCCAGGTTGCTGACGCCCCAGTGGCGGATCTTGCCGTCGCGCTGCAGCGCCTCCATGGCCTGCACGGTCTCTTCCAGCGGCACGCCGCCGCGCCAGTGCAGCAGGTACAGGTCGATGCGGTCGGTGCGCAGCCGCTGCAGGCTGCGCTCGCACGCCTGCACGGTGCCGCGCCGGCTGGCGTTGAACGGGTAGACCTTGCTGACCAGGAAGGCCTGCTCGCGCCGGCCGGCGATGGCCTCGGCGATCATGGTCTCGGACTGGCCCTCGCCGTACATCTCGGCGGTGTCGATCAGGCGCAGGCCCAGGTCCAGGCCCAAGCGCAGCGTGGCAATCTCTTCGGCGCGCGCGGCGGGCGATTCGCCCATATTCCATGTGCCCATGCCGAGCGCCGGGATGCGCTCGCCGTCGGGCAGGGTAACTTGCTTCATCGCTTGGCTTCCAGGTTGGCCGGGATCGGGCACCCGGCGGTACCCAACCACACTAGTTAACAACACCGGCAATGTACAACCCGCGCGCGCCGGGAATGCTTCACACCAGTCCGGTCAGAAAATACAGCGCGATGACGAAGAACACCGCGCCGGTCTTGATCAGCGTGACCGCGAAGATATCGCGGTAGGACTCGCGATGGGTCAGGCCGGTCACCGCCAGCAGCGTGATCACGGCGCCGTTGTGCGGCAGGGTGTCCATGCCGCCGCTGGCCATCGACACCACGCGGTGCAACACCTCCAGCGGGATCTGCATCGCCTGCGCGCCCGCGATAAAGGTTTCCGACATCGCCGCCAGCGCAATGCTCATGCCGCCCGAGGCCGAGCCGGTGATGCCGGCCAGCGTGCTGACCGAGACCGCGGCATTGACCAGCGGGTTGGGGATGGCGCGCAGCGCATCGCTGACCACCAGGAAACCGGGCAGCGCCGCGATGACACCGCCGAAGCCGTATTCCGACGCGGTGTTCATCGACGCCAGCAGCGCGCCGCCGACCGCGCCCTTGGTGCCCTCGGCAAAGCGCTCGCGCAGGGCGCCGAAGGCGGTCACCAGCACCACGGCGATGCCCAGCAGCAGCGCGCCTTCCACCGCCCAGATCGCGGTGACGCTGGCGATCTTGGTCTCGACCGGCCTGGCCAGGCCGGGCAGCGCCACGCTGTTGGATTCGCCGTACCACAGCGGAATCATCCGCGTCAGCCAGAAGTTGGCCACGCCCACCACCACCAGCGGCAGCAGCGCCAGCAACGGGTGCGGCAGCTTGCCGGCCTGGCTGCGCTCGGGCTCGTTGCGCAGGTTGGTGCCGTAGCCCTCGCCGCGCGCGGCGGCGGCGCGGCGGCGCCATTCCAGGTAGCTCAGGCCCACCACCAGGATAAACACCGAACCGGCGACGCCCAGCGCCGGCGCGGCCCACGAGGTGGTGTTGAAGAAGTTGGTGGGGATGATGTTCTGGATCTGCGGGGTGCCCGGCAGCGAATCCATGGTGAACGAGAACGCTCCCAGCGCGATCGCGCCCGGCATCAGCCGCTTGGGGATGTTGCTCTGGCGATACAGCTCGGCGGCAAACGGGTAGACCGCGAACACCACCACGAACAGCGACACGCCGCCATAGGTCAGCAGCGCGCATACCGTGACGATTACCGCGTTGGCGCGCGAACGCCCGATATAGCGGATCGCCGCCGCGACGATGGACTCGGAAAAGCCCGATAGCTCGACCACCTTGCCGAACACCGCGCCTAATAAGAAGACAGGGAAATACAGCTTCACGAAGCCGACCATCTTCTCCATGAAGATGCCGGTGAACACCGGCGCCACCGCCGACGGGTCAGTCAGCAGCACCGCCGCGAGCGCGGCGATCGGCGCAAACAGGATCACGCTGTAGCCGCGGTAAGCGGCGAACATCAGAAAGGCAAGGGCTGCCAGTACGATCAGGAACGACATCGGATCTCCTTCAGGGTTGCCTTCTCCTGAGGTGCGGTCCGTTGCCGCGCGGGGGCCTGCGCTTGTGGCGCGTTGTCTCTTTCTGTGCGTCAGGAAAAGGGATCAGCCGGCGACTGTGCCACAGCTTGGCCGGCGGCGAAACCTCGCGGCGCGCCGCCGGCCGCGACGGTGGCGGCGGCCGGCATGAAGGAGCAGGGCAGGTTCACCGGTGCTGGTGGCGATACTCCTGGGTGCGGCCGCCGTAGCCGTACGCCGCGGCGCGCGCGTCGATCACGTGGACGTAAGAGACCGGATGCAGGTTGCCGAGCAGGCCGGACATGGTCTCGAACACGGCCGCGATGAACTGGGATTTTTCCGCCTTGGTGTTGGTTTCATCGGTCACGCTGATATCCAGATGGAAGGCATTGCGGCCCTGCTCGGACAGCGGCGTGTCGGCGATGATCCAGCTGTCGTGCGGGATGTACTGGACCGTCACGGCGATGACGTCGCGCTGCTTGCCGAGCACGCGCTCGGTCAGGTCGGCGATGGCCCTGGCGCTACGGCGGGTGAGGTCGGCATCGGGTTGGCCGGACAGGTGCAGGACGATGTGGGGCATGGCGGGCTCCTTGGGTTTGACCGGGATTGGTGAAGCCATGGTAGAGTGTGGTGTAGTATCGGAAAAGCGGGAATAACCGATGCCTTCCATCGGCTATGCCGAAATACTCCATTCCTGCCCGGAGCCTTGCCATGCGTGGATTCGACACTGACCAGTTGCGCACCTTCGTGACGGTTGCCGACAGCGGCAGCCTGTCGGCCGCGGCGCCCCGGCTGTTCCTGTCGCAGTCGTCGGTCAGCGAGCAACTGCGCAAACTTGAGGAACGTGCCGGCGTGCCGCTGCTGACGCGCGGCCGCCACGGGGCGCAGCCGACGCCCGCCGGGCAGAGGCTGCTGGCGCACGCGCGGCGCATCCTGGACCTCAACGAACTTGCCTTGCAGGAGCTGCGCGGCCACGCGCTGGAAGGCGAGTTGCGCCTGGCGGTGACGGACTATTTCCGCCCCGGCGAGATCGCCGGCATGCTGCGGCGCCTGCGCGAGCGCTATCCGTACCTGCGCCTGCACGTGACGGTGATGAAGAGCGCGGCCATCGATGCCGCGGCCGAGCGCGACACCTTCGACATTGGCCTCAGCATGCGGCTGCCGGGCGCGCGCGCGACGGCCGCGCGCGGCACCGTGCTGCGGCGCGAGCCGCTCGCCTGGGTGGCCGCGCCGGCCGAGGCCGACAAGCTGCCCGCGACCCTGCCACTGGTGCTGCTGCCCGATACCTGCTCGCTGCACCAGTACGTGGTGCAGCGGCTGCTGCGCAAGCGGGTGCCATTCGGGATTGCGCACTCCGCGTCCGGCGTGGCGGGGCTGCACCTGGCGCTGGCGGCGGGGCTGGGCCTGTCGTGCCTCAACGCCTCGGCAATCGGGCCCGGCGTGGCGCCGCTGGATGCCGCCACCGTCGCGCGGCTTGGGTTGCCGCGGCTGCCGGAGGCGGAGTTCTTCCTGCTGCCCGCGCGCCGCGGCGAGTCTGCCTTCATTGCGGAAGCGCGCGATGCGCTGGCGGCACAACTGGCCTAGCGAGGCCGCTCCAAGTCAGAAAAGAATCACAAATCGGCCGACGCCAGTGGGTGGGGTTGTGTTGAAAGCAACATATCCGGATTGGGAATAGGAATAATTCGCAATCTCGTTGACCATGACAATCCCGTAATCGATAATTCGCCCGCTTTTCCAAATTATTACAGTCGATTACAGGCCAATGAGAATAAAACTTCACCCGATTTGTGCCGCGGTGGCGGGGAGCTTCGTATTTCAACCGATGCTGGTGTGGGCACAGTCCGCACCGGCGGCGACTCCGGCGCAGTTGCCGGAAGTCACCGTCAAGGCAGACGTCAGCCGTGAGCTGGGCGCGGGCTACAACCCGCCCAATGCGGTCAGCGCGACCAAGACCGAAGCGCCGCTGCGCGACGTGCCGCAAACCGTCAACGTGGTCACCGCCGAGGTCATGCGCGACCAGCACGCCACCTCGATGCAGGACGCGCTGAAGAACGTGCCTGGCGTGTCGTTCTCGCACGGCGACGGCCAGCGCGACCAGGTTTCGATTCGCGGTTTCACCGCCATCGCCGACCAGTTCGTCGACGGCATTCGCGACGATGCGCTGTACTTCCGCGACATGTCCAACGTCGACCGCGTCGAAGTCATCAAGGGACCGGCCGCGGTGCTGTACGGGCGCGGCTCGTCGGGTGGCCTGATCAACCGCGTGACCAAGAAGCCGGGCATCGACGTCACCGACTTCGCGCTCAGCTACGGCATGTGGGCCGACCGCCGCGCCGAAGCCGACGTGGGCCGCGTCTTCGCCGACGGCGCCGCGGCGTTCCGTATCACGGGCGCGGTGGAGAAGGCCAACAGCTACCGCTCGCAGCAGTTCCTGGACCGCGCGGCGATCGCGCCGTCGCTGGAACTGCGCGTCGCGCCCGAGACCACCGTGCTGTTCCAGGCCGACTACCTGGAAGACCGCCGCGTCACCGACTTCGGCATCCCGGCTTACCGCGGGCGGCCGGTGGACGTGCCCGCGTCGCGCTACTACGGCGCGGCCAACGCGCGCGACGCCGACTACTCGCAGTCGCGTGTGTTTTCCGGCACCGCCACGATCAACCATCGCTTCAATGAGAACTGGTCGATCCGCAACGCCACGCGCTACTACCACTACTCGCTCGACCGCAACAACACGCTGACCGCCGCGGTCAACGAAGCGACGCAACGGCTGACCATGAACCACGGCAATGTCCGCCGCGAGGAACATGGCTGGTTCAACCAGACCGACCTGATCCAGAAGGCGACGATCTTCGGCACCAAGCACGAGATCCTGTACGGCATGGAGATCGGCCAGCAGAACAAGGACCAGATCAACAACACCAAGCCGGTGCCGGGCACCTTCGACCTGTTCAACCCGGTGCTGCCGGTGCTGCCGCGCCTGGCGCCGGGCAACCCGACCACCTCGAACCTGGGCATCTTCGATACGCTGGCGTTCTACACCCAGGACATGATCACCTTCAGCGAGCAGTGGAAGGCGCTGGTCGGGGTGCGCTACGACAACTTCCAGCAGGAGACCCGCAACCGCATCGCCGGCCAGCGCGACCTGTCGCGCAGCGACTCCGCCTGGAGCCCGCGTGCCGGCCTGGTGTGGCAGCCGAGCAAGACCCAGTCGTACTACGTGTCGTGGAGCAAGTCGTTCCAGCCCTCGGGCGAGGCCTTTGCCCTGGCGGCCAACAATGCCGATCTCGGCCCGGAGAGCACTCGGAATACGGAAGTGGGCGCCAAGTACGACTGGCTGAACGGCAAGGCCAGCACCACGATCTCGCTGTTCCGCCTGGAGCGCAGCAATATGAAGGTGCAGAACGCTGCCGGGACTGCAATCCTTCCGATCGGCACGCAGCGAACCGATGGCGTGGAACTGTCCGGCGCAGCAGAGTTGCCGCAAGGCTGGCGTGTCCTAGCCGGCTATGCCTACCTTGACGCCCGAGTCATTAACTCCACCCAGATCGATGCCGGGCAGCCGGTTCAGGGCAAGCGCGCGACGATTACGCCGATGCACAGCGGCAACGTCTGGCTGACCAAGGATCTGGGCCACGGCTTCGGCGTGGGTGCCGGCCTGAACCTGGTCGGCAAGCGCTTCGCGAATCCGGGCAACACCGTGACACTCCCCGGCTATGTCACCGCCGACGCGATGGCCTGGTACCGCCGCGGTGCCTTCGAGGCGCAGCTGAACGTGTACAACCTGTTCGACAAGGGCTACATCGTCTCGGCGCACGGCACCAACGCCAACCTGAACATGCCGGGCGCTCCGCGCAGCGTCATGGCTACCCTGCGCTACCGCATGTAAAGCGCAGCATCGGGGACAAAAAAACCGGGCGGTTCATCACCGCCCGGTTTTTTTTCGCCTGCTGTTTCTTCTTCGGCCGGTCACGCAACCGCATGCCCCGGAGAAACCCTGAGTGCCGGCTGCGCTCAGTGCTCGCGCTCCCAGGTCTGGGTGCGTCCAATCAGGCTGATGCCGATGAAGCCGCGCACGTTGAGCTTGTTGCCATCCTCGGTGAGCGACATCTTGCTCTTGTAGACCTTGCCGTTCTCCGGATCGAGGATCTCGCCGCCGCTCCACTCATTGTCGCCGGTCTTGCGCAGGCCGGACAGGATGGTCATGCCGATCAGCGGCTGGTCCTTGCGTGCGTCGGTGCACTTGTCGCAGACGCGCGGCTTGCCATCGCCGTCGACGAAGCTCTTGAGCAGGCGTCCGCTGTAGACGCCGTTCTTCTCGGTGATCTCCACCAGCCCGCGCGGCTTGCCGGTGTTGTCGTCGATGGTCTTCCACGTGCCGGTGGGCGTGGCCTGCGCCAGCGCCGCGGCGCTGCCGAGCAGGGTGGCGGCAAGCACCGCGGCGCGCACGGTGCAGGCGATGAGGGAAGGGCTGCGCATGATGTCTCCTTTGAGGTCCGTAGCCACGCCAATCTACTGGCGCAGCCGCCGCGCCGCAATCCGGCGCGGACCCGCGCGCGTCGATCCGCAGCGCTTGCCCGCCTCCCTCCAGGCCGCATGCAGCGGGCGTTTGCGGGTTATTGTGGCGCAGCAAAACGCGCCTGCGCACGGCCTCTGAAGCAATCCTCTAAGCGGACGTACGACCCACCGTGCACCACCGTGCCGCGCCGCTTGCGAGAGTGCGAACGCATCCGCAAAGCACGGGGCGCGCGCTCCGGATCGCGCAGCACGACGCGACCTCACCGCAGCGACTGCCGGAGTGTTGCCGCGACGCTTCGCTGTCGTCGCGGCTTGGCTCGATCGCAACGCTTCGATGCCTTCGCGATGTCCTTTCGATGTTGCGTCGATGCAAACCGTTGCGTGCACGCATCACTCTCGCGCGCGCTCGGCGATGGTGTCGCGCAGTGACCGACGCCGGTGCCGTCGAGCATCGAGCTCGGCGTCGCGCGTGCGTGCCGGCCTGAGTGTGTAAAGCATGCAGGGCGCGCGCCGGTGATCGCGTCGCGCGCGTGTCGAAGCGTACCGCCGCACAGCTCGAAGCGCGCCGCTCGCGCATTGGTGCATCGCCCGCAAAGCCTTTGTCCATGCGGCTTTTCGGAAAGTGCGAGGACACTCGGTAGCGCTGTTCGCAGTCGTCGCACGCACGCTGCGCAGCTTGTCATCGCTACGCGCGACGGTGTGTAAAAGCTGCGGCGCGCGCGGTCGGTGAAGGGGCATCGCGCAGCGTGCGCGAGCGCGCATGGTGGGTCTCGACACGGGCATGCGCGCGACGCGTTTCGATGTCGTCGGCAACGTCTTCGTGACGACGCGCGTGAGAACTAGTTGGAGCGATGCATGCAGGCAAGTTTTTTTGCACTTTTTTCTTAACATCATCGTGCAAACGAATTATGATTCGCCTTGACAAGAGTCTCACTTCATTGCAGCGAAGCAGGAAGCAAGATGGAACCGAAAAGCGCGATGCGCGCTTCGATGCAATGACGAAGGTAGTAGCTGAGGAGCACGAGAACTTTGACGCAGACCAGGCCCGACCGGCTTCTTAAAACGCGTGCAGTCTCCCTTGGTCCATTGACGGGTTGGACCCGCTACCACCGAATGAATGCCGCCTGCCGTGCGCGAGGCCAAGCCCGCACCGCAGGCCTGCTGTCCGATATCTCCTCATTTCTGGCCGCGCGCCGGCTCAACGGGCGGTGCGGGCTGATCGAATATTCCAGGGCGCGGCATGTGCCCGAGACCCGCTTGCGGGCTCGCGCCGGCCGCCAAGTCACCGCCATGCGCGGTGCCCCTGCAACCGAATTCATTAGCGTGCAGCAGTGGTCGGGCCGCACGCCGATGAATCGCTCGCTCGACTGGGGCCGCGCTGCTGTGGCGCGCCTCGGGTCGGTCGGGTCGCCAACTTAGGTCATTCGATATTCACTCTCTAGTGAAGGAGTTATCCATGGCAACTGCTGCAAAGAAAAAGCCGGCGGCTAAGAAGGCCGCCAAGCCGGCCGCCAAGAAGGCTGCTGTGAAGAAGGTCGCCGCCAAGAAGGCTGCACCGGCCGCCAAGAAGGCAGCCGCCAAGAAGGCCCCGGCCAAGAAGGCCGCGGTGAAGAAGGTCGCCGTCAAGAAGGCCGCACCGGCCAAGAAGGCAGCCGCCAAGAAGGCAGCACCGGCCAAGAAGGCCGCAGTGAAGAAGGTCGCCGCCAAGAAGGCCGCACCGGCCAAGAAGGCCGCAGTGAAGAAGGTCGCCGCCAAGAAGGCCGCACCGGCCAAGAAGGCACCGGCCAAGAAGGCCGCAGTGAAGAAGGTCGCCGCCAAGAAGGCAGCACCGGCCAAGAAGGCTGCTGCCAAGAAGGCGCCCGCCAAGAAGGCCGCTGCCAAGAAGGCTGCACCGGCCAAGAAGGCTGCTGCGAAGAAGCCGGCCGCCAAGAAGGCTGCTGCCAAGAAGCCGGCTGCCAAGAAGGCTGCCGCCAAGCCTGCCGCGGCCCCTGCCGTTGCTCCCGCTTCGGCTGCCAAGACCGCGCTGAACCCGGCTGCTGCCTGGCCGTTCCCGACGGGCAACCGTCCGTAAGCTGCGCCGCCAAGGCGTGGATCCTACCCGTTCCGCAAGGAACCACAACGGCACGCACGTCGTGCCTGCATGACCGGATACTGCGTATCCGGTCCGCAAGACACCTGGTCTTGCCGACCCGCCGATGGCAACCGCCCGGCGGGTTTTTTCATGGGCGCGCGCAGGCCGCGCCAGGGCCTGGCAAGGCCGCCGGAGCGGCCAAAGAAAAAGCGCCGCACCCTTGCGGGTACGGCGCCCGGGGTGCGCCTTTGGTAAGGGGCCTGCGTGGCCGTCAGTGCGTGACGCGGGTCACGCCGCCCGAGGACAGCAGCCGCACCCGTTCGCCGGGGCGGAAGGCTTCGTCGGCCTCCTGCGTGATCGCGCGCATCTCGCCGTTGTCCAGGCGCACGGTGATCTCGAGCGCGCGGCGCTGGTTGATCTTGTTCTCGGCCGCGCTGCCGGCGATGCCGCCCAGCACCGCGCCGAGAATGCCGGCCGCCACCGCGCCATTGCCGCCGCCGATGGTGCTGCCGGCCGCGATGCCGCCGATGGCGCCGCCGGCCAGCGTGCCGGCGCCGCTCTGGGTGCCCTGGATGGTGACCTCGCGGATGCCCTCGACTACGCCGTAGCGCACGGTCTGCTCGCGCTGCGCCTGGCCGGTGCTGTAGACGCTGTTGGAATTGGATTGCGTGGCGCAGCCGGCCGCCAGCGTGGCAACCAGGGTGGCCGCAAGGACGGCAAGCGCGCCGCCGCGTAGCTTGTTGTTCATGTCAGTTCCCGTAAAGTTCGCCACGCGCCGGCCGCAGCTCAGGCGTAGCGGTACCCGAATGCAGACTGGAACCGGTTGCCGATTTCCTCGCGCGACAACCAGTGGTTCTGCGGACCCTGCTGCGCGATCTTGACCGACCCCATCAGCGATGCGAGGCGGCCAGTCGTTTCCCAGTCTAATCCGTTTTCGATGCCGAAGAGCAGGCCGCCGCGGAAGGCGTCGCCACAGCCGGTCGGGTCGACAATGCGCTCGGCCGCAACGGCCGGGATCGCGTACTGGCGGCCATCGGCATAGATGCTGGCGCCGCGCTCGCCATGCGTGACGATGAAGGCACGAACCTTGGCGGCGACCTCGGCGCTGGTCCACGCGGTGCGCGACAGCAGGACCTGCGCCTCGTAGTCATTGACTGTCACGTAACTGGCGAGTTCAACGAACTCCCGCAGGTCGTCGCCGTTGAACAGCGGCATGGCCTGGCCCAGGTCGAAGATGAACGGCACGCCGGCCTCGGCGAACTGGCGCGCGTGGTGCAGCATCCCTTCGCGGCTGTCGGGCGCGACGATGCCCAGGCTCGGCGCCTTGTCGCCGCCCAGCGCGTCCTTGACGTGGTTCAGCTGCGACTGGCTCATTGCGCCAGGGTGGAAGGCGGTGATCTGGTTGTTGTCCAGGTCGGTGGTGATCATGGCCTGCGCGGTGAAGGTCTCCGGCAGCACGCGGATGTGGCCGGTGGGGATCTCCAGCTTGCGCAGGTATTCCAGGTAGGGTTCGGCGTCGATGCCGACGGTGGCCATCACCACCGGATCGCCGCCCAGCATCTTCAGCGTGTAGGCGATGTTGCCGGCGCAGCCGCCGAACTCGCGGCGCATGCCGGGCACCAGGAACGAGACGTTCAGCATGTGGATCTGGTCCGGCAGGATGTGTTCGCGGAAGCGTCCGTCGAACGTCATGATGGTGTCGTAGGCGACGGAGCCGCAGATCAGGCTGGCCATGCTCTCTCCAGGTGTCGGGTTGGGTTTCGGTGGATCGGCGCCCTTGCGGGCAGAAGCAGTAACGCAGAAAACAGAAGCGGCCGCCCCGTGGTCGCGGGCGGCCGCTGACATCGCAGGCGCGCCGCCTGTTACTTCAGCGCGGCCAGGGCGGCGTCGTAGTCGGGCTCGGACTTGATCTCGGGCACCAGCTGGCTGTACTTGACGGTGTCGTTCTCGTCGAGCACCACCACGGCACGGGCGGTCACGCCGGCGAGCGGGCCGGTCTTGATGTCGACGCCGTAGTTGGCCTTGAACTCGGCGCCGCGCATGGTCGACAGCGGCACCACGTTGGCCAGGCCTTCGGCGCTGCAGAAGCGGCCCATGGCGAACGGCAGGTCGGCGGAGATGGTCAGCACCACGGTGTTGGCCAGGCCGCTGGCGGCTTCGTTGAACTTGCGCGCGGACGCCTGGCACACCGGCGTATCCAGGCTCGGGACAATGTTCAGCACCTTGCGCTTGCCGGCGAAGTCGGCCAGCGTGACGTCCTTCAGGTCCTTGCCGACCAGCGAGAAGGCGGGCGCCTTGTCGCCGGCTTGCGGGAACTTGCCTGCGACTTCGATGGCGTTGCCGCCGAGGGTGACGTTGCTCATGTCTACTCCTTGATATCTGATGGATTTCCGGTTGTGGTCCGGAGAGGGGGCAAGGCTCGCCGCCAGACTCGGATTCGGTCAGGCGGCGGGCCAGGAATTCAGGGGTAAAAAATCAGCACGCGATAGTTGGCTGGCGCCTGCTGCGTCCGGAATCGTACCCGAACCGGCAGCTCCATGCCCGCGCGCAGCCCTTGCGCGGCAAAGGCCTGTTGCGACGGCTCCAGGTATTCGGCAGGTTGCAGCACCCGGCGCAGCAGCAGCTGGTCCTGCAGGTCGGTCATCACCAGCTCGATCGCCGGCAGCGCGGTGCTGGCGCGGCCCAGGTTGCGCAGCGTGACGGCCAGCAGGTAGGTGTCGCCGCCTTCATCCTGGCGCTGCAGCTGCGAGGTCTCGATGCGCAGCGCATCGATGTCGCGCCACGGCGGCACGGTGCAGCCCAGCGGCGCGCATGCCGCCTCGAGTGCCGGGCGCAGCATCGGAAAGTGCCCGGCGAGCTGGCTGCGTCCCAGGTACGCGAGCTGCAACAGCGCGGCGATGGCGAGCACCACGGCTGCCGCGCGCCACGCAGCGCGGGGCACCGCAATGGGCCGGCGCGGCTGGCGTTCACGTTCGCGGTCGCGCGCGTGGCGCAGGAAGTCGGGAGCGAACACCGGGCCGGCCGGTGCTTCGGCGCGGACCCAGCGGCGCGTCGCCTGCTCGCGCGCGACCGCGCCGCCGGTGACGCTGGCAAGGGTGTCAGGGCCAGCGGAGCGGGCTTCATCCTGCTCGCCGGCAGCGGCCATTGCGCTGGGCGGCGTGGCGGCCGGAGCCTGCCCAGCCGGGTGCGCCGCGTGATCCGGCCAGGGCGCGGCATCGGATGCGTCGTCGGCCGATGCCGCGCGCAGGAATTCGCTCGCGCTGGGAATGGCGCCGGGGGCCGGCGCCGCGGGTTTTTCGGCCGGGCTGTCGAGCGCGCCATGATCGAGCGTCGGCCACGCGGCTGCCGGCGCGGGCGGCTGTGCCGCCGGTGCTGGTGCCGGGGCCGGGGCCGCCTCGGCGATCGGGCCTGGCGCCTGGCGCTGCGCGTCGCGCGCATCGCGGTCGGCGACGGCCGCATTGGCTTCGCGCAGCGCACGTTCGATCTCGGCATCGTCCATGCCGGCCTGCGGCGGCACGGCCATGTCCTCGGGCGACGACATCAGCATGGTCGGCGCATCCAGCGCCGGCACGTCGTAGCCGGGGTCGATGGTCGGGGTGAAAGCGGGAGTCGGGGTCGGCGCGGGTGCCGCGGGTGATGAGGCGGGCGGCGCGGTGGTTTCAGCTGCAGCGGGGGCAGCTGCGGCCGACGCTGCCGGCTTCTGTGCCGGGGCCCGGGCGCTGCCCGCCGGCAGGGGAATCTCGATCAGGTGCTCGCGCGCGTCGAACACCGTTTCGCACTGGCCGCAGCGCACCAGCCCCTGGCGCAGCCGCAGCTGGTCGGCGACCAGCCGGAAGGCGGTGCGGCAGGCCGGGCAGCGCGTGACTAGCTTGACGGCGGCCATCGGGCGAAATCAGGGGCGGGTGCCGTGCAGGCAGACCCAGCCTTCCTCGCTGCGCCACACCGTCAGCGGCAGCCAGGGCGCGTAGGCCGCGGCGACTTCGTCGGCCTGGCGCTCGAGCACGCCGGACAGCACCAGCCGCCCGCCGGCGCGCACGCGCGCGCTCAGCATCGCCGCCATCAGCTTGAGCGGGTTGGACAGGATATTGGCGACCACCAGGTCGTAGCTGGCTTCGGACACCGATTCCGGCAGCGCGAACGACGCCTCGACGCGGTTGCGCTCGGCGTTGTAGCGCGACGCCTCCACCGCGTTGGGGTCGATGTCGATGCCGACCGTGTCGCCCGCGCCCAGCTTGCGCGCCACGATCGCGAGGATGCCGGAGCCGCAGCCGTAGTCGAGCACGGTTTCGCCCGGCGTCAGGTTCTGCTCCAGCCACTGCATGCACAGCCGCGTGGTGGGGTGGCTGCCGGTGCCGAAGGCCAGGCCCGGGTCGAGCTCCAGCACCACGGCGTCGGGCTCGGGCGCGTCGTGCCACGACGGCACTACCCAGATGCGCTCGCCCACGCGGATCGGCTCGAACTGCGATTGCGTCAGCCGCACCCAGTCCTGGTCCTCGACCGCGCGCAGCTGGTACGCGGGCACCGGGTCGATGCCGAGCTGGTTGGCGGCGGCCGCCACCACCACCGCGGGGTCGGCGTCGTCGCCGAACAGCGCGACCACGCGCGAGCGGTTCCACGCGAGTTGCTTCGGTTCCAGCCCGGGCTCGCCAAAGAGCGGCTGCTCGTCGGGCGTATCGGCGTCGGCGTCTTCCACCGAGACCGACAGCGCGCCGAGGTCGAACAGGGCGTCAGACCAGGCCTCGGCCTGGTCCTGCGCCACTTCGATCACACATTCCTGAAATGCCACGGGCTTCCTTCTGTTGCTGCTTGTTGCTCAGACCGATGCTCAGGCCTTCGCGCGCTCTGCCAGGCGATGTTCGAGATAATGGATGCTGGTGCCGCCTTCGACGAAGTTGGCGTCCATCATCAGCTCGCGGTGCAGCGGCACGTTGGTCTGGATGCCGTCCACCACCATTTCCGACAGCGCGATGCGCATGCGGGCGATGGCCTGCTCGCGCGTGGCGCCGTAGGTGATGATCTTGCCGATCATCGAATCGTAGTTGGGCGGGACGAAGTAACCATCATACGCGTGCGAGTCGACCCGCACACCCGGACCGCCGGGCATGTGCCAGGCGGTGATGCGGCCCGGCGACGGCGTGAACTTGAACGGATCTTCGGCGTTCACGCGGCATTCGATCGCGTGGCCGCGGAACTGCACGTCCTTCTGGCGGAAGCGCAGCTTTTCGCCGAAGGCGATGCGGATCTGCTCCTGCACGATGTCGATGCCGGTGATCATCTCGGTAACCGGGTGCTCGACCTGCACGCGCGTGTTCATCTCGATGAAGTAGAACTCGTTGTTCTCGTACAGGAACTCGAAGGTGCCGGCGCCGCGGTAGCCCATCTTCTTGCAGGCCTCGGCGCAACGGTCGCCGATGCGCTCGATCAGGCGGCGCGGGATATGCGGCGCGGGGGCTTCCTCGATCACCTTCTGGTGGCGGCGCTGCATCGAGCAGTCGCGCTCGCCCAGCCAGATGGCTTGCTTGTGCTGGTCGGCCAGGATCTGGATTTCCACATGGCGCGGGTTCTCGAGGAACTTCTCCATGTAGACCTCGGGATTGCCGAAGGCACGACCGGCTTCTTCGCGCGTCATGTTGACGGCGTTGATCAGCGCGGCTTCGGTATGCACCACGCGCATGCCGCGACCACCGCCGCCGCCGGCGGCCTTGATGATCACGGGGTAGCCGACGCGGCGCGCGGTCGCCAGGATTTCCTTGGGATCGTCGGGCAGGGCGCCGTCAGAGCCGGGCACGCACGGCACGCCGGCCTTGATCATGGCCTGCTTGGCCGAGACCTTGTCGCCCATCAGGCGGATGCTGTCTGCCGTCGGGCCGATGAAGACGAAGCCGGACTTTTCCACGCGCTCGGCAAAGTCCGAATTCTCGGACAGGAAGCCGTAGCCAGGGTGGATGGCCTGCGCGTCGGTCACTTCTGCGGCCGAGATGATGGCCGGCATGTTCAGGTAGGACAGCGGCGACGGGGCCGGGCCGATGCAGACGGCTTCGTCTGCCAGGCGCACGTACTTGGCCTCCTTGTCGGCCTCGGAGTACACCACGACCGTCTTGATGCCCAGTTCGCGGCAGGCGCGCTGGATGCGAAGAGCGATTTCGCCGCGGTTCGCGATCAGAATTTTTTCAAACATGGTCTCTCTCTGCGAGAACAGTAGCGGTCCCGCTGCGTGGCGCAATGGCACGCCGGGCGCGCTCCGTGATGGCTTGTGGGCCACCCGGGCCGCAATACTGCGGGAACTGCATGGAACTGCACGGAACGGGACGCGAAGCGTTCAACGTCCCCGGCGCCGGGGGCGCCAGGGCATGCCGCGCGGGAAGGGCTGCGGTGGACCGCTTGCGCGGCCGGCGGCAGCATCGGGCCCGGCATGCCCGTCAGGATCAGCCGATGACGAACAGCGGTTGGCCGTATTCCACGGCCTGGCCGTTCTCGACCAGGATTTCCTTGATAACGCCGGCCTTGTCGCACTCGATTTCGTTGAGCAGCTTCATGGCTTCGATGATGCAGACGGTCTGGCCTTCCTTGACCGTATCGCCGACGTTGACGAACGGCGCGGCGCCCGGCGACGGGGCGCGATAGAAGGTGCCCACCATCGGCGAGGTCACCACATGGCCGGCGGGCAGCTGTGCAACCGGCTCGGCGGCCGGGGCGGCGGCACCGGCCGGTGCCGCCGCAGCCGGCGCGGCGGCGGGCAGGGCCTGCATTTGCGGCATGGCCATCGGCGCGGCAACGACTTGCGGCGGTTGCTTGACGATGCGTACCTTGCCGTCGCCTTCGGTGACTTCCAGCTCGGAGATGCCGGATTCGGCCACCAGGTCGATAAGCGTCTTCAGCTTGCGCAGGTCCATCTTTTTATCCTCCTGAATCGGGTTTTCCGCCGCTGCCCGGGACGGGCCGTGGCGGAACAATCGTTTGTGCCGGCCACCGGAAATCCGCGCCCGCCGTGCCGAGGCACGCCAACGGGCGCAGGCCGCCGGGCGGCGCGCGCAGGTTGTCGAAAAAATCCTTGTGGGGGTTCAGCTCCCCGAACCCTCGGGCGGGGGCTGCTCCTGGCCCAGTACATAGTCCAGCGCCAGCAGGTAACCCTGCCAGCCAAGCCCGCAGATCACCCCGACCGCCACGTCCGAGAAGTACGAGTGGTGCCGGAAGCTTTCCCGCCGGTGCACGTTCGACAGGTGCACCTCGACGAACGGGATCGCCACGCCGGCCAGCGCGTCGCGCAGCGCCACGCTGGTATGCGTATAGGCAGCCGGGTTGATGATGATGAACTCCACCCCTTCCGCGCGGGCGGCGTGGATGCGGTCAACCAGCGCTCCCTCGTGGTTGGACTGGAACGTCTCCAGCGACGCGCCGGCTTTCGCCGCGCGTTCCGCCAGAGCCGCGTCGATATCGGCTAGCGTGGTGTGCCCGTAGGTCTCCGGCTCGCGCGTCCCCAGCAGGTTAAGGTTGGGCCCGTGCAGGACCAGCACCTTGCGGTAGCGGGGTGAGCGACGGATAGAGCGGGATGCAGTCACGGCGGCTCGACCAGATCAACGAAATTGCGCGGAGATTACCGTAGCTTAGAGGGATTTGTCTAGCACGCGATACAGGCTTCGACGGCGTTCGGCGTGCGGTTGGTGGTCTTTTGGGCACTTTCGCACCAAAGCGGCCCGCAGAGGGGGCAAATCCATTGAGAAAGCCGAAATTCAGCGATGTTGGCGCAAGAAGTGACTCAAGTGCGCGGCAGCACGGCACGCAGTTCGTCCGCGGTGACCCGGCCCATCTTGCGATACTTCACCGACCCATCCGGATTGATGACCACCGTATATGGCAGGCCGCCGGCGCTGTTGCCGAAGTTGCGGGATAGCTCGGTGCCGGCGAAGCCAGCCACGGCCAACGGATACGCAACCGGCACCTTCTGAGTGAACTGCTGTATGTTAGCCGCTGAATCGATACCGATGCCGACGAACTCCACCTGACGATGCTTGAACTCTTCATGCAGGGCGGACAGTTCCGGCATTTCCTCGACGCACGGGCCGCACCACGGCGCCCAGAAGTTGACCACCACGGTCTTGCCCCGCAACTTGCCGAGGTCCAGTTCTGTCCCGGCGGGATCCGGCAGGCGGGACTGGAACAGGGTTTCGACGGCCTGATCGTTGGCGGGCTTTGGCGAGAACACGAAATGCCCGGCTAGCGCCCCCGCGGCACAGGCGACCACGGCGGCAGCGATCCACAGCCAGAGACGCGAGCGGCGGGCGGGTGGGACGACGGTTTCAGTCATGAGGGGCTGGACCAGTAGAAGGTAAAGACGGAGCTTCAGCCGTTGCCGGCGGCGTCGGCGGCATCCACCAGGGCCTGCACGGCCTGCGCATCGGCGCGTACCGCGCGCCCGGAGGCGTCTGCCCGCATGGCGCCGCGTTCATCGACGGCATCATACAGTGCTATATGGATGCCGACTGGCGCACCCAGTTCCGCGCGAACCTCGCCAGCCAGCAAGCGCGCCTCGCGGCGGTCGGGCCACTGGCCTTTCCAAAGGAAGCTGAGGGTTTCGACCTCGCCGCGGCCGCCGAAGTGGCGGCTTTCGCTGGTTTCGAAGTCGACCCCGGCATTGATCAGGTGCAGCGCGGCGTCCTTGGCGCTGTCGCAGAAGCACTGCAGATAGATATCAGAGTGTTCCGTGGCGGTGCCATTGAGCACCGCGCCGACCAGATAGGGCCGGAACGGCGCGAGGTCTTGCATCGCCAGCACCGCCAGCCGGCGCAGCAGCGCCAGTACGCGCGGCTGGCTGTCGGCGTGGAACAGCGCCTGGTAGGCGCGCACTTCGGCCTCGACCTGCTCGTTGTCGGGCAGCCACTCGCCCGGCACGCGTTGTTCGCCCAGCACCTGGCGCGCGGCCTTGCGCTTGGCGGTGGCGTAGTCGGCACCGTCCTCGGCAATCATGCGGGCGGCAACCTGGGCGATTTCCTCGCGCAGGCGGGTGGGGTCTGGGGCGGTACGTCGGTTCATGCCCCATGATACCGGAGGCGTCCGCCACCGCGGCGCGCGCGCTGCCGCAGTGCAGCGAAGGGCGCTGGCGCTCGGGTACAATCGGAGGCTTCCTGCCCGGCCGCCGCCGCACCAAAGGCTCCTACCAGCCGCCGCGCCGCCGGGCCCGAATCCCCACGCCTGCGGGCTTCAAGTCTTTCCGGGAACCCATGCATATTCATATCCTTGGCATCTGCGGCACCTTCATGGGCGGCCTGGCGGTGCTGGCCAAGCAGGCCGGCCACCGCGTCACCGGCTGCGATGCCAACGTCTACCCGCCGATGAGCACCCAGCTCGAAGCCCAGGGAATCGAACTGATCGAGGGCTTCGACCCCGCCCAGCTGTCGCTAGAGCCGGACCTGTTCGTAATCGGCAATGTGGTCTCGCGCGGCAATCCGCTGATGGAGGCCATCCTCGACCGCAACCTGCCTTATGTGTCGGGTCCGCAATGGCTGGGCGAGCACGTGCTCGCGCGCAAGTGGGTGCTGGCGGTGGCCGGCACGCACGGCAAGACCACCACTACCTCGATGCTGGCCTGGATCCTGGAAGACGCCGGCTACAACCCGGGCTTCCTGGTGGGCGGGGTGCCGCAGAACTTCGGCATCTCGGCGCGGGTGACCGAGTCGGACTTCTTCGTGATCGAGGCCGACGAGTACGACACGGCGTTTTTCGACAAGCGCAGCAAGTTCGTCCACTATCGCCCGCGCACCGCCATCCTGAACAACCTGGAATACGATCACGCCGACATCTTCCCGGATCTGGCCGCGATCGAGACCCAGTTCCATCACCTGGTGCGCACTGTGCCGGGCCAGGGCCGGATCGTCGTCAATGGCGTGGAAGAGAGCCTGGCGCGGGTGCTGGAGCGCGGCTGCTGGAGTGAAGTGGAGCAGTTCGGCGTCGGCGACTGGCGCGAGAGCGACGCCGCCGGCAGCGAGGCGGCGCCGGGCAAGGACGCGTTCGATGTGTGGTTCGGCGATGCTGTCGAGGGCACGGTGGTGTGGGACCTGCAGGGCACTCACAACCGCATGAACGCGCTGGCCGCGATTGCCGCCGCGCGCCATGTCGGGGTGCCGGCCAAGCAGGCGATCGCATCGCTGTCGCGCTTCGCCAACGTCAAGCGCCGCATGGAAGTGCGCGGCGTGGCCGGCGGCATCACGGTCTACGACGATTTCGCACACCATCCCACCGCCATCCAGACCACGCTCGACGGGCTGCGCCGCCGCGTCGGCAATGCCCGCATCCTGGCGGTGCTGGAGCCGCGTTCCAACACCATGAAGCTGGGCGTGATGAAGGCGCAGCTGCCGGCCAGCCTGGAGCAGGCCGATCTCGTGTTCGGCTACGGAGCTCCGGCCGGCAAGGACGCGCTGGGCTGGGACCTGGCCGAAGCGCTGGCGCCGCTGGGCGCTACCGCCACCGCGTTCCAGGACCTGGGCACGCTGGTGCAGGCGGTGCGCGCCGCGGCGCGGCCGGGCGACCATGTGCTGGTGATGAGCAACGGCGGGTTCGGCGGCGTGCACCAGAAGCTGCTGGACGCGCTGGCCCAGCGCACGGCCGGCTGACCGGACTCGCCATGCTGCTGTATCTGCACGGATTCCGCTCCTCGCCCCAGTCGTTCAAGGCCCAGCTGGTGCAGGCGCGCATGCGCGAGTGGAGCGTTGGGCGCTACTACGCCTGCCCCACGCTCAATGTCTCGCCGGCACTCGCCGTGGCCCAGGCCGAGGCGGCGATCCGCGCCGCGCAGGCGGGCGGCGACCAGGAAATCGCCATCGTCGGCTCGTCGCTGGGCGGCTTCTATGCGCGCTGGCTGGGCGAGCAGCATGGCTGCAAGACCGTATTGCTCAATCCCGCCATCCATCCTTGGACCGACCTCGAAAGCTACCTGGGTGAACAGCCGCTGTGGCACGGCGGCGGTTCGGTCACGGTCGAACGCCGCCACCTGCAGGAACTGCTGGACCTGCGCGTGGACACCATCACCCGGCCCGAGCGCTATTACCTGATCGCCGCCACCGGCGACGAGGTGCTCGATTACCGCGAAATGGTGCAGGCCTGCCCCGGCGCGAACATCCGCGTGATCGAAGGCAGCGACCACGGCATCAGTGAATTTGCCGACTACGTCGACGATGTGCTCGCCTTCTGCGGCTATGGCCCGGGCGGCAAGGTGCCCGCCGGCGCCGGCGCGGCATGAGCGTGCAGTCGGTACGCGCCTGCGGCTGGAGCCCGCACCTGGCCTTCGATGCGGCTATCACGCCCAACCTGCGGCGCTGGGTTACCGGCGATGACGGCTCGCTGACGGCGCGGCTGGTGGCCGCGTCCGCGCGCTTTCGCGTGGCGCGGCTGCTGCAGGCGCCGCAACGCCCGCTCGCCGACGAATGGCAGGCGCTGGGCCAGCCCGACCGCACTCCCGCGCTGACGCGCGAGGTGCTGCTGATCTGCGACGAGATCCCCGCCGTGTTCGCCCACACCGTGGTGCGGCTGCGCCATGCGCGCCGCGACTGGCCGTTCCTGCGCGGGCTGGGCGAACGCCCGCTGGGCGGGCGCCTGTTCGTCGATCCGGCGGTGCGGCGCGAGCCGTTCCAGTTTGCGCGGCTGCTGCCGCACCACCCGCTGCGCCAGGCCCTGCACCGCGTGCTGCCGGACATGGCGGCAGTGCCCATGCTGACCGCGCGGCGCTCGGTGTTCCGGCGCGGCGGCGGCGTCATGCTCGTGACAGAAGTGTTCCTGCCAGACCTGCTGTCGCGGCCATCCCCGGGGACCGAGGCGGTTCCGCATCCCAAATATATGCGGACGACAGACCGAAGCCCTGTTTCGACACACACTACCGAAACCAAGAAAGAGACCACGAGATGAAACTGCAGGGTCGGGTTGCCATCATCACCGGTGCCGCCGCCGGCATCGGCTTTGCCACCGCGCAGCGCTTTGCCGAAGACGGCGCCATCGTCGTGCTGTGCGACGTACAGGAAGCGCGCGTGCGCGAGGCCGCCGCGCGGCTGGCGGCCACCGGCGCCACCGTATCGGCCTACCGCGTCGACGTGACACGCCGCGACGAGGTGGACGCCATGGTCGCAGCCGTGCTGGCCGCGCACGAGCGTGTCGATATCCTGGTCAACAACGCCGGCATCACCAAGGACGCGCGCCTGGCCAAGATGACCGAGGCCCAGTTCGATGCCGTCATCGACGTCAACCTGAAGGGCGTATTCAACTGCGCGCAGGCCGTGGCCGGGCTGATGACCGAGCAGGGCAAGGGCGTGATCCTGAACGCCTCGAGCGTGGTCGGCCTGTACGGCAATTTCGGCCAGACCAACTACGCCGCCAGCAAGTTCGGCGTGATCGGCTTCACCAAGACCTGGGCGCGCGAGCTGGGCCCCAAGGGCGTGCGCGTCAACGCGGTGTGCCCGGGCTTTGTCAACACCGAGATCCTGCAGACCGTGCCGGACAAGGTGCTGGACGGCATGAAGTCGTCGTGCTGGCTGCGCCGGCTGGCCGAGCCGGCCGAGATCGCCAGCATCTACGCCTTCCTGGCCAGCGACGACGCCAGCTACGTCAACGGCGTGGCAATCGAGGCCAGCGGCGGCATGTCGCTCTGAGCCGGGCGGGCGGCCGGACCGGGGTGCGGTATCATGCCAGGTCTCAGGCCGGGTCTTTGCATAGTCACCGGCAGGCCGCCGACAGGCTGCAGACAGGGCCTCGCCCCGCACTCGTTCCCGTTCGCACGCGTTGATGTCCGGGTGCGCGGTGACACCCGCGGTGGCCCATTTCTCCCACAGGATCCGCTCCAGCGCTGGCCACCAGGCCGCCCGGCGCGGTTCCGCGCATAGTTGAAAGTACCGATCGATGCAGTTGCTGTTCGAAGAAGGCGGCGAGATCCGCGCCGGCACCGTGCTGAACCAGCAGGGCGAGGCTTACCAGGTGGAGCTGCCGGCCGGCAAGCGCACCAAGGTCAAGTCGCGCGACGTGCTGCTGCAGTTCGCGCAGCCGTCGGCGCCCGAGCTGGTGCGCCAGACCAGCGAGCTGGTGGCCGAGATCGACCTGGACTTCCTGTGGGAATGCGCGCCCGAGGCCGAGTTCGGCTTTGCCGAGCTGGCCGCCGAATACTACGGCGCCGATGCCGGCGCGGTGCAGCAGGCGGCGCTGGCGATGGCGCTGCACGGCAATCCGGTGTACTTCCGCCGCAAGGGGCGCGGCCGCTACCAGCGCGCGCCCGAAGACCAGCTCAAGGCCGCGCTGGCCGCGCTCGAGCGCAAGCGCCAGCAGGCGCTGGTGCAGGCTGAATATGAAGACCAGCTGAAGGCGCTGACGCTGCCGGAATCGTTCCGCAACAAGGTGCTGCAGCTGCTGTTCAAGCCGGACAAGAACAGCCTCGAATACAAGGCCATGGACGCCGCCTGCACCGCGCTCGGCATGTCGCCGATGCGGCTGATGGTGGCCGCCGGCGGCGTCGCCAGCGCGCGCGCGCTGCACGAGGCCAAGTTCCTCGCCGAGTGCTTCCCCAAGGGCACCGGCTTCCCCGATGCCGACGTGCCCGAGCCGCCCGCCGACCTGCCGCTGGCCGAGGTCGAGGCGTTCTCGATCGACGACGTCACCACCACCGAGATCGACGACGCGCTGTCGGTGACGCAACTGCCCGACGGCAAGCTGCGCATCGGCATCCATATCGCCGCGCCGGCGCTGGGCATCCGCCGCGGCGAGCCGCTCGACGCGATCGCGCGCCAGCGCCTGTCGACGGTCTACTTCCCGGGCGACAAGATCACCATGCTGCCGGACCCGGTGGTCGAACGCTACACGCTGCAGGAAGGCCGGGTTTGCCCGGCGCTGTCGCTGTACGTGACGGTGGACCCGTCGGTGTGGCTGATCACCGGCAGCGAGACCCGCGCCGAGATGGTGCCGATCGCCGCCAACCTGCGCCACAACCTGCTCGACGATGTCATCACCGAGGCCTCGCTCGCCCAGGGCACGGGCGACTACGCGTTCCGCGAGGAGCTGACCCGGCTGTGGCACTTTGCCGGCTACCTGTACGACGAGCGCCAGAAGGCGCGCCTGGCGAGCGGCCTGCGCCCGGAGACGCACAACCGCGCCGACTTCAACTTCTATCTCGACGACCAGGCCGATGGCAGCCAGCGGGTGCGCATCGAGCAGCGCAAGCGCGGCTCGCCGCTGGACAAGATCGTGGCCGAGATGATGATCCTGGCCAACAGCACCTGGGGCAAGCTGCTGGCGGACCATGGCGTGCCCGGCATCTACCGCACGCAAAAGGCATGGGGCATGCACCGCACGCGCATGCAGACCTACCCGGCGCCGCACGAAGGCCTGGGCGTGGCGCAGTACGCATGGAGCACCTCGCCGCTGCGCCGCTATGTCGACCTCGTCAACCAGTGGCAGATCCTGGCGGTGGCCCAGCACGGGGTGACCGCCAAGCTGGTGGCGCCGTTCAAGCCCAAGGACGCCGACCTGCTGGCCGCGGTAGCCGACTTCGAAGGCACCTACGCCGCCTATGCCGACCACCAGTCGACCATGGAGCGCTACTGGTGCCTGCGCTGGCTCAAGCAGGAAAACCGCGAGCGCATGGTGGCCTCGGTGCTGAAGGAAGGCGCGGTGCGCTTCACCGAGATCCCGCTGGTCACGCGCGTGCCCGAACTGGTGCAGGCGCAGCGCGGCACCCAGGTGCTGCTGGAGATCGGCGAGACCGACGAGATCACGCTGGAGGTCTCGTGCCGGGTGCTCGAGATCTTCGCCGGTGAAGGCGAAGTCCCCGAGGAAGAGCTGGAAAGCGACGAGGAAGCCGCTGAAATGTCCGCCGAAGCCGCAGCGGAGGCGGCGGCCGAGGAAGCCGCCGAGCACGCCGCGGGCGTGCCGGAGCAGCAGCCGGCCGAAGCGGGCCGCGACGCCGCCGGCGAGGCGTCGGGCGAGCGCGACACCGGCACCCCGGCGGCCGGCTGAAGCCTTCGGAAATCCGCGGGGCTCCCTTACAATGCGGGTCGGGTCTGGTCCCGACCCGCGGGCCTGCAGGCCCGCTCTGCCGCCGGCACCGGCCGGTGCCGCCGCGGTTGTCTCCCGAGCCTTCATCCATCCATCGTGAACGCCACTCTTGCCGCTTCCCGCCCCTGGTGGCATGCCAGGTGGCACCACAGCAGTATGCTGGCCCGGGCGCTGGCCATTTCCGTGGCCGTGCACGCGCTGCTGCTGATGGTGCGGGTGGCCGCGCCGGAAGTGTTCGAGATCAAGCGCAGCGATGCCGCGCTCGACGTGGTGCTGGTCAATGCCAAGTCCGCGCAGAAACCGCGCAACCCGACCGCCCTGGCCCAGGCCAACCTCGATGGTGGCGGCGATCATGACCGGCAGCGCGCCACCACGCCGCTGCCGGCGCAGACCCTGACGCAGGAGGGCGAGCTGGTGCGCCAGGTGCAGCGCCGGGTCGAGCAGCTGGAGCAGGAGCAGCAGCGCCTGCTGACCCAGGCGCGCGAGGCCGCGCCGGCGGTGCGCAACCAGCCGCTCAAGCCCGGCGAGAAGCGCCAGGACACGCCGCAGCGCGGCCAGGACGAGCGCACCTCGGCCGACGAGATGGCCAGGCTGGAAGCCGAGATCGGCCGCAACCTGGAGCACTACGCCAAGCGACCCAAGCGTTTCCAGCTGACCGCCACCAGCGCGCAGGCGGTTGACTACGCGCAGTACTACGACCGGCTGCGCCGCAAGATCGAGGCGCGCGGCACCACGGATTTCCCGCAACGCAACGGCAAGCCGCTCTACGGCCAGCTGATCCTGGTGATCAACGTCAACCGGCAGGGCAAGCTGGGCTATAACCGCGATGGCTACAACATCGATGCCATCGACGTGGTCAAGAGCTCGGGCGATCCCGCGCTGGACCGCCAGGCGGTGGCAATCGTCCGTGCGGCCGCGCCGTTCGGCGCCTTTACCGCGGAGATGTCGGCGCGCCAGGACATCCTCGAAGTCATATCCACTTTCAAGTTTTCGCGCAGCGGGCTGGAAACACGCCTGCAGGCACGCTGATGACATCCACTGACTCTTCCCAAGCCAGCGCCGACCGCTATGTGGTGATCGGCAACCCGGTCGCGCACAGCCGCTCGCCGGCGATCCACGCCGCCTTCGCGCGCCAGACCGGCGAGGCAGTGCAATATGACCGCCTGGAGTCGCCGCTGGACGGGTTTGCCGACACCGTGCGCCGTTTCTTTGCCGACGGTGGCTACGGCTGCAACGTGACCGTGCCGTTCAAGCTGGAGGCCTATGACCTTGCCGACCGCCTGACCGAGCGCGCCGAGGCCGCCGGCGCGGTCAACACGCTGTGGATCGAAGAGGGCTTGATCCATGGCGACAACACCGACGGCATCGGCCTGGTGCGCGATATCCAGGACAACCTCGACACGCTGATCGAGGGCAAGCGCGTGCTGCTGCTGGGCGCCGGTGGCGCGGCCATGGGCGCGATGCTGCCGCTGATCGAATGCCGGCCCTCGCGCATCGTGGTGGCCAACCGCACCGCGTCGCGCGCCAGCGACATGCTCGAAGAATTTGTCGAGGCGGCCGACCAGTATGGCGTCGAGCTGTGGGGCGGCGGCCTCGATGCGCTCGAGGGCCTGTCCGAGGACGAGGCCGTCGACGTGGTGATCAATGCCTCGTCCAGCAGCCTGCAGGGCGAAGTGCCGCCGGTGCCGGAGTTTCTGCTGGGCCAGGGCGTGCTGGCCTACGACATGATGTACGGCGCCGAGCCTACCGTGTTCCTGCAGTTCGCCGCGCGCTGCGGCGCGCGCGTCAGCGACGGCCTCGGCATGCTGGTCGAGCAGGCCGCCGAGGCCTTCTATATCTGGCGCGGCGTGCGGCCCCGCACCGCGCCCGTGCTGGCCGAGCTGCGCGCCGCGCTGCAGGCCGAACGCAAGGGCTGACCGGGACGCCGCCAGCCGTGGCCATCCGCAATCGCACGGCCAGCGCTGCCCGCGGCGCTGCTTCCGCCGGATCGGTACTGAATCCGGTGCGCTGGCTCGGCTACCTGCTGGGCTGCATGGTCGCAGGCGTGCTGGCGATGCAGTTGTATTTCTTCGTGCAGATTGCCAGCTGGCAGTATGTCAATCCGTCGAGCACGACCTTCATGCGAGCCGAGCGCTGGCGGCTGTGCGGCTTCAACATTTGGAGCTGCGGTCTGGAACGTGACTGGGTGCCGTATGAGCGCATCTCGCGCAACCTCAAGCGCGCGGTGATCGCAAGCGAGGATGCGGGCTTCGTCAACCATCCCGGCTACGAACTCGACGCCATGCTCGATGCCTGGGAGCGCAACAAGAAGCGCGGCCGCATCGTGCGCGGCGCATCGACCATCACGCAGCAACTGGCCAAGAACCTGTTCCTGTCATCGGAGCAGCATTACCTGCGCAAGGGGCAGGAGCTGGCGATCACGTGGATGCTGGAGTTCTGGCTCGACAAGCAGCGCATCTACGAGATCTATCTGAATTCGGTGGAGTGGGGCGAGGGCGTGTTCGGCGCGCAGGCCGCGGCGCAGCACTACTTCCGCACCAGCGCCGACAAGCTCAGCGTGGGCCAGTCAGCGCGCCTGGCGGCGGCGCTGCCGGCGCCCAAGTGCTTCGACAAGAAAGAGTACTGCGCCAATGTGCGCGTGAACTTCCGCGCCAAGGCGGGCATCATCGCGCGGCGAATGGGGGCTGCAACGCTGCCCGACTGAAGCCGCCGGCCTCAGCTCAGCCATCCCTTCCTGCGGAAATACACCAGCGGGATCGCCGCCGACACTGCCATCAGCGCAATCGCCCACGGATATCCGGCCCCCCAGTCCAGTTCGGGCATGAACTTGAAGTTCATGCCGTAGATGCTGGCGATCAGCGTGGGCGGCATCAGCGCCACCGACACCACCGAGAACAGCTTGATGATCTTGTTCTGGTTGATGTTGATGAAACCGACGGTGGCATCCATCAGGAAGTTGATCTTGTCGAACAGGAACGCGGTGTGGTTCTCGATCGAGTCGATGTCGCGCAGGATCTGGCGCGCCTCGTCCTGCTGCTCGGCCGACAACAGCTGGCTGCGCATCAGGAACGACACCGCGCGGCGCGTGTCCATCACGTTGCGGCGGATGCGCCCGTTCAGATCCTCCTCGCGCGCGATCGTTTCCAGCACGTCGGCCGCGGCGGCATCGGTCACGTTCTCCGCCAGCACGCGGCGGCTGGCTTCTTCCAGGCGTTCGTAGATCTCCTCGATCGAGTCGGCCGAGTATTCCGCGTCGGTCGCGTACAGGTCCATCAGTACGTCCTTGGCGTTGCGCACAGAGCCCGGGCGCATGCGCGCGCGCAGCCGCACCAGCCGGAACACCGGCAGGTCTTCGTCGTGGATGGAGAACAGCACGTCCTTGGTCAGCACGAAGGCGACGCGCACGTTGCGCGACACCTCTTCCTCATCGAGCAGGAAGTCGGTGCGGATATGGATATTCTCGTCCTCGCCCTCGAAATAACGCGCGGACGCTTCCAGGTCGCCCAGGTCTTCCAGTTCAGGAAGGGCGACGCCATAGGCTTCCTTGATCCAGTTCAGTTCCTCGTCGTCGGGATTGACGACATCGATCCAGATCGGCTTGTGCTGCAGCAGCTCATTGCGCTCGTCGACCTGCTCCTGGGCAAGCCGGCCTTTTTGCAGGACGAACAGGTTGATCATCCCCGGGATTCCTTATTGCTGATTGCGACGAAAAACAAAGACAAGCGCGAAGACAAGCGCAGGCGGCTCGCCGCATTCCCAGGTATTGCGTCATGCCCCGTCATGGCCGCGCGGCATGCCGCGCAAGGCCGGGCCACGGGCAAGCGTGATCGCGCTGTCCCGCGGCTGCGCGGGGCAGGCGGACAAGGCGATGGCGTTTGCCTGGGTTGGCTGGCTAGCCGGGAGAGGGAAGATCCGCCACGGTGGGCGCGCATGGAGGCGCCGCCAGTGGCACGGAAAGACACTCGCCCGCAGTTCTGACTGCGGGCAAGGCCGACGAAGCGCGGAGCCGGGTGCTCCGGGCGGGTCGTCGTTACGCAGCCCGCAGTGACATGGCATTCGCAGAGGTCGCAGCGTTGCCGCGCCAACTCGAACACCCGATGCTACTGCCCACGTAATTTCTCCGGGATTGTGATGGCCGCGAGTGTAGCCCAACGAAGGGTGGCTTGTTAAGTGAAATCTCCGCGACGGGCGCGCGCCGTTGCCGCCTCGCGACCCGGCACGTACCGCGGGCGTCAGCCGGCCACGCCGCGCAGCCGGCGCCACAGCAGCGGCGCCAGCATCACCGAGGACAGCGCCAGAAACATCAGCACGATCGCCGCGTAGTCCTGCCAGTGCGGCTGCTCGCCCAGCATCCACATTCCGGAGAACACGCCGACCACCGGGATAAACATGATCGACAGGCTCGACACCACCGGCGGCAGGCTGCGCGCCAGCCCGAACCAGACCAGGTGGCAGAAGGCGAAGACCACCACCGCGTTGTAGGCGATCGCGGCCCATTCGATGGCGGTGGGCATGCGCCAGCCATCTTCCAGCAGCAGCGAGCCCAGCGCCAGGAAGGGCAGCGTCACCGCCAGCATCCAGAAGGTCATGGCGCCGATCGGCACGTCGGTCTGGGTGCGCTTCATCAGCTGGGTGCCGAAGCCCCAGCCGGCCGCGGCCACCAGCATCAGCAGCGTGCCGGCGGGGCTGCCGGTCAGCGCGGCGAGCTCGCCGGACAGCAGCAGCACCGTGCCCGCCAGCGCGCAGCCGATGCCCAGCCAGGCCCATGCGCCGATGCGCTCGCGGAAGAACACCAGGCCCCAGACCACCGCCCAGATCGGCATGGTGTAGCCGAGGATCGCGGCGCGGCCCGACGACAGCATCTTGACCGCGCAGATCGCCAGCAGGTGCCAGATCACCATGTTGGGCAGCGCCAGCCGCAATACCGTGCCCCATTCGCGCCGGGGCACCGCCAGAGAATCGCCGCGCAGCCGCAGCGCCAGCCCCAGCGCCACCAGCCCGCCGGCCATGCACAGCAGGCGGAAGCCCATCGCCGGGAAATGCGCCACGCCCACCTTCATGATGGGCCAGTTGATGCCCCAGGCGAGCGTCAGCACCACAAGCAGGAAGAGACCACGGCGATCGAGAGACATGACGGGACGCGGCTGTGCGGGATGCCGCGCATTGTTTTGAGACGAAGCGCAAAACGATAGCACGCAGCGGGTAAAATTGCCGAAAGCGACATATGCTGCAGGGATGAAAGGTTTTCACGCCGCTGCGGCCAACCGCGCCGGCCGAGTCCATCGGCCAGGATCGACCAGGATCGGCCTCACGATGAGACGCCGGCGCCACCAGGACATTCCGAGTACCCATGACTTTCACCGAGCAGCTTGCTGCCGCCTGGCAGCGCAACGATTCCCTCCTGTGCGTCGGGCTCGATCCTGACCCGCACAAGCTTCCCCTGTCACTGACCGGGGCCGGCGGCGCCATCTTCTCGTTCTGCCGCGAGATCGTCGACGCCACCGCCGACCTGGTCTGCGCCTTCAAGCCGCAGATCGCCTACTTCCATTCGCAGCGCGCCGAAGACCAGCTCGAGCAGCTGATCCACTATATCCACGACGCCCACCCCGGCATCCCGGTGATCCTCGACGCCAAGCGTGGCGACATCGGCTCGACCGCCGAGCACTATGCGCTGGAAGCCTTCGAGCGCTACCAGGCCGATGCGGTCACGGTCAGCCCGTACATGGGCTTCGACTCGATGCAGCCGTATCTCGCCTACCCGGGCCGCGGTGTGATCGTGCTGTGCCGCACCTCCAACCCGGGCGGTTCCGACGTGCAGTTCCTGCAGATCGACGGCAAGCCGCTGTACCAGCTGGTGGCCGAGGCCGCGCGCGAGCGCTGGAACACCACCGGCCAGATGGGCCTGGTGGTCGGCGCGACCTTCCCCAACGAAATCGCGCGGGTGCGCCAGATCGTCGGTGACATGCCGCTGCTGATCCCCGGCATCGGCGCCCAGGGCGGCGACATCGAAGCCACGGTGAAGGCCGGGCGCACCGCCGACGGCACCGGCATGATGATCAATTCGTCGCGCGCCATCCTCTACGCCAGCCGCGAGAAAGACTTCGCCGCGGCGGCGCGCAACGTCGCGCTGCAGACGCGCGAGACCATCAACCGCTACCGCCACGGCTGACCGCCGCGCGCGGGACAAAAAAACCGCGCCTGCTGGCGCGGTTTTTCGTTTGAGCGGCTTGCGGCGGCAGGGTCTTCAGGCCTCGTTGCGCAGCAGCTCCACCAAGCCGCGCATCGCGTGCTCGGCCGCCTGCCGCCGGATTTGCGCGCGGTCGCCGGGAAAGCGCTGGGTCTCGACGATGGTGGTGATGCGGTTGCTCCAGCCAAAGCACACCATGCCCACGGGCTTGTCCGGGGTGCCGCCGTTGGGGCCGGCGACCCCGGTGATCGACAGTGACACTTGTGCGCGGCTGTTCAGCAGCGCCCCTTCCGCCATCGCACGCGCGACCTCTTCGCTGACCGCGCCGTGATCGCGGATCAGCTTGGCCGGCACGCCCAGCATGGTCGACTTGGCCTCATTGGAATACGTGACGAAGCCGCGCTCGAACCAGCCCGACGAGCCCGACACGTCGGTAATGGCGGCAGCGACCAGGCCGCCGGTGCAGGATTCGGCGGTGGCCAGCATCAGGGATTTGTCGGCTAGGGCGACGCCGGCCTGGATGGCGAGCTGGTCGAGCAGGCGGCTGACGGACATGATGGGTGCAGGGGTTGTTTTGGAGGAATCAGTTTGGCGTTCGCCGCTCAGAACGAGCGCCACAGGGCAAACACCAGCAGCGTGTAGAACGCCGCGAAAATGTCGTCGAACATCACGCCGAAGCCGCCGCGCAGGCCCGGGCCCTTCAAGCTGCGGTCATAGTGGCCGATCGGCGCCGGCTTGGCGATATCGAACAGCCGGAACCACAGGAACGCGGCGAACTGGCCCCAGAAACCGGTCGGCATGACAAAGGCCAGCACCAGCCAGAACGCCACGATCTCGTCCCAGACCATGCTGCCGTGGTCATGCACGCCCATGTCGCGCGCGGTGCGGGCGCATGCCCACAGGCCCAGCACGAAGCCGCCGGCGATGATCCACAGCCAGGTGGCGGGCTCGATCCACAGTGAAATCACCACGAACGAGAGCCAGGCGTAGAGCGTGCCGACGGTGCCGGGACCGACCGGTGACAGGCCCGAGCCGAAGCCGAAGGCGATCAGGTGGGCCGGATGCGCCAGCATGAAGCGCGCGCTCGGGCGCGTGACCTTGACGGTCTGGCCGGCTTCCAGGGTCAGGGCGGGGTCGCGCGGCGCGGCCCCGGGAGGGAAGGTGGACATCAAAGTTGGCTCGTGTGAAGCGGATACGGCTTATGGTTATGGCCGGCTTGCGCTGCAATGCGTGCGGGACTCCCGTGCCCGCGCAGGCGCCGATGCCGGCATCATGACATGCCTGTGACCCGGTGTCAGGGGGCAGCGAAATGGTCGAAGCTGGCGCCCTCGTAGCGGGTCGGGTTGCCGGCGCGGTCGACCAGCCGCAGGCCCGGCTCGGGCGTGATCGCGCCGACGCGCGTCAGCGGCAGCGCCAGCCGCTCGCTGATGGCTGCAATGGCGTCGCCGTGGCCGGCCGGCGCGGTGAAGCACAGTTCATAGTCGTCGCCGCCGGCCAGCACGCACTCGCGCTGGATGGCATCGGGCTGGCCGGCCAGCACTGCCGAGCGGGGCAGGGCATCGACATCGACCAGCGCGCCCACCTGCGAACGCGCCAGGATATGGCCGAGGTCGCCCACCAGACCGTCGGAGATATCCAGTGCGGCATGCGCCACGCCGCGCAAGGCCATGCCCAGCGCCACGCGCGGCGTGGGTGTGTCCATGCGCGGCCGGACCTGGCTGAATTCGGGTTCTGGCAGCAGCCATTCGCCGCGGCAATCGCCCAGCGCCAGCCGGGCGTCGCCGAGGGTGCCGGAGATCCAGATGTCGTCGCCGGGGCGCGCGGCGTCGCGGCGCAGCGCCGCGCGCAGCGGCACGTCGCCGAATACCGTCAGCGACAGCGTCAGCGGACCACGCGTGGTGTCGCCCCCCACCAGTTCGCAGCCATGTTCGTCAGCCAGCGCCAGCATGCCGCCGGCCAGGTCGGCCAGCCATTCGGGCTCGGCCTCCGGCAAGGCCAGCGCCAGCGTGAAGGCGCGCGGCTCGGCACCCATGGCGGCGAGGTCCGACAGGTTCACCGCCAGTGCCTTGTGGCCCAGCGCGCGCGGCGCCACGTCCGGGAAGAAATGCCGGCCGCTGACCAGCATGTCGGTGCTGATGGCGAGATGATGGCCGGGACGGCCCTCGATCAGCGCGCAGTCATCGCCCACGCCGAGCGCGGCCTTGCGCACCGGCCGCGTGAAGTAGCGGCGGATCAGGTCGAATTCGGAAAGCTGGGCGGGCTGGGCGTGAGGCATTGTCGAGCGGCTGCCCGGTGCGGGCGGATGGGTGACGGCGGTTTTCCAGGAAGATTGCCGGCGTTTGCCGGCAGATCCCGGAGCGGGCACGCGGCGTCAGCATGGGGCGCATCCAGCGTTTCAGCAAGATACTGCCGCGCATCACAGCCATGACTGCCATGCGCTGCGCTGCTTCGGCGCGCGCACGCTACGCTTGCTGGTATTGCCCCGAAGGATGGGGCATATTGTACCGAATCGCAAAGGTGCCCCAAGCAAAACGCTTATTGTGAAATAGTTTTTCACTATATAAAATGCTGGGTTCCAAAGGAAGAGAAGGGCGGACGCGTGGAGCCGGTCCGCCGATCGTCCCCGCCTTGTCAATGACGGCTCCACCGATTGGAAGATGCGCCGATGACCAGCCCACAGTCCCCGTCCCAAGACGATCTGAAACAGCAGCAGCGCGAGGCGCTGCGCAAAGCGGCGCTCGAGTATCACGAGTTTCCCACCCCCGGCAAAATCTCGGTCACGCCGACCAAGCCGCTGTCGAACCAGCGCGACCTGGCCCTGGCGTATTCGCCTGGCGTTGCCGCCGCCTGTGAAGAAATCGTTTCCGATCCGGCCAACTCGTTCCGCTACACCGCGCGCGGCAACCTGGTCGCGGTGATCACCAACGGCACCGCCGTGCTGGGCCTGGGCGACATTGGCGCCGCGGCCTCCAAGCCGGTGATGGAAGGCAAGGGCGGGCTGTTCAAGAAGTTTGCCGGTATCGACGTGTTCGATATCGAAATCGACGAGAAGGACCCGGAAAAGCTGGTCCAGATCATCGCCGCGCTCGAGCCCACCTTCGGCGGCATCAACCTGGAAGACATCAAGGCACCGGAGTGCTTCTACGTCGAGCGCAAGCTGCGCGAGAAGATGAAGATCCCCGTCTTCCACGACGACCAGCACGGCACCGCCATCGTGGTGGCCGCGGCCATCATCAACGGCCTGAAAGTGGTCGGCAAGGATATCGCCAAGGTCAAGCTGGTGGCCTCCGGCGCCGGCGCGGCCGCGCTGGCCTGCCTGGACCTGCTGGTCGACATCGGCCTGCCGATCGAGAACATCTGGGTGACCGACCTGGCCGGCGTGGTCTATGAAGGCCGTACCGAGCTGATGGACCCGGAAAAGGCGCGCTTCTCGCAAAAGACCGACAAGCGCAAGCTGGGCGAAGTGATCGACGGCGCCGACATCTTCCTCGGACTGTCCGCGGCGGGCGTGCTGAAGCAGGACATGGTCCAGCGCATGGCCGACAAGCCGCTGGTGCTGGCGCTGGCCAACCCGAACCCGGAAATCTCGCCGGAACTGGTCAAGGAAGTGCGTCCGGACGCGGTGATGGCCACCGGCCGTACCGACTATCCGAACCAGGTTAACAACGTCCTGTGCTTCCCGTTCATCTTCCGCGGCGCGCTGGACTGCGGCGCCACCACCATCACGCGTGAGATGGAGATCGCCGCGGCCAATGCGCTGGCCGAACTGGCGCGCCAGGAGCAGAGCGATATCGTCGCCACTGCCTACGGCATCCAGGACCTGTCCTTCGGTCCCGAATACCTGATCCCGAAGCCGTTCGATCCGCGCCTGATCGTCAAGGTGGCGCCGGCCGTGGCCGAAGCCGCGATGAAGTCCGGCGTGGCCGCGCGCCCGATCGAGGACATGGACGCGTACCGCCTGCAGCTGCAGCAGTTCGTGTACCACTCCGGCACGGTGATGAAGCCGATCTACGCCGCCGCGCGCAAGGTCGAAATGGAGAAGAAGCGCATCGTCTTCGCCGAGGGCGAGGAAGAGCGCGTGCTGCGCGCGGTGCAGGTGATCGTCGACGAAAAGCTGGCCAACCCGATCCTGATCGGCCGCCCCGCCGTGCTGCAGCACCGCATCGAGCGCTTCGGCCTGCGCCTGCGCGCCGGCGTGGACTTCACCGTGGTCAACCCGGAGCACGACGAGCGCTTCCGCGACTATTCCGACGCCTACTACCGCATGATGGCTCGCCAGGGCATCACGCCGCAGTACGCCAAGCTGGAAATGCGCCGCCGCACCACGCTGATCGGCGCGATGCTGGTGCACAAGGGCGAGGCCGACGGCATGATCTGCGGCACCGTCAGCAACACCGCGGCGCACCTGCGCTATATCGACCAGGTGCTGGGCGGCACCAACAAGGTCTATGCGGCGATGAACGGGCTGGTGCTGCCGGGCCGTCAGATTTTCCTGGTGGACACCCACGTCAACGTCGATCCGAGCGCCGAGGAACTGGCCGCGATCACGCTGATGGCCGCTGAAGAGCTGAAGCGCTTCGGCATCGAACCCAAGGTCGGCCTGCTGTCGCATTCGAACTTCGGCTCGTCCGAAGCGCCGTCGGCGCGCAAGATGCGCGAAACCCTGGCCATCCTGCGTGAGCAGGCGCCGGAGCTGGAGATCGACGGCGAAATGCACGGCGACTGCGCGCTCGACCAGAAGCTGCGCGACCAGCTGGTGCCGGACGGCACGCTCAAGGGCGAAGCCAACCTGCTGGTGTGCCCGAATATCGACGCGGCCAATATCTCGTACAACCTGCTCAAGGTTGCCGCGGGCAACAACGTCGCGATCGGGCCGATCCTGCTGGGCGTTAAGGCCCCGGTCCACATCCTGACGCCGTCGGCGACGGTGCGCCGCATCGTCAACATGACGTCGCTGGTGGTGGTCGACGCCGCAGCCAAGCGCTAAGCCAATTGGCCAGGCCCGGAACGGGCCAAGGTGACGAAAAGCCGGGTTCGCCCGGCTTTTTTTATTCCCTCGCGGTCGTGGTTAGTATGCGCACACATACGCTTAACATATTGAAACAATTGAAGAAATTGCGCTGCAACAGTGCCGGGATTGATTAATTGCGTGCATGCGCGTAACCTTACGCCTTTGATACAGGCGCTTGCCATGAGCGCCCCGGTGCGGCCGGCATTCCTCGCGCGACGCTTCACGCAGCGCAGAGGGGCAGGCCAGGGTGGCCCGGACAGATCGTCTACCCAACCAGCGGCAGGCTCGATTTCCGGTTCAACCAAGACAAGCAACGTGGGTTTCCAAGTTTCTCCGATGCGGCACGCAACGCGCATGCTGGCCCGGTCCCTGACCGGCGCGGCGCTGGTGCTGGCCCTGGCGCAACCGACGCTGGCGCGCCAGGCGCAGACCGAAGGGCTGGGAACCATTGCAGTGCAGCAGTTGCCCAACGAAGCGCGGCAGACCCTGGAGCGCATCGAAGCCGGCGGCCCGTTCCCGTATGACAAGGACGGCTCGCGATTCGGCAACTACGAGCGCATCCTGCCGCTAAGAGAACGCGGTTATTACCGCGAATACACGGTCAAGAGCGCCAGGAGCCGGAACCGGGGAGCCAAGCGGATCGTCTGCGGCGGGGAACAGCGCGCTGCCAACGATTGTTACTACACGGAAGACCACTACAACAGCTTCAAACGGATACTCAAATGATGACTGACATTTTCGGATTGGGCGACGCCCTTGCCGCCCGCGAAGAGCGCGGCGCCGGAGATGGCTGGCAGCGGGCTCAGCAGCAGGCCCAGAACCTATACGACAACGTGCTGATGATGCCGAGCCACGAGCTCATGCAAAAACTCCCGCCCGCGACCGCGCCCGTGGCCATGCCCGCCGGTCCCGGTTGGAACGACGGCACCAGCGAGGGAGCCATGAACCTGTTCAAGACGGTGCGTCCGAACATCGTCCAGTCGATCCGCGCTTTCCGCGTGCCGGAACTTGCGCAGGCGGCGGCCGATCTCGGCCAGCATTTCCTCTATGCCAATTGCGCGCATTGCGCGAGCAAGGCGGAGATCCTGGAAACCATCGCCACCTCGTTCACCTTCCCCAAGCATTTCGGCAAGAATTTCGACGCGCTCGCCGACTGCCTGACCGACATGATCTACAAGGCCGGCCCGCAGCCGGGTTTCGTGATCGTGCTGGAGGGCCTGCCGATCGCGCAGAAGTTCGACAAGGAAGCGCGCGAGGTGCTGCTCGACGTGTTCCGCGATGCCGCCGAGTTCTGGGGCGAGCGCAAGGTGCAGTTCCGGGTGTTCTATTCGTTCGCCTGACCGCGCAGACTGCCGTTTCACGGCATACTAGACAAAAAGCCCGCTGATGCGGGCTTTTTGCTTGTTGGGGCAGGCGCCGCGCTTATTCCTGCGCCGGCAGGTGGCCATGCGGCGTGAGCCGGTCGATCAGCTCCGGCAGGCCTTCGCTCAGCTGCGCCGCCACGTCGTCCTGCGACATGCCGGTGCTCTGGGCCAGCGACTGCAGCGCGCCGGTGTCGTTCAGCGCATCGCTCAGCGCCGACGGCGTGACCGGCTGGTTGGCGCCGCTGCCGATCCATGAGTTGACCTGTTCGCCCAGCCCGGCCTGGGCCAGGATCTGCTGCAGCGCGCCGATGCCGCCGGCGGCAGCGCCCAGCGCCTGGCTGTTGGCGGGCGCACCGCCCTGGCCGCCCAGCAGGCCGCCGAGCAGCGAGCCCAGGTCGAGGCCACCGGTGGCGCCGCCCGGGGCGGTGCCGGCGCTGCCGCCGAGCATGCCGCCCAGCAGCCCGCCGAGGCTGCCCAACCCGCCCAGGCCATCATCGGCTGCGGCCGCGCCGCCGGCGGCATCGCCGCCTTGCGCGCGGCTGCGCATGGCCAGCGTTGCCAGCAGGCCGAGCGCCATCATCAGCTTGGGGTCGAGCCCGCCGGCCTGGCCGCCCTGGCCGTTCTCTCCGCGCGCGCCGCCGAGCTGTCCGAGCACACCGCCCAGCACGCTATCGAGTAGTCCCATGGTCGACTCCTTTCAGTCAGGGTTGCAAGGTGACACTGGGCCGGGGTGGCCCTGTCGTCAGAATCCGCCCAGCAAGGCGTTAAAGGTTGCCAGGCACGCCAGCCCGGCGGTTTCCGTGCGCAGGATGCGCGGGCCGAGCGACACGCCGGTGAAACCGGCCTGCAGCGCGGCCTGTTCTTCTTCGGGGGCCAGGCCGCCTTCCGGGCCGATCAGCAAGGTGACGCCATCGGCCAGCAGCGCCTCGCGCCGCTCCGCCACCAGCGCCGGCAGCGCTTGCGCGGCCCGCGGCGACACCAGCAGCCTGGTGCCACCGTTGCCGGACCGGTCTGCGCGTGCCAGCCACGTATCCAAGTTAGTGACCTCCGCCACCGCCGGCAAACGATTTCGGCCGCATTGCTCGCAGGCGGCCTGGACCAGCGCCTGCCAGTGCGCCTGGCGCTTGTGCGCGCGCTCGCCGGACAGGCGCACCACCGAGCGGCTGGCCTGCAGCGGCTGGATCGCCGCGACGCCGAGTTCGACGGCTTTCTCGATCAGCCAGTCCATCTTGTCGCCGCCGGCCAGCCCCTGTGCCAGCGTGACGCGGAAGGGCGGCTCCGCCTCGGCAGCGTCATGCGCGCCGATGCGCGCCAGCGCGTGGCGCTTGCCCAGTTCGACCAGCGTGGCGGCGTGGCTGCCGCCGCGGCCGTCGAACAGGGTGATGGCGTCGCCCGGCGCCAGGCGCAGCACCTGCGCGTGGCGCACCACCGGTTCGGGCAGCGGGAAATCCGATTCGGCGGCGAGCACGGTGTCTGCGCCGCCGACAAAAAATCGTGGCGCCATCAGCTTGCCTGGCCCGCCTGGTTGGCCTGGGCCAGCGGCTTGCCGAAGCCCCAGCGGTAGCCGTCGGGATCCTCGACCATGCAGTAGCGGTCGCCCCAGAACTGGTCTGCCGGCGCCATCAGGCTGACCGCGCCGGCATCAACCGCGCGCTGGTGCATGGCGTCGACATCGTCGCAATAGACATAGAAGGTTTGCGGGCATTCCACGCCCAGCGAGCGCGGCGTGCGCGCGGTGCTGCCCCACGCGCCCTCTGGCGCGAACATCACCACCAGCTGGCCCTGGTAGTGCATCTCGGCGTGGGTCGGGACGCCGTTCTCGTCGACCACGTTGCCGGGAGTGAAGCCGAACGCGCGGCCATAGAAATCCAGCGCGGCGCGGCCGTTGGCGACGGTCAGGTAGGGGGTGAGCCAGGGGGTGTTGGCCGGTCTGGTCATGATCGTCTCCTGGTTGCGGGAAACCCGGCGCGGCGGCGTGCCGCGCGGTGCGAGAGTGCATCTTACGCGTGCCGCGCTACGCTGTCGAAGTGCCGCGTCACGGTCCGCGCCATGTCCTCGCCGGGGCGCCGGGGTGAAGCATCAGGCATGCTGGGCCCCGGATAGTTCCGATTGCCGGCACGCGGCGGTGCGGGCGGCCTGCGATGATCGCCCGGACTCGGCCGGAGGGGGCGTCGGGAGTCCGGAAAACCCCCTAGCTTCTGCTAAAATTGCGGTTTTCCTGCCGCCAAGGCTCACGCCGAATCCGCCCGCATGTCCGCCCTTGCCCATCCCGCCACAAGCCCCTTTGCTTCCCAGCCCGCCAAGCTGATGGCCGACGCCATCCGCGTGCTTGCCATGGACGCCGTCCAGCAGGCCAATTCCGGCCACCCCGGTGCGCCGATGGGCATGGCAGACATCGCCGTGGCGCTGTGGGGCCGGCACCTGAAGCACAACCCGAGCAACCCGCAGTGGGCCGACCGCGACCGCTTCGTGCTGTCCAACGGCCACGGCTCGATGCTGATCTACGCGCTGCTGCACCTGACCGGCTACGACCTGCCGGTCGAAGAGCTGAAGAACTTCCGCCAGCTGCACAGCAAGACCGCCGGCCACCCGGAATACGGCATCACCCCGGGCGTGGAAACCACCACCGGCCCGCTCGGCCAGGGCATCACCAACGCCGTCGGCATGGCGCTGGCCGAACGCCTGCTGGGCGAGGAATTCAACCGCCCGGGCTTCGACATCGTCGACCACTACACCTATGTGTTCCTCGGCGACGGCTGCCTGATGGAAGGCATCTCGCACGAGGCCTGCTCGCTGGCCGGCACGCTCAAGCTGAACAAGCTGATTGCGCTGTGGGATGACAACGGCATCTCGATCGACGGCGACGTGGTGCACTGGTTCAACGACGACACCCCGAAGCGCTTCGAAGCGTACGGCTGGAACGTGATCCGTGGCATCGACGGCCACGACGTGGTCGCGGTCGACAATGCCATCGCGCAGGCCAAGGCCAGCGACAAGCCGACCCTGATCTGCTGCCGCACCAAGATCGGCAAGGGCGCGCCCAACAAGGAAGGCGGCCACGACGTGCACGGCGCCCCGCTGGGCGGCGCCGAGGTGCTGGCCACGCGCGAGGCGCTGGGCTGGGCCCACGCCCCGTTCGAGGTGCCGGCCGAGGTCTACGACGCCTGGGACGCCAAGGCCAATGGCCAGGCGCTGGAGCGTGCCTGGAACGCGCTGTTCGAATCGTATGCCGAGCGCCACCCGTACGAAGCTGGCGAATTCACCCGCCGCATGAAGGGCGAGCTGCCGGGCTCATTCGACGCCGCCGTCGAAGCCTTTATCGCCAAGTGCGAGGAAAAGGCCGAGACCATCGCCACCCGCAAGGCCAGCCAGAACACCATCGAGGCCTTCGGCCCGGTGCTGCCCGAGTTCCTCGGCGGCTCGGCCGACCTGACCGGCTCGAACCTGACCAACTGGTCGGGCAGCAAGGCGGTGCGCGTCGATGCCTGGGGCAACCATATCAACTATGGCGTGCGCGAATTCGGCATGAGCGCGATCATGAACGGCATCGCGCTGCATGGCGGCTACATCCCCTACGGCGCGACCTTCCTGACGTTCTCGGACTACAGCCGCAATGCGCTGCGCATGGCGGCGCTGATGAAGATCCGCTCGCTGTTCGTGTTCACCCATGACTCGATCGGCCTGGGCGAAGACGGCCCGACCCACCAGTCGATCGAGCACGTCGCCAGCCTGCGCCTGATCCCTAACATGGACGTCTGGCGTACCGCCGACACCACCGAGACCGCCGTGGCCTGGGCCGAGGCGATCCGCCGCGAGAATGGCCCGAGCTGCCTGATCTTCAGCCGCCAGAACCTGCCGTTCCAGCAACGCGACGACGCCACGCGCGCCAATATCGCGCGCGGCGGCTACGTGCTGCGCGACAGCGTCAACACCAGGACCGGCCGCCCGGACGCCGTGATCCTGGCGACCGGCTCCGAAGTGGGCCTGGCCGTCGGCGCCGCCGATGCACTGGCCGCCGAAGGCGTGCACGTGCGCGTGGTGTCGGTCCCCGCGACCACCGTGTTCGACAAGCAGGACACCGCCTACAAGGCCAGCGTGCTGCCGGCCGGTGTGCCGCGCGTGGCGGTCGAGGCGGGCGTGACGGATTTCTGGTGGAAGTATCAGGTCCAGGCGGTGGTGGGCATCGACACCTTCGGTGAATCGGCCCCGGCCGGCGTGCTGTTCAAGCACTTCGGCTTTACCGTCGAGAACGTGGTCCGTACGGTGAAGGACACCCTTATCTAAGCATCCGGGCGCTGGAACTGCGCGGTGCGCCGCGCGGCAGACGCGGCGCCCACCGGTTTCAATCGATCCTCAGGAGAGACAGTCATGACCATCAAGATCGGCATCAACGGCTTCGGCCGCATCGGGCGCATGGTGTTCCGCGCCGCCGTCGCCAACTTCAAGGACATCGAAGTCGTTGGCATCAACGACCTGCTCGAGCCCGACTACCTGGCGTACATGCTGAAGTACGACTCGGTGCATGGCCGCTTTGACGGCGAAGTGTCGGTCGACGGCAATACCCTGGTCGTCAATGGCAAGAAGATCCGCCTGACCGCTGTCAAGGATCCGGCCGAGCTGAAGTGGGGCGAAATCGGCGCCGACGTGGTGGTCGAGTCGACCGGCATCTTCCTGACGAAGGAAGGCGCGCAGAAGCACATCGACGCGGGCGCCAAGAAGGTGATCATGTCGGCCCCGTCCAAGGACGACACCCCGATGTTCGTGTACGGCGTCAACCACGACACCTACAAGGGCGAGGCGATCATCTCCAACGCCAGCTGCACCACCAACTGCCTGGCCCCGGTGGCCAAGGTGCTGAACGACAAGTGGGGCATCAAGCGCGGCCTGATGACCACCGTGCACGCCGCAACCGCCACGCAAAAGACCGTCGATGGCCCGTCCAACAAGGACTGGCGCGGCGGCCGCGGCATCCTGGAAAACATCATCCCGTCGTCGACGGGCGCCGCCAAGGCCGTGGGCGTGGTGATCCCGCAGCTGAACAAGAAGCTGACCGGCATGTCGTTCCGCGTGCCGACCTCCGACGTGTCGGTGGTCGACCTGACCGTCGAGCTGGAAAAGTCGGCGTCGTACGAAGAAATCTGCGCCGAGATGAAGGCCCAGAGCCAGGGCGCGCTGAAGGGCGTGCTGGGCTATACCGAAGACAAGGTTGTTGCCACCGACTTCCGCGGCGATGCCCGCACCTCGATCTTCGACGCCGAAGCTGGCATCGCGCTGGACGGCACCTTCATCAAGGTCGTGAGCTGGTACGACAACGAGTGGGGCTACTCGAACAAGGTGCTGGAAATGGCCCGCGTGGTGGCTAAATAATCCGCGCCTTCCGTGCCCAGGAAAACGCGCCCACGGGCGCGTTTTTCTTTTTTCAGGCAGGATGGCTGGTCTGCCGGCGCCACTGAAATAGTTGCGTCAGAAAAGAATGATAAAAGTGGAAGCCGAAGGACAGGAAAGTTGAGGCGAAGTGCTGGTTGAGCCGCGGCCAATGTACGCATCTACGATCAATTGCCGCGAAATCGCGCAATTTTTTGGAGTTATGTCATGGGTGGCCGTTTCAGAAATGCCGAATTTGCTTTCCGAGCCTGATTTTTCCTCTTACACTATTAAGACGCTGTTGAAATCTGATGTGCAGCCAGTGCAAGTGGTGGGGCCATCTTAGCTGTGAAAAATCTGACCGGGGGCCTGATCATGGTGAACGTAGACACAAAGCTTCTAGTGATCTTCACCGAGCTGCTGAGCAAGCGTAATGCCACCTACGTGGCTGAGAAGATGCACATGACCGCGCCGGCGGTCTCGCATTCGCTGGGCAGGCTGCGCGAGATCTTTGACGATCCACTCTTTATCCGCGTCCCGCACGGGCTGACGCCGACGCCGCGCGCGCTCGAGCTGGGGCCGAAGATCCGCGACATGCTGGACCTGTGGTCGTCCATCAACGAGGGCGACGCGGACAACTTCGATCCGGCCACCGCAACCGGCACGCTGAGCATCGGCTTTGCCGCGGAACTGGGCGATACGGTGTTCAACCGTTTGGTGCTGCGCATCAAGGCGCTGGCGCCGGACCTGCATATCAAGCTGGTCGAGTCCCATTCGTGGGAAACCGACGTGGCGTCGATGCGCGCCAATGAACTCGACCTGGCATTCTCGCCGTTCCCGACCCGCCATCCGGAAATCGTCGAGGAAATGGTGACGTCGCTGAACCTGTGGGTGTGTGCGCGGAAGGACCATCCGGTGCTGAAAGGCCACTGCACGCTCGAGCAATACCTGGACTGCGGCCATATCTTCATGGCGCATTCCGGTGGCTCCGGCCGCCCGGCGCCGTCGCTGATCCCGCTCGACTACGCGCTGCAGCAGCGCGGCCTGAAGCGCAACGCCTCGCTGACGGTGCATTCGTGGCGCGCCCAGGCCGAACTGGCCTCGCAGACGGACATGATCTTTACCGTCAATGCGCTGACCAAGGACATGGCCTGCGAAACCTATGGCCTGAAGGCCTTCCCGCTGCCGGCGGAGCTGAACACCACGCTCGGCCTGAACATGTTCTGGCACCGCAGCCGCAACACCCACCCGATGCTGGTGTGGGCGCGTGGCCTGTTCCGCCAGGTGGTGGGCGAGTTCGTCGGCTTGCCGCCGGCACGCCCGGCCCGGGCGGTGAGCGAGCAGGACCTGCAGGACCTGCAGGCGCGCTGACCGCTGCGGCAAGAGCAAGCCCCCAACAAAAAACCGGCGCCTGGCGCCGGTTTTTTGTTGGGGGCTTGCTCCGGCAAGGGAGCGAGCGGTTGCTTATCGTTTGGGTCTGTGGGGACAGTTTGTTTTAGTGCAGTTGCCGTACAGCGACAACGCGTGCTCCTGCAGGGTAAAGCCGCGCTCGCGCGCAATGCTTTGCTGGCGCTGCTCGATCTCGGAATCGAAGAATTCCTCGACCCGCCCGCAATCCAGGCACACCAGGTGATCGTGGTGCTTGCCTTCGTTGAGCTCGAAAATGGCCTTGCCGGACTCGAAGTTGTTGCGCGACAGCAGGCCGGCCTGCTCGAACTGGGTCAGCACGCGGTAGACGGTGGCCAGGCCGATATCCATATGCTCGTTGAGCAGGATGCGGTAGACGTCTTCCGCGCTCAGGTGACGCTGTTCGCTGGTCTGAAAAATTTCAAGAATCTTCAGCCTGGGCACGGTCGCCTTCAGGCCGATATTCTTGAGGTCCGCCGGACTCGGCATGTGGGTGACTCCCTAGAGTACAATGTCTGGATAGTTGAATCATAAGGGTTTTGGCAGCAAAAGTCGCTCGTGCCGACGATGTCCAGAGGTCGGCGTCGCGTGCCCGGCAAGCTTGCCGACCCATGTGGTTGCGGCGGCAGATGCCATCCGCTCGTGTGGTGCAATCGGCGCATTTTGCGCCATTTTTATGCCTGCGCAGCCGATCGCTGCCGCGTTACTTTTCTTTCCCTCCGGAAACGAGATCCATGCGTTCTATCCGTTCGTCCGCCATGCGTCCGACGCTGGTTGTCTCCCTGCTGGCCGCGGCCCTGCTGGCCGGCGCCTGCTCGGCCTACGATTCCACTTCGCGCAAGGTAGCCAACGCCATCACGCCGTACCGGATCAACATCGTGCAGGGCAATTTCGTCTCGCGCGAAGCCGCTTCGCAGCTGCGCGAAGGCATGACCCGCGACCAGGTCAAGTTCCTGCTCGGCACGCCGCTGCTGACCGATGTGTTCCACGCCAACCGCTGGGATTATGTGTTTTCGTTCCGCCGCGGCAATACCTCGGTGGTGCAGCAGCGCCGCTACACGGTGTTCTTCGACGGCGACCGCCTGGTCAAGTTTGGCGGCGACGAACTGCCGTCCGAGTACGAGCTGATCGCAGAAATCGACGGCATGAAGAAGGCGCTCAAGGAACAGACGCCGGGCAAGATCTCCACCAGCGCAGCCGCGGCCCCGGCCCCGGCCGAGCAGCAGACCACGGTCGAGAACTTTGTGCCGCGGCAGGCGCAGCAGCCGGAAGCGTCCGGCGCGTCCGCACAACCGGCGCAGGCGGCCCAGCCCGCCGCCGAGCCGTCGGCTCCGGCCCAGGCCACCGCGCCTGCCGACGCGGTCAAACCTGCCACCAACTGATCGATCACGCGCGCCGGCTTCGGCGCGCTGCCGGTTTTCCGGGCCGGCCAGGCATGGCCGGCTCGTTCCTCTTTCGCGCACCGCGCATATTCCGCAGAGCCAGACACCATGAACATCGCCATCGCAGGCGCATCGGGCCGCATGGGCCGCATGCTGATCGAACAAGTGCTGAACACCGAGGGCGTGAAGCTGTCGGGCGCGCTCGACGTGCCCGGCTCACCGGCGCTGGGCCAGGATGCGGGACTGTTCCTGGGCCGCAACACCGGCGTGGCGATCACCGCGGACCTCGACGCCGGGCTGGCCGGTGCGGACTGCCTGATCGACTTTACCCGTCCGGAAGGCACGCTGGCGCACCTGGAAGCGGCGAAGAAGCTGGGCGTCAAGATGGTGGTAGGCACCACCGGCTTCGACGAGGCCGGCAAGGCCGCGCTGGCCGAGGCCGCCAAATCGATCGGCATCGTCTTTGCGGCCAACTTCAGCGTTGGCGTCAATGCCACCTTCAAGCTGCTGGAAGTGGCGGCCAAGCTGCTGTCGACCGGCTATGACATTGAGGTGATCGAGGCCCACCACCGCTTCAAGGTCGACGCCCCGTCGGGCACCGCGCTGAAGATGGGCGAAGTGATCGCCGATGCGCTGGGCCGCGACCTGAAGACCTGCGGTGTGTTCGCCCGCGAAGGCCATACCGGCGAGCGCGATCCCGGTTCGATCGGCTTTGCCACCATCCGCGGCGGCGATATCGTCGGCGACCACACCGTGATGTTCGCCGGCATCGGCGAGCGCATCGAGATCAGCCACAAGTCGTCGAGCCGCCAGTCGTATGCCGACGGCGCGGTGCGCTCGGCTCGTTTCCTGGCCGACAAGCCGACCGGGCTGTTCGACATGCAGGACGTGCTGGGCCTGAAGTAAGGCCGCCCGGGGCGGCCAGCGCTGCCGCCACGGTTATAATCGATTGCTTTAGCATTGCACGCCGGGCGGGCGCCCAGACTGGCGCCCGCCGCTTTCCTTCGAACGAATCTTCCCGGATGCCGGCAGGCCAGTTGCCGCGCAGACGCTGTCCTTGACCGCTGTCCCGACCATGCAAGACAAATACCTTCCTTCCGCCGTTGAACAAGCCGCCCAGCAGCACTGGCAAGCCATCGACGCCTATCGCGTGTCGGAGCATGCAGCCGGGCCCGACGGCAAGGAAAAGCCCAAGTTCTACGCCTGCTCGATGCTGCCGTACCCGTCGGGCAAGCTGCACATGGGCCACGTGCGCAACTACACCATCAACGATGTGATGGCGCGCTACCTGCGCATGAACGGCAACAACGTGCTGATGCCGATGGGCTGGGACGCGTTCGGCATGCCGGCGGAAAACGCCGCGCTGAACAACGGCGTGGCGCCGGCCGCCTGGACCTACGACAACATCGCTTACATGAAGAAGCAGATGCAGTCGATGGGCCTGGCGATCGACTGGTCGCGCGAGGTTGCCACCTGCAGCCCGGACTACTACCGCTGGAACCAGTGGCTGTTCCTGAAGATGCTGGAAAAGGGCATCGCCTACCGCAAGACCGGCACCGTCAACTGGGACCCGGTCGACCAGACCGTGCTGGCCAACGAGCAGGTCATCGACGGCCGCGGCTGGCGCTCGGGCGCGGTGGTCGAAAAGCGCGAGATCCCGATGTACTACCTGCGCATCACCGATTATGCGCAGGAGCTGCTGGGCGACCTGGACCAGCTGGGCTGGCCCGAGCGCGTCAAGGTGATGCAGCAGAACTGGATCGGCAAGAGCGTGGGTGTGCGCTTTGCGTTTACCCATGACATCCCGGGCGAAGATGGCAAGGCGATCAACGACGGCAAGCTCTATGTCTTCACCACGCGCGCCGACACCATCATGGGCGTGACCTTCTGCGCGGTCGCCGCCGAGCACCCGCTGGCCACGCACGCCGCGCTGAACAACCCCGAACTGGCCGCCTTCATCGACGAATGCAAGCACGGATCGGTCATGGAAGCCGACATGGCGACCATGGAGAAGAAGGGCATGCCGACCGGCCTGCAGGTGGTGCATCCGCTCACCGGCGACAAGGTCGACGTGTGGGTGGGCAACTACGTGCTGATGAGCTACGGCGACGGCGCCGTGATGGGCGTGCCCGCGCACGACGAGCGCGACTTCGCCTTCGCCAACAAGTACAAGCTGCCGATCAGGCAGGTGATCGACGTCAAGGGCCAGCCGTACTCGACCGAAGCGTGGCAGGAGTGGTATGCCGACAAGGAAAACGGCACCTGCGTCCACAGCGGCAAGTACGACGGCCTGGGCTACCAGGCCGCGGTGGAAGCCATTGCCGCCGACCTGGGCGCGATGGGCCTGGGTGAGAAGAAGACCACCTGGCGCCTGCGCGACTGGGGCATCTCGCGCCAGCGCTACTGGGGCACGCCGATCCCGCTGATCCACTGCGACAGCTGCGGCGTGGTGCCGGTGCCGGAGCAGGACCTGCCGGTGGTGCTGCCCGAAGACCTGGTGCCGGACGGCACCGGCAACCCGCTGGCCAAGGATCCGCGCTTCCTGCAGTGCAGCTGCCCGTCGTGCGGCAAGCCCGCGCGCCGCGAGACCGACACGATGGATACCTTCATCGATTCGTGCTGGTACTACATGCGCTATACCTGCCCGGACGCGGCCACCATGGTCGATGCCCGCAACGACTACTGGATGCCGATGGACCAGTACATCGGCGGCATCGAGCACGCGATCCTGCACCTGCTGTACGCGCGCTTCTGGACCAAGGTGATGCGCGACCTGGGCCTGGTCAAGTTCGACGAGCCGTTCACCAACCTGCTGACCCAGGGCATGGTGCTCAACGAGACCTACTACCGCGAAGACGCGTCGGGCAAGAAGACCTGGTACAACCCGGCCGAGGTCGACCTGCAGACCGACGAGCGCGGCCGCCCGGTGGGCGCCACGCTGATCGCCGACGGCCAGCCGGTGGTAATCGGCGGGGTCGAGAAGATGTCGAAGTCCAAGAACAACGGCATCGACCCGCAGGCGCTGATCGACCAGTACGGCGCCGACACCGCGCGCCTGTTCGTGATGTTCGCCGCGCCGCCCGAGCAGCAGCTCGAGTGGAGCGGTTCGGGCGTGGAGGGCGCGTCGCGCTTCCTGCGCCGCGTGTGGAACTACGGCTATGCCAACGCCGCCGCGATCCGCGACGGTGCCGCCGGCGCGCCGGGCGCGGACGATGCCGAGCTGCGCCGCGAGATCCACGGCGTGCTCAAGCAGGCCAACTACGACTACCAGCGCATCCAGTACAACACCGTGGTGTCCGCCACCATGAAGATGCTGAACGCGCTGGACGACGCCAAGACCGCGTCGCCGGCGGCGCGCCGCGAGTGCTTCGGCATCCTGCTGCGCGTGCTGTACCCGGTGGTGCCGCACATCACCCATGGCCTGTGGGAGCAGCTGGGCTATGCCGCCGAGGCCGGCGACCTGCTCGACGCCCCGTGGCCGCAGGTCGATGAAGCCGCGCTGGTGCGCAGCGAGATCGAGCTGGTGCTGCAGATCAACGGCAAGGTGCGCGGCAGCATCACCGTGCCCGCCGACGCCGACCGCGCCGCGATCGAGGCCACTGCCGCCGCCAGCGACACCGTGGCCAAGTTTGCCGAAGGCAAGGCGCCGAAGAAGATCGTGGTGGTGCCTGGCCGCCTGGTCAACGTGGTGCTCTGACATTGCCGTCGGCCCGCCGGAACCTGACTCAAAGGAATCGCCAACCATGAAGCGACTGAACCTGGGACGCCGCAAGCTGCTCGCGGCCCTGCTGGCAGTGCCGGCCACGGGCCTGCTGGCCGGCTGCGGCTTCCATCTGCGCGGCAACTCGGACTTCGCCTTCAAGCGGCTGTATATCGGCATCCCGCCCAACTCGCTGATGGGCGCGGACCTGCGCCGCGCCATCCGCGGCGGCTCGGACACCCAGGTGGTGGCGGACCAGAAAGAGGCCGACGCGCTGCTGGACGTGCTGCAGGACACCCGCACCAAGTCGATCCTGTCGATCACGACCGAGGGCGTGGTGCGCGAATACCGCCTGACCCAGCGCTTCACCTTCCGCCTGCGCGATCCCGCCGGCAAGGAACTGATCCCGCCGTCGCAACTGGTGCTGACGCGCGACCTGACCTACAACGAAGCCAATACGCTGGCCAAGGACTACGAAGAGCAGCAGCTGTACCGCGACATGCAGCGCGACATCGTGCAGCAGTTGATGCGCCGGCTGGCCGCCGTCAAGGCGATCTGAGCGAGCACGGCTGACGGCATGCAGCTCAAGCTCGACGGGCTCGACGCGCACCTGCGCCAGGCCAAGGCCAAGGGGCTGGCGCCGCTGTACGTGGTGCACGGCGATGAACACCTGCTGGTGCTGGAAGCGGTCGACCGCCTGCGCGCGGCGGCGCGCGAAGCCGGCTTTTCCGAACGCGAGGTGCTGGTGGCCGAGCGCGGCTTCCATTGGGGCCGGCTGGTCGAGGCGCAGCAGTCGATGTCGCTGTTCGGCGACCGCAAGATCGTCGAGCTGCGCATTCCCTCGGGCAAGCCCGGCAAGGACGGCGGCGAGGCGCTGCGCGCGGTGGCCGCACAGCCGTCGCCCGACGTGGTGATGCTGGTGACGCTGCCGCGGCTGGACTTTGCCGCGTCCAAGTCGGCCTGGTTCCAGGCGCTGGAAGGCGCCGGCGTGTCGATCAAGGTCGACACCGTGGACCGCACCCGCTTGCCGGCGTGGGTCGGCGAGCGCCTGGCGCTGCAGCAGCAGCGCGTGCAGGGCGGTGAGCCGGGCCGGCTCGCATTGCAGTTCATTGCCGACAAGGTCGAGGGCAACCTGCTGGCGGCGCACCAGGAAATCCAGAAGCTGGGCCTGCTGTACCCGCCCGGCGAACTGAGCTTCGACCAGGTCCACGACGCGGTGCTGAACGTGGCCCGCTACGATGTGTTCAAGCTGTCGGAATCGATGCTCTCTGGCGACGTGCCGCGGCTGGTGCGCATGCTCGAAGGGCTGGGCGGCGAGGGCGAGGCCACGGTGCTGGTGCTGTGGGCGCTGACCGAGGAAATTCGCGTATTATCCAAGGTCCGGCAAGGGCTGGCGGCGGGCAAGCCGGCGGGCGTGCTGATGCGCGAACTGCGCGTCTGGGGCCCGCGCGAGCGGCTGGTGCCGCAGGCCGCGCAGCGCCTGTCGCAGCCACGGCTGGACGCAGCCCTGGCGCTGGCCGCGCGGCTGGACCGCCAGGTCAAGGGCCTGCAGGACCTGCCGCCGTCAGGCGTCGCGCCGCTGCCGGCCGAGCCGTGGGACGGCTTGCAGCAGCTGGCGCTGATGATTGCGCGCTGAATGTTTGCTCCCTGAATGTTTGCTCCCCTCTCCCGCTTGGGGGCGAGGGGCCGGGGGAGAGGGCAGGCGGTGAAGCTTGCGATATCGCCCGTCGCAGCACTGGCCCTCTCCCCCAACCCCTCTCCCGCGCGCGGGAGAGGGGAGGAACACACATACTGACGGCCTTCCCCCGGCCACTGACATGACCGAGTTCGACCTCAACCAATACATGGACCGCGTCGGCCGCCAGGCCCGCGCCGCGTCGCGCGCGATGGCGCGTGCCTCCACCGCCGACAAGAACCGTGCGCTGCTGACCATTGCCGCGGCGATCCGCCGCGATGCCGGCAAGCTCAAGGCCGTCAACGCGCGCGACGTCGAGCGTGCCCGCGCCAACGGCCAGGACGCCGCCTTCGTCGACCGCCTGACGCTGTCGGACAAGGCCATCGACACCATGGCCGCGGGCCTGGAGCAGATCGCCGCGCTGGCTGACCCGATCGGCGAGATCTCGAACATGAAGTTCCGTCCGACCGGCATCCAGGTGGGCCAGATGCGCGTGCCGCTGGGCGTGATCGGCATCATCTACGAGTCGCGCCCCAACGTGACCATCGACGCCGCCGCGCTGTGCCTGAAGTCGGGCAACGCCACCATCCTGCGTGGCGGGTCCGAGGCGATCGAATCCAACACCGCGCTGGCCGCGCTGGTGGCCGAGGGCCTGTCCGCTGCCGGCCTGCCGTCCGAGGCGGTGCAGGTGATCGAGACCACCGACCGCGCCGCGGTCGGCCGACTGATCACCATGACCGAATATGTCGACGTGATCGTGCCGCGCGGCGGCAAGAGCCTGATCGCGCGCCTGATGGAAGAGGCGCGCGTGCCGATGATCAAGCACCTGGATGGCATCTGCCACGTCTATATCGATGCCGAGGCCGACCTGGACAAGGCCGTACGCGTCTGCGACAACGCCAAGACCCAGCGCTATGCGCCGTGCAACACCATGGAGACCCTGCTGGTGTCGCGGGACATCGCCGCCGCGGCGCTGCCGCCGCTGTGCCGCATCTACCAGCAGAAGGGTGTCGAGCTGCGCGTGTGCCCGGCCACCCGCGCCACGCTGGAGGCGGCGGGCTTCGGCGGCCTGGTCGATGCCACCGAGGAAGACTGGCGCCTGGAATACCTGGCCCCGATCCTGGCCATCAAGACCGTCGCCGGCCTCGATGAAGCCATCGCGCATATCAACGAATACGGCTCGCACCATACCGACTCGATCATCACCGAGAACTACTCGGCGGGCATGCGCTTTATCCGCGAGGTCGATTCGGCCAGCGTGATGATCAACGCCTCGACCCGTTTTGCCGATGGCTTCGAGTACGGCCTGGGCGCGGAAATCGGCATCTCCAACGACAAGCTGCATGCGCGCGGCCCGGTCGGGCTGGAAGGGCTGACCTCGCTCAAGTACGTGGTGTTCGGGCACGGCGAGATCCGGACGTAAGGCCGGCGTCCTGAGGTATTTGCCCGTCGTTCCCGCGCAGGCGGGAACCCAGTGACTTTGAACGACGCTGGATTCCCGCCTACGCGGGAATGACAGTCGAATTTGGAAGTTGTCGAAAAACAAGAACGTCATCAGGTACCGATGCTCTGGGTCAAAGCGCTGCATATCGTCTTCGTCGTTTCGTGGTTCGCCGGCCTGTTCTACCTGCCGCGCATCTTCGTCAACCTGGCGATGGAAACCGATGCCGCCAGCACGCAGCGCCTGCTGCTGATGGCGCGCAAGCTGTTCCGCTTCATGACCATGCTGGCAGTGCCGGCGGTGGTGTTCGGGCTGTGGCTGTACCTGGGCTACGGCATCGGCCGCGGCGCAGGCCAGGGGTGGATGCATGCCAAGCTGGCGCTGGTGCTGGTGCTGATCGGCTACCACCACGGCTGCGGCGTGCTGCTGCGCAAGTTCGAGGCGGGGCGCAACGCGCGCTCGCACAAGTTCTATCGCTGGTTCAACGAGCTGCCGGTGCTGGTGCTGCTGGCGGTGGTGATCCTGGTCGTGGTCAAGCCGTTCTGAGGCTGACCTCTTTTATATTGCTGCCTGATTCCGTCTCGGATACCAACATGAGCAAGCTGGTCGACTACTACCTGACGCCGCAATCGCCGTACGTCTACATGGGCCATGCCCGTTTCAGCGCCATCGCCGCGCGCCACGGCGCGCAGGTGAACCTGAAGCCGTGCGATCTCGGCAAAGTGTTCTCGGTCTCCGGCGGGCTGCCGCTGGCGCAGCGCCCGCCGCAGCGACAGGCTTACCGGCTGGTCGAGCTCAGGCGCTGGAGCGCGTTCCTGAACATCCCGCTGAACGTCGAGCCGACGTTTTTCCCGGTGTCCGGCGACGCCGCCAGCAAGCTGATCATTGCCGCGCAACTGGCGCACGGCACCGCGCGCGCGATGGCACTGACCGGCGCGATCGGCGCCGCGGTGTGGGCACAGCAGCGCAATATCGCCGATGCCGCCACGCTGGCGCAGATCGCCGACGAGGCCGGCCTGGATGGCGCCGGCCTGCTCAAGGCGAGCGAGGCCCAGTCGGTGCAGGCCGCCTATGCACAGAACACGCAGGAGGCGATCTCGGCCGGCGTGTTCGGCGCGCCGTGGTACGTGTTCGACGGCGAGCCGTTCTGGGGGCAGGACCGCCTCGATTTTCTCGACCGCGCACTGGCCGCGGCCTGAACTAAGCTACCGATACTTCCCCGTCCGCCACGGCGGACGTTTTTGTTTGCAGGAATCCCTCTCATGACCCAAGCCTTCTTTGCCCCTTGCCCGCGCGGCCTGGAGAGCGCGCTCGCCGAAGAGCTGCGCGAGATCGCCGCGATGCCGGGCATGGCCGCGCTGGCGCCGTTCACGGTGCACCAGGAAGTGCCGGGCGGCGTCAACTTCTCGGGCGAGATGGCCGCCGCCTATGCGGTCAACCTGCATTCGCGCATTGCCAGCCGGGTGCTGCTGCGCGTGGCCGCGCGCGGCTACCGGCACGAGGACGACATCTACACGCTGGCGCGCGGGGTGCGCTGGGAGCAGTGGTTCTCGCCCGACGAATCGCTGCGCGTGGATATTACGTCGCACAAGTCGCCGCTGCGCAGCCTGAATTTCACCGCGCTGCGGGTCAAGGACGGCGTCTGCGATGCCATGCGCGAGCGGCTGGGAGCCCGGCCCAGCGTCGATACCGTGAGCCCGGATGTGCGCATCTACGCCCACCTGACCGAGCGCGACTGCACGCTGTATCTCGACACCAGCGGCGAGCCGCTGTTCAAGCGCGGCTGGCGTACCGAGAAGGGCGAGGCCCCGCTGAAGGAAAACCTCGCGGCCGGCATCCTGCGCCTGGCGGGCTGGGTGCCGGGCCAGACCTTCCGGCCCTTCTACGACCCGATGTGCGGCAGCGGCACCTTCCTGGTCGAGGCCGCGCAGGTGGCGCTGGGGATCGCGCCGGGCGGCAGCCGCAGCTTTGCCTTCGAATGGCTCAAGGGCATGGATACCAAGGCCTGGCAGAAGCTGAAGTCGGACGCCCAGCGCGCGCGCATGCTGGCCTCGGCCGATGAACTGCAGGTGGTAGGTTCCGACATTTCCACCGACATGCTGGCGATCACGCGCGCCAACTGGGAACGCGCCGGCCTGCCGGGCGAGGCGCGCACCAAGCAGGTCGACGCGCGCTTCGTGCAGCCGCCATTTGACGAGCCGGGACTGCTGCTGATGAATCCGCCGTATGGCGAGCGTATCGCGGTGCGCGGACAGCGCCGCGCACCGGAAGACGAACAGCCGCGCGACGAGGTCGAAGAGGCCGCCGCCAACCAGTTCGCCAGCGCCTTTGCCACCACTCTGAAACAGCATTTCGCCGGCTGGCAGGCGTGGGTGTTCACCGGCGACCTGGGCTTCCCGCGCCGCCTGCGGCTGAAGGAATCGCGCCGCACGCCGCTCTACAACGGCAATATCGAGTGCCGGCTGTTCCGTTTCGACATGGTGCGCGGCGCCAACCGGGCGCCGCAGGCGGACTGACCCCGGCCGCGGCGGCGTTGTGGCGTCAGGGGCGCTTGCGCCCCGTCAGTGCGTCCGGATTGCGGCTGAAGTCCGCCAGGAAGCTCTGCAGGCTGACCACCGGCTCCTGCAGCAGGTGGCGCGGCAGGTCGAACAGCGCATAGAAGAACTCTTCCCGGCCTTCGCAGCGCTCGGCCGGCAGGCAGTATTGTTCCCAATCGACGCAGGCCGGCGTGTACATGCCGTTGCCGGGCCAGAAGAAGGGCACCAGCCGGCCTTCGCGCAGGCCTTCGATCAGCGCGGCGGGGGCATCGTAGGCCTCGGCCGACTCCACTTGCGTCATCAGCCCGGCGCGGGTCTCGATCACCATCAGGGTGGCGTGGCCCTGTGCGGTCAGCAGCAGGATGCCGGCGGGATTGGGATACAGGTAGTACTCGACAAAGCCGTAGCGCGTGGTCAGCTGGCGCACGCGCTCGGTCATGGCCGGATCGGACAGGAACGAGAACGAATGCCGCGTCAGCAGCTCGCGCAGCGTGCGCGACAGCGTGGCGAAGTACGACTGCTGCATCGCCTCGATTTCCTGGTCGAGCCGCTCCACCATATTGCTGTCGTGCTTTTTCACATAGCGGTCGATCAGCCCGTGGTTGAAGCCCTGCACGGCGATGCTTTCATCGGCGGTGCCGGTCAGCAGGATGGTCTTGCACGGCAGGTCCTGCAGCGCCTGGCAGAATTCCAGGCCGTCCATCTGCGGCATCGAATAGTCGACCACCACCACGCCGGGCTGCAGGAAGCGGTTGACGTCGTGGATCTGGCGGTAGATGCGGTCGATGTCGAGCTGGACCGTGCGGCGCTCGGTCAGGAAGGTCAGGTCGTCGTGGGTCACGCGCACCGGCAGGAAGCCCGGGAAGCGGGTGGCGTAGGCTTCGCGGATCCACTGCAGCGCCTCGCGCGGATCGGTGAAGGTGATCACCCCGCGCGCGGCATCCATCTGGAACGCCAGGCTGTCGATGAAGGACTTGCTGTCATCCACAAGGACAGTCAGGACCGGGTGATGGAAGACCGACAGATTCCTGTCGTGCGGATTGAAGGTCATGGAGCGGCGGGCAGGGGTTGGCACAGGCGTGGCGCAAGTGGCAAGCCAGCGTGCGTATTCGCAGGCCAGTATAGCGCGCCACGGCTGCCTTGCAAGGCACGCCTTGCGGCCGGGGTCGCCTGCCGCTGGCCGTGAAAGGGGGCCAGCCCTTGTTCCAGCAGGGCCCGCGGGCAAGGACGACGGTCCGCGCCCCGGCGGCGCGGACCGGACCGGCTGCGGGGCCTTAGTCGACCGCCTTGAACATGTCCTCAACCACCTTCTTGGCGTCGCCGAACACCATCATGGTCTTGTCCATGTAGAACAGCTCGTTGTCCAGCCCGGCGTAGCCGGCGGCCATCGAGCGCTTGTTGACGATGATGGTCTTGGCCTTGTACGCCTCCAGGATCGGCATGCCGGCGATCGGCGACTTGGGATCGGTCTTGGCCGCCGGGTTGACCACGTCGTTGGCGCCCAGCACCAGCACCACGTCGGCCTGGCCGAACTCGCTGTTGATGTCTTCCATCTCGAAGACCTGGTCGTACGGGACCTCGGCCTCGGCCAGCAGCACGTTCATGTGCCCCGGCATGCGGCCCGCCACCGGGTGGATCGCGTACTTCACGGTCACGCCCTTCTCGGACAGCTTCTCGGTCAGTTCCTTCAGCGCATGCTGGGCCCGTGCCACCGCCAGGCCGTAGCCCGGCACGATGATCACGGTCTCGGCATTGCCCATCAGGAAGGCGGCGTCGTCCGCCGAGCCCGACTTGACGTTGCGCTGCGCCTGCGCGCCCGCCGCAGCGCCCGCGCCAGCCTCACCACCGAAACCGCCCAGGATCACGTTGAAGAACGAGCGGTTCATCGCCTTGCACATGATGTACGAGAGGATCGCACCGGAGGAACCCACCAGCGAGCCGGCGATGATCAGCATCGGGTTGTTCAGCGAGAAGCCGATGCCCGCCGCCGCCCAGCCCGAGTACGAGTTCAGCATCGACACCACCACCGGCATGTCGGCCCCGCCGATCGGGATGATGATCAGCACGCCCAGCACGAAGGCGATCGCCAGCATCACGAGGAACGGCAGCCATTCCTGCGTCATGAAGAACGCGATGCCGAAGCCGACCATGGCCACCGCCAGCGCCAGGTTCAGCATGTGCTGGCCGGCGAACACCACCGGCGCGCCCTGGAACAGGCGGAACTTGTAGCGCCCGGCCAGCTTGCCGAACGCGATCACCGAGCCCGAGAACGTGATCGCGCCGACGAAGCAGCCGATAAAGAGCTCGATGCGGTTGCCCAGCGGGATCAGGTGCGAGCCGGCCGGGCTGATGCCGAACGCCGCCGGCTCGGCCACCGCCGCCACCGCGATGAACACCGCCGCCAGGCCGATCAACGAGTGCATCGCCGCGACCAGTTCCGGCATCTTGGTCATCTGCACCTTGCGCGCGACGTAGGCCCCGATGCCGCCGCCGACCACCAGCGCCGCGAAAATCAGCGCGATGCCGGTGCCCACCGACGACTGGGCCGTGCCCGCCGCGAGGAAATCGTTCTTCAGCTTGACGATCAGCACCAGCGTAGTGACCACCGCGATGGCCATGCCGATCATGCCGAAGGCATTGCCCTTGCGCGCCGAGGCCGGGTGCGACAGCCCCTTGAGCGCCTGGATAAAGCAGACCGAGGCCACCAGGTAGAGCAGGGTGACGAGGTTCATGCTGACAAGGCCCGCCATCACGCGCCCTCCTTGGCCAGTGCCGGCTTGGCCTCGGGCGCCTTGGCCTTCGGTTCCTTCTTCTTGAACATCTCCAGCATGCGCTGGGTCACCAGGAAGCCGCCGAACACATTGACCGCCGCCAATGCCACCGCCAGCGTGCCCATCACGCGCCCGACGCCGCCTTCTGTCAGGCCCGCGGCGAGCATGGCGCCGACGATGATGATGGCCGAGATCGCGTTGGTTACCGCCATCAGCGGCGTATGCAGGGCCGGCGTGACCGTCCAGACCACGTGGTAACCCACGTAGATCGCCAGCACGAAGATGATCAGGTTGATCACCGTGTGGTTCACCATCTCCATCGACTTCTCCTCCGTTGCTTTTGAAACCGGGATGCTGCGTGTTGCTGTGATTGTTCTTTGCAGTATGACGGTGCGCACGCCAACGGCCGGTGGCTCTTGAATGGCCGGTGGCGGCACCCTCTCCCGCTTGCGGGAGAGGGGAGCAACCCCTCAGGGGCTGATACTCAAATCTTCTTGATTTCCTTGATGCCGTTCTTCTCGTTCACCAGGATGACCTTCGGCTTGTACGTGGCGATCTCCTCGTCCGTCATCGGCGCGTAGGTGCAGATGATCAGCTGGTCGCCCAGGTGCGCGCGGCGCGCGGCGGCGCCGTTCAGCGAGATCTCGCCGCTGCCGCGCTCGCCCTTGATGATGTAGGTGGAGAAGCGCTCGCCGTTGTTGACGTTGTACAGCTCGATCTTCTCGAACTCCTTCATGTCGGCAGCGTCCAGCAGGTCCTGGTCGATGCCGCACGAACCCTCGTAGTTGAGGTCCGCCTGCGTCACGGTGACGCGGTGGAGCTTGGCGCGGAGCATGATGCGTTGCATGGGTGATACGTCCTTATATCTGAAGCGAAAGCAGTGGGCGCGCTGCGCCCGTTGGAGTTACGCCGCCTCGCGCACGACCTGGCCGTCCCTGCACATCAGGCAGGCGGCGACGATGTCGTCTTCGAGGTTGAGCGTGAACTGACCGTCCTTGTCGACGACCAGCTTGAGGAAGTCCAGCACGTTGCGGGCGTAGAGCGCCGAGGCGTCGGCCGCGACCATGCTGGCGAGGTTGGTATGGCCGATCAGGATCACGCCGTTGTGGTTGACCACCTGGTCGGCCACCGTCAGCGGGCAGTTGCCGCCCTGCGCGGCGGCCAGGTCGACCACCACCGAGCCCGGCTTCATCTGCGCCACGGTCGCTTCCTGCAGCAGCACCGGCGCCTTGCGGCCCGGGATCAGAGCCGTGGTGATGACGATGTCGGCCTGCAGCGCGCGCTGGTGCACCAGCTCGGCCTGGCGCTTCATCCAGTCCGGCGGCATCGGGCGCGCATATCCGCCTACGCCCTGCGCGATCTCGCGCTCTTCGTCGGTCAGGAACGGCACGTCGAGGAACTTGGCGCCGAGCGATTCGATCTGCTCCTTGACCGCGGGGCGCACGTCCGAGGCTTCGATCACCGCGCCCAGGCGCTTGGCGGTGGCGATCGCCTGCAGGCCGGCGACGCCGGCGCCGAGGATCAGCACGCGCGCGGCCTTGACGGTGCCGGCGGCGGTCATCAGCATCGGCATGAAGCGCTGGTAGTGGTGCGCGGCCACCAGCACGGCCTTGTAGCCGGCGATATTGGCCTGCGACGACAGCACGTCCATGCTCTGCGCGCGCGTGGTGCGCGGCGCTGCTTCGAGCGCGAAGGCGGTGATGTTGGCGGCCGACATGCGCGCGTTGTTCTCGGCATCGAAGGGATTGAGCATGCCCACCAGCACCGCGCCGGGCTTCATCTGCGCCAGTTCGGCGGCATCGGGCGCGCGCACCTTCAGCACCAGTTGTGCGCCGAGCGCGTCGGCGGCGCTGCCGATGGTGGCGCCGACCGCCTCATACGCGCCGTCGGGCTGGCTGGCGTTCAGGCCGGCACCGGCCTGCACCACGACCTTGTGGCCCTGGGCGACGTATTTCTTGACGGTCTCCGGGGTGGCGGCGACGCGAGTCTCGCCGGCCCGCGTCTCCTGCGGGATGCCGATGTACATCGTCGATTTCTCCTTTAGCTGGCGTCTTGTCTGGTTGGACGGACCGACGTCTGGCCCGTGCGCGCCGCCGGATCGGGTTAAGCCGCAGCGCACAATTTTTCCGCAGCTTACAGGAATCTGACTTCCAATGGTGACCGGTTGGTCGGCTTTTGCCCGGCCTGGAACGAGGGGTGCCGGTGCCCCGCACGGCGCTGCACGATGGGCTCGCAACCGGTAGAATGCGGGATTGCCTAAAAATTGAGCATCATGTCAAGTGACTGGAATGCCAGCGTGACCGTGGCCGCCGTGATCGAACGCGGCGGCCGGTTCCTGCTGGTGGAAGAGGAAACCGCCGACGGGCTGCGCCTGAACCAGCCCGCCGGGCACCTGGATCCGGGCGAAAGCCTGATCCGCGCCGTGATCCGCGAAACCCTGGAAGAAACCGCCCATACCTTCGAGCCGCGCGCGCTGCTGGGCTGCTATATGGGGCGTTCGCTGTCGTCGCGCACCGGCGGCGACGTGACCTACGTGCGCTTTGCCTTTACCGGCGACCTCGGCTCGCTCGACGCCGGCCGCCAGCTCGACACCGGCATCGTGCGCACCATCTGGATGGGCGCCGACGAGCTGCGCGCGTGCCCGGAACGGCATCGTTCGCCGCTGGTCATGGCGTGCGTGGACGACTACCTGGCCGGCAAGCGCTTTGCGCTGGACGCGCTGTACACGCACCCGTCGGTGCTGCAAGCGGGGACGCAGTCGTGAGCGGTGCCGCCAAGCGTGTCGTGGTGGGGATGTCCGGCGGGGTCGACTCGTCGGTCACCGCGTGGCTGCTCAAGCAGCAGGGCTACGAGGTCATCGGCCTGTTCATGAAGAACTGGGAAGACGATGACGACAGCGAATACTGCTCCACGCGCCAGGACTGGCTCGACGTGGTCTCGGTGGCCGACCTGATCGGCGTCGACGTCGAGGCGGTCAACTTCGCCGCCGAATACAAGGACCGCGTCTTTGCCGACTTCCTGCGCGAATACTCGGCCGGCCGCACGCCCAATCCGGATGTGCTGTGCAATGCCGAGATCAAGTTCAAGGCGTTCCTGGACCATGCCATGTCGCTGGGCGCGGAAACCATCGCCACCGGCCACTATGCGCGCGTGCGCCAGAACCCGGCCGGCCGCTTCGAGCTGCTCAAGGCGCTGGACCACACCAAGGACCAGAGCTACTTCCTGCACCGGCTGAACCAGGCGCAGCTGTCGCGAACGCTGTTCCCGCTGGGCGAGATCCCGAAGACGCGGGTGCGTGAGATCGCCGCCGAGATCGGCCTGCCGAACGCGAAGAAGAAGGATTCGACCGGCATCTGCTTTATCGGCGAACGCCCGTTCCGCGACTTCCTGAACCGCTACCTGCCCACCAAGCCGGGGCCGATGAAGACGCCCGAGGGCAAGGTGGTCGGCGAGCATATCGGCCTGGCGTTCTACACGCTGGGGCAGCGCAAGGGCATCGGCCTGGGCGGCAGCCGCGACGGCAACGGCGATGCCTGGTATGTCGCGCGCAAGGACATGGCGAACAATACGCTTTACGTGGTGCAGGGCCACGACCATCCGTGGCTGCTGACGCCGGTGCTGACCGCGTCGGACCTGTCATGGGTGGCCGGCGAGCCGCCTGCCGCGGGGGCGGCGATGGCGGCCAAGACCCGCTATCGCCAGAGCGATGCCGCGTGCACGGTGCAGGCGGTCGACGCGCAGGCGCTGACGCTGGCGTTTGCCGAGCCGCAATGGGCGGTCACGCCCGGGCAGTCGGCAGTGCTGTATGACGGGGATGTCTGCCTGGGGGGCGGGATCATCCAGTAGCCGCGCGCCGCAGTCGAAAAGACACCCGCGCGAGCGGGTGTTTTTTCTGGCCGGGCAGGATTTCAGCCGCGTGGCGGCTCGGTATCGATGAACGACTGCCGCTTCGACAGCTTTTCTTCCAGCACGGCCAGATTCGGATGGCGTTCGCGCCAGGCGATCTCCGGGAAGCGGAAGTCCAGGTAGGACAGCGCGCAACCCACCGCCACGTCGGCCAGCGAGTAATGCGTGCCGGTGCAAAACGGGCGGTCGGCCAGGCCGTGCGCCATGGCCACCAGTGCCGCGTCGATCTTGCCGCGCTGGCGCTGCACCCAGAGCTCGCTGCGCTCGTGCGGCTCGCGCTGGGTCGCCTCCAGGCGCACCAGCAGCGCGGCGTCGAGCAGGCCGTCGGCCAGCGCTTCCCAGCAACGCACTTCGAGGCGCTCGCGCCCGCCCTGCGGGATCAGCCGGCTGACCGGCGTCAGCGTGTCGACATACTCGACGATCACGCGCGAATCGAAGATCGCGCCGCCGTCTTCCATCACCAGGCACGGCACCTTGCCCAGCGGGTTGTACTGGCCGATACGGGTTTCAGGCGACCAGACGTCCTCTTCGATCAGCTGGCACTCGATCTTCTTCTCCGCCATCACCACGCGCACCTTGCGCGCGTAGGGACTGGTCCGGGATGCATACAGCTTCATGTTCTCCCCTTGAGCTTGTTATGAAGTGCATCGTCGCTCGGTGGCAACGCGGCGGCGGGGAGGCAGCGATGGCTTGCCCGATGCACTTCATAACAGGCTACTGGAACGGCGTGCGCGAGTATACCCGCGGCGCATGGCGAATGCGGGCTCGCGCACCGATGCCCCGCGGCCGCGCTTTGCCGCTGCCCGGAGCGGGGGCAGGGGTGGTAAAATCGCGCGTTGCGCAGCGTCGGCCGCCCGCCGATGCGGCGTGACGGGCGCATCGCCCCGTCGGTAGCTCGCCAGCGCCGCCAGCGCTGCAGGCGCCAGCCCCCGCGGCGCCCCTTGTTCGCCTTCTTCTATTCCTCCCTTTCCCGGTTTCCAGCATGACCTCCTCCTCGCTTTCGCCGCTCACCGCCCTGTCCCCGATCGATGGCCGTTACGCCGCCAAGGCCGATGCGCTGCGCGAATGGTTGTCCGAGGCGGCCTTCATGCGCAACCGCGTCAAGGTCGAGGTGCACTGGCTGATCGCGCTGGCGCAGGCCGGCCTGCCCGACATGCCGAAGTTCTCGGCCGCGTCCGAGGCTGCGCTGCTGGCGCTGGTCGACAAGTTCAGCGAGGCCGACGCCGCCCGCATCAAGGAAATCGAGGCGGTTACCAACCATGACGTGAAGGCGGTCGAGTACTGGCTCAAGGAGCAGGTCAAGGGCAACGCCGAACTGGAAGCCGCCAGCGAGTTCATCCACTTCGCCTGCACCTCGGAAGACATCAACAACACCTCGCACGGCATGATGCTCAAAGGCGCGCGCGAGGGCGTGGTGGTGCCGGCGCTGAAGCGCGTGCACGCACGCCTGGTCGAGCTGGCCAGGCTCAATGCCGCCCAGCCGATGCTGTCGCGCACCCATGGCCAGCCGGCCAGCCCGACCACGCTCGGCAAGGAAATGGCCAACGTGGCCGCGCGCCTGGCGCGCGCGATCCAGCGCATCGAGCAGGTGGAGCTGCTGGGCAAGATGAACGGCGCCGTGGGCAACTACAACGCCCACCTGTCGGCCTACCCCGCGTTCGACTGGGAAGCGTTCTCGAAGCAGGTCATCGAAACCCGCCTGGGCCTGACCTTCAACCCGTACACCATCCAGATCGAGCCGCACGACTACATGGCCGAGCTGTTCGACGCGGTCGCCCGCGCCAACACCATCCTGCTCGACCTGAACCGCGACGTCTGGGGCTATATCTCGCTGGGCTACTTCAAGCAGAAGACCAAGGCCGGCGAGATCGGCTCGTCGACCATGCCGCACAAGGTCAACCCGATCGATTTCGAGAATTCGGAAGGCAACCTCGGCCTGGCCAACGCGGTGCTGCGCCACCTGTCCGAGAAGCTGCCGGTGTCGCGCTGGCAGCGCGACCTGACCGACTCGACCGTGCTGCGCAATATCGGCGTGGCCTTCGGCTACAGCCTGCTGGCCTACGAGGCCTGCCTGCGCGGCCTGGGCAAGCTCGAGACCAACCCCGAGCGCCTGGACGAAGACCTCGACAACTGCTGGGAAGTGCTGGCCGAGCCGGTGCAGACCGTGATGCGCCGCTTTGGCGTGCCCAATCCGTACGAGCAGCTCAAGGAGCTGACCCGCGGCAAGGGCATCTCGCGCGAAGCGCTGCAAACCTTCATCAACGGCCTGGCGATCCCCGACGACGCCAAGAAGCTGCTGCTGGAGATGACGCCCGCCAGCTATATCGGCAAGGCCGTGACGCTCGCCGAGCGTATCTGACGCCACCTACCGAGCTGCCAGCCCGGCGGCGGTAGTGGAAAGCCATCCCGCGGGATGGCTTTTTTGCTTTTTTCGGAAGGCCAGACCGCAGCCGGTGCGCCGTTGTGACGCCTGCGCCAGAATGTCGCTTCAAAGCATTTGAATAACTTAATGAAGGACTGTCCTGCACCGGCGCACATCCGCTCGCAATAATGCGAGAATCGTCAGTGCACGGGCGGGTGGATCCGGCCGTTGCCTTCCCCAAAATTGTGAAACGCCCCTGCCGCGGGCAAGAGGAATCCGATGCGTTCTACCGCCACTGCCCCCGCCGGCTACGGTGCTACTGCGATTGCCCTGCACTGGCTGGTGGCGCTGGCCATATTCGCCGCGTTCGGGCTGGGCCTGTACATGACCGGCATTCCGGGACTGACGCCGACCAAGCTCAAGCTGTATTCGTGGCACAAGTGGCTGGGCGTGACGATCTTCGCCATTGCCGTGCTGCGCGTGCTGTGGCGCGCCACCCACGCCGCGCCGCCGGTCGCGCCCGGTACTCCGGCGTGGCAGGCCAGGGCGGCAGCCGGGGCCCACCACCTGCTGTACCTGCTGATCGTGATCGTGCCGATCAGCGGCTACCTGTACAGCTCGGCCGCGGGTGTGCCGGTGGTCTACCTGGGCCTGTGGAAGATGCCGGCGCTGATCGAGAAAAGCGATGCGCTGAAGGATGTGCTGAAGTTCACCCATATCTGGCTGAACTACCTGATGGCCGCGGTGGTCGTTGTCCATGCGGCGGCGGCGGTGAAACACCAGTTTGTCGACCGCGACGGCACGCTGGGACGGATGCTGCCGTTCCTGCGCTGAGCCTGGCGCGCCCACCATTTTCGTTCCGCGGCGCGCCTGCGCCGTCCCTGACAGGAGTTTTTACAGATGAAACGCAATTCCCGCCGCGGCTCGGCCACTCTCCGCGCCACCCTGGCCGCCGTGCTGGCCGCCACCGGCATCGCCGCCAACCTGGCGTGGGCCCAGGTGGACGCCGCCAAAAGCTCGGTCACCGCGGTGGCGCGCCAGATCGGCGTGCCGATGGAAGGCAAGTTCAAGAAGTTCGACGCCAACGTCAGCTTCGACCCGGCCAAGCTGGCGACGTCGACGGCCAAGATCGAGATCGACGTGGCCAGCTTCGAGATCGGCGATGCCGAGACCACCAGGGAAGTGAAGGGCAAGGACTGGTTCGACGCCGCCAAATACCCCAAGGCGGTGTTCCAGTCGACCAGCATCAAGAACGGCACGCCGGGCAAGTACGACGTGGCCGGCAAGCTGACCATCAAGGGCAAGACCGTGGACGTGGTGGTGCCCGCCACCTACCGCCAGGAGGGCGGCGCGCAGGTGTTCGAGGGCGCGCTGCCGATCAAGCGCACCGCGTTCAATATCGGCGACGGCGAATGGAAGGACACCTCCGTGGTCGCCGACGACGTCCAGATCAAATTCCGTATCGTGCTGGCCAGGAAGTAAGGCCGGCATTCCGCTGACGTACCCCAGGACTTACCTGAACCGCTCCATCCCAACCCTGATTTGTCGGGAGACACCATGAAACTGCGTTCCCTCGTTGCCGCCGTCGCGGCCGTTTCCGCAACCGCCGCCTTCGGCGTGGCTTCGGCCAATACCGTGACGTACAACCTTGATCCGACCCATACCTACCCCAGCTTCGAGGCCGACCACCTGGGCGGCCTGTCGACCTGGCGCGGCAAGTTCGACAAGTCCAGCGGCGTGGTGACGCTGGACCGCGCCGCCAAGGCAGGCTCGGTCGAGGTCAACATCGACCCGGCTTCGATCGATTTCGGCAATGCCAAGCTGAACCAGCACGCCAAGGGCCCGGACATGTTCGACGTCCAGGCCTTCCCCGAGGCCACCTACAAGGGCAAGTTCTCCAAGTTCAAGGGCGACGTGCCGACCGAAGTCGACGGCGTGCTGACGCTGCGCGGCGTGTCCAAGCCGGTCAAGCTGGAAATCCGCGAATTCAAGTGCATCCAGCACCCGATGCTCAAGCGCGAAGCTTGCGGCGCCGACGCCGTGGGCCAGTTCAACCGGACCGATTTCGGGCTGGACTATGGCGTCAAGATGGGCTTCAAGCCCGAGGTCAAGCTCGCTATCCAGGTGGAAGGCGTGCGCGCCGACTGAGCGCGCGGCCCGCTGCGGCGGGCAAGACCGTAGTGAAGGCCGGCTCATGCCGGCCTTTTTGTTGTATTGCACCATACGAGGGGGCCGCCACGGCACTTTGTTGTGCGAGTTGCGACGGGCACAGTACAATGGCCCGCGGCAATCCACCATGATCCGGGGTATTGCGACTCCTGCCACGGCGGGGGGCAGCCATGCCCGCAACTGGCCAGAGCGCATCACTATGAGCATTCGCTGCATGACCCGATACCGGTAGCCATTCCCGCGACCTCCTCGCCCCTCGTGCTGTACCCGGCCGTTCTGCCCTGGCTGTATGGCCCGCAGCGTTTCCCGGTTTTCCCTGGCGCTATACCGTGTACTCCAAAACGCAAATCGATCCGGTAGTTAGTTTCCGCAACTCGCAGGGCGAGCAGGTGCGGGGCACGATCATCAATCTCCAGAGAAAGTCTCTGGTGATGGAAATCTACAACCCGTATTCGATCGTGCAGGTCAGCGAGGTGCTGAGCGAGCTCAGCGTCCGCATGGGCGCGAAGAACGCGTATCTCGGCAAGGCGGTGGTGATGAGCCTGGTGAACACCGGCCTGACCGCGGTGGTGTCGCTGACGCTGATCGACGAGTGGCGCGAACTGTCCGATCTCAACAACGAACCCAAGTCGGTCGCGCGCGAGGCCGAGCTGTTCGTGCAGGATTGGGACACGCGCTTCAACATCCGGCGCGACTACCAGATCGTGGTCAACGAGATGCGCGCCTTCCTGTCCGAAGTGTCGCGCTGGGTCGAGCAGGTCGACCTGACCGAGTCGCTGCCCAAGACCGAAGGCAAGCTGCGCCAGGACGTCTTCTACGAGCTGGCCACGCCGATCATGGCCAAGACCAAGACCTACCTGGACTGGCTCGAGGGCGAGGCCCAGCGCGTGGACGCAGAAATCGCACCGGTGCACCGCACCTACGCGCAGTCGGCGCTGCATCCGCTGCTGCTGCGCGCGCCGTTTGTCTACCGCACCTTTACCAAGCCGCTTGGCTATGCCGGCGACTACGAAATGGTGAACCAGATCCTGGGCGATCCGCAGCAAGGTCCGACCACCTACTTCCAGATCGTCAATACCGCCTTCCTGAAGGCGGCGGTGGCGACCGCGCACCGCAACCGCATCGACCTGCTGATCGATTTCCTCACGCGCCAGGCCGAACGCGCGCGCGCCGCCGGGCGGCCGTTCCGGGTGCTCAATGTCGGTTGCGGCCCCGCCTTCGAAATCCAGCGCTTCGTGCGCGAATACCCGAATCCGGAGCTGTTGTCGTTCCAGCTGGTCGATTTCAGCGAAGAAACGCTTGAATACACGCGCAAGTCGATCGAGCGCTCGGCCCAAAGCGCCGGCAACAAGTTTTCCGTCGAGATGGTGCACCAGTCGGTGCACGAGCTGCTCAAGCGTCGCATCTCCCCGGACGATGCCGCCGCACGTGAATTCGACGCGGTCTATTGCGCCGGCCTGTTCGACTACCTGTCGGACAAGGTCTGCGCCCGGCTGCTGTCGTACTTCGCCTCGCGCTCGCGCTCCGGCGGCCAGATCCTGGTGACCAATGTCCATGCCGACAATCCGGAGAAATTCGGCATGGAGCACCTGCTCGAGTGGTACCTGATCTACCGCGACGATGCCGGCATGGCGCAACTGCTGCCCGAGCACTCGCATTCGCACCGCGTCTACGTCGACAGCACCGGGGTCAACGTCTTCGCGGAAGCCACCATTGACTGAGGCTGTCCTAGCGGGCCACGCCATGAGCACCAATCAACTCTACGCCGGCTACCAGTCCGAACTGGTCGACTTTCGCCTGGCCTTCAGCCGCGGCGGCGCCTATACCGCGATCGTGCTGGTCCTGTTGGGCGTGGGCCTCGACTACGGACAGTATCCGCAGCAGCAGTTTGCTTTTGCGGTGGCGCGCGTGGTGGTGTCGCTGCTGATCGCCGCAGTGGTGGTGGTCCTGTACAGCGCCGCCGGACGCCGCTTCGCGCCCTGGCTGACGCTGACCTGGCTGCTGCTGCCGCAGATCATGATTGCCTGGATGATCTCGCAGACCGAAGGGGTGTATTCGCCGTACTACGTCGGGCTGAACCTGGCCATCTTCGCGTCGGGCATCGCGCTGCCGTTCGGCCTGTGGCAGAACCTGGTGTTCGGCGTGCTTTCGTACCTGCTGTACGTGCTGGCCTGCCTGTTCCACCCCGGCGGCATCGATCCGCTCGGCACCTTTATCGTCAATTCGCTGTTCCTGTTGTTTGCCGCCGCGGCCAGCGCGGTCTACACCTATTTCAACGAACGCGCGCGCTTCATGCTGTTCCGCCTCAAGGCCGAGGTGGCCGAGAAGAACGCCGAGCTCGAGGTCATCAACCGCAAGCTGGTCGACATCAAGGGCCAGATGCTGCAGCAGGAAAAAATGGCCGCGATCGGCACCCTGGCCGCGGGGCTGTTGCATGAGGTCAACAATCCGGTGAACTTCTGCCTGATGGCGATCGAAGTGGCAATGGAAGAGCCCCAGGCCAAGGAAAGCGAGTCGGTGACCGAATGCCTGGTGGATGCCAAGCAGGGGATGCAGCGCATCCAGCATATCGTCTCGGACCTGAAGACCTTCGCCTACCGCAAGCCGGGGGCGGAGGTGGAAGGCACGCCGTTCATGTTCGAAAAGGCGCTGGATTCGTCGATCCGCCTGACCGCGCATGAGCTGCGCGGCGTCAAGGTAACGCGGGAGCTGCCCGCCGACACGCTGGTGCTGGGCGACGAGGCCGCCATCATCGGCGTGCTGATCAACCTGTTTTCCAACGCCGCGCTGGCCATGCGCAAGGCCGGCACCACCGCGCCCGCGATCCATACCACGGTGCGCTGGTCCGAAGGCCGGTTGCACGTGACCGTGCGCGACAACGGCCCGGGTATCGCGCCGGAACACCTGGCGCGGGTGTTCGAGCCCTTCTTCACCACGCGCGAAGTGGGGCAGGGCCTGGGCCTGGGGCTGTCGATCAGCTATGCCGTGATCGAGCGCCACGGCGGCCAGCTGTTTGCCGAAAGCGAACTGGGCCAGTGGGCCGCGTTCAGCTTTGACCTGCCACGCGCGGAGTAACTCGCATGAGCGAAGCCCAGCAAGCGCGGCCAAACGTCGTCCTCTATGTCGATGACGAGGACATGGCGCGCAAGTACTTTGCACGCGCGGTCGGCAGCGAGTATGAGGTCCTGCTTGCCGCCGGCGCCGACGAGGCGATGGCGACGCTGCGCGCCGAGGGTGGGCGCATCGCGATCCTGGTCACCGATTTCCGCATGCCCGGCCGCGACGGCGGCGACCTGCTGCGCGAGGTCGCGCAGGCCTATCCGCAGATCGTGCGCATCCTGGTGACGGCCTACGCCGACAAGGACATGCTGTTGCGGACCGTCAACAGCGGCGAAGTCTTCCGCATCCTGGAAAAGCCGCTGAGTGTCAGCGACGTGCGCCAGGTCCTGCACCTGGCCGGCGAGCGCCACCTCGAGCGGGCGTTGCGCCAGCACCGCCTGATGGCGATCGACGAAACCCTGGCCTTCCTGGCGCATGAGCTGAACACGCCGCTGGCCGCCATTGCCAACTTCGCGCGCGGCATCGAAAGCCGTGTCCAGGCCGACTACAGCGAGCAGCGGCAGGGCGAGATCGGGCAGGCCGCGGGCGCCATGTACGACAACGCGCAGTATTGCCTGGCGGTGCTGTCATCGTTCCTGGAGTCGGTGCGCAACAGCGCGGGAGCCAGCAAGACGCCGGCGGCCGACGTCGGCACCGAGGTCAGCGCGGGTGCGCTGGTGACGTCGCTGCTGGATACCTATCCGTTCACCGGCGGGCAGCGCCAGTGGGTCGACGTCGACATGCAGGGCGATTTCCCGGTGCAGACGCTGCCCAACTGCGTCGCGCTGGTGCTGTCATCGGTCATGAGCAATGCGCTGCGCGCGCTGGCGGACGTGGACCAGCCGTCCCTGCGCTTCGTGGTGACAACCCAGCCCAACCAGGAAATCCGCATCTGCGACAACGGCCCCGGCATCCCGCCAGAGGTGATGGGACGCCTGCTGGTCGATCCGGTCACTACCCACGCCAGCGCTGGCGGCAGTGGCCTCGGCATGATTTTCTGCAACCGCGTCATGCAGTCCTTCGGCGGCGGCATCCGGATCGCCTCCGCTCCCGGTGCCGGGACCACAGTGACGCTGGACTTTCCAAATTTCAGAAATCGAATGATTAGGAGTGACCGATGAGCGAACCGATTGCCACCCAGGCACCACCCCCGGCGATTCTGTTCGTCGATGACGAGGCGACTGCCGTCAAATATTTCCAGCGGGCCATCGGCGCGCTGGCGCCGGTGGTGACTGGCGGTTCGGTGGAGGAAGGCAAGACACTGCTGGACGCTCACGCCGACAGCCTTGCCGTGCTGGTCTCGGACCAGCGCATGCCGGGCGAGTATGGCAACGAACTGCTGCGCTATGCGCGCGAACGCTATCCGCATATCGTGCGCATCCTGACCACCGCGTATTCGGAACTCGACCAGACCGTCGAGGCGGTGAACCAGGGGCAGATCCATCGCTATATCAAGAAGCCGTGGGACATCACCGCGCTGCGCATGGAGCTCAAGCAGGCGCTGGAAATGTCCGGTCTGCGCAAGGAGCGCGACCAGCTGGTGCGCGAGAAGCTGGCGGTGCTGCAGACCCAGACCGTGGCGACCCGCATCGGCATGCTGCACGCGCTGTGCGCGAGCCTGATCGGTCCCGGCCATTTCCAGCCGGTCGAGACCTACCTCGCCGCGGTCGACCTGGCGGGGGCCCGCAACGCCGATCCTGACTGGCAGCGCATGGACTATGCCGACCTGGTGCGCGCCGAAGCCGAGCGCAGCGGCAGTTTCGGCCATGCCGTCGGCACCCGCCTGGCCGAGTTGCGTGGCGCCAATGCCGGCAAGGGCGCCGCCGATGCCGCCGCGGTGATTGCCGACGCGCTCGGCAGCGAGGTGGTGCGCCGCGACGGCGATACGGTGGTCTGGACCCAGCCGGCCGCGCTGTCCGAGTTCCTGTCCCAGCCCGTGGGCACCGCGGTGTCGGCGCAGCACGCCGCCTGGCTGGCCAGCCTGCTGTGGCTGGAGCAGGCCGGCGGCGCGTTGAAGTTCGTGCGCGACGGCGACACCATCGTCTGCCGCGCCGCCCCTCGCAGCGAGAGCTTCGCCGCCGACCGCCTGGCCGCGTGGATCGAGCGCTTCTCGATGCCGGCCTGAATTTTTTCCGGCCCGGCCATGAAAAACGGCGCCCCGCGGGGCGCCGTTCTGTTTTGCGGCAGGGCAGGGCTCAGGCCTGCGCGCCGTAGTTGGGGTCGTTGCGGTCGGTCGACTCGCCTTTCTTCTCGCCCTTGACCAGGTCCTCGCGCTTCACGCCCAGCCACATCGCCAGCGCCGCCGCGACGAACACCGACGAGTAGATGCCGAACAGGATGCCCACCGTCAGCGCCAGCGCGAAGTAGTGCAGCGTCGGGCCGCCGAAGAAGAACATCGACAGCACCATCATTTCGGTCGAGCCGTGGGTGATGATGGTGCGCGACATGGTGCTGGTGATGGCGTGGTCGATGACCTCGTGCGTGGTCATCTTGCGGTACTTGCGGAAAGCCTCCCGGATCCGGTCGAAGATCACCACCGATTCGTTGACCGAGTAGCCCAGCACCGCCAGGATCGCCGCCAGCACCGACAGCGAGAATTCCCACTGGAAGAAGGCGAAGAAGCCCAGGATGATGACGATGTCGTGCAGGTTGGCGATGATGCCCGCCACCGCGAACTTCCACTCGAAGCGGAACGACAGGTAGATCACGATACCCGCCACCACGCACAGCAGCGCCAGCAGGCCGTCGGTGGCCAGCTCCTTGCCCACCTGCGGGCCGACAAACTCGACGCGCTGCAGCTTGACGTCAGGCGCCGCCGCGGTCAGCGCGCCCATCACCTGCTCGCTCTGCTGGGCAGAGGTCACGGGCTTGCCGTCAGGGCCCTTTTGCAGCGGCAGGCGGATCATCACGTCGCGCGAGGTGCCGAAGTTCTGCACCTGCACGTCGGTGTAGCCCAGCTTGCCCACCTGGCCGCGGATCTTTTCCAGGTCGGCCGCCTGCTGGTAGCTGACCTCCATCACCGTGCCGCCGGTGAATTCGATCGACAGGTGCAGGCCCTTTTGCCAGAGGAAGAACACGGCCGCGGCAAACGTCAGGAAGGAGATCACGTTGAAGATCAACGCGTGCTTCATGAACGGAATGTCGCGCCGGATGCGGAAGAATTCCATGTTGAATCCTGTTCTGTACTACGTGTTGTGCCGCGGGCCGCTTACTTGGCGACCGGCGTGTCGGTGGTATTGCCCGGCTTCCAGATCTGGCCGATGGCCACGCTCTGCAGCTTCTTCTTGCGGCCGTACCAGAGGTTGACCATGCCGCGGTTGAAGAACACCGCGGAGAACATCGAGGTCAGGATGCCCAGGCAGTGCACCACGGCAAAGCCGCGCACCGGGCCCGAGCCGAACGCCAGCAGCGCCAGGCCGGCGATCAGCGTGGTCACGTTGGAGTCCAGGATGGTGGCCCAGGCGCGCTCGAAGCCGACCGCGATCGCCATCTGCGGCGACGCGCCGGCGCGCAGTTCCTCGCGGATGCGCTCGTTGATCAGCACGTTGGAATCGATGGCCATGCCCAGCACCAGCGCGATCGCGGCGATGCCCGGCAGCGTCAGCGTGGCCTGCAGCATCGACAGCACCGCGATCAGCAGCAGCAGGTTCACGCCCAGCGCGATCACCGAGAACACGCCGAACAGCATGTAGTACAGGATCATGAATACGCCGATGGCGGCAAAGCCATAGGCGACCGAATCGAAGCCCTTCTCGATGTTGTCGGCTCCCAGCGACGGGCCGATGGTGCGCTCTTCGATGATCTCCATCGGCGCGGCCAGCGAGCCGGCGCGCAGCAGCAGGGCCAAGTCGTTGGCGGCTTCGGTGGAGTAGGAGCCGGTGATCTGGAAGCTCGAGCCCAGTTCGGACTGGATCGTCGCCACCGTCAGCACCTCGCCCTTGCCCTTTTCGAACAGCACGATCGCCATCGGCTTCTTCAGGTTCTCGCGCGAGACATCGCGCAGCACGCGGCCGCCCTGGGCGTCGAGCTTGATGTTGACCGAAGGCTGCTGGTTCTGGTCGAAGCCGGCCGAGGCGCTTTCGATGCGGTCGCCGGTGAAGATCACCTGCTTCTTCAGCACCACCGGGGCGCCGTTGCCCTGCGTGAACAGTTCGCTGCCGAACGGGATCGGGTCGCCCGGGCGCGGGCTGCGCGGCGCGTCGTTGTCGACCAGGCGCGCTTCGAGCGTGGCGGTGCGGCCGATGATGTCCTTGGCCTTGGCGGTGTCCTGCACGCCCGGCAGCTGCACCACGATGCGGTCGGCGCCCTGCTGCTGGATCACCGGCTCGGCCACGCCGAGTTCGTTGACGCGGTTGTGCAGGGTGGTGATGTTCTGCTTGACCGCGGCGTCCTGCACGGCGCGGCGGGCGACCTCGGTGAAGGTGCCGACGATGTTGTTGCCGTCCATGGCGAAGGCCACTTCGCGCAGGTTGTCGGTCAGCAGCGCACGCGCGCGGCTGGCGTCGTCGGCGTTGTTGAAGCGCACCGTCAGGCGCTCACCGTCGCGGTCGATGCCGCCGTGGCGGATGTTCTTGTCGCGCAGCAGCGTGCGCGCGTCGCCGGCCAGGCTGTCGAGCTTCTTGTCGACCGCGCCCTTCATGTCGACCTGCAGCAGGAAGTGCACGCCGCCGCGCAGGTCCAGGCCCAGATACATCGGCAGCGCGTGCAGCGAGGTCAGCCAGCGCGGCGAGCCCGACAGCAGGTTCAGCGCGACCACGTAGGCGGGGTCGGACGCGTCCGGGTTCAGCGCGCGCGACAGCACGTCCTTGGCCCTGAGCTGCTCGTCGGTGGTGCGGAAGCGCGCCTTGACCGAGCCCGACTGGCCGGAAATATCGAAGAAGACGCCGTCGGGCTGCAGCTGGTTCTGCGCCAGGACTTCTTCAACCTGCTTCTGCATCGACAGGTCGACCTTGACCGTGGCCTTGCCCGAGGACACCTGCACGGCAGGCGCCTCGCCGAAGAAGTTCGGCAAGGTGTAGAGGATGCCGATGGCCAGGGCCACCAGGATCACGAGGTATTTCCAAAGCGGATAACGATTCATCTCGGGCCAGTCATTCAGCGGTTGGCGGGGCCGGTGCAGGCGTGGCGCGCCACGTCGGCGGGGCCGAACCGGTTTGGCAAACAGCCGCCTGGCAGCCGCGGATCGAAGCCGCCAGGGCTTCGTCGGGCTGGATCAGGCGGCTGCCGGGGCATGCGCGAACGGGCATGCCGGAAAAGACAAAGGCGGGAGTCGCGCGCGCGATCCGGGGATCAGAGCGCCTTCAGCGAGCCCTTGGGCAGCACCGTCGTCACGGCATTCTTCTGCACCGTGATCTCGGTGCCTTCGGCGATTTCCAGGCTGACGTACTGGTCGGTGACCTTGGTCACGCGGCCCAGGATGCCGCCGGCGGTGACGACTTCGTCGTTCTTGGCCAGCGCTTCGAGCATTGCCTTGGCTTCCTTCTGGCGCTTCATCTGCGGGCGGATCATGATGAACCACAGCACACCAAACATCAGGATGATGGGCAGGAAGCTCATCAGGCCGCCAGCCGCGCCGCCGGCACCGGCGGTCTGGGCAAATGCGTTAGAAATCAGCACGTTGATTCTCCGTCACAAAAGTCAGTCAATTAATCGAACATTCTACCATTCGCATTCAGCCCGCCCTTGGCATTCTAGGGCGGAATACGGGTTTGTTCGGGGTGATGCCGGGGCGACTCACAGCTTGCATGTCGTTCCCGCGCAGGCGGGAACCCAGTGACTTCAAAAGACGCTGGATTCCCGCCTGCGCGGGAATGACGGTGGAAATGACCCCGCTATTCGACCTGCATGGCCGCCAAAGTTCTCGGACCGGCAGCGCCGTCACTGCGTGCCGCGGGCGCGGTCGGCGGCGAACTGGCGGCGGAAGTCGGCAAAGCGGTGCTGCTCGATCGCCTCGCGCACCTCGCGCATCAGCTGCAGGTAGTAGTGCAGGTTGTGGATGGTGTTCAGGCGCGCGCCCAGGATCTCGCCGACGCGGTGCAGGTGGTGCAGGTAGGCGCGCGAGAAATTGCGGCAGGTGTAGCAGGCGCAGCTCTCGTCGAGCGGGCGCGGGTCGTTGCGGTGCGCGGCGTTCTTGATCTTGACGTCGCCGTAGCGGGTAAAGAGCCAGCCATTGCGCGCGTTGCGGGTCGGCATCACGCAGTCGAACATGTCGACCCCGGCGGCGACGCCGGCGACCAGGTCCTCTGGCGTGCCCACGCCCATCAGGTAGTGCGGCTTGTTGGCCGGCAGGCGCGGCGCCACGTGTTCCAGCACGCGCATCATGTCTTCCTTGGGCTCGCCCACCGACAGCCCGCCGATGGCAAAACCATGGAAGTCCAGCTCGGACAGCCCCGCCAGCGACTCGTCGCGCAGGTCTTCGTACATGCCGCCCTGGACGATGCCGAACAGCGCGTTGGGATTGGCCAGCCGCTCGAACTCATCGCGCGAGCGCTTCGCCCAGCGCAGGCTCATGCGCATCGACTTGGCGGCCTCCTCGTGCGTGGCGGGACGGCCGTCGATCTCGTACGGCGTGCATTCGTCGAACTGCATGACGATGTCGGAATTCAGCGTGCGCTGGATCTGCATCGAGATCTCGGGCGACAGGAAGAGCTTGTCGCCGTTGACCGGCGAGGCAAAGGTGACGCCATCTTCGGTGATCTTGCGCAGATCGCCGAGCGAAAACACCTGGAAGCCGCCGGAGTCGGTCAGGATCGGCTTGTCCCAGCCGATAAAGCGGTGCAGGCCGTCATGGGCATTGACCACCTCCAGCCCCGGGCGCAGCCACAGATGGAAGGTGTTGCCCAGGATGATCTGCGCGCCGATCTCGTTCAGTTCCAGCGGCGACATCGCCTTGACCGAGCCATAGGTACCCACCGGCATGAAGATCGGCGTTTCGACCACGCCGTGGTTCAGCGTGACACGGCCGCGGCGGGCGTTGCCATCGGTGGTGATGAGTTCGAAGTTGAGCATGTCGAATAGTCTGAAATCAGGCGGCGGCGGCGTCCGGCTGCCGGGTCAGCAGCATGGCGTCCCCGTAGCTGAAGAAACGGTAGCGCTGCTCGACCGCATGGCGGTAGGCGGCGCGGATGGCTTGCACCCCGGCCAGCGCCGACACCAGCATCAGCAGCGTCGACTTGGGCAGGTGGAAGTTGGTGATCAGCGCGTCGACCAGGCGGAAGCGGTAGCCGGGCGTGATGAAGATGTCCGTGTCGCCGCTGCTGGCGGCCAGCGTGCCGTCGGGCTGCGCGGCCGACTCCAGCGCGCGCAGCGAGGTGGTGCCGACCGCGATCACGCGGCCGCCGCGCGCGCGGGTGTCGCGCACGGCTTGCGCCAGGTCTTCGGAGATCGCGTACCACTCCGAATGCATCTTGTGCTCGGCCAGGTTCTCGGTGCGCACCGGCTGGAAGGTGCCGGCGCCGACGTGCAGCGTCAGGAAGGCGCGGCGCACGCCCGCGGCATCGAGCCGGGCGAACAGCGCGTCGTCGAAATGCAGGCCCGCGGTGGGCGCCGCGACCGCGCCGGGGCTGCGCGCGTAGACGGTCTGGTAGCGGGTCTCGTCGTAGGCGTCGGGGTCGTGCGTGATATAGGGAGGCAGCGGCAGGCGGCCGTAGCGCTCGATCAGGTCCAGCGCCGGCTCGGGGAAGCGCAGCGTAAAGAACTGGTCCACGCGCGGGCCCACGGTCACGGCAAAGGCATCGTCGGCCAGGTGCAGGGCGCTGCCTTCGGCCGGTGTCTTGGACGCGCGCACCTGGGCCAGCACGGTATGGGTGTCGAGCACGCGCTCCACCAGCACCTCGACCTTGCCGCCGCTGGGCTTGTGGCCGAAGAAGCGGGCCTTGATCACGCGGGTGTCGTTGAACACCAGCAGGTCGTCCGGACGCAGGTAGTCAACGATGTCGCTGAAGGCGCGGTCGGCCATGCGCACCGCGTCGGCGGTGTCGCCGGGGGCGAGCCGCTCCACCACCAGCAGCCGGCTGGCGCTGCGGTCGGGCAGCGCGCTCTGGGCGATCAGTTCGGGCGGCAGCGGAAAGTCGAAATCGGAAAGCGTCAACATCGTGGGGGGTGGTCTGCGCGGTCTGCAGGCTGTGGCGGAGGAGGGCGCCGGGCATGGCGCGTCACTCCGCTGCCCGGTTTGGCAGCCGGCATGGGTACAATCGGCGAATCCGATATTGTAAGGCCACGGGCGCGCTTGCCGCCGCGCCGGGCGTGATACCGGCCATTCGCCGGCGCCGCGCCAGCCAGTCCAGAAGCCCGCAGCGACCGCTGCCAACTTTTCCACCGATGCCAGGAACCGCCGCCGAACCGATCCAGGATCCTGCCGACGCCAATGACGCGGCGGCGCCCGCGCGCGGCAAGGCCGGCTCGGCCAAGGGCAAGGCCGCGGGCTCGGGCGCATCCACCGCTGCCGCCCGCCTGGCCAAGCTGGGCCTGCGCCGCCCGGTCGACCTGGTGCTGCACCTGCCGATGCGCTACGAGGACGAGACCACGGTGATGCCGATCGCCGAGGCCATCCACCGTGCCGGGCTGGGGCTGCCAGCGCAGGTGGAAGGCGAAGTCGTCTCCAACGAGGTCACGTTCCGGCCACGCCGCCAGCTGGTGGTGAAGCTTGCCGACGACAGCGGCGAACTGACCCTGCGCTTCCTGAACTTCTACGGCAGCCAGACCAAGCAGATGGCCGAAGGCGTGCGCCTGCGCGTGCGCGGCGAGGTGCGCGGCGGCTTCTTCGGCGCCGAGATGGTCCATCCGACGGTGCGGCCGGTGCTGGCCGGCGAGGCGCTGCCGGACCGCCTGACGCCGGTGTACCCGTCCACCGCCGGCATCCCGCAGGCCTATTTGCGCAAGGCCATCGGCGGCGCGCTGGCGCGCACGCCCCTGCCCGAGACGCTGCCGCAGCCGGTGCTGAAGGGGCCGCTGGCGCGCCTGCAGCTGCGTCCGCTGGCCGACTGCCTGCGGCTGCTGCACGCGCCGCCGCCGCAGGAAAGCGAGGCCGCGCTGGCCGACCGCTCGCACCCGGCCTGGCAGCGCGTCAAGTTCGACGAATTGCTGGCGCAGCAGATCTCGCTGCGGCGCGCGCACGCGGCGCGCCGCGACAAGACCGCGCCGACCATGCCGCGCCGCGACGGCGGGCTGCTGACGCGCTTCCTGGCGGCCTTGCCGTTCCGGCTGACCGGCGCGCAGCAGCGCGTGGTCGGCGAAATCGCCGCCGACATGAGCCTGCCGCACCCGATGCACCGGCTGCTGCAGGGCGACGTCGGCAGTGGCAAGACCATCGTCGCCGCGCTGGCCGCGTGCCAGGCTATCGATGCCGGTTTCCAGGCGGCGCTGATGGCGCCGACCGAGATCCTGGCCGAGCAGCATTTCCGCAAGCTGTCGGCGTGGCTGGAGCCGCTGGGCGTGCCGGTGGCGTGGCTGGCCGGCAGCCAGAAAGCGCGCGACAAGCGCGCCGCGGTGGCGCGTGTGGAATCGGGGGAGGCGCAGCTGGTGATCGGCACCCATGCGCTGATCCAGGACACCGTGCGTTTTGCAAAGTTGGGGCTGTCGGTGGTCGACGAGCAGCACCGCTTCGGCGTGGCGCAGCGCCTGGCGCTGCGCGGCAAGGCCGGCGCGGCCGAGGCGCCTGCTGCCATCAGCGCGGCCGAAACCGTGCCGCACCAGTTGATGATGTCGGCCACGCCGATCCCGCGCACGCTGGCCATGACCTACTACGCCGACCTCGACGTCTCGGTGATCGATGAACTGCCGCCGGGGCGCACGCCCATCGTCACGCGCCTGGTCAACGACGAGCGCCGCGACGAGGTAATCGGGCGCATCCACCACGCCGCGGCCGAAGGCCGCCAGGTCTACTGGGTGTGCCCGCTGATCGAGGAAAGCGAGGCGCTGCAGCTGCAGACCGCGGTCGAGACCTATGAGACCCTTGTGGCCGCGCTGCCCGACCTGCGCGTGGGCCTGGTGCACGGCCGCCTGCCGCCGGCGGAGAAAGCCGCGGTGATGGATGACTTCAGCGCCAACCGGCTGCAGGTGCTGGTGGCCACCACCGTGATCGAGGTGGGCGTCGATGTGCCCAATGCCTCGCTGATGGTGATCGAGCATGCCGAGCGCTTCGGCCTGGCGCAGCTGCACCAGTTGCGCGGCCGGGTCGGGCGCGGCAGCGCCGAGTCGGTCTGCCTGCTGATGTACCAGGCGCCGCTGTCGCCCACCGCCCGCGAGCGCCTGGCGACCATGCGCGAGACCACCGACGGCTTCGAGATCGCGCGGCGCGACCTGGAGATCCGCGGCCCGGGCGAATTCCTCGGCGCGCGCCAGTCCGGCGAAGCGATGTTGCGCTTTGCCGACCTGCAGACCGATGCCTGGCTGGTGGAGTACGCCCAGGCGGCGGCCGAGCTGATGCTGGAGCACTATCCGGAAGCGGTCGAAGCGCACCTGTTGCGCTGGCTGGGTGGACGCGAGCACTACCTGAAGGCGTGAGTTTCCCGCTTGTCGTTCCCGCGAAGGCGGGAACCTAGTGACTTTCAAAGACGCTGGATTCCCGCCTTCGCGGGAATGACAGGATTGAAGGGGAATCGCTGAGGTCTTACGGAAGTGGCCAATAAAGCGCGCGCGGACTGGCACTCTGACAGATCCGACAATCGAAGGTAAAATCTATCGCCAATCCGGATTTGATAAGTCATGACGCTCACCGAACTCAAGTACATCGTCGCCGTGGCGCGCGAGCGCCATTTCGGCCGGGCCGCCGAAGCCTGCTTCGTGTCGCAACCGACGCTGTCGGTCGCCATCAAGAAGCTGGAAGACGAACTCAACGTCCAGATCTTCGAGCGCGGCACCTCCGAGGTGTCGGTGACGTCGGTCGGCGAGCAGATCGTGGCGCAGGCCCAGCGTGTGCTGGAGCAGACCATGGCCATCCGCGAGATCGCCAAGCAGGGCAAGGATCCCCTGGCGGGGCCGCTGCGCGTGGGCGTGATCTACACCATCGGGCCGTACCTGCTGCCGTCACTGGTCAAGCAGATGATCGACACCGTCCCGCAGATGCCGCTGATGCTGCAGGAGAACTACACCCACAAGCTGATCGAGCTGCTCAAGCAGGGCGAGATCGATTGCGCGGTGATGGCCGAGCCGTTCCCCGATTCCGGCCTGACGGTGCGCCCGCTCTATGACGAACCCTTTGTCGTGGCCGTGCCGCGCGGCCACCAGCTGGCGCAGGCGCATGCGGTCGACCCGGAGGAACTGAAGCAGCAGACCATGCTGCTGCTGGGCAGTGGCCACTGCTTCCGCGACCACGTGCTGGGCGTGTGCCCGGAGCTGTCGCGCTTTTCGCAGGCGGCCGACGGCATCCAGAAGACCTTCGAGGGCTCGTCGCTCGAAACCATCCGCCATATGGTGGCCAGCGGAGTCGGCATCACCGTGCTGCCGCGCACCTCGGTGCCCGACCTGAAAGCCAAGGGCGACATGCTGTCGTACGTGCCGTTTGCCGACCCGGTGCCCGACCGGCGCGTGGTGCTGGCCTGGCGCAAGAGCTTCACCCGCCTGCCGGCGATGGAAGCGCTGGCCAACGCCGTTGCCGCGTGCGACCTGCCCGGCGTGCGCAAGCTCGACGCCAAGGAACTGGCCGAAGCCGCCTGAGCGTCGTTTCGAAGGACTGGCCATGCAACGGCCGCAGCGGAGACTCCGCTGCGGCCGTTGTCATTTCTGCTCCCCTGATCGGATATTTCGCCGCGCTGTCTTGGGGTGGTCACCTGCCGCTGGCATAAGTTTCACTAACCCCGGATAGATTTGACCTAATACATAGGTATAAATAATTAAATTCTCAACCTAATAGATAATTTGTAGACTGGCTCCTGTCGATGCGGATGGCGTCGACGCAAGACAGGAACCGATGATGAGCACCAGCGCCCAGTCACTGACAACGACACCGACTCAGCCCCGTTTTTCCCTCCGCATGGGGCGCTGCCTGCTCGATTGCCTTGCCTGCTATGCCGCCGCGCACTGACGCGGCATTCCCTTGCAGCCCACCCACAAAGAGGAAAAGATGAGCAAGAAGGACACTCTTACCACTGCCGCCGGCGCACCGGTTGCCGATAACCAGAACTCGCAGACCGCCGGCCCGCGCGGCCCGATGCTGCTGCAGGATGTCTGGTTCCTCGAAAAGCTGGCTCACTTCGACCGCGAAGTCATCCCCGAGCGCCGCGTCCACGCCAAGGGCTCCGGTGCTTACGGCACGCTGCGCATCACCCACGACATCACGAAGTACACCAAGGCCTCGGTGTTTGCCGAGATTGGCAAGGAAACGCCGCTGTTCATTCGCTTCTCCACCGTCGCCGGCGAACGCGGCGCGGCCGATGCCGAGCGCGATGTGCGCGGCTTCTCGATCAAGTTCTATACCGACGAAGGCAACTGGGACCTGGTCGGCAACAACACGCCGGTGTTCTTCGTGCGCGACCCGCTCAAGTTCCCCGACTTCATCCACACGCAGAAGCGCAACCCGCGCACCAACCTGCGCGACCCGATCGCGGTGTGGGACTTCTGGTCGCGCCATCCGGAATCGCTGCACCAGGTCACCATCCTGATGAGCGACCGCGGCCTGCCGCAGAACTACCGGCAGATGCATGGCTTCGGCTCGCACACGTATTCGTTCATCAACGCCAATAACGAGCGCTTCTACGTCAAGTTCCACTTCAAGTCGCAGCAGGGCGTGGAGAACTGGACCAATGAGGAAGCCGCCAAAGTGGTGGCCAACGACCGCGAGAGCGCCCAGCGCGACCTGTTCGACAATATCGAGCGCGGCAACTTCCCGCGCTGGGACCTGCGCGTGCAGGTCATGCCGGAGGCCGAGGCGGCCAAATATCACATCAACCCATTCGACCTGACCAAGGTTTGGCCGCACAAGGACTACCCGCTGATCGACGTGGGCGTGGTCGAGCTCAACCGCAACCCGGACAACTATTTTGCCGAGGTCGAGCAGGTGGCGATGAACCCGGCCAATATCGTGCCCGGCATCGGCTTCTCGCCCGACAAGATGCTGCAGGGGCGGCTGTTCTCGTATGGCGACACGCAGCGCTACCGGCTGGGCATCAACCACGCGCAGATCCCGGTCAATGCGCCGAAATGCCCGTTCCACAACAGCTTCCACCGTGACGGCGCGATGCGCGTGGACGGCAACCAGGGCGGCAAGCTCAACTACGAGCCCAACCGCGAAAGCGCCTACGCCGCCAGCGAGCGCGCGATCGAGCCGCCGCTGGCGCTCGACGGCGCCGCCGACCGCTGGGACCACCGCGTCGACACCGACTACTACAGCCAGCCCGGCGCGCTGTTCCGCCTGTTCGACGAAGGCCAGCGTCAGCGCCTGTTCGCCAATATCGCCGCGGCGATGCAGGGCGTGCCGGAGGCCATCGTGCGCGTGCAGCTGGAGCACTTCAGCAAGGCCGACCCGGCCTACGGCGAAGGCGTGAAGCGGGCGCTGAACCTTCAATAAGCGCCTGCCCGGCAACGGCCAACCGGCGCGGGGTTTGGCCGGGACCGTTGCCCGGTGCAATAATGCGGGGTACCGCGCCGCCCGGCCCCCGATTCGCCACGAATCGGCAAGCCCGGCGGCGCGCCTCGTGGCTATACCTGAACGGAGCGTATCTACCATGGCAAAGAAGAACGAGATGAGCGTGAATATCGGTATTTCCGACAAGGACCGCAAGAAGATCGCGGAAGGGCTGTCCAAGCTGCTGGCTGACACCTATACCCTTTATCTCAAGACCCACAACTTCCACTGGAACGTGACGGGTCCGATGTTCAATACGCTGCATCTGATGTTCGAGACCCAGTACAACGAGCTGGCGCTGGCCGTGGACTCGATCGCCGAGCGTATCCGCGCGCTGGGCTACCCGGCCCCGGGTACCTACAAGGAGTACGCGCGCCTGTCGTCGATCGCCGAGGAAGAGGGCGTGCCCGAGGCCACCGACATGATCCGCAAGCTGGTCGAAGGCCAGGAAGCCGTGGTACGCACCGCGCGCTCGATCTTCCCGGTGATCGATGCCGCCGGCGACGAGCCCTCGGCCGACCTGCTGACCCAGCGCATGCAGACGCATGAAAAGACCGCGTGGATGCTGCGCTCGATGCTGGCCTGAGGCTGGCCCGCTCTCCTGGCTGCCGCGCCCGCGGCGGCCGGCACTGCGCGTCGCAGCCGTCCGGGCTGCGGCGCGTTTTCATTGAATCGCCCGCCCCGGATCCACGCCGTGCAGACCCTCTCGCCGTTGCCCCCGACCCCCATGCTTGAACGCCTTGCCCTCTACGCGCGCCTGGTGCGCATCGACAAGCCCATCGGCACGCTGCTGCTGCTGTGGCCGACGCTGTGGGCCATGTGGATGGCGGCGGACGGGCCGCCGCGCTGGGGCCTGTTCTGGATCTTCGTCGCGGGTACCTTCCTGATGCGCTCGGCCGGGTGTGCCATCAATGACTGGGCCGACCGCGATTTCGACAAGCACGTCAAGCGCACCCGCGAGCGTCCGCTGACCGCCGGCAAGATCGCCGCGTGGGAAGCGCTGGCGGTGGCCGCCGTGCTGGCGCTGGTGGCCTTCATGCTGGTGTTGCCGCTGAACGCGCTGACCAAGTGGCTGGCGGTCGTGGCGGCGGTGGTGGCGGGCACGTACCCGTTCTTCAAGCGCTTCTTTGCGATTCCGCAGGCTTACCTGGGAATCGCGTTCGGCTTCGGCATCCCGATGGCGTTCGCCGCGATTCAGGACCAGGTGCCGCCGGTGGCGTGGCTGATGCTGCTGGCCAATGTGTTCTGGGCGGTGGCGTATGACACCGCCTATGCCATGGTCGATCGCGACGACGACCTGCTGATCGGCATGAAGACCTCGGCCATCACCTTCGGGCGCTTCGACGTGGCGGCGATCATGCTGTGCTACGCCGCGTTCTTTGCGCTGATGGCCTGGGCGGGCGCGCTGCTCGGCCTGGGCTGGCCGTACTGGGTGGGGCTGGTTGCCGCGATCGGCTGTGCCGGCTACCACTACACGCTGATCCGCGAGCGCGACCGGATGCGGTGCTTTGCGGCATTCCGGCACAACAACTGGCTGGGGGCTTGCGTGTTTGCGGGGACGGCGCTGGCGTATGCGGTGCGGTGATTGCTATCGGTGATTGCTACGCTGACTGAGGGTTTGCTCCCCTCTCCCATTAATGGGAGAGGGGAGCTTGCTGCTGGCGTTGCAGTACTTCAATCCTTCCCGAACTCCGCCCCCATCTCCTTGCCGCGCGCCGCGGCCGCGTGCATCGCGCGCACGAAGGCATCGGCGATGCCGGAGGCCTCCATCGAGGTCAGCGCCGCGTAGGTGGTGCCACCCTTCGACGTCACGCGCTCGCGCAGCGTCGCCACCGGTTCGGGCGACTGTCCCGCCAGCGTGGCCGCGCCGCGGAAGGTTTCCACCGCGAGTTCGCGGCCCTGCTCGGCGCTCAGCCCCAGCTCGGTGGCCGCGCGCTGCATGGCCTCGATGAAATAGAACACATAGGCCGGGCCGCTGCCGGAAATCGCGGTGACGGCGTCGATCTGGTCATCGCCATCGACCCACACGCACTTGCCGACGGCCTCGGCCACGGCGCTGGCAATCGCGCGGTCCTCGGCCGACAGCGCGGCCGGTGCGGCCAGTCCCGTCATGCCCATGCCCGACAGCGCCGGCGTATTCGGCATCGCGCGCACCACGCGGGTGCGTCCGCCCAGCCAGCGCTGCATGTCCTGCAGCCGGATGCCGGCGGCCACGCTGATCACCAGGTTGCCCGGGCCATCGGCCGGCAGGTGCGGCAGCAGCTGCGCCGCGGCGTCGCGGAACTGCTGCGGCTTGACCGCCAGCACCAGCACATCGCTGGCGCCGAAGGCGGCGTCCGGCGCCCCGGCCGCATGTACGCCAAGGTCGCGCGCCAGGCGCTGCTGCGCTTCCGGGAACGGGTCGACCACGCGGATCGCGCCGGCGGGCACGCCGCGCGCGATCAGGCCGCCGATCAGTGCGGAAGCCATGTTGCCGCCGCCAAGAAAACCGAAGGTGAGGGTGTCGAGCATGAAGGTCTCTGGGGTCTGAAAGATTCCGGTCGGGGCGCGGACGTCAGCCGCGCGCACCGAAGATGGCGGTGCCGATCCGCACCAGGGTGGCGCCCTCGGCGATGGCGGCCTCCATGTCGCCCGACATGCCCATCGACAGCGTGTCGAGCTGCAAGCCGTCGGCGCGCAGCGCCTGCAGCATGGCGCGCATGGCGGCGAACGGGCGGCGTTGCGCGGCGGGATCGTGGGCGGGTTCGGGAATCGCCATCAGCCCGCGCAGTTGCAGGCCGGGCAGGGCCGCGACCGCATGCGCCAGCGCGGGCACCTCGGCCGGGGCGACGCCGCTCTTGCTGGCTTCGCCGCTGATATTGACCTGGATGCAGACCTGCAGCGCCGGCATGCCGGCCGGACGCTGGGCCGACAGCCGCTCGGCGATTTTGAGCCGGTCGATGGTGTGGACCCAGTCGAAATGTTCCGCCACCGGCCGCGTCTTGTTGCTTTGCAACGGGCCGATGAAATGCCATTGCAGGTGATCGCGCAGGTCGGCCAGCGCGGCGATCTTGTCGATGCCTTCCTGGACGTAGTTCTCGCCGAATTCGCGCTGTCCGGCGGCGTATGCGGCCCTTATGCGGTCGGGGGAAACGGTCTTGGAAACGGCCAGCAGGGCGATGTCCGCGGGTTGCCTGCCGGCCTGTTGTGCTGCCGCCGCAATGCCCTGGCGCACGGCTTGCAAGTTGGCGGCAATCACAGACATAATCCGGCGAACATATATATAAGGTACGTCAAGTACCGATAACAAATCAGGGTGGGGTCATTATAGATGGACATCGCGCAGCTATTGGCTTTCGCCGTCAAGAACAAGGCGTCCGATCTTCATCTGTCCGCGGACATGCCGCCGATGGTGCGGATCCACGGCGACATGCGGCGCATCAACGTCGCCTCGATGACGCACAAGGATGTCCACGCCATGGTGTACGACATCATGAGCGACACCCAGCGCAAGGCCTACGAGGAACGCCTCGAAATCGATTTCTCGTTCGAGATCGCGGGCCTGTCGCGCTTCCGCGTCAATGCCTATAACACCCAGCGCGGCGCCGCCGCGGTGTTCCGTACCATTCCGTCCAAGGTGCTGACGCTGGAAGAGCTGCGCGCGCCGGCGGTGTTTGCCGACCTGTGCATGAAGCCGCGCGGGCTGGTGCTGGTGACGGGCCCGACCGGCTCGGGCAAGTCCACCACGCTGGCGGCGATGGTAGACCATCGCAATGAAAACGACATGGGCCACATCCTCACGGTGGAGGACCCGATCGAATTCGTGCACAGCTCCAAGAAGAGTCTTATCAACCAGCGCGAGCTGGGGCCGCATACGCATTCGTTTGCCAACGCGCTGCGCTCGGCGCTGCGCGAAGACCCGGACGTGATCCTGGTGGGCGAACTGCGCGACCTGGAGACCATCCGCCTGGCGCTGACCGCGGCCGAAACCGGCCACCTGGTCTTCGGTACGCTGCACACCAGCTCGGCGGCCAAGACCATCGACCGCGTGGTCGACGTGTTTCCGCCCGAAGAGAAGGACATGGTGCGCACCATGCTGTCGGAATCGCTCGAGGCGGTGATCTCGCAGACGCTGCTGAAGACCCGCGACGGCAACGGCCGCACCGCCGCGCACGAGATCATGATCGCCACGCCCGCGATCCGCCACCTGATCCGCGAGAACAAGATCGCGCAGATGTACTCGATGATGCAGACCAGCAGCGGGCTGGGCATGCAGACGCTGGACCAGTGCCTGTCGGACCTGATCAAGCGCAGCGTCATCAGCTACAACGACGCGCGCGCGATTGCCAAGAACCCGGACGCGTTCATGGGCTGAGGCCCGCCTGCGCCCTTCCTCCAGCAAGACACCGCCATGCTCGACCGCGAATCCGCCGCCAAGTACATCAACGACCTGCTCGAGCTGATGGTCAGCAACCGCGGCTCGGACCTGTTCATCACTTCGGACTTCCCGCCGGCGATCAAGGTCGACGGCAAGATCACGCCGGTGTCGCAGCAGCCGCTGAACCCGACCCAGGCGCTGGGGCTGGTGCGCTCGGTGATGAACGAGCGCCAGGTGCAGGACTTCGACACCAGCCGCGAATGCAACTTTGCCATCAGCGTGCCCAAGGCCGGGCGCTTCCGCGTCTCGGCCTTTATCCAGCAGGGCAAGGCCGGCATGGTGGTGCGTACCATCAATACGCGCATCCCGTCGGTGGCCGACCTGGACCTGCCGCAGACGCTGCATGACGTGGTCATGGCCAAGCGCGGGCTGGTGATCGTCACCGGTGCAACCGGCTCGGGCAAGTCGACCACGCTGGCGGCGATGCTGGACCACCGCAACGCGCACTCCTACGGCCACATCATCACCATCGAGGATCCGATCGAGTACGTGCACGCGCACCAGAACTGCATCGTCACGCAGCGTGAGGTCGGCATCGATACCGAGTCGTGGCACGTGGCGCTGAAGAACACGCTGCGCCAGGCCCCCGACGTGATCCTGATCGGCGAGATCCGCGATCGCGAGACCATGGAGTACGCGATGCAGTACGCCGAGACCGGCCACCTGTGCCTGGCCACGCTGCACGCCAACAACGCCAACCAGGCGATCGACCGCGTGGTCAACTTCTTCCCCGAGGAAAAGCGCCAGCAACTGCTGATCGACCTGTCGCTGAACCTGAAGGCGATGATCTCGCAGCGCCTGCTGCCGCGCGCCGGCCGCAAGGGCCGGGTGCCGGCGGTGGAGATCATGATCGGCACGCCGCTGGTGGCCGATCTGATCTTCAAGGGCGAGATCCACGAGCTCAAGGAAGTCATCAAGAAGTCGCGCGAGCAGGGCATGATCTCGTTCGACCAGGCGTTGTTCGACCTGTACGAGCAGGGCAAGATCACCTACGAGGACGCGCTGCGCAATGCCGACTCGCTCAACGACCTGCGCCTGATGATCAAGCTGCACAGCACCCATGCGAAGGACTCGGACCTGGGTGCCGGCACCGAGCATCTCAACGTCATCTGAGGGCTGCACATTGACCCGCATGGCGCTATGCTTGGCTATCTACAGGAGTCTGCCATGAGCAATGTCTACCAGTTCGAAGCCAACTCGCTCGCCGGCCAGCCGGTGCCGCTGTCGCAGTTCCAGGGCAAGGTGATGCTGGTGGTCAATACCGCCAGCGAATGCGGCTTTACCCCGCAGTACGAGGGCCTGCAGAAGCTCTATGACGAGTACCACGGGCGCGGCCTGGAGGTGCTGGGCTTTCCATGCAACCAGTTCGGCAAGCAGGAGCCGGGCGATGCGCAGCAGATCGGCCAGTTCTGCGAGACGCGCTTTGCGGTGCGCTTCCCCATGTTCGCCAAGATCGACGTCAACGGCCCCAACGCCCATCCGCTGTACCAGTGGCTGACCACCGAAAAGCGTGGCGTGCTCGGTACCCAGGGCATCAAGTGGAATTTCACCAAGTTCCTGCTGCGCCGCGACGGCACCGTGTTCAAGCGCTATGCGCCGACCACCAAGCCGGAAGAGCTGCGCGCCGATATCGAGCGGCTGCTGTCCGACCCCGCCGCCTGAGCCTCAGCTGCTGCTCGCTGGCACGGCGCGCACCGCGCGCAGGAAGCCGTTGAGCGAGCGTTCCGGGGTTTCGTGGAAATGGTCGTCGAGCATGCGGATGGCGCGGCAGCGGTCGAGCCGGAAGCTGCGGTAGTCCTCGCGCGTGGTGCACCACGTCGCCAGCAGCCAGGCATTGCCCCAGAAGAACAGCCCCAGCGGCATCACCACGCGTTCGGTGATGCGCTGCTGCACGTCGCAGTAGTCGAGCTGCAGCAGCTTGTGCGCGCCCAGCGCGCCATGCACCACGTCGAAGGCCTCGCGCACATGCGCCTGGTTGACGTACTCCGGCGCGAACACGCGGCTTTGCTGCGCCGCCAGGCGGCGCGGCGGCGGCAGCGCCGCCATCAGCTTCTCCAGCGCGGGATCGGCCGCGGCGGCGAGCGCGCCGCCGCCCCAGGCCTTCAGCAGCCGCAGGCCGGCGACCAGCGCTTCCACTTCCATGGCGGTGAACATCAGCGGCGGGACGTCGAAGTCGGCGCGCAGCCGGTAGCCGATGCCGGCCTCGCCTTCGACCGGCACGCCCGACAGCGACAGCGCCTGGATATCACGGTAGACGGTGCGTTCCGAGACCCCGAGCCGCTGCGCCAGCAGCGCCGCCGTGGTCAGGCGGCGGCCGCGCAGCACCTGCACGATCTGGAACAGGCGATCGGCGCGGCGGCTCATCGGTCAGCGGGATCCATGGCGGTCATCCGGCCACCGGCTCGTGCAGGCCGATGCGGTTGCCCTCGCTGTCGGTGATATGCGCGATGCGGCCGATCTCGCCCGGCAGGCGCAGCGGCCCGAACACGGTCTTGCCGCCGGCGCGCGCGGCGCGTGCCAGCAGCGCGTCGAGTTCCGGCGCGTGCAGGTATGGCACTGTGCCGTAGTAGTTGCTGGGCCGGTAGCCTTCGCCGGCGACCAGCGTGCCGCCGGGATCGGGATGCGGGAACACGGCCATGTCGACCTGGCTCATGGTTTCGCGGCGCAGCCGGACCTCGAAGACCTGCTCGTAGAAGCCGATGGCGCGGGGCATGTCGACGACGGGGATTTCCAGCCAGTTGATCAGACGTTGGCTCATGATGGGCTCCTGGGTTCCAGAGGTAGGGGAGTGAGGAGCTCGCATCATGCGCGGGGGCTGCTGACAGCGTGCTGTCAGGAGGATGGCAGTGGGGGAGTTCAGTGCGGCATCCACGCCGCCATCACCGGCACCAGGATCGCGGTCAGCACGCCGTTCAGGCCCATGCCGAGCGCGGCGAAGGCGCCGGCTTCCTGGTTGACCTGGAACGCGCGCGCGGTGCCGATGCCGTGCGCCGCCACGCCGGTGGCGAAGCCGCGCACGCTGTAGTCGCGGATGCGCAGCAGGTTCAGCAGCATGGTCGCGCTGACCGCGCCGATGATGCCGGTGCCCATCACCAGCACCGCTGTCAGCGACGGCAGCCCGCCGATCTTCTCGGCCACGCCCATGGCGATCGGGATCGTCACCGACTTGGGCGCGAGCGAGCGTACCGTTTCGGGGGAGGCGCCGAGCAGCCAGGCAATGCCCACCGCCGCCACCACCGCCACCACCGAGCCCGCCACCAGTCCCGCCAGCAGCGGGAACACATGGGTGCGCAGCTTGGGCAGCTGCAGGTACAGCGGCACCGCCAGCGCCACCGTCGCCGGTCCCAGCAGGAAGTGCACGAACTGCGCGCCATCGAAGTAGGTCTTGTAGGGCGTGCCGGTGACGGTCAGCACCGTGACCAGCAGCGCCACCGCGATCATCACCGGGTTGGCCAGCGGCGAGAAGCGCGATTTCTCGTAGATGCGGAAGGCGAATACATAGGCCAGCAGCGTCGCGGTCAGGCCCACCAGCGGGCTGGCGGCAAGGTAGACCCAGATCTCGTTCAGGCGCGGCGTCATCATGCCTGTTCCCCCTTGGCGTCGGCAGGCGGCGCGTCGGGCGTGCCGGAACGCTTGCGCATCAGCATGCGCGTGACCACGGCGGTGGTGGCGATGGCCAGCCACGTTGATACCACCAGCGCGACCAGGATCGGCATCCACTCGCCCTCGATGCGGTTGGCGTGGACCATGATGCCGACGCCGGCGGGCACGAACAGAAGCGACAGATGCTTGAGCAGCTCGGTGGTGGTGCCCTGGATCACGGGCAGCAGCCGGTCGTCGAAGACGAGCCAGCCGAACAGCAGGATCATGCCGAGCACGGGGCCGGGCACGGGCAGGGTCAGCGCGTAGCTGATCACCTCGCCGACGGACTGGAAAACCAACAGGATGGCAAAGGTCTGGAGCATGGGGGCGGTCGTGGTTGTGCATTGCCCCTCTCCCGCAAGCGGGAGAGGGGAGACAACCACAGGGCCTTGCTCCGGTCGGGAACTTATCCCAGCATCCGGTCGACCAGTTCGATCCAGTGCATGACCGGCGTATCGGTGCCGCCCTGCAGGTGCGAGATGCATCCGATATTGGCCGAGACGATGGCTTCGGGCTGCGTCGCCTGCAGTTTGGCGAGCTTGTCGTCGCGCAGGCGCTGGGACAGTTCCGGCTGCAGCACCGAGTAAGTGCCCGCCGAGCCGCAGCACAGGTGGCTGTCAGCGCAGAGTTTGACTTCCACGCCGAGGCCGGTCAAGAGCGCCTCGACTTTGCCGCGGATCTGCTGGCCGTGCTGCAGCGTGCACGGCGGGTGGTAGGCCACGCGCCGCCCGTCGCGCGGCACCGCGCCGGCGGCGGCGTGCAGGTCGTCGGCAAAGTCCGGCAGGACCTCGGACAGGTCGCGCGTCAGCGCCGAGATGCGGCGCGCGCGCTCGGCATAGGCGGGGTCGTTGCGCAGCAGGTGGCCGTAGTCCTTGACCATCGCGCCGCAGCCCGACGCGGTCATCACGATGGCTTCGGCGCCGGCTTCGACATGCGGCCACCAGGCGTCGATATTGCGGCGCATATTGTCGAGGCCGCCATCGTGGTCGCCGGTGTGGAAGCGGATCGCGCCGCAGCAGCCGGCTTCGCGCGCTACCACCAGTTGTACGCCGACACGATCGAACACGCGCGCGGTGGCGGCATTGATGTTGGGCGACATCGCCGGCTGCACGCAGCCGTCGAGCAACAGCATCTTGCGCGCATGCGTGTTGCGCGGCCACGCGCCAGGCGCGGCGCTGGCCGACAGCGGCGGCACCTTGGCGCGCAGCGTGCCCGGCAGCAACGGGCGCACCATCTGGCCCAGGCGCAGCGCCGTGCCGAACAGCGCCGGCCGCGTCAGCCCCTCGCGCAGCACCCAGCGTGCGATGCGCTGGCTGGCGGGACGCCGCACGCCTTCGGCCTCGAGCTTGTCGTCGACCAGTTGCCGGCCGATGTCGACCAGGCGTCCGTAGCGCACGCCGGAGGGGCAGGTCGATTCGCAGTTGCGGCAGGTCAGGCAGCGGTCCAGGTGCAGGCGCGTGCTTTCGGTGATGGCATGGCCTTCGAGCACCTGCTTCATCAGGTAGATGCGCCCGCGCGGGCCGTCCAGTTCATCGCCGAGCAGCTGGTAGGTGGGGCAGGTGGCGGTGCAGAAGCCGCAATGCACGCATTTGCCAACGATGGATTTGGCTTCCTCGCCTTCGGGCGTGTCGCGGAGAAAATCTGCCAGGGTCGTTTGCATGATGTGGGGTGTAGTGCCTGGAGTATCTTGGCCCGCGGGCTCAGAGCCCGGGGTACATGCGCTGCGGATTGAAGATGCCGGCGGGGTCGAAGGTCTCCTTCAGGCGGCGATGGATCGCGGCCAGCGGCGACGCCAGCGGCGTGAACACGCCCATCGACTTGTCGCCATGGCGAAACAGCGTGGCATGGCCGCCGGCGGCCTGCGCCACCGCGCGCACGCTTTCGGCGTCGGCCTTGGGCGAGCCCTCTTCGGGCAGCCACCAGCGCTGGCCGCCGCCCCATTCGACCAGCTGCTCGCCCGGCAGCGCCAGCGGCGCGGCCACGGTGGGCACCGCCAGCCGCCACAGCGCGCGGCCGGCGTGCGCGGGGGCGAAGAACGGGTGGGTCTGCTCGCGCAGCGATTGCCACAGCGCGGCCGCGGGTGCCGCGTCCACACGCTCGCCGCCGAGCCGGGCGCAGGCCGCGCGCACCGCGGCGCCCGCGCCGGACAGGCGCACGTGCAGCACGCCCGCATGCCACACCGAAGACGCCAGCGGCAGCGGCTGGCCGCCCCACTGGTTCAGTTGCCGGATGGCTTCGGCCTGCGCCATCTCGAAGCGCAGCGTGGCCTCGTCGAACGGCGCCGGCAGCACCTTGACCGAAACCTGCAGGATCAGCCCCAGCGTGCCGAGCGATCCCGTCAGCAGCCTCGACACGTCGTAGCCCGCCACGTTCTTCATCACCTGGCCGCCGAAGTCCATCACCTCGCCGCGGCCGTCCATCAGCTGCGCGCCCAGCACGAAGTCGCGCAGCGCGCCCACCGACTGCCGCCGCGGGCCCGACAACCCGGCGGCGACGGCACCGCCCAGCGTCGCCACGCTGGGCTGGCCGGGCAGCGCGAAGTGGGGCGGCTCGAATGCCAGGATCTGGCGCTTTTCCGCCAGCGCGGCTTCGATCTCGGCCAGCGGGGTGCCGCAGCGCGCGGTGATCACCAGTTCGGCCGGGTCGTAGTCGACGATGCCGGTGTAGGCGCGCGTGTCCAGCAGGTTGCCTTGCGGCGGCTGGCCGTAGAAGTCCTTGCTGCCGCCGCCGCGCAGCCGCAGCGCGGTGCGGGTCTCGGTGGCTTGCCTGACGGCGTCGCGGAAGGCGTCGAGGGTGGCTTGCATAGTCGTGCGAGTAGGGAGGAGTTTCTGGCGCCGCTCTGGGTCAGGTTGCACCGTCGCGGCCGCCCGGTACTTCAGGCCGGTCGTTCTGATAGGCCGGCAGCTGGCTGCCGCAGTGCTTGCAATACTGCGCGTCGGGTTCGTGCCCCTCGGTCAGGCAATGGGTGCAGGTGCGCGTGGTCAGCGGCCGCTTCATGATGCTGGCGGCCAGCTCGGCGCCGACGATGCCGGTGGGAAAGGCGATGATGCCGTAGCCCAGCAGGATCGTCAGCGAGGTGATGAACTGCCCCAGCGCCGTCTTCGGCACCATGTCGCCGAAGCCGGTGGTGGTCAGCGTCACCACCGCCCAGTACATGCTGACCGGGATGCTGTGGAAGCCGTGCTCCGGCCCCTCGACCACGTACATCACGGTGCCCAGGATCACGGTGATGATGAATACCGCGGCCAGGAACACGAAGATCTTGCGGCGGCTGTTGACCAGCGCGCGGTACAGGATCTCGGCTTCCTCGAAGTACACGGTCAGCTTCAGGATCCGGAACACGCGCAGCAGCCGCAGCAGGCGCACGTCGATCAGGAAATGCAGTTCCGGCACGAAGAACGCCAGCCAGGTCGGCATGATCGAGATGAAGTCGATGATGCCGTAGAAGCTCAGCGCATAGCGCCACGGCCGCCGCACCACCAGCAGGCGCATGGCGTACTCCGCCGTGAACAGCAGCGTGAACATCCATTCCAGCGCCGTGAATACCCCGCCCAGGCGCCGGTTCAGCGCGGGCAGGCTGTCGAGCATCACGATCATCACGCTGGCGACGATGGCGATCAGCAGCGCGACATCGAAGATGCGCCCTTCGCGCGTATCGGCCTCGAAGATGATGGTGTACCAGCGCTGGCGCCAGCCGGCCTCGGGCTGGCCCAGGCGCTGGCGCACCACGGCTTCCTGGTGCTGGCGCCGGCGGGGATTTTCTCGCATGGCTTGGCTCAGAAGCGCGGCAGTTCGGGATGCGGCAGCAAGCCCTTCTTCACGTGCATCTTGCCGTATTCGGCGCAGCGCGCCAGCGTGGGGATGGCCTTGTCAGGGTTCAGCAGCCGCGCGGGATCGAAGGCGGCCTTGACGCCGAAGAAGGCGTCGCGCTCCGCGGTCGAGAACTGCACGCACATGGAGTTGAGCTTTTCCACGCCGACGCCGTGCTCGCCGGTGACGGTGCCGCCCAGCTCGACGCAGGTTTCCAGGATGTCGGCGCCGAACAGCTCGGCGCGGTGCCATTCGTCCTGGTCGCCGCCGTCGAACAGCACCAGCGGGTGCATGTTGCCGTCGCCGGCATGGAACACGTTGATGCAGCGCAGGCCGTACTTCACCTCCATGGCCTCGATGCGCTTGAGCAGCGTGCCGATGTGCTTGCGCGGGATGGTGCCGTCCATGCAGTAATAGTCCGGCGAAATCCGGCCCGCCGCCGGGAAGGCGTTCTTGCGGCCGCTCCAGAAGCGCAGCCGTTCGGCCTCGTTCTGCGAGACCACGATGCGGGTGCAGCCCGATGCCGTCAGCACCGCGCTCATGCGCTCGATCTCCTCGGCCACTTCCTCGGGGGTGCCGTCGGACTCGCACAGCAGGATCGCGGCGGCATCGAGGTCATAGCCCGCATGCACGAACTGCTCGACCGCGGCGGTGGCGGGCTTGTCCATCATCTCCAGCCCGGCCGGGATGATGCCCGCGGCGATCACGTCGGCGACCGCGTTGCCGCCTTTCTCGACATCGTCGAAGCAGGCCATGATCACCTGCGCCAGCTGCGGCTTGGGGATCAGGCGCACGGTGACCTCGGTGACCACGGCCAGCATGCCCTCGGAGCCGATCAGCACGGCCAGCAGGTCCAGCCCGGGCGCGTCGGGCGCCTCGGAGCCGAACACCACTACCTCGCCCGACATCGTCACCGCGCGCACGCGCAGCACGTTGTGCACGGTCAGGCCGTACTTCAGGCAGTGCACGCCGCCGGAATTCTCGCTGACGTTGCCGCCGATGGTGCAGGCGATCTGCGACGACGGGTCGGGCGCATAGTACAGGTTGTGCGGCGCGGCGGCGTCCGAGATGGCCAGGTTGCGCACGCCGGGCTGGACCACCGCGGTGCGCGCATACGGGTCGACCGACAGGATGCGCTTGAACTTGGCCAGCGACAGCACCAGGCCCTCGGCGATCGGCATGGCGCCGCCCGACAGGCTGGTGCCGGCGCCGCGCGGCACCACCGGCACGCCCAGCTGGTGGCACAGCCTCAGGATGGCGCAGACCTGCTCCTCGGTGTCGGGCAGGGCCACCGCCATCGGCACCTGCCGGTACGCGGCCAGGCCGTCGCACTCATAGGGCACGGTGTCTTCCGGCTTCCACAGCACCGCGGCATCGGGCAGGATCTGCGCCAGGCCGGCCAGCAGCGCGTCCCGGCGGCCGTCGGCGGCCGCAGCGGCCGTGGCCGGACTTTCGGCGGCGCCGGGAGCGAGGGTTTGGGCTTCGTGCGGGGCATTCATGAACGACTCCTGTGGGGTCTCCTGGACGGCGGCCTGTGGTGATCGTTTGCGGGCCTGCCGGCCGCGGCGGTGCAGTGCCAGCCGCGGGGGACGGGTGACTATAGCGCAGGCCACCTGGCGCGGGCACCACGCCGGACGTGAATTCGGCATGCCGGGCCGATCAAAAATGCTCATCATGCCCGGCGGGCACGGGCGCCGGTTTCAGCGTAGCACCGGCGGCCGGCCAGCGGTAAGGCGGGACACGCGGGGCCGGCTCCAGAACTCCGGCCGCGCTGCCCTCAGTAGTCCGGCTGCGCCGGGGCGGTTGGCAGCCGCAGCACCATGTCGAGCTTGTCGTGGAAGTGCGGCGCGACGTACAACGCATCGGGCTCCAGCCCGAAGCGCTCGAAGCCGAGCGATTCGTACAAGCGCACCGCGCCCGCGCTGCCGGCATTGACGCACAGCGTGACCTGGCGCACGCCCGGCATGGCGGCGGCCTGCTGCAGCGCACGCAGCATCAGCGCACGGCCGAGCTTGCGCGCGCGCCAGGCCGGTGCCACGTACATGCCGAAGATCGAGGCCTTGTGCCAGTGCTTGCGCCGGGGCTCGCGCATCACGCCGACCATGCCGGCCAGCGCGCCGGCCGGACCGGCCTCGAAGGCGCCGAAGATGGCCTTGTCCGCGCTCGGCGCAAGGCGTTGCGCCACCGCCTCCGGCGCCAGGTCCTGTTCTTCCTCGAGGCTGGCGGCAAAGGCTTCCGGGGTTTCAGCCAGTCCCTGCAGCCGCAGCGCGTGGAAGGCCGCGGCATCGTCGGGAATCAGCAGGCGGATTTCCATTGGCGCAGTCTCCTACCAGTCCAGGCTCAGCAGCCAGTCGACGAAATAGCGCGCCTCGGGCTTGAGCGGCGCCTGTTCACGCTCGACGATGTAGTAGCCATGCGGCGATACCGATTCCACATCGAGCAGCCGCACCATCTGCCCCAGCGACAGCCAGTGCCGCGCCATCCGCTGGCGCACCAGCGCCACGCCCTGGTTGGAGGCGATCGCTTCCAGCATCAGCCCGATGTCGTTGAACTGCGGGCCGGTCTGGGGCTCGGGCCAGTCCAGCCCGGCGGTCTCGAACCACGGCTTCCACGGCTCCAGCGGGCTGCGCAGCAGCACCAGGCCGTGCAGGTGCTCGGGCCGGGTGATGGCGCGGCCGTTGACGCGCTCGTAGTATTCGCGCCCGCACGCCGGGAACACCGGTTCCACCAGCAGCCTGGTGGTCTTCAGGTCGGGGTAGCGGCCGGTGCCGTAGCGGATCTCGACATCGGTGTCCTCGGCCTTGACGTCGAGGAACGGGATCGCCAGGTGCAGCTCGAGGTCGATATGCGGATAGAGCGCGCCGAACTCCGGCAGGCGCGGCACCAGGTGCTGGCGCCCGAAGGTGGGCGGGATCGCCACGCGCAGCCGCGTGCGCAGCTTGTTGTACTCGGGCCGGGCCAGTTCGTTGAGCGACTTGAGCGCGTCCTGCACGTTGCGCAGGTAGCGCGTGCCGGCGGCGGTCAGCCGCAGCGCGGCGTTGGCGCGCACGAACAGGTCTTCGCCCCACAGTTCCTCGAGGTTCTTGATCCGGTGCGAGACCGCGCTGGGCGTCACCGACAGCTCCTCGGCCGCGCGCGCGAAGCTGCCCAGGCGCGCGGCGGCTTCGAACGCGATCAGCAGGTGCAGCGGCGGGACGCGGTTGAACATGGAGGCCATCCCTGCGTTTGCCTGTCGTGCGCCTTACTGCGTGCCGGCGCGCGCGGCGCTGAAGATCTTGCCGGGGTTGAGGATGTGGTTGGGATCGAGCGCGTCCTTGATTGCGCGCATCAGGTCCAGCGCGTCTTCGCCGTGCTCCGCGACCAGGAAGCGCTGCTTGTGCAGGCCGACGCCGTGCTCGCCGGTGCAGGTGCCGCCCATCGCCAGCGCGCGTTCGACGATGCGCTGGTTGATGGCTTCGGCCTCCGCCATTTCCTCTGGCTTGTCCGGGTCGACCAGGATTGCCACGTGGAAGTTGCCGTCGCCGACATGGCCGACGATGGGGCAGGGCAACGCCGAGGCATTCAGGTCCTTCTCGGTCTCGGTGACGCAGTCGGCCAGGCGCGAGATCGGCACGCACACGTCGGTGGTGACCGACTTGCAGCCCGGCTTGAGCTGCAGCATCGCAAAGTACGCGGTATGGCGCGCATTCCACAGCCGGCTGCGGTCTTCCGGGCGCGTGGCCCACTCGAAGCCCTGGCCGCCGAAGTCGGCGGTGATCTGCTGCACGGTCTCGGCCTGCTCGCGCACGCCGGCCTCGGTGCCGTGGAATTCGAAGAACAGGTGCGGTGTCTCGGGCAGGGTCAGGTTGTCGTGGCGGTTGATGGCGCGGATCGCCAGCGCATCGACGAATTCCACGCGCGCCACCGGCACGCCCAGCTGGATGGTCTGGATCACGGCCTGCACCGCGCTGCCCATGCTGGGGAAGGCGCACACCGCGGCCGAGATCGCCTCGGGCTGCGGGTAGAGCCGCACCGTGACCTCGGTGATGATGCCGAGCGTGCCTTCGCTGCCGATGAACAGGCGGGTCAGGTCATAACCGGCCGACGACTTGCGCGCCTGCGTGCCGGTGCGGATCACGCGGCCGTCGGCGGTCACCACCGTCAGCGCCAGCACGTTCTCGCGCATGGTGCCGTAGCGCACCGCGTTGGTCCCCGACGCGCGCGTGGCGCACATGCCGCCCAGCGACGCGTCGGCGCCCGGGTCGATCGGGAAGAACAGGCCGGTGTCCTTGATCTCCTGGTTCAGCTGCTTGCGCGTGACGCCGGGCTGCACGGTCACGGTCAGGTCCTCGGGCTGCACCGCCAGCACCCGGTTCATCTGCGACAGGTCCAGGCTGATGCCCCCGGCCACCGCCAGCAGGTGGCCTTCCAGCGACGAGCCCGCGCCGTACGGGATCAGCGGCACGCCGTGCTGGTTGCACAGGCGCGCGACCTCGGCCACTTCCTCGGTGCTGTGGGCAAACACCACCGCATCCGGCAGCGCCGGCGGAAACGGGGATTCGTCGCGGCCGTGGTGCTCGCGCACGCCGGCGGAAGTGGTGAAGCGCTCGCCGAAGCGTGCCGCGAGTGCGTCAGCGATGGCGGGCGGCAGCGGACGGCGGGCGAGGGAGGCGGACGGCGTGGGGTGGTTCATGCGGGGTCTCCGGCGGGTCGGTGCGGCCTCATGGACCGAGAGGCCGCCGGCGAGGCGGCCGGCGGGTGGCCGCCGAGGGTGCCGGCGGCAGGCTGGGGCGCGACCCGGATATCGAATGGACGAATAACTGCATTCTACGCCGCGCGGCGGCTGGTGCACCTTCCGGCGGCGTGCGCGCGGCCGATAGCCGCACAAGCGGATGGCCGCGCAAGCTGCAGCCGGCGGTTGCGCCGCGCATGGCTAAGTCACCGGCTCTGGCGCGATAATGCGCCATTTCCCAACGACCAACTGCTGACAAGGAGACCGGCATGGGCAACCGCCTGTCGAAGATCGCCACCCGCACCGGCGACGCCGGCACCACCGGCCTGGGCGACGGCAGCCGCACCGGCAAGGACAGCCTGCGCATCGCCGCGATCGGCGACGTCGATGAACTGAACTGCCACGTCGGCGTGCTGCTGACCGAAGACCTGCCCGCCGACGTGCGCGCCGCACTGCTGCATATCCAGCACGACCTGTTCGACCTGGGCGGCGAGCTTTCCATCCCGGGCTACACGCTGCTCAAGCCCGAGCAGGTGGCACAGCTCGATACCTGGCTGGCCGACTACAACGCCAACCTGCCGCGCCTGGCCGAGTTCATCCTGCCCGGCGGCAGCCGCGCCGCGGCGCAGGCCCACGTCTGCCGCACCGTGTGCCGGCGCGCCGAGCGCGCGCTGGTGGCGCTGGGCGCGGCCGAGGCGCTCAACGAGGCGCCGCGCCAGTACCTGAACCGGCTCTCGGACCTGATGTTCGTGCTGGCGCGAGTGCTGAACCGGGCGGGCGGCGGCTCGGACGTGCTCTGGCAGCGCGATCGTGACGCCGGAAAGAAGTAATTCAGGGGCCACATAACCCGGCCTGTCCGCACTGCAGGCTCAAGCTGGGGCAGCGGCTGCCGTTGAATGGGGGCAGAAACCGAGAAAATTACTCGGATTTGCCGGTTCTGCCCTTGAAAAGCCCCCGGGCGGCCACATTTCGGCCTCAGGTTGAATTGCAGCCGCGCGGATAGCGCTGGCTCAAGAGGAGAGAATAATGGGTAAGATCATCGGTATCGACCTCGGTACCACCAACAGCTGCGTCGCGATCCTGGAAGGCAACACGCCCAAGGTCATCGAGAATTCCGAGGGTGCCCGCACCACCCCGTCGATCATCGCCTACATGGAAGACGGCGAGATCCTGGTCGGCGCGCCGGCCAAGCGCCAGGCCGTGACCAACCCGCGCAACACCCTGTACGCGGTCAAGCGCCTGATCGGCCGCAAGTTCGAAGAGAAGGAAGTCCAGAAGGACATCGGCCTGATGCCGTACGCCATCGTCAAGGCCGACAACGGCGACGCCTGGGTGTCGGTGCGCGACCAGAAGCTGGCGCCGCCGCAGGTCTCGGCCGAAGTGCTGCGCAAGATGAAGAAGACCGCCGAGGACTACCTCGGCGAGCCGGTGACCGAAGCCGTGATCACCGTGCCGGCCTACTTCAACGACTCGCAGCGCCAGGCGACCAAGGACGCCGGCCGCATCGCCGGCCTGGACGTCAAGCGCATCATCAACGAGCCGACCGCGGCCGCGCTGGCCTTCGGCATGGACAAGAACGAGAAGGGCGACCGCAAGATCGCCGTCTATGACCTCGGCGGCGGCACCTTCGACATCTCGATCATCGAGATCGCGGATGTCGACGGCGAAAAGCAGTTCGAAGTGCTGTCGACCAACGGCGACACCTTCCTGGGCGGCGAAGACTTCGACCAGCGCATCATCGACTACATCATCGCCGAGTTCAAGAAGGACCAGGGCGTCGACCTGTCCAAGGACGTGCTCGCGCTGCAGCGCCTGAAGGAAGCCGCCGAAAAGGCCAAGATCGAGCTGTCGAGCTCGCAGCAGACCGAGATCAACCTGCCGTACATCACGGCCGATGCCTCGGGTCCGAAGCACCTGAACCTGAAGATGACCCGCGCCAAGCTGGAATCGCTGGTCGAGGAGCTGATCACCCGCACCATCGAGCCGTGCCGCACCGCGATCAAGGATGCGGGCGTCAAGGTCAGCGACATCGACGACGTGATCCTGGTCGGCGGCATGACCCGCATGCCCAAGGTGCAGGAGCAGGTCAAGGAGTTCTTCGGCAAGGAAGCGCGCAAGGACGTGAACCCGGACGAAGCCGTGGCCGTCGGTGCCGCGATCCAGGGCTCGGTGCTGTCGGGCGACCGCAAGGACGTGCTGCTGCTGGACGTGACGCCGCTGTCGCTGGGGATCGAGACCCTGGGCGGCGTGATGACCAAGATGATCACCAAGAACACCACCATCCCGACCAAGCATGCGCAGGTGTTCTCGACCGCCGACGACAACCAGCCGGCCGTGACCATCAAGGTGTACCAGGGTGAACGCGAGATGGCCACCGGCAACAAGCTGCTGGGCGAGTTCAACCTCGAGGGCATTCCGCCGGCACCGCGCGGCACGCCGCAGATCGAGGTCTCGTTCGACATCGACGCCAACGGCATCCTGCACGTGGGCGCCAAGGACAAGGCCAGCGGCAAGGAAAACCGGATCACCATCAAGGCCAACTCGGGCCTGTCGGAAGACGAGATCCAGCGCATGGTCAAGGATGCCGAGGCCAACGCCGAGGAAGACAAGAAGGCCCGCGAGCTGGCTGATGCCCGCAACCAGGCCGACGCGCTGATCCACTCGACCAGGAAGGCGCTGACCGAGTACGGCGACAAGCTGGACGCGGGCGAGAAGGAAAAGATCGAGGCCGCGATCAAGGAACTGGAAGACGCCGCACGCGGCGGCGACAAGACCGAGATCGACGCCAAGGTCAACGCGCTGTCCGAAGTCAGCCAGAAGCTGGGCGAGAAGGTCTACGCCGACATGCAGGCCAAGGCCGGCGAAGGCGCCACGGCCGGTGCCGCGGGTGCCGCCGGCGGCCAGCAGCAGGCCCAGCCGCAGGACGACAACGTTGTGGACGCCGAATTCAAGGAAGTCAACGACAAGAAGTAATCGGGAAACGCGGGCGGCGGTGCAGGCACTGGCCGGCGCCGCTCCCGTCCCGACGCCGGGCGACGGCCATCAGACCTGCGGGAAACCGCCGTCGGATGCCGCGCTCGGCTTTTTTGCTATTCGCCGGCCCGTGCCGCTTGCACCCGCCGGCCAATGAGGTAATGAGCCACCATGGCAAAACGTGACTATTACGAAGTGCTCGGGGTAGGCAAGAACGCGAGCGAAGACGAAGTCAAGAAGGCTTATCGCAAGCTCGCGATGAAATACCACCCGGACCGCAATCCGGACAGCAAGGAATCCGAGGAAAAATTCAAGGAGGCCAAGGAGGCCTACGAGATGCTTTCCGACCCGGAGAAGAAGGCCGCGTACGACCAGTACGGCCATGCCGGCGTGGACCCGAACATGGCGGGCGGCTTCGGCGGCGCGCAGGGCTACGGCGGCTTCGCCGAGGCCTTCGGCGATATCTTCGGCGATATCTTCGGCCAGGGCGGCGGCGGCCGCCGCGGCGGGGGCGGCCCGCAGGCCTACCGCGGCGCCGACCTGCGCTACAGCATGGAGATCTCGCTGGAGCAGGCCGCGCACGGCCACGAGGCGCAGATCCGCGTGCCGCACTGGGATGACTGCGACCACTGCCACGGCAACGGCGCCGAGCCGGGCTCGAGTGTGGAAACCTGCCCGACCTGCCACGGCGCCGGCCAGGTGCGCGTGTCGCAGGGCTTCTTCACCATGCAGCAGACCTGCCCGAAGTGCCACGGCAGCGGCAAGTTCATCCCCAAGCCCTGCACCAAGTGCCACGGCCAGGGCAAGCTGAAGTCGCAGAAGACGCTGGAAGTGAAGATCCCGGCCGGCATCGACGAAGGCATGCGCATCCGTTCGTCCGGCAACGGCGAGCCGGGCATCAACGGCGGCCCTCCGGGCGACCTGTATGTGGAAGTCCACATCAAGCCGCACGCCGTGTTCGAGCGCGACGGCGACGACCTGCACTGCCAGATGCCGATTTCGTTCGCCACCGCGGCGCTGGGTGGCGACCTGGAAGTGCCGACGCTGAGCGGCAAGGCCACCTTCCCGGTGCCCGAGGCCACCCAGTCCGGCAAGACCTTCCGGCTGCGCGGCAAGGGCATCAAGGGCGTGCGCTCCGGCTACCCGGGCGATCTCTACGTGCATGTGAACGTGGAGACGCCGGTCAAGCTGACCGAGGCGCAGAAGGAAATGCTGCGCCAGTTCGACCGCTCGGTGCACGAAGGCGGCTCGCGCCACAGCCCGCAGGAAACCTCGTGGCTGGACAAGGTGAAGAGCTTCTTCAGCTGATCCGGCTTGGCGGTATGGAACCGGCCACGTGCGAGCGTGGCCGGTTTTGTTTTTGGCGAATGACGCCGGCGCACCGCGGGTTTGCTTCCCCTCTCCCGCCTGCGGGAGAGGGGCCGGGGGAGAGGGCCGGCGCGTCCATCGCCACCATGCCTGCGCCGCGCGATAATGCATGCCTGCGCCCTGTCGGTGGCATGCCGGCAATCCTGTTTTCTCCTGACGATTTCCCGTGGTAGCAAGCATCCAGCGCCCCCCCTCTCCCCCCAGCCCCTCTCCCGCAAGCGGGAGAGGGGAGCGCGCAATCGGGCGGCGACGACGCCTTCGTCCTGCTCGACGACGCCACCGCACCCGCCGGGCAAGCTGCATCCCGCCTCTACACCGGCTTCGTCCAAGAAGACCTCCTGCACCCCGGCAGTGACATCGCCCAGATCGACGCCATGCTGGCCGAAGGCTGGCGTCAGGGCTGGCACGCCACCCTGTTCGCGCCCTACGAATTCGGCGGCGCGCTGGTCGATGCGCCGGTGCATACCGGCAGCGCCATGCCGTTCCACGACGGCGCGCTGCGCCTGCTGTGGTTCCGCGCGCTGCAACGGCTCGATGCCGCGGCGGTGGCGGCGTGGCTGCAGGCCCACGCGGATCCGCAGCCGGCGGGCCTGATGCATATCGCTTCCGATACCTCTCGCGCTGCCTTCGATGACGCCATCGCACGCATCCACCAGTGGATCGAAGCGGGCGACACCTATCAGGTCAACTACACCCAGCGCCTGCGCTGCGAGGCCTTCGGCGATCCGGTGGCGCTGTACGCGGCGCTGCGGGCGGCGCAGCCGGTGCCGTATGGCGTGCTGGCCAGGCTGCCGGATGACGCCATGGTGCTGTCGCTGTCGCCGGAGCTGTTCGTGCGCCACGACGGCCAGGGCCATCTGCTGACCCGGCCGATGAAGGGCACCGCGCCGCGCGCCGGCGATGCCGCGCGCGATGCGCAGGCCGCTGCCGCGCTGGCCGCCGATGCCAAGAACCGGGCCGAGAACGTGATGATCGTCGACCTGCTGCGCAACGACCTGGGCCGCATTGCGCGGGCGGGCAGCGTGGCGGTGCCGGAGCGCTTCGCGGTGCAGCCGTTCGGCGCGGTGCTGCAGATGACCTCGACCGTGACGGCGACGGCGCGGCCCGGAACCGGTTTCGGCGCGCTGATGGCGGCGCTGTTCCCGTGCGGCTCGATCACCGGCGCGCCCAAGCGGCGCACCATGGAAATCATCACCGAGCTCGAGCGCGCGCCGCGCGGGCTCTACACCGGCGCGATCGGCTGGATCGAGGCGCCGTCCGATGCGGCCATGGCCGGTCCGTTCGCGCTGTCGGTGGCGATCCGCACGCTGGTGCTGGCGCCGCCCGCGGCCAGCGCGCTGCGCGCCGGCGAGATGGGCGTGGGCGGCGGTATCGTGCATGACAGCGTGGCGGCGGAGGAATTCGCCGAATGCGGCTGGAAGGCCCGCTTCCTGACCCGGCACGATCCCGGCTTCACGCTGTTCGAGACCCTGCGCGTGCAAGACGGCGCGTGCCCGCACCTGGCGCGGCACCTGGCGCGCATCGGGGCGTCGGCGCGGGCGTTCGGCTTCGCCCTCGACGCCGACGCCGCGCGCGACGCGGTGGCCGCGCAGGCGGCACAACTCGGGGCCGGCACCTGGCGCCTGCGCCTGAGCGTGGACAAGTCAGGCACGCTGGCGTTTGCCAGCGGCGCGCTGGCGCCGTTGCCGGCGGGGCCGGTCGGTGTCGACCTCGCGCCGGACCCGCTACCGCTTGCCGACCCGCTGCGCCGCCACAAGACCAGCGCGCGCGCGGTCTTCGATGCCGGCTGGCAGGCGGCCGAGCGCGCCGGCGGCTTCGACCGGCTGTTCTTTAATACGCGCGGCGAACTGCTCGAGGGCGGGCGCAGCTCAGTGTTCGTGCGCATCGATGGGCGCTGGCTGACGCCGCCGCTGTCGGCCGACATCCTGCCGGGCGTGATGCGGGCGGTGGTGCTGGAGACAGGTGGCGCAGCGCTGGGCGCGCCGGGCGAGGCGGTCGAAGAGTCCGTGGTGACGCGCGCGATGCTGGCGCGCGCCGAGGCCATCGTAGTGGTCAATGCGTTGCGCGGCGCAATGCCGGCGCAGCTGCAGGGCTAGTCGATGGCTACGGGTGGTGGGTGTCGAGCACGCCGTCGCCCAGTTTCCAGCGCACCACGCCGGGCAGGTTGATCAGCTCGCGGTCGTGGCAGATCATCACCACGGTGCGGCCTTCGGCGGCGAGGTCGCCGACCAGCGCGATCACCTGCTCGCGCGCGTGGCCGTCGAGGCTGGAGGTGGGTTCGTCCAGCAGCAGCAACTCCGGCTCCAGCACCTTGGCGCGCGCCAGCGCCACGCGCTGGATCTCGCCGCCGGACAGGTATTCGGGCGCGGTGTCCTGCAGGTGTGACACGCCGGCCCAGCCCAGCGCCTCGCCTACGCGGCAGTCGATCTCATGGCGCGGCAGGCCGCGCGCGCGCAGGCCATAGGCGATGTTCTCGCGCACCGAGGTGCGGAACAGGTAGGGATGCTGGTGCAGGTAGGCAATGCGCCGGCGCAGCGCGGGCGGCAACGGCGTCAGCGCCGCGCTGTGGGCGTGGCCCTGCGCATCGGTCCAGTGCGCGACCGCGCCGGGCGCGGGCTCGAGCCCCGCCAGCATGCGCAGCAGCGTGGTCTTGCCGGCGCCGTTCATGCCGGTCATCACGATCGCGGTGGCGCGCGGGATCACCAGCGTGTCGATCGCAAACAGCTTGCGCAGGCCGATGCTGCGCGCCAGCCCGCGCACGGTCAGCAGCGGGCCGTGGTCGGCGGCAACGGTCGGTGTCATCGGCGAAAGCCTCCGGCACCCTGCAGCCAAGCCATGCCGATATTGACCAGCAGCGCCAGCGCCACCAGCACCAGGCCCAGCGCAATGCCCTGCGCGAATTCGCCCTTGCTGGTTTCCAGCGCAATCGCCGTGGTGATGGTGCGGGTCGAGCCCTCGATATTGCCGCCGATCATCAGCGCCGAGCCCACTTCGGCAATGACCCGGCCAAAGCCGGCGACCACCGCCGCCATCAGCCCGAAGCGCAGTTCGCGCAGCACCGTGACGAAGGTGCGCCAGCGGCCGGCGCCCAGCACCCAGGCGGTTTCGCGCAGGCGCACGTCGGCGCCTTGCAGCGTCGACAGCGCAAACGCCAGCACCACCGGGAAGCCGATCACGGCCTGCCCCAGCACCATGCCGGCCGGGGTGAACAGCAGGTGCAGGCTGCCCAGCGGACCCTGGCGCGTCAGCAGCAGGTAAAGGATCAGCCCGACCAGCACGGTCGGGAACGACAGGAAGGCCTGCGCCACCACCACCACCGCGCGCCGGCCCGGGAACTGCCGCGTGGCGATCAGCCAGGCCGCGGCGATGGCCGGCACGGTGGCGATGGCCAGCCCCAGCACCGCCACCACCAGCGAGGTCCAGACGATAAACCACAGGCCTGCGTCGCCGCTCGCCAGCAGGCGGAAGGCTTCGGCGGTGGCGCTGCCGATCTCCACCGCGTCAGGCGGAGAAGGTGTGCTCGACGGCGGGGAAGCTGCCGTCCTTGACGGCGGCCACGTAGGCGCGCACCGCGGCTTCGATCGAAGGCTGGCCGTCCATGAAGTTGCGCACGAACTTGGCCTTGCGGCCGGGGTAGATGTTGAGCATGTCCTGCAGCACCAGCACCTGGCCCGTGCAGTCGGCGCCGGCGCCGATGCCGATGGTGGGCACCGCCAGCGACTGCGTGATCTCGCCGGCCAGCGCGGCGGGCACTGCTTCCATCAGCACCACTTGGGCGCCGGCGGCTTGCAGCGCGAGCGCATCGCGCCTGAGCTGGGCCGCGCCGGCATCGGTCTTGCCCTGCACCTTGAAGCCGCCCAGCGCATGCACCGACTGCGGCGTCAGGCCGATATGCGCGCACACCGGGATGCTGCGCTCGACCAGGAATTTCACGATCGGCGCCAGCCAGTCGCCGCCTTCGAGCTTGACCATCTGCGCGCCCGCCTTCATCAGCGTGACGGCGCTGGCGAACGCGGCTTCCGGGGTCGGATAGGTGCCGAACGGCAGGTCGGTCAGCAGCAGCGCGGTCTGGTTGCCGCGCGCGGCGCATTCGGTGTGGTAGGCCATCTGTTCCAGCGTGACCGGCAGCGTGGTCTGCTGGCCCTGCATCACATTGCCCAGCGAGTCGCCCACCAGGATCATCTCGACGCCGCAGTAGTCGAGCAGCGCGGCGAAGCTGGAGTCGTACGCGGTCAGCATGGCGATTTTCTCGCCGGCGTCACGCATCGCCTGCAGTTTGGGAATCGTGATGGTCTTGCGGGAGGGATCGAGGAGGTAGCTCATGGCAGTGCCCGTGTAGGACGGCCTTGCCGGTGCCGGGAGGGCTGCCCGCACGGCAACGACAGCCGTCGTTATTGTGTTGTGTCTGGCAGGCGAGGGGGCCTGTCAGGGCGCGGCGAGATTGAGAAAGGCCTTGCGGCCGCGCATGTTTTCGATGCGCGACAGTAGTGTACGGAAATCGTCGTCATTGTCCACCGGATTGAAGTGGGCGGTGTCGACCACCAGCACCGGGGCGTCGTCGTAGCGGTGGAACAGTTCGCCATAGGCGCCGGCCAGGCGCTGCAGGTAGTGTTCGTCGATGCCGGCCTCGCCAGGCTCGCCGCGGCGCACGATGCGCTCGCGCAGCAGCGACGGCGTCGCCTGCAGCACGATCACCAGGTCGGCGCGCTGCGGCGGCAGCGCCAGCCGCGCGGCGATGGCGTCGTACAGCGCCAGTTCATCCTCGGACAGCGTCAGCGCGGCATGCAGGCGGTCTTTGGCGATCAGGAAGTTGCTGACCATGCGCTGGCCGGCGGCAACGCCCGCCTGCCATTGCTGCAGCTGCACCGCGCGCTGGGTCAGGCACCACAGCTGCAGCGCCAGCGCATGGCGCGCGGGGTCGCGGTAGAACGGCTCGAGGAACGGGCTGCGGCGGGCGTTGTCGGGCAGTTCCTGCGCCTGCAGCGTGCGCGCCAGGCGCTGGGCCAGCGAGGTCTTGCCCGATCCGACGGGGCCTTCGACGACAATGCGGCGCAGGTGATCGAGCATGGCGCTCCGGGCGTCAGTGAGGGGGATGGCAGCGCCGCGGGCGCCGCCGGGCGGGTTCAGCCGGGCGTGCCGCCATTGCCGCCATTGCCAGGTTCGCCGGCCGCGGCCTGCATGCGCAGGCACTTGCAGGTGGAGACTTTTTCGATGCGCTGCGCGCCCACGCCGGCCAGGTAGTCGGCCGCGCGGCCGCGGCCCGGGATCGCCAGCGCGGCGTCCAGCTCCAGCAGCGGCACCAGCGTGAAGGCGCGCTCGGTCAGGCGGGGGTGCGGCACGGTCAGGTGCTCGTGGTCGTGCTGTTCGTCGCCGAACAGCAGCAGGTCCAGGTCGAGAGTGCGCGGCGCGTTGCGGAACGGGCGCTCGCGGCCGAACTGGTCTTCGATGTGGTGGCAGATGCGCAGCAGCTGCGACGCGGTGAACGAGGTCTGCACCTTGACCACCGCGTTGTAGTAGTCGTCGCCGCCGGCATCGACCGGCGCGGTGCGATAGAGCGAGGAACGCGCCAGCACCGTGATGCCGACCTGCTGGGCCAGGCACACGATGGCGTCCTTGATGGCCTGGCGGGCATCGCCAAGATTTGCGCCGATGCCGATGAAGGCGAGAGTCATTTACGTTTCCTCCGGCTGGCCGGGGCCGGCATGTGCTGCCTCGCCCGCGTCCGAGTCGCTCCGGGAAGAAACTTTATCCGATTTCCGCGGACCGCGCCGGCGGCGCTTCTTGCGCGCCGGGCCTTCGCCTTCCGCACCCTGGGCCCCGCTCTGGCCGCCACCGTGGCCGCCACCCTGGCCGCGCGCGCCGCGCACGGCGTCGATCAGGTCTTCGCGCTCATGCGGCTCGGCGTTCTGGAAGTCGTTCCACCAGGCGCCCAGCTCTTCGGGCAGCTCGCCGGACTGGCAGCGCAGCACCAGGAAATCGTAGCCAGCGCGGAAGCGCGGCGATTCCAGCAGCCGGAACGGCATGCGGCCCACGCGCTTCTCGAAGCGCGGCTGCATGCCCCAGATATCGCGCATGTCGGTGACGAAGCGGCGCTGGATCGCGAGCTGGCCGGTCTGCTTTTCCAGCACCATGTCCATGGCCGTGTTGAGCGCGGCGATGGCGTGCTCGCCCTCGTCGCGCAGCTTGTTCCAGCGCTGCAGCACGTGGTGCCACAGCAGCGCGGCGAACAGGAAGCCGGGCGACACCGGCTTGCCGGCCTGCACGCGGCGGTCGGTGTTGTCCAGCGCCAGCTGCACGAAGCGCTGGCCCATGGGCTGCTCCAGCGCCACGTCCAGCAGCGGCAGCAGGCCCTTGTGCAGGCCCGCCTTGCGCAGTTCCTGCAGCGAGGCCCAGGCATGGCCGGACATCAGCAGCTTGAGCATCTCGTCGAACAGGCGCGCGCTCGGCACGTTGTGGATCAGCTCGGCCAGGCCGGCGATCGGCAGGCGCGTGGCTTCGTCGATGTCGAAGCCGGTCTTGGCGGCGAAGCGCACCACGCGCAGCATCCGCACCGGGTCTTCGCGATAGCGCGTGGCCGGGTCGCCGATCATGCGCAGCAGGCGCGCGCGGATGTCTTCCATGCCGTGATGGTAGTCATGCACGGTCTGCGCGGCCGGGTCGTAGTACATCGCGTTGATGGTGAAGTCGCGGCGTTCCGCGTCTTCGGCCTGCGAGCCCCACACGTTGTCGCGCAGCACGCGGCCCGAGGCATCGATCGCATGGGTCTTGCTGTCGAGCTCGGCGCGCTTCAGGCGCCGGCCTTCGGGCAGGGTCTCGCTGGCGATGGCGTCGACCAGCGCGCGGAAGGTCGAGACCTCGATGATCTCCTGCTCGCGCCCGCCGTAGAAGGTCACGTGCACGATCTGGAAGCGCCGGCCGATGATGCGCGAGCGCCGGAACAGCGACTGCACCTGCTCGGGCGTGGCGTTGGTGGCGACGTCGAAGTCCTTGGGCTTGATGCCGAGCAGCAGGTCGCGCACGGCGCCGCCGACGATATAGGCCTGGTAGCCGGCCTGCTGCAGCGTCGAGGTGACCTTGACGGCATTGCGCGACAGCAGCGTGGGGTCGATCTGGTGCTCGTCGACGTTGACGATGCGCGGCATATGGGCGCGGCCGGTACGGCGCTGCTTGGGGCCGGGTTTGCCCAGCAACCGGGTAATGAGCTTCTTGATCACGTCAGAACAGATCCATGATGCGCCAGCCGGCCGCGGCGGCGTGGTGGCGCAGGCGATCGTCCGGGTTGGTGGCGATCGGCTCGGAGACCTTTTCCAGCAGGGGCAGGTCGTTGGCCGAGTCGCTGTAGAAGGTGGTGGTCTCGAAGTTGTCCCAGCCCGCGCCCTGGGCCTTGAGCCAGGATTCGACGCGGGTGATCTTGCCTTCGCGGAAGCTGGGCACGCCGTCGACCTCGCCGGTGAACTGGCTTTCGGGCTTGCCGTCGACAGTGGCCGGCTCGGTCGCGATCAAATGCTTGATGCCGAAGGCCGCGGCGATCGGCGCGGTGACGAAGCTGTTGGTGGCGGTGACCACGGCGCACAGGTCGCCGGCCTCGAGGTGCTTGTAGACCAGCGCGCGCGCCTGCGGCGTGATCACCGGGTCGATCACCTCGTGCATGAAGCGCACCCGCATGGCATCGAGCCGGTCGCGCGGGTTGGCCGCCAGCGGCGCCAGCGCAAAGCGCAGGAACGCCTGGATATCGAGCGTGCCGGCCTTGTAGTGGCCGTAGAACTCATCGTTCTTCTGCCGGTAGATTACCTCGTCGACGACGCCCAGGCGGACCAGGAAGCGGCCCCATTCATGGTCGCTGTCGGTCGGGATCAGGGTGTGGTCGAGGTCAAAGAGTGCCAGATTCATGGGCGGCGATTTTACCTGAAGGCAGGATGGGGGTAGGGGAGCATCGGTGCCGGAGAGGGGCTGGGGCCGTCGCCTAATCCCGGAATTCGGCGAACATCTCGCGCAGCAGCGGCAGCGTGACCGGCCGCTTGCGCTCGAGCGAATAGGTGTCGAGCGCGTCCAGCAGCGCCATCAGGCTGGGCATGTCACGGTAATGCCGCGTCACCAGCCAGTGCGTGATCTCGGGCGACAGCTGCAGGCCGCGCTCGCGTGCCGCATGCAGCACGGCGGCCTTCTTGTCGTCGTCGGACAAGGGCGCGACCTGGTACACCAGGCCCCAGCCCAGGCGCGTGCGCAGGTCTTCGCGCACCGGCATCGCGCGCGGCGCCAGGCCGCCGGCGACCACCAGCGCGGTTCGCCCGTGCGCGCGCACCTCGTTGTAGAGCGAGAACACCGCGATCTGGCGCGCTTCGTCGAGCAGCTCGACATCATCGACGGTATATAGCTGGCACCACGGATCGAACAGGAAATCGGACAGCGGGTGGTGCGGGCTCAGGTAGCGGCAGCGGATGCCATGTTGCGGCCCGGCCTCGCACACCGCGTGCAGCAGATGGGTGCGGCCGCAGCCGACCTCGCCCCACAGGTAGATCAGGCGGTCGCTGGCATGCTCCTGCGCCAGCGCGGGTGGCAGCTCGCGCAGCCGCTGCACCGCCTCGCGGTTGGACGCCACCACGAAATTCTCGAAGGTCGAAGGCGGCGGGCTGCCCAGCTCGAGCGACAGTTGCTTGGGACGCGGGGACATGACGTATGGCTAACTTCGGCTAGATTCGTGGAGCGGATAGCGGACAGGGCAGCAGCCGTTATTTTCGATAGAGATCGCTGGCCAGGTAAACCCGCCGCAGTTGGCGCGCCCCCACCAGCAGCACGGCGCAGGTCGGCAGCGCCAGCAGCACGCCGAAGAAGCCGAACAGCTGGCCGAAGGCGAGCAGCGCGAAGATCACCACCAGCGGGTGCAGGCCGATGCGTTCGCCCACCAGCCTCGGGGTCAGGTAGAAGCTCTCGATGAACTGGCCGAAGCCGTAGACCACCGCCACCGCGGCCAGCCCGTACCAGTTGCCGAACTGCAGCAGCGCGGCCAGGATCGCCATCACCAGGCCGACGCCGAAGCCAATATACGGGATAAACACCGCCAGCCCGGTGAAGACCCCGACCGGCACGCCGATATCGAAGCCGGCAATGGTCAGCCCGATCGAATAGATTGCCGCCAGGATCACCATCACCAGGATCTGGCCGCGCAGGTACTGCGACAGCAGCGCGTCGGTCTCGTTGGTGAGCTCGCGCACCTTGGGCACCCAGCGGCGCGGCACCACGCCCTCGATGCGGCGCATCACCATGTGCCAGTCCATCATCAGGTAGAACATGACGATGGGCACGATGAAGACGATGCCCGCCACCGCGATCAGCGCCGAACCCGACATCTTGACGTAGTTCAGCAGCACCACCAGCAGGTCTTCGGGGCTGGCGGCGAAGCGGTCCGACATCATGTTGCGCAGGCCGGGGAAGTCGAAGCGCACACGCACGCCGAACTCGGCCAGCCGCGGCGACACCACCGAATTGAGCTTCTTCAGCAGGATCGGCAGCTGCTCGCGCACCTGCGGGATCTCGCGCTGGAGCACCGCGATCAGCAGCAGCACCAGCATCACGCAGACCACCGTCAGCAGCAGGATCATCAGCGTCACGCCGATCGCCCGCGGCACGCGGCGGCGCTGCAGCCAGTCGACGCCGGGGTTGAGGATATAGGCGAAGATGAATGCGAACAGGAACGGGGTCAGCACCGGGGCCAGCGCGATGATGGCGGCGAACAGCGCCACGGCCACGACGATCCACAGCAGGATGCGCTTGGCCTCTTGGTTCAACAGCGGGGCATTCATCAAGGGTTGCAGGAGGGCGGCAGCGCGGTTTGCGGCGCGATCTCGCCGGAAACTGGAAGCGGGGGGCCTCTATCCGTTAAAATTGCGATTCTACTGGACTCGCGCCCGCCTTCCGATGCCACGCGACGGAAGCGACGGTGGCCCGAGCGCCGAATTCCTCACTTTATTTCCTCCAGGACAAGCAGGTTCCCATGAGCGCATCTCCGACCGCCGGCCAGGCAGGCCTTTCCTACCGCGACGCCGGTGTTGACATCGATGCCGGCGACGCGCTGGTCGACCGCATCAAGCCGTTCGCCAAGCGCACCATGCGCGAGGGCGTGATGGCGGGCATCGGCGGGTTCGGTGCGCTGTTCGAGCTGTCGAAGAAATTCCAGGAGCCGGTGCTGGTGTCGGGCACCGATGGGGTGGGCACCAAGCTCAAGCTGGCGTTCCAGCTGAACCGCCATGACACAGTCGGCCAGGACCTGGTCGCCATGAGCGTCAACGACATCCTGGTGCAGGGCGCCGAGCCGCTGTTCTTCCTGGACTACTTCGCCTGCGGCAAGCTCGACGTCGACACCGCCGCCACCGTGATCCAGGGCATCGCCCGCGGCTGCGAACTGGCAGGCTGCGCGCTGATCGGCGGCGAAACCGCCGAAATGCCGAGCATGTACCCGGACGGCGAATACGACCTGGCCGGCTTCGCCGTCGGCGCGGTCGAAAAGAAGAAGATCATCGACGGCAGCACCATTACCCCGGGCGACGTGGTGCTGGGCCTGGCCTCGTCGGGCGCGCATTCCAACGGCTACTCGCTGGTGCGCAAGATCATCGAGGTGGCCAAGCCGGACCTGAACGCCGACTTCCATGGCCAGCGCCTGCAGGACGCGATCATGGCGCCGACCCGGATCTACGTGAAGCCGCTGCTGTCGCTGATCGAGACGCTTCCGGTCAAGGGCATGGCCCACATCACCGGCGGCGGTCTGACCGAGAACGTGCCGCGCGTGCTGGCGCAGGACGTCACCGCGGTGCTGCATCGCGATGCCTGGACGCTGCCGCCGCTGTTCCAGTGGCTGCAGGCGCAGGGCCGCGTCGCCGACGACGAGATGCACCGTGTCTTCAACTGCGGCATCGGCATGGTCGTGATCGTCGCCAAGGAAGACGCCGACCGTGCCATCCGCCACCTGCAGGCCGCCGGCGAAGCCGTGTGGCAGATCGGTGAGATCCGCGAGCGCGCCGAGGGCGAGGCCCAGACCATCGTGATCTAAACCAGGCAGTTCCTCCAAAAAAAGCGCATGCCCGCGGCATGCGCTTTTTTTTTCGCCCTGAGGGATGGCAAATCTTCTTCTCCGTCATTCCCGCCTGCGCGGGAATGACGCGGGTTTGATGCATTGCACCAAAACCCAGCATGCATATGCACCTACAAACAATATTTCGCTTGATTGTATGGCGGTTTTTGGCCTAATGTACTGAGCAAAGGCGGGGCACATGCATGCCTCGTCGGAGACAACCCGGCGCAAAGCCAGCAAACGGTGCGCACCGGACCGGCCAGGGACCATTGGAGGATCCACCCATGCAAGCAGTCAGCATCGACGCCGCGGACAACGGCGCGTCGGCCAAGAAACAGTCAGTCGCGCGCGTTGCCGGGGCCAGCCTGGCCGGCACCACGCTCGAGTTCTACGACCACTTCATCTACGGATCGGCCGCCGCGCTGGTCTTTCCCAAGCTGTTCTTCCCGCAGAGCGATCCGCTGACCGCGACCCTGCTGTCCTTTGCCAGCTACGGCGTGGCGTTCGTGGCGCGGCCGCTGGGCGCGGCGATCTTCGGCCACTTCGGCGACAAGATGGGCCGCAAGTCGATCCTGATCATCACGCTGCTGATGATGGGCCTGGCCACCTTCGGCATCGGCCTGCTGCCGACCTATGCCGCGGCCGGCGCGCTGGCGCCGCTGCTGCTGGTGCTGCTGCGCGTGGTGCAGGGCCTGGCGCTGGGCGGCGAGTGGGGCGGGGCGGCGATCATGGTCAACGAGCTCGATCCCGAAGGGAAACGGCGCGGCATCCTCGGCAGCCTGGTGCAGCTGGCGGCGCCGATCGGCCTGCTGCTGGCCAACGGCATCTTCGCGCTGGTGACGTGGCAGCTTTCCGAAGAAGCCTTCCTCAGCTGGGGCTGGCGCGTGCCGTTCCTGATGTCGGCGCTGCTGGTGGGTGTCGGGCTGTATATCCGTTCCAACGTGCGCGAATCCGGCATGTTCGAGAAGCTGGAGGAATCGCATGCCGAAGCGCGCGCCCCCATCATGGAAGTGCTGCGCAACTACAAGAAGCAGTTGCTGATCGCGTTCGGCGCGCGGCTGGGCGGCGACATCGCCTTCTATGTGTTCACGCTGTTCCTGCTGTATTTCGTGCCGACCAAGCTCGGCCTGCCCAAGAGCATCGCGCTCAATGCCGTGCTGCTGGGTGCGGTGGCGCAGATCCTGTTCATCCCGATCGCCGGCCTGCTGGCGGACCGCATCGGCCGGCGCCCGGTGCTGATGATCGGCGGCATCGGCGGCGCGGTGTGGGCGTTCGTGTTCTTCGCCATGGTCAAGACCGGCAGTCCGGCGCTGATCATGCTGGCCTCGTTCGTCGGCATGGTGCTGGTGTCGTTCATGTTCTCGCCGCTGGCGTCGTTCCTGCCCGAGCTGTTCGCGACCCGGGTGCGCGTGACCGGCGCCTCGCTGGGCTTCCAGTTCGCCGGCGTGTTCGGCGGTGCGCTGGCCCCGCTGATCGCGGTGGGCCTGCTCGACCGCTTCGGCAACACCATGCCGGTGGCGCTCTACCTGGCGGCGGTGTGTGCGCTGATCGCGGTGGCGGCGTACGCGGCGCGTGAAACCGCGCGCATGCACCTGTCCGACGCTGACCGCTGAAGCGGCCGCTCTCCTTGTCCTCACAACAAATCCGTACCGTGAAACAGTTCGACCTCATCATCCGCAATGGCACCGTGGTGACCGCCAGCGACACCATGCAATGCGATATCGGCATCGCTGGCGGCCGCATCGTGCAGCTTGGCCATGACCTGGGCGAGGCCGCGCAGGTCATCGACGCCAGCGGCAAGCTGGTGCTGCCGGGCGGCGTCGATGCGCACTGCCACCTGGACCAGCCGATGCCGGACGGCCTGCGCATGGCCGACGACTTCCGCACCGGCTCGGTATCGGCGGCGTGCGGCGGCACCACCACCGTGATCCCGTTCGCCGCGCAGGAGAAGGGCCATTCGCTGCGTGCCGCGGTGGCCGACTACCATCGCCGCGCCGGCGGAAAGTCGGTGGTCGACTACGCCTTCCACCTGATCGTGGCCGACCCGACCGAGGCGGTGCTGAACGACGAATTGCCGGGCCTCATCCGCGAAGGCTATTCGTCGTTCAAGGTCTACATGACCTACGACGACCTCAAGCTCAACGACCGCGAGATTCTCGAGGTGCTGTCGGTGGCGCGCCAGGAAGGCGCGCTGGTGATGGTGCACGCCGAGAACTCGGACTGCATCGCGTGGCTGACCGACAAGCTGGAGGCGGCCGGCAATACCGCGCCGAAGTTCCACGCGCTGGCGCGGCCGATGGCGATCGAGCGCGAGGCCACGCACCGCGCCATCACCTTCTCCGAGCTGGTCGACGTGCCGATCCTGATCGTCCATGTCTCGGGCAAGGAAGCGGTCGAGCAGATCCGCTGGGCCCGCAACCGCGGCATGAAGATCTTTGCCGAGACCTGCCCGCAGTACCTGTTCCTGACCGCCGAAGACCTCGACCAGCCCGGCTACCATGGCGCCAAGTGCGTGTGCAGCCCGCCGCCGCGCGACCGCAGCAACCAGCAGGTAATCTGGGACGGCCTGGCCGACGGCCTCTTCACCATCTTCTCGTCCGACCATGCACCGTTCCGCTACGAAGACGCGCAGGGCAAGAAGCCCGGCGGCCAGGAAGTCCCGTTCCAGTACATCCCCAACGGCATCCCCGGACTCGAGACGCGGCTGCCGCTGCTGTTCTCGGCAGGCGTGGGGGGCGGCCGCATCTCGGTCAACCAGTTCGTCGCGCTGACCTCGACCAACCCGGCCAAGCTATACGGCCTGCATCCGCGCAAGGGCACCATCGCCATCGGCGCCGATGCCGACCTGGCGATCTGGGATCCGCAGCGCGAAGTGACGATCCGCAACACTGATTTGCACCATGCCGTCGACTACACCCCGTACGAGGGCCTGCGCGTGACCGGCTGGCCGGTGACCACGCTGGTGCGCGGCAAGGTGGTGGCGCACGAGGGCGAAGTCATGGCCGAGGCCGGCCACGGCGAGTTCCTGCCGTGCGGCCTGCCCGAAATGGCCCGGCCGCGCTATCGCACCTCGGGCGGCAGCCTGTAAGCGCTGCCTTGCGCGATCGATACTTTGACCGACACTGTAGACATGGAACTGACCAACCGCCTGGATGCCACCACCATCGCGGCTCGCGTCGCCGCCGGGCGCCTCGACCCCGCCGAGGTGGCCGCGGCCTTCCAGGCCCGCATCGCGGCGCGCAACGACCAGCTCAACGCCGTCTTCGAACAACGGCAGGACCTCGTCGATGCCGACCTGACGCAACTGCGCGCGCGCCTGGCGCAGGGCGAGCGCCCGCTGCTGGCGGGCGTGCCGGTGATCGTCAAGGACGTGATCTGGAGCCAGGGCCGGCGCGTGACGCAGGGCTCTCAGCTGTACCGGGACTTCATCGCCCCCGCTGACGCGATCGCGGTCGAGCGGCTGCGCCGCGCCGGCGCGATCGTGCTCGGCATGGGCAACACCTCGGAGTTCGCCTGCAAGGGCCTGACCACCAACAAGGTCTACGGCCTGACGCGCCATCCGCTCGATGCCACGCTGACCGCGGGCGGCTCGTCGGGCGGCTGCGCGGTGGCGGTGGCGGCCGGCATGGCGCCGCTGGCGTTGGGCACCGACGGTGGCGGCTCCAGCCGGCGCCCGCCCGCACATGCGGGCGTGGTTGGCTTCAAGCCTTCGTACGGCGCGATTCCCGACTCGGTCGGCTTCGCCCATGCCTTCAACGGCATCCAGGTGATAGCGCCGATCACCCGCACCGTCGCCGATGCCGAGCTGATGTTCGAGGCGCTGGCCGGCTCCGATCCGCGCGATCCCGACACGCTGGGCTTCTCGCTGACCGCCGCGCGACCGCTGCATACGCTGAAGATCGCGGTCAGCCCGCGCCTGGGGCTGGACACGCCGGTCGACGACGATGTCGCGCAGGCCTTCGACCAGGCCGTGGCCCGCCTCCAGGCCGCGGGGCTCAGCATCGAACGCGCCGACCCGGCGTGGCCGCAGGGCGCCGACGAGGCCGCGCTGATGCCGCTGCAGTATGTCGGCCTGGCCAATCTCTATGGCGATGCGTGGCGGCGCGACCCGGAGGTGTTCGATGCCGACGTCGCGCGCCAGATCGAACGCGGCCTGGCATGGACCGGCGCCGAGGTGGCGCGCGCGCGCGAGGCCAGCCGCCAGATCGCGCTGGCCGTGGCCGGCTTCTTTACCCGTTATGACCTGCTGCTGTGCCCGACCACGCCGTGCGTGGCCTGGCGCAACGACCGCCTCGGGCCGGAGCGCATCGGCGGCGTCGCGGTCGAGCCGCGCGCCCACGCCGTGTTCACTCCCTTCTTCAACCATGCACTGGCGCCGGCGATCTCGGTGCCTTGCGGCAGCGGCCGCGACGGCCTGCCGGTGGGCCTGCAGATCGCCGGCCCGCGCGGTGCCGACCGCAGCGTGCTGGCCGCCGCCCGACTGGCCGAAAGCCTGCTGGCGTCCCTAGTCAACCCTGCCTGATCCCTGACATGCGAATCCTAGTTCTGAATCCCAACACCAGCGAAGGCATCACCGCGCGCCTGATGGCCGCGGCCACCGAAGCCGCCGCGCCCGGCACCGAGCTGGTGCCGCTGACCGCCAGCCGCGGCGTGCCGTATATCGCCACCCGCGCCGAGGCGCAGATCGGTGGCGCCATCGCGCTGGAAATGCTGGCCGAGCATCACGGCCAGTTCGACGCGGCGGTCATCGCTGCCTTCGGCGATCCCGGCCTCATGGGCGCGCGCGAGCTGTTCGACCTGCCGGTGGTGGGCATGGCCGAGGCCGCGATGCTGTCGGCGTGCATGCTGGGGCGGCGCTTTGCTATCGTCACCTTCGCGCGGGCGCTGGGGCCGTGGTACGAGGAATGCGTCGACATGCACGGCCTGCGCGGCCGGCTGGCCGGCATCCGCATGCTCGACGGCAGCTTTGCCTCGGTCTCGGACGTGCAGGAAGAGAAGGAGGCCGTGCTGGTGGAACTGGCCAACCGGGCGGTGGTGGAAGACGAGGCCGATGTGGTGATCCTGGCCGGCGCGCCGCTGGCCGGCCTGGCAGCGCGCGTGCGCGACCGCATTGCGGTGCCGGTGGTCGACCAGATGGCCGCCGCCGTCAAGCAGGCCGAGGCACTGGTCGCGCTGCAGCCGCGCAAGGCCACCGCGGGCACGTTCCGCCGCCCGGACGCCAAGCCCACGCTGGGTTTGCCGGCGGCGCTGGCGGCGCGCATAGAGCACCGCTAAGCCGCGCCGCGGCTTGCTTTCAAGGTAACGCCGCGGTTCAGACCGCGGCGAACACCGCTTCCAGGTCGACCTTTTCTTCGGCGGGCAACTCCAGGCGCAGCGTGCTTTCGACGTGGCCGAGGTGCTCGGCCATCAGCCGCGCGGCGCGTTCGCCGTCGCCGGCCTCCAGCGCGTCGACGATATCGTCGTGCTCGTGATGCGGGCACGACGGCACGCCCGGCGCGTCATACAGCGCGATGATCAGGCAGGTCAGCGAGCACAGCTCGCGCATGTACTTGCCCAGGTACTGGTTGCCCGTCATTTCCGCCAGCTTGCAGTGGAACTCGCCCGACAGCCGGATGATGGCGCGGCGGTCGTTGCTGTCGCGCGCCTGCGCTTCCTGGCGCGTGGTCTCGCGCAGCGCGCGCACGCCTTTCGCACTGATCGCACCGGCCAGGTCGCGCACCAGCGCAGGCTCCAGCAGGTGGCGCGAATGCAGCACCTGGCGCGCTTCGGCCACGCTCGGGCTGGAGACGAAGGTGCCGCGGTTGGGATGCACGGTCAGCACGCCCTCGTGCGCCAGCTTGGCGAAGGCCAGCCGCACCTTGGTGCGGCTGACGCCGAACACGCCGCCCAGCTTTTCCTCGACCAGCTTGGTGCCCGGCGGCAGGCGGTGCTCCCAGATCGCGGTCAGGATGCGGTCGGCGATTTCCTCGACCGATGCGCCGCGCGCGGCGTCCGCGTCGGTCTCGGGGAGTCCGTCGGCGGGCCTGGCGGGCGGTTCGGCTTTGGTGCGTGGCATGGCGGTCGGCGGTCCGGAAAAAAGACAGTTGGTGCCGCCATTGTATGGCGGTTCGACATCAAGTGTATAACACCGATTGTGGACCGGTTGCCGCCCTATTTCTCGCCGAGCCGGTCCAGTGCGGGGCCGGTCACGCGGCAGATGCGCCAGTCGGGCAGCACGTCGGCGCCCATGGCCCGGTAGAAGTCGATCGACGGCTGGTTCCAGTCCAGCACCGACCATTCGAAGCGGCCGCAGCCGCGCTCGACCGCGAGCGCGGCCAGATGCTTGAGCAGGCCCTTGCCCAGGCCGTGCCCGCGCCAGGCCGGATCGACGTAAAGGTCTTCCAGGTAGAGGCCCGGCTTGGCCAGGAAGGTCGAAAAGTTGTGGAAGAAGAGCGCAAAGCCGACCGCCTTGCGGCCTGCATCGCCATCGACATCGGTGTCGACTTCCACCAGTACGGCCTCGGCATGCGGCGTGGCGCCGAACAGCGCCGCTTCGATCTTCTGCGGCGTGGCTTCGACCAGATGGCTCAGCTTTTCGTATTCGGCCAGCGCCAGGATCAGGTTGAACAGGGTTTCGCTGTCGGCGGCGGTGGCGGGGCGCAGCGTAAAGGTGGGCTTGGACATGCGGGTCGGCCTTGCGAGGTCATGGATCGGCAATTATCGCCTGTCCGTCACTCGCCATGCCAGCCGGCATGTCGCCGGATCAGTGTCCGAAGTCCGCCAGCCTGCGCACCTGGTCGACATAATCGGGCGCCAGGCAGTCCACCACCAGCCGCTCGGGCGTGCTGCGCAGCCAGGTCAGCTGGCGCTTGCACAGCTGGCGCGTGGCCGCGATGCCGCGCTCGCGCATGGTGGCAAAGTCGGCTTCGCCGTCCAGGTATTCCCACACCTGGCGGTAGCCGACGCAGCGGATCGACGGCAGCCCCGCATGCAGGTCGCCGCGCGCGCGCAGCCGCTCGACCTCTTCGATAAAGCCGTGCGCCAGCATGGCGTCATAGCGTTGGGCGATGCGGGCATGCAACGCCAGCCGGTCCGACGGCTCCAGCGCGATCACGCGGTAGCGCTGGTCGGCCGCGCCGGCAAAGGTGCGGCCCTCGGCCTGGCGCGCCAGCAGCGCCGACATCGGCTGGCCGGACAGACGCTGGATTTCCAGCGCGCGCTGGATGCGTTGCGCGTCATTGGGGGCGAGCCGCGCCGCGGTGACCGGGTCGACCTCGGCCAGCATCGCATGCAGCGCCGGCCAGCCGCGTTCGGCGGCAAGCTGGTCGAGCTCGGCGCGCAGCGCGGCGTCGGCTTGCGGCAGGTCGTTGAGCCCCTGCGTCAGCGCCTTGTAATACAGCATGGTGCCGCCGACGATCAGCGGCACATGGCCACGCGCGCGGATCTGCGGGACCAGCCGTTCGGCATCGGCGACAAACTGCGCGGCCGAGTAGCTGTCGGCCGGGTCGATGATGTCGATCAGGTGGTGCGGCGCCACGGCCAGTTCGTCGCGCGTGGGCTTGGCGGTGCCGATATCCATCTGGCGGTACACCAGCGCCGAATCCAGGCTGATGATCTCGACCGGCGCGTCGGCCGCCAGGGCCAGCGCGGCGGCGGTCTTGCCCGACGCGGTGGGGCCGAGCAGGCAGACCACGGGCGGATGCGCGGCGGAATCGTTGGGGACGGCGGACATCGAAAACCTTGGATCGAAGATGCGAGCGCGCTTATTGCCCGCGCAGGAACAGCCGGTCGAGCTCGGTCACGGTCAGCTGCACCCAGGTGGGCCGGCCGTGGTTGCACTGGTCGGCGCGCTCGGTCTGCTCCATCTGGCGCAGCAGCGCGTTCATTTCCTCGACCGTGAGCTTGCGGTTGGCGCGCACCGCGCTGTGGCAGGCCAGCGTGGCGAGCAGTTCGTTGCGGCGCTCGGCCAGCACGCGCGAGCCGCCGTAGGCGTGAAGGTCGCGCAGCACGTCGCGCGCCAGCGCCTCGGCATCGGCCTGCTGCAGCAGCGCCGGCACCGCGCGCACCGCCAGCGTGGTCGGCGACACCGGGGCGATATCGAAGCCCAGCAGCGTCAGCGTCTCCTGGTGTTCTTCGGCCACGCCGATCTCGACCGGGCTGGCCGGCAGCGTCACCGGGATCAGCAGCGGCTGCACCGCCAGCTCGCGCGCGTCCAGTGCGTCCTTGATCTGCTCGTAGAGGATGCGCTCGTGCGCGGCGTGCATGTCGACCAGCACCAGCCCGCGCGCGTTCTGCGCCAGCACGTAGATGCCGTGCAGCTGGGCGATGGCATAGCCGAGCGGGTGTTCGTTGGCGGCGCCCGTCTCGTCAGGTGCCGGCGCCGTCGCCGGCCGGTCCAGCAGGCCGGGCGGATCGCCGGCGCGCGCTGCCTGGGCGTCGGCCAGCCATGCCGGCGGTTGCGCCGACGCGCCAGCCCATCCGCCGGAGGGCGTTGCGGGCGCGCCGTAGGGGCGTGCCGCCGGCGCGGAGGCTTCGCGGACCATGCCAAGGTAGGCCTGGCGCGGCTGGGCGATGCCAAGCTCGGTCTGCCGTGCCGCCGAATAGTTGATCCATTGGCCCGCGCCGCCGGCGCCAGGGCGCGCCACTGCCGCTGGCGTGGTGCCGACTGGCAGCGTGATCTCGCCGTCGGCATCGGTATGCAGGCTGTCGCCGTTGGCACCGGCCTGGCGTGCCAGGCAGCGCTGCACCGCGTGGTAGACAAACTGGTGCACGGCACGCGATTCGCGGAAGCGCACTTCGATCTTGGACGGGTGCACGTTGACGTCGACCATCTCCGGCGGCAGGTCCAGGCACAGCACGTACGACGGGAAGCGGTCGCCGTGCAGCACGTCCTGGTAGGCGCTGCGCACCGCATGGTTGAGCAGCTTGTCGCGCACGAAGCGGCCGTTGACAAAGAAGTACTGCTGGTCCGGCCGCCCGCGCGAGGCGGTGGGCAGCCCGGCAAAGCCGTACAGGCTCAGGGTGTCGGCGTGCTCGTCCAGCGCCAGCCGGGCGCGGGCGAAATCGTTGCCCAGCACCTGCGCCGTGCGCGTGGCGACGTCGCCGGCATTCCAGTGCTCCAGCGGCTTGCCGTTGTGGTGGACCGAGATGGTCACGTCCGGCCGTGCCAGCGCCACGCGCCGGACCATCTCCAGGCAGTGCCCCAGCTCGGTCTGTTCGGTCTTGAGGAACTTTCTGCGCGCCGGCGTGTTGAAGTAGAGGTGCTGCACGTCGACCGTGGTGCCGACGCCGCCGGACGCGGGCTGGACCGCACCGGAATCGGCGCTGACCTGGGTGGCGTGGGCATCGGCCGCGGTGCGGCTGGTCAGCGACATCTGCGACACCGACGCGATCGAGGCCAGCGCCTCGCCGCGGAAGCCGAGCGTCAGCACCGCTTCGAGTTCGTCGAGCGAGGCGATCTTGCTGGTGGCGTGCCGCATCAGCGCCACCGGCAGCTCGGCGGCGGGAATGCCGCAGCCGTTGTCGGTGATGACGATGCGCCGCACGCCGCCTTCCTCCAGGCGGATGCCGAGCTGCGTGGCGCCGGCGTCGAGCGCGTTTTCCAGCAGTTCCTTGACCACGGACGCCGGCCGTTCGACCACTTCGCCGGCGGCGATCTGGCTGATGAGCTGGTCCGGCAGCGGCCGGATCGGGCGCGGCTGCTGGGTGGTGCGCAAGGCAGTGCTGGAAGGGGAGGCGGGCATCCCGCGATTATACGTGGACGTTCCCCCACGCAGACGGGTTGCCGAGGAGGGGGAAAGGCGCGGCCGCTCTTGTATGATTCAGGCCATGGCGGCGTGGATCGGACACCGGCGCTGCATGGAAATAAACCGTCAAACCACCACACGGGGAACGACTTGGATCTCGCTTTGCAGCTCATCGACATGCTGGTGCATGTCGACAAATACCTCGGCACGGTCATCGACCAGTACGGCCACTGGGTCTATGCCATCCTGTTTCTGATCGTGTTTGCCGAAACCGGGCTGGTGGTGCTGCCGTTCCTGCCGGGCGACTCGCTGCTGTTTATCGCCGGCGCCTTCTGCGCGACCGGCGCCATGAACGAATGGGTACTGATCGGCCTGCTGCTGGTGGCGGCCATCTCCGGCAATACCGTCAACTACATGGTGGGCAACTGGATCGGGCCCAAGGTGTTCGATCACCAGTGGCGCTTCCTGGACCAGGATGCCTTGCGCCGCACCCATGACTTCTATGAGCGGCATGGCGGCAAGACCCTGGTGATGGCCCGCTTCGTGCCGATCGTGCGCACCTTCGCGCCGTTCGTCGCCGGGGTGTCGCAGATGACTTTCGCGCGCTTCCAGATGTTCAACGTCGTCGGTGCCGTGGCATGGGTGGTCGGCCTGGTGTTTGCCGGCTACTTTTTCGGCAACCTGCCGTTCATCCGCCAGTACCTGAACCTGATCGTGCTGGCCGGCATCGGCGCGGCGGTGGTGCCGCTGGTGCTGGGCGGGCTGTGGAAGCTGGTGCGCGGCAACCGCCGCCGGCCCACGCGCGTCGAGCGCTGAGCCACCTGAATTGAGCCGCCTCAGCTGAGGCTGCGGCTCATCATCCGCAGCGCGGGCATGCGCTCGCGGATCTGGCCGATGTCGGCGGCATCGGGGCGGGCCTGGACATAGGCTTCCAGGTCGGCCAGCGCGGGGCGGAAGCACTCCAGGTTGGCATAGGCCAGGCCCCGGTCGCGCACTTCCTCGATCGAACCCGGCAGCAGGATCACCAGCCGGTTCTGCACCGCCAGCAGCCGCTGCCAGCGCGACTCCTGCAGATAGATCGCCTTCAGGTTGCGCAGCATGCGCGCGATGATCTCGCGGTGGCTGGCCGCGCGCAGGAACAGGCCCAGCGGCACCTGGCTGGCATCGCTGATGCCCTCGCGCTCCAGGTACGGGTCCAGCATTTCCTGCAACTGTTCCTTCGACAGGGTCTCGCCGGTGAGCGGGTTCAGTATCACTTCGCCGGCGGGGATCGTCATCCGCAGCAGGAAATGGTTGGGGAACGACACGCCCTTGAGCGGCAGGCCGATCTGCTGACCCAGTTCCATATGCAGCACCGCGAGCGAGATCGGGATGCCGCGGCGCTGGCGCAGCACCACGTTCAGGTAGGAGTTGTCGGGGTCGTAGTAGTCGTTCGCGTTGGCGCCGAAGCCGAGATCGCGATAGAAGAAATGGTTCAGCAGCCGCAGCCGCTGGATCGCCGGGGTGCCTTCGGCAATCCGCCGCTTCAGCCGCAGCGCCAGCACGTCCAGCGCCGCCAGCTCGCCCTGCAGGTCCAGGTCGGGATAGGCGTCCTGCGCGATGGACAACGCGGTTTCGGTCAGCGGGATGCCGTTTTCGTCGGCCACGAGGCTGGCGAAATAATCCAGGACTTTGGTGGATGTCATGTCGGTTTCCCGGTGCAGCCGCCGGCACCGCGCGCAGCGTGGGTCACCAATGCCCGGCGGTCAGCCGGCAATGGCAGTTGCCGCTGACCCATCAGCCGGCCCGGCGCCTGAAGGCAGAGTAGCGCAGTCCCATGAGCCACAGTGTACCGAAGTAGACCACCGCTGCAAGTACCAGGCACGACGCCAGCAGCGCGATGCGCAGCAGCGGCGTCGCGCCCAGGCCGATCCAGTCGAAGTTGCGCGCGAACCAGAGCAGCATGCCGGACAGCAGCAGCACCGAAGCGGTCAGCTGCGCCAGGAACAGCCACCATCCCGGCGCCGGGCGGTACAGGCCGCGCCGGCGCAGGCCGAAGAACAGCAGCAGCGCGTTGAGCGTGGCGCCGGCGCTGATCGACAGCGCCAGCCCGGCATGGCCGATCCAGGGCACGAACGCCACGTTGCAGGCCTGCGTGATCACCAGCACCAGCAGCGCGATCTTGACCGGCGTGCGGATATCCTGCCGAGCGTAGAAGCCCGGCGCGAGGATCTTGATCGAAATCAGCCCCATCAGGCCCACGCCGTACGAGACCAGCGCCTGGCGCGTCATCTCGACCGCATGGGCGTCGAACTTGCCATAGTTGAACAGTACGGCGGTCAGCGGCGCGCCGAACACGAACAGCCCGACCGCGCACGGCACGGCCAGCAAGAAGGTCAGGCGCAGGCCCCAGTCGAGCAGGCTCGAATATTCGGCATGGTCGCCCGAGGCGTTGGCCCTGGACAGGCTTGGCAGCAGGATCGTCCCCAGCGCGACGCCCAGCAGCGCGGTGGGGAATTCCATCAGCCGGTCGGCATAGGTCAGGTACGAGACGCTGCCCGCCGCCAGCCGCGAAGCAATATTGGTATTGATGATCTGGCTGACCTGCGCCACCGACACCGCCAGCAGCGCCGGCCCCATCTGGCGCAGGATGCGGCGCACGCCCGGGTCCGACCACGCCGCGCGCAGGTTGAAGCGGATGCGCGGCATCACCCCCAGGCGCCGCAGCGCCGGTACCTGGATCGCCAGCTGCAGCACGCCGCCGATCAGCACGCCCCAGGCCTGCGCGTAGATCGGCTGCTCCATGTGGGGGCCGACGAACAGCGCCGCCACGATCAGGCACAGGTTGAGCAGCACCGGCGTAAAGGCCGGCACCGCGAACTTGCGCCAGGTGTTGAGGATGCCCGATGCCAGCGCCACCAGCGAGATCAGCCCGATGTACGGGAACATCACCCGCGTCATGAACACGGCCGCGGTATAGGTATCGGCCTGCCCGCGAAAGCCCGTGGCGACCACCGTCATCACCAGCGGCGCGCCGATCACGCCCAGCAGCGACACGGCCATCAGCACCCATGTCATCACGGTGGCGACTGCGTCGATCAGGGCCTTGGTCGGGGCATCGCCGCGCCTGGTGTGGTATTCGCCCAGGATCGGCACGAAGGCCTGCGAAAACGCGCCCTCGCCGAAGATGCGGCGCAGCAGGTTGGGGATGCGGAAGGCCACGTTGAACGCGTCGGTCATGTCCGACGCGCCGAAGGCGCGGGCGATCAGGATCTCGCGCACCAGGCCGGTGATGCGCGAGAGCATCGTCAGGCTGCTGATGGTGGCGAGCGCTTTGAGCAGGTTCAAGATGCGGACGGGTGCGGGAACGGTGGGCCGGTGCCGTCGGCACCGCGAGCTCCTTGAGACGCGGTCCGGGCAGTAAAGTTGCCGGCGCGCCACGTGGCCCGGCACAATGTGGCGCTTATTATACGGATCGCGCCCCGGTGCCCGGCCTGCGCCGGCAAAGTCCCCGCGGTCTTGTCACATGCTCAGGCATCTGTGTATAATTGCCGATTCACAAGGACAGTTGCGTTCCGGATTCGTGTGTCAGTGCATCCCGGGTCGCTCGATATGACTTAATTGTTGTGTCCCCCGCGGCACGCATCTGAATTCAGGATATTTTTTACATGGCAAATTCCGCACAAGCCCGCAAGCGCGCCCGCCAGGCCGTTGCCCAGAACGCTCACAACTCCAGCCTGCGTTCGCGTCTGCGCACCGCCGTCAAGGCCGTCCGCAAAGCCATCGACGCTGGCGACAAGGCCGCTGCCGCCGAGATCTTCAAGAACTCGCAAGCCGTGATCGACAGCATCGCCGACAAGAAGATCGTGCACAAGAACAAGGCTGCACGTCACAAGTCGCGCCTGTCGGCCGCCATCAAGGCCATGGCTGCCTGATAGCTGCCCGGGCCGCTCCAGCGGCCCAGCAGGGGCGGATGCCACGGCATGCCGCCCCATAAAAAAAGCTCGTCATCCGACGAGCTTTTTTGCTTTCCGGCGTCGCCAGGCTTATTCGAGCGAGCAGGCTTCGACCAGCTGCAGGTTGTTGTCGCGGGCGAAGTTCAGCACGAAGTCCAGCGCCTTGGGCTCGATGTCGCGCAGGCGCACGTCCACCACCACGCATTTGACGTTGCCGGCAAAGATCGGCCGCACATACGGCGAGTAGGTCAGGCGCGGGTCGCCGCTGTCGCCTTCGGGGCGAAACTGCGCCATCACGCCGCACAGTCGTTCAGCCCAGTCGCTCGGGCGGAAGGTCTTGCCTTCCTTGGTAATGCCTTGGATAAAGTATTCGCGAACGTTGGGGTTCATGAGGCTGGACACTGCGGGTGAGGCGGATGACTCGACGGTAAGCCCGCTGGACGGGGCGCCCGTTTGACGCGGCCGGGACGCGATTGGTTCGCGCTGGTTCCAGCCGGAAGGCGGGGCGTCGGTGTCCTGCAGGGGCACTTTTGATGCCGGCGGCGGGCACTGGCATGGGTATGCCGGGCCCCGCGTGAATCAGCCAGTATTATATCTTATATAAGAGTTGCGCATAAGGGCGAAATCCTGTCAGGAAGCTGTCAGCGCAACCGTGCGGCAGGCCGCGGCCGGGTTGATGCGGGCTCGCCAAAGCAGAAATAATCCCTTATGATCCTTGCAGATAAATTGCGTATGCGACGCGAAAGGCGGCTCCGCGACGCGCTTCGATCATGAACGGTTTGCAAGAACAGTTCGTGACGGCGTGTCCCCACCGAGCCGCCTTCTTTGTTTTATGAGCTCAACCCCGATCAAGCATTACCTCCAGTTCAGCGACTTCACTCCCGACGAGTACGAGTACCTGCTGGACCGCGCGCGGATCCTGAAGGCCAAGTTCAAGAACTACGAGACCTGGCACCCGCTGCACGACCGCACGCTGGCCATGATCTTCGAAAAGAATTCCACGCGTACGCGCCTGTCGTTCGAAGCCGGCATCCACCAGCTGGGCGGCCACGCGGTGTTCCTGAACACGCGCGACTCGCAGCTGGGCCGCGGCGAGCCGATCGAGGATGCGGCGCAGGTGATCTCGCGCATGGTCGACATCATCATGATCCGCACCTTCGGCCAGGACATCATCGATCGCTTCGCCGCGCATTCGCGCGTGCCGGTGATCAACGGCCTCACCAACGAATACCACCCGTGCCAGGTGCTGGCCGACGTCTTCACCTATATCGAGCAGCGCGGCAGCATCCGCGGCAAGACCGTGGCGTGGATCGGCGACGCCAATAACATGGCGTACACCTGGATCCAGGCCGCCGAGCGCCTCGGCTTCACCTTCCACTTCTCGGCGCCCCCTGGCTATCAGCTGGACCCTGCCATGGTGCCGGCTTCCGCGTCCGGGCTGGTCAAGGTCTTCGACAACCCCCTCGCGGCCTGCCAGGGCGCCAGCCTGGTCACCACCGACGTGTGGACCAGCATGGGCTTCGAGGCCGAGAACGACGCCCGCAAGCGCGCCTTCAAGGACTGGATGGTCACCACCGCGATGATGGACCGCGCCGAGCCCGACGCGCTCTTCATGCATTGCCTGCCGGCGCACCGCGGCGAGGAAGTCGAGGCCGCCGTGATCGATGGCCCCAAGAGCGTGGTCTGGGACGAGGCGGAAAACCGCCTGCACGTGCAGAAGGCGCTGATGGAATACCTGCTCTGCGGCCGCTACTGAGCGCGCCCGGGGTGAACAGGAGAGGGGCCGTTGCGGCCCCTCTTTTTACGTCTTTCGCAAGACACCCAAGGAGATGGAAGTGAGCCAGTTCGACAACGTATCGGTCGTCAAGAAAGCCAACCTGTATTTCGACGGCAAGTGCGTGAGCCACACCGTGCTGTTCCCGGACGGCACCCGCAAGACGCTGGGCGTGATTTTCCCGGCATCGCTGACCTTCAACACCGGCGCGCCCGAAATCATGGAAATCAACGCCGGCAGCTGCCGCGTGCGCCTGGCCGGCTCGGAAGACTGGCAGACCTACGGTGCTGGCCAGCAGTTCAGTGTGCCGGGCAACAGCAGCTTCGACATCGAGGTGCAGGAGACGCTGGACTACGTCTGCCACTTCGCGTGACAGTCGCGGCGGGCCAGCGTGGCTGGCCCGCCAGCTTTACAGCACCACGGGCTCGGGCTCGATGCGCACGCCGTAGCGTGCCTGGACGGTATCGGCGATGCGGTTGGCCAGCGCCAGCAGCATCGCGCCGGTGCCGCCGCCGTGGTGCACCAGCACCAGGGCCTGCTTGCCATAGACGCCCACGGGGCCGTCGCTCAAGCCCTTGAAGCCGCAGCGGTCGATCAGCCAGCCGGCCGCCAGCTTGTACGAGCCGTCGGGCTGCGCATAGCTGACCAGGTCCGGATGCGCCTGCAGCAAGGCATCGCGTTGCCTGGCGCTGACCAGCGGATTCTTGAAGAAGCTGCCGGCATTGCCCAGCTGCGCGGGGTCGGGCAGCTTGCGTGAGCGGATCGTGACCACGGCGTCGCGGATGGTGGCCGCGTCCGGCGCGGCCCGGCCGTCCAGTTCGCGCGCCAGTTCGCCGTACGACAGCACGGGTTGCCATCCCTTCGGCAGGCGCAGCGTGACCGCGGTAATGATGTAGCGCCCGGCGCCGGCACGCTTGAACAGGCTGTCGCGATAGCCGAACTCGCACGCTTGCAGGTCAAGCCAGACGAAAGTGCCGGTGTGCCGGTCATAGGCACGCACGCCGGCAAAACGCTCGCGCAGTTCCACTCCGTAGGCGCCGATGTTCTGGATCGGCGCCGCGCCGGCGGTGCCCGGGATCAGCGCCAGGTTTTCCAGCCCCGGCATGCCGTCGGCGATGGTGCGGTTGACCAGCGCGTTCCAGTTTTCGCCCGCGCCCACGGTGACCAGCCAGGCATCGCCGCTTGCGCTGGTGGCTTCGACCTGGTAGCCGGGGATCTCCATCAGCAGCACCAGCGCGTCGAGGTCGCCGGTCAGCACGACATTGCTGCCGCCACCCAGCACCACCAGAGGCAGGCCTGCGGCACGCGGGTCGGCCAGGGCCGCGCTCACGTCGGCCTCGCTGCGCACGTGCACCGCAAAGCGTGCGCGCGCATCGAATCCGAATGTATTGTGGCGACGCAGGGGATAGAATTCGTGGAAATCTGCCATGCAAGGGAAAGGTGACGCGGCCGCCGCTGGTGTGCGCGACCCGGAACTGCGAGGTAGGCTGGATTATACGGAAGGCGCCGTGCGCGGCCGGCTTCCGGGCATACGGATCACAAGGAGAATGCAATGCCGTCGTTTGACGTAGTGTGCGAAGCGAATATGGTCGAGGTGAAGAACGCCGTCGAGCAGGCCAACAAGGAAATCTCGACGCGCTTCGATTTCAAGGGCTCCGACGCCCGGGTCGAGCACAAGGAAAACGAACTGACCGCCTTTGCCGACGATGATTTCAAGCTGGACCAGGTCAAGGACGTGCTGATCAGCAAGATGGCCAAGCGCAATGTCGACGTGCGCTTCCTGGATTACGGCAAGACCGAGAAGATCAGCGGCGACAAGGTCAAGCAGGTGATCACCATCAAAAAGGGCGTGACCGGCGACCTTTCCAAGAAGATCGTGCGCATGATCAAGGACAGCAAGATCAAGGTGCAGGCCAGCATCCAGGGCGACACGGTGCGCGTGTCGGGCACCAAGCGCGACGACCTGCAGAACGTGATCGCCATGCTGCGCAAGGATGTGTCCGAGGCCCCGCTGGATTTCAACAACTTCCGCGACTGAGTGGCACCCGCGCCGGCTCCCGTGCCGGCGCCGCGCGCGGCCGCCACTTAGCGCGGCTGCGGCAATCCCCCGATCTTCGCGCCGGCCTTGATGCCCTTCTGCGCGAACCATCCCTGGTTCATTTCCAGCGCATAGCGGATGGCCGCCTTCGGGCAATGGTTGTTTTCGGTACGCGGCGCCATGTCTTCGATATTGACGATGGTGCCGTCGTCGGCCAGGAACGCAATCGACAGCGGCAGCTCGGTATTGCGCATCCAGAAGCAGTGGCCCGCCTTCTGCTCGAACACGAACAGCATGCCGGAATTCGGCGCCATCGATTTCCGGTACATCAGGCCTTGCTCGCGTGCCGCGGGCGTGGCGGCGACTTCGGCCTGGATCGCATACATGCCCGCGGTCAGCGGCGCCACCGGCAACGCGCCTTGGGCGTTGGCAACGCCGGCCGCCAGTGTGGCGATCACGAAGCAGCAGCGTGAGGTCAGGGTCTTCGACAACAGGGGCATGATGGTCAGTCCGGGAAGGCTCGGCGTCGGGCAGCCGCAAGCATAACGCAGGTTGCACGCGTGGCACGCCGCGCGCGGTGCAACCGGTACCAAACAAAAAAGGCAGGCGCCCTGGTGGCGGCCTGCCTTTCTCTTTGATGCCGGCACAACGGCCCGGCAGTGGCGCCAGCCGTGGTTACGCGGCCGGGGCTGCGGCAGCAGCGGTTTCCTTCTTCTTGCTGTGCTTCTTGTGGGTGGCCTTCTTCTTGGCGGTCTTCTTCGGGGCTTCCTTGGTGGCCGCGGCCGCGGGCGTGGCAGGCTCGGCAGGCGCAGCGGCCTGGGCGAAGGCGCCGGTGGCGAACAGGCCGACAACCAGTGCAGCGATCAGTTTTTTCATGGCGTATTACCTCGAAGGATAAAAGCAGTCGGGAAAGTGGTGACGCGTGGTTGGACGTGTCCCCGACAAGAACGAGGCCGCTATTGGCAGCGTTGACGGTCGATCTGTTATTTTTTGTAACGCAAGCGCCGCTTGGTGTCGTTCGCCTGTCTGGTCTTTGAGACATGAGCGCGCTGGCCCGGGAGGGAGCGTGCAGCAGGCGATGCCAGCGGAAGGCCCGACTCGGCGAGCGGCACCTCGCAGCTCTGTCCGGGCGCGAGGCCGAGCGCGCGCAGGTCAAGCGCACCGATGGCCACCCGGATCAGCCGCAGCGTCGGAAACCCCACCGCCGCCGTCATGCGCCGCACCTGCCGGTTCTTGCCTTCGCGGATCTTCAGCTCCAGCCACGCGGTCGGGATGGCGGCGCGAAAGCGCACCGGCGGATGCCGCGGCCACAGCCAGTCGGGGGCTTCGATGGCGCGTACCGTCGCTGATTGGGTCACGAAATCGCCAAGATCGACCCCGGCGCGCAGGCGGGCGAGGGCGTTCGCGTCGGGAATGCCTTCGACCTGCGCCAGATAGGTCTTTTCGAGCTTGTGGCGCGGGTCGGCGATGCGCGCCTGCAGTGCGCCATCGTCAGTCAGCAGCAGCAAGCCCTCACTGTCGGCATCGAGCCGGCCGGCCGGATAGACGCCGGGCACCGACACGCACGACGCCAAAGTCGGCCGCGTCGGGTGTTCCGAGAACTGGCTCATGGTGCCAAACGGCTTGTTCAGGGCAATCAGGGTCATGGGGCGCAAGTATGCCGCAGCGGCGCGTGTGCAGGTCGGTCAGGTCGGCCGGATCGGGGCCGGCCCGATTGGCGGATGATGAAAAATTGCTGCATAATATAAAATTAGTCTTGTGTCTTATATAAGACTGAAGCCGACCAGGCATGGCGCCGGCATGATGCACGGCAGTATGGGCGGGGCATCGAGGCCCGCTACAATGCACAGCGCCATCTCCCCGAATCTCGCCGTCCGGCCACGAACCGGCGGCAGTCACAACCGTTCCGTAACTGGAGACGTCATGTACCAACACATCAAGGTTCCGGCAGGCGAAAAGATCACGGTCAACCAGGACTTTTCGCTCAATGTCCCGGACAACCCGATCATTCCTTATATCGAAGGCGACGGTACGGGCCTCGATATCACCCCGGTGATGATCAAGGTGGTCGACGCGGCCGTGGCCAAGGCCTACGGCGGCAAGCGCAAGATCGCCTGGATGGAGATCTACGCCGGCGAGAAGTCGACCAAGGTCTACGGCCCGGACGTGTGGCTGCCGGATGAAACCCTGGACGTGCTGAAGGAATACGTGGTGTCGATCAAGGGTCCGCTGACCACGCCGGTCGGCGGCGGCATCCGCTCGCTCAACGTGGCGCTGCGCCAGCAGCTGGACCTCTATGTCTGCCTGCGCCCGGTACGCTACTTCAAGGGCGTGCCGTCGCCGGTGCGCGAGCCGGAAAAGACCGATATGGTGATCTTCCGCGAGAACTCGGAGGACATTTACGCCGGCATCGAATGGGCGGCAGAAAGCGACCAGGCCAAAAAGCTGATCGCCTTCCTGCAAAACGAGATGGGCGTGAAAAAGATCCGCTTCGCGGCCACCTCGGGCATCGGTGTCAAGCCGGTGTCGCGCGAGGGCACCGAGCGCCTGGTGCGCAAGGCGATCCAGTACTCGATCGACAACGACAAGCCGTCGGTGACGCTGGTGCACAAGGGCAACATCATGAAGTTCACCGAAGGTGGCTTCCGCGACTGGGGCTACGAGCTGGCACAGAAGGAATTCGGCGCCGAGCTGGTCGACGGCGGCCCGTGGTGCAAGTTCAAGAACCCGAAGACCGGCAAGGATATCGTGGTCAAGGACGCCATCGCCGACGCCTTCCTGCAGCAAATCCTGCTGCGCCCGGCCGAATACTCGGTAATCGCCACGCTGAACCTGAACGGCGACTACATCTCGGACGCGCTGGCGGCACAGGTTGGCGGCATCGGCATCGCGCCGGGCGCCAATATGTCGGATTCGGTGGCGATGTTCGAGGCCACTCACGGCACCGCGCCGAAGTACGCCGGCAAGGATTACGTCAACCCGGGCTCGGAAATCCTGTCGGCCGAAATGATGCTGCGCCACATGGGCTGGACCGAGGCCGCCGACCTGATCATCGCGTCGATGGAGAAGTCGATCCTGTCCAAAAAGGTCACCTACGATTTCGCCCGCCTGCTCGAAGGCGCGACGCAGGTGTCGTGCTCGGGCTTCGGCCAGGTGATGATCGACAATATGTAAGCACAGACTCCCGCCAGGGCGGGCGAGCTGTAGACAAAACCCCGGTACCGGATACCCCGTGCCGGGGTTTTTTCTTGCCGGCTGCCGCGACGTTGGCTAGAACTTCAGGACTGACGGGCATCCGGCCCGGGGAGACTGGCATGGACGATCCCTTCCGCCGCACCGCGTTCGGCGCGGCCCTGTTCTACAAGGATCCGCTGGCGGCGCTGGACTGGCTGGAGCGCGCGTTCGGGTTCGAGCGGGTCATGGTGATCCGCGACCAGCAAGGACAACTGGTGCATTCCGAAATGCGTTTTGGCGACAGCTACCTGATGGTGGGCAGCGAGTGGGCCGACTTTACCGCCAGCCCGGCGTCGATCGGGGGCAAGAACACCCAGACCGTGCATGTGCATCTGCCCGACGGGATCGACCAGCATTGCGAGCGGGCCAGGGCCGCCGGCGCCGTGATCCTGCGCGAGCCGCAGGATGAGTTCTATGGCGACCGCACCTACACCGCCCGCGATGCCGAGGGCCATGTCTGGACCTTCGGCCAGACTGTGCGCAAGGTCACCAAGGAGGAGGCCGAACAGGCCAGCGGCCTGAAGATCGAGGGCTGGACCTGAACCGGCGCGAGCGGGCGCTGCAAGGCTGGCCCACAAACCAGAAAGCCCGGCGCAAGGCCGGGCTTTCGATCGGGTGTGCGTGCCGCTCATGCGAGCCGGTGCCCGCCGCGCCGCCCTGGGCGGCCAGCGGGGCGCTGGCATCGATCCCGTCCCGGGGGAATCCCCCCACACCCTGGTTGACCGCTCCGGTGGCTCTGCGGCCGGGGATGCGGTCGCGGCGCGCTTTAGCTGGCGTCCTGGATATTGGTGGCTTGCTTGCCCTTCGGGCCCTGGACCACCTCGAACGAGACGCGCTGGCCTTCCTTCAGCGTCTTGAAGCCCGCCATCTGGATAGCCGAAAAGTGCGCAAACAGTTCTTCTTCGCCCTCGTCCGGCTTGATGAACCCGAATCCCTTGGCGTCATTGAACCATTTGACGATACCGCTTGCCATATACTCCCCCAACGAAATAGCAGATTTTCAAGCGGGGAAGCTTGCCAGCCAGACGGCACGGACTGCGGCGCCATGGCTGGCCGCGTGCTGAGATGCGGCCGGCGATGACGCGCGGCGAGGTGCTATCGCGAGGCGGCCAGTCTGATTGCTGACTCGCCGCCGCGGGCCGTGGGCCTCCCTGCTCACGGATCACCCGCCTTGGCTGTTGCTTTGGCTCGCTGGCCTTCGGTGGGTGTGCGACCGATTTTTCTGGCAAAGGCGGAGGCTGTCAAGCTGGCGGATTCCCCACTGCCAGAAGGGTGTGGCAGGAACAGGACGGCGCCTGGTGTTACCGTTGCCATGAATCGGCGGCCGCCGGCCTGGATTTTCGGGCGGAGCGGCGACGTGCCTTGCAAGGCCTTCCGCGGAACTATCCGCTCCCATTCACCACGGAAAACCGGCGGCCGGACTCTTGAATCCACCGCCTTTTCCCCAAATTGCAGAGTTGCGAGTAAGGGTTAGAATAAAGCCATGGCTACACGGCTTGCGAATGTCCCACAACGCGAAGCGGGCACCATCCTGGAGCGCAAAGAGCAGGCGCTGAAACCGCCTGCCATGTTCAAGGTGGTGCTGCTGAACGACGACTACACTCCGATGGAGTTTGTCGTGATGATCCTGCAGCAGTATTTCAGCAGGGACCGGGAAACGGCGACGCAGATCATGCTGACCGTGCACCGGGAAGGAAAGGGCGTCTGTGGTATCTACACCAGGGATATCGCGGCGACTAAGGTCGAGCTGGTGTCAACGCACGCGCGGCAGGCGGGGCACCCCCTGCAGTGCGTGATGGAGGAAGCATGATTGCGCAAGAATTGGAAGTGAGCCTGCATATGGCTTTTGTCGAAGCCAGGCAGGCACGCCACGAGTTCATTACCGTGGAGCACCTGCTGCTGGCATTGCTCGACAATCCCACGGCAGCTGAAGTCTTGCGCGCCTGCGCGGCCAATATCGAGGACCTGCGCACCAGCCTTAAGAACTTCATCGCGGACAACACGCCGGTGGTGCCGGGTACCGACGAGGTCGATACCCAGCCCACGCTGGGTTTCCAGCGCGTGATCCAGCGCGCCATCATGCACGTCCAGTCGACTTCCAACGGCAAGAAGGAAGTCACCGGCGCCAACGTGCTGGTCGCGATTTTCGGCGAGAAGGATTCGCACGCGGTCTATTACCTGCAGCAGCAGGGCGTGACGCGCCTGGACGTGGTCAATTTCATCAGCCACGGCATCCGCAAGGACCAGTCCGAGCCGGCCAAGCACGGTGAGGCGGCCGGCGAGGGCGAGGGCGGCGACGGCAAGGAAAGCCCGCTCGAGCAATACACCCAGAACCTGAACGCGCTGGCCAAGGCCGGCAAGATCGATCCGCTGATCGGCCGCGAAAGCGAAGTCGAGCGCGTGGTCCAGGTGCTGTGCCGCCGGCGCAAGAACAACCCGCTGCTGGTGGGCGAGGCCGGCGTCGGCAAGACCGCGATCGCGGAAGGCCTGGCGTGGCGCATCACCAAGAACGAGGTGCCGGACATCCTGGAAAAGGCCACCGTCTACTCGCTCGACATGGGCGCGCTGCTGGCCGGCACCAAGTACCGCGGCGATTTCGAGCAGCGCCTGAAGGGCGTGCTCAAGTCGCTCAAGGACAATCCCAACGCGATCCTGTTCATCGACGAGATCCACACGCTGATCGGCGCGGGCGCCGCTTCGGGCGGGACGCTGGACGCGAGCAACCTGCTCAAGCCGGCACTGTCGTCGGGCCAGCTCAAGTGCATCGGCGCGACCACCTTCACCGAATACCGCGGCATCTTCGAGAAGGACGCGGCGCTGTCGCGGCGTTTCCAGAAGATCGACGTGGTCGAGCCGTCGGTGGACCAGACCGTGCAGATCCTGCGCGGGCTGAAGTCGCGTTTCGAGGAGCACCATGGCGTCAAGTACGCGTCGTCGGCACTGACCGCCGCGGCCGAGCTGTCGGCCCGCTTCATCACCGATCGCCACCTGCCGGACAAGGCCATCGACGTGATCGACGAAGCCGGCGCGGCGCAGCGCATCCTGCCGAAGTCCAAGCAGAAGAAGACCATCGGCAAGGGCGAGATCGAGGACATCGTCTCGCGCATCGCGCGCATCCCGCCGCAGAGCGTGAACCAGGACGACCGCAGCAAGCTGCAGACGCTGGAGCGCGACCTGAAGTCGGTGGTGTTCGGCCAGGATCCGGCGATCGAGGCGCTGGCGTCGGCGATCAAGATGTCGCGCGCGGGCCTGGGCAAGACCGACAAGCCGATCGGCTCGTTCCTGTTCTCGGGCCCCACCGGCGTGGGCAAGACCGAGGTCGCCAAGCAGCTGGCCTTCATCATGGGCATCGAGCTGCTGCGCTTCGACATGTCCGAATACATGGAACGCCATGCGGTGAGCCGCCTGATCGGCGCGCCGCCGGGATACGTCGGCTTCGACCAGGGCGGCCTGCTGACCGAGGCCGTCACCAAGAAGCCGCACTGCGTGCTGCTGCTGGACGAAATCGAGAAAGCGCATCCGGATATCTTCAATATCCTGCTGCAGGTGATGGACCATGGTTCGCTGACCGACAACAACGGCCGCCGCGCCGACTTCCGCAACGTGATCATCATCATGACCACCAATGCGGGAGCGGAGACCATGAACCGCGCCACCATCGGCTTCACCAGCTCGCGCGAGCAGGGCGACGAGATGGCCGACATCAAGCGCATGTTCACGCCGGAGTTCCGCAACCGGCTGGATGCCACCATCAGCTTCCGCTCGCTCGATGAGGAAATCATCCTGCGCGTGGTCGACAAGTTCCTGATGCAGCTGGAAGAGCAGCTGCACGAGAAGAAGGTGGAAGCCAGCTTCAGCGAGAAGCTGCGCAAGTTCCTGGCGCACAAGGGCTTCGACCCGCTGATGGGGGCGCGTCCGATGCAGCGCCTGATCCAGGACATGATCCGCAAGGCGCTGGCCGACGAGCTGTTGTTCGGCCGCCTGGTCTCCGGCGGCAAGGTGGTGGTGGATCTGGACGAGCAGGACCAGATCAAGCTCGATTTCTCCGAAATCGAGCCCGAACCGCCCGAAGCACCCGAGGAACAGCGCGCAGAAGCCTGAGCGATATTCGGCCGCGTTGCCAGCAACGGGGTCGATCATCGGGCAAAATAGCGGGGCGGCCGGACTGGCCGCCCCGTTTCTTTTTCCCCTGCCGCCTCACGCCTCCAGCGCCTCGAAACCGAACGCCCCGATGTCCTCTGCCGAACGCACGCGGCGCCGCCGCCTGCTGCTCAAGATCCTGCCGCTGGGCGCCTTGCCGGGCCCGGTGCTCCATGCCAGCGCCGCCAGTGCCGCCGATGGCGCCGCCAGCCACCGTCCGATCGCACTGGTGCTGCCGTTCCCGCCGGGCGGCAGCGTCGACATCGTCGCGCGCCAGCTGCAGCCCGGGCTGAAGGCGGCGCTGGGGCAGACCGTGGTGGTGGACAACAAGCCGGGGGCCGGCGGGCTGATCGCGTCGAGCACCGTGGCGCGCGCCCGTCCCGACGGCAATACGCTGCTGATGGCGTTCGACACGCATGCGATCAACCCGTTTGCCTACAAGCAGCTGCCCTACGACACCTTCCGCGATTTCTCGCCGATCTCGCAACTGGTGCGCTTCCCGCTGGTGATCGCCGCCAACCCGGCGCTGCCGGCGTCGAATGTGCGCGAACTGGTGGCGCTGGCCAGGGCCAGGCATGACGGCGTGCGTTATGCGTCGTCGGGCATCGGCAGCCTGAACCAGCTCGCGGCCGAGGCGCTCGCGACCGAGGCCGGTGTGCATATGCTGCACGTGCCCTACAAGGGCGGTGGCCCGGCGGTGCAGGCGGTGCTGTCCAACGAGGTCGACATCTTCTTCAGCAGCTACGCCGCGGTACAGGCGCACGTGGCCGCGCGCACGATCAAGGTGCTGGGCGTGACCGGCACCAGCCGCCTGCGCCAGTTGCCGCAGGTGCCCACGGTGGCCGAGCAGGGCCTCAAGGGCTTCGAGGCGTATTCGTGGATCGGCGTGTTCGGTCCGGCCGACCTGCCGGCGGCGACGGTGACGCGCCTTCACGGCGCGCTGGTCGAGTCACTGCGCCAGCCGCGCGTGGTCGATGCGCTCGGCGCGCAAGGCTTCGAAATCGTCGGCGGCAGCCCGGCCGAGCTGGGCCAGCTGGTACGCCGCGAGCATGACAAATGGCAGGCGGTGGCGCGCAAGGCCAATATCCAGTTCGAATAAACCAGTCCGGCGCCGCCGTGCGCCATGCGTCCGGGGGGATGCCGATGGCAACGCAAGCAGAAATGTTCGATCACGCCGTGGTGGTGTGCCCAGACCTCGATGCCGGCGCCCAAGCCTGGCAGCGGCTGGGCTTCACGCTGACGCCGCGCGGCTACCACACGCTGGGTTCGCAGAACCACTGCATCATGCTGCAGCGGGACTACCTCGAGCTGCTGCACGTGACCGCGCCCAGCCCCAGCCGGCAGTATTACTGGGACGTGCAGGCACGCGGCGGCGGCTGTGCGGCGATGTCGTGCAAGAGCGCCGATGCCTTCGCCACCGCGGCGCGGCTGCGCGCGGACGGCTGGCATACGTCTGAACCGATCGAATTTTCGCGTCCGGTGAGGCTCGATGATGGCAGCGAACATCCGGCCACCTTCCGCGTGACCGCGCTCGACGACGCGCCGGGTGCGCGCTATTTCGTCTGCGAACATCGCACGCCCGAGTTGCTGTGGCGGCCCGAATGGATGCGCCATGCCAACGGTGCGCAAAGCATCGCGACCATGTTCCTGGTGGTGGCCCCCGCGCTGGTGGATGCCGCCGCGCGCGCCTATGCCGAGCTGACCGGCGGCGAGCTGACGCAACTGAGCGAACATGTCAGCAGCCTGGCGGTCGACAACGCCACGCTGGTGCTCAGCACGCCGCAAGCGCTGGCATCGGCCACGGGCAGCGCGCATATCCGGCGCGACGGGCCGGGCTATGCGGCGATCCGCCTGCGCACCAACGACCTTGCTGCGGCCCGCGCAGGCTGGCGCGAGCAGGGCGTGCCGACCCACGACCTGGGCCCGCGTGAAACCCTGGTGCCGGCCGACGCAGCCAGCGGCGTGGCCTTGCTGTTCGAGCAGCAGGGCTGAAATGCAAACTGGCGCCCCGTGGGGCGCCAGTACTTCATGCCGAGGCCGACAACTGGTCAGGCGCTGGCCTTGGCGTGATGCACGCCGGTCGAGCCAAAGCCGCCCGCACCGCGTTCGCTGTCCTGGCTGAACTCCTCGACCGTCGAGAACACCGGCCGCAGCACCGGCACGAACATCATCTGCGCAATGCGCTCGCCCGGCTGGATCACGATCGGCTCGGTGCCCGGCGCGTTGCGGTTCCAGACGCTGACCATGATCTGGCCCTGGTAGTCGGCATCGATCACGCCGATCGAATTGCCCAGCACCAGCCCCTTCTTGTGGCCGAGTCCCGAGCGCGGCACGATGGTCGCGGCCATGTACGGGTTACCCATGTGCACGGCGATGCCGGCCGGCACCAGCTGCGCGGGCGTGCCCGGCGCGATCGCCACGGGCGCGTCGACGCAGGCGTGCAGGTCGATGGCGGCGGCCATCTCGCTCTGGTAGGCGGGCAGGCCCCATTGATTCAGGCGTGCGTCGAGCACCTTGATTTCGACGGTCGGGTTCAGAGGCTGGGTCATAAGCAATCTCGGGAATGCGTTGCAAAAGTCAGGGTCGCGCGCGACCGGGCAGGCGCTGGCCGATGGCCGCGACCAGCTGCCGTGCCAGCGACAGCTTGTCGGCGCGCGGCAGCCGCGTCATGCCGGCGGCGTCGAACAGTACGATCTCGTTGTCGTCCAGGCCGAAGGTGTGGTGGCCGATATTGCCGACCAGCAGCGGCACGCCCTTGCGCTGGCGCTTCTGCTCGCCGTAGTGCTCCAGGTTCTCGCTTTCGGCGGCAAAGCCGACGCAGTAGGGCGCGTCGGCGCGGGCCGCGACCGCGGCCAGGATGTCGGGGTTCTGCACGAACTGCAGCGTCGGCGTATCGCTGTCGTTGGCCTTCTTCAGCTTCTGCTGCGCGACCTCGGCCGGGCGCCAGTCCGCCACCGCGGCCACCGCGACAAAGACATCGACGCCGGGCAGCTGCGCCATCACCGCGTCATGCATCTGCTGCGCGCTGCGCACGTCGGTGCGCATCACGCCGCGCGGGGTGGGCAGGCCGGTGGGGCCGGCCACCAGCAGCACCTCGGCGCCTGCCTCGCGCGCCGCGCGCGCGATCGAGAAACCCATCTTGCCGGACGACAGGTTGGTAATGCCGCGCACCGGGTCGATCGCCTCGAAGGTCGGCCCGGCGGTGATCAGCATGCGCTTGCCTTGCAGCGGCTTGGGCTGGAAGAAGGCGATGATGTCGTCGAGCAGTTCCTCCGGCTCCAGCATGCGGCCGTCGCCGACTTCGCCGCAGGCCTGGTCGCCGCTGCCCGGGCCCAGGATCACCACGCCGTCGGCGCGCAGCTGGGCGGCGTTGCGCTGGGTGGCGGGGGCGGCCCACATCTGGCGGTTCATCGCCGGCGCCACCAGCAGCGGGCAGTCGCGCGCGATGCACAGCGTGCTCAGCAGGTCGTCGCACAGGCCGTTGGCCAGGCGCGCCATGAAGTCGGTGGATGCAGGGGCGATGACAATGGCGTCGGCCTCGCGCGAGAGGTCGATATGCGCCATGTTGTTGTCGATGCGCGCATCCCATTGCGACAGGAAGACCGGCCGGCCCGACAGCGCCTGCATCGTCACCGGCGTGATGAAATGTGTCGCCGCCTCGGTCATGGCCACCTGCACGGTGGCGCCGGCCTTGGTCAGCAGCCGGACCAGTTCGGCCGACTTGTAGCAGGCGATGCCGCCGGTCAGGCCGAGAACGATGTGCTTGCCGCGCAAATCCATTGTGGGATCCTGGCTGGGAAGGGAAGGGGAAAGTTAGCGGCGTGGCTCAGTGCTTGCGCACCCGCCGCAGCTCGTCGACGATCAGCAGCACCGCGCCCACCGTGATCGCGCAGTCCGCGACATTGAAAGCCGGCCAGTGATACCTGCCCACGTAGAAGTCCAGGAAATCGATCACGTGGCCGTAGACCACGCGGTCGATCACGTTGCCGACCGCGCCGCCCAGGATCAGCGACACCGCGAAGCAGAACAGCCGCTGGCCGGTATGGCGGTACAGCAGCCAGACGATGAACGCGCCGACCACCACGCCCAGGCCGGTGAAGAACCAGCGCTGCCAGCCGCCGGCGTCAGCCAGGAAGCTGAACGCCGCGCCCTTGTTGTAGACCAGCACCAGGTTGAAGAAGCCGGTCACCGGGCGCGACTCGCCGTAGCTGAAGCTGCGCACGATCACGATCTTGAAGAACTGGTCGAGCAGCACCACCAGCAGCGCAAAGGCCATCCACAGCAGCGGGGTGGTGGTGGCAGCCTTGTTTCGGCGCGCCGGGCGCGCCGAACGGGACGTGGTCGATGCCATCAGGCATGGCTCCTGTGTTCGCCGGCGCCGAACAGGTTGCTGTCGCAGCGGCCGCAGAGGGTGGGATGGTCGGGGTTGTGGCCGACGTCGGCGCGGTAGTGCCAGCAGCGCTCGCATTTGGCATGCGTCGACGGGGTTACCGTCACCAGCAGGTCGCCGGCCTCTGGCGCGGGCGCGACCTTGGCCGACGAGGTCAGCAGCACGAAGCGCAGGTCGTCACCCAGACTTTGCAGCGCCGCCAGCACCGGACCGCCGGCCTGGATCGTCAGCTCGGCCTGCAGCGACGAACCGATCTCGCCTTCCACGCGCACCGCTTCCAGCTGCCGGGTCACCTCGGCGCGCACCTCGCGCAGCGTATGCCATTTCTGCAGCAGGTCGTCGGCGTCGTCGACTTCCGGCACGGCGTAATAGGTGCTGGTGAAGATGGTGTCGTTGTGCTCGGTGCCATGGGCGAACACCTGCCATGCTTCCTCGGCGGTGAACGACAGGAACGGCGCCATCCAGTGCAGCATCGCCTGGGTGATGTGATACAGCGCGTTCTGCGCGGCGCGGCGCGCCTTCGAATCCGGCGCGGTGGTGTAGAGGCGGTCCTTCAGCACGTCGAGGTAAAAGCCCCCCAGGTCCTCGGAGCAGAAGGTCTGCAGCTTGGCCACCACCGGGTGGAATTCGTAGGCCTCGTAGTGCGACAGCACTTCCTTCTGCAGCTGCGCGGTCAGCGCCACGGCGTAGCGGTCGATCTCCAGCCACTCGGACGCCGGCAGCGCATGCTTGGCATGGTCATAGTCGGACAGATTCGACAGCAGGAAACGCAGCGTATTGCGGATGCGGCGATAGCCCTCCACCACGCGCTTGAGGATCTCGTCCGAGATCGACAGCTCGCCGGAGTAATCGGTCGAGGCCACCCACAGGCGGATGATCTCGGCGCCCATCTTGTTCGCGATGTCCTGCGGCGACACGGTATTGCCGACCGACTTGGACATCTTGCGGCCTTCGCCGTCGACGGTGAAGCCGTGCGTCAGCAGCGCCTTGTAGGGCGGCTTTCCATACAGCATCGAGGCGGTCAGCAGCGACGAGTGGAACCAGCCGCGATGCTGGTCCGAGCCTTCCAGGTACAGGTCGGCCAGGCGGCCGTCGGCCTCGTCGGCGGCCGGGTCATACAGGTCGTCGCGGTGCGAGCCGCGGATCACGGTCCAGTGCGTGGTGCCGGAATCGAACCAGACGTCGAGCGTGTCGCGGTTCTTTTCATACTGGCTGGCCTCGTCGCCCAGCAGCTCGGCCGGATCCAGCGTCTGCCAGGCTTCGATGCCGTGCTGCTCGACGCGTTTGGCGATCTGTTCCAGCAGTTCCGGCGTGCGCGGATGCAGCGCGCCGGTTTCCTTGTGCACGAAGAACGCCATCGGCACGCCCCACTGGCGCTGGCGCGACAGGGTCCAGTCCGGGCGGTGGGCGATCATGTTGTGCAGGCGCTGCTTGCCCCACGACGGATAGAACTCGGTCGCCTCGATGCCGGCCAGCGCGGTCTCGCGCAGCGTCGGCACGGGCTTGCCGTTTTCCTCGGCCGGGTCCACATCCATGCCCGCGAACCACTGCGAGGTGGCGCGGTAGATGATCGGCGTCTTGTGGCGCCAGCAGTGCATGTAGCTGTGGGTGTACTTGTGCGAGTTGAACAGGTTGCCCGATTCCTGCAGCGCATCGACGATCTTGGGGTTGGCATCCCAGATCGACAAGCCACCGAACAGCGGCAGCGTGGCGGCGTAGACGCCGTTGCCCATCACCGGGCTGATGATGTCCGCATCCGGCATGCCATGCGCCTTGCACGACTGGAAGTCTTCCACGCCATAGGCAGGGGCCGAGTGCACGATGCCCGAGCCGGTGTCGGTCGTGACGTAGTCGCCCAGGTAGATCGGGGACAGGCGGTCATAGCCGGCGTCCATCTTGGCCAGCGGATGATGGAAGCGGATTTCCGACAGCGCGGCACCGGTGGTCGTGGCGATGACCTTGCCTTCCAGGGCATAGACTTTCAGTTGCTCCTCGACCCGTTCGGTGGCCAGGATCAGGTGGCCGCGCGGCGTGTCGACCAGCGCATATTCCACCTCGGGGTGCACGTTCAGCGCCTGGTTGCTCGGGATGGTCCACGGCGTGGTGGTCCAGATCACGATCCAGCCCGGCCTGGCGTCGATCTGCTCGACCGGTACCTTGAACGCGTGCGCCAGCTTGTCGGTCTCGGCGAACGGGAAGCCCACGTCGATCGACAGGTCGACCTTGTCCTTGTATTCGACTTCGGCCTCGGCCAGCGCCGAGCCGCAGTCGAAGCACCAGTTCACCGGCTTCAGGCCGCGGAACACATAGCCCTTTTCCATGATCTTGCCGAGCGCGCGCAGTTCGTCCGCCTCGTTGCTGTAGTTCATGGTCAGGTAGGGATGGTCCCAGTCGCCCAGCACGCCCAGGCGCTCGAAGTCCACCATCTGGCGCTTGATCTGCTCGGTGGCGTACGCGCGCGCCTTGGCCTGGACTTCCTGCACCGGCAGACCCTTGCCGAACTTCTTCTCGATCTGGATCTCGATCGGCATGCCGTGGCAGTCCCAGCCCGGCACGTAGACGGCGTCGAGCCCGGTCAGGCCGCGTGCCTTGATGATCATGTCCTTGAGCACCTTGTTGACGGCGTGGCCGATATGGATATCGCCGTTGGCATACGGGGGGCCGTCGTGCAGCACGAACTTCTTCGCGCCCTTGCGCGCCGCGCGGATCTTCTTGTAGAGCTGCTTGTCCTGCCACTGCTTGACCCATTGCGGCTCGCGCTTGGGCAGGTCGCCACGCATCGGGAAGGGCGTGTCGAGCAGGTTGACGGGATACTTGTTCTTCTCGGGCTTGGCGCGTTTGTCGTCAGACATTTCGATTCTCAGGGCAATTCGGTTGGCGCGCGGCCGGCAGTGGCCGGCGGGCGCGCGTGAAGGCTGGGGCAGGCGGCGTGCGAACCGGGCCCGCGCAGCGGGATGCGGGGCGCCGGCCGCTACCTAATTCGGTCGGTGGCCGAGGTGGCGAAATCGCGGCCGCCGCTGGCGTCCACTGCAGCCCCTGCCGCGGCACCTGGCGCCGTCAGGCCGAAGAAGGCGCGCGCATCGGCGCTGTCCTTGGCGATCGCGGCGGTCAGTTCATCCAGGGAGTCGAAGCGCGCCTCGTCGCGCAGCTTCTTCATGAATTCGACCCGCACCAGCTTGCCGTACAGGCTTTCATTGAAATCGAACAGGTGGACTTCCAGCAGCACCCGGCCGGCGTCCTCGATGGTGGGGCGCACGCCGATGCTGGCCACGCCGGGCAGCGGATGGTCGGCGATGCCGTGCACCTGCACCACGAAGATGCCGCTGACCGCGGGCCGCTTGTGCGAGATGCGCAGGTTCAGCGTCGGGAAGCCGAGGTCGCGGCCCAGCTTGCGGCCGTGGATCACGTGGCCGCTGATGGCGTAGCCGTGGCCGAGCAGGCGCCGCGCGTGCTCGAGGTCGCCATCGGCCAGTGCCTGGCGCACCGCCGAGCTGGAGATGCGGATGCCCCCCTCTGACACCGAGCCCATCTGCTCGACATCGAAGCCGTAGCGGCGCCCGGCCTCCTGCAGGTAGGCAAAGTCGCCGGCGCGTTTGGCGCCGAAGCGGAAATCGTCGCCGACCAGCAGCCAGCGGGTATGCAGGCCATGCCAGAGTACGTTTTCGACGAATTCCTGCGGCGACTGGCCGGCAAAGTGGGCGTTGAAGTGTTCCACCACCACGCGGTCCACGCCGTTGCGGCGCAGGCTTTCCAGCTTGTCGCGCAGCAGCGCGATGCGGGTGGGGGCCTTGTCCGGCGTGAAGAACTCGCGCGGGTGCGGCTCGAAGGTCATCACGCACAGCGGCAGGCCGCGCGCATCCGCCGCCGCCCGCGCACGCGCGAGCAGCGACTGGTGGCCGCGATGCACACCGTCGAAATTGCCGATGGTGAGCGCGCAGGGCGCCCGGCTTTCGGCGTTGGGCAGGCCGCGGAAGACTTTCACGGGGACGGCGGGAAACGATTCGGGTAAAGCGAGCATTATAAGGCGAATGGGTCGGCTTGCCGCTGCCGCCGCCCCCGGCCGGTCCCCGCGCTGCGGCTTTTGTGCCGCAACCGGCCCTCCTGCCATGGCGCGATGCCGCAAAAGGCGGCATGATAGGCGCCACTTTGGCTCACTACGGGATCGCTGCGGCACGCCGCGCGGCATGCCCGACCATACGCCCATTCCTGATTCCCAGTTGAAAGCGCTGACCTATCGGTTTTTTTCCCGGCTCCTGCCCCGGCGCCTGCCTCAGCCGAGCGCCCAGCTCGACGTCGAGACGCGCGCCAAGCTGATGGCGATCGTGCACAAGAACGCGCCAACCGCCATCGTCGCCTCGGTGCTGCTGCCCGCGCTGACCACCCTCGGCTTCTGGAACGACGTCAGCCGTGCCGCGCTGCTGGGCTGGTGCGCGGTTATGCTGCTGCTCACCACCGGCGGGCTGTGGTTTTACATCGGCTACCAGCGCGACCACGCGCTGATGAGCCGCTCCGCGCACACGCACAAGTGGTGGAACAATATGCGCGCGGTCGCTTTCCTGACCGGCATGACCTGGGGCAGCTCGGCGCTGCTGCATTTGTATACAGCCTCGCCGGTGTTCTCCAGCGTGCTGTATTTGCTGACCCTCGGCGTGCTTGCCGGCGGCGCGGTGTCGCAGGCGCCGGTGCCGTCGAACCTGGTCTACGCCGGCGTGCCGATCCTGGTGCCGAACCTGCTGATGGCGGAATTCGCCTTCCCCGGCCATGGCGTCTATGTGCAGGGCCTGCTGGCAATCTACGCGCTGATGCTGTCGCGTCACGCCTTCAACCTGCAGGTGACGCTGGTGCGCGCGATCCAGCTGGAGGGCGACAGCCGGCGCCTGGCCAAGCAGTTCCAGGACGAGAAGGAGCGGGCCCTGCATGCCAGCGAAGAGAAGTCGCGCTTCCTGGCTGCGGCCAGCCATGACCTGCGCCAGCCGGTGCATGCGCTGGTGATGCTGGTCGAGGCGCTGCGCGCGCGCAACCAGTCGAGCGCGCTGCATCCGCTGGTGGAGCAGGTGGCAGCGGGCACGCAGACCATCGACCTGTTGTTCCGCTCGCTGCTGGACCTGTCCAAGCTGGAAGGACGCAAGGTCCTGCCGACGCTGGAGCCGTGCGAATTGGGCGCGCTGATCCGCGACGTGATGAGCCAGTTCGCCGCCGACGCGCGCGAAAGCGGGCTGACCCTGACCCCGCGCGTGCCCGATGAGCTGTACGCGATGGCCGAGCCGGTGCTGCTGCGCCGGGCCTTGTTCAACCTGGTCCAGAACGCGCTGCGCTACACCCAGCGCGGCGGCGTGCTGGTGACCGCGCGCCAGCGCCGCAAGAACGTGCGGCTGGAGGTTTGGGACACTGGCGCCGGCGTCACGCCCGAGCATCTGCCCGACATCTTCTCGCCCTACTACCAGGTCCACAACCCGCAGCGCGACCCATCGCAGGGCCTGGGCCTGGGGCTGGCGATCTTCAAGGAATGCGTGCGGCTGATGCGCGGCACCTATGGCGTGCGTTCGGTGCCGGGCAAGGGCTCGGTGTTCTGGTTCGCGCTGGCGCCGGTGCCGGCCGAGACCGTGGCCAGCGTGCGCGAGATGCGCGCCATGGCGCAGGCCGAGGAGGCGAAGCCCGATCGCCTGCAGGGCACGGTGCTGGTGGTCGACGACGACAGCCAGATCCGCAAGGCCTGGATCGCGCTGATGGAGGCGTGGGGCATCCGCGTGGCCTGCGCCGCGCACGGCGCCGAGGCTGACAAGCTGTTTGCCCAGGGCCTGCGCCCGGACATCATCTTCTGCGACCTGCGCCTGCCTGGCAGCGAGAACGGCCTGGATCTGCTCGAGCGCTGGCAGAACACGCAGCCGCAGGCGCGCAGCGCACTGCTGACCGGCGACCTGAAGTCTGCGGCGCTGGCTGCGGCGGAAGAGGCGGGTTATTTCGTGCTGCCCAAGCCGGTGGATCCGGCCTCGCTGCGGATGCTGCTGCGGCGGTGGCTGCGGCCGGCCTAAGTCGAGAGGCCGGGCGTCCGGGCGAGCGATCAGGGCATGGCGGGCCTTACTGGCGCAGCCGGAACCGTTCCATGCGCGACATCACCTGCATGCGGGTGCGCACGCCCAGGCGCTGCAGGATGGCGGAAACGTGTTCTTTGACGGTGTTCTCGGTCAGCCCGAGCCGGCGCGCGATCACCTTGTTGGGCAGGCCTTCCAGCACCAGCGCCAGCACCGAACCCTGGCGCGGCGTCAGGCCCAGTTCGGCGGGCGTGACCGGAATGCCGTGGGCCGGGCCGAACGATTGCGCGCGCCCGTTGAGCGCTTCGTCGGTGGGGAAGGCGGTGTCCCCGGCCAGCACCTTGCGCACCGCGGCGGTGAAGGCGTTGGCATCGAGGTGCTTGCCGACGAAGCCGCACGCCGACAGCGCACGGGCGCGGCCGACGATTTCCGGGGTGGCCTCGGCCGACATGAAGATAAAGCGCGCGCCCGGGATGACGGTCTTGAAGCTCTGCATGGCATCGAAGCCGGTACCGTCGTTGAGCCAGATATCGAGCAGCACGATATCGGGGCGCAAGCCTTGCTGAAGGCTGGCCAGGGCCTCGCGGGCGCTGCCGGCGGCATGGACTGCCACATCCGGCATGACTTCGGCCAGGAAGGCGGTGGTCCCTGACAAGGCCATAGGATGATCATCGACCACCAACAACGTCGGTGCAGCGTTCGACATGCGAATTCCCGTTCAAAAATCCCGTTTCGTCCTTGTTGTCACCTCTCCGGAGAACCTGTGTCATGCACAGGAATGGCGCGTGGACGTAGGGCCACTCTATCAGAGGGGGCGAAGCGTCACAATCCATCAATCGGGTTATAGGGCTTCGCTACCACAGGCCAATCAATCGCCGCCTGTCCGGATCTCGTGAATTAAGCACGTACTGGTTTGGCTTTACCGGAGTTTAGCGCCTTGCCTTGGTAGAATTGCGCGATGAAAAAAATTGTCATCTTGATTTCCGGGCGAGGCTCCAATATGGAAGCCATCGTCCGTGCCTGCGCGGACGGCGGCTGGCCCGCCCGCGTGGCGGCGGTGCTGTCGAACCGGCCGGACGCCGCGGGCTTGCAGTTTGCGCGCCAGCAAGGCATTGAAACCGGCGTGGTCGACCATCGCCAGTACCCCGACCGCGCCGCCTTCGACGCGGCGCTGGCCGAGGCCATCGACGCCCATGCCCCCGACCTGGTGGTGCTGGCCGGTTTCATGCGTATACTCACGCCCGGCTTTGTCGACCGCTACGCGGGCCGGCTGCTGAATATCCATCCGTCGCTGCTGCCTTGCTTCCCCGGCCTGAATACCCACCAGCAGGCGCTGGATGCCGGTGTCAAGCTGCATGGCGCGACCGTGCATTTCGTGACCCCGGAGCTGGACCATGGCCCGATCGTGATCCAGGCCGCGCTCGACGTGCTGCCGGCGGACACGCCTGCGACCCTGGCCGAGCGCCTGCTCGCCTGCGAGCACATGATTTATCCCCGCGCCGTGCAGTGGTTCGTCGAGGACCGGCTGCAGCTGCAGAATGGCGTGGTCAACGTTATCAACCCGGCCGAACCGCAATTGCTGATGGCCATCTCCGCCGCGATCCCGGCGGCAGGAGTCCAGGCATGAGCCGTACCCAGGCAGGAAACCGTTCCCCGCGCGGCGAGGGCCGCGCCCCCACGCGCAGCAAGGGCAAGGGCAGCCCGATCCGCAAGTCGCCAAATGCCGGTGGGGCCGGCGGCGCCAACGGCGCCCCGACGCGCACGCATGGCGGCCTGCATGCCACCCACATCCAGCATATCGATCGCCTGCTGAGCAAGGTCATGCTGTTCGCGCGACCCGCCGATGCGGTGGTCAGCTACTACTTCCGCGAAAACGCCAAGCTCGGCCACCGCGAGCGCGGCATCATTGCCGAAGCGATCTACGCGGTGCTGCGTCGGCGCGTCGAGTTTGCTCAGTTTGCCGAGAGCGGCACCGGCGCGACCTCGCGCCGTCTGGCGCTGCTGGGCCTGGCGGCGACGCTGGGCCGCGACGCGCTGTCGCCGTTCCTGTATCCCGATGAGGCCGAGTGGCTGGACCGCCTGACCACCATCGAGCGCTCCAGCCTGGCGCCGCGCGTGCGCGCCAACCTGCCCGAGTGGCTGTACGACGAACTGGTGCGCCAGCATGGCGAGGCATTTGCCGCGGCCCTGGGCGATGCCTGGCTGCGCCCGGCGCCGCTGGACCTGCGCGTCAACCTGGGCAAGACCAGCCGCGAGGCCGCGCTGGCCGAGCTGCAGGCCGCGGGCCTCGGCGCCGAGCCCACGCCGATGGCGCCGGCCGGCATCCGCATGACCGGCAAGCCGGCCCTGAACCAGCTGCCGATCTTCGTCAACGGCCTGGTCGAGGTGCAGGACGAAGGCAGCCAGCTGCTGTGCAGCCTGGTGGCGCCGCGGCGCGGCGAGATGGTGGTCGACTTCTGCGCCGGCGCGGGCGGCAAGACCCTGGCGCTGGGCGCCGCGATGCGCTCGACCGGCCGGCTCTATGCCTTCGACGTCTCGGAAAAACGCCTGGCCAACCTGAAGCCGCGGCTGGCGCGCAGCGGCCTGTCGAATGTCCATCCGGTGCTGATCGACTCCGAACGCGACGCCAAGATCAAGCGCCTGGCCGGCAAGGCCGACCGCGTGCTGGTGGATGCGCCGTGCAGCGGCCTGGGCACGCTGCGACGCAATCCCGACCTGAAGTGGCGGCAATCGCCGGAGTCGGTGCTGGAACTGACCGCCAAGCAGAGCGCGATCCTGGACTCCGCGGCGCGTCTGGTGAAGGGCGGCGGCCGCGTGGTGTACGCGACCTGCAGCGTGCTCGAAGCCGAGAACGAGCAGATCGTGCGCGACTTCCTCGCTGCGCATCCCAACTTCCGCCTGGTGCCGGCCGCCGAAGTGCTGGCCGAGCAGAAGATCGAAGTGCCGGGCCTGCCGGACAACGGCATGTTCGCCTTGTATCCGCACCTGCACCAGACCGATGGCTTCTTTGCCGCGGTGCTGGAGCGCACCAGCTGATCGCGGTTTCCCGCCGCGCCGCCCGCCATGCGCGGGCGGCCCACACTGAATCTGCACCATGAACGGTGAAACCCTGTCCGACCTCGGCGGCCTGAAGGATCTCAAGGCCTCGCATTCGATGTTCGGCAAGATGCTGGACGACCTGATCCGCGATGCCGGCGGGCCCGGCTTTTTCTGGCAGTTGCTGGTGCTGGCCGGTTGCCTGCTGGTGGCGTGGCCGCTGGCGCGCTTCGTGGTGCGCCGGCTGGAGGCGCGCTACGAAGGCTCGAGCTTCTCCGTGCGCTTCGCCGCTGCCAGCCTCGAGCGCGCCATGTTTCCGCTGGCCGGCTGGGCGCTGGTGCTGGTGGCCCGTTTTGCGCTGGCACCGCTGATCCCGGTCAGCGTGCTGCGGCTGGCGCTGGTGCCGCTGTTCGGCATCACCGCGCTGAACTTCACTTTCTACGTGCTGCGCCGCGTGATGTCGGGCAGCGGCCAGCTGCACGGCATGCTGCTGCTGGTGGAGAAGGTTCTGACCACGCTGGTCTGGGTGGGTATGGCCCTGTACGTGCTGGGCGTGCTCGGCGACGTAGTGGGCTGGATGGAGAGCGTGCGCTTCTCCATCGGCGGCAAGCAGAAGATCAGCGTGGCCGAGACCCTGATGGCGGTGGTCTGGATCCTGCTGACGGTGCTGGTGGCGCTGTGGTTCGGCTCGTGGCTGGAAGAGCGGCTGATGCGCTCGGCCAACCTCGACGGCAACCTGAAGGTGGTGCTGACGCGGATCTCCAAGGCCCTGCTGCTGCTGGTGTCACTGCTGCTGAGCCTGTCGCTGGTGGGCATCGACCTGACCGTGCTGTCGGTATTCGGTGGCGCGCTTGGCGTGGGCCTGGGGCTGGGTTTGCAGAAGATCGCCAGCAATTACATCTCGGGCTTCATCATCCTGCTGGACCGCTCGGTCAAGCTCGGCGACCAGATCACGGTCGACAAGTACACCGGCATCGTGTCGCAGATCCGCACCCGCTACACCGTGGTGCGCAACGGCGACGGCGAGACGCTGGTGCCGAACGAGCAACTGGTGGCGCAGTCGGTGCAGAACCATTCGTTCTCGAATACCAACGTGCGCGTGGCGACCCGCGTGCAGGCCGACTACAGCGCCGACCCCGAGACCGTGATCGCGCTGCTGACTGAATCCGTGCGCAGCCTGCCGCGCGTGCTGCCCGACCCCGAGCCCGCGGCCTTCCTGGTGCTGTTCGCCGACAGCGGCATCGAGTATGAAGTCGCGGTGTTCGTGGCCGATCCGCAGAACGGCAAGCTCGGGGTGCAATCCGCGATGAACCGCGCCATCTGGCGCACGCTGCGCGAGCACGGCATCTCCATTCCGTACCCGCAGCGCGAGTTGCGTGTGATGCATGAAACGCTGCCTGCGGGCCCGGGAGGGCCGAAGACGAGTACATTGCCAGAGGCCGCAAACGCCTCCTGAGCACCTCGGGGCGAGGGACACGCCGCGCGGGCGACGGATGCGCCACCCGTGGAACGAAAACCGTTGCTCCCCGTCCAAATCCGGGAAATAGCGTATGCTTGCGCCCTCGGCGATCCGGTAGAATGCCGGGTTGTCGCGGGTTGAGACATCCCGCTCCCACATCAGACAGCCGCCAGATTGCAGCGGCTCGTACCTGGCTCGCATGCATGAGCCGCTAGCCACGGCTGGCGCGGGACTTGCCTGCCCTGGGTAGCCCGGAGCGACTTCCGGTCCCGTGGCAAGCGCCAGAAAGCTATCGCAATCAACAGATTCGCAGCTATTTTTTCTGCGCGTTGTGTGTACCGGCCCAGCCGGCTTGCACGGGAAAGTCCCTGTTTAACCGACGGAGAACAGTTTGTTCGACATTATTCTTGACTGGGCCGCCAATGGCCTTGCCAACTGGACCTGGTGGGAGATCGTCATCTACACGCTCGTGATGACGCATATCACGATCGCCGGCGTCACCATCTTCCTGCACCGCTGCATGGCGCACCGGTCGTTGGACCTGCATCCCATCGCGCAGCACTTCTTCCGCTTCTGGCTGTGGCTGACCACGGGCATGGTCACGCGCGAGTGGACCGCGATCCACCGCAAGCACCACGCCAAGTGCGAAACCGAGGACGATCCGCACAGCCCGCAGACCCGCGGCATCCGCAAGGTGCTGCTGGAAGGCGCCGAGCTGTACCGTGCCGAAGCCAAGAACAAGGAAACCATCGCCAAGTTCAGCCATGGCTGCCCCAATGACTGGATCGAGCGCAATCTGTACTCGCGCTTTACCTGGCAGGGCGTCGGCCTGATGCTGATCATCGACCTGGCGCTGTTCGGCGTGGTCGGCATGTCGGTGTGGGCGGTGCAGATGCTGTGGATCCCGATCCACGCCGCCGGCATCATCAATGGCCTGGGCCACTGGTGGGGCTACCGCAACTACGATTGCGAGGACGCATCGACCAACGTGTCGCCGTGGGGCCTGATCATCGGCGGCGAAGAGCTGCACAACAACCATCACACCTACCCGACCTCGGCCAAGTTCTCGATCAAGTGGTATGAGTTCGACGTGGGCTGGGGCTATATCCGCGCGATGCAGGCGGTCGGCCTGGCCAAGGTCAAAAAGACCCCGCCCAAGGCGCGCCTGGTCGAGGCCCGTCCGGTCGACCACAACACGCTGGAAGCCATCATCGCCAACCGCTATGACGTGATGGCGCGCTACGCCAAGGCCGTCAAGGGCGCATTCCGCCAGGAACTGGAAAAGCTCAAGGAAGGCCGCGTCGCCGAGTACCGCAGCTTCAAGCCCGCCAGCAAGTGGTTCCACCGCGAGGAAACCAAGCTGGCCGCGCAGCAGCGCGAGCAGCTGGCAAGCATCGTCGAGCAGAACAAGGCGCTGCAGACCTTCGTCGAAATGCGCCGTGAACTGGCCGCCATCTGGGGCCGTTCCAACCTGACGCGCGAGCAGCTGCTGCAGCAGCTGCAGGCCTGGTGCCACCGTGCCGAGGCCAGCGGTATCCAGGCGTTGCACGATTTCTCGCTGCGCCTGCGCCGCTACGCCTGATACAATTCGGCCGCGCCGTATGGTTTGACAAAGCCCCGCCCATGGCGGGGCTTTTGTTTTAGATAAACTCCCCCATGTTCTGGCCGGCCGCACCCTGTTGGCGGAGGTCTAGAGGAGTACCCGGAGATGACCCCACAATCGATCAAGACCGTCGAGTTCGAGAAGCCGAACCTGGCGGGTGCCGAAAACGCCGCTGGCGGCAGCTGCGTGGCCCATGCCTGGGCCAAGGTGCCGCCGGTGCTGTCGCCCGATGAGCGGCAGTCGCTGAAGGCGCGTATCCGCCGCTTGCTGAAGGAGCGCAACGCGGTGCTGGTGGCGCACTACTACGTCGACGCCGACCTGCAGGACCTCGCCGAGGAAACCGGCGGCTGTGTCTCCGACTCGCTCGAAATGGCCCGCTTCGGCCGTGACCACGAAGCCAGGACGCTGGTCGTGGCCGGCGTGCGCTTCATGGGCGAGACCGCCAAGATCCTCAGCCCCGAGAAGACCGTGCTGATGCCTGACCTCGACGCGACCTGCTCGCTCGACCTGGGCTGCCCGGCCGACGAGTTCGCCGCCTTCTGCGATGCGCACCCGGATCGCACCGTGGTGGTCTACGCCAACACCAGCGCCGCGGTGAAGGCGCGCGCGGACTGGATGGTGACCTCCAGCATCGGCCTGAAGATCGTCGAGCACCTGCACGCGCAGGGCAAGAAGATCCTGTGGGCACCGGACAAGCACCTGGGCAGCTATATCCAGAAGCAGACCGGCGCCGACATGCTGCTGTGGCAGGGCTCGTGCCTGGTGCACGACGAATTCAAGGGCATCGAGCTGGACCTGCTGCGCCGCGAATTCCCCAAAGCCAAGATCCTGGTGCACCCGGAATCGCCGGAAAACGTGGTGGCGCAGGCCGACGTGGTCGGCTCCACCTCGCAGCTGATCGAAGCTGCGCAGAAGCTGGACGCGACCGAATTCATCGTCGCCACCGACAACGGCATCCTGCACAAGATGCGCATGGCCGCGCCGGGCAAGCACTTCATCGAGGCGCCCACCGCCGGCAACAGCGCGACGTGCAAGAGCTGCGCGCACTGCCCGTGGATGGCGATGAATGCGCTGACCAACCTGGCCGAGGTGCTGGAAACCGGCCGCAACGAGATCCACGTCGACCCGGCCATCGGCGTCAAGGCGGTGACCTGCATCAACCGCATGCTCGACTTCGCCGCCGCGCAGAAGCGCAATGTGCGTCCGTCGTCCGACCTGGCGCAGGAACAGGCGTTGTTCCAGGGGATCGGCCCGGCATGAGCGTGAACCCGATTTTCGATAGCTACGGTCCGGCGCTGCAGGCAGCGCTGCAAGCCAATGTGCAGGCCGCCATCGCTGAGGATGTCGGCAGCGGCGACCTGACCGGCCTGCTGGTGCCGGCGGACAAGGCCGCGCACGCGCGCGTGATCGTGCGCGAGTCGGCGGTGCTGTGCGGACAGCCGTGGTTCGACGCGTGCATGCGTGCGGTCGACCCGGCGCTGCAAGTGCGCTGGCTGCAGCAAGAGGGCGCACGCATGGCACCAGATTCCGTGGTTTGCGAGATCGCTGGCCCGGCGCGCTCGCTGCTGACCGCCGAACGTCCGTCGCTGAATTTCCTGCAGCTGCTGTCCGGCGTGGCCACTGCCACGCGCCGCTACGCCGACCTGATCGCCGGCACCCGTGCGCGCGTGCTGGACACGCGCAAGACGCTGCCCGGTCTGCGCCTGGCGCAGAAGTACGCGGTGCGCATCGGCGGCGGGGAGAACCAGCGCCTGGCGCTGTATGACGGCATCCTGATCAAGGAAAACCATATCGCCGCGGCCGGCAGCATCGGCGCGGCGATGCGGGCGGCGCTGGCGCTCGATACGCAGGCGTCGGTGCAGATCGAGGTCGAAAGCCTGGCCGAACTGGAGCAAGCGCTGGCGGCCGGTGCCACGTCGGTGCTGATCGACAACTTCACCGTGCCGATGATGCAGGACGCGGTGAAGATCAACCAGGGCAGGGCGCTGCTCGAAGTATCGGGTGGCGTCAATGCCGACACCATCCGCACCTTTGCCGAAACCGGCGTCGACCGGATCTCGGTGGGTGCGCTGACCAAGGACGTGCGCGCGACGGATTACTCGCTGCGGATCATCGGCTGATGGTGTGCTCCCCTCTCCCGCGTGCGGGAGAGGGGCAGGGGGTGAGGGCAGGCGCTGGCATACCGAGGCGTTTCACTTCGTTGAGGCTCCGGCCCTCACCCCAACCCTCTCCCGCAAGCGGGAGAGGGAGCGCGCAATCGGTTGGACTGGCGCCTCAGCGCTTACGAACTGCGGGCGGCTGCATCACCGTCGGCAGCGCCTTGGGCAATGAATCCGGATAGTCCCGGCTGAAATGCAGCCCGCGGCTTTCATGCCGCGAATAGGCGCTGTCCACGATCAGCGAAGCCACTTCGACCAGGTTGCGCAATTCCAGCAGGTCGGTGGTGACCCGGAAGTTGGCGTAATACTCGGCAATCTCCTCGCGCAGCAGCACGATGCGATGCTGCGCGCGTTCCAGGCGCTTGCTGGTGCGAACGATGCCGACGTAGTTCCACATCATGCGGCGCAGCTCGTCCCAGTTGTGCGATACCACGACTTCTTCGTCGGCATCGGAGACACGGCTCTCGTCCCACGCCGGCAGCGTGATATTGGGCGCGCCGGCCTTGTCCTGCGAGGCGATGTCTTCGGCGGCGGCGCGGCCGATCACCATGCATTCGAGCAGCGAGTTCGAAGCCAGCCGGTTGGCGCCGTGCAGGCCGGTGCAGGCGGTCTCGCCCACGGCGTAGAGGCCGCCGATATCGGTGCGCCCCATGGTGTCCGTCACCACGCCGCCGCAGGTGTAGTGCGCCGCCGGCACCACCGGAATCGGCTCGCGCGTGATATCGATGCCCAGCTCCAGGCACCGCGCATGGATGGTCGGGAAGTGTTCCTTCAGGAAGGCCTCGGGCTGGTGCGTGATATCGAGATAGACGCAGTCCAGCCCGCGCTTCTTCATTTCGAAGTCGATCGCGCGCGCCACCACGTCGCGCGGCGCCAGTTCGGCGCGTTCGTCATGTTCGGGCATGAAGCGAGTGCCGTCGGGCAGCTTGAGCAAGCCGCCCTCGCCGCGCACCGCTTCGGAGATCAGGAAGGACTTGGCATAAGGGTGGTACAGGCAGGTGGGGTGGAACTGGATGAATTCCATGTTCGACACCCGGCAGCCCGCGCGCCAGGCCATGGCGATGCCGTCGCCGGTGGCCGTGTCCGGGTTGGTGGTGTAGAGGTAGACCTTGCCCGCACCGCCGGCGGCCAGCACGGTGTGCGTGGCGGTGATGGTGTGCACCGCCCCGGTGCGGTCGTCCAGCACGTAAAGGCCAAAGCAGCGGTTGCCCGGCAGCCCCATCTTGCGCGACGTGATCAGGTCGATCGCGAAGTGGTCTTCCAGGATGGTGATGTTCGGGTGCTGCGTGGCCTGCTGCAGCAGCGTGCTGACCACGGCGTGGCCGGTGGCGTCGGCGGCGTGGATGATGCGCCGGCGGCTATGGCCGCCTTCGCGCGTCAGGTGGAAACCCAGCTCGGCCTGCGCGTCGCGGGTGAACGGCACGCCGCGGTCGATCAGCCACTGGATCGCCTCGCGCCCATGCTCCACGATAAAGCGCGTGGCCTCTTCATCGCACAGCCCAGCACCGGCGACGAGCGTGTCCTGGGTGTGCTCGTCGTGACTGTCGCCGGAATCCAGCACCGCGGCAATGCCGCCCTGCGCCCAGTCGCTGGCGCCCTGGGTCATGGCGCGCTTGCTGAGGATGGCCACCCGGTGGGTGTCGGCCAGTTGCAATGCGACCGTAAGGCCGGCCAGGCCGCTGCCGACGATGGCGACGTCGAAATTCATGGTGCAAGGAGAGCGCCGGCAGGGCGCTTGGCAGATGGGGGAAACGGCAAAGTCTACACCCGGCGCGCCTTCCCGTGCATCAGTCCGCAGGGCCGATGTGCTATCGGCGCGCAATATCGACGGGCAACAAAAAGCCCCGCGGCAGGGCGGGGCTTTCTGGCGGGAGACCGGATCAATTACTTGATCTTGGTTTCCTTGTAAGCGACGTGCTTGCGGGCGACGGGATCGAACTTCATGATCTCCATCTTTTCCGGCATGGTGCGCTTGTTCTTGGTGGTGGTGTAGAAGTGACCGGTACCTGCGGTCGATTCCAGCTTGATCTTGTCGCGGCCGCCCTTGCTTGCCATGATGTACTCCTAATTAGACTTCGCCGCGTGCGCGCAGGTCGGCGAGCACGGAGTCGATGCCTTTCTTGTCGATCAGGCGCAGGCCGGCGTTCGAGACGCGCAGGCTCACCCAGCGGTTTTCGGATTCAACGAAGAAACGACGATTCTGCAGGTTGGGCAGAAAACGGCGCTTGGTCTTGTTGTTTGCGTGGGAAACGTTGTTGCCGACCATCGGCGCTTTCCCGGTCACTTGACAGACGCGTGCCATGAAGCACTCCTAAATCTTCTATTCGTGGACAATGTTCGCAACAGATCAACAAAAGGCGCGCGGGCCCGGACTGCAGCGGTTGAGACTTCAGCAAAACGGGCATTATAGACCGGATTCCCCCAGCGAATCAATGCTTTCTGCGCTCCGGCGCCGGCAGTGTTGCAGCCCCGCGCCTGTGGTGCCGTAGGCGTCACAGCCCGGGCAGGCGCTCGCAGGATTCCGCCAGCGAGCGGATTTCGTGCCCGGCTACGATGAAATGGTCCAGCAGGCGCACGTCGATCAGGTCGAGCGTGCGCGCCAGTTCGCGCGTCAGGTGGATGTCGCTCTGGCTGGGCGCCGTGGTGCCGCGCGGATGGTTGTGCGCGACGATGATGCCGGCCGCGTTATGCGCCAGCGCCTGGCGCGCGACCTCGCGCGGATAGACCGAAGTCCGCGTCAGCGTGCCCCGGAACAGCTCCTCGCTGGCGACCATGCGGTTGCCGGGATCCAGGAACAGGCACATGAAGACCTCGTGCTGCAGCGGAGCCAGGGTCAGGCGCAGGTAGCTGCGCACCGACTCGGGCGAATTGAAGCCGGCCGGCAGCCGCAGCGACTCGGCCAGCGCGCGCCGCGCCAGCTCGGGGATGGCCTGCAGCTGGGCGAACTTGGCCGCGCCCATGCCGCGCACGGCGGCCAGCGCCTCGCCGTCGGCCGCGAACAGCGCGGTCAGCGAGCCGAAGCGGTGCAGCAGCTCGCGTGCGAGGTCTACGGCACTTTTGCCGACGGCGCCCACGCGCAGCAGGACAGCCAGCAGTTCGGCATCAGACAGGGCGGCAGCGCCGCTTTCCAGCAGTTTCTCGCGGGGCCGCTCGCAGGCGGGCCATTTGGAAATGGTCATGGGCATCCAGGGTAGTCGCGTCGGGAACAGGGCCTGAGGCCCTGGGGCGGCGGGCTAGGGGCCAGTCGAATACAATACGGGTTGTTCCTTGGTTGATCACCCATGAATTTGCAAACTTTCGCGTCGGAAGCCGACGGCGGCACGGCTGGCCGCAAGACTGTCCAGGCCGACTCCTTCCTGACCCTGCACTACAGCATCGCGCTCGAGAACGGCACCGAGGTCGTCAGTACGTTCGAAGAAAAGCCCGCCACGCTGCTGTTGGGCCAGGGCCAGTTCGCGCCGACGCTCGAGCAGGCGCTGCTGGGCATGCCCGAAGGCGAGCGCATGACCTATCGCCTGGCGCCGGAGCAGGCCTTCGGCCCGCGCAACGCCGAACTGCTGCAGTGGGTGTCGCTGGCCACGCTGCGCGAGAACAGCTCGTTCGAAGAGGACTACAGCCCGGGTGACCTGGTCGAGTTCAACGCGCCCGGCGGCGGCAAGTACGCCGGCGTGCTCAAGGAGATCGGCGAGACCGCCGCGTTGTTCGACTTCAACCATCCGCTGGCTGGGCAGACCATCCTGTTCGACGTGCAGCTGATCGGCATTCTCTGAACGTCGCCACGTCGAACCTGTCCGGATACCGCAGCATGCCCGACCTGACCCCCGCCCCCGACGCAGAAATCCTGATGGCCCAGCCGCGCGGCTTCTGCGCCGGCGTGGACCGCGCCATCGAGATCGTCGAGCGCGCGCTTGAGCGCTTCGGCGCGCCCATCTACGTCCGCCACGAAATCGTCCACAACGCCTATGTGGTGGCCGACCTGCGCCGCAAGGGCGCGGTGTTCGTGGGCGAGCTCGACGAGGTGCCCGCCGGCGCCACCGTCATCTTCAGCGCCCATGGCGTGTCGCGCGAAGTGCGCGAAGACGCCGCCCGGCGCGGCCTGCACGTCTTCGATGCGACCTGTCCGCTGGTGACCAAGGTGCATGTCGAAGTCAGCAAGCTGCGCGCGCAGGGCTGCGAGATCGTGATGATCGGCCATCGCGGCCACCCCGAGGTCGAGGGCACCATGGGCCAGGCCAACGGCGGCATGGTGTTGGTCGAGTCGGTCGGCGACGTCGAGACACTGCAGATCGCCGATCCGTCGCGGCTGGCCTACGTCACCCAGACCACGCTGTCGGTGGACGAGACCCGCGAGATCGTGGCCGCGCTCAAGGCCCGCTTCCCGGAAATCCGCGAACCCAAGAAGCAGGACATCTGCTATGCCACGCAAAACCGCCAGGACGCGGTGAAGTTCATGGCGCCGCAGGTGGAGGTGGTGATCGTGGTCGGCAGTCCCAACAGTTCCAACTCCAACCGACTGCGCGAGCTGGCCGAGCGCCTGGGCGTGCCGGCCTATATGGTCGACGCGCCCGAGCAGGTGCGCCCGGAATGGGTCGCCGGCAAGCGCCGCATCGGCCTGACCGCCGGGGCCTCGGCGCCGGAAGCACTGGCCCAGTCCATCGTCGAGCGCCTGCGCGAACTGGGTGCGCGCCAGGTGCGCCCGCTCGAGGGCATCGAGGAAAACATGGCGTTCCCGCTGCCGCGCGGGCTGCTGCCCACCAGCGCAGCCGCCTGAACGCGGCGCGGGGTCGCCCGCCGACTGAATGCCTGGCCTGATAAAGGGGCGCCGCTGATGCGGCGCCCCTTTTTGTTTCTGCCCCTGCCCGCCTGGGAATTAATGCTCGCTGCTGGTGCCGGGGGCGCCCGCCATTCGTGCCTGGCGCTAATCAGGGTAATCCCCGAAGCTGGGGTTTTCCCTATTATGGTGCGGCGCTACATTCTGCACATTAGAGAGAAGCACCACTCTAATTAAATGAAACGCCTAATTAATAATGATGCATTATAGGTGGTGCCGGCGCTGCTTCCTTGCCGCCTGGGGCGCCGCAGGCACGGTTCTTGTAAGGTGAAGGGGCGGCCGCGTCATGTGAGCGGGAATTGCCGCAATCTGTGCATTGGGGAAATTCCCTAGCTCAAATGCGCGGTAAATGGTCAAGGATGTTGCGTCGCGTATTGCATCGACTAAGAAAGGGGATACAATGCGCGCGTTTCAAATTGAAACTAAACAACGGCGGTCCAGGGAAACGTCCGGGAGGCGTTGCAAATCCCTGTTTTTGTGAATCCTAGGAGATCACTCATGCAAATCACGTTTGCCAAGATTCTGCCGATCGCGGCCGCAGTGGCGCTGGTCGCAGCTTGCGGCAAGAAGGAAGAACAGCCGGCGGATCCGGCCTCTTCGGCGCCGGCAGCCGCGGCTCCCGCAGCGCCCGCGGCCGGTGGCGGCGAGACCGTCGTCAAGATCGGCCACGCGGCCCCGCTGACCGGCGGCATCGCGCACCTTGGCAAGGACAACGAAAACGGCGCCCGCCTGGCCGTGGAAGAAGTCAACAAGTCCGGCCTGGAAGTCGGTGGCAAGAAGGTCAAGCTGGAACTGGTCGGCGAAGACGATGCCGCCGACCCGAAGACCGGCACCGCCGTGGCGCAGAAGCTGGTCGACGCCAAGGTCGTGGCCGTGGTCGGCCACCTGAACTCGGGCGTGTCGATCCCGGCGTCGAAGATCTACAGCGATGCCGGTATCGTGCAGATCTCGCCGTCGTCGACCAACCCGGACTACACCAAGCAGGGCTTCAAGACCACCTACCGCGTGGTGGCCACCGATGCCCAGCAGGGCCCGGCGCTGGCCAACTACGCCGCCAAGACCCTGAACGCCAAGAGCGTGGCGATCGTCGACGATGCCACCGCCTACGGCAAGGGCCTGGCCGACGAGTTCGAGAAGACCGCCAAGGCCGCCGGCGTGAACGTGGTTGCGCGTGAAGCCACCAACGACAAGGCCACCGACTTCAAGGCCATCCTGACCAAGATCAAGGGCAAGAAGCCCGACGTGATCATGTACGGCGGCATGGACGCCACCGGCGGCCCGTTCGCCAAGCAGGCCAAGGAACTGGGCATCGGCGCCAAGATCGTCGGCGGCGACGGCGTCTGCACCGACAAGGTGGCCGAGCTGGCGGGCGATGCCGTGACCAACATCATCTGCTCCGAGGCAGGCCTGGCCCTGTCGCGCATGGAGCAGGGCGCCGACTTCGACAAGCGCTACCAGGCCCGCTTCAACGCGCCGGTGCAGATCTACGCGCCGTTCACGTATGACGCGGTGATGGTCGTCGTCGATGCCATGAAGCGCGCCAACTCGACCGAACCGGCTGCCATCCTGGCCGAAATGCCCAAGACCAACTACAAGGGCGTGATCGGCAATATCGCCTTCGACGAGAAGGGCGACATGAAGGAAGGCACCATCACGCTGTACGAGTACAAGGACAAGAAGAAGTCCGTCCTCGACGTCGTGAAGATGTAATCTGGGCTTACCGGCCCATCCGAACGGCACCGTGAGTATTTTGCGGTGCCGTTCTTTTTAGCCTCGCCTAATGTAGAAGCATCCTTACCATGGATGGAGCAGGGCAGGCCGCTCACCAGCAAAGCAACCACCGCAACGTTACCCATCACACACCATGGTCCCCCCGGCATCCACACCATGCCGTAAGGTCAGGGACTGAAGCAGGAGTTTTCATGGATATCTTTATCCAGCAGATCGTGAACGGTCTGGTGCTCGGCAGCATCTATGCGCTGATCGCACTGGGCTACACCATGGTCTACGGCATTCTCGGCATCATCAACTTCGCCCACGGCGACGTGCTGATGATCGGCGCGCTGACCGCCCTGTCAGCCATCCTCGGATTGCAGAAGTTCGCCCCCGGCCTGCCTGAATGGCTGACGCTGGTGATCGCCACGCTGATCGCCATGCCGGTCTGCGCGATCCTGTCCTATTCGATCGAGCGGGTCGCCTACCGGCCCTTGCGCAATGCGCCACGGCTGGCCCCGCTGATCACCGCGATCGGGGTTTCCATCATCCTGCAGACGATGGGCATGCTGATCTGGTCGCGCAACCCGCTGACCTTCCCGCAGCTGCTGCCGTCGGAACCGATCGATATCGGCGCCACCGGCGCCACCATCACCGGCAAGGAGATGGTCATCATCGGCATGGCCGTGATGGTGATGTCGGGCCTGCTGGCCCTGGTCAACCGCACCAAGCTCGGCCGCGCCATGCGCGCCACCGCCGAGAACCAGAAGGTCGCCGGCCTGATGGGCGTGAACCCCAATTTCGTCATTTCCGCCACCTTCATGATCGGCGCGACGCTGGCCGCGCTGGCCGGCGTGATGATGGCCACCAACTACGGCAACGCCCACTTCTACATGGGTTTCATTCCAGGCCTGAAGGCGTTTACCGCCGCGGTGCTGGGCGGCATCGGCAACCTCGCGGGCGCCATGGTCGGCGGCATGCTGCTGGGCCTGATCGAGGCGCTCGGCGCCGGCTATATCGGCGACCTGACCAATGGCGTGTTCGGCTCGAACTACCAGGACGTCTTTGCCTTCATCGTACTGATCACCGTGCTCGTCTTCCGTCCGTCCGGCATCATGGGCGAACGCGTGGCGGATCGCGCCTGAGGAGAGCGAATCCATGAATACCCCGATTCCATCCACGGCCGCCGTCGCGGCACCGACCAAGGTGCCGGCCAAGACCCTGGCCGCACTGATTGGCTTCCTGGTGGTCGCGCTGTGCGCACCGTTCATCGTCCAGACCCTGGGCGGCAACTACTGGGTCCGCGTGCTGGACTTCGCGCTGCTGTACATCATGCTGGCGCTGGGCCTGAATATCGTGGTGGGCTTTGCCGGCCTGCTCGACCTGGGCTATATCGCGTTCTACGCGGTGGGCGCCTACATGATGGCGCTGCTCGGCTCGCCGCACCTGGCGAACCAGTTCGAGTGGATCCAGCAGCTGTTCCCGACCGGCATCCACTTGTCGATGTGGTTCGTGCTGCCGCTGGCGATCCTGGTGGCCGCCACTTTTGGCGTGCTGTTGGGGGCGCCGACGCTCAAGCTGCGCGGCGACTACCTGGCCATCGTCACGTTGGGCTTCGGCGAGATCATCCGCATCTTCATGAACAACCTGGACCGCCCGGTGAACATCACCAACGGTCCCAAGGGCATCACCGCGGTCGACCCCGTGCATATCTTCGGCTTCGATTTCTCGAAGTCGCACGAGATCTTCGGGCTCAAGTTCACGCCGGTGTTCATGTACTACTACCTGCTGGTGTTCCTGGTGATCGTGATCGTGTTCGTGTGCCTGCGCCTGCAGACCTCGCGCATCGGCCGCGCCTGGGTTGCCATCCGCGAAGACGAGATCGCCGCCAAGGCGATGGGCATCAACACCCGCAATATCAAGCTGCTGGCGTTCGCCATGGGCGCGTCGTTCGGCGGCGCGTCGGGCGCGGTGTTCGGCGCGTTCCAGGGCTTCGTCTCGCCGGAATCGTTCACGCTGTGGGAGTCGATCTACGTGCTGGCGATCGTGGTGCTGGGCGGCATGGGCCATATCCCGGGCGTGATCCTGGGCGGCGTGCTGCTGGTGGGCTTCCAGGAACTGCTGCGCGTGGTCGCCGAGCCGATGCAGACCGGCCTGTTCGGCCAGGTGATCGTCGATGCCGAGGTGCTGCGCCAGCTGCTGTTCGGCCTGGCGCTGGTCGGCGTGATGCTGTACCGCCCGGCCGGCATCTGGCCGTCGCCGCGCAAGGAAGACCGCCCGGTGGTGCGCCGCGCGGGCAGTATCGGCCGTCTCTAAACCGGAGGAAGACATGAGCAACAACGATTTCCTCCTGTCGGTACAGGGGGTCAACAAGCGTTTCGGTGGCCTGCAGGCGCTGTCCGATGTCGGCCTGCAGATCAAGCCGGGCGAGATCTACGGGCTGATCGGCCCCAACGGCGCCGGCAAGACCACGTTCTTCAACGTGATCACCGGCCTCTACACCCCGGATTCGGGCGAGTTCGTGCTGGGCGGGAAGCCCTACCAGCCGACCGCCGTGCACGAGGTGGCCAAGGCCGGCATTGCGCGCACGTTCCAGAACATCCGCCTGTTCGGCGACATGACCGCGCTCGAAAACGTGATGGTCGGGCGCCACGTGCGCTCCAAGGCCGGCGTGTTCGGCGCGATCTTCCGCCCGCCCTCGGTGCGGCGCGAGGAAGAGGGCATCGAAGACATGGCGCATGACCTGCTCGACTACGTCGGCATCGGCAAGTACGCCAACTTCACCGCGCGCAACCTGTCGTACGGCCACCAGCGCCGGCTCGAGATCGCGCGCGCGCTGGCGACCGAGCCCAAGCTGCTGGCGCTGGACGAGCCGGCCGCCGGCATGAATGCGACCGAGAAGGTCGAGCTGCGCGGCCTGCTCGACAAGATCAAGAACGATGGCAAGACCATCCTGCTGATCGAGCACGACGTGAAGCTGGTGATGGGGCTGTGCAACCGCCTGACGGTGCTGGACTACGGCAAGGTGATTGCCCAGGGCCTGCCGCACGAGGTGCAGAACAACCCCGCGGTGATCGAGGCCTACCTCGGCACCTCGGCGCACTGATGGCGGGAGCGGACGTAATGAATCAGCCTGCAATGAAACAGACAGTACTGAAGATCTCCGGCCTGAAGGTTGCCTACGGCGGCATCCAGGCCGTCAAGGGCATCGACCTGGAAATCCGCGACGGCGAGCTGGTCACGCTGATCGGCGCCAACGGCGCCGGCAAGACCACCACCATGAAGGCCATCACCGGCCTCCAGGGCTGGGCCGGCGGCGACGTGGAATACATGGGCAAGTCGATCAAGGGCGTGCCCAGCTACGCGCTGCTCAAGCAGGGGCTGGCGATGGTGCCGGAAGGCCGCGGCGTGTTCGCGCGCATGACCATCACCGAGAACCTGCAGATGGGCGCCTACACGCGCAACGACGAGGCCGGCATCAAGGCCGACGTCGAGCGCATGTTCGGCATCTTCCCGCGGCTGAAGGAGCGCGCCAACCAGCTGGCGGGCACCATGTCCGGGGGCGAGCAGCAGATGCTGGCGATGGCGCGCGCGCTGATGAGCCAGCCCAAGGTGCTGCTGCTGGACGAGCCGTCGATGGGCCTGTCGCCGATCATGGTGGAGAAGATCTTCGAGGTCGTGCGCGATATCTCGGCGCAGGGAGTGACCGTGCTGCTGGTCGAGCAGAACGCGCGCCTGGCGCTGCAGGCCGCGCACCGCGGCTACGTGATGGAGTCCGGCCTGATCACCATGAGCGGGGAAGCCAGCCAGATGCTGGACGACCCCAAGGTGCGGGCCGCCTACCTGGGCGAGTAAGCGGCGCGCCGCTCCGGCTCCGACACCCCGCTGCCGCAAGAGGGGTGAGGGAGAGGGCGGGCGCTCGCAGGCGCAAGGCCTTTCCCCTTGCCGCGGGGCCCCGCGCGGACAGGCTTCGGCCACCTGCGCGGGTTCTGCGGCGCTGGCCCTCTCCCTCACTCCTCTGCGGCGCGGGTCCGGGATCCGGCCGCAAAGCAAAAAAGCCTCGCGCAATGCGAGGCTTTTTGCCGTGTGCGGATACCCGGGAGGATCAGGCCAGCTTCTTCAGCAGCGTGCGCAGCATGCCGATCATCTGGTCGATCTCTTCGCGCGTGACGTTCAGCGCCGGCATGAAGCGCAGCAGGTTGGGGCGCGGCGCGTTCAGCAGCAGGCCTTGCGGGCCCATGTCGCGCGCTTCTTCCACCAGCTGCGGGCCGATGTCCTTGCCCAGCAGCAGCGCGCGCAGCAGGCCTTCGCCGCGTTCGCCGCCGAGGCCGAATTCGGCCGACAGCGCCAGCAGCTGCTCCTTCAGGTAGTCGCCCTTGGCCTTGACCTCGTCCAGGAAGCCCGGCGCGGTCAGCTGCTCGATCACGGCGCTGCCGACCGCGGTCATCAGCGGGTTGCCGTTGTAGGTGCCGCCCTGGTCGCCGGCCTCGAAGCTGGCGACCTCGGCCTTGCACAGCAGGGCCGACAGCGGCACGCCGCCGCCGATGCCCTTGCCCAGCGTCATGATGTCCGGCTCGACGCCCGCCAGCTCGTAGGCGAACAGCGTGCCGCAGCGGCCGCAGCCGGCCTGCACTTCATCGACGATCAGCAGCAGCTTGTGCTTGTCGGCAAGCGCGCGCAGGCCCTGCATGAACTCGCGCGTGGCGGGGATCACGCCGCCTTCGCCCTGCACCGGCTCGAGCATGATGCCGACGGTCTTGTCGGTGATCAGCTGCTCGACCGAGGCCAGGTCGTTGAGCTCGGCGCGCGGGAAGCCGGGCACCTGCGGCGCGAAGATGGTGTCCCAGCCGGCCTTGCCCGACGCGCTCATGGTGGCGAGGGTGCGGCCATGGAAGCTGTGGTCCATGGTGATGATCTCGAAGGCCCCGTCCTTGTGCTTGCGGCCCCATTTGCGCGCCAGCTTGATCGCGCCTTCGTTGGCCTCGGCGCCGCTGTTGGCGAAGAAGACCTTGTCGAAGCAGCTGTGGTCGGTCAGCTGCTTGGCCAGCTTCAGCATCGGCTCGTTGTAGAACGCCGGGCTGGGGTTGATCAGCTTGTGCGACTGGGCCACCAGCGCGTCGATCATGCCCTGGTTGGAATGGCCCAGGCAGTTCACCGCCCAGCCCTGCACGAAGTCCAGGTAGCGCTTGCCGTTGTGATCCGTCAGCCAGGAGCCCTTGCCTTCGGTGAACACGAGTTCGGGGCGGTTGGTGATGTACATCAGGGATTGGACGGGATACTCAGCAAATGCCATGGCGGACTCCAGGGGTCGGCGTGTAACGATGGACGGACGGGCGCGCAAGACGCAACCAAAACAAAAAGCCACGGGGGTTGCCCGTGGCTCGTTGACATGAACAGACGCAGTCGACGGTCAGCCGCGCGGCACCCCAGCGGGGAGCGACGTACGGAAGCTGCGGCGTCGGTTGAAGGTCGTGTGCATGCGGGCAAATATAAGGCGCACGGGCCCGGGTGTCAAAACGAATTTTGGCGGGCCCGGGCATTGTTGCGCTGGCGGAACGGCACGCGGACGGCGCTCAGGCCGCCGGCGGGGCCGCGTGCAGGTCGGCCTCGGAGGTGAACGAGTCGGCGAAGAACGCGTCTTCGTGCAGCTTGCACTGGCGCGTGAAGTCGCTGCGCGCGGCGTTGATCATCACCGGCGCGCCGCAGGCGTAGACCTCGTGGCCCGACAGGTCGGGGAAGTCGGCGATCACGGCCTGGTGGACAAAGCCGGTGCGGCCCTGCCAGTTGTCTTCCGGCAGCGCGTCGGAGACCACCGGCACGTACCGGAAGTTGGGCAGGTCGCGCGCCCACTGCTCGGCCAGCGCATGCATGTACAGGTCCTTGGGCCGGCGGCCGCCCCAGTACAGCGTCATCGGGCGCTGGATGCCGGTGTAGGCGGCATGCTCGACGATGGCCTTGATCGGCGCGAAGCCGGTGCCGGACGCCAGCAGGATGATCGGCGCTTCCGATTCCTCGCGCAGGAAGAAGCTGCCCAGCGGGCCTTCGAAGCGCAGGATGTCGCGCTCCTTCATGGCCGGCTGGCCTTCCTTCGCGCCGAACACGTAGTCGGTGAAGGCGCCGCCAGGCATATGGCGGATATGCAGTTCGATCGGGCCGTCCTCGTGCGGCGGCGTGGCGATCGAATAGCTGCGGCGCTTGCCGTCGCGCAGCAGGAATTCGACGTACTGGCCGGCCAGGTACTGCATGCGCTCGGTCGCCGGCAGCTGCAGCTTGATTGCGATCACGTCGTCGGCCAGGCGCTCCAGCGTAGTGACGCGGCACGGCACCTTCTTGATCGGGATGTCGCCGGCGCCGTGGACCTCGCGGCATTCGATGGTGATGTCCGAGGTCGCATTGGCGCAGCAGAACAGCGCGCGGCCCTCGGTCTTTTCCTGCGCGGTCAGCGCCGACGGGGCATGGTCGCCCTGCACGATGCTGCCTTCGAGCACGCGGCCCTTGCACGAACCGCAGGCGCCGTTCTTGCAGCCGTAGGGCAGCCCGATGCTGTGGCGCAGGGCCGCGCCGAGGATGGTTTCGTCCGCGGCCACTTCAAACTTGTGGCCGCTGGGCATGACGGTTACTTGATAAGCCATAATCGGTCTATGAGCCAAATTCTGTCGAAGCTGCAGCCCGCGCGGTTCCCGCAACCACCGCAACCTTCGCGGCTGCCCACGCCATCGCGCCGGCTGGGCCGCCCGCGCCTGCTGATCGTCGGCTGCGGGGATGTGGGGACGCGCTGCCTGCGAATCCTGTCGTCGCGCATGCGGGTCTTCGCCGTGACCTCGCAGCCGGCACGCCGCGCCGAACTGCGTGCCGCCGGCGCGGTGCCGCTGGTGGCGGACCTGGACCGGCCGGCCACACTGGCACGGCTGCGCGGGCTGGCCACGCGGGTGCTGGACCTGGCGCCGCCGCCCGGGCAGGGCGAAGGCGATCCGCGCACGGGTGCACTGCTCGCCGCATTGCGCCGGACCGCATGGCGCCGGACCGCAGCGCGCCGTGCCAGCACGCCTGCCGGCATGCTGCCCGGCGAGCCCGCCATTCTACCCGACCGTACCCGGCCCCGCGCTGCGTTTGTCTACGCCAGCACCACCGGCGTCTACGGTGACCGGCAGGGCGCGCGCGTGGCCGAATTCCATGCGGTGCGGCCGCAGACCGCGCGCGCGCGCCGCCGCGTCGCGGCGGAGCAGGCGGTGCGCGCATTCGGCCGCGACGCCGGCTGGCGCGCCAGCGTGGTGCGCATCCCCGGCATCTACGCCGAGGACCGCCTGCCGCTGGCGCGGCTCAAGCGCGGCACGCCGGCACTGGTGCCGCAGGACGACGTCTACACCAGCCATATCCATGCCGACGACCTCGCCCGCATCATGGTGGCGGCGCTGTTCCGCGGCCGCCCGCAGCGCGTGGTCCACGCCAGCGACGATACCGAGCTGCGCATGGCGGACTATTTCGACCTCGTCGCCGAGCGCCGCGGCCTGCCGCGCCCGCCGCGCATCACGCGCGGCGAGGCGCTCCAGGTGATCGACAAGACCCTGCTTAGCTTCATGAGCGAGTCGCGCCGGCTCGACAACCGCCGCCTCAAGCGCGAACTGCGCCTGCGGCTGCGCTATCCCACCGTCGCCGACTTCTTCGGCTGATTCCTCCTCAGCGTGACGGTTCCTGTGCCGCTGGCACGGGGCTTGCTGCCCCACGGCGTCTTCTGGTCCCTGTCTATACAGCAACACTTTTCACGCCCCTGACTGGTGCCGGCAGTTCACGCCCGGTACCAGGGCGGTGCGTCGCCTGAAGCGGATTCCCCGCTGAAATGCGCTTTTTAGGGCGATTAACCGCCTGGTTGCTTGGTGGAAGCCCTACGTTGACTTGTATATACAGGCATTGTCTAATGCCCGAAAACGAGCACGGCCACACGCATGGCCTGCCGTCGACGGACACACCAAAGGAGCGTACAGATGAGGAATCCAAGCAGGTTTCGCGGTCGGGTGGCAGTGCAGGCGGCAATGCTGGCCGCGGCCCTGGCGGCCGGCGCTGCGCAGGCGCAGAACACCCCGGTGACGCTGGGCATGAGCGGCTGGACCGGCTTCGCGCCGCTGACGCTGGCCGACAAGGCAGGCATCTTCAAGAAGAACGGCGTCGACGTCGACATCAAGATGATCCCGCAGAAGGACCGGCACCTGGCGCTGGCCTCCGGTGCAATCCAGTGCGCGGCCACCACCGTGGAAACCCATGTGGCCTGGAACGCCAATGGCGTGCCCATCACCCAGATCGTGCAGCTCGACAAGTCCTACGGCGCCGACGGCCTGGCCGTGCGCGCCGACGTCAAGAGCTTTGCGGACCTGAAGGGCAAGACCATCGGCGTCGATGCGCCGGGCACTGCCCCTTACTTCGGGCTGGCCTGGATGCTGAAGAAGAACGGCATGTCGCTCAAGGACGTCAAGACCACCACGCTGTCGCCGCAGGCGGCGGCGCAGGCCTTCGTCGCCGGGCAGAACGACGGCGCCATGACCTATGAGCCGTACCTGTCGACGGTGCGCCAGAACCCGGACAAGGGCAAGATCCTGGCCACCACGCTCGACTATCCGATGGTGACCGACACGCTGGGCTGCGCGCCCAAGTGGCTCAAGGACAATCCCAAGGCCGCGCAGGCGCTGGTCGACAGTTACTTCGAGGCGCTCGAGATGATCCGCAAGGAGCCGGCCAAGGCCAACGACATCATGGGCGCGGCGGTCAAGCAGACCGGCGAGCAGTTCGCCAAGTCGTCGGCCTACCTGCGCTGGCAGGACCGCGAGGCCAACAAGAAATTCTTCGAGGGCGAGCTCGCCAGCTTCAGCAAGGAGGCCGCCGCGGTGCTGCTCGACATCGGCGTGATCCGCCAGGTGCCGGACGTGACCAAGCTGTACGACGCGCGTTTCCTCAAGTAACCCGGCAGCTCTCAGGAGGCGTGACGTCATGACGCAAGCCCGTATAGGTTCACCCGCCCCGGCCGCCGCCGTGGCGGCCTCCGCCGCAGGTGACGCGCCGCAGCGCCGGCGCCATCCGTGGCTGGCACCGCTGGTGCCGGTGGCGCCCAACACCCGCTGGATGCTGGGCCTGTCCTTCTTCGTGCTGTTCTTCGGCGTGTGGGCCGTGGTGACGCTGGGCGGCTTCGTGCCGCGTACGTTCCTGGCCGACCCGATGACGATGGCCAGGGAGGGCATGACCCTGTTCACCGAGTACAACTTCATCGGCGACATCGGCATGACCGTGTGGCGCGTGGTCGGCGGCTTTGTGCTGGCGGCGGTGATAGCGGTGCCGCTGGGCATCTTCATGGGCGCGTACAAGGCGGCCGAGGCTTTCTTCGAGCCCTTTGTCTCGTTCTGCCGCTACCTGCCGGCGTCGGCCTTTATCCCGCTGCTGATCCTGTGGGCCGGCATCGGCGAGACCCAGAAGCTGCTGGTGATCTTTATCGGCTCGTTCTTCCAGATCGTGCTGATGGTGGCGGTGGCGGTCGGCGGCGCGCGCAAGGACCTGGTCGAGGCCGCGTACACGCTGGGCGCCAACAGCGCCGGCATCGTGCGGCGCGTGCTGATCCCGGGCGCGGCGCCGGAAATCGCCGAGATCCTGCGGCTGGTGCTGGGCTGGGCCTGGACCTACGTGATCGTGGCCGAGCTGATCGGCTCGTCGTCGGGCATCGGCCACATGATCACCGACAGCCAGGCGCTGCTCAATACCGGGCAGATCATCTTCGGCATCATCGTGATCGGCTGCATCGGCCTGGTCTCGGACCTTGTCTTCAAGCGCGCCAACCAGCGCCTGTTCCCGTGGAGTTCGATCCAATGAGCGCACTGTCCATCCAGCAGGTCTCGCGGACCTTCTCCAACCCGCGTGGCGGCCAGACGCTGGCGCTGCAGCCGGTCGACTTCGAGGTCCGCGACAACGACTTCGTCACCATCCTGGGCCCGTCGGGCTGCGGCAAGTCCACGCTGCTGCGCATCGTCGCGGGGCTGGATACCCCGACCAGCGGGCGCGTGCTGCTCGACGGCCAGCCGGTGTTCGCGCCCGGCGCGGACCGCGGCATGGTGTTCCAGTCGTACACGCTGTTCCCGTGGCTGACGATCGAGCAGAACGTGCGCTTCGGCCTGCGCGAGCGCGGCATGAGCGCGGCCGAGCAGAAGGAGCGCAGCGACTTCTTTATCCAGCGCGTCGGGCTGCGCGGCTTCGAGCACCATTTCCCCAAGCAGCTGTCGGGCGGCATGCAGCAGCGCACCGCGATTGCGCGCGCGCTTGCCAACGATCCCAAGATCCTGCTGCTCGACGAGCCCTTCGGCGCGCTCGACAACCAGACCCGCGTGCTGATGCAGGAGCTGCTGCTGGGCATCTGGGAGGCGTCGCGCAAGACGGTATTATTCGTGACCCACGATATCGACGAGGCCATCTTCATGGCCAACCGGGTGGCGGTGTTTTCCGCCAGGCCGGGTCGGATCAAGAGCGAGATCGCGGTCGATTTTCCGCATCCGCGCCATTACACGATCAAGACCACTCCGGAGTTCTCCGCGCTCAAGGCGCGGCTGACCGAGGAAATCCGCGCCGAGGCCATGGCCGCGGCCGAGCACTAAGACCTTATGAACCACGCCGCCGGCACCCCGACTTCCGCTTCTGCCTCTCCCACCGCGCTCTACCAGCAGGTGAAGGAGTACATCGCCCGCCAGATCCAGAGCGGCGCGTGGCAGCCGGGCGACCGGGTGCCGTCGGAGCAAGAGCTGGTGAACCGCTTCGGCGTCTCGCGCATGACCGTCAACCGGGCGCTGCGCGAGCTGCAGGAGCAGGGCCGGGTGGTTCGCGTAGCCGGCGTGGGCACCTTCGTCGCCGAGCACAAGCCGCAGTCGACGCTGCTGTCGGTGGTCAACCTGCAAGACGAGATTCGCATGCGCGGGCACGACTACGCCTGCGACGTGATCCTGGTGGAGCGGGTCTCGGCGTCGATCGAGGTGGCCGCGGCGCTGGAGCTGCGCACCGGCGAGTCGGTCTATCACTCGGTCTGCGTGCACCGCGAGGATGGCGTGCCGGTGCAGCTGGAAGACCGCTACGTCAACCCGCGCGTGGCGCCCGATTTCATCACGCAGGATTTCAGCGAGACCCAGCCCGGCGAATACCTGCTGCGCCACGTGCCCTACGACCAGGTCGAGCATGTCGTCGACGCCATTGCCGCAACGCCGGAGCAGGCCGCGCAGCTGGAAATGCCCCCCACGCAGGCCTGCCTGATGCTGACGCGCCGCACCTGGACCAACGGGGTGCCGGTGACTTTCGTGCGCTGCCTGCATCCGGGTAACCGCTATCGCCTCGGCAGCCGCTTCCGCGCCGACGGCAACCCCGCGTTCGGCTGATTCCACAAGAATCTGCCTGCACCCTCAAATTTTTACCTAAGCTGTATAGACAGGAACATACAAATGACTGCCAGCCTACATGACCAAGCCTCCCGTCCGCTGCTGACCCTGCAGCCGGGCCAAGTCACCCTGGCCGACCTGCGCCGCATCTATCGCGGCGAAGTGCGCCTGGCCATGGCCGATTCCGCCGGGGCGGGCGTGCGTGCCGCGCAGGCCACGGTGCAGGACATCATCGACGCCGACGCCGTGGTCTACGGCATCAACACCGGCTTCGGCAAGCTGGCGCAGACGCGCATCCCCAACGACAAGCTGGCGCAGCTGCAGCGCAACCTGGTGCTGTCGCACAGCGTCGGCACTGGCCCGGACCTGGCCGAAGACACCGTGCGGCTGATCCTGGCGACCAAGGCGGTCAGCCTGGCGCGCGGCCATTCGGGCGTGCGACCGGAACTGATCGAGGCCTTGCTGGCGCTGGTCAACCACGGCGTGACGCCGTGCATCCCGGCCAAGGGTTCTGTCGGCGCCTCGGGCGACCTGGCGCCGCTGGCGCATATGTCGTGCACGCTGATCGGCGTGGGCGAAGTGCTGGTGGGCGGTAAGCGCATGCCGGCCGCCGAAGGCCTGGCGCATGCCGGCCTGCAGGCCTTCGAACTGGGCCCCAAGGAAGGGCTGGCGCTGCTCAATGGCACCCAGGTGTCGACCGCACTGGCGCTGGCCGGCCTGTTTGCCGCCGAAGACGCCTTTGCCGCGGGTCTGGTCGCCGGCGCGCTGTCGCTGGAGGCGATCAAGGGCTCGGTCAAGCCGTTCGATGCCCGCATCCATGCGGCGCGCGGCCAGGCCGGCCAGATCGCCGTGGCCGGCGCCGTGCGGGCGATGCTCGACGGCAGCGAGATCGTCGACTCGCACAAGGCCTGCGGCCGCGTGCAGGACCCGTATTCGATCCGCTGCCAGCCACAGGTGATGGGCGCGTGCCTGGACAATCTGCAGCACGCCGCGCGCATCCTGCAGATCGAAGCCAATGCCGCGTCGGACAACCCGCTGGTGTTCTCGGAGCAGGGCGATGTGGTCTCTGGCGGAAATTTCCACGCCGAGCCGGTGGCCTTCGCCGCCGACATCATTGCGCTGGCGATCGCCGAGATCGGCGCGATCTCCGAGCGCCGGCTGGCGCTGCTGCTCGATACCGGCCTGTCGGGTCTGCCGCCGTTCCTGGTGCGCGACGGCGGGTTGAATTCGGGCTTCATGATCGCGCAGGTGACGGCCGCCGCGCTGGCCTCGGAGAACAAGTCGCTGGCGCATCCGTCCAGCGTCGACAGCCTGCCGACCTCGGCCAACCAGGAAGACCACGTGTCGATGGCCACCTACGGCGCGCGCCGGTTGGGCGAGATGGCGGCCAACACCGCGGTGGTGGTCGGCATCGAGGCCATGGCCGCGGCGCAGGGCATCGAATTCCACCGGCCGCTGAAGTCGTCGCCGCTGGTGGAGCAGGAACTGGCCCGCATCCGCGCGCGGGTGGATTTTGTCGAAGGCGACCGATACCTGGCGCCGGATATCGAAGCGATGAAGCAGTGGGTGGTGCAGGGAGATGCGGGGGCGGGATGGCCGGCTGCGGTGAGGGCAATTTTGCCGACCAACGCTGCTTGAGCCAGCCCCAATCACGCACCAAGCGGCACCAGAAACGATCGCGCCACCAGCGCCATCCCAAAAGGAGAACAACACATGAACGCTCCCGAATCCCAATCCCTGCAACGCGGCCAGCGCGAGATCCGCGCGCCGCGCGGTACCCAGCTGCACTGCAAGAACTGGCTGATCGAAGCCGCCTACCGCATGATCCAGAACAACCTGGATCCCGACGTGGCCGAGCGGCCGCAGGACCTGGTGGTGTACGGCGGCATCGGCAAGGCCGCGCGCAACTGGGAATGCTTCGACGCCATCCTGGACAGCTTGCGCCGGCTCGGCGAAGACGAGTCGCTGCTGGTGCAGTCGGGCAAGCCGGTCGGCGTGTTTCGCACGCATCCCGATGCGCCGCGCGTACTGATCGCCAACTCCAACCTGGTGCCGCACTGGGCTACGTGGGACAAGTTCAATGAGCTCGATCGCGCCGGGCTGATGATGTACGGCCAGATGACCGCGGGCTCGTGGATCTACATCGGCACGCAGGGCATCGTGCAGGGCACCTACGAGACCTTTGTCGAGGCCGGACGCCAGCACTACAACGGCGACCTGTCGGGCAAGTGGATCCTGACCGCGGGCCTCGGCGGCATGGGCGGCGCGCAGCCGCTGGCGGGCGTGCTGGCGGGTGCGTGCGTGCTGGCGATCGAATGCCAGGAATCGCGCATCGACTTCCGCATCCGCACGCGCTACCTCGACAAGAAGGCCACCACGCTGGACGAGGCGCTGGCGATGATCGCCGAGGCCACCGCAAAGAAGGAGGCGATCTCGGTCGGCCTGCTCGGCAATGCCGCCGACATCGTGCCGGAACTGGCAAAGCGCGCGCAGGCTGGCGGCATGCGCCCGCATATCGTCACCGACCAGACCTCGGCGCACGACCTGGTCAACGGCTACCTGCCGCAAGGCTGGAGCGTCGCGCAATGGGAGCAAGCGCGCCAGCACGATCCCAAGTCGGTGGAGGCCGCCGCGCGTCCGTCCATCGTCAAACACGTGCAGGCCATGCTCGACTTCCAGAAGATGGGCGTGCCCACGGTCGACTACGGCAACAACATCCGCCAGGTCGCGTTCGACGAAGGCGTGCAGAACGCCTTCGATTTCCCCGGCTTCGTGCCGGCCTATATCCGCCCGCTGTTCTGCCGCGGCAAGGGGCCGTTCCGCTGGGTCGCGCTGTCGGGCGATCCCGAGGATATCTACAAGACCGACGCCAAGATGAAGGAGCTGTTCCCCGAGGACAAGGCCCTGCATCGCTGGCTCGACATGGCGCACGACCGCATCGCCTTCCAGGGCCTGCCGGCGCGGATCTGCTGGGTGGGGCTGGACGAGCGCCATCGCGCCGGGCTGGCCTTCAACGAGATGGTGAAGTCGGGCGAGCTGAAAGCGCCGGTGGTGATCGGCCGCGACCATCTGGACTGCGGCTCGGTGGCGTCGCCCAACCGCGAGACCGAGGCCATGCGCGACGGCTCCGACGCGGTGTCCGACTGGCCGTTGCTGAACGCGCTGCTGAACACCGCCGGCGGCGCCACCTGGGTCAGCCTGCACCATGGCGGCGGCGTGGGCATGGGCTTCTCGCAGCATTCCGGCGTGGTGATCGTGTGCGACGGCACCGACGCGGCGGCAAAGCGCATCGAGCGCGTGCTGTGGAACGATCCGGCCACCGGCGTGATGCGCCATGCGGATGCGGGCTATGACCTTGCCATCGCCTGCGCGCACGAGAAGGGCCTGGACCTGCCGATGGTGAGGGGCGTATGAGTGCATCGCTGTTTCAATCCTTCACGCTGGCCGACATCGCGCCCACACGCTGGAAGAATGGCGGCGGCAACACGCGCGAGATCGCGGTGTGGCCGACAGGTGCGGGCATGGATGACTTTGTCTGGCGCCTGAGCGTCGCCGATATCGAAAGCGATGGACCGTTCTCGGCGTTCCCTGGCATCGACCGCCAGATCGTGCTGCTCGACGGCGCGGGCGTGACCTTGCGCGCGGACGACGGCAGCTTCAGCCATCGCCTGGCCAGCGTCGGCGAGCCGTTCGCGTTTTCGGGCGATACCAGCCTGCAGGCAACGCTGCTCGACGGCGCCACGCGCGATTTCAACGTGATGACGCGGCGCGGACACTGCCGTGCGCGCGTCGAAGCGTTCCGCGCAGGGTTTGCGGTCAGCACCGGCTCCCATGCGCTGTGCCTGCTGGCCGTCAGCGGTGCCTGGCAGGCGCCGGACGCCGCCACGCCGCTGCAAGCGGGCGATGGCCTGCTGTTAGCCCCGGCCGCTACCGCATCGACCCTTGCGTTTGAACCTGCCGGTGACGCCGCGCTGTGCCTGTGCGTCACCCTCGAGATGGAGCCCGGTCAATGACCATGACTTCTGCATCCGCCGCGCCCAGCGCGGACGGTGTCTGGCACAACTGCCACCTGCTGCCCGATGCCGATCCCGCGCAGGCCATCCGCGATGCCGCGCTGGTGGTCGAACACGGACGCATCGCCTGGCTTGGCACGGCAGTGGACCTGCCCGAAGCCTGGCGCGCCGCGCCGCGCCATGATGCCAACGGTGCCTGGGTCACGCCGGGGCTGGTCGATTGCCACACGCACCTGGTCTACGGTGGCCAGCGCGCCGACGAATTCGCCATGCGCCTGACCGGTGCCGGCTACGAAGAGATCGCGCGCGCCGGCGGCGGCATCGTCTCGACGGTGCGCGCCACGCGTGCAGCCGACGAAGACACGCTGTTCGCGCAGGCGGCGGCGCGCTTGCAGCCGCTGCTGGCCGAGGGCGTCACCGTCATCGAGATCAAGTCCGGTTATGGCCTGAACCTGGAATCCGAACGCAAGCAGCTGCGCGTGGCGCGCCGGCTGGGCGAGCACTTCGGGGTCTCGGTCTACACCACCTTCCTTGGCGCGCATGCGCTGCCGCCGGAATACGCGGGCCGCGCCGACGACTATATCGAGCTGGTCTGCGACACCATGCTGCCGGCGCTGGCCGAAGAGGGCCTGGTCGATGCCGTCGATGCCTTCTGCGAGTCGATCGGTTTCTCGCTCGCGCAGACGGAACGGGTGTTCGAAGCCGCCGCGCGCCACGGGCTGCGCATCAAGCTGCATGCGGAGCAGCTCAGCAACCTGGGCGGCGCCGCGCTGGCGGCACGCCATCGCGCGCTGTCGGCCGACCATCTCGAACATCTGGACGAAGCGGGCGTGGCCGCGATGGCCGAAGCCGGCACGGTCGCGGTGCTGCTGCCGGGCGCCTACTACTTCCTGCGCGACACCAAGCTGCCGCCGATCGCGCTGCTGCGCCAGTATGGCGTGCCGATGGCGATCTCCACCGACCACAACCCCGGCACCTCGCCGGTGACCTCGCTGCTGCTGATGATGAATATGGCGTGCACGCTGTTCCGCCTGACGGTGCCCGAGGCGCTGGCCGGCGTCACCGCGCACGCGGCGCGCGCGCTGGGCACCGCCGATCGCCACGGGCGGCTGGCCGTGGGACGGACTGCCGATTTCGCACTGTGGCGCATCGATTCGCCCGCCGAGCTGGCGTACTGGTTCGGCCGCAATCCGGTCGCGACGGTGGTGCGGCAGGGGCGCGTCCATGGCTGCGCGGGAGCCACGGCATGAGCGGCACGCAACTGTTCGCGCCGTTTGCGCTGCTGCCGGATGGCTGGGCCCGCGACGTGCTGCTGGCGTGGGACGAGCACGGCCGCTTCACCGCCGTGCAGCCGGGCGCGGCGCCTGCCGCCGGCGTGTCGCGGGCGGCAGGCCCGGTGCTGCCGGGCATGCCCAACCTGCATTCGCATGCGTTCCAGCGCGGCTTTGCCGGCCTGACCGAATTCCGCAGCCGGCCGCAGGGCGACGATCCGGCCGGCGCCGATTCGTTCTGGAGCTGGCGCACGCTGATGTACCGCTTCGCGCAGCGGCTTTCGCCCGACACGCTGGAGGCGGTCGCGACCCAGCTCTATATCGAGATGCTGCGCGCGGGCTACACCAGCGTGTGCGAGTTCCACTACGTGCATCACGACGAAGGCGGCAGGCCCTATGCCGATGCCGCCGAGATGTCGCTGCGGCTGCTGCGCGCGGCGCAGCGCACCGGCATCGGCATGACGCTGCTGCCGGTGCTGTACCAGAGCGCGGGCTTTGGCGGCCAGGCGCCGCTGGCGGGGCAGCGGCGCTTCCTGCACGACACCGATGCCATGCTGAAGCTGCTGGAACGGCTGCAACCGGCTTGCGCGCAGTCCGGCGCGCGCCTCGGGCTGGCACCGCACTCGCTGCGCGCGGTGCCGGAGGCAAGCCTGGTGCATGCGCTGGCGGGACTGCGCGCGATCGACGCGCAGGCGCCGGTCCATATCCATATCGCCGAGCAGCAGAAGGAGGTCGACGACTGCATCGCGTGGTCGGGCACGCGCCCGGTGGCGTGGCTGTTCGACCATGTCGAGGTCGATGCGCGCTGGTGCCTGGTGCATGCCACCCATATGGACTGGGACGAGCGCCGGCGCCTCGCGCACAGCGGCGCGGTGGCCGGCATCTGCCCGACCACCGAGGCCAACCTGGGCGACGGCGTGTTCGAGGCCGCGCCCTACCTGGCGCAGCAGGGCGCATGGGGCATCGGCTCGGACAGCCATGCCAGCGTCAGCGTGGCGGAGGAGCTGCGGCTGTTCGAGTACGGCCAGCGGCTCGGCCTGCAGCGGCGCAACGTGCTGGCATCCGACACCCACGCGCAGGTGGCCGACCGCCTGTACCTGGAAGCGGTGGCCGGCGGCGCACGTGCAGCGGGTCGCGCGGTGGCCGGACTGGCAGTAGGCCAGCAGGCCGATTTCGTCGTGCTGGACGGCGCGCATCCCACGCTGGCGGGGCTCGACGGGCCGCAGGCACTGGCCACGCACGTGTTCGCCTGCCACGGCCATGAGACACTAGCGGAAGTCCGCACCGCCGGCCGCAGCCGCGTGCAGCATGGCGCGCATCCGCTGCAGGCGGAAGCCGGGCGCCTGTTCATCGCGGCGCGCGCCAGCCTGCTGGCCGACTGAAACCGGGCCCACGCCCACCGCATCGCAACCACCATGTCCTTTTCCACCGATACCCCCGCCTTCACCCTGCACCGGGGCACGCGCCCGCTGCTGGTATCGATGCCGCATGTCGGCACGCACCTGCCCGCATCGGTCTCGCAGCGCCTGACCGCCGAGGCCCGCATCGTGCCTGACACCGACTGGCACCTGGAACGCCTGTACGACTTCGCCCGCGAACTGGGCGCGTCGGTGCTGGCGGCCACGCACTCGCGCTACGTGGTCGACCTGAACCGCCCGCCCGACAACGCCAACCTGTATCCCGGCCAGGACACCACCGGCCTGTGCCCGGTCGATACCTTCGACAAGACGCCGCTCTATGCTGACGGCAACGGTCCCGACGACGCCGAAATCGCCGCGCGCCGCGACGCGATCTGGCGCCCGTACCACCAGGCGCTGGCCGACGAGCTGGCACGGCTGAAGGCCGAGCATGGCACGGTCGCGCTGTGGGACGCGCATTCGATCCGCTCGGTGCTGCCGCGCTTCTTCGACGGCAAGCTGCCCGATTTCAACCTCGGCACCGCCAATGGCGACAGCTGCGACGCCGCGCTCGCCGGCCAGCTGCTGGAACAGGCCAGTGCGGTGCCGGGCCACACCGCGGTGCTCAATGGCCGCTTCAAGGGTGGCTACATCACGCGGCAATACGGCAAGCCGGCCAATGGCGTGCACGCGGTGCAGCTGGAGCTGTCGCAGTGCGCCTACATGGCCGAGGTGTATCCGTTCGCCTATGACGAGGCGCGCGCCACGGCGCTGCAGCCGGCGCTGCGCGGCATGCTGGCGACGGTGCTGGAATTCGTCGAGTCGCGCTGAAAGGCAGCAGGACGAAAGAACGGCAGCACGAAAAAAGGCCCGGCGCAATGCCGGGCCCGTGGCACGCCGGTGCGGGCTTACTTCTTCACCACGTGCTTGTTCGCCTTGCTGCCGGTGACCTCGTTGTACTTCTCCACATAGACCTCGAACAGCTTGCGGATCGAGCGCCCGATCTTGGCGTAGTCCGCTTCGTTCAGGTTGGCCAGCGACACGCGGCCTGACGGATGGCGGGTGCCGAAGCCGCGGCCCGGCAGCAGCACCACGCCAGCCTCGTCGGCCAGCTGAAACAGCAGCTCGTTGGGCTCGACCGAATTCAGCACCCATTTGACGAAGTCCGGCCCGAGCGCCTTGCCGCCGAGCTGCTCCAGATCGAGCAGCGTGTAGTAGTCGACGGCGTTGGGGTCGTCAGCATCCGGCGCAATGCCGATCTCGCGGTACAGCGCGGCCTTGCGGCTGCGGATCAGCCGCTTCATCGCGTTCTTGTAGTCGTCCGGCGTATCCATCAGCGAGAACAGCGAGAACAGCACCATCTGCACCTGCTGCGGCGTCGACAGGCCGGCGGTGTGGTTCAGCGCCACCGTGCGGCTGTCGGCGACCAGGCGGTCGATGAACTTCAGCTTTTGCGGCTCGGTGGTGATCGAGCTGTAGCGCTTGTTCAGCTCCTGGCGCGTGGCTTCCGGCAGCTTGCCGATCTGCAGGTCGAAGATATTGTCGCGATGCGTCGCGATCACGCCCAGGCGCCAGCCGGTCGCGCCGAAGTACTTCGAGAACGAATACACCAGGATGGTATTGCGCGGGCACATCGCGAACAGCGAGACGAAGTTGTCGGCAAAGGTGCCGTAGACATCGTCGGTCAGGATGATCAGGTCGGGCCGTTCCTCGATGATCGAGGCCAGGTATTCCAGGCTCTCGTCGCTCATGCGCACCGACGGCGGGTTGCTCGGGTTGACCAGGAAGAAGGCCTTGACCTTGGGATCGCGCAGCTTGTCGAGCTGCTCCTTCGAATACTGCCAGCGCGAATCCGGATCGGCGTCGACCGACAGCTCCACCAGCTGGTAGTCGTTCAGTTCCGGGATCTCGATATACGGCGTGAAGATCGGCATGCCCAGCGCGATGGTGTCGCCGGCCTTGAGCAGGTGGTTTTCGCGGATGGTGTTGAACAGGTAGGTCATGGCCGCGGTGCCGCCTTCGACCGCGAACAGGTCGAAGTCGCCGATGAAGGGATGATTGCCGATCATCTCCTTGCGGATGTACTGGCTGACGATGTTTTCCGACAGCCTGAGCATGCGGTCGGGCACCGGGTAATTGCAGGCCAGGATGCCTTCGCACATCTCGTAGAGGAAGTCGCCCGCGCTCAGGCCGAGCTGGTCGCGCACATACGACACCGCGCCGGCCAGGAACTTCACCCCCGGGGTGTCGGAAAATTCGCGCGCGAACAGGTCGAAGCGTTCTTCGATACCTTCGCGGCGCGGGAACCCGCCGACGCCCTCCGGCATGTACGAGAACGAGCGCTCCGATTCGCGCATCGCGAACAGGCCGAGCTGCCAGAAGCCGTGGCGCGGCACCGTCGCCAGGAAATTGGGGTTGCCGCGGCCGGCGTTGAGCATCAGGCGCTCGGCGTCGCTGCTGGCCAGCTTGATCAGTTCATCCTTCAGTTCGAACGGCGAGAGGCTGGACAGCTTGGAGATATCGAACTTGCTCATGGCTTGCTCCTGTGTAGACGCTTGTCGGTTGGGTTGGCGGGCCGGCACCGGCGGCACGGCCCGCGCAGCAGCGGAGAGGGCAAAGGGAAACGCGCTAGACCAGGCCCACCACCAGCGGGCCCAGCAACGTCAGCAGCACGTTGGCGAGCGCATAGGTGATGGCGAACGGCACCGTCGGCACCGGGCTTTCGGCCTTGTCGAGGATGCCGCCGAAGGCGGGGTTGGCGCTGCGCGATCCCGACAGCGCGCCGGCCAGCAGCGCGGCGTTGTCGTACTTCAGCACGTAGCGGCCGAACAGCATGGTCAGGAACAGCGGCAGCAACGTCACCACCGCGCCCAGGATGAAGATGGTCAGGCCGCTCTGGCGCAGCGTGGTCACCGCCTGCAGGCCTGAGTTGATGCCGACGATGGCGACGAACGCGGCCAGGCCGAAGTCCTTCAGCAGCTGGCACGCGGCAGTCGGCATGGCGCCGAACATCTTGTGCTTGGAGCGGGCCCAGCCGAACACCAGGCCGGACAGCAGCGCGCCGCCGCCGGCGCCCAGCGTCAGCGGGATGGAGCCGATGCGCCAGACCAGCAGGCCCACCAGCAGGCCGACCAGCACGCCCGCGCCGAAGTAGACGAAGTCCGTCTTCTCGCTCGGCACCAACTCATAGCCGGCGCTCTGCGCCGCGCGCTTGGTATCGGCCGGGGTGCCGTAGAGCGTGATGACGTCGCCGTGCTGCAGCTTGAGCTCGGGCAGCAGCGGCAGCGGGTGGTCATAGCGTTCGATGCGCTCGATATAGACGCCATGGCGCATGTCGCGCCCGACCATGTCGACGATCTCGGCCACGGTCTTGTTGTTCATGCCCTTGGCGGTGAACACCACGTTGCGCGACTGCATCACCGCGCCCATGCCGTCGGCATCGGCCACTTCCTCGCCGATCTGCGCGGCGGTCGGCACGACGGCGTCGCGGCGTCCCACCAGCAGCACCAGGTCGTCATGCTGCAGCACCAGGTCCTGCGTGACCTCCAGCTGCTTGCCGGCGCGCTGCACTTTCTCCACGGTGACCAGGTCCTCGCCGCCCATCTCCAGCTGCGCGACGGTCTGTCCGGTCGCATCGTTGACGCGATACAGCCGGCCGACCAGCCGCGGCAGCGCGCCGCGCTGGCCCGGGCCGTACTGCGGCAGGCCGCCGTTGAGCTGGGCCTCGACCTTCTTGGCATCGGTCTTCAGGTCCGTCTTCATGAAGCGCGGCAGGATGTTGACGCAGACAATGATGGCGCCGAGCGAGCCGAACACATAGGTCACCGCGTAGCCGATGGCGACGTTGGCCTGCATGGTCTTGACCTGGTCGGGCGGCAGGCCCAGCTTGGTGATGGCGTCGCCGGCGGTGCCGATAATGGCCGACTGTGTCATGCCGCCGGCGGCGAGGCCGGCCGCGAGTCCCTTGTCGAGATGGAACAGCTTGGCCAGCACCACCACCGTGACCAGGCCGCACACCGCCATGAACACCGCCATGGCGATCTCGCGCAGCGAGCTGCGGTTCAGCGAGTTGAAGAACTGCGGGCCGCTTTCATAGCCCACCGCGTAGATAAAGACCGCGAACATCACCGCCTTGACGCCGTTGTCGATCTCGACGCCAACCTGGCTGATCACCACCGCGGCCAGCAGCGAGCCAGCCACGCCGCCCAGCTGGAAACGCCCGAACGTGATCTTGCCGATCGCGTAACCGACCGCCAGCGCAAGGAACAGCGCGGACTCGGGCGACTTCTGGAAAATCTCATGCAACCAATCCATCGAAGGCTCCTGGAACGAGTGAGGCAGGTTGGGCGAGTTGTGGCATCAGGGCGTGGGGGCGCTGGGGGCTCGGCCTCGCAGGCGGGGCGCGCAGGTGCCGCGGTGCGTGGCGCGGCATACCGGCCCTGGGCGCGAGGGCGATCGTGGCGACGCTGGACGTTTGCGATGTCGGCACGCACGCAGCACGTGCGACGGCATGGCCGTGTCGAGGCAGCGAGAGGATTATCTCTGCCGCTCCGGGGCCGGCGTAGTGAAAGCTTTTGTCGGTGAATTAAACGCAGTCAACAAAGCGCGCGCGGGATGGCGCGGCTGCGCGGAGCGGGTTCGATGGCGGCGCGCCAGGGCGCGGCGCGCACCCGCCAAAGGTAGGGGACCGCCTCACCCGGATGGGTGCGGCGGCAGGGACCCATGCGCCGGGCTCAGCGCCCGCCGGCCAGGCGTGCTTCGATATGCTTGGCGCGCTCGAGCGAACCCGGGTGCGAACTCAGCATGCTTGATTGCCCGCCATCGAGTTGCGACATCTTGCGGAACGCGGACGCCAGCGCCTGGCGGTTGGCGCCGTTCTTCGTCAGCAGGTCGAAGGAGTAGTCGTCGGCCGCGGTTTCCTGGCGCTGAGAGAACTGCGCATTGACGAACTGCTCGGCCAGCGCGCCGATCTGCGACGACGACAGCGCCGTCAGCGAAGCGATGCCGGTCGACCCCAGCAAGCCACGCGCCGCGGCCGCGGTGTAGGCCACCTGCATCGCCGCCTTGGTGTGGCCGAGCGCCACATGGCCGATCTCGTGGCCGACCACGCCACGCACTTCATCATCGCTGAGCAGGTCCATCAGCCCGCTGTAGACGCGCACGCAGCCGTTGGCCATGGCCCAGGCATTGATGTCCTTGGTCACGTAGACCTTGGCGTCGAGCGGCAGCCCGGTATTGCCGAGGCCGCTCATCACGGTGGCCAGGCGCCGCGCGTAGGTACTGTTGGCCGCCGCGATAGTGTTCTTCTTGTCCATCTCGGCGCAGGACTGGTCCGACAGCGTCTTGACGTTGCTGTCGGACAGCGTGGCGGCGGTGAACAGGCTGCCGCCGGCCTGGGTCAGGCTTTCCATGTTGGCGCCGGCACAGCCGGCCATCAGCGCGGCGCAGGCGAGGGCGGATAGGGTCAGTCGGCTCATGGTCGCTCCGGGGTTTGAGGGGATGGCAATGCCATAGGATAGGAAGCCCCGCCCCGGGGCACCAGTGGGCGCTGTCCGACACACCTTGAAACGTCGGCCGGAAGGCATTGCAGGTATAAGCGATGTGACCGAACCGGCTGGTGTTGCAGGGCTAATTTGGCACGTACAAAACACCCTTGCCGGCCATTAATATTTGTAAGTACAATTAATCCCGTGATCATCGAGTTCGATCCCGCCAAGCGAGACAAGACCCTTGGCGAACGCGGGCTCGATTTTGCGCGAGCCTTCGAGGTTTTCGCAGGCATGCATTTCACAGGCGAAGACGCTCGGGAACGCTATCCCGAGCCGCGCTATATCACTGTCGGGATGCTGGATGGCCGCATGGTCGTCATGGTGTGGACCACGCGCGGCGAGGCACGCCGCATTATCAGCATGAGGAAAGCCAATGAACGGGAACAAGCGCGCTACCTCCAGTACTGGGTTGATCCCGATGACGCGCCCGAGCTGACTGACGAGTTTTTCAAGCAGGCCGACTTGCTGGATGGGGACAAGCTCGTCAGACGAGGGCGCGGCCGTCCGCGCGGTACCACCAAGACTGCCACGACGGTACGCCTTGACGACGATGTCCTCGAGGCGTTGAAGGCAAGCGGACCGCGCTGGCAGACGCGGCTCAATGTGCTGGTTCGCGACTGGCTGAAGACGCACAAGCTCGACGAAATCGAGGTCTGAGCCGACGGCTTATTGGCTTGTTGCTTTGGAAGAAAATCTGGTGCCCGGGGTCGGACTCGAACCGACACGCCTTGCGGCGGGGGATTTTGAGTCCCCTGCGTCTACCTGTTTCACCACCCGGGCAGGTGTGACGGCATCGGAACCGATGCCGGGCTGAGCCGGGGATTATGCCGCAAATCCAGCCACCGGACAACCGGCGCCGGGTCGGTCCGGGGTCACGCAAATCCGGTAGCATGGCGTCCAGTCCTGCGCCCGCCAACCGTACCGATTGTGCCCCCGACCGCCATGACCGACCCAGACTTGCTTGCGCGCCTTGCCAGCCTGCCTTCGCAGGATCCCGCCTTCTATGACCGCGAGTACAACAACCGCGCCAATGTGCCGGACAACCCCACGCATCTGGCGCGATGGGCGCAGTGGTCCGCACAGGTGCGCGCGCGCGGCCCGTACCTGGCGGACCTGAGCTATGCCGGCGCGGACTCGCGCCATGCGTCTGGCGAGACCCTGGACTACTTCCCGGCGCAGCGCGCCAACGGGGCCTTGCCGCCGCTGCTGGTGTTCGTGCATGGCGGCTATTACCGCGCGCTGGACAAGCACGACCACAGCTTCGTCGCCAGCGCGCTGCCGGCGCTGGGGGTGTCGGTGGCGGTGGTCAACTACACGCTGGTGCCGGCGGCGACGGTGCCGGAGATCGTGCAGCAGGTGCTGCACAGCGTGGCCTGGCTGTACCGGCAGGCGGACCGTCTCGGCCATGACCCGCAGCGGCTGTTCGTGGCGGGACATTCGGTGGGCGGCCACCTGGTGGCGATGCTGATGGCCGCGCGCTGGCCGCAGTTTGGCGCCGACCTGCCTGCAGGGCTGGTCCGAGGCGGGCTCTCGGTGAGCGGGCTGTACGACATGGAGCCGCTGCGGCGCGCGGCTTTCCTGCAGTGCGACCTGCAGCTGTCGGAAGCGGATGTCGCGCGGCTATCGCCCGCGTACATGGCGCCGGCCGACGATGCACCGCTGGCAATCGCGGTGGGCGAGCTGGAGGCGGACGAATACCACCGTCAGCATGCGCTGATCCGCGCGGCGTGGCCGGCCAAGGTGGCGCATCCGGCGGCGAGCGACCTGGTGCTGCCGGACTGCCATCATTTCAACGTGCTGGACAGCCTGGCCAGCGCGGATGGCGCGCTGACGCAAGCGGTGCTGCGGCTGGTGGAGCGCTGAGTCGCCGACGCTCGCCGCGACCTCAGCCCTCCAGCACGCGCAGCAGCGACGAGGTATCGTCCTTGCCCCAGCCTTTCTCCATCAGCACGCGCAGTTGCGCCGAGGTGGCCTGCATCGCCGGCAGCTCGAGGCCGATTTCCTCGGCGATATCGCGCGCCAGCCCGAAGTCCTTGTCGTGCAGCCGCGCCTCGATGCCGGCGGCAAAGTTGCGCGCCACCATCTTGGGGCCCATCAGGTCGAGCATGCGGCTGCCGGCCATGCCGGTGGCCATGGCCTCGAACACGCGGCCGGTGTCGACGTTCTGCGCGGCGGCAAAGCGCATCGCTTCGGCAATGCCTTCGATATTGACTACCTGGGCGATCTGGTTGCACAGCTTGGCGACCTGGCCGGCGCCGTGGTCGCCGATATGGGTGATGGTCTTGCCGAGCCGCTCCAGCAGCGGGCGCACGCGTTCCAGCATCTCGGCCTTGCCGCCGACCATGATGGTCAGCGTGCCGGCCTCGGCGCCCATGGTGCCGCCTGAGACCGGGCAGTCGAGCGCCTCGATGCCGCGCGCTTCCAGCGCCGCGGCGATCTCGCGCGTGACGATGGGCGAGATGGTGCTGTGGTCGATGCAGATGGCGCCGGGCGCGGCCCCGTGGATCACGCCCTGCGCGCCCAGCAGCACCTCGCGCACGTCTTCGGACGAGGTCACGTTGGTGAAGACCACGCTGGCGCCGCGGGCCGCCTCGGCGGGCGTGAAGAACGGTTCCGCCCCCAGCGAGCGCGCGGCCTCGGCGGCTTCCGGGCGGCGCACGAAGGCGCGCACGGTGTGGCCGGCGGCCAGCAGGTGGCGCACCATGTGCGAGCCCATGGCGCCCAGGCCGATAAAGGCGATGGTGACGGGGGTGGGAGTGGTGCTCATGCCAGGCTTCCTTTCGTGATGCGTTGTTGCCTTGATGCGTCGATGCGGCGGGCTACTTGTCGCCCGCATAGGCAAACTTGCCGTTGCGGATCACCCCCATCACGCGCGAACGCTGGTCGAAGCCCTGGTGGTCCTTCGGGTTCAGGTTCATCACGCCGTTGGGGATGGTGAGATTGGTGGTGGTTTCCAGCGCGTCGCGCATGGCCGCGCGGAACTCGCGCGTGCCGGGCTGTGCGCCGCTCCTGAGCGCGCGGCGGGCGGCGTCGTCGAGCAGCATCCAAGCGCCCCAGGCATCGCCGGCGAACTGCGTCACGCTGTCGGCGCCGTACTTTCCTTCGTAACGATTGACGAAGTCCAGCGCGACCTTGCGCACCGGATGGCTCTCGGGCAGCTGGCGCGCGACCACCACCGGCCCGGTCGGGAACAGCGTGCCTTCCACGTCCTTGCCGCCCATGCGCAGGAAGTCCCAGGTGGCGATGCCGTGGGTCTGGTAGACCTTGCCCTTGTAGCCGCGCTCGCCCAGCGTCTTCTGCGGCAGCACCGATGGCGTGCCGGCGCCGGCGATCAGGATCGCGTCCGGGTTGGCCGCCATCAGCTTGAGCACCTGCCCGGTGACCGAGGTGTCGTTGCGCGAGAAGCGCTCGCTGGCGACCACCCGGATCTTGCGCAGCTCGGCCAGCTTCGAGAACTCGCGCCACCAGCTTTCGCCGTAGGCGTCGGCAAAGCCGATAAAGCCGACCGTCCTGACACCGTGGTTGCTCATGTATTCGGTCAGCACGGTGGCCATGTGCGAGTCGTTCTGCGGCATCTTGAAGGCCCAGCGGCGCTTGGCATCGGTCTGCGGCTCGACGATGGCGGCCGAGGCGGCCAGCGCCACCATCGGGGTCTCGCCCTCGGCCACGGCGTCGAGCGCGGCGATCGCGGTGGGCGTGATGTTGGGGCCGACGATCACGTCGACCTTCTCCTCGGAGATCAGCTTGCGCACGTTGCGCACCGCGGCCGCCGGGTCGGTGCCGTCGTCCAGGATGATGTAGTGCGCCTTCTGGCCGCCCAGCGTCGGCGGCCACATCAGCACGGTGTTCTTGGACGGGATGCCAATCGAGGCGGCCGGCCCGGTGGTGGACACATCGATGCCGACGCGGATGTCGGCATGGGCGGCGCCGGCAAGGTACAGCGCGCCAGCCAGCAGCAGGGGGCGCAGGGGCAGCTTCAGCATGGTCTCCTCCGTTCTTATATGTGACGGGAAAGGATAGCCGAAGTCGGCCGGCGGGGCACCGTGGCCCCGCCGCAGCGGCATCAGCGCACGCCCAGGCGCCAGAGCGAGGTCACTTCGGCCGAGCGCGCCGCATGCAGCGGGTCGGCCGCATCGGCCGCGCGCGGGTGGCGCGGGCGGATGTCGGAGCGGCCCAGCACCTTCAGCCCCGCCGCTTCGATCCAGCTCGCCAGTTCGTCGCGCTGGCGCAGGCCCAGGTGCTCGGCCAGGTCGGACAGCAGCAGCCAGCCCTCGCCGCCGGGTTCCAGGTGCTCGGCCAGCCCTTGCAGGAAGCCGCGCAGCATGGCGCTGTCGGGATCATAGACGGCGCGCTCGACCGGCGAGCTGGGCCGTGCCGGCACCCACGGCGGGTTGCATACCACCAGCGGCGCGCGGCCGGCGGGGAACAGGTCGGCCTCGACCACCTCGACCTGCGCGGCGTAGCCGAGCCGGGCGATGTTCTCGCGCGCGCAGGACAGCGCGCGCGGGTCCTGGTCGGTGGCCACCACGCGCTGCACGCCGCGGCGGGCCAGCACCGCGGCCAGCACGCCGGTGCCGGTGCCGATATCGAAGGCCAGCGTCTTGGCCGGCAGCGGCTCGGCCGCGACCAGGTCGATGTATTCGCCGCGCACCGGCGAGAACACGCCGTACCACGGGTGGATGCGGTCTTCCAGCGCCGGGATCTCGACACCCTTCCTGCGCCACTCGAATGCGCCGATCATGCCCAGCAGCTCGCGCAGCGAGGCTACGTAGGGTTCGCTGGCCGGGCCGTAGACCTGTTCGCACGCTTCCTGCACATCGGGCGCGCGGCGCAGCGGGATCTGGTGGCCGGCCTCGAACGGCAGCAGCAGCATGCCCAGCGTGCGCGCGCGCTGCGACTGCGCCAGCCGGTGCAGGTGGAAGGCCTCGGTGGGCGACGCGGCCTGGCTCTTGTCCCGTGCCTTGTGGCCGGGGCGGCTGGCCTTTTTGGGCTTGCGCTCGGTGCGGCGCGCGAGCGCGTTCAGCAGCTGTCGCGCGTTCTGGAAATCGCCCCGCCACAGCAGCGCGGTGCCTTCGCAGGCAAGGCGGTAGGCGCTGTCGGCGCTGGTGGTGTCGTCGGCGACGACCACGCGCCGCGGCGGCGGCAGGCCAGCCTCGGAGCGCCAGGCGGCGCTGTGCTCGACGCCGTTTTCGGTCCAGTGAATGCGGGGCAGGTCGCTCACAGGACCTCCGGACGGCAGGTGGGGATGTGCAGGGCAGGCATCGTGGATTGACTTCTTATATAGAGCGGGGCGGCAGCGGTGGCCGCCTCAGAGTTCGTAGGCTTCGTGTTCGCCGGACATGGCCTGCTCGACCAGCTTGCGGTTGAGCGTCGGCGAGAACAGTTCGATGAAGGTGTAGACAAAGCTGCGCAGGTAGGCCCCCTGCTTGACGGCCAAGTGGGTCACGTTGCTGCCGAACAGGTGCCCGGCGGCAATCCCGCGCAGGTTGCGGTCGCGCTCGGCATCATAGGCGACGCCGGCGACGATGCCCACGCCCAGCCCGATTTCCACATAGGTCTTGATCACGTCCGCGTCGATGGCCTCGAGCACGATGTCCGGCGTCAGGTGGCGCAGCGCGAAAGCCTTGTCGATCTTGGTGCGCCCGGCGAAGTTGGCATCGTAGGTGATCAGCGGGTAGCCCATCAGGTCTTCCAGCGCCAGGTGCTTCTTGTCGAGCAGCGGGTGCTCGGGCGGCGTAATCACCATATGGGTCCACTGGTAGCCCGGCAGCGACACCAGGTTCTTGTCGCTGGAGATGCCTTCGGTGGCGATGCCGATGTCGGCATGGTCATGCAGCAGCATGTCGGCAATCTGGGCCGGGTTGCCCTGCTGGATCGACAGCCGCACCTTGGGATAGCGCTTGGTGAACTCGCTGATCACGCGCGGCAGCGCATAGCGCGCCTGAGTGTGCGTGGTGGCTATGGTGAAGTTGCCCTGGTCCTGTGCCGCATAGTCCATGCCGACGCGCTTCAGGCTTTCCACTTCCTGCAGGATTTTCTCGACCGAGCTCAGGATGCGGCGGCCGGGCTCCGTCAGGCTGCGGATGCGCTTGCCGTGGCGCGTGAAGATATCCACGCCCAATTCTTCTTCCAGCTCGATGATGGCCTTGGATACGCCGGGCTGTGACGTATAGAGCGCTTTAGCGGCCTCGGTCAGGTTGTAGTTCTGCCGGACGGCTTCCCGCACGAAGCGAAACTGGTGCAAGTTCATATATCTGCGTTCGTATAAACAAACAACTTCTTATTAGTTTGAGGTATGAGGCCAGTTTATTACGATTCTCGAACTTTGTTAATGAACGGCCTGCCCTCGGTGCGCCTTCTCGCCGCGGCCAGTTCCACGGCGAGAGCCGCGGGCCACGCCACACCGAGTCCCCAATGTCCCTGGCCTATACCGTTTCTGGTCTGTTCGTAGGCATCCTCGTCGGCCTCACCGGCGTGGGAGGGGGCTCGCTGATGACGCCGCTGCTGACGCTGCTGTTCGGCTTCTCGCCGGCAACCGCGGTCGGCACCGACCTGGCCTTCGCGGCCATCACCAAGGGATTCGGCACCATCGCGCATCGCGCCCACGGCCATGTGCAGTGGCAGGTGGTGCGGCGCCTGTGCATCGGCAGCCTGCCGGCGGCGGTGGCCGCCATCCTGGTGCTGAAGAGCGCCGGCGAACTCGACGGCCGGTGGCTGCATGCGATCCGCGTGACCATCGGCGTGTCGGTGCTGCTGACGGTGCTGTCGCTGCTGTTCCGCCGCCAGATGCTGGCCTGGCTGGAACGCAACCCGCGCTTCCAGCTGCATGGCCGCAAGCAGGTCGTTGCCACCATTATCGTCGGCGCGGTGATCGGCGTGCTGGTCACGGTCTCGTCGATCGGCGCCGGCGCGGTTGGCGCCACCCTGATCCTGCTGCTGTATCCCCATATGAAGCCGGCCGAAGTGGCCGGCACCGACATCGCCTACGCCGTCCCGCTGACGGCGCTGGCCGGGCTGGGCCACGTTTGGCTTGGCACGGTCGACTGGAATTTGCTGCTGGCGCTGCTGGTGGGTTCTATCCCCGGCATCTGGCTGGGCGCGCAACTGTCGCGGGCGCTGCCCGAGCGGCTGGTGCGTGCCGCCCTGGCGACGACGCTGACGCTCGTCGCCATCAAGCTCGTTTCCTAGGAGGCTGTTTAAAAATGATTCTGACGTCGTTGCGCGGCCTTGTCGTACTGCTTGTACTGCCTGCGGCCGCGCGCCTAGTCAGAACCGCTTCGCTTCATTTTGAAACAGCCTCCCAAAACATTTAACGAATACTGAACGGACCCCGCCATGTATCAGTACGACCAATATGACCAGCGCATCGTCGCCGAGCGCGTCGCCCAGTTCCGTGACCAGGTGCGCCGCCGCCTGTCGGACGAGCTGACCGAGGAAGAATTCCTGCCGCTGCGGCTGCAGAACGGCCTGTACATGCAGCGCCACGCCTACATGCTGCGCGTGGCGATTCCGTACGGCCTGCTGTCGTCGAAGCAGATGCGCAAGCTGGCCCATATCGCGCGCGAATACGACCGCGGCTACGGCCACTTCTCGACCCGCCAGAACATCCAGTACAACTGGATGGAACTGGAGCGCGTCCCCGACGTGCTGGCCGAGCTGGCCAGCGTCGAGATGCACGCCATCCAGACCTCGGGCAACTGCGTGCGCAACATCACCACCGACCACTTCGCCGGCGTGGCGCCGGACGAGTCGGTCGACCCGCGCGTGCTGGCCGAGCTGCTGCGCCAGTGGAGCACGTTCCAGCCGGAATTCGCCTTCCTGCCGCGCAAGTTCAAGATCGCGATCTCGGCGTCGGCCGACGACCGCGCCGTGGTGCAGATGCACGACATCGGCGTCTATGCCTACAAGAATGCCGACGGTGAGGTGCGCCTGCGCATCCTGGCCGGCGGCGGCCTCGGCCGCACGCCGATCCTGGGCACGATCATCAAGGACGACCTGCCGTGGCAGCACATGCTGACCTACATCGAGTCGGCGATCCGCGTCTACAACCGCTACGGCCGCCGCGACAACAAGTACAAGGCCCGCATCAAGATCCTGGTGAAGGCGATCGGCGCCGAAAAGTTCGCCCAGGAAGTCGAGGAAGAATGGCAGCACAGCAAGGATGGCCCGGCCACGCTGACGCAGGCCGAATTCGACCGCGTGGCGCAGTACTTCACGCCGCCCGCGTATGAAAAGCTGGCCGATACCGACGCCTCGTACGAAAAGCACCTGCTCGAGGACAAGGCCTTCGCGCGCTGGGTCAGCCGCAGCGTGCACGGCCACAAGGTGCCCGGCTACGCCGCGGTGACGCTGTCGACCAAGCCGGGCGTGGCCTCACCCCCGGGCGATGCCACCGACGCGCAGATGGAAACCGTGGCCGACCTGGCCGACCAGTTTGGCTTCGGCGAGCTGCGCGTCGCGCACGAGCAGAACCTGGTGCTGCCGGACGTCAGGAAGCAGGACCTCTACGAACTGTGGCAACTGGCAAAGAAGGCCGGCCTGGCGACGCCGAACATCGGCCTGCTGACCGACATCATCGCCTGCCCCGGCGGCGACTTCTGCTCGCTGGCCAACGCCAAGTCGATCCCGATCGCGCAGGCGATCCAGGACCGCTTCGACGACCTCGACTACGTCCATGACCTGGGCGAGATCTCGCTGAACATCTCGGGCTGCATCAACGCCTGCGGCCACCACCACGTCGGCAATATCGGCGTGCTGGGCGTCGACAAGGACGGTTCGGAGTGGTACCAGGTCACGCTGGGCGGCGCGCAGGGCAACCAGACCGCGCTGGGCAAGGTGATCGGCCCGTCGTTCAGCGCCGAGGAAATGCCCGACGTGGTGAGCCGCATCATCGACACTTTCGTCGCAAACCGCATCGAGGACGAGCGCTTTATCGAAACCCTGTCCCGCATCGGCATCGCCCCGTTCAAGGAGCGTGTCTACGCAGACAAGCAGCCGCGCGAGCGGGCCGAAGCCTGAGGACCGGAGACTGAACATGGCAAAGATCATTCAACTGCAACGCCCGGATGCAACCGGCAGTGCCAACGTCACCCCGGTGATCGTCGAAGACAACTGGACCGTGCTGCGCGCGACGGAAGAGCAGCCGCTCACCGAAGAGCGCATTACAGCTGCCGTGCAAAGCCAGGACGCGGTGCTGTTCCCGCTGTCGGTGTGGAAGGCCAATGAAGCGCTGCTGGCCGGCCGCGACGCGGCCCGCACCGGTGTGTGGCTGGCCCCGGAAGACGAGCCGGGCGATGCCGCCGCATACTTCGATCGCGTGTCGCTGGTGGCGGTCGACTTCCCGGTGTTCCGCGACGGCCGCGGCTTCTCCACCGCCTACCTGCTGCGTACCCGCTACAAGTGGCAGGGCCAGCTGCGCGCCATCGGCGACGTGCTGCGCGACCAGCTCAACTTCATGAAGCGCTGCGGCTTCGATGCCTTCGCCGTGCGTGCGGACAAGAGCATCGACGACGCGATCAAGGGCTTTACCGAGTTCACCGTGACCTACCAGGCGTCGGTCGACGAGCCGCTGCCGCTGTTCCGCCGCGCACGCGCCGAGGTCGGCGCGCAGCCGAGGGAAACGGCATGAGCACCGTGCTGAGCGATATCCCCGTGGTGGAGGCCGGCGCGGTATCCGCGCTGCGGCCGCCAGCGCTGTGGGTCGCGCCCGAGTACACCGACAGCATCGAAGCGCTGGAGCAGAAGGAGCGCGAGCTGGCCGAGCGCCTGGCGGGCATCGCCGGCCGCTTCTTCCGCGCGCGCTTTGCCTCGAGCCTGGCGGCCGAGGACATGGTGCTGACCGACGCGATCCTGCGCGGCAGCGAAGCCGTGCGCGCGGGCATCCGCGTGTTCACGCTGCAGACCGGGCGTCTGCACGCCGAGACCCTGGCGGTGCTGGACAAGGTGCAGGCGCACTACGGCTACACCATCGAGCGGTTCACGCCGGATGCCGAGGCGGTCGAGAACTACCTGAAGAAGCACGGGCTGAACGGCTTCTACGACAGCATCGACGCGCGCAAGTCGTGCTGCGGCATCCGCAAGGTCGAGCCGCTCAACCGCGCGCTGTCGCACGCCGACGCCTGGCTGACCGGCCAGCGCCGCGAGCAGGCCGTGACCCGCGCCGAGCTGCCGTTCGAAGAACTGGACGAAGCCCGCGGCATCCCCAAGTTCAACCCGCTGGCGGACTGGAGCGAGGCCGAGGTCTGGGCCTACCTGAAGCGCCACCAGGTGCCGCTCAACGACCTGCACGCCAAGGGCTACCCCAGCATCGGTTGCGAGCCGTGTACGCGCGCGGTACGCGCGGGCGAGGATGTGCGCGCGGGACGGTGGTGGTGGGAGTCGAAGGACTCGAAAGAGTGCGGGCTGCACGAACAGAACATCAAGCATTGAGGCCGGAACAAAATGGGCATCATGAACGACATCGCAGAAGCCACCTCGGGCGTGGCGCACCTGTTGCAGGTACAGAACGACCATCTCGACCGCCTCGAGGCGGAATCGATCTACATCATCCGCGAGGTGGTGGCCCAGTGCCGCAACCCGGCGCTGCTGTTCTCCGGCGGCAAGGATTCGATCGTGATGCTGCACCTCGCGCTGAAGGCGTTCCGCCTGGGCGAGCGCAAGATCGAGCTGCCGTTCCCGCTGGTGCATATCGACACCGGCCACAACTACCCGGAAGTGATCGCGTTCCGCGACCAGCGCGTGGCTGAGCTCGGTGCGCGCCTGGTGGTCGGCCATGTCGAGGACTCGATCAGGCGCGGCACCGTGCGCCTGCGCAAGGACACCGATTCGCGCAACGCGGCGCAGGCCGTGACGCTGCTCGAAACCATCGGCGAGCACCAGTTCGACGCGCTGATGGGCGGCGCCCGCCGCGACGAAGAGAAGGCCCGCGCCAAGGAGCGCATCTTCTCGTTCCGCGACGAGTTCGGCCAGTGGGATCCCAAGGCCCAGCGCCCCGAGCTGTGGAGCCTGTACAACGCCCGTATGGCGCCGGGCGAGCAGATGCGCGTGTTCCCGATCTCGAACTGGACCGAGCTCGACGTGTGGCAGTACATCGCCCGCGAGAAGCTGGCGCTGCCGCCGATCTACTACGCGCACCAGCGCGAAGTGGTGCGCAAGAACGGCCTGCTGGTGCCGGTCACGCCGATCACGCCCAAGCAGGACGGCGACGTCAGCGAAGTGCTGTCGGTGCGTTTCCGCACCGTCGGCGACATCAGCTGCACCTGCCCGGTGGCCAGCGTTGCCGATTCGCCGGAAGCGATCATCGCCGAGACCGCGGTGACCGAGATCACCGAGCGCGGCGCCACCCGCATGGACGACCAGACCAGCGAAGCTTCGATGGAGCGCCGCAAGAAGGAAGGCTACTTCTAAGCCGCACGCAGCAAAGGATCCAGACATGACTCACCAAGCAACCCACCAAGGCCTGCTGCGCTTCATCACCGCCGGCTCGGTCGACGACGGCAAGAGCACGCTGATCGGCCGCCTGCTGTACGACAGCAAGGCCGTGCTGTCCGACCAGCTGACCGCGCTGGCCAATGCCAAGAACAAGCGCACCGCCGGCGAGCAGATCGACTTCTCGCTGCTGACCGACGGCCTGGAAGCCGAGCGCGAGCAGGGCATCACCATCGACGTGGCCTATCGCTATTTCTCGACCGCGCGCCGCAAGTTCATCATCGCGGATACGCCGGGCCACGAGCAGTACACCCGCAACATGGTCACCGGCGCCTCGACCGCCGATGCGGCCATCGTGCTGGTCGATGCCACGCGCGTGACCGTCAAGGACGGCCGCGCCGAACTGCTGGCGCAGACCAAGCGCCATTCGGCGATCCTGAAGCTGCTGGAAATCCGGCATGTGATCGTCGCTATCAACAAGATGGACCTGGTCGACTACAGCGAGCAGACCTTCAACGAGATCCGCGCCGCCTACGCCGAACTGGCCGGGCAGCTGGGCCTGAAGGACGTGCGCTACGTGCCGGTGTCGGCGCTGCGCGGCGATAACATCGTGCACGAGAGCGATGCCATGCCGTGGTACCAGGGCGAGCCGCTGCTGCCGCTGCTGGAAGACCTGCCGGTGGAAGAGGCCGCGCCCGAGGACGACGCCGCGCTGCGCTTCCCGGTGCAGCTGGTGATCCGCCAGGACGGTTCGCAGTCGGACGACTTCCGCGGCTATGCCGGCCGCGTCGAAGCCGGCACCGTGCGCGTCGGCCAGAAGCTGCGCGTGCTGCCCGCCAACCGCGAAGCCGTGGTGGCCGAAGTGCTGACGCCCAACGGCGCGGCCGAATCGGCCAATGTCGGCGACACCGTCACCGTGCGCCTGGCCGAGGACGTCGATGTATCACGCGGTGACATGTTCGTTGCCGCCGACGCGGCCGCGGCTTCCGCGAAGAAGCTGCAGGCCGACCTGTGCTGGTTCGACGACGAGTCGCTGAACCCGGCGCGCAAGTACGTGCTCAAGCACACCACGGCGAGCGTGTTCGCGCGCGTGTCGGCGGTGGACCGCGTGCTGGACGTGCATACGCTTTCGCACGAGACCGGCCGCCACGAGATCCGCCTGAACGATATCGGCTCGGTGCAGATCTCGCTGCAGAAGCCGATCGTGTGCGATGCCTACGGCGATAATCCGGCCACCGGGGCGTTCGTGCTGATCGACGAGGCGACCAACCACACGGTGGCCGCAGGCATGATCCGTGCGTTCTCCTGATCGGTAACGAACAGGAACGCGCGGACAAGGGGCAGCAGATGGACAAGCAGGCACGGAAGACTTTCGGCAAGGTGTACCTGATCGGGGCAGGCCCCGGTGCGGCAGACCTCATTACGGTGCGTGGTGCACGGCTTTTGGGCGAAGCCCAGGTGGTGCTGCACGACGCGCTGGTGTCGCCGGAGATGCTGGCCTGGTGTCCGCAGGCCGAGCTGGTCGAAGTCGGCAAGCGCTGCGGCCAGCGCTCGACCGCGCAACTGTTCATCAACCGCCAGATCGTCGACCTCGCCGGCAAGTACCAGCGCGTGGTGCGGCTGAAGGGCGGCGACCCGATGCTGTTCGGCCGCGCCGACGAGGAACTGCAGGCGCTGGAAGCGGCCGGGATCGAGTATGAAGTCGTGCCCGGCATCACCGCCGCGCTGGCGGCCGCTTCGGCCATCGGCAAGCCGCTGACCAAACGCGGCGTGTCGCGCAGCGTGGCCTTTGCCACGCAGGCCAAGGCCACGGACGGCGAGGGCTCGGCCGATATCGAAGCCGCGGTCAAGGCCGACACGCTGGTCTACTACATGGGTCGCGACCAGGCCGCATCGATCGCCGCGCAGCTGATCGCGCACGGCAAGCCCGCCTCGACGCCGGCCTGGGTGGTGGAAGCCGCCACCACGCCGCAGCAGCGCAGCCGCGAGTTCACGCTCGGCCAGATGGCGGCCGGTGAGGCGGCGGCGTGGATCGATCCGGTACAGCCCAGCCTGCTGATGATCGGCGCCGCGCTGGCGGCGCGTGCGACCGAGGCGCCGCGGGAGGATGCGGGCGTCACGGAAGTGCGTACGCCGCGCGCCGCCTGAAGTTCTTCGCAGAAAAAAACCCCGTGCGGGACGCCGGCACGGGTTTTTTTCATTTGTGAGCGCCAGGGCGTCAGCCTGTTGCCGCCGCCCCAGGCAACGACGCCACGCAATACGCCGCAATCGCGTCCAGCACCGCATCCGACTCGCCCACCGCGGCCGCGCAATGGATGCGCAAGCCGGGATGGGCTTGCCGGCACTGGTCGATCAGCGCCGGCAAATCGCGCCGGATATGCCCGCCCTGGCCGAAGAACACCGGCACCACAGTGACCTCGGTCACGCCTGCTGCCGCCAGTTCGGCCAGCGCGTCCGCCAGCAGCGGCGACATCAGCTCCAGGAATGCCAGCCGCACCGCGCAGCCGGGCAGGGCCGCCGCCAGCTTCTGCTGCAGCCGCTCGAACGGCTCACGCCAGCGCGCATCGCGCGCGCCGTGCGCGAACAGGACCAGGGCGCGGTCGCGGGCTGCCATGGTCGTGCTCAGTGCCGGTCGACCCAACGCAGCGCCAGCAGCGCCACCATCAGGTAGAGCGTGCCCGGCACCAGCGCCGAGATAATCGGTGGCCAGGTATGCAGCAGGCCGACGTGCGAGAACAGCGTGTTCGACAGGTGGAACGACAGCCCCAGCATGATGCCGCCGAACACCTTGACACCGACCGCTCCGGCGCGCGCGTGCAGGTAGGCGAACGGCAGCGCCAGCGCCACCATCACGAACAGCGTCAGCGGGTAGATCACCTTCTTCCAGAACGCGATCTCGTAGCGCTGGGTGTCCTGCTTGTTGTCGCGCAGGTGGCGGATATAGCGGAACAGGTCCAGAGTCGACATCCGCTCAGGCGTCACCAGCAGCACCGACAGGATCTGCGGGGTCAGCTCCGAATGCATGGCCACGCGCGGGAACTTGACCTGCTCGGCGCGGAAGTCCGGCGCCAGCGCGTCGCGCGCCGGCGCACCGGGCGCGCCGGGCGCGGCTTGCGCGGATTGAGCGCCCTGGGCCTGCGGAGCCAGCTCGACGAAACGGGTCTCGCTGACGTTCTGCAGCTCCCACGACTGGCCGCCCTGGTAGCGCCCCTCCTGTGCCACGCGGATCACGCGCAGCCGGTACTGGGGATCGAACTCGTACATGGTGATGCCGGTGATGGTCTGGTCCGGCCGCAGCCCCGCCACGTTGACGAAGCGGGTGATCTCGCCCTCGCCGGCGGCATCCTTGTCGCGGTCCTTGACCCAGACCCCGGAGCGGAAGCCCGACGACACCGTCGCGCCGATCGCCTCCAGCTTGACCTTCTGCGCGTACTGCTCGGCGCGCGGGCCGATGAACTCGCCGAACAGAAAGGTCACCAGGGCCAGCGGCACCGCCAGCTTGAACAGCGAGAACAGCGCCTGGCGCGTGTTCAGGCCGGCCACGCGGAAGATGGTGTACTCGGACTGGCTGGCCAGCTGCGAGAACACATAGATCGCGCTGATCAGCACCGCGATCGGCAGCACCTCGTACACCCGCGTGGGTGCCTGCAGCAGGACGTGGAACAGCGCCACCAGCGAGGTGTACTGGGCGTTGACGTTCTCCAGCTCGTTGAGCATGTCGAAGAACACGAACAGCGACAGCACCGCGAACAGGATGAAGGCGAACACGCTATAGACCAGCCGGCCGAAATAGCGTTCGTAGACGCGCAGGATCCTCATGCCCGGCCTCCGGCGGCTGCCGCGGCATCGCGCTTGCGCAGCCCGAACACGGCGCGCCAGCCTCCCAGGCTGCGGTTCTGGCGATAGCGGAACAGCAGCAGCGCGCCCAGGAACACAGCCAGGTGGATCGGCCACCAGGCCAGCCAGAACGGCACCGAGCCGTTGCGCACCCAGGACTGCGTCAGGTTGACCAGGTTGCTGTAGGTCAGGTAGATCAGCACGGCGAACACCAGCGGGGTATAGCGGCCCAGGCGCGGGTTCACGTAGGCCAGCGGGATCGCGATCATGACGAAGTTGAAGGCCAGGATCGGCAGCGAGATGCGCCAGATCAGTTCGCCCAGGTTCTCGCGCGTGGGGTTGCGGATCAGCTCGATGGTGTCGCGGCTCTTGGGCGGCAGCTTGGCCTCGGACTCGGGCGGCTTGTTGTCCACCTTGACCGCATAGCGCTCGAACTCGACGATGCGGTAGTCGGGAACACCAGCCCCCCCGGCGGTGTAGGCAAGCTCGCGTCGCAGGGCTTGTTGAAGGATCATGCGGGTTCGGTTCCGGGCTGCCGGCCGGAGCGGGCGATGTGCCGTGCGAGGTGCCTGGCAGAACGGCTGGCTGACGGCACAGCGTGCTGTCAACGTGACCGGGGCGTATCAGCGGCGGCAGGTCGCGGGGTAAAAATCGCGGATAATGGAGGCTTTCGTGTCTAACGAGCCCCTGGAAGGAAGCGCGATGGAATTTAGCACAAAAGCCCTGGATTGGAGCAAAGCCGGCCAAAATGGTTTCCTGGCGACCAAGACCGACTGCCTGGTGGTCGGCCTGTTCGAAGGCCAGAACCTCGGCGGCGTAGCCAAGGCCCTCGATGTGGCCACCAAGGGCTTGGTGGGACGGCTGGTCAAGCAGGGCGACTTCGAAGGCATGCGCGGTACCCACCTGATGCTGCATGAAGTGGCCGGCGTGGGCGCCGCGCGCGTGCTGCTGGTGGGCCTGGGCAAGGAAGCCGACTTCACCGACAAGGCCTTTGCCGATGCGGTGCGCACCGCGGTGCGTGCCTTGTCGTCCACGCGTGCGGCCTCGGCGCTGTGGTGCCTGGCGCAACAGGCGCCGCAGCAGCGCGACGTGTCGTGGGCCGTGATCACCACCATCACGCTGGTGCGCGAGGCCGGCTACCGGCTGCTCGAGCGCCATCCCGGACTGAAGCGCGCCAACGCCCAGAATGCCGCCAGCGGCAAGCCCAACAGCAATGACAAGTCCTCGCTGCGCAAGGTCGTGATCGCGGTCGACAGCAGCGACGCCCGCGCCGCGACCCAGGCCGCGGTGCGCGGCACCGCCATCGCCAACGGCATGGAGCTGACGCGCGACCTCGGCAACCTGCCGTCCAATATCTGCACCCCGACCTACCTGGCCAATACCGCGCGCAGCATCGCCAAGCGCCACAAGCTCAAGGCCGAGATCCTCGGGCGCAAGCAGATCGAGGCGCTCAACATGGGCGCGTTCCTGGCCGTGACCAAGGGCAGCGAGGAGCCGCCCCAGTTCATCGTGCTGCGCTACGACGGCGCCGGCGCCAAGCAGGCGCCAGTGGTGCTGGTGGGCAAGGGCATCACCTTCGATACCGGCGGCATCTCGCTCAAGCCGGGCGAGGGCATGGACGAGATGAAGTACGACATGTGCGGCGCCGCCTCGGTGCTGGGCACGATCCAGGCCGTGGCCGAGATGGGCCTGAAGCTCAATGTGGTGGCGGTGGTGCCCACCTGCGAGAACATGCCCAGCGGCATCGCCACCAAGCCCGGCGACGTGGTCACCAGCATGTCGGGCCAGACCATCGAGATCCTCAACACCGACGCCGAGGGCCGCCTGATCCTGTGCGATGCGCTGACCTATGTCGAGCGCTTCAAGCCGGCCGCGGTTATCGACGTCGCCACCCTGACGGGCGCCTGCATCATCGCGCTCGGCCACGTCAACAGCGGCCTGTACGCGCGCTCCGACGCGCTTGCGGACGCGCTGCTGCAAGCTGGCCGCCGCGCCATGGACACCGCCTGGCGCATGCCGCTGGACGACGAATACCAGGACCAGCTCAAGTCCAACTTTGCCGACATGGGCAATATCGGCGGCCGCCCGGCCGGCAGCGTCACCGCGGCCTGCTTCCTGGCGCGCTTCACCGAGAAATACGACTGGGCTCACCTCGACATCGCCGGCACCGCGTGGAAGAGCGGCGCGGCCAAGGGCGCCACCGGCCGTCCGGTGCCGCTGCTGACGCAGTTCCTGATGGACCGCGCGGCCTGAGCGCGGCGCTACCGAGCAGGAGCCACAACCGTCCATGACGCGCATCGACTTCCACAGCAACGTGCCGGACGTGCTCGGCTATGTCTGCCGGCTGGTCCGCAAGGCCTACGGCGCCGGGCAGAAGGTGGTGATCCACGGCGCGCCGGCGCAGCTGGCGGACCTCGACGCGCGCCTGTGGACCTTCTCCCCGCTGGACTTCCTGCCGCATTGCGGGCTGGAAAGCCCGAACGCGGCGGTGACGCCGATCCTGCTGGCCGCCACCACCGAGGGCGTGCCGCACCACCAGCTGCTGATCAACCTGGCTGACCAGGCGCCGGCGCAGTTTGCCAGCTTCGAGCGGCTGATCGAGGTGGTCGGCGCCGGCGATGCCGCGCGCGAGGCCGGCCGCCAGCGCTATCGCTTCTACCGCGAACGCGGCTATCCGCTGACGCACCATGACATCGGCCAGCCCAAGGGAGACGCCGCATGAGCGAACGCACCACCTCGCGGGTGATCCCGCGGCCGGAACCGCACGACAGCATCCCGCTGCTGACCGAGGTCGTCGACCTGCCCGATGCCGACACCGCAGCCGACACCGAAGCGCCGGCGCAGGCGGGCGCCGCGGCGGACGACGGCGTGATCGACACCTTTGGCATGGACGATGCCGGCATGGTGATGCAGGTGGGCGACACCGGCGACGCCGCGCTGGACGACGCCATCGTGCCGGCCCCGCCTGCCGCGCAGACGGACACCGCCACGGACACCGGCGATGACGACCTGCGCGCAGTACGCACCGAGTTGCTGAGCCGCGTGATGATGCGCTTTCGCACCGAATGGCCGCAGGTGGTCGCGGCCCACACCGAAGCCACGCTGCAGTCCCGGCTGGCGCCGCTGACGGCACAACTGGCCAGCGAGCTGACGCAGTCGCTGGAAGCGCGGCTGGTGGAGTGGCTGGACGCGACGCTGGAGGAGATGGAGAAGGCGCCGGGCGAGGATTGAAGCCTGAGCCATCGCTCGGGTTTTATCCCCTCTCCTGTATAGACCGGGGACATGGTGGACGCATGTGCGAGGACATGGTGGACACATTGTAGACGTCAGGGGGTTACGTCCCTAGGTGATGCTTGTGGCCTGCACGCCGCAGCGGCGTGCAGGCTAATTTCGCCGATTTCAAAGCGGCTGAACCATATGGTTAACACGCCGTCGCGCCGGGTCGGGCGTAGCGCGATCCACTGGCCGATGAACGCCTTGCCGATCTTGATGCGCCGGTTGCCAACCATGATCCGTGCGCTGCTGTCGACCTTGTAGACACGGTCGCCGCTCTGGTACTGCACCTCCGGCAGCGCCTCCGGGTAGGCTACGTTGCTCACGCGATAGCGTTGGGCCGGCACCTGCATGTCCAGGGCCTGATGGGGCCGCTCGTGGTTGTACACGTACCGATATCGATCGAAGACCTGCTGCGCCTCGGTGTTGTCCACGAAACGGCGGTGCTGCAGGACTTCGGCCTTCAGGGTGCGGTGGAACCGCTCGTCCTTGCCCTGTGTTTGTGGGTGATAGGGCCGTGAGTGGCTGACCCGGATGCCCAGTTGCATTAACCAGACCGTCAGCCTGGTGTAGCCCAGTCCCTCTTCGTCGCCGCCTCCCCATGGAGGGCCGTTATCCATGGTGATGCGCCGGGGCAGGCCGTAGCGGCGGAAGGCCTCGATCAGCTGCTGCTGCACCGTCTGGCGGCGCTGGTCCGCGCAGGCTGCCAGGCACAGGTTGAAGCGGGAATGGTCGTCGATCAGCGTGAGCGGAAAGCAGACGCCGTGCTCATTGGGCACCTGACCCTTGAAGTCCATCTGCAGCAGCTCGTTGGGTTCGTCGTGCTCGAACCGCCGCCAGGGGGTGGCCTGGGCGCTGGCCTGCGGATCGATCAGACCATGCCGATGCAGGATCGAGGTCACCGTGCTGGGCGCAGGCACCTCGGCGTGGCCCAGGTCGGACAGCCTGCGGCTGATCTTGCGCCCACCCCAGGTCGGGTGTTCGCGGCGCAGCATCAGCACCAGTTCCTCCAGGAAATCAGCGGTGCGCTCGGGGCTGTGGTGCGGCCGCCGGGGCCGGTCGGCCAAGCCCGCGGCGCCTTCCTGCCGATGCCGGGCCAGCCACTTATAAGCGGTTTGTGGACTGATCGAGAACCGTCGGCACAGCTCCCGACGGTTGCATCCCGGCTGGGAAGCCAGGGCAATGAACTCCAGGCGAAGGCTCATGGTGTCTCGGGCGCTCCACGGCATGGTTCGTTCTCCCGGGCAGATATCTGCCCGGGAGTGTCAACCATGTCCTCGCACACCTGTCACCTATGTCCCCGGTCCATACACTCTCCCTCTGGGAGAGGGGCGGCATGCGAGACGCCTCAATCCGTCACCGCCCCCTTGCTCGCCGTCGATGCCAGTCGCGCAAACTTCGCCAGCACCCCGCGCGTATAGCGCGGCGCCGGTGCCTTCCAGCTGGCGCGGCGCCGGGCCAGTTCTTCTTCCGACACGTTCAGTTGCAGCAGCAACTGGTGCGCGTCGATGGTGATCGAGTCGCCCTCTTGCACCAGCGCGATGGTGCCGCCGACGTACGCTTCCGGCGCGACGTGGCCGACCACCATGCCCCAGGTGCCGCCCGAGAAGCGGCCATCGGTGATAAAGCCGACCGACTCGCCCAGGCCCTTGCCGATGATGGCGGAGGTCGGCGCCAGCATTTCCGGCATGCCGGGGCCGCCCTTGGGGCCGAGGTAGCGCAGCACCAGGATGTCGCCGGGGTTGATGCGGTCGGCCAGGATCGCGTCCATCGCGCTCTGCTCGTCCTCGAACACGCGCGCCGGGCCGGTGATGACCGGGTTCTTCAGTCCGGTGATCTTGGCGACCGCGCCTTCCTCGGCGAGGTTGCCCTTGAGGATGGCCAGGTGGCCCTCGGCGTAGAGCGCCCGCTCGATCGGCAGGATCACGTCCTGGTCGGCGCGCGGGGCGTCGGGCACGTGCTCGAGTTCCTCGGCCAGCGTGCGACCGGTGATGGTGATGCAGCCGCCGTGCATCAGGCCGGCCTTGAGCAGGATCTTCATCACCTGCGGGATGCCGCCGGCGCGGTGCAGGTCGGTCGCCACGTACTGGCCCGAGGGCTTGAGGTTGCAGAGTACCGGCACCTTGCGGCGGATGCGCTCGAAGTCGTCGATGGTCCATTCCACCTCGGCGGCATGCGCGATCGCCAGATAGTGCAGCACCGCGTTGGTGGAGCCGCCGGTGGCCATGATCAGCGCCACCGCGTTCTCGATCGACTCGCGCGTGATGATGTCGCGCGGCTTGAGGTCGCGCTTGACGGCCTCGACCAGCACGCGCGCCGATTCGGCGGCGCTGTCGACCTTTTCCTGGTCCGGGTTGGCCATGGTCGACGAATACAGCAGCGACATGCCCAGCGCCTCGAACGACGAGCTCATGGTGTTGGCGGTGTACATGCCGCCGCACGAGCCGGTGGACGGGCACGCGTTCCGCTCCACCCCTTCGAAATCTTCCTCGCTCATGCGCCCCGCGGTGAACTCGCCCACGGCCTCGAACGACGACACGATGGTCAGGTCCTTGCCCTTCCAGTGGCCCGGCTTGATGGTGCCGCCGTAGACGTAGATGCCCGGCACGTTGGTGCGTGCCAGCGCGATCATGCCCCCCGGCATGTTCTTGTCGCAGCCGCCGATCACCACCACGCCGTCCATCCACTGGCCCTGGGCCGCGGTCTCGATGCAGTCGGCGATGACCTCGCGCGAGATCAGCGAATACTTCATGCCCTCGGTGCCCATCGACATGCCGTCGGATATGGTCGGGGTGCCGAACACCTGCGGGTTGGCGCCGGCGGCCCGGATCGCCTCGATGGCCGCGTCGGCCAGGCGCTGCAGGCCGGCATTGCACGGCGTGATGGTCGAATGCCCGTTGGCGATGCCCACCATCGGCTTGTCGAAGTCGTCCTTCTGGTAGCCGAGCGCGTAGTACATCGAGCGATTGGGGGAGCGTGCCACGCCTTGCGTGATGTGCCGGGAGCGCTTGTTGAATGCCATGGTGGGGTCTCCGGAGATTCTTGTTGTGTGCTGCCGCGCGGGCGCGCAGGCGCAAAGGGATGGGCCAAGAATGACGCCTGCGTTTTGGCATGTCAAATGGATTATTCGGCCGCTGGCGGGCCCCGGCCCGAGGTCCGGCTTGCGGGTCACGGCGGGGATTTATGACATCATTACGGCCTACGATGCGTGCACGGGCCTGGCATTGGCATTGCCGTGCAACCTTCGCCGCACCCGCGCGTCATACCTGGGCCGCATGGCCGGCGCCGCCGCTGCCCCACAACCACCATTCACGCCAACATGCTGATTCATCCCCAGTTCGACCCGGTTGCCATCCACCTGGGCCCGCTCGCGATCCGCTGGTACGGGCTGATGTACCTGGCCGGGTTCGTCATGTTCCTGTGGTTCGGGCGCCTGCGCATCCGCCAGCCGCATATCGCCGCCAAGGGCTGGACCACGCGCGACCTCGACGACATGCTGTTTTTCGGCGTGCTGGGCGTGATCCTGGGCGGGCGGCTCGGCTACGTGCTGTTCTACAAGCCGTCGTACTACCTGTCGCATCCGATGGAGATCTTCAAGGTGTGGGAGGGCGGCATGGCCTTCCATGGCGGCTTTCTTGGGGTGGTGGTGGCGATGTGGCTGTTCGGCCGGCTGCGCCGGCGCCACTGGATGGAAGTGACCGACTTCATCGCGCCGATGATCCCGTGCGGGCTGGCCGCCGGGCGCATCGGCAACTTCATCAACGGCGAGCTGTGGGGCCGCGCCACCGACCTGCCGTGGGGCATGATCTTCCCGCAGGCTGGCGACAACATCCCGCGCCATCCGTCGCAGCTCTACCAGTTTGCCGGCGAGGGCGTGGCGCTGTTCATCATCCTGTGGCTGTTCGCGCGCAAGCCGCGGCCGATGGGCGCGGTGTCGGGTGTGTTTCTGATCGGCTATGGCGCGTTCCGCTTCGCCGCGGAATTCGCGCGCGAGCCCGACAACTTCCTGGGCCTGCTGGCGCTGAAGCTGTCGATGGGCCAGTGGCTGAGCCTGCCGATGATCCTGGCGGGCATCGCCATGGTGATCTGGGCCTACCGCCGCCAGCCCGGCGCCGGCGCGCCGCAGCCGGCGGCCTGAGCCCCGCCTGCCCAGCGCGCTGCTAGCGGCCGGCGCGGCGCAGTGCGTCGATGCGCGCCTGCGTGTGCGGGTGCGTCGACAGGAAGTCCTCGCCACGCTCCGCCTGCGCTTCGTCGGGCTTGCCCTCGCGCTGCTCCAGCGCCACCAGCACGTCGGCCAGCGCCGCCGGCGGCAGGCCGTTGCGCTGCATCACGTCGATGGCATAGGCGTCGGCCTCGCGCTCGTGGTCGCGCGAATAGCGCAAGGTCAGCATGGCAGCAGGCACGCCCGCCAGCACCGACGAGATATCGCCGAACAGGTAGGCCGACAACGCCGCCAGGGCCGAGCCCTGGATCACTTGCTGCAGCCCGTGGCGTCGCGCCACGTGGCCCGCCTCGTGGGCCAGCACGCCCATCAGGCCGGCGCCGGTGCCCGCCAGGCCGACCAGCTCGTCGGTGACGATGATGGTGCCACCCGGCAAGGCCAGCGCATTGGCCCCGATTTCGCCGCCCTGGCGGAACAGAATCTGGTAGTCGTGCGCCGTATCGCGCGGACGCCGTAGCGCCGCGAAGCCGGCGCGGATCTTCGCCTGCTCGGCGGCCGGCAGCTGCGTCGGCGCGAGCATGCCATTGTCCAGGCTCTCCAGCGTCAGCTGGCCGAGCCGGGCCTCCAGTTCGGCTGGCACCGCGCGTGCCATCATGCCCGCGCCCCACGGCAGCAGAACGTAGTAGCCCAGCACCAGCACCGCGACCAGCGCCGCCACGGCCAGGCCGGCGAGGCGCCAACTGTTCTGCGCGCGCGTCACCAGGCCGTCGCGGTGGCCGGTGGCCGCCAGCAGCCGGTCGAAGGCGGCATGGTCGGTGATCTCGCAGAAGGCGCCGTCGGCGAAAGTGACCAGCCGCGGCGCGCGGCGCACGCGCTCCGACACGCGCAGCTGCGACAGCGGCGCGCGCCGCAATTCGGTGCCGTCGGCGTCGCGCAGCACGGCCTGCTGCGCTTCCACGTCCAGCGTGGCCGGATGCGCGCGCGACGAGCGCCCGTCGAAGAAGGTGACCGGGACCATGGCGCGTCAGAGCGCGATGTCGATGTCGTACCAGTCTACCGCCGCGTCGCCCAGCGCGCCCACCTGTTGCGCTGCGCCGGCGACGAAGCTGTCGAGCGGGCCCGCCGCGAGCATGGTCACGCACTGCAGCCGGTAGCGCGTGGCGCGCACGCGCGCGAACGGCAGGAACAGGCCGAGCGTCAGCGCGATCGCAACCAGGTTGGTGACAAAGATAAAGACCATGCGCGCGGCGCTGACCTCGCTGCGGAACGCGTGCGGCGCCAGCGTGGTGTGGCTCCACACCACGTTCTGCAGCCGCGCCATCAGGTAAGGGCTGACCGACAGCATGCCCAGGTAGAAGCCGGCGATGCCGAAGCCAAGCAGCGCCGCCGCGCCGAAATTGCCGATTCCCGGCGCCATCACGAAGCCAGCCGCGGCCATCACCAGCGTGCCCGCCAGCACCACGCCGAAGGCGCGCAGGTAGGCCCGGTAGAAATCGCCAGCGGCGGCGTGGAAGCCGAACGGTGCGGTGCCGAAGCGGGTGTGGTTGTGCTGGTAGCGCTTGAAGCGCTGGTGCGCCAGCGGCCCCAGCAAGCCCAGCGTTGCCACCGCGGCCAGCGGCCACAGCACGAACACCCGATAGGCCTCGGCATCGCCGCCGGTAAAGCCGAAGCGCAGCCCGCGATAGCTCGAGTTTGCCATGCGGAAGCGCAACGAGCGCACCAGCAGCAACGGGAACACGGCCAGCAGCACCAGCAGCATCGCCAGCGCCAGGAACGGCGACAAGGTTGAGGCGAACTGGAACGCGAGCACCAGCCCGAACACGATGGCCCGGCCTTTCAGGATCGCCGACGGCTTGCCGTGGTAGTCGAAGCTGGCGCCGTCCAGCCGCGTATTGCGATAGAAATACTGCAGCGTGCGCACCTTGGCCCAGGCGGAATAGATACCCAGGGTCACGATGGTCAGCAGCGCATTGACGATCCAGATTCGGAAATATTCCGAGCCGGACCCGGTGAAGCTCAGGCCCAGCGGCCGCAGCGCGGCGGCGCGAGGGCCGGCGGGCGATGCCGGTTCGGCCGGGGCGGCGGCCAGGGTGGAATCGCTGCTGCCAGCTTGCATGGCGTGACCTCCAGAGTGATGTGCGATGGATACAGGAAACCGGCGGGGATTTCCGCGGCGGCCGGCGCCTGTTTCAAAAACGCAACGATGGCAGGCAAGGCGGTTGCGGCGACGGCCTCACATTCTGACATCGATAAATAGCGCCGACGGCACAATTTGAATGGCCGCGCGCCGCCAGCGCATGCCGCAACGTCCCCACCATGGAAAACCCTCGTAACACTTTGGAAACATCCTGTTACACTGATCTCATCCTGTAACAAATTGCGGTTCGATGCCATCCATAAAATCAAGGGCTTAGCCCGACTGGCACGTAAATCGCTAGTGTCATTGTTACAAGATGAGCGGCGAGCCACAGCCGCCAACGGCAGTGCCAGGGGGGAGTACGGCTCTTCGGGTCGAGAGTTACGCTAGCCGCGCTGCACGGATCAAAGGGCACGGGAAAATCCACGCGCTTTGGCGCGTTTTCAACAGGGGTGGCGCGGGGCCAGCGCCAGGTTAATCCATGGACCCACGCGACGGATGCATTCGTATCCGCCAGCGATGAATCACGCAGTACGGCAGTTCTTTTTCAGGCGCGGGCGTTTCCTTGCGGGGAGGCAAGGGACGCCCGCCGCACCTCACCACATCATTCCCGCTGGACCTGCGCGCCCACCTTGCGGTGCACCATCGAAAGTCCTTGTATCGTTCGCGTCCTAATCCATAATTATGAATTATGGGATCCGGGGCACACGCCATTGGATCCTCCATGCGATACAGGAGGAGGCATGCGCATCGTCCAGCAGGCGCTGTATCTGGAAGTGGCAGACCGGCTGCGCGCCATGATCGACGCGCATACGCTGGTGCCGGGCGCATGGATCGACGAAAGCGCGATGGCTGAAACGCTGGGCATCTCCCGCACGCCGCTGCGCGAGGCGCTCAAGGTGCTTGCCGCCGAAGGCCTGGTGCGGCTGGAGCCGCGCCGCGGCTGTTTCGTCAATGAACTGTCCGAGCAGGACCTCGACGAGATCTTCCCGCTGATGGCGCTGCTCGAAGGGCGCTGCGCCTATGAGGCCGCGCGCAACGCCACCCGCGCCGACCTCGACGCCCTTGACGGCTTGCACGCCGACCTGGCGCGCTATGCGCAGGCCGGCGATATCGACGCCTACTACGAGACCAACGCCCAGATCCATGAAGCGATCCAGCGGCTGGCGGGCAACCGCTGGCTGAGCGGGCTGATCAGCGACCTGCGCAAGGTGCTGCGGCTGTCGCGCCACAAGAGCCTGAAGCTGCCGGGGCGGATCCACGAATCCTGCGCCGAGCACCTGAGCGTGTTTGCCGCGCTCAAGGCGCGCGACCCGGAAGGCGCCGAAGCCATGATGAAGACCCACTTGCTGCGCCAGCGCGCCGCGCTGCAGGCACTCGATAACGGCGGCGCTGCGATGGCGGCGGACGTAACCGACCTGACCGACCTGACCGACCGAACCGACAGAACCGACGCGGAGGCGGCCGTGCGCGCCCCGCCGGCCTTGCGCGTGGCGGGCGCCGAAGACTGACTCCCGCACACCGACACGCCAGCCACAGTTTTCCCCACGTTCACATCGATGCATCAAGGCAGGTACCGCATGAACTCCTTCGATACGGGTGACCAGAAGATCAGCGCGCCGCTGGGCGAAAGCGAGCCGTCCAGCTCCAATATCCTGTCGCGGCTGGGCCGCTGGTGGGGACGCAAGGGCGAGCCCGACGCCAAGCCCAATGGCGATGCCAGGGCCGCCACGCCGGCCGATGGCGAGGCGCCGCTGCCGGCGCGCGTGGTGCGCCGCCAGCGCGAGCAACTGCGCCTGTGCTTCGATGCGCGCCTGACCGACGGCGCCGCCAATGCCGCGGCGCAGGCCTGGCAGGCCGAATACGAAGCCGCCGGCGAAGCCACGCGCCGCGGCATGCTGGCGGTGCTGGCCGAGGTGGCGAGCAGCGGCAGCGAAGACGCCTCGGCCGATGGCGACAAGGCCGCGCGCGCTGGCCAGGCGCAGTCCAACGCCCGCATCCGCTTCTTCAAGCGGCTGGCCGCGCTGCATGGCCAGCGCGGCAACAGCGCCTGCGGCCTGCATTTCCTGATCCAGCTGCGCGCCGACATGCTGCGCTGGCAGCGCCGCATGCCCGGGCTGCGCCCGCTCGACGACGATCTCGAGGCGCTGTTCTCGAACTGGTTCGACGTCGGCCTGCTCGAGCTGCAGCCGATCACCTGGGACTCGCCCGCGTCGCTGCTGGAAAAGCTGATCCGCTATGAGGCCGTGCACGAGATCGCCTCGTGGACCGACCTGCGCAACCGGCTCGATTCCGACCGCCGCTGCTACGCCTTCTTCCACCCGCGCATCCCGCGCGAGCCGCTGATCTTCGTCGAGGTGGCCTTTGCCCCGGAGATGGCCGCCGACGTCCATACCCTCCTGGACGAAGCCGCGCCGCTGGAAGACCTGCGCCGCGTCAAATGGGCGATCTTCTATTCGATCAGCAATACGCAGGCGGGGCTGCGAGGCGTCAGCTTCGGCAACTTCCTGCTCAAGCGCGTGATCGAGGAAGTGCAGCGCGAATTCCCGAAGGTCAAGCAGTTCGCCACGCTGTCGCCGATCCCCGGCTTTGCCGACTGGCTGCGCAAGCAGGACGGCGAGGCCGTGGCGCGCGTGCTGGGCGACAAGCGGCTGGCGCGCTGGAGCGAGCGCCACGGCGACGCGCCCGCCGACGGCGCGGCGTGGCTGGAGGCGCTGGCGCCGGATGCCGCCGATGCCGTGGTGCGCGACACCGCGCTGACGCTGGCCGCGCATTTCCTGGTGCGCGAACGCAACCAGTCGATGCCGGCCGACCCGGTGGCACGTTTCCACCTTGGCAACGGCGCTTGCGTGGAACGGCTCAACTGGGGCGCAGACCTGTCGCGCAAGGGCCGCAGCCAGAGCTGCGGCATGATGGTCAATTACCTTTACGTGCCCGAGGCGCTGGATGACAATCTGGCACGCCTGGGTGCAGGCAACCCGCGCATCAGCCGCAGCGTCGGGAAGCTGCTGTGACCCTGGTCCGGTCACGGGAATCGCCCTTGCCCTTGCACCCGCGGCGCATGGCGCGCCGCGTCGTTTTGTCGGGAGCCAAGTCGTAGAAGCAAAGCCAGCCGCGCAGTGCCCATGCGGGCGCGCGCGGCCATCAGATTGACTTTCCAGAAGAGAGAGGAGACAAAGATGAATCGTCGTCAGTTCAGCCTGGCCGCCTGCGCGCGCGCAGCGGGCCTGGTCCTTGGCGTGGCCGGCATCGGTGCCGGCGCCATGCTCGCCGCCCCCGCGCACGCCGATACCTGGCCGTCCAAGCCGGTCACCGTGATCGTGCCGTTCCCCGCCGGCGGCGGCACCGACGCCTTCGCGCGCCCGCTGACCGCGCAGCTGTCCAAGCAGCTGGGCAAGCAGTTCGTGATCGACAACCGCGGCGGCGCCGGCGGCACGGTCGGCGCCAGCCTCGCGTCCAAGGCCGCGCCGGACGGCTACACCGTGTTTATCGGTGGCGCCCACCACGCCATCGCGCCGTCGTTCTACAAGAAGCTGGATTACGACATCGAGAAGGATTTCATCCCGGTCACGGTGATCGCGCAGCCGCCGCAGGTGGTGGTGGTGAATCCCAACCGTGTCAAGGCCAACACGCTGCAGGAGCTGATCGCCTACGCCCGCGCCAACCCCGGCAAGCTCAACTACGGCTCGGCCGGCAACGGCTCGTCGCACCACCTGGCGGGCGAGCTGTTCAAGATCCAGACCAAGACTTTTATTACCCATATCCCCTACAAGGGCGCCGGCCCGGCATTGTCCGACCTGATCGCGGGCCAGGTCGACCTGATGTTCGACGGGCTCGGCTCGTCGGCGCAGCATATCCGCGCGGGCCGCATCAAGGCGCTGGCGGTGGCGTCGAACAAGCGCTCGCCCGCCTTCCCCAACGTGCCGACCGCGGCCGAGGCCGGCGTGCCCAACTATGAGGTGTCGACGTGGTACGCGATGTGGGTGCCCAAGGGCACGCCGAAGGACATTGTCGACCGCCTCTACGCCGAGACCGAGAAGGCGCTGAACTCGCCAGAGCTGAAGCAGGTCTGGCTCAACAACGGCTCGGAAACGCCGGCGTTCACGCCGGAGCAGTTCGGCCAGTTCCAGCACGCCGAGATCCGCCGCTGGGCCCAGGTGGTGCAGCAGTCCGGCGCCAAGATGGACTGACGCAAGGTTATGGCCATGCCGATCCGAAGCCGGGGGATGCGCCCATGAGCGGCACCGTGCGTTTTGCCACGCAGGGCACCACCGCCACCGTGACGCTGGCGCACGCCGGCAAGCTCAACGCCATTTCCGCGCAGATGTGGCGCGAGCTGGCGGCGGGCTTTGCGCGGCTGTCGGCGGATACCTCGCTGCGCTGCGTGGTGGTGCGCGGCGCCGACGGCAACTTTGCCGCCGGCGCCGACATTGCCGAGTTTCCCGCCGAGCGCGGCGACGAGGCCGCGGTGCGCCACTACCACATGGCCACCATCGCGCCCGCGCTGGCGGCGGTGGCGCAATGCACGCATCCCACCGTGGCGATGATCGAAGGCGTGTGCGTGGGCGGCGGGCTGGAAATCGCCTGCCATTGCGACCTGCGCATCGCCGCGTCGGACAGCCGCTTCGGCGTGCCGATCAACCGGCTCGGCTTCCCGATGGCGCCCGGCGAGCTGCAAGGCCTGCTGGCGCTGGCGGGCCGCGCCGCGACGCTCGAGATCCTGCTCGAGGGCCGCGTCTTCGATGCCGCCGAGGCGCGCGACAAAGGCCTGCTGACGCGCGTGGTCGAGCCCGCCGCGCTGGCCGCCGAGGTCGACGCCACGGTGCGCCGCATCGCCGCCGGCGCGCCCGCCGCGGCGCGCATCAACAAGGCCACCATCCATCGGCTGGCGCCATCGCCGGCGCCGCTGTCGCCGGCCGACCTGGACGCGCATTTCGCCTATGCCGAAGGCGCGGACCACGCCGAAGGCGTCGCCGCCTTCCTGGCGGGCCGGCCTCCACAGTTCCGGGGGGAGTAGGGCGCGCCGACGGCACTGCTTCCCATCATCGATGTCTTCGCTTGTTCCAGCCCGCTTAGTTCGCTTACTTAGCCCGCTTTTTCAGCCTTTCGTTCGCTCCCTGCCATGAACGCCAACCTGTTCGCCCTGTTCGAATCCCGCTTCCCCGCTGACCGTACCGCCTGCTGCATCGAGACGCACGACGGCCTGTACTACAGCTGGGACGACCTTGACCGCGCCACCGCCAAGCTGGCCAGCCTGCTGGCTTCGCTGCACCTGCCCGAAGGCGCGCGCGTGGCGGTGCAGGTGGAAAAATCGCCCGAAGCGCTGTTCCTGTACCTGGCCACGCTGCGCGCCGGCTATGTCTACCTGCCGCTGAACACGGCCTACCAGGAGGCCGAGATCGACTACTTCGTCGGCAATGCCGAGCCGTCGGTAGTGGTCTGCAGCAGCAAGAATTTCGGCTGGGTCTCCAAGGTCGCGTTTCGACACGGCGTGAACCATGTGTTTACGCTGGACGACGACCGCAGCGGCTCGCTGCTGTCGCGCGCGGCGGGCAAGGCCGACACCTTCGAGACGGTGGCGCGCGCCGACGATGACCTCGCCGCCATCCTCTATACCTCCGGCACCACCGGCCGCAGCAAGGGCGCGATGCTGAGCCATCGCAACCTGGCCTCCAATGCGCAGACGCTGCACGAGTTCTGGGGCTGGCGCAGCGATGACGTGCTGCTGCACATGCTGCCGATCTTCCATGTGCACGGCCTGTTCGTCGCCTCGCATGGCGCGCTGCTGGCCGGCGCCAAGATGATCTGGGCGCCCAGGCTCGACATGGCGCAAGTGCTGAAATTCCTGCCGCGCTGCACCGTGATGATGGGCGTGCCGACCTACTACGTGCGCATGCTGCAGGAGCCGCGCTTCGACGACGATACCTGCCGCCGCATGCGCCTGTTCGTATCGGGCTCGGCGCCGCTGCTGCTGGAAACCTTCGACGCCTTCCGCGAGCGCACCGGCCATACCATCCTCGAACGCTACGGCATGAGCGAGACCGTGATGCTGGTGTCCAACCCGTATGACCCGGCGCTGGGCGAGCGCATCGGCGGTACCGTGGGCATGCCGCTGCCGGGGGTGTCGGTGCGCGTGGTCGACGGCGACGGCAAGCGCTGCGCGCCTGGCGAGATCGGTAATGTCGAGGTGCAGGGCCCGAACGTGTTCCAGGGCTACTGGCGCATGCCGGAAAAGACCAGGGAAGAGTTCACCGACGACGGCTGGTTCAAGACCGGCGACGTCGGCCGCTTCGGCGGCGCCATCGTCAGCCAGGCAGGCGAGCGCGCGGTGCCGGACCGCTACCTGACCATCGTCGGGCGCAGCAAGGACCTGATCATCTCGGGCGGCTACAACGTCTACCCGAAGGAAATCGAAAGCTTTATCGACGAGATGCCGGGCGTGGCCGAGAGCGCCGTGATCGGCGTGCCGCACGCGGATTTCGGCGAGGCAGTGGTGGCGGTGGTGGTGCGCAAGCCCGGTGCCGACATCGACGAGGGCGCGCTGATCGGCACGCTCAAGGGCCGCATCGCCAATTTCAAGGTGCCCAAGCGCGTGCACGTGGTGGACGAGCTGCCGCGCAATACCATGGGCAAGGTGCAGAAGAACGTGCTGCGGGAGAAGTTTGCGGGGCTGTGAGGGGGCCTTGGGATATGCTAGTGAATTCGATCGATCGCTGCGGGTTTGCTCCCCTCTCCCGCTTGCGGGAGAAGGGCAGGGGGTGAGGGCGGGCGCCGGCATACCGACGCCCTGAACTTCGTCGAAGCTCCTGGCCCTCTCCCCAACCCTCTCCCGCAACCGGGAGAGGGAGTACACCGCCGCAAGCCTGGACGCCTTCCCTACTTCAGTATCTTTACTTCAGCATCTGCACCGACCCGTTCACCGATACCGTGACCTGGGTCTTGCCGCCTTCGACCGGCACCGGCACCGCGGCGTCGGCCATCATGGCCTTGGCGGCGCCGTACATGCGCGGCACCGGCGGCACCATGCCGGTCTCGTTTACGTTGACTTCACGGATGGTGTAGCTGTTGTAGCCGAACAATTTGGTGGTGGCCTGCGCCTTGCTGCGGAACGAGGCAATGGCCTGCTCGGCCAGCTTGGCTTCGGCGGCCTCGCGCGCTTCGCGCGACAGCGAGAAGGCGATGTTCTGCACCTGCATCTGGCTGGCAAGCTCGCCCGCAAGTTTGGACACCGCCGAGAAATCGCGTGACTTCAGGATGACCTCGGAGCGCCCGCGCCAGGTGCTGATACGGCCGTTGCGGTCGGTGCTTGGGTGGATGGTGAAGCCGCCGGATTCGGCGGTCACGCCCTGCACGCGGCGGGCCTGCGTGATGACCGTCTGGGTCCGGGTCGACAGGGCCGAGGAAATCGCCGCCGGTTCCGCGCCTTCCTGCTCCGCGGCCAGCGTCAGGTGCACGATATCGGTCGGCACTTCGGTGACGGCCTGCGCGGTCAGGGATAGCACGCCCGACGGCGTTTCGGTGGGACCGCCGTGCGCCGAGGCGACGACGGCGGTGGTGCCGAGCAGGGTGGCGGCGAGCCATTGTTTCATGTGATTCTCCCAATCAAAACGTGATGGGTATCAGACGTGGCCGCCGGGGCGATCGTTCCGCGACATTGCAAACGATTGTTGCGGTGGCGCCGCGCGCATGGTCTGGCTTCCCCCGTGCGGGTGACGCGGGTCGTCAGAACGCCTGCCAGGCCTTCCACAACATATACGTGGCCAGGCACAGCAGCAGCACCGCAAAGATCTTGCGCAGCTGGCCCACATCCATGCGGTGCGCGGTGCGCGCACCCAGCGGCGCGGTCAGCACGCTGGCCGCGGCGATCACCAGCAGCGCAGGCAGGTAGAGATAGCCGAGCGAGGCCGCCGGCAGTCCGGGCGCGTGCCAGCCGCTCCAGATATAGCCCGCCACGCTGGCCGCGGCGATCGGGAAGCCGAGCGCGGCCGAGGTCGCCACCGCGTTATGGATCGGCACATTGCACCAGGTCATGAACGGCACCGAGACAAAGGCGCCGCCCGCGCCCACCAGGCTGGACAGGAAGCCGATCACGCCGCCCGCGCCGGCCATGCCGGCGAAGCCCGGCAGCTGACGCCCCGGCTTGGGCCGGCGGTTGCGCAGCATCTGCAGCGCCGAGAAGCCGACGAAGCCCGCGAACGCCAGCGACAGCCAGCTGGTCTTCAGCGCCGCGAAGACCTTGCCGCCGCCGACCATGCCGCCGATCACGATGCCGGGCGCCAGCGCCAGCACGATCGGCCAGCGCACGGCGCCGCGCTGGTGGTGCGCGCGCACCGACGACAGCGAGGTGAACAGGATGGTGCCCATCGAGGTGGCGATCGCCATATGGACGATGGCTTCGCCGGCAAAGCCCAGGCTGGTGAACAGCAGCGTCAGGAACGGCACCATCATCATGCCGCCGCCCACGCCGAGCAGCCCGGCGCAGAAGCCGGTGAAGGCGCCCAGCGCGAGCAGGGCGGGGATCAGCACCGGCAGGTTGTCGAACGGCATCGTGTCAGCAAGTCGTTGTTATTGTCGTCAGCCTTGCCGCGCAAGGCCTGGTTGGATGCGGCAGCGCCGGCCGCTCAGTCCATCAGCTTGCCGGTGATATAGCGCCATTCCGCCGGCGTCACCGGCGTGATCGAGAGCCGGTTGCCGCGCCGGAGCACCACCATGTCGGCCAGCGCTTCATGTTCGCGCAGCTCGGCCAGCGGAATCAGGCGGCTCTTGCGTTCGAAGCGCACGTCGACCAGCAGCCAGCGCGGCGCCTCGGCCTTCGAGGCAGCGTCGAAATACGGGCTCTTGCGGTCGAACTGCGTGGGGTCGGGGTAGGGCGCGGAGCAGACCTCGGCCAGCCCGGCGATGCCGGGCTCCGGGCACGACGAGTGGTAGAACAGCACGCCGTCGCCGATCTGCATGGCGTCGCGCATGAAGTTGCGCGCCTGGTAGTTGCGCACGCCGGTCCACGGCAGCGTCCGTTCGCGGGCCAGGTCGTCGATGCTGGCTTCGTCCGGTTCCGATTTCATCAGCCAGTACTGGCGGGCGCGTTGGTTCTGGTTAGGGCTCACGGCGCTGCTCAGGAAAGGAAGGCCCGCGCCTGAAACACGGGCAAGCATGCGGGCAAAGAACAAAGGCAAAGAAAAAGGCGATGGTTCAGAAAACCACCGCCTTTTAGGGGGTCCCCGCCTCGGCCGCTGGGTCGGCATCCTGAACCCAAGTGAGGTTCAGAGTGGCTGCGGAAGTCGCATTTCGGGTACATCATCCACTCAGGGAGTCCAGGCCAGGCCCGGACTATGAATGCGACGACGCGCTCGCCCACGCGACATAATCCCGCACCATGCAATGCATATCGGTTCAAGGAGTTTATGACCCTCACGAACCAGGCAGGGAAACTGTCAAACGTCTGACTGTCCACGTGCTGGATGTCAGACGTTTGCCGTTTCTAACAAGGATGGGATGAAAACGGCGGCCAGGCGCGATAACCTGACCTGTCAGCTGCACTTCTGTGGTGCCTCGTGCAGTCTGGCTACACTATACACCGCGTTGCAGGGCATACCAAGTGTGCTCGCGCGCGTCGTTACATTTTGTGCGGCAGCGCGGCATCCGCAGCACATCCCACCCCCTGGCGCTCAGCCGCGCGTACCGGTGCCCACGTGGGCATATTGCCGCAGCGCTTCGTCGGCGCGATCGTTCAGTTCGCGGATGCGCGCGCGGATGGCGTCGACCGGGATCGCGCCCTCGGCCTGCTGCTTGCGCTGCAGCGACAGCAGGTCCGAGGCGATGCTGATGGCGGCCATCACCGCCACGCGCTCGACGCCCTTGGCCGCGCTGCCGCTGCGCAGCTTGTTCATCTGCGTGTCGACCAGGGCCACGGCCTCGAGCAGCGCCGCCTCGTTCTCGGGCGCGATGGCGAAGCGGTAGGCCTGGCCGGCGATGTTGACTTCGACTTGCTTGTTGCTCATGCGTGTTCTCCGGGGGCCTTGTGCGCCTCGGCGCCCTGCGCCACGGCCTCTTCGCCGAGCAGGTCGAGCTGGCGCGTGTCGCTGGCGGTGGGCAGCTTGTCAAGGATGGACTGGATGCGCAGCTGCGCTTCCTCGATCTTGATATTGAGCAGTTCGCGGTCGGCGGCCATGGCCTCGCGCTCGCCGCGCAACTGCGCGGCTTCGCCCTCCAGCCGCGCGATCTCGTCGCGCAGCCGCTGGTTCTCCGCCGCCAGGGTGTCCGCATGGTGCAGCACGCGCCCGATCTTGGCGGCCAGTTGTTCGAGTTCGGTGAGCATAGGGCCTGTCATGATGGGAGTAGTGTCAGGTATCGCGATTCTAGCCGATGCGCCGGCATGCACAATGCGGAGGAAAGGTTTGTGACCGGCCGCCCGCATGGAAGTTGCAGGCTTCTGCACCCAAGACGCCGCGAGAGTGTGACAAAACGCTACCAGACGGGCCATGCGCGCGGTGGGGTCGTCGCGTTGACGCGGGGGGCGAAACGCCATAGACTCGCGCACGTTCCAGGTGCTCGCCCTTTTCGTCCCTGGCGAAAGGGCAGTTCAACGGGAAACAGGGAGCCGGGCCGGCTGCGCGCCGGACAGGCCAACCTGTGCTGCCCCCGCAACGGTAAGCGACCGCGGTGCGCATGCGTCAGCCACATCGCTGGCGAGGCCCGATCCGTCATCGGATGCCAGGCCACATGCCCGCAGGACCGGCCACACGCCACTGAACCGCAGGTTCGGGAAGGCGCCGGTTCCGTGTCGCCAGCCCGGATACCGGCCTGAACGCGGGCTGCCGCCCGTGCGCGGCACGCCTCATCGCCATATGGCCCGCGGGGGAACGGGCCCGGCCGTTCCTATCCAGTCCTGCATCATGCGTTCATCGCTTCACAGGTCGACCCGCCCGGCAAGCCCGGCGGTGCGTCCGTCCGTGCCCGCCATCCTGGCGGCCATGGCCTCGCTCACCCTCGTTCCCGGGGCCGCTTCCGCCCAGGCGGCGGACAGCCGCACCGCGCAGCTCGCGCCGGTGGTGGTCACATCCACCCGCACCGCGCAGTCGATCACCGAGGCGCTGCCGCACACCACGGTGGTCACGCAGCAGGACATCGCCAATACGCAGGCGCCGGACCTGCGCACGCTGCTGCGCAGCCAGGCCGGCGTCGAGTTCGCGACCAACGGCGGCATGGGCAGCAATACCTCGCTGTTCATGCGCGGCGCTAACTCCAACCAGACCCTGATCCTGGTCGATGGCGTGCGGGTGTCGTCGGCCAGCAGCGGCACCGCGCAACTGGCCAATATCCTGCCCGACCAGATCGACCGCATCGAGGTGGTGCGCGGCAACGTCTCGGCGCTGTACGGCTCGGACGCGATCGGGGGCGTGGTGCAGATCTTTACCAAGAGCGGCGCGGGCCAGGCGCCGGCAGCCAACGCCGCGGTCGAGTACGGCAGCAACAATACGCGCCAGGGCACGGTCGGCTATGGCGGCCAGGTCGGCGACACCTCGTTCAACCTGACCGGCTCGGCGTTCAAGACCGACGGCTTCTCGTCGATCAATACCAAGCAGGCGCCGCGCGCCAACCCCAACGACAACCCGTACGAGAACCAGAGCGTGTCGGGGCAGGTGAAGCACCGCTTCACGCCCAACTGGGATGCCGGCATCACCGGCTACTACTCGAAGAGCAAGCTGTCGTTCGACAGCGCCTTCGGCCGCCCCACCGACGAGAATCGCACCAACAGCGAGCTGTACACGCTGTCGGCCTTCGTCAACGGCAAGCTTGGCGCGGACTGGACCACGCATTTCAAGCTGTCGCAGAGCGAGGACCGCAGCGATACCTTCCTCAACAGCAGGCCCAACGGCACCTTCAATACCCGCAACCGCCAGTTCAACTGGCAGAACGAATACGCGCTGGCCGCCGGCCACACGCTGCTGTTCGGCACCGATTACCTGCAGCAGGAGCTGGATTCCAGCGCCTACGGCGCGCCCACGCGCAATGTGTTCTCGGTGTTCGGCGGCTATGACGGGCGCTTCGGCAAGCACCAGCTGCAGCTCAACGCGCGCAACGACCACTATTCCGACTTCGGCAACCAGGGCAGCTTCTTCGCCGGCTACGGCTACAACCTGACCGACGCCTTCAAGCTGATCGCCAGCGTCAGCAATGCCTTCCGCGCGCCGACCTTCAACGAGCTGTACTACCCCAACTTCGGCCAGCCCAACCTGCAGCCCGAGCGTGCCAAGTCGGTCGAGGCCGGAGTGCAGTACACCACCGCCAGCGCCGGCCTGCTGCGCGTGACTGCGTTCGAGACGCGCTACCACGACCTGATCGTGTCGGCGCTGCAGCCCAGCGGCATGTTCCTGGCGCAGAACGTCAACCAGGCCAGGGTGCAGGGCATCGAGGCGTCGTGGCGCGCCAGCGTCTACGGCACCGACATCGGCGCCAGCGTGACCTTCCAGAACCCGGTCGACGAGCAGACCAACACCCAGTTGCTGCGCCGCGCGCGCCGCCATGCCGCGCTGGACGTGGGCCGTAATGTCGGCAACTGGCGCTTCGGCGGCGAATGGCTGCTGTCGTCGTCGCGCATGGACTCCGGCTCGCGCCGGCTGGGCGGATACGGTATCGTCAACCTCAACGCCCGCTACAACATCGACAAGCAATGGTTCATCGCCGCCCGCGTCGAAAACCTGTTCGACAAGGACTACCAGCTCGCCTACCCCTACAACACGCAGGGGCGCGCGGGCTTCATCACGCTGGGCTGGCGCCAGCGATGAGCGCGCGGGCGCGCCATGTCTGAGTTCCGGAAGGCGGCGGCGATCTGGCTGGTGCTGGCAGTGGCGGCGCTGCTGGCGTTCGCCTTGTCGCTGGCGCTCGGCAGCGTTTCCCTCGATGCACGCCAGCTGTGGCTTGCAATCAGCGGCGCCGACACCGGCACCGCCGGCGCCATCGTGCATGAGCTGCGCCTGCCGCGCGCGGCCGCGGCCTTCGCCTGCGGCGGGCTGCTGGCCCTGTCCGGTGCGCTGATGCAGGTGCTGCTGCGCAACCCGCTGGCCGAGCCCTATGTGCTGGGCGTATCGGGCGGCGCCTCCACCGCCGCGCTGCTGGCGATGCTGGCGCTGGCGCCGTGGTGGGGCGTGCAGGCGGCTGCCGCGATCGGCGCGTTGCTGGCGATGGTGTTGGTGGCCTCGCTGGCGCGGCGCGACCTGCTGCATCCGCAGGTGCAGGGCGGCCATCGCGAGGCCGGCGCGCGGCTGCTGCTGACCGGCGTGATCCTGGCCGCCGGCTGGGGCGCGGTCATTACACTGATCCTGTCGGTCGCGCCGGAGTCGCGGCTGCGCGGCATGCTGTTCTGGCTCACCGGCGACCTCGGCGGCACCGCCAGCTACGGCGGCGCGCTCACCATGCTGGTGGCGGCGCTGCTGCTGGCCATGCCGATGGCCCGCGCGCTCAACGTGATGCTGCTGGGCGAGACCGTGGCGCAGTCGCTGGGCGTGCGCGTCGGCCGCGTGCGGCTGGCGACCTTCATGCTGGCATCGCTGTGCATTGCCGCGGCCATCACCACCGCCGGCTCGATCGGCTTTGTCGGGCTGGTGGTGCCGCATCTGGTGCGGCTCGCCTGGGGCAACGACCAGCGCCTGCTGCTGCCGGCCGCGACACTGCTGGGCGGCGCGCTGCTGATGGCGGCCGACCTGATCGCGCGCACCGTGGTGGCGCCGGCGCAGTTGCCGGTAGGGGTGATCACCGGGCTGCTGGGCGTGCCGACCTTCCTGTACCTGTTGTTGCGGAGGCCGCGATGAGCTCGGGCGCGCACTGGTCCGTTCCGCTCGCTGCCTGTCCGCGTTTGGCGCTGCGCGAGCTGCGCCTGCGCACCAGCCAGCGCGTGCTGGTGGAGCGCCTGAGCCTGGCCATCGGCCCGGGCGAGCTGTGGTGCATCGCGGGCCCCAACGGCGCCGGCAAGTCCACGCTGATGACGGTGCTGGCCGGATTGCGCCACGCCGACGGCGGCAGCGTCGAGATCGACGGCACCGCGCCAGCGCTGGTCGACCCCGCGTTGCTGGCGCGCCAGCGCGCCTACCTGCCGCAAGCGGTGCACGATACCTTCCCGATGCCGGTGCTCGACGCCGTGCGCGTGGGCCGCCATCCGCACCTGTCCGGCTGGGGCTGGAGCGGACGCGAGGATGACCGCATCGTGCACGACGTGATCCGCGCCATGGATATCGAGGCGCTGGCCGCGCGCGATGTGCTGACGCTGTCCGGCGGCGAGCGCCAGCGCGTCTCGCTGGCTGCGGCGCTGGCGCAGCAGGCGCCGCTGCTGTTGCTGGACGAGCCGGTCTCGCACCTGGACCTGCGCCACCAGATCCTGGTGCTGGAGCAACTGGCGGCGCTGGCCAGGGCGGGGCGCCATGCCATCGTGGTGATCCTGCACGACCTGACGCTGGCGCTGCGTTACGCCACCCACGCGCTGCTGATGGCCGAAGACGGCACTGCGCTGCACGGCCCCGCCGCGCAGGTGCTGACCCCCGAACACTGCTCGCGCGCGCTGCGCACCGCCATCGTCAGCGTCAGCGACGGCGTGCATACCGCGCTGATTCCCGATGGCGCGCGACCGACCACACCGAATTCACACCATGACTGAAAACCACAACCCCGCCGAGCAGAACCCCGACCGCGATTCCCGCCACAAGGCGCGCATGGTGCGCAAGAAGGAAGTCATCGACGCCAAGATCGCCGCCGCGCAGGACGAGCGCGGCGTGATCGTCATCACCACCGGCAACGGCAAGGGCAAGTCCAGCTCCGGCTTCGGCATGGTGGTGCGCGCGCTCGGCCACGGCATGCGCACCGGCGTGGTCCAGTTCATCAAGGGCGCGCAGCCCACCGGCGAAGAAATGTTTCTGCGCCGCTTTCCCGACGAATGCGCCTTCCACGTGATGGGCGAGGGCTATACCTGGGAAACCCAGGACCGTGCCCGCGACGTGGCCAAGGCCGAGGCCGCGTGGGAGGTGGCGCGCGCCATGCTGCGCGATCCCGGCATCGGCCTGGTGCTGCTCGACGAGCTCAACATCGCGCTCAAGCTGCACTATCTTGAGGTGGAGCAGGTCATCGCCGACCTGCGCGCGCGCCCGCCGATGCAGCACGTGGTCATTACCGGCCGCGGCGCGCCGCCGGCGCTGGTGGAGGCGGCCGACACCGTCACCGACATGACCCCGGTCAAGCACGCGTTCCAGCAGGGCATCAAGGCCCAGCGCGGCGTGGAAATGTAGCCCGTTTTCTTTCTGAGTATCCGCATCATGCAGTTTCCCGAAATTCCTCCGCTCGACGATGCGCTGCGCCCGGCGCTGCAGGCCGCTATCGACGACAAGACCAAGCCGCTCGGCGCGCTCGGCCGGCTTGAAGCCTTGGCCCTGCAGCTGGGCCTGATCCAGGGCAGCGCGCGGCCGGTGCTGAGGCGGCCCACGGTGATCGTGTTCGCCGCCGACCATGGCGTGGCCGACGCCGGTGTCAGCGCCTACCCGGCGGAGGTCACGGCGCAGATGGTGCAGAACTTCCTGGCCGGCGGTGCGGCCATCAATGTGTTCTCGCGCCAGCACGGCATCGCGCTGGAGATCGTCGACGCAGGCGTGCGCGTGCCGCTGCCGGCCGCGCCGGGGCTGGTCAATTGCCGTATTGCCGACGGCACCCGCAATTTCGCCAACGAGCCGGCGATGACGCCGGAGCAAGCCGCCGCGGCGATGACCGCCGGCATGGCACGCGTGCTGCGCCATGCGCAGCAAGGCTGCAACGTGATCGGCTTCGGCGAGATGGGCATCGCCAATACCTCGGCCGCGGCCTGCCTGATGCAGCGGCTGACCGGCCTGCCGCTGGAGGACTGCATCGGGCGCGGCACCGGTCTGGACGACGCCGGCCTGGCGCGCAAGCGCGAAGTGCTGGCCGACGCGCTGGCACTGCATGCCGAGGCGCAGGCACCGCTGGACGTGCTGGCCACCTTCGGCGGCTTCGAGATCGCGATGATGGCCGGCGCCTTCCTGGCCGCCGCGGCCAGCCGCATGGTGATCCTGGTCGACGGCTTTATCGCCACGGCCGCGCTGCTGGTGGCGCAGCGGCTGCATCCCAACGTGCTGCAGTACTGCGTATTCACGCACTGCTCGCACGAGCGCGGCCACCGCGCGCTGCTGGCGCAGTTCGACGCCGCGCCGCTGCTGGCGCTGGACCTGCGCCTGGGCGAAGGCACCGGCTGCGCGCTGGCATGGCCGCTGCTGGCCTCGGCCGCGGCGTTCCTGAACGAGATGGCGACCTTCAGCGGCGCCGGCGTCAGCACCGCATCGCCATGAGCGCGCCAACCGACCCGGTGCCCCTGCCCGAACCCGGCCGCGAACCACGCCGCCCTGCCGGCGTGGCCGGCGAACTGCGCTATTTCCTGACGGCGCTGGGCTACTTCACGCGCGTGCCGCTGCCGGGCTGGCTGGCGCGCTGGGTCGGCTTCGAACCGCACTACCTGCATGCTGCTGCACGCTACTTCCCGCTGGTCGGGCTGCTGGTGGGCGGCGCGGGCGCGCTGGCCACCTGGGGCGCGGCGCTGTGGTGGCCGCCCGGCGTGGCCGTGCTGCTGGGCATGGCCGCGACGCTGCTGCTGACCGGCGCCTTTCATGAGGACGGGCTGGCCGATTGCGTCGATGCCTTCGGCGGTGCGTGGCAGCGCGACGACGTGCTGCGCATCATGCATGATTCGCGCATCGGCGCGTTCGGCGCGATCGCGCTGGTGGTGGCGCTGCTGCTGAAGTGGCAGCTGCTGGTGGCGATCGCCGGCCACGGCGGCATCGCGGTGCTGCTCGCCGTACTGGTCGCCGCGCATGCCGCCAGCCGCGCGATGGCGGTCAGCTATCTCGCCACGCTGGCCTACGTGCGCCCCGAAGGCAAGGCCAAGCCGGTGGCGCAGAAGCTGGCCGGCGCTGGCCTGGCGTTCGCGCTACTGTGCGGGCTGGTGCCGCCGTGGCTGGTGTCGCCGGGGTTTGGCGCAGCGGCGGTCGCAGCGTTGCTGGTGCTGCGCCTGCTGCTCGGCCGCTACTTCGTGCGCCGCATCGGCGGCTATACCGGCGATTGCCTGGGCATGGCCCAGCAATGCGCCGAAATCCTGCTCTACCTGGTGGCCGCGGCATGGACGTGGTCCTGATCCGCCATGCGCAGCCGCAGGTCACTGCAGGTACCTGCTATGGCTGCCTGGACCTGCCGCTGGTCGCGCCGCTGACGCCGCCTGCCGCGCGCATCGTGGCCGGCCTGCCGGCACCGGATCGCATCGTGGCCAGTCCGCTGGCACGCGCGCTGGGCACGGCGCAGGCGCTGGCCCAGGCGTGGCCCGGCGGCTTGCCGGACATCGACACCGAACCAGCCTTGCGCGAGATCGACTTCGGCAGCTGGGAGGGCGTGGCCTGGGATGCGATCGACCGCGGCGCGCTCAACCAGTGGGCCGACGACCTGCTGCATGCGCGTCCGCATGGCGGCGAATCGCCGGCACAGGCGATGGCGCGGGTGGTCGGCTGGGCCGCGACGCTGGCCGGCGAGCCCGCGCAATGCCTCTGGGTGGTCGGCCATGCCGGGCCGATGCGCATGCTGGCGGCGCACTGGCTGGGCGTGCCGCTGTCGACCACGGTCAACTGGGAGCTGGGCTTTGGCGCCAGCTGCGGCTTCAGGCTGGGGCAGGGGGGGGCGCGGCTGGCCTGGTGGAACCGCGCCGGCTGATCAGCGTGCCGGCCGGCGGCTGCGCGCGGTGTCGAGGTCCTTGCACAGTTGCGCCGCGCCCTGCACCACGCGCGGGCCGGCACGGTTGAGCAGGTCGCCGTCGATCACGAACAGGTTGTTGCGCGCCACCGCCGTGACCTGCTTCCAGCGCCGCCACATCTCGAAATCCGGCAACGGCTGGTCCGAGCGCGTGGCGCCCATGCCCGCCGTCACCATCGCTTCGGGATTGCCCGCGATCACCGCTTCGACCGATACGGTCGGCACCAGCGGCGCCTCGGCCGCGAACAGGTTGCGGCCGCCGCACAGCGCCAGCATGTCGCTGACCAGGTGCTGGCCATTGAGCGTCATCAGCGGCTGCTGCCAGACCTGGTAGAACACCGTCACCGGCGGGCGCGCGGCGTAGGTCTTGCGCAGCGTTTCCACCTGCTGGCGGAAGTTGTCCGCGGCGCCCCGCGCGGTGGCCTCGGTGCCCAGCAGCGTGCCGAGTTTTTCGATGTTGTCCGGGATCGCGGTCAGCCTGCGCGGCTCGCTGTAAAAGATCGGGATGCCGAGCGCGCGCAGCCGGTCGGTCTGCTTCTGCGCATTGCCGTGGCGCCACACCACGATCAGGTCGGGCCTGAGCGCGGCGATGCGTTCCAGGTCCAGCGCCTTGTTGTCGCCGACGCGCGCGATCGCGAGCGCCTGCGGCGGGTAGTCGCTGTAGTTGACGGTGCCGACGATGCGGTCGCCCGCGCCCGCGGCGAACAGCATCTCGGTGACGTGCGGCGCCAGCGAGACCACGCGGCGCGCCGGCTGCGCCAGGGTCACGGTCTGGCCGGCGTCATCGATGACGGAGACCGTGGCGGTGGCGGGCAGCGCCGCGAGCAACAGGGCGGAGGCGATGACAGGGATCAGGCGGTTCGGCATGGCATGCGTCAGAGGTCAGGCAACGGCCGCCAGCGCCGCGTCCAGCCGCTGCCAGGCCAGGGGCTGGTCCGGCGGCAGGCCAAGGCGCAGGCTCGGCGCGCAGCCGCCGGCGGCATCGAAATAACGGGTCCAGACGCCGTGCTGTGCCAGCTCGTGGTGCAGCCGTGCCGCGTCGCGATGCGGAACCCAGCAGAACAAGGGATGCATCACCGGCGGCAGGCCGTGGCGGTCGAGCAGCGCGGCCAGCCGCGCCCCGCACGCTTGCAGCCGGTCACGCGTGGCGTGCTGCCACGGCTGGTCGGCCAGCGCGCGGCGTGCCACCTCGCGCGCGGGGCCGGCGACGGTCCAGTGGCCCAGGCGCGCGTGCAGTGCGTCGAGCAGCGCCGGCTGTGCCAGCACGAAGCCGCAGCGAATGCCGGCCAGCCCGTAGAACTTGCCGATCGAGCGCAGCACCACCAGCCCGGGCTGTGCGCTGTGCGCGGCGACGGAAGCGCCGGGCAGGCAATCGATAAAGGCTTCGTCGACCAGCAGCGTGCCGCCGCGCGCGGCCAGCGCGCCATGCCAGCGCAGCAGCGTTGCGGCGGGAATGACGCGCGCGGTCGGGTTATTCGGGTTGACGACGACCAGATGATCGAGCGCGTCGGCCAGATCAGGCCGGGTGAAGTCGGCTTCGTCCAGCAGCACCACGGTGTGCCCCGCGGCGGCGAACGCCGGCGCGTATTCGCTGTACCCCAGCGCGGCGATGCCGACGCGACCCCGGCGCAGCAGCGCCGGCAGCGTGCGGATCGCGGCCTGCGAGCCGGCCACCGGTAGCGCATGGGGCGCGCCGCATGCCGTCGCGGCCAGTTCGGCCAGGCCGTCGTCGTCCTGCGGCAAGCGTTGCCACACCTGCGGCGGCAGCATCGGCACCGCATAGCCGTTGGGGTTGATGCCGGTGGACAGGTCGAGCCAGTCGTCGGCCGGGCGGTCGTAGCGGCGCACCGCGGCGAGCAGGTCGCCGCCATGGCGGATCGGGGGCAGGGCGGTGCTCATGCCGGTGCGGCGACCATCACCGGGACCACCAAGGCGGCGAGTGCGCTGGCTGCCGCCAGTGCCAGCCATAGCCATAGTGTGCGGTCGACCAGCCGCAGGCAGGCCATCACATGCGCCGCCTGCGGCGCGGTGCCGGCGCCCAGCGCCGGGCGTGGCTCGATTTCACCGTGATAGCGCGCCGGGCCGCCGAGCCGCACGCCGACGGCGCCGGCTCCCGCGGCCATCACCGGGCCGGCATTGGGACTCGACCACGCCGGCGCCTGCGTGCGCCAGCAGCGCAGCGCCTGTGCGGTGGCGCCGAGCAGCGCATACGACAGCGCGGTCAGCCGTGCCGGCACCAGGTTGAGCGCATCGTCGAGGCGCGCCGCGGCCCAGCCGAAATACACCAGCCGCGGCGTGCGGTAGCCCCACATCGCATCGAGCGTGTTGGCCAGCCGGAACACGATCACGGCCGGCGCGCCGCCGACCAGGAACCAGAACAGCGCGCCGAACACCGCGTCGTTGCCGTTTTCCAGCGCCGATTCGCAGGCGGCGCGCGCCAGCGCCTCGGCGTCGGCATCGGCGGTGTCGCGCGAGACGATGCGCGCGGTCAGCGTGCGCGCGGCGGGCAGGTCGGCCGCGCCCAGCGCGCCGGCGATCGGCGCGATATGCTGGTGCAGGCTGCGCGCGCCCAGCGCCGCGCACAGCGCCAGCGCATGCAGCGCCAGCGCGGCGAGCGGATGCCAGCGGGCCGCCGCGGCCACCAGCCACCATGCCAGCGCGGCCGGGACCAGCACCAGCACGCACCAGCCGGCCAGCCCGGCCAGGCGCTGGCGCCATGGCGCACGACGTTGCGAGGGAGGGTTGAGGCGGCGTTCCAATGCGGCCGCGATGCGGCCGAAGCCCACCAGCGGATGCCAGCGGCGCGGCTCGCCCAGCCAGCGGTCCAGCAGTGCCCCGATCCATGCCGCTGCCACGCATGCCGGCCAGGCCAGCATCAGCATGCGGGATCGGGCCCCTTTACCGCCACCGGGATGCCCGCCACCAGCAGCCGCACGCAGTCGGCCGCGGCAGCCAGCTTCTGGTTCAGGCGGCCCAGTTCATCGACATAGAAGCGGGTGATGGCGCCCATCGGAATCACGCCGAAGCCGATCTCGTTCGAGACCAGGATCACGTGGCCGGGCAGCGTCGGCAGCGCGTTGAGCAGTGCCTCGATTTCTTCGGTGAACGCCGCCGGCGGCGTGATGACGCCATGCTCGGGATAGCTGCGGCCATTGGGGAAGAGCAGATTGTTGATCCACAGCGTCATGCAGTCCACCAGGATGCAGCCGTCGTGGCGCGCGTTGGCATAGAGCGCATCGGCCAAGTGCACCGGCTCTTCCACCAGGCGCCAGTCGGCTGGGCGGCGCGCGCGGTGCAGGGCGATGCGGACCTCAAGCTCTTCGTCAGCGCGGGCCGGGTCCTGGCGCGCGGTGGCAATGTAAGTGACCGGCCCGCCGGTGATGGTGGCGTGGTCGGTGGCGAGCTGCTCGGCAAAGTGGCTCTTGCCGGAGCGGGCACCGCCAAGCACCAGCGTCAGCTGGCGCCCGCCAGACCCGCTGGAGGCGGCACGCGGCTGGGCGGCTGGCGCGGTGGCGGGTGCGATGGCCGGGGTTTCCATCCGCGTATTGTAGCCGCCGCATCCGGGCATGGCACGGCCCGCGTGCGGCGCGGTGCGATAATCCGCCGATGCAACCCGACTCTTCGCAATCCCTGCGGCCGGGTGCCCTGCGCGGCACTCTGATGGTCCAGGGCACCACCTCCGATGCCGGCAAGAGCACCATCGTCGCGGGCCTGTGCCGGGTGCTGGCCCGCGCGCGAACGCGCGTGGTGCCGTTCAAGCCGCAGAACATGGCGCTGAACAGCGCCGTCACCGCCGACGGCGGCGAGATCGGCCGGGCCCAGGCGCTGCAGGCGCAGGCCGCCCGGCTGGCGCCGCATACCGACATGAACCCGGTGCTGCTCAAGCCCAGCAGCGACACCGGCGCCCAGGTCATCATCCACGGCCGCGCGCGGCTGGACCTGGATGCGCGCGCCTACCACGCCTACAAGCCGCAGGCGATGCAGGCGGTGCTGGCCTCGCACGCGCGCCTGGCGCAGGCCTACGAGGTGGTGCTGGTGGAGGGCGCCGGCAGCCCGGCCGAAGTCAACCTGCGCGAGCGCGACATCGCCAACATGGGGTTTGCCGAGCAGGTCGACTGCCCGGTGGTGCTGGTCGCTGACATCGACCGCGGCGGCGTGTTCGCGCACCTGGTGGGCACGCTCGATTGCCTGTCCGACAGCGAACGCGCGCGCGTGACCGGCTTCATTATCAACCGCTTCCGCGGCGATATCGGGCTGCTGGAGCCAGGGCTGGACTGGCTGGTGGCGCGCACCGGCAAGCCGGTGTTCGGCGTGCTGCCGTACCTGCACGGCCTGCACCTGGACGCCGAGGACGCCATCATCGGCGCGCAGGCCGATGGTGGCCAGGCCGCGCAGCGCCTGCGCGTGATCGTGCCGGTCCTGCCGCGCATCGCCAACCATACCGACTTCGACGCGCTGCGTGCACACCCGCAGGTGGACCTGCAGTTCGTCGGCCCGGGCCGGCCGATTCCGCCGGCCGACCTGGTGGTGCTGCCGGGCAGCAAGAACGTGCGCGGCGACCTGGAGTTCCTGCGCGCCCAGGGCTGGGACGCGGCGCTGGCGCGGCACCTGCGCTACGGCGGCAAGCTGATCGGCATCTGCGGCGGCATGCAGATGCTGGGGCGGCAGGTGCACGATCCCGATGGCCGCGAGGGCCCTGCCGGCAGCAGCGCAGGGCTGGGCTGGCTCGATTACGACACCACGCTGGCCGCCGACAAGCAGCTGCGCCAGGTGCGCGGCCGGCTGGCCCTGGACCCTGACGGCGCACCGGTGCGCGGCTACGAGATCCACCTCGGCGTCACCACGGGCAAGGGCCTTGAGCAGCCGGCGCTGTGGCTGGCCAGCGGCGACGGCACCATGCGGCCGGACGGCGCGCGTTCGGCCGACGGGCAGGTGCTGGCCACCTATGTCCACGGCTTGTTCGACGATCCCGCCGGCTGTCAGGCGCTGCTCCGCTGGGCCGGGCTGGACCAGGCGCAGGTGGTCGATCTCGACGCGCTGCGCGAAGCGTCGATCGAGCGCCTGGCCGACACCATGGCCGCGCACCTGGACCTGGCGGCGCTGCTGGCGCCGTTGCAGCGCTGACGTCGCCACACTTAGGTTGCCACACTGACGACGCCCCGCGCTGCCACGGCAGTGCCAAAGGGCCCTGCTAGAATCGCGAATCCTTCGCATTCGCACCGCGGCGCGGTATGGCTTTTGCGCCATATTCCGCGTCTTGCAGCGTCCGCTCAACGTACTTCACCCCGTCATGGTCACCGGCCGCCTGCGCGTCGTCCTCGTCAAGCTGCATCGTTATATCGGCCTCAGTCTCGGCCTGCTGTTCGTCCTGATGGGGCTGACCGGCATGACCATCGCCTGGCGCGATGAACTCGACGCCTGGCTCAACCCCGACCTGCTGGTGGCCTCGGCGCCGATGACGGCGCCGGTGACCCCGGACACGGTCCAGGCCGTGACCGAGCGGCTGGCGGCACCGCCCTACGGCAAGCCCAACCTGCTGATGCTGCCGAGCCATGCCGATGGCGTGTTTATCGCCTGGTATCCGGTCAAGGGCCCCGACGGCGTGGTGCCGGGGCGCTCGCGCCAGGTGATGGTCGATCCGGTCACGCTGGCGGTGAAGGGCGAGCGCGTCTGGGGCGAGGCGGGGCTGTCGCGCCGGCTGTTGCTGCCCACGCTGTTCCACCTGCACCGCTACCTGCTGGCCGGCGATACCGGCAAGACCATCACCGGCGTGGCTGGCATGCTGCTGTTGCTGACCACGCTGGTCGGGGTGGCGGCGTGGTGGCCCAAGATGAAGCTGCGCTCGGTGGTGCAGGCGTTCCGAATCACGCATGGCGGCTCCTGGTCGCGCTTCAACTATTCGCTGCATCGTGCCGGCGGTATCCTGGCCGCGCCGGTGCTGGCCGTCATCGCGTTTTCCGGCTGGTACCTGAACCTGCCCAAGTGGGTCACCCCGATCGTGGCGGGGGTGATGACGGTGACGCCGCCCGCCAGGCACGTCTCGACACCGGCGCCGGCGGGCACGCGGCCGCTGGAGCCCGGCGAGATCATGGCCGCGGCGCAGGCGCAGTTCCCGCAGGCGCAGGTCACCCGCATCGGCTTTCCGCGCAAGCCCGGCGATGCCTTCGAGATCCGGCTGTGCCAGCCTGGCGAGGTGCGCCAGCACACCGGCGCCACGCGGCTCTGGCTCGATGCCTGGACCGGCGCGCCGCTGGGCGTGCGCGACCCGCAGCAGGCGCCCGCCGGCGACACGCTGCTGAACTGGCAGTTTCCGCTGCATACCGGCGAGGCCTTCGGCCTGCCGGGGCGGATCTTCATCACGCTGTTCGGGCTGGCGCCGCTGGCGTTTGCCGTGACCGGCACGCTGATCTGGTGGAAGCGGCGGCGTGGCCACCAGCGCCATGTGGTGAAGAGCGCGCAGCGCGCCGGCATGCGCGGGGCATGAAAAAAGGCAGGCCGCCGGGCCTGCCTTTTTCTTCGGCGGACGCGGATGCGCCGCTCAGATTTCCAGGTTGTCGATCAGCCGGGTCGCGCCCAGCTTGGCCGCGGTCAGGATCACCAGCGGCTCGCCGGCGAGGAATTCCTCGCGCGTCGGCGCTTGCAGGTCGACGCGCTTGCGGATCGACACATAGTCCGGCTTCCAGCCACGCTGTTCCAGCGACGCGCGGGCGCTGGCCTCCACTGCCAGCAGGTCGGCCGAGGCGCGGTCGCCTCCCAGCACCGTGTCGCGCACGTCGTGCAGGGTGCGGTACAGCACCGGTGCCTCGGCGCGCTCGTCCGGGCTCAGGTAGCGGTTGCGCGACGACAGCGCCAGGCCATCTTCGGCGCGCACGGTCTCGGCGGGAATGATGTCGATCGGCAGCGCGAACTGCTGCACCATGCGGCGCACGATCATCAGCTGCTGGTAGTCCTTCTTGCCGAACACCGCCACGCGCGGCTGCGCGCACGAGAACAGCTTCATCACCACGGTGCAGACGCCCTTGAAGAAGCCGGGGCGGAACTCGCCCTCGAGGATGTCGCCCAGGTCGTGCGGCGGCTCGACGCGGTATTCCTGGGGCTCGGGGTACATGTCGCGCTCGGAAGGCGCGAACAGCACGTAGACGCCTTCGTTCTGCAGTTTCTCGATGTCGTCCTGCAGCGTGCGAGGGTACTTGTCGAAATCCTCGTTCGGGCCGAACTGCAGGCGGTTGACGAAGATGGATGCCACCACCGGGTCGCCGTGCTGGCGCGCCAGGCGCATCAGCGACAGGTGGCCTTCGTGCAGGTTGCCCATGGTGGGGACGAAGGCCGCGCGGTTCTGGCCGCGCAGCTGGTCCCGCAGCTCTTGGATGGAGGAAATGACTTTCATCTGCCTTGGTGTGCTGGTCGTGTAGGGGTGACCCGGACGCCGGTCCGCGGCGCGCGGCGGCTGCCGTGCCGGTCTGGGCCGGCTGTCGGCGGATTGTAGATCAACTGGGGCGGGGCTGGCCTCGGCGGTTCGGACGGGTCAGCTGGGGCTGTACGCCAATCGCACATAAATCGGCGCGAACGGCTCGGCCTGGGTGATCTCGACCAGCGCTTCGCGCGACAGCTCGAGCATGGCGATGAAGTTCACCACCACCACCGGCACGCCCTTGCCGGAGCGCACCGCGTCCTCGAACAGCTCCGAGAACTCCATGAAGCGCGCATGCTGCAGCCGGCGCAGGATCTGGCTCATATGCTCGCGCACCGACAGCTCCTCGCGCGAGATCTTGTGGTGCTGGTTGAGCTTGGCGCGCTTGAGCACGTCGGCCCAGGCCGCCTGCAGGTCGACGGTTTCCACCTCGGGAAAGCGCGGCGCCAGGCTCTGCTCGATATAGACCTGCGAGCGCAGGAAGTCGCGGCCCAGCTGCGGCACCGTATCGAGCCGCTGCGCGGCCAGCTTCATCTGCTCGTATTCCAGCAGGCGGCGCACCAGCTCGGCGCGCGGGTCCTCGGCTTCCTCGTCGCTGTCGGCCTTCTTGACCGGCAGCAGCATGCGCGACTTGATCTCGATCAGCATCGCCGCCATCAGCAGGTATTCCGCCGCCAGCTCCAGGTTGGTCTTGCGGATCTGCTCGATATACGACAGGTATTGCCGCGTGACCTGCGACATCGGGATGTCGAGGACGTTGAAGTTCTGCTTGCGGATCAGGTACAGCAGCAGGTCCAGCGGGCCCTCGAAGGCTTCGAGGAAGATCTCGAGCGCGTCCGGCGGGATGTAGAGGTCCTGCGGCAGCTTGAACAGCGGCTCGCCGTACAGGCGCGCGAACGCCATCCCGTCAACCATGTCGGCGGGGCAGGCCGGGCCGGCGGCGGCAGCGGGCGCCACGGCGGGCAGCTCCACGGGTAGCGGCAGCTTGTCCTGGTCGGCTGCGCTCATGGTGCGCTCGGCTCGCGCTCGGGGTCGGGGGCGGGGATCAGTTGTCCTGCGAGTAGACGTAGGGCTTCTGCGCCACGCGCGAAGCCTGGGCGCGGGCGCGCTCTTCGAGGTCGATCGGTGCCTTGTCCCACAGCAGGGCGCGGCCGTCGCGCTGCTCGGCCTCCAGCGTCGGGCGCTCTTGCTTGAGCTGCTTCAGGAACTGGGTGATATCGGATTCGTAGAGGGCCATGTTCAACCGGGATGCACCCGTGCGGGCGCCAGATAGGTACAGTGGGCCATGATTTTACAGTATCGGCCCCCCGGGATGCACGCCGGACCGTAGCCGGAGGCCGCGAGGGCACCGCAACGCGTGGGAAAGTTCCGGGCGCGAGGCCGGGTGTGGTCAAATACCGACTTTGTATGTGTGGACAATCGGGCGATGCCGCAAGACACCGCTAACACCGCTGACTCGGCTGGCCGTGCCGCCAGGCGCCCGGCCGCGCGCGCCATGGGCGTGCTCGGGGCGCTGGTGCTGGCACTTGCCGCAGGCGCCGCCCAGGCCTACAAGGTCGAGGTCGAAGCGCCCAAGCCGATCCGCGAGATACTCGAGGAGCACCTCGACCTGGCCCGCTACAAGGACCGCACCGACCTGTCGCAGGACCAGTTCGACTACATGGTCGAGACCGTGGGCGAGCAGGTGCGGGCCTTTGCCTCCACCGAAGGCTATTTCGATCCGACCACCACCACCCGCGTCGAGGGCGAAGGGGACAAGCGCGTGGTCCATGTGGTGGTAGACCCCGGCGCGCGCACGCTGATCCGCAACGTCGACCTGCAGGTGACCGGCCCGGCCGCGACCCAGTCGCCCGAGCAGGTGGCGGAGATGAAGGCCAAGTGGGGCCTGCCCGCGGGCGAGCCGTTTCGCCAGGACGACTGGGACAAGGCCAAGGAAGACGCGCTAGTGACGCTGCAGAGTCACACTTACTACGGCGCGCGGCTGGCCGCGTCGCAGGCACGGGTCGAGCCGGACGAACTGCGCGCGGACCTGTCGGCGCACTATGTCAGCGGCCCGGCCTACCGCCTGGGCCGGCTCAAGGTCACGGGCACGCGCCGCTACCCGGAACAGATCATCGTCAACGTCAACCCGCTCAACGAGGGCGAGCCGTACCGGGTGGAGCGGCTGCTGGAGCTGCAGCGCGCGATCCAGAACCAGCCATATTTCTCCAACGTGCAGGTCGACCTGGAGCCGCCGCCGGATGCCGAGCAGGCGCCCGACGGCGTGGTCACCGCGCCGGTGTCGGTGCGCGTGCGCGAATATCCGGTGCACCGGCTCAACAGCGGTGTCGGCTTTACCACCGATACCGGGGCCCAGGTCGAAGGGCGCTATTCTTATTACAACCTGTTCAACCGCGCCTGGACCTTCGATTCACAGGCGCGCATCGAACAGAAGCGCTCCTACCTGTTCGCCGAGGCGGCGATGCCGCCGTCGCGCGGTGCCTACCGCAACAGCGTCTACAGCAGCTACGAGCGCACCATCGACATCGAGAACACCGACACCACCAGCCTGCGCGCGGGCCTGAAGCGCTCGCGCTCGCGCGAGAAATACGACGTGACCACGTCGCTGGACTTCTACTACGACAAGCTGCTGCCGGTGGGGCAGGCCGGCCAGATCAGCAAGGCGCTGGTGCCGGCCTTTGCCTGGACCCGGCGCGACGTCGACAACCCGGTGTTCCCGCGCCGCGGCAACGTGATCAACACCCAGATCGGCGTGGCCGCCAAGAACCTGCTCAGCGATGCCACCTTCCTGCGGCTGTACGGCCGGATCCGCCAGTACGTGCCGGTCGGCAAGCGCGACCTGGTGGTGGCGCGGCTGGAGCTGGGCGCCGACCTGACCGGCGACAGCGCCAGCCAGATCCCGGCGACGCTGCGCTTTCGTGCCGGCGGCACCGATTCGGTCCGCGGCTACACCTACCAGTCGATCGGCACGCGCAGTGGCGCCAGCGTGCTGCCGGCCAAGTATCTCGGCACCGGCAGCCTGGAATACCAGTACTGGTTCAAGCCGGACTGGGGCGCGGCCGTGTTCTGGGATGCCGGCACCGCCGCCAACGACCTGCGCGGCGTGAAGATCTACCACGGCGTGGGCGTCGGCGTGCGCTGGCGCACGCCGGTGGGCCCGCTGCAGCTCGACGTGGGCTACGGCATCCAGGAGCGGCAGTTCCGGCCGCATATCTCGCTGGGGGTGGCGTTCTGATGAACGTGCACGACCTGCCTTCGGTGCCCGGCGGCGGCGATACCTCCCCGCCGCCACCCGGTCCCGCGCCGCGCAAGCGCAGGCGGCTGTGGCGCGCGCTGGGCTGGCTGGCCGGCATCCTGCTGTTGCTGGTGGTGGTGCTCGCGGTCACGGGAGTGGCGGCGCTGCGCACCGAAACCGGCACGCGGCACCTGTGGACGCTGGCCACGCGGCTGTCGGCCGGCATGCTCAGCGGCCGCCTCGAAGGCGGCACCGTGGCGCACGGCCTGCGCCTGCGCGACGTGGTATTCGAAAGCGGCCAGACGCGCGTGACGGTCGACCGCGTCGACGGCAGCTGGAACCTGAGCTGGCAGCCGCGGCGGCTGCATGTGCAGTGGCTGCGCATCGGCAAGGCCGAAGTGCGGCTCGGACCGTCCGAGCCCAGCACCGAACCGATGCGGAAGCCCGCTTCGCTCGAACTGCCGCTGGCCGTCGATGTCGATGCGCTGACGCTCGAGCGCCTGGCGCTGGTGCAGGGCCCGGCGCCCACAGCCGAGCCGATGGTGTTCGGCAACCTGGCCGGCGCGCTGCACAGCGACGGCCAGCGCCACCGCGTCAGCGTCGACAAGCTGGAAACGCCTTACGGCAAGCTGGCCGCCAACGCGCAACTGGGCGCCGCCGCGCCGTTCGCGCTCAGCGCCGAAGCGTTGCTGGAAAGCAGCTGGCAGGACGAGGCCTTTGCCGTCAATGCCACCGCCAACGGCAACCTCGACGCCTTGCGCGCCGAGCTGCAGGCCAGCGGCGACCGCATCCACCTGCGTGCCGGCGCCGACCTGACGCCGTTCGGCAAGGTGCCGTTCACGCACCTGCTGGTCGACGGCGACCGCATCAACCCGCGCCTGTTCAACCCGTCGGCGCCGCACGCCAACCTGACCGTGCATGCCGAGCTGCGGCCGGTGGACGGCGTGGCGACCGGCAGCAACGCGGCGGGAGCTTCGGCGCCTGCGGCTTCATCGCCGGCGGCCTCCGCGCCATCGGCGGCATCGGCGGCCTCTGCCCCCGCGGCCGCGCCCGCGCTGGCGCCGCTGGCGGTTGCCGGCGAGATCGAGATCCGCAACCTGGAGTCCGGCCCGCTCGACCGCGAGCGGCTGCCGGTGCAGTCGGTGCGCGCCCGGGTCGAACTGAGCGAGATGGCGCAGTCGGTATCCGACCTGCGCGTGGCACTGGCGGGCAAGGCCGAGATCGCCGGCAGCGGCTCGCTGCGCGGCGGCCGCGGCGGCTTCGACCTGGACGTGCGCAGGCTCGACCCTGCCGCGCTGCACGGCTCGCTGACCAGCGCCAGCCTGTCGGGCCCGGTGGTGGTCCGCATCGAGCCCGGCCGCCAGAGCGTGGCGCTGGACCTGTCCGGCGGCCAGCTCAAGCTATTTGCCGACGCCAGCATGGACGCCGAGACCGTGACCCTGGCCGCGCTGCGCGCCGTGGTCGGCACCGGCCTGCTGACCGCCGAGGGCAAGCTGGGGCTGAAGGACAAGCAGCCGTACAGCTTCAAGGGCAAGCTGTCGGCGTTCGATCCGTCGCGCCTGGCCAAGGTGGCCGCGGGCCGGATCAATGCGGATTTCAGCGCGACCGGCGAGCTCGCGCCGCAACTGGGCGTGGCGCTGGACTTCGCCGTGCATGAAAGCGAATACGCGGGCCTGCCGATGACCGGCGGCGGCAAGCTGCGTCTGGCCGGCGAGCGGCTGTTGCCCAGCGAGGCCGCGCTCAGCATGGCCGGCAACCAGGCCAGCCTGCGCGGCAGCTTCGGCGCGCGCGGCGACGCGCTCAAGTTGGCTGTCGACGCGCCGCAGCTGGAGCGCCTGAAGTTCGGTGTGGCCGGCCAGCTCAAGCTCGACGCCACCATCACCGGCACGCTGAAGAAGCCCGAGGTGGTGGCCGACTACAACGCGCAAACGCTGGAAATGGGCCCGCACAAGCTGGCCAGCGCCAGCGGCCGCGCCGAAATCCGCGGCGGCCTCGACGGCCCGCTGTCGGTGCAGCTGGCGGCGCGCGGCTACCGCGGCCCGCACGCCAGCCTGAGCACGCTCGACGCCACCCTCAACGGCACCCAGGCCAGCCACGCCTTCGATGTCAAGGCGGCCGGCAGCCTGAACCAGCGGCCGCTGCAGCTGGCGCTGGCGGGGCAGGGCGCGTGGCGCGGCAAGGATGGCTGGAACGGCACCATCCGCACGCTGGAAGAGCGCAGCACCGTCAACCTGCGCCTGGCCGCGCCGACGCAGCTGTTGGTGGCCGACCAGCGCGTGCGCCTGGGCGCGACGCGCCTGCTGCTGGACCGCGCCACGCTGGCGATCGACAGCTTCGATTGGGACCACGGCCGCATCCGCAGCGCCGGCAGCCTCGACGGCCTGCAAGTGGCGCGCGTGCTGGAGCTGATGGAAACCATCACCGGCGAGCGCCCGCCGGTGCGCTCCGACCTGGTGATCGACGGCCGCTGGAACCTGGCGCTGGCCGAGACCGCCACCGGGTTTGCGGAGTTGCGCCGGCGCAGCGGCGACCTCTCAGTCAACGCCGGCCGGGGCTTCACCACGCTCGGCCTGGGCGAAACCAGCCTGCGCGCCGACGCCGGCGGCAACCGCATCGCGCTGCGCGGCGGCATGGTGTCGGGCCGCATCGGCAAGGTGGTGGTCGATGCCTCGGCCGGCCTGGTGCAGGAGCAGGGGCTGCAGACCGTGGGCCCGGCCTCGACGCTGGGCGGCACCGTCACCGTCGACGTGCCGCGGCTGAAGTCGCTGGAAGCGCTGACCGGACCGCAGTACGCCTTCGACGGCCGGATGGCGGCGGCGATGCGGCTGGCGGGCACGGTGGCGGCGCCGCTGCTGACCGGCACCGTCAATGGCGACAACCTCGCGGTCACGCTGTACGACCAGGGGCTGCGCCTGACCGACGGCACCGTGCGCGTGGTGCTGGACCAGAACACGGTCGAGCTCAGGCAGGTGGAGTTCCACGGCGGCGACGGCAAGCTCACCGCCACCGGCAATATCAAGCTGGGCGAGGCCGATCCCAACCTGACCGGCAAGATCGTCGCCGACAAGCTGCAGCTGTTTGCCAGCCCGGAGCGCACGCTGGTGGTGTCGGGCGACGCCAGCATCGCCAACGAGAACAAGCAGGTGGTGATCCGCGGCAAGTTCCGCGTCGACCGCGGCCTGTTCGACCTGCCCAAGGCCGGCGCGCCGGTGCTCGGCGACGATGTCGTGGTGATCCGGCGCAAGGACCAGCGCGCGGTCAAGACCGCGGCCACGCCGGTGCCGGAAAGCAAGCCCGCCAGCCGCTTCAGCCCGGTGATCGACCTGACCGTCGACCTCGGCAACAACTTCCGCTTCCGCGGAGCCGGCGCGGACCTGCTGCTGGCCGGGCAGATGGGCGTGAAGAGCGAACCGCTGGCGCCGATGAAGGCCACCGGCACGGTGCGCGTCACCGACGGCACCTACGAGGCCTTCGGCCGCAAGCTGGACATCGAACGCGGCATCATCAATTTCAACGGCCCGATCGACAACCCCAACATGAACATCCGCGCCATGCGCCGCAACCAGGAGGTCGAGGCCGGCGTGGAAGTCACCGGCACGGTGCGGCTGCCGCGCGTGCGGCTGGTGTCGGAGCCCAACGTGCCCGACGAGGACAAGCTGTCGTGGCTGATGTTCGGCTACGGCGCGGAAAGCGCCGGTGCCGGCCAGCAGCGCCAGCTGAGCGGCTCGGCGCTGGGCGGCGCCGCGCTCGGGCTGATCGGCGGCAGGGCCGGCAAGGGCATCGTCTCGCATTTCGGCATCGACGAATTCTCGATCGGGCCCAGCACCGCGGGCCTGAACGACCAGCAGGTGGTCAGCATGGGCAAGGCCATCACCGAACGCATGTCGGTGGGCTACGAGCAGAGCCTGACCTCGGCCTCGAACGTGGTGAAGCTGACCTGGCAGTTCTCGCGGCGCTGGTCGCTGATTGCCAAGGGCGGTTCCATCAACGGTTTGTCGGTCTTGTTCAACCGCCGCTTCGACACCTGGGCCAACCTGTTCAGCGGGGCCCCGAATCGCGGCACCAGGAGGAGCCAGCAGGATGAAAGCCAGCCACTCGACCCCGAAAGCGCCGCACAGGCAGCCTCGGCCGTCATCGCCGAGCCGGTGCGCCGGTGAATTCGCCATGACCGTTCGCCCTTCCACCTTTGCCGCGTCGCCGCGACGCCTTGCCGCCATGGGACTGATTGCCTCGATGCTTGCGCTGTTCGGCTGCGACCAGCAGAAGGTCGATGAAGCCATGAAGAAGGCGGGCGAGACCGCACGCAACACCTGGAACGCGATCAAGCCCGACAGCGAGCTGTTCAAGGGCATCGTGCCGGGCCAGTCGACCGAGGAAGAGCTGCGCCGCCAGGCCGGCAAGCCCGAGATCGTCTGGGAAGAGGCCGACGGCGGGCGCCGGCTGGAATACCCGCGCGGCCCCGAGGGCACCACCACGTGGATGGTCACCATCGGCGCCGACGGCAAGGTGGCGAAGATCGAGCAGGTGCTGTCGGCCGAGAATTTCGCGCGCGTGCGCGCCGGCATGAGCAAGGACGATATCCGCCGCCTGCTGGGCAAGCCCACCAAGGTGGAAGCGTTCGCGCTGAAGAAGGAAGAGGTGTGGGGCTACCGCTGGATGGAAACCTCGACCGACAAGGCCTTCTTCAACGTGCATTTCAACAGCGACGGCACCGTCACCACCACCTCGCGCAGCGACGATCCGTCGCGGATGCAGGGCGGCTGACCCCGGCCGCCCGCGCCTCCTGCTTTCAATGCAGCTTCACTGCAGCAGGTGGCAGGCGGCCTGGTGCGCCGGCATGGCCGCGCCGGCGGCCGGGTCCAGCCGCCGCATCGGCGGCACCTCCGTCGCGCATGTCGGCAGCGCGCGAGGGCAGCGCGGATGGAACTTGCAGCCCGGCGGCGGACGCAGCGCCGAGCCGATATCGCCCAGGATCAGGCCTTCGGCGGGCTGGTGGTCCGGGTCGGGCCGCGGCGCCGAGCCCAGCAGCGCCTGCGTATAGGGGTGGCGCGGCGCGCCGAAGACCGCCGCGCTGGGCCCGCTTTCCGCCATATTGCCCAGGTACATCACGCCCACCGCCGAGCTGAAGTGCTCCACCAGCGCCAGGTCGTGGGCGATCACCACGTAAGCCAGCCCGAAGCTGCGCTGGATCTCGGCCAGCAGGTTGACGATCTGCGCGCGGATCGACACGTCCAGCGCCGAGGTCGGCTCGTCCAGCACCAGCAGCCGCGGCCGCAGCGCCAGCGCGCGCGCCACCGCGATGCGCTGGCGCTGGCCCCCGCTGAACTCGTGCGGGTACAGGTCGAGCGCGCCGGGCGGCAGGCCGACGATCTCCAGCAGCTCCAGCAGCCGGGCCCGCAGCGCGGCGCGGTTGCCGCCCTGGCCGTGCGCCAGCAGGGGCTCGGCCAGCAGCATGCTGACCTTCAGGCGCGGATTGAGCGACGACGACGGGTCCTGGAACACCGCCTGCACCTGGCGCCGGTAGGCCAGCACGCCCTTGCGGTCCAGCGCCAGCACGTCCTGGCCATCGAAGCGGATGGCGCCGGCGCTGGGGCGCTCGAGCAGCAGCAGCTGGCGTGCGATGGTGGTCTTGCCGCAGCCGGACTCGCCCACCAGCGCAAAGGTCTGGCCGGCGTCAACGGCAAAGCTGACGCCGTCGACGGCACGCACGGTGCCGCCGCGCGTAGGGAAATGCTTTTGCAGGTCTTGCACTTCAAGCAGCATGGCGCCTCCTGGCTTGCGCGGGCTCAGCCGGCCGAGGCCAGCCAGCAGCTGACCTTGTGGCCGGATTCGAGTTCGATCTCGGGGGGATAGGCGTCGTCGCACAGCGGCTTGCGGTGCGGACAGCGCGCCGCGAAGCGGCAGCCGTGCGGCGGGTCGACCAGGCTGGGCGGGCTGCCCGGGATCGCGTACAGCCGCTCGCGCCGGTCGCCGAAGCGGGGAATCGCCTGCAGCAGTGCCTGCGTGTAGGGATGGGCGGGGCGCTGGTACAGCGTGCGCACGTCGCCGGTCTCGACGATGCGCCCGGCGTACATCACCGCGACGCGGTGGCAGATGCTGGCCGCCACGCCCAGGTCATGCGTGATCAGGATGATGCCGACGCCGGTCTGCGCCTGGATGCGGCGGAACAGCGCCATGATCTGCACCTGGATGGTCACGTCCAGCGCCGAGGTGGGCTCGTCGGCGACCAGCAGCCGCGGCGCGCTGGCGATGGCCATGCCGGTCACCACGCGCTGGCGCATGCCGCCGCTGAACTGGTGCGGATAGTCGTCCAGCCGCGTCCCGGGCGAGGGGATGCGCACGCTTTCCAGCACCTGCACCACCTGGCGCCGACGTGCTTCTCGCCCGTCGGCGAGGCCATGGTAGTGCAGCGGCGCGCCGACCTGGTCGCCCACCGTGAACACCGGGTTCAGCGAGGTCAGCGGGTCCTGCGAGATCATGGCGATCTTGCGGCCGCGGTACTGCGTGCTCAGGGTCTTTTCCGGCAGTTGCAGCAGGTCCACGCCATCGAGCAGCACCTTGCCGCCCAGGCGCACGCCGCCCTGGCGCGGCAGCAGGCGCAGGATCGACAGGATGGTCATGGACTTGCCCGAACCGGACTCGCCCACCACGCCCAGGGTCTCGCCCTGGTTCACATGCAGGTCGACGCCGTCGACCGCGCGCACCAGGCCGCGGCGCAGTTCGAGATGCGTAGTCAGGCCCTGCACCGACAGCATCGGCGCGCCGTGCGAGGACGTGTCGGGGGCGGCCGTTGGCAACGGGCGTTGGGTCACGTGCGGGTCCGGGCCGGTCATAGCTGTCTCCGTTTCGGGTCGAAGTGGTCGCGCAGCCAGTCGCCCAGCAGGTTCGACGCCAGGCACGTGGCCATGATCGCCAGCCCGGGCATGGTGATGGCCCACCACGCGTTGGTGATGTAGTTGCGCGCATCGGCCAGCATCAGTCCCCACGACACGTCGGGCTGCTGGATGCCAAGACCGAGAAAACTCAGCGAGGCCTCGAAGATGATCACCTGCCCGACCTGCAGCGTGGCCAGCACCAGCAGGGTGTTGAGCAGGTTGGGCAGCAGGTGGCGGCGGAAGATGGTGAGCGTGCTGCAGCCCGCCACGCGCGCCAGCGCCACGTAGTCGCGCTGCTTGAGCGACATCACTTCGCCGCGCACGATGCGCGCGTACCAGGTCCAGTACGTGACCACGATCACCAGCACCACGGTCTCGAAGCCGGGCCCGAGCACCGCCGCCAGCACCAGCGCCAGCGCCAGCGCCGGGATCGACATCTGGATGTCGACCAGCCGCATGATCAGCGCGTCCAGCCGCCCGCCGAAGTAGCCGGCCAGCATGCCCGCGGCGGTGCCGATGCCACCCGAGATCAGGATGGCGTACAGCGCCACCACCAGCGAGATGCGGATGCCGGCCATGATGCGCGTGAGCAGGTCGCGGCCCATGTTGTCGGTGCCGAGCGGATAGGCCCAGCTGCCGCCGGCCAGCCACGCCGGCGGCTGGAACGCGAGCCCGAGGTCGAGGCCGTTGGGGTCGTGCGGCAGCAGCGCCTCGCCGCCGATGGCGCAAGCCAGCAGCAGCGGCAGCACCGCCAGCGCAAACCAGGGCAGGCCGCGCAGGTTGCGCCGCGGGCGCTGGCGCACCGGCGCGGTGGCGCCGGCAGGCGGAATGGCGATCTCAGGCATGGCGGATCCTCGGGTCGATCAGGCCGTAGCTCAGGTCGACCAGCAGGTTGGACAGCACGAACAGCACGGAGGTGAGCATCACGCCCGCCTGCACCACGGGAAAATCGCGCGCGAACACGGCTTCGACCACGGTGCGGCCGACCCCGGGCCAGGCGAAGATGACCTCGACCACGAAGGCGCCGCCCAGCATCGCCGCGAAGTAGACGCCGAGGATCGTCACCAGCGGAATCGCCGCGTTGCGCAGCGCGTACTTCCAGATCAGCACGCGCTCGGGCAGGCCCATGGCGCGGCCCATGCGGATGTAGTCGCTGTCGAGCACATCGAGCATGGCCGAGCGCACCACGCGGGTCTGCGCCGCCACCGGATACCAGCCCAGCGCAATCGCGGGCAGCACCAGGCTGTGCCACGAATCGCGGCCGAAGGCCGGCAGCCAGTTCAGCTGCACCGCGAACAACAGGATCAGCAGCAGGCCGACCCAGAAGTTGGGCATGGCCTGGCCCGCCATGGCGAAGACCTTGGCGAAGCGGTCGAACCACGAGCCGCGGTAGACCGCCGACAACACCCCGAACGGCACCGCCATCGCGATCGAAAACGCCAGCGCGGCCAGCGCCAGCTCCACCGTGGCCGGCAGCCGCTCCAGGATCAGGCCGAGCGCCGGCTCCTGCCAGCGGTAGGAGTTGCCGAAGTCGCCGGTGACGGCGTTGCGCAGGAACACCAGGTACTGCGCCACCAGCGGCTGGTCCAGGCCGAGGTGCTGTCGGGTCTGTTCGATCACCTCGGGCGGCGCGTCGGCCGGCAGCAGCAAGGCGAGCGGGTCGCCGGACAGGCGCGAGATCAGGAAGATGATCACGCTCGCGCCAAGGATGCTGATCAGGCCGTGCAGCAGGCGTTTTGCAATGGGCATGGCGGGGCTCCGTCGGAGAGTCGTCAGCGGGGATGCCGCACCGGCGCGCCGGGTCGGGCGCGGCCGGCGCGGCGGTGCATCAGTGCTGCTTCCAGCTGACTTCCTGGAACGAGCGCCAGTAGTCGCGGATCGGCCAGGGCACGTAGTCGATCTTGTTGTCGCGCCAGGCAAAGGTCACCAGCGGGCGGTAGGTGGGCAGCCCGCCCAGCACGCGCTCGTGCTTCAGGCGGGCGATCTGCTGCAGCAGTGCGGTGCGCGCGGCGGGGTCCATGGTCTGGCGCTGCTTCTCCAGCAGCGCGTCGACCTCGGGGTCGCTGGTGTACGAGTACGTGCCCCAGCCGCCGCCGGCCTGGTAGCTGTGCAGGTGGCCCGACCACGCCAGGCCGGGATCGCCGGGCAGGCCCTGCGACCACATCCAGCTCAGCACGCCGTCCATCTCGGGCGGGCCGGAACGGCCGCGCTTGCCCAGGCTGATCCATGCGCCGTACTCCAGGTTGCGCACCTGGCAGCGGATGCCGACGGCGCTCAGGTAGGCGTACATGGCTTCGCCCACTTCCTTCACGCCGGGCTCGCGCGGCGTGGTCAGGTTGTAGCAGGGGGTGTCGAAGCCATTGGCATAGCCCGCCTGACGCAGCAGTTCGCGCGCGCGCTTCTGGTCGAACGCATAGGGCTTGAGCGCGGCATCGTAGCCGTTGGAGCCCTTGCCCACCTGCGCGTAGCGCTCGCCCTGGCCGAACAGCACCCGCTTGATGATGGCGTCGACATCGATGGCATGCGCCGCGGCCTGGCGCACGCGCACGTCATTGAACGGCGACTTCGGCATCTGCGTGTTGAAGTTCAGGAACAGGTTGTTGCCGCTGACCAGCGTGACGGTCTTCACGCCCGGCATCTTCCTGAACTCCTCCACCATCGACGGCGGCACGTTGTCGATGAAGTCCACCTTGCCGGTCTTGAACGCGGCCACCCGGGTCAGGTCCTCGGGAATCACCTTGATCGTCAGTTCCTTGATGCCGGGGCGCTTGTCCTTGTTCCAGTAGCCGTCGAAGGCTTCCAGCCTGAGCTCGTCCTTGACCGTGCGCGAGACGAACTTCCATGGCCCGGTGCCCACCGGCTTGCGGGCGAACTCTTCCTCGCCGACCTTCTGGATGTATTTCTTGGGCATGGCCCACAGCTGCATGTTGCCGACGATGAACTGTGCGTCGGGCTGCTTGAAATGCAGCTTGAAGCGATGCGCATCGACGATCTCGAAGCGCTCGACCGATGACACATAGTGCGAGAAAAAGCTGCTCTTGGGATCGCGCTGGCGCTGCCACGAGAACTCCAGGTCCTCGGACGTCAGCGGGTCCCCGTTATGGAAGCGCACGCCCTTGCGCAGCTGCACGTCGAGCACCGGCTTGCCGTCCTTGCCGGTATCGAGCTTCCAGCTTTCCGCCAGCCAGTTCTCGTCCTTGAGCGCGGCGTTGCGGCGCACCAGCATCTCGAAGATCTGGCCGACGAAATAATGGTCGACGCCGGCCGAGATCTTGACCGGGTCGAGCGTGGTCGACTCCGCGCCGAAGGCGACGGTAAGGCTGCCGGTGGCGGGCGCGGGCGCCGCTTGCGCGACCGGCATGATGGCCGCGGCGACCAGGCCGGCCAGCAGTCGGTGGCGGGTGGCGTCGGACGGTTTCTTCACTTGCATGGTGCTCCTCCTGTTGCGCCGTCTCGTGGCGGCGCTGTGGGTGTGAACAACGGGCGCGCTCAGCGCGGGAAGCTGCTCTCGAGTTGGCGCACCACCTCGAGCAGACGCGGCCGCACTTCCTGCAGCAGGAACGACGGCGACAGCCGGAACGACGGTCCGCCCACGTTGAGTGCCATCGGCGGCATGCCCTGGCCGGGCTCGAAGCCGCGCGCGATGCCGTTGACATCGGCCTGCCACTCGCCCATCGAGCAGGTCACGCCGAGCTCGCGGTGATCGGCCAGCGCCTGCTCGATGCCGCGACGCAGCCGCGGCCAGGCCACGTCGTCGACATCGCGCACCTGCTCGATGAAGGCTTGCCGCTCGGCGTCGGCCGCCACCGCCAGCCAGGCGCGGCCGATTGCCGAGGTCGCCACCGGAATGCGCGAGCCGGTATCGAGGGTCAGCGCAATCGCGGCGCTGCTGCGGCAGTGCTCGACATAGATCATCGAGAAGCGGTCGCGCGTGCCCAGCGACACCTCGCCGCCGGAGAAATCCGCCAGCTCCTGCATCAGCGGGCGCGCCACCTTGCGGATATCCAGCCGCGACAGCATGGCGCTGCCCAGCCGCAGGCAGGCCGTGCCGAGGCTGTACTGCTGGCTGCCTTCAACGCGCGCCAGGTAGCCCAGCCGGGTCAGGGTCGAGGTCAGGCGCGAGACCGTGGACTTGGGCAGCTGGCAGCGCCGCGCGATTTCCTGGTTGCCCAGCGCGCGGTCGCTGGTGCGGAAGCACGCCAGCACCTCCAGCCCGCGCGCCAGCGCGGTGACGAAGTGGCGGTCTTCCCTGGTGGTGCCGGTGGATCGATCGTGCATGGCCGATGACTCCATGGTTGCGCCGGGCAAGCCGGCTGCGGGTGGCATCTCCGCCGTGCGGTGATGCGGTCGGGCCTGCGTGCGGCCCGACCTGCGCTCAGCCGCCGCCCTCGGTGTCCAGCAGCGCCTGCAGTTCCACCTTGCGCACCTTGCCGGTGGCAGTCAGCGGAAACTCGGGCAGGATGCGGATCTCGGGCACCTTGTAGACCGCCATCTGCTCGCGGCACCAGGCATGCAACGCGTCCGCGCTGGTGCCGTCGGCATGCTCGGGGCGCAGGCGGATAAAGGCCACCGGCACCTGGCCCTTGTCCGGGTCCGGACGGCCCACCACGGCCGAGCCCAGCACCGCCGGGTGGCGCGACAGCAGCACCTCCAGCTCGGACGGGAACACGCTCATGCCGCGCACCTTCAGCATCTCCTTGCGCCGCCCAAGGAAATGCAGGTAGCCGGCCTCGTCATACGCGCCGATATCGCCGGTGCGGAACCAGCCGTCGTGGAACACCTCGGCGTCGACGTCGGGACGGCCCCAGTAGCCCTTGAACAGCGACGGCGTGCTGACCACGATCTCGCCTTCTTCCCCGACCGGCAGCACCGCGCCGGTGTCGAAGTCGCAAATCTTGATGCGCGTGCCCGGCACCGGCAGCCCGACGAATACCGGGCGGCCGCGCAGGTCCATGTCGTCGTCCTGCATGCCGGTGGTGAAGGTGTCGCTGGTATGGGTCTCGGTCATGCCCCACGCGCCTTCGGCAATGATGCTGCCGGTCAGCGCGCGCCAGCGCTGGCGGATGTCGGGCGTGATCTTGCGGATGAACGAGGCGGCGCGTGTATGCTGCAGCGAGCGCAGGTCGTAGCGGCCGCACTCGGGGTGGTTCATCAGCTCGACCGCGTTGTCGACCACGACGAAGGTGCGGTTGACGCGGTAGCGCTCGATCGCGGCCATCACCGCGACCGGGTCCCAGCGCGCCAGCAGCACGACGGTTGCACCGCTGAAGATCGGGTAGATCAGGCCCAGGTTCTCGCCCGCGATCCAGAACATCGGCAGGAAGTTCAGCATCACGTCGTCCGAGCCCTCGGCCAGCCGTGCCGCGTCGACGCCGCCGGTCAGCGCATACGAGGCCGCGGCGGTGTACAGCATGTCGCGCTGCGTGTGCATGCAGCCCTTGGGCAGGCCGGTGGTGCCGCCGGTGTAGTTGAGCGCGGCCAGCGCGTCCAGGTCGACCGGCGGCAGCGCCACCGGGGCGGTCTCGCGCAGCGCCTGCAGCAGGTCGATGGCGCCATCGACGGCCAGCGCGGGCGCATCCAGCCCGGCCGGCAGCGGCAGATCGGGCTGCGCCGGCAGCATGGCACCGGCGCTGGTGGTGTAGACCGCCTGCAGCGCGGTCTGCGCGCGCACCGACATCAGCAGCGGCGCGAGCTGGTCCTGCACGATGATGGTGGTGGCGCCGGCATCGTTCAGCTCGTACACCAGCTCCTGTTCCTTGAACAGCGGATTGACCGGCACGTACACCGCGCCCAGCTTCAGGATGGCGTAGAACACCACGTGGAACTGCGGGCAGTTGCCCATCATCACCGCGACCCGGTCGCCGGCGCCGACGCCGCGGCCCTTGAGCAGCGCGGCGCAGCGCTCGGACAGGTCGTCGAGTTCGGCATAGGTGACGGTGGTGCCGTACCAGACCAGCGCCGCATGCTGCGGGCGCTTGCGCGCCCATGCACGCAGGTAGTCCCCCAGCGGGGCCTCGCCGTGGGGGTGGACCGGTGCGTCGGGCAGGCCGGCGGGCCAGATCTTGCGATGCCGGGCTTCCAGGTCCGCGAAGAACGCCTGTTCGTCCATCTGCTGTCTCCTCTTGCTGTCGCTCTGGTGTGGTCCGCTTGGTGGGGTCCGCCGCCGCGCCTACCAGGCGTCGACGAAGGGCCGTACCGGTCGGTGCGATCGGTGCGGGTCGGCCTCGCCCGCGTCGAGGCCGCTGACCAGCCACTGCCGCGTCGCGGCCGGATCGATCACGGCATCGAGCTCCAGCGCCGCCGCGGCGTTGATGGCATGGCCGCGTTCGTACATCTGCGCCACCAGCTGCTGGTACAGCGCATCGCGCTGCGGCCCCGCCGGCAGCGCCTCCAGCTCCTTGCGGAAGCCGAGCCGGACCGCGCCCTCCAGCCCCATGCCGCCGAACTCACCGGTCGGCCACGACACCGTGAAGCTGGGCGCGCGGAAGCCGCCCGCGGCCATCGCCATCGCGCCCAGCCCATAGCCCTTGCGCAGCACCACCGCCAGGAACGGCACGCGCAGCTTGGCGCCGATCACGAACATGCGCGACACGTGGCGCACCTGGGCCCGGGCCTCGACCTCGGGGCCGACCATGAAGCCCGGCGTGTCGATCAGCGACACGATCGGCAGCCCGTGCGCGTTGCACACCTGCATGAAGCGCGCGGCCTTGTCGGCGGCGTCGGCGTCGATGGCGCCGCCGAGGTGGCGCGGATTGTTGGCGAGGATGCCCACCGGCCGGCCTTCGATGCGCGCCAGCGCGGTGTGGATGCCGGTGCCGAAGCCGGCGCGCAGCTCCAGCACGCTGCCGACGTCGGCCAGCCCGTCGATGGCGGCACGGGTGTCGTACACGCGCAGGCGGTTTTCGGGAACCACGTGGCGCAGCGCCAGCGGCTCGGGCGCCTGCCATGCTTCGATGCGGCCCTGGAACATCGACAGGTAGTGCTTCGCTGCGGCCACGGCCGCGGCTTCGTCGTCGACCAGCAGGTCGGCCACGCCGTTGTGGTACTGCACCGCGGCCGGGCCGATGTCCTCGGGCCGGAACACGCCGAGGCCGCCGCCTTCGATCATGGCTGGGCCGGCCATGCCGATATTGGCGTTGCGCGTGGCGACGATCAGGTCGCAGCAGCCCAGCAGCGCGGCATTGCCGGCGAAACAGCGCCCCGACGCGATGCCGACCACCGGCACCTCGCCGCTCAGCTCGGCGAAGGCGCCGAACGACGGCTGGTACAGGCCGGCCACGGTGGGGAAGTCGACATCGCCCGGGCGCCCGCCACCGCCCTCGGCAAAGATCACCGTGGGCAGGCGGTTGCGCAGCGCCACCTCCAGGATGCGGTCGGTCTTGGTGTGGTTGCGCTTGCCCTGGGTGCCGGCCAGCACCGTGGCGTCGTAGGCCAGTACCGCGCAGCGTGCGCGTTCTGGCGCAAACACGCTGCCGTTGACTGTGCCGGTGCCGGTGATCAGCCCGTCTGCGGGGGTATTGGCGATCAGGTCGGCCTCGCTGCGCCGGCTCGCCTGCGCCGCCAGCGCCAGGCCGCCATATTCGCGGAAGCTGCCGGCATCGCACAGGTCATCGACGTTCTCGCGCGCGGTGCGCTGGCCGCGCGCATGGCGGCGTGCCACCGCGTCGGGGCGGGCTGCGTCGTACAGGAAGGCATGGCGATCGAGCACGCGCTGCAGGTCGGGTCGGATCGCCGCGGGGTCGGCGCGTTCGGCGTCGACGCCGGCATGCGCGCCGGCGTCGGCGGGCTCCAGCACCAGCATCACCTGGCCTTCGGCCACCTGTTCGCCGGATGCGGTGCGCAGGTCGATCACGCGTCCCGGCTGCTCGGCCACGATGGCATGTTCCATCTTCATCGCATCGAGCACCGCCACGGTCTGGCCGGCCTTTACCACGTCGTTCTCGCGCGCCAGCTCGATCACGCGGCCGTTCATCGGCGCGCGCACCGCGCACAGGCCTTCGCCCAGCTGCTCTTCGAAGCTGGCGCTGCTCGACGTGGCCGCCACCGGTGCCACGGCCGCGCCCGCCAGCGCGTGCCTGGCCGCGTGCTGCGCGCCGATCTGCGCGGCGCGTTCCAGCAGCGCGGGCAGGGCCGTCTCCAGATAGCGGGTATGCACCTGCTGGCTGGCAAAGTCATCGCGCTCGGCCAGCGCCCGCAGCAGGTCAAGGTTGGTGGCGATGCCGGCGATATTGAATTCGGCCAGCGCGCGCTGCAGGCGCCGGACCGCGTCGGCGAAATGATCGCTGGCCGAGGTCACGATCAGCTTGGCCAGCAGCGTGTCGTAATGCGCGGACGGGGCATAGCCGGTATAGCCATGCGTGTCGACGCGCACGTCCGGTCCGGTGGGCGGATCGAAGCGCTCCAGCCGGCCCTGCGCCGGCCGCGCCAGCCCCTGCGCATCGGTGGCTTCGGCATTGACGCGCACCTGGATCGCATAGCCGCGCACGCGCGGCGGGTGCCGCGGATCCAGCCCCAGGTCGGGCAGGCGCCGGCCCTGGGCCAGTCCCAGCTGGACCGCCACCAGGTCGATCCCGGTGACCTGCTCGGTGACGGTGTGCTCCACTTGCAGGCGCGGATTGGCTTCGATAAAGACGAAGGGCAGGGCCGCGCCATCGCGGCTGGCGCCATGCTCGGGCTCTTCGACCAGGAACTCGAACGTGCCCAGGCTGCGGTAGCGCGCCTCGCGCGCCAGCGTGCAGGCGGCGTCGACGATGCGCTGGCGCAGCGCGGCATCGAGCGCTGGGCTGGGCGCGATCTCCACCACCTTCTGGAAGCGGCGCTGCAGCGTGCAGTCGCGCTCGCCCAGCGCGATCACGCTGTCGCCGTCGCCGGCGATCTGCACTTCGATATGGCGCGCGCGGGCCACCAGCCGCTCGGCGTAGAGGGCGTCGATGCCGAACGCCGAGCGGGCCTCGGAGCGGCAGCGCGCATAGGCTTCGGGCAGGGCGTCGCGCTCGCGCACCACGCGCATGCCGCGCCCGCCACCGCCGCCCACGGCCTTCAGCACCACGCCGGCGCCGTCCTGCTCGTCGAAGAACGCCGTCACCGCATCGAGCGTGGCGCCGCCCGGCGTGGCGGGCATCACCGGCACGCCGCAGCGGGCGGCCAGCGCCAGCGCGCGGCCCTTGTCGCCGAACAGGGCCAGGTGTTCAGGCTCGGGCCCGACAAAGACGATCTGCGCCGCCGCGCAGGCGCTGGCGAAATCGGCGCGCTCGCTGAGAAAACCGTAGCCGGGGTGGATGGCATCGCAGCCGGTGGCCCGCGCCGCGGCGAGGATGGCGTCGATGTCGAGATAGGCCGCCGCACCTTCGCCCTGCAGCGCGACGGCTTCGTCGGCGAGCAGGCGGTGCCGGCTGTTGGCGTCGTCGGTGGCATAGATGGCCACGGTGGCGATGCCGAGATCGCGGGCGGCGCGCTGCACGCGCAACGCGATCTCGCCGCGATTGGCGATCAATAGCTTCTTCACAAATGTCCCCTTCCATGCGAAGCGGCGGCACGCGAGTGCGCAAGCGGTCCGCGCTGCCGGCTTCTTGTTTTTGTGGTTTGTGATTCTGCGAGGTGGAATCTACGCGGCCAGCCAGGGGGTCACAAGCGCGATGCGCCGGAACCATGTATGACATGCCGCGTGTGCATAGAGCCGGGGAGAGGGAGGGGATTTGCCGCTGTTTTGTTCTGCATTGCAGAATTCAGGCGGCTGTGGCGGGCGAGATGTCGCGCCCCGGGGGCGGGGCGGCGATGCGCCGCCGAAGGAAACCGCGTCACGAGCGTGCCGCGGGATGCAACCCTCTCCCGCGTGTCGGAAGAGGGAACAGCGATACCGGACGATCAGCCGATGCGCATGCCCGGCACCGCGCCGCTGTGCGGCTCCAGGATGTACAGGCCGGGCGTGGCCTTTTCATCCGCGGCCGAGGCCGCCAGCACCATGCCTTCGGAGACGCCGAACTTCATCTTGCGCGGCGCCAGGTTCGCCACCACCACGGTCAGCTTGCCCACCAGCTGCTCGGGCGTGTAGGCCGACTGGATGCCGGAGAACACATTGCGGGTGCGGCCTTCGCCCAGGTCCAGCGTCAGCTGCAGCAGCTTGTTCGAGCCTTCCACCTTCTGGCATTCGACGATTTTCGCCACGCGCAGGTCGATCCTGGCGAAGTCGTCGATGGTGATGGTGTCGGCGATCGGCTCGATTGCGGCTGCGTTGGCGTTTGCGTTGGCGGCCGGCGCCGCGGTCGCCTGCAGCGATTCGCGATTGGCGGCTAGCAGCGCGTCGACCTGCTTGGCATCGACGCGCGTCATCAGGTGCTGGTAGGGCTGCACCGGGCTGGCGGCCGACAGCTGCTGGTCGATCGCGCGCCAGTCCAGCGGCGCGACGTTGAGGAAACGCTCCACGCCCGCGGCCACGTTGGGCACCACCGGCTTCAGGTAGATGGTCAGCAGGCGGAACGCCTCCAGCGAGACCGAGCACGCCGCATGCAGCGCGGCGCGCTTGCTGTCGTCCTTGGCCAGCTCCCACGGTTTCTCGGTGTCGACGAAGGCGTTGACGGCATCGGTCAGCTCCATCACCAGACGCAGCGCCTTGCTGTACTCGCGGCTTTCATACAGGTGCGCCACCTGGGGCGCGGCCTGGCGCAGCTGCTCCAGCAGCGGATGGGCCAGCGCGGCCTCATCGACCTTGCCGTCGAAGCGCTTGACCAGGAAGCCCGCGGCGCGGCTGGCGATGTTGACGTACTTGCCGATCAGGTCGCTGTTCACGCGCGCGATGAAGTCGTCGAGGTTCAGGTCGAGGTCTTCCATGCTGGCGTTGAGCTTGGCGGCGAAGTAGTAGCGCAGCCATTCCGGGTTCATGCCGGTGTCGATATAGCTCTGCGCGGTGATGAAGGTGCCGCGCGACTTGCTCATCTTGGCGCCGTCGACGGTCAGGAAGCCGTGGGCAAAGACATTGGTCGGGGTGCGGTAGCCCGAGAAGCGCAGCATCGCCGGCCAGAACAGCGTGTGGAAGTACAGGATGTCCTTGCCGATGAAGTGGTACTGCTCGGCGGTCGAGTGCGGGCCGACCCAGGCGTCGAAATCGATGCCGCGCTGCTGCGCCAGGTTCTTGAAGCTGGCGTAGTAGCCGATGGGCGCGTCCAGCCACACGTAGAAGTACTTCCCCGGCGCGCCCGGGATCTCGAAGCCGAAGTAGGGCGCATCGCGCGAGATGTCCCAGTCGGACAAGGTCGAGGCCTCGCCCTCGGCGCCCAGCCATTCCTGCATCTTGTTGGCGGCTTCGGGCTGCGCCAGGTCGGCTACCCACTCGCGCAGGAAGCTTTCGCAGCGCGGATCGGACAGCCTGAAGAAGTAGTGGGCCGACGACTTGCGCACGGGGGTGGCGCCCGACACCACCGAGTAGGGATTCTTCAGGTCGGTCGGCACGTAGGTGGTGCCGCATACCTCGCAGGAATCGCCGTACTGGTCCTTGGCGCCGCACTTCGGGCACTCGCCCTTGATGAAGCGGTCGGGCAGGAACATGTTCTTGACCGGGTCGTAGAACTGCTCGACCTCGCGCTCGGCGATCAGGTCCTCGGCCTTGAGGGCGAGGTAGATCTTTTCGCACAGCTCGCGGTTTTCTTCGGCGTCGGTGCTGTAGTAGTTGTCGAAGGACACCAGGAAGCTGTCGAAGTCGCGCTTGTGCTCGGTCCAGACGCGGTCGATCAGCTGCTTCGGGGTGATGCCTTCCTTCTCGGCACGCAGCATGACCGGGGTGCCGTGGGTGTCGTCGGCGCCGACGTAGTAGACCTCGTTGCCCATCATGCGCTGGAACCGCACCCAGATATCGGTCTGGATGTACTCCACCAGGTGGCCGATATGGATCTGGCCGTTGGCGTAGGGCAGGGCGGATGTGACGAGGATGCGACGTGCGGTCATAAACAGGGGCCGGTCAGGAGCGGGGAAATCGACGGGGACGGGCGCCAGCCAGGGAGGGGCGGGCGCGTGCCGGGAAGGGGCTATTTTAACAACTGGCCGGCCACCGCGCGGCGGTTCCGCATCGCGGAATGGGCGCGCCGCCGGATCCGTTCGGGCAAAAAAAAGCGCCGGTCAGAGCCGGCGCAGCTTTCCACAACGGAAAAGGAGGAGAAATCAGGTACCGCCCGGGAGGTCAGCCACCCATCGCGAGCCAGCAACGGTGGCAAGCGGCACCTGTTTCTATGACAGGGTCACCCTTGAATTGGTTTCAAAAAAATTTCGACGCGGCGATTTTGTGCCCGTCCGGCCTCGGTCGCGTTGTCCGCGACCGGCTGGCTCTGGCCGCGGCCTTCGGCGCTGAGCCGGTTGCGTGCGACGCCGCGTTCACCCAGATAGCCCGCCACGCTCTGGGCGCGGCGCTGCGACAGCTGCATGTTGTAGTTCGGATTACCCGTGCTGTCGGTATGGCCCACCACGTTGGCGCTGACGTCCTGGTGCTGGCCCAGGGTCTGCGCGACCTGGTCGAGCACCGAGCGGAACGACGGCTTGATGGTGGCGCTGTCGGTGTCGAAGGTGACCTGGCTGGGGATGTTGACCTTCAGCGAACCGTCCGGCTGCTCGGTGATCTGGGTGCCCGTGCCGGCGGTGTCCTTGTTGAGCTTGCCGCGGATCGCGTTCCAGTTGTAGCCGGTCGCGCCGCCGATGGCGCCGCCGACGGCCGCGCCTACCAGCGTGCCGGTGGTGTTGCCGCCGATCAGGTTGCCAAGCCCCGCGCCGACCGCGGCGCCGACGCCGGTACCCACCGCCGTGTGGGTTTGCTGTTCGGTGGCGCAGCCAGCGGCCAGCAGCGTGGCGGCGGCGAGCGAAACGGTAACGAGCTTGATCTTCATGCTTTCTCCTTCTGATGTTCCCGTAAATGTTCTTGGTACCGCGTGGCGATGTTAACGCCAAGGCAAGCGGCAGGTAACCCATTGTGCGCGTCGGCCCGGCCGGGCGCGGCACCGCTTGCGGTGTCGACGTGCCGGGCCGTCCAACCGCACTACAATATGGATATGGCGGCGCGCGCACAAGTGCAAGCTTGTGAGATTTGTAATTGTCTGTAATCCCCCACCCGACAGAGGGGATTGCACGCGGGCTTCCGGCGTTCATGGCCGGTGCTGCATACTTTGATACATTAGGCGCAGGCCATCATGCGCCCGTTCCCCACATACCAAGCGGAGTTTGTCTTGAGCCTCAGCACTGAGCAGGTTACCGAAGCCCTGCGCACCGTCATCGACCCCAATACGGGCAAGGACCTGGTGTCCACCCGTTCTGCCCGGAACATCCGCATCGATGGCGGCGAGGTATCGCTGGAGGTGGAGCTCGGCTACCCCGCCAAGAGCCAGTTCGACCCGATCCGCAAGCTGGTGGTGGCCGCGGTCCGGCAGTTGCCGGGCGTGACCAATGTCAGCGTGGCCGTGAGCATGAAGATCGTCGCCCACGCGGTGCAGCGCGGCGTCAAGCTGCTGCCGGGCGTGAAGAACGTGATTGCGGTGGCGTCGGGCAAGGGCGGGGTGGGCAAGTCGACCACGGCCGTGAACCTGGCGCTGGCGCTGGCGGCCGAAGGCGCGCGCGTGGGCATGCTCGACGCTGACATCTACGGCCCCAGCCTGCCGATGATGCTGGGCATCGACGGGCGCCCGGAGTCCGCCGACGGCCAGACCATGGAGCCGCTGGAGGGCCACGGCCTGCAGGCCAACTCGATCGGCTTCCTGATCGAGCAGGACAATCCCATGGTGTGGCGCGGCCCGATGGTGACCTCGGCGCTGGAGCAGCTGCTGCGCCAGACCAACTGGCGCGACCTCGATTACCTGATCGTCGACATGCCGCCGGGCACCGGCGACGTGCAGCTGACGCTGTCGCAGAAGGTGCCGGTCACCGGCGCGGTGATCGTGACCACGCCGCAGGACATCGCGCTGCTCGACGCCAAGAAGGGCCTGAAGATGTTCGAGAAGGTGGGCATCCCCATCCTGGGCATCGTCGAGAACATGGCGGTCTATTGCTGCCCGAACTGCGGCCATGTCGAGCATATCTTCGGCCACGGCGGCGGCGAAAAGATGTGCGCCGACTACGGCGTGGACCTGCTCGGCAGCCTGCCGCTGAACCTGAGCATCCGCGAGCAGGCCGATTCCGGCCGCCCGACCGTGGTTGCCGAACCCGACAGCCCGGTGGCCGAGATGTACCGTGCCATCGCGCGCAAGGTGGCGATCAAGGTCGCCGACAAGGCGCGCGACATGACCAGCAAGTTCCCCAGCATCGTCGTGCAGAACACCTGATCCCCGCCTGCCGCCATGGACAGCCAGCCCACCGTCACCCTGCCGCCGCCCGGCGCCCGCCCCGCCGTCACCATGGCCGTGGTGATGCGCAAGGTGGCGCTGGCGAATCGCTGGCAACCCTGGAAATGGCAGCTGGACGCGGTGCTGCCCGACCTGGGCGAGTTCGGCACGCAGCCGGTATGCCTTGAGCACGATGCCCACGGCGCGCGCTGGCTGTACCCGGGCTACGAGGTGGAGTTGTTCCGCGACCAGGGCGAGGGCTATTACCTGAACCTGAGCTCGGCCACGCCGTGCTGGTTCGTGCTGTGGCGCATGCCCGAGGATGAAGGCAGGGGCGACGCAGATGATGCGCACCCGGTGCCGGTCACCGTGGCGCTGTCGTACAACGAGGCCGGGCGCTGGCTGGATGCCGGCGAGACCGTCGAGAACGTGCCGCTCGCGCCGGAGCAGCGCGACTGGCTGCAGGCCTACGTCAACGAACATTACCGGCCCGAGCCCAAGCAGCGGCGCCGGCCCGAGTCCTTCAAGGCGCCCGACCAGCGCGCCCGCTACTGATCCCTGACACCATCGAGAAGCGGCCCCTGCCCATGAGCGAATCGTCCTTCCTGTCGCGTTGGTCGCGCCGCAAGGCCGCGGTGCGCGAGGGCGTGGCTGTTCCCGCCGAACCGCCGCTGCCCCCGCAGCCCGAGGCCGAGGCAGTCCCGGCCACCGTCGACGCCGCCCCCGAGGCGCCGCAGAGCCCGCCGCCGACGCTGGCCGATGTCGCGGCGCTGCGGCCCGGTGACGAGATCGCCCGCTTCGTTGCGCGCGGCGTGGACGAATCGGTCAAGCGGGCCGCGCTGAAGACACTGTTTGCCGATCCGCACTTCAATGTGATGGACGGGCTCGACATCTATATCGACGACTACAGCAAGCCCGACCCGATCCCGCCCGAGATCCTGCGCCAGCTGCGCCAGGCGGAGACGCTGGGCCTGTTCGAGCCGACCGACGAAGAACGCGCCGCGGCCGAAGCCGCGGCCCGGCTGTCGCAGCCGGAACAGGTACCGCCGGCTGCGCAAACGGAAGCGGAGCAGGAACCGCATCCGGCGGGTCCGGCACCAGGCGAGGCCGCCGACGCGCCGCTGGTGCAGGCCGATGCGCCGGCAGGCACCGAAACGCCGCCGCCTCACGCCGGTCAAAGCGAACAACAGGGCCAGCAAGACCCGCGGCAAGATCCGCATAATCGCGCGTAGCCCCAGGGGGCAGCGCAGCCTACAATAGGCATCCCCACAATCCGCCGGCCCGCAGACCCCCGCCAAGAAGGGACGTCCGGACCGGTCAGCCGCACTCGCCATGCCGACGCTGATCTGCAATTGCAACGACACCATGCCGCTGGACGGGGCGGCATTGTCCGACGCAACCCGCGACGCCAGCCAGGGACCGCTCAAGGTCCATCGACTGCTGTGCCGGCGCGAAATCGGTGACTTCACCGCCGCGCTGGACGGCACCGACGACGTGATCGTCGCCTGCACCCAGGAGCGCCAGCTCTTTACCGAGGTGGCCGCGCAAGCCGCGCAGGGCCGCGATGGCCAGGCGGTGGTGACCGCGCCGGTGCGCTTCGTCAATATCCGCGAAACCGGCGGCTGGTCACAGGGTGCTCGGCGCGACCCCAGGACCGCCAATGCCAAGATCGCCGCGCTGCTGGCAGTGGCGGCGCTGCCCGAACCCGAACCGGTGCCGGTGGTGGACTACCGCAGCGACGGCGCGGTGCTGGTGCTGGGGCCGGCCGCGCGCGCGCTGCCTTGGGCCGAGCGGCTGGCGGCAATGCAGCTCGAAGTCACGGTGCTGCTGACCGGCGGCGACCCGCGCGACGGCACCGCCGCGCAGCCCGCCGCGCGCGCATATCCGGTCCACAGCGGCCAGTTGGCCGCGCTGACCGGCTGGCTCGGCGCCTTCGAGGCCAGCTGGGAAACCGGCGCGGGCCGCAGCAACCCGATCGACCTGGACCTGTGCACGCGCTGCAATGCCTGCATCGATGCCTGTCCCGAGGGCGCGATCGACTTCAGCTACCAGATCGACCTGTCGCGCTGCCGCGCGCATCGCGACTGCGTGCGCGCCTGCGGCGCCGCCGCGGCGATCGACTTCGACCGCCCGCAGGGCACCGGCACGGGCCGCTTCGACCTGGTCTTCGACCTGTGCGACACGCCCGCCTTCACCATGCACCAGCCGCCGCAGGGCTACCTGCATGCGGGCGCCGATCCCGCGCGGCAGCAGGCCCAGGCGCTGGCGCTGGCCGGGCTGGTGGGCGAGTTCGAGAAGCCCAAGTTCTTCCGCTACAAGGAAAGCCTGTGCGCGCACGGCCGCAACCAGACCACCGGCTGCACCGCCTGCATCGATATCTGCTCGACCCAGGCCATCACCTCGCGCTGGCATGACGGCAAGGGCCGCATCGAGGTCACGCCCAACCTGTGCATGGGCTGCGGCGCCTGCACCACGGTCTGCCCCAGCGGTGCCATCAGCTACGGTTACCCCGGCCCCGAGACTACCGGCGCGCGGCTGCGCACGCTGCTGTCCACCTACCGGCAAGCCGGCGCACGCGATCCGGTGGTGCTGCTGCACGGCGAGGAATCCGGCACGCCCGCGCTGCTGGCACTGGGCCGCGCCGCCCGCGGCGGCAAGGCGCAGGGTGTGCCCGCGCAGGTCATGCCGCTGTCGCTGTTCCATCCGGCCTCGGTGGGGCTGGAGCTGTGGCTGGCCGCGCTGTGCTGGGGCGCCAGCCGCGTCGCCGTGCTGCTGACCGGCGACGAGGCCCCGCAATACCGCACCGCGCTGCTTGAGCAGATGGCGGTCGGGCGCGCGCTGCTGTCGGGCCTGGGTTATGACGACGAGGCGCTGTCGCTGGTCGAGGCCGCCAACACCGAAGCGCTCGATGCCGGCCTCGCGGCGCTGCGTCCGGCGCGCAACGCGCTGCCGCCCGCGACCTTCGGCCCGGTCGCGGCCAAGCGCGAGCTGCTCGACTTCACGCTGGACCACCTGGTGCGCCATGCGCCGTCGCCGGCGCAGAGCGTGCCACTGCCGGCGGGCGCGCCCATCGGCGCCATCGCCGTCGATACCGGCAAGTGCACCTTGTGCCTGGCGTGCGTCGGCGCGTGCCCGTCGCAGGCGCTGCGCGACAACCCCGAGCGCCCGGTGCTCAGCTTTATCGAGCGCAACTGCGTGCAGTGCGGGCTGTGCCAGAAGACCTGCCCGGAGGACGCCGTGACCCTGGTGCCACGCCTGCTGGCAGGCGACGCGGCCCGGCGCCCGGTCACGCTCAACGAGGCCCAGCCGTTCCATTGCGTGCGCTGCGCCAAGCCGTTCGGCACGGCGCAGATGGTCGAGTCGATGCTGGTGCGCCTGGCCGGCCATCCGGCCTTTGCCGGCGCCGCCGCGGAGCGGCTCAGGATGTGCCCCGACTGCCGCGTGGTGGACATGATGGAACGCGACCCCGGCGCCGTCACCGGCGCCACCCTGCGCTGAGACCCGGCCCGGGCCACCGGGCACAATTCATCACGACATGACAGATTTCCAGCCGATCCAGCTCACCGCCGCACCGCCCGCCGATCCCGCGGACAGCGAAGACACTGCCCGCGCCGACCTGTACGGGCTGCTGGCGACGCTGTTCTACCGCGCGCCGGACGCGGCCTTGCTGCATCACATCGCGGCCAACCGGGCCGTGGGCGTAGACGCGCAGACCGTGCTGGGCAAGGCGTGGAATGCGTTGTGCGACGCAGCATCCGAGACCACCGCGGCCGAGGCCGAGGAGGAGTACCGGCAGCTGTTCGTCGGCGTGGGACGCCAGGACGTGTTCCTCTACGGCTCGTTCTATATGACGGGCTTCCTCAACGAGCGCCCGCTGGTGGCACTGCGCGAGGACCTGGCCCGCTACGGGCTGGAGCGCCACGAAGGCGTCAGCGAGACCGAGGACCACATCGCCACGCTGTGCGAGGTGATGCGCTTCCTGGTGGCCGGTGACGACCTGTCGGTGTCCAACCTGGGCGAGCAGCAGCGCTTCTATGCGAAGCATATGCAGCCCTGGATCGAGCCCTTGTGCGAGGCGGTGGCGGCGCATCCGCAGGCGCGCTTCTATCGCAGCGTGGCCGGACTGCTGGGCACCTTCGCCGGGGTCGAGGCGGTGGCGCTCGAGATGAGCTGAGCGCGGAACCGATGCGGCGCAAGCCGCAGGTTTCTTAGCTCAAGTTGGAGCAGAAGGTAAGGAAAAACCCGTGCTTGTCATGGTCTTTCCTTCCAGTTGAATCTAGAATATGCATAACAACGCATAACGGCACAACCATCGGGGTTTGACAACCGAGGAGCCCCCACATGAGAGAAAAGCCAACCAGGGTCGCGCGCCGCACGTTTCTCGCGGGCGCCGGAGTTGTAGCCGCCGCCACCGGTGCGGCAGCGCTGAGCGCGCGCGCACCCGCCATGCCGGGCCAGGCTGCAGCCCTGCCGGAACCCACCGATCCACCATCGGACAGCAAGGGTTACCGGGTCTCCGACCACATCCGCAAGTATTACCGGACCACGCTGGTGTAACTGCCACGGCGGCGTGGTCTGGCGCGCCGCCCGCAACCGGACGCTACCAATCGTCCGTTTCTGAGGTGAGACATGATCTTGACCCGCAAACGCGCGGCGCAGGGCGCATCCGCCCGCCTCGCTGATGGCCTCGGCCATCGATCCGACTCCGGGCGCGAATCCGCCGGCGCAAGCTCCGGCCGGCTCTCCCAACGACTCGCGGCCAGCCTGGCCGGCGCCATGCCGACCATGGACCGCCGCAGCTTCCTCAAGCGCTCCGGCATCGGCGTCGGCGCCGGCCTCGCGGCCGCGCAGCTGACGCTGCTGCGCAAGGCCGACGCCGCCGACGACAAGAAGGCCGCCGGCGACGGCAAGACCGGCATCGTGGTCAGGCGCACCGTGTGCGGCCACTGCTCGGTTGGGTGCGCGGTCGACGCAGTGGTGCAGAACGGGGTGTGGATCCGCCAGGAGCCGGTGTTCGATTCGCCCCTCAACATGGGCGCGCACTGTGCCAAGGGCGCGGCGCTGCGCGAGCACGGCCACGGCGAATACCGGCTCAAGTACCCGATGAAGCTGGTCAACGGCAAATACCAGCGCATCGGCTGGGACCAGGCGCTCGACGAGATCACCGCAAAGATGAAGGAGATCCGCCAGCAGAGCGGCCCGGACTCGATGTTCTTCGTCGGGTCTTCCAAGCACAGCAACGAGCAGTCCTACCTGATGCGCAAGTGGGTGTCGTTCTTCGGCACCAACAATACCGACCACCAGGCGCGCATCTGCCACTCCACTACCGTGGCGGGCGTGGCCAACACCTGGGGCTACGGTGCGATGACGAACTCGTACAACGACATGCAGAACTCGAAGGCTGCGTTGTATATCGGTTCGAACGCGGCCGAGGCGCACCCGGTGTCGATGCTGCACCTGCTGCATGCCAAGGAGAACGGCTGCAAGGTGATCGTGGTCGATCCGCGCTTCACGCGCACCGCGGCCAAGGCGCACCATTACGTGCGGATCCGCTCGGGCACCGATATCGCTTTCCTGTTCGGCGTGCTGTACCACATCTTCAAGAACGGCTGGGAAGACCAGAAGTACCTGAACGACCGTGTCTACGGCATGGACAAGGTCAAGGAAGAGGTGCTGGCCAAGTGGACCCCCGACAAGGTCGAGGAGGTCACTGGCGTGCCCGAGGCCCAGGTCTACCTGGTGGCCGAGACCATGGCCAAGAACCGCCCCAGCACGCTGGTGTGGTGCATGGGCCAGACCCAGCACACCATCGGCAACGCGATGGTGCGCGCCTCGTGCATCGTGCAGCTGGCGCTGGGCAATATCGGCGTGTCGGGCGGCGGCGCCAACATCTTCCGCGGCCACGACAACGTGCAGGGCGCCACCGACGTGGGCCCCAACCCCGATTCGCTGCCGGGCTACTACGGCCTGGCCACCGGCGCGTGGAAGCACTACGCGGCGGTCTGGGGCGTGGACTACGAATGGATCAAGAAGCAGTTCGTGTCGCAGGCGATGATGGAGAAGTCCGGCACCACGGTGTCGCGCTGGATCGATATCGTCACCGAGAAGAACGAGCTGATCGACCAGGACAACAACGTACGCGGCGTGTTCTTCTGGGGCCATGCCCCGAACTCGCAGACGCGCGGCCTGGAAATGAAGAAGGCGCTCGACAAGCTCGACCTGCTGGTGGTGGTGGACCCGTACCCGTCGGCGACCGCGGCCATGGCCAACATGCCGCCGGCCGAGGGCGACAAGGTCAACCCCAACCGCGCGGTGTACCTGCTGCCGGCGGCGACGCAGTTCGAGACCTCGGGCTCGTGCACGGCCTCGAACCGCTCGCTGCAATGGCGCGAGAAGGTGATCGAGCCGCTGTTCGAATCGATGCCCGACCACACCATCATGCAGGCGTTCGCCGACAAGCTCGGCTTCGGCAAGGAGCTGTCGAAGAACTACAAGATGATCGAGGTCAAGCGGGCCGGCCGGACCTGGATGGAGCCGGAGCCGGAATCGATCCTGCGCGAGATCAACGCCAGCAACTGGACCATTGGCTACACCGGCCAGTCGCCCGAACGCCTGAAGTCGCACATGCGCAATATGCAGATGTTCGACGTCAAGACGCTGCGCTGCAAGTCGGGCAAGGACCCGGTCACCGGCTATGACCTGACCGGCGACTACTTCGGACTGCCATGGCCGTGCTACGGCACGCCGGAGCTCAAGCATCCGGGCTCGCCCAACCTGTACGACACCACCAAGCACGTGATGGACGGCGGCGGCAACTTCCGCGCCAACTTCGGCGTGGAGCGCGACGGCGTCAACCTGCTGGCCGAGGATGGTTCATTCTCGCTGGGCGCGGAGATCACCACCGGCTATCCCGAGTTCGACCACGTGCTGCTGAAGAAGCTGGGCTGGTGGGACGACCTGACCGATGCCGAGAAGGCCAAGGCCGAGGGCAAGAACTGGAAGACCGACCTGTCCGGCGGCATCCAGCGCGTGGTGATGAAGAACCATGGCTGCCATCCGTTCGGCAATGCCAAGGCGCGCGCAGTGGTATGGAACTTCCCGGACCCGATCCCGCAGCACCGCGAGCCGCTGTACTCCACCCGTCCCGACATGGTCGCGAAGTACCCGACCCACGACGACAAGATGGCGTTCTGGCGGCTGCCGACGCTGTACAAGTCGGTGCAGCAGCGCAACATCGAGAACAAGGTGGCCGAGAAGTTCCCGATCATCCTGACTTCGGGGCGGCTGGTCGAGTACGAGGGCGGGGGCGAGGAAACCCGTTCCAACCCGTGGCTGGCGGAACTGCAGCAGGAGAACTTCGTCGAGATCAATCCGCGCGCCGCGTCCGACCGCGGCATCCGCAACGGCGACTACTGCTGGGTCAAGACGCCGACCGGCGCCAGGCTGAAGGTACGCGCGCTGGTCACGGAGCGGGTCGGGCCGGATACCGCCTTTGTCCCGTTCCACTTCTCGGGCTGGTGGCAGGGCAAGGACCTGAAGGACTACTACCCCGAGGGCGCGATGCCGGTGGTGCGCGGCGAAGCGGTCAACACCGCCACCACATACGGCTATGACTCGGTGACGATGATGCAGGAAACCAAGACCACCATTTGCCAGATCGAGCGGTTTGCCTAAGCGCAGAGGAACACCATGGCACGCATGAAATTTATCTGTGACGCCGAGCGCTGCATCGAGTGCAACAGCTGCGTCACTGCCTGCAAGAACGAGCACGAGGTGCCCTGGGGGGTGAACCGGCGCCGCGTGGTCACGGTCAACGACGGCATGGTCGGCGCCGAGAAATCGATCTCGGTGGCCTGCATGCACTGTTCGGACGCGCCCTGCATGGCGGTCTGCCCGGTCGACTGCTTCTACCGCACCGAGGATGGCGTGGTGCTGCACGACAAGGACGTCTGCATCGGCTGCGGCTACTGCTCGTACGCCTGCCCGTTCGGCGCGCCGCAGTTTCCGTCGACCGGCACCTTCGGAGTGCGCGGCAAGATGGACAAGTGCACCTTCTGCGCCGGCGGCCCGGAGAAAAACGGCTCGGAAGCCGAGTTCGAGAAATACGGCCGCAACCGGCTCGCCGAAGGCAAGCTGCCGCTGTGCGCCGAGATGTGCTCGACCAAGGCGCTGCTGGGCGGCGACGGCGACGTGATTGCCGACATCCTGCGCAACCGCGTGATCAAGCGCGGCACCGGCGGCGACGTGTTCGGCTGGGGCACCGCCTATGGCAATGCCCAGGCCGGCGCGCAGCCCGCGGCACCGGCGCAGCAGCCCGCGCCGGCACCAGCCGTGCCCGCCGCGCCGACCGCGCCGGCAGCCACGGCACCCGCAGGAGGGAAAGCGTCATGAATCGCATCCGCGTCGTTGCACTGGTGTCGCTGTGCGGCGTGCTGCTGGCCGCGTGCGGCGAGAAGCCGCAGACCATCGGCCCGTCGCACCGCAAGGCCGACGCCCAGGCTTTCCAGGGCGCCCCGGACGATCCGTTCGTGGCCAAGGGCTGGACCGCGGGCGACCGCAACAGCTGGAACAACCAGATCCGCCAGCGCAACCAGTTGCAGAACGAGTACACCCGGGTGCAATGACCGCGCCGCCGTGTGGACTTCCCGCCCGCCGGGAACTGAAGGAGGGGCTATGACGCCGTCGCACAATCGATGCCGCGCCGCAGGCTGGCGTGGCTGGCGGGGTTGGCTGACTGCCGGCGCGCTGGCGCTGGCCGCGGCCGGCAATGCCGTGGCACAGGCCCCGGCACCCGCGCCCGGGCCGTCGACCGGACCGGCCACCGCATCGGCCAGCGCCGACGCCAACAACCCGGCCACGCATCCGGCCCAGCCGCTGGCCGGCATTGCGTCACAGAACATCTTCGACATCCCGCCACGCGACATCGCCGCCGAGGCCAGGTCGCAGCAGCAGCGCAGCGTCACGCAGCCCGGCAACAACGCGCCGATGTGGCGCGAGGTCAATTCCGACGAGCGCCACTACAGCAGCCTGCCCGACAAGGAAGCGGGGGTGCTGATCCAGCGCACCGGCCAGTCGTGGCGGCTGTTCCGCAACGGCGTCATCACGGTCTGGGGCGGCTGGCTGCTGCTGATCGTGCCGGTGGCGATCCTCGGCTTCTTCCTGTGGCGCGGCACCATCCCGCTGCGCACGCCCAAGACCGGCCGCATGATCGAGCGCTTTACCCCGCTCGAGCGCATCGTGCACTGGACCATGGCGATTTCCTTCGTGGTGCTGGCGGTGTCGGGCATCGTGATGCTGCTGGGCAAGCATTTCCTGCTGCCGCTGATGGGCCATATGCTGTTCGGCTGGCTCAGCTACATCCTGAAGAACCTGCACAACGTGGTGGGGCCGATCTTCACGCTGTCGGTGATCGTCGCCTTCGTGGTGTTCCTGCGGGACAACCTGCCCAGCCGCGACGACGTCCGCTGGGTCACCAGCCTCGGCGGGCTGGCCTCGGGCAGGCACGTGCCGAGCGGGCGCTTCAACGCCGGCGAGAAGATGTGGTTCTGGGTGGGCGTGTTCGTGTTCGGCCTGGTGCTGTCGGCTTCGGGATGGGTGCTCGACATGATCGTGCCCGGCATGGACTACTACCGCGCCACCATGCAGATCGCCAACGTGATCCACGCGATCTCGGCCGTGCTGATGACTGCCATGGCGTGCGGCCATATCTATATGGGCACCATCGGCATGGAAGGCGCGTACCGCGCCATGCGCGATGGCTGGGTCGACGAGGCGTGGGCCAAGGAGCACCACGAGCTCTGGTACGACGACATCAAATCCGGCAAGATCCCGGCCCAGCGTTCGGCCAGCCCGGATGCCGCCGCTGTCCGGCCGGCGCGGCAGAGTCCCGGCGAAGCCTGACGCAGGCCTGGCGAGCGGTCCCCCACGACACAGCACGAATCCTGAACCATGACACGCATCCTGACGCTGATTGCCGTAGCCGGTGCCGCCTGCGCGGCCTTCGCCCCGGACGCGCTGGCCAAGCTGCCCGCGCCGACCGAAGCCCAGCAGGCCAAGGCCGCCGAGACCAAAGCGCGCGCCGCCTGGTCCGACAAGGTCGCGGCCTACCAGCTGTGCCGTGCCCAGGACAAGATCGCCGCGCATTACCTGGCCGACCGCAAGGCGCACGGGCAGCAGGCGCGCGAGCCGATGCAGACCGCCGCCTGCGCCGATCCGGGACCGTTTGCGGCGCCGGCCCCGGCCATCGCCAGCACCGCCGGTGCGCCCGCGGCAGGCGCGGTACAATCCCCCGCAAAGGCGCCGTAACTTCTGCCCCCTGCATGCCGCTCGGGGCTTCACCCGCAGCCCCGAGTCCCTCGTCATGACCTTGCGTCCCGAGCTTACCCAGGCAGCCGTTCCCCTGATCGAAGAGGTTGAAGTCGTCGACGAGCAAGGGCGCGTGCGCGCGGCCTACCTGCCGGGCGAGCGGCCGCTGACGGTCTATCTCGACAAGCGCGAGCTGGTCACGCTGATGACGCTTGGCGGCGCGCCCGAGCACCTGGTGCTGGGCTACCTGCGCAACCAGCGCCTGGTGGAATCGATCGAGGACATTGCCGCAGTGCAGGTCGACTGGGAAACCGAATCGGCCGCGGTAACCACCCGCACCGGCGTCGACCGCATCGAGGAGCGCACCGCGCGCCGCGTGGTGACTACCGGCTGCGGCCAGGGCACCGTGTTCGGCTCGCTGCTGGACGAGGTCGACAGCATCCGCCTGCCGGTTGGCGCCACACTCGACCAGGACACCCTGTACGGCATCATCGACACCATCCGGCTGCAGCAGTCGGTGTACAAGCAGGCCGGCTCGGTGCATGGCTGCGCGCTGTTCCAGGGCACCGAGCTGCTGATGTTCGTCGAGGACGTCGGCCGCCACAATGCTGTCGACGCAATTGCCGGGCGCATGTGGCTCGAAGGCATGAGCGGCGGCGACAAGATCTTCTACACCACCGGACGCCTGACTTCCGAAATGGTGATCAAGGGCGCGCAGATGGGCATCCCGTTCCTGCTGTCGCGCTCGGGTGTGACGCAGATGGGCTACCAGATGGCCCGCCGCGTCAACCTGACGCTGTTCGCGCGCTGCACCGGCAAGCACTTCCTGCTCTATACCGGGCGCGAGCGCTTCCGTCACCGCCAGCCCGAAGATATCGTGGCGTAACAGCCACTTGCACGGCGACTTCCACGCTTGAAGGGCTCGCGCCGATTGGTTGTACAATGCGGCGCACTCCGAGCCGTCTATCCTCCCAACCTTATGAGCATCAAATCCGACAAATGGATCCGCCGCATGGCGGAGCAGCACGGCATGATCGAGCCGTTCGAGCCAGGCCAGGTCCGGGAGGCCGACGGCCGCAAGATCGTGTCGTACGGCACCTCGAGCTACGGCTACGACATCCGCTGCGCCGACGAATTCAAGATCTTCACCAATATCAACAGCACCATCGTCGACCCGAAGAACTTCGACGAGAAGTCGTTCGTCGACTTCAAGGGCGAGGTCTGCATCATTCCGCCCAACTCGTTCGCGCTGGCGCGCACGATGGAATACTTCCGCATCCCGCGCAGCGTGCTGACCATCTGCCTGGGCAAGAGCACCTACGCCCGCTGCGGCATCATCGTCAACGTGACGCCGTTCGAGCCGGAATGGGAAGGCTATGTGACGCTGGAGTTTTCGAACACCACGCCGCTGCCGGCCAAGATCTACGCCGGCGAGGGCTGCGCCCAGGTATTGTTCTTCGAGAGCGACGAGATCTGCGAGACCTCGTATGCCGACCGGGGCGGCAAGTACCAGGGCCAGCACGGTGTCACACTGCCGAAGACCTGAGCGCATTACAATCCGGCGTTTGCCGGCACGGCGAGCCCGCCAGGGCCGCCAAACCTGACGTGAGAGCCACATGCCGCCGTCGCAGGGGAACCCCTGCGGGCCATGTGGCTCAAGTCCTTTATGTCCTGCTTTCCATCAAGGATGCCCGATGAAATTCCGCTTCCCCGTCATCATCATTGACGAAGACTTCCGCTCCGAGAACATCTCCGGCTCCGGCATCCGCGCGCTGGCCGAGGCGATCGAGAAAGAGGGCATGGAAGTCATGGGGCTGACCAGCTACGGCGACCTGACCTCGTTCGCCCAGCAGGCCAGCCGGGCATCGACCTTTATCGTGTCGATCGACGACGACGAGTTCGCCAGCGACAGCGAGGAGCTCGAGGCCGCCGCGATCGAGAAGCTGCGCGCCTTCGTTACCGAAGTGCGCCGTCGTAACTCCGACCTGCCGATCTTCCTGTACGGCGAGACCCGCACCTCGCGCCATATCCCCAACGATATCCTGCGCGAGCTGCACGGCTTCATCCACATGTTCGAGGACACGCCCGAGTTCGTGGCGCGCCACATCATCCGCGAAGCCAAGGTCTACCTGGACACGCTGGCGCCGCCGTTCTTCAAGGCGCTGATCGACTATGCGCAGGACAGTTCGTATTCGTGGCACTGCCCCGGGCACTCGGGCGGCGTGGCGTTCCTGAAGAGCCCGGTGGGCCAGGTGTTCCACCAGTTCTTCGGCGAGAACATGCTGCGCGCCGACGTCTGCAACGCCGTCGACGAACTGGGCCAGCTGCTGGACCACACCGGCCCTGTGGCCGCGTCGGAGCGCAATGCCGCGCGCATCTTCAACTCCGACCACATGTATTTCGTCACCAACGGCACTTCCACCTCGAACAAGATGGTGTGGCATGCCAACGTGGCGCCGGGCGACATCGTGGTGGTGGACCGCAACTGCCACAAGTCGATCCTGCACGCGATCATGATGACGGGCGCCATCCCGGTGTTCCTGATGCCGACGCGCAACCACTACGGCATCATCGGCCCGATCCCGAAGAGCGAATTCGATCCGCAGACGATCAGGAAGAAGATCGCCAACCACCCGTTCGCCAGCAAGGCCAAGAACCAGAAGCCGCGCATCCTGACCATCACCCAGGGCACCTACGACGGCGTGCTGTACAACGCCGAGCAGATCAAGGAGATGCTGGCGGCCGAGATCGACACGCTGCACTTCGATGAAGCCTGGCTGCCGCACGCGGCGTTCCACGACTTCTATCGCAACATGCACGCGATCGGCAAGGACCGCCCGCGCAGCAAGGACGCGCTGGTGTTCGCCACGCAGTCGACGCACAAGCTGCTGGCCGGGCTGTCGCAAGCCTCGCAAATCCTGGTGCAGGATTCCGAGACGCGCAAGCTGGACCGCTACCGCTTCAATGAAGCGTACCTGATGCATACCTCGACCAGCCCGCAATACTCGATCATCGCCTCGTGCGACGTGGCCGCGGCGATGATGGAAGCGCCGGGCGGCACCGCGCTGGTCGAGGAGAGCATCCAGGAAGCGATGGATTTCCGCCGCGCCATGCGCAAGGTCGAGGGCGACTACGATGCCGGCAACAACGGCGACTGGTGGTTCAAGGTGTGGGGCCCGGACGCACTGATCGAAGACGGCATCGGCGACCGCGAAGAATGGATGCTCAAGGCCAACGAGCGCTGGCACGGCTTCGGCGACCTGGCCGACGGCTTCAACCTGCTCGACCCGATCAAGGCCACCATCATCACCCCGGGCCTGGACGTCGACGGCGAGTTCAGCGAGCGCGGCATCCCGGCCGCCATCGTCACCAAGTACCTGGCCGAGCACGGCATCATCATCGAGAAGACCGGGCTGTACTCGTTCTTCATCATGTTTACCATCGGCATCACCAAGGGCCGCTGGAACTCGCTGGTGACCGAGTTGCAGCAGTTCAAGGACGACTACGACCAGAACCAGCCGCTGTGGCGCGTGCTGCCGGAATTCGTCGCCAAGTATCCGCAGTACGAGCGCATGGGCCTGCGTGACCTGTGCGATGCGATCCACAGCGTGTACAAGGCCAACGACGTCGCGCGCGTGACCACTGAGATGTACCTGTCGGACATGGAGCCGGCGATGAAGCCGTCGGACGCGTGGGCCATGATGGCCCACCGCGAGATCGAGCGCGTGCCGGTCGACGACCTGGAAGGCCGTGTCACCGCCATCCTGCTGACCCCGTACCCGCCGGGCATCCCGCTGCTGATCCCGGGCGAGCGCTTCAACCGCACCATCGTGCAGTACCTGAAGTTCGCGCGCGAGTTCAACAAGCTGTTCCCCGGCTTCGAGACCGATATCCACGGCCTGGTGGAGGACGAGGTCGACGGCAAGAAGGCGTACTTCGTCGACTGCGTGAAGCAGGGCGCCTGAAGCGCCAAGCGGCTCCCGCCGATGCAGCAAGGGCCCCGCCATGGCGGGGCCCTTTCCTTTTGCGCTAGCTGAACGGATTCACCACCATCGTGCCGGTGCCGCGGAAGTCCGCGACATTGCGCGTGACGATGGTGAGGCGGTGGATCAGCGCGGTGGCGGCGATGAACTTGTCCAGCGCGTGCTCGGGCCGCGCCGCGCGCAACTGGCCCCAGACCTGGGCGACCTCGGCATCGACCGGCAGCACCTGCCGGCCGAAGTCCTCCAGCACATGGGCCAGCCAGCGCTCCAGCAGCGCCGCCTGCCCCGCGTCGCCGCGATGGCGGATCAGTGCCACGCCGCGCTGGAGTTCGCCCACGGTCAGCGCCGACAGGTAGAGCGCGGCCCCATCGCGCGCAGCCTGCCGGAAGAAGGCGCGGACACCGGGGTTGGCGCGCTCCCGCTTGCGGGTCTCGCTGATGACGTTGGTATCAATCAAATACACGCGGCGCCTCGCCCGTATCCTGGATGCGCTCGAAGTCGGCGTCCTGCCCGACGTCCGGCATGCCTGACAGCACCTCGGCAAAGCTGCGCCGGGCCGTGCCGCCCAGCGCCTGCGCCAGGATGGCGCGGTGTTCGGCCTCGGCGCTGCGGCCATTGGCGACGGCCTGCTCGCGCAGGCGCTGGACCAGCGCTTCATCGACGCCACGAACCAGTAGGGTTGCCATCGTGAACTCCTCACCGTTGGATGGTGGGATGATAGCATTGTTATCATTACGGCGGTCACGTATCGATGGCAGGCAGTAGATCGGGGTCGCGGCGAAGTGCCCCGCGCATTTGATGCTCGGCATGGTGTTCTCCTGGGTCATGGGCTGAACGCAGGAACCAGTCTGGGCCGTGCCGGCCCGCTGGTCGATGAGCCGATTCGCAATTGCGCGGGTTGGCGCGCCGCGACGCCGATGCCATCGTGTCAGCGCTGCGCCAGCACTTCCTCCAGCGTCACGTGCCCTTGGAAGCCGCCCTGGCTTTGCGCCGGCGCCTGGCGCTCGATGGCATGGGCGAAGCGCACCGCCGGATCGGCTTCCAGCTGGTTGTAGAGGCGCTGCAGGTTCGGGAAGTCCTCGACGTTCAGCACCTTGTGGTACTTCGTCCAGCGCGCGATGCCGCTGAAGTAGGCGTCGGCCACGGTGCGGTGCTCGCCCAGCAGCCAGGGCCGCTCGCCCAGCATGGCTTCGAGTTCCTGATGCACATGGCGGACCTGCTCGGTGCCGTAGCGGACCAGCGCCGGCCGGTCGGTCTCGTCGACACCCTCCAATGCATGCCAGAGCGGGGCAAAGGCGCCGAAGTAGCTGGTGTTGAGGTAAGCCAGTTGCTGGTTGAGCCGGTCGAAATCGCGCGTGCCCTGGGCAAAGCCAAGCTTGCGCTCGATGCCGAGCGCGCCGATATGGTTGAGGATCGCCATGCTTTCGCTGAGGAAATTGCCTTGCGCGTCCATCAGCGTCGGCGTTTCGCCTACCGGGTTGATCTGGCGGTAGGCATCGCTGGTCACGACTTCGGGCATCTCGATGCGGCTCAGGCGATAGGGCTGGCCAAGCCATTCCAGCGCCACGATCGAGCCGAACGAGCAGCCCGAGGGAACGCCGTAGAAGAGGGTGGGGGTAGTCATGGGTAGTTCTCCTGGATTCGGTTGGGGCCCGCCGATCGGGCACAGGTGAACTGTAGATGCATGGACTTTGCGTGAGTAGTAGGCAAAAATTCGACCTATCGTCCACATACATAGACATTGGCCGCGATGATCAATCTCAACGACCTGCGCTTCTTCGTCGTCGCCGTGACCCATGGCGGTTTTGCCGCCGCGGGGCGGGCGCTGGGGGTGCCCAAGTCCACGGTCAGCAAGCGCGTGGCCGAGCTGGAGCAGGCCCTGCAGGCGCGGCTGCTCTACCGCAGTTCGCGCAGCTTCACGCTGACCGATGCCGGCCGCGACTTCTACGATCACGCGCATGCCGCGCTGATCGAAGCCGAGGCTGCGCAAGAGGCGGTGCAGCGGCGCGTGGCCGAGCCCAGCGGCACGGTGCGGATCACCGCCGCGGTGCCCACCGCGCAGCGCTACCTGGCGCCGCACCTGCCGGCGCTGGCGCGCGCCTATCCGCGCCTGCACGTGCAGCTGGAGGTGTCCGACCGCATGGTCGACCTGGTGCAGGAAGGCTTCGATATCGCGGTGCGCAGCCATTTCGCGCCGCTGCCGGACTCCGGCCTGGTGCAACGCCAGCTTGCCGTCGAGGACATCGTGCTGGTGGCGTCGCCCGGCTACCTGGCCGGGCGCGGCACGCCGGACGTACCCGCGCAGCTGTCCGGCCACGATGGGCTGCTGACCGGGGCCGCCGCGGGCACGTGGCGCCTGTGGGGTCCGCAGGGGGCGCGCGCGGAAGCCAGCCCGGTGCCCCGCATGACCGTGAACGAATCCACGGTGCTGCTCGGCGCGGCGATCGCGGGACTGGGCATCGTGCCGCTGCCGCACGAGCTGTGCCGCGCGGCGCTGGCGGCCCGGCAACTCGAGCGCGTGCTGCCGCAGTGGACCGCCGGCAGCGTGACCAGCACGCTGCTGCTGCCGGCGCGGCGCGGGCAGTTGCCCGGGGTGCGGGCCACCGTCGACTTCCTCGCGCAATGCCTGGCGCCGGGCGGTGCCGGCACGGCCATGCCGCAATGAAAAAGCCCCGCATCGCTGCGGGGCCTGGCGGGCTTGCCTGAGACTGCCGCTGGGGCAGCCTTATTTCTTCTTCTCGAACTCGAACTGCGGCGCGGCCGATTCGCTTTCCGCCGGCGGCTGCGTCGGCAGTTCGAGCGAGCCGGACTCGGCCGGCGCGGAACCCGGGCCCGGAATCGACAAGCTCGGTGCAGCGGGTTTGGGGCTGCCGCCTTCCAGGTCGATGTTCAGGTCCCGCGTGATGCTGCGGTCCTGGGCCTTCTGCGTGCCGGTGCTGACCAGGCCGGGGAAGACGATGATCAGTGCCACCATCACCAGCTGGATCACCACGAACGGCACCGCGCCCCAGTAGATTTCCGAGGTCTTGACTTCGCGCGGCGCCACCGAGCGCAGGTAGAACAGCGAGAAGCCGAACGGCGGGTGCATGAACGAGGTCTGCATGTTCACCGCCAGCAGCACGCCGAACCAGATCAGGTCGATGCCGAGCTTGTCCGCCACCGGCCCCACCAGCGGCACCAGGATAAAGGCCAGCTCGAAGAAGTCCAGGAAGAACGCCAGCAGGAAGAACAACACGTTCACCGCCACCAGGAAGCCGGTCTGCCCGCCGGGCAGCGCGGTCAGCAGGTGCTCGACCCAGATGTGGCCGTCGACGCCGTAGAACGTCAGCGAAAACACGCGCGCGCCGATCAGGATGAAGATCACGAAGGCCGACAGCTTGAGCGTGGCTTCCATGGCCTGCCTGGTCAGGCCCAGGTCGAGGCGGCGCTTGAGCAAGGCCAGGATCAGGGCGCCGAGCGCGCCCATGCCGCCGCCTTCGGTCGGCGTGGCCACGCCGATAAAGATGGTGCCGAGCACCAGGAAGATCAGCGCCAGCGGCGGGATCAGCACGAAGGTGACCTTCTCCGCCATCTGCGACAGCAGGCCGAGCTTCAGCGTCTTGTTGATCACGGCCAGCACGAAGGCAAACAGGATCGCCGCGCCCACCGAGATCACCAGGCGTTCGTCCAGCGGCGCCTCGGGCTTGTAGAACATGTCCACCAGCACGCCCACTGCCACCGCCAGCGCGGTCAGCACCAGCACCGAGGTGGCGCCGCTCTTGCCGCTGGGCTCGCGGAAGGTGCGCGCCTCGAGCGGCAGCGCCGGCGCGGCGGCCGGCTTGATGATCGTGACCATCAGCACATAGAGCATGTACAGGCCGGTCAGCACCAGGCCCGGCACGAACGCGCCCTTGTACATGTCGCCCACCGAGCGGCCGAGCTGGTCGGCCAGCACGATCAGCACCAGCGACGGCGGGATGATCTGCGCCAGCGTGCCCGACGCAGCGATCACGCCCGAGGCCAGCCGCTTGTCATACTTGTACTTCAGCATCAGCGGCAGCGAGATCAGCCCCATCGAGATCACCGAGGCCGCCACTACGCCGGTGGTCGCCGCCAGCAGCGCGCCGACGAAGATCACCGCGTAGGCCAGGCCGCCGCGGATCGGGCCGAACAGCTGCCCGATGGTGTCGAGCAGGTCCTCGGCCATGCCGGAGCGTTCCAGGATCAGGCCCATGAAGGTGAAGAACGGGATCGCCAGCAGCGTATCGTTCTCGATGATGCCGAACAGCCGGCTCGGCAGCGCCTGCAGCAGTTCGGGCGGCAGCATCCCCAGCTCGATGCCGATGAAGGCGAACAGCAGCCCGTTGGCGGCCAGCGCAAAGGCGATCGGGAAGCCCGACAGCAGGAATACCACCAGCGAGGCGAACATGATCGGTGCCATGTTCGCAATCAGGAATTGCGTCATCGTGCGCGCCTCTTATCGTTTTTCAGACGCGGTGGTCTGGTTGGCCTGCGCGATCGCGGCGATCTCCAGCGCCGGGTCGACCGCGTGCTTGCGGAAGGCCGAGAACGGCAGATCCCCCTTCAGGTAGGCGAAGCGCTTGATCAGCTCCGACAGGCCCTGCAGGATCATCAGGGCAAAGCCCGCCACGATCAGGAACTTGGCCGGCCAGCGGATCAGGCCGCCGGCATTGCCGGACATTTCATGGCCGGCGTAGGACAGCCAGAAGTAGGGGATCGACAGCCACAGAATGATGAGCGAGATCGGCAGCAGGAAGAACAGGATGCCGAAGATATCGATCCAGACCTGGGTGCGCTCGGAGAAGCGGCCGGCGATCACGTCGATGCGCACATGCTCGTCGCGGCGCAGGGTGTACGGGGCGCCGAGCAGGAACACGCCGGCGAACATATACCACTGCAGTTCAAGCCAGGCGTTGGAACTGATGCTGAAGGTGTAGCGAATGATGGCGTTGCCTGCGCAGACCAGCACGGCCAGCAGGACCAGCCATTTCGCCCACTGCCCGATGAAAGCATTCACGGCGTCGATAAGCCGCGAGATCCTCATGAGGGAAGACATGTGATCGTCCTAGGGATTGGGGGATACAGGGGGTGGCGCGTTAGTCTACGGCGTCGGCGGCCCCGCATCTTTAGGGTGAATCCCCAGTGCATCACATTTTCCGGCGAATTTGCACCGGATATGTGCAGATTCGCCGGTCATCCCACGCCGATTCGATATTCCCGGATGAGAAATCGACGCGCGGACGTGTCCGCTTCATGCAATCTGCAACAGTTGTCGGCGCGCCGGCAGCAAGAAAAGAAAAACGGGAGCTTGCGCTCCCGTTGTGGCTTGCCGGGCTACCCGGCCACCGGGGCAGGACGGTCAGCCGTTCAGCGCCTGGCGGGCCGCAGCGATGGCGGCGCGCACCTGGTCCGGCGCGGTGCCGCCGATATGGTTGCGCGCCGCGACCGAGCCTTCCAGCGTCAGTACCGCGTGCACGTCGTCGCCGATCAGCGCGGCCTGGTCACCCAGGCCGGAGACCTCGCGCAGCTCCGCCACGGTCAGGTCGGCAAGGTCGCACTGGCGGCCGTCGCAGGCGCGCACGGCGTGGGCCACGGCCTCATGCGCGTCGCGGAAGGGCAGGCCCTTCTTCACCAGGTAGTCGGCCAGATCGGTGGCGGTGGCATAGCCTTGCAGCGCGGCGGCGCGCATCGCTTCGGGCTTGACGCTGATGCCCGGCACCATGTCGGCGAAGATGCGCAGCGTGTCGACCACGGTATCGACCGTGTCGAACAGCGGCTCCTTGTCTTCCTGGTTGTCCTTGTTGTACGCCAGCGGCTGGCCCTTCATCAGCGTCAGCAGGCCGATCAGGTGGCCGTTGACGCGGCCGGTCTTGCCGCGCGCCAGTTCGGGCACGTCCGGGTTCTTCTTCTGCGGCATGATCGAGCTGCCGGTGCAGAAGCGGTCAGCGATGTCGATAAAGCCCACGCGCGGGCTCATCCACAGCACCAGCTCTTCCGAGAAGCGCGACACGTGGGTCATCACCAGCGCCGCGGCGGCGCAGAATTCGATGGCGAAGTCGCGGTCCGAGACCGCATCCAGCGAGTTGCGGCAGACGCCGTCGAAGCCCAGTTGCTGCGCCACGAACTCGCGGTCGATCGGGTAGCTGGTGCCGGCCAGCGCGGCGGCGCCCAGCGGCAGGCGGTTGACGCGCTTGCGGCAGTCGGCCATGCGCTCGGCATCGCGCGTGAACATCTCGTTGTACGCCAGCAGGTGGTGGCCGAAGGTGACCGGCTGCGCCACCTGCAGGTGGGTGAAGCCAGGCAGGATGGTATCGGCGTTCTGCTCGGCCAGGTCCAGCAGCGAGGTGCGCAGCGCGCCCAGCAGCGCGATGATGTTGTCGATCTCGCTGCGCAGCCACAGGCGGATGTCGGTCGCGACCTGGTCGTTGCGCGAGCGGCCGGTGTGCAGGCGCTTGCCGGCATCGCCCACCAGCGCGGTCAGGCGCGCCTCGATGTTCAGATGGACGTCTTCCAGGTCCAGCTTCCATTCAAAGCTGCCGGCCTCGATCTCGCTCCGGATCTGCGCCATGCCGCGCTCGATCTCGGCGCGGTCGGCCTCGGCGATGATGCCCTGCTTCGCCAGCATGGCCGCGTGGGCCAGCGAGCCCTGGATGTCGAACAGGGCCAGGCGCTTGTCGAAGAACACCGAGGCGGTGTAGCGCTTCACCAGGTCGGACATCGGTTCGGAGAAGCGGGCGGACCAGGCTTCGCCTTTCTTGGCAAGTTGGGAGTTGGACATGGACGTCGGCTGCAGTGGCTCGCGCGGCAGGCGGCCGGCGTGCGGACGGCGGCGGGCGCGAAAAATTGGGAAACGGCGATTATATCGCCCGGCGGCACGCTGGCGGTGCGGGCCGCGACGGCGGGGCGGTGCTCAGGGCCGGCTGTGGATCACGGGCCCCTTGAACACCACCGGACCGGTGGGCCCGTCCGCACTCGGCGAGCCGCCCGCCGGTTCGATACTGACGGCCAGCGCAGGCACCGCGGTTGGCGGCTGCGCCAGCGCCAGCCGCGCTTGCGGCACGCGGCCAATCAGGCCCAGGGATTGCGGCTTGCCGCCTGCCGGCACCGCCCACAGTTGCAATACCTGCTGATCATGCAGCTTCAGGTGATCCAGCCGGCGCACCAAAAGGTCCCCGCTGCCTGCATCCCATGACACCAGCATGGCCGGCTGCGCGCGGTCGTCGTTGAGTATGGCGATGACGTCAGCGGAGGCCGCGTCGCGCTGGCCCGCCAGCTGCATGCCGATGCCGATGGCCAGCACCGCCACCACCGCCATCGCCGCCGCGGCGCCGCGCCAGAACACCGGCGCCGACCAGAGGCGCTGCCACCAGCCGCCGGCGCCGGGCCCAGCCGCGCGGGGTACGGTGGACGAGCTGCGCGCCTCGGCCGCCTTCCAGCCCAGCCTTTCCTCGATCCCGCACCAGACCTTGTCGACCGGCTCGGCCGCCGCCTGCAATTCGGCCACGCCGGCAAGGCGCGCCTGCCAGCGGTGGATCGCCGCGCGCACCGCCGGCTCCTCATGCGCCAGCCGCTCCAGGCGCCGGCGCGCTCCGCCGCGCAGCACGCCCAGCGCATACTGGGCGGCGATCCGGTCGAGCAGGTCGGGGTGGCTGGCCAGCTTCATGCCGCGCCCTCCATGCAGCTGCGCAGTCGCTCCAGCCCGCGCCGGATCCAGGACTTGACCGTGCCCAGCGGCGCGCGCAGGCGTTCGGCCAGTTCGGCATGGCTCAGGTCCTGCAGGTAAGCCAGCATGATGGCCTGGCGCTGGGGCTGCTCCAGCCGCTGCAGGCAGCGGTTGAGCGCGCGCGCCTGCTGGCTGGCCTCGGCCAGCTCGGCGGGTCCGGCCGCGTCGTCGGCCAGCCATTCGGCCAGGTCTTGCTCCAGCTCGGCGGTCTGCGGCACGCGCGCCGCCGCCGCCCGGCGCAGGCAGTCGAGCGCGCGGTTGCGCACGATCGCGGTCATCCACGTCATCGGCGCGCCCAGTTGCGGCCGGTAGTCGCCGGCGTGGTGCCAGATGCTGACAAAACTCTCCTGCACGACATCCTCCGCCCAATCGCGCCTGCCGGTAATACGCAGCGCAAGGCCAAACAGTTTCGTCGCGGTGAGGTCGTAGAGCGCGCGTAGCGCCTGGCGCTCGCCCACGGCGACGGCCTGCAGCAGTCCCTCCAGCCGGTCGGGGCTGGCGGGCGCGGCATAGGACGGCTGCGTGGAGGGCGGCACCGGAACGGATCCTTGCAAGGAGGCTTTGCCGGATTATAGGTAGCACCGTATCCAAACGCGCATCCAAACGCCCGGCCACTGCGTAGATGCTGACAGGCGCAAGCCAAGGTACCCCGTCCCAGGGGCACCACGTTGTCATCCCTCACAGGAGCACATCATGGACCGCATGTCACAAAAGCCCGCGCGCGAGCCCGCCACCATCGTCACGCCGCCTGACGCGCGCCGGCGCGGGCTGCTCAAGGCGCCCGGCCTGTTCGCGCTCGGCTCGCTGGCCGTCATCACGCTGGGCGAATCGATGCTGGCGTGGGCGCAGGCGCAATCGGGCAGCACCAAGGACGACATCAATATCCTCAACACCGCGCTGGGGCTGGAATACCAGGCGATCGCCGCCTATCAGATCGGTGCCGAAAGCGGGCTGCTGCAGAAACCGGTGCTGGCCACCGCGGTCAAGTTCCAGGACCACCACAAGGCCCATGCGCAGGTGCTGGCGGGGACGGTGTCGAAGCTCGGCGGCACGCCGGTGGTGGCAAAGAAGGCGTCGGCCTATGAGTTCCCGACAGACAAGCTAAAGACGCAGGCCGACGTGCTGCGCTTTGCGGCCGGGCTGGAGAAGGGCGCCACTTCGGCTTACCTGGGCGTGCTGCCGAACTTTTACAACCGCGAGCTGACGCGCGCGGCCGGCAGCATCCTCGGCGACGAGGCGATGCACTGGGCGGTGCTGCTGCACGCGCTGGGTGAGGATCCGGTGCCGGGGGCGTTTGTCGGCTGAGGCGTGCCAGCCTTGCCGATGGTTGGCTCCCCTCTCCCATAAATGGGAGAGGGGAGCCAACCGGCAGCCCTCTCAAGCGCAAAAGGACAATCAACCCGTATTGCGCAACCCCGCCGCCACCCCATTGATGGTCAGGTGAATCCCGCGCCGTACGCGGATGTCATCGCCATCCTTGCCCGAACGGAAGCGCTTGAGCAACTCCACCTGCAAGTGGTTGAGCGGATCGAGATACGCAAAGCGGTTCTTGATCGAGCGCGCCAGCAGCGGGTTGTCCGCCAGCCGCTCCTGGTGGCCGGTGATCAGTGCCAGCATGTCGCAGGTCAGGTGCCATTCCTTGCTGATGCGGTTGAACACGTTGCGGCGCAGCGCGGCGTCGTCGCACAGCTGGGCGTAGCGCGAGGCCACGGCCAGGTCAGTCTTGGCCAGCACCATGTCCATGTTGGACAGCAGCGTCGAGAAGAACGGCCAGGTCTTGACCATGCGCCGCAGCGTGGTGACGGCCTGCTTGCGCGCCTTGTCGTCGGGCGCGCTGTCCAGCAGCGAGCGCACCGCGCTGCCGAAGCCGTACCAGCCCGGCAGCAGCAGGCGGCACTGGCCCCACGAGAAGCCCCACGGGATCGCGCGCAGGTCTTCGATGCGGCGGTTCTTCTTGTCCATCAGCTTGCGCGAGGCCGGGCGCGAACCCAGGTTCAGGTCGGCGATCTCGGTGATCGGCGTGGTGGCGAAGAAGTAGTCCTTGAAGCCGGGGGTCTCGTAGACCAGGTCGCGGTAGGCAGTGAAGGCGCGGTCCGACAATTGCTGCATTACGGCCTCGAAGGTGTCCAGGTCCTTCGGCGCGTTCTGCTGCGGCAGCAGCGAGGCCTCCAGCGTTGCGGCGACCACTGTTTCGAGGTTGCGGCGGCCGATCTCGGCGTTGGCGAACTTGCTGTTGATGATCTCGCCCTGCTCGGTCAGGCGGATCTGGCCGTTGACCGTGCCCGGCGGCTGCGACAGGATGGCCTGGTAGGTCGGGCCGCCGCCGCGGCCGACGGTGCCGCCGCGGCCGTGGAACAGGCGCAGCTTGACGTTGCGCTGCTCGAACAGCTGCACCAGTTCCAGCTCGGCCTTGTACAGCTCCCAGGTCGAGGTCAGGAAGCCGCCGTCCTTGTTCGAGTCCGAGTAACCGAGCATCACCTCCTGCTCGACCCCATGGTGGGCAATCACCGCGTCGAAGCCCGGCAGGTCCAGCAGCGACTGCATGATGCCGGCGGCGTTGCGCAAGTCTTCGATGGTCTCGAACAGCGGGATCACCATCAGTTCCATGCGCGCCGGGTCGGTCTTGCTGCCCAGCGTGCCCTGCAGCATGCCGGATTCCTTCTGCAGCAGCATCACCTCGACCAGGTCCGACAGCGTCTCGGTGTGCGAGATGATGTAGTTGCGCGCGACGCGCTTGCCAAAGCGCGCACGCAGCTCGCGCGCGGCGGCGAAGATCGCCAGTTCCTTGCGGGTCTGCTCCGAGTACTGGTGCCACGGCAGCGTCAGCAGGCGCGGCTGGCGCAGTTCGGCCAGCAGCAGTTCCAGCTTGCGTTGTTCGGGTAGCGCGGCATAGTCGGGGGCGATGCCGGCGGCGGCGAACAGTTCGGCGATGACCGCCTCGTGCACGTCCGAGACCTGGCGCATGTCGACCGAGGCCAGGTGGAAGCCGAACACGGCGATGGCGCGCGCCAGCGCGTCGATGCGGTGGCTGGCCAGCGCCTGGCCGTGGTGCGCGCGCAAGGAATCGATCACGACCTGGATGTCGGCGCCGAAGGCCTCGGCGCTGGCATAGGGCTCGGCCGGCGCCACCGGGCGGCGGGTCGCGGCATGGCCGGTCAGCGTCTTGCAGGTGGCGGCCAGGCGGGCGTAGATGCCGATCAGCGCGCGCCGGTAGGGCTCGTCGGCGCGATGCTCCGAATGGTCGGGCGAGCGCTCGGCCAGCGCCAGCAGTTCCGGGCTGGCGTCGACCATCAGCATCGACATCGACAGCTCGGCGCCGAGCGCGTGGACTTCGTCGAGGTACCAGTCCAGGATCAGCTGGGCCTGCTGGCTGGCGGCGTGCTCCAGGGTTTCGGCGGTCACGTTGGGGTTGCCGTCGCGGTCGCCGCCGATCCAGGAGCCCATCTGCAGGAACGGCGCGAGCGGCACCGCCTGCGTGCCAGGGGCGCCGCTCGCGCCCTTGCGCTTGCGCGTGGCCGGGAACACCGCGGCGATGTCTTCCTCCAGCTCGCTCATCAGCTGCGGGATGCCGCGCAGGAAGGTGGTGCGGTAGTACGACAGCGCGTTCTCGATCTCGTCGGCCACGGTCAGGCGCGCGTCGCGCAGCATGCGGGTTTGCCACAGCGTGGTGACCTTGGCGCGCAGCTGGGCGGTGTTGTGCTCGCGCTCACGCGCGGTCATCGGCAGGTCGCGCTCGGCCAGCAGGCGGGCGATCTCGCGTTCGGCGTCGAGGATGCTCTTGCGCTGGACTTCGGTCGGGTGCGCGGTCAGCACCGGCACGATCAGCGCCTCGTCCAGGAACTTGCGCAGCTGCTTGCCGGTGACGCCGGCGGCGTCGATCTTTTCCAGCGCATGCTGCAGGCTGCCGTCCTGCGGCGGCGAGCCGGCCAGCGCGTGGACGCGGCGGCGGCGGTTGTGGTGCTGATCCTCGGCAATATTGGCCAGGTGCGAGAAATAGCTGAAGGCGCGCACCACCTGGTTGGTCTGGTCGCGCGACAGGCGCTTGAGCAGCCGGTCCAGCTCGGCGCCGGCGGCGCGGTCGTTCTCGCGGCGGAAGCGCACCGCGGTCTGGCGGATGGTCTCCACCACCTCGAAGGCGGCGTCGCCCTCCTGCTCGCGCAGGCAGTCGCCCAGCAGGCGGCCCAGGAAGCGGATGTCCTCGCGTAGGGGCACGTCCTTGTCGGGAGTGCGGCGGGCGGGGGCGGCGGCGATGGTGGTTCCGTTGCTCGACACGATCGAAAGCCTGGGCTTGGGGGAGCGCGTGGCTGCGCGGGGGGCAGGGCGGGGCGGTTTGGCGCTGGGGGCGCCGCTTGCGCCGGTTGCGTCACCTTTGGCGGCGGCCGAATCCTTGGCGGCCGCAGCGGTCTTCCGACCATTGGGCCGCGCAGCATGCTGCGTCATGCAATCTCCTCTTGCTTCTCTAAGCTTATCTAATGGTGCGGAGGGGCGATTGGGGCGCGTGCTACCATTGACGCATGTCGTCCGCCACCCCGTCTTCCGCTACCGCTGTCGTGTCTCGCAACCTTCCGCAAAAGCTCGTCATTGCCTCCCGAGAGAGCCGTCTGGCGCTGTGGCAGGCAGAACATGTGCGTGCTGCATTGCAACAATACTATCCCGCGTGCGACGTGTCCATTCTTGGCATGACCACGCGCGGAGACCAGATTCTAGACCGTACGCTGTCGAAAGTCGGCGGCAAGGGTCTGTTTGTCAAAGAACTGGAGTTCGCGATGGACGAAGGCCGGGCCGACCTCGCAGTGCATTCGCTCAAGGATGTGCCGATGGAGCTGCCCCCGGGCTTCACCTTGGCCGCGGTGATGGAGCGCGAAGACCCGCGCGACGCGCTGGTGTCGTCGGCTTATGCGTCGCTCGACGAGATGCCGGCCGGCACCGTGGTCGGCACTTCCAGCCTGCGCCGGGAGGCCGCGCTGCGCAGCCGCTATCCGCACCTGGTGGTCAAGCCGCTGCGCGGCAACCTCGACACGCGACTGGGCAAGCTCGATCGCGGCGAATATGGCGCCATCATTCTGGCCGCCGCAGGCCTGAAGCGGCTAGGCCTGGGCGAACGCATCCGCGCGCTGATCCCGGTCGAGGCGTCGCTGCCGGCCGCGGGGCAGGGCGCGCTGGGCATCGAGACCCTTTCCACCCGCCCCGAAATGACCGAATGGCTGGCGCCGCTGAACCACCAGCCGACCGCGCTGGCGGTGACCGCCGAGCGCGCCGTGTCGCGCCGGCTAGGTGGCTCCTGCCAGGTCCCGCTGGCAGCTCACGCGCGCTGGGACGGCGACCAGCTGCGGCTGGAAGCTTTTGTCGCCTTGCCCGATGGCAGCCGTGCCATCCGCGCCGCGGCGGCCGGACCGGCTGCCGACCCGGCTGCCGCCGAAGCGCTGGGCCACGCTTGCGCCAGCGACCTGATGGCGCAGGGCGCCGAGTCGATCCTCGCCGCGCTGGCCGATTCAGGCGACGCTGCTTCCCCATCTCCCGCCTGAGGCTGCCCGATGCCCCGCCCGACCGTCGTTGTCACACGACCCGCCGGGCAGTCCCGGCAACTGACCGAGGCCCTGCAGGGCGCCGGTCTGGATGTACTCAGCTTCCCGCTGCTGGCAATCGGCCCGGCCGCTGACGACGCGCCGCTGCGCGCGGCGCTGGCGCGGCTGGACACGTTTGCGCTGGTGGTGTTCGTCAGTCCCAATGCCATCGCCTTTGCGCTGGAAGCGCTCGCCGGCGTACAGGGCTCGGCCGTGGCCCGCTGGCCGGCGCAGGTCGCGGTGGCCGTGGTCGGCCCCGCCAGCGTCGCCGCGCTGGCCGAGCGCGGCATCGCCGCACCGGCGTATCGCGTGATCGCGCCCGCCGGCGCCAATGCCAACGCGGCGGGACATGACGATACGGTCCCCGATGCCGACGCGCTGCGCTTTGATTCCGAGGCGCTGTGGGGGCAGCTCGATGCCGCCGCGCTGGCCGGCAAGCCGGTGCTGATCATCCGCGGTAACGGCGGGCGCGACTGGCTCGGCGACCGCCTGCGCGAGGCCGGTGCCCAGGTCGAGGCCGTCGAGGCCTACCAGCGCACGCTGCCGGAACCGACTGCGATGCAATGGCAGGCCGTGCGCGACAACCTGCGTCCCGGCGCCGCCCCGCACGTCTGGCTGCTAACCAGTTCCGAGGCGGTGCGCAACCTCGACGTGCTGGCACGGCAGCATCTGTCGCCCCAGGAAGACGCTTCCCTGCGGCAGGTGCAGTGCATCGCGCCCCATGCGAGAATCGCCGAACAGGCGCTGGCGCTGGGCTTCGCCCATATCCAGCGCGCCGCGCCAGGCGATGCCGGCCTGCTGGCGGCGTGCCTGCAGTGGGCCGATGCTTATGCTGGCCCCGCGCCATCGAGCCTGCCGGCGCCGTCCGCGCCGGTGGCCACCAAGCCGGTCGAAGCAACGCCACCGGCCACCAGCGCGCCTGCCGCAGTCCCTGCAATGTCAACGAAGGTCGAACGCGTGACGCAAGAAACCACGTCCTCCTCCGCTACGCCGCCGCCCGGCGCGGCCTCTGTCCACACGGCGCAGTCCGCGCAAGCGGTGCCGCCGCAAGGCGCCGGCCACGCCGGCGCTGCCCGTCCCGCCGCGCGCCGCTCCGCCGCGCTATGGGCGCTGGTCGCCGTGCTGGTGGTGGCGACCGCCGGCGGCTTCTGGTGGCTGCAGCAGCGTGTCGACCACCTGACCGGCGAGCTGGCGCGCCGCCAGCAAAGCAACGACGCGCTGGTGCAGGAGTCGCGCGTGCTGACGCGCAACGCGCAGGACACCGTCAAGGAACTGCAGGCCAAGGTCGGCGCGCTGGAGAACCAGGTCGGCGAGACCCGCGACAAGCAGGTGGCGCTGGAACAGGTCTACCAGGACCTGATGCGCAACCGCGACGACTGGGAAATCGCCGAGATCCAGCAGTTGCTGACCAGCGCCGGCCAGCAGCTGCAGCTGACCGGCAACGTGCAGGTCGCGCTGGCCGCGCTGCAGAGCGCCGACGCCCGCCTGGCGCGCACCGACAAGCCGCAATACAACCTGCTGCGCCGGGCCATCGCGCGCGACGTGGCGCGCATGAAGGCAGTGCCCGACACCGACCTGACCGGCGCCGCGATCAAGCTGGACGAAGCCATCAACCAGGTCGACGCGCTGCCGCTGCTGTCGAGCGAGCGCATGCTCGAGCGCAGCGAGGCCGATGCCCGCAAGGGTGCCGCCGCCAATAACGGCAATGGCGCCAGCGCGCCGGCCGCCGCCAACGGCACCGGCCCGGGCTGGTTCACCCGCTTCTGGGACTACCTGCGCGAAGAACTTGCGCAGGTGATCCGCATCCGCAAGGTCGACGATGCCGAGGCGCTGCTGCTGTCGGGCGACCAGGGCTGGTTCCTGCGCGAGAACGTCAAGCTGCGCCTGCTCAATGCGCGCCTGGCGCTGCTGTCGCGCAACGAGCCCGTGTTCCGCAACGACCTGGCCGCGGCGCAGGCGATGATCAGCCGCTATTTCGATACCAAGTCGCGCCGCGTGCAGGGTGTGCTGACGCTGCTGCGCCAGGCCCAGGCCGGCGCGGTCTCGGTGCAGCTGCCGACCATGGCCGAAAGCCTGGGCGCGCTGCAAGCCCTGAAGAAGGAGTAAGCCCATGCGCCTTCTGTTCTGGGTTGCGGTCCTGTTTGGCGGCGCCGTCGGGCTGGCCCTGTTCACGCAGTTCAACCACAGCAATGTAGTGCTGTTCTATCCGCCGTATCGCGTCGAGCTGTCGCTGAACCTGGCGCTGGCCTTGCTGCTGCTGATCTTCTTCGTGGTCTGGACGGTGATGTCCACCATTCGACATCTGGCCGAGATGCCGCGCCGCGCCGCCGCCTATCGCGAGCGCAGCCGCATGAGCAAGGCCCAGGCGGCACTGCGCGAGTCGATCGAAAACCTGTTCGCCGGCCGTTTCGCCCGCGCCGAGCGCGCCGCGCGCGAGGCCCAGTCATGGGACGACCAGGCCCAGACCGCGGCGCTGATCGGCGCGCGCGCCGCCCACCGGATGCAGGAAACCGAGCGGCGCGACGCCTGGATGGCACAGGTGACCGACCCCGAGCGCGAGCAGGCACGGCTGGTGTCGATGGCCGAGCTGCTGGTCGATGCCCGCGACGCCGACGGAGCGCTGGAGACCATCGCCCAGCTGCAGTCGCAGGGCGCGCGCCAGATCCACGTGCAGCGCATCGCGCTGCGCGCGCACCAGCATTTGAAGAACTGGACCGAGGTGCTGCGCCTGGCGCGCTCGCTGGAAAAGCGCAACGCGCTGCATCCGGTGCTGGCGCTGCGGCTCAAGCAGATGGCGGTCGAAGCCATGCTGGAAGAGCGCCGCCACGATGCCGACGCGCTGTCCGAGTTCTGGCGCTCGCTGTCCGCCGACGAGCGCCGCGCCACCCGCATCGCCGAACCGGCGGCGCGCTACTTCGCGGCGCTGGGCCGGCAGAACGAGGCGCGCCGCATCATCGAAGACGCGCTCAAGGTCAACTGGGACAGCCGCCTGGTGCTGCGCTATGCCGATTGCGCCGTGCCCGGCCATGCGCTGCCGCAGATCCAGCAGGCCGAGAAATGGCTGGCCGCGCATCCCGCCGACGCCGACCTCTACTACACCCTGGGCGTGCTATGCCTGGGCGAGAAGCTGTGGGGCAAGGCCCAGTCCAGCTTCGAGCGCGCGCTCAAGTATGCCGACCCCGACCAGCAGCGCCGCCTGCGCGTGCGCACGCACCTGGCGCTGGCGCGGCTGTTCGAGGAAACCGAGCGCTTCGAAGACGCGCAGCGCCACTATCGCGAAAGCGCGATGCTGGCCGCCTGAGCGGCACGGCGGCCGGCGCGTTCAGTCCTCCGCGCCGGCGCCATTCACCTCCGGCTTCACCACCTGCTTCACCGCTTCATAGCGCCGCAGCGTTTGCTGGCGCGCCACGTCGTGCTGCACCAGCGGGCGAGGGTAGTTGTCGCCCAGGCGCACGCCGGCCTCGGCCAGCACGGATTCCGGCGCGGTCCACGGCGCGTGCAGATACTTGTCCGGCAATGCAGCCAGTTGCGGCAGGTATTTGCGGATAAAGCGGCCCTGCGGATCAAACTTCTGCGACTGCGTCACCGGATTGAAGATGCGAAACCACGGCTGCGCGTCGCAGCCGGTGGAGGCGGCCCACTGCCAGCCGCCGTTGTTGGCGGCCAGGTCGAAGTCATTGAGCTGGTCGGCAAAATACTGCTCGCCGCGGCGCCAGTCGACGCCAAGGTCCTTCACCAGGAAGCTGGCCGTGACCATGCGCAAGCGATTGTGCATATAGCCGCTTTGCCGGATCTGCAGCATCGCCGCGTCGATCAGCGGATAGCCGGTGGCGGCGTCGCACCAGGCGCGGAAATAGCGTTCGCCGGTGTCGCCATCCTGCCAGCGGATCGCGTCATAGGCCGGGTGGAACGACGCGCCGGCGGCGACGCGCGCATGGTGGTGCAGGATCATGAAGTAGAAATCGCGCCAGATCAGCTCCGACAGCCACACCGCGGCGCCCGCGCTGTCGGCGCCGCCGCGCAGCATGGCTGTGTGCGCCGTGCGTGCCAGCGTGCGGATCGAGATGGTGCCGAAGCGCAAGTGCACCGACAGGTAGCTGGGACCGCGCAGGGCAGGGTAGTCGCGCCGGCGGCCGTAGTCGCCCATGCGCTCGGTGAATTCCTCGAACAAGGCCTGCGCACCGGATGCGCCGGATGGCATTGCGATCTCGGCGAGGTTGCTGGCGTCAAAACCGAGCTGCGCGAGCGTCGGCACTGGCTGGCGGTAGGTGACGGGCACCGGGGCCAGCGCCTGCAAGTACGGGTCGACCGGATAGGGGCGCAGGTCGAACGGCTCCACGCTCCTGAGCCAGGCGTTCTTGTACGGCGTGAACACCGAGAACGGCTTGCCCTGGCCGTTCAGGATCTCGTCGCGCTCGAAGACTGTCTGGTCCTTGAAGGTAAAGAGCGCGCAGGCCTGCGCCGACAGCGCCTGGCGCACGGCTTCGTCGCGGGCGTTCGCGGCGGGCTCGTAGTCGTGGTTGGCGAAGACCGCTTCGACGTCCAGGACGCGCGCCAGCGCCGGGATAGCGCTCTGCGCGCGGTCGTGCAGCACGATCAGGCCGCCGCCGGCCGCGGCCAGTGTCTCGTCCAGTTCCACCAGCGTTTGCCGGATGAACTCGATCCGCCGATCGGCCCGCAAACCGCGCGCAAGCAGCGGCTCGAGGATGTCGCGGTCGAACACGAACACGCACCACACCTGCTGGCAGTGCCGCAAGGCATAATGCAGCGCCGCGTGGTCGGTGGTGCGCAAGTCGCGCCGGAACCAGACCAGCCCGCGCGCAAAGGTCTTGCCGATCCGGTACGGTGGCCGGGACGTAGCCGGGTTGGCTGCTGCCTGCATCTTCGCTTGCCTGTCTGACGGGTTTGCCGGGGCTGGACCTTTGCGGAACGCCGGGTCGATCGCGCCGATACCCTAACATAGCGGTACAAGAGCCGGCACGCCGGCCCGCCATCCTTATTCTCTACAGAAGCTCATGACTCTCGACCGTATTCTTCAATCCCAGGGCTTTGGCACGCGCCGGTACTGCGGCGACCTGATCGCCGCCGGGCTGGTCGAGGTCAACGGCGAGCTGTGCGAAGACCCGCGCGCGCAGTTCGACGTGGACGGCCTGCGCCTGACCGTCGACGGCGAGGAGTGGGTGGCCTGTGCCAAGGCCTACCTGATGCTGAACAAGCCCGCCGGCTATGAATGCTCGCAGCGCCCGCGCCATCACCCCAGCGTCTACAACCTGCTGCCCGTGCCGCTGCGCCAGCGCGAGGTGCAGGCGGTGGGGCGGCTCGACCACGACACCACCGGCCTGCTGCTGCTGACCGACGATGGCCAGTTCATCCACGCCCAGACCTCGCCCAAGCGCAAGGTGCCAAAGGTCTATGAAGTGACCACCGCCGAGCCGGTCACCGCCGAGCAGGCCGAGGCGCTGCGCAGCGGCGTCCAGCTGCTGGACGAACCGGCGCCGATCGCGGCGGAAGCCTGCGAGATCACCGGCGAACGCAGCCTGCGGCTGACGCTGGTGCAAGGCAAGTACCACCAGGTCAAGCGCATGGTCGTGGCCGCCGGCAACCACGTCGACGCGCTGCATCGCAGCGCCATCGGTCCCGTGCAGCTGGATCCGGCCCTGGCCGAAGGCGAGTGGCGCTGGCTGACGGCGCAGGAACTGGCTGCGCTGAGCGGCAAGGAATGAGCCACCAAGGTATCAAACACCACTGTCATTCCCGCGCAGGCGGGAATCCAGTGACTTTTGAAGACGCTGGGTTCCCGCCTGCGCGGGAACGACGGTGGTTAACTGAACGGCATTCAGCCGCTGGCGCGCCGCTTGCTGCACTGCAAGGCCCGCCAATCTTTTCCGGAAGACCCCCGGCGATTTGATAAAATGCAAGGCATGGCGAAGCCCGAAGCACCCATCAATCTGACCAATCAGTTCCTGATTGCCATGCCCGGCATGGCCGATCCGACCTTTTCGGGTTCCGTCGTCTACATCTGCGAACACAACGAGCGTGGCGCGCTCGGGCTGGTGATCAACCGGCCCATCGACATCGACATGGCCACGCTGTTCGACAAGATCGACCTCAAGCTCGAGATCCAGCCCGTGGCGCACCAGCCGGTCTACTTCGGCGGCCCGGTGCAGACCGAGCGCGGTTTCGTGCTGCACGACCCGGTCGGCGTCTATGTCTCGTCGCTGGCCGTGCCGGGCGGGCTGGAGATGACCACCTCCAAGGACGTGCTCGAGGCCGTGGCCAATGGCAGCGGCCCGCACCGCTTCCTGCTGACGCTGGGATATTCCGGCTGGGGCGCCGGCCAGCTCGAGGAAGAACTCAGCCGCAACGGCTGGCTCACGGTCCAGGCCGATCCCGAGATCATCTTCAGCGTGCCGCCCGACGAGCGCTTTGCCGCCGCCATTCGGCTGCTGGGCATCGACTTCACCATGCTGTCCGGCGAGGCCGGGCATGCCTGATGCCGTGGGGCGTGAACTGCCCCGCGACGGCACGGTCCTGGCATTCGACTACGGCGAAAAAAAGATCGGCGTTGCGCTGGGCAACTTCATCACGCGCGAGGCGCGTGCCCTGACCATCCTCCCCAATATCACCGTCGAAGGCCGCTTCGAGGCCGTGGCCGCGCTGATCCAGGAATGGAACCCGGTGCAGCTGATCGTCGGCATGCCGGTCAACCCCGAAGGCGGCGAGCAACCGTCGATGAAGCTGGCGCGGCGCTTCGGCAACCAGCTCAACGGCCGCTTCGGCCTGCCGGTGGAATGGGTGGACGAGCGCTATACCTCGCGTGCCGCGTCGATGGCCGGCGCCCGCCGCGGCGAACTCGATGCCGAGGCCGCGCGCATCATCCTGCAACAGTACTTCGACCAATTCCCGCTATGACGCAGATTTCCGTTCCCGACGCCGAGTCGCTGTACCGCAAGCTGCTGGACCAGGCGCAGGCGCTGATCCCCGAGGCCGAGCGCGCGCGCTGGTCGGTGGCCGGCATCCATTCAGGCGGGGCCTGGATCGCCGCGCGGCTGGCGGCGGACCTGCAGCTGCCCGAGCACGGCGTGATCAACGTCGCCTTCCATCGTGACGACTACGCTAAGAAGGGCCTGCACAGCCAGGCCCAGCCGACCACGCTGCCATTTGCCGTGGACGAGCGCAACATCCTGCTGATCGACGACGTGCTGGCCACCGGCCGCACCATCCGCGCCGCCGTCAACGAGCTGTTCGACTACGGCCGTCCCGCGCGCGTGGCGCTGGGCGTGCTGGTCGACCGCGGCGGGCGCCAGCTGCCGATCGCCGCCGACCTGTGCGCCGCCGAGATGGCGCTGCCGCCCGGCACGACCCTGGTGCTGTCGCGCCAGGGCGAAGGCGCCGGCGCGCAATTCGCCTTCGCGACCGAACCCACCGATTCCGCCACCGGCTGAACCGGCACCGAGGGCGCGCCCAGCGCGCCCCAAAGCCTTACGGCCCGAAAGCCTGCCCCGAGACCAGACCACCTCCCGTTTTTTGCCCGCGCCCGACCAGCCATGACCAAGACGTTCCGCAACCCGCAGCTCACCAAGAACGGCGAACTGAAGCACCTGCTGTCGATCGAGGGGTTGTCGCGTGACATGATCACGCACATCCTCGACACCGCCAGCCAGTTTGTCTCGCTGTCCGACTCCGACCGCGATGTCAAGAAGGTGCCGCTGCTGCGCGGCAAGAGCGTGTTCAACCTGTTCTTCGAGAACTCCACCCGCACCCGCACCACCTTCGAAATCGCCGCCAAGCGGCTGTCCGCGGACGTGCTGAACCTGAACATCAACGCCTCGTCGACCAGCAAGGGCGAGTCGCTGCTGGACACCATCAACAACCTGTCGGCGATGTCCGCCGACATGTTCGTGGTGCGCCATGCCAGCTCGGGTGCGCCCTATTTGATCGCCGAGCACGTCGCCCCGCACGTGCACGTGATCAACGCCGGCGACGGCCGCCATGCCCACCCGACGCAGGGCCTGCTGGACATGTACACCATCCGGCATTTCAAGAAGGACTTCACCAACCTGACGGTGGCCATCGTCGGCGACATCCTGCACTCGCGCGTGGCGCGTTCCGACATCCACGCGCTGACCACGCTGGGCGTGCCGGAAGTGCGCGCCATCGGCCCGCGCACGCTGCTGCCGTCCGGGCTGGAGCAGATGGGCGTGCGCGTGTTCCACAGCATGGAAGAGGGCCTCAAGGGCGTCGACGTGGTTATCATGCTGCGGCTGCAGAACGAGCGCATGAGCGGCGCGCTGCTGCCGTCCGCACAGGAATACTTCAAGGCCTACGGCCTCACGCCGGAGCGGCTGGCACTGGCCAAGCCGGACGCCATCGTGATGCACCCGGGACCGATGAACCGCGGCGTCGAGATCGACTCCGCCGTGGCCGACGGCCCGCAGTCCGTGATCCTCAACCAGGTGACCTTCGGCATCGCCGTGCGCATGGCGGTGATGGGCATCGTGGCAGGTAATAGCGACGAATAAGCAGCAACGATGATGCAGTCGAGCCAGAACACACCGATCCAGCCCAGCGACACGACAAGCCAAGCTATGAAGATTCACATCCAGGGCGGCCGCCTGATCGATCCGGCCAGCAACACCGACGCCGCGCAGGACCTCTATATCGCCGCCGGCAAGATCGTCGGCGTCGGCAGCGCCCCGGCGGACTTCACCGCCAACAAGGTCATCGACGCCAAGGGGCTGATCGTGTGCCCGGGCCTGGTCGACCTGTCCGCGCGCCTGCGCGAGCCCGGCTACGAATACAAGGCCACGCTCGAGTCCGAGGTCGCGGCCGCCACCGCCGGCGGCGTGACCAGCCTGGTCTGCCCGCCCGACACCGACCCGGTGCTCGACGAACCCGGTCTGGTCGAGATGCTGAAGTTCCGCGCGCGCACGCTGAACCAGACCCACGTCTACCCGCTCGGCGCATTGACCCTGGGCCTGAAGGGCGAGACCCTGACCGAGATGGGCCAGCTGACCGAGGCCGGCTGCGTCGGCTTCAGCCAGGCCGAGGCGCCGGTGCGCAACACCCAGGTGCTGCTGCGCGCGCTGCAATACGCCCAGACCTTCGGCTTCACCGTCTGGCTGCGCCCCGAAGACCCGTTCCTGGGCGGCGGCGTCGCCGCCAGCGGCGCGGTGGCGTCGCGCCTGGGCCTGTCCGGCGTGTCGGTCATCGCCGAGACCGTGCGCCTGCACACCATCTTCGAGCTGATGCGCAGCACCGGCGCGCGCGTCCACCTGTGCCGGCTGTCGTCCGCCGCCGGGCTGGAACTGGTGCGGCAGGCCAAGCGCGAAGGCCTGAAAGTGACCTGCGACGTCAATATCCACCACGTCTCGCTGACCGACATGGATATCGGCTACTTCAACTCGCAGATGCGCTTCTCGCCGCCGCTGCGCAGCCCGCGCGACCGCGACGCCATCGTCGCCGCGCTGGCAGACGGCACCATCGACGCGCTGTGCTCGGACCACACGCCGGTCGACGACGACGAGAAGCTGCTGCCCTTCGCCGAAGCCTCGCCCGGCGCAACCGGCCTGGAACTGCTGCTGCCGCTGACCCTGCGCTGGGCCACCGAGCACAAGGTCCCGCTGGCCCAGGCGCTGGCCCGCATCACCGCCGAGCCCGCCCGCGTGATCGGCCTCAAGGCCGGCACCCTAGCCGTCGGCAGCGCCGCCGACGTGTGCGTGTTCGATCCGAAGCAAGTGTGGAAGGTCGAGCGCCGCTCCCTCAAGAGCCAGGGCAAGAACTCGCCGTGGCTCGGCTACGAAATGGAAGGCAAGGTCCGCATGACCCTGGTCGGCGGGCAAGTCGTCTACGGCAACCACGCCCAGGCATGATCTGGCTGCGCAAGACCGCACTGGTCCTGCACTTGCTGCGCGGGTTGCTGACCTGCGCCTTGCTGTTCCCATGGCTGGGCGTGCGCTCGCGCGCATGGCATATCCGGCGCTGGTCGCGGCGGCTGTTGCGAATCTGCGGGGTCGAAGTGGAAGTGGTAGACGCCACCGGCGCCCCGCACACCGGTGCGGCGCGGCAGGGGGCGATGGTGGTCTCCAACCACATCTCGTGGCTGGACATCTACGTCATCCACAGCTGGCAGCCGGTGCGCTTCGTCGCCAAGTCCGAGATCCGTAACTGGCCGCTGATCGGCTGGCTGTGCGACAAGACCGGCACCATTTTCATCGAACGCGCGCGCAAGCGGGACGCGCATCGCGTGCTGCATGACATTACAGATGTGATGCTGCAGGGCGACCTGGTCGGGGTGTTTCCTGAAGGGACGACCACGGACGGGACCAGCGTGCTGCCGTTCCATGCCAACCTGATGCAGGCGCCGATTTCAGGCGGGCTGCCGGTACAGCCGCTGGGGTTGAACTACCTCGATGCCGCCACCGGCCAGCCGACGCTGGCCGCCGCCTATATCGGCGACACCACGCTGCTGCAATCGCTGGAGGCGGTCTTGCGCGCGCCGCCGATCAAGGCGCGGCTGGTAATCGGGCCGGCGCTGGTGCCGGCCTCGGGCGACCGCCGCGAACTGGCGGCTTCCGCCAGGGAAGTCGTCGCCCATCTCAGCCAGGGCGCCGCCGAGCACGCCGCCACGGCAGCGCAACGGCTGAATCAGCCCTCAGAACCGGGCGGCGCGGCACAGCCGGCGTCCGCTGCCATGGGCTAGCCGCCCTGTCGTCCCCGCCAACGCGGGATAGCGAGTCAAGCCAGCGGATCGCAATATTGCGGGCAATCCACCTGGATCACGGTCCGCTCGGCGGGATCCGGCGCCAGGCGCGCCGCCGTCAGCTTGCCACCCCAGACGCAGCCCGTATCCAGTGCCATCAGGTTCGGCCGCATGACCAGGCCCAGCGTTGACCAGTGCCCGCAGACCACCGTTACATCCTCGGTGCGTCGCCCCGGCACGTCAAACCAGGGCATGAACCCTTCCGGCGCCTTGCCCGGGCCATCCTTGGTCTTGAAGTCCATGACCCCGTCGATTGTGCAGTAGCGCAGGCGGGTGAGGGCATTCACCACCACGCGGAGACGGTCGATGCCGCGCAGGCCGTCGTGCCAGCGGTCAGGCGTGTTGCCGAAGATGTCGGCGAGGAAGCCTTGCCAGTTGGGGCCTTGGAATTGTTCTTCGACTTCGTGTGCAAGGTCGATCACCTGGGCGGCGCTCCACTGGGGGAGGACGCCGGCGTGCACCAGCAGGAAGTTGTTCTCCAGCAGGGCAAGGGGGCGGTGACGTAGCCAGATGAGCAGGTCCTCACGGTCGGGGGCGGTGAGAATGTCGTCGAGGGTGTCGTGGCGGCCTTTTTTGCGGACGCCGGAGGCTACGGCGAGAAGGTGGATGTCGTGGTTGCCGAGGACGGTTTCGGCACGGTCGCCCATGGCGCGAATCGTGCGCAGGGTTTCAAGAGAAGCGGGGCCACGGTTGACGAGATCGCCAACCAGGCGCACGGCCGGCTGCGCCGGGATGCGGGCCAGCAGGGCGTCCAGTGAGGGTCCGCAACCTTGCAGGTCACCGATGGCATAAAGTGCTGAATGTGTAACTTTATTGTTGGGCATCTGATCCAGGGAGAACAAATTCGCTTCTATTTGTAGTTTTGTGACCGATATACCGTGGCACGGTTACATGAGGCTACAAAAAGTGGGAGCCAGCCCGTAAGCTGGAGGATTCAGTCAGATAGAATACCGCCACTTCTGCAGGCACTTAACGCCCCGCCGTCCCGGAAGAGGACCAGGTGGGCTCTCGGCTTTTGTCGGGTCATCGAAACATATCGAGGCAAGGAGCAAGTTTTGTCCCATATTCTGGTCACAGGGGGTGCCGGGTTCATCGGTGCCAATTTCGTTCTCGCGTGGTTGAGCGACAAGTCCGCGGATGGCGTGGTGAACGTCGACAAGCTCACCTATGCGGGCAATCGAAAGACCCTCGCGTCGGTGGAGGATGACTCCCGCCACGTGTTTTCGCAAACCGATATTTGCGACCGTGCCGCACTGGACCAGCTCTTCGCCACCTACAAGCCGCGTGCCGTGGTGCACTTTGCCGCCGAGAGCCATGTGGACCGCTCCATCCACGGGCCCGGCGAGTTCATCCAGACCAATATCGTCGGCACGTTTACGCTGCTGGAGGCCGCGCGCGCCTACTGGAGCGGCTTGCAGGAACCGGCCAAGTCCGAATTCCGCTTCCTCCATGTATCGACCGACGAGGTGTTCGGCTCGCTCAGCGAAACCGACCCGCAGTTTTCGGAAACGACCCCCTACGCGCCTAACAGCCCGTACTCGGCCTCCAAGGCCGCATCGGACCACCTGGTGCGCGCGTATCACCATACCTATGGCTTGCCGGTTCTGACGACGAACTGCTCGAACAACTACGGTCCGTATCATTTCCCGGAAAAGCTGATTCCGCTGGTGATCGCCAACGCCCTCGCCGGCAAACCACTGCCCATCTATGGCGACGGGAAAAACGTGCGTGACTGGCTGTACGTGCGCGACCACTGCTCGGCCATCCGCGAGGTGCTGGCACGCGGCCGCCTGGGCGAAACCTATAACGTTGGCGGCTGGAACGAGAAGACCAATCTCGACGTCGTCCACACGCTGTGCGACCTGCTCGACGAACTGTCGCCCAAGGCCATCGGCTCGTACCGTGACCAGATCACCTTCGTCAAGGATCGCCCGGGACACGATCGCCGCTATGCGATCGATGCACGCAAGCTGGAACGCGAACTGGGGTGGAAGCCGGCCGAGACCTTTGAAAGCGGCCTGCGCAAGACGGTCCAGTGGTACCTGGATAACCAGGCGTGGGTGCAGGACGTGATGTCGGGGGAATATCGGAATTGGGTGACGAAGCAGTATGCCGCGTAACGCCGCCATTCCCACTTTTCTTGTAACCGGCAGCAACGGCCAGGTCGGATTTGAACTGCGCCGCAGCCTGGCACCGCTGGGCAAGGTCGTGGCGCTCGATCGTTCGAGCTGTGACTTGAGCCGGCCCGACGACATCCGTCGCGCGGTGCGCGAGCACCAGCCCGATGTCATTGTCAATCCGGCCGCCTATACGGCGGTCGACAAGGCGGAGTCGGAACCGGAGCTGGCTTACGCCATCAACGGCACGGCTGTGGGCGTGCTGGCGGAAGAGGCAAAGCTGCTCGGAAGCCTGCTGGTTCACTACTCCACCGACTACGTCTTTGACGGCACCAAGGCAGGCGCCTATGTCGAAACCGATGCGGTGGATCCGCAATCGGTGTACGGCAAAAGCAAACTCGCGGGCGAGCAAGCCATTGCCGCGGCCGGCGCAGCCCATCTCGTATTCCGCACCTGCTGGGTTGCCGGCGCGCATGGCAGCAATTTTGCCAAGACCATGCTGAAGCTGGGCCGCGAGCGCGACAGCCTGCGCGTGATTGTCGACCAGTTTGGGGCCCCGACTACGGCCGCGCTGATTGCCGACGTGACCGCTCTGGTGGTGGCGCGCCATTGGCTGTCGGGCGACCGGACATCGTTTGCCTCCGGCATCTACCACCTTGCCGCGGCTGGCGAAACTACCTGGCATGCGTACGCCAGCGAAGTGCTGCGCTACGCCGCCGCCAAAGGCATCGAACTGAAGGTAGACCCGGCCCGCATCGAAGCGATCCCTGCGACGGCGTATCCGTTGCCTGCACCGCGCCCGGCCAACTCACGCCTGGACACGAGCAAGCTGCGTCAGACCTTTGGCATCCATCTTCCAGACTGGCAGCAGGGTGTGCACTACCTGTTGGACCAGATCTTCTCCTGAGCTAGACACCATGCGTAAAGGCATTATCCTGGCTGGGGGTTCCGGCACCCGGCTCTACCCGATCACGAGATCGGTGTCCAAGCAGTTACTGCCGGTATATGACAAGCCGATGATTTACTATCCGCTGTCTACGCTGATGCTGGCGGGCATTCGCGATATTTTGATTATTTCCACGCCCGAGGATACCCCGCGTTTCAGCGAAATGTTGGGTGATGGCAGCAAGTGGGGTATCAATCTCCAATATGCGGTGCAGCCTTCTCCGGACGGACTGGCCCAGGCGTTCATTATCGGCCGTGACTTTGTCGGCAGCGATCCGAGCACGCTGATCCTGGGGGATAACATTTTCCACGGTCACGATCTGGTGGCGCAGTTGCAGCGCGCTTCGGCCCAGCAGACCGGAGCTACCGTATTCGCCTATCACGTACACGATCCGGAACGCTACGGCGTGGTGGAGTTCGACGAGAATTTCCGCGCCCTGTCGCTCGAAGAAAAACCGGCGAAGCCGCGCTCCAACTACGCGGTGACGGGCCTGTATTTCTACGATAGCCAGGTCTGCGATATTGCCGCGGATATCCGGCCTTCTGCGCGCGGGGAGCTGGAGATCACCGATGTGAACAAGCGCTACCTCGAGCTGGCGAAGCTTGACGTCGAGATCATGGGGCGTGGCTACGCCTGGCTCGACACCGGTACGCACGATTCGCTGCTCGAGGCGGCAAGCTTTATCGCGACCTTGCAGAGCCGGCAGGGTCTGATGGTGGCGTGCCCCGAAGAGATCGCCTTCCGCAATAAATGGATTTCTGCAGAGCAGGTTGCCGAACTGGCGACGCCATTGTTGAAGAACGGCTATGGCAAGTATCTCCAGCAAATTATTTCGGAGCCGATTAAATGAGTGTGACAGTTGTTCCTACTTCTCTGCCGGAAGTGCTGATCCTCGAGCCCAAGGTATTTGGGGACGAGCGCGGTTTCTTCTATGAGAGCTTTAATGCGAGGGAATTCGAGCAAGTTACCGGCGTACACAGGCATTTCGTCCAGGACAACCACTCCCGTTCTGCGCAAGGCGTGCTGCGGGGCCTGCACTACCAGATTCAACGCCCGCAGGGCAAGCTGGTGCGTGTCGTCTCGGGCGAGGTGTTTGACGTCGCGGTCGACATCCGGCGCAGCTCTCCCAATTTCGGCAAGTGGGTCGGAGTGACGCTCTCGGCCGAGAACAAGCGACAGATTTGGATCCCGGAAGGCTTTGCCCACGGCTTTCTCGTCATGTCGGAATCTGCAGAGTTTCTCTACAAGACCACGGACTACTACGCACCGGAGTTTGAACGCAGCATTCGTTGGAACGACCCCGGCATCGGCATTGAATGGCCGATCGAGGGGGCACCAGTGCTGGCGAAGAAAGACGAGAATGGCAGTCTGCTGGAGCAGGCTGAGTTGTTTGACTGAGCGAGCGCACGCGCGCGACGGTTCGGTATGGCAGAAGGAAGGGGTGCCCATGCACAGTGACTTATCCGTACTTATTCCATTCAAAGACAAGGCGGAGATGACTTTGCAATGTGTCGACTCCTTGTACCGGTTCGGCCCTGCATGCCGGGAAATCTTGCTGATCAGCAACAATTCGTCGGCGGCGGAGTTGCATGCCGTTGAGAAGGGCCTGGCGAAATATGACAACGCGCGCGTGTTGGTCTACGACCAGCCATTCAACTACCAGAAGCTGAATAACTGGGCAGTAGCGCAGTCGCAGGGCAGCGATCTGCTGTTCCTGAACAACGATACCGAACTGGTCGAGCAGTCGCGCGGGTTGCTGGAATCGATGGTGGAGCGCGCGCACGCGCCCGCGGTTGGGGCGGTCGGCTGCGTGTTGCTCTATGGCGACGCCAAGACGATCCAGCACGGCGGAGTCTTCCTGGTCTCCGGCGGGCTTGCCGATCATTTGTATGTCGGTCGTCGGTTGTCAGACGTACTCGACGACTGCAAGGCGGGCCGGGTGGAACCGGATATTCGTGGTGATGTCCGGCTCAGCGCCGTAACGGGCGCCGTCACCGTGGTGCAGCGATCAAAGTTTGCTGAGATCGGTGGGTTCGACGAGCGCTTCATCATTTGCGGTGGCGACGTGGACATGTGCATACGCTTGGAGAAGCTCGGTTACCAGACGGTGCTGGCGGGAGCTGACTCGGGCTTCATCCTGCATAAAGAAAGCCAGTCGCGGGCGCACAAACCCATCCCGTTCAACGATTTTTACCGCTCGTACTTGTCTTATCTGGAAAGTTACGACCCGCAACGGGGGGACCGCTTCGTCCCGACGAAAAACAAGGCCGCTCATTCATGAGTCAACGAATTTTCCTGCTACGCGTCCTCAGACGCTTCGTCTTTATCGGTCGCAAGGCTACCAACCGCCTGTATCAGCTGGCTTCGGATACAGAGCATCGCCTGAGCGCCATGATCGAGTCGCGACCGGTAGTTGCAGGGGATGGGGTGGTGGCCAAGGCCAGGCAGTTCGCCGAAGTCTATTACGGCGCCAATTCCGCCGTCACGCCGGTTATGCCAGCGCTTCCCAGGGCCGGGCGCAAGCCGGCGGTGGTGCTCTTGCTACCGACCTTGTCGAATTCATCTCTGTTCGGCGGGGCTGCCACGGCGCTGATCTTCGCCGCATTGCTGAGCCAGCGGCACGGCATGCCCTTGCGCGTGGTACAGACTGTTGTCAACGGAGAAGCCAGCCGCCTGCAAGGGCTGTTCGACAAGTATGGTATCCCGGTCAGCGCAGCATCGGTTGAAGTGCTGAGCGTCGCGGAGCGCCGCCATAATTTCTATGGCTACCTGGACCTGCATCCCGAGGATCAGTTGGTGGTCAGCGCATGGTGGGACGCCGCACTGGCGGCAACCTTCCCCCTGCGCCGAAAATTCATCTATCTGGTGCAGGACTACGAGCCGATTTTCTACGCGAACAGCGACCAGAAATTGTTGGCCGAGCAGAGCTACGCCGGCGGTAATTTTGTTGCGGTCTGCAATACGGCGTTGATGGCGCAATGCATTAGTGAAAGCGGCAAGCTCGCGCAAGAGACGCCCGTCCTCCATTTTGAGCCCATGGTGGCCAGGCTGCCCAGGACTCAGGCGCAGGGAGCGGCTCGCACAAAGCGCACGCTGTTCTTCTATGGACGTCCGAGCGTGGAGCGCAATCTGTTCTATTTTGGACTGCGCATCCTGAACGAGGTGTTCTCGCGCAGCCTGTTGCGTGCCGAAGAGTGGGACGTGGTGATGGCCGGTGAAGGGTCGGCGCCCAATATCCAGCTTGAGTCCGGCGTGGTGATCCGCAATCTGGGCAAGCTGACTCTCGATGAATACGATGCGCTGAAGATGAAGACCGACGTGGCGTTGTCGCTGATGATGGCGCCGCACCCCAGTTACCCGCCGCTTGAGCTGGCGTTGGCCGGTGCCGCCGTCGTGACTTCGCGCTACGGACCCAAACAGAGTCTTGAGGACTATTCCGCGAACATCCTTTGCGTGCCGGCCGATCTGGAAGCGATGATCGACGCCGTGGTGAAGGCGTCTCAGATGAGCGAGTCGGAACGGGGCGCCAACGTCAAGCGCAGCATCCTGCCGCTGGACTGGCAGTCGGCCTTTGCAACGTGCTTCGAGCAACTGGACCCGCTTCTCGACCGTCCTGCGAGTGGCCAGACCGGTACGGTCGCGGTGCCGGTCAGAACTACCGCGTAAGCGTATTGGCCCTCCATTGAAGCTCTTGCATGCATCCCTGCCCCCCCAGCGCGCAATCCACTGATGCCGAGCGCGAGCCTGCCCGCAGCCTTAGCACCGGGGTCGCCATGTGCACCTGCAATGCGGGCGCCTTTATCCATCAACAGCTCGACTCCATCGTCAATCAGACCGTGGTGCCCGACCAGATTGTCATCAGCGACGACCGGTCGGACGATGACACCTGGACCGTATTGCGGTCCTGGGCAGCGGCGACCGAGGCACAACGCGGTATCCGCGTTACGCTGCTGCGCAACGATCCGCGCCTCGGCGTGACCCGGAACTTTGAACAGGCGATCCGGGCGCTGAATACCGACATCATCTTTCTCGCTGACCAAGACGATGTCTGGACGCCTGGGAAGATCGGGGCGCTGCTCGCCTGTTTCGGGGCGGATCCGGAACTCTTGCTGGTGCACTCAGACGCGGAGCTGATCGATGAGCAGGGAAACGATCTGGGCAAGTCGCTTTTTGCCGCGCTGAGACTGTCGGAACGGGAACAGGCGCTGGTGATGCAGGGCAAGTTCTTCGAAGTGTATTGCCGGCGCAACTTGGTGACGGGCACGACCGCCGCGTTCCGCAGGCAACTGCTGGACGTGGCCCTGCCGTTCGCCGAGGACTGGATCCACGACGAATGGCTGGCGGCGTGCGCGGCATCCGAAGGCAAGGTAGTCATGCTCGCGGACAAGCTCACGCAGTACCGCCAGCATCGGTCTAATGTGATCGGCATTCCCGTCGGCACCGTCTCGCGTCTTACGTCATACGCGATGCGGGTGGCACGAACGCCTCGCAACGAACACTTGCACTACAAATTGCGCCGCTTACAGGCGCTGCGCAGCAGATTAGTCGCAACGAATCCTGGGGCGGCCGACAAACTTGCGCTGGTCGACGAGGCGATCGCCCACTATGTCCGGCGTATCGGCTTCGGACGCGGCCCGGTGTCGCGGCTGACCAGCATCCTGCACGAATACAAGGCGCGGGGCTATCACCGATTTGCCGACGGCTTTGCCGGCATGGTACGAGATGTCATTCATCTCTGAGGACGCGGCCATGCATGCATCCACCACATGGACGCCGCGGCTGACCGTGTCGGTCGTCAGCCATGGTCAGGGTCACCTGCTCGCGCCGTTGCTGCACCAGTTGCGTGAGGCTTCGCGACAGGTGCGGATGCAGGTCATTGTCACGCAGAATCTGCCGGAGCCGCGTATTCCGGTCGAGGAATCCGAGGATTTTCGGCTGACGTGGATCGTCAATACGAGGCCGATCGGCTTCGCCGAGAATCACAATGCTGCATTCACATATTGCCGTGCGCCGTTTTTCTGCGTGATGAATCCCGATGTGAGGCTGGAGCCGCAAAGCCTGTTGCCGCTGCTCGACTGTGCTGCGCAATGGCCGGGGGTGGCTGGCCCGTGCGTGCTGGCGCCTGATGGACGCGTCGAAGACAGTGCCCGGCGTGTCCCTTCCGTTATCCGACTTTTGCGCAGGACCCTTAAGAAACGTTGCGAAGCCGACTACGCGGTTTCTCAGAAGATCCAGCAGGTCGACTGGCTCGCGGGAATGTGCATGGTGTTCCATGCAGATATCTACCGCAGCATTGGCGGATTTGACGAGCGCTTTCATCTTTACTGTGAAGACGTCGACATCTGCCTGAAGATCCATTTGTCTGGCGCCTATGTGTCGTGGGTGCCGAATGCCGTCATCATTCACGATGCACAGCGCGCTAGCCGGCGCAACTGGCAGTATTTGCGCTGGCATATAGGGAGCTTGTTGCGGCTGTTCGCTTCCGGCACTTACTGGCGTTTCCGGTTCTTTGCTTCAGGTCACGACAAGAGGGCCATGCATGTTTGATTTCTTCTGGGTGCCATGCTTTGTATTTCTGGTATGCGCCTTTGCCATCATGGCGCTGCGCCCGCTGGCACCGATCATGGGGCTGATGGACCGTCCCGATATGCGCAAGCGGCATCAGGGCGAAGTGCCCCTCGTGGGCGGCATCGCTATTACGCTGGCCGTCTGGATCGGCGCGCTGATGTTCATGCGCACGCAGGGCTACTATGTGGCACTGCTCGCTGGTTTGTCAGTCCTTGCGCTGGTAGGCATGGTCGACGATCTGAAAGGCATGTCGCCTGCAGCCAAGCTGGTGGTCCAGCTGTTTGCCGCGATCCTGATGACTTCGTGGGGCGGCGTCTACCTGTCCTCGCTGGGCGATCTGTTTGGGCGCCGCGAGATCGAGTTGCTCAACTGGGGCATCCCACTGACGTTGTTCGCGGTGGTCTCGGTGGTAAACGCGATGAATATGAGCGACGGGCTCGATGGCCTTGCAGGCGGCCTGGCGTTTTTTATCTTTGTCTGGCTGGCGGTGGTAGCGGGCGAGTTAGGCAATAACGCTGCTCAGCGTATCTGTGTAATCTTCTGCGGCGCCATTCTGGGTTTCCTGGTTTTCAACATTCGCAATCCGCTGCGCGGCAAGCGACGGGTCTTTTTGGGAGACGCCGGCAGCCTGATGCTCGGTTTCGGCATCGTATGGTTTGCCGTGGAGCTGTCACAGCCTGTCTATAACAGCGGCGCCCGGATTCCCCCCGTGGTGATGCTGTGGATTCTCGGCTTTCTGCTGATCGATTTGCTGGCAGTGGTAGTGCGGCGTGCGATGAAGGGAAAGAATCCGCTCGCGGCGGACCGCACCCATCTGCACCATATTTTGCTGCGGCTGGATATTGGCCACGGCACTATCGTGTGGCTGATTGTGCTGAGCAACGCTCTGATGGGTTTCGTCGGTGTTCTCGGTTGGAAAACGGGGGTCTCGGAACAGGCCTTGTTCCTGGCCTTTCTTGCGGTGACGGGCGCGCATCTGATGGTAACCCGCAATGCATGGCGGTTTATCCGGATCGGGCGCCGGATGTTGAAGGGCCGCAAGCCGCGGCTGCCTGCGCCGTGAGGGCGTGCCGAACCTGCATCGAGCGGCTCGCACGAGGCCGCCGCGCGCGTCGCCCCATGGGCTGCCTTGGCGGCTTGACGGCGAAGTCTTTATGGTATCGTGGCGCCTTTCGCGGCGAGACAGAACTCGCCGGCGAATTCGTCGCCGCGTTGGTTGATTCCGCTTCACCGCTCCGGGAAACCGGCGCGGCATCGTACTTTCTTGGTAATCCCTATGCTTTTGACTGCAATCGATGACCTCCGGGAGAGCGTCGCCTCCTGGCGCCTTTGGTCGTTACTTGGCTGGATCGAAATTCGCCAGCGTTACGCGCGCTCGGCGGTTGGACCGTTCTGGCTGACCATCAGCATGGCGATCATGATCGCTTCGATCGGTGCCGTGTACGGCACCCTGTTCGGCCAGGAACTGCGCGAGTACCTGCCATTCCTCAGCATCGGGCTGGTAATGTGGTTCCTGCTCGCGACGATCGTGAACGAGGGAGCGGTCGTCTATATCCATAATGCCCACTTCATCCGGCAGGCCGCCACCCCGAAACTGCTATACGTGCTGCAGGTGATGTGGCGCAACGTGATTATCCTGGGCCATAACTTCATTATTGTGGTGGCGCTGCTGATCATTTTTGGCGTGAAAAATTGGGCCACGCTGCCATTGTTTATTCCGGCGCTCCTGCTGTATGTGCTGAATGCAATGTGGATGGCGATGATTTCGGGCTTGTTGTCTGCGCGCTTCCGCGATCTGCCGCAGATTATTTCGTCGCTGTTCCAGGTGGCTTTCTATGTCACGCCGATCATGTACCGGCCAGATGCGCTGGTCCGGTTTTCCTGGATCGTTGACTACAATCCGCTCTCTTATTTGCTGCATCTGGTGCGCGCGCCGCTGGTGGGCGAGTTTCCGTCAATGCTTACCTGGGGGGTTTCGCTAGGCATGGCTGTGGTGGGCTGGACCGCCGCACTGTGGCTGACCGGGCGTTATCTCAAGCGCATTCCGTACTGGGTGTGAACGAATTCAGTAACATGGCATATATAGAACTTCGCAATGTCCGCCTCGAGCTTCCGATTTACGACGTCCAGGGCCGTTCGCTGAAGAAGCGCGTGCTGCGACTCGGACGGCGTAACCAGATCGCGGAAGAAGCTACTGGTGTGGTCGTCGTCAAGGCACTTGACGGTATCGATCTCCGGCTCGAGCCAGGCGATCGCGTTGGCCTGATCGGCCACAATGGTGCCGGCAAGTCGACCCTGCTCAGGCTGCTGGCCGGCATCTACGCGCCCACGTCGGGGAGCTATGACCGTCAGGGCAAGGCGGTGCCGCTGCTCGACATCAGCTTGGGGATGGACGAGAACTCGACGGGCTACCAGAACATCCGCTTGCGCGGCTTGCTGCTCGGCATGAGCGACGCCGAGCTGCGCGCCAAGGAAAAGGACATCGCCGAATTCACCGACCTCGGCGATTCGCTCGACCTTCCGCTACGCACTTACTCCAGCGGCATGCGCATGCGGCTGGCTTTTGCGGTGTCTACAGCTGTCGACGCGGATATCCTGCTGCTCGATGAGGTGATCGGCGTTGGCGATGCCTCATTCCAGGACAAGGCCAACGCGCGCCTGCATGACCTTCATAATCGCGCCCAGATCGTGGTGCTGGCCATCCATTCGAACGAAGTCATTCGCAGGATGTGCAACAAGGTAATCTGGCTGGAACACGGAAAGATCCGCATGGCGGGATCGGTCGAGGAGGTCTTGCCGGTCTACGAAGCCAACCACTAGCCTCGCTCTGGGCCATGGCTGAATCAAATTGATCAAGATGTCTGTATGACGGTTGATATCTCGTGCATCGTTACGCTGCACCACGAAGGCATTCTTGCTCACAAGACCCTGGCCAGCATCGCGCGTGCGATGCGCTTTGCGGCTGCCAACGGAGCGCGTACGGAACTTTTGTTGGTAGCGGACCAAGCCGACCGCGAAACGCTGCGCTATCTGCAGCGTAGTCCGCACCTCCCACCGGATACGCGGATTCTGTCGACCGACTTCGGCGACCCGGGCCTTGCGCGCAACCACGGCGCTCGACATGCCCGCGGCGAGTACATTGCAATCCTTGACGGGGACGACCTGTGCTCGGAGAACTGGCTGGCCATTGCACTGCGACAAGCCCGCGAGGACCCCGTCTATATTGTCCATCCCGACTACAACGTCTACTTCGGCGCCGAGCGCTGGATCCTGCGGCATCCGGACCAGCGCGATACCGGTTTTCGCGCGTCACAGTTGCTGGTCGAGAATGCCTGGACCGCATTATGTGTGGTGCGCCGTGAGACGCTTTTGGCGATTCCTTATCGCGACACGCCGGCGGACTCCGGGTTCGGTTACGAAGACTGGCATTGGAACTGCGACACGATTGCCGCAGGCCTCATGCATGTCGTTGCCGCCGATACGGCGCACTTCATCCGGCTGAAGGCCTCGGGCAGCCGTAACGCGGCGGCGATCGAGCGCTCGCGGGTCATCCGGCATTCAACCCTGTTCGACCATGCGGATTTGCTGGGGCTGGAAGGCAAATCGGCATCAGCGCCGGACCCGCTTGCCGTGGGTGCCGTCGACGCGGAATGGGACGAGGAAGCCTATCTTCAGGTCCATCCTGACGTCAGGGACGCTGTGCGGGCGCGGAGCATGAAGTCCGGCAAGGACCACTGGCGGCTGTTCGGCCGTGCGGAAGGTCGCCTGCTCCCGACTCGGGCGCAGCGCGCCACAGTCAAGGCGTGGTCGGAAGAAGCTTACCTGGATGCAAACGAGGATGTGCGGGCGTCGGTGGCTGAGGGAAGGATCGCGTCCGGGCTGCATCACTGGCTGCGCTTCGGCGATCGGGAAGGCCGCGATCTCAAGGCTCCGGAGATGCCGGCCTGGATCTGCAACGAGATGCACGCGCTCGCCGCCTATGAGTTGCAACTGTTCCCGTCCCGCCAGTTCTTCAGGGAAGCACGGCGCCGCACGTTCCGCGCCAGCCTGGCCGTGGGAAACGCCTATCGAGATATGCTGGAGGTGGTAGGGCCAGTGCCGGTCACGCACGTTTTCATGCTCCCCTGGCTCAAGCGCGGCGGCGCGGACCTGGTGGCCCTGCATCACATCCATGCCCTGGCGCGTGACTTTTCGGCGCAGGTCCTGGTTATCACCACCGAGAATACAGAGTCGCCCTGGATGTCGCGCTTGCCGCCGGAGGTTCGCGTGCTGCCGTTCGGCACCACCCATGCGCCGCACCTGCAGCCAATTGAGCAGCGGCTGCTGCTGTCTCGACTATTGTTGAAGCTACGCCCTCGCGTGGTTCACAACGTCAACAGCGCGACAGCGTGGGACCTGTACGTGCGTCATGGCAATGCCTTGTCGAAGGACAGCGGCCTCTATGCCTCCCTGTTCGGTTTTGATTATACCGAAGAGCTGGAGCCATATGGCTATGGTGGCGCCCTTGAGGCATCGTACCGTTACCTGACCAAGGTGATGACCGATAACCAGGCTTTCGTCGTGCGCCTGATCTCGATGTATGGCCTGCCACCGGACTTGTTCGAGCGCTTCCGTTATCCTCAGCACAGCCGTCCGCGCTTCGAGTTCGATGCCCGGCAAAAACCGCGAATTCTGTGGGCAGGTAGGTTCGACAGGGAGAAGCGGCCAGACCTGTTGCTGCAGATTGCTCAACGCTTGCCGGAGTGCCACTTCGACGTCTACGGTTCTCCCACGCTGTCAACGCCGCCGGAGATTCTTACCGTGCTGGCGGCGTTGAAGCGCATGCGCAATGTTTCCGTCTTGGGTGCTTACGAAAGCTTCGACAGCGTGCCGGCAGAAAACTATGCGCTGCTGCTCTATACGACGCAGTGGGATGGCCTTCCCAACGTGGTGCTGGAGGCCCAGGCTTCGGGCCTGCCGGTACTGGCCCCCGACATCGGCGGTATCAGCGAAGTCATTCCTGCCGACAGCGGTTTCCTGCTGGAGCGTTTCGACGACGTCGAAGGTTATGTTGCCAGCATTCGTCAGTTCTTGAGGGCGCCAGCTACGCTCTTGCATGAACGGGCTCGCGCATTGGGGCTGATCGAGGAAAACCATTCCCTGGAAGCATTCCGAGAGCATCTCGCGCGCCTGCCGGCATACTCGGGAGGCTAGCGGACGCGCAGCCATGCCGTCGTCGCAAACCGCGGTACCAGCGCCGGTGAGCATGGGTGAAGTGCCGCAGCGGTTGTGCTGATCAGACAGGCCTCGCCGAGCAATCAGTGGGGTGCTCTCTCGCCCAGCTCTCGAAAGACATCATCATAGGTGTCCATCATCTGCTGGCGGCTGAAGTGCCGCTCCGCATACTGACGAGAGCCTTGCTTGAATCGTGTCAGTTCAGCCGGATTTTCTCGCCACGCGGAGAGAATGCCCAAGATGCGCTCTGCCTCCGCAGGGTGCGCCAGGAAGCCATTTACTCCCTCGGCAATCAGTTCAGGAACACCGCCCACAGGGGCCCCGATAACGGGGACGCCGCAGGCATTGGCTTCCATCACAATATTGGGCCGCCCATCCAGCTTGGACGGCAACACCAGTACATCAAGGGTCTGTAGTACGGCTCTTACATCAGACGCGTAGCCGCGATACTGTAGCTGGCTGGCTGCCGGACTATTCTGAACCCGACGCCGGACCTCATCCGTTTGGGCGCCGTCGCCCGCAAGCACAAAGCGGGCGTCTGGCAATTGCGGATAAATCCGTTCTATCAGGTCAATAAAGCCGAGCGGGTTCTTTTCCGGCGACATCCGCCCCACGTAGCCCACCACCAGCCCTTTTTCGGAGGAAGGCTTAGCCGCAGGCGTCAGCCAATCGGTGTCGATGCCATTCCGAACGATGCGCACTTTTGCGTCCGCCTTTGCCGAATTCCGTTCTACGAACCGCTTCATGTGCTCGGTTTCCACGATCACCCCGTCGATGCATTGCTCATACAGGAAGTGGTTCAGGGTATGGCCGATCTCGTTATACAGCGTATCGACTATGCGTAGCGAGGGATTACGCTCCTTCCAGTAAGGAAGGTGATGGTAGAGCAGCGGCGCACCGATCTGTAGCACCAGGCCGGTAGCCCGACGTTGCATCTCTCGCCAGACAACATCAAGGGTGTCGTGATGCGGCACGGCGCTCAGGTCAAGCAATTGCTTGTCGGCGCGAAAATCCTCCATATCGTCCGGCGTGTAGACGGACGAAGCGTCGGAGCAGAACGCCACCGTTACGTCGAAATTGCGGTGGCGCATCTCACGTAACACCTGAAGAGACAGTGCTCCTTTAACCAGAAACGGAAGAAGGGCCAGGATCCTGGGATTACTCATCGGTCTTTTTGCTTTCTTCTAATGCTTGCAAGTATCGAGTTTGCTTCGAGTGCACATCCTGCAAGTTGTCAAACGAAGCCTTCCAGTTAGCTGCCTGCGTCTTGTACCACTCTGCGTTGGTTGCAGCTGTGCAATCCGCATACCACAGCTGCATCAGGTGCGTAAGCAGTCTGGGGCTGCCGGTTTTCTCGATGAGCGGAGGCAGGGCGAGGATGCGCTCAGGGCTAGGGCGGAACGAGTGGACTACGTGGTAGGCCACGTTCACATTGCTTTCCTGGTCAGTTAGTCCCGCCGGGACTTCCTGTCTCATGCAGCGGAACAGATGTTCGACCCTGGCAAAAGTCCCCGGATCACTTGCGAGGGCACCGATGTAGGTTGAGCTATAGCCTTTGATGTCTGATTCAAAGCCGGTGAAGGTATAGCCGGGAAAGCTGCCGAGGAGGGTTTCGATACCTCGAATGGTCGGATAGTAAATATGCTCATACGATCCTTCCAGCCAATCCTTGTTGTCGCGCGTTTGCGACATCAACGGAATTTCGAAGATCAGCACGCCTTCCGGCTTCAGCGCTTCCAGACAGGCATGGAAGGCGCCACGCAGGTCCAGCACATGCTCAAACGTTGCAATCGACGTGATTACGTCGAAGTGGCGTCTGAATTGATCGTGTCTCAGGTCCGCCAGCACATCATTACCAATGATCGTCACGCCGCCTTGGCGCGCGCGTTCGGCAGCGTGCGCATTGACCTCGATGCCATAAGTCTCGTAGGCGGGCCCGAGGCCGCGCAGCATGAAGCCATCGGCACAGCCCACATCCAGTACGCGACCGCTGTCGATCAGTGCCTGCACCAACAGCCTAGCCCATAACAGTGCATGCTCAGCGGTAAAGGCATAATCGGCGTAGCCGACTTCCAGGTGAGCTTCGCCGCCGTAATAGCCGTCCTGATAAAAGACACTGGTATCCGCGGGCGGGTTCTCGATCATTCCCATGCCGCAACTTGCGCAGAACAGGACCCGTCGACCGTCGCCACGCATTGCAGTATGAGAATAGTGCCGGTCGGCGCATACATTGCATTCGAAAGCGCCGCTCTGGCCTTCAATACTTTGTGTCATCGGTATCCATCAAGTTTCCGCAATAACTCAGGGGCAATCTTGGCCCGCCGCAGCAAGGCTGCGGCGATTCTCCGCGGGGTGTATCGGGTCCGCCGCATGTGATAGACCCGTTCCCAATGCTCCGCCTGTGCTTGCCAGTAATTCCGCGCATGGATGAACTCGCCAATATCCCGCTCCAGCTTATTGGCATAGGCGAACCCTGGCGAACCTTCCCGGTAGGTAGTGAGCGCACGGCGTCCGGCGCGCACCAAGGAAGTGTCCGGTTCGTCGGACAGCACCTCGCTGCGAAAGGCCGTAAAGTCAGGAAATTCAGGTGTTGCCAGGACAATGCCGAGCAGGCGATAGGCGTGCCTGGGTTCTAGCTTGCACAGCTCCCCGTGGCGCGCTACCCACGCGATGATGCTCTCGACGGTGGGATGAAGGGCGCGCGCTTCGGCCAGCGGGACCAGGTTGCGCATCATGGCGTAACTGAGTTCAAGGAACTGTCCGAGCGGGTCGGCGTGGGTGACGCCGCGCTTGTGCAGTCGCATGAAGGTCAATTGCTGAGGTACGACGGCGAATTTGCAGCCCATTCTCAGGGCGCGCGTCCACAACTCGTAGTCGGGGGCGCGCACCATGGCCGCATCGTCCAGGCCGATACGAAGGTGCGCTTCGCGGCGTACCATGCTCGATGAGCGGCACAGCCAGTTCATGCCAACCCAGTTTTGTACCAGGTTGAGGTTGTGAGGCTGATTGATGCCAGCTTCGAGGGAGGGCGCATCGGGGTGCGGTTTGCCCTCGTGATCCAGGATCTTGACGTGGGTGCCAATGATGTCGAGGCGAGGATCTTTCTGGACGGCGCGCAACTGAATTTCTGCCTTATTGGGCGCAATCCAGTCATCGGCGTCCAAGTTGACCAGCCATGTTCCGCGGGCCGCTTCCACCGCGCGGTTGTAGCTGCCTGCGCCTCCGAGATTATGTTCGTTGACTATGAGCCGGATGCGGGGGTCATTGAAGCTGCGGACTACCTCGACCGACCGGTCACGCGAGCAATCATCCACCACCACGATCTCAAAGTCCTGGACCGTCTGTTCCAGGATGGAGCGCAGTGTCGTACCGATGTACTCCTCGTAGTTATATGACAGGACGATATAGGAAAGCAGCGGCTGGCCGTTCATTTCAGGCATGCTGTGATCCGGTCGAGGTCGGCGTCGGAAAGGTTGTCATGGAAGGGCAAGCCAATCACGCGGGCGGCCAGCTTGTCAGTGCCGGACAGATCTGCGCGCGGAACGTCGGCAAATGCCGGATGACGGTGGCAGCCCAATCCCCACCAGCGACGCCATTCGATGCCTGCGGCATCGAGCCGCTCTATCGTGCCAGCCACGTCGTGCTCGGGAATCGTCACATTCAGCGTCATGGTCACCCACTTCACGCCAACGCCGCGCTGCAGCACGGCTGCCTTGCCCTCGAGACGGTGCCGATAGGCTTCAGTGAGATCGCGCAGCGCGCGCAGACGGTCCGGCAGGGCGTCCAGTGCAGCCAGGCCCACCGCGGCACTGTATTCCGAGATCCGGTAGTTGCCGCCGCGGATGCTCGACAGCCGCTCGACACCCATAAAGCCGAAACCGGTCATCGCTGTCGTCCGGGCAGTCAGCTCGGTGTCGGCGGTCAGAATGGCGCCACCCTCGCCGATACCGAGCACCTTGGTGGCATGGAGGCTTACGCACGCGGGTTGTGCGCCAACGTCGGAAATCGCGGTAACCGCCGCGGCAGCATCGAATACCACCGGTATGGCATGTCGCGCCTCGAATGCTGCCCAGGCCTCGAAATCGGGCGGCGCACCGAAGGCGCTCACCACCAGCACGGCCGCCGGCGGCTCGGGCACCGTGGCAAGCGCCGCTTCTGCGATTTCAGGCGTAAGGGCGAGACTGTCGGGATCGACTTCAAGCAGATAAGGCGTAAGTCCGGCATTGCAAACGGCATGGGCGCTTGCAATAAACGTGTAGGAAGGCATCAGGCAATAGCGCCCGCCCGGCGTTGATCGCGAGCGCAAAGCAAGCTCGATGGCGGTCGTGCCGTTACTCGTGATCGTTACTCCTTTTGCACCGGTCAGCTCGCTTAGCCGAGCAACGAATTCGCGATACAGTGGACCGTAGTTGCTGTAGCTGCGGTTCTCATCGATACGTCGCAGATAGGGCAGCAATGCTGCGACTTCAGGCAAGTGGGGAACCAGTACTTTGATTGGGGCCTGCGACGCGGGAAGATGATTAGCCATGGAATGAAGCAAGGAGCTGAACAATGTCAGGAATGACGCGAGCAACGCTCACGTCGAAATTTACGAAGCTGCCGCCGAGCCGGCACGCCGCACAATCGGACGCGCCGGGACGCCCACCACGGTAGCGCCGGGATCCACGTCACGGATGACGACGGCACCTGCGCCAACGACGGCGCCGGCGCCAATCGTGCAGCGAGGTGCCACCACGGCACCAACGCCGAGATCCGCGCCTTCCCCTACAGTGACCCCGCCAGCCAGGGATACACCGGGCCCCAGGTTTGCGAACGTCCCGATCTTGCAATCGTGCGAAATCACACAACCAGGATTGATCAAGGCATGTTCGCCGATTTCGACGTCCGTGGTCATGCTGGCCGGCCCGAGAAATATTGCTCCTTTTCCGATTACCACGTGGTGCCCCTTGGTTACTGCGGGATGCATCAATGTGGTGAAGTGGCGGGTATGCAACTTGCTGGCAATGCGTGCGCGCGCCCTGCAGTCTCCCACAGCGATGACAAAGGAGACGTCTTCGCGGGCGAGCCACGGTTCGATGTTGTCGAAGACTGGTACGCCACGGATCGGCTGCGCCGCATAGCCTGGCTCGACGACGAACGCTAATACGTTATGTCCGGTTAGCTGCAGCGTCGCAAGCACCTCGCGACCAAGGCCGCCGGCCCCGAAGATCACAATCGACATAGCTGTTAGGGCGCCATTTGGCAGATTGTTGGGACATCGAAGTATCGCATACTGTCTGATGGCTCCTGACGTTAACGGCAACCTTCCGGTAATCGACAGGGTACCCATTCGCGGTGGTGTCGCTCATGGGAATGCCAACACACCGGCTCCGGCTGGCGAGCAAACGCTTAACCCGCCATGTTACTGATGCAACGGCCGCCGGCGGCTATATGTGCGCTTTTGAAACAAAAGAAACTTTGACGAAACAACGTCGATGCTAGGCTTGCCGGGTGTCGGGCGCGGCGTTGGTCATCGGAGGTGTCGCGATAGCGCGCATCGGCAAGCTAACGCGACGTATGCATGCGTGGATGCCGCCAGCTCAAGCCGTACGGCAGGAAATCCAGCTACCATTAGGTTGCCCAAAGAACGAAAAAGGGCGCATGCTCATTCTGAGCTTCAGAATCCTGAGCGCGGCATGGCGCGGGCCAGACCGCGTTCCGCGCCAAGATTTTGGCGTTGCCTTGTTTACACCCGACCGACACAGTTACCTCGGGGTCTGGCGGACATGGGAAACTTCGCGGGTCCGCTGCCGCTGAAATTGAATAGTTGTCGGGGCACGCCTACATTGTCGGGGCCCAGCAGGGTTGGCATGTCCGATTCTATCAAAGTGATGTGCGAATACCTGTTAAATATGCTGTCCACCCGGCTTACGGGAATCGCGGGGAAGCATTGCCGCCACATGGTTAGCGCAGGCACGGGCGTGACATGTGACGCGGAGCGATAACCGAGCCCGTTCAGCGTGGCGCCGGAAAAACCGTATGCGGCGAGAACGCCGTCATTTGCGTGCGCCTGCCTTGTGAGTTGATGCAGTATCACGGTATCGGGCACGTTGAATATGGGCCAGGCCGATTGCAGTGGATTGAACGGGAAGAACATCATGGCCCCGCCAAATGCCGCAAGCCCTGAAATGCAAGTCAGCGGCTGCAGACTGCGCACTTTCCGGATGAGGATGCACAGCAGCGCGGCCGGAACCACGTACAGGTCGTTCCAGTAGCGCGGGTGAAAGCCATATCTCGATGCCTTGAACAAGAGCCAAGAGGCAATGGCGAGGCCAATGAAAACCAGCGCCCGTTGCGTTGACCATGCCAAGCCCGTTACCCGCACAAGGGCCAGCGCAAACAAAGTGAGCAGCAGGCCGGCAGCGAAAACCATGCGCTCGGGCTGTACGTGATTCCACAATAATGGTTTGCCAAGTATCGCGGGAACTGGCAGCAGCATCCAGCTCGTCACCAGCACGAGGGCGGCGAACAGGACAGCCACTGGCACCCACTGGCGTCGGGCGGACAGTGCATTGCGCAGGTTGCGGTAGTCGAGGAAGCACAGGCACAGCACCACGAACCACGTTCCTACGACGCCGATCTCGGAGATGTTCGCCCCGATCAACGAGTTGTATGACCGGTCAAAGGTACTGGCGGGAAAGAACTGCGAGAGCCAGCGCTCCACCGGCAACGCGCCGCCCGAGAAGTTGCGCTGGCCCGGATAGAGCGTCTGCATGGTCCCTAGCAAATAGCCCTTCAGGTAAAGGACCACAGTCGCGGCAGCCAGCAGCGACGTGCCAGCAAGACTGGCAAGGCGTGCCGGTCGCCACCACTCCCTGCCGTAGCAAAGTAGGAAAACGGCCCCTGCGAAGGCCAGAGATATGAATAGCGGCGGATAGAAATCAGTCATCAGCCAGCTTGTTGCTAGCCAATAGAAAAGAGCTAAGCGCACTACGATGGGGGCCTCGATGAAAAGTACGGCCAGCGCGCCGGCAAACAAAGCAATGATCGGCCCTTTTTCATTCCACCAGAATTGGGAAAATCCGGTGAAATAGAGCGTTAGGGCAAGCAGGAACGATTGTGGGTGCGTGGCTCCGGCAACGCGGAAGAGCTTGCTGTATCCGACGATAAAGACCGCAAAAATGGCGAACCAGTGAAACGAAAAAGCGTACGCGGCATTGACCAGCGGATACAGCCACATGGTCGGTTTGAATATTAGGCCCCAGTCCGCTATCGGCAGACCATAATTGATGCGCAGATCCTCCTGGTACAAAGAGGTGGCATTGAACCGTTGCAGGCCATTGCGTACGGTGGCCTGGGTGAGCGGCGTGACGACCGACCACTCATCGCTGCGAATAGCGCGCGGCTTGCCAAAGTGCAGCCCCTCGCCCTTGGCGCCGATGCGTTCGAGCACGACTCCGTACGACGATGGGGACCAGGTATTCCCGACATAAATCGCGCCGAGCGAAAACAGCGCGAACCAGACCAGATATTTGCGGAGCAGCGCAAATGGAAGCATATTTTGCTTATCGGTATAACTCAGGCGGAAGAGGTGGCGACTGCCGGTTTCCGTCCGGAGACAAGAATCAATGCGAGACCGAATATGACGGCGACCGCGTTGCCCACAGCGTATCCCAGGATAGCGCCCCTTGTGCCAAGGCTTGGCACGGCAATTACGTTGACAGCCACGGTGGTGATGAGCACCAGAGCCCATTTCGCCGCCACCCAGCGCGGCTTGCGCAAGTAGACCGGCAGCAGGCCAAGTCCGACATCCGCAAAAATCAGCGCCGATGCCAGTGCGGCAAGTTGCAGCAGCACAACAGCCTGCGCAAAGGCATGGCCATAGAGCAGGCCGACTATCCACTCGGCGCAGATCGCGATAAGGCCCGCACCGCAAAGCCCAACCGCCACCATGCCCATGGTGACGCGAAGCACATTGCGACGTGCGGCCGCCCCTGATTTCTGCGCAAACACATAGATCGGCGCCACTCCAGCCGCCAGAATGGTCGCGATGGTGGTGAAGTTGTCCAGCACCTGCATCGTGGCCGCATAGGCGCCAAGCTCGGAAAGCGGCACGACCGGCTTGAGGATTAGTTGATCGGAGCGGCGAGCTGCCACCATCAGCATGAAACTGATCCAGAACAGCGCGCCGTCGCTGATCAGTTCGCGCGCCAGCGCGGGCTGGTACGACGGAATGGCGCGCGGCGAACGGTATAAGTAGTACCAGGCCAAAAGCAACGCCGCAACCAGTGGCTCGAAGGCAAAGGCGGTCGCGTAGGCCGGAACCGCTTTCACGCCGGCAATGAAGAGCATTGCGATCAATGCTGTTTTTAGCGCAAGCGCGAATAAATTGAAAACGACATTGGGCCGGTTATGCGTGCGCGCCTGCATCCACGCGATCACGATGCCGAACGGTTCGCGCAGCATAATGGCCGTGCCCAGCAGGATGGCGGGAATCCACGTGTCAGCTGTTTGCCGGGTGAGTGCAAGCCAGGCACACATGAGCGCGTAGCCGGAAATGCCGGCAACAAGCCGGATCACGAAAGCATGAGCGACCAGGGTATGCCGATCCTCGGTCGGCGCTGCCACCAACCGCGGCACCACCACCTCCGCCGAACAAATCAACGGTATCGACGCCGCAATAAACACCAGCGACTGCGCATACTGGAAATGCGCGAACCCCTCGGTGCCCAGCGCCCGTGCCAGCATGGCCACCACGCCGATGCCCACGACCACCTGCAAGCCACGGTCGGCCAGCATCCATAGCAGGTTGCCTGCGACTTTGCGGCGCATCAGGGTTGTTTCCTCAGGCTGCGGTATTGCGCCAGCCATTGCCGCGCCACACCGTTCACGTCGAAATGGCCGACGATCCGCTGGCGGCGACGGTCGCGTTCGGATTCGGTGCCAGGCAGGCTGGCGATGGCGTTGCGCAAGGCGCTTGCCAGGGCCTGCGGATTGCCAGTGGGGGTCAGCGTGGCGGTGTCTCCCGCCAGTTCGGATACGCCTGCCGCCGCGGTCGCCACGACCGGCAGCCCGCTGGCCAGCGCTTCGCCCACCGCCAGCGGCATGCCTTCGATGCGCGACGACAGCACGAAGACATCGGCGGCGCGTAGCAGCTCCGGGATGTCGTTCCGGGCGCCGGCCAACAGTACGGCATGATTCAGCCCGTGCCGCGCGACCTGATGCGCCAGCGCATCACGCAACGGACCATCTCCGGCAATCATGAGCCGCGCCTTGGGCAGATCGCGGCAAACTTCGGCGAAGGCCTCGATCAGCATGGCCTGGTCTTTCTCCGGTACCAGCCTGCCGACGTTGAGCACAAGCCGGTCATCAGGCCCCAGGCCGAGGTTGCGCCGGGTCTGTTCGCGCGAAGCCTGGTCCGGGCGAAAGCGGCTGGTATCGATGCCGTTGGGCATCACGATCACGCGCCCGTCCGGCACGGCGCCGCTGGCTACCATCGCCAGGCGGCCGGCGTCGCTGACATGGGTCGTCAGGGCGCACCAGCGGTCCGTGACGCGGTAGGCGAGGGCGCGCAGGCGGCCGCCTTCGCGCGCGCTGTGCGCCGAGCAGATGACTGGCGGCATGCGTCCCGTTCTGGCCAGCACTCGTGCGAAGAGGTTGGCGTGGACCATATGGGCGTGGATGACATCCGGGCGCCACTGCCGTACAAGGCGTCGGGCCTCGCGCAGTGCGGCAAGCATCGACATCGGAGTCTTGCGCATGTCCAGTTCGGTGACGGGGATGGCGGCAGGCAAGTCGATCTCCTGCCCCTGCGTCAGGCTGACGATGGCGACTTCGTTGCCCAGTGCCAGGAAGGCGCGCGCCAGTGCCGCGATCTGCTGCTCGGCGCCGCCCAGCTTGAGGCCTGTGGTGATGACAAGGATGCGCAAGGGCGCCGGCGCGGCAGTCTCGTCGACGCGGCCCATCAGCGGGCTCCGTAGCCGGTCGCGAGGGTCCTGAGTGTTTTCACCCCGATCAGCAGGTCCAGTGCCAGCGAACAATGCTTGACGTAATACAGGTCATAGCTGAGCTTGGTCACAGTTTCCTCGTGGCTGCCGGCGTAACCCTGCTGCACCTGGGCCCAGCCGGAGAGGCCGGGCCGCACCAGGTGGCGGTACGGGTAATAGGGAATGGTTTCGGAAAACCGCTCGACCATGGGTGCCTGCTCCGGCCGCGGTCCGATCAGGCTCATATGCCCGAGCAGCACGTTCCACAACTGCGGGATCTCGTCCAGGCGGTACTTGCGGATAAAGCGACCGACCCGGGTCACGCGAGGATCGCGGCGTGCCGCGAACAAGGCGGGCGCGCTGGCGTCGACGCCCATGCTGCGGAACTTGAGCATGACAAAGGGCTTGCCGAACAGGCCCACGCGCTCTTGTCGGAAGATCGCGCCACCGGGGGTTTCAAGGCGGATCGCCAGCGCGACGGCAAGTCCGAGCGGCACGGCCAGCGGCGCCAGGCAGGCGACCGCGACGATATCGATCGCGCGCTTCAGGTAGCCGTAGAGGTAGTGCGCGGCGTAGTCGTCCAGGAAGTTCTCGTCGATGTGCGCCAGGCCGACGCGGCCGGTCAGCATTTCGCCGACACGCTCGACGGAGTACATGCGGACATGGCTCATCTTGTAGTGCGCGAGCAGTCGCGTGCGTTCGGGGTCGCCGGTGGCGCTGCGCTCTACCATCAGGCCGTCGAAGTGCCTCGCGTCCTCCAGCGAGCCCACCGGTTCGAAGCGGATGCGGGCGGGTGCCGCGGCGCCGGGCATGGCGAGGATGGCGTCCAGCTGCGTCAGCGTGCCGGGGTCGGTATAGCCGAACAGCGGCACGTAGTTCTGCACGAAGCGTCGATAGCCGGTCCAGAGCCACGCCAGCGTGATCAGGTAGGACAGCAGCAGGGCGCCGCGCGAGTATTCGATATGGAAGGCGGCAAACACGAACAGCAGGCCGCAGAACGGCAGCGTCGCGGCAAGCCCGGCCAGGCTGTTGCCCTCCATCGCCGGCAGGTGCAGCGAGCGATGGAGCAACATGAACGCGACCAGGTACGGCACTACGGACCATAGCAGCGTGCGTGTGAACACGTAGGTCACGATGCCGGCGCGGTGCGCCATTTCGGCGCCGACCGCGCTGAGCGCGAACAGCGCCAGGCCGAGCACCGCCCACGCCACCATCCGGCTGACACGGCGCACGGTCTCGGAACCGCCGGTGCGCATGCGCAGGGCGCGGTGCCGCATGCTGTCGGCCTTGATGGTCATGATGTCGGCACCCGCGCGGCGCGGGGCGTTTGGGCGAGGGCGTCGCGGTAGACGGACCAGGTGGCGTCGGTCATGCGCTCGAGGCCATAGCATTGCTCCCACCGCTGGCGCGCGCCGTGGCCGAGCGCCGCGCGCAAGGCGCTGTCGTCGGCAAGGCGGCGCAGCGCTGCGGCGAACGCGGGCTCGTCATCGTGATCCACTAGCAGGCCGTACCGGTGGTATTCGAGCTGCTCGCGGATGCCAGGCAGGTTTGAAGCAACCACCGGCAGTCCGGCCCGCATTGCCTCGAGCACGGACAGCGGGAAGCCTTCGTGGTCCGACGCCAGTACAAAGGCCTGGGCCGAAGCCAGCAGCGCCGGCACTTCCGTGACGTTGCCGGGAAACTCCACGCGACCCGGTGCAAGCTGTTGCGCCAGTTGCTGCATGGCGTGCCGCTGCGGGCCGTCTCCGACCAGGGTCAGCACGCACGACTCCAGCCCTGCGCGCGCGAACGCGCGTATCGCCGCGTCCTGGCGCTTGGGCGCGGCAAAGCGCGCCACCATCACAATCCTTCGCAGGGGGGCTTGCGGGTCGGCGCGATGGGGTGTATCGGGGATGCCGTTGGCAATGACCGAAATGCGTTCGGCGGGAAGCGGAAGCGAGCGGGCCAGGTGTCGTTCCGCTTGCGCGACGCAGATCACGCGCGCCGCCAGCGGTGCCAGCAGCCATTCCGCCACGCGCGCGGCCATGCGCTGGCGCGGTGGAGCTTCGGCCTTGAAGGCAAAGCCGTGGACGGTGTAGACCACGGGTATGCCGAGCAACAGTCCGGCGATGCGGCCCAGGGCGCCCGCCTTGGCGCTGTGCGCATGGATCAGGTCCGGCGCGGCCTGTTTCAAGGCCCCGACCAGTTCACGCAAGGCATGGATGGCGCGCCAGGGCGACAGGGCATTATCCAGCCGTGTCAGCCGGATGGTCTGCGCGCCGTTGCGTGCCGCGATCTCGAAAAGGGGGCCTTCGCCGCCCGCCAGCAGCACGGTATCCGCCTTGCCGGCCGTCGACCGCAGCAGGTCGGCGACATGCGATTGCGCGCCGCCGACCTCCGCATTGGTGATCAGGTAGGCAATGCGAGGTCGGGACGACGGTTGCGCGGATGGCTTCAAGGCTGTGTACGTTTCGTGACGGATCGGGTCCGCCGCGGGTCCCGCGGCAGCACAAAATACCCCTGAGCGCGAGGCAGGGCACCGCCGGATGTAGGACAGACTCCGAAAATTGTGTCCATCCGTGATAATGCGGCGATTATACCGCCCGGGCCCGCCGCAATCCGGCAAAATAGCTGCCTTTGGGGCGCCGCATCGGCCTGCTGGCAAGGTGTGGCGCGGACGACAAGCAACTCAGGACCCTACATGCAAATCGATCCTTCCATCTTCAAAGCCTATGACATTCGCGGCATCGTGGGCAAAACGCTCACCCGCGACGTGGCGCGCCAGATCGGCTTGTCGTTCGGCTCCGCCGCCGTGGAGCTTGGCGAGACTTCCATCGCCGTCGGCCGCGACGGCCGGCTATCCGGTCCGGACCTGATCGGGGGCCTGGTCGAGGGCCTGCGCGCCACCGGGCTGGACGTGCTCGACCTTGGCATGGTGGCCACGCCGATGGTCTATTTCGCGACCAATATCGAGATCGACGGCGTACGCCCCACCTCGGGCATCATGGTCACAGGCAGCCATAATCCGCCCGACTACAACGGCTTCAAGATGGTGCTGGCGGGCCGGGCCATCTATGGCGAGCAGATCCAGGACCTGCGCAAGCGCATTGAGGCCGGCGCTTTCACCCAAGGCGCAGGCGCGTACAAGGAAGTCGATGTGCGCGCGAAGTATCTCGACCGGATCCTGGGCGACGTCAAGCTGTCCCGGCCGATGAAGATCGCGCTGGATGCCGGCAACGGCGTGGCCGGCGCCTTCGTCGGCGACCTGTTCCGCGGGCTGGGCTGTGAAGTGGTCGAACTGTTCTGCGAGGTCGACGGCAACTTCCCCAACCACCATCCCGACCCCGCGCATATCGAAAACCTGCAGGACCTGATGAAGACCCTGCGCGAGACCGATTGCGAGCTGGGCCTGGCCTTCGACGGCGATGGCGACCGCCTTGGCGTGGTGACCAAGGACGGGCAGGTGATCTTCCCGGACCGCCAGCTGATGCTGTTCGCCGAGGAGATCCTGTCGCGCAACCCCGGTGCGCAGGTGATCTACGACGTGAAGTGCACCGGCAAGCTGGCGCCGTGGATCCGCGAGCACGGCGGCGAGCCGCTGATGTGGAAGACCGGGCATTCGCTGGTGAAGGCCAAGCTGAAGGAAACCGGCGCGCCGATCGCCGGCGAAATGAGCGGCCATGTCTTCTTCAAGGATCGCTGGTACGGCTTTGACGATGGCCTGTACACCGGCGCGCGGCTGCTGGAAATCCTGTCGCGCCACGCCGACCCCAGCGCCGGGCTGAACGCGCTGCCGAACGCCAACAACACCCCTGAACTGCAACTGAAGTGCGCCGAGGGCGAACCGTTCACGCTGCTCGACAAGATCCGCGCCAATGCACGGTTCGAGGGCGCGCGCGAAGTGATCACCATCGACGGCGTGCGGGTGGAATATCCCGACGGCTTTGGCCTGGCGCGTCCGTCCAATACCACGCCGGTGGTGGTGATGCGTTTCGAAGCGGACAACGACGCCGCGCTGGCGCGCATCCAGGCGGAGTTCAAGCGCGTGATCCTCGCCGAGAAGCCGGATGCTCAGCTCCCGTTCTGAGGGCGCGACGGTGCCTGCGGCATCGTCTGACGCGGCCGGTGTGGCACAGCCCATGCCGGCCGCGGTGCCTTTTGCGCTGCCGGAGCGGCCGCGCATCCTGCTGGTCAAGGTATCGTCGCTCGGCGATGTGGTCCACAACATGCCGCTGGTGCACGACTTGCGCGCGCGCTGGCCGGGCGCGGAGATCGACTGGGTCGTCGAAGAGGGCTACGTGGACCTGGTCCGCCTGCTGCCCGAGGTGCGCCGCGTAATCCCGTTTGCGCTGCGGCGCTGGCGCAAGCGCCTGCTGCAAGGCGGCACCTGGGCCGAAATCGGCGCGGTGCGCGACGCCTTGCGCAAGGAACGCTATGACGCCGTGATCGAAAGCCAGGGCTTGCTCAAGACCGCGGTGGTCGCACGCGTCGCCGCGCGCGCGCCGGGTGCGCCCATCATCGGGCTTGGCAACGCGACGCAGGGCTCGGGCTATGAGCCGGCGGCGCGGCTGCTCTATACCGATCCGGTTTCCGTGCCGCGACAGACCCATTCGGTGCGCCGCTCGCGCTTGCTGGGCGCAGCGTTGACCGGCGCCGCACCGGCGGAGCCGCCTTTGTTTTTCGGGGAGGGTGCGCGGACACTGTCTGTCGACGATCCGCTATGGGCGGATTTGCCGGCGCGCTATGCCGTGTGCTTCCATGCAACCGCGGGGGCGCGCAAGAAATGGGCGCTGCAGAACTGGCACGCGCTGGGCAGGCGCCTGGATCAAGCGGGGCTGGTGATGCTGTTGCCGTGGGGCAATGACAAGGAACGCCAGGCTGCCGAAGCCATCGCCGCCGGCGTGCCGCGGGCCAGGGTGTTGCCGCGCTTCTCGGTGATGCAGGGTTTTGGCCTGATCAACCGCGCCGAAGTCGTGATCGGCGTGGATACCGGCCTGGTCCATATCGCCGCGGCGCTCTGCCGGCCCACCGTGGAAATCTATACCGCTACCTGGCGCTGGAAGACCGAAGGCTACTGGTCGGAGCGCATTGCCAATGTCGGCGACGATGGCGTGGTGCCGTCGGTCGATGAAGTCTACGAGGCGGCTTGCCGCGTGCGCGGAGTGCCCGCCTGATGTTGCGTCTCCTGTACAGCTTGTTGTGGGTGGTGGTGCTGCCGCTGGCGCTGCTGCGCCTGGCCTGGCGCGCGCGCAAGGAGCCGGGCTACCTGCAGCATGTCGGCGAACGCCTCGGGGCCTATGGCGGGCTGCCGAAGCCAGGGCCGTGGCTATGGGTCCACGCCGTGTCGGTGGGGGAGACCCGCGCCGCGCAGCCCTTGATCGAGGCGCTGCTGGCCGCGCATCCGCATCACCGCCTGCTGCTGACGCACATGACGCCGACCGGCCGCCAGACCGGCGCGCAGTTATTTGGCAAGGAGCCGCGCATCGTCCAGTGCTATCTGCCCTATGACCTGCCGTGGCTGGTGCGTCGGTTCATGCGGTACTTCCGGCCGCAGGTGGGCATGCTGATGGAGACCGAAGTCTGGCCGAACCTGGTGCATGGCGCGCGCAAGGCAGGCGTGCCGCTGTACCTCGTCAACGCCCGCTTGTCGCCGCGCAGCTACCGGCGCACGGCCCGCTTCGGCCGCGCCGCGGCGTCGATGTACCGCGACTTTGCCGGCGTGCTGGCACAGACGGCCGGCGATGCCGAGCGCTTTCGCGCCCTGGGCGTGCCCGCGGTGCAGATCACCGGCAACCTCAAGTTCGACATGCAGCCAGCGCCGGCCGGCGTGGCGCTGGGCGGGCAGCTGCGCAAGGCCTTCGGCACGCGCACGGTGCTGGCGGCGGCCAGTACGCGCGAGGGCGAAGAGGCGATGCTGCTCGACGCCTTCTCGCGCTGGGAATCACTGGCGCCGGGCGTGCCCCGGCCGGCGCTGCTGCTGATTCCGCGCCACCCGCAGCGTTTCGATGAAGTGGCCGCAATGGCTGCGCGTACCCGGTTTTCGGTCGCACGCCGCAGCAATCTGGATCTCGATCGCGAGCGGTCGCCGCTGACGGCCGACATCGTGCTGGGCGATTCGATGGGCGAGATGGCCATGTACTTTGCCGCGTCGGACCTGGCGTTTATCGGCGGCAGCCTGTTGCCGCTGGGCGGGCAGAACCTGATCGAAGCCTGCGCCGTCGGCACCCCGGTGCTGATCGGGCCGCATACCTTCAACTTTGCGCAGGCGACCGAGGATGCGATTGCCGCGGGCGCGTGCCTGCGTGTCGACAATGCCGACGTGCTGATGCGTACCGCGGCCAGCGTGCTCGCCGATCCGGCACGCCTGGCTGAGATGCGCGCGCATGCGCAGACCTTCTCGGGCCTGCATCGCGGCGCCACGGTGCGCACTTTGGCGGCCGTCGCCCCAGCGTTGGAGGGCTGACTGAAAGTTAGCTCGGCGCCCTGACCAGGGCATCCCACTGTTGCGCGATGTGTTCCAGCGCGAACTGGCGTGCCTTCTGGCGGCCGCTGGCGCCGAGCGTTGTAGCCAGTTCCGGTTGGCGGATCACGGCAAGAAGCGCCCGGGCCAAGGCATCGGCGTCGTCGGTGGCAACCACCAGCGCGTCCCGGCCCGGGTCCAGTAATTCGCGCGGGCCGGTCTCGCAATCGGTCGATACGATCGGCAGCCCGAAGGCCATCGCTTCGATCAGCACCAGCCCGAAGCCTTCATAGCGAGAACTCAGGCAGAACACCGCGGCGTTGCCGTAGGCTTGCACGGGGTCATGGCAGATTCCCGGCAGGCTGGCGCTGTGTTCCAGCCCCAGTTCCCGGATCAATGCCGCCAGCGCGAGGCGCTCCTCGCCTTCGCCATGGATCACCAGCTGCCATTGCGGCGCCTGCGCCGCCACGATCTTCCAGGCGCGCAGCAGCACATCGAAACCCTTGGCCGGGACCAGCCGCCCCATGGCCAGCACCGTCCTTTGCGTGCGTGGCGCCGGCGCATCCGGTAACGCAAACGGCAGCGGGTTCGGCAGGCACACCACCTCGCTGCGTGGCCGCAGCGCTTCCAGCCAGCGGCTGCGGTCGCGCTCCGTCAATACCACCACCTGGCGGCAGAAGCGCGCCGCCAGCCGCCGCGCCAGCTTGCGTGCGGGCTTGCCGAGGTCCTCGTCGAAGTGGCAGTGCTCCCAGGCGATATGGTGCAGGCCCAGGCCCGCCGTGGCAGGCAGCACGAACAGTTCCAGCATGGTGTCCACCTGCACCAGGACATCGATCCGATGCGCGATGCAGTGCCGGCGGATGCCGGCAATCGTGGTGAAATAGGTGCGCTTGAAAGAAGGGCGTCTCGCGAACACCGCTTCATGGCGCACCTCGGGGTGCAATGGAAACTGGCTGGACCGGTCCCAGAGGCTAAGGACGGTGACGCGGTGTCCAAGCGCCGCCAGCGCGTTGGCAATGGTGGCGGTCATCCGCTCCGCGCCGGCCATCGCATTCAGTGTGCCGGTCAGGAAGCAGATATGGCGCCGCGCGTCCGGGTTCAAGGCGTTGCGGCCGCCGGCAATTTGCTCTGGCGCGCGACAACATAGGCAAAGCAAAACGCCATGACCAGGCTATAGAAGGCATTGACCAGCGTCGTGGCGAACATGACCTCGGTCAGCCCGAACACCATGAAGCCGCAGCACAGCGCCAGCCCCATGGCGCTGGCGACCCGGGTGCCCCGGTCAGTGCCGCGCAGGTGGCGCAGGAAGAAAATCGCCGGCACGAGATACAGCGCAAGGATCGCCAGCAATCCGGGAATGCCAAGCGTCGCTGCGGCATGCAGGAGCTCATTGTGAGAATGCGGCATGGTCGCGGCCAGCGGCGTAATCACGTGCTGCGTGGCAAGGGTCTGCAGGGTCGTTTCGAAGTGTTCCGGCCCGACGCCGGTCCAGGGGTGGGCCTGGAACAGTTCAAGCGACGCGCGCCAGAGCTGAAGGCGAACTCCGACCGAAGTGTCCGACGTTACATGCTGAACAAATTGAGACACTTCCGATACAACCGCAGCCGTCCTCTGCTGCACGATCGCACTGCTGAACCACCCCAGCGCCATCAGCCCCGCCAGCCCAACCAGCACCCCTGCCTTGTGCAGCCGCGTCAACCTCCGTGATGCTGCCAGCGCGATCAGCGCCAGCACCGGAATCGCCAGCCAGCCGCCACGGGTGCCGCTCATGTATGACGCGTACAGGCCCGCGAAACCGCCCAGCAGTTTCAGGCCAGCCAGCCAGTGATCGCCCGGGCGGTTCCAGCCGATCGAGATCACGGCGAGCATGCCGGTCAGCAGCGCGAGGTTGCCGAAGGGGATGACATTGGAGAAGCCGACATGGCTGGGACGTCCCGCCGCGGCGACTTCGTGCAGCCACAAGGCGGATATCAGTGCACAGGCGACGAAGCCCCACTGGATATTCTGCATGCCGCGCCGGCCCAGGCGCAGCATGCCGGGGACCAGAAGGATGAACAGCGCAAAACGCAGGTAAAGATAGGGCACATGCGGGTCATCGGCGCCGGTCAGCAGTTGCTGGAGCAGCACGGCCAGCGGCAGCGCCGCCATGGCCAGCATGAACGGCCAGTACCGGCGCAGGATGCAGCCATATTCGGCCAGGGCGGCGCGGCCGCCGGCAGCCAGGGCGATGACGCTCCATCCCAGCAACAGCCCGTAGCAGGTGTTGCTGAGCGACGGCTTGACGAACATCAGCGCGGGAAACGCAGCCAGGACAACACAGGCGCTCAGGTACAGAGCTTTGTCGATCCCCAACGGTAGGGACCCTTGCAATCTCGTCATCAAGAGCATGGAGAAAGGTTTCCGGAGGAAGGTGGGTGCATGGGAGATGCATGCCGTTCCGTCCGTCTTATTATTGTCGCCGTCTCCTGAGGAGCGGTGCCCTGAACCGGCATTGCCGTTCGGGGCGAAGCGATTATATCGGATGGCCACGGTGGCATTTCCAGGAGTTCCGCATCCTAGCGGGCTGAGCGTGTCGACCCGTTACAGGATGTATGTGGAGGGTCAGGCGCCTCAAGAGGCCTTGCCGGATCGGCTTGCTAAACTGAAGGTCTATGGCCGGGTGCACTTTCCGGCATGCTGCCAGTCACATCCATCGATGACATCGCTACGGGCGCCCCAGGGCAGCCCCGCTACAGGAGTTCTTATGGATAGCCGTAATCGCCTGATTCCCTTCGCGGCCGCCGTGCTGGTCGCCGCCGTGCTCGGCGCCTGCACCACCGCGACCGCGCCCAACCTTCCTTCGGCCGGCACCAACCTGAACCAGACCCAGCCGTCCGGCCCGAGCCGCTGGGAACTGGTGCGCTGGCAGCAGCCTGACGGCTCGCTGCGCGAAATTCCGCACGGCGACAATGGCCAGCCGATCATTTTCGAGTTCAACGAGGGCATCGATGCCGCGCAGGGCACGGTCAGCGGCACCAGCGGCTGCAATCGCTTTAGCGGCAGCTATGGCAAGACCGAGACCGGCATCCGCTTCGACCGCGTCGCCGGCACGCGCATGGCTTGCCCGCCGCCGCGCATGGCGCTGGAGTCGGCGCTGCTGAAGGCGATGCAGACGCCGTTCGCCACCGTGGGCACGCAGCCGTCGGCGGGCAGTACCGGCCGGCAGATCATCTGGAAGACTGTGGACGGGGATCTGCTGCAGTTCGTGGAGCGCGAGGGCGTGGGCAAGCGCGGCGCGCGCGTGGAGGCTGCTGGCGTCGAGAAGACCGTCTATATCGACTCGCAGCGCGTGGAGTGCACGGGCGTGGGCAAGATGACGTGCTACCGCTGGCGCGAGTCGCCGGATGCGCCGTGGCAGCTGTGGTACGGGCCGATCGAGGGGCTGGATTTCGAGCCGGGCGTGTCGTACCGGCTGCGCGTGCGCGAATACCAGGTGCCGAACCCGCCGGCGGATGCGTCGGCGATCCGCTGGCAATTGCTGAACGTGGAGTCTCGCACGCGCGCGAAGTAGCTGTCGGTTTGCTCCCCTCTCCCATTTATGGGAGAGGGGGGGGGGGGGAGAGGGCCGACGCCTCAACGAAGTGATACGTCACCATGCTTGGCAAACGCCGGCCCTCTCCCCCAACCCCTCTCCCGCTGTATAGACCGGGGACATGGTGGACGCATGTGCGAGGACATGGTGGACACATTGTAGACGTCAGGGGGTTACGTCCCTAGGTGATGCTTGTGGCCTGCACGCCGCTGCGGCGTGCAGACTAATTTCGCCGATTTCAAAGCGGCTGAACCATATGGTTAACACGCCGTCGCGCCGGGTCGGGCGTAGCGCGATCCACTGGCCGATGAACGCCTTGCCGATCTTGATGCGCCGGTTGCCAACCATGATCCGTGCGCTGCTGTCGACCTTGTAGACACGGTCGCCGCTCTGGTACTGCACCTCCGGCAGCGCCTCCGGGTAGGCCACGTTGCTCACGCGATAGCGTTGGGCCGGCACCTGCATGTCCAGGGCCTGATGGGGCCGCTCGTGGTTGTACACGTACCGATATCGATCGAAGACCTGCTGCGCCTCGGTGTTGTCTACGAAACGGCGGTGCTGCAGGACTTCGGCCTTCAGGGTGCGGTGGAACCGCTCGTCCTTGCCCTGTGTTTGTGGGTGATAGGGCCGTGAGTGGCTGACCCGGATGCCCAGTTGCATTAACCAGACCGTCAGCCTGGTGTAGCCCAGTCCCTCTTCGTCGCCGCCTCCCCATGGAGGGCCGTTATCCATGGTGATGCGCCGGGGCAGGCCGTAGCGGCGGAAGGCCTCGATCAGCTGCTGCTGCACCGTCTGGCGGCGCTGGTCCGCGCAGGCTGCCAGGCACAGGTTGAAGCGGGAATGGTCGTCGATCAGCGTGAGCGGAAAGCAGACGCCGTGCTCATTGGGCACCTGACCCTTGAAGTCCATCTGCAGCAGCTCGTTGGGTTCGTCGTGCTCGAACCGTCGCCAGGGGGTGGCCTGGGCGCTGGCCTGCGGATCGATCAGACCATGCCGATGCAGGATCGAGGTCACCGTGCTGGGCGCAGGCACCTCGGCGTGGCCCAGGTCGGACAGCCTGCGGCTGATCTTGCGCCCACCCCAGGTCGGGTGTTCGCGGCGCAGCATCAGCACCAGTTCCTCCAGGAAATCAGCGGTGCGCTCGGGGCTGTGGTGCGGCCGCCGGGGCCGGTCGGCCAAGCCCGCGGCGCCTTCCTGCCGATGCCGGGCCAGCCACTTATAAGCGGTTTGCGGACTGATCGAGAACCGTCGGCACAGCTCCCGACGGTTGCATCCCGGCTGGGACGCCAGGGCAATGAACTCCAGGCGAAGGCTCATGGTGTCTCGGGCGCTCCACGGCATGGTTCGTTCTCCCGGGCAGATATCTGCCCGGGAGTGTCAACCATGTCCTCGCACACCTGTCACCTATGTCCCCGGTCCATACATCCCGCAAGCGGGAGAGGGGAGACAACCAGCGCATCTTCGCCGCACCACACGAAGAAAATGGGCCGCAGTTGCGGCCCGTTGGCTCAGGAGCGCGGCGTTCCGCCGTCGCGCCGCGCACCGCGGCGATCCGCTGCGGCAGCCGACTTTGCCGGCGCCTTCGCGCCAGCCTGCGCCGGCACCGGCAGCTTGTACATCGACCCCGGCACCGACGTCAGCAGCGTATTGATCTGCACCACGTCCGCTTCCTGCAGCACGCCGGTGGAGGCCTTCAGGCGCAGCCCGTTCATGATGGTGTCGTAGCGGGCCTTGGCCAGGTCGCGGCGGGTGGAGAACAGCTGGGCTTCGGCGTTGAGCACGTCGATGTTGATGCGCACACCCACCTCATAGCCGAGCTGGTTGGATTCCACCGCGCTGGTAGCCGAGCGTTCGGCCGCCTCCAGCGCCTTGACCTGGGCCAGGCCGTTGGAGACGCCGGAGTAGGTCTGGCGCGCGGTCTGGGCGGCGGTGCGGCGGGCGAATTCCAGGTCGCTGGCGGCCTTGTCGGCCAGCGCCAGGGTCTCGCGCACGCGCGACTGGATCTGGCCGCCGGCGAAGATCGGCAGGGTCAGCTGCACGCCGATCTGCGACGCGTTGTAGTGCGTCGAGATCGCCTGAGTGGCGCTGCCGGTCTGGTTGTTGAAGCCGTACGAGGCTACCAGGTCTACCGATGGCAGGTGGCCCGCCTTGGCCTTGTTGGTCTCGCGCTGCGCCGTTTCCAGGTTGTAGCTGGCCAGGTTGACCTGCAGGTTGCTCGTCTCGGCCTGCGCCGCCCAGGCGTTGACGTCGGGCGGCTGCGGTCCGGGGATCGGCGCTTCGGCGCGCAGGCCCATCAGTTCGTCAACGGGCTTGCCAGTGATCTGCTGCAGCGTGGCGCGCCTGATCTCCAGGTCGCTCTGCGCGGCGATCTCGGTCGAGGTGGCCAGGTCGAAGCGGGCCTGGGCATCATTGGTGTCGACGATGGTGGCGGTGCCGACCTCGAAGTTGCGTTTGGCCTGTTCCAGTTGCTCGGCGATGGCCTTTTTCTGCGCGCGCGCCAGGTAGAGGTTGTCCTGCGCGGCCAGCACGTCGAAGTAGGCCTGCGCGCTGCGCGTGATCAGGTCGAGCTCGGCCTGGTGGAAAGTGACTTCGCCCGCCTGCGCGGCCAGCTCGCCCTGCTTGTAGGTTTCCCAGCGGTCCCAACGGAACAGCGGCTGGCTCAGCTGCAGCTGCCAGTTATTGTTGTTGAAGAAACGCGTGCCCGAGGCGGTGGGCGCGCCGCCGATCGGCAGCGACGCGGTCTGGTCGAGCTTGGTGCGGTTGGCGCCGGCGGTACCTACCACCTGCGGCAGCAGGCCCGCGCGGCCCTGGGGCAGCTTCTCGCGCGTGGCCAGCAGCTGCGCGCGCGCGCTGGCGAACTGGGCGTCATTGGCTTGCGCATCGCGATAGACCTGCAGCAGGTCGGCCGCGCTGGCCGGCGCCGCGGGCATCAGGGCCAGCAGCGGGGCGAGCAGGGAAGCCGCGATCGCCAGGCGCGTCCGGATCGCTCCGGGCTGGGCGTTGGGCGCAAACGTCATGACACCTCCAGGTGGGCGCGGCGCTTGCCGCGGCCGACAGTCGTTTCTTCTTCGTGTTGCTGCGCTGGCTGCCGCGTCAGTATTTCGGCATGGCGGGGTCGACCTGGCTGGCCCAGGCGTCGACGCCGCCGGTCAGGTTGTAGACCTTGCCGTAGCCCTGGCGCTCCAGGTAGGCCGCCACTTGCATGCTGCGTGCGCCGTGATGGCAGATGCAGACGATGTCGGCGTCTTCGTCGAGTTCGGCAGCGCGCGCCGGGATGTCGCGCATCGGGATGTGGGTGATGCCGGGCAGGGCGCAGGTCTGCACCTCCCAGCCTTCACGCACGTCGAGCAAGACCGGCCTGGCGCGGCTGGCATCGGCCAGCCACTGGGCCAGTTCGGTCGCTTGGATGACCTGCATGGCGGTGCTTCCTCAGAACTGGAATTGCGAGGGCCGCGCCGCGCCCTGCAGGGGCTTGACCGCGGTCTCGAACAGGTTGACGACCTGGTACTCGGTCTCGGACACGCGCGTGACCAGGCGCGCTTCCATCACCGGCAGTTCGCCGACAAAGGCGGCGATGCGCCCGCCCACCTTCACCTGCGCCAGGATCGACGGCGGGATCGCCGGCAGCGAGCCCGAGATGCAGATCACGTCGTAGGGCGCGGCGGCGGCCCAGCCGTCGGCGGCATTGCCTTCGGCGACGTCGACGTTAGTGACGCCGGCGTTGGCCAGGTTGGCGCGGGCCAGCTCGACCAGCTCGGGCACGATGTCGACCGTCAGCACGTGGCGGGCGCGGTTGGCCAGCAGCGCGGCCATATAGCCGGAGCCGGCGCCGATTTCCAGCACGGTCTCATGCTTGCGCACGGCCAGGTCCTGCAGGATGCGGGCTTCGACGCGCGGCGCCAGCATGTTCTGCCCGGCGGGCAGCGGAATCTCCATGTCGACGAACGCCAGCGAGGCGTACGCGGACGGGACGAACTGCTCCCGCTTGACCACCGCCAGCAGGTCCAGGATTTCCTGGTCCAGCACGTCCCACGGGCGGATTTGCTGTTCGATCATATTGAATCGGGCTTTTTCGAGATCCATCTTGCCATTCCTTACCAATGCCAACCGCTGTCGGTCTGTGCGCCGGCCGCGCGGTGCCACGGCCGGACAGTCTTATCAAACCTCTTATTTTAACCTTGCGGGCGCCTCCGGGCTCATTCCGCCGGGCGCTGCCGGCGGCGGTGATCAGCAAATCCTTTCATTTCATGTCGGGGTGCCGGATCGCGGAACGGAGGCGTCGGGCGCGGCATCGGCGGCCATCGCGGCGGCGCGTTGCGCCAGCATCTCGTCGCGGATCCCTTCCCAGATATAGGGGCCGTGCTGCGGCGGCAGCGGCCGGTTGCGCGCTTCGCCGGCGGTCAGCCCGAACAGCAGCGTGTCGAGCAGGCCATCGAGAAAGGCCTCGGGGTCGATGTCCTTCTCGGCGGTGGCGCGCAGCGCGCGCTGCCACATCATCAGGAATACCAGCGGCGCGCAGATCAGCGTGGTGGTGGGGTTGGCCGGCAGCGGGCGGAACTCCCCGCGCGCCACGCCGCGCGCCAGCACCTTGGCGAACAGTTCGTCGCCCGGCACCATCACTTCCTGGTTATAGAAGCGGGCGATGTCCGGGAAATTGGCCGACTCCGCCATGATCAGCTTGGTCAGTCCCGCCACCGGCGTGGCGCCGATCAGGCCCCACCAGCCGCGCAGCAGTTCGCGCAACAGCTCGGGCGTGGTGCCCTGGTAGGCATCAACCAGGTCGGCCCCGCGCGCCAGTGCCGGCACCAGGTTCTCGCGCACCACCGACTTGAACAGCTCTTCCTTGTTGGCGAAGTACAGGTAGACCGTGCCCTTGGACACGCCGGCCGCCGCGGCCACGTCTTCCAGGCGCGTGGCGGCATAGCCGCGCTCGACGAACAGGTCCAGCGCCGCCGCCACCAGTTCCTGCGGCCGCGCCGCCTTGCGCCGGCTCCAGCGCGGGCTGTCGGCGTCCTTGTGCGGGTCGGCGGGTGGCTTGGTCACGGCGGGCTTGCGAAGACTACGAGGCACGAGGGGCGCGTCGGAAAAGTTAATAACTTGTGGGTCAGTAATGTAGATGAGGCCCTGCAAGGGGTCAAGCACGGGCGTCGGCCAGGGCTTGTTCTCACGGGCAGCCTGCTTTGTCGGGTGATGGAAGGGACACGAATCTCTGGCGCTTACCGCGTTTTCCTTTTCTTACAGGACGTCCGCGGCCCTTCGGGCACAATGTCGGCTTTGTGCTGGCGGCCTGGCGGCTGCCGATTCCGAACCATCGTCATGAGTTGCCGGTCAGACCTTTCCTGCCGCGCGGGCTGCGGCGCCTGCTGTATCGCGCCGTCGATCGCATCGCCCCTGCCCGGCATGCCGGGCGGCAAGCCGGCGGGCGTGCCGTGCGCGCAACTGCTGCCGGATATGCGTTGTGCGGTGTTCGGCAGCCCGGACCGGCCCGCGTTCTGCGGCGGCCTGAAGCCGTCGGCCGAGATGTGCGGCGATACGCGCGAAGCGGCGCTGCAATGGCTGACCCGGTTAGAGATCCTGACCGCGCCGCAAGCGCACGCCTGAGCGGCCCGACGCGGCATGGCGCCTGGCATTCATTCCTGATATCCCGCAATCGGAGGCAATATGATCCGGACTTCCCGACGGCGCTGGCTCGCCGCTGCCGCCGCGGCTACCCTGGCGGTGGGACTGGTCGCCTGCGGCGCCTTCCGCAGCGAGTACACGTTCTCGCAAAGCCAGCTGCAGGCGGCGCTGGAGCGCAAGTTCCCGTTCAACAAGCGCTACATGGAGCTGTTCGACATCCAGCTGAGCAACCCGCAGCTGACGCTGGACTCCGTGCGCAACCGTGTCAACGTGCAGTTCGACGCCACCATCGACAACAAGCTGTTCTTCAGCCAGGCGCTGACCGGCCGCTTCGCGCTGGACAGCGGGCTGCGCTACGACGAGCCCACCCGTTCCGTGGTGCTGCAGGATCCGGAAGTGAAACGCTTCGACGTGCAGGGCATGCCCGCGCAGTTCTCGCGCCAGCTCAACGCGCTGGGCGGCATCCTGGCCGAGCAACTGTTGCAGGGCTATCCGCTCTATACCTTCCGCGAAGACCAGTTGCGCGTTGCCGGCACGCACGTCGAGCCCGGTACAATCACCGTTTTGCCCGACGGCATCAACGTCAAGATCAACCGCCCCTGACCGGGGGCGCATCGAACAACAATGCGGGCGGTTCGGCACCAGGCCGGACAACGCCCGTGACTACGTCTCTTTCGTTCCGCATGGAAATCGCACTAGCGCTGAAGGCAGTGATCCTCGGCATCGTCGAAGGCCTGACCGAGTTTCTTCCCATTTCGAGCACCGGACACCTGATCCTGGCCGGGCAGCTGCTCGACTTCAACGACGAGAAGGGCAAGATCTTCGAGATCGTGATCCAGTTCGGCGCCATCCTGGCGGTGTGCTGGGAATTCCGCGCGCGCATCGGCAAGGTGGTGCGCGGCCTGCGCGACGACCCGCTGTCGCAGCGCTTTGCCGCCAACGTGGTGATCGCGTCGGTGCCGGCGATCGTGCTGGCGTTTATCTTCGGCAAATGGATCAAGGCCCACCTGTTCAACCCGATCTCGGTGGCGCTGGCCTTTATCGTCGGCGGCGTGGTGATCCTGCTGGCCGAATGGCGCGATGCGCGCCGCGGCACGGTCTCGCATCCGCAAGGCAATGCGCTGCTGGAAGCCGCCAAGGCCGGCGCGCCGCGCATCGAGTCGGTCGACGACCTGAACTGGCGCGACGCGCTCAAGGTGGGGCTGGCGCAGTGCTTCGCGCTGGTGCCGGGCACCTCGCGCTCGGGCGCCACCATCATCGGCGGCATGCTGTTCGGCCTGTCGCGGCAGGTGGCCACCGAGTTCTCGTTCTTCCTGGCGATCCCGGTGATCTTCGGCGCCACGGTCTACGAACTGTACAAGGCGCGCGCTCTGCTGAACGGCGACGATCTCGGCATTTTCGCGGTGGGTTTCGTCTTTGCCTTCCTGTCGGCCTTCCTGTGCGTGCGCTGGCTGCTGCGTTTCGTCGCCACGCACGACTTCAAGCCGTTCGCGTGGTACCGCATTGCCTTCGGCATCGTGGTGCTGGTGACGGCGTACTCCGGGCTGGTGTCCTGGCACGCCTGACCAGGCGGGAGCGCAGGCAACAAAAAAGCGTGGCAGATGCCACGCTTTTTGTTTGGGGACTCGCTGCGCTCAGGCGCGCTTGCGGAACACCACGTCCCACACGCCATGCCCGAGCCGCACGCCGCGCCGCTCGAACTTGGTCACGGGACGGTAATCCGGCCGTTCGGCAAAACCGCCAGGCGCCGCCGAGGTGTTCTCCAGCAGCGGCTCGGCCGACAGCACTTCCACCATCTGGTGCGCGTAATCTTCCCAGTCGGTGGCGCAGTGGATATAGCCGCCCGGCTTCAGGCGCGCGGCCAGCAGCTTGACCAGCGGCGGCTGCACCAGCCGGCGCTTGTTGTGGCGCTTCTTGTGCCACGGGTCCGGAAAATAGATGTGTACGCCGTCGAGGCAGTTGTCGGTCAGCATATGTGCGATCACCTCCACCGCATCGTGCTGCAGGATCCGAACATTGGACAGGCCGCGCTCGTCGATCAGCTTGAGCAGCGCCCCCACGCCGGGCTCATGCACCTCGCAGCCCAGGAAGTTGTCCTGCGGCCGCAGGCCGGCGATATGCGCGGTGGTCTCGCCCATGCCGAAGCCGATCTCCAGGATCGACGGCGCCTGGCGGCCAAAGGTCGCCTCCCAGTCCAGCGGCTGCGGCGCGTACGGCACCAGCATGCGAGGCCCGATTTCGTCGATGGCACGTTGCTGCCCGGTCGAGGTCCGGCCCGCGCGGCGCACGAACGAGCGGATGCGGCGCGGGTGCGCAACGCCTTCAGGATCGGCGGGAGAGGGGGCGGGGGAGGGGGCGGGCGAGGTCTCGGCCTCGTCGGCCGGCCCGGTGCTGGGGTCTTGGGGAAGCATGGCAACAAAAAAGCCGCCGGGCGGATCACCGTAACGGTGGCAAAGGCGGCTTGTCTCGACTGGAAGTGGAGCGGGCGATGGGAATCGAACCCACGTCTTTAGCTTGGGAAGCTAAGGTAATAGCCATTATACGACGCCCGCGAACCCGCGATTCTATGCGGGATCCAGGGGGGATGCAAGCGAGTGGCCGATGGGGCGCATTCAGCGCCTCAGGCCTTGTACGCGAAGTTTTTGCCGACCTCCTGGCTGATATAGCCGCACAGGCCGCATCCCGCCGTGGCGAGGCGCTTCATCTGTTCGACGTGGTGGCGGCCGGGCCTGCGGTAGTCATAGGTGTAGACGTGGCCGTTGTCGAAGCGGATCCGGATATGTTCCGGGCCAACTTCGTAGGCGACCACGCCCGAGTTGCCGCTGAGATTCCGGTAGGGCTGCATAGCTCTCAATGATAGGTCTCGTCTGGCGTGGCTGCTGGCCGGAACCGGTCGCGTTGGCGCGTCAGCGGCGCCGCACCGGTGCCGAAGGCGCGCTGGGGTCCTGCGCGGCCACCGCTTCCAGGGCTTCGCTCAGCAGTGCCACGGCCGGCGGCGATTCGATTTGCGCCGGCCTGATGAAGACCAGGTGGCCCGAGGCAAACGGCGCGCGCAGCTGCACTTCGCGCACCATCGACAGGGCCTGGTAGTTGGCCAGCGCCGTCGCCGGCGCCACCGTCAGGAATCCGCCCGCGGCGGTCATGGCCAGGTTGCTGTGAAATGACGCCGACTCGATATGCGGCACGGGTGGCAGCTGGCCATCGTCGAGAAACGGTTGCTCGAACACGTCGCGCGTATGGGTGCCGCGCGGGGGCAGGATCCACGGTCCTTCGTGAAGATCCGCCAGCGCGACTCCGCGGCGCCCGGCGAGAGGATGGCCCGGCGCGCAAACCACGGCCAGATGCTCGTCGCGCAAGCGAGTGATGCGGGTGCTGGCCTCGAGCTGGCCGGCGTGGTCCTTTTGCAGCCGGCCCACGATGCAGTCGAGTTCGCCTGCGGACAGCATCGCGGTAAGCCCGTCGACGGTATGTTCGCGTACCGCCAGGCGTGGCAGGCAGCCGCGCTCACGCAGCCACGCTACGGCCCGTGGCAGCACGTCCATGCCCACCAGCGGCAGCATGCCGAGCCGGACCAGTGGCACTTCCGGCCGCGTCAGCAGCGCCTCGCCGGCCGCGTCGATCGCCCCCAGCACCACGCGCAACCGTTCCAGCGCCCGCTCGCCCGCAAGGCTCAGGCGGCCGCCGCGTGTGGTCCGTTCGATCAGCTTGCAGCCGAAGGCGAGTTCCAGCTCCTGCAGCATCTTGGTAACGGCCGGCTGGCTCAGGTGCAGCCGCTCGCCGGCCGCGGTCAGCGAGCCGCTGCGTGCCACCAGGTCCAGCAGGCGCAGGTGGCGGATACGCAGGCGGTCGATCCGGTTGGGCCATGGCATTCCGGCATCCGTGCTTTTCGGGGTCGCGCGCGTCATAGCAAAACGTGATGGCGTTATCAAAACTGGATAATTGTTTTGAATGGCCTCCTCCCGGGACAATCGGGGCAAACCATGAAGGAGACTGCAATGGAGGCCAATCCCGGGCGCCGCCTGCTGCTGAAATCACTGCTGGCAATGCCGGCCGCCGCGTACGCTGCCCACCCCTATCCGAGCCGGCCGATTCGGCTGGTGGTGCCCTACGCCGCCGGCGGCGGGCCGGACATCCAGACCCGCAAGCTGGCCGAGCGGCTGGCGCACGTGCTGGGCCAACCGGTCGTGGTCGAAAACAAGGTCGGTGCCGGCGGCATCCTCGCCGCCGAATTCGTCGCGCAGCAGCCGGCCGATGGCTACACGCTGATGCTGGGCGCTTCCACCCATGTCGCGCAGAAGTTGCTGCAGCCCGGCGCGAAGTTCGACCCGATGGCGTTCACCCACATCATCCGCGTCGGCGTCAGTCCGTCGGTGCTGGTGGTCAGCGCCGGCTCGCCATACCGGAGCGTGGCCGATCTTGCCGCCGCGGCACGGCGCGCACCCGGCACGCTGAACTACGCCTCGGGCGGGATCGGCTCGGCGGCGCATGTATCGGGCGCGGCGTTCGCGTCGGCGACGGGCATCGACGTGGTGCACGTGCCGTACAAGGGCTCGGTCGAGATCGTGCCGTCGCTGATCAAGGGCGATACCCAGTTCGGCTTCCCGGTCGCGGCCACGGCGATGCCGCAGCTTGCCAGCGGCAAAGTGCGGGCGTTGGCAGTGACCTCGGCCAGCCGCGCCGCGGTGTTGCCGCAGGTGCCCACGTTGAACGAGGCCCTCGGCCGCAAAGACCTCGACCTCGATGCCTGGAGCGGTATCTGGGCGCCGCCGCGGCTGCCCGCAGCGACCACGGCGCGGCTGCATGCGGCGGTGGTGCAGGCGCTGGAGGATCCTGGCCTGCGCCGGACCTATGCCGACATGGGCGCCGTGCTGGCGCCGACTCCTGCGCCGGAAGCGTTTTCCCGGCTCGTGGCCGACGAGACCGTGCGCCTGCGCCAGGTCATCGACAAGAACCGCATCACCAAGGAGTAGACATCGCCATGAGCCTCACCACACAAGCGGACTTCGCGCCGCTGGCCGGCATCCGCGTGCTGGATTTCTCGCACGTGATCGCCGGGCCGTTTGCCACCTTCCTGCTGTCTCAGCTGGGCGCGGAGGTGACCAAGGTCGAGAACGCGGGCGGCGGCGACGTGATGCGCCGCGCGGGCAAGGGGCATGCGGCCTTTGTCGCGCTCAATGCCGGCAAGTCGTCGCTTGCGCTCGACCTGGCCGACGAAGGCGGCCGCGCGCATGCGCTGGATCTGGCCAGCCGTTGCGACGTGTTCGTCGACAACCTGCGGCCGGGCGTGCTGGAGCGCTTCGGGCTGGGCTACGAGGCGGTGCGAATGCGTAACCCGCGCGTGGTCTATTGCAGCATCTCCGGCTTTGGCCGCGGGGCGGCGCAGTGGCACGGCCGGCCGGCCTATGACCACGTGGTACAGGCAGCCACCGGCATGGCATGGATGGGCGGGACCGAGGGCGACCCGCCGATGAAGACCGGCTTCCCGGTGATCGACGCCGCCACCGGCATGCTGGCTGCCTTGGCCATCGTGGCCGGCGTGCGCGAGCGCGAGCGCACCGGGCACGGCATGCTGCTCGATGTGTCGATGGCCACGGCCGGGCTGCAACTGATGTATCCGATGGCATGCGATGCCATGACCACCGGCGGCGTGCCGGTACGGCAAGGCAACCAGGGCTATTCGGGCAGCCCGTCGGCGGATTTCTTCCGCACCCGCGACGGCTGGCTGGCAATTGGTGCGAACACGCCGAAGCAGTTGCTGGCGCTGCTCGACGCGCTCGGCCTGAGCGAGCTGGCCAATGATCCGGCCTTGTTCGACACCCCGCTGGACGCGGCCGCCTTGCCGGCCTTTGTGCGCTCGATCGATCCGGCGGCGCTCAAGCGGGCCATCGCGGGCGCCGTGGCGGCGGGGGCCGCGGCCGACCTGGAGCCGCGCCTGGCCGCGTTGGGCGTCCCGGCGGCGCGCCTGCGCAATATTGCCGAGTTCGCCGCGGAGTCGATGGCCAATGGCAGCCTGCAGCCGGTGACACTGCGCGAAGGGCAAACCGAGGTCCTGTCGCCGGGGCTGGGTTTTCGCGTGTACCGCGCGGGGTGAAGGCCGGCGTATAGTGGCTGGGCACGATGGCGCACGGTCAGGTGCGCCGTCATCCCTCCCGCAACGTCAGGACACCCCCCACCTTGACCACCGACTTCTTCGCCCGCTTCGAAGCCGAATGCCTGCCGCGCATCGCCGACGCGATCGGCCAGCAGCACCGGCGCCTGCAACTCCAGCCGCTGCCCGCCGATGGCCCCGGGATGCCGCCGCGCCTGCGCATGACCGCAGAGGGCCCGCCGGAGCTGCGGCGCCATCCGTATGCGCTCGATATCACGCTGGCGTGGGATGGGCTGGAGGTGCAGCGGCTGTTTGCCGCAGGCGGCGAGGCGCGCTTTGCCGGCTACCTGGCGGCGCTGCCGTCCAAGCTACGGGCGTGGCAGGAGCCGCGTGGGATCGATTTCCGCTCGCTGTCGCAGGCCGACCCGCAGATCCTGATCGGCGGGCTGGATTTCGAGCATTGAGCAGCGCCGCTTTGCATCAACCGGAAACGCGCAGCCGGCACACCGCGCTTTCTGCCTGGCCGGGCTCTATCCAGCGCAAACCATGGCCGTGGTGGATGGCGTCGGGCAGGCCCACCCATGGTTCCACGCAGTAAAAGTCTGAGGTCTCGGTCTCGGACCACGTGGTCACGGCATGCCACGGCGCATTGCCGGGCAGGTCGAGCTCGAACCGGATACGGCGGCCGGGCATGGCCAGTTCCGCCGCGGGGCTGCCGCGGAAGACGTGGAAAGTGTCCTGCAGCCGGGGGTCGTCCAGCGGGTACGTCAACTCGCCGGGCTCGCCCGGTCCGGGGCTGCCATCCGGCAGCTGGCGCATGCGCTCCGTGGTCGGTAGCGTCAGCGACGCCGCGGCGCGCTGCGCGTGGGGCAGGGCGAAATAGAAGTGGTGGCCGGCATAACACGGCAGGCGTTGCGTGCCGGTGTTGGCGGTGCGAAGCGTCACTTCCAGCCCGTCGGGCAGCAAGGCGTAGACCACATCGAAGGCGAAGGCAAACGGATAGCCGGTGCGCGTCGCCTCGCTGTCGCGCAGCGTCATTGTGATGGCGGTGTGCGTGTCGATGGCGCTGACCTCGAAGGGCAGGTCGCGCGCAAAGCCATGCTGCGAGAGGGTATGCACCGTCCCGTGTTGGTCACGCCACTGTCCGGGACTGCCGTCGACAAAATGCCGGCCGATAAACGGGAACAGCAGCGGGTTGCCGCCCCGGATCTTGGCCGGGCGGCTCCAGTCGGCGGCGTCGGGCCAGTACAGCAGGTCTTGCCCGCGGTGGACCCAGCGGACCAGCCGCGCGCCGTATTGCGGCGCCAGCAGCAGGTAGGAATCGGCCTGGCCGATCCGCACCAGCGGCTGGCCCTGGAAGTCTTCGGTTGGCAGGTTGTGCATGGCCTGGACGATATGGTGGCGCTCAGGTGGTGGCCGACTCGGCCTGGCGTGCCTGGAGGAAGCGCGCGGCGTAGTCGAAGTACCAGTCGAGCGTGTCGGGGTTGGCCATGGCGTCGCGATTGGCGATGCCTTGCGGCGCATGGCCCAGCAGCAGCTTCTTGATCGGCACCTCCATCTTCTTGCCCGACAGCGTGCGCGGCACGCCCGGCGCCTGCACGATCTCGTTGGGCACGTGGCGCGACGACAGCGCGCTGCGGATGCGCGCGCGCAGGGTGTCGCGCAGCGCGTCGTCGAGCACCACGCCTTCGCGCAGCACCACGAACAGCGGCATATACGATTCGCGGCCCAGGTATTCGAGGTCGACCACCATGCTGTCCATCACCTCGGGCAGGTCTTCGACCACGCGGTACAGCTCGCTGGTGCCCATGCGGATGCCGTGGCGGTTGATGGTGGCGTCCGATCGCCCGTAGATCACCGCGCCGCCGCGCTTGGTGATCTTGATCCAGTCGCCATGCCGCCAGGCGAGGGGATAGGTGTCGAAGTAGCTGTCGCGGTAGCGCTTGCCATCGGTGTCGCCCCACAGGTAGAGCGGCATCGACGGCATCGGCTCGGTGCAGACCAGCTCGCCGACCGCGTCGACCAGCGGCTGACCATTGTCATCGAAGGCTTCCACCTTGGCGCCGAGGCAGCGGCACTGCATCTCGCCGGAATAGACCGGCAGCAGCGGGCAGCCGGCGACGAACGAGCCGGCGAAGTCGGTGCCGCCCGACATCGGCACCAGCCAGATGTCTTCGCGCACATGGCGGTAGATCCAGTCGTAGGCCTCGACCGGCAGCGGCGAGCCGGTCGAGCCCAGTCCGCGCAGCCGCGACACGTCGGCGATGCGTGCCGGCTCGATGCCGGCCTTCATGCAGTTGGTGAAGAACGCCGCGCCGGCGCCGAACAGGGTCACGCCGGCATCGTCGACGAAGCGCCACAGCACGCCGGCGTCGGGCCAGGCCGGGTTGCCGTCGTAGAGCGCGATGGTGGTGCCGAGCAGCAGCCCGGCCACCTGCGCGTTCCACATGATCCAGCCGCTGCTGCTGTACCAGTGGAACACGTCGTCCGGCCCCAGGTTGTTGTGGAATGCCATCAGCTTGAGCTGCTCGATGACGATGCCGCCATGGCCGTGCACGATCGGCTTGGGCATGCCGGTGGTGCCGGACGAATAGACGATCCACAGAGGATGGTCGAACGGCAACGGCTCGATCGCCAGCGGCACGTCGTGCGCCAGCACGTCCTGCCAGGCGTGCACGCGCACGCCGGCGGGCGCCGCGGCGCCGCTGCCGGTTTGCGGCACCAGCACCAGGTCGGTCAGCGAGGGCAGGGCGGCGACCAGCTCGGCCAGCACCGGCGCGCGGTCGTAGGCCTTGCCGCCGTAGCGGTAGCCGTCGACGGCGATCAGCACCCTGGGCGCGATCTGGCGGAAGCGGTCGACCACCGCCACCTGGCCCATGTCGGGCGCGCAGCCGGACCAGACCGCGCCCAGGCTGGCGGTGGCCAGGAAGGCGACCACGGTGGCAGGGATATTGGGCAGGTAGCCGGCGACTCGGTCGCCGCGCTGCACGCCCATCTGGCGCAGCGCATGCGCCAGCGAGGCGACCTGCGCCTCGAGCGCGTGCCAGCTGATATCGGCCAGCGGCTGCGCCTCGCCGGCATGGCGGATGGCGGTGCGCTGGCGCGCGCTGCCGCTGCCGGCATGGCGGAAGACCTGCTGCACGTAGTTCAGCGTGGCCCCTTCGAACCAGCGCGCGCCCGGCATCACGCGCCGGTCAAGCACTTGCCTGGCCGGGGTGTCGAAACGCACGTCGAAGTAGGCGCGCACGGCGTCCCAGAAGGCTTCCAGCTCGGTGACGGACCACTGCCACAGGCTGTCGTAGTCATCGAAGGCCAGGCCGCGTTCGGTGCGCAGCCAGCGCATGAACTGCGCGATCTGGCTGCGGTCGCGGAACGCCTCGGACGGCGTCCACATCAGGTTGCCTTCGGCAAGCGGGGCGGCGGTGCTCATGTCTCCTCCTTGGGCCCGTCTGCAGCGGGCATCGGATGGCGCGATGGTTGGCCGCGGGCGCCTCTCGCAGGCGCCCGGTATCAGCGTGACATGATAACGGCGGATCGCTGCAGGCGCGTGCCGGCTGCGATCACCGACCGGCGGGACGATCGAACAGCGTTTCCCACAAGGTGTCGACCTTCGCCTTGACCGCCGCATCCATGGCGATCGGCGTGCCCCATTCGCGCGTGGTTTCGCCTGGCCACTTGTCGGTGGCGTCGATGCCCATCTTGGAGCCCAGGCCAGACACCGGCGAGGCGAAGTCGAGGTAGTCGATCGGGGTGTTGTCGACCAGCACCGTGTCGCGGATGGGGTCGACGCGGGTGGTGATGGCCCAGATCACTTCCTTCCAGTCGCGCACGTCAACATCGTCGTCGACCACCACGATGAACTTCGTATACATGAACTGCCGCAGGAAGCTCCACACGCCGAACATCACGCGCTTGGCATGGCCGGCGTACTGCTTCTTCATCCGCACCAGCGCCATGCGGTAGCTGCAGCCCTCGGGCGGCAGGTAGAAGTCCGTGATTTCCGGGAACTGCTTCTGCAGCAGCGGCACGAACACCTCGTTCAGCGCCACGCCCAGCACGGCCGGCTCGTCGGGCGGCTTGCCGGTGTAGGTGGAGTGGTAGATCGGGTCGCGCCGCATGGTGATGCGGTCGATGGTGAAGACCGGGAACCAGTCCTGCTCGTTGTAGTAGCCGGTGTGGTCGCCGAACGGGCCTTCGAGCGCGTGCTGGTATCCGGACGGGTGGTTGGGATCGGGCTGGATATGGCCTTCGAGCACGATCTCGGCCGACGCCGGCACGCTCAGCTCGGACAGCGTCGGCGTCAGGCAGCCCGCCAGCGCGGTGCGGCTGCCGCGCAGCAGGCCGGCGAACTGGTATTCGGACAGCGTATCGGGCACCGGCGTCACCGCACCCAGGATGGTGGCCGGGTCGGCGCCCAGCGCCACCGCGATCGGGAAGGGTTTGCCGGGGTTGGCCAACGCATGTTCGCGGAAGTCGAGCGCGCCGCCGCGGTGCGCCAGCCAGCGCATGATGACCTGGTTGCGGCCGATCACCTGCTGGCGGTAGATGCCCAGGTTCTGGCGCTTCTTGTGCGGGCCCTTGGTCACCACCAGGCCCCAGGTGATCAGCGGCGCGGCGTCGCCGGGCCAGCAGGTCTGGATCGGCAGGCGCGCCAGGTCGACATCGTTGCCTTCCCAGACCACCTCCTGGCACGCCGGGCTGCTGACGCGCTTCGGTGCCATGTCCCACACGGACTTGGCCAGCGTGAACAGCTTGCCGGCCTCGCGCAGCCCGCGCGGCGGCTCCGGCTCCTTCAGCGCCGACAGGACCCGGCCGATGTCGCGCAGGTCTTCCATCGATTCGGCGCCCATGCCAAATGCGACTCTGCGTGTCGTGCCGAACAGATTGGCCAGTACCGGCACGCTATAGATGTCGCCAAGGGAGGCGCCCGAGGGCTGCTCGAACAGCACCGCCGGGCCTTCGGCACGCAGCAGGCGATCGCAGATTTCGGTCATCTCCAGGTTGGGCGACACCGGCCGGGCGATGCGCCGCAACTCGCCGAGCCCTTCGAGCTGGCCGATGAAATCGCGCAAGTCTTTGTATTGCATGGTGAATTCTGTTGTGGTGCGGCATCCCGCACCGGATCCAGGGAGGCGGCAGTCAGGTCGGTGACAATACACATTCCTCGGGGCGGCGGCAAAAAAATCGTCCAGCCGGTGCCCCGGAAATTGTAAGTTTTTTGTCCGCCCCGGGGCGGGCCGGAACGCGACGAGCCAAGGCCACGCCTGCGTTTGCGGGGGTCCGAGTGATGCCGGGCTGACCAAAACCACCTTGTTACAAATAACTGGAAGTAGTGAATTTCCGATTTATTATTCTTGACGGGATATAACACCGTTCCTACAATCCGGTCTGCTCCATGGAGTGTTGCGTCGCAACATGGATTTTCCCCCTGTGTCAAGGGGTGCACATCAAAAGAACGTGCCAGAAAGTCCCTCCAGCAAGGACCGATGTCATAGACCCGCGCATGGCGGGTGACCGGTCGCCTCCGGCGACTTGCCGGAGTGTAGAGAGTTAAGTCGTGGCAGGTAGCGCTCCCCCAGGGCGTGGCCTGTTTCCAAGTTGGGCGCATGGGGAGCGCCCTGCCAACAGGTGCTTGGTCGTCACTGCTAGACGGCGCGGCATCCTTACTTGAGTACGTTGAGATCGGGCGCATGCCGCAGTCGGGCACGCGAAGCGGGCAACGGATGGAGGTAAGCATGAGCGGTTGGAAAACCCTTCATCTTCCCGGCATCGGGCGAGCCTTGCAGGTTCGCCTCCGACAGCCGGTACCCGGAGTGAGTCGGGCATTGCAGGTCCGTCTCGCGCATCCGGTCGCGGGCCGTGCCTTGCGCGGTGGCCGCACGACACTGAAGTACGCCCTGAACAGCCTGGGCGTGGTGGCGGTGGTTTCGGCGGTGTCGCTGTCGGTGAGCCAGGAATGGCGCACCACGCTGGCCGCCTTGCTGGCCGGTGACGAAGCGCCAGCGGTGCTGGTGAGCGCCGCCGTGGCCGCGCCCGCGCATGCCGGCACTGCCCCCGGCGCTGCGCACAGCCCGGCCGTATCCAGCGCCGTCCCGCCCAGCACGGCGGACGTCGCGGCGGCCAAGTTCGGCTATGGCACCGGCCGCGGCGGCAAGCTTGGCCTGCCGACCGTGTCTGGCGTCGACGAATGGAGCCTGGCGGCCAATACCAAGGTGCCGTCGGTCGCGCACCTGGCCGCGCGGATTCCGGTGACGCGCGTGGCGATGGACGCTCGCAGCACCGGCGCCACGCTGGGCACCGCGCGCGAGCAGGCCGCCGTGGCGGACTATATCGCCCGCAAGTACCGCGTGGCGGCCCAGGCCACCGCGCAGCTGGTCAAGGCGGCCTACCTGACCGGGCGCGAGGTCGGCATCGATCCGCTGCTGATCCTGGGCGTGATCGCGATCGAGTCCAGCTTCAACCCGTACGCCGAAAGCGGCGTGGGCGCGCAGGGCCTGATGCAGGTCATGACCAAGGTCCACCAGGACAAGTACGAAGCCGTCGGCGGCGTGTCCGCGGCCCTGAACCCGTACGCCAACATCAAGATCGGCGCGCTGGTGCTGAAGGACTGCATCGCCCGCGCCGGCTCGCTCGAGGGCGGCCTGAAGTACTACGTCGGCGCCACCACGGCCACCGACGGCGGCTACGGCGCCAAGGTGCTGGCCGAGCGGGCCCGCCTGCGCCAGCTGATCGGCGTGCGCAGCGCGCCCGCCAATGCCGACAAGCCGGCCGCCGAGGACAAGGCGCCGGTCGAGCACGCACCGACCGAGAAGCTGGAAGCCAACAACGGGCCGCATAACGCCTGAGTCTGGCTCCGGCATCGCCCAAAAGAAAAGCACCCCGCGGGGTGCTTTTCTTTTGCCTGCCGCGCAGCCGCCAGGTGCGGTCAGCGGAACAGCCTTCCCAGCCGTGCCATCGCCTCTTCGATATTCTCGCGCGAGGTCGCGTACGAGATCCGGATATAGTCGCGGGCCGTATGCGGGCCGAAGTCCTGCCCCGGCACCATCACCACGCCTGCGTCGTGCAGCATGGCCTGCGTCAGGCGGTCGGCGTCGCCGGCGGCCGGGTGGTTGACGCCGCGGCAGTCCGCATACACATAGAAGGCGCCGTCGGGGCGCACCGGCACGCGCAGGCCCAGCGACTCCAGCGCCGGCACGATCAGGTCGCGGCGGCGGCGGAATTCGGCCTTGCGCTCGTCGTAGATGGCCAGCGCCTCGGGCGTGAAGCACGCGAGCGCAGCGTACTGCGCCACCGCCGACGCGCAGATGAACAGGTTCTGCGCGACCTTCTCGAAGGCCTCGACCAGTGCCTCCGGCACCACCAGCCAACCCAGGCGCCAGCCGGTCATGTTGAAGTACTTCGAGAAGCTGTTCACCGTGACCACGTTGGGGTCCAGGCTCAGCGCCGAAACCGGCGGGGCATCGTAGGACAGGCCCTGGTAGATCTCGTCGAGGATGGCAAAGCCGTTGCGCGCACGCACCGCCTGCAGGATCCGGGCGAGTTCGTCAGGCAGGATCGAGGTCCCGGTCGGGTTGGACGGCGAGGCCAGCAGCACGCCCCGGGTCTGCTCGCCCCAGTTGGCCTCGACCTGCGCGGCGGTCAGCTGGAAGCGCTCGGCCGGGCCGCTCGGGATCATGCGGGCGACGCCGTCGAAGGCGGCGACGAAGTGGCGGTTGCACGGGTAGCTGGGGTCCGGCATCAGCACTTCGGCGCCGATCTCGACCAGCACCGCGCACGCCAGAAGCAGCGCGCCGGACGCGCCGGCGGTGACGATCACGCGCCGCGCCGGGAGGTCCAGGCCGTAGGCAGTCTTGTAGTAGCCGGCGATGGCCTCGCGCAGCGGATGGATGCCGAGCGCGCCGGTGTACTGCGTGACGCCGCGGCGCATGGCCGCTTCGGCCGCGCGCACCACCGGCTCGGCGGCGGTGAAGTCCGGCTCGCCGATGCCCATGTGCACGATATGGCGGCCGGCGCGCTCCAGCGCGGCGGCTTGCTTGGCCAGTTCCATCACATGGAAGGCGTCGATGTTGGCGAGGCGGGAGGCGGTGGCCAGGTGCTGCAAGTCCATGGTGTTCCGGGGCGGGCAGGGCCCGTTCAGCAAAGGGATAGACGGAATGAAAACACCCGCCGCGGCGGGTGTCGTCTTCATCGCCGCTGGCGCCAGGGCCAGCGCGACGGCACGGCATGGCCGCGGCAGGGGTGCCCAGCGGCGCTCAGCGGCGCTCAGCGGCGCGCGGCCACCTCGGCGGCGCGCACCTGGGCGGCAAGCTTGTCCAGCACGCCGTTGACGTACTTGTAGCCCTCGACGCCGCCAAAGGTCTTGGTCAGCTCGACCGCTTCGTTGATGACCACCTTGTACGGGATGTCGAGGCAGTGCACCAGCTCATAGCTGCCGACCAGCAGCGCGGCGCGCTCGACCGGCGACAGCTCGTCGACGGAACGGTCCAGGAACGGCTCGAACGCGGCGGTCAGGCGGGCCTCTTCGCGCACGGCGCCATTGAGCAGCGCGTCGAAGTGCTCGCGGTCGGCCTTGTTGAAGCCCTGGGCGTCATGCAGGTGGGCCTGGATCGCGCCGATATCGTTGCGGTTCAGCAGCCACTGGTACAGGCCCTGCAGGGCCAGCTCGCGCGAGCGGCGGCGCGCGCTCTTGGGCGGCGCCTTGGCTTCGGTCCGTGCCGCGGCTGGCTTGCCGCCGGCGGTCTTGCCGGCGTCGTTGTCCGGCGTATTCGACGTATCACTCATCGTCGTCCTCGTCTTCGTCTTCCTGGCCGCGCAGCGAATCGAGCGCCGCCACCAGGTTGGCCATCTCCACCGCGGCGCGGGCGCAGTCGCGGCCCTTTTCGCGGGTGCGGGCATGGGCCTGCTCGTCGGTGTCGACGGTCAGGATGCCGTTGGCGATCGGCACGTTGAAGTCCAGCCCGACGCGGGTGATGCCGGCGCCCGACTCGTTCGAGACCAGCTCGAAGTGATAGGTCTCGCCGCGCACCACGGCGCCCAGCGCGACCAGCGCGTCGAACTGGCCGCTCTCGCACATCTTCTGCAGTGCCAGCGGGACTTCCAGCGCGCCGGGGACGGTTACCACCAGGGTGTCCTCGCCCTCGACGCCGAGCTGTTCCAGCTCGGCCACGCAGGCCTCGAGCAGCTCGGCGCAGACCGGCTCGTTGAAGCGCGCCTGCACGATGCCGATACGCAGGCCTTCACCGTCGAGGTTGCTGGGGTAGAAGCCGTGATCCATTGTTCAGTTCTCCAGTTTTCGGGAGGGCCGCGGCGGCAGGCGCCGCGGCCCGGGTATTGGGGATGGCTTGGTCCTGGGGCCGGCTCAGTCGGCCTGGCCGCTCATCGGCTGGTAGCCGGTCACTTCCAGGTCGAAGCCGGTCATGCTGGGCATGCGCTGCCTGGCGGCCAGTACACGCATCTTGCCGACGCCGACATCCTTCAGGATCTGCGCGCCCATGCCATAGGTGCGCAGGTCGGGCTTGCGGCGCGGCCGCGACTGCGGGGCGTCGAGCGCGCTGAACTGCGTGAACAGCTGCTCGACGGTGTCGCCGCAGTTCAGCAGCACGATCACGCCCTTGTCGGCCTCGGCAATCGCCTGCATCGCCGCCGGGATGCTCCACGAGTGCGTCGTGCATTTCACTTCCAGCAGGTCCAGCACCGAGAACGGCTCGTGCACGCGCACCAGCGTTTCCTGTTCCGGCGTGGGCGTGCCCTTGACCAGCGCCAGGTGCGCCTGGCCGGTCGGCTTGTCGCGGTAGGCGATGCTGTGGAAGGTTCCGTACGGGGTTTGCATGGCGCGCTCGCCGACGCGCTCGATAATGCTCTCGGTGCGGCTGCGGTAGTGGATCAGATCGGCGATGGTGCCGATCTTCAGGTCGTGCTCCTGTGCGAACTCGATCAGGTCAGGCAGGCGCGCCATGGTGCCGTCGTCCTTCATGATCTCGCAGATCACGGCCGCCGGCGTCAGGCCGGCCAGCGCGCCCAGGTCGCAGCCGGCCTCGGTATGGCCGGCGCGGATCAGCACGCCGCCGGGCTGCGCCGTCAGCGGGAAGATATGGCCGGGCTGGACCAGGTCGGCCGGCTTGGCGTCGCGGGCGACGGCGGCCTGAACGGTGCGGGCGCGGTCCGCGGCGGAAATGCCGGTGGTCACGCCCTCGGCCGCTTCGATCGACACGGTGAAGTTGGTGCCGTGCTGGGTGCCGTTGCGGCTCACCATCGGATGCAGGTCGAGCTGGCGGCAGCGCTCGGCGGTCAGCGTCAGGCAGATCAGGCCGCGGCCATGCTTGGCCATGAAGTTGATCGCCTCCGGCGTGACGAAATCGGCAGCCAGGACCAGGTCGCCCTCATTCTCGCGGTCTTCCTCGTCGACAAGGATGACCATGCGGCCGGCGCGAATGTCGGCAATGATGTCTTCGGTACGGGCGATTGTCATGGCGTGCAGAACGGCAGGTTGGGGCGGAAATCAGGCGAATGGCTGTGGCAGGAACCATGGCCGCGGTGGAAAGCGGCCGGACTGAGGCGGGGCTTCGGGCCAGGCCGGCGGGGCCATATACGCCCGGCAGGCTGCCCAGTCAAGCCGGCTATTGTACGCCAAGGCAGCCAACGCGGGAGGCAGCGGCAGCGGAAAGTGCGCCGACTGGCGTGGCGGGCGGGGAAGGGGGGACCCGGGGAGAGGCGCGGGGCCAGTCGGGCGGCGGCTGCGGCGCCTCGTCGTAGGCGCCTGCCGGAATGTTGCCTTACGCGGCTTCGGCCAGCGGCGTCCAATCCGCGGCGGCAGGGATGCGCAGGCGCGAAGTCCTGGCGATGCGGGTGCGGGCCGCGCGCGTGGCGTCAGCCAGCGCGAGTTCGCGGGTGGCGAAGCCGGCGTTGGGCCGGTTGAACCTGGCGTGCGCATCCAGCGCATACGACCATTCCCATTTGCCGAAGGTCACCTCGGCCAAGGTTACGACAACGTGGCAGTGCTGATAGAAGAAGCTTTCGTCCATGCTGGTTCCGGTTTGATTGGCGCGTGCGCGACGCGCGATGGAGGGCGGGATGGCGGTACGCTGCGCTTCAGCCGGACCGGCCATGGCACCACGGAAAGCCGGCATAGCGCCGCGCGGCGGGGCGCTTGAACGGCCTGAAGCGCCTGAACAACGGCGATGACGGCGGCTGCAGGCGCGGCCAGCCGTCGCCGACGGCGCGATCCCAGTCGATCAGCAGCGTGACGGCGCGCCGCAGCGGCGTCGAACTGAGCCGCAGCAGGCCCATCTGATGCGGCGCACGGGCGGCATGGCGCGGCGGCTGCAGCCGCGGCATCGCCGGAATCCAGCGGTAAGTCATTCGGGAAGCAGGCTCGGGCATGCGAGGTCCTCCTGGTCGCCGGGCGCAGGCCGGCGCCGCGGCCACCGCGCGGTTGCGCGGCGTGGCGGATGTATGGAAACGCCAGTGAGCAGGACGCGATCGCCAGGCGGCAGCGTCCGATAAGGCGTAGGCGAGGGGAAAGCCGCAATGCGGGGATGCGGCGGGGGTGCGCCGCGGCCCAGACCCGGCATCGGCACAGCCCTTTCATTCTAGGCGTACCACGCCGTCCATCCCAGTTCACTTACAACATAGGCCCTGCGGCAAGAAAACTTGCCCGTAGCAAGGGGCGGTAGCGTAAGCTGCACCAGTGGCGAAACTGAAGTGTTCGCCGGACTGCGCGGGTCGGGCCCGGTCCGCGCGCCTCCGCAGGTTTGCATCATTCAGGGAGACAGCCATGCCGAGACAGATCAAGAACAAGGCCGAACTGCGTGCGATGGTCAGGGCAGAGCAGGCGAAGGTGCCCGCGTGCGAGGGCGCCTGCTTTGGCGATATTGTCTGGCACGCCCCGGATGCCAGCGGCTGCAACTGGAGCCTGTCGACCATGGAAGGCGGCGACAGCGCCGCGTGCGTCGAAGCGCTGCGGCCCTTCACCGACCAGTTGCGCCAGGCCTACAACGTGCCCGACGAGGGCCGCTAGCGTGCGTCTTGCGCGGGAGCCTGCGTGCTCGACAGCATCCGTTCCACGTAGCGGGCGATCAGGTCGATCTCCAGGTTCACACGCGCGCCCGGCTTGAGCTCCTGCAGCGTGGTCACTTCGACGGTGTGCGGGATCAGGTTGATCGAGAACACGCAGCCGTCGGCTTCATCGGTGACGCGGTTGACGGTCAGCGACACGCCGTTGACCACCACCGAGCCCTTGTAGGCGAGGTAGCGCGCCAGCTCGCGCGGGGCGCGGATGCGCAACTCGTGCGACTCGCCCACCGGGGCGAAATGCACCACTTCGCCCAGGCCGTCGACGTGCCCTGACACCAGGTGGCCGCCGAGCCGGTCGGCCAGGCGCAGCGCCTTTTCGAGGTTGACGCGGCCGGCGCGGTCGAGCCCCACGGTCTTGTCCAGCGATTCGCGCGAGACCTCGACGTCGAAGGCGTCGGGCGCCATCGCGATGACGGTCATGCAGGCGCCCTGGATGGCGATGCTGTCGCCGATGATGACATCCGACAGGTCCAGCCCGCCCGCCGCGATGTGCAGGCGCACGCCGGCGTCGGCGGCGGCGCCGAGCGGGGTCACGGATTCAATGCGGCCGACCGCCGCGACAATGCCAGTAAACATGGTGGAGTCTTGTGCTTGAGGTTTTGGGAATCTCGAATGGGCTGCCGGCGCTCTGGCGCTAGGCGTCGTTGCGCCGGGCGATCAGTCGCAGGTCGTCGCCGATCTGCCGGACTTCATGCCAGTGGAACTGCTCGGCATCCTGCAGCCGCGCCAGCGGCGGCAGATTGAACATGCCCTGGGCATCGCCGAGCAGCTTGGGCGCGAGGTAGATCAGCAGTTCGTCGGCGCAGTGCTCGCGCACCAGCGAGCCGTTGAGCTTGAAGCCCGCCTCGACGTGCAATTCGTTGATGCCGCGCCGACCGAGTTCTTCCAGCATGCGGCGCAGTTCGACCTTGCCGTGCGGGTTGGGCAGCACCACGACCTCGGCGCCGCGGCCTTCCAGCGCGCGCTGGCGCTGCCGGTCTTCCACCGCGCAGAACACCAGCACTGGCCGGGCGAACTCGCCGGTGTCCGGCGTCAGGATCTGCGCGTCGAGCGGCACTTCAAGGCGGGAATCGACCAGCACCCGCTGCGGCTGGCGCGGCGTGGCGATGGCGCGCACCGTCAGCGCGGGATTGTCGTCGCGCACGGTGCCGATGCCGGTCAGGATGGCGCAGGCGCGGGCGCGCCAGGCGTGCCCGTCGTCGCGCGCGGCCTGGCCGGTGATCCACTGGCTGGTGCCGTCATGCAGCGCCGTGCCGCCGTCCATCGACGCCGCCACCTTGACGCGCACCCACGGCAGCCCGCGCGTCATGCGCGAGACGAAGCCGATATTCAGGTCGCGCGCCTCTTTTTCCAGCAGGCCGCAGCGCACGTCGATGCCGGCATCGCGCAGGCGCTGCAGGCCGCGCCCGGAGACCGACGGATTGGGGTCTTCCATCGCGGCCACCACGCGCGCCACGCCGGCACGCACCAGCGCATCGGCGCACGGCGGGGTGCGGCCGAAATGGCTGCACGGCTCCAGCGTGACGTAGGCGGTGGCGCCGGCCGGATCGAGCCCGCGCGACAGCGCGTCTTTCATCGCCTGGATCTCGGCATGGTCCTGCCCGGCCGGCTGGGTGAAGCCTTGCCCGATGACCTGGCCATCCTTGATCAGCACGCAGCCGACGCGCGGATTGGGCGTGGTGTTGAACATGCCCCGCGCGGCGAGCGCGAGCGCCTGCTGCATGGCGGCGTGGTCGGTATCGGAAAACATTCGGCGGTCGGGTGGGCCTTGGCGCTGAGATTGGTGGCAGGGCTGCCAGGTCATGGCGGTTCGGAGGATTCCGGCGCCTCGCAGTCGGCGTCGCGGCCGGGTGTGCAGAGTCGGATACGTCCCTGCGCCCCCAGCCTGACTTGCCGCTGCTCGCCACGGCAGCCAAGCGTGAAGGTGGCGGCCTGGAAACCGCCCTGCTCAGAACGAGAGTATCCCACAGGCAGGAATTTCAGCACATTGGCGCCGCGCACGGTCTGCCGAAGGGTCACGGACAGGCACGGCATGCCGGGCTCGACCACGGACAGCACCACCGGCCGGTCCGGGCCGGCGCCGGCGGTCACCAGTTGCCAGCCCGGACTCAGCGTGGACTCCCCCGGCAGCGGCTGCAGCGTCACCTCGACGCGGCGCGACAGCGCGGTGGCGCGCGCCAGCGCCAGCGACATCGCCAGCCGGTCCGCCGCCAGCGTGACCTGCTGGCGCGCGAGCATGCCGCTGAACAGCGGATAGGCCGCGGCCGTGAACACACCGAGTATGGCCAGGCCGGCGACCAGTTCGACCAGCGTCAGTCCATCAGGGTGTCGATGCCTGCCGGCATCCCATGGCATGTCCATCCGGGCCTCAGCAATGGGGTGGCAACGGCTGCGGCACCGACGCGCCGTCGGGCAGCGCCAGCCACTGGCCGGTGCTGCGCAGGATCAGCGTGCCGCATTCGGGATCCGCGGCTTGCGGCAGCGCACGGAGTTCGACACAGGTATCGAGCGCGGCTTGCGGGCAAGCGTCGGCGCTTACCAGATGGCGCACCGGGCCATTGGCTGGCACGCGCAGCGGCCACTCGCCGGCAACCATGTCGGACCCCGGCGCGGCGGCAAAGGTCATGGCCTCGAGCGCATGCCGCTCCAGCTGGAGCATCGCGCCGGTCAGCGCGGCGCGGGCCTGCGCGCGCCAGCCGCGCGCCAGATGGCGCTGCCATGCGGGCACGGCCATGGCCGCAAGGATGGCCAGCACGGCCAGCGCCGCCACCAGCTCGATCAGGCTGAAGCCGCGCTTGCGCCGGCAGGCCGATGCCAAACTCATCATGGCGCCTCCTCCCTGGCCGGGCCGACGATCTCGCGCCAGCGCAGGCGTCCGGTGCGGCGCGTGGCCAGCGTTTGTGCTATCTGCGTGACGGCGTTGCCCGTGGCCGACCACACCGAGAGGGCAAACGCCTGGCGTCCGGCGCCGCCCGGTTGCGCGGGCGTGCCGGGCAATTCGGTGCGGGTCGCGAACACGCTGGCCCCGGGTGGCAGCAACTGGCCGGTGGCGACCAGCAGGCGCTCGCCGGAGCTGCGCTGCGCCACGGATTCCCCGGTCGCCGCCAGCACCAGGTAGCTGCGCTGCGCGCCATCGGGCGTGCGGGTCACGAACAGCAGGTAGCCGGGGAATACCGGCTCGATCTCGACCAGCTGTTCGCCGGCATGGGGCAGGGTCAGGCGCCAGCCGGGATCCTGCGGGCCGCCGGGCGTCGCGCGCAGGATATGGCCGTTGTCCGCCGGCTGGGTGGTGACCTGCCGCGGCGTGCGCGCCGTGGCGCTGCGTGTGGCAAGGCCATCGGGCACCGCGGCCAGTTCGTTGCCGGCGCCGTAGATCACCACGGGCGCGGTCGGGGAACCGAGCAATACGGGGGCTTCTTCCCTGGCCGGTTGCGCGGACACCTGCATCCGGTACAGGCATGCCGCGGCAGGGCTTGCCCCGGCTTGCGGCGCGTCGGCGAGCGGGAAGCGCCAGAGCTGTCCGGCATTGTCGGTGGCATAGGCCGCGAGCGCGGCACCGGTGAGATCGGACAACACGCTGACCGCCACCAGCCGGCCGGCCGCCGGGCCGCCGAGGCAATCGCGCTCCGGCAAGCGCAAAGTGCGGATGGCGTACTGGCCGGCCCATGCCGCGCTGGCGGGCTTGTCTAATGGCAGCAGGGCAAGTCCGGCGCGGGCAGCGCCCGCCTCGCCACTGGTGCCTGCATCGAGGATCACGACCGCGAACCAGCGCAAACCATCCGGACCACGAATGCCCGCCACGCGTACCGGCCCGCGCGCGGCCAGTGGCAGGGCGTCGGTCGCGGCGAACTCCCAGATCGGCACGAACGGCATCTGTCCTTCCGGATCGGTGACGTCGAGCGCGAAGACCGCGGCGGGGCTGCCGGCCGCGGCATTGGCCGGGATGCCGCACAGCAGCACCGTGCGCCATTCGCCCCGCAGCGTGACATCCTGCGTTTCCGGGCGCGGGCATGGCGGCGGCACCGTCGGTGTGCCCGGCGCCGGCATGGCCAGGGCATAGGGCAGCAGCGCGCCGGGCAGGTAAGCGGCACGCTCCTCGCCGGTCGCGGCATCGAACGCGTGCAGCAGGCCGTCGACGGTGCCATGCCAGCCCACGTGCGGGCGCAGGCTGTAGCGCAGGCGAAAGGCGGCGTGGCCGGGTTTGCCGGGCGACCAGGCCGGCGGCGCCACCACCCGCACCCGTGCGCCTGCCGCATTGCCCAGGCGCGTATCCCGCGGGCGCAGGCCCGCGTGGGCCTGGTCCCCGCGCAGCCAGTCCACCGAAGCGACGTCGCCCATGTGCAGGGTCTCGGTTACAGCATCCCACTGCAGCGGCATGGCGCGTGCCGTTGCGCCGTCCGGCGCGGCGTACGTGAATATCCGCCGCGACGGCAGCGTCCGGCGGTCGAGGCGTTCGCCGGCCTCCCACAAGTCAGGCGAGGGCGCCTGCGTCAGGTCCTGCCAGCCGATGGCGAACAAGCGCCCGGTCCACGGATAGGCGCCGTTGCCTGTCCGGTAGGCCAGCGGCAGCCGGCCCGCTTCGGACCCGGCGGCATGGCACGCTGGAGCAAGCAGCAGGGCAAGGCAGAGGAGGGCGCAGCGGGAGAGGCAGATCATGGCTGGATCACGCTTTGCAACAGGGCGCGCACGGTGCGCGTGGGGCCGAAGCCGATCGCGGTCACACGGATCCGCGGCCACGGGGCGAGCGCGGCTGCGGGGTCCGGCGCGCTGTAGCCGGCCGGCGCTTCGTCCAGGATTTCCGCGACATAGCGCGGCGGTTCCTGCGTGGCCGCGTCGGCCGGCAGCGCAGCGCCGGTAAAGCGGCCCAGTGGCACGCCGATGGCGTCGACGTCGGCATCGGCCCGCAGCCACGGCTGCCACACCGGCGGCCCGGCCAGCGCGGGCCGGCAGAGGCCCGCCTGCTGGCCGCTGCCGCAGCGACCCGGCGCCGGCCACAGGCTCAGGCGATCCCGCGCGTCCAGCGATGCCGCGGCCGCCAGCAGCTCGGCCTCGCCGTCGCGCAGCGCCGCCTCGGCGGCGCGGAAGGCGAGTTCGCGATCGCGCTGCATGACGGCAAGCTGCCGGCCGGACAGCAGCATCTGCAGCGTGGCGGCCGCGATCAGCACCACCATCAGCAGCAGGGTGCCGCACAGCAGCAGCGTGACGGCGCCGCCCTGGCGCGGTCCTGGCAGGCAGCGCGCTAGCACAGCGTTTCCTGGCAGCGCGGCGCATTGCGCAGCCGCACCGTGGCGGCGAACACGCGGCGCGTGGTGCTTGCCCGCGCCGGCGCAGCGGGCGGCAAGTCCGCCGCCGCGGTGCCGGGCAGCGACAGCGTGTCCGTAGCGCTGCTCCGGACTGGCGTGGCCGAGCCCGGCCGGTCGCCGCGCACGGCGAGGGCGATCTGGACCGCCACCAGGCGTTGCCAGGCGGCATCGCCCGCTGCGGGAATCGCCGATGCCGTTTCGAAGCGCTCGGGGCGGCCGTCCTGGTCCAGGTCCAGCGCATAGCGCAATTGCAGCGATTCCACCCCGCGCACAAGCGCGCCCGAGGTCCAGCCGCTGCCGTCGATCAGGCCGTTGCGGCGGGCCGGGTAACGGCACAGCAGTTGCGGCACGCCATCGGCGCCAGCGGCCACATAGAGCAGGTTCTCCGCGACGTAGCCGGCGCTGGCCGCGGTGCCCGCCGCGCCAGCCGGACTTCCAGCGACCGGATAGCCGCTGCAATCGGTCATGGTGTCGTCCGGCTGCGCCGGCGCGGTGGGGAGGCCGCTGCCGCTGAAGCGGACCAGCAGCGCGTCGCTTTGGCCGACGCCGGCCCTGGCGCAGGCAGGCACGGCGGCCACGGCGGGTTGGCCGCAATTGTCCGCGCCGCTGACCGCGGGCAGGGTGGAGCCGGCCATGCCGGACGCGGGCTCGCCCGGCCAGCCGGACTGGCGCAGCAGCGTGGACAGAATGGCCAGCGCGCGCTGGCCGCGTTCCTCGATCAGCATGCGGTCTGTGGCGGCCAGGTAGGCCGCGTGCGCGTTCAGGAAGGCCGCGCCGGCCGCGGCAGAAGCGATCAGGCCCAGCGTCATGCCGACCATCAGTTCGACCAGCGAGAAGCCGCGCGGGCGGCTCCGCAAGATTAGGCCGTCAATGGGACCGCTCATGGGCGCCCCCATGGTGCTCCGGCCGGCAGGCAGCCGCCGGCATCCGACATCGGCATGATGGCCGCGACCGCAGCCAGTGGCGTCGCGCAGCGGCCCAGCTCGGCATCGTCGGCCGCGCTGCGCGTGGCCTGCGCCAGTCGCTCCAGCTGGCGCAGCCAGCCCAGACCGGTGCTGCCGGCCACCGCCATCGGCAGCAGTCCGGCCAGCACGATCGCCAGGGCGCCAAGCGCCTCGATCAGCGCGTAGGCGCGCTGGAGCCTGGGTTGCCGGGTGTTTGGCGGCGGCTGTCGACGCCGAATAGCGGGTGAGGACATGGTATGGGCTGTGAAGGCGATGGGCCCAGATTAGCCAGCCCTCCCGGCCGCGAACGTGCCGAAACGTAAAGCGGGAAGATCCGCACCATTGTGTTAAGCGCGCGCATGCCGGCCCCGATCGTGACGCTTGCCCGCGGTCAGTTGCGGCGGCCCAACGCCTTGCCGGCTCGCCGCCAAACGCTGCGCGATGCAATTGACAGGAATTATCAAATTCCCCACTATCGCGGGTGTTGCAAAGTCGTAACGATTCCGCTATTCGAATCGCGATTCGCGGCATCCCGTTGCCGGCCCGCTCAGCCACTGAGGCTCAGCTGGCAGCGAGGCATAGAACAAGAATTTTCGGGTGCGGGCTGGCCTTTCCGCCGTCAGAGCGGAGTGCCTTGCCCAGGTAACAAAGCCATTTATCGGGGGTCAACATGCATCGGGTCATCCTGGCAGTTCCTTGTCCATCGGCGGCGGCACCTCTGCCCGCGCGCTGACATGCCGGCGACGGTTCGCCTTCGCGATACCGCGCCCTCCCGCCTTCACCACGATGTGGCCATGCCCGGCCCGGGCGCGTTGCGCCGGCGCTGCCGCGGGCTGACGCTGGTCGAGCTGATGGCGGTGGTGGTGATGGTGGCGATCCTGGCCGCGATCGGCACGCCTTCGTTTGTCTCGCTGCTGCGCACCAGCCGCGTCGACAGCGAGATCCAGTCGATGGTGGGCACCCTGCAGCTCGCGCGCAGCGAGGCCATCAAGCGCGGCTTGCCGGTCAGCGTGTGCCCGTCCGGCAATGGCACCGCCTGCCTGGGCGCCGGCAACTGGGCGCGCGGCTGGATCGCGTTCGTCGACCGCAATGGCTCGGGAACGGTAGACGCGGCGCCGCCGACCGACGAGGTGCTGCACTACCGCGCCGGCTGGTCCGCCACCGACACCTTCACCACGCCCGCCGGCGCGGCCTTCCTCACCTACAACCGCGACGGCTTTGCCGTGCTGCCCGCCGGCGCGCTGACGATGACGCTGCGCACCAGCCCGGTGGCGGCCGACGCCACGCGCTGCATCGCCATCAACATCGCCGGCCGGCAGGCCATCCAGCGTGCCGGGGAGGGCGCATGCCAGTGACCGGACGGAACCGCAGCCTGCGCCGGCACCGCATGGCGCTCGGATTCTCGCTGATCGAGGTGCTGATCACGCTGGTGATCACCTCGGTGGGGCTGCTGGGCCTGGCCAAGATGCAGGCGGCGGCGCTGGCCAATACCCAGATTGCGCGCGGGCGTTCGCTGGTGGCGCTGCAACTGGAAAGCCTGGCCGCGGCGATGCACGGCAACCGCGGCTTCTGGGCCGCGGGCACGGCGCCGCAGACGTTCACGCTGTCCGGCGCGACGGTGACCGACAGCACCGGCGCGCTCAGCACCGCCGCGCCGGACTGCGCCAGCGTGGCCTGCACGCCGATCCAGATGGCCGCCTACGACGTGCAGCACTGGGCCGCGGATATGGCGGCGCACTTTCCCACCTACGCGGCCACGGTCAACTGCAGCAACGACATCAGCCGCCCGATCCGCTGCAGCCTGACCGCCACCTGGAGCGAGCACTACCTGGCCTACAACCACACCACCGCGGCGCAAACCTCGGCCATGGCCGCCACGCAAAGCCTGACGCTGCACGTCCAGCCATGAGAGCGATCCTGCAAATCCCGCGCCGCATGTCTCGCCGCAGGCATCGCTGCGGGTATCGATGCGCGCAGGCCGGTGTCTCGCTGGTCGAGGTGCTGGTGGCCATGGTGATCGCGCTGTTCATGCTGGCGGCGCTGATGACGGTGTTCCTCAACCTGCGCGGCACCGTGCGCGACCAGGAGCGGCTGGCGGCGCTGCAGGACAGCGAGCGCCTGGTGATGACGATGCTGGCCAACACGGTGCAGTCGGCCGGGTATTTCCCCGATCCGCTGAACCAGGTGGCGGCGGACGCGCTGCCGGCGCTGGCCGGCAACGCCTTCGGCGATTTCATCGCGGGGCAGGCCATCGTCGGGCAGTCCGGCGCCGATGGGGTCAGCGATACGCTGACGGCGCGCTTTGTCACCGCAAGCGGCGACGGCATCATGAACTGCCAGGGCGCGGCCAATACCTCGGGCGCCAGTGTCGCCTACCTCAACACCTTTGCGGTCAATGCCGCCAACGAGCTGACCTGCGCGGTCAACGGCGGCGCGCCGGTGCCGCTGGCCGGCGGCATCACCGCGCTGCGGGTGCGCTACGGCACCGACACCAGCAACGGCGGCAACGTCGACACCTACCTGAGCGCCAGCGCGGTCACCGCCGGCGCGCTGTGGGGCCAGGTGCGCAGCGCGCGCGTGACGCTGACCTTTGCCAATCCCTTTGCCGGTCAGCCCGGCCAGCCGGCCACGCTCGGCTGGACCCAGACCATCAGCCTGATGAACCGCCCATGACACGCGTTCAGCCAGACCGCTTCCGCGCCGGCGCCGCGCCGCGCGGCTATGTCCTGATCATCGGCCTGCTGTTTCTGCTGATCCTGTCGCTGCTGTCGGTGACGATGTTCCGCGGCTTCGGCCTGCAGGAGAAGATCGCCGGCAACACCCGCGAGAAGCAGCGCGCGTTCGAGGCCGCGCAGGGCGCGCTGCAGTACGGGGAATGGTGGCTGGGGCAGGGCAACGGCTCCGCCGGCGCCGCCTGCAACAGCGTGATCGACGCCAACGATCCGTCCAACCTGCAGGTCTGCGCCAACGCGCTGGCAGATCCGTCCAGCCTGCCGTGGACGCCGGCGCGGGCGGATTACCTGCCGCCGTCGATGCGCCTTGCGACTGCCGGCAGCCCCGGCGGCCTGAACGGCACCGATATCAACTACGCGCGCGCGCCCAGCCTCTACATCCACTATCTGGGCCTGTCGCCGGATGGCCTGTCGATGCTGTTCCGCGTGACCGGCGCCGGCTATGGCGGCAGCGACGGCACCGCCGCGGTGGTGCAGAGCACCTACCAGCTTGGCGCGGGTACCAAGGACCTCGGGAAAGAGTGATGAGCCAACCTCCACGCCTCGCTGGCATTGCCGCCGCCGTCAGCGCCATCGTCAACGCGCTGCTGGCGGGCCAGGCGCATGCGCTGGTGATCCAGGACAACCTGAACGGGGCTTCGTCCTCTTACGACTGGGTGGCGCTGAATGGCGCGTGCCTGACCGCAGGCAACGGCACCGGCTCGATTCCGGGCTGCGCCACGTCGAGCTTCACCTACTACCGGGACCGCAGCTCGAAGCTGGTCGGGGGCGCCAGCGGCAGCGTGCCGGACGCACCGGGCTACGGCGCGCTGCGGCTGACCAATGGGGACACGGCCGAGGGCGCCAACGGCGACAACCAGACCGGCGCGGTGGTGTCCCGCTTCACCTTCGGCATGCAGGAAGGGCTGCAGGTCACGTTCTCCACCGTCACCTACGGCGGCGACAACCTGCGCGGCACCGGCGCCGACGGCATCAGCTTCTACCTGGCCGACGGCAGCAAGAGCCCGACCGTGGGCGGGCTGGGCGGAAGCCTCGGCTACAGCTGCTCCAACGTCAATGCCGCGTACGACGGCGTGGCCGGCGGCTATATCGGCATCGGCATCGACGAGTTCGGCAACTTCTCGAACAAGGCTGACAACACCGACTCGGGCCCGGCGTTCCAGGCCAACCGCATCAGCGTGCGCGGCTCGGGCGACACCAACTGGGCCGGCCTGCGCGCCGCCTATCCGGGCTATTACCCCGACAGCCTCAGCGCCAGCAAGCGCGCGCAGGCGGTGCAGAACACCTGTGCGCGCGGCTATGTGCAGGACTGGAGCAGCGGCAAGGATGGCGGCGACGTCAGGGGGCGTCGGCTGGCCTACAACTACCGCATGCTCGGCATCAGCGACCTGCCCGACAAGATCGCCAACCAGCAGGCGGTGTCGAGGCCGACGCGCGCCAAAGGCATCCCCATCGTCTATTCGCTCAAGCTGACGCAGAACGGGCTGCTGAGCATGTCCTACAGCTACAACGGCGGCGCCGCCACGCCGGTCATCACCGACCAGGACATCACGCAGGCCAACGGGCCGGTGCCGGCGTCGCTGCGCTTCGGCTTCGCCGCGGGCACCGGCGGCGGCAGCAACGTGCACGAGATCACCTGCTTCAAGGCCGAGCCGGTGGGCCAGTCCAGCAGCTCGGCGGGCACCAACGTGCAGCAGTCGGCGCGAGTCGAGGCGGGCTCGCAGGTGTACCTGGCCTACTACCATCCGACCAACTGGTGGGGAGAACTGAGCGCACAGAACCTGCTCTACGATCCCGCGACCGATTCGGTGTCGATTGCCACCGTGGCCAACTGGAATGCCCATTGCACGCTGACCGGCGGCCACTGCGCGGCGACGGGCACCTCGGTGGTGGCGCAGGCGCCGGACAGCCGCAGGATCCTGACCTGGAGCGGCAGCACCGGCATCCCGCTGCGCTGGGATGCCAACCTGCCTGCTGCGCAGAAGGCGAAGCTGACTGCGGGCGATGCCGCGCCGAGCGGTGACCGCCTCGACTACCTGCGCGGCGACCGCAGCAAGGAACTGACCGCGGCCGGCGCCGGGCTGTTCCGCAAGCGCACCGGCGTGCTGGGCGACATCATCGATTCCAGCCCGGCCTGGGTCGGCGCGCCGTCATCGCCGTACAGCGGGCCCTGGACCGATGCGTTGTACAAGAGCGCCAGCCCGCCCGAGCCCGCCGGCAGCTACGACGCCTTCCGCCAAGCGAGGGCGCAGCGGCTCAACGTGGTCTATGTCGGCGCCAACGACGGGCTGCTGCACGGCTTCCGTTCCGGCTACTACAACGCGGCGGGCGCCTTCGTCGGCAACGACGCCAACAAGCCCAACGACGGCCGCGAGGTGCTGGCCTACATGCCCGGCGCGGTGCTCGACACCATCCAGTCGTCGAATGCGGCGCTCGCTTACAGTGCGCCGCAATACGTGCACAACCTGTTTGTCGATGCCACGCCCGGCACCGGCGACCTCTACTACGCCGGGGCCTGGCACACCTGGCTGGTCGGCGGGCTGGGGCCGGGCGCCAACCGCGGCGGCCCGCTCGCCAGCAAGACCGCGACCGCGACCGGCGGCGCGCTGTACGTGCTCGACGTGACCGATCCGGAGCGCTTCAGCGATACCCCGGCGGCGGCCAGCGCCACGGTGATCGGCGAGTGGAACAACACGCTGCAGTGCACCGGCGACACCGCCTGCGGCGACAACCTCGGCAACACCTATGGCACGCCGGTGATCCGCCGCCTGCACAACGGCCAGTGGGCGGTGCTGTTCGGCAACGGGCTCAACAGCAAGAGCGGCTCGGCCGGCCTCTTCATCATGCTGGTGGACCCGGCCGACGGCTCACGCAGCTTCCGCTATCTCGGCACCGGCTACGGGCCGCAGCAGGATCCGGCGGGCGCCAGCGGCCGCAATGGCATTGCCTATGTCACGCCGGCCGACCTCGACGGCGACCACATCACCGACTACGTCTACGCCGGCGACGTGTTCGGCAACCTGTGGCGCTTCGACCTGACTTCGGACAATCCGGACCTCTGGCGCGCCGGCAGCCGCCCGCTGATGCAGACCGGCGGCAAGCCGATCACCACCAGGGTGGCGGTGGGCTCGGTGCCCGGCACCGGAACCGGCGCCGCGGCGATGCCGCGCGTGGTGGTGGCGTTCGGCACCGGCCGCCGGCTGGAGCAGACCCAAGGCAGCGAAGCGGTGTTCGAGCCGGGCGGGCAGGGGCTGTATGGCGTGTGGGACTGGGACATGGCGGGGTGGAACGCGGTGGCCGGGGCGCAGGCGCGCTATGCGTCGCTGGCCGGCGCCACCCGGCCGCTGTCCAGCGCCAACCTGACGCAGCAGTCGATTACCGCCGAAGGGCGCGCCGCCGGCAGCACGGTGACGGTGCGCACGGTCAGCGCGAACAAGGTGTGCTGGCAGGGCTCGACGGCTTGCGCCAGCGGCAACAACAAGTACGGCTGGCAGCTGCCGCTGCCGTCGGCCACGCGGGAGCAGGTCATCTACAACCCGGTGATCGCCTACGGCATGGTGATCGTCAACACCACCATCCCGCCCAGTTCGGCGCTGTCGCAGGCGCTGTCGTGCAATGCGGAGGTGCCGTCGGGCTTCACCATGGGCGTGTCGATGGGTTCGGGCGGCGCGGCCGCGCAGTCGTTCTTCAGCAGCACCAACAGCAGCAGCTTCCCGCTGCTGAACAACGGCATCGTCAGCGGCATCGGCCTGAGCGGCACCGGCACGCCGTCGGTGGTGACGGCGAAGAAGCGGCCCTACCTGGTGCAGCAGACCGTGGGCGGCAGCGGCGCCATCACGCAGATCAACCCCGGCGCCAACGGTGCCGGCGCCCGCCTCAACTGGATCCGGCTGCGCTGACGACCATGAAACTGCCTGCCATTCTCGGAGCGCGGCGCGCCGCCGCCGGCTTCACGCTGATCGAGCTGATGATCACGGTGGCGATCGCCGCGATCCTGGCCGCGATCGCCTATCCGTCCTACACGGAACACGTGCGCAAGTCGCGCCGCACCGACGCCAAGACCGCGTTGCTGGATCTCGCTGCGCGCCAGGAGCGGCTGTTCAGCACGCAGAACGTTTATAGCGGCACGCCCGCCGCGCTGGGCTACGCCGGGCAGGCTTTCCCGGTGCAGATCCAGTCAGGCGGACAGGTGTACTACCAGCTGACGGTGGTCGCGGGCAATCCGCCCACCAGCTATACCGCGACCGCGGCGCCGGTCGGCGCGCAGGCGGGGGACGACTGCGGCAGCTACACCCTCAACCACCTGGGACTGCAGGGGAACACAGGGATGCGCGCCGGCGTGGCGTCGGCGCAGTGCTGGTAGCGGAAAACGCCGGCATCAGCGCTTGCCGCTGCCGGCGGTGACTTCGGCCAGCACGTCCGAGAATTCGGACACGTCTTCAAAGCTGCGGTAGACCGAGGCAAAGCGGATATAGGCGATCTTGTCGAGCTTGCGCAGCTCGCGCATCACCAGCTCGCCGACCTGGCTGCTGGGGATTTCCTTCTCGCCCAGCGCCAGCAGCTTTTCTTCGATACGGGTGATGGCTTCGTCGATGGCTTCGGCCGAGACCGGGCGCTTGCGCAACGCCAGGCGCATCGAATCCTTTAGCTTGGCGCGGGCGTAGTCCACGCGCGAGCCGTTTTTCTTGACGATGGCGGGGAAGAACAGCTCGATCCGCTCATAGGTGGTGAAGCGGCGGTCGCAGGCTTCGCAGCGGCGGCGCCGGCGCACGGCATCGCCGTCTTCCGACATGCGGGTGTCAAGAACCTGGGTATTGGAATGACCGCAAAAGGGGCATTTCATGCCGGACCACCTTCAGTTGAACCCCATCGCCTTGTCCGTGTTGTCGTTCTGCGGCGGCGGGGCGGGTTGGCGAGGCCCGCGGCCCGTGCCGGGGGTGGCGCGGACCGCGGAGCTGCCGGCCGCCCGTGCGCGTGCGCGCGGGCGGCCTGGTCGCGTCAGCCGTAGACCGGGAAACGCTTGGTCAGGGCCGACACCTGCTCGCGCACCGCGGCGATGTTGGCGGCGTCGTGCGGGTTGTCCAGCACGTCGGCGATCAGGTTGCCCACGATGCGGGCTTCTTCTTCCTTGAAGCCGCGCGTGGTCATGGCCGGCGAGCCGACGCGGATGCCGGAGGTGACGAACGGCTTTTCCGGGTCGTTCGGAATTGCGTTCTTGTTCACGGTCAGGTGTGCCTCGCCCAGGATGCGCTCGGCTTCCTTGCCGGTGATGTTCTTGGCGCGCAGGTCGACCAGCATCACGTGGCTCTCGGTGCGGCCCGAGACGATGCGCAGGCCGCGCGCGATCAGGGTCTCGGCCAGCACCGCGGCGTTCTTCACCACCTGCTGCTGGTATTCCCTGAACTCCGGCGTCAGCGCTTCCTTGAACGCCACCGCCTTGCCGGCGATCACGTGCATCAGCGGGCCGCCCTGGATGCCGGGGAAGATCGACGAGTTGATCGCCTTCTCGTGCTCGGCCTTCATCAGGATCACGCCGCCACGCGGGCCGCGCAGGCTCTTGTGGGTGGTGGTGGTGACGAAGTCGGCGTGCGGCACCGGGTTCGGGTAGACGCCCGCGGCGATCAGGCCGGCGTAGTGGGCCATGTCGACCATGAAGTAGGCGCCGATCGACTTGGCGACCTTGCCGATGCGCTCGAAGTCGATGCGCAGCGCGAAGGCCGAGGCGCCGGCGATGATCAGCTTGGGCTTCTTCTCTTGCGCCAGCTTTTCCAGCGCGTCGTAGTCGATGTCTTCCTGGGCGTTGAGGCCGTAGCTGACCACGTTGAACCACTTGCCGCTCATGTTCAGCGCCATGCCGTGGGTCAGGTGGCCGCCTTCGGCCAGGCTCATGCCCATGATGGTGTCGCCCGGCTTGAGCACGGCGAAGTACACGCCCTGGTTGGCCTGCGAGCCCGAATTGGGCTGGACGTTGGCGGCCTCGGCGCCGAACAGCTGCTTGACGCGGTCAATGGCCAGCTGCTCGACGATGTCGACGTACTCGCAACCGCCGTAGTAGCGCTTGCCGGGATAGCCCTCGGCGTACTTGTTGGTCAGCTGCGAACCCTGCGCGGCCATCACTGCCGGCGAGGTGTAGTTCTCGGAGGCGATCAGCTCGATGTGGTCTTCCTGGCGCTGGTTTTCCTGCTGGATGGCGGCAAAGACCTCGGGGTCGATCTGGTCGATCGTAAAACGGCTGCGTTCGAACATGGCGAAACTCGTCTGAAAAAAGGGAATCCGATGCAGGCATCGGGGGTAGGGCGCGCGGGGAAGGCTAGCGGCGACCGGCGTCGGCGGCGGGTTGGGCCGTCGGCGCAGGGCGCACCCTGCTTCCCATTCGCTGCCCAGGCGAGCGGCAGGCATGACTCGCGTCAACGCCATGGCGTTTGGAAACTTCACGCCAGAGAACTTGCGCTTCCTCGTGGTAGTGCCCACTGACTTCGCCAGTCGCGCAAGATGGAATGGTTGCGCGCAGTGTAGCGCGAGGCGGCCGCCCGCCGCAAGCCGTGGACCCGCCAGCCAAGCGCTGGCAAGGGCTGGCGCGGGCCTGGCCAGCAACTTGCTGTTGCAAAGTCGTCCTGCGGGTTTACACGAAACGGGTATCGCTCTCCGTTACAATCGCGGCCATGCCAAACTTTGTCTGGACCCTGCGGGTGTACTGGGAAGACACCGATGCAGGCGGCGTGGTGTTCTACGCCAACTACCTCAAGTTCTTCGAGCGCGCCCGCACCGAGTGGCTGCGCTCGCTCGGCATCGAACAGCAGGCGCTCGCCGACGAGGCGGGCGTGGTCTTCATCGTCCGCAGCACGGCGGTGGACTACAATGCGCCCGCCCGGCTGGACGACCAGCTTGAGATCCGCACGCGCATCGACCGGGTCGGCCCGGCTTCGGTGCAGTTCACCCAGGAAGCCTGGCGTGGTGAGCTGATGCTCGCGACCGGCGCGATCCGCGTTGGCTGCGTCGACAAAAGCACTTTCCGTCCCGCCCCGATCCCCGACCCCGTTCTAGCCACCATCAAGTCAGCACGATGAATCCCGTGACCGTCACGCAAGACATGTCGATCGTAACGCTGGTGCTCCACGCCAGCGTGCTGGCACAGGCCGTCATGGCGCTGTTGCTCGTCATGTCGCTGTTTTCGTGGACCTATATCTTCCGCAAGCACCTGGCGGTGCGATCGGCGCGCACCCAGACCGAAGGCTTCGAGCGCGACTTCTGGGCCGGCGGCGACCTGCAGGCGCTCTATAACAGTGCCGTCAACAATCGCCACAACACCGGTGCGCTGGAACGGATCTTCGAATCCGGCATGGGCGAGTTCCTGAAGGCGCGCGAACGCGGCAACGAGGCCGGCGCGCTGCTCGACGCCGCCCGCCGCGCCATGCGCGCGGCCTACCAGCGCGAGATGGACGTGCTGGAATCGCATTTGCCGTTCCTGGCTTCGGTCGGTTCGGTGAGCCCGTATATCGGCCTGTTCGGCACGGTGTGGGGGATCATGAACGCGTTCCGCGGGCTGTCGAACGTGCAGCAGGCGACGCTCGCATCGGTGGCGCCCGGCATCGCCGAAGCGCTGGTGGCGACTGCAATCGGCCTGTTCGCGGCGATTCCGGCGGTGATCGCCTACAACCGCTATGCCACCGAAATCGATCGCCTGGCGATCCGGTTCGAGAGCTTCATGGAAGAGTTCCTGAACATCCTGCAGCGGCAGACCCGTTAACCGTATTCCCTATCAACGGTCCGGGCGATGAGCCCGGGCCGGCGTTTCCAGGAGTCCTGCAATGGCAGCCATTCAGCGCCGCGGCGGCTCGCGCCGCCGGGCCAGCGCCGAGATCAACGTCGTGCCGTATATCGACGTCATGCTCGTGCTGCTGGTCATCTTCATGGTGGCCGCGCCGATCGTCAGCCCCGCCACCGTCGACCTGCCCACCGTGGCCAATGCCACGCCGCAGCAGAAGGCGCCCCCGATCGTCGTCACCGTGCATGAAGACGGCCAGCTCACCGCGCGCGGCAAGGACAGCGCCGGCAATGCCTTCGAACGCAAGCTCGACAAGCAGGGCCTGCTGGACTTCGTCCACCAGCGCCAGAACGAGAACCCGGACCAGCCGGTGGTGATTGCCGCCGACCGCGCGGTCAAGTACGAGGCGGTGCTGGACGTGATGTCGGTCCTGAAAGCCGACGGCGTCAAGCGCGTTGGCCTGATGGTCAAGTCCAAGACCTCCTGACGTATTGAAGCCCCTATCCGATTGCCGTTGCGCTTGATGACGACCGCCGCCGCCTATCCCTACCAGCCGGTCAAGGAGCGGGGAACCCTGCGTTCCTTCCTGCTCGCGCTGCTCATGCACCTGCTGCTGGCCGTGGTGCTGTATTACGGCGTGAGCTGGCAGAGCAGCACCCCGGTCGGGGCCGAGGCCGAACTGTGGGAGGAGATTCCCGCCGCCACCGCGCCCCCGCCGCCGCGGCCGCAGCCGGAGCCCGAGCCGGTGGTGCAGCCGCGTCCGGCGCCGCCGCCGCCCCAGGTGAAGAGCAAGGTCGAGGACGACGCCGATATCGCGCTGGAGCAGAAGAAGCGCCGCGCCGAGGCGGCCGCGCGCGAAGAAGCCGAGCGCAAGGAAGCGGCCCGCAAGGAGGCCGAGCGCAAGGAAGAGGCGCGCAAGGAAGCGCTGCGCAAGGAGGCCGACCGCAAGGAAGCCGATCGGCGCGAGGCCGAGCGCAAGGAAGCGCAGCGCAAGGAAGACGCGAAGAAGAAGGCCGCGCAGCAGGAGCAGGAGCGCAAGGAACAGGCCGAGCGCGAGCGCAAGGAAGCCGCCGAGGCCAAGGCCAAGGCCCAGGCCGACGCCAAGGCGAAAGCCCAGGCCGATGCCAAGGCCAAGGCGGATGCCGACGCCAAGGCCAAGCGCGAAGCCGCCGCCAACGCCCAGCGCAAGAGCGAGCTGGCGCGCCTGCAGGCGCTGGCCGGCGGCTCCGGGGCCGGCGGTGGCGGGGTCGGCAATGCGGCCGGCGCCGGTGCCGGCGGTGGCGGCAAGGCTTCGCCCGGCTATGCCGACCGCGTGCGGCGCCGCGTCAAGCCGAATATCGTCTTTACCGAGGACGTGCCGGGCAACCCGACCGCGGTGGTCTCGGTGCAGCTGGCGCCGGACGGTTCGCTGCTGTCGGCGCGGCTGTCCAAGTCCAGCGGCAACTCCGGCTGGGACAATGCCGTGCTGCGCGCGGTCGAGCGCTCCGATCCGCTGCCGCGCGACGAGAACGGCAAGGCGCCGGCCAGCTTCACCATTACCTTCCGGCCGAAGGACTGAGTGGGACCGGGTGAACGGTACGGCATGATTTGCAACATAATGCAACCTTCATCGTCGGGTTCCGGTCCCAGCGCTAGCATGACAGGTTGCCTGACGCAGCCGACGGTGCGGTATGCACACGGAGGGGGCATGCGCCACGCGCTGCCATGCCGCATTTGCCCGTGTTGACGATTGCCCGTCGTGCCCGACGGTGCCCGACGAAACTTGAAATCGACTGAGGAGCAGCATGCGAAAGCTTTGGGCCCCCAACTGGCTGTCCGCGAGGCGGCACAACGCAGATTCCCCCGCATCCCGAGGTGCGAGCCGGCCGATGCCGCTGGCCGGCCGGCGCGCGCTGATGGCGTGGCTGGCTGCGGCCATGACCATGGCCGCCGGCGCCGCGCACGCGCAGCTCAACGTTGAGATCTCCGGGGTGGGCGCGAGCCAGTTCCCGGTGGCCACCGCCAACTTCCAGGGCGAGGCCCAGGCCCCGCAAAACCTGACCGCGATCATCCGTTCGGACCTGGCCCGCAGCGGCCGTTTCCGCAACGTCGATCCGGGCGGCGCCACCGTGGCCGAGTCCGCCAATGTCGACCTGGGCAGCTGGAAGGCGCGCGGCGCCGATGCCTTCGTCGCCGGCAGCGTGACCCCGGCCGCGGGCGGCAAGTACGAAGTGCGCTTCCGCCTGTACGACACCGTCAAGGGCCAGAGCCTGGGTGGGCTGGCCTTCACCGTGAACCAGTCGCAGCTGCGCGTGACCGCGCACAAGATCGCCGACTACATCTATGAAAAGCTGCTGGGCGAGCGCGGCGTGTTTGCCACGCGCCTGTCCTACGTGTCGAAGGTGGGCGGCCGCTACCAGCTGCTGATCTCGGATTCGGACGGGCAGAACGCGCAGGTGGCGCTGACCAGCAACGAGCCCATCATCTCGCCGTCGTGGTCGCCGGACGGCGCGCGCGTGGCCTACGTCTCGTTCGAGGCAAAGAAACCGGTGGTCTACGTGCACGACCTGGCCAGCGGCAAGCGCACGCTGGTGTCGAACCAGAAGGGCAACAACAGCGCGCCGTCGTGGTCGCCGGACGGCCGCCACCTGGCGCTGGCGCTGTCGCGCGACGGCAATACCCAGATCTACCAGGTCAACGCCGACGGCTCGGGCATCCGCCGCCTGTCGCGCAGCAGCGCCATCGACACCGAACCGCAGTACTCGCCCGACGGCAAGAGCATCTATTTCACCAGCGACCGCGGCGGTGCGCCGCAGGTCTACCGCATGCCCGCCTCCGGCGAGGAGGGCGGCGGGGCGCAGCGCGTCACCTTCAAGGGCAGCTACAACGTGAGCCCGCGCATTTCGCCGGATGGCAAGTACCTGGCGTACATTTCGCGCGGGGGCGGCTTCAAGCTGCAGTTGCAGGACCTGACCAACGGCGACGTGACGTCGCTGACCGATACGGCCAACGACGAAGCGCCCAGCTTCGCCGCCAACGGCAAGTACATCCTTTATGCCACCCGCGTGGGCGGTCGCGCGGTGCTGGCGGCGGTGTCCACTGACGGGCGTACCCGGCAGGTTCTGTCCCTCCAGTCCGGCGATGTTCGCGAGCCGTCCTGGGGTCCTTTCATGCAATAACAGGAGTCAACCACCATGGCCCAACTGATGACCAAAACCCTTGCCGTCGCCGCGCTGCTGGCCCTTGGCGCCTGCAGCTCCGGCGTCAAGCTGGACGACACCGCCAACGCCGGCGCCGGCACGGCCGGCGCGGGCGCCGCCGATCCGCGCGCCGTTACCCCGGTGACCGCGGCCGATCCGCTCAACGACCCGAACAGCCCGCTGGCCAAGCGCAGCGTCTACTTCGACTTCGACAGCTACACCGTCAAGGCCGACTACCAGGGCATGCTGGGCGCGCACGCCAAGTACCTGGGCACCAACAAGGGCCGCAAGATCCTGATCCAGGGCAACACCGACGAACGCGGCACCAGCGAGTACAACCTGGCGCTGGGCCAGAAGCGCGCCGAAGCCGTGCGCCGCTCGCTGGCCTCGATGGGCGTGCCCGACGCGCAGATGGAAGCCGTCAGCCTGGGCAAGGAAAAGCCCAAGGCGACCGGCCACGATGAAGCCTCGTGGGCCGAGAACCGCCGCGCGGACATCAACTACTGATCTGGACCGCCTTCCATGAAAGCACGCGTTTCCACCCTGTTGTGGCTCGCCGCCGTGACCGGCGGCGGCATGCTGCCGCTGTCGCAGGCGCATGCCGGAGTGTTCGACGATGACGAGGCCCGCAAGGCCGTCATCAGCCTGCGCGACCAGTTCAACGGGTTCCAGGCGACCGCGACGCAGCGCATCGAGCAGAACAGCCGCAACCTGCTCGACATGCAGAACCAGCTCGAAGGCCTGCGCCAGGAAGTGGCGCGGCTGCGCGGTCAGAACGAAGTCCTGCAGAACACGGTGGACACGCTGCAGAAGCAGCAGAAGGACTACTACGCCGACCTCGATGCGCGCCTGAAGAAATTCGAGCCGCAGCAGGTCACGGTTGAAGGTCGCGAAGGCATCGCGCAGCCGGGCGAAAAGCCCGAATACGATGCCGCGCTCAAGCAGTTCCAGGCGGGCGATTTCAAGAGCGCGGGGAATTCGTTCTCGGCGTTCGTGAAAAAGTACCCGCAGAGCCCGTACCTGCCGCTGGCACAGTACTGGCTCGGCAACTCGCTGTACGCGCAGCGCGACTACAAGGGTTCCACCTTCGTGCTGCAGAACATGGTCAACGCCAACCCGACCCACCCCAAGGTGCCGGACGCGATGATCGCCATTGCCAACAACCAGCTCGAGTCCGGCCAGAAGGCGGCCGCGCGCAAGACGCTGGAGCAGGTGGTGGCGAAGTATCCCGGCACCGAGGGCGCGCAGGCGGCGAGCAACCGGCTCAAGACGCTGAAGTAAGCGCCGCCGGCGCCGTCCGCCACTGCAAGGCCCGCTTCGGCGGGCCTTTTTCGTTTGTCGCGCTAGAATATGCGATTCGCCTGAATGTTCTTGCGCGCCGCCCCCGGCGCGACCCGCACCATGACTCAACGCGCCATCGTCCTGCTGTCCGGCGGACTCGACTCCGCCACCGTACTTGCCATGGCCCGCGCCCAGGGCTTCGAGACCTATGCGCTGTCGATGCGCTACGGCCAGCGCCATTCCTCGGAACTGGAAGCCGCCAAGCGCGTGGCCGCGGCGCTGGGCGCCGTGCGCCACGAGATCGTCGACCTCGACCTGCGCCGCTTCGGCGGCTCGGCGCTGACCGATGACGCACTCGAGGTCCCCACCGATGGCGCCAGCGGCGGCATCCCCGTCACCTACGTGCCGGCGCGCAACACCATCATGCTGTCGCTGGCGCTCGGCTGGGCCGAGGCGGTGGGCGGGCGCGACCTGTTCTTCGGCGCCAACGCGGTCGACTATTCCGGTTACCCGGACTGCCGCCCGGAATACGTCGCCGCCTACGAGACCCTGGCCAACCTGGCCACCAAGGCCGGCGTCGAGGGCGACCGCTTCCGCGTGCATGCGCCCATCATCGACATGACCAAGGGCGAGATCATCCGCGCCGGCATCGCGCTGGGCGTCGACTACAGCCTGACGGTGTCGTGCTACCAGGCCGACGACGACGGCCGCGCCTGTGGCGTGTGCGATTCCTGCCGCATCCGCCGCGCCGGCTTCGAGGCTGCCGGCGTGCCCGATCCGACCCGCTACCAGGCCGCCGCCTGACTGATCCCGAGCCTGAGCCAGCCGTTCCCGCCCCATGCCTGAAATCGATCTTGCCGCGCTGTCGCGCTCGGTGCTGCTGAGCACCTTCGTCCTGACCTTCCTGTTCGGCGCGGTGCTGCAGCGCACGCACTTCTGCACCATGGGCGCGGTCTCGGACATCGTCAACATGGGCGACTGGAGCCGCATGCGCATGTGGGCGCTGGCGATCGGCGTGGCCATGATCGGCACCGGCGTGCTGGCCTGGAACGGCGCCATCGACCCGACCAAGACCATCTATGCCGCGAGCAAGCTGGCGTGGCTGTCGGCGCTGGCCGGCGGGCTGATGTTCGGCTTCGGCATGGTGCTGGCGTCGGGCTGCGGCAGCAAGACGCTGGTGCGGATCGGCGCGGGCAACCTGAAGTCGCTGGTGGTGTTCGTGTTCCTGGGGCTGTCGGCCTACATGACGCTGCGCGGCCTGTTCGGCGTGGTGCGCGTCAATACCGTCGACGCGGTGGCGCTGGCGCTGCCGACCACGCAGGACCTGCCGTCGGTGCTGGCGCAGGGCACCGGCGCGGCGCGCGGCGTGCTGCAGCTGGGCCTGGGCCTGGCGCTGGGCGGCGTGCTGGCGGCATGGGCGCTGGCGGGACGCGGCTTCCGCACCTTCGACAACCTGCTGGGCGGCATCGGCGTGGGCCTGATCATCGTGGCGATGTGGTACGTGTCCGGCCACCTCGGCTACGTTGCCGAAGACCCCAATACGCTGGAAGAGCTGTTCGTCTCGACCAACAGCGGCCGCATGGAAAGCCTGAGCTTCGTCGCGCCGTATGCCTACACGCTCGACTGGCTGATGATGTTCAGCGACAAGAGCAAGGTGCTGACCATCGGCATCGTCAGCGTGTTCGGCGTGATCGCCGGCGCGGCCGCGTATGCCCTGGCCACGCGCACCTTCCGCTGGGAAGGCTTCGGCAATGCCGAGGACGTCGCCAATCACATGGTCGGCGGCATCCTGATGGGCGCCGGCGGGGTCACCGCGCTGGGCTGCACGGTGGGGCAGGGACTGTCGGGCGTGTCGACGCTGGCGCTGGGCTCGTTCATTGCGCTGGCCGGCATCCTCGCCGGCGCGGTGCTGGCGTTCCGCTACCAGATGTGGCGCCTGGAACGCATGGTGTAAGCGCGCTGGCGCGCCATGCCCTTGACACATCGAGAATCGCGTCACTATAATCGCGGTTCTGTTTTTTCGGGTCGTTAGCTCAGTCGGTAGAGCAGCGGACTTTTAATCCGTTGGTCGCGTGTTCGAGTCACGCACGACCCACCAGCATGTCGAAGGGCCTGTGGCGCACGTCACAGGCCCTTTTTGCGTTTTTATCCGTGCGGCATGCCCCGATGGTAGGGGGTGCTTTAACTAGTTCGAGGTAGAGACGCACGCCCGGCCAGCGCAGCACAATGGGTCCAACCGCGGCGTGTGGACCGCGGGCCCTCGGAACGGCCGCGAGACACGGCCGCTCGAACAACCCTCGAACAAGACCTATGCGGCGAGCAGGCGTTTCCTTGCCGGCCAGCGGGCATGTGCTGCGCATCATCTGGCCGTTCGTACCGGTGGTGGTCGCGCTGGCGTTGTTCAGCATCGCCAGCCTCGACCTGCTGTCGGCCGCGCGCGCCTTTGTCGCGGGCGAGAGCCAGTGGTCCAAGGGCCAGAAGAACGCCGTGCTGCACCTGCTGCGCTACGGCGAGGACCGCGATCCGGCGGATTTCGACGCCTATCTGGCATCCATCGCCATCCCGTTCGGCGACCACCGCGCGCGCCTGGAACTGGACCGTCCCGACCCTGACCTGGAACGCGTGCACGAGGGCCTGCTAGCCGGCGGCAACCACCCCGAAGACATCCCGCGGATGGTGCGCCTGTACCGGAATTTCCGCCATATCCATGAGGTCGATGCCGCCATTCGCGTATGGGCGCAGGGCGATCTCGAGATCTTCGCCTTGCATGAGCAGGCGCTGGCGCTGCGGCGCCTGGCCAGCCAGCCCGGGTGCGACGACGCCTGCGTTGCGCCGGTGCTTCGCAACATCGCGCAGATCGACGCCAGGCTGACGCCGCTGGAGCGTGCCTTCTCGGGACATCTGGGCCAGGCCTCGCGCCGGGTCACGCAACTGCTCACCAACGGCAGCGCGGTGATGGCGGCGGCGCTGCTGATGTCGGCGATCCTGCTGTCGATGGGGCCGCTGCGGCGCGAGCGCCGGCTGCGCGAGGCGCTGGCGCAGCGTGAAGAGCAACTGCAGCTGGCGGTCGAGGGCAGCAACGACGGCTTGTGGGACTGGCACCTTGGCCGCGGCGAGCTGTATTTCTCGCCGCGCTGCGCGCAGATGCTGGGCTATCGCGCCGACGAGCTGCCGCATGCGCGCGAAACCGTGCTGGGCCTGCTGCATCCGTCCGAGCTGGCGGCGTTCGAGGCCAAGCTGGCGCACCACCTGCGCAGCGGCGAGCCCTACGACGCCGAATTCCGCCTGCGCAACCGCGCCGGCGACTACCTCTGGGTGCGCGCGCGCGGCCGGCTGGTGCGCGGCGCCGGGCGCCGGCGCGCGCGCATGGCGGGCTCGCTGACCGATATCTCCGACCACAAGCGCTACGAGACCCAGCTGTTCGCCGAAAAGGAGCGGGCCCAGGTCACGCTGCAGGCGATCGGCGACGCGGTGGTGACCGCCGATGTATGGGGCCGCGTGCAGTCGCTCAACCCCGCCGCCGAAGCGCTGACCGGATGGCGCGAAGCCGAGGCGCGCGGGCTGCCGCTGAATGAAGTGTGCGTGCTGCGCGACGAGGACAGCCTGGCGCCGCTGCCCGATATCGTGTCGCTGGCGCTGCGCCAGCGCTGGCACAGCCGCTCGGCGCAGCTGGTGCAGCGCGACGGCGCCGGCCAGCCCGGGCAGGCGCTGGCGGTCAAGCCGTCGGTGGCGCTGATCCGCGACCGCGCCGCGCAGGCCATCGGCGTGGTGGTGGTGCTGCACGACATCAGCCAGGAACGCGCGCATGCCGCGCGCCTGGCGTACGAGGCCAGCCATGACGCGCTGACCGGTCTGGTCAACCGCGCCGAGTTCGAGCGCCGGCTGGCCGCGGCGATCGAGCGAGCGCGCGCGCAAGGCACGCCCCACACCCTGATGTACCTGGACCTGGACCAGTTCAAGGTGGTCAACGATACCTGCGGCCATGCCGCCGGCGACGAGCTGATCCGGCAGATGGCCGAGATCATGCGCGGCCAGCTGCGCCGCAGCGACATGCTGGCGCGGCTGGGTGGCGACGAGTTCGGCGTGCTGCTGGAGCATTGCGGCGCCGCCGACGGGGAGCGCGTGGCCGAGGGCTTGCGCCACGCGATTGCGAGCTTCCGCTTTGCGCACCGGCAGCGCACCTTCGCGGTCGGGGTCAGCATCGGCCTGGTCACGCTGGACCGGCACACCGGCAGCGTGGCCGAGGCGCTGAGCGCGGCCGACGCGGCCTGCTACGTGGCCAAGGAGGGAGGGCGCAACCGCGTGCAGGTCTACCATCCGCTGGACAGCGTGGTGCAGGCGCGCCATGGCGAGATGGAGTGGGTAAGCCGCGTGCACGCGGCGCTGGCCGCCGGCCGCTTCTGCCTGTTCTCGCAGGAGATCGCGCCGGTGCAGCCGGCTACGTTGCCAGCTGCGGGGCGCCATGTGGAGCTGTTGCTGCGCATGGTCGACGAGCGCGGTCGGCTGGTGCCGCCGATGGCGTTCGTGCCGGCCTGCGAGCGCTACAACCTGATGCCGATGATCGACCGCTGGGTGGTCGAGACCGCGTTTGCCACGCTGGCGGGGCGCCAGGCCGAGATCGCGACCTGCGCGATCAATCTGTCAGGCTCGTCGCTGGCCGACCTCCAGTTCCCGGATTTCGTGCGCGAGCAGGCGCAGCGCTTCGGCATCGCGCTGGACGGCATCTGCTTCGAGATCACGGAGACCGCGGCCATTGCCAACCTGGCGCAGGCCGGCACGTTCATCATGCAATTGCAGCAGCTCGGCTGCCGCTTCGCGCTGGATGACTTCGGCGCCGGCATGTCGTCGTTCACGTACCTGAAGCACTTGCCCGCCGCTTACCTGAAGATCGACGGCAGTTTCGTGCGCGACATGCTGGCCGATCCGGTCAACCTGGTGATGGTCGAGGTGATCCAGCGCATCGGCCACGCCATGGGCAAGCAGACCATTGCGGAATTCGTCGAGAACGAGGCGATGCTCGCGCGCCTGCGCGAGCTGGGCGTGGACCTGGCGCAGGGTTATCACATTGCGCCGCCGGTGCCGTTCGCACCGGCCGCCCCGGAAGCCGGCGCGCGGCCGGCGCTGGCGCTGGCCGGCTGAGTCTGCAGGACCGTCAGGGGATCAGCGGGTCGCGGAAACCGGTGTCGGCGGCGGGCGGGGTGCCGGCCGGGGCCGGGGTCGGCACGTTGGCCGGCGGCACCGCCTGGCCCTTGGCATCGCGCCAGGTGTTGTACGCCCAGTACGCTGCGCCGGCGACCAGGCCGAGCTTGGACAGCTTCCAGCTCCAGCGCAGCACCGGCACGCGCTTGACCAGCGGCAACGCCAGCGTCACCGCGGTGCTGAGCATCGGGTAGTCCTTGGTCAGCCCGACCACCTTCATCCACGAGCCCGGCCGTGCGATCCGCGGCAGCCAGGCACTGACGGTGCCCAGGCGGTGCACGCCGCCGCGCACCGCGTGCAGCGCCTGCAGGCAATCGTGGCGCTCGAGGGCGGCGCGGGTCAGCAGCAGTTCCTTGCGCACCGCGAGCGGCAGGCGCACTTCCTGCGTGAACCGGGGCGCGCGCGGGTATTCGCCGCGGTCGCGTGCGGGCGTGCTGTCGTCAGGGTCGAGTGTGCTCATCGGCGCAGGATCTCCCGGTCTTTGTCGATTTCGGCGAGCGTGGCTTCCAGCATCGGCGGCGCGTTGCGCAGCACGTTGCGGGCGTACGCCAGGCAGATGGCGCACAGCACCAGGTAGAGCACCGTCAGCGCGCCCAGCGCCTGCCAGCGGTAGGTGTCCCAGAACAGGATCGCGATGAGGGCGGTCAACGTGACCAGGCCCAGCCCGAAGAACGCCAGCCCGAACAAGGCCAGCAGGGCGACCTTCAGCAAGCGTGTGCGCTCCTCGGCCAACTCCACGCTGGCAAGCTCCAGGCGCGTCTGCACCATCGCCACGAGCGAGCCGGCGAGGTTGCGCACGGCGTCGAGGAACTTGGGGGAAGGGGTGGCTTCGCTCATGCGGCTCCGGCGTGAAAGAGCGGTGCGCCGGCATGGCCGTACGCACCTATCCAACTAGCGGGGCCGGATGACGGCGCCGGGTTGTGTCGGCAACGACCGGTCGACCCTGACGGGCCAACCGCGACAGCGTTACCGGCACACCGGGCGCCCCGGCCATTGGCAACCCGCCCGGCGGGTTGCCGCGATGGCGCGGCCTTGGCGTGCCGCGCCGGCTTTGCAGCGCTTACTTGCGATTGAGCAGCAGACCGATCAGCAGGCCCACGCCGGCTGCCACGCCCACGGCGCGCCACGGGTGGTCGTGCACGTAGTCGTCGGTGGCGCGCGCGGCGGCCTTGCTCTTGGTTACGACGGCGTCTTGCAGGTCCTGGGCCTTTTCCTTGGCTTGCTTGAGCAGGCCCATGCCACGCTCGCGCAGTTCGGCGGCCTTTTCCCCGGTGGTCGAGGCGGCTTGCTTCAGCAGTTCCTCGGCGTCGGACAGAACGGTCTTGACATCGCTCATCAGTTTCTCCTGTTTGCGGGCGGTTGGTTCGGTTTGTGCGGATTCTGACATTTTCTACGCTCCGAGGCTAACGGCATTTGTCGGTCTGATACTTAGCATATGTGGCGACACGTCGCCCTTTCAAGGCAACGCGCCCGGAACAGGGGTCGCTGCAGGGTTGCTGCGGCGTCGGACGCTCAAGTATTGCCAGCATGCACGAAAGCGGGCGTGATGAATGTCAGAGAATGTCTATATGACTGCGAGTGATTTTGTAGTGACTTTATATTCGTTTGGGTTGGATATCAATCCAGTTACTCTGGTTCCACCGTGAAATCAGGAGAACAGAACATGGCGTTGCGTCTTGGCGATATCGCCCCGGACTTCGAGCAGGATTCCAGCGAAGGCCGCATCCGCTTCCATGCGTGGCTTGGCGACAGCTGGGGCGTGCTGTTCTCGCACCCGGCCGACTATACCCCGGTGTGCACCACCGAACTGGGCCTCACCGCCCGGCTGAAGGATGAATTCGCGCGCCGCGGCGTCAAGGCGATCGCGCTGTCGGTCGATACCGTCGACTCGCACCGCGGCTGGATCGCGGACATCAACGAGACCCAGGCGACCGAGGTCAACTTCCCGATCCTGGCAGACGCCGACCGCAAGGTGTCGCAGCTCTACGACATGATCCACCCGAACGCGAACGAGACCCTGACGGTGCGCTCGCTGTTCATCATCGACCCGAACAAGAAGGTGCGCCTGATCATCACCTATCCGGCCAGCACCGGGCGCAACTTCAACGAGGTGCTGCGCGTGATCGACTCGCTGCAGCTGACCGACAGCCACAGCGTGGCGACGCCGGGCAACTGGCAGGACGGCGACGACGTGGTGATCGTGCCGTCGCTGAAGGACGAAGCCGTGCTGCGCGAAAAATTTCCCAAGGGCTACCAGGCCGTGCGTCCGTACCTGCGCCTGACGCCCCAGCCCAACAAATGAACACGGCCCCGCCAGGGCGGGGCCGTGTGCAAGGCAGATGTTGTATCGACGGGGGCAGCCTCGTCGTCTCCTTGGTAGTGTGCTTGGCCCGGCTTCATCGCCGGGCTTTTTTATACGGCGATCAGAAGAAGGCCTGCAGACCGGTCTGGGCGCGGCCCAGGATCAGCGCGTGGATGTCGTGCGTGCCTTCGTAGGTGTTGACCACCTCCAGGTTGACCACGTGGCGGATCACGCCGAACTCGTCCGAGATGCCGTTGCCGCCCAGCATGTCGCGCGCCACGCGGGCGATGTCGAGCGACTTGCCGCACGAGTTGCGCTTCATGATCGAGGTGATCTCCACCGCGGCGGTGCCTTCGTCCTTCATGCGGCCCAGGCGCAGGCAGCCCTGCAGGCCCAGCGTGATCTCGGTCTGCATGTCAGCCAGCTTCTTCTGCACCAGCTGGGTCGCAGCCAGCGGGCGGCCGAACTGCTTGCGGTCCAGCGTGTACTGGCGCGCGGTGTGCCAGCAGAATTCGGCGGCGCCCAGCGCGCCCCAGGCGATGCCGTAGCGGGCCGAGTTCAGGCAGGTGAACGGACCCTTCAGGCCCTTCACGCCCGGCATGATGTTCTCTTCCGGCACGAACACCTGGTCGAGCACGATCTCGCCGGTGATCGAGGTGCGCAGGCCGACCTTGCCGTGGATGGCGGGGGCGCTCAGGCCCTTCCAGCCTTTTTCCAGGATAAAGCCGCGGATGTCTTCCTTGCCGTCTTCGCCTTGCAGCTTGGCCCAGACCACGAACACGTCGGCGATGGGCGAGTTGGTGATCCACATCTTGGCGCCGGTCAGCTCGTAGCCGCCGTCGACTTTCTTGGCGCGGGTGACCATCGAGCCCGGGTCGGAGCCGTGGTTCGGCTCGGTCAGGCCGAAGCAGCCGATCCACTCGCCGGTGGCCAGCTTGGGCAGGTACTTCTGCTTCTGCGCCTCGGTGCCGAATTCGTAGATGGGAACCATCACCAGCGACGACTGCACGCTCATCATCGAGCGGTAGCCCGAATCGACGCGCTCGACTTCACGCGCGATCAGACCGTAGCTGACGTAGTTGAGGCCCGGGCCGCCGTATTGCTCGGGGATGGTCGGGCCGAGCAGGCCCAGTTCGCCCATCTCGCGGAAGATCTCGATGTCGGTCTTCTCGTTGCGGAACGACTGCAGCACGCGCGGCATCAGCTTGTCCTGGCAGTACGCCGCGGCGGCGTCACGCACCATGCGCTCGTCGGCGCTCAGTTGCTGGTCGAGCAGCAGGGGGTCGGCCCAGTGGAATTCGGCGTTGGCAGCCATGCAGGTCTCCTTCGATAGCGCAGGAGGAAGCGCCGGGCGGGCGGCTGACGTGCCGCGGTCCGCGTCGGCGGATTCCGTGATTCGTAGAGGTTCGGTGATCGTGCGGAGGATTTTTTTACCGCATCCTGGAAGTTCCGCATTGCGGAACTGTGTTCCGTTGAATTAGTATATCGCAATGGTCTTGCCACGCAACCGGCAAAACCCTGAACCTCCGCGCCTTTGTGCGATGAACGGACAAGCGCCGACTGGAGCCGCGAACCTTGGCCAACCTGAACTCCGAACCGTCACTTTCCCCGGAACCTGCCCCGGGACCCGTGCGCGATAGCGACCCGAACTTCGTCACCGCGCTGGCACGAGGGCTTGAACTGCTGCGCTGCTTCCGCACCGGCGAGGCGATGCTGGGCAACCAGGAATTCGTGCGCCGCACCGGCTTTCCCAAGGCCACGGTAAGCCGGCTGGCGGGCACGCTGGTGCAGCTGGGCTACCTGCGCTATGACGAGAGCCTGGGCAAGTACGCGCTCGATGCCGGGGTGCTGGCGTTGGGCTACGCCTATCTGTCGGCGTCGGACGTGGTGTCGTTGGCGCGGCCGCACATGCTGGCGTTCGCGCAGTCGTACGGGGTCTCGGTGTCGCTCGGCAAGCGCGAGCGCATGGAGGTGATCTACCTGGAGTCGATCCGCAACGATGCCGGCGTGATGCTCGGGCTGGGCGTCGGCTCGCGGCTGTCGCTGGTGTCGAGTTCGATGGGGCGGGCCTACCTGGCCGCCTTGCCGGCGCCGCGCCGCGAGCGCGTGATGGCCGAGTTCAGCCAGGCCTTCCCGGAGCAATGGAAGCAGCAGGAGGCCGCCACCCGCGCCGCGCTGGCCGAGGCGCAGCAGCGCGGCTATGCCGCGTCGTTCCGCGACTGGCATCCGGCCATCCATGCCTGCGCGGTGGCGTTCCGGCCGGTGGGGGAGAAGGAGCTGCACATGCTGAGCTGCAGTGCTTCCTACGGGGCGGTGGACGAGTCGGTGTTCCACCAGACGCTGGCACCGGCGCTGCAGACGCTGGCGGCAAGATTGTCCGAGCCGGCGGGCTGAGGCAGGCCGCCGGCCGTACGGCGGTCCCTGCGCGCAGGGACAGTGTGGCTCACAGGTCGGTCCGCAACTTCCACAGTTCCGGAAACAGCACTACGTCCAGCATCTTGCGCAGATAGCTGACGCCCTCAGTACCGCCGGTGCCGCGCTTGAAGCCGATCACCCGCTCGACCGTGGTCACATGGCGGAAGCGCCATTGCCGGAACGCGTCTTCCAGGTCGACGAACTTCTCGCCCAGCTCATAGAGTTCCCAGTGCGCGCCGGGGTTGCGATAGACCTCCAGCCACGCCGCCTCGACCGAGGCGTTGTACGCGGTCGGCTGGGTCCAGTCGCGCTCGACGCAGTCGGCGTCGATGGCAAAGCCGCGCCGCGCCATCAGCCGGATCGCCTCGTCGTAGAGCGACGGCGTCTTCAGCGCGGCCTCGACCAGCGCCAGGTGTTCCGGCCGGTGCGCATGCGGCCTGAGCATGGCGGCGTTCTTGTTGCCCAGGATGAACTCGATCTCGCGGTACTGGTACGACTGGAAGCCCGACGACATGCCCAGGTAGGGCCGCATCGCCGAGTATTCCGGCGGCGTCATGGTGGCCAGCACGTTCCACGCCTGCACCAGCTGGTCCATGATGCGCGACACGCGCGTCAGCATCTTGAACGCCGGCGGCAGGCTGTCGCCCTTGACCGACTCGCGCGCGGCGCGCAGCTCGTGCAGCATCAGCTTCATCCACAGCTCGGTGGTCTGGTGCTGCACGATAAACAGCATCTCGTTGTGGTCCGGCGACAGCGGATGCTGCGCGCTCAGGATCTGGTCCAGGCCGAGGTAGTCGCCATAGCTCATGTCCCTGGCGAAATCCATCTGCGCGCCGTGCCAGCCTTCGCCTTGAGGGGTGGCTGCCGGCGCCGCGCCGGAGAAGGGGCATCCCTTGAATTCGCTCATGATGCGCTCCCGTCAGGTCACCTGGCCGCGCGTCTGGAAGCGCGCGTCGCGATAGGCGCCGCTGTCCAGCACGTCGCGCAGGATTTCCACAGCATCCCACACCTCGGCGAAGCTGGTGTAGAGCGGCGTGAAGCCGAAGCGGGCGATGCGCGGCTCGCGGTAGTCGCCGATCACGCCGCGCTCGATCAGGGCCTGCACCAGGGCATAGCCGTCCGGGTGCTCCAAGCTGACCTGGCTGCCGCGGCGCGCGTGCTCGCGCGGCGTCACCAGCGTCAGCGGGTGGTGGCCGCAGCGGGCTTCCACCAGCGCGATGAACAGGTCGGTCAGCTGCAGCGACTTGGCGCGCAGCGCCTGCATGTCGGTCTGCGCGAACACGTCCAGCCCGCACTCGACCATTGCCAGCGACGTGACCGGCTGCGTGCCGCACAGGAAGCGGCGCACGCCCTCGACCGGGCGGTACTGCGGATCCATCGCGAACGGCGCGGCATGGCCCCACCAGCCCGACAGCGGCTGCCAGAAGGCGTCACGCAGCGCCGGCGCGACCCAGACGAAGGCGGGCGAGCCCGGGCCGCCGTTCAGGTACTTGTAGGTGCAGCCGATGGCGTAGTCGGCCCCGGCCGCCTTCAGGTCGACCGGCACGGCGCCGGCCGAATGGCACAGGTCCCACACCGTCAGCGCGCCGCGGGCATGGGCCAGCTCGGTCAGACCGGCCATGTCGAGCATCTCGCCGGTCTTGTAGTTGACGTGGGTCAGCATCAGCACCGCGGTATCGGCGCCGACGGCGGCGTCGAGCTCGGCCGGCGAGTTCACCAGCCGCAGCGAGTAGCCCTGCTGCAGCAGGTCGGCCAGGCCCTGGGCGATATACAGGTCAGTCGGGAAATTGCTGGCCTCGGAGACGATCACCTTGCGCGCCGGGTCGCGCGTCTGCTGCACGCGCAGCGCCGCGGCCAGCACCTTGAACAGGTTGATCGAGGTGGTGTCGGTGACCACCACTTCATCCTGGCCGGCGCCCACCAGCGGCGCCAGCTTGTTGCCCAGGCGCTGCGGCAGGTCGAACCAGCCGGCGGTGTTCCAGCTGCGGATCAGGCCGTCGCCCCATTCCTCGGCCACCACCTGGGCGGCGCGCGCGGCGGCGGCGCGCGGGCGGGCGCCGAGCGAATTGCCGTCGAGGTAGATCACGCCCTGGGGCAGCGCGAACTGGTCGCGCAGCGGGCGCAGCGGGTCTTGCTGGTCGAGCCGGATACAGTGCTCGCGGTCAATGGTCGTCATGTCGTGGAGAAAGGCCAGGCGGGGTTCGGGAAAAACTTCAGTCGAGGCTGCGCAGCACGGCGCGCACCGGGCTGGCATCCAGCGCGGCAAAGCGCAGCGGTAGCGCGATCAGTTCATAGTCGCCGGCATCGACCTGGTCCAGCACGATGCCTTCCAGGATCGCCAGGCCATGGCGGCGCACGGCGTTGTGCGCGTCCATGGTCTTGGAGTCCTGCGGATCGAGCGAGGGCGTGTCGATGCCGACCAGCTGCACGCCGTGCCCGGCGAGCAGCGCGATGGTGTCGGGCGACACCGCGCAGAAGGCCGGGTCCCACTGCGCCAGCGGCGCCTGCCGGTAGGTGCGCAGCAGCACCCGCGGCGGCAGCGCCTCGAGCGCGTGCTCGACATGGTGCGGCTGCACCAGCGGCGCGGCGCCGATGCAGTGGATCACGCGGCAGGGGCCCAGGTACGGCGCCAGCGGCACGGCGCCGATCGGCGCGCCGTCGGCGGCGTAGTGCAGCGGCGCGTCCGCATGCGCGCCGGTGTGCGGCGACAGCGTGATGCGACCGACATTGACCGGGCAATGCGCGTCGATCTGCCAGGCCGGCTGCTGCTGGAACGGCGTATCGCCGGGCCACACCGGCGTGGCGGGCGACAGCGGCGGACTGATGTCCCACAGCCGGCGCGGGTCGGGATTGGGGGCGGTCATGGGTGTGCGCGGGGCCCTCTGCGGACGCCGTTTCTGTGTGCCTCGATGTCGGGAATCATAGTCAAAATCGGCGGCAACAGGCTTGCTAAATGGCCCGTCATCCGCGCTGTATTTCGCATAGAATGCGAAAAATTCCCGATTTATCGAAGGAAATTCGAATGAACCTCGATCCCACCGATCTGCGCATCCTGACCTGCCTGCAGGAGAACGGCCGCATCAGCAACCAAGACCTGGCCGACCGCGTGGCGCTGTCGCCGTCGGCGTGCCTGCGCCGGGTCCGGCTGCTGGAAGAGTCAGGGGTGATCGGCGGCTATCGCGCCTGGTTCGATGCCGAGCAACTGGGGCTGGAGCTGGAGGCGATCGTGCAGGTGTCGATGCGCCACGACGTCGAGGGCTGGCACGACACCTTCATCGCGGCGGTGCAGTCGTGGCCGGAGGTGCTGTCGGCGTACATCATCACCGGCGACAGCAACTACATCCTGCGCGTGCAGGCGCGCAACCTGAAACACTACTCGGACTTCATCGTCAACCGTCTGTACCGCACCCCGGGCGTGATGGATATCCGCTCGAATATCGTGCTGCAGCGGATCAAGGTAGACAGTTCGCCGCTGGCGATCCTGAAGGCCGCTGAAGCCTAGCGCTGCGTGTGCAGCGCGATCAGCTGGCGCAGGGTTTCCTTCAGCTGCGCGCCCTGGCGGGCGCCGAAGTCATCCAGCACCGCACGCTCGTGCTGCGCGGCGCGCTCGAGCAGCGGCTGCACCAGCGCCACGCCGCGCGGCGTGATCGAGACCAGCGCCTGGCGGCGGTCGGTCTTCCCGGCGCGGCGCCGGACCAGGCCATCGTGCGCCATGCGGTCGACCAGCTTGGTCAGCGTGGGCTGCTTGGTCAGCGTGATTTCCGCCAGCGCGCCGACGGTGCAGTCCGGGCGGTCGGCCAGCGTGGCCAGCACGCGCCATTCCTGCACCGACAGGCCGCTGGCCTCGACCTCGCGATGGAACTCGCCCGAGATCAGATGGCTGGCGCGGGCCAGCAGGTAGGCCAGGTAGCCGTCGACGAAGGGCTGGGGCGAAGGGACTGCCGGCAGGTCCGCCATGATGGCTCAGTGGCTGTTCAGAGATCGAGCGGGGCGGTGGTGGTGAACTGGCCGCCCTGGAATATCAGCGGGCCATCCTTGCCATCGAGCACACCGCAGCGCTCCACCTCGCCGACAAAGATGACGTGGTCGCCCTCGTCGTAGCGGCTGCGGTTGTGGCATTCGAACCAGGCCAGCGCATTCGACAGGATCGGCAGGCCGGTGGCCGAGAGCCGGTAGTCGACGCCGGCGAAGCGGTCGCCCTTGAGCGTGGCGAAGCGCTGGCACAGGTCAAGCTGCGACGCCGACAGCACGTTGATGATGTAGTGGGTGCCGTCGCGGAACATCGGAAGGCTGTTGGCGCGCGTGGCCATGCTCCACAGCACCAGCGGCGGCTCCAGCGACACCGAGTTGAACGAGCTGGCGGTGATGCCGATGAACGGGGGCGCGCCGGCCGCAACCGACTCGTTGCTGGCGCGCGTGGTGATCACCGTGACACCGGTCGCGAACTGCGACAGGGTACGGCGGAAGTGCATCGCATCGAAGTCCGGAGCGGCGGCTACGCTGGCGATCCGTGGCTGGGCCTCAGGCATGCCCATGGGGGCTCCACTGGAGTTCATGAAATTTCATATATATTATTCGCGCCAGGGGCGGCGAGTTCAAGTCCGGCGCCGCCGGCGCTGGCCGCGGCACAAAGCGTGGCGGCCCGGGCCCCATAGAACAAGAAGCCAATAACAAGCAGCAGGAGACAAGCGCATGCTCATCGAGCAGATCGAACACCGCTGGCTGGCGGCGTTCCGCCGCACGCTGGAACTCTGTGCCCTGCGGCACGGGGATGTCGTGGGAATTGTAACGGAGTCCCAATCCCGCCCTGTCAACGTGGCCTTGGCCGAGCTGGCCGTGCAGTCCCTTGGCGCCACCCCGGTGCGTATCCAGGTGCCGACCCCGGCGCTTGCGACCCCTGCGCCGGTGCGCTCCACCGGTGCCAGCGATGCCTTGCAGCATCTGGCGCCGGTGCTGGCGGCACTGTCGCGCTGCCAGCTGGTGCTCGACTGCACCGTCGAAGGCCTGCTGCACGCGCCCGAGCTGCCGCAGATCCTGCGCGGCGCCGACGGCGTGGTGCCGCGCATGCTGATGATCAGCAACGAGCACCCGGAGGTCCTGGAGCGCTGCCAGCCCGACCCGTCGCAGGAGACCACCGTGCGCGCGGCGATGAAGCGCCTGCGCGGCGCGCGCGAGATGCGCGTGCATTCGGCCGCCGGTACCGAGCTGCGCATCGGCCTGGCCGAGGCGCGCGTCGGCGGCGTCTGGGGTTTCTGCAACAAGCCCGGCCAGGTCTCGCACTGGCCCGGCGGGCTGTGCCTGGCGTTTCCGGCCGGGCGCCAGGTCAACGGCACGCTGGTGCTGGCGCCGGGCGACGTCAACCTGACCTTCAAGACCTACCTGCGCGACACCGTGGTGTGCCATATCGAGGACGACTATATCGTCGCGGTCGAGGGGCAGGGCGTCGATGCCGACATGATGCGCGGCTACTACCAGGCCTGGGCCGACCGCGAGGGCACGCGCGACGCCTACGCGGTCTCGCACGTGGGCTGGGGCCTGAACCGGATGGCGCGCTGGGACGCGATGACGTTTTACGACAAGCGCGATTGCAACGGCACCGAGCTGCGCGCGTTTGCCGGCAACTTCCTGTTCTCGACCGGCGCCAACGAGGTTGCCGGGCGGCATACGCTGGGCCACTTCGACCTGCCGCTGCGGAACTGCACGGTGTCGCTCGACGGCCGCAATGAGGTCGAGGCCGGCACGCTGGTGGAGGTGGCCGCATGAGCGCCGCCGCGACCACGCAGCGCCACGCCAACGGCATCGCCACGCTGGCCTGGGGCGACGGGCCGGTGGCGGTGGTGATGCTGCATGGCATCGGTGGCGGCAAGGCCGCCTGGCCCGCGCAGGGCGAGGCCCTGGCGCAGGCCGGCTACCGCGCCCTGGCGTGGGACATGCCGGGCTATGGCGACAGTGCCCTGATCGACCCCTATGACTTCGACGGACTGGCGCAGGCGCTGACGCCCGTGCTGCTGTTCGAACGCGACGCCGGCCGGCGCGTGGTGCTGCTGGGCCACAGCATGGGCGGCATGGTCGCGCAGCAGGCCTGCGCGGCCACGCCCGCGCTGGTCGACGGCATGGTGCTGTCCGGCACGTCGCCCGCCTTCGGCAAGGGCGATGGCCCGTGGCAGCGCGAGTTCATCGCCGCGCGCACCGCGCCGCTGGATGCCGGCAAGACCATGGCGCAGATGGCAGCCGGGCTGGTGCGCACCATGGTCGCGCCCGATGCCGACGCGCAGGCGGTGGCTTTTGCCACCGCGGTGATGGCGGCGGTGCCGGCGCCCGCGTACCGCGCCGCGCTGGGTGCGCTGGTGGGCTTCAACCAGCGCGACGCGCTGGCCCGCATCGCGGTGCCGGTGCTGGCGCTGGCCGGCCAGCACGATACCAACGCCGCGCCCGAGGTGATGCAGCGCATGGCGCAACGCATCGCCGGCGCCGAGTATCGCTGCCTGCCCGACGTAGGCCACCTGGCCTGCATGGAGCGCCCCGGGCTGTTCAACGACGCGGTGCTGGATTTCCTGCGCCGGCGTTTTCCCGTGCACTGAAGCGCGCCGCTTTCCGGCCACGCCAACACAACAACTGCCGCCGCGCCGCCCCCGTTCCCCCTTCCGGCGCGAGCAGGACAAAGAGGAGACGCGACATGCCATCCGGCCAGCTCGACTTCATTCCCGCCGTCGGTACGGCGGATTTCACCCCGGAACAGGCGCAATGGCTGACGCTCGCCAACCGCCTGGGCCGCGAGCGCTTCGCGCCGCGCGCCGCCACCTGGGACCGCGAGGCCAGCTTCCCGTTCGCCAACTATGACGACCTGCGCGAGGCCGGCCTGCTGGCCTTGTGCGTGCCGCGGGCGTTCGGCGGCGCGGGCGCGGACTTTGCCACCTACTGCATGGTCGGCGCCGAGATCGGCCGCTTCTGCGGCGCCACCGCGCTCACGTACAACATGCATATCTGCTCGACCATGTGGACCGGCGTGCTGTCCGATGGCATCGACATGACGCCGGCACAGCGCGACGAACACCAGGCCCGCCGCGAGCTGCATTTCGCGCGGGTGGTGCGCGACGGCGCGGTCTATGCGCAGCCGTTCTCCGAAGGCTCGGCCGCCGCCGCCGGCAAGGCGCCGTTCGGCACCACCGCGCGCAAGGTCGACGGCGGCTGGGTGCTGAACGGGCGCAAGATCTTCGCCTCGCTGTCGGGCGCGGCCGACTACTACGGCATCCTGTGCACCGAGGACCGCGGCGACCAGCATCCCGACATGCGCGACACGCTCTACATCGCCGTGCCCGGACAGGCGGACGGGCTCACCGTAACCGGCGACTGGGACCCGATGGGCATGCGCGGCACGGTGTCGCGCACGCTGCTGCTCAAGGACGTGTTCGTGCCCGACTACGAGCAGCTGATGCCGCGCGGGGTCTACTACCGCGCCGCGCAGACCTGGCCGGCGATGTTCTTCACGCTGTCGCCGACCTACCTCGGCGTGGCGCAGGCGGCCTACGACTTCACCGTGCAGTACCTGCGCGGCGAGGTGCCTGGCCAGCCGCCGGTCAAGCGCCGCATGTATCCGACCAAGCAGATCGCGGTGGCGCAGATGCGCATCCAGCTGGAAACGATGCGCTCGCTCTTCTGGCGCGCGATCCACGAGGCGAAGCCCAATCCGTCCAAGGACGAACGCCTGCGCCTGTACGCCGCGCACTACACGGTGATGGAAGGGACCAACGATATCGCCCGGCTGGCGATCCGCACCTGCGGCGGCCAGTCGATGCTCAAGGACCTGCCGCTGGAGCGGCTCTACCGCGATTCGCGCTGTGGCGCGCTGATGCTGCCCTGGACCGCCGAGCTGATCCTCGACCGCATGGGACGCGAGACCTTGTACGAATCCGGCGAGCGCGACGAATGAGCGCCCCCCGCAGAGCCATCCGCGCCGGTGCCGCTGGCCTGGGCGCGCTGCCGGCCATGCTGCATGGCCATGCCGAGGCCGCGCCGGGCCGGCCGGCGTTGCACTACCTGGGCCGCACCTTCACCTACGGCAAGCTGTGGCGGCGCGTGGAGCGCGCCAGCGCCCACCTGGCCGCAAGCTGGGGCATCCGCCCGGGCGACCGCGTCGGCACGCTGTGCCTGAACCACGAGCTGCAGCTGGTGCTGCTGTTCGCCTGCGCCCGCGTCGGCGCCATGTTCGCGCCGCTGAACTACCGGCTGGCGCCGGCCGAGCTGCGAACGATTGCGGCCCACGCGCAACTGGCCGTGCTGTTCCATGACGCGGCCCATGAAGCGCTGGCGCGCGAAGCCGGCGGCGATTGCCGGCTGGTGCCCATCGACCGGCTGGTCGACCATCCGGCGCCGTTCGGCGTGATCCATGCCGCCGTGCCGGACCATGCGCCGCTGCTGCTCGCCTATACCTCCGGCACCACCGGCAAGCCCAAGGGGGCTGTGCATACCCAGGCCGGCTTGCTGGCCAATGCGCGCGCCAGCTGGTGGGCGCACGGCATGAGCGCGGACGACCACGTGCTGTCGGTGCTGCCGCTGTTCCATGTCGGCGGGCTATGCATCCAGACGCTGCCGGCGCTGCTGGCGGGTGCGCGCGTCACGCTGCATGACCGCTTTGCGCCGCAGGCATGGCTGGACGCGGTGGCCGGGTCTCGGCCGAGCCTGTCGCTGATGGTGCCGGCGACGCTGCGCGCGGTGCTGGAGCACCCAGGCTGGCCCGATGCCGACCTCGCGGCGCTGCGCGGCGTGATGGCGGGATCGTCGACCATCCCGCGCTCGTATATCGACGCCTTCCACGCCCGCGGCGTGCCGCTCGGACAGGTCTATGGCGCCACCGAGACCGGGCCGGTGTCGGTGGTGCTGAAGCTGGAACAGGCCATGGCGCGTCCGGGCTATGCCGGCTGGCCGCAGCCCGAGGCCGAAGTGCGGCTGGCCGGCCCCGACGGCGCCGAGGTGGCTCAGGGCGCGGTCGGCGAGCTGTGGGTGCGCGGCACCAACGTCATGGCGGGCTACTGGAACCAGGCCGACAGTGGGCTTACCGACAACGGGCTGCCCGGCGGCTGGTTCCGTTCCGGCGACCTGGCGCACCGCGATGCCGAGGGCTGCATCGAGGTGGTTGGCCGCAGCAAGGACATGATCATCTCCGGCGGCGAGAACATCTATCCCGCCGAAATCGAGAACCTGCTGGTCGGCCTGCCCGGCGTGCAGGAGTGCGCGGTGGTCGGCGTGGCCGATGCGCGCTGGGGCGAAGTGCCGGTGGCGGTGATCGTGCCGGCGCCGGGCATGCCACGCGGCGCGCTGGCGGCCGAACCGCTGCGCGAGCTGCTGGCCGCGCGCATCGCCCGCTTCAAGCTGCCGCGCGAGGTGGTGCTGATGGAAGACCTGCCGCGCAGCGCCCTCGGCAAGGTGCTCAAGCCGCAATTGCGCGCGCTGCTGGAGGCACGGCCCGGGCCCGGCTGAATCCGCTGCAAGCGCGCCGGTCTGCGCTTATGCTTGAGGCCTGGCCAGACAGACAGACGACTACGCAAGGGAGCGGCGCAAATGGAACATGGATTGGAAACCGCCACGCTGGGCGGCGGGTGCTTCTGGTGCCTGGAAGCGGTCTACCAGCAGGTCGAAGGCGTGGTCGCGGTCGAGTCCGGCTATACCGGCGGGCATGTCGACCACCCGACCTACCAGCAGGTGTGCGAAGGCGATACCGGCCACGTCGAAGTGGTGCGCGTGAGCTTCGATCCGTCGGTGATCAGCTACCGCGAGATCCTCGAGATCTTCTTCGCCATCCACGACCCGACCACGCCGGACCGGCAGGGCAACGACGTGGGTCCGCAATACCGCTCGGCGATCTTTACGCATTCGGAGGCGCAGCGCGCGACCGCCGAGTACGTGATGCGTGAACTGTCCGCCGCCAAGGTGTTCGATGCGCCGATCGTGACGCAGGTCGAGCCGGAGCAGCCATACTGGCGCGCCGAGGCCAGCCATCAGAACTACTACCAGGACCATCCCAGCCAGGGCTACTGCGCGTTCGTGATCTCGCCGAAGCTGGCCAAGTTCCGCAAGCAGTTCGGCGCCAGGTTGCGCAAGTAAAGGCGTGCGCCGGCGCGGCGGCAGCTGGGTCTATAGCCGCGCCACGATGGCCTCGGCCAGCCGCATGCAGCTCAGCGGGGCGCAGCCTTCGGCGTTGTTGCTGACGATGACCATGGCCGGTTGGCCCGCGCGCAGCGTGCGCGCGACCACGTCGGCGATCTCGTGGCGGGTGTCGGGGTCGTCGTCGACGATGCGGTCGAACGGCGCATAGCGCTTCTCCGCGTAGGCGTAGGGCCGGCCCGCATGCAGCATCCAGCGCAGCACCAGCGGTCCCGCCGCGGCTTCGTCCATCAGCGCCTGCGCCGCCGCCTGGCGCGGCACGGGCGGAAGCCGGTCGCGCGCCGACAGGCAGAAGCGCACGCCGTGGTGGCGCAGCAGCCGGATATAGCGCGGCGTCAGCAGGGCCGGGTCGCGCAGTTCGACGGCATAGGCGGCGTGCGGCGTCAGTGCCGGATCGAGCGCCGGCAGTGCGCCGAGGAAGGCGTCGAGCCGCTCCAGGAATACCGCGCTGTCGGCCAGCGGCCCCATCGGCGACAGCTGGAACAGCAACGGCCCGCACTTGTGTCCCAGTCCGCTGGTGGCCGGCACGATGAAGTCGCGCGCCGCGATCTCCGCATCCAGGAAGGCGGCGTTGGCCAGCCGGCCGGCGCCGTCCGGGCCGCGCAGCCACGCGTCGCAGACGCTGGCCGGCGCCTTGACCAGGAAGCGGAAGCCCTCCGGCACCTGCGCCGCGTACGACAGGTAATCGGCCAGCGGGATCGGCCCGTAGAAGCCGCGGTCGATGCCGGCGGCGCGCAGCAGCGGGTGGCGCGAATAGGCGGCCAGGCCCTTGCGCGACAGCAGGCTGTCGCTGTACTCGCCGTCGTAGACCAGTCCGTTCCAGCCGGGATAGGCCCAGGACGAGGTGCCGAAATAAAGGTGCGGAGGCAGCCGCGCGGCCAGCGCCTGCAGCGCCGGCGCGACCGGCAACGGCTGCACGCTCTTGCCACGCGCCGGTTTGCCTGGGGAGTCGGGTTGGGCGGCCGCGCCGGCTGGCATCGCGGGCCGCCCGGGAGGGGCTGCGGGGGCGGGCAGGGGCAGCCCGCCAAAGAGGTCTTCAGTCAATCGCTTCGGTTGCCTTCAGTCGTTGCGGCCGATGGGCTGTTCGTAGATATAGCGGCGCGACCACGGCAGCGAGTCGGCCTGCAGCCCGGACTTGTGGCACACCACCTGGTAGATCGACATCTTTTCGGTCTCGAAGGCGTGCGCGCAGCCGGCAAGGTAGACACGCCAGATGCGGTATTTCTTCTCGCCGACCATGCTGCGGATGGTATCGCCGCGCGCCTCGAAGTTGTCGGCCCAGTGGTGCAGCGTGCGCGCGTAGTGCCGGCGCAGCAGCTCGACGTCGAAGGCTTCCAGGCCGCCCTGCTGCAGCGTGCGCAGCACCAGCCCGATATGCGGCAGCTCGCCCTGCGGGAACACGTAGCGGTCCATGAATTCGGCCCCGTCCATCGGCGTGGCGCCGTTGTCGGGGTCGGGCGAGGTGATGCCGTGGTTCATGGCGAAGCCGTCGTCCGCCAGCAGCTCACGGATGCGGCCGAAGTAGCCCGGCAGGTTGTCCTTGCCCACATGCTCGAACATGCCGACGCTGGTGATGCGGTCGAAGGTGCCGGTGGTGTCGCGGTAGTCCTGCAGCCGGATCTCGATGCGGTCGGACAGGCCGGCGGCCTTGACGCGCTCGGTGGCCAGGTCGAACTGGTTCTGCGACAGCGTGATGCCCACGCAGCGCGCGCCGAACTTCTGCGCCGCGCGCAACACCAGCGCACCCCAGCCGCAGCCGATATCCAGCAGGGTCTGGCCCGGCTGCAGCCGGATCTTGGTCAGGATGTGGTCGATCTTCTTGATCTGCGCGGTGGCCAGGTCTTCATCGCCGTGCTCGAAGTAGGCGCAGGAATAGACCATGTTGGGGTCGAGCCAGAGCTGGTAGAAGTCGTTGGAGACGTCGTAGTGGTACTGGATCGACTCCTTGTCTTCCTGCTTGGTATGCGAGAAGTGCTGCGCCACCTTGTACAGCGCGCCGCCGGCGCGCCGCGTGGCCGCGGCCGAGAAGCCGTAGCCCACCTTGATGATGTCCGCCAGGCGGCCGTCGAAATCGATCTTGCCCTGGACGTACGCCTCGCCCAGGTTGTCCAGGCTGGGGGTCAGCAGCAGCGGCAGGGCTGCGGCTTCGCGCACGGTCAGCGTCACCACCGGCTTGTCGAATTGCCCCAGCGGGTATTCGGTGCCATTCCACAGCCGCAGGCTGACCGGGAGATTGGCGTTCTCGCGCAGGTCAGCGATCCAGTTGTCGAGTTGCTTTTCCAGGGTTTGCTTGAAAAACATGCGCTTTACCTCCCGATGGTTGCGGCACACGCTTCGGCGGACGCATCCGGCAAGGAGAAACTGCGCGCAAACCTTGCCCGATCCGTCGCGAGCGCTGCAAGAAAAGAGTAGCCAAGCGACGCCTGTCTCACTTTAGTCCAATTCCGCAGCCCGTGCAGCGCACCGCCGGAAGACCCTGACGTCGTCCCGGGAGAGGCGTAGACGCATCAGCGCGGACGCGCGCGGCGTCCGCGGCCGGCTCAGGGCGACAGCCGCACGATCTGCCAGCCCGTGCCCGGCTGGACCCGGTAGGCGATACGGTCGTGCAGGCGCGAAGGCCGGCCCTGCCAGAATTCCAGCGCGGTCGGCACCAGGCGGTAGCCGCCCCAGTAGGGCGGGCGCGGCGGGTTCTCGCCGAACTTGCTGCGGTATTCCTGCTCGCGCTGCTCGAGCACGTCGCGGCCGGGGACCTCGCGGCTTTGCGCGGAAGCCCAGGCGCCTACGCGCGAGCCCAGCGGGCGCGTGGCGAAATAGGCGTCGCTTTCGTCGTCGGAGACCTTCTCGACGCGGCCTTCGACGCGCACCTGGCGCTCCAGCTGGACCCAGTGGAACAGCAGCGCGGCGCGCGGGTTTGCCGCCAGGTCCAGGCCCTTGCGGCTTTCATAGTTGGTGAAGAAGGTAAAGCCGCGGTCGTCGATGCCCTTGAGCAGCACGATGCGCGCCGAGGGCTGGCCGTCGGCGTCGACCGTAGCCAGGGTCATGGCATTGGGTTCAGGCAGCTTGGCGGTGACCGCTTCGTCGAACCAGCGCCTGAACTGGCTCATCGGCTCGGGGGCCACGTCGGATTCGGACAGCGCGCCCAGCACATAGGTGCGGCGCAGGTCGGCAAGTTGGGTCATGTCGCAATCATCAGGGAATCAGTCTGGAAGCGCGGTGCGCCCGGGGGCGGGGGCCGCAGGTCCGGCTGATTCGAGTATAGCGAATGCGTTGGAGGCCGCATTTGCGCGGCGACAAGCGGTACCGGCCAGGTCACCCGCCGGCGGCCGGCGGCGCCAGCGCCTTGCGCCCTTGCCGCCGCGAATAGTAGCCAGCCGCGCCCATCGCCCCCGCCATCGACAGGAAGATCGGCAGCATGCCCAGCGCCGTGCCGACCACGCCGAAGGTGAGCGGCCAGACCACCTGGCTGGTGTTCAGCACCGCCGAGCGCAGGCCCAGGGCCTCGCCCGCGCGGCCGTGCGGCGACGCGGTGTGCAGGATGTTCATGACATTGGGCTGCGCGCTGCCCAGCGCCAGGCCCAGCACGAAGGCCAGTGCGCACATCAGCCAGAAGTGCGCGACGAAGGGGTAGGCCAGGTAGGCCAGCGCGCCCACCAGCAGGGCGGCGCGGATGATCTTCCATTCCGACAACCGGCGCGACACCGCCGGCATCGCCACCCGGATGGCAAAGGTGGCGATGGCGAATGCGCCCAGCACCCAGCCGATCGACGACGGCGACAGCCCGATGCGCGAGCCCTGGATCGGGATCAGGAACGCGTGCAGGTCCCACGCGGCCGACAGCACCGCGCTGGCGACAAAGACCGCGCGCAGTTCGGGATGCTGCAGCAGGTCCAGCGTGGAATGGCGGGTGCCGTCCTCGATGGCAATGCGCCCGGCGTTGCCGCCGCGCGCGGGCAGCCGCGGACGCACCCATTGCAGGCCGGCCTGGCCCGCCAATGCCACCACCACCAGCACCGCGAAGGCGGGGCGGAAGCCCGCATGCTCGATCACGTAGCCCATCGCCACCGGCCCGAGCGTGCCGGACACCGACAGCCCGAGCGCATGCCAGGTGTAGTTGCGCAGCCGGGTGGCATCGGTCGAGACCTGCCCGATCAGCAGCTGCATCGCCACCTGGACCAGCATGAAGCCGACCCCGATCAATGCGCACGACAGGTACAGCGCGCCCAGCTCGTGCCACAGCGCCGGCAGCAGCGTGCCCGCCACCACCATCAGCGAGCCCGCCATCATCGGCTTGCGCGGGCCGATCTGGTCGATGCGCTTGCCGGCGCGGATCGCCAGCAGCATCGGCAGCAGCGCGTACAGCGACATCAGCACGCCCAGCGTGACGGTGGAGGCCTTGAGGGAAATCGCGAACAGCGACACCACCACGCGGCTGGCATTGAAGGCCACGTGGTTGCACACCGTCAGTGCGATCAACCAGGTGATCGGCGGGACGGCGGCATGCGTCAGCGTCATGGGGCGGGGGCGGAGCGTGGTGGACCGCGCCTGATGCCGGCGGGGAGCCGTACCAGACGGGGCGAATCAGGAAAAAGGGCCGCGAACAGGCCGCAAAAACTGGCAGCAAAAACAAAGGGCGGCCGCAGCCGCGCCTTCTCAAGGATGCCACACGGGCGAGCCCGCGTCGCAGCCAATGCTTGCCATGCTTAAGCTTCTTGTAAATGGCCGTTTAATTATGCGCCTGAGCGCGGCGCGGCACAACGACAACGTGCGTCAACTTGCCGCAGCGCTGCCAAGTGTTGCGATTTTGTTTAAACGGCGAGGGGCCCGGCATGCCGAGTGGATCTATCCGCCCTGGTAGAACGACCGGTCGTTGCTGGGGCGCTGCGGCGCGCGCTCGTTGGCCGGGCGCTGCGGCGGGCGCTGGCTGGCGGGCCGGGACGGTTCTTGCCGGCTGGCAGCGGGCGGCTTGCCGGCACGGGCTTCGGCCGCGGGCTGGCCGGGGCGACTGGCCGTGGCATCCGCGCCGGGGCGGCTTGTGTCCGTCGCGCCAGTGGCGTCGGCGGGCGCCGCCGCGGCCTTCGGGTCCTTGTAGGTCTTGCCCGGCGGAGGCGCGGTGGGGCGCTTGCGCAGTTCGGCCAGCAGCTTGGCGCACTGCGTGTCGTCGCCGCCCGGCGAGAGGTCGAGCAGCGGCAGCACCGCGGTGGCAACCGGCGCCAGCAGCGCCAGCGACAGCGCGCCGCCGGCGCGCAACGCCAGCACGCCGATATCGGGGCTGACGCGCGGGTTCTTCATGGTGCCGCCGACATACAGCGGCGAGCGCAGCGAGAAAATGCGCAGGCCCTTGGAGTCGGGGTGGATGGTCAGCGCCAGCCGCTCGCTGCGCAGGTCGATGCCGCCGGTGGTCTCGATCACTGCGTCCTGGGTGTCGAGCACGAAGGTGCGCGCGCGCGCCACGCCGTCGGTCATGGCGAAGTCGCTGACGCCGCAGTTGATCTGCACCGGCTTGTCGCCGAACAGCTTCGACACCACCAGGCTGCCGACATTAAGACCGATCGCCTCGAGCAGAAACTTGCTGACCGTGCCGTTCTCGACCAGCAGCCGCGCCTCGCCGTTGGACGAGCCCAGCAGCGCCGCCACCGAATTGCCGGTGGCCGACAGCTTGGCGCTGCCATTGAGCTCGCCGATGCTGGCGCGCATCAGGTCGATGGTCGGGAACAGCTGCTTGAGCTTCATGCGCCGCGCCTTCAGGTCGACCATCGCGCCCATGGGCTCTCGCTTGCCGTCGAGCCGCACCGTCGACACCAGGTTGCCGCCTGCGACGCCAAAGTTGAGCGGGTCCAGCAGCAGCACGCCGTCCTGCAGCTTCAGGTGGGTGACCAGGTCGGTGATCGGCAGCTCGGCATCGCGGATGATGCGCTTGCCGGTGAAGTGCACGTCGGCGTCGATCTCGTCCCAGCGCTCGGTGCGGAACGGCGCCACCGGCAGCGCCTTGTCCGCCGGCTGGGCCACCGGGCTGTCCTTGGCCGGTCGGCCGGGCTTGGCGTCGGCGCCGATCAGCGGGGCCAGGTCGACGAAGCGCAGCTGGTTCGACACCAGGTTGCCGGCCAGCAGCGGGCGCGGGTCGCGCTTGGTGAAGGTGAGCGTGCCGGACAAGTCGCTGCCGCCGACGCGGCCGGTGAATTTCTGATACTCGTAGATCGAGCCTTCCTTGCGCAGCGTCGCCATCAGCCGGCCACGCGTCTGGTACGGCGGCGTCGATGGCAGCACCACGCCGGTCAGCGCGTAGAGCCTGGCCATGCTGTCGCCGGCCAGAGTCAGGTGCACGTCCAGCGCTGCCAGGTGCGCCGGATTGGTGACGGTGCCTTCGATCTGGGCGCGCGTGGTGCCCACGCGCACATCGGCCTGGATCGGGAACGGCACGTCGGTATTGCGTAGGCTCAGCACCGTGCCGGCCTTGCCGCTGGCGTTGATGGTGGCCTCGTTGTAGCGCCCGGTCGCTTTCCAGCGCACGCCATAGCGGCCATCGCCGCCGTTGGCGGGCGCCGCCGAGGCCGGGCCGCCGGCCCGCGGCGCCGAGGCCGCCTGGGCGGCGCTGCCCGGCGGCCCGGGTGGCACGGCCGAGGCCTGCGGCTCGACCAGCGCGCCGTCGCGCGCCTTGTCATAGAGCGGCGCGTTGCCGATGGTGTCGAGTTCCGCCTGCAGCGAGATCTTCTTGAGCTGGTCGGTCAACGCGAGGTTGCCGCGCGCCAGCACCACCTCGCCGACATCCAGCTGCCATTTCGAGGTGCCCTCTTTCGGGCCGGTATCGAAGGTCCAGTTGTTGCGGCTGTCGGCCAGGCGCTCCAGCCATACCGCCGGGCTGTCGATGACGATGGTCGGCACCGCGATCTCGTTGGCCAGCAGCGGCAGCGGGCGCAGCACGAAGATCAGTTCGCGCACGGTCGCCATATTGGGTTGCGCGGCCCAGTCCGGGTTGCCGACGGTGATGTCGCGCGCCGACAGCCGTGGCCACGGCACCAGCGTGCGCCAGCCTTTTTCGCCCTCGCCGCGGCGCCAGGTCACGGTCAGGTCACCATTGATGGCGAAGGGGCGGCCGATGGCTTCGGAGACGCGGTCGTTGAGCCAGGGCTTGATCCGGTTCCAGTCGAAGGTCAGGATCACGACCACCAGCAGCGCGATCAGCGCGACCGGTGTCAGGACACTCCACAGAACGACCTTGCGGCGCACGGGCATGAGGCGGGCTCCTGGCTGGCTAGGGCGAGGGCCCGCGGAACCCGCGCGGGGCGGCGCGGCGAACGGACCACTGCAGGTCTATTGTATAGTTGCGCGCTTCCCGTCCTTGTCGGGGACTGGCTGACATCGCCGCCGGAAAATGCCGGTTTTTTTGCCCTGTCATTGCCGTGCGTGGCAAGGCCACGCGTCCCCGGATCCGCTCCTTCCCGTATGAACGATGCCGCACACGAGCTGGCTGGCCTGCCCGAGCCGCTGACCCACGAAAGCCCGGCCGACGACGACTACCATCGCCGCTTCGGCGGCGTGGCGCGGCTTTACGGCGCCGCCGGGCTGGCGCGGCTGGAGGCGGCCAACGTGTGCGTGGTCGGCATTGGCGGGGTCGGCAGCTGGGCGGCCGAGGCGCTGGCGCGCAATGCGGTGGGCCGCATCACGCTGATCGACCTGGACCATATCGCGCTGTCCAACACCAACCGCCAGATCCATGCGCTGGGCGACGCCTACGGGCGTGCCAAGGTCGAGGCCATGGCCGAGCGCACCGTCGCCATCAACCCGCGTTGCCGGGTGACCCAGGTCGACGACTTCGTTACCGCCGACAACGTGCCGGACCTGCTCGGCGCCGGCTATGACTACGTGATCGATGCCATCGATGCGGTGCGCGTGAAGACCGCCATGCTGGGCTGGGCCAGGCGCCAGGGCGTGCCGGTGATCACCTGCGGCGGCGCCGGCGGCCAGCTCGACCCCACGCGCGTGCGCATCGACGACCTGGCGCGCACGATCCAGGATCCGCTGCTGTCCAAGGTGCGCGCCAGCCTGCGCAAGCAGTGGGGCTTTACCCGCGACCCGAAGAAGAAGTTCGGCATCGCGGCAGTCTATTCGGACGAGCCGCTGCAATATCCCGAGCCCGAGCAGCAGGCCTGCGAGATCGACGAGGCGCCGCCGCCCGAGATGCCGTCAGGCCAGCCCGCCGCGCGCGGGCCGCAAGGGCTGGCGTGCGCCGGCTTCGGCTCGTCGGTGGCGGTGACGGCGGTGTTCGGCTTTGTCGCGGCGTCGGCGGTGATCGGCGCGATCGCGCGCGGCTGAGGACTTGCGCCGCCGCGCCGTTCAGGCGCTCAGCGCGCGCAGCAGCGCGTCGATCTCCGCCTGCCCCGGTGCCTGGTTGTCGAAAAAGATCAGTTCCGGATAGTCGGCGGGCGCGGGCATGAAGCGCCGGGTCCGGTACGCGTCCCAGTGCGCCAGCTTGTAGGCGTCGTTGGGGTTGCCGCGGCGGATGATGCGCGCGTGGGCCTCGTCCTCGGGCAGGTGGACCCAGACCGTGCGCACCGTGGTGCCGGCGGGCACGTGCAGCCAGTCCAGGTCGTTCAGCAGGTGGGCGCGGACTTCGCGCGACAGCGGCCCGATCACGATCGCGCTGATGCCCAGCGCCAGGTTCTCGCGCGCGGTGTCGAGCAGGCCCTGGTATTCGGGGTCGCGCAGGTGCTCCAGGTAGGCCGGGCTGTCGCGGTCGTTGGGATTGCCGGTGATGGCGGCCATGGCGGCGGCGCTGTAGCGGCCGTACAGCGTGTCCTTGTCGAGCAGGCAAAACGGCTCGCCGGTGGCCTGCATCAGCGGGCCGATCAGGCGGTGGGCGAGAGTGGTCTTGCCGGTGCCGGCATGGCCGCAGAAGAAGATCAGTCGGGGCATGAGCAAAAGACGGTAGGGTGACGGACCGGCCGCATTGCCCACAGCATACCCCCTCGCTTGCGCCAGATCAGGCCCGCGTCGCGCCGATTCGGTATCCTTGCCGTTTTTCTCCACGCTCGCCGCCGCTCCCATGGACGCCAAAGACCAGCTTTCCTCCGCCGGCCTGCCGGATCACCTGCACCTGGGCGAACCGGTCACCGATGCCACCCACGCCGAGTTCGTGCAGCTGCTGGCCGCGGTCGCCGGCGCCGACGACGACGCCTTCCTGGCGGCGATGGACGCATGGATCGACCATACCCGCCATCATTTCGCCCAGGAAGAACAGTGGATGGAGGCCATGGGCTTCGGCCCGCGCCATTGCCACGCGGGCGAGCACCAGCAGGTGCTGGCGGTGGCGGTCGCGGTGCGCGACAAGGTGCACAGCGATGCGGAGTTCCAGCTTGGCCGCCGGCTGGTGGCCGAGCTGTCAGGCTGGTTCGACCATCACGTCAAGTCGATGGACGCGATGATGGTCGAGCATATGCGCGAGAACGGCTTCACGCTGATCGAAGGTCCCGCGACGGCGGCGTGAGTACCGCCGATGTGGCGCTCAGGCCTCGCGCGCCGCGTCGCGGTCGATCACCACGAAGTATTTGCGCACCGGGTCCAGCACCTGGAACACGCCGGTAAAGCCGCCCGGGATCACGCAGGCATCGCCGGGGCCGAATTCGCTGGCATGGCCGCTGTCGTCGCTGATGCGGATGCGGCCGCTGATGACGTGGAAGAACTCTTCCTTGCCCGCCGGGAAGGCGATGCGCCACGCGCCCGGCTCGCACGCCCAGATACCGCAATCGAAGTCGCCATGCTGCGCGCTGTAGTGCGTCCAGGTGGTGCGGTCCGGATTGCCCGACACCAGCCGGTCGGGGCGCGGCCGGTCGTGGCTGGGGGCGGGTTCGGTCTTGAAGTCGATCAGGCGGGGCGCGGTCATGGCAGCGGGGGAAGCGGGGATGCGGTGGAACTGAGGGACTGAGAGTGCGCCAGTTTACCGCGCCGGGCCCGCGTCACCGTCAGTTCAGCGACGTGCTCAGCTGGCGGCGCCAGCGCGACACCACCTCGGGCCGGTCGGCCAGCATCTCGAATACCGACAGCATGGTGCGGCGGCCGATATCGTCATCGAAGCCGCGGTCGGTGCGCACGATCGCCAGCAGCTGTTCCAGCGCCGGCTCGTATTGCTGCTGCGCGATCATCAGCCGCGCCAGGTCCATGCGCGCGGCAAGGTCGCGCGGATCGGCGTCGATGCGGCGGGCCAGGGTGGCCGCATCGGGCAGGCCGGCGGCGTTCTCCATGGCATCGATGCGCGTGCGCAGCGCGCCATAGCCGTCTGCCTGTTCCGCCCGCGGCGACAGCGCCGCGAACTCGGCCCGGGCCCGCTCGATGGCGTTGCCGTCCAGCAGGAAGCCGATATAGGCCAGGCGCGCGGCATCGGACTCGGGATCCGCCGCGATCGCATCGGCGAACAGGGTCTCGGCGCCGTCGCGGTTGCCGGCGGCGGCGAGTGCGAGCGCATCGGCCAGCGGCGACCTGGCCTGGCCCGGCGCCAGCCGGCTCAGGAACTCGCGCAGGCCCGACTCCGGCAGCACGCCGGTGAACTGGTCCACGGCCTGGCCGTCGTCGATCGCGACCACATGGGGAATGCTGCGCACGCCGAAGTGCGCGGCCAGTTCCTGGTTCTCGTCGACATTGATCTTGACCAGCTTCCACTGGCCGTCCGCCTCGGCCTCCAGGCGTTCCAGCATCGGCCCGAGCGTGCGGCACGGGCCGCACCACGGGGCCCAGAAGTCGACCAGCACCGGCATCTGGCGCGAGGCGTCGATCACTTCGGTTTCGAAATTCTGCAGGGTGACGTCGCTCATGGGGAATCCTGGTCTGGAGAGAAAAAGGGGAATCAATTCCCCTTATTGTGAGGGCGAAGGCGCCGAATGCAACGCCAGTTACAGCGGCGGCGCGCCGCGGTTGGGGAAGTCACCGGTTGAAAATAGAACGATCGTTCGGTTATAGTCCTTGACCATACGACAGACCCGGTCCGCGAGACCGCACAGGAGACCCTTCATGCCAACCCCCGCCCGCCCGCATTTCCAGTTCTGGCCAAAGCGCCTGCCGCCCGCCATCGTGCTGCCGGAAACGTCGCTGTGGGCCAATCTGGAGGTCTCGGCGCTGCGCTATGCCGACAAGGCCGCGATCCGCTATTTCGGCAACGCCATCAGCTTCCGTGCGCTGCAAGAGCAGGCCACCGCGCTGGCCGGCTGGCTGCAGCAGAAGGCGGGCGTGAAGAAGGGCGACCGGGTGCTGCTGTATATGCAGAACTGCCCGCAGTTCATCGTCAGCTACTACGCGATCCTGCGCGCCGATGCGGTGGTGGTGCCGGTCAACCCGATGAACCGCGCCGAGGAATTCAAGCACTACGTCACCGACGCCCAGGCGCGCGTGGCGATCTTCACCGCCGACCTGGCCGCGGGGGTGGAGCAGGCGCAGGCCGAGCTGGAACCGGCGCAGCGCCTGCAGCACGTGCTGGTGACGCAATACGCGGACGCGCTGCCGCCGGCCCACGAACATCCGGAAGACGCGCCGCCGGCCTGGCTGACCACGCCGCATCCGCTGCCCGCCGGCGCCACCCCGTGGGCCGATGCGCTCGGCGCGGGCCTGCAGCCGGGGCCGCATACCGCCGGCCCGGACGACATGGCGGTGATGCCGTACACCTCGGGCACCACCGGCTTTCCCAAGGGCTGCATCCATACCCACCGCTCGGTGATGCACAACATCGTCGGCGGCGCGACCTGGTCGGGCTCGGGCGCGGAGTCGGTGGTGCTGTCGGTGCTGCCGCTGTTCCACGTCACCGGCATGCAGTACGGCATGAACGGGCCGATCTACAGCGGCGCTACCGTGGTGATGCTGCCGCGCTGGGACCGCGAAGTGGCGGGACGCCTGATCTCGCGCTACCAGGTCACGCACTGGACCAATATCCCGACCATGGTGATCGACTTCCTGGCCAGCCCCAACCTGGCTGAATTCGACCTGTCGAGCCTGCGCTATATCGGCGGTGGCGGCGCGGCCATGCCGCAGGCGGTGGCCGAGCGCCTGCGCGAGCAGTTCGGGCTCAACTACCTGGAAGGCTACGGCCTGTCCGAGACCATGGCGCCGACCCACAGCAACCCGTCGGACCGGCCCAAGCTGCAATGCCTGGGTGTGCCGACCTTCAACACCGACGCGCGCGTGATCGACCCGGTCACGCTCAAGGAGCTGCCGCCCGACGAGATCGGCGAGATCATCGTCAGCGGTCCGCAGGTGTTCAAGGGCTACTGGGGCAAGGAGGAGGCCACGCGCGAGGCCTTCATCGAATTCGAGGGCAAGACCTTCTTCCGCACCGGCGACCTGGGCCGCATGGACGAAGAGGGCTACTACTTCATCACCGACCGGCTCAAGCGCATGATCAATGCCTCGGGCTTCAAGGTGTGGCCGGCCGAGGTCGAGAACCTGCTGTACAAGCACCCGGACGTGCAGGAGGCCTGCATCATCGGCACCCGCGACCCGTACCGCGGCGAGACCGTCAAGGCGGTGGTGGTGCTGCGCGCCCATGCCAGGGGGAAGACCACGCCGGAGCAGATCATCGACTGGGCCAAGGACAACATGGCCGCCTACAAGTACCCGCGCGTGGTCGAGTTCGTCGAGGCGCTGCCAAAGTCGGGCACCGGCAAGGTGATGTGGCGCCAGCTGCAGGAAAGCGAGAACGCCCGCGCGGGCGCGTAGGACGAAAGCGCGGCATCCGTTGTACCCCGGTGCGCGGGCTCAATGCCCGCGCACCCGCATCAGCATCTTCACCATGGTCTTGTAGCCGCGCTGGCGCGCATGGCGCGTGGGGGTGACGCCTTCGCGGTCGGCCAGGTTGGCGTCGGCGCCCGCGTCCAGCAGCAGCTGCACCGTATCCTCGTAGCGCGCGCTGCCGTCGCCCAGGATCACCGCCTCCAGCAGCGCGGTCCAGCCCAGGTCGTTGACGTGGTCGACGGCGATGCCGGCCTTCAACAGCAGCTTCACCACTTCCACATGGCCCTGCTGGCTCGCCACGATCAGCGCGGTGCCATGGTAGCGGTCGGTGCTGGCAAGGTCGGCGCCGTGCGCCAGCGCCAGCCGCACCATGTCGGCCTGGCCGGTGGCGGCCGCCAGCAGGAACGGGCTGTTGGCATCGGCATCCTTCAGGTTGACGTCGGCGCCGGCCAGCATCAGCGTGCGCGCGACCTCGGTGTGGCGGTTGTGCACGGCCGCTAGCAGCGCGCTGTGGCCACGTTCGTCGGCGGCGCGGGCCGAGGCGCCCGCGGCCAGCAGGCGCGACACCAGGGCCTGGTCGCCGGCGCTGGCGGCGGTGATCAGGTTGCGGTCGAGCGTGCCGATGGCGTCGCGGCGTGCCGGCGCCTGCGTGGCGGGGGCGCGCGGCGGGCGCGCCGCGGGCGTGTTGGCGGCGCCGCCGGCCGGACGCGCCGCCAGGGTCTGACTGCCCTGCGCCGCCAGCAGGCCGCCGCCCATCAGCAAGCCCACCAGCCCCAGCAACTCATTGAGTGCCTCTCTGCGGGTGCGGGCGGCGGGGCGCGTCATGGCGGCAGCTCCTGGGCTCAGACGGTTTCGTGAGGGCTGGCCGGCAGCAACGAGTCGGCCGGCGCCTGGCCCGCGGGGGCTGCAGGTTCGGCGGCGTCCCCCGCCTGCAGCTGGCGCCAGAGCCGCCCGAGGTAGGGATCATCGACGCCGTTGGTGGCCAGCCCCAGCAGGGTTTGCTGCAGGTATTCGCGTGCCGGGCCGTAGAGGCCGGCGGCGTGGCGCAGCCGTTCCACCACGCTGGCGTCGGGCAGCCGGCCGGCGTAGGCCTCGTGGGAGCGGTTCATGACGAAGGCCAGCGCGCGCTGCTCCGGCGCGCCGGCGGCGCCGACGCGGATGCGCAGCCAGCGCGGATGGTAGGCGCCGGTCAGCATCTCGCGGCGCCACAGCACCCGGAACTCCTGCTCGACCACATGGCTGGGCACGCGGAAGGCCATGCCGTGGCAGCAGCCGCCGCGGTCCAGCCCGAGCACGAGCCCGGGATTGTCCCAGGTGCCACGGTTGATGCGGGAATAGAGGTAGAAGCCGCGGTGGTAGCCGTGCACCGTGGCGCGCTGGCGCTCGGTGTGCACCACCATCGGGTTCCAGATCAGCGAGCCGTAGCCGAATACCCAGACATCGCCGCCCAGCGCGGGATCGTCGGGGCGGTGCGCCAGCGTATCGGCAAGCGACTGCTCCAGCGCGGCCTCGGGCAACAGCGAGGACGCAACCGGGGTGCTGCACAGCGAGGTGCGCAGCCGGTCGGATTCGAGGTCCTGTCGCGTGATGCCCATGCTGCAAGCATAAATCAAAGCGGCGTCCCGGGCGGGCCGGGGAAATGCCACAAGTGGCACTTTTAATCGGAATTGTCCGAGTCAGCGGTCGCGGTGTGGGCGCCAGACAACGGTCGCAGCCGCGTGCCGCCGTTGCCACGCGCGACGGCCGTGCGGCGCCGCGCCTTGTCGTTGGTCAGGCCGGCGCGAAATGCCGGCAAGAATTGCGCGCCGCTGGCGCCGCCGAGTCCTTACAATGGGGCCTCATCCAACCCAGGGGGAACCTGCGATGGCACGTACGCTTACGGTGGTGTTCGGCAGCGGCAAGGAATATGACTTCACGATCGGCACGGACGAGCTGGCCGCGGTCACCGAGGATGCCGCCTGGCGCTGGTTCGACCGGGAATACACCGAGCTGGACTGCCAGGCATCGAGCCCGGTGGGCAAGGTGCTGGTGATCGACAAGATCCTGAATGTCGCCAAGTTCTCGGGAGAAGCACGCTTCTCCGGCAATGCTGCCTGGGCCCAGGACTATGCGCGCCATGCGGCGCGGCTGCTGGACCGGGACAAGGTCCGCGTCGACGTCGGCAACGCCGCCATCGGTTTCTGAGCGCGCCCGGGCAGGGCGCCCGGGCACTTGAATCGCCAGCTTCAGACCGCCAGCAGTTCCACTTCAAACAGCAGCGTCGCGTTCGGCGGGATCACGCCGCCGGCGCCGCGCGCGCCGTAGCCCAGGTCCGCCGGGATCACCAGGCGGCGCACGCCGCCGACCTTCATGCCCTGCACGCCCTCGTCCCAGCCGCGGATCACATGGCCGGCACCCAGCGGGAACACGAACGGGTCGTTGCGGTCCTTGCTCGAATCGAACTTGCGGCCGGCCTGGCCGTTCTCGTACAGCCAGCCGGTGTAGTGCACGGTGACGTGCTTGCCGGCGGTGGCTTCGGCGCCGGAGCCGACGGTGGTGTCTTCGTATTGCAGGCCAGAGGGCGTGGTTTGCATGGCGTGGTTTCCTTGCGATGGAAAAGACGTGGACAGGGAAGATGAGCGCAGCGCCGCTGCGCTCAGGCTTGGGCGCGCTGGAGCACTTCCAGCGTCAGTTGTACGTTGCGGTCGTCGTCGGCTACCCAGATATCGCCGTCCTGGATCGTCACCGACAGGCGCATGGCGCGTTGCGCCAGCGCGGCCAGCGCGTCGACGGCCTCTGCCGGGACATTGTAGACGGTGACGTTGCGCAGCTTGCCGGCCTTGCCTGCCATGCCCTTCCACCATTCGCGCGCGCTCGCGGCATTGTAGGTGTAGACGGTCACGCGCTCGGCGCGGGCCGCGGCGCGTTTCAGGCGGGCTTCGTCGGGCTGGCCCAGTTCGACCCAATGCGCGATGTCGCCTGTCAGGCGCTTGTCCCACAGGTCGGGCTCATCGGGTTCGTCGAGGCCGCGGGTAAAGGCCAGGGTTTCACTGGCCTCGCAGGCAAAGGCGAGCAGGCGCACCATCATGCGCGCGTCGTTCTCTGACGGGTGCTGGGCGATGGTCAGGCTGTGGCTGCCGTAGTAAGGCCGGTCCATGTCCGACACGGACAGTTCGGCCTTGAAGATGGTGGATTTGAGCGCCATGAGGTGAGGTGAGCGGCAGGCGCCCCGGGCTGGGGTGCGTACGACGCAAAAGGCCGCATCATACGCGATTCAATGCCGGCGATTCAAAGCCGGCGATTCAAGGCCCGCGCCTCAGCGCTTGCGGTATTCCTTCAGGTAGAAGCGTAGCAGCGCCGACACCAGCAGCGTGCCGAGGAAAGCCGCCGCCACCACCAGCGCCTGGCCCGGCGGGGTATCGATCTGGCCCGCCAGCCCGAGGCGGAACAGCCAGGTGCCGACCATCATCGCCAGGAACGGCATCAGCAGCGCGCCGCGCCCGTAGGTGCGCACCGCCCACAGCGGGAAGCGGCGCAGGAAGTCGCCCGGAATGCTGCAGGCCAGGCAGGCCCCGGCAGCTGCCAGCGCGGCGGCCACGATGTCGCCGGAATGAATCTCGAACATGGTCTCTGTCTCGCGTCGCCGCACACGCGCACGAAGCGTGGCAGGGATTTTGCAAAGCGCTGATTCTACAAGAGAAATTTGTGGCGCAGGTGACGAGTAGGGTAAGCGCGGGGTTGGCGGCCGGCTAGCGCGGAACGCTTGCCGCGGGCGATGCCTCGACCGCCACTTGCAGCGTCACGAGGTCGCCGACCTCGGGCAGGAAGCGGGTCATGCCGAAGGCACTGCGCGGCACTTCGGCGCGGAAGTCGCCGCCGCAAACCTGCCGGCTCACGCCGAACAGTGTGACCTCGCCGCAGCGGAAGCGCTCGGCCAGCAGGCGCACCGGGCGGGTCACGCCATGCAGCGTCAGTTCGCCCTCCACGGCGGCGAGGCGGCCGGCTTCGGTCAGGAACCGGTCGGCGCGCAGCCGTGCCACCGGGTGCTCGGCAATATCGAAGAACTGCGCCGAGCGCAGCACGCCGTCCAGCGTGCGGTTGCCGGTATCGACCGAGCCCAGGTCCACGGTCACGTCGATGGCGCCGGCACCGCTGTCCGCGTCATAGAGCAGGCGGCCGTCGATCTTGCCGAAGCGCCCGCGCACCGAGCTGCGCTCGAAATGGCTCGCCGAGAAATAGACGGTGGTATGGGCCGGATCCAGGGTGTACTCGACCGGCGCCGCGTGGGCGGCGGTGATCCCGGTGGCGGCCATAAGCACCAGCGCGCGCAGGGCCATGGGCATCAGTGGACAAAGACCGGCAGCAGGAAGATCCCCACCACGGTCAGGTAGCCGATGGTCCAGCACAGCGTGCGCAGCGTGGCGCGGTCGGTGATGTAGCACAGGGTGTAGAGCACGCGCACCGCGATAAAGGCCATCGCCAGTTCGTCGACGCGGGCCTGCGGCGCCTGCAGGTAGGTGGCGCTCAGCACCGCCGCGGCAAAGAAGGGGAAGGCCTCGAAATGGTTGCGGTGCGCGAGGTCGGCGCGGCGTGCGCGACCGGATTGCCGGTCCAGCCAGCCGCGCGGGTCATGGTTGTCGTAGCCCGGCGCGCTGGCCTTGGCGATGGCCACCGTCGCCAGCGGCAGCACGCCGGCCAGCAGCACGCACCAGAAAGCGATCGGCATGGTCATCCTTTCGGTTGCTGTGCCGGCGCCGGCCGCAATGGGCGGCGCGCCGGCCTTCCGCGGGCTCAGGCGGCGACCACGCGGATCTCGATGCCGGCCAGGCGCACCACCTGCCCGGCGCGGATCTTCGCAGTCTTGCGCGATTCGGGCGCGCCGTCCACCGAGACTTCGCCGGCCGCGACCAGCGCCTTGCCGGCGCCGCCGCTGTCGCACACGCCCGCCAGCTTGAGCAGGTCATTGAGGGCGATGAACTCGCCCTCGAGCGGGAAGGTGATGGTCTGCACCGTTGCCTTGCCAGCTCTTGCCATCACTTGCCCCAGCTGTCTTTGAGGCCGACGATGCGGTTGAACACCGGCTTGCCCGGCATCGAATCGCTGCGGTCGGCGACGAAGTAGCCATGGCGCTCGAACTGGAAGCGGTCTTCCGGCTGCGCCTCGCGCAGGCCCGGCTCCAGGTAGGCGGTGATCACCTGCTTGGAATCCGGGTTGAGCGCATCGAGGAAGTTCTTGCCGCCGGCATCCGGGTTGGGATCGCTGAACAGGCGGTCGTACAGGCGCACCTCGGCTTCATACGCATGCGCCGCGCTGACCCAGTGGATCACGCCCTTGACCTTGACGCTGTCGGCGCCCGGCGTGCCGCTCTTGGTGTCGGGCAGGTAGTTGGCGTGCACCGCCACGACGTTGCCGTCGGCATCCTTGTCCACGCCGGTGCACTCGATCACATAGCCGTACTTCAGGCGCACCTTGTTGCCGGGGAACAGGCGGAAGTAGCCCTTGGGCGGGGTCTCGTTGAAGTCCTCGCGCTCGATCCACAGCTCGCGCGACAGCGGGAACACCCGCTTGCCCAGTTCCGGCTTCTTGGGGTGGACCGGCGCCGAGCATTCCTCGCTCTGGCCTTCGGGATAGTTGTCGATGATCAGCCTGAGCGGATCCAGCACGGCAACGCCGCGCGCGGCGCGGCCGTCGAGATCGTCGCGCACCGAGCCTTCGAGCGTGCTCATGTCGATCCAGCTGTCGGCCTTGGCCACGCCGACGCGGTCGCAGAACAGCTGGATCGATTCCGGGGTGTAGCCGCGGCGACGCACGCCCACCAGCGTGGGCATGCGCGGATCGTCCCAGCCGTCGACGCGCTTTTCGTCGACCAGCTGCTTGAGCTTGCGCTTGCTGGTGATGGCGTAGGTCAGGTTCAGCCGCGCGAATTCATACTGGTGCGGCAGCGGGTCGCGGAACACGCCGCTGTCGCGCAGGTGCTCCAGCACCCAGTCGTACAGCGGGCGGTTGTTCTCGAACTCCAGCGTGCACAGCGAGTGGGTGATGTTCTCCAGCGCGTCCGAGATGCAGTGCGTGAAGTCGTACATCGGGTAGATGCACCACTTGTCGCCGGTGCGGTGGTGATGCGCGTGGCGGATGCGGTAGAGCACCGGGTCGCGCATGACGATGTTGGGCGCGGCCATGTCGATCTTCGCGCGCAGCACGTGTTCGCCGTCGGCGTACTTGCCGGCGCGCATGTCGCGGAACAGCTGCAGGTTTTCCTCGACGCTGCGGTCGCGGTAGGGCGAGGGCTTGCCCGGCTCGGAGAAATTGCCGCGGCTGGCGGCGATCTGCTCGGCCGACTGGCTGTCGACGTAGGCGGCGCCGCGCTCGATCAGCGTCTCGGCGAAGGCGTAGAGCTGGTCGAAGTAGTCGCTGGCGTAGTACAGGTGCGGCTGCGCGGCGCCGTCCTTGCCGGTGCTGTCCCAGGAGAAGCCGAGCCAGTGCACGGCGTCGATGATGGAGTCGACGTATTCGGTGTCTTCCTTGACCGGGTTGGTGTCGTCGAAGCGCAGGTGGCAGCGGCCGCCGTAGTCGCGCGCCAGCCCGAAGTTCAGGCAGATGCTCTTGGCATGGCCGATATGCAGGTAGCCGTTGGGCTCCGGCGGGAAGCGGGTGATGACGGTCGGCAGCGGCTCGCCTTGCTTGTCCTGGCGGCCGGCGTAGGTGCCGGCGGCGAGGTCCTGGTCGATGATGCTGCGCAGGAAGTTGGAGGCGGCTGGGGTGCTGTCGGTAGGCTTGTTGTCGTGGCTCATGATGGCGCCGGTTGGCCGGCCGCAAGCGCCTGCAAGCGCGCCTGCAGGGCGTGGGGCCGGGTCTTCGGATTGCGTGGCGGAATGCCAATAGCGGGATTTTACCGTGCCGGCGGCGCCGCACGCCGTGAGCATCGGCTCATTTTGTGGTCTTGTCCGTTGCCGGCACGAGTTGCGCGCACCGAAAGTGATGTGTCGGAGTAGCATGGAGACCCGTGCCGGCCACGGCCGGCAGTCACCCCATCGCAGCAGGAACGCCCAGGAACGACCATGACCGCCCCCACCGCTGCGGCACAAGTGCCGCCCATGCCCCTCGATGTCGTTGGCGCGCTGTGGCGCGATGCCGGCCTGCCCGCCGAGGCACTGGCCCACCTGCGCCTCGATGGCACCGAGCCGGTGCTGCCATCGAGCTTTGCCGTGGGCACCGCGGCGCAAGCCAGCGTGGCCGCGTCGGCGCTGGCCGCGGCCACGCTGTGGCAAGGCCGCAGCGGCCGCTGGCAGCAGGTCGGCGTCGACATGCGCCATGCCATCACCGAGTTCCGCAGCGAGCGCTACCTGCGCGTCGATGGCGGCCCGGCACCGGAGCTGTGGGACAAGATCGCCGGCATCTACCGTTGCGGCGACGGCCGCTGGGTCCGCCTGCACACCAATTTCCCGCATCACCGCGACGGCGTGCTGCGCCTGCTGGGCTGCGCCCATGACCAGGCGGCGGTGCAGGCGGCCCTGGAAAAATGGGAAGCCGAGGCGTTCGAAACGGCCGCGTCCGACGCCGGCCTGGTGGTCGCGGCGCTGCGCAGCTTCGACCAATGGGACCGCCACCCGCACGCTGCGGCGCTGCGCGGCCTGCCGCCGGTGACGCTGGAGCGGATCGGCGACGCCCCGCCGCAGCCGTTGCCGGCGCCAGGGTCGGCGGATGCGCAGCCGCTCTCGGGCGTGCGCGTGCTCGACTTCACCCGCATCATCGCCGGCCCGGTGGCGGGCCGCACGCTGGCCGTGCATGGCGCCGACGTGCTGCTGGTGACCGCGCCGCACCTGCCGTCGATCGCGCCGCTGGTGATCGACACCGGCCGCGGCAAGCGCAGCTGCCAGCTGGACCTGCGCGACGCCGACGACAAGCGCACGCTGCACAAGCTGCTGCACGGCGCCGACGTGCTGGTGCAAGGCTACCGGCCCGGCGGCCTGGCCGGACTGGGCGTAGGCCCGGAGGCCGCGGCGCGGGCCCGTCCGGGCATCGTCTATGTGTCGCTGAGCGCGTACGGCCACGTCGGGCCGTGGGCACACAAGCGCGGCTTCGATTCGCTGGTGCAGACCGCCACCGGCTTTAACCACGCCGAGGCGGAAGCCGCGGGCAGCGACACGCCGCGCCCGTTGCCGGCCCAGGTGCTGGACCACGCCGCGGGCTACCTGCTGGCCTTCGGCGCCATGGCCGCGCTGCACCGGCGCGCGGTGGAGGGCGGCAGCTGGCATGTGCGCGTGTCGCTGGCGCAGGTGGGGCAGTGGCTGCGCGGGCTGGGGCGTGTGCCCGACGGGCTCGGGGCGCCCGAGCAGAAGATCGACGACGTGGCCGACCTGCTCGAAGCGGTGCCGTCCGGCTTCGGCATGCTGACGGTGGTGCGCCACGCCGCGCACCTGTCCGAAACGCCGGCGCGCTGGACGCTGCCGTCCGAGCCGCTCGGCACGCACGCGCCGGAGTGGCTGCCGCGCTAGTAGAGGGTGGTGCGCTGCCGCTCGGGCAGCTCGCGGTCATAGGCGGCGCCGTCGATGGCGTTGCCGCTCAGCGTGGCCAGGATCTCGCCGTTGCTGGGCAGCGACTGGCGCGCGACCTGCGACTGCGCGGCCCACAGCCGCGAGCGGATCAGCGCGCGGGCGCACTGGAAGAACACCGCCTGCACCGTGATCACCAGCACCGTGGTCGGGGCCTTGCCGTCGACCACGCAGCGCGCGATCAGCGCCGGGTCGACGCTGATCTGTGCGGTGCCGTTGACGCGGATGGTCTCGTTGATGCCGGGGATCACGAACAGCAGGCCCACGCGCGGATCGGCAACGATATTGCGCAGGCTGTCGATGCGGTTGTTGCCGCGCCGGTCCGGCAGCAGCAGCGTGCGCGGGTCCAGCACCTGGACGAAGCCGGGGGCGTCGCCGCGCGGCGAGCATTCGGCCCAGTCCTGCCCCACCGTCGACAGCAGGCAGAACGGCGCCGCTTCGATAAAGGCCTGGTAGTGCGGGTGCAGGTAATCGACTTGCTTGGACAGCGACGGCGCCGCCGGTTGCGCGTAGAGCGCTTCCAGTTCGGCCAGCGTGGTGATGGCGTGCGAGGTCATGGCAGGCTGGGCAGTGGGGGCGAAAGCGTCAATGTAACGCACAATTTTCGCGATGCCGCTTGCAGCAAGCTCCCCTCGCCCGCTTGCGGGAGGGGCGGGGGAGAGGGCGGGAGCGTCAATGGCTGATGCCCGTGGGTGAAAACCGAAGGCTTCGCTTGATGGGGCTCGTTGCTAGCCCACCCCTCACCCCGGTCCCTCTCCCCATGAGGGGAGAGGGATAACACCTTGCTCAGGCGAGTTCGGGCGGCTTGGGAGCACGCAAAACCGCGCTCCTTTTTTTGGCTTTAGAACCCCACCGCCTGCCCGTCGCGCCGGCTGTCGCTGGCGGCGACGTAGCCATGCTCGGCGTCGTCCGACAGGCGCCAGATGAACTGGCCCGAGCCGAAGTCCATGTACGGGTCGTCCACCGACTTGAGCTGGTGGCCGCGCGCCTTCAGGCCCTCGACCGTGGCCGGGTCCATGGTGCCTTCGACGTCCAGCGTGAAGTCGCGGTTGACCTTCCAGCGCGGCGCGCAGCAGGCCGCCTGCGGCTGCTGGTTGTAATCGAGCATGCGCACCACGGTCTGCACGTGGCCCTGCGGCTGCATGTCGCCGCCCATCACGCCGAAGCTCATCACCGGCTGGCCGTTCTTGGTCAGGAACGCCGGGATGATGGTGTGGAACGGACGCTTGCCGCCCGCGACCACGTTGGCGGACCTGGGATCCATCGAGAAGCCGACGCCGCGGTTCTGCAGGCTGATGCCGGTGCCCGGCACCACCACGCCCGAGCCGAAGCCCATGTAGTTCGACTGGATGAACGAGATCATCATGCCGTTCTCGTCCGCCGCGGTCAGGTAGATGGTGCCGCCGACCTTGGGCATGCCGAAGTTGAAATGCGTGGCGCGCTGCATGTCGATCAGTTTGGCGCGCGACTTCAGGTAGGCGTCGTCCAGCATCTGTTCGGGCGTGACCTCCATGCTGCGTGGGTCGGCCACGTACTGGTACAGGTCGGCGAAGGCCAGCTTCATGGCCTCGATCTGCAGGTGCTGCGAATCGACCGAATCCACCGGGATCGAGGCCAGGTCGAACTGGTCGAGGATGCCCAGCGCGATCAGCGCGGCGATGCCCTGGCCATTGGGCGGGATCTCGTGCAGTTCATAGCCGCGATAGGACTTGCTGATCGGCTTGACCCAGTCGGGCTGGTAGTTGCGCAGGTCGTCGAGCGTCATCGCGCCGCCGCACTGCTTGCTGAAGGCGGCGATCTTCTCGGCGATCGCGCCTTCGTAGTAGGCACGGCCGCGGGTCGCGCCGATCTGGCGCAGGGTCTCGGCGGCGTCCTTCATGGTGAACTTCTCGCCCACCGCCGGGGCGCGGCCGTTGGGCATGAAGGTGTCGGCGTAGCCGGGTTGGTCTTTCAGTTCCGGCACCGCGGCGGCCCACTTGTGCGCCACCACCGGCGGCACGGCGTAGCCGCGCTCGGCGATCTCGATCGCGGGTTCCATCAGGTCGGCGAACGGCAGCTTGCCGAAGCGCTCGTGCAGCGCGGCCCAGCCGGCGACCACGCCGGGCACGGTGACCGAGTCCCAGCCGCGGATCGGGCGCTTGGCGAGGCCGTTGGCGTCGGTGCCGTACTTGGCCTTGAAGTATTCCGGGCTCCATGCCGCCGGCGCCACGCCCGACGAGTTCAGGCCATGCAGCGACTTGCCATCCCACAGGATGGCGAAGGCGTCGCTGCCCAGGCCGCACGACACCGGCTCGACGATGGTGATCGCGGCGGCCGCGGCGATGGCGGCATCGACGGCATTGCCGCCCTTGAACAGCATGCGCAGGCCGGCCTGCGCGGCCAGCGGGTGCGAGGTCGAGACCACGTTGCGCGCAAACAGCGGGATGCGCACGGACGGGTAGGGGTTGGTCCAGTTGAAGTTCTGCATGGATGAGTCCTTTGTTCTCGGTGCGCCGGGGCGCCCGGTGGCGTTCGGTGGCGTTCTTATTCTGCCGTGATCTTGCGATCCCTGATCAGCTTGCCCCAGCGCGCGCTGTCCTGCTTCACCATGGCGGCGAACTGGGCGGGCGTGCCGCCCACCGGTTCGGCGCCCAGCTTGGCCAGCCGTTCCTTCACCTCGGGCGACTGGATGGCCTTGTTGAACTCGGCATTGAGGCGGTTGACGATATCGGCCGGCATGCCCTTGGGGCCATAGATGCCGAACCAGGTATCGGAGACGAAGCCCGGCAGGCCCGATTCGCTGACGGTGGGGATTTCCGGCGCCAGCGGCGAGCGCTTCGCGCTGGTCACCGCCAGCGCCTTGAGCTTGCCGTCCTTCACATGCGGCAAGCCCGACACGATGCTGTCGAACAGCACCTGCACCTTGCCCGAGATCAGGTCAGGCACGGCCAGCGCGGTGCCGCGGTAGGGGATGTGGGTGATGAACACGCCCGCCTGCGTCTTGAACGCCTCGGTGGTCAGGTGCACCACGGTGCCGTTGCCGCTCGAGGCGTAGTTCAGTTCGCCGGGATGCTTCTTGGCATAGTCGACCAGCTCGCGCACGTTCTTCACCGGCAGGCTGTTGGGCACCACCAGCACGTTGGTGGCGATCGCGACCTGGCCCACCGGCGTGAAATCGGTCTCGGTCTGGTACGGCAGGCGGGGATTGATATGCGGCCCGATCGAATGCGTGCTGGTGGTGGCGATCAGCAGCGTATAGCCATCGGGCGCGGCCTTGGCGGCCATGTCGGAGCCGATCGCACCACCGGCGCCGGGGCGGTTGTCGACCACGATCTGCTGGCCCATGTTGCTGCCCACCTTCTGCGCGATGGCGCGGGCCAGCAGGTCGGTCGCGCCGCTGGCGGGGAAAGGCACGAGCAGCCGGATCGGCTTGCTCGGGTAGCTGTCGGCCAATGCCGGAGTGGCGGCCAGGCACAGGCCGATGCCAAGGCCGGTGCCGAGGCGGCGCAGCCAGGATGTCATGGGTGTCTCCGAGAATCAGGTGGGGGCGGATTGATGATCGGCTTTCATTATTCCGTGCTGCCGGTCACAAAGAAAGCTAATATTTCTTTCCAATGTCGCAAGAAATTTTTAAGTATCGAACGCCATGGCGACAGGGCGTTTGCCTAGCTGGTGTGCATCATGAGCACTGTCCGTTTCCTTCGCACTTTCGTCGCCGTGGCCAAGCACGGCTCGTTCGCTGCCGCCGCGGCCCAGGTGGCGCTTACCCAGGCCGCGGTCAGCCTGCAGATGCGCGCGCTGGAGACCGAGCTGCGCCGGGAACTGTTCGACCGCAACGGCCGCGTGGCGGTGCTCAATGCGGATGGCCGCGCGCTGCTGCCGCAGGCGCGCAAGCTGCTGGCGCTGTATGACGAGATGCGGCTGCCGCTGGCATCGGCCGAAGCCATGGCGGGCGCGGTCGCGGTGGGCGCGGTGGTCTCGGTGATGGGCGGCCTGTCGCACGCGGTGGCGCGCATGAAGCGCACCTATCCGGCCCTGGACGTGCGCCTGGTCGGCGCCAAGTCGATCGAGCTGGCGGCGCAGGTGGAGGCCGGCGAGCTCGACGCCGCCATCCTGGTGGAAGGCGCGGCACGCGTGCCGGGCACGCTGCGGTGGACGCCGCTGTACCAGGAGCCGCTGGTGGCCATCGCCGCGCGCGGCAGCCCGGGCCGCGACGCGCGCGAGGCGCTGGCGGCCAACCCCTACCTGCGCTTCGACCGCAGCCAGCGCACCGGCGTGCTGGTGGAGCGCACGCTGCGCCGCGCCCACCTGAAGGTCAACGAGTTCCTGGAGCTGAACGCAATCGAGGCGCTGGTCGAGCTGGTGCGGCAGGAGGTGGGGGTGACGGTGGTGCCGCTGCTGCGGCGGGCGCGCTGGCGCGACGACGACGCCTTGCGGGTGCTGCCGCTGCTGGTCAACGGCGAGCCGGTGATGCGCCAGATCGGCATGCTGGAGCGGCGCGACCATGGCCGCGGGCGGGTCACGGCGGCGGTGCGGGCGGCCTGCAGCGAATTGTTCGGGGCCTAGCGGCCACGGGCGACTGGCGGCGGACGAAAAAAAGGGCACCTTGCGGTGCCCTTCAGCTTTGTTGCCGCCGGCGCCAGGCCGGCGATGTTCCCTGCTTATTCTTCCTGGAACGCTTCTTCGCGCTTGGCCTTGATCGACGGCAGCGCCACGATCACGACCAGCACCGCGGCGGCGATCAGCAGGCCCAGCGACAGCGGACGCGTCACGAACACGCTGAAGTCACCACGCGACAGCAGCAGCGAGCGGCGGAAGTTTTCTTCCATCATCGGCCCCAGCACGAAGCCGAGCAGCAGCGGTGCCGGTTCGCAGCGCAGCTTGATGAACAGGTAGCCCACCACGCCGAAGGCGGCCGTCTGGAACACGTCGAAGGTGGTGTTCTGGACCGAGTACACGCCGATGCAGCAGAACGTCAGGATGGCCGGGTACAGGTAGCGGTAGGGCACCTTCAGCAGCTTCACCCAGATGCCGATCAGCGGCAGGTTCAGCACGATCAGCATCAGGTTGCCGATCCACATCGAGGCGATCAGGCCCCAGAACAGCGCCGGGTTGCTGGTCATCACCTGCGGGCCGGGCTGGATGTTGTGGATGGTCATCGCACCCACCATCAGCGCCATCACCGCGTTGGGCGGAATGCCCAGCGTCAGCAGCGGGATGAACGAGGTCTGCGAAGCGGCGTTGTTGGCCGATTCCGGACCCGCCACGCCTTCGATCGCGCCCTTGCCGAATTCCTGCGGGTACTTGGAGGTCTTCTTCTCCAGCGAGTACGCCGCGAAGGAAGCCAGCGAGGCGCCGCCGCCCGGCAGGATGCCCAGGGCCGAACCCAGCGCGGTGCCGCGCAGCACCGCCGGGATCATGCGCTTGAAGTCTTCCTTGGTCGGGAACAGGTTGGTGATGTGGTCGGTGAAGGTTTCGCGGTGCTCCTTCTGCTCCAGGTTGGCGATGATTTCGGCAAAGCCGAAGATGCCCATTGCCACCGAGACGAAGTTCAGGCCGTCGGTCAGTTCCGGCACGTCGAACGAGAAGCGCGCGGCGCCCGAGTTGACGTCGGTGCCGACCAGGCCCAGCAGCAGGCCCAGCACGATCATGGCGATGGCCTTGACCAGCGAGCCCGAGGCCAGCACCACGGCGCCGATCAGGCCCAGCACCATCAGCGAAAAGTACTCGGCCGGGCCGAACTTGAACGCCAGTTCCGACAGCGGCGCGGCAAATGCGGCCAGGATCATGGTGGCGACGCAGCCGGCGAAGAACGAGCCCAGGCCCGCTGTCGCCAGCGCCACCCCCGCTCGCCCTCGCCTGGCCATCTGGTAGCCATCGATGGTGGTCACCACCGAAGACGATTCACCGGGCAGGTTCACCAGGATGGCGGTGGTCGAGCCGCCGTACTGGGCGCCGTAGTAGATGCCGGCCAGCATGATCAGCGCGGCCACCGGCGGCAGCGTGTAGGTCACCGGCAGCAGCATGGCGATGGTGGCCAGCGGCCCCAGGCCCGGCAGCACGCCGATCAGGGTACCCAGCACGCAGCCCAGGAAGGCGTACGCGAGGTTCTGGAAGGTCAGGGCGGTGGAGAAGCCCAGACTCAGGTTGGTAAGTAGTTCCATGTTGGCGGCCTCCTTAGCTTGCCAGGAAAGCCGGCCACACCGGCATCTGCAGGTTGATGCCGTACACGAACGCGCCCAGGCTGATCAGCACCAGGATGACCGCGTTCAGGATGGCGCCCTTCCAGCTGAACTCGTGGCTGGCCATCGACGACACCAGCACCAGCACCAGCACCGACAGCACCATGCCCAGCGGCTTCAGCAGCAGGCCGAACAGCACCACCGAACCGAGGATCCACAACAGCGTCTTGATGTCCCAGCGGGCCAGGCTGTCTTCTTCCGACTTGGACGACAGCGAGCCGAACAGCACCAGCGCGCCCAGCAGGGCGAGCACGATGCCGAGCCAGAACGGGAAGTATCCCGGTCCCATTTTTGCGGCGGTTCCCATGGAATAACCGCGCGCGACCCAGGAAAAGCCGAATCCGACCAGGATGAACATCAGGCCGGAGGCAAAGTCCTTTTGGCTACGTATGCGCAAAGTGAATCTCCTCGATAAGACTGCTTGAAATCTGCGGCGGGCCTCGGTGTTGCGTTTGTTGCGTTGCATCAATGCAGCGAATTCCGGAGGCCTTCCGGCGGGCAGGGTGGAAGGTAAGGGGGCGACCTTTCAGCTACCTTTCAGATGTCTGCAAATGGGGTCATGGTTCGGGTATCCCCTAGTGAGAGCACGCTTAAAAGTGCCGCTGCGCCAAGCTGCAGGCGGCCTGGCGGGTAGCGGCCCGGGCCGCTGCGCTATCATCCGGAACGGTCTGGCGCGCCGCCGCGGCCGCTGCGGCGGAAGGGTTCTGAAAGGTTCTGAAAGTTCCTGAAAGCTTCCGCAGGCGCATCCCCCCGGGCAACACAAGGAGCGTTTTGGAAAGCATCGACCATGTCATCCTGCTCGGCGCCGTCGTGATGTCGCTGGGCATCGTGCTGGGCGCGTTCTCGGCGCGCTTTGGCGTGCCGTTCCTGCTGGTGTTTCTGGCCGTGGGCATGCTGGCCGGCGTCGACGGCCCCGGCGGTATCCGCTTCTCCGATACCTGGCTCAGTTTCCTGGTGGGCAACCTGGCGCTGGCCATCATCCTGCTCGATGGCGGGCTGCGCACCCGGCTTGCCACCTTCCGCGTGGCGCTCAGGCCGTCGCTGTCGCTGGCCACGGTCGGGGTACTGGTGACGGCCGCGTTGGTGGGGTTCTTCGCCGCCTGGCTGCTCGGCATCGACTGGCGGCTGGGGCTGCTGCTGGGGGCCATCGTCGGCTCGACGGATGCCGCCGCGGTGTTCTCGACGCTCAACAGCAGCGGCATCCGGCTCAAGGACCGGGTCGCGAGCGTGCTGGAGATCGAGTCCGGCATCAACGACCCGATGGCGATCTTCCTGACGCTGACGCTGATCGAATGGCTGACCGCGCCCGAGGGCCTGACGCCGCTGGGCCTGGTGCTGCGCCTGCTGGTGCAGTTCGGCGTGGGCGGCGTACTCGGGCTGGGGCTTGGCTATTGCCTGGCCAATGTGCTGGAGCGCACGCGCGTGGCCGAAGGGCTGCAGTCGATCCTGCTGTGCTCGGGCGGCGCGATGGTCTTTGCCATCGTGCAGACCGCCGGCGGCAGCGGTTTCCTGGCGGTGTACCTGACCGGCATGCTGATCGGCAACCGCGAGCGCGCCGTCACCGCCGACACCATGCGCGCCATGGACGGCATGGCGTGGCTGGCGCAGTCCGCCATGTTCCTGCTGCTGGGCCTGCTGGTGGCGCCGCACCGGATCTGGGAAGTCGCGGGCCCCGCGGTGGCGGTGGCGGCGTTCCTGATGCTGGTGGCACGGCCGGTGGCGGTGTGGCTGGCCTTGCTGCCGTTCCGCTTCAATGCGCGCGAGACCGGCTTTATTGCCTGGATGGGGCTGCGCGGCGCGGTGCCGATCGTGCTGGCGCTGTTCCCGCTGCTGCGCGAGGTGCCGCAGTCGGGCCTGCTGTTCCGCCTTGCCTTTGCGGTGGTGCTGGCCAGCCTGCTGTTCCAGGGCACCACCGTGGCGGTGGCGGCGCGGCTGGCGCGCGTGCTGCGCCCTGGCTACCCCGAGCCGCTGGCGCGCTCGCGCCTGCGCGGCACGCGCGCGCCGATCCTGGAAGTGATGCAGTTCGAGGTCGGCCCCAACGCGCCGGTCGAGAGCGTGCGCGCCGACCAGCTGGAACTGCCGCCGCGCTGCCGCCTGCTGACGGTGGCGCGCGACGACGCGCTGGCCGACCCGGCCCAGACGGTCTTGCGCGCCGGCGATGCAGTCTGCGTGCTGGGACCGACGGTCTCGTTGCCGCTGCTGTCGGCGCTGTTCCAGACGCCGGGCCGGGCACCCACCTGGGAACAGGTCTCGCACGATTTCCTGCTGTCGGGCGACGCGCCGCTGCGCGACGTGGCCGCGCTCTACGGCACGCGCGAACTGACGCCGGACGAAGAGCCGCTGACGCTGGAAAGCGCGATGCAGCGCGCGTTCACGTCGCCGCCGGTGGAGGGCGACAGCGTCGAGATCGCCGGACTGCCGCTGACGGTGACGCGCATGGAGGGCGCGCAGATTGTGCAGGTGGGATTGCTGCTGCCGCGGCTGGAGGGGGATTCCGGCGGGAAGCTGTGGGGGCGGCGGCGCAAGGGGGAGCGGAGCAGAGAGCGCGCGTGATCGCGCGCTCCCTCTTGATGGCGGAGGTCAGTCGACCTTCGCTCCCGACACCTTCACGATCTGCGCATACTTCTTCAGTTCCTTCTGGATCAGCGCGGCGAACTGCTCCGGCGTGGTCGGTGCCGGCTGGGCGCCGATGCGGGCCAGGCGGGCCTTCATGTCGTCGGTCTTCAGGATCGCCACGATGTCGTGGTTGAGCCGTTCGACGATTTCGCGCGGCGTGTTGGCCGGCGCGAACACGCCGAACCAGGTCGAGATGTCGAAGCCTTCCAGCCCCAGTCCCTTGCCGGCCTCGGCAATGGTCGGCAGGTCCGGGAACGATGCGGCGCGGCCGGCGGTGGTGACGGCGAAGGCCTTGAGCTTGCCCGCCTTGATATTGGCCGAGGCCGAGGCCAGGTTGTCGAAGATCAGGTCGGTCTGCCCCGACAGCACCGACAACTGCGCCGGCGACGCGCCGTTATAAGGGATATGGACCATGCTGACTTTTGCCATGCTCTTGAACAGCTCGCCCGACAGGTGGCCGGCGCTGCCGTTGCCGCCCGAGGCGTAGTCCAGCTTGCCGGGGTTCTTGCGCGCATACGCGACAAGGTCGCGCACGTTGTTGATCTGCAGCTCGGCGGCCTTGCCCGGGTGCATCACCAGCACGTTGGGCACGTCGGCAACCAGCGTGACCGGCGCGAAGTCCTTCACGGGGTCATACGGCATCTTGCTGAACAGCGTCGGGTTGATCGCGTGCGTGGCCACCGCGCCCATCACGATGGTGTAGCCGTCGGCGGGCTGCTTGGCAACGTAGTCCGCGCCCAGGTTGCCGCCTGCGCCGGGCTTGTTTTCCACGATCACGGGCTGGCCCAGGCTGTCGCGCAGCTTGTCGCCGATGGCGCGCGCCACGGTGTCGAGCGGGCCGCCGGCCGGGTAGGGCACCACGAAACGGACCGGCTTGGTCGGGTAGGCATTGGTGGCGGCAACGGCGGCGGCCGGCACCAGGGCCGCGGTCAGCGCGGCGGCAAGCAGTTTCTTCAGCATGTTGCGGAGTACAGGAGGATAGGATTCTCAGCGGGCCCCGATGCCGCGCGCCATCATCACGGCGCACAGCGGCAGCAGGATCACCAGGTGCGATTCGATCATGACCCAGCGCCGTGCCGCCTTGATCTCGGACGGCGGCGGCACGTAATCGGGCAGCCTGCGCGCCTGCTTGCGCCAGCGCGCGATGGCGAAGGTCGGCGGCAGCGAGCACAGCGCGATCAGCACGAACACGCCCATCTTGGCGTGGAACCACGGGTTGTGCAGGTAAAAGTCCGCGCCCTTGGCGCCGTAGAACAGGCGCAGCAGGCCGGTGGCCAGCGCCAGCATCGCCGACAGGAAATAGAACAGGTCGTACAGCGACAGGCGCCGCACGGTGGCCGGGGTCAGGTCCGGGCGCAGCGCCACGGCCTCGGCGGCCATCAGCGTGATCAGGACGAAGATCGCCAGGAAATGCAGGAAGGCGAGGACGGCGTCGGTCAGCATGGGTTCTCCTTCGCTTTGCACGGGCGCGCGCAAAGGCGCGGGCCGGGGAAAGTACTTCAGTGGGGACTGGACTTCCGGAAAGCACCCGCGGCCGGCTGGCCCGCCGCGGGCAGGAGGAGAATCTTACAGCACCCCTTTTGCGCGAAGTGCGGCGATCTGCGCCGCGCTGTAGCCCAGGGTCTCGGCCAGCACCGTGTCGGTGTGCTCGCCCAGCAGCGGGGGATGGCGCAGCGCCTGCGGCGGTGTCGCACTCATCTTGATCGGGCTGCCGACCAGCTTGACCTCGCCCGCGCTCGGGTGCGGCAGGTCCACGCGCAGCCCCCGCGCCTTGACCTGGTCGTCCTCGAACACGTCGTCGAGCGTGTTGATCGGACCGCACGGCACGCCCGCGGCTTCGAGGTCGCGGATCCATTGGGCGCGGGTGCGCGGGCGCACCATCTCGGCCAGGATCGGCACCAGCACGTCGCGGTTGGCCACACGCTGCGGGTTGGTGGCAAAGCGCGGGTCGTCGGCCAGCTCGGGCTTGCCGCCGTCGGTGACGAACTTGCGGAACTGCCCGTCGTTGCCGACCGCGACGATGATCCAGCCATCGGCGGCCTGGAAGGTCTGGTAGGGCACGATGTTCGGATGCGCGTTGCCCCAGCGGCGCGGCGCCTGGCCGCTGGCCAGGTAGTTGGTGTTCATGTTGGCCAGCATCGCCACCTGCACGTCGAGCAGCGCCATGTCGATGTACTGGCCTTCGCCGGTGCGGTCGCGGTGCGCCAGCGCCGCCAGCACGGCGATGGTGGCGTACTGGCCGGTCATCAGGTCGGAAATCGCCACGCCGGCCTTCTGCGGGCCGCCGCCGGGCAGGTCGTCGCGCTCGCCGGTCAGGCTCATGAAGCCGCCCATGCCCTGGATGATGAAGTCGTAGCCCGGGCGCGCGGCGTAGGGGCCGGTCTGGCCGAAGCCGGTGACCGAGCAATAGATCAGGTCCGGCTTGACCTGCTTCAGCGAGTCGTAGTCCAGGCCATATTTCTTCAGCTGGCCGACCTTGTAGTTCTCCAGCACCACGTCGCTCTGCGCCGCCAGGTCGCGCACGATCTGCTGGCCTTCCGGGGTGCTGATGTCGCACGTGACCGAGCGCTTGTTGCGATTGGCGGCCAGGTAGTAGGCGGCCTCGGCGGTGTCGCGGCCGTCTTCGTCCTTCAGCCAGGGCGGGCCCCAGGTGCGGGTGTCATCGCCGGCGCCGGGGCGCTCGATCTTGATCACGTCGGCGCCGAAGTCGGCAAGGTTCTGGGCGCACCACGGCCCTGCGAGGACGCGGGTCAGGTCAAGGACGCGGAGATGGCTTAAGGCTCCCATGGCGGTATTCGAGGCAGAGGTAAGGCGGGGATCGGATCCGGAATGCGGGTGGTCGGCACGCCCAGGAAACGGGGCGGCGCGGGCTGGCTGCACTGTACCACCGGCAAACCGGCGTTGATGCCGCAAGTGATTTATGCGTATCCCAAGATCATGGGATTCAGGGCGATAGCCGGCCGCTTCCCGGACGCCGTGGCTGACCTGCCCGACGGCCTGCCTTGCCCGTATAATCAACGGTTTGCAAATCCCATACTGATTCGTCGCGCCCGGCCACACCGGGGCAAGCGTCCGCCATCCCATGAAAGTCTCAGACATTCGCAGCAAGTTCCTGCAGTTCTTCGAATCGAAGGGCCATACCGTGGTCCGCTCGTCCAGCCTGGTGCCGGCGAACGACCCGACGCTGCTGTTCACCAATTCCGGCATGGTGCAGTTCAAGGACGTGTTCCTCGGCACCGACAAGCGCCCGTACAGCCGCGCCACCTCGTCGCAGCGCTCGGTGCGCGCCGGCGGCAAGCACAACGACCTCGAGAACGTGGGCTACACCGCGCGCCACCATACGTTCTTCGAGATGCTGGGCAACTTCTCGTTTGGCGACTACTTCAAGCGCGAAGCGATCCAGTACGCATGGGAACTGCTGACCAAGACCTACCAGCTGCCCGCCGAAAAGCTGTGGGTCACGGTCTATGCGGAAGACGACGAGGCCTACGACATCTGGGCCAGGGAAGTCGGCGTGCCGGCCGAGCGCATCGTGCGCATCGGCGACAACAAGGGCGCGCGCTACGCCTCGGACAATTTCTGGCAGATGGCCGACACCGGCCCGTGCGGCCCGTGCTCGGAGATCTTCTATGACCACGGCCCCGACGTGTGGGGCGGCCCGCCGGGATCGCCCGAGGAAGACGGCGACCGCTACATCGAGGTGTGGAACCTGGTGTTCATGCAGTTCAACCGCGACGAGCAGGGCAACATGACGCCGCTGCCCAAGCCGTGCGTCGACACCGGCATGGGCCTGGAGCGCATTGCCGCGGTGCTGCAGCACGTGCACAGCAACTACGAGATCGACCTGTTCCAGGCGCTGATCAAGGCCGCCGCGCGCGAGACCCATATCGACAACCTGAACCAGAACTCGCTGAAGGTCATCGCCGACCATATCCGCGCGTGCGCGTTTCTGATCGTCGATGGCGTGATCCCGGGCAACGAAGGCCGCGGCTATGTGCTGCGCCGGATCATCCGCCGCGCCATCCGCCACGGCTACAAGCTGGGCCAGAAGACCCCGTTCTTCCACAAGCTGGTGCCGGACCTGGTCGAGCAGATGGGCCAGGCCTATCCGGAACTGGCCGAGGCCCAGTCGCGCGTGACCGAAGTGCTGAAGGCCGAGGAAGAGCGTTTCTTCGAGACCATCGAGAACGGCATGGCGATCCTCGACGCCGCGCTGGCCGACCTGAAGCTCAAGGGCGGCAAGACGCTGGACGGCGAACTCGCCTTCAAGCTGCACGACACCTTCGGTTTCCCGCTGGACCTGACCCAGGACGTGTGCCGCGAACAGGAAATCGGCGTGGACGAGGCCGCCTTCGACGCCGCCATGAACCGCCAGCGCGAGCAGGCGCGCGCCGCCGGCAAGTTCAAGATGGCCGCCGGCCTGGAGTACACCGGCGACAAGACCGTGTTCCATGGCTACGAGAAGCTGGAACTGCCGCAGGCAAAGGTCACGGCGCTGTATGTGGATGGCGCCGCGGTCGACACCATGCAGCCCGGCCAGACCGGCGTGGTGGTGCTCGACAACACGCCGTTCTACGCCGAGTCCGGCGGCCAGGCCGGCGACCAGGGCTTGCTGAAGGCCGGCAATGCAGTCTTCGCCGTGGCCGACACCACCAAGGTCCAGGCCGACGTGTTCGGCCACCAGGGCACGCTGGCGGGCGGCGCGCTCAAGGTGGGCGATGCCGTGTCGGCGCAGGTCGACGCGCTGCGCCGCGCGCGCACCGTGCGCAACCACTCGGCCACCCACCTGATGCACAAGGCGCTGCGCGAAGTGCTGGGCAGCCACGTGCAGCAGAAGGGCTCGCTGGTCGATGCGGACAAGACCCGCTTCGACTTCTCGCACAACGCCGCGCTGACCGACGAACAGATCCGCCGGGTCGAAGAGATCGTCAACGCCGAGATCCTGCGCAACGAAGACACGCAGGCCGAGATCATGCCGTTCGACGACGCGGTCAAGAGCGGCGCGATGGCACTGTTCGGCGAGAAGTACGCCGACGACGTGCGCGTGCTGTCGATCGGCACCTCGAAGGAACTGTGCGGCGGCACCCACGTGCACCGCACCGGCGATATCGGCCTGTTCAAGATCGTGATGGAAGGCGGCGTCGCCGCTGGCATCCGCCGTGTCGAAGCCATCACCGGCGACAATGCGCTGCATTACCTGCAGGGCCTCGACGCCAGGCTGAACGAAGCCGCCGCCGTGCTCAAGGCGCAGCCTTCCGAGCTGGTGCCGCGCATCGGCCAGGTGCAGGACCAGGTGCGCGCGCTGGAGAAGGAGCTGGAGCGCCTGAAGAGCAAGCTGGCCGCCTCGCAGGGCGACGAGCTGGCGGCGCAGGCGGTCGACGTGAAGGGCCTGAAGGTGCTGGCCGCGCAGCTGGACGGCGCCGACGTGAAGGCCCTGCGCGAGACCATGGACAAGCTCAAGGACAAGCTGCAGAGCGCCGCCATCGTGCTGGGCGCGGTCGCCGACGGCAAGGTCAGCCTGATCGCCGGCGTCACCGCCGATGCCACCGGCAAGGTCAAGGCCGGCGAACTGGTCAACTTTGTCGCCCAGCAGGTGGGCGGCAAGGGCGGCGGCCGCCCGGACATGGCGCAGGCCGGCGGCACCGAGCCGGCCAAGCTGCCGCAGGCGCTGGCGGGCGTCAGCGAATGGGTGGCGGCGAAGATCTGATGCGCTAACGTTTGTGAAGCCAAGCAGAAGGGGCGCCAGCGGGCGCCCCTTCTGCTTTCCTACTTCTCCGTATTTCCCGTGGCGCTCCGCAGCGTCGTCAGCAAATCGATCGGCAGCGGAAACACGATGGTCGAACTCTTGTCCCCCGCAATCTGCGTCAGCGTCTGCATATAGCGCAGCTGCATCGCCTGCGGCTGCCGCGCCAGCATCTGCGCCGCTTCCAGCAGCTTCTCCGAGGCCTGCAATTCGCCTTCGGCATGGATCACCTTGGCGCGCCGCTCGCGTTCGGCCTCGGCCTGGCGGGCGATGGCGCGGATCATGGTTTCGTTCAGGTCGACATGCTTGATCTCGACGTTGGAGACCTTGATGCCCCAGCCGTCGGTCTGCGCGTCGAGCGCCTGCTGGATGTCGAGGTTGAGCTTTTCGCGCTCGGCCAGCATCTCGTCGAGCTCGTGCTTGCCCAGCACCGAGCGCAGCGTGGTCTGCGCCAGCTGGCTGGTGGCCTCGAGGAAGTTCGCCACCTGGATGATGGCCAGTTCGGGATCGACCACGCGGAAGTACACCACCGCATTGACCTTGACCGAGACGTTGTCGCGCGAGATCACGTCCTGCGGCGGCACATCCATCACCACCGTGCGCAGGTCGACCCGGACCATCTGCTGTACCGCCGGGATCAGCAGCACCAGTCCCGGGCCCTTGACCTTCCAGAACCGTCCGAGCATGAACACCACACCGCGTTCGTATTCGCGCAGCACGCGGAACGAGGTGATCACCAGCAGTGCCAGAAGGAAGATCACACCGCCGAAGCTGAATCCGTAGGCCATGGTCAGGCTCCCTTGTCGGGGGTCGGTTGGGAAGAGGAGGCCGGCGCACTGCCGGCGGCGATGACTTCGAGCACCAGGCCACTGCGTCCCGTGACCAGCACCGGCGTGCCGCGCGCCAGCGGCGTGGCGCTGCGCACGCGCCAGGTCTCGCCGCGCACGCTGGCCCAGCCTTCCTCGCGCAGGTCGTCGAGCAGCTCGCCGCGGCTGCCGACCAGGGTGTCGGCGCCGCTGACCACCGGCCGCTTGCGCGAGCGCACCAGCATCGCCGACATGCCGAACACGAACACCGCCGACAGCGCCGACATCGCCGCCACCATCGGCAGCGGCACGCCGAAGCCCGGCACGTCGGTGTCGATCAGCATCACCGCGCCGAAGGCGAAGGCGATGATGCCGCCGACCCCCAGCGCGCCGAAGGTAGGCAGGAACAGCTCCGCCACCATGCAGCCGATGCCCAGCGCCACCAGCGCCAGCCCGGCGTAGTTGACCGGCAGCATGTGCAGCGCGAACAGCGCCAGCAGCAGGCAGATCGCGCCGACGATGCCGGGCACCACCATGCCCGGCGTGGAAAACTCGAAGATCAGCGCGTAGATGCCGATCATCATCAGCAACAGCGCCACGCTGGGCTCGGTGATCACGGCCAGGAAGCGGTTGCGCCAGTCCGGCTCCAGCGTCACCGAAGGGGCGTTGCGGGTCTGCAGCGTGCTGGCCTTGCCGCCGGCGGTGGTCAGCTTGCGCCCGTCGAGCTGGCGCAGCAGCGCCGGCAGGTCGGCCGCGACCACATCGATCACGCGCTGCGCCAGCGCTTCGTCGGCCGACAGGCTGACCGATTCGCGCACCGCGCGCTCGGCCCATTCGGCGTTGCGCCCGCGCAGCTGCGCCAGGCCGCGGATATAGGCCGAGGCGTCGTGCAGCTGCTTGCGCGCCATGGCGTCGCCGCTGGCGGGCGCGCTGGCGGGTGCCGAGGCGGGGCTGGCGCCGGGCAGGGCGTCGGGTTTCTGCGGGCCGCCGATGCCGACCTGCACCGGCGTCGCCGCGCCCAGGTTGGTGCCCGGTGCCATCGCCGCGAGGTGGCTGGCGTAGAGAATGTAGGTGCCGGCGCTGGCCGCGCGCGCGCCGCCGGGAGAGACATAGCTGGCCACCGGCACCGGCGAGGCCAGGATCGCCTGGATGATGTCGCGCATCGACGCATCCAGCCCGCCGGGCGTGTCCATTTCCAGCACCACCAGCTGCGCGCCGGCTTCGCGGGCGCGCGCCATGCCGCGCAGGATAAAGCTGGCGCTGGCCGGGCTGACCGCACCTTTCAGCGGGATCACGTACACCGGCGCGGTGGCGGTGGCCGTGCCAGCCGGCGGGGCCGCGGCGCCGCTGCCGCCGAAGGCAAGCGCGCAGCATGCCAGCGCCAGGCTGGACAGCAGCCGGAAAGCCCGCAGCAACGCGGAGGCAGGGTTCATGGCAGGAGCAGGGCAGGCAAGGTGCCGTGGTGGCGCCACTTCAAGTGTAGGCCACCGGGCACATCTTGCACGCGCCGCGCAGGCCAGCGCGCTCAGGCCGCCGCCAGTTCAGGCCCGGCCGAGCCGGGCGGTGCGGGCGTGAGTTCGGGCAGGGCCTCGACCAGCGCATGCAGCGCGGCGCTGGCCATCGACGGGTGCCACGCCAGCAGCGTGCGCACTCGGCCCGCGGCGCCCAGGCTGTGCTGCCGGATGGCGGGCAGGTCGCGATACAGGCCCAGCACCGAGCGCGGCACGATTGCCGCGCCGATGCCGGCCGCGACGCAGGCGACGATGGCATGGTAGGAGCTGAGCTGCAGCACGCGCGGCGTGGGCGCGGGGCCGCTGCCGTACCAGGTCTCGAGCCGCGCGCGATAGTTGCAGCCCGGCTCGAACGCCAGCAGCGTCGGCACCTCCAGGTCTGCCGCGCCGCGCACCGGGCGATGGTGCTCGCGCGTGATCACCACCAGCTCCTCCTCGAACACCGGCGCCGCGCGCAGCGCCGGGTCGGCCAGTGGCTCGGCGACAAAGGCGCAGTCGACCTCGAAGCGCGCCAGCGCGTCGAACGCCTGCCGCGTCGCCAGCGTCACCAGTTCCAGCTGCACCTCGGGCCAGGCCTGGTGATACGCGGCCAGCACCTGGGGCAGGCGGCTGGCGGCGGTGCTTTCCATCGAGGCAATGCGCAGCCGGCCGTGCGGACGGGCCGGCAACACCGCGTGGCGCGCCTCTTCGGTCAGCGTCAGGATGCGGCAGGCGTAGTCGAACAGGGTCTGCCCCGACGGCGTCAACACCATGCGGCGGCCGTCGCGCACGAACAGCTCGACCCCCAGCGACTGCTCGAGCTGGCGGATGCGGGTGGTGACATTGGACTGCACCCGGTGCAGCCGCTCGGCCGCGCGGGTGACGCCGCCGGCTTCGACGACGGCGCGGAAAATTTCAAGCGCGGCAAGATCCATGGCCCGGCCCCACAGTTTTTCATCAGATTTCAGAATGGCTGGCATCTTGATAATTCATGTTTCAAGATGCTTATGGCAGCGTAGCATACAGAAATCGCAGCGCAACCGCTGCCACCACCGTCCATTGCTCATGCCGACCCCCCGCCCCCTCGAGCCCGAACACCCCGCCCCGCGCGTGGCGGCCGCCGCGCCACGCCGAGAGGCCGGCCCGCTCGCGGTGGCGCTGGCCGGGCTGGTGTCGCTGGCGGTGGCGATGGGCATCGGCCGCTTCGCCTTCACCCCGTTGCTGCCGATGATGTTGCATGACGGCACGGTCACGCTGGACCAGGGCGGCTGGCTGGCGACGGTGAACTACATCGGTTACTTCGTCGGCGCCGCGGTGTGCATGTTTATCCAGCCCGATGCGGCGCGCATGGTGCGCTGGGGCCTGGTGGCCACGGTGCTGCTGACGCTGGGCATGGCCTTGCCGGGCGGCATGCCGGCGTGGTCGCTGTGGCGCGCGGCCGCGGGCGTGGCCAGCGCCTTGGCGATGGTCTACACCGCCGCCTGGTGCCTGCAGCGGCTGGCCGAGCTGGGCCGGCCGGAGCTGGCCGGGCTGATCTTCTGCGGCCCCGGCCTGGGCATCGTGGTCACCGGGCTGGGCGTATCCGGCATGGTCGGCGCGGGCTGGCATGCGGACCATGGCTGGCTGGCCTTCACCGCGCTGGCGGTGGTGCTGGTGGCGGCGGTCTGGCGCATTTTCATCGCGCCGGCCGCGGTGACGGCAGCGGTGCCGTCTGCGGGGGAGGCCGGGGCCGATATCGATACCGGCACGGCACGGCTCGATGCCGAGGCCTGGATGCTGACGCTGGCCTACGGCCTGGCCGGCTTCGGCTACATCATCACCGCGACCTTCCTGCCGGTGATCGCGCGCCAGGCGCTGCCCGGCACGGTGTGGGCCGACCTGTTCTGGCCGATCTTCGGCGCGGGCGTGGCAGTGGGCGCGTTCCTGGCGACGCGCGTCAGCATGGGGCACGACAATCGCAAGCTGCTGGCGCTGCTGTACGGCATGCAGGCGCTGGGCGTGGCGCTCGCGGTGGTGTCGCCGAGCGTCGCCGGTTTTGCCCTCAGCAGCCTGCTGGCGGGGTTGCCGTTCACCGCGCTGGTGGCGTTCGCGATGCGCGAGGCGCGGCGGCTGTGGGGGCCGCAGGCACCGCGGCTGATGGGCCTGATGACCGCGTCCTACGGCCTCGGCCAGATCGCCGGCCCGCCGCTGGCGACCGCGCTGGTGGCGCGCAGCGGCGGCTTCGCCGGTTCGCTGGCGTGCGCCGCGGCGGCACTGGCGCTGGGCGCGCTGGTATTCGCCTGGATGCGCCACGCGTGGCCGCTGCCGGCGGCCGGGGAGTCGGCAGGCAGCGGCCCGAGCCCGGCCGCCAAGGTGCGCTAAAGTATCGCCTTTGCCGTCCGGCGCGCCGCGCGAGGGATTGCGGCCGGGTCACCGGCATCGCGGTCCAGCGGCGCGGCACAGAAGGCCGGGCCGTACCCGGCACGCCAGACCGGGCGGCGCAGGAGCGACCCCATGTCTTTTGCCTTGCAGCCCGCGCGCGCCGCGGGCGCTTCCCATCCCGTCTCAGCCGAGGAGCAGCGCGTGCGCGTCGACCTGGCCGCGGCCTATCGCCTGGCCGCGCGCGAGGGCTGGGATGACCTGATCTACACCCATATCTCGGCCACGGTGCCGGGCGAGCCGGATCACTTCCTGATCAACCCGTTCGGCTTTGCCTTCGACGAGATCCGCGCCGGCGACCTGGTCAAGATCAACGGGCGGGGCGAGGTCGTCGGCGACACCGTGCATCCGGTCAACGTGACCGGCTTCGCGCTGCACGCCGCGGTGCATGCCGCGCGTGCCGACGCGATGTGCGTGATGCACCTGCATAACACCGCGGGCATCGCGGTGTCGGCGCAGGCGGCGGGGCTGCTGCCGCTGTCGCAGCATGCCATGCGTTTCCATGGCCGCATCGCCTACCACGACTACGAGGGCCTGGCCTTCACCCCGGCCGAGGGGGCGCGGCTGACCGCATCGCTGGGCACGCATCCGGCCATGCTGTTGCGCAACCACGGCACGCTGACGGTGGGCCGCACCGTGGCCGAGGCCTATGTGCTGATGGCGACGCTGATCAAGGCCTGCGAAGTCCAGATCGCGGCGCAGGCCGGCGGCGCGCTGGTGCAGCCCGATGCCGCCGTGGCGGACAAGACCTCAGCGCAGCTCCATGACGACGGCGCGGTCGAGGGCGTGCTGGAATGGCCCGCGCTGCTGCGCAAACTGGATAGAATCGATCCTTCCTACCGGGACTGAGGGGAAGAATTTTTCCGCCCGGACCACAACAATCAATCAAGCACAGGAGCAATGTATGCCGACTTTCCACGTCGAAATGTTTGAAGGCCGCACCATCGAGCAGAAGCGCAAGTTTGTCGAGGAAGTGACCCGCGTCAGCTGCGAAACGCTGGGCTGCTCGCCGTCGGCGGTCGACATCATCATCACCGACATCAAGCGCGAGAACTGGGCCACCGGCGGCGAGCTGTGGGCCGACAAGAAGTAAGGCGCCGGGCCGCTCCACACTGAACACCATGCAGCACTTCGCCTCCGACAACTACGCCGGCTTCTGCCCGGAATCGCTCAAGTATTTCCTGGAAGCCAACGGCAGCGGCCATGAGCAGGCCTATGGCGACGACAGCTGGACGCAGAAGGTCTGCGACCGCATCCGCGACCTGTTCCAGACCGATTGCGAAGTGTTCTTCGTGTTCAACGGCACCGCGGCCAACTCGCTGGCGCTGTCGGCGCTGTGCCAGTCGTACCACTCGGTGATCTGCCACGAACTGGCGCATATCGAGACGGACGAATGCGGCGGGCCGGAATTCTTCTCCAACGGTTCCAAGCTGCTGACCGCGCCGGGCGAGCACGGCAAGCTCACGCCCGATGCGGTCGAGGCGCTGGTCACGCGCCGCGCCGACATCCATTACCCCAAGCCCAAGGTGGTGTCGCTGACGCAGTCGACCGAAGTCGGCACCGTCTACAGCGTCGAAGAGGTGCGCGCCATCGCCGCCATCGCCAAGCGCCGGCAGCTGCGCGTGCATATGGACGGCGCGCGCTTTGCCAACGCGGTGGCGTCGCTGGGCGTGCATCCTTCCGAGATCACCTGGCGCGCGGGCGTCGACGTGCTGTGCTTCGGCGGCACCAAGAACGGGCTGCCGGTGGGCGAGGCGGTGGTGTTCTTCGACCGTCGCCTGGCCGAGGACTTTGCCTACCGCGTCAAGCAGGCCGGACAGCTGGCGTCGAAGATGCGCTTTATCTCGGCGCCGTGGCTGGGTTTGCTCGAGAACGACGTGTGGCTTGCCAACGCGCGCCATGCCAATGCGATGGCGCAACTGCTGCAGCAGCGCATCCGCGAGATCCCGGGCGTGCGCATCATGTTCCCGACCCAATCCAATGCGGTCTTCGCCGAGCTGCCGCTGCCGGCGATCGAGGCGCTGCGCGCAAAGGGCTGGCGCTTCTATACCTTTATCGGTGCGGGCGGCTGCCGTTTCATGTGTTCGTGGGACCTGCAGCCGCAGACCGTGGAGGCGCTGGCCGCGGACATGCGCGTTGCCTGCGGCGCGTAGCGGGGCCGCATCCCGCCATCCTCATACAGATAACGACGAGATACAGGAGCCCCCATGACCTACCGATTCTGCCCGCAGTGCGGCGCGCCGCTCGAGGTGCTGCCGCTGTCCGGGCGCGAACGCCACGCCTGCGTGCAGCAGGACTGCGGCTTCGTGCACTGGAACAATCCGCTGCCGGTGCTGGCGGCGGTGGTGGAGTACCAGGACAAGCTGCTGCTGGCGCGCAACGCCGCGTGGCCGGAGAAGATGTTTGCGCTGGTGACCGGCTTCCTGGAGCGCGACGAGCCGCCCGAGCTGGGCGTGGCGCGCGAGCTGAAGGAGGAGACCAACCTCGATACCGAGTCGGTCGCGCTGATCGGTGTCTACGAGTTCATGCGCAAGAACGAGCTGATCATCGCCTATCACGTCAAGGCGACCGGCACCGTCGAATTGTCCGAGGAGCTGGCCGAATACAAGCTGGTGGCGCCCGAGGACGTGCGCGTGTGGTCGGCCGGAACCGGCTTCGCGGTCGCCGACTGGCTTGCCGCGCGCGGCTACGCGGTGCGCTTCTTCGACCGACAGACCGGGGCCGACATTCCGGATCCGCGCCGCCCCCATGACTTCAGCCAGCTCGGGGCTTCGCTACAATACCGCTGGTAAGGCCGGTTTTTCAGCCGGCCTCCAGCCCCCAAGCATCAGAGGAAGAGACGAATGGAGTTCCAGAAAGAAGTGGACGCGCGCGGCCTGAACTGCCCGCTGCCGATCCTGCGCACCAAGAAGGCCCTGGCCGACATGGCCAGCGGTGACGTGCTCAAGGTGCTGGCCACCGATCCCGGCGCCACGCGAGATTTCCAGGCCTTTGCCAAGCAGACCGGCAACGAGCTGCTGTCGCATTCGGAAGTCGACAAGGTGTTCGTGTTCTACATGCGCCGGCGCTGAGTTTGCGTAGCGATCCGATTACTCTTCTTGTCATTCCCGCGCAGGCGGGAATCCAGCGTCTTTGAAAGCCACTGGGTTCCCGCCTGCGCGGGAACGACGGTAAAGAAAAAGCCGCTCGAAAGCGGCTTTTTCTTCGTGCGAGGGACGGCGAACTCAGCGGCCCAGGCCGTTCAGGTGTTCGCGCGATTCCAGGTAGGCGCTGAAATCGGTGCCCACTTCGGGGTGCTTCAGCGCGAACTCGACGGTCGCCTTCAGGTAGCCGAGCTTGCTGCCGCAGTCATAGCGGCGGCCCTGGTAGCGGTACGCCAGCACCTGTTCCTGGCCGAGCAGCGACTGGATCGCGTCGGTCAGCTGCAGCTCGCCGCCGGCACCGGGCTTGAGCTCGCGCAGGTGGTCGAAGATGCGCGGCGTCAGGATGTAGCGCCCGACTACGCCGAGGTTGGACGGCGCGTCTTCCGGCGCCGGCTTCTCGACGATGCCCGAGACCTTGATCACGTCGTCGTCCCATTCGCGGCCATCGATCACGCCGTAGGAGCGGCTCTGCTCGGGCGTGATTTCCTCGACGCCCAGCACCGAGCAGTTGTAGTGGTTGAAGGCATCCACCATCTGCTTCATCACCGGCGGGTTGCCGTCGATCAGGTCATCGGCCAGCATCACCGCGAACGGGGTATCGCCCACCAGCTTGGCCGCGCACAGCACCGCATGGCCCAGGCCCAGCGCCTCGGGCTGGCGCACGTAGTAGCACTCGACGTTGGCCGGCTTGATCGAACGCACCACGTCCAGCAGCGCCTGCTTGTTCTTGGCCTCGAGCTCCACTTCCAGTTCGAAGGCCTTGTCGAAATGGTCCTCGATGGCGCGCTTGGAGCGGCCGGTCACAAAGATCATCTCGGTAATGCCGGCGGCCATGGCTTCTTCCACGGCATACTGGATCAGCGGCTTGTCCACCACCGGAAGCATTTCCTTGGGGCTGGCCTTGGTGGCTGGCAGGAAGCGGGTGCCCAGGCCCGCAACCGGGAACACAGCCTTGGTGACGCGATTTTCCATATCAGGTGTACCTCTCAGATTCCAGTCCATAACCCTGCCAGCCAGCGTGGGCGCCGTCTGTCCGGTTCTGTCCGACGATGCCGCACAGAACCCCCGGCCGGCAGGGGCGTGATGCAGGCCGCCTGACTGACCCTGGGGTCAGGCCGGCAGCCGCTGCAGCTGGCCCTGCAGCTTGGCCAGCGTCTGCTCGAAATCGGACAGGCGCTGCGTCTCTTGCGCCACCACCGCGGGCGGTGCCTTGGCGACAAAGCTCTCGTTCGACAGCTTGGCGCGGCACTTGCCGATTTCGCCACCGATGCGTTCGACTTCCTTCGACAGGCGCGCGCGCTCGGCGGCGACATCGATCTCGATCTTCAGCAGCAGGTGGTTGCCCCCGGCAATGGCGACCGGCGCACCGGCGCCCTCCGCTTGCAGGGTGGCCTCATCTTCGAAGACGCGCACCTCCGAAAGTTTCGCCAGCGCCTGGATATGTGCGCTCGCCGCCTTCAGGAAGGCGCTGTCGCCCTGCGCATACAGCGGGATGCGCTGTGCCGGCGAGATGTTCATTTCGCCGCGCAGGTTCCGGCAGGCGTCGATCACCTCCTTCAGGCGCGCGACCCACTGTTCGGCATTTTCGTCGATCTTGGCGACCGCGGGCAGCGGATATGGCTGCAATGCGATGGTTTCCGCACCATCGCCGCTGGTGCGGCCGGCAAGCGGCGCGACCTTCTGCCACAGTTCCTCGGTGATGAACGGGATGATGGGGTGCGCCAGGCGCAGCACGGTCTCGAGCACGCGCAGCAGGGTGCGGCGGGTGGCGCGCTGCTGGGCCTCGGTGCCGTTCTGGATCTGCACCTTGGCCAGTTCCAGGTACCAGTCGCAGTACTCGTCCCAGACGAACTTGTAGATGGCGTTGGCGATATTGTCGAAGCGGTATTCGGCAAAGCCCTTTTCGACGTCGGCCTCCACGCGCTGCAGCAGCGACACGATCCAGCGGTCCGCCTGCGAGAAATCGAGGTAGCCGTCAGGGCCGCAATCGTTGTTGCACGGGCCCATGCCGCAGTCATGGCCCTCGGTGTTCATCAGCACGAAGCGGGTGGCGTTCCACAGCTTGTTGCAGAAGTTGCGGTAGCCCTCGCAGCGGCCGGTATCGAAGTTGATGTTGCGCCCGAGCGTGGCCAGCGAGGCAAAGGTGAAGCGCAGCGCGTCGGCGCCGAAGGCCGGAATGCCGTCGGGGAATTCCTTCTTCGTCTTCTTCTCGATCTTGGGCGCGTCCTTGGGACGGCGCAGGCCGGTGGTGCGCTTCTTCAGCAGCGTGTCGAGGTCGATGCCGTCGATCAGGTCGACCGGGTCGAGCGTGTTGCCCTCGGACTTGCTCATCTTCTTGCCTTCCGAATCGCGCACCAGGCCGTGCACGTAGACGGTGTGGAAGGGCACCTTGCCGGTGAAGTGCTTGGTCATCATGACCATGCGCGCCACCCAGAAGAAGATGATGTCGTAGCCGGTGACCAGCACCGACGACGGCAGGAAGTGCTTCAGTTCAGGCGTTTCCTCGGGCCAGCCCAGCGAGGAGAAAGGCACCAGCGCCGACGAGAACCAGGTGTCGAGCACGTCTTCCTCGCGGCGCAGCGCGCCGGTGCTGCCGGCGGCCTTCGCCTTGGCAAGCGCTTCCTCTTCGGTGCGGCCGACGAAGCAGTTGCCGGCATCGTCATACCATGCGGGAATCTGGTGGCCCCACCACAGCTGGCGGGAGATGCACCAGTCCTGGATATTGCCCAGCCACTGGTTGTAGGTGCTGATCCAGTTCTCCGGCACCAGCTTGATCTCGCCGCTCTGCACGGCCTCGAGCGCAACCTCGGCGATCGAACGGCCCGGGTAGAAGGTGCCTTCCGGCGCCGGCTTGCTCATGGCGACGAACCACTGGTCGGTCAGCATCGGCTCGATCGCGCTGCCGGTGCGCTCGCTGCGCGGGGTCATCAGCTTGTGCTTCTTGACGTCTTCCAGCAGGCCCTGCTTGTCGAGATCGTCGACGATGGCCTTGCGCGCGTCGAACCGGTCCAGGCCGGCATAGGCGGCAGGGGCGTCGGCAACGATCTTCGCGTCGAGCGTCAGGATCGACAACTGCGGCAGGTTGTGGCGCAGGCCCACCGCATAGTCGTTGAAGTCGTGGCCCGGCGTCACCTTGACCACGCCGGTGCCGAACTCGCGGTCGACGTATTCGTCGGCGATCACCGGGATCTGGCGCCCGGTCAGCGGCAGGTGCACCGACTTGCCGATCAGGTGCGCGTAGCGCTCGTCTTCCGGATGCACCATCACCGCGACGTCGCCCAGCATGGTCTCGGGACGCGTGGTGGCCACGGTCAGGTGGGTCAGGCCGCCCTTGGCGTCAGCCTCGACCAGCGGATAGCGGATATGCCACAGCGAGCCTTCTTCCTCGACGCTGTCGACTTCCAGGTCCGACACCGCGGTGCCCAGCACCGGGTCCCAGTTGACCAGGCGCTTGCCGCGGTAGATCAGGCCCTGCTCGTACAGCCGCACGAACACCTCGGTGACCGCCTTCGACATCTCGGGCGACATGGTGAAGTACTCGCGGCTCCAGTCGATCGACGCGCCCATGCGCCGCACCTGGCGGGTGATGGTCGAGCCCGATTCTTCCTTCCAGGCCCACACTTTCTCGGTGAACTTCTCGCGGCCGAGGTCATGGCGCGACACGCCCTGGCCCTCGAGCTGGCGCTCCACCACGATCTGGGTGGCGATGCCGGCGTGGTCGGTGCCCGGCACCCACAGCGTGTTGGCGCCCAGCATGCGCGCATGGCGTGCCAGGCCATCCATGATGGTCTGGTTGAAGGCATGGCCCATGTGCAGCGTGCCGGTCACATTAGGCGGCGGCAGCTGAATCGCGAAGTCCGGGCGGGCGGGATCGAAGGTCGGCTTGGCGATGCCGCGCTTCTCCCACTCGGGGCCCCATTTCGCCTCGATGGCGGCGGGTTCGAAGCTCTTGGCAAGCGATTGGTCTTGGGCGGTCATGCTGGGATGTCGAGGTTGGCGTCTGGGTGCGTGGCAGGTGCGGTGCCCTGCGCCTGGCGGTCGCTGGCGGCCTGCGTCGGCCGGCCTGGCGCCAGTGAAACGTCAAATTATACGGGGGCGGGCCGCCGGTGCCTATTTCGTGGCGGCGGCCGCCCGCCCGCGCGCTAACGGGCACGCTTCGGCGGCGAGCCGGATGTGACTTGTGGAACAGGGCCCCCCGGTATAATTGCGGCGATTCCACTAGGCCCCTCCGATGTCCGACCTGCTCGCCAACCTGAACGCCGAACAACTAGCCGCCGTCACCCTGCCCGACGAACCGGCGCTGATCCTGGCGGGCGCGGGCAGCGGCAAGACCCGCGTGCTGACCACGCGCATCGCGTGGCTGATCCAGAACGGCCATGTCTCGCCCGCGGGCATCCTGGCGGTAACCTTCACCAACAAGGCCGCCAAGGAGATGCAGACACGGCTGCAGTCGATGCTGCCGATCAATACCCGCGGCATGTGGATCGGCACCTTCCACGGCCTGTGCAACCGCATGCTGCGCGCGCATTTCCGCGACGCCGGGCTGCCGCAGACCTTTGCCATCCTCGACAGCCAGGACCAGCTGTCGGCGCTGAAGCGGCTGCTCAAGTCGCTCAACGTCGACGACGAGAAGTACCCGGCCAAGAACCTGCAGTACTTCATCAACAACGCCAAGGAGCAGGGCCTGCGCCCGGCCGACGTCGAGGCCAACGACGATTTCAACAAGCGCTTCGTCGACCTCTACGCCGCCTATGACATGCAGTGCCAGCGCGAGGGCGTGGTCGACTTCGCCGAGCTGCTGCTGCGCTGCTACGAGCTGCTGCGCTACAACGACGCCATTCGCCAGCACTACCAGCACCGCTTCCGCCATGTGCTGGTCGACGAGTTCCAGGACACCAACGTGCTGCAGTACCAGTGGCTCAAGCTGCTGGCCGGCTACGGCACGCAGAACCCCGCCGCGGTCTTCGCGGTAGGCGACGACGACCAGAGCATCTACGCCTTCCGCGGCGCCAATGTCGGCAACATGCGCGACTTCGAGCACGAGTTCCGCGTGCGCCGGATGATCAAGCTGGAGCAGAACTACCGCTCGCACGGGCATATCCTCGATTCGGCCAACCACCTGATCTCGCACAACGCGCGCCGCCTCGGCAAGAACCTGCGCACCGACGCCGGCCACGGCGAGCCGGTGCGCGTGTTCCAGGGCGGCTCCGACGGCCAGGAAGCCGCCTGGATCATCGAGGAAATCCGCGACCAGATCGCGCAGGGCGCCAGCCGCGCCGAAATCGCGATCCTGTACCGCAGCAACGCGCAGTCGCGCGTGATCGAGCATGCGTTGTTCTCGGCCGGCATCCCGTACCGCGTCTACGGCGGCCTGCGCTTCTTCGAGCGTGCCGAAATCAAGCACGCGCTGGCCTACCTGCAACTGCTGGAGAACCCGCGCAACGACGCCGCCTTCGGCCGCGTGGTCAACTTCCCGGCGCGCGGCATTGGCGCGCGTTCGCTCGAAGTGCTGCAGGACATGGCGCGCCAGTATGACTGCGCGCTGGCCGAGGCAGTGGCCTACGTGCCCGGCGCGGCCGGCAGCAAGCTGGCCGCGTTTACGCGGCTGATCGACCAGATGCGCGCGGACACGCGCCGCCTGACGCTGGCCGAGACCGTCGAATACGTCATCAACCACAGCGGCCTGATCACGCATTACCAGGGCGAGAAAGAGGGCCAGGACCGCATCGAGAACTTGCAGGAACTGGTGACCGCGGCGCAGGCGTTCGTGGTCGAGGAGGGCTACGGCCTGGAAGCGCTGGCCGCGGTGATCCCCGCCGACCGCGGCCCCGCCACCCCGGCGCTGGCCGACGGCGACCAGTCCCAGCAGCTGCTCGATCCCGAGGCGCTGCCGGTGGTGATGACGCCGCTGGTCGCGTTCCTGACCCACGCCTCGCTCGAGGCCGGCGACAACCAGGCCCAGGCCGGCCAGGACGCGGTGCAGATGATGACCGTGCACGCGGCCAAGGGGCTGGAGTTCGACGTGGTCTTCATCAGCGGGCTGGAGGAAGGGCTGTTCCCGCACGAGAACAGCATGATGGACCCCGATGGCCTGGAGGAAGAGCGCCGGCTGATGTACGTGGCGATCACGCGCGCGCGCAAGCGGCTCTACATGTCGTTCGCGCAAAGCCGCATGCTGCACGGCCAGACCCGCTACCACGTGCGCTCGCGCTTCTTCGAGGAACTGCCCGAGACCTCGCTCAAGTGGCTGATCCCGCCGGCGCAGAGCTACGGCGGCGTGCGCCGCCAGGAACGCGACAATGCCTGGGGCCGCGACTGGTTCCGCAAGCCGGAGGACGTGCCCTATACCGGCACCAAACCCACCGGCGGCATGGACAACGGCAACGGCTATGCCGACGCCAGGCGCGAGGCCGGCACCGGCTTCCGCGTCGGCCAGTCAGTCTTCCACAACAAGTTCGGCGAAGGCGTGATCACCGCGCTGGAAGGCGAGGGCGCCGATGCGCGCGCCAATATCAACTTCAAGCGCCATGGCGCCAAGTGGCTGGCGCTGTCGGTGGCGAAGCTGGACGCGATTGATTGAGGTAGCGAGCGCGGTCTCGCGTGCCGCTGGTTTGCTCCCTCTCCCGCTTGCGGGAGAGGGAGCAAACAATAGGGTGGCGAACTCCTGTGGTCAGACGCCCGGCGTAGCCGGCGCTGCCGGCTCGACCCCCGGCGGGGTCACGTTGAAGCAGCCGCGGTACGTCGCATAGAACGAGCAGTACAAGATCGCCAGCATCAGCAGCGAATACGGCGTGACCAGGAAGGACAGCACTGTCTCGGCGCCGAAGGCGCTGAACACCGCCTCCAGGAAGAACGGGATCGCCACCAGCAGCATCGCGAACAGCACCGCGTAGGTGAAGAACGCGCCGCGGTTGCGCCAGCATGCGGTCCAGCTGAAGAACAGCGCCTTGACCGGCGGCACGCCGTGCCACGCCGCCAGCAGCGGCGCGAACCAGAACATCATTGCAATCGGCGTGTACAGCAGCGCGCCGATCAGCATGGCGTAGTACAACTGGCGCACCGCCTCGGCGGTCGGCGCCTCTTCCTTCAGCACGATCGGCACCAGCGCGCTCATGTCGACCACCGCGCCGGCGATCAGCCCAAGAATGAACACCAGCCCGGCATAGATGCCGCCAAGCACCAGCAGGTTGCGCGTGGCTTCCTTGCCGTTGGCGCGGAAGCCCGCCAGCAGCACGGTGGGCAGCACCCGCTTGTTCTGGATCACGTCGCGGCAGGCGGTCATCACGCCGACCGACAGGCCTGGCGTGACCACCAGCAGCGCGATGATGCCGACCAGCGGCACCACGATGGCCAGCTGCGCGGCGATCAGGTAGACGAACAGCAGCATCAGGAAGGTCAGCGGGTTCTTGCGGAACAGCCAGATGCCCTGGCGGAACCAGGTGTAGCCTTCCTTGGCAGGGACTTCCAGTAGTTGCATACGGGTCAGATCCAGGGGAGCGGGGCGCTCTCGGGGTTCGCGGGTTGTGCGTCCAGGCGCCGGCGCAGGATGCGTTCGAAATGGGTGGGATCGTGCGGCTGCAGCATATCGGCCTCGCGCGGCAGGTAGAAGTCCCACAGTCGCGACACCCAGAAGCGCAGCGCGCCCGCGCGCAGCATGTCCTGCCAGTGCGCGGCCTCGGTCTCGGTCAGCGGCCTGACCGCATGATAAGCCCGCAGCAGCGCCTGCGCGCGCGCGGGGTCGAGTTCGCCGGTGGCCAGGTCGATGCACCAGTCGTTGACGGTGACCGCCACATCGAACAGCCACTTGTCGTTGCCGGCGAAGTAGAAGTCGAAGAAGCCGCCCAGCCGGTGGCGGCCGCTGGCGTCTTCCTCGAACAGCGCATTGTCGCGGAACAGGTCGCAGTGGCACGGGCCTTCGCCCAGGCTGGCGTACGCCGCGCTGGCGAAGAACGCCGCCTGGTGAGCGATTTCCCGTTGCAGCAGCGTGCGCTGGCCGGCATCGAGGAAGGGCAGGATCTCGCGCTCGGTCTGCTGCCACCACGGCAAGCTGCGCAGGTTGGGCTGGCGGCGCGGGTAATCGGCGCCGGCCAGGTGCATGCGCGCCAGCATGTCGCCGACTTCGGCGCAGTGCTGCGCGTCGGGCGCAAGCTGCGACGCGCCGGGCAGGCGCGTGACGATGGTGGCGGGCTTGCCCTTGAGCGGGCGCAGGATCTCGCCGTCGCGCGCCGGGATCGGCGCGGGCACGCGGATGCCGCGCTCGGCCAGATGCGCCATCAGGTGCAGGTAATAGGGCAGCTGCGCGAACGACAGCCGCTCGAAGATGGTCAGCACGTACTGGCGCGTCTGGCCCTCGTGCTCCATGGTGAGGAAGAAATTGCTGTTCTCGATGCCCGAGGCGATGCCGCGCAGCTCGCGCACTTCGCCAAGGTCGAAATCCAGCAGCCAGCGTGCGATCTCGTCCTGCGAGACCGTGGTAAATACGGCCATACTCGTTGTGTGATGCGAATCGGAAAGCGGCGGGCGCCAGTTCCGGACAAAGTCCGGGCCGCCGCCGCGGCATGACTGCCGGAGGGCCGGCGCGGCCTGGCGTTCAGGCCAGGCCGTGGGCAAGCGGGTTCAGAACTTCAGGTTGACCGAAGGCACGCGATTGACGTCATGCTCGCGGATCTTGGGCGAGCTGTCTTCTGGCTTGCTCATCTCGTACCTGGTGCCGAAGCCCGACCTGACCTGGATGTCGGTGGCGCGTCCCTTGTCGCGGTATTCCCGCACCTGGGTGCCATCGCGTTCGTTCAGCTGGAAGCTCGGCTCGCGCGGCTGGTTCAGCTGCGACCTGGCGGCCGGGGCGATCGGCTGGTTGTTGATCTGGTTCAGTTCCTGCTGGGTCAGCGCATTGCTTTCCTGCGCGACGGCCCAGCCGGACGCCAGCGCCAGTGCGGCGGCCACTGCCGCGGCCAGGCCGGACACGGGCCGCCTGGCAGGCGATTCAGGCTCGCCGGCCACGGCGGGGGCGCGCGTGGACCGGACCGGGCGGACGGGAGAAGGGGAGGTCATCAGGTGCTCCTGTGCGGGCTGCGGCGCAAGCGGCACGCAGCGCCGCGGCATGCGGCGGTTGGACTGCAACCCGGCGGCGCCGGGCTTGGCAGACGGACAGGTTCCATTCTAGCAATTCCTGTCCCGCACAGGCCGCCGCCGTGCCCCGGGGGGCACCTGCGCCACGGGCCTGGGTGGCGCATGCGTGGCCGCGGCACCCCGGCGGGCCCGTGACTCCGCGACCAGACCGTGGCCTTACAAGTAGAACATCTCTTCCTTCGGCGGGATCGGCTTGTCGCCGCCGCGCTGCTCGTAGTAGTCGTAGACCGCTTCCAGCACTTCGTGCGGCTCGTCGACGATCTTCATCAGGTCCAGGTCGTGCTCGGCGATCAGGCCCATCGGCAGCAGCGTGAAGCGGAACCAGTCCAGCAGGCCCTTCCAGAAGCGGCTGCCGAACATGATCACCGGCACCGAGCGCGACTTGCCGGTCTGCACCAGCGTCAGCACCTCGGCCAGCTCGTCGAGCGTGCCGAAGCCGCCCGGCATCACGATAAAGGCGTCCGAATTCTTGACGAAGGTGACCTTGCGCGTGAAGAAGTGGCGGAAGCGCATGGCAATGTCCTGGTACGGATTGCCCTGCTGCTCGTGCGGCAGTTCGATGTTCAGGCCGACGCTGGCGGACTTGCCCGCGTGCGCGCCCTTGTTGGCCGCTTCCATGATGCCGGGGCCGCCGCCGGAGATCACGGCAAAGCCGGCGTCGGAGAACAGCCGCGCGATCTCGATGGTGCGCTGGTAGTACGGGGAGTCCTCGCGCAGGCGCGCGCTGCCGTAGATCGACACCGCCGGGCGGATCTCGGACAGGTACTCGGTGGCCTCGATGAACTCTGCCATAATCGTGAACATTTGCCACGAGGCGCGCGCCTTCTTTGCGGTAGCGCGGTCTTCGTCGGCCAGCGCACGCAGGCTGGGGATCATCTTGCGCGGATTGGCGCGCGCCGCCGCCTCAGCAGCCTTTTCAGCAGCAACTTCAGGCGGGTTGCCCGCGGCAGCGGCATCGGCCGCAGCGGCAATGGCCGCGGCGTGCTCGGAGGCAGCCTCCGGCGGGGGTTGTACGGTATCGCCGGAGATATCAGCAACATCCGGGTCAGCAAGGGGGGCGGTCGAGGCACCGCCTGCAGCGGCACCAGTCAATTTTGAGTCCATGGGAATGTCGGATAGTCCAAAAACACTCTTGCTCGTCGATGGATCGAGCTATCTGTATCGCGCTTATCACGCTTTGCCGGACCTGAGGAATGGGGAGGGTCTGCCCACAGGGGCAATCTACGGCATGATCAACATGCTGCGCAAGTTGCGCAACGACTACCCGGCAGAGTATAGCGCCTGCGTGTTCGACGCCAAGGGCAAGACCTTCCGCGACGACATGTATCCGGCGTACAAGGAACACCGCCCGTCGATGCCCGAGGACCTCGCGCGCCAGATCGAGCCGATCCACGAGGCCGTGCGCGCGCTGGGCTGGCCGATCGTGGTGGTCGACGGCGTCGAGGCCGACGACGTGATCGGCACATTGTCGCGCCAGGCCATGGAGCAGGGCGTGCGCACGGTGGTGTCCACCGGCGACAAGGATCTGGCGCAGCTGGTCAACGAGCAGGTCACGCTGGTCAATACCATGAGCGGTGAGGTGCTCGATCCTGCCGGCGTGGTGGCCAAGTTCGGCGTGCCGCCGGAGCGCATCATCGACTATCTGTCGCTGATCGGCGATGCCGTCGACAACGTGCCGGGCGTGCCCAAGGTCGGCCCCAAGACCGCGGTCAAATGGCTGGCCGAGCATGGCTCGCTCGACGGCGTGATCGCGGCCGCGCCCGGCATCAAGGGCGTGGTCGGAGAGAACCTGCGCAACACGCTGGAATGGCTGCCGATGGCGCGCCGCCTGGTGACGGTCAAGACCGACTGCGACCTGAGCAAGTCCGTCGCCGATTTCCACGCGCTGCGCGAGACCGGCGAGGACAAGGAACAGCTGGTGGCGTTCTTCCAGCGCTATGGCTTCAAGACCTGGCTGCGCGAGGCCACCGGCGAAAGCCTGCCCGATGCGCGCGCCCAGGCCCGCGCCCGCGCCGCGGCCAGCGCGCCCGCGCAGGGCGGCCTGTTCGATGCGCCGGCACCGTCGACGGACGCCGGCGCGGCGCCGGCCGAGGACGCGGCGCCCACCGAGATCCGCTACGAGACCGTCACCACCGCGGGCATGCTGGAAGACTGGCTGCGGCGCATCGAGTCCGCGCCGCTGGTGGCGATCGATACCGAGACTACCTCGCTGGATCCGATGCAGGCGCAGCTGGTCGGCATCTCGCTGTCGGCGGCGCCGGGCGAGGCCTGCTATATCCCGGTGGCGCACCGCGGCCCCGACGTGGCCGGCCTGCCCGAGCACGGCCAGCTTGCGCGCGAGGTCGTGCTGGAACGCATGCGTGCCTGGCTGGAAGATGCCAGCCGCCCCAAGCTCGGCCAGAACCTGAAGTACGATGTCCACGTGTTCGCCAACCACGGCATCAAGCTGCGCGGCATTGCACACGACACCATGCTGCAGAGCTACGTGCTGGCCTCGCACCGCAACCACGGCATGGACAGCCTGGCCGAGCGCCTGCTGAGCCTGAAGACCATCACCTATGAAGAGGTGTGCGGCAAGGGCGCGAGCCAGATCGGCTTCGACCAGATCGACCTCGCGCGCGCCACCGAGTACGCCGCCGAGGATGCCGACGTCACGCTGCGCTTGCACCGCAGGATGTTCCCGCAGGTCGAGGCCGCGGCCGGGCTGCGCCGGGTCTATGAAGAGATCGAGATGCCGGTCTCGGTGGTGCTGCAGAAGGTCGAGCGCAACGGCGTGCTGATCGATGCCGAACGCCTGGCCGCGCAGAGCGCCGAGCTGGGCCAGCGCATGCTGGCGCTGGAGCAGTCGGCCTACGAGGCCGCGGGCCAGCCGTTCAACCTCGGTTCGCCCAAGCAGATCGGCGAGATCCTGTTCAACCAGATGAAGCTGCCGGTGGTGAAGAAGACCGCCAGCGGCGCGCCGTCGACCGACGAAGAGGTGCTGCAGAAGCTGGCCGAGGACTACCCGCTGCCCAAGCTGCTGCTGGATTACCGCGGCCTGTCCAAGCTCAAGTCCACCTACACCGACAAGCTGCCGAAGATGGTCAACCCGCAGACCGGACGCGTGCACACCAGCTACGGTCAGGCCACCGCGGTGACCGGGCGGCTGGCGTCGACCGAGCCTAACCTGCAGAACATCCCGGTGCGCACCGAGGAAGGCCGCCGCATCCGCGAGGCCTTTATCGCCGAGCCGGGCAGCGTGATCGTGTCGGCCGACTATTCGCAGATCGAGCTGCGCATCATGGCCCATATCTCGGGCGACGAGAACCTGCTGCGCGCTTTTGCCAACGGCGAGGACATCCACCGCGCCACCGCCGCCGAGATCTTCGGTGTCGAGCGCGACGCCGTCAGCAGCGAGCAGCGCCGCTACGCCAAGGTGATCAACTTCGGCCTGATCTACGGCATGAGCGCGTTCGGACTGGCCAGCAACCTGGGCATCGAGCGCGAGGCCGCCAGGCACTACATCGACCGCTACTTCATGCGCTATCCGGGCGTGGCCCACTACATGGAAGAGACGCGCCAGACCGCGCGCGAGCAGGGCTATGTCGAGACCGTGTTCGGCCGCCGGCTGTGGCTGCCCGATATCAACGGGGGCAGCGGTCCGCGCCGCCAGGCCGCCGAGCGCGCCGCCATCAACGCGCCGATGCAGGGCACCGCGGCCGACCTGATCAAGCTGTCGATGATCGCGGTGCAGGACTGGCTGGAACGCGACGGCCTGCAGACCCGCCAGATCATGCAGGTGCACGATGAACTGGTGCTGGAAGTGCCCGAGCACGAGCTGGAGCTGGTCAAGGCGCGCCTGCCCGAACTGATGTGCACGGTGGCCGAGCTGCGCGTGCCGCTGGTGGCCGAAGTCGGCAGCGGCGCCAACTGGGAAGAAGCGCACTGACGCTTCCCCGGGGCCTCCCGGTGAGCCGACGCCCCGGCCGGCTCGCTGCCCTGCGTGGTGGTATCGAATGAAGCGACTGCTGAGTCAGCGTGCGGCGCTTGCCAGCCATGCTGCAATGCAGCAGACTGTGGTAAACGCCTCAGGCAAGAATTTATAAAAACGCAGCAGGTAGACCATGACAGAAACAAGAGCGCACCGCATCGTCGTCGTCGGCGGCGGAGCAGGGGGGCTGGAACTGGTAACGAAGCTGGGCGACAAGCTCGGCCGCAAGGGCGCGGCGCAGGTGGTGCTGGTAGACCGCCTGCCTACCCATATCTGGAAACCGCTGCTGCATGAAGTCGCCGCCGGCAGCATGGATCCCAACACCCACCAGCTCGAATACGCGGCGCAGGCGCGCTGGCATCATTTCGAGTTCCAGCAGGGCGAGCTGACCGGCATCGACCGTGCCCGCAAGACCATCTCGGTATCGGCTTGCGTCGACCAGGACGGCGCCGAGCTGCTGCCCGCGCGTGAATTGCCGTATGACACGCTGGTGCTGGCGATCGGCTGCGTCACGCATTTCTTCGGCGTGCCGGGCGCCGACGAGCACGCTATTGCGCTGGACACCGTGGCCCAGGCTGAGCGCTTCCGCAAGCGGCTGATCGCCGCCTGCGTGCGCGCCCAGAACGGGCGCGCACGCGTCGGCGATGACGGCCGGCCGCGCGTGGACGTGGCCATCATCGGCGCCGGCGCCACCGGCGTCGAGCTGTCGGCGGAGCTGCGCAACACCGCGCATGTGCTCAGCGCCTATGGCCTGCATCGGCTCGATCCGCGCCGTGACGTGCGCATCCACGTGATCGAGGCCGGTCCGCGCATCCTGCCGGCGCTGTCCGAGCGGGTCTCGGCCGAGACCGCCAAGCTGCTCCGGAAGCTGGATGTCGACGTCTTCACCAGCGAGCGCGTGACCGAAGTCACGCCGCAGGCCGTGCTGACCGCCAGCGGCAAGACCATCGATGCCGACCTGACGGTGTGGGCCGCCGGCATCACCGCGCCCGCGGTGCTGGCCAGCCTGGGCCTGCCGGTCAGCCGGCAGGGCCAGATCGTGGTGGGCCCGACGCTGCAGAGCGAGGGTGACCCGGACATCTTTGCCTTTGGCGATTGCGCCAGCTGTCCGTGGCCGGAGAAGCAGACCTCGGTGCCGCCGCGCGCGCAGGCCGCGCACCAGCAGGCCACCTTCCTTTACGAAGCGCTGTGCGCGCGGCTGGCGGGGCGGCCGCTGCCGAAGTTCGCCTTCAAGGACTTCGGCTCGCTAGTGTCGCTGGGGCACTTCAGCGCGGTGGGCAGCCTGATGGGCGGGCTGATCGGCGGCTCGATGTTCATCGAAGGGCTGATGGCGCGCTTCATGTACACCTCGCTGTACCGGATGCACGTAATGGCGCTGCACGGCGCGGTGGGGATGGCGCTGGACACCGTCTCGCACTGGTTGCGCAGCAAGACCAGTCCGCGCGTCAAGCTGCACTGACGCATGGCCCGGGCCCCCCGCTTGTGGGTGGGGGCGCCGGCAGGCCTGCGCCGCCATGTTTTCTCCATGTCTGCTTAAAATCTGGCGCTGGCACCGCATCGCGGCCCAGCCACCAACGATCCTGGAGACAAGCATGCTCAAACCAGAAGTGGACAGCCTGGTCCCCGGCCAGGCCTTCGACCGCCGCGGCTTTGTCAAGACCGCGCTGGGTTCGGCCTTTGCGGCCGCTGCGCTGCCGGTGATGGCGCAGCAGGCCATCAAGACCGATTTTGCAGGCCTCAACGCCGGCGAGGTCACGATCCCGTCGGGCGGTTTCAGCATGCCGGCCTACCGGGCCCAGCCGGAAGGCAAGAAGAACCTGCCGGTGGTGCTGGTGGTCAGCGAGATCTTCGGCGTGCACGAATATATCGCCGATGTGTGCCGGCGCTTTGCCAAGCTGGGTTACCTGGCGATCGCGCCGGAACTGTTCGCGCGCCAGGGCGATCCGGAGAGCTTCGGCACCATCCAGGAGTTGCAGCGCGAAGTCATCGCCAAAGTGCCCGACGCCCAGGTGATGGGCGACCTGGACGCCGCAGTAGCCTGGGCCGGCGCCAACGGCGGCGATGTCTCGCGCCTGGCCATCACCGGTTTCTGCTGGGGTGGCCGCATGACCTGGCTCTACGCGGCGCACAGCCAGCGCCTGAAGGCCGGCGTGGCCTGGTACGGCCAGCTCTCGCCCGAGCCGACGCCGATCAAGCCGAAGAATCCCGTCGACCTGGTCGGCCAGCTCCATGCGCCGGTGCTGGGCCTGTACGGCGGCAAGGACAGCGGCATTCCGCTGGCGCATGTGGAAAAGATGAAGGCCGCGCTGGCGTCGTCGTCCGACCCGGACGCCAAAGCCTCGCGCTTTATCGTCTATCCCGAGTCCGGCCACGCCTTCCATGCGGACTACCGGCCCAGCTACCGCGAGGCCGATGCCAGGGACGGCTGGCAGAAGTGCCTGGACTGGTTCCGGCAGCACGGCGTCGCCTGACCTGGCACCCGGCCCCGCCCGTGGGGCCGGCCGACGGCAGGATTGCAAAGTCCCGGCGGATACGTACAATGCGGCCTTTGAGTTATTGCAACATTGTTGCGTTTGCCGCCCGGCGCGATGCGGGCGGAACGGCGGGGCCGCCCGGCACCGCCACCCCGGGAGCCCATCATCCATTCGACGCTTTTGTATATCCTGCTCGCCGCCACGATCTCGGGGGTGGGCAGCATCTTCGGGGCGGCGCTGCTGTCGCTGACGGTGGCGTCCCGCGTGGTCGAGCGCATGGTGAGCTTCTCGGTGGGCGTGCTGCTGGCCACCGCGCTGCTGCATTCGCTGCCGGAGGCGTTCGAGTCGGGCGCCGATCCGCGCGCGCTGTTCGGCACCTTGCTGGCCGGGCTGCTGGGTTTTTTCCTGCTGGAAAAGCTCTCGCTGCTGCGCCATTCGCACCATCACGAGGGCGACGGGCACCACCACCACCACGGCCATGACCGCGAGGAAGCGGGCCGCAGCGGCCTGACCATCCTGGTCGGCGACACCTTCCACAACTTTGCCGACGGCATCGTGATCGCGGCGGCCTTCCTGGCCGACCCGCATATCGGCGTGGTCACCGCGCTGGCGATCGCGGCGCACGAGATCCCGCAAGAGGTGGGCGACTTTATCGTGCTGCTCAACGCCGGCTTCTCGAAGGCGCGCGCCTTTGCCTTCAACCTGCTGTCGAGCCTGGCGGCGATTGCCGGCGGGGTGGTCGGGTACTTCCTGCTCGACCAGCTGAGCGGGTGGATTCCGTACGTGCTGGTGATCGCGGCCAGCAGCTTTATCTATATCGCCGTCAGCGACCTGATGCCGCAGATGCAGCGCAGGCCGCGCTGGCGCGAGTCGGCGATCCAGGTGGTGCTGGTAGCCGCGGGGATCTCGGCCATCGTCTTCATCACCAACGGCGTGCACGAGAGCCACAGCCACGGCCACGACGGGCACAGCCACGCCGCGCCGGTCGCGTCGTCACGCTAGCCGGCTCAGGCCGGCCCGGTGGCCCCAGTGGCAACAGGGCGCGCCGGATCCGCGCACCATTCGCTCCACGAGCCCGGGTACAGCGCCGCGCCGCGCAGGCCGGCGGCTTCCAGCGCCAGCAGGTTGTGGCAGGCCGTGACGCCCGAGCCGCACTGCATTACCGCCTGCGCGGCGGCGTGCGTGCCCAGCACCGCGCCGAATTCCGCGCGCAGGGTCGAGGCCGGCTTGAAGCGGCCTTCCGCGTCCAGGTTGTCCTTGAAGAATCGATTGACCGCGCCCGGGATATGGCCGCCGACCGGGTCCAGGGTCTCGTTTTCGCCGCGGAAGCGGTCGGGCGCGCGCGCATCGACCACCAGCAGCCGCCGCTGGTCGAGATTGGCAACCAGCGCGTCCGCGTCGACCGTCGGCACAAGCGACTTGCCGCGGCGTATCGTGCCCGGCACCTCGGGCTCTGCCGCGGCATCGTGCTCCAGCGGCAGGCCGGCCTTGACCCACGCGTCCTTGCCGCCATCGAGCACGGCCACGGCATCGTGGCCGATCCAGCGCAACAGCCACCACAGCCGCGCGGCGAACATGCCGCCCTGGGCGTCGTAGGCGACCACCGGGGTGTCGTTGTCGATGCCCAGCGCCTGCAGGCGCGCGACCAGGTCGTCGGCGTCCGGCAGCGGATGGCGGCCGTTGCGGCCGGTCTTGGGACCGGACAGCTCGTTGTCCAGGTGCAGGTAGAAGGCGCCGGGCAGGTGGCCGGTGCGGTAGGCTTCGCGGCCGGCGGCCGGGTCGGCCAGGTCGAAGCTGCAGTCGATGACGACGCAGCGGCCGGGGCCGGCCAGCAGAGACTGCAGTGCGGTGACGGAAATCAGCGGTTTCTGCATGGGAATCCTGTAGCGAGCGGAGAATGAAATCCGGAGCGGTCGGGCTTACCGAATGCTACACCTCGGGGTGCACTTCCGCCTCCGGCGACTTGACCGGCGTGGCGGGCGTGGGCTTGGCGTCGGTGCCCTGGCGTGCGCGCATCAGCGTGGTGGCGATGCCGCTGGCGATAATCAGCCCCATGCCCAGCCACGACAGCCAGTTCAGGCGGTCGGACCAGATCAGCATGCCCCACACGCTGGAGAAGACGATGCCGGCGTATTGCAGGTTGGCGGTGAGCAGGGTGTTGCCGCGCTTGTAGGCGCGCGTCATCGCGGTCTGGCCCAGCGTGGCCAGGATGCCGATTGCCAGCAGCAGGCCGGCGCCGTACCAGGTGTGCGGGCTGGTGCCGCCCAGCAGCATCCACACCAGCCCGGCGATCATGCCCACCAGCGAGAAATAGAACACGATGCGGCCCTCGGGCTCGCCTAGCTGGCCGAGCTGCCGCACCTCGACATAGGCCAGCGCGGTGAACATGCCCGAGATCAGCCCGACCAGGCCGCCGGTCAGCTGGTCCTTGCCCACCGACGGCTGCAGCAGGCAGATCACGCCGGCGAACGACAGCAGGATGGCCAGCACCAGGCGGCGGTCGGCGTTGCCGCCGGTTCCGGCCAGCGCCGCGCTGGCGCCCAGGATCAGCGCGATCCACACCGGCGACATGTAGTTCAGCGTCATCGCGGTGGCCAGCGGCAGCAGCGAGATCGAGGTGAACCACAGCATCAGCGAGGTCACGCCGAACACGCTGCGCTTGATATGCGACAGCATGTACGGCGTGCGCACCGAGACCCCGCGCGAGGACAGCAGCACCCACATGATGACCACGCTGATCAGGCCGCGGTAGAACACGATCTCGCCGGTGGTGTAGAGGTCGGACGCCAGCTTGACGCCAACCCCCATCAGCGAAAAGGCGAAGGCGGCGAACAGCATCCAGAGCGATTGCATGGCGAGGGCGCGGTGAAGCGGGCAGGGAGCGAAGGAGAGAGGGTGCCGGCGCGCGAGCGGGGCTCTGCGGCCTCGCGTCGATCGCGCCGGACAATGATTCTAGCAGCGCACATGGCTGGCCAAAACAAAACGGACCGCCGTGGCGGTCCGTTTCAGGTTGCGTTGTGCGCTGATCGCACTAGCCTGCGTAGGCCATGGCGCGGCGGTACCACTCATGGAAGTGCTGCATGCCGTCTTCCATCGGCGACTGGTACGGGCCGACCTCGCTGGTGCCGCGCTTGAACAGCGCCAGTCGGCCGGCGTCCATGCGCTCGGCGATCTCGTCGTCCTCGATGCAGGTTTCCATGTAGGCGGCGCGCTCGGCCTCGACGAACTCGCGCTCGAACAGCGCGATTTCCTCGGGGTAGTAGAACTCCACCACATTGCGGGTCTTGCGCGGGCCGATCGGATGCAGCGTCGAGATCACCAGCACGTTCGGGTACCACTCCACCATGATGTTGGGGTAGTAGGTCAGCCAGATCGCGCCGTGCTTGGGCAGCACGCCGTTGTTGAAGCGCAGCACCGCGTCATGCCATTTCTGGTACGTCGGGCTGCCGGGTCGCTTCAGGCCGGCGTGCAGGCCCACGGTCTGCACGCTGTGCCATTCGCCGAACTCCCACTTGAGGTCGTCGCACGAGACGAAGCTGCCCAGCCCCGGGTGGAACGGCACCACGTGGTAGTCCTCGAGGTAGACCTCGATGAAGGTCTTCCAGTTGTAGTCGCACTCGTGCACCTCGACGTGGTCTAGCATGTAGCCGTCGAAGTTCAGGTCCTGCGCCACGCCCAGGCGGGCCAGGTCGGCGCGCACGTCGCGCGGGCCCTCGAACAGCAGCCCGTTCCAGTTCTGCAGCGGCGAGCGCTTCAGGTGCAGGCAGGGCTGCTTGTCGAAGTGCGGCGCGCCCAGCAGTTCGCCCTTGAGGTCGTAGGTCCAGCGGTGCAGGGGGCAGACGATGTTCTGCTTGTTGCCACGGCCGTTCAGCATGATGGCCTGGCGATGGCGGCAGACGTTGGACATCAACTCGACGCCGGCGGCGTTGCGTACCAGCATGCGGCCTTCGTCCTCGGCCTTGAGCGTGTGGTAGTCGCCGGTTTCCGGGACCATCAGTTCATGGCCGACATAGCCCGGGCCATTCCGGAACAGCAGTTCGAGTTCTTGATGATGCAGCGCTTCGTCGAAGTAGACGCCGACGGGCAGTTGCGAATCAGCCGGCGCCAGGTTGAGCGCGGTGCTGAGATTGGACATTATCCCCACTCCCAGATGAACAGGTGAAAGCAGTGAACAACCCAACCATCGAAAATGGAATCGATTTGGGAAAGACTGTCGCCCGGCGGGACGCTTGCAATCCCTGTCGGCGAACGAAAGATTGTACCCGACCCGAAAAGTTAAGGGACTGATTTTTTTGCCTTTTTAGCGAAAAAGTCGACCCGGGTCGTCATCGGGGTGCCGTACCGGCCGCATTCGGAAAGACGACCCGAGCGCACAAGTCACTTCTGCATTGGAAGCACCCGGTCGGGGCGCGGTATCCCCCTGCAAGATGGGGGCATGGCCGCGCTTTGGCGTAAAATCCGGGCTTCCCCATCCGGGTTTCCCCCGGTTCCAGATTCCAGGGCCTGATATGCCAAAACCCACGACCGCTCCGGTCCAGACCGACAATCCCGCCGACGCCCCCTCGGCGCCGCCCGCTTCCTACGAGGCGGCGATGGCCGAACTGGAGACGCTGGTGGCCAGCATGGAAAGCGGCGAGCTGCCGCTCGAGGCCTCGCTGGCGGCGTACCGCCGCGGCGCCGAGCTGGTGCGCTACTGCCAGCAGAAGCTGGAGCGGGTCGAGCAGCAGGTGCGGGTACTGGAGGGCGACGCGCTCAGGCCGCTGGCGGGCGAGGGCAATGGCGGCAATGGATCGCAGGAGACGGACGAGGCATGAGCGACTTCGCACAATGGATGCAGGCGCAGGGCGTGCGCACCGAGGCCGCCCTGCAGGCGGCGCTGCCCGACGCCGGCACGGTGCCGCATACGCTGCATGAAGCGATGCGCTATGCTGCGCTGGGTGGCGGCAAGCGCGTGCGCCCGCTGCTGGTCCATGCCGCCGGCGAGGTCAGCGGCGCGGCCCCGGCGGCCTGCGACGCGGCCGCGTGCGCGGTGGAGATGATCCACGCCTACTCGCTGGTCCACGACGACATGCCGTGCATGGACGACGACGACCTGCGCCGCGGCCGCCCGACCGTGCACAAGGCCTATGACGAGGCCACCGCGCTGCTGGTAGGCGATGCGCTGCAGACCCAGGCCTTCATCGTGCTGGCGGAGGCCGGGCCGATCGCGCCCGCGGTGCGGCTGCAGCTGGTGGCGGAACTGGCGCGGGCGTCGGGGTCGGCCGGCATGGCCGGCGGCCAGGCGATCGACCTGCAGAACGTGGGCCGCGCCATGACGCGCGACGCGCTCGAAGCCATGCACCGCATGAAGACCGGCGCGCTGCTGCGCGCCAGCGTGCGCATGGGCGCGCTGTGTGGCGAGATCGATGCCCCGGGGCTGGCCGCGCTGGACCGCTACGCGGCGGCGGTGGGATTGGCGTTCCAGGTCGTAGACGATATTCTGGACGTCACCGCGGATACCGCGACGCTGGGCAAGACCGCCGGCAAGGACGCCGCCCACGACAAGCCCACCTACGTGTCGCTGCTGGGGCTGGACGCGGCTCGTGAACTGGCCGGGTCGCTGCGCGCCGAGGCCTACGAGGCGCTGGCCGGCTTCGGCGAGCGCGCCGCGCGCCTGCGCGACCTGGCGGACCTGATCGTGCTGCGCACGCATTAAACTAGAGCCGGCCGAACGGACATCATGACCTACGCACTCCTCAATAAGATTGACGCCCCCGCGGACCTGCGCAAGCTCGACCGGCGCGAGCTCCAGACCCTGGCCGACGAACTGCGCGCCTATGTGCTGGAGTCGGTCTCGCAGACCGGCGGCCACCTGTCGTCCAACCTGGGCACGGTCGAACTGACCATCGCGCTGCACTATGTCTTCAACACCCCCGACGACCGGCTGGTGTGGGACGTGGGCCACCAGAGCTATCCGCACAAGATCCTGACCGGGCGCCGCGAGCGCATGCGCACGCTGCGCCAGTGGGGTGGCATCTCGGGCTTCCCGCGCCGCAGCGAAAGCGAATACGACACCTTCGGCACCGCGCACTCGTCGACCTCGATCTCGGCCGCGCTGGGCATGGCGCTGGGCGCGCGCACGCTGGGCGAGAAGCGCGTCTCGGTGGCGGTGATCGGCGATGGCGCGATGACCGCGGGCATGGCCTTCGAGGCGCTGAACAACGCCGGCGTCTACAAGAACCTGCCGCTGGTGGTGGTGCTCAACGACAACGACATGTCGATCTCGCCGCCGGTGGGCGCGCTCAACCGCCACCTGGCGCGGCTGCTGAGCGGCCAGTTCTACGCCGCCACCAAGAAGGGCATCGAAAAGGTGCTGTCGGTGGCGCCGCCGGTGCTGGAGTTTGCCAAGCGCTTCGAGGAACATGCCAAGGGCATGATGGTGCCGGCGACGCTGTTCGAGGAATTCGGCTTCAATTACATCGGCCCGATCGACGGCCATGACCTGAACTCGCTGGTGCCGACGCTGCAGAACATCCGCGAGCGCGCGCTCGAGGGCGGCGGCCCGCAGTTCCTGCACGTGGTCACCAAGAAGGGCCAGGGCTACAAGCTGGCCGAGGCCGACCCCATCCTCTACCACGGCCCGGGCAAGTTCAATCCGGCCGAAGGCATCCGTCCGGCCGCCAAGCCCGCGCGCAAGACCTACACCCAGGTGTTCGGCGACTGGCTGTGCGACATGGCCGCGGCCGACAGGCGCCTGGTCGGCATCACCCCGGCGATGCGCGAGGGCTCGGGCATGGTCGAGTTCGAGAAGCGCTTCCCGGACCGCTACTACGACGTCGGCATCGCCGAGCAGCATGCGGTGACCTTTGCCGGCGGCCTGGCGTGCGAGGGCCTGAAGCCCGTGGTGGCGATCTACTCGACCTTCCTGCAGCGCGGCTACGACCAGTTGATCCACGACGTGGCGCTGCAGAACCTGCCGGTGGTGTTCGCGCTGGACCGCGCCGGCCTGGTCGGCGCCGACGGCGCGACCCATGCGGGCGCCTACGATATCGCCTACCTGCGCTGCATCCCCAACATGATGGTGATGACGCCGTCCGACGAGAACGAGTGCCGCCAGTTGCTGACCACGGCGTTCCAGCAGGACTGCCCGGGCGCGGTGCGCTATCCGCGCGGGTCCGGCCCGGGCGCGGCGATCGCCGCCGACCTTGCGCCGGTGCCGGTGGGCAAGGGCGTGGTGCGCCGCGAGGGCGGCGCGCGCGCCGGACACCGCGTCGGCTTGCTGGCGTTCGGCTCGATGGTGCAGCCGGCGCTGGGCGCGGCCGAGGCGCTGGACGCCACGGTGGCGGACATGCGCTTCGTCAAGCCGCTCGACGTGGCGCTGGTCAAACGCCTGGCCGCCGACCACGACTACCTGGTGACGGTGGAAGAGGGCAGCGTGATGGGCGGTGCCGGCAGCGCCGTGCTCGAAGCGCTGGCCGAGGCCGGCATCGACAAGCCGGTGCTGACGCTGGGCCTGCCCGACCGCTTCGTCGACCATGGCGACCCGGCCTTCCTGCTGCAGCAATGCGGCCTCGACGCGGCCGGCATCGAGCGCTCGGTGCGCGAGCGTTTCGGGCTCGACCAGCCCCAGGTCACGGTCGCCTCGCGCGTGGCCTGACCGCCTGCCATCCCAGAGGGGAATTCGGGCCGCTGCACCACGGGTGCGTCCGAATTCCCTTACACTCCGTTTTTTGTGTTCGCAGCTGCGGGTCGGCACGCCAGTGCCGGGTCCCGTGGTTTCACACTCGTTGCGCGGCATGGAGGGACTGCGAAAATGCCGCGACCGTAAGGGCTTGCGCCTGCCTGGCGCGACCCTGGAGGAAACCGTAGATGAATGACATCAACCCCGCCTTCGTGATGCCCGACGTCCAGTCGAGCCCCGACAACCGCCAGATCCCGATCCAGCGTGTCGGCGTGAAGGGCGTGCGCTATCCCGTGACCCTGAAGACCCCGGCCGGCATCGTGCCGACCGTTGGCACCTTCAACCTCGACGTGCACCTGCCCGCCGAGCAGAAGGGCACGCATATGTCGCGCTTCGTGGCGTTGCTGGAGGAAGAGCGCGCGCCGCTGGAGCTGGCCAGCTTCCGGCTGATGCTGGACAAGATGCTGGAGAAGCTCGAAGCCGAGGCCGGCCGCATCGAGGTTACGTTCCCGTACTTCATCAGCAAGATCGCGCCGGTGTCGGGCGTGGAGTCGCTGCTGGACTACGAGGTCACGCTGACCGGCGAGGTGCGCAACGGCGCCACGCGGGTGTTCCTGAAGGCGCTGGTGCCGGTGACCAGCCTGTGCCCGTGCTCGAAGAAGATTTCGCAATACGGTGCGCACAACCAGCGTTCGCATATCACCATGAACGTCGAGCTGGCCGGCGAGCTGCCGGTGGAAGCGCTGGTGCGCATGGCCGAAGAAGAAGCGTCGTGCGAGCTGTGGGGACTGCTCAAGCGGCCCGACGAAAAGTTCGTCACCGAGCGTGCCTACGAGAACCCCAAGTTCGTCGAGGACTTGGTGCGCGACATCGCCATGCGGCTCAATGCGGATGAGCGCATCGTGGCCTATGTGCTGGAGGCGGAGAACTTCGAGTCGATCCACAACCACAGCGCGTATGCGGTGATCGACCGGGACAAGCGCGTCGGTTGATCGCGTCCGTCGCAGGCACAAAAAAGCCACCAGAATTTGGTGGCTTTTTTGTTGCCTGCGAGCCTTTGCGTGGTGTCGTGGCAAGCTCAGGCTGCCGACGGCAACCGGATATCCGCCAGATCCCAGCGCGGCGTCACGCCATAACCGTATTCGCGCCGCGCCAGTTCGGGAGCGGCCTGCAAGCGCATCGCGCCAGCAAATGCGATCATCGCGCCGTTGTCGGTGCAGAACGCCAGGTCAGGGTAGTAGACCTCCAGCTTGCGCTGCCTGCCGAGCTGGTCCAGCCGTTCGCGCAGCTGCCGGTTGGCGCCGACGCCGCCGGCAACCACCAGCCGCTTGTGTCCGGTCTGTTTGAGCGCCGCCATCGACTTGGCGGCCAGCACGTCGACGATCGCATCGACGAAGGCGCGCGCGAGGTTGGCGCGATCCTGCTCGCAGGTATTGGCCAGCTTGCGGGTTTGCGTCAGCACCGCGGTCTTCAGGCCGGCGAAGGAAAAATCCAGGTTGCCCGAATGCAGCATCGGCCGCGGCAGCTCGAACGCGCCGGGGACGCCGAACTCGGCCAGGCGCGACACTTCCGGCCCGCCCGGATAGCCCAGGCCGAGCAGCTTGGCGGTCTTGTCGAAGGCTTCGCCGGCGGCATCGTCCAGGGTTTCGCCCAGCAGCGCGTAGTCGCCGATGCCGCGCACTTCCATCAGCTGCGTATGCCCGCCCGACACCAGCAGCGCCACGAACGGGAATGGCGGCGGCTCGCGCGTCAGCAGCGGTGACAGCAGGTGGCCTTCCAGGTGGTGCACGCCCACCATCGGCACGTTCAGTGCGAAGCCCAGCGCATTGGCCACCGAGGCGCCGACCAGCAGCGCGCCGGCCAGACCGGGCCCCTGGGTGAAGGCAATGGCGTCGATGTCCTGGCGAGTGCGGCCGGCGTCGGCCAGCACCTGCTCCAGCAGCGGCAGCACGCGGCGGATATGGTCGCGCGAGGCCAGCTCGGGGACCACGCCGCCATAGTCGCGGTGCATGGCGATCTGCGAGTGCAGCGCATGCGCGAGCAGGCCGGCGCCGGTGTCATAGAGGGCGAGGCCGGTTTCGTCGCAGGAAGATTCGATGCCGAGGACAAGCATGGGAGCCATGACGCCGTCTCCGGTCAGGGAAACAGCCGTCGGAACAAGGGTTTGCGGGAAGCGCGCAGGGTAGCACAGCGGCGCGCGGCGCGCTTTTCGCTACAATCTGCCCTTTCTCAGGCGGTGGCAAGACACATGGATTCGCGAGGCGTGCAATGAGCGGGGCAGCCCAGGCCCGGACCGGCCGGTATGACGTGGCGGTACTGGGCGCCGGCGCCGCGGGCATGATGTGCGCCGCGGTGGCGGGGCAGAAGGGCGCGCGCGTGGTGCTGATCGACCATGCCACCCGGCTCGCCGAGAAGATCCGCATCTCGGGCGGCGGCCGCTGCAACTTCACCAACCTGCAGGCCGGGCCCGCCAACTACCTGTCGTCCAATCCGCACTTCTGCCGCTCGGCGCTGGCGCGCTACACGCCGCAGGATTTCCTGGCACTGATGCGCCGTCATGGCATCGACTGGCATGAGAAACACCGCGGCCAGCTGTTCTGCAACGACAGCGCCGAAGACGTGATCGCCATGCTGCGCGCCGAATGCGACGCCGGGCAGGTGCACTGGCAGACCGGCTGCGCGGTCGCGGAAGTCCGGCGCGAGGGCGACGACTTCCTGCTGCTCACCGCCGCGGGCACGGTGCGGGCCGGGGCGCTGGTGGTGGCCACCGGCGGCCTGTCGATTCCCAAGATCGGCGCCACCGACTTCGGCTACCGCATCGCCCGGCAGTTCGGGCTGGGCATCGTCGAGACCCGTCCGGCGCTGGTGCCGCTGACCTTCGATGGCAAGGACTGGGCGCCGTTCGTGCCGCTGGCGGGAGTCTCGCTGGAAGTGGATATCGCCACCGGCAGCGGCAAGGCCGCCGGCGCGTTCCGCGAGGACCTGCTGTGGACGCACCGCGGCCTGTCGGGCCCGGCGGTGCTGCAGATCTCCAGCTACTGGCATCCCGGCACGCCGGTCGCCATCGACCTGTTCGATGGCGAGGACGCCGCCGCCTGGTTGCTGGAGCAGAAGGCCGGCAGCCGCAAGCACCTGGGCAACCTGCTGGCGCAACGGCTGCCGTCGCGGCTGGCCGAGGCCTGGTGCGCGGCCGCGGGCGTCGCGGCGACGATGCCGCTGCATGACGTGACCGACAAGGCGCTGCGCAAGCTCGGCGCCGCGCTCAACGACTGGCGCTTGGTGCCGTCCGGCACCGAGGGCTATCGCAAGGCCGAGGTCACGCTGGGCGGGGTCGACACCCGGGCACTGTCGTCGACCACCATGATGGCGCGCGACGTGGCCGGCCTGTATTTCATTGGCGAAGTGGTCGACGTGACCGGCTGGCTCGGCGGCTACAACTTCCAGTGGGCCTGGGCCTCCGCGGTGGCGGCGGGGGAGGCCGCGGCAGAGGCGGCGCGGCACGGCCGGGCCGGGCAATCGGCAGCCTGAACCAGTCTGTAGTTATGATGCTGGAGGCACATTCAGTATGTCCTTAGCACGCCACTTCCGCGCCGGATTGTTGGTGCTACAATCCAGAACTTCGTAACGCCGCCATCCTGAAAATACTTTCATTTTCCGGCCAAATGACTACGATCCGCCTCAAGGAAAACGAGCCTTTTGAAGTTGCACTGCGCCGTTTCAAGCGCACCATCGAGAAGAACGGCCTGCTCCCGGAACTGCGGGCCCGCGAGTTTTACGAAAAACCCACCGCCGCGCGCAAGCGCAAGAAGGCTGCGGCAGAGAAACGCCACTACAAGCGCATCCGCAGCCAGATGCTGCCGAAGAAGCTGTACTGACACCGGCTTCGCGCTTGCCCTGACCCGCTGTGGCGTATGCTCGGCGGGTTTTTGCGTTATGGGCCTTGCAGCAGCGGCATCCCCCGCCATGTGTAAGTGCCCGCCCACTTTCTGGAAGATCACGATGTCCCTCAAAGCCCGTATCAGCGAAGACATGAAGACCGCCATGCGCGCCCGCGAGACCGAGCGCCTTGGCACCATCCGCTTGCTGCTGGCGGCGATCAAGCAGCGCGAAGTCGACGAGCGCGTCGAACTGGACGACAGCGCCGTGCTGGCCGTGGTCGAAAAGCTGATCAAGCAGCGCAAGGACTCGATCGCGCAGTTTCAGCAGGCCGGCCGCAATGACCTCGCCGACAAGGAACTGGCCGAGGTCGATGTGCTGAAGGTCTACATGCCAGCCGCGCTGTCGGATGAGGAAGTGGCCGCCGAGGTCCAGCAGGCCGTGGCCGCCACCGGCGCCGCCGGCCCGCAGGATATGGGCAAGGTCATGGGCGTGCTCAAGGGCAAGCTGGCCGGACGTGCCGACATGACCGCCGTATCGGCCCTGGTGAAGGCCGCGCTTGCACCAAAGTAAATACTGATTTAATCGGTTGTAAGCGCGATGCGCTCAAAATCCTGATGAATTAACAGGAGTTGCGCGCAGATGTGAAGCAATCCGGGCAGCCGTTCCGCGCTGCACTACAATATTCCGATAGCAGCCGGGCGCCGCACCGGTCACGCATTCCAAAAAGGGCCGCCCGCCGTGGGACGCCCAAGCCTCAGGACGGTCAGTCGGGTGATTCCGCAATCCTTTATTCAGGACCTGCTCAACCGTGTCGACATTGTCGATGTGGTGGGCAAGTATGTGCAGCTGAAGAAGGGCGGCGCCAATTTCATGGGACTGTGCCCGTTCCATAACGAGAAATCCCCGTCGTTCACGGTATCGCCGACCAAGCAGTTCTACCACTGCTTCGGCTGCGGCGCCCATGGCTCGGCCATCGGCTTCCTGATGGAATTTTCCGGCCAGTCCTACCCGGAGGCGGTGCGCGAGCTGGCCCAGTCGGTCGGCATGACCGTGCCCGAGGAACGCGATCGCCTGCCCCCCGGCCAGCGCGCCGAGCAACAGGCGCGCTCGGTGGCGCTGTCGGACGCCATGACGCGCGCCACCGACTTCTATCGCCGCCAGCTGCGCGGCGCCCCGCAGGCGATCCAGTACCTGAAAGGGCGGGGGCTGACCGGCGAGATCGCCGGCCAGTTCGGCCTTGGCTATGCGCCGGACGACTGGCAGGGCCTGGAAGCGGTGTTCGGCAGCTACCGCGACGACAACGTGGCCGCACCCCTCGTCGAGGCCGGCCTGCTGATCGAAAGCGACAAGCGCGACGCGGACGGCAAGCCGCGGCGCTACGACCGCTTCCGCGACCGCATCATGTTCCCGATCCGCAACACCAAGGGCGCGGTGATCGGCTTCGGCGGCCGCGTCATGGGGCAGGGCGAGCCCAAGTACCTGAACTCGCCCGAGACCCCGCTGTTCAGCAAGGGCACCGAACTGTATGGCTTGTTCGAGGCCCGCCATGCGATACGGGAAACCGGCTATGTGCTGGTGGTCGAAGGATATATGGACGTCGTGGCACTGGCCCAGCTCGGTTTTGCCAACGCCGTCGCCACCCTGGGCACGGCGTGCACGCCCGTGCACGTGCAGAAGCTGCTGCGCCAGACCGACGCGGTAGTGTTCTCGTTCGACGGCGATTCGGCGGGCCGGCGCGCCGCCCGGCGGGCGCTCGAAGCCTGCCTGCCGCACGTGGCCGACAACAAGACCATCCGCTTCCTGTTCCTGCCGGCCGAGCACGACCCCGACAGCTATGTGCGCGAAGAGGGCACCGAGGCCTTCGCCGCGCAGGTGCGCAATGCCATGCCGCTGTCGCGCTTCCTGCTGCAGTCGGTCACCGAGGAGCTGGACCTGCGCCAGCCCGAGGGTCGCGCCCGCGCCCAGTACGAGGCCAAGCCGCTGCTGCAGGCGATGCCGGCAGGTGGGCTGCGGCTACAGATTGTGCGCGAACTTGCCGATGCCACCGGTACGACACCCGCGGAGATCGAAGCGATCTGCGGCCTGCGCAGCGACCCGGCCCGGGTCGGCCGCTTCGCCCAGCCGCGCCCGCGCGCGCGCCGCCAGGCTCCGACCGGGCTGGAGCAGCGGGTGATCCAATTGCTGATGTGCTATCCGGCGCTGTCGGCACGGCTGGACGAGGATGCCCGTGCGTTGCTGCTGGAAGGCGAGGGCGGCGACAGCGAAGTGCTGGCGCACCTGGTCAGCGCTTGCGACGGGGTCCAGGGCGAGGTGAATTTCGCGGCCTTCAGCGAACACCTGGCCCAGTCGCCGTATGCCGAGGTCTATGCCGCGGCGCGCACGGCGGTATTGCGCGAAGAGATTGAAGAGGCACCTGCAACACAGGAATTCGATGCGGCCATCACCAAGCTGCTGGCCGAGCCGCTGCGGCGCGAGCTCGATAGCCTGCAGGCGGAAGTGGTCGCCGGCACGGCCGACGAGGCGGCCAAGCAGCGCATGCGCTGGCTGGTGGGCGAAATCCACCGGCGGCGCCAACTGGGCTGAGGCGCCGGCGGGCGCCATGGCCTTCAACCGGGAGGCGGCAACAAGCGTTGGACAAGCAGTGGATCAGGGACCGGGCCCGGCCGCGCCGAGCTTAAGCCTTGATTTTTCAGGTGAAAACCTCACCTGACAGGGAGCCGGCTATGCGTGGCGTGCTACAATAGCCGGTTTGGATTGCGAAATCTTTCTCTCCAGTTCTGGTGAAAGTGAGCGTGCCAATGGCAAAGGCCAAAGCAACCGAAAGGGTTACCTCTAAAGCTCCCCAATCAGGGAGCGGCAAGGCGTCTGTGAAAACCACGGCGGCGAAGACATCGACCGCGACCGTCAAGACGCCAGCCCGGTCTGCGCCATCAAAGTCCGTGCGCCGCGCGCAAGCGCCCGCCGTGACGACTCCCACCAGAACCCGCACATCCGAAAAGACAAAGGCCTCGACTTCGGCACGCGAGAGCGGCAAGAGCGCCAGTACGAGCGGCAAGGTCGCCGCATCTGCAGCAGCATCTGCACCAGTGAAAGGCAAGAGTATCACCGTGGCGAAACAGCAGAATACCGAAGTCGAGAGCAAGCGAGCGGCAGCCGCCGGCGCCAAGAGCGGAGGCGCCAAGCAAGGCGCGGCCGCGACGGCCGCCAAGGCGCGTGCCGCGACACCTGCATCCGTTGCATCCGAGCGTCCCGCTGCGCCGGCAATCAAGCCGGAGCCGAAAAAGCGTGGCCGCAAGCCCAAGGCCGAGATGCAGCACGACGACAGCACAACAGACGACGTGACCGAAGAGTTTTACGAGAACGATACGCGCGCGCCGGCAACCCCGGCGGCGCCGAAGACCGAAAAGCAGAAGGCCAAGGACCGCAAGGCCAAGGAAAAGGCCCTGCTCAAGGAGTTCGCCTCGACCCAGCAAGGCACCGAGGAAGAGCTCGAGCTGCGTCGCCAGAAGCTCAAGGCGCTGATCAAGCTGGGCAAGTCGCGCGGCTACCTGACCTACGCGGAAATCAACGATCACCTGCCGGACGACATGGTCGATTCGGAAACGATCGACACGCTGGTCGCCACGCTGAACGACATCGGCATCGCCGTCTACGAACAGGCGCCGGATGCCGAGACGCTGCTGCTCAACGACAATGCCCCGTCCGCCACCAGCGAGGAAGAAGCCGAGGAAGAGGCCGAGGCGGCCCTGTCCACGGTCGACTCCGAGTTCGGCCGCACCACCGACCCGGTGCGCATGTACATGCGCGAGATGGGCACGGTCGAGCTGCTGACGCGTGAAGGCGAAATCGAGATCGCCAAGCGCATCGAGGCCGGCCTGAAGGACATGGTGATGGCGATCTCGGCGTGTCCGGTCACCATCTCCGAGATCCTGGCCCACGCCGAGCGCGTGGCCAACGACGAGATCAAGATCGACGAGTTCGTCGACGGCCTGATCGACCCGAACGCCGATGAAACCCCGGAATCCCCCTCGGCCCAGGCCGCAGCGGCCGACGACGAGGACCTCGAGTCCGACGACGAAGAAGAAGGCGACGAGGACGATGACGACGAAGGCGGCGCCGGCGCCGCCGCGTCCGCGCGCCAGCTGGAAGAGCTGAAGCAGAACGCGCTGGAGAAATTCCGCGTGATCGCCGAGCAGTTCGACAAGATGCGCCGTGCGTTCGAGAAGGAAGGCTACAAGTCCAAGCCCTACGTCAAGGCGCAGGAAGCGATCCAGGCCGAGCTGATGGGCATCCGCTTCACCGCCCGCAACGTCGAGCGCCTGTGCGACACGCTGCGCGGCCAGGTTGACGAAGTGCGCAAGCTCGAGCGTGCCATCCTGAACATCGTGGTCGACAAGTGCGGCATGCCGCGCGCGGACTTCGTCGCCCGCTTCCCGGGCAACGAGACCAACCTCGACTGGATCCACACCGTGGTCGCCGACGGCAAGGGCTACAGCACCATCGTCGAGCGCAACGTGCCGGCCGTGCACGAGCTGCAGCAGAAGCTGATCGACCTGCAGGCGCGCGTGGTGCTGCCGCTGAAGGAACTGAAGGACGTCAACCGCAAGATGTCGGAAGGCGAGCGCCGCGCGCGCGAAGCCAAGCGCGAGATGACCGAGGCCAACCTGCGCCTGGTGATCTCGATCGCCAAGAAGTACACCAACCGCGGCCTGCAGTTCCTCGACCTGATCCAGGAAGGCAATATCGGCCTGATGAAGGCGGTGGACAAGTTCGAATACCGTCGCGGCTACAAGTTCTCGACCTACGCCACGTGGTGGATCCGCCAGGCCATCACGCGCTCGATCGCCGACCAGGCGCGCACCATCCGCATTCCGGTGCACATGATCGAGACCATCAACAAGATGAACCGCATCTCGCGCCAGATCCTGCAGGAAACCGGCAACGAGCCGGATCCGGCAACGCTGGCCGAGAAGATGGAGATGCCGGAAGACAAGATCCGCAAGATCATGAAGATCGCCAAGGAGCCGATCTCCATGGAAACGCCGATCGGTGACGACGACGACTCCCATCTGGGCGACTTCATCGAGGACACCAACACGCTGGCACCGGCCGAAGCGGCGCTGCACGGCTCCATGCGCGATGTGGTCAAGGACGTGCTGGACTCGCTGACGCCGCGCGAAGCCAAGGTGCTGCGCATGCGCTTCGGCATCGAAATGAGCACCGACCACACGCTGGAAGAGGTCGGCAAGCAGTTCGACGTCACGCGTGAACGGATCCGCCAGATCGAAGCCAAGGCACTGCGCAAGCTGCGCCATCCGAGCCGCTCGGACAAGCTGAAGAGTTTCCTGGAAGGCAACTAAACGCTTCCAAGGGCCTCTAGCTCATGCCTGGTTAGAGCAGCGGACTCATAATCCGTTGGTGCCGTGTTCGACTCACGGGAGGCCCACCAATGCAGTGAAATGGGGTTACGGTAAATGCCGTAGCCCCTTTTTTCATGGTGCCGTGCCACCCTCAGCCCAGCGCCGCGGTGGCGACTTTCCAGCGCCGCATCCGGTCTTCCAGTCCGTTGGTCCCGCCGTTGATGCGCCGCGTCAGCCCGATGAAGTCGCCGCTGTCGGCCAGCGCGTTGCAGCCGTGGGCGCGCCACCACCATGCCGCCGAGCGCGCGGCCCAGCCGTCCTGTTCGAGCAGCTCCGGCGCGGCGGTCAGGTCGGCGCCGAGGGCGGCGCCGCACACTGCGTAGTTGGCGCGGCCGGTGATCTGGATCAGGCCGCGGCCACGGAAGCGCTTGCCGTCGCCCGGCCGCACGTTGCCGAGCGCCATGGCCTTGCGCGATGGCGGTTCGTACAGCGCCTGCGCCGGCGTCGGCCCCCACAGCTCATGCGTGAACTGGTAGCCCAGCGACTCATGCCCGGTCTGCGCCAGGAACGCGGCGATGCGCGCCGCGCCGGTGATGTCGTACGCCTGCATCGCTTCGCTCAGGCGCGGGAACCAGCGCGCGCATTGCGGCTCGCTGAGCCCGGTGGCGGCACGGAATTGTTCCGGTGTGATCTGCATGTTGCGGGTCTCCTAGTTGTGGTTGACATTGCCTTGCGGTGCGGCCTAGGGCGCCGGCCACGTGCCATTGGCCACCAGGGTGTCGATGGTGTGCTGCAGCGGCTCGGCGCTGACGCTGAATTCGCCGGCGAACGGCCGGTCGACCGCCAGGAGGAAGAAAAACGCCAGGCCGATGGTGATGGCCCATGCGGTGATCAGCGCCAGGTTGAAGGGCGTGGCCGGCAGCACGTACAGCAGCGCGAACGACAGCGCGCTGACGATCACGATCACGCCCCACAAGGTGTTCGGCATCGCCGCGTGCAGCGTCAGGATCCGTTGTTGGCGGTACTTGACCATCTCGTTGACGCGCATCAGCACCTCGCCCAGCAGCACGGTCTGGCGGCTGTCAAGCGGACGGATCCGGTTGGCCAGGTCGAACATCGTGTCAAAGCGCTGTTCGGTGCGCGGATCGGGCTTGCCCTGGCGCTGCATGCGCGGCCATTCGTCGTGCACCACCATCACCAGGTAGGCACGCAAGGCCGCGGCGGCGGCGTCGGCGGCGCTGCTGTCGAATGCGGCCAGGTCGCGCGCGAGTTCGCCGGCCGCGGTGGCTTCCGCCGCGACGGTGCGGTCGGCGGCGTTGTAGGTGTCCCAGACGTTGATCGCGGCAAAGGCCACCAGCAGCGAGTTGATGGTGGTGATGATCGAGACCATCGACACCGCCATCGCGCGCTGCTCGGCATCGAGCTCGATCAGCGCGAAGCGGCGTGCCACCGCATAGCCGGCCAGCACCACCGCGACGATGGCCGAGACCACGATCGCGGCCATGCCGGTGCTGGGCAGGCTGTAGAGGAACAGCATGGCCTACTCCTTGCGCGGCTCGCGCGGTGCGTTGCCGCGCACCGCAGTTTCGACGATCTCGACGATGCGCTGCAGCAGCCGATGCACCGCGGTCGCGGAGAAGCCGCCCAGCATCGACAAGGCCGGCTTGCCGAAGCTGCGCATGCCGGCCGAGTCGAACAGCTGCGGCGGCAGCATCTCGACCAGGATCAGGCCGGACATGACGCCAAGGATCAGTTGCGCGGCATAGGCGGCGTCGTACTTGGGGTCATAGGTGCCCTTGGCGATATAGCCGTGCACCTGGAACAGCGAGGCAAACGAGGCCCCCAGCCCGGCGCAGAACAGCAGGAACAGCATGTTGAATAGCAGCGTGCGGCCCGACGAGGCCAGGATGCCGGAGCGCATGTTGTCCATCGATACCTCGGCCGGCAAGCCGGTCAGCACTACCGCCAGCAGGCAGCACACCGCGGTGCCGGTCAATGCGCGCACCAGCGGCACCGGCCCCAGGAACGCCAGCGGATGGGTGCGGCGGCGTTCGTCGTCGAGCAGCGTGATGCATTGCGGCGTCGCCGGCGCGATCGCGCCGGCCAGGTCGTGGTGCAGTTGCGCGAGCTGCTGCACGGCAAGGCCCGCACCCGCCGGCGGCAGCGATGCGGGCACGGCCACGCCGGCCGCGGCTGCCTGGTGATCGCAGACGAGCAGCATGGTCCAGCCGCCCGGCATCGGCAGGCCCAGGCGCAGCGCATGGCTGGCCATGGCCTCGCATTCGCGGCGCAGCTGCGCGTCGAGCGGCAACTGGAGGGCCTTGGCCGGGGCCAGTGCCGGCGGCGTGGCCGCGGCGGAATTGGCGGCGCCGGCATTGGCCGCGGCGGCGGCGCGCCGTAGCGGCGCGGCGGTGAAGTCGAGCGTGCGCATGATGTGGGGAAGGAAGAGGGCGGCCCGGTGGCCCGGGCCGCGTTGCCCGCGCAGCGGGAGGCGCTACAGCGGCCGGCCGAGCAGACGCTGCAGGTTCTGCAGCTGCGGCAGGCCGCCGCCGAAGCGGTTCTCGGGGTCGTGTGCCACGATCGGCGAACTGATGGCGCGGATCAGCTGGAACAGCGCCGCGACGCGGCGCGGTCCGCGCGGGCCCATCCAGGCCGCCAGCTGCGGATCGGACAGCAGCAGCGCGGCCAGCCCGGCGATATGCGGCGCGGCCATCGAGGTGCCGGAGTCGGGCATGAAGGCGGCGCCAGGCACCGTCGAGATGATGCCCACGCCCGGGCCGCATACCGCGATCTGCGGACCGAAGCACGAGAACGTCGGCGCGAACAAGCCGGCGCGCGTGGCTGCGTGCTGCACCACCTGGGTACGTTCCCACACGTCGTGCGGCAGTTCGCTCTGCAGGCCTAGCGCCGAGACCGCCAGCACCGACTGCGATGCCGCCGGGTACTGCACCGGCCCGCCCGAGTTGCCGGCCGCGACGATGCAGGCCACGCCGCTGTGCACCGCTTCGATCAGTTTCTGTTCCACCGCCTGCGAAGGCTGCGCTGCGCCCAGGCTCAGGTTGACCACGTCGATGTCGTGGTCGATGCAGTAGTCGAGCGCCCGCAGCAGCGTGCTGAACTGCCCGCCCGGAAAGATCTTGAGCGCATGCATTTCGGCCTCGGGCGCGAAGCCGAGCATGGTGGCCTGGGCTTGGGCCTGCGCGGTGGCGCCGCCCGGTTCGGCCGGCCGCGGCCGGGCGCCGATCACGCCGGCGCAGTGCGAGCCATGGCCGATGGTGTCGAGGCGCCAGGTGTCGCTGGCGCCGGTGCCAGTCAGGTCGATACCATGGCGAATATGCGCCAGCAGCGGGTGCGCCGCGTCGGCGCCCGAATCGACCACCGCCACGCGCACGCCGCGGCCACCGAAGCTGCGCGTGAGCCGGTCCAGCCCCATCAGCCGCTGGCCCCAGCCAAAGCGGCCGTGCGGCGGCACGTCGGGATTCGGCTGCGACAACGGTGTCACGCGTATCACGTTAGGCTGGCCCGACACCACATTGGGCGACAGCAGGTACTTGTTCCAGTAGCCGCTCAGCGGCCGCACGAACAGCGAACGCGCCGGCCCGGGCTGCTGCTGCACCAGCGTCAGCGTCGCTTCGCCGCTGGCGTCGGTGGTGGCGGTCGCGGGGAAGCCGTCGCCGGCCAGCGTGATCGCCACGCCCGGCAGCGGCGTGTCGCCGGTGCCCAGCACCCGCACCCGCACCTCGCGCGAGACCGGGCCGTCGAACGCCGATTGCGGATGCAGCCGGTCGGAGGTCTCGAGTTCGGCCTTGCGGCCATAGCCGAGCGGATGGTCCTCCTCGACGATCATGTGCGGCGGCGCCGTGGCCTGCAGCATCTGCGCGTGCGCGGCGTCGAGCTTGACCACATAGGTATGGGCGGCCTCGTCGGGGCGTACCGAATGCAGGTGCGTGTTCTTGTGCCCTTCGACCACCTGCACCACTTCAACGCCTGGCAGCTGCGTCACCGTGCTGTGCAGTTCCCCGGCCGACATCGGCGTTACGCCCGCCTGCTGGGCCAGCGCATGGCGCCGCGGCGCGATCAGGTACTGCTTGCGGCCGGCCTCCAGCGCCACCGCATCGCCGCTGCCGGCGCGCGCGGCCTCGCCTTTCTTGTCTCGTTCCATTTGCTTTCTCCACCGCGGCGCCAGCGGGCGCGCGTGATCGATGCGGGCAGGCCGGCGCCGTGGCGCGGGCCCGCGGCGAGGCGCCGCCAGGCGCCCCGGGTTGATGCGCAGACCTTATCCGCGCGGGCTCATGCGTAGACCACTTGCGGCTGGGCCGAGAACGGCAGCAGGCCGCCGAGGTGGCCTGCCACGGTGCCGATCTGCTGGCCCACGCCGGCATTGCCCAGCAGGCCGCCGACGGCATGGCCCAGCGTCGGCGCCACGGCGCCGATCAGCGAACCGAACACGCCCTGCGGTGCCAGCGCAACCTGCGGCTGGGCCGAGAACGGCAGCAGGCCGCCGAGGTGGCCGGCCACGGTGCCGATCTGCTGGCCCACGTTGGCATTGCCCAGCAGGCCGCCGACGGCATGGCCCAGCGTCGGCGCCACGGCGCCGATCAGCGAGCCGAACACGCCCTGCGGTGCCAGCGTGACCGCGGGCATGGCGGAAAACGGCAGGTAGCGTGCGCCTTCGCGAACGATGTTGGCGCCATGGACGGCGGCGGTCGGATAGCCCGCGGCGGTGCCGGCCGCCTGGATGAAACCGGGCGCATGCACCGCGATGGCGGTACCGATCGGGCCGGTATGCCCGGGCTCTGGGAACGGGATATGCTGGGCCAGCGCACCGGCGGCTGCACCTGCCGCATGGCCGATCACCGGGTGCACATAGTGCGTGACCACGGCCTGCACGCCGTCTCGCACCGCCGGCGCGACCGCGTTGGTCATCGCGCTTTGGGGCACCAGCATCGGCTGCGCGGCGAACGGCAGCAGGCTGCCGATACCGCTGACGAGATTGCCGAGTACACCTTGCGGCGCCAGGACGGCGGCGTGGATGGGGTAGGTCATGACGACTCCTTCGAGTAACTGCGTGGATTGAGGAAACACGGGCGGCGGGCCGCGCAAGGCGGGCCAGATGCCGCACCTGCCGCGTTGCCGCGCATGGTGCGGCGCCGGGACAGGTGGAATCATTCTTGGTTTTCGGGCTGCGCCGCCGCCATTGGGCAAATGCGGTATTGGCAGTGGATAATGCCGGGCAACAATCAGAATTAAAAATCGCGCAGCATGAATTGGCTTTTAAATCCAAAAGCCAGCACCTAGAATTCGCCTCTGCTGCCCGCATCCGGATATTCCGGATCGCACTGTCGGGAAGTGCGAAATACCTGCCGGCGCAACACCGCAAGAGTTCGAAAACAAAAGCAGTGATCTGGAGCCCGACCGGGCTGTCCCCGGTTCCGCTCGTAGGTCCGCACTAGCCTTGCACGAAGGGTCCTGTGATGCACTGATGCACAGATAGACGCGCGGCTGCCGCTCCTGCGAAGGAACCACTCGTTCCATCGCATGGAGCCTTCCGCATGAACCTCACCACTCGGGAAGAGACGGTGCTCGCCTGCATTGCCCGCGGCCTGAGCGATCGCGAGATCGCCGCACGTCTCGCATTTTCCGTATCCACGGCCCGCAAGCACCGTGAGCATCTGCTCGCGAAAATGCAATTGCGAAAATCCTCGCAATTGACCATGTACTATCTCGCGCGCCAGCATGAGCTGTTTAAAAAAGCGGGTCGCCGGCCGCGGATAATCCATTCTCGCAACGCGAGCGCGAATATCTGGAATGGCTCGGGCGCGGCCTGAGCGACAAGGAAATCGCGCGCGCACTCGGCATCAGCGACCAGACCGCGCGCACGCATCGGGCGCGGCTGTTGCAGAAGGCCGGCGCGGGCAATGTCTGCGCCTTGCTGTTCCTGTGCGTGCAGAAGGGATGGCTGGAACTGCCGCAGGAACAGGCATGCGGTGCGTAGGGGTGATAGACACTGTGGCGCGCTACCGCATTTGCCCAATGGCACGGCGCGGTGGTGGCTCCGGACAATGGACGTGCAGCCGCCGCTTGGCGACCAGCGCGCTGCGGGCCGCGACGCGTCCCGGCTTTCCGATCCCTGTCGCCATGCAGGAGCCATCATGATTCGATGCAAGCCAACCGCCCGCTACGGGGCACTCGCCGCAGCCTGCGCGCTCGGCGCCAGCGCGGGCGCCGCCGCGCAGGCACTGCCCGCGCTGGGCGCGGACCTGGCGCAGACCTCGGTGTCGGGGCTGTCGTCCGGCGCGTTCATGGCCACGCAGTTCCACGTTGCGTATTCCGGCACCATGGTCGGCGCCGGCGTGGTCGCGGGCGGACCGTTCTACTGCGCCGGCCTGTTCGCGCCCACGCCGCCCGCGACCGCCGCCGCGACCCAGTGCATGCAGCCGGTCGGCGATACCGGCCCCGATGCGCAGGCGGCGCTGGACGCGGCACGCACCTTTGCCCGCGACGGCCGCATCGACCCGGTGCAGAACCTCGCGCGGCAGCGCGTCTACGTGTTTTCCGGCACGCGCGACCAGACCGTGCTGCCGCGCGTCGCCGCGCAGGTGGGGCGGTTCTATACGCTGGCCGGTGTACCGGCGTCGCAGCTGCAATACGTGGCCGATGTCGCGGCCGGACATGCCTTCATCACCAGCCAGGCGGGCGACGCCGCGTGCGCGGTCAGTGCGTCGCCCTACATCAACAACTGCGGGCTCGAGCAGGCGCGGCAGATCCTGCAGTGGATCTATGGCGCGCTCAAGCCGGCGGCGCGGCCGACGGGCGAACTGTTGCGCTTTGACCAGCGCGCGTTCGATCCGGGCGGGAAGGCGCTGCTGGCCGACAGCGGTTATGCCTACGTGCCGCGCGAGTGCGGCGCGGCCGCCGAGGGCAATGCCGCGGCTTGCCGCGTGCACGTGGCCTTCCATGGCTGCCTGCAGGGCGCGGGCGCCATCGGCGAACGCTTCGTGCGCGGCGCCGGCTACCTGGAGAGTGCCGAAGCCAACCGCATCGTGGTGCTGTTCCCGCAGGTCGGCGCGTCGCGCCATAACCCGCTCGGATGCTGGGATTTCTGGGGCTATACCAGCGACGACCCGGCCCAGCCGGACTTCTTCTCGCGCGAGGCGCCGCAGATGGCCGCGGTCATGCGCATGGTCCGCCGGCTCGGCGCGGCGTCCCAGTGAACGCCGCCCGTCTGGTCCCACCCGATCCACTGCCCCATCCCGCAAGGAGATCCGCCATGCTGTCCATCCTGCAAGCCCAATGGGAAAGCGCCAGCCGTACCGCGCTGGAACTTGCCCTGTGCCAACTGCAAGCCGCCACCGCGCTCGCGCAGGCGCCCTTTAGCGCTGCCGAGCCCGCTACGGCGCGTGCGCTGTCGCGCCAGACGCTGGCCGTGCTGAACCGGTATGCCGAGCAACGCGGCGCGCAGCAGTCGCAATGGTGGCGCGCGCAGCGCGACCGCCTCGACCTTGCCGGCGTCGCCCACGCGTGGCGCGGCCTGGATGCGATCGAGGCCGATCTTGCCGCGCGCGCATCGCAAGCCATGGCCGGCTATCAAGACGCCGTGCGCGAAGCGCTGGCGCGCTACCTCGAAGACGTGGGCGAGGCGCGCGACGGCAACGATTTCGGCCTGGCGCTGCTGCGCGCGTTGACGGACTGTCAGGAGGCCGGCAAGACCTGCGCTGCGCAAGTTGCGGCAATGAGTGCCGCGATGATGCCGGCCTGGACGCAGTGGCTGCAGTCGGCGCTGGCCGAACCCGGCGCATCGCGCGCCGTCGCGGAAGCGGCGGGGCAGCGCGCGGCGCTGGACGGCTGAACCACACGGCGCAGCTGGTCGGCGTCGCTGCGTGTAGTGGCGATGACAGGCTCCGATGCCTTCCCGATGCCGTCCGCCGGGGAGGCGGATGGCAGACGGCGGATACCGCGCTACTGCCAGAAGCCCGCGTGCGGTGCCGCGGCTTCGTCTTCCAGCACCGGCCCGACCACCTCGACCCTGCGCTGGCCGCGCGCAAACACTTCGCGGCATGGCAGCGAGAAGGTCGGGTTCTCCGGGTGGTCGCCGGTCAGCCCCAGCAGCTTGTGTTCCGACAGCGCATAGACCACGCGCCCGATGCCGGTCCAGTAGACCGCGCCCGCGCACATGCAGCACGGCTCCGCGCTGGTGTACAGCGTGCAACCGCCAAGCCGTTCGGGCGGCAGCGCGCGCGCGGCCTGCGCGGCGGCGACCAGCTCGGCATGCTGGGTCGGGTCGCCCTCGGGCGGCATCGAATTGTTGCCGGCGCTGGCGATGACGTTGCCGTCCGCGTCGGCCACCAGCGCGGCGAACGGATGGCGGCCGCGGGCCCGGGACTGGCCGGACAGCGCAATCGACTGGCGCAGCAGTTCCAGGTCAAGCGGCGACAGTTCGGCGCCGGACGGATCGGTGATTCGGGTCATGCGGGGGTCTCCGGTTACTGCGCAGGCCGCCCGGGGCAGTGGCCGCGGCGGCGCTTGCGCGACCCCATGGTAGGCGAGGTGGAGCGCGCGCGCAGCACATGCGCGCCGCGCCTGTCGCGATCGACTATGGTAGTCAGACGTCTTCGCGTCCGGGCGGACGCGACCCATTACCCAGACCCCAGGAGGATGCCCATGTCCTATATCGATGGCTTTGTGCTCGCTGTTCCCCAGGCCAACCGCGACCGCTATCGCGAGGTGGCGCAAAAGGCCGCTGCCGTGTTCAAGGAATACGGCGCATTACAGGTGGTGGAATGCTGGGGCGACGATGTGCCGGAAGGCAAGGTCACGTCCTTTACGATGGCAGTCCAGCGCAAGGACGATGAAGCGGTGGTGTTCTCGTGGATCCTGTGGCCGTCGCGCGAGAAGCGCGACACCGGCATGAAGGCGGCGATGGCGGACCCGCGGCTGAAGGAGGGCATGGATCCGATGCCGTTCGACGGGCAGCGGATGATCTTCGGCGGCTTCGAGGTGATTGTCGAGGCTTGATCGGGCCGGGCGCCGCTGCGGCCGCGCCCGGGCCGACGGCTCAGATCAGGTGGAAGACCATGCCCAGGGCGATCGCGCCGCCCAGGGTTTCCACTGCGGCAAGGGCGAGAAGGTTCTTCAGTACGAAAGCCTCTTCTTTCTTCGTCACCATGGTCTGTCTCCCGGTCATTGGACTAGTTTTACAGCACCATCGGCGGTGGCAATCCGGCTTGTGGCGGTGCCAGGGGCGTCGATGTGAGACCAGTAGACCGCATCCTGCCGCCTACCGGAAGCTGGCGAAAACCCGCTCGGCGAAAACCCGGATTCCTACAAGCGTGTGACAGGGCCATGATTGACTGGCTTTGCAGGGCGCGCCTGCGGCCTGCCAGCCACGGCCCATGCAATGGCCCACATTCGGGGGATGCCCCAGTCGGCGCGATGCGCCAAGATCGACGGCGTGGGTGGTCGAACCGATTGCCCCGCTACCGCTTGAGCCCCGCTGCCTCCCCGGCACGCGGGGCTTTTCTACATGGGCCCCGCGCGGCTCAGCGCGCCTGCAGGATGGCTTCGATGCGGGCCGCGGCCTCGCGCAGCGGCGCCAGGAAGCGCGCTTCCAGGTGGGCACGGTCGCGGCTGCCCAGTACCATGCTGAAGCCCAGACCGGCCACCACCTTGCCGTCCTGGTCGCGCAGCGGCACCGAGATCCCTGCGTAGCCGTCGACCAGTTCGCTGACCAGCACGCAGTAGCCGTCGGCGCGCACCTGGCGCAGCGTGCGCGCCAGCGTGGTGCGCGAGCTGACCGTGAACGGCGTCAGCTTGCGCAGCGTCGCGCCGGCCAGGTAGGCCTGCAGCGCGCTGTCGTCCAGGCCGGCCAGCAGCACCCGCCCCAGCGAGTGCGCATAGGCCGGCATCCGCCGTCCCAGCGCCATGTCCACGCGCAGCAGCTGGCGCGGCTCCTCGCGCGCCACCAGCACCACCGATTCGGCATCGAGCACGCCCAGCGAGCAGCTTTCGCCCAGGGTCTCGCAAAGCTGCTGCAGGTAGGGCCGCGCCATCTGCGGCAGGCTCATCGAGGCAAAGTAGGCGTAGCCCAGCTCCATCACCCGCGGCGTCAGCGCAAAGTGGCGGCCGTCCTGCGCCACGTAGCCGTTGTGCTCCAGCGTCAGCAGCAGCCGGCGCGCGGCGGCGCGGGTCACGTCGAGCTGGTCGGCGACCTCCTGCATGGTCAGGCGCTCCGCGCCCGCGCCCAGCAGGCGCAGCAGCGCCAGGCCCTTGCTCAGCGATTCCAGCAGTTCTTCCTTCTTGGCGGTTTCGGCTTGCGGCATAGAGGGTCTGTGAGGGAGCGGTCGTGAGATGAACGATCAGGCACGTGCGGATCGGTGCCTTTGAGGAGGGCTTGCGCCGACCGGCAGCATCTCCGTATGATAGCGTTTTCCGAACAAATGTTCGCAAAACGAAGTTCGCAAAAACGAATTCACGGAAAGCGTGCCGCCTGCGATGCGGGACGGCACGACGAAAACCGGAGACAGCAATGAAGGTAATCACCGCGCGTGAAGCGGCGGCGCTGGTGCAGGATGGCTGGACCGTGGCCAGCGCAGGCTTTGTCGGCGCCGGCCATGCCGAGGCCGTGACCGAGGCGCTGGAGCAGCGCTTCCTGCAGAGCGGCCTGCCGCGCGACCTGACGCTGGTGTACTCGGCCGGGCAGGGCGACCGCGGCGCGCGCGGCGTGAATCATTTCGGCAATGCCGGCATGACTGCCACCGTGGTGGGCGGCCACTGGCGTTCGGCCACTCGGCTGGCCACGCTGGCGATGGCCGAGCAGTGCGAGGGCTACAACCTGCCGCAGGGCGTGCTGACGCACCTGTATCGCGCCATTGCCGGCGGCAAGCCCGGCGTGATGACCAAGATCGGCCTGCACACCTTTGTCGACCCGCGCACCGCGCAGGACGCGCGCTACCACGGCGGCGCCGTCAACCAGCGCGCGCGCCGCGCCATTGCCGAAGGCAAGGCATGCTGGGTCGATGCGGTCGAGTTCCGCGGCGACGAATACCTGTTCTACCCCAGCTTCCCGATCGACTGCGCGCTGATCCGCTGCACCGCCGCCGACGCGCGCGGCAACCTCAGCACCCATCGCGAAGCCTTCCACCATGAATTGCTGGCGCTGGCGCAGGCGGCACACAACTCGGGCGGCATCGTGATCGCGCAGGTCGAAAGCCTGGTCGATCACCACGAAATCCTGCAGGCCATCCACGTGCCCGGCATCCTCGTCGACTACGTGGTGGTCTGCGACAACCCCGCCAACCACCAGATGACGTTCGCGGAGGCCTTCAACCCAGCCTACGTCACGCCGTGGCAAGGCGAAGGCGCTGCCGCCGATGCCGCCGCTCCGGCGCCCGAGGCCGGGCCGCTCGACGCGCGCACCATCGTGCAGCGCCGCGCGGTGATGGAACTGGCGCGGCGCGCGCCGCGCGTGGTCAACCTCGGGGTCGGCATGCCGGCCGCGGTGGGCACGCTCGCGCACCAGGCCGGGCTGGACGGCTTCACGCTGACGGTCGAAGCCGGCCCCATCGGCGGCACGCCCGCGGATGGCCTCAGCTTCGGTGCCTCGGCCTACCCGGAGGCGGTGGTGGACCAGCCCGCGCAGTTCGATTTCTACGAAGGCGGCGGCATCGACCTGGCGATCCTCGGCCTGGCCGAACTCGATGGCCAGGGCAACGTCAACGTCAGCAAGTTCGGCGAAGGCGAGGGCGCGCTGATTGCCGGCGTCGGCGGCTTCATCAACATCACCCAGAGCGCGCGCGCGGTGGTGTTCATGGGCACGCTGACGGCGGGCGGGCTGGAAGTGCGGGCAGGCGACGGGAGCCTGGAGATCGTTCGCGAAGGCCGCGTAAAGAAGATCGTGCCGGAGGTGTCGCACCTGAGCTTCAACGGCCCCTACGTGGCATCGCTGGGCATCCCGGTGGTGTACATCACCGAACGCGCGGTGTTCGAGATGCGCCCCAGTGAGGACAGTGAGGGCGGCGAAGCGCGCCTCACGCTGGTCGAGATCGCTCCCGGCGTCGACTTGCAGCGCGATGTGCTCGACCAGTGCGCCACGCCGGTGGCGGTGGCGCCCGACCTGCGCCAGATGGATGCACGGCTGTTCCAGGCCGGCACCATGCGCCTGTAACCGCCGCCGCACCAGAAAACCGATCCTGATTCACCGCGATACACTGGAGGACACAGTTACACCATGCAGAACACCAGCCGCCGTACCTTCCAGCGCCGCCTCGGCGCCGTGCTCCTGAGCGCCACGCTGCCGCTCGCCGCCGCACCGGCTTTCGCCGAGACCTACCCCAGCAAGCCGATCCGGCTGGTGGTGCCGTTCCCGCCGGGCGGCCCGACCGACACCGCCGCGCGCATCATCGGCCAGAAGATGAGCGAGACGCTGAAGCAGCCGGTGGTGGTAGACAACCGCCCCGGCGCCTCCGGCACCATCGGCGCCGAAAACGTCGCCAAGAGCCCCGCCGACGGCTACACGCTGCTGGTGCTGGCCACGCCCACGCTGCTGGCGCCGCACCTGATCAACCGCAAGGGCTATGACCTCTTCAAGGACTTCACGCCGATCGGCGCGGCCTATGACCTGCCGATCGTGATGGTGGTCAATCCCCAGGCGATGCCGGACGTGACCAGCCTGCAGCAATACATCGCCAAGGCCAAGGCCAGGCCGGGCGCGCTCAACTACACCAGCGCCGGCAACGGCAGCTTCGGCCACCTGTCGACCGAGCTGCTGAAGAACCTGGGCCACTTCGACGTGCAGCACGTGCCCTACAAGGGCAGTGCGCCGGCGATCTCCGACCTGCTGGCCGGCCAGGTGCCCATGATGTTCTCGGACATGATCGCGGCGCTGCCGCATATCAAGGCCGGCAAGCTGCGCCCGATCGCGGTCGGCTCGGGCAAGCGGGTCAGCTTTACGCCGGAGGTCAAGACGGTGGCGGAACAGGGCTTCCCGGGCTTCGATGCCACCGCATGGGGCGGGCTGCTGGCGCCGGCCGGCACGCCCAAGGAAGTGGTGGCGACGTTGTCGGCCGAGCTGAAGAAGGCGCTGGCCGATCCGACCGTGCAGCAGAAGATGCTGGGCGCCGGCACCGTGGCCGCCTATATGCCGCCGGAGCAGCTGGCCGCGCGCATGAAGGCCGACTACAGCAAGTGGGGCAAGGTGATCCAGGACAACGGCATCCGCGGCGACTGAGCGTGCGGATGACGAGTCGGCGGCCCGCTGCGGTTCAGGCGGGCTGCCGGCTCTGGGGCTGGTTCGCCGGCAGGGCGGGCCGCGTGGGCATCGGCAGCGTGGCCTGGCGGCCGGCCGCGGCCAATCCCAGGAACTGGCTGGAGGTGCGCAGGAATTGCTGGCAGGTCTGGCGAAACAGCTCGAAGTCCATGTCGGTCTCGGTGTGAAGAAGCCGCGCGGTCCGGGCAGGGCCGCCGCGCCGCCGGCATCTTGCTTGGCCGATATGACAATGTCTTGACAATGCGCGCGCCGGCCCGCCGCTGGCGCCGGCTTGTCGCGCCCGCCGCACGGCCGCGCCGGACCGCCCACTGCGCTGGCAGAGGTGCTAAAATCTAAGTCTTTGATTCTCTTGGCCAAATGCTGTAGGCAGCAGGGCCGCGCCGGAACCCTCCCGGCGCCGGGCGAGATTCAGGGCGAGATGAGTTCCAGACGCGTATCCGTTTGTGCCGGGTTCGCCTCCCGCCAATACCGATACCCATGACCACTACGAACGCACCAGAACCTACCACCGCGGTTCCGACCGCCGTGCAGACCTTCGACAGCTTCGGCCTGGACGCGCGCATCCTGCGTGCCTTGTCCGAGCAGGGCTACAGCTCTCCCACGCCGATCCAGGCGCAGGCCATTCCGGTCGTGCTGCTGGGCAAGGACGTGATGGGCGCCGCGCAGACCGGCACCGGCAAGACCGCCGGCTTCGCGCTGCCGATCATCCAGCGCCTGCTGCCGCTGGCCAATGCCAGCGCTTCGCCGGCGCGCCACCCGGTGCGCGCGCTGATGCTGACCCCCACGCGCGAGCTGGCCGACCAGGTCTACGACAACGTCGCCCGCTATGCCAAGCACACCGACCTGCGCAGCACGGTGGTGTTCGGCGGCGTCGACATGAACCCGCAGACCGACGCGCTGCGCCGCGGCGTCGAGATCCTGGTGGCCACGCCCGGCCGCCTGCTTGACCACGTGCAGCAGAAGTCGGTGAACCTGTCGCAGGTGCAGATGCTGGTGCTGGACGAAGCCGACCGCATGCTCGACATGGGCTTCCTGCCCGACCTGCAGCGCATCATCAACCTGCTGCCGGCGCAGCGCCAGACGCTGCTGTTCTCGGCGACGTTCTCGCCGGAAATCAAGCGGCTGGCCTCCAGCTACCTGAAGCAGCCGGTCACCATCGAAGTGGCACGCAGCAACTCGACCAACGAGAACGTGCGCCAGGCGGTGTACCAGGTCGAGGACGGCCACAAGCAGGCCGCCGTGGTGCACCTGCTCAAGCAGCGCGCCGCGCAGGGCATGTCGCGCCAGTGCATCGTCTTCGTCAACAGCAAGATCGGCTGCTCGCGGCTGGCGCGCCACCTGGAGCGCGAAGGCATCAACGCCGCCGCGATCCATGGCGACAAGACCCAGACCGAGCGCATGCAGACGCTCGACGGCTTCAAGAGCGGCACCATCGATGCGCTGGTCGCCACCGACGTGGCGGCGCGCGGGCTCGACATCCCCGACATGCCGTGCGTGATCAACTTCGACGTGCCGTACAGCGCCGAGGATTACGTGCACCGCATCGGCCGGACCGGCCGCGCCGGCGCCAGCGGCGACGCGCTGTCGATCTACGTGCCGGGCAATGACGAGCGCCTGCTGTCCGATATCGAAAAGCTGATCAAGCGCAGCATCCCGCGCGGCAAGCTGGAGGGCTTCGACCCGACGGGCGAACGTGCCCGCCAGGCCGACGGCGAGCGCCGCCGCGAGCGTAGCGACGTGCGCCGCGAGCGTAGCGACGTGCGCCGCGCGCGCGGCAGCGCCGACAGCGAAGACCGTCCGCGCCGCCATGACCACGGCGCCAACCGCCAGGTCTTCCGCGCTTCGGACGACCCGTTCTTCTCGCGCCCGTATGAGCCCAGCCCCGCCAGCCCGGCGCAGGCCAAGGCCGCCGACGAAGTCGCCGCCGCGCTCACGCGCGGCCGCCAGGCGCCCAAGCGGCCGGTGGCAGCCTTGCTCGGCGGTGTGCCGCGCAAGTCCTGAACGGATTGTCGTTTCGATGAATGGCCCGCCTGCGCGGGCCATTTGTTTTTTTGCGGTGGCTAGACCGATGCTGGCAGGGGCAGCGTGGCGAGCCGCTCGCGCCAGCCGTCGGTGGCCCGCGCCAGCCAGTCCTGGACCGTGCCGGCAGGATTCGACAGACCCAGGTGCGCGCCAGCCTCGCGCAGCGCGTCCAGCGGGGCGCCGGTGTCGATCGCCTGTGCGCCGCTCTGCTTGCTGAGCTTCTCGCCGGCCTGGTTCACCACCACCGGCACGTGCAGGTAAGCCGGCGTGGGCAGGCCCAGCAGGTGCTGCAGGTGGATCTGCCGCGGCGTGGAGTCGAGCAGGTCGGCGCCGCGCACGATATGCGTGATGCCCTGCAGGCCGTCGTCGACCACTACCGCCAGCTGGTAGGCCCACAGTCCGTCGGCGCGGCGCAGCACGAAGTCGCCCAGCTCGGTTTCCAGGTTCTGGCACTGGCGTCCCTGCCAGCGGTCGTCGAAGCACACGACGGCGGCAGGGCCGTCCGGCACGCGCACGCGCCATGCGCGCGGCAGCTTGCCGTTCAGCCCGTGGCGGCAGGTGCCGGGATAGCCGAGGGTCTGGTGGCGCTCGCGCACGTGCACCAGCGAATCGGCGATCTCCTTGCGCGAGCAGCCGCACGGATAGAGCTGCCCCGCGGCATCGAGCCGGCGCAGCGCCTCGGCATAGTGCGGCTCGCGCCGGCTCTGCCACACCGGTGGCTCGTCGGGCGTCATGCCGACGCGCTCCAGCGTGCGCAGGATGTCGTGGTCCGCGTCGCGCACGCAGCGCGGCGTGTCGATGTCCTCGATGCGCACCAGCCATTGCCCGCCATGCGCGCGCGCGTCCAGCCAGCTCGCCAGCGCGGTGACCAGCGAGCCCATGTGCAGGGGCCCGGTGGGCGACGGCGCGAAGCGGCCGCGATAGCCGCCCGCGGCACTCTTGCGCACTGCCGTTGCAGCCCTCTCTGCCATCGGCCCGTCCTCAGCCGGCGAAGTCGGGTTGCTGCAGCAGCGCCTGCGCCAGGCGCGGGTCTTCCAGCTTGCCGGCCCACCACTGCAGCGCCTTGCCGCGGTTGCTGGTGCGCCATGCCACCTTGAAGTTGCCCGGCGCGCGCACCTCGACGGTTTCGCGCGCCTGCAGCACGCCGCTTTCGATATGCGGCTGCGCCATCGGCGCAGGCAGCCAGCCGCAGCCGAGGCCGCGGATCTGCGCTTCGAGCTTGTCGCGCATGGTCGGCACCACCAGCACGTCCTGCCCGGCCAGCACGCCATGGGTGCGGGCCGGCAGGTTGCGCGAGGTGTCGCCCACCGCCACGATGCGGTGTTTGGCGATCTGGATCGTGGTGAGCGGGCCTTCCTCGGTGGCGAGCGGGTGGTGCGCGGCCACGGCGAAGACAAAGGGCACCGACCCCAGCGGCCGGATCTGGAAGCCCTGCGTGCTGGGCGCGTCGTAGGCGCCGCCGATCACCAGGTCGGCGCGGTTGCTGACCAGCGCGTCCCACGCGCCGCCCAGCACTTCCTTGGAAAAGCGCAGCCGGGTCGCGGTGTTTTCGGCGTAGAAGTCGTGGATCACCGGCAGCAGCGCGCGGAAGTTGATCAGGTCGTCGACCACGATGGTGAGGGTGGCCTCCCAGCCGGTGGCCAGGCGCTTGACGCGCCGCGCCAGGTCGTCGGCGGCGTGCAGCAGGTGGCGGCCCTCGTCGAGCAGGGCGCGGCCGGCGGGCGTCAGCTCGGCGCGATGGCGGCGCCGGTCGAACAGCAGCACGTCGAGGTCTTCTTCCAGCTTGCGCACCACGTAGGTCAGCGCGGAGGGGACCTTGCCCATCTCGTGGGCGGCGGCGGCAAAGCTGCCCTTCCGTTCGATGGCGTCGAGGACTTCGAGGGATTCTAGTGACAGGGCCATGTTCAGAAATTCTGAATGACTGCTTCTAAGGTGATCCCCGTAAATATACGCCTGAAGGCCTAAACTGCCTAGCATCCAAAGCGAAAACGCATGCCGCAACACGGTTCTCCAGACGGTGCTGTCGGCGAAAAGGCTCAAGGAGGGCCATCAAAATGATTGAAATCAGAAAGTCCGCAGAGCGTGGTTACGCCGATCACGGCTGGCTGAAGTCCTATCATTCGTTCTCATTCGCCGACTACTACGACCCGCAGCATGTGCAGTTCGGGCCGCTGCGCGTGATCAATGAAGACCGCGTCGCACCGGGCATGGGCTTTGGCACCCATGGCCACCGCGACATGGAAATCATCAGCTACGTGCTCGAAGGCGAGCTGGCGCACAAGGACAGCATGGGCAACGGCAGCGTGATCCGCCCGGGCGACGTGCAGCGCATGAGCGCCGGCACCGGCGTGCGCCATTCGGAGTACAACCACGCCGCGCACGACACCACCCACTTCCTGCAGATCTGGATCGTGCCGGCCGAGAACGGCATCGACCCCGGCTACGAGGAAAAGCACTTCGACGCGGCCGACAAGCGCGGCAAGCTGCGCCTGGTGGCCAGCTCTGACGGCGCCGACGGCTCGGTGCTGGTACACCAGGACATCCGGCTCTACGCCGGCCTGTTCGACGGCGACGAAGCCGCCACGCTGGCGCTGGCGCCGGGCCGCCGCGCCTATGTACACGTGGCGCGCGGCCGGGTCACGGTCAATGGCAAGGCGCTCGAGGCCGGCGACGCGGCCAGGCTGGAAGACGTGGCCGAGGTCGCGCTGTCCGGCGGCGATGGCGCCGAGGTGCTGGTGTTCGACTTGCCCTGACACCGTTCGCGGCCCGATGCGAGAGCCCGCCCCATGGCGGGCTTTTGCTTTTGCGCGGCGCACCGGGGTGCCCGCGCGTAGCGCTGTGCTATCTTCTCGCTATGCATTGCGCCTGCGCCGGCACATCGCTGGCGAGTCGCGTCGGCCAGCCCGAACGGGCCGGCGTGCCCTTGGAGCACCCCGTACCAAGATGACCTTTGTTTCCATTCTCCTGGCGCTGATTGCCGAGCAGTTCCGCGCCCTGGGCCGCAACAACCCGATCTACGAGATCGTGCGCGCGCTCGGCGACCGCGCCGAGCACGCCTTCGACACCGGCCGCCCGCGCGACGCCGCGCTGGCCTGGCTGACGGTGGTGCTGCCCCTGACCCTCGCGGTGATCGTGGTGCACTACCTGCTGGCGTCGATCAGCGTGGCGCTGACGCTCGCGTGGAATGTGCTGGTGCTGTATATGACGCTGGGCTTCCGCCAGTTCAGCCACTACTTCACCGACATCCATGAGGCGCTCAACCGCGACGACCTCCATACCGCGCGCACGCTGCTGCACGAGTGGACCGGGCTCGACACGGTCGAGATGCCGGTGTCCGAAATCGTGCGGCATACGCTGGAAGCGGCGATCATCGCCGTGCATCGGCACGTGTTCGGCGTGTTCTTCTGGTTCCTGGTGCCGGTCGGCCCTGGCGGCGTGGTGCTGTACCGCACCGCCGAATACCTGGGCCGCCACTGGAACCTGCCGTCGACCGAGCGCAGCCCGGCGCTGGGCCGCTTCGCCGCGCGCGCCTTTTACCTGCTGGACTGGATCCCGTCGCGGCTGACCTCGATCGGCTTTGCCATCGTCGGCAACTTCGAGGACGCGGTCTACGCCTGGCGCAACCATGCCCGCAAGTGGAACGATGCCGTCAACGGCATCCTGCTGGCGAGCGGCGGCGGCGCGCTGGGCGTGCGGCTGGGCACGCCGCTGGCCGAGGACGATTCCACGGTGGTGCTGCGCGCCAGCGTGGCCGGCCCGGCGGTGGACTATGCGCCCGGCATGGAAGACGCCGACGGCGCCAACGGCGGCCCGGAACCGGCGCCGCCCGAGTTCGGCACCGAGCCCGGCGTGCGCACGCTGCAGTCGGCGGTGGGCCTGGTATGGCGCGCGGTGGTGTTGTGGATGCTGCTGCTGGCGATGCTGTCGCTGGCGCTGTGGGTGGGTTGAGCAGCGCCTGGCCGTCAAGCGCAGCCGGCGAGTGTGGCCAGTTGAGCAAGTCAGGTTAGCCGCGCGACGCGCCGCAGCGCCAGCATGCGCCGAACTGCGCCTCGTGCCATTCGCCGCAACGGTCGCATTGCCAGCTGGGCCCTGGCACCGGGTTGGCCGCGGCATTGAGCACCGCCCACGCCTGCGCCTCCATCTCGTCATCGACGAGCCACACCTGCGGCGCGCTCTCGCGGAACGGGATCTCGCCGGTCGCGCCGGCCAGCCACGTATTGCGCAGTTCCGCCCGGATGCCGGCCGCGCGCAGGACGTTCTGGCAATGGGCCGCGTGGACGAGGGACGTGGCGGACAGCAACAGTTTCATGACAGCGCACCGGGAAGCCAGGTGCGCTTACCTTACCACGGCTTCTGCTGGCTGGATTCGTGCAGCAGCTGCGTGTAGAGCTGGTGCCGGCGTTCCGAGATATCGCCGGAAGCCACCGCGGCCAGCACGCCGCAGCCGGGCTCGTTGACGTGATGGCAGTTGTAGAAGCGGCACGCCGTCAGCAGCGGGCGGAACTCCGGGAAGGCGCGTTCCAGCATGCCCTCGCTGAGGTGGTAGAGGCCGAATTCCTGGAAGCCCGGCGAATCGATCAGCGCCCCCTGGCGGCCATCGACGGTACCCCAGTCCTGCGGCAGGTGGTAGAGCCGGGTGAAGGTGGTGGTGTGCTTGCCCGAATCGAGCTTGGCCGAGATTTCGCGCGTCTGCGCGTCGACGCCCGGGATCAGCAGGTTCAGCAGCGACGACTTGCCCATGCCCGATTGCCCGATCAGGATGCTGGCCAGCCCCGCCACGCGCGGCCGCAGCGCGGCCAGCGCCTGCGCCGGATCGGCGCGCACCGACAGCTCCAGCGTGTCGTAGCCGAGCCCGCGGTACAGCGCCAGGCGACCGCGAGCCTCTTCCAGGCGTTCGGGCAGGTCGGTCTTGTTGAGCACCACCAGCGGCCGGATCCCGAGCGCCTCGGCCGAGACCAGCGCGCGCCCGAGCAGGTCTTCGGAGAAACCCGGCTCGGTGGCCAGCACGATGATGACCTGGTCGATATTGGCCGCGAGCAGCTTGGACTTGAACTGGTCCGAGCGGTGCAGCAGGTTCTTGCGCGGCGAGACTCCGGTGATCACGCACTGGTCGGCGGCGGCGCGCTCGACGCTGACGTGGTCGCCCACTGCGCAGTCGCTCTTCTTGCCGCGCGGAAAGGCGTGCATGCGCGCGCCGTCCGCCAGCTCGACCACGTAGTGGCGGCCGTGGGCGGCGATGACCAGCGCGGTTTCGGCAGTGGTGCCGGCGTGGCTGCCGCCGCCGGCGTTGCGGTGACGCGTGGCGCGGCTCATGCGTGCGCCAGCAGGCGGTCGATCCGCTGTGCCGCGGGCGGATGCGAGTAGTAGAAGGCGCTGTAGAGCGGGTCGGGCGTTAGCGTCGAGGCGTTGTCCTTGTACAGCTTCACCAGCGCCGACACCAGGTGGCTGGCGTCGGTCTGGTCGGCGGCAAAGGCATCGGCCTCGAATTCATGGCGGCGCGACGACTGGCTCGACAGCGGCCCCAGCAGGAAGGTGAAGACCGGCAGCGTCAGGAAGAACAGCACCAGCGCCAGCGCGCTGTTGGACACGCCCAGGTTGGGCGCCACGCCCAGCCCGGTGTAGAACCAGCTGCGCGTGGCCAGCCAGCCCAGCAGCGCCAGGAACACCAGGCTCAGCGCGAAGGTCACCGCGATGCGCTTGGCCACGTGGCGGCGCTTGAAGTGGCCCAGCTCGTGCGCCAGCACCGCCTCGATCTCGTCGCCCGACAGGCGCGACAGCAGCGTGTCGAAGAAGACGATGCGCTTGGCCGCGCCGAAGCCGGTGAAGTACGCATTGCCGTGCGCGCTGCGCTTGCTGCCGTCCATCACAAACAGCCCCTTGCTGGCAAAGCCGCAGCGTTGCATCAGGCTCTCGATGCGCTGGCGCAGCGACGCGTCGTCGAGCGGCTCGAACTTGTTGAACAGCGGCGCGATAAAAGTCGGGAACACCACCAGCAGGAACAGGTTGAACGCCATCCACACCAGCCAGGTCCACACCCACCACAGCTCGCCGGCGCGATCCATCAGCCACAGCACCGCCAGCAGCAGCGGCAGGCCCAGCGCGCTGGCCACCAGCAGCATCTTGACCACGTCGGCCAGCCACAGTCCGAAGGTCATCTTGTTGAAGCCGAAACGCTGCTCGATGCCGAACTGGCCATACAGCGAGAACGGCAGGTCGACCAGGCCGCCGATCAGCGCCACGCTGGCGACCAGCGCCACGCCGTACGCATAGCCGGGGCCGAAGGCCTCCAGCCAGAACTGGTTCAGCCACTGCAACCCGCCCAGCATGGTGAAGCCGATCAGCACCGCGGCGCCGGCCAGTACCTCCAGCATCGACAGCCGCGTGCGGGCGATGGTGTAGTCGGCGGCCTTCTGGTGCGATTCCAGGCTGATGGTGTCGGCAAAGCGCGCCGGCACGGCATGGCGGTGCTGCGCGACATGGCGCACCTGGCGCGCGGCCAGCCACAGCTTGGTAAGCACCATCAGCACCAGGGCGGCGAGAAAGACAATCGTGAACATCGGCAAGCGCCTTGTGGGTGCGGGCGCCCGCCGTTGCAGGCGACGGGCTGCCCGTGGGGACCGCGCCGCGGGGTGGGGCGGGCGGCGGTCCGGGAATTCCGGAAACGGCGCCGCGCTGGTGCGCAGTCAGCCATCCCGGACGGATATGCGAGAATTATAAATTGTTCGCGCCCGGCGCCGCCGCGGCCGCTTTCCCCAAATCCCTATCTCCCGCAGTCCCGATGACAAGCCAAGCCGCCGCCAAATCCGTCAAAAGCGAAAACAACCTGATCTGGCTGGACATGGAAATGACCGGCCTGCAGCCGGATACCGACCGCATCATCGAAGTGGCGGTGGTGATTACCGACTCCGAGCTCAATATCCTGGCCGAAGGCCCGGTGCTGGTGATCCACCAGAGCGATGCCGTGCTCGACGGCATGGACAACTGGAACAAGGGCACCCACGGCCGCTCGGGCCTGATCGACAAGGTCAAGGCCTCGACCCTGACCGAAGAGCAGGCCGAGGCCGAGCTGCTGGCCTTCCTCAAGCGCTGGGTGCCGGCGGGCAAGTCGCCGATGTGCGGCAACTCGATCTGCCAGGACCGCCGCTTCATGGCGCGCTACATGCCCAAGCTGGAAGCGTTCTTCCACTACCGCAACCTGGACGTGTCGACGCTCAAGGAACTGTGCAAGCGCTGGGAGCCGGCCGTCCACAAGGGCTTCGTCAAGCGCCAGCTGCACACGGCGCTGGCCGACATCCTGGAGTCGGTCGAGGAGCTGCGCTACTACCGCACCCACTTTATCCGCCACGCCGCGCCCGGCGCGTCCGACACGTCCGCGGCGTCCCCCGAGGCGCCGGCCGCCGGCACGCCGGCGCAGTAAGCGGAGCGCGGCTCCCGCAAGCATCCCACCATTCCCGGCGCGCCGCCCCGTGCAGGCGGCGCGTTGCCCGTCCGCCTGCCCATGTTCGAGCGCATCGTTTCCATCATCACGCCGGTCATCCTGATCATCCTGGTCGGGTGGCTGTACGGGCGCAAGGCCCATCCGGACATGGCCGGCATCAACCGCGCCACGCTGGACGTGATCGCGCCGCTGCTGGTGGTGTCGGCCTTCGTCAGCAAGGACTTCGTGCTGGCCGACCAGCTGGTGCTGCTGGGCTGCGCGGTGGCAGTGGTGCTGGGCTCGGGCGTGCTGGCGTGGGGGCTGGCGCGCTGGATGAAGGTCGATCCGCGCACCTTCGTGCCGCCGATGATGTTCAACAACTGCGGCAACATGGGTTTGCCGCTGTCCGTGTTCGCCTTCGGCCCGGCCGGGCTGGCACCGGCGGTGGCGCTGTTCGCGGCATCGAACCTGATGCACTTCACCATCGGCATGAAGATCGTCAACCGGCATGCGTCGCTGGCGCAGATCGCGCGCAACCCGATGGTGCTGGCCACCGTGGCGGGCGTGGCGCTGGCGCTGGCGCGGCCGTGGTTCACGCTGCCGGACCCGGTCTACCAGTCGGTCAAGCTGCTGGGCGATGCCACCGTGCCGCTGATGCTGTTTGCGCTGGGCGTGCGCATGAAGGATGTGAGCCTGCGCAACTGGGGCATGGGGCTGGTCGGAGCGGCGGTGTGCCCGCTGACCGGCATCGCGGTGGCGCTGGCGCTGGCGCAATGGGTGCCGCTGACCGAGCTGCAGCGCGGCCTGCTGTTCGTATTTGCGGCGTTGCCGCCGGCGGTGCTGAATTTCCTGGTGGCCGATCACTTCCGGCAGGAGCCGGACCAGGTGGCGTCGATCGTGCTGCTCGGCAATATCGCCGCCGTGGTGTTCGTGCCGGTGGGACTGTACCTGGGCCTGCGCTGAGGCGGCATGCCCGCGTGGCGCGTGCCGGCGGGCGGGCAGTTCGAATCAGGCCGCGGGTTTGGCCCGCACGGCGTTCTTGGGGCGCCAGGCCTTGACGATGGTCTCGTCGGTTTCCATGTAGGGGCCGCCGATCAGGTCGATGCAATACGGCACCGCGGCAAAGATGCCTTGCACCACCGGCTTGCCATCGGCGTCGCGCAGGCCTTCCAGGGTTTCGCGGATCGCGCGCGGCTGGCCGGGCAGGTTGATGATCAGCGCTGCGCGGCTGGCGGTCTCGCGGATCACCGCGACCTGGCGCGACAGGATCGCGGTCGGCACGAAATGCAGGCTGACCTGGCGCATCTGCTCGCCAAACCCCGGCATTTCCTTGGTACCCACTGCCAGCGTGGCCTCGGGCGTCACGTCGCGGCGCGCCGGGCCGGTGCCCCCGGTGGTCAGCACCAGGTCACAGCCGGCCACGTCGACCAGCTCGATCAGCGTGCGCGAGATCTGCGCCTGCTCGTCCGGGATCAGGCGCTCCACCGCCTGCCAGGGCGAGGTCAGCGTGCGCCCGAACCAGTCGCGCAGCGCCGGGATGCCCTCGTCCTGGTAGGTGCCGGCCGAGGCGCGGTCCGAGATCGATACGAAGCCGACGACGAGTTCGTCGGGATGGTGGCGGACAACCGGCTGGGTGGTCTGGGTCATGCCTCGGGCTCCGGATGGTCGGGGGTGGGTTCCTCGGCGGCGCGGCCCTTGCCGTCCTTCAGGTCCAGCGCCGTCTTGATCGCCTGGAACAGCTCGCGGAAATAGCGCGGCGGCTTGCCCAGCTCTTTTTCCTTGCGCGCGTTGCGGATGGTGTTGCGTAGCGCCTGCACGTCGATGCCGGGATGCTCGCCGAGAAAGCGCGTCAGCGCCGCGTCGTCGGCCAGCAGCAGCTCGCGCCAGCGCTCGATCAGATGCATGCGGGCGGTTTCGGCCTTGCTGGTGCCCTTGAAGCCTTCCAGCGCTTGCCGGATCACCTCGACCTCTTCGTCCTCGAGGCCGCGCATGATCTTGCCGACGTACTGCATCTGGCGGCGCTTGCCTTCGTGGCTGTTGATGCGGCGCGCCTGATGGATGGCATCGGCGAGCGCCTCGGGCATCGGCACGCGCGCCAGGCGGTCCTTGGCCAGCGCTTCGAGTTCGGCGCCAAGGTCCTGCAGGGCGGTCATGTCGCGCTTGCGCTGCGACTTGCTTTTCGGTTCGTCGTCTTCCGGTTCGGGCGCAAAGCCTCCGGGAAAGCGCGAGCCTTGTGAGTTACGGGAATTTCGCGTCATGCCCGGCATTTTATCTTGCTATGATTGCCGCTTGGACTTTTGATGACACCCGCCCAGCATGGACCAGATCGCCGAACAGACCGCGCATTTCACCTACACCCAGGCCCAGCTCAGCGAGATGGCCGCCGATGTGCTGCGGGTGGCACGCGAACTGGGGGCGACCGACGCCGCCACCGAGATCTCGGAAGGCAGCGGCCTGTCCGTGTCGGTGCGCAAGGGGCAGGTGGAAACCATCGAGCAGAACCGCGACAAGGTGGTCGGGGTCACGGTGATGATCGGCAAGCGCCGCGGCAACGCCAGCACCTCGGACTTTTCGCCGGCGGCGCTGCGCGCCACTGCCGAGGCGGCCTACAACATCGCCCGCTTTACCGCGGAAGACGACTGCGCCGGCCTGGCCGAAGAGGAACTGCTGGAGCGCGCGCCGCAGGACCTGGACCTGTTCCACCCGTGGGCGCTCGACGCCGAAGCCGCCATCGACATCGCCACCCGCGCCGAGGCCGCGGCGTTTGCGGTATCGCCGCGCATCCGCAACAGCGACGGCGCCAGCGTCTCGGCCCAGCATTCGCAGTTCGTGCTGGCGACCACGCGCGGCTTCAACGGCGGCTATCCGTATTCGCGCCATTTCATCTCGTGCGCGCCGATCGCCGGCAGCGGCAGCGGCATGCAGCGCGACGACTGGTATTCGTCCAAGCGCTCGCCGCTGGCGCTGGCCGCGCCCGAGGACATCGGCCGCTACGCCGCCGAGCGCGCGCTGGCGCGGCTGCAGGCACGCAAGCTGTCCACGCGCCGCTGCCCGGTGCTGTTCGAGGCGCCGCTGGCAGCGGGGCTGCTGGGCGCCTTTGTGCAGGCGGTGTCAGGCGGCGCGCTGTACCGCAAGTCCACCTTTTTGTGCGATTCGCTGGGCCAGGCCGTGTTCGCCCCGCATATCCAGATCCATGAGCAGCCGCATACCCCCGGCGCCATGGGCAGCGCCCCGTTCGACGAGGAAGGCGTGCGCACGCGCGAGCGCGACGTGGTCAAGGACGGCGTGGTGCAGGGCTATTTCCTGTCCACCTACTCGGCGCGCAAGCTTGGCATGCAGACCACCGGCAATGCCGGCGGCTCGCACAACCTGACGCTGTCGAGCAGCCTGACCCAGCCCGGCGACGACTTCCCCGCCATGCTGCGCAAACTCGGCACCGGCCTGCTGGTGACCGAGCTGATGGGGCAGGGCGTCAACTACGTCACCGGCGACTATTCGCGCGGCGCGTCGGGCTACTGGGTCGAGAATGGCGTGATCCAGTATCCGGTCGAGGAAATCACCATCGCTGGCAATATGGCCGAGATGTTCCAGCAGATCGTCGCGATTGGCGCGGACGCGCTGGTGCGCGGGACCAAGGAAACCGGCTCGATCCTGCTCGAGCAGATGACGATCGCGGGGAACTGAGCGGCATCGCCCGGTCAAAAAAGAAAGCGGGCCGCGGCCCGCTTCTTTATTTCATGCGCCGGTCACGATTCTTCCGAAGGCGGCCGCTCATACGTGACGAAGGCGTAGTCGAAGCCGTTCGCCGCCGAATGATGGGTCTCGCGCGCGGTTTCGATCCACTGCGTGCGGTCGATCTCCGGGAAGAAGGCATCGCCTTCCACGTCGGCGTCGATCTCGGTCACCACCAGCCGGTCCGCGCTCGGCATGGCCTCGGCATACAGCTGCGCGCCGCCGATCAAAAAGATCTGCTCGGCGCCCACGCACAGGCGCTGGGCTTCTTCCAGCGAAGGCGCCACCTCGGCCCCCTCGATGCGCAGGTCCGGGTTGCGGCTCACCACGATATTGCGGCGCCCCGGCAGCGGGCGGCCGATCGAATCCCAGGTCTTGCGCCCCATGATCACGGGCGCGCCCATGGTGGTGCGCTTGAAGTGCGCCAGGTCTTCCGGCAGGCGCCACGGCAGCGTGTTGTTGCGGCCGATGGTGCCGTTGCGGGCGCGCGCTACAACCAGTGTCAGCAGCGTCATACGGCCACCGGTGCCTTGATCGCGGGGTAAGACTGGTAGCCGGCCAGTTCGAAGTCTTCGTAGCGGTAGTCGAAGATGCTGTCGGGCTGGCGCAGGATCTTCAGCCGCGGCAGCGCCATCGGCTCGCGCGCCAGCTGGGTCTGCACCTGTTCGAAATGGTTGTTGTACAGATGGCAGTCGCCGCCGGTCCAGACGAAGTCGCCCACTTCCAGTCCGGTCTGCTGCGCCATCATGTGGGTCAGCAGCGCATAGCTGGCGATATTGAACGGCACGCCCAGGAAGATGTCGGCGCTGCGCTGGTACAGCTGGCACGACAGTCGCCCATCGGCCACGTAGAACTGGAAGAACGCATGGCAGGGCGGCAGCTTCATGCGCGGGATGTCGGCCACGTTCCACGCCGACACGATCAGCCGGCGCGAATCCGGGTTGGCGCGGATCTGCGCTACCAGCTCGGAGATCTGGTCGATATGGCGGCCGTCCGGCGCCGGCCACGAACGCCATTGCGAGCCGTAGACCGGGCCCAGTTCGCCGTGCTCGTCGGCCCACTCGTCCCAGATGGTGACGCCGTGCTCCTGCAGCCAGCGCACGTTGGTCGAGCCCTGCAGGAACCACAGCAGTTCATAGATGATCGACTTCAGGTGCAGCTTCTTGGTGGTCACCACCGGGAAGCCTTCGCGCAGGTCGAAGCGCATCTGGTAGCCGAACACCGAGCGCGTGCCGGTGCCGGTGCGATCGGCCTTGTCGGTGCCATGCTCGTAAACATGGCGCATGAAGTCGAGGTACTGTTTCATCGGCGCGGGGCGGGATGGAAGGTGGCGCGGGCGCCTGGGCCCGCGAAGCTGGCATTTTAAAGCAAGACGGGCCGCCCCTCAGGGCGGCCCGTCTTTTGCGGCAGCGCCAGGGCACAGGGCCCTGGCGCAGGCGGCAGGCTTAGTGGCTGCCGGCCGGCTCCTGCTGCTGCACGCGGCGCTTCTGCACCAGGTAGCCGGCGCCCAGCACGCCGCCGACGATCAGCACGTACAGGCCCCAGTTGACCACCGGGTTGGCTTCGAAGAACGCCTTGATCAGCGGCTCGTGCACGATCATCTTGACCGCGGTGAACGCCAGCACGCCGGCGCCCAGGTAGATGATGACCGGGAAGCGGGCCATCAGCTTGAGCACCAGGCTCGAGCCCCACACCACGATGGGGATGCTGATCAGCAGGCCCAGCACCACCAGCAGGAAGCTGCCGTGCGCGGCACCGGCCACGGCCAGCACGTTGTCCACGCCCATCACCGCGTCGGCGATGATGATGGTCTTCATGGCGCCCCACAGGGTCGCGGCGCCGGCGCCGTGCCCTTCTTCGCCGCTGTCGTCGGACAGCAGCTTGTAGGCAATCCACACCAGCGCCAGGCCGCCCACCAGCATCAGCCCCGGAATCTTCAGCAGCCAGACCACGCCGATCGTCATGGCCGAGCGGACCACCACGGCACCCACGGTACCCCAGATAATGGCCTTCTTCTGCAGGTGGGGCGGCAGGTTGCGTGCCGCCAGCGCGATCACGATGGCATTGTCCCCGGCCAGCACCAGGTCAATGACGACGATGGACAGCAGCGCTGTCAGGAACTGCATCGTGAACAGATCGGTAAACCACTCCATGAACTCTCCTCAGGTACGAATCAGCGCATGCGCGCGCATTGGGTTCGCCTGGATTCACGTGCACGGGAGCGTGGGGGCGCCTTTGCAAACCATGAAGTCCAGGTTGCAAAGGTCTTGCTCGACCACTGGCGCGGTATGCGCGCCGGTTGTCAGCACAACCGGGGACTGCGGTCCCGGAATGACGATTGTGCTAAGGGCAAAGCCCCGGAGCTACTCCCCTTTGAGGGACACGGCCCGTTCAGGGGCCGCGCTGGGCGGGATTATAAACGAACTGCAAGCGACATGCCGAATTAGGAAAGATACTGACTCAAGTTCGCCGGGGTGCCGTAATCGTCTCGCCCAGGCGCGCCATGCCGCCGCTGAGCTGCGACGTGGCTGGAGGGCGATTTTGTATCGGGCCTTGCCAGGGGCTGCGCGATCCGACGGATCGGCCTATCCTTGAGGTTCGGCTCCGACCGATGCGTCCCGGACAGCACAGGCGCGCATTGCGGAGACCGGCGCGCACGACATGCACAGCGCGGCCTTGGGGAATACGCAGTGAAGCAGTGCCCATTTGCGACCACACAAGGAAACGACATGCCGGTTGTCCCGAACCCGCCCAACCCGCCCTCGCACCACAAAGCCCCGCAGACCCCCCTCCCGCCCCTGAACCACCATAACGGCCATGCCGTGGCGCCGCCCGCGCTGGTGGCGCTGGCCAACGGCCGCGCGCAGCGCCCGCCGCAGCCGGAGTTGGTGCAGCAGTACCGCGAAGACAGCGGCGCGCTGCGCGAGCAGGTGCTGTCCGGCCTGCGCGCCACGCAGGCGGCCATCAGTCCCAAGTTCTTCTACGACGTGCTGGGTTCGCGCCTGTTCGAAGCCATCACCGACCTGCCGGAGTACTACCCGACCCGCACCGAGGCCGCCATCTTTGCCAGCGCGGCGCCCGCCATCGCCGCGCGCGCGGGCAGCGGCTGCGTGCTGGTGGACCTGGGCGCGGGCAACTGCGAGAAGGCGGCGCGGCTGTTCGGCAGCCTGCGCCCGGCGCAGTACGTGGCGGTGGATATCTCGGTCGAGTTCCTGCGCGCGACGCTGTCGTCGCTGCAGCAGCAGCATCCCGAGATCCCGATGCTCGGGCTGGGCGCCGACCTGTGCGCACCGTTCGACCTGCCGGCCCGGGTCAGGCGCGGCAGGCGCCTGTTCTTCTATCCGGGCTCGAGCATCGGCAATTTCGCTCCCGTCGAAGCCCTGGCGCTGCTGCAGCGCCTGCGCGGCGCGGCCGGTCGCGGCGACGGCGTGCTGATCGGCGTGGACCTGCACAAGGACGAAGCCACGCTGGTATCGGCCTATGACGATGCGCTGGGCGTCACCGCGGCCTTCAACCGCAATGTGCTGCGCAATGTGAACCGCATCGTCGGCACCGATTTCGCACTGGACGACTGGCGCCACCGGGCCAGCTTCGACCGCGCGGCCTCGCGCATCCAGATGCACTTGCAGGCATGCCGCGACGTGCGCGTGCAATGGGACGGCGGCGCGCGCGAATTCGCCGCCGGCGAGCGCATCCATACCGAGGATTCGTACAAGTACCGCCCGGAGGACTTCGCGCTGCTGCTCGAAGCCGCCGGTTTCGACGACCCGGTGTACTGGTCCGACCCGCGCGGCTGGTTCGCAGTGTTCCACGCGCGCGGCTGACCGGCCCGCAGGTCGGCTAGTGTCATAATGGCCGCAGTCCGGCGCGGCATGCCATGGCGCGCCATGTCCGGGCCACGGCTGCCCAGATCGCTGCCTGTCCACCCTCCATTCCCTGCGCGGATTTCCCCGATGAGCGGCTTTCCCATGCTTCCCGATCTCTACTTCACCGGCGGCAAGGCGACGTGGTCGGACCCGCGCAGGCTGCCGCGCGAAGGGCTGGCGCAGGCCCTGGTCGACACGCGCAGCCGCACGCTGGCGTGGCTGGCGCCGTTCGGGCAGACCCGCCGCGCCTGGGACGTGCCGCGCCAGTACGATGCCGACCCGCCGCTGTGGACGCTCGGCCACGTCGCCTGGCATGCGGAGTGGTGGTGCCTGCGCGGCGTGCGCCAGGTCGAGCGCGGCGGCGTGCCGGTGCCGGTGGCGTCCGAGCCTTCGTTGCTGGACGGCGCCGACGAGTGGTTCGACCCCGACCGCATCGGCCCCGACGAGCGCTGGGAGATCGCGCTGCCCGATGTCGCGGTGGTCAAGCGCTATGCGGCCGAGGTGCTCGACGGCGTGCTGCGCCGGATCGCGCTGCTGTCCGACGACACCGACCTGACCCTGTACCCGTACCGCCGCGCGCTGCTGCATGAAGACGCACAGGGCGAAGGCGTGGCCGCGCTGCTGCAGGCGCTTGGCATGGCCCCCGCGGAGGCGGCCGGCGCTGCGCCAGCGCCTGCCGGACATGGCGGCACGCTGCATTTCCCGGGCGGGCGCTTCACGCTCGGCTGGAGCGATGCCGACGGCTTTGCCTGGCCAGACGAATTGCCGCCCCAGCCGACCTACGTGCCCGCATTCGAAATCGACATGGCGCTGGTCAGCAACGCGCAGTTCCTGGAGTTTGTCGAAGACGGCGGCTACGAGCACCCGGCCTGGTGGTCGTCGGCGGGACGGCAATGGCTGATGACGCAGGAACGCTCTGCGCCGCGCTATTGGTCGCGCCATCCGGAGTCGCGCGCGTGGATGCTGGAACGCTTCGGCACGCTGCGCACGCTCAATCCCGATGAAGCGGTGCGCCATGTGACGCTGTACGAGGCGCAGGCGTGGTGCCTCTGGGCCGGGCGGCGCCTGCCGGCGGAATCGGAATGGGAACTCGCCGCGACCCAGAACCGCGGCCTGCAGTGGGGCGCGCTGCGCGAGTGGACGGCCACGCCGTACGAGCCGTATGCGGGCTTTGTCGCGGCGCCGTCCGACGGCGACATGGTGGGCCGCTTCGGCACGCACCAGGCGGTGCGCGGCGTGTCGCTTGCCAGCCCGGCGCGGCTGCGGCATGTGCGCGCGCGCTGGGCGCGGCTGCCCGAGGACGACCTGTCCTTCATGGGCTTCCGCACCTGCGCGATGTAGCTCCGCGCCGGCACAAAAAAACAGGGCACCCGAAGGTGCCCTGTGTTGTTTCCGGCCGGTGCGCTCAGCGCACCGTGCCATCAACGCTCGTAGCGCGAGCGGCTGTTGCGGTTGCCGCCGGCGTTGCCGCCATTGCCGCCGAAGCCGCCGCCAAAGCTGCGGTTGCCGTCACGGTTGCCGTCACGGTTGCCGTCGCGGTTGCCGAAGCTGCGGCCTTCGCCGTTGCCGCGATAGCCGCCGCCGGTGCCGCGGTTGGCGTCGCCGAAGCCGCGGTTGCCATCACGGTTGCCGAAGCCGCCGCGGTTATCGTCGCCAAACGTGCGGCCGCCTTCACGGTTGCCGAAGCCGCGGGCGCCGTCGCTGGCGCCGCGGTAGCCGGTACCCTGGCCGCCCTGGCCACGGTAGCCGCCTTCACGGTTGCCAAAGCCGCCGCGGTTGTCGTCGCCGAACGGGCGCGCGCCTTCCGTGCGGTTGCCGAAGCCGCGGCTTTCGCCGCTGAACTTGCGCTCGCCGAAGCCGGTGCGGTTGTCGCCGCCGAACTTGCGGTCGCCGAAGCTACGTTCGCCGCCACGGTAGCCGCCATTGCCGCCGCCGTTGCCACGGAAGTCCCCGCGGCCGCCGCCCGGCTTGCCGCCGAAGTTCGAACGCGGCTTGGGCGAGCGGCGCGGCTCCAGGCCCTCGATCACCGAAGCGTCGATGCGCTGGTTAGTAAAGCGCTCGATGCGCTTCCACTGGAACATGTCGTTGTGGTTGACCAGGTTGATCGCGGTGCCCGAGCGGCCGGCGCGGCCGGTACGGCCGATGCGGTGCACGTAGTCCTCGGCCTGCTTGGGCAGGTCGAAGTTGACCACGTGGGTGATATCGGGCACGTCGATGCCGCGCGCCGCCACGTCGGTGGCCACCAGCACGCGCAGGTTGCCACGGCGCAGCGCGGTCAGGGTGCGGTTGCGCGCGCCCTGGGTCATGTCGCCGTGCAGCGCGCCGGCCGAGAAGCCGGTGTCGGACAGGCGCTCGGCCAGCGAATCGGCATCGCGCTTGGTCGCGGTGAAGACGATCGCCTGCTTCAGCGACGCGTCGCGCAGCAGGTGGTCCAGCAGGCGCTCCTTGTGCGACATGTCGTCGGTGAAGTGCAGGCGCTGCTCGATATGGCTCTGGTCGGCGCGGGCCGCGGCGATCTCGATGCGCTGTGGATCCTTCAGCTGGCGCGAGGCCAGCTGGGCGATGCGCGCATCCAGCGTGGCCGAGAACATCAGCGTCTGGCGCGAAGCCGGGGTGGCGTTGACGATGGCGTCGATGTCGTCGGCAAAGCCCATGTCGAGCATGCGGTCGGCTTCGTCGAACACCAGCATCTGCAGCGCCGACAGGTCGATGCGGCCGGCATCGATATGGTCGAGCAGGCGGCCCGGCGTCGCCACCAGGATGTCAGGCATCTTGGCCAGCGCGGCCAGCTGCTTGGGGTAGGGCATGCCGCCCAGGATGCTGGCGCAGACGATGCGGCGCAGGTTGCGGCCGTACTTGGCGGCGGCCTCGGTCACCTGCAGCGCCAGTTCGCGCGTCGGCGTCAGCACCAGCAGCGCCGGCTGGGCCGGGGCCGGACGCGGGCGCTTGCCCTTCATGCGCTTGGCGGGCTCGGTGGCGCGCTGCGGCGCCGGCATTTCGCTGATGCGCTGGATCGCGGGCAGCATGAACGCCGCGGTCTTGCCCGAGCCGGTCTGGCTCGAGACCAGCAGGTCACGGCCGGCCAGGAACGCCGGGATGGCCTGGGCCTGCACCGGGGTGGGCGTGTTGTAGTTCAGTTCGGAGAGCGCGCGCAGGATGGCCGCGTCGAGGCCAAGCGCGGCGAAACCGCTTTCCACGGCCGGGGCTTCCACTGCCGGGCTGGGGTTGAGCAGGGCGTCGAGCTTGTCGAGCGGGCTCTGGGCAGCGTCGGAAGTGATCGAAGCGTCGGTCGCGGAGGCAATAGCTTGCTCCGCACGAATGTCGTGCTGGGTCATGTCGGAATGGTCAAATAAATGCATGGCACCCCGGAACGCAGAATGGGGTGGGCGCAGTGCAAAGTCTTAAAAAGGCTTCGGCGCCAATCGGTGAGGCCGTTACGACAGACACAGCTGGCAGTACGGCGGCAGGCAGGGGGGTGGCTGGTTACCGCGGAGCGGTCCGGCCATGTCCCTGGCAGGCAAACAGCTCAGTTCAGGCTGTTCAACAGGATCGGAGACGAGGCGACGTCAGGTGAGCGGTGCGTTCTGCTGGGCGGCTGGGGCCATATGTGATGACTAGGCGTCCGGCAGCGAGGAAACAGAGCTTGGGAGGGCAGCGGATTCGCCGCGGCAGGAAGCCGGGCGCTTGGCGGATCTCACAGTTGCGAAACTCACGGCGCGGATTATAGCAGAGTGCCAGAATTTTGTTGCACTGCGAAAACGTAACCGGATATGTCAGCGCTGCGCCACCTGCGCGGCCGCCGCGGGCGGTCTGGTTGAAAGCCGAAATGCCCCGCCTATACTTGAGGCGCGAGCACACAGGATGCCCGCACGGGGCGGACGAAAACGCTCCCGCTTGACCTCCTCCAGCGGCATGGCGCCGCTGTTCGCGGCAAGCACTGCGGTCATTGGCTCCAGGCGCCAGGTGTTCCTGCGACTCTCCGGGTGGTCCGGATGGGCGTCCGCGTCATGGGCGGAATCATGGGAAGCCTGCATGGATACAGAATGACCGAACTGCTGACCGCGTGACCCAGGCGGTCCGGGCCCGTCCGCATCCAAAGCCCGCCAGAAATGGCGGGCTTTTCATTTGGGCCGGCGGGTCGCTTCAGGCCTCGGCATCCTTGCCTGCGGACTTGCGCGGGAGCCGGCCGAGCGGTGCCTCGCGCGGCATCACCTGGCGATTGCCGGGCAGGCCGCCGGGGTAGTCGACGATGCGCGCGGCGCCCGGGCGCCGCAAGCCATGCCATGCCTGGCCGCCGCCGGTGCGCCCGCCACCGAGGATGGTGGTCATGGCCTGCCGGTCGAGATCCATGCTGTCGGGCAAATCCTTGATGACGATCACTGCCATGGCTGTCTCCGGTCAAGCGGGACCACGGCCTTGCGGCCGCGGGACCGCTTCAGTATAGGCGAGGCGGTCCCGCGCTCCTGCCCGCGGGCCGCCGCGCTGCGCTCAGACGGCGGCAAAGTTGCCGGCCCATTGCGACGGGTTGACGTTGACGCGCACCGGGCCGACGCCGGGGCCGACAAAGCTGTTGTTGAGCGTGTTGACGTTGATGCTCTGCAGCTGCGCGATGTTCTGGTTGACGTTGACGGTGACATTGGCGAGCGGGCCGACATCGCCGACGCCGCGACTGAGCCACGAGCTGCCGCCGCGTACGGCGCACAGCGAGGCACGGTCGAGTTCCTTGCTCAGGGCAAGGTCGCGGACGAGGATGGTTGACATGATGGTGCTCCTTGAATCGGTGTGGGGTGGCAGGCGCGGAGATTGCTGCGGTCAGGCAGGCGCTCCGCGCGCTGCGCATCGGCTTTCAGCCGAAGATGTTGTTGGTGGCGTTCTGGTTGGTGTGCACGTCGGACTTGACGTGGTCCAGGAAGGCCGAACCATTGCCGTTCAGGTTGGTCACGGACTGCATCTGCGCGATGCTCTGCACGGCGCTGATGCTCTTGTCCACCGACGCCTTGATCGGCGTATAGACGGCGGCAAAGGGCAGGTACGACATGCCGCCGCGCACGGCGTGCATGCGCTTGCGATCGAGGGTTGCGGCGGCGGACAGGTCCTGGATGGTCAGCGTGGTCATGATGGTCTCCGGTATCGGTAGTCAGTGTCTGGATTCAGTCAGCTGGGCGCGATGCTCAGCCGAAGATGTTGTTGGTGGCGTTCTGGTTGGTGCGCACATCGGACTTGACGTGGTCCAGGAAGGCCGAGCCGTTGCCGTTCAGGTTGGTCACGGATTGCATCTGCGCGATCTCCTGCACGGCGGTGATGCTCTTGTCGACCGACAGCTTGACGGGGCTGTAGACGGCGGCGAAGGGCAGGTACGACATGCCGCCGCGCACGGCGTGCATGCGCTTGCTGTCGAGGGTGGCGGCGGAGGACAGGTCCTTGATGGTCAGCGTGGTCATGATGGTCTCCAGTAGCGGAAGGTGTTGCCTTGGGTTTGGGGTTCGAGCATCGGGTTGGTGTCGCGCTCGGGAGGGACAATCGCAGGGACTGTGCCAGCGCCATCGGCATTCGCTCCGCGCACGCGCAAGTGCCTGAAAACAAGGGGGATTTGCAGCCGATGTCGGCTCGCGCGCACGGCCTGCGCGGCGCTGCTGGCGGCGCGGTATGACGGGCCGCGGCCAACACCGGCGGCGCCGGTGTTGGCGCCGCTGCGACAGTGGCGCGCGCAGGCGGCCATGACGCATGCAAAGCGCGCCGGGGTGCGCTCGCATGCCGCCCCCGCATGGTTTGCGCATGCCTTGGGTGCGCACTAGTATCCAGCGAGGAGAGGGCATATCCGCAGGGTGGGACAGGCCCTGCCAGCAACCATGTCAGGGCATCCCGTGGCCAGTCTCAAAGACCTGATCCGCAAGTTCCAGAACGGTGGTCTCTCCGACGACGAGTTCGTCGCGTCATTCGAAACGGCGCTGGCGCAGGACCCCACCACGCCGAGCCAGGCGGCACGGGTGGTGATCGAGGAAAACACGCGCTTTCCGTTTCCGCCCGCGGTCTATGCCGAAGTCATGCGGCGCATCGAGCGCCGCGGCGCCACCCAATACGACGGCGATGGCGACGGCGCCAGCGACGCCACGCGCCTGGCCGGTACCGAGACCGGCTCGATGTATGCAGCCTCGCCCGAACCCGGCACGCTGCCGCAGACGCCGGCCACCAAGGGCGTGGGCGATACGCTCAACGGTCGCTTCGTGCTGGAGGAATGCCTGGGTGTCGGCGGCATGGGCACGGTCTACAAGGCGCTCGACCTGCGCAAGCTGGAAGCCTCGGACCGCCGGCCCTACATCGCCATCAAGGTGCTGAACCTGCAATTCAGCGGCCATCCCAAGTCGCTGATGGCGCTGCAGCGCGAGGCGCGCAAGGCGCAGACGCTGGCGCACCGGAACATCGTCACGGTCTATGACTTCGACCGCGACGGGCCGGTGGTCTTCCTTACCATGGAGTACCTGTCGGGCTCGTCGCTCAACCATGTGCTCAAGGCCCCCGGCTTTGCCGGCATGCCGATGGCGCGCGCCATGCCCATCATCCAGGGCATGGGCAATGCGCTGGCGTATGCGCACGAGCGCGGCTTCGTGCACTGCGACTTCAAGCCCGCCAATGTCTTCCTGACCGCCAACGGCGAGGTCAAGGTGATCGACTTCGGCATCGCGCGCGGCTTCCTGCCGCCGGCCGACGAGTCCGACCGCACCGTATTCGATCCCGGTTCGCTGGGCGGCATGACGCCCGCGTATGCCAGCCCCGAGATGTTCGAGCACCGCGAGCCCGACCCCCGCGACGATATCTACGCGCTGGCCTGCGTGACCTACGAACTGCTGAGCGGCAAGCATCCCTACCAGCGGCTCTCGGCCAACCAGGCGCGTGAAGCCGGGCTCAAGCCGGCGCCGCTGCCGCAGCTGGGCCGCACGCAATGGAAGACCCTGCGTGAAGCACTTTCGCTTGACCGCGAGACGCGCACGCCGACGGTCGCGCGCTTCCTGCAGGGCATGAGCGTGGCGCCGGCGGCGACCAGCGGCCCGGTGCGCCGCTCCGGGCCGCTGGTGGCCGGCGGCGTGCTGACCGCGCTGGCCGGCGTGGCGGCACTCGGTTATTACGCCTGGCAGTCGCAGCGGCCAGCCGAAGCCCCGGCCGCGGATGCCGGCGCGACCGCGCCGCTGAGCGCCGCCGCGCCGGCTGCGGAGCCGCCCGCCGCACCTGCGCGTGCGCCTGCGCCGCCCGCGCCAGCCGCACCGGCGGAGCTGTCGATGGCCGAGGTCGGCAAGCTGCTGGCCGCCGTGCCATGCTCGCTGCTTGCCGGCGCGCGGCAGGACCAGACGCTGCACGTGCGCGGCTACTTGGCGGAAAGCGTGGGCGCCGCGCGCCTGCGCGAACAGCTCAGCGGCTTGCCCGGCGCCAAGGCGCTGCGCGAGGTGGTGGTCGACGCCCAGCCGCTCGCCGCCGACAAATGCGAAGTGGCCAGGATGATCGCGCCGTACTGGTCGGGCAACCGGCAGGGCGAAACGGCGTCGTCGCTGCAGTTGCGCGGCAAGGGCACGCAACTGACCGAGGGCGCGCCGATGGTGCTCGACCTGCGCACGCCGGCGCAGGATTCCTATGTCTACGTCGACTACTTTGCCGCGGACGGCAAGGTGGCGCATATGGTGCCGAGCCAGCGCATTCCGGCCCACCAGGCGCCGCCGGCGCATCACGCCACCATCGGCGACAGCGGCGACTGGATCGTTTCGGCGCCCTTCGGCAACGAACTGGTGGTGATGCTGACCACGCCGGCACCGCTGTTCGCGTCGCGCCGTGCCGAGGTCGAGTCGCGCCAGGAGTATTTGCGTGCGCTGGAAAAGCCGCTGGCGCAGATGGCGCGCACCTATGGCCGCGACCGCATCAGCGCGGACATGGTGCAGATTTCCACGCGCGCGCGCTGACGGCGCTGACCACGGTGGGCGGGCTTGCGCTTTACGCCGCAGCGGCTTGCTACTTCATGTCGCGTGCCACGCGAAAGCCGTTCTGCGACTGCCGCACGCTCGGGCTGTACTTGAAGCGCGTCGACGACACCATGTAGCTGGCGCCTTCGCGCCAAGAGCCGCCGCGGATGACACGCGCGCCGCAGGCGTTCTCGTTCCATGCGCGCCCGTCGGCGGGTGCGCCCTTGTACGAGCTGTGCCAGCAATCGGCCACCCATTCCCACACGCTGCCGTTGACGTCATGCAGGCCGTAGGGATTGGCCGCGAACGAACCCACCGGCGCCGGCGCATCCTGGCTCCACGGATCGCCGCAGTCCTTGCAGTTGGCATTGCCCTTGCGCATCTGGTCGCCCCACCAGTAGGTGGTGGCACTGCCGCCGCGCGCCGCGTATTCCCATTCCGCCTCGGTAGGCAGCCGGTAGCTCTTGCCGGTGGTCTTGCTGAGCCAAGCCACGTACTGCTGCGCGTCGTCCCAGCTGACGTCGCGTACCGGTGCGTTCTTCGCGCTGTCGGCGACGGTGGGAATGCGCTGGCAGCCGCCGGCGTCGGCACAGGCATTCCATTGCTCGACCGTGACTTCATAGCGGCCGATGGCAAAGGGCTGGGCGATCGAGACTTGATGGGGCGGCTTTTCGGCCGGGTCGCTGGCGCTGCTGCCCATGGTGAAGCTGCCGGCCGGCACCGTGACCAGCGCCGGGCAGGCCGGGCAATCGCGGATCTCCGCGGTGCGCAGCGTGGTACCGGCCACGCCGTCGCCTGCCGTGCCGGCCCGCGGCGCCGCGGGCGCTGGTGCTGAAGGACGCGCGGCCGCGGGGGCGGCCGGTGCCGCCCTGGCCGGGGGCGCCGAAGCCGTGGCAGGCGCAGGGGATCGCGAGGCCTGTCCGCTGGGGGCGGCGCCGGGGCGTGGCGCGGGCGCCTGCGCCTTGGGCGCGGGGGCGCTGCCCGCCAGGCGCTCGAGCCGCGCCTTGGCCAGTCCCGCGAATCTGCCGTTGGGGTACTGCTTCAGGTAGGCCTCGTAGTCGGCGGCGTAGTTGCTGTTCTTGATCGATTCCCAGAAGCTCAGCTCATACTGCTCGTCCGTGTTCTTCGGCATGATGCCGGCGAGCAGTGTCCGGTCTTGCGCTGCCGAATCTTGCGTCGATTCTCCAGCCGCGGGCATTGCCGTGGCGAGCAGCGCTGCCGTGGCGGCCATCGGGATCATCGCAGCCACGCGTACCACTGGTAGGTTGCGCCACATCTTTCACACCTCGCTGGAGCCGCCGCGATTCCATTGCATGCCGTCGCCGCCGGCATGCGCAGGGCACATTGGGGTGTGGCCAGGACGCCGACCGGCTTGCTTCAAGATAGCACAGCGCGTGTGGATGCGGCGGAGCATTGCCTGGCCGACGCCGCACGCCGGGGTCGCGTTTTCCGCGCTTGCGTTCTAACCTGAATGACGAATCGCCGAGCGCTGACCAACAAGCAACAACAAGGGGCTTTCGGGACAACGTGATCGGGTTTCGGGATAGATCTCGGGGAGGCGACGCGTATGTCCAGACGATTCCTGCTCCGCGTGCTGGCGGCTGTCACGCTGGCTGCCGCGCCTTCGCTGTCGTTGCCGACGGCTGCCCCGCCCAATGCCGAGGTTTATATCATCTGGCCGCACGACGGCGCAGTCATCGGCGGCGGCAAGTTCTGGGTGCGCATGGGCCTGCGCAATATGGGCGTATGCCCCAAGGGCATCGAATCGCCGCGCTGCGGACACCATCACCTGTTGATCGATACCGAACTGCCGCCGCTCGACAAGGAAATCCCCTCGGACAAGAACCACCTGCACTTCGGCGCGGGCGAGACCGATGCGCGCATCGAACTGCCGCCGGGCAAGCACACGCTGCAATTGCTGATGGGCGACGCCAGGCACGTTCCGTTCGAGCCGCCGATCTATTCGAAGAAGATCACCATCACGGTGAAATAGCGACGCAGCATGCGCCGCGCACGCCGGCAGAGCCGATCAACAAACAGGGGAGAGCGCCATGTCCCGACTACTCGCCGCGGCTGTCTTCGCCGTCAGCCTGTTGCTGTCCGCGTGGGTGCAGGGCGGGCCCACGGCTGCGCCGCCCAATGCCTATCTGTATATCGGCTGGCCCAATGACGGGCAGACCCTGCCCGCCGGCAAGCCGTTCAAGGTGTGGTTCGGGCTGCGCAACATGGGGGTGGCGCCCAAGGACGTGAAGTTTCCGAATACCGGGCACCATCATCTGTTGATCGACGTGGAGTTGCCGCCGATGGACAAGGAGATTCCCAACGACCGCAATCACCTGCATTTCGGCGCGGGCGAGACCGAGACCATGATCGAGCTGGCGCCGGGCAAGCACACGCTGCAGCTGCTGATGGGCGATGACAAGCACATACCGACCAACCCGCCGGTGTATTCGAAGCGGATCACGATCTACGTGAAGTAAGCCTGCCGCAGGCGGGCCAGTGACCTGACGCGGAATCGGGCCAGGTTGTTGGCCTGATCCCAACACGCATCCTCCGATCTGTTGGCGCCCTCCCGCCACCACGACGCGCGTCAATCGCGCCGCAGTCCTTCCCGGCCACGCTCCCGAAACGAAAAAACCCCGTGTTTACAGGCACTTCAGCGATCTGCCCCGGCATCGCGGGCGCGCTGGCACAGTCCCTGCGTTTGTCCCTCCCGAGCGCGACACCGACCCGATGCTCGAACCCTGAAACCCAAGGCAACACCCGTCCTCTACCGGAGACCATCATGACCAAGCTGACCCTCACCGACCTGACCACCGTCGAAACCCTGGACCGCAAGGGCATGCACGCCGTGCGCGGCGGCCGCGCGCTGCCGTTCGTGGCCGTGTTCCAGCCGCTGAACCTCTCGTTCGACAAGAGCATCACCGCCGTGCAGGAGATCGCACAGATGCAGTCCGTCACCAACCTGAACGGCAACGGCTCGGCCTTCCTCGACCATGTCCGTTCGCATGTGGATACCAACCAGAACGCCAGCAACAATATCTATCGTTGAGAGGATGGTTGAGATGGCGCAGCGCCGCGGGGGCGTCCCCGCGGCGCTTTTGCCGACCCCGTACTGATCGGGGTTGGAGCGCGCGCCCGCGCGCACCACAATACAGACAGACGCGGCTGCCCCGCTGGACCAGCGAACCGGTACAGCCCCGCCGACCGCCGCCGTCGCACGCAGGAACACATCGTGCCCGAATTCCCCATCGCCCCGTCCGCGCTCGCGGTGATCCGCTCGCCGCGCCGTGCTGCCTGGCTTGCCGCGCTGGCGGGCCTGGCCCTGCTGGCGGGTTGCGCCGATTTCCGCCCGCCGGTGTACCAGCGCCCCGAAACGCCGGCCAAGGCCGAATGGTCGCGCCAGGACTCGATCACGGTATCGCCCGCCGAAGCGGTGCAGCCGAACTGGTGGCTGGGCTTCAAGGACCCGTACCTGAACCAGCTGATCGAACGCGCACTGGCCGGCAACTACGACATCAAGGTGCTGGCGGCGCGCATCCGCCTGGCCAACGCGCAGATCGGCGAGGCCCGCGCCGGCGGGCTGCCGGTGATCGACGTCGGCGCCGGCGCAAGCTTCGACAAAAGCACGGGGCAGAAGTCGACCTGGACCTATAACGCCGGCGCCCAACTGAACTGGGACATCGATATCTGGGGCAAGGTCGAGAAGGGCGTGCAGGCGCAGACCGCCGAGTTCCGCGCTACCGAGGCCGACTGGCGTGCCGGCTACCTGACGCTGGTGGCCAATGTCTCGACCACGTACTTCCAGATCCTGCAGTTCGACGAGCAGATCGAGCAGCAGTCGCGCACCGTGGCCAGGAACGGGCAGATCCTGTCGACCTACCAGGCCATGTACCAGAACGGGCTGGTACCGAAGATCCGCGTGATGCAGCAGCAGGCCGAAATCAACCGGCTGAACAAGGACCTGCTCGAGCTGCGCCGTTCGCGCGATGTGGCGGAGAACGCGCTGGCGACGCTGGTGGGCGTGCCCGCCGGCAATCTCAAGGTGCCGGCAGGGCGCCTGCAGGACCGCGTGCAGCCGCCCCCCGTGCCGGCGGGGCTGCCGTCGCAGTTGCTGGCGCGGCGCCCGGACGTGGTGGCGGCGGAGTATCGCGTGCTGGCCGCCTACAACATCGTCGGCCAGGCGCGCCTGGCGCAGCTGCCCAGCATCAGCCTGACCGCGCGCGGCGGCACCGCCAGCTTCGCGCTGAGCGACCTGCTCAAGTCCTTCACCTTCGGCTTCATGCCGAGCATCAACCTGCCGATGCTCGACCCGGGCGTACGCGCGCGGGTGAAGACCACCGAGGCGCAGGTGGGCGTGGCGGAAAACGAATATGGCCGCACCGTGATGACCGCGTTCGAGGAAGTCGAGACCGCGCTGGTCAACGTCGACGCCCACAAGAAGCAGCGCATCGAGCTGCAGCAGCAGGTGGAACAGCTGCGCGTGGTATCCGCGCAGATCGAGGCGCAGCTGAAGGAAGGCGTGGTCTCGCAGCTCGAAGTGTTCGAAACCGAGCGCTCGCTGCTGGCGGCGCAGCTGCAGTTGTTGGCGGTCCACCAACAAATCCTGGGCGACACCATCACGCTCTACAAGGCGCTCGGCGGCGGCTGGCCCGAAGCCGATGTGCGCAACACCGCCCTGAATCCACCGCAGTAAGTGGTGCCGGCGATGCCGTCTCGGCGCGAAGGTGATGCCGGCGCAAGCAACGCGGTGCGCAATGCCTGCGCGCGCGCAGGCCGCTGGCTTCAAGCTGATGCCGCTGCCACCCCAACCACGCTTGCCGTGGCCGATTGACTAGCCTAGGCCGTCGCCTACTATGTTCTTAGTCGCTTCATCCCCCCTGGCCCGCCGCCGCGGCAGCCGCGCTGTTGGCTCGCTGGAAACATGGCTCCTGACGAAGCACTGATCATGGAAATGCCGGTGAAAATGGCCCAGGGATCCGCACGGGAACTCGCGCAGCATGCGGCGCCGAATGTGGCGCAGAACGCGGCGCAGGAATTCGATGTATTCCTGACGCCGGTGGCGCGCCCCGAGCTTGGCGAGATCCGCATCGACGAAGCGCTGTTCGCGGTCGGCCGCAGCGAGCTGCCGTTCGCCGCCTACCCCGAAGCACTGTCCGCACCGCTGTCGCGGCGCCATGCGCGCATTTTTGCCGAGCACGGCGCGGTCTATGTGGCGGACCTCGGCAGCAAGAACGGCACGCGCGTAAATGGCGTGGCAGTGGCGCGCCAGCCGGCGCGGCTCAGCGATGGCGATGAAGTCGCGTTCGGGCCGATGCTGTCGTTCCGGGTGCGGCTGTCGCCGCGCGCGCCGCAGCCCGAGCCGCCGCGCGTGGCGCTGACGCTGGTGCCGGAACGCCATGACGTCGGGCTGCAGCCGCTGCATGTGGAGCAGTTCCCGTACCTGATCAGCAAGGGCGACGATGCCTTCGCGCGCTTTCGCGACAGCTATCCGCACCAGGTCAACTACCTGTCGCGGCGCCATGCGCATATCTACCTCAAGGGCGGCATTCCCTTCGTCGAGGACCTTGGCAGCACCAATGGCACTTTCGTCAACGGCAAGCGCCTGGCCGACCACGGCGTGCCGCTCGACGATGGCGACCTGATCGCGTTTGGCGGCAACCACTTTGTCTACCAGGCCCAGGTGCGGTCCGATGGCGGCGATGCCACGGCGACGCGTTCGCTGCTGCAGCTTCCAGACACGCCTGACACACCCGACACGCCCGCATCGTCTGCCGCAGTGGCTGCCACATCCGCCACGCCGCCCGCCCGCGACGACGGTGACCGCACCACCTTTGTCGGCGCGCCCGATTCCTTCCTCGATATCTTCTGCGTCGACTACGCCGCCCACCAGGAGGACGAGGTCAACACTGAAGCCGAGGCGCAGGCCGCGGCAGCCACCGCCGCTGCTGACGGCGCGCGCGCGGGGGGGCACCGCGCGCGCGGCCGTGCCGCGCTGCTGCTGGCGGAAGGGGCCCGGCTGTTCGGACTGGACCAGCCGGCGCGCACGCGGCGCGCGGCGCGCTGGGGCGGGGCCTTGCTGCTGCTCGCGCTGGTGGCGGGCGCCGCGGTCTACTGGCGTGGCGCGCCGGAGCGCGCGGTGCAGTCACGCTTCGCCGCCGGCGACCACGACGGCGCGGCGCAGGCCGCCGACAGCTACCTGGCGCGGCATCCCGACGACGTCGAAGTCCAGGCCATCGGTACCGAAGCCTTGTTGCGCGCCTATGTGCCCGACTTTGCCGCAAGGCTGAAGGCAGGCGACATGGCCGGCGCCGATGCCGTGCTGGCGCGCCTGCGCCAGCTCAGCACGCACAACGCGGAAGCGCGGCCGCTGGTGGCCGAGCTCGACTGGGTCGGCAGGCTCGAGCGCTTCACCGCGACGCGCGCCGCCGATGCGCCGATCCGGCTCTACACCGACGAAACGGCGATGCGCCAGCTGCTGGCGTACTGGAACCAGGACACCGCCGCGCACCAGCGCGCGCTCGGCCGCATCGCCGCCGACGTGCCGGCGTTCCGCGACCTGTATGCCGATGCGCTCAGCGATGTGCGCCGGCTGCAGAACGATGCCTCCGTCTATCTGGCGGCGATCGACCGGCTCAATGCCACCATCGCTGCCGAGCTGGGCCGCGACCGCCCGGAGGCCTTGCAGCCGGTGCTGGCCGAATACCGCGACAAGTATCCGCGCCTGGCCGGACTGGACCGGCTGCAGTCGGACCTGGAGCGCTACACCGGCCTGCTGCAGGCATTGCGCGCGCGCCGGCCGGGGCAGCTGGTGGCGCGGCTGGCCGACAGCCGTTTCGCCACGCCGCCGTTCCAGGCGCAGCTGGCCAGCCTGGACGCGCGCCTGCCGCCGCCGGAGGTGGCGCGCGCGTATGCGACCGCAGCCGGGGCGTGGCAACGCGGCGACAGCACCGCCGCGCTGGCCGCGCTCGGGCAGATCCGCGGCGGGCCGTGGGCCGATGACCTGGCGCGCGACGTCGCGCACAAGCAGCAGGTCGCGGCGCAGTACGCCGCATTGCAGTCCGCGCGCGGCAGCCGTGGCTATGAGGACCGCCTGCTGGATTTCTACGCCATGCTCGAGGCGGAGGAGGACGGCTATTTCGCCAAGGCGGTCGAGGCCGATGTCAACGGCGTGCGCGACAGCGCCCTGCGCCGCGCGCGCGAGCTGATGGCGAGCGCGCTCGCGGCGTGGAAGCAGTATCGTGCCAACGGCGTGATCGGCGGCGAGCAGCGGCTCGAGCCCGGCATCTCGCCGAAGTTCCGCGCGCAGGCGCGGCTGCTGTCGCAGGCGCAGGACGACGCGCGCCGCGGCATGCGCATCTTCACGCAACTGCGTGCCGGCGAAAGCGCCGACCTGGCGCAGCTTGCCAAGGTCGAACAGGAGATCCGCGCCGAGGCCGAGCAGCAGCGGCACGCGTTGCGCGAGCTGGGCACGGTGCTCGATCCCGCCGTGCTCAAGGCCAAGCTCGCGCTGATCGGCGGTGAAGACACCGGCAATGCGCCCGAGTCCGTCGCGGCTGCGTCTGCGGCCACGGTCCCGCCACTGGCGCCACAGGGGAAGCCATGAAGGACGATGCCCGCCAGGCCGGCCTCAAGCCACTGTCCGAGGCGCTCGAAGACCACGGCGCCGAAGGCATCGGCCTGCTCAGCGCCGAGCCGTCGCGCCTGGGCCTGCTGACCATCGTCACCACCTTCGCACTGGTGCTGTGCGGGCTGGTCTGGTCCTTCGTCGGCCATGCCGATGTCGTCGTCACCGCGCAGGGGACACTGGCGCCGGAGTCCGAGGTGCGGCGCTTCTATGCCCCGGTGGACGGCGAGCTGGCCGACCTTTACGTGGCGGAGGGGCAGCCCGTGTCCAAGGACGATGTGCTGGCACGCCTGAATGCGCGTGGCGCGATCGAGGCCGCCGCTAACGCGCTGGAGGCGCAGCTCAAGCTGGAAGACTCCGAACGCGAGTGGAAGCAGTTCCCCGACAAGAAGGCGCTGATGGAACGCCGCGCGGCGGCGCTCAAGCAGCAGATCGACGTGGCCACGCGCCAGCACGAGACCCGCATCGCCGAAGGCACCACGCGCCTGGCCGAGCAGCAGCGCGCCCAACTGCAGGAAGCGCGCAGCAACCTGGACAACGCGCGGCGCGCGCGCGAGTTCGCGCGCCAGGAGCAGGAGCGCTATGCGCGCCTGCTGGCGCTGCCCGGTGGCGGCGGGGTGTCGCAATCGCAGGTCGACGCCAAGCGTGCCGCGGCGCAGGACGCGGACAACAACCTGCGTGTGGCGCAGTCACGGCTGGGCGAACTGGAGGCGCGCCTGGGCCGCGAGCTGACCCAGGCCAGCTCCGAGTTGGAAAGCAGCGGCCAGGACCTTGCGGGGTTGCGCGTGCAGTATGACGCGGCGCTGCGGGAGATCTCCAATACCGAGGACAAGCTGCGCCTGCAGGTGCAGACCGCCCGCCTGGTCGCGGACGCCGCCGCGCGCATTCGCTTCGAGAACATCGACAAGGACAACTTCCTGCTGATCCTGGCGCCGGTGTCCGGCGTGATCACTGACGTCACCTCGACCCAGCGCGGCGACAAGGTGCAGGCCAATACGCCGCTGGGCGGCATCGCGCCGAAGGATGCGCGCCCGGTGGTGAAGATCGTGATTGCCGAGCGCGACCGTGCCTTCCTGCGCGAGGGGCTGCCGGTCAAGCTCAAGTTCAATGCGTTCCCGTACCAGCGCTACGGGATCATCGATGGCACGCTGGAATTCATCTCGCCCGCGACCAAGCCGGGCGGGCCGGACAAACAGCCGGTCTACGAGGGCCGCGTGCGCCTGGCGCGCGACTATTACACCGTGGCCGACAACAAGTATCCGCTGCGCTATGGCATGACCGCCACGGCGGAGATCGTGGTGCGCGAACGGCGCCTGATCGACCTCGGGCTCGATCCCTTCCGCGAGGTGGCGGGCTAGCGCCGCGGTCGAATACTGGAACAGCATCTGGACAGCCTTGGTGCACCGCCGCGCCAGGCCGCCAAAGGAGTCGGAAAAATGACTGGCATCGTGCGTATCGACGACGAGGTGCTTGGGGTCGAGGAATTCGTGCGCCTGCTCAAGCTGACCGGGCAGTTCGAAGGGCTGGTCGAGCAGATCGTGCGCGACAAGCTGACCGTGCACGCCGCCAGGCGGCAAGGGCTGGTGGTCACGCCTGAAGAGATCCAGGAACGCGCCGACCAGTTCCGCCGCGTGCAGGGCCTGCACCGCGCCGCCGACATGAACCACTACCTGGATGCGCTCAACGTCAGCCTGGACGAGTTCGAGGCCTTCATCACCGACAGCCTCTATCAGGAGCGCATGATGGCGCAGGTGTGCAGCGAGGCGGCGGTGCAGGAATACTTTGCGCTGAACTCGCCGCGCTTCGACAGCATCGAGGTCAGCCATATCGTGGTCGACAGCGAGGGCAAGGCCAGGGAGCTGATCTCCTACCTGCAGGACGACCCCGACGCCTTTGCCGAGATGGCGCGCGAGCATTCCATTGCCGACACGCGCGAGCGCGGCGGCGAGATCGGCAAGGTGCTGCGCGGCTCGCTCAAGACCGAGATCGAGGCCAAAGTCTTCAACGCCGAGCCGGGCGACTTGCTGGGGCCGTTCCCGGCCGCCGACCGTTCGTTCTTCGAGGTCTTCCTGGTGCGCGCCAAGCACCCGGCCACGCTTGACAGCGAGGTGGCGGTCGAAGTGCGCCGCCTGCTGCGTGAGGACTGGCTGATGGCCAGGGCGCAGGAACATGTCATCGAAGCCCGCTAGCGAGGCCGGAGCGGCCGACGCCGCCACCGCCGCGCCGCAGCAACCGGAGCCGGGGTCGGCGCTGGCCGCGTTCCTGGCGTCGGTCGAGATCCTGTCGGTGCTGACGCCGGAAGAGCTGGCGCGCCTGGCCGACGCCGCGCAGGTGCTGAGCTTCGGCTTTGGCGACACCGTCTGCAATGCCGGCGAAGCCGCGCCGGGCCTGTTTATCGTCAAGTCCGGCTCGGTGCGCGTGTTCAACGAGGAGCACGGCAAGGAAATCAGCATGGGCGTGCGCAAGACCGGCGAGGTCTTTGCCGATCTCGCGCTGCTGCGCGAATACCGGCACGAGTCGTCGGTGCGCGCCTCGGGCAAGACCGAGCTGCTGATGATCCCGCGCAGCGTGAGCGAGCCCGTGGTGGCCGGCAACCCCGCGGCGCTGGCCTTCATCACCAGCTATGTCGCGATCAGCTCGGCCGGCGGCTTTGTCGCGCGGCTGTTCGACCTGCGCGGCAAGCTCGACAAACAGGAGCTGGAAGACGCGGTGCGCAGCGTCGGCGTCAAGCGCGTCGCGGCCGGCCGGGAAATCCTGAAGCAGGACGGGCGCGAGGACCGGCGCCTGTATGTGGTGCGCCAGGGCACGGTGCGCATCGTGCGCAGCGAAGAGGGCAGCGAGTTTCCGCTGGCGACGCTGGGCCAGGGCGACATCTTCGGCGAGCGCGCCTGCGTGATGCGGCAGGAGCAGCTGGCGTCGGCCATTGCCGAGACCGACGTGCGCCTGCTGGTGATTCCCGAGAAAACCGTGCAGCTGGTCCTCGAGCGCAATCCGCGCCTGCGCGAGGTGCTGGAGGAGCGCATCCGGGTGCTGGACCGCGAGCTGCACCGGCAGAAGAAGCTGGCCGAGCGGCGCAAGCGTCCGGTACTGCTTGACCTGGCCTCCCGGCCCGAGCTCGGCGAGAAGCTGATCCGCCGCTTCGCGCTGGTGGAGCAGGCCGAGGAGATGGATTGCGGCGCGGCCTGCCTGGCGATGATCTGCCGGCACTACGGCATCCCGATGACGCTGGGCAAGCTGCGCGAGCTGGCCAACGTCACCACGCAGGGCGCCACGCTCGACAGCCTGGCCCGGGCGGGCGAGTCGCTGGGGTTCACCACGCGCGGGGTGCAATGCACGCGCGATTCGCTGATGGGCTTCGAGCTGCCGTTCATCGTGCATTGGGAGGGCTACCACTACGTGGTGGTGTACGGGATCTCGTCGCGCTGGGTGTGGGTGGCGGATCCCGCCATCGGCTTCCGCAAGATGAGTGCCGAGGAATTCGAGCGCGGCTGGAGCGGCACCTGCCTGCTGTTCACGCCGGGCGAGAGCATGACGCAGCTGTCGGTGCAGCGCTCGCCGTGGCTGCGCTTTATCGGCTACCTGGCGCCGTACAAGAAGATCCTGGCGCACCTGTTCCTGGCGACCTTCGTGATCCAGATGCTGGGGGTGGTGCCGCCGCTGATCATCCAGAACATCCTCGACGGCGTGGTGGTGCACCAGAACGTCGGGCTGCTGCACCTCTTGATCGCGGGACTGATCATCTCCAGCGTGTTCTCGCAGCTGATGTCGACGATCCGCGCGTACCTGGCCAACTTCATGGTGCGCAACATGGATTTCGCCATGATGTCGCACTTCTTCAGGCACACGCTGTCGCTGCCGTTGTCGTTCTTCGCCAAGCGCAAGACCGGCGACATCTTCGCGCGCTTCCAGGAGAACCAGACCATCCGCGCCTTCCTGACCGAATCGACGGTGACCACGGCGCTGAACCTGCTGATGGTGTTTATCTACTTCACCATCATGTTTCTCTACAACGTCAAGCTGACGCTGCTCTTGATCGCCTTCGTGATCCCGATCGCCGCGCTGACGGTGGTGGTGACGCCGCGCGTCAAGACCTATGCGCGCGACGTGTTCGCGACCTCGACCGATGCCAAGGCCTACCTGATGGAGACGCTGGGCGGCGCCGAGACCGTCAAGGGCATGGGCATCGAGCGCCCGGTGCGGCTGCGCTGGGAGCGCAAGTACACCAAGGCGCTGGAATCGCAGTACAAGGCGCAGCAGTTCCATATCCTGGTGGGGCTGGCGAGCCAGCTGCTCAATGCCGCCACCACCATCGCGGTGCTGTGGGTGGGCGCGACGCTGGTGCTGGAGCGCGAGCTGACCATCGGCCAGCTGATGGCCTTCAACGCCTTCATGGGCAGCGTGCTGGCGCCGCTGATGGGGCTGGTGGCGCTGTGGGGCCAGCTCAACGACGCCGGCGTGGCGATGGAGCGCCTTGGCGACGTGCTCGATCTGGAGCCGGAGCAGAAGCCGCAGGACGTGCTGTCGCGCGTGATGCTGCCCGACCTGCAGGGCGAGATCGTGATGAAGGACCTGTACTTCCGCTACGGCGGCGAAGACACGCCCTATGTGCTCGAGAACATCAGCTTCGCCATCCGGCCCGGCGAGATGGTGGCCATCGTCGGCCGCAGCGGCTCGGGCAAGACCACGCTGGCCAAGCTGCTGGTGGGCTTCTACAAGCCCACCGAGGGCTCGATGACGGTCGACGGCTACGACCTGAACGTGATCGACGCGGCGTTCTACCGCGCCCAGGTCGGCTACGTGATGCAGTCCAACCTGCTGTTCTCCGGCACCATCGCCGAGAACATCGCCTGCGGCGACGACAGCCCGGACCGGCGCCGCATCGAGGAAGTGGCGCGCATGGCCGACGCCCATGCCTTTATCAGCAAGCTGCCGCTGGGCTACGAGCAGGTCGTCGGCGAACGCGGCATCGGCCTGTCGGGCGGGCAGATCCAGCGGCTGTGCATTGCGCGCGCGCTGTACCACGACCCGCGCCTGCTGGTGTTCGACGAAGCCACCTCGGCGCTGGACACGCAGTCCGAGAGCAACATCCTGGCCAATATGCAGGAAATCCTGCGCGGGCGTACCGCGGTGATCATCGCGCACCGGCTCAGCACCATCATGCAGGCCGACAAGATCCTGGTGCTGTACGAAGGCGCCATCGTCGAGCAGGGCCGGCACGAGGAGCTGCTGGAGCGCAAGGGCATGTATTTCCAACTGGTGCAGAAGCAACTGAGTGCCGCATGAAGCTATACAACCAGGGTGCCACCCCCGTCTCGGTGACTTCGCCGGTGTCGTTCGCCGGGCTGATCGAAAAGATCGAGATCCTGCGCTCGACGCTGCGCTGGGCATCGAAGCTGGACCGGCCCGAGATCGAGAAGCTGCTCAAGCAGGCCACCACGCTGCGCGACGAGGTGATGGGGCTGTCGCACAAGGAGCGCTTCGTGCAGGCGGCATCGTCTGCCGACACCGCGGCCGGATCCACGGCCGAAGATGCGGCGCCGCCGGAGGTCGAACGCCTGCCGCGCGAGCGCCGCCAGGCGCTGATGGAGCGCAGCTTTATCTTCGAAGGGACCTTCGGCGACAATCCCCGGCTGCTCGAGGCGCTGGAAATCGCCGAGAAGGCCGCGCCGACCGACCTGCCGGTGCTGATCGACGGCGAGAGCGGCACCGGCAAGGAGCTGATGGCCAAGGTGATCCACGCCAACGGCGCGCGCACCGACAAGCCCTTCATCTCGGTCAACTGCGGTGCCATTCCCGACAGCCTGCTCGAATCCGAGCTGTTCGGGCACAAGAAGGGCGCCTTCACCGGCGCCAGCAACGACCGGCGCGGCAAGTTCGAGAGCGCGCATACCGGCACCATCTTCCTGGACGAGATCGGCGAACTGCCGCTGACCGGGCAGGTCAAGCTGCTGCGCGTGCTCGAGGCGCACGAGATCCAGCGGGTCGGCTCGGACGAGATCATCTCGGTCGATGCGCGCATCGTCGCGGCGACCAACAAGGATCTGCGCCGCATGAGCCAGGCCGGCACCTTCCGCGAGGACCTGTTCTATCGCCTGAGCGTGATCCACGTCAGCCTGCCGGCGCTGCGCGAGCGGCGCGACGAGATCCCGCTGCTGGTGTCGTACTTCAGCGACGAGGCCGCCGGCATGCTACGGCGCGCGCCGATCAGGCTGACGCCGCGGCTGCGTGACTTCCTGCTGCACTATGACTACCCCGGCAATATCCGCGAGCTGCGCAACCTGCTGTACCGGCTGAGCTGCCTGGCCGGCGATACCGCCGACCTGCCGCACCTGCCGCAGGACATCCGCCCGAAGCCCGCCGCGCTGGCGGTCGTCGGCAGCGGCGCGGCCGGCGCGGACATCGCCACGGCGACCTCGCTCAGCGAAGCCAAGCGCGCGGCCAGCGACGAGGCCGAGCGCGCCTTCCTCGAGCGCGGATTGCAGGAGGTGGGCGGCACCGTCGCCGAACTGGCGCGGCGCTTCGACATGAACCGCTCGCACCTGCAGATGCTGCTGAAGAAGCACGGCATCCACTCGAAGGACTTCCGCGCCAGCCGGCAGGCCGAAGCCGGCAAGGGCTAGGGCGCGGCGGGTTTCTGGCATGAGGCGTCAGGTGTCGAGCTCGGGGTTGACCAGGGTGCGGTCCGAGCCGCAAGGGTCGGCCGCGCGCAGCACCACCACCGAGATGTTGTCGCGCCCGCCCGCATCGAGCGCCTTCTGCACTAGCGTCAGCGCGGCCTGCGCCACGTCCTGCTGCGCCAGCACCGCGGCGATCGCGTCATCGTCGACTTCGTTGCTCAGGCCGTCGCTGCACAACAGGTAGACGTCGCCGTCGGCCACGTCGGTCAGCAGTTGCTCCGGCGCCAGCGTCGGCGCCGCGCCGACGGCGCGCGTGATGGTGTTCTGCGCGGGATGGTGGCGCGCCTGCTCCGGCGTGATCAGTCCGCGCGCGAGCAGGCGCTCGACCTGGTTGTGGTCGCGCGTGAGACGCGCCAGCTGGCCGCCGCGCAGCCGGTACAGCCGGCTGTCCCCGGCCCACAGGCAGGCACAGCGGCTGTCGCCGGCTAGCATGACTACCACCGTGCTGCCGATGCAGCGCACGCCCAGGCGCGCGGCTTCGTCGACCAGCGCCAGGTTCACGCCCTGCAAGGCCGCGCGCGTGGCGTCGATGCGGTCTTCCAGCCGCGCCTGCGGCGGCAGCGCCGCGAGTGCCCGCACCACTGCCTGGCTGGCGAAATCCCCCACGGCATGGCCGCCCATGCCGTCGGCCACGGCCCACAATTCCTGTCCGGGCAGGTCCAGGCAGGCGTCCTCATTGCGCTCGCGCACGCGCCCGACGTCCGTGCACGCCGCCGAGGTCCACCGGAAATGCGAGTCGAAACCCAAGCTGTTCTCCGCTGCGATCCGCAACGATCCACGCCAGCGCCGGAGGGCGCCCGGGCTATTGCCGGATCAGACCAGCCGGCCGTCGTTCCTGGCACCCTGATCGCCCCGGACATTGATATTGGCGTTCGGCGCGTTGTTGCGGATATCGATGTTCTGGAACTGGTTGTTTATCTGATCAGCATAGAAGCTGTAGTTGATCTCGTAAAAGTTGATCACCGTGCCGAGCGGCGCCGGCGACGACGGCACGAACGGCCGGATCCAGCCGAATACCCATTGCCCACCCGCGCCGCGTACGCGCGCCATGGCGGCGGGAGCCAGTTCGCGGCAGCCGGCAAGGTCATTGATCGAGAGGGTGGCCATATGCGGTCTCCGGTGGAAGGCGCCGATGCGCGGCGGTACGGACGGTTGAGCAAGCGGCATGCCACCGACGGGCAGAGGACCGGCGCAGGCCGGTTTCCCGGGCCTGACGCGGGTTTCGGGCAGGGCGGGGACCAGCCGCCACTTGCCGCGGGCGCCGCCGCGTTGGATGCGCGCCGACACTCCGGCATGCCGGTGTCGGCCAACACCCACCACCCCGGGCGGCGCCGGGCCGCCGGCGTGCGGATTTTGATATACTCCCGCCCGTCTCCAGGATCACCGCGCCTGCGGCTTACCGATCCCGGCAGTCCTGTCCCTCGCCGTAGTTCAATGGATAGAACGAGCGCCTCCTAAGCGCTAGATACAGGTTCGATTCCTGTCGGCGGGACCACAGATTCATTTGGCAACCGTCTGCCAAAATCCTTCCTCCCGCGTCGCTCCAGGATTTTTCAGCGGCATTATCGTCTGCCGCATCTCGTGGTCCGCCGTTGCAAATCCGCCTCGTCGGACAAAATCCGATACCGACCAGCGGGCCGACTGCAGATACTCACTCCGTCAGCTTTGGAGCAGTCATGTCGGACGTTCACGTTTTGCGGATCGAGGGACTTCAGTGGGTGGTGGAGCGCGCGTGCGGCAACGAGGGCCGTCTGCTCTTCCCCAGCCGGGAAGCGGCCATTGCGGCCGGCACGGCGAAGGCGGAGCAGGAGCGCGTCGACTTGATTGTGCACACGCGCGATGGCCGTATCGGCCGGCGCATTTCCTTTGGCAGGGATGGGAAGAACCAGGGCGCGATGCTGGTCAATGGGCGCTCGTCTTCGAAAACAGCTGGATCACCGCCACCCCGGCAATGATCAGCCCGATGCCGACACAGGCCGCCAGATCCGGCACCTGCCGGTACAACACCACCGCGATCAGCGATACCAGCACGATGCCCGCGCCGCTCCAGATTGCATAGGCGATGCCGACCGGGACGGTGCGCATCACCAGCATCAGCAGATAGAAGGCGGCGACGTAGCCGGTGACCACCAGCACGCTGGGCAGCAGCCGCGTAAAGCCCTGCGAGGCTTTCAGGCTGCTGGTGGCGATGACCTCGGCGACGATGGCGAGGGCGAGTAGCAGATATCCGTTCATGGCATGCAGAAAAGGTTGGCCGGCAATGGGCCTGAGCCGGCATCTTAGCGTCCCGTGCATGTTGCGCCAAAGCCGCGTCCCTCCCTCGCGGTGGTTGTGCGGGGCGGCAAGGGCAGGTTGAATGTGACGCGCAGAACCATAACAGGCGGGTCCACGCTGGCCCGCGACAACGCCTGACCAAGCCGGCACAAGATGACGATGCCGGCGGCGGGCATGGGGATAGGGGAGCGGTATGCAGCACACTGGCATCGACGGCGCCGCCGTGCCGGCATCGTCGACAACATCGGGGTCAGGGGACACGGCCATCGCCCCGGACGCCAATCCATGGCAGGACACCATTGCGGCGGCGGACCACGCGCTGGAAGAGGCCGCGCGCATCCAGCGCGGCGTGCAGCACAACCTGAAGCTGTTGCAGGACGTGCGCGCGCTGCGCGAAGAGCTGCGCAAGGCCCATGCGGAGATCGACCGCTACCGCGGCATGCATGCCCGGGTGGTGGTGAGCATGCGCCAGCTGGAGGAAGAACAAACCAGCGCGATGAGCCGCCTGCATGCCGACAACGAGATGCTGCGGGTGCGGCACCGGGTCTACCGGCTGCTGGCCGAGCACTACGCGCGCGTGGCGCTGCGGCTGGATCCGGAGACCTTCGCCGGCGACCGCGACCGCGTGATGCAGCACATCCTGTTCCAGCGCCGCAAGGGTGTGCCGCCCGAAGAGATCGGCCTGTCCGACCTGGCTTTCCTGCTGCTGTAGCCCCGCGCCGGGCCTGCCGTCAGGCTGCCCGGCGGCGCAGCACGTGGTAGGCGAGCATGCCGCCCACCACGCCCCAGAATGCCGAGCCGATGCCGGCCAGGGTCATGCCCGAGGCCGTGATCATGAAGGTCAGCAGGGCAGCTTCGCGCTCGGCCGGCGTTTGCATGGCGACGGTCAGGCCGTTGGCGATCGAGCCCAGCAGCGCGAACGCGGTCACGCCCACCACCAGCGCCTGCGGGAAGGCGGCGAACAGCGCGGCGATGCTGGCGGCGAGCGTGCCCGCGACCAGGTAGCCGACGCCGCAGACCACGGCCGCGGTATAGCGGCGATGGCGATCTGCATCGGCCTGCGGGCCGGTGCAGATCGCGGCGGTGATGGCCGCCAGGTTGATCCCGTGCGAACCGAACGGCGCCAGCGCGGCCGAGGCCAGCCCGGTGACGGTGATCAGCCGCGAGGCCGGCACGTGGTAGCCATCGGCCTGCAGCACGGCCAGCCCGGGGATGTTCTGCGACGCCAGCGCGACGATGAACAGGGGGATGGCCAGGCTGATGAAGGCTGGCATCGAGAATGCCGGCGTGGTCCACACCGGTACGGCCAGTTCGAGCCGCACGCCCGAGAAATCGAGCTGGCCGAGCACGCCCGCCACCACCACGCCGGCCAGCAGCACCCCAGGCACCGCGTAGGCCGGCCACAGCCGCCGCCCCAGCAGGAAGGCGGCGAACATCGCCAGCAGCAGCACGGTCTGGTGCTGCGCCTGCACGAACACGTCGACGCTGATGCGGAACAGGATGCCGGCCAGCAGCGCCGAGGCAATGCTGGCGGGCAGGGCGCGCATCAGCTTGTCGAACCAGCCGGTCATGCCGGCCGCGGTCATCAGCAAGGCGGCCAGCAGGAAGGCGCCGATTGCCTCGGCATAGGGCACGCCGGGCAGGCTGGCGATCAGCAGTGCCGCGCCGGGCGTGGACCATGCCACCACGATGGGCACGCGCAACGCCAGCGACAGGCCGATGGTGGTGATCCCCATGCCGATCGACAGCGCCCAGATCCACGACGAGATCTGCGCGTCGGTCAGGTGGGCGGCGTGTCCCGCCTGGATCATCAGCACCAGCGAACTGGTGTACCCGGTCAGCGTGGCGACCAGCCCGGCGACGAGCGCCGACACGGACAGGTCGGAAAATTTGAGGGAAGCGGTGGTCATGGGGACGGGCAGCAGGCACTTGGGTACGGCCGCCATCTTCGCACGAGTGCCTTGCCCGTACCAATTTGGCCGGGTTCGGCGGGCTGCGGCGCGCCAACCGCCGTTGACGGGGCTTTCCCTTACGGACTTGTCCGACTGGAGCGGGGCGTGGGCCGTTGTTATGCTGGATTCGTGCCTTGCGAGCAGGGCACCGAGGAGAGACTCTTGGGCCCGCAGTGCGCGGGCCCTTCTTTTTTTGTGCAGCCGGCTCCCGCTGCCGGTCGTCTACAATGCGGGCTGCCGCCGGGCGCGCCCGCGCCGCCGGCCCGTCCCCTTCTTTCCTCGCTGTCTCGCCTTCCTTCCCATGGCCCTGTTTTCCATTACCGACGCCCAGCTTGCCTTCGGGCACGTGGCCCTGCTCGATCACACCGACTTTTCGCTGGAGGCCGGCGAGCGCGTGGGGCTGATCGGGCGCAACGGTTCGGGCAAGTCCTCGCTGCTAAAGATCGTGGCCGGGCTGTCGGCACCGGATGACGGGCTGATTGCCCGCCAGAGCGGCGTGACCAGCGCCTACGTGCCGCAGGAGCCGCAGTTCGCGCCCGGTATCACCGTGTTCGACGCGGTGTCGCAGGGCATGGGCGACGCGCACGACCTGCTGGTGCGCTACGAGGCCGCCGCCGACCGCGTTGCCGAGCACCATGACGACGAAGCGGCGCTGGCCGAGCTGCACCGGCTGCAGTCCGAGCTCGACGCGGCCGGCGCCTGGCAGTTGCGCACCCGCGTGGAAACCACGCTGGCGCGGCTGGGGCTGGATTCGCACACGCGCGTCGACGCGCTCTCGGGCGGGCTGCAGAAGCGCGTGGCGCTGGCGCAGGCGCTGGTGGCCGAGCCCGACATCCTGCTGCTGGACGAACCCACCAACCACCTCGACGTGGAGGCGATCCGCTGGCTGGAAGACCTGCTGCTGCAGTTCCGCGGCAGCGTGCTGTTGATCACCCACGACCGCGCCTTCCTCGATCGCGTCGCCACGCGCATCGTCGAGCTCGACCGCGGGCGGCTGGTGTCCTTTCCCGGCAACTTCGCCGCCTACCAGGCGCGCAAGGAAGAAATGCTGGCCGCCGAGCAGGTCGAGCAGGCCAAGTTCGACAAGCTGCTGGCGCAGGAAGAGGTGTGGATCCGCAAGGGCGTGGAAGCGCGCCGCACCCGCAGCGTGTCGCGCATCCAGCGGCTGGTGGCGATGCGCAACGAGCGCGCCGCGCGCCGCGAGGTGCAGGGCAACGTCAGGCTGGAGGTGTCGCAGGCCGACCGCTCCGGCAAGATCGTGGCCGAGCTGACCGACGTGAGCAAGGCGTATGGCGACAAGGTAGTGGTGCGGGATTTCACCGGCACCATCATGCGCGGCGACAAGGTCGGCCTGATCGGCCCCAACGGTGCTGGCAAGACCACGCTGCTGCGGCTGATCCTGGGCGAACTGGCGCCGGACAGCGGCACCGTGCGGAACGGCAGCAACCTGCAGGTGGCGTATTTCGACCAGATGCGCACCGCGCTGGACCTGGAAAAATCGCTGGCCGACACCATCAGCCCGGGCAGCGACTGGGTCGAGGTCAACGGCCAGCGCAAGCACGTGATGAGCTACCTGGGCGACTTCCTGTTCGCGCCCGAGCGCGCGCGCTCGCCGGTCAAGTCGCTGTCGGGCGGCGAGCGCAACCGGCTGCTGCTGGCGCGGCTGTTTGCGCGGCCGGCCAATGTGCTGGTGCTGGACGAGCCCACCAACGATCTCGACATCGACACGCTGGAGCTGCTGGAGGAACTGCTGCAGGACTACGGCGGCACCGTGTTCCTGGTGTCGCACGACCGCGCCTTCCTCGACAACGTGGTGACCTCGACGCTGGCCGCCGAAGGCGATGGGGTCTGGCGCGAATCGGTGGGCGGTTATTCCGACTGGGTCGAGCAATCAGCACGCAGCGCGGCGCTGCAGGCGGCGCGCAAGCCGGCGGAGCAGAAGCTGGCGGAGCCGGCCAAAAGCAAGGAGTCGCGCGAGGCGCGCGGGGCCAACCGGACGGTCAAGCTGTCGTACAAGGAACAGCGTGAGCTGGACGGATTGCCCGAGCGCATTGCCGCGCTGGAGTCCGAGCAGAAGACGATCTCGGCACAGCTGGAGGATGGCTCGCTCTATGTCAGCGATGCCGGCAAGGCGGCGCAGCTGGGCACGCGGCACGACGAGATCGAGATGGAACTGCTGGAAGCGCTGGAGCGCTGGGAAGTGCTGGAGGCGAAGTCGAAGGGCGAAGGCGCCTGAGGCCTGAGGGTCCGGCAAGCGCCGGCCCTCACCCGCACCACGCCAGCACCATATTGGTCAGGTCGACCATGAAGCCCGGCCGCAGGTAACCGACGAACCCGAGCGCCAGCACCCCGGCCAGCACCGCGAGCCCAGCTGCCTTCGCCATGCGCGCCTGGGCCGTGCCCATCACGCCGCCGCCGGCTGCGCCCGCACCACCGCCTGCTCGCGGATCGGCAGGTTGACCAGTGCCGCCAGCACCCCGAGCGCGATCGCGATCAGCCACACCGTGTTGTAGCCCCCGGTGCGGTCATACAGATAGCCCCCCAGCCATGCGCCCAGGAAACTGCCGATCTGGTGCGAGAAGAACACCACTCCGGACAGCATCGACAGGTATTTCACGCCGAACACCTGCGCGATGATGCCGTTGGTCAGCGGCACCGTCGACAGCCACAGGAAACCCATCACCGCCGCGAACACCCAGGTGCTGGCGACGGTCAGCGGCAGCAGCAGGTAGGCGGCGATCACCACCGAGCGCGCCAGGTAGATCGCCGCCAGCAGGTAGCGCTTGGGCAGGCGCTGGCCCATTGCGCCGGCGGTATAGGTGCCAAAGACATTGAACAGGCCGATCAGCGCCAGCGCCACCACGGCCACCTTGGGATCGGTCAGCCCTTGGTCCTTCAGGTACGGCGCCAGGTGCACGCCGATAAAGACCACCTGGAAGCCGCACACGAAGTAGCCCAGCGTCAGCAGCTGGAAGTTGCGGTTGCCGAAGGCTTCATGGATGGCCTGGCCGATGGTCTGGTGGTGGCCGCCGGTGTGGGCGGCCTCGCGCGGCTCGCGCAGGGTCAGCGCCAGCGGCAGCATCACGCACGCCATCAGCGCCATCACGTACAGCGCGTTCTGCCAGCCCAGGCCGGAGATCAGCCCCTGTTCCACCGGGATCATCAGGAACTGGCCGAACGAGCCCGCGGCGGCGGCGATGCCCATGGCCCAGACCCGCTTTTCCGGGCTGGCCACGCGGCCGATTACGCCATAGACGATGCTGTAGGTGGTGCCGGACTGGGCGATGCCGATCATCACCCCGGCGCCGGTGGCGAAGGCGGTGCCGCTGGTCGCCAGCGCCATCACCACCAGCCCTGCGACGTACAGCGCCACGCCCACCAGCATGATGCGCAGCGCGCCGTACTTGTCGGCCAGGGCTCCGGCGAAGGGCTGGCTGGCGCCCCACATCAGGTTCTGCAGGGCCAGCGCAAAGGCGAAGGTTTCGCGGTTCCAGCCGTGCGCCTGCGTGATCGGCAGGTTGAACAGGCCGAAGCCATGCCGGATGCCCATCGAAAGCGTGACCAGCAAGCCACCGCACACAAGCACGGTGGTCAGGGAGAGTTGTCGGTTCTGCATGTCTTGGCTCGGTGTGCGGCGGCCGCGCCGGGTGGGGCGGCGCCGACAGGATTGTCTGTGCTTGTTGTTTTACCGCGCCGGAACGGCAATCAGGCTTGCCGGGGCCGGGTGGTGGGCAGTTTACTCCGCCTCGGCAAAACGCGTACGGCGTCGCCCGCACCCGCGGCGCCCCGGCAAAAACTATCGGCGGCCCGGCAAGCCGGACCGGCACGGGCCGCGGGGCAGGTGCGCTTTTTCTGCGGGATTGGCGTCGCGCGCTTCCATTACAATGCAGTGCCCGGTGCCCCGGCGCGTGCACAGTTGTGCGCCTCGCGGCAGCCGGGACCATCACTTTCGTAGCGACTCCATGGCGAGCAAAACCAGTCAGTACAGCGAATCTTCCATCCGGGTCCTGAAGGGCCTGGAGCCGGTCAAGCAGCGCCCCGGCATGTACACCCGGACCGACAACCCCCTGCATATCGTGCAGGAGGTGATCGACAATGCCTCCGACGAGGCCCTCGGCGGCCATGGCTCCGAGATCCTGGTGACCCTGCATCGCGACGGCAGCCTCAGCGTGGAAGACGACGGCCGCGGCATCCCGGTGGGCATCCACCCGGAAGAGGGCGTGCCCGTGGTCGAGATCGTCTTTACCCGGCTGCATGCCGGCGGCAAGTTCGACAAGGGCAAGGGCGGCGCCTATGCCTTTTCCGGCGGCCTGCATGGCGTCGGCGTGTCGGTGACCAATGCCCTGTCGACGCAGCTGGACGTGACCGTGTGGCGCGACGGCATGTGCTCGACGCTGACCTTCTCGGGCGGCGACGTGACCGTGCCGCTGGCCTCGCGCAAGCTCGAGCGCGGCGAGAAGAAGAACGGCACGCGCGTGCAGGTGTGGCCGGACGCCAGGTATTTCGATTCGGCCGCGATCCCGCTGGCCGAGCTGCAGCGCCTGCTGCGCAGCAAGGCCGTGCTGCTGCCGGGCGTCAAGGTTACGCTGGTGACCGAAAAGACCGGCGAGCGCCAGACCTGGCAGTACGACCAGGGCCTGAAGGGCTATCTGGTCGAAGCGCTGGCCCAAGGCAGCGGCTCTGAACTGGTGATCCCGATGTTCGAGGGCGAGCACTTTGCCGACCCCGACGCCAACCCCGGCGAGGAAGGCTTTGCCGACGGCGAAGGCGCCTCATGGGTAGTGGCCTGGACCGAGGACGGCGCGCCGGTGCGCGAGTCCTACGTCAACCTGATTCCCACGCCGGCCGGCGGCACGCACGAGTCCGGCCTGCGTGAAGGGCTGTTCCAGGCGGTCAAGAGCTTTATCGAGATGCATGCGCTGCAGCCCAAGGGCGTCAAGCTGATGAGCGAGGACGTGTTCGCGCGCGCTTCGTTCGTGCTGTCGGCCAAGGTGCTGGACCCGCAGTTCCAGGGCCAGATCAAGGAACGCCTGAACAGCCGCGACGCAGTACGGCTGGTGTCCACCTTCAGCCGCCCGGCGCTGGAGCTGTGGCTGAACCATCATGTCGAGTACGGCAAGAAGCTGGCCGAGCTGGTGATCCGCCAGGCCCAGGCGCGCACGCGCGCGGCGCAGAAGGTCGAGAAGAAGAAGGGCTCCGGCGTGGCCGTGCTGCCCGGCAAGCTGACCGACTGCGAGTCCACCGACGTGACCCGCAACGAGCTGTTCCTGGTCGAGGGCGACTCCGCCGGCGGCTCGGCCAAGATGGGCCGCGACAAGGAATTCCAGGCCATCCTGCCGCTGCGCGGCAAGGTGCTGAACACCTGGGAGACCGAGCGCGACCGCCTGTTCGCCAACAACGAGGTGCACGACATCGCCGTGGCGATCGGCGTGGACCCGCACGGCGCCAACGACGAGCCCGATCTGTCCAACCTGCGCTACGGCAAGATCTGCATCCTGTCCGACGCCGATGTCGACGGCGCGCATATCCAGGTGCTGCTGCTGACGCTGTTCTTCCGGCATTTCCCCAAGCTGATCGAGACCGGCAACGTCTATGTGGCGCGTCCGCCGCTGTTCCGCGTCGATGCCCCGGCGCGCGGCAAGAAGCCGGCGCAGAAGCTGTACGCGCTGGACGAGGGCGAGCTCGAAGCGATCCAGGACAAGCTGCTCAAGGACGGCGTCAAGGAAAACTCGTGGCAGATCTCGCGCTTCAAGGGCCTGGGCGAGATGAGCGCCGAGCAGCTGTGGGAAACCACCATGAACCCCGACACGCGACGCCTGCTGCCCGTGATGCTGGGCGAATACGACCTGCCGCAGACCGTCGAGATGATGAACATGCTGATGGGCAAGGGCGAGGCCGCCCAACGCCGCAGCTGGCTGGAAGAGAAGGGCAACGAGGTCGAGGCCGATATCTGAGCCCGGGCGCCGCGCCGCGGCTGCGGCCGCTCCGGTGCCAGCCCGCCCCGATTGGCGCATAATGCCCGCTCCGGTCCGCCTACTCTGGAACGCACGATGAAGACGAGAACCCCCGGCAATCCCTGGCGCAAGGCTACCGCAGTCCTGCTGGCGCTGGCCGGGCTCGCCTGCGTGCCGGCGGCGCACGCCGAGCTGTGGGGCTTTATCGATGCCGATGGCGTGGCGCACTTCGCCGACCAGAAGCTCGACGCGCGCTACAAGCTGTTCATGAAGGACGGCGGCAGGCTGGACACGGGGCGCCTGGCCGCGCGGCAGGCGCAGGCGGCGCGCGGTGACATCGACCTCGACATCGACCTCGAGCAGCACAAGCTGTACCGCTACGTCCTCAACCATCCCAATATCAAGACCGTCGAGCCGCTGATCCACCAGATCGCCGGCAAGCAGGATGTCGATCCCGCGTTGGTCAAGGCGGTGATGGCGGTGGAGTCCGGCTTCAACCCGGCGGCGGTGTCGCCCAAGGGCGCGATCGGCCTGATGCAGGTGATTCCCGACACCGGCGCGCGCTTTGGCGTCAGCGCCGATGCGCGCCGCACCATCGAGCAGAAGCTGGCCGATCCGCGCACCAACATCACGGCCGGGGTGCGCTACCTGAGCTGGCTGATGCGGCAGTTCCCCGGCAACCTCGAGCTGGTGCTGGCGGCGTACAACGCCGGCGAGGGCGCGGTGCAGCGCTACAACAATCGCATCCCGCCCTATCCGGAGACGCGGCAGTATGTCAGCACCGTGCTGCAGTTCTACCGGCTGTACCAGCCGCAGCAGGGCGTGGTGCTCACGCGCGCCAGCGCCGGCGCCGGCCCGGGCGATGGCGCCGGCCCGCGCGTGAAGATGGTGATCGGCGCGCGCCGGCCCATGCCCTGACCGGCACCCAAGAATCACAAGCAACCGGTGCGCCGGCCGTCGAGGTCCGACGCGTGGCGCGCCGAATCCTTGCCTATCCATGGAACAACAAGACATCACGTTTCAACCTGAAGAGCCGGCCGATTCGCTGACGCTGGCCCGCTACGCCGAGCGCGCCTACCTGGACTACGCCGTCAGCGTGGTCAAGGGCCGCGCGCTGCCCGAGGTGGCCGACGGCCAGAAGCCGGTGCAGCGGCGCATCCTGTTCGCGATGCACGAGATGGGGCTGCGCGCCGACGCCAAGCCGGTCAAGTCCGCGCGCGTGGTCGGCGACGTGCTGGGCAAGTTCCACCCGCACGGCGACCAGTCTGCGTACGACGCGCTGGTGCGGCTGGCGCAGGACTTCTCGCTGCGCTACCCGCTGATCGACGGCCAGGGCAACTTCGGCTCGCGCGATGGCGACGGCGCCGCGGCGATGCGCTACACCGAAGCCCGCCTGACGCCGATCTCGCGGCTGCTGCTCGACGAAATCGACGAAGGCACGGTCGACTTCATCCCCAACTACGACGGCTCGATGCAAGAGCCGAAGCTGCTGCCGGCGCGGCTGCCGTTCGTGCTGCTCAACGGCGCCTCGGGCATTGCGGTGGGCATGGCCACCGAAATCCCGCCGCACAACCTGCGCGAGGTCGCCGCCGCCACCGTGGCGATGATCCGCAACCCCAATATCGCGCTGACCGAGCTGCTGGCGCTGATGCCGGGGCCGGACTATCCCGGCGGCGGCCAGATCATCTCGCCGGCGGCGGACATTGCCCAGATCTACGAGAACGGCCGCGGCAGCCTGAAGGTGCGCGCGCGCTGGACCATCGAGGAAATGGCACGCGGCCAGTGGCAACTGGTGGTGACCGAGCTGCCGCCGAATACCTCGGCGCAGAAGGTGCTGGAAGAGATCGAGGAAATCACCAACCCCAAGATCAAGACCGGCAAGAAGGCGCTGACGCCGGACCAGCAGCAGCTCAAGGCCACCGTGCTGGCGGTGCTCGACGCGGTGCGCGACGAGTCCGGCAAGGACGCGCCGGTGCGGCTGGTGTTCGAGCCCAAGAGCAAGAACATCGGCCAGCAGGAGTTCATCCAGACGCTGCTGGCGCATACCAGCCTGGAATCCGGGGCGCCGATCAACCTGGTGATGATCGGCACCGACGGTCGTCCGCGCCAGAAGGGCCTGCGCGAGATCCTGGGCGAGTGGATCGCGTTCCGCTTCGATACCGTCACGCGCCGCACCCGCCATCGCCTGGGCAAGGTCGAGGACCGCATCCATATCCTCGAAGGCCGGATGCTGGTGCTGCTCAATATCGACGAGGTGATCCGCATCATCCGCGAGAGCGACGAGCCCAAGCCCGCGCTGATCGAGGCCTTCGGCCTGAGCGACCGCCAGGCCGAGGACATCCTGGAAATCCGGCTGCGCCAGCTGGCGCGCCTGGAAGCGATCCGGATCGAGAAGGAACTGAAGGAGCTGCGCGAAGAGCAGGCCGACCTGGACGTGCTGCTCAAGTCCGAGACCATGATGCGCCGTCGCATCATCAAGGAGATCGAGACCGACGCCAAGCAGTTCAGCCCGGAAGACAAGGACCCGCGCCGCACGCTGATCCAGGAAGAGCGCCGCGCCGCGGCCGAGGTGCGCGTGATCGACGAGCCGGTGACGGTGATCATGTCGCAGAAGGGCTGGGTGCGCACGCGCCAGGGCCATGGCCACGATCCGCAGCAGTTCACGTTCAAGGCGGGCGATGCGTTGTACAACACCTTCGACTGCCGCACCGTCGACGTGCTGCTGGTGTTCGGCACCAACGGCCGGGTCTACTCCGTGCCGGTCTCGAGCCTGCCAGGCGGGCGCGGCGACGGGGTCCCCATCACCACGCTGATCGAGCTGCAATCCGGCAGCCAGGTGGCGCACACCTTTGCCGGCAGCGCCAGCCAGCGCGTACTGATCGCCACCGCGAGCGGCAACGGCTTCCAGACCACGGTGGGCGACATGACCGGCCGGCAGAAGGGCGGCAAGTCGTTCCTGACGCTGGACGACGGGGATACCCCGCTGCCGCCCGCGCCGATCGGCGACGAGGCCACGCACGCGGCCTGCCTGTCCGGCAACGGCCGCCTGCTGCTGGTGGCGCTGGATGAAGTCAAGGTACTGTCCGCCGGCGGCCGCGGCGTGATCCTGATGGAGCTGGAACCCAAGGAGAAACTGCTGCAGGCCGTCGCCGTAGGTGCGCCAGGACTGGTGCTGTCCGGCGCGGGCCGCGGCGGCAAGCCGTCGTCGCAGAAGCTGGCCGGGCAGGCGCTGCTGCCATACGTGGGCAAGCGCGCGCGCAAGGGCAAGCCGCTCGAGGCGAAGCTGAAGGAGCCGAGGATCGATCCGGTGCGGGTGGAGGTGCCGGGCGGCGGCAACTGACCGAGTTTGCCGAAGCGAGTGTTGTCTCCCCTCTCCCATTTATGGGAGAGGGGCGGGGGAGAGGGCCGGCGAGTCCACGAAGTGACGCGCTTTCATGCTTGCCGGAGTCCTGCCCTCTCCCCCGGCCCCTCTCCCGCACGCGAGAGAGGGGAGAAAACAAGCGGGGTCAGTCGACCCCCACGAACCCTCCCGTCTGATGCGCCCACAGCCGCGCATACAGCCCTCCATGCGCGAGCAATTCCGCATGCGTGCCGCTTTCCACGATATGCCCGTGGTCCAGCACCACCAGCCGGTCCATCCTTGCGATGGTCGAGAGCCGGTGCGCGATGGCGATCACGGTCTTGCCCTGCATCAGCGTTTCCAGGCTTTCCTGGATCGCGGCTTCCACTTCGGAGTCCAGCGCGGACGTGGCTTCGTCCAGGATCAGGATCGGCGCGTTCTTGAGCAGCACCCGCGCGATCGCGATGCGCTGGCGCTGCCCGCCTGACAGCTTGACGCCGCGCTCGCCGACCTGCGCCTCGAGCCCGGTGTTGCCGTGGGCATCGACCAGGTGCGGAATGAACTCGTCGGCGCGGGCGCGGTGCAGCGCGGCGGCGAGTTCGGCATCAGTGCTCGAGGGCTTGCCGTAGAGCAGGTTCTCGCGGATCGAGCGGTGCAGCAGCGAGGTGTCCTGCGTGACCATGCCGATTTGCGCGCGCAGGCTTTCCTGCGTCACCGTGGCGATGTCCTGGCCATCGATCAGGATGCGTCCGCGCTCGACGTCGTAGAGCCGCAGCAGCAGGTTGACCAGGGTCGACTTGCCGGCGCCCGAAGGACCGACCAGACCGATCTTCTCGCCCGGGCGCACCGTCAGGTTGACGCCCTCGATCACGCCCGAGCCCTTGCCGTAGTGGAACCCCACCTGCTCGAAGCGGACTTCGCCGTGCGTGACGCGCAGCGGCTGCGCGTTGGCGCGGTCGGTGACCTGCCGCGGCACCGCGATGGTCTTCATGCCGTCCTGCACCTGCCCGACGTTCTCGAAGATGCCGTTGACCACCCACATGATCCAGCCCGACATATTGTTGATGCGGATCACCAGCCCGGTGGTCAGCGCGATCGCGCCGGTGGTGACATGGCCGGTGCTCCACAGCCACACCGCCAGCCCGGTGGTGCCGGCGATCAGCGCGCCGTTCATCGCGGTGATGGTGACGTCCATGCCGCTGACCATGCGCCCGGCCTGCCGCGTCTTCTCGGTCTGCTCGGCCATGGCGTCGCGCGCGTAGTCTTCTTCCTGCCGGGTATGGGCGAACAGCTTGAGCGTGGTGATATTGGTGTAGCCGTCGACGATGCGCCCCATCAGCCGCGAGCGCGATTCGGTGGCGACCACGGAGCGCTGCTTCACGCGCGGCACGAAGTACAGCAGCGCGGCCACGTAGCAGACGATCCACAGCAGCAGCGGGATCATCAGGCGCCAGTCAGCCTGCGCGAACAACACCAGCGAACTGACCGCGTAGATCGCCACGTGCCACAGCGCGTCGACCGCCTGCACCGCGGAGTCGCGCAGCGAAAAGCCGGTCTGCATGATGCGCTGGGCGATGCGCCCGGCAAAGTCGTTCTGGAAGAACGACAGGCTCTGCTTGAGCACGTAGCGGTGGTTCTGCCAGCGGATCAGGTTGGACAGGCTGGGGCTGATCACCTGGTGCACCAGCACGTCGTGCAGGCCGAAGAAGATGGGGCGCAGCAGCACCGCGACCACCGCCATCCACACCAGCTCGTTGCGGTGCCGGCTGAAGAACTCGGCGCCGGGCGTGGTCTGGGCCATGTCGACCAGCCGGCCGAGGAAGCTGAACAGCGCCACCTCGATCAGCGCGCCGACCAGGCCCACCAGCAACAGCAGCACGAACACGCCCCACACCTCGCGCAGGTACCACGTGTAGAAGCGCAGCACCTGGCCCGGCGGCTCGCGGTCGGGCATATGGCGGAAGGGATCGATCAGTCTTTCCAGGCGACGCAACATGGCGGGGTTCCCGTTGTGTGCCACGGCACGCCCGCTCGTCCTGGTGGGATGCCGGGCGCTTGCGGCGGATCAGACGCAACATGATACGCGCCTTGCCCAACGGAAAAGCCCCGCCGGGGGCGGGGCCTTGTCTGAAACGCCATGCCGAAAACCCTGACGCGGCAGGGGCGTGGAAGCGCGTCAGGGGTGGTGGATCACCATATGCGTGAACGGTGGCACGTAGGCCTGCAGCGTCACGAACAGGCCCACCAGGATTGCCAGCACGATCGAGTGGAAGAACACGTAGCGCAGGATGTCGCCCTCGTGGCCGTACCACTTGGTCGCGGTCGAGGCCACCACGATCGACTGCGCGTCGATCATCTTGCCCATCACGCCGCCCGAGCTGTTGGCCGATGCCATCAGCACCGGCGACAGCCCCAGCTGTTCGGCGGTGGTCTTCTGCAGGCCGCCGAACAGCACGTTCGAGGCCGTGTCCGAGCCAGTCAGCGCCACCCCCAGCCAGCCCAGCATGGTGCCGAACAGCGGGTAGAACACGCCGGTGTGGGCAAAGGCCAGGCCCAGCGTGGCGTCGAGGCCCGAGTAGCGGGTCAGGTAGCCGACGCCGAACATCGCGCAGATGGTCAGCAGCGAGTAGCGCACCAGCTTGACGGTTTCCCAGTACTCCTTGAACAGCCGTGGCACCGAGTAGCCCATCAGCAGGCCGCCGGCGATGGCCGAGACGAAGATGCCGGTGCCGGCCATCGACAGCACGTTGAAGTTGAACACCGCGCCTTCGATGACTTCCTTGGGCACCACCGGCGGCACCTTGACGATGGCCTTGTCGAGGCCCGGCACCGGGAATTTCCAGGCCCACAGGCTGTCCATCAGCTTCTTGAACTCGGGAATGCCCCAGACGAACACGAACACCGTCAGGATCACCCACGGCATCCAGGCCTTGGCCACCGAGATCCCGGCCGAGGCGGCGCTGGCGCGGGCGTCGGCTTCGAGCGCCTCGGGGTGGTCGACCTTGGAGTCGTCGTGGCGGCCCAGGATCTTGGTCGAGGTCCAGATTTGCTTCGGATGCCAGACCTTCAGGAACAGCGTCAGCGCGCCCATCGACACCAGCGCGGCGATCACGTCCACCAGCCACGGGCCGTGGAAGTTCGACACCAGGTATTGCGGGATGGCGAAGCTCACGCCCGCCACCAGGATCGCCGGCCAGATCGCCAGCATGCCGCGGAAGCCGGCGAAGGCCCAGATCAGCCAGAACGGCACGATCACCGAGAAGAACGGCAGCTGCCGGCCGATCATCGCCGACAGGTCGAGCAGGTCCAGCCCGGTCACCGACGCCAGCCCGATGATCGGCGCGCCCAGCGCGCCGTACGCTACCGGCGCGGTGTTGGCGATCAGCGCCAGGCCCGAAGCCGCCAGCGGCGAGAAGCCCAGCCCGATCAGGATCGCGCCGGTCACGGCCACCGGCGTGCCGAAGCCGGCCGCTCCCTCGAAGAAGGCGCCGAAGCTGAACGCCACCAGCAGCAGTTGCAGGCGGCGGTCTTCGGTGATGCCGGAGATCGAGTTCTGCAAGACCTTGAACGATCCGTTCAGCGTGGTCAGCCGGTGCAGGAAGATGATGTTCAGCACGATCCAGCCGATCGGGAACAGCCCGGAGACGATGCCCAGCCCCGCTGCCTTGCCCGCCATGGCCGCCGGCATGCCGAACACGGTCGAGGCCACCACGATGCCGATCAGCAGCGCCAGGCCCGCGGCCAGGTGGGCCTGCATATGAAAGAACGCCAGCGCTGCCAGCAGCACGGCGACGGGAATGCCCGCGGCAATGGTCGACAGCGCCATATTGCCTAGCGGGTCATAGACTTGACTCCACACGATCGAAATCCTCCTCTGGTTTGGCTCGGGCGCCCTGGCGATCTGCGTGCCCTGGAACTCCCCGCATGCGCTTTGCACCGGCGTGCGGTATCCGCCGCGCCGGCAAAGAACAAGGATTTTAAAAAAGGGCTTGCCGGCGCCCGCCGTACATCGCGTCATGATCGCGATGAGCCACATTCAGGGATCAGGGTTTGCCCGGAGAGCATGGCGGTGCACATGGGGCCCTTGCGGCACACCCGGCCAGAGTACTCTAAACGGCGCCCGTTGCAAAAGTATGCAAGTCAGCCGTGCGCCCGCAGGACTGGCGTTGGCGACGATTGCCGCCCGCTGGCGCGGGCGCGGCCATGGCGCCATACTGGCGGGCAGCGCGCCGGCACACCGCCGGCGCCATCCCACTTCGAGGCGAGGTTCCCATGACTGAATTCCTTCCGCCGTGGCCGCTGCTGACGGCCTTCGTGGTGGCCAGCCTCGCGCTGGCGATCACGCCGGGCCCGGCCGTGGTCTATATCGTTACGCGCACGCTGGCGCAGGGCCGGCAGGCCGGGCTGGCCTCGATCGGCGCGGTGGCGCTGGGCAACCTGGGCAATGCCATCGGCGCCTCGCTGGGGCTGGCGGTGCTGTTCTCGGTCTCGGCGCTGGCCTTCACGGTGGTCAAATACGCCGGCGCGGCCTACCTGATCTGGCTGGGCCTGCGCGCGCTGCGCGGCGCCGGCACCAGCGCCGCTGGCGACAGCCCGGAAGTGTCGCCGCGCAGCCTGCGCCAGGTGGTGCGAGATGGCTTCGTGGTGGCGCTGCTGAACCCCAAGACCGCGATCTTCTTCGCGGCCTTCCTGCCGCAGTTCATGAACCCGGCGGGCTCGGCGCTGGCGCAGAGCCTGGCGCTGGGCGTGGCCTTCGTGCTGATCGCTGCGACCACGGACGCCTGCTACGTGATGGCCGCCGCCGCGGTGATGCCGGCGCTGCGCCGCGCCGGCCGGGCGCGCGCGCTGGGCCGCTACCTGACCGGCGCGGCCTTTATCGGGCTGGGGGTATTCACGGCGGCGTCGGGTTCGCGCGCGCCGAAGTAGCAGGGCGGGGTAAAAAAACTGCCGCGGCTCAGCGCAGCGGCAGTTCCAGGATGCCGCCCGCGGCGGGGCGGGCGCGCATGGCGTTGAGCCAGCGCTCCAGCTCGGGGCGCGGCTGGTGCTGGCGCGGCAGTCCCATCCAGCGGTGCGCGGCGCAGGCCAGCGAGATGTCGGCCATGGTAAAGCGGTCGCCGCCGATGAATTCGCGCCCGGCCAGCGCGCGGTCCAGCAGCGCTGCCAGCGGCTCGGTGCGCTCGCACGAGTCCTCGATGGCGGCCGGGTCGCGCTCGGCTTCGGGCTTGCGCACCAGGTTCAGGAACGCCGTCACCATCGCCGGGCTGAAGGCGGTGGTCTGCCAGTCCATCCAGCGGTCGGCCGAGGCGCGTGCCTTGACGTCCTCGGGCCACAGCGTGCCCTCGCCGTAGCGCGCGCACAGGTAGCGCACGATCGCATTGGACTCCCACAGCACGAAGGGCTCGCCGCCGAGATCCGTGCCGCGGAAATCCTCGATCACGGGGATCTGGCGGTTGGGGTTCAGGCGCACGTAGGCCTCGGTGTCGAGGTCGCCCTTGGTCACGCCGATATCGATGCGCTCATGGTCCAGGTGCAGCTCGCGCGCGCACCAGACCACCTTCTGCACGTTGATGGAGGAAAGCCGGCCCCAGATACGCAACATGTCGTCTCCCAAGTCAGGTGCGCCCGCGTTTGCCCGTTTATCCGTGGCTTCAGGCCGCGCGCGGCTGGCGCGCCGCGGCAATGGCTTCGCGGAACAGCTCGCCGAGGATCGCCACGCCCTGTTCGATGCGCTCCGCCGGCACCGTGACGAAGGCCAGGCGCAGCGCGTTGCGCTTCGGGTTGTTGGCGTAGAACGGCGCGCCCGGCACGTAGGCGACGTTGCGCCTGACCGCTTCCTCCAGGATCACCATGCTGTCCAGCCCCTCGGGCAGTTCCATCCAGATGAACATGCCGCCTTCGGGGGTATTCCAGCTGACGCCCTCGGGCATGTGGCGCGCGAGCGCATCCAGCATGGTCTGGCACTGCTTGCCGTAGAGCTCGCGGATGGTCGGGATGTGCGTGTCGAGCAGGCCGTCGCGCACGGTCTCGTAGGCCACCCGCTGCGTGAACGTGGGCGTGTGCAGGTCCGAGGCCTGCTTGGCCTGGCACAGCTTGAAATGCAGCTCGGGCGGGGCGATCACGTAACCCAGGCGCATGCCGGGGGCCAGTACCTTCGAGAACGAGCCCATGTAGATCACGCCGTCCGGGTTCATCGACAGCAGGCTCGGCAGCTGGTCGCCGGTGTAGCTGAGCGCGCCGTAGGGATCGTCCTCGACCAGCAGCACGCCCAGTTCCTGCGCGCGCGCCACCAGCGCCTGGCGGCGTTCCAGCGGCAGGCGGCGCCCGGTCGGGTTCTGGAAGTTGGGCAGCGCGTACAGGAAGCGCGCGCCGGCGGTCAGCTCGGGTGTCAGCGCCTCGGGCAGCAGGCCCTTGTCGTCGCTGGGGATCGAGACGAATTCCGGCTCGAACAGCGAGAACGCCTGCAGCGCGCCGAGGTAGCTGGGGGTTTCCACCATCACCTTGCTGCCCGGGTCGATCATCACCTTGGCGATCAGGTCCAGCGCCTGCTGCGAGCCGGTGGTGATCAGCACGCGCTCGACCGACACGTCATGGCGCCGGGCGACGAACTCGCGCAGCGGCAGGTAGCCTTCGGTCGCGGCGTATTGCAGCGCCGCCTGCGGGTTGTCGGCGAACACGCGGGCCGTCGCGGCTTCCATCGCCGCTACCGGGAACGACGCCGGCGACGGCAGGCCGCCGGCGAACGAAATGACTTCCGGTCGCTCGGTCACCTTCAGGATTTCGCGGATGGCCGAGCTGGTGAGTTGCTGCGCCCGGCGGGAGATGGCCCATTTCATGATGTGTCTCTAGTCTGCGGTGATTCTTGGGAGAGCGGCACGGCAACGACCTGCCGCTCAGTCAACGATAAAGCTTCAGCCCTGCACTTCGGCGATGAGTTCGATCTCGACGCACGCGCCCAGCGGCACCTGCGCCACGCCGAACGCGCTGCGCGCGTGCTTGCCCTTGTCGCCGAAGACCTCGGCCAGCAGCTCGGAGGCGCCGTTGGTGACCAGGTGCTGCTCGGTGAAGTCGGTGGTCGAATTGACCAGGCTCATCACCTTGACGATGCGGGTGACGCGGTTCAGGTCGCCGACATGCGCATGCAGCGTCGCCAGCAGGTCGATGGCGACGGCGCGGGCGGCGGCCTTGCCGGTGTCGGTGTCGATGTCCTGGCCCAGCTTGCCGGTCCATACCTTGCCGTCCTTGCGCGCGATATGGCCGGACAGGAACACGGTGTTGCCGGTCTGCGCGGCCATCACGTAGGCGGCGGCGGGGGCGCTGACGGCCGGCAGTTCGATGCCGAGGCGGGCAAGGGTATCGTAGACCGAGGTTTGGGACATGTAGGCTCCAGTCAGTGAATGCGTCCGGGAAGGATCGGTGAGGGTTCCGGCGCAGGTGCGGGTTGCTGCACGGCGGCGCGGCGGCCCAGGGCCACGACGGCAATCACCGCCACCGCGAAGGCGATGGTGGCAGCGTCGAGCGGCTCGGACAGGATCAGCGCGCCGCCCGCCAGCGTCAGGAACGGCTGCAGCAATTGTATCTGGCCGACGCGGGCCACGCCGCCTTTTGCCAGGCCGGCGTACCAGAAAAGGAAGCCGACGAACATCGAGAACACCGAAACATAGGCCATGCCGCCCCAGGCCCGCGGCGACGCCGCGGCGATCGCCGGCAGGTCGCGCAGCATCAGCCAGGCCACCACCGGCACCAGCACCGGCAGCGATACCACCAGCGCCCAGCTGATGGTTTCGAGCCCGCCCAGCTCGCGCGACAGCTTGCCGCCCTCGGCATAGCCGAGCGCGCCCAGCAGCACCGCGCCGAACAGGAACCAGTCGGCATGCTGCAGGCCGCCGGCTCCCTGCCACACGGCAAAGCCCACCACCAGCGCGCTGCCGGCCAGCGCCGACAGCCAGAACGCCGGCGACGGCCGCTCGCGCCCGAACCACGCGGCGAACACCGCGGTCGCCAGCGGCAGCAGCCCGATCACGATGGCGCCGTGGCTGGCCGGCACCTCGCGCATGGCCAGCGAAGAAAACAGCGGAAAGCCCGCCACCACGCCCAGGGCGGTCACGGCCAGCCGCGCCCATTGCCCGCCGCTGGGGCGCCGGCCCGCGCGCAGCGCGCCGCGCCAGGCCAGCAGCGCCAGCGCCAGCAGCGCGGCCAGCACGGCTCGCGCCAGCGCGACGAAGACCGGGTCCAGCTCCGCCACCGCCATGCGCGTGAAGGGCAGGGTCTGGCTGAAGATCGCCACGCCGATCAGGCCCAGCAGCATGCCGCCGGAGGCCGGCACGGCGGGAGCCGGCGGTAGCGTCGATGACAAGGGCGTTTGCGGAGCGGGGCGGCTGGCGGGCATGGTTGGCCTCGGTGTTGTCAGGGGTGTCGAGCGCGTGCTCAGGCTGGCGCGGGAATGCCGGGGCGGGCGCCGACCGCAATCCACAGCGCCGTCAGCGCCAGCGCTGCGCCCATGGCGCGGTTGAACCAGCGCACGCGCTGGCCGTGCTGCAACCACTGCCGCAGCGACGCGCCCACCGCGCCATAGAGGCCGTTGCTGACGAAGCCCAGCACGCCGAACACGCCGCATACCAGCAGCACGCGCTGCACCGGCGACGCCGCGCCCGCCATGTACGACGCCGCCACCGCCAGCGCCAGCATCCAGGCCTTGATATTGGCGTACTGCAGCGCCGCGGACTGCCACACGCTGAGCGGGCGCAGCACCTGCTTTTCGGCCAGCGCCGCGCTGCGCGCGATCTTCCACGCCAGCCACAGCAGGTAGGCGACGCCGGCTGCGTGCACCGCGGCGGCCAGCGCGGGCTGGCCCAGCACCAGCGCGCCCACGCCCAGCGCGCACAGCGCCAGGATGCTGGCAAAGCCGAAGGCGACGCCGACGCAATGCGGCAGCGTTGCGCGCAGGCCGAAGTTGGCCCCGCTCACCGCGGCGATGGTGGTGTTGGGTCCGGGCGTGAACAGGCCGACCGTCAGCAGCGTCAGCAGCGCCGCGAACTGCGCCCCGCTCAGGCCGGTGAGCAAGTCCGTGAGCAATGCCGAAGCGGTCATGCGAACGCCACCGCCACGCGCCGGTTGGTGCGGCTCTTCTTTTCGATCTTCGTCACCACCACCGCGCCGATTTCGCCGGTGTTGGCCACATGCGTGCCGCCGCACGGCTGGCGGTCGACGCCGGGGATCTCGATGATGCGGATGCTGGCCGTGCCCGCCGGCGGCGCGGCGCCGATGGTGCGCACCAGGTCGGGCTGGGCGGCCAGCTCTTGCGGCGTGATCAGGGTGGTGCGCACCGCGGTGTTGGCGCGGATCAGCGCGTTCAGGCGCTCGGTCAGATCGGTCTTGTCGAGCGTCGATTCGGGCAGGTCGAAGTCGATGCGCGCGCTGTCCGGCGAGATGCCGCAGCCGGTCACCGGCACCGGGATCAGCGAGCCCAGCAGGTGCAGGCAGGTGTGCAGGCGCATCAGCCGGTGGCGGCGGTCCCAGTCGATCGCCACGGTGACGCGCTCGCCGACGCGCGGCAGCGGCGCCCCGGTGGCCGGCACGTGCAGGATGCGGCGGCGGTCGTCGGCGTCGACCGTGTCGACGATGGCCACGGAGCGCCCGTCGGCCAGCGTCAGCGTGGCGGTGTCGCCGGCCTGGCCGCCGCTGCGCGCATAGCACACGGTCTCGTCGAGCTCGATGCCCTCGGGGCTGACGGCCAGCACGGTGGCGGCGCAGTGGTCGAGGTACGGGTCTTCGTCGAAACGCTTGCGGGTGGCGGACATCGGGGGCTCCCTGGACTTGTTATGAGGATGGCTAGCGCAGGGTGCGGATGCCCTGCGCGGTTTCGATTTCGGCAGTCAGTTCAGGCTGGCCGTCGTGCTGCTCTACGGCGATCAGAGGACCGGCGCCGAGCCAGTCCAGCCCCTGGCGCAGCAGTTCAGCGCGGGGATGGCGCGCGCACAGCCGGCGCAGCGCCAGGTCCTGCCGCGGCAGGCTGGCGCCGGGGTAGGCGGCCACGTCCCACTGGATCAGGCTCGGCAGCGCGCCGTCGCCGGCGCTGCCGGCTTCGCCGGGCCAGGCCGGCAGGCTGCCGTCGGCCGGTACGGTGATGCGCCAGTGCAGGCCGCCGCGGCTCATGGGGATGACGGGGGCGATGCGTTCGGGATACTGCGCCTGCCAGCGGCTCAGGTCGGCTGGCCGTTCCACGCGCGCGGCCCAGTGCAGCAGGAACGGGCCGTCGCGCAGCCGTTGCTGGACCGCTTCGCTGTCCAGGCCGAACCAGCGTGGCCGCGCCGGCGCGGCGGCGGCCGGATCGATCGCGATCACTTCCAGGTAGATGCCGCCGAACAGGCCCAGCACGCGGTTGTGCGTGCCCATGGCCGCATGCGCGCCGCCGCCCTGGGGCGCAATGCCCAGCACGCCGGCAACGTAGTCCGTGCCGGTGTCGAGGTCAGGGGCGGCAACGACGAGGTGATCGAGGGCTAGCTTCATCTTGGCTTGATGGTAGACAAGGTACTCGGTACAGTACCGGTACAGTTGAGCGGATCGTCTTCAGTACAGTTGCAGGAGCAGCACATGGATGCCCAATCCAGCAAGGGCGACGCCGGCGGCGACAGCGCCGCCGCGGCCCGCCAGAAGGATAGCCGAGGCGGCACGCAAGCCCCAGCCGGCGCCGCGCCGGCGCGCGCGCTGCAGCTGGTGCTGCCGTCCTCCACCGCGCGCTTGCCGGACCCGGTGCCGTCGGCGCAGATGACGCTGGTCGAGCAGCTGACCGAATGGGCGCGCATGCGCATCGACGAGCGCGTGTTCCGCGCCGGCATGCGCATGCCGTCGATCCGGCAGCTGGCGCAGGAGAAGGGCATCTCGCGCTTTACCGTGGTCGAGGCCTACGAGCGGCTGGTGGCGCTGGGCTACCTGGAATCGCGCCGGGGCTCGGGCTTCTACGTGCGCGAGCGGGCCCCGGCCGCGCCGGCGGCCCCGGTCTCGCCCGATGCGCCGGCGGCGCGCAAGATCGACGTGACCTGGCTGCTGCGCAGCATGTTCCATACCGCCGAGGCGCACAAGGCGCCGGGGCTGGGCTTCCTGCCCAACGACTGGCTCGACGGCGAGCTGATCGCCAGCGCGCTGCGCGGGCTCGGCCGCCAGCCCGGCAACCATTTTCTCGCCAGCGGCACGCCGCAGGGCTTCCTGCCGCTGCGCCAGCAGCTGCGCACCCGGCTGGAAGAACTGGAGATCCGCGCCGGCGCCGAGCAGATCGTGCTGACCTCGGGCATCACCCAGGCGCTCGACCTGATCGCCCGGCTCTACCTGCAGCCCGGCGACGCGGTGCTGGTGGGCGACCCGGCGTGGTTCGTGATGTTCGGCCGCTTTGCCGCGCAGGGCGCGCAGGTGATCGGCGTGCCCTACACCGGCGAAGGGCCGGACCTGGAGGCGCTGGAGCGCATCGTGCAGGCGCGCCGCCCCAAACTGTTCGTCATCAACTCGGTGCTGCACAACCCGACGGGCACCTCGCTGTCGGCCGCCAAGGCGTTCCAGCTGCTGCGCATGGCCGAGCAGTACGACTTCCTGATCGTCGAGGACGACATCTACTGCGACCTGTGCCCGCCCGGCCACGCCGCCACCCGGCTGGCCAGCCTGGACCAGCTGCGCCGGGTGATCTACCTGGGCAGCTTTTCCAAGACGCTGGCAGCCAACCTGCGCGTCGGCTTTGTCGCCGCGCATCCGGAGACGGTCGCGGCGCTGACCGACAGCAAGCTGCTGGCCGGGCTGGCTACGCCAGAGATCAACGAGCGGGTGCTGTACAAGGTGCTGACCGAAGGGCATTACCGCAAGCACGTCGAGCGCGTGCGCACCCGGCTCGACCGCGCCCGCGACGAGACCCGGCGCGAGCTGGAGCGGCTGGGCCTGCGCCTGTTCCCGGGGCAGCATGCCGGCATGTACCTGTGGGCCGACACCGGGCGCGATTCCAACGCCATTACCACCGCCGGCCACGAAGAGGGCTACCTGTTCGCGCCGGGCAGCCTGTTTTCGCCGTCGCAGATGCCGTCGGGCTGGATGCGCTTCAACGTCGCCAGCAGCGGCGACCCCGACATGCTGCGCTTCCTGGCGCGGCAGCTCGAACGGCTGTAGTCGGGGCGCTTGCCGCAACCCCGGGTCTTGAAAATGGCCCGGACGTCCCTATTTTTGCCGGCACGGCCCCGGCGGCCACCCAACCCATCCAGATTCGCCTGTTTTCAAGAGGAGAACCATGAACGCACCGCACGAGACGATGAGCTTCCAGGCGGAAGTGAAGCAGCTGCTGCACCTGATGATCCACTCGCTGTACAGCAACAAGGAAATTTTCCTGCGCGAGCTGGTCTCGAATGCTTCGGACGCCACTGACAAGCTGCGCTTCGAGGCGATTGCGAATCCGTCCCTGCTCGAGAACGACGCCGACCTGGCCATCCGCATCGAGGCTGATTCCAAGGCGCGCACGCTGAAGATCACCGACAACGGCATCGGCATGAGCCGCGACGAGGCTATCCGCAACCTCGGCACCATCGCCCGCTCGGGCACCAGGGAATTCTTCCAGCAGTTGTCCGGCGACCAGCAGAAGGACGCGGCGCTGATCGGGCAGTTCGGCGTCGGCTTCTATTCGGCCTTCATCGTCGCCGACAAGGTCACCGTGGAAACGCGCCGCGCCGGCCTGGGCGCCGAGGAGGCGGTGCGCTGGGAAAGCGCCGGCGACGGCGAGTTCACCGTCGACGCGATCGCGCGCGCCGAGCGCGGCACCACCATTACGCTGCACCTGCGCGAGGGCGAGGACGACTTCCTGTCGGCGTGGCGCCTGAAGAGCATCATCCAGAAGTACTCGGACCATATCTCGCTGCCGATCCGCATGCCCAAGGAAGTGTGGGACGCCGAGGCCAGCAGCTACAAGCGCACCGACGAGTGGGAGAGCGTGAACCAGGCCAGCGCGCTGTGGACCCGCGCCAAGTCCGACATCACCGACGAGCAGTACACCGCCTTCTACCAGCATATCGCGCACGACAACGAGGCGCCGCTGGCGTGGACCCATAACCGCGTCGAAGGCCGCAGCGAATACACCCAGCTGCTGTACATCCCGGCGCGCGCGCCGTTCGACCTGTGGGACCGCAACCACAAGGCCGGGCTCAAGCTGTACGTGAAGCGCGTCTTCATCATGGACGACGCCGAGCAGCTGCTGCCGGGCTACCTGCGCTGGGTCAAGGGCGTGGTGGATTCGTCCGACCTGCCGCTGAACGTGTCGCGCGAACTGCTGCAGGAAAGCCGCGACGTCAAGGCGATCCGCGAGGGCTGCACCAAGCGCGTGCTGTCGATGCTGGAATCGATGGCGGACAGCGAGGACGAAGCCGAGCGCGCCAAGTACGACACCTTCTGGCAGCAGTTCGGCCAGGCGCTCAAGGAAGGCGCCGGCGAAGACCAGGCCAACCAGGAACGCGTGGCCAAGCTGCTGCGCTTCGCCTCGACCCATAACGACACCGCCGAGCAGAACGTGTCGCTGGCGGCCTATGTCGGCCGCATGAAGGAAGGGCAGGACAAGATCTACTACGTGACGGCCGACACCTGGTCCGCCGCCAAGAACAGCCCGCACCTGGAAGTGTTCCGCAAGAAGGGCATCGAGGTGCTGCTGCTGACCGACCGTGTCGACGAGTGGATGCTGTCGTTCCTGCGCGAGTTCGAAGGCAAGGAGCTGGTGTCGGTGGCGCGCGGCGACCTCGACCTGGGCAAGCTCGCCGACGAGGCCGAGAAGGCCGAGCAGGAAAAGGCCGAGGCCGACTGGAAGGACGTGGTCGAGCGCGCCAAGGCCGTGCTCGCCGGCAAGGCCAAGGATGTGCGTGTGACGCTGCGCCTGACCGAGTCGGCATCGTGCCTGGTCTCGGACGAGGGCGACATGAGCGGCTACCTGCAGCGCCTGCTCAAGCAGGCCGGCCAGAAGGCGCCGGACGCCCAGCCGATCCTGGAACTGAACCCGGAACACGCGCTGGTGAAGAAGCTGCGTGACCTTCCGGAAGGCGACGCCTTCAGCGACCGCCTGCAGGTGCTGTTCGACCAAGCGCTGCTGGCCGAGGGCGGCATGCTGGAAGATCCCGCGGCCTACGTGCAGCGCGTCAACAAGCTGCTGGCCTGACGAAGGCGATTGTTCGCTCCCCTCTCCCGCTTGCGGGAGAGGGAGACCACCATCGCAGTTTTTGCACTGTCAGCAGCCCGAGCGAGGCCCTGCGTTCTTGCCATGCCCGACACCTCCCTACCTCAACCCGACCTCCACCAGGGCCTGCCCCCCGTCATCGACACCCATACCCGCGTGCTGGTGCTGGGCAGCTTTCCCGGTGCCGCGTCACTGGCCGCACGCCAGTATTACGCTCATCCCCGCAACCAGTTCTGGCCGCTGCTGGGCGCGCTGACCGGCGAGCCGCTGGCGGAACTCCCCTATGCCGAACGGCTGGTGCGGCTGCTGGCGCATCGCATCGGCGTGTGGGACGTGCTGGGCGCGTGCCAGCGCGAAGGCAGCCTGGACAGCAATATCCGTTATCCGCAGGCCAATGATTTCACGCGCCTGCGCGCGCTGGCGCCGTCGCTGCGGCGCATCGGCTTCAATGGCGGCACCTCCGGCCGCTTTGCGCCGCAGTTTGCCGCGCAGGGCTACGAGACCGTGGTGCTGCCATCGTCCAGCCCGGCGCATGCCGCGCGCAGCTTCGAGCAGAAGCTGGCGCTGTGGCGCAGCCTGCTGGACTGAGAGGCTTGTCGCCGCATTGCGTGTATGGAATCGGCCTGCCCGGAAGTGACGCGTTCCGGATTGCCGTGGGCCATCGCGCACCTATACTGGAATCGGGCCGGCCCATGATTCCAAACCGGGAGTATCGGCCGCTCCTTGTGCGCCTTGCGGGCTCGCACTTTCTGACGCATGGCGCGAATGCATCGGAAGTGAGTTGCCTGAGCCGGCAAAGTTGCAGGCAAGGAGGCAATCATGTTCAAGCATCTCCTGCTGGCGGTCGATGGCTCCGACCTGTCTGAATCGGCGTTCCGCAAGGCGCTCGCGCTGGCGCGGGACATGGGGGCGCGTACCACCGCGGTGCGCGTCTGTCCGAACTACCACGTGCTGACCTACCAGGTCGAGATGCTGGAGGACACGCGCGAAACCTACGTCAGGGAAGCCGCGGCCGGCGCCACGCAGTACCTGCGCGAGCGCGCCGAGGAAGCCAGCGCAGCGGGCGTGCCGTGCGACACCGCCTATGCCGTCAACGACCACCCCTACGAAGCCATCATCAAGACCGCCGAGGACAAAGGCTGCGACCTGATCGTGATGGCATCGCACGGGCGGCGCGGCATTCAGGGCATGCTGATCGGCAGCGAGACGCTGAAGGTGCTGACGCACAGCAAGATCCCGGTGCTGGTCTATCGCTAGCACCTGCGACGCGCGGCAAACCAGCAGGCCCCGGGGCACCGGTTGCGACACCGGCGCGGCCGGGGCCGCTTTTTTGCCGCCGCCAGGCGCTTCTGGCATCCTGAGGGCCTGTCCGCAGCCTTGTCCGCAGCCCTGTCCGGCGCCTGCGCCGGCCCGCCGCCGCACCTTTCTGTCACAATGCCGGCGGCTGGCGCACCCGCCATGGTTTCAAAGGTGATCTCCCTATGCGTATCTTCGGCATCAGCATCCATATCATCGTTGCACTGTTCTTTGCCGTGCACGCGGTGCGCACGCACCAGAACATGTACTGGCTGCTGATCCTGTTCCTGTTCCCGGGCCTGGGCAGCGTGGTCTATTTCTTTGCGATCTACCTGCCCGAGCTGCGCCAGTCGCGCGGGGCGCGCGCGGCGACGCGCGCCATCACGCAGCTGGTCGATCCCAACCGCGCCGTGCGCGAGGCCCGCTCGGATTTCGACCGGGCCCCGACGGTGGCGCACCGCATGCGCCTGGGCGCGGCGCTGCTCGCCGCCGGCAAGCCGGCCGAGGCGCTGCAGCACTACCAGGCGGCCGCCAACGGCCCGTTCGCGACCGATCCCGCGCTGCTGCAGGGCCTGGCGCAGGCGCAGTTCGCCACCAGCGATGCGCCCGGCGCGCTGGCCACGCTGGAGAAACTGTTCGCGGCCCAGCCGCACGCGCGCCAGCAACCCGAGCCGGCCCTGCTGTACGCGCAAGCGCTGGCCGCCACCGGCGCGGCCGGCACGCGCGCCGCCTTCGAGCAGGCGCTGACCAGCGCCAGCGACGCCGCGCCACGTTGCCTGTTCGCCGACTGGCTGGCCGCCCAGCCCGACCCGGCCGACCGCGAGCGCGCGCAGCAGCTCTATGCCGAAATCATCCACGATGCCCGCCACTGGCCGCGCCATGCACGCGACCACAACCGCGCCTGGCTGCAGCGCGCGCAGGCGGCGCTGGGCAAGTAAATCCGCGTTCGTTCCCATTGCCCCCGGCGCGGGCGGCGAACGCCTTTCTCGACGACATGACCCTACTGAAACGCAAATCGATTGAAGCCGTGGCCTCGCGCCGTCCGGCACGCGGCACCCGCACCCGCGGCGAGGCGCCGGCCCGCGAAGAAAAACGCATGACGCCGCGCTTCGCGCCGGTGACGTTCTCGGAAATGGAAGGGGTGCGCTACCTGCACTTCGGCACGGAATGGGTGCAGGGCGCGATGCGGCTGCGCAAGCCGGACGCGATCGAGCTCGAATACGCGCAGCAGATGATGGCCTGGCTGCTGTTCCTGTCGCCGTCGGTCGATGAGTTCCACGTGGTGCAGCTGGGCCTCGGCGCCGCGGCGCTGACCAAGTTCTGCCATCGCCAGTTCAACCGCGCGCGCGTGACCGCGGTCGAGCTGAATCCCGCCGTGATCGTCGCCGGGCGCAGCATGTTTGGCCTGCGCGCGGACGACGCGCGCCTGACCGTGCGCGAGCAGGACGCCTGGGACTACGTCATGGACGGCGCCCACGCCGGCGCCATCGACGTGCTGCAGGTCGACCTGTACGACGCCACCGCGCGCGGCCCGGTGCTGGACACCACCGCGTTCTACCGCGCCTGCCGCCGCACGCTGAAGGCCCCCGGCGTGATGACGATCAACCTGTTCGGCGACCACGACAGCTTTCCGAAGAACATCGAACGCATCTGCGACGCCTTCGACAACCGCGTGCTGGTGTTCCCGGAAGTGCATGACGGCAACATCATCGCGCTGGCCTTCAACGGGCCGGAAATCGATGTGTCGTGGGCGGTGCTGGAAGCGCGCGCCGACGTGGTCGAGGACACCACCGGGCTGCCGGCGCGGGACTGGGTGCAGAAACTGCGCGCGGCCAATGCGCGGCAGGAACAGCGGTTGAGGATTTAAGCGCCTCTCTCCCGCCCGCGGGAGAGAGGAGAAAACCCTCGGTGCGCGGACGCCTTCACTCCTTGTGAAAGAACTGCGCCAGCGACCACTCGTCCGTCCGCGCCTCGTACTTCAGTCCCTTCTTCATCGCCCACATCGCCAGCTGGCTGTGCGACGGGATGATCGCGTGGTCGGCCAGTGCAAACTTTGCCGCGATGCGGGCATTTTCCTCGCGCGCCTTGTCGCTGCTGACCGTGGTCAGCGACTTCTCGATCAGCTGGTCCAGCTGCGGGTTGCTGTACTTGCCCCAGTTCCAGGTACCGTAGCCGGTCTTCGGGTTGGGCGTGCCGGTGATCGAGCGCAGCGCCACGTCGGCGGCAGCCGAGCCCCAGCCCAGCATCTGGAAGGCAAACTCGCCCTGGCGCGCGCGCGTGAAGTAGGCGGCCACCGGCATGGTTTCGACCTTGGTCTGGATGCCGATGCGGGTCAGCATGCTGGCGGTGGCCTGCGCCACCGCGGCGTCGTTCAGGTAGCGGTTGTTGGTGGCGTGCAGCGTCAGGCCAAAACCGTCGGGGTAGCCGGCCGCGGCCAGCAGTTTCTTCGCGCCTTCCGGGTCGTAGGCCTCGGGCTTGGTGCCGGGATGCCCGAAGATTTGCGGCGACACGATCGACGACGCCGGCACGGCCAGTCCCTCCATGATGCGGCTGACGATGGCGTCGCGGTTCAGCGCCTTGCTGACCGCGGCGCGCACGCGCGCATCCTTGAACGGATTCTTGCCCAGCGGCTTGCCGGCCTTGTCGGTGACGAAGGGCGGGTTGTCGCGCGACTGGTCCATCTGCCAGAACACGGTGCGCCACGACACCTGCTGCTCGATCTTGAACTTCGGGTTCTGCTTGAGCTTGGCCACGTCGGCCGAGGGCACGCTCTCGATCACGTCGACATCGCCCGCCAGCAGCGCCGCGCTGCGCGCGCCGTTGTCGGTGATGATGCGGAACACCGCGCGGTCCCACTCCGGCTTGGGGCCCCAGTAGTTGGGGTTGCGCTCCATCACGATTTCCTGGCCGCGGGCAAAACGCACGAACTTGAACGGGCCGGTGCCGATCATGGCCTTGCCCGAATCGAAATCGTTCTGCGTCAGCGTGGCCGCGATCTTCTTCGGCATGATCGGCACGCTGTTCAGGTCGTTGGCCAGGTTGGCGTAGTTGGGCACGCTCATGGTCAGGCGCACGGTCAGCGGGTCGGGCGTGTCGATGCGGGCGATCGGCTTGGTGTAGCTGGTGAACGAGCCCGGGCTGTTGACCAGCTTCTCCGGGCGCTCCAGCGAGGCCTTGACGTCTTCGCTGGTGAAGGGCGAGCCATCGTGCCATTTCACGTTGGGACGCAGCTTGATCTCCCAGGTGATGGCATTGACCGGCTTCCACGACAGCGCCAGGCCGGGGATGTAGCGGGCGTTCTTGTCCATGAACACCAGCGACTCGAACACATGCAGCGCGATGGCGTTGTTGGGGCCGGCATTGTTCCAGTGCGGATCCATGGACGTGACGTCGGCGGCCAGGCCGATGCGCAGGTCTTCGGCATGCGCGGCGCCGGCCGGCAGCAGGGTGAAGGCGGCGCTGCCGAAGACGAGCGCCGCGGCGGCACGGAGCACCGCGCGGCGCGCAGGGACGGAAGGGCTGCGCGGCGGACGTTGCGGCGGCAAGGCGTGGATCATGGTCATCGGGCAGGCTCCTCGTACGGGTCCGCGCCGGCGCGGACGGGTTCTCAGGCGGGTTTGTCCTGCATTGTGCCGCTAAAGTGGCATGGTTGCAGCTTGCCGGCAGGGCTGCCCGGTAAAATGGCGTCCATGTTCGCCAATTCCCGCACCATCGTCTCGGCGCAGTCCGATGTCCATGAACACCTGGCCGCGCGCGTCGCGCGCCACCTCGCCGAGCCGTTCCGCAAGCCCATCGGCGAGCCCAGCCGGCGCGAGCTGGCCGCGGCGCTGCAGCGCTGGCAGCAGGCCGGCGGCGCGCCGCTGATCCTCGATGCCGGCTGCGGCGTGGGTGAAAGCACGCTGCGCCTGGCCACGCAGTTTCCCGACCATTTCGTCATCGGCGTCGACCAGTCCGAAAAGCGCCTGGCCGCCGGCAAGGACTGGTGGGGCGACGCACCGATGCCGGCCAATTTCTGCTGGGCCCGCGCCGACCTGGTCGATGTCTGGCGCCTGCTGCAGGCGGATGCGGTGCCGGTGGCGCGCCACTACGTGCTGTACCCTAACCCGTGGCCCAAGATCGGCCACGTGGGGCGGCGCTGGCAAGGGCATGCGGTGTTTCCGGCGCTGGCGGCGTGCGGCGACTACCTCGAGTGCCGCAGCAACTGGCGCATCTATATCGACGAGTTCGCGCAGGCGCTGGAACTGGCGGGACGGTCGGCGCGGGTCGAGGCCTGGGCGCCGGCGCAGCCGATGACGCCGTTCGAGCGCAAGTACGCGGCCTCCGGCCATGGCTTGTGGCGCTGCGTCAGCGAGCGGCAGCCTGGCTGAACGCCCGATGAAAAACGGCCCGCAGTGCGGGCCGTTTCGCTGTCTGGCGCGGCCGGCGCGCCTCAGTGGAACAGCGGTTGCTGCGTGGGCGCGTCCTCGGGCAGTTCGGCGTGCACGATCTCGCCATTGCGATCCGCGTACAGCGGGGTGCCGCAGTCTTCGCAGTATTCCGGATCGAACAGCGCGGCGTGGCGGAAGATGTCCTCGACGCCGGCATTGCGCAGTTCCTCGCAGATCTGCTCGAGCGGATTGCCTTTTTCGTCGGCATCGACCTCGCCGGCTTCGCGGCCGTAGACCGGCCACACGATGCCGTAGATCACATCCTTCTCGCCGCGCATGGTGAAGCCGACGCGGTATTCCTCGACCACTTCCTCGCCGAAGGCGGCCACCACCGCGGCCAGCTGCCCCGCGGAGATGTCCAGCGTGCCGCACAGGTAGTTGACGGCGGCGCGCACGGTCAGCGGGCGGATGCTCTTGTCGGATTCGCGGCAGGACAGGAAGAACGCGTCCGGCAGCAGCAGCTCGAACTCGCAGCCCGGCAGCAGCAGCGCCACCGAGGGCTGCACCTGGGTGCGCCATTGCTCCAGGCAGGTCGAGCGCTCGGCGTGATGGTCCTTGGCGTCTTCCTGCCAGCGGAACAGCGCCTGTTCGCGCGGCGCCACCACCACCGCCAGCAGGTAGCGCGGGTCGGCCAGGATCGGCGCGGTCTCGGGCAGGTCGCGCAGGTCGACCTTGGGCACCGCGCCGGCCAGGGCGGCCGCGGCCAGCTTGTGCGTCAGCGCGAAGGTGTCGCTGTGCGTGCGCGGCAGCTGGTCGATGCTGTACAGGTAGGGCGACAGCGCGACCTTGGTGCCGTTGGCGAGTACATGTGCCTGCAGGTGCACCGCCAGCGTCTGCGCCAGTTCGGGCTTGAGCGCGCCGGACGGGATCGCGTAGCGGGTGTGCGCCAGGATCGGCGCGGCGATCAGCAGCGCGTCATAGTGCTGGCCGTCGACCTCGATCGAGGCGGATTCGGCCAGCGTCTCGGCCTGCTCGGCGAGCACGTCGGAGGCGTCGGCATTGTGCTTGAACAGGTGCTCAAGCGCCGCATCGAGCGCGGTCTGGCTACCGTTTTTCAGCAGGCGGCCAAGGCGCTGCGAAAGCCGCCGCTCCCAGTATCCGTCCTCCATGCGGCTGCCCGATGCGTCGAGGGCGAGCGCATCGGCCACCAGACGCTCGGCGTCGGGAGAGAGTCGCGGGGAAGCCTTGGGGCGAAAACCTGCCATAGAAAGAAACCGTCCGTTTTTTGCGTAAAACGGTATTCTACTCGTTGCGTTGACAGGGAGACCGCTATATGCGTGCGACCTGTGTGAACGCTGCTGCCTGCGAGGGATTTTATTTCTCGGCCGGGGCGGAGGCTGCAGGGGCTGCGGGCGCGTGGCTTTCGACGCTGTGCGACTCGCCGGAAATGGAAACGTCGCTGCCGCCCTTGGTCAGCAGGTAGAGGGCCGCGCCGGCGACCACGATGAATGCGATAAGAATCTTGACCATGGTGTCTCCTGGTTCTGGGTGATGCCGGGGTCCGGCTTGCGGCTGTTCGACCGCGTTCTTGTGCGACACAGTTTGACAGCCATGGCTTGCGTCAAACTTACACGCGTCGGGCCGGGCCGCAGGTGATGCCGGGGACGCAAGCGCCAGGAAAAAAAACGCCGCTCGCCCCGCCCCTGGAAAAGGGCACGGCGGGCGGCGTCGATGGCGCGGATGGCGCTCAGGCGGCCAGCAGCTGGCGCAGCACGAACGGCAGGATGCCGCCGTGGTTATAGTAATCGACCTCGATCGGCGTATCGATGCGCAGCAGCACCGGCACGCGCTGCACGTCGCCGTTGGCGCGCTTGATCACCAGCACCACGTCCTGCTGCGGCTTCAGGTCGCCCTCGATCCCCTCGATGTCGAAGGTCTCGTTGCCGGTGATGCCGAGCGTCTGGGCGCTGTCGGCGCCCTTGAACTGCAGCGGCAGCACGCCCATGCCAACCAGGTTGGAGCGGTGGATGCGCTCGAAGCTGCGCGCAATCACGGCCTTCACGCCCAGCAACTGGGTGCCCTTGGCGGCCCAGTCGCGCGACGAGCCGGTGCCGTACTCTTCGCCGCCGAACACCACCGTGGGCGTGCCCTCGGCGACATACTTCATCGCCGCGTCGTAGATCGACATCTGCTCGCCGCTGGGCTGGTGGATGGTGATGCCGCCTTCCACGCGTGCGCCATCCGCCGTCGGCGGGATCATCAGGTTCTTGATGCGCACGTTGGCGAAGGTGCCGCGCATCATCACCTCATGGTTGCCGCGGCGCGAGCCGTAGCTGTTGAAGTCGGCCTTGAGCACGCCGTGGGACAGCAGGTACTTGCCCGCGGGCGAGGTGTCCTTGATCGAGCCTGCCGGCGAGATGTGGTCGGTGGTTACCGAATCGCCGAAGATGCCCAGCGCGCGCGCGCCGCGCACGCTGGCCGTGGCCGCCGACGGCTCCATGCTGAAGTCCTGGAAGAACGGCGGCTCGGCGATATAGGTGGAGCGCGGCCAGTCGTAGACCTGGCCCTTGGTGCCCTGGATCGCGCCCCACAGCTTGCTCGGTTTCTTGACCTGCTCGTAGTTGCCCTTGAAGGTCTTGGCGTCCATCGCATACTTCATCAGCGCGTGGATCTCGTCCGAGCTTGGCCAGATGTCGCCCAGCCAGATGTCGCGGCCATCCTTGCCCTTGCCGACCGGCTCGGTCATCAGGTCGCGCGTGACATTGCCGGCGATGGCATAGGCCACCACCAGCGGCGGCGATGCCAGGAAGTTGGCGCGAATGTTCGGGTGGATGCGGGCCTCGAAATTGCGGTTGCCCGACAGCACCGCGGCCGCGACCAGGTCGTTGCTGGTGATGGCCTCGTTCAGCTCCGGCGTCAGGTCGCCGGCATTGCCGATGCAGGTGGTGCAGCCGTAGGCGGTCACGCCGAAGCCCAGCTTTTCCAGGTACGGCAGCAGGCCCGCGGCCTTCAGGTATTCGGTGACCACGCGGCTGCCCGGCGCCAGCGAGGTCTTGATATGCGGCGCCACGCTCAGCCCGGCTTCCACCGCCTTCTTGGCCAGCAGGCCGGCACCCAGCAGCACGCTGGGATTGGAAGTGTTGGTGCACGAAGTGATGGCGGCGATCAGCACGTCGCCGTTGCGCACTTCGATGCCGTCTGCGGTGCTGTAGCTGCGGCCCAGTTCGGCGGCATCCTTGTTGAAGCCGTTTTCGGCCACCGGCTTGCTGAACAGCGAGGCAAAGGTGCTCTTGACGTTGCCGATCTCGATGCGGTCCTGCGGGCGCTTCGGCCCCGCCAGCGACGGCGCCACCGTGGCCAGGTCCAGCGTCACCACCTTGCTGTAGTCGATCTCGCCGGCCGCGGGGATGCCGAACATGTTTTGCGCGCGGAAATAGCCCTCGAACGCGGCGATTTCCTCGTCGGTGCGGCCGGTGCCGCGGAAGTATTCGATGGTCTTCTCGTCCACCGGGAAGAAGCCCATGGTGGCGCCGTATTCGGGGGCCATGTTGCCGATGGTGGCGCGGTCGGGCAGGGCCAGGCTGGCGGTGCCTTCGCCGAAGAACTCGACGAACTTGCCCACCACCTTCTCCTTGCGCAGCATCTCGGTGATGGTCAGTACCAGGTCGGTGGCGGTGACGCCTTCGCGCAGGCGGCCCTTGAGTTCCACGCCAACCACGTCCGGCGTCAGGAAGTACACCGGCTGGCCCAGCATGCCGGCCTCGGCCTCGATGCCGCCGACGCCCCAGCCGACCACGCCGATGCCGTTGATCATGGTGGTGTGCGAATCGGTGCCGACCAGCGTGTCAGGGTAGTAGACGCCGTCCTTCCGGTGCACGCCGCGCGCCAGGTATTCCAGGTTGACCTGGTGCACGATGCCGAAGCCCGGCTGCACCACGCCAAAGGTGTCGAAGGCCTGCATGCCCCACTTCATGAACTGGTAGCGCTCGTTGTTGCGCTGGAATTCCAGTTGCATGTTCAGGTCCAGCGCCTTCTTTTCGCGGAAGTGGTCGATCTGCACCGAGTGGTCGACCACCAGGTCGACCGGCACCAGCGGCTCGATCTGCTTGGGATTCTTGCCCATCTTCTCGGCGACGTTGCGCATCGCCGCCAGGTCGGCCAGCAGCGGCACCCCGGTGAAGTCCTGCAAGACCACGCGTGCCACCACGAACGGGATCTCGTCGACGCGCTCGGCGTTGGGCTTCCAGTTGGCCAGCTGGCGGACGTGTTCCTCGGTGACCTTCTTGCCGTCGCAGTTGCGCAGCACCGATTCCAGCACCACGCGGATCGACACCGGCAGGCGGCCGATGTCCAGGTCCAGTGCCTGGCCCAGCTGGGGCAAGGAGTAATACTGGCCCTTGCCGGAAGAGCCGATGCTGAATTCTTTTAGCGTGTTCTTGAGGTTGTGGGGCATTGCCGTACTCCGATCGAAGGATGATGCGATGGCATTGGCTCGGACCTGAATCGAGACCCCGGTGCGCTGCCACGGCGTTTGACCGCGGTCCGAGGCAGGCAGCGCACTGCAACTGCATACTCTAACCGGGGTGCGGCTTGGCCGCCACCCGGCACGGCAAGGAAAAAGGGCGCTGGCGGCCGCAAGGCAGCGGCCGCCAGCGCCCCGGTACGGCTTACTGCTTGGGCGCGGCGGTTTGCTGGGTGCTTCCCGGCTGAATCGTCTGGCCGTCCGGCGGGGTGACCAGCAGCGGGCTCGTGGCCGGCGCGCGCAGGCCACCGGCCTGGGTCGGGGCCGCGGCGCCGGCCTGCATGGCGGCGCTCTGGCAGTCGTCGGCGAGGCGCTGGCCCAGGTTCTTGTTGAACAGCATGGCCTTGCTCGGGATCACCACCAGGTCCAGGCCGGTGCGGGCGTCGTAGTAGCGGTCGGCGCCGGTCACGGTGGCCTGGCGCGGCAGCTTGTAGTCGCGGCCTTGCCAGTGCACGGTCAGGACCTCGTCGCGCAGCATGTCGCCGGCGATATACAGGCTGTTGCCCAGCTCGCACTGCCACTTCTCGCCGCTCGGGGCCACCGCCGCAGCGGTGCCGGCCGCGGCGGCCGCGCCTGCGGCGGCCTTCTTCTTGGTCGACGACTTCTTCTTGGTGGTGGTCTTCTTGGCCGGCTCCTGCGCCATCACGGCAGTGGCGGTGGTCAGGCTGAAGGCGCCGATGCAGGCGGCAAGGACAAGATGTTTCATTTTGTGAGTGCCTTTCGGATACTGGAATCGAGTTATGGTCATGTGCCGCCGGCAGGCGGGCGGCGCTGGGATCATTGCCGCCGCTATTCTCTACGATTTGGCCGGGGCGGCGTAGTGCTCAGGGCTTTGGTTACATAATCGGCGCCGCTGTTGGGCCGGCTTCACTTGGGCCGGCTTCACTTGCGCTTGCCGATGGGCACGAACTTCAGGTTCTCCGGCCCGGTGTAGTTGGCGCTGGGGCGGATGATCTTGTTGTCGATGCGCTGCTCGATGATGTGCGCGGCCCAGCCCGAGGTGCGCGAGATCACGAACAGCGGCGTGAACATCGCAGTGGGCACGCCCATCATGTGGTAGCTGACCGCGCTGAACCAGTCCAGGTTGGGGAACATCTTCTTGATGTCCCACATCACCGTTTCCAGGCGCTCGGCGATGTCGAACATCTTCATCGAGCCGGCGTCCTTCGACAGCCGCCTGGCGACTTCCTTGATCACCTGGTTGCGCGGGTCGCCGGTGGTGTACACCGGGTGGCCGAAACCGATCACGACTTCCTTGTTCTCGACGCGGCGGGTGATGTCGGCCTGGGCCTCGTCCGGGTTGTCGTAGCGCTTCTGGATCTCGAACGCGACCTCGTTGGCGCCGCCGTGCTTGGGGCCGCGCAGCGCGCCGATCGCGCCGGCGATCGACGAGTACATGTCGGAACCGGTGCCGGCGATCACGCGTGCGGTAAAGGTCGACGCGTTGAACTCGTGCTCGGCGTACAGGTTGAGCGAGGTGTTCATCGCGCGCTCCCACAGCGCCGACGGCTTCTCGCCGTGCAGCAGGTGCAGGAAATGGCCGCCGATCGAGTCGTCGTCGGTCTCGACTTCAATGCGCTTGCCGTTGTGGCTGTAGTGGTACCAGTACAGCAGCATCGAGCCGAGGCTGGCCATCAGCCGGTCGGCGATGTCGCGCGCGCCCGGGGTGTTGTGGTCTTCCTTCTCCGGCAGCACCGTGCCCAGCACCGACACGCCGGTGCGCATCACGTCCATCGGATGCGCGCTGGCGGGCACCCATTCCAGCGCCGCCTTGACATTGGCGGGCAGGCCGCGCAACGACTTCAGCCTGGCCTTGTAGGCGGCCAGTTCGGACCTGGTCGGCAGCTTGCCGTGCACCAGCAGGTGGGCGATTTCCTCGAACTCGCAGGTCTCGGCGATATCGAGGATGTCGTAGCCGCGGTAGTGCAGGTCGTTGCCGGTGCGGCCAACGGTACACAGCGCGGTGTTGCCGGCGGTCACGCCCGACAGCGCGACGGATTTCTTGGCTCGCGGAGCGGCCGGCGCGCTGGCCCCGGAGTCGGGTGCGGGGCCGAGCGAGGGGGCGGTTGCAGCAAGCTTCGAGGCAGGCATCCGTGTCTCCTTGGGCACTGCGGATGATGATGGGATGGATGGGACCGGTTCGGGGCCGGCTTCAGCCGAAGAACAGTGCTTCCACGTTGGCCGGCAGCGGCGTGCCGGTGGCCTGCGCGCGCTGCAGCAGCGACCAGTAATAGCGGTAGCTGGCGCGGTCGTGCAGCTGCCCTTCATGGCGGATCGGCGCCCAGTTGTTCTCGTGCGCGGCGAGCAGGATCTGGCTGGCCGCGCCGATCTCTTCCGCGCCGGGGCGGAACGCCGCCACGATCGGGGCGATCTGGCCCGGATGGATGCTCCACTTGCGCAGGTAGCCGAATTCGCAGCGCGCGCGCTGCGCATCGTCGCCGGCGCGCTGCGGCGCCTGCACGTCGGTGCTGACGTTGTGCGACGGCACCTTGCCGTGGCGGTGGCAGGCAGCGGAGATTTCCAGCATGGCGCGGCGCACCAGCGGGTGCTCAAACTGCTGCGGCGAGCGCATGGCGTCGCCGGGAATCGCGCCATGGTGGGCCGAGACAAAGTCCATCAGCCCGAAGCTCAGGCATTCCACCTGCACCAGCGCGGCGATATCGAAGGCCTGCTCCAGCGCGGCGTGGGTTTCGATCAGCACATGGATCGGGATATGGCGGGCAATGCCGGCGCTGCGCGCGACCTGGTTGACATGGTCGGTCACGCGCGCGACCTCGACCACGTCGGTGACCTTGGGCACCACCACATAGGCCAGCCGCGCGCCGGCGGCGCGCACCAGCACGTCGACGTCCTGGCGCCAGCTGGGATGGGCCGGGTCATGGATGCGCACGCCCACGCGGTTGTGGGCATTGAGCGGACCGTTGACCAGTTGCGCGCACAGCTCGGCGTGCTCGCGCTCATGGCCCACGGCGGCGCCGTCCTCGCAGTCGAAGGTGATGTCGAAGACCGGGCCAAGCTCTTGTTGCAGGGCCAGCGACTTGCGCATCAGCTTTTCGCTGCCCGCGTAATGGTCACACACCGGCAGCTGGACCGGGATGGCTTCGCCCTGGAACAAGACCTCGGAAGGATGCACGTGAATTCGGAAAGTTGAAGTTGGCGGACAGGGCAGGGCCGCACGGCCGCTGCCTATGAAAAAACCGGGGTCCGCGCCGATTCTTGAATCGTTGCGGAACCCCGGTCTTTCGTCGAGCGTTGGGAAGATCAGCCCAGCAGATGCTGCACGCCGGCCTTTTCTTCTTCCAGTTCCTTCAGGGTGATATTGATCTTTTCCTGGCTGTAGGCGTCGATCTCCAGACCCTTGACGATTTCGTACTTGCCGTTGGCGGTGGTCACCGGGTAGCCGAACATGGTATCGGCCGGGATGCCGTACTCACCGTTGGACGGGATGCCCATGGTGACGACCTTGCCGTTGCTGCCCAGCACCCAGTCGCGCACGTGGTCGATGGCGGCATTGGCGGCCGAGGCGGCCGACGACAGGCCACGCGCCTCGATGATGGCGGCGCCGCGCTTGCCGACGGTCGGCAGGAACACGTCGTTGTTCCACACCGGGTCGTTGATCAGGTCCTTGACGCTCTGGCCGTCGACGGTGGCGTAGCGGTAGTCGGCGTACATGGTCGGGCTGTGGTTGCCCCACACGAACAGCTTCTCGATCGACGACACCGGCTTGCCGGTCTTGGCGGCGATCTGCGACAGCGCACGGTTGTGGTCCAGGCGCAGCATCGCGGTGAAGTTCTCGCGCGGCAGGTTCGGGGCCGACTTCATGGCGATGTAGGCGTTGGTGTTGGCCGGGTTGCCGACCACCAGCACTTTGACGTTGCGGCTGGCGACTTCGTCCAGCGCCTTGCCCTGCACCGTGAAGATCTGGGCGTTGGCTTCGAGCAGGTCCTTGCGCTCCATGCCCTTGCTGCGCGGACGGGCGCCCACCAGCAGGGCCACGTCGGCGTCCTTGAAGGCAACCTTGGGGTCATCGGTGATGACCACGCCGGCCAGCAGCGGGAACGCGCAGTCTTCCAGTTCCATCACCACGCCCTTGACGGCTTGCTGGGCTTGCGGGAGGTCGAGCAGTTGGAGGATGACCGGCTGGTCTTTGCCCAGCATGTCGCCGTTGGCGATGCGGAACAGCAGGGAGTAGCCGATCTGGCCAGCGGCGCCGGTCACTGCGACGCGCATTGGGGCTTTAGCCATGAGTAAATCTCCAAACGATAGAAGGGGGGATGCCGGTCGGTGGCGCGCCGGCGCCATGCAGGGGCGCGCGGTGTGTCACCGGGTGCTGGTTGTCGCCACAGCGGGGAGCGGCCGTCCGCCGGAGCCAGGTGGCGGGGCCGGTGGGGGAGAGCCACAACGGGTCATGGTGATGCAACAAAGCGTTAGTCTACTGCGAAGCGAGGCGCCTTTTCCAGACCGGGCCGCGGCGGGCGCGGTACATTTTCCGCCGCAGGGCGGCGGCTGGCAGGCCATGGACGCGGGCGATCGCGGGCGTGGACCAGCGCGAGTGTAGGCCCGGCCTCTCCATCCTGTCAATTCATATGTCTTATATAAGACATAAGACAATTAACGTAAGGCTGGACGTTACTCGCCCTTTTGTGGTGAAATCGCGCTATGTCCTCCCTGCCTACGTCCCTGACCGGCGCAGCCACACCCGGCGCGCAGGAATCTGGCGCCGCCACGCCTGGCGCCGGGACGCAGCCGCTTTCGTCGCCGGCGCCCGCGCCGGCCGCCGCGCCGCAGGCCGCCCCCTCAACTGGTGGCTCCGCCGGTGCCGCTTCCGGTCCCGCTCCTGGTCTGCAGTCAGTGCCATCGCCCACCTTCAGCCCGCTTTACCAGCAGATCAAGGCGCTGATCACGCGCAGCCTGCAATCCGGCGAATGGAAGCCGGGCGAGATGATTCCCAGCGAGATGGAGCTGGCGTCGCGCTACAAGGTCAGCCAGGGCACGGTGCGCAAGGCCATCGACGAACTCGCCGCCGAGAACCTGGTGGCGCGCCGCCAGGGCAAGGGCACCTTCGTGACCACGCACCATGAAGACGTGGTCAAGTTCCGCTTCCTGCGCCTCGTTCCGGACGAGGGCGAACCCCATTATGGCGCCAGCCGCGTGCTCGAGTGCAAGCGCCTGCGCGCCCCGGCCGAAATCGCGCGGCTGCTCGATATCCGCACCGGCGACAGCGTGGTGCAGATCCGCCGCGTGCTGACTTTCTCCGGCGAGTCGACCGTGCTGGACGAAATCTGGCTGCTCGGCGCCAACTTCAAGGGCCTGACCGCGGAAAAGCTGACCGAGTGGAAAGGGCCCATGTATGCATTGTTCGAGGCCGAATTCGGTACGCGCATGATTCGCGCCTCGGAAAAGATTCGCGCCGTGCCCGCCGACGAGACGGCGGCCGAGCTGCTGTCCGTGCCAGAGGGCGCGCCGCTGCTGTCGGTCGAGCGCGTGTCCTACACCTATGGCGACCGCCCCGTGGAAGTGCGCCGTGGGCTCTACGTCACCACCCGGCACTATTACCAGAACGACCTGAGCTGAAACGGCGGCGCCGCGCAAGGTGCGCGCGCGCCGATTATTGTGGGTCCGGCCATGGTGTTGCCGGCTGTTGCGCGACGCGCTGGTTGTCGCGTGAAGCGGCGCGCCGGAGGTGCGAAGTGTGCGATTGTCGGGCGGCGCTTGTCGGGCCGTGATAGCAGAAAATTATTGGTGCAGCGCGCAACAAAGGCGCTAAAATCTCATGGATTTGCCCTAATGCATCCCGTTGCATGCAGGCAATGGCAGTTTCGTTTCTTTGTTTACCGCTAATGGGGTCTCGCATGGCTGAAGCCGTCAAACAAGCCAGGCCGGAGTTCCGGAATATCGGTATTTCGCAGATCGCGAAATACCGGTTGCCCTGGGCCGGCAAGGTATCCATCCTGCATCGCGTGAGCGGTGCACTGATGTTCCTCCTCCTTCCCTTCGTCCTGTATCTGTTTGAGCAGAGCATCACCTCCGAACTGAGCTTCGCAAAGTTCTCGGCCCTTCTGTCCGGCGGCTTTGTCAAGCTGGTTGTGCTGGCCCTGATCTGGGGTTATCTGCATCACTTCTGCGCCGGGATCCGCTTCCTGCTGCTGGACGTGCACGTTGGTGTCTCCAAGCCCGCCTCGGCCAAGTCTGCCGTCAGCGTGCTGGTTGTCAGCCTGCTGCTTACCCTGATTTTCGGCCTGAAGCTGTACGGCCTGTTCTGAGGAGAATCAAGGTGGCAAATAACAATATCGGTCCCAAGCGTCTTGTCGTCGGTGCGCACTACGGTCTGAAAGACTGGCTCGCGCAGCGCGTCACCGCCGTGGTCATGGTGGTCTTCACCGTGATCCTGGCGATTGCCTTCCTGCTGTCGAACGGCGCTTCGTATGAAGCGTGGGCAGGGCTCTTCGCCAACCAGTGGATGAAGATCATCACGTTCCTGACCATCCTGTCGCTGCTGTATCACGCCTGGATCGGCGTGCGCGATATCTGGATGGACTATGTGAAGCCGATGGCGGTGCGCCTCGTGCTGCAAGTTCTTACGATTCTGTGGCTCGTCGGTTGCGCGGGCTACGCTGCTCAGATTCTCTGGAGGGTGTAATAAATGGTCGCAGTCAAGACTGGATTGCCGCGTCGCCGCTTTGACGTGGTCATCGTCGGTGCTGGCGGCGCCGGGATGCGCGCATCCCTCCAGCTCGCGGAAGCCGGCCTGAACGTGGCCGTGCTGTCCAAGGTGTTCCCGACCCGCTCGCACACCGTGGCGGCGCAGGGCGGCATCGGTGCCTCGCTCGGCAATATGAGCGAGGACAACTGGCACTATCACTTCTACGACACCATCAAGGGCTCGGACTGGCTGGGTGACCAGGACGCGATCGAGTTCATGTGCCGTGAAGCGCCGAAGGTCGTGTACGAGCTCGAACACTTCGGCATGCCGTTCGACCGCAACCCCGACGGCACCATCTACCAGCGCCCGTTCGGCGGCCACACCGCCAACTACGGCGAAAAGCCGGTGCAGCGCGCCTGCGCCGCGGCTGACCGTACCGGCCACGCGCTGCTGCACACGCTGTACCAGCGCAACGTGCGCGCCAAGACCCACTTCTTCGTCGAATGGATGGCGCTGGACCTGATCCGCGACCAGGACGGCGACGTGCTGGGCGTGACCGCGCTGGAAATGGAAACCGGCGAGGTCTACATCCTCGAGGCCAAGACCACGCTGTTCGCGACCGGCGGTGCCGGCCGCATCTATGCCGCTTCCACCAACGCCTTCATCAACACCGGTGACGGCCTGGGCATGGCGGCGCGCGCCGGCGTGCCGCTGGAAGACATGGAGTTCTGGCAGTTCCACCCGACCGGCGTGGCCGGCGCGGGCGTGCTGATCACCGAAGGCGTGCGCGGCGAGGGCGGTATCCTGCGCAACAAGGACGGCGAGCGCTTCATGGAGCGCTACGCGCCGACGCTGAAGGACCTGGCGCCGCGCGACTTCGTGTCGCGCTCGATGGACCAGGAAATCAAGGAAGGCCGCGGCTGCGGCCCGAACGGCGACTACGTGCTGCTCGACCTGACCCACGTCGGTGCCGAGACCATCATGAAGCGCCTGCCGTCGATCCGCGAGATCGGCCTGAAGTTCGCCAACGTCGACGCGATCAAGGAACCGATCCCGGTGGTCCCGACCATCCACTACCAGATGGGCGGCATCCCGACCAACTACCACGGCCAGGTGGTGGTGCCGAAGAACGGCAATCCGAACGAAGTGCTCAACGGCTTCTACGCGATCGGCGAATGCTCCTGCGTGTCGGTGCACGGCGCCAACCGCCTGGGTACCAACTCGCTGCTCGATCTGGTGGTGTTCGGCCGCGCCGCCGGCAACCACATCATCGCGCAGAACCTGAAGCAGAAGGAACACAAGCCGCTGCCGGCGGACGCCGCCGACCTGGCGCTGTCGCGCCTGGCCAAGCTGCAGGCTTCGTCGTCGGGCGAGTACACACAGGACGTCGCCAACGACATCCGCAAGAACATGCAGTCGCATGCCGGCGTGTTCCGTACCCAGAAGCTGATGGACGAAGGCGTCGAGCGCATCCTGGAAGTGACCGAGCGTGCCGCCAACATCCACCTGAAGGACAAGTCCAAGGTCTTCAACACCGCGCTGGTGGAAGCCCTGGAAGTGGCCAACCTGGTGGAAGTGGCCAAGGCCACCATGATCTCGGCCGCGGCGCGCAAGGAATCGCGCGGCGCCCACGCGCACAGCGACTTCCCCAACCGCGACGACCAGAACTGGCTCAAGCACACGCTGTTCTACAGCGAAGGCAACCGCCTCGACTACAAGCCGGTGAAGATGGAACCGCTGACGGTGGAAAGCGTGCCGCCGAAGGCCCGTACGTTCTGAGCACCGCATCGTAGAGATAACAGGACCCACAGAAATGAAGCGTATTTTCGAAGTCTACCGCTACGATCCGGACAAGGATGCGGCGCCGCGCATGCAGACCTACGAGGTCGAGCTGGACGGCCACGAGCGCATGCTGCTGGACGCGCTGGTGAAGCTGAAGAAGCTGGACGAGACCATCTCGTTCCGCCGCTCGTGCCGCGAAGGCGTGTGCGGCTCGGACGCGATGAACATCAACGGCAAGAACGGCCTGGCCTGCCTGACCAATATGCGCGAGCTGCCGGACCGCATCGTGCTGCGTCCGCTGCCCGGCCTGCCGGTGGTGCGCGACCTGATCGTCGACATGACGAACTTCTTCAAGCAGTACAACTCGATCAAGCCGTTCCTGATCAACGACGAGCCGCCGCCCGAGAAAGAGCGCCTGCAGTCGCCGGAAGAGCGTGACGAGCTGGATGGCCTGTACGAGTGCATTCTCTGCGCCAGCTGCTCGACCTCGTGCCCGTCGTTCTGGTGGAACCCGGACAAGTTCGTCGGCCCGGCCGGCCTGCTGCAGGCTTACCGCTTTATCGCGGACAGCCGCGACCAGGCCACCAGCGAGCGCCTGGACAACCTGAACGACCCGTACCGCCTGTTCCGCTGCCACAGCATCATGAACTGCGTCGACGTGTGCCCGAAGGGTCTGAACCCGACCAAGGCCATCGGCAAGATCAAGGAGCTGATGGTCCGCCGCGCGGTCTGACCCTGCGGCCGTCCAAGTAGTAAGCGGCGCGTCAGCCAGAGCGGCTATATCTGGCGGGCGCGCCGAAAGTAGGAAGCCATGACTGAGAGTCCTGCCACCACCTTCTCCCATCAGGCCGATCCGCACAAGCGCGCCCGGTTGCGCTGGCGTGCCCGCCGCGGCCTCCTGGAGAACGACATCATCGTCGAACGTTTCTTCAACCGTTACGAGGAGAGCCTGTCCGACGAGGATGTGGCTGCGCTGAGCCAGCTGTTCGAGCTCAGCGACAACGAGTTGATGGACCTGCTCCTTGCGCGCAAGGAGCTGGACGGTGAGCTCGACACGCCCCCGATGCAGCGAGTCATCGCCCTGCTGCGTACGGTCTGAGTTTTGGTCAACATTATTATTCACAGCATTTGAAGGATCCGACATGACGCCGTCCGATGTGAAAGCCACGCTATCGTTCTCCGATGGTTCCCCCAGCGTTGAGCTGCCGATCTACAAGGGTACGGTTGGCCCGGACGTGATCGACATTCGCAAGCTGTACGGACAAACCGGTAAGTTCACCTACGACCCCGGTTTCATGTCGACGGCTTCGTGCAATTCCAAGATCACCTATATCGACGGCGACAAGGGCGAGCTGCTGTACCGCGGCTACCCGATCGAGCAGCTGGCGCAGAAGTGCGACCACCTCGAGACCTGCTACCTGCTGCTGAAGGGTGAGCTGCCCAACGCCAAGCAGAAGGAAGAATTCGTCGGCCACGTGATGAACCACACCATGGTCCACGAGCAGCTGCAGTTCTTCATGCGCGGCTTCCGCCGCGACGCGCACCCGATGGCCGTGCTGACCGGCCTGGTCGGCGCCATGAGCGCGTTCTACCATGACGCGATGGACATCGATGATCCGCACCAGCGCGAGATCTCGGCCATCCGCCTGATCGCCAAGATGCCGACCATGGTCGCCATGGCGTACAAGTACAACATCGGCCAGCCGTACATCTACCCGCAGAACGACCTGTCCTACTCGGGCAACTTCCTGCGCATGCTGTTCGCGACGCCGTGCGCCCCGTACACCGTGAACCCGGTGCTGGAGCGCGCGCTGGACCGCATCTTCATCCTGCACGCCGACCACGAGCAGAACGCGTCGACCTCGACCGTGCGCCTGGCCGGTTCGTCGGGCACCAACCCGTTCGCGGCCATCGCCGCCGGCGTGGCCTGCCTGTGGGGCCCGGCCCACGGCGGCGCCAACGAAGCCGCGCTGAAGATGCTGGAAGAGATCGGCAGCGTCGACAACATCCCCGAGTTCATCAAGCAGGTCAAGGACAAGAACTCGGGCGTGCGCCTGATGGGCTTTGGCCACCGCGTGTACAAGAACTACGATCCGCGCGCCAAGCTGATGCGCGAAACCTGCCATGAAGTGCTGAACGAACTGGGCCTGCACAACGACCCGCTGTTCAAGCTGGCCATGGAGCTGGAAAAGATCGCGCTGGAAGACGAGTACTTCGTCAGCCGCAAGCTGTACCCGAACGTCGACTTCTACTCGGGCATCGTGCAGCGCGCGCTGGGCATCCCGACCTCGCTGTTCACCTGCATCTTCGCGCTGGCCCGCACGCCGGGCTGGATCTCGCAGTGGGAAGAGATGATCACCGATCCGGAATACAAGATCGGCCGTCCGCGCCAGCTGTTCGTCGGCGCCGCCACCCGCGACGTGCCGGACGTGGCCAAGCGCTAAGCAGGTCCGCCGCTGCGCAGTGCAGCAATTCCAGACGCCCCGGCCCCGCCGGGGCGTTTGTCTTTGTGGCGCGGGCGCAGTTGTGCGCTGCGGCGGCGGCAAGGGCAGGAAATTGCACCCCGAATGGTCCGGAGCTCAATTTGTGGAGGATTGTGTCGCGTTTTCCCAAATCGGTTCCGCATATATTGTGCGATAGTCGCGTGCGGCAGGAAATTTGACCCTATAATGCGGGCTGCTTTGCCGACGGCAGCCGGGCCACCCTTCCGGCATGCGGTGCGGCAAGCGGGGCAGGCGAATCGCTTGCGCAATAGAGAACGAATCAAACGTTGTCTTTCCGAACCTTGGTCCCCATACCTCAGCGGGACTGACACTTGCCGGGCCCCGCATACGCTGTCTCTTCCTTGCAGGCCCGTCTTCCGCGTCTCGGGTGGCGCTGGTCGCCTATCCCGATCCCAGTCGTCCGCGGGTGTTGTTCGATTGCGCAGGTCATACCGTTTCTGCCCGGATGACCCAAACATAAATCGAGGAGCTCCTGATGACGCTGTCCCGTCTTTCCACCATTTCGCTGGCTGCCATGCTGGCTACCTTTGGCGCCGCCGCCAATGCCGAAACCGTGAAGATCGCCATTGCCGGCCCGATGAGCGGCTCGGTGGCGCAGTATGGCGACATGGTCAAGGCCGGTGCGCTGACCGCCGTCGAACAGATCAACGCAGCCGGCGGCGCCGGCGGCAACAAGTTCGAGGTGGTACTGATGGACGATGCCTGCGAGCCGAAGCAGGCCGTGGCCGTGGCCAACAAGATCGTCAGCCAGAACATCAAGTACGTGATCGGCCACGTGTGCTCGGGCTCGACCATCCCGGCCTCGGACATCTACGAGAACGAAGGCATCGTGATGGTCACGCCGTCGGCCACCGCGCCGCAGCTGACCGAAACCAAGAAGCGCAACTTCATCTTCCGCACCATCGGCCGCGACGACCAGCAGGGTCCGGCCGCCGCCCAGTACATCATCGGCAAGGTCAAGCCGAAGAAGGTCGCGGTGCTGCACGACAAGCAGTCGTACGGCCAGGGCATCGCCAGCTCGGTGAAGAAGGACCTGGAAGCCGCCAAGATCCCGGTGGCCGTGTTCGAAGGCATCAACGCCGGCGACTCGGACTACTCGGCCGTGATCACCAAGCTCAAGTCGCAGGGCGTGGACTTCGTCTACTTCGGCGGCTACCACCCGGAAATGGGCCTGCTGCTGCGCCAGGCGCGGGAGCAGGGCGTGAAGGCCACCTTCATGGGCCCCGAGGGCGTAGGCAACAAGGACGTGACCGCGATCGCCGGCCCGTCGTCGGAGGGCATGCTGGTGACGCTGCCGGCCGACTTCTCGGCCGATCCCGCCAACGCCGGCCTGGTCAAGGCCTTTGCCGACAAGAAGCGTGACGCCAACGGTCCGTTCCAGATGCCGGCCTATGCCGCCGTCAAGATCATCGGCGACGCCATCGCCGGGGCCAAGAGCACCGATCCCACCAAGGTCGCGGCATACATGCACAAGAACGCCTTCACCACGCCGATCGGCAAGGTCGAGTACGACGCCAAGGGCGATCTGAAGTCCTTCAAGTTCGTGGTCTACACCTGGCACAAGGACGCCAGCAAGACCGCCGCGAACTAAGCAGGCGCTCCCTCCCGCACACGCCCCGCCCGTACCCCGGGCGGGGCGTTCTGGTATCGGGCTTCAAGTTCCTGAGGCTTCCCCAATGAATGAATTCCTTCCACAGTTCACCCAGCAGCTGGTCAACGGCCTGACGCTGGGTGCGATCTATGCGCTGATCGCCATCGGCTACACAATGGTCTACGGCATCATCGGCATGATCAATTTCGCGCACGGCGAGATTTACATGATCGGTGCCTATGTCGGCCTGGTCACGCTCACCGCCATCGGCGCCCAGGCAGGCTACCCGCTGCCGCTGGTGCTCGGCGCCGCCTTGCTGGTGTCGGTGATGGTCACCGGCGTCTACGGCTATGCGGTCGAGCGGGTGGCATACCGCCCCTTGCGCGGCGGGCCGCGGCTGGTGCCGCTGATCTCGGCCATCGGCATGTCGATCTTCCTGCAGAACTATGTCCAGATCGGGCAGGGCGCGCGCGATGTGTCGGTGCCAGTGCTGATCTCGGGCGCCATCGAGTTCCAGATGGGCGGCGACTTCACCGTGACGGTGCCGTACTCGCGCCTGCTGATCGTCGGCGTGACGCTGGCGCTGATGGTGGCGCTGACGCTGTTTATCGGCCGCTCGCGCATGGGCCGCGCCTGCCGCGCCTGCGCCGAGGACATGCGCATGGCCAACCTGCTGGGCATCGACACCAACAAGGTGATCTCGTTCACCTTCGTGCTGGGCGCGATGCTGGCGGCGGTGGGCGGCGTGCTGATCGGGCTGACCATCGGCAAGCTCAATCCCTTCATCGGCTTCATTGCCGGCATCAAGGCCTTTACCGCGGCGGTGCTGGGCGGCATCGGCAGCATCCCGGGCGCGATGCTCGGCGGCGTGCTGCTGGGCCTGGCGGAAACCTTCGCCTCGGGCTACATGCCGGCCGAATACAAGGACGTGGTCGCTTTCAGCCTGCTGGTGCTGGTGCTGCTGTTCCGTCCGACCGGGCTGCTGGGCAAGCCCGATGTCGAAAAGGTCTGAGGGGAGGCGAAACATGACCAACCAAGTTTCTGCGATGTCCGCCGGGCAGGCCGTGCGCGGCGCCACGCCGGGCCAGTCGCTCAAGAATGCGATCACGGCGGCGGTGGTGACCGCCATCCTGACCATCCCCATCCTGGGCCTGCAGCTCAAGCTGGAAGGCTACAAGGTAGTGCTCGAACCGCACTGGCGGCCGGTGTGGCTGGCCGTGGCGGCGGTGTTCCTGTTCCAGCTGTTCAAGCCGGTGCTGTCGCGCGCCGGCAGCGCGGTGCGCCTGCCGGCGCTGCCAGCCCTGGGCGCGCAGCAGCAGCGCGTGGCGGTGTGGGTGCTGCTGGCGGTGGGGCTGGTGTGGCCGTTCTTCGGCTCGCGCGGCGCCGTCGACGTGGCCACGCTGGCGCTGATCTACGTGATCCTGGGCCTGGGCCTGAACATCGTGGTCGGCTATGCCGGCCTGCTCGACCTGGGCTATGTCGGCTTCTATGCGGTGGGCGGCTACACCTACGCGCTGCTGAACCAGTACTTCGGCCTGAGCTTCTGGGAATGCCTGCCGATCGCGGCGGCGTTGTCGGCGGGCTTCGGTTTCCTGCTCGGCTTTCCGGTGTTGCGGCTGCGCGGCGATTACCTGGCGATCGTCACGCTCGGCTTCGGCGAGATCATTCGCCTGCTGCTGAACAACCTGACCAGCCTGACCGGCGGCCCCGACGGCGTCTCGGGCATCCCCAAGCCCAGCGTGTTCGGCATCGAGATGGCGCGCAGCGCCAGCGTCGAGGGCACGCGCACCTTCCACGAGCTGATCGGCCTGGACTACGCCAGCCAGCACATGGTGATCTTCCTCTACCTGATCGCGCTGCTGCTGGTCGGCTTCACGCTGTTCGTCACCAGCCGGCTGATCCGCATGCCGATGGGCCGCGCCTGGGAGGCGCTGCGCGAGGATGAGATCGCCTGCCGCTCGCTGGGCCTGAACCCGACCCGCATCAAGCTGTCGGCGTTCACGCTGGGGGCATCGTTCGCCGGCCTGGGCGGCGCGTTCTTTGCCGCGCGCCAGGGCCTGGTCAATCCGGAATCGTTCACCTTCATCGAATCGGCGCTGGTGCTGGCCGTGGTGGTGCTGGGCGGCATGGGCTCGCAGCTGGGCGTGATCCTGGCGGCGATCCTGCTGACGGTGCTGCCCGAAGTGGCGCGCGGCTTTGCCGAATACCGCATGCTGATCTTTGGCCTGGTGATGGTGCTGATGATGATGTGGCGTCCGCAGGGCCTGCTGCCCGCGAGCCGCCCGCACGTGGAGCTGCCCCGATGAATGCGCCGATGATGAATGCGCCGATCAATGCATCGGCAGAACTGCTCAGGGTGTCGGGCCTGCAGATGCGCTTCGGCGGCCTGCTGGCCGTCGACGGCATCGATTTCGATGTGCGCAAGGACGAGGTCTTCGCCATCATCGGCCCGAACGGCGCCGGCAAGACCACGGTGTTCAACTGCGTCGGCGGCTTCTACAAGCCGACCGCGGGCGAGGTCACGCTCGACGGCCACGCCATCGCCGGGCTGCCGAGCCACATGGTGGCGCGCAAGGGCCTGGTGCGCACGTTCCAGAACATCCGCCTGTTCAAGAACCTGACCGTGGTCGAGAACTTGCTGGTGGCGCAACACCGCCAGGTGCAAGCCGGCCTGCTGCGCGGGCTGTTTGCCACGCCGGCCTACCGTCGCGCGGAGCGAGAAGCGCTTGAGCGCGCGGCGGTCTGGCTCGAGCGCATGAACCTGACCTCGGTGGCCAACCGCGAGGCCGGCACGCTTTCCTACGGCCACCAGCGCCGGCTCGAGATCGCGCGCTGCATGATTACCCAGCCGCGCCTGCTGATGCTGGACGAGCCCGCCGCCGGCCTGAACCCCCAGGAAAAGCTCGAGCTGTCGCAGCTCATCGACCAGTTGCGCAAGGAGTTCGGCATTGCCGTGCTGCTGATCGAGCACGACATGAGCCTGGTGATGGGCGTGTCCGACCGCATCCTGGTAATGGAGCACGGCAAGCCCATCGTGATCGGCAAGCCCGAAGAAGTGCGCAACGACCCGCGCGTGATCAAGGCCTACCTGGGAGAGGACTGATGCTGAAGCTGGAACAGGTCCATACCCACTACGGCGCCGTCGAGGCGCTGTCGGGCGTATCGATCGAAGTGAAGAAGGGGGAGATCGTCACCCTGATCGGCAGCAACGGCGCCGGCAAGACGACGCTGATGATGACCGTGTGCGGCACGCCGCGCGCCTCGAGCGGGCGCGTGCTGTTCGAAGGGCAGGACATCACCCATCGCTCGACCCACGAGATCATGCGCCTGGGCATGGCGATCTCGCCCGAGGGCCGGCGCGTGTTCCCGAGCCTGACGGTGCTGGAAAACCTGAAGATGGGCGCGTTCTTCGCCAAGCGCGACGAGATCGAGGCGGGCATCGAGCATGTGTTCAAGCTGTTCCCGCGCCTGAACCAGCGCGCCGGCCAGCGCGCCGGCACCATGTCGGGCGGCGAGCAGCAGATGCTGGCGATCGGCCGCGCGCTGATGAGCCGGCCACGCCTGCTGCTGCTGGACGAGCCCACGCTCGGCCTGGCACCGCTGATCATCGCGCAGATCTTCGACATCATCCGCACCATTCGTGACGAGGGCGTCACCGTGTTCCTGGTCGAGCAGAACGCCAACAAGGCGCTGCAGGTCGCGGACCGGGGCTATGTGCTGGAGACCGGCAAGGTGGTGCTGGCCGATACCGGCGCCAACCTGCTGGCCAACGACCGGATCAAGGCCGCCTACCTGGGCGGCTGATGCGCCGGCCGCCGTGCTCGCCGCGGCGGCCGCTTTCTTTTGCCACTGCGTTTTCGCCATCCGCGAAATCCCCCTTTCGCCAATCACATTACATTTCCAGCCCCGCCCGGCCCGGCCCGGGGCCAGAGCGATGGCATAATCGATTGCCAAGTCAAGCATTGCCGCAACGCTTGAAATAACGCCCGCTTCAGGCGGCTTCCGGCGCGATCCTCACGATAGCCGTCGGGCTTGGCTGCACCGAACGAAGCGGACAAACTACCCCTGCAAACTACTGCGCGGTCCCCGCAGGCCGGCCTGCCAAGGCATGGTCATCGGTCCCGCCATCGCATCATGGCCAAGACGCTCTACGACAAACTCTGGGATGACCACACCGTCCACGTCGAGGAAGACGGCACCACGCTGCTCTATATCGACCGCCACCTGCTGCATGAAGTGACCAGCCCGCAGGCGTTCGAGGGGCTGAAGCTGGCGGAGCGTCCGGTATGGCGCATCAGCGCCAACCTGGCCGTGTCGGACCACAACGTGCCGACCACCGACCGCAGCCACGGCATTGCAGACCCGGTATCGAAGCTGCAGGTCGATACGCTCGATGCCAACTGCGACAGCTACGGCATTACCCAGTTCAAGATGAACGACCACCGCCAGGGCATCGTGCACGTGATCGGGCCGGAGCAAGGCGCCACGCTGCCGGGCATGACCGTGGTGTGCGGCGACTCGCATACCAGCACGCATGGCGCGTTTGGCGCGCTGGCGCATGGCATCGGCACCTCGGAAGTCGAGCATGTGCTGGCTACCCAGACGCTGCTGGGCAAGAAGGCCAAGAACATGCTGGTCAAGGTGGAAGGCAAGCTGCCGCGCGGCTGCACCGCCAAGGACATCGTGCTGGCCGTGATCGGCAAGATCGGCACCGCCGGCGGCACCGGCTACACCATCGAGTTCGCCGGCTCGGCCATCCGCGACCTGACCATGGAAGGCCGCATGACGGTCTGCAATATGGCGATCGAGGCGGGTGCGCGCGCCGGCCTGGTGGCGGTCGACGATGTCACGCTCGAATACGTCAAGGGCCGCCCGTACGCGCCGCAGGGCGTTGAGTGGGAGCAGGCCGTGGCCTACTGGCGCACGCTGCATTCGGATGCCGGCGCCAAGTTCGACCAGGTGGTCGAACTGCGCGCGGAAGATGTCCGCCCGCAGGTGACCTGGGGCACCTCGCCGGAAATGGTGATCAGCATCGAAGACCGCGTGCCGGATCCGGAGAAGGAAAAGGACCCGAACAAGCGCAACGCGATGGAGCGCGCGCTCGAATACATGGGCCTGCAGCCCAACGTGCCGGTCGAGAGCATCAGCATCGACAAGGTCTTCATCGGTTCCTGCACCAATAGCCGCATCGAAGACATGCGCGCTGCTGCCTGGGTAGTGCAGAAGCTGGGCCGCAAGGTTGCCGCGAACGTGAAGCTCGCGATGGTGGTGCCCGGCTCCGGCCTGGTCAAGGAACAGGCCGAGCGCGAAGGCCTGGACCAGATCTTCAAGGCCGCCGGCTTCGAGTGGCGCGAGCCGGGCTGCTCGATGTGCCTGGCGATGAACGCCGACCGCCTCGATGCCGGCGAGCGCTGCGCCTCGACCTCGAACCGCAACTTCGAAGGCCGCCAGGGCGCGGGCGGGCGCACTCACCTGGTGAGCCCGGCGATGGCCGCCGCGGCCGCCATCGAAGGCCACTTCGTCGATATCCGCAAGCTGGGCTGAACAAGCAAGGACAGAGCACATGGAAAAGTTCACCGTACACAGCGGCCTGGTTGCGCCGCTCGACCGCGAGAACGTCGACACCGACGCCATCATCCCGAAGCAGTTCCTGAAGTCCATCAAGCGCACCGGCTTCGGCCCCAACCTGTTCGACGAGTGGCGCTACAAGGATGTGGGCGAGCCCGGCATGGACAACAGCAAGCGTCCCCTGAACCCGGACTTCGTGCTGAACCAGCCGCGCTACCAGGGCGCATCGATCCTGCTGGCGCGCCGCAATTTCGGCTGCGGCAGCTCGCGCGAGCACGCGCCGTGGGCGCTGACGCAATACGGCTTCCGCGCCGTGATTGCGCCCAGCTTCGCCGATATCTTCTTCAACAACTGCTACAAGAACGGCCTGCTGCCGGTGGTGCTGAGCGAGCAGCAGGTCGACCACCTGTTCAACGAGACCAACGCGTTCAACGGCTACCAGCTCACCATCGATCTCGACAAGCAGGTGGTGCTGACGCCGTCGGGGCAGAGCTACGAGTTCGACATCGCGCCGTTCCGCAAGTACTGCATGCTGAACGGCTTCGACGATATCGGCCTGACCCTGCGCCATGCCGACAAGATCAAGGCCTTCGAGGCCGAGCGCGTGGCGAAGATGCCGTGGCTGAACAACCGCCTGGTCGGATAAGGCTCTACGAGGAAAGACAACAATGAAGATCGCAGTCCTGCCGGGTGACGGCATCGGTCCCGAAATCGTTGCAGAGGCCGTCAAGGTCCTGAACGCGCTCGACGAGAAGTTCGAACTGGAAACCGCGCCGGTGGGCGGCGCCGGCTACGAGGCCGAAGGCCATCCGCTGCCGGAGAACACGCTCAAGCTGGCCAGGGAGGCCGACGCCATCCTGTTCGGCGCCGTCGGCGACTGGAAGTACGACAGCCTCGAGCGCGCGCTGCGCCCCGAGCAGGCCATCCTGGGCCTGCGCAAGCACCTGCAGCTGTTCGCCAACTTCCGTCCGGCGATCTGCTATCCGGAACTGACCGGCGCCTCGAGCCTGAAGCCCGAGCTGGTGGCCGGCCTCGACATCCTGATCGTGCGCGAGCTGAATGGCGACATCTACTTCGGCCAGCCGCGCGGCCTGCGCGAAGCGCCGGACGGCCTGTTCCAGGGCGCGCGCGAAGCCTTCGACACCATGCGCTACAGCGAGCCGGAAATCCGCCGCATCGCCCACGTGGCATTCCAGGCCGCGGCCAAGCGCGGCAAGAAGCTGTGCAGCGTCGACAAGGCCAACGTGCTCGAGACCTTCCAGTTCTGGAAGGACATCGTGATCGACGTCAGCAAGGAATATCCGGAGGTCGAGCTGTCGCACATGTACGTCGACAACGCCGCGATGCAGCTGGTCAAGGCGCCCAAGAGCTTCGACGTGATCGTCACCGGCAATATGTTCGGCGACATCCTGTCGGACGAAGCGGCGATGCTGACCGGCTCGATCGGCATGCTGCCGTCGGGGTCGCTCGATGCCAACAACAAGGGCCTGTACGAGCCCTCGCATGGCTCGGCGCCGGACATCGCCGGCAAGGGCGTGGCCAATCCGCTGGCCACCATCCTGTCGGCGGCGATGATGCTGCGCTACTCGCTGAACAAGGCCGAGCAGGCCGACCGCATCGAGAACGCCGTCAAGAAGGTGCTGGCCCAGGGCTACCGCACCGGCGACATCCTGACGCCGGGCTGCAAGCAGGTCGGCACCCGCGAGATGGGCGAGGCCGTGCTGGCGGCACTGTAAGTCACACGCCAGTCACACGCCAAAGGGGCACCGCAATCGCGGTGCCCCGTGTTTTATTTGTCCCCAATTTGCACGCTGCGGCAGCGCCGCAAAATCGTGTAGACTCTGCCGATGGCCCGATTTTCCCAGTCCACCCTGACTGCTGTTGTCGCCCTGACCGCTACCCGCGGCCCGGTTGGCACGATTTCGCTCGGCCAGACCGCAACGACGATTAAAACCACTATTAAAACCGCGATCGCCTAGATCCGTTCGTCGTGCCTGCCCGTCTTCCCCGCGCAGCCACGCCGGGCGAGGAAAATGGCGGGGAAGTAAAAATCACATCCGAGGTAAATCATGATTGTAGGTCTCGTCGGTTGGCGGGGAATGGTCGGCAGCGTCCTGATGCAGCGCATGCAGGAAGAGCGTGATTTCGACCATATCGAGCCCGTCTTCTTCAGCACGTCCAACGCCGGCGGCAAGGCGCCCGCCATGGCCAAGAACGAAACCACGCTCAAGGATGCCAACGACATCGAGGCACTGAAGAAGTGCGACGTGGTGCTGACCGCCCAGGGCGGCGACTACACCAACGAGGTCTTCCCCCAGCTGCGCGCGGCGGGCTGGAAGGGGTACTGGATCGACGCGGCGTCGTCGCTGCGGATGAAGGACGATGCCATCATCGTGCTCGATCCGGTCAACCAGGGTGTGATCAAGGACGCGCTGTCCAAGGGCGTCAAGAATTTCATCGGCGGCAACTGCACGGTCAGCTGCATGCTGATCGGCCTCGGCGGCCTGTTCCAGGCCGACATGGTCGAATGGATGACCTCGATGACGTACCAGGCGGCCTCGGGCGGCGGTGCGCAGCACATGCGCGAACTGCTGACCCAGTTCGGCACGCTCAACGCGTCGGTCAAGCCGCTGCTGGATAACCCGGCGTCGGCCATCCTGGAAATCGACCGCCAGATCCTGGCGACCCAGCACGGCCTGTCGGCGGAAGAAACCAGGCAGTTCGGCGTGCCGCTGGCCGGCAACCTGATCCCCTGGATCGACAAGGACCTCGGCAACGGCCAATCGAAGGAAGAGTGGAAGGGCGGCGCCGAGACCAACAAGATCCTGGGCCGCGGCGAGGGCTTCCTGGGCGCGACCGGCGCCAAGCCGATCGCCGTCGACGGCCTGTGCGTGCGCATCGGCGCGATGCGCTGCCACTCGCAGGCGCTGACCATCAAGCTGCGCAAGGATGTGCCGCTCGATGAAATCGAAGGCATGCTGGCCGCCCACAACCCGTGGGCGAAGGTGGTGCCGAATACGCGCGAAGCCAGCATGACCGGCCTGACCCCCGCGGCCGTGACCGGCACGCTGACCATCCCGGTCGGCCGCCTGCGCAAGATGCAGATGGGCGGCGAGTACCTGTCGGCCTTCACGGTCGGCGACCAGCTGCTGTGGGGCGCGGCCGAGCCGCTGCGCCGCATGCTGCGTATCCTGATCGAGTCCTGATCGCAGGCCGCCGCCTGTGGCCTGGTTGCGCCCGTTGCAGCCAGGCAACAGATTGCAGCGCTTTGCTTACGACGCCGCGCCCATGCGCGGCGTTGTTGTATCCGGGCGCCTATTTTGCCGGGCGATGCGTCACAATACGCCGGCATGCGACCCCGTCCGCAGGGATGGGCGCCTGCGCGCAGGCTGGCAAAAGGGGCCGTTCAGAATGCCCCGCCTGCCGGGCGGATCTGGTTTATGGGATGGGTTTGTCGGGGTCGGTTTGTCGATTCATATCGCTACTAAAACATAACGGAGCACAAGGTGAGTGTGAGCCAACATCGCCGGAAAGATGCGCCTACTGCCCGTCAGCGCTGGTCAACGCTGGCCGTCACGGCACTGGGCCTGCTGCTTGCGCAGCCGGCCGCGTATGCCGCGGGGTTCGGGCAATTGCGGGTTCAGTCGAATCTGGGGCAGCCGCTGCAGGCTGAGATCGACATCAGCGGGGTCACCGCCGAGGAGGCCGCCGGGCTCAGCGTCAGGCTGGCGCCGCCGGGCGCCTATGCCGCGGCCGGGCTGACCTATCTGCCAAGCGTCGGCAACCTGCGCCTGGAACTGGAGCGCCGCGCCAACGGCAGCTACGTGGCACGGGTCCGTTCCAGCCAGCCGATCAGCGAGCCCTTCGTCGATATCCTGGTCGACATGAGCTGGGCCAGCGGCAAGGTCTCGCGCGCCTACACCTTCCTGCTCGACCCCGCCGGGGCCAGGGCTTCCAACCAGACTTTCTCGCCGGCACCGGTGGTGCAGGCCGCCACGCCCGACGCACCGGCCGCGCCGGCACCTGCCGCCGCGCCAGCTGCGCCGGCGCAGCAGGCCGCGCCCGGCGCCGAGGCCGAGCCGGCCCGGCCCGCCGCACCAGCCCGTCCCGCGCGGCAGAGCGCCCGGCGCGCCGCGGCACCGGCCGCCGGCACCGAGATGGCCCCCGGCGGCGGCTACACCGTGCAGCGCGGCGACACGCTTTATGGCATTGCCGGCGAGGCCGTGCAGGGCCAGGAATCGGTCTCGCTCGACCAGATGCTGGTGGCGCTCTACCGCAACAATCCCAACGCCTTTATCGGCGGCAACATGAACCGCCTGCGCAGCGGCGCGGTGCTGCAGGTGCCGACCCAGCAGCAGGCTCAGGCGGTCACGCCGAGGGCGGCGCGCCGCGAAGTGGTGGCGCGCACGCAGGGCTTCGACGCCTACCGCAGCCGGCTGGCCAGCGCCGCGGCGGCCAAATCGGTCGAGCCCGACAGCGGCCGCCAGCAATCCGGCAACGTGACCGCGCGCGTGCAGGAGCAGGCGGCACCGGCCGACGGCCCGCGCGATGAACTGAAGCTGAGCAAGGCCGCGCGTGGCGCGCAGGCCGACGCCGCGGCCAAGGCCGAAGCCGAGGTCGCGCGCGAGCGCCAGCTGAAGGAAGCCGAGGCCCGCCTGGCGCAGCTGCAAAAGAATGTCGGCGATATGCAGAAGCTGCTCGAGCTGAAGAACGCCGAGATCGCCAAGCTCAGCCAGGCCAACCAGGCCGCGCTGGCCGACAAGGAGAAGGCCGACGCCGCCGCCAGGGCGGCAGCCGCCGCGCCTGCCGTGGTGCCGGCCGAGCCGCCCAAGGCCGACGCCGTGGCCGCTACCGCTGCTGCGGCAGCAACCGCGGTCGCCGCGGCGAATGCGGCGAGCGCGCCTGCCGCGCCCGCGGGCAGCGCCAGTGCTGCAGCCGCCGTGGCACCCGCGGCAGCCTCCGCCGTGGCCGCGGCCCCCGCTTCGCAGCCTGCCGCGGACGTGGCAGCCAACGCGGCCCAAGGTGCCGCATCGGCGCCAGCGGCCAAACCTGTGCCGCCGGTGGTCGCGCAGCCCGAGCCGGTGCCCGAACCGTCGTTCCTCGATGGCCTGCTGGCCAACCCCATGCTGCTGCCGGGCGGCGGCCTGGTGGTGGCGCTGCTGGGCGTGTACGCGATCTATCGCCGCCGCCAGAAGCAGAAGGAGGGTGAGGCGACCGGCTTCGGCGACAGCATCCTGTCGCAGGAGAGCACCGTCATGGCCGGCGCCAACTCGCTGTTCGGCACCGCCGGCGGCCAGAGCGTCGACACCTCGCAGCACAGCGTGTTCGGCGCCGACTTCCGCATCGGCAACAACACGCCGGAAGCCAACGAGGTCGACCCGATCGCCGAGGCCGAGGTCTATATCGCCTACGGGCGCGATGTGCAGGCAGAGGAAATCCTGCGCGAAGCCCTGGAGAAACACCCGGAGCAGCAGCCGGTACGGCTCAAGCTCCTGGAGATTTACAGCAACAGACAGGATGTGGAAGGGTTCCGCGTGATTGCAGAGGAAATGTTCGCCCAGACCGGCGGACACGGAGCGGAATGGCTGAAGGCCGCGGAAATGGGACGCGCGCTGGAGCCGGGCAACGCGCTGTTCATGGTGGTGACGCCGGAGGCTGCGGGCCCCGATACGGCATCGCCGGCGACCGACCAGTGGCGCACGCAGGACCCGTCGCAGAATCCTGCCTCGATCGCGCGGCTGGAGCCGTCGCTGGGCGACCTGTCGCTGCCGCTGGATGCCTTCCCGGCGCCGGCCGCCGGCGACCCGATCGTCGCGCCGGCCTCGGCGACGATGGCGTTCGGCGTCGAGGCGCCGCAGCCTGGCGAGCCGGTGCGTCTCGACATGGGCCTGCCGGGCGCCGATCCGCTCGCCGATGACGACGTGCCCACGCTCGACACGCCGACCCGCGGCCGCCCGCTCGAGTTCGACATGTCCGGGCTGTCGCTGGACCTGGGCAGCGCGCCGCATGCCGCGACCCCGGCCGCGCTCGACGAGGGTTCGGTGCCGCTTCCCGCCACCACCATGCTGCGCGACGGCAAGCTGGCCGAGCCGATCGACCTGTCGCGGGTGGCGCCCGACACCGCCGGCGGGCTGGGCCAGAGCGTGTCGCCGAGCACGCTGTCGACCGACGGCATGGACGGCGGGCGCGACATGCAGATCAAGCTGGACCTGGCGCGCGCCTATATCGAGATCGGCGACAAGGAGGGCGCGCGCGAGCTGCTGCAGGAAGTGGTCGAGCAGTCGCAGGACCCGCTGCAGGCCGAGGCCCGCTCGCTGCTGCTGGAAGTGGCCTGAGCTATCATTGGCGGTCCGGCCGCGGCACACGCTGCCGCGGCCCGAAGCGATGCGCCGGAAGCGTCCCTTCCGGCGCATTTGCTTTTTCGGCGCGCATAGCCGGCGCGCCGCCATGCTTTTTCCCCTGACATGAACCGCATCGCCCTTGGCCTGCACTACGACGGCGCCGCCTTTTCCGGGTGGCAGTCGCAGCCGCACCGCAATACCGTCCAGGACCACCTCGAAGACGCCATCGAGCGCTTTGCCGGCGTGCGCCTGCTGACCACGGTGGCGGGGCGCACCGATACCGGCGTGCATGCGCTCGGCCAGGTGGTCCACCTGGATACCGAACTGGTGCGCGAGCCCTTTTCCTGGGTGCGCGGCGTCAACGCCTTCCTGCCGCCGTCGATCGCGCTGCAGTGGGCGTTGCCGGTCGACGATGGCTTCCATGCCCGCTTCCTGGCGTACGAGCGCATGTATTACTACGCGCTCTACACCGGTCCGCACCGGGTGCCGCTGGTGCATGGCCGCGCCGGCTACCAGATGCTGCCGCCCGGGCAACGGCTCGACGTGGACGCCATGCGAGCCGCCGCCGCGCACCTGATTGGCGAGCACGACTTTTCCGCGTTCCGCGCCGCCGAATGCCAGGCCAAGTCGCCGGTCAAGACCATGTACGACGTCACCATCCGCGACGACGGCAACTGGGTGTTCCTGCGCTTCCGCGCCAGCGCCTTCCTGCACCATATGGTGCGCAACCTGATGGGCTGCCTGGTGGCGGTGGGGCGCGGGCGCTACCCGCCGCAGTGGCTGGCGCAGGTGCTGGCCGGACGCGACCGCAAGCTGGCGGCGCCGACCTTCATGCCGGATGGCCTCTACCTGGTCGGGGTCAAGTATCCTGATGCTTACCCGATCCCCGCGGCCGACCCGTCCGCGAGCCTGTTCCATGGAGTGTTCGATGACGCAGACTGAGGGCAGTGCGGCGCACCTGCCGCAGCGCACCCGCATCAAGATCTGCGGCCTGACCCGCGAGGACGACGTGCGCGCCGCCGTCGATGCCGGCGCCGACGCGATCGGGCTGGTGTTCTACCCGAAGAGCCCGCGCTACGTCGACGTGGCGCAGGCTGCGGCGCTGGCCGAGGCCGCCGGGCCGTTCGTCACGGTGACCGGCCTGTTCGTCAACGCCGACCTCGAAGACATCGCCCACGTCGCCGAGCGTGTGCCGCTGACGCTGCTGCAGCTGCACGGCGACGAAACTCCGCAGTTCTGCACCCAGGCCGCCCAGCGCTGCGCGTTGCCGTTCCTGCGTGCCGCCCGTGTCCGTGCGGGGCTCGATTTGGTAGAATTCGCCGATCAATACCGTGATGCCGCTGCCTTGCTGCTCGATGCCTTCGTCGAAGGCTATGGCGGTGGCGGCCACGTCTTCGACTGGACCCTGATTCCTCCGGCATGGCTTCCGCCCAATCCCCCGGTTATGGCAACCGGCAACCCGAACGCAAGCGGCGCTCCTCGCATCGTTTTGAGTGGTGGGTTGAACGCGCAAAACGTCGCTGGCGCGATTGAACGCGTGCGCCCCTACGCCGTCGATGTCAGCAGCGGGGTAGAGGCTGCCAAGGGCGTGAAGGACCACGCCCGCATTGCCGAGTTTGTGCGCGCTGTCCGCAGCGCCGAGGCCGGATGAGCCGGAGCGAAGATCGATCCCTTGCCCACCTCCGTGTCCCGCCGCTTCCAGGCGGCCGTCGCGCACCCAGTCAACCACGCGCCCTTGCCGGCTGAGGCAAGGCCGCTGTTCCGAAGAGCCTAGACATGTACGACCTGCCCGATTCCCGCGGCCATTTCGGCCCCTATGGTGGCACCTTCGTGTCCGAAACGCTGGTGCACGCGCTCGATGAGTTGCGCGACGCCTATGCGCACTACCAGAAGGATCCCGAGTTCGACGCCGAATTCCGCCGCGAGCTGAAGCACTTCGTCGGCCGCCCGTCGCCGATCTACCACGCGCAGCGCTGGAGCGAGACGCTTGGCGGCGCGCAGATCTATTTCAAGCGCGAGGACCTGAACCACACCGGCGCGCACAAGATCAACAACGTCATCGGCCAGGCGCTGCTGGCCAAGCGCATGGGCAAGCCGCGGGTCATTGCCGAAACCGGGGCAGGGCAGCACGGCGTGGCCACCGCCACCATCGCCGCGCGCTTCGGCATGGAGTGCGTGGTCTACATGGGTGCCGAGGACGTCAAGCGCCAGGCCGCCAACGTCTACCGCATGAAGCTGCTGGGCGCGACCGTGGTGCCGGTGGAAAGCGGCTCGCGCACGCTCAAGGACGCGCTCAACGAAGCCATGCGCGACTGGGTCACCAACGTCGAGAACACCTTCTACATCATCGGCACCGTGGCCGGCCCGCACCCGTACCCGATGATGGTGCGCGACTTCCAGTGCGTCATCGGCGAGGAAGCCAAGGTGCAGATGCCCGAAATGACCGGGCGCCAGCCGGATGCGGTGATCGCCTGCGTCGGCGGCGGCTCCAATGCCATGGGCATCTTCTACCCGTACATCGAGCACAAGGATGTGCAGCTGATCGGCGTCGAAGCCGCCGGCGACGGGCTGGACACCGGCCGCCACGCGGCCTCGCTGACCGGCGGCACGCCGGGCGTGCTGCATGGCAATCGCACCTACCTGCTGCAGGACGACAACGGCCAGATCATCGAGACCCATTCGGTGTCGGCGGGCCTGGACTACCCGGGCGTTGGTCCCGAGCATGCCTGGCTCAAGGACAGCGGCCGCGCACAATACGTGCCGGTCACCGACGAGGAAGCGCTCAAGGCCTTCCACGACTGCTGCCGCATCGAGGGCATCATCCCGGCGCTGGAATCCAGTCACGCCATCGCCTATGCCTGCAAGCTGGCGCCGACGCTGCCCAAGGACAAGCTGCTGCTGGTGAACCTGTCCGGCCGCGGCGACAAGGACATGCATACCGTGGCTGAGCGCGCGGGGCTCAAGCTCTGATGCGCGCGCTGCCTCCGACCGGACTTGCCGTGGGCGGCGCGGGCGCGCCAGATGCATCGGGCGCGCCCGATTCCGCCCCGCTGCGCTTGTTCCAGGAAGACATGTTCGCGGGCATTGCCCGCCTGCCGGACGGCTCGGTCGACCTGATCGTCGCCGATCCGCCGTACGGGCTGGGCAAGGACTACGGCAACGATTCCGACCTGCTGTCGGGCCAGGCCTACCTGGACTGGTCCGAGCGCTGGATGGACGCGGTGGTGCCCAAGCTCGCGCCCAGGGGCACGCTCTACCTGTTCTGCACGTGGCAGTACTCGCCGGAGCTGTTCGTGATGCTGAAGCGGCGCCTGACCATGATCAACGAGATCATCTGGGACCGGCGCGTGCCCAGCATGGGCGGCACCACGCGCAAGTTCTCGTCGGTGCACGACAACATCGGCTTCTTCGCCAGGGCGCGCGACTACTACTTCGATCTCGACCCGGTGCGTATCCCATACGACCCCGAGACCAAGAAGGCGCGCAGCCGGCCGCGCTTCGAGGGCAAGAAGTGGCTGGAGGTGGGCTACAACCCGAAGGACCTGTGGAGCGTCTCGCGCATCCACCGCCAGGACCCGGAGCGCGCCAATCACCCGACGCAGAAGCCGCTGGAGATCGTCGAGCGCATGGTGCTGTCGAGCTGCCCGCCGGGCGGCCTGGTGCTGGATCCGTTCGCCGGCAGCGGCACCACCGCGGTGGCGTGCCTGCGCCACGGCAGGCGCTTTGTCGGCTACGAGATCAACCCCGAGTACGTGCAGGTGGCGTGCGGGCGCGTGGCCGCTGCTGCAGAGGCCATGCCCGCGCTCGAGCCCGATGGTGCCGCAAGCCTCGCCACCCCAACCCTGGCCGCCGCCAACGACGATGTCTCGCCGGCGACGCGGCCTCACCTGATTCCCTGAATATGTCCCGTATCCAGAAGACGTTCGCGGCGCTGGCCGCGCAGCAGAAGAAGGGCCTGATTCCGTTCATCACCGCCGGCGATCCCGAGCCCGGCCTGACCGTGGCGCTGATGCACGCGCTGGTGGCGGGCGGCGCCGACGTGATCGAGCTGGGCGTGCCGTTCTCCGACCCGATGGCCGACGGCCCGGTGATCCAGCGCGCCTCCGAGCGCGCGCTGGCGCAGGGTGTGTCGCTCACGCAGGTGCTGCAGTGGGTGCGCGAATTCCGCCAGACCAACTCCGACACGCCGGTGGTGCTGATGGGCTATGCCAACCCGATCGAGCGCATGGGCGAGGCGGCCTTCGCCAGGGCCGCCAGCGACGCCGGCGTCGACGGCGTGCTGGTGGTCGACTATCCGCCCGAGGAGTGCGAGTCGTTCGCCGGGCTGATGCGCGACCACGGCATGGACCCGATCTTCCTGCTGGCGCCTACCTCGACCGATGCGCGCATCGAGGCGGTCGCGCGCGTCGCCAGCGGCTACCTCTACTACGTCTCGCTCAAGGGCGTGACCGGCTCCGCCTCGATCGACCTCGACAGCGTGGCGGCGCGCCTGCCGCTGATCAAGCAGCACGCCAACCTGCCGGTGGGGGTGGGCTTCGGCATCCGCGACGCGCAGACCGCGCGCGCGATCGGCGGCGTGGCCGATGCCGTGGTGATCGGCAGCCGGCTGGTGCAGTTGCTGGAAGACACCCCGCGCGAGCAGGCGGTGGCGGCGCTGCAATCGTTCATCGCCGAAATTCGCCAGGCGCTGGACCACTGAAGTGATTCATTGTCGGCCTGGAGCGATGCAAGAGGTGCATTATCGTGCGCAATTCATGCGTTGCGCTTCGAGCTCCCCGGGCCGGCATGGTAAATTCGCGGGTTGATTCCCTGCCTTCCGCCAACCGGCGCCCCGACCATGGGCCTGCCGGGCGGAGTGCAGTCATCCGAAAGGAGCTTTCATGAGCTGGTTGGATAAACTCCTGCCCCCCAAGATTCAACAGACCGACCCCAGCACCCGCAAGGGCATCCCCGAGGGGTTGTGGGTCAAGTGTCCGTCGTGCGAGTCCACCTTGTACCGGACCGACGTCGAGGCCAACCTGCACGTCTGCCCCAAGTGCGACCACCATATGCGCATCAGCGCGCGCGCGCGTCTGGACGCGCTGCTCGACGCCGAAGGCCGCTATGAGATCGGCCAGGAGATCGTGCCGGTCGACGCGCTCAAGTTCAAGGATTCCAAGAAGTACCCCGACCGCATCAAGGCCGCCATGGACGACACCGGCGAGACCGATGCCATGGTGGTGATGGGCGGTGCCATCCACACCATCCCGGTGGTGGCGAGCTGCTTCGAGTTCGAGTTCATGGGCGGCTCGATGGGCTCGGTGGTGGGCGAGCGCTTCGTGCGCGGCGCGCAGGCCGCGCTCGAGCAGAAGGTGCCGTTCATCTGCTTTACCGCGACCGGCGGCGCGCGCATGCAGGAAAGCCTGCTGTCGCTGCTGCAGATGGCCAAGACCACCGCGATGCTGAACCAGCTGAGCGCGGCCAAACTGCCGTTCATCAGCGTGCTGACCGACCCGACCATGGGCGGCGTGTCGGCATCGTTCGCCTTCCTGGGCGACGTGGTGATCGCCGAGCCCAAGGCGCTGATCGGCTTTGCCGGCCCGCGCGTGATCGAGCAGACCGTGCGCGAGAAGCTGCCGGAAGGCTTCCAGCGCTCGGAATTCCTGCTGACCAAGGGCGCCATCGACATGATCGTCGACCGCCGCAAGATGCGCGCCGAACTGGCGCAACTGCTGGCGCTGCTGCAGAAGCAGCCGGCCGACGCGGTGGCATAACGCCGCCAGTATCGCGGTACCGAAGGCGCGGGTGGTTGACGCGCCTTTCGCCTTTTCTGGACCGGCGCGGCGCGCCGCCCCTTGACTTTGCGCCCGCCTGCCCGAATCTGGTAGCAAACGCTTCGCACGCTTCCCTCGCACACCCGAAATGCCTGTCTTCCACACGCTCCCCGAATGGCTCGCCCATCTCGAAACCGCCCATCCCGTGGGCATCGACATGGGCCTGACGCGCATCACGCGCGTGAAGGAGGCCCTCGGGCTGCGCATCGACGCCGCGGTCTTCACCGTGGGCGGCACCAACGGCAAGGGTTCGACCTGCGCCATGCTCGAGCGCATCCTGCTGGAAGCCGGCTACAAGGTGGGCTGCCATACCTCGCCGCACCTGATCTCGTTCAACGAGCGCGCGCGCCTGAACGGCGAGATCGCCACCGATGCGCAGCTGCTACCGCATTTCGAGGCGGTCGAGCATGCGCGCACCAGCTTTGCCGACCCGGTCAGCCTGACTTACTTCGAGTTCACCACGCTGGCCATCCTCCATTTCTTCGCCGCGGCCGGCCTCGACGCGATCGTGCTGGAAGTGGGGCTGGGCGGCCGACTCGATGCCACCAATGTGATCGATACCGACTGCGCCATCATCACCAGCGTCGACATCGACCATACCCAGTACCTGGGCAACACCCGCGAGGAAATCGGCTTCGAGAAAGCCGGCATCTTCCGCCCGGGCGTGCCGGCGATCTGCGGCGACCCGGTGCCGCCCAAGTCGCTGCTGGCGCACGCCGAAGCGGTCGGTGCCGAGCTGTGGCTGGTGGGGCGCGACTACCACTTCCAGGCCGCCAAGGGCCAGGAGCGCCAGCAATGGGACTGGAGCGGCGGCGGGCGCAAGCTCAACGGCCTGGGCTATCCGGCGCTGCGCGGCGCCAACCAGCTGCTGAACGCATCGGCCGCGCTGGCGGCGCTGCAGGCGCTGCGCGAGCGCCTGCCGGTGAGCGCGCAGGAAGTGCGCAACGGCCTGGCCTTTGTCGAGCTGCCGGGCCGGTTCCAGGTGCTGCCGGGCCGCCCGGCCGTGATCCTCGACGTGGCGCACAATCCGCATGCGGCGGCGACGCTGGGGCAGAACCTCGAGAACATGGGCTTCTTCCGCTACACCTACGCGGTCTTCGGCGCGATGCAGGACAAGGACATCGCCGGGGTGCTGCAGCATGTGGCCGACAAGGTCGACCACTGGTGCCTGTGCGACCTGCCGACCGAACGCGCGGCCAGCGCCGCGGACCTGCTCGGCAAGCTGGAAGCAGGGGGCTTCCAGCCCGGCCCGGATGCGACCGCGGCCTGCTTTTCCAGCCCCGAGGCGGCATTCCGCGACGCCATCGAGCGAGCCACCGAGAATGATAGAATTCTGGTCTTCGGATCGTTCTATACCGTCGCCGGCGTGATGGCCTACCGTGCCACGCAGGCTAACTGAAGCGGGCGTCCCGGCGCGCGCTGACCTGGCCACCCCGGCGGCCTTGGCCGATCACTGAGCGGCAAACGCAACGAGCGGCCCACCGGGCCGTATCACCGAACCAATCTATGGGCCTGCTTTCGCTGTTTTCCTCCCGCAAGGGCAACGACCCGGCACCCGAGCGTGCCCGGCGCCAGCGCGCCGATACGGGTGCGGGCATCGCCTCGTCGCGCCGCCTGGCCGACGAGTATGCCGACGACACGCTGGACCCTGAATTCCCGCAGAAGCAGCGCGCGCGCCGCCGGCTGATCGGCGCCGTGGTGCTGATGGTGGCCGCCGTGATCGTGCTGCCGATCGTGTTCGAGACCAAGCCGCGGCCGGTGTCCGATGATGTCTCGGTCAAGGTCGCCAACGGCGTCGGCACGCAGAAGCCGCGCGTCGAGCCGCGCAAGGCCGATCCGCTGCCGCCCGCGCCGGCCTCGCGCAATGATGCCGCGGCGCTGGATGCCGGCGAGGAAATCGTCAATGCGCCGAAAGCCGCGGCGGTTGCCGCCGACAAGCCGGCGCAGCGTACCGAGGCCAAGGCCGAGCCGAAGCCTGAAACCAAGGCCGAAGCCAAGACCGGCAGCGGCAAGTACCTGATCCTGATCGGCGCGTTTTCTTCCGAAGAGCGCGCCAGGGGCTGGCTGGCCAAGCTCAAGGCGAGCAAGGTGCCGGCCTATGTCGAAAGGAAAGTGCTGGCCGATGGCGAGCGCATCCTGCTGCGTGCCGGTCCCTTCAACGACCGCGACGCCGCCGATGCCGCCGACAAGCGCGTGCGCGCCGTGGGGCTGACCTCGAAGGTCGTGGAACAGTAAGGGCGCCGCGGCCGGCGCGTGTGCGCGGCCGCCAGCAACGATGCAGCCGACTTTCTTCGACTATGCCGTGGTCTTCATCCTGCTGGCCTCGGGCCTGCTGGGCGTGCTGCGCGGGCTGGTGCGCGAGGTGCTGTCGCTGATCGGATGGGTGGTGGCGTTCTGGGTGGCGTTCCGCTACGGCGCGGTGGCCGCGGGCTGGATGCCCGAGTCCCTGCCGGGCGGCGAGCTGGCCCGCCATGCGCTGGGCTTCGTGGTGCTGCTGATCGGCACCGTGCTGGGGGCTTCGCTGGCCGGCATGGTGGTCGGGCAATTGCTGGAAAGCACCGGGCTCAAGCCCGCCGACCGCGGCCTGGGCCTGGTGTTCGGGCTGTTGCGCGGCGTGCTGCTGGTGATGGTGATGGTGACGCTGGCCAGCCTGACGAAATTGCCGGAAGAACCGTTCTGGCGCGATGCGGTGAGCCGCCCGTATGTGATGCAGGCCATGGAATCGATCAAGCCGTGGCTGCCGCCGGAGCTGGCGAAGTACGTGAAGACATAAGGCCGGGCACGTTGCGCGGCTGGTAGTAACGCAGGCCTTCGGGCCCGGAGGATCCCGGGCCGGGCTGCGCCCCCTGAATCAAAGCCTTTCCTGGGAGCTTGGCATGTGCGGTATCGTCGGTGTGGTGTCATCCACGCCTGTCAACCAATTGATTTACGACAGCCTGCTGTTGTTGCAACACCGCGGACAGGATGCTGCCGGCATCGCCACCGCCAACGGCAGTACTTTCCACATGCACAAGGCCAACGGCCTGGTGCGCGATGTCTTCCGCACCCGCAACATGCGCAGCCTGCCGGGCGCCGCCGGCATCGGCCAGGTGCGGTATCCGACCGCGGGCTCCGCTTCCAGCGAGGAAGAGGCGCAGCCGTTCTACGTGAACGCCCCTTACGGCGTGATCCTGGCGCATAACGGCAACCTGACCAACTGGGAACAACTGCGCGAGGAGATGTTCCGCCGCGACCGCCGCCACATCAACACGCACTCGGACACCGAAGTGCTGCTGAACGTGCTGGCCGACGAGCTGCAGCGCGCCAGCAATGGCATGGCGCTGGACCCGGACACCATCTTCAAGGCGGTCGGCGGCCTGCACCGCCGGGTGCGCGGCTCGTACGCCATTGCCGCGCAGATCGCCGGCTACGGCATGCTGGCGGTGCGCGATCCGTTCGGCATCCGCCCGCTGTGCCTGGGCAGTGTCGAAACCCCGACCGGCAAGGAATGGATGGTGGCGTCGGAGTCGGTGGCGCTGGAAGGTATCGGCTACAAGCTCGAGCGCGACGTGGCGCCGGGCGAGGCCATCTTCATCGACCTCGACGGCAAGCTCTACAGCAAGCAATGCGCCGACAACGCGGTGCTGACGCCGTGCATCTTCGAATACGTCTACCTGGCCCGCCCGGATTCGTGCATCGACGGCGTGCCGGTCTACGACGCGCGCCTGCGCATGGGCGACTACCTGGCCGAGAAGATCCGCCAGGAAGTGTCTGCCGGCGATATCGACGTGGTCATGCCGATCCCGGATTCCAGCCGCCCGGCCGCGATGCAGGTGGCCAACCGCCTGGGCGTCAATTACCGCGAAGGCTTCTTCAAGAACCGCTACGTCGGCCGCACCTTCATCATGCCGGGCCAGGCGGTGCGCAAGAAATCGGTGCGCCAGAAGCTCAACGCCATGGGCGTGGAGTTCAAGGGCAAGAACGTGCTGATCGTCGACGACTCGATCGTGCGCGGCACCACCTCGTTCGAGATCGTGCAGATGGCGCGCGACGCCGGCGCCAACAAGGTGATCTTCGCCTCGGCCGCGCCGCCGGTGAAGTTCCCCAACGTGTACGGCATCGACATGCCGACCCGCAGCGAACTGGTGGCGCATGGCCGTACCCACGAAGAGATCGCGAAGATCATCGGCGCGGACAAGCTGGTGTACCAGGACGTGGAAGCGATGAAGCAGGCGGTGCGCGACATCAACCCCGCGCTGAAGGACTTCGACGCGTCGTGCTTCGACGGCCGCTACATCACCGGCGATATCGACGAGGCCTACCTGGACCGCCTGGAAACCGCGCGCAGCCAGGCCGACCGCGACGGCACCGGTGGCGACACCGAGCGCTCGCAACTGCACCTGCAGCGCTCCGGCGGCAACGAGTAAGCCCCGCCACCGCGTTGGCGCGCGTTGACGAATGCGATGTCCGGCCGTAACATGGCCGGGCGTCGATTTGACAGTCAGCTTGCGGACGCGGGTACAGCCCGAAACAGCTAAAGAGATGGTGGCCAGCAACGATTCCCGCTGCGCAGCGCCTTGCCGGCGCCGCGAGGTCCGGAAGCCGGCCGCCACAGCCTGAAGCCCAAGGCTATACGCATACGCACACGCAGAACAGCAAGCCCGTCGATCCGACCATCCGATCGCACGGGCTTTTTTCATGGCCGCGCGCCGTCCACCGGGGCGGTGCGCAGCTTGTCGAAACCATCGCATTCGCGCGGGTACGACCGCGCCACCAGCATGAACCAACCGCTCAATCCCGAATCGCTTGGCATCGATACCCTCGGCGTGCGCGCCGGCACGCTGCGCAGCGACTTCATGGAGCACTCCGAGGCCATGTACCTGACCTCGAGCTTCTGCTTCAACAGCGCCGCCGAGGCCGCCGAGCGCTTTGCCAACTCGGAAGAGGGCTACACCTATTCGCGCTTCACCAACCCGACCGTGTCGATGTTCCAGTCGCGGCTGGCCGCGCTGGAAGGCGCGCAGGCCTGCATGGCGACCGCGTCGGGCATGAGCGCGATCCTGTCGGTGGTGCTGTCGTCGATGCAGGCCGGCGACCACCTGGTCAGCTCGCGCGCGATCTTCGGCTCGACCATGACGCTGTTCAACAATATCTTCGGCAAGTTCGGCGTCGAGACCACCTTCGTCGATCCCACCGACCTGGGAGCATGGCGCGCCGCTGTGCGTCCGAACACGAAGCTGTTCTTCCTGGAAACGCCGTCGAACCCCCTGACCGAAGTGGCCGACATCGCGGCCGTGGCCGACATCGCCCACGACGCCAAGGCGCTGCTGGTGGTCGACAACTGCTTCTGTTCGCCCGCGCTGCAGCAGCCGATGAAGTTCGGCGCCGACATCGTGGTGCACTCCGCCACCAAGCATATCGACGGCCAGGGCCGCGTGCTGGGCGGCGCGGTGCTGGGCTCGCACGACTTCATCATGGGCAAGGTGTTCCCGTTCGTGCGCACCGCCGGGCCGACGCTGTCGGCATTCAATGCGTGGGTGCTGCTCAAGGGCATGGAGACGCTGGCGATCCGCATGGAGCGCCACTCGGCCAGCGCGCTGGCGCTGGCGCAGTTCCTGGAGTCGCACCCGGCGGTGGCGCGCGTGTTCCACCCGGCGCTGGCGTCGCACCCGCAGCACCAGATCGCGATGCGCCAGCAAAGTGGCGGCGGCGCGATCGTGTCGTTCGTGCTCAAGGGCGCGACGCCCGAGCAGCAGCGCGCCAATGCCTGGCGCGTGATCGACAGCACCCGGCTGTGCTCGATCACCGGCAACCTGGGCGACACCCGCACCACCATCACGCACCCGTACACCACCACGCATGCGCGCGTGAGCCCCGAGGCCAAGGCGGCCGCGGGCGTCGGCGAAGGGCTGATCCGCCTGGCGGTGGGGCTGGAGTCGGTCGAAGACCTGAAGGCAGACCTGCTGCGCGGCCTGGGCGACTGAGGCGCTACTCTGTCGCCGCGACCACCGGGGCAGGTTCTTGCGGAGCCGGCCCTTGCGGTGCCGGCGCTTGCAGTGGCTGCGCTTGCGGCGCGGGCTCATCGTTGCCGGCCATCGCCTTCACGCCGGCGGCGGTGACGTCGTAGGTCGCGCCGACCGCGGTCGAGGCCACGCTGACCGCGGCCGAGCCCACCGTCGCCACCGTCGACACCGCGGCGCTGCCGACGGCCACGGTGGCGCCGACCACCATGCAGCCGGACAGCGACGCGGTGGCGCAGGCGGCTGCCAGCATCAGGACGATGCGCGGCAGGGTGGCGCAGGTTTCGCTGTCGTTGCGCAGGTTGCGACGCAAGCGGGGAAATAAAGACGGCATGGAACTCGTAGTAATGGGTGAGCCTGGCATGGGACTGAGTCAGCGCAGCAGCCGGCGGCGCAGCAGCACCAGGCACACCACCAGCGCGGCCACGGCATAGGCGGCCAGCACCGCCAGGTGCAGGCCGGCGCCGTCGACCGGGCGGCCCAGCATCAGCGGCCGGATCAGCGCCACCGCGTGCGACAGCGGCAACAGCTTGGTGGCCGTCTGCACGCCTTCGGGCAACTGCTCCAGCGGGAAGAACACCCCGGACAGCAGCAGCATCGGCGTCATCACCAGGGTCTGGTAGAACATGAAGAAATCGTAGCTGGGCGCCAGCGCGGTGACGATCATCGCCAGCGCGGCGAAGGCAATCCCGGCCAGCACGATCACCGGCAACGCCAGCAGCGCCCCGGGCATCTGCGCATAGCCGAGCGCGCCCGCCACCAGCATGATCGCGAGCCCCGACAGCACCGCCTTGCTCGCGGCCCAGGCGATTTCGCCCAGCACCACGTCGCCCAGCGTCAGCGGCGCATGCATGATGGCTTCCCAGGTGCGCTGCACATGCATGCGCGAGAACGCCGAATACATCGACTCGAAGCTGGCCGACATCATCACGCTGGACCCAGTGGTGCCGGCCGCGAGGAAGGCGATATAAGACACGCCGTCGACCTGGCCCACCATCAGCCCGAGCCCGAGGCCGAGGCCGAACAGGTAGATCATCGGGTCGGCCAGGTTGCCGATCATCGACGGAATCGCCAGCTTCTTCCACACCATGTAGTTCCGGTACCAGACCATCATCCAGTTGCGCAGGTTGCGCGGCAGCAGCGGCTGCGGATAGGTCTGCCGCGCCGCCATGGCGGCGGCGGGGGAGGCATCGGTGGCGTCCGCGCGGGGGTCCTGTTCGCTCATGTCGTCCCCTGGTTCAGTCCCGCATCTCGCGGCCGGTCAGCTTGAGGAACACGTCCTCGAGGTTGGCCGGGCGGTGCAGGTAGCGCACGCCGCTCCTGCCGTGCAGCGCCGCCAGCAGCGGGGCCGGCTCGCGCACGTAGCAGAACAGCGTCTCGCCGCTCATTTCGGTGCGCTGCGCCAGCGGCGTCAGCGTGCCGCGCAGCGTCTCCAGTTCATCGCCATAGACCTCGACCACGTCGCAGCCGATCTGGCTGTCGATCAGCTCGTGCGGCTTGCCTTCGGCGATCTTGCGGCCGCCGTCGATCACGCACAGGTAGTTGCACAGCCGCTCGGCTTCTTCCATGAAATGCGTGGTCAGCAGGATGGTCTTGCCGCTGGCCATCAGCGACTTCAGCCGCTCCCAGATCAGGTGGCGCGCCTGCGGGTCGAGGCCGGTGGTGGGCTCGTCCATCACCAGCAGGTCCGGGTCGTTGATCAGCGCGCGCGCCACCGTCAGGCGCCGGCGCATGCCGCCGGAGAGGTCGCGCACCTGCGCATCGGCTCGGTTTTCCAGCCGCGCGAATTCCAGCAGCTTCGGCACGCGCCGCTCGATCTCGGCCGACGACAGCCCGAAGTAGCGCCCAAAGATGCGCAGGTTCTCGATCACCGAGAAGTCGGGGTCGAGATTGTCGAACTGCGGCACCACGCCCACGCGCATGCGCGCCTGCGGCGCACGCTCGGGGATGGGCTCGCCGCACAGCGTCAGCGTGCCCGCCAGCGGCGTGGTCAGGCCCAGCAACAGCCGCAGCGTGGTGGTCTTGCCGGCGCCGTTGGGGCCCAACAGGCCGAAGCACTGGCCGCGGAAAACCTGGAGGTCGAGGTCGTCGACCACGACCGTGTCGCCGTATTGCTTGCGCACCTTGCGCAACTCGAGGATGGCAGTCAAGGCAGGGTCCGGTGTGGCGCCGCAACGGCGCAATATCCGCCATTATGCCGGTCATCCGCGCCGGCCTCGGTTGGCGCGGTGCAGCAGGCGCGGCGGCCCCGGCGCACAGGCATAAAAAAAACCGCCAGCGGACTGGCGGTTTTTCTTGCCTGGCGAGGCCAGGCAGCGAAGCGTACCGGAATCAGTACATCTTCTTCGGCAGCATCTGCATGCGCAGGCGCTTGCGCAGGCGTGCTTCGGCGGCCTTCTTCTTGCGCTTGCGCTCGGTCGTCGGCTTCTCGTAAGCGGTACGGCTCTTGAGTTCAACGATCAGGCCAGTCTGCAGAATGGCACGACGGAAACGCCGCATTGCAACTTCAACGGGCTCACCGGGTTTCAAGACGATCTTAGTCAATTCAGTCCTTTAGGGGATTGCCGCCGGGGCGGCTGGTTCACACGGGGGGAAACTGCGGGTCGCCGGAGCGACTGGTATTGCACGCCGGGCCGATGCCCTGGTGCGCCCCCGCGAACCTGAAAGATGTGGACGTTTCAGTCCGTGCAACCAGTGTCAGGGGTGATAGCGCCAGGTCCAAACATAACTGGAGCCTGACAGTACCGGTTTCCATGAATGCTATACGCCCGTAACTATGGCATGTATACGACGGCGCTGTCAAGAATGCAGTGCAATGTACGTGCGGCGGCCGGGCCTCGAACACATTTCCAGACCACTTCCAGCGCCCCGCAGCGTCCCGCCGGGCGGCGAGCCGTCTTTATACCGTTTTTATGGCCGCGGCGGGCCTTTCTACCCCGTTTTTATCCCCGCATCCCTAATCTGGGTGACGTCTGCCACTCACGATTCTGCCTGTCATGGATGCGATGTTCCTGCTCGTTTTGATTGCCTTCGGTGCCGCCAGCGTCGCCATGGTCGCGCTCTGCGCATGGCTGTGCGGCCCGGCGCGGCCGGTATCCGCCGCGGACCGGCCGCAGCCGGACGCCGCCACCGGGGGAGACCGCTGATGGACTGGACCGAACTGCTGGCCGGCGCGCTTGCCGTGGCCATCTTCCTCTACCTGCTGATTGCGCTGTGCCGTCCGGAGAAGTTCTGATGCCGACCGATTTCCCGGGCCTGCTGGCCCTGTACCTGGCCATCCTGCTGGCGCTGGCCCCATTGCTTGGCCGCTACCTGCGCCGCGCGGTCGAAGACGGCAGCTACCGCCTGACCGGCTGGGGCCGGCCGCTCGAGCGCGCGCTGTACCGGCTTGCCGGCGTCCAGCCTGGCGCGCAGATGGGCTGGCGGCGCTACGCGCTGGCCGTGCTCGCCTTCAACCTGCTCGGCGCGGTGGCGGTCTATGCGCTGCAGCGGCTGCAGGGCTGGCTGCCGCTGAACCCGCAGGGCTTCGGCGCGGTGTCGCCGGACTCGGCCTTCAACACCGCCGTCAGCTTCGTCGCCAATACCAACTGGCAGGGCTATGCCGGCGAGTCGACCATGAGCTACCTGACGCAGATGCTGGCGCTGACGGTGCAGAACTTTGTCTCCGCGGCCACCGGCATCGCCGTGGTGTTCGCGCTGATCCGCGGCTTCGCGCGCCAGCGCGCTGGCGGCATCGGCAACTTCTGGGTCGACCTGACCCGCATCACGCTGTACGTGCTGGTGCCGCTGGCATCGGCCATTGCGCTGATGCTGGCGAGCCAGGGTGTGATCCAGAACTTCAGCGGCTATCGCGACGCAGCGTTGCTGCGTCCGGTGGCCTACAGCCAGCCGGTCACGGACGCCGCCGGCAATCCGGTCGCCAATGCGCAAGGCCAGGCGCTGACCCGTGCCGCCACGGCGCACACGCAGACGCTGCCGATGGGGCCGGTGGCCTCGCAGGAAGCGATCAAGATGCTGGGCACCAACGGCGGCGGCTTCTTCAACGCCAACTCCGCGCATCCGTACGAGAACCCGACCGCGCTGTCCAACCTGATCGAGATGCTGGCGATCTTCCTGATCCCCGCCGCGCTGTGCTTCACCTTCGGCGAGATGGTGCAGGACCGCCGGCAAGGCGTGGCGGTGCTGGCGGCGATGACGCTGCTGTTCGTGGCCATGGCGTGCCTGGCCGCGCTCGCCGAGCAGCGTGCCGGGGCGGTGCTGTCCGCGCTGCCGCTGGACCACGTGGGTTCCGCGCTGCAGGCGGGCGGCAATATGGAGGGCAAGGAAACGCGCTTCGGCGTGGCCGCCTCCGCGCTGTTCGCGGCGATCACCACGGCGGCGTCGTGCGGCGCGGTCAATGCCATGCACGATTCCTTCACCGCGCTGGGCGGCATGGTGCCGATGCTGCTGATGCAGCTGGGCGAGGTGGTGTTCGGCGGGGTCGGCTCCGGCCTGTACGGCATGCTGGTCTACGCGGTGCTGGCGGTGTTCATCGCCGGCCTGATGATCGGCCGCACGCCGGAATACCTCGGCAAGAAGATCGAGGCCTTCGAGATGAAGATGACCGTGATCGTGATCCTGGTCACGCCGCTGCTGGTGCTGCTCGGCACGGCAGTGGCGGTGATGGCGGGCGCGGGGCGCGCGGGCGTGCTCAACCCGGGCACGCACGGTTTTTCCGAGATCCTCTATGCGCTGTCATCGGCGGCCAACAACAACGGCAGCGCGTTCGCGGGCCTGTCCGCCAACACCCCGTTCTACAACACGCTGCTGGCCGCGGCGATGTGGTTCGGCCGCTTCTGGGTCGTGATCCCGGTGCTGGCGCTGGCGGGCTCGCTCGCGGCCAAGCCGAAGCTGCCGGCCACCGGCGGCACCATGCCCACGCACGGCGCGCTGTTCGTGGTGCTGCTGGCCGGCGCCGTGCTCATGGTTGGCGCGCTGACCTATGCCCCGGCGCTGGCGCTGGGCCCCGTCGCCGAACACCTGCAAGGCGTGCTGCCCAGCGCCGCGCGCTGATCGCCGGTCCTGCCTATCGCCACTCGCGAACCTGTCTCCATCATGCAACCCGATACCCTGACCACGCGGCCCCAGGCCGCTCCCGGCAGCGCCCAGGACGGCGCCGCCCACGACGCGGCACGCGCGCCGCGCCGCATCTTGTCCCCCGAGCTGGTGCGCCCGGCGCTGCTCGCGGCATTGCGCAAGCTGTCGCCGCGCGAACAGCTGCGCAACCCGGTGATGTTCGTCGTCTATGCCGGCGCCATCCTGACCACGCTGCTGGCGCTGCGTGCGCTGGTCTCGCCGCTGCCGCATGCCACCGAAAGCGCGGGCTTTATCGTCGTGGTCACGATCTGGCTGTGGGTGACCGTGCTGTTTGCCAATTTTGCCGAGGCGCTGGCCGAAGGCCGCAGCCGGCAGCAGGCCGCATCGCTGCGCGGGCTGAAGAGCACCGCGAGCGCGCGCGTGCTGACCGAGGGTCGCCGCGACGGCGCCGTGCATGTGCGCCCGGCCACCACGCTGCGCCGCGGCGACGTGGTGCTGGCCGAGGCCGGCGACATGATCCCCGGCGACGGCGAGGTCATCGTAGGCGTGGCCTCGGTCGACGAAAGCGCCATCACGGGCGAGTCGGCACCGGTGATCCGCGAATCCGGCGGCGATTTCTCGTCGGTCACCGGCGGCACCCGCGTGCTGTCCGACTGGATCGTGGTGCGCATCACCACCAATCCCGGCGAAAGCTTTATCGACCGGATGATCTCGATGGTCGAAGGCGCGCGGCGCCAGAAGACGCCCAACGAGCTGGCGCTGACCATCCTGCTGGTCGGGCTGTCGATGGTGCTGCTGCTGGCCACGGCCACGCTGCTGCCGTTCTCCTCCTACAGCGTGCTGGCGACGGGCGCGGGGCTGCCGGTCACCGTGACCGTGCTGGTGGCGCTGCTGGTGTGCCTGATCCCGACCACCATCGGCGGGCTGCTGTCGGCGATCGGCGTGGCCGGCATGAGCCGCATGATGGCGGCCAACGTGATCGCAACCTCGGGCCGCGCGGTGGAGGCCGCCGGCGATGCCGACGTGCTGCTGCTCGACAAGACCGGCACGATCACGCTCGGCAATCGCCAGGCCGCCAGGCTGCTGCCGGCACCGGGCGTGACCGGGCGCCAGCTGGCCGCCGCCGCGTGGCTGTCGTCGCTGGCCGATGAGACCCCCGAGGGCCGCAGCATCGTGGTGCTGGCGCGCCAGCAGGCCGGCGCCGACGCCCCGGGCATGGGCGCGGCGCGGCCGGTGTTCGTGCCGTTCAGCGCGCAGACGCGCATGAGCGGCGTCGACCTCGACGACGGCGCGTCGCGGCGCAGCGTGCGCAAGGGCGCGGCCGATGCCGTGCGCCGCTACGTGGCCGAGCATGCGGGCAAGTTCCCGGATGCGGTCACGCACGCGGTCGAGGACGTGGCGCGGGCCGGCAGCACGCCGCTGGTGGTGGCCGAGCTGGCCGGGACCGAAGTGCGCGTGCTGGGCGTGGTGGAGCTGAAGGACACGGTCAAGCGCGGCATCCGCGAGCGCTTCGGCGAACTGCGCCGCATGGGCATCCGCACCGTGATGATCACCGGCGACAACCGGCTGACCGCCGCCGCGATTGCCGCCGAGGCGGGCGTCGACGACTTCCTCGCCGAGGCCACACCCGAAGCCAAGCTCGCGCTGATCCGCCAGTACCAGGCAGAAGGGCGGCTGGTGGCGATGACCGGCGACGGCACCAACGACGCTCCGGCGCTGGCGCAGGCCGACGTCGCGGTCGCCATGAACAGCGGCACGCAGGCCGCGCGCGAGGCCGGCAACATGGTCGATCTCGACAGCAACCCGACCAAGCTGATCGAGATCGTCGGCATCGGCAAGCAGATGCTGATGACCCGCGGCGCGCTCACCACCTTCAGCGTGGCCAACGACCTGGCCAAGTATTTCGCGATCATTCCGGCTGCCTTTGCCACCACCTATCCGCAGCTTGGCCTGCTCAACGTGATGGGGCTGGCGACGCCGGCATCGGCGATCCTGTCGGCCGTGATCTTCAACGCGCTGATCATCGTGGTGCTGATCCCGCTGGCTCTGCGTGGCGTGCGCTACCGCGCGCTCGGCGCCGCCGCGCTGCTGCGCCGCAACCTGCTGGTGTACGGGCTGGGCGGCATCGTGGTGCCGTTTGCCGGCATCAAGCTGATCGACCTGGGCCTGGCCGCCATGGGCTGGGCCTGATCCGACCCGACCCGACCCCAAACAATGTTCGGAGCAACCATGTCTCATCCAATTACTGCCGACACCGCGCACGCCGCGCAAACCGAAGGGCAGGGCGGCGTGCTGCGCCCGGCGCTGGTCATCCTGCTGGCGCTGTCGCTGCTGACCGGCCTGCTGTACCCCGCGGCGGTCACCATGATTGCCGGCGCCGCCTTTTCGCACCAGGCCGCCGGCTCGCTGATCGTGCGCGACGGCAAGGTGCTGGGGTCCGAGCTGATCGGCCAGCCGTTCTCCGCGCCCGGGGATTTCTGGGGCCGGCTCTCGGCGACCGCGCTGATGCCTTATAACGGAGGCGCTTCCGGCGGCTCCAACCTGGGCCCCTCGAACCCGGCGCTGGCCGACGCGGCACGCGCGCGCATCGACGCGCTGCGCGCGGCCGATCCCGGCAACACCGCGCCAGTGCCGGTGGACCTGGTGACCGCCTCCGGCAGCGGCCTGGACCCGCATATCAGCGTGGCCGCGGCCGACTACCAGGCGGCGCGCGTGGCGCGGGCGCGGGGTTTGCCGCTCGCGCAGGTGCGCGCGCTGATCGCCGCGCATACCGACAAGCCGCTGCTGCCGGTGCTGGGCGAGGCCGGCGTCAACGTGCTGCGGCTGAACCTGGCACTGGATGCGTTGCCGGCGCGCTGAGGCGGGAGGCCACGTTGGGGGCCACGCGCCGGCCTGCATGGCACAATCTGGCTGCGCTCGCGCTGCCGCAACGTGAGCGCGCCCACCATGCCCGTGCGCCCAGCCGACGACCTCCGTCCCGATCCCGACCACCTGTTGCAACGCCTGCAGGCCGACGGCGAACGCGCCGCGCGCGGACGCCTGCGCATCTACTTCGGCGCCTCGGCCGGCGTCGGCAAGACCTTTGCCATGCTGGCGGCGGCGCGCGCATTGCGCGAACAGGGGGGCGATGTCGTCGTGGGCGTGGTCGAAAGCCATGGCCGCGCCGAGACCGAGGCGCTGGCCGAAGGCCTCGAGCAGCTGCCGCGGCGCGTGCTCGAGCACCGCGGCCGTGCGCTGCAGGAATTCGATCTCGATGCGGCGCTGGCGCGCCGGCCGGCGCTGGTGCTGGTGGACGAACTGGCCCACAGCAACGCGCCCGGCAGCCGTCATCCCAAGCGCTGGCAGGACATCGCCGAGCTGCGCTCGGCCGGCATCGACGTCTGGACCACCGTCAACGTCCAGCACCTCGACAGCCTGAACCAGGCAGTGGCCGGCATCACCGGCATCCGCGTGCGCGAGACCGTTCCCGACGCGGTCTTCGACGAGGCCGACGAAGTGGTGCTGGTCGACCTGCCCGCCGACGAGCTGCTGCGCCGGCTGCGCGAAGGCCGGGTGTACGTGCCCGAACAGGCCCGCCACGCGGTGCAGCACTTCTTCCGCAAGGGCAACCTGATCGCGCTGCGCGAGCTGGCGCTGCGCCGCACCGCCGACCGCGTCGACGACGATGTGCGCGCCTACCGCCAGCAGGCGTCGATCGAGCCGGTGTGGCGCACGCGCGAAGCCGTGCTGGCCTGCATCGGCCACGGCAGCGATGCCGCGCAGGTGGTGCGCAGCGCGCGCCGGCTGGCCGCGCAGCTCGATTGCGACTGCCATGTGGTGACAGTGTCGGTGCCGCGGCTGGCGCCAGTGCCTGAGCCGCTGCGCGCGCAGCTCGACGAAGCCATGCGGCTGGCCGAGTCGCTGGGCGCGCGCACCGAGACCCTGGCCGGCAGCGACATGGTGGCGGCGGTGGCCGGCTATGTGCGGCGGCACAACCTGACCAAGGTATTGATCGGCCGCACGCCGGCGCGCTGGGCCGACCGCGGTGCTTCGCTGCCGAGCCGCCTGCACGGCTGCCTGGCACGTGCGCTGGCCCCGTGGCTGGGCGCGCGCGCCTGGCTGTTCGGGCGCAGCAGCTTTGCCGATGCGCTGGCGGCCGCGTGTCCGGAAGTCGACGTGATCCGCGTCGCGGCTGACGGGGTCCGGCATGATGCGTCCGACGCCGCCCGCGGCGCGCATGGCATCGAAGCGCAAGGTGACGGGGCACGTCCGGCGCAATGGCCCGGCCTGCTGTGGGCGGTGGCCTGGTGCGCCGCCGTCACCGCGCTGTCGGCGCTGGCGCGGCCATGGTTCGACCTGGTCAATATCGCCATGCTGTTCCTGCTGGCGGTGGCCGGGGTGGCGCTGCGCCATGGGCGCACCGCCGGCGCCTTCGCCGCGCTGGTGGCGGTGGGGGCGTTCGACTTCTTCTTCGTGCCGCCGCAGCTGTCGTTCGCGGTCAGCGACGTGCAATACCTGGTGACCTTCCTCGTGATGCTGGCGGTGGGGCTGGTGATCGGGCAGCTCACCGCCGGGCTGCGCGAGCAGGCGCGCGTGTCGGTCCAGCGCGAGACCGATGCGCGCACGCTGTACGAGCTGGCGCGCGAACTGTCGGCGGCGCTGACCGATACGCAGATCGTCGCCATCGGCGGCCGCTTCCTGCGTGCGGCGTTCGACGCGCGTGCGGCGTTTTTCCTGGCGGGCCCGCAAGGGCGGCTGCAAGCGGCCGCCACCGATGCCGAGAGCGCGGCGCAAGCCGGCGTCGCCGCGCAGAGCGACGCCATCGACCATGTGCTGGCGCAATGGGTGTTCGACCACGGGCAGCCGGCCGGCACCGGCACCGACACGCTGCCGGCGGGCACGGTGCTGTACCTGCCGCTGAAAGCGCCGATGCAGGTGCGCGGCGTGCTCGCGGTCGAGCCGCGCGCCTGGCGTGCCTTTGCGCAGCCCGCGCTGCGACGCCAGGCCGATGTCTTTGCCACGCTGATCGCGATCGCGCTGGAGCGGCTGCATTACGTCGAGGTTGCGCAGCAGGCCCTGCTGACGATGGAGTCCGAACGCCTGCGCAGCTCGCTGCTGGCGGCGGTGTCGCACGACCTGCGCACGCCGCTGACCAGCCTGATCGGCATGGCCGAGACGTTGCAGCGCGGCACGCCGCCGCTGGCGCCGGACGTGGCCGACGCGGTCGGCGCCATGCGCGACCAGGCGCGGCGCATGCATGCGATGGTCGCCAACCTGCTCGACATGGCGCGGCTGCAGGGCCCCAACGTGGCGCTGCGCAAGACCTGGCAGTCGTTCGAAGAACTGGCCGGCGCGGCGCTGGCGTCACTGCGCGACGCGTTGGCGCGGCACCGCGTGGTGGTGGCCGACCTGTCGGCGCTGCCGCTGGTGGAATGCGATGGCGTGCTGATCGAGCGCGTGCTGTGCAACCTGCTCGAGAACGCCGCCAAGTACACCGCGCCGGGCACCGAGATCCGGCTGCGCGGCGAGCTCACCGAAGCCTCGGTGAGTCTGATCGTCGAGGACGACGGCCCCGGCGTGCCGCCCGCGATGGCGCGTCAGGTGTTCGAGAAATTCACGCGCGGCGAGCGCGAATCCGCCACCAGCGGCGTCGGCCTGGGGCTGGCCGTGTGCGAGGCGATCGTGCAGGCGCACGGCGGCAGCATCCGGGTCGAGCCGGTGCATCCGGCGCAGGCCGCTAGGGTCGATGGGAAGGGCGCGCGCTTCGTGGTCACGCTGCCGCGCGGCACCCCGCCCGTGCTGGAGCCCGAAGCGGCCGGCGTGCCGGCCTGAACCCGCCAACCTTGCAAGGAAGCAACCGGTCATGCCATTCGAGTTTTCGCCCACGGTGCTGCTGGTGGAAGACGAGCCCCATATCCGCCGCTTCGTGCGCGCGGCGCTGCAGGACGAGGGCTGCACGGTGCACGAGGCCGAGACGCTGCAGCGCGGCCTGATCGAGGCCGGCACGCGCCAGCCCGACCTGGTGATCCTGGACCTGGGCCTGCCCGATGGCGATGGCGTCTCGATGATCGGCGAGCTGCGCACCTGGACCGAAGTGCCGGTGCTGGTGCTGTCGGCGCGCACCGACGAGACCGAGAAGATCCGCGCGCTCGACGCCGGCGCCGACGACTACCTGACCAAGCCCTTCGGCGTGGGCGAACTGGTGGCGCGGCTGCGTGTGCTGTTGCGCCGGCATGCGCGCGCCGGCGCCCAGGGGCGGGCGCAGGTGGCGTTCGGCGATGTCGCCGTCGACCTCGCCAACCGGCAGGTCACCCGCGGGGGCGAGGCGGTGCACCTGACCCCGATCGAATACCGCCTGCTGGCGGTGCTGCTGGCGCACCGCGGCAAGGTCATGACCCACCGCGAGCTGCTGCGCGAAGTGTGGGGGCCGTCCCACGCCGACAGCAGCCACTACCTGCGCGTCTACATGGGCCACCTGCGCCACAAGCTGGAAGCCGACCCGGCCCAGCCGGCGTGGCTGCTGACCGAGGTCGGCGTCGGTTATCGCTTCGCCGGCTAGGCCCACCAGGCGTTACATCGTCCGTTTCCAACGGATCACGCTCCGCGTGAGGGCGGCGCTCGTCCATGCCCTCCACTCCCGGTAAACCCGCAAACGCGTCGAAAACGTTTGACGGGTAAATTCATGTGTATAAACTATTATTCATGAACATGAATTCAGGCAGGAGACCCGGATGTCGGACCAACCCGTTTATTTCATCTCGACCGCCGAGGTCGAGGGCTACCACCCTGCCAACCATGTCGGCACGCTCAACCGCCGACTGATCGCGCCCGAGACGGTCGGCTCGCGCCATCTGGAAGTGATCCACGGCACCATTGAGAAGGGCAAGGGCGCGCTGCCGCATGCGCATCCCGGCATCGAACAGGTTTGCTACGTGCTGGAAGGCCGCGCCATTGCCGAGGTCGGCGGCCAGCGCCGCGAGCTGGGTCCGGGCGATTGCTGCTTTTTCCCGCCGGACCAGATGCACGTCTTCACGGTGGTCAGCGACGAGCCGGCGAAGATTTTGGTGATCTATTCCCCGCCCTACGAGGAATCCCCTGAACGCGTGATACGGCCCGCCTGACCGGCGGCGTCGCGGGCAGGGCACAAAATTACAGGAGACAACCACCGTGAAGTCCTTCAAGAACGCTTTTGCCGGCCTGGTGCTGGGTTGCGGCGCGGCGCTTGCCGCGACCCCGGCGCTGGCCGCCGATGAATTCCCCGCCAAGCCGCTGCGACTGGTGGTGCCGTTTGCCGCCGGCAGCGGCACCGATGCGGTGGCGCGCCTGACCGCGAAGTACCTGGGCGAGTCGCTGCAGCAGCCGGTGGTGGTCGACAACAAGCCCGGCGCCAATGGCACCATCGCCGCCGAGTTCGTGGCCAAGGCGCCCGCCGATGGCTATACGCTGTTCATGACCACCAACACCACGCATTCGGCCAACCCGTCGCTGATGAAGCAGCTGCGCTATGACCCGGTCAAGGATTTCACGCCGATCTCGCGCATGGGCAACCTGCCGTTCATGCTGGTGGTCAACCCGGCGCTGCCGGTCAAAACGCTGCGCGAGTTCATCGACTACGCCAAGGCGCATCCGGGACTCACCTATGCCAGCGGCAACAGCACCGGCATCGTCTCGGGCGCGACGCTGTCGAAGATGGCGGGGCTGAAGATGCTGCACGTGCCGTACAAGAGCACGCCACCGGCGATGACCGACGTGATGGGCGGACAGGTGCAGGCGATGTTCGTCGACTTCGCCGCCGGCATCGCCAACGTGCGCGCCGGCAAGCTGCGCGCGCTGGCGGTGACCACCGCGCAGCGCAGCGCGCTGCTGCCGGATCTGCCGCCGCTGGCAAGCGTGCCGGAGCTGAAGGGCTTCGACGTGACCTCGTGGAATGGCGTGTTCGCGCCGGCCGGGGTGCCGGCACCGGTGGTGGCGCGGCTGAACCGCGAGCTGGTGGCGATTGCCACCAGCAAGCAGCATGCGGCGCAGTTCCACGCGCTGGGCTTCGAGCCGTTCGGCAGCACGCCGGCCGAACTCAACCAGTTTGTCGTAGCCGAGCTGCAGAAGTGGGCGCGGCTGGTGAAGGACGCGGGCATCCAGCCGGAATAAGACACCATCGAACAGACAACGACAGCAAGCAGGTAACGCAATGAATTTCGATCTCTCCGAAGAACAGGCCTCCATCGTCGAGGCCGTGCAGCAGGTTTGCGCGCAGTTCGACATGGAATACTGGGACCGCCTCGACAAGTCCGGCACCTATCCGCACGAGTTCTACAAGACGCTGTGCGAAGGTGGCTGGCTCGGCGTGGCCATGCCGGAGGCGTTTGGCGGCGCTGGACTGGGCATCCTGGAAGCGGCGCTGGTGATGCAGACCATCTCGCAATCCGGCGCGGGCATGACCGGCGCGTCGGCGGTGCACATGAACGTGTTCGGCCTGAACCCGGTGGTGGTGTTCGGCACCGACGCGCAGAAGGGCCGCTTCCTGCCGCCGCTGATCGCCGGCCAGGAGAAGGCGTGCTTCGGCGTGACCGAGCCCGACGCCGGGCTCGACACCACCAAGCTCAAGACCTTTGCACGCAAGGTGCCGGGCGGCTATTCGGTCAGCGGGCGCAAGATCTGGATCTCGACCGCGCAGGTGGCCGACCGCATGCTGCTGCTGGCGCGCACCACGCCGCTGGAATCGGTGAAGAAATCGACCGAGGGGCTGTCGCTGTTCTATACCAAAGTCGACCGCAGCAAGATCGAGATCCGCGAGATCGACAAGATGGGCCGCGCCGCCGTCGACACCAACATGCTGTTCATCGACGACCTGTTCATCCCCGACGAGGACCGCATCGGCGAAGAGGGCAAGGGCTTCGAGTACATCCTGCACGGGCTCAACCCGGAGCGCATCCTGATCGCGGCCGAGGCCATCGGGCTGGGCCGCGCGGCGCTGGCCATCGCCACGCAGTACGCCAAGGAACGCGTGGTGTTCGGCCGCCCCATCGGCATGAACCAGGGCGTGCAGCATCCGCTGGCGCAGGCGTGGATGCAGCTGGAGTCGGCCAACCTGATGATGCTCAAGGCCGCGGCGCGCTACGACGCGGGCCAGTCCTGCGGGGCCGAGGCCAATGCCGCCAAGTATCTCGCCGCCGAGGCCGGCCACAATGCCTGCCAGACCGCGATCCTGACGCTGGGCGGCATGGGCTATTCGCGCGAGTACCGGGTCGAGCGGCTGCTGCGCGAGTCGTATATCCCGCGCATCGCGCCGGTCAGCCCGCAGCTGATCCTGTGCTTTATCGCCGAGCGCGTGCTGGGCTTGCCGAAGTCGTACTGAGTGGGAGCGGCGATGCAAGACAAGCCAGTGCAGGCCAGTGCGCCGACCGGGCCGCTGGCCGGGATCCGCGTGATCGACATGACGTCCGTGGCGATGGGGCCGTATGCCACCCAGATCCTGGGCGACATGGGTGCCGAAGTGATCAAGGTCGAGCCGCCCGCCGGTGACGTATTCCGCCACGCCGAGCCGGCGCGGCACGCCGCCATGGGTGCGAGCTTCCTCAACCTGAACCGCAACAAGCAGTTCGTGGTGCTGGACGTGAAGCAGCCCGACGACCTGGCGGCGCTGAAGGCGCTGATCGCGGGCGCCGATGTCTTTGTCTCCAACGTGCGGCCGCAGTCGCTGCGCAAGCTGGGACTCGACTATGCCTCGCTGTGCGCCGACCATCCGCGGCTGATCTACTGCGGCGCCTATGGCTATTCGGAGTCAGGGCCGTACGCCGGCGCGCCGGCGTTCGACGACATCATCCAGGCGCGCAGCGGCATGGCGCAGTTCCAGGGCGCCAACTCGAACGAAGGGCCGCAGTACGTCAACACCATCCTCGCCGACAAGGTGGCCGGGCTGACCGTGGCCTATGCGATTCCGATGGCGTTGTACGAGCGCGAGCGCTCCGGCCGCGGCCAGGCCATCGAGGTGCCGATGTTCGAGACGCTGGTATCGTTCCTCGCCACCGAACAACTGGCCGGGCAGACCTTTGTGCCGCCGCTCGGGCCGGCCGGCTATCCGCGCGTGATGTCGCTGCACCGCAAGCCGTACCGCACCCGCGACGGGCATATCGCGCTGCTGCCGTACACCAGCGCGCAATGGCAGCGCTTCTTCGATGTCTCCGGTCATGCACCGCTGGCCAGCGATCCGCGCTACGCGACGCCGGCCGCGCGCAGCGCCAATATCGACGCGCTCTATGCCACGCTGGCCGAGATCGTCGCGCAGCGCACCACCGCCGAATGGCTGGCGTTGCTGCGCGATGCGGACATACCGCACAGCGAGGTGCCGCACTTCGACGGCCTTGCCGACGACCCGCACCTGCGCGCCACCGGCATGATGTTCGAGTACGACCATCCGAGCGAAGGGCGCCTGCGCGGCGTGGGCATTCCCACGCGCTTCTCGCGCACGCCCGGCAATATCCGCAGCTGGCCGCAGGCCTTGCCGCCGGCCGCGCGTCAGGAGGACTGACCCGCGCTGCCGCCGCGTACAATCCCGGCCAAGGGATACTGAAGTCGAGGAAGCCAACGATGGCAGCAAACGAAGCGGCGGAGAAGTCCGGTTACGGCAGCGTCAAGACGGCGCTGCGCGTGATCGAGATCATGGAAATCTATGCGCGCGAAGGGCGCTCGCTGACGCTGACCGAGCTGGCCAAGCTGCTGGGCGCGCCGATGTCGAGCTGCCTGGGGCTGATCCGCACGCTCGCCTCGCTGGGCTATCTCTACGAGACCGGGCGCCGCCAGGGCTACTACCCGACGCGCCGGCTGCTCGACATCGCGCAACGCATCGCCCGCAACGACCCGCTGCTGGAGCGCGTGCAGCCGGTGCTGGAGTCACTGCGCGATGCCACCGGCGAGACCGTGGTGTTCGGCAAGCTGCAGGAAGACGGGCGTGTGCTGTATCTGGAAGTGCGCGAATCCACCAACCCGGTGCGCTATATCGCCGCGCCGGGCGAGCTGCGCGATGCGCATGTCAATTCAATCGGCCGTGCCATCCTGGGCACCTTGACCGCGGAGAACCGCGCGGAACTGCTGGCCGGCGTTTCCTTTGCGTCGCGCACCGGGCGCACGGTGGACTCGCTGCGCGTCTTCGAGGCAGCGATGCAGCAGTGGCAGGCGCAAGGGTGGTATCCGAACTTCGGCGAGTCGTTCCCGGACCTGGGGGCCATCGCGATCCCGGTGTCGCTCGGCGGCGTTGCCTACGGGATGTCGGTGGCGGGGCCGTTGCATCGGGTCGAAGCCAATGCGGAGGCTATCGTCGTGGCGCTGAAGGCAGCAGGCGGTTCGCTGCAGGGATAAGCGCACGACAGGGCCGCTGCCGCCAACGCAGGTGCACCCGCAAACGAAAAAGCCCGGTGCGTTTGCACCGGGCTTCCGTATCGGTTGGCTCCCCGACCTGGGCTCGAACCAGGGACCTGCGGATTAACAGTCCGTCGCTCTACCGACTGAGCTATCGGGGAACAGCTGAGAAAGAAATTATAGCCAGTTTCTCATTTCTTCGTCAACACCCTTTCGATATTCAGTTCTCGGAGTGCGGGGAAGGCTGGCTTGCTGCCTGGCGTGCGATCCAGAGGGCTGGATGCCGGCTTCGCGACCGTGGGCGCCGAACAGCGAGGCCGCATTATAGCGATGGTTCCAGCCTTGTGCCAGAAAAAAACCGCCTCGCGGCGGTTTTTTTCTGCGGGGACCGGCAGCAGGTCAGTCGAACACCGGCGATTCCACGCCCAGCACCTTGTGCAGCTTCGGCGAGGTGGTGGTGTACTGCATGTGGATCTTCTTTTCGGGGAAGATATACGGTGCAGCACCGAACGCGGCCAGCGCGGCCTCGTGGAAGCCCGACAGGATCAGCTTTTTCTTGCCGGGGTAGGTGTTGATATCGCCGACCGCGAAGATGCCTGGGATATTGGTCTGGAATTTCTCCGTGTCCACCTTGATCTGCTTGCGCTCCAGGTCCAGGCCCCATTCGGCGATCGGACCCAGCTTGGGCGACAGCCCGAAGAACACCAGCAGGTCGTCGAGCGGCAGGCGGCGGGTCACGCCGTCGGCGCCGGACACCTTGATCTCGGTGAGCACGCCGTCCTTCTCTTCATAGCCGCTGATCTGGCCAACCAGGAACTGCATTTCCATCTGCTCGCACAGTTCCTTCATCTTGGCGACCGACGCCGGCGCGGCGCGGAAGCCGTCGCGGCGGTGGATCATCACCACCGACTCAGCCTTGCCGACCAGGTCCAGGGTCCAGTCCAGCGCCGAGTCGCCGCCGCCGACGATCACCAGGTTGCGGCCGTGGAAGCGGCTCGGATCCTTGACGCGGTAGAACAGCTGCTTGCCGTCGAACTTGTCGATGCCATCGACCTTCAGCGTGCGCGGCTGGAACGAGCCCACGCCGGCGGCAATGAAGATGGTCTTGGTGATGAAGCGCGTGCCGAGCGAGGTCTCGACGAAGAAGCGGCCGTCTTCACGGCGCTCGACCACGGAGACTTCCTGGCCCAGGTGGAAGGTGGGCTCGAACGGCTCGATCTGCTTGAGCAGGTTGTCGGTCAGTTCCTGGCCGGTGCAGCTGGGCACGGCGGGGATGTCGTAGATGGGCTTGTCCGGATACAGCTCGACGCACTGGCCGCCAACGACCTTCAGGGAATCGATGACGTGGGCCTTGATTTCGAGCAGGCCCAGTTCGAACACCTGGAACAGACCTACCGGACCGGCACCGACGATCAGCGCGTCGATTTCCAGCGGCTGGCCGCCTGCGGGGCTGCCGCCCTCGACCTGCCTGGTCGTGTCGGCAACGGGATTTGGAATGCTCAAGTCCATATTCGTCCTGATACGTTGGTTGGGCACGCGGGTGCCCGGCATTGCGGAAAGCGCGTGGGGACGGCTTTCTTTGCTGCCCGGTGCGCTCAGCGCTCCAGGTACTGCAGCTTGTCGGTGGCGTCCTTCCATTCCTCGGCCTCGGCCAGCGGGGCCTTGGTCTTGGTGATGGAGGGCCAGTTGCGGGCCAGCTCGGCGTTCAGCTCGATGAACTGCTGCTGGTCGCCCGGCACGTCTTCCTCGGCGTAAATGGCGTTCACCGGGCATTCGGCCACGCACACGGCGCAGTCGATGCACTCATCCGGGTCGATGGCGAGGAAGTTCGGGCCTTCGCGGAAACAATCGACCGGACACACGTCAACGCAGTCTGTGTAGCGGCAACGGATGCAGGATTCGGTGACAACGTGAGTCATTTCGGTTCCAGGAAAACGGGTCGGCTTTTAATGGGAAACTGTGGGGCCGCTTCTTGCCGGCGAGACGCGCCGCATCCATCACATGGAAGTGCCCGCGTGCCGCAGGGCAGCATGGGCTGGGCGAGCGCCGGCCGAGGCCTTTTGGAAACCGATATTGTAGCCGAGCCTTCTGGCAAGGATAGCCGGTCTATATAGCCGGATCAGATAGTTTTCTTATTTCTTTATGTACTTTTGATTTAACGCATGGTGGCCGGCTGGCGCCTTTGTCTGGTCCCCGGCATGCGCGCGGCAGCACCCGGCCAGCCGGCAGCGCACAGACTTCAGGTAGCATGGCGTTCTGACCCGGCATCGCCGTCTGGCCCGCTATGATCATCCAGTCTCTGCTCGACACCGACCTGTACAAATTCACGATGATGCAGGTGGTGCTGCATCAGTTCCCGCAGGCGCAAGTGGAATACCGCTTCAAGTGCCGCAACGCGGGCATCGATCTGACCCCATATATCGACGAGATCCGCGCCGAGGTGGCGCACCTGTGCCAGCTTCGCTTCACCGAGGAAGAGCTGGCCTACCTGCGCGGCCTGCGCTTCATCAAGAGCGATTTCGTCGATTTTCTCGGGCTGTTCCACCTGAACGAGAAATATGTCTCGGTGCGCCCGTCGCCGCAGGGCAACGGCGAGATCGAGATTTCCATTATCGGTCCGTGGCTGCACACCATCCTGTTCGAGGTGCCGGTGCTGGCCATCGTCAATGAAGTCTATTTCCGCCGCACCCAGCCCCAGGCCGACCTGGCCGAAGGCCGCCGCCGGCTGGAAACCAAGCTGGCCCTGCTGAAGACACCCGAACTGGGCGACTGCGTGATCGCCGACTACGGCACGCGCCGGCGCTTCTCGCGCGACTGGCAGGAAGAGGTGCTGCTGACCATGCGGCGCCTGCTGGGCCCGCAGCTGGCGGGCACCAGCAATGTCCACTTCGCGCGCCTGCACAATATGGTGCCGCTGGGCACGATGGCGCATGAATACCTGCAGGCCTGCCAGGCGCTGGGACCCCGCCTGCGGGATTCGCAGGTGTTTGCGCTGGAGCGCTGGGCGCGCGAATACCGCGGCGACCTGGGCATCGCGCTGTCGGATACCTATGGCTTCGACGCCTTCCTGCGCGACTTCGACCTGTATTTCTGCAAGCTCTTTGACGGCGTGCGCCACGATTCCGGCGATCCGGTGCTGTGGGGCGAGCGCATGGTGGCCCACTATGCCGCCAACCGCGTCGACCCGCGCACCAAGACGCTGATCTTCAGCGACAGCCTCGACATCCCGCGCGTGATCGAGCTGTACCAGCGCTTCCACGGCCGTTGCCGGCTGGCATTCGGCGTCGGCACCAACCTGACCAACGACCTGGGCTACACGCCGCTGCAGATCGTGCTGAAGATGGTGCGCTGTAACGGGCAGCCGGTGGCCAAGCTGTCGGACACGCCGGAAAAGACCATGTGCGACGATCCCGGGTACCTGGCCTACCTGCGCCAGGTGTATTCGGTGCAGCCCGCCGCGTAGCAAGCTTCCACTCGGCGCGCCGCTGTATCGACCTGCAGCGTGCCGCTGGATCGACCCTATAATCGCCGCATCGCGCCTTTGCGCATTGCCATCCCAGCCAGGCCCCATGGAAACCAACGACGCCCGCGACCGCATCTTTGCCCGCATCCGAGCCGCCCAGGGCAGGACGGCCCGGCCGAGCGCGGGGGAGCGCGGCGCCGTTGCCGATTACCTGGCCCGTCACCCGCAGGGGCCGCGTCCGGCCGCCGCGCCCGACCTGGCAGAAGCCTTCCTGGCGCAGGCGCAGCGCATGGCCTCAACCGTGGACCGCGTCGCGACCCTGGCCGACGTGCCCGCCTCCACGGGGCGATATCTCGACAGCCTGGGCCTGGTGCGCCGCGCGGTCGCGTGGGATGAATTCGGGCCGTTGCCGTGGCAGGACGCAGGGCTGACGGTGGAGTGCCGCCCGCCGGTGCGCGATGCCGTCGCCGACCGCGAGCATGGCGACCTGGTCGGCATCACCGGCTGCTTCTGCGCGATTGCCGAGACCGGCTCCCTGATGCTGCTGTCCGGGCCGGCCACCTTCGCCTCGGCCGCGCTGCTGCCCGAGACCCATGTCGCGGTGGTGCCGCGCTCGCGCATCGTCGCCGGCCTGGAAGATGCGTTTGCGCTGGTGCGCAGCGAGCGCGGCGAGCTGCCGCGCGCCACCAACATCATCAGCGGTCCGTCGCGCACCGGCGATATCGAGCAGACCATCGTGCTGGGCGCGCACGGCCCGTACCGCGTGCATGTGATCCTGGTCGACGCGGCCTGATCCGCGTGGCGCGGAACCGGCGCGCCGCAATCCGAAAATGCACGCCGCAAGGGGGATCGCGGCAGGGCCTTGCATTACACTTGCAGGCTTGCCCGCGCGCTTTGGCATCGCGCCGCGCGCGCCATGACCGCTGCATTGTTCGAGGAGATCCTGCCTGATGCGACGTGCCCCCGTGCTGTTGCCACTGCTGGCCATGCTGGCCGCCTTTCCCGCCGCCGGCCATGCCGCCGATCTCGACGGGGCGTCGCTGTCGCCGCTGTGGGGCCTGCCCTTTGCCGGCATCCTGCTGTCGATCGCGCTGTGGCCGCTGCTGGGGCCGAAGTTCTGGCACCACCACTACGGCAAGATTGCCGCCGGCTGGGGACTGCTGTTCCTGCTGCCCTTCGCGTTCGTGTTCGGCGCGCATGCCGCCGCCGTCAGCACCGTGCACGCGCTGCTGGCCGAGTACATTCCGTTCATCGCGCTGATCACCACGCTCTATATCGTTGCCGGCGGCATCTGCGTGCGCGGCAACCTGCACGGCACGCCGGGGCTCAATACCGGCATCCTGGCGCTGGGCACGTTCCTGGCCAGCTTCATGGGCACCACCGGCGCGGCCATGCTGCTGATCCGGCCGCTGCTGCGCGCCAATGACAACCGCCGCCACGTGGCGCACGTGGTGGTGTTCTTTATCTTCCTGGTGGCCAACGCCGGCGGCTCGCTGACGCCGCTGGGCGACCCGCCGCTGTTCCTGGGCTTCCTGAAGGGCGTCGATTTCTTCTGGACCCTGCGCAACATCTTCCCGGAAACGCTCTTTATCTGCGCGGTGTTGCTGCTGGTGTTCTACCTGGTTGACCGGCACTACTACCGCAACAAGGAAGAGCAACTGTCGGTCGATCCCACCCCGGATTCGGGCGGCATCGCCATCGAAGGCAAGTTCAACTTCGTGCTGCTGCTGGCGGTGGTCAGCCTGGTGCTGATGAGCGGGCTGTGGAAGCCGGGGATCTCGTTCGACATCCTGGGCACCGAGGTGCCACTGCAGGCCGCGGTGCGCGACGCCCTGCTGGTGGTGGTGGCGGTGGTGTCGATGCTGGTCACACCGCGGGCGGCGCGCGTGGGCAATGAGTTCAACTGGGAACCCATCCTCGAGGTGGGCAAGCTGTTCGCCGGCATCTTCCTGACCATCATCCCGGTCATCGCCATGCTGAAGGCGGGTACCGACGGCGCCTTCTCGGGGGTGATCCGCGCGGTCAGCGACGCCAACGGCCAGCCGGTCGACAGCATGTATTTCTGGGCGACCGGCGTGCTGTCCTCCTTCCTCGACAACGCGCCGACCTACCTGGTGTTCTTCAATACCGCCGGTGGCGACCCCGCCACGCTGATGACGCGCGATGCCTCGACGCTGGCCGCGATCTCGGCCGGCGCGGTGTTCATGGGCGCCAACACCTATATTGGCAATGCGCCCAACCTGATGGTCAAGGCCATCGCCGAGAACCGCGGCGTGCGCATGCCGAGCTTCTTCGGCTACATGTTGTATTCGGGCATTTTCCTGCTGCCGCTGTTCGTCATCATGACTTTCCTCTTCTTCCATATCTGATGCCATGAAGCCGTCCGTCCTGGTCACCCGCGCCATCTATCCCGAAGTCATCGCGCACCTGGCGCAGTATTTCGATGTCGACGACAACCAGCAGGACGCGGTGCTCGACGCCGCGGCGCTGAAGGCGCGGCTGGCTGGCAAGGCCGGCGTGCTGGCCAATGCCGCCGACCGCATCGACGCCGGCGTCATTGCCGGGCTGCCGGCGTTGCGCGCGGTGTGCAACATGGCGGTCGGCTACAACAACCTGGACCTGCCGGCGCTGACTGCCGCGGGCATCGTCGCCACCAATACGCCCGATGTGCTGACGGAGACCACCGCCGATTTCGGCTGGGCCCTGCTGATGGCAACCGCGCGCCGCGTCACCGAGGCCGAGCACTACCTGCGCGCGGGCAAGTGGCAGCGCTGGAGCTACGACATGCTGGTCGGCATGGACCTGTACGGCAGCACGCTGGGCATCCTGGGCATGGGCCGCATCGGCCAGGCGCTGGCGCGGCGTGCGGGCGGGTTTGGCATGAATGTGCTGTACCACAACCGCAGCCAGCTGCCGGCCGAGACCGAGCGCGCGCTCAACGCCCACTATGTCAGCAAGGAAGACCTGCTGCGCCAGTCCGATCACCTGCTGCTGGTGCTGCCGTACGGTCCGCAGAGCCACCACGCCATCGGCGCCGCCGAGCTGGCGCTGATGAAGCCCACCGCGACGCTGGTGAACCTGGCGCGCGGCGGCATCGTCGACGATGCCGCGCTGGCGCAGGCGCTGCGCGACAAGCGCATCTTCGGCGCCGGACTGGATGTGTTCGAAGGCGAGCCGGCCGTCCATCCGGACCTGCTGACGGTGTCCAACGTCGTGCTGACGCCGCATATCGCCAGCGCGTCCGAGAAAACCCGCCGCGCCATGGCCATGCTCGCGGCCGACAACCTGATCGCGGCGCTCGACCAGGGCCCGCAGGCCGGCCATCCGCCCACCGTGATCAACCCTGAAGTGATGGCGCATCGCCGCTGAGGTTTTCGCATGACCCTGATTCCGTTCCTGACGCTGGCCGCGGCGCTGCTCGCGGTCGTGCTGCTGGTCATCGTGTTGCTGCGCCAGCAGGCCGGGTCATCCGGCGCCGGCATGGCGCGGCAGCTCGACGAGATGCGGCTGGAGCAGGCACGCGGCATGGAACGGCTGGAGCGCGAGGTGCGCACCGAGGTGGCCGAGGCCGCGCGCGGCAGCCGCGGCGAGTCGGCGCAGCAGATGCTGCGCTTCCAGCAGGCGCTGTCGTCGCAGCTGACCGGCATCGCCACGCTGCAGAACAACCAGATCGACACCTTCGCGCAGCAGCTGGCCAAGCTGACCGAGACCAACACCCAGCAACTGGAGCAGGTGCGCCAGCACCTGATGCTGCAGTCGCAGCAGGCGCGCGACGAGCAGGCCGACACGCTGCGCCGCTTCGGCGACGGCCTGCAGCAACAGCTGGCGCAACTGTCCGAGGGCAACGAGCGGCGCCTGGCCGAGGTCCGCGCCACGCTGGAGCAGAAGCTGCAGGACATCGAGGCCAACAACGCCGCCAAGCTTGAGGAAATGCGCCGTACCGTCGACGAGAAGCTGCACGCGACGCTGGAGCAGCGCCTGGGGGAATCGTTCCGGCTGGTGTCGGACCGCCTCGAGCAGGTGCATCGCGGCCTGGGCGAAATGCAGGTGCTGGCGCAGGGCGTGGGCGACCTGAAGAAGGTGCTGACCAACGTGAAGTCGCGCGGCACCTGGGGTGAGGTGCAGCTGGAGATGCTGCTCGAGCAGATGCTGACGCCGGAGCAGTACGGCAAGAATGTCGAGACTGTGCGCAACTCGGGCGCGCGCGTGGAGTTTGCCATCCGCCTGCCCGGCAAGGCGGCGGGCGCGGATCCTGCGCCGGTCTGGCTGCCAGTCGACGCCAAGTTTCCCAAGGAACAGTACGAGCGGCTGGTCGACGCGCAGGAACGCGGCGATCCCGACGGCGTACTGGCGTTCGGCCGCGAACTGGAAACGGCACTGCGGCGCGAGGCCCAGACTATCGCCGAAAAATACCTGGCGCCGCCGCAGACCACGGACTTTGCCATCCTGTTCCTGCCGACCGAAGGGCTTTATGCCGAGGTGCTGCGCCGTCCCGGCCTGACCGACCAGCTGCAGCGCGACTATCGCGTGACCGTGGCCGGTCCCACCACGCTGACCGCGCTGCTGAACAGCCTGCAGATGGGCTTCCGCACGCTGGCGTTGGAAAAGCGCTCGAGCGAAGTGTGGGAAGTGCTGGGCGCGGTCAAGACCGAATTCGGCAAGTTCGGCGACGTGCTGGCCAAGACCCGCGATACCCTAGAGCGTGCCGCGCGCAATATCGAGCAGGCGGAAGTGCGCACGCGTCAGATGGCGCGCAAGCTGCGCACGGTGGAAGCGCTGCCGGGTGAAGCCGCGCAGCAGCTGCTTGGCCTCGGCCTGGAAGCTGCGGCGGATGGCACGCCGGAAAATACCAATAACGCGGAAAACAGCCAGGCCTGAGCGCGCGGCAGGGCAGGCGGGGAGAGCTGGAAAGGCGGCCGGCGTAGCGCCCGGCCGCGACTGGCAGTGTGCCGTTCAGCGGTCTTCTTCGGGAGACAGCTCGCGCACGTGGACCTCGATGCCGCCGAAGCGGGCAGCCACCCAGTTGTAGGCCTTGCAGGCCAGCCACAGCAGGCCAAAGCCGATCAGCGCATTGAGAATGATCGCGCTGAAGACCGTGATCGCCGGCAGGTCACCATAGCGGACGAAGGTGACGAACAGGCCGAGCGACACGATCGGCAGGGAGAAGCAAAGGTAGACCAGCACCAGCGCGCGGGCGGTCTTGACGGGGTGGAGGTACGCAATCTCCTGATTCATGACGGGGGATACTCGAATGTTTCTGAATCGTGCGCCAAGTGTAGCGATTGGCCGATGCCAAGCATAGCCCGGCGGCCGCGGGGCAGCCGAAAGCGCGGCGGCAACGGTGCCGCGGCGGCAAATGTGCAGCACAAAAACGACACATTGCTACGATCGTGTAGCGAATGGTTGCGCGCAGCTCCCGCCGTGCCGGTCAAACCAGCCCGTCGAACAACATCACCTCGACCGCGTCGCCCGCCTTGACCGAATCCTGCGCGTGGCCGAGCACGATAAAGCAGTTGGCCTCGCTCATCGAGCGCAGCACGCCCGAGCCCTGCTGGCCGGTGATGCGCACTTCCCACTCGCCGTCGCCAGCGCGCGCCAGGATGCCGCGCTGGTACTCGGTGCGCCCCGGCTTCTTGCGGATCGCCTGCGCGCTGCGCACGCGCAGCAGCGGCAGCGGCGGCACCGTCGCGCCCATCAGCCGGTGCAGCGCCGCACGCACGAAATGGTAGAAGGTCACCATCACCGCCACCGGATTGCCGGGCAGGCCGAACAGCAGGGCCGAGTGCGCGCCCGCGCCGTCGGCCTGGATGCGCCCGAAGGCCATCGGCCGGCCCGGGCGCATGGCGATCTTCCAGAACGTGACATCGCCCAGGCGCGCCATGATCTGCTTGGTGTAGTCGGCCTCGCCGACCGAGACCCCGCCGGAGGTGATGACCGCGTCGGCGCTCTCGCAGGCAGTGCGGAAAGCGGCTTCGAGCGACTCGGGATCGTCGCGCACCACGCCCATGTCGAGCAGGTCCACGTTCATCCGGCGCAGCATGCCATGCAGCGTGTAGCGGTTGGAGTCGTAGACACAGCCCGGGTCGAGCGGCTCGCCGATCGAGCGCAGTTCGTCGCCGGTGGAGAAGAACGCCACGCGCAGGCGCCTGCGCACGCGCACCTCGGCCACGCCCAGCGACGCCAGCAGGCCGAGGTTGGCCGGCTGCAGGATGCGTCCGGCCTGCAGCGCGGCCTGGCCACGGGCCAGGTCCTCGCCGCGCAGGCGCCGGTTGTCGCCGATGCGGACGCAGTCCGCGGCAAAGCGGATGCGCGCGCCGTCGGCGACGGTTTCGACAAACTCCTGTGGCACCACCGTATCGCAGCCGGCCGGCATCACCGCGCCGGTCATGATGCGCACCGCCTGCACCGCGGTCGGGGCCAGCGCGCCGGCGCCGCCGGCCAGCGCGCTGCCGATCACCTCGAGCTCGACCGTGTCGGTCTGCGCCGCGGCCAGGGCCGCACCGTGGAAGGCATAGCCATCCATCGCCGAGTTGTCATGCGCCGGCACGTCGATGGTCGAGACGATGTCCTCGGCCAGCACCCGGTCCAGCGCACTGCGGATCGGCAACTGCTCGATGCCGCGCACCGGCTCGACCACCTCGCCGATGATGCGGTTGGCGTGGTCTACCGGCAGCGCGGTGGGATCGTAGTCGGACAGGCAGGAAATGACGGATTGCAGCGATGGCATGGCGGCTCGGCGGTCGGCGGTGGCAGGATTCAGCGCGTTTCGTGCGCGCGCAGTTCGTCCAGGGTGTTGATATTGGCAAAGGCCGCGGCGTCGTCGAACAGCACTTCGGCCAGCCGGTGCGAGGCGGCCCAGGTCTCGATCTTGCGGCCGCCCCCGGAAAGATAAGCCACCAGGCTGTCGAGCGCACTGACCGGCATCAGGCAGAACACCGGCTGGGTCTGGCGCCGGCCGTCCTGGTCCAGCGTCACCGGAATCGCCAGCTCGGCGCCCTCGGCCTCGATCGCCTGTGCCAGCCGTGCCACCAGGTCGGTCGGCAGGAACGGCGAATCGCAGGGTGCCGTCACCATCCACGGGGTCGCGCATTGTTCCAGGCCGGCCAGCATCCCGGCCAGCGGGCCGGCGAAATCTGGCACGCTGTCGGTGTAGACCGGCACGCCGAAGGACTCATAGGCGGCCAGGTTGCGGTTGGCGTTGATCATCAGTCCGCCCACCTGGGGCGTCAGCCGCATCATCGTGTGCATGGCCATCGGCGTGCCCTGCAGCGGCTGCAGGCCCTTGTCGGTGCCGCCCATGCGGCTGCCCCTGCCGCCTGCGAGGATCAGGCCGGTGATGTCGTCGCGTGCAATCATGGAGTAGTTGTGGGGCGGGGTCAGCCGCCGATATAGGACATCTCGATCTTGCGCTCGGCGCGCCTGGCGCGCACTGCCGGGTCGCTGCGCTGCTCGGAATAGTTGTCGGTGCGGCCCTGCCATACCTGAGCGATCGCGTTGGAGATTTCCAGGTCGCTGTAGCCGCCGCGCAGCAGCGCGCGCAGGTCGAAGCCCTCGGTGGCGAACAGGCACAGGTAGAGCCGGCCTTCGGTGGACAAGCGGATGCGGCTGCAGTCGCCGCAGAAGGCATGGGTGACGCTGGAGATCACGCCGACCTCGCCGGCGCCGTCGCGGTAGCGCCAGCGTTCGGCGGTTTCGCCGGCATAGTTGGCCTGCACCGGCTCGAGCGGGAATTCGGCGTCGATGCGCTTCACCACTTCGGCCGACGGCAGCACTTCATCCATCTGCCAGTGGTTGCTCGCGCCGACGTCCATGAACTCGATGAAGCGGAGGATGATGCCGCTGTGGCGGAAGTGGCGCGCCATCGGCACGATTTCCTGGTCGTTGGTGCCGCGCTTGACCACCATGTTGACCTTGATCGGCGCCAGCCCCACGGCCTGCGCGGTCTCGATGCCGCGCAGCACGTCGGCGACGGCGAAGTCGACGTCATTCATGCGGCGGAAGGTGGCATCGTCGATCGCGTCCAGGCTGACGCTGACCCGCGTCAGGCCCGCGTCGCGCAGCGCGCGCGCCTTGCGCGCCAGCAGCGAGGCGTTGGTGGTCAGGGTCAGGTCCAGCGGCTTGCCCGACACGGTTTCGATCTTCGCCAGCATCTCCACCAGGTGCTCGATGTTCTTGCGCAGCAGCGGCTCGCCGCCGGTCAGGCGGATCTTCTCGACGCCGTGGGCAATGAACAGGCGCGCGGTGCGCTCGATCTCCTCGAAGCTCAGCAGTTCGGAATGCGGCAGGAAGGTGTAGTCCTTGTCGAACACTTCCTTCGGCATGCAGTAGACGCAGCGGAAATTGCAGCGGTCCGTCACCGAAATACGCAGGTCGTGCAGCGGCCGGCCGCGGCGGTCGGCCACCAGGCCGGTCGGCGCAACCAGGTTGCCGGGAATGCTGGGCGTCATCGAACGGTAGCGATGGTCGCGCAGGTCGAAAATCGGGATGACGGATTCGGTCATGGCCTGTGGGTGGCACGGCTTCCGGGGAGCGGCACGGTAACGCAAGAAGCGATGTGGCGCGGGTGCTCGGGGGCCGGATGCATTCTGCTGCCATTCTAGCCGAGGCCGGGGCGGGGCATCCGCATCCCGCGGTGATGACGGGGATTCACAGGGATTGCCACGCGCCCGTCGCCCATGAAAAAAAGGGGACGGCCAGGCCGTCCCCTTCTTGCTGTGGCTGCAGCGCAGCGGCGTGCCTTACTGCTGCGATGCCATCTGCACTTCGCGGCTGCCGGTTTCCACCAGGATCATCGGGCCCTGGGGCAGCGGCGGCAGCGGCTTGCGCTCGCGCGGCACGCGCGGGGCGGGCACGATGCGGGCGGCGGCTTCCTGGGCCGAGCGCAGCTTGTCGCTGTCGGTATGGACCCATTGCAGGCCGGCGGTGGCCAGCATCGGCTCCAGGTTTTCCAGCGACGCCGGCGCTGCTGCAGGGACCGTAGCCGGGGCCGGGGCCGGGACCGAAGCGACCGGCTCGGCCGCCGGAGCGGTTGCCGCGACCGGTGCCGCCACGGGCTCCGGTGCGGGTGCCGCGGCGGGGGCAGCGGCCGGCACGACCGGCGTAGCGGTTTCGACCGCCGCGCTGAGCGCAGGCTCGGAGACGGCCTCCGCGGCAATGGCCTCGGTCACCGCCACGGCCACCGGCGTGACGGCTTCGGCAGGTTCGGCAGCTTGCGCGACCACCGGCTGGACCGCCGGGGTGGCTTCCGCCGCCGGTGCCGGCGTCACCTCTGCCGGCACCGCGATGCGGACGGCTTCGACGGCTTGGGGTGCGGGTTGCGCGGCTACGGGCACCTGCGGCGCGGGCTCGGCCGGCGCGCCGGCTTCGGCGCTGGCCGGGGCAAAATCTTCGGCGGCGGTGCCTTCGCCTTCACCTGCCACGCCTTGCACCGACTCGTCGCGTTCGCGGCGATAGCGGTTGCGGCCACGGCGGTTGCGGCGGCGGCGTTCCTCGCCCTCGGCGGTCTCCGCGCTTTCGGCGACACCTTCGGCGCCTTCCGGCAGTTCGGCGCGGGCCTGGGTGTCTTCGGTCAGGGCCTGCGGCAGCACGCCCAGGGCCTGGGCGGCAGCGATGGCTTCCGGCTGCGGCGCTTCACCGGCTTCGGCTTCGCGCAGTTCGGTGCGCTCGCGCTGCCGTTCGCGCTGGCGCTCGCGGCGTTCCTGGTTGCGGTCGCGGCGGCCTTCCTGGCGTGCCTCGGCGCGTTCGCCCTGGGCACGCTCGGCGGGCACGGCCTCGGCCTGGCGCGCCACGGCCGGCGTCGCCTGGCCTTCACCTTGCTGGCGCGGCTGGCGGCCCTGGCGTTCGCCCCGGCCTTCGCGCTGCTCACCGCGCTGCTCACCGCGCTCGGCGGCCTGGCGTTCGCCACGCTCGGCGCGTTCGGTGCGTTCGCCGCGCTCGCCACGTTCACCGCGCTGGCCCCGGCCCTGGCGCTCGCCACGCTCAGCGCGCTCGGTGCGTTCGCCACGTTCGGCGCGCTCGCCACGCTGGCCGCGGCCTTCGCCACGCTGACCGCGCTCACGACGGCCATCGGCGCTGCGGGTTTCCGCGGCGGCGGCCGGCTTGGCCGGCTCCACCACCGGCGGCGTGGCCGGACGGGCACCGAACAGGCCCTTCAGCCAGGCGATAAAGCCGCCGGCCTCCACCGGCTTGGTGGCCGGCACGGGCGGTGCCACCGGAGCGGCTTCCGGGCGCGGCGCGCGCTCGGGGCGCGGCACCGAGACCGGCGCGGGCTGCTCGGGCGTGATGCCCTTGACCGCGGCTTCCTGGCGCGGCTTGGCTTCTTCCTTGCGGCGGCTGCTGTAGCTGGTGTCGGCTTCCAGTTCCTTGGCGGCGGCCTCGGCCATCTTGTAGCTGGCGGTGCTGTCCTCCAGGCGCGGATCGTCGTGGCGCAGGCGCTCCAGCTTGTAGTGCGGCGTTTCCAGGTGCTTGTTCGGGATCAGCAGCACGTTGACCTTGAAGCGCAGCTCGATCAGGTTGATTTCCTGGCGCTTCTCGTTCAGCAGGAAGGCGGCGACCTCCACCGGCACCTGGCAGTGGATGGCGGCGGTGTTTTCCTTCATCGCCTCTTCCTGGATGATGCGCAGCACCTGCAGGGCGGACGATTCGGTATCGCGGATATGGCCGGTGCCGTTGCAGCGCGGGCAGGTGATGTGCGAGCCCTCGGACAGCGACGGGCGCAGGCGCTGGCGCGACAGTTCCATCAGGCCGAAGCGGCTGATCTTGCCCATCTGCACGCGCGCGCGGTCGTGGCGCAGCGCGTCCTTCAGGCGCGTCTCCACGTCCTTCTGCGCCTTGCCCGACTCCATGTCGATGAAGTCGATCACGATCAGGCCGCCCAGGTCGCGCAGGCGCAGCTGGCGGGCGATCTCGTCGGCGGCCTCGAGGTTGGTGCGCAGCGCGGTTTCTTCGATGTCGGCGCCCTTGGTGGCGCGGGCCGAGTTCACGTCCACCGAGACCAGCGCCTCGGTGTGGTCGATCACGATGGCGCCGCCCGACGGCAGCATCACCATGCGCGAGTAGGCCGATTCGATCTGGTGTTCGATCTGGAAGCGCGAGAACAGGGGCACATCATCCCGGTACTTCTTCACGCGGTTCATGTTGTCAGGCATCACCACGCTCATGAAGGCGCGGGCCTGTTCGTAGATCTCGTCGGTGTCGATGAGGATCTCGCCGATATCCGGCTGGAAGTAGTCGCGGATGGCGCGGATCACCAGGCTGGATTCCAGGTAGATCAGCAGCGGCGCCTTGTTGTCGCCGGCGGCGCCGTCGATGGCCTTCCACAGTTGCAGCAGGTAGTTCAGGTCCCACTGCAGTTCCTCGGCCGAGCGGCCGATGCCAGCGGTGCGGGCGATGATGCTCATGCCTTCCGGCACGGTCAGCTGCGCCATGGTCTCGCGCAGTTCCTGGCGGTCTTCGCCCTCGATGCGGCGCGACACGCCGCCGCCGCGCGGGTTGTTCGGCATCAGCACCAGGTAGCGACCGGCCAGCGAGATGAAGGTGGTCAGGGCCGCGCCCTTGTTGCCGCGCTCTTCCTTCTCGACCTGGACGATCAGTTCCTGGCCTTCATGCAGCGCGTCCTGGATGCGCGCGTTGCGCACGTCGATGCCTTCCTTGAAGAAGGCGCGCGCGACTTCCTTGAACGGCAGGAAGCCGTGGCGCTCTTCGCCGTAATTGACGAAGCAGGCTTCCAGCGAAGGTTCGATGCGGGTGATGACACCCTTGTAGATGTTGCCCTTGCGCTGTTCGCGCCCGGCAGTCTCGATGTCGATATCGATCAGCTTCTGACCGTCGACGATGGCGACGCGCAATTCTTCCTGTTGCGTCGCGTTGAACAGCATGCGTTTCATCGCAATACCTCACTCCAGTGTCGCGGGTGGCACCGTCTGGGCGGTGTCCGCGGCGATCCATGGAGCACGCGAGGGAGCGAGCGAGGCGCGAGAATTGCCGGAAAGCGCCGCTGCGCAAGACATGCGAGCGGCTGGGCGCGGGTGAAAGAGAGCGATGACGTCGGGGTAACGACCGCAGGGCAGGAGAGAACACCGGAGGCTGCTCTTGCGCAGACATCCGGCGCATTCCCGTGCCGGAGGCGATGCTGGGCGCCGGCGCAACCAGCACCGGCGGCATCGCGGCCGGCCGCGGAAGGCCTAGACGCGTCAAAGAGCAAATTTTTCGGACACGGCATGGTTGCCGTTGCTGCCTGACTTCTCCTGGCGGGCGCACCTACTACTTCTTGGAGTTCTGCGACCGGGCGCCGGTAACTTCCAGTCAGGCGGCAGGTCAACCTGCCGGCCGGCACCGTTTCCCGGTGCGGGCGGGACTTCTCTCACCGAAGCGGATGCCGGCTGCGGCATCCGCCTTTAAATTCTGTTTTACCTGAACACTCAGTTCCCACGTCACCGCCTGCCCGTGCCGAAGCCACCTTTGGGCGACTTCCTGCATGCCGGCGGCACCGTGCGTGCTGCTTTTTGCTGCCATTTGCCCGTCTGGCGCTTGGCGTAACGCGAATTGCGGGAGACGGGCGGGGTCGACGGCAACCCAAGTGTAGAATGCGAAAAATCGAATAAAACTCGAAGATCCATCGCTTACACAGGTCTTGCGCTGCCGGCCACGAGCCGGAACAGCGAGGAAATTATATTGAAAATGAATGAGTTACGCCATCAAATTGAAAAGGCTGCCGAAGCTGCGCCGGCCAGCCCACAGGTGGCGTATGTCACGATTGACGAAGGCTCCGAAGGCCAGCGCATCGACAACTTCCTGCTGAAGGTCGCCAAGGGGGTACCCAAGAGCCATATTTACCGGGTGCTGCGTTCGGGCGAGGTTCGGGTCAATAAGGGACGTATCGACGCCACTTATCGTCTCCAGTCGGGCGATGTGGTGCGGATCCCGCCGATGCGTGTGGCGAATACGGCGCAACCCGGCGCGGCTCCCGTGCCGGCCGGGGAATTCCCGGTGTTGTTCGAAGACGCGCACCTGCTGGTCATCAACAAACCGGCCGGCGTCGCCGTGCATGGCGGCTCCGGCGTCGCCTTCGGGGTGATCGAGCAGCTGCGCCGGTCGCGCCCGCAGGCCAAGTTCCTCGAACTGGTGCACCGGTTGGACCGCGAGACTTCCGGCATCCTGGTGCTGGCAAAGAAGCGCACGGCACTGGTCCACCTGCATGAGCAGATTCGCGGCAACACCATGGACAAGCGTTACTTCGCCTGCGTCGCCGGCGAATTTCTCAACGCTCGCCAGCACGTGAAGCTGGCGCTATATAAATACAGCACGCCGGACGGGGAGCGGCGGGTGCGGGTCCAGGCAGACGGGCTGGCCTCGCATACCGTGTTCAACCGGATCGAGGCCTTCCACGGCTTCACGCTGCTGGAGGCCGAACTGAAGACCGGCCGCACGCACCAGATCCGCGTCCACCTGGCACACTCGGGCTTTCCCATCGTCGGCGACGAAAAATACGGCGATTTCTCGCTGAACAAGTCGCTGGCGCGTTCCGGCGCCCGGCCGGGCATCAAACGCATGTTCCTGCACGCGCACCGGCTGGTGTTTATCCACCCGGCCACCGGCGAGCCGCTGTCCGTGGAGGCGCCCCTGCCCGACGACTGCGTCGGATTCCTGCAACAATTGCGCGAACTGCACGCCCCGGAGTAGGGTAGTGCCTCAAACGCCACAAGGACTTCCATGGCCAGGCAACAATTTGACCTGATCGTTTTCGACTGGGACGGGACGCTGATGGACTCGACCCCGACCATCGCCAAGTGCATCCAGCTTGCCAGCCGGGACCTGGGCCTGCCGGTGCCGGACGACAGCGCCGCCAGCCACGTCATCGGGCTGGGCCTGAAGGATGCGCTGTCATACGCGGTGCCGACGCTGGATCCCGCCGACTACCCGCGGCTGGCCGAGCGCTACCGCTACCATTTCCTGACCCGCGACGCCGATCTGGTGCTGTTCGACGGCGTGCGCGAAATGCTCGAGACGTTGCGCGCGGAACACTATTTTCTCGGCGTGGCCACCGGCAAGACCCGCGTCGGCTTGCAGCGCGCGCTCGCGGCCAGCGGCCTGACCGCGCTGTTCGACGCCACGCGCTGTGCCGACGAGACCTTCTCCAAGCCGCACCCGGCCATGCTGCACGAGCTGACGCGCGAGCTGGGCCAGGACGTGGAGCGCACGGTGATGATCGGCGACACCACCCATGACCTGCAGATGGCGGCCAACGCCGGTGCCAAGGGCCTGGGGGTCTGTTACGGGGCGCATCCGGCCGAGTCGCTGCGCGCCATGGCGCCGGTGCACTGCGCCAGTTCAATCAGCGACCTGACCGAGTGGCTGCTGGCCCATGCCTGAGGCCACCTCCGGCCACGCGCCGGTGCGGCTGTGCGACGCCGATGCATTGCAGGAGGGCGGACTTGGCGTGCGCTTCTCGGTGGCGCTCGACCGGCGCGAGATCGGCGCCTTTGTGGTGCGTTTCGACGGCGTTGCCCATGCCTACCTGAACCAGTGCGCGCACGTGCCGATGGAGCTGGACTGGCAGGAGGGCCGGTTCTTCGATGCCTCGGGCCTATACTTGATGTGCGCCACTCATGGCGCGGTGTACGCGCCGGATAGCGGCGAGTGCGTCGGCGGCCCTTGCCGCGGGGCCGCGCTGGCCAAGCTGCAGGTCGAAGAACGCGACGGCCAGGTCTACTGGCTGCCGCGGGCCCCGTACCGCGCGGCCGAGGCTTCCGGCGGCGCCTGAATGGATTTCCACGAGCGAGTTGCATGACAGAACAACAGAAACCGCCTTCGGACGACACCAACGAACCGGGGCAGCCGGACCCGCGCAAGCCCGCCGGAGAGGGCGGGCCGGCCCGCGTGCCCGAGTCCGAGTCGGAGCGCCTGGTGACCGCGCCGCGTGCCGATTTCCCGCTGGAAGACGAACTCCGCGCGGGCGATGATGCCGCGCGGCGCGAAGCGCGCGAGCGCAAGGCGCGCCTCGCCGGCGCCAGCGGCGGCGGACAGGTGGGCGGACAGGCGAGCGGAGGCTGGGAACGGGACGTGCTGGAAAAAGTGCTGACCGCCTCGCTGCGCGAGCAGCGCGCGGCGCGGCGCTGGCGCATCTTTTTCCGGCTGGTGACCCTGGGCCTGCTGGCGTTGATCCTGTTCGCGGTGTTCGACTTCAAGGGCGATGGCGCCATCAGCGCTTCAGGTCGCCACACCGCGATGGTCACGCTGGAGGGTGAAATCGCCGCCGGCACGCCGGCAAGCGCCGAAGCGATCAACGCCTCGCTGCAGGCGGCCTTTGCCGACAGCAATGCCGCCGGCGTGATCCTGAAGATCAATTCGCCCGGCGGCTCGCCCGTGCAGGCAGGCATCATCAACGACGAAATCCACCGGCTGCGCGGCCTCTACCCGTCCAAGCCGCTGTATGTGGTGGTCGAGGAAATCTGTGCTTCCGGCGGCTATTACGTGGCGGCGGCGGCGGACAAGATTTATGTCGACAAGGCCAGCATCGTTGGCTCGATCGGCGTGCTGATGGATGGCTTCGGCTTTACCGGGTTGATGGACAAGCTGGGCGTGGAGCGCCGGCTCTACACCTCGGGCGCCAACAAGGGCATGCTCGACCCGTTCTCGCCGCAGGTGCCGAAGCAGAAGGACTTTGCCGAAGCCATGCTCAAGCAGATCCACCAGCAGTTCATCGACGTGGTCAAGGAAGGCCGCGGCGACCGGCTCAAGGACGACCCGGAACTGTTCTCCGGCCTGTTCTGGTCGGGCGAGCGCAGCGTCGCGCTGGGGCTGGCCGACGGCCTGGGCAGCGCCGAATACGTGGCGCGCGACCTGTTCAAGGCCGAGGACATCGTCGACTACACGGTCAAGGAGAACATCGCCGAGCGCGTGGCCAAGCGCTTCGGCGCGGCCGTGGGCACCGCGGCGATGAAGACCATGCTGTGGAGCACCGGCATGCAGGGCATGCGCTGAAGCCTGGCGCGGCAGCGAGTGAACAAGGGGGGGCAAGCGCCCCCCTTGTCATTTCCGTCCAGTGTTTGCCCTAGAGGGCGAGCAGCGAGAAGATCGCCGGGCGCTTGTGCAGCGCGATCCGCTCGGGGCGCCAGTCCGACAGCGGCAGCGTGACGATGGTCTCGCCGGGCAGGGTCAGGTCCACCGCCACGGACAGCAGCGTGGTGCCGGCGCAATGTTGTCGCATGGCCTCCAGCAGCGCGCCGTTGCGGTACGGGGTTTCGATGAAGACCTGGGTCTGGCTGGCCTTGCGCGAGCGCTGTTCCAGTTCGCGCAGCCGCTGCGCGCGCTCGTTGGCATCGACTGGCAGGTAGCCGTTGAAGGCAAAGCTCTGGCCGTTCAGGCCCGAGCCCATCACCGCCAGCAGGATCGAACTGGGCCCCACCATCGGCCGCACGCGGATGCCGCGCGCATGCGCCAGCCGCACCAGGTCGGCGCCCGGGTCGGCCACCGCCGGCACGCCCGCTTCCGACAGCAGGCCGCCGTCGCGGCCGGCCTGCAGCGGTGCCAGCAGTGCCGCGAGGGCGTCGGCGCGCGTATTGACATTCAGTTCCTGGATGTCGATTTGCTGGATCGGGCGCGCCAGCGGCGTGGTTTCGCCCAGCTTTTTCAGGAAGGCGCGCGCGGTCTTGGCGTTCTCGGCGACGAGGTAGTCCAGCCCGGCCGCGACCTGCTGCACGCCCGCCGGGATCACGTCGGCCAGCGGGTCGGCTTCGTCGCGCTTGCCGAGGGTATTGGGGATCAGGTAGAGGGTGCCGCTCATCGTGGGTAGGTGCGGTGGATGCGGATCATGCGGAAAGGAGAGGGTAGCCGGCCTGGCGCAGCATGCCGGTCAGCGCGATCAGTGGCAGGCCGACCAGCGCGGTGGGATCGTCGGACTCGACCCGTGCCAGCAGCGCGATGCCGAGTCCCTCGGACTTGGCGCTGCCGGCCACGTCGTAGGGGCGCTCCAGCTGCAGGTAGGTCTCGATTTCGGCGTCGCTGAGGTCACGCATCGTCACGCGGGTTTGCACGTCGGCCAGCTGCGCGGCCCCCGTACGGGAATCCAGCAGGCACAGTGCCGAGTGAAAGGTCGCGGTGCGCCCGCGCATGCGGCGCAGCTGCGCCACGGCGTTGTCGTGCGTTCCCGGCTTGCCCATTTGGGCGCCGTCCAGCGTCAGCACCTGGTCGGAGCCGATCACCAGCGCGCCGGGGTGGCGCGCCGCGATGGCCTCGGCCTTGCGTTGCGACAGCCGCAGCGCCGTGGCCTCGGGGGCTTCGCCGGCCAGCGGGGTTTCGTCGATGTCCGGCACGGCGACTTCAAACGGAATGCGCAGCCGCTCCAGCAGTTCGCGGCGGTAGGGCGAGCCGGAGCCGAGGATCAGCCGCGGGCGTGGGTCTGGAAACATAAGTAATAGAATCGGAGCAGAAGCCGTGTGGCTTCGTAAGCAAGGCCTTTGACCTCGGAAAGGTTTACACCGTATAATCGCGCGTTTTGCCGCATCCGCACCCGGGCGCTGTGCCGCCAATGTGCGCGGCCCGCAGTCCGTCAGGCGAGGAATGTGGCGAACCCGTCATTGTATTGCGACAGGAGCCACGCACATGACCCAGCCGATCGACCTGCGCGCGCTTGACCTCTTCGCCATGTGCCGAAAGGGTGAAAGCCTGGCCGGCGACGTGGCGGTGCGGGATTTGCCGCGCATCTTAGCCGAGACCGCCGCGCAAGCGCCAGCCTCGGCACCCGATGAGACCTTCGCCTATACGGCCACCGGCTTCGTGCGCGAAGAGGCGGCCGAGCCCGGCGCCCCGGTGGCGCAGCGGCTGTTCCTCGACGTGACGGTGCAGGGCAGGATGTGGCTGGATTGCCAGCGCTGCCTGGCGCCCTATGCCCAGCCGATCGATACGGCGACACGTTTCGAGGTGGTGGCAAGCGAAGAGGCGGCCGACGCCGCGCCGATGGACGACGACGAAGTCGACGTGATCGCCGGCTCGAAGCGGTTCTCGCTGCTGGAACTGATAGAAGATGAAGTGCTGCTGGCGTTGCCGGTGGCACCCAAGCATGACGTCTGCCCGACGGTGCACGAAAGCCTCGTGACCGGATCGGACGGCGAGGCCCAGCCTGAAGCTGAGCCTGAGGAAGAAAAGCGGCCTTCGCCCTTCGCGGCGCTGGCCGGCCTGAAGACCCGGCACTGAAGCCGCAGCGCGCGGCCTGCTGGGTCTTGCAGGTGAATCTGAAGCATCCGGCCGGGCCCCGGCTACGCCTTGGGCGGGATGCGTGTGTTAATATTGAAAAATTCTCGAAGGAGTCATCATGGCTGTTCAACAGAACAAGAAGTCGCCGTCCAAGCGCGGCATGCACCGTTCGCACGACCACCTGTCGGCCGCGCCGCTGGCCGTCGAGCCGACCACCGGCGAAACCCACCTGCGCCACCACGTGAGCCCGAACGGCTACTACCGTGGTCGCAAGGTCATCAAGACCAAGAACGACTGATAGCTTCGCTAGGCGTGACGTTGCGTCTCGCTCGCGCATGCCTGTGGGTCGGACAATAATCGGTCAGACACAAAAAAGCGGCAAGATCGTTGCCGCTTTTTTGTTGGGCGCTCGGGATTCCCGCCGGGCGTGGCGTGCGCCGCCGCGCTATCCGTACCAGGAACAATGACGATCAAAATCGCTATCGACTGCATGGGCGGCGATCACGGAGTCTCCGTGACGGTGCCCGCGGCGATCAGTTTTCTTTCCCGCCACGACGATGCCGAGATGGTGCTGGTCGGCTTGCCCGACGCCATCCGGGCGCAGCTGAAGAAGCTGCACGCGCTGGACCATCCGCGCGTCAGCATCGTCGAGGCCACCGAGGTCATCACCATGGATGACCCGGTCGAGGTGGCACTGCGCAAGAAGCGCGACTCCTCGATGCGCGTTGCCGTCACCCAGGTCAAGGAAGGCCTGGCCGGCGCCTGCATCTCCGCCGGCAACACCGGCGCGCTGATGGCGGTATCGCGCTACGTGCTGAAGACGCTCGAAGGCATCGAGCGGCCGGCCATCGCCACCACCATTCCCAACGAGCAGGGCTGGGGCACCACGGTGCTGGACCTCGGCGCCAACGCCGACTGCGAGCCCGAGCACCTGCTGCAGTTCGCGCGCATGGCCGAGGCCATGGTGGCCGTCGTCGACCACAAGGAACACCCCACGGTGGGCCTGCTGAACATCGGCGAGGAGGTCATCAAGGGCAATGAGGTGGTCAAGCGCGCCGGCGAACTGCTGCGTGCCTCGGAGCTGAATTTCTACGGCAACGTGGAAGGCAACGACATCTTCAAGGGCACCACCGACATCGTGGTCTGCGACGGCTTCGTCGGGAATGTGGCGCTCAAGAGCACCGAGGGCCTGGCCAAGATGATCGGCAGCATGATCAAGGAAGAATTCACCCGCTCGTGGTTCACCAAGCTGCTGGCCGCGGTCGCCATGCCGGTGCTGTCGCGCCTGGCCAAGCGGCTCGACCCGGCGCGCTACAACGGCGCGTCGCTGCTGGGCCTGCGCGGGCTGGTGATCAAGAGCCACGGCTCGGCCGATGCCCATTCTTTTGAGTGGGCCATCAAACGCGGGTATGATGCCGCCAAGAATGGCGTGATCGCCCGCATCACCCGGGCCTTTGCCGATAAATCCAGCGCCGCAGGCGGTGCCCAGCCCGCCCCGGAGACAGAGGCGCCTGGCGCGCATCCCAGCACCCACGTCGCCTGAACGCCACGCGCGCCGGTCGAGCGTGCCGGCGGGCCATACGATCCGACAATACATGACCAAGTACGCAAAAATCATCGGTACCGGGAGCTACCTGCCTCCGCGGCGCGTGACCAACCATGAGCTGGCCACGCAGCTTGCCGAGAAAGGTATCGAGACCAGCGACGAGTGGATCGTCTCGCGCAGCGGCATCTCGGCGCGCCACTGGGCCGAGCCCGATGTGACCAGCAGCACGCTGGCGGTCAAGGCCGCCGAGCAGGCCATCGAGGCCGCCGGCATCGACCGCCAGGACATCGACCTGATCATCGTCGCCACCTCGACGCCGGACTTCGTATTCCCCAGCACGGCCTGCATCGTGCAGGAAAAGCTGGGCATCACCAACCACTGCCCGGCTTTCGACCTGCAGGCGGTGTGTTCCGGCTTTGTGTACGCGCTGGCCACCGCCGACAAGTTCATCCGCAGCGGCTCGCACCGCAATGTGCTGGTGATCGGCACCGAAGTGTTCTCGCGCATCCTCGACTTCAACGACCGCACTACCTGCGTGCTGTTCGGCGACGGTGCCGGCGCGGTGGTGCTGTCGGCGTCCGACGAGCCGGGCATCCTGTCCAGCGCCATGCATTCGGACGGCAGCCATGTCGACATCCTGTGCGTGCCGGGCAACGTCGCCGGCGGCAACATCACCGGCAACCCGTTCCTGCACATGGACGGCCAGGCGGTGTTCAAGCTCGCCGTCAACGTGCTCGACAAGGTGGCGCGCGAAGCCATGGAGGCCGCAAGCGTGGCGCCCGACCAGGTCGACTGGCTGATTCCGCACCAGGCCAATATCCGCATCATGCAGGGCACGGCGAAGAAGCTCGGCCTGCCGGCCGAGCGCATGGTCGCGACCGTGCACGAGCACGGCAACACCTCGGCCGCCTCGATCCCGCTGGCGCTGGACGTCGCCGTGCGCGACGGCCGCATCCGCCCGGGCCACACCGTGCTGATGGAAGGCGTGGGCGGCGGCTTCACCTGGGGCGCGGTGCTGCTGCGCATGTAATACGCGGCCGGTGCCCGGGCGTGCCACGCAGGCACGCCTGCCGCGGCGCCGGCTCCCGATTTCTTGTTAGGGTTTCCATCCGATGAAATTCGCTTTCGTATTTCCCGGCCAGGGGTCGCAGTCGGTCGGCATGCTCAATGCCTTCGCCGACAACGCCGTGGTGCGCGCCACCGTGGCAGAAGCCTCGGCCGCGCTCGGCCAGGATCTCGGCCGCCTGATCGCCGAAGGCCCTGCCGAAGAACTGAACCTGACCACCAATACGCAGCCGGTGATGCTGACCGCCGCCGTGGCTGTCTACCGGGCCTGGCTCGATGCCGGCGGCCCGGCGCCCGCACTGGTGGCTGGCCACAGCCTGGGCGAATACTCCGCGCTGGTCGCCGCGGGCGTGATTCCGTTTGCCGAGGCGGTGCCGCTGGTGCGTTTCCGCGCGCAAGCCATGCAGGAAGCCGTGCCGGTGGGCGAGGGCGGCATGGCCGCGATCCTCGGCCTGTCCGATGACGACGTGCGCGCTGCGTGCGCCGAAGCATCGGCCGCCGGCGTGGTCGAAGCCGTCAACTTCAACGCGCCGTCGCAGGTGGTGATCGCCGGCCACAAGGGCGCGGTCGAGAAGGCCTGCGAAATCGCCAAGGCCAAGGGCGCCAAGCGCGCGCTGCCGCTGCCGGTGTCGGCGCCGTTCCACTCGTCGCTGCTCAAGCCGGCCTCCGACCGCCTGCGCGAGCGCATGGCCGGCCTGGCTTTTTCGACTCCGTCGATTCCGCTGGTGAACAACGTCGACGTCGCCATCGCCAACGATCCGGAGGCGATCAAGGATGCGCTGGTGCGCCAGGCCGCCGCGCCGGTGCGCTGGGTCGAGTGCGTGCAGAAGATGGCCGCCGAAGGCATCACCCACGTGATCGAATGCGGTCCGGGCAAGGTGCTGGCCGGCATGACCAAGCGCATCGACGGCAACCTGAGCGGTGGCGCGATCTTCGATCCGGCCTCGCTGCAGGACACACTGGCACTGCTGAAGTAAGCAACAGGACATCCGCATGACCAAACTACTCGACAACCAGGTTGCGCTGGTCACCGGCGCCTCGCGCGGCATCGGCCGCGCCATCGCGCTGGAACTGGCCCGGCAGGGCGCCACCGTGATCGGCACCGCCACCAGCGAAGCCGGCGCGGCCGGCATCACCGACTACCTCGGCGCCGAAGGCCTGAAGGGCAAGGGCGCCGTGCTCAACGTCAACGACGCCGCTGCCTGCGACGCGCTCATCGACGACATCGTCAAGAGCCACGGCAGCATCGGCGTGCTGGTCAACAACGCCGGCATCACGCAGGACCAGCTGGCGATGCGGATGAAGGACGAGGACTGGCTGGCCGTGATCCAGACCAACCTGACCTCGGTGTTCCGCCTGTCGCGCGCGGTGCTGCGCCCGATGATGAAGGCGCGCCAGGGCCGCATCATCAACATCACCTCGGTGGTGGGCTCGGTCGGCAATCCCGGCCAGATGAACTACTCCGCGGCCAAGGCCGGCGTGGCCGGCATGACCCGCTCGCTGGCCGCCGAGATCGGCAGCCGCAACGTGACCGTCAACTGCGTCGCGCCGGGCTTTATCGATACCGACATGACCAAGGCGCTGTCCGAAGAGCAGCATGCTTCGCTCAAGACGCAGATCCCGCTGGGCCGCCTCGGGCAGCCCGAGGATATCGCCAATGCGGTCGCCTTCCTGGCCGGTCCGCAAGCCGCCTACATCACCGGCACCACCCTGCATGTGAACGGCGGGATGTACATGAATTAATGGTTTTCCGGCGTGGTTTTTCGGCCAAGAAGGCCGAAGAAGCTGCCGGAAGTCGTAGTTTTCCGAACCAATCGGGCGCGATTCTTGCAAAGCTTGGCAGGCAGCATTTCTGTTGTCCCAAACCTGCTAAAATGCGCCCACTTTTTGTCGAACTTCCCTGGAGGGTTACATGGACAATATCGAACAACGCGTCAAGAAAATCGTGGCAGAGCAGCTTGGCGTGGCCGAGGCAGACATCAAGAACGAATCCTCGTTCGTGAACGATCTCGGTGCGGACTCGCTGGACACGGTTGAACTCGTGATGGCGTTGGAAGATGAATTCGGCATGGAAATTCCTGATGAGGAAGCCGAAAAGATCACGACCGTGCAACAGGCTATCGACTACGCCACCGCGCACGTCAAGGCCTAAGCCCGTCGTCTCTGCATTCCGAGCCACAGAAGGCAGGTGGGCGGGCCGTCGCGGCCGCGCCTTGCTGTTTTCTGTGGCTTTCGTCTGTTCGAAGAAGCAGAATGGAATGAGCTTCGCCGCGCGGCCAGCTGGGCCGGCGGCGGGCAACTCCGCGTTCCGTTCCCGTTTCACGCACCCGTAGGAAAACATAGTGAGCCGTCGTCGCGTCGTCGTCACTGGGCTTGGCCTTGTGTCTCCGGTCGGAAACACGGTTGCCGAAGGCTGGGCCAACCTGGTAGCCGGCAAGTCCGGCATCGCCACCATCACCAAATTCGATCACTCCGCGCTGTCCGTGCACTTCGCCGGCGAGGTGAAGGGTTTCAATGCCGAGGACTACATCCCGGCCAAGGAAGCCCGCAACATGGATACGTTTATCCATTTCGGCATCGCGGCCGGGACGCAGGCGCTGAAGGACAGCGGCCTGGAAGTGACCGAAGCCAATGCCGAGCGCATCGGCGTGCTGGTCGGCTCGGGCATCGGCGGCCTGCCGATGATCGAGGATACCCATGCCGTGCTGAGCGAGCGCGGTCCGCGCCGGATTTCGCCGTTCTTCGTGCCCGGCTCGATCATCAACATGATCGCCGGCCACCTGTCGATCATCCACGGCATCAAGGGCCCGAACCTGGCCGCCGTGACGGCATGCACGACCGGCCTGCACAGCATCGGCCTGGCCGCCCGCCTGATCCAGGCCGGCGATGCCGACGCCATGCTGGCGGGCGGCGCCGAATCGACCGTGTCGCCGCTGGGCATCGGTGGCTTCGCTGCCGCGCGCGCGCTGTCGACGCGCAACGACGATCCGGCAGCGGCCTCGCGTCCGTGGGACAAGGACCGCGACGGCTTCGTGCTGGGCGAGGGCGCCGGCGTGATGATGCTGGAAGAGTACGAATCGGCCAAGGCGCGCGGCGCCCGCATCTATGCCGAGCTGATCGGCTTCGGCATGAGCGGCGACGCCTACCACATGACCGCACCGAACATGGACGGCCCGCGCCGCTGCATGGTCAATGCGCTCAAGGATGCCGGCATCAACACCGACCAGGTGCACTACCTGAACGCACACGGCACCTCCACGCCGCTGGGCGACAAGAACGAGTCCGATGCGATCAAGGCGGCGTTCGGCGAGCAGGCCTACAAGATGGTGGTGAACTCTACCAAGTCGATGACCGGCCACCTGCTGGGCGGCGCCGGTGGTCTGGAATCGGTCTTCACCGTGCTGGCGCTGCACCACCAGGTCTCGCCGCCGACGATCAACATCGACAACCAGGATCCCGAGTGCGACCTGGACTACGTGGCCAACACGGCGCGTGAGATGAAGATCGACGTGGCGGTGAAGAACAACTTCGGTTTCGGCGGCACCAACGGCACGCTTGTTTTCCGCCGCGCCTGATCCGTGGTTGAGGCGGGCCCTTAAGGGGTTCCATAAGGGGCTGCGCCATGGCAGGGTCCACCCGCTTGGGTGGGCCCTGTTCGTGTTTTGTGCCGGCGAATTGCTGGCGCTCGCGCTGCTGGCGCGGACGCTGGCCGACGCCATCGCCGGCAGCCAGGCCGGATTCCTGTGGTGGCACCTCGCCGCGGGCATGGGCCTCGCGCTGGCCGCCGTGGCGACACTGCGCGGGTGGCCGGAATGGTGGCGCGGCCTGCGCTGGACCTGTACTGCCGTGCAGGACGCCGACGCCGAAGGACCCCTGCGACTCTGGCTGGAAGCACCGGGGGGTGCGCGGCGCGAAGCCGTCGTGCAGCAGTGCTGGCAAGTCGGAGGCGCCACGGTGGTGTGCCTTGCTCCCGGCGGCCCGGCCATGCCCGGCGTCATTCTTCTCCCCTGGCAGGCAGCCGGCCCCGAGCTGGCGCGCTGGCTGCGACGGTCCGCGCGAGTTGCACTGCGGGTGCAACCTGATGCCCGGACAGGGAACGATTTTGTTAGCTTGCGGTCACAGGATGCGCGTTGCTTCACCGGGCGGGCTGAGAATCGTAGGTAAAATACAACGTTTGTCGTGACGACCAAACCAAGAGATACACTGCAGGTGAGCCATACGTGAGCGAACGCGAAGCCGATCAGCTCCTAGTTGAACGCGTCCAGCAGGGCGACAAGCGGGCCTTTGAACTTCTGGTGACCAAATACCATCGGAAGATCATTCGCCTGATTTCGCGCCTGGTCAGGGATCCCGCTGAAGTCGAGGATGTGGCGCAGGATGCCTTCATCAAGGCATACCGCGCCTTGCCCCAGTTCCGCGGGGAATCGGCCTTCTACACGTGGTTGTACCGGATCGCCGTCAACACCGCCAAGAACTACCTGGCCACCCAGGGCCGCCGCCCGGAAGCGTCCAGCGATATCGATGCGGAAGAGGCTGAAACTTTTGCGGACGGTGAACAACTAAGGGATATCAATACGCCGGAGTCGATGCTCCACACGCGGCAGGTCGCCGAGACGGTGAACCGCGCAATGGAAGCACTTCCGGAAGAATTGCGGACCGCCATCACGCTGCGCGAGATCGAGGGCCTCAGCTACGAGGAAATCGCCGAAGCGATGGGATGCCCGATCGGCACGGTGCGCTCCCGTATCTTCCGCGCGCGCGAGGCGATTGCCGAGCGCTTGCGCCCGCTGCTGGGAACGGCAGAGGGCAAGCGGTGGTAAGTGGCGGTCCAGGTGGTAGAGAAGAATGTCGTGCGGCCAGCGTTGCAGCCTATTCCTGCATCGATAAGCGACAGCAGTAACGGGATTATCGGTGTTCAATGGAATGTCTTGGGGTGGGAAATGGGTCAGGCTCATAAGCAGTCGGTTCATGTAGTGGAAGCAGCGGAGCAGATCTCCGTATTGATGGATGGCGAACTGGCGCCGCACGAAGTCGATGCCGTGCTGGATCTCGCGAAGAGCGAGGCCGGCCTTTCCGACTGGAGCACATACCAGTTGATCGGCGACGCGCTCCGGTCCGAAGACCTGACGCAGGCTGGCCCCACCGCCGATTTCCTCTCGCGTTTCTCCGCGCGCCTGGAAGCCGAGCCGCACGTGCTGGTGCCGGCGGTGGCGCAGGCCAGCGCCCGCCATCGTCTGCTGGTCAGGCCGTCGTGGGTGCGCCGCGTGATGCCGGGCACCGCGATCGCCGCCGCCGTGGCCGCGGTCAGCTGGGTAGTGGTGCCGCAGATGCGCGGCCCGGCGACGGTCGGAACGCCTGACGCCGTGGTAGCCCGTGTCGAGCAGCCGGCCACCGGCCAGGCCGCCGGCATCGTGACGGTCGCCGGCGACGCGCCGCAAATGATCCGCGACCCGCGCCTGGACGAATACCTGCGTGCGCATCGCACTTCAGTGGCAACGGATGCTTTCGTGCCGACCATGCGCACGGTTGCCAACGGTGCAAACTTCACTCAGGAAAATACGCAGGAATAATGCCGGACATGCACAAAGGAGGTTCGTCCGCCCATGTAGCGGGCGCGCAGAGAATTAGGGCCCTGCGTAGGTCCTTTTTTCTGGCCTTGTGTCTGAGCGCTGCCGCGGCCACCGCGCAGCCCGCGGACAGTACGCTGAACCGACGCGACGCCACTGCCTGGCTCAACAAGATCCATAAAGCCGCACAGCGCGAGAACTATGTCGGCACGCTGATCTATCAGCGCGGCAGCGTCATGCACGCCTCGCGCATCCAGCATTACAGCGATCTCGTCCACAACGAATACGAGCGGCTGGAAACCCTCGACGGCAAGCCGCGCGAAGTGCTGCGGCAGAACGACGTGGTCCATAGCCTGATCCCCGAAGCCAAGCTGGTGGTGGTGGAAAAGCAGGAAGCCAAGGACCGCTTCCCGGCGCTGCTCGCCACCAACAAGAACGATGTGCTGGACCTGTACGACATGCGCAAGATGCCCGCCGAGCGCGTGGCCGGCATGGAGTGCGAGGTCTTTGCGCTGGAACCGCACGATGCCGCGCGCTATGCGGTGCGCCTGTGGGCGGAGAAGAACTCCGGCCTGCTGATGCGCGCGCAGACCATCGGCGACGGCGGCAAGGTGCTCGAGCAGGTGGCGTTCTCGCAGGTGCAGATCGGCGTCCCGTCAGAGAAGCAGCGCATCCTTGGCGCGATCAAGAATTCCAGCAACTGGAATCACTATGAGGTGACCTACCAGCCGACCAGCATCGCCGACGAGGGTTGGACGATCGCGGTGCCGCTCAAGGGGTTCCACAAGATCCGCGAGGTTCGCCGCCCGCTGGGCGAACTGCGCGCGCCGACCCCGGGCAATGCCCGCGGGCAGGTGTTCGAAGTGCTGCAGGTGGTCTACAGCGACGGGCTGACCGGCCTGTCGGTCTTCATTGAGCCGGTTTCCGAGCAACGCGCGCGCCGCGAAGGCGTGGCCGCGCTCGGCGCAACCCAGGTCGTGGTGCGCCGGGTTGCCGATTTCTGGATCACCGTGGTGGGCGAGGTGCCGGCGAGCACCGTGCGCCAGTTTGCGACGGCCGTAGAGTACCGTCCGCCCAAGACGGTACACTGAGCGTGAGCCGGTGCAGCCGGCGCCCGGATTCCGTCCGGGGCCGGCTCTATGAAACCAGCGCAGGGGTCCCCCGCCACGGGATCACATCCAGTCGGTTTTTCTTCTTTTCGCTGAATCCCGGGAGTTGTCGATGATGTTCAGATCTCCAGCCCTGGCGCGGGCCGTGGTCATGGCTGCCATGATGCTGCTCGGCCCGACCGTTGCCGAAGTCAGCCACGCCCAGGCCGCTGCTTCCAATTACAACCTGCCCGACTTCACCGACCTGGTGGAGAAGGCCAGCCCGGCCGTGGTCAATATCCGCACCACCGAACTGGTGCGCCAGCGCGGCGTGCCGGGTGGCGACGACGAGATGGCCGAGTTCTTCCGCCGCTTCTTCGGCGTGCCGATGCCCGGCGCCCCGGCACCCGGCACCCCGCCGCGCCGCGGCCAGCCGCCGCAGCAGGAAGAGCAGAGCCGCGGCGTGGGCTCGGGCTTCATCATCAGCCAGGATGGCTATGTGATGACCAACGCGCACGTGGTCGCCGACGCCGAAACCATCTACGTGACGCTGCCGGACAAGCGCGAATTCAAGGCCAAGCTGATCGGCTCCGACAAGCGCACCGACGTGGCGCTGCTCAAGGTCGAGGCCAGCGGGCTGCCGCGCCTGCCGCTGGGCGATTCCAACAAGGTCCGCGCCGGCGAGTGGGTGCTGGCGATCGGCTCGCCGTTCGGGCTGGACAACAGCGTGACCGCCGGCATCGTCTCGGCCAAGGGCCGTGACACCGGCGACTACCTGCCGTTCATCCAGACCGACGTGGCGGTCAATCCCGGCAATTCCGGCGGTCCGCTGATCAACCTGCGCGGCGAAGTGATCGGCATCAACTCGCAGATCTACAGCCGCAGCGGCGGCTACATGGGGATCTCGTTCGCGATCCCGATCGACGAGGCCATGCGGGTGTCGGAGCAGCTCAAGTCCTCCGGGCGCGTGACGCGCGGCCGCATTGCCGTGGCGATCGGCGATGTCACCAAGGAAGTCGCCGATTCGCTGGGGCTGGGCCGTGCGCGCGGCGCGCTGGTCGGCAGCGTCGAGCCGGGCGGTCCTGCCGAAAAGGCCGGCATCGAGGCGGGCGACATCATCCTGAAGTTCAACGGCCGCGATATCGAGCGCGCCTCGGACCTGCCGCGCATGGTCGGCGAGACCAAGCCTGGCACGCGCGTGCCGCTGCAGCTGTGGCGCAAAGGCGCGACCCGCGAGGTCAGCATCACCGTGACCGAGCTGGAGCCGGATGGCAAGGCCCGAGCCCGCAGCGGGGCGACGCCGAAGGACGACAGCGCGCCGCAGGCCGGCAAGCCCAACGCGCTGGGCCTGGTGGTCAGCGACCTGTCCGAGACGCGCCTGAAAGAGCTCAAGCTCAAGTCCGGCGTCGAAGTCGAAGTGGCCGACGGCCCGGCGTTGCGTGCCGGCATCCGTCCGGGCGACATCATCCTGCGCCTGGGCGACACCGATGTGACCAACGCGCGCCAGTTCAACGAACTGGTGCGTGGCCTGGACAAGAGCCGGATCGCCGCGGTGTTCGTGCGGCGCGGCGACGCCACCCAGGTGCTGACGCTGCGACCGGGCGCCGCCTCGGCGCGTTGATCCGCGATGGCTGCCACGCCCGCGCTGACGCTGTACGGCCGGGCGTACTGCCATCTTTGCGAAGACATGAAAGTCGCGCTGGAGCCGCTCCGGCGCGATTTTTCTTTCATCCTGCATGAAGTCGATGTCGATGCCGATGCCGCGCTGGAGGCGCGCTTTGGCGAGCTGGTACCGGTGCTGATGCCTGGCACGCCGGCGGACTTGCGCTCAGACGCGTCGGCGAATGCCGCGCCCCTTTGTCACTATTTCCTTGACGAGACGGCGACAAGGGTATGGCTTGCCTCACATGGCGCAGCGCGCACCGAGCGCTGAACGCCGCCGGCATCCGCGCCACGTCACCATTTGGCGACCCGGAAGTCATTGAAAATCCGGTAAAATTGCGGATTGGCGCAAAAATTGCACCCCCGAACCCGCGGTACGCCCGCGCACGCCTTGCGGCGCGCGGCGCCCGGCCGCTCACGCTTGTTGTCGCCCGGGCTTTCAGCCGGCGCTTCCTGAACACTAGATGGACCATATCCGTAATTTCTCGATCATTGCCCACATCGACCATGGGAAGTCCACACTGGCCGACCGGATCATTCAGCTTTGTGGAGGGCTGTCGGATCGGGAGATGGAAGCGCAGGTTCTCGATTCGATGGATATCGAAAAAGAGCGCGGCATCACCATCAAGGCGCAGACCGCCGCGCTGAGCTACAAGGCGCGCGACGGCCAGGTCTACAACCTGAACCTGATCGACACCCCGGGACACGTGGACTTCAGCTATGAAGTCAGCCGCTCGCTGTCCGCCTGCGAAGGCGCGCTGCTGGTGGTCGACGCCTCGCAGGGCGTCGAGGCCCAGACCGTGGCCAACTGCTACACCGCAATCGAGCTGGGCGTGGAAGTGGTGCCGGTGCTGAACAAGATCGACCTGCCGCAGGCCGACCCTGACAACGCAATCCAGGAGATCGAGGACGTCATCGGCATCGACGCGCAGGATGCCACGCCGTGCTCGGCCAAGACCGGCCAGGGCGTGCAGGACGTGATCGAGGCGCTGATCGCCAAGGTGCCGCCGCCCAAGGGCGATGCCGACGCGCCGCTGCAGGCGCTGATCATCGACTCGTGGTTTGACAACTACGTCGGCGTGGTGATGCTGGTGCGCGTGGTCAACGGCACGCTGCGACCCAAGGACAAGGTGCTGCTGATGGCCACCGGCTCGCAGCACCTGGTCGAGCAGGTGGGCGTGTTCACGCCCAAGTCGATCCAGCGCGACGCGCTGACCGCGGGGCAGGTGGGCTTTGTCATTGCCGGCATCAAGGAACTGAAGGCGGCCAAGGTGGGCGATACCATCACCACCATGCAACGCAAGGCCGAAGCGCCGCTGCCGGGCTTCAAGGAAGTCAAGCCGCAGGTGTTCGCCGGCCTGTATCCGGTCGAAGCCAACCAGTACGAGGCGCTGCGCGAGTCGCTGGAAAAGCTGCGGCTCAACGACGCCTCGCTGATGTTCGAGCCTGAAGTGTCGCAGGCGCTGGGCTTCGGCTTCCGCTGCGGCTTCCTGGGCCTGCTGCACATGGAGATCGTGCAGGAACGGCTGGAGCGAGAGTTCGACATGGACCTGATCACGACCGCGCCGACGGTGGTGTACCAGGTCGAGATGCGCGACGGCACCACGGTCACCGTGGAAAATCCGGCGAAGATGCCGGACCCGAGCAAGATCGAGGCGATCCTGGAGCCGATCGTTACCGTGAACCTGTATATGCCGCAGGAATATGTCGGCTCGGTGATCACGCTGTGCACGCAGAAGCGCGGCTCGCAGATCAACATGAGCTACCACGGCAAGCAGGTGCAGCTGACCTACGAGATCCCGATGGCGGAAATCGTGATGGACTTCTTCGACCGCCTGAAGTCGGTGTCGCGCGGTTACGCGTCGATGGACTACGAGTTCAAGGAATATCGCCCGTCCGACGTGGTCAAGGTCGACATCCTGATCAACAGCGACAAGGTCGATGCGCTGTCGGTGATCGTGCACCGCTCCAATTCGCAATACCGCGGGCGCGAAGTCGCCGCCAAGATGCGCGAGATCATTCCGCGCCAGATGTACGACGTGGCGATCCAGGCTGCGATCGGCTCGAATATCATCGCGCGTGAAAACGTCAAGGCGCTGCGCAAGAACGTGCTGGCCAAGTGCTACGGCGGCGATATCTCGCGCAAGAAGAAGCTGCTGGAAAAGCAGAAGGCCGGCAAGAAGCGGATGAAGCAGGTCGGTACCGTCGAGATTCCGCAAGAGGCCTTCCTGGCCATCCTGCAAGTCGACGACAAATAATTGCCGCGCGCAGGGCAGGGGCAGGGCCATGCCCGGCAGCCTTGCCGGCGTGGTGACAGAACAGGCTGTACCAGGATTTCCAAGAACCAGAAGCCGTCATGAATTTTGCACTGATCCTTTTTGTGCTGGTGGTGATCACGGGCGTGGCGTGGGTGGCCGACAAGCTCGTGTTCGAGCGGCAGCGCCGCTCTTCGGCGCGGCTCGCGCTGGCCGAGTTCGATTCGCAGCAGGGCCGCCTGCAAGGCAGCTTCGGCACGGCCGATGCCGACGCCACGCGCAAGCGCCTGGCCGAAGAAAAGCTGCGCCAACCGTGGTGGCTGGAATATTCGGCCAGCTTCTTCCCGGTGATCCTGGCGGTGTTCGTGCTGCGCTCGTTCGTGGTCGAGCCGTTCAAGATCCCGTCCGGCTCGATGATCCCGACGCTGCTGATCGGCGACTTTATTCTCGTCAACAAGTACGAGTACGGCATCCGCCTGCCGGTGGTGAACAAGAAGATCATGGACATGGGCGAGCCCCAGCGCGGCGACGTGATGGTGTTCCGCTACCCGAAGGACCCGTCGCTCGACTACATCAAGCGCGTGATCGGCGTGCCGGGCGATGTGGTGCAGTACGCCAACAAGCGGCTGACCATCAACGGCAAGCCGGCCGAGTACGCCGCGCTGCCGGATTTCCTCGACGAGGAGCGCCTGGCCTATTCGCGTCATTTCCGCGAAAAGCTCCCGGGCAGCGTCGACCATGGCATCCTGAACGACGCCGACCGCCCGGCCTTTATCGCCGGCGCGGATCCGGATTTTCCGTACCGGGACAACTGCACCTACAATCAACAAGGTGTGACTTGCAAGGTACCTGCAGGTCACTATTTCGTCATGGGCGACAACCGTGACAACAGCCTCGATTCCCGTTACTGGGGCTTCGTGCCGGACCAGAACATCGTCGGCAAGGCGTTCGTGATCTGGATGAACCTGGGCAATTTCGGACGCGTGGGATCGTTTAAATAAGCATCTCCGCGGCGCAAGAACACTCAACAAAACGAGGGCAGGCGCGATGGGTCGATTTGGGAAGGTGGGGGCAGGAAACCATCCGGCATGGCGCCGGAGCGGCGCCGGTGGATTTTCCGTATGGACGCTGCTGGTGATTGTGGTGTTCGTGGTCGGCGTGGCCTTGCCGGCCCTGCGCGCGATCCCGAGCCTGGTGGAATATTTTTCGGTCAAGCGCGCCGCCGGCTATGCCAAGCAGCGCGCCGCCAACAAACGTGAAGTGGTCGAATTCTTCGAGAAGCAGGCCGCCATCGACCGCATTACCGCGGTCAAGGGCGAAGACCTGCTGATCCGGGAAGACGATAACGGCACCATCCAGTCGGTCGATTTCTCGTACCGCACCGAGGTGCCTGTCTACGGACCCCTGAGCCTGTTGATTACCTATTCAGGAACGCAGCACTGATATGAACCTCGACGCCTTGCAGCAACGACTCGGCTACCGATTCAGCAAGCCCGAATTGCTGCAACAGGCGCTGACGCACCGCAGCCACAGCGCCCAGCACAACGAACGCCTGGAATTCCTCGGCGACTCGGTGCTCAACTGCGCCGTGGCCGACATGCTTTATGGCATGTTCGGCAAGCTCGACGAGGGCGACCTGTCGAGGGTGCGGGCCAACCTGGTCAAGCAGCAGGCGCTGTACGAAATCGCCCAGATGCTGCAGTTGTCCGACACCCTGCGCCTCGGCGAAGGCGAATTGAAGAGCGGCGGTTTCCGCCGCCCGTCGATCCTGGCCGATGCGCTCGAAGCCATCGTCGGCGCGGTGTTCCTCGACGCCGGCTTCGACGCCGCGCGAGCGCTGATCCGCAAGCTCTATATCCCGATCCTGGAGCAGGTCGATCCGCGCACGCTGGGCAAGGACGCCAAGACCCTGCTGCAGGAATACCTGCAGGGCCACAAGATTGCCCTGCCGCAATATAACGTAATCGCCACACACGGTGCCGCGCACAGCCAGCAGTTTGAAGTCGAGTGCACCGTGCCTAAACTGGAAGTCCGGGTGTTCGGCACCGGCGCGTCGCGGCGCGCCGCCGAGCAGGCCGCCGCCAAGCTGGCGCTGGATGAAGTCCAGAAGCTGGTGCCGCAGCTGCTCAAGCGCAGCCGCGCCGAGCGTACCGGCAAGACCCGCAAGCAACCCCAGCCGCAGGATCCGCAGCTGTCTCTCAGGTTGAAGGAATGACCGAATCTACCCATCCGCAGCAAGACGCGGCGGATACCCCGGCCGCGGCGTTCCGCTGCGGCACCGTGGCCATCGTCGGCCGCCCCAACGTGGGCAAGTCCACGCTGATGAACGCGCTGGTCGGCCAGAAGATCAGCATCACCTCGCGCAAGGCGCAGACCACGCGGCATCGCATCGTCGGCATCCAGACCACCGATGACGCGCAGTATGTGTTCGTCGACACGCCGGGCTTCCAGACCCGCCACGCCAGCGCGCTGAACCGTTCGCTGAACCGCGCGGTCACGTCCACGCTGTCGTCGGTGGACCTGGTGCTGTTCGTGGTCGAGGCCGGCTACTACGGCGCCGACGACGAGAAGGTGCTGTCGCTGCTGCCGAAGAATACGCCGGTGCTGCTGGTGACCAACAAGCTCGACCGCATCGGCGAGAACCGCTCGGAAGTGATGATGCCCTTCCTGGAAAAGATGGGGCAGCTGTTCCCGTTCCGCGAAGTGGTGCCGATGTCGGCCAAGACCCGTGACCATATCGCAAGGCTGTTCGAGATCATCCGGCCTTACCTGCCGGAAGGCGAGCCGATGTACGACGCCGACGCCATGACCGATCGCAGCGAGCGCTTCCTGGCTTCGGAAATCATCCGCGAGAAGGTGTTCCGCTGGACCGGCGACGAGCTGCCGTACACCAGCACCGTGATCATCGACAAGTTCGAGACTGAGGGCCGCCTGCGCCGCGTCTTTGCCACCATCCTGGTCGAGCGCGACGCGCACAAGGCCATGATCATCGGCAACAAGGGCAGCAAGCTCAAGCAGATCTCGACCGAGGCGCGCCTGGACATGGAAAAGCTGTTCGACGGCAAGGTCTACCTGGAAATGTGGATCAAGGTGAAGAGCGGCTGGGCCGACAATGAAGCCGGCCTGCGCGCATACGGCTACGAGTGAGCCCGGCAACGGTCCCGAGCCCAACCCGACAGCGAGCCCCCAGCGAGCGCCCCGTGAGCAAGACCGCTGACATCGCGCGCGCGCCCGCGCCCAAGGCCCGGCGCGCCGACCCCGTGGTCGACGAGGCCGCCGAACTGCTCGACAGCGGCGCGCTGCCCGGCATGGCCGACGCCGCCGCGCGCGCGATGATGGATCGCGCCATGCGCATCGTGCCGGCGCGGCCCGAATCGCGCGTGGCCGAGCAGCCCGGCTTCGTGCTGCACGCCTGGCCCTATCGCGAGACCAGCCTGATCCTGGACGTCTTCACGCGGGACTATGGGCGCATGTCGATGGTGGCCAAGGGTGCCAAGCGCCCGCACTCGGCGCTGCGCGCGGTGCTGCAGCACTTCCATCCGGTCTCGGTGTCATGGAGCGGCCGCGGCGAGGTCAAGACCCTGACCAAGGCCGAGTGGGTCGGCGGCATGCCACCGCTGGACGGCGATGCGCTGCTGTCGGCGTTCTACCTGAACGAACTGCTGATGCGCTTCTGCCCGCGCGAGGACGCGCATCCGGTGCTGTTCCGCCATTACCTGTCGACGCTGACGCGACTGGCGCATGGCGAGCCGGCCGGGCTGGTGCTGCGCGGCTTCGAGCGCGTGCTGCTGCAGGAAACCGGTTTCGCGGTGGCGTTCGACCAGTGCCTGAGCACCGGCGAGCGGGTGCTGCCGGGCCTCGACTACGTCTACCAGCCCGAGCGCGGCGTGCGCCGCGCGCAGCCGAGCGATCCGTCGACGTGGCCGGTGGTGTCGGGCCAGACCCTGCTGGACATGGCGCAGGACGACTACAGCCGCGCGCAGACCGCCGCGCAAAGCCGCGCGCTGATGCGGTTCCTGCTGCATTATTATTTGCAAGGCGCGCCGCTGAAGACGCGCCAGATACTGATCGACCTGCAGTACCTCTGACCGACAAGAATCTCCGACTTACTCCTGCACCTGCTCGCATGATCTTCCACGCAAATCCGGGCGTCATCGACCTTGGCGTCAATATCGACCACGTGGCCACGCTGCGCAACGCGCGCGGCACGGTGTACCCCGATCCCATTCGCGCCGCGCTGCTGGCGGAGCAGGCCGGCGCCGACCTGATCACGCTGCACCTGCGCGAAGACCGGCGCCATATCCGCGATGCCGACGTGCGCGCGCTGCGCCCGCAGCTGGCCACGCGCATGAACCTGGAATGCGCGATCACGCAGGAGATGCTCGACATCGCCTGCGAGATCCGCCCGCAGGACGTGTGCCTGGTGCCGGAGCGCCGCGAAGAAGTGACCACCGAGGGCGGGCTGGACGTGGCCGGCCGCTTCGAGCAGGTGAAGGCGGCGTGCGCGCAGCTGGCTGGCGCCGGCATCCGCGTATCGCTGTTCATCGATCCGGAGGCCGACCAGATCGCCGCCGCCGCGGCCTGCGGCGCGCCAGTGATCGAGCTGCACACCGGCCGCTATGCCGACGCGCATACTCCTGGCGAACAGGCCACCGAGTTCCGCCGTATCGCCGACGGCGCCGATGCCGGCCAGAAGCATGGCCTGGTGGTCAATGCCGGCCACGGGCTGCACTACACCAACGTGCAGCCGATCGCGGCGCTGCCGGGCATCAAGGAGCTGAACATCGGCCATGCCATCGTCGCGCATGCGGTATTCGCGGGCTGGGAGAACGCGGTGCGCGAGATGAAGGCGATCATGGTGGCCGCGCGCCTGGGCACGCAATATCCTGCCGCGAGCACCCCGGCGTGATTTACGGCATCGGCACCGACATTATCCAGATCGCCCGCGTGCAGGGCGTGATGACGCGCACCAACGGCCGTTTCGCCGAAAAGGTGCTGGGCCCCGACGAGCTGGCCAAGTACCATGCCCGCAAGGCGCGTTCGGAAAAGCGCGGCCTGGCGTTCCTGGCGACGCGCTTCGCGGCCAAGGAGGCGTTCTCCAAGGCGATCGGCCTGGGCATGCGCTGGCCGATGACGTGGCGCGCGATGGAACTGATGAACCTGCCGTCCGGCGAGCCCACCGCGGTATGCCATGGCGAGCTGGCCGCGTGGCTGGCGGAACGCGGGCTGGTCGTGCGGGTCAGTGTCAGTGACGAACATGATTATGCAGTCGCCTTCGCCATTGCCGAGCGCAGCGGCGCGGCGGCGTCTCAACCTGCAGCCTTGTGAACCCAACCCCTTCCATGTCCAAGAAGAATTCCGGCAAGCGGCCGGGCCCGGTGGTCCTCGATGTCGTCGGCAAGCAGCTCGACGCGGAAGATGCGCGCCGCATCGCGCATCCGCTTACCGGCGGCGTGATCCTGTTCGCGCGCAATTTCGAATCTCGCGCGCAGCTGCAGGCGCTGACCCGCGCGATCCGCGCGGTGCGCGACGACGTGCTGATCTGCATCGACCATGAAGGCGGTCGCGTGCAGCGCTGCAAGACCGATGGCTTCACCCACCTGCCGGCGATGCACCGCCTGGGCGAACTGTGGGAACGCGACGTGCTGGCCGCGACCAAGGCGGCGGTCGCCTGCGGCTACGTGCTGGCCGCCGAGCTGCGCGCCTGCGACATCGACCTGAGCTTCACTCCGGTGCTGGACCTCGACTACGGCCGCAGCGCCGTGATCGGCGACCGCGCCTTCCACGCCGATCCGCGCGTGGTGTCGATGCTGGCCGGCCACCTGAACCATGGCCTGCTGCTGGCGGGCATGAGCAACTGCGGCAAGCACTTTCCCGGCCACGGCTACGTCGAGGCGGATTCGCACGTGGCGATCCCGGTCGACGAACGCACGCTTGACCAGATCCTGGGCCAGGACGCGCGTCCGTATGAATGGCTGGGGCTGTCGCTGTCGTCGGTGATGCCGGCGCACGTGATCTATCCCAAGGTCGATCCCAGCCCGGCCGGCTTCTCGCGCTACTGGCTGCAGGACGTGCTGCGCGCGCAGCTGGGCTTCGAGGGCGTGATCTTCAGCGACGACCTCAGCATGGAAGGCGCCAGCGTCGCCGGCACCGTTACCGAGGCCGCGCGCGCCGCGCTGGGCGCGGGCTGCGACATGGTGCTGATCTGCAACCACCCCGAGCGCGCCGACCAGCTGCTGAGCGAGCTCGACGTCGAGATCGGCAAGCCCTCGCAGCGCCGCATCCGCAAGCTGTTCGCGCGTCGCAAGCCGCTGGACTGGAACAAGCTGCAGCAGGAGGGCGAGTACCGCGCCGCGCTGCGCACGCTGAAGGAACACGAGCTGATCGCCTGAACGCGTGCGGCGCGCGTCGTGCGCAAACAAAAATGGCAGCCGAGGCTGCCATTTTTTATTGCGCGCCCCGCGTTGAAGCGGGGCCAGACCAGCGCCTTAGTTGGCGCGGCTGCGGTATTCGCCGGTGCGGGTGTCGATTTCGATCTTGTCGCCGATGTTGCAGAACAGCGGCACTTGCAGCTCGAAGCCGGTGTTGATCTTGGCGCCCTTGAGCACCTTGCCCGACGAGGTGTCGCCCTTGACGGCCGGCTCGGTGTAGACGATTTCGCGGACCAGCGTGGTCGGCATTTCGACCGAGATGGCCTTGTCGTTGTAGAACACGACTTCAACGTTCATGCCGTCCTCGAGGTAGTTCAGCGAGTCACCCATGCTGTCCTTCTCGACTTCGTACTGGTTGTAGTCGGCGTCCATGAACACGTACATCGGGTCAGCGAAGTACGAGTAGGTGCATTCGCGGCGCTCGAGCACCACCACTTCGAACTTGTCGTCGGCCTTGAACACTGACTCGCCCGGTGCGTCCGTCAGCAGGTTCTTGTACTTCATCTTGACCACAGCGGCGTTGCGGCCCGACTTGTTGTACTCGGCCTTCTGCACGACCATCGGATCGCCGCCGATCATGAACACGTTACCGACGCGGAGTTCCTGTGCGATTTTCATCTGAACTGATTTCCTGAAAAATAAAGTCTAGGAATTTGGAATGGCGAAGGCGCGCTGCCGGCGTGCCCGCGGTAAGCCCGCGAGAGCCCGGATCCACGCGCTCGCGACCCCGTGCCCAGCTTGCTTTAGGCCATTGCCCCGCGTGGTGGTTCACGCCCGGCAAGACCCTGGTTCTCCGGCCCGGTCGCCATTTGGATCAACCGGTTATTTTACCTGATTTTCGCAAAACGCCACCAGGTTGGCGGCAAGGTCGCCTGGATGCTGCAAGCGCCGCTCCCAGCGCGGCGCGATCGCCGCAAGTGCCGGCAGCTGCGCCCGCAGGCGTGGCCAGTCGGGCGCATTGCCGTAGCCGTTCCAGGCGTGCCAGAAATCGGCAAGCGCAGCCGCCGCGTCCGGTGCCACGCCGCTCTGCGCGAACAGGTCCAGCCAGGCATCGAGCTTGACCCGGTGGGCCTCGTCGTCCTGCGGATAGATGTGCCAGACCAGCGGCCGCGCCGCCCACTGCGCGCGCACGAAGGAGTCCTCGCCGCGCACGAAATTGAGGTCGCAGGCCCACAGCAGTTCGTCATAGTGTTCCTGCCGCACGAAGGGAGTGGCCTGCACGCACAGGCTGCCGCGCGCGACCGGCCGGTGCGGCTCCAGCGAGGCGCCGAGCCACTCCGCCACTTGCCGGGCCGCCAGGCCGGCCGGCACCAGGCAATGGACGGCCTCGCTGCCGTCGCGCCATTGCTCCAACAGCGCCGGCAGCACGGGGTTGCGGTAGGCGAACAGGCTCACGCGCAGCGCATCGGTCAGCGGCGTCACGCCCAGCCGGTGCCACAGTGATGCCTGCGCCGCCGCGCCGTCCAGGAACGCGGCGCGCTGCGCGCCCAGCATCGATTCACGCAGCAGCCCGCCGGTGCCGGGTTCGAAGCCGGGAAAGAAGAAGTGCTTGACCAGCGGCAGGCGCGGATGGGGCGAGGGCATCGCATGATGTTCACGCACCCACGCTTCGGCGCTCAGGTATTCCAGGTTGATCCACGCGGGTTTGGGCGCGCGCGCCGCCATGCGCTCGAGGAACGCCGGCGGCAGGTGGCAGGCGAAGGCTTCGATGACGGCATCGTGCGGCATGGCGCCGGCGGTGCCGTCGGCTTCGCCGGCCGCGGCGGACGGGTGCCAGGGGCGGATTTCCACGCCGGCGAGGTGCTGGACCGCGGCGGCTGTGTCCAGCTCCGGCGCCAGCCGGGCGAAGCTGGCCAGGTCGTCGACCCACAGCCGCACCGCGTGCCCGTGCTCCTGCGCCAGCTGGCGGGCCAGCCGCCAGCAGACGCCGATGTCGCCGAAGTTGTCGATCACGGTGCAGAAGATGTCCCAGGAACGGATAGGCATGAGAGGTGGTGGTCGGCGGGGCGCGCGGTTGAATTGCTCTAAACTTGCGATTTTAGAGGCCGCGCGGCATTGACGCGCGCCGGTCCGCAGCGGTCACCGTCCCCACATGTCAGACCAGCAACCCGATTCCCCGAAACCCGCCGACGAGGTACCGGTCGAGGCGCACGCCGAGATGCCTGCTGCGCCAGCGGAAACGCAGGCTGAAGCGCCCGCTGAAGCCCTGGCCGAGGCTCCGGCCGAGCCCTTCGACGCGCGGCCTGTCATCTCGCGCCTGCCCGGCTTGCCTGGCGTCTACCGCTATTTCGACGCGCACGGCAACGTGCTTTACGTGGGCAAGGCGCGCGACCTGAAGAAGCGGGTGGCGAGCTACTTCAACAAGACCCAGCTGTCGCCGCGCATTGCGATGATGGTGTCGCGCATCGCGCGCATCGAGACCACGGTAGTGCGCACCGAGGCCGAGGCGCTGCTGCTCGAGAACAACCTGATCAAGGCGCTGGCGCCGCGCTACAACATCCTGTTCCGCGACGACAAGTCGTACCCGTTCCTGAAGCTGACCGGGCACCGCTTCCCGCGTATGGCGTACTACCGCGGCGCCACCGACCGCAAGCACCAGTACTTCGGCCCGTTCCCGAGCGCTTATGCGGTGCGCGAAAGCATGCAGATCCTGCAGAAGGTGTTCCAGCTGCGCACCTGCGAGGACACCGTCTTCAACAACCGCACGCGGCCGTGCCTGCTGCACCAGATCCACCGCTGCACCGGGCCGTGCGTCAATGCCATCAGCGAGGACGACTACGCGCGCGACGTGGCCAACGCCGCCCGCTTCCTGCAAGGTCGCCAGACCGAGGTGCTGGAGGGGCTGCAGGGCAAGATGGAGCAGCACGCCGAGCGGCTGGAATTCGAGCAGGCGGCGGCGGTGCGCGACCAGATCGCGGCGCTGTCGACCGTGCTCAAGCGCCAGGCGGTGGAAGAGGTGGGCGGGCAGGCGCGCGACATCGACGTGCTGGCCGTCGCGGTCGAGGGCGGGCGCGCCTGCGTCAACCTGGCGATGGTGCGCGGCGGTCGCCACCTGGGCGACAAGGCCTACTTCCCGGCCCATGCGGATGAAGCGGCGATGATCGTCGAGGACGCCGACGAGCGCGCCGAAGATGGCGCCGACGAGCCCGGCGCCCTGGCCGCCGCGCTGCCGTTGACGGTGGACCGCATCGCCACGCGCGTGCTGTCGGCCTTCATGGTGCAGCACTACCTGGAGCAGCCGGCGCCGCCCATCATCGTGGTCAGCCATGTGCCGGACGACGGCGCGGTGCTCGAGGCGCTGGCGCTGCATGCCGGGCGCAAGGTCACGCTGGTGCGCCAGCCGCAGGGCCAGCGCAAGATCTGGCTGGAGATGGCGCAGCAGGGCGCGGCGCTGGCGCTGTCGCGCCGCCTGGCCGAGCAGGGCAGCCAGGAAGCGCGCACGCGCGCGCTGGCGGAAACCATCGGGCTGGACCTGGAAGACCTGGCGCTGCTGCGCGTCGAGTGCTTCGACATCAGCCATACCGCCGGCGAGGCCACGCAGGCGTCGTGCGTGGTGTACCACCACCACGACATGCAGAACAGCGAATACCGGCGCTATAACATCCAGGACATCATCCCGGGCGACGACTACGCGGCGATGCGCCAGGTGCTGACGCGGCGCTACCAGAAGCTGGTCGAGCAGATCCAGGAAGACGGCGGCACGGAAGGTGGCAGCGAAGCCGCGGCGCTGGTGCCGCAGATCGTGCTGATCGACGGCGGCAAGGGCCAGGTCGAGGTGGCGCGGCAGGTGTTCGAGGAGCTGGGCCTGGATATCGGCCTGCTGGTCGGCGTGGCCAAGGGCGAGGGCCGCAAGGTGGGGCTGGAGACGCTGGTGTTCGCCGATGGCCGCCCCGCGCTGGAACTAGGCCAGGGCAGCGCCGCGCTGATGCTGGTGGCGCAGATCCGCGACGAGGCGCACCGCTTTGCCATCACCGGCATGCGCGCGCGCCGCGCCAAGACGCGCACCACCTCGCGGCTGGAAGAGATCGAGGGCATCGGCGCGCGCCGTCGCCAGAAGCTGCTGACCCGCTTCGGCGGCCTGCGCGGCGTGATGGCCGCGAGCATCGACGAACTGGCCAGCGTCGAGGGCATTTCGCGCGGCCTTGCCGAGGAAATCTACCGGCAGCTGCACTGACCGCGGCCGCCGTGGCCGGCGGCGGGCCGGCACGCCGATCGCCGGAAATGCTCGATTGGCCCCGAAATCGGCGACAATCGCAAGATTGGTTACCGTCCCCCGCCGTCCGAGTTCCATGCCCTTCAATATCCCGATCCTGCTGACCTGGCTTCGCGTCGCCATGATTCCACTGGTGGTGGGGGTCTTTTACCTGCCCGATGCCTGGCTGCCGATGCACACCAAGAACCTGACCGCGGCGGCGTTCTTCATCATCGCCGCGGTGACCGACTGGCTCGACGGCTTCCTCGCGCGGCGGTGGAACCAGACCTCGTCGTTCGGGGCGTTCCTGGACCCGGTTGCCGACAAGTTGATGGTGACTGCGGCGCTGCTGTCGCTGCTGGCGCTGGACCGCGTCACCGACCTGATCGCGCTGGTCATCATCGGGCGCGAGATCACCATTTCGGCGCTGCGCGAGTGGATGGCGCAGATCGGCGCCTCCAAGAGCGTCGCGGTGAATTTCCTGGGCAAGCTCAAGACCACGGTGCAGATGGTGGCGATTCCGCTGCTGCTGTTCAGCGACCGCCTGTTCGGCTTCGATGCCCATTTGCTCGGCACCTGGATGATCTACGTGGCGGCGGTGCTGACGCTGTGGTCGATGATCTACTACATGAAGCTGGCATGGCCGCAGATCCGCGAACGCAGCAACGTGGTGGCGCGCGCAGGCGCGCCCAAATGAAAAGAAAATCGAAAAAGTGGTTGACGGGGAGGGCAGTTCTTTGCATAATCTCATTCTCGTTGCTGACGACGCAAGCGAAAGCAGCGAGATAAGGTGGGTTTAGCGCAAGATGTTGTGAGATATCTGCGTTTTGCGGCATAAAACACCTTAATTGGATTTTAGTAGTGCCCTGCGGGAGTAGCTCAGTTGGTAGAGCGCAACCTTGCCAAGGTTGAGGTCGCGAGTTCGAGACTCGTCTCCCGCTCCAAGTCAAATCAGGTCTTGGCAGCGTGGTCATCGCGGTGCGGGGCTGGCAGCAAAAGATGTATGCGGGAGTAGCTCAGTTGGTAGAGCGCAACCTTGCCAAGGTTGAGGTCGCGAGTTCGAGACTCGTCTCCCGCTCCAATCCCCAAAGGGAAGCCACGCTTCCCTTTTTGTTTGGGTTGAATCGCAGCGCCGCGGCAACCGCGGCTGAATGCGGATACAATCCAGCAGCACGTCACCTGGCGGGGTGGCAGAGTGGTTATGCAGCGGCCTGCAAAGCCGTGTACGCCGGTTCGATTCCGACCTCCGCCTCCAGTTGCAAGCAGAACGGCGCCTTTGGGCGCCGTTTTTGTTTTTCCGGGCCGCATTGGTGGACCGGCTGCACCGCCCGGACGTGGCGGGCATGTTACATTACTCCTGTCGTACGCTTTTCGGGGGGCTCCGCGGCTTGGCTCGCGGGGCAGCATGTCAATCGCCATCCCCGATCCGTGACGCGCCGCCGGCGTGTCCGGGGCCGCTGCGGCATCTCCCGTTCTTCCCCGTTCCGATGCTGCTGCCGATGGTTGCGGCGACTGTCCCGCGCTGAACGCTGGTGCGCGCCGGATGCGCTGTGCCACTCGCCAGGCAAGGGAGCGGGTTAGCCGTTCAGCCCCTGACACGAGGAATCCCGCACGCATGCATCACGCCACCCCGCTCATCAGTACCATCGTCGGCGGTATCGTCCTGGCCTTTATCCTTGGCGCGGTCGCCAGCCGTCTGCGCCTGCCGCCGTTGATCGGTTACCTGTGCGCGGGCATTGTGGTGGGGCCGCATACCCCCGGTTACACCGCCGACCAGGCGCTGGCGCCGGAACTGGCCGAGCTGGGCGTGATCCTGCTGATGTTCGGCGTGGGCCTGCATTTCTCGATCAAGGACCTGATGGCGGTCAAGCGCATCGCCATTCCGGGCGCGGTGGTGCAGATCGGCATCGCCACGCTGATGGGCATGCTGGTGTCGTGGGGCTTCGGCTGGTCTTGGGGGCAGGGGCTGGTGTACGGGCTGGCGCTGTCGGTGGCCAGCACCGTGGTGCTGCTCAAGGCCCTGCAGGAACGCAACCTGGTGGAATCGCCGCAGGGGCGCATTGCCGTCGGCTGGCTGATCGTCGAAGACCTGGCGATGGTGCTGGCACTGGTGCTGCTGCCGGCGATGGCGGGCCTGCTGGCCGGCGCGGGCGAGACTTCGGGCGACGCCGGCCCGGGCACTGGCGAGGTGGTGCTGGCGATTTTCGCCACGCTGGGCAAGGTGGCGGCGTTCGTCGCGGTGATGCTGGTGATTGGCCGCCGCTTTATCCCGTGGATGCTCGAGCGCATCGTCTGGACCGGCAACCGCGAGATGTTCCGACTGGGCGTGCTGGCAACGGCGCTGGGCGTGGCCTATGGCGCCTATGCGCTGTTCGGCGTGTCGTTTGCGCTGGGGGCCTTCTTCGCGGGCATGGTGCTGGCGGAATCCGAATTCAGCCATCGCGCTGCCGAGGAATCGCTGCCGCTGCGCGACGCCTTCGCCGTGCTGTTCTTCGTTTCGGTGGGCATGCTGTTCGACCCGATGGTGCTGGTGAACGACCCCTGGGGCGTGCTGGCGACGGTGTTTATCATCGTGGTCGGCAAGTCGCTGGCGGCGCTGGGGATCGTACGCGCCTTCGGGCATTCGGGGCAGACCGGCATGACCATTGCCGTCAGCCTGGCGCAGATCGGCGAGTTCTCGTTCATCCTCGCCAGCCTGGGCGTCTATCTGAAGATCTTGCCCGAGCGCGGCCAAGCGCTGATCCTGGCCGGCGCGCTGCTGTCGATCATGCTCAATCCCGTGCTGTTCCACATGCTCGACCTGTACACCGCGCGCCGCAGCCACGGTGCGGATCCCCAGCCGGCCTGAGGGGCTTCCAGCGCGGCTTACAGAGCGGCTTCCTGAGCGGCTTCCTTTAGGCGCCGATGCGTGGCGCCATGGTGCGCAGGTATTCGGTGAACGCCAGCAGACCCTGGGTCGGGAACTTGTCCTGGTGCACCACCAGTTGCAGGGGGCGGACGATGCGTGGCAGGCCGTCGCGGATCGCCACCAGCGTGCCGCGCTCGAGTTCGTCGCGCACCACGTGCAGCGACAGGCAGCTGACGCCAAAGCCGCTCATCACCGCGCGCTTGATGGCCTCGGCATTGCCCAGTTCCAGCGCGAAGCGCAGTTCGCCCAGCAGCGGCACCAGCCGCTCCTCGATCACCTCGCGCGTGCCCGAGCCGGGCTCGCGCACGATCCACTCGGCATCGCGCAGGGCCACCAGGTCATGGGGCGCCGCGGCCAGCGGGTGGGACGGGCCGACGATCATCACCATCTCGTCGTCGCACCAGCGCACGCTGCGCAGGTCGCGTTCATGGCTGGCGCCCTCGACCAGGCCGATATCGGCTTCGAACTGCAGCAGCGACTGCAGCACCTCGCGGGTATTGCCGATGCGCAGGTCCAGCGTGCATGGCCCGCTGCGCGAGTGGCGGAAACCCGCCAGCAGCGGCGGCAGCATATAGCTGCCGATGGTGTTGCTGGCGGCGATGCGCAACTGGACCCCGGTCTGGCTGGCAAAACGCTCCAGCTCCTGCGCCTGGTCCAGCAGCGACAGCGCGCGCGGAAAAAATTGCCGACCGGTCTCGTTGATGCTGAGGCGGCGCGCGATGCGGTCGAACAACGGGCTGTCCAGCGCGCGCTCCAGCTCCGCCAGCGACGCGCTGACCGCCGACTGCGACATCGCCAGCGCCTGGGCCGCCGCCATGGTGCTGCCATGCTGGGCCACCGCGACAAAGACGGACAACTGGCGCAACGTCAGGCGCAGCGGACGCTGCTCCGGCCGCGGGGCGGCTGGCGGTTGGGGGTGGAGGTCCATATCGAAAATATCAATAACGCATAACGATATTACCCGTTTTACGGGTTAGGTGGGCGCCATTACGCTGGAGTCACTAGAGCACACCAACCCGAGCCTGCCATGTCTTCCGTCTCCAGCCCCCGCACCACTCCGGTCACCGCGCCAGCCGCCGCACCGGCCTTGCCGCCGCCCTGGTCGCAGCGCTTGCTGACGCTGCTCCCGCTGGGCGGCATTGCGTGGCTGGCGATTGCACTGGCCGAGCATCCGGCGGTATCGCGCTACGGGCTCAGCGCGCTGACGCTGGCCATGTGCGCCGGCATGGTCGCGGCCAATACGCTGCCGCGCCATTGGCTGGCGCCGCTGGCTCCCGGCATGCAGGTGGCGCGGCACTACCTGCTGCGGCTGGGCGTCGCGCTGTACGGGCTGCGCCTGACCTTCGCCTCGATCGTCGCGCTGGGCCTGCCGGGCATCGCCGTGCCGCTGACCATGCTGGTCGCCACGCTGCTGTTCGGCACCTGGGTCGGCACGGCCTTCTTCGGCCTGAGCCGTCGCGAGGCGATCCTGGTCAGTTCCGGCAGCGCCATCTGCGGCGCGGCCGCGGCCATCGCGGTGTCGTCGGTGGTGCGCACCGACGACAAGCAGACTGCGGTGGCGGTGGCGACGGTGGTGCTGTTCGGTACCGTGGGCATGCTGCTCTATCCCTACCTGTACGAACTGGCCACCGGCCACTGGCATTGGGCCGTGACCGAGCGCATGTTCGGCATCTTTACCGGGGCGACACTGCACGAGGTGGCGCAGGTGATCGCCGCCGGCAAGATGATCAGCGAGCCGACTGCCGACGCCGCCGTGGTGGCCAAGATGGTGCGCGTGCTGGCCCTCGGCCCGCTGCTGCTGGTGATGGCGCTGTGGCCGCAGGGTGGGTCGCAAGCGGCCAAGTCCGGAGCCGGGGCGGGACGCCTGCGCGGCATCCTGAAGTCGGTGCCGTGGTTTGCAGTGGGCTTTGTCGCCGTGATGGCGGTCAACTCGGCCGGCGCCGTGCCCGCTGCCTGGAAGGCGCCGCTGATTGCGCTGGACAACTGGCTGCTGGCCTGCGCGATGCTGGCGATCGGCCTGCACACCCGCATCGGCGACCTGGTGCGCGCCGGCCGCAAGCCGCTGGCGCTGGCCGGGGTGCTGTTCGTGTTCCTGATGGGGGTGGGGGCGCTGATGTGCTACGCCATGGCGTGACGGCGCAGTCAGCGGCCAGGCTAAAAAAGGGGGGCGATGGCCCCCTTCTTGTTTTGCTGCAAGTCTGGCGGCCGTCAGTAATGAGCGGCGCTCCGCTGGATGTCGTCGCCACGCAAATGGCGGCAACCGTGGATTGGTGCCCGAGGCCGGAATCGAACCGGCACGCCTTGCGGCGAGGGATTTTCTTCCCACTTCGGCTTTCGCCGCCAGCGCGGGCGCTGTTCGTGGGCTGGAGCACGCCTTCACCATAGCCTTGCGGCCGTAGGTGCCCGCCGTCTGCTCTCTACACCTTCCCAACCATGCGAATGGGCTTGGCTCGGCGTTGGCTCGGATGCCATGCATCCAGGGCGTTCGCCGACTTTGACGGGCGTCACTTCGGGCGTTTCCCCCCGAAGGCTCAAATTTTCAAGTCCCTTGTGTCTACCGATTTCACCACTCGGGCGCGAGCGCTGCGTCTGTTTCCGGTTGCGCCAGACCGGCACCGGTTGCCGCAGCGCGCGGCAAGGCCGATATTGTGGTGGCTCCGCATCCCGGATGCAAGCTGCGGCTAAGGCGAAAGGGCAAGGCGCGAGCGCGCCGACACCTCAGACCAGCCCCAGGCGAAAAGTGACGACACTGTTACGGCTGGTAACAATGTCGTGTGCGCCGTTGCACCTGGAAATTTCCGAACCCCTACAATATCAGTTACGAGAAATCCCACTTTGAGAGGCGGATATGAAACGTTGGTGGCTTGCAGCATGCGGTATTGCCGCCGGGTTGGCGTCTGGCGCAGCCATGGCCCATGTGAGCGTTGGCGTGTCCGTCGGCGTTCCGGGCGTGGTGATCGGTGCGCCGGCGTATTATCCGCCCGCTCCGGCCTACTATGGCCCGCCGCCCGTCGTGGTGGCGCCGGCTCCGGTCTATTACGGTCCGCCGCCCGTGGTGGTTCGTCCCCGTCCGGTCTACTACGGCCCTGGCTATTACGGCCCGCCCCGCCATTACGGCGGCCACCGCGGCTACTATGGCCCGCCGGGCTATCACCGCGGTCATGGCCACGGGCATGGTCACGGTCACGGCAGGTGGCGCGATTAAACGCTGTCTTCGATTCAGCTTGTCCTGACGGAAAGGGCCCGGTTTCGGGCCCTTTCCTTTTGGCGCTGCATTGCGACATAACGGTGCCGGGCTGGTTCCTGGCAGGCTGGCGCAATTTGATCGAGGTCAAAATATTTGAACAGACTGCTCAAAGCATCACCTGCATCAGGATAAGGGTTTTCCCTAAACTACTTATGTGACATCGCGATGACGCTGGTTCATCTGGCGTGCGATGCCGTGACCAACCAAGAAGCAAGGGGAATCTCATGAAGATCAAACAAGCCGTGATGGCCGCCGCCGCACTGGCGCTCCTGGGCACTGCGTCCACCGCCTCGTTCGCTGCGGTCGGCAAGGTCGACCCGTATCTCGACGGCGCCAAGGTCGGCGCAGTCGACCCGTACACCGATGGCGCCAAGGTCGGCAAGCCGGATCCGTTCACCGATGGCGCGCGTGTCGGCAAGACCGACCCGTACACCGACGGCGCCCGCGTAGGCAAGCCCGATGCGTTCACCGACGGCGCCTGACCGCACCGCTGCAGTACCAGCATGACGAATGGCCCGCTCGCGGGCCATTTTGCCGTGGTGGGCACGGCGGGCGGGGCACGACGGGCCGCTTGCCATGACGGTGGCGCAGGTGCGGCGCTATACTTCGGCCTCTATCCAAATCAATGACCAGGAGAGTGGCATGCAGCAAAAGACGGTTCTGACGGCAGACGACGTGAAGAAGATCATGGCCGCAGCGGAAACCGAGGCAAAGAACCATCACTGGGCCGTGTCCATCGTCGTGGTCGACGACGGCGGCCATATGCTGGCCATGCAGCGCCTGGACGGCGCCGCGCCGATCTCGGCCTATATCGCCGGCGAGAAGGCCCGTACCTCGGCGCTGGGCCGCCGTGAGTCGAAGGTCTACGAAGACATGATCAACAACGGCCGCTACTCGTTCATGACGGCGCCGGTGCTGCAGGGCATGCTGGAGGGCGGCGTGCCCATCGTCTGCAACGAGCAGGTAGTGGGCGCCGTCGGCGTGTCGGGCGTGAAGTCGACCGAGGACGCGCAGGTCGCGCGTGCCGGCATCGCCGCGCTGGGCCTGTAAGACACGCGCCGGTGCTGACGCCGGCGCATGAAAAAGCCCCGCAGGCACGGCCTGCGGGGCGGCATAAAAGAGGGCATGGCTGGGTACGGCCGGCCTGGCGTGGGGTCTGACTCCCGCCTGCGGCACGCATACCTGGCTACTGCCCAACACCTCGTTCCGAGGTGGTCCCCACAAAAGTCTTTGCTGCCACGATCGTGGCGTCCGCGCCTGGCGCGGGTTTTCGAATCGCTTCCCCCTGGCTGGCTCCCTGTGGAATCGCCGTGGGGCTGCATCATTTGGTCAGGATCAGCTTCCCATAGCGCGTCACGCGCAGCGTGTAGACCTCGCCGTTGTGCAGGATCGGCAGCGTGCTGGCACCGCGCATGATGGCTTCCAGCGCCACCGGCTCGCCCGCTGGCGCCGAACTCAGGCTGTCGCGCACCAGCGCTTCCAGGCGCGCGGGCAGGGCGGCCACCGCGGACTTGACCGAGGCGATCGCCGACGGGGCGGTCTTGGCGCCGGCGTCCCGGCGCGATTGCGCGCCCACGTCGACGCGGCGCAGCGACAAGCGGCGACGGGTGACTTCACGGGGTTGCGACAGCGGCAGGGATAGCGTGCTCATCATCTGGCTCCGGTTCTGCGATAGGAGAGTAAGGGAGAGTAAGGGGAGTGCAATCAGGGGGCAGTCGTGCCGCGCCCGTCGCAGTCAGTGAAAAGGATATTAAATGAGAATTGTTATCATTACAATAGTCTCTCGCTAAGATTCGGGCAACGGCTACGGCCGCTGTCGCGGCAGCAGCGGCACCAGGGGGCAACTGCGAGCAAGCTGTCGGCACCATGACAAAGGGCACCCGAAGGTGCCCTTTGTCGTTAGAAGGCGCCGGCAGGCGCCGGCTTACTGCTTGGGTTCGGTGATGAAGCCGATCTTGCCCAGGCCGCCATGCTGCGCGGCTGCCATGACCTCGGCCACGCGCTCGTAGCGCACCTCGCGGTCGGCGCGCAGGTGCAGCTCAGGCTGCGGCTGCTGCTGCGCGGCCAGCGCGATATTGCTTTCCAGCGTGGCCTGGTCCACTTCCACCTGGTTCCAGAAGACCTTGCCGCTTGCATCGATCGAGACGTTGATGTTCTGCGGCTTGGGGTCGTTCGGCGTGTTGGTGGCGCGCGGCAGGTCGATCTTCACCGCGTGGTTGATCACGGGGATGGTGATGATGAAGATGATCAGCAGCACCAGCATGACGTCGACCAGCGGCGTCATGTTGATTTCGCTCATCACCTCGTCGTCGTCCCCTTCGAGAGTGCCGAATGCCATGATGACTTCCTTGCTAGCGGTTTAGCGCTGTGCCGCGGCCAGGCGCACGGTGCCGTCATCGGCGCGGGCGCCGGTGGGGCGCACGCGCGCACCGGTGACGAAGTAGGCGTGCAGGTCGTGGGCAAAGCGGTTGAGCTTCGAGATCACCGACTTGTTGCCGCGGGTGAGGGCGTTATAGCCCAGCACGGCGGGGATTGCCACGGCCAGGCCGAAGGCGGTCATGATCAGCGCCTCGCCCACCGGTCCGGCAACCTTGTCGATGGTCGGCACGCCCGAGGCGCCGATGCCGATCAGCGCGTGGTAGATGCCCCACACGGTGCCGAACAGGCCGACGAACGGCGCGGTCGAGCCCACCGAGGCCAGCACGGCCAGGCCCGACTGCATGCGCGCCACCGATTCATCGATGGAGCTCTTCAGCGAGCGGGTCAGCCAGTCGGAGATATCCATCACGTCGTGCAGCTGCGGTTGGCTGGCGCGGTGGTGCTGGGCGGCTTCCTTGCCGGCGATGGCCAGCGTGCGGAAGGGGTTGGAATCGCCGGCGCCGAGGGTTTCCAGTGCGTGGTCGAAATCGTCCGAGTGCCAGAAGCGCTTTTCCGCGCCTTGCGCCATCTTCTTCAGGCGCACCAGATCCCACGCCTTGGTCAGGATCACGATCCATGAGGCGAGCGACATGATCAGCAGAATGATGGCGGTCGCACGCATGACGAAGTCGCCTTGCGACCAGAGGTGGGTGAGTCCGAGGTCCTGCATGTGTTGGTTTCCTGGTGAGTTCGCTTGGTTTAGGTCAGATCAGAGATCGGAAATCTGGGGCGGTCAGTTCAGCTCGAAGCCGATCGGTTGCTGCGCCGTGACGGCGACGGCGCGGCCGTTGTCCATATAGGGCTTGCAGCGCATGGCTTGCACCGCTTCCACCGCGGCCTGGTCAAGGCGCGACGAGCCGCTCGACGACACCACGGCGGTCTTGACGACCTTGCCGCTTTCATCGGTGGTCAGCCGTACCACGGCCTTGCCGGTCTCGCCCATGCGGCGCGACTGGGAAGGATACTTCGGTTGCGGCGGCGTGCACTGGATCTCGCCGATGCCGACCGCACGCGGCGCGGCGGACACCGGTGCCGGGGCGGGCTCTGGCGGTGCCGGAGGCGCCGGCGGGGCCGGCGGCGCTTCAGGCGCCGAAGGCGTCGGCGGCAGGTCGGCGACCGGCTGCGGTGCCGGCTTGGGCTGCGGCGGCGTCGGCTTGGGCGTGGTCACCTTGACCTGCTTGGGCGGAGTTTCCTGCTTGGGCTTCGGCTTGGGCGGCTCCGGCGGGGCCTCCTGCTTGGGCGGCTCGAGCGGAATGATGCGCGCAATGATTTCCGGCGCGATCACGGCCTCGGTGAGCTTGCGGCCCAGGCCGCTCTGGATCAGGTAAAGCAGGCCGACGTGGAACAGCAGGACGGCGAGCGTAATCTTCAGGAAGCGTTGGTCGAACATGTGTCAACAACAAAAGTCTGCCGGCGGCGGCACCTCGGCGGCCGTGCGCCGTCACTTGCGGTAGAACAGGATCAGCGAGATGCCGCAACCGACCAGCAGGCTAAGCAGCAATTCCATGATAAACGCTCCTTCAACAGGGTTGCCGTGGGAGCGCCACTCTGGGGCAGCGTGTCAGCTGCTGAGTATAAACGATAATGATTCTTATTTGTTGTGATTTGTGCGTCGCAACTGGAATTTTCCGCCTGCGCGCGTTATACCGGCAAGTCCCGGCGGCAAATCGGGAGGGGGCAATAAGGTTGAATCATGCGCGCTCGCACGCCATCGCACCGCGGCGCGCTTCGGTGCCCCAGGCCACCCTGGGCGGCGCCGGCCACGCACGGGCGCGCCCGCAGGGCGGGAAAGCGCGCTAGCATAGAATGACACTGCAGACGTGGCGGTGCCCCTGTCGCGGCCCGCCATTGCGCATCGCGCGCTCGGGGACCCGTTCATGGACTTCACACGTTTTGCTGAAGATGACCGATCGACGCTGCTTCGCTCCATGCCCGGCGCATCGTCCAACTCGGCGCTGGACTGGATGTGCGCGCAGTTTGCGTTGCGCGTGGTCTGCGCGCTGGGCCCGCGCTTCAACCTGCGCAGCAATATCAACGATGTCCTGACCGTCAGCGCGCAGGAGATGGTGTGGCCGTACGGCGTGGTGCTGCGCGTGCAGCGCTTCCTGGCGGCGCGCTGCGCCGACATGCCCGCCTGGAAGGGCGCGGCGCGCCTGACCCCGGAAGAATTCCTCGACCGCCACGGCCAGTGGAACAGCGCCTTCGACGAAAGCGCACTGTTCTATTACCTCGACGAGTACGTCAAGCACCACGCCAAGGACATGTTTGCCGTGTTCGACGCGTCGGCCGCGGCCATTGCCCAGCGGCTCGAGGGCGAGCGCGTGCTGCTGGTGCGCAATATCGACATGCTCAGCCACGTACTGGACTTGCCTGACCATGAGCGCAAGCTGCTGCTGTATGCCGCGCTGGCCAAGTACAAGCGCGACCTGCGCGCGGTGATGGTGGACTGCAAGGTGGCGCACAGCCAGGAGGCGTTCCAGATCCTGGCCGGCCTGACCGGCGCCGGCGCGGCCGACGTGGCGGCGTCGCTGCGGCCCGGCTCGCGGCTGGAAACGCTGAACCTGATCGAGCAGCCGCTGCCGGAAAACAGCGTGACCGACCTGGGCGACCTGATGCGGCTGTCGGACCGGCTACTGCACGTGCTGCTCGGCAACTATGCCAACGAGGCCGAGATGATGGCGGTCTTCACCCGCCCGGCCGCGCCGCCCACGCTGACCACCGCCGACTATCCGCATGTGGAGACCGACGCGCGCTACCTGCGCGCGCTGCTGGCCAATGCCACGCGCCAGCACGCCAGCGGCGTCAACGTGCTGATCTACGGCCCGCCCGGCACCGGCAAGACCGAATTCGCGCGGCTGCTGGCGCGCGAGGCCGGCTGCGAGCTGTATGAGGTCGATTGCCTGGATCGCGACGGCAACAGCCTGTCGGGCAAGGACCGCTACCGCTCGCTGCAGGTGTCGCAGGCGTTTCTGCGCGGGCGTGCCCATACCGCGCTGCTGTTCGATGAAGTCGAAGACGTGTTCCCGGGCAGCGCGCGCGAGCTGATGAGCCTGTTCGGCCAGGAGGACGCGCGCGCGTCGGTCAACGGCAAGGCCTGGGTCAACCAGACGCTGGAGCAGAACCCGGTGCCGGTGATCTGGATTTCCAATTCGATCCGGCAGATCGACCCGGCCTACCTGCGCCGCTTCCAGTTCCACCTCGAGCTGAAAATCCCGCCGCCGCTGGTGCGCGAGAACATCATCCGCAAGCACCTGGGCGGGCTCGATGTCAGCGATGCCTTTATCACCGGGCTGGCCGCGCGCAAGACGCTGACGCCGGCGCAGGTGCAGTCGGCGGCGCGCTTTGTCGAACTGGCGCGGCCGAATTTGGCAGATCCCGTGGAAGAACCGGTGGAGGCGCTGATCCTGCGTCAGCTCGAACATGCCGACCGCGCCATGGGCCTGCGCCCCGAGGCCGAGGCGCGCCCGGTGGTCACGCACTACCGGCTCGAGAACCTGCACCTCGAAACCCGCTACGACGTGGTCAAGATCGTCGACGCGCTGCGCGTGCGCCAGCGCGGCACACTGTGCTTCTATGGTCCGCCCGGCACCGGCAAGACCGCCCTGGCCGAGCATATCGCGGCCGAGCTGGACCTGCCGCTGATGATCCGGCGCGCCTCGGACCTGATGAGCAAGTACGTGGGCGAGACCGAGCAGCAGATCGCCGCGATGTTCGCGCGTGCGGAAGAGGACGGCGCAGTGCTGCTGCTGGACGAGGCCGACAGCTTCATGCAGAGCCGCCAGCAGGCGGTGCGCAACTATGAGATTTCGGAGGTCAACGAGATGCTGCAGGGCATGGAGCGCTTCAACGGCATCTTCATCTGCACCACCAACCTGTTCGACCGCATCGACGAGGCCGCGCTGCGCCGCTTCTCGTTCAAGATCCGCTTCCTGGCGCTCAGGCCGGCGCAACGCGTGGCGATGTTTGTCGACGAGGCGCTCGACGGCGAGGCCGCCGGCCTGACCGATGCCATGCGCGCGGACCTGGCCGCGATGGACTGCCTGACGCCCGGCGACTTTGCCACGGTCAAGCGCCAGTGCGTGCTGCTGGGCGAGGCGCTGACGCCGGACGAATTCCTGGCGCAGCTGCGCCAGGAGCATGCGATCAAGCCCGAGGTGCGCGAGCACCGCCCGCTGGGCTTCCTGCGCTGACCGAAGGAGTAGCGGAGGGGGCAACCGAGGGCGCCGGTCAGAACGCCGGCGCCGGCTCGATCACCACGGTCTCAGCATCGGCTTGCCGCTGCAGCAGCGCGGCCACCATCGCGCGCAAATGCGCGGCATCCTTGGTCGAGACAAAGCGGTCATGCCCCGCGGCATCGGGCGGCGCGGCCAGCGCATACTCGTCGAGCTTGCGCGCCAGCTGCCGCGCGACCGCGCTGCCGGTATCGACCAGCGCCAGCCGGTTGCCGGCGATGGCGCGGATCGCGCCTTCCAGGAAAGGGTAGTGGGTGCAGCCCAGCACCAGGGTATCGGCGCCGGCCTCCAGCATCGGCGTGAGATAGGCTTCCAGGCGCTCGCGCACGGCGGGCCCGCCGGTCTGGCCTTGCTCGACCAGGGTCACCAGCCCCAGCCCCGCCTGGCACAGGAAGCGGCTTTCGCCGTCCAGCGATGCCAGCAGCCTCGCGAACTTCGCGCTCTTGAGCGTATTGGCGGTCGCCAGCACGCCGACCACCTTGCTGCGGCTGGCCGCGGCAGCGGGCTTCAGGCCGGGCTCGACGCCGATGATCGGCACCGGCAGGCGCTCGCGCAGCAAGGCCACGGCATGGCCCGTGGCCGTGTTGCAGGCGATCACCAGCGCCTTGCAGCCCTGGCCGATCATCCACTCGCAGGCCTGCAGCGTGCGCGCTTCGACAAAACGTTCGGGCTTTTCGCCGTAGGGCGCGTACTTCGAGTCGGCAAGGTACAGCAGCGGCTCGTGCGGCAGCAGGGCGCGGATCTCGCGCAGCACCGACAGGCCGCCGAGGCCGGAATCGAAGACGCCGATGGGTGCGGGGTTCACGGGGATGCGAGGATGACTGGACACAGTGCAGAAAAAAGCCGGGTCGGAACCCGGCTTTTCGAGTGCGACGGCAGATTCTACCGTCCCGAAGCGTGGCGGCTTACAGCGCGGCGACCGGAATCTTGCCGATCTTGGCCTGCCATTCCGCCGGGCCGGTCTTGTGCACCGAGGTGCCTTCGCTGTCCACGGCCACCGTCACCGGCATGTCCTTGACCTCGAACTCGTAGATCGCTTCCATGCCCAGGTCTTCGAAGCCGACCACCTTTGCTTGCTTGATCGCCTTGGCCACCAGGTAGGCGGCGCCGCCCACGGCCATCAGGTAGGCCGACTTGTGCTTCTTGATGGCCTCGATCGCCACGGGGCCGCGCTCGGCCTTGCCGATCATCGAGATCAGGCCGGTCTCGGCCAGCATCATCTCGGTGAACTTGTCCATGCGCGTGGCGGTGGTGGGGCCGGCCGGTCCGACCGCCTCGTCGCGCACCGGATCGACCGGGCCGACGTAGTAGATCACGCGGTTCTTGAAGTCCACCGGCAGCTTCTCACCCTTGGCCAGCATGTCGGCGATGCGCTTGTGCGCGGCGTCGCGGCCGGTCAGCATCTTGCCGTTGAGCAGCAGGGTCTGGCCCGGCTTCCACGAGGCGACTTCTTCCGGCGTCAGCGTGTCCAGGTCGACGCGCTTGGAGGTCTCGGTGTTAGGCGCCCACTCGACCTTCGGCCATTGCGACAGGTCCGGCGCTTCCAGTGTGGCCGGGCCGCTGCCGTCGAGCGTGAAGTGAACGTGGCGGGTGGCGGCGCAGTTCGGGATCATCGCCACCGGCTTGGATGCGGCGTGCGTCGGGCAGGCCATGATCTTGACGTCCAGCACGGTGGCCAGGCCGCCCAGGCCCTGCGCGCCGATGCCCAGCGCATTGACCTTCTCGTACAGCTCGACGCGCAGTTCCTCGACCCAGTCCTTCGGGCCGCGCGCGATGATGTCCTGGATGTCGATGGATTCCATCAGCGATTCCTTGGCCATCACCATCGCCTTCTCGGCGGTGCCGCCGATGCCGATGCCCAGCATGCCCGGCGGGCACCAGCCGGCGCCCATGGTCGGTACGGTTTTCAGCACCCAGTCGACGATCGAGTCGGACGGGTTCAGCATCACGAACTTGGACTTATTTTCCGAGCCGCCGCCCTTGGCCGCGACCTGGATATCGACGGTGTTGCCCGGGACCACTTCATAGTGGATCACGGCCGGGGTGTTGTCCTTGGTGTTCTTGCGGCCGCCTTCGGGCGGGCTGACGATCGAGGCGCGCAGCACGTTGTCGGGGTGCGTGTAACCGCGGCGCACACCCTCGTTGATCATGTCGGTCAGGCCCATCGTGGCACCGTCCCAGCGCACGTCCATGCCCACCTTGACGAAGACCGTGACGATACCGGTGTCCTGGCAGATCGGGCGCTTGCCCTCCGCGCACATGCGGCTGTTGGTCAGGATCTGTGCGATCGCGTCCTTGGCCGCCGGGCTCTGCTCCAGCTCATAGGCGCGGCCCAGGCTGGTGATGTAGTCCATCGGGTGGTAGTAGCTGATGTACTGCAGGGAGTCGGCGACGCTCTGGATGAGGTCTTCTTGCTTGATGACGGTCATTTTGTGGGGTGGGCAGCGGTGAAACACAGCCCGAAATCATACACTGAGCGGCGGCGCTCTGTCCGGCTGCATACAGCCGTCCACAGGCGGTAATGTGCGGCAAACGCCGCTGCCGGCGGCCGCGTCGGCCCAAAAGCAAAAACCGCGGCACATGGCCGCGGTCATCAGCGAAGCAAGCAGGTCGGCCTGCGGGCCGCGATCAATGCTTGGGGTGCGCGCCGGCAGGGTGGGTGACCATCCGGTCCACCCATGCCATTGCCACTGCCGACAGCAGGAACGCCAGGTGGATCGCCACCTGCCACATGATGGTATGGGTAGAGCGCTGTTCGGCGTCGATAAAGGTCTTGAGCAGGTGGATCGACGAAATCCCGATCAGTGCCATCGACAATTTGACTTTCAACACACCCGCATTGACGTGGTCGAGCCACTCCGGCTCGTCGGGATGGTTGTCGATGCCAAGCCGCGAGACGAAGGTCTCGTAGCCGCCGACGATCACCATGATCAGCAGGTTGGAGATCATCACCACGTCGATCAGGCCCAGCACCACCAGCATGATCTTGTTCTCGTCGAACTCGGTCACATGGGCGAGCAGATGCCAGACTTCGATCAGGAAATGGTAGACGTAGACGCCCTGGGCCACGATCAGGCCCAGATACAGCGGCAGCTGCAGCCAGCGCGACGCGAAGATGATGCTCGGGATCGGCCGCAGGGTTTGGGGCTGCTGCTCGGGAATCGGGTTGGAAGCCATGGCGGGGCGGGTCGGCGAGTTGAAAATCGGCGTGGATTGTACCAAGCGACCATGGCACCGCTGTGTTACCAGCGGTAACCGCTGAGGGTCCGGCGCTGCCTGCGGCCGCAGCGCTCAGGCGCGCGCCTCTGGTTCGGCGCCGGCCGCCTTGGCTCGCCACGCGTCGCGCGTGATCCGGCCCGGCCAGCTGGCCAGCACGATCCCGGCCAGCACGCACGCCAATGCCACGCCATGCGGCCAGCCCGGCTGCTCGCCCAGGAAGACGATGCCGTAGGTGGCCGCGGCCACCGGCAGCACCGAGGTGAAGACCCCGGCCAGCTGCGCCGGCACATGGCGGATGCCCTTCATCCACAGCCAGAACGAGAACACGCTGGCCGACAGCGCGTACCACAGCACCATCAGCCAGGTCTGCGCCGGCACTGCGCTCGCATCGAAGTTCAGCAGCGGCACCAGCCCCAGCGGCAGCATCAGCAGTCCGCCGATCAGGTGCGTGTAGGCGCAGATCTCGATCGCGGCCAGCGTCTGCGTGAGCCGGCGCGACAGGATCACGTAGATCGACTCGCACACCACCGCGCCCATAATCATCAGGTTGCCCAGCCAGGCCTGGCTGCCTGCGCCGGCGCCGTGGGAATCGCAGCGCGCGATGTTGAGCACGGTGATGCCGGCCACTGCCAGCAGCACCGACACCAGCGTGCGTCGCGACAGCCGTTCGCGCAGCAGCAGCCAGGACAGCAGCGCGACGGTGGCGGGGATGGTGCTGGTGATCACCCCGGCGGCCATGGCGCTGGTCAGGCGCACGCCGTTGAGCATCAGCAGCGTAAACAGGAAGGTGCCGAAGAACGCCTGCAGGAACAGGTTCAGCCATTCCCCGCGCGAGACCTGGCGCATGCGCGCGGGCCGGTACCACGGTGCCAGGCAGACGACGGCGATGACAAAGCGCAGCAGCGCGAACAGCAGCACCGGCACATGCGCGATGATCGACTTGCCGAGCCCGACGTTGCTGCCGACCAGCGCCATCGAGGCGATCAGGAACAGCACGTAGACGGGAGCGAAGACAGGAGCGTTGGCGGGCACGGGTACTTGCCTTGGGGATGTTCCGGTCGACAGGCCGGCGGGGTGCACGGGCAAGGGTCCGCGCTGGTCGGTGCGGCGCCGCGCGGCAAGGGCCGGCGTCGCATTCAGGTATCAGGCTCGCGGCATTATAGCTGTGCTAGCCTAATGGAGAAGGCTGCACTTTCGCGGCGCGCCCCCCGATTCTTCCCGCTGCAATGCAACACGTTGCAGCGCCTGATCCTGCCGGCTGCAGGGATTTATCGTCAGGTTTAAGTAAGCCGTCGGGCGTAACGTGGCAGCCAAAGCCAGTCCAAAATCAGGAGACGAGTCCATGTCCGCCATCGAATCGGTGATGCAGGAGCATCGCGTGTTCAACCCGCCCGAGGCGTTTGCCAGCCAGGCAGCCATCCCCAGCATGGACGCCTACCGCGCCCTGTGCGACGAGGCCGAGCGCGACTACGAGGGCTTCTGGGCCCGCTACGCACGCGAGCTGCTGCACTGGAACAAGCCCTTCACCAAGGTGCTGGACGAGAGCAATGCGCCGTTCTACAAGTGGTTCGAGGACGGCGAGCTCAACGCCTCGTACAACTGCCTGGACCGCAACCTGCAGAACGGCAATGCCGACAAGGTCGCGATCGTGTTCGAGGCCGACGACGGCACCGTCAGCCGCGTCACCTACCGCGACCTGCATGCCAAGGTGTGCCGCTTCGCCAACGGGCTGAAGTCGCTCGGCATCAAGAAGGGCGACCGCGTGGTGATCTACATGCCGATGTCGGTCGAGGGCGTGGTCGCGATGCAGGCCTGCGCGCGCCTGGGCGCGACGCACTCGGTCGTGTTCGGCGGCTTCTCGGCCAAGTCGCTGCAGGAGCGGCTGGTCGACGTCGGCGCGGTGGCGCTGATCACCGCCGACGAGCAGATGCGCGGCGGCAAGGCGCTGCCGCTCAAGGCCATCGCCGACGACGCGCTGGCGCTGGGCGGCTGCGAGGCGGTGAAGAACGTGATCGTCTACCGCCGCACCGGCGGCAACGTCGCCTGGACCGAAGGCCGCGACCGCTGGCTCGACGACGTCTGCGCCAACCAGCCCGATACCTGCGAGGCCGAGCCCGTCGGCGCCGAGCATCCGCTGTTCGTGCTCTACACCTCCGGCTCCACCGGCAAGCCCAAGGGCGTGCAGCACAGCACCGGCGGCTACCTGCTGTGGGCGCTGATGACGATGAAGTGGTCGTTCGACATCAAGCCCGACGACCTGTTCTGGTGCACCGCCGACATCGGCTGGGTCACCGGCCACACCTATATCGCCTACGGCCCGCTGGCCGCCGGCGCCACCCAGGTGGTGTTCGAGGGCGTGCCGACCTACCCGAACGCGGGCCGCTTCTGGGACATGATCGCGCGCCACAAGGTCAGCATCTTCTACACCGCGCCGACCGCGATCCGCTCGCTGATCAAAGCCGCCGAGGCCGACGAGAAGATCCACCCGAAGCAGTACGACCTGTCCAGCCTGCGCCTGCTGGGCACGGTGGGCGAGCCGATCAACCCGGAAGCGTGGATGTGGTACTACAAGAACGTTGGCAACGAGCGCTGCCCGATCGTCGACACTTTCTGGCAGACCGAGACTGGCGGCCACATGATCACGCCGCTGCCGGGCGCGACGCCGCTGGTGCCGGGCTCGTGCACGCTGCCGCTGCCGGGCATCATGGCCGCCATCGTCGACGAGACCGGACAGGACGTGCCCAACGGCAGTGGCGGCATCCTGGTGGTCAAGCGCCCGTGGCCGGCGATGATCCGCACCATCTGGGGCGATCCGGAGCGCTTCAAGAAGAGCTATTTCCCCGAAGAGCTCGGCGGCAAGCTCTACCTGGCCGGCGACGGCTCGATCCGCGACAAGGACACCGGCTACTTCACCATCATGGGCCGCATCGACGACGTGCTGAACGTGTCGGGCCACCGCATGGGCACGATGGAGATCGAGTCGGCGCTGGTGGCCAACCCGCTGGTGGCTGAAGCCGCGGTGGTGGGCCGCCCGGACGACATGACCGGCGAAGCGATCTGCGCCTTCGTCGTGCTCAAGCGCTCGCGCCCGAGCGGCGACGAGGCCGTGAAGATCGCGACCGAACTGCGCAACTGGGTCGGCAAGGAGATCGGCCCGATCGCCAAGCCCAAGGACATCCGCTTTGGCGACAACCTGCCCAAGACGCGCTCGGGCAAGATCATGCGCCGCCTGCTGCGGTCGCTGGCCAAGGGAGAGGAAATTACGCAGGACACCTCGACGCTGGAGAACCCGGCCATCCTCGAGCAGCTCAAGCAGGCGCAGTAATCCGCCGGTGATCCGGCAAGCCGGAGCCGAACCCTGAACCCGCCGCCGCGCACCCGCGCGCCGGCGGGTTTGTTACGATAGCTTCCCACCGACACGGACTGTCCCCTCATGCCCGAAGCCCAGTCGCGCTTTCGCCGACGGTTGCTGCTCTACTACGGCCTGTTCACGCTGGGGCTGTTCGGCTTCGTGGGGATGATGGGATTGCTGGAACGCTCCAATGCCGATGCGCTGTGGCTGGGCTACGTCTTCCTGTTCATCACCATCGCGATCTACGCCTGCATCGGCTTGATCTGCCGCACCTCGGACCTCAACGAATACTACGTCGCGTCGCGGCGCGTGCCGGCGATGTTCAACGGCATGGCGATTGCCGCCGACTGGATGAGCGCGGCGTCGTTCATCGGGCTGGCCGGTATCCTGTTTTCATCGGGCTACGAAGGGCTGGCCTATGTGATGGGGTGGACCGGCGGCTATTGCCTGGTCGCCTTCCTGCTCGCGCCCTACCTGCGCAAGTACGGCGGCTACACCATCCCCGACTTCCTCGCCGCGCGCTACGGCAACGGCAAGCCCGGCGGCAACCTGCCGGTGCGCGCGATCGCGGTGCTGGCCGCCTCGCTTTGCTCGTTCGTCTACCTGGTGGCGCAGATCCAGGGCGTGGGGCTGGTGGTGACGCGCTTCATCGGCGTCGAGTTTGCCGTCGGCATCTTCTTCGGGCTGGCGGGCATCCTGGTCTGCTCCTTCCTTGGCGGCATGCGCGCGGTCACCTGGACGCAGGTGGCGCAGTACATCATGATGATCGTGGCGTTCCTGGTCACGGTGTCGATGATCGCGTGGAAGCACCACCAGGAACCGCTGCCGCAACTGAGCTACGGCACGCTGCTGACGCAGCTGGATGCCCGGGAACAGCAGCTGGAGCGCGAGCCCGCCGAACAGGCGGTGCGCGACTACTACCGGCAGCAGGCCATCCTGCTGCAGGAACGCATCGCCCGCCTGCCCGAGTCCTTTGCGCAGGAGCGCGACGCGCTCGACGCACGCCTGCAGGACCTGCGCACGCGCAATGCGCCGCTGCGCGAGATCAAGGCGCTCGAGCGCGAACGGCTCGAGTTCCCGCGCGATGCCGCCGCCGCGCAGCAGCAGTGGCACCAGCAACGCGAAGAGGCGCTGGCCCGCAGCCGCCATTCGATGTCGTCCACCGAACCCTATCCCGCGGCATCGGAGCAGGAGCGCAAGACCAAGCGGCTCAATTTCGTGCTGCTGGTGTTCTGCCTGATGGTGGGCACCGCCAGCCTGCCGCATATCCTGACGCGGCTGTACACCACGCCCTCGGTCAGGGAAACGCGCAACTCCGTGGCGTGGGCCGTGTTCTGCATCGCCTTGCTCTACGTCTCGGCACCGACGCTTGCGGCGCTGGTGAAATACGAGTTCTTCGAGCACCTGGTCGGCACCCCGTACGCCGAACTGCCGCAGTGGGTGGTGCAATGGCGCAAGGTCGATCCACCGGTGTTCGGCATCCGCGACGTCAACGGCGACGGCATCGTGCAGTGGGCCGAAATCCTGCTGCAGCCCGACATGATCGTGTTGGCCGCCCCGGAAATCGCCGGCCTGCCGTACGTCATCTCCGGGTTGATCGCCGCCGGGGCACTGGCGGCCGCATTGTCGACCGCCGACGGCCTGCTGCTGACCATCGCCAACGCGCTCTCGCACGACGTCTTCTATCACATGGTCGACCGCCAGGCGAGCCACCAGCGGCGCGTCACCACCGCCAAGATCGTGCTGCTGGCCGTGGCGCTGTTCGCCTCCTACGTCACATCGCTGCGCCCCGGCAATATCCTGTTCCTGGTCGGCGCCGCATTCTCGCTGGCGGCCTCCAGCTTCTTCCCGGTCCTGGTTCTCGGCATCTTCTGGCGCCGCACTACCGCCGCCGGCGCCTTCGCCGGCATGGTCGCCGGGCTCGGCGTGGCGGTGTACTACATCTTCGTCAACTATCCCTTCTTCACCCGCATGACCGGCATCTTCGGCAACCGCTGGTTCGGCGTCGACCCGATCGCCTCCGGCGCCTTCGGCGTTCCCGCCGGCTTCGCGGTCGCGATCGTGGTCAGCCTGCTGACGCCGCGCAACGCGCCGGTGATCGACCGGCTGGTGACCTACCTGCGCAAGGGGTAGGGCAGGGAGATGACGAGGTACTGGATTCGACCGGCAACTCTGCTATAATCGCGGACTTGCCGGAGAGATGGATGAGTGGTTTAAGTCGCACGCCTGGAAAGCGTGTATGGGTTAATAGCCCATCGGGGGTTCGAATCCCCCTCTCTCCGCCAGAACACTGCGCAAGATCATGCAAAGCCGCCCGTAACTTGGGCGGCTTTTTTGTTTCCGGGCGGTCAGCGGCTTCGCGCCGAGATTGGGCAAGGGCTGCCGATTCACACCCGTACCGGTTATGCTCTCGCCCCATGACCAACATCACCCCCCATTTCGAAATCCGCCCCGCCTTGCCCGCTGACGCGCAAGCCGTGGAAGCCATCCTCGTCGACACCTACCTCGGCACCTGGAAGCCGCAACTGACGCGGGCCGCCGCCGCCGCCTTCGAGCAGCAAGGCAAGACCCGCAGTTACGTTGAAGCGCGCTTGCAGGAATTCCATGTTGCCTGCGTGAACGGCGTGCCAGCCGCCATGGTGGATTGGGAAAACAATTTCATCTGGGCGCTGCATGTCGGCCGGGCCTGGCAGCGGATGGGCCTGGGCGGGGCGCTGCTGGCGCATGCGGAAGCCGAGATGGCCCGCGCCGGGCATCGCGAGGCGAGGCTGGAGACGGATACGTTCAACCAGCAGAGCCGCGCCTTCTATCGGCGCCAGGGCTATGCCGAGATCGATTTCTATCCCGATGAAAGCTGGGACAGCGGCTTTACCACGGTGCTGCTGTCCAAGGCGCTGGTGCCAGTCTGAGCACAAGCGACGGGCGCCATGCCGTATTCATGCGTAGATTGCATGACCTTGCCGGGCCGCCCGTGAAAGAATCGGGCATCTCTTTCGAACCGCCCAGTGCATCCCATGTCCGACCCCATCGTCCACCTCAACGGCACCCTGACCCCGCTCTCCGAGGCCCGCATCCCTGTGCTGGACCGCGGCTTTATCTTTGGCGACGGCATTTATGAGGTGATCCCGTACTACCACGGCAAGCCTTTCCGCGGCGCGCAGCACCTGGCGCGGCTGCACCGGAGCCTGGAGGGCATCGGCATTCCCGACCCGTACAGCGCCGCGCAGTGGCTGGAGCGTGTCGGCGAGGTGGTCAAGGCCAATGGCCTGTCGGATCAGCTGGTCTATATCCAGGTAACCCGTGGCGTGGCCAGGCGCACGCATGCGTTTCCGAAGGAGGTGGTGCCGACGGTGCTGATCATGACCAATCCGATGGCGCTGCCGTCGACGCAGATGGTCGAGCAGGGTGTTGCGTGCGTGACCATGGAGGACCGGCGCTGGCTGAATTGCCAGATCAAGTCGACCTCGTTGCTCGGCAACGTGCTGGCGGCGCAGCATGCGGTGGAGCAGGGCGTGACCGAGGCGATCCAGTTCCGCGACGGCTGGCTGACCGAGGCGTCGGCGTCGAATGTGTGGGTGGTGCGCGATGGCCGCGTGTCGGCGCCGCCCAAGGACAACCTGATCCTGGAGGGCATCCGCTACGGCTTCATGGAGGAGATCTGCGAGGCGATGGGTATTGCGCTGGAGTCGCGCCGGATCGCCAGGGACGAGGTGTTTGCCGCCGACGAGGTGCTGCTGTCGTCGGCCAGCAAGGAGCTGCTGCCGGTGGTCAGCATCGATGGCCGTCCCATCGGCAAAGGCGTGCCGGGGCCGGTGTTTGCGCGCCTGTACGCGGCTTACCAGGCGGCCAAGGCGGCGCTGTAAGTGCCTGCCAGGGTCTCCCGACGCGTGCTAGCATGCATTGGGATTCAGCCAGGAGTCAGTCATGGCCAAGCGTGAGCGCGGCCGGCGTGCCTTGCAGGATGAGGTCGGCCGGCGTATCCAGCAGATCGATGAAATCGGCGAAGACGGTGCCAGGATCCGCGTGCCGTCACCGCAGCCCCACCCGCGCGACGCGCGGGGCCGCAACTGGGACATGGCCTTCGACAATCTGCACGGCTATGCCGCCAGTGTGCGCGCGGTGGTCGACAAGGTGCGCGACGAGTTCGACCTGAACGAAGCGCTCGAGAACCGCGCGCCCAACCCCTTCGGCGACTGAGCCGGGCGCGCTGATCTGGCGCTAATCCACTGAAACGATGATGGCGACGCGCCGGTTCTCGGCGCGTCCCGCGGCGGTGCGGTTGTCCGCTACCGGGCGGCTCTTGCCCAGCCCGCGCACCTCGATGTTGTCCCGCGCAAAGCCGGCATCGGCCAGCAGCCGGGCCACGGCCTCGGCGCGCCGCACCGACAGCGACTGGTTGTAGTCCGCCGAGCCGGCGTCATCGGTATGGCCGTCCACGCGCAGGCGCTCGATCCCCACGCCGCTCAGTGCCCGGCCGAGGCGCTGCACATTGGCGGCGCGGTCCCCTTCGATCAGGTCCTCGTTGAAGCCGAACAGCACCTTGTCGGTGAGGCCCAGTTCCCAGCCTTCGTCGGTCCGCAAGAAGCCTTCCTGCTGCAGTACCGCCAGCTGCGCCGGCGACAGCCGGCCTGCCGGCGGCGTGGTCTGGCAGCCGGCCAGCGCCAGGCAGGCCAGCATGACGGCCGCCAGCCAGGCTTTCCATCTGGATGTGTGGAGTGTCGGGGGACTGCTTGCAAACATGTGGATTCTCACTGCGTGATGTCGGAGCGCGGGTCGATGCGCGATTCGATTCGCGATTCGATGCGCGGCTCGGCACTTTGCCAGATGCCGCCGGAGCGCCGCTTGGCGCCGTACATGGCGGCGTCGGCGGCGTGCAGCAGGGCCTGGCTGCCTTGCGCGTGGACCGGGAAGACCGCCAGCCCGATGCTGAGCGAAGCCTGCACCGAGCTGCCGTCGGGCAGGTCGATGGGGCAGGCCATGGCATGCAGGATATGCTCGGCGATCTGGATCGCATCGGCGGGGGCGCGCAGCGCGGTGGCCAGCACCGCGAATTCGTCGCCGCCGATGCGCGCCACGGTGTCGCGGCCGCGCAGACTGGCGCGGATGCGCTGGGCCACCGCGACCAGCACCGCATCGCCGGCGGCATGGCCGTGGCGGTCGTTGACGTGCTTGAAATCGTCGCTGTCCAGATACAGCACCGCGGCATATTCGTCGTTGGCGGCTGCATGGCGCACGGCGTGCTCCAGCGTTTCGACGAAGGCGGCGCGGTTCAGCAGCCCGGTCAGGGCATCGTGGTTGGCGCGGTGGGCGAGCGAGCGGTTTTCGTGCTGCATCTGGTTCTGCCAGGTTTGCAGCTCGTCGAGCAGGCCGTTGAAGTCATCGCTCAGGGCATTGAGCTCGGCGATGCTGGCCGGCGGCGTTCGCTGCGCGAAATCGCGCTGCGAACGCACTGCGTGCGCCACCCGCATCAGGTTGCGCAACGGCTCGATGATCTGCACCAGCAACCGGCTGGCCAGGTAGTGCGCGCCGACCGCGGTCAGCAGCAGGCAGGCAAGCAGCCCCAGTGCGCCTTGCAGCAGGAAGTGCAGCAGGTTGCGCGGGTCGCCGCTGACGCGCAGCGTGCCGACTTGCTGCGCCTGGTGCAGGATGGGCTGCTCGACCGCATCGGTGCCCAGCCATTCGACCAGCGCGTGGCGCACGCCGGTCAGCGGGGCCTGGCCGGGGCGCTGCCATACCGCCAGCACGTGGTGGTCGCGGTCATAGACCGTGGCGCGGGCGATGTCTTCCGAGGCGGCGATCGCGGCCAGCGTTTCGGCGGTGGCCGCCTGGTCGCGGAACACCACCGGCGCTTCCAGCGTATAGGCGATCGAGCGCGCCACTAGCCGCACGTTGTGGTCGGCGTAGACGCGCAGCGCGGTGACGCCGATCGCGGTCAGCGCCAGGCCGGCGGTGCATACCGCGATCAGCGCGACGCCCAGGTGGATGCGGCGCAGCACGCTGTAGAGGGTGGGGCGCGCGCCTTGCCCGCGCACCGGCTGGGGCTGGCTCATGACGGCGCTCCCTTGCGGCGGCCGAGCTGCAGCACGCCGGGGTGCATATGCACGCCGCTGCGGGCGAGGGTATCGAGGTTGACGCGAAACGAGACCTGGTTGTCGCGGATGTTGAGGCAGAACATGCTGCCCACCTCGCACTCGAAATCTTCTTCCGCGATCACCAGCACCGGGCGGCCGGTCAGTTCGGCCGACAGGCGCTTGCGGCGTGGTTCGTTCATGGTGCCCACGTACAGCGCATCGCACGCCGGATGCAGCATGTCGGCCAGCACGTCGACCTGGCGGGTCTGCACGGTGCGGCCATTGGCGAGCGTGCCGCCTTCCTTCAGCCGGGCCGCATAGCGGCTGGCGTGATCGACGCACAGCCGCACCGGATCGCGCTCCACCGGCCAGCGCGCGTAGCCGAGCAGGCTGATGACCACGCGCGCGACCAGGTCGGCCCGTTGCGGGGCGGGCTGCGCGGTGACCGCGGGGGGCAGCATGGCCGGCAGCACCGCCAGCGTCACGGCCAGCAGCAGCGCGGTCAGGCCGCGGCGCAGCAGCGGTCGCGCACGGGCAGCGGGCGGGGTCGGCGGGGGGCTGGCTGGGGCAGGCGCCATGGTCTGGAACGAAAGGGGCGGAGCGGCCGGTTGCGGAGTTGTGGGCTGGCCGCGCGTATTGTGTGAGGCCGGGTTCGGGACGGTCAAGCGTCCGGCCTTGCGGTGAATCGGCGAAAACGGGCGGAACGAGCGGGATTCTGCGGAGACCGGCTCGTGGCGCGGCGTGATACGAAATGTTTATCGGCCCCAAGGTTGCGTTCCTGAACCCCCCTGACCGCTGTTGCCCGCATGCCAGGCTTCGCCGTGGCGGACACAACACTTAGAATGTGGCCATCGCCCCGACTCGTCCAACTCGTCCAACTCGTCCAACTCGCCCCCTGCCGCCATGATCGCCGATCCTGTTTTCCGCCTGCTGCACCTGACCGGCGTCGCCGTCTGGGTCGGCGGCATGTTCTTCGCCTACCTGTGCCTGCGCCCGGTGGCCGGCAGCCTGCTGGAGCCGCCGCCCCGGCTGCGCCTGTGGCGCGGCGTGTTTGCCCGGTTCTTCCCATGGGTGTGGGCGTCGATAGTGGCGATCCTGCTGAGCGGTGGCGCGATGATGGCGGCAACTGGCATGGCGGGCGCACCACGCAACTGGCACCTGATGCTGGGCATCGGCGTCGTCATGGCGGGGATCTTCTGCTACGTCTGGTTTGGCCCCTACCGGGTGCTGGGCCGGGCCGTCGATGCGCAGGACTGGCCAGCCGCCGGTGCCGCGCTGAACCGCATCCGGCAGGCGGTCGGAACCAACCTCGTGCTGGGGCTGGCCAATATCGCCGTGGCGACGCTGGGTCGCTGGCTCGCCTGAGCGGATCTGCGTCGGCTCGTCTTGTCATAACCACGCAAACGGAGAGCTGCTATGCGCGTCCTCGCATGTGTTGCCGTCGTCGGTCTGGCCGTGGCGGCGATCCCCGCCGCCGCCGCGGAAAATGGCACGCAGAATGGGGGCCTGAGCGCCGACTATGAGCGCTGCATGGACAAGGCCGTTTCGACCGCCGACATGCTCAACTGCGCGGCGCTGGAGTCGCGCGTGCAGGATACGGCGTTGAACCGCGCTTACCAGTCGCTGCTGCGGCGGCTGGAGGCGCCGCGCACCGGACAGTTGCGGGTGGCGCAGCGGGCCTGGCTGGAGTACCGCCAGGCCAATTGCGCCTATGTCTCCAATCCTGCCGGCGGCAGCGCGGCGCGCGTGGCCGGCGCGTCGTGCCTGCTGGAGATGACCGCCGCGCGCGTGCGCGAATTGCGTGCCTTCGCCACCGAGGCCGCCGGCCGGTGAGCTCGCGGGCCTTGTGCTAGAGTTGCCTGACCCCTGTGCTGCGGCACGTCTCAACCGGAGATGGATCATGGCAAACGAATCGCGCCACAACCTGAAGGCTTTCGTGCAGACCGCACCCCGGTCGGGGCGCTATGTGTGGGTCATCGCGCTGGTGGATTTCAGCGCGCAGCAGGTCAGGCGCGCGATCGTGTCGGACGATACCTTCACCACCTCAGATGCCGCGCGCGTTGCCGGCGAGGCCCAGCTCAAGGCGATGGCCGAGGATCACTAGCATCGCCCGCGCGCAAGCGGGGCTTGCACCGGGCTGTTGCGCGCCGGCATCCATGGACGGTCAATACCAATTCTTGACTTGCCGGAGGCTCATGGCGCACTAGACTATGGGCATGTTCCTCCACAAGAAAGGACTCCCATGACGGATTGCGCGCTTCGCCCGGCCAGGGCCCTGCTGCTGGCCGCGTTGCTCGGTTCGGGCCTGACCCTCAGTGCGGCGTCGCTGGCCCAGGTCTCGGTCAATATCGCCATTGGCGTGCCGCCGCCGGCGCCGATCTACGAGGCCGTGCCCGCACCGCGCGCCGGCTATGTGTGGATGCCCGGCTATTGGGACTGGGACGATCACCACCGCAAGCATGCCTGGAAGAAGGGCCGCTGGGAGCGCGAGCGCCCGGGCTATGTCTATGAGTCGCCGCGCTGGATCCAGGCGCGCGACGGCTGGGTGCTGGTGCCGGGCCGCTGGGACCAGGGCGGCGGGTATAAGGACAAGGACAAGGACAAAGGCAAGGGCAATCCAGGCCACGGCAGCAAGAACAGCAAGGGCGGACATTGCCCGCCCGGCCAGGCCAAGAAGGGCGAGTGCTGACCTGCCTGCCATCCGGCGCCGCACGGTGACGCCTGGCGCCGCTGCCATGCTACGATCCCCGCCATGACAACCGCGCCCGCGCGGCGCATCGGCAGCGGATTCCGGAGGTAGCGATGGCAAGGCACGTCTTCACGCGCGCGCAGTATCTCGACATCCTCAACGACAGCCTGCGCAAGCATCCCGGCTGGCAGCCCGGCATGGCCTTTGTGTTCCTGCCGCCTGGCGCCGATGCCAGCCAGGCTACGGCGGTGGGTTGCACCGGCCCGATGGACGCGATACCGGTCTATGCGGAAATCCAGCGGGTCGCTGCCGAGCTGATCGAAGTCAGCGACGCATGATGCCGCCGGAGCGGCCGCCGCGGGTGCGTACAATACCGCCCTCTACAGACTTTCGGATATTGCCGTGAAGAAAACCGACCTGGAAAAAAACAAGGGGCTGAAGATCGCCAACAGCCTGAAGCAAGCGGCGGCAGGGCGGGGCGGCATGCCCGGCGCCGCGCCGCGCCCGGACCGGCGCGAGCAGCGCCGGCTGGACCAGGAGCAGGGTCTGGTGCCGTTCGCGTGCAAGCTCGATGGCACGCTGGTGAAGCGCCTGCAGGCGCTGGCCGCCGATCATCCGGGCGGCATGACCGGGTTGCTCAATGAAGTGCTGGCCGGGGCCCTGCCGCCGGAACAAAGCCAGGCCTGACGGCAGCGCGGCGGCCGTGCCGCCGCTGTGCCAGGGGGATCAGTCCTCTTCCTCGTCGTCGAGGAATTCGCGGCGCAGCATCCAGTTGGCGATGGCTTCGTCGCAGATGCGCTTGAATTTCTGCTTGTCCGGCATCTTGTCGAACAGCTGGAAATTGACCAGCGCCATGCCGGCATCGGTGATGTAGAACATGCGGCTCGGGTCGTCATCGTGGACGATGCGGCCGTCGATGGCGTCTTCCTCGCTTTCGGCCGGCATGTCCTCCAGCTCGACCACGCGGCAGGTGAAGCGCGGGCTGCGGGTGTGGGTCAGGTACTCGAATTCATCGTGCATGACCTCGCCGCCCTTGCCTGCGATCACGGCGAAGCCCCAGATAAAGCGGGGCATCGGCAGATCGGACAGATCTTCAATCTCGTCCATGGTGTTCTCCCTGATTCAATCCCCGCATTATCGCCCGGAACGCCGCGGCTTCAAAAGGTGGCGCGGCGCGCGCCGTGGCGCTTACGGCCGGGCGTGGCAGTTGGCCAGCGCGGGCGCGGCGTTTTCTGCCTGCATCAGGTCGCGCAGCGTGCCTGACTCGCCCTTGGTCCACCATTCGTAGCGGCCGCCCACATAGCGCGCGCCGGACGCCGCGACCGTACTGACCGCCAGCACCGGCTTGCCCTCGATGCGGAACACCGCGGCCTGGTTGTCCGGGCTGTTGAAGTAGCGCACCGTCAGCGTGTTGCCGCCGTCGCACTGGTAGCGCATGGTGCGCACTTCGGGAAAGCGCACGCCGTCGATGCCGGGCGCGCGGGCGGCCTGGGCCGTGGCGCTGGCGCAGAGGAAGGCGAGCAGGGCAACGATGCGCGTGCGTGAAAGTATCAGGCGATCGGGCATGGCGTGGTCTGGTTGCAAGTTGGTGTTGGGGAGTCACGGAGCCGTATCGAGGCAGCGCCGCTGTGCCAGGCGCTCAGCCGAGCATGTAGCCTGCGGCAAGCGCACGGAAGCTTTCCAATTCCCGCGCTTGCCAGGCTTCGTCTTCGCCAAGTTCCTCGGCCAGAATCGCGGCCACCGCCGGTGCCGCGTCGATGGCCGCGCGGGCGTCCAGGAACAGCGCGCGATTGCGGCGCGCCAGCACGTCCTCGACCCGGCGCGCCAGCTCATGCCGGGCGGCAAAGCGCACATGGGCCTCGGTCAGGCCCGAGGCGCCGGTGAGCATGCGGTCGTGTCCCGGCAGCGTGCGCAGCAGGCCCAGCTCGTTGCCGTAGTACCGGTCCGGCGAGCCCGAATCCGGTGGCGGCAGGTCGGCCGGCAACCCGGCGGCACCGTGCAGCGGCAGCTCCGCGGTCACGCACGGCGCCGCGCGCACCATCTGGCGCTGGATCGCGGTCTCGATCACGTCTTCGGCCATCTTGCGGTAGGTGGTCCATTTGCCGCCGGTGACGGTGATCAGCCCGGCCCTGGACACCAGGATCGTATGCTCGCGCGACAGCGACGCGGTGGAGGCTTCGCCGGTGGCGCGCACCAGCGGCCGCAGGCCGGCCCAGACGCTGGTGACGTCGGCGCGGGTGGGGTCCTTGGCCAGGTAGCGCGACGCCGTTTCCAGGATGAAATCGACATCGTCGGCGCCGGCGTCGGGCTCCAGCGGCAGGTCGCGGCGCGGCGTGTCGGTGGTGCCGACGATGGTGTGGCCGTTCCACGGCACCACGAACAGCACCCGCCCGTCGTCGGTCTTGGGGATCAGGATGGCGCGGTCGCCCGGCAGGAAGCTGCGCGGCAGCGTCAGGTGCACGCCCTGGCTGGGCGCAACCATGGTGCGCGCATGCCCGTCTTCCATCTGGCGCACGGCATCGACCCAGACGCCGGTGGCATTGATCACGCAGTCGGCGCGCAGCCGGAAGGTGGCGCCGCCGAGCACGTCCTGCACCGTCACGCCGCTGATCACGCCGCCTTGCTGGCTCAGTCCGGTCGCGCGCATGTAGTTGAGCGCGGTGCCGCCGACGTCGAACAGCGTGCGCATCAGCGCCACCGCCAGCCGTGCATCGTCGAACTGGCCGTCGAAGTAAAGGTTGCCGCCGCGCAGCGGGCGCCCGCCGACGTGTTCGGCCAGGTTAGGCGCGGCCGCCAGCACCTCGCGGTGGTTCAGCCAGCGGCTGCCGGACAGGTTGAGGTTGCCGGCCAGCATGTCATAGAGCTTGAGGCCGATGCCGTAGAAGGGCTGGTCGAACATCTGGTAGGCCGGCACCACGAAGCCCAGCGGCCACACCAGGTGCGGCGCGTTGCGGGCCAGCAGGCCGCGCTCGTGCAGCGCCTCGCGCACCAGGCTGATATTGCCCTGCGCCAGGTAGCGCACGCCGCCATGCACCAGCTTGGTCGCCTTGCTCGAGGTGCCCTTGGCAAAGTCGGCGGCTTCGACCAGCAGCGTGCGGTAGCCGCGCGAGGCGGCGTCGACGGCGGTGCCAAGGCCGGTGGCGCCGCCGCCGATGACGATCACGTCCCAGCGCGGCTCGCGCTCCAGGGTGGCGAGCAGGGCGGCGCGGCCGGGCGGCTGGATCGGGGTGGGAAGGCTGTGCATGACGCTGGTGTGTGGTGGGTGCTGGCTAAATTGTTCGAGTGGTCCGGACGTGGCGCTGGACGGGTTTGATCGACGCTCAGCCGTGGCCGGTGTCGGCGTCGTCCTCGCGCGCCCAGTCGCGCGCGCGCTCGACCGCGCGGTGCCAGCGCGCGAGCCGGTGCCCGCGCTCGTCGGCCGACAGGTTGGGCTCGAAGCGCCGCTCCACCTGCCATTGCTGCGCGATCTGCACCGGGTCGCTCCAGTAGCCGGTGGCCAGGCCCGCCAGGTAGGCGGCGCCGAGCGCGGTGGTCTCGGTCACGCGCGGCCGTACCACCGGGGTGCCGAGCAGGTCGGCCTGCATCTGCATCAGCAGGTCGCTGCGCGACGCGCCGCCGTCCACGCGCAGCTCGGCCAGCGCGATGCCGGCGTCCTTCTGCATGGCCTCGAGCACGTCCACGCTTTGCAGCGCGATCGATTCCAGCGCCGCCCGCGCGATCTGCGGCCTGCCGGTGCCGCGCGTCATGCCGACCAGCGTGCCGCGCGCAAAGGCGTCCCAGTGCGGCGCGCCCAGCCCGGCAAAGGCCGGCACCAGCACCACGCCGCCGCTGTCATCGCACTGGCGCGCCAGCGCCTCGGCCTCGGGCGCGCTCTGGATGATCTTGAGGCCGTCGCGCAGCCACTGGATGGTGGCGCCGCCCATGAACACGCCGCCCTCCAGGCAATACTGGGTCTGGCCGCGGTACTGCCAGCCGATGGTGGTCAGCAGCCGGTTGCGCGAGGTGACCGGCTGCGCGCCGGTATTCATCAGCAGGAAGCAGCCGGTGCCGTAGGTGTTCTTGGCCATGCCCGGCACCAGGCAGGCCTGGCCGAAGGTGGCGGCCTGCTGGTCGCCGGCGATGCCGGCAATCGGGATCGGCATGCCGAACAGCCGCGCCGCGGTGCGCGCGACCTCGCCGCTGGAGGCCACTACCTCGGGCAGCAGCGCGTGCGGGATGTCGAGCAGCGCCAGCAGCGCGTCGTCCCACTCGAAGCTGTGGATGTTGAACAGCATCGTGCGCGAGGCATTGGAGACGTCGGTGACATGGCGCGCGCCGTCGGTCAGTTGCCAGATCAGCCAGCTGTCGACGGTGCCGAAGGCCAGTTCGCCGCGCTGCGCCCGCTCGCGCGCGCCTTCGATGTTGTCGAGCATCCAGCGCAGCTTGGTGCCGGAAAAATAGGCGTCGATGACCAGGCCGGTCTTCTCGCGGAACAGCTCGCCGTGGCCGGCGGCCTGCAGCGCCTCGCACATCGGCGCGGTGCGGCGGTCCTGCCAGACCAGTGCGCGGCCGACCGGCTCGCCGGTCTTGCGGTCCCACAGCACGGTGGTCTCGCGCTGGTTGGTGATGCCGATGGCGCGCACCTGCGAGGCGCCGATGCCGGCGTCGGCCAGCACCGTGTGCGCCACCGCCAGCTGAGATTGCCAGATCTCGTAGGGATCATGCTCGACGTGGCCGGGATGTGGGTAATATTGGCGGAACTCGCGCTGCGCCAGCCGCACCACATTGCCGGCATGGTCGAACAGGATGGCGCGCGAGCTGCTGGTGCCCTGGTCGAGCGCCAGCACGTATTGCGGCTCGGCGGGAAGCTGGGACGGGGCAGGGCGCTGCGCCTGCGCGGCGGGCTGGTTCATGCGTTCGATCCTGACAATGACAATGCGCGCCGGGGTGGCCGGTGCATGGAATCCTGATGGCTGAAACCTCTTCTTTGCCAGCAGCCGGGGCCACGGCACGGATCGCCGCCTCGCTGGCGGCGCGCAGCGGCTTCGATGCTGCCGCCAAGCTGCGCCTGATGGCCGACGGCCGCCAGGTCGGCTGGCTGCCGCGCACGCATGCCGGCATCCTGCGCGGCATCAGTGCCGTGCTGGGCCCGGAGCAGCCGCTCGCCGATGGCTCCGTGGCCGTGGCCTTGCTGCCCCGCTGCGACGATTTCGACGCGCGCAGTGCCGCGCTGCAGGCGCTGGCCCGCCAGCTGGCCGACGCCGGCCATGTGCGCGGCTGGCGCGACGAGCTGTTCGCGGTCACGGCTGCGCTCGACGCGCCCGCGCTCGCGGTGGTGGAGCGCGCCGCGGCACGCTTCCTGGGGCTGCTGACCTTTGCCTCGCACATGAACGGCATCGTCGACGGCGCCGCGGGCGACCAGCCCGCCCTGTGGATCTCGCGCCGCAGTCAGGCCAAGGCTGTCGATCCCGGCATGTGGGACAACCTGGTGGCCGGCGGCATGCCCCACGGCAGCGACCCGCTGGCGACGCTGGTGCGCGAGTGCGAGGAAGAGTCTGGTATCCCGCCTGAATTGGCGTGGGGCGTGCAGGCGCACGGCATGATCGAGGTGCTGCGCGACCTGCCCGAAGGCGTGCAGTGGGAGCAGGTCTATGTCTACGACCTGATGCTGCCGCCGGACTTCATTCCGCACAACCAGGACGGCGAGGTCAGTGAGCACCGGCGCGTCGAGCTGGCGCCATTGCTTGCTATCATGTCGGCCGGCGCCATGACGGTCGATGCGACACTGGTGACGCTCGATGCCCTTGGACGGCGTGGCTGGCTCGACGCCGGCCTTCACGACTGAGCCGCCGCAGGGACCATCGCTGCTTGTCCCGGTATTGCCCGCCGTATTGACCATTGCACTGACCGAGCCCCCCTGGCTTTCCCGGCCTTGCGCCGCGCCACCCAGACAGAACCACACACCATGAGCAACACCGGATTCATCCTGACCCTCTCGTGCCCTGACCAGCCGGGCATCGTCCACGCTGTCTCGGGCCTGCTGTTCCAGCACGGCTGCAATATCGTCGATTCCGACCAGTACGGGGACGAGTACGCCGGCCGCTTCTTCATGCGCGTGCATTTCACCCCGGCCGCCGGTGGTCCCGACCTGACCACGCTGAAGGCCGCGTTCGCGCCGGTGGGCGACCAGTTCGGCATGCAGTGGGAGCTGAACGATGCCACCGTGAAGCCGCGCGTGATGATCATGGTGTCGAAGATCGGCCATTGCCTGAACGACCTGTTGTTCCGTGCCAAGGCGGGCGGGCTGCCGGTGGAGATCGCGGCCATCGTCTCGAACCACCGCGACTTCTACCAGCTGGCGGCGTCGTACGACGTGCCGTTCTTCCACCTGCCGCTGATGAACGCGTCGGCGGAGCAGAAGGCCGCGCAGGAAGCGCGCGTGTTCGACGTGGTGCAGGAGCAGAAGATCGACCTGGTGGTGCTGGCGCGCTACATGCAGGTACTGTCCAACGACCTGTGCCGCAAGCTGGCCGGCCGCGCGATCAATATCCACCATTCGTTCCTGCCCAGCTTCAAGGGCGCCAAGCCGTACTACCAGGCGCACGACCGCGGCGTGAAGCTGATCGGGGCCACCGCCCACTACGTCACCGCCGACCTCGACGAAGGCCCGATCATCGAGCAGGAGATCGAGCGCGTGGACCACAGCATGGACCCCGACCAGCTCACCGCCGTCGGCCGCGACGTCGAGTGCGTGGCGCTGGCGCGCGCGGTCAAGTGGCATGCCGAACACCGCATCCTGCTGAACGGCCACAAGACCGTGGTGTTCAAGTAATTCTTCTTCCCTCCGGTTTGCGCCCCTCGCCCGCTTGCGGGAGAGGGGCCGGGGGAGAGGGCAGGCCTGCGCCAGAACCGATGAGCCAGGCACTGCCGGCACGCGCAGCCGCGCCACTGCCGACATGGCAGCAACAGGGCTTGTCCCGCGCTCACTCCCGCTCTGCCACCACACACTTCACCCCACTGTCGGCCAGGATCTGGTCGAACGGCGCCGCCAGCGGCGCGTCGGTAAACAGCCGGTCCACCTGCGACACATGCGCCAGCTCGACCATGGCCTGGCGGTTGAACTTGCTGGCGTCCGCCGCCAGCCAGACCTCGCGTGAATGCTCGATGATGGTCCGCGCCACCTTGACCTCGCGGAAGTCGTAGTCGCGCAGCGTGCCGTCGGCCTCGATGCCCGAGATGCCGATCAGCCCGATATCGACCTTGAACTGGCGGATGAACTCCACCGTGGCCTCGCCGACGATGCCGCGGTCGCGCGAGCGCAGCACGCCGCCGGCGACGATGACTTCGCAATCGGGGTTGTCGGCCAGGATATTGGCCACGTGCAGGTTGTTGGTGATCACGCGCAGGCCGCGATGGTGCACCAGCCCGCGCGCGATCTCCTCCACCGTAGTGCCGATGTTCAGGATCAGCGAGCAGCCCTCCGGCACGGCCGCCGCCACCGCGCGCGCGATGCGCGCCTTGCCCTCGGCATTGAGCACCTGCCGCTGCCGGTAGGCGATGTTCTCGGTGGTGGAGTCTTCCACCCGCACCCCGCCATGAAAGCGCGCCAGCATGCCGTTTTCGGCCAGCATGTTGACATCGCGGCGCACCGTCTGGAGCGTGACGCCGAACTTGCGCGCAAGTTCGTCGATGGAGGCAAAGCCCTGGGTGCGGACTTCTTCGAGCAGGGCCGTCTGGCGGGGATTGAGGGTCATGCCGGGATTCTAGTTCAAACACAAACGAAAACAAAATGATGCGGTGCACTATTGTTTTCTGTTCGTTTTGTTGCTAAAACGAGCGTGAAGCCAAGATTGGTGCGCCTGCATCCAACGCAAGCCGTGATGCAGGCAGCATATCGAACATGGAGACCGGATGCAGCTACGTTTGGAAGGCGTCGCACAGCAGGCAGGTTCGCAGGCGTATCTCTATCCGATGACGCTGGCCCCGGTTTCCGGCGCGGTCACCATCCTGCTGGGTGCGACGCAGGCGGGCAAGACTTCGCTGATGCGGGTCATGGCCGGGCTGGACCGGCCCAGCGCCGGGCGCGTGCTGGTCGACGGCGACGACGTCACCGGCATGCCGGTGCGCGAGCGCAATGTGTCGATGGTCTACCAGCAGTTCATCAACTACCCGTCGCTCAGGGTCTTCGACAACATCGCGTCGCCGCTGCGGCTGCGGCGCAAGGCCGCGGCCGGCGAGATTGCCGCGCGCGTGCGCGAGCTGGCGGCGCGGCTGCATATCGACCACCTGCTGGAGCGCTATCCGGCCGAACTGTCCGGCGGCCAGCAGCAGCGCGTGGCGCTGGCCCGCGCGCTGGCCAAGGAAGCCCCGCTGATGCTGCTGGACGAGCCGCTGGTCAACCTGGACTACAAGCTGCGCGAGGAGCTGCGCGAAGAGCTGACCCAGCTGTTCGCGCACGGCGACGCCACCGTGATCTACGCCACCACCGAGCCCGGCGAGGCGCTGCTGCTGGGCGGGCACACCGCGGTGCTCGATGCCGGCGAGCTGCTGCAGTATGGCCCCACGCCGCAGGTGTTCCACTATCCCGATTCGCTGCGCGTGGCGCGCGCCTTCAACGATCCGCCGATGAACCTGGTCGAGGGCCGGCTTGAGCGTGGCAAAGTGGCGCTGCCGGGTGCGATCGACGTGCCCGTGCCCGGCGTGGCGGCGCAGGACGGGCCGGTGACGCTTGGGGTGCGCGCCTCCGCATTGCGCCTGGCGGGCGAGACCGGCGCGGTCGCGGTGCCGGGTCGCGTGGCGCTGGCCGAGTTGTCCGGGTCGGACACCTTTGTCCACGCCGATACTCCGGTCGGCAACTTGGTGGCGCAGTTCGCGGGCGTGCTCGACCTGCAACTGGGCGCGCCGGTGACGCTGCACCTGCTGCCCGAACAGCTCTACCTGTTCGACGCCGACGGCCGCCGCATCCATGCGCCGCGCCGGCCCGGAGGGCTCGCCGCCGAGGTGCCGGGCGGCGCGACAGCGGCAACGGCAGGGGGCTGAGATGGCACGCATCGACCTGGACCTGGCGCACTCGTACGTGCCCCATCCGCGCACCGACGAAGACTACGCGCTGCTGCCGCTGCGCTTCACCTTTGAAGACGGCGGCGCCTATGCGCTGCTGGGGCCGTCCGGCTGCGGCAAGACCACGCTGCTGAACTGCATCTCCGGGCTGCTGCGCCCGTCGCACGGCACCATCGCCTTCGACGGCCGCGACGTCACCGGCGCCACGCCGCAGGCGCGCAATATCGCCCAGGTGTTCCAGTTCCCGGTGATCTACGACACCATGACCGTCGGCGAAAACCTGGCATTCCCGCTGCGCAACCGCGGCGTGCCGGAGGCGCAGGTGCGCGAGCGGGTCGGACGCGTCGCCGAGATGCTGGACCTGTCGTCGACGCTCGGGCGCCGCGCCAGCGGCCTGGCCGCCGATGCCAAGCAGAAGATCTCGCTCGGGCGCGGGCTGGTGCGCCAGGACGTGTCGGCCATCCTGTTCGACGAACCGCTGACGGTGATCGACCCGCAGCTCAAATGGCAGCTGCGGCGCAAGCTCAAGGAGATCCACCACGAGTTTCGCCTGACGCTGATCTACGTGACCCACGACCAGACCGAGGCGCTGACCTTTGCCGACCAAGTGGTAGTGATGTCGCGCGGCAAGGCGGTGCAGGTAGGGCCGGCCGACGCGCTGTTCGAGCGGCCGGCGCATACCTTCGTCGGGCACTTCATCGGCTCGCCCGGCATGAACTTCCTGTCCGGCCAATGGCGCGACGGCGCCATCGACGTGGCCGGGCGGCGCTATATGCCGCCGCTGTCGCCGCCGGTGGAAGCGGCGCTGCGCGCGGCCGGCAGCTTCCGCATCGGGGTGCGCCCCGAATACCTGCAGCTGGCGCCGGAGCGCGACGCGCAGGCGGTGCCGGTGCAGGTGCAGCGCGCGCAGGACATCGGCACCTACTGGCTGCTGACCGGCACCGTGCAGGAGGCGGGCGCGCAGGCCGGCACGCTGCGCGCGCGGCTGGGCACCGAGGCGGCCGGCCTGCGCGCGGGCGACACCGCGTGGCTGTCGGTGTTCAACCGCCATACCTGCTACTACGTCAACGAGGAGCTGGTGCCATGAAGCCGGTCAACCAGAAGGCCTGGCTGCTGGTGCTGCCGGTGGTGGTGTGCGTGGCGTTCTCCGCCATCCTGCCGCTGATGACCATCGTCAATTACTCGGTGCAGGACATCATCTCGCCCGAGCGGCGCGTGTTTGTCGGCACCGAATGGTTCCGCACCGTGCTGCGCGACGGCGAGCTGCACGACGCGCTGCTGCGCCAGCTCGGCTTTTCGCTGGCGGTGCTGCTGGTGGAGATCCCGCTCGGCATCCTGCTGGCGTTGTCGATGCCGGCGCGCGGCTGGAAGGCGTCGGCGGTGCTGGTGATCATCGCGCTGTCGCTGCTGATCCCGTGGAACGTGGTCGGCACCATCTGGCAGATCTTCGGGCGCACCGACATCGGCCTGCTCGGCGCCGCGCTGGCTGGGCTGGGCTTCGACTACAACTACACCGGCAGCGCCTTCGACGCGTGGATCACGGTGCTGGTGATGGACGTCTGGCACTGGACGCCGCTGGTGGCGCTGCTGTGCTACGCCGGCCTGCGCGCGATCCCGGACGCCTACTACCAGGCCGCGCAGATCGACGGCGCGTCGCGCCTGGCGGTGTTCCGCTATATCCAGCTGCCCAAGCTGCGCGGCGTGCTGATGATCGCGGTGCTGCTGCGCTTCATGGACAGCTTCATGATCTATACGGAGCCGTTCGTGCTGACCGGCGGCGGACCCGGCAACGCCACCACCTTTTTGTCGCAATACCTGACGCAGAAGGCGGTTGGCCAGTTCGATCTGGGTCCCGCCGCGGCGTTCTCCATCGTCTACTTCCTGATCATCCTGCTCATGTGTTTCATCCTCTACAACTGGATGCAGCGCGCGGGCACCGCCGGCAGCGAGGACATGCCCCATGGCTGAGATCTCTTCGGCAGTCCCCGCGGTGGTTCCCGCCGCGATCCCCGCGCAGGCCAGCCGCGCCACCTGGTGGCGCGCCGGCTTCCTGCTGGCCTACCTGGTGTTCGCGATCGTGCCGATCTACTGGATGGTCAACATGTCGTTCAAGACCAACGAGGAGATCGTCTCGACGCTGTCGCTGTGGCCGGGCCAGTTCACGCTCGAGCACTACAAGACCATCTTCACCGATCCGTCGTGGTATTCGGGCTACCTCAACTCGATGATCTACGTGGCGATGAACACCGTGATCTCGATCGGCGTGGCGCTGCCCGCGGCCTACGCCTTTTCGCGCTACCAGTTCATCGGCGACAAGCACGTGTTCTTCTGGCTGCTGACCAACCGCATGACGCCGCCGGCGGTGTTCCTGCTGCCGTTCTTCCAGCTCTACAGCACCATCGGGCTGATGGATACGCACCTGGGCGTGGCGCTGGCGCACCTGGTCTTCAACGTGCCGCTGGCGGTGTGGATCCTGGAGGGTTTCATGTCGGGCGTGCCGCGCGAGATCGACGAGACCGCCTATGTCGACGGCTACTCGTTCCCGCGCTTCTTCCTGACCATCTTCCTGCCGCTGATCAAGGCCGGCGTGGGCGTGGCCGCGTTCTTCTGCTTCATGTTCAGCTGGGTCGAGCTGCTGCTGGCGCGCACGCTGACCTCGGTCAACGCCAAGCCCATCGTCGCCACCATGACGCGCACGGTGTCGGCATCGGGCATGGACTGGGGCGTGCTGGCCGCGGCCGGGGTGCTGACCATCGTGCCCGGCGGCATCGTGATCTGGTTCGTGCGGCACTACATCGCGAAGGGCTTCGCGATGGGCCGCGTTTAACGCAGCGCTTCGCAAGGAGACGGCGCCAATGCTGAGCTGGATGGTATGGACCACACCGGTGGCGGTGTTCTTTGGCTGCATCGTGGTGATGCTGATCGGCATGACGATCCTGGAAATCCGCTCGCCGTCGGTGCTGCGCAAGGGCTTCCTGCCGATCGCCACCACCCGCGGCGACCGGCTCTTCATCGGGCTGATGTGCGCGGCGTGGATCAACCTGGCGTGGGTCGGGCTGGGCGAGAAGGTCGCCGCCTGGCTGGCTCTGCCGGAAGAGCCGTCGGTGTGGATCAGCTTTGTGGCATCAATGCTGGTGCTGACGCTGATCCTGCGCAAGGGCTAGCGCCGCTGCCGGCCGGCATTGGCCAGCAATAACAAGCAATAACGGGAAACGCGGCTTGTCCCCACCCCGGGGCCGCCACCCAGACCAAGACCGGGGCAGGGGATTCTTGAGGAGACACCGATGAAAGTGCACGTGACGTTGGGGATGTCTGCCCTTGCCTGCGCGGCTGCGCTGGCTTGCGGCTCCGCCTGGGCGGGCGAAGCGGAAGCAAAGAAGTGGATCGACAACGAGTTCCAGCCGTCGTCGCTGTCCAAGGACAAGCAAGCGGCGGAAATGAAGTGGTTCATCGATGCCGCAGCCAGGCTCAAGGCCAAGGGCGTTACCCAGATCAACGTGGTGTCGGAGACCATCACCACGCACGAGTACGAATCCAAGACACTGGCCAAGGCGTTCGAGGAGATTACCGGCATCAAGGTCAACCACGACCTGATCCAGGAAGGCGACGTGGTCGAGAAGCTGCAGACCTCGATGCAGTCCGGCAAGTCGATCTACGATGGCTGGATCTCCGACTCTGACCTGATCGGCACACACTACCGCTATGGCTCGATCCTGCCGCTGACCGACTACATGAACGGCGCCGGCAAGGAATGGACCAATCCCGGGCTGGATGTGAAGGACTTCATCGGCACCAAGTTCACCACCGCGCCGGATGGCAAGCTCTACCAGCTGCCCGACCAGCAGTTCGCCAACCTGTACTGGTTCCGCGCCGACTGGTTCGCGCGCAAGGACCTGCAGGACAAGTTCAAGGCCAAGTACGGCTACGACCTGGGCGTGCCGACCAACTGGTCCGCCTATGAGGACATCGCCAACTTCTTCACCAACGACGTCAAGGAGATAGACGGCAAGAAGGTCTACGGCCATATGGACTACGGCAAGAAGGACCCGTCGCTGGGCTGGCGCTTCACCGACGCCTGGCTGTCGATGGCCGGCACCGCCGACAAGGGCCTGCCCAACGGCATGCCGGTGGACGAGTGGGGCATCCGCGTGGCCGAGGACAAGTGCACGCCGGTCGGCGCCTCGGTGGCACGTGGCGGCGCCACCAACAGCCCGGCGGCGGTCTATGCGCTGACCAAGTACATCGACTGGATGAAGAAGTACGCGCCGCCGCAGGCGATGGGCATGACCTTCTCCGAAGCCGGCCCGGTGCCGGCGCAGGGCCAGGTGGCGCAGCAGATCTTCTGGTACACGGCCTTTACCGCCGACATGACCAAAAAAGGGCTGCCGGTCGTCAACGCCGACGGCTCGCCCAAGTGGCGCATGGCGCCGTCGCCGTATGGCCCGTACTGGAAGCAGGGCATGCAGAACGGCTACCAGGACGTGGGTTCGTGGACCTTCTTCAAGAACACCGATCCCAACAAGCTGGCCGGCGCCTGGCTGTACGCGCAGTTCGTGACCTCGAAGACGGTATCGCTGAAGAAGTCGCTGACCGGTCTCACCTTTATCCGCGACAGCGATATCCATCACGACTACCTGACCAAGAACGCGGCCAAGTATGGCGGCCTGGTCGAGTTCTACCGCAGCCCCGCGCGCGTGGCGTGGACCCCGACCGGCACCAACGTGCCGGATTATCCGAAGCTGGCGCAGCTGTGGTGGAAGAACGTGGCCACCGCGGTGACCGGCGAGAAGACGCCGCAAGCCGCGATGGACACGCTGGCCGAAGAGATGGACCAGGTCATGGCGCGGCTGCAGCGCGCCGGCATGAGCCATTGTGCGCCCAAGCTGAACGCGAAGGGCGACCCGGGCAAGTGGCTGTCGAACGATCACGCGCCGTGGAAGAAGCTTGCCAACGAGAAGCCCAAGGGCGAGACCATTCCGTACGACAAGCTGCTGCAGGCGTGGAAGGAGGGGCAGGTGCGCTGAGGGGTTTGAGGCTGGCGGCAACGTATGAATGCCGCTGGTGTGCTCCGCTCTCCCGCTTGCGGGAGAGCGGAGCAACCAATGGGCAATCTGCGGCCGGACGTCGGCGCTAGCGTTCTTGCGAAGCGAGTTCGGACGGCGCTGCACTATCCGCCGCCTGCGCGGCATAGCGCGCCTTGCCATGCCGCTTGGCCTGATACAGCGCCATGTCGGCGTGCAGGAACAGCTCGCTCACGGTCATGGCGTGACGCGCATCGCGCAGGGCCGCGCCGACGCTGGCCGATGCCGCCAGCGTATGCCCATCGATCACGAAAGGCATGCGCGCGGCCTGCACGATGGTGTTGGCGATCGATGCCATGGCCTGCCGGTCCGCAATGCCGTCCAGGATCACCGCGAACTCGTCGCCGCCGATGCGTGCGACCGCATCGCCCTTGCGCACGCAGGCACGCAGGCGCTGCGCGAACGCCACCAGCAACTGGTCGCCGATGGGGTGGCCGTAAGTGTCGTTGACCGCCTTGAAGTCGTCCAGGTCCACCAGCAGCAGCGCCAGCGGGCACGCGCTGGCGCCGGCGCGTGCCATGGCTTCGGCCAGGCGCCGGTCGAAGCCCTTGCGGTTGAGCAGGCCAGTCAGGTAGTCGGAGACAGTCTGTGCTTCCAGGCTGCGCAATTTTTCGCGCTCGTGCGTGACGTTGCGCCCGAACATATGCAGGCCGACCACGGTGTCCCGGGCATCGTTCCACGCCGGCTGGCAAGTGATCTCGATGCATTCGGTGCCGTCCGCGCTTTCGCGGGTAAAGGTCACGGCCTGGCCGGTGCCGGCCTGCTGCAGGTAGGGCTGGCAGGCCAGGTATTCCTGCGTGCCCCACAGCTCGCGCAGCGACAGGCCCACGATCTGCTGCGCCGGCAAGCCGTACCGCCGCGCATACGCCTCGTTGACGAAGACGTAGCGCTGCTGCATGTCGATGAACGAGATAAAGTCCGGCACATGGTTGGCAATCGCCTCGATGCGCGTCTCGCTGGCGGCGGCACGGTCCTTGGCGGCCTGCAGCGCGGCCTCGCGCTCCGACAGCCGGGCCACAACCTCGGCGAAGCTAGACGCCAGTTCGCCGATCTCGTCGGCACGGCCGACCGGCAGGTCTGCCACCGCTTTCGGGTCGGTACCGAGCTGGCGCACCGCCCGGTGCAGCCGCTGCAGCGGCGCCAGCAGCCGCCACATCACCAGCCACATCAGCCCGGCCGCGATCACCATGGTGATCGCCCCCATCACCAGGGTCCGTTGGCGCACCGTGAGCAGCGGCGCATAGGCTTCGGCCGCGGGCAGCACCGCGACCACCTCCCAGCCGTTGGCGGCCAGCAGGTAGCGTGCGACGATCGGCTGGGTCGGCGTCAGGATTTCCAGCAGCGCGCGCGGCTGCTCGGCGCCGCAGGCTTCGCCGATGGCGCGCGCCGGTGTCAGCACGCGCGACACGTCGGCGTGCATCGCATAGCGGGGGTTGGTGCCGGAAGATACCAGGCAAAAGCTGCCGGTGGTGCCGACCCGGCTGTGCGAAAGCTCGCGCAGGAAGTTGCTGTCCGACAGGTTCAGCACGCCGCCGACCACGCCGCGCACTTCACCGGCGGGCCCGAGCATCGGCACCGCCAGCACCACGCCCGGTGCATTGGTTTGCTTGCCCTGGATCAGGTCCGACACCGCGAACGACTGGCCGTGCAGCACATCGCGGAAATAGTCGCGGTCGTTGACGCGCAGGCGCGTGCCATCCGGCACGGCCGTGCTGAACGTCAGTTCGCCATCGGGCGAGGCCAGGAACACGGCATTGAAGGTCTCGGGAATTTCCACCAGACCCTCGGCGGCGCGGCGCAAATCGGCGGGTTTGGCGGCATGGAAGGCGGAGAGCTGACGCGCCACCCGATGCAGCACGGCGGCGCGGCCCTGCAGCTTTTCATCGAGCTGTTCGGCGACCATCTTGACCAGCGTGTCCTGCTGCGCCTGCAGCAGGTTCTTCAGGCTGTCATAGGCGTAATACTAGGCGTAGAGCGCGCGCAGCACGATGATCAGCGTCACCACCCCCGCCGTGGCCAACGCCATCCGATACTTCAAAGAGTGCTGCATGATTGACTTCTTTCTTGTGCGCACTGACCCTGTGTTCCGGCCCATTGACCCGCTCGCTAACGCAACAGCCGGTCCGGTGACGTGATAAGAAGATTAGCAGAAGTCAAGGGCCTTTTCGAAACTGTTTGCAACAGCGGCCGCGTGCAATTTCGCCAAAGTGAGGGGCTTTCGGAAAGGGCGGGGACTTGAATGCGGAAATGAAAAAAGCCAGCGCGAGGCTGGCTTTTCGAAACTGGTGGGTGGTACAGGGATTGAACCTGTGACCCCTGCCGTGTGAAGGCAGTGCTCTACCGCTGAGCTAACCACCCCTGTCTGCGTCGTCGTTGCCGTCGTGCAGCAGAGAAATGAGATTATGCAGAGGTTCTTGTATCTTGTAAAGCCCTTTTTCGAATTTTCTTAGGCGGCCAGCGTTCCGGGGGCGTCGGCAGGATCTTCCTGCCAGACCGTCTTGCCGCCGCTGGCCTTGTCCAGTCCCTTCAGCAGGGCCAGATGGGCCTGCTGCTCTTCGTCCGTTGCGCGCAGAACCGGCAGCGCCAGCCGGGACAGGTCGGCGGTGGTGACCACGCCGCCCTGGCCGGCGGCGCTGTCGAGCGTGTCGATCACCAGCGAATCCTGGCCGCGCGTCATGGCCAGGTAGACCTCGGCCAGCAGTTCGGCGTCCAGCAGCGCGCCGTGCAGCGTGCGGTGGGCGTTGCTGATGCCGAGGCGCTCGCACAGCGCATCCAGCGAGTTGCGCTTGCCGGGGAACATCTGGCGGGCTTCGCGCAAGGTATCGATCACGTTGCCGACATGCTGGCGGAAGGGCGGCAGGCCCAGCAACTGGAACTCCATGTCGAGGAAGCCCAGGTCGAACTGGGCGTTATGGATGATCAGCTCGGCGTCCTGCACGAACTCGCGGATATCGTGGACGACCTCGGCGAAGCGCGGCTTGTCGGCCAGGAACTCGACGGTGATGCCGTGCACCGCGATCGCGCCCTCGTCGATATCGCGCTCGGGGTTGACGTAGAAGTGCAGGTGGCGTCCCGTCAGGCGGCGGTTCATCAGCTCGACGCAGCCGATTTCGATCAGGCGGTCGCCGGTGGCGGCATTCAGGCCGGTGGTTTCGGTATCGAGAACGATTTGTCGCATGGCGGGCATTCTAGCGGAGCGGGGCGGGCGTTCCGCGCTTGTTGTTGTTGATGCTGCAGTGATCCGGTCAGCGGCCGATCGATTCGACGCCGCGGTTGGCCAGCGCGTCGGCGCGTTCGTTGCCGGGGTGGCCGTTGTGGCCACGCACCCAGTGCCACGAGATCTGGTGCGGCTGCGCCAGGGTGTCCAGCGCCTGCCACAGGTCGGCATTCTTGACCGGCTTCTTGTCGGCGGTCTTCCAGCCGCGCGCCTTCCAGCCGGGCAGCCATTCGCTGATGCCTTTCTGCACGTACTGGGAATCGGTATAGACGCGCACCACGCAGGGCCGCTTGAGCGCACGCAGCGCTTCGATCACGGCGGTCATTTCCATGCGGTTGTTGGTGGTGTTGGGCTCGCCGCCGAACAGCTCTTTCTCGCTGGTGCCGGCGACCAGCACTGCGCCCCAGCCGCCGCGGCCGGGATTGCCCTTGCAGGCGCCGTCGGAGTAGATCGTGACTTCTTGCATGTGATTCCGTGGTGGCCGCCCGCGGGTCGGGCGGCGCATTGAGGGCGAGGGCGGAGCGCGCGCGGCCGCACCGCGTCAGCGTTCCTTGCCCGGAGTCTTGCCGTGGGTGCCGGTAGGCGTGGCCACCGGTGCCGACACCGGCGCCAGCGCCGGCTTGGTTTTCCACGCGGGTCCGACCAGGCGGATATTGCGCACGCGCTTGATCGCCGAAATCATATAGACCGCGCCGAAGATCGGCCACCAGCGGTCGCCGGCCTTTTCCATGAAGGCGGCGCGCTGCAGCCAGCGGTCGGTGCGGTACGGCGGGCAATAGCAGCCGAAGCGGCCGCGGATGATATCGAAGCCGAGCAGCTTGAGCCAGTCCTTGATGCGCACGAAGCCGATCTGCTGGGCGTCGGTCGGCAGGAACGGCGTGGCGCCGAGCCGGTTCATGCTCTGGCGCGCGCCCCACAGGCTCATCGGGTTGAAGCAGGTCACCACCACGCGGCCCTCGGGCATCAACACCCGCGAGACTTCGCGCAGCACTTCATGCGGGTCTTCGGCGAACTCCAGGATGTGGGGCAGGGTGACCAGGTCGATGCTCTGGGTGTCGAACGGCAGTTCGTCGAAACGGCACAGCAGCTGGCGCGCGTCCGGATGTGCGGCACGGGGCCCGTGCGGGCCGCTGGACGGGTCCAGCGCCAGCGCCGAGAACGGCATCCGGTTCTCGCGCAGGGTGTCGATATAGGGCAGGCCCAGCTGGACCGCGTGATAGCCGAAGATGTCGGTCACGGTCCGGTCGTACTGCTGCGCCTCCCAGCGCAGCATGTACTCGCCGGGCGGCGAGGCCAGCCAGTCTTCCCAGCTTACAATCGGGTGATTGGGACGATTGGACATAGGAGCATGCGCATGTTGAAGGTTGAGCCGATCCCGGCGTTCCAGGATAACTATATCTGGGCCATCCATGACGGGCACTGCGCCGCCGTGGTCGATCCTGGCGAGGCCGCGCCGGTGGAGCGCTTCCTGGCGCAAAGCGGTCTGGCTCTGGGCGCTATTGTAATCACCCATCACCACGGCGATCACCAGGGCGGCGTGGCCGAGCTGCTGGCGGCGCATCCGCGCGCGCCGTCGGGCGAACCGATGCCGGTGCTGGGGCCGGCGGGCGAGCGTATCGGCGGGCGCACCCGGGCGCTGCGCGAGGGCGACGTGGCGACGCTCGACGCGCCGGCGCTGACGCTGCGCGTGCTGGACGTGCCCGGCCACACCGCCGGCCATATCGCCTACGTCGCGGACCTCGGCGAAGCCGGTCCGGCGGTGTTTTGCGGCGATACCCTGTTCGCCAGTGGCTGCGGGCGCCTGTTCGAAGGCACGCCGGCGCAGATGCTGGCGTCGCTGGACAAGCTGGCGGCGCTGCCCGGCGACACCCGGGTCTATTGCGCGCACGAATACACGCGCAGCAATGTGCGCTTCGCGCGCGCGGTTGAGCCCGGCAACGCCGCGCTCCAGGCATGGGAGCGGCGCGTCGAGGCGCTGCGCGCCGCGGACCAGCCGACGCTGCCGACCACCATCGCCCATGAGCGCCAGGTCAACCCGTTCCTGCGCTCGCGCGAGCCGGCGGTGCGTGCCGCGGTGTCGGCCCACGGCGGCACCCCGGCGGGCGATGCGCAGGCGTTCGGCGCGCTGCGCGGCTGGAAGGACAATTTCCGCTGACTGCACGCCGGCCGCCATGGCTTGCGCCACAAGGCAGGGCGGCCAGCGTCCGGATACCGGCTATGTGGAAAATCTGATTGACGCGATACGCGGTTTTTTTTAGCATCACGCAACCTTTTAGCGTCACGATTTGAGAACTTAATGAAAATTGGTCGATTACTGGCGGTGGTCGCGTGCTCCGCGCTGCTTGCAGCGTGCGCCAGCACCCCCACGCCGCCTGAAGGCGCCGACGGTGCCGCGACCGCCCAGACTGCCAAGCGGGACCCGCTCAACACCCTCAGCGACAAGTCCGCGCTCTCTTCCACTTCCACCATCAATGTCGACCAGGGCGGCCTGGACTGGCTGCGCGGCCCGTCCAACGATATCTGGGACCGCATCCGGCGCGGCTTTGCCATGACGGACCTGGAGGGCACGCTGGTCGACGATCGCACCCAGTGGTATGCGCAGCGGCCGGAGTACATGGAACGGATGGTCGGGCGCTCGAGCCGCTACCTCTATCACATCGTCGAGGAGCTCGAGCAGCGCAAGATGCCGACCGAGCTGGCGCTGCTGCCGTTCGTCGAGAGCGCGTTCAATCCGCAGGCGCAGTCCACCGCCAAGGCGGCCGGGATGTGGCAGTTCATTCCGAGCACGGGCAAGTCGTACAACCTGAAGCAGAACATGTTCCGCGACGAGCGCCGCGACGTGCTGGCCTCGACCGACGCCGCGCTTGACTACCTGGCGCGGCTCTACGACATGTTCGGAGACTGGCACCTGGCGCTGGCGGCATACAACTGGGGCGAGGGCGCGGTGTCGCGGGCGATCGCGCGCAACCAGGCGCGCGGGCTGCCGACCGACTACGCCAGCCTGCCGATGCCCAACGAGACGCGCTACTACGTGCCCAAGCTGCAGGCGGTCAAGAACATCATCGCCAACCCGGCCGCGTACGGCGTCAAGCTGCCCGAGATCCCGGACCACCCGTACTTCGTCACGGTGACCACTTCGCGCGACATCGACGTCAACCTGGCCGCCAAGCTGGCCGACATGTCGGTGGAGGAGTTCAAGGCACTGAACCCGTCGTTCAACCGGCCGGTGATCCTGGGCGCGTCGAATCCGCAGATCCTGCTGCCGTTCGATAACGCCGAGCGCTTCCAGTACAACCTGAACACCTATCGCGGCGGGCTGTCGAGCTGGGCCGCGGTGACGGTGGACAGCCGCGAGCGCGTCGAAGCGCTGGCGGCGCGCCTGAATGTCGATGCCGACACGCTGCGCGAGATCAATAGCATCCCCAAGGGCATGCGCCTGAAGGCGGGCTCGACCGTGATGATCCCGCGCTCGGGCCGGCATGACCAGGACATCAGCGCCACCCTGGCCGACAGCGCCATGCTGGCGATGGAGCCGGACCTGCCCGATGCGCGCCGCGTAGTGGTGCGCGCCGGCCGGCGCGATACCGTGACCTCGGTGGCGCGGCGCTATGGCGTCTCGGCCGGGCAGGTGCAGTCGTGGAACAAGCTCTCCGGCACCAAGCTGGTGGCCGGGCAGAGCCTGGTGCTGATGGTGCCGGTGCGCGGCGCCGGCGCCGTGCGCGCGGCCCGTGCCGAACGCGCGGACCGGGCCGAGCGGGCCGAGCGCACCGAGCAGGCCAGCCGCAAGGAACCTGCGGGCAAGGGCGGCAAGGGCGGCAAGGTGGTGCGTGTCTCCGCCAAGGGCAAGGCCGACACACGCCAGCGCGTGGTGGTCGAGGCCTCGCCGCGGCGCGCTGGCAAGTCGCCGGCGGTGGCCAAGGTGTCGGCCAAGGGCAGCACCAAGGCCAGCGCCAAGGGCGTCAAGGCGCGCTGACGCAGCCGCCGGCGCGACGCTGGAACAGCAAAAGGGGCGATGCCGGCGGCACGCCCCTTTTTTTTATGTGCCGGCGCCGCCCCGTGCGGCGGCGCGCGGAAACCGTGGCCACGAGTGCCCGGGCCAGTGGCACACTACGGGCAGATACCAACGACCGCAGACGCGGAGGAGACAGACATGACGGCAAGCCATGCCGTGCATGCCCGTTCGCTGGCCGACCCCGAGGGGTTCTGGGCCGAACAGGCCGCACGCATCGACTGGGAAACCCCGTTCAGCCAGGTGCTCGACAACAGCCGCGCACCGTTCACGCGCTGGTTCGTCGGCGGGCGCACCAACCTGTGCCACAACGCGGTCGACCGCCACCTGGCGGCCCGCGCCAGCCAGCCGGCGCTTCACTGGGTCTCGACCGAGACCGACCAGGCCCGCAGCTACACCTACGCCGAGCTGCACGGCGAGGTCAGCCGCATGGCCGCGATCCTGCAGCAACTGGGCGTGCAGCGGGGCGACCGCGTGCTGATCTACATGCCGATGATCCCGGAAGCCGCCTTCGCCATGCTGGCATGCGCGCGCATCGGCGCGATCCATTCGGTGGTGTTCGGCGGCTTTGCCTCGGTCAGCCTGGCCGCGCGCATCGAGGATGCCCGGCCGCGCGTGGTGGTCAGCGCCGACGCCGGTTCGCGCGCGGGCAAGGTGGTGCCGTACAAGCCGCTGCTGGACGAGGCCATCCGGCTGTCGTCGCACCAGCCCGAGAAGGTGTTGCTGGTGGACCGGCAGCTGGCGGACATGCCCCGCACCGCAGGCCGTGACGAAGACTACGCGGCGTGGCGCGAGCGCGTCGCCGGCGTGCAGGTGCCGTGCGTGTGGCTGGAGTCGGGCGAGCCGTCCTATGTGCTCTATACCTCGGGCACCACCGGCAAGCCCAAGGGCGTGCAGCGCGATACCGGCGGCTATGCGGTGGCGCTGGCCACGTCGATGGAATACATCTTCTGCGGCAAGGCCGGCGACACCATGTTCACCGCGTCGGATATCGGCTGGGTGGTGGGGCACAGCTATATCGTCTATGGCCCGCTGCTGGCCGGCATGGCCACGCTGATGTATGAAGGCACGCCGATCCGGCCCGACGGCGGCATCCTGTGGCGCCTGGTCGAGCAATACCGGGTCAACCTGATGTTCAGCGCCCCCACCGCGATCCGCGTGCTGAAGAAGCAGGACCCGGCATGGCTGACGCGCTACGACCTGTCCAGCCTGCGGCTGCTTTTCCTGGCCGGCGAGCCGCTCGACGAGCCGACCGCGCGCTGGATCCAGGACGGCCTGGGCAAGCCCGTGGTCGACAACTACTGGCAGACCGAATCCGGCTGGCCCATCATCGCGATCCAGCGCGGCCTCGAGGCGCTGCCGCCCAAGCTGGGCTCGCCCGGCGTGCCCGCCTACGGCTACGACCTGAAGATCGTCGACGAGAGCACCGGCGCGGAATGCCCGCCCGGGCAGAAGGGCGTGGTTGCGATCGACGGCCCGTTGCCGCCGGGGTGCATGAGCACGATCTGGGGCGACGACGACCGCTTCGTGCGCACCTACTGGCAGGCGGTGCCGAACCGGCTGTGCTATTCCACCTTCGACTGGGGCGTGCGCGATGCCGACGGCTACGTCTTTATCCTGGGTCGCACCGACGACGTGATCAACGTCGCCGGCCACCGGCTGGGCACGCGCGAGATCGAGGAAAGCCTGTCGTCCAGCGCCGCCGTGGCCGAGGTGGCCGTGGTGGGCGTGCAGGACGCGCTCAAGGGGCAGGTCGCGATGGCGTTCTGCATCGCCCGCGACCCGGCGCGCACGGCCACGCCGGAGGCGCGGCTGGCGCTGGAGGGCGAGCTGATGAAGACGGTCGAGCAGCAACTGGGCGCGGTGGCGCGTCCGGCGCGCGTGTTGTTTGTCAATGCGCTGCCGAAGACGCGTTCCGGCAAGCTGCTGCGGCGTGCGATGCAGGCCGTGGCGGAGGGCCGCGACCCGGGCGACCTGACGACGATCGAGGATCCGGGCGCGCTGGAACAGTTGCAGGCCGCGTTGAACGGCTAGCAGGACAGGGCGATGGGGTGCCGCCCGCGGCACACCGCATCGCCGCCTTGCCATTGGTCGTGATGCAGTCTAATATTTGAAGCATAAAATATTTAATCTTGATCTAGATGGCGGTGTGGTGCGGGATCGGTGCGCCGTTTTCGGCGTGCCCGGCACAGCCGGCAGGAGGCAACAGATGCGTGTGCTTTGTATTGGCGGAGGCCCCGCCGGCCTGTACTTCGGCCTGCTGATGAAACTGCAGGATCCCGCCAACGAGGTCATCGTGGTCGAGCGCAACCGGCCCTACGATACCTTCGGCTGGGGCGTGGTGTTTTCGGACGCCACCATGGACAACCTGAAGCAAGCCGACCCGGCCAGCGCCAGCGAGATCAACGCCGCCTTCAACCACTGGGACGATATCGACATCCATATCGGCGGCCGCACCATCCGCTCGGGCGGGCACGGCTTTATCGGCATCGGCCGCAAGCGCCTGCTCAACATCCTGCAGGCCCGTTGCGAAGCGCTCGGCGTGAAGCTTGTGTTCGAGACCGATGTGTCCGACGACCAGGCGCTGGCGATGCAATACCAGGCCGACCTGGTGATCGCGTCGGACGGCCTGAACAGCCGCATCCGCACCCGCTATGCCGACACCTTCCGGCCGGATATCGATACGCGCCAGTGCCGCTTTGTCTGGCTCGGCACGCACAAGCTGTTCGATGCCTTCACCTTTGCCTTCGAGAAGACCGAGCACGGCTGGTTCCAGGCGCATGCCTACCGCTTCGACGACAACACGTCGACCTTTATCGTCGAGACGCCGGAAGCGGTCTGGCGCGCCGCCGGCATCGAGCAGATGAGCCAGGAAGAGGGCGTGGCCTACTGCGAAAAGCTGTTCGCGCGCTACCTCGACGGCAACAAGCTGATCAGCAACGCGGCACACCTGCGCGGCTCGGCAATCTGGATCCGCTTCCCGCGCGTGATCTGCCGGCAATGGGTGCACTGGAACACCTTGCCCGACGGCCGCCGCGTGTCGGTGGTGCTGATGGGCGATGCCGCGCACACCGCGCATTTCTCGATCGGCTCCGGTACCAAGCTGGCGCTCGAGGATGCCATCGACCTGGCCGAGGAGATCCGTGGCAGCGGCCACGACGGCCTGCCCGATGCGCTGGCGCGCTACGAGGCCACGCGCGGTGTGGAAGTGCTGAAGATCCAGAACGCGGCGCGCAACTCGACCGAGTGGTTCGAGAACGTCGAGCGCTATGCCGGCAGCCTGCCGCCCGAACAGTTCGCCTATTCGCTGCTGACGCGCTCGCAACGGATCTCGCATGAGAACCTGCGCGTGCGCGATGCCGGCTATGTCGCGCAGTTCGAGCACTGGCTGGCGCAGCAGGCCGGGGTGCCGGCCGACAGCCTGAAGCTGCAGGCGCAGCAGCCGCTGCCGCCGATGTTCACGCCGTTCCGGCTGCGCGGCGTCACGCTCAAGAACCGCGTGGTGGTGTCGCCGATGGCGATGTATTCCTGCACCGACGGCGTGCCGGGCGACTTCCACCTGGTCCACCTGGGCGCGCGCGCGCTCGGCGGCGCCGGCATGGTGGTGGCGGAGATGACCTGCGTCTCGCCCGATGCGCGCATCACGCCGGGTTGCCCGGGCCTGTGGAACGATGCGCAGCGCGACGCCTGGAAGCGCATCGTCGATTTCGTGCACGCCAACAGCGATGCGCGCATCGCCATGCAGATCGGCCATTCTGGCCGCAAGGGCTCGACGCAACTCGGCTGGGAGGCAATGGACCATCCGCTGCCGGAAGGCAACTGGCCGGTGATTTCGGCGTCGCCGCTGCCTTACCTGCCGGGCGAATCGCAGACCCCGCGTGAGATGACGCGCGCCGACATGGACCGTGTGCGCGATGACTTCGTCGCCAGCGCGCGGCGGGCGGCCGAGGCCGGCTTCGACTGGCTCGAGCTGCATTGCGCGCATGGCTATCTGCTGTCGAGCTTTATCTCGCCGCTGACCAATACGCGCGACGACGAATACGGCGGTTCGCTGGCGGCGCGGCTGCGCTATCCGCTGGAAGTGTTCGAAGCCGTGCGCGCGGTGTGGCCGCAGGACAAGCCGATGTCGGTGCGCATTTCCGCGCATGACTGGGTCGAGGGGGGCATCACGCCCGATGACGCGGTCGAGATCGCGCGCGCCTTCAAGGCCGCGGGCGCCGACATGATCGACTGCTCGTCGGGCCAGGTCAGCCCCGACCAGGCGCCGGTCTATGGCCGCATGTACCAGACCCCGTTCGCCGACCGCATCCGCAACGAGGCCGGCATCGCCACCATCGCGGTGGGCGCGATCTTTGAAGCGGACCACGTCGACTCGATCATCGCCGCCGGCCGCGCCGACCTGTGCGCGATCGCGCGGCCGCACCTGGCCAACCCGGCGTGGACGCTGCAGGAAGCCGCGCGCATCGGCTATCGCGACATCGCCTGGCCCAAGCAGTACCTGGCAGGCAAGCGGCAACTGGAAACCAATCTCGAACGCGCCGCGGCGCAGGAGAAGCAGGCATGACGGGCAGCACGGCAACACTGGCCGGCCGGCACGCGCTGGTCACCGGCGGCGGGCGCGGCATCGGCGCGGCGATCGCGCGGCGGCTGCTGGCCGATGGCGCCAGCGTCACGCTGCTCGGGCGCGATGCCGGCACGCTGCAAGCGACGGTGCAGGCGCTGCGCGGGCAGGCCCCGGCAGGCGCCGCGGTTTCGTATGTCACGGCCGATATTGCCGATGCCGACAGCGTTGCGCGCGCCTTTGCCGCGGCCACGGAGCACAACGGGCCGGTCGCGATGCTGGTCAACAACGCCGGGCAAGCGCATAGCGCACCATTCCTGAAGACCGATGCCGCGCTGTGGCAGCGCATGCTCGACGTCAACCTGACCGGCACCTTCCTGTGCACGCAGGCGGCGCTGCCGGCGATGCTCGACGCCGGCTGGGGCCGCATCGTCAACGTCGCCAGCACCGCGGGGCTGATCGGCTACGGCTACGTCAGCGCCTACTGCGCGGCCAAGCATGGCGTGATCGGGCTGACCCGCGCGCTGGCGCTGGAAACCGCGGCCAGGGGCGTGACCGTCAACGCGGTATGCCCGGGTTATACCGAAACCGACATCGTGCGCGACGCGGTCGCCAATATCGTCGGCAAGACCGGCCGCACCGAGGAGCAGGCGCGCGCCGAGCTGGCCGCACGCAACCCGCAGCGCCGGCTGGTGCAGCCCGACGAAGTGGCCGACGCGGTGGCCTGGCTGTGCCAGCCGTCCGCGGCGGCGATCACCGGCCAGGCGATCCCCGTAGCCGGCGGCGAAGTGATGGCGGGCTGAAGCACACTGACTGCAGCAGACAACGAGAGAACCCATGACAGAGATCGCACTCGACATGCGCCACCACAAGCGCAGCTTTGCCGGCTACCAGCCCAAGCATTTCCTGTGGTCGGTGTCCGCCGACGGCAAGGTCGGCACCGTGACGCTGAACCGGCCCGAACGCAAGAACCCGCTGACGTTCGATTCCTACGCCGAGTTGCGCGACCTGTTCCGCGGCCTGTGCTACGCCAGCGACATCAAGGCGGTGGTGGTGACCGGCGCCGGCGGCAACTACTGCTCGGGCGGCGACGTGCACGAGATCATCGGCCCGCTGACGCGCATGTCGATGCCGGAGCTGCTCGATTTCACGCGCATGACCGGCGACCTGGTCAAGGCGATGCGCGCGTGCCCGCAGCCGGTGGTGAGCGCGGTCGACGGCATCTGCGCAGGCGCCGGGGCGATGATGGCGCTGGCTTCCGATATGCGCCTGGGCACGGCGCAGGCCAGGACCGCTTTCCTGTTCACGCGCGTCGGCCTCGCCGGTGCCGACATGGGCGCGTGCACGCTGCTGCCGCGCGTGATCGGGCAGGGCCGTGCCAGCGAGCTGCTGTACACGGGCCGCTCGATGAGCGCGGAGGAAGGGCTGCAATGGGGCTTCTTCAACGCGCTGCATCCGTCCGAAGCCGTGCTGGCGCAGGCGCAGGCGCTGGCCGCGCAACTGGCCGCCGGCCCGACCTTCGCCCATGGCGTGACCAAGAAGCTGCTGCACCAGGAATGGAATATGGGCCTGGACGAAGCCATCGAGGCCGAGGCCGAGGCGCAGGCGATCTGCATGCAGACGCGCGATTTCCGCCGCGCCTACGAGGCCTTCGTCGCCAAGACCAAGCCGGTCTTCGAAGGGGACTGAGCCGCCATGTCCGACAAGACCTACCTCGATCTGCCGCTGTTCGACGACACCCACCGCGCGCTGGAGCGCGAACTCGACGGCTGGTGCGCGCAACACCTGCACGTCGACCACAGCGATACTGACGCCGCATGCCGCGCGCTGGTGCGGCAGCTTGGAGAAGCCGGCTGGCTGCGCTACTGCGTGCCGGCCGCGCACGGCGGTGCGCTGCCGGCGCTGGATTCGCGCTCGCTGTGCTTGCTGCGCGAAACGCTGGCGCGCCATGACGGCCTGGCCGATTTCGCCTTCGCCATGCAGGGGTTGGGCTCGGGGGCGATCTCGCTGGCGGGCAGCGACGCGGTGCGCGCGCGCTATCTGCCGCGCGTGGCGCGCGGCGAGGCGATCGCCGCGTTCGCGCTGTCGGAACCCGATGCCGGCTCGGATGTGGCGGCGATGCAATGCAGCGCGCGGCTGTCGGAGGACGGCAGCCACTATGTGATCGATGGCGCCAAGACCTGGATCTCGAACGGCGGCATCGCCGACTTCTACTGCGTGTTCGTGCGCACCGGCGAGGCCCCGGGCGCGCGCGGCATCACGGCGCTGGTGGTCGACGCCGACACCCCGGGCCTGACCATCGCCGAACGCATCGACGTGATGGCGCCGCATCCGCTGGCGACGCTGCGCTTCGACCAGTGTCGCGTGCCGGTGGGCAACCGGCTGGGCGAGGCGGGGCAGGGCTTCAAGGTGGCGATGATGACGCTCGACATCTTCCGCGCTTCGGTCGCCGCGGCGGCGCTGGGCTTCGGCCGCGCCGCGCTCGACGATGCGCTGGCGCGTGCCCGCACGCGGCCGATGTTCGGCGGCGTACTGGCCGACCTGCAGCTGACCCAGGCCGCCATCGGCGACATGGCCACTGCGATCGACGCCGCGGCACTGCTGACCTACCGCGCGGCCTGGCTGCGCGATGTGAAGGGGCAGCGCACCACGCGCGAGGCGGCCATGGCCAAGATGGTCGCGACCGAGAACGCGCAGCAGGTGATCGACCGCGCGGTGCAGATGTTCGGCGGCCTCGGCGTCAAGGTCGGCACGCGCGTGGAAAGCCTGTACCGCGAGATCCGCTCGCTGCGCATCTATGAAGGCGCGACCGAAGTGCAGAAGCTGATCATCGCGCGCGAAACGCTGGCCGGGCAGCCGACCTGACATCTGACCCGCGCGCCCCCGCGCCACCCACGAACTGCCGTACCGAGACAGAGCAGACAGGAGACAAGCCATGGCGACCACAGCCCACCTCGACACCTTCGCGCGCGACCGCCTGCCGCCGCAGGACCAGTGGCCGGTGTTCCGCTTCAATGCCGACACCGACTACCCCGAGCGCATCAATGCCGCGGTGGAGCTGGTCGACCGCCACGTGCGCGAAGGACGCGGCGAGCGCATCGCCATCCGCTATCGTCGCGACGGCCGCGACGGCGGCATCGAGACCGTGACCTATGCGCAGCTCGCGGCGCTGGTGAACCGCATCGCCCATGTGCTGGTCGAGGACATGCGGCTGGTGCCCGGCAACCGTGTGCTGCTGCGCGGCCCCAACAACCTGATGATGGCGGCCAGCTGGCTGGCCACGCTGAAGGCCGGGCTGGTGGCGGTGCCGACCATGCCGCTGCTGCGCGCGAGGGAGCTCAAGCAGATCATCGACAAGGCGCAGGTCACAGCGGCGCTGTGCGATGTGCGGCTGCGCGACGAGCTCGACGCCAACCAGCAGGCCGGCGGCGAATGCCATTGCCCGAGCCTGGCGCAGACGCTGCATTTCAACGGCGAAGGCGAGGGCTCGCTGGAAGCGGCGCTGGCCGGCAAGCCGGACACCTTCGACGCCTGCGACACCGCCAGCGACGATGTCTGCCTGATCGCCTTTACCAGCGGCACCACCGGGCAGCCCAAGGGCACCATGCATTTCCATCGCGACGTGCTGGCGATGTGCGACCTGTTCCCGCGCCATGTGCTGCGCTCCACGCCGGACGACATCTTCTGCGGCACGCCGCCGATCGCCTTCACCTTCGGGCTCGGCGGCATGCTGTGCTTCCCGTTGCGCATCGGCGCCAGCACGGTGCTGGCGGAGAAGCTCACGCCCGAAACGCTGCTCGAGTTGATCCACGACTTCCGCGCCACCATCGTCTTCACCGCGCCCACCTTCTACCGGCAGATGGCGACGCTGGCGCCGCGCTTCGATATCTCCAGCCTGCGGCACAGCGTGTCCGCCGGCGAGGCGCTGCCCGATGCCACGCGGCAGAGCTGGAAAGCCGCTACCGGCATCGAGATGACCGATGGCATCGGCGGCACCGAGATGATGCACATCTTTATCTCGAGCGCCGGGGCCGAGGTCAGGCCCGGCGCGATCGGCAAGGTGGTGCCCGGCTACGTGGCGCAGATCGTCGACGAGGAGATGCGGCCGCTGCCGCCGGGCCAGGTCGGCAAGCTCGCGGTGCAGGGCCCGACCGGCTGCCGCTACCTGGACGACCCGCGCCAGGCCAATTATGTGAAGGCCGGCTGGAACCTGCCGGGCGATACCTTCGTCGCCGACGCGGACGGCTATTACTTCTACCAGGCGCGCTCCGACGACATGATCATCTCGGCCGGCTACAACATCGCCGGGCCGGAGGTGGAGAGCGCGCTGATGCAGCACGAGGCGGTCGCCGAATGCGGCGTAGTCGGCGCGCCCGACGACGGCCGCGGCCAGGTGGTCATGGCCTACGTGGTGCTGCGCGAGGGCGTGGCCGCCGACGACGCTACCCGCACCGCGCTGCAGGACCACGTCAAGCGCCAGATCGCCCCGTACAAGTATCCGCGCCGCATCGAGTTCGTGCCGGCGCTGCCGCGTACCGAGACCGGCAAGCTGCAGCGCTTCCGGCTGCGCCAGATGGCCGAGCAGGGGCCGGTCGCAAGCAATGGTGGCAAGTCACAGCAGGGGCAGCCATGAGCGACGTGTTTCGCAACACCGTGCTGGTGCGCTTCAAGCACTGCGATGCCGCCGGCATCGTGTTCTACCCGCGCTACTTCGAGATGCTCAACGACCTGATCGAGGACTGGTTCGGCGAGGCGCTGGGCTGGCCGTTCGATGCCATGCACGGCGAGGGCCGCGCCGGCGTGCCCACGGCCGAGCTGGAGTGCCGCTTCCTGGCGCCGAGCCGGCTGGGCGAGGTGCTGACGCGCGAACTGCGCGTGCTGAAGCTTGGCCAGTCCAGCTTCACGCTGGCGGTCCGCTTTGCCGGCCCGCATGACGATACCCGCATGGAAGTGACGCAAAGGCTGGTGTGCGTCGATACCGGCGCAATTGCGCCCCAGCCGCTGCCCGAAGCCGTGCGCGAGGCCATGGCGCGCTACCTGGTGGCCGCGGCATGAACCCGGATTTTCCATTGGCCCATATTCCATCCACCCATACAAGCAACCACAGGGAAACGACATGAAGATCCTGCAGCCGCCCGACTGGGCGCCGCCGCGCGGCTACGCCAACGGCATGATGACCGAGATGCAGGCCGGCAGCCGGCTGCTGTTCATCAGCGGCCAGATCGGTTGGAACAGCCAGTGCGAATTCGAGACCGACGACTTCGGCCTGCAGGTGTCGCAGACGCTGCGCAACGTCGTGGCAGTTCTGGCGGCGGGCGACGCGCGACCCGAACATATCGTGCGCATGACCTGGTATGTGAAGGACAAGGCCGAATATGTCGGCGCCTATGGGGCGATCGGCGAACATTACCGCGCCATCATCGGCCGCCACTTCCCGGCGATGACCGCGGTCGAGGTGGCGGACCTGGTCGAGCCGCGTGCCAAGGTGGAAATCGAGGTCACGGCGGTAGTGCCGCCGCGGCGGTAATCCGCCGGCGGCAGGTGCAACCGCGCATGCGAGAACGGGCAGCGCGGCGGCGGCCGGCGCGGCGGGATTGCCGCCTGCCGCGCGCAAGTCCTTGAAAACTTGAGAAATTGGGTGGCTCGGGATATAATTCGAAAGTTTCGCTTTCAGAACCCTTCACCCTAGCGCCTACCGCTTTCCACCTTCCGCCGCCCCCATTCGCGCCGCCGTTGCCGTCTGCATCAGATGTGACGCAATTAGCACGCCGCGACCGGATCCGACCGCATCGGCGCAATGCCGCTGCCGCCGTCACGGATCCAGCCTGGGAGGCACGAGGCGTCGATTGGTCGGTCACGGGGTGAGTCCAGCAGGAGCCTACCCGTGTTACCGTCTTTTCCGTCCGCCATTCTCGCGCTAGCAGACGGCACGGTCTTTCGTGGCTATTCCATTGGCGCTTCCGGCCATACCATCGGCGAAGTGGTGTTCAACACCGCCATCACCGGTTACCAGGAAATTCTCACCGACCCGAGCTATTCGCGGCAGATCGTCACGCTGACGTATCCGCATATCGGCAACTACGGTGTCAATCCTGAGGATGTCGAAGCCACGAAAGTCCATGCCGCCGGCCTGATCATCAAGGATCTGCCGATCCTGGCCTCCAATTTCCGCAAGGAACACACCCTGGCCCACTACCTGAAGCAGGAGAAGGTGGTGGCCATCGCCGGCATCGATACGCGCAAGCTGACGCGTATCCTGCGCGAGAAGGGCGCCCAGAACGGCTGCATCCTGGCCGGCGAGGACAACGTGCAAAAGGCCATCGACCTGGCCCGCTCGTTCCCCGGCCTGGCCGGCATGGACCTGGCCAAGGTGGTGTCGGTCAAGGAACCGTACGAATGGACCCAGTCCGAATGGAAGCTGGGCGAGGGCTACGGCAAGCAGCAGCAGCCGCAGTTCCACGTGGTCGCCTATGACTACGGTGTCAAGTACAACATCCTGCGCATGCTGGCCGAGCGCGGCTGCAAGGTCACGGTGCTGCCGGCCCAGGCAAGCGCGGCCGACGCGCTGGCGCTGAATCCGGACGGCGTGTTCCTGTCCAACGGCCCCGGCGACCCAGAGCCGTGCGACTACGCCATCGCCGCCACGCGCGAGTTCATCGAGCGCGGCATCCCGACCTTCGGCATCTGCCTGGGCCACCAGATCATGGCCCTGGCGGTCGGCGCCAAGACCCTGAAGATGAAGTTCGGCCACCACGGCGCCAACCATCCGGTCAAGGACCTGGACGACGGCCGCGTGGTGATCACCTCGCAGAACCACGGCTTCGCGGTCGATGCCGACACGCTGCCTGCCAACGTGCGCGTCACGCACAAGTCGCTGTTCGACGGCTCGCTGCAGGGTTTCGCGCTGACCGACAAGCCGGCGTTCTGCTTTCAGGGGCACCCGGAAGCCTCGCCCGGCCCGAACGACGTGGCTTACCTGTTCGACCGCTTCATCCAGCTGATGACCGACGCGCGCAAGTAAGCGAGCCAATGAGCGCGCGGGCACAGCGAGAGAGATACAGGGACATCCCATGAACGCCTTCATGCATACCGCTTTCGGCATCACCGACTTCTGGACCTATGTGCTGGGCACGATCTTAATCGTGCTGCTGCCGGGCCCGAACTCGATGTACGTGCTGTCGGTGGCGGCGCAGCGCGGCGTGCGCGCCGGCTACAAGGGCGCGTGCGGGGTGTTCCTGGGGGACGCGGTGCTGATGGTGCTGTCGGCGGCGGGCGTGGCCTCGCTGCTCAAGGCCAGCCCGGCGCTGTTCTACGTGGTGAAGTACGTGGGTGCGGCCTATCTGGCGTGGATCGGCTTCAACATGCTGCGCGGCGCGCTGCGCAGCTGGGCCGCGCGCGGCGATGCCGCCGGCGCGGCGGTGCCTGCGGCCACGCCGGACCAGTCCGACCCGTTCCGCAAGGCGCTGCTGATCAGCCTGCTGAACCCGAAGGCGATCCTGTTCTTTATCTCGTTCTTCATCCAGTTCGTCGACCCGGCCTTCGCTTACCCGGTGCTGTCGTTCGGCGTGCTGGGGCTGGTGTGCCAGATCTGCAGCTTTGCCTACCTGACCACGATCATCTTCGTGGGGGCGAAGCTGGCCGAGGCGTTCCGGCGCCGGCGCCGGCTGTCGGCCGGCATGGCCAGCGGGGTAGGGGCGATGTTCATCGGCTTCGGCGCCAAGCTGGCCACGGCCACGATGAACTGAGCCAGACCACATTTTCGAATCCGGACGGATTCCCTGATTACCGGCGCGGTCCGCAGGCAAGGCGGGCCGGCCCATAAAGAGAGCGTGCAATGCCAAAACGCACAGACATCAAGAGCATCCTGATCATCGGCGCGGGCCCCATCATCATCGGCCAGGCGTGCGAGTTCGACTATTCCGGCGCCCAGGCCTGCAAGGCCCTGCGCGAGGAAGGCTTCAAGGTCATCCTGGTCAACTCCAACCCGGCGACCATCATGACCGACCCGGCCACGGCCGATGTGACCTACATCGAGCCGATCACCTGGGAGGTGGTCGAACGCATCATCGAGAAGGAGCGCCCGGATGCGATCCTGCCGACCATGGGCGGCCAGACCGCGCTGAACTGCGCGCTGGACCTGCATCGCCATGGCGTGCTGGACAAGTACAAGGTGGAACTGATCGGCGCGTCGCCCGAGGCCATCGACAAGGCCGAGGACCGCCAGAAGTTCAAGGACGCGATGACCAAGATCGGCCTGGGTTCGGCCAAGTCCGGCATCGCCCACTCGATGGACGAGGCCGTGGCCGTGCAGGCGCGCATCGCCCAGGACACCGGCACCAGCGGCTACCCGATCGTGATCCGCCCGTCGTTCACGCTGGGCGGCACCGGCGGCGGCATCGCCTACAACCGCGAAGAGTTCGAAGAGATCTGCAAGCGCGGCCTGGACCTGTCGCCGACGCGCGAGTTGCTGATCGAGGAATCGCTGCTGGGCTGGAAAGAGTATGAGATGGAAGTGGTCCGCGACAAGCAGGACAACTGCATCATCATCTGCTCGATCGAGAACCTGGATCCGATGGGCATCCACACCGGCGACTCGATCACCATCGCGCCGGCGCAGACCCTGACCGACAAGGAATACCAGATCCTGCGCAACGCCTCGCTGGCGGTGCTGCGCGAGATCGGCGTCGATACCGGCGGTTCCAACGTGCAGTTCTCGATCAACCCGAAGGACGGTCGCATGATCGTCATCGAGATGAACCCGCGCGTGTCGCGTTCGTCGGCGCTGGCCTCCAAGGCCACCGGCTTCCCGATCGCCAAGGTGGCGGCCAAGCTGGCGGTGGGCTACACCCTCGACGAGCTGAAGAACGAGATCACCGGCGGTGCCACCCCGGCCTCGTTCGAGCCTTCGATCGACTACGTCGTCACCAAGGTGCCGCGCTTCGCCTTCGAGAAATTCCCGCAGGCCGACAGCCACCTGACCACCCAGATGAAGTCGGTGGGCGAGGTGATGGCGATGGGCCGCACCTTCCAGGAGTCGTTCCAGAAGGCCCTGCGCGGGCTGGAAGTGGGCGTCGACGGCCTGGACGAGAAGTCCACCGACCGCGACGAGATCGTCGAGGAGATCGGCGAGCCGGGCCCGGACCGGATCTGGTACGTGGGCGACGCGTTCCGCCTGGGCATGTCGCTGGAAGAGGTCTATCACGAGACTGCCATCGATCCGTGGTTCCTGGCCCAGATCGAGGACATCGTCCGCACCGAAGGCCTGGTCAAGTCGCGCACGCTCGACAGCCTGTCGACCGCCGAACTTCGCTTCCTGAAGCAGAAGGGCTTCTCCGACCGCCGCCTGGCGCGGCTGCTGAAGACCGACGCCAAGGCCGTGCGCGAGGCGCGCATCGCCCAGAACGTGCGCCCGGTGTACAAGCGCGTCGACACCTGCGCGGCCGAGTTCGCCACCAACACCGCCTACATGTACTCGACCTACGAGGCCGAGCATGGCGAGTGCGAGGCCGCGCCGACCGACAAGAAGAAGATCATGGTGCTGGGCGGCGGCCCCAACCGGATCGGCCAGGGCATCGAGTTCGACTACTGCTGCGTGCACGCCGCGCTGGCGCTGCGCGAAGACGGGTACGAGACCATCATGGTCAACTGCAACCCGGAAACCGTGTCGACCGACTATGACACCTCGGACCGCCTGTACTTCGAGCCGCTGACGCTGGAAGACGTGCTCGAGATCGTCGACAAGGAAAAGCCGGTCGGCGTGATCGTGCAGTACGGCGGCCAGACCCCGCTGAAGCTGGCGCTGGACCTGGAGCGCAACGGCGTGCCCATCATCGGCACCAGCCCTGACATGATCGACGCGGCCGAAGACCGCGAGCGCTTCCAGAAGCTGCTGCAGGACCTGGGCCTGCGCCAGCCGCCCAACCGCACCGCGCGTGCCGAGGACGAAGCGCTGCGCCTGGCCGAGGAAATCGGCTACCCGCTGGTGGTGCGCCCGTCGTACGTGCTGGGCGGCCGCGCCATGGAAATCGTGCATGAGCCGCGCGACCTCGAACGCTACATGCGCGAGGCGGTCAAGGTCTCGAACGATTCCCCGGTGCTGCTCGACCGCTTCCTGAACGACGCCATCGAGTGCGATGTCGACGCCTTGTGCGACGGCAAGCGCGTCTTTATCGGCGGCGTGATGGAGCATATCGAGCAGGCCGGCGTGCACTCGGGCGACTCCGCCTGCTCACTGCCGCCGTACTCGCTGTCGGCCGAGACCGTGGCCGAGCTGAAGCGCCAGACAGCGGCCATGGCCAAGGCGCTGAACGTGGTCGGCCTGATGAACGTGCAGTTCGCGATCCAGCAGAACAACGGCGTCGACACCGTCTACGTGCTCGAAGTGAATCCGCGCGCCTCGCGTACCGTGCCGTACGTGTCCAAGGCCACCGGCATGCAATTGGCCAAGATCGCGGCGCGCTGCATGGCGGGCCAGTCGCTGGACGAGCAGGGCGTGGCCGACGAGGTCATCCCGCCGTACTACAGCGTCAAGGAAGCGGTGTTCCCGTTCAACAAGTTCCCGGGCGTCGATCCGGTCCTCGGACCTGAAATGCGTTCGACCGGCGAAGTGATGGGCGTGGGCAAGAGCTTCGGCGAGGCCCTGTTCAAGAGCCAGCTGGCCGCGGGCTCGCGCCTGCCGGAGAAGGGCGCCGTGCTGATCACCGTGAAGGACAGCGACAAGCCGCGCGCCGTGGCCGTGGCGCGCATGCTGCACGACATGGGCTACCCGATCGTCGCCACGCGCGGCACCGCCTCGGCGATCGAGGCCGCCGGCATCCCGGTCAAGGTGGTCAACAAGGTCAAGGACGGCCGTCCGCATATCGTGGACATGATCAAGAACGGCGAGCTGGCGCTGGTGTTCACCACCGTGGACGAAACCCGCGGCGCGATCGCCGATTCGCGCTCGATCCGTATCTCGGCGCTGGCCCACCGCATTCCTTACTACACCACCATCGCCGGCGCCCGCGCCGCGGTGGAAGGCCTGAAGCACATGCAGAGCCTGGAGGTCTACGACCTGCAGGGCCTGCATGCCTCGCTGGCCTGAGGCCGTCAAGGTAACCAGGCAACACATGGCAACAGGGCGGGCCGCATTGCGGCGGCCGCGCCCCGGGAAGCCCGCCGCAGTTGCTGCCGGCGGGCTTCCTGGCCTAAACTACGTCAAATTCGTCGATCGAACCGGCGTGCCCGCGTTCGATCCTGTCTGAAAGCCGCGGTTGAGCGGAAGTGCCCTGGCGGGGTTTGCCGGGGATGGCTCCAGCTCCGCTGCGGCTCATTTTTTTGTTGAACGAAGACATGAGCACCATTCCGATTACCAAGCGTGGCGCAGAGCTCCTGAAGGAGGAGCTGCAGCGCCTGAAGGCTGTCGAGCGTCCGGCGGTGATCAATGCCATCTCGGAAGCGCGCGCCCAGGGCGACCTGTCTGAAAATGCCGAGTACGACGCCGCCAAGGAAAAGCAGGCCTTTATCGAAGGCCGCATCCTGGAAGTGGAGGCCAAGCTGTCGGCCGCGCAGATCATCGACCCGACCCAGCTCGATACCGATGGCCGCATCGTCTTTGGCGCGACTGTCGACCTGGAAGACCTGGAGTCCGGCAATCCGGTCAGCTACCAGATCGTCGGCGATGACGAGGCTGACCTCGATGCCGGCAAGATCTCGGTCAGCTCGCCGATTGCGCGCGCGCTGATCGGCAAGTTCGAAGGCGACGTCGCCACCGTGCTGGCCCCGGGCGGCGAGCGCGAATACGAAGTCATTACCGTTCGCTACATCTGATGCCGGCCCGGCCGGCGGGCTTGCGCCTGCGCCGGCCACCGGAAAGGCCGGCTTGTGTTCTCCACTTCTTATAACAACCTGCCGCCGCTGCCGCACCGCATCTTCCTGCTGCTGACGGTGGCGTGGGCGGGCAGCCTGTGGACCGTGGGCTACATGGTGGCGCCGACACTGTTTTCGGTGCTGCCCAGCCGCGAGATGGCGGGCATGATCGCCGGGCACCTGTTCCATACCGAGGCCATCGTCGGCGTGACCATCGGCGTGCTGCAGCTGGTGCTGTGCAACGTGATGATCCGGCGCGGCGCGCAGCGCTACCGCGGTTTGCGCTGGCTGGTGCTGGGCATGCTGTGCTGCGTGCTGGTCGGCTACTTCGGCACCCAGCCGTTCATGGGCAGCCTGAAGGAAAAGGCGGTGGCGCTGGGCGTGGGGGTGTCGGAATCCCCGTACAAGGCGCAATTCGGCATGCTGCACGGCGTGTCGAGCGCCTTTTACCTGCTGCAGAGCCTGCTGGCGCTGGCCCTGGTGTGGCGCGCTTCGGCGCCGCGTTCGGCCGGGGAGTGAGTCTGGCAGCGGGGCGCCTGGCGGCGCCCGCTTGAGTACCCCCGGTGCTTAGCCCAGGGACTTCTTCTTCTGACTGGTCGGGCGTGCGCGCGCGCGCTTCACATTGCCGCCGGCGGTGACGCGCTCATTGCCGAGCACCGTGACTTCCTTGCGGGTCGGACGGCGATTGGGCGCGGCACTGGGCTTCTTCACCGTCACCGTGCGCGGGGCGGCGCCGCCGCGGCGGGCGGGCGTGTGCCGGCCGAGGTCTTCGGCCTGGTTTTCCTTCAGGCGGGCTTCGCCCGGACGCCAGACCACCAGCAGCTTGCCGATATGCTGGATCGGCGCGGCGCTGAGCTGGTCGCAGATTTCTTCGTAGATGGCGATGCGGGCTTCGCGGTCGTCGCCGAACACGCGGATCTTGATCAGGTCGTGCGCGGCCAGGCTGCGGTCGATTTCGGCCAGCACGGCGCGGGTCAGGCCTTCGGCGCCGACCATCACGACCGGGTTCAGGGCATGGGCACGGGAGCGCAGGTCGGAGCGCTGGGCAGGGACGAGTTGTAGAGCAGGCATAGGTTGGCGCCGGATAAGGCGCTTGAAATAGTGATAGAGCGCTTGGCGCTGGTAATCGGGCGCTGCCGCCCGCGCCGGTCGTGACACGGCGCACGGGAACAGGCTGCCGGCGGCCACCGGTGGGCGGCAAGCCGGGATGCGGATTGGCGCGTATTATCCGTCAATCCGGCACTGTCGGGCAGCAAAATCATCAAAACAGTAGGAAAACCTGCGCCACCGGCCCGACCGGCGCGCGCGGGCAGGGAACAGGCTGGTATCTGGCATGGCAAAGAACAAGTTCAACCACTCGTGGCTGCACGACCACATCAACGATCCATACGTGAAAATGGCGCAGCGCGAGGGCTACCGCGCCCGCGCGGCATACAAGCTCAAGGAGATCGACGAGCAGGACAAGCTGATCCGCCCGGGCCAGGTCATTGTCGACCTGGGCGCGGCGCCGGGCAGCTGGAGCCAGTACGCCCGCAACAAGCTGGCCGACTCGCCGCGGGCCAAGGATGGCCGGATCGACGGCGCGGTCGTCGCAATCGACCTGCTGCCGATGGAACCTGTCGCCGACGTCACTTTCATCCAGGGCGACTTCCGCGAGGAATCGGTCTTCCGTGAGCTCGAAAGTGTGGTGCTGGACGCTTCCGGCGGCGACAAGATCGACCTTGTTTTGTCCGACATGGCCCCCAACTTGTCCGGTGTGGCCTCCGCCGACGCCGCCCGGATCGAGTACCTGTGCGACCTGGCGCTTGAATTCGCTCAGGCCCACCTTAAGCCGGAGGGAGCATTGCTGGTAAAGTGTTTCCACGGGAGCGGCTACAGCCAGATCGTGGAAAAGTTCAAACGGCAGTTCAAAGTGGTCGCGAAGCGCAAGCCCAAGGCGTCGCGCGACAAGTCTTCCGAAACCTTTATCCTTGGGCGCTACCTGAAGACAGTGGATTGACCGATCTCGATACAAGCCAGGGCGGAAGAAGAAATGTAGAGGGAAAACCCCTCACCCGGTGCTATCGGCATCATAGTTTCTCTGTTTCCCCTCGAGGGCGGGGGCTGCATTACAATGCAGCTATCCGTTGGCAAGGCAATTGCAAAGGAGTTCGGCCTTGAATAACAACCTGTTTCAAAAGGCGGCAATCTGGCTCGTGATCGCGCTGGTGTTGTTTACCGTCTTCAAGCAGTTCGACAAGCCCCGTGCGCAGGACAGCGTCACCTATTCGCAGTTCATGGATGACGCCAAGAACGGCAAGGTGTCGCGCGTCGACGTGCAGGGCCGCAACCTGGTGGTCTCGCCCAAGGAAGGGGCAAAGTACACCATCATCTCGCCGGGCGACATCTGGATGGTCGGCGACCTGATGAAGTACGGCGTGCAGGTCACCGGCAAGGCGGACGACGAACCCAACGTGCTGGTCCAGGCCCTGTACTACCTCGGGCCGACCCTGCTGATCATCGTGTTCTGGTTCTACATGATGCGTCAGATGCAGGGTGGCGGAAAAGGCGGCGCATTCTCATTCGGCAAGTCGCGTGCGCGGCTGATCGACGAGAACCAGAACGCCGTCACGTTCCAGGACGTGGCCGGCTGCGACGAGTCCAAGGAAGAAGTGGTCGAGCTGGTCGACTTCCTCAAGGATCCGCAGAAATTCCAGAAGCTGGGCGGCCGTATCCCGCGCGGCGTGCTGCTGGTCGGCCCTCCGGGCACCGGCAAGACGCTGCTGGCGCGCGCCATCGCCGGCGAGGCCAAGGTGCCGTTCTTCAGCATCTCCGGTTCCGACTTCGTTGAAATGTTCGTCGGCGTGGGTGCGGCGCGTGTGCGCGACATGTTCGAGAACGCCAAGAAGCAGGCCCCCTGCATCGTGTTCATCGATGAAATCGACGCGGTCGGCCGACATCGCGGCGCCGGCATGGGCGGCGGCAACGACGAGCGCGAGCAGACCCTGAACCAGATGCTGGTCGAGATGGACGGCTTCGAGGCCAACTCGGGCGTGATCGTGATCGCCGCCACCAACCGTGCCGACGTGCTCGACAAGGCGCTGCTGCGCCCGGGCCGTTTCGACCGCCAGGTCTACGTGGGCCTGCCGGACATCCGTGGCCGCGAGCAGATCCTGAAGGTCCATATGCGCAAGGTGCCGATCGGCAACGACGTCGACGCGTCGGTGATCGCGCGTGGCACCCCGGGCTTCTCGGGTGCCGACCTGGCCAACCTGGTCAACGAGGCCGCGCTGTTTGCCGCCCGCCGCAACAAGCGCGTGGTCGACATGCAGGACTTCGAGGACGCCAAGGACAAGATCTACATGGGTCCGGAGCGCAAGTCGACGGTGATGCGCGAGGAAGAGCGCCGCGCCACGGCTTACCACGAGTCCGGCCATGCGGTGGTGGCCAAGCTGCTGCCCAAGGCCGACCCGGTGCACAAGGTCACCATCATGCCGCGTGGCTGGGCGCTGGGCGTGACCTGGCAGCTGCCGGAGCATGACAAGTATTCGAAGTACAAGGACAGCATGCTGGAAGAGGTGGCCATCCTGTTCGGTGGCCGCGCGGCGGAAGAGGTCTTCCTCAACGCCATGAGCACCGGCGCTTCCAACGACTTCGAGCGCGCCACCAAGATTGCGCGCGACATGGTGACCCGCTTCGGCATGAGCGATTCGCTGGGTGCGATGGTCTACGTCGATACCGAGCAGGACGGCATGTTCGGCAAGCTGTCGTCGAAGACCGTGTCGGAAGCCACGCAGCAGAAGGTCGACGCCGAGATCCGCCGCATCATCGACGAGCAATACGCGCTGGCCAAGCGCCTGCTCGAAGAGAACCGCGACAAGGTCGAAGCCATGACCAACGCGCTGATGGAATGGGAAACCATCGATGCCGACCAGGTCAACGACATCATGGCCGGCAAGCCGCCGCGTCCGCCGCGCAGCGCGTCGGGCCCGAACGGTGGCGGCAGCACGCCCTCGGGCGGCTCGCCGGTGGCGCCGACCAACGCGCCCGCCACGGCCTGACCTGGCGCGCGTCCCACTGACGACGCTGTAGCGATGGCTGTGTAGTGCCTGTCCCATGAAGCCGGTGCCTGGTGCACCGGCTTTTCCTTTTTTGCGCGGCGAACCCGCGCGCGCATCGCCGAAGCCTTCCTATCTTGCAGCAGACGACCCAGACCCGGCACTTCCAGTGCGGCCGTTTCCGTTTTGCCCTGGACCAGCGTCCGCTGGTGATGGGCATTCTCAACGTCACGCCCGACTCCTTCTCCGACGGCGGCCAGCACGCCAGCCGCGATGCGGCGCTGCGCCATGCCGAGCAGATGATTGCCGAGGGGGTGGACATCATCGACATCGGCGGAGAATCCAGCCGGCCCGGTTCGGCGGCGCTGCCGCTGGAAAACGAACTGGCGCGCGTGATTCCCGTGGTGGAAGCGCTGCGCGACTGCGGCAAGCCGCTGTCGATCGACACCTACAAGCCGGAAGTCATGCGCGCCGCGCTTGCGGCCGGAGCCGATCTCATCAACGATATCTGGGGCTTGCGCATGCCCGGCGCGGTCGAGGCGGTGGCGGGCGGGCAAGCGGGCCTGTGCGTGATGCATATGCAGCGCGATCCGCAGACCATGCAGGAAGACCCGCACTACGACGATGTGGTCGCAGAAGTCGCGCACTTCCTGGCCGGGCGCGTCGCCGTGCTGCGCGCTGCCGGGATCGACGATGCCCGGATCTGCCTCGATCCGGGATTTGGTTTCGGCAAGACACCGGATCATAATTTGCGCCTGCTCGGGCAGTTGCCGCAGCTGGCGCTCGACGGCCTGCCGGTGCTGGCGGGCATCTCGCGCAAGTCCACGCTGGGCGCCATCCTGGGCGGCCGGCCGCCGCAGCAGCGCATCGCCGCCAGCATTGCCGCGGCGGTCTGTGCGGTGGAGCGCGGTGCATTGATCGTGCGGGTGCATGATGTGCAGCAGACCGTCGATGCCGTGAAGACCTGGTGGGCCGTGCGCAACGAATCCGTCAGCGCGGGCTGAGCCGGGCGCCGACGCTGGTCAGCGCCACCAAGACAGAACACAGAAGAGAAAAGGAAACAAGGAATGACACGCAAGTATTTCGGGACCGACGGCGTGCGGGGCAAGGTCGGCGAGGCGCCGATCACGCCGGACTTCGTGATGCGGCTGGGCCATGCCGCGGGCAAGGTGCTGGCGCATGGCGCCAGGACCGGGCAGGGCAAGCCTACCGTGCTGATCGGCAAGGACACGCGCATTTCCGGCTACATGCTGGAAGCCGCGCTCGAAGCCGGGTTTACCTCGGCGGGCGTGCATGTGCTGCTCACCGGCCCGCTCCCGACCCCCGGCATCGCCTACCTGACGCGGGCGCTGCGGCTGTCGGCGGGCGTGGTGATTTCGGCCAGCCACAATCCCTACTACGACAACGGCATCAAGTTCTTCTCGGCCAGCGGCGACAAGCTGCCCGACGCGGTCGAGGCGGCGATCGAGGCGGCGCTCGACGAGCCCATGGTGTGCGCCCCGTCCGACGACCTGGGGCGCGCCCGCCGCATCGACGATGCCGCCGGCCGCTATATCGAATTCTGCAAGAGCACCTTCCCGTACGAGCAGGACCTGCATGGCCTGAAGCTGGTGGTCGACTGCGCCCATGGCGCGGCCTATCACATTGCGCCGCCGGTGTTCCATGAGCTCGGCGCCGACGTGGTCGCCATCGGCAACCAGCCGAACGGCCGCAATATCAACGCCGGTTACGGCGCGACCGCGCCGGAGAAGCTGATCGAGGCGGTCAAGGCCAACGGCGCGGACCTGGGCCTGGCCTTCGATGGCGACGCGGACCGGCTGCAGGTGGTGGATGCCGATGGCCGCCTCTACAACGGCGACGAGTTGCTGTATCTGATCGTGCGCGACCGCCAGGCCGCCGGCCAGGCGGTTCCCGGCGCGGTCGGCACGCTGATGACCAATATGGCGGTGGAGTTGGCGCTCAAGCGCGAGGGCGTCGACTTCGTGCGCGCCAAGGTGGGCGATCGCTATGTGCTGGAGGAATTGAACAAGCGCAAGTGGACGCTGGGCGGCGAAGGCTCCGGCCACCTGCTGTGCCTGGATCGCCACAGCACCGGCGACGGTATCGTGTCGGCGCTGCAGGTGCTGGGCGCACTGCGCCGCAGCGGCAAGACCCTGGCGCAACTGCTCGATGGCGTGAAGCTGTTCCCGCAGACGCTGATCAATGTGCGTGTGCAGAAGGGTTTCGACTGGCAGACCCATGCCGGCCTGCAGGCGGCCCGTGCCGCGGTGGAACCGGAACTGGAGGGCCGCGGCCGGGTGCTGATCCGTGCTTCCGGCACCGAGCCCGTGGTGCGCGTGATGGTCGAGGCGGAGCAGGCCGAGATGGCCGAGCGCGCGGCCAGGAAGCTGGCGGACGCGCTGGGTGCCTGATAGCGCCCCTCCCAGAAACGAACGCCGGGCTTGCCCGGCGTTTTTTTACACAACTACGCAATTAACCGCCGTCATATTCGCCACACGTCAGAGCGGAATCCTCCCGTCATTACCTTGCTGCAGGCCAGTTTCAAGAAGATTTGAAGATGTCACGGAATTGTCATACAGGCAGCATAAAGTTCGTCTTGTCAAAAATTTGTCATTCCCAACCAATGTTCTCTGGAGGACATATGAAGCTGGTCAAGACTGCCGTGGCAGGCATCGTTTCGATGGTGGTGGCGGGCACTGCGTTCGCGGCGGAAATTACCGGTGCAGGCGCTTCCTTCCCGGCGCCCGTGTATTCCAAGTGGGCCGACGCATATAACAAGGCAACGGGCAACAAGGTCAACTATCAATCCATCGGCTCGTCGGGCGGCATCAAGCAGATCGGCGCCAAGACGGTCGATTTCGGCGCCTCGGACGCCCCGCTGAAGGACGAGGACCTGAACAAGCAGGGCCTGGTCCAGTTCCCGACCGTGATCGGCGGCGTGGTTCCGGTGATCAACCTGCAGGGCGTGAAGCCGGGCGAACTGACCATCACCGGCGAGCTGCTGGCCAACATCTACCTGGGCAAGATCAAGAAGTGGGATGATCCCGCCATCAAGGCACTGAACCCGCAAGCCAAGCTCCCGAGCCAGGACATCCTGCCGGTGCGCCGTGCCGACGGTTCGGGCACCACCTTCATCTTCACCAACTACCTGTCCAAGGTCAGCCCGGACTGGAAGAGCTCGGTGGGCGAGGGCACCACGGTCAACTGGCCGGGTGGCGGCACCGGCGGCAAGGGCAACGAGGGCGTGGCCGCCTTCGTGCAGCGCCTGAACGGCGCCATCGGCTATGTCGAGTACGCCTACGCCAAGCAGAACAAGATGACCCACGTGAACATGAAGAACGCGTCGGGTGCCGTGGTCAAGCCGGGTGACGACGCCTTCAAGGCCGCCGCCGCCGGCGCGGACTGGAGCAAGAGCTACTACCAGATCCTGACCAACCAGCCAGGCAAGGACGCCTGGCCGATCGCCGGCGCCACCTTCATCCTGGTCCACAAGAACCAGGAAAAGCCGGCGCAGGGCACCGAAGTGCTGAAGTTCTTCGACTGGGCCTACAAGAGCGGTGCCAACATGGCCGCCGAACTCGACTACGTGCCGCTGCCGGAGAACGTGGTCAACCAGATCCGTTCGACCTGGAAGACCAGCGTCAAGGACGCTTCGGGCAAGGCGCTGTACTGATCTGACGGCATCGCCGGCCGCGCGCGAGCGCGGCGGCGGCGGCCGGGCAGCCCGAAACCGGCCCGGCCACCGCGCTCCCGCCCAGGCGCGAGCGGCGATCCACCCTGAATTCCCGACATGGCGAATATCCCCTCCGACACCCGCAACGTCCAGCCCCCGAGCCGCATCGGCGACATCCTGTTCGGCGGCCTGACGCGGGGCGCCGCGATCGTGACGCTGCTGCTGCTGGGCGGCATCATCGTCTCACTCGCGATCAGCGCCTGGCCCTCGATCGAGACCTTCGGCGCGCGCTTCCTGTGGTCCGCGGAGTGGGATCCTCCCGCCGATGTCTATGGTGCGCTGGTGCCCATCTACGGCACCATCGTGACCTCGCTGATCGCACTGATCATCGCGGTGCCGGTCAGCTTCGGCATCGCCCTGTTCCTGACCGAGCTGTCGCCGGCCTGGCTGCGCCGCCCGCTTGGCACCGCCATCGAGCTGCTGGCCGCGGTGCCGTCGATCGTCTACGGCATGTGGGGCCTGCTCGTGTTCGCGCCGATCTTCGGCGAGTATTTCCAGAAGCCCCTGGCAGCCACGGTGGGCCAGCTGCCGGTGATCGGCAAGCTGTTCCAGGGCGCGCCGCTGGGCATCGGCCTGCTGTGCGCGGGCGTGATCCTGGCGATCATGATCATTCCGTACATCGCCTCGGTGATGCGTGACGTGTTCGAAGTCACCCCGGTGCTGCTCAAGGAATCCGCCTACGGCGTGGGCTGCACTACCTGGGAAGTGATGTGGAACGTGGTGCTGCCCTACACCCGCGCCGGCGTGATCGGCGGCGTGATGCTGGGCCTGGGCCGCGCGCTGGGCGAGACCATGGCCGTCACCTTCGTGATCGGCAATACCAACCTGCTGGACAGCGCCTCGCTGTTCTCGCCGGGCAACAGCATCACCTCGGCGCTTGCCAACGAGTTCGCCGAAGCCGGCGCCGGCCTGCATACCGCCGCGCTGATGGAGCTGGGCCTGATCCTGTTCTTCATCACCTTCGTGGTGCTGGCGCTGTCCAAGCTGTTGCTGCTGCGACTGGCCAAGAATGAGGGCGCAAAATGAGCCAAATGACCCAAGCGAGCCAGGCCATGTCTTCCGTATCGATTCCCGCCGTCCGTCCCGATGCCGATGCGGTGCGCGCGCGCCTGCAGGGCCGCCGCCGCCGCGTCAACCTGTACGCGCTGACCGCCTCGCTGGTGGCGATGGGCTTCGGCCTGTTCTGGCTGGCGTGGATCCTGTGGACCACCGTCACGCTGGGCGTGGGCGGGCTGTCGCTGGACCTGTTCACGCAGATGACGCCGGCCCCCAATACCGCAGGCGGCGGCCTGGCCAATGCCATCTTCGGCAGCTTCGTGATGGTCGGCATGGCCACGCTGTTCGGCACGCCGCTGGGCATCCTGGCGGGCATCTACCTGGCCGAATACGGCAAGAGTTCGCCGCTGGCCAGCTTTATCCGCTTTATCAACGACATCCTGCTGTCGGCGCCGTCGATCGTGATCGGCCTGTTTGTCTACGCGCTGGTGGTGACCCGCATGGGCCACTTCTCGGGCTGGGCCGGCATCTGCGCGCTGGCGCTGTTGCAGGTGCCGATCGTGGTGCGCACCACCGAGAACATGCTGAACCTGGTGCCCAACGCACTGCGCGAGGCCGCCTTCGCCCTCGGCACGCCCAAGTGGAAGATGGTGCTGTCGATCACGGTGAAGTCATCGTACGCGGGGATTGTGACCGGCGTATTGCTGGCGGTGGCCCGTATCGCCGGCGAAACCGCGCCGCTGCTGTTCACCGCGCTGTCCAACCAGTTCTGGACCAGCGACCTGAACAAGCCGATGGCCAACCTGCCGGTGACGATCTTCCGCTTTGCCATGAGCCCGTTCACCGAATGGCAGCAACTGGCCTGGGCGGGCGTGTTCCTGATTACGATTGGCGTGCTGGCCCTGAATATCCTGGCGCGCATCCTGTTCAAGAAATAAGCGGCGCGCCCGGCATCCGGACCCGCCCCAAGACTGCAAGCGAGAAAACGCAATGACCTCCACCGTCATCGACATTCCCGATTCGGTACGCGCCAAGATCGACGTGCGCAACCTGAATTTCTACTACGGCCAGTTCCATGCGCTGAAGAACATCAACATGTCGATCCCGGATCGCAAGGTCACGGCCTTCATCGGCCCGTCGGGATGCGGCAAGTCGACGCTGCTGCGCACCTTCAACAAGATGTACGCGCTCTATCCCGAGCAGCGCGCCGAGGGCGAGATCAACATGGACGGCGACAACCTGCTGACCGCCAGGCAGGACATCGCACTGCTGCGCGCCAAGGTCGGCATGGTGTTCCAGAAGCCGACGCCGTTCCCGATGTCGATCTATGACAACATCGCCTTCGGCGTGCGCCTGTTCGAGAAGCTGTCGCGCTCGGAAATGGACGACCGCGTGGAATGGGCGCTGACCAAGGCGGCGCTGTGGAACGAGGCCAAGGACAAGCTGCACCAGTCCGGCTACGGCCTGTCCGGCGGCCAGCAGCAGCGCCTGTGCATCGCGCGCGGCATCGCCATCCGCCCGGAAGTGCTGCTGCTGGACGAGCCGTGCTCCGCGCTGGATCCGATTTCCACCGGCCGCATCGAAGAGCTGATCGCCGAGCTGAAGGACGAGTACACCGTGGTGATCGTGACACACAACATGCAGCAGGCGGCGCGCTGCTCGGACTACACCGCCTACATGTACCTGGGCGAACTGATCGAGTTCGGCGAGACCGAGAAGATCTTCATCAAGCCGCACCGCAAGGAAACGGAAGACTACATCACCGGCCGCTTCGGCTGACAGGCAGGGCAGGGACTAGCATATCCATAAGCGCCCAGGAGAATCCCATGACTGACAAGCACCTGTCGACCCAGTTCGACGCAGACCTCAACGCCATCAACACCAAGCTGCTGCAGATGGGCGGGCTGGTGGAGTCGCAGATCGAACTCGCCATGCGTGCGCTGACCGACTTCGACGCCGAGATCGCCGACCAGGTGATCGCACGGGAGATCCAGCTCAATGCGCTGGAAGTCGAGATCGATGCCGATTGCGGCAACATCATCGCCCGGCGCCAGCCGACCGCGCGCGACCTGCGCCTGGTGATGGCCATCTCCAAGACCATCACCAACCTGGAGCGTGCCGGCGACGAAGCCGAGAAGATCGCCAAGCGCACCAAGCACATCATGGAAGACGCGTCGGCGCACAGCATCAACTACGCCGAGGTCAAGCTCTCGGGCGAGATGGCGATTGCGCTGCTGCGTCAGGCGCTCGACGCCTTTGCGCGCCTGGACACGGTCGCGGCGGCGCGCATCGTCAAGGACGACAAGGCCATCGACGAGGAATTCCGCGGCTTCGTGCGCAAGCTGATCACATACATGATGGAAGACCCGCGCACGATCTCGGTCGCGCTGGATTTCCTGTTCATCGCCAAGGCCGTCGAGCGCATCGGCGATCACGCCAAGAACATCGCGGAATTTATCATTTACATTGTCAAGGGGACGGACGTCCGCCATGTCTCGCGCGAGGACATGGAGCGCGAAGCGCTGAGCTGAGATCAGCCGCCCACGGAGAACCATACACATGCCAAGCAGTATTCTCGTTGTCGAAGACGAACCGGCGATCGCCGAACTGATCGCCGTGAACCTGCAGCACGCGGGGCATTATCCGATCCGGGCCTATAACGCCGAGCAGGCGCTGTCGCTGATGAGCGATGTGCTGCCCGACCTGGTGCTGCTCGACTGGATGCTCCCGGGCAAGTCAGGCGCGAACTTCGCCAAGGAGTTGCGCGCCAACGACCGCACCCGCCAGATCCCGATCATCATGCTGACCGCCCGCGGCGAGGAGCAGGACAAGGTGATGGGGCTGGAAGCGGGCGCCGACGACTACGTCACCAAGCCGTTCTCGCCCAAGGAGCTGCTGGCGCGGATCAAGGCCGTGCTCCGCCGCCGCGCGCCGCAGCTGACCGATGACGTGGTGGCGATCAACGGCCTGCGGCTGGACCCGGCCACGCATCGCGTGACCGGCCAGGACGAGAGCGGCCCGATCAAGCTGGACCTCGGGCCCACCGAGTTCCGCCTGCTGCACTTCCTGATGACGCATCCGGAGCGCGTGCACAGCCGCTCGCAACTGCTCGACCAGGTCTGGGGCGACCACGTCTTCGTCGAGGAGCGCACTGTCGACGTCCATATCAAGCGCCTGCGCGCGGCGCTGACGCCGGGCGGCTACAGCAACATGATCGAAACGGTGCGCGGCAGCGGCTACCGGCTGGCGCGCACCCCTGGCGCCTGAGCCGCCGCACGGGTCTCGAGCCGCTGGCAGGGCGCGGCGAAATCGTGGCACACTCCGTCGCAACCCTGCAGGCAGCCGTTTCCGTGGCTGGCTGCGAGCCTGAACCCTGCGCATGAATGTCATCTGGGCCCGTTCCGCGGCCATCCTGATCAGCCTGCTGGTGCTGTCCGCCGGCGTCTACCTGGTCGCCGGCCCGGTGCCGGCGCTGGCGCTGGCCTGCGTTTCGCTGCTAGGGCTGCTGTTCTACTACCTGTACCAGATCAACCGGCTGTGGAAGGTGCTGGACGCGCCCGTCTATGGCGAGATCCCGAGCGCGCTCGGCCTGTGGGGCGAGGTGTATTACCGCCTGCACCGGCTGGTCAAGCGCTGGCGCACCCAGGTGCTGCAGGTGGAGCAGCAGCACACACGCTTTATCCAGGCGATCCAGGCCTCGCCCAACGGTGTGCTGATGCTCGATGACGCCGACCAGATCGAGTGGTGCAACGACGTCGCCGAGCAGCATTTCGGCCTGAACGCGCGGCGCGATGTGCGCCAGCGCATTACTCACCTGATCCGCCGGCCGGAGTTCGTCCACTACCTGACGCGGCAGCAGTTCGACGACCCGCTGGTGATGCGCGACATGGGGGAGCACAAGCACAGCGCGATCGCGGTGCAGATCCTGCCGTATGGCGACAACCGCAAGCTGGTGATCACGCAGGACATCACCAAGCTGGAAAATACCGAGGCGATGCGGCGCGACTTCGTCGCCAATGTCTCGCACGAGCTGAAGACCCCGCTGACCGTGATGACCGGATTCCTCGAGACCGTGCGCGACCTGCCGGTGTCCGCGGAGGACCGGCGCCGCTACATCGACATGATGCTGGCGCAGTCGGTGCGCATGCAAAGCATCGTCGAAGACCTGCTGGCGCTGGCCAAGCTGGAAAGCGATGCGCAGCCGCCGGGCCATGACGTGGTGCCGATCCGCGCCATGGTGGCGCACCTGATGCACGACGCCGAGGCGCTGTCGCAGGGCCGGCATCACGTCGCGGCCGAGATCGACCCAACCGTGGGCATGCGCGGCGCCGAGACCGAGCTGATGTCGGCGCTGGGCAACCTGGTATCGAACGCGGTGCGCTACACGCCGGAGGGTGGGCGCATCACCATGCGGCTGGCCTGGGAAGACGGCCACGCGGTGTTCTCTGTGGCGGATACCGGCCTGGGCATCGCAGCCGAGCATATCCCCCGGCTGACCGAGCGCTTCTACCGCGTCGACCGCAGCCGTTCGCGCGATACCGGCGGCACGGGCCTTGGGCTGGCCATCGTCAAGCATGTGCTGTCGCGCCACCATGCCGAACTGCGCGTCACCAGCGAGGAGGGCCGGGGCAGCGTGTTCCGCGTGGTGTTCCCGCTCGAGCGCAGCCTGCGCTCCGCTGCCGCAAGCGCGGACAGCCCGGTGCCGAGCGTCGGTCCGACGGTAACGCCGCAGGCACCGGACAATTCCCGGCGCGCAGCCTGATAGCAAAGAAAAACCCCGCCGCGGCGGGGTTTCTTGTTGCTCGCGGCGCGCGCTCAGGGCGTACCGCCAAACATCACCAGCATATCGTTCTGGCTGACATGCGGATGCTTGGAACGCGTCTGGCTGCGCACGTAATTGCCGTCGGACTGCATGATCCACGCCGAGGCATTGTCGCGCAGATGGACCTGCAGGCTTTCCTTGATGACGCGCGCCTTCAGCGCCTTGTCCAGCACCGGGAACGCGACTTCCACGCGGCGGAACAGGTTGCGGTCCATCCAGTCGGCGCTGGACAGGTAGAGCACCTCTTCGCCGGCGGCGTGGAAGTAATAGACGCGGTGGTGTTCGAGGAAACGCCCGATGATCGAGCGCACCGAGATGTTCTCGGACATGCCTGGCACGCCCGGCATCAGCGCGCACACGCCACGCACGATCAGGTCGATCTTCACGCCGGCGCGCGAGGCCTTGTACAGCTCGTCGATGATCGACGGTTCCAGCAGCGCATTCATCTTGGCGATGATGCGTGCCGGCTTGCCGGCGCGCGCGTTGCGGGCCTCGGCGCGGATATGGTCGACCAGGTTGCTCTGCATGGTGAACGGCGACTGCCACAGGTGGTTCAGCCGGATCGTGCCGGCGGTGCCGGTCAGCAGCTGGAACACATGGTGCACGTCTTCGCAGATGGCCTCGTCGGCGGTCAGCAGGCCGAAATCGGTATAAAGCCGGGCCGTGCGCGGATGGTAGTTGCCGGTGCCCAGATGGGCGTAGCGGCGCAGCTTGACCTGCTTGGCCTTGGGTCCGGTGGGCTCGCGCCGCACGATCAGCAGCATCTTGGCATGGCACTTGTGCCCGACCACGCCGTAGATCACGTGCGCGCCGGCGGACTCCAGCCGCTCGGCCCAGTTGATATTGGTTTCCTCATCGAAGCGCGCCAGCAGCTCCACCACCACCGTCACTTCCTTGCCGTTGCGCGCCGCCGTCATCAGCGCTTCCATCACCAGCGATTCGTTGCCGGTGCGGTAGACGGTCTGCTTGATCGCGACCACGTTGGGATCGGCCGCGGCCAGCTGCAGCAGGTCGAGCACCGAGCTGAAGCTCTCGTACGGATGGTGCAGCAGCACGTCCTGCTGGCGCATCACGTCGAACATCGAGGCGCCGCCGGCGAAGGCCTTGACCGGCGCAGGCACATACGGCGGGAACTTGAGCCCAGGCCGGTCGACCATGTCGGGGATCTGCATCAGCCGTACCAGGTTCACCGGGCCGGAGACGCGGTACAGGTCCTGTTCGGCCAGCCCCGATTCCAGCAGCAGCCGGCGCGCCAGCGGCGCCGGCGTATCCGACGAGATTTCCAGCCGCACCGTGTCGCCGAAATGGCGCGCGGGCAGTTCGCCCTGCAGTGCTTCGCGCAGGTCGGTGATGTCATCTTCGGAGACGAACAGGTCCGAGTTGCGCGTGACGCGGAACTGGTAGCAGCCATGCACGGCGATGGCAGGAAACAACTCGTGCACGAAGCCCTGCATAAACGACGACAGCATGACAAAGCCGTACGGATAGCCCGACAGCTTCTCCGGCATCTTTACCACGCGCGGCAGCGCGCGCGGCGCCTGCACGATGGCAAGATCGGCATCGCGCCCGAAGGCGTCCTTGCCGGACAGCTCCACCACGAAGTTCAGGCTCTTGTTGAGCACGCGCGGGAAGGGGTGGGCCGGGTCCAGCGCGATCGGCGTCAGCACCGGCGCCAGTTCGCGCTGGAAGAACTGGCGCGCCCATTCACGCTGGGCGTCGGTCCAGGTAGTGGTCAGGTGGAAAAAGACCCCTTCTTTTTCAAGTAGTGGAAAAATGGTGTTCTGCAGCATGTCATACTGCGAGGCCACAAGCCGTTGCGTGCGCTCGGTGACAAGCTGGTAGGTCTGCTGGAAGGAAAGACCATCCGGCGTCAGGCCCGAGGCATTGTCGCGCATCTGTTCCTTCAGGCCCGCCATGCGGATTTCAAAGAACTCGTCCAGGTTGCTGGACACGATGCAGATGAACTTGAGCCGTTCCAGCAGCGGGACTTTCGGGTCCGCGGCTTGCGCCAGCACGCGGGCATTGAATTCCAGGATGCCCAGTTCGCGGTTGAGCAGCGTACTGGACGGAGTCGTCGACATGGTCATGACCTTCTTTTGGTAATGTGGCGACTTTTTCATAGAATCGTGTCACTTTCATGACAGTTTGATTTTGTCATGATGCGGACATGACCACGACATATTTTCTCGGGGCCCGAATCGCGGCAGGTGCTGGCACCAGCGTGTCCCTGCCGTGCTTCGCAACGCCAATGCGAACCTGCCCTCCAAGCACACAATGAACAACACTCCACGCCTGCTGGCCGCCGTCGACATGGGCTCGAACAGCTTCCGCCTGATGATCGGGCGGGTGGACGAAACCCCGACGGCCAATGGCCCCGCCAGCCAGATTTTTCAGGTGGACGCGCTGCGCGAGCCGGTGCGGCTGGCGGCCGGGCTGACACCCGACAAATACCTGGACCAGCCCGCGCGGCGGCGCGGCATCGATGCACTGCGGCGCTTCGGCGACCGCCTGCGCGAGTTCGCGCCAGGCCAGGTGCGCGCGGTTGCCACCAATACGCTGCGGGTCGCAAAGAACGCGTCCGAGTTCCTGATCGAGGCCGAAGGCGCGCTGGGCTTCCCGATCGAAGTGATCGCCGGGCGCGAGGAGGCGCGGCTGATCTACCTGGGCGCCTCGCACGATGCGCCGGCCTGCCAGGGCAACCGCCTGGTGGTCGATATCGGCGGCGGCTCGACTGAGTTCATCATCGGCAACGGCTACCAGTCCAAGCTGATGGAAAGCCTGTATATCGGCTGCGTATCGCACAGCCGCCAGTTCTTCCCCAGCGGCAATGTCGACGACTACGCGATGAAGCAGGCCGAGCTGGCCGCACGCCGCGAAATCCAGGTGCTGGTGCGCCAGTACCGTGCCGCCGGCTGGGAACAGGCGGTGGGCTCGTCGGGCACCGCGCGCGCGCTGGCCGAGCTGATCGAACTCAACGGCATGAACGACAGCAATGCCGAGCACGGCATCACGCGCGAAGGGCTGGAGCGCCTCAAGCGTGCCCTGATCAAGGCCGAGAACACCAATCGCGTCAAGCTGACCGGCCTCAAGCCGGATCGCATCCCGGTGCTGCCGGGCGGCTTGTCGATCATGCTTGGCGTATTTGCCGAACTCGATATCGAGCGCATGGACGTGACCGACGGCGCGCTGCGCCTGGGCGTGCTGTACGACCTGCTCGGACGCAGTCACCATGAGGACATGCGCACGGTCACGGTGGACCAGTTCATGCGCCGCTACGGCGTCGACCGGGCCCAGGCCAGCCGCGTGCGGCGCACCGCGCAGACGCTGCTGTCACAGTTTCCGGACCCGGCCAACGAACGGCGCGAGGACAACCTGGCGCTACTGGGCTGGGCCGCGAGCCTGCATGAGATCGGCATGTCGATCTCGCACAGCGGCTACCACAAGCATTCCGCCTACATCGCCACGCATGCCGACATGCCGGGCTTTTCCAAGACCGACCAGGCGCGGCTGGCGACGCTGCTGCTGGGCCATGCGGGCAAGCTGGGCAAGCTGTCGGGCAGCGGCAAGTTTGTCGACTGGCGCATGCTGTTCAGCCTGCGCCTGGCCTTTGTGCTGTGCCGGCGCCGCTCGGACGTGGCGCTGCCGGACATCCGCGTCACACAGCTGGCGGAAGCGCTGGACGAAGGCTTCACCGTGCGCCTGCCGAAGGCGTGGATCGACGCCAATCCGCTGATCGAATACAGCCTGGCGCAGGAAGCCGACGAGTGGCAGCGCATCGGCAAGCGCTACAAGGTGATTTACGACTGAGAGGGAAGCGGTCGACCGGCCGCCGATGCGGCGGCCGTGACCGGAAGGGCATTGGGGCGGGGACGCCGCTCAGGCGGCGTTGTTCAGCCCCAGGAAGTGGCGGGCGTAGCGCGGATTCATGTCGTTCACGCGCAGCAGCGTGAGGAAGTCGGCCACGTTGAAGTCCGGGTCCCAGGCGGGCTGGCCGCAGATCTTCGCGCCCAGGCGCAGGTAGCCCTTGATCAGCGCGGGCGGCTCGACCTGCAGCTGCTGGTTCAGGTCTTCCACCGGCAGCGGCAGGCGCGGGAAGGCGTGGTACTCGATCGGTGCCAGCGAGCGCTCGGTGAACAGCCGGTGGAGGCTGGCCGCGTAGTGGCCGCCGTCGCTCATCGGCACGCTCGCGCAGCCCAGCATCGACTCGATGCCCCAGCGCTGCAGGTACTCGCCCAGTCCGCCCCACAGCGCCATGATGACGCTGCCGGAGCGGTAGTCGCGGTGCACGCACGAGCGGCCCAGTTCCAGCATCTTGGGGCGCAGGTGCGACAGGCGCACCAGGTCGAATTCCGACTCGGCGTACAGGCAGCCCAGGCGCTTGGCCTGGTGCGGCGGCAGCACGCGGTAGGTGCCGACCACGCGCAACGTGGCCATGTCGCGCACGATCAGGTGGTCGCAGTAGGCATCGAACATGTCGATGTCCAGTTCGGGCACCGAAGACGTCAGGCGCGCACCCATTTCCTCGGCAAAGACCTTGTAGCGCAGGCGCTGGGCCTCGACTACTTCATCCTGGTGGCGCGCCCACGCCACGCTGAGAACAGGCGACTCATGTGCCGGTGTATCCGATGGGCGATGAAGACGCCTCCGCGCCGTCTGGCCGCCGAGGCCATTGGGCAGAGAGTCGAAGAGCGGCTGGGTAGGCGTCGGCAGATCTCGCATCAGTATGTCCTTTTGGTGACGAAACTGTTGCGATGCAATGTAGTGAGGGCCGGTGACAATGCCGTGACCCGGCGATGACGGTTGCGTGACTTCGACACCCGGGGCGGTCCGGGATGACTCCAGGGGCACGCCGGCCGGTGCCGCACCCCCGGCCGGTCTTAGAGGAATTCGGGGTTGATGACCGCGCGCAGCACCGTCTGGGCTTCGCTTTCGCGGGTACGGCCGGTCAGCCACCAGACGCCGCCCTTGCGCACGCTCCAGTCCATTTCGGTGCCCGCCAGCAGCAGGCTGGCGACGCGGCCGATCCACGGCTGATGGCCGACCACCACCACATGCTCGGGGCGCTCCGGCCATTCGACCGCGGCCAGCACGGCGCTGACGTCGGCGCCGGGGGCGAGGGCATCCAGGATTTGCGCGTCGCCGGTCAACGCCGCCGCCGTTTCGCGGGCGCGCACGGCGGGGCTGCACAGGATGCGGGTATCGGCTGGCAGGTGGGCCCGTAGCCATTTGGCCGAGGCTTCGGCCTGCTTGCGGCCGCGGCGCGTCAGCGGGCGCTGCAGATCGGCATGGCGGCTAAGGCTGAGGGCGTCGGGCAGGTCTTCGGCTTCGGCATGGCGCCACAGGATCAGGTTCATGTCGGACGGGGCAATGAGCGTGCTTCGAGTATGGTGAAGCGGCCCGACCGGCGCAAGCGCGGCGCAAACAAAAGCGGGCTGCCGGTCAGGGCAGCCCGCAAGTGTCTCCGGGCGCGGTGTCAGCGGCGTGACAGCGCGTCGGCGCAATACAGCGGCGGCGCCGATGGCACTGCGTTGCCATCGGCGCCGTCGGGAAACTCAGGACTTGTGGCGGAAGTTGATGCGCCCCTTGGTCAGGTCGTAGGGCGACATTTCCAGGGTCACGCGGTCGCCGGCCAGGATGCGGATGCGGTGCTTCTGCATCTTGCCCGAAGCGTATGCCCAGATTTCAACGCCGTTTTCCAGCGTGACACGATAGCGGTTGTCAGGCAGGGCTTCCGACACCACGCCGCCAAATTCAATGAGTTCTTCCTTAGCCAATCTGTCTTCCTTTTCGGCAGCCCGCGAAGGCTGCAGTGGTTACGTTTTCAAAAAATCTGTTCGGTTCGCCCGCAACTCGCCCAACCGCTGCACCTTGTACCGATACGGCCAATCGCACTTGAGGCGGTCGGGCGCAGGGCACACATGCTCGGCGGCTGGCGCCTGCGTGACCGGATCAATCTGCGGCGTCAGCGGTGTCGCCCTGCGGGCGCGGATTGCTTGGGCGAAAACCTGGTCGCTGACAGCCGGAGAGGCCGTGTGCTTCGCGGAGCAGGCGGGCAGGTGTACCCGGTGGTTCGCCAGTTCGGTGTCGTCGCGGATGGCCCGCGCCGGCGGCTGCTGTTCGCTCGCTGCTGTTCATTAGCGAGAGCGCGCTGGTGAGAACGCCCGGTTACAGGGATGCTCGGACACCCCGGGGGCTACTCCGACATTGTATCACGTACGCGGATGCAGCATTGCCGCCGCGCCGGTTGCACCTGCCTCGGTCCTGGCGCAACAAAATGGCGATAAAGTCGCAAACGGGGTCGCGGTCCGTTTGGTATTTGTGCCATATGAGCTAGAACTAACGCGTACGGCCGTGCCGGCCGGATCTCGCAAGGAGACTGCCATGGAACTCCATCTGGAATCGCACCGCTTTGTCCGCTGCCGTCCCGACTGGCGCGCTGCGGTACTGGCGGGGCTGATTGCGGGCGCGGTCTACATGGTGCTGGAGCTGCTGACCGCGCGCTTTCTGCTGTACCAGGGCGCCTGGGGCACCGTCAAAATGGTCGCTGCCATCATCCTCGGCCGTGAGGCGCTGTCGGCCGATGCCTTCAACTGGACCATCGTGCTGGCCGCGGGCACGGTGCATTTTGCCTTGTCGATCATCCTGGCGGCGGCGCTGGCGCTGATTCTGTCGTCGTTCCGGCTGGACACCAGCCTGGGCCTGGCCTCGGTGGTCGGCATCGTATTTGGCGTGGTGGTGTACCTGGTCAACTTCTATGTGCTGGGACGCTACATGAACTGGTTCGACGAAGCGCGCGGCTGGGAGAGCCTGTTCGCGCATGCGCTGTTCGGACTGGTCGCGGCCGACGTGTACTGCAACCTGGAACGGCGGCGCGGCGGGGCGGAGGCGCAGCCCCCCGCCTGAACCGTTTAGCCCATCTGGTTGATATGACGATTAACGCGCTCGCACTACGCTAGAGGCAAACGACCATAGCGGCTGGCGCCTGGCAGGTCCGCGCACAGTCACACCGGAGTGCCCATGCGGGTCGCAATCGTCAGTACCGAAACCACCGGGCTCACGCCAGCCGATGAGCCCGTCAGCATCGGCTTGTTGCTGGTCGAGGTGTCGCCGCGCGCCGGCGGCCTGCTGCGTGAAGTGGCGGAGTACTACGGTTCGCAGGAGCCGACCGTGCCGATCAGCGCGGCCGCCACCGATACCCACGGGCTGACCGCCGACATGCTGCGCGGGCGCCGCTTCGACCTCGGCGCCATCCGCGCCATCGTCGACGAGGCCGAGGTGCTGGTGGCCCACGGCGCCGCCTTCAACGCCAGGATGCTGGAGAAAGTGCTGCCCGGCATCCAGCACAAGCGCTGGCGCTGCTCGGTGCGGCAGGTGCGATGGTCCCAGTATTTCCACGCCGCCAACCACAAGCTCGATACGCTGTGCGAACACCTGCATATCTTCCGTCCCCGGCCTCAGGTGGCTCTGGATGACTGCCTGGCGCTGTCCAAGCTGCTGTTCCGGCCGATCGGCGCCACCCAGCAGGCGACGCCGATGGGCTTCCTGCTGGCAGAAGCCGATTTCGCGATGAGCGCCGCCCCGCACCCGGGCAGCGCGCCGGCTCCGCCGCTCCTGGCGCCGCCGCAGGCCCCGCCTTCCTGGATGCCGCAAGTCGAAGCCAGCCAGCATGGCCCCGGTCGGGGGCTGGTGATGGCGGCCGTGATACTGATGCTGTGCGCCGGCGCGGTGATCTGGCCGGACTTGTTCCCGTGGTGAGAGGCCGTTGCAGGCGCCACATGGGTGCCGTTGCGCAAGCGGGCCGGCAAAGAAAAACGGCCCGGATCTCCCGATCCAGGCCGTTGTTTCCGTTGGGTATTTCTGGTCGGAGCGATAGGATTCGAACCTACGACCCTCTGATCCCAAATCAGATGCGCTACCAGGCTGCGCTACGCTCCGAAGCCGGCCATTGTAGCCGCGTCGGCGAGCCACGGTCAATCGGCGCTGATGTCGCCGGTTCCGAGCCGGGCGGGTGCGCCGCGATGCTCCCCCTTCTGGCGGGGGCGCTTTGTCTTGACTTGGGTTTGCGCGCTGCGATAATCCGCACACCGCTCCAGTCCGACCGGCGTGCTGTTGGGAACGCCCGGTTTCGCGTATTTCCTTCCGGACTGACCTGATCACCACAACAAGAACGGCGCTCCCCGCCCTGGGCGAGCGGCTCGGTCTGTCTGCGTCCGCCCAATGGCGGCACGGGCGGCCTGAAACAGGAAATGCGGCATTCGATCACAACGATCCGGCACAGGATCGGCAAAACATGCAGGGAAGCGCGGTGGCACGCGGAGCGCCGCTGCTTGCCTTGGACGGGAATAAAGATGTTTCAGTCGCACGTGGTTGTGCTCATCGCGGGGCTGTTTGCCTTGCAGATGGCGGTGGTTTGCGTGGTGTTGCGCCGGTCGTCGGGCATGGAGCGCAGCGGCCTGACATCCTGGGCGCTGGGCAGCGTGCTGGCGGCCTTTGCCGCGGCGCTGGCGGCGGTGCAGGCATTGCGGCCGATGTGGCTGGTGCCGGAGTCGACCGACCTGGCGCTGCTCGCCGCGCTGTCGGTGATGGCGGTGGGCGCGCGGCACTTTGCGCAACGGCCCGGCCGCGCCGCGGGCCTGCTGGGGCTGAACCTTGCGGCCGCGGCAGCGGTAGCCTGGGGCGACCTGGCACCGCGCTACCTGGCCACGGCGGTGGCATTGCCCGATCTGGCGCCGGTCCTGAGCGCCTGCCATATCGTGCTGCTGCTGGACCTCGCGCTCAGCGTGGTGCCGTCGGTGCCGGCCACGCGAGGCACCGGCCGGCTGGCGGCGTGGTCGCTGGCGGCGATCACCATCGCCGCGGCGGCCATCAATGCCTGGATCGTGCTGCGGCCGCTGGCAGCGATGGCGCAGGGCGGCGCGTGGCCGCGGCCGATGCCGTGGGACGGCGAGCTGGCCGTGTTCAACGTCTTTGCGCTGGTCGGGGTGTCGGTCAGCTTTGCACTGATGGCGCACGACCGGCTGCGCCGCATGCTGGAGCGGCGCGCGCGCCATGACGACCTGACCGATGTGCTATTGCGCGGCGCTTTCTGGGAGGAACTGGAGGCCGCCTGCCTGCAGGCCGAGCGGCAGCGCAAGCCGATGACGGTCGCGTTTGTCGACCTCGATCACTTCAAGGCCATCAACGATGTCTATGGCCACCTGGCCGGCGACAGCGTGCTGCGGCACTTTGCCGGCCTGCTGCGCAAGACGCTCGGCCATGGCGACCTGGCGGGGCGCCTGGGTGGGGAGGAATTCGCCATCGTGATGCCGGACACCCCGCTGGAGACCGGGCGGCTTGCGTGCCTGCGGCTCGCCACGGCGGTGCGTGCCACGCCGTGCCCGTCGGAACCCGATCCGATTGCCTATACCGTCAGCATCGGCGTGGCCGCGCACCAGCCAGGCGAAGGCGCCGATGCGCTGATGCGTCGTGCGGACCGCGCGCTGTATGACGCCAAGCTGACGGGGCGCAACTGCGTGTCGCTGCACCCGGCCGGCAGCGATGCCGCGGAACCGGCCTCAGACTCTGCCGGCGCCGGCCGCTACGTCACGCGCGGCCAGCCCCGCGCGGCGTCTTGAGGCGCATCGCTTGTCACCGCCTCCGGGCGCTGCGGTAGAATGCACGCCTTCGCGTCCTTAGCTCAGTTGGATAGAGCACTCGCCTTCTAAGCGAGCGGTCAGAGGTTCGAATCCTCTAGGACGCGCCAAAGCCCAGGGATTCGGGTCACCAAATCGTCCCGGATCCAGTCCCTGCCGCTTCGCCGGCATCATCCCGGCGCCATCCTGCGGTTTCCCATGGGTTGTCCAAGGCCAGTCGCCAAGCCATATCGCAACGCATGGATGCCATGTAGCGATAGGCATACCTTTTGAGGTTGTCCGGGCCTCACCCCTCATCTAGACTGGATTTCATTCGTCCAAGCGGTCAGTACTTAACCTGACCTGCCGAATGCGCGGCGGCGAGGTTGCCGGTCCTGGGTCTTGGTGATGATCTGCAGGGAGACAAGCGATGATGCCTACGCCCACTTCGGAACGCATGCTGTCGCGCGGACTACTCGATGTGCTGATCCGCGCGGGGCTGATCGCGGTGCTGGCGATCTTCTGCTTCCAGATATTCCGGCCCTTTCTCGACCTCATTGTCTGGTCGGTGATCCTGGCCGTGACCATCTATCCGCTGCAGCTCAGGCTCAGGCGCAGGCTGGGCAACAAGGACGGACGCGCCGCCACGCTGATTGTCCTGGTCGCCATTGCCATCATCGCGCTGCCGGCATACCTGTTGGGCGCCGCCATGGTCGACTCGATTGCCAGTGCCATGGACATGGTCAAGAAAGAGGGCTTGCATATCCCGCCACCGGCCGAATCCGTCGCCAGCTGGCCGCTGGTAGGTCAGCGCCTCTACGACGTCTGGCTGCAGGCCGCCTCCGATCTGACCGGCGTCATCCAGGCCCATGCGCCCCAGGTCAGGGAAATCAGCCTGGGCGTGCTCGGCGCCGCCGCGGGCGTCGGCAAGGGGCTGCTGATATTCATCTTCGCGTTGATTATCGGGGGCATCTTCATGGCCTACGGCGAGGCCGGCAACCGCAGCGCCGTGCAGATTGCCGCGCGTGTGTTTGGCCCGGAGCGGGGCCAGCGCATTGCCTCGCTGTGCACGGCGACCATACGCGCGGTGGCCCAGGGCGTGGTCGGCATCGCCTTTATCCAGATGCTGCTGATCGGCGTTGCCTTCGTGATCAAGGGCGTCCCGGCCGCGGGCGTGCTGGCCATGGCCGTGCTGCTGCTGGGCATCGCACAGCTGCCGGCCACGCTGATCACCGTGCCGGTGATCATCTATGTATTTGCCAGCGAAGGTGCCAGCGTGGCTACCATCGTCTTCTCCATCTATGTCTTCGTGGCCGGGCTGGCCGATAACGTGCTCAAGCCGCTGTTGCTCGGTCGTGGCGTCGACGTGCCGATGCCGGTGGTGTTGATCGGTGCGCTGGGCGGAATGGTGACCGGCGGCGTGATCGGCCTGTTCATCGGCCCGGTGGTGCTGGCGGTCGGCTATCAGCTGTTCTGGCAATGGGTGGAAGATCCGCCGCCGCAGACCGAGCCTGGCGGCCAGCAACAGATCTGAAGCCATCCGGGCCGCCCATGACGCGCCGGCACCGTCCTCTGCGCGCAATGCTGGTCGCCGCCTGCTGCGTGGGGGGCTGCGCGCGCCTCGGGCCGGATTTCCAGCCACAGCAGCAGCCGTGGACGCAGCAGTGGCGCAGCCCGGCGCTCGAGCAGGCTACGCTGCAGCGAGCCCTGCCCGACGTCCGCGCGTGGTGGCAGGTCTTCGGTGACCCGGCGCTAGAACGGCTGATCGCCGAAGCCGATGCGCACAATGCCGGCCTGAAGATCGCCGGCCTGCGCGTGATGGAAGCGCGGGCCCAACTGGGCATTGCGCGCAGCGGGCGCTTCCCGCAATTGCAGCAGGCGAGCGCCGATGTCCTGTACACGGAGCGCCGGCAGTCCGGTGGCCGCAATCCGCAGAACAGTCGCTTCTGGCAATACAGCGCCGGGTTCGACATCGGCTGGGAGCTGGATTTCTGGGGGCGCTTCGGCCGCGCCATCGAGTCCGCCGATGCCGCTTACTTTGCGGCCCGCGCCAACCGCGAGGATGTGCTGGTGCTGCTGCGCGCCCAGGTGGCGGAGACCTACTTTGCCTTGCGCACGGCCGAGGCGCGCCTGCGCATCGCCCGCGACAACGCGGCGCTGCAGCGGCGCAGCCTTGAAATCACCGAGCGCCTGTTCAAGAGCGGCGAGACCGACGAGCTCGACCTGCAACAAGCGAAGACGCAGTACCTGGGCACCCTCAGCACGATCCCGGAATTTGAAAGCCAGATCACGCGCACCCGCAATGCCCTGGCGGTGCTGATCGGCCACCCGCCGGGAGCCTTGCCGGAATTGCCGGAGTTGGCCGGCCAGGAAGGCGCGATTCCGCTGATCGATCGCGCCGTGCTGCAGGACGTGCCAGCCAGCCTGCTGCAGCGCCGTCCGGATATCCGCGCCGCCGAGCTGCAGATCGCCGCGCAATCGGCGCTGATCGGTGTGGCCGAGGCCGATCTCTATCCGTCGCTGACGCTGCTGGGCAGCATTGTCTGGTCCGCCAGCACACTGGCGGGCACGCCCAACAGCCTGGCGCTGGTCGGCGGGCCGAGCCTGCGCTGGAATGTGTTCGACTATGGCCGCATCAAGAACACCGTGCGCGTGCAGGACGCCAGGCTGCAGCAGCTGATCGTCGCCTACCAGGATGCCGTGCGGCAGGCGGCGCGCGAAGCCGACGACGCCGCGAGCGCGCTGATCAAGGCACTAGAGCGCGAGCAGATCCTGCGCGACAGCGCGCAGGCCGCGAGGCGTTCGCTGACGCTGGCCAACGCGCTTTACCGCGAGGGCTATTCGGACTTCCAGCGCGTGCTGGATGCGCAGCGCGCGCTGGCGGCCCAGCAGGATGCCTACGTGGTCAACCGCAGCAATGCCGTCAGCGACCTGATCGCCGTGTACAAGGCGCTCGGGGGCGGCTGGTCTAGCGAGCAGCCGCTGCTCGACGCCGCCACGCGCGAGCAGATGCGGCAACGTACTGACTGGGGCACCCTGCTGGATGAGCCAGGTCCGGCGCCAGTTTCCCTGTCAGGTAGCAGTAACCCCTGAGCGAGTGCCGATGAACGACACCCCGCAACCCTCCGCAGCGCCCGCGGTCTCGCCCACCCCCGCACCAGCGCCGCCAGCGCCGCCGGCGCCCGCGGCCGACACGTCAAAGAAGGGCGTGCGCTGGGTGCTGCTGGTGATCGTGATCAGTCTCGCCTGGTACCTGCTGGCTGACCGCCTGACCCCGTACACGCAACAAGCGCGGGTGCAGGCCTTCGTGGTGCCGGTGGCCGCGGAAGTGTCCGGCCGCGTGACCAAGGTGCACGTGCGCAACAACCAGGACGTTGCGGCGGGCACGGTGCTGTTCGAGGTGGATGTCCAGCACTACCGCATCGCCGTGGACCGCGCCCGCGCCGAACTGGAGTCGACGCGCCGGCAGATCGGGGCCAGCACGGCAGGCATCGACTCGGCGCAGGCATCGTTGCGCGCGGCCCGTGCCAACGAAGTCAAGGCGCGACAGGATAGCGAGCGCCTCGAGCGGCTGTACCGCGAGGACCCCGGCACCATTTCGCTGCGGCGCCTGGAGGTGGCGCGGGCCAGCCTGGAGCAGGCCGTCAGCCAGGTCGCCGCCGCCAGGGCCGAGGTTCAGCGTGCGCGCGAGCAGGAGGGCGGCAGCGACGCAGACAACGCCAAGCTGCGCAGCGCCGCCTCGGCGCTGGAAAAGGCCGAGCTGGACCTGGCCAATACGCAGGTGCGGGCGCGCGCCGCCGGGCTGGTCACCGACCTGCGCACCGATGTTGGCCAGTTTGCCGCGGCCGGCAATCCGGTCATGACGCTGATCGCCATCCACGATGTGTGGGTCAGCGCCGAAATGACCGAAAACAACCTCGGCCGCGTCGAGCCCGGCACGCCGGTTGCCATCGTGCTGGATGCCTTGCCGGGCAGAGTCTTCGAAGGCCGGGTGCGCAGTGTCGGCTACGGCGTCAATGTCGGGCCGAGCGCACCGCCAGGCAGCTTGCCGACGGTTCAGAACAGTCGTGACTGGCTGCGCCCGGCGCAACGCTTCCCGGTCGTTGTCGAGTTCGACCGCGGCGAGCTTGCCGCGCTGCACGGCATTCGCGTGGGCGGGCAGGCCGAGGTCATGGCGTTTCCCACCGAGGGCAACCCGCTCAATCCGCTTGGTCGGTTGTTCCTGTACCTGATGGGTTGGCTTTCCTATGTCTACTGACAGCCAGGCGCCGCCATGGTCCGCACGCGATCCACGCAGCCGACGTTGCCTGCGCCTGGCCAGCGGCACCGCGCTGTGCCTGGCGACCAGCTTCGGACTGGCCCTGCCGGTCCCCATGGTCGCGCCGGTGCTCGGCGTGTTCCTGCTGGCGACGCTCAACCGGCCGATGTCGCTCGGAGCGGGGCTGGCACTGGCACTGGTGGTGATGCTGACCACCGGCATCGGCCTGCTGCTGATCCCCATGCTGAGCTATTACCCTGCCAGTGGCGTGCTGCTGGTCGGCCTGTGCCTGTTCCTGGCCTTTCGCTACGGATTGCGCGGCGGCAACGGGCTGGTGTCGACGTTCCTGGTGGTGGGCCTGACCATGATTTCGGCGGCAGGGACCTTCGATTTCGGACTGGCGGTCACGGTGATCGAAGCGCTGGTCAAGGGGTTGCTGGTCGCCCTGATGGCGCTGGGGCTTGGCCACTGGCTGTTTCCAGAACCGGCTGGCGCGAGCGCGCCGCCTGCACCGGCGGACCTGCCGGAAGACCAGGCCGCCCGGATCGCGCTGCGCGCCGCGCTGGTGGTCATGCCGGCATTCCTGCTCGCGCTGAACGATCCGGCGGCGTACCTGCCGGTCATCATGAAGGCGGCCACGCTGGGCCGGCAAGCCTGCACCACCTCAGCGCGCGGCGCGGGGCGGGAACTGCTGGGCTCGACCCTGCTTGGCGGTGTGCTGGCGATCCTGTTCTGGAGCGCGCTCAGCCTGTTCGTGCATTTGTGGATGTACTTCCTGTGGATGCTGCTGTTCGGCCTGCTGGTGGGGCGCAAGCTGTATGGCCTGAGCCCGTCGCGGTACTCGCCAGGTTTCTGGGTCAATACCCTCGTGACGCTGATTATCCTGCTGGGGCAGTCCGTGCAGGACAGCGCCGTCGGGAAGGACGTCTATACCGCCTTTGCGGTGCGCATGGGCCTGTTTGTCGGCGTCACGCTGTATGCCTGGCTGATGGTCGCATGGCTCGATCAGCCCCGCGGCGCGCGGCAATTGTCTGGGTGAAGGCGCGATCATGCTGCGCAACCTGGCGGTCGGCCTTCCCGTGATGCTGGTCTGCCTGCTGTTGCAGGCGGTGTTTGTGGCCGTCTGCCTGCGCTACTACGCGCGCTCCAGGCATGGGCGGCACGGGCGCATGTCGCTGGGCCAGGAGATACTGCTGCTGTCGGTGGTGATGGTGCTGACGCTGATCGGCAACTTCGTCCAGATGGCGATCTGGGCCATCCTCTTCATGCTGCTGGGCGAGTTCGCGGATTTCGCCACCGCGCTGTATCACTCGGGCGTCAACTTTGCCACGCTGGGCTATGGGGACATCGTCATGTCGCCCGCATGGCGCCTGCTGGGTCCGCTGGAGGCGGCCAACGGCATCCTGATGTTCGGGGTCTCCAGTTCCGTGATGACGGCGGCGGTGCTGGAGGTGATCAAGCACAACATGGCTAGCCTGGGCGGGGACGCCGAGCCATAGCGCAAGGTTGCCGCGCCCTGGTCCGGGCGCGTCGCGGTGCTGCCATGGTGCCGTGCCGGCGCCGGCAGGATTCGCGGTTTTGCCGCACAATACGGCCTGCGCGCCGCACAGGAGCACGCTGGATCGATCAGAGGCGAGGACTACCTCGCCCGTCAGCGGGCGGCATTTCGTTGAACCCTGCAAATCCTGTACATGGCCGCCCCACATGCACAATCCGCCGCGGATCCCGACCGCGACGCCGACGCTTCCCTGTCTTCCCACGATCCCAAGCCATCCGGCCGGCTGCCACTGCTGGCACTCGGCGTCGGCAGCTTTGCCATCGGCACCGGCGAGTTCGTCATCATGGGCCTGCTGCCCGATGCCGCGACCGACCTCGGCATCTCGATCCCGCAAGCCGGCCACCTGATCAGCGCCTATGCGCTCGGCGTGGTGGTCGGCGCGCCGCTGCTGGCGGTGCTGGGCGCGCGCTGGCCGCGGCGCAACCTGCTGATCGCCCTGATGGCGGTGTTTGCCGCCGGCAATATCGCCAGCGCGCTGGCGCCGTCGTACCTGTCGATGATGGTGGCGCGCCTGCTCACGGGCTTTCCGCATGGCACGTACTTCGGCGTCGCGGCGCTGGTCGCGGCCAGCCTGGTGCCGCGCGAGCGGCGCGCGCAGGCGGTGGGGCTGGTGATGCTGGGCCTGACTACCGCCACGCTGGTCGGCGTGCCGATCGCGGCCGCGGTCGGCACCTGGCTGGGCTGGCGTTCGGCCTTCGTGATCGTGGGCGCGCTCGGCGCGCTGACGGCGCTGCTGGTCTGGCGCTGGGTGCCGTTCGTGCCGGCCGACCGGCGTGCCAGCCCGCTGCGCGAGCTGTCCGCACTCGGGCGCAAGCAAGTGTGGCTGACGCTGGGCATCGGTGCGATCGGGTTTGGCGGCATGTTTTCGGTGTTCAGCTATATCAAGCCGACCATGCTGGAACTGGCGCATATGCCGGCGGCCGGCATCCCGGTGGTGCTGGCGCTGTTCGGCATCGGCATGGTGGCGGGCAACCTGGCCGGCGCCAGGCTCGCCGACAAGGCGCTGATGCCTACGGTGGGCGGCGTGCTGGTCTGGACCGCGCTGGTGCTGGGCGCCTTTACGCTTACCGCGTCGCATGCCTGGCTCGCGGCCTTCAATGTGCTGCTGGTGGGCACCGCCGTGGCGCTCGGCCCGGCGCTTCAGATCCGGCTGATGGACGTTGCCGGCGATGCACAAACGCTGGCGGCGGCGCTCAACCATTCGGCCTTCAACCTGGCCAATGCGCTGGGCGCCTGGCTGGGCGGGCTGACCATTGCCGCCGGCTTCGGCTGGGAATCGACCGGCTGGGTCGGCCTGCTGCTGGCCCTTGGCGGGCTGGTGATCTATGCCTGGTCGATGCTGAGCATGGAGCGGCGCGTACCCGCCGCGGCGTAGCACGCTGGCGTGCGCGCCTCGTCGGAATCCCGAAGCAAAAAAGGGGTGCCAAATCGGCACCCCCTTCTTATTTGCGCATGTTGCCAGCGCCGGATTTACTCCGCGTCGGCCACGCTTGCCCCAACCACGTTGAAGCCGCCGTCGACATAAGTGATCTCACCGGTCACGCCGCTGGCCAGGTCCGACAGCAGGAAGGCGGCGACGTTGCCGACCTCTTCGATGGTGACATTGCGGCGCAGCGGCGCGGCTTGCTCGAAATGGCCGAGCAGCTTGCCAAAGCCCTTGATGCCCGAAGCGGCCAGGGTCTTGATCGGGCCGGCCGAGATGCCGTTGGCACGGATGCCGCGCGGGCCGACCGACGAGGCCAGGTAGCGCACGCTGGCTTCGAGCGATGCCTTGGCCAGGCCCATGGTGTTGTAGTTGGGGACCACGCGCTCGGCGCCGAGGTAAGTCAGCGTCAGCAGCGAGGCCTTGTCCGACAGCAGCGGCAGGGCGGCCTTGGCCAGTGCCGGGAAGCTGTACGCGGAAATGTCGTGGGCGATGCGAAAGCCTTCGCGCGACAGGCCGTCGAGGAAATCGCCGGCGATCGCTTCACGCGGCGCGAAGCCGATAGAATGCACCAGGCCGTCGAACTTTTCCCAGCGCTGGCCCAGCGCGGCGAAGGTGGCGGCAATCTGCTCGTCGCTGCCGACGTCGCATTCGAAAATCAGGTCGCTGCCGAATTCCTTGGCAAAGTCGCTGATCCGGTCCTTGAACCGTTCGCCGACGTAGGTGAAGGCCAGTTCGGCGCCTTCGCGCTTGCACGCCGAGGCAATGCCGTAGGCGATCGAGCGGTTCGAAAGCAAGCCAGTGATCAGGATCCGCTTACCTGCCAGAAATCCCATAAATTCTCCAAGGTGGTGTATCAGGCACGCTTCGTGCGTCCGCCGTGCGGCCGTGCGGGTGCCGGGCTGTCTTGCGGCCCTTTTATTGCGCCGCGCAGAGGGAATGTCCGGATGGCTGGGGCCACCCCGGACGCATGTAAAATTGTCTCATACTTGGCCCGGCCGCAGAACGCCGGGCCTCACAGGTGACAGTGGAGGAATCCAACAGGATGCCTATTCAAGCACGTTGGCCGCTTCAGGCGGCATGGCAGTGCTTCCGGCGGGATGCAGTACTGCGTGGTTGGGCGGCAATGAAGCTGGCGCTGACGCTGGCGGCGGGGGTCTCGCTCTTTTCCGATCCGGCATGGGCGGCGCATGGCTTTGCGCTGCATGGGGACCTGAAGTACCAGCCGAATTTCTCGCACTTCGAATACGCCAATCCCAACGCGCCGGTCGGCGGCACGCTGACGCTCGCCAATCCTGACCGGCGCACCAGTTTCGACAAGTTCAATCCGTTCACGCTGAAGGGGACCTCCGCGCCCGGCCTGAACGCGCTGATGTTCGAGTCGCTGCTGATCAGCAGCGCCGACGAAAGCGCCAGTGCCTACGGCTTGCTGGCCGAGGACGTCACGGTGGCGCCCGACGAGTTGTCGGTCACCTTCACGATCCGTCCGCAGGCGCGCTTTTCCAATGGCGATCCGGTGCTGGCCTCGGACGTCAAGTACTCCTACGACATGCTGATGAGCAAGGCCTCGAGCCCCGGCTATCGCAGCATGTGCACCGACGTGAAGGCGGTGGTCGTGACCGGCGAGCGCACCGTGAAGGCGGCTCGCTGCCGGTGTTCTCGCGCAAGTGGACGTGGTTCCGTTCGACGGCGAGCGCACCGTGCGCTTCGATTTCAAGCAGCGCAACCGCGAGCTGCCGCTGATCGTCGGCTCGCTGCCGGTGTTCTCGCGCAAGTGGACCGCCAAGGTTCCGTTCGAGAAGCTAACCTTCGAGCCGCCGGTGGCCAGCGGTCCCTACCTGATCGAACGCTTCGACGCAGGCCGCGGCATCATCTTCCAGCGCGACCCGAAGTACTGGGGCAGGGATCTCGCGGTGCGGCGCGGCACCTTCAACTTCGCGCGCGTGGTCTACCGCCTGTACAAGGACGAGACCGCCCGGCTCGAGGCCTTCAAGGCCGGCGAGTTCGACGCCATCGTCGAATACAAGGCCAAGAACTGGGCCAAGAGCTACCAGGGCACGCGCTTTCGCAACGGTGAACTGCTCAAGACCGAGTTCCCGCATCGCAACGGCGCCGGCATGCAGGGCTATGTCATGAACCTGCGCAAGCCGGTGTTCCAGGACGTGCGCGTACGCCAGGCGCTGATCCTGGCGCTGGATTTCGAGTGGCTCAATCGGCAGCTGTTCTACGGCGCCTACAAGCGCCTGGACAGCTGGTTCTCCAACAGCGAACTGTCGGCCAGCTCCACCTTCGACGGCCGTCCCGGTCCCGGCGAACTGCTGCTGCTTGAACCGCTGCGCGCGCAGCTGCCGCCGGAGGTGTTCGGCCCGGACGTGGTCCAGCCCAGCACCGCGCCGCCGCGCTCGCTGCGCGACAACCTGCGCCTGGCGCGGCGCTTGCTGGCCCAGGCCGGCTGGACCTATACCGACGGCGCGCTGCGCAACGCCAAGGGCGAGCCGCTGGTGTTCGAGTTCCTCGACGACGGCGGCGCCATGAGCCGGGTGATCACCACCTACGTGCGCAACCTCGAGAAGCTCGGCATCCAGGTGCACCAGCGCACCACGGATTTCGCGCTGTACCAGAAGCGGCTCGAAGACTTCGACTTCGACATGGTGTCGATCCGCTTCCCCGATTCGCAAAGCCCGGGCAATGAACTGCGCGACCGCTTCTCCAGCGAGGCCGCCGGCACGCCGGGCTCGGACAACCTGTTCGGGCTGAAGTCGCCGGTGGTCGACAAGCTGGTGGACAACGTGCTGCGCGCCGATACCCGGCAGGAGCTGATCACCGCCGGCCGCGCGCTCGACAGGGTGCTGATGCATGGCTATTACATCGTGCCGAACTGGTACAGCGCGTCGCACCGGGTCGCCTACCGCAAGACACTGGCGTATCCGGAGCGGCTGCCGTATTTCTACACGGCGGAAGGCTGGATCCTCAGCCACTGGTGGCGCACCGACGTGCAGGCGCAAGCCCGCTGAGGCGCTCAGGCGCTGGCAGCTTCAGCGCGGACAAGAAAAGAGACGGCCCCCATGCTTGCCTATCTGCTCAAACGCATTCTGCTGATGATTCCGACGCTGGTCGGCGTCATCACGCTGACCTTTGTCGTGATCCAGTTCGTGCCGGGCGGTCCGGTCGAACAGATGATGATGGAGTTGAAAGGGCGCGGCGGCGCTGGCGAAGCCAGCGGCGGTGGCGCCGAATACCGCGGGCGGCGCGGCGTCGACCCCGACAAGATCAAGGAGATCCAGGCCCTCTACGGCTTCGACAAGCCGCCGCTGGAGCGCTACTTGCTGATGCTCAAGCGCTTTGCCCAGTTTGACCTGGGGCAGAGCTATTTCCAGCACCGCAGCGTGTGGGAGCTGGTCAAGTCCAAGTTGCCGGTATCGGTCAGCCTCGGCCTGTGGACCTTCTTCCTGACCTACCTGATATCGGTGCCGCTCGGCATCTCCAAGGCGATCCGGGCGGGCAGCCGCTTCGACGTCGTGACCAGCGTCATCGTGCTGGTGGGCTATGCCATTCCCGGCTTCGTGCTCGGGGTGCTGCTGCTGGTGGTGTTCGGCGGCGGCACCTTCGTGCAGTGGTTCCCGCTGCGCGGGCTGACTTCCGACAACTGGGAGCAGCTGTCGCTGATGGGCAAGGTGATGGACTACCTGTGGCACCTGGTGCTGCCGATCACGGCGTCGGTGGTGGGCAGCTTCGCGGTGGTGACCATGCTGACCAAGAACGCCTTCCTCGAGGAAATCCGCAAGCAGTACGTGCTGACCGCGCGCGCCAAGGGCCTGGGCGAGCGCCGCGTGCTGTGGAAGCATGTGTTCCGCAATGCCCTGATTCCGCTGGTGACCGGCTTCCCGGCGGCGTTCATCGGCGCCTTCTTCACCGGCTCGCTGCTGATCGAAACGCTGTTCTCGCTCGACGGGCTGGGCCTGCTGTCATATGAAGCGGTGCTGCGGCGCGACTATCCGGTGGTGCTCGGCACGCTCTACCTGTTCACGCTGATCGGGCTGGTCACGCGCCTGATCTCCGACGTCTGCTACGTGCTGGTGGACCCGCGCATCCATTTCGAGGGCTTGCACCGATGAAACCGTTCTCGCACGCGGCGCCCAATGGCCTGCCGCATTCGCCGTCGCCGCGCCAGCGTGCCTGGCAGCGTTTTCGCCGCAACCGGCGCGGCTACTGGAGCCTGGTGATCTTCGTCGTCATCTTCGTGCTCAGCCTGGGCGCGGAGCTGCTGTCGAGCAACCGGCCGCTGGTGGTGCATTACAAGGGCGAATGGTATTTCCCCATCGTCAAGGTCTATCCGGAAACCACCTTCGACGGCGATTTCGCCACGCCGGCCGATTACCTGGACCCGTATATCCGCGACCGCATCACCACCAATGGCAATTTCGCGGTGTTTCCGCTGAACCGGTATTCCTACGACTCGCTCAACTACTTCGCCAAGGAACCGAACCCGGCGCCGCCCTCGGCCGAGAACTGGCTCGGCACCGACGACCGGGGCCGCGACGTGCTGGCGCGGCTGCTGTATGGCTTCCGCGTGTCGGTGCTGTTCGCGCTGGCGCTGACCGTGATCGGGGTGCTGGTCGGCACGCTGACCGGGGCGCTGATGGGCTTCTTCGGCGGGCGCTTCGACCTGTTCTCGCAACGCGCCATCGAGATCTGGAGCTCGATGCCTGAGCTCTACCTGCTGATCATCTTCGCCTCGATCTTCGAGCCCAGCCTGGCGCTGCTGATCATCCTGCTGTCGCTGTTCGGCTGGATGGGCCTGTCCGACTACGTGCGCGCCGAGTTCTACCGCAACCGCTCGCTCGACTACGTCAAGGCCGCGCGCGCGCTGGGCTTGTCCAACGTGCAGATCATGTGGCGCCATATCCTGCCCAACAGCCTGACCCCGGTGATCACCTTCCTGCCATTCCGCATGAGCGCGGCCATCCTGGCGCTGACCAGCCTCGACTTCCTCGGCCTGGGCGTGCCGCCCACCACGCCGAGCCTGGGCGAGCTGCTGGCGCAGGGCAAGGCCAACCTCGATGCGTGGTGGATTTCGCTGTCGACCTTCGCGGTGCTGGTGGTGACGCTGCTGCTGCTGACCTTCATGGGCGACGCACTGCGCGATGCCTTCGATACCCGGCTGGGCCTGGCCGCGCTGCGCGGCCGCGTCGAGCCCAAGGTGCCCGCAGGCGCGCCCACCGGCGCGGCACCGGAGGCCACGCCATGACCGCGGTGTCGCCGATGACCTTGCCGGACGTGGAGCCGGCGCCGATGCCCGCGCCGGGATCGATGCTGATGTGCGTCGACAAGCTGTCGGTCACCTTCGGCCATGGCGAGCATGCCACCCGTGCCGTGCGCGACGTCAGCTTCGACCTGCGCGCCGGCGAGCGCTATGCGCTGGTGGGCGAGTCGGGTTCGGGCAAGACCGTGACGGCGCTGGCCATGCTGCGGCTGGTGGAAGATGCCTACTACGATGGCGCGATCCGTTTCGAGGGCAAGAACCTGCTCGAGGTCTCCGACCGCGAGATGCGGGCGATCCGCGGCGCCGAGATCGCGATGATCTTCCAGGAGCCGATGACGGCGCTGAACCCGCTGTACACCATCGGCAACCAGATCGTCGAGACCCTGGCGCTGCACGAAGGCCTGGACCGCCGCGCCGCGCGCGAGCGCGCCATCGCGCTGCTGGAGCGCACCGGCATCAGCGACGCCGCGCATCGCTTCGACAGCTTCCCGCACCAGCTGTCAGGCGGCCAGCGCCAGCGCGCCATGATCGCCATGGCGCTGGCGTGCCGGCCCAAGCTGCTGCTGGCCGATGAGCCGACCACGGCGCTGGACGTCACCATCCGCGCCCAGATCCTCGACCTGCTGCGCGACCTGCAGGCCGAGTTCGGCATGGCGGTGATGCTGATCACCCATGACCTCAACCTGGTGCGCGCCTTCGCGCAACGGGTCGGCGTGATGGAGAAGGGCGTGCTGGTGGAAACCGGCGAGACTGCCAGCGTATTCGCGTCGCCGCAGCATCCCTATACCCGCAAGCTGATCGACAGCCGCCCACGGCGCGAGGTGCTGCCGCTGGTGCCGCTGGCGCCGGTGCTGCTCGAGGCGAACAAGCTCGGCGTCAGTTATGCGCGCAAGCGCCGCGGCCTGGCAGGGTGGTTTGGCAAGGACCAGTTCGCGGCGGTCAAGGATGTCGACTTCCAGCTGCGCGAGGGCGAGACCCTGGGCATCGTCGGCGAGTCCGGCTCGGGCAAGACCACGCTGGCGCATACCGTGCTGGCCCTGCAGCGCAAGAGCGCGGGCACCATCCATTTCCTGGGCCGCAGCTTCGACAACGCCACGCGCGAAGACCGCCGCAAGCTGCGCGCGCGCATGCAGGTGGTGTTCCAGGACCCGTTCGGCTCGCTGGCGCCGCGCATGACCATCGAGCAGATCGTCGGCGAAGGCCTGGCGCTGCACCAGCCCGGCCTGTCGCGCGAGGCCACGCGCCAGCGCGTGATCGAGGCGCTGCGCGAGGTCGGCCTCGACCGTACTGCGCTGGGCCGCTATCCGCACGAGTTCTCGGGCGGGCAGCGCCAGCGCATCGCCATCGCCCGCGTGCTGATCCTCAAGCCCCAGATACTGGTGCTGGACGAGCCGACCTCGGCGCTGGACGTGTCTATCCAGCAGCAGGTGCTGGCGCTGCTGTCCCAGCTGCAGCACAAGTACAACCTCAGCTATCTGTTTATCAGCCATGACCTGGCGGTGATCCGCGCCATGGCGCACCGGGTCATCGTGATGAAGGCGGGCGAGGTGGTCGAGGCCGGCGATACCGAAGTGGTGCTCGGCGCACCGCAGCATCCCTATACGCGCAAGCTGATGGCGGCAGCGCAGGTCGGTGCGGCGTGATTCGGCAGGGTTTTCTGTTGCAATGCGATGACAGTGCTGACCGCGCCGGCTAGCATCGAACCATGGGATTAATCCGATAAAGAAGATGCGAAAAACGGTCTATATCGTTGATTCGGAAGCCAAATCCGCCGAATTTGTAACGAACTTTGACATGTGAATGACAACCCTTTACCATCCCGCCAGAACTAGTTTTGGGGGTGGTGCGTCCGGCGCATTTGCGCATGCCGTGCACGCTTGCGGTGCGGCGGTCGAAACAATGGCCTGGCGCGGAGGTTGCGTAAGGTTTCCCCCCTGAGTTCACATGATGATCGCCCGACATCACTGAAATGTTCGCGCGACATCCACCCAATACCCAGCTGCCCCGGACCTTGTGCCGGGGCTTGCTTTGGAACGATCAACAGGAGAGCCAATGCAGCGATCGGTGCTTCATTCCCTGGCGCGCGCCGCCGTCGGATTTGCCCTTGCCTGCGGTGCGACTGTGTCGAATGGAGTGCTGGCGGATACGGTATTCAAGGATCCCGACACCCGTATCGAGTCCGCGGCCCAGGCCGTGGATGCGCATCCGGAAGGCAAGCGCGGCTTGCTGTCGTCGGTGGTGAATTCCACCAGCAACGTTGCCAGCAAGGCTGGCGACCTGGTCATGAATGCGCTGGGCCTGATCGGCGTGCGTTACCGCTTCGGCGGCAACACGCCCGAGTCCGGCCTGGACTGCAGCGGCTTCGTCCGCTACGTGTTCCATGACACCTTCGGCTTCATGCTGCCGCGCCGCTCCGTCGAAATCAGCCGCGTCGGCACCACCGTGGCCACCAGCGACCTGCGTCCGGGCGACCTGGTGTTCTTCAACACCATGCGCCAGACCTTCTCGCATGTCGGCATCTATATCGGCGACAACAAGTTCGTGCATGCGCCGTCCACCGGCAGCAAGATCCGCGTCGACGACATGCGTGCGGCCTATTGGGTGACCCGCTACAACGGTGCCCGCCGCATCGACGAAGGCAAGGAGCGCAGTGCCGAGGGCCTGGGCGACATGGTCGAGACGCTCAAGCGCTACGATCCCAAGGCGGCGCGCGCGTCGATGTACGGCGGCTGATGGCTGGCGACGCGTCAAACAAAAAGGACTGCTGCGGCAGTCCTTTTTGTTTTCCGAGGCAGCTGTGGGTGCGGCTACTGCGCCGCGACCTTGCCGGCCGGCGCCAGCCGGACCTGTTCCAGCCGCTGCCGCAACGTTGCCATGACTGCCGCGGTCGCCTGTTCGCCCGCCAGCACGGCGCGGTTGCGCGCGTTGAAGTCGCTGCCGCCCATGTCGGGCAGCTCCGGCCGGATCACCACGTCGGCGCGCGCCAGCGCCATCTTGTTGATCGACTGGCCCATGATCGCGGTGGTCTGCAGCAGCACGCCGCTCTGGCCGGCGTGCTGCTGCGCCGACGGGTCGGCCGAGATATTGACCGCAATGACAAAGTCCGCGCCCATGCTGCGCGCGGAATCCACCGGCACCGGTTCGACCAGGCCGCCGTCGACATAGTCGTGCCCCTGGATCGATACCGGCTGGAACACGCCTGGCACGCTGCTGGAAGCGCGCACGGCCTGGCCCGTGTTGCCGCGGCGGAACAGGATCTTGTCGCCGCTCTTGAGATCGGTGGCGACAATGCCCAGCGGCAGCTTCATGGCTTCGATGGGGCGGTTCTGCACCAGGCGGTTGACGTAGTTCTGCAGCGCCTCGCCCTTGAGCCAGCCGCCGAAGCGGGTGCCGAACGGTAGCGCCCAGTCGGCAATCGCGGCCTCGTCCATGGTCAAAGCCAGCTTGTTCAGCTCGAAGCCATTGAGCCCGCTCGCGTACAGCGCCGCCACCACCGCGCCGGCGCTGGTGCCGGTGACCAGGTCGGCGCGGATGCCCTGGGCCTCGAGCGCCTTGATCACGCCGATATGGGCAAAGCCGCGCGCGGCGCCGCCGCCCAGCGCCAGGCCGATCTTGACGGGCCGCGGCGTGGGTGGGGAGGGCGGTGTGGTCGCGACCGGTGGCGCGGGGCGCGGGCCGAAGGCGCAGCCAGCCAGCAGGGCGGCGGAGATGCCGAGAAAATGACGTCGTTGCATGCAGCGGGGATACGTAACAAGGTGGGACCGGCGGCGGCGATGTGATGCGGGCGTTTCTCCGTCCATGTTCGCATCGCGGGTGTGTACACCGGCCACACCTCAGACCGGCGCAAGCATAAATGATTCTGCCCGGCGCCGGTGCGCGCAGCGGGGTCGGGCGAGGGCGCTGAGGCCAGGCAATACGCGTTGGTATAATGCAGGGCCTGCACATACACCAGCCTGCGCGCCGCCGCGCGCGGGCTTTCTTGTTTTCCCCTGACCATGACCCAACGCGTCCGCACCCGCTTTGCGCCGAGCCCGACCGGCTTTATCCATCTCGGCAACATCCGCTCCGCGCTCTATCCCTGGGCCTTTGCCCGCCGCATGCAGGGCGACTTCATCCTGCGCATCGAGGACACCGATGTCGAGCGCTCGTCGCAGGAAGCGGTCGACGTGATCCTCGAAAGCATGGCGTGGCTGGAGCTGGATATCGACGAAGGGCCGTTCTACCAGATGCAGCGCATGGACCGCTATCGCGAGGTGGTGGCGCAGATGGTCGAGGCCGGGCTGGCCTACCGCTGCTACATGAGCACGGCAGAACTGGACGCGTTGCGCGAAGCCCAGCGCGAGCGCGGTGAGAAGCCGCGCTACAACGGCTTCTGGCGGCCGGAGCCGGGCAAGGTGCTGCCCGAACCGCCGGCCGGCGTGGACCCGGTGATCCGCTTCAAGAACCCCATCGGCGGCAGCGTGGCGTGGGACGACGCGGTCAAGGGCCGCATCGAGATCGCCAATGACGAACTCGACGACCTGGTGATCGCGCGCCCCGACGGCACGCCCACCTACAACTTCTGCGTGGTGGTGGACGATCTCGACATGCGCATCACCCACGTGATCCGCGGCGACGACCACGTCAACAACACGCCGCGCCAGATCAACATCATCCGCGCGCTGGGCGGCACGCCGCCGGTCTATGCGCACTTGCCTACCGTGCTGAACGAGCAGGGCGAGAAGATGAGCAAGCGCCATGGCGCGATGAGCGTGACCGGATACCGCGACGAAGGCTATTTGCCGGAAGCCGTGCTGAACTACCTGGCGCGGCTGGGCTGGGCCCACGGCGATGCCGAGATCTTCTCGCGCGAGCAGTTCGTCGAATGGTTCGACCTGGAGCACCTCGGCAAGTCGCCGGCCCAATACAACCCCGAGAAGCTCGCCTGGCTCAACAACCACTACATCAAGGTGGGTGACAACCAGCGCCTGGCCACGCTGACGCAGCCCTTTATCGAGGCGCTGGGCGGCAAGGTGGAAGGGGTCGACCTGGTCGGCGTGATCGCGCTGGTGAAGGACCGCGCCAACACGCTGAAGGAAGTCGCGCAGGCCGCGCTGCTGTTCTATCGCGGCGAGCCGCAGGCCGACGCCGCGCTCAAGGCGGAACATCTCACCCCGGAGATCCAGCCCGCGCTGGCGGCACTGTCGGCCCGGCTGGCCGCGCTGCCGGCATGGACCCGCGCAGAGATCAGCGCCGCGTTCAAGGCCGTGCTGGCCGAGTTCGGGCTGAAGATGCCGAAGCTGGCCATGCCGGTACGGCTGTTGGTGGCGGGGCAACTGCAGACGCCGAGCATCGACGCGGTACTCGAACTGTTCGGCCGCGACACGGTGCTGCGCCGCCTGGCCGCCGCGGCCTGAGCGCTGCCTGAAAAGACGCAAAAAAAGTCCGCGCCGGGGCTTGCGCTTCGGCCAGGACTTGCGCATAATCTCGTTCTCCCTGCAGCGCGGCAGCTACAAAGCAACCAAGCGGGCCGGCGGATCCGCAAGGATCTTCGTTATCTCTGGACGGATTATTTGAAGTGCAGAGCAGGCGAAAAAGCTGAAACGGGAACTTGCAAAGATTAATGATTGATATATAATCTTGGCTTCGCTTGAAACGGAGTTAATTCAAGCGAAAATGCAGCAAGTGGCAGTAAATGGAAGTACCATGGGGCTATAGCTCAGCTGGGAGAGCGCTTGCATGGCATGCAAGAGGTCAGCGGTTCGATCCCGCTTAGCTCCACCAAGATTCAGGTTCCAGTCATGCAGTAGCGGTTGGTGCCAGACGGAACGTGTTGAAAGACAAGTTTCTGTCCCCTTCGTCTAGAGGCCTAGGACATCACCCTTTCACGGTGAGTACAGGGGTTCGAATCCCCTAGGGGACGCCAAAACAGCCGGGCGTAATCAGACGTCCAGCATGTCGTCTCAAGCAGTAGCTTGAGCCGGCAGCCGACTAAGGAGTGGTAGTTCAGTCGGTTAGAATACCGGCCTGTCACGCCGGGGGTCGCGGGTTCGAGTCCCGTCCACTCCGCCAAAACTAAACCCGCATGGTGTATCCGCCATGCGGGTTTTTCTTTTGGGTGAGGGATTATGTTTTGAATCGTGGTAAATGCAACAAGATATGTTGCATTCGTTGCCGAAATCGCTATATAATCCTGTCTTCGCTGCAAACGCAGAGCAAGCGGCGGCGAAAGAATCCAGCAGTAACCGTCCAGAATACCGGATACGGGGCTATAGCTCAGCTGGGAGAGCGCTTGCATGGCATGCAAGAGGTCAGCGGTTCGATCCCGCTTAGCTCCACCAGAATCCGGGAAGCGTCTGAAAAGAAGCTTCCCAAGCGCGAAAAAGCCTGCTATGATGGCGGACTTTCCAGCGCAAGACAGAAAACGCGTTGAATAACAAGTTTCTGTCCCCTTCGTCTAGAGGCCTAGGACATCACCCTTTCACGGTGAGTACAGGGGTTCGAATCCCCTAGGGGACGCCAAAACAGCCGGGCGTAATCAGACGTCCAGCATGTCGTCTCAAGCAGTAGCTTGAGCCGGCAGCCGACTAAGGAGTGGTAGTTCAGTCGGTTAGAATACCGGCCTGTCACGCCGGGGGTCGCGGGTTCGAGTCCCGTCCACTCCGCCAATTTGAAAAGCCCGCGCAAGCGGGCTTTTTCTTTTCCACGCCTCGACTCAGCTTTCCGGATCCCTGCTGACCCGGCTGAAATACCGCACCAGCAGCACGCCTGCAATGGCCAGGCTGATGCTGTTGGCGAGCCAGAAGCCGCTTGCACCTCGCGTGAAGGCGGGCATGCCGTCGATCAGGCCAAAGCCCAGCACGTAACCGCCGCCCAGCCCGATGCCCCACAGCGAGCCGGCGTAGATCACGGTCGGGATCAGCGCGATCTTGTACGCGCGCAGGATAAAGGCGGTCATCACCTGCACCGCGTCGAAGGCCTGGTAGAACGCCACGAACAGCACCAGCGGCAGCGCCGCGGCGACCACCGCGGGATCGCTGGCATAGGCGTCCAGCAACGGCTTGCGCAGCAACCACAGCAGGGCGCCGGTCAGCACCGCGAGCAGCACCGCCATGCGGATGCCGCGCCAGGCGAGGCGGCTGGCGCCGGCCCGGTCGCGCGCGCCGAGATGCTGCGCCACCAGCGTCGAGGTGGCAATGCCGAGCGACAGCGGCAGCATATAGGCCACCGCGCCCAGGTTGGCGATGATCTGGTGACCGGCGAGCGTCACCGTGCCCAGGCGCGTGATAAAGATCGACATCAGCGTGAACGACGTGATCTCGATCAGGTAGGTCAGCCCCATTGGCACGCCTAGCCGCAGCAGCGCGCGCAGCGGCGCGGCGGCGGGCCAGCTCCAGGTATCGAAGATGCGCAGCGGGTGATAGGCGCTGCCATGGCGCAGGATCAGCAGCCCGGCGATGCACCAGGCCCAGCTGATCAGCGTCGAGGCCAGGCCGCAGCCGGGACCGCCCATCGCCGGCACGCCCAGGCCGCCGTGGATGAACCAGGCGTTGAGCGGTACCTTCAGCCCCAGCCCCGCGACCTGCAGCACCGTCACCATGATCGGCCGGGACAGCGCATTGTTCAGCGCCGAGTAGATGCGGAAGGCCAGTGCCGCCGGCAAGCCGAAGGCGCCGAAATGCAGGTAGGCGGTGGCCTTCTCGACCAGTTCCGGCGGCGCCTTGGCGAAGGCCAGAAGCGGGCCGGGAAACGCCAGCAGCAGCACCCCGGGCAGTGCCAGCGCCGCGCCCAGCCAGGCGGCCTGCCGTACTTCCGCGCCGATGGCCTCGAGGCGGCCGGCGCCATAGAGCTGGCCGGCGATGGGCGACAGTGCCTGCAGCACGCCCATCAGGCTGATATAGATGGTCACGTAGATCGACCCGCCCAGGCCCACGGCGGCGAGGTCGGTGGCGGACGCGCGTCCGGCCATCACGGTATCGATCACGCCGAAGGCGATCACGGCGAGTTGCCCGGCCAGCACGGGTGCGGCCAGGGCGGCAATGCGGCGAAGGTCTTGGAACAGTGTCATTCAGGGCTCGGCAGGAGCGGGCTGGAAGTCCAGCCCCGCAGCCGCCTGCGGCCGGAATGGTTCATGGGCGCGTCAGGCGCTGCGGTGAAGGGTGGGAGCGGCTACGGCTCAGGGCTGGCGCGGCAGCCGGCGTCGCGGCAGGTCGGGGCGCGGGTGGACCGCGCGGGCGGTATCGACCAGGCGGTACATGCGGAAGCGCTCGTCGCGGTCGGCCGGGCGCCGGCCCTCCCAGATCAGCCGCCACTCGAAGTGCGAGATATTGCCAGGCTCGCCGTAGTCGACCGAATCGTGGCGCAGCAGCACGTCGCAGCCATCGTTGGGTCCGCCGAAGCGGATATGGCCAAAGTAGGCGAACGAAGCCAGCTGCGCATCGCCCATGCGGATCGGCTGCACGCACTGGTAGGCCGGCGGCAGCGCCATCGACGCCGCCTGGGCCACGTCGCGATAGGTCTTGCCGTAGTTGATCGACGGCAGCCACAGCGTCATCGCCATCACCCACATCAGGGTGGTGCCGGCCGCGGAAATCACCACCGGGCGCCAGATCTGCTTGGGCGCGCGCGACAGGCGCCAGCGCACGATCAGCACCCAGGCCACCGTCGCCGCCAGCGCGAACACCACCGCGGCGATGGTGAATTCATGCTGGTAGCCCGGCAGCTGGCGGAACACGTTGCGCGCGATGCGCGGCGGCCAGCCGGTGGTCTTGGCGATCCACATGAACCAGACCGTGCCGCCGAAGATGGTGAAGAACAGCAGCGCGAACCAGTCGATGGCGTTGATCACGCCGCGCGCCAGCGTCGGCAGCGCAAAGGCGGCCAGCACCGCCATCGGCGGCAGTAGCAGGATGAACTGCACGTCGCCGGCACTGCGCTGCAGGAACAGCAGCACCAGCACCGGCAGCAGCAGCGCCAGCGGCGCCGCGACATGGGGTGCCCGGCGCATGCCGGTCCAGGCGATCCAGGCCCAGCCCGCGATCGGCCACACCGGCCACGTGTACAGGAACAGGTTGCGCATATTGAAGCCGAACGTCGCCATATTCGGCGAGCCGTAGCTGCGGCGGTCATAGCGCGACCATTCGCGGATAAAGGTCACGGCCTCGTTGCGGTCGGCGGCGCCGAAATAGGCGGCCGCCAGCCACGCCGCCACGATCAGCAGCGCCAGCGGAATCGCGACCGCGGCAAGGCGCCGCCATGGCAGCGGCTTGCACACCAGCGCGCACACCGCCGTGCCGACCAGCAACGCCAGCGCCAGCAGCGGCCCGCTGGCGAGCGTCAGGCCGCCAAGCGCGGCACCATAGATCAGGCTGCCCTGGGTGGGCTTGTCGAGGCTGCGCACCATGCCGTACAGCGCCAGCGCGATGAACGCGACCTGACCGACCTGCGGCGTGGTTTCGTGCCCGCGCATGGCCAGGCCCACGCAGGCGAGGAAGATCAGCAGCGCGCCGTCGGCCAGCGTGCGGCCGTAGTCGCGCGCATTGGGCTGGCCGCCGAAGGCATAGGCAAAGGGTTGGACCTCATCGCGCCGGCCCAGCAGGTAGGTGGTGTACCAGATGCAGGCGCAGGTGGCGAAGAAGAACAGCGCCGTCGCCAGCCGCGCCGCGTCGGTCGCGCCCAGCCAGCCGCCAAAGCCGCGGATCATCAGAGCGCCGATCCAGAACACCAGCGGACCGTCCTCGCTGTACGGGCGGCCGACGATGTTCGGCATCAGCCAGTCGTGGGTGCTGCCGGTGGCGAGCTGCCACATCACGCCGAAGCCGGCGGCGTCCTCGTTCTTCCACGGGTCGCGCCCGAACAGGCCGACCAGGCCGTAGATGATGCAGATGGCCAGCAGCAGCGCGCGCGGCAGGGCGCCGGTGGCGGCTGCGGTCAACTGGACGGGTGAGGTGTTGGCTTGACGCATCGATGCTCAGGTCGGGCCGTGGCGCCATGGCGCGAAGGCCACAGTATCGCGCATGCGGCGGCCGCGTGGCCGTGGCATGGCGTGGAAGCCGCACGGAATGTGGGGGTAAATCCGAATAGCGGCCAATGCCGGCCGGGCTGCCAGGGCTTGCCCGGGGCGGCGCTCCGGCACAAATGCAAAGAGGCAGCCGATGCTGCCTCTTTGCTGGTTCGCGCGCGCCCGGAACTTGTCCGCGGCTGGCGCGAAGCGGGGTCGCTGAAAGCGATTACTTCGCAGCCTTGCCCAGCTTGTTGCCGAACTTCTGGCGGAACTTTTCCACGCGGCCGGCGGTGTCCATGATCTTCTGGGTGCCGGTGTAGAACGGGTGCGATTCCGACGAGACTTCGATCTTGGCCAGCGGGTATTCCTTGCCGTCCTTCACGATCGTGTCCTTGGTCTGGATGGTCGAGCGGGTGATGAAGCTGAAGTCGCTGGACATGTCCTGGAACACGACTTCGCGGTAATTCGGGTGAATGCCTTCTTTCATGATGAGTCCTTTCTGGTTGGGTAGCCAGTCCGTTGCAATCCGCGGTTCTCCGCCAGCGGAGAAGGCATGGCGCGGCCACGAACGAACCACTTGCCGATTACGGGCAAACCGGGATTATGGCAGAAAAACAAATACTTGGGGAAGGGTGTAGGGGCCCGGCCCAACAAAGTGTTGCGGCCCTAAAGCGACGCGTATTTCACATCGCGGCGGGATCCTGCCGATAGAACGTCGCCAATGACTGGTAAACCGCCGGCCAATGCCGCGCCAGCCCGACCGGCTCGACAAAAAACGACTCCGACGTCACTGCAAAGAATTCGCTGGGCGCCTCGCTAGCATACGGATCGATGACGCGCAAGGCCGCCGGCAAGCGCTCCGGGTACTCCCAGTCGGCCTCGTCGCGCGCGTCCCAGGCTACGGCGAAGCGGTCGTACTCGCTCAGGAAGGTCTCGGCCCAGACCTCGGCGTCGACCTCCGGATGCAGTACGCGCGAGAACGCCGGCACGCCGTCAGGCACGCCGTCGAGCATGTCTAGCTTGTGGGCGAATTCGTGGATGACCACGTTGTAGGTGTCCGCCGGCAGTTCATGGTCGCTGTCGATGCCCGCGCCGGGGCTGTGCACGTCAGGCCAGGACAGGATCACCGGTCCGTGCTCCCACGCTTCGCCGCTGGCTTCCTCGACCACGCCGTGGACCAGGCCGATCTCGTCCTGCACGGTCCGGCGGATGATGAACTCGCCCGGGTAGAGCACGATGCCATGCCAGCCGCGATACCACGGCAGCCCCAGCTTCAGGATCGGCACGCAGGCCTGCACCGCGACGCTGACCACCATGTCGTCGTCCAGCGGCAGGTCGTGCGCGGTGGAGTATTCCTTCTCGGCGATGAACAGCGTGGCCAGTTCGCGCAGCGCCGCCAGGTCGGCGCTGCCGTAGCGCTGCACGAACGGCAGCTTGGCCACGGTGCGCGACCATAGCGCGTCGGGGATGGCGTAGTGTTCCAGCTTGCGGGCGCGTGAGCGGGAGCGCAGGAATGTGGTCAATTTGCCCAGCATGACATCGTCGAAAAACAAAAAAGGCGTGCCGCGGCACGCCTTCCTGTCTGCGTTGCGGCACGGCCGCAGCGAGGCTTAGCCGCCTCGGCGCATCATATCGAAAAACTCTGCGTTGTTCTTGGTGGCCTTCATCTTGTCCATGATGAACTCCATCGCCTGCACTTCGTCCATGTCCGAGATGAACTTGCGCAGCACCCAGATCTTCTGCAGGATGTCCGGCTTGATCAGCAGCTCTTCGCGACGCGTGCCGGACTTGTTCAGGTTGATCGATGGATAGACGCGCTTTTCGGCCAGGCGCCGTTCCAGGTGCACTTCCATGTTGCCGGTGCCCTTGAACTCTTCGTAGATCACGTCGTCCATGCGGCTGCCGGTCTCGATCAGCGCGGTGGCGATGATGGTCAGCGAGCCGCCTTCCTCCAGGTTGCGCGCGGCGCCGAAGAAGCGCTTCGGGCGCTGCAGCGCGTTGGCGTCGACACCGCCGGTCAGCACCTTGCCCGAGGCCGGTACCACCGTGTTGTAGGCGCGCGCCAGGCGGGTGATGGAGTCCAGCAGGATCACCACGTCGCGCTTCAGTTCGACCAGGCGCTTGGCTTTCTCGATCACCATTTCGGCCACCTGCACGTGGCGGATGGCGGGTTCGTCGAAGGTGGAAGCCACCACCTCGCCGCGCACCGAGCGCTGCATCTCGGTCACTTCTTCCGGGCGTTCGTCGATCAGCAGCACGAACAGGTCGGCTTCGGGATGATTGTTGGCGATCGCATGTGCAATGTGTTGCAGCATCACGGTCTTGCCCGACTTGGGCGACGCCACCAGCAGCGCGCGCTGGCCGCGCCCGATCGGCGCGATCATGTCGATGATCCGGCCGGTGATGTTTTCTTCCGCCTTGATGTCGCGTTCGAGCGTGAGCGGCCGGTTCGGATGCAGCGGCGTCAGGTTCTCGAACATGATGCGGTTCTTGACCGCTTCGGGCGCCTGCCCGTTGACCTTGTCCACCTTCACCAGCGCGAAATAGCGTTCGCCATCCTTGGGCGTGCGCACCTCGCCCTCGATCGAATCGCCGGTGTGCAGGTTGAAGCGGCGGATCTGCGACGGGCTGATGTAGATGTCGTCGGTGCTGGCCAGATAGGAGGTCTCGGGCGAGCGCAGGAAACCGAAGCCGTCAGGCAGAACTTCCAGGGTGCCGTCTCCGTAGATGGTTTCGCCCATCTTGGCGCGCTTCTTCAGGATCGCAAACATCAGTTCTTGTTTGCGCATCCGCTGTGCGTTGTCGATCTCGAGCGTAGCCGCCATTTCGAGAAGCGCAGACACGTGAAGCGATTTGAGTTCTGTCAGGTGCATAGACGAGGGGTACAGATGGGCCCGGACGGGCGAGACGTAAAGGAAGGGGGAGAAAATGAGCGAACGCTCGGGGAGTTGTTGGTGGCATCTTAGCACAATCCGACCGGCGCGCCAGGGTGTGGCGCACGCACGTCGGATCGTGACGAAACCGGGACCGCGGGTCGGGTCCCGGCGCGCAGCTTACAGGTTGCCGTCGAGGAAGGCAGTCAGTTGCGACTTGGACAGCGCGCCGACCTTCTGGGCCGCGACCGCGCCGTTCTTGAACAGGATCAGCGTCGGGATGCCGCGGATGCCGAACTTGGCCGGCACCTGCTGGTTTTCATCGACATTGATCTTGGCGACCTGCAGCTTGTCACCGTAGTCCTTGGCGACTTCATCCAGGATCGGCGCGATCATCTTGCAGGGGCCGCACCATTCCGCCCAGAAATCGAGCAGGACGGGCTTGTCGGACTGGAGGACGTCAGCGTCGAACGAGGCGTCGCTCACATACTTGATTTGTTCGCTCATGGCGGAAAACCTCTGGTTTCGCTCTGTTTATGTTGAAGGCTGGACGGCCGAACCGTTACCTTACACGAGATTGCGCGGACCCGTCGGGCCACCTCCTTACGCCTGAAGCAGGCGGTGGAGGCCGCTACCGCGCCCGGTGCTGCCGATATGTTACCAGTTTGCCGATTTTCAAGACCGGCCGCCGGCATCCGGCAAGCTTGCGGCGACGAGGCATAAGGGCCCGCAAACAATGCCGTCATTCTGGTGCAAAGGTTTAATTCATTGAAATGCTTATTTTCAATGGCGGCGAGAGATTTGCCCAATCGGGCGCGGTCGGACGGGTGTCATGGAGCGCACTTGCGCGCGCCGGGTGCCGGATGCGTGCGGGGTGCGCGTAGAATAGAAGCGGTCCGCACGACGCCCGCCGGGCGCGCCGCGGCGAACCATCCATGCACTTGCGCCCCCCTGACTAGGTCATCGACATGAACACCGATCCCCGCAAGCCTTCGCAGTCCGAGCCCGGCCAGGCGCCCGACGTCGACCACCTGAGCGATGCGCTGGACCATCTCAGCAGCGCCGTGGAGACCAACAGCATTGCCAGCGGCGCCGCGCGCGGGCTGGTCTACAGCATCATCGAAACGCTCGGCACGCTGGTGGGCGACCCCGACCTGCCCGAGCATGCGCGCTCCGGCTACGAAGGCCTGCTCGAAACCGCGCGCGAGATCCGCGCCCGCCTGGAAGGCGGATCTGACTGAGGCGGCACGGCTGTCCCCGTACCGCGGTGCCTTCGCCGCCCGGACGTGCCGGTCAGCGGCGCCGCGCCATTGTTGCCATTCGTTGCTTCCTGATTCGCTCCAACCCGACGCCGTTCCCGCATCCTTGCGGCCAACGCCCCAATGACGGTCCATGACGTCGCTAAGCTTTCGCCCCGGTCCTGATTTTCTAGAGCAGGCAGCCACCGCTGCCTGGTATTTCCTCGACCGCTGCGGCGCGCCCGAGGCGGACGCGCACGTGGTGGTGCCAACCGCCGCGCAGATTCCGGGCGTGCGCCAGGCGCTGGACGCCGCGGCGCGTGCGTCCGGACGGCCGCGGCTGTTGCCGCGCGTGCTGACGCTGGGCCACTGGCTGCTCGACCTGCCGCCCGAGGGCGCGCCGGTGCGCAGCCCGGCGGCGCGCCTGCTCGCGGTGCAGCAGGCGGTGCGCGGGCAGGACTGGCTGCGCCGGGCCTTCGGCGCGCAGAACGAAACCGCGGCATGGGGCCTGTCGCAGACGCTGCTGGCAATCTGCGACGAGCTCAGCGCGCGCTGGCTCGAAGACGCCGCCATCCGCGACGACGACGAGGTCGACGGCGACGATCGCGCGGGCCTGCTGCAAGGCGCGCTGGCGCGGACCTATGCGCATCTGTCGGAACGTTTCCTGGGCGAGGAGGCCCGCATCGTGCTGGCGTTCTGGCAGGCGTTGTCCGGGCCCGACGATCCACTGCCGGCGAAGCGTCGCGCGCTGCGCGACCTGTCGCAGCAACTGCGCGGCCCGGTGGTCTGGATTGCGCCGACCCCGCCCACGCCGCTCGAGGCCGCGTTCCTGCGCGATGCCGCGGAGCTGGTGCCGGTGCTGCAGGTGGGCTATGACTGGAGCGGGCAGGATCAAGGCGAGGCCGGCTGGTACCACGCGCTGCTGGCATTGTGGCCGGAAGCCAGGATTGCCGGCGACGACGAGGCCGCGCTCCACGCGACCTCGCCGGCGATGCCCGCGCTGCCGCCGCAGCGCCCGTCGGTGCGCGTGGTCGGGTGTGCCCGCTTCGAGGATGAAGCCGCCGCCGCGGCCGCGCAGCTGGTGCAATGGCTCAATGCGGGCCGGCGCCAGGTGGCGCTGGTCGCGCACGACCGCGTGGTGGCACGCCGCGCGCGCGCGCTGCTTGCGCGCGCCGGCGCACCGGTGCGCGACGAGACCGGGTGGAAGCTCTCGACCACCCGCGCCGCCGCCGCGCTGATGCGCTGGTTCGACCTGCTGGTGCGCGATGGCGATACCGCGGCGCTGCTGGACTTGCTCAAAAGCCCGTTCTGCCTGCCGGATATGGCCGCGCGCGGCGCGGCCATCGCGCTGCTCGAGCGCCAGGTGCGGCGCGAGGGCATTACCGGCGGCTGGGCGCGGCTGCGCCAGATGTTCGCGCACGCACCGGCCAACACGCAGCAGGCCGCCGGGGAAGACGAGGATGCCGAGCAGGCGCCACGCCGCGCGGCCCACGCGCTGATCGCCGTGCTGGCCGACGAAGCCGCGCGCTGGCCGCGCGGTTTCGCCCAGCATCCTCTGGCGACGTGGCTGGAGCGGCTCGACGGCATGCTCGATGGCCTCGGCATGCGGGCCGCGCTGGCCGCGGATGATGCCGGCAGCCAGCTGCTCGATGCACTGGCGCGGCTGCAGGAGCTGCCGCGCGACGAGACCGGCGGCCACGCCACGCTGTCGCAGGGCGAGTTCCGCGCGATGCTGTCGGCGCTGCTGGAATCGGTCGCCTACAAGGAGCCGTCGGCCAGCGGGGCCGCGCGCATCACCATCCTGCCGCTGAACGGCGCGCGCATGCGGCGCTTCGAGGGCGTGGTGATCGTCGGCTGCGATGATGCCCAGCTGCCATCCAGCGCCGCCGAGCTGATGTTCTTCTCCAACCAGATGCGGCGCGAGCTGGACCTGGAAGACCGCGAGGCACGCTTTGCACAGCAGGCGCGCGACCTGGCGGAGGTGCTGCTGAACAACGACGACGTGGTGCTGACCTGGCAGCGCTACGGCAGCCGCGGCGAGCCGCACCACGTGTCGGGCTGGATCGAGCGGCTGGCGGCGTGCTGCGCACGCGCCGGGGTCAGCATCGAAGGCACCGCCGCGCCGCAGGCGCACGAAACCTTCGCCGATGTGCGCGGCATGCCGGCCCCCGCGGCCGAGCCCGCGCTGGTGCCGGTGCGCTGGAGTGCGCAGGCGTACAACGCGCTGCGGCGCTGCCCCTATCAGTTCTTCGCCGGCCGCATGCTGGGCCTGGCCGGGCTGGAAGTAGTCAGCGACGAGCTGGAGAAGCGCGAGATCGGCGAGACCCTGCACCGCGTGCTGCTGACCTACCACAAGGACCTGCAGGCGCGGCGCGAGCGCGGCGAGACGCTGTCCGAGGACCAGCGCCTGGCCCGCCTGGGCGAGATCTCCGACGACGTCTTCGGCGCGCTGATGGCCGAGGACGGCAACGCCATTGCCTACTACCGGCGCTGGCGCGAGGTGCTGCCGTCGTATGTCGCGTGGCAGTCCGCGCGCGAGGCCGAAGGCTGGTTCTGGCGCGGCGGCGAGCTCGATGCCGGCATCGACCTGCCGATGCCCGATGGCCAGCCGCTGCGCCTGACCGGCCGCATCGACCGGCTCGACCAGGGACCTGGCGGCGCGCACGCCGTGCTCGACTACAAGACCCAGAGCGCCACGCGCCTGAAGCGCAAGCTGGCCGAGGTCGAGGAAGACTGCCAGCTGCCGTTCTACGGTCTGCTGCGCGCCGATGCCGCGGCGGGCAGCTGGGTCTCATTGGAAGGCGCACGCGAGGGCGCGCCGGCGGCGCAGCGCGAAGTCGGCCTGCCGGACTTCGAAGCCGCCGTCACCTGGCTGGAACGCCAGATGCGCGACGACGTGATGCGGCTGCGCCAGGGCGCCAGGCTGCCGGCCTTCGGCGATGCCTCGGCGTGCGTGTATTGCACCGCCCGCGGCCTGTGCCGCAAGGGTTTCTGGGACTCCACCGCCGTGCCGGCGCTGACATCATGACGCCTCACGATCTGCACGAGGTGCAGCCTTACCAGCGCGATGGCGCGCCGGTTTCCGAAGCGGAATTCACGCGCGCGGCCTGCGATCCGGCGCGTTCGGTGGTGGTCGAAGCGTGTGCCGGCAGCGGCAAGACCTGGCTGCTGGTGGCGCGCCTGGTGCGCCTGCTGCTGGCCGGCGCGGCGCCGCACGAGATCCTGGCGATCACCTTTACGCGCAAGGCCGCCGAAGAAATGCGCGACCGCCTGCTCGAGGTGCTGGCGCAACTGTCGCGCGACAGCGACGACGACGTGATCGCCGCGCTGGTGCAGCGCGGCCTGTCGGCCGAAGCCGCGCGCGAGGCGCTGCCGCGCGCGCGCCGGCTGCATGCGCAGGTGCTGGCTGCGCCGGGGCGCATGGCGATCGACACCTTCCACGGCTGGTTCGGCACGCTGCTGCGTGGCGCGCCGCTGGCGTCGGGCATCGTGCCGGGCGCGGCGCTGCGCGAGGATGCGCTGCGCATGAAGCGCGAGGCCTGGGCTCCCGTGTGGCGCGCGCTGGCCACGCCGCCCTACGCCGAGCTGCGTGCCGCATGGGAAACGCTGGTCGATACCGTTGGTGACTTCCAGGCGCGCGCGCTGCTCGACGCGATGTTCCATGCCCGCAGCGAATGGTGGGCGATGCAGGAGGGCGGCGATCCACTGCAGGCGCTGTCCGACTGCCTGGGCGAGGACGCGCAGGGCGACGTGCTGCTGCAGGCGCTGGCCGACGAAGGCTGGCGCGATGCCTGCGAAGCGCTCGCGGCGCGCTTGAGCGCGGCCGGCAAAAGCGAGCAGGCCCACGCCGGCCGCATCACCGAGGCGCTGATGGCAATCGCCGCCTGGCGCGAGGCCGGCGCCGCGCCGGGCAAGCCCGCCGAACGCGTGTTCGCGCAGCTGCGCGCGGCGTTCTTCACCACCACGGGCGGGCCGCGCTCGCTGCGGCGCACCGCGGCGCTGGCCAGGGCCGCGGGCGGCGAAGGCATGGTCGATGCGCTGCTGGACGAGCATGCCGCGATCTGCGCGATGCTCGACGACATCAGCGCGCGCTGCTGCGAAGCCGCCGTGCTGGCGATCAACCAGGCCCTGTTCCGCATCGGCGATGCGCTGCTGACGCGCTACCAGCAGCACAAGGACGAGCAGCGCGCGATGGACTTCGCTGACCTCGAATGGCAGGCCGCGCGGCTGATGTCGGACGAGGAGACGGCCACTTACTTGCAGGTGCGGCTCGATGCGCGCTACCGCCACCTGCTGCTCGACGAGTTCCAGGACACCAACCCGCTGCAATGGCGCATCCTGCAGGGCTGGCTGGCCGGCTATGCGGGGCTGGGCGAGCGCCCGACGGTGTTCCTGGTGGGCGATCCCAAGCAATCGATCTACCGTTTCCGCCGCGCCGACGCCAGGCTCTTCGGCGCCGCCGGCGAGATGCTGCGCGACGCCTTCGGCGCCACCGTGCTGCGCACCAACCGCACCCGGCGCAACCGCGCCGAAGTGCTGGACTGGGTCAACGCCGTGTTCGACAGCGCGCGTGCCGAGGGGCGCTATCCGCTGTACTCGACCCAGACCACGGCGCTGGGCGGCTGCGGCGGGCCGGTGTGGCTGCTGCCGCTGGTGGAGCCCGATGAAGCCGGTGAAAGCGCGGCGGAGGATGCGGACGACGCTCCGGCGCAAGCTGTCTCCACGCATCGCGACACGCTGCTGCAGCCGCGGCGGCAGGCCGGCGATTCGCTGCGGCTGGAAGAAGGGCGGCGCGTGGCGGCATGGCTGCGGCTGGTGCGCGATACCGTGCCGGTGCACGAAGGCAACACGCAGCGGCCTGCCCGCTGGAGCGACATGCACCTGCTGGTGCGCCGCAAGACCCATCTGGCCGACTATGAGCGCGCCCTGCGCGAGGCCGGCATCCCGTGCCTGAGCCCGCGCCGCGGCGGCCTGCTGGCCACGCTCGAGGCGCTCGACCTGTCGGCGCTGCTGGCCTTCCTGATGACGCCCGAGTCGGACCTGGACCTGGCACACGTATTGAAAAGTCCGCTGGTGGGCGCCACCGACGACGACTTGCTGGCCCTTGCGCAAATGGAGGGCGAGGGCGGCTGGTGGGCGCGCCTCGAGGCCGGCGGCCTGCCGGCGCAGGTCTCCGATGCGCTGCGCGAAGGCGTGCCGCGGTTGCGGCAGTGGTTGCGCATCGCGCCGCACCAGCCGGTGCATGACCTGATCGACCAGATCTTCCATGGCGGCGAAGTGCGGCGGCGCTACGCCGAGGCCGCGCCGCCGGATATCCGCGAGCAGGTGCTGGCCAACCTAGACGCCTTCCTGAAGCTGTCGCTCGACCTCGACGGCGGGCGCTATCCGAGCCTGCCGAAGTTTATCGACGAGCTGCAGGAAATCCGCCGCGGCGACGAAGGCGAAAGCCCGGACGAAGGCGGCATGGGCGAGCGCGCCGAAGACCTCGAACCGGTCGACGACGATCCGGCCTACGCCGGCCTGGACGCGGTCCATATCCTGACCGTGCATGCCGCCAAGGGACTGGAAGCGCCGTTCGTGGTGCTGCTCGATGCCAACCACAGCGAGCCGGCCGCGGACCGCGGCGGCATCCTGGTCGACTGGCCGCCGTCGTCGCCGGTGCCGCGCCATTTCTCCGCGTACGGCAAGCGCAGCGAGCGCGGGCTGGCGCGCGCGCCGCTGTTCGAAGCCGAGGCGGCGCTGGGCGAGCGCGAAAACTGGAACCTGCTGTACGTCGCCATGACGCGCGCGCAGCAGGGCCTGCTGGTCAGCGGCGTCAAGGGCCGCGCCAGCCGCGCCGGTGCCGGCGACGGCAATGCCGAGATCGCCGGCACCTGGTATGTGCGGCTGCAGGCCGCGGGCGTCGGCGAAATGGTGCCGGCCTACCCCGATGCCCACGGCGATGCGGCCGATGCGCAAGCACTGCTGCCCGCGCGACTGAGCGAGTCGGTGCGCTACACCGATTTCCGGCTGCGCTACCGCGATGCTGTCGATGATCCGCGGCAGGCCGCCCTTGCCGACCACGACGCCGAGGAGGAGGGCGAGTCCGACGGCATCGTCTTCAACGCCGCCGCGGCCCGCCATGGCGAACTGGTGCACGCGCTGCTGGAGCGCCTGACGCGCTATCCCGATGCCTTTGCCGGCGTGCCTGCGCTCGATACGGTATTGCGGTGGTTCCCGCTGACCGGCGCGCACACGGCGGCATCACGGTCGGCCTGGCGGCAGCAGGTGGAAGAGGCGCTCGCTGCAGTGGCCGCGATGCTGCGTGCGCCGGCGCTGGCGCCGCTGCTGGCCGCGGACGAGGCGCGCAGCGCGCGCAACGAGGTCGAACTGTACGACGCGCGTGGCCGGCTGCTGCGTATCGACCGGCTGGTGGAATTCGACGACCGCGTCGTCGTCATCGACTACAAGCTGCGCCTGCTGCCGCAGGAGCACGCCGCCTATCGCGCGCAGTTGGGCCGCTACGCGGCGGCGATCGCGCCGATGTTCCCGGGCAAGCGCATCGAGGCGGGCGTGGCCACCGCGGAAGGCGAATGGATTCCCGCCGAGCACCTGGCGCCGCAGGTTCCGCAACAAGGCTCGCTGTTCTGAGCGCCGGCGCGGCGCGCCGGCAAGGGCAGCGCATGGCTCCAAATGGGCGCAAAATGGGGCGCATGGCGCGCGCGATGGTGGCCCGGCTGTACTAAAGTGACAGGGACTGCGCTGCGTGCCGCGGGCGCGCGATAAACAGGCTGGAGGGAAGGGAAGGGGTACTGCGCGGAAGGGAAGTGTGAGGTGGACGAGCCTGACCCTCGGCACTGGCGGAAAACGGCTGTGGCTGCTTCGTTCCCGACCTGACCAGGTTGACCGCGCCACCATGCGAGGAGGCCCGTCCGAGCGGCATTGTACCCCAGAGCGCGGGCGCGCGCAGAATTTGCATCGAATGCCCTTGGCGGGCGCGGGTCATTGCCCGCGCCATGGCGCCGGGTTGATCTGGCGCAGGCAATGCATGCCGCGCTGGCCCGACCATTCACCGACCCGCACACGAGGTGAGCCAATACATGAACGCAAACGACCAGATCATTCGCGGCGCGCTGGCGCCGCAGGAAATCTCCACCGAAGTCCTGCTCGAGAAATACGCCAAGGGCGAAGAGCGCAGCATCGCTGATGTCAGGCAGCGCGTGGCGCGCGCGCTGGCGCAGGCCGAGCCCGAGGACCAGCGCGACGCCTGGAGCGCGCGCTTCCTGTGGGCGCAGGAAAACGGCTTCGTGCCGGCCGGCCGCATCAATTCGGCGGCTGGCACCGGCATCCAGGCCACGCTGATCAACTGCTTCGTGCAGCCGGTGGGCGATTCGGTGTCGGAGCCGCGCGACGGCCGCCCCAGCATCTACACCGCGGTGGCACAGGCCGCCGAAACCATGCGCCGCGGCGGCGGCGTGGGCTATGACTTCTCCGCGATCCGTCCGGCCGGCGCGCTGGTACGCGCCACGCATTCGCGCGCCTCGGGGCCGGTATCGTTCATGAAGGTGTTCGACGCCTCGTGCGCGACGGTGGAATCGGCCGGCGCCCGCCGCGGTGCGCAGATGGGCGTGCTGCGCTGCGACCATCCCGATATCGAAAGCTTTATCCACGCCAAGGACAAGGGCGAGCTCAGCAACTTCAATATCTCCATCGGCGTCACCGACGACTTCATGCAGGCGGTGCAGGCCGATGCCGAGGTCGAGCTGGTGCACGAGGCCGAGCCGGGCGCCGACATGATCGCCGCCGGCGCGTACCGCCGCGACGACGGGCAGTGGGTCTACCGGCGCGTGCCGGCGCGCAACCTGTGGGACCAGGTCATGCAGGCCACCTACGACCATGCCGAGCCGGGCATCCTGTTCCTGTCGCAGATCAACGCCGACAACAACCTCTATTACTGCGAGCGCATCGAGGCCACCAACCCCTGCGCCGAGCAGCCGCTGCCGTCCTATGGCTGCTGTTGCCTGGGCTCGATCAACCTGACCCGCTTCGTGCGCCAGCCGTTCACGCCGCAGGCCGCGTTCGATTTCGATGCCTTCGCGGAGGTGGTGCGCGTGGCCACGCGCATGCTCGACAACGTGCTCGATGTGACCTTCTGGCCGTTGCCCGAACAGCAGGCCGAGGCCCACGCCAAGCGCCGCGTCGGTCTGGGCTTCCTCGGGCTGGGCAGCGCGCTGGTGATGCTCGGCCTGCGCTACGACACCGAGCCGGCGCGGCAGCTGGCGGCTCGGATCTCGGAACGCATGCGCGACGAGGCCTACCTGGCATCGACCGAACTGGCGGCGCAGAAGGGCGCCTTTCCCCTGTTCGATGCCGGTGCCTACCTGCAGAGCGGCTTCGGCAGCCGGCTGCCGGAGCCGGTGCGCGAGGCCATCGGCCGCCATGGGCTGCGCAATTCGCACCTGCTGTCGATCGCGCCGACCGGCACCATCACGCTGGCTTTTGCCGACAATGCGTCGAATGGCATCGAGCCGGCCTTCTCGTGGACCTACAACCGCAAGAAGCGCATGCCGGACAACAGCTATCGCAGCTTCGAGGTGGCGGACCATGCGTGGCGGCTCTACCGTCACATGGGGGCCGACATGGCGCAGTTGCCGGACGCGTTCGTCACTGCACTGCAGATGTCGGCGCTGGACCATATGCGGATGCTGGAAGCGGTGCAGCCGTATATCGACACCAGCATCAGCAAGACCGTCAACGTGCCGGAGGACTATCCGTACGAAGCCTTCCGCAACCTCTACCTCGAGGCCTGGAAGGCCGGGCTCAAGGGGCTGGCGACCTATCGGCCGAATTCCGTGCTGGGCGCGGTGCTGTCGGTCGACGCGCCCGCCGCGCCGGCCGCGCCCGCGGCCGACGACAACCCGCTGGTGCGCCCGTTTGGCAGCCGGCCGGTGGGCGACCTGGAAGGCGTGACGTCCAAGGTCGAATACCTGACTTACGAGGGCCACAAGACCGTCTACCTGACCGTCAACTTCATGCGCGTGGCCGGCGTCGCCGACGGCAAGCCGGTGGAGATCGAGCGCCCGGTGGAGTTCTTCATGCCGGCGGGCCAGCGCAGCGAGGGCCAGCAATGGATCACCTCGACCATGCGGCTGCTGTCGATGGTGGCGCGCTCGGGCGGCTCGGTGGCCAAGGCGCTGGCCGACATGCGCAACGTGGTGTGGGACAAGGGCACGGTGCGCTACGGCACGCTGGTGCGCCAGGACGGCACCGAGGTGCCGCGCTTCCATGACTCCGAGGTCGCGGCGCTGGGCTATGCGCTGCAGCGCATCCTGATCAAGCGGGGCTTCCTCGATGCCGACGGCGGCCAGGTGCCGGTGGCGGCGCTGGCGGCGCGGCTGGCGCAGCGCGATGGCGGGCAGGCGCTGGGCGCCGAGACGGGACTTGCCAGCCTGGCCAGCGCGGCGCCGGGTATGCCCGGCGTCGGCACCGGCAAGCCTTGCCCGGAGTGTGGCGCGCACGCCTTGCACAAGGTCGACGGCTGCGCCAAATGCGCCAATTGCGGCTACGTCGGCGAGTGCGGCTGAGCCCCGCCGCTGGCGGCTGGCGGGCGCCGGCACCGGCCGCTGGCGCCGGGGCCCGGTAAAGACTGACGGGCCCGCGCCGCGGCGGCCGGTCGGGGGCCGCCTTTTGCTACAATCGCCGCCATGAGTTATCAAGTTCTAGCGCGCAAATGGCGCCCCAGGGATTTCACCACGCTGGTCGGCCAGGAGCACGTGGTCCGCGCGCTCACGCACGCGCTGGAACAACAGCGGCTGCACCACGCCTACCTGTTCACCGGCACGCGCGGGGTCGGCAAGACCACGCTGTCGCGGATCCTGGCCAAGGCGCTGAACTGCACCGGCCCTGACGGCAGCGGCGGCATCACCGCCGAGCCGTGCGGGCAGTGCAAGGCCTGCCAGGAAATCGACAGCGGCCGCTTCGTCGACTACATCGAGATGGACGCCGCGTCCAACCGCGGTGTCGACGAGATGGCGCAGCTGCTCGACAAGGCCGTCTATGCACCCTCTGCCGGGCGCTTCAAGGTCTACATGATCGACGAAGTGCACATGCTGACCAACCACGCCTTCAACGCCATGCTGAAGACGCTGGAGGAGCCGCCCGGGCACGTCAAGTTCATCCTCGCCACCACCGACCCGCAGAAGATCCCGGTCACGGTACTGTCGCGCTGCCTGCAGTTCAACCTGAAGCAGATGCCGCCGGGACATATCGTCTCGCACCTGGACCATATCCTGGCGCAGGAAGGCATCGCCCACGACGGCAACGCGCTGCGGCTGCTGGCCCAGGCCGCGCATGGCTCGATGCGCGACGCGCTGTCGCTGACCGACCAGGCCATCGCCTACAGCGCGGGGCAGGTGTCCGAGGAAGCCGTGCGTGGCATGCTGGGCGCGATCGACCAGGGTTACCTGGTGCAGCTGCTCGACGCGCTGGCCGCCGAGGACGGCGCCGCCATGCTGGCGATCGCCGATGCCATGGCCGACCGCAGCCTGTCGTTCGCCGGCGCGCTGCAAGACCTGGGTTCGCTGCTGCACAAGGTGGCGCTGGCGCAGGCCGTGCCGGCGTCGGTGCAGGACGAATGGCCCGAAGCCGACGAGGTGCGGCGCCTGGCCGGCGTGTTCGACGCGCAGGAAGTGCAGCTGTTCTACCAGATCGCCAACCTGGGCCGCAGCGAACTGGCGCTGGCCCCGGACGAATACGCCGGCTTCACCATGACGCTGCTGCGCATGCTGGCATTCCGGCCGTCGTCCGAACCGGCCGCCACGGCCGGGCAGGGCGGCGGCGCAGCGCCCGCACGACCGCGCAATGCCGGCATGCCGACGGCGCCGCGACCGGCCGAGACACGCCAGGCGGCGACTGCCGCCGCTGCACCGGCTGCCTCCGCGGCACCCGCTGCACCCACTGCATCCATTGTCGAATCCACCCCAGTGCCGCCCATGGCTGCGCCAGCCGCACCCGTGGCCGAGCCTGCCGCTGCGCCAGCCGCGCCTGCCGTCGTCGAGCCCGCGCCGGCGCGTGCGGCAGGCGGGGCCATGTCGCCTGCGGCCGCGGCGCTGGCCGCCGTGCGCCAGGCTTCCGCTGCCCGCGGCGGCGCCCGCAAGGCGCCCGCACCGGCCATGCCCGCCGCGCCGGCCGCCGCGCAGCGGCCGCCGGCACAACCGTTGCGCGCCCCCGCGGCCGTAGCCGCGAGCCGTCCCGCTGCGGCACCGGCACCGGCTGCTGTTTCGCGGCCGGCGGCGCCGCAGCCACCCGCACCGGCGGCAGCGCCCGCGGCACGCCCTGTGGCCGCCAAACCGCAACCAGAATCCGTGCCGCCATGGGAAGTCGCCGGGGGCAGCGATGTGCCGCCGTGGGAAGAACTGCCACCCGACCTGCCCGTGCTCGGGCCCTATGACAGCGATCCGGGCTACAACGACTACGGTTTCAGCGAACCCGCAGCGCGCGCCGCGGCACCGCGCCACAGTGCCGCCCGCCCGGCGTCGGTCCCGGCTCGCGAGGCCGAGCCGGCGCGCGAGGCCGCTGCCGTGCCGTCGGTGCCGGCGGAGTCCGCCAAATTCGTCGCGCCGCGCCCGCCCGCCGCGGGCGAGGACGGCACCCCGCCGGTCTTCACCGGCGACTGGCCGGTGCTGGCCGCCGGCCTGCCGCTGAAGGGCCTGGCGCAGCAGCTGGCGTACCAGAGCGAACTGACGCAGGTGGTGGGGCGCACGTTCCACCTGCGCATCCCGGTCGCGGCACTGGGCGAGAACGGCGTCGCCGAGCGGCTGCAGCAGGCGCTGGGCGACCACTTCGGCGAGCCGGTGCGCGTGGTCTGCGAAGTCGGCGGGGTCACGGTCACCGCCGCCGCAGCCGACGCCGAGGCCCGTGCCGAGCGCCAGCGCCAGGCCGAGGCCGCGATCGAGGCCGATCCCTTCGTGCAGGGGCTGCTGCGCGACTTCGGCGGCCAGATCGTGCCAGGCTCGATCCAGCCGCGCGCCGCCTGACCGGCGGCCGGGCTGGCGTTACCGAATTTCCGTCACCGAACTCTTACCGAATCCAGGAGCATTCCATCATGATGAAAGGTCAACTCGCCGGGCTGATGAAGCAGGCCCAGCAGATGCAGGAAAACATGAAGAAGATGCAGGAGCAGCTGGCCCTGATCGAGGTCGAGGGCCAGTCCGGCGCCGGTCTCGTCAAGGTGGTCATGACCTGCAAGAACGACGTCAAGCGCGTCACCATCGACCCCAGCCTGCTGGCCGAGGGCGAGGACAAGGACCTGCTGGAAGACCTGGTCGCCGCGGCTTTCAACGACGCCGTGCGCAAGGCCGAGGCCACCACGCAGGAAAAGATGGGATCGATGACCTCGGGCCTGCCGCTGCCCCCGGGCTTCAAGCTGCCGTTCTAAGGCCATTGTGAAAGCGTCGTCGCCGACTTCGCTGCAGGCGCTGGTCGAGGCGCTGCGGGTGCTGCCCGGCGTCGGGCCCAAGTCCGCCCAGCGCATGGCCTACCACCTGCTGCAGCACGACCGCGAGGGCGCGCGCAAGCTCGGCGATGCGCTGCGCGGCGCGGCGGACCATATCCGGCACTGCCAGCGCTGCAACACCTTCACCGAGCAGGAGATCTGCGAGACCTGCCTGGACGACCGCCGCGACGCCTCGGTGCTGTGCGTGGTGGAAACGCCGGCCGACCAGGTCATGATCGAGCAGACCCTGACTTACCGCGGCAAGTATTTCGTGCTGATGGGCCGGCTCTCGCCGCTGGATGGCATCGGCCCGCGCGAGATCCACCTGGACCGGCTGCTGGCGCGCGCCACCGAGCCCGAGCTGGGCGGCCCGGTCGGCGAGGTCATCGTCGCCACCAATTTCACCAGCGAAGGCGAGGCCACCGCGCACTACATCGGCGAGATGCTCAAGGCGCGCGGCCTCAAGGTATCGCGCCTGGCGCGCGGCGTGCCGGTGGGCGGCGAGCTGGAGTATGTCGATGCCAGCACCATTGCCCGCGCGGTGATGGACCGCCGCAACCTCTGAGCGCCGTCGCGCCGGCCGGCATGCCTGTCACAGGCACTGCCACCGGCGCGCCCGCTTTCATTTCCCGTCCGCTCCCATGAATCTGGCCCGCTTCGATCTCGTCACGCTCGGCTTGTTCGTTGCCGTGGCCCGGCAGGGCAGCATCTCGGCCGGCGCGCGCCAGTCGCACCTGGCGGTGGCGGCGGCGAGCAAGCGCATCTCGGACCTCGAGACCGCGGTGGGCGCGCCGCTGTTCTTTCGCCATGCCGCCGGCGTGCAGCTGACCGAGGCCGGCCAGGCCTGCTTCCACCATGCACTGACCATCCTGCAGGACGTCGAGCGCATGGCCGGCGTGATGTCGGACTATGCCTCCGGCGTGCGCGGCCAGGTGCGGGTGTGTGCCAACACCTCGGCGATCACGCAGTTCCTGCCCGATGACCTGGCCTCGTTCATGCAGCGCCATCCGACCATCCGCATCGAGCTGGAAGAGCAGAACTCCCGCGACATCGTTGCCGCGCTGGTCGAGAACCGTGCCGACGTCGGCATCTTCGCCGATCGCACTCCGGCCGCCGGGCTGATGACGGTCGAATACCGCCAGGACGAACTGGTCATCATTACCCCGCCCAACCATCCGCTGGCCGCGCGCGGCCCGGTGCACTACGCCGACACGCTCGAATTCGATTTCGTCAGCCTGCCGCAGGAAACCTCGCTGGCGGCGCGCCTGCTGGAGGAAAGCAGCCGGCTGGACCGGCCGTTCCGGCTGCGGATCCAGGTGCGCAGCTTCGACGCCATGTGCCGCATGGTGATGGCCGGGCTGGGCGTGGGCGTGCTGCCGCGCATCGCGGCCGAGCCACACGTCAAGTCGATGGGGCTGTCGCTGGTGACGCTGCAGGACGCCTGGGCGCGCCGCTCGCTGCTGATCGGGCTGCGCGACCCGGCCGGCCTGACGGTCTCGGCGCGGCTGCTGATCACCCACCTGTGCGGGGACCGGGCGCCGTTCTAGCTCGTCCGTGCGGAGGCTCCATACAGCCTTTCGCGTTCCGAGAAAGCCCGCTTCTCCGATTGCCGATTCCTGGCCGGCCCCGCGCTGGGGCAAACTCCGTCCGAACGCAATGTATGGCATGCCAGTCAATGGCGCTGCCGCACTGCAACAAGACTGCCGCATCGCACGGAGACACCCATGGCGCAACAGATCCTTGAGGGCATTCGCGTCCTCGAACTCGGACAACTTATCGCCGGCCCCTTTGCTGCCAAGACCCTGGCCGACTTTGGCGCCCACATCATCAAGGTCGAGCCGCCCGGGCAGGGCGACCCGCTGCGCAAATGGCGCATGCTGCATGAGGGCACCTCAGTGTGGTGGGAGGCGCAGTCGCGCAACAAGGAGTCGGTCTGCATCGACCTGCGCCAGCCGGAAGGTCAGGCGCTGGTGCGCAAGCTGGCCGCCGAGGCCGATGTGCTGATCGAGAATTTCCGCCCCGGCACCATGGAGAAGTGGGGCCTGGGCTGGGACGTGCTGCATGCCGACAACCCGCGCCTGATCATGCTGCGTGTGTCGGGCTACGGCCAGACCGGCCCGAAGAAGGACGAGCCCGGCTTTGCCGCGGTGGCCGAGGCCATGGCCGGCCTGCGCCACCTGACCGGCGAGCCCGGCCGCGCGCCGGTCCGCGCCGGCCTGTCGCTGGGCGACACCATCGCCGGCCTGCACGGCGCCATGGGCGTGCTGCTGGCGCTGTACCAGCGCGATGCGCGCGGCGGCGAGGGGCAGGTGATCGACGTGGCGCTGTACGAGTCGCTGTTCAACCTGAGCGAAAGCCTGCTGCCGGAATACTCGGCCTTCGGCGCGGTGCGCCAGCCCGCCGGCGGCGCGCTGCCGGGGATCGCGCCGTCCAATGCCTATCCGTGCGCCAGCGGCGAATACGTGCTGGTGGCGGCCAATGGCGATGCCATCTTCAAGCGCATGATGCTCGCCATCGGCCGCGCCGACCTGGCCGACGATCCCGCGCTGGAGCGCAACGACGGCCGCGTCGCGCGCGTCGACGAGATCGATGCCGCGATCGCTGACTGGACCCGTACGCAGACGGTGGAGTCGGCGCTGGCGGTGCTGCGCGACGCGCAGGTGCCGTCGGGCCGCATCTATACCGTCAAGGACATCGCCGAAGACCCGCACTACCGCGCCCGCGGCGTGATCGAGTCGGTGACTTCGGCCGGCGGCCTGACCGTGGAGGTGCCGGGCGTGGTGCCCAAGCTGTCGGCCAGCCCCGGCGCCATCCATGACCGCGCGCCGGCGCTGGGCGAGCATACCGATGCGGTGCTGAAGCAGGCTGGCTTCGACGACGCCGCCATCGCCGACCTGCGCGCGCGCAAGGTGATCGCATGAGCGCCGCCGCCAACCCGTTGCGCGGCCCGGCCCGCGTCGAGATCAACGAAGTCGCGCCGCGCGACGGCCTGCAGATCGAGCCGGTGGTGGTGCCGACCGATGCCAAGGTCGCCTTCGTCGATGCGCTCTCGGCCTGCGGCTTCACGCGCATCGAGGCCACCTCGTTCACCTCGGCCCGCGCCATTCCCGCGCTGGCCGATGCCGAGGCGCTGATGCACCGCATGCGGCGCCAGCCGGGCGTGCGCTACACCGCGCTGGTGCCCAACCTGCGCGGGCTCGAGCGCGCGCTGTCGTGCCGGCCCGACGAGGTCAACCTGGTGATGTCGGCCAGCGAAACCCACAACCGCGCCAACCTGCGCATGACGCGCGCGCAGTCGCGGCAACAGCTGCTGGCGATGATTGCCGAGGCGGGCGCGGCCGGCGTGCCGGTCAACGTGTCGCTGTCGACGGTATTCGGCTGCCCGTTCGAGGGCGAGGTCGATGTCGCCGAGGTGATGGCGCTGGCCAGCGCCTTCGCCGACGCGGGCGCGGCCGGCATCACGCTGTGCGACACCACCGGCATGGCCTATCCGAACCAGGTCGCGGCGCTGTGCCAGGCCTTCCAGGCCGCGCTGCCCGCCACCGGCCTGACCATCCACCTGCACAACACCCGCGGCATGGGCCTGGCCAATGCCGCAGCGGCCTGGCAGACCGGCGTGACGCGCTTCGACGCGGCCGCCGGCGGCCTGGGCGGGTGCCCCTACGCGCCTGGTGCCAGCGGCAACGTCAGCACCGAAGACCTGGTCCACATGTTCGATTGCATGGGCGTGCAGACCGGCGTCGACCTGGGCGCGCTGCTCGACGTGGTCGCCGGCATGCCGGAACTGGTCGGGCGCGACCTCAATAGCCAGCTGCTGAGCGCAGGGCCGCGCCTGCGCACGCACCAGCCGCCGGCCTGGCTGGCCGAGCATTTTGCCGGGCAGGCGTAGCCCTGCACGCGCACCACAACAACGTATCCACAAGACCAGACGGAGACCCTCATGAAGCAAGCCCCTCAACACCAGCCAGCCATGTCCGCACGGCGCAAGGCGATTGTCTCGACGCTGGCGGCAATTGGCGCGGCGTGGTTCGCCCCCGCCGCACTGGCACAGGACGGCAGCTATCCCGCCCGGCCGGTAACGCTGGTGGTATCGGCCGCGGCCGGCGGCACCACCGACCTCGCCGCACGGATGATTGCCGAGCCGCTGTCCAAGGCGCTCGGCCAGCCGGTGGTGGTCGACAACCGTCCCGGCGGCAACGGCGGCATCGCCGCGAACCTGGTCGCGCGCGCCAAGCCCGATGGCTACACGCTGATGCTGCAGTACTCGGGCTTCCACGTGATCACGCCGCTGCTGGTGAAGAACCTGTCGTGGGATCCGGTCAAGGACTTTGCGCCGGTGGCCAATATCCTGTCGGCGCCGCAGGTGCTGGTGGTGCGCCCGAGCCTGCCGGTCAAGTCGCTGAAGGAACTGGTGACCTACGCCAAGGCCAACCCGGACAAGCTCAACTACGCCTCGTCGGGCAACGGCTCGCTGCAGCACGTGTCAACCGAGCTGCTGAACCAGATGGCCGGCACCAAGATCACCCACGTGCCGTACAAGGGCACCGGCCCGGCCATGACCGATCTGCTGGGCGGCTCGGTCGACCTGACCATCACCACGCCGCCGCCGCTGATGGGCCATATCGCCGCCGGCAAGCTGCGCCCGCTGGTGGTGACCAGCAAGACCCGCCTGCCCAGCCTGAAGGACGTGCCGTCGGCGCCCGAGGCCGGCTACCCGGACCTGGACGTGTCGTCGTGGTTTGCGATGTACGCGCCGGCGGGCACGCCCAAGCCGGTGGTCGACAAGCTGACCGGCGAGATCGACAAGATCATGCGCACCGAGGCCTTCCGCAAGAAGGCCGAGGAACTGGGCGCCGAGGCCAAATACATGAACCCGCAGCAGCTGGCGCAATACCAGAAGTCCGAGCTCGCGCGCTGGGCCAAGGTGATCAAGTCCGCCGACATCCACGCCGAATGACGCCGGTGGCCGTGGCAAGGTGATCGAAAGGTAAGGGCGCTAAGCTGGCCGGCTTGCTAGGTGTAGATACCGATGCGGTGCGCCGCACCGTCCGGTAGCATCGCAACTTGCCGCACCGCGGCGCGCCCCCCTTGCCATCGCATCTGCCGCGGCGCCAGTCCACACGGGTAGGAGATCTCGCATGTATAACAAGAAATTCTGGAAGCAATTCCTGATCGCGCTGGCGCTGTTCCTGGCCGGCTGGTTCACCTTCGGCCATGCCCTGGCCCAGGGCAAGCCCGAGAAGACCAAGGTCACCATCGCGGTGGGTGGCAAGAACCTGTTCTACTACCTGCCGCTGACCATCGCCGAGCGCCTCGGCTACTTCAAGGAAGAAGGCCTGGACGTCGAGATCGTCGACTTCGCCGGCGGCGCCAAGGCGCTGCAGGCGGTGGTGGGCGGCAGCGCCGACGTGGTCTCGGGGGCCTACGAGCACACCATCAACCTGCAGGCCAAGGGCCAGCGCTACCAGGAATTCGTGCTGCAGGGCCGCGCCCCGCAGATCGTGCTGGTGGTGTCGAACAAGACCATGCCCAACTTCAAGTCGGTCGCCGACCTGAAGGGCAAGAAGATCGGCGTGACCGCGCCGGGCTCGTCGACCAACATGATGGCCAACTTCGTACTGGCCAAGCATGGCCTGAAGCCGTCGGACGTGTCGTTTATCGGCGTCGGTGCCAGCGCCGGCGCGGTGGCGGCGATGCGTTCGGGCCAGATCGATGCCATGGCCAACCTCGACCCGGTGGTGTCGATGCTGACGCAGAAGAACGAAGTGCGCATCGCCTCGGACACCCGCACGCTCAAGGATACCCAGGCGGTGTTCGGCGGCAACATGCCGTCGGGCTGCCTGTATGCATCGCAGGCCTTCATCCAGCAGAACCCGAACACCACGCAGGCGCTCACCAACGCCATGGTGCGCGCGCTCAAGTGGCTGCAGAAGGCGGGCCCGTCCGACATCGTCAAGACCGTGCCGGAAAGCTACCTGCTGGGCGACCGCGCGCTGTACCTGGCCGCGTGGGACAAGGTCAAGGAAGCGATCTCGCCGGACGGCACCATGCCGGCCGACGGCCCGCGCACCGCGCTCAACGCGCTGGGCCAGTTCGACGCCGAACTGAAGGGCAAGTCGATCAAGCTGGAAGAAACCTATACCAACGCGTTCGTGCAGAAGGCCAACGCCAAGTACAAGTAATTTTCCTGCCGTCGACGCCATCGGCCCGCTGCCCGCAGCGGGCCTTTGCTTTGCGGCAGCGACGGCTTATCCATCATCACTCGCCCGCGCCGCGCTCTGCGCCACGGCGGGTACGAGACGGTTCATCATGAGCATTCCCGCACTTTCACTCGACCAGGTCACCTGCACCTTTGTCTCGCGCGATGACCGCAGCCAGCGCTATACCGCGGTCAAGGACGTCACGCTGTCGATCCAGCCCGGCGAATTCGTATCGGTGGTGGGTCCCACCGGCTGTGGCAAGTCGACGCTGCTGAATGTCGGCGCCGGCCTGCTGGAGCCTTCCAGCGGCGAGGTGCGCGTCTTCGGCGAGCCGCTGCGCGGCATCAACCGGCGCGCCGGCTACATGTTCCAGACCGAGGCGCTGATGCCGTGGCGCAGCGCGCTCGACAACGTCGTCGCCGGCCTGGAGTTCCGCGGCACCGGGCGCGCCGAGGCAGTGCAGCAGGGCGAGGAATGGCTGCGCCGCGTGGGCCTGGGCGGTTTCGGCGACCGCTACCCGCACCAGCTCTCGGGCGGCATGCGCAAGCGCGTGGCCCTGGCGCAGACGCTGGTGCTGGACCCGGACATCATCCTGATGGACGAGCCGTTTTCGGCGCTGGATATCCAGACCCGCCAGCTGATGGAGAACGAAGTGCTGGAGCTGTGGGCCGCCAAGCGCAAGGCGGTGCTCTTCATCACCCACGACCTGGACGAGGCCATCGCCATGAGCGACCGCGTGGTGGTGCTGTCGGCCGGTCCCGGCACGCATCCGATCGGCGAGTTCGCGATCGACCTGCCGCGCCCGCGCGACGTCGCCGAGATCCGTAACCATCCGCGCTTTGTCGAGCTGCACGCCGCGATCTGGGACGTGCTGCGCGAGGAAGTGCTCAAGGGCTACGCCCAGCAGCGCAAGGTCGCCTGAACGGTTTCGACCTGCGTCCCCATTCAAAACAAGAACTGAATCCCGATGGCATTCCGTACTGATTCCAAGGGCATGCTGCGCGTGTGGCAGCTGCTCGTGCTGGTGGTGATCCTCGGCGTGTGGCACGTGGCCACGCGCTCGCAGCAGGTCGCCTTTTTCTTTGGCGAGCCGCTGATGGTGGCGCAACGCATCTGGAACTGGTTTATCGTCGAGCGCGATATCTACCTGCACCTGGGCGTGACCCTGATCGAGACCGTGCTGGCGTTCGGCATCGGCACGGTGGCGGGGCTGGGCGTCGGCCTGTGGCTGGCGCTGAGCCCGCTGACCTCGGCCATCCTCGATCCCTACGTCAAGGCCATGAATTCGATGCCGCGCGTGATCCTGGCGCCGATCTTCGCAGTCTGGTTCGGCCTGGGCATCTGGTCGAAGGTGGCACTGGCGGTGACGCTGGTGTTCTTCATCGTCTTCTTCAACGTCTACCAGGGCGTCAAGGAAGTGAGCCCGGTGGTGCTGGCCAATGCGCGCATGCTGGGTGCCAGCCAGAAGCAGTTGCTGCGCCATGTCTACCTGCCGAGCGCGACCAGCTGGGTGTTCTCGTCGCTGCATACCTCGGTAGGCCTGGCCTTTGTCGGCGCGGTGGTGGGCGAATACCTGGGCTCGGCGCGTGGCGTGGGCTACCTGATCCTGCAGGCCGAGGGCACCTTCGACATCAATACCGTGTTCGCCGGCATCGTGGTGCTGACCGCGTTTGCGCTGGTGCTGGACTGGATGGTCGGCATCGGCGAGAAGCGGCTGATGAAGTGGCAGCCGCAGAGCGGGGAGACGGAGAAGCTGTGGCCCTCACCCCAACCCTCTCCCGCAAGCGGGAGAGGGAGTACGCAGTCGGTCAAGGAAACGCCCTGGGTCGAACCTGACCGACACCGTCAGGCCCCCTCCCGGCGCTTCAGCGCCGGTTCATAGCCGGCATCGGGCTCCAGCCGCGACAGCGACAGCAACTGCTGCACGCCCTTGGACGCGTGCCGCACGGTCCCGTGCAGCACGCGCATATGCTCGCGCACACGCTCGCCGTCGCGTTCGCGCAGCGCCAGTTCGGACTGCGCCTGGATGATGGCCAGCGGGGTCTTGAGCTGGTGCGCGGCATCGGCAAAGAAGCGCTTGCGCGCCAGCACCATGGCTTGCAGCCGCTCCATGTACTGGTTCAGCGCCCGCACCAGCGGCTTCATCTCGGCGGGCAGGTCTTGCTGCTCGATCGGGTCGAGCTGCGTGCCGCGCCGCGCTACCGTGTCGGAGAGCCGGTGCAGTGGCCGCAGTCCGCGCCGCACGCCGAGCCAGACGATGCCGAGCGCCAGCGTCACCAGCATCAGCTCCTGCAGCAGCGAGCCGATCAGGATCTCGCGCGCCAGCAGCTGGCGCGGCTCGATGGTCTCGCCCACCAGCACCCACACCAGCCGCGTGCGTGCCGCGCCGACGTCGCGCACCGGCAGTGGCTGCGCCGCCATGCGCAGTGGCTGGTCTCGGAACCAGGTGTCGTAGAACACGGTGCGGTACAGCTGCAGGCGGCGTCGGCCGGCATTGGCAGATCGTCGTAGCCGGTGACGGTGCCTGCAGCATCGCTTCTGACAGGGGGAATTCCGGAAAGCGGCCCGGCCGGGGGCTGGCTGTTTTGGGAACTGCCTGTTGACCCGCGCCGGGGTGTGCGCAATCGGGACAACAGGCAGCTTGGGGCGGTTTGCCTCGCAGGGCGCAGGGTGTAGCCGCACTTCCTGCGCCTTACTTTTTTGGGTCAGCGCGAAGACGTCAGCCGACGCTTCGTTGGCTGACCGCGGTCACGGCACGATCACGATCTTGCCGGTGACCTTGCGCGCCTCCATGTCCTTGAGCGCCTGCGCGGCCTGCTCCAGCGGATAGCGCGCCGAGATATGCGGGCGGATCTTGCCTTCCTTCATCCAGCCCAGCATCTGCGCCATATTGGCCTGGTTGGCCTTGGGCTCGCGCCGCACGAAATCGCCCCAGAACACGCCTACCAGCGACGCCCCCTTGAGCAGCGCCAGGTTCAGCGGCAGCCGGGGAATCTCGCCGTTGGCGAAGCCCACCACCAGATAGCGGCCGCGCCAGCCGATCGAGCGGAACGCCGGCTCGGCATAGATGCCGCCGACCGGGTCGTAGATCACGTCGGGGCCCTTGCCGTCGGTCAGCGCCTTGATGCGCTCGCGCAGGTCTTCGGTGCTGTAGTTGATCAAGGCGTCGGCGCCGTGCTGCTTGCACACCTCCAGCTTTTCGTCGGTCGACGCCGCTGCGATCACGCGCGCCCCGATGGCCTTGCCGATCTCGATCGCCGCCAGGCCGACGCCGCCGGCCGCGCCCAGCACCAGCATGGTCTGGCCGGCCTTCAGTTCGCCGCGGTCGATCACCGCATGGTGCGAGGTGCCGTAGGTCAGCGTGAAGGCCGCCGCGATCTCGAAGTCGATGCCGGGCGGCATCGGCACCACCGACGCCGCCGGCGCCCTGGCCTGGCTGGCGAAAGCGCCATTGCCCAGGTAGGCGATGACCTTGTCGCCGGGCTTGACGTGGGTGACGCCTTCGCCCACCGCGTTGACCACGCCGGCGAGTTCCGAACCCGGGGTGAACGGCAGTTCGGGCTTGGCCTGGTACTTGTTCTGGATGATCAGCACATCCGGGAAGTTGACCGCGGCCGCCTTGACGTCGATGACCACTTCGCCCTTGCCGGGCACCAGGTCGGGCAGGGTTTCGAGGGTCAGCGAATCGGGCGGACCCCAGGCTTTGCACAGTACGGCTTTCATCTTGTCTCCGGTGGTGTGGTTGGCATGCCGCGCCAGTCAAGCTTACGCGGGCCGGCGGGGCAAGTGTAGCGCAGGAATAGCACGGTCGTTCTGTTTCATGCCGAAGCCGTGGAGGCGGTCATTTGCGGCCTGCATACAGTGCCGGTGCCGCCGCCGCGGATGGCCAGATCGGGCGGCGCGCGGGCCGCTTGCGCGCCTGCGCTCAGGTACAATCGCGGCATGCATATCCTTCTCGCCAACGACGACGGTTATCTCGCGCCGGGACTGGCCGTTTTGCATGCTGCGCTCGCGCCGCTGGGCCGGATCACGGTCATCGCGCCGGAGCAGAACCATAGCGGCGCTTCCAATTCCCTGACCCTGCAGCGTCCGCTGTCGATCTACGAGGCGCGCGAAGGCGTGCAAAAAGGTTTTCGCTTCGTCAACGGCACGCCCACCGACTGCGTGCATATCGCGCTGACCGGGCTGCTCGACGAAAAGCCCGACCTGGTGGTGTCCGGCATCAACCAGGGCCAGAACATGGGCGAAGACGTGCTGTACTCCGGCACCGTCGCCGCAGCGATCGAGGGCTACCTGCTGGGGATTCCCTCGGTGGCCTTCTCGCAGGTGGACAAGGGCTGGGAACACCTCGATGCCGCCGCGCGCGTCGCGCGCACCGTGGTGGAGCGCATCATCGGCACGCCGCCGGCAGAGCCGTTCCTGCTCAACGTCAATATCCCGAACCTGCCGTTCGAACATATCCAGGGCTATCGCGCCACGCGTCTGGGCAAGCGCCATCCGTCGCAGCCGGTGATCACGCAGGTCAACCCGCGCGGCGACACCAATTACTGGATCGGTCCGGCCGGCGACGCGCGCGATGCCAGCGAGGGCACCGATTTCCACGCGACCGCGCAGGGCTATGTCTCGCTCACGCCGTTGCAGCTGGACCTGACCCACCGCGGGCAGCTCGACGCGCTCGACCAGTGGCTGAAGTAGGGCCGCTGGTCCCGAGCCGCAGAATCGCCGCGCCGCGCCCCCGATGAGTTCCACGCCCCCTCGCAAGTTTCCGCTGCCGCTGGATGCGGTGGTCGAGCGCAAGCCCGCGCCCGCGCGCACCGCCGGCATCCCCGCCGTGGGCGCGCCGCGCCCGGCCGCGCCCGTGCCTCCGCCCGCGACGCCAGCCAAGCCGCGCCTGCCGCGCACCGCAGCGCCGGCACCTGCGCCGGTGCCTGCCAGCGCGGTCGAGCAGCGCGCCTCCGCGGCCACCGCGGGCGGCGGCGGCATGGCCTCGGCGCGTGCGCGCGTGGCACTGGCGGCGCGGCTGCGCGCCGCGGGCATTCGCGACGAGCGCGTGCTGTCGGCCATCGCCACGGTGCCGCGCCACCTGTTCGTCGAGCCGGGACTGGCGTCGCAGGCGTATGAAGACGCGGCGCTGCCGATCGGCCACCAGCAGACCATCTCCAAGCCGTCGGTGGTCGCGCGCATGATCGAACTGCTGCGCGAGGGCCTGGGCGCCGAGGCGCCGCTGGAGCGTGTGCTGGAGATCGGCACCGGCTGCGGCTATCAGGCCGCGGTGCTGGCCCAGGTGGCGCGCGAAGTCTTCTCGATCGAGCGCATCCGGCCGCTGCACGAGCAGGCCAAGGCGAACCTGCGGCCCTTGCGCGTGCCCAACCTGCGCCTGCATTACGGCGACGGCATGCTGGGCCTGCCGCAGGCCGCGCCGTTCTCGGCCATCATCCTCGCCGCGGCCGGCATGGAGGTGCCCGAGGCGCTGCTGGAGCAGCTGGCCATCGGCGGGCGCCTGATCGCTCCGGTCGCGGTGATGCCGCCGGCTGGCGTGCCCGGCCAGACCGTGACACAGCAGCTGCTGCTGATCGAGCGGCGCAACCGCCATCGCTTTCACCGAACCGCGCTTGAAGCCGTTTTCTTTGTGCCCTTAAAATCGGGCACCATCTGAGTCGAACTATGCACAACATCGTGAAATCGCAAAATTTCGCACGCGCCGGACAACTTCTTGCGGCGACGTCGCTCGCGGCCCTGCTGGCCGCCTGCGCCAATTCGCCGATGCCGGCGCCGGTCGTCGACCGTACCTCCACCTCCGGTACCACCGCGGCGACGCTGGAACCGGCGCCGCCCGGGTACTATCGGGTCAAGCGAGGCGATACCCTTTACCGTATCGCGCTGGAGAACGGCCAGTCGTATCGCGATGTGGCAACGTGGAACAACCTGACCAATGTGAACCAGATCGAGGTCGGCCAGCTGCTGCGCATCGTGCCACCGGGTGCCGACGTCAACACTGCGCCGGGCGTGGCCACCATGCCGGTGGCGCCGGGCACGGTGCAGGCCCAGCCGATCGACCAGGCGCGTCCGAACGGCACGCCGGTGCCGCCGCCGGCCGCGCCTGCGGCTGCGGCCTCGGCGCCAGCGGCAGTCCCCGCCGCGACCGCGCCGGCCTCGGCGCCGATGGCCGATGGTTCGATGAAGCTGAGCTGGCCGGCGACCGGCCAGATGGTCGGTAAATTCGACGACAAGGGCAATAAAGGCATCGATATTGCGGGCAAGAAGGGCGATTCGGTGCTGGCCGCGGATGACGGTCGGGTGATTCACGTAGGCCCCTTGCGCGGCTACGGGAATCTTGTCATCATCAAACACAACGAGACATTTCTTACCGCTTACGGGCACAACGACAAGGTGCTCGTCGCTGAGCAATCCACGGTCCGGAAAGGCCAGAAGATTGCAGAGATGGGCAACAGTGATACCGACCGGGTGAAGCTTCACTTCGAAGTTCGCAAGAACGGAAAACCGGTTGATCCGATGCGGTACCTGCCGCCACAGTGAGGGTTCATGCCACGCCAGAAAACCGTCTCCTCCGGAACCGTCAGCAGGGCTCGCCGTCCCAAGCAGCCGGAAGTGAAGGCTGGTGTGGCGCATCCCGACGAACGCGCCGATGCAGAGGGCTTCGAGCCCGACCTCGCCGCCGAGATGCTTCCCGTGACCGACGAGCCCATCGCCACGTCCGCTTCGGTGGGCCTGCGCGAGGCCGACCTGCTCGGCGACGACAATGATCGCAACGAGCGCCATCTGCGCGACGACGACGAGGACGAGTCGGAAGACGAGGAAGACGATGGCGCGGAAAACGGCACCGAGAGCGCCACCGCCGAGCATGACGATTTCCGCACGGTGCTGCATACCGAGCTGGCCGCAGACACCGTCCAGCACTACCTGAACCGCATCAGCATCAAGCCCCTGCTGTCGGCGCCGGAAGAACTGCATTTCTCCACGCTGGCCAAGGACGGCGACTTTGCCGCGCGCCAGGTCATGATCGAGCGCAACCTGCGGCTGGTGGTCAGCATCGCCAAGGGCTATCTCAATCGCGGCGTGCCGCTGCTCGACCTGATCGAGGAGGGCAACCTGGGCCTGATGCACGCGATCGAGAAGTTCGATCCGTCGCGCGGTTTCCGCTTCTCGACTTACGCAACGTGGTGGATCCGCCAGAGCATCGAGCGCGCCATCATGAACCAGGCCCGCACGGTCCGCTTGCCGGTGCACGTGATCCGCGAACTCAACCAGGTGCTGCGCGCCAAGCGCCATCTGGAGAAGGGCGGCACCGACGGGCGCGACGCCAGCCTGGAAGACATCGCCCACCTGCTGGGCAAGACGCCGGACGAAGTGCAGGACGTCCTGGCACTCAATGAACACACCACCTCGCTCGATACGCCGTTCGATCTCGATCCCGGCTCGAGCCTCCTGGATTTCCTCTCCGACGAGCACAACGCCGCCCCAGACCAGGAGGTGGCGCACCGCGAGCTGGAAGGGCTGATGAAGCTCTGGCTGGCGCGCCTGTCGGAAAAGCATCGCTATGTGGTGGAGCGCCGCTTCGGCCTCAACCACATCGAGCCCGCCACGCTGGAAGAGCTTGCCGAGGAGATGGGCCTGACGCGCGAGCGCGTGCGCCAGATCCAGCAGGAGGCCCTGGTCAAGCTCAAGCGGCATTTCGCTTCGCAAGGTGTCAGGAAGGACGCCGTTCTATGACCCCTGTGCTGGTATTCGACATCGAGACCATTCCCGATGTCGCCGGCCTGCGCCGTTTGCATGACCATCCCGATGCGATGAGCGACGCCGAAGTCGCCGAGCATGCGTTCTCCGCCCGCCGGGAAAAGACCGGCAGCGATTTCCTCCCGCACTACCTGCAGCGTGTCGCCGCGATTTCCTGCGTGCTGCGGCGCACGCACCGCGACGGCTCCGCGGTGTTCCATGTCGGCTCGCTCGGCACGCCGCAGGACGGCGAGGCCACGCTGATCCAGAAGTTCTATGAACTGATCGCGCGCTACAGCCCGCAGCTGGTGTCATGGAATGGCGGCGGCTTCGACCTGCCGGTGCTGCACTACCGCGGCCTGGTCAACGGCATCACCGCGCCGCGCTACTGGGAGATGGGCGAGGGCCGCGACGAGGACAGCCGCGACTTCAAGTGGAACAACTACATCAGCCGCTACCACATGCGGCACCTGGACCTGATGGACCTGCTGGCGATGTACCAGCCGCGCGCCAGCGCCCCGCTCGATGACCTGGCCAAGCTGTGCGGCTTTCCCGGCAAGATGGGGATGGACGGCAGCAAGGTGTGGCAGGCCTTCCAGGCCGGGCAGCTCGACGAGATCCGCGCCTATTGCGAGACCGACGTCGTCAACACCTACCTGATGTACTGCCGCTTCCAGCTGATGCGCGGCGGGCTGTCGCCGCGCGAGTTCGACGTCGAGATGGAATTCGTCCAGGAATCGCTGGCCGAGTTGCCGGGCGAACAGTGGATGGAATACCTGCAGGCCTTCCGCCTGCAGCGGCTGACGCCCGAAGCCGAAGACCTCGAAGACTGACGACGACAGCCGCTGGCCCGGCCTGGACCGGCCTAGAGATCCAGCGACAGCAGGATCGGCTGGTGGTCCGAGGCATCGGTGTCGGCGTTGACCTCGCAGCGCCGGATGCGGGCCACGAGCGGCTCGGTCACCAGCATGAAGTCACAGGCGAAGGGCGGCTCGGGCCATTGTTCCTTGTCGTGCAGCGCGCAGGTCGGGGCATGCGGCTGGCCAGGGTGCGCATGCAGCCAGGCGTCGCGCCAGGCCGGGGTGCCGTCATCGAATGGTTCCAGCATGCGCCGATAGGCAACATCGTCGGGTTTGCTGTTGAAGTCGCCGCACAGGATGGCTTCGGCGGGCCGCGGCTCCGGCGTGAACGGGCCCGGCCACTGCTCGCTGCGGCCGGGGCGGCGTGCGTGGGCGCAAGCCTCGGCATGCCAGTCGCGCAGGGCTTCGGCCTGTGCCGTGCGCTGGGTCGCCGAATAATATTCCAGGTGGGTGCAGATCACGCGCAGCCGCGCGCTGCCAGCCTCCACCGTGGCTTCCAATGCCACCCGCGGCATCGACGCGACCTCGGGATCCGCCGGCCAGGGCAATGCATGGCGGAACACCTCGCGCACCGGCAGTCGGGTGGCGATCAGGTTGCCGAACTGCTTGAGCGCGCCGGTGCGCCCACGCCGCTCGACCGCCGGCGCATAGAGCAGGTGATAGCCGGGCAGCAGCGCGGTCAGCTCGGACACCTGGTCGGCGCCGGGTTCGCCGCGCAGTTCGCCAAAGCCGCGCGTCACTTCCTGCAGGCACAGCACATCCGCGTCGGCCATGGCGCGCAGGACCTGTACCTGCCGCGCCAGGTCGACGCGGCCGTCGGCGCCGCGGCCCCACTGGATGTTCCACGAAATCAGTTCCATGCCTGCTCTCCGTCGTTTGCCGGGACGTACGCCAACGGAGCCGGGCCGGTCTGGCATACAATCGCGCTTTCGTAAAACAATACGTCAGGTTTGATCTGGTGTCCCAAGCCGTGTCCTCCCCACAAGAAACGCCGGCCGTGCCGGCTGCTGCGGCCGTCGAAGGTGCTGCCCCCGTCACAAAGAGCTCCCGTGGCCGTGGTGCCGCACAGGGCGGTGCGCCCGCGGACGACCCCGTGGTGACGATCGACAGCCTCGACATGGAGGCGCGCGGCGTCGGCCGGCTGGTCAACGAGGACGGCACGCCGGGCAAGGTCATCTTCGTCGAAGGCGCACTGCCGGGCGAGACCGTCAGCTACCGCAGCTATCGCCGCAAGCCCAGCTACGAGCAGGCGCACCTGGGCGAAGTACGGCAGGCCTCCGTGATGCGCGTGGAACCGGGCTGCCAGCACTTTGGCGTCTGCGGCGGGTGCTCGATGCAGCATCTGGATTCGCGCGCGCAGCTGGCCATCAAGCAGCGCGTGCTGGAGGACAACCTGTGGCACCTGTCCAAGGTGAAGCCCGACGTGGTGTTCCGCCCGATCGCCGGGCCGGACTGGGGCTATCGCTACCGCGCGCGCCTGACGGTGCGCCATGTGGCCAAGAAGGGCGGGGTGCTGGTCGGCTTCCATGAGCGCAAGAGCAGCTATGTCGCGGACATGACGCGCTGCGAGATCCTGCCGCCGCATGTGTCGGCGATGCTTGTGCCGCTGCGCGAGCTGGTGATGGGGCTGTCGATCCGCGACCGCATGCCGCAGATCGAGTTGGCCGTGGGCCAGGAGGTGACCGCGCTGGTGCTGCGCATCCTGGAGCCGCTGACCGATGCCGACAAGGACCTGCTGCGCGCCTTTGCCGATGCGCACCGAGTGCAGTTCTGGCTGCAGCCTAAGGGCCCGGATACGGTTTATCCGTTCTACCCGGCCGACGCCGAGCTGGCCTACACGCTGCCCGAGTTCGGCATCCGCATGCCGTTCAAGCCGACCGACTTCACCCAGGTGAACCACCAGATCAACCGCGTGCTGATCGGCCGCGCGCTGCGCCTGCTCGACGCGCAACCGCAAGACCGCCTGCTCGATCTGTTCTGCGGCATCGGCAATTTCACGCTGCCGCTGGCCACGCAGGGCAAGTCGGTGATGGGCATCGAAGGCAGCGAGGCGCTGACCACGCGCGCGCTCGCCAATGCCGAATACAACGGGCTCGCCGCCAGGACCGAGTTCGCGTGCCGCAACCTGTTCGAGGTCACCGCGGAAGACATCGCCGCGCTGGGCCGCTTCGACCGCTGGCTGGTCGATCCGCCGCGCGAAGGCGCGCTCGCGGTGAGCAAGGCGCTCGGCGAGCTGGCGCAGCAGGGCAGCGACGTGCTGCCGCGGCGCATCGTCTATGTGTCGTGCAGCCCCGCCACGCTGGCGCGTGATGCCGGCCTGCTGGTGCACGAGGCGGGCTACCGCCTGAGCGGCGCCGGCGTGGTCAACATGTTTCCGCACACCTCGCACGTGGAATCGATCGCGGTGTTCGACCGCGACTGAGCGCGGCGGAATGCCCAAAAGAAAAGCCGGCCAACAGGCCGGCTTTTTCATGCCGCGGCGTTTGCCGTCATTCGCGGTTGCCGCCGAAGATGCCCAGCAGCGCCAGCAGGTTGGCGAACACGTTGTACACGTCCAGGTAGATCGCCAGCGTGGCGGTGATGTAGTTGGTCTCGCCGCCGTTCACCACGCGCTGCACGTCGAACAGGATGTACGCCGAGAAGATACCGATCGCGATCACCGACACCGTGATCATCAGCGCCGGCAGCTGCAGCCAGATGTTGGCGACGCTGGCCAGGATCAGCAGGATCACGCCGACGAACAGGAACTTGCCCAGGCCGGAGAAATCACGCTTGCTGACAGTGGCGATCGATGCCATCGCGCCGAACACGGCGGCGGTGCCGCCGAAAGCGTACATGATCAGTGCCGGGCCGTTCGAGAACGACAAGGTGACGCTGATCAGCCGCGACAGCATCAGGCCCATGAAGAACGTGAAGGCCAGCAGCAGGACCACGCCCATGCTGCTGTTCTTGGTCTTCTCGATGGCAAAGAAGAAGCCGAACGCGATCGCGAGGAACAGGATCAGCGACAGGCCGGGGCTGCCCGCCATGAAGCTGAAGCCGGTGGCCACGCCGATCCACGCACCGAGCACGGTGGGGATCATCGAGAGGGCCAGCAGCCAGTAAGTGTTGCGCAAGACCCGGTTGCGAACGACGACGTCAGTGACGGTCGACGCACTGTTGCCGAAACCGTAGGTGTTCAGCTTGTTATCCATGGTGACTCCTGTCTCAAAACGGTGAGGCGCCGGCGTTGCGAGACTTCAAATGCGACGACTCGCATGGAAGCCGGACGGAACCATCGTCAATGTGGCATCGGGCAGGCCGGATTGCAAGGGCGCGGTAATTCAATCGTCACCTGCCGCTGGCTCACGTCCGTTCGACGCCGCTCACATTGGATGTTAGCGGCGGCGCTGCGTTCCAGGGATGACAAGGTTGTAATGTGCGGTGTCTGCAACTTGCCAGTGGCATGTGCGCGAGGGGCGGGCAGGCCCGTCCGGAGGTCTGCAAGACCCTCGAAACGGTCATAGTCTTCGTGCTAGAATTGCACGTTTAATCCATTTGTAACCCCTTCATTTTTCGGAGTTTTTCATGGCGATCGAACGCACCCTGTCGATTATCAAGCCGGATGCCGTGGCCAAGAACGTGATTGGCCAGATCTATGCCCGTTTCGAGGCCGCCGGCCTGAAGATCGTTGCTGCCAAGATGGTGCACCTGTCGCGCGGCGAAGCCGAGCAGTTCTACGCCGTCCACAAGGAGCGTCCGTTCTTCAAGGACCTGGTCGACTTCATGGTTTCGGGCCCGGTCATGATCCAGGCGCTGGAAGGCGAGAACGCCATCGCCAAGAACCGCGACCTGATGGGCGCCACCGACCCGAAGAAGGCCGAGAAGGGCACCATCCGCGCCGACTTCGCCGACAGCATCGACGCCAACGCCGTGCACGGCTCGGACGCCGCTGAAACGGCTGCCGTGGAAGTGGCTTTCTTCTTCCCGGGCATGAACGTCTACAGCCGCTGATCGGCTGCTGACTGACACCAAGCCGAGTTTGCCGTCATGAACACTCTCGTCAACCTGCTCGACCTCGACGCGGACGCGCTCACCGCCTATTGCGGCGAGCTCGGCGAGAAGCCGTTCCGTGCGCGGCAGCTGCAACGCTGGATCCACCACTACGGTGCCAGCCGCTTCGACGCCATGTCGGATCTCGCCAAGTCGCTGCGCGAAAAGCTCGCGACCCGCGCCGAGATCCGCGCGCCTGCCATCATCACCGACAACCTGTCGGCCGACGGCACGCGCAAGTGGCTGCTTGACGTGGGCGAAGGCAACGCGGTGGAGACGGTGTACATCCCCGAGGAAACGCGTGGCACGCTGTGCGTTTCCTCGCAGGCGGGATGCGCCGTCAACTGCCGGTTCTGTTCCACCGGCAAGCAGGGCTTTTCGCGCAACCTCAGCACCGGCGAGATCATCGGCCAGCTGTGGATGGCCGAGTTCGCCATGCGCGAGCAACTGGGCCGCGGCCCCAAGGATGACCGCGTCATCTCCAACGTGGTGATGATGGGCATGGGCGAGCCGCTGCTGAACTACGACGCGGTCGTGCCGGCCATGCGGCTGATGCTCGACGACAACGCCTACGGCCTGTCGCGCCGCCGCGTGACGCTGTCCACCTCCGGCGTGGTGCCGATGATGGACCGCTTGTCCAAAGATTTGCCGGTCGCCCTGGCCGTATCGCTGCATGCGTCCAACGACGCGCTGCGCGACGTGCTGGTGCCGCTGAACAAGAAATACCCGCTGGCCGAGCTGATGGCGGCATGCCGCCGCTACCTGGAATTCGCGCCGCGCGATTTCATTACTTTCGAATACTGCATGCTGGATGGCGTCAACGACGGCGTCGAGCATGCGCGGGAATTGCTGAAGCTTGTCGCCGACGTGCCGTGCAAGTTCAACCTGATCCCGTTCAACCCCTTCCCCGAATCGGGCCTGAAGCGTTCCAACAACGAGCAGATCCGCCGTTTCGCGCAGGTGCTGATGGACGCGGGCATCGTCACCACCATTCGCAAGACCCGCGGCGACGACATCGACGCCGCCTGCGGTCAGCTGGCCGGGGAAGTGAAGGACCGCACCCGCCTCGCCGAACGCGGCAAGTTCGGCAAGATCACGCCGCTGGTGCCGGTCACTGCCAGCGGCCAGCCGCGGGAGGCGCGCCCTGCATGATCCGTCTGATCGCTGCGGCCCTGCTGGGGCTGCTGATGTTGTCCGGGTGCCAGCTGCCGCATGCGCCGGCGCAGGATCTCCAGACCGCTTCCGACCAGACCGAGGCCAGGCGCCGGGCCGGCATCCGGCTGCAACTGGCCACCAATTACCTCGAGGCCGGCCAGAATGCGGTCGCGCTTGACGAGATCAAGCAGGCCATCGCCATCGATCCGTCGATGGCCGACGCCTACCATGTGCGGGCGCTGATCTACATGAGCATGAACGAGGGGACGCTGGCCGAGGACAGCTTCCGCACTGCGGCGTCGATGCGCGCCAATGACGGCGACCTGCTCAACAACTACGGCTGGTTCTTGTGCCAGCAAGCGCGCTACGGCGAGGCCGTGCCCATGCTGCAGCGCGCCGTGTCGGCGCCGTCGGCCGGTGGCCCGGTCAAGCCTCTGATCAGCCTGGGCGCGTGCGAACTGCGCCAGGGCCACAGCGCCGAGGCGGAGAAGAACCTGAAGGCCGCGCTCGGCTACGACCGCAACAACCCGGTGGCGAACACCAACCTGGCGCTGGTGTTCTACCGGCGCGGCGATTACGTCCAGGCGCGCCAGTACGTCCAGCGCGTCAACAACAGCCAATTTGTCACTGCGCAATCCCTCTGGCTGGGAGCGCGCATTGCCCACCGTCAGGGCGACGGCCGCACGCAGGATGCGCTGGGAGCGCAGCTGCGCAGCCGCTTCCCCGACTCGCGCGAGGTGGCCGCCTACGAACAAGGAGCATGGGATGAGTGAGCACGACCGCGCCGCAGGCCAGGCCGTACCGACGCAAACAGTCGGCGGAGGCGCGCATGAAGGAGAACGTGAAGCCGCGGCGCGCGAAATCGGCGCGGCGCTGGCGCGCGAGCGCGAGGCGCAGCGGATGTCCGTCGAGGACGTCAGCGCACGGCTCAAGGTGGCGGCCAGCAAGCTGCGCGCGATCGAGGCGGCCGACCTGAAGGCGCTGCCCGACGTGACCTTCGCCAAGGGCGTGATGCGCGCCTATGCCCGCATGCTCCATGTCGATATCGACCCGCTGCTGGCGCGCTTCCAGCCGCGCGCGGTGGCGCAGGTGGCGGAAATCGCCCGCCAGCGCGAAGGCGGTATCAACGCCGCCTTCGACGACCGCAACCGCTTCCGCTCTGGCGGCAATGGCGGCCGCTGGGTCTGGCTGGCGCTGGTGGCGGTGGTGGTAGCCGCGGGCATCTGGTTCGGGCTCGACCATATCCGCGCGTGGATCGACGCGCGCAGCGGCGCCGCCGAAACCGTGGCGGCCGAGGCTCCGGCCGCCGAAAACGCGAGCACCGAAGCTGGTATCGTGACCGCGGCGCTGCCGCCGGTGATGGCGGCCAGCGACTCGCCGGCGCCGTCTGCCGAAACCGTCCCGGCCAGCGCCGCGGCAGCTTCGGCAACGGTGGCAGCGCCGGCAGCGGCGGCAGCCACTGCGGCGCCGGCCGCATCGGCACCGGCCGCATCGGCACCGGCGGCCCCGACGGCATCCGCCGCGGCGGTCGGTGAGGGCGAGCTGCAGATCCGCTTTGCCACCGATACCTGGTTCGAAATCCGCGACAATAGCGGCAAGGTCGTGATGGGCGGCACCGCCAGGGCCGGCCAGACCATGGCTGGCGGCGGCACGGCCCCGTACAAGGTGGTGATCGGCAACGTCAAGGGCGTCGAATCGTTCACGCGCGGCGGCACGCCGGTCGACCTGAAGGCAGCCAACCGCAACAACGTGGCGCGCCTGACGCTGCCCTGATGCGGGTGCGAGGTGCGGCAAGGTGCGTCTTTGCAAGGTGGTAACGCTATGAACCAACAGCTCTGTCTCCCGGTCCTGCCGGGCCCGCTGCCGCGCCGCCAGACCCGCCAGGCGCGGGTCGCGTGGGGCGACAATGTGGTGACCATCGGCGGCGGTTCGCCGGTGCGGGTGCAGTCGATGACCAATACCGACACGGTCGACGCGATCGGCACCGCGATCCAGGTCAAGGAGCTGGCGCGCGCGGGTTCCGAGATCGTGCGCATCACGGTGAACACGCCCGAGGCCGCGGCCGCGGTGCCGTCGATCCGCGAGCAGCTCGACCGGATGGGGGTCGACGTGCCGCTGGTGGGAGATTTCCACTACAACGGCCACAAGCTGCTGCAGGACTATCCGGCCTGCGCCGAGGCGCTGTCGAAGTACCGCATCAACCCGGGCAACGTCGGCCAGGGCGCCAAGCGCGATACCCAGTTCGCGCAGATGATCGAGATGGCGTGCCGCTACAACAAGCCGGTGCGCATCGGCGTGAACTGGGGCAGCCTGGACCAGGACCTGCTCGCCCGCATCATGGACGAGAACGCCGGGCGTGCCGAGCCGTGGCCGGCACAGAGCGTGATGATCGAGGCGCTGATCACCTCGGCCATCGACTCGGCCCGCAAGGCCGAGGAGATCGGCCTGCCGGGCAGCCAGATCATCCTGTCGTGCAAGGTGTCGCAGGTGCAGGAGCTGGTCGCGGTGTACCGCGAGCTGGCGCGCCGCTGCGACTACGCGCTGCACCTCGGTCTGACCGAGGCCGGCATGGGCAGCAAGGGCATCGTGGCTTCCACCGCGGCGCTGTCGGTGCTGCTGCAGGAAGGCATCGGCGACACCATCCGCATCTCGCTGACGCCGGAACCGGGCGCGCCGCGCGAGAAAGAGGTGTACGTCGGGCAGGAAATCCTGCAGACCATGGGCCTGCGCAATTTCACCCCGATGGTGATTGCCTGCCCGGGCTGCGGCCGCACCACCAGCACGGTGTTCCAGGAGCTGGCGGCCAGCATCCAGGCCTACCTGCGCGAGCAGATGCCGCAATGGAAGACCGCCTACCCGGGCGTCGAGGAAATGGACGTGGCCGTGATGGGCTGCATCGTCAACGGCCCGGGCGAAAGCAAGCACGCCAATATCGGCATTTCGCTGCCGGGCTCGGGCGAATCGCCGGCCGCGCCGGTGTTCGTCGACGGCGTCAAGGTGAAGACGCTGCGCGGCGAGCGCATCGCGGAAGAATTCCAGGCGATCGTAGACGAATACGTTCGCACGCATTACGGCCCGGGCGCTGCGCGGGCCGGCAAAGAAGTGGCAGCCTGAGCCAGATCGGCCGGGGCCAGCAGCCTGACTAGAACAGAATGACGCAAACCGAGACCATGGCCGCCGCCGGCGCCGCCAAGACCGAACCGAAGGCACGCCCCGCCAAGGCCCTGCAGGGCGTGAAGGGCATGAACGACATGCTGCCGGCCGACGCGCCGCTGTGGGAGCATTTCGAGAATGCCGCGCGCGCGATGCTGCGCGCCTACGGCTACCAGCAGATCCGCACGCCCATCGTCGAACACACCCAGCTGTTCGTGCGCGGCATCGGCGAGGTCACCGACATCGTCGAGAAGGAGATGTACTCCTTCACAGACTCGCTCAACGGCGAGGAGTTGACGCTGCGCCCCGAGGGCACCGCCGCGGCCGTGCGCGCCACCATCGAGCACAACCTGCTGTACGACGGCCCCAAGCGCCTGTGGTACACCGGCCCGATGTTCCGCCACGAGCGTCCGCAGCGCGGCCGCTATCGCCAGTTCCACCAGCTCGGCGCCGAGGCGCTGGGCTTCGCCGGCCCGGACGTGGATGCCGAGATCATCCTGATGTGCCAGCGCCTGTGGGACGACCTGGGGCTGATCGGCGTGCGCCTCGAAATCAATTCGCTGGGGCAGGCCGACGAGCGCGCGGCGCACCGCGAGCAGCTGATCAAGTACCTGGAAGGCTTTCAGGACATCCTCGACGACGACAGCAAGCGCCGCCTGTACACCAACCCGCTGCGCGTACTCGACACCAAGAACCCGGCGCTGCAGGAAATGGCGGCCAACGCGCCCAAGCTGATCGACTTCCTGGGCGAAGCATCGCTGGCGCACTTCGAGGGCGTGCAGCGCCTGCTGAAGGCCAACAACATCCCGTTCAAGATCAACCCGCGCCTGGTGCGCGGCCTCGATTACTACAACCTGACGGTGTTCGAGTGGATCACCGACAAGCTGGGCGCGCAGGGCACCATTGCCGGCGGCGGCCGCTATGATCCGCTGATCGCGCAGATGGGCGGCAAGCCGGCACCGGCTTGCGGCTGGGCCATGGGCATCGAGCGCATCATCGAGCTGATCCGCGAGGAGGGCGTGGTGCCCGAGGCGGTCGGTTGCGACGTCTACCTGGTGCACCAGGGCGAGGCCGCCGCGCAGCAGGCAATGGTGGCCGCCGAGCGCCTGCGCGACGCCGGCCTCGACGTGGTGCTGCACGCCAGCCCGGACGGCAAGGGCGGCAGCTTCAAGTCTCAAATGAAGCGCGCCGACGCAAGCGGCGCAGCCTATGCCGTTATCATTGGCGACGACGAAGTGGCCGCCGGCGTGGTCCAGGTCAAGGAACTTCGCCAGCGCGAGCAGGCCGAAGGCGGTGGGCAACAGGCCACCGTGCCGGCCGAAGGCCTGGTCGATTACCTGATCGACGCCATGGTCGGCGCCAGCGAATAAGCGCGCCGCAGCCCCAACACCACGAGTATCCAACCAACGCAGGTGATTGCCTCGACATGGCTTACGATCTAGAAGAACAGGAACAGCTTGAGAATCTGAAGGCCTGGTGGCGCCAGTATGGCAATGCGCTGACCTGGGCGCTGATCATCGCGCTGCTCGCCTTTGCCGGCTGGAACGGCTGGAAGTACTGGGAGCGCAAGCAGGCCGGCGAAGCCGCGGTGCTGTACGAGCAGGTGCTCAAGGCCGCCGAGGCGCGCGATGTCGAGCGCATCAAGCGCGCCGCGACCGACCTGGAAGGCAAGTTCGGTCGTACCGCCTACGGCCAGATGAGCGCACTGGTCGCCGGCCGCGTGCTGTACGATGCGGGCGACCTGACTGCCGCCAAGAGCCAGCTGCAATGGGCCATCGACCACGGCGACGAAGAATATTCGCACCTGGCGCGCGTGCGCCTGGCCGGCGTGCTGCTCGACGAAAAGGCCTATGACCAGGGCCTGGCGCTGCTCAAGGATGAGCCGCCGGCCGCGTTCGTCGCGCTCTACGCGGACCGCCGTGGCGACCTGCTCGCTGCGCAGGACAAGCGCGACGATGCCCGCACGGCCTATCGCAAGGCGCTGGACAAGCTGGGCCAGGCCGAGCCGGCGATGCGCCAGATCATCCAGTTCAAGCTCGATGCGCTGGGCGCGGCCTGACCCGGCTGCCGTTTGAAACATTGCCATACCGTTGATCCCGCGGATCGAACAACAGGACCGTAAAGTTATGACGTCAGTGCTTTCCCGTGCCGTACATCGCCAGCCGACCCGCACGATTTCCCGTGCGCTGGTGGCGGCTGCCTGCCTGGCCACGCTTGGCGGCTGCGCGCTGTTCAGCAAGGAAAACAAGCACCCGCCTGCCGAACTCAAGCCGGTATCGGGCACGCTGGCGGTGCGCCAGGCCTGGAAGGCCGACGTCGGCAAGAGCGGCCCCTATTCGATGCAGCCGGCGGCGGCGGGCAACAATGTCTATGTGTCATCCAACAACGGCAACGTGATGGCGCTCGAAGGCGCCAGCGGCCGCGTGCTGTGGAAGGCCAAGACCGACGTGGACCTGACCTCGGGGCCGGGCAGCGACGGCTCGGTCACCGCGGTGGCGGGCGAGAAGGGCGCGGTCTACGCCTTCGACGCCAGCGGCAAGCAGATCTGGAAGAAGCAGGTCAACGGCGAGGTCCTGTCGGCACCGCTGGTCGGCAACGGCCTGGTGGTGGTGCGCACCACCGATACCCGGGTGTTCGGGCTGGATGCCGAGACCGGCGAGCGCCGCTGGATTTACCAGCGCTCGCAGACCCCGCTGAATCTGCGCGCGGCGATGGGCATGGTGTTCGCCGGCGACGGCATCGTGATGGGCTTCCCCGGCGGCAAGCTTGGCGTGCTGACGCCGGGCAACGGCGTGCTGCGCTGGGAAAGCGCGATTTCGTATCCGAAGGGCGTGTCGGAGATCGAGCGCCTGAACGACGTCACCGGCCTGCCCATGGTCAGCGGCCGCCAGGTCTGCGCCACCACCTTCCAGGGCCGGGTCGCCTGCCTGGAGCTGGCCAGCGGCCAGCCGCAGTGGGGCAAGGATTTCTCGTCGCCGGCTGGCCCCGCGCAGGATGACAATGCGCTTTACGCCAGCGACGAGCAATCGGTGGTGCATGCGTTCGACCGCCAGAACGGCAGCGAGCGCTGGAAGAACGCCGACCTGCGCAACCGCCGCCTGGGCGCGCCGCTGGCGCTGGGTCGCTCGGTGGTGATGGGCGACTTCGAAGGCTATGTCCACTTCCTGTCGCGCGAAGACGGCCAGGTGGTGGCACGCATGAAGACCGATGGCAGCGCCATCACCGCCGCGCCCGTGGTGGCGGGGCAGACCCTGGTGATCCAGACGCGCGACGGCGACGTCTACGGATTCCAGCCTGGCTGACAGGACCCTATGCGCGCTGCCGTACACCTGTCGGTACGGCCGGCGCCGAATCCGGTAGCATGATCCTTGGCGCGGCAATTGCAGCGGGTCGCTGACCCGCGCCGCGCCCGACAGGACAGGCGGCAGCCCGCGCCCAGGTGGCGCGGGCTGCCGTTGAAACCCTTGACTCCGGAGTTACCGGGGGGCGGCAGTTGCCGGCCCCCGTTTCCGTTTATGGCATGAAACCAGTTATCGCACTTGTCGGCCGCCCCAATGTGGGCAAGTCGACGCTATTCAACCGCATGACCCGCTCGCGCGACGCGCTCGTCGCCGACCTGCCGGGCCTGACGCGCGACCGCCATTACGGCGAAGGACGCATCGGCGAACGTCCGTTCATCGCCATCGATACCGGCGGCTTCGAGCCCGTGGTCAAGGAAGGCATCGTCGCCGAGATGGCCAAGCAGACCAAGCAGGCGGTGGTCGAGGCCGACGTGGTGATCTTTATCGTCGACGGCCGCCTGGGCCTGGCGCCGCAGGACCGCGCCATCGCCGATTACCTGCGCAAGACCGGCCGGCGCATCATGCTGGCGGTCAACAAGGCCGAGGGCATGAAGTACACCTCGGTGGCGGCGGACTTCTACGAGCTGGGCATGGGGGATCCGTACGCGATCTCCGCCGCCCATGGCGACGGCGTGCGCGAGCTGGTCGATGAAGCCATCGAGCTGGCGGTGCAGGAGCGCCCCGAGCTGGCCGAGGAGGCCTCGGACGAGGGCAAGGGCGTCAAGATCGCCATCGTCGGGCGCCCCAATGTGGGCAAGTCCACGCTGGTCAATACGCTGATCGGTGAAGAGCGCGTGATCGCCTTCGACATGCCCGGCACCACCCGCGACGCCATCTACGTGGAGTTCGAGCGTGGCGGCAAGCCCTATACGCTGATCGATACCGCCGGCCTGCGCCGGCGCGGCAAGGTGTTCGAGGCGATCGAGAAATTCTCGGTGGTCAAGACGCTGCAGTCGATCGCGGACGCCAACGTGGTGATCCTGCTGCTCGACGCGCAGCAGGATATTTCCGACCAGGACGCGCATATCGCCGGCTTTATCGTCGAGTCAGGCCGCGCGCTGGTGGTCGGCGTCAATAAATGGGACGGACTGGACGGCCATACGCGCGACCGCATCAAGCATGATCTCGAGCGCAAGCTGCAATTCCTCAGTTTTGCCAACTTTCACTTTGTGTCGGCGCGCGAGCGCACCGGCATCGGCGCGCTGCTGCGCTCGGTCGACGACGCGTATGCCGCGGCCATGGTCAAGCTGCCGACGCCGCAACTGACGCGGGTGCTGCAGGAAGCCGTGGAATTCCAGCAGCCCAAGCGCGTCGGCGCGTCGCGGCCCAAGCTGCGCTATGCGCACCAGGGCGGCTCGAATCCGCCCATCATCGTGATCCACGGCAATGCGCTGTCGGGCGTGGCCGAGACCTACCGGCGCTACCTGGAAAACCGTTTCCGTGCGGCCTTCAAGCTCAAGGGCACGCCCCTGCGCATCGAATTTCGCACGAACAAAAATCCGTACGCGGACTCGAAGGAGTGAGTCCGGAATCGGATCCGTGGCGGGCCAGTTTTCGTTTGCGTTCGTTTGGAACTGCGGCTAAATTCACGGTAGCAGGGGGTTCCCTGCGCATTGACGCCAACTTGGTACCGTTTTGATCTTTTTTCTGGCGCGTTTTTGCGCCGCCTGACTTGAACCGGGGATTTCCATCCCCATCATTCACCACTAAACCTATAAATTTGGAGTGTGCCATGAGCAACAAAGGGCAACTGCTACAAGACCCGTTCCTGAACGCGCTGCGCAAAGAGCACGTGCCGGTTTCCATCTATCTCGTCAATGGCATCAAGCTGCAAGGCAATATCGAATCCTTCGACCAGTATGTCGTCCTGCTGCGCAACACCGTGACCCAGATGGTCTACAAGCATGCGATTTCCACCGTCGTGCCGGCACGCGCCGTCAATTTCCGCGTGGATGATTCCGCCGAGGCGTGATCTGACCGATCTGCCCCAGGGCATCGTACGGGCGCCAGGCAGCGCCGCCACGATGCCCGGCGCCGGCGTGCCGACGCACCCGGTGCCGCGTGGCCCGGCGGTTGCCAATGCGCCCGCTGCCACGTTCCGCATCATGCGGCGACCTGTCCCGGCAGGGGCCAGGACAGTGTCCGAGATCCGCCATCCCTTCCCCTGAACCCGAATTTCCCTGCGCATTCGCGCCCGCCCTTGGACCCCAGAGCCACCTCCAATACCGCCCCTTCGCGCGCCATCCTCGTCGGCGTCGACTTCGGCAAGCATGATTTCCAGGAAAGCCTCAGCGAACTGGCGCTGCTGACCACCACCGCCGGCTCGCTGCCGGTGCATACGCTGACGGGCCGCCGCGCGCGGCCGGATCCGGCCTTGTTCATCGGTTCGGGCAAGGCCGAAGAGCTGAAGGAGGCCGCCGATGCGCTGGACGCCGACGTGGTGGTCTTCAACCACGCGCTCAGCCCGGCGCAGCAGCGCAACCTGGAGCGCTTCCTGCAGCGCCACGTGATCGACCGGACCGGCCTGATCCTCGATATCTTCGGGCAGCGCGCGCAGAGCCATGTCGGCAAGGTGCAGGTGGAACTGGCGCAGGTGCAGTACCGCGCGTCGCGGCTGGTCCGCGCGTGGAGCCACCTGGAGCGGCAGAAGGGCGGCATCGGCATGCGCGGCGGCCCTGGCGAGCGCCAGCTCGAACTGGACCGCCGCATGCTGGACGAGCGCGCCAAGCGGCTCAAGTCCGATCTGTCGCGGCTGCAGCGCCAGCACAGCACCCAGCGGCGCGCGCGCGCGCGCAACGACACCCTCAGCATCTCGCTGGTGGGCTACACCAACGCGGGCAAGTCGACGCTGTTCAACGCGCTGACCAAGGCCGGCGCGTATGCGGCCAACCAGCTCTTCGCCACGCTCGACACCACCTCGCGCCGGCTGTTCCTGGACGGCCTGGGCAACGTGGTGCTGTCGGATACGGTCGGCTTTATCCGCGACCTGCCCACGCAACTGGTGGCGGCGTTCCGCGCCACGCTGGACGAGACCGTGCATGCCGACCTGCTGCTGCATGTGGTCGATGCCTCGAGCCCGGTGCGCCACGAGCAGATCGAGCAGGTCAACCGGGTGCTGGCCGAAATCAACGCGCTGGACATCCCGCAGATCGTGGTGATGAACAAGATCGACGCCGCGCCCGAATTGCTGGGCGATGGCCCGCGCATCGAGCGCGACGCGGAAGGCATCCCCACGCGCGTGTTCCTGAGCGCGCGCGAGGGCCTGGGCCTGGACGCGCTGCGCGAGGCCGTGGTCGAGGTGGCGCAATGGCTGGCCAGTCGTCCGCCCGAGCCGCAACCCTACGACCCGCGCCTGGATGATGTGGCGCAGTCCGATGACGCCGGCGATGGCCTCGACGATGGCCTCGACGATGGCGTGGTGGACGACGGTGACGATGCCGATGCGGCGGACCCGCGCCGGCCGTAGGGCCCCGCTGGCCCGCGCCGCACCGGGCCGCTTTGGTGCCGGTCTGGCGCCGGTTCTGCCCAATTCCGGTGCGGTTGCCGCGGGGATTGCGCGAATTGGCCAAAAGTGGCGCCGATGACTGCTAGAATCCCCCTGTTACAAACTTCCCCGGACCCGTGCACTTCATGCCCCAGTTTCCCCGGAATGCTGATTCGAGCCTGACACCAGGCGGCCGCCTCGCGCTGCGCGCGGGCTGGCAGCGCCTGCGCGCCATCTTCTCGCTGAACGATCCGCGCTGGGGTCGGGATGGGCAGGACGATGACAAGAAGGACGGCCGCGACGACAACCGCCAGCAAAACCAGCGTCCGCAGCAGGATGGCGGCCCGCCGGACCTGGACGAACTGTGGCGCGACTTCAACCGCCGCCTGAACGGCCTGCTCGGCCGCAAGGACAACGGCGGCAACGGCAACCAGGGCTTCGGCGGCCCGCGCACCTCGGGCAAGGGCTCGGGCGTCGGCGCCGGCGTGATCGTGGCCGCGGTTGTGGGCATCTGGCTGGCCAGCGGCTTCTTCATGGTGCAGGAAGGCCAGACCGCGGTGATCCTGCAGTTCGGCAAGTTCAAGTACTCCACCGGCCCCGGCATCAACTGGCGCATGCCCTGGCCGATCCAGTCGGCCGAGGTGGTCAACCTGTCGGCGGTGCGCTCGGTCGAGGTCGGCCGCTCCACCTCGATCAAGGACAGCAACCTGAAAGACTCGTCGATGCTGACGCAGGACGAGAACATCATCGACGTGCGCTTCACCGTGCAGTACGTGATCCAGGACGCCAGCGAATTCCTGTTCTTCAACAAGACCGACCGGGGTGGCGATGAGGAGCTGGTGACGCAGGCGGCCGAGACCTCGGTGCGCGAGATCGTCGGCCGCAACAAGATGGACGCGGTGCTGTACGAAAACCGCGAACAGATCGCGCAGCAACTGGCCAAGTCGATCCAGGCCATCCTGTCGGCGTACAAGACCGGCATCCGCGTGCTGTCCGTGAACGTGCAGAGCGTGCAGCCGCCCGAGCAGGTGCAGGCCGCGTTCGACGACGTCAACAAGGCCAGCCAGGACCGCGAGCGCGCCATCAGCGAAGGCCAGGCCTACGCCAACGACATCATCCCGCGCGCCAAGGGTACCGCGGCGCGCCTGAAGGAAGAATCCGAAGCCTATCGCGCCCGCGTGGTGGCGCAGGCCGAGGGCGATGCGTCGCGTTTCCGTTCGGTGCAGTCGGAATATGCCAAGGCGCCGCAGGTGACGCGCGACCGTATCTATCTGGAAACCATGCAGCAGATCTACTCCAATTCGACCAAGGTGCTGGTCGACGCGCGCCAGGGCAACAACCTGCTCTACCTGCCGCTGGACAAGCTGATGGCGCAGGCCGAGGGCCGCGCCACGCCGCAGCCGGGCCAGCCCGGCGCGGCGGGCACACCGGCACCCGCGCCGGATGCCTCGACGGACAACCGGTCGCGCGAATCGCTGCGCAACCGTGACCGCGACTCGCGCTGAGGAGACCGTCATGAACCGACTGATTTCCTTCGCAATCGGCTTTTTCATCCTGCTGGCCGTGGTTTCGTCCATGCTGTTCGTGGTCGACCAGCGCCAGTACGCCGTGGTGTTCGCCTTCGGCCAGATCAAGGAAGTGGTGCGTGAGCCGGGCCTGCACTTCAAGCTGCCGCCGCCGTTCCAGAACGTGGTGTTCATGGACCGGCGCCTGCAGACCATCGATGTCGCCGCCAACGAGCGCTTCCTGACCGCCGAGAAGAAGAGCATGGTGGTGGACTGGTTTGTCAAATGGCGCATCACCGATCCGCGCAAGTTCTTCGTCGCCTTCGGCGGCAACCTGCGCGGCGCGCAGGACCGCATGACGCAGCGCATCGACTCGGTGGCGCGCGAAGAATTCGGCAAGCGCACCGTCGCCGACGTGGTCGCCGGCGAGCGCGAGCAGGTAATGCAGGCCATCCGCAACGGCATGAGCGAGTATGCCAAGTCGGTCGGCGTCGAGATCCTCGACGTGCGCCTGAAGCGCGTCGACCTGCTGCCCGCCATCAGCGAATCGGTGTATCGCCGCATGGAGGCCGAGCGCAAGCGCGTGGCCAACGAGCTCCGCTCCACCGGCGCCGCCGAGGGCGAGAAGATCCGCGCCGATGCCGATCGCCAGCGCGAAGTGGTGCTGGCCGAGGCCTATCGCGATGCCCAGGTGATCAAGGGAGAGGGCGACGCCAAGGCGTCGCAGATCTATGGCGATGCGTTTGGCCGGGATCCGCAGTTTGCGCAGTTCTGGCGCAGCATGGAGGCCTACCGCAACACCTTCCGCGACAAGCGCGACGTGCTGGTGCTGGAGCCCAATTCCGAGTTCTTCCGCTACATGCGTTCCAGCGGCGGCGCCGCGGGCGCCGCCGCGGGCAACGGCGGAGGCAAGCGCTAGCACCGTCGCTTGTCCGTGTGGCGAATTGACGAAACCCCGGCTTGCCGGGGTTTTGTCCGGCTGGAGCCGTCGCTGCGGAGTGATGGCGCGGGCGCGCGGTGCCCGCACCGTGGTTATGCCGGGCCAGGCCCGGACCCTGCAGGCGCTGCGCCGGCAGGCAACTGAATGACAGAGAAGAGATTCACCATGTCCAACCATTGGCTGCTGCCAGAAAACATTGCCGACGTGCTGCCGTCGGAAGCGCGCAAGATCGAAGAGCTGCGCCGCCGCATGCTGGACCTGTTCCGCACCTACGGCTACGAGCTGGTGATGCCGCCGATGCTGGAATACCTCGAGTCGCTGCTGACCGGCACCGGCCATGACCTCGACCTGCGCACGCTCAAGCTGGTCGACCAGCTGTCGGGCCGCACCATGGGGCTGCGCGCCGATATCACGCCGCAGGTCGCGCGCATCGACGCCCACCTGCTGAACCGTCCCGGCGTGACCCGGCTGTGCTACGCCGGCAACGTGCTGCACGCGCGCCCGGCGGGGTTCCACGCCACCCGCGAGCCGATCCAGATCGGCGCCGAGATCTATGGCCACGCCGGCCTCGAAGCCGACGTCGAGATCCAGGAGCTGATGCTGGCCGCGCTGACCGCGGCGGGCCTGTCGGAGATCCGTATCGACCTGTGCCATGCCGGCATCCTCGAAGCGTTGCTGGCGGGCCTGCCGTCGATCCGCAAGATCGAGGACGCGTTGTTTGCCGCGCTGGAAACCAAGGACGTGCCGGCCTTGCGCGAACTGACCGCGGGCATGCCGCAGACCGAGCGCGACGCGCTGCTGGCGCTGCCGACGCTTTACGGCGGCGTCGAGGTCATCGAGCGCGCCCGCGCGACGCTGCCGGCCAGCCCGGCCATCGGCCGCGCGCTGGATGAGCTGGCGGCGCTGGCGGTGCAGGTGCGCGGCGCCAGCGTCAATATCGACCTGTCGGACCTGCGCGGCTACCACTACCACAGCGGCGTGATGTTCGCGGCCTATGTGGCGGGCCTGCCCAATTACGTGGCGCGGGGCGGCCGCTACGACAAGGTGGGCGAGGCCTTCGGCCGCGCGCGTCCGGCCACGGGTTTCTCGCTGGACCTGCGTGAAGTGGCGGCCCTGTCACCCGTCGAGGTCCGTGCGCTGGCGATTTTTGCGCCCTGGGATGCGGACCCGGCACTTCGTGCCGCGATTACCGCGCTGCGCGCCGCAGGCGAGATCGTGATCCAGTCGCTGCCCGGCCACACTCATGAGCTGGATGAATTCAATTGCGACCGGCAACTGGTGCGCAAGGATGCCGGCTGGGCCGTGGTACCGCGCTGACGCATCGACGCCGCGGCGGCCCAAAAACCGGGAATCGCCCGGCAACAAGAGTAGAATACGTTTTTAACCTATTGACCAAAGCAATATGTCCGCATCCGCAGTAGGCCAGGGACGCAATGTCGTCGTGATCGGCACCCAGTGGGGTGACGAAGGCAAAGGAAAAATCGTCGATTGGCTTACCGACCATGCAAAGGGCGTGGTGCGGTTCCAGGGTGGCCACAACGCTGGCCACACGCTGATCATCGGCGGCAAGAAGACCATTCTCCGGCTGATCCCCTCGGGCATCATGCGCGCCGGCACGGTCTGCTACATCGGCAACGGTGTGGTGCTGTCGCCCGAAGCTTTGTTCCGTGAAATCGAAGAACTCGAGGGCGCCGGCCTGCAGGTGCAGAACCGCCTGCGCATTTCCGAAGCGGCCACGCTGATCCTGCCGTACCACGTCGCCATCGACAAGGCGCGCGAGGCCCGCCGCGGTGCCGCCAAGATCGGCACCACCGGTCGCGGCATCGGTCCGGCCTATGAAGACAAGGTGGCACGCCGCGCGCTGCGCGTGCAGGACCTGTTCGACCCGCAGCAGTTCGCCGAACGCCTGCGCGAGAACCTGGACTTCCACAACTTCATGCTGACCCAGTACCTGGGCGCCGAAGCGGTCGATTTCCAGCAGACCCTGGACGAAGCACTGGCCTACGCCCCGCGCCTGGCACCGATGGTCGCCGACGTGTCGGCCGAGTTGTACGCGGTCAACGCGGCCGGCGGCAACCTGATGTTCGAAGGCGCGCAGGGCACGCTGCTCGACGTTGACCACGGCACCTATCCGTTCGTCACCTCCAGCAACTGCGTGGCCGGTGCGGCAGCCGCCGGCGCCGGCGTGGGCCCGGGCCGGCTGAACTACATCCTCGGCATCACCAAGGCCTACTGCACCCGCGTCGGTGCCGGCCCGTTCCCGAGCGAGCTGTACGACAACGACAACCCCTCGCGCCAGGATGCGGTGGGGGTGCGCCTGGCCAATGTCGGCAAGGAATTCGGCTCGGTCACCGGCCGTCCGCGCCGCACCGGCTGGCTCGATGCGGCCGCGCTCAAGCGCTCGGTGCAGATCAACGGCGTGTCGGGCCTGTGCATGACCAAGCTGGATGTGCTCGACGGCCTCGAAAGCATCAAGCTGTGTGTTGGCTACACGCTCGATGGCAAGACGGTTGACATCCTGCCGCGTGGCTCGGATGCCGTGGCGCGCTGCGAGCCGGTCTACGAGGAATTCCCGGGCTGGAACGAGTCCACCTTCGGCGTGAAGACGTGGGACGCACTGCCTGAGCAGGCCCGGGTCTACCTGAAGCGCGTGGAAGAAGTGGTCGGCATTCCGATCGACATGATCTCGACCGGCCCGGACCGCGACGAGACCATCCTGCTGCGCCATCCGTACAAGGCCTGAGCGCCAGCGCACTACCCGCAGGGCCGCGCGCCACGAGCGCCGCGGCCCGCCAGAAAATAAATCGGCCCGCGCAAGCGGGCCGAGCCATATCGGTCAGCCGACCGCACGACATCACGAGTAAAACGATGAACCTGCCTACCAACGATGACGAGAACCTGTGGGTCTCCTGGGACGAATACCATCGCCTGATCGCACGCCTGTCGCTGAACGTGCATGAATCGGGCTGGAAGTTCGACAAGATCCTGTGCCTCGCGCGCGGCGGGCTGCGCGTGGGCGACCAGATGTCGCGCATCTTCGACGTGCCACTGGCGATCCTGGCCACCAGCAGCTACCGCGAGGCCGCCGGCACGCAGCAGGGCGATCTCGACATCGCGCAGTACATCACCATGACCCGCGGCGAGTTGAGCGGCAAGATCCTGCTGGTGGACGACCTGGTGGACTCGGGCATCACGCTGGAGCGCGTGGGCCGCCACCTCAAGGAGCGCTATCCGGCGGTGACCGAAGTGCGCTCGGCAGTGCTGTGGTACAAGGCCTGCTCCAAGGTCGAGCCGGACTACCACGTCACCTTCCTGGAGTCGAACCCCTGGATCCACCAGCCGTTCGAAGAGTACGACACGCTGCGCCCGCACAACCTTGCCGCATGGCTCAAGCGCGGCAAGCGCGCCAGCCTTCTCGATGACGGCGCGCGCGATTGAGCGCGGTCGGGCTCAGTAGCCCACCGTGAAGCGCTGGCGCGAATGCGCCGGCTTCTCGAGTTCATCGAGCATGGCGATGGCGTAGTCTTCCATCGAGATCCAGCTCTTGCCTGCTGCGTCGCTCAGCAGGTCTTCCTTGCCAAGGCGGAAATGGCCGGTGCGCTCGCCCGGCTCGAACAGCGCGGACGGCGACAGGAAGGTCCAGTCGATCTGCTGCTCGCCGCGCAGCGCGTTCAGGAAGTCGCGGCCGGCCAGCGCCTCGGCCTTGTAGGCATCGGGAAAATTCGGGGTGTCGACCAGTTGCACGCCCGGCGCGATCTGGAGGCTGCCGGCACCGCCCACCACCAGCAGCCGCGGCACGCCTGCCTGGCGCACCGCCGTGGTCACCTGCTGCGCGTTCAGCTGCGCGAAGCGCGCGGTGCTGACGACGGCATCATGGCCGGCGAGGGCGGCGCTCAGTGCCGCGCTGTCGGTCGCATCCACATCCTTGCTGGTCACGCCCGCGCGCGCGGGCAAGCGGCTGGCCTGGCGCGCGATGGCGGTCACCTGGTGGCCGCGGCGCACGGCTTCTTCGGTCAGGCGCGTGCCAACGCGGCCGGTGGCTCCAATGATGGCGATCTTCATGGTCGTTCCTTGGTTGAGTCAGGTGGATATGAAACTGATGTGGTTACATATCGGGGTAAAAAAAATCACCGCTTGCGGCGCTGGCTGCCGCGCTCGACATCGGCCAGCATGCCGGCGATGGTGATGCCGGCCAGGGTTTCGTCCATGGCCGCCTGCGCGCGGTCGGCGACCTTGCGCAGCGCACCGGTGATCTCGCGCCCAACCAGGCAGGCCGGATTGGGCGCACTCTGGTGCAGCGCGATCAGCGCGGTGGTTTCGACCGCGCGGAATACCTCCAGCAGCGTGATCGACGCGGCTGGGCGCGCCAGCGTGGCGCCGCCGGTGCTGCCCATGGTGGTGGTCACCAGGCCCGCTTCAGCCAGCTGGCCAACCAGCCGCCGGATCAGCGCCGGGTTGGTGCCGACGCTGCCGGCAATCAGCGACGACGGCACCGGCTCGGCGGAACTGGCCAGCAGGGTGAGGATATGGACGGCTACGGCAAACCGGCTGCTTGTGCTCATGGTGTCGGGTGCAATGTGAAACCATGATAGTTACATATCGGGGGTGCCGTCAAGCGTGGGGAGAGAGCGGTTGCGGCGAAATGGTTTGCAGTGGCCGCCGGAATGCCGGAATCGCCACTGAAGCTGTTACACTCCCCGACATTGCCGTAACCTTGTGGTGCGGCTGCCGCGCAGGGTACGGTGCGCGGTTTCACGGACGGGGAAAAACCCGTACGCTCGCAGGTAATGACATCGCGGCAGTGCCGCCAAGCAAGGAGTGCAAGTTGCCGGATCTGATGCGCGAAACAGGCGTCAAAAACAAAAAACCCGCAGGGCTCGAAAGCGCTGCGGGTTTTCCGGTAACTTGGTGCCCAGGAGAGGACTCGAACCTCCACAGTGTTGCCACCGCTAGGACCTGAACCTAGTGCGTCTACCAATTCCGCCACCTGGGCAGGTGTCGAAACAACCGAAGCGCTCATTATAGAGAGCGCGAGAATTTTGTCAAATAGTTTCCAGAAAAAATTGAATCAGAATAACTATCCGATCCCCAGCCGGGAAGAAATCCTGGGCGTGCTGAGAACGTCGGGATCCCCCCAGTCGGCAGGCGATATCGCCAAGGCGCTGGCGGTCACGCGCAAGGAGCATGACGGCTTCCAGAAGCGCCTGGCCGCAATGGAGCGCGACGGCCAGATCGAGCTCAACCGCAAGGGCCGCTACGAGCTGGCGCACCAGCCCAACTTCGTCATCGGCCGGGTGCAGGGCCACCGCGACGGCTTCGGCTTCCTGATCCGCGACGACGGCGAGGACGATATCTTCCTGCCCGAGCGCGAACTGCAGAAGGCCATGCACAACGACCGCGCCCAGGTGCGTGTGGTCGGCTACGACCGGCGCGGGCGCCCCGAGGGCCAGATCGTCGAGATCATCGAGCGCGCCAACCGCTATGTCATCGGCCGCCTGCTCAGCGAGGGCGGCGTGCTGGTGGTGGCGCCCGAAGACAAGCGCATCAGCCAGGACATCCTGATCCCGCCCAAGGCGCAGGGCAAGGCCCGGGTGGGGCAGGTGGTGAGCGTCGAGCTGACCGAATTCCCCGACCGCTATGTGCAGCCGGTGGGCCGCGTGGTGGAAGTGCTCGGCGAGATCGACGATCCCGGCATGGAGATCGAGATCGCGGTGCGCAAGTACGGCGTGCCGCACCAGTTTTCGCCGGCCGCCGCCCAGGAAGCCGCCGGGTTGCCCGATGAGGTGCGCCAGGCAGACCTGGACCATCGCATCGACCTGCGCGACATCCCGCTGGTCACCATCGACGGCGAAGACGCGCGCGACTTCGATGACGCGGTCTATTGCGAACCGGTCAGGATCGGCCGCGCCAAGGGCTGGCGCCTGATCGTGGCGATCGCCGACGTGTCGCACTACGTGCGTCCGGGCACGCCGCTCGATGCCGACGCGCTCGACCGCGCCACCTCGGTGTATTTCCCGCGGCGCGTGATCCCGATGCTGCCGGAGAAGCTGTCCAACGGACTCTGCTCGCTCAATCCGCACGTGGACCGGCTGTGCATGGTGTGCGATGCCGTGATCACCGCCAAGGGCGAGCTCAAGGGCTACCAGTTCTACCCGGCAGTGATGCATTCGACAGCGCGGCTGACCTACAACGAGGTCTGGGCGGTGCTGTCCAACACCAAGGGCCCCGAGGCGCACAAGCGCAGCGAGCTGGTGCCGCACCTGCAGAACCTGTACGAGCTGTTCCAGGTCCTGCTCAAGGCGCGGCGCGCGCGCGGCGCGATCGACTTCGACACCACCGAGACCTACATCGTCTGCAATGCGCAGGGCAAGATCGAGCAGATCCTGCCGCGCACGCGCAACGATGCGCACCGGCTGATCGAGGAATGCATGCTGACCGCCAACGTGTGCGCGGCCGACTTTCTCGAGCGCTTCAAGCACCCGGCGCTGTACCGCATCCATGCCGGCCCCAGCGACGAGAAGCTGAAGAACCTGCGCGACTTCCTGCGCACCGCCGGCCTGTCGCTGGGCGGGGGCGACAAGCCGCAGGCGTCGGACTATGCCGAGGTGATGGACAAGATCAAGTCCCGCCCGGACGCGCCGATGCTGCAGACCATGCTGCTGCGCTCGATGCAGCAGGCGGTCTACAGCCCCGACAATATCGGCCACTTCGGCCTGGCGTACGAGGCCTACGCGCACTTCACCAGCCCGATCCGCCGCTATCCCGACCTGCTGGTGCACCGCGCGATCAAGGCGGTGCTGGCGCACACCAAGTACCAGCCGGCCTTTGCCCACGGCACCGAGCTGAACACCGCGATCTCGCCCAAGGCGCGCAGGCTGCAGGCCAAGGACGCCGAGCAGAAGGCCGAGCTGACCGCGGCGCGCGCGCGCCGCAACGAGGCCATCTGGGACGAGCTGGGCTTGCATTGCTCGGCCAACGAGCGCCGCGCCGACGAGGCCTCGCGCGATGTCGAGGCCTGGCTCAAGTGCTACTTCATGCGCGACAAGCTGGGCAGCGACTATGCCGGCACCGTCAGCGCCGTGACCTCGTTCGGCATCTTCGTGCAGCTCGACGAGCTGTACGTGGAGGGCCTGGTCCACGTGACCGAGCTGGGCAGCGACTACTTCCAGTACGACGAGGCCCGCAACGAACTGCGCGGCGAGCGCACCGGCATCCGCTACCGGCTCACCGACCGCGTGCGCGTGCAGGTGTCGCGCGTCGACCTGGATGCGCGCAAGATCGATTTCCGCCTGGTGCAGGAGCCCTCGGCGAAAACGCTGCGCGCGCGGGTTACGGGCGCGGAGACCCAGCCGCGCGTGCCGGCCGCTCATGCGGTGCCGGCGCGCAAGAAGGGCCGCCAGCTGGCGGCGCTGCTCGGTGGCTCGTCCAAGCCTGAAGAGTCGTTCGACGAGACCCTGGACCGGGTGATCGAAGAGCAACCGGTGTTCGAGGCGGTGATCACGCCGCTCAAGCCGCATCTGAAGACCGGCAAGCCCGGCAAGCGCGCCGCTAAGCCCAAGCCCGCGCACCTGGAAAAGCCGCGCAAGCCGGCCTCCAAGGCGCGCCCGGCCAAGCCGGCGGGCAAGACCGCCGCCAAGCGCACGCCGCGCAAGCACTAGCGGATCGGCGCCGGATTGCCGTCCGGCCGCCGTCCCCGCCAACGCGGGGACGGCGGCCGGGCGGGTACAATCGCGCCCATGGCTAAACAAAAACTCCTGATCGGCTTTCACGCCGTGACCGCGCGCCTGCGGCAAGATCCCAAAGGCGTGTCCGACATCTATATCGAATCCGCCCGCCGCGACCGGCGCATGCAGGACTTTGTGCGCCTGGCCGAAAGCCTGGGCGTGCGCCTGCACCCGGTCGATGCCGAGCGCCTGCGCGGCATGGCCGGCACCGATCGCCACCAGGGCGTGGTGGCGCGTGCCGAAGACGTGGCGCTGGCGCTGAACCTGGACGAGCTGCTCGACGGCATCGAAGGCACGCCGCTGCTGCTGGTGCTGGACGGCGTCACCGACCCGCACAACCTGGGCGCCTGCCTGCGCGTGGCCGATGGTGCCGGCGCGCACGCCGTGATCGCGCCGAAGGACCGCAGCGTCGGCCTGAACGCCACCGTGGCCAAGGTCGCCAGCGGCGCGGCCGAGACCGTTCCCTATATCACCGTGACCAATCTGGCCCGCACCCTGCGCGAACTGCAGGAGCGCGGCATCTGGGTGATCGGCACCGCCGATGGCACCGAGAAGTCGCTGTACGACATCGATTTCAAGGGGCCGACCGCGATCGTGATGGGCGCCGAAGGCGAGGGCATGCGCCGCCTGACGCGCGAGACCTGCGACGAACTGGTCGGCATCCCGATGGCTGGCGGCGTGGAAAGCCTGAATGTGTCCGTGGCCAGCGGCGTGTGCCTGTACGAGGCCGTGCGCCAGCGGCGCCTGCCACGCTGAAACCATGGCCGACGATTCCAGTCTGCCGGCACTCCCGGGGCTCGCGGAAGCGCGTCGGCTGATCAATGCCGCCAGCAATATCTTCGTGCTGACCGGCGCCGGCATTTCCGCGGAATCCGGCGTGCCGACCTTCCGCGACGCGATGACCGGGCTGTGGGAACAGTTCGATCCGGAAGAGCTGGCCAGTGAAGCGGCCTACCGCCGCCAGCCGGCGCTGGTATGGCAGTGGTACCAGCATCGGCGCGAACTGGTGGCGGCGGTGCATCCCAATCCGGCGCACCACGCGCTGGTGGCGCTCGCCGCGCAGAAGCCGGTCACGCTGGTGACGCAGAACGTCGACGGCCTGCACCAGCGCGCCGGCAGCGCCGGCGTGATCGAGCTGCACGGCAACCTGTTCGCCAACAAATGGCTGGATGGCTGCGGCCGCTGCAGCGAGGCCACCGCGCTGCCCGGCATGCCGCCGCGCTGCAACCTGTGCGGCGCGCTGATGCGGCCGGGCGTGGTCTGGTTCGGCGAAGACCTGCCGCGCGTGGCGCGCTATCGCGCCGAGCATGCGGCGCAGACCTGCGACCTTTGCCTGGTGGTCGGCACCTCGGGGCTGGTGTATCCGGCGGCGGGGCTGCCGGGCGTGGCGCGCGAGCATGGCGCACCGGTGATCGTGGTCAATCCGCAGCCGTCGGCGCTGGATCAGACCGCGGACATCGTGCTGTCGGCTGCGGCCGGCGCCTGCCTGCCGCAGCTGTGGCCGCAGCCGGCGCCATCGGCCGGCTGAAGCGCAGGGCAGCGCACCGGCGCGCGGGCGGTGCTTATTGCTGCGCCAGCCCGGCGATCAGCTTCTCCAGCTTGACCGCATCCGCGGCGAACAGGCGGATGCCTTCGGCCAGCTTCTCCGTCGCCATCGCGTCTTCGTTGAGCTGCCAGCGGAACGACGGCTCGTCGGCGGTGATGCGGGCTATGTTGGCGGCCTGGGCCTGGTCCACCGACAGCTTGTGCACCACCGGACCCTCGCCGCCGGCGAGCTGCTCGAGCAGTTCGGGGCTGATGGTCAGCAGGTCGCAGCCGGCCAGCGACAGGATCTGCGCGGTGCTGCGGAAGCTGGCGCCCATCACCTCGGTGGGATAGCCGAACTTCTTGTAGTAGTCGTAGATCTGGCGCACCGAGCGCACACCCGGATCGTTGTCGCCGCCGTTGGCGGCCGCGTCCCATTGCTCGCCCGCCTGTTTCTTGTACCAGTCGAAGATGCGGCCGACGAACGGCGAGATCAACTGGGCGCCGGCCTCGGCGCAGGCCACCGCCTGCACCAGCGAGAACAGCAGCGTCATGTTGCAGCGGATGCCGTCGCGCTGCAGGATCTCGGCGGCGCGGATGCCTTCCCAGGTGGAGGCGATCTTGATCAGCACGCGCTCGCGCGCGATGCCGCGCTGCTCGTACAGCTGGATCAGGTGGCGGGCCTTGTTGACCGTCGCGGTGGTGTCGAACGACAGGCGCGCATCGACCTCGGTCGACACGCGGCCCGGCACGATCGCCAGGATTTCGCAGCCGAAGGCAATCAGCACTTCGTCCATTACCGTGTCGACGCCGCCATTGCCGTGGTGGTCCCGCACCGCGCGCTCCAGCAGGTGGCGGTATTCGGGTTTCTGCACTGCCTTCAGGATCAGCGACGGATTGGTCGTCGCGTCCTGCGGCGTGTACTGCTTCATCAGCTGGAAGTCGCCGGTATCGGCCACCACCGTGGTGAACTGCCTGAGTTGTTCGAGCTGGTTCATGGTCGCTAGGTCGTCTGCTTGAGCGTCTGCAAAAAAAGCGTTCGCGGGCTGTGAGGGGCGCGTGCGGCACCGCTGCGGTTCATTGTACCTGCGGGGTCGCGGCCACCCACGCGTCGCCCCGCTGCAATCCGCTACACTACGCCTTTTCCCCAACGCAATCTGGCTGTTGTCATGACTCAGGATGAACTCAAGGCGCTGGTCGCGCAAGCCGCCGCCGACTACGTGAAGCAGGAAGTGCCGGAAGGGGCCGTGCTCGGCGTGGGCACCGGCTCCACCGCCAACCTATTCATCGACGCCGTGGCGGCGTTCAAGGAGCGCTTCGCGGGGGCGGTGTCCAGCTCTGAGGCCTCCACGCGGCGCCTGCAGCAGCACGGCTTCAAGGTGCTGGACCTGAACGAGGTCGACGAGATCCCGGTGTACGTCGATGGCGCGGACGAGATCGATGCCAGCGGCGCCATGATCAAGGGCGGCGGCGGGGCGCTGACACGCGAGAAGATCGTCGCGTCGGTAGCGAAGCGCTTTGTCTGCATCGCCGATGGCAGCAAGCTGGTCCAGACCATGGGCAATTTCCCGCTGCCGGTCGAAGTGGTGCCGATGGCACGTGCCGCGGTGGCCCGCAAGCTGCAGGCCCTTGGCGGCCAGCCGCGCCTGCGCATGACCAAGGAGGGCGGCATCTACAAGACCGACAACGGCAATGTGATCCTCGACGTGGCCGGCCTGAAGATCGACGACCCGCGCGGCCTGGAGCAGACCGTCAACCAGGTGCCCGGTGTAGTCACGGTGGGCCTGTTCGCGCTGCGCGGCGCCGACGTGCTGCTGCTCGGCACCGGCGAAGGCGTGCAGCGCACGGACTACTGAACGCGCGGCCCGGCGCAGGGTCAGCCAATTAGCAAAATGGGGTGCCCGAGGCACCCCATTTTTCATGATCGCAAGACCGGCTCAGGACTGCGGCGGCACGTAGCCCTGGGCCTGGTCGGCGCCTTCGCCGAAGAAGTACTTCTCGGTCTGCTTGAGCAGGTACTGGCGCGCACGCGCATCGGCCATGTTCAGGCGGTTTTCGTTGATCAGCATGGTCTGGTGCTTGAGCCAGCCGGCCCAGGCTTCCTTCGACACGCTCTGCCAGATCTTCTTGCCCAGTTCGCCGGGCAGCGGCGGGAAGTCGAGACCTTCGGCTTCCTTGTTCAGCTTGATGCAATGGACCGTGCGGGCCATGGGGACTCCTTGGTATGTTCGTGAGAGCTTCGGCGCTGGCGCTATTGTAGCCAAGCAGGGCGGCCGGCCGCGGCGCGGCGGCGATTGTCCCTACGCCGTCACAGCTTTTTCATCAGCACCATCGACTTGCGCTGCCAGTTGTAGAGCTTGCGCTTGTCCTCGGGCAGGTCGTCGACCGTGGCGTGGACGAAACCGCGCTTGAGGAACCAGTGCTCGGTGCGGGTGGTGAGCACGAACAGCCGCTCCAGCCCCAGCGCGCGGGCGCGGCGCTCGATGCGCTTGAGCAGGCGCTCGCCGTCGCCGGTGCCCTGGGCCTCGGGCGATACCGTCAGGCACGCCATCTCGCCCATGTTCTCGCGCGGATAGTCGTACAGCGCGGCACAGCCGAACAGCACGCCGTCGTGCTCGATCACCGAGAAGTTCCCGATATCGCGCTCGATCAGGTGGCGCCCGCGCGGCACCAGCGTGCCGTCCTGCTCGAGCGGCGCGATCAGCTGCACGATGCCGCCGACGTCGTCCAGCGTGGCCTCGCGCAGGCTTTCCAGGTCGGTGTCGGACAGCATGGTGCCGACGCCGTCGTGCAGGAACAGTTCCAGCAGCACCGCGCCGTCGAGCGAATAGGGGATCAGGTGTGCGCGCGGCACGCCGCCCTTGAGCGCCTTGACCAGGTGCTGCAGGTAGTTGGCGACGTCGGGCGGCAGGTGGTTGTTCTGCAGCCGCTCCACCGCGGTGCGCAGCGACATTTCCTGCATCATCTTGCCGACCGGGTCGGGCACGCCCGGCACCTCGGTGATGAAGATCAGCTTGTCGGCCTTGAGCGCGGTGGCGGTGGCGCTGGCCACGTCTTCCATCGACAGGTTGAAAGCCTGGCCGGTGGGCGAGAAGCCCAGCGGCGACAGCAGCACCACCTTGCCGTGCGACAGCGACATGCGCACGGACTCGGCGTCGATCTTGCGCACCAGCCCGGTGTGCTGGTAGTCGGTGCCATGGACGATGCCGACCGGGCGCGCGGTGACGAAGTTGCCGGAGATCACCGACAGCTGGGCGCCGGCCATCGGCGTGTTGGGCAGGCCCTGGCTGAACGCGGCCTCGATGTCCAGGCGCAGTTCGCCGGCGGCTTCCTTGGCGCATTCGAGCGCGGCGTTGTCGGTGACGCGCACGCCGTCGACGAACTGCGATTCGACATGGCGCAGCGCCAGCTGCTCTTCCACCTGCGGACGCGAGCCGTGCACCAGCACGATCTGCATGCCCATGGCGTGCAGCAGCGCGACGTCGTTGACGAGTGCATTGAGCACGCCCGACTTGACCAGTTCGCCGGCAAAGGCGATCACGAAGGTCTTGCCGCGGAAGGCATGGATATACGGCGCCACCATGCGCAGCCAGTCGACGAACTGCTGGTGGTCGGGGCCGCTGCGATCGGGATCGGCCGTGACCGGCACGGGGGAGGTCGGGGCGGGGGCGGGGAGCTCGGCCGCGGCGGACGGCTCCGCCTGTGCCGGCGCGGCCGGGGCGGTGGGAGCGGAGGCAGGCGCCGTCTGCGGCGCGTCGGTTCTGGCGTTCATGCCGCGGATTATAATCCCGGCCAATGTCAGAACAACGCCCCGTCAAGCCCAAACCACCGGCGGCGCCGCGCCAGCGCGCCGGTGCCGGTCAGCCCGTTTCCCCCGCCCAGTCCCGCCCGGCGCCCGGCCCGGCCCGGCCGCAGCAGGCCGGTCCGGCAAGGCCGGCCGGTGCGCGGCCCGCCACTGAGGGCGGCCCGCGCCAGCCTCGTGGCGCGCGGCCGCCGCGGCCCCCGCGCCAGGCCAACCCGCTGCCGCCGATCACCTTCCCCGAAGCCCTGCCGGTATCGGCCCGCCGCGACGAGATCGCCGCGGCGCTGATGGCCAACCAGGTGGTGATCGTTTCTGGCGAGACCGGTTCCGGCAAGACCACGCAGCTCCCCAAGATCTGCCTGTCGATCGGACGCGGCCCCGGCCGCGACGGCGGGGGGCTGATCGGCCACACCCAGCCGCGGCGCATCGCGGCCACCTCGACCGCCAAGCGGATCGCGCAGGAACTGGGCACGCCCTTGGGCGAGCACGTGGGCTACCAGGTGCGCTTCAACGACACCATGTCGTCGGGCGCGTCGGTCAAGCTGATGACCGACGGCATCCTGCTCGCCGAAACCCAGAACGACCCGCTGCTGCGCGCCTACGACACGCTGATCATCGACGAGGCGCACGAGCGCAGCCTCAACATCGACTTCCTGATCGGCTACCTGCGCCAGATCCTGCCGAAGCGGCCCGACCTGAAGGTGATCATCACCTCGGCCACCATCGACGCGCAGCGCTTTGCCCAGCATTTCGCCACGGGCGACAAGCCGGCGCCTGTGATCGAGGTCAGCGGCCGGCTGTACCCGGTGGAGGTGCGCTACCGCCCGATCGCCGACGACGCGCCCGCCGCGGGCGCGCCGCGCAGCCCGCAGGCGCGCGAGCGCGACCTGTACGACGGCATCGTCGATGCCGTCGACGAGCTGTGCCGCGCCGGCCCCGGCGACGTGCTGGTGTTCCTGCCCGGCGAGCGCGAGATCCGCGAGGCAGCCGAGGCGCTGCGCAAGCACCACCCGCCGCATACCGAGATCCTGCCGCTATTCGCGCGGCTGTCGGTGCAGGAGCAGGAGCGGGTGTTCAGGCCGTCGAATGCGCGCCGCATCGTGCTGGCGACCAACGTTGCCGAAACCTCGCTGACGGTGCCGGGCATCCGCTACGTAGTCGATACCGGGCTGGCGCGCGTCAAGCGCTATTCGTACCGCAACAAGGTCGAGCAGCTGCAGGTCGAGGCGATCTCGCAGGCCGCCGCCAACCAGCGCGCCGGCCGCTGCGGCCGGGTCGCCAACGGGGTTTGCATCCGGCTGTACGAGGAGTCCGACTTCACCGGCCGGCCGCGCTTTACCGACCCGGAGATCCTGCGCTCGTCGCTGGCCGCGGTGATCCTGCGCATGAAGGCGCTGCGGCTGACCGATATCGAGTCGTTCCCGTTCATCGAGCCGCCGCTGGGCCGCGCGGTCGCCGACGGCTACCAGCTGCTGCAGGAGCTGGGCGCGGTCGACGACGCCAACCAGCTGACCGGCATCGGCCGCCAGCTGGCCAAGCTGCCGCTCGACCCGCGCGTGGCGCGCATGATCCTGGCCGCGCGCGAGCACCAGTGCCTGCGCGAGGTGCTGATCATCGCCAGCGCGCTGTCGGTGCAGGACCCGCGCGACCGCCCGCAGGAAGCGCAGGAAGCCGCCGACCAGGCCCACCGCAAGTTCATGGACGAGAAGTCCGAGTTCCTTGGCTGGGTCAGGCTGTGGAAGTGGTTCGAGGACGCGGTCGCGCACAAGAAGTCCAACCGCCAGCTGCAGGACCAGTGCCGCGCGCACTTCCTGTCGCACCTGCGGCTGCGCGAATGGCGCGACGTGCATTCCCAACTGCTGACCACGGTGACCGAGCAGGGCTGGCGCCTGAACGACAGCGAGCCGACCTACGAGCAGGTGCACAAGGCGCTGCTGACCGGCCTGCTCGGCAACGTCGGCTGCCGCATCGAGGACGGCGACGGCAAGGGCCGCGAATACCTCGGCGCGCGCGGCATCAAGTTCCACCTATGGCCGGGCTCGCTGATCGCGCGCAAGGTCGGGCGCTGGGTGGTCGCGGCCGAGCTGGTCGAGACCAGCCGGCTGTTCGCGCGCACGCTGGCGCGCATCGAGCCCGAATGGCTCGAGCAGGTGGGCCGCCACCTGCTCAAGATCAGCTGGAGCGATCCGCACTGGGAGAAGAAGGCCGGCCAGGTGCTGGCGCTGGAGCGCGCCACGCTGTACGGGCTGGTGGTCTACCAGCACCGCCGCGTGCACTACGGCCCGATGAACCCGCGCGAGGCGCGCGAGCTGTTTATCCGCCGCGCGCTGGTCGAGGGCGAGTTCGACACGCGCCTGCCGTTCTACGCGCACAACCAGCGCCTGGTGCGCGAGATCGAGAACCTGGAGCACAAGTCGCGGCGCCAGGACGTGCTGGTCGACGATGAGCTGATCTACGCCTTTTACGACCGCGCCATCCCCGCCGACATCTGCCAGCAGGCCGCGTTCGAGCAGTGGTACCAGGCCGAGAGCGCGCAAGACCGCAAGCTGCTGTACCTGAACCGCGACGAGCTGATGCGGCACGAGGCCGCCGGCATCACCACCGACCTGTTTCCCAAGACCATGGCCGTGGCCGGCGTGGACATGGGCCTGACCTACCACTTCGAGCCAGGCAGCCACCGCGACGGCGTGACCCTGACCGTGCCGCTGTATGCGCTCAACCAGGTGCGCCCCGAGCGCGCCGACTGGCTGGTGCCGGGCATGATCAAGGAGAAGGTGCACCTGCTGCTCAAGTCGCTGCCGCAGAAGCTGCGCCGCCACTGCGTGCCGCTGCCGGACTATGCCGCCGGCTTCGTCGCGCGCCAGCCCTTTGGCGAAGGCGAGCTGCTGGACGTGCTGATCGCCGATATCCGCGAGCAGACCGGCACCATGGTCCGGCGTGCCGACTTCAAGCTGGAAACGCTGCCCGCGCACCACGCGATGAACTTCAAGGTGATCGACGAGCACGGGCGCCAGCTCGACATGGGCCGCAACCTGGCCCAGCTGCGCGCCGAGCTGGGCGGGCAGGCGCAGCAGTCGTTCCAGCGCGTGGCCGCGCAGGCAGCGGCCCAGGCCGCCACACATGCCCCGGAACAGGCGCCGGCGCTGGCCGCGGCCGAACCTGGCAAGTACGAGGGCCTGACCGGCTGGAGCTTCGGCGAACTGCCGGAACTGCTCGAGATCCGCAAGGGCAGCCAGACCCTGTTCGGCTATCCGGCGCTGGTCGACCGCGGCACGCATTGCGACGTCGAAGTCTTCGACGACCCGCAGGAAGCGGCCCGCATCCACCACCTGGGGCTGCGCCGGCTGTTCGCGCTGCAGCTGCGCGAGCAGGTCAAGTTCATCGAGAAGAACATCCCGGGGCTGCAGCAGATGGCGATGCAGTACATGACGCTGGGCACGCAGGAGATGCTGCGCGAGCAGATCGTGATGCTGGCGCTGGAACGCGCCTGCATGCAGGCGCCGCTGCCGCGCAACGATGCCGAGTTCAACGCGCGCAAGGACGAGGGCCGTACCCGGCTGTCGCTGCTGGCGCAGGAAATCGCGCGGCTCGCGGGCGCCATCCTGGCCGAATACGCCGGGCTGCCGCGCAAGCTGCTGCAGGCCAAGCCGTTTCCCGGCGCCTATGCGGACATGGAGGCCCAGCTCGGCCGGCTGATGGGCAAGCGCTTTATCGACGAAACCCCGTACACGCAGCTGGTCCATTTCCCGCGCTACCTGAAGGGCATCGCCATGCGCGTCGACAAGCTCAAGGGCGATCCGGCCCGCGACAGCCAGCGCCTGCGGGAGATGGCGCCGCTGGTGCAGCAGTGGCAGCGGGCCGAGAAGCAGCTGCGCACCCAGGGCCGCGGCGGCGAGGATGCGCGGCTGGAGGAATTCCGCTGGATGCTGGAAGAACTGCGCATCGCCCTGTTCGCCCAGGAGCTGCGCACGCCGGTGCCGATGTCGGTCAAGCGGCTGCAGAAGGTGTGGGAATCGATGCAGCGCTGAGGATCGCGCGCCGGCATGGCGGTAAATGGTCGTGCCGGCGCAACAATCTGCCAAATACTTGTCTGCCGCCGGGCGCGACGTCAGCGGAATTAGCCGGCCAAACGTTAGAATCGCCGATTCAGTTCTTCTGGTAGCGGGTCTTATGTTCGCATTGCGGCGGTGGGTGGCTGGTGGGATCACGGTGGGCGCGTTCGCGCTGGGCCTGATGGCGGTGCCGGCTCGGGCGGAGGTGGTGGTGATCCTCAATTCGGGTGATGCCACCGTCACGCTGATCGACAAGGACACACAGAAGGTGCTCGAGACTTTCCCGATCGGCAAGGAGCCCCACCACCTGATCGCCACGCCGGACGACAAGTCGCTGATCGTTGCCAATGCGGTCGGCAACGACCTGGTCTTCCTGGACCCAGTCACGGGCAAGGTCCAGCAGCGCGTGCCCAATGTCGACGACCCGTACCAGATCGGCTTCTCGCCGGATCAGAAGTGGTTTGTCGCGACCGGTAACCGGCTCGACCGCGTCGACGTGTACCGCTGGGACGGCAAGGCGCTGAAGCTGGCCAAGCAGTATCCGCTGGCCAAGACCCCCAGCCATATCGCCTTTACCGCCGACAGCCGCATCGCCTTCATCACGCTGCAGGACTCCAACGAAGTGGCCGCCATCGACCTGGTCACGCAGAACGTGATGTGGCGCATGGAAACCGGTTCGGCGCCGGCGGGGATCTGGGTCACGCCGGACCAGAAATACCTGCTGGTCGGCATGACCGGGGCCGACTACGTGGCCGTGATCGACTGGCGCACCCGCACCGTGGTCAAGCAGATCCAGACCGGCAAGGGCGCGCACAACTTCCGCGCCGTCGGCGACCGGCGCCACCTGTTCCTCAGCAACCGTGTCACCGGCAGCATCAGCATCATCGACCAGCAAACGCTGAGCAAGGTCGGCGACATCACCGGCCTGCCGCCGGGCCCGGACGACATGGAGCTGACCGCCGACGGCAAGACCCTGTGGGTGACCTTCCGTTGGGCGCGCTCGGTCGGGCTGGTCGACGTCGCCAGCCGCAAGCTGGTCAAGACCGTGCGGGTCGGTCGCTCGCCGCACGGCATCTATTTCCGCACGCGCGCGCCGCTGTACTGACGCAAAGCGGGCAGGGCAGGGACCATGGCACGGATCAGGGCATTGCGCTCCGCAACGATCAACAAGGGGCTGGCCGCGCTGGTGCTGGCGTTCGGCCTGCCGCTGGCGCAGCAGGCGGCTGCCGCGCCGGCCGCCAGGGCCTGCCCGGCGGGCACGCTCTACCTGACCTTCGACACCGGCAGCATGAGCCAGGCGCAGCTGATCGCCGACACCCTGCGCCGCCACCAGATCCGCGCCACCTTCTTCCTGGCCAACGAGCCGACGGTGCGCAAGGACAGTTCGCTCGACCCGTCGTGGGCCCCTTACTGGAAGTCGCTGGTGGCCGACGGCCACGCCTTCGGCACGCATACCTTCGACCATGTCTACCTGCGCAGCGTGCGCGCCGGCCAGGTGACCATGCGACCGCAGTTCGGCGCGCGCGCGGGCCAGGACGTGGCGATGGACCAGGCCGGCTTCTGCAAGGAATTGCGGCGCAGCGCCGAGGCGCTGCGTGCCATGACCGGAGCCGACATGGTGCCGCTGTGGCGCGCCCCGGGCGGCCGCACCGCGCCGCAGACGCTGCAGTGGGCCGAGCAATGCGGCTACCGGCATGTCGGCTGGGCGCCGGCGGGCTTCCTGGGCGATGAGCTGTCGTCGCAGCGCTATCCCAATGCCCAGCTGCTGCAGCGCGCGCTGGCCAGCCTGCGCGACGGCGACATCGCCATGGCGCACCTCGGCATCTGGTCGCGCCAGGATCCCTGGGCGCCGGCCGTGCTCGAGCCGCTGCTCACCGGCCTGGAACGCAAGGGCTTCTGCTTCGCCACGCTGCGCGAACACCCGGCCTATCGCGACTGGATCGCGCGGCCCATCGGAACACAGGAGGGCGCACGCTGATGTGGGAGACTCTGAACGGCTGGATCGGCCAGATCGAAGGCATGCTGTTCCAGGACGTGGTGCTGCCGGTGGTCTATGACCTGGGCTTCGGCCGCTATGCCGAGGAAGCCTTCACCGGCACCGAATGGCTGCTGGTGGGGCTGGTGCAGATCGCGGTGATGGCGCTGATCCTCGGGCCTCTGGAGAAATGGCGCCCGGTCGAGGACGTGGCCGACCGGGCCGCGATCCGCACCGACATCCTCTACACCGTGATCCACCGCCTCGGCCTGTTCCGGCTGGCGATGTTCTTCCTGCTGGCGCCGCTGACCGACGCGCTCGAAGGCCACCTGCGGCTGATGGGGTGGCACCGCATCAATGTGGAAGACTGGTGGCCGGGCGTGACCTCGGTGCCGCTGGTCAGCTTCTTTGTCTACCTGCTGCTGTTCGACCTGCTCGATTACTGGTACCACCGGCTGTCGCACTCGTTCCGCTGGTGGTGGCACCTGCATGCGGTGCACCACAGCCAGCGCCAGATGACGCTGTGGAGCGACAACCGCAACCACCTGCTCGACGACATGCTGCGCGACCTGGTGTTTGCGCTGGTGGCGCTGGGGGTGGGCGTGGAGCCATCGCAGTATGTGCTGCTGGTGGCGCTGTCGCAGCTGCTGCAGAGCCTGCAGCATGCCAACCTGCGGCTGCACTTCGGCACCCTCGGCGAGCGGCTGCTGATTTCGCCGCGCTTCCACCGCACCCACCACGCGGTCGGCATCGGCCATGAAGCCGACGGTGCGCCGGCAAAGCTGGGCGGCTGCAACTACGGCGTGATCTTTCCCTGGTGGGACATGCTGTTCGGCACTGCGGTCTTCACCGAGACCTACCATCCCACCGGCATCCGCGACCAGCTGCCGCCGCCGGTGGGCAAGGGCCACGATTACGGCGCGGGCTTCCTGGCCCACCAGTGGTACGGCATCAAGCGGCTGCTGCGGCTGCGTTAATTACTGCGCCAGCGCTGCGCACAGCGGCGCTGGCGGCGCATTCGAGGCCATCCTCCAGCCGCGGCGGTCGCCGCCGCGCCATGGCGGCAAGCGGCGTATGCTAGTGTTCCGGGTTGCCGCCGGCACGTCACGCCGCTGACCTGGCCGGCTCCCCGCGACTTTCCTGTTTTGCCTTCGACCGCATGAACGATATCTTCCGCTCGTTTGGCCGCGCGCTGGTCAGCCAGCTGCATCCGCGCATGCTGATGCTGACCGTGCTGCCATTCGTCCTGGCCACGCTGCTTTGGGGCGGGCTGCTCTGGTGGGGCTGGGACCCCATCATGGGCGCCACGCGCAGCTTCCTGGAAACCTCGGTACTGACCAGCTGGATCTACAGCGCGCTCGACTGGTTCGGGCTGCAATCGTTGCGCTCGGTGGTGGCGCCGCTGTTCGTGGCGGCGCTGGCGATCCCGCTGGTGATCGCGTCGATGCTGATGTTTATCGGCGTGTTCTCGGTGCCCGCGGTGGTGCGCCATCTGGAGCGCAGCTACCCGGACCTGGCCAAGTCCCACGGCGGCAGCGTGCTGGGCAGCGTGTTCCATTCGCTGGGCAGCACCGTGGTGTTCCTGTCGCTGGTGCTGGTGACGCTGCCGCTGTGGCTGATTCCGCCGTTCTTTGCGCTGATTCCGCCGGTGCTGTGGGGCTGGCTGACCTACCGCGTGATGACGTATGACGCGCTTGCCGACCATGCCAGCGCCGAAGAGCGCAAGACCCTGGTGCGGCGCCACCGCACGCCGCTGCTGGTGATCGGGGTGGCGGTGGGGCTGCTGGGCTCGGCGCCGACGATACTGTGGGTGTCGTCGGCGGCGGTGATCTTCCTGTTCCCCTTCGTGCTGGCCGGTACGCTGTGGCTCTATGTGCTGATCTTTATTTTCTCGGCGCTGTGGTTCGGCCATTTCTGCCTGCGCGCGCTGGCGCAGTTGCGGGCCGAGCGCGCCGCCGTGCCGGCCCGTCCTCCCGCTGCCCCGTCGGCGGGCGGCGATGTCATCGACCTGGCGCCGCACGACGTGCGCCGCATCGAAAACTCCTGAAGCGAGGGCAATATGGGTTTCGGCCTGATCGTCATTGGCGACGAGATTCTGTCCGGGCGGCGCGAAGACAAGCACCTGCGCCGCACCATCGAACTGCTGGGTGCGCGGGGCCTGGCGCTGGACTGGGCCGAATACGTCGGCGACGACCGCGCGCGCATCACCGCCACGCTGCGGCGCACGCTGTCCGGCCCCGACGTGGTGTTCTGCACCGGCGGCATCGGCGCCACGCCGGACGACCACACGCGCCAGTGCGCGGCCGCGGCGCTGGGCGTGCCGCTGGTGCTGCATCCCGAGGCGCGCGAACTGATCGCGCTGCGCATCGCCGAGACCGCCGGCGGCGATCCGGTAAAGGGCGACCTGACCCTGCCGGAGAATCAGCACCGCTTCAAGATGGGCGAGTTCCCCGAGGGCGCGCGCATCATCCCCAACAGCTACAACCGCATCCCCGGCTTCTCGGTGGGCCACCATCACTTCATGCCGGGCTTCCCGGTGATGGCGTGGCCGATGATGGAGTGGGTGCTGGACCACGATTATGCGCACCTGTTCCACCAGATAACGCAGCAGGAGCGGGCCTTCTACGTGTTCGAGGCGCCGGAGTCCACGCTGACCCCGCTGATGGAGAAGGTCGAGGCGGCGCATCCGGGCATCCGCGTGTTCAGCCTGCCGTCGGTCGGCGACGTGCAGCGAGGCGACCGCTTCGCGCGCCGCCATATCGACCTGGGCGTCAAGGGCCCGGCCGAGCTGGTGGCCCCGGCCTATGCGATGCTGCTCGAAGGGGTGCAGGCGATGGGGTACGAGACCGTGGAGCAGCCGCCGCGGCAGGCGGCACCGGCCTAGACGTTCCGGCAGGCCAAAAGAGAAGGGGCAGCTTGGCTGCCCCCTTTGCATCAGGTGCGGGCGGAATCAGGCGCCATGCCAGGGCAGGCCGCGCACGCACCAGCCCTCGACGGTCTTGCGGTGGTGGTGATCGTCGCGGTTGCCCTCGAAACCTTCGAGCACATCCATCGCGAAGTGGTAGCCGGCTTCGGTGGCCACTCGCGCCGCATGCTTGGAGCGCGCCGCGCTGCGGCACAGGAACAGCACCGGCACGTCGGACGGCACGCGTGCGCGCAATTCCTCGATAAAGCGCGCGTTCTGCGCGCCGCCCGGGTAGGACATCCATTCGACATGGGCGAACTGCGCGTCGGGCACGTCGACGCCGCCGACCCAGTCCAGCTCGGCCTGCGTGCGCACGTCCACCAGCACGGCGGAAGGGTCGTTCTGCAGCAGGGCATAGGCTTCCTGCGGCGACAGTGCGCCGAAGTACGGCAACTGGTTTTGTTCCTGGCGCTGGCGGGCGGCCTGGAGAAGATCGTCTCGGGTGGTCATCGGCGTGACAAATTGAATGGGTGGAATCGTGGCGCAAGGGCCGCAACCCGTTATTCTATAGCGCCGCGGTTGCGGGGCGGTGGCTGCGCTGGCCGGAAGGGTCCGTAAAGCGCTGCCACAGGGCCGGCACAGGGCAACGGCGATCGATTTTGGTGCGGATGCACTAAGACGGTGCTGCTCCTTGATGTTTGCACCATGATGGTGTTCCATGACGCTGGCAACCGAGGTTGTGCGTGTCGTGGTAGCGCCACATGGCCGCCCCGCTTGCCGGCTGGCGTTTTCGCTGCCGGCCAGCATGGTGCGCGATTCGCCGGAGTTGCACAATTTTCGGGCCCGGCGCCGCGTGGGACGTTTGGTTGGCACGCTTTCTGCTAACATCCGACGTCCTTTCGCGGCGAGGCCAGTCAGGCGCGGCAACGATGCAGCGGCGCCGCTGGCGACAGTCCCAAGAATTGGCTTTCACAGACATTTGCCGAATACCCAGGAGATTGGCATGGCCCACAGCGTTGCAGACGTGATGAAGCTGGTGAAGGAAAACGACGTCAAGTTCGTCGATTTCCGCTTCACCGATACCAAAGGCAAGGAGCAACACGTGTCCGTGCCCGTGTCGCACTTCGATGAAGACAAGTTCGAGAGCGGCCACGCTTTCGACGGCTCGTCGATCGCCGGCTGGAAGGGTATCGAAGCTTCGGACATGCTGCTGATGCCGGATTCGAACACGGCCCACATCGACCCGTTCTACGAAGAGCCGACGCTGGTGCTGTCGTGCGACGTGATCGAGCCGTCGGACGGCAAGGGCTACGACCGCGACCCGCGTTCCATCGCCAAGCGCGCCGAAGCCTACCTGAAGAGCACCGGCCTGGGCGACACCGCCTTCTTCGGCCCGGAGCCCGAGTTCTTTATCTTCGACGGCGTGACCTGGAACGTCGACATGCAGGGCTGCTTCGTCAAGATCCACTCCGAAGAAGCCCCGTGGTCGTCGGCCAAGGAATTCGAGCACGGCAACAGCGGCCACCGTCCGGGCAAGAAGGGCGGCTACTTCCCGGTTGCCCCGATCGACACCTTCCAGGACATGCGTTCGGAAATGTGCCTGATCCTGGAATCGCTGGGCATTCCGGTTGAAGTCCACCACCACGAAGTGGCGGGCCAGGGCCAGAACGAAATCGGCACCAAGTTCAGCACGCTGGTGCAGCGCGCCGACTGGACCCAGCTGCAGAAGTACGTGATCCAGAACGTGGCCCACACCTACGGCAAGACCGCCACCTTCATGCCGAAGCCCATCGTCGGCGACAACGGCTCGGGCATGCACGTGCACCAGTCGGTGTGGAAGGACGGCCAGAACCTGTTCGCGGGCAACGGCTACGCCGGCCTGTCGGAATTCGCGCTGTACTACATCGGCGGCATCATCAAGCACGCCCGTGCCCTGAACGCCATCACCAACCCGGGCACGAACTCGTACAAGCGCCTGGTGCCGGGCTTCGAAGCTCCGGTCAAGCTGGCCTACTCGGCGCGCAACCGTTCGGCTTCGATCCGCATCCCGTATGTGGCCAACCCGAAGGGCCGCCGCATCGAGACCCGCTTCCCGGATCCGCTGATGAACCCGTACCTGGGTTTCTCGGCGCTGCTGATGGCCGGCCTGGATGGCGTGATGAACAAGATCCACCCGGGCGAAGCCGCCGACAAGAACCTGTACGATCTGCCGCCGGAAGAGGACGCCAAGATCCCGACCGTCTGCTCGAGCCTGGACCAGGCACTCGAGTACCTGGACAACGACCGCGAGTTCCTGACCCGTGGCGGCGTGTTCTCGAATTCGATGATCGATGCCTACATCGAACTGAAGATGGAAGAAGTCACGCGTTTCCGCATGACCACGCACCCGGTCGAGTTCGAGATGTACTACTCGCTGTAAGCAGCCCGTGCCCGGCCATGACCCAGGTTGTGACCGGGCAACAGTTGCACCACAAGGGGGCGGCTTCGGCTGTCCCTTTTTGCTTTGCTCGCTAGAATGGGGCATCCGATTTTGTCCCGATCCACCCCCGTTCTAACTGACGCCATGCCCATGGATGCCTCTTCACGCACGGCCCGCCGGATTCATGCCATGCCCCGTTCCGTGCACCAAAGCCGACGCCGATTCCCCGTTCTGGTGAGCGCCGCGGCGTTGGTGCTGGGCGCGTGGGCCGGGCCGTCGCTGGCGCAGTCCTCGGATGTCTATGTCTGCACCGGGCCCAACGGCGTGCCGGAGTACCGCAACGGCAATGCCGGCAAGGGCTGCAAGAAGCTGAACCTGCCCGAGGTCGTGACCGTGCCGGGCGGACGCATTGCCGCGCCAGCCAGGAGTGCCGCCAGCAACGCCGGTAGCGGGGCCGCCACCGCCGGCAGCACCGGCTTCCCGCGCGTGGACAGCGCCACCCAGCGCAGCCGCGACAGCGAGCGCCGCACCGTGCTGACGCAGGAGCTGCAGGCCGAGGAGGCCAAGCTGCAGGGGCTGCGTGCCGAATACAACAACGGCCAGCCGGAGCGCCAGGGCAATGAGCGCAACTACCAGAAATACCTCGACCGCACCGCGGCGCTGCGCGACGACATCGCCCGCAGCGAGGCCAACGCGGCGTCGCTGCGGCGCGAGCTCGGCAACCTGAAGGACTAGTCTTATGCGTCGCCTGATTCGCGGAGTGTCACGCAAGGCCGGCAGTGCCGATGGCGCGCGGGCCGAGCCGCCCGCGGCGGACCCGGCATCGCCCGAAACCGGCGCGCGCGTGCTCAGCATCGGCGCGGCGGCATTCCATGCCGGCCTCGACGTGGTTGCCAACCCGGTGCTGCTGGTGCGCCAGCCGGGGCTGCGCGTGGTGTACGCGAATCCGGCCGCCGAGGCCACCTTCGGCGTGTCGCGCAAGGGCATGGTCGAGCTGACGCTGCCCGACCTGTTCGGCAAATCGGACGAGCTGCACAACATGCTCGACACCGTGGTGACGCGGCAATTCGACGTGCGCCGGCAGGACCTGATCCTGCATCCGCCGCTGCAGGAACCGATTCATGTGCACGTGGTGATCGCCGCGCTCGAGGCGGTCGGCGACACCGTGGTGGTCGAGATCCTGCCCAACGAGCAAAAGGTGCGCAGCGACCGCGAAGAGCGCATCCTGGACCTGACCTCGGCCAACAAGGAGCTGATCCGCAACCTCGCCCACGAGATCAAGAACCCGCTCGGGGGCATCCGGGGCGCGGCGCAGCTGCTGGAGTTCGAGCTGCCCGAGCGCTCGCTGCGCGAATACACCCAGGTCATCATCAAGGAGTCGGACCGGCTGCAGACGCTGGTCGACCGGCTGCTGGAGCCGCACCGGCATCCGCATATCGTATCGAGCCTGAATATCCACGAGGTGCTCGAGCGCGTGCGCTCGGTGGTGCTGGCCGAGTTCCCCAACGGGCTGGAGATCGTGCGCGACTACGATGCCAGCCTGCCCGAATTGCAGGGCGACATGGAGCAGCTGATCCAGGCCGTGCTCAACATCGTCCACAACGCCGCGCAGGCGCTGGCGGAGCGCATCGCGCGCGGCGACGCGCAGATCGTGCTGCGCACGCGCATCGCGCGCCAGGTCACCATTGCCAAGCGCCTGTTCAAGCTGGCATTGGACTTGCATGTGATCGACAACGGCCCGGGAATCCCCGAAGACATCCGCGAACGCATCTTCTATCCGCTGGTATCGGGCAGGGATGGCGGCAGCGGACTGGGTCTCACACTCGCTCAAACCTTCGTGCAGCAGCACGAGGGCTTGATCGAATGCGAGAGCAGGCCGGGCTGTACCGACTTCCGTATCCTGCTGCCGCTGCACTAGCCTTTGCCGGCGTCCGCAAGCGCGTGCACCGACGTGGCCAGGGCATGCGGAAGACCAACTGACACCGAGCAGACAAGCGACGCACATGAAGCCGATCTGGATAGTCGACGACGATCAATCAATCCGCTGGGTCCTGGAAAAGGCCCTCGCCCGTGAAAGCCTGCTCTCGCGCAGCTTCACCAATGTGCGGGACGCGCTGGCCGCGCTCGAGGAAGACCAGCCGCAGGTGCTGATATCGGATATCCGCATGCCCGGCGGTTCCGGCCTGGACCTGCTCCAGGCGATCAAGGCGCGGCATCCGGGCCTGCCGGTCATCGTGATGACGGCGTACTCGGACCTGGACAGTGCGGTGGCAGCGTTCCAGGGCGGCGCCTTCGAATACCTGGCCAAGCCGTTCGATGTCGACAAGGCGGTCGAGCTGATCCGCCGCGCGCTGGAAGAAAGCCTGCGCGAGGAAGAGATGGACGACCGCCTGGTCGACGCGCCCGAGATCCTCGGCCAGGCGCCGGCGATGCAGGACGTGTTCCGCGCCATCGGCCGGCTGTCGCAGTCGAACGTCACGGTGATGATCACCGGCGAGTCCGGCACCGGCAAGGAGCTGGTCGCGCGCGCGCTGCACAAGCACAGCCCGCGCGCCAACGGCCCGTTTATCGCGCTCAATACCGCGGCGATACCCAAGGACCTGCTCGAGTCCGAACTGTTCGGCCACGAGCGTGGCGCCTTTACCGGGGCCCAGACCATGCGCCGCGGGCGCTTCGAGCAGGCCGAGGGTGGCACGCTGTTTCTCGACGAAATCGGCGACATGCCGTTCGACTTGCAAACGCGGCTACTGCGCGTGCTGTCCGACGGCAACTTCTATCGCGTCGGCGGTCACAACACCTTGCGTGCCAATGTGCGCGTGATTGCCGCCACGCACCAGAACCTGGAGCTGCGGGTCAAGGAAGGGCTGTTCCGCGAGGACTTGTTCCACCGCCTGAACGTGATCCGGCTGCGCCTGCCGCCGCTGCGCGAGCGGCCGGAGGACATCACGCTGCTCGCGCGCCATTTCCTGCAGAAGAGTGCCAAGGAGCTTGGCGTCGAGCCCAAGCGCATGTCGGACGAGGCGCTGGCCTACGTCAGCACGCTGCCGTTCCCGGGCAACGTGCGCCAGCTGGAAAACCTGTGCAACTGGCTCACCGTGATGGCGCCGGCCCAGACCATCGAGGTCAAGGACTTGCCGCGCGAGATGCTGGAGGCGGGCACCAGCGAGCCGGTCAATGCCCCGCGGCCGGAGCGCGCGCCCGACCTGCGCGTGGCCGAGTATGAGGGCGCCCGGGAACTTGCCGACTATGGCGGGTTTGCGGTGCCGGTGGCCGAGGCCGATACGGCCACGGCGGTCCGCGCCGCGCCGGCCGCAGCGGTGGCCCAGGCTCCGGTGCAGGCACCGGCGGCCGCCGGATGGGAAAGCCTGCTCGCCGCCGAGGCGCGCGCCATGCTGGAAGCCGGCCAGCCCGAAGTGATGGACCTGCTGACGCGCCGGTTCGAAAAGGCGGTGCTGGAAGCCGCGCTGGGCGTTACCCGCGGCCGCCGCGTCGAAGCCGCGACCCGGCTCGGGATCGGGCGCAATACCATCACGCGCAAGCTGCAGGAGCTGGGCTTCGACTGAGCCGCTACGGTTAGCGCAAGGCAAGAAAAAACCGGCCGGGATATCCCGGCCGGTTTTTTTCTTTTGCGGGGCGGGCTCAGCCGCGCGCTTCGATCAGCCGCTGCGCCATCTCCGCAAAACCCTCGCCACCCGCGGCCGCGGTGATGTAGGCGGGCGGCACCGGCAACTGCGGCAGGATATCGCGCACATTGGCCACGCCCACCGACAGCGGGAAATGCGCAAACATCGACGCATCGTTGGCCGAGTCGCCGATAAACAGCCATTCGTCGCGCCGTGCATCGACGTCCTCGCCCAGCAGCTCGGCCACGCACAGCTTGCTCATCGACAGCTTGTCATGCTGGCCGAACCAGCCGTTGACGTGGATCGAACTGACGGTGGCCGTCATGCCGGCCTCGCGCATCAGCGCAGCAATGCGCTCGACGGCGTCGTCTGGCAGCGGCACCACGTCCTCGGCATGGTCGATGGCCAGGTCGGCGGCATGCCAGGCCTGGTCGGAAGCCAGCGCGCAGCCGGGCACCTCGCGCACGATGCGCTGGCCCAGGGCGTGGATGCGCTCGAGGTTGCGCGCGCGCGTGGCTGCATCGTCGAGGAAGCGGGTCTGCAGCCGGCCGTTGTGCAGGTGCGAATAGAACGCGCCGTTCTCGCCGATGATGGCATCGACCGGCCACAGCCGCGTCAGGATCTCGGCCCACGCGATGCAGCGCCCGGTCACCGGGATTACATGCAGGCCGGCCCGGCGCAGGCCGTCGAGGGCCAGGTAAGTCGAGGCCGGCAGCCTGCCGTCGGTGGTCAGGGTGCCGTCGATGTCGGTCAGCACGCCGCGCACGTTGCGCAGCGCGGCATTAGAGAGCTTGTTCAGAGATTGCATGGCGGGCCATTGTAACCGTGGATCTGCTGCCAAGTTCTTTTATTGCACTGCAAAACGCCGCGGGCCGGCCATACTGGTGAATCTGCTGATTTGCTAGCGCAGGTGCGACGGGCGTAACATGCCGCTGTCACAAAACAATCACATGCTGTCGGATTTTCGACTGACTGCAACAGACAGACCAAGGAGAGCCACCGATGTCCGTATCCCGTACCGTGCTCAAACTCGCCGCGCTGGCAGCCCTGACCGGGGCCGGCAGCGCGCACGCCGCCGTTGAAATCCAGTGGTGGCACGCCATGCAGGGCGCGCTGAACGACAAGGTGAACGAGATCGCCAACAAGTTCAACGCCAGCCAGTCCGAATACAAGGTGGTGCCGGTCAACAAGGGCAACTACGACGAGACCATGGCGGCGGGCATCGCCGCCTTCCGCGCCGGCGGCGCGCCGGCGATCCTGCAGGTGTTCGAGGTCGGCACCGCCACCATGATGAGCGCCAAGGGCGCGATCAAGCCGGTGTCGACGGTGATGAAGGACGCCGGCGAGAAGTTCGACCAGAAGGCCTACATCCCCGCCGTGGCCGGCTACTACACCTCGTCCAAGGGCGAGATGCTGTCGTTCCCGTTCAACAGCTCGACCACGGTGTTCTACTACAACAAGGACGCCTTCAAGAAGGCCGGGCTGGATCCGGAAAAGCCGCCCAAGACCTGGCCCGAGGTGATGCAGTACTCGGCCAAGCTCAAGGCCTCGGGCACCAACTGCGCCTATACCACCGACTGGCAAGGCTGGGTCCACCTGGAAAGCTTCTCGGCCTGGCACAACACGCTGTACGCGACCAAGAACAACGGCTTCGGCGGCACCGACACGCGCCTGGTCTTCAACAGCCCGCTGCACGTCAAGCACATCACCAACCTGCAGGACATGGTGAAGAAGGGCTACTTCAGCTATGGCGGGCGCAAGGCCGAATCGCAGGCCAAGTTCTATAACGGCGAATGCGCCATGTTCACCGGTTCGTCGGCGTCGCTGGCCAATATCCGCAAGAACGCCAAGTTCGCGTTCGCGGTGGCGCAGTTGCCGTACTACCCGGACGTGCAGGGCGCGCCGCAGAACACAATCATCGGCGGCGCCTCGCTGTGGGTGATGGGCGGCAAGAAGCCTGAAGAGTACAAGGGCGTCGCCAAGTTCTTCAATTACCTGTCGCGCCCCGAGATCCAGTCTGACTGGCACCAGGCCACCGGCTACCTGCCGGTGACCATGGCCGCCTACGAGGCCACCAAGAAGTCGGGCTACTACGACAAGAACCCCGGCGCCGACGTCTCGGTGCAGCAGATGGTGGTCAAGACCACCGACAAGTCGCGCGGCGTGCGCCTGGGCAACATGGTGCAGATCCGCACCGTGGTCGACGAGGAGCTGGAAGCCGTCTGGGCTGGCAAGAAGGAGCCCAAGGCGGCGCTGGATTCGGCTGTGGCACGCGGCAACGACTTGCTGGAGCGCTTCCAGAAGACCGCGCGCGAATAAGGCGCCGGGTCTTGCCAGCAGGCTGACATGACAGGCGGGCGGCGGCGAAACCTCCGCCCGCTTGCTTTGTGGCCGGCACCGATCGGGTGCCGCCCGCTGCTTTGTACCTATCCGTACCTAGTCCGATGCCGCCATCCGCGGCATCCGCCGGAATCCGTTCATGGAAAAACGCGTCGTTTTCCGTTCGCCGTGGCTGCCATATCTGCTGGTGTTGCCGCAGATCGCGATCACGCTGATCTTCTTCTTCCTGCCCGCCGGGCAGGCCCTGTACCAGTCGATGCTGCAGCAGGATGCCTTCGGCATCAACCTGGAATTCGTCGGCCTGGACAACTTCCGCATGCTGTGGAACGACCCGCTCTATGTCGAATCGTTCCAGGTCACCGCCATCTTTGCCGTGGGCGTGACCGTGGTCGGGCTGACCACCGCGCTGGCGCTGGCCTATTTTGCCGACCGCGTGATCCGCGGCGCGGTGGGCTACAAGACCCTGCTGATCTGGCCGTACGCGGTGGCGCCGGCGGTCGCGGGCGTGCTGTGGATGTTCATGTTCAACCCGACCCTGGGGGTGGTGTCGTTTGCGCTGCGCAAGCTCGGCGTCGAATGGAACTTCCTGCTCAATGGCAATCAGGCCTTGCTGCTGGTGGTGCTGGCCGCGGCGTGGAAGCAGATCAGCTACAACTTCCTGTTCTTCCTGGCGGGGCTGCAAAGCATCCCGCGCTCGCTGATCGAGGCCGCCGCCATCGACGGCGCGGGCCCGTGGCGCCGCTTCTGGTCGATCGTGTTTCCGCTGCTGTCGCCCACCACTTTCTTCCTGATGGTGATCAACGTGGTCTATGCGTTCTTCGACACCTTTGCCATCATCGATGCGGTCACGCACGGCGGACCGTTCAATTCGACCAACACGCTGGTCTACAAGGTCTTCCATGACGGCTTCCGCGGCATGGACATCGGCGGCTCGGCAGCGCAGTCGGTGGTGCTGATGGTGATCGTGATCGCGCTGACCGTGGTGCAGTTCCGCTACGTGGAACGCAAGGTCCAGTACTGACGGAGACAGCCCATGGTAGAACGTCGTCCCTTTCTCGATTTCCTGACCCACGCGGTGCTGATCCTGGGCATCGTCATCGTGGTGTTCCCGGTGTACCTGACCTTCGTCGCCTCGACGCTGACCGCCGAAGAGGTGCTCGACGCGCCGATGACGCTGATCCCCGGCAGCCACCTGATCGACAACTATCGCACCGTGCTGTTCCAGGGCGTGGGCGAGGCCGCGTCGCCGGTCTCGACCATGATGAAGAACAGCCTGATCATGGCGCTCGGCATTGCGCTGGGCAAGATCGCGATCTCGATCATCTCGGCCTTTGCCATCGTTTATTTCAAGTTCCCACTGCGCAAGACCTTCTTCTGGCTGATCTTCATCACGCTGATGCTGCCGGTGGAGGTGCGCATCCTGCCGACCTACAAGGTGGTGTCGGACCTGGGTCTGCTCGACAGCTACTTCGGGCTGACGATCCCGATCATCGCGTCGGCGACCGCGACCTTCCTGTTCCGCCAGTTCTTCCTGACGATTCCCGATGAACTCGCCGAAGCGGCGCGCATCGACGGCGCCGGGCCGCTGCGTTTCTTCTGGGACGTGGTGCTGCCGCTGTCGCGCACCAGCATCGCCGCGCTGTTCGTGATCCAGTTCATCTACGGCTGGAACCAGTACCTGTGGCCGCTGCTGATCACCACGCAGAAATCGATGACGCCGGTGGTGGTGGGCGTGACGCAGATGATCTCGCGCTCGGGCGATGCCGCCACCGACTGGAACCTGGTGATGGCCACGGTGATGCTGGCGATGATCCCGCCCGCGGTGGTGGTGGTGCTGATGCAGAAGTGGTTCGTCAAGGGCCTGGTCGAAACCGAGAAATAAGCGGAACACAATGGCAAAACTGTCACTACGCAACGTTCAGAAAACCTACGCCGGCGGCGCCCAGGTCGTGCATGGCATCGACATGGAGATCGCCGACGGCGAGTTCATCGTCATCGTCGGGCCCTCGGGCTGCGGCAAGTCCACGCTGCTGCGCATGGTGGCCGGGCTGGAAACCATCACCGGCGGCGAGATCGATATCGGGGACAAGGTGGTCAACCAGCTGGAGCCGGCCGAGCGCGACATCGCCATGGTGTTCCAGAACTACGCGCTCTATCCGCATATGAGCGTGTACGACAACATGGCCTACGGGCTGAAGATCCGCGGCATGGGCAAGGCGGAGATCGCGCAGCGCGTCAACCACGCCGCCGGCATTCTCGAGCTGGCCCCGCTGCTCGAGCGCAAGCCGCGCCAGCTTTCCGGCGGGCAGCGCCAGCGCGTTGCCATGGGCCGCGCCATCGTGCGCGAGCCGGCGGTATTCCTGTTCGACGAACCGCTGTCCAACCTCGACGCCAAGCTGCGCGTGCAGATGCGGCTGGAACTGAAGGAATTGCACCGGCGCCTGGGCACCACCAGCCTCTATGTGACCCACGACCAGGTCGAGGCCATGACGCTGGCCGACCGCATGATGGTGCTCAACGCCGGGCGGGTCGAGCAGATCGGTACGCCGCTGGAAGTCTATGCACGGCCGGCCAGCACCTTCGTGGCCGGTTTTATCGGCTCGCCGCCGATGAACCTGATTCCGGTGGCGCGCAACGCCGGCGGCGACACCAGCGCGCAGATGCGCGTGGTGGCGAAGGAGGGCGAAGCCGCCAACGCCACGCTGGGTCACCTGCCGATGGGGCTGCACCTGCCGGAACAGGCGCTGCTGGGACTGCGGCCCGAGCATATCGAGCCGTGCGCCGCGCATGAGGCGATCGCCGAGGTCGATGTGCGCGTGGTCGAGGCGCTGGGCGCGGACTCCTTCGCCTATGGCTCGCTCGGCGGGCAGGCCGTGGTGGTGCGGCTGGACAGCCATGCGCGCGTGCGCGCCGGTGAGCGCCTGCCGGTGACCTCGTCGGCCGAGCACCTGCATTTCTTTGCGCCGGACACCGGCAAGCGCATCGAGGCCTGACATGACCACGGCAACCGACAACGCCTGGCGCTATCCCAGCCATATCGCGCACCGCGGCGCCGGCAAGCTGGCGCCGGAGAACACGCTGGCGGCGTTCCGCCACGGCGCCGGCTTTGGCTACCACATGTTCGAGTTCGACGTAAAGCTGTCGGCCGACGGCAAGCCGGTGCTGATGCACGACGCCACCCTGGATCGCACCACCAGCGGCCAGGGCAGGGTGGATGCGCTGACGCTGGGCGAACTGGCGCTGCTCGACGCCGGCAGCTGGCACGGCCCGGCCTTTGCCGGCGAGCCGGTGCCGACGCTGGCGGCGATCGCGCGCTACACCCGTGCCAACGGCTTCCTGGTCAATATCGAGGTCAAGCCGATGCCCGGCACCGAGACGCGCACCGGCGCCGCCGTGGCGATCGATGCCCAGTCGCTGTGGGACGGCGCCGAGGTGCCGCCGCTGCTGTCCTCGTTTTCGGAAGACGCGCTTGCCGCCGCGGCGCGTGTCGCGCCCGGCCTGCCGCGCGCGTTGCTGCTGGACAAGCTGCCCGGTGACTGGCTGGAGCGGGTGCGCCGGCTCGGCTGCGTCGCGCTCGATGCCAACCATCGCGAGCTGGATGCCGGCGTGATCGCCACCGCGCATGCGGCCGGCCTGCGCGTGCTGGCCTACACCGTCAACGACCCGGCACGGGCGGCGCAGTTGCTGGAATGGGGGCTCGATGGGGTGATCACCGACGCCGTCGACCAGATCGTCCCCTGACTCGGATTGTTGTGCGGCTGTGGCGAATTCGCTGAACGTGGTTGGAATTGTCGCGCGACTGTGTTTCGTATCGCGAAAAGTCCACATTGATCAAACGCAATCCGTGCTATCCTTACCGCCGTGAAGACTTAAGGTCCTTCCCCGCACAACTTGCCCTTTCGCGCCTTGTGAGGCGGCCATCACATGCGGCACCCTGGTGGTGCCGTTTGCGTAAGTGCCTCCACTGGCTCCCAAGAGTTGTTTGCGATCCGCTAACCGGTCAAGCCGTGTCGCGGAAGGTTGAATAACCCGCTGAACTCCGGCAGACCCGGAGAAAAGTGAGCGTCCCATGATGCAGCAGTACCAGAGCAATTCGTACCTCTTCGGCGGTAACGCCCCCTATGTCGAAGAACTGTACGAAGCCTACCTCCAGAACCCCGCCTCGGTTCCCGACAATTGGCGCGCGTACTTCGACGCCATGCAGAACGTTCCCGCCGTCGACGGCTCGAACGGCCGGGATATCCCCCACGCTCCCATCGTTGCCTCGTTCGCCGAGCGCGCCAAGCAAGGTCCCATCCGCACCATCGTTGCATCGGCCGATTCCGACATGGGCCGCAAGCGCGTCGCTGCCACCCAACTGATCGCCGCCTACCGCAACATCGGTTCGCACTGGGCCGACCTGGACCCGCTCAAGCGCCAGGAGCGTCCGCCCCTGCCGGATCTGGACCCCGCCTTCTACGGTTTTTCCGAAGCCGATCTCGATATCGTCTTCAATGCCAGCAATACCTACTTCGGCAAGGAGTCGATGAGCCTGCGCGAGCTGCTCAACAACCTGCGCGAAACGTATTGCGGCACCATCGGCTTCGAATTCATGTACGTGAGCGACCAGGCGCAGAAGCGCTGGTGGCAGGAGCGCCTGGAAACCACGCGTTCCAAGCCGGTGTTCACGCTGGAAAAGAAGAAGCACATCCTTGACCGCCTGACCGCGGCCGAGGGCCTGGAGCGCTTCCTGCACACCAAGTATGTCGGCCAGAAGCGCTTCTCGCTGGAAGGCGGCGAGAGCTTCATCGCCGCCATGGACGAACTGATCCAGCATGCCGGTAGCAAGGGCGTGCAGGAAATCGTGATCGGCATGGCCCACCGCGGCCGCCTGAATGTGCTGGTCAACACCCTGGGCAAGATGCCCGCCGACCTGTTCGCCGAGTTCGAAGGCAAGCACGTCGATGACCTGCCGGCCGGCGACGTCAAGTACCACAAGGGCTTCTCGAGCGACGTCTCGACCGAGGGCGGCCCGATCCACCTGTCGCTGGCATTCAATCCGTCGCACCTGGAAATCGTCAACCCGGTGGTCGAAGGCTCGGCCAAGGCCCGCCAGGAACGCCGCGGCGCCGTCGGCAACATGGAAGTGCTGCCGGTGCAAGTGCACGGCGATGCCGCCTTTGCCGGCCAGGGCGTGGTGATGGAGACGCTGAACCTGGCGCAGACCCGCGGCTATGGCACGGGCGGCACCATGCACATCGTCATCAACAACCAGATCGGCTTCACCACCTCGGACCCGCGCGACGCGCGTTCGACGCTGTACTGCACGGACGTGGTCAAGATGATCGAGGCCCCCGTGCTGCACGTGAACGGCGACGATCCCGAAGCCGTGGTGTACGCCATGCAGCTGGCGGTGGACTTCCGCATGGAGTTCAAGAAGGATGTCGTGGTCGACATCATCTGCTTCCGCAAGCTGGGCCATAACGAGCAGGACACGCCTGCGGTCACGCAGCCACTGATGTACAAGAAGATCGCCCAGCACCCCGGCACGCGCAAGCTGTACGCCGACAAGCTGGCCGCGCAGAACCTGGTCCCGGCCGACTTCGGCGACGAGAAGGTCAAGGAATACCGCGCCGCGATGGACGCCGGCAAGCACACCGCCGATCCGGTGCTGTCGAACTTCAAGAACAAGTTCGCGGTCGACTGGATGCCGTTCCTGAACCGCAAGTGGACCGACGCCGCCGACACCGCCGTGCCGGTGACCGAGCTCAAGCGCCTGGCCGAACGCATCACCGCCATCCCCGAACACCTGAAGCTGCACCCGCTGGTCGAGAAGGTGGTCAAGGACCGCGCCAACATGGGCCGCGGCGACCAGCCGCTGGACTGGGGCATGGGTGAGCACCTGGCCTTTGCCTCGCTGGTGGCCTCGGGCTACCCGGTGCGCATCACCGGCCAGGACGCCGGCCGCGGCACCTTTACCCACCGCCACGCCGTGCTGCACGACCAGAACCGCGAGCGCTGGGATGCCGGCAGCTACGTGCCGCTGCAGAACGTGTCGGAAAACCAGGCACCGTTCACGGTGATCGACTCGGTGCTGTCCGAAGAAGCCGTGCTCGGCTTCGAATACGGCTACTCGACCGCCGAACCGAACGCGCTGGTGATCTGGGAAGCCCAGTTCGGCGACTTCGTCAACGGCGCCCAGGTGGTGATCGACCAGTTCATCTCGTCGGGTGAAGTGAAGTGGGGCCGTGCCTCCGGCCTGACGCTGATGCTGCCGCACGGCTACGAAGGCCAGGGTCCGGAGCACAGCTCGGCGCGCATCGAGCGCTTCCTGCAACTCTGCGCGGACCACAACATGCAGGTCTGCCAGCCGACCACGCCGGCGCAGATCTTCCACCTGCTGCGCCGCCAGATGATCCGCCTGTTCCGCAAGCCGCTGGTGATCATGACGCCGAAGTCGCTGCTGCGTAACAAGGATGCGGTGTCGCCGCTGTCCGACCTCGCCAAGGGCCACTTCGAGACCGTCATCGGCGACCACGAAGAACTGAACGCCGGCAAGGTCAAGCGCGTCATCATGTGCTCGGGCAAGGTCTACTACGACCTGGTCAACACGCGCAAGGAACGCGAGGCCAACGACACCGCGATCATCCGCCTGGAACAGCTGTACCCGTTCCCGCACAAGGCGCTGGCCGCGGAACTGAAGAAGTACCCGAACGCCAACGAGATCCTGTGGTGCCAGGACGAGCCGCAGAACCAGGGCGCCTGGTTCTTCGTGCAGCACTACATCATGGAAAACATGACGGATGGGCAGAAGCTCGGTTATGCCGGTCGTCCCGCGTCGGCTTCGCCGGCGGTGGGCTACTACGCAAAGCACAACGAGCAACAGAAGGCGCTGCTGGACGCGGCCTTCGCCAAGCTCAAGGGCTTTGTTCTGACCAAGTAATCAGTCGGCAGCCACGGCGGCGCGCGCAGGCGCCCCGTGGCCTCGCCAGCATCACGACAACACGCATAACACGAGGAATTCACCACCATGGCTATCGTTGACGTCAAGGTTCCGCAACTCTCCGAATCGGTCGCCGAAGCGACCATGCTCAACTGGAAGAAGAAGCCCGGCGAAGCCGTTGCCCAGGACGAGATCCTGATCGAAATCGAAACCGACAAGGTCGTGCTGGAAGTGCCGGCCCCGTCGGCCGGTGTGCTGTCGCAGATCGTGAAGAATGACGGCGACACCGTCGTGGCCGATGAAATCATCGCCAAGATCGACACCGAAGCCACCGCTGGCGCCGCCGCCCCGGCCGCTGCTGCCCCGGCTCCGGCTGCTGCACCGCCGGCGCCGGCTGCTGCTGCCGCTCCGGCCGCCGCCGGCGCCGTCGCGATGCCGTCGGCCGCCAAGCTGATGGCCGAAGCCGGCCTGTCGGCTGGCCAGGTTGCCGGCACCGGCAAGGACGGCCGCATCACCAAGGGCGACGTGCTGGGCGCGGCCGCCGCACCGGCCCCGGCGGCCAAGGCCGCTCCGGCCCCCGCCGCCAAGCCGGCGCTGCAACAGGTTTCGGCCCCGGTCGACTTCGCCGCGCTGGGCGACCGCCCGGAAGAGCGCGTGCCGATGAGCCGCCTGCGTGCCCGCATCGCCGAGCGCCTGCTGCAGTCGCAAGCCACCAACGCCATCCTCACCACCTTCAATGAAGTCAACATGAAGCCGGTGATGGACCTGCGCAACAAGTACAAGGACCGCTTCGAAAAGGAACACGGCGTGAAGCTGGGCTTCATGTCGTTCTTCGTCAAGGCCGCGGTGCACGCGCTGAAGAAGTTCCCGCTGATCAACGCCTCGATCGACGGCAACGACATCGTCTACCACGGCTACTTCGACATCGGTATTGCGGTCGGCTCGCCGCGCGGCCTGGTGGTGCCGATCCTGCGCAACGCCGACCAGATGAGCCTGGCCGATATCGAGAAGAAGATCGCCGAGTTCGGCGTCAAGGCCCGTGACGGCAAGCTGTCGCTGGAAGAGCTGAGCGGCGGCACGTTCTCGATCTCCAACGGCGGCGTGTTCGGCTCGATGCTGTCGACTCCGATCATCAACCCGCCGCAATCGGCCATCCTGGGCGTGCACGCCACCAAGGACCGCCCGGTGGTGGAAGACGGTCAGATCGTGATCCGCCCGATGAACTACCTGGCGATGTCCTACGACCACCGCATCATCGACGGCCGCGAAGCCGTGCTGGGCCTGGTCGCCATGAAGGACGCCCTGGAAGATCCGGCGCGCCTGCTGCTGGACCTGTAATCGCTGGTCCCTCCGCGCACGCGCTGGCGTGCGCGGGCAGCACTCTCCCCGTGATCACGGCGCGCTGGCACAAGTTGCCGCCGGCGCCCAACAAGGAATTTCCATGAGCAAACAATTCGACGTGCTGGTGATCGGCGCCGGCCCCGGCGGCTATATCGCCGCGATCCGCGCCGGCCAGCTGGGCCTGAACGTGGCCTGCTGCGAAGGCAATGCCTACGACGACCCCAAGAACGAACCGCGCCTGGGCGGCACCTGCCTGAACGTGGGCTGCATCCCCTCCAAGGCGCTGCTGGCGTCCTCGGAAGAATTCGAGAACGTCCAGCACCACCTGGGCGACCACGGCATCACCGTGGGCGACGTCAAGGTCGACGTCGCCAAGATGCTCAAGCGCAAGGACGATATCGTCGGCAAGATGACCAAGGGCATCGAGTTCCTGTTCCGCAAGAACAAGGTGACGCTGCTCAAGGGTTACGGCAAGTTCGTCGGCAAGACCGCCGAAGGCTTCCAGGTCGAGATCGCCGGCGAAGTCGTGACCGCCAAGCAGGTCATCATCGCCACCGGCTCCAAGGCCCGCCACCTGCCGGGCATCACCGTCGACAACGACCTGGTCAGCGATAACGAAGGCGCGCTCAAGTTCCCGTCGGTGCCGAAGAAGCTGGGCGTGATCGGCGCCGGCGTGATCGGCCTCGAGCTGGGTTCGGTGTGGCGCCGCCTCGGATCCGAAGTGACCGTGCTGGAAGCGCTGCCCGCCTTCCTGGGCGCCGCCGACGAAGGCGTGGCCAAGGAAGCGCAGAAGCAGCTGACCAAGCAGGGCCTGAAGTTCAGCCTGGGCGTGAAGGTGGACGAAGTCACCACCGGCAAGAAGGGCGTGACCGTCAAGTACACCGACAAGGACGGCGCGGCCCAGACCCTGGAAGTCGACCGCCTGATCGTGTCGGTGGGCCGCGTGCCGAATACCGACAACCTGGGCCTGGACGCAGTCGGCCTGGCGGTCGACCAGCGCGGCTTTATCGAGGTGGACGACCATTGCGCCACCAAGGTGCCGGGCCTGTGGGCCATCGGCGACGTGGTGCGCGGCCCGATGCTGGCGCACAAGGCCGAAGACGAAGGCGTGGCCGTGGCCGAGCGCATCGCGGGCCAGAAGCCGCATATCGACTACAACTGCATTCCGTGGGTGATCTACACCTTCCCGGAAATCGCATGGGTCGGCAAGACCGAAGCCCAGCTCAAGGCCGAAGGCCGCGAGTACAAGGCTGGCCAGTTCCCGTTCATGGCCAACGGCCGTGCGCTGGGCATGGGCCATGCCGACGGCTTCGTCAAGATGCTGGCGGATGCCAAGACCGACGAGATCCTCGGCGTGCACATCGTTGCCGCCAACGCCTCGGACCTGATCGCCGAAGCCGTGGTGGCGATGGAGTTCAAGGCCGCCAGCGAAGATATCGGCCGCGTCTGCCATCCGCACCCGTCGATGTCGGAAGTCATGCGCGAAGCCGCGCTGGCCGTCGACAAGCGCCAACTCAATATGTAAGGCGCGTGTCCGCCGTTGCCTGAGTACCGGCGCGCCGTCCTGCGGCGCGCCGTTTTCACTTGCGGCGCGTGCCGCGCGAGCCCCGAGCATGAACGTCACCGAGTACTACGAGAAGGAACTGAAGGAGCGCGGCTACCAGTCCGACGAGGCCCAGCTGCGCGCCGTGGCCCGGCTGCAGCAGTGCTACGACGAATGGGTCGCCTACAAGGGGCGCCGCAACAACGCGCTGAAGAAGCTGCTGGTGCGCCCCGATGTGCCGCAGGGCGTCTATATGTGGGGCGGGGTGGGGCGTGGCAAGTCGTTCCTGATGGACAGCTTCTATACCTGCGTGCCGGTGGTGCGCAAGACGCGGCTGCATTTCCATGAATTCATGCGCGAGGTGCACCGCCAGCTGGAAGAGCTGCGCGGCCGTCCCGATCCCCTCGACGAACTGGCCAGGCGCATCGCGCGCCGTTTCCGCCTGATCTGCTTCGATGAATTCCATGTCAGCGACGTCGCCGACGCGATGATCCTGCATCGCCTGCTGCAGCAGTTGTTCGACAACGGCGTGCAGTTCGTGATGACCTCCAACTACCGGCCCGACCTGCTATACACAGATGGCTTGCACCGCGACCGCGTGCTGCCGGCTATCGCGCTGATCCAGCAGAAGATGGACGTGCTGAATGTCGATGCCGGCATCGACTACCGCAAGCGCGCGCTGGAACAGGTGCAGGCCTACCACACCCCGCTGGACGCCAAGGCCAACTCGGCGCTGCGGGATGCGTTCACTTCCATTGCCGGCGTCGCCGACGAGTCCCCGCTGCTGCATATCGAGCACCGCGAACTGCGCTCGCTACGCAAGGCCAACGGGGTGGTGTGGTTCGACTTCGCCACGCTGTGCGGCGGCCCGCGCTCGCAGAACGACTACCTGGAATTGGCTTCGCAGTTCCATACGGTGATCCTGTCCGACGTGCCGCGCATGACGCCGCGGATGTCCTCCGAGGCACGCCGCTTTACCTGGCTGATCGACGTCTTCTACGACCACAAGGTCAAGCTGCTGATGTCGGCGGAAGTGCCGGCCGACGAGCTCTATACCGAAGGCCAGATGGCCAACGAATTCCATCGCACCGTGTCGCGCATCATCGAGATGCAGTCGCGCGAATACCTGGAGTCCGAGCGACGCACCATGGACACGACGCTGACCTGAGCGGTGTTTCCGGCCCGGCGCGACGTACCCGGGCCGCCTTGATCTATATCAAGTTCAAATCGGGGGGCGCCCTATATCCTCGACTGGGTAAAAAAAGCTTCCCATGTCGCCGCCCCCAGCCACCAGTCCTTCCGCCAGCTTGCTGGCGCCACGACCTCTCCAGCCGCCGCCGCCCATCGGGCGCGATGGCGCCGACACGGTCGCGCGCGGCGTTGGCGCACCGCTGGCCTGCTTCCATTGCGGTTTGCCGGTCACCGATGCCGAACCGCTCGCCGCCGACCTGGACGGCAGCCGCCGCGTATTTTGCTGCGGCGGTTGCCAGGCCCTGGCGCAGACCCTCCATGCGGCCGGCTTTGCCCACCTGTACGGCGACGAAGCCCGCTTCGCCCGGCCCATCGACGACGATGCCCGGCGCCAGGCCGAGCCGATCTGGGCTGCCTACGATGCCCCGGAACTGCGCGTGCAATTCGTCCGCCCGCTCGACGGCGGCCGCGCCGAGATCACGCTGGCTCCCGAGAATATCCGCTGCGCCGCCTGCGCCTGGCTGATCGAACAGCATCTGTCCCGCCAGCCGGGCGTGGAATCGGCGGTGGCCAACGTCGCCACGCGCCGCGTGGTGGTGCGCTGGCGCGACGGCGCCCAGACGGTGTCGGGGCTGCTGGCCGCGCTGGCCGGCATCGGCTACATGGCCTGGCCCTTCGAGATCTCGCGCACCGACCAGCAGGACCGCCGCGCGCGCCGCGGCCTGCTGATGCGCATGGCGGTGGCCATGCTCGGCATGATGCAGGTGATGATGTACGCGTGGCCAATCTACACCCACGAGGCCACCATCGATCCCGGCCAGCTACAACTGATGCGCTGGGCCAGCTTCGCGCTGACCTTGCCGGTGGTGTGCTATGCCGCCTCGCCGATCTTCGCCGGCGCCTGGCGCAGCCTGCGCCAGCGCCATATGGGCATGGACGTGCCGGTGGCGATCGGCGTCGCCGCGGGCTTTGCCGCCAGCGCGCTGGCCACGGTGCGCGGCGTGGGCGAGGTCTATTTCGATTCGGTGACGATGTTCGTCGCGTTCCTGCTGCTGGCCCGCTACCTGGAACTGCGCGTGCGCCAGGCCTCGCGCAGCGGTGCCGAAATGCTGGCGCGCCAGTTGCCCGCCACGTGCGAGCGGCTGTTCACGGCCGGCGCGGCGGGCGAACGTATCCCGGTCGCGCGGCTGCGCGCGGGTGACCTGATCCGCGTCAAGGCAGGCGAGATCGTCCCGGCCGACGGCGCGGTCACTTCGGGCACCAGCGAACTCGATGAATCCATGCTCACCGGCGAGAGCCGCCCGGTGCGCCGCTGCGCCGGCGACACCGTGCTGGCCGGCAGCTTTAATACCGCCAGCCCGCTGGAACTGCGCGTGACCCGCGTCGGCGCCGGCACCCGCCTGGCCGAGATCGTCGCGGTGCTGGACCGCGCGCTGGCGGAGAAGCCACGCCTGGCGACGCTGGCCGACCGCGTGGCGGGCTGGTTCGTGGCGACGCTGCTGGTACTGGCGGCACTGACCGGCGTGGTCTGGGGCCTCTGGATCGATCCGTCGCGGGCCTTGCTGGTGACGATCGCGGTGCTGGTGGTCAGCTGTCCGTGCGCCTTGTCGCTGGCTACGCCCGCGGCACTGGCCGCGGCCGGCGCGGCGCTGTCGCGGCGCGGCGTGCTGCTGGCGCGCGGCCATGCGCTGGAAGCACTCGCCCGTGTCACCGACGTGGTGCTGGACAAGACCGGCACCCTGACCGAGGGCCGCTTTGCCGTGGCGGCGGTCGAGCCGCTGGGAGAAGCCGATTCTGCCCGATGCCTGTCCCTGGCCGCGGCGCTGGAGCGCGGCGGCGAGCATCCGATCGCGCGCGCGCTAGTAGCGGCGGCGCCGGCTCCCGTCGGCCAGCCGCTGCAGGTCAGCGACATGCGCAACGTGCCCGGGAACGGACTCGAGGCAGTGGTCGCGGGCCGCCGCCTGCGTCTAGGCCGCGCCGATTTTGTCTTTGCGCTGGGCGGCGATGCCCGACCTGCGCCGGCTGCTGCCGACAGCCTGCTGCATCCGGGTGCCACGGTGGTCTGGCTCGGCGCCGAGACCGGCCCGCTGGCGCGCTTTGTCCTGGCCGACGTCGAGCGCGAGGAAACCCCGGCGCTGCTGGAGCGCCTGAGTGAACTCGGCGTGCGCTGCCACCTGGTCTCGGGCGACAACATGGCGGCGGTGCACTGGTGGGCCGCGCACTTCGGCATCGAGCGCATGGCCGGCGAAGTCACGCCCGAAGGCAAGCGCGACTACGTGGCGCGGCTGCAGCAGGGCGGGGCCGTGGTGCTGGCGGTGGGCGACGGCATCAACGACGCGCCGGTGCTGGCGCAGGCTCAGGTGTCGATTGCGATCGGCAGCGGCGCGCCGCTGGCCCAGGCCGGCGCCGACGCGGTGCTGACGCACGGCGGCGTGGCCGAGATCGCGACGGCGCTGGCCGTGTCGCGCCAGACGCGCCGGGTGGTGCGGCAGAACCTGGGCTGGGCTTTTTTCTACAACGTGGTCGCCATTCCGCTGGCGGCGACGGGGCTGGTGACAGCCTGGATGGCGGGCATCGGCATGTCGCTGTCGTCGCTGCTGGTGGTCGCCAATGCGTGGCGTCTGCTGGGCGCCGGCAAGTCGCGGCCTGCATCGCGGCATAACGGAGCCTGACGATGGAAACGCTTTACCTGCTGGTGCCGATGAGCCTGGTGCTCGTGGTCGTCATCGCGGGCGCGCTGTGGTGGGCGCTTCATGCCGGGCAGTACGACGACCTGGACCGGCCTGCCGAATCGATCCTGCTTGACAACGACAAGCCGTGAGCCCGCTGCGCGTGCCTCGGACCGGAGCCACCCGCGCAGGTTCAAGACGTGCCCGGAGCGGCTTGATAAAGATCAACGCACCCGTGGCATGGTTTTTCTAAAGTCACACTGTCAGTAGGTTTTTTATTTTCTCTAAGCATTGGGGGTCTGAATGGATGTCACTGCCGCGTCTTCACGCGTCGACACCTTCAATTACGGCGTCGTAAGACAGTTCGCTGTCATGACGGTAGTCTGGGGGATCGTCGGCATGGCCGTCGGCGTGCTGCTGGCAGCACAGCTGATCTGGCCCGAACTCAATTTCAATACACCGTGGCTGTCGTTTGGCCGGCTGCGTCCGTTGCATACCAATGCGGTGATCTTCGCCTTCGGCGGCAGCGCGCTGTTTGCCACCTCCTACTACGTGGTCCAGCGCACCTGCCAGGCGCGCCTGTTCTGCGGCCCGCTGGCCGCGTTCACGTTCTGGGGCTGGCAACTGGTCATCGTCGCGGCCGCCATCACGCTGCCGCTGGGCATCACCAGCTCCAAGGAATATGCCGAGCTCGAATGGCCCATCGACCTGCTGATCACCGCGGTCTGGGTGGCCTACGCCATCGTGTTCTTCGGCACCATCGTCAAGCGCAAGACCCGGCATATCTACGTCGCCAACTGGTTCTTCGGCGCCTACATCCTGACCATCGCGCTGCTGCATATCGTCAACAACATCGAGATGCCGGTGTCGCTGTGGAAGTCCTACTCCGCCTATGCCGGCGTGCAGGACGCGATGATCCAGTGGTGGTACGGCCATAACGCGGTCGGCTTCTTCCTGACCACCAGCTTCCTGGGCATGATGTACTACTTCATTCCCAAGCAGGCCGAGCGCCCGATCTTTTCCTACCGCCTGTCCATCGTCCACTTCTGGGCGCTGAACTTCACCTACATGTGGGCCGGCCCGCACCACCTGCAGTACACCGCGCTGCCCGATTGGGCGCAGTCGCTGGGCATGGTGTTCTCGCTGATCCTGCTGGCGCCTTCCTGGGGCGGCATGATCAACGGCATCATGACCCTGTCGGGTGCCTGGCACAAGCTGCGCACCGACCCGATCCTGAAGTTCCTGGTGGTGGCGCTGTCGTTCTACGGCATGTCCACGTTCGAAGGCTCGATGATGTCGATCAAGACCGTCAACGCGCTGTCGCACTACACCGACTGGACCATCGGCCACGTGCACTCCGGCGCGCTGGGCTGGGTTGCGATGATCTCGATCGGCTCGCTGTACTACCTGATCCCGCGGCTGTTCGGCGAGAAGCAGATGTACAGCGTGCGCCTGATCGAATGGCACTTCTGGATCGCGACCATCGGCGTGGTGCTGTATATCGCCTCGATGTGGATCGCGGGTGTGATGGAGGGCCTGATGTGGCGTGCCACCCAGCCTGACGGCACGCTGACCTATGCCTTCGTCGAAGCGGTCAAGGCCAAGTACCCGTTCTATCTGATTCGCCTGCTGGGTGGCATGTGCTTCCTGTCCGGCATGCTGCTGATGGCCTACAACATTGCCAAGACCATCGTCGGCAAGCCTGCCGTGGATGCGCCGATTCCGGCCAGCATCGCCGCCTCTGCCCACTGATCAATCCAGGATAGAAAGATGTCCGATAAACAACGCTTCTTTTCCCACGAAACGCTGGAGAAGAACATCGGCTGGCTGATCATCTGCACGATCCTCGTGGTCAGCATCGCAGGTCTGGTCCAGATCGTGCCGCTGTTCTTCCAGCACTCCACCACCGAGCCGGATCCGGGCATCACGCCGTATTCGCCGCTGCGGCTGATGGGGCGCGATATCTATATCCGCGAAGGCTGCGTCGGCTGCCACTCGCAGCAGGTGCGCACGCTGCAGGCCGAGACCGAGCGCTACGGCCATTACTCCACCGCCGGTGAATCGGTCTACGACCATCCGTTCCTGTGGGGCTCCAAGCGTACCGGCCCCGATCTGGCGCGCGTGGGCGGACGCTACTCCGACGACTGGCAGCGCATCCACCTGCGCAACCCGCGCGACGTGGTGCCGGAATCCGTGATGCCGTCGTACCCGTGGCTGGAAAAGGCCGAGCTGCCCACCAACGATATCCAGGCGCGCATGCGCGCGCTGGTCAAGCTGGGCGTGCCGTACACCGACGCCGACATCGCCAAGGCGCCGCAAGAGCTGAAAGGCAAGACCGAGGAAGACGCGCTGGTTGCCTATCTGCAGGGCCTCGGCACCAACCGCCGCAACGTGCGCGTCGATGCCGCCGCAGCGGCACCGAAGGAGTAAGCCATGGCCATGATCACCGCCATCGCGACCGTCGTGTCCATGGTCGTCTTCCTCGGCATCTGCTGGTGGGCCTGGTCCGCCGGCCGCCAGGTCGCCAACCGCGAATCCGCCATGCTGCCGTTCGCGCTGCCTGACGAAACTACGACAACATCGAGCCGGAACACCTAGCCATGAGCGATTTCATTTCCGATTTCTGGAGTTACTACATTGCCGCCATCGCGCTCATCGGCATCGTCTGGTGCGTATGGCTGCTGTTCTCCCAACGCAAGATCACCAAGACCCCTGCTGGTACGGAAGATACCGGCCACGTCTGGGACGGCGACCTGCGTGAACTGAACAACCCGCTGCCGCGCTGGTGGATGTGGATGTTCCTCTTGGCCTGCATTTTCGGTCTTGCCTACCTTGTGCTGTATCCGGGCCTGGGCTCGTACGCCGGCGTACTGAAGTTCTCCACGCAGGGCGAACTGGCGGCGCATCGCGCGGCGCAGGAACGCATGCAGAACGAGATCTACGGCAAGTACCTGAAGATGGACGTCAAGCAGGTGGCGGCGGACCCGCAGGCGCGCGAGATCGGCCAGCGCCTGTTCCTGAACTACTGTGCGCAGTGCCATGGCTCGGACGCGCGCGGCAGCAGGGGCTTCCCCAACCTGACCGATAACGACTGGCTGTACGGCGGCGAGCCCGAGACCATCAGCCAGACCATCGCCAAGGGCCGCAATGGCGTGATGCCGCCGTTTGGCGCGGTCATCGATGCCAAGCAGGCGGGCGACGTGGCGCAGTATGTGCGTTCGCTGTCCGGGCTGTCGTCGGATCCGATCCGCGTGTCGCGCGGCGAGGGCGCGTTCAAGACCACCTGCGTGGCCTGCCACGGCGCCGGCGGCAAGGGCAATCAGGCGCTCGGTGCGCCGAACCTGTCGGACAATGTCTGGCTCTATGGCAGCTCGGAAGCCAGCATCGTCGAGGCCATCCTGAAGGGCCACAACAACCATATGCCGGCACACGAGGAAATCCTGACGCCGGAACGCATCCGCATGCTGACGGCCTATGTGTGGGGGTTGTCCAATACGGGAGGCGGAGCTGGGCAATGATCGACGACTCATGTGAGCGAGCGCTCGAGGCTCGCGGGAGAACTCGCCCATGAATGCGCCCGGGACCGAAGAAGTGGCCCGGGCGGCCGACCTGCAACGGTCGGCCGCTGCGCCGGGCGAGACCTCGGAAGAAACCCTTTACGAGGTCCGCCGCAAAATCTATCCGCGCTCGGTGAAGGGCGCGTTCTCCAGCTGGCGGGTCTGGCTGGTGATCCTGACCCAGCTGATCTACTACGGCACGCCCTGGCTCCAATGGAACGGACGCCAGGCCGTGCTGTTTGACCTTGGCGAGCGCAAGTTCTATATCTTCGGCCTGGTGCTGTGGCCGCAGGACGTCATCTACCTGGCGGTGCTGCTGGTTATCTCTGCACTGGCGCTGTTCCTGTTCACCGCGATCGCGGGGCGTTTGTTCTGCGGCTACGCCTGTCCGCAAACGGTCTACACCGAGATCTTCATGTGGATCGAGCGGCGGGTCGAAGGCGACCGCATCGCCCGCATCCGCCTCGACGGCGATCCGTGGAGCCTGCGCAAATTCCGCATCAAGGCAACCAAGCATTTCCTGTGGGTGCTGATCGCACTGTGGACCGGCTTCACGTTCATCGGCTACTTTGCGCCGATCCGCGAGCTGGGCGGCGAGGTGCTGGCGCTGACGCTGGGCCCCTGGCAGGCGTTCTGGATGCTGTTCTATGCGTTCGCCACGTGGGGCAACGCAGGCTTCATGCGCGAGCAGGTGTGCAAGTACATGTGCCCCTACGCGCGTTTCCAGAGCGTGATGGTGGACCGCGACACTTTTGTCGTAACCTATGACGTCGGCCGCGGCGAGCCGCGCGGCAGCCGCTCGCGCAAGACCGACCATCACCAGGCCGGGCTTGGCGATTGCGTCAACTGCAGCATCTGCGTGCAGGTGTGTCCGACCGGCATCGACATCCGCGATGGCCTGCAGTACGAGTGTATCGGCTGCGGCGCCTGCATCGATGCCTGCAACCAGGTCATGGACAAGATGGAATACCCGCGCGGGCTGATCCGGTACACCTCGGAGAACGCGATGCGCAAGGGCCTGTCCGCTGCGGCATCGCGCAAGCGCCTGCTGCGTCCGCGCGTCATCATCTATTCGGTAATCTGGGTGGCGTTGCTGGCCGGGTTCATGGCGTCGATCATGCTGCGCACGCCGCTGAAGGTCGACATCATCCGCGATCGCGGTGCACTGGGCCGGGAAGTGGAAGGGCGCTGGATCGAGAACGTCTATCGGCTGCAGCTGATCAACACCACCGAAGCGCCGATGCAGATCCGCGTGCGCGCCGACAGCGATGAACTGAAGGACCTGACGGTCGAATACGACAAGCAGGCCGAATCGCTGGCGCCAACCTCAAACCGCTTGCTGCCGATCCGCATCCGCGTGCCGATCGAGGCCGCCAGGCAGGGCACCCACAAGATCAACGTAACGGTAACGAGCGAAGGCACGGAGCAGGGGCATGCCGAAATCCGGCAATCCACCAGCTTTATCGTGCCGCGCGATTTGTGAAGCTGGGCGACTCTGACGTAGTCGCCAGGACAAAGGGGGCAAGATGAGTCAGCAAGGCAATCCGTGGTGGAAGGAACCGTGGCCATGGCTGCTGATGGCCGGTCCGCTGGTGGCCATGGTGGCGTGCGGCGTGACGATCTGGCTGGCGTCGGCGCACCCCGACCTGCCGGTGCAGGGCGCGGCGCGGCATGGCCTGGTGGTCGAGAAGGTGGAAGCGGTGGCGCCCAGGGCCGCGGCAGCGAGGCAGCCATGAGGTTGCGCTGGCTGATGTGGGTGCTGTGGCCGGGCTTCCTGATGGCGGGCCTGGCGACGGCGACGGTTTTCTCCGTTGTCGATCCGGGCGACCTGAAATTCTTCGGCCATCCGATCGAATCGTCGCGCGAGTCGGTCTATACCGTCGGCTTCCTGCTGGCGTGGGTGTTCTGTGCGTTGTCCAGCGGGCTGACGCTGTACACCATGCCGACGCGGCTGGCGGATACGGACGAACTGGAATAGGGAAGGACCACCGCGTTGCCGGGGCCGCAGGCGGCGCGGCAACGCCGCTGTGGCTCAGCAGCTACGGCTGTAGAGTTGCTTGATGCCGTCGATGTCGATCAGCTTGACATGCCGCTGGCGGATCTGGATCAGCCCGGCCTCGGCAAAGCGCGAGAACAGGCGGCTGACGGTCTCGAGCTTCAGCCCGAGGTAGCTGCCGATCTCTTCTCGGCTCATGCGCATCACGAACTCGGACGCCGAATACCCGCGCGCCGACAGCCGTTCCGACAGGTTGATCAGGAAGGCGGCGAGGCGTTCCTCGGCGCGCATCGAGCCGAGCGTGACCAGCATCAGCTGGTCGTGGGTGATTTCCTTGCCCATCAGGCGCAGGAACTGCTGCTGCAGCGAAGGCAGGTCGGCCGACAGCGTCTGCAGATCGTTCATGCGGACCACGCATACCTCGGTATCTTCGAGCGCGGTCGCATCGGATGCATGCTGCATCTCGCCCAGGCCGTCGAGTCCGACGATTTCACCGGGCAGGTGGAACCCGGTAATCTGCGAGCGTCCGTCTTCGGTGGTGACATGCGTCTTGAGCGTTCCGAAGCGGATGGCGTAGACCGCGGTGAGCGGGTCACCCATGCGGTAGAGGGTTTCCCCCTTGTGCACGCGGATGCGTTCCTGCACCAGCGTGTCGATCTTGGCAAGGTCTTGCTGCGACATGCCAACCGGAAGGCACAGCTGTCCCATCGCACAGGTGGAGCAGCGGGGCGACATCTCGGTAATGGGGATGGAGGTGAGCAATTGGAACCTGCTAGAAATGGCAGCGGGGCACGATATGGTCATTTTACCGTGCGATGTGATCCGGCAGGGAGACAGAATTGACATTTGGAGTATTGATCAGCGTTTTCCTGCTCGCTCTGCTGGGCGGCGTGCACTGCGCCGCCATGTGCGGCGGGGTGGCGCTGGCCGTGGAGCAGCGGCGCGGCAAGGCAGCGCCGGTCAGCCTGGTACGCAGCCGCACTGCATGGCTTGGCGAGTTATTGGTGATGCACTTCGGCAGGATCAGCACCTATATGCTGCTCGGTGCCGCGTTGGGCGCCGCCGGCGCCACGGCGTGGAAGCAGGACTATCTGCCAGTGCAGCGCTGGCTGTTCGGTGCCGGCAGCCTGATGCTGCTGTGGTCGGGCTGGCGCCTGCTGCGCGGCAGTACCTTTACCGTGAACTGGCTGGAGCGGATGGCGGCGCGTGCCGGCACTGCGGTGGCCGGCCGGCTCGGCGGCCTCGCCGGCGCGATGCCGGCCTTCGTGCGGGGGCGCGGCGGGCTGGCCCGGCGTTATGGCGTGGGTCTCGCCTGGGGGCTGGTACCGTGCGGCATGGTCTACGGCGCGCTGACGCTGGCGCTGCTGGCAGGCAATGCCGGCTCGGGCGCGCTGGTGATGGGTGTGTTCGGGCTTGGCACGCTGCCGAACCTGCTGGTGCTGTCCGGGCTGTCCGGCTATCTGAGGCTTTGGTCGCGACGACCGGGTGTGCGCCTGGGCGCGGGTCTTGCCGTGATGGCGTTCGGCGGTCTTGGCATTGCTCGAGCGGTGCTGCTGCCACATTCGCTGGCGGAACAGGGCTTTTGCCTGGTGTTTTGATGCCGCACGCGGCATCCTGCGGCGTTGGCACCCCGCGCAAGCAGGATGATGGTTGCAGGCGGAGGCGGGAATGCCATACAATCGCCAGCATTGCGGTATCGCGCGGAGTCAGACAGGCTGCGGTAAGCAGCGGCGAACAGCGCCAGGCGGTCTTCCTATCCGAAGGCGCGCTCGGGACGCGGGAAGCGGAAGGCTTTCGATGAGCGCCAGTCCCCGCGGTCCATCCGGTTCAAAAGATCTGGTTCAAAAGTCCGGTTGGCGCTGCGGCGTGGTAGATGCCGGCCTTGCTCCCGATACCCGTATTTTCTTGCGTCCGAGGCGTTCAGTTCGCCGACCGCGATGTCCGTTTGTGCGGATGAGCGACGCAAGGGGTTCGCTGGCCGGTCCATGACGGCATGCGAACGATCTCCTGCCGGAAGCACCCGGCAACTCGATGCAAAGAAAGGGAAGTGCACGGCGGGGTACAACAGGTATCCGGCTCGCTGCGCAATGAGATGGCGGTGGCTCTGGCACCGCTGTATCCAAAATCTCCGGTGCCCCGGATCCGTCCGGGAGCAGGTGCAAAGACAGGCTGCACACCATCAACATGAATACCCAAGAGGCGAAGATCGTCCTCGAGACGGCGCTGATCTGCGCGCAGGAACCGTTGCGCGTCAACGATCTGCGCCGCCTGTTCGACGATGACGTCGGCGCAGACACCATCCGCGTGCTGCTGGACGAACTGCGCCAGGACTGGCGCCCGCGCGGCGTGGAACTGGTGGCGCTGGCCAGCGGCTGGCGGTTCCAGAGCCGGCCCGAAATGCGGGAATACCTCGACCGCCTGAATCCGGAAAAACCGCCAAAATACTCGCGTGCGGTGATGGAGACCCTGGCGATCATCGCCTACCGCCAGCCGGTGACCCGCGGCGATATCGAGGAAATCCGCGGCGTGACGGTCAGCACGGAAGTGATTAAGAAGCTCGAAGACCGCAGCTGGATCGAGGTCATCGGCCATCGCGACGTGCCGGGCCGTCCGGCGCTGTATGCCACCACCAAGGCCTTCCTGGACGACCTCGGGCTGCGCACGCTGGACGAGCTGCCGCCGCTGGAAGACGCCCAGGCGCAGGCGCAGGCCGCCTTGCTGGAGCAGCAGGCGATCAACTTCGAGGACCTGGCGGCGAACAAGCCGGCCAGCGCCGACGAGGAAGCCTTTGCCGATCCGGCGCCCGCGCGCGCAGGCGAAGCCGCTGCGCCCGAAGACGGCGCCGATGGCTTTGACGCACAGCCGGCCGCCGAGACGGTGGTTGAGGCGGGTGCGGACGATGCCACCGAACCGGCCGCAACTTCTGCGGACGGGGCGCGGGAACAGCTGCCGGACGACGGCACCCCGCCGCACCCGAGCGAGCACGACGAGCGCGTGCCGAACTGAACAACATGCAACATCCGATAGTGAATATCTTGTCTGATTCCGTTGAGCAAGACGCCCGCCATGCGGGCGCATCCGCCGATACCGGCGCCGCAGAACCCGGAACGGGCAGCGACGCCGCGCCCCGCCGCAAGGGGCTGCGCCGCGGTCTGAGGAACCTGGTGGCATCCCGCCGCCAGGCGGCGCAGGACCGCGCGGAGGGCGCCGAAGGCGCCGGCGCGGCCGGCCAGGTCGATGCCGCAGAGGCGGGTGCCGCCGCAAGCGCGGGCCCGGCTGGCGCCGGGCGTGGCGGCCAGCGCGGCCGCGGCAAGCGCAAGACGGGCCAGGGCGAAGCCGGGCAGGGCAGCCAGGGCGGCAGCAAGGCAGACAAGATCGACCGCGCGGCCCGCGCCGAAGGCGCCGACAAGCCGGAGCAGCCTGGCCGCAAGCGCAAGCAGGCCCCGCGCGGCGGCAAGCCCGCGACGTCCGGGGATACCCCGGGCGCCGGCGCGCGCCAGCAGGGCCGGCGCAAGGATGGCGGCAAGCCGCAGGCACCGCGCAAGGGCCAGGCCGGCGCCGACAAGTCCGCGGCCGGCAGCGAAGACCTGTTCCGCTTCGTCATTTCCGAGCAGTACGACAGTGAAGACACCGTCATCCCGCGCACCAAGGCCAAGCCCGTGCGCGAGCTGTCCGCCGATGACGACGCGCCCAAGCTGCACAAGGTGCTGGCCGAAGGCGGCCTCGGCTCGCGCCGCGAGATGGAAGAGCTGATCCTGCAGGGCCGCGTCTCGGTCAACGGGCTGCCGGCCCATATCGGCCAGCGCATCCTGCCGGCCGACCAGGTCCGCGTGAACGGCAAGCTGATCCACCGCAAGGTGTCGACCAAGCCGCCGCGCGTGCTGCTGTATCACAAGCCTGCCGGCGAAATCGTCAGCCAATCGGATCCGGAAGGCCGTCCGACCGTGTTCGACAACCTGCCGCGCATCAAGACCGGCAAGTGGGTCGCGGTGGGCCGCCTGGATTTCAACACCGAAGGCCTGCTGATCTTCACCACCTCGGGTGACATTGCCAACCGCTTCATGCATCCGCGCTACGGCGTCGAGCGCGAATACGCGGTGCGCACGCTGGGCGAGCTGGCCGAAGCCGACCGCCAGCGCCTGCTGCATGGCATCAAGCTGGATGACGGCGAGGCCAACTTCCTGCGTATTGCCGATGGTGGTGGCGAAGGCGTCAACCATTGGTACCACGTGGCCCTGACCGAAGGCCGCAACCGCGAAGTGCGCCGTATGTTCGAGGCGGTCGGCCTGACCGTGTCGCGCCTGATCCGCACCCGCTACGGCCAGTTCCTGCTGCCGCGCGGCCTCAAGCGCGGCCGTTGGCAGGAAGTGGAGCCGAACGACGTCAAGACGCTGATGACCAGCGTCGGCCTGAAGGTGCCCGGCAAGGGCGAACAGGCGCCCAAGGGCGCCACCAAGGTGGGCGGGCGCAAGCAGCGCACCGAGGCGGCGATTGCCGGCATGCCGATGCATACCGGCATGGACGGCCTGCCGCGCTTCGAACAGGGCGGTCCTCGTGGCGGTGGCGGTGGTGGCAGCCGCAGCAGCCAGCCGGATCCGATGAAGACGTCGATGGGCTATATCAGCCACGGGCCGACGCTGCTGACTTCGCACGCCGCCAACCTCGGCGGTGGCCGCGGCGCCGGTGCGCGCCAGGGACGTGGCGGCGGCGCTGGCATGGGAGGCATGGGCGGCGCAAGGGGCCAGGCCGGCCAGGGGCAGGGCAAGGCCCGTCGCAGTGGTGGCGAGGCCAATGGCAACGTGATGCCGAAGGCGGCAAAGGCCGGCGGCAACCGTTCGCCGCGTGGCGGCGGTGGCAATCGCGGTGGCAACCGCGGCGGCAATCGTTAAGCGCTGTATGCGGCGCACGGCGGGCGGAACGCCTGCCGGCGCTGCGTGCGGTCCGCGGTAATGTCTGGCTTTTGCCTTTTCGACATAATCCGCGTATAATTCAAGTCTATTCAAAAAGCCATCCTCGTCCGAGGATGGGCGAATGATGGGCATTGCGCCCATTTTTTTTTGGTTCGCCCGTTTTTCGGTGCTTCCGCATAGGCGGAAGGGGTGGCGGACAGGCAGCGCTGCAGCAGGGTCGTCCCGGACGGCACCGGCGGGTTTGCCTGCCACGGTGTTGATGGCCATTACTCGGGATAACAGTGCATCTGGCAGATTTGATCGAAACCACCCTAAGCGGCATGGGATATGAGCTGGTCGAGCTCGAGCGGGCCCCGGCCGGATTGCTGCGTGTCTATATCGATCAGCCTGAAACCGGCATTGCCATCGAGGATTGCGAAAAGGTGAGCCGCCAGCTCACCCACGTGTTTACGGTCGAGAACGTCGACTATGAACGCCTCGAGGTCTCGTCGCCCGGACTGGACCGGCCGCTGAAGAAGCTGGCCGACTTCATCCGCTTTGCCGGCGCCGAGGCGCGCGTGACGCTGCGCCTGCCCGTCAACGGACAGAAGAACTTCACAGGCATCCTGCGCGAGCCCACCGGCGCCGCGGGCGAAGAGAAGATCGGCCTGGAGTTCGAGGGCAAGGATGGCCCCGCGCTGCTGGAATTTGCCGTATCCGATGTCGACAAGGCACGCCTGGTGCCGGTGATCGACTTCAAAGGAAATCAAAGAAAAGGGAACAAGCAATGAGCCGCGAAGTTCTGTTGCTCGTCGATGCGCTTGCGCGTGAGAAGAACGTCGACAAGGATGTGGTATTCGGTGCCCTGGAGGCGGCGCTCGCCTCGGCCACCAAGAAGCGTTTCGAGGAAGACGTGGATATCCGTGTCGCGATCGATCGCGAATCGGGCGAGCATGAAACCTTCCGCCGCTGGCTGGTCGTTCCCGACGAGCTGGGCCTGCAGGAGCCGGACAAGCAGATCCTGCTGTTCGAGGCCCGCGAGGAAAACCCGAGCATCGAGCTGGGTGACTATATCGAGCAGCAGATCGAGTCGGTCGAGTTCGGCCGCATCGGCGCGCAGGCTGCCAAGCAGGTGATCCTGCAGCGCATCCGGGATGCGGAGCGCGAGCAGATCCTGAACGACTACCTCGACCGCGGCGAAAAGATCATGACCGGCACGGTCAAGCGCGCCGACAAGAAGGGCCTGATCGTCGAGTCCGGCCGCGTCGAAGCGCTGCTGGCCCGCGACCAGATCATCCCCAAGGAAAACCTGCGCACCGGCGACCGCGTGCGCGCGTATATCCTCAATGTGGACCGCGCTGCGCGCGGCCCGCAGATCGAGCTGTCGCGCACCGCGCCCGACTTCCTGATCAAGCTCTTCGAGAACGAAGTGCCTGAAATGGAACAGGGCCTGCTGGAGATCAAGGCGGCTGCCCGCGACCCGGGCGTGCGTGCCAAGATCGCGGTGGTCGCGCATGACAAGCGCATCGACCCGATCGGCACCTGCGTGGGCGTGCGCGGCACGCGCGTCACCGCGGTGCGTAACGAGATCGGCGGCGAGGCGGTGGACATCGTGCTGTGGTCGGAAGACCCGGCGCAATTTGTGATCGGCGCGCTGGCGCCGGCGCAGGTGCAGTCGATCGTGGTCGATGAAGAGAAGCACAGCATGGACGTGGTGGTCGACGAGGAAAACCTCGCCGTCGCCATCGGCCGCAGCGGTCAGAACGTGCGCCTGGCGTCCGAGCTGACCGGCTGGCAGATCAACATCATGACGCAGGAAGAATCGGCGCAGAAGCAGGCCGAAGAGAGCGATGTCGTGCGCAAGCTGTTCATGTCCAAGCTGGACGTGGATGAGGAAGTCGCCGACATCCTGATCGAGGAAGGCTTCTCCACGCTGGAAGAAGTGGCTTATGTCCCCATCAGTGAAATGATGGAGATCGAGGCCTTTGACGAAGACACCGTCAACGAGCTGCGCAATCGCGCGCGTGATGCGCTCCTGACGATGGAACTGGCCCGGGAAGAAAAGGTGGAAGAGGTGTCGCAGGACCTGCGCTCGCTCGACGGCCTCAACCCGGAACTGATCGGCAAGCTGGCCGAAGGCGATATCCATACGCGTGACGACCTGGCCGAACTGGCCGTGGACGAGCTGGTCGAGATGACCGGTGTCAGCGAGGAAGAAGCCAAGTCGCTGATCATGAAAGCACGGGAACATTGGTTCAACTGAGGGACACGCCCTGGCCGCTGAAACCGGGCAGGGCGCGCTTTCCGCAACAATTTGTCCCGACGTAGAAACCAAGCATTGAAAGGGTTTGAATGGCAAGCACAACAGTTGCCCAACTGGCCGCAGAACTGAGTCGCAGCGCAGCTGCCCTGCTGGAACAATTGCAGGCGGCTGGGGTGGGCAAAGCGACGCCAGAAGACATCATCACGGAATCGGATAAGACCAGGCTGCTGGATTATCTGAAGCGCTCGCACGGCCAGGCCGACGACAGCGCCCGCAAGAAGATCACACTGACCAAGCGCGAAACCTCCGAGATCCGCCAGTCGGATGCCACCGGCAAGACCCGCACGGTCCAGGTCGAAGTGCGCAAGAAGCGCGTGCTGATCAAGCGCGACGACGCTGCGCCGGAAGCGCAGGCCGATGGCGCCGAGGCCCAGGCCCAGGTTGTCGACGCTGCCGAGGAGGCGCGCCGCGAAGCGGAAGAGCGCCGCCAGGCCGAACAGCTGGCGCGTCAGGAAGCCGAGGCCAAGGCCGCCCGCGAGGCCGCCGAGCGCGAGGAAGCCGAGCGCCGCGCGCGCCAGGAAGCGCTCGAGGCCGAACAGCGCCGCCAGGCCGAACTCGCTGCCCGCAAGGCCGAGGAAGAGGCTGCCGCATCCCGCGCCGTGACCGAAGCCAACGAGGACACCTCGCGCAAGAAGGCCGAAGACGAAAAGGCCCGCGTCGCCGCCGAACGCGCCGAGGCGCAGAAGGCTGCCGACGAGGCCAAGGCTGCCGCCGACAAGGCCCGCGCCGAGCAGGAAATCGCCGCGCGCAAGCGCCGCGAGGCTGCCGAAGCCGAAGCCCGTGCGATCCAGCAGATGCTGAACGCGCCGGCACGCGTGCTGAAGGCGCCGTCCGAGCGCAAGGCCGAGGAAAAGAAGGCCGAGCAGACCGGTACGCTGCACAAGCCGGTCAAGCCGGCCGGCACCGAAGCCAAGCCGGGCGAGAAAAAGCCGGTGACCGCCACCGCCACCACCACCACCGACAAGAAGGGCAAGGTCGTCAAGACCGGCACCTCGTCGACGTGGCAGGACGAAGGCAGCCGCAAGAAGGGCAGCGGCCTGAAGACGCGCGGCGATTCGTCGGGCGGCGTGGGCGGCTGGCGCGGTGGCCCGCGCGGCCGTGGCGGCCGTCAGCAGCAGCATGACGACGGTCGCAGCAACTTCCAGGCGCCGACCGAACCGGTGGTGCGCGAAGTGCACGTGCCGGAAACCATCTCCGTTGCCGACCTGGCCCACAAGATGGCAGTGAAGGCGTCCGAGGTCATCAAGCAGATGATGAAGCTCGGCCAGATGGTGACGATCAACCAGGTGCTGGACCAGGAAACCGCCATGATCGTGGTGGAAGAAATGGGCCACAAGGCGTACGCCGCCAAGCTGGACGATCCGGAAGCGCTGCTGGTGGTCGACGGCGAAGAGCACGAGGACGCCGAGCTGCTGCCGCGTCCGCCGGTGGTGACCGTGATGGGTCACGTCGACCACGGCAAGACCTCGCTGCTGGACTACATCCGCCGCACCAAGGTGGCCGCGGGCGAAGCCGGCGGCATTACGCAGCATATCGGTGCCTACCATGTGGAAACCGACCGCGGCGTGATCACCTTCCTGGATACCCCGGGTCACGAGGCCTTCACGGCCATGCGTGCCCGCGGTGCCAAGGCCACCGACATCGTGATCCTGGTGGTCGCGGCCGACGACGGCGTGATGCCGCAGACCAAGGAAGCGATCGCGCACGCCAAGGCTGCCGGCGTGCCGATCGTGGTGGCGATCAACAAGGTCGACAAGCCCGAAGCCAACCCGGACCGCGTCAAGCAGGAACTGGTGGCCGAGCAGGTGGTGCCGGAAGAATACGGCGGCGATTCGCCGTTCGTGCCGGTGTCCGCCAAGACCGGCGCCGGCATCGAAGACCTGCTGGAGCAGGTGTCGCTGCAGGCCGAAGTGCTGGAACTGAAGGCACCGGTGGACGCCCCGGCCAAGGGCCTGGTGGTGGAAGCCCAGCTCGACAAGGGCAAGGGCCCGATCGCCACCATCCTGGTCAGCAGCGGCACGCTCAAGCGTGGCGATGTGGTGCTGGCCGGCAGCGCCTACGGCCGCGTGCGCGCCATGCTGGACGAGAACGGCAAGGCGACCAAGGAAGCCGGCCCGTCGATCCCGGTGGAAATCCAGGGTCTGTCCGAAGTGCCCGCCGCCGGCGAAGAAGTGCTGGTGCTGCCGGACGAGCGCAAGGCGCGCGAAATCGCGCTGTTCCGCCAGGGCAAGTTCCGCGACGTGAAGCTGGCCAAGCAACAGGCCGCCAAGCTCGAGAACATGCTGGAGCAGATGGCCGAAGGCGAAGTCCAGACGCTGCCGCTGATCGTCAAGGCCGATGTGCAGGGTTCGCAGGAAGCGCTGGTGCAGTCGCTGCAGAAGCTGTCGACCGCCGAGGTGCGGGTGCAGATCGTGCACGGCGGCGTGGGTGGCATCTCCGAGTCCGACGTCAACCTGGCGACGGCCTCGAAGGCGGTCATCATCGGCTTCAACGTGCGTGCCGATGCGGGCGCGCGCAAGCTGGCCGAGCACAACGGCATCGATATCCGCTACTACAACATCATTTACGATGCGGTAGACGAGATCAAGGCGGCGATGTCGGGCATGCTGGCGCCGGAGAAGCGCGAAACCACCACGGGTACGGTCGAGGTGCGCCAGGTGTTCCGCGTGCCGAAGGTCGGCGCGGTGGCCGGCTGTATGGTCACCGACGGCGTGGTCAAGCGCAATTCGCTGGTGCGCGTGCTGCGCAACAACGTGGTCATCCACGACGGCGAGCTGGATTCGCTCAAGCGCTTCAAGGACGACGTCAAGGAAGTCAAGCAAGGCTTCGAGTGCGGTCTGTCGATCAAGAACTTCAACGATGTTCAGGAAGGCGACCAGCTCGAGGTGTACGAAATCACAGAGGTGGCGCGCACGCTGTAAGGCGTCGCAAGCAACGGCAGGCTTCGGCCTGCCGTTGTCATCTCGACCAGACTGTATTGAATGGCCAAGAAAGGCAACATCTCCTCCCGCAATCTCCGCATCTCCGACCAGATCCAGAAGGACCTGGCCGAGATGATCCAGCGCGAACTGCGCGATCCGCGCCTCGGCCTGGTCACGCTGCAATCCGTCACGCTGACCCCTGACTACGCGCACGCCAAGGTGTACTTCACCGTGCTGGGCGCCGAGGCGGCCGAAGCCGAAGCCATCCTGAACGAGAAGGCCGGCTACCTGCACTCGCTGCTGTTCAAGCGCCTGCACATCCATACCGTGCCGACGCTGCATTTCCATCACGATACCTCGGTCGAACACGCGATCGAGATGTCGAGGCTGATCAACGAAGCGAACGCCACGCGTTCGAAAGACGAAGACTGACGCCGGCGCCCATGCCAGCCGGCATGGGCTTTCCTGGCGCGGTCGCCGCGCGTTGTGCACCCGCCTTCCGCTTGTTTCCCGATGACCGATTCCAACGCCAACCGTCCGCCGCGCCTGCCGCGCCGCGAGGTCCATGGTGTGCTGCTGCTCGACAAGCCGCTCGGGCTGTCGTCCAACGACGCGCTGGTGCGCGCCAAGCGCCTGTTGCGCGCGGCCAAGGCCGGCCATACCGGCACGCTCGATCCGCTCGCCACCGGGCTGCTGCCGCTTTGCTTCGGCGAAGCCACCAAGTTCTCGCAGGACTTGCTGGAAGCGGACAAGACCTATGACGCCGAAGTGCGGCTCGGCGCGCGTTCCAGCACGGGCGATGCCGAAGGCGAGTTGCTCGACGTGCGTGCGGTCACCTGCGACCGCGCCGCGGTGGAGGGTATGCTGGCAAGTTTTGTCGGCGAGATCGAGCAAGTGCCGCCGATGCATTCGGCGCTGAAGAAGGACGGCCGTCCGCTGTACGAATACGCGCGCGCCGGCCAGACCGTAGAGCGCGCGGCGCGCCGCGTCACGATCCGTTCGATTGCTTTGCTGGACTGCGCCTTGCCCGAGGCACCGTCGTTCACGATGCGGGTGACGTGCAGCAAGGGCACCTATATCCGCACGCTGGCCGAGGACATCGGCGAAGCGCTGGGTTGCGGTGCGCACCTGACCGGACTGCGCCGCATCGCCGTGGGCGACCTGACCCTCGACGGCGCGGTGACGCTGGCCCAGATCGAAGCACAGGATGATGGGCAGCGCCCGGCCATGCTGGCGCCGGTCGATGCCCTGCTGCAGAAATGCGTGCCGGTGCAGCTGGATGCGGCAGCGGCGGGGCGCTTCCTGCAGGGCCAGCGCATTGCCCAGCGCGACCTGCCGGCCGGCACCGTGCTGGCCGAGGAAAGCCTGGCCCGGGTCTATGCCGGCGAGCCGGCGCGGCTGCTGGGCGTGGCACGCATGCGCGAAGGCGCGTTGCGGCCGGAACGGCTGGTCAAGCTGTAAGGCGGCGGGCGGCGACCTAGCCGCCGCACCGACCGACAGCCCTTATTCCAAGGTGACCTTGGCCGTCTTGATCACGTCGGCCCACATCTTGCGGTCCTGCGCGAGGAACCCGGCAAAGTGCTCGGGCGTATCGCCCACGGGCTCGGAGCCGAACTCGGCCATCTTCTTCCTGACTTCCGGGTTTGCCAGCGCCTTGACCAGCGCCTGGTTGTAGCGGGCCACGATCGCCTTCGGCAGGTCCTTCGGCCCGAAGATGCCTTGCCAGGTCGGCATGTTGAAGTCCTTCAGCCCGCTCTCGGCCAGCGTCGGCACTTCCGGCAGCAACGGCGAGCGCTTGCTGCCGGTGACGGCCAGCGCCTTGACCTTGCCGCTCTTGGCGAGCGCCGCGGCGGTGGTGATGTTATCGACCGTCATCGCGATATGGCCGCCCATCAGGTCGGTGATCACCGGCGTTGCGCCCTTGTACGGCGCATGGACCATGTCGATGCCGAGCCGGTGCAGCATGGTTTCGGCGATCAGGTGGTTAGAGGTGCCGACCCCCGCGGTGCCATAGGTGACCTGCGGCGTCTTCTTGACGTACGCGGCGAAGTCGGCCATGGTCTTGACCGGCAGGGCCGGGTTGACGATCACGACATTGGGCTGCGTCGCCAGCATGGCGATGGGGGTGAAGTCATCCGCCTTGTACGGCGTGCCCTTGGGATTGAGCACGTGGGTCACCGCCATCGCGCCGGCGGCGCCCATGCCGATGGTGTAGCCGTCGGCCGGTGCCTTGGCCAGCTTGTCCGCGGCGATATTGCCGCCTGCGCCGGGCACGTTTTCCACCACCACCGGCACGCCCAGGCTTTCCGACAGCGGCGCCTGCACCAGCCGCGCCAGCAGGTCGGCCGAACCGCCCGGGGCAAAGCCCACCAGCAGGCGCACCGGCTTTGCCGGCTTCCATTCCTGCGCCTGCGCGGCCGGGACCATCGCAGCACCCAGGCTGATCCACATCATGCCGCGTGCCAGCGGCTTTCTCCACTTTCCTACCTTTTCCATGCCTTCCAGCTCCAGCAGTGTCATGGGCAATTTGTCAGCGGGCTTGCCCTTACCCGGAATGCGTTTGCTGCGTGCGCGAATTCTGTGAGCGGCATCAGGCCGCCGCGCCGCCGAGCACCTGTCCCAGCAGCCGTGCCACCATGCGGTTCGACAACAGCACCGGCGCCTGCGCATGACGTGCCACCGTGGCCCGCATGGCTTCGGTGTAGCCCATGCAGTGCATCACCACCAGGTCGCAGCCGCGCAGCGCCGCGCCCGCCTGCGCGAAGCGGCCGGTATCGCTGTCGGCGCTGTCTGTATAGGGCGATGCGTGCGTGACGCGCAGCTCGCAGGGCACCGGCTGGATCAGGTGAAAGCCGCTCACCTGCGCCTGCAGTGGCAGCACGATGCCGAGCCGCTTGCAGCCCTGCGCCAGCGCCACCGTCAGGTGATCCACCACTTGCTGCGGTTCGAGCACCAGGGTCTGCATCGGCGGCAGCGCGGTGCCGGTGCACAGCGGCACCAGCGCGTCGAAGCGGCCATCGTCGAGCGACGTCATCAGCCGCGCCAGCATGGCCTCGGCCACCGGCTTGCCCATCACCGCCTGCGTGCCGTCGCGCAGGCGGCTGGCGAAGCGGTACTCGCCGGCGGCAGGCGCCAGCGCGGCGATCTCGTCGGGGCCCAGCGCATCGAGGATGCCGAACTCTTCGACCTCCGCCGGCAGGCCCAGGTCGGCCATCATCTGCGGCACCACGTCGGTCCGCGGCGACTGCCCGATGGTGACGAAGGCCACGCGCGGCGGGCGTGGGGCGGCCGTGGTCATGCTTCGGTCCCGACGGTCTGCAGGTGAGCAAGCGAGCCGTAGCGCCGCTGCAGCTCGGCCCATTCCCCGGCATCGTAGAAGGCGCACTGGCCCTCGCCGAAGTGCTTGGCGACCTCGATGCAGAAGCGCGTCGCCACATCGATGTCGAAGGCGTTGGTGACGCCGGTGGCGCAGCCGGGCACGGTGGTCTGCGCGGTCAGCGCCACGCCCACCACCGGCGCCGCGGTGACGATGGCCGGCTGCATGATCGAATTGACATGCCACAGGCCATTCTCATACGGGGTGATGTCCTGGGTGGTCAGCGGCAGCACCATCGGCAGTTCGCCGCTGACCCAGCTCATCAGGTCCAGCATCCGCTCCGGCAGGCGCAGCAGCCAGCCTTGCCTGGCCACCGGCGTCAGTGCCACCCCGCGACGGTTGACGAAGCGGTTGCCGCGCGTGGTGTCGACCGACAGGATCGCTGCCATGTCCGGATGGACTTCGTGCGCCATCATCGTGCGCATCGCAAACGGCGATTTCATCATCGGGACCGGCTGGTGCGGCCGCGTGGCCGCGTGCGGGCAGATGTGGGTATGGATCCGCACCGGGCCGGCCAGCACATCGCCGCTGGCGGCCATGTCGGCCAGCTTGAGCGCGGTGGCGACGGCAACGATGGCGCCGTCGGCATCCGACACCAGGCCGGTCACGGCAGGGCGCGCGCCCACGCCGCCGAGGCGGCCGACCACGCCCAGCGCGGGCGCATCGGGGTTGCGGCCGGGCAGGGTGCAGGCGAGGAAGTCGGTGTAGAGGCCGTTCTCTTCCACGCGCGTCACCGTGACGTCGCGGATGCCGCGGGCGCGCAGCAAAGCAGCAACGGCTGCGCCGTCGACATTGGCTGCGGACAGCAGCTCGATCGATTCAATCACCTGCTTGATGGACATCTTGCTTGGGGTTCCTTGCTTGCGTTACGGAATGGCGATGACTCAGCTGGCAGCGGTGCAGGCCGGCACGGACAGGGCGCCGGGGGCGACGTCCACGATCTGCCGGCCAAGGAACCAGCGCGCGCGATGCGCGCCGCCCATCTCCATGCGATCGCCCGAGACGCGCACCCAGTTGCCTTCGGGCAAGCCCAGCACCGGTGTCTGCGGCTGCAGCACCGTGAATTCGGCCAGCCGCTGGTCGCGCGTTTCGCCGCGGAAGCCAGGCACCACCAGGTTGAAGTAGTGCGGGTTGATCTGGAACGGCACCAGCCCGAGCGCGTCGAGGCCGCCAGGGTCGGCGACCGGCATGTCGTTGGTGGTGCGGATAGTGGGGCAGGCGACATTGGTGCCGGCGCTCCAGGCGATATAGCGTGCGGCGCCCGCAGCCACCTGGCGCGCGATCACGGGCAGCAGGCCGCGCTCGCGCAGGCATTGCAGCAGACGGAAGGTGTTGCCGCCGCCGATGACGATCAGTTCGGCCGCTGCCACCGCCCGCACGCAGTCGGCATCGGAGAGCCGGTGCGGCGATTGCGCTGCGATGCCGGCCGGAGCCAGTGCGTCGCGCACCAGCGCTTCGTAGCTGTCCCAGTCGCGCGTGACGCCGGCGAACGGCAGGAAGCAGGCGCGGGTGCGCCCGCCGGCCAGTTCGCGGATCGCGTCGTGGGCATGGACGAGGTAGCCCGCGTCGCTGGAGGAGTTGCTGAGTAACAGGAGTTCCATGGGATTGAACTGCCGGGATGGCTAGTTGGCGGCGGTCTCGCCGGGATGGAGCCAGAGTGGATCGCCGAGGCGCTCCCCGAGCGGCGCCACCGCCTGCACCAGGGTTTCGCGCAGCGCGCGCGCCTGGGCCTGGCTGACCTGCATCGCGGTGAAGGACAGGCACAGCCCGCGCACGTCGCCGGAGAGTGGATCGGCCAGCGTGGTGGCAACAGCGCCGATGCCCGGCATGCCTTCGTTGACGGCGATGGCGCTGCGCTCGGCGCGGGCGGTGGCGACGCGCTCGCGCAGCTCGGCGACGGTGGCGGGGCATCCGGCCGGTGCGTCGGGAAGCTTGCGGGCGCCGCTTGCGCCATAGCGCGCGCTGAATTCGGTATCAGGCAGGCGCGACAGCAGCACGCGGCCCATGGCGGTGGTGAAGGCCGGCCGGCGCGCGCCCGGCGGCGACAGCACCTGCACCGGGTTGCTGCCGTTCAGGCGCTGCAGCACCACGGTGTCGGTGCCATCGAGCATCGACAGGTAGGCCGTGAAGCCGGTCGAATCCGACAAGGCGGCAAGGATCTCGCGGCACTGGTCGTCAAAGGGGTGCGCCTGCGTGGCCGCCTGCGCCGCGCGGATCACCAGTGCGCCGGGGCGATAGCGGCGCGTCGACGGCTGCAGCTCCAGCAGCCGGTAGCGCACCATCTGGGCGAGCAGGCGCGATGCCGAGCTCTTGGCCAGCCCCAGTTCATGCAGCACATCGTTGAACGTGATCTCGTGGCGGCCGTGACCGAACAGGTCCAGCACGCTTTCCACGCCTTCAAGAATGCTCACTTCGCCTCTCCATCCACGTTCATCGCCTTGGTTCCGTTTTGTGGAACTAAGGTTCCGTAATTCGGTTGGCAAATCATAGGGCGATGGATGGCGGAACACAAGGGGAAATTTCCCTTGCCGGATCGGGGCAAAAAAAATGGCCCCGAACCGGGGCCATTCCATGCATCACTGAAGCGGGCGCTCAATGCGCCGCCATCGCGTCCGCCGAGCCGCCACCGCCACCCCTGGCCGGCCGCGTCAGCCAGACAAAGCCGATCAGCACGAAGAACAGCATGCCCGAGATCCAGAAGATGTCGTTGGCGCCGAGCATGGCTGCCTGCTGGGTGATATTGCGCTCGATCACGCCGACCGCCTGCGCCTGGCTCATGCCCATCTGCATCAGGTGATTGAGCTGGTCGTGGTAGACCGGGTTATACGGGTTGACCTGCTCGACCAGCTGCGCGTGGTGCAGCGCCGAGCGGTTCTCCCAGACGGTGGTCGAGACCGACGCGCCGATGCCGCCGAAGGTGATCCGAACGAAGTTCGACAGGCCCGAGGCTGCGGGGATCTTCTCCGACGGCTGGCCCGACAGGATGATCGAGGTCAGCGGGATGAAGAACATCGCCATGGCCGCACCCTGGATCAGCGTCGGCACCATCAGGGTCCAGGTATCGACCTGCGTGGTGAAGCCCGCGCGCATCAGGCTGACGATGCCGAAGGTGATGAAGGCCGCGGTGGCCACCCAGCGCGCATCCATCTTCGGCAGGTTGCGACCGATCACCGGCGACAGCAGGATCGCGAAGATGCCGACCGGCGCCATCACGATGCCCGCGTCGGTCGCGGTATAGCCGACGATGGTCTGCAGCCACAGCGGCAGGATCACCAGGTTGCCGAAGAACAGCCCGTACGCCACCGAGATCGCGACCACGCCGGAACTGAAATTGCGGCCCTTGAACAGGCTGATGTCGACAATGGGATGCTTCTCATAGGTTTCCCACGCCAGGAAGAACAGGAAGCCGACGATCGTCACCAGCGTCAGCACCACGATCTCGGTCGAGTGGAACCAGTCCAGCTCCTTGCCCTTGTCCAGCATCAGCTGCATCGAGCCCACCCAGATCACCAGCAGCGCCAGGCCGATGCGGTCGATCGGCAGCACCTTGGTGGGCGTCTCGCGATCCTTGTAGATGGCCCAGGTGGCGTAGGCGGTGACGATGCCCACCGGCACGTTGATGTAGAAGATCCACGGCCAGGTCATGTTGTCCGAAATCCAGCCGCCCAGCAGCGGCCCCATGATCGGCGCCACCAGCGTGGTCATGCCCCACAGCGCCAGCGCCATGGTGCTCCTCGCGGGCGGATAGCTCGCCAGCAGCAGCGACTGCGACAGCGGGATCATCGGCCCGGCCACCGCCCCCTGCAGCACGCGTGCGGCCAGCAGCGTCTCCAGGTTGGGCGCGACGCCGCACAACCACGACGCCAGCACGAACAGCAGGATCGAGGTGATGAACAGCCGCACCGCGCCGAAGCGCGTGGTCAGCCAGCCGGTCAGCGGCACCGAGATCGCATTGGCCACCGCGAACGAGGTGATGACCCAGGTGCCCTGGTTCGGCGCCACGCCCAGGTCGCCGGAGATCGCCGGGATCGACACGTTCGCGATCGACGAGTCGAGCACGTTCATGAACGTGGCCAGCGACAGCGCGATGGTGCCGAGCACCAGCTTGCCGCCGGTCAGCGGCTGCGGCTGCTGGGGCAGGGCCCGCGCCGGCGCGGGGCCGGCGCCGGGCGCGGCCGGTGCAGCGGAGGGGGAGGTTGCCATGATCAGGTGTTGGCCGGCTTGGCGTTGGCGGCGCTGGCCGAGGACAGGCCGGTGCCGCGGCCGCCGTTGTTGGCGGCGATGATGCGCGCGATCAGCTGGTCCGCATCCTGCGCCACCTTGTCATAGACGTCGGTCTGCATCGGCCTGGCCGGCGCGGCGGCGGCCATGGCGGCACCTTCCTCGCGGCGCACGTCGACCTTGACCGTCATCGACAGGCCCACGCGCAGCGGATGGTCCTTGAGCTGCTGCGGGTCCAGCGCGATGCGCACCGGCAGGCGCTGCACCACCTTGATCCAGTTGCCGGTGGCGTTCTGCGCCGGCAGCAGCGAAAACGCCGAGCCGGTGCCGGCCGAGAAGCCGGCGACCTTGCCGCGGTATTCGACCTTGGAGCCATAGACGTCGGCTTCCAGCGTCACGGGCTGGCCGATGCGCATATGCGTGATCTGCACTTCCTTGAAGTTGGCGTCGACCCAGACCTGGTCCAGCGGCACCACTGCCATCAGCGGCGCGCCGGCGGCCACGCGCTGGCCGACCTGCACCGAACGCTTGGCGACGTAGCCGGTCACCGGCGCCGGTAGCGCCGAGCGCGCGAACGACAGGTAGGCCGACCGCAGGTTCGCGGCGGCGCGCTGCACGTTGGGGTGGTTTTCGACCGTGGTCTGGTCGGTCAGCACCTTGTTCGATGCCAGCTGCTCGCGCGCGGCCAGCAGCGCCGACTCGGCGCCCTTGAGCGCAGCCTGGGCATGCGAAATCTCTTCATTCGACACCGCGCCCGAGCCGGCGATGGCCTGGCGCCGGCGCAGGTCATCGCGGGCCTTGGCCACGTCGGCTTCGCGCAGTGCCACGTTGGCGGCGAGCGAGCCGTTGTTGACGTACAGCGTGCGCACTTCGCGCACGGCCTGGGCCAGCTGGGCCTCGGCCTGTTCCAGCGCCACCTGCGTGTCGGCGCGGTCGAGCTGGATCAGTGGCTGGCCGGCGGTGACCAGTTGCGTGTCGTCGGCGGCGATCGATACCACCGTGCCGGCCACCAGCGGCGTGACCTGGACCACGTTGCCGGCGACGTAGGCGTCGTCGGTGCTTTCGAAATGGCGGGCATACATCCCCCAGTACACGCCGTAGCCGATGCCGGCGACCACGATCGCCGCGCTCAGCGACAGCAGCATGCGCTTGCGCTTGCCGTTGGGAGGGGTGGCCGTGGCTTGCTGGGAAGCGTTGGTGCCGGCCGCTTGCTGATTGTTGCTCATGATGTCTTCTGGATAATCTTGTCTGCGATCACCGGGTGCGCGGATCAGCCGCGGGCGCCCGACTGGGTGTGGTCCTGGGTGTGGTCCGGCTGCCGTGCCTGGCCATGCGCCACGCTCTCGTGGCCTTCGGCCGGCTCCTGGTAGCCGCCGCCGAGCGCCTTCATCAGGCCCATCTGCAGGTCGAGCCGCCGCGCCTGCAGGTCGGTCGCCAGGCGGCGCTGCTGCAGCACGTTGCTTTCCGCGTTGAGCACGGTCAGCTGCGTGCCCAGCCCGGCCTTGTAGCGCGTGGTGGCCAGCACGTAGGCGTGCTCGGCCAGGTCCAGCGCTTCGCGCTGGGTCTGGATCTGCTGGTCGACGCTGCGGATGCTGGTCATGGTGTCGGCGGTCTCGCGCAGTGCATCGACCAGCGCCTGGTTGTAGTTGGCCACGGCGATGTCGTAGCCGGCGTACTTGCCCTTCAGGTTGGCGCGCAGCTTGCCGCCTTCGAAGATCGGCAGCCGGATGGTCGGGCCGATGCCGAAGGTGCGGCTGATGCCCATCAGCAGCTTGGACGGGTCCAGCGCGGCCAGGCCGGCGAACGCGCTCAGGCTGACGTCAGGCAGGAATTCCTTCTTTGCGACGTTGATGTCCTTCGACGCGGCCTCGACGCGCCAGCGCGCCGCCACCAGGTCCGGGCGGCGGCCCAGCAGGCCGATGGTCAGGTTGTCGGGCAGCGTCGGCGTGGCCTGCGCCAGCAGCACCGGGCGCTGGATCTGCAGGCCGCGGTCCGGGCCCTTGCCGAGCAGCGCCGCGAGCTGGTTGCGGGCCAGCGCGATTTCTTCATCGACGCGCTGCAGGTCTGTCTGCGAGGCCGCCACCGTGCCGCGCGCCTGGGTGGTTTCCACCTGGGTGTCCAGGCCGGCGGCCAGGCGCTGGCGCGACAGCTCGGTCAGGTCGCGGCGCTGGGCGATGGCGCGCTCGGCCACGTCGCGCTGCGCATACAGGGCGGCCAGGCGCGCGTAGTTGCGCGAGATAGACGTTGCCAGGATCAGGCGCGCGGCCTGGCTTTCGGCCTCGGCGGCGCGGTCGTCGGACAGCGCGGCTTCGAGCGCATCGCGGTTCTTGCCCCAGAAGTCGAAGTCATAGGACAGGCCCACCTGCAGGCGCGACTGGTTCTGCCACGAGCCCGCCAGCGGCGTGCCCTCGAACAGGTCGTTGTTGGAAAAGCGCTGGCGCAGCAGGCTGCCTTCGAACTCCAGGTGCGGGTACAGCGCGCTGCGGGTGGCCTCGGCCATCGCGCGCGACGCCTCGACGCGGGCAAACGCGGCCTGCAGGTTGGGGCTGTCGTGGATTGCCTCGTCGACCAGGGCATTCAACTGCGGGTCCTGGAACTGGCTGACCCAGTCCTGCGACGGCCACTGGCCGTGTTCGCCGGGCAGGGTTTGCGAAGTCGCCATCGCGGCCGGATCGGCCATGGTCTGGGTGCTGTGCGAATTGCCAAGCGCCGCGCACCCGGCCAGCGCCGCGGCCGCGATCGCGGTGAGCGCCAGCGTGCCGGCACGGCGGGCCAGCTTGCGGGAACTGGCAGGCCGGGTAAATCGGAAGGAAAGAACTGGTTTCATGGTGTTGCTCCATGGCGGAGCCATACGGTGTCTACGGGCTGCTGACGGTGTCCGGCCGGGCTGGCCGACGCGGACGATCTGGCGTGCCGGAAGTCCGGCGCGCAGCCTGCTACCCGCTGTTGTCGATGACCCGCCGCAGCATGCTGCGCAGCAACTGGATCTCGTCCTCGGAAAAACCGCGAAAGTGGTGCGCCAGCACCTTGCAGAAGATGGCCGGCAGTTGCTGCACCAGCTCCTGGCCCTGCGGCGTCACCGACAGGTCGACCACGCGGCGGTCGGCATCGCGGCGGCGGCGCTCGATCAGGCCGCGCTTTTCCATGCGGCTGAGCAGCCGCGTGACCGAGCCCATGTCGGTGTTCAGTTCGCGGCCCAGGTCGGTGACGGTCGAGGCACGCCCGGTGGCCAGCATCATCAGGCAGCTGGCCTGGGCCTGCGTGATGTCCAGGTTGCTGACCTCCTGCTCGACGCCGTGCGCCAGCATGTTCTTGGCCCGCTGCATCAGGTAGCCGACGCTGTCGCACATCTGGTACTCGGCGGGATCGAACGGGCCGGCCGTGGCAGGGGGTGGAGCGGAAGAAGGTGCTTGTGACATCTTTGCCTTTGCAATCTTTGCTGAGGCAAATATATGTTCACGTTCAACGATCCGCAAGAAAGGAAATTCGTCATTGCGAAATCAGCAAATATTTTCCCTATGCCAGGGGCGGTCCCGGTCAACGCTTCTTGCGCCGCAACATGCTAGAATGTTGGGTTACCTCAGATTCTCCGGCCCTCCTTGCGAGGGCCCCGTTCTTAGCGAGACGCAGCAATGACCCGCGCCATCCGAAATATCGCCATCATCGCCCACGTCGATCATGGCAAGACCACCCTGGTCGACCAGCTCCTGCGCCAGGCAGGCACCTTCCGCGACAACCAGCAAGTCGCCGAGCGGGTGATGGACTCGAACGACCTGGAAAAGGAACGCGGGATCACGATTCTCGCGAAGAACTGTGCCGTCGAGTACAACGGCACCCATATCAACATTGTCGACACCCCGGGCCACGCCGACTTCGGCGGTGAAGTGGAGCGCGTGCTGTCGATGGTCGACGGCGTGCTGCTGCTGGTCGACGCGGTCGAAGGCCCGATGCCGCAGACCCGCTTCGTCACGCGCAAGGCGCTGGCGCTGGGCCTGAAGCCGATCGTCGTGATCAACAAGATCGACCGCCCGGGCGCGCGCCCGGACTGGGTCATCAACCAGACCTTCGACCTGTTCGACAAGCTGGGCGCGACCGACGAGCAGCTCGACTTCCCGGTGATCTACGCCTCGGGCCTGAACGGCTACGCCGGCCTGACCGAAGACGTGCGCGACGGCGACATGAAGCCGCTGTTCGAGACCGTGCTCGACAAGGTGCCGGTGCGTGACGACGACCGCGACGGCCCGCTGCAGCTGCAGATCATCTCGCTGGACTACTCCAGCTACGTCGGCAAGATCGGCGTGGGCCGCATCTCGCGCGGCCGTGCCCGTCCGCTGCAGGACGTGGTGGTCAAGTTCGGTCCGGAAGGCAACCCGATCAAGGGCCGCATCAACCAGGTGCTTAAGTTCCAGGGCCTGGAGCGCGAAATCGTGCCGGAAGCCGAAGCCGGTGACATCGTGCTGATCAACGGCATCGAAGAGCTGGGCATCGGCTGCACCGTGTGCGCGCCGGAGGCCCCGGACGCGCTGCCGATGCTGAAGGTGGACGAGCCGACGCTGACCATGAACTTCTGCGTCAACACCTCGCCGCTGGCCGGCCGCGAAGGCAAGTTCGTCACCAGCCGCCAGCTGCGCGAGCGCCTGGACCGCGAACTGAAGTCCAACGTGGCGCTGCGCGTGGCCGATACCGGCGACGACACCATCTTCGAAGTGTCGGGCCGCGGCGAACTGCACCTGACCATCCTGCTGGAAAACATGCGCCGCGAAGGCTACGAGCTGGCGGTGTCGCGTCCGCGCGTGGTGTTCAAGGAAATCGACGGCGTCAAGTGCGAGCCGTATGAACTGCTGACCGTCGACGTCGAAGACAGCCACCAGGGCGGCATCATGGAAGAGCTGGGCCGCCGCAAGGGCGAACTGCTCGACATGGCGTCGGACGGCAAGGGCCGCACCCGCCTCGAGTACCGCATCCCGGCTCGCGGCCTGATCGGCTTCCAGGGCGAGTTCCTGACGCTGACGCGCGGCACCGGCCTGATCAGCCATATCTTCGACGACTACGCGCCGGTGCGCGAAGGCGGCCTGGGCGAGCGCCACAACGGCGTGCTGATCTCGCAGGACGACGGCGACGCCGTGGCCTACGCGCTGTGGAAGCTGCAGGACCGCGGCCGCATGTTCGTCAAGCCGGGCGATGCGCTGTATGAAGGCATGATCATCGGCATCCACAGCCGCGACAACGACCTGGTCGTGAACCCGATCAAGGGCAAGCAGCTGACCAACGTGCGCGCCTCGGGTACCGACGAAGCCGTGCGCCTGGTGCCGCCGATCCAGATGTCGCTGGAATACGCAGTGGAATTCATCGCCGACGACGAACTGGTCGAGCTGACGCCCAAGAGCATCCGCCTGCGCAAGCGCCACCTGAAGGAGCACGAGCGCAAGCGTGCCGCCCGCGAAGGCGCATAAGCGCCCAGGCACTGACGCTGCCCACAAAAAACCGCGCCTGCAGGCGCGGTTTTTTATTGCGTGCCCGGCAGCGTCGCCGGCACCGCGGCACGCGGGCTGCGCCATTCCGGCGGCTTCCACAGGTAGCGCAGGTCGCGGTCGCGCCAGGCATCGGCGAACATGTCGCGCCATTCGTGGAAGGTCAGCGTCAGCGGGTCATGGCTGCGCACCTGGCGCGTAATGCCGTAGACCGGCGCCTCGCGCTCGGGGACGAAGGTGCCGAACAGGCGGTCCCATAGCGTCAGCACGCCGGCATAGTTGCGGTCGATGTACTGCGGGTTCTTCGCGTGGTGCACGCGATGGACCGAAGGCGTGTTCAGCAGCCGCTCGACCATCGGCCAGCGTTGCCCCAGGCGCGTATGGACGAAGAACTGGAAGCCCAGGTTCAGGCCCACGGCGAGGATCACCCAGTCCGGCGTGAAGCCGATATACGCCAGCGGAATCCAGAACAGCCACATGCCGGACAACGGATACGTCAGGCTCTGCCGGAACGCGGTCGAGAAATTCATGCCCTCCGACGAATGATGCGTCACGTGCGAGGCCCACAGCCAGCGCACGCGATGGCTGGCGCGATGGAACCAGTAGTAGAGCAAGTCCTGCAGCAACAGCAGCAGCAAGAACGACCACAACGTCTGCGGCATGGCCTGCAGGCCGTGCTGGTAGCACCACGTGTAGACGGTGCGGACCATCAGCCAGAGGAAGAACGCGTCCGAGGCCTGGTGCATCAACGCCAGCGCGGCGTTGGAGAGCGTGTCGCGCAGGCTGTAGACGGCGGGGTCGCGGCGCGCCCAGTACCACGCTTCGGCGCCGATGGTCAGCACGAAGACCGGCGCGAAGGCCAGCAGCACGAGTCCGGGATCGAGCGATGCGGTGTTCATCCCGGCAGTGTGCCTGTTCGCCATGAAATTGCCACGAGGGCTTCCTCCAAACGGTGGTGTGCGCGCTGCATCCGCCACTTGATGGCGATGATGTACTGCCACGCAATTCTGTCGCGCGTGTGAAGGCGAGCAATACGGGTAAAGGATGCGGCACCGGCGCCGTAGTTGGACAGGGCAGCGGCGCGGCGCGCCGCCTTCATTCAGTTTCCTCATTCCTCCCGGAGCCTCATCCATGTTCAGGAACACGACCATCGGCGCCAGATTGTGGTTTCTCACTATCGTCATTAATTTGTTGTTGCTGATTGTCGGTGCCGTCGGCTGGCTTGGCATGTCGCGCAGCAACGAGGCCACGCACCAGATCTACGAGCAGCAGCTGTCGGCCGCGGTCCATCTGGCCGAGGCGCGTTCGAACCAGTTGCTGGTGCGCGTGCTGCTGGACCAGGCCACCTTTGCCGCCGATCCGGCCGACGCCAAGGCACGCGCCGCGACCGCGGAAGGCTTTGCGCGCGAATCTGAGAAGGCCTGGAAGGCCTATCTCGCGCTGCCGCGTTCGGTCGACGAAGCCAAGGTGGTCGAAGACGTCACCGCCAGGCGCGATGCGCTGTTCAGGCTGGGTGTCGCGCCCATGATCGCCGCGCTGCATGCCGGCGATCGCGACGGCGTGATGAAGGCGGTGCTGGAAACCATTCCGCAGCTCGATATTGCCTTCACCGCCGTCAACAACGAGCTGAACAAGCTGCAGGTGGCCAGCGCGAAGCAGGTCTACGAGGCCTCGCAGCAACGCTACCGTAACCTGTTCACGCTGTCGGTGTGCGTGCTGGCCGCGGGACTGGTGTTCAGCACCGTGGTGGCGTGGCGCCTGCGCCGTTCCATCGTGCAGCCGCTGGACACAGCGATTGCGCGCTTCGAAAAGATTGCCGGTGGCGACCTGAGCGTTGCCGCGTCTGGCGATGAAGTAGGGGGCGGCCAAGCGCTGGCCGACGAAGCGGCGCGCAACGAGACCGCGCGCATGCTCGGCATGCTGGGCCGGATGCAGGCCAGCCTGGTGGCAATGGTGGGCGATGTGCGCGGCGGCGCCGACTCGATCGCCGCGGCCAGCAAGCAGATTGCCAGCGGCAATGCCGACCTGTCGCAGCGCACCGAGCAGCAGGCGGCGTCGCTGGAGGAAACCGCTTCGAGCATGGAGGAACTGACCAGCACCGTGCGCCAGAATGCCGACAGCGCGCGCGAGGCGCGCGCGCTCGCCAGCGATGCCGCGACCCTGGCCGGACGCGGCAGCGATGCGGTGCTGCGTGTGGTCAATACCATGCAGTCGATCGACGCCAGCTCGGGCAAGATCGTCGACATCATCGACGTGATCGAGAAGATCGCGTTCCAGACCAATATCCTGGCGCTGAACGCAGCGGTGGAAGCGGCGCGTGCCGGCGAGCATGGCCGCGGCTTTGCCGTGGTGGCCGGCGACGTGCGCGACCTGGCGCAGCGCTGCGCCGGCGCATCCAAGGAGATCCGCGCGCTGATCGGCGCATCGGTGGCCAATGTGCGCGAGGGCTCGGGGCTGGTCGATGAAGCCGGGCGCGCGATGCAGGACATCGTCGACGCGGTGCAGCGCGTCAGCGCCATCATCGGCGATATCAGCGCGGCGTCGGACGAGCAGTCCAACGGCATCGAGCAGGTCAACGTGGCGGTGTCGCAGATGGACAGCATGACGCAGCAGAACGCGGCGCTGGTGGAGCAGGCCGCGGCCGCCGCGGCATCGCTGGAAGAGCAGGCGCAGCGGCTCACCTCGCTGGTGGCGACGTTCCGGCTGGCCTGAACGGGCAGGGCGCATGCGTGTCGGCATGCGCCGCAAGCTGCCCACGTGGGTGCGCGGGCCAAGGTGACTGGCGTAAAATTGCCAGTTGCATTGGAGGAGTACGACATGACTGAATTCGTCACGACCGAGGTCCGCGGTGGCATCGGATACCTGACGCTGAACCGCCCGCAGGCGCTCAATGCGCTGTCGCTGGACATGATCCGCGCCATCACGCAGGCGCTGCAGGACTGGGCCGCCGCGCCCGAGGTCGCCGCCGTGGTGGTGGCCGGTGCCGGCGGCAAGGCGTTCTGCGCCGGCGGCGATATCCGCTATTTCCACCAGGCCGCGCATGCGGGCGATCCGCTGCTCGACCAGTTCTTCGTCGAGGAATACGCGCTCAATTTCCTGATCCACCGCTACGCCAAGCCCTATATCGCGCTGATGGATGGCGTGGTGATGGGCGGCGGCATGGGCATCTCGCAGGGGGCGCGCCTGCGGCTGGTCACCGACCGCACAAAGATGGCCATGCCGGAGACCAATATCGGCCTGTTCCCGGATGTGGGCGGCGGCTGGTTCCTGGCGCGCACACCCGGACGCATCGGCGAATACCTGGGCCTGACCGGCACCGTGATCCACGCCGCCGACGCCTTGTATGCCGGCCTGGCCGACGCCTACCTGCCCGGCAACCGCCTCGCGGAACTGGTCGATTCGCTGCGCGCGCAGCAGTTCGCCAGCGGCGATGCGGTGCTGGCGCATATCGCAACCTTCACCGCACCGCACCGCGCGGATTGCGTGCCGGCGCAGAGCACGCTGGCCGGTCTGTCGGCGCAGATCGACCAGCTGTTCGCCGGCAATACCGCGCAGGACATTCTTGCCGCCGTCAGCGATGCCCCCGGCGACTGGGCCGCGCAGACCGCCGCCATGCTGCGCAGCCGTTCGCCACTGATGCTGTGCGTGACGCTGGAGCAGATCCGCCGCGCGCGCAGCATGTCGCTGGAAGACGAACTGCGCATGGAGCTGGACATGATGTACTACGTGTTCCGCAAGGGCGACGGCGTCGAAGGCATCCGCGCGCTGGCGGTCGACAAGGACCACAAGCCGCGCTGGCAATACGCGCGGCTCGATGAAGTCAGCCGCGAGAAGGCGCTGTCGTTCTTCGACAGCCCGTGGCGCCAGCAGGAGCACCCGCTGGCGGCACTGGGCAAGCCTGCCTGACATCGTTGCAGGGGACGCGCCGGCGCCGACTCGGGTAGAGTGGCGGGCAGGGCCTGGCGCCCGCGCACGACGATGCCGCGCGCGGACGCCGCCCGTGCCAATCCGTCCACACCGTCAAAGGAGCCGCAATGAGTGATCCTCGTGATGTCGTTGTACTGGTGGGAAGCCTGCGCAAGGAGTCATACAACCGCAAGCTGGCCAAGGCGCTGATTGCGCTGGCGCCGGCGCAGCTCAGGCTGGAAATCGTCGAGATCGGCAGCCTGGAGCTGTACAACCAGGACCTCGACGACAAGCCGACCCAGGCCTGGACCGCCTTCCGCGACCGCATTCGCCGCGCCGACGCCGTGCTGTTCGTCACGCCGGAATACAACCGCTCGGTGCCCGCGCCGTTGAAGAACGCCATCGATGTGGGTTCGCGCCCGTATGGCAGCAGCGTCTGGGACGGCAAGCCCGGCGCCATCATCAGCGCATCGCCGGGCGCCATCGGCGGCTTCGGCGCCAATCACCACCTGCGCCAGTCGCTGGTGTTCCTGAATATCCCCATCCTGCAGCAACCCGAGGCGTATATCAGCGGTGTCGACAAGCTGTTCGACGAGCAGGGCGGGATTGCCAACGAATCGACCAAGGGCTTCCTTGGCAAATTCATGACCACGTTTGGCGCCTGGATCGAGCGGAACGCGCCGCGCTGAGGAGGCGTGCAGCGTCAGCTTTCGAAAGCCTTGATCGAAAAACGGCGAAAAGCAAAACGGCGCCTGAATCAGGCGCCGTTTTGCAGGGAATTTTGGGGTGGCTGATGGGACTCGAACCCACGACGACAGGAATCACAATCCTGGACTCTACCAACTGAGCTACAGCCACCGTAGAGGTCATCAGCGAAGCGCTGATCGACGAAAAACAAGATTATACAAACAGATTTTCGAGATGGCTAGTATCCCGCACAAAAAATTTTGAGGGCATCGCTCAGGAACGGGACGGGCTCCACTTGGCCTCGAGCAGCACCGCCTGCTTGATCGCGGCGATGGTTTCGGCTTCAGTATCGAACTGGCCCAGCAGCCGGCGCGACTTGCCGTTCAGCACGGCTTCCTGCAACGCCTTGCCGGCCGCTTCCGAGGTGCCGGGGTGCCAGCAGTAGCGCGCGGTCCATTTGCCATCCTGGAGTTGCTCGGCCACCCAGATCACCCTGAAGTCTTCATAGACCACGCCGAACGGCGCTTCTTTTTCCACGTTGTCTTTGTCCATGCTGCCTCCCCTGCCGGCACGGTCCGCATACCGTGCCTGATTTCGCCTGGGGAGCGTGCGGAAATCGTATCACGGGTCCTCGATGACTTCCGACCACGCCCGCCAGCCAAATATGCTGGACACAGCCCCTACCTCTGCAGGGTTCATGCGGCACGTGCCCGAAGCGATACTCGAGTCCGAGGGACATTGACCCCCCTCGACCTTCCCGTCAGGCGGCCCGCCCCATGGGCCGCCTGCCTCTTTTTCCTTCCCTGCTTTCCTTCGCCCCGCGGCCGGCGTTTCCATGCCGCACCATGCCTGCAATGGAACCTCTTGGCCACGCGCGAGCCCAACCGAGGTTATCGACGCAGGGAACAGGCCATGCAGAACAAGTGTAGATGGACGGCGAGGATTCTTGCGGTGGCGGCACTGGCGGCCATGCTGGGCGGATGCGCCTCGGGCGGCAGTGCCGAGGGCAGGGAATCGAGCATCACGACTTACGGCACGCTGGACATCGGCATCAGCCATACGCGATAGGCCGGCGATGCGCCGTCAGCGGAAGCTATATTGCGTGACCGACGGAACGCTTGTCCGGAAGGCTGGTCAAATCGGTTCTTCGAGGTGGTGCCGGGCGAGCGCGCAAAAAAAGAGTCCGCAGCGCGGACTCTTAACTTTAGCGATCTCAAATGCCCTGAAGGCCGTTGCACTGTAACTGCCACGCGGGCAAAGCACCATTCGGGTAAACGAAGAGCGATGCCGCAAGCGCGAGATCGCCGACGAAAAAAAGCCCGCCGGAGCGGGCCAATAATCAGTTGAAGAAAGCCCTGTATTCGAGGGCAGGCACAGTGTAAGAAAGTGCCCTGCCTCAGCGAATTAGGGGAATCCCTTTCCGGACGCCGGTTTCCGGGCGATCTGGCATCTCATGTGCGGCGCGCGGAACCCGCGCGCCGCCATGCATATTTTCACGATTCGAAGTTAGAGCGAGGACTCGGCACGGCACCAGACGGTGCGCGCTTACGCGGCCAGCGGCTCGTGCGCGTGCGGGTGCAGATGCGTGCGGGCTTCTTCGAACAGCGCCTCGACATCCGCCCGCGTGCGCGCCGCATGCATGCGTTTCGCATCGGACAGCACGCGGCGCCAGCCCCGTCCCCCGGCGATGCCGCGATGCAGGCCGAGCATGTGCCGGGTCACGGCACCCATATATCCGCCTTGCTCGACGAAGTCGCCGATATAACGCTGCATCGCCAGTTCGACTTCGAGCCGCGACGGCACTGGCGCACTGGTGTCGCCATAGAAGCGCGCGTCCATTTCCGCGAGGATATACGGCTGGTGATACGCCTCACGTCCGATCATGACGCCATCGACATGCTCCAGATGAGCGGCGATTTCGTCATGGCTGACGACGCCGCCGTTGATCAGGATCTCGAGCTCCGGAAATTCGCGCTTGAGCTGGTACGCCACCTCATAGCGCAGCGGCGGAATCTCCCGGTTTTCCTTCGGGCTCAGGCCCTTCAGGATGGCATTGCGCGCGTGCACGATAAACGTGCCGCAACCCGCATGCGCCACCTTGCCGACAAAATCGCGGACGAAATCGTAGTGCTCGACCTTGTCGATGCCGATGCGATGCTTCACGGTTACCGGAATCTCCACCGCATCGCGCATGGCCTTCACGCAGTCCGCCACCAGGTCCGGCTCCGCCATCAGGCAGGCACCGAAGGCGCCGCGCTGCACGCGCTCGGACGGGCAACCGCAGTTCAGGTTGATTTCCGCATAGCCCCACTGCTGGCCAAGCTTCGCCGCCATGGCAAGATCCGCCGGCTCGCTGCCGCCCAACTGCAGCGCGACCGGATGCTCGGCCGCATCGAAGTCGAGGTGGCGCGGCACGTCGCCATGCAGCAGCGCACCGGTGGTCACCATCTCGGTATACAGCCAGGTGTGGCGGCTAAGCTGGCGATGGAACATGCGGCAATGACGGTCGGTCCAGTCCATCATCGGCGCAACCGAAATGCGGCGGGGATTTACGTTCATGAAATACGGCAATTGGGTACGGGCCGGGCGCGGCAGCGTCGGCTGGCCGCTGAGACTGACGCGGCGGCATATGCAGGTCACTGCACCCCGGCTGGAGCCAAGCGCGGGGCGGGCCAGCGAGAAAGCGTGAGTATAGGCTACCGCGACAAGGTCTGCTGCGGCACGATTCCGCAGCCCCAAGCCGCAAGCTAGCTGCGGCAGGGGATGCTATCCCGGTGCGCAGCGGCGTAACGCTTTGATACAGCGGCCAGCGATTCCGGTTGCTATGCTGGCCGCAATTTCGCTCCTGCTTTTTCTCTCATGTTCCGGACGCCCGCTACCGCTGTCTCCTTGCTACTGTGTTTGATGGCGCCACCGCTGGCGCAGGCCGACGATCGCGATTATCCCGGTGGCTATCGCCATGGCAGCGGCGAATACAAGGAGAAGTTCCGTAGCGGCGGCTGCGAGGTGGAACGCGAGCAGAAGCGCGATGGCGAATACAAGGAAGAGCGCAAGTGCAAGGGTGGGCCGCGCGGTTACGAGCGGAAGCAGAAATACCGCGAAGGCCATTGCCTGATCGAGCGCGAGTGGAAGAGCGACGGGGAATTCGAAGAGAAGATCGAGTGCAAGCGCTGGTAACCGGTAAGCGTCTTGCCATGCCAGACGCCGTTGCTGGCTAATGGCGAAGCTCGAGATGGCGCGTGGCCCGCGCGGGGGTTAAAATCCGCACCCGGCGCCCACAATACCTGCACTCCAAGGGCGCCGTTTTCATTCCCCGGGGGCGGTATGTTGGTTCGAACGGCACTGATTGGCGCAGCGATGGCAACCATGGTGGCAGGGTGTGCCACTGGCACTTCGGAGAAGGACGTGCGCGCTCGCCCGCCGATGCGCCTGAATACGCAGGCCAAGATGGCCGACGTTGCAAAATGCCTGCGCAACAATCTGGGCGATGAGGCTACGCTGGTCCAGTTGCCGGCGAAAAACCAGATCGAAATCCGTATCGGCCAGAGCGCCGCAAGCGGTGAATATCTATACGCCTACCTGATCTCGATGACGGCACAGGCCGACGGCACGGCGCTGGAATTGCGCAAGACCGATACCTGGTTTCCCCAGCTGACGCCGGCGGAACTGGAGGCCGAAGTCAAGGCCTGCGCGCGCAGCTAAGCGGGGCAGGGCCCGGCGACGCCAGGCGTCTGCGAGTATCCGTCACGCGGCCAGCTTTTCGGTAGTTTCAAGTTCCAGCATGCGGCAGATGGCCGCCATGCTGCCGACCATGGTACGGCGCTGCGTCCCCTGGTAGACGCGTACGCCCTTGCTCTGGCGAAACGGCACGGGCTTGACCGGACGGCGGGCGGCGACGTGGTGGATTTGCGGCATGGTGGCACCTCTTTTTAGGCAAAGCGGGGTCAACACCCGGCAAGCCGGGCGGCGTCTGCAAAGCAATGGAAGCGGGTGGGCCCGCGCAGGACGAATGCCTGCGATGGTGCCCGGCTAGAAGCCGGAAGAGCGGATCAGCCCGACGGCGATGCCTTCCAGCGAGAACTCTTCACCGGGCTCGACGATGATGTTGGTGAAGTCCGGGTTCTCGGCAATCAGTTCGATATGGCCGCCGCGCCGCTGCAGGCGCTTGACGGTGACATCGTCGCCCAGTCGCGCCACCACAATCTTGCCGTTGGCAGCCTCGCTGGCGCGGCGCACGGCGAGCAGGTCACCATCGAGGATGCCGGCGTCGCGCATGCTCAGCCCGCGCACGCGCAGCAGGTAATCCGGACGCTCATCGAAGACCGAGGCATCGACCTGGTACTGGCGATCGATATGCTCGGCGGCCAGGATGGGGCTGCCGGCTGCGACGCGGCCCACCAGCGGCAGCGTCAGCTGCAATACGCCGGCCATTGGCAACGAGAACTGGTCCGGCAGCTCCGAATCGCTGCGCGACACCTTCAGGCGGATGCCACGCGACGCGCCCGGCGTCAGTTCGATCACGCCTTTGCGGGCCAGCGCCCGCAGATGTTCTTCGGCGGCATTGGGCGAGGAGAAACCGAACTCCGCTGCGATCTCGGCGCGGGTAGGGGGAAAGCCGGTACGGCGGATCGTGTTGCGGATCAGATCGAAAATCTGCTGCTGCCGGGGTGTCAGGGTCGCCATGGGATCGCCGTTCCGTGCAGGGCCGCTGGCCTGGATGACGGAAGCTCTGGTCCGTTATCCAGCATCCGGCGGGCCGGGCACTGTATGTTTAAACAGTATGCTGTGATTTTATACAGTATCGGCGTCAGTGCAAGCAGAATTTTGAGGCGTGTCGCATGGACGCCGGCCAGGGCGCCTGATCCCGGCTGCGGCCGGGGCGTGTGCGCCCGCTACAATTGCCTTTCCTTTATCCAGAACAAAATCCTTGCGCGCTCCCATGACCCAATTGCCTCGCATCGTCGTATTGGCCACTGGCGGCACCATCGCCGGCGCCGCCGGCAGCGCCGCCAGCAGTGCCCGTTACCAGGCGGCGACCGTGCCGGTGTCCTCATTGCTGGCGGCGGTGCCGCCGTTGCAGTCGCTGGCCCGCATCGAGGCCGAGCAGGTGGCGCAGGTCGACAGCAAGGACATGACCTTCGCGCTGTGGCAAACACTGGCGGCGCGGGTCGGGCACTGGTCGGCGCAGCCTGACGTGGCGGGCATCGTGATCACGCACGGCACCGACACGCTCGAAGAAACCGCGATGGCGCTGCACCTGACGCAATCGTGTCCGGTGCCAGTGGTCCTGACAGCCGCGATGCGTCCGTCGACGTCGCTGTCGGCCGACGGGCCGCTGAACCTGCTGGATGCGGTGCGCGTCGCCGCCCATCCGGATGCGCGCGGCAAGGGTGTGCTGGTAGTACTGAACCAGCAGATCCACGCGGCACGGGACGTGGCCAAGGCGCATACGTCGGCGGTCGATGCCTTTGTCTCGCCGTGCGGGCCGCTGGGGTTCGTGCAGGACGACTACGTGCGCTTTGCCCGGACGCCCCGGGCACTTGCGCCCATCGGGCCGATGCCGGCGGCGTGGCCGATGGTGGAGATCGTGGCGAGCTACGCGCAGCCGGGCAGGGCGATGGTGGATGCGCTGGTGCAGGCCGGCGTCGCCGGCCTGGTTGTGGCCGCGACCGGCAATGGCTCGGTCCATGAGGTGCTGGCGGCGGCCCTTGCCGACGCGGCCGCGGCCGGGGTGGCGGTGGTGCGCAGTTCCCGCACTGGTACCGGGCATGTGGCGATCCCGCCGCTGCCCAGTCCTGCCGACGGTGTGTTCGTGGCGGCTGCGGACCTCAATCCCTACAAGGCGCGCGTGTTGCTGGCGCTGGCCCTCGCGGCGGATGCCGGGCTCGCGCGCGACCCGGCGCGGCTGCAGGCGGTCTTTGCCAGCGCCTGATTTGCCCGTGAAATCAGCAGCTTGCGTTGCTGGCGCGCGGCGGGCTATAATTTAAGGCTATTCAACCTTGCCACACCGGACTCGTGACGCCCGGGTGGCTAATCCCAAAAGGAGCGTCAATGCGTCATTACGAAATCGTCTTCATCGTCCACCCGGACCAGAGCGAACAAGTGCCGGCCATGATCGAGCGCTACAAGCAGCTCGTGACCTCGCAGAACGGCAACGTTCACCGCGTGGAAGACTGGGGCCGTCGCCAGATGGCTTACATGATCCAGAAGCTGGCCAAGGCTCACTACGTTTGCCTCAACATCGAATGCGGCAAGGAAACCCTGGCTGAACTGGAACACGCGTTCAAGTTCAACGACGCCGTCCTGCGCCACCTGATCGTGCAGACCAAGAAGGCCGAGACCGCACCTTCGCCGATGATGAAGGAAGTGCAGCGCGAAGAAGCCCGCAAGGCCGCGCAAACGACCACCGAAGGCCAGGCCGCCTGAGTGCGGACTGCGGTGCGCGCCGTGGCTGACAGCGTTGGCCGGGGCGCGAGCGGAAACCGCAACGATTGCAACCAGCAAGAGGCCCCGCGTTGAACCAGCTTCGGCTTGCCGCCACCCTGGCGGAACGCGATGCCCTGCGCTATACCCCGGCCGGGGTCCCCGTCGTGAACTGCATCCTGCAGTACAGCGGCGAGGCCGTCGAGGCGCAGACGCCGCGACAGGTCGAGTTTGCAATCGCTGCGATGGGGATCGGCCAGGTTGGCCAGCGTCTGGAGCGGCTGCCGCTCGGCACGCTGCTCGACTGCGAAGGATTCCTGGCCCGCAAGCACCGCAACAGCAAGGCTCTCGTCTTTCACATCACTGGATGTAAAGCATTCGAAAAGGATTGAATCATGGCATTCGTCAAACGTGACAACAAGAACAAGAAGCGCTTCCAGCAACAGAACCCGCTGTTCAAGCGCAAGCGCTTCTGCCGCTTCACCGTGGCTGGCGTCGAACAGATCGACTACAAGGATCTGGACACCCTGAAGGACTTCATCGGCGACAACGGCAAGATCACGCCGGCCCGCCTGACCGGTACCAAGGCTCACTATCAGCGTCAGCTGGATACGGCCATCAAGCGCGCGCGTTTCCTCGCGCTGATGCCGTACACCGACCTGCACAAGAACTGATCAGGCCCTAGGTCCGTCAAGGAGAGAACACGATGCAAATCATTCTGCTGGAAAAAGTCGTCAACCTGGGCAACCTGGGTGACATCGTCAAGGTGAAGGACGGTTACGCCCGTAACTTCCTGATCCCGGGCAAGAAGGCCCGCCGCGCCACGCAAAGCGCGATCGCCGAATTCGAAGTCAAGCGCGCCGAGCTGGAAAAGGCCGCTGCCGAGAAGCTGGCCGCCGCGCAAGCCGAAGGCGAGAAGCTGAACGGCCTGACCGTCCAGATCTCCCAGAAGTCGGGTGTGGACGGCCGCCTGTTCGGTTCGGTGACCAACGCCGACATCGCTGAAGCCCTGGCTGGCCAAGGCTACAAGCTGGAAAAGGCGCAGGTTCGCCTGCCGAACGGTCCGCTGAAGACGGTTGGCGACCACCCGGTCAGCGTTGCGCTGCACACGGACGTCGTGGTCGACGTGACCGTGTCGGTGGTGGGCGAGAGCGTCTAAGGACGCGACGCCCCGGCCGGCGCACGGCGCCGGCCAAAGCCCCGCAAGCATTGCAAAAAGGCAGGAGCCCCGGCTCCTGCCTTTTTTGTTGCCCGGTTGCCCTGGACGGCGCTGTCGCCAAATGTCCGGCGAAGTGTGTCCACCCGCCGTTATAATCCCTCCCCATGAACGCGCCCGTCGCCGACCCCCAACTCGATAACCTCAAGGTCCCGCCGCACTCCATCGAAGCCGAGCAATCGGTGCTCGGTGGCCTGCTGCTGGACAATGCCGCCTGGGACCGCATCGCGGACTTCCTGTCCGAGGCGGATTTCTACCGTTTCGACCACCGGATGATCTTCCAGAGCATCGCCCGGTTGATCTCGGCCACCAAGCCGGCCGACGTGATCACGGTCTACGAGATGCTGCAGGTGGCCGGCAAGGCCGAAGAGGTGGGCGGGCTGGCGTACCTCAATTCGCTGGCGCAGAACACGCCCAGCGCGGCCAATATCCGCCGCTACGCGGAGATCGTGCGCGAGCGCTCGGTGCTGCGCAAGCTGGTGACGGTGGCCGACGATATCGCCTCGGCCGCATTCGCGCCCAAGGGGCGCGAGGTGCGCGAGCTGCTCGACGAGGCCGAGTCCAAGGTCTTTGCGATTGCCGAAGAGGGCTCGCGCGGGCAGAAGGGTTTCCAGGAAATCCAGCCGCTGCTGACCCAGGTGGTGGAGCGCATCGACGAGCTGTATCACCGCGATTCGACCACCGACGTCACCGGCGTGCCGACCGGTTTCATCGACCTGGACAAGATGACCAGCGGCATGCAGCCAGGCGACCTGATCATCGTCGCCGGCCGCCCGTCGATGGGCAAGACCGCGTTCTCGCTGAACATCGGCGAGCACGTGGCGGTGGAGCAGGGGCTGCCGGTGGCGGTGTTCTCGATGGAAATGGCGGGCACGCAGCTGGCCATGCGTATGCTGGGCTCGGTCGGGCGGCTCGACCAGCACCGGCTGCGTACCGGGCGCCTGCTGGACGAGGATTGGCCGCGGCTGACGCATGCGATCCAGCGCATGAACGACACCCAGCTGTTTATCGACGAAACCCCGGCGCTGAACCCGATGGAACTGCGCGCCCGGTCGCGGCGCCTGGCGCGCCAGTGCGGGCAGCTGGGGCTGATCATCATCGACTACCTGCAGCTGATGTCGGGCTCCGGCGGCGGCGAGAACCGCGCCACGGAAATTTCAGAAATCTCCCGTTCCCTGAAGGGCCTGGCGAAGGAGCTGAATTGCCCGGTGATCGCGCTGTCGCAGCTGAACCGCAGCCTGGAACAGCGTCCCAACAAGCGCCCGGTGATGTCCGACCTGCGCGAATCGGGCGCTATCGAACAGGATGCCGACGTGATCCTGTTCATCTACCGCGACGAAGTCTATAACGCCGACTCGCAGGACAAGGGCACCGCCGAAATCATCATCGGCAAGCAGCGTAACGGCCCGATCGGCACCGTGCGACTGACTTTCCTCGGCCAGTTCACGAAGTTCGACAACTTCAGCGGCGGCCCGGCCTTCTTCGACAACGACACCTGACGAAGTCAAGCGGGTCGGCCCTCCGGCGTGCCTGCCCGTCTCGTTTGTGCCAAATACGCGGGCAATGTCCCGGTAACCCTGTAAAATATTGCGCTTTGATGACAGCCGCCATCCGCGGCGGTCATGCTCGCGTCCGCTTAATCCCGCAACACCATCCGCAGCGATACCACGCTGCCACAAGGAACATTCCATGTTCGGCCGATTCATGCCCACCGAGGGCAAGTTCTTCGAATATTTCAACCAGCACGCCGACTGCGCGGTGACCGCCGCCCATGAACTGCAGGCCCTGGTCAACGACCTGCCCAACGCCGAGGCCCATGCCCGGCGCGTCCAGGCCACCGAAAAGAAGGCCGACCGGATCACGCACGACACCATCGACCTGCTGCACAAGACCTTCATCACGCCGCTGGACCGCGACGAGATCCACAAGCTCATCACGACCATGGACGACATCCTGGACCTGATGGAAGACGTGGCCGAGACCATCTCGCTGTATGACGTGACCAACCTGACCGACGAGGCGCTGCGCCTGGCCGCGATCTGCGTGCAGTGCTGCGACCAGGTCAAGATTGCCGTGGGCCTGCTCGAGGACATGGGCAACGCCAGCACCATCCTGAAGACCGCGCAGCAGATCGACCAGCTGGAATCCGAGGCCGACCGCGTGATGCGCTCGGCGATGTCCAAGCTGTTCCGCGACGAGACCGACGTCAAGCGCCTGATCAAGCTGAAGGCCATCTACGAGCAGCTCGAGACGATCACCGACAAGTGCGAGGACGTCGCCAACATCATCGAAGGCATCGTCCTGGAAAACGCCTGAGGCGGCAATCGGCATGCAGACCATACAAATGAGCCTGTGGGTGATCGCCTTGCTGGTGGCGCTGGCACTGCTGTTCGACTTCATGAACGGCTTCCACGACGCGGCCAACTCGATCGCGACGGTGGTGTCCACGGGCGTGCTCAAGCCGCACCATGCGGTGGCGATGGCGGCGATGTGCAACGTCGTCGCGATCTTCGTGTTCCACCTGAAGGTGGCGGCCACGGTCGGCACCGGGACCATCCAGGGCGGTGTCGTCGACCACTATGTCATCTTCGGCGCGCTGGTCGGGGCGATCGCGTGGAACGTCATCACCTGGTACTACGGCATTCCGTCGTCGTCGTCGCATGCGCTGATCGGCGGGCTGGTCGGTGCCGCGGTAGCCAAGGCCGGCACCGGTGCGCTGGTGGCCAGCGGGCTGCTGAAGACGGTGGCGTTCATCCTGGTGTCGCCTTTCCTCGGCTTTCTGTTGGGTTCGCTGATGATGGTCATCGTCGGCTGGACCTTCTTCCGCACGCCGCCATCGCGCGTGGACCGCTGGTTCCGGCGGCTGCAGCTGGTCTCGGCTTCGCTGTACAGCCTTGGCCATGGCGGCAATGATGCGCAGAAGACCATCGGCATCATCTGGATGTTGCTGATCGCCAGCGGCCACGTGCTCGCCGGCGATCCGCCGCCGACCTGGGTGATCGTCAGCTGCTATGTGGCCATCGGCATGGGCACGCTGTTCGGCGGCTGGCGCATCGTGCGCACCATGGGCCAGAAGATCACCAAGCTCAAGCCGGTGGGCGGCTTCTGCGCCGAGACCGGCGGTGCGTTGACGCTGTTCTTCGCCTCGGCGCTGGGGGTGCCGGTGTCGACCACGCATACCATCACCGGCGCCATCGTCGGGGTCGGCTCGTCGCAGAAGATGTCGGCGGTGCGCTGGGGCGTGGCCGGCAATATCGTCTGGGCCTGGGTACTGACGATTCCGGCCTCGGCCTTCATGGCGGCGATCGCATGGTGGATCGGGCGCCATATCCTGTAACGCGGCACTAGCCGCTGATGCAAAAAGCCAGGCAAATGCCTGGCTTTTTTGTTTGCCGCGTGGCGGGTTAGCGGTTGGCGAAGGCGGCGATGGGATCGTCGTCGTCCGGCAGCGGGGCGGGTTCCGGCACCAGGGGCGCCGGGGCGGGCACGGGGACCGGCGCCGGTGTCGGTGCCGCCGGCGGCAGGTTGACCGCACCGGCCACCACGCGCCGGGCGCCGTTGTAGCGCGAGGCCCAGTAGGGCTTGCCCATGTCCTCCAGCCTTACGGTGCCGCCGGACGATGGCGCATGGACAAAGCGGTTCTGGCCTACGTAGATGCCGACGTGCGAGTTGGCGCGGCCGGTGGTGTTGAAGAACACCAGGTCGCCGGAAGCGACTTCGCTGCGGTCGAGCGAGCTGCCGCGCGTGCCCATGGCCTCGGTGGTGCGCGGCAAGCTGACATTGGCCGCGCGCGCGACCACATAGCGCACCAGGCCGCTGCAATCGAAGCCGGCATCGGGCGTATTGCCACCGTAGCGGTACGGGGTGCCGACCAGCGACATCGCCTGGATCGAGATTTCCTCCAGCCCGGCGCTGGGATCGGTCATGGGCTTGCCGGGCGTGCGCGGCAAGCTGCCATGGCGAGAGGGTGGGGAGCTGGCGCACGCTGCCAGCAGCAGTGCGGCGGCGCACAGCAGCGGCAGGCCGGCCCGGGCAAGCGGGCCGGGCAGTGCGGAAGGACTGGAAGAACTACGGGTACGGCGCAATGGCATCGCTGGATTCCGGTCGCCGGCCTGCCGGCGCACCGGAAGCCTTGCCGCTACCAGCGTAGCTGGGCGTTGCGCGTACCGGTGCTGACCTTGATCGACTTGGCCTGGCCCTTGTAACTGGCCTCGATATTGTAGCTGCCTTCCGGCGCACGTATCAGGCAGCGGGGCCCGGCGGCACGAAAGGTTGCGACTTCCTGCTCGTCGCGCACCAGCTTGACCGCGACATCGGACAGGAACTCGCCCGCGGCGCCCTGCGTGAACAGGATGCCGATATTGAAATCCTTCTCGCGCGTGGCCAGCGCCTGGCGCTCGTCTTCGGCGACGCCGCCGCAGACATAGCTGACCGGGCCCATGGTGCGGATCACCAGTTCGTCAGCCGCGGCGCGCGCCTGAAGCGGTCCGGCCAGGACCACGGCGACGCCGATCAGCGCGGCCCGGCGGAGATGCTGTGGGTTCATCGACGCCTCCAGTTGGGGGTGCGGGACAACAAGCGGACGTGCGGACATCATAGCCGCATTGCGCTTGCCGCTCACGGCAGCGGGCCCGGGCCCCTTCCGCATGGAAGGGTGCCCGGGCCCGCTGTCAGCGTCAGAGCACGTCGCCGGCGTGGTCGGCCAGGCGCGAGCGCTCGCCGCGCGCCAGCGTGATGTGGCCGCTGTGGCTCCAGCCCTTGAAGCGGTCGACCACGTAGGTCAGGCCCGACGAGCCCTCGGTCAGGTAGGGCGTGTCGATCTGCGCGATATTGCCCAGGCAGATGATCTTGGTGCCCGGGCCGGCGCGCGTCACCAGCGTCTTCATCTGCTTGGGCGTCAGGTTCTGCGCCTCGTCGATGATGACGAACTTGTTGACGAAGGTGCGGCCGCGCATGAAGTTCATGCTCTTGACCTTGATGCGCGAGCGGATCAGCTCCTGCGTCGCGGCGCGGCCCCAGTCGCCGGCGCTGTCGTCGCTCTTCTGCAGCACTTCGAGGTTGTCGTCGAACGCGCCCATCCACGGCTGCATCTTCTCTTCCTCGGTGCCGGGCAGGAAGCCGATGTCCTCGCCCACCGGCACGGTGGCGCGGGTGACGATGATCTCGTTGTAGAGCTTCTGGTCCAGCACCTGCTCCAGGCCTGCCGCCAGCGCCAGCAGCGTCTTGCCGGTACCGGCCTGGCCCAGCAGCGTGACGAAGTCGATGTCCGGGTTCATCAGCAGGTTGAGCGCGAAGTTCTGCTCGCGGTTGCGCGCGGTCACGCTCCACACGTTGTTCTTGTGGTGCGTGTAATCCTTCAGTGTCTGCAGCAGCGCGGTCTTGCCATTGATCTCCTTGACCTGCGCATACAGCGGCAGGCTGCCGTCCACGGGCTCGAGGTAGACGAACTGGTTGACCAGGAACGACGGCACCAGCGGACCGGTGAGCCGGTAGAACATGGCGCCGGACTTGGGATCCTGCCAGCTTTCTACGCCCTTGCCGTGCCTGGCCCAGAAGTCGCCGGGCAGCTGCATCACGCCCGCGTAGAGCAGGTCCTTGTCCTCGAGGACCTGGTCGTTGAAGTAGTCCTCGGCCGGCAGGCCCAGTGCGCGCGCCTTGATGCGCATGTTGATGTCTTTCGACACCAGCACTACCTGGCGCTCGGGATACTGCTGCTGCAGCGCGCTGACGACGCCCAGGATCTGGTTGTCGGCCTTGCCCTGCGGCAGGCCTTCGGGCAGCTTGATATCGTTCAGGCGCGTCTGGAAGAACAGCTTGCCCTGCGCGTCGCGGTTGCCCAAGCTGGCCAGCGACAGGCCTTCGTCGAGCACGCCGTCGGTGCCGCCCACCAGCGAGTCGAGTGTGCGGCTGACCATGCGCGCGTTGCGCGCGACTTCGCTCATGCCCTTCTTGTGGTTGTCCAGCTCTTCGAGCGTCATCATCGGCAGATAGATGTCGTGCTCTTCGAAACGGAACAGCGAGGCCGGGTCGTGCATCAGCACGTTGGTGTCGAGCACGAACAGCTTGCTCGGGCCTTCGGCCTTGCGCGCGCGGCGCGTGGTGCCGGTCGACGGCTTGACCAGGCTCACCGGCGCGGCGCTGACGGCCGGCGTCGATACAGCGGGCGTTTCGGTGCTGCGGGCGCGGGTGCCGCCGGCGGCGCGGGCCTTGACTTCAGGCACCTGCGTGTCGCCGGTTTCCAGCAATGCCACGCGCTCGAGCGCCGGCACAGGTTTCTTGCCCTGTGTGGCGGCTTTGGCCTTAGGCACCGCGGAAACCGGAGCAAACTCGCTCGGGTCCAGCAATTGGGCAGGCTTGGCGGGCATGGTAGGCAGCGGCATGCTTGGCTTTCCTTTCAGGGGGACAAGAAGGGGGCGGGGATGTCCGGTCCGCGGCGCCGCGCAAACTCGTCAGCGTGCGACGGCTTCGGGGCGGCGTGGCGGACCCGGGTCGGGGCATGCATGCGCGAGGCGCCCGGCGCGGACAACCATGAGGACAGACGTGGCTGCAAACAAAAAAGCCGCCATGCCTGCGGAACAGGGTTGGCGGCTCTTGGGCGGACTGCCGACATGGCAGGTCCGCTACCGGCCTGTGGCAGGAAGCGCCTGGGCCGGGGAGTCGAAACAGCGTGGCATCCGGAATCTGAACTCATTACGGGCCAATGTATCCGAAGGCTTTGGGTTTGGCAATTGGGTTTCCAACGTTTGCCACGGCGCGTCCGGATCGAAGCCTTTACGGGCAACGGCGGGGCAACGGCGCGCGGGCGATGCGTCAGAGGCCGCCCACGATCTCCAGCACTTCGTCGACGTGGTTGGGCACCTTGATGCCGCGCAGCTCGTGTCGCAGGATGCCCTTGCCGTCGATGACAAAGGTGCTGCGCTCGATGCCGCGGTGCTCCTTGCCATACAGCTTTTTCATCTTGATGACATCGAACAATGTGCACACATTTTCGTCGGCATCGGAGATCAGTTCGAACGGCAGTTCCAGCTTGGCCTTGAAATTTTCATGCGAGCGCAGGCTGTCGCGCGAGATGCCGAACACATGCACGCCGGCCTTCTCGAAATCCTCGTACTGGTCGCGGAAGTTCATCGCCTCCGTGGTGCAGCCCGGCGTGTTGTCCTTCGGGTAGAAGTACAGCACCACCGTCTTGCCGCGGTAGTCGGCCAGGCGGAAGGTGGCGTCGCCGGTCATCGGCGCGCTGAAGTCGGGGATGGCCTTGTTGAGACTGACGGTCATGCTTGTGGCTCCTTGGGGGAGGGGCAGGGGATCGGTGAGATCGTTGGAATCGGGAGAGGGGCTGCCGCCTCAGCGCGAGCAGATTGGGGCGCCTCGCCCGGACTTCAAGCGTGGCGACTGCTCAACTTTCGCCTGGGCCGCGTCAGCTGGCCTGGGGCTCGAGCAGCAGCACCGCCGCCACCTTGCGGCCCTCGGCCATCAGGATGTTGTAGGTGCGGCAGGCGGCCTGCATGTCCATGGCATCGACGCCGACGTGGCGGCGCGCCAGCGATGCGGTCAGGCGCGGGTGCGGAAAGCGCAGCCGCGAGCCAGTGCCGAGCAGCACGACTTCGGGTCCCAGTTGGGACAGCTGCTCGAAATGCGCGGGCTCCAGGTCTTCGAAGCGGTCGACCGGCCAGGGCCGCACTTCGCCCTCCGGCATGACCAGCACCGAGCTGGTGTGGCGCACGAGGTTGATTTCGATATACCCAGGCCCGTAGGCCGTGACGGTGTTGAGCGACTGGGGCTGGTCGGCGTGGAGTTTCACTTGGGGATCTCGGCGGTGGCCGGCGCGGGCTGGCGCGCGGGTCCGCGGAGCGGAGGGCCGGCGGGCCGGGCGGGCCGTGGATGGACGACAGCGGGCAGGCGGCCGCGGTGCGCGCGGACAGCGCACGCTGCAATGCAAGAATCCCTGCCGAAGTCTGTCATAATCCGATAAATTATAGCTTTTGCCTCCCTGTCTGCCACGTTTGCGTTGCATCGCAGCGGACGGCGCCTCCGCATTCTTTCAGATTCTGTCAGATCGCCTCGATTCCCTGTCCGGTGCCGCCGACGCGGCACGCCACGCTTGCCCGACATCGCCGTGAAACCCATCCAGAAATCCAACAAACTCAATAACGTTTGCTACGACATCCGCGGGCCGGTGCTGGAAAAGGCCAAGCAGATGGAGGAAGAAGGGCACAAGATCATCAAGCTGAATATCGGCAACCTGGCCGTGTTCGGCTTCGATGCGCCGGAGGAAATTCAGCAGGACATGATGCGAAACCTGCCAAATTCGGCAGGTTATTCCGATTCCAAGGGCATTTTCGCCGCGCGCAAGGCGATCATGCACTATACCCAGCAAAAAAATATCGAAGGCGTCGGCCTGGACGATATCTATGTAGGCAACGGCGCCTCCGAACTGATCGTGATGGCGGTCAACGCGCTGCTCAATACCGGCGACGAAGTGCTGGTGCCGGCGCCGGACTATCCGTTGTGGACCGCAGCGGTGAGCCTGTCGGGCGGCACGCCGGTGCACTACATCTGCGACGAGTCCAACGAGTGGATGCCCGACCCGGCCGATATCCGGGCGCGCATCACGCCGCATACCAAGGCCATCGTCATCATCAACCCGAACAACCCCACCGGGGCGCTATATTCGGATGAGCTGCTGCGCGAGATCGTCGCAATCGCGCGCGAGCATGGGCTGATCATCTTTGCCGACGAGATCTACGACAAGGTCCTGTACGACGGCAACACCCATACCTCGATCGCCTCGCTGTCGACCGACGTGCTGACGGTGACCTTCAACGGCCTGTCGAAGAACTACCGCTCGTGCGGCTACCGCGCCGGATGGATGGTGGTGTCGGGCGACAAGCGCCCGGCCATCGACTACATCGAAGGCCTGAACATGCTGTCGTCGATGCGCCTGTGCGCCAACGTGCCGGGCCAGTGGGCGATCCAGACCGCGCTGGGCGGCTACCAGAGCATCAACGACCTGGTCGCCGAAGGCGGGCGCCTGCGCCGCCAGCGCGACCTGGCCTACGAACTGATCACCGCGATTCCGGGCGTGACCTGCATCAAGCCCAAGGCGGCGCTGTACCTGTTCCCGAAGCTGGACCTGTCGATGTACCCGGTGCAGGACGACCAGGAGTTCATCTATGAACTGCTGCAGGAGTCCAAGGTGCTGCTGGTGCAGGGCTCCGGTTTCAACTGGGCCCGGCCCGACCATTTCCGCATCGTGTTCCTGCCGCACGAGGAAGACCTGCGCGAGGCCATCGGCCGCATCGCGCGCTTCCTCGAGGCCTACCGAAAACGCCACGGCAAGGCAGCGGCCTGATCCGGCCGGCCGCGCCGCAACCCATCCTTAGCAACTCAGAAGATTTGTCCATGAACCCCATCAAAGTTGGCCTGCTCGGCATCGGTACCGTCGGTAGCGGCACGTTCAACGTGCTCAAGCGCAACCAGGAAGAAATTCGTCGCCGCGCCGGCCGCGGCATCGAGATTGCCGTGGTGGCCGATCTCAACACCGAACGCGCGCGCGAACTGACCAATGGGGAAGTGGAGATCGTCAGCGATGCCAACGCGGTGGTCAACCGCCCCGACGTCGACATCGTCATCGAACTGATCGGCGGCTACGGCATTGCGCGCGAGCTGGTGCTCAAGGCGATCGAGAACGGCAAGCACGTGGTCACCGCCAACAAGGCGCTGCTGGCCGTGCATGGCAACGAGATCTTCGAAGCCGCGCGCAAGAAGGGCGTGATCGTCGCGTTCGAGGCCGCGGTGGCCGGCGGCATCCCCATCATCAAGGCGCTGCGCGAAGGCCTGACCGCCAATCGCATCCAGTGGATCGCCGGCATCATCAACGGCACCACCAACTTCATCCTGTCCGAGATGCGCGACAAGGGCCTCGATTTCGACGCGGTCCTGAAGGAAGCGCAGCAGCTGGGCTACGCCGAGGCCGACCCGACCTTCGACATTGAAGGCGTCGACGCCGCGCACAAGGTCACGCTGATGAGCGCGATCGCCTTCGGCATGCCGGTGCAGTTCGACAAGGCCCACGTCGAAGGCATCACCAGGCTGTCGGCCACCGACATCAAGTACGCCGAAGAGCTGGGCTACCGCATCAAGCTGCTGGGCATCACCCGCCGCCGCGACGACGGCGTCGAGCTGCGCGTGCATCCTACGCTGGTGCCGGCCACCCGCCTGATCGCCAATGTGGAAGGCGCGATGAACGCGGTGCTGGTGCAGGGCGACGCCGTGGGCGCCACGCTCTACTACGGCAAGGGCGCCGGCGCCGAGCCGACCGCCTCGGCGGTGATCGCCGACCTGGTCGACGTGACCCGCCTGCACACCGCCGATCCCGAGCACCGCGTGCCGCACCTGGCGTTCCAGCCCGACGAGCTGTCGAGCGTGCCGGTGCTGCCGATCGAAGAGATCAACAGCTCGTACTACCTGCGCATGCGCGTGTCCGACGAGACCGGCGTGCTGGCCGAGATCACGCGCATCCTGGCCGAGGGCGGGATCTCGATCGACGCCATGCTGCAGAAGGAATCGCGCGAAGGCGAGCCGCAGACCGACATCATCATCCTGACCCACATCACGCGCGAGAAGCACGTCAACGCAGCCATCGCGAAGATCGAGGCACTGCCCACGGTGCTGTCCGCGGTGACGCGCCTGCGCATGGAAGAACTGAACTAAGGGCCGGACCGGACCATTGTCATGAAATACCAGTCGACCCGCGGCCACGAGATGCCGCAATCGTTTTCCGAGATCCTGCTGGGCGGCCTGGCGCCGGACGGCGGTCTGTACCTGCCCGCGCAGTATCCGCAGGTCACGGCCGATGAGCTGGAAGCGTGGCGCAAGCTGCCGTACGCCGACCTGGCCTACGAGATCCTGCGCAAGTTCTGCGACGACATTCCCGCCGAAGACGTGCGCGCGCTGACGCGCAAGACCTATACCGCCGAGGTGTACTGCAACGCGCGCGAAGGCGACAACACCGCAGACATCACGCCGCTGCGCACGCTGGGCGAGGAAGGCGGCACCAGGCTGCAGCTGCTGGGCCTGTCCAACGGCCCGACGCTGGCGTTCAAGGACATGGCGATGCAGCTGCTCGGCAACCTGTTCGAGTACGCGCTGGCGCGCGCCGGGCAGGAGCTGAACATCCTGGGCGCTACCTCCGGCGATACCGGCAGCGCGGCCGAATACGCGATGCGGGGCAAGCGCGGCATCCGCGTCTTCATGCTGAGCCCGCACCGCAAGATGAGCGCGTTCCAGACCGCGCAGATGTTCAGCCTGCAGGATCCGAACATCTTCAACATCGCTATCGATGGCGTGTTCGACGACGCCCAGGACATCGTCAAGGCGGTCTCGAACGACCACGCCTTCAAGGCACGCCAGAAGATCGGCACGGTCAACTCGATCAACTGGGCGCGCGTGGTGGCCCAGGTGGTGTACTACTTCAAGGGCTGGCTGCTGGCGACCGACGGTCCCGGCCAGAAGGTCTCGTTCTGCGTGCCCTCGGGCAACTTCGGCAATGTCTGCGCCGGCCATATCGCGCGCATGATGGGCCTGCCGATCGACAAGCTGGTGGTCGCCACCAACGAGAACGACGTGCTCGACGAGTTCTTCCGCACCGGCGCCTACCGCGTGCGCAAGTCGGCCGAGACCTACCACACCTCCAGCCCGAGCATGGACATCTCCAAGGCCTCGAACTTCGAGCGCTTCGTGTTCGACCTGCTGGGCCAGGACGCCGGCAAGCTTGCAGCGCTGTTCCGCGACGTGGAAGAGCAGGGCGGCTTCGACCTGTCGGGCACGCCGGAATTCGACCGCATCCGCCAGTTCGGCTTTGTCTCCGGACGCAGCACGCACCAGGACCGGCTGGCGACCATCCGCGACCTGTCGTCGCGCTATGGCATCACCATCGATACCCATACCGCCGACGGCATCAAGGTGGCGCGCGAGCATCTCAGCGCCGGCGTGCCGATGGTGGTGCTGGAAACCGCGCTGCCGGCCAAGTTTGCCGACACTATCCGCGAAGCGCTCGGCCACGAGCCGGAGCGCCCGGCGAAGTTCGAGGGCATCGAGAGCCTGCCGCAGCGCTTCGAGGTAATGCCCGCCGACGCCGCACAGGTGAAGGCCTATATCGCCCGCCACACCGGCCTGTAAGCGCGCAGGTGCGGACCTCGGACGTGGCTGCGGCGCCGCCGCGTGCCGGGTCCGGTCCAACTCGCTACAATCAGGCTGCGGGCCCGATCCACGGTCCCCGGATTGCCAGCCCCGCGCGCGGGTGCCGGCAATGCGCGGGCCGTTTTTCGTGGGCCAACCCTTTCCCACATCGCACCATGACTCAAGCCGCAGCACCTTCCCGTCCCCCGATGCTGACCATGGCCCAGGCGCTCGACGCGCTGCTTGGCGCCGCCCGGCCGCTGGCGCAGGCCGAGTCGATCGACACGCTGGCCGCCAACGGCCGTGTGCTGGCCGCGCCGGTGACGAGCACGCTGCGCGTGCCGCCGGCCGACAATACCTCGATGGACGGCTACGCCGTGCGCGCCGCCGAGGTGCCGGCCGCGGGCACGCGTCTGCGGGTGTCGCAACGGATTCCCGCCGGCCATGTCGGCACCGCGCTGGAGCCCGGCACCGCGGCGCGCATCTTCACCGGCGGGCTGATTCCGCCCGGCGCCGATGCCGTGGTGATGCAGGAGCAATGCACGGCCGAGGGCGACGACGTGATCGTCAACCACGTGCCGCAGTCCGGCGAATGGGTGCGGCGCGCCGGCGAGGACATCGAAGCCGGCAGCGTGATCCTGCCGGCGGGCACGCGGCTGACGCCGCAGGCGCTTGGCCTGGCCGCGTCGGTCGGCCAGGCGCGGCTCGAGGTGGTGCGCCGCGTGCGCGTCGCGGTGTTCTTCACCGGCGACGAACTGGCCATGCCTGGCGAGCCGCTCAAGCCAGGCGCGATCTACAACTCCAACCGCTTCACGCTGCGCGGCCTGCTGGAAAACCTGGGCTGCGAGGTCAGCGACTTCGGCATCGTGCCCGATACGCTGGCGGCGACGCGCGAGACGCTGCGCCGCGCGGCGCAGGGCCATGACCTGATCATTACCTCGGGCGGCGTCTCGGTCGGCGAGGAAGACCATATCAAGCCCGCGGTCGAGGCCGAGGGGCGGCTCGATATGTGGCAGATCGCGATCAAGCCGGGCAAGCCGCTGGCGTTCGGGCAGGTCGGCAACGGTAGCGAGCCAGCGTTTTTCCTCGGGCTGCCGGGCAACCCGGTGTCCAGCTTCGTGACCTTCCTGCTGTTCGTGCGCCCGTTCATCCTGCGCCTGCAGGGCGTGGCCGAGGTGACGCCGCGGCGCCTGCCGCTGCGCGCCGATTTCGAGCTGAAGAAGGGGGACCGCCGCAACGAATTCCTGCGCGCGCGAGTCAACGCCGAGGGTGGTCTGGACCTGTTCCCGAACCAGAGCTCGGGGGTGCTGACCTCCACCGTGTGGGGCGATGGCCTGATCGACAATCCGCCCAACCAGGCGATCGCGCGCGGCGACACCGTGCAGTTCATTCCGTTTGACGGCCTGCTCGCGTAGCGGCCGGCATGACCAGGATGCAGAAGGCAGCGATGATCATCGAACTCCGATTCTTTGCCAGCGTGCGCGAGCAACTCGGCGTGTCCGCCGAGCGCGCCGAGGTGCCGCCCGAGGTGTGCACCGTCGGCGCGCTGCGCCAGTGGCTGCGCCAGCGCGGCGGCGCCTGGGCCGAGACCCTGGCCGAGGGCCGCGCCCTGCGCATGGCCGTCGACCATGCCGTGGCGCGCGCCGATACCGCGCTTGCCGACGGCTGCGAAGTCGCGTTTTTCCCGCCCGTGACCGGAGGCTGAGATGAGCGTCAGGGTGCAGCGTGAGGATTTCGATCTCGGCGCGGAAGTCGCGGCACTGCGCGCCGATAACCCGCAGGTCGGCGCCGTGGCCAGTTTTATCGGCACCGTGCGCGACGTCAGCGAGGGCAGCGCCGTCAGCGCGATGGAGCTGGAGCATTACCCGGGCATGACCGAGAAGGCGCTGGCGCAGATCGAGGCGGCGGCGCGCGCGCGCTGGGAACTGCTGGGCGTCACCGTCATCCATCGCGTCGGCCCGCTGCTGCCGCTGGACCAGATCGTGCTGGTCGCGGTCGCATCGAAGCACCGCGGCAATGCCTTTGCCGCCTGCGAATTCATCATGGACTACCTCAAGTCCGAAGCGCCGTTCTGGAAGAAGGAAGAAACGCCCGAGGGCGCGCGCTGGGTCGATGCACGGGTGACCGATGAAGACGCGCTGAAGCGCTGGGGCATCCAGTCGATCAACGCCAGCGGCGAGGACCAGCCCTGATGGGGCCATTGGGGTTTGTCGCCGTCGGTGTCGGCGCCGCGGCGGGGGCATGGCTGCGCTGGGGATTCTCGGTGCTGTGGAATGCCGTCAATCCGGCGATGCCTTATGGCACGCTCGCTGCCAACCTGCTGGGCGGCTACCTGATCGGCCTGGCGGTCGGCTTCTTCGATACCCATGCAGGCCTGCCGCCGGAATGGCGCCTGCTGGCCATCACCGGGTTCCTCGGCGGGCTCACTACGTTCTCGACGTTCTCGAGCGAGGTCGTGGCCAACCTGATCGCCGGCGACTACGGCTGGGCGGCGATGCACTTGCTGCTGCATCTCGGCGGCTCCTTGCTGCTGACCGCGCTGGGGCTCTGGACCTATCGCATGCTGGCCTGATCGGCGTCCCGGATCAGGGCCAGCAGCGCGGCGTTGAAGGCGGACGCCTGCTCCATATGCGGGCTATGGCCCGCCCCGGCCACCACGCTGAAACCCGCCGCGGGCTGCAAGGCGCGCGTGGCAATGCCCACTGCCGGCGCATACAGCCGGCTGGACTCTCCGTACAAATGGAACAATGGCAGCCGCGCCGCGCGCAGCGTGTTGCGAAAGTCCTGCCGCGCCATGTCTTCCCACAAGCTGGCCAGCGCCGCGGCATCGCACTGCTGCGCCATGTGCGCGACGCGCTGCGTCGCCGCTGCCTCCGGACGCCGGCCTGCGGCCCACAAGCCTGATGCCACCGACGGCGCCAGCCGGGGCCAGTCGGCGCGGACGCGCTCCGCCATCTGACAGGCATGAGCCCGGTCGTAATGGCCGTGCAGCCCATGCGGCCAGCCCTGATCAGTGACCATGCGGGGCGTCATGTCGATGCTGCCCACCGCCGCGAGCGGCAGTTGCGGCTGGTCGCGCAGCAGGGCCCAGGCCACCATCGCGCCCATCGACCAGCCCGCCACCACCACGTCAGCCAGCCCGAGGTGCGAGACCAGCGCGGCGACGTCGCGCGCGAGCGCCGCGATGGTCGCGCCGGCGCGCTGGCGCGACAGGCCGTGGCCGGCATGGTCGGGCGCGATCACGCGGAAGCCATCCAGCGCCAGCGCGCGCTGTCCGTCAAAGGCCGCGCCGCTGACCGACCAGCCGTGCAACAGCAGCAAGGGCCGTCCCTGGCCAGCCTCGCGCCAGCCGGGCAGGGCGCCGCGCGCCGGATGGAGCGCATAGGGCGGCGCGGCGGGGCTGGCGGGTACCGGATCGGAAGCGTCCAACGGCGTGTCTCGGCTGGCTGGAGGGGTAAAAGATGTCCCGGATGCCGCCCGGGGTGAGGGTGCCCCTCTATTGACATCCACGCTGCGCAATTTATACGATGAAACATGAATCAGATATCAGGTTTTGCCTGAATGTCGGTTCCGGGCGACGGCAAGTGGAAGGCAAATGGGCGGCAGGGGCGAGGAGGCGCCTGCCGACAATCTGCCGGCGCCGGCAGTACAGGTAGCGGTCGGCATTTCCATGACAAGGCGCGCAGCGCCACCGGAGACAAGATGTCCACCACCCAGACTGGCGACACCGGCATAGCCGACGTCGACGCCACCGGCCCCGCCGGCGGCATGGGCCCGCCCAAGACCGCGCGCGGGCAGAAGACACGCGAGGCGCTGCTGCGCGCCGCCGAGAAGGTGTTCGGCGAGAAAGGCTACTACGCCGCGTCGATTTCCGAGATCACGCAGGAAGCCAAGGTGGCGATGGGCACCTTCTACCTGTACTTCAAAGACAAGGAAGACATCTTCCGCGCGCTGGTCGCGCATATGCTGGAACTGGTGCGCGCGCACCTGCGCAAGCACGTGGCCGCCGCCGAAACCCAGATGGAGGCCGAGCGCCTGGGCCTGAAGGCGTTCCTGTCCTTCGTTTCGCGCCACAAGAACCTGTACCGGATCGTGCTGGATTCTTACTCGGTCGACGAGACCATCTACAGCAGCTATTTCCAGGTGTTCGCCGAGCTCTACAGCCGGCGCCTGACCCGCGCCGAAGAGCAGGGCGAAATCGTGCCGGGCGATGCCGAGGTGCGCGCCTGGTGCCTGATCGGCATCAGCAATTTCCTCGGCATGCGCTATGCGCGCTGGAAGCGTCCGCCGTCGATGGAGAAGGTGGTCGATACCGCCTTCGACCTGATCGCGCACGGCCTGCAGCCGCGCCAGACGCGATAGGTCCGATTGCGCCGTACCGGCCCGCATGCGCCGCCAGCCGGCATGCCACGCAGTTGCAGCAGGTTTCATCCCTACAAACACAAACGAGACCGAACCCAGGAGACCGCAATGCATCGCAACCCCCACGCCCTACGCGCCCTGGCCCTGGCCGCCGCGCTGCTCGGCACCGGCGCCGCGCTGGCCAAGGACATCCGCATCGCCCACGTCTACGACAAGACCGGCGCGCTCGAGGCCTATGCCAAGCAGACCCAGACCGGCCTGATGATGGGCCTGGAATACGCCACCAACGGCACCATGACCGTCAACGGCAACAAGCTGGTGGTGATCGAGAAGGACACCCAGGGCAAGCCGGACGTGGCCAAGGCCCAGCTGGCCGCGGCCTACAGCGACGACCGCGCCGACATCGCGGTGGGCCCGACGTCCTCCGGCACGGCGCTGGCGATGCTGCCGGTGGCCGAGGAATACAAGAAGGTGCTGCTGGTCGAGCCCGCCGTGGCGGACTCCATCACCGGCGACAAGTGGAACCGCTATATCTTCCGCACCGGCCGCAATTCATCGCAGGACGCGATTTCCAACGCGGTGGCGCTGGACAAGCCGGGCGTGCAGATCGCCACGCTGGCGCAGGACTATGCCTTCGGCCGCGACGGCGTCAAGGCCTTCAAGGGCGCGCTCAAGCACGCGAAGATCGTGCATGAGGAATACCTGCCGACCAATACCACGGACTTCACCGCCGGCGCGCAGCGGCTGTTCGATTCGCTCAAGGACAAGCCCGGCCGCAAGGTGATCTTCATCATCTGGGCGGGCGCCGGCAACCCGTTCAAGATCGCCGACCTGGACCCGAAACGCTACGGCATCGAGATCGCCACCGGCGGCAACATCCTGCCCGCGATGGCCAGCTACAAGAACTTCCCGGGCATGGAAGGGGCCACGTACTACTACTTCGGCATTCCCAAGAACAAGGCCAACGAGTGGCTGGTGTCCAACCACTACAGCAAGTTCAAGGCGCCGCCCGATTTCTTCACCGCGGGCGGCATGAGCGCGGGCATCGCGCTGGTCGAAGCCCTGAAGAAGACGCATGGCGAAACCGGCACCGAGAAGCTCATCGCGGCGATGGAAGGCATGTCGTTCGACACGCCCAAGGGCCGGATGACCTTCCGCAAGGAAGACCACCAGGCGATGCAGTCGATGTACCACTTCAAGATCAAGGTGGACCCGGCCTTTGCCTGGGGCGTGCCGGAGCTCGTGCGAGAGATCAAGCCCGAGGAAATGAACGTGCCCGTGCGCAACCACCGCTGATGGACGCGCCAGCCTCCTACGCCAGGACCGCGCCGGCGCCGTCGCAGCCGGCGGGCCAGCCCGCGGGCGCGGCGCCTTCCGCGGCGCGGCCGCTGCTGGAAACGCGCGGGCTCACCATCCGCTTTGGCGGCCACGTCGCCGTCAATGCGGTGTCGTGCGCGTTCCGGCCCGGCGAGCTGACCTGCATCGTCGGCCCCAACGGCGCCGGCAAGACCACGTATTTCAACCTGGTCTCGGGGCAACTGCCGCCCACTGCCGGGCAGATCCTGCTCGATGGCGAGGACGTGACGCGCCTGCCGGTGTCGCAGAAGACCCGGCGCGGCATCGGCCGCGCGTTCCAGCTGACCAGCCTGTTCCCGCAGCTGTCGGTGCTGGAGAACGTGCGGCTGGCGGTGCAGGCGCGGCAGCAGCGCGGCATCGACCTGTTTTCGATGTGGTCGCGCCACCGCGACCTGCAGGCGCAGGCCATGGCCATCCTTGAGCGCGTGGCGCTGGCCGGCAAGCGCCACCTGACCGTGGCGTCACTGCCGCACGGCGACCAGCGCAAGCTGGAGGTCGGCATCTTGCTGGCGCTGCAGCCGCGCGTGTTCATGTTCGACGAACCCACCGCGGGCATGAGCGTCGACGAAGTGCCGGTGATCCTGGACCTGATCCGCGAGATCCGCCAGGACCGCAGCAAGACCGTGCTGCTGGTCGAGCACAAGATGGACGTGGTGCGCTCGCTGGCCGACCGCATCATCGTGCTGCACAACGGCACGCTGGTGGCGGATGGCGATCCGGCCGAGGTGATCGCATCGCCGGTGGTGCAGCAGGCCTACCTGGGCCTGCCGGAAGAGGAGGGCAGCCATGGCTGAGGCGACCACGGCGCAGCCGATCCTGCAATTGCAGGACGTGCAGACCCATATCGGCCCGTACCACATCTTGCATGGCGTCAGCTTCACCGTGCCGCGCGGCGGCGTGACCATGCTGCTGGGGCGCAACGGCGCCGGCAAGACCACCACGCTGCGCACCATCATGGGCCTGTGGCAGGCCAGCGCCGGCACCGTCAGCTTCAACGGCGCCGATATCACGCGGCGCAGCACGCCGGCGATCGCGCAGGCCGGCATTGCCTACGTGCCCGAGAACATGAGCGTGTTCTCCGACCTGACCGTGGCCGAGAACATGCGCCTGGCGGCCCGCACCGGCGCCATCGATGAACGCCGGCTGGACTGGGTATTCCGCATGTTTCCGGCGCTGAAGACCTTCTGGCACCAGCGCGCCGGCGTGCTGTCGGGCGGGCAGAAGCAGATGCTGTCAGTGGCGCGCGCCATCATCGAGCCGCGCCAGCTGCTGATCGTCGACGAGCCGACCAAGGGTCTGGCGCCGGCGATCATCCAGAACATGATCCATGTGTTCCGCGAGCTGAAGCAGACCGAGGTGTCGATCCTGCTGGTGGAGCAGAACTTCCATATGGCGAAGTCGGTGGGCGATACGGTGGCGGTGATGGACGATGGCCGCACGGTGCATACCGGCGCGATGGCGGCGCTGGCGGAGGATGAGGCCTTGCAGCAGCAACTGCTGGGGTTGTCGCTGGCGGCGCACCAGTAGCGAAAGCGATCAGCGAGACCGATGGTTTGCTCCCCTCTCCCGCTTGCGGGAGAGGGGCAGGGGGTGAGGGCAGGTACTGGCATACCGACACGCATCACTGCGTCGACACGCCCGCCCTCACCCCAACCCTCTCCCGCAAGCGGGAGAGGGAGTACCCAGCGCGCGGAACGATATGCCCAAGGCAGGACGTAACCCATGACAACTTCAACGACCCTATCAAGCACCGCGCCGGCAGCCTTGCCCAAGGTCCGCCTCGACTGGACCCCGCTGGCACTCGCGCCCTTGCTGATGCTGCTGGCCTTTCCGCTGGTCGGCAGCCCGTCGACCTGGCTTACGCTGACCATTGCCGGCCTGGCGATGGGGATGATCATCTTCGTGGTGTCGTCCGGGCTGACGCTGGTGTTCGGACTGATGGACGTGCTCAACTTCGGCCATGGCGCGTTCATCGCACTGGGCGCGTATGTCGCGGCCTCGGTGTTGCTGCCGCTGGCGGGCTGGGTCGAGGCCGACAGTCTGGCGCTGAACCTGTCGGTGTTTGCGCTGGCGATCGCCGCGGCGATGGTGGCCGCCGGCGCGGTCGGGCTGTTCTTCGAGCGCGTGGTGGTGCGTCCGGTCTACGGCCAGCACCTCAAGCAGATCCTGATCACGATGGGCGGCATGATCGTGGCCGAGCAGCTGATCAAGGCGATCTGGGGCCCCGAGACCATCGCGCTGCAGGTGCCCACCACCTTCCGCGGCGCGGTGCTGCTGGGCGACGCGGCGATCGAGAAATACCGGCTGATCGCGATGGCACTGGGGCTGGCGATCTTCATCGCCATGCTGCTGCTGCTCAACCGCACCCGCATCGGCCTGCTGATCCGCGCCGGGGTGGAGAACCGCGAGATGGTCGAGGCGCTGGGCTACCGCATCCGGCGCCTGTTCATCGGCGTGTTCGTCGCGGGCGCAGGGCTGGCCGGGCTGGGCGGCGTGCTGTGGGGCCTGTACCAGCAGAACATCACGGCGGCGATCGGGGCGCAGGTCAATGTGCTGATCTTCATCGTGATCATCATCGGCGGGCTGGGCTCAACCACCGGCTGCTTTGTCGGGGCACTGCTGGTAGGGCTGATGGCCAACTACACCGGTTTCCTGTTCCCCAAGGTTGCTCTGTTCTCCAACATCCTGCTGATGATGCTGATCCTGCTGTGGCGCCCGCAAGGGCTGTTTCCGGTGGCGCGGCGCTGAGGGCACGACCATGATCCGACTTCTCTCCGGCGACCTGCCGCGCAGCCGCGTGCTGGCGGCGCTGCTGCTGCTGATCCTGGTGGCGCTGGCATGCGCCCCGTTTGCGTTCCCCGGCGCGCGCGCGCTCAACATGGCGGCCAAGATCTGCATCTTCGTGGTGCTGGTGGCCAGCTACGATTTGCTGCTGGGCTATACCGGCATCGTCTCGTTTGCCCACACCATGTTCTTCGGCATCGGCGGCTATGGCGTGGCCATCGCCATGTCTCGCATGGAGCCGGGCTGGGGCGCATTGCTGGCCGGCACGGCCGGGGCGCTGGCGGTGTCGGCGTTGCTGGCCTTCCTGATCGGACTGTTCTCGCTGCGGGTGAGGGCGATCTTCTTCGCCATGATCACGCTGGCGGTGGCCACCGCCTTCGCCACGCTGGTCTCGCAGCTGTCGGAGTGGACCGGCGGCGAGGACGGGCTGACCTTCAAGGTGCCCGAGGTGCTGCGCCCCGGCTTTACGCTGGGCGATGCCGAATGGCTGGGCGTGCCGCTGAGCGGCAAGCTGCTCAGCTACTACCTGGTATTCGCCGGCGCGCTGGTGCTGTTCCTGGCGCTGCTGCGCATCGTCAACTCGCCGTTCGGCCGGGTGCTGCAGGCGATCCGCGAGAACGATTTCCGCGCCGAGGCGATCGGCTACCGCACCGTGGTCTACCGCACGGTGTCGACAGTGCTGTCGGCCATGTTCGCGACACTGGCGGGCGTGCTGATGGCAATCTGGTTGCGCTACAACGGCCCCGACACCTCACTGTCGTTCGAGATCATGGTCGACATCCTGCTGATCGTGGTGATCGGCGGCATGGGCACGCTCTACGGCGCGGTGATCGGCACCGTGCTGTTCCTGCTGGCGCAGACCTACCTGCAGGACGTGATGAAGCTGGCCAGCGACGGCACCGCCGCGCTGCCGCTGCTGTCGGCGCTGCTGCATCCGGACCGCTGGCTGCTGTGGCTGGGTCTGCTGTTCGTGCTGAGCGTCTATTATTTCCCGCAGGGCGTGGTGGGGCGGCTGCGCGGCAGCAGGCCGGTCCAGGACATCGCCAGCTGAGCGGAGGCTAGCCCATGTACGTGACCGACTGGCTGCACCGGAACGCGCAGCATTTCCCCGACAAGGTCGCGCTGGTGGACGTGGAGAGCGGCCGCCACGTGACCTATCGCCACGTCGACGAGCGCGCCAGCCGTTTTGCCGAATTCCTGCGCGACCATCTGCGGCTGGCACCGGGCACGCGCGTGGCCGTGCTGGCGCACAACAGCTCGGACTATCTCGAGATGCTGTATGGCTGCGCCAAGGCCGGCATGGTGATGGTGTGCCTGAACTGGCGCCTGCCCGCGGCCGAACTGTTGCCGATCCTGCATGACTGCACGCCGCAAGTGCTGGTGGCGGGCGATGGCTTCCTGGGCGTGGCGGCGGAACTGGCCAGTGCGGTGCCGCTGCGCGCGGTGCTGCACCTGGCCGATGATGAAGCCGCCGACGTGCCCGGCGGCTGGACCGAATACGAGGCCGTGCTCGATGCCGCGTCCGGCCGCATCATCGAGATGCCGTGCCGCGACGAGAGCGAGATCTGGCACCTGCTCTACACCTCCGGCACCACCGGCAAGCCCAAGGGCGTGATCCAGACCTACGGCATGGTGTTCTTCAACGCCGTCAACGCGATGCTGGCCAACCAGATCACGCGCGACGACGTCTTGCTCAACGTGCTGCCGTTCTTTCATACCGGCGGCCTGAACCTGTACGCCAACCCGGTGCTGCACGCCGGCGGCACGGTGCACATCATGCGGCAATTCGAGCCGCAGGCCGTGCTGGCCCGGCTCGACCGCCGCAGCGGCGCGGGCATCACCATGTTCTTCGCGGTGCCGGCGGTGTACCTGTTCCTGAGCCAGCATCCCCGCTTCGCACAGACGGACTTGTCGGGCGTGCGCAATATGGCGGCGGGTGGCTCGCCGGTGCCACGGCCCTTGCTGGAAGCCTACCTGGCCAAGGGCGTGACCATCCGCTTCGGCTTCGGCATGACCGAGACCGGCCCCACGGTCTTCGTTTGCGACGAGGATACCGCGCGCCGCAAGCTCGGCAGCATCGGCAAGCCGGTGGGATCGATGCTGACCCGCATCGTCGATCCGCTCGGCGTGGACGTCGGCCCCGGCGAGCGCGGCGAACTGCTGATCAAGGGGCCGGGCGTGACGCCGGGCTACTGGAACCTGCCCGAGGCCACCGCGCAGTCGCTGCGCGACGGCTGGCTGCATTCCGGCGACATCGCCTATTGCGATGAGGACGGCGACTACTACATCGTCGACCGCGCCAAGGACATGTTTATCTCGGGCGGCGAGAACGTCTATCCGGCCGAGGTCGAGAGCGTGCTGTTCCAGTTGCCGGGCGTGGCCGAGGCCGCGGTGATCGGCACGCCGGACCCGCGCTGGGGCGAAGTCGGCATGGCGCTGGTGGTGCCGAGCCCCGGTGCCGCGCTCGACGCCGATGCCGTCCTCGCCCATTGCAAGGCGCACCTGGCCGGCTACAAGGTGCCGCGCGAGGTGCGCTTCCTCGACGCGCTGCCGCGCACGCCGTCCGGCAAGGTGGAAAAGCACAAGCTGCGTGCGGGCCTGGCCGGCAACAGCGGCTGAAGCGCGCACCAGTTGCCGTGGTTTGACGTTGTTCCCGTTGTTCGCGGTCGCGGTCTTTCGCAGTCTTCCATCGACGTATGTCTTGACGGCCCCGGGGCGGGGCCACAGAAGGAGGTTGACATGCAATCCACGCAGCATTCGCCGCGGCGTTACCGCGGCCTCAGGCTCACGGCGCTGGCGGCGGCCGCATCGATGCTGTCCGCATGCGGATCCAGCGACGACAACGGCAACGGCAACGGCGGCAACCCCAATACCAAGCCGGCCTATATCGGCGCGGTCACCATCAACAGCTACGACGGCGCCACCGACGATCTGCTGACCGCAGGGCTGGGCAAGGACGGCCTTGCGAGCAGCACCGCACCACTGCCGCTGAACCCGGCGGCGCCCACCGCGGCGGAATTGCGGCGCTATGCGATCTATACCAACTATCGCGCCATTGTCGACACCAGTGCCGGCGGCGGCTATGGCTCGCTCTATGGGCCCAATGTCGATGCGCAGGGCAATGTCACCGCGTCGGAGGGCAAGGTCGCGGGCGTCGAGTACGTGGCCTACTCCGACGACGGCTCCGGCCAGCAGAACGTGACCATGATGGTGCAGATCCCCAGCACCTTCAACACCGCGAAACCCTGCGTGATCACCGCGACCTCATCGGGCTCGCGCGGCGTGTATGGCGCCATCGGCACCGGCGAATGGGGCCTGAAGCGCGGCTGCGCGGTGGCCTACACCGACAAGGGCACCGGCTCGGCACCGCATGACCTGGACACGGACACAGTGCCGCTGATCGACGGCACCCGCACCACACGCGCGGCCGCCGGCAAGAACGCGCACTTCGCCGCGCCGGCCGGCGCCACCTCGCTGGCGGAATTCACCGCCGCCAACCCGCACCGGCTCGCGTTCAAGCACGCGCATTCGCAACGCAACCCGGAGAAGGACTGGGGCAAGTTCACGCTGCAGGCCGTGGAGTTTGCGCTGTGGGCCATCAATGACCGCTTCGGCGCCGTGTCGGCCAACGGCACGCGCCAGCGCACGCTGGACCAGGACAAGGTGCTGGTGATCGCCTCGAGCGTGTCCAATGGCGGCGGTGCCGCGGTGGCCGCCGCGGAGCAGGATGCCGGCGGCCTGATCGACGGGGTGGCGGTGGCCGAGCCCAACCTGAACATGCCGCCCAACACCGGCATCGTGGTGCGCCGCGGCGCGGCACAGGTGGCGGCCTCGGGCCTGACGCTGTACGACTACACCACCACGGCCAACCTGTTGCAGCACTGCGCCGGGCGCGCCACCGCGCTGACGCAGGCGCCGTTCTACACCAACCCCACCATGGCGCCGTTCTTCGCCGCGCGCTGCCAGACGCTGGCCGAGAAGGGTCTGGTCACCGGCGCGAACACGGACCAGCAGAGCGCCAGCGCGCTGCAGGCGCTGCGTGCCGCCGGCTGGGAAGCGGAATCGGATGACCTGCACCCGTCGCTCGCGGCATTCGACGTGGCCGCCGCGATCGCCGTCACTTATGCCAACGCCTACGCGCGGGCCAGCGTGACCGACCGGCTGTGCGGCTACAGCTTTGCCGCCACGCTGGCCGACTTCAAGCCCGCTGCGATTGCGCCGGCCGCGCTGGCGTCGATGTACGCGACCGGCAACGGCATTCCGCCGCAGGCGCCGGTCCAGCTGATCAACGACCGCGATCCGCAGCACGGGCCCTACCTGAACCTGCCGTCCGTCTCCGCCTCGACCCAGCGCGCCGACCTCAACTACGACGGCGCCAGCTGCCTGCGCGGCTTGCTGACCGGCTCGGATGCCGCGGCGCTTGCATTGCAGGACGGCCAGGCGCTGACGCTGCGCAACGGCAACCTGCGCGGCAAGCCGGCGCTGATCGTGCATGGGCGCAGCGACGCGCTGCTGCCGGTCAACCATACCTCGCGCCCCTACCTGGGCCTGAACCGCCAGCAGGAGGGCGTGACCAGCAAGCTGTCCTACGTGGAGGTCGAGAACGCGCAGCATTTCGATGCCTTCATCGGCGTGGTGCCGGGCTACAGCAACCGCTATGTGCCGCTGCATGTCTACCTGAACCGGGCTTTGGACGCGGTCTACGACAACCTGACCAGCGGCAAGGCGCTGCCGCCGTCGCAGGTCTTGCGGACCACGCCGCGCGGCGGCACCCTCAACACCCCGGCGCCGGCGCTGCTGCCGTCCAACGTACCTCCGTTCGCCGCCACGCCGGCGCCCGGCAACGCCATCACCGTCACCGCCAATACCGTACAGGTGCCCGACTGATGCACGACGACCCGCCGCGCGTGCTGTCGCAGCGCGATTTCGACCGCTTCGCCGCGCTGTCGCGCGACGATAACCCGATCCACTGCGATCCGGCCTTTGCCCGTGGCACGCATTTCGGTGCCACGGTGGCGCACGGCATGTTGCTGTTCTCGCTGCTGTGCGCGCATGGCGCGCGGCAACTGCCGCGGCCGGCCTTGCCGGTCGCGCAGACGCTGATGTTCCCGGCGCCGGCGTTCGTTGGCGATGCGGTGCAGTTTGCGCTGTCTGCGCAGCCGGCGCCCGTCGGGCTTGCCGCCTACGCCACCACGGTGAGCTGCGCGGACGGGCCCGGCCAGGCGCCGCGGGTGACGGCCGTGGGCGAGTCGCGCTGGCTGGCGGACGCGAGTCCCGCCGCACTGGCCGGCCAGCCAGCCGGAGCGGACCCGGTTGCGCAGGATGACGACACGGCCCTGTACGGCTTGCGTCCGGGCCAGCAGGCGGCCGCGGTGCGGGCCTTCACCGCGGCGGACCTGGACGAGTACATCGCGCTGACCGAAGACGCCAACCCGTTCCACGCCGATGCGGGTTTCGCCCGTGCGCGGGGCTTCGCGGGGCCGGTGGTGCCGCTGCCGTTGCTGGCAGGCATGTTCTCGGACCTGCTCGGCACCCGGCTGCCGGGACGCGGCACCGGGTGGATGAAGCAGTCGCTGCGGCTGGCGGCGCCGGCGTGGCTGGACGAGCCGCTGACGGCGCGGGTGCGCATCGTGCGGCTGCGCGCTGACAAGGATCTCGTCAACCTGGCCAGCGTGGTGACCGGCGCGGACGGCCGGGTGGTGGTGCAGGGCGAGTCGCTGGTGCTGGTGCGCAACCTGGCGGACAAGGGCGCCGACCGCGCCGCGTAGCGCACGCGTATCGCTGGCATCACATGCCGCCGCGGCAGTGCGCCCGCGCAGCGCAACGCCGGAGGGCGCGATCCCGTGCGGAATGCGGCCTTGAAATGTCACGGCAAAGCCTTATCTTTCGGTATGACATGAGTGTCCGGCAGGGCATACGGGCGCGGCGGCAAGCTTCGCCGGCGCCCCCGCCCCCCGCATCAGGACACGACCTATCCGAGAGAGGGAATCCTTATGCGTCTTGACAAGCTGACTACCCGGTTCCAGGAAGCGCTGGCTGATGCGCAAAGCCTGGCGCTGGCCAACGACAACCAGTACATCGATCCGCAGCACGTGCTGCGCGCCCTGCTGGCGCAGGATGACGGCGCCGCCAAGGCGCTGCTGGCACGCGCCGGCGCCAACGTGCAGGGCCTGCAGACCGCGCTGGACGCGGCCATCAAGCGCCTGCCGCAAGTGCAGGGCACCAGCGAGGTCCAGATCGGCCGCGACCTGGTGAACCTGCTCAATGCCACCGAGAAGGAAGCGATCAAGCGCGGCGATCAGTTCATCGCCAGCGAACTGTTTCTGCTGGCCGTCGCCGACGACAAGGGCGACGCCGGCCGGCTCGCGCGCGAGCACGGGCTCAACCGCAAGTCGCTGGAGTCGGCGATCCAGGCCGTGCGCGGCGGCGACTCGGTCAACAGCGCCGAGGCCGAAGGCCAGCGCGAAGCCCTGAAAAAGTACACCATCGACCTGACCGAGCGCGCGCGCATCGGCAAGCTCGATCCCGTGATCGGCCGCGACGACGAGATCCGCCGCGCGATCCAGATCCTGCAGCGCCGCACCAAGAACAACCCGGTGCTGATCGGCGAGCCGGGCGTGGGCAAGACCGCCATCGTCGAAGGCCTGGCGCAGCGCATCGTCAATGGCGAGGTGCCGGAAAGCCTGAAGAACAAGCGCGTGCTGGTGCTGGACATGGCCGGCCTGCTGGCCGGCGCCAAGTACCGCGGCGAGTTCGAGGAACGGCTCAAGGCCGTGCTGAACGACGTCGCCAAGGACGAAGGCCAGACCATCGTCTTCATCGACGAGATCCACACCATGGTCGGCGCCGGCAAGGCCGAGGGCGCGATCGACGCGGGCAACATGCTCAAGCCGGCGCTGGCGCGCGGCGAACTGCACTGCATCGGCGCGACCACGCTGGACGAATACCGCAAGTACATCGAGAAGGATGCCGCGCTCGAGCGCCGCTTCCAGAAGGTGCTGGTGGACGAGCCTAGCGTCGAGGCCACCATCGCCATCCTGCGCGGCCTGCAGGAAAAGTATGAGCTGCACCACGGCGTCGAGATCACCGACCCGGCCATCGTCGCCGCGGCGGAGCTGTCGCATCGCTATATCACCGACCGCTTCCTGCCCGACAAGGCCATCGACCTGATCGACGAAGCCGCCGCGCGCATCAAGATGGAAATCGATTCCAAGCCGGAGTCGATGGACAAGCTCGAGCGCCGCACCATCCAGCTGAAGATCGAGCGCGAGGCGGTCAAGAAAGAGACCGACGAAGCCTCGCTCAAGCGCCTGGAGCTGATCGAGCAGGAGATCGCACGCCTGGAGAAGGAATACGCGGACCTGGATGAAATCTGGAAGGCCGAGAAGGGCGCCGCGCAGGGCACGGCCGCGCTGAAGGAGGAGATCGAGAAGGTCAAGCTCGAGATCTCCAGGCTGCAGCGCGAAGGCAAGCTCGACAAGGTGGCCGAGCTGCAGTACGGCAAGCTGCCGGGCCTGGAAGGCAAGCTCAAGGCCGCGACCGATGCCGAGGCCCGCGAGCAGAAGCAGCCCAACAAGCTGCTGCGCACGCAGGTGGGCGCCGAGGAAATCGCCGAGGTGGTGAGCCGCGCCACCGGCATCCCGGTCTCGAAGATGATGCAGGGCGAGCGCGAGAAGCTGCTGAAGATGGAAGACCGCCTGCATGCGCGCGTGGTCGGCCAGGACGAGGCCGTGCGGCTGGTGTCCGACGCCATCCGCCGTTCGCGTGCCGGGCTGGCGGACGAGAACAAGCCTTATGGCTCGTTCCTGTTCCTGGGCCCGACTGGCGTCGGCAAGACCGAGCTGTGCAAGGCGCTGGCCGAGTTCATGTTCGACTCGGAAGAGCACCTGATCCGCATCGACATGAGCGAATTCATGGAGAAGCACAGCGTCAGCCGCCTGATCGGCGCGCCGCCGGGATACGTCGGTTATGAAGAAGGCGGCTACCTGACCGAGGCCGTGCGCCGCAAGCCTTACAGCGTGGTGCTGCTCGACGAAGTCGAGAAGGCCCACCCGGACGTCTTCAACGTGCTGCTGCAGGTGCTGGACGACGGCCGCCTGACCGACGGCCAGGGCCGTACCGTGGACTTCAAGAACACGGTGATCGTGATGACCTCCAACCTCGGTTCGCAGATCATCCAGTCGATGGCCGGCGAGCCGCAGGAAGCGATCAAGGGCGCGGTCTGGCAGGAAGTGCGCACGCATTTCCGGCCGGAGTTCCTCAACCGGATCGATGAAGTCGTGGTGTTCCACGCGCTCGACCAGAAGAACATCGAGTCGATCGCGCGCATCCAGCTGCAGCGCCTGCAGGCTCGCCTGGCCCGCATGGACATGACGCTGGAGGTCAGCGACATGGCGCTGGAGAAAATCGCCAGCGCGGGCTACGACCCGGTGTTCGGGGCGCGGCCGCTCAAGCGCGCGATCCAGCAGCAGATCGAGAACCCGGTGGCACGGGCCATCCTCGAAGGCAAGTTCGCCGCCAAGGATGTGGTGCCGGTGGATTACACCGACGGGGAGTTCACGTTCGGGCGGAAGCTGGACTGAGGCTGAGCGTCGCCTCCCCGCACACGGGGAGGCGTGGACAAGCGTTGCCATGCACAATCCCTGCGCGCGAGCGCAGGGATTTTTTCTTTTTGGTCCCCGTGTAATGCGGTCCGCACCCGTGCAAATATTTCACGCGGCATTTGAGACGGCGCTACGGCTGCCAAGGGATTGCAGGGTGATGCCAAGTGGCACGTTTTTCGCGTTGCAAAAGGGTTGAGTTTCCTTACAAGGCGCTGCGCCCACGCAGCCCCATCCCCCAGGAGCCCTTTATGAACGACAAGCCTTTCCTCACAGACGTCAAGACCCTGCGCGAGCGTGCCCGTCAGCACATCGACGAAGGGGCGGTGACCGCAGGCTACGCTGCCGACCGCGACACCGTGCTGAAGCTGCTGAACGACGCGCTGGCGACCGAACTGGTCTGCGTGCTGCGCTACCGTCGCCACTACTACATGGCCAAGGGGCCGAACTCGAAGAGCGTGGCCGATGAATTCCTGGCGCATTCGAACGAAGAGCAGGGCCATGCCGACCAGATTGCCGAGCGCATCGTGCAGCTGGGCGGCGAGCCTGACTTTGCCCCGGACGGGCTGACCAGCCGCTCGCATGCGGAGTATGTGGCCGGCACCTCGCTGACCGACATGATCAAGGAAGACCTGGTGGCCGAGCGCATTGCCATCGACAGCTACCGGGAGATCATCCAGTTTTTGGGCGAGCGCGACCCGACATCGCGCCGGCTGATGGAGTCGATCCTCGCCGTGGAAGAGGAGCATGCCGACGAGATGGCAGACCTGCTGAGCCGGCAGGGCGGCGGCTGATGCGATTGCCGCGCACTTGATATGGGTCAAGCCGCGGTCGCGGCCGGCCCGATAAGATCTGCCCGGTCATGGAGATGCGGGGGCGCTCTTCATGACTTGTCTACCCGTTTCCAGAATGGAAACTTCGCCCGCACCGGTTTGCCGGTGCGGGCGTTTTCTTTTTTGTACGTGCCGTTTGCGCCACCTGCTGCGCCACCTGCTGCGCCACCTGCTGCGCCACCTGCCCGCTGAACCATCGAGCCGGTAAGTGCGCCGCACCGGTATGCCCATATTTCCGCCGGATCTTATGCAGAAAACGGCGAAGGATCGGCGAAACCCTTCGTTCCGTTCGGATAGCCCCGTCGGTAGTCTTGCTCCTGACAACCAGCCCGCCCCACCGGCGGGCCACGCAAACAGGCGCAAGGCGCCATTCACGACACTGACGGGAGCAACACAAGATGATCCGCAAACTGGCCATCGGACTGGCCGTCCTGGCAGCAATTGGCGCGGCGCAGACCGCGGGCGCTGCCAACCTGCTGAACGTTTCCTACGATCCGACGCGCGAGCTGTATGTCGATGTCAACGCCGCCTTTGCCAAGGCCTGGAAGGCCCAGGGCGGCGATGCCGTGAACGTGCGCCAGTCGCACGGCGGCTCGGGCAAGCAGGCGCGCTCGGTGATCGACGGGCTCGACGCCGACGTGGTCACGCTGGCGCTGGGCTACGACATCGACGCCATCGCCGAGAAGGGCCTGATCAAGCCGGACTGGCAGAAGCGCCTGCCGCACAACGCCTCGCCGTACACCTCGACCATCGTGTTCCTGGTGCGCAAGGGCAATCCCAAGGGCATCAAGGACTGGGGCGACCTGGTCAAGCCCGGCGTGCAGGTGATCACGCCCAACCCCAAGACCTCGGGCGGCGCGCGCTGGAACTACCTGGCGGCGTGGGGCTATGCGCTGCGCCAGCCGGGCGGCAACGACGCCAAGGCGCGCGACTTCGTCGGCGAACTGCTCAAGCATGTGCCGGTGCTGGATTCAGGCGCGCGCGGCGCGACCACCACCTTTGTCGAACGCGGCCTGGGCGATGTGCTGATCGCGTGGGAGAACGAAGCCATCCTGGCGATCAAGGAACTGGGCCCGGACAAGTTCGACATCGTCGCGCCGTCGGTGTCGATCCTGGCCGAGCCGCCGGTGGCGGTGGTCGACAAGGTGGTCGACAAGAAGGGCACGCGCAAGGCGGCCGAGGCGTACCTGCAGTTCCTGTACACCGACGAAGGGCAGGAGATCGCGGCGAAGAACTACTACCGCCCGATCTCGCAGAAGGTCGCGGCCAAGTACGCCGCCAATTTCCCGAAAGTGAAGCTGTTCACCATCGACGAGGTGTTCGGCGGCTGGCAGAAGGCGCAGAAGACTCACTTTGCCGACGGCGGCTCGTTCGACCAGATCTACCAGCCCGGCAAGAAATAAGACCCCCAGGCCGGCGCGCCGGGCCGCGTGGGGCGGCTGCGGCGTCGACCGGTCCATCCAGACAAGGAAGCCCGATGTCCATCCTGACGCTCTCCGGCAGCCCGTCGGCCCAGTCCCGCTCCGGTCTCGTGCTGGCGCACCTGCGCACGGCGCTCGAGGCTGCCGGCGAACGCACCCGCCATCTCGACCTGCGCGACCTTCCGGCCGGCCCGCTGCTGGCCGCGCGCGCCGACGACCCGGCCATCGATGCTGCCACGCGTGCCGTGGCCGAGGCGCAGGTGGTGGTACTGGCCACGCCGGTCTACAAGGCCGCCTACAGCGGCTTGCTCAAGGCCTTCCTGGACCTGCTGCCGCAGACCGGGCTGCGCGACAAGATCGTGCTGCCGATCGCCACGGGTGGCAGCCTGGCGCACGCGCTGGCGATCGACTACGCGTTGCGGCCGGTGCTGGCTGCGCTCGGTTCGCGCCAGATCCTGCCCGGCATCTTTGCCGTGGACCAGCAGATCGAAGCGGTCGATGCCGCCGGCGCGCGCCAGGCGCGCTTCGATGCCGCGCTGACGGCGCGGCTGGACGAAGGCGTGCTGCGCGTGCGCGATGCGCTGGCGCATGCCCGCATCGAGGTGCCCCTCGACGTGGTGCCCGGCGCCTATGTCCGCCGCGCCGCCGCGATCGCGGTGGCCGAGCGATGTTCCGCCTGAACTGATGGCTTGACTGTAGTGGCGCCGGCGAGCCCGGCGCAACGGCAGCGACGCGATGCCACCCGCCACGCGGGGGCAGGGCGGTGTGCTGCCGCAACCATCCCGGACATCGATCTGGCCCGCAGCACATCGTCGCGGGCCATGGAGGACTTCACATGACAACGACCAACCCGCTGCGCACCGCAAGCCAGCGCCGCCGACTCATAACCGCAGCGCTGGTGCTTGCCACGGGCCTGGCCTACGGGCTGCTGCCCGGCCGTGCCCAGGCGCAGTCGAACAACATCGACCCCAAGGTGCTGCGCATCGGCTACCAGAAGTACGGCACGCTGACGCTGCTGAAGGCGCGCGGCACGCTGGAGAAGCGGCTGGCGCCGCAAGGCATCAGCGTCAGGTGGACCGAGTTCCCGGCCGGGCCGCAACTGCTCGAGGGACTCAATGTCGGCGCCATCGACTTCGGCACCGTCGGCGAGGCGCCGCCGATCTTCGCGCAGGCCGCGGGAGCGCAGCTGGCCTATGTCGGCAACGAGCCGCCGGCGCCGGTGGCCGAGGCCATCGTCGTGCCCAGGGGCTCGGCGCTGCGCTCGGTGGCCGACCTGCGCGGCAAGCGCGTGGCGCTGAACAAGGGCTCCAACGTGCATTACCTGCTGGTGCGCCAGCTGGAGCAGGCCGGCATCGCCTACAGCGAGATCCAGCCGGTCTACCTGCCGCCGGCCGATGCGCGCGCCGCCTTCGAGCGCGGCGCGGTCGACGCGTGGGTGATCTGGGACCCGTTCCTCGCCGCCGCCGAGAAGCAGTTGGGCGCGCGCGTGCTGGCCGATGGCCGCGGCGCGGATGGCAAGAACGTGGTCAGCAACCACCAGTTCTACCTGGCCTCACGCCCCTATGCCCAGGCCCGGCCGGAAATCGTCGGCCTGATCCTGGAGGAACTGGCGACGCTCGGCACCTGGGCGCAACAGCACCCCAAGGACGCCACCACGGTGCTGACCGGCGAAACCGGGCTGCCGGCCGATGTGCTCGCGCTTGCGGTGTCGCGCTTCTCGTACGGCGCGCGCCCGGTCAGTGCCGAGGTACTGGCCGAGCAGCAACGCATTGCCGATGCGTTTCACGCGCTGAAGCTGATTCCGAGACCGGTCAGGGTCGCCGATGCGCGCTGGGCCGCGCCGCAGCAGCAGGCCAGGCGCTAACCCGCCAGCCAAGAAGAACAGGAGCACGACATGCAAGTATTCTGGTTCATCCCTACCCACGGCGACAGCCGCTATCTGGGCACCTCCGAAGGCGCGCGCGCGGTCGGTTTCGATTATCTCAGGCAGGTCGCCGTGGCCACCGACACGCTCGGCTATGAAGGGGTGCTGATTCCGACGGGCCGCTCCTGCGAAGACCCGTGGGTAGTCGCATCGGCGCTGGCCGCGGTCACGCAGCGCCTGAAATTCCTGGTCGCGGTGCGCCCGGGCCTGATCGCACCGACGCTGGCCGCGCGCATGGCCGCGACCTTCGACCGCATCTCCAACGGTCGCCTGCTGATCAACCTCGTCACCGGTGGCGATCGCGCCGAGCTCGAGGGCGACGGCCTGTTCCTCGATCACACCGAACGCTACGAGGCCTCGGCGGAATTCCTGCGCATCTGGCGCCAGGTGCTGGCCGCCAGCCATGACGGCGACAAGGTCGACTACGAGGGCAGGCACCTGAGCGTGAAGGGCGCGACCGTGCTGTACCCGCCGCTGCAGCGGCCGCATCCGCCCGTGTACTTCGGCGGCTCGTCGGCGCCGGCGCATGCGCTGGCGGGCGAGCAGGTCGATACCTACCTGACCTGGGGCGAGCCGCCCGCGGCGGTGGCGCAGAAGCTGGACGACGTGCGCCGCCACGCCGCGCGCCACGGCCGCACGGTGAAGTTCGGCATCCGCCTGCATGTGATCGTGCGCGAGACCGATGCCGCGGCGTGGGCCGCGGCCGAGGACCTGATCAGCCGGCTCGACGACGACACCGTGGCGCGCGCGCAAGCGGTGTTCGCCAATATGGATTCCGAGGGCCAGCGCCGCATGGCCGCGCTGCATGCGGGCGGCACGCGCCGCACGCGCGAGGCGCTGGAGATCAGCCCCAACCTGTGGGCCGGTGTCGGCCTGGTGCGCGGCGGCGCCGGCACCGCGCTGGTGGGCGATCCGCATACCGTGGCCGAGCGCCTGCGCGAATACGCCGCGCTGGGCATCGACACCTTCGTGCTGTCCGGCTATCCGCACCTGGAAGAAGCCTACCGATTTGCCGAACTGGTGTTCCCGCTGCTGCCGCGCGCGGTGCGGGCGAAGTTCGACACGCTGCCGGGCAAGGTGCTGTCCGGCCCGTTCGGTGAAGTCATGGCGACGGGCATCGTGCCGCGCGCCGCGCAAAGCTGAGGAGGCCACCATGACCGCTGCGCTGATACCGTCGCCGAGCCAGGCGCCGCAGGCCTTGTGGCGCGCCGCCGCGCCGTGGATCGTGCCGGTGCTGCTGATCGTTGCGTGGCAGCTGGCGTCGCAGCACGGCTGGTTGTCCAGCCGCGTGCTGCCGGCCCCGCTGGCCGTGGTGCAGGCCGCGTGGGAACTCGCGCGCTCGGGCGAGCTGTGGCGGCACGTCGGGGTCAGCACCTGGCGCGCGCTGCTGGGGTTTGCCATCGGCGGCGGGCTGGGCCTGCTGCTGGGCCTGCTGACCGGCACCTTCCGCACCGCCGCCACGCTGCTCGACAGCACGCTGCAGATGGTGCGCAACATCCCGGCGCTGGCGCTGATCCCGCTGGTGATCCTGTGGTTCGGCATCGACGAGAGCGCCAAGCTGTTCCTGGTCTCGCTGGGCGTGTTCTTCCCGGTGTACCTGAACACCTACCACGGCATCCGTTCGGTCGATGCGGGTCTGGTGGAGATGGCGCGCAGCTACGGCTTGTCGGGCTGGCAGCTGTATCGCGAGGTGATCCTGCCCGGCGCGCTGCCGGGCATCCTGGTCGGCGTGCGCTTTGCGCTGGGGCTGATGTGGGTGGTGCTGATCGTCGCGGAAACCATCTCCGCGCAATCGGGCATCGGCTACATGACCATGAATGCGCGCGAATTCCTGCAAACCGACGTGGTGCTGGTCGGCATCCTGCTCTATGCCCTGCTGGGCAAGCTGGCCGACTGGCTGTCGCGCGGGCTGGAGCGCTACTGGCTGCGCTGGCACCCGGGCTACGCCGCGGCCTGAGCGGCGCGGCAACCAATCAAGGCAAGGAGAGCGAGATGCAGATGTATCCGGTGGAACGGGCGGCCCTGGCCGAGCTGGAAGCGGGCCTGGCGCGGCGCGAGGCGGCCGCTGCGGCGGTGGTGCCCGAGGTGCGCGGCAAGGACGCGGCGGGCGGTGTGGCAGTGCGCGTGAATCAGGTGGTCAAGCGCTACGACGGCCGCACGGTGCTGCACGAGGTGGCGCTGGAGGTCGCGCCGGGCGAGTTCCTCGCCATCGTCGGGCGCAGCGGCTGCGGCAAGAGCACCTTGCTGCGGCTGGTGGCGGGGCTGGAAGCGGCCGACGGCGGCAGCATCGCCATCGATGGCGAAGCCGCTGCCACGGGCTCCACGAGCCGCGCAAGGCCGGCCGACGTGCGCGTGATGTTCCAGGACGCGCGGCTGCTGCCGTGGAAGCGGGTGCTGGACAACGTGGCGCTGGGCCTGCCGCGCGCACGCCACGCCGAGGCGGCGCAGGTGCTGGCGCAGGTGGGGCTGGCCGACCGCGCGCAGGCGTGGCCGGCGCGGCTGTCCGGCGGCCAGCGCCAGCGCGTGGCGCTGGCGCGCGCGCTGGTGCATCACCCGCAATTGTTGCTGCTCGACGAGCCGCTGGGCGCGCTCGACGCGCTGACGCGCATCGAAATGCAGGCGCTGATCGAATCGCTGTGGCGCCGGCTGGGCTTCACCGCGCTGCTGGTCACGCACGATGTCTCCGAAGCGGTGGCGCTGGCCGACCGCATCGTGCTGATCGAGGACGGCCGCATCGCCATGGACACGCGCGTGGCGCTGGCACGGCCGCGCGAACGCGGTGCCGCGGGCTTTGCGCAACTGGAAGCCGAGGTGCTGCAGCGGGTGATGCGGCCGTCGCAGGCCGCTGCAGCGGCCGGCGCGCAGGCTGCCGTGCCCGCCGCACCGCCGCTGGATGTGAGCTGGGCTGCCTGACGGCGCATATCGACAGTTCTAAATCTTCATACGCCCGCGCCTGCCAGGCTTCTATCATGAGCAGGCAGGCCGCCACTGGCGCCGCGCTTGCCCTTATCAATCAGACCGCCGGCCCAGAATCTCCCGAATGGCCGGTCAACCCAAGGATCACCATGCCAGGCGTGCATGAACCCACGGGCGCAGCGTCTGCGCTCCAACGCTATCTCGAATCGCTGCCGCGCCAGCCGCTGGCAGACCGGCAGCTGTGGCGCGATGCGCGCGGCCAGGTGCAGGGCCAGTTCTTCAACTGCTCGCTGACCAGCGCGTTCGAGCCGCTGGTGACGCTGGCGGACCGGCAGGTGGTGGCGCATGAAGGCGCGATCCATACCTATGCCGAGGACGGCGTTGGCCTGGCGGCGTGGAAGCTGTTCGCGATGGCGGCAGACGATCACACGCTGGTGTCGCTGGACCGGCTCTCGCGCCTGCTGCATGCCATCAACTACTTTGCCGCCGACGGCGAGCACAAGCTGGTGCTGAACGTGCACAACCGCTTGCTGGCCGCGGTGGCAGACGACCACGGCGCGGCCTTCCGGCGCGCGCTGCAGTCGCTGGGGTTGCCGCTGGAGCGCTTTGTGATCCAGGTGCCGGCCAGCGCCAATGATGATCTCGGGCTGCTGCTGCATGTGGTCGGCAATTACCGTCGCAATGGTTTCGCAGTGAGCCTGCAGGCGTCGGATCCGGCCGAGGCGGGCGCGCTGATGGCGCATGCGCTGCCGGACTGGCTCAAGCTGGACATGCGCCGCACCTGGACCGACCGCCAGCTGTCCGGCCTGCGCGCCAGCGCCGCCAGCGCCGGCGTCACGCTGATCGGTAGGCGCCTGCAGGACGCCGAGAGCATCGAGCGCCTGCAGGCTGCCGGCATCGGCCTGGGGCAGGGCGCCTTTGCCGGCGGGCTGGTGAGCGCGGCCGGGCTGCGCGCGGTGGAGAGTACGGCTGGGCACGCCGCGCGACCACAGGCACTGAGCGGGGAGCCGGTATGACGCAAGCGGACAGGACCTTGCCGGGCCGCGCCATGCGGCTGGAAATTCCCCGCCACCTGCAGGTGCTGACGGTGCCTGGCTTGCACGGCAGCGGCCCGGGGCACTGGCAGAGCCGCTGGGAGCAGCAGTTTCCCGACTGGCAGCGGGTGGAGCAGCATGACTGGTCGCGGCCGAGCCTGCCGCTGTGGGCCGAGCGCGTTTCCGAAGGCGTGATGCGGGCCCGGCGCGTGGCCGCGCGCGGCGCCGTGCTGGTGGCGCACAGCTTCGGCTGCCTGGCGACGCTGCGCCAGGCGGCGCTGGACCCGGTCGGCATCGCCGGCGCCTTGCTGGTGGCACCGGCGGATCCGGACAAGTTCGGCGTGGCAGCGTTGCTGCCCGCCTACCGGCTGCCGTTCCCGACCATCCTTGCGGCCAGCCGCAACGACCCGTGGATGCCGCAGCGCACCGCATTCTCCTGGGGCACGCTGTGGGGCAGCGAGCTGGTCGACGTGGGCCATCTCGGCCATATCAATGCCGACTCTGGACTCGGCGAGTGGTCCGAAGGCCTCGCGCTGCTCGATACGCTGGTGCAACGGATCGCCCAGGCCGGCGACACCGGCCCACAAAGTGCCTCAAGCACCCCTTGGGAGGCAGGGGTAGAAGTCGCCTCTACGGTCCCTTATATCTAAACCGTCTAAGAAAATTCATAAAGATTCGTTCTTTTTATAAGGACGGCTCTGCAGAATCTGTCTCGTAGGCCGGCGATATGCGCCGGCGTCATAAAGAACGGCGTGCCGGACCCGGGCCATCGGCCTGATAGGGCACCGCTCAAAGACGAGACGACATGCCTCCATCCATCTCCCTGGCGGACACGCCGCCAGCCGCCCAGCGCACGCCCGGATCCGGCGCCGCGCCTGCGCCGCGCCAGCCGTCCACGCAGCGCTTCACCGTGCTGCCGGGCTTCGGCTTGTCGCTCGGGTTCACGCTGTTCTACCTGACGCTGATCGTGCTGGTGCCGCTGTCGGCCACGTTCCTGAAGACGTTCACGATGACGTGGGACGCATTCTGGACGTCGATCACGGCGCCGCGCGTGGTGGCATCGCTGCAGCTGAGCTTCGGCGCGTCGCTCATCGCCGCCATCGTCAATACGGTGTTCGGGCTGGTCGTGGCGTGGGTGCTGGTGCGCTACCGCTTTGTCGGCAAGCGCCTGATCGATGCGCTGGTCGATCTGCCGTTCGCGTTGCCGACCGCGGTGGCCGGCATCGCGCTGACCGCGCTGTTCGCCGGCAATGGCTGGATCGGCCGCTACCTGGAGCCGCTTGGCATCAAGGTCGCGTTCACGCCGCTGGGCGTGGTGGTGGCGCTGACCTTTATCGGCCTGCCGTTCGTGGTGCGCACGGTGCAGCCGGTGCTCGAAGACGTCGAGCAGGAACTGGAAGAAGCCGCGGCCAGCCTCGGCGCCAACCGGCTGCAGACCTTCCGCCGCGTGATCCTGCCGGCGATCCTGCCGGCGCTGCTGACCGGGTTTGCGCTGTCGTTCGCGCGCGCCACCGGCGAGTACGGCTCGGTGGTATTCATCTCGGGCAACATGCCGATGGTGTCGGAGATCGCGCCGCTGATGATCTATTCCAAGCTGGAGCAGTACGACTACGCAGGTGCCACCGCGGTGGCGGTGGTGATGCTGGTGATCTCGTTCGCGCTGCTGCTGCTGATCAACCTGCTGCAGGCCTGGACGCGCCGCCACCAGTCGGGTGCGCGCGCCGCGCTGGCCACGGAAGCGCCCGCCACGGGCAAGGAGTTCTGAGATGGCCGGAGCAATCTCGGGACGCTTGGGCGGGCACGGCAGCGCCAGGGGGCATCACCGCTTCGACGCCACCGGCGAGGCGCCATGGGTGCGCTACACGCTGATCGCGGTGGCGGTGCTGTTCCTGACGCTGTTCCTGTTCGTGCCGCTGGCGTCGGTGTTCTATGAAGCCTTGCGCAAGGGCGTGCAGACCTACTGGGAAGCGCTGATCGAGCCCGACGCGCTGGCCGCGATCCAGCTCACGCTGACGGTGGCGGCGATCGCGGTGCCGCTGAACGTGGTGTTCGGCGTCGCGGCGGCGTGGGCCATCGCCAAGTTCGACTTCCGCGGCAAGAACTTGCTGATCACGCTGATCGACCTGCCGTTCTCGGTGTCGCCGGTGATCTCGGGCCTGGTCTATGTGCTGCTGTTCGGCGCGCAGGGATGGCTGGGTCCGTGGCTGGAAGCACACGACATCAAGATCATGTTCGCGGTGCCGGGCATCGTGCTGGCCACCATCTTTGTGACCTTCCCCTTCGTCGCGCGCGAGCTGATCCCGCTGATGCAGGCGCAGGGCAGCGAAGAGGAAGAGGCCGCGATCGTGCTGGGCGCGTCGGGCTGGCAGACCTTCCGCCATATCACGCTGCCCAATATCCGCTGGGGCCTGCTGTACGGCGTGATCCTGTGCAATGCGCGAGCGATGGGCGAGTTCGGCGCGGTGTCGGTGGTGTCGGGCCATATCCGCGGGCTGACCAACACCATGCCGCTGCACGTCGAGATCCTCTACAACGAGTACAACTTCGCAGCCGCGTTCGCGGTGGCGTCGCTGCTGACCCTGCTGGCGCTGGTCACGCTGGGTATCAAGACCCTGGTGGAATGGCGCGCCCGCAAGGAAACCGAAGAGGCCGCACCGGAGCGGCCGCTGGCAAGCCTGCCGGCTTCAGTGCAAGGACAAGCATCATGAGCATCCAGGTCAAGAACGTAGAGAAGCGCTTTGGCGACTTTGTCGCGCTGGACAATGTCTCGCTCGATTTCGACGAAGGCGAGCTGACCGCGCTGCTGGGGCCGTCCGGCTGCGGCAAGACCACGCTGCTGCGCATCATCGCCGGCCTGGAGCGCGCCGACGCCGGCCAGATCGTGCTGGCCGGGCGCGATGCATCGGACCAGCATGTGCGCCAGCGCCAGGTGGGCTTCGTGTTCCAGCATTACGCGCTGTTCAAGCATATGAGCGTGTTCGAGAACGTGGCCTTCGGCCTGCGCGTGAAGCCGCGCGCCGAACGCCCGAGCGAAGCGCAGATCCGCGAGAAGGTGCATGCGCTGCTCGACCTGGTCCAGCTCGACTGGCTCGCCGACCGCTACCCGGCGCAGCTGTCGGGTGGCCAGCGCCAGCGCATCGCCCTGGCGCGTGCGCTGGCGGTGGAGCCGCGCGTGCTGCTGCTCGACGAGCCGTTCGGTGCGCTCGATGCCAAGGTGCGCAAGGAACTGCGCCGCTGGCTGCGGCGCCTGCACGACGAGCTGCATGTGACCAGCGTGTTCGTCACGCACGACCAGGAAGAAGCGCTGGAAGTGGCTGACCAGGTGGTGCTGATGAACCGCGGCCGCGTCGAGCAGTACGGCTCGCCCGAGGCGGTCTACAACCATCCCGCCACGCCGTTCGTGTTCGGCTTCCTCGGCAACGTCAACCTGTTCCACGGCCGGCTCGAAGTGGGCGAGAGCGGCGGCCTCCTGCACACCGGCGAGGCGGTGCTGCCGGTGGTCGGCAGCGGCCATGAGACTGCCGGCGATGCGGTCGCCTACGTCCGTCCGCACGACCTGGACCTGGAACGCTATGCACCCGGCGCCGACGGCATTGCCGTGACGCTGCGCCGCGCGCTGACGCTGGGCCCGGTGGCGCAGCTCGAGCTCGAGCGCGAAGACAACCAGGACGTGATCGAGGTGGCGCTGCCGCTCGAGCGCTTCCGCCACGCGGGCTTCCGCGAGGGCGAGCTGCTCGCCGTGCGCCCGCGCCAGCTGCGCGTTTTCACGCAAGCCAACGGCACCGCCCCCATCCAAAAACAAGAGGCCGCACGATGAACTTCCAGCAACTCCGTTCGATCCGCGAGGCGGTGCGCCGCCAGTTCAACCTGACCGAGGTCGCCAACGCGCTCTATACCTCGCAGCCCGGCGTGTCGCGCCAGATCCGCGAGCTGGAGGAGGAGCTGGGGGTGGAGATCTTCGAGCGCTACGGCAAGCGCCTGACCGGGCTGACCGAGCCCGGCCGCGAGATCGTGCGCATCGTCGAGCGCCTGCTTCTTGAAGCCGAGAACCTGCGCCAGGCCGGCGACGAATACGCCGGCCGCCACACCGGCCGGCTCACCGTCGCCACCACCCACACCCAGGCGCGCTATGCCCTGCCGCGCGTGGTGCAGGCGTTCCGCCGCGAATACCCGCATGTGACGCTGGCACTGCAGGAAGCGTCGCCCACGCATATCGTCGAGCTGCTGCTGACCGGGCAGGCCGATATCGGCATCGCCACCGAGGCGCTGGCGACCGAGGCCGGGCTGACCTCGTTCGAGGCCTACAGCTGGCAGCACGTGCTGGTGGTGTCGCCGGACCATCCGCTCACGCGCCTGCCGGAACCGACGCTCGAAGACGTCGCGAACTTCCAGCTGATCACCTACGACGCCGGCTTCACCGGCCGCCGCAAGATCGACAGCGCCTTTGCCGAGGCGGGGCTGCAGCCCGAGATCGTGCTGACGGCGCTGGATGCCGACGTGATCAAGACTTATGCGGAACTGGACCTGGGCGTCGGCATCATTGCGTCGATGGCGTATGACGAACGCAAGGATTCGGGCCTGGTGCGGATTTCGGCAGACCACCTGTTCGCGCCCAACACCACCAGCGTGGCGGTGCGCCGCGGCGCCTACCTGCGCGGCTATGCGCACGCCTTCATCAACATGTTCGCGCCGCACCTGTCGCGCGACACCGTGACCAGCGCGCTGTCCGAGCAGGACCGCCAGGCCCTGGCTGCCTGATCCGGCGCGCGGCGTCCGCAGCACCCCGCGCGGCCGGCGGGTGCGCCGTCCGCACCGGCCCGGTGCCGTTCGCACCCCGTGCCCGCCGTTCGTCGCAACAGACTTTCTTCCACCCCCGCCTCGGGGTACATTCCCTGCACGTGCCCGCGCTGCCATTCCGGCAAGCGCCGCACGTGTACCGCAGCGCAACAAAGTTTGCGCACGGCCGCCGGTCGGCAAGGACCGGGCAAGGGAGAGAGAGACGATCATGCGCGACGACGAACCGCTGCTGCGCTGGCAGTGGCGCGGCTATGCCCGCAACCACCAGCATCCCCGCAACCTGCTGCTGCATATCGTGGCGGTGCCGATGTTCATGGCCGGCACCGTGCTGGGCCTCTATGGCCTGCTGCGCCTGAACCTGCCGGCGATCGCGCTGGGGCTGGTGTGCATGGGCATGTCGATGGCGCTGCAGGGGCGGGGCCACCGGCTCGAGGCCCATGCGCCGGAGCCGTTTGCCGGACCGGCCGACATCGCCGGACGCATCCTGGCCGAGCAGTGGATCACCTTTCCGCGCTATGTGCTGTCCGGGCAATGGTGGCGCGCGCTGGCGGGCCGCGGCGCGGCGCCAACGGCTGCGCCCGCGCGGTCTGGCGACGCAACCGGGCAGGGTGGGTGATGCAGCCCATGTCGCCGTCCCATCACCCGCTGTATTGCGCATGGCGAAAGCCGCGCTAACATGAACGCCATGGACCGCTGCTTTACACACGCCTGCACCGCCATCCCGTCCCGCCTGAATATCCTGGGGCGCGACCTGCTGTTCGTGCTGTGCATGAACTCGGTGATCGCCATCAGCCTGAACTACGGCTTCCAGACCGGCGGCACGCTCTGGCACAACTTCGTCTACAGCCAGCTGATCGGGCTGTCGATCTGGGTGCTGATCGACATCCCGCGCGTGGTGATCTGGTGGAACGACCGCCCGCGCCGCTGGCCCTTCCTGCTGCTCGCCGCGGCGGCCGTGCCCGCCGGCGTGGTGTTCGGCAGCTGGGCCACGCGCGTGGTGCTGGACCTGCCGCCAAAGTCGGCCGACGAGGCCGGCGGCATGCTGCGCATGTGCCTGGTGGTGGGCATGCTGGCGGCCGCGTCGATGATCTACTTCTACTGGTCGCGTGAGAAGCTGGCGTCGCTGGAGCGGCAGGCGGCGCTGGACGCGCTGCAGCGCGAAGAGGCTGAAAAGCAGCTGGTGCGCGCGCAGCTGATGGCGCTGCAGGCGCAGATCGAGCCGCACTTCCTGTTCAACTCGCTGGCCAACCTCGACGGGCTGATCGCCACCGATCCGCCGGCGGCGCGGCAGCTGCTGCAGCGGCTGATCGGCTTCCTGCGCATGTCGCTGGCGCATACCCGCGCCGAGCAATGCACGCTGCGGCAGGAATTCGAACTGCTGCGCAGCTACCTCGAGATCCAGGCCATGCGCTTCGGCCAGCGGCTCTCGTACGACATCGACCTGCCGCGCGAACTGGCGAAGGTCGAGATTCCGCCGATGCTGATCCAGCCGCTGGTGGAAAACGCGGTCACGCATGGCATCGAACCCTGCATGATCGGCGGCCATATCCGGCTGTCGGCGCGCGCGGCCGGCGACAACGCGGTGCAGGTGGTGATCGCCGATACCGGGGTCGGTTTCGGCCATGCCTCGGGCAAGGGCTCGGGGCTGGGCATCACCCATGTGCGCGAGCGCCTGGCGCGTATCTTCGGCGCGGCGGCGACCATGCAGATGGAAGAGAATTCGCCGCGCGGCGTGGTGGTGCGGCTGACCTTGCCGCTGGAGCGCCCGACCGAGGCGCCCACCGTGACCCAGACCGTCACCGCGGTGCCGGAAGGCATGCCGGTATCCGCCCCGGCCATGCCACGGCTCTGACGCGCGCTCGCTGCGGGCTCGCCTGACAACAATATGCGCTGCAGGTTTGGCACCAGCCGGTGCGCCTGCAGTGCCAAGAATCCGCTTTCGCACACGCCCCCACGCCCCCCATGACCCCGACCCTGCTGATTGCCGACGACGAAGCGCTGCTTGCCCGCGTGCTGGAATCCGAACTGGCGGCCCTGTGGCCCGAGGCGCGGGTCGTGTCCGTGGTCCACGACGGCGTGGCCGCGCTGGCGGCGGCGCGCGAACACCAGCCGCGCGTGGCCTTCCTCGATATCCGCATGCCTGGCATGAGCGGCATGGACGTGGCGCGCGAGCTGATCGAATTCGATGCCCCGCCGCTGGTGGTGTTCGTCACCGCCTACGACCAGTTTGCGCTGGAGGCCTTCGAGCGCGCCGCGGTCGACTACGTGCTCAAGCCGGTGCAGCGCGAACGGCTGGAAGCGACCGTGCAGCGCCTGAAGGACCGGCTGGCCGCCTCCGCGGAAGCGGAAGACGGCGACGACGAAGCCGCGGTGGCCGAGACCGACCGGCTCGGCCAGCTGCTGGCGCGCCTGGAATCGCTGGAGCATGCCACGCCGGGCGCGGCCGGTGCGCCGCAGCGCCAGTACCTGCGCTTTATCAAGGCGCTGGTGGGGCAGGAGGTGCGCATCATCCCGGTCGATGAGGTGATCTACCTGGAAGCCACCGACAAGTACGTCAACGTGGTCTCGGGCGCCGGCGAGGCGCTGATCCGCACCAGCCTGCGCGAGCTGACCCAGCAGCTCGATCCCGAGCGCTTCTGGCAGGTGCACCGCGGCACCGTGGTCAACATCAGCTGTGTCGCCAGCGCGGTCAACCAGTCGCTGGGCCGGCTGTCGCTGCGGCTGCGCGACCGGCCGGAGCTGCTGCCGGTGGCGCGCCAGTACGCGCACCTGTTCAAGCAGATGTGACGGCGGGGGTGGGGCAAGATCGGCCGGCGCGGAGGCGGCGTGGCCGCCACCTGCCAGCAGCGGACAGGGGTTTTCCTCTATGATGCGGGCTTCGGCCCGTATTTTTTTGCCCGCCGCCCAGCCCACCGCATTGCCCCTCCGACCGCCCGCGCCATGTCCATCGCCGCCCTCGAGCCCACGCCCAATTCTCTTCGCCACGACGCCCAGGTGATCGGGCTGGTGGGGCTGGCGCATGGGGTCTCGCACTTCTACCATTTGCTGCTGGCGCCGCTGTTCCCATGGATCAAGGCCGAGTTCGGGCTGAGCTATGCCGAGCTGGGCCTGCTGATGACAGTGTTCTTCGCGGTGTCGGCGGTGGTCCAGACCGCGTCGGGCTTCGTGGTCGACCGCTTCGGCGCTCGGCCGGTGCTGTTTGGCGGGCTGGCCTGCCTGGGCGGCGCGGCCTTGCTGCTGTCGGCCAGCGGCGGCTATGCCGGGCTGCTATTGGGCGCGGCGGTGGCGGGGCTGGGCAATGGCGTGTTCCATCCGGCCGACTTCACGCTGCTGAACAAGCATGTGTCGCAGCCGCGGCTGGGCCACGCATTCTCGGTGCACGGCATTTCCGGCAACCTGGGCTGGGCCGCGGCGCCGCTGTTCCTGGTGGCGATCGCCAACCTGGCCAGCTGGCGCGTAGCGCTGGCGGCAGCCTCCGCGGTGGCCTGGATCGTGCTGGCGGTGCTGGTGGCGCTGCGCCACGTGCTGGACCCGCGCGAAGTGCAGGGCGCCGTGGGCCGGCCCGCCGCCCGGGCAACGACAGCTGGCGGCAGCGTGCTGGGCTTCCTGCGCCTGCCGCAGGTGTGGGTGTGCTGGGGCTTTTTCCTGCTGACCACCTTCTCCGCCGCCGGCATCCAGAGCTTTGCCCCCACCGCGCTGACCTACCTGTACGGCATGCCGTTCACGCTGGCGACGGCGTCGTACACCGTCTACATGCTGTGCAGCGCGGGCGGCATGATCGTCGGCGGCTTTGCCGCCAGCCGCACCAGCAACCATGACCGGCTGATCGCGGTCAGCTTCACCGTGTCGGGGCTGATGGCGGTGCTGGTGGGGCTGAACCTGGTGCCGGCACTGCTGGTGCCGGTGCTGATGGGGGTGATCGGCTTTGGCGCCGGCACCGCCGGGCCCTCGCGCGACCTGCTGGTGCGCGCGGCAGCGCCGGCCGGCGCCACCGGGCGCGTCTACGGCGTGGTCTACTCGGGGCTGGATATCGGCCTGGCCTGCGGCCCGCTGTTCTTCGGCGCGCTGATGGATGCCAGGCTGCCGGCCTGGGTCTTTTTCATGATCGGCGGCTTCCAGCTGCTGTCGATCTTCACCGCGGTCACCGTGGGCAACGGCAACCGCTCGCGCAGCCAGGCCGCGGCACGGGCGGAGGCCGCCTAGCCGAGCCCGCCAGTCCGCCCGCCCGCCGCTATCCGAATCCGCTTGCCTGAGGAACGTTTCCATGCCAATGACGCCGGCCAACGCCATCCAGCCTGAAGATACCGATCGCGGCGCGCCGCTGCCGGGCGGCCATATCCTGGTCGATGCGCTGCTGGCGCACGGCGCCGAACTGGCCTTCGGCGTGCCGGGCGAGAGCTACCTGGCGGTGCTCGACGGCTTCCACCGCCGCCGCGACCGGCTGCGCTTCATCGTCTGCCGGCAGGAGGGCGGCGCTGCGGTGATGGCCGAAGCCTACGGCAAGCTGACCGGCCGCCCGGGGCTGGCGTTCTGCACGCGCGGGCCGGGCGCCACCAATGCCAGCATCGGCGTGCATACCGCGTTCCAGGACTCGACCCCGATGATCCTGTTTATCGGCCAGGTCGGCACCGACTTCATGGACCGCGAGGCCTTCCAGGAAATCGACTACCGCCGCATGTTCGGCCAGATGGCCAAGTGGGTGGCGCAGATCGACCGGGTCGAGCGCATCCCCGAATACATCGCGCGCGCCTACCAGACCGCCACCTCGGGCCGTCCCGGCCCGGTGGTGCTGGCGCTGCCCGAAGACATGCTGGCGCAAACCGCCGCGGTGCCGCAGCTGCAGGCCTACCAGCGCGTCATGGCCTGGCCCGGCGAGGCCGAGCTGGCGCGGCTGGCCGACATGCTCGAGGCCGCCGAGCGCCCGTTCGTGCTGGCTGGCGGCAGCGGCTGGACCCCGCAGGCCTGCGCCGACCTGCAGGCCTTTGCCGAGCGCTTCGCACTGCCGGTAGGCTGTGCCTTCCGTGGCCAGGACCTGTTCGACAACCGCCATCCCAACTACGCCGGCGATGTCGGCATCGGCATCAATCCCGCGCTGGCCGAGCGCATCCGCGATGCCGACCTGGTGCTCGCGATCGGCCCGCGGCTGGGCGAGATGACCACCGGCGGCTACGCGCTGATCGCGGCGCCGCGGCCGGCCCAGAAACTGATCCATGTGCATGCCGGCGCCGAAGAGCTGGGCAGCGTGTACCAGGCCGACCTGATGATCCAGGCCGCGATGCCTGCCATTGCCGCGCGCCTGGCCGGCCTGCAGCCGCCGGCCGCGCCACGCTGGCAGGCCTGGACCGAAGCCGCGCACGCCGACTACGAACGCTACCTGCAGCCGCCGCCGTTCACGGGGCAGGGCGTCGACATGGCCGAAGTCATCCGCACGCTGGACCAGCTGCTGCCGGACGACGCGGTGGTGACCAACGGCGCCGGCAACTATGCCGGCTGGCTGCACCGCTATTTCCACTATCGCCCGTTCACCAGCGGCGGCCGCGGCCAGCTGGCGCCGACCAGCGGCGCGATGGGCTACGGCGTGCCGGCGGCAGTGGGTGCCAAGATCGCCTTCCCGCAGCGTACCGTGGTGGCGCTGGCGGGCGACGGCTGTTTCCTGATGAATGGCCAGGAACTTGCTACGTCAATGCAATACCAGGCGCCGGTGGTCATCATCGTCGTCAACAACGGCATGTACGGCACCATCCGCATGCACCAGGAACGCGAATACCCGACGCATGTGTCCGGCACCGAGCTGTGCAATCCCGACTTTGCCGCGTTGGCGCGCGCCTATGGGGCACGCGGGGCCACCGTGACCACGACCGAGGCCTTTGCGGCGGCCTTGCGCGAGGCGCTGGCGGCGCCGGTGTCGACGCTGATCGAGATCCAGGTGGACCCGGACGTGATCACGCCGCGCACCACGCTGAGCGCGATCCGGGCGCAGGCGCTGGCCACCCAGAAGTCGTAAAGCCGGACCGCGGGAATACAACCATTCTTTTCTGTCAGGAGACCGTAGATGAAGCCCGTCACCACCGACCTGTGCGACGCGTATGAAGACCGCCTTGCCGACGGCACGCTGCGCGTGATGGCGCCGGTGTTCCGCGCCTTCGGCAAGCAGCCGGCGTTTGCCGGTCCGGCCGCGACGCTCAAGGTCTTCGAAGACAACTCGCTGGTGCGCGCCACGCTGGAGTCGCCGGGCCGCGGGCGGGTGCTGGTGATCGACGGCGGCGGCTCGCTGCGCTGCGCGCTGGTGGGTGGCAACCTGGGCCTGCTGGCGGAGAAAAACGGCTGGGTCGGCATCGTCGTCAACGGCTGTATCCGCGATACCGCCGAGCTGGACGTGTGCGACATCGGCATCCGCGCGCTGGCCGCGCATCCGCAGAAGAGCCAGAAGCGCAACGTGGGCGAGAGCGAGGTCACGGTGCAGATGCCGGGCGCGGTGGTGCGCCCGGGCAACTGGATCTATGTCGATGTCGACGGGATCCTGGTCGCCGACGAAGCGCTGGAGCGCTGAACATGCCGCGCGTCTTCGTCTATGGCACGCTGCGCGCCGGCGAGGTCAACGACCTGAACGCAGCTGCGCTGCGCCACGGCATTGCCGCGCCCACGCTGCTGGGCAGGGGTACGGTGGCCGGCAGGCTCTATGACTTCGGCACCTATCCCGGTCTGGTGCCGGATGCCGGCGGCGGACCGGTGGTCGGCGATATCTACGAGATTGCCGACGCCCTGCTGCCGGTGCTGGATGAGATCGAGGAGGTCTATCCGGGCCAGGCCACGCTGTTCGTGCGCGAGGAACAGGCGGTGCAGCACAACGGCCAGCCCGTCGCCTGCCTGCTGTACCCGGTGGCCGACGCTGCGGCCGCCGCGCTGCCGCGCATCGACAGCGGTGACTGGGTGGCCTATCGCCGCGCCCGCGATACGGCCGCGGCCTGAATCCGGCACGCGTTTCAAACAGACGGCGCCCATTCGCGGCGCCGTTTGCTTTTGCGTACCATGGCCGACCATGACATCGAGCGATGGAACCGACGGCCATGCATGCTCCGCAAGTCCCCCAGCAAATCCCGCAGCAAATCCCGCCGCAAACGTGCTGCATCGATGCTGACGACGTGCGCCTGGCCGTTACCCGCTGGGGCGAAGCTGGACCAACGCAGCCGACCATTGTGCTGGTCCATGGCTATCCGGATAACAGCGAAGTCTGGCACGCCGTGGCGGCGCAACTGGCCGGGCGCTTCGACGTGGTGGCCTACGACGTGCGCGGCGCCGGGCGCTCGACCGCCCCGCACGCGACCCAGGCCTACCGGCTGCAAAAGCTGGCCGACGACTTCATCGCCGTGATCGACGCAGTGTCGCCGCGGCGCGCGGTGCACCTGGTCGGCCACGACTGGGGTTCGATCCAGGGCTGGGAATTCGTCACGGACCCCCGCCTGCAGGGGCGCATTGCCTCGTTCACCTCCTGCTCGGGCCCGTGCCTGGACCACGCGGCCATCGCGATGCGCGAACTGCGCGGGCAGCGCTCACCGGCGGCGCTCGGCCAGGCGCTGCGCCAGCTGATGGCATCGTGGTACATCGGCATCTTCCACCTGCCGTGGCTGCCCGAACTGACCTGGCGGCTCTGGCTGGGCCGGGCCTGGCCGCGCTACCTGCGCCTGACCGAGGGCGTGCGCGCCAGGCCGAACCCGACCCAGACCGCCGACGGCTGCCACGGCGTGCGCCTGTACCGCGCCAATATCCTGCCGGTGTTGCGCGCGCCACGCCGCCGTGTCGCGCATGCGCCGGTGCAGCTGATCGTGCCGCTGCACGACCGGTACGTAAAGCCCGCGGTGACAGAAAGCATGCACCGCTGGACCTCGCGACTGTGGCGCCGCACCGTGCCGGCGCAGCATTGGCTGCCGCTGGCGGACCCGCCGGGGTTTGCCGCCATGGTCGGCGAATTTGTCGACCATATCGAAGGCGCGCCCGCCTCCGCGGCGCTGAAGGCGAGTCGCCTCCACTAGCCGCTTGCGCCACGTCCGCTGATTTTCCACAATGTGGAAAAAGGTTTTGGACCGCAAAAATACCGGGTTTGCAAAGCACAACGCCATTTCTCATGATGAAAGACTATGTCCCGCATCATGAAAGCTGTTCTGCAAATATATGATTTTGAACAGAAATAAATCTTGGTCTGGTACGGAGTGCGGGGTTGTTGCAACGCGGTAGCGTTCCCTACACTCTTATATAAGACACAGGACACCGGGCACGAAAACAGCGATCGACACAGCGGCGATGCGACACAGCCCGGGTCAGGCGAGCACGAGATTCTCAGCCATCCCCAATCACGTTCAGGAGAGCGACCATGAACCGCCAAGAGCAGATCCAGGCCCTGCAAAAAGACTGGGACACCAATCCGCGCTGGAAGGGCATCAAGCGTAATTTCACGGCTGAAGACGTGGTGCGCCTGCGCGGGTCGGTTCAGGTCGAGCACACCCTGGCGCGCCGTGGTGCCGAAAAGCTGTGGCACCTGCTGCATACCGAGCCGTTCGTCAACTCGCTCGGCGCGCTGACCGGCAACCAGGCCATGCAGCAGGTCAAGGCGGGCCTGAAGGCGATCTACCTGTCGGGCTGGCAGGTCGCCGGCGATGCCAACCTGGCTGGCGAGATGTACCCCGACCAGTCGCTGTACCCGGCCAACTCGGTGCCGCAGGTGGTCAAGCGCATCAACAACACCTTCCAGCGCGCCGACCAGATCCAGTGGAGCGAAGGCTCGGGCGATACCGACTTCTTCGCCCCCATCGTCGCTGACGCGGAAGCGGGCTTCGGCGGCGTGCTGAATGCCTTCGAACTGATGAAGGCAATGATCGAGGCCGGCGCCGCCGGCGTGCACTTCGAAGACCAGCTCGCTTCGGTGAAGAAGTGCGGCCACATGGGCGGCAAGGTGTTGGTGCCGACCCGCGAAGCCGTCGCCAAGCTGACCGCCGCGCGCCTCGCTGCCGACGTGTCCGGCGTGCCGACCCTGGTGATCGCCCGCACCGACGCCGAGGCCGCCGACCTGCTGACCTCCGACATCGACGACAACGACAAGCCGTTCTGCACGGGCGAGCGCACCGTGGAAGGCTTCTACCGCGTCCGCAATGGACTGGAGCAGTCGATCTCGCGCGCGCTGGCCTACGCCGAGGTGGCCGACCTGGTGTGGTGCGAGACCGGCAAGCCGGACCTCGAATTCGCCAAGAAGTTTGCCGAAGCCGTGCATGCCCGCTTCCCGGGCAAGATGCTGGCCTACAACTGCTCGCCCTCGTTCAACTGGAAGAAGAATCTCGACGACGCCACCATCGCACGGTTCCAGCGCGAACTGGGCGCGATGGGCTACAAGTTCCAGTTCATCACGCTGGCCGGCTTCCACTCGCTCAACTACTCGATGTTCAACCTGGCCTACGGCTACGCCCGCAACCAGATGAGCGCGTTCGTGGAGCTGCAGGAAGCGGAGTTCAAGGCCGCCGAGAAGGGCTTCACCGCGGTCAAGCACCAGCGCGAAGTCGGCACCGGTTACTTCGACGCCGTAACCCAGACCATCGAAGGCGGCCAGTCGTCGACGACTGCGCTGAAGGGTTCGACCGAAGACGAGCAGTTCTTCGAAGACAAGAAAGTGGCCTGACTCTCCTGGTCACTCCCGCCGGCTCGTGGGTCCGGCGGGATCGGGAGGGCGTGCGACCATCACGCTCTCTCTTTTAGGCGACGCGCCGTTCTCTCTCAGGGACGGCGCGATTTTTTTATTCCGAATCCGACTGTCGTACAGGCGCCGGATACAGGAGCGCGTACCGGTGCTTCACTCGAAGGTGCCAGCCGCCTTGGAGAGCGTCCACCCCACGCCGAGACACAGACCCACCCATCCAAGCGCGATCAGCGCGACGTCGTGCCAGTTCATCGTGCGCCGCCCAGGTCGTCGCAATTTGAAAGTGTCCCGTGACGAAGGCATGGCCGTCTCCCTCGAAAGCATGGGAACAGGCTAGGGCACGGATCTGGGATTTCACGGACGGATTTGTAAAGGTTTGTTGCGGTGCGGATGGACCACCCAGCTTGAGCGAGCTTCTGCGGCCGGGGCCTCGCCTTCTCGCTGGGAGATCGCCGCAAACGCGCCCGGGGGGCTGCCGAATTTTTGCGCCTTTCGAACTGGAAGATTGTCCAAATGCAACAAATTGTCATTTTTGGCGGCTTGCAGCATTTGGGTGATTCCCTCACGCGGGCGGATGGCTTAAAGTGCCGGGGCCTTTATCGGCACCTCCGAGCCACTCCACCCAGAACAACATCATGAAAGCAACTCTCTCGCTCGCTGCCTGCGCCGTCGCGGCGGCACTGCTGGCCGGCTGTTCCGGCGGCATGCCCACCAATGTCGACGGCATGCTGAGCGCCGGCACCTCGCTGGCCAAGGCTGCCACGCTGTCGGACGCCGACGTCAAGAACCTGTCGGACCAGGCTTGCGCGGAATCGGACAAGACCAACAAGATCGCCGCTGCCAACAGCACCTACGGCAAGCGCCTGGTCAAGATCATGAGCGGGCTGAAGAACAGCGACGTGCCCAACGTCAATGCCAAGGTCTACATGACCAAGGACGTCAACGCCTGGGCCATGGCCAACGGCTGTGTGCGCGTCTACAGCGGCCTGATGGACATGATGACCGACGACGAAGTGCGCGGCGTGCTGGGCCACGAACTGGGCCACGTGGCGCTGGGCCACACCAAGAAGGCCATGCAGGTGGCCTACACCGCCACCGCAGCGCGCGGCGCGGCGGCATCGGCCGGCAATGGCGCGGTGGCGGCGCTGTCGCAATCGCAACTGGGCGAGCTGGGCGAGAAGCTGATCAACGCGCAGTTCTCGCAGTCGCAGGAAACCGCGGCCGACGACTATTCGTTCGACCTGCTGACCAAGAACAAGGCCAGCACCAAGGGCCTGGTCACGGCGTTCCAGAAGCTGGCCAAGCTCGACGGCGGCAAGTCCAGCATGTTCTCGTCGCACCCGGGTTCGGACGACCGCGCCAAGCATATCGAGCAGCGCATGAGCAAGGCTTCGTAAGCTGCCTGCGCCAGCAAAAAAGCGCCCGCACCGGTCATGCCGGTGCGGGCGCTTTTGCTTTGGCGCGCGCTGCGCCGGGGTTCAGCGGTAGACGATCACCGGAATGTCGGTATGCGTCAGCACCTTCTGCGTCTCGCTGCCGAGCAGCAGGCCGGACAGCCCGCGCCGGCCGTGCGAGGCCATGAAGATCACGTCACAGCCATGACGCTCGGCGGCGTCGATGATGCCAAGGTAGGGCACGGCAAAGGTCGACATGTCGGCATCGAAGGTCACGCCGGCCGCCGTGGCCAGGTTCTCGACCTCTTTCAGATACAGCTTGGCCTGGTTTTCGATGCGGTCTTTGAATGCCTGTGGGGCCTCGACGACGATCTCGCTGAACGGCGTGTACGGGTATTCCTCCAGGCAGACATAGGCCGTGACGCGCGCGCCGATGGCCTTGGCGAGCTCCAGTCCGCCGTTGATGGCTTTCTTGGAGAGTTCCGAGCCGTCGGTGGGAAGCAGGATATGTTGGAACATGCGGGGCTCCTTTGCTGACTAGGGGTCGGGGCAGGGCGGCGGCCCGCCGGTTCGCGGCATCGCCGCGGCGCGGGGCAGCGCCTGTCTTGAATGCATTGTAGTCAGTGTGCAGAGAAGGTCATTGCGTAATGTCAATGGCATCCGGCTGCCAGGCACGCCCGCGTTGGCGCCGCGTCTAGTCCGCCAGCACTTCCGCCGCAGGCAGCACGCAAGCCTGCTCGGCGCGCCGCCAGTAGGACGGGTTGCCGTAGGTGTTCTTCAGGTGGTCGATAAACAGCCGCACTCGCAGCGGCAAGTGCTTGCGCTGCGGGAACACCGCATGGATGCCAATCGGCGGCGCCTGAAACTCGTCCAGCACCGTCACCAGCCGTCCGCTGGCAATCTCGCTGCCGACTTCCCACCACGAGCGCCAGGCCAGCCCGTTGCCCTGCAGGCACCACTCGTGCAGCACCGCGCCGTCGCTGCATTCCATGGTGCCGCCCACCTTCACGGTTACCGCCCGGCCTTCTTCCTGGAACACCCAGCCGCGCTGCATGTTGGCGCTGGCGCCGAAGGCAAGGCAGTTATGGCGTTGCAGGTCCTCGGGCGTCACCGGGCGCCCGGCGCGCGCCAGGTATTCCGGCGCGGCCACCACCACGCGGCGGGTTTCGGCCAGCCGGATCGAGACCAGGCTGGAATCGGGCAGGTCGCCCAGGCGGATGGCGCAGTCGAAGCCTTCGTTGACCAGGTCGACCACGCGGTCGGACAGGTCCAGCGTGATCGATACGTCCGGGTGAGACTCGATGAACAGGGGCACCAGCGGCGCCACGTGCTTGCGCCCGTAGCCGGCCGGTGCGGTCACGCGCAGGTGGCCGCTGGCCTTGACGCCGCCGGCCGAGACGCTGGCCTCGGCGTTGTGCAGGTCGTTCAGGATGCGCTGGCAATCCTCCAGGAACGCCGAGCCCTCGAAGGTCAGGCTGATCTTGCGCGTGGTCCGCACCAGCAGCTTGACGCCCAGCCGCTCTTCCAGTGCATCGATGCGCCGGCCGATGATCGCGGGCGCCACGCCTTCGGCCGCAGCGGCGGCGGACAGGCTGCCGCGCGAGGCGACGGATACAAAGGTCTCCAGTTGTTTGAAATGGTCCACGAATGTTTCGCCTGAGTTGCACGGGAGGTCCCGCGGGGTGCCGCGCTGGCCACGCAAAGGGCGCCAAGGCGGGCCTTTGGTCCCCAGTGAAGAGGATTTGGTGCGGAGTTTTGTTTTAGTCAGCCAAGATTAGTTGTGTAAAAGTAAAAGATCAAGTGACCGACGGCCACTTTGCCGCACTGCAGCGTCTCCCTACAATTCGATGCATTCAATGGTGTACAGAGCCACGCAGCTGTGGTCTGGCCGCCGCCCACTCAGTCGCCCCGTACCGTTGCAGGTTGCCCAGGCTCCCATGAACAAGATCCGCGCCGTCGTCTTCGATGCCTATGGCACGCTGTTCGACGTGTATTCAGTCACCGCGCGCGCGGAACAGCTGTTCCCGGGCCGAGGCGAGGCGCTGGCGCTGCTGTGGCGCGAGCGCCAGATCGACTACACGCGCATCCGCACCATGGCCGCGCCCGACGGCGCGCACTACAAGCCGTTCTGGGCCATCACCGTGGATGCGCTGCGCTACGCCGCCGAGCGCCTGGGGTTGCCGCTGGACGAGGCCGCCGAGGCGCAGCTGCTGAAGGAATACGCGTGCCTGTCGGCGTTCCCGGAAAACCTGGGTGCACTGAAGCGCCTGCGCAAGGCGGGGCTGCCGCTTGGCATCCTGTCGAACGGCAATGCGGAGATGCTTGACATCTCGGTCAAGAGCGCCGGCATGCACGGGCTGTTCGACCATGTGCTGTCGGTCGATGCGGTGCGCCAGTACAAGACCGCGCCGGCCGCCTATGCGCTGGGGCCGCTGGCCTTCGGCCTGGACGCGCAGGAGATGCTGTTCGTCTCGTCGAACGGCTGGGACGCCTGCGGCGCCACCTGGTATGGCTACACCACTTTCTGGATCAACCGTGCCGGCCATCCGGCGGAGCGGCTCGACGTAGCCCCCGCCGGCACCGGGCACGACATGAACGACCTGCTCGAATTCGTCCGCGCCCATGGCGTGGCGGCATAGCAGGGCGCCCAACAACCAAAGCTATCGCTATCGTTTAACAGGAGAACACTGATGGCTATCACGCTGCCCGCGGGCATGAAGATTACCGGCGAAATCCTGCCGGCCTATGAAGATATCCTCACGCCGGAAGCCCTGGCCCTGGTAGACAAGCTGCACCGCGCCTTCGAGCCGCGCCGTCAGGAACTGCTGGCCGCGCGCGTCGAGCGTGCCAAGCGCCTCGACGCCGGCGAAGTCCCCGATTTCCTGCCGGAAACCAAGAGCATCCGCGAAGGCGACTGGAAGGTTGCGCCGGTGCCCAAGGCGCTGGAATGCCGCCGCGTGGAAATCACCGGCCCGGTCGAAGCCAAGATGGTGATCAACGCCTTCAACTCCGGCGCTGACAGCTACATGACCGACTTCGAGGATTCCAACACCCCCAACTGGCATAACCAGCTGCAGGGCCAGGTCAACCTGAAGGCCGCGGTGCGCCGCACGCTGACGCTGGAATCCAAGGGCAAGCAATACAAGCTGAACGACAAGATCGCCACGCTGCAGGTGCGTCCGCGCGGCTGGCACCTGGACGAAAAGCACGTCACCATCGACGGCAAGCGCGTCTCGGGCGGCATCTTCGACTTCGCGCTGTTCCTGTTCCACAACGCCAAGGAGCAGATCGCCCGCGGCGCCGGCCCGTTCTTCTACCTGCCGAAGATGGAAAGCCATCTGGAAGCGCGCCTGTGGAACGACATTTTCGTGATGGCGCAGAACGAAATCGGCCTGCCGCAAGGCACCATCAAGGCCACCGTGCTGATCGAGACCATCCTCGCCGCGTTCGAGATGGATGAAATCCTGTATGAGCTGCGCGAGCACAGCGCCGGCCTGAACGCCGGCCGCTGGGACTACATCTTCTCGTGCATCAAGAAGTTCAAGAACGACAAGGACTTCTGCCTGGCCGACCGCGCCAAGGTCACCATGACCGCGCCGTTCATGCGTTCGTACGCGCTGCTGCTGCTCAAGACCTGCCACCACCGCGGCGCGCCCGCGATCGGCGGCATGAGCGCGCTGATCCCGATCAAGAACGATCCGGAGAAGAACGCCATCGCCATGGAGGGCATCATCAGCGACAAGCGCCGCGATGCCACCGATGGCTACGACGGCGGCTGGGTGGCGCACCCGGGCCTGGTCGAGCCGGCCATGAAGGAATTCGTCGCGGTGCTGGGCGACAAGCCGAACCAGTTCGAGAAGCAGCGTCCGGACGTGCAGGTGAAGGGCGCCGACCTGCTGAACTTCCAGCCGGAAACGCCGATCACCGAGCACGGCCTGCGCATGAACATCAATGTCGGCATCCACTACCTGGGTGCCTGGCTGGCCGGCAACGGCTGCGTGCCGATCCACAACCTGATGGAAGATGCCGCCACTGCGGAGATCTCGCGCTCGCAGGTGTGGCAGTGGATCCGCTCGCCCAAGGGCAAGCTGGAAGACGGCACCAAGGTCACGGCCGAGCTGGTGCGCAAGCTGATCCCGGAAGAGCTGGCCAAGGTCAAGGAACTGGTTGGTGGCGACACCAGCACCTATGATCGCGCCGCGGAGATTTTCGAGCAGATGTCGACGTCGGAGGACTTTGCCGAGTTCCTGACGCTGCCGCTGTACGAAGAAGTCTGAGCAGGCCGGCACTTGCAGTCAGAAACCGCAGCTTCGGCTGCGGTTTTTTTTTGCTTTCCACGCGCCGGCGGCCGCGTTAAGCCCGCCTTACACCTGTCATGCAGTGCAGCAATACAGCGTAAGTACTTGTAACTTAGGCGCCGAAGGCTGCACCTTTCTTGTCCTGTCTTCAATACTTTTTGGGTTTATCCCTAGGGCCTGAATTGGAGAAAACACTCTAGGATGCGGGTTCGATGGTGCGCTGCAAGATTGGTGGCGCGGCACGCTGGGAACGCGTTGTCGTGACTAAGTGCCAGCGCCGGCGCGCCATTCCGTCCGATCCACCCACAGGAGATCTGCATGTCACCTTTTACGCCCGAACAATTTGCTGCGGCGCAGAAGTCCAACGTGAGCCATTTGTTCGCGCTGACGAACACGGCGTTTGAAGGTTTCCAGAAGCTGACCGAGCTGAACCTGCAGACCCTCAGGGCCACGCTCGCCGAAGGTCAGGAAAACGTCGAAGCGGTGCTGTCCGGCAAGGACGTGCGCGAAGTGTTCGCGGCCCAGGGCAACCAGGCCCAGCCGGCTGCCGAGAAGGCGGTGGCGTATGCCCGCCACGTCTATGAAATCGCCTCGAATACCCAGGCCCAGCTGAGCAAGGCCGTCGAAGCCCAGTACGAGCAGCACAACCGCAACGTCCAGGCCTTCGTCGACACCTTCGTGAAGAACGCGCCGGCCGGTTCGGAGGCGCTGACCGCGCTGCTGCAGTCGGGCGTTGCCGCGGCCAACACCACTTACCAGTCGTTCCAGGACGCCGCCAAGCAGACCGCAGAAGTCGCCAAGGCCAACTTTGCCAAGTCCGCCGCAGCCGCGTCGGCCACGGCCGCGAACGCTACGCCGCGCGCCGCGAAGGCGTAACAGCACGGCGCTGGCCCGGCAACACCGGCCAGCGCGCTACACACAGATCGCAGGCATGCAGGCCGGGAACCCCGCGTTCCCGTGCCCGCGGCACCGCGACACCATATCTTCCCGCCTCATCGATGCGCACCGGGACCGGCACGGTCCGTCCCGGCATGGCCGCGCTTTGCCTGCGCGACGGTAGCGGGAACTTGCTCGGGGACTACCGGGGGAATGTCCCTTCCTGCAAGGCAGGGGTCTTTCAACTCACGACAACGACGCAATCAGCATGACGAAGAGAATCGCATTGGTAACAGGTGGCATGGGTGGACTCGGCGAGGCTATCAGCATCCGGCTGCACGACGCCGGCCATGCCGTGGTGGTGACGCACTCGCCCGGCAACGCCAACGCCGGGGACTGGCTGGCCACGATGGCGGCCAGCGGCCGCGAGATGCGCGCCTATGAGGTCGACGTATCCGACTATGACGCCTGCCAGGCCTGCGCCACGCGCATCCTGGCCGACGTCGGCCACGTCGACATCCTGGTGAACAATGCCGGCATTACGCGCGACATGGCGTTCAAGAAGATGGACAAGCCGAACTGGGATGCGGTGATGCGGACGAATCTCGACTCGGTGTTCAACCTGACCAAGCCGCTGTGCGAAGGCATGGTCGAGCGCGGCTGGGGCCGCATCATCAATATCTCGTCGGTGAACGGCTCCAAGGGCGCGTTCGGCCAGACCAACTATGCCGCGGCCAAGGCCGGCATGCACGGCTTCACCAAGTCGCTGGCGCTGGAAGTGGCGCGCAAGGGCGTGACCGTCAACACGGTCTCGCCGGGCTACCTGGCCACCAAGATGGTCAATGCCGTGCCCCAGGAGATCATGGAGAGCAAGATCCTGCCGCAGATCCCGGTGGGCCGCCTCGGCAAGCCGGAGGAAGTGGCCGCGCTGGTTGCCTACCTGTGCTCCGAGGAGGCGGCCTATGTGACCGGCTCCAATATCGCCATCAACGGCGGGCAGCACATGCAGTAAGGAGGACGGGGCCGGGATCCCCGCATGGATCCTGGCCCGCTTCCGTTCACGCTTCCGCAAAGTCCACGCCGAAAGCGCCGGCCAGGCGCCGGCCGCTGGCCATCGTTGCGTTCCGCCGCAAGCCGGATTCTTGTCCATACTGAAGCTTGACCGGCGGAGCGCCTCACCTTCGCCGCGAACCAACGCTACCGCTGAAGGCGCGGGCGCGGGCGTGGGCGCGCAGGCCCGCGAAGCGGCCTGCCGTCGGACTCCATTGCACGGGAGGTGCTGCCATGGCGGACATCGAACAGGACAAGGTTGTCGGCGTCCTCAACCGGATCCTCGAGGCCGAGCTCGCCGGCGTGGTGCGCTACACGCACTATTCGCTCCTGATCTTCGGCTTCGGGCGCATCCCGATCGTGTCGTGGCTGCGCGAGCAGGCCAACGAGTCGCTGCTGCATGCGCAGCAGGCCGGCGAGTGGATCACCACCCTCGGCGCCTATCCTTCGCTCGGCATCGGCGAGCTGCTGGACGCCCACACTCAGGATATCGGCGCGATCCTGCGCGAGTCGCTGGCCACGGAGCGGGAGGCGCTGGCGTTGTACCGTGAACTGCTCGGCCTGGTCGAGGGCCGCTCCGTTGCGCTGGAGGAGTATGCGCGGCAGTTGATCCAGCTCGAGGAGCTGCATGCAGGCGAGGTCGAGAAGATGCTGCGCAAGCCCGGCGCGCCCATGATCCCCGATCCTGCCGGACGCGCCGACCCAGGATAAGGCTGGCATGGCATGACGGCCTGTTGCCGGCACGCTCACTTGCTGCCGTCGCGCGCATCCCCGCCGATCGCGTCGACGATGATCATGGTGCGGTCCAGCACGCCGCGCTCGTCGAAGTACGCGCTGAAGTGCGCCGGCTGGTACGCGCCGGCGTAGAGCCGGTACGACCAGGCCTCGCGTTTCATCATCGGGTAATACTCGACCGGCTCGCGCGGCAGGCCGAAGTGCTCGGCCACATCCTGCTTGGTCCACACGCCCGGGCGCGCGGCGTAGATTTCCTTCTCGGTCAGCATCTGGCGGAAGCTGGTCAGCTTGCCGCCGGCGTCGAAGTCGGCGGCATACACCTCGAAGCCGAGCGGCTGCTTGGAATAGATCCAGCGGCTGGTGCCGTTTGCGAGCGGATAAGTTTCGGAAGGCGCGCCGAAGGTATCGCGCACGGCGCTCTGCGGGCTGCCGATCATGTTCTGCGCGGTCTGCATGGGCTGCAGCGTTGCGCAGGCACTCAGCAGGGTTGCCGCGGTGGCGGCCAGCCAGACGGACAGGCGATGGCGCATGGTGGGTCTCCGGTAAGCAGTGCGGACGGGAATCCGTTCAGCATAGCGCAACGCATCCGGGCACGTGCTGCCGCTGCGGCTGTGCCGCGCGTTACCAGCCGAAGCGGTAATCCTTTGCCGGATGCAGCCGCCAGGTGCCGTCGCCCGGCAGTTCCAGCACCTGGTGGTGATACTTCAGCAGCGTGGGCCGGTGGCTGACGCTGACCAGCGTCGCTTGCAAGCCCGCCAGCAACTGGTACAGGGCGTCTTCGTTGCTGATGTCGAGGGCGCTGGTGGCCTCGTCCAGCATCACATAGCGCGGCCTGGCCAGCAGCACGCGCGCGATGGTCAGCCGCTGCTGCTCACCCAGCGACAGCACCTTGCTCCAGTCCACTTCGGTGTCGAGCCCGCCGAAGCGGCCCGCGATGTCGCGCAGGTTGACGGTATCCAGCAATTGCAGCAGCTCGTCGTCTGCGACCTGCCGGCCGACATGATTGGGATAGAGCAGTTGGCTGCGCAGGCTGCCGACCACCATGTACGGATGCTGCGGCAGGAACAGCATGTCCTGCGGCGCGGGCCGAACGATGCGGCCCGCGCCGCTGTTCCACAGGCCCGCGATCGCGCGCATCAGCGAACTCTTGCCGCCGCCGCTGGCGCCGACGATCAGCAGTCCCTCACCGGGGTGGATCGACACGCTCAGGTCGGTGACCAGCGTGCGCTCCTGGTTGGGCGTCTGCAGCGTGACATGTTCCAGCGCGAGCCGTGCATCCTGCCGGGATTCGATGGTGCTGGCCGCCCGCTGCGTGCTGGCCTTCTTGCCGGTCAGGGTGCTGGAGAACGTGTCCAGGCGGTCGAGCCCGGCCACGAACCGGCTCAGGTCTTCAAAGTTGTCGACGATCACCGTCAGCGCGTTCAGCACGGCGGCGAAGGCGCCCGCGGCGCGGATCGCGCTGCCGACCTCGAGCTCGCCGTCCAGCACACGCGCGGCCACGATGGCGCTGGGCAGCAGGATAGTCAGGAAGCCATAGCCGTACTGGAACATGTTCAACCAGAGCTGCCACCTGATAAGCCGCTCGAAATTCTGGAACGCCTTGCCGAAGCGCCCGCGGACATGGGAAGACTCCTGCGGCTCGCCGCGATAGAACGCAATCGACTCGGCGTTCTCGCGCACGCGGATCAGGCTGAAGCGGAAGTCGGCCTCGCGCTTGAGCTGGTAGAAGTTCAGGCCGATCAGCACCCGCCCGAAACAGGCGATCGAGACAAAGGTGCCGGCGATGGCGTACACCACCAGGAAATAGACCAGCTCCCTGGAGATCATCCACAGCACCGCGCTGAACGCGATCAGCTGCAGCAGCGCGCCGATACCGATCGACAGGAAGAACAGCGACTGCCGCGTAAACGTGTTGATGTCCTCGGAGATGCGCTGGTCGGGATTGTCGATGCCGGCATCCGCATTGAGCTTGTAGAAAATGCGGTTCTTGAAATATCCGTCCAGGTAATGGTGGGTCATCCAGCGCCGCCAGTGCAGGCCCAGCATGTTGCGGATGTAGTAATAGACCGCGTAGACGGGGATGGCGACGATCAGGATATACAGGCAAGTGCGGATCGAGGCCCAGAAGCGCTCGGCGTCGCGCGCTGCCAGCGCCGAGGTGAATTCGCCGGTCTGCTCGTTGATCAGCACCTCGGCCTGGGTCTGGCCCAGCAGCAGCAGGATCAGCACCAGCAGCAGTCCGGCGGCCTTCCATCGCTCCTGCGAGACCCAATAGGGTTTGGCGATCACCCAATAGCGGGTCCAGACGTGCCGCGTCGACGTGGCGGGGCGTTTGCCGGGGGGCGTAGTGCTGTCGGCCACCTGCGGCTCGGGCACGGCGCTCATAATCCACCTCCGGGGTGCTGAGCGGATTTCATTATCGTCACATGGCGGCACGGCTGCGGGCGCGGACCGCGGCGCGGCGGAAAATGACTATTGAAATATAGGCCAGCAAAATCGATGCCTGGCGCTTTTGCGCGAGCCCGGCCCGCGCGGGCGCCAGGCGCCACTGGCGTGGCTTGACGCGGGCGGCGAAGCTGATTCCAATCCCGGGTGACCGTTTCCCTATCACAGGCCGCCCCCGCATGGACCGCTTCGACGCGCTGCAACTCTTCACCCGGATCGTGGAACTGGGTTCTTTCACCCGCGCCGCCAGCGCCTTGGACATGCCGCGCGCCACCGCGACCCACGCGATCAAGGAACTCGAGGCGCGCGTCGGCGCCCGGCTGCTGGAGCGCACCACGCGGCAGGTGCGCCCGACGCTGGACGGGCAGGCCTTCTACGAGCGCGGCAAGCGCGTGCTGCAGGCGCTGGAAGACGCCGAGACCTCGCTCAGCACCCAGGTGGCCGACCCGCGCGGCACGCTGCGGCTGGACCTGCACGGTACCCATGCCACGCTGATCATCCTGCCGCGCATCGGCGAGTTCCGCGCGCGCTACCCGCATATCGACCTGGTCATCAGCAGCGGCGACCGCCTGGTCGATCTGATCGGGGAGGGCATCGATTGCGTGGTGCGCGCCGGCCGGCCGCGCGATTCGTCGCTGGTGGCGCGGCGCCTGGCGGAGATGCCCGAGGTGCTGTGCGCCAGCCCCGCCTACCTGGCGGAGCACGGCACGCCCCAGCATCCGTCGGAGCTGGCCGGACACGTCGGCGTGGGCTTCTTTTCCCGCAACCATGACAACCGCTACCCGTTCACGCTGACCGTCGATGGCGAGGTGCGCGCATTCAGGTCCAGCGGCTGGATCTCGGTCAGCGATGCCGAGTGCTATACCAGCGCGGCGCTGGCCGGCTGCGGCCTGATCCAGGTGCCGCGCTTCCGCATTGAAGACCATTTGCGCGCCGGGCGGCTGGTGCCGGTGCTGGAAGCCTGGCCATGCCCGGATTTGCCGGTGTCGGCGCTGTACCCGTTCCACCGCCAGCTGGCGCCGCGCGTGCGGGTGTTTGTCGACTGGGTGGCGAGCATCTATGCGGAACGGTTCGGGGCGCCGCGGGGCACAGCCGGCGCTGCGCATGGTGGAAACCCGGGCGTGTCCCCGGCCTGAACACTCACTAAGATGAAAGACCCGCCGCCGCTGCGGCGCACAACGACAATGCGGAGACTTCATCTATGGATCGTCGACAGTTCCTGAGCACCGCGGCACTCGCGGTGGCGGCCGGCGTGGCGCCGCACGCCCTGGCCCAGCAGTGGCCCACGCGCGCCATCCGGCTGGTGGTGGCCTATCCGCCGGGCGGCGGCACCGACGTGGTGGCGCGCCTGTTCGCCGACTACCTCGCGCGCGTGGTCGGGCAGTCGGTGGTGGTGGAGAACAAGCCCGGCGGCGCCACCATTCCCGCCACGCAGGACGTGATCCGCGCGAAGAACGACGGCCAGACCCTGCTGGTGACGCTGGGCTCTTCGGCCACCTCGGGCGCGCATATCAACCGTGTGCCCTACGATCCCTTGACCGACCTGACCGCGCTCGCCGAACTCGGCCGCGCGCCGGTGCTGCTGGCCGCCAACAAGGACGCGCCGTATAACACGCTGAAGGAACTGGTCGCCTACGCCAAGGCGAATCCGGGCAAGCCGATCCACTCGGCCTCGTACGGTCCGGGCACGTCGTCGCACTTCGGCCCGCTGCTGTTCAACCGGCTCGCCGGCACCCATCTCGAGCCGGTGCTGTACAAGGGCTCGGCACCGGCCACGCAGGACCTGGTGGGCGGCGTGGTGCCGCTGATGATCGACGGCCTGACCACCGGCGTGCCGCTGTACCAGGCCGGCAAGACCAAGGTGCTGGCCACTACCATCCCGGAGCGCTCGGAACTCGCGCCCGGCGCGCCCACGTTCCGCGAACTGGGGTACCCCGAGATGGAGCAGCTCAGCGGCTATTTCGCGCTGTTTGGCCCCAAGGCCATGCCCCGCGAGACGGTGGAGGCAGTCTCCGCCGCGGTGCGCAAGGTGCTGGCCGATCCCGCCTACCACAAGCGGCTGGCGGGCGTGGGCGTGCTGCCGCCGCAGGCGGTCACGCCGGACGCGTTCGCCGCGCAGATTCGCGCCGACCACGCGCGGTGGGGCCAGTTCATCAAGGACATCGGCTTCAAGATCGAGGGAAGCTGATGCCCCGGCGCTTCACGCGTCGTCTTGCTGGCCGGCCTGTGCCCGGGTGCGCACCGCCGCTTTTTTCTTCGCCTTGCCCTGGTTGAACGCGATCGCGGCGCGGACCAGGGCCTTGAGCGCGCGTGCGTCGATCTTGTCGCCCTCTGCGAGGTCGATCGCGCGCCATTTGTTGCCGCCCAGGCCGGCGTTGAAGAGGTGATCCGGGTCGGGCAGGCTGGCGCCGTTGGTAAAGGTAATCTTCACCTTGGCCTTGTGGGCATTGGCGACGGCGATCATGCCGTCGCGCGACCATACCGGGCTGCCCATCCATTTCCATTCCTCGACGATGCCGCTGTCGGCGGCGAGGATGGCCTTGCGCAGGCTGGCCATAGTCTGGCCGCGCCAGTCGGCCAAGCCCGCGATCAGCTGGTCGATCTGTTCAGACGGAGTCATCGATGCTCGTTCCTCAAGGTTCTGGCTGACCGGCTTATCATAGCCGCTCAGTGCGGTCTCGCCGACCAACGTCAACCAGGGGAGTTCGGCCATGGCCAACAGCACGTCCCGGACCCCGGCAGGGGGTGCGCGCAAGCCCGCGCGAAAAGCCAGCGGCGGGCCCGCCACCGGCAAGCCGGTGCTGCTGGCAGGCGGCAATCCGCAGATTCCGAAAGGCGATGGCGATGCGCCGGTGCAAGCCTATCTCGCGGCGATGCCGGGCTGGAAGCAGGATGCAGGCCGGCGTCTGGACGCACTGGTCGAGCGCAACGTACCCGATGTGAACAAGGCGGTGCGCTGGAATTCGCCGTTCTATGGCAGGGCGGGGCAGGGCTGGTTTCTCAGCTTCCATTGCATGACCCGCTACATCAAGGTGGCGTTTTTCCGCGGCATGTCGCTGGACCCGGTGCCGCCGGTTGAATCGAAGGACAAGGACACGCGCTATTTCCATATCCACGAAGGCGAGAACTTCGACGAGGCGATGCTGGCGCACTGGATCCGGCAGGCCGCGGCGCTGCCGGGGTGGAAGCCCTAGCCAGGCGCCGCGCGACCATCGCGTGCCAAAGCGCTTCCCCCGAACGGGGCGTTCCACGGCGGCGAAATTCGCCTACCCTCGCAAGCTTCATCGGCCGGCGGCCAGTTGCCGCAAGGCTGCGTCTTCACGATCGTGCCCGCGACGAGCGCGCATCCTGTCGGAGATTGCATGAAGGTAGACCCCCTCCGTGACTGGCAATACGCCGAGACCGTGCTGAACGCGCGCACGCCGCAGGAAGTGGCACAAGTGGCGCTGCGCGCGGCCCGCGCCATGGGCTTCAACCACCATGCCTATGTCATGAAGCAGCCCGTACTCGGCCCGCAGGACGACAACGACTTCGTCTGCTTCCACGATTTTTCGGCGGACTGGGCGCGGGCGCGCTATGAGCCGCTGCGCGCGAAGCGGCACGAGCATGGCGACGCGCGCGTGGCGCATGTGCGCGCGGGCATGCCGGCGACGTCGTGGAATGCGCTGGGCGAGGTCGACCACACGCGCCGCGATATCGGGCAGAGCGCGCGCAAGCTGCTGCGCAGCGCGGGCGAGCACGGGCTCAACGCGGGCCTGACCATTCCGCTATGGACGCCGGGGATCGACTGGGCCTTCATGACGCTGACCACCGATGCCACCTCCGACCTGCGCGCGCTGCGCACCACGCTGGCGCCGATGAGCTACTTCGCGCACTGCCTGCATTCCGCATTGCGGCGGCTGCAAGGCGAGGCCGCGCGCCCGGCGCTGAGCCGGCGCCAGCGCGAGATCCTGCAGTGGGCGGCGATCGGCAAGACCACCTGGGAGATCTCCACCATCCTCGGCATCAGCGAGAGCACCGTCTACTTCCACCTCAACGTTGCCGCCGACAAGCTCAATACGCGCGGGCGCCAGGCCACCTGCGCGCGCGCGGTGGCGCTGGGGCTGCTGTCGATCTGACACCGATGGCTTTAACCGGGCGGCCGGCCGTAAGCGCGGAGAAGCCCCCGGGGCAGCACCTTCCCCGGGGGCTTGCAGTCAGCGTGCGGTCAGCGCGACAACCGCGCGTCAGTTGGCCGGCGTGTAATAGCGGCCCGCGATACGGGTGCCGGCGTCGCTCCACTGGTTCCAGACCAGCGCCGCATTGCCGTTCTCGTTCACCGCCAGCGCGGGAATCGCGGCGGTGTCGCCGTAGCTCTCGCCCAGCGCGGCGGTGCCCCAGCCGGTGCCGGCGACATAGCGGTTGGTCCACAGGTCGGCCACGCTGCTGCCCTCGGGCTCCTGGGTCCAGGCGACAAAGCCGTTGCCGGCGCCGTCCAGGCCCACCGTCGGCAGGCTGGGCGTGCGCGTGCTGGCGCCGAGCAGCACGGTCGCGGTGCCCCAGGCGCCATTGGCCGGGGCCACGCTGGCCACCAGCGTATTGTCGTTGCGGCCCCAGGCCACCATGGCGTCGCCGCGCGCATTGACCGACAGCCGCGCCTTGCTGATAAAGGCCTCGGCCACCGGCGCCGCCACCGCTACCGGGTTCTGCCAGGCCGAGGTAAAGCGCCTGGCGTACAGTGTGCTGGCCACGCTGCCGTTGGCGACATCGGACTGGCCCCATACCAGCGTGGCGTTGCCGCTGCCGTCCATGGCGATGGCCGGATAGCCGAGCGAGCGGTCGATACTGTCGTCGCGCACCAGCTCGCTGGGCGCGTCCCAGCTGCCGCCGCTGAAGCGGCTGGTCCAGATGCCGTTGCTGGCGAGGTCGGTCAGTTCCCACACGGCAATCGCCTCGCCCGAGGGCGCCACGGCAACCTGCGGGCGCAGGTTCTGGATGCCGGCGTCATTGGGTGTCGCGAACATCGATTCCGTGCCCCAGCCGCTGGCGGCGGTGTAGCGGTTCGCGACGATCTTGAACGGGCCGAACTGGCCGTCGCGCTGGCTCCACACCGCGATCGCGTTGCCGCTGGCGTCCATGCCAACCTGCGGCTGCCCGGCCAGTCCGGCGCCGGTCTCGATGCGCGCCAGCGTGCCCCAGCCGGCGGCCGGGTCGAAGGGCCTGGCCCAGATGTCGTAGGCGCCCGCGCTGGTCAGCTGCGCCCACACCACCATGGCGCGGCCGCTGGCGCGATCCATCGCGATCTGCGGGCCGTCGGTGGCGCCGGCGGCGTCGTTTTCCAGCGCAACCGGCGCGCTCCAGCCGGAACCCGGCACGTAGCGGCTTGCCAGCACGCTTTCGTTCGCAGTGCCCGCATCGAGCTGCATCCAGACCGCGATGGCGTTGCCCGCGGCATCGATGGCGACGTTGACAGTGCCCGCGCCGGCCTCGGTGAAGGGCGCCGGATCGGTCCAGCCTGCCGGCGTGGGCGTGCCGGGGTTGCCGGGGTTGCCGGGGCCAGGGTTGCCGGGGTTGCCGGGGTTGCCAGGTGTTCCCGGGGTGCCAGGGTCGCCGGGATTGCCGGGGTTGGAGTGCGGTGTCGTGCTGTTATCGTCCCCGCCGCACGCGGACAGCGCCGCGCAAATCGCCATCAGCAAAATCGTCTTACGCATTGAGTCTTCCCTTTCGGATCTTGTTCTTCAACGATCAATTCGCGGCCGGGCCGGCATGGCGGCGCTGTGGAGGCCGCAGCGGGCGCGGCGCCTGGGCCTGGCGCGAATTGCCACTGGCGAGAATAGGGAAAGGCGGGCAGGGTGGCGCGCCGACCCTGTGGGATTCCACAGGGTGGCCGCAACGCGCGGCGGCGGCTCAGCGGCGCTGGCCGATGCCGTCGTGCCGCGCGATGGCAGGGGCCTCGACCCGGACTCGGAAGTGATCCGGCGCTACCGCGTCTGCTGGCGCCGGCGCTCAGAAGTCGACCTTCTCTCCCGGCTGCGGCACGATCACGGTTGCCGCGGCACCAGTACCCAGCGCCGCCTTGAATTGCTCCGGCGTGCCGCTGGCTTGCGGCGAGGTCTGGTAGTGGATCGGTATTGCAAAACGCGGCCGGATCAGGTCGCGCACGGCGATCGCGGCATCCTGCGGTCCCATGGTGGAATACCCGCCGATCGGGATCAGCACCAGATCCGGCTTGTAGATCTCGCTGATCAGGCGCATGTCGCCGAACAGCCCGGTATCGCCCATGTGCCAGATGCGGAAACCGTTCTCCAGTTCGATGATGTAGCCCACCGGCTCGCCGCCGTAGTGGGTTTCGTCCTTGCCGGTGGCCGGGTTCTTCAGCGCCAGTTCCGACGAGTGTTCCGCATGCACCGCCGTGATCTTCGGCCCCGCTGGGCCAAACGGCATCACCGTGCCGCTCTTGCCGAAGCGCTGCACCTGCGCCTCCGGCACCAGGCCGAGACTGACCAGCGCCCGGCCCAGGCCGCCGCCGTTGTACACCGGCGCGTTGGTCAGCCGGGCCAGCGCGGGGGTATCGCCCAGATGGTCATTGTGGGCATGCGTGACCAGGATCAGGTCGACCTTGCCGAGCGCGGGCAGCTGCCTGAAACCGGGCGGGGTTTTCGGATTGTTGGTCAGCCACGGGTCGATCACGATGACCTTGCCGCCCGGCGTGGTGATGCGCGTGGCGGCCTGGCCCAGCCACAGCACTTCGGCCTTGCCCGCGGTGGGCTGGCCGGGTGCTACCGGGCGCGGCGCGTCCGCCGGCGGCGTCGGCGCGGCACAGGCGCCGAGCAGGGCGGACAGGGTGATGAGGGCGGCGAGCATCCTCGCAGGGGGCGTGAGCATGTCCTTCCTCCGTGAGTGGGTCGATGCCGGATCGGTACCGGATCAAGACGTAAGGCAGCCTGGACCGCTACCGCACAAACATGCCCAGGCCTTCGTGGTCGTAGAACTCCAGCCACACGCGGTCGCTGGAAAACGCGGCCTGCGAGATCGTGCCCGGCATGGCGTTTTCATTGTCGAGCGTGAAGGTGAAGATATCGCCGTCCCAGTGGCTCAGCGGCAGCACCAGCGGCGTCGCGCCCAGCGTCATCACCAGCGTGCCGCCCTGGTCGGCAACCTGCAGCGGACCGTAGTAGTCGTTGCGGTAGGTGCCGGTGTAGGCCGACAGCGCGCGCGCCGGCAGCGGATTGGCCGGGCGCGGCTGCCCGACCAGCCGGCCTTCCGGCTCCAGCAGCGGTGCCAGCGCGTCGCCGTAGAGCTTGCCCCAGTCGCGGCGGATGGCGCCGTATTGCGCCAGGTCGAAGAACTGGGCGCTCAGGGTTTCCGGCACGCCGATGGGCTGCGCGTTGGTCAGCGTCACGATCGCCAGGTTGAGTTCCGGCACCGCCATGAAGCTGGTCGCGGCGCCCAGGGCGAAGGCGCCGGAGTGGTTGAGCGAGGTCAGGCCCAGTTCGGTCGTTCCGACATTGAAGCCATAGCCATAGTAGCCTGCAGGGCGGCCGCCGGCGGGCGGGTTGCTCTGCATTTGCGGACTCAGCGCCGGTGCCAGCGCTGCGGCGTCGACCACCCGCTGCCCGCCGGACTCGCCTTTGGCGAGCAGCATCGCCAGCCATTTGGCCATGTCGTTGACCGACGCACTGACGCCGCCCGCTGCCGATTGCGCATCGGGCATCCGCACCGCGCCCTGCACCCAGTTGCCGTTGACCCGCACGTGGCCGAGCGCGCGGTTGTCGCGCGCGGCATAGTCGGCAAAGCGCGAGCTGGTGCGCGTCATGCCCAGCGGCTGGTACAGCGCCTGTTCCGACAGCGTGGCCCAGTCGGTGCCGGCGGCGACGGCTACCGCTTCGGCGGCGGCGGTCATGCCGAAGTTGGTGTACGCGTAGACCGCGCGGAACGGATGCAGCGGCAGGAAGCGCAGGCGCGTCAGCACTTGCTGGCGGTCGTAGCCCATGTCCTCGAGACGGTCGCCGGCGTGGTCCGGCAGGCCGGAACGGTGGGCGTAGAGGTCGCCGATGGTCACGTCCGCCGACACCTCGGCATCGGCCAGCGTGAACCAGGGCAGGTGCGTATGCACCGGCGTATCCCAGCTGATGCCGCCGCGCCCGACCTGGCGCGCCACCACCGTGGCGCCGATGGACTTCGACACCGAGGCCAGCTGGAACACGGTGTCGGCATCGACCGGCGCGGGATCGGTCACCAGCCGGCGACCGAAGCCCTTGGCGTAAACGGTCTGGTTGCCGCGCACCACCGCGACCGCCATGCCGGGCACGCGTGAGCTGGCCATCAGGTCCGCGACCAGCTTGTCCAGTTGCGCGATGGCCTGGGTGATCTGTGCCGCGGGGACAGGCTCCGGCGGCGTAGGTGTGGGCGGCGGCTCGTCGTCGTCGCCGCCGCAAGCCGGCAGCGCAGGGACAAGCAGGCCGCCCAGCGCGGCTCCCAGGAAACGGCGACGCTCTTGCAGTTTGCCCACGGTAGTTCTCCGTTGTGAGGCGGAACAGGCTGAGGCGCGGCCGCGGCCTGTGGATGGAACTACTGTATGCGATCGATAGCGCGGCGGCGAAGGAGAGAGAGGTATCGATGCTGCAAAAGCAAAAGGCCCGCACTTCCGTGCGGGCCTTCGCCTGAATCGTGGTGCCCAGGAGAGGACTCGGTCACGCATGCGCGACCCCGGCTGCGCTGGCAAGCGCAGCCCTTCTCGTCCTCGCGAAAAGCGCTCAAGCGCTTTTCTTCCTGGGCGGAAAAGAAAAAAGGTCTGCATGCGCAGACCTTTTTTTTGAATCGTGGTGCCCAGGAGAGGACTCGAACCTCCACAGTGTTGCCACCGCTAGGACCTGAACCTAGTGCGTCTACCAATTCCGCCACCTGGGCAGGTGGTGAGCCGCGAATTCTACCGAAGGCGGCGGAATTTGCAAGCCCTTGCGCGGGCGCCGTGCAAAAAAACTTTGGCGATCGCGCTCAGCAGCAGGGGCGCCCGCCGGCAATCAGAACGAAGGCACCATCGCGCCCTTGTACTGCGCCTTCATGAACTGGCGCACGTCTTCCGACTGGTACGCGGCCACCAGCTTCTTGACCCACGGCTTGTCCTTGTCCTGGGTGCGCACCACGATGATGTTGGCGTACGGGCTGTGGATGTCTTCCAGCGCGATCGCGTCCCGGGTGGGCTGCAGGCCGGCGGCGAGCGCGTAGTTGGTGTTGATCACGGCAGCGCCGACATCGGGCAGCGCGCGCGCCAGCTGGGCCGCGTCCAGTTCCACGATCTTCAGCTTCTTGGGGTTCTCGGCCACGTCCAGGGGCGTGGCGTTGGACCCGTTGGCGCCGGCGCCGGCCTTCAGCTTGATCACGCCTTGCGCCTGCAGCAACAGGAGCGCGCGGTTTTCATTGGAAGGGTCGTTGGGCACCGCCACCTTGGCGCCCTGCGGCAGGTCCTTGGGCGACTTCAGGTTCTTCGAGTAGATGCCCAGCGGCGAGATATACGTGTAGCCCACGCTCTGCATCTTGTAGCCGCGCTGCTTCACCTGGCTGTCCAGGTACGGCTGGTGCTGGAAGCTGTTGGCGTCCAGGTCGCCGGCGTCGAGCGCGGCGTTGGGCTGCACGTAGTCGTTGAACTCGACCACCTTCACGTTCAGGCCGTTGCGCTTGGCCACCTTCTGAACCACTTGCCAGACTTCGGCGTCCGGTCCGCTGACCGTGCCGACACGGATGGTCTGTTCCTGGGCCGAGGCACTGCCGGCGGCGATAAAACCCACGGCGGACACAGCTGCCGCCAGACGCTTGATGAAAGACGTGCGCATAGGAGTGGTGAAGATCTTGTTGTGATGTGGCGAGTGAGAGGCAATCGCAGGGGCAGGGATCGCCTGTCCGGAGCGAGGGCACAGATTAACGCAATTGCGTACGGATGGCGTGGTGCGGACGATTCTGGCGTCTATTTCTTTTTCATAAGCTTATGAAGCCAGGCGGCGCCCGCCTGCCGGCATTTAATGCCCCGGTGCCGCGACTCAGTCCGCGAACACTTCGCGCAAGGTTCGCAAGGTGTCTGCCACGGTCCGGTCGCTCAGGCCGCCCGCGCGCTTCACCAGCCGGGACTTGTCGACGGTGCGCAGCTGGTCCAGCAGGATCAGGCCGGTCTTGCGCTGGAACGTCACCGGGATGCGAAACGGTGCCGGCCGGCTGCCGGTGGTCATCGGCGCCACGGTCACCGTGCGCAGGTAGTCGTGCATCTCGGGCGGCGACAGGATGACGCAGGGGCGCGTCTTCTCGATCTCGCTGCCGACGGTGGGATCGAGCGCAACCAGCCAGACGTCGCCGCGCGCTACCATTTCAACTCCGCGTCGTCGGCGTTGGACAGCTCGCCCAGCACCAGGGTGTCGTCGCCGTCCGCGGCGATTTGCCGGCTGGCTTCGGCCCAGCCTTGCCGGGGTGCCTGCCGGGGCCGGCGCAGCACCAGCGTGTCATTCACGATTTCCATTTCCACTTCATTCTCCAGACCCAGCTGTGCCAGGATTGTCTTGGGGATCAGGACACCTTGCGAGTTGCCCATCTTGCGGATCGTTGCCTTCATGTCTTGTCGCTCATGGTGTGGCCAGTATTGGCGGCAGCACAATGTTATTACACCGCGGGCATCAAGGAAACAGGCGGGCACGACCCTGCATGGAAATGTGACATCGCGGCGCAGCCGGCAACAGACGAATAGTCCGAAAACGCCCACCCCGCGCGCAGCGGCTGGCTCAGTCGACGACCGTCCCGTAGCCCTGGCCCTTCCATTCGATAAAACACAGCCCGTGCCCGAACGGGTCCGACAGCGTGGCCTGCCGGCCCCAGGCGAATTCCTGCGGCCAGTCCTCGATCTCGGCGCCGGCCTCGAGCGCGCGTTCGATGGCCTGCTCGAGGTCGGCGACGACGAAATCGAGGTGAACCGGGGTCCAGTGGCGGCGATAGTCGCGCCGGGTCGCGGCGCGCGTGGTCGGGCGCGTGCCCGCCGGCTTGGCGAGCAGGTAGATCGGGGCATTGCCGCCCAGCATTTCGGCGACGGAGCCGTCGAACAGCTTGCGGCCCAGCCGCAGTCCCAGCCCTTGCGCGTAGAAATCGATGCCGCGCGCCAGGTCGTCGACATCGATATTGATCAGCAACTCCATCACAGCCTCCTGCAGCGTTCCGTGTGAAAGCGGCCGCATTGTGCGCCGGGTCTCCTGACAGCTGCTGTCAGGAGTGATGTTTCCGCCGGGCGCGGCGTTCATACGAGGGGCTCCAGCCGGTGCGAGTCTGACCGATATCTGAACAAAGCGGGTCGGCACGATGTTGCAGTGCGCAGACAAAAAGGTCTCGCGAATACGCGGAGACTTCATAATATCGACTTATTGCAAATGGGAGATTGAAGTTGCGTTTCGAGCACTTGGTTGAGATCAATGATCCGGGCAACCCGCAGCTGGAACCGCTGACGGCCGAGCAGGTGTGGCAGGGCCTGGTGCTGCGCGCCGAATCTCCCGAGCTTTTCGTGCTGGGCCTGGACCGCGCCGAAGTGGTGGGCCGCGGCGACAACTGGATCGACCGCGTGCTGCATTTCGGCCAGGCTTCGATCGAAGATCGCGTGGTCTACGAGCCGCGCCGGCTGGTGCGCTATGAGACCGCGGCCACGGCCGAGCATGCCGGCGGCACGCTCACCATGGCGATCGAGACCCCGGGTCCGGGCGCGCTGCTGCTGCGCTTTATCTACGACACCACCATGCCGGCCGTCGACGCCAGCGGCGACGACCGCTACGCCGAGATCGTCAAGTCCGCCTACCACGCGGCCGACATCGACACCGTCCGCAAGATCCGCGAGATCGCCGACACCGGGCGGCTGGGGTGAGCGAGGGCCCCGCCACGCCGGAGGGTTCCGGCCAGCGGCCGGCTCTGCCGACCCGGCAGGCGCTGCGCGAGCGCTATGGCGAACGGCTGCGCTGGCTGGTGCTGGCGACGCTGATGCTGGGCACGATCTCGTCGATCGTCTCGTCCACCATCGTCAATGTGGCCATTCCCGACCTGAGCCGGCATTTCGTGCTGGGGCAGGAGCGCGCGCAATGGGTCGCGGCCAGCTTCATGATCGCGATGACGCTGTCGATGCTGCTGACCCCCTGGCTGCTGAACCGCTACGGGCTGCGGCGCACCTTCTTGGGCGCATCGCTGCTGCTGGGCGTGGGCGGGCTGGTGGGCGGTTTCTCTCCGACCTACGGCGTGATGATCGCGATGCGCGTGGCCGAGGGCATCGCCGCGGGCATCATGCAGCCGCTGCCCAATATCCTGATCCTGCGCGTCTTTGAAGAGCGCGAGCAGGGCAAGGCCATCAGCATGTTCGGCTTCGGCGTGGTGCTGGCGCCGGCGCTGGGGCCCAGCCTGGGCGGCTTCCTGGTCGAGGCCTTCGGCTGGCGCTCGATCTTCTTCGTGGTGGTGCCGCTGACGCTGCTGGCGGTGCTGATGGCGCGCCGCTTCATGGCGGTGGACTCGATCATGATGGGCGAGCGCCAGCCGCTCGACTGGCGCGGGCTGGGCCTGGCCGGCATCGCCACCGTCAGCCTGCTCAACGGCGTGGTCGAGATGCGCGAGAGCGTCACCGCGGGCCTGGCGCTGTCGGGCTTCGGCGTGCTGATGCTGGCGGCCTTCGTGATGTGGCAGCTGCGCGCGGCGTACCCGCTGATGAATATGCGGCTCTACAGCTACCGGCAGTTCGCGGCCGGGGCGGTGGTGGCCTTCATCTATGGCGCGGGCCTGTTCGGCTCGACCTACCTGTTGCCGGTCTACATGCAGATGGCGCTGGAATACACGCCCTCGCGCGCGGGCCTGGTGCTGTTCCCGGCGGGCGTGATGCTGGCGCTGACGATTGCGGTGGCGGGGCGCTTCACGCACCGGATCCCGCCGCATGTGCAGGTATCGTTCGGGCTGGCGCTGCTGTCGTTGTCGTTCCTGCTGATGGCGCTGGGCTCGCGCGCGACGCCGTACCTGGTGCTGGTGGCGCTGGCGGTGCTGGGCCGGATCGGCCTGGGCTGCATCCTGCCGTCGCTGACACTGGGCGCGATGCGCGGCGTGGACTTCACGCTGATCGCGCAGGGGTCCAGCTGCATCAACTTCCTGCGCCAGCTGGGCGGGGCCATCGGCGTGAGCCTGGCGGGCGTCGGGCTGCAGTGGCGCCTGGCCGAGCATGGCGCGTTGCTGGGCCAGGCCGGCGACAGCGCGCTCCAGGCGGCGCGCATCCGCGCCTTCGACGAGACCTTCCTCGCGGTCGGCGTGGTGATCGCCAGCGCGATGCTGGCGGCCTGGCGCATCCGGCCGCGTCCGGCGCCGGCGGCCTGAAGCCGCCGCGCCGGAATCATTCAGCTGGCGGCGCCGCTGCGCAATTCTTCCACCAGCGCGATGTACTGCTCCATCGCCTGCTCGCGCGCGGTGCCGCGCAGCGCTTCCCACGCCTCGAACTTGTAGCGCCCGACGAAATCGGTCATGCCGGGCTTGTCGCCGTGCGCATCGCCCTCGCTGCCTTGCTTGAACAGCGCGTACAGGCGCAGCAGGGACATATTGCTGGGGCGCTCGCTCAGTTGCTTGACGTCGATCTGGGCCTGTTCGAAGCGTGCCTGCAGGTCGCTCATGGGGTTCCTCCGGGTGGACTGTCTTGGATTGCGAAAATGCAGCCCGATGATAGCCGCCCCGCGCGGGCGCGCCGTCCGTATAAAACCGAAGAAGCCCTCGATTCCGGGCCCAACGGCTACAATCGCGCCATGTCCTGGATTCTTGCTGTTGAAACTTCTACGGAGTGGTGCTCGGTCGCGCTCGGACGCGCGGCAGGCGCCGGCCTCGAGTGCCTGGTGCGCCATGAGCACACCGGCGCACGCTCGTCGGCGCGCGTGCTGCCGGCCGCCGGCGAATTGCTGGCCGAAGCCGGCATCGCGCTGGCCGATTGCGCGGCCATCGCCTTTGGCGCCGGCCCAGGCTCGTTCACCGGCCTGCGCACCGCCTGCGGCGTGGCACAGGGGCTGGCGTTCGGCGCCGGCGTGCCGGTGGTGCCGGTCAATACGCTGATGGCCTGCGCCGAACGCGCCCGCGCCGCCACGCCGGCGCTGCCGGACGGCACCGCGGTGCTGGTGGCGCTGGATGCGCGCATGGACGAGGCCTATGCGGCAGCCTTCGGCTGGAACGCGGCCGCGCAGGAGTGGGCGGAACTGACGCCGATGCAGGTCGGCGCGCCCGAAACCGTGGCCTTGCCCGCCGGCGAATTCTGGCTTGCCGGCAACGCGTCCACGGTGTTTGGCGAGCGCCTGGCGGGCCTGGCCCGCGCCGCGCGCGTGCTGCCCGAGGCGATGCCCCATGCGCAGCCGATGGTTGCCCTCGCGCTGCGCGCGCTGGCGCGCGGCGAGGCCATCGACGCCGACCAGGCCATGCCGGTCTACCTGCGCGACAAGGTCGCCCAGACCATCGCCGAGCGCGAGGCCGTTGCGGCGGCGCGCGCGGCGGCCCAGCCGGGGAGCGCATCGTGAGCGCCGCGTATCCCCTTGCGGACCGCCACGACTGGCCCGAGGTGCCTCCCATGCCGGCGCTGCCGGACGGCTGGTCGCTGGGCCGCATGAGCGCGCTGGACCTGCAGGCGGTGGCGGGCATCGAGGCGCGCGCCTACAGCCATCCATGGACGCGCGGCAACTTCGAGAACTCGGTCAAGTCCGGGCATCTCGGGCTGACGCTGCGCGATCCGGCGGGCACGCTGGTGGCCTACGCCGTGCTGATGCCGGTGGTCGATGAAATGCACCTGCTCAACATCACGGTCGAGCCGCAGCGCCAGCGCCAGGGACTCGGACGCCTGATGCTCGCGGTGGTGCTGGCGACCTCGCACGCGCACCGCATCCACACCATGCTGCTGGAGGTGAGGCCCTCCAATACCGGCGCGATCGCGCTGTACCAGGCCGCCGGGTTTGCCGAGATCGGCCGCCGCAAGGGCTATTACCCGGCGCCCGGCGGCAAGCGCGAAGACGCGCTGGTGCTGCGCCGCGCCTGGCCGGCGCAGGCAGCCGCCAACGAAGGCACGGAGGGCCAGGCATGAGCCGCCGTGCGCAGTTCCTCGAGGTGCTGGGCATTCCGACCGAATGGGTGCCGCGCACGCCCGCGGCGGCGCCGGCAGAGGCGCCGCCGGACGTAGCGGTGCAGGCGGCCGCGATGCCAGTGGCCGAGCTGCCCGCGGCTGTGACGGCTGCTCCGGTGGTTGCAGCGGTTGCGCTTCCCGAGGCGCCGCTGGCTGCCCCGCTGGCACCGCCCACCCCCGAGCGCGCTGCGCCGGCGCTGGTTCCCGCCGGGCCGGCACCTGGCGCTGCGCAGGCGGAGCGTGAAGCGGCCATCGCCGCGATGGACTGGCCGGCGCTCGATGCCGCGGTGGCGGGCTGCACCGCCTGCGGCCTTTGCCAGACGCGCACCAACACGGTGTTCGGGGTGGGCGCGCGCCAGGCCGAATGGATGCTGGTGGGCGAGGCCCCCGGCGAGAACGAAGACCTGCAGGGCGAGCCCTTCGTCGGCCAGGCCGGCAAGCTGCTCGACAACATGCTCGGCGCGCTCGGGCTGGCGCGCGGGCGCAACGTGTTCATCGCCAACGTGCTCAAATGCCGCCCGCCCGGCAACCGCAATCCGGAACCGGAAGAGGTGGCGCAATGCGAGCCCTTCCTGCGCCGGCAGATTGCGCTGGTCCGGCCCCGCGTGATCGTGGTGCTGGGCCGTTTCGCCGCGCAGTCGCTGCTGCGCACCACCACGCCGATCGGCAAGCTGCGCGGCACCGTGCATGCGTACGAAGGCATCCCCGTGGTGGTGACCTACCATCCCGCCTACCTGCTGCGCACGCTGACCGACAAGGCGCGCGCCTGGGAAGACCTGTGCCTGGCCCGTGAGGTCCACGACCGTGCGGGAGCTGGGGCCTGACCTCTCGCTGACCCGCGGCGGCGACGGCCATGGGCCGTCGCACGCGCCGCTGTGGCGCCGCGCCGCGTCGGCACGCGCGCGCGACCTGGCCTGGACCACGCTGTCGCCTCCGCTGCTGGACGCCGTACCCGGGGCCGCGCTGGCGCGCTGGCCGGCCGGCACCCTGGAGGCCTGGCAGCGCTGGCTCGAAGGCGCGGATCCCGCCACGCTGCCCGCCACCATCGACGAACTGGCCGACGGCCACGCCGCGCTTGCCGCCGATGCCGACCACGACCCCGCCAACCGCAGCCTGCGCCTGGGCCGGCATGCCGAGCGGCTGCTGCTTTTTGCGCTGCGCCATATGCAGGGACTGTCTCTGCTGGCGGCCAACGTGCCGGTGCGGCGCGCCGGCCGCCACGGCGTGCGCACGCTGGGCGAGCTGGATTTCGTCTGGCGCGAGCTGGACTCGGGCGCGGTGGTCCACTGGGAGATGGCTGCCAAGTTCTACCTGATGGCCGCGGGCGGCGACCAGCCGCCGCGGGCGCAGGATTTCGTCGGCCCGAACCTGGTCGACCGCCTTGGCGACAAGCTCGGCCATATCGTGCACCGCCAGTTGCCGTTGGGGCATACGCCAGAGGCGCAGGCCGCGCTGGGCCACACCGTGGACCGTAGCGAGGTCTATCTGCTGGGCTGGCTGTTCTATCGAGATGGCCAGGTGCCGGCCGGGCTGGAGGCGCTGGGCATTGCGCCGGACCACTTGCATGGCTGGTGGTCGACGCTCGATGCCTGGGCCGCGCGGGCCAGTACGCGCCCGGGCCTGCGCTGGTGCCGCCTGCCCCGTACCGGGTGGCTGTCGGGCGCACTGGTGCCGGAGGCCGACACCGACGACGCCGGCACGCTGCACGCGCTGCTGGCGCAGCGCTTTGCCGATCCGCGCCATGACCACGGCTGGCGCCGCGAGTCGCCGGTGATGCTGTGCGAGCTGGAACCGGCCGGGCCGCAGGCGCCAGGCTGGTGGCGCGAATGCTCGCGCGGGTTCGTGGTACCGCCGGGATGGCAGGAGCGGGCGCTGGCCCGCACCGAAGCGCCGCCACGGGGCGCGCCAGCGGGGCAGGACGACGCCTGATGCGCGCTGGCCGGCCGCGGGCGGCAGGGCCGTGATGGTTCTAGTGGTGCTTGTCCTCGCCGATCATCGCCAGCGAGTTGAAGGTGCGCACGTTGTACTTGTGCAGCTTGAGCACCAGCGCCATGGTCACGCAGATAAACAGGCCGAGCGCGATGATGACCACGCCGATCGGCACGTTGAGCTTGATCAGCAGCGCGTACAGGCACAGCATCAGCAGCACCGAGACGTTCTCATTGAAGTTCTGCACCGCGATCGAGTGCCCGGCCGACAGCAGCACGTGGCCGCGGTGCTGCAGCAGCGCGTTCATCGGCACCACGAAATAGCCCGACATCGCGCCCACCAGCATCAGGAATACGTAGGCGATGGCCATGTACAGCGGCATGTGCAGGCCCATCACGTCGAGCGTGACCTGCGGCATCGCGTCCTTGGTGTAGAACGCCATCACCATCACCGTGGCGCCCATCGCCACGCCGAACGGCAGCACCGACAGCGATTTGCGCAGCGGGATGCGCGCCGCCGCCAGGATCGCGCCGACGGCCACGCCCACGGCCACCACGGCCTGCAGCAGCGCGCCCTGTGACAGGTTCAGGCCCAGCGATTTCTCGGCCCATTTCAGCACGATGAACTGCAGCGTCGCGCCAACGCCCCAGAACAGCGTGGTCACCGCCAGGGAGATCTGTCCCAGCTTGTCGCGCCACAGCGCCAGAAAGCAGTCGCCGAATTCGGCGATCAGCTTGATCGGGTTCTTTTCCTGCGCCGGATAGCGCGCGCCGGTGTCGGGGATGAACAGGTTGAAGACCGAGGCGATCACATAGAACAGCATGATCACCACCATCGCAGCCTCGGCCGGAGTGTCGATGCCGGTATTGACGAAGGGCAGGTCCAGGCGCAGCAGCATGCCCGAGACATGCACGGAGATCAGCGCACCGCCCACCACCGTGCCGAGGATGATCGAGCCTACCGTCAGGCCCTCGATCCAGCCGTTGGCCAGCACCAGTTTTTCGGGGGGCAGCAGCTCGGTCAGGATGCCGTACTTGGCCGGCGAATACGCCGCCGCGCCGAAGCCGACTACGCCATAGGCCAGCAGCGGATGCAGCCCGAACATCATGATGGCGCAGCCGACCACCTTGATAGCGTTGGTGATGAGCATCACCCGCCCCTTGGGCATCGAGTCGGCGAAGGCGCCGACGAAGGCGGCAAGAATGACGTAGGAGAGAACGAAGAACAGCTTGAGCAGCGGGGTCATCCACTGCGGGGAGTGCAATTCGGTGAGAAGGGCGATGGCGGCGATCAGTAAGGCATTGTCGGCCAGCGAGGAAAAAAACTGCGCGGCCATGATGGTGTAAAAACCCTTCTTCATGCTGTCGACTTTCTCTCCATCGCGCGCTCCATTCAGGGTGGCCAGGCCGGTGCCGGCCGCAGAGGCCATGGTTTGCAGGGAACCTTGTGCCGCGGCCGTGTCGAATTGTGTCGCAGGTGCTGCGCTGCGGCGCCGTGAGGCCTGCCTGACAGTCATTGACATAATGCTTCGCTTTTAGAACATGGCCGGAGCGTCCGGCTTTATATCACGAAAACATGACATTCCCGAACCCCGGCAACGGCTCTTTTTGACAGCAAATTGCCTTGCCGATTCCCTGATGACCCCCGGCAACAGCATCCGAATGTGTTCAAATAACGGCTGCCACCGCGGCCCGCCGGACCGGTCTTTCCCTGATCTGGTGTGCGCCCGGCGAGATATGGTGACTGGGATACCTGGACGTGCCAATTGCGGGCATCCCGCATATCCGTCACCACAACCGTCGCCGCTGCCGTCGCCCACATTGGTCGCCGGTCCGTGCTGCGGCACACCGACAGGTGACGTTTGCGCCATCGATACTGAGACAGAGCCGTCCCTCCAGCCCGCCGCGCGCATGAGCCGCCCGCGCCGCTGCCGGCTTTGTCCGCTACCCTGATGTGACTTCCAATGCCAAGACCGATCCAAGCCGTCATCCACCAACCCGCCCTGGCCAACAATCTCGACGTGATCCGCCGCAAGGCGCCCGATGCGCGCGTCTGGGCGGTGGTCAAGGCCAATGCCTATGGCCATGGCATCCGCCGCGTCTTTGCTGCACTGCGCGGAGCCGACGGCTTCGGCCTGCTGGACCTGAATGAGGCCGTGCTGCTGCGCGACCTCGGCTGGCAGGGCCCGATCCTGCTGCTGGAGGGCTTCTTCCAGCCGCAGGACATCGCCCTGATCGAGCAATACCGGCTCACCACTGCGATCCACTGCGACGAGCAGCTGCGCATGCTGGAAAGCGCGCGCCCCAAGGGCCCACTGGCGATCCAGCTCAAGCTCAACACCGGCATGAACCGGCTCGGCTTCCATCCGGCGCAATACCGTGCCGCCTGGGAGCGCGCGCGAGCCATGCCGTGCGTGGGCAGCATCGTCCATATGACGCATTTCTCCGATGCCGACGGCCCGCGCGGCATCGCCCACCAGGTCGAAGCCTTCGACGCTGCCACCGCCAACCTGCCGGGCGAGGCCAGCCTGTCGAATTCCGCCGCGGTGCTGTGGCACCCGCAGGCGCACCGCGCCTGGGTGCGACCGGGCATCATCCTGTACGGCGCCTCGCCCACCGGCCGCGATGCCGATATCGCCGGCACCGGGCTGCAGCCGGCGATGTCGCTGCACAGCGAACTGATCGCGGTGCAGGACCTGCAGCCGGGCGCTACCGTCGGCTACGGCTCGCTCTTCACCGCGGAGCGGCCAATGCGCATCGGCGTGGTCGCCTGCGGCTATGCCGATGGCTACCCGCGCCACGCATCGGGATGGGGCGAGCAGCGCGCGCCGGTGCTGGTCGACGGCGTGCGCACCGAGCTGGTCGGGCGCGTGTCGATGGACATGCTGTGCGTCGACCTGACGCCGTGCCCGAAGGCGCGCGTCGGCAGCCCGGTCACGCTGTGGGGCCAGGGCCTGCCGATCGACGAAGTGGCGCAGGCCAGCGGCACGGTCGGCTACGAGCTGATGTGCGCGCTGGCGCCGCGCGTGCCGACCACGGTGGCGACCATCACGGCATCAGATAGCGCCGCGCCTGCGATCGCCTGATGTAGCCTGACATGCGCGCGCGGGCAGCGGGGTGCGGGCGCAGCGCCGCACGGTTACGCTGGGCAAGCATGCGCCGCCTCGGGCCGCTTCGCACACTTCGCCACCTCCGCGGGCCGGGTCGCTTCAGGCCCGGCTCGATTCTTTCTGCAAGGACCTCCGTTGGCCAAGAGCAAGACTGTCTATACCTGTACCGAATGCGGCGGCACCACGCCGCGCTGGGCCGGCCAGTGCCCGCATTGCCAGCAGTGGAACACGCTGGTGGAGACCGTGGCGGAATCCGCCTCGAACAAGCGATTCCAGCCACTCGCGGCATCGGCCACGGTGCGCAAGCTGGCCGAGATCGAGGCCGCCGACGTGCCGCGCTTTTCCAGCGGCATCGACGAGTTCGACCGGGTGCTCGGCGGCGGCCTGGTGTCGGGCGGGGTGGTGCTGATCGGCGGCGATCCCGGTATCGGCAAGTCCACGCTGCTGCTGCAGGCGCTGGCCAACCTGGCCGGGCAGCGCCGCGTGCTCTATGTCAGCGGCGAAGAATCGGGCGCGCAGATCGCGCTGCGCGCACAGCGCCTGGGCGTCGAAAGCCCATCGCTGGGACTGCTCGCCGAAATCCAGCTGGAGAAGATCCAGGCCACGCTGGAGGTGGAAAAGCCCGAGGTTGCGGTGATCGATTCGATCCAGACGCTGTATTCCGAGGCGCTGACCTCGGCGCCGGGGTCGGTGGCGCAGGTGCGCGAATGCGCGGCGCAGCTCACGCGCATCGCCAAGAGCAGCGGCACCACCATCATCCTGGTCGGCCACGTGACCAAGGAGGGCAGCCTGGCGGGGCCGCGCGTGCTCGAGCATATCGTCGATACGGTGCTGTATTTCGAGGGCGATACCCATTCGTCGCACCGGCTGATCCGCGCCTTCAAGAACCGCTTCGGCGCGGTCAACGAGCTGGGCGTGTTCGCGATGACCGAGCGCGGCCTGCGCGGCATCAGCAATCCGTCGGCGCTGTTCCTGTCGCAGCATGAAGAGACCGTGCCGGGCTCGTGCGTGCTGGTGACGCAGGAAGGCACGCGGCCGCTGCTGGTGGAAATCCAGGCGCTGGTCGATACCGCGCACGTGCCCAACCCGCGCCGCCTGGCGGTGGGGCTGGAGCAGAACCGGCTGGCGTTGCTGCTGGCGGTGCTGCACCGGCATGCGGGCATCGCCTGCTTCGACCAGGACGTGTTCCTGAACGCGGTGGGCGGGGTCAAGATCACCGAACCCGCGGCGGACCTGGCGGTGCTGCTGTCGATCCACTCGTCGATGCGCAACAAGCCGCTGCCGCGCGGCCTGGTGGTGTTCGGCGAAGTGGGGCTGGCCGGCGAGATCCGCCCCAGCCCGCGCGGGCAGGAGCGCCTGAAGGAAGCGGCCAAGCTGGGCTTTACGCTGGCCGTCATTCCCAAGGCCAATGCGCCCAAGCAGAAGATTGACGGGCTCGACGTGATCGCGGTCGAGCGCATCGAGCAGGCCATCGACCGCGTGCGCCACCTGGACTGAGCCATGGACGACGGCATCGCCTTCGAGACCGGCCGCTTGCGGCTGCGCCAGTGGCGCGATCAAGACTACGCGCCGTTTGCCGCGCTCAATGCCGATGCGCAGGTGATGCGCTATTTCCCGGCACCGCTGACGCGCGCCGAAAGCGATGCGATGGCCGCGCGCTGCCGCAGCCTGATCGCGCAGATTGGGTGGGGCGTCTGGGTCGTCGAACGCAGCGCGGACGATACCTTCCTCGGCTTTGTCGGACTGCACGAGCCTGCCGCCACACTGCCGTTCGCGCCGTGCGTGGAAATCGCCTGGCGGCTGGCGCGGCATGCCTGGGGCCAGGGCTACGCCACCGAGGCGGCGCGTGGCGCGCTCGCCTACGGTTTCGGCCGCCTGGGGCTGGAGGAAATCGTCGCCTTCACCACGCTTGCCAATGCCCGCTCGCGCGCGGTGATGGAGCGGCTTGGCATGCGCGAGGATGCGGTGGGTTTCGACCATCCCGCCTTGCCGCCGCAGCACCCGTTGCGGCCGCATTGCCTGTACCGCCTGCCGCGCGCGGCGTGGCAGGCAGCGGGCGCATGATGCCGATGCGTCGATCCGCCGCGGGGCCGGCGCCGCATGTGGCGGCGGATGTGGCGCCGACGGCAGGCGCGGCAAAATGGGTAATAATGCGCAGCACAGCCGCGCCTTCCGACTGACGGCAACGATTTACCGGATCACCTGAGTTCCAATGATGCAAGCCAATTCCCGCGCCTATTTCCTGCTGATTGCCATCGTCTCCTTCGCCCTGGTCGGCGTCGCGCTCTACCTGCAGTTCGAAAAGGGCTACCAGCCTTGTCCGCTCTGCGTGATGCAGCGCTTCGCCTTTGTCGGCATCGGCGTGTTCTCGCTGCTGGCCGCGGTGGCGCAGAACACGCGCTCGCTGTGGCAGGGCCTGGGCATGCTGTCCGGCATCGCCGGCATTGCGGTGGCGGTCTATCACGTGTCGCTGCTGCTCAATCCCAAGGCTTCGTGCGGCATCGATCCGCTCGAGAACTGGGTCAATGCGCTGCCCACCGCCAAGGTGCTGCCGCAGCTGTTCTACTCCGACGGCCTGTGCACCGCGCCGCTGCCGCCGGTGCTGGGGCTGTCGGTGCCGGCATGGTCGCTGATCTGGCTGTTCGTGCTGACGTTGACGCTGGCGGTGGGGCTGATCCGCAGGGAGAAGAATTTCCGCTGAGCTCGGGATAAGCGAACGATATAAGCAGAAACGGCGCCATCGGCGCCGTTTCTGTTTTGCGGTGGTGCAAGGGAGGGGACTCGAACCCCAAACCGATCAGGCAATCTGCTCGATCTGCTCCTGCAGCTCCAGCCACTTTTCTTCCAGCGTCTCGAGCTCGCCGTTAACCTCGCCCTGGCGCTTGAGCATTTCCATCAGCTTCATCTTGTTGGCCTCGGCATAGCTGCCTTCATCGGCCATGAACTGGTCGATCTCCTCCCTGGCAGTCTGCAGCACCGCCATCCGCTTCTCGACCTTTTCCAACTCCCTGGTCAGCGGCTTGCGCAGCGCCGACAGGCGCTGGCGCTCGTCGGCCTCGGCGCGGCGCTGGTCCTTGCGGTTGATCGTGGTGGCGTCTCCACCGTTCTCCGCCAGGTGCGCGGCGGTGGCGGCGTTGCGCTTGGCCGCCGCCTGCTGCAGCAGCCAGTCGCGGTAGTCGTCGAGGTCGCCGTCGAAAGGCCGGATGGTGCCGTCGGCCACCAGCATGAACTGGTCGGCGGTGGCGCGCAGCAGGTGCCGGTCGTGCGAGACCAGGATCAGCGTGCCTTCGAACTGCGCCAGCGCCATGGTCAGCGCCTCGCACGTATCGAGGTCGAGGTGGTTGGTCGGTTCGTCGAGCAGCAGCAGGTTGGGCTTCTGCCAGACGATCAGCGCCAGCGCCAGCCGGGCCTTTTCGCCGCCGGAGAAGGGCTCGATCGGCGTGGTCGCCATGTCGCCGCGGAAGTTGAAGCTGCCGAGGAAGTCGCGCAGCTCCTGCTCGCGCACGTCGGGCGCCAGGCGCGCGAGGTGCTGCAGCGCGGAGTCGTGGTCGCGCAGCGTTTCCAGCTGGTGCTGGGCGAAGTAGCCGATCTGCAGGCCCTTGCCCAGGCGCAGGTTGCCCTTGAGCGGATCCTGCGTGCCGGCCAGCGTCTTGACCAGCGTCGACTTGCCCTGGCCGTTCGCGCCCAGCAGGCCGATGCGCTGGCCGTTCTGGATCGAAAGCGCCAGGTTGTGCAGGATGGTGACGGGCGGATCGGCTTCGGCGTAGCCGCAATCCACGCCGTCGAGCACCATCATCGGGTTGGGCGCGGCGTCGGGCTCGCGGAACTCGAAGGCAAAGCCGGCGGCGACGTGCACCGGCGCCAGCCGCTCCATCTTCTCCAGTGCCTTGACCCGGCTCTGCGCCTGGCGCGCCTTGGTCGCCTTGGCCTTGAAGCGGGTGATGAACGATTCCAGGTGCGCGATTTCCTTCTGCTGGCGCACGTAGGCGGCCTGCTGCTGCGCCATCTGCTGCAGCCGCAGGGTCTCGAACAGCGTGTAGTTGCCGCCGTAGCGGCGCAGCTGCTGGTTCTCGATATGCACCGTGACATTGCAGATCGCGTCGAGGAATTCGCGGTCGTGCGAAATCATCACCAGCGTGCCGGGATAGCGCGCCAGCCAGTCTTCCAGCCAGACGATGGCGTCGAGGTCCAGGTGGTTGGTCGGTTCGTCGAGTAGCAACAGGTCCGACGGGCACATCAGCGCCTGCGCCAGGTTCAGGCGCATGCGCCAGCCGCCCGAGAACGACGCCACCGGCTGCGACACCTGCGCCAGCGTGAAGCCCAGGCCCAGCAGCAGGGCCTCGGCCCGCGCCGGCGCGGTGTAGCCGTCGGCGTCGGCATAGGCGGCATGGGCTTCGCCTTCGGCGCTGCCGTCGCCGCTGGCCTGGGCCGCGGCAATGGCGGCCTCGATCTCGCGCACGCGGGTGTCGCCGTCGATCACGTAGTCGACCGCTGTGCGGCTGACCGCCGGCGTTTCCTGCGCCACGTGGGCGACGCGCCACTGCGCCGGGACGCTGACATCGCCGCCGTCCGGATGCAGCTCGCCGCGCAGCAGCGCGAACAGCGTCGACTTGCCGCTGCCGTTGGCGCCGACGAGGCCCACGCGCTCGCCCGGGTTGAGCGTCACGCTGGTGTGGTCGAACAGCACCTTGGTGCCGCGCTGAAGGACTAGCTGGTCGATTCGGATCACGGGAGGGGAAATGCCTGAGTGAAAAACAGAAAAAGCGCCGCAAAAGGCGGGCCGCCGCCGGCGCTGTGACGCTGGCCCGCATTGTAGCGTTTCCGGTGCGCGGCACGCCGTGCCGGTGCAAGGGGCGCGCCAAAGCGGGTCGAAGCGCGTCGATGCATGCACCGTGAACGTGCCGCTAAAGCCGGCGAATCTAGGGATTACCCTTGGTCTCGCAAAACTCTATTTTCTTGGAAGTCGGTTGCGTGTAAATTCATTTTCACAACGACGCGCCCCCTGATGCGTAGTCGCTCAACCGCTTCCACCATGCCCATTGGCCATTCGATCTCGGACCGCATTGCACGCAGCCTGCCGGCGCTGACGCCGGCGCACCGCCGCATGGCGGAATACGTGCTGGCCAACCTGTTTCGCGCAGCGACCATGCGCATCGATGAATTCGCCGCGGCGGTGGAGGTATCGGTGGCGACGGCCAACCGCTTTGCGCGCGCACTCGGCTTCGATGGCTATCCGCAGTTCCGGGCCGAGCTGGTGCGCGGTTTCGAAGCCACGCTGGCGCCGGTGGAGCGGCTGCGCAGCGAGCTCGAGCGGCCTGCCACCGCCGCCGAAGTGTTCGCGGCCTCGCTCGAAGACGCCGCCGCCAATGCGGAAGCCACGCGGCGCGGCATCGACCCGGCCTCGTGCGAGCGCGCGGTGGCGGCGATCCTCGCCGCGCAGCGCGTCTACGTGGCGGGCTTCGGCGCCAGCGGTTTCCTCGCCGGGCTGCTGCAGCACGGACTGGAAATGCATTGCCGCATGGTCACGTCGGTGGCAGGCGCGGGCGGTGCCTCGCATGCGGCGCGCCAGCTGTTCAAGCTGCAGCCAAGCGACCTGCTGATCGTGATCGCCTTCCCGCGCTACGTCACCGACACCATCGAGCTGGCCCAGCGCGTCAAGGCGCACGGCGGCCAGGTGCTGGCGCTGACCGACGGCCCGACCTCGCCGCTGGCGCCGCTGGCCGATATCGCGCTGTATGCGCAGGCCGGCAACCGGCTCTCGGCCAACTCCGATGCCACCGTGCTGGCGCTGATCGAGGCGCTGTGCGGCGCGGTGGCGCACCGGGCCGAACGCCCGGTCAAGGCCGCCGCCGAAATGACCGAATTCCTGCTGCCGTGGCTGTATGGCACGCCCGATGCCGAGCCCGCGCGCCGGTCCGCGCCGATACCAGTGCAACCCACCGAATCCAAGACCGGCGCGCGCCGCGCGCGGTCATCCAACACCCGCAAGTCCTGAGTCTCTGAGTCTCCTTATGCAAGCAGCTGTCATTGCCATCCACGGCGGCGCCGGCACCATCACCCGCGCGGCGATGGATGCGGCCCGCGAACGCGAATACATCGAAGCGCTGCAACACGTGCTGCAAGCCGGCCAGCGCATCCTGGCCGACGGCGGCAGCGCGCTCGATGCGGTCACCGAGGCGGTGCGCCTGCTCGAAGAGTGCCCGCTGTTCAACGCCGGCAAGGGCGCGGTGCTGACCCATGCCGGCACCTATGAACTGGATGCGGCGGTAATGGATGGTGCCACCCTCAATGCCGGCGCGGTGGCCTGCGTCACGCGCCTGCGCAACCCGGTGCTGGCGGCGCGCGCGGTGCTGGAGCACAGCGAGCACGTGCTGTTTGCCGGCGCCGGCGCCGAGGCCTTCGCGCAGGCGCAAGGGCTGGAGCTGGTCGCGCCGGAGTACTACTTCACCCAGGCCCGCCACGACCAATGGCAGCGTGCGCGCGGCAATTCCGGCATGGCGCTGCTCGACCACGACGCCGCCACGCTGGCCGCGCAGCAGGCGCGCGGAACGGAACCGATCGATCCCGACAGCAAGTTCGGCACCGTCGGCGCGGTCGCCTGCGACAGCCGCGGCAATCTGGCGGCAGCGACGTCCACCGGCGGCGTCACCAACAAGCAGGTGGGCCGCGTCGGCGATACCCCGCTGATCGGCGCGGGCTGCTATGCCGACGACGTCGCGGCGGTGTCCGCCACCGGCACCGGCGAGATGTTTATCCGTACCGTGGCCGCGCACGATGTTGCGGCGCAGATGCGCTATGCCGGCGTGTCGCTCGACGAGTCGGCGCGGCGCGTGGTGATGGAGAAGCTGCCCGCGATCCAGGGTCGCGGCGGCCTGATCGCGGTCGACCGCGCCGGCAACGTCACGCTGCCGTTCAATACCGAAGGCATGTACCGCGGTGTCGCCCGGGTGGGCGAGGCCGTCGACGTGTCGATCTACGGCTGACGCGCCGCGCGCCAGCCAGTCCCGCATCCCGCCATACAAGGAGTACCCGTGGTCACTACCGCAGCCCCCGCGCGCGTTCCCGTATCCGGCCTGGTCCTGCCGCCCGAGCGCGTGGTCCAGGTGGACGGGCTCACCGTGCGCTTCGCCACCTCGGAGCGCACCGTCGAGGCCGTGCGCAACCTGTCCTTCCATGTCGACCGCGGCGAGACGCTCGCGGTGGTGGGCGAGTCGGGCTCGGGCAAGTCGGTGACCTCGCTGGCGCTGATGCGGCTGGTCGAGCATGGCGGCGGCAAGATCGCGTCAGGCAGCATGGCGCTGCGCCGGCGCGGCGGCGAGGTGATCGACCTCGCGCGCACCGACAACGCGACGCTGCGCAGCGTGCGCGGCGCCGACGTGGCGATGATCTTCCAGGAGCCGATGACCTCGCTCAACCCGGTGTTCCCGGTGGGCGAACAGATCGCGGAATCGATCCGATTGCACCAGGGCAAGAGCCGCGCCGCGGCGCGCGCCGAGGCGCTGCGCATGCTGGAACTGGTGCGCATCCCGGAAGCGCGCCGCGTGCTCGAGCGCTATCCGCACCAGCTTTCGGGCGGCATGCGGCAGCGCGTGATGATCGCGATGGCGCTGTCGTGCAAGCCGGCGCTGCTGATTGCCGACGAGCCCACCACGGCGCTGGACGTGACCATCCAGGCCGAGATCCTGCAGCTGATCCGCGGCCTGCAGGCCGAGATGCAGATGGGCGTGGTCTTCATCACCCACGACATGGGCGTGGTCGCCGAGGTGGCCGACCGCGTGCTGGTGATGTACCGCGGCGAGAAGGTAGAAGAGGGCACCTCCGACGACGTGTTCCGTGCGCCGGCGCATCCTTATACGCGCGCGCTGCTGTCGGCGGTGCCGCGCCTGGGCGCCATGCAGGGCACCGACCTGCCGGCCAAGTTCCCGCTGCTGCGGCTGGACAGCGCCAGCCCCGAGCAGGCTGCGCCGCAGGATACCGTGCGCCCCGGCGTGGCGCCGATCCTGCGCGTGCAGGACCTGGTCACGCGCTTCGACGTGCCCGGCGGCCTGTTCGGCCGCGTCACGCGGCGCGTGCATGCGGTGGAGCAGGTCAGCTTCGATCTCTATCCCGGCGAGACGCTGGCGCTGGTGGGGGAGTCCGGCTGCGGCAAGTCCACTACCGGCCGCTCGCTGCTGCGCCTGGTGGAAAGCCAGAGCGGCACCATCGAATTCAACGGGCAGAACATCAGCCAGCTCGAAGGCGCGGCGCTGCAGACCCTGCGCCGCAATATCCAGTTCATCTTCCAGGACCCGTTCGCGTCGCTCGATCCGCGCGTGCCGGTCGGCTATTCGATCATGGAACCGCTGCTGGTGCACAAGGTCGCCAGCGGCAAGGAGGCCGAGCAGCGCGTGGCGTGGCTGCTCGACAAGGTGGGGCTGGACCCGTCGCACGCGGCGCGCTATCCGCACGAGTTCTCCGGCGGCCAGCGCCAGCGCATCTGCATTGCGCGCGCGCTGGCGCTGAATCCAAAGGTAGTGGTGGCGGATGAATCGGTGTCGGCGCTGGACGTGTCGATCCAGGCGCAGATCGTCAACCTGATGCTGGACCTGCAGCGCGAGCTGGGCATCGCCTTCCTGTTTATCTCGCACGACATGGCGGTGGTGGAGCGCGTCAGCCATCGCGTGGCGGTGATGTACCTGGGCCAGATCGTCGAAATCGGCCCGCGCCGCGCGATCTTCGAAAACCCGCAGCACCCGTACACCAAGAAGCTGATGTCGGCGGTGCCGATCGCCGACCCGGCGCGGCGCCACCTGCGGCGCGAGCCGCTGAACGACGAGATCCCCAGCCCGATCCGCGCGGTCGGCGACGAGCCGGTGGTGCAGCCGCTGGTGCCGGTCGCGGGCAGCGGGGCGCTCGGCCATTTTGTTGCGCGGCACGCCGTTGGCGGCGCCTACTGAAACGGAAGTCAATCCAAGGAGAATCGAGATGTCTGCACGTATGGTTTCGCCCCGATGGATGGCCGGCGCCTTTGCCGCCGGCGCCCTCGGCATGCTGGCCGCCGCACCGGCCTTCGCCGCCAAGGACGCCGTGATGGCGGTGTATTCGACTTTCACCACGCTCGACCCGTACGACTCGAACGACACGCTGTCGCAAGCCGCGAGCAAGTCGTTCTACCAGGGCCTGTTCGGGCTGGACAAGGACATGAAGCTGGTCAACGTGCTGGCCGACAGCTACGAGGCCAGCAAGGACGGCCTGACCTACACCATCAAGCTGAAGAAGGGCATCAAGTTCCACGACGGTACTACGTTTGATGCCGCCGCCGTCAAGGCCAACCTGGACCGCGTCACCAACCCGGCCAACAAGCTCAAGCGCTACACGCTGTTCAACCGCGTCGCCAAGACCGACGTGGTCGACGCGAACACCGTCAAGGTCACGCTGAAGGAGCCGTTCTCGCCGTTCATCAACGTGCTGGCGCATCCGTCGGCGGTGATGATCTCGCCGGCGGCGCTGCAGAAGTACGGCAAGGACATCGCCTTCCACCCGGTGGGCACCGGCCCGTTCGAGTTTGTCGAATGGAAGCAGCCCGACCACCTCAAGGGCAAGAAGTTTGCCGGCTACTGGAAGACCGGCTATCCGAAGATCGACACCATCACCTGGAAGCCGGTGGTCGACAACAACACCCGCGCCGCCATCATGCAGACCGGCGAGGCGGACTTTGCCTTCAGCATCCCGTTCGAGCAGGCCGCGGTGCTGAAGAACAGCGCCAAGGTCGACCTGATCGCCGCGCCGTCGATCATCCAGCGCTACCTGACCATGAACACCATGGTCAAGCCGTTCAACGACCCCAAGGTGCGGCAGGCCATCAACTACGCCATCAACAAGGAGGCGCTGGCCAAGGTCGCCTTTGCCGGCTATGCGGTGCCTGCCGAGGGCGTGGTGCCGCACGGCGTCGACTATGCCGAGAAGCTGGGCCCCTGGCCGTATGACCCGGCCAAGGCGCGCGCGCTGCTGAAGGAAGCCGGCTACCCCAACGGTTTCGAAACCACGCTGTGGTCGGCCTACAACCACACCACCGCGCAGAAGGTGATCCAGTTCGTGCAGCAGCAGCTGCAGCAGGTCGGCATCAAGGCGCAGGTGCAGGCGCTGGAAGCCGGGCAGCGCGTGGAGAAGGTCGAGAGCGTGCCGAAGCCCGAGGACGCTGGTGTGCGCATCTACTACGTGGGCTGGTCGTCGTCGACCGGTGAATCGGACTGGGCGCTGCGTCCGCTGCTGGCTTCGGAGTCGATGCCGCCCAAGCTGCTGAACACCGCCTACTACAAGAACGAGCAGGTCGACGCCGATATCGCCGGCGCGCTGCGCACCACCGACCGCGGCGAGAAGGCACGGCTGTACAAGGATGCGCAGGAACGCATCTGGAAGGATGCGCCGTGGGCCTTCCTGGTGACGGAGAAGGTGCTGTTCGCACGCAGCAAGCGCATGAGCGGGGCGTATGTGATGCCGGACGGGTCGTTCAATTTTGACGAGATCGACATCAAGCAGTAAATCGATGCGACGGCTCCAGGATGACCGTCATCCCCGCGAAGGCGGGGATCCAGTGTCTTTTTTGGTGGTTCACAAGCGAAAGACGCTGGGTTCCCGCCTGCGCGGGAACGACGAACAAGTCCACGGGTATCGCAGTACCTGGCAGCAAGCAGTAGAGCAGTAAGCCGACAGACGGCCGCCTGCCTCGCGACGCGGGGTTCGCAGGCGGGCGGCCCGCGGCCTTTCTTCATGGTGTGTGATGCTGAATTACTTCCTCAAACGTGTGCTGGGCGTGATCCCCACGCTGCTGATCGTGGCGGTGCTGGTGTTCCTGTTCGTCCATCTGCTGCCGGGCGATCCGGCGCGCCTGGCGGCGGGTCCGGAGGCTGACTCGGCCACGGTCGAACTGGTGCGCAAGGACCTGGGCCTGGACCGGCCCATGCACGAGCAGTTCGTCAATTTCTTCTCGAACGCGCTGCGCGGCGAGTTCGGCCATTCGCTGCGCACCAAGCGCCCGGTCAGCGAGGAGATCGGCGACCGCTTCATGCCGACGCTGCTGCTGACGGTGGCGTCGATGGCGTGGGCGGTGGTGTTCGGCATGGCCATCGGCATCGGCTCGGCGGTGTGGCGCAACCGCTGGCCGGACCGCTTCGGCATGACGCTGGCGGTTTCCGGGATTTCCTTCCCGGCCTTCGCGCTGGGCATGCTGCTGATGGAGGTGTTCTCGGTGCAGCTCGGCTGGCTGCCGTCGATCGGCGCCGATTCCTGGAAGCACTACGTGTTGCCGTCGGTCACGCTGGGCGCCGCGGTGGCGGCGGTGATGGCGCGCTTTACCCGGGCCTCGTTCGTCGAGGTGCTGCAGGAAGATTTTATCCGCACCGCCCGCGCCAAGGGCGTGCGCGAGACCCTGGTGGTCGCCAAGCACGGCCTGCGCAACGCCATGATCCCGGTGGTGACCATGATGGGCCTGCAGTTCGGCTTTTTGCTGGGCGGCTCGATCGTGGTCGAGAAGGTGTTCAACTGGCCGGGCCTGGGGCGCCTGCTGGTCGACGCCGTCGAGATGCGCGACTACCCGGTGATCCAGGCCGAGGTGCTGCTGTTCTCGCTCGAATTCATCCTGATCAACCTGGTGGTGGACATGCTCTACACCGTGATCAATCCCACCATCCGCTACAAGTGAGGCCGGCATGACTGAGCTTTCCACGCCCGCCGCAACGCAAGCGGCATCCGCCACCGCGGCCGCACCCGAGGCCGTGCGCACGCCCTGGACCGAGTTCTGGCGCAAATTCCGCAAGCAGCACCTGGCGCTCGGCGCTGGCGCCTTCGTGCTGCTGCTGGTGCTGGTCGCGATCCTGGCGCCGCATCTCGTGCCGTACGACCCCGAGAACTATTTCGACTACGACGCGCTCAACGCCGGCCCGTCGGCCGCGCACTGGATGGGCGTCGATTCGCTCGGGCGCGATATCTTCAGCCGCATCCTGGCCGGCACGCGCATCTCGCTGGCGGCGGGCTTCCTGTCGGTCATCATCGGCGCGGTGATCGGCACCGTGCTGGGGCTGCTGGCCGGCTACTACGAAGGCTGGTGGGACCGCATCGTGATGCGGATCTCCGACGTGCTGTTCGCCTTCCCCGGCATCCTGCTGGCGATCGGCATCGTCGCCATCCTCGGCAACGGCATGACCAACGTGATCTTCGCCGTCGCCATCTTCAGCATCCCGGCGTTCGCGCGGCTGGTGCGCGGCAATACGCTGATGCTGAAGCGGCTGACTTATGTCGAAGCGGCGCGCAGCATCGGCGCGTCGGACTGGACCATCCTGATGCGCCATATCCTGCCCGGCACGGTGTCGTCGATCGTGGTGTATTTCTCGATGCGGATCGGCACCTCGATCATCACCGCCGCCAGCCTGTCGTTCCTGGGCCTGGGCGCGCAGCCGCCCACGCCGGAATGGGGCGCGATGCTCAACGAGGCGCGCGCCGACATGGTCACCGCGCCGCACGTGGCGATCTTCCCCAGCCTGGCAATCTTCCTGACCGTGCTGGCTTTCAACCTGCTGGGCGACGGGCTGCGCGACGCGCTCGACCCCAAGATCGACCGGCGCTGAAGATGAATGTCTCCACCTCGGGCGCGCCGCACGTCGGCAGCCTTCCCGCGGGGCCGCTGGACAGCATTGCCGACGTCGCCGGCGTCACCGTCGGCCACTGCACGCTGGCCGAAGGCGGCGTGCAGACCGGCGTGACCGTGATCCGCCCGCATGGCGGCGATCCGTACCGCGACAAGGTGCCCGCCGCGGCCACCGTGCTCAATGGCTTCGGCAAGAGCGTCGGGCTGGTGCAGGTGGACGAGCTGGGCGTGCTGGAAACCCCGGTGGCGCTGACCAATACCTTTGCGGTCGGTGCCGTGGCGCAGGCGCAGATCCGCGCGGCGGTGGCGGCCAATCCGGAAATCGGCCGCGCGCTGCCGACGGTCAATCCGCTGGTGTTCGAATGCAATGACGGCTACCTGAACGATATCCAGCGCATGGCGGTCGCCGGGCAGCACTACGATGCAGCGCTGGCCGACGCGGCAGCCGGGGTCGCGCAGGGTGCGGTGGGCGCTGGCCGCGGCATGTCGGCGTTCGGCGTCAAGGGCGGCATCGGCTCGGCTTCGCGCGTGGCGGGCGGCCATCGGATCGGTGCGCTGGTGCTGGCCAATTTCGGCACGCCGGAATCGCTGACCGTGGCGGGCCGGCTGGTTGGCCCCGAACTGGTACGCCGGCTGGCGCTGCCTGATGGCACGCCGGAACCGGAGAAGGGCTCGATCATCATGATCGTGGCCACCGATGCGCCGCTGGACGCGCGCCAGTTGCGCCGGCTGTCGCTGCGCGCCGGCGCCGGGCTGGCGCGCACCGGTTCGGTGTTCGGGCATGGCTCGGGCGATATCGCGCTGGCGTTCTCGACGGCGTACACCGTGCCCGACGACGCGGCGCGGCCGATGCCGGCAGTCGCGCTGCTGCATGAAACCCTGCTTGACCCGCTGTTCCGGGCCGCGGCCGACAGCGTCGAGCAGGCCATCCTGCATGCCCTGTGGCATGCCGTGACGGTGCAGGGCCGCGACGGCCACGGCCGCGCCGCGCTGCTTGACCTGATGCCCGAACTGCGCCAGAGCTGCTGATGAAGATCCTTGTTTCCACCGATATCGAAGGCGTCGCCGGCGTGTTCCACCCCGAACAGACCCGTCCGGGCAACGGCGAATACGAACGCGCCCGCGCCTGGATGACGGGCGAGGCCAATGCGGCCATCGAGGGCGCCTTTGCCGGCGGCGCGGCCGAAGTGCTGGTCAACGATTCGCACGGCGGCTTCCGCAACCTGCTGCCCGACCAGCTCGACCCGCGCGCGCGGGTGGTGCTAGGCAAGCCGCGCTACCTGGGCATGATGGCGGGGGTCGAGGCCGGCGTCGACGGCGTGCTGATGATCGGCTACCACGGCCGCGCCCAAAGCCGCGGCGTGCTGGCGCACACCATCAACAGCGGCGCCTTTGCGCGGGTCTGGCTCAACGGCAAGGAACTGGGCGAGGCCGGGCTGTACGCCGCGCTCGCGGCCGAGTTCGGCGCGCCGGTGCTGATGGCCAGCGGCGACGACGTGTTCGTGCAGGAAACCCACGCGCTGATGCCGTGGGTGCGCTATGTCGAGACCAAGACCGCGGGCGGCTTTGGCAGCGGCGCGTCGCTGTCGCCGGCGGCCGCGCGCGCGGCCATTGCCGCGGCGGCAGCGGCCGCGGTGCGCGAGCGCGCGCAGGCGCAATGCCTGCGCATCGCCGCGCCGGTGGCGTGCACGCTGCAGACGCAGACCCCGGCGCATGCCGACCTGTTCTGCCAGTGGCCGACGCTGGAGCGGCGCGACGGCGTGACGCTGTCGTTCCAGGCCGATTCGGTGCAGGCCGCGGTGCGCATGCTGAACTGCCTGTCGGCGATGTCGTTCATGCTGAAGTAGGCTGGCGCAGCGTGGCGGTCCGGCCCCGTCCCGCAGATCGGCGACAATGGCGGGTCTAGCCATTTCCACGCATTACCGCAACGCATGACCCAGGCACACGACGACGGCTGGATCCCCGTCCGCAAGGACTTCGTCGATCCCGCCACACGCTGCCACGCGCGCGGCGCCAGCCGTCGCCATCACGGCTTTCCGGAAGGCCAGGCTTATATCCTGCGCGACGCCGCCGGGCACGAATACCCGTTCGGCGAGGACTGTGCGCGCGCCGCGCTGGCGCAGCCGGCGCTGCTGCGGCAGGTGCCCGACTACACCGAACGCGATGTGTTGCCGCGCACGGCCTTGCCGGAGCTGCCGTCCGGCACGCGCCGGCGCGATCCCGCGCAGGTACGTGCGGCCGAGCGCGCCGCGGCGATCCGCTACCTGGTGCTGCGCATGGAGAAGGTGGCGGCGGTGCCGCGCGTGCAGCCGACCGTGCGCTTCCCGGCGCTGGAGGACGTCTATACGCAATACCATCGCAGCGGCGACATCGCCCCGGCGCAGGTGCGCCGCATCCTGGCGATCGAGCGCAGCCCGTCCACGCCGCCGCGGCTGCGCGCGACCAACCTGCTCGACGTCTATACCGCGCATGTGAAGCTGGAACGGCTGATCGCGGCGTCGACCAGCGTCGACAACATCCGCTTCCTGCGCAGCCTGCATGACTGGCTGGCGCGGCACCTGGTGCTGACCGCGGGGCAACTGGCCGCGGCGGGGATCGCGATGCATCCGCAGGCGTTCACCTCGTCCGGCATCTGGGGGCCCGAGGCCGAGCCGCCCCCCGCGACGGGCAGATTCCAGTCCGGTTCGCTGTTCTAGCCGCGACTGGCGAGACCCGCCGAATTGGCGTCTAATGCCTGCATCGCATCCGCGGGTGACGCCATGAGCCATTTTTCTCGCAGCTACGCCGAAGCGCGCCAGACCTTCCTCGACGCCGCCCGCGCCGCGGGCGCCGCGCTGGCGCAATTTCCGCATCCCACCAAGCGCGGCAGCGCCGGCGAAGACCTGGCGATCGACGTCGCGCTGGCCGGCGCGCCCGAGGCCCGGCGCTGCATCATGGTGACCTCCGGCACGCACGGTGCCGAAGGCTTTGCCGGCTCCGGGGCGCAAACGGCGCTGCTGCACGACGCCGCGCTGCTTGCCGATTGCGCCGCCGCCGATGCCTGCCTGCTGCTGGTGCACGCGGTCAATCCCTACGGCTTCTCGCACCTGCGCCGGGTCAACGAGGACAACGTCGACCTGAACCGCAACTTCATGGATTTCTCGCAGCCGCTGCCGCATAACGCCGCCTATGCCGAAATCGCGCCGCTGCTGCTGCCGGCGCAATGGCCGCCGTCGGAGGCCGACCAGGCGCGGCTGATGAAGACGGTCGCCGAGCGCGGCATGGCGTGGTACCAGGCCGCGGTCAGCAGCGGCCAGTACCAGGATCCGGACGGCATGTTCTACGGCGGCGACAAGGCCACCTGGAGCAACTACACGCTGTGCCGCATTCTGGCGCGCTTCGGCGCCGGCCGCGCGGCGCTGCGCTGGATCGACATCCATACCGGCCTGGGCCCGTGGGGCTACGGCGAGCCCATCCACATGGGCCCGGACACGCCCGAGTCGATCACGCGCACGCGCGCGATCTGGGGCGAGCGCGTGACCTCGATCTACGATGGCTCGTCGACCTCGGCCAACCTGACCGGGCTGGCCTGGCACGCCGTGCCGCAGACGCTGCCGGCGCTGGACTACGCCGGCATCGCGCTCGAGTTCGGCACGCTGCCGGTGGGCGAGGTGCTCGACGCCCTGCGCGGCGACCACTGGCTGCACCGGCATCCCGAGGCCGACGAGAACCAGCGCGCGCTGGTGCGCCAGGCGATGTGGCGCGCCTTCTACGGCGATGCCGACGACTGGCGCGACGGCGTGGTGGCGCAGGTGAGCGACGCCGTGCGCAGCACCATCGCATCGGCCTAGCGAGCGGGGTTCAGGCCGCAGGCGTCATCTGGTATTGTCCGGGCTTGGCGGTAGAGTGCCGAGCCAGGCACTGCCGCCATGCCCGGGCCGGGGTGCCGCGGCCGGGCCAGAGCCAGACCAACACCAAGAACAAGACGGAAGCGGCCGCCGCGCGCGCTTCCGGCATCAGCTCGGCAGGGAGGCCGGCGCGATGACGCTCTACGAACTGAAACCCAGGTTCCAGGCCTGGCTGCGCCCCGTGGTGCAAGACCTGGCGCAGCGCGGCGTGACCGCCAACCAGGTCACGCTGGCCGCGGCCGCCGGATCGCTCGCGGTCGGCGTGCTGGCCACGCTGGGCATGCAGGTGGCCGAGACCCCGGCGCTGTTCCTGCTGTTTCCGCTGTGGTTGTTCGCGCGCATGGCGCTCAATGCCATCGACGGCATGCTGGCGCGCGAGCATGGCCAGCAGAGCGTGCTGGGCGCCTACCTGAACGAGCTCGGCGACATGGTGTCGGACCTGGCGCTGATCCTGCCGCTGGCCGCGCTGCCCGATTTCAGCCTGGGGCAGGTCGGTACCTTTGCGCTGCTGGCGCTGCTGGTCGAGGCGGCCGGACTGATCGGGCCGCTGGCCGGTGCCAGCCGGCGCTACGACGGCCCGCTGGGCAAGAGCGACCGCGCCTTCGCGGTCGGCGCGATCGCGCTGTGGGCCGGCCTGGGGCTGGGCTTCGGCGCGGCCGCCAGCTGGCTGTGGCTGCTGCTGTCGCTGTTGTCGCTGTTCACGATGGCCAACCGGGTGCGCCGCGGCATTGCCGAGGCCCAGTCCCGCCTTGCGGAGTAGCGCGATGGACCGACCGTCTTCCCGCCAGCCGCTGCAGCGGCAATTCGAGACCCACGACGGCCAGGCGCTGTTCTACCGCCACTGGCCCGCGGTGGAAGGGCCGGCGCGCGGCGCCGTGGTGCTGTTCCACCGCGGCCACGAGCATTCCGGCCGGGTCGCCCACCTCGCCGACGAGCTCAACCTGCCTGGCTACGACATCTTCGCCTGGGATGCGCGCGGCCATGGCAACTCGCCCGGCGAGCGCGGCTACAGCCCCAGCCTGGCCGATTCGGTGCGCGACATCCAGACCTTCACCGACCATATCGCCGAAGTCCACGGCATCCCGCTGGAACGCACCGCGGTGGTCGCGCAGAGCGTGGGCGCGGTGCTGGCCGCGACCTGGGTGCATGACTACGCGCCGCCGATCCGCGCGCTGGTGCTGGCGTCGCCGGCATTCAAGGTCAAGCTTTACGTGCCGCTCGCGCGGCCGGGGCTGAAGCTGATGCAGCGCTTGCGCGGCAAGTTCTTCGTCAACAGCTACGTCAAGGCAAAATTCCTGACCCACGATCCCGAGCGCATTGCCAGCTACGACAGCGATCCGCTGATCACGCGCCCGATCGCGGTCAATATCCTGCTCGACCTGTACCAGACCGCCGAGCGCATCGTCGCCGATGCCGCCGCGATCACGGTGCCGACGCAGCTGCTGATCTCCGGCGCCGACTGGGTCGTGCACCGCGGACCGCAGGACCGCTTCTACGAACGCCTGGGCGCGCGCACCAAGGAGCGCATCGTGCTGGACGGCTTCTACCACGATACCCTCGGCGAGCGCGACCGCAAGCCGGCGGTCGATGCCGCGCGCCGCTTTATCCTGCGCGAATTCGACACGCCGTCGGCGCCGCGCTCGCTGCTCGACGCCGACCAGGTCGGCCCGTTCCGCGAGGAGGCGGACCGGCTGGCGTCGGCGCCGGGCCCGCTGGCCGCCTGGTACTGGCGCGCGGCGCGGGCCAACCTGCAGCTGGGCGGGATGCTGTCGGACGGGGTGCGGCTGGGCCATCAGACCGGCTTCGACTCGGGTTCGACCCTCGACTACGTTTACCGCAACACGCCGTCCGGGCGCGGCGCGCTGGGCCGGCTGGCCGACCGGCAATACCTGGACGCGATCGGCTGGCGCGGCATCCGCCAGCGCAAGGTCAATGCCGAGGCGCTGATTGCCGAGGCAGTGCGGCGCCTGCGCGCGGCCGGCATGCCGGTGCGCATGGTCGATATCGCCGCCGGCCATGGCCGCTACGTGCTGGAAGCGCTGGACGGCGGTGCGGCCGCGGTCGAGTCGGTCCTGCTGCGCGACTACAGCGCGCTGAACGTGGAGCAGGGCCGCGCGCTGATCGCCGCCAAGGGCCTGCAGGGCGTGGCCCGCTTCGAGCAGGGCGATGCCTTCGACGGCGACAGCCTGGCCGCGCTGGCACCGGCGCCGACGCTGGCGGTGGTGTCCGGCCTGTACGAGCTGTTCCCCGACAACGCCATGGTGCGGCGCTCGCTCGACGGCCTGGCGCGCGCGGTGCCGCCGGGCGGCTATCTGGTCTACACCGGCCAGCCCTGGCATCCGCAGCTGGAGTTCATCGCACGCGCGCTGACCAGCCATCGCGCCGGCGCTGCCTGGGTGATGCGGCGCCGCTCGCAGGCGGAGATGGATGAACTGGTGCGGGCCGCCGGCTTCGACAAGGTCACGCAGCGCATCGACCCGTGGGGCATCTTCACCGTCAGCCTGGCGCGCAGGCGCGGCGCATGAGCACGGTGCCGACGCAGGCCGGCGCTGGTGTTCACTCGCGGCGGCCGTGGGGACTGGCGTGCCTGCTGCTGGCGCTGGCCGGCGCGTTTTTCTTTTCCAGCTATGGCTTCGCCAACTGGCTGGCGAGCCAGCGCGCCGACGTGCCCTCGTTCCACTACGAATGGGAGCGGGGCATTCCGTTTTTGCCCTGGACCATCGTGCCGTACTGGTCGATCGACCTGCTGTACGGCCTCTCGTTCTTCCTGTGGCGCACCCGCGCGGCGCTGCTGACGCACGTCAAGCGGCTGGTGCTGGCCCAGCTGGTGTCGGTGGCGTGCTTTATCGCCTTCCCGCTGCGCTTCAGCTTTGCGCGGCCCGCTGCCGACGGCCTGCCGGGCCAGCTGTTCACGCTGCTGGGTGGCTTCGACCTGCCGTTCAACCAGGCGCCGTCGCTGCATATCAGCCTGCTGGTGATCCTGTGGATTGCCTTCGCGGCGCATCTGCGCGGCGGCTGGCGCTGGCTGCTGCATGGGTGGTTTGCGCTGATCGGGGTCTCGGTGCTGACCACCTGGCAGCATCACCTGATCGACGTGCCCACCGGCGCGCTGGTGGGCTGGCTGTGCGTCTACCTGTTGCCGATGCAGTTGCCCGCCGCCGCCGCCGGCGTGCCTGATGCGCGCACGCGGCAGCTGTCGCGCCGCTACGGCGTGGGCGCGCTGGTGGCGCTGCTGTGCGCGGTGCTGGCGGTGGGCGCTTCGGTGGCGCTGGCGTTCCTGCTGCTGTGGGCCGCGCTGGCGCTGGCCTGCGTGGCGCGCATCTACGCGCTGGCGGCGCCGGCGTGGTTCCAGAAGGACGGCGACGGCACCATGGCGCCGGCCGCGCGCTGGGTGCTGGCGCCTTACCTGCTGGGCGCCTTCCTCAATTCACGCTGGTGGACGCGGCGCACGCCGCAGGCCAGCGCGATCGCGGCGGGTGTCTGGGTGGGGCGTTACCCGACAACGTCCGAACTGCGCGCGCTCGGCGCGGATGCGGTGCTTGACCTCAGCGCCGAGCTGCCGCGCGCGGCCAGCGGGCCGGGCCTCGCTTATCGCTGCGTACCGTTGCTGGACTTGACCGTGCCGACGCCGCAGCAGCTCGCGCAGGCAGTGGCGCAGCTCGACGCCTGGCAGCGGCAGGGACAGCGCGTGCTGGTCAGCTGCGCGCTCGGCTATTCGCGCAGCGCGCTGGTGGCCGCGGCCTGGCTGGCGCGGCAGCAGGGGCTGCGCGACGCCGGTGCCGCGCAGGCAGCGCTGCGCCAGCATCGGCCCGCGGTGGTGCTCGGGCCCGAACATGCCGAAGCGCTGCAGCGTTGGCTGGATGGTGCCGCTACCCGGGAGCCTGGCGATGGCCGCTGACCGGGACGCTGATGTCGTGCAAGGCACCGATGCCTGGATCGCGCATGCGGTGACGGGCGCGCTGGCGGGTGCCGCATGGATCGGCGCGGCCGGCCTGGCGTTCGCCATGCTGGCGGCCTGGCTGGGCGCGGGCACCGCGATGTCGCGCTGGCCGGCGGCGCTGGCGTTGCTGCTGGCGCTGCCCCAGCTGTGGTTGCTGCTGCGCGTCGCGATCGACCAGCGCCTGTTCGGTGCGCTTGCGGCCTGCGCGCCGGAGCAGCCAGAGCTGGCCAGGCTCGATGCGGCGCTGCTCGAACTGGGCTGGATGCCCGCCGCGGGCGCCCCACGCCCGTTGCCGGAGCGCGCCCGCGGCGCGCTGCGCCTGGTGCGCGCCAGCGCGGTGCTGACCGTGTGCCAGCTGCTGCTGGCCTTGCTATCGCTGATCCTGAGGTAACCAACCATGTGGCTTGCCCGCGCCACCGCGCGCGCCATTATCGTCTTCGCCCGGCTGCTGACCGGCATGCGCGCCAACTGGCAGGGGTGCATCCCGGCCGCGGTGCAGCGCGTCTACTTTGCCAACCACAGCAGCCACGGCGATTTCGTGCTGATCTGGGGCTGCCTGCCGCCCGACCTGCGCACGGTGACGCGGCCGGTGGCGGGCGCCGACTACTGGCAGAAATCGCCGCTGCGCCGCTTTATCGGCCGCGACGTGTTCCGCGCGCTGCTGATCGACCGCACCCGCAGCGAGCCCGGCAGCGACCCGGTAGCGCTGATGCAGGCCGGGCTGGCGGCGGGCGATTCGCTGATCCTGTTTCCCGAAGGCACGCGCAACACCACCGACGCGCGCCTGCTGCCGTTCAAGAGCGGCATCTACCACCTGGCGCGGACCTGTCCCGCGGTCGAGTTCGTGCCGGTGTGGATCGACAACCTGAACCGCGTGATGCCCAAGGGCGAAGTCGTGCCGGTGCCGCTGCTGTGCACCGTGACCTTCGGCCAGCCGGTGCTGCTTGCTGACGACGAAAGCAAGGAAGCCTTCCTCGCGCGCTGCCGCGAGGGCCTGCTCGCACTTGCCCCGGAACTGGAATGAACGCCATGCCCACCCTGCATTGGAGCCGCGAGACCTGGCTGCTGTTCGGCGGCCTGTTTGGCGTGCTGCTGCTCGCTTCCACCGTGACCGCGCTGCTGCGCTGGCGCGTCGCGGGCGGCGGCCAGCACGCGGTGATCGACAACCTGGGGCAGCGTGTGTCGGCCTGGTGGTGGATGATCGGCATCATGGGCGTGGCCTTTGCGCTGGGGCGCACCGCGGTGATCGTGCTGTTCTACCTGCTGTCGTTCTTCGCGCTGCGCGAGTTCGTCACCATCACCACCACGCGGCGCGGCGACCATCGCGCCATCGTCGCCGCGTTCTTCGTGTTCCTGCCGCTGCAGTACGTGCTGGTTTATATCGGCTGGTACGGCATGTTCTCGATCCTGATCCCGGTCTATGCCTTCCTGGTGCTGCCGATCCTGGCGGCACTGTCGTCCGAGACCACGCGCTTCCTGGAGCGCTGCGCCGGGGTGCAGTGGGCGGTGATGGTGTGCGTGTTCTGCATTTCGCACGTGCCGGCGCTGCTGACGCTGCCGATCCCGGGCTTCGACGGGCGCAACCTGCTGCTGATCGCCTTCCTGGTGATCGTGGTGCAGGGCAGCGACGTGCTGCAGTATGTGTGGGGCAAGCTGTGCGGCAAGCGCAAGATCGCGCCGCTGCTGTCGCCGTCGAAGACCGTCGAGGGCTTTGTCGGCGGGGTTGCCAGCGCCACCGCGCTGGGCGCGGCGCTGTGGTGGATCACGCCGTTCTCGCCATGGCAGGCCGGCGCGATCGCGCTGGTGATCGCGCTGATGGGCTTCCTCGGCGGCCTGGTGATGTCGGCGATCAAGCGCGACCGCGGCATCAAGGACTGGGGCCACATGATCCAGGGCCACGGCGGCATGCTCGACCGGCTCGACTCGGTGGTGTTCGCCGCGCCGGTGTTCTTCCACATCACGCGCTACTGGTGGGTGCCCTGAGCCGCATGGGGCCTCACAACGCCATCTCCGCGCACCACGCCACCACCGCATCGCGGAAGTCCTGGCAGATCGGTGACAGGTAGCCGTCGGCGCGCCACAACACCGCCAGCTCGTGCTGCCACGACGTGCCGGGGGCCTCGATCGCGGCCAGCCCCTGGCCTTCGGCCTGGCGCAGCATGCGCGGCGGCATGATGCCGAGCAGGTCGGAATGCCGCAGCAGTTCGCCGAACGCGACCGGCGACGCCGTGCTTTCCACCGCCACGCGCGGCGGTGGCAGCCCGACCGCGGTGAACCGTTCCTCCAGCCACTGGCGCAGGTACAGCGAACTGGCCGGCACCACCCAGCGTTCGCCGGCGAGGTCGGCCAGCGTGCGAAAGCCGTCGCGGCGCGGATGGGCGCTGCGGCACACGATCTGCATGCTGAGCGGGCCGAGCGGCAGCCAGGCAACGTCCGCCGGCACGCTGGCGGGGCGCGCAGCGAGGATCAGGTCGGCTTCGCCGTTCTGCAGCATCGCCATCAGGCGCGCGCTCAGGTGGGTCTCGATCGAGAACGTGGCCAGCGGCCGGCTCAGGAAGAAGCGCGCCAGCAGCGGCGACAGCAGCGACGGCAGCAGGTAGGGGATCGCGCCCAGGCGCACCGTGCCCGCGCGCGCCGCGCGCTGCTCGGCCAGTTCGCTGCGCATGTCGCCGGCGGCCAGCGAGATCCGGCGCGCATGGGCGGCGAGGGTGCGGCCCGCGCCGGTCGGCACCAGGCCGCGCGGGGTGCGCTCGAACAACGGCATGCCGGCTTCGCCTTCCAGCCGCGCCAGGGTCTTGGACAAGCCCGACTGGGTCATGCCCAGGGTCTCGGCGGCGCGGTGCAGGTTGCCCTGGTCGATCACGACCAGGAAAGCTTCTAGATCCTCGAATCGCATGGGGCGGGATGGCGCTGGGGGTGCGGGCCATTGTAGCGCCATGCCTGCCAGGACTTGGCTCGCGCCGCGCGGGAATCACGCCGGCCCGGACGCTGGCCTAGACTGCGTGGCATCCCTCGCGCACCGCATGGCAGTGGACACTGCGGCGGGCCCTACAGAAGGGAGCCAGACAGGAGACCCATCGATGCCATACCGTTCCGCATGGCTGCGCGCAGCCATGGCCGCCATATTGCTGGCCGCCGTTCCCACCGTGATGCCGGCCGCAGCCGCGGCCGCCGATCCCGCCTCTGCCGAACCCTATCCGTCGCGTCCGCTGACCATCGTGGTGCCGTCGGTGGCGGGCAATGTCAACGACGCCGTGGCGCGGCTGATCGGGCAGGAACTGACCAAAAGCTGGGGCCAGCCCGTGATCGTCGACAACAAGCCCGGCGCGGGCACCACCACCGGCACAAAGTATGTCGCCAGGGCGCCCAGGGACGGCTACACCGCGCTGCTGACCTTTACCGCGCACGTGCAGAACCCTTCCCTGTACCGCGGCATCGGCTATGACCCGATCGCGGATTTCACGCCGGTCAGCGAGGTCGCGATCTCGTCCACCATGCTGGCGGTGTCGCCGGACTTTCCCGCGCGCACGCTGCCGGAGCTGGTGGCGCTGCTCAAGGCCAATCCCGGCAAGTACGCGTATGGCTCCTACGGCGCCGGCACCACCGGGCATATCCTGGGCGAGCTGCTCAAGCGCGAGGCCGGCCTGCAAATGGAGCACGTTGCCTACAAGGGCGGCGCGCCGCTCGCCACCGACCTGGCGGCGGGGCATGTGAAGCTGGGCTTTATTGCCGTGGGCACGGCGATGCCGCTGCTGCAAGGCGGCAAGCTGGTGCCGGTGGCGCTTGCCGGCGCCGAGCGCTCGGCGCTGCTGCCCAAGGTGCCGACCTTCCGCGAAGCTGGCTACCAGGGCTTCGAGCCCGATGCGTGGATGGGCCTGCTGTTCCCGGCCGGGGTGCCGAGGGCGCGGGTCGACGCGCTGTCGCGCGAGGTCGCACGCATCGTGCGCCTGCCGGAGATCGCGAAGAAGATGCAGGACCTGAACCTGGTGCCGGTGGGCAGCACGCCGGAAGCCTTTGCCACGGTGATGAAGAACGACCGCGACAAATGGAGCCGCATCATCCGCGATGTCGGCATCACGCTGGAGTAAGGGATCGACCATGGAAGACAACGACTATCTGGGACTGGTCTGCTCGCGCTGGTGCCACTGGAGCGAACTGGAACTGCAGCGCCTGTCACGCAAGCCGCTCGGGCCGGGGCAGGTGCGCATCCGCGTGCGGCATGCGGGCGTCGGCTTTGCGCTCAGCCTGTTCGTGTCGGGCAAGTACCAGCGCAAGCCGCCTTTGCCATTCACGCCGGGCACCGAAGCGGCCGGCGAGATCCTGGAGGTCGCGCCGGATGTGACGCGGCTGCACGTGGGGCAGCGCGTGGCGGCGGCGCTGGACTGGGGCGGCTTTGCCGAAGAAGTCGTGACGACCGCGGACACGGTCTATCCGGTGCCGGACGGGCTCGCCCTCGCGCACGCCGCTGCGCTGCCCATCACCTGCGGCACGGTGTGGGCCGCGCTGGCGTGGCGCGCGGCGCTGCAGCCGGGCGACACCATGCTGGTCCACGGCGCCAGCGGCGCGCTCGGCACGGCGGCGGTACAGGTGGGCAAGCTGATGGGCGCGCGCGTGATCGCCACCGCCAGCACCGCAGCCAAGCGCGAAGCCGCGCTCGCCAACGGCGCTGCGCATGCGCTGCCAGCCGATGCCGAGACGCTGGCGGCATCGGTCAAGGCGCTGTGCCCGGCCGGTGGCGCCGACGTGGTGTTCGACCCGGTCGGCGGCGATCTCTTCGATGCCTCGCTGCGCTGCGCGGCGCCGGGCGCGCGGCTGCTGTCGATCGGCTATGCCGGCGGCCGCATCCCGTCGGTGCCGGCCAACCTGCTGCTGGTGAAGAACCTGACGCTGGTCGGCTTCAATTACGGCTACTACATCGGCTGGGGCCTGACCGACGAGCGCCGGCGCTTTGCGCCGCGGGTGCAGGCCATGGTCGCCGAGATCATGCAGGCGGCCGCCAGCGGCCGGCTGGCGCCGCCGGTGCTGCAGCACTTTGCGCTGGGCGACTGGCTCAACGCGGTCGACACCACCATGTCGCGCCGTGCCATCGGCAAGGTCATGCTGGATATCTGAACGGAGCCAACTTATGCACGATGCAACCACGGCGCGCGAGGACGATGCCATGTTCGACGGCCTGACCGTGCTCGACCTGAGCCAGGGCATCGCCGGCCCGTACTGCGGGCTGATGCTGCGCCAGCAGGGCGCGCGCGTGATCAAGGTCGAGCCGCCCGGCGGCGACTGGTCACGGCAGATGGGGCGCATCCGCGCCGGCCAGACCGCGATCGCGGTCGCGTGCAACGCGGGCAAGGAAAGCGTGGTGCTGGATGCGCGCAGCGCCGACGGCCGGGCCGCCATCGGCCGGCTGGCGCAGCGCGCCGACGTGGTGATCCAGAACTTCCGCCCGGGCGTGGCCGAGCGCATGGGCGTCGGCTACGAAGCCCTGGCCGCGCATAACCCGGCGCTGGTCTATGTCTCGATCTCGGGCTACGGCCATGCCGGGCCGCTGGCGCACCGGCCCGCGGTGGATACCACCATGCAGGCCTACAGCGGGCTGATGCACCTGAACCGCGATGCCGCCGGCCAGCCGCGCCGCATCGCCTTCTTCATGGTCGACCTGGCCACCGGGCTGTATGCGTCGCAGCAGGCGTCGGCGGCGTTGTACAAGGCCGCGCGCAGCGGCCGCGGCCGCCATGTGCGACTGTCGCTGCTCGAGACCAGCGCCGCGCTGCAGTCCTACCTGATGGTGGACGACGCCATGTTCCCCGACGCCGAACTGGCGGCGGCCAACGCGCCGACCGGGCTGTTCGAGGCGGCCGATGGCGCGCTGTACCTGAGCATGCTCAACGACGCGATGTTCCTGCGGCTCGCGGCGCTGCTGGGATTCAATGACTGGCTTGCCGATACCACGCTGCACAGCAGTGCAGGGCGGCTGCCGCGCGCGGCGGAACTCGGCTGGCGCGTGGCGCAGGCGCTGGCCGCGCAGCCGCTGGCGCACTGGGAGGCGCTGCTGACCGAGCACGATGTGCTGTTCGCGCGCGTCGGCGATGCGCGCGATCTGCTGCAAAGCGAGCAGTGCGCGCAGGCGGGGGTGTTTGGCCGGTTGCCGCTGGCGGGGATAGGCGAGGTACCGTGGGCCAACCTGCCCGGCATGGCGGGACGAGACCGGCCGGCAGGGACTGCGCCGACGCTTGGCCAGCATACCAAGGCAGTGCTGGCCGAGTTCGGCATCGGCGCCTGAAGCGGAGCCGCAAAAGAAAAACGGACGGTGCGCGATTGCGTACCGTCCGTGTTCCGTTGTGCGTTGGTAGGCTCGATTGGACTCGAACCAACGACCCCCACCATGTCAAGGTGGTGCTCTAACCAGCTGAGCTACGAGCCTAGCGAAGGCGCGAATTATAGAGAGCCCTTTACGATTGCGCAAGCACCCCGCGCGACATTTTGCGCAGGTGCCTGCCAGGGCGCGTCAGGCCGCTGCGATACGGTCGCGCAGTTCGCGCTTCAGCACCTTGCCGATGGCGCTGCGCGGCAGGCTCTCCACCTCGTGGATCGCGGCCAGCCGCTGGGTCTTGCCCAGCCGCTCGTTGGCCCATGCCAGCACCTGCTGCGCGCTGGCGCCGCCGTCTGCACGCAGCGCGACAAAGGCCACCGGCGTCTCGCCCCAGCGCTCCGACGGCACGCCGACCACCGAGACTTCGGACACCGCCGGGTGCTCGCCCACCACCGCCTCGAGGTCGCTCGGGTAGATGTTGAAGCCGCCCGAGATGATCATGTCCTTCTTGCGGTCCAGCAGCACCAGGAAACCGTCTTCGTCGAAGCGGCCGATATCGCCGGTGCGGATAAAGCGCTGGCCCTGCGCGTCATGCCATTCGGTCTCGGCGGTCTTCTCGGGCTGGTTGTGGTAGCCGTTCATCATCGCCGCCGAGCGGCCCACCACTTCGCCGGTGCTGCCAGGTGGCAGCTCGCGGCCATCCTCGTCGATGATGCGCACCTCGGCACCGGTGGCGGGGCGGCCGACGGTGTGCAGCTTGTGCGGGAACTGGTCGGCGAACAGCAGGCAGCCGCCGCCGCCTTCGGTCATGCCGTAGAGCTCGGTCAGCGCGCCGGGCCAGCGCCGCAGGACCTCGGCCTTCAGCGCCGGGCTGAAGGGTGCGCTGGTGCAGAACTTGTGCTGGAACGACGACAGGTCATGGCGCCCGAACTCCGGATGCGCCAGCAGGCGCTGGTACTGCACCGGCACCAGCATGGTGTGCGTGACGCGATGCCGCTGCGCCAGCGCAAGGTACTGACCCGCATCGAACTTCGCCATCAGGATGGCCGTGCCGCCCAGCCCGATAGTGGGAAAGAAGCTGGCCAGCGTGGTGTTGGAGTACAGCGGTGTCGACAGCAGCGTGACCGCATGGGGCCCATAGCCTGTCGCGGCGCCGCGCGACACATGGGCCCAGCGCATGCCGTGCGATTGCACGATGCCCTTGGGCGTGCCGGTGGTGCCGGATGAATAGATGATGTTGAGCGGCAGCTCAGGGCGGATGTCCGGTTCCGTCACCGGCGTGCCGGCGGGCGCCAGCCAGTCCGCGTACGGCACGCCCGCGTCGCTGCCGTCCAGCGCAACCATAGGCGTGTCGGCCAGTTTGGCGCGCACCGGCTCGATCACGTCGGCGACGCTGGCGTCGGTGAACAGGACGCGCGCGCCCGCGTCGGCAATCATGCCCGCCAGGCTGTCCGGCGTGGACGACGGCGCCAGCGGCGCCACCACCACGCCGGCGCGCACCGCGCCCAGGTAGACCGCGGCGTATTCGATCGACGACGCGGCGCAGATGGCGATGGCTTCGCCGGGCCGCACGCCGTCGCGCGCCAGCGCCGCGGCAATGCGGTCCATCGCGGCGTCGAGCCCGGCGTAGTCGAGCACGCGCTCGCCGTGCATCAGCGCGCGTTGCGCCGGGCGCTGCGCGGCGTGCTCGCGCACGAGCACGGACATGGTGGTGAAGGGGCGTTGGAGCGGAGTCGGTGTCGGTTGGGTCATGTCGGACAGTGTTGGTGGGTGCGGCAAGCCTTATTGGATCTGCGCGCCGGAGTCCTTCACCACCTTGCTCCAGCGGTTGATCTCGGCGTCGATATGGGTGCGCAGCGCGGCGGGCGTCGAGCCCACCGGTTCATAGCCGTTGGCCGCCAGCGTCGCCTTCAGCTCCGGCTGGCGCAGCACGGTGGCAATCTCGGTGCTGAGCCGCTCGATCACGGGCTGCGGCGTGCCGGCCGGCGCCAGCATCGCGTACCAGCCGGTAATGCTGATGCCGGGCACGCCGGCCTCGGCCAGCGTCGGCACTTCGGGGGCGACGGCGGCGCGCTGGCTGCCGGTGACCGCGAGCGCGCGCAGCTTGCCGCTCTTCACGTGCGGCAACGTGGTCGAGATGCTGTCGAAGGTCAGCTGGACTTCGCCGGACAGCATCGCTGTCACCACCTGGGCGCTGCCCTTGTACGGCACATGGGTCATCTTGATGCCCGCCACCGAATCGAACAACTCGCCGGCCAGGTGGCCGGTATTGCCATTGCCCGCCGAGGCAAAGGTCAGCTTGCCGGGCGCGGCCTTGGCCTCGGCGATCAGCTCCTTCACGTTGGTGGCCTGCAGCGACGGGCTGCCCGCGAGGATCATCGGCAGGTTGGCCACCAGCGAAACCGGCGCGAAATCCTTGCGGGTGTCGTAGGGCAGCCGGGGATACAGGCTGGTGTTGATGGCATGCGCGGCCAGCACCATGATCAGCGTGTAGCCGTCGGGTTTGGCGCGGGCCAGCGCCTGGCTGGCGATGGTGCCACCGGCGCCCGGGCGGTACTCGAGCACCACCGGCTGGCCCAGGCGCTCCTGCAGCTTCGCGGCGACGGGGCGCGCCAGCAGGTCGGCGCTGCCCCCGGGCGGGTAGGGGATCAGCAGCTGGATCGGACGCGCCGGCCAGGTCTCGGCGACGGCGCCGGCCGGCAGGGTGGCTGCGGCTGCGGTGGCCAGCATGGCCGCCAGCCATGCGCGGCGGCCCCGGACGGGGCGCGGAGTGGATGCCATCGGTTGTCTCCTTGTTTTGCGGCAGCGGGTGCGGCCGGGGGTCCTTCAGCCGGACGCGGCTGGGACGCAGTGTCACAAACGGTAAAGGCGCGAACCCGGCAGCGGAATTCTTAAATCGATAAGTCAGGCTTTTTGGCCGCGAAGCGATAGGGGCTCTCCACAAAAATCTTTACGCTCGGGGAGAATTCTTTGCCGGTTGGCGTCACGGGCTCAAAATCTTTGCGATTGGGGAGATTCCTTGATTTTCACGCCCTTGACGCCTAGAGTCTTTGCAATCAAGGAGATTTTTTCATGATTCTTACCCGACCCGGCGATATCGGCGCGGCCGTGCGCGCGGCGCGCAAGGCAGACGGCATGCGCCAGGACGACGCCGCCGGGGCCATCGGTGTCAGCGAAAACTTTATGGTCCGGGTCGAGAACGGTGCCGAAGGCATCCAGTGGGGCAAGCTGTTCCAGGTGCTGCAAGGCCTTGGCCTGCGCGTGACCGTCGACCTGCCGGAGGCCGCGGCACCGCTGGTGGAAGCCGAACTCGCCAAGCTCAGGCAGCGCCAGGCTCGCAGCCGCAACCGGCGCAATGCCAGGGGTGCCGACCAGCATGGCTGAGCGCGTGCTGGTGGCCAGCATCAACGGCACGCCCGTGGGCGAGCTGCAGGAAGCCGCCGACCTCTGGTCATTCCGCTATGACGCGGCCTGGCTCGCCAATCCGCACGCTTTCGCGCTGAGCCCGGCGCTGGCGTTGCGTACTGAGGCACTGGCCGATGGCAGCACGCTGCGGCCAGTGCAATGGTATTTCGACAACCTGCTGCCCGAAGACGGCCAGCGCGCACTGATGGCGCGCGATGCCAGCATCCGCAACGAAGCCGATGCCTTTGCCTTGCTGGAGCACTACGGGGCCGAGTCGGCCGGCTCGCTGACGCTGCTGCCTCCCGGGCGCGCGCCGGCCGGCGCGCCGGCCCTGCGGCCCCTGAGCGATGCCGCGCTCGATGCCCGCATCCGCAGCTTGCCCGGCATGCCGCTTACGCATGGCGCGCTCAAGCGCATGTCGCTCGCCGGCGCGCAGCACAAGCTGGCTGTTGTGCTGCAGGACGGCGCGCTGTTCGAGCCCGGCGCGGACACGCCGTCGACGCATATCCTGAAGCCGACCCATCAGATCCGGGAGACCTATCCGCATTCAGTCATCAACGAGTGGTTCGTGATGTCGCTCGCCGCGCGGCTGAAGCTTGACGTGCCGCCGGTACACCGGCGCTATGTGCCGGCCCCGGTGTACCTGGTCGACCGTTTCGACCGCCGCCTGGCGTCGCCAGGCCAGTGGCAGCGGTTGCATGCGATCGACGCCTGCCAGTTGCTGAACCTGCCGCGCACCTTCAAGTACGACCAGGGCAGCGTCGGCCGGCTGGCCGAACTGGCAACGCTGTGCCGCGCGCCCGCGGTGGCACGGGCGCGGCTGTTCGACTGGCTGGTGTTCAATATCCTGGTGGGCAACTCCGACGCGCACCTGAAGAACCTGAGCTTCCTGGTATCCAATGCCGGCATCGCGCTGGCGCCGTTCTATGACCTTGTCAGCGAGGCAGCCTACGCCACCCGTACCTATGACAAGACCGGCTGGCCGCAGGCACACCGCTTTGCGTGGCCGGTGCTGGGGGTCGAGTTCTACAGCGATTTCTCGCGCGCGCTGGTATTGGAAGCGGGGAGCGTGCTGGGCCTGAACCGAGCTACCGCCGAACGCCGGCTGGATGCGATGCTGCGCGGCATCGTGCCGGCGGCACAGGCGCTGTATGAACTGGCTGCGAAGCAGAACGGCGCGCTGGCGCGCGAGCAGCCGGCGGAGGCCGGCGGGTTTGCCGGGGAACTGGCCTGCCTGCGCGTGATTCGCTTCACCATCATTGCCGACATGGTGCGCACGCTGTCCCGCGGCTGAATCCGCCTACTGGCTGGCCGGGTGCGCCGGGCTGAACCAGTACGGCACCAGCGCGACGGCGATCAGCAGCGCTGCCGACAGGAAGATGGCCGCATAGGTGGACGGCAGCGGCCAGCCGCGCACATGGCCGGCATTGGCGATCAGACCGAAGGCCCATGAGGTCAGTGCCGAACCCAGGAACACGAAGGTATTGAGCAGCCCCAGCCCGCGCCCGCGCTGCGACGGCGGGATCAGCCCGCGGCCCTGCGCCATCACCAGCGGATGCAGCATGCCGATGGTCGACAGCAGCGCCATCATCGCCACCCCATAGCCGATGCCGCGGTCCGGCCACAGCGACAGCAGCACGCCCCCGGCCATGGCAAAGCACGACCAGCCGGCGATGGTCGCCTTGAGTGTGCCGCGCCGCACCAGCACCGGCAGCACAAAGGCGGTCAGGAAGCCGGCCAGGCTCAGCAGCGTCAGCGCCACGCCGCGCGGCGCCGAGCCCAGGCTGAATACGTCGGCCAGGTAGGGCCCGCTCCACGCATTGCGGAAGGCGGTGCCGGCGGCCATCGCCACGCACAGCGGGATCAGCGTCCACAGCGGTGCCAGCTTCAGCAGCTGCAGGCTTCCCGACAGCATCGCCGGCCACGACGCGCTGCGGGCCTCGGCATGGCCCTGGTCGCGCACGCAGCGCCACACGCCATAGCAGGCCGCCACCATGCCCAGCGCCGACACCGCCATCGACGGCCGCCAACCCACCAGCGAAATGGCCCAGCCCAGCGGCGCGGTCGCGCACAGCGAGCCGACCATGCCGGTCGCGTTGGAGCGGCTGACCACGCGGGTGTAGTCGCGCTCGGACAGCTGCTCCGAGGCGAAATGCAGCAGCCCCATGAACACCGGCGCGCACGCCAGCCCCAGGCCCACCTGCGCCAGCGTGGCCGCGGCGCCGTTGGGCGCCAGCACGAACAGGATCGACGACAGCGCGCCCACCGCCAGCAGCAGCGCGGTCGGACGACCCACGCCATAGCGGTCGAAGGCGATGCCCACCGGGATCTGCGCCACGGCAAAGGCCAGGAAGAACGAAGACGACAGCGCGCCGAAGCCCGCCGGCGACAGGCCGAAGTCGTGCTGCAGCTCGGGCGCCATCACCGCCAGGCACGAGCGGAAGAACTGGCTGAGCGCGAAGGCAAAGGTCAGGATGGCGATGCCGCGCACGGCATATGTGGCGGAGCTGGGCGCAGGGAGGGCGCGCGCGCCGGGAGGCGATCCGGGAGGGGGGATATTGCTGGGGGTCACGGCGTCAGTGGCGCTGTCTCTGCAGCGAGTGTAGGGCCTGCGCGCGTTGCCGGATCCACGGTTGGCCGGTGTTCGCCCAGATTGCGATTGGGTACTCCCTCTCCCGCTTGCGGGAGAGGGCGGGAGCTTTCACGGAGTGAAGGCCATCGCTATGCGCAAGCGCCGGCCCTATCCCCCGGCCCCTCTCCCGCAAGCGCGCGAGGGGAGCAAACAAGCGGTTCGCTGATCCGTTCAGCCCGGCAGCGCGTCGTACGTCAGCAGGAACACCTGCTCATCCCCGGCGTTGACCGGCAGCCACACGATCTCCAGTTCCGGGAAGGCCGCCTCCACATTGGCATGCTCGTTGCCGATCTCCACCACCAGCACGCCGCCCGGGTTCAGCCGCGCCTTGGCTCCGGCGATGATCCGCCGCACCACGTCCATGCCGTCCTCGCCGCCGGCCAGCGCGATGCGCGGCTCGGCCAGGTATTCGGGCGGCAGCGCCTGCATCGAGCTTTCGTTGACGTAGGGCGGGTTGGTCAGGATCACGTCGTAGGTGGCGCCGTGCGGCAGCGGCGCGTACAGGTCGCCCTGGTACAGCCGGATGCGGTCTTCCATCTTGTAGTCGGCCACATTGCGGTGCGCCACGGCGAGCGCGTCGGGCGAGATGTCGACCGCGTCGATCTTCGCATTCGGCCACACATGGGCAGCCACGATCGGCAGGCAGCCGGAGCCGGTGCACAGCTCCAGCACCGGGCCGATGCTGTCGCTCTCGCCGACCCAGGGCTCCAGCCCTTCCTGCAGCAGTTCGCCGATAAAGCTGCGCGGCACGATCACGCGCGAATCGACGTAGAAGCGCAGCCCGTGCATATAGGCCTCGTGCGTGATGTAGGCGGCCGGCACGCGCTCGTTGACGCGGCGGTCGATCACTTTCAGCACGGCCTCGACCTCCTCGGGCAGCAGCCGCGCATCGAGGAAGGGGTCGAGCGTATCGAGCGGCAGGTTGAGCGTATGCAGCACCAGGTAGGCCGCCTCGTCATAGGCGTTGGCGCTGCCGTGGCCGAAGGACAGGCGCGCGGCGGTAAAGCGCGACACGGCCAGGCGCAGCAGGTCGCGCACGGTGCGCAGGGGAGAGGGCGTTGCCATGGATTGGTTGTCTTTGCGAAAAAAAATCAGGCGATCAGGCGTTCCAGCACGCCGCGGTACACGTTCTTCAGCGGCTCGATGAAGCGCACTTCGACGTGCTCGTCGATCTTGTGGATGCTGGCGTTGGGCGGGCCGAACTCGATCACCTGCGGGCAGATCTTCGCGATGAAGCGGCCGTCGGAGGTGCCGCCGGTGGTCGACAGCTCGGTGTCGAAGCCGGTCTCGGCCTTGATCGCCGACGACAGCGCCTCGGACAGCTCGCCGCGCGGCGTCAGGAAAGGCTCGCCGCCCAGGGTCCAGTCGAGCGTGTAGTCGAGGCTGTGGCGGTCCAGGATGGCATGCACGCGCGCCTTCAGTCCCTCGGGCGTGCTCGCCGTCGAGAAGCGGAAGTTGAAATCGATGGTGACGTGGCCCGGGATCACGTTGGTAGCGCCGGTGCCGCCGTGGATGTTCGACATCTGCCAGCTGGTGGGCGGGAAGTACTCGTTGCCCTGGTCCCAGACTTCGGTGGCCAGTTCGGCCAGCGCCGGCGCGGCGTCATGGATCGGGTTGCGGCCCAGGTGCGGGTAGGCGATATGGCACTGGATGCCCTTCACCGTGAGCTTGCCCGAGAGCGAGCCGCGGCGGCCGTTCTTGACCATGTCGCCGAGCGCGTTGACCGAGGTCGGCTCGCCGATCACGCAGTAGTCCAGGCGCTCGCCGCGCGCGGACAGCGCCTCGACCACCTTGACGGTGCCGTCGTGCGCCGGGCCTTCCTCGTCGCTGGTGATCAGGAAGCCGATCGAGCCGGCATGCGCGGGATGCGCCTTGACGAACTCTTCCACCGCCACCACGAAGCCGGCGATCGAGGTCTTCATGTCGGCGGCGCCGCGGCCGTACAGCTTGCCGTCGCGGTGGGTCGGCGCGAACGGGTCCGAGTGCCACTGCTCCAGCGGGCCGGTCGGCACCACGTCGGTATGGCCGGCGAACACCAGCAGCTTGCCGTCCTTGCCCTGCGTGCCGCGCCTGACCGCCCACAGGTTGGTCACGCGGAAATCGTCGGGTCCGCTGACCAGCGCTTCGCAGTCGAAGCCGATTGCCTTGAGGCGGGTTTCCAGGATGGCCTGGCAGCCTTCGTCGGCGGGCGTGACGGAGCGGCGGCGGATCAGGTCTTCGGTAAGGGCGAGGGTGGGGTTCATCGGACAGCGGAATCGGAAATCAGAACTGGCTGGCGTACTGGTCGGCGGAGAAGCCGACCGTCACCTTGCCATCGTGGGCCAGCACCGGGCGCTTGATCAGCGACGGGCTTTGCTGCATCAGCGCGATCGCGCCGGCTTCTTCGTCGGCGCGGGCCTTGTCGGCATCGGACAGCGCGCGCCAGGTAGTGCCCTTGCGGTTGAGCAGCGTGGCCAGCGGCACGTGCCGCAGCCAGCCGCGCAGCATGGCTTCATCCACGCCCTGCTTCTTGAAGTCGTGGAAGGTGTAGGCCACGCCGTTGGCATCCAGCCAGGTGCGGGCCTTCTTGACGGTATCGCAGTTGGGAATGCCGTAGAGCAGGACGGTCATGGTAGTTCTCGTTACTTTCACTGTCATTCCCGCGCAGGCGGGAATCCAGCGTCTTTTGAAGCCACTGGGTTCCCGCCTGCGCGGGAACGACGAACTGGTCAGCGGAACAGCAGGTTCAGCGCGATCACCAGGCCGCCCAGGCCCAGCGCCACGCCGCCCATCGCCACCGCTGTCATCAGGCGCAGGCGCCGGTCCAGCCGGGCGGCTTCCTTGCGCAGCGCGTCGATGGTGATGGCATGCTGCTCGGCCAGCAGCTTGACCGCCTCGGCCTGCTGCACCACCACGGCTTCCAGCTCGGCGATGCGCGCCGCGGGATCGCGCGCGTCGGCCACCGCGCCTTCGGGCGAGCCGTCCTTGCGCTTGTTCTTCTTCAGTTTCTCGAGGGTCTTGTTGGCCTGCTCGAGAATGGTGGGCAGCAGGGAAAGCACGGTGCTGACGGTGGTGGGATCCAGGGCCATGAGTCGCTTGCGGAGGGAGGGCATGTTCAGCCAGGCCAGGCGGGTGACGACGGTAAAGCTGCCCCGGAGCCCGGCCCCGGGGCTGCGCGGCCCATGGGGGCCGCGACGCGCGCGATCAGTCGCCGCGCAGCAGGTCGTTCAGGCTGGTCTTGGCGCGGGTCTGCGCGTCGACCTTCTTCACGATCACGGCGCAGTACAGGCTGTACTTGCCGTCCTTGGACGGCAGGTTGCCCGCCACCACCACCGAGCCGGCCGGCACGCGGCCATAGTGGATCTCGCCGGTTTCGCGGTCGTAGATCTTGGTCGACTGGCCCAGGTACACGCCCATCGAGATCACCGAGTTCTCCTCGACGATCACGCCTTCGACCACTTCCGAACGCGCGCCGATAAAGCAGTTGTCTTCGATGATCACCGGGTTGGCCTGCAGCGGCTCCAGCACGCCGCCGATGCCCACGCCGCCCGACAGGTGCACGTTCTTGCCGATCTGCGCGCACGAACCGACCGTGGCCCAGGTGTCGACCATGGTGCCTTCATCGACATAGGCGCCGATGTTGACGTACGACGGCATCAGCACCGCATTCTTCGCAATGAACGAACCGCGGCGCGCCACGGCGGGCGGCACCACGCGGAAGCCCGCCTTGGCGAAGTCGTCGCCGCTCCAGTTGGCGAACTTGGTCGGCACCTTGTCGTAGAACTGGGCAAAGCCGCCGGCGCTCATCGGCGCGTTGTCTTCCAGGCGGAACGACAGCAGCACGGCCTTCTTGACCCACTGGTTGACGATCCAGTCCTTGCCTTGCTTCTCGGCCACGCGCAGCGTGCCGGCATCGAGCTGGCCGATGACGTTGGCGACGGCCTCGCGGATGTCGTTGGGGGCGGACTTCGGCGACAGGCTGGTGCGATCTTCCCAGGCCTGGTCGATCAGGGCTTGCAGAGCTTGCGTCATGGTTGGATTCTCAGGGTTGATGTTGATGTTCGGTCGTCGAGTCTCAGCCTCGACCTCTTGTTTGCTCCCCTCTCCCGCTTGCGGGAGAGGGGCAGGGGGTGAGGGTGGGCGGTTCTACTGGCGTGTTGCCTTGCTAAACCACCCCTCACCCCGACCCTCTCCCCTTGAGGGGAGAGGGAGAACACAAAGGGACAATCAGGCCTCAGCCCAGCGATTTGCAGAATTCCACGATCCGCCGCGCCCCCTCCAGGCATTCTTCCGGCGTTGCCACCAGCGCCATGCGCACGCGGTTCGCCCCGGGGTTGATGCCGTCGGCCTCGCGCGCCAGGTAGCTGCCGGGCAGCACGGTCACGTTCTGCTCGGCCAGCAGCCGCGCGGCGAATTCGGTATCGGAGAGTCCGGTGCGCGAGACGTCGGCCCACAGGTAGAAGCCGGCATCGGGCAGCGCCACGTCGACGACTTCCGCCAGCATCGGCGTGACTTCGCTGAACTTGCGCACGTAGGCGGCGCGGTTCTCGCGCACATGCGACTCATCGTTCCACGCGGCGATGCTGGCGCTCTGCACCGCCGGGTTCATGGCGCCGCCGTGGTAGGTGCGGTACAGCAGGAACTGCTTCAGCAGCGCGGCGTCGCCGGCGACGAAGCCGGAGCGCAGGCCCGGCACGTTGGAGCGCTTGGACAGGCTCGAGAACACTACCAGGCGCTCGAAGCCACGGCCCAGTTTGTGCGCCGCTTCAAGCGCGCCCAGCGGCGCGCGGCCCTCGTCGAAATAGATCTCGGAATAGCACTCGTCGGAGGCGATCACGAAGCCGTAGCGGTCGGACAGCGCGAACAGCTGCCGCCAGTCTTCCAGCGACAGCACCGCACCGGTCGGGTTGCCGGGGGTGCAGACAAAGAGCAGCTGCACCTTCTGCCAGACCTCGTCGGCAATGCGGTCGAAGGCCGGGGCGAAATTGCGCGCCGGGTCGCTGTTGGCGAACACCGGGGTGGCGCCGGCCAGCAGCGCCGCGCCTTCGTAGATCTGGTAGAACGGGTTGGGGCACAGCACCAGCGCGCCCGGGCGGGTGCCGTCGACCACGGTCTGGGCAAAGGCGAACAGCGCCTCGCGCGAGCCGGTTACCGGCAGCACCTCGGTGGCGGCATTGACCTTGGGCAGGCCGTAGCGGCGCTCCAGCCAGCCCGCGATGCACTGCCGTAGTGCATCGGAACCGGCCGTTGTGGGATAATTCGCCAGCCCCGCAAGCGACTCTGCCAGCGCTTGCTTGATGAACGCAGGCGTCGGATGCTTGGGTTCACCGATGCCGAAGCTGATGGCCGGCTTGTCGGCAGCCTTTACTTGCGCAAAGAGCACCCGCAGTTTCTCGAACGGGTAGGGCTGGAGCAGGTCGAGGCGCGGATTCACAGTGTCAGTCGGGGCCGGTTAAAACGACGCATTATAGAGGAACGGCGCGGGTTTCCGTGCGCCGGCCCGGCCCGCCAGGCAGTCTTTGGCGAGGGCTGGGCCGCCACGGATGGCGGGCATCACGCCACGGTGATGCCGCCGGCGCCGTCCGGACGCTGCCCGCCGCGCATGGCGGGCGCTCCGGCTCGCCTCGCACCGATTCCCTTTATGAGCACAAATTCAGTTGCGGCGCCGCTGGCGCCGGCCGACCGCCATGCGGTCAAGGCATCGCTTTCCATCCTGATCGGCGCCTCGGTGTGGGGCATCGCGTGGTTCCCGTACCGGGTGCTGGCCGGCTGGGGCCTGGGCGGCATGCATGCCGCGGCGCTGGTCAGCGCGGTCGCGGCGGTGCTGTCGCTGCTGGCGTTCCGTCGCCACCTGGGCGGGCTCCGGCCACACTGGCTGTTCCTGGCGATCGGCCTGGCGGCGGGCGTGACCAACGCAGGCTTCGTCTGGGGCAGCGTCAACGGGCACGTGATGCGCGTTCTGCTGCTGTTCTACCTGACGCCGGTCTGGACCGCGCTGTTCGCGCGGCTGTTCCTGGGCGAGCGGCTGTCGGCGGCCGGGCTGGCGCTGGTGGGGCTGGCGCTGTTCGGCGCTGGACTGATGCTGTGGACGCCCGCGGTCGGGGTGCCGCTGCCGGGCTCCGCCGCGGAATGGTCCGGGCTGATCGGCGGCATGGGCTTTGCCGTCAACAACGTGCTGTCGCGCCGCGCCGGGCAGCGCTTTCCGGACACCGACGCACGCGTACGCACGGTGGTGGTCTACCTGGGCTGCACCATGGTCGGCGTGCCGGCCGCGCTGCTGCTCGACGGCCCCGCGGTGGCGGTCGTGCCGGGCGCGCAGGTCAGCGCGGCGATGCTGGTACTGGGGCTGGCGGCGGTACTGGTGGTCAGCAACTCGGTGGTGCAGTACGGGCTGCAGCGGCTGCCGGCCAACCGCGTGTCGCTGCTGATGCTGTTCGAGATCGTGATCGCCGCGGTGTCGTCGTGGTGGCTGGCGACCGAGGTGCTGAGCTGGAAGGAAGCCGCGGGCGGGCTGTGCATCATCGCCGCCGGCGCCTTGTCCGGGCTGGTGCACCGCAGCCGCGCCGCGCCCGCGCCGGCCACGGGCGCCGAGGCGGTGGCCTGCCAGTAGCCCTCGGGCCTGGCCTTGGCACCGGCGCGGCTCAGTGCAGGATCACCCGCGACACCATCGCCACCAGCGGGGCGCGCACCGCGCGTTCCACGCCGCGGTGCAGGTGCAGCGGCCGTAGCAGCATCTTGACCGTCATCTCGATCGGGATGTTGCGGCGGATCACGCCTGACACCCGCGTATTGAGCGCGCGCACCTCCGCCTCGGGCACCGACTCGACGCCGCGTTCCATGCGCAGCACGTTGCGCAGCGCGATCGCCGCGTCCTCGTTCTTGATCTCCAGCAGCCGGCGCGCCAGCGCGCCCAGCACGCGCAGCCGGCCCAGGCGCTCGGCCTCGGCGAAGCGGTTGAAGAAGTGGAAAAAGTGCTTGTAGTGCCGCACCTCGTCATTGGAGATGCGCCGCGTCAGGTCGCGCAGCACCGGTTCGTCGCTGGCCTGCTCGAGCGCCCGGTAGTAGGCCGCCGTGCCGGTTTCGACCACGCAGCGGGCCGCCATCTCGAGCGCCTCGGTGGGCTCGAACTGGTCGATCGAGCAGGTCTGGCTGTACTCGTCGAAGAAGCGCGCATAGCCGCGCTCCCAGTCGAATTCCGGCCAGACATGCTCGACATAGCGCCGCAGCGCCAGGCCATGCTGCAGCTCCTCGGCCTCCCAGTGCTCGGACAGCCAGCCGGCGGCTTCGGGCACGCGGGCGTAATAGGTGGCCAGGTTGCCGGCATAGGTGTCGGAGCCGCTCTCGATGAACGAGGCCGACACCAGCAGGTAGAACAGGTCGCGGTCGCCGCGCACGCGCGCGACGTCGATCGCCTCGTATCGGATGTCGCTGACAGACCACGGCCGGGCGGCCGCTGACGATTCACTCATGCTCTGTCCTCCTGGCTCGCCCAAAGGCGGGCGAACGGCTGCGAAAAGGCTGCGGGGGCGTTCATGGTGCGTGGGACCGGAGCGCATCCGGCATCACGCCGACAGAGCAGAGACTAGCATTTACCCTGATTAGTTTCCGGTGCGTCACGCGGCAAGGGTGGCTGGCTGCCCGCGCCCGGCTTGCCAAAGTGCTTGCGAAACCTCTTGTAAGGGTCGGAAAGGCAAAGGAATTCCGCCACCGGGCGCCGCCCCCGGAAGGACCCCAAACGGGCCGGCGAAGGCATCTGCGATGGTATGATTAGCCCCAATTCTCGGGCTGGAGGGGTGTTTTGAGGTGCTGGCGTCACGCCGCGCCGGTCCCCGCGCAGCCCGGCATTTCCGAACCGTGCAATAGCCCCGATACCCGATACCAGGCCGCCCCCGCTTTGCTGCCGGAGTGGCCGATACCACACGAGAAACCGTGCGACTATCCTCGATCAAACTGGCGGGCTTCAAGTCATTCGTCGATCCCACCAATTTCCAGGTGCCGGGCCAACTGGTCGGCATCGTCGGTCCCAACGGCTGCGGCAAATCCAACATCATCGATGCGGTGCGCTGGGTGCTGGGTGAATCACGCGCGTCCGAGCTGCGTGGCGAGTCGATGCAGGACGTCATCTTCAACGGCTCGACCGCGCGCAAGCAGGCCGGCCGCGCCAGCGTCGAACTGGTGTTCGACAACGCCGAAGGCCGCGCCGCGGGCCAGTGGAGCCAGTACGCCGAAGTGGCGGTCAAGCGCGTGCTGACCCGCGACGGCACCTCGTCCTACTACATCAACAACCAGCCGGTGCGCCGGCGCGACATCCAGGACATCTTCCTGGGCACGGGCCTGGGCCCGCGCGCCTACGCCATCATCGGCCAGGGCATGATCTCGCGCATCATCGAGGCCAAGCCCGATGACATGCGCATCTTCCTAGAAGAGGCGGCGGGCGTATCCAAGTACAAGGAGCGCCGCCGCGAGACCGAGAACCGCCTGTCCGACACCCGCGAAAACCTGACCCGGGTCGAGGACATCCTGCGCGAACTCGGCAGCAACCTGGAAAAACTCGAGGGCCAGGCCGAGGTGGCGCAGCGCTTCAAGACGCTGCAGGCAGACGGCGAAGAGAAGCAGCACCTGCTGTGGCTGCTGCGCAAGCGCGAGGCCCAGCAGGAGCAGGAACGTCACCAACGTGCGATCGAGCAGGCCCAGATCGACCTGGAAGCGCAGACCGCGCAGCTGCGCCATGTCGAGGCCGAGCTGGAGACCATGCGCGCCGCGCACTATGCCGCATCGGATGGCATGCACGCGGCCCAGGGTGCGCTGTACGAAGCCAATGCCGAGGTCAGCAAGCTCGAGGCCGAGATCCGCTACGTGGTGGAATCGCGCAACCGCGTGCAGGCCCAGATCGCCGCGCTGACCGCGCAGCGCGAGCAGTGGCAGGCCAAGGCCGAACAGGCCACCGACGAACTGGCGCAGGCCGAGGAAAACCTGGCCGTTGCCGAAGGCCGCACGGTCGAGGCGCAGGAGGCCGTAGCGCAGCAGAACGACGAGCTGCCGACGCTGGAAGCGCAGTGGCGCGACGCCCAGCAACTGCTCAACGAGCAGCGCGCCGGCATCATGCAGGCCGAGCAGGCGCTGAAGCTTGAGGCCGCTCAGCAGCGCAGCGCCGACCAGATGCTGCAGCAGCTGGAGCAGCGGCGCGAACGGCTGTCGGCCGAAGACAAGGGCCTGGACCGTCCCGACGAGACCCGCCTGGAGCAGGCCCGCGCCGAGCTGGCCGAGCAGGAGGCGCTGGTCGAGGAAGCCCAGGCGGTGCTCGCCGACGCCGAAGAGAACGTGCCGCGCCTGGACGAAGCGCGCCGCGCCGCGCAGGCGCGCGTGCACAGCGAAGCCGCCGCCATCGCCACGCTCGAGGCGCGCCTGTCGGCGCTGCGCCAGCTGCAGGAAAACGTGCAGACCGACGGCAAGGTGCAGCCCTGGCTGGCCAAACATGAACTGGCCGAGCTGCCGCGGCTATGGAAGAAGGTGCATATCGAGCCGGGCTGGGAAAACGCGCTCGAATCCGTGCTGCGCGAGAAGCTGGCCGCGCTGGAAGTGTCGAACCTGGACTGGGTCAAGGCCTTCCTGTCCGACGCGCCGCCGGCCAAGCTGGCGTTCTACTCGCCGCCTGCCGCGGCCCGTCCGCTGGAAACGCCCGCCGGCCTGCGCCCGCTGATGGCGCTGGTGCAGATCACCGAGCCCGGCATCCGCGCGGTGATGCAGGACTGGCTCGCCGACGTCTATGTCGCTACCGACATGGCGCAGGCGCTGGCCGCGCGCAACACGCTGCCCGACGGCGCCTCGTTCGTGGTCGCCGAAGGCCACCTGGTGGGCCGCAACGCCATCCAGATCTACGCCGCCGATTCCGAGCAGGCCGGCATGCTCGCGCGCGAGCAGGAAATCGAGAACCTGCAGAAGCAGGCGCGCGCGCAATTGCTGCTGTCCGACGAAGCCAAGACCGAAGCGGTGCGCGCCGAAGCGGCCTACACCCAGGCCAGCCAGGCGCTGGGCGACGCCCGTGCCCGCGCCGAGCAGGCCACCCGCCGCGTGCATGCGCTGCAGATGGACGTGCTCAAGCTGTCGCAGGCGATGGAGCGCTATGCCGCCCGCAGCGGCCAGATCCGCGAGGAACTGGCAGAAATCCACGCGCAGATCGAAGAGCAGCGCGCCATCCGCGCCGAATCCGAAGCCAGCTTCGAGCAGCACGACGCCGCGCTGGCCGAGATGCAGGCCACCCACGAAGACCAGCAGATGGCCTTCGAGGCGCTGGACAGCAAGCTCTCCGGCGCGCGCCACCAGCTGCGCGACCTCGAGCGCGCCGCGCAGGAAGCATTGTTTGCCGAGCGCAACCTGGCCAGCCGCATCGACGAGCTGCGCCGCAATATCCAGGTGGCGGCGGACCAGGCCGAGCGCATCGCCGAATCGCTCGAGAACGCCCGCGCCGAACTCGAGACCATCAACGAGCAGACCGCGCACACCGGCTTGCAGGAAGCGCTCGAGCGCCGTGCCGAGAAGGAAGAGAAGCTGACCATCGCGCGCACCGAGCTCGATGCGCTGTCGGCGCAGCTGCGCCAGCACGACGAGCAGCGCCTGGCCGCCGAGCGCAGCCTGCAGCCGCTGCGCGACCGCATCACCGAACTGCAGCTCAAGGAACAGGCGGCGCGCCTGAACCAGGAACAGTTCAGCGAGCAGCTGGCCACCGCCGAGGTGGACGAGGCCGCGCTGGCCGACAAGCTGACCGGCGACCTGAAGCCGTCCTACCTGCAGGGCGAAGTCACGCGCATCAACAACGCCATCAACGCTCTGGGCCCGGTCAACATGGCCGCGCTCGACGAACTGGCCGCGGCGCGCGAGCGCAAGACCTTCCTCGACGCGCAGTCGGCCGACCTGAACGACGCCATCGGCACGCTCGAGGACGCGATCGCCAAGATCGACCAGGAAACCCGCGCGCTGCTGCAGGGCACCTTCGACCAGGTCAACCACCATTTCGGCGAGCTGTTCCCGTCGCTGTTCGGCGGCGGCCAGGCGCGCCTGATCATGACCGGCGAGGAAATCCTCGATGCCGGCGTGCAGGTGATGGCGCAGCCGCCGGGCAAGAAGAACTCGACCATCCACCTGCTGTCGGGCGGCGAGAAGGCGCTGACCGCGATCGCGCTGGTGTTTGCAATGTTCCAGCTGAACCCGGCGCCGTTCTGCCTGCTGGACGAGGTGGATGCGCCGCTGGACGACGCCAATACCGAGCGCTACGCCAATATGGTGGCGCGGATGTCGGACAAGACCCAATTCGTTTTCATCTCACATAACAAGATCGCCATGGAAATGGCTCATCAACTCATTGGCGTGACCATGCAGGAGCAGGGCGTTTCCCGGATCGTGGCGGTGGATATGGATGCTGCGGTGTCGATGGCGGAGGCAGCATGAAACTCAACATGGACCTGCAGACCGCGCTGATCGTCGCGGGCCTGGTTTTCGTGGTGCTGGTGTTCGGCTACAACCAGTGGCAGATCCGCAAGGCGCGCCGCCCGCGCGAGCTGCGGCCCGAAGACGACTTGCCGCCGATGCGCGAGCCGGTGGTCGGCCAGAGCACCGCGCCGGAAACCGCCGCGCGCCTGCACGAAGCCGCCGCCGAGCAGCCGCCGCGGCGCGAGCCCACCTTGTCGCAGGCACAGGGCAGCGCGGGTGCCGCCGTGGCCGACAACAACCACGCCGCTGCGGCCGCGGCCGCGGCAGCGAGCAGCGCCGATGCCGACGAAGCCGTCGCCGAGGAAGTCGCGGTCGGGGCCGCGGCGTCGCGCGCGTCGGAGGATGAGGCGGATGCCGCTATCGCGGTGGCGCCGGCGCCGGTGCCAGCTGCCGCACCCACGCCAGCGCCTGCGCCGGCGCCTGCACCGGCTCCGGTCGCTGCGGTACCGGACGGCCAGCCCGCGCCCGCAGTCGTCGATCCGCTGATCGACTGCATCGTGCCGCTGCACCTGGAACGCAAGGCCTCCGGCGACCGCATCCTGCCGTTGACTGGCCGGCTGCGCCGCGCCGGCACCAAGCCGGTCCACATCGAAGGCCTGCGTGCCGAAGCCAACGCATGGGAGCCGGTCACCGCGGGCCATCAGTACGAAGACCTGCAGGTCGGCGTGCAGCTGGCCAACCGCGGCGGCCCGCTCAACGCGCTGGAGTTCTCCGAATTCATCACCGCGGTCGAGTCGCTGGCCGAGTCGCTCGACGCCTCGGCCGACCTGCCGGACATGGGCGAGACCGTCGCCAACGCGCGCGAGCTCGACGCCTTTGCCGCCGCCTGCGACGTGCAGCTGGGCGTCAACGTGATCTCCGACGGCGCGCCGTGGTCGGCCGCCTACGTGCAGAACGTGGCGACACAGGACGGCCTGGTGCTGTCGCGTGACGGCACCCGCTTTATCCGCTACCAGGCCAATGCCGAGGGCGTGCAGCGCCCGCTGTTCACGCTGCAGTTCGGCGACACCAACTTCCTGCGCGACGACCTCACCGTCAAGGCCGGCCGCCAGATCACCCTGCTGCTCGACGTGCCGGTGGCCGACCAGGGCGCCAAGCCGTTCAAGACCGTGTGCGAGTACGGCCATACGCTGGCGCAGCGCATGGGCGCGCAACTGGTCGACGACAATATGCGGCCGCTGACCGAAGCCTCGTTCGTCGCCATCTTCAACCAGCTCGAGGCGCTGTACCAGAAGCTGGAAGCGCGCGGCATGCCGGCCGGTTCGCCGGTGGCGCTGCGCCTGTTCAGCAACTAGCCGGAGCCTGCCATGACCGCAAAACACCGCGGCGCGCAGGCAGATGCCTCCGCGCCCGCCGGCGCCTTGCCGGCCGACGCCGCAGCCAGCCGCGTGGCCTGGCTGCGCGAAGAGCTGGACCGCCACAACTACCAGTATTACGTGCTGGACGCGCCCACCGTTCCCGATGCGGAATACGACGCGCTGTTCAGCGAACTGATGGCGCTGGAGCTCGAGCATCCCGAGCTGCAGACGCCGGACTCGCCCACGCAGCGCGTGGGCGGCGAGCCGCTGGCGGCGTTCGACTCGGTGCGGCACCGCGTGCCGATGCTGTCGCTCAACAACGCCTTCGCCGACGATGACGTGCTGAACTTCGACCGCCGCTGCGCGCAGGGGCTGGGACGCAGCGCGCCCGCGGCAGGCGAGGCCGACCTGTTCAGCGCCGCCGACGCGGTCGAATACGCGTGCGAGCTGAAGTTCGACGGCCTGGCCATGTCGCTGCGCTATGAAGACGGCCGCCTGGTGCAGGCCGCCACGCGCGGCGATGGCGAGACCGGCGAGGACGTCACCGTCAACGTGCGCACCATCAAGGCGATTCCGCTGAAGCTGCGCGGCCAGGCGCCCGCGGTGCTGGAGGTGCGCGGCGAGGTCTTCATGTTCCGCCGCGACTTCGACCAGCTCAACGCACGCCAGGCCGAGGCCGGCGAGAAGACCTTCGTCAACCCGCGCAATGCCGCCGCCGGCAGCCTGCGCCAGCTCGATCCGCGCATCACCGCGCGGCGTCCGCTGTCGTTCTTCGCCTACGGGCTGGGCGAGCTGCAGGGCGTGGAGCGGCCGCCGACCCACAGCGCCATGCTCGACGGCTTTGCCGCGCTGGGTTTGCCGGTGTGCAAGGACCGTGCGGTGGTGAAGGGCGCGCAGGGGCTGCTCGATTTCTACCGCGATATCGGCAAGCGCCGCGACGCGCTGCCTTACGACATCGACGGCGTGGTCTACAAGGTCAACGCGCTGGCCGAGCAGGAGCGCCTGGGCTTTGTCTCGCGCGCGCCGCGCTTTGCGCTGGCGCACAAGTTCCCGGCTCAGGAAATGACCACCATCATCGAGGACATCGAGGTGCAGGTCGGCCGCACCGGCGCGATCACGCCGGTGGCGCGGCTCAGGCCGGTGTTCGTCGGCGGCGTCACCGTGACCAATGCCACGCTGCACAACGAGGACGAGATCCGGCGCAAGGACGTGCATGTCGGCGACACCGTGATCGTGCGCCGCGCCGGCGACGTGATCCCGGAAGTGGTCGCGGTGGTGACCGAGCGGCGACCGGCCGATGCCCGCGCCTTCGTGATGCCGACCGCCTGCCCGGTGTGCGGCTCGCATATCGAGAAGCTCGAGGACGAGGCCATTGCCCGCTGCACCGGTGGCCTGATCTGCGCGGCGCAGCGCAAGCAGTCGCTGCTGCATTTCGCGCAGCGGCGCGCCATGGATATCGAGGGCCTGGGCGACAAGCTGGTCGAGCAACTCGTCGACCAGGGCATCGTGCGCACGCCGGCCGACCTGTACAAGCTCGGCGTGGCCAAGCTGGCCGCGCTCGAGCGCATGGCGGACAAGTCGGCCGCCAACCTGGTGACGGCAATCGACAAGTCGCGCGCGACCACCATGAACCGCTTTATCTTCGCGCTCGGCATCCGCCACGTCGGCGAAGCCACCGCCAAGGACCTGGCCCGTCACTTCGGCAAGCTCGACGCGCTGATGGCGGCCGACGAGGCCGCGCTGCTCGAGGTCAACGACGTCGGCCCGGTGGTGGCGCAGTCGATCGCCAACTTCCTCGCCGAGCCGCACAACGTCGAGGTCATCGAGCAACTGCGCGCCGCGGGCGTACACTGGCCGGAAAGCGAGCCGATGGCGAAGGCGCCGGCGCCGCTGTCGGGCAAGACCTTTGTCCTGACCGGCACGCTGCCGACGCTGTCGCGCGAAGACGCCAAGGAACTGCTGGAAGCCGCCGGCGCCAAGGTGGCCGGGTCGGTGTCGAAGAAGACCGACTACGTGGTCGCCGGCGCCGAGGCCGGCAGCAAGCTCGACAAGGCCGAGGCGCTGGGCGTGCCGGTGCTGGACGAGGCCGGCATGCTGGCGCTTTTGGCGCAAGCCGGCGCCGCGCCGGCCGAGGAATAACCGGGGGAACGGAACCATGATCCGCGAGATTCTCAAGATGGGCGATCCGCGCCTGCTACAGGTGGCGCGGCCGGTGGAGCGCTTCAACACGCCGGAGCTGCGCACGCTGATCGAAGACATGTTCGACACCATGGACCACGCCAACGGCGCGGGCCTGGCCGCGCCGCAGATCGGCGTGGACCTGCAGGTGGTGATCTTCGGCTTCGACCGCAATCCGCGCTACCCGGATGCGCCAACCGTGCCCAAGACGGTGCTGATCAACCCGGTGCTGGAAATGCAGTCCGACGAGATGGAGGACGGCTGGGAAGGCTGCCTGTCCGTGCCAGGCCTGCGCGGCGTGGTGCCGCGGCACCTGCGGCTGAAGTACAGCGGCTACGACCTGATGGGCAACCGCATCGAACGCGTGGCCGAAGGCTTCCATGCGCGCGTGGTGCAGCATGAGTGCGACCACCTGCAGGGAATCCTTTATCCGATGCGGATCAAGGATTTTTCGAACTTCGGGTTTACCGAGGTGCTGTTTCCGGATTTGCCGGCGAACAGCGACGACTAATCAGACCCCTCAAAGAAAAAGCGGCCATCACGGCCGCTTTTTTTATCAGAACTTCTCGAACTGCCCCAGGAAGCGCCACTTGCCCGGCGGCAGGTCGCCCAGCACCACGCGTCCCATGCGCACGCGCTTGAGGCCCACCACCTGCAGCCCCACCTGTTCGCACATACGGCGGATCTGGCGCTTGCGGCCCTCGCGCAGCACGAAGCGCAGCTGCTCTTCATTCTGCCAGCTGACCTTGGCCGGCCTGAGCGGCACGCCGTCCAGCGACAGGCCGTGGCGCAGCAGTTCCAGGTCGTCGGCCGGGAATTCGGCGCTGATGTTGCGCTCGACCGGCCCGTGCGGCGAATGCCAGACCACGCGCACCAGGTATTCCTTCTCGACGGTCGAATCCTCGCCGATCAGCGCGCGCGCGACGCGGCCGTCCTGCGTCAGCACCAGCAGGCCGGTGGAGTCGATATCGAGGCGGCCGGCCGGCGCCAGGTTCTTGCGCTGCCACGGCGCGAAGCGCTTGCGCGTGGGGTCGCCTTCCCACTGGTTCTCGGGGACAAACAGCGCCGCGGCGGGCTCGTAGCCGTCCTCGGCCTGGCCCGAAACGTAGCCTACCGGCTTGTTCAGCAGCACCGTGACGCGCTCGCCTTGTTCGGAACGCGCTTCCTGCAGGATCTCGATCTCGGCGTCGGGTCGGATGCGGCTGCCGAGTTCGGTCACGGGCTTGCCGTCGACCAGCACCCAGCCGCGCGGGATCCATTCGTCCGCTTCGCGGCGCGAGCACAGGCCAAGCTCGGACATGCGCTTGGACAGTCGTACCAGGCCGTCGTCGTGGGTGGACTCCTCGCGGACCGGGGCAGGCTTGTCCTGGCGCGCGGCCGGCGCGTGCTGGCGTGCCGGACCGGCGGTGCGGATACGGTCGGCCGCGTCGCTGAAGCGGCGTGCCGGCGCCGTGCCTTCGCGGCGGCGCTCGCCCGACGGCGCGGGGCGCGGGCGCTTGTCGTCATCGCCATAGCGGCGCGGACGGGAGTCGGCGTTCTCGAAGCGGCGAGGGCGGTTGTCATCGTCGACAAAGCGGCGCGGGCGGGTGTCAGCGCCTTCGAAGCGGCGCGGTCGCGCTTCACCGCGATCGTCGCCAGTGCGGCGCGGACGGTTGTCGTCGTCGCCGAAGCGCCGCGGCGGGCGCGATTCGCTGCCTTCGAAGCGTCGCGGCCGCGCTTCGCCGCGGTCATCGCCAGTGCGGCGCGGACGGTTGTCGTCGTCGCCGAAGCGTCGCGGCGGACGCGATTCGCTGCCTTCGAAGCGTCGCGGCCGCGCTTCGCCGCGGTCATCGCCAGTGCGGCGCGGACGGTTGTCATCGTCGCCGAAGCGTCGCGGCGGACGCGACTCGCTGCCTTCGAAGCGTCGCGGCCGCGCTTCGCCGCGGTCATCGCCAGTGCGGCGCGGACGGTTGTCATCGTCGCCGAAGCGTCGCGGCGGACGCGATTCGCTGCCTTCGAAGCGACGCGGGCGCGCTTCGCCGCGATCATCGCCAGTGCGGCGCGGACGGTTGTCATCGTCGCCGAAGCGTCGCGGCGGACGCGATTCGCTGCCTTCGAAGCGACGCGGGCGCGCTTCGCCGCGATCATCGCCATGGCGGCGCGAACGGGTTTCGTCGTCGCCGTAGCGGCGCGGAGGCGCTTCGCCAGCATCCGCACGGCGCGGTCGCGCCTGGCGGGGCTGCGCTGGCGCTTCGCCCTGGCCACCACTGGCACCGGTCTTGCCGCCGGCACGCTGCTGGGCGCGCTTGATGCCCTCGGAAACGGACTGCACGCGCTTGCGGTTCAGGTCGGACACGCGCACGGGGCGGGTGCCGCCCTTGCGCGCGGGCGTGCCGGTATCGCTGGCGGCCTTGATGCCTAGCGTCTTGCGCTTCGGCGAATTGCTGTCGGTCATATGTTGATGCTGCCCGCCCGCCTCAGATGGCGAGAGCGGCGAGCAAGTCCTGTTCAAGCTGAATCTGCAATCGGTTGTCGGCGGCCAGGCGGCTGCCGTCTACCAGGAACACGTCTTCGACGCGTTCGCCCAAGGTGTTGATGCGTGCCGTGTGCACGGACACGCGATGCCGTGCCAGTACGCGGGCGATGGCGTACAGCAGGCCGGTGCGGTCGTTGGCGGACAGCGACAGCAGGTAATACTGGCCGCGCTCGTCCGGGCGCAGGTCGACGCGCGGCTTGATCGGGAAGCTGCGCGACTGGCGCGACAGCCGCCCCTGCGTGGGCTCGGGCAGCGCGCCCTGCAGGCGCAGCCGCTCGCACAGCTCGTGCTCGACCAGCGCGATGATGTCGCGGTAATTGCCGCCATCGCCGGCCATGCCGGGGTCGGTGACCTGGAAGGTATCGAGCGCGTAGCCGTGGCGCGTGGTGTGGATCTTGGCGTCCTGGATCGAGAACGCCTTGCGCTCGAAATAGCCGCAGATGCGCGCGAACAGGTCGGGCTGGTCCTTGATGTAGACCGCCACCTGCAGCCCTTCGCCGGCCGGCGACACGCGCGCCTTGACCACCGGCACCGGGCTGTCGACCTTGTTGTACAGGTGGCGCGTCAGCCAGGCGATATCGTGCGAATCGTGGCGCAGGAAGAAGGCCACGTCCAGCTGTGCCCACAGCGACTTGCCCAGCGCCGGATCGAACGCCTTCAGGCGCAGTTCCGAGATGGTGTCTTGCTTGCGCTGCGACCACAGCGAATGCGAGTCCACGCGCGCTCCGCCCAGCACGCGCAGCGTGATGTTGTAGAGGTCCTCCAGCAGCTTGCCCTTCCAGGCATTCCACACCTTGGGGCTGGTGCCGCGGATATCGGCCACGGTCAACAGGTAGAGCGCGGTCAGGTAGCGCTCGCTGCCGACCACTTCGGCGAAGGCGTGGACCACGTCCGGATCGGTCAGGTCCTGCTTCTGCGCGACGTGGCTCATGGTGAGGTGGTGCTCGACCAGCCAGCAGATCAGGTCGGCGTCCTCGCGCGCAATGCCGTGCTGCCGGCAGAAGCGGCGCGCATCGACCGTGCCGAGCCGCGAATGGTCGCCGCCGCGGCCCTTGGCGATATCGTGGAACAGCGCCGCCACCCACAGCACCCAGGGCTTGTCGAAGCTGGCCATCAGCTGGCTGCAGAACGGAAACTCGTGGGTGTGCTCGACGATGGCGAAGCGGCGCATGTTGCGCACCACCATCAGGATGTGCTGGTCCACGGTGTAGACGTGGAACAGGTCGTGCTGCATCTGCCCGACGATGCGCCGGAAGTTGATCAGGTAGCGGCCCAGCACGCTGGTCTGGTTCATCAGCCGCAGCGCGTGGGTGATGCCCTGCGGTTCCTGCACGATGGCCAGGAACAGCCGGCGGTTCTCGGGATCGTTGCGCCAGCGCGCGTCCATCACCGTGCGCGCGTTGTACAGGCCGCGCAGCGTGCGCGGCGCCAGCCCCTTCACGCCGGGCGTGCGCTCGTACAGCAGGAAGGTTTCCAGGATGGCGTGCGGGTCGCGCTCGTAGACGTCGTCGCTGGTGATTTCGAGCATGCCCTGACGCTCAACGAAGCGTTCGTTGAGCACGCGCGTCACCTGCGACTCGCTCGGGAACAGCATCGCCTCGATATTGAGCAGCAGCACGCTGTTGAGCTGGGTCACCGCCTTGGCGGCCCAGTAGTAGCGGCGCATCAGCTGCTCGCTGGCGCGCTTGTGGGCGTTTTGGCGGTAGCCGAAGGCCTCGGCCAGCGCGGTCTGCAGGTCGAACACCAGCACGTCCTGGCGGCGCCCGGCGACCAGGTGCAGGCGCGCGCGGATGGTCTTCAGCAGGCGCTCGTTGCGGGCCAGTTCCTGTGCTTCGCGCTGCGTCAGCAGGCCCTTCTCGAACAATTCCTTCCAGCTGTCGCCCAGGCCCGCGGCCTTGGTCATCCACAGGATCACCTGCAGGTCGCGCAGCCCGCCCGGGCTTTCCTTGCAGTTGGGCTCGAGCGCGTAGGGCGTGTCCTGGTACTTGGCGTGGCGCTGGCGCATTTCCAGCAGCTTGGCCTGGAAGAACGCCGCCGGGTCCAGGTCGGCCTGGTAGCGGCTGCGCAGCGCCTCGAACAGCTTGCGGTTGCCGGTCAGCAGGCGCGCCTCGAGCAGCGAGGTCTGGATGGTGACGTCCTGGCGCGATTCACGGATGCAGTCGTCGACCGTGCGCACCGCCGAGCCGATCTCGAGCCCCAGGTCCCAGCACAGGCCGATAAAGCGTTCCAGCTTGCCCGCGGTATCCCGGTCGGGCTCGGCCGGCAGCAACAGCAGCACGTCGACGTCGGAGTACGGGAACAGTTCGCCGCGGCCGTAGCCGCCCACCGCCACCAGCGCCGCGTCCGCGGGCATTGCCAGCCCGCGCCAGGCCTCTGCCAGCGCGGCATCGACGGCGCGGCGCAGCCGCGTGGTCAGCGTGCCGGCATTGGCGCTGGCGTTGAAGTCCGCAAACAGCGCCTGCTTGTCGGCTTTGAGCTGGTCGCGCACGCGCGCGGCCAGCAGCAGTTCCGGCGTGGTGTCCATGGAGAGGGCGGAAGGGTTCGTCGGCACGGCTGGAAAAAGAAGGGCGCCGGTCAGGCGCCCCTGGCTTCTGCGCGGCGTCAGGCCGCCACGGAATCGGTGATGAAGGCCGGCGGGGCCGGGGTGCCGGCGGACACCGTCAGCACCTCGTAGCCGGTCTCGGTAACCAGCACCGTGTGCTCCCACTGCGCCGACAGGCTGCGGTCGCGGGTCTTCACGGTCCACTGGTCGGGCATGGTGCGGATATCGCGCTTGCCGGCGTTGATCATCGGCTCCACCGTGAAGATCATGCCGGCCTTGATCTCGGCGCCGGTGCCAGGGCGGCCGTAGTGCAGGATCTGCGGGTCTTCGTGGAAGTTCTTGCCGATGCCGTGGCCGCAGTACTCGCGCACCACGCTGTAGCCGGCGGCTTCGGCGTGCACCTGGATGGCGTGGCCGATATCGCCCAGGCGCGCGCCATGGCGCACCTGCGCGATGCCTTTCCACATGCACTCGTAGGTCACTTGCGCCAGCCGCTTGGCCAGGATCGAGCCCTCGCCGACGATGAACATGCGGCTGGTGTCGCCGTAGTAACCGTCCTTGGTGATGACAGTGATGTCGAGGTTGACGGCGTCGCCGCTCTTGAGCACGCGCTCGCCGGGAATGCCGTGGCAGATCACGTCGTTGACCGAGGTGCAGATCGCGCCGGGGAAGGGCGGATACCCCGGCGGCGCATAATTCAGCGGCGCCGGCACGGTGCCCTGCACGTCGCGCATGTAGGCGTGGCACAGGCGGTCCAGTTCGCCGGTGGTGACGCCGGGCTGCACGAAGGGCGTGATGTAGTCGAGGACTTCGGAGGCAAGGCGGCAAGCCACGCGCATGTGGGCGATGTCTTCGGCGGTGTTCAGGTAAATGCTCATGCTGCGTCGCCAGAAAAAGTGATGGCGGGGCCACTGGCCACGCCGGAATCGTTGGGTCAATGTGGGATTATCGCACCATCGGGGCCGGCTCGCAGCCTGTTCCGGGCCGCCCGGAGCGGGGTGCCAGAGGCGGAACAGGGCGGGCCGGCTTGAGCGAGCGTTAGTTTTGTTGCTAGAATAGCGGGCTGATCTGGTTGCGCCGCAGCAATTGCGCCGGCCAGGTCGGTTATTTTGGCAGGATCCTTTCCTGTCGCTTGAAATCGCTGGCCCGCCTATCCGGGGTGTTCCTTTTCAGGAATGTCGGGGCGGGCTTCAGACCTAACCCTTTGGAGATTTACATGTCCGTGACCATGCGCGAAATGCTGGAAGCCGGTTGCCACTTCGGCCACCAGACCCGCTTCTGGAACCCGAAGATGGCCCCCTTCATCTTCGGTCATCGCAACAAGATCCACATCATCAACCTCGAAAAGACGCTGCCGATGTTCCAGGACGCCATGAAGTACGTGCGTCAACTGGCGGCCAATCGCGGCACCATCCTTTTCGTGGGCACCAAGCGCCAGTCGCGCGAAATCCTGGCTGAAGAAGCTGGCCGTGCCGGCATGCCCTACGTCGACGCCCGCTGGCTCGGCGGCATGCTGACCAACTTCAAGACGGTCAAGACCTCGATCAAGCGCCTGAAGGACATGGAAGCCGCCAAGGAAGCCGGCGCGCTGGAAACCATGAGCAAGAAGGAAGCGCTGATGTTCGAGCGCGAGATGATCAAGCTGGAAAAGTCGATCGGCGGCATCAAGGAAATGGGCGGCGTGCCTGACGCGATCTTCGTGGTCGACGTCGGCTACCACAAGATCGCCGTGACCGAAGCCAACAAGCTGGGCATCCCCGTGATCGGCGTGGTCGATACCAACCACTCGCCGGAAGGCATCGATTACGTGATCCCGGGCAACGACGACTCGAGCAAGGCCGTGGCCCTGTACGTGCGCGGCGTGGCCGACGCCATCCTGGAAGGCCGTGCCAATGCCGTGCAGGAAGTCGTTGAAGCCGCCCGCGGCGACGACGAATTCGTCGAAGTGCAGGAAGGCTGATAGCCTCCCGGCCCGCTGCTGAAAGGAACCCGATAGCGCGCACGTCAACACACGACAAGGCAGGCATCGCCTGCCGCCCGGCACGCCGGGCAGCGCGCAGGGCGCAAGCCGGGGTACTTCGGCGGCAGGGCAAAAAAAAGGGGGCACATCTGGCGCCCCCTTTTTTCGAATTTGAATTGTTGTCATCCGCCGCAGGCAAGATCTGCCGCGGGTGCGCTGAAGACCCACCGACCGGATGCCGCGGGCGACTGCCGGCAGCCGGCGCGAACCATTCAAGGAGTGACAAATGGCGGCAATTACCGCAAGCATGGTTGCAGAACTGCGCGCGAAGACCGACGCGCCGATGATGGAATGCAAGAAGGCCCTGACCGAGGCCGACGGCGACCTGAACAAGGCCGAAGAGCTGCTGCGCGTCAAGCTGGGCAACAAGGCCAGCAAGGCCGCCTCGCGCGTGACCGCCGAAGGCGTGGTCGCATCGTTCATCGACGGCACCACCGGCGTGCTGGTCGAACTGAACTGCGAGACCGATTTCGTCTCCAAGAACGACGACTTCCTGGCCTTCTCGGCCAAGGTGGCCGAACTGATCGCCAAGCAGAACCCGGCCGACGTGGCCGCGCTGTCGGCGCTGGAAATCGACGGCGTCAGCGTTGAGGCCACCCGTACCGCCCTGATCGGCAAGATCGGCGAGAACCTGACGATCCGCCGCTTCGTGCGCTATGCCAATGGCGGCAAGCTGGTCTCGTACCTGCACGGCACCCGCATCGGCGTGATGGTCGAGTTCGACGGCGACGAAGCCGCCGCCAAGGACGTCGCCATGCACGTGGCCGCGATGAAGCCGGTGTCGCTGTCGGCCGAGCAGGTCCCCGCCGACCTGATCGCCAAGGAGCGCAGCATCGCCGAGCAGAAGGCTGCCGAGTCGGGCAAGCCGGCCGAGATCGTCGCCAAGATGGTCGAGGGTTCGGTGCAGAAGTACCTGAAGGAAGTCTCGCTGTTCAACCAGCCGTTCGTGAAGAACGACAAGCAGACCGTCGAGCAGATGCTGAAGGCCGCCAACACGACCGTGAAGGGCTTCACCCTGTACGTCGTGGGCGAAGGCATCGAGAAGAAGCAGGACGACTTCGCCGCTGAAGTGGCCGCCCAGGTGGCCGCTGCCCAGAAGGGCTGATGTCCGGGGCGCCAGGGACTGGCCGTCGTGGCCGGCCCGGGCGCCTATAATGCCGCAGGGGCGCCGCAAGGTGCCCCTCTGCATAAGTAGTGCAGCACGGCGCGGCCGGCGTTGCACTGCAGCAGTCCGTTTCCGCGGTGGTCCGGTCCCGGCCGGGGCACCCCGAAAACCGGCTTTCCTCCTGCCGGCGGCACGATGACCCGTGCCGCCGGTGCCAAAACATACGTCCCAGTGTGTCTCAACCGAGTCGTCTCGACCGAGACGTCTCAACCGAGCGAACTGTTCCTTCCGAGGGTGAACATGCCAGCCTACAAGCGCGTCCTTCTGAAACTGTCCGGTGAAGCCCTGATGGGCGACGATGCCTTCGGCATCAACCGCTCCACCATCGAGGCGATGGTGAACGACATTGCCGAGATCGTGAAGCTCGGCGTGCAGGTGGCGGTGGTGATCGGCGGCGGCAATATCTTCCGCGGCGTCGCCGGCGGCGCTGCCGGTATGGACCGCGCCACCGCCGACTACATGGGCATGCTGGCCACCATGATGAACGCGCTGGCGCTGCAGGACGCGATGCGCCACGCCAATATCGAAGGCCGCGTGCAGTCGGCACTGCGCATGGACCAGGTGGTCGAGCCCTATATCCGCCCGCGCGCGATCCGCCAGCTGGAAGAGGGCAAGGTGGTGATCTTCGCCGCCGGCACCGGCAACCCGTTCTTCACCACCGACACCGCGGCCGCGCTGCGCGGCTCCGAGATCGGCGCCGAGATCGTGCTGAAGGCGACCAAGGTCGACGGCGTCTACACCGCCGACCCGAAGAAGGATCCGAGCGCCACGCGCTACACCACCATCAGCTTCGACGAGGCCATCTCGCGCAACCTGCAGGTGATGGACGCCACCGCGTTCGCGCTGTGCCGCGACCAGAAGCTGCCGATCAAGGTGTTCTCGATCGTGAAGCCGGGCGCGCTCAAGCGCGTCATCCTGGGCGAGGATGAGGGTACGCTGGTGCACGTGTGAACCTCGTCTGCGAGCCCGGTAACGGATGCCGCATCGCGGTGCTGGTATCCATCCGGGCAAAGAGTAGAATGATTCATTTTCGATCCCCACCAGAGGGGATCTTGGTTGGCTGATTTCCGGAGGTAAAAATGAGCGTCGCCGACACAAAGAAGAGCGTCGAGCAGAAAATGCAGAAGTCGATCGAAGCCTTCAAGGCCGATCTGGCTAAGATCCGCACCGGCCGTGCCCACACCGGCCTGCTCGACCACGTTCAGGTGGATTACTACGGTTCGATGGTGCCGATCAGCCAGGTGGCGGCGATCGGCCTGGCCGATGCCCGTACCATTACGGTGCAGCCGTGGGAAAAGAAAATGGTGGGCGCGGTCGAGAAGGCGATCCGCGATTGCGACCTGGGCCTGAACCCGGCCACCATGGGCGAAGTGATCCGTGTGCCGATGCCTGCACTGACCGAGGAACGCCGCAAGGAGCTGACCAAGGTCGTGAAGGGCGAGGCCGAGGGTGCCAAGGTGGCGGTGCGCAACCTGCGCCGCGATGCCAACGAGCAGTTCAAGAAACTGGTCAAGGACAAGACCATTTCCGAGGACGAAGAGCGCCGCGGCCAGGACGAGGTGCAGAAGCTGACCGACAAGTACGTGGCCGAGATCGACAAGATGGTCGCCGAAAAAGAGAAGGAGATCATGACGGTCTGACGCCCGTCCCGGCCTTGCCGGGTCTGTCAGCGACCGTCTCACGCCCATGCAGCACATCAGCTCGACGCTTGCCGTACCCGATACTTCCTACGTGCCCAGGCATGTTGCCATCATCATGGACGGCAACGGCCGCTGGGCGACCCAGCGGCACCTGCCGCGCGTGGCGGGGCACAGCCGCGGGCTGGACGCTGTGCGCGCGGTGGTGGAAGCCTGCGCCGCCCGGGGCGTGCAGTACCTGACGCTGTTCGCGTTCAGCTCCGAGAACTGGCGCCGTCCGGCCGACGAGGTCTCGTTCCTGATGCGGCTGTTCATGATGTCGCTGCGGCGCGAAGTGGTGAAGATGCACGCCAACAACATCCGGCTGCGGGTGGTGGGCGACCTGAGCCGCTTCAGCCCGCGCATCCAGCGGCTGATCAAGGATGCCGAGGCACGCACCGCCGGCAATACCGGCCTGACCGTCACCATCGCCGCCAACTACGGCGGACGCTGGGACCTGCTGCAGGCCATGCGCAAGATGCTGGCGCGCTCGCCCATGCTCGATCCCGAAACCATCGACGAATCGCTGCTGGCCCCGCACCTGGCGATGGCCTATGCGCCGGAGCCGGACCTGTTTATCCGCACCGGCGGCGAACAGCGCATCAGCAATTTCCTGCTGTGGCAGCTCGCCTATTCCGAGCTGTACTTCACCGACGTCTACTGGCCGGATTTCGACGCCGCGGAACTCGACAAGGCCTTTGCCTCGTACCGCCAGCGCGAACGCCGCTTCGGCCGCACCAGCGCGCAGCTGGTCGCGCCCGGACTTTCCGGTACGGCCTGAGCCAGGCCACTCCAACTTTTCACGGGACTGCAGCGCATGCTCCTCACCCGCGTCATCACCGCCCTGTGCCTGTTGCTGCTGATCCTGCCGATCCTGTTCCTGGCGCCGCCGGCGGGCCTGGCGGGACTGCTCGGCGTGATCGTCCTGCTGGCCGGCTGGGAATTCGGCCGCCTGATCGGACTGCGCGGGCCGTGGCCCTATGTCTATGCGCTGGCCTGCCTGATCGCCACCATCACCTGGCATGACCTGCCGCAGCGCCACGCCACCACCTGGCTGCTCGAGGCCGCGGTGGTGTGCTGGGGCGTGGCCGTGGTGCTGCTGGCGCGCGGCGTGCGCGCCGCCACCCCGGGCTTCACCGCGCTGGGCGCGGTGCTGGGGCTGGTGATGCTGCCCGCGTTTGCCCATGCCACCATGATCCTGCGCGGCGCCGGCATCGGCGTGCTGCTGACCGCCGCGGTGCTGGTATGGGCCGCCGATATCGGCGCGTATTTCACCGGCAAGGCAATCGGCCGGCGCAAGCTGGCGCCCGGCATCAGCCCGGGCAAGTCGTGGGAAGGCGCCATCGGCGGCTGGGTGCTGGCGCTGGCGATCGGCCTCGCGCTGGCCGCCACCCACGCCTTTGCCCCGACCTGGTTCTCGGCGATGGGCGACCGCGTCGGGCTGGGCTTCGTCGCCGCGCTGACCACGCTGCTGGTCGCGGCGAGCGTGGTGGGCGACCTGTTCGAATCCCTGCTCAAGCGCCAGGTCGGCAAGAAGGACAGCAGCCGGCTGCTGCCCGGCCATGGCGGCGTGCTGGACCGCATCGACGCTTTGCTGCCGGTATTCCCGCTGGCCGCCCTGATGCTGATTTTTCTCTGAAGCCGTCTGCTATGCATCGCATCACCATCCTGGGCGCCACCGGCTCCATCGGAGAAAGCACGCTCGACGTGATCCGGCGCCATCCCGGCCGATACGCGGCGCATGCGCTCAGCGCCCATCGGCAGGTGCGCAAGCTGGCCGACCAGTGCATCGAATTCCGCCCGGCACGCGCCGTGGTCGGAACGGCCGAGGCGGCGGGGGAGCTGGAAACGCTGCTGCGCGCTGCCGGCGTGCCGACCGAAGTCAGCTATGGCGAAGCTGCGCTGGAATCCATTGCCGCCGATGCGCAGACCGATGCGGTGATGGCCGCCATCGTCGGCGCGGCCGGCCTGCGCCCGACGCTGGCGGCGGCGCGCGCGGGCAAGCGCGTGCTGCTGGCCAACAAGGAAGCCCTGGTGATGTCGGGGCGCATCTTCATGGACGCGGTGCGCGAGCACGGCGCCACGCTGCTGCCGATCGACAGCGAGCACAACGCCATCTTCCAGTGCCTGCCCGCCGACGACCCGCGCTACGGCCGCGGCGTGGCCAGGGTGCTGCTGACCGCGTCGGGCGGGCCGTTCCGCACGCGCGACCCGGCCACGCTGCACGATATCTCGCCCGACCAGGCCTGCGCCCATCCCAACTGGGTCATGGGCCGCAAGATCTCGGTCGATTCGGCCACCATGATGAACAAGGGCCTCGAGGTGATCGAGGCGCACTGGCTGTTCGGCGCCCCGCCAGAACGCATCGAGGTGCTGATCCACCCGCAGAGCATCGTGCATTCGATGGTCGCCTACGCCGATGGCTCGGTGCTGGCGCAACTGGGCAACCCCGACATGCGCACCCCGATCGCCTATGGCCTGGCCTACCCGGAGCGGATCGACGCGGGCGTGACCCCGCTCGACCTGACCGTCGCGGGCGGCCTGCATTTCGAGAAGCCGGACCTGGTGCGGTTCCCGTGCCTGGGGCTGGCCTTCGACGCGCTGCGCGCGGCGGGGGTGGCGCCGGCGGTGCTCAATGCCGCCAATGAAGTGGCGGTGGAGGCATTCCTGGCCGGGCGCGTGCGCTTTACCGATATCGCCGGCATCGTGCGCCAGGTGCTCGAGGCCGCACCGAACGGCCCCGCCGATACGCTCGAGGCCGTGCTCGGTGCCGACGCGCTGGCGCGCGAGGCGGCCAGCGCCAGCGTCACCGTGCGCGCCGCGGCCCGCTGATCCGGCGGGGCGGTCTGCCGCATCTGCGACAATAGCGGCTGCGTCGGCCGGTCCCCCGGGGCCGCGCAGGCCGGCCCAGCGATCTTACCGACCTCCCGCACCATGCAAACCGTACTCGCTTTCATCGTTGCCCTGTGTGTGCTGATCTACGTGCACGAAATGGGCCACTACCTGGCCGCGCGCGCCTGCGGCGTGAAGGTGCTGCGTTTTTCGATCGGCTTCGGGCGGCCGCTGCTGCGCTGGATCTCGAAAAGCCGCGACCGCACCGAATGGACGGTGGCGGCGATCCCGCTGGGCGGCTACGTCAAGATGCTCGACGAGCGCGAGCTCGATCCCGCGCGCGACACTCCCATCGATCCGGCCGACCTGCCGCGTGCCTTCAACCGCCAGCCGGTGGGCAAGCGCTTCGCCATCGTCGCGGCCGGCCCGCTGGCCAATTTCGCGCTGGCGATCGTGCTGTATTTCGCGCTGTTCGCCGGCGGCATGCGCGAGCCCGTGCCGGTGGTGGCGGCGCCCGCGGCCGGCACCATGGCAGCGCAGGCCGGCGTGCGCGAGGGCGACCGGGTGCTGTCGCTGACCGCCAACGGCCACACCGAGCCGGTCCGCTCCTGGAACGACCTGCGCATGGCGGTGTTTGCCGAAGGCTTCGGCGATGCGCGCGCGGTGCTGCGCGTGCGCGGCGCCGACGGCGCCGAGCGCGACGTCACGCTGCCGCGCCTGCCCAATACCGGCGGCAATCCCGAGCAGGATCCGCTGGCCACGCTTGGCCTGAACCTGAAGGGCGGGCCGGTGACGATCACCGAGGTACTGCCCGATTCGGCCGCCGAACGTGCCGGGCTGCGCAAGGGCGACCGCATCGTGTCCTGGCAGGGCAGCCCGCTGACGCAGGCCAGCGCGCTGATCAAGGCGGTGCGCAGCCAGCCGGGCCAGGCCGTGACGCTGGGCATCGAACGCGACGGCCAGCGCCTGGACGTGCCGGTGACGCTCGACACCGCCGCTGCGCGCGACGGCGCCACGGACGCCAGCGCCAGCGCGCCGGCGCCCACTGGCAAGCTGGGCGCGGCGCTGACCCAGGCGGTGCAGATGGAGACCGTGCGCTACCGGCCGGACCAGGCGCTGGCGCGCGCCGCGGGGCAGGTCTGGGATACCAGCGCGCTGTCGCTCAAGCTGCTGGGCAAGATGCTGGTGGGGCAGGCATCGCTGCAGAACCTGAGCGGTCCGCTGACCGTCGCGGACTACGCCGGACGTGCAGCAAACCTCGGTGTACAAGCCTTTGTCAGCTTCCTGGCGCTGGTCAGCGTTAGTCTTGGCGTACTCAATTTGTTACCCATTCCGGTTCTGGATGGGGGGCATTTGCTGTATTATTGCGTGGAATTTTTGACTGGCCGGCCCGTCCCAGACCACTGGCAGGCAATGCTGCAGAAGGTTGGCATCGCCTGCATCTTGCTCCTGACTTCGCTCGCTTTGTTCAATGACGTCAGCCGAATGTTTCTGGCGAACGGCTAGAAACGTGTGTCGGCAAGGGGTGGTGGTGTCGTCGGACACCGTCGCCAGGGACGCCATTTGCCAGGCGCAGTCCAATGAGGCATCGGAGCGCAATCCTGGATGGAATCAAAGAGGGGATCAACATTGATCAGACATAAGCGCATTTCGCTGGGCTTGCTGGCGAGTGCCGTTATTGCAGCCTGGAGCCCGGCGGGCTGGGCTGCCGATCCGTTCGTCGTCAGGGACATCCGCGTTGAGGGACTGCAACGCGTCGAACCGGGTACCGTGTTTGGCTACCTGCCGGTGCGCGTCGGCGAAACCTTCACCGATGACAAGGGCGCCGATGCCATCCGTGCCCTCTACAATACCGGCTTCTTCAAGGACGTGCAGATCCGCGCCGAGGAAGGCGTGCTGGTGGTGCAGGTCGAGGAACGCCCTGCGATCTCGCAGCTCGAGTTCGTTGGCATCAAGGAATTCGACAAGGACACGCTGCGACGCTCGCTGCGCGCGGTCGGCGTGGCCGAGGCCCGCTATTACGACAAGGCGCTGATCGACAAGGCCGAGCAGGAGCTCAAGCGCCAGTACGTCGCCCGCGGCTACTATGCCGCCGACGTGCAGACCACGATCACGCCGGTGGACCGCAACCGCGTCTCGGTGGTGTTCAACGTCGACGAAGGTCCGGTCGCCAAGATCCGCCAGATCAATATCGTCGGCAACAAGGCCTTCAAGGAAAGCACGCTGCGCGACGAGATGCAGCTGTCCACGCCCAACTGGCTGTCGTGGTACACCAAGAACGACCTGTACTCGAAGCAGAAGCTCACCGCCGACCTGGAAGCGCTGCGCTCGTACTACCTGAACCGCGGCTACCTGGAATTCGCCATCGAATCGACCCAGGTCTCGATCACGCCCGACAAGAAAGACATCTTCCTGACGCTGAACATCAAGGAAGGCGAGCAGTACAAGGTGTCCGACGTGCGCCTGGCCGGCGAGCTGCTGGGCAAGCAGGACGAAATGGAAAAGCTGCTGCAGCTGAAGAAGGGCGATATTTTCTCGTCCGAGAAGCTGACGCAGAGCACCAAGGCCATTACCGACCTGCTCGGCACCTATGGCTACGCGTTCACCACCATCAACCCGCAGCCGCAGATCGACAAGGAAAAGCGTGAAGTCGCGCTGACCCTGATGGTCGATCCGGGCCGCCGTGTCTACGTGCGCCGCGTCAACGTGGTCGGCAACAGCAAGACCCGCGACGAAGTGGTGCGGCGCGAGATGCGCCAGATGGAAAGCTCGTGGTTCGACAGCGAAAAGCTGCAGCAGTCGCAGGCGCGCATCAACCGTACCGGCTACTTCACCGACACCAACATCACCACCGAGGACGTGCCCGGCGCGCCCGACCAGGTCGATGTGAACGTCAACGTGACCGAAAAGCCGACCGGCCAGATCAGCCTGGGCGTGGGCTTCTCGTCCACCGACAAGCTGGTGCTGCAGGCCGGCCTGCGCCAGGACAACGTGTTCGGCTCGGGCACCAGCCTGGGCCTGGACGTGAACACCGCCAAGTCGTTCCGCACCATCGCGCTGACGCAGTACGACCCGTACTTCACGGTGGACGGCATCAGCCGCTCGACCGATATCTACTACCGTACCTCGCGCCCGCTGTACTACACCGGCGACCAGGACTACAAGATCGTCTCGGCCGGCGGCGGCTTCAAGTTCGGCGTGCCGTTCTCGGAAGTCGATACCGTGTTCTTCGGCATCGGCTACGAACGCACCCAGGTGTACACCTCGGTCAACACGCCGAATCAGTACAAGAACTGGCTGAACCAGATCGGCAAGAACTCTGGCGACGGCATCAACAACTTCCCGTTCACGATCGGCTGGGCGCGCGACCGCCGCGACAGCGCGCTGGTTCCGACCAAGGGCCCGTACACCCAGGCCAACCTGGAAGTCGGCCTGCCGGGCGGCGATACCCAGTACTACCGCGCCAGCGTGCAGCAGCAGTACTTCTACCCGATCTCGAAGGCGTTTACGCTGGCACTGAACGGCGAGATCGCCTACGGCCACGGCTACGGCAACACGCCGTTCCCGGTGTTCAAGTACTTCTACGCCGGCGGTATCGGCTCGGTGCGCGGCTACCAGACCAGCACGCTGGGCCCGAAGGACCAGAACGGCAACCCGGTGGGCGGCGCTTCCAAGATGATCGGCAACGTCGAGTTCATCTTCCCGCTGCCGGGCTCGGGCGTGGACCGCACGCTGCGCCTGTTCACCTTCTTCGACTTCGGTAACGTCTATCAGGAAGGCCAGCCGCTAAGCTTCAGCGAGCTGAAGTACTCGACCGGCTTCGGCATGTCGTGGCTGTCGCCGATCGGGCCGCTGAAGCTCAGCATGGGCTTCCCGCTGCGGCGCGACACCAACGACAAGGTCCAGCGCTTCCAGTTCCAGATCGGCACGGCATTCTGATTCTGAAAAAGGATCTGTTTTCATGACTACAACATCCAAACTGGTCAAGTCCCTGGGCGCCGCCGCGCTCGCCACCGCGGCGCTGTGTGCCGCGCTGCCGGCCTCGGCCCAGGAAGCGCGCATCGCCGCGGTCAATTCCGAGCGCATCCTGCGCGATTCGCAGCCGGCCAAGGCGGCCCAGGTCAAGCTTGAGCAGGAGTTCTCCAAGCGCGACCGCGAGTTGCAGGACATGGCCCAGAAGATCAAGGGCATGGCCGACAAGCTGGACAAGGACACGGCCGTGCTGGCCGATTCCGACCGCCAGCGCCGCCAGCGCGAAGTGGCTGACCTGGACCGCGAGTTCCAGCGCAAGCAGCGCGAGTTCCGCGAGGACCTGAACCAGCGCCGCAACGAGGAACTGGCCCAGGTGCTGGAGCGCGCCAACCGCGTGATCCGCCAGCTCGCCGAACAGCGCAAGTACGACCTGATCGTGCAGGAAGCGGTGTACGTGAATCCGCGCATCGATATCACCGACGACGTGATGAAGGTGCTGAACGCCGGCAGCAAGTAAGCCGCCGCCGCTTCGTCGTTCGTTCCTTCGTTCGCTCATTCATCAGGAAGTACCGCCATGCAGACACCCACACTGGGTCAGCTCGCCACCGAGAACGGCGCGCAGGTTGTGGGTGACCCCGACCTGGCGATCACCGGCCTGGCCCCTCTGGACCAGGCCGGACCGGGCGAGCTCTCGTTCCTGTCCAATCCGCTCTACCTGCAGCAGGCGCTGGATGCCAAGGCCGGCGCCGTGATCGTCTCGGCCGCCGACCTCGAGCGCGTGCGCGCCGAGGGCAAGGCCGACGGCCGCAACTGGCTGGTGGCGCGCAATCCCTACGTATGCTTTGCCCGCGTGGCGCAGCGTTTCGACCGCGCCGCCAATACCGATGCGCGCACCGGCATCGACGCGCGCGCCACCGTGGCGCCCGACGCGGTGGTGCCGGCCTCGTGCTACATCGGCCCCAACGTGGTCATCGAAGCCGGCGCGCGCCTGGGCGAGCGCGTGCGCATCATGGCCAACGGCTATGTCGGCGCGCACGCCGAGATCGGCGACGATGCGTTGCTCTACGCCAATGTCTCGGTCTACCACCACTGCGTGGTCGGCGCCCGCGCCATCCTGCACAGCGGCGTGGTGATCGGTGCCGACGGCTTCGGCTTCGCGCCGGACATCAGCGCGACCGGCGTCGAATACGTGAAGATCCCGCAGACCGGACGCGCGGTGCTGGGCCAGGATGTCGAGGTCGGCGCGAATACCGCGATCGACCGCGGCGCCATGGCCGACACCGTGATCGAGGACGGCTGCAAGATCGACAACCAGGTCCAGATCGCGCACAACGTGCGGGTCGGCGCGCACACGGTCATCGCCGGCTGCGCCGCGGTGTCGGGCAGCACGCGCATCGGACGCTTCTGCGTGATCGGCGGCGCGGCCAACTTTGCCGGCCACCTGACCATTGCCGACCGCACCACGGTGTCGGGCGGCACCTCGATCACCAAATCCATTACCAAGCCCGGCGGCCATTTCACCAGCGTGTTCCCGTTCCTGCCGCATGGCGAGTGGGAACGCAACGCAGCCATCGTGCGCGGCCTCAGCAAGCTGCGCGAACGGGTGGTGGCGCTGGAACGCCGCCTGCGCGGCCAGGCCGCCGGGTCCCAACCCTCACAAGACTAAAAGAGAAATCATCATGAGCGCGGCCGAAATCGATATCCGCAAGATCCTCAAGCTGTTGCCGCACCGGTACCCGTTCCTGCTGGTCGACCGCGTGCTGGAGTTCGAGGCGCAGAAGCGGATCAAGACCCTGAAGAACGTCACCATCAACGAGCCGTACTTCCAGGGCCATTTCCCCGAGCAACCGGTGATGCCGGGCGTGATGATCCTGGAAGCGCTGGCGCAGTCGGCCGGCCTGCTGACCTTCGGCGCCGACATGGAGCGCAAGGAAGGCGCGCTGTACTACTTCGTCGGCATCGACGGCGCCCGCTTCAAGCAGGTGGTGTATCCGGGCGACCAGTTGCACATGAACGTGACGGTCGAGCGCTATATCCGCGGCATCTGGAAGTTCAAGGCGTTCGCCACGGTCGACGACAAGGTGGCCTGCGAGGCGGAGCTGATGTGCACCGTGAAGCAGGCCGAGTGAGGCCGCCCGCGGCCCGCGGCGCTGCCGCGGGCTGACTGCCGCATCCCCCGCGCCCCTTCGCGCCGCGGGGGCGCACGGCCCGGACGGGAACCTTTGCCCGGCGCATTGGCCCATCCTTCACCAGACCCATCACAGGACAGTACGCATGACGCAAATCCACCCCACCGCACTGGTCGACCCGAAGGCAGAGCTGGCCGCCGACGTCAGCGTCGGCCCGTTCTCGATCGTCGGTCCCAATGTGCGGATCGGCAGCGGCACCCGGATCGGCTCGCATACGACGGTCGAGGGCCATACCACGATCGGCGCGGGCAACACCATCGGCCCCTATGCCTCGGTCGGCGGCGTGCCGCAGGACATGAAGTACCGCAACGAGCCGACCCGGCTCGAGATCGGCGACCGCAACACCATCCGCGAATTCACCACGATCCACACCGGCACGGTGCAGGACCGCGGCCTGACCAGCATCGGCAACGACAACTGGATCATGGCCTATGTCCATATCGCCCATGACTGCATGGTCGGCAACCACACCGTGTTCTCCAGCAACGCGCAGATCGCCGGCCACGTCGAGGTCGGCGACTGGGCCATCCTGGGCGGCATGAGCGGCGTGCACCAGTTCGTGCGCATCGGCGCCCATGCGATGCTGGGCGGTGCCTCGGCGCTGGTGCAGGACGTGCCCCCGTTCGTGATCGCGGCCAGCGACAAGAGCGGCAACAAGGCCACGCCGCACGGCATCAATGTCGAAGGGCTGCGCCGCCGCGGCTTCGACGCCGGGCAGATCGCCGCGCTGCGCCAGGCCTACAAGCTGCTTTACAAGTCCGACCTCAGCTTCGACGAGGCGCGCAACGAGATTTCCGCATTGCTGGCGCAGGTGGATGCCGGCACCGCGGCGCCGCTGCAGGCCTTTGTCGACTTCCTTGCCGCGACCCAGCGCGGCATCGTGCGCTGAGCCGGACCCACATGGCTGACGCCGCGATTCGGAAGGACCTGCCCGCGGGCAACGGCAGCGCCGCGGGCAAGCGCGGCACCATCGCCATGGTGGCCGGCGAGGCCTCGGGCGACCTTCTGGCCTCGCTGATGATGGGCGGGCTGCAGGCCCGCCTGGCCGAGACCGGCGAGGCGGTCGACTACGCCGGCATCGGCGGCAAGCGCATGATGGCGCAGGGTTTCACCTCGCGCTGGCCAATGGAAACGCTGTCGGTCAACGGCTATGTCGAGGTGCTGGGCTCGCTGCGCGAGATCCTCGCCACGCGTCGCGCGGTGCGCGAGTGGCTGCTGGCCGAGCCGCCGCTGTGCTTTATCGGGGTCGATGCCCCGGACTTCAATTTCGGCCTGGAAGTGCCGCTGCGCCGCGCCGGCATCCCGGTGGTGCATTTCGTCAGCCCGTCGATCTGGGCCTGGCGCGGCGGGCGTATCCGCACCATCGCGCGCGCGGTCGACCACATCCTGTGCCTGTTCCCGTTCGAGCCCGAGATCTACGCCAGGGCCGGCATTCCGGCCACCTACGTGGGTCATCCGCTCGCCGACGTGATCCCGATGGTGCCCGACGTGGCCGGCGCGCGCGCGGCGCTGAAGCTGCCGCCCGGGCATCGCGTGGTGGCGGTGCTGCCGGGCAGCCGCCAGTCCGAGGTGCGCAACCTCGGCGCCACCTTTTTCGCGGCGATGGCTCGCATGCAGCGCATGGACCCGAAGCTGGCGTTCGTGCTGCCGGCGGCCAGCGCGCCGCTGCGCGCCATCGTCGAAGACCTGCACCACCAGCATCCGGAACTGTGCCTCACCATTGTCGACGGCAAGTCGCACCAGGCCATGGAAGCCGCCGACGTGGTGCTGCTGGCGAGCGGCACCGCCACGCTCGAGGCGGCGCTGTACAAGAAGCCGATGGTGATCTCGTACAAGGTACCCTGGCTGACCGCGCAGATCATGAAGCGCCAGGGTTATCTGCCCTACGTGGGATTGCCTAATATCCTTTCAGGGCGCTTTGTCGTGCCCGAGCTGCTGCAGGACGACGCCACGCCCGAGGCGCTGGCGCGCGAGACCCTGCTGCAGCTCAACGACGAAGGCAATACCGCCTTCCTCTACGAGCATTTCACCCGCATGCACGAGACGCTCAAGTGCAACACCGCGCAACTGGCGGCCGATGTCGTGGTCGACCTGATGCGCAGCCGGGGGACCGTCTGATGGCACGCCGCAATGCAGCCCGCAGTGCAACCTCTGCGCAGCTGGGACTGGACCTGGCGCCGGCCGCCGGCGCCATCCAGCGCCTGTGCGGCGTCGACGAGGCGGGCCGCGGCCCGCTGGCGGGGCCGGTCTATGCCGCCGCGGTGGTGCTCGATCCGAAACGCCCGATCCGCGGCCTGGCCGATTCCAAGATCCTGACCGCCGCCAGGCGCGAGGCGCTGTACGAGAAGATCTGCGAACGCGCGCTGGGCTGGCATATCGCCTTCGCCACGGTCGAGGAAATCGACACCATCAACATCCTGCACGCCAGCATGCTGGCGATGCAGCGTGCCGTGCAGGGCCTGGCCGCCAGCGGCGTGGTACCGGACCTGGTGCAGGTCGACGGCAACCGTTGCCCGCAGGTCGCGTACCCGGTCGAAGCCATCGTCAAGGGCGATGCGCTGGTCAAGGCGATCTCGGCGGCGTCGATCCTGGCCAAGGTGGCGCGCGACCGCGCCCTGATGGAGTTGCACGCAGCCTATCCGCAGTACGGCTTCGATTCGCATGTGGGCTACGGCACGCCGCAGCATATGGCGGCGCTGGCCGAATTCGGCGCGACCCCGCACCATCGCCGCTCCTTCGCGCCCGTGCGCGAGGCGCTGGCGCAACGGCCGCTGTTTACCGCCATGGTCGCCGCCGCGCCGGTGGCCCAAGACATGGCGGTCGCCGACGCCGGCATCTTCACCGGTGCCGCGCCCGGGGCCGCCACCCAGCTCGGCACCTTCCTGCCCCCCGAAGCATCGTGAAGCACGTCACCTCGCGCGACAACGCGCTGTTCAAGCACCTGAAGGCGCTTGCCGGTTCCACGCACCAGCGCCGCAAGGCCGGCCAGTCGCTGCTCGACGGCGTGCACCTGGCGCAGGCCTACGTGGCCGCGCGCGGCCAGCCCGTGACCTGCCTGGTGTCGGAGCGCCACTACGACCACGCCGAAGTGGCGCCGCTGCTGGCCCAGGTGGACAGCGAGCGCGTGGTGGTGCTGGCCGATGCGCTGTTCACGCAGATCAGCGGCGTGGTCAACGGCATCGACCTGATGCTGGTGATCGAGACCCCGGCGGGCCACCTGCCAGCACGTATCGAGCAGGACTGCATCATCCTGGACGGGGTGCAGGACGCCGGCAATGTCGGCTCGATCCTGCGCAGCGCGGCCGCGGCGGGCATCCGCGACGCCTTCCTCGCCACCGGCTGTGCCTTCGCGTGGTCGGTCAAGACCCTGCGCGCCGGCATGGGCGCCAACTTCCACCTGAATATCGTCGAGCATTGCACGCTTGAGGCCCTGGCGCCGCGGCTGGCGATCCCGCTGCTGGCGACCTCGTCGCACGCCGAGGCCGCGGTGTTCGATACCGACCTGCGCGGACCGGTGGCGTGGGTGGTCGGCAACGAAGGGGCAGGGGTCAGCGAGGGCTGGATGGCCCATGTCACGCGCAAGGTCGGCATTCCGCAACCCGGCGGGATGGAGTCGCTGAACGTGGCCGCGGCGACGGCAATCTGCCTGTTCGAGGCGGTGCGCCAGCGGCGCGCCGGCTGAACTCACCGGCTGACCGCGCGCCGGCGCGGCCAACAAAAGAAAGCGGCCCGTGCGGCCGCATTCTTTTTTCCTGCTTCAGTAGTTGTCGCGATCGACCTTGATCTCCTGCAGGATCGTGGTCGCGATCTCCTCGATCGACTTGTGCGTCGACGACAGCCACTTGATGCCTTCGCGGCGCATCATCGCCTCGGCCTCGTTGACCTCGTAGCGGCAGTTTTCCAGCGCGGCGTACTTGCTGCCGGGGCGGCGCTCGTTGCGGATCTCGGTCAGGCGCTGCGGGTCGATCGACAGGCCGAAGATCTTCGGCTTGAACGCATACAGCGCCGACGGCAGCCGGCCGCGCTCGAAGTCGTCCGGAATCAGCGGATAGTTGGCCGCCTTCAGCCCGTACTGCATCGCCAGGTAGAGGCTGGTCGGGGTCTTGCCGCTGCGCGACACGCCCACCAGGATCACATCGGCTTCTTCCAGGTTCTTGTGTGACTGGCCGTCATCATGCGCCAGCGAGAAGTTGATCGCCTCGATCCGGTTCTTGTAGGCCTCGGTGTCCGCATTCTGGTGGAAGCGGCCGATGGCGTGGGTGGACTTCAGGCCCAGCTCCTTCTCGAGCGGCTCGATAAAGGTCTGGAACATGTCCAGGATCATCGCCTTGGCGCGGCGCAGTGCCTTGTTCGCTTCCTGGTTGACCAGCGTGGTGAATACGATCGGCGGCACGCCTTCGTTGTGGAACGCCTCGTTGATCTTGCCGACGGCAATATGTGCCTTTTCCGGCGTATCGACGAAGGGCATGCGCACCTTGCGGAAGCGCATCTCGAACTGGGCCAGGATGGAATGGCTGAAGGTCTCGGCGGTGATGCCGGTGCCATCCGAGACGATAAACACGGTGCGCACCGCGGGGCGCTCGGCCGCCTGGGGCGCCGGCGCCGCAGGGGTTTCGGCTTGCGTTCCGGGCTGGGACCCGGGTGTCGCCGTTCCGGGCGCTTCTGGCTGGGACATGGGGAGGGTGGAATAAATAGATTGAATCTTCCGCAGAAAAGTGCGGCGCAGCACGGTAGAATAGCGGCGATCTTTTCGCTAAGCAATTCCATAGGGTGGCCCGCTCCGCAACAGGCCCGCGCCACAAACCGCGCCCGGAATTGTCGACAATGCGCGCTACGCGATGAGAGCCGTAGCGCCAGGTCCGCAGCGCCAGTTCGGGGTTGCTTAGCCAAGCGATCCGCCCGGGGACAGAACATCAACAACATACCGGGCATGCGCAACCAGTTTTCTACTTTGTTTTGAGGCTCTCATGACTAACCAGGCAGATAACGGCGCCTATGTGCTGCCGTTCGAGCAGTTGCGCATGGCTGACGTGGAAATCGTCGGCGGCAAGAATTCGTCGCTGGGCGAGATGATCTCCCAGCTGGCGGAAGCCGGCGTCCGGGTTCCGGGCGGCTTTGCCACCACCGCGCTCGCCTTCCGCGACTTCCTTGCCCACAACAACCTGACCGAGCGCATCTCGCAGCGCCTGAAGACCCTGAACGTCGACGACGTCAAGGCGCTGGCCGAGGCCGGCGCCGAGATCCGCAACTGGGTCGCCACGGCGCCGTTCCAGCCGCGCCTGGAACAGGAAATCCGCGAGTTCTATGCCCGCGTGGCCGAGCGCGAAGGCGCCGAGGCCTCGTTCGCGGTGCGTTCGTCGGCCACCGCCGAAGACCTGCCCGACGCCTCCTTCGCCGGCCAGCAGGAGTCCTACCTGAACGTCAGCGGCATCGACGACGTACTCGACAAGATCAAGCACGTGTTCGCCTCGCTGTACAACGACCGCGCCATCTCCTACCGCGTGCACAAGGGCTTTGCCCATGACGTGGTGGCGCTGTCCGCCGGCATCCAGCGCATGGTGCGCTCGGACCTGGCCGCTTCCGGCGTGATGTTCACCATCGACACCGAATCGGGCTTCCCCGACGTGGTCTTCATCACCTCCAGCTACGGCCTGGGCGAAACGGTGGTGCAGGGCGCGGTCAACCCGGATGAGTTCTACGTCTTCAAGCCGACGCTGCAAGCCGGCAAGTACCCGATCATCCGCCGCTCGATCGGCTCCAAGCTGATCAAGATGGAGTTCACCAAGCCGGGCGAAGCCGGCCGCGTGAAGACCGTCGACGTGCCGGGCGAGCTGCGCAACCGCTACTCGATCACCGATGACGACGTGACTGAGCTGGCGCGCTACGCAATGATCATCGAGAAGCACTATGGCCGCCCGATGGACATCGAATGGGGCAAGGACGGCAAGGACGGCAAGATCTACATCCTGCAGGCCCGCCCGGAAACCGTGAAGAGCCAGTCGGCCGGCAAGGCCGAGCAGCGCTTCAAGCTCAAGGGCACGGCCCCGGTGCTGACCAGCGGCCGCGCCATCGGCCAGAAGATCGGTACCGGCCCGGTGCGCGTGATCAACGACCCGTCCGAGATGGAGCGCGTGCAGCCCGGCGACGTGCTGGTGGCCGACATGACCGACCCCAACTGGGAGCCGGTGATGAAGCGCGCCTCGGCCATCGTCACCAACCGTGGCGGCCGTACCTGCCACGCCGCCATCATCGCGCGTGAACTGGGCGTGCCGGCGGTGGTCGGCTGCGGCGATGCCACCGACGTGCTCAAGGACGGCACGCTGGTGACGGTGTCGTGCGCCGAGGGCGACGAAGGCCGCATCTACGACGGCCTGCTGGAAACCGAAGTGACCGAGGTCCAGCGCGGCGAGATGCCGGAGATCGACGTCAAGCTGATGATGAACGTCGGCAACCCGCAGCTGGCATTCGACTTCGCGCAGATCCCGAACAACGGCGTCGGCCTGGCCCGCCTCGAATTCATCATCAACAACAATATCGGCGTCCACCCGAAGGCCATCCTCGACTACCCGCAAGTCGACGCCGACCTGAAGAAGGCCGTCGAAAGCGTGGCCCGCGGCCATGCCAGCCCGCGCGCGTTCTATGTCGACAAGCTGGCCGAGGGCATCGCCACCATCGGCGCGGCCTTCTACCCGAAGCCCGTGATCGTGCGCCTGTCGGACTTCAAGTCCAACGAGTACAAGAAGCTGATCGGCGGCTCGCGCTACGAGCCGGATGAAGAAAACCCGATGCTGGGCTTCCGCGGCGCCTCGCGCTATATCGCCGAAGACTTCGCCGAAGCCTTCGAGATGGAATGCAAGGCCATGAAGCGCGTGCGCGACGAAATGGGCCTGACCAACGTCGAGATCATGGTGCCGTTCGTGCGCACGCTCGGCCAGGCCGAGAAGGTGATCGAGCTGCTGGCCAGGCACGGCCTGAAGCGCGGCGAGAACGGCCTGCGCATCATCATGATGTGCGAAGTGCCGTCCAACGCGATCCTGGCCGAAGAGTTCCTGCAATTCTTCGACGGCTTCTCGATCGGCTCGAACGACCTGACCCAGCTGACGCTGGGCCTGGACCGCGACTCGGGCATGGAGCTGCTGGCCAAGGACTTCGACGAGCGCGATCCGGCGGTGTGCTTCATGCTGTCGCGCGCGATCTCGGCGTGCATCCGCCTGGACAAGTACGTCGGCATCTGCGGCCAGGGTCCTTCGGACCATCCGGACTTTGCCGCCTGGCTGGCAAAGGAAGGCATCAAGTCGATCTCGCTGAACCCGGACTCGGTGGTCGAGACCTGGCAACAGCTGGCTTCCTGAGGCATTTGACGTCACAATAACGATTGCCGGCGCCCTCGGGCAGCCGGCGTAGGCACCGGCCCTGCGTCAGGTGTTGCAAAGCCCCGCAGACGCTGTATGGCGCTGCGGGGTTTTTTACTTTTTCGGGAAATCCGTGGTCGAACGGGAGCTTGGATGGCGTACTACATCTGGTTCGTGGCGGCGGTGCTGCTGGTGATCGTCGAACTGAACACCGGCACCTTCTATCTGCTGATGGTGGCGGTGGGCCTGGCCGCCGCCGGGGTGGCGGCCTTGCTGGGCGCATCGCCCGCGGCGCAAACCCTGACCGGGGCGCTGGTCGCGGCGGTGCTGATCGCCGGGCTGCGCCGCACCCGCCTGGGCAAGCTGCGGCGCGGCAATGCCGCGGCCGATCCCAACGTCAATCTCGATATCGGCCAGGAGCTCGACGTGCCGGCCTGGGACGCCAACCGGCGCGCGCGCGTGCCGTACCGCGGCGCCGACTGGACCGTCGAACTGGCGCCCGATTGTCCCCCCGAGCGCGCGCTGGCGCCGGGGCGCTACCGCATCGTCGCGGTGCGCGGCAGCACGCTGGTGGTGTCGCCCCGCTGAAACCCTGTCTTCCGAATCCTTTGCGCATCGCGGCCGCGGCCGCGGTGTGTTCCGCCTGCCGCCGACCGGCGGCGCCGTACCGATGTGTTCTGCCTGGAGGGTCGTTACATGCTTGCTTTTCAGCTTGGTTTGCTGCCGCTGATCATCCTTATCGCCGTTATCGTGCTGATTGCCAAGGGCATCAAGATCGTGCCGCAGCAGCACGCCTGGGTGCTGGAGCGCCTGGGCCGCTATCACGCGACCCTGACGCCGGGGCTGTCGATCGTGGTGCCGTTCGTCGACCGCGTCGCCTACAAGCATGTGCTCAAGGAAATCCCGCTGGATGTGCCCAGCCAGGTCTGCATCACCAAGGACAACACGCAGCTGCAGGTCGACGGCGTGCTGTACTTCCAGGTCACCGACCCGATGAAGGCCTCGTACGGCTCCAGCAACTTCGTGGTCGCGATCACGCAGCTGTCGCAGACCACGCTGCGCTCGGTGATCGGCAAGCTGGAACTGGACAAGACCTTCGAGGAGCGCGAGTTCATCAACCACAGCGTGGTCAATGCCCTGGACGAGGCCGCCTCCAACTGGGGCGTGAAGGTGCTGCGCTACGAGATCAAGGACCTGACCCCGCCCAAGGAGATCCTGCATGCGATGCAGGCGCAGATCACCGCCGAGCGCGAGAAGCGCGCGCTGATCGCGGCCTCCGAAGGCAAGCGCCAGGAACAGATCAACCTGGCCACCGGCGCGCGCGAGGCGGCGATCCAGAAGTCGGAGGGCGAGCGCCAGGCGGCGATCAACAAGGCCCAGGGCGAGGCCAGCGCCATCCTGGCGGTGGCCGAGGCCAATGCGCAGGCGATCCAGAAAATCGGCAATGCGATCCGCACCGAGGGCGGCATGGACGCGGTCAACCTGAAGGTGGCCGAAGAATACGTGGCCGCGTTCGGCAACCTGGCCAAGCAGGGCAATACGCTGATCGTGCCGGGCAATATGGGCGAGATGAGCAGCATGATCGCCACGGCGCTGCAGATCGTGAAGGGGCAGCAGAAGGCGGCTTGAAGTAGGGCTGAATGAAGGGGGGGCTGAACGAGGGGCGCGCGGCGCGGCGGTTCAGTCCTTGTTGTCGCCCTTCATGATGCGGGCCTTCTCGCGTTGCCAGTCGCGCTGCTTTTCGGTCTCGCGCTTGTCGAACTGCTTCTTGCCCTTGGCCAGGCCGATCTCGCATTTCACGCGGCCGCGCGTGTAATGCAGGTTCAGCGGCACCAGCGTGTAGCCGCGCTGCTCGACCTTGCCGATCAGCTTCTTGATTTCGTCGGCCTTGAGCAGCAGCTTGCGCGTGCGCACCGGATCGGGCTTGACGTGGGTGGAGGCGCTTTGCAGCGGGCTGATATGGGCACCGATCAGGAACATCTCGGCGTCGCGCACGACCACGTAGCCTTCCTTGATCTGCACCCGCCCGGCGCGGATTGCCTTGACCTCCCAGCCTTCCAGCACGATCCCGGCCTCGTATCGTTCCTCGATGAAATAGTCGAAGAAGGCCTTCTTGTTGTCTGCAATGGTCATGCGTGCGGGTAGGGTGCGGTAGGGTGGATTCTGGCCGGTTCGCTGCAGCGCCGCATGGCGGGATGCCGCGGGGCGCGCGGGTCGGCTAAAATCGAGATTCTAGCAAACCAGCCCCCGGCACAGGCGCATGCCTGCCGCGCACAGCGCGCGGCAGGGCCGCAAGCCAGATTTCCCCTTACATGGCAGACGTCCATAAATCCGTCCTGCTCGGTTACTCCGCCGCGCAGATGTATGACCTGGTCACCCGCGTGGAGGACTATCCCAAGTTCCTGCCATGGTGCGGCGGCGTGGAGGTGTTCGAGCAGACCGAGACCAAGCTCGACGCCAAGATCCATATCCACTTCAAGGGCATCCAGCAGTTCTTCCATACGCGCAATACCCAGGAACGCCCCACGCGTATCGACATGAGCTTTGCCGATGGGCCGTTCAAGACCTTCAACGGGTCATGGCGCTTTACGCCGCTGCGCGAAGACGCCTGCAAGATCGAGTTCCACCTGCACTACGAGTTTTCCAGCCTGCTGCTGGAGAAGCTGATCGGCCCGGTCTTCAGCATGATCGCGAATACCTTTGTCGATGCCTTCGTCAAGCGCGCCGAGGTGGTCTATGGCACTAACTGAAGCACCAACTGAACGCAGCGCCGGCACGGTGCATATCGCGGTCTGCTACGCGCGTCCGGATGCCGTGTTCCTGAAGGCCATCGACGTGCCCGCCGGCACCACGATCGCCGCCGCGATCGTCGGCTCCGGCCTCCAGCAGGCTTGCCCGGAAGTCGATCCGGCCACCATGCGCGTGGGCATCTTCGGCAAGCTCAAGACCCCGGAGACGGTGGTGCGCGACGGCGATCGCATCGAGGTGTACCGGCCGCTGACGGCGGATCCGAAGCAGGCGCGCCGCAAGCGGGTACAGAAGCAGCGCGCCAGCGGCACGCGCGAGGGCCAGAAATGGTTGCGCGGCAACAGCTGAGCCGCGCATTGCCGCCAAAGCAAACGGGGCCCGTGCGGCCCCGTTATCGTTGCTTCAGTTGCAGTGCTTTTCCAGGTTGGCGCTGGTCTTGAGAATTTCCGCCTGGCGCTGCTCGCTGTTCAGGTGCTGCAGCGAACCATCCGGTCCGGCGACCGCGGCGCGCATGCCCTGCTGCAGTCCGGTGGCGTAGTTGCGCAACTGCGCGCAGCGCACGGCGCGCTCGGCCGCCTCGGTTTCCTTGCGGGCTTCTTCGGCGGCGGCCTTGAGGCTGGCTACGCGGCGCTTCTGGAACGCTTCCTCGGGCGTCGGCGCGGCAGGCTTGGCCGCTGCCTTGGCCGGAGCCGGTGCAGGTGTGGCGGCGTCGGCAGGCTGGGTTGCCTGGACTGGCTGGAAGTCGCCGGCCTGGCGGCCCGGTGCGCGCAGGACCCTTGCCGCGGCCGTGGACGGCGGCACGTCGCTGTAGACCATGTGGCCGTTGGCGTCGCGCCACTGCCAGTAGGCAAGGGCCGGCGCAGGCAGCACCAGGACGGCGGCAAGGGCAGCGGCAAGCAGGCACGGCGCGGACGATCGTAGCATGGCGGGACGTCTCAAAGTGGCTCTGGAAGCACGGGCCGCCGGCTGCCTGCGTGGCGATGCTGCGGCATGACCGCCGCGGCGATAGCTTGGGCGCCCCGCCTGCAAGGCAATGGGTCGCGCCGGTTTGACCCTGGGAAATGCGTTGTATTTTTAGGTGGCGGGGTGACCCCTGCGCCATGGTTCGCTAGTCTACGCAGACTTGTCGGTGGCGTGCAAGCGCACCGACCAGGCCACGCCGACCATCAGCAACACGATCGCCGCGATTTCCAGCGGGCGGGGCCAGCGCTGGTCGAAGACAAAGCCATAGGCCAGCGCGAACAGCGTTTCGAACACGATCATCTGGCCCGACAGCGTCAGCGGCAGGCGCCGGCTGGCGATATTCCAAAGGTTGTTGCCGATCAGCGAGGCCCCCAGCGCCACCGCGGCATTGACCATCCAGAACCATTGCCAGTCGCGGCCGCTGTCGGCGGAGGTCAGGGTGTCGCCGGCGATGACCCAGCCGACCAGCGCGAGCACCGCCGACACCGCGCCGGTCGACAGCCCGTACAAGGCCGACCATTCATTGCCGCTGTAATGCGGGTTGCGCTGCAGGTAGCGCGCGTTGTCGACCGCGTAGAGGGTCCAGCAGACCAGCGCACCGGCAGCGCAGCCGACCCCGGCCAGCTTCTGCCACACCGGCCGCGCCACGGCGCCGGCCGCCGCCGCATGGGCGCCCTGGCCGCCGCCGAACAGGTCGATGTTGATGCAGGCAATGCCCGCGGCCACCACCAGCAGCGGCCACAGCAGCCGCGCCAGCGGCACCGCGCCGTGGTCGCGCCGGCCCATGATGGTGACCGAGATCGGCAGGATGCCGATGATCAGCGAGGTCGGGCCGACCCCGGCCAGCTGCACGCCGAAGGCCAGCAGCACGTAGTAGAGCAGGTTGCCGGTAAACGCCTGGCGCAGCAGCGCCACGCAGTCGGCGCGGGTCAGCTTGCGGGCGATGCGCCGCAGCAGCGGCAGCGCCGCCACGCAGGCCACCAGCCCGTAGGCAAGGTAGCGGCCGATGGCCAGTTCCCATGGCGAAAACGCGGGCAGCAGCTTGGGCGCGATGAACACCATGCCCCAGAACGCGCCAGCCAGCAGCCCGCACAATACGCCGATTCCCATACTTCGCCGTGCCCGAATAAAAAGACGACGAGCATAGCAGACGGCACCTGGGAAAGCCCGTAGCCGGGCATCAGCAAATCGCGCATTCCTGTATAATTCGGTTTTGCGCCTAGAGGAATTGCTATGCGTCTTGTCCAGAAAGCACTCACATTCGATGACGTGCTGCTCGTCCCGGCCTATTCGGCCGTCCTTCCACGGGATGTTTCCCTCCGCACCAGCCTGACCCGCTCCATCGAACTGAACATCCCGCTGGTATCCGCGGCGATGGACACCGTGACGGAAGCGCGCCTGGCGATCTCCATGGCGCAGGCCGGCGGCATCGGCATCATCCACAAGAACCTGAAGCCCGCCGACCAGGCCCGCGAAGTCGCGCGCGTCAAGCGCTACGAGTCGGGCGTGCTGCGTGACCCGATCACCATTTCGCCGGACATGAAGATCCGCGATGTGATCGCGCTGTCGCAGCAGCATGGCATTTCCGGGTTCCCGGTGGTCGAGGGCAAGGCCGTGGTCGGCATCATCACCAACCGCGACCTGCGCTTCGAGGAAGAACTCGACGCCCCGGTGCGCGCCAAGATGACGCCGCGTGAAAAGCTGGTGACGGTGGCCGAGGGCGCGCCGCTGGAAGAAGCCAAGCGGCTGATGAACCGCCACCGCCTGGAGCGCGTGGTGGTGGTGAACCAGGCCTTCGAGCTGCGCGGCCTGATCACGGTGAAGGACATCCAGAAGGCGGTGGACAACCCGCTCGCCAGCAAGGACGACCATGGCCAGCTGCGCGTCGGCGCCGCGGTCGGCGTGGGCCCGGACAACGACGAGCGCGTCGAACTGCTGGTCAAGGCCGGCGTCGACGTGATTGTGGTGGATACGGCGCACGGCCATAGCCAGGGCGTGCTGGACCGTGTGCGCTGGGTCAAGCAGAACTTCCCGCAGGTGCAGGTGGTCGGCGGCAACATCGCCACCGGCGACGCCGCGCGCGCGCTGGTCGAGCATGGCGCCGACGGCGTCAAGGTCGGCATCGGCCCCGGCTCGATTTGCACCACGCGTATCGTTGCCGGCGTCGGCGTGCCCCAGATCACTGCTGTCTCCAACGTGGCCGAGGCGCTCAAGGGCACCGGCGTGCCGCTGATCGCGGACGGCGGCGTGCGTTACTCGGGCGATGTGGCCAAGGCCCTGGCGGCCGGCGCGCACACCGTGATGATGGGCGGCATGTTCTCGGGCACCGAGGAAGCGCCGGGCGAAACCTTCCTGTTCCAGGGCCGCTCGTTCAAGAGCTACCGCGGCATGGGTTCGGTGGGCGCGATGAAGGACGGCGCGGCCGACCGCTACTTCCAGGAAGACAACACCGCCAACGTCGACAAGCTGGTGCCCGAAGGCATCGAAGGGCGCGTGCCGTACAAGGGCTCGGTGATGGCGATCATCCACCAGCTGACCGGCGGCGTGCGGGCCTCGATGGGCTATTGCGGCAGCAAGTCGATTGCCGACTGGCACGACAGCGCCCAGTTCGTCCAGATCACGGCAGCCGGCATGCGTGAATCGCACGTGCACGACGTGCAGATCACCAAGGAAGCCCCGAACTACCATATCGACTGATGCCCCAGCGGCCGCGCACCGTCCCTGCAGGCGGTGCGCGGCCGCGGGCATCGGGGCGAGGGCGCGCCGGCGCGTGCCCGCGCCCGACCCGCCATCCCATCCGAACCTGGCCGCGCGCCATGCAGGCGTTGTCCTGATGCCCGCCGCACCACCGGCCGGGGCCAAGACGAGGAGCGCCAATGAAGGTGTTGCTGCGAGCCGTGCTGTTTTTCGATGCCCTGGTGGACCTGCTGCTGGGCATCTTGCTGCTGATGTCCCCGTTCACCACGCTGTACGCGGCGCTGCAACTGCCGCAGCCGCAGCCTGCACTGTTCGGGCAGCTGCTGGGCGTGGCGCTGGTGGGGCTGTCGGTGCTGCTGTGGCAGGCCGCCTTCAATGGCCAGCTGACGGTGCCGGTGGCGCGCACGGCAGGCTACGTGAACCTGGCCAGCGCGGTGCTAATCATCGCCTGGATGGTGTTCCTGGAGCTGCCGCTGGAAGGCGCCGGCAAGCTCTGGCTGCCGACCATGGCGGTGGTGCTGCTGTTCTTTGCCGTGGTGCAGATCCCGGCGGCCAAGCGCGTGCGCGTGCGCGAACAGCAACGGAAGATGGAACGCGCGCTGCAGGAACAGGAAAGCAGGAAGGAACCCGGCGTTGCCCCCGCGGCGCGCCCCATGAATACCCCAGAATACCGGCGCGAGCCGGTCATCACGCCGCCGCCGGGCTATGGCCCCGGCACGGAAGTCGTGACCGAGCCCATCCCGGAAGACACGCCATCGGCCCATCATGCACGACAAAATCCTCATCCTTGATTTCGGCTCGCAGGTCACGCAGCTGATCGCTCGCCGCGTCCGCGAGGCGCACGTCTATTGCGAAATCCACCCGAACGACGTCAGCGACGCGTTCGTGCGCGAGTTCGCCCCCAAGGCGATCATCCTGTCAGGCAGCCACGCCAGCACCTATGAAGACCACCAGCTGCGCGCGCCGCAGGCGGTGTGGGACCTGGGCGTGCCGGTGCTGGGCATCTGCTACGGCATGCAGACCATGGCGGTCCAGTTGGGCGGCAAGGTCGAGTGGAGCGACCATCGTGAATTCGGCTACGCCGAGATGCGCGCCCATGGCCATACCGAGCTGCTCAAGGACATCGAGGATTTCCGCACGCCGGAAGGCCACGGCATGCTCAAGGTGTGGATGAGCCATGGCGACAAGGTCACCGGCCTGCCGCCCGGCTTCAAGCTGATGGCGTCGACGCCGAGCTGCCCGATCGCCGGCATGGCCGACGAGACGCGCCACTATTACGCCGTGCAGTTCCACCCCGAGGTCACGCACACGGTCAAGGGCCGCCAGATGCTGGAGCGCTTCGTGCTGCAGATCGCCGGCTGCAAGCCCGACTGGGTCATGCGCGACCATATCGAGGAAGCGGTCGCCAAGATCCGCGAGCAGGTCGGCGATGAGGAAGTCATCCTGGGCCTGTCCGGCGGCGTCGACTCGTCGGTGGCCGCGGCCCTGATCCATCGCGCCATCGGCGACCAGCTGACCTGCGTGTTCGTCGACCACGGCCTGCTGCGCCAGGACGAAGGCAAGCTGGTGATGGAGATGTTCGTCGGCCGCCTGCACGCCAAGGTGGTCCATGTCGACGCCTCCGGTCAGTTCCTCGGCCACCTGGCTGGCGTCACCGACCCCGAGCAGAAGCGCAAGATCATCGGCCGCGAGTTCGTCGAGGTGTTCCAGGCCGAGGCCCGCAAGCTGACCAACGCCAAGTGGCTGGCGCAGGGCACGATCTACCCGGACGTGGTGGAATCGGGCGGCACCAAGACCAAGAAGGCCACCACCATCAAGAGCCACCACAACGTTGGCGGCCTGCCCGAAACACTGGGCCTGAAGCTGCTCGAGCCGCTGCGCGACCTGTTCAAGGACGAAGTGCGCGAACTCGGCGTGGAGCTGGGCCTGCCGCCCGAAATGGTCTACCGCCACCCGTTCCCGGGCCCGGGCCTGGGCGTGCGCATCCTCGGTGAAGTCAAGCGCGACTACGCCGACCTGCTGCGCCGCGCCGATGCCATCTTCATCGAAGAACTGCGCAAGACCATCGCCACCGAACACGACGCCGCCGCCGGCCTGTGCGAGCCCGATCAGGTCGGCAAGAGCTGGTACGACCTGACCAGCCAGGCTTTCGCCGTGTTCCTGCCGGTCAAGTCCGTCGGCGTGATGGGCGACGGCCGCACCTACGATTACGTCGTCGCACTGCGCGCCGTGCAGACCACCGACTTCATGACCGCGCACTGGGCGCACCTGCCGTATGCGCTGCTGGGCCGCTGCTCGAACCGGATCATCAATGAAGTGCGGGGTTTGAACCGGGTGGTGTATGACGTGTCGGGGAAGCCGCCGGCTACGATCGAGTGGGAGTGAATGCGCGGCCGGACTAACCCGGCGCCAAGGCGCACAAGACCGCCTTAAGGCCCGCGTCACCGCGGGCCTTTTTCAATTTCGGCACCGCTGAGCAGATGCGAGCCCGCGGCCCACTCAAGCCGACCACCCCAGACTCCCCACCCCAATCACCACCCCCAACCCGATCCGGTACCAGGCAAACACCCGCAGCGAATGCCGCGCCACCAGCCGCACCAGCGCGTTGACGACAAAGAGTGCGGAGAGGAACGCCGCGGTGAAGCCGGCGGCAATGGACCAGATGTCCTGCAGGCTGAGCAGGTGGTAGTGCCGCATGGCGTCGTAGGTGGCGGCGCCCAGCATGGTGGGGATGGCGAGGAAGAAGGAGAACTCGGTCGCTGCCTGCCGCGACACGCCTGACAACATGCCGCCGATGATGGTGGCGCCGGAGCGAGACGTGCCGGGGATCATCGCCACGCACTGCGCGAAGCCGATGCCGATGGCCTGTTTCCAGCCGAAGTCTTCGATGGCGTGGATGCGCGGCACGGCGCTGCGGCGCTCGACCCAGAGGATGACCAGGCCGCCCGCGATCAGTGCGGCTGCGACCACGGCCGGATCGAACAGATGGTGCTTGATGGGGCCGATGAGCAGCGCGCCGATGATGGCGGCGGGCAGGAAGGCGACCAGCACCGCGGTGGCGAAGCGCAGTGCGTCGGGGTCGCGCCGCACTACGCCTTCGCACAGGTCGGTGATCTTGGCGCGGTACAGCCAGCACACGGCCAGGATCGCACCCAGCTGGATCACCACGTCGAACACGCGCGCCTCGTGCGAGGTGAAGTCGATCCAGTCGCCGACCAGGATCAGGTGCCCGGTGCTCGAAATGGGCAGGAATTCCGTCAGGCCTTCGAGCAGGCCCAGAAAGAATGCCTTGCCCAGGTGGATCCAGTCGATCATGTGGCGGCTGCCTCGTGGTTGCTTTGTGGTTGCCCTGCGGTTCGGCGAAGCGTGGAGCAGGGGACCGTCAGGCCGCCAGGCTGTGGAGCAGCTGGGGCTCGCGCTCCTCCAGGTAGCGGCGGAACTGCGCGCCGGTTTCCTGGTGCTTGAGCGCGTATTCGACCGTCGCCTTCAGGTATCCGAGCTTGCTGCCGCAGTCATAGCGCGTGCCCTGGTAGCGATAGGCGAGCACCTGCTCCTGGCTCAGCAGCGACTGGATCGCGTCGGTGAGCTGGAATTCGCCGCCGGCACCGGGCTTCAGTGCGCGCAGGTGGTCGAAGATGCGCGGCGTCAGGATGTAGCGGCCGACCACGCCGAGGTTGGACGGGGCCTCTTCCGGCGCGGGTTTTTCGACGATGCCCGAGACCTTGATCACGCCCTCGGCCCACTCGCGACCCTCGACCACGCCGTAAGAGCGGCTCTGTTCCGGCAGGATCTCTTCGACGCCCAGCACCGAGCAGTTGTAGTGGTCGTACGCATCCACCATCTGCTTCATTACCGGCGGGTCGCCGTCGATCAGGTCGTCGGCCAGCATCACCGCGAACGGGGCGTCGCCCACCAGCTTGGCCGCGCACAGCACTGCGTGGCCCAGGCCCAGCGCTTCGGACTGGCGCACGTAGAAGCATTCGACGTTGGCCGGCTTGATCGAGCGCACCACGTCCAGCAGGGCGCGCTTGTTCTTGGCCTCGAGCTCCACCTCCAGTTCGAAGGCCTTGTCGAAATGGTCCTCGATGGCGCGCTTGGAACGGCCGGTGACGAAGATCATCTCGGTGATGCCGGCGGCGATGGCTTCTTCCACGGCGTACTGGATCAGCGGCTTGTCCACCACCGGCAGCATTTCCTTGGGGCTGGCCTTGGTGGCCGGCAGGAAGCGGGTGCCCAGGCCTGCGACCGGAAAGACGGCCTTGCTAACGCGACTTGTCATTTCAGTGGTTCCCTTCAAAGGTTCGGCAACGCTCGGTGCGATGGCGGCGACGTCTGCTTCATCCGCCGCCAAAGAAAGAGGGTGTAGGCGCAACAGGGAATCAATCGCCTACACCCTTAAGTCGGCACGGGGTGCCACCCGCGATTGTGCTGCGTCGCACCACCCGCGGTACCCCTCAGGGGTTGGGACGGAATTCGTTTCCACTCCGATGGGGGGATCGGAAACTTGGTAAAAACGCCGGCCGCGCCTTGAAGATGTAGTCCCGCGAGCCATAAACTTCGCCGGTCATTTACGGATGACGCAGTGCAGAAAAGAGCGCGCCCAGCGCGCCGGGCACAACCAGTCAACGCCGCCAGGTTCAGTTCCGCAGCCGTGCAGACAAGCGGACAGGCACCCCCGGTGCCATGCCGAACCAGCGGAGTCACCGCTGTGCGTTACGACAGGGGTGGCGGCGGGCCATGCGGGTCTTCTTGCAAACAAGGGAATCATCGAGAGTGCTAAAGCTTTCAAGCAGCTTGAGGTTTGGCAGGGCCGTCATGTGCCTGGGGATCGTTCCGTTGCTGGCATCGTGCGCGCTGGCGCCCGGCATGCGCTTCGACCCGCAGCGCCCGCTGGATCCGGAGGACCCGCAGTCGGTGCCCAAGGTCACGCAGATCACGCCGGCGCTGGTGCGCACGCTGAACGCCGCCACGCCGCCCGCGAACGCGGGGGTGGAAGCCTTGTTCGGCGAGCCCGGGCCCTATACCGTAGGGGTCGGTGACATTCTCTCGATCGTGGTGTGGGACCACCCGGAGCTGGTGTTCCCGACGCAGACCTACTCGATCGGCGCCGCCTACGAGATTCCCAGCTACAGCGGTGCGGCCAACATTCCGGGCTACGTGGTGAGCCCGGCGGGCACCATCCAGTTTCCCTATGCCGGCGTGGTCAAGGTGCTAGGCCAGACCGCTGACCAGATCCGCGGGCAGCTGAGCACCCAGCTCAAGCCGGTGGTGACGATGCCGCAGGTCACTGTGCGCGTGCTGGCGTTTCGCAGCAAGCGCGTCTACCTCGACGGTGAAGTGAAGACGCCGGGTCCGCAGAATATCGACGACGTGCCGATGACGCTGGTCGAGGCGCTCAACCGCGCCGGCGGCATCAATGTGCTGACCGGCGACAACAGCCGCATCCGCATCTCGCGCGAGGGCAAGACCTATTACGTCAGCCTGCCGGCGCTGCTGCAGCAAGGCATCGACCCGGCGCGCATCCTGCTGCGCAACGGCGACATCGTGCGCGTCGAGCAGCGCGAGGACAGCAAGGTCTTCGTCACCGGCGAAGTGGTCAGGCCGACGCCGGTGATGCCGCGCAACGGCCGGCTCACGCTCAGCGAAGCGATCGGTGAAGCCGGCGGCCTGAACCCCAATTCGGCCAACGCCAAGGAACTCTACGTGATTCGCAAGGCCGCCGACGGGCAGGCCGAGGTGTTCCACCTCGACGGCAAGTCGCCGGTGTCGTTTGCCCTGGCCGAGGCCTTCGAGCTGAAGCCGCGCGACGTGGTCTATGTCGATGCCGCAGGCGTGGTGCGCTGGAGCCGCGTGATCAACCAGCTGGTGCCGAGCGGCAACTTCTTCACGTCCACCGCGAACGCAGTCAAATGATCAAGACCGTACTCGTGGTCTGCATCGGCAATATCTGCCGCAGCCCGATGGCGCAGGGCCTGCTCCGGCAGGCGCTGCCCGAGGGCGAGGTGGTCTCCGCCGGCCTGGGCGCGCTGTCGGGGCACGCGGCGGATCCGCATGCGGTGGACCTGTTGAGCCGCCAGGGCGTGGACATTTCCGGGCACCGGGCGCAGCAACTCAATCACGTGCTGGTCCGGCGCGCGGACCTGATCCTCGTGATGGACGCCGCGCAGCGGCAGGAGATCCAGCGCCTGCACCCGGCCACCACCGGACGGGTGTTCCGCCTGGGCGAGCTGGAGAAGTTCGATGTGCCCGACCCTTACCGCCAGCCCCGTGCGGCATTCGAGAACGCGCTGCAGCTGATCCAGCGCGGCGTGGAGTCCTGGGTGCCGCGCATCCGGGCCCTGGGTTAAACCGATACTGTCCTGCCCGCCATGAAACAGTCCACTTATCTTCCCGTCGCGGCGCCGGCCCAGTCGGACGAGATCGCCGTCGTCCGCTACCTCGATGTGCTGGTGGCCAACCGCTGGCTGATTGCGGCCATCGCATTTGCCGTCCTGGCGCTCGGGGTCGCCTATGCGTTCCTGGCGCGGCCGGTGTACGAGGCCAACATCCTGGTGCAGGTCGAGGACAGCCAGAACAGTCCCAACGGCCTGCTGGGCGATGTCTCGTCGCTGTTCGACGTCAAGACCCAGGCGACCGCGGAAATCGAGATCCTGCGCTCGCGCATGGTGGTCGGCAAGGCGGTCGACAACCTGAGGCTCTATATCGATGCCAAGCCCAAGTATTTTCCGCTGGTCGGGCCGTGGCTCGCCAGCCAGTCGAAGGGCCTGTCCGAACCCGGCCTGTTCGGCATGGGCGGCTATGCCTGGGGCGGGGAATCGATCGAGGTGCCGACCTTCGACGTGCCCGAGGCGCTGCAAGGCGAGAATTTCGTGCTGGTGAGCCTGGGCGATGGCCGCTACCGGCTCGAGCAGGGCAGCCTGGACAAGCCCATCGTCGGCCGTGTCGGGGAAGCGGTCGAGGCCAGCCATGCGGTCGGCGAGATCCGGCTGCTGGTGACCGCGCTGAAGGCCAAGCCCGGCATTGCCTTCAACCTGGTGCGCCAGTCGCGGCTGAAGACGCTCGAGCAGCTGCAGCAGCAGCTGAACATCGCCGAGAAGGGCAAGCAGAGCGGCGTGATCGGGGCCTCGCTGGAAGGCAATGACGCCAGGCTGACGGCGGCGATCCTGAACGAGATCGGCGACGAATACGTGGCGCAGAACATCAACCGGAAGGCTGCGGAAGCGGAAAAATCGCTGCTGTTCCTCAACAACCTGCTGCCGCAACTGAAGGGCGAGCTCGAGCGGGCGGAAGTGAAGTACAACGCCATGCGCAACGAGCGCGGCACCTTCAACCTGAGCGAAGAGGGCAAGGCCTTCCTGCAGGAGAGCGTGACCGCCGAAACCTCGCTGCTGGAACTCAAGCAGAAGCGCGCCGAGCTGGTGACGCGCTTCGCGCCCGGCCACCCGTCGATGCAGGCGATCGACAAGCAGATTGCCGCGCTGGCCGCCAAGGCGGGGACGGTCGCCGGCCGGGTCAAGACCCTGCCGAACCTGGAGCAGGACACCGTGCGGCTGATGCGCGACGTGCAGGTCAACAACGACCTCTATGTCGGCATGCTGAACAATATGCAGCAGCTCAAGCTGGTCAAGGCGGGCAAGGTCGGCAGCGTGCGCCTGGTCGACACCTCGCCGGTGCCCGAGGAGCCGGTCAAGCCGAAGAAGGCGCTGGTGATCGTGCTGGCGGCAGTGCTTGGCGTGCTGGCCGGGGCGGTGGTGGCCTTTGTGCGCAATGCCCTGTACGGCGGCATCACCGACCCCAAGGACATCGAGGAGCACACCGGGCTCAACGTTTATGCGACGGTGCCCCAGTCCGAACACCAGCTCACCATCAGCAAGGACATCCAGGCGCGCAAGCGCGGCCACTACCTGTTGGCCGACCGCTTCCCCAACGAGCCCTCGGTGGAAAGCCTGCGCAGCCTGCGCACGTCGCTGCAGTTCGCCATGCTGGATGCGCCCAACAACCGCGTGCTGCTGACCGGTGCCACCGCCGGCGTGGGCAAGTCCTTCGTCTCGGTCAACCTGGCCGCGTTGTTGGCCTCGGGCGGCAAGCGCGTGCTGCTGGTCGACGCCGACATGCGCAAGGGCTACCTGAACCAGTATTTCGGCAAGGACCGCGAGCCGGGCTTGTCCGACGTGCTGGCCGGCAAGCTGGCGCTGGAAGACGTGATCCACCGCGACGTGGTGCAGGGACTGGACTTCATCGGCACCGGGACGATCCCGCCGAATCCAGCCGAGCTGATGCTGAAGGAACGCATGGTCAGGCTGCTGGAAGAGCTCAGCGCGCGCTACGACATGCTGATGATCGACACCCCGCCGGTGCTGGCCGTCGCCGATGCCGCGATCCTGGCCGAGCGTTGCGGCACGGTGTTCCTGGTGACGCGCTTCGGCAAGAGCTCGATCGGCGAGATCTCGGAATGCGCCAAGCAGCTGGCGCAGGTCAACGTAAGCGTGAAGGGGGTGATCTTCAACGGCCTCGACCCCAACGCCTTCCGCTACGGCTATGGCTCCAAGTACGGGCGCTATCGCTATGCCTACTACGGCTACTCGCAGAGCGAGAAGGCGTAAGCCATGCATGCCGCGCGACTGGACCGCGACTGGGTGCTGGCCGAGCGCGGGCTGGCCACGGTGGCGAGCCTGGTGCTGAGCCTGCTCTACCTGGTGATTTATTTCTTCGGGCGCGATGCGCTGCCGGAAAAATGGGTCACCGATTCCAACAAGATGCTGGAATTCCTGGTCAGCGGCTCGACCGACCTCGACGATTCGTTCGCCGCCACCGCCAAAGTGTTCTCGGTGTTCGGGGCGGAGTATGTGAATGTCGTCACCGCCACGGTCGGCGTGGCCTATCTTGCGCTGGCGTCGAGCCGGGTGGTGAGCCTGCGCGACCTGGCCACGCGCTGGCTGTTCGTGCTGCCGTGCATGCTGCTGAACCTGCTGTCGCCGGGCAAGGAGACCGTGGTGATCGCGATGTCGATCGTGCTGGTCATGGGCGGGATGTCGCGCGGCGTGTCGTTCCGCGCGCTGGTGGTCATGACCATGGTGCTGTACGGCTGCTACGCACTCTTCATCCGCAACTACTACGCGATGATCCTGGTGCTGGCGCTCGGCATCCGCGCAACGGCGCGGCTGAGCCCGGCATGGAAGGCGATCGTGCTGGCCGGCGTGGTGGGCGCGATCCTGGTGGCGCCGTCCGAGATCCTGTACATCCTGCAGTCACCGCGGGATATCTCGAACAACTATGCGCTGAGCATCGGCAGCGACAACCGCACCATGATCTGGAACCTGTATCCGCCCACGTCCGGTGTGAATTTTATCGTCAACTACCTGTACGCGGCGGTCATGTTCGTGCTGCCGGTGATCAGCTTCCGCGCGCCCGTCGACCTGGCCATGATGCTGATGCATGCGGCGATCCTGCGCGTGGCGCTGCGCGGCTTGTCCGGGACGCCGGCGGTGACGGGAGCCGAGCGCAAGCGCCGCTGGTTCGCCACGCTGGTGGTGGCGCATATCCTGGTGCAGTTTATCTTCGAGCCTGACCTGGGCAGCTATGTTCGCCATCTCACCTCGGTCAGCCTGTTCCTCATCCCTTTGCTAACTGCCTTCCCGGCCAGACAAGATGAAGCACGTCGTCATATGCGCGGTGCCATACAGTGACAACCTCGGCGACGCGGTAATCGCCGAAACGCTGGGCTACCTGATCCGCCAGGCCGTGCCGGATTGCCGGGTCAGCTTCCTGGATATCGCCGGTCGTACCCGGCTCGGAGAAAACTCGCTGAAGAAGGGTCGCCTGATGCGGATCTTCTCGCGGCTGCCGGGCTGGGCCCGGGTGCCGGTGCTGACCGCGGCCATCTGGCTGAAATACCGGCGGCAGTGGCGCGTACGGTGGCAGCAGCAACTGGCCGATGCCGACATGGTGGTGGTCGGCGGCGGCCAGCTGCTGTGCGACGTGGACCTGAACTTCCCGCTCAAGCTCTACCTGCTGGCCAGCTGCCTCGGCAAGGACGCGCAGGTCGCGCTGGTGTCGGTGGGCGTGGCCGCCGGCTGGTCGCGCCTGGGGCGCTACCTGGTGTCGCGCTTCTTCGCGCTGGCGGCGCCGCAATTCGTCTCGGTGCGGGATGAAAGCTCGCGGCGCAATATCGTCGGCCTGGGCGCGGGCGAGCCTTGCGATGTCGCCATCATTCCCGATCCCGCCATCCTCAGTTCGTCGCTGTACGCGGAGCACGGGCTGCAGAAGCGCTGGGACGTCGGCATCTGTGTCTCGGATGTCGAATCGCTGCACTACAACGCGGACCTCGTCGCGGTATCGGAGCAGGGCGCGGGGCTGGGCATGTTCGTCGAGCTGGTGCAAAAGCTGCGGCAGGGCGGGCAGCGCGTGGTGCTGTTCACCAACGGCGCGGAGGAAGACAATCTCGCGGCGGCGGTGGTCAGGAGTCGGCTCGGCGCCGATGTTGCGGAGGAGGTGGACTACATGCTGCCGAAGTCGCCGGCGGAGCTGGCCTCGATCATCGCCGGCTGCCACAGCATGGTCGGGCACCGCATGCACGCCAACATCATCGCCTTCAGCTTCGGCGTGCCTTCCGTCGGCATCGTCTGGGACACCAAGGTCGCGTCGTTCTTCAAGCTGAGCGGACGCGGCGATTTCGCGGTGCGGCAGAGCGCCGGCGCCGACGACGTGATGGAAAGGCTAACCTACGCGCGCTCGCTGGGCGCGGCGCAGTTCAAGCGCTCGGCGCGGCTGGGCCGCGATATCAGGCAGGGGCTGGCGCTGCTGTTCGACCAGAAGCTGGCCGTGCCGGCCGCGCCGGCGCCGCCGCTGCGGACGGCGCCATCGCTCGAGGGCACGCCATGATGCGACGCATGCTGCCGGCGCTGGGCGCGGTGTTCGAGCAGGCCGCGTATACGGCGGTGCAGTTCGGAATCAACGTGGCGCTGGCCCGATCGATGGACGTCGCCGGCTATGGGCTGGTGGCGGTGGTGCTGTCGCTGGTGGTGTTCATCAACATCTTCTACGTCTCGTTCCTGCACGAGCCGGCGCTGATCGAGGGGATCAAGCTGCGCGTGCGCTTTACGGCCGAGGTCGCGGTGCTGACGGTAGTGCCGGTCGCGGCCGGGTCCATCCTGTACCTGTACGGGCATGGCCTGAGCACGTCGGCCTGTGCGGCGGCGGCGGTGCTGTTCGCCAGCTACACCGCGTACTGGGTGCTCAGGACCGTGGGCGCGAAGACGCGCGGCTATGTCGGGCTGCTGGTGTGCCACACGCTGATCGGCGGCGGCGTGGCCATGATCGGCCTGGCCTCCGGCACGCAGCCGGCGCCGGCGGCGATGCTGATGCTCGCGGCCGCGATCCTGCTGCCGACCATGGTCGCGGCTGCCACGCTGCGCCGCCGCGGCCGCCTCGAACTGATCCCGGGCCGGCCGGAGTCGCCGCGCCAGTGGCTGGGGTTCGGCGCCAGCTCGGCCAGCGCTCAGCTGATGAGCTGGCTGGTCGGGCCGGGGCTGGTGGTGCTGCTGGGTTCGCTGGGACACTTTGCCGACTCGGCCAAGTTCCGCATCCTGCTGACGGTGCTGCTGCCGGCCCAATATGTCCTGATGGCGCTGGGCTACCACCTGATGCCGAGGTTTGCGGCGTCGTTCCGGCAGGACGACACGCGGACGCTGGCACGCAACGCGGCCGGGTTCGTGCTGGGCGGCGTGGTGCTGTCCGGCGCGCTGAGCGTGCTGCTGCTACTGTTCGGCGACCAGCTCGTGGTCATGCTGTTCGGCGCTGCCTATGGAGATCTCGACGTGCGCTTCTTTTCGCTGTTTCCGATCGTGTTTGCAGTGGTGATGTGCCTGCGCACCTTGCTGAAGTCGTTCGGCATGGCGCGGGCGATCTTCCTGGCAGCGGGCATCGGCCTGCTGGCGGGCATCGCGCTGGGGGCATGGCGTTATCCGCAGCTCGACTACCTCGTGGCGGCGCAGATCATGCTGGTGTCGTTCCTCGTCATCGCACTGTTCCAGACCGGTGCGCTCGCCATGGGCGTACTGCGCAGGCATGTTGCCGCATAGCGCCGCATCGCCGCGCCGCGGGGTGCAGACGCGCGCGCTGGCGCTGGCAGCGCTGATCGCGGTCTCGGGCTGGTGGCCGGTCCGGCAGGCGCATGCCGAGAACGGCGAGGCCTCCGGCCGGATTGCGTCGATGCCGGCCTTTGCCGTGCAGATCGATCCGGCCACGGTGTCGGCCCGCGACTTCGCCGAGATCCGGCGCCTGGGCTTTTCGCACGTGCGCTTCGGCGTGCGGCCCGAGGTGGTGCGCGGACACCTGGCGCCGCAGCGCTACGCACAGGTCATTGCGCAGGCCCGCCAGGCCGGCCTGCAGATGCTGGTCACGCTGTATGGCGGGCGCTATATCTGGGGCGACGAGGGCGAGGACGGCGGCAGCGATGCCAGCGAGGCCAGCTTCGCCGGGTTTGCCAGCCAGTTCATGCAGCGCAACGCGGGGCCGGACCTGTCGTACGAGATCTGGAACGAGCCCGACAACAAGACCTTCCTGCATCCGTCGGTACCCATCTCCCGGCTGCTCTCCACCGCCGGCAAGATCTGCGACGCGCTGGCGCAGGCCGGCACGGCGCCGCTGCCATCGGTTTACCTGTTCGGCCTGGCCCGGATGCCCGGGCCGGCAAATCCCGTGGCGGAGCAGTCCTTGTCGCGCCTGCTGACCGATCCGCGCCTGGGCTGCATCAAGGGGCTCAGCATCCATCCGTACCGCGCCACGCCCGAGACGCTGCTGCGCGACTATCGGCAGCTGGGCGGCCGCATCCGCAATTCGCCGCGACCGGGGGCACAGCTGATCATCAGCGAATGGGGCTATGCCTCGTACCTGCCGGTGCGCAGCGAAGCCACGCAGGCGACGCTGGTCGCCAGGCAGGTGCTCGCCGGCGTCATGGCGCAAGCGCCCATGCTCGGCATCTACGCGTGGCGCGACCGCGGCCAGGCGAGATGGGACCGCGAGGCGAACTTCGGCTTGCTCAGGAACGATGGCTCGGAGAAGCCGGTCATCGCCATGCTGCGCGACCTGCTGGGCCTGTTGTCCGGGGCGAAGGACGCGCAATGGCGCCAGCGCCAGGACAGCTTCGTGCTGTCGCTGCGCAAGGACGGCGCGGTGCATCGCATCTATTGGGGGCCGCAAGGCCGGGCGCTGTTGCGCGAGGCGCTGGGGCAGGCGGGGGCCGGGGCGGGGCCGGACGGCTGCAAGGTGAGGGCGCTGGGCACCGCCGCAGGCGCGCGCCCGTGCGCGGCGCTGCTGCAGGACGGCACCGCGCTTGCCGACGCGGAGATGCTGCTGGCCAGCTGGCCGGGCGGCCACGCGCCGCCCTGACCGCCGCCCTGACCAGCGCCGTCGGTGCGGTGCTAGGCGAGCACCGCGCGCGAGTAGAAGGACTCGAACTTCCTGGCCTGGGTCACGATGTTGAACTCGGACTCGGCGCGGGTCACGGCGTGCTCGGACATGGCCTGCCACAGCGTGGCGTCGCCGACGATGGCTTCGATCGAACTGGCCATGGAAGGGGCGTCGTCCACCGGCACGATAAAGCCGTTGTTGCCATCGACGATGATGTCCTTGATGCCGTCGACGTCGGTGCCGACCACCGGGATCGCCAGCGCATTGGCTTCCGCCAGCACGTAGCCGAAACTCTCGTAGTGCGAGGTCAGCACTACCACCGCGGCATGCGCCAGCAGTTCCAGCAGTTCGGAGCGGCTCATCCACGCGATCGCGGTGATGTCCTTGCCCTCGACCAGCCCGCGTTCCTGCAGCATGGCATCGAGCGTCGCGCGGTCGTTCTCGTAGTGGCCGTAGCCGACCAGCATGAACTCGATGTCGGCACGGCCCTGGAGCAGCTTTGCCACGTCCAGGAACATGGGGATGTTCTTCTGCGGGCTGATCCGCGCCACCATGATCACGCGCTTGACGCCGGCGCCCAACTGCCGTTCCGCCGGCACGGAGCGCGGTTCGACGGCGTTCAGGATGGAGTGCGCGCGCTCGCGCGGCAGCCCTACCTCATGGATGGCGCGGTCGCGCTCCGACGGCGAGGTCGCCAGCACCGCATCGGTAAGCCGGTGCAGGAAGCGCTCCGCCATCAGGAACACGCGCCGCTTGATGCCGCGCAGGCCCAGGTAATAGTAGGCATGCGGGGTGTAGACCACGCGCACGTTTAGCCCGATGCATGCCAGCCGTCCTACCAGGCCCGCCTTGGAGCTGTGCAGGTGGACGATCTGCGGCCCCACGCGCTTCACCAGCGCGCGCAGTTTCAGTGCCGCCTTCAGGTCGTTGAGCGGATCGAGCTTGCGCGGAATTGGCAGGTAACTGACGCCGAAATTGCGCGCATCGGCAACCGCCGACACCGAGCATTGCTTCGGCAGCGCGAAATGGAAGCTGATGCGCTCGTCGTTGATATGGGAGGCCAGCAGGTGCAGGTAGGTCTCGACACCTCCCAGGCACTCGGTGACATGCAGGACTTTGATCATTGGCTTGCGGTTCGATGGCGTCACGGGAAGCGGATGGCTGTGGCTCAGTAGGCGTTGCTGCCCATCCAGCCGCGGAACGCGGTCCAGAAAATGATGCGCAGGTCGAGCCAGAACGACCAGTTGCGGATATAGAAGATGTCGTGCTCGACCCGCTTGGCCATCTTGTCGAGGGTGTCGGTCTCGCCGCGATAGCCGTTGATCTGCGCCCACCCGGTGATGCCCGGCTTGACGCGGTGGCGCAGCATGTAGAAGTCGAGCTGCTCCTTGTACATGTTGTTGTGCGCCATCGCGTGCGGACGCGGGCCCACCACGCTCATCTCGCCCTTCAGCACGTTGATGAACTGCGGCAGCTCGTCGAGGCTGGTGCGGCGCAGGAAGGCGCCGATCGGCGTGATGCGGCTGTCGCCCTTGGTGGCCTGCGTAACCACGCCGTGTTCGGCATGCACCTTCATGCTGCGGAACTTGTAGACATGGATCACGCGTCCGTCCAGGCCGAGACGTTCCTGCTTGAAGAACACCGGGCCGGGGGAGTCGCGCTTGATCAGCACCGCGATCAGCAGGAACAGCGGCGACAGCGCCACCAGCACGAGCGCGGCGAAGGTGCGGTCGAAGATGGCCTTGATGGTGCCGCGCACACCCAGCGAAGGCGGCTTGTTCATCTCCACCGCGGGCATGCCGAGGAAGTTGCCGACGTTGTGGTTGAGCAGGTCGAAGTCGAGCACGCTCGGCATCCACTTGATGTCGATGAAGTCATTGCGCAGCGAGAAGGCGATCTCCTGCATCAGCCGGTGCTCGCTCATCGGCAGCGTCAGCCAGATCTCGGCAATGCCGTGCTCGCGCGCAAACGTGGCGATGTCGGCGCTGTCGTTGATGCGGCGGCGTCCTTCCGGCGTGGGCTCGCCTGCGGCGGCATAGATGCCGCTGATCTTGTAGCCGGTGGTGTGGCTGGCGGTGGCGCGGCGGTACATCTCCTGGCCGGTGCGGCCGAAGCCGACGATGACGACGCGCTTGTTGTTGGCGCCGGCCACGCGCAGCAGGTTGAGCACGGCCCGGCTGACCACGCGCAGCGCCACCAGCCCCGCCAGCGCGAACAGGTACCAGTACACCATCCACAGGCGCGACAGCGAGTCGGTCTGGTGCAGCAGGTAGGTCAGCAGCAGGCTCACCAGCCAGACCAGGCTCCACGCCGACAGCAGCCGCGCGGCGAGAGAGAACAGGCTGCGTCCGCGCCACGACGTGTATACATCGAAGCCTGGCAGCACGATGAAGGCAATGGCACAGGCAAAGTACTGGATGAACTGGTGGATTGGCGCCTGCGCGGTGTCGAACCGCACTTCACTGGCCAGGATTGCCGCCACCCAGATGGCGCCGGCGTCGAGCAGGCGAGCCATCAGCGCGAGCTGATCGTGGTGCCTGGCAAACATATCGCGATAGATACCCAATTGCTTCTCCCAGAAGCGTTGAGTAATGGGCGCTCATGCGAGTGCCCACGCCCTTGTTGTCTCCTCCGAACTCCCGGTCCGCGCGAAGTGGCGCCCAGGCTCGTCGCATGGCATGCATCTGCCTGTGCATGCTCATGGCGTGATCAAGCAGAGTCGTGCGGGGCCGCCTTGCGGCAGCGGTTCCATGGTGTGGCGACGGTCAGCGCATGACCTGCCACGGGCCGCATCGGTGACGGCCGTCCATGCAACTGCAACGCTCTCGTTCTGCCGGTGCGCTGAAGGCTCCGGCGTGCTCCGTGTTTTCAGGAGCGAATAGTGCGATGCGGCCAAAAGCGTCGGTACCCTGCATCGGAAGGGAAACTCCGGACGCGTGTGAAGCGGCCTCGCGCCGGTGCATGCAGCGCAAATCGTGGGGGACGTGATCGACTTTCGCGCGTTTTTTCGCGCGCGAAAATGCCGCCATTCGCGCTTCGGCGTTACCCCGCGCAAGGAGGGAAACGACAGGGCAGCGCACCCCTCGCTGCGGGGGTGAGAATAAAAAGCGATGACGAGCAGGTCCGGAACCGCCGCCCTGGTGCGAGGCACCGGCACGGCGGATGCGGTGCAGCGTCCGGGCATCCTTCACTCCACCGCGGTAGAGGAATGAGAAAGAACACAGAGCCACTGACGGTCTTCACGCGCGAACAGCTGGATTCGTATTTCGCGTCGTACGTAGGGATGGAAGGCGGCAATCCAGGCGCTGCGGTCTGGTTCTGCGACAGCTCTCCGCTTCCCGGCGTGGCGCCGCTGGCGGGTCCGCTGGTTCCGCATGCGCGGCCCACCGCCTGGGATGCCGCCTACCGCTACAAGTACCGGCACCACATGGAGCGCTGGCAATCGCACCAGAGGATCGCGCGCATCATGGCCGCCGCGCGCGCCAGGGTGTTCAAGACCACCATGGGCGAGCAGGACTGGAAGCATTACTTCGACCATCACCTGTACGGCCCGCAGGGCGCCGAGTTCAAGCTCAGCCTGTTTCCGCTGCCGGCGCGGGTGACCGAAGAAATCCCGTGGTCGAAGGCGTTTCGCGGCCAGCCGGAATTGTTTCCCCGGCAGCGCTATCTCGACCTGTGCCGCGAAGGCCGACGCTTTGCCTTCATCGACGGGATTCGCCGGTTGTGGAAGCCCAAGGTGGTGATATGCCTGGGCGAGCGCCATGCCGACGATTTCGCGCTGGCCTTCGGGCTGGCGCAGGCGCACGCCACCGACCACGTGCTGCAGCCGGCCGACCAGCCCAAGACGCTGCGCGTGCTGGAACGCGACGGCACCACGTGGCTGATCTGTCCGCCGCTGGCCGGTGCCGGGGGAATGATGTCCGACGTGCTGCTCGACGCGATGGGGCAGTACCTGTCGCGCTGGTTGCGCCCGGACGATTTTGCCGGTCACGTCATCGGCATGGCGCAGGAGCCGGTGAGCCAGCCATGAACCATCGCCAGCGAGCGTCATGGACGCCCTCACCATGTTTCGTCGTAGCGAAGTATTGATCTCAGGAGAGCAGCGTGCAAACCAAAACCCGGAACATCTTCATCCTTGGCATCATGGCAGGCGCGGCGGCAACGCTCGTGGCTTGCGGCGGCGGTGGCGACGATGCGCCAGCGCCCGGCCAGCCGTCCCAGCCGTCGGCCACGGTCAGCGGCAAGGCGGTGGACTTTTACCTGTCGGGCTCGACCGTCACCTTCCTCGACTGCGAGAACAAGACCGCGGTCACCAATGCCACGGGCGACTTCACGTTCCCGGCGGGCTGCAGCAAGAGCGCGCTGAGACTGACCGGCGGCACCGACGTCGGCACCAACCTGCCGTTCGCCGGAGTGCTGCAGGCGCCGGCAATCGATTTCCGCGAGGGCGTGACGCAGGTGGTCTCGCCGCTGACCACGCTGGCGGTGCAGCTTGGCGCGGGCCAGATCGCGCCGCTGGCAACGGGCCTGGGCCTGGCAGGCAAGGACCTGGCCACGCTTGATCCGATGCAGGATGCGGCCGCGCTGCGCGCGGCGGTGGTGGTGCAGCAGCTGGTCGATCATGTGTCCAAGACGCTGACCGGCCTGGGCGAGGGCGGCACGCTGACGCCGGCGGATTCGGCGGCGGCGGCGTCGAAGGCGGTCGCCACCGCGGTGGCGGGCGCACCGGGCACGGCGGACCTGGCCAGCGGCGCGCTGGTCGCGGGCGTGGTCTCGAGCGCCGTTCAGAACGCGCAAGCCGGGCTGCCGGCCACCCTGCAGTCGAACGTCGGCGCCGTTGCCGCCAACGTGGCCGCGCTGGCTGCGCCGGTGATCGCCAGCGAAGTCGCCAGCGTCAACACCGCGCTGGAAGCCATCGATATCAGCAGCAGCCCGGCCGAGACCCTGTCGGCGCTGATCGAAGGCGGCTCGATCAACGTGGTCACGCAGAGCGCGCAGGCCACTACGACCACGGCGCTGGTGCAGGCGGTCACGGCGGCCGCACTGACCAATGCCGCGAATGCGTCGGGGCTGGCGCAACTCGGCGACGCCGTATCGAGCGGCAGTGCCGCCGAGATCCAGCAGGTCGCCGCGAACCTCGGCGCCGTGGTGGACGCGGGCGCCATCAACAGCGTGGCCGACGCGGTCCGGCTGAAGAACTCGCTGGTGCTGTCGAACCTGACCATCAACGGCGTGACCCAGCCGATCACCGACACCATCACCGCCACCGGCGGCGCGCTCGATGCGATCCAGGTGGGCCTGGCGCAGAACGGCGATGCCTTCAACGGCGGGCCGACGCAGGTGCGCGCGGGTCTGAGCTACACCTATAACGGCAACCAGGTCGATGTCATCATCGAGAACGTCACGCTGACCTTCAACGGTTCGCAACTGGTCGATGCGGTGGTGCCGGCCAACACCGCGTATTCGTTCCGTGTCAGCGGCAACCTGTCGGTCGCGGCAAGCCTGACCAACGCCGCCGCCGACAGCCTGTTCTCCAGCGCCAACGGCGGCTCGCTCAACCTGCCGTTCACCACCTTCCTGGGCAAGCTGCGCTCCTCCGGCGCACTCAGCCAGGCGCAGGTCGACGCGCTCACGCCGAGGGCGACCAGCACCTTCCCGGTGACCTTCGCCACCACCACCGGCCGCCCCGGCAGGGATGTGCGCGTGGGCATGCTGGTCAACAACGACGTCGCCTTCGCCAAGACCGCTCTGGTCAAGACCGACGCCGAGATGGTGGTCGGCGACGGCCTCAAGACCACGGTCACGCTCAACCCGTGACCGGCGCGTAGCGCCGTAGCAAAGGCCTTCCGCCCACACGGGGAAGGCCACCGCCCCCGGTCATCCGGGCGCGTGGCGGGTGTTGCCTGCCGCGCGCCGGCGATGACCGGGTCATGTTGTGTCTGCGTCGGGCGCTTCCGTGGAGCGCCCCGCGCATGAGGCTCGCCCAGTGGCCTCGGAGTTTCCTATGCAGCTGCTTCGAAAGCGCCGGCTGGACCAGGCCTGCGCCCTGATGCTGGGGCTGTGTGCCGTCGGTACGGCCAGGGCCGCCCCGGACGATGTGTTCATGCAAGCCGAGCCCGCCACCGGCGAGTTCAGCTCGGTGCGGGTGGAGGCCAGCTACGACATGGTCAACCGCAGCGTCGATGTGTTCAACCTGCGCGGGCGCCAGGGCCCGGTGTCGGACAACGCGGGCGACTACCGCGGCGGCAAGCTGATGCTCGGCTACAAGTTCTCGCCGCACTGGTCGGGATCGGCCACCTACTGGCGCCGCGGGATCGACTACGGGCAGGACCGCAACCACATCGATACCTGGATGCTGGCGATGCACTACGACCCGCTGGCCGAGGCCGGCGCTCGCGATCGCATCATGCTGCGCTTCTCGCTGTGGGGCGACCACGCCGGCAGCCTGAACCGCTCGTCGCCGGTGATGGTCCGCAACACCACGTTCAACAGCCTCACCGTCAACAACGCCAATGATGTCCAGGCTCAGGCCGACGTGATCTTCTCCGGCGAGCTGAGCGAGCGCAACCAGCTTACCGGCTTTGTCGGGCTCGGCATCAGCCGCGTCACGGTCGGCAGCCTCAATACCCGGGTGCAGCGCGGCAACTGCAATTTCAATGTGGCCATCGGCTCCGACAATCTCGCCAACGGCCAGCTCGCGGCGCCGTGCAACGTCGGCAACGTCACGCTGCAGTCGGCTTCGTTTTCGGTCAATGCCAGCCAGTTCGGGCTGGATTTCAACGACGATTTCAACTACACCGCCGGCTACCTGAACCTGGGCGGGTCGTGGCGCTGGAAATACGAGCGCTTCGCCGCGCGCCTGGGCTACCAGTTCCAGTACTTGCTGCGCAGCAACGTCGACAGCCGCGCCGAAACCTATGGCAACGCGCCGATCCGCTCCAACCATACGCTGGGGCTGGAGTTGTCGTATGGGGTGGCCAAGAACGTGGAGGTGTTCCTGCGCGGGCAGGCCTCGCTGTACAACTTCGTCGGCACCATCCCGTTCCTCTACAACGCGACCACCGCCGGCAAGCTGGATCGGTATTACGGCTACGGCTCGATCGGCATCCGCTTTTCAGGATTCTGAGCCAGCAGCGCTGTAAAGCGCGATTCCGGTAATTCGTTCGCTGTTTTTTATCCCCTCCGTCGAGGGGATGGAAAATCGCACCCTGAATATATTGCATCGCAGCAGACCGCTTATTTCAGACCTAAGAAGATTGAAATTCCTATATCCGAAAGCTTTGGATAAAATCATCCCAATCAAGAAAGGGCGATAGACCCTATATCAGTCGGGCCGGCACCGGCATGGTGCGTTTGGTGAAAGGCGTGCTTGTTTATCGTGCATACGCTTTATTGTCGGTTCGAAATATCTGTAAATATCTGTAACTCTTTGATCTCTCTGGGGGAAGTAAAATAATGAATAAGATCGAGCCGTTTAAATAAGTCCGGGCGCACCGCGTCTAATCGAAGCCGGCCATGGCTTTCGATAATCCCACGACCGGTTGGCCTGGCAGGCGCCGCGTGCCGCGGCACGCCTGTCCCTATCATTCCAGTCAGCAGTTCAGGGCAATATAAAAACCGACGGAGTCATGTCGCTCGGGGGAGGGGCATGCCGCGTCCGTCGATATTCTGTCCTGCATAAAAAAAGAATATGCATATGACCACGGCAGTACGTACGCCTGTTGCGGCGGCGGCATGCTGCGGCATTAAATATTGGGGGTCCCACTAAGCAGCAAGGGATAAAATGCAGCATTCACGGATGTTCACGCGCGAGGAACTGGACCGCTATTTTGCCTCCTACGTCGGCATGGAAGGAGGCAATCCCAGGGCCGCCGTCTGGATATGCGACCGCAGCCCGGCGTGGTCCGAGCCCATCGTCGCACCGCTTCATCCACACCTGGCACCACCGGCATGGGATGCCGTGTTCCGCCAGCAGCATCGACAAGACATGGCCAGGTGGTTCGGCCACCAGTGCGTGGCGCGCATCATGGCGGCCGCGCGGGCCGAGGCGCTTGGGGTGCGGCTTGGCGACAACGACTGGGAACATTACTACTGGAGCCATCTGTATTCGCCGGCGGGCGCGGAATTCAGGCTCAGCCTGTTTCCGCTGCCCGCGCATGTCGACGGGCGGACCACGTGGTCCAAGGCGTTCCGGGGCCAGCCGGAACTGATTCCACAGAAGCGCTATGTCGCGTTGTGCCGGGAGGGCGAGCGCTTCCGCTTTATCGCCAGGACCTGCGAACGCTGGCGCCCGAAGGTGGTCATCTGCCTGAGCCACCGCCATACCGACGAATATATCGAAGCCTTTTCGCTGGACGGCATCGCCGGCGAAGAGCATGCGCTGCGGCCGGCGGACCAGGCCAGGCGACTGCACCTGTTCACCCGGGGCGACACGACGTGGATCATCTGCCCGGCGATCGGCGGCAGCGCCGGCATGACCTCGCAGGTCCAGCTCGATGCGTTTGGCAAGTTCATCGGCATGCGCCTCGCGGCCAGCGACTTCAAGCACTGCCTCGAGCTGGCAGCGCACGAGGCACCGGCGCGGCCGGAGCACGTGCCCGAGCCGTATGCCGCGAGCGTGGTGCCTGTCGCGGCCGCTGGACGCGATCCGGGCCATCGCCTCCCACCCGGTTTTGGCTGGGGTGAGCCCGTGCGGGCCGGCAATTGCGAATCCTTCGCCTAGGCATTTCGCCGGTTCCGGGAAGGCGCCCTTAGCGGCGCCTTTTTTTATTGGCCGGCGCGCGGGCAGCGCGTGCGTGGCCGCTGCCGACGTGCGCCTGCATGCAGGCCACCAGCGCATCGAACACGACCCTGCAACGGCGGCTGCCGCGCAGGTCGCCATGCATCGTGACCCACGTGTCGAGCGAAAAGGAGAACGCGTCGGGCAGCACGCGCAGCAAGTGCGGATCGCGTGCGGCCAGCGCCGCCTGGCAGATGCCGATGCCGCAGCCTGCGCGCAGCATCGCCAACTGGGCCAGGTCGCTGTCGCTGCGCAGTGCGAAGGCCTCGCGGCGCCAGGCCGGAAACTTTGCGGCGGCGGCGCGCAGGAACGGGGTTTCCTCATCAAAGCCGATCAGCGCATGCGCGGCCAGGCCGGCGACGGTGGCCGGCATGCCTTGCTCGGCGACGTAGTCGGCATGGGCGAACAAGCCCAGCTCGACGGCGCCGATCCGTCGTGCCACCAGCGCCTCTTGCCGCGGCGGCGACATGCGGATGGCGAGGTCGGCTTCGCGCTGGAGCAGATCCTGCACGCGGTTGGTTGCCACCAGCTCCACGCGCAGCAAAGGATGCTCGCGCCGCAGCCGCGCCAGCACCGGCGGCAACACTTCGATGCCGACGACCTCGCTGGCCGAGACCCGCACCGTGCCCTGGACGCCCTGGCCCTGGCTGAACGCCTCGCGCTCCAGCGCGGCCGCGGTGCTGTGCATGGCCTGCGCGTACCCCTGCAGCGCCGTGGCGGCGTCGGTGGGCACCAGCCCGGTCGGAGTCCGGGTGAACAGCGCCTGCGCGAATGCCGCCTCCAGCGCGCACACATGCCGCCCCACCGTGGGTTGGGTCAGGCCCAGCTTGCGCGCAGCGCCGGACAGCGACCCCTCCGTCAGCACGGCGAGGAAGCTGCGGTAGTACTCCCATCCGATGTTGTGTCCCATACAAAAACGTATAGCAGATAGTCTGCGATCGATAATTCCAGTTTAGCCCGGCGCGCGCGACCATGTCTCCAATTTCATGGAGAGGCCCGATGCCCGAACACAATGACGAAGCGATGCAGGCACTGGTGCTGGGCGCCAGCGGCGGCATCGGCGGCGAAGTCGCTCGCCAGCTGCGCGACGCCGGCTGGCAGGTGCGGACACTCAAGCGCGACCTGGCCGCCGGCACCGAATACCGCGACGGCATCAGCTGGCGGCACGGCGATGCCATGAACCGGCAGGACGTGCTAGAGGTGGCGCGGGGATGCCAGGTCATCGTCCATGCGGTCAACCCGCCCGGCTATCGCCACTGGGCCCAGCGCGTGCTGCCGATGGCGGACAACACCATCGCCGCGGCCATCGCGGAGGGTGCCACCATCGTGTTGCCGGGCACGGTCTACAACTACGGGCCCGATGCATTCCCGGAGCCGAACGAAGATGCGCCACAACAGCCGCAAACCCGCAAGGGCCGCATCCGGGTCTTGCTCGAGCAGCGCTTGCGCGAGGCCACCGCGCTCGGCGCCCGCGTGATCGTGGTGCGTGCCGGCGATTTCTTTGGCCCGCGCGCCGGCAACAACTGGTTTTCGCAGGGCCTGGTCCGGCCCGGCCGACCGTTGCGCAAGATCCTGCAGCCGGGCAAGCCTGGCGTGGGGCACCAGTGGGCCTATCTGCCTGACGTCGCGCGCACCATGGTGCGCCTGATCGAGCAGCGTGCCGGGCTCGCGCCGTTCGCAAGCTTCCACCTGGCAGGGCATTGGGATGCCGATGGCACCGCGATGACCGGCGCGATCCGCCGCGTGGCGCGACGGCATGGGCTCGATCCCGCGATCGCGGCCTTTCCCTGGTGGCTGACGGCACTGGCGGCGCCGTTCGTGCCCACGCTGCGCGAACTGCGCGAAATGCGCTACCTGTGGACCCGGCCGGTACGCATGGACGCCTCGCGCCTGGCGCAGTTTCTCGGCGAAGAACCGCACACGCCGCTGGACCAGGCGGTGGAAGCGACGCTGGCCGGACTGGGTTGCCTGTAGCCGGAACGTCCGCGCCAATGAAGGCGACGAGCGGGTTCAGCGCGGCCGCTTGGTGGTGCGCCGCCTCCGTGGGGCCGCGGTGCGGGTCGAGGGCGGTACCTTCCGCTCCATCCTCTGACCCAAGAGGCGGCGCGCCAATTTTGTATCGTCGTATGGGACCGTGCCGGCCGGATACACGGCGATACAGATGGCGCGATTTCAGACACATGCCGCTTGCGCCGGCCTCCTAGACTTGCGTTCGGGTTCTACCACGCAAACAGGAGAAAAACATGTCGAACGCCATCAATCTGCCCCGTCGGGGCTTTCTCGGTGCCGCCGCGGTGACGCTGGCGGCCGGTTCGCTGGGCCTGGCACGCGCGGCGCGCGCGCAGGCGGGTGTGTCGCCGGCGGACGCGCTGCCGACCCTCGCGCCGGGCACGCATACCAGCTTTGCCTCGATCCGGCAGGTCGATGCCGGCGTGCTCAACGTCGGCTACGCGGAGGCCGGCCCGGCCGACGGGCCGGTGGCACTGCTGCTGCACGGCTGGCCCTATGACATCCACAGCTTTGCCGACGTCGCGCCGCTGCTGGCGGCGCGCGGCTATCGCGTGATCGTGCCTTACCTGCGCGGCTATGGCTCGACCACCTTCCTGTCGGCCGACACGCTGCGCAACGGCCAGCCTTCGGCGATTGCCGCCGACATGATCGCGCTGATGGACGCGCTCAAGATTCAGCATGCCGTGGTCGCGGGCTTCGACTGGGGCGCGCGTACCGCCGACATCATGGCGGCGCTGTGGCCCGAGCGCGTGCGCGCGCTGGTGTCGGTCAGCGGCTACCTGATCGGCAGCCAGGCCGCCGGCCGCCAGCCGCTGGCGCCGGAGGCCGAGCTGCAGTGGTGGTACCAGTTCTATTTCGCCACCGACCGCGGCCGCGCCGGCTATCAGCAATACACGCACCAGTTCGCCAGGCTGATCTGGAAACTGGCCTCGCCGCAGTGGAACTTCGACGACGCCACCTTCGCGCGCAGCGCCGCGGCGCTCGACAACCCCGACCATGTCGCCATCACCATCCACAACTACCGCTGGCGCCAGGGGCTGGCCGCCGGCGAGGCCAGGTTCGACGCGATCGAGCAGCGGCTTGCCACGGCGCCCACCATCGGCGTGCCCACCATCACCATCGAGGGCGATGCCAATGGCGCGCCGCATCCGAAGCCGAGTGCCTATGCCAGCAAGTTCACCGGCTGGTACGAGCATCGAACCCTGAGCGGAGGGGTGGGCCACAATCCGCCGCAGGAGGCGCCCACCGCGTTTGCGCAGGCCGTGATCGACGTCGACCGGCATGCGCCGGCACGTGGCGTGCGCGGCGCGGCGTGACCGCAGGCCCTGAACGCAACGCTGCATGAGCTTGCAAAACAGGGCTTTCAATTCCGCGCAATCATGTTGTAGAATTCGCGCTTCGCTGAACGGCGATATGTTCCCTGATAGCTCAGTCGGTAGAGCGACGGACTGTTAATCCGCAGGTCCCTGGTTCGAGCCCAGGTCGGGGAGCCAGCATGCGGGAGTAGCTCAGTTGGTAGAGCGCAACCTTGCCAAGGTTGAGGTCGCGAGTTCGAGACTCGTCTCCCGCTCCATTTGATTCCGCGTGGTTCCACGCCGGAACACCCGCCCATGTGGCTCAGTGGCAGAGCACTCCCTTGGTAAGGGAGAGGTCGGCAGTTCGATCCTGCCCATGGGCACCATTCCCTCCCGTTTTATCTCGCTTCGGTTGATCGATGCCTGCGCTGGCCTCCGCCCGCGTTCACAGGTCCGCCTCGGCCCGCGCCGCCAGCCTGCGGTTGTGCCGACGCATGCCGTCGAAGATCGCGTCGGCCACATCCAGCGGAAAGTCCGCCGGCAATCCCGACGCAACCTTGTCGATGACCTGTGCGGTCTGCCCGGTCACGCGGTCCAGGATGGCCTCCACCTCGGCGGGAGCAAAGCCGATGCGCTGGCCCTGTGCAAACCAGTGGCGCGCGCGGATCTCATGGATCGCGTAGTGGGTGTTCCGGCCATGCAGCGCCATCGCCAGCCGCGCCTTCTGCGGCGCCAGCTGGTTGCGGCCGCGGCCGATCACCGGATGCGCCGACAGCACGTCGTACAGCGGCGTCGCCTCATACTGGCTGCCCGGCAGGTGGCTGATGCTGAAGTTCTTGGCATGGCCGTCGGTGGCGGCCAGCAGCCAGAACACCACCTGCGCCATGAAGAAATGCCGGCGGTCGGTCGCCGCCGCGCGCGAGCCGGACAGGATTTCGGCAATCTGCCGGATGCCGGGTCCGCCGTCGGACTCATATTTCTGCAGGGCCGAGGTGCCGGTGGCCTGGCACATGTCTTCCTGCGGCAGGCGCAGCAGCCAGGTGCCGCGGCTCGACGGCCTGCGGTCGAAGCGTTCGACCACCAGCGCCTTGGTGCCGGCAAAGCGGGCGATCTCGCACGGCGCCACCGGCAGGCCATAGGCGGCGACGATCTGCGCGCACAGCCATTCGTTTTCGACCGAGGTGCGCATGTCGGCGCGCATATTGCCCACCAGCCCGAGCGGCAGCTTGAAGATGTGCGTGGTCGGCGTGCTGCCCTGGGGTAGCTGCCATTGTCCGCGCCAGCGCAGCAGCGCGGTTTTTTCCTGCGCGCCCGCGATCGACAGCCGCAGGTCGTCGATGGGCTCGCGATGACCGAGCACGGGCGCCGACGTGGTTTCTTGCAGCAGCGTCGCAATGTCTTCGTCGCTTAGCGCGCGGCCGCTGACCGTCTGCAGCGCCTCGGGCGATTCGCCGGGCGGCAGCATCTGGATGGCGCCGACGCAATCGCGTCCCACCCTGGCCAGCAGCGCGAAGGCGTCGGTGCCGCCGGCCCGATAGCGCGCCGCGATGCGGCGGCGGATGACATCGCTGTCGGGCAGCAGGTTGTCGAAATAGTTGGCCACCGCCGGGCCGCGATGCGGCTGGTTGCCGGGCGTGAACGGCAGCGACAGCGACAGCGGCCGTCCCTGCGGGTCGGCGATCCAGTCTTCGCGATAGACCAGCCGGTCACCGCCGGCGCCGGTTTCCCAATGGCCGACCGGGATGCCGTTCATCCACAGGTCGAGGCGGTTGCCTTGCCGCGCGCGCACCATGGTCACCAGTCCTCGCGCGGGCGTCGGCCGGTCGCGGGGCGGGCCGGCCCGGTCTTGCCTGCCGGTGCCTCGGGCTTGGCCCGCGGGCGGGCAGGCACGGGCTGCGCGGCGGCGCCAGCCTCCGCCTGCGACAGCACGAGTTCGACGCCGAGCACGCGCAGCACCCGCAGCAGGCGTTCGACGCTGACGGCCGCGGGGTTGGCTTCCAGTTCGGCATAGGTCTGCTGCGTGACCCCGAGGTGCTCGGCCATCACGGCCTGGGTCATGCCGCGCGACTTGCGGAATCCCTGCAGAATCGGACGCAACTGGTGGACGGTCTTGATGGCGTAGTGCATGGCGCGGTCCCGGACCCGGCCGGCGGCCGGACAGATACAGGATATTGCCTGTTACGCGAATTTACAAGCTATGGCCTGTTATTTATGAAAACAGGCTATTGCCTGTATTGTTGGATTATCGGGTGAAACCTGTGAGATGTCAGGGCGCAGCCAGGCGGCCGCAATGGCGCCAACGCCACGCATGCCAGCCGTGTCAGCGTTGCGGCAGGCGGCGCGAGCGGTGCTTGCGCGCACGCAGCGCCAGGCCAGCTGCCACCGCTACTATCGCGAGGACACCCACGGCGACCAGGAAGTGCAGGGGCTGGTCGATGGCCAGGCTATCGCCCGCGACGACGATGCCGACCGCATAGCCCGCTTCGGCGAGGGCCATGGCCGCGAGGAATTTCAGGAAGGGGTAGTGCATGGTGCCGAACAGGTAACCGGGGATTTCCGAAGGCACCGCGATGCAGAACAGCAGCACCGCCCAGAACTTCATCCGCTTCGACACATAGCCCCGGTATTTCTCCAGCTTGTCCGCGTAGCCGACACGGCTGAGCAGCGGACCCGCCAGGCGGCCGATGCCGAAGGCCGCGCACGCGCCCACCAGCCAGCCGCCCCACAGCAGCAGCACCGTCAGTGGCTTGCCCCATACTTCGCTGGCCACCGGCACCAGCACCACGCTCGAGGCAAAGGCCAGCATCGCCGAAACGGCCGAGAACACGAAGAACACCAGCGCCCCGGCGACGGGGTGCTGTGCCATGATCTCGCGCGCCCAGTCGACCGCCTGTTCGACCAGGTCCTTGAAGGCGGGCGACATCGCGACCGCTACCACCAGCACGGCCACGGTGCCTACCGCCAGCCAGAACCAGATCGTGTGCCGGAGGGTGTGCCGCTTTCCAGACAATGTGGCAGACAATTTGCTCAGCATATGAAATTTAGAACGCGCGGCCGGAAGCAAAGTTTCGGCACCGGTGCAGTCGCTGCGGGTGGTCGCCGCGGGTGGCCGCGTCGCGGCGCAATCGCGTGGCGCCACTGCATTTCGCCTCCGGGTGCGGCGCGCTACAATCCGACGGTCTGGCATTTTCATCATTCTTGTCGTTACCCTTGTGCCGCCGCAGGCGAAAGGCAAGCATGCGCCCCTCACCGACCGCCCTGACGTCAGAGGACAAGAAGCTGCAGGCGTTCCGGGATGAAGTGATCTCCCTGTACGAGCAAGAGCCCGACCTGCTGGCGCTGCCGGACGTGCTGTTCCCCAGCGTGGCCAGGCTTACCGACGGCGACGTCGTCAGCTACGCCGAATTCCACCATCGCAGCCGGGAATTCCGCGAACTGGTCTCGGTGGACGAGCCCGCCGCGCGGGCGCACGGCAGGCAGGCCTTTGCCAGGCACCGCCACAGCCATCCGTTCTGGCAGTACGACCCCGCGTTCTATGGCGAACGCGCCTTGCGCGAATCGGATTTCTTCAACGACGACGAGTTCATGGCGCTGCCGATGGCGCGGGAAGCCTTGCTGCCGTCGAATGCGCGGCGGCTGCTGGCGATCGTGTTCCAGCACGAAGGCTATGCGGTCACCGTGACGAGCTTTCGTGTCAGCGGCAGCCCGCCGTTCAGCGATGGCGACCGCGACCGCCTGCAGGCGCTGCGCCCGCACTTGCTGCGCTGCTATCGCCAGGCGCAGCAGCGCACCGTCGCCAGGCTGGGGCCGGCCGAGCGCCTGCGGCTGGCATTCCCGACGTTGACGCCGCGCCAGCTCGAGGTGTGCGGCTGGCTGGCGCAAGGCAAGTCGAACGAGGACATCGCGACCATCCTCGGCGTCAGCGTCGACACCGTGAAGGTGCATGCGCGCGTGATCTACGACAAGGTCGGCACGGGCGGCCGGCACGGCGTGGTGGCGCTTGCCCATACCGTGCCGCCGTTCGCGCAATGGCCACCGCTGTGGACGCTGCGTACGGCCGCCCCCGCGCAAGGGACCCGCGCCTGACCGGCGCATGGCCGTACCCGCCCGGACCGCTACAGCCTGAGCGAAGGCCGCGACGTGCTCGCCTTGCCCGCCGGCGCGCTAGCCACGGTTTTCAGCGCGCGCTGGCTTTGCGGCGGATAGACCGTGGCGGCGATTTCCGGCAGCGGGTCCTGCACGCAGGCGCCTACGGTGTTCATGTTGTCGATCACCTGGAACGTCGTGATGGTCGGCAGGCCTTGCCACCAGACGCCGGTAGTCGTCACGTCCGGCTTGTCGATTTCAAACTTCTTCGCGATCGTGGTGGCCTCGCTGATCGACAACTCCTCGGTGTACGAGACCGAATAGGACAGCGTCAGGTTGATCTTGGCGCTGAACACGCCGATGTCGAACCCCGACTCCAGCCCCAGGCTGACCCCCAGGGTTTGCGTTTCGCTGTCGGTGATGCTGACCCCGGTGGTGACATCGACCTCATAGCCCGTGTCCAGGCCGGGCTGTCCGGTCAGTTCCACCAGTTGCTGCCAATCCTGGCTGATGCTGAGGATGGTGTAGGTGCTGCTGTCCGTGCCCGGCACCAGCATCGTGAACGGTGTGTTGGCAGCCACGGTGGCCGGCATTTGCTCGCCGACGTAGGTTGGCGCGGGCGGCTGCATCGGGGCGCCGTAGGGCGTCGCCGGCGGCGTGTCGAGCGTCACGGTGCTGGCGCCGCCGATGAATATCGGGCCGCTCGGTCCCCAGTTGCTGATCGCACCGGAGGGTTGCAGCGCAAAGCCCTGCGTGGCGGTCTGGTCGGCGCCGTTGGTCAGCAGCACCGACTGCACCATGCCGCAGAACGGATACGAGTATTTGTCCCAGAACGCGCCCACATAGCTGGTGCCGTCGGCAGCCGGCGGCTGCAGCGGATTGCCCGACACCGGCACCGATTGCACCTGCACCCCGTTGACCAGTCCCACCAGGCTCTGGCCCTGGGTCCAGATCATTTCCACCAGGCTCCACTGGTCGGTCGGGATCTGCCCGGCCTGGAAGGTGTAGCGGTTGCCGGCGTTGTCCCACACCTCCGGATAGAGCATCGGCACGTCGCCGCCGCGGGTGCCCACGCCCAGGATCAGCGATTGGCTCAGCGAAAACACTTTCTGGTCGGCGGGCAGTCCTGCGCTGTCCACGTAGATCCAGGCCAGCACATGCACGGTGCTTGCTTCCAGGATGATGGCTGGCGCGCCGGCATTGAACTGCACGGCGCCGGGCGATGAAAAGTCGAATGCACTGACGGTTGGAGCGTTCATGGTGTTACCCCTCGGATCTTGAATCGGTCATGAAGCAACGGGAACGGCATTCACCCCTGCAACAATGTGCCGCCTTATTGATCGGGATGCGGGACGGAAGCCCGGTTGGCGGCTGAGTAGTTGCTGTGGCCCGCGCTCCGTGCAGCGATGTCGCGTGGCGCGTTGCGCCGGACATGCATGCTGCTGGGGCAATATAGGATCAGGCCATGCCGGTCGCCATTACTCATCGGGATTAGGGCGACGGGGCAGGGCAAGTGCCGGTGCATGGCAGTAAGCGGTGTTTAATTCAGGCCTGCGCAACCCGCCATGGATGGCTCATCTCGCGGGCATCGGCGGCCTATGGACGCGGGGGAAATTCGCCGGTCAGCGCGATGCAGTACATCAGCGCAGTGTAAGGCTGCATGTTTTCGTGCGGCTGGCTGGCGCCGGCCGTGCCTACGGCCTGCGGCGACAACGTGGTCATGACCGGTGCCGGCGAGGCGTTGACGGGGATGCAGCTCTGGTTGTTGGGTAGCATGAAGCGGGCGGGCAGCCTGGCGCTGGCCTCGGTGGACACCGCGCGCGCGGTATCGCCGTAGACCAGGTGGTTGTGCGCGGGCATTTCCGCCGCGGTGAGCGTGACCGTGGCCGTGCCCTGCGGATTGCCCGGCTGGTTGTCGACCGGCCCGGTCACCGCGCGGCCGCGCAGGTCGGGCAGGGCGAAGTTGGTGGTGCCGTTGCCGCCGTACTGGGTGCCGAGCAGCGAGAACAGCGCCGGGTTCTGCTGGATCGCCAGCAGCTGGCCGTCGCACGCGGCCCAGCCGGCTGGCGGGTAGGCGCAGCCGAAGATGCGGATTTCTCCCAGGTACTGGTCTGACATATGGCCTCCGTTGTCCAGGTTGGCTTGCGCCCGGGTGCTCAGCTTTGCGACGGATAGATGCCATCCGTGGCGATGATGTAGTTCAGCGACAGCGTCGGCATCTGGTTGCTGTGTGGCTGGGTGCCGCCGCTCATGCCGACGGTGCCGGCCGCAAAGGCGTTCTTGCCGGGCGGGTTGGCGGTGCCGGCGTCGTAGAACGCGTTGGGCGACGGCGTGGTGCCGGGCAGTACGCCCGGCCCTGGCGTCACCGTCGAGGCCATGGTGTTGGTCGCCTGGATCGGATGGGTGTGCCCGGGGATCTGGCCCGGCAGCAGGGTCACGTTGGGGCTGCCGAAGGCCTGGCCGATGGTGCGTTCGCTCAGTCCCGGTCCCGCGCCCTGGCCCAGCGGCAGGTTGCCGCGCAGGTCGGGCAGCCTGAAGGTGGTGGTGCCGTCGCCGCCGTAGATGGTGCCCAGCAGCGAGAACAGCATCTCGTACTGGGCAATGCTGAGCGTCTGGCCAGCGCAGAACTGCCATCCCGCCGGTGCAAAGTTGCCGGCAAACATGCGGATCTCACCCACGAACGGTTGCGCCATGGTGTCTCCTCAACCCCGGCTCGGGTAGATGCCGGCCAGCGAAATGATGTAGTTCAGCACCAGCGACGGCTGCATGTTGTCGTGCGGCTGCCCGCCGCCGGTGCTGCCGCAGGCCTCGTCCAGCCACGGCGTGAGCGAGTCGGGCGTGCCGTACAACAGCTCGCCGGGGCCGGACACCGACGGATCGTGGGGGTTGTACAGGTTGCTGGCCGCCAGCATGCGGTCCTGCGATACGCCGACATTCAGCGCCGTCGCCGGGCTGGAAGAGACGTTGAACGGATGGATGTGGGCTGGCACCTGCGCGGTGGTCAGCGTGACCGCCTCGACCCCGCCGATCTGGCCCTGTGCGATGCCATCGGGATCGCGGTGCAGCGGTGTGCGGCCGCGCAGGTCGGGCAAGGCGAAATTGGTGATGCCGTCGCCGCCGTATTGCGTGCCGAGCAGGCTGAACAACGCCTGGTTCTGCGCGATGGGCAACAGGGCGCCGTTGCAAAGCGCCCATTCCTTTGGCGCAAACGCGAACGCGCACAGCCGGATTTCCCCCAGATACTGGTCCAAGATCTGCCTCCCCGGTTGAACAACACCCAAAAGACACGGCGCCTCCCTGCCAACGGCGTCGCATCGATACTGATTTAATTAAATTTGATATCTGGTATCAAATTTGATCAATTACGTATTGATAGATTTGACGTATTTTCTGCACCGGGCCGCGTCACTATTGCGGCCCGTTCCGCAGCCCATCCCGCGCGATTCACAGACAGACCGAAGTGTTGGCGATGCCAGCGGAAAGTCAACAAAAATAACAACGCCCGTCCCGAGCCGCGCCCGGCCACGCATCGGCGCGCCGCGCTCGACGACGGCAATGGCAACCCGCCGCAAGCCGCGGGTGTCGGGAGAAATCGGGTGTCAAGACAAGCCAGGGGTTGCGCCGGCGCTGAGCGCGCGGGGCGGACGGTGGGGGCCGTCGCACAAGTCCATCGGTGGTGGCGGGGCTGTCGTTGCGGGTTCGGATCGGTGCTGGTGGCACTGTGTCTGGGTTTGCTGCTGGGGTCGCCGGCGCCGGCATTTGCCGTCTCGTGCACGCTGAACATCGTCGCCACGTCCAACCAGCAGAAGGTCTATGCCTTCACCGCCGCGGATTACACCGCCTGCGATCCGAACCAGTTCGGCATCGCCTACGACGCCATCGGCAACGGCAACTTCGGCGCATCGACGCAGCTGACGCCCACTGCCCAGGGTGGCACGCTCTATGTCTACAACGGCAACCTGCCGAACGGACAGAACGAGAACGGCTTTGTCTACACGCCGCCCGCCGGTTTCATCGGCACCGACAGCGCTGTCTTCTATACCAGCGACAATGGCGCTACCTGGTCGCCCGCTGGCACGGTGTACTTCAATGTCGCGGCCGGCCCGCCGACCGTGACCGGCGTGACGCCTTCGTCCGGCCCGGCCAGCGGCGGCACCGCCGTGACCGTTACCGGCACAAACTTTGCCGGCGTGACCGCGGTCAGGTTCGGCGCCGCGGCCGCATCGTTCGTGGTCAACAGCCCGACCTCGCTGAGCGCCACCGCGCCGGCGGGTGCCGCTGGCACCGTCGACGTGACCGTGACCACCGCCGGCGGCACCAGCGCCATCAGCGCCGCCGACCGGTTCACCTATGTCTCGGCGCCCCCGGTGGCCAACAACGTCAGCGCCACGGTGGCGTATGGCAGCGCGGGCAACCCCATCACGCTGAACCTCACCGGCGGCGCGGCCGCCAGCGTCAACGTGGCGTCGCCGCCTGGCCACGGCACGGCGATCGCCAGCGGTACGTCGATCACCTATACGCCGATCTCGTCCTACGCGGGACCGGACAGCTTCACCTATACGGCCACCAACGCTTCCGGCACGTCCGCCCCCGCCACCGTGACGATTACGGTGACGAACCCGAATCTCATCTACGCGCCGGCATCTCCGCCGCCGGGCTCGGTGGGCGGCGCCTACAGCCACTCGCTGGCGGCAGCCACGGGCGGAACCGGGCCGTACACCTATGCGGTGGCGTCGGGCGCGCTGCCGACCGGCATGGCGCTGTCTGCTGCGGGTTTGCTGGTGGGTACGCCAACGGCGGGCGGCACCTTCAACTTCACCGTGCGAGCCACGGACAGCAGCACGGGAACCGGGCCGTTCAGCGTCACCAGCGGCACGCTGTCGCTGGTGCTGGGCGGGGCCGCGATGAGCCTGTCGCCGGCGCCCGGCGTGCTGAGCGCGGCGGCGGGCACGCCCTTCAGCCAGGCCTTCACCGCGAGCGGCGGCACCGGTCCGTATTCCTACTCGATGACCGTCAATGGCGGCACCATGCCGTCCGGGCTGGCGTTCAACAGCGCGACCGGCGTGCTGGCTGGCACGCCGGGAACGGCGGGCACCGTGTCGTTCACCATCCAGGCCAACGACAGCAGCACGGGAACGGGGCCGTACAGCGTGGCCGGCGCCTATACGCTGACCATCGCCGCCCCAACGATCACGCTGGCACCAGCGACGCTGGCCAATCCCGCGCTGGGCGTCGCGTACAGCCAGAGCGTGACGGCCAGCGGCGGCACCGCGCCCTACACCTACAGCCTGGCCGCGGGCGCCTTGCCGCCCGGACTGACGCTGAACAGCAGTACCGGCGCTATTGCCGGCACGACGGTGGCCGGCGGCAGCTACAACTTCACCGTACAGGCGACCGACAACCAGGGCTTTACGGGAAGCCGCGCGTACAGCCTTGCGATCGGTGCGCCGACCATCGTCATCAATCCGGCCACGCTGCCGCAGGCGACCGTCGCCACGGCCTACAGCCAGGCCCTTACGGCCGCCAGCGGCACGGCGCCGTACACGTTTGCGATCACGGCGGGCGCCTTGCCCGCCGGCATGTCGCTGTCGGCAGTCGGCGTGCTGTCGGGCACGCCGACTGGCGGCGGCACGCACAACTTCACCGTGAGCGCCACTGACAGCAGCACCGGCACCGGCCCCTATACCGGCAGCCAGGCCTACACGCTGACCGTCAGCGCGCCGGCGCTGAGCCTGTCGCCCGCGTCGCTGCAGGCGCCGGTGGCAGGGGTTGCGTACAGCCAGGCGTTTGCGGCGGGCGGCGGCACCGCGCCTTACACCTTTGCCGTGGCGGCCGGAACGCTGCCGGCAGGACTGTCGTTGAACCCGGCCACCGGTGTGCTCAGCGGCACGCCGCCGACGGCCGGCACGCATACCTTCACGGTGCGCGTGACCGACAGCAGCACCGGCACCGGCGCTCCGTACAGCATCAGCCGTGTCTATACGCTGGCGACGGGGCAGGGCATGCCTTCGGCCCCGCCGGTGGCGGTGACCACGCTGTCGAATGCGCCGGTGACGATCCATGCCGCCGCCAACGCCGCCAACGGGCCCTTCTCCGGTGTCAGCATCGTCACGCCACCGGGCAGCGGCAGCGCCGTGGTGAACGGACTGGACATCGTCTATACGCCGGTGCCGACCGCGTCGGGCCCGATCACGTTCACGTATGCGCTGGTCAACAGCGCCGGGACTTCGGCGCCGGTGCCGGTGACGGTCACGGTCAATGCGGTGCCGGTGCCGGTGGCGCAGAAGCAGGTGTCGACGCTGGCGGGCCGGCCGGTCGACGTGGACGTGACCGAGGGCGCCAGCGGCGGGCCGTTTACCGGCGCCGCAATCGTCTCGGTGGTGCCCGCCGATGCCGGCACCGCCACCGTCGCCAGCGCCGCGCCGAAGACGCCGGCCGCCGGCGGCAAGGAGCTCGCCGCCACCGCCTACACCGTCAACTTCGTGCCGGCCGCCGCCTTCGCCGGCACCGCGGTGGTGACCTATACGCTCAGCAATGCCGTGGCGACGTCGTCGCCGGCGCTGATCCAGGTGGCCGTGGCGGCGCGCCGGGACCCGTCCACCGACCCTGACGTGGTGGGACTGGTCAATGCCCAGATCCAGGCGGCCCGGCGCTTTGCCACCGCGCAGATCGCCAACTACAACCAGCGCCTGGAGGCGCTGCACGGCAAGGGCAGGGCGCCGTCAGGCAACCAGATCTCGGTGGTAATGCCGCGCGCCCAGGCCGATCCGGAGCGCTGCCAGGCGGTCGAAGGCTTCGCCGCGCGCGATGCCTGCCTGCGCGGCACGGCCTCGACAGCCCAGCGCGGACGCGCATCCGATCCCACGACCGGCTCCCGTGCCGCACGCGCGACGGCCGGGGCCAGCGCTGTCGCCGGCAACGTCCCGGACCTGCCCGGGGGCGCCGATCCCGGCAGCGGCGCCGACGCGGCTGGCGCGAACGACACCGACGACGCGCGCCTGGCATTCTGGACCGCGGGCACCGTCGATTTCGGCTTCGCCAACGCGGGGACGCAGCGCTCGGGCTTCCGCTTCACCACGGGTGGCGTGACCGCCGGCGCCGACTATCGCTTTTCCGACCAGCTCACGCTCGGCATCGGCTTCGGCTATGGCCGCGACAGCACCGACGTCGGTTCGGCCGGCACGCGCAGCACGGCGGACAGTTTCAGCGCCGCGCTGTACGGCAGCTACCGGCCGCAGCCGTCGCTGTTTATCGACGGCGTCGCCGGCTACGGCTCGCTCAGTTTCGATTCGCGCCGCTGGGTGGGCGACGAAAGCGCGTTCGCCTACGGCAAGCGCGACGGCCACCAGGTCTTTGCCTCGCTGTCGGCGGGATACGAGTATCGGCGCGAGGCCTGGCTGGTCTCGCCGTACGGACGGCTGTCGGTCTCCGACAGTACGCTCGACCCGTTCACCGAGACCGGCGCCGGCTTCAGCGCGCTGAAGTATTTCGGCCAGACCGTGACCACGGTGTCAGGTACGCTCGGGCTGCGCACGGAATACGCCACGTCGACGCGATGGGGCCTGTTCCTGCCGTTCGCGCGGCTGGAGTACCAGCATGATTTCAGCGGCCAGAGCGCGGCCGGGCTGGCGTACGCTGACCTTGCCGGCACCGGCCCTGCTTACACGGTGGTCAGCGCGCCATACGGGCGCGACCGCCTGCAGCTGGGACTGGGCGGCAAGCTGCGCACGCGCTCGATGACGTTCGGGCTCGACTACAACGTGATGGTCGGCATGGGCGGACGGCAGCAAGGCTTGCGGCTGACGTTCGCGGCGCCGTTCTAGCCGGAAGCGCCGTGCCCGTGCTGCTGTCCGCTCAGCTAGCGCGCTCAGCGCCCCATGCCGGTTCCGGGCGCGCCGCCCGAAGGTCCGGTGGTGCCGGTGCCGCCGGTGCCCGTGCTGGGCGCATCGAGTCCGCCGCCACGCGTGGTTCCCGACCCGGTGACCGACGGCGAACCGGTCGAGCCGGAGGGCGCGGCCACGCCTGACGCGCCCGCCGCGCGGCCCGCGCCGGCATCGGTGCCATGCCGCTTGCCGGCCGACGAGCGCGAACTGCCGTGCGTGTCGCCGCTGGCGGCCTTGCCGCCGCCGTCAGTCATGCTCGTGCCGGTGCCGGGCGTGCCCGGGCTGCCCGGCGTGCCGGTCGTTCCCGACGGGCCCGTGCCGGCGCTGCCGCCGCCCGAGCTGCCGCCCGAGCCACCGCCGGCACCACCGCCACCGGCGCCGCCGGCACCCTGTGCCAGTGCCGCACCGCTTGCCAGTGCCGTGCACGCCAACCATGCCATCATCCATGTCCGAGCTTTCATGGTCGTCTCCTTGCATTGGAAGCACGGTAGCCGCAAGGGACGTTCCAGCCCGGCGCGCATGCTCGCGCGCACACCGTTGCAAGGTTTGCCGGTGTGAGGTGGCAATAGTTACCTGAGGCCACATCGGCCGGTGTGCGCGGCAGGAGGCAGCGGCATAACGCTGCGCATGGCGCACCCCGGGCGACCGGCATGCGGATTGCTTATGAGAGATAGAAGTCATCTCCGCAGCGGCGGTATCTCGGGAGCACGCGATGGACGCGCCGGCAACCACTTTCAAGAAATTCGGCGGACTGGACGGCCGCATGCTGATCGTCGGTTTCGGCAGCATCGCGCGTTCCGTGTTGCCGGTGTTGCTGCGCCATCTCGACATCACGCCGGGGCAGATCACCGTGGTCTGTCCGGCCGGCAACGATCTCTCGGTTGCGCAGGCTTATGGCATTCGCGTGGTGACCAAGGCGCTGACCGAGGAAAACCACAAGCAGGTCCTGCAGGACCTCATTGGCGAGGGCGACTTCCTGCTGAACCTGTCGGTCAATGTCTCGAGCGAGGCGCTGGTGCGCTATTGCTGGGAGCACGGCGCGCTGTACCTGGATACCTCGATCGAACCGTGGGCGGGCGCGGCCACGGACCCGGCCGCGCCGCTGTCACGCCGCAGCAACTATGCTCTGCGCGAAGGCGTGCTGGCGTTCCGGCTCGACAAGCGCGATGGGCCCACCGCGATCCTGACGCAGGGCGCCAACCCCGGCCTGGTGTCGGCACTGGTCAAGCAGGCGCTGGTCAATATCGCGGCGGACAATGACGTCGACCATGAAGCGCCGGCCAGCTTCGAGGACTGGGCGGCACTGGCGCGTCAGCTGAATATCCGCGCCATCCATATCGCCGAGCAGGACACGCAGGTGGGCGACCGGCGCAAGGTTGCCAACGAGTTCATCAATACGTGGTCGGTCGACGCCTTCATCGAGGAGGGAATGCAGCCGGCCGAGCTGGGCTGGGGCACGCACGAGCGGCACTGGCCCGCGGATGCGAAGCGGCACGGGTTCGGCTCGGATGCGGCGGTGTACCTGACGCGGCCGGGATTCGGTACGCGCGTGCGCAGCTGGACGCCGCTGGGCGGCCCGTACCACGGCTTCCTGATCACGCACGGCGAATCGATCTCGATTGCCGACCACCTGACCCTGCGCGACAGCGGCGAAGTCGTCTACCGGCCGACCGTGCACTATGCCTACCGTCCCTGCGACGATGCGCTGCTGTCGATCGACGAGCTGATGGGCAACGGCGGGCGCAAGCAGGACCACCAGCGCATCCTGCGCGACGACATCGTCGCCGGCATGGACGAGCTCGGGGTGTTGCTGATGGGCAATGCGCGCGGCGTCTACTGGTACGGCTCAAGGCTGACCACGGAGCAGGCCCGGCAACTGGTGGAGCACAACACCGCCACCAGCCTGCAGGTGGCCGCCGGCATCCTGGGCGGCGTGGTCTGGGCGCTGGAGCATCCGCGCGCGGGCGTGGTAGAGCCCGACGACCTCGATTACGAATCCGTGCTTCGAATCGCGCGGCCCTACCTGGGCGAGCTGGTCGGCGTCTATGGCGAATGGACGCCGCTGGCGCAGCACTCGCAGCTGTATCCGGAAGCGGGCGATGAAGATCCCTGGCAGTTCGTCAACGTGCGCGTGCCATAGACGCGAGCCACGCGGAACCGGAGCCGAAGGCGATGTCGGGGCTGCTGCAAAAAGAACTGGGCGTCATCGAAAACTCGTACTACGAGGCGAGCGTCGCGCGGCCGGCGCCGAGCCCGCCGCTGCTGGGACGCACGGAGGCCGAGGTGTGCGTGGTGGGCGGCGGCTATGCCGGCCTGTCGTGCGCGCTGGAGCTGGCCGCGCGCGGTTTTCATGTGGCGCTGCTGGAGGCGCACCGGATCGGCTGGGGCGCTTCCGGGCGCAATGGCGGCCAGGCCATCGTCGGCTTCGGCGCCGAGGGGGAGGGCGCGATCGAGCGCCAGTGCCCGGCCGAGGTCGCGCAGGCCGCCTGGAATGCATCGGTCGAGGGCATGCGCCTGCTGGAGCAGCGCATCGCCACCTACGGCATCGAATGTGACCACGTGCGCGGCTACATGACACTGGCGCCGAGGGCGCACAAGGTCGACGGCCTGCGGCGCTGGGTGCGCCATATGCGCGAGCGCTATGACTATCCGCTCGAATGGATCGAACGTCCGCACCTTGGACGCCATGTCGCCAGCGACCGCTTTGTCGCCGGGGCGTATGACCCGCACTCGGGCCACCTGCATCCGCTCAAGTACTGCCTCGGGCTCGGCGATGCGGCGCGCCGGCAGGGTGTCGAGGTGTTCGAGAATTCGGCAGCCTATCGCGTCGAGCGCGACCAGGCGCCGGTGGTGAAGACCGCCGAGGGCGAAGTGCGGTGCCGGCAGGTGGTGCTGGCGGGCAACGTCTACCTGGGCGAGTTCGGCGACCATCTGGCGCCGGAAATCGCGGCGCGCATCATGCCGGTGGGAACGTACATGATCGCAACCGAGCCGATGGAGGCGCAACGTGCCGCCGCGCTGATGCCGAGCCGGGTGGCGGTATCCGACAACAACCTGATCGTCGACTATTTCCGTCTCAGCGCCGACAACCGCCTGCTGTTCGGCGCCGGCGAGACCTTCAGCGCGCGCCCGCCCGGCAACCTGGTGCAGCGCATCCGCGCGCGCATGCTGCAGGTGTTTCCGCAGACCGCGGATCTGAATATCGATTATTCCTGGGGCGGCTTCGTCGACATCACCATGAACCGGGCGCCCGACCTGGGCCGCATCGGCACCAATCTCTACTATGCGCAGGGGTTCTCCGGCCACGGGCTGTCGTTTGCGGGCATGGCCGGCAAGCTGATCGCCGAGGCGATGAGCGGCGATGCGTCGAGATTCGATGTCTTTACCCGCATCCGGCATCACCGCTTCCCGGGCGGCGCGCTGTTCAGGACCCCCGCGCTGGTGCTGGGCATGTGGTACTACAAGCTGCGCGACCTGCTGTAGGGTGCTGTAAGGGCCAGCGTTGTCACGGCAGCGGTGCCGGCGGCGTCTGCACGCCCACGCCATGGACATGCACCATCTTGCCGCCGAGCCAGCCGGACACCACCAGCAGGCCGATGGCGATCGCTGACAGCACGATGGCACCGACACCGGCGCCGCGCATGCGCCACCAGGCGTTGATCACATAGAGCGCGACCACCGTCAGGTTGATGCCCATGTGCAGCAGCGCAATGCGGCGGATGCCGCTGGGCAGCCACAGCAGGTCGATCAGGCCGGGCAGCGCCGCGATCAGCGCGCCAATGATGCCGCCGACCATGGCATAGAGCGCCACCACCGGCCAGTTGGGACTGTCGCCACCGAAATAGCGGATCAGGTCGCAGGCAAAGGAAAAGATCCACAAGCCGATGGGGATGGTGATCAGCATCGGATGGATCGGGTGCTTGGCAATGCTGGCGGGAGTGAGCATGGCGACTCCTTTGACGTTCAGGGCGCATTCATGGCGCGCAAGGGCCCCTGGGTTCGCCGCGCCGGCGCGGCGTGCCTCCCCGTTCAATGATGGCGCTGGTCGTCCCGTGTCACGTCGACGGGTTCCAGGCCACCTTTCGCCGGACCATGCAGCACCGAGCCATCGACGCCGAAGCGCGAGCCATGGCAAGGGCAATCGAAGGATTGCTCGAGGCTGTTCCACTGGACCAGGCATTTCAGATGCGGGCAGGTCGCGTCGAAGGTGTGCAGGCCGCCATCCGCATCGCGGAACGCGGCCACGTGGCGGCCGCCGGCCTTGACCACATGCCCGGTGCCCGGGGCGATGGCATCGAGCGTGACGCCGTCGTCCTTGCCGAGCCAGTCGGCGTACTGGGCCACCACATTCGCGTTCTCGCGCGCGTACTCGACCACGGCCGTCACCGACTTGCGCGACGGATCGTAAAGGTCGGCCCAGTCATTGGTGCGGTCGGTGATCTGGTCGCGGATCAGCATGCCGGCAATCGCGCCGTGGGTCATGCCATTGCCGGAATCGCCGGTCACGACATAGACGTTGGTATCGCCCGGGTTGCGCCCGATAAAGGCGACCCCGTCGACCGGCTCCATCACCTGGCCCGACCACGCGAACACGGGTTCGTCGACCACCGGGAAGCGCTGGCGGGTCCAGTCGACCAGCCTGGCGAAGCGCTGCCCGGCATCGTCGGCCTGGCCGACCTTGTGGTCTTCGCCGCCGCTGATCAGCAGCTGGTGGCCGTCGTCGAGGTCGCCGGCGATGCGCACGTAATGGTAGGGATCGAGGGTGTCCCAGAACTGGCACAGCGGCATGCTGCCGCGCGGCACCTTCATGCCCACCACGAAGGTCCGGTACGCGGCCTGCTTGGTATGGATGGCAAAGCGGTCGATAAACGGCGTATTGGTGGCGACGATGACGCTGCCGGCCTCGATGCGCACGCCGCTGTCGGTGCGCACGGTGGCTGGGCGGCCGTCTTCGACCTCCATGGCGCGGGTCTTGCCATACACCTTCCCGCCGCGGCGCTGGATCGCGTCGACCAGGCCGCCCAGGTACTTCAGCGGATGGAGCTGCCCTTGCCGCGGGAACCGCAGCGCCGAGCGCAGCGCCACCTTGCCGGTGGGCACGTCGCTGGCCCGCTCGACGTCGTCCAGGCCGGCCCGGTGCGCGGCGTCCAGTTCCTTCGACAGCAGCTCCTCGCCATCAGACGATTCGGCAAAGAGAAAGCCGTCGACGCGCCGGAAGTCGCAATCGATGGACTCGGCTGCGCAGATCGACTCGATCCGCGAGACCGCCGCCGCGTGGCTCTGGGCCACCTGCCGTGCCGCCTGATGCCCGAGGTGGCGTTCGATGTAGAAAAAATAATCATCGAAGGCCGTCATCAGGTGCGCGGTGGTCCGGCCGGTCTCGCCCGCGCCAGGCCCGTCCGCATCGATCACGATCACGGCCTGTCCGGCCGCAGCCAGTTCATAGGCGACCGACAGGCCTGCGATGCCCGCGCCGATCACGCAGGCGTCGCAGGTCGCGTCGCCGTCCAGGGGCGGGCTGGAAAGGGTTGTCCCGGCTGCCCAGTATGAAATCGTCATGCCGCCCCGCCTCTTTTGTTCTGCCTATGACTCAGTGATAGGTCAGAGGTGCCGTTGCAGGTATCGGACGCGGTCCTACACCCGATGGCGGGGAGCGACATAAATTACCCGGGTAATATTGACTTCTTATTTTATCCGGGTAATATTTGGCCGATATTCCTGTTTCTCTTTCGGACCTGCCATGATCATGCCGATGCCGCATCACTTCACCACCTTCGACGGCCACCGCCGCATTGCCTCGGGTCCGCTGCCGGACAACGCGCTGGCGTTAAGACGGGCCCTGGACCGCGGCGCGACCGGGCCGGTGCTGGTATTCGACGACAGCACCGGCCGCTCGATCGACCTGGATACCAGCGGCACCGAAGACGAGATTGTTGAGCGGTCGGCAGCGCGCGCGGCGCAGCTGGCTGCGCCGCAGCCAGCGGCCGGCGAGGGCGGCGATGTTGCCGATACGGCCGAGCCGCGCGGCCGGGGCCGGCCAAAGCTGGGCGTGGTGTCGCGCGAGGTGACGCTGCTGCCGCGCCACTGGGAATGGCTGGCCGCGCAGCCCGGCGGCGCCTCGGTGGCGCTGCGCAAGCTGGTCGAGCAGGCGCGCCGCGAACACGCCGGCAAGGACCGCAGCCGCGCCGCCAGCGAGCGCGCCTATCACTTCATGGTGGCGATTGCCGGTGACCTGGCCGGCTTCGAGGAGGCCAGCCGGGCGCTGTTCGCCAACGACCTGGAAGGGTTCGCCCGCCAGATCGCGGACTGGCCGGTGGATGTGCGCGAACACGCGCTGCGGCTGGCGGACAGCAAGTCCTGAGCGGCGCGCTCAGGCTCCGCCCAGCAGGTCGTGCGCATCGACGATCGCGTAGGCGATCTCGGGATGCGCCTCCATGCTGCGCCGGATCGCGGACGGAATCGACTGGCGGATCTTGCGGCACAGGCCGGGTTGCTCCAGCACCTGGATGCTGATGCCGCGCACGGTGCGCACGCCGCGGGCGCTGGGCGTGATGCTGAGCACGATGCCGAGCTGGGCCTGCATCAGGCCCTCGATCCGTTGCAGCTCGGCCAGGCTGGTCAGATTCTCGAGCCGTTCGACCAGCCGCTTTTCCTCGGCGCGCGTCAGGCGCAGCACGCGCAGGTCGGCATCGGGGTCGCTCAGCAGCGCTTCGCGCCCGCAGATGCAGGCACCGGGCGGGCATTCCGTGCGGAGAGGGAACGGCGCGTTCATGTCGGGCGCGGGGCTGGGCAGCAGGATTGCAGGATTGCGGGGGCGGTGGCTGGCTATGTTAAATCAGGTTGCCGGCCAGCGGGCGCATGGTCCGGCAGCGCAGGCCGATCCGGTCTATGCTCGCGGCTGCGGTCCGCATGCCCGAGGGGCCGCAACACAAGAAACCCGCCCCTGCACAGGAGACTCTCCATGGCACTTTCGATGTACGACGTTTCGATCCCTCCGTTTATCCGCGCGCTGGGCCACCTCGACGCGATCCTCGCCAAAGGCGCGGCGCACGCCCAGGCGCAGGGGATGGACCCGGCCGACCTGATCCAGACCCGCCTGATCGCCGACATGGATCCGCTGCCGGCGCAGGTGCAGCGCGCCAGCGATGCCGCCAAGGGCTGCGCCGCGCGGCTGGCCGGGATCGAAGTCCCGTCCTTCGCCGATATCGAAACCACCTTTGCGGAACTGCAGGACCGCATCGGCCGCACCATCGTGTTCCTGGAGCAGATCACGCCGGCGCAGCTGGAAGGCAGCGAACAGCGCGTGGTCGAACTGAAGCTGCCGCAGGGCCCGCTGCGCTTCGACGGCAAGTCCTATTTGCTCGGCTTTGCCTTGCCCAATTTCTATTTCCACGTGACCACTGCCTACGACATCCTGCGCCACAAGGGCGTGCAGATCGGCAAGCGCGACTACCTCGGGCTGAAGTAGGCCGCAGCGGGCCGGGCCGGCGCGAGCACTGCGCTTCACCTTTAGCGCCCCGCCGGGCCGCGGCGCCCAAGCGAAAACCCAGGGGCCTCTGGTATACTTGCCGCACGTCCGGCCAATGCCGGGCGCAGCCTGCGACAGGCCAGGACAGCCCCACCCGGCAGCACCCGCGCTGCCAGCACAGCCGCCCCGATCGATACGTTTCGGTCCACATCGAGGGCGCGACCACGCGCCAGTGCGACCATGCGGCGCGAGGTCCGGCTCCGGCCCTGCCCATCCTTTATTGAACCCCGGCCAGCAAGCGCTGCCGAATCGCTGCGAACCGCTGTTTACGGTCCGAGAGAGACCCCACGCATGACTTACGCCGTCAAGGAAATCTTCTATACGCTGCAGGGCGAAGGCGCCAACGCCGGCCGCGCCGCGGTGTTCTGCCGCTTTGCCGGCTGCAACCTGTGGAGCGGCCGCGAGCAGGACCGCGCCAGCGCGGTGTGCCAGTTCTGCGATACGGATTTCGTCGGCACCGATGGCACGCGCGGCGGCAAGTACCGCAGCGCCGAGGAACTGGCCGCGGTGGTCGCGTCGGAGTGGCCTCAGGGCGCCGGCGGCAAGCCGCTGGTGGTCTGCACCGGGGGCGAGCCGCTGCTACAGCTCGATGCGCCGCTGATCGACGCGCTGCATGCGCAGGGCTTCGAGATCGCGATCGAGACCAACGGCACCATCGCCGTGCCGCCCGGCATCGATTGGGTCTGCGTCAGCCCCAAGATGGGCTCGGAGCTGGTGGTCACGCACGGCGACGAGCTGAAGGTGGTGATCCCGCAGGAAGGGCAGGACTTCGCCGCATACGAGAAGCTTGATTTCCGCCATTTCCTGGTGCAGGCCATGGATGGTCCGCTGGCGCGCGAAAATACCGCCGCCGCCGTGGCCTTCTGCCAGCGCCACCCGCGCTGGCGGCTGTCGCTGCAGACCCACAAGCTGCTGGGCATCCGCTGAGCGGTCGGGCCGGTGGCTCGTCTCCGGGCAGCACGGGGCGCACAAGGCCATCACCACCCAGGCAATTCAGTCCACAATAGAGGCTTCGGACGCACGCGCGGCGTCCGCTTCAACGCAGGCGGCCGGCACCGGCGCCGGTACACATGAGCAAACAAGTTTCCATCACCCGCCGGCTGGAGTTCGACTCCGGCCACCGCATTCCGAACCACTGCGGACAGTGCCGCAATATCCACGGCCACCGCTATCGGCTGGACCTGACGCTGTCGGGCGAGGTGCTGCACCGCGAGGGCGCGTCGGATGACGGCATGATCCTGGATTTCGGCGACATCAAGGCGCTCGCCAACGAACACCTGGTCAGCAAGTGGGACCACGCCTTCCTGATCTATCGCGGCGACACCGCGCTGCTGAACTTCCTGCAATCGATGGAAGGGCACAAGACCGTGGTGCTGGATGCGATCCCGACGGTCGAGAACCTGGCCCAGGTGGCCTTCGACATCCTGGCGCCGGTGTTCAAGGATTGCTTCGGCCACCAGCTGCAGCTGACCAGGCTGGTGCTGTTCGAAACGCCCAACTGCTGGGCCGAGGTCAGCGCGCCGGCGCAGCTGCCCGCGCAGGACTGAGCGGGCGACGATGACGCAGCCGCCGCTGCCGCCTACGCCGCCACTGCTGCCGCTGCGTGCGCTGCCGGACGATCCGGCGCAAGCCGCCGAGCGCGACGCGCGCTACATGCGCGCCGCGCTCGAAGAGGCCCGCCTGGCTGAAGCCGCGGGCGAGGTGCCGGTGGGCGCGGTGGTGGTCTGGAACGACACCATCATCGCGCGCGGCCACAACCTGCCGATCCGCTCGGTCGATCCGTCGGCGCACGCCGAAATGCAGGCCCTGCGCGCCGCCGCCCAGGTCATCGGCAACTACCGCATGCCCGAGTGCGAGCTGTACGTGACGCTGGAGCCGTGCGCCATGTGCAGCGGCGCGATCCTGCATGCGCGGCTGCGCCATGTGGTGTTCGGCGCCAGCGACCCCAAGACCGGCGCCGCCGGCAGCGTCGTCAACCTGTTCGAACAGGCCCAGCTCAACCACCAGACCAGCATTACCGGCGGGGTGCTGGCCGATCACTGTGGGCAGATGCTGAAGGATTTCTTCGGCGCCCGCCGCCGCGCGCAGAAGGCTGCCCAGAAGGCGGCGCGCCAGCCGGCCGCCGGACCCGACCAGAACCACGACACTGAAGCATGAGCACGCCGAACAGCAGGCCGCATACCGAAGTCCGACTGATCGCCTCGTCCGGGTATCCGCACGATGTCGCCACTGCCGCGCGCGGCTGTGCCTGGCTCAAGCACCATGGCTACCACATGACCAACCCGGACGTGCTGGCGCGACGCTACCTGCGCTTCGGCGGCACCGACGCGGAGCGGCTGGCCGACCTGCACGCGATCGGCACCGGTGTGCCGCACGAACTGACGCTGGCGGTGCGCGGCGGCTATGGCATCGCGCGCTTGCTGGCGCAGGTCGACTTTGCCCGCATCGCCGGACAGGCGCGCGCCAGCGGCACGCCTATCGTGGGCCACAGCGATTTCACCGCGTTCCAGCTGGCCTACCTGGCGGCCACCGGCGGCGTCACCTTTGCCGGGCCGATGCTGCTGGCCGACTTTGGCGCCGAGGGCGTCGACGCCTACATGTGGGAGCACTTCGAGGGCATCCTGCGCAACCCGGCCTACCAGGTCGACATCGCCGCACCGCAGTCCGGCGGCCAGCCGTTCTCCGGCAGCGTCGAGGGCACGCTGTGGGGCGGCAACCTGGCGATGCTGTGCAGCCTGCTGGGCACGCCGTTCATGCCTCAGGTGCAGGGCGGGGTGCTGTTTCTGGAAGACATCAACGAGCCCCCTTACCGGGTCGAGCGCATGCTGGTCCAGCTGCAGCAGGCCGGTGTGCTGGGCGCGCAGCGCGCCATCGTGCTGGGCGATTTCTCAAATTACCGCGTCACCGACTACGACAACGGCTACGACATGGACGCCGTAGTGGCCTACCTGCGCGAGCAGCTGCCGGTGCCGGTGCTGACCGGCCTGCCGTTCGGGCATTGCGCACGCAAGCTGACGCTGCCGGTCGGTGCGCAGGTGCGGCTGTCGGCACGCGCCGACGGCTTCAGCATGGCGTTCTCGGGCTACCCGGTGCTGCCGCCGCTGGCCTGAGCCAGCGGCTCGCCGCCGCGCTGCGCCGGTCGCAAGGAATGCGTCCGGATGATAGAATGCGCGGTTATTTCCTGATTTCCTGCCGGGTTCTCGCATGAACCGGGCGTGGCCCGTGCCGCAGCGCCAGCCATGGCCGCCGGAATCCTTCCGGCCCGCGCCGCGGCGCCACACTCTCCAGACAAGGTTCAAGACGTGCTTTCTACCGCAAACATCACCATGCAGTTCGGCCCCAAGCCGTTGTTCGAGAATATCTCGGTCAAGTTCGGCGAGGGCAACCGCTACGGCCTGATCGGCGCGAACGGCTGCGGCAAGTCCACCTTCATGAAGATCCTGGGCGGCGACCTCGAGCCGTCGTCGGGCAACGTCATGCTGGAGCCTGGCATCCGCCTGGGCAAGCTGCGCCAGGACCAGTTCGCCTATGAAGACATGCGCGTGCTGGATGTGGTGATGATGGGCCACACCGAGATGTGGGCCGCCGCGCAGGAGCGCGACGCCATCTACGCCAACCCGGAAGCGACCGACGAAGACTACATGAAGGCCGCCGAGCTCGAGGCCAGGTACGCCGAATACGACGGCTACACCGCCGAGTCGCGCGCCGGCGAACTGCTGCTGGGCGTGGGTATCCCCACCGCGCAGCACCAGGGCCCGATGAGCGACGTGGCGCCGGGCTGGAAGCTGCGCGTGCTGCTGGCGCAGGCACTGTTCTCGAACCCGGACGTGCTGCTGCTGGACGAGCCCACCAACAACCTCGACATCAACACCATCCGCTGGCTGGAGACCGTGCTCAACGAGCGCAACTCCACCATGATCATCATCTCGCACGATCGCCACTTCCTGAACTCGGTCTGCACCCACATGGCCGACATGGACTACGGCACGCTCAAGGTCTACCCGGGCAACTACGACGACTACATGGAAGCGTCGATGCAGGCCCGCGAGCGCCAGATGGCCGCCAACGCGCGCGCCAAGGAACGCATCAGCGAACTGCAGGACTTCGTGCGCCGCTTCTCGGCCAACAAGTCCAAGGCCCGCCAGGCGACCTCGCGCGCCAAGCAGATCGAGAAGATCAAGGTCGAGGACATCAAGCCGTCGTCGCGCCAGAACCCGTTCATCCGCTTCGAGTTCGAGAAGAAGCTGCACAACCTGGCGGTCGAGGTGGAAGGCATCACCAAGACCTACGACCGCAAGATCATCGACAACCTGTCGCTGGCAATCCAGGCCGGCGAGCGCGTCGCCATCATCGGCGAGAACGGCGCGGGCAAGACCACGCTGCTGCGCAGCCTGCTCAACGGTGCGGTGCAGACCGGCGTGCAGCGCGGCGTCGAGGTTGACCGCGGCACGGTCAAGTGGGCCGAGAACGCCAACGTCGGCTACATGCCGCAGGACACGTACGAAGAGTTCCCGGAAGACCGCGACGTGATGGACTGGATGAGCCAGTGGACGCAGGCCGGCGACGACGAGACCTCGCTGCGCGGCACGCTGGGCCGCCTGCTGTTTTCGGCCGACGACATCAAGAAGAACGTCAAGGTGCTGTCCGGTGGCGAGAAGGGCCGCATGATCTGGGGCAAGCTGATGCTGGGCCGCCACAACGTGCTGGCGCTGGACGAGCCGACCAACCACATGGACATGGAATCGATCGAGTCGATGCAGATCGCGCTCGACAAGTTCCAGGGCACGCTGATCTTCGTCTCGCACGACCGCGAGTTCGTCAGCGGCCTGGCCACGCGCATCATCGAGGTCCGCACCGACGGCACGCTGACCGACTACCTGGGTACGTACGACGAGTACCTGCAGTCGCAGGGCATCGACGGCTGAGCGCCGCGTCCCTATGCTTGCTGAAGGCCGCCTCCGGGCGGCCTTTTTGCTGTCTGGCGTGGCATGTCAGGCGGCGCTGCCGTCGCGGACCTGGTCCAGCTGCGCCATGATGGCGCGGGCGGTGAGGTCGCCCCGCGCCTTGAGCAGCGCCGCGTGCAGCGGCTCGCGCAGCGCCATCAGCGCGGGCAGGTCGGCGGCCTTCTCCACCTTCACCTGCAGCATGTAGCCGCGCAGTCCGAGATGCTGCCCGATCACGTCGGTATAGAAGTGGTAGAGGCGCTGGTATGCCTGGATCTCGGCGGGCGAGTGGGCGGCAGCTGCACTGGTGTGCGGCGGCGCCGCTACCTCGGCCGGCGGCGCATGGCGCATCGCGTAGACCGAGAACAGGTTGGTGTCGGCAGCCGGTGGCGCGACCGGTGACGCGACATGCGCGGGTTCTTGCGGCGCGGCGACGGGCGGCTGTGCCGGTTCGGCGACGGCTTCGACCAGCCCCTGAGCCAGCAGCGTTGCCATGGCGTCCGGGCCGATTCCCATGCCCGCCACCTGCGCCAGCAATGCCTGCTCGCGGCGCTCGCCGTTGACCATCAGCAGCAGCGCGCGCAGCTTGTGGTCCAGCTTGCGCGCGCGGCTGCGGATTTCGTCCTGCCCCGCTTCCGTCTTGCGGTAGATCGGATCGACCATGCCTCGCCCCCTTTGTCTTGTTATGTGCGTGCGCCGTGGCGAGTCTGTGCTCGTCCACGCGTCGCGTGTCTCCCGTCTGCCACCCGCGGCCGATTATCGCCGTGTTCTTGTGCGGCGCGGCAGGCGCGGCCGGCGCCTGATCCCACGGCGCCATAACAGAGGCCGGAATCCGCTCTACAATGTGCCTGCACCATAAAAGTAACAAAAAATTGCAATCGCCAATTCACCAAACCGAGAACTGTGGCCATGCAACAACGAGACAAACTCTTCATTAACGGCAAGTGGGTTGCGCCCCACGGCACCGGCAAGATCGATGTTATCCATTCCGCCACCGAAGCGGTGATGGGGACCATTCCGGAAGGCTCGGCCCGCGACGCCGAAGACGCCATCCAGGCCGCGCGCGCGGCCTTCGACGGCTGGTCGGCAACGCCGCCGGCAGTGCGGGCCGGCTATATCGCCAAGATCGCCGAAGGGCTGAAGGCACGCAGCGAAGAACTGGCGCAACTGATCGCCGGCGAAGTCGGCATGCCGATCAAGCTGGCGCGCGCGATCCAGGTGGGCGGTCCGGTCTACAACTGGGGCCAGGCCGGCAGGCTGCTGGAAGGCTTCCACTTCGAGGAAGAAGTCGGCAACTCGCTGGTGGTGCGCGAGCCGGTTGGCGTGGTCGGCGCGATCACGCCGTGGAACTATCCGCTCAACCAGATCACGCTGAAGGTGGCGCCGGCGCTGGCCGCGGGCTGCACCGTGGTGCTCAAGCCGTCCGAGGTGGCGCCGCTCAATGCCTTCGTGCTGGCCGAGGTGATCGAGGCCGCGGGGCTGCCGCCCGGCGTGTTCAACCTGGTGACCGGTTACGGCCCGGTGGTGGGCGAGGTGCTGGCCAGCCATCCGGAAGTCGACATGGTGTCGTTCACCGGCTCGACCCGTGCCGGCAAGCGCGTGTCCGAGCTGGCCGCGCAGACCGTCAAGCGCGTCGCACTGGAGCTGGGCGGCAAGTCGGCCTCGGTGATCCTGGACGATGCCGACCTGCCGGCGGCGGTCAAGGGCACCATCAACGCCTGTTTCCTCAACTCCGGCCAGACCTGCTCGGCGCACACGCGCATGCTGGTGCCGCGCGCCCGCTACGACGAAGTCAAGGCGATCGCGCAGAAGGTGGTGGCCGGCTTTACGGTGGGCGATCCGCTGCAGGAAACCAGCAAGCTGGGCCCGCTGATCTCCGCGGTGCAGAAGGACCGCGTGACCGGCTATATCCGCCGCGGGCTGGAGGAGGGCGCCGAGCTGGTGGCCGGCGGCCCCGAGACCCCGGAAGGGCTGGACCAGGGTTTCTACGTCAAGCCGACCGTGCTCGGCAACGTCGAGCCGCGCGCGACGGTGGCGCAGGAAGAGATCTTCGGGCCGGTGCTGTCGATCATCTGCTATGACACCGAGGAAGACGCGGTGCGCATCGCCAACGACAGCATCTATGGCCTGGGCGGCGGCGTCTGGTCCGGTGACGAGGCGCGCGCGATCCGCGTGGCGCGCCGCATCCGCACCGGGCAGGTCGATATCAACGGCGGGCCGTTCAACATGCAGGCGCCGTTCGGCGGCTTCAAGCAGTCCGGCAATGGGCGCGAAGCCGGCAAGTACGGGCTCGAGGAATTCCTCGAGTACAAGTCGCTGCAGCTGAAAAAGTCCGCCGCCTGACGGGCGCGCGGACAAGCAAGCCATCAGCGAGGAAATGCCCGGCTGGTCCGGGCATTTTTTCGTGCGGAAAATGCGCGGATAATGCGCGAACAATATGACAAGGACAAAAGGGGAGCAACGATGCGCGGGATCGGTCGGCTAGCCAGGTGGCTGGTAGTGCTGCTGGGGCTGGCGGTGGCCGGCGCCGCGGGCGCGCTGGCCTGGTATCGCCACGCGGCGCAGCCGCCGGTGTCGGGCAACGAGGTGCTGGCGGGATTGCGCGAAGCGGTCACGGTGGTGCGCGACAGCCATGGCGTGCCGCATATCCGCGCCGCCAGCAAGGCCGATGCGTGGTTCGCGCTGGGCTACGTGCACGCGCAGGACCGGCTGTGGCAGATGCAGATGAACAAGCGCATCGTCGCCGGCCGGCTCGCAGAGATTCTGGGCCCGTCCGCCGTCGATAACGACAAGTTCCTGCGCACGCTGGGCGTGCGGCGCAATGCCGAGGCCATCTTCGCGCAGGCCTCGCCCGAGGCGCGCGCGGCGCTGCAGGCGTATGCCGACGGCGTCAATGCATGGATCGACCAGCGCAAGGGCCCGCTGCCGCCGGAGTTCCTGCTGCTGCGCACCCGGCCCGAGCGCTGGGAGCCGGCCGACACGCTGGGCTGGCAGACTATGATGGCATGGGACCTGGGCGGCAACTGGATCCAGGAGACGCTGCGCATGCGGCTGGCGCAGGTGCTGCCGGTGGCCCGCATCAGCGAACTGCTGGCGCCGTATCCGGGCGAGCAGCCGGTACGCACCATGGATTACGGCCATCTGTACCGGCAGCTGGCGCCGCTGGCGAGCGCGATGGCCAGCGTCGGCGACAAGGCCCCGCCGGGCTATGTCGAGGGCATGGGCTCCAACAACTGGGTGGTGTCGGGCGCGCACACGCAATCGGGCAAGCCGATGCTGGCCAACGACCCGCACCTGGGGCTGCAGGCGCCGGCGCTGTGGTACTTCGCGCGCCTGAGCGCGCCCGGGCTGGAAGTGGCCGGCGCCACGCTGCCTGGCATGCCGCTGGTGGTGCTGGGGCACAACGACCGCATCGCCTGGGGGCTGACCAATACCGCGCCTGACGTGCAGGACCTGTATATCGAACGCGTGCGTCCGGGCAATGACACCCAGTACCAGACGCCGCAGGGATGGGCCGCGTTCGAGACCCGCACCGAGACCATCCGCGTCAAGGGCGCCGCCGACGTGACGCTGAAAGTCCGCAGCACGCGCCACGGGCCGGTGATTTCCGACGTGGCGGAGTCGCTCGCCAGCGCCGCCGCGCCGCTGGGCGCGCAATACGTGGTGGCGTTCCAGTGGACCGCGCTGCGCCCGGACGACCGCACCTTCCTGGCGGGACTGCGGCTGAACCAGGCGCGCGACTGGAACAGCTTCACCGACGCGCTGCGCGACTTCCACTCGCCGCAGCAGAACATCGTCTATGCCGACGTCGACGGCAATATCGGCTTCTACGCGCCGGGCCGCGTGCCGCTGCGCCGCGCCGACAACGACCTCAAGGGCCTGGCGCCCGCCCCGGGCTGGGACGCGCGCTACGACTGGACCGGCTTTATCCCGTTCGAGGCGCTGCCGCACCAGTACAACCCCGCCGGGGGCGTGATCGTGACGGCCAACCAGCGCATCGTCGCGCCCGACTATCCGTACTTCATCACCAGCGAATGGACGGTGCCGTATCGCTTCGACCGCATCCGCACGCTGCTGGCGGCCACGCCGAAGCACAGCTTCGACAGCTTCGCCGCGATCCAGAAGGACGTGGTCTCGCTGGCGGTGCGCGATGTTCTGCCGCTGCTGCTGGCCGCGCCGGTCAGCAACGACGCCGCGCGCCCGGCGCGCGAACGCGCGCTGCTGCAGGCATTGCGCCAGTGGGACGGCACCATGGACCCCGCGCGCGCCGAGCCGCTGGTTGTCACCGCATGGTTGCGCGAGCTGTCGCGCCGGCTGTTCGAGGAGAAGACCGGCGAGGCGATCTTCGTGCGCCTGTGGGACCAGCGCAACGTGCAGCAACCCATGCTCAACATCCTGCGCGATCCGCGCAAGCTGGGCGCATTCTGGTGCGACCGGCCTCATACCGGCCCCGCCGAGAGCTGCGACGATGCCATGGCCGACGCCTGGACCCAGGCCATGGCGGACCTGTCGCGCCGCTATGGCGACGATCCCGCGCGCTGGCGCTGGGGCGAGGCCCACGCGGCGCGGCTGGAACACCGGCCGTTCGGCAAGGTCGGCTACCTGGCGCCGCTGTTCAACCTGCGCGTGCCGACCGGCGGCGATACCTACACCGTCAACGTCGGCCGGCACAACCTGCGCGACGACAAGGCGCCGTTCGAAAACACGCATGCGGCCAGCGTGCGCGCGCTCTATGACCTGTCCGACCTGGCGGCGTCGCGCTTCATGGACTCCACCGGGCAGTCCGGCAATGCGCTGCTGCCGCGCTACCGCGACTGGATCGGCAAGTGGGCGGCGGTGCAGTACATCACCATGCCGCCGGCGGCGGCCCACGGGCAGCGCGCGGCGGACGCCCTGGTGCTGGCGCCTGCGGCAAAATAGCGCGGGCCGCGGCATGCCTCGCCGGGAAGGTTCTCAAACCGGCGAGATCATGCCTGGGTGGTCCGCCGGGAATTGGCGACAGGCGCTAACATGAGGGCCTTTCTCTCCCTCAGTCCCGGCAGGAGCCCCTGATGACAACGCGTACCACCCATGTGATCCAGCACGTCGCCTTCGAGCACGCGGGCGTGATCGGCAACGCCTTGCGTGCGCGCGGGCACACGCTGCGGGTGTTCCAGGCCGGCGTCGACGACCTTGGCCCCATCGCCAGCGAGCCGGCCGACCTGCTGCTGGTGCTCGGTGGCCCCATCGGCGTCTACGAGACCGACGCCTATCCCTGGCTGGAGGCGGAAATCGCGCTGATCCGCGCGCGCCTGGCCGCCGGCGGCAAGCTCATCGGCGTCTGCCTGGGCGCGCAGCTGATCGCGCGCGCCGCCGGCGCCAGGGTCTACCCCGGCCCGCGCGAAATCGGATGGGCGCCGATCACGCCGACCCCGGCCGGACAAGATTCGGCGCTGGCCGAACTGGCCGCGGCGCAATGGGAAGTCCTGCACTGGCACGGCGACACCTTCGACCTGCCCGCCGGCGCGCAGTTGCTGGCGTCGACCGCGGCGGTGCCGAACCAGGCCTATGCCATCGGCAACCAGGTATTGGCGCTGCAGTTCCATCCCGAGGTCATGCCGCGCGATATCGAGGCCTGGCTGATCGGCCATACCGTCGAACTCGGCAAGGCCGGCATCGATCCGCGCACCATCCGCGCGCGCACCGCGCAAGTCGGCGCCACCGTGGCGGCAGCAGGAGAGCGCATGTTCGCGCGCTGGCTGGAGCAGGCCGGACTATGAGCCAGCACGTATCCCCCCTGCGCGTGCCGCTCGCTGCGGTGCTGACCGGCGCCGTGCGCCCGTTCGGACCCAAGGGCGTACCCAGCGGCATTACCAAGGCCGCAACGCACGCGCGGCTGCGCGTGACCGCGACCGGACTCGAGGGCGACGGGCAGGGCGATCCGCGCCACCACGGCGGCCCGGAAAAGGCGCTGCACCACTATGCCTTCGACCACTACCCGGCGTGGCGCCTGACGCTGCGGGAACACGGCGCGTCAGCCGATGGCGTCCTCGACACGCCTGGCGCCTTCGGCGAGAACCTGAGCACCACCGGCCTGACCGAGGCGGAGGTCTGCATCGGCGACCGCTTCCGGCTGGGCACGGCGCTGGTCGAGGTATCGCAGGCGCGCCAGCCGTGCTGGAAGCTCAATCACCGCTTTGGCTATGCGGGCATGTCGCGCGCCGTGCAGCAGAGCCTGCGCACGGGCTGGTACTACCGGGTGCTGGAAACCGGCGACGTGGCCGCGGGCGATATGCTGGAACTGGTGGCTCGGCCGTGTCCCGGATGGTCGCTGCACCGTCTGCTGCAGGTGCTGTATGTCGAGCGGCTCGACTACGCCGCGCTGGAGGAAATGGCCGCGCTGGCGCCGCTGGCCGAAAGCTGGCGCAAGCTGGCTCGGCAGCGGCTGGAACGGCGCGAAGTCGAAGCGATGGAGCGGCGCCTGTCCGGAGAGTGACTGGTATGCGCCAGGGCGCCTCAGCCCTGGCGGAAACGCTTGCCGGTGCCTTCGCGCGTGATGCGCTCCCACACCTGCTGCTTTTCCTCGTCGCTGAAAAATACCCAGTTGCTGACCTCGGCCGCGGTGCGGCCGCAGCCCTGGCACACCTCGTCGAACAAGGTCGAGCAGATGCCGATGCAGGGGCTGTCCGGGCGTTCGGACAGCGTGGAATCCGTGGTGCCGTGGTCCGGTTCGGGGCGCAGCGGGGCGGATTCGAAAGGTGACGGCATGGTGGCGGGAAGGCGGAGCGTGAAACGGCCGCCCATTATATCGGGTGCGCAAGGGCGGCTCGTCGAAGGCCGTGCCGCGGGGCCGGGATTACCTCGGAGGTCATTGAGCCGCAAGGCCCCCGCCGTTACGCTGCCTCAAGCCTCGAACCTTCAGCGGAGTTCAGCCATGCCTCATACCATCGCCGCCGTGCCCCTTTCCCAGGACTGCCGCCCAGCCGGCATCGACCCGCGCATGCGCGCCATGGTCGACAACGTGCTGCTGGGTTCTCCCGTGGCGCGCGCCCTCGGCGTGCGGCTGGCAAGCCTGGCGCCGGACCATGTCGAACTGGAGATGCCGTTCCTGCCGACCAACGTGACCCACGGCAGCATCGTGCACGGCGGTGTCATTGCCACGCTGATCGACATCGCCGGCGCGGCCGCGGCGGCGTCTGGCGCCAATGCCGACGAGGTGAAAGGCGGAGCGACCGGTTCCCTGTCGATCCAGTACCTGGCGCCGGCACAAGGCGCCGCGCTGCGGGCGGTGGCGTCGGTGGCCCGGCGCGGCCGCCGGCAGGTGGTGACGGATGTCTCGGTGTACGCCGAAGCGCCCGACGAGGGCGTGCTGGTCGCCAGGGCCTTGATGAGCAGCGCCATGTTCTGAGCCGGCCGGGATGGCAGCCCGCGCTGCTCGCGTTTATTAACGCAATTAACCGCCAGAAATTCCCCTCACACCCACGCGCGCCAGTTGTACTGGCGCGATGTGCTCGCAGTTGCCGAGCCGGTCTAACCCGGCCACAAGGCACGCAGATGCCACGCATCACGTCTGTGCGGTGGGCCACATACGTACGCGACCATATGTGTATCGGCCAGGCATCGGCGGGCCGATGCGCTGCCTAAACTGATTTTATGCTCACCACCGGATTTGCAAAAAAAGGGCGGTGCAATGCTGCACGCCGACAACATTTATGCATTTAAAGAAAAGCCAAAACAATTGAAAAAATCCGGGTCTTTGGGGCAATGGTCTCGAAGGAGGTGTGGCATGAAGACCGTGCAAAAAACTTTCGCGGCGGCAGTGGCGGGCACGTGCTCGTTATGGCTGTTGGTCGTGCCGGCAGGCCCCGCGCGGGCAGCCGTTGAGTGTCCCGAAGCCGGTCCGGCGGTATGTGGAGAAAAGAGCGGCCTGGTTCCGGCTCACAAGGATTTTATCCATGCAACGCTGATATGGAACAAGAAATATTCGGCTTGCCCCAACATGCTGGTCTGGATGCGGCCGTCGGAATATAAGCCAAAACACTATCTCAATCCGCCAGTTCCCGGCAGCAATGTATTTCCGGGATTCAATCAGAAATACATCGACCTGGTACAGGGCGGTTTCGGCCTTGGCCAGCTCGACGAGAGCGGCTGGTCGCGCTACGGCCCTGACCTCGAGCGCGAAAACGCGCAGATTCTCGATGTGTGCGGACTGCAGTCGATGATCGATACCGGCGTGTTCACCAAGCATGCGATCGCCGACCTGACCAGCGCGGAGATCAGCAGCACCGACCGGTTCTTCACGGATGCCGGCTTTTCAAGGGGCCTGGGCTATAACCTGTTCTGCAATGGGCATGTGTCCGGCGTGGATGGCCGCATCTACGTGGTGGGGCTGCATGACAAGGGCGGCAACAACGGCGGCAGGAAGGTCAATATATTCGACCCGAAAACCGAGGCATGGGTACCAAGGCCGATGCCCTGCGTCAGGATCGGCTATGAAATGGATCCGACCGGCGTGCTGTCTCACTGCGATCCGCTCAACGAAAACAATACCGATCCGCCGACGCCGTCAGACCTGAAATACCAGCGCTGGTACCCGACCGCGGTGACCTTGCCGGACGGCAGGATCCTGGTCCTGTCCGGCTCCGACCAGGACACCAGCGTGGGACCGGCCAATGCCGGCAGCACCAAGGTGCGCCAGGGCGTGCCGGAAGTCTACGACCCGAAGACCGACACGACGGTCGCGCTGGAAAACGCGTGGAAGCAGTTGCCGATGTATCCGCGCGCGTTTGTCGTCCAGACCGGCCCGAACGAGAAGGACTGGAAGGTCGCGGTCACGGCCGAGGTGGTGCCGCCGCTGCCGGGCCAGCCGGGCGGCCTCAATATCGGTGGATACGATCCGTTCTTCTACAGCGGCAATACCTACGTGCTCGACGTCCAGGGCGCGCTTGCCGATCCGCTGATCGCCACGCGCGCGCAGAATCACTGGACCTTCGTCGACACCGCCCAGAATGGCCACGACAGCGGCGCCGGCGTGCTGATGGTGACGATTCGCGCGGACGGCAGCTGGGCCCAGGAGGTCTTCCTGTTCGGCGGCTCCAGTGGGGGCAACACGCCAGACTCGGCGGTCGCGGAAACGATCGATTTTTCCAGCGCCACGCCGAAATGGAAGCCGCTCGCCAGTCTCGTCCAGCCGGCCACGCAGAACAATGTGGTGGCCTTGCCGGACGGGAAATTGCTGGTGGTTGGTGGCGCGAGCGGAAGCACGAACAGCCTGCGCTACCAGATGTTCAATCCGGCGGATGGCAGCCGGACCGATCTCGTGTCGTCTCCCGTACCAAGGCACGATCACTCCACCGCGCTGTTGATGCCCAATGGGGCGGTGTGGGTCATGGGCGGCAACCGCGTCAACCTGATTCCGGGTTCGCCGCAGACGCAGGCGCAGCGGGATGCCGCCGTCCCGGTGATCGAGCAGTACAAGCCGCCTTACTTCTTCAAGGGGGCGAAGCCGGTCATCGACAATGCGCCGCCCAGCATCCGCCACGGCAACAAGTTCAAGCTGGAGGTCTCCGGCACGGAGGTGGCATCGGTCACGATGATCCGCACCGGCCCGGTCACGCACAACTGGACCTGGGGCAACCGGTACGTGAAGCTGCCGTTCGCGCAGCAGGGCGGCAAGCTCGAAGTCACCGCGCCGCCGCTGCCGGGACTGGCGATTGCCGGCGATTACCTGCTTTACGTGGTCGGCACGAACGGTGCGGTCAGCGACGGCCGGCATGTGGTGCTCAAGCTCATGAGCGACCCTGAGCAGGATTGATGGCGCCGCTCGGCTTCCCGGCCCGGCCGCATCGCTTCCGGTTCAGGACAGCGACGCGGCCGCGGGGCGGCAAGCGGCTGCGTGCCGGGATCGGCCAGGCGATGGCGCTGGACGACCCCGGTGCTGCCCCTGGATCAGTACTTCCAGAATACCTGCTGCAGCGCCTTGCTGTCGTTGGTCTGCGTCAGCGCCAGCGCCATCAGGATGCGCGCCTTCTGCGGCAGCTGGTCGTCGGTGACGATCCAGTCGTACTTGTCGTCCGGCTGCTCGGCGTTGCGCACCACCACGCCGCTGCCGGTGCGCGACGCGCGCACAATCTGCACGCCCTTGGCGCGCGCGGCCTTTAGCGGCTCGACCATGTAGTCGCCGACGCTGCCGTTGCCGGTGGCGGCGTAGATGATGGCCTTGGCGCCGCTCTTCACCGCCGCCTCGACCGCGGCCGGGTTGGCGTTGCCGTAGGCATAGACCACCGCCACCTCGGGCAGCTTGTCGATCTTGTCGATGTCCCACTGCGTCTGCAGCGTGTGCGGACGCGCCGGCAGGCGGTAGAACAGCGTGCGGCCTTCGACCACGTAACCCAGCGGGCCGAACGGCGAGCGGAAGGTCTCGGTCTTGAAGGTGTTGGTCTTGGAGACGTCGCGGCCGGTGTGGATCTCGTCGTTCAGCACCGCCAGCGTGCCCTTGCCCCTGGAAGCCGGGTTGGAGGCAACCAGCACGGCGTCGTAGAGGTTCAGCGCGCCGTCGGCACCGAGCGCGGTGCCCGGGCGCATCGAGCCGACCACCACCACCGGCTTGTCGCTCTTCAGCGTCAGATTGAGGAAATACGCGGTTTCCTCGATGGTGTCGGTGCCGTGCGTGATCACGATGCCGTCGACGTCAGGCTGCTTGAGCAGCTCCGACACGCGCTTGGCCAGCTTGAGCAGGCGTTCGTTGTTGAAGCTTTCCGAGCCAATCTGGAAGATCTGCTCGCCCTTGACGTTGGCGACCTTGGAGATCTCCGGCACCGAGGCGATGATCTTGTCGACCGGGACCACGGCGGACTGGTAGGCGGCGGTGTTGGTCGCCGCCGCGCCGGCGCCGGCAATGGTGCCGCCGGTGCCGATGATGACGATGTTGGCCTTGCGCGCTTCGGCCGGGGCCGTGGCAGCGGCGGCGGCAGGCTGGGCCGCGGGCGCGAGCTGCGCGTGCGCGGCGCCGGTGATCAGGCTCGCCGACAGCAGGGCAGCGGCCAGCGTGGTGACGCGGGCGGAATATTTCATGGTTCTCCTCGGTATCTATACGAACGTGTGGCCCGTACTGGAAGCGGCACGACATACCTTATGGGTGGAATGGTGCCGTCCGTGTTCAGTCGGTGGCTGCCCGCGGCCGGCCCTGTTGTGCAGGGTCCGGTTCAGGCAGCGGCAGAGACTATACGTGAGGAGAAATTCGCGGTGGAAGGGCGGCGCAAGGGTTATGCCGATTCGGCATAAAAACTACGTCGCCATAACCTCCGGCGCATACTTCGCCGGACCGGCCGAGCGGCGCCGGCACTAGCCTTTGGCTTGCAGCCGACTCAGAACGCGTCGCCCGGCACGCGCACCCAGCCTTCCATCAGCACGCGTGCGCTGCGGCTCATGATGGCTTTTTTGACCACCCATTCCCCATCGACCCGTTGCGCCTCGGCACCGACGCGCAGCGTGCCGGACGGATGCCCGAACCGGACCGCATTGCGTTCGCCACCGCCGGCCGCCAGGTTGACCAGCGTGCCGGGGATCGCCGCCGCGGTGCCGATGGCCACCGCCGCCGTGCCCATCATGGCGTGGTGCAGCTTGCCCATCGACAGCGCGCGCACCAGCAGGTCCACGTCGGCCGCGGCCACCTGCTTGCCGCTGGAGGCGGTGTAGTCCGCCGGCCTGGCCACGAAGGCGACCTTGGGCGTGTGCTGGCGCTTGGCCGCCTCGTCGACGTTCTTGATCAGTCCCATGCGCAGCGCGCCGTAGGCACGGATGGTTTCGAACATCGCCAGCGCCTTGGTGTCGCTGTTGATGGCGTCCTGCAGTTCGGTGCCGGTGTAGCCGATGCTGTCGGCATTGACGAAGATGGTCGGGATGCCGGCGTTGATCATGGTCGCCTTGAGCGTGCCGACACCCGGCACCTCGAGGTCATCGACGACATTGCCGGTCGGGAACATCGCACCGCCTGCGCCTTCTTCCTCGGCGGCAGGGTCCATGAACTCGAGCTGGACTTCGGCGGCGGGGAAGGTCACGCCGTCGAGCTCGAAGTCGCCGGTTTCCTGCACTTCGCCGTTGATGATGGGCACATGGCCAATAATGGTCTTGCCGATATTGGCCTGCCAGATGCGCACCACGGCCACGCCGTTTTGCGGGATGCGGCCCGGGTCAACCAGGCCGGCGCTAATGGCGAACGGGCCGACCGCGGCCGACAGGTTGCCGCAGTTGCCGCTCCAGTCGACAAAGGGCTGGTCGATCGAGACCTGGCCGAACAGGTAGTCGACGTCGTGGTCCGGACGCGTGCTCTTCGACAGGATCACGGTCTTGCTGGTGCTGGACGTGGCCGCGCCCATGCCGTCGATCTGCTTGCCATAGGGATCGGGGCTGCCGATCACGCGCAGCAGCAGCGCATCGCGCGCGGGGCCTGGCACCCGGGCGCGCTCGGGCAGGTCTTGCAGGCGGAAGAACACGCCCTTGCTGGTGCCGCCACGGATGTAAGTGGCGGGGATCTTGATCTGGGGTACGTGGGCCATGGGAAATGGTTGTCCTGATTAAGCTTGTGGGCCTGGTGGCCTGGTGGCCTGGAGTCAAAGCACGGTGTGGATTTTCGCCCCTCTCCCGCAAGCGGGAGAGGGGAGCACACCACCGGCTTCGGTAGCAGCTCGAGCTTACGCCGCCGCCTTGTTCGACTCCAGGAAGTCCTGCGCAAACCGCTGCAGCACGCCGCCAGCCTCGTAGATTGACACTTCCTCGTCGCTGTCGAGACGGCACGTCACCGGCACTTCCACGCGCTCGCCATTCTTGCGATGCACCACCAGCGTCAGCGTCGCGCGCGGCTGGCGTTCGCCGATTACGTCGTAGGTCTCGGTGCCGTCCAGCCCCAGCGTCAGGCGGTTCACGCCCGGCTTGAACTCCAGCGGCAGCACGCCCATGCCGATCAGGTTGGTGCGGTGGATGCGCTCGAAGCCTTCGGCGACGATGGCTTCCACGCCGGCCAGGCGCACGCCCTTGGCAGCCCAGTCGCGCGACGAACCCTGGCCATAGTCCGCGCCGGCGATGATGATCAGCGGCTGCTTGCGGTCCATATAGGTCTCGATCGCTTCCCACATGCGCACGACCTTGCCTTCCGGCTCGATGCGCGCCAGCGAACCCTTCTTGACCTGACCGTCGACCACCGCCATTTCATTGATCAGCGTCGGGTTGGCGAAGGTGGCGCGCTGCGCGGTCAGGTGGTCGCCGCGGTGCGTGGCATACGAGTTGAAGTCCTCTTCCGGCAGGCCCATCTTGGCCAGGTACTCGCCCGCCGCGCTGTTCAGCAGGATTGCGTTGGACGGCGACAGGTGGTCGGTGGTGATGTTGTCGCCCAGCACCGCCAGCGGCCGCAGGCCCTGCAGCGTGCGCGCGCCGGCCAGCGCGCCTTCCCAGTACGGCGGGCGGCGGATATAGGTGCTCTGCGGGCGCCAGTCGTACAGCGGCGCGGCGCTCTCGCCGGTTTCCGCGGTCAGCGCGAACATCGGCTCGTAGACCTTGCGGAACTGCTCGGGCTTGACGCTCTGTCTGACGATGGCGTCGATCTCGTCATCGCTCGGCCAGATGTCCTTCAGGTAGACCGGCTTGCCGTCCTGGTCGGTGCCCAGCACGTCCTTCTCGATATCGAAGCGGATGGTGCCGGCAATGGCGTAGGCCACCACCAGCGGCGGCGATGCCAGGAAGGCCTGCTTGGCATACGGATGGATGCGGCCGTCGAAGTTGCGGTTGCCGGACAGCACCGCGGTGGCGTACAGGTCGCGGTCGATGATTTCCTGCTGGATTTTCGGATCGAGCGCGCCCGACATGCCGTTGCAGGTGGTGCAGGCAAAGGCGACGATGCCGAAGCCGAGCTTTTCCAGGTCGGGCAGCAGCTTGGCTTCTTCCAGGTACAGCTCGACCGCCTTGGAGCCGGGCGCCAGCGACGACTTGACCCACGGCTTGCGCGTCAGCCCGCGCGCGTTGGCGTTGCGTGCCAGCAGCGCGGCGGCAATCACGTTGCGCGGGTTGCTGGTGTTGGTGCAGCTGGTGATGGCGGCGATGATCACGGCGCCGTCGGGCATCAGGCCTTCCGCTTCCTGCGCGCGGGCCTTGTCCAGGTCCACGGCGATGCCGCGCTCGGCCAGCGCCGAGGTCGGCAAGCGTTTGTGCGGGTTGGACGGGCCGGCCATGTTGCGCACCACGGTCGACAGGTCGAACCTCAGCACGCGCTCGTATTCGGCGTGCCGCAGCGAATCCGCCCACAGCCCCGCGGTTTTCGCGTAGGTCTCGACCAGCTTGAGCTGCTCGTCGGTGCGGCCGGTCAGGCGCAGGTATTCGATGGTCTGCTCGTCGATAAAGAACATCGCCGCGGTGGCGCCGTATTCGGGCGCCATGTTGGAGATGGTGGCGCGGTCGCCCAGCGTCAGGCTCGACGCGCCTTCGCCGCGGAATTCGAGGTAGGCGCCGACGACTTTTTCCTTGCGCAGGAATTCGGTCAGGGCCAGCACGATGTCGGTGGCGGTGATGCCGGGCTGGCGCTTGCCGGTCAGCTCGACGCCGACGATATCCGGCAACCGCATCCACGAGGCGCGGCCGAGCATCACGTTCTCGGCCTCCAGGCCGCCCACGCCGATGGCGATCACGCCCAGCGCATCGACGTGCGGGGTGTGGCTGTCTGTGCCGACGCAGGTGTCGGGGTAGGCCACGCCGTTGTCAGCGTGGATCACCGGCGACATCTTCTCCAGGTTGATCTGGTGCATGATGCCGTTGCCCGGCGGGATCACGTCGACGTTCTTGAACGCCTTCTTGGTCCAGTCGATAAAGTGGAATCGGTCTTCGTTGCGGCGGTCCTCGATGGCGCGGTTCTTGGCGAAGGCATCGGGATCGAAGCCGCCGCACTCCACCGCCAGCGAGTGGTCGACGATCAGCTGCACCGGCACCACCGGGTTGACCTTGGCGGGGTCGCCGCCCTGGTCGGCAATAGCGTCGCGCAGGCCGGCCAGGTCCACCAGCGCGGTCTGGCCCAGGATGTCGTGGCACACCACGCGCGCGGGGAACCACGGGAAGTCGAGGTCGCGCTTGCGCTCGATCAGCTGCTTCAGCGAATCCGTCAGCGTGGCGGGGTCGCAGCGGCGCACCAGGTTTTCTGCCAGCACGCGCGACGTGTACGGCAGCTTGTCGTAGGCACCCGGCTGGATCGCCTCGACGGCGGCGCGCGCGTCGAAGTAATCCAGCTTGGTGCCCGGTAGCGGTTTGCGGTTTGCAGAATTCATGGTGTAGGGAAATCGATATAGGTATGAAAAAGGGGTAGTGGCCCAGTGTCAGCGACCAACTACCCCTTTGCCCGCAGGCTCGGATTCAATGCAACCCGACGCGGGGCAATCCGGCAGCCGGTCTTACTTGCGATCCTTGATCGGCACGAACTTCAGGTTCTCCGGCCCGGTGTAGTTGGCGCTGGGGCGGATGATCTTGTTGTCGATGCGCTGCTCGATGATGTGCGCGGCCCAGCCCGAGGTGCGCGAGATCACGAACAGCGGCGTGAACATCGCGGTGGGCACGCCCATCATGTGATAGCTGACCGCGCTGAACCAGTCCAGGTTGGGGAACATCTTCTTGATATCCCACATCACGGTTTCCAGGCGCTCGGCGATGTCGAACATCTTCATCGAGCCGGCGTCCTTCGACAGCTTCTTCGCCACTTCCTTGATCACCTGGTTGCGCGGGTCGCCGGTGGTGTACACCGGGTGGCCAAAGCCGATCACGACTTCCTTGTTCTCGACGCGGCGGGTGATGTCGGCCTGGGCCTCGTCCGGGTTGTCGTAGCGCTTCTGGATCTCGAACGCGACCTCGTTGGCGCCGCCGTGCTTGGGGCCGCGCAGTGCGCCGATCGCGCCGGCGATCGACGAGTACATGTCGGAGCCGGTGCCGGCGATCACGCGCGCGGTGAAGGTCGACGCGTTGAACTCGTGCTCGGCATACAGGTTGAGCGAGGTGTTCATGGCGCGCTCCCACAGCGCCGACGGCTTCTCGCCGTGCAGCAGGTGCAGGAAGTGGCCGCCGATCGAATCGTCGTCGGTTTCCACCTCGATGCGGCGGCCGTTGTGGCTGTAGTGGTACCAGTACAGCAGCATCGAGCCGAGGCTGGCCATCAGCCGGTCGGCGATGTCGCGCGCGCCCGGGGTGTTGTGGTCTTCCTTCTCCGGCAGCACCGTGCCCAGCACCGACACGCCGGTGCGCATCACGTCCATCGGGTGCGCGCTGGCCGGCACCCATTCCAGCGCCGCCTTGACATTGGCGGGCAGGCCGCGCAGCGACTTCAGCTTGGCCTTGTAGGCGGCCAGCTCGGACTTCGTCGGCAACTTGCCGTGCACCAGCAGGTGGGCGATTTCCTCGAACTCGCAGGTCTCGGCGATATCGAGGATGTCGTAGCCGCGGTAGTGCAGGTCGTTGCCGGTGCGGCCAACGGTACACAGCGCGGTGTTGCCGGCGGTCACGCCCGACAGCGCGACGGATTTCTTGGGCTTGGGAGTGACGAGCGGTTGCGCTTCGGACATCTGGGTCTCCTTGGTGTGATGCCTGGTGTTGCTGTCTGTTGTCGTGCGAGCGGCCGGGAGGGGACATCCCCGGCCCGGCCGCGCCTGAGTCTGGTCGCTTACTTGCCCTTGCCTTGCGCGAACAGGGCGTCGAGCTTCTGCTCGAAGTCATGGTAGCCGATGCTCTCGTAGAGTTCGGCGCGGGTCTGCATGGTATCGACTACGTTCTTCTGCGTGCCGTCGCGGCGGATCGCCGCGTAGACGTTTTCCGCGGCCTTGTTCATGGCGCGGAATGCCGACAGCGGGTACAGCACCATCGACACGCCGGCACCGCCCAGTTCCTCGGTGGTGAACAGCGGCGTGGCGCCGAACTCGGTGATGTTGGCCAGCACCGGGACCTTCACCGCGTCGACGAACTTGCGGTACATGCCAAGGTCGGTCATTGCCTCCGGGAAGATCGCGTCGGCGCCGGCTTCCACGCACGCGACCGCGCGCTCGATCGCCTTGTCCAGGCCTTCGACGGCGAGCGCGTCGGTGCGCGCCATGATGACGAAGTTGTCGTCGGTGCGGGCGTCGACGGCGGCCTTGATGCGGTCGACCATTTCGCCCTGGGTGACGATTTCCTTGTTGGGACGGTGGCCGCAGCGCTTGGCGCCGACCTGGTCCTCGATATGCATGGCCGCGGCGCCGAACTTGATCAGCGATTTGGTGGTGCGGGCCACGTTGAAGGCCGAGGCGCCGAAGCCGGTGTCGACGTCGACCAGCAGCGGCGTGTCGCACACGTCGGTGATGCGGCGGATGTCGGTCAGCACGTCGTCCAGGTTCGAGATGCCCAGGTCCGGCAACCCCAGCGAGCCGGCCGCCACGCCGCCGCCCGACAGGTAGATGGCGCGGTAGCCGGCGCGCTTGGCCAGCAGCGCATGGTTGGCGTTGATGGTGCCGACCACCTGCAGCGGATGTTCGTCGGCCAGCGCCTGGCGGAAGCGGGCGCCAGCGGAGCGCGCGAGGTCGGATGCGGAGTAGGTCATGGCGTATGCGTTGGTGAACAGGACAAGCCGGATACTGCAAGGGGTGTGCCAGGCCTGACGAAAGCGGCCGGGAAACCCGGAATCCGTTGTCCTTATTAGGCTGGCGGGCAGGGGGGTCGGGTTTCGCCGTGGGATCCATGCCGGTATTTCCGCACATTTGAAATTCAAACGCAGTGTTTTGGAATTCAAAGTTGAAATCCCGGGCCGCGTATCGGACAATGTGACAGCACTGTACGCCTGTTCCTGCCGCCTTTCATCCCACTTTCCTTCCGCACCGCATCATGGCTCCGCCCGTTTCCACGCAAGGCCGTCCGCGCATCTGGGCGATCGGCATCAGCCGCCTCGCGCGCGCCTTTGCCGACCTGATCCCGGCCTACGCCGACCGCGCCGAATTCCGCATCGTCGGCAAGGGTTTCGAGGCTGCAGCCAGCGCGGTGTCGCGCGAGGTGCGCGAGGGCCGGCTCGATGTGGTCGTCGCCGGCGGCTCCAATGGCGCCTACCTGCGCCAGCACGTGGACGTGCCGGTGGTGCTGGTCAAGGTCACGGGCTTCGACGTGATGAGCGCGCTGGCCACGGCGCGGCGGATCTCGCCGCGCGTGGCGCTGGTCACGCACGCGGCCACCTATGCCGAGGTCGACGAATTCGTGCGCGCGTTCTCGCTGTCGGTCCCGGCCTACACCTACCTGACCGAGGACGACGCCGTGGCGCGCGTGAAGGCGCTCAAGCAGGAGGGCATCCAGGTGGTGGTGGGCCCTGGCCTGGTGACTGACCTGGCCGACCGCTATGGCCTGACCGGCGTGTTCCTGTACTCCGGCAACTCGGTGCGCATGGCGCTGGAAGACGCGATCGAGGCCGCGCGCCTGCGCCGCATCGAGGCCACCCGGCGCGACTACGTCAACACCATCCTGGCGCACCTGAACGAGGGCGTGGCGGCGGTCGATGCGCAGGGGCGGATCCAGTCCTTCAACCCGGCGATGGAGCGCTTCCTCGGCACCTCGGCCGCGGCCGCGGTGGGGCGCAAGCTGCAGACGCTGGCGCCCAGCCTGGCGCTGGAAGGCGTGATGCAGACCGGCGACAAGGAACTCGAGGCGATCCACAAGCTGGGCGACAAGATGGTGGTGGTCAACCGCATCCCGATCCTGGGCGAGGCCGGCACCACCGGGGCGGTGCTGACCATCCAGGACGCCAGCGCGATCCAGCGCGTCGACCGCAACCTGCGCTCGCGCAGCCGTGCGCGGCCGGCGGCGGTGCGCTACAGCCTCGACGACCTGGCCGGGACCTCGGCCGCGATGACGGCGCTGCGCGAACTGGCGCGGCGCTACGCCGCGGTGGACTCGACCGTGCTGATCGGCGGCGAGAGCGGCACCGGCAAGGAGGTGCTGGCGCAGGGCATGCACGACGCCAGCCCGCGCCGCGCGTTCCCGTTCGTCGCGGTCAACTGCGCGGCCTTCCCCGAGGCGCTGCTGGAAAGCGAGCTGTTCGGCTACGAAGAGGGCGCCTTCACCGGCGCGCGCCGAGGCGGCAAGGCCGGCCTGTTCGAGTCGGCCCACAACGGCACGCTGTTTCTCGACGAGGTCGGCGACATGCCGCCCGCGCTGCAGACGCGCCTGCTGCGCGTGCTGCAGGAAAAGCAGGTGCTGCCGATCGGCGGGCTCGACGCGGTGCCGGTCAACGTGCGCGTGATCGCCGCGACCCATCGCGACCTGGCCGCGATGGTGCGCGACGGCAGCTTCCGCCAGGACCTGTATTACCGCCTCAACATCCTGCGCATCGCCATGCCGCCGCTGCGCGAGCGCGCCGAAGACCTGCCGGAGCTGGCCGAACTGCTGTACCGCCGCGCGCAGGACCGGCTGGGACTGGAACGCCCGCAGCGCCTGCCGGCGGCCGCGCGCGCGCGGCTGGCGCGCTACCGCTGGCCCGGCAATATCCGCGAGCTGGAAAACGTGACCGAGCGCATCGCGGTGCTGGTCGCCGGCCGCCGGCTCGAGGGCGAGGCCCTGCAGCGGGAACTGCAGGCCGCCGCGCCCGAGCTGTTCGGCGAGGCCGCGCTGGCCACGGCGCCCGCGCCCGCAGCCGAAGCCGCACCGGCGGCGCCGGCCGCGCGGGCGCGCCGCTCGCTGGCGCGCGTCAAGCAATCGAGCGAGGTCGACCATATCCGGCGCGTGCTGGAAGAGTGCGGCGGCGACCGGACCGCCGCCTGCCATATCCTCGGCATCAGCCCGACCACGCTGTGGCGGCGGCTGAAGGCGGCCTAAGGGCGCTAATGCCGGCTAATGCCGTTCAGTTAACCACTGTCGTTCCCGCGTAGGCGGGAACCCAGCGACTTTATCCCCGGAGGGGACGTGAAAGACGCTGGATTCCCGCCTGCGCGGGAATGACAGTAGTGTTCGGGCGCCGGTTTATCGGGCTAGCCGGCGGGGCTGGCCCGGCGGAACGGAATCGGCTGCAGCCCCTTGCCCTGCAGCCACGCGTCATTGAACAGCCGCCCCATATACAGGTCGCCACGATCGCACAGCAGCGTCACGATGGTGTGCCCCGGCCCCATCTCGCGCGCCAGCGCCACCGCGGCGCCGACGTTGATGCCGGATGAGCCGCCCACGAACAGCCCTTCCTCGCGCAGCAGCCGGTAGACCATGTCGACGCAGGTCTGGTCGTCGATGCGCACGGCATCGTCGATCGGCGTGTCCTGCAGGTTGGCGGTGACGCGGCTGGAGCCGATGCCTTCGGTGATCGAGCTGCCTTCGGCCTTGACCTCGCGGTGCTTGACGAAGTGGTACAGGCCGCTGCCGTGCGGGTCGGCCAGCACGATGCGCACGCCCGGCTTGTGTTCCTTCAGGCAGCGTGCGATGCCCGCCAGCGAGCCGCCGGTCCCGGTGGCGCAGGTGAAGGCGTCGATATGGCCCGCGGTGGCCTGCCAGATCTCGGGGCCGGTGGTCTCGTAATGGGCCTGGCGGTTGGCGAGGTTGTCGAACTGGTTGGCCCAGATCGCGTTATCGGTTTCGTCGGCGAGCCGGCCGGCAATCTTCTGGTAGTTGTCGGGATCGGCATAGGGCTTGGCCGGTACCGCCCGCACCTCGGCGCCCAGCATGCGCAGCCGCTCCATCTTTTCCGGGGATTGCGTGTCGGGAATCACCACGATGCAGCGGTAGCCGCGCGCCGCGCACAGGTGCGCGAGTCCGATGCCGGTATTGCCCGCGGTGCCTTCGATCACCGTGCCGCCCGGCTTCAGCAGCCCGCGCCGCTCGGCGTCGCGGATGATGTAAAGCGCCGCGCGGTCCTTGACCGAGCCGCCGGGATTGAGAAATTCCGCCTTGCCGTAGATGTCGCAGCCGGTGTCGGCGCTCAGGCCGGCCAGCCGGATCAGCGGTGTGTGGCCGATGGTGCCGGCAAATCCATCCCTGACTTCCATGGTGCACTCCTGCCGCGCCCGTGGCGGGCGTCACCTTGAGTGATAGATCGGTGTGGCGGCAATGACAAGCGGGAGGGCGGGAAGTGACCGGGATGGCGCCTTGCGCCGGGCCGCCAATGGACCGGCAATGGGCCGGCGGGCTCAGGCGGCGTTGAGCCAGCGGAAGCTGAAGTCGCCCTCGACGAAGTCGGCGCGCGCGGCGTGGAAATCGCGCATATACGGCCGGTTCAGGTGCGATTCGAGCGCGCGCTTGGAGTCCCAGACCATGTAGATGACGAACACCCGGGCGTCCTCGGCATCCTGCCCGACGTGGTAGTCCAGGCAGCCGGGCTCGGTCAGCCCGCGCGAGCGCAGCGCGGTGAGCTGGGAGACCAGCGCGTCGCGGCGGTGGGTCTTGGCACGGGCGATGCCGACTAGCGTGTACGTTCCGGACATGGTGAACGGGGGCGACTGGCTGGCGTCTGTGAGCACTGGGCCAGCCATTGTAGCGGCGGCCATGGCTGCGCCGGCAATGCCCGACGGCGCCGTCCGGGCATTCGGGCGACGCTTGACAAGGGTGCGCGGCGCGGTTCCTGCCGCCGTGGCCGGGGCTCAAGTTATGCCCGCCAGTGCCGATAGCGGGAACGACAACAAGAAAACCATCATCCGAGAGGTTGGCGCATGCTGAGACGCATCGGGTCGGAGCAATTGCAGGTCGGGATGTTCGTCGCCAGGCTGGGCGGCCCCTGGATCAACCATCCGTTCTGGCGCGCGCGCTTCCTGGTCGCCAGCGAGGAGCAGGTACGGCAGATCCAGTCGGCGGGCGTGCGCGAAGTCTGGATCGATATCCTGAAGGGCCGCAATCTGCCGGCGCCGGAGGAGGCGGCCGACGCAGCCTCTGCCATTGCGTCGGCCCAGCCTGGGCCCAGTGCCGGTGGCCAGGCTGACGCGCCGCCAGCGACCACGCTCGAAGCCGAGATCGTGCATGCGCGCGAACTGCTGCAGTCCGGCAAGGCCGTGATCGGCTCGATGTTTGCCGACGTGCGCATGGGGCGGGCGCTGGAGGTCAGCGGCGCGCTGCTGCTGGTCGACGCGGCCTCGCGCTCGCTGTCGCGCCATGGGCAGGCGCTGCTGGCGCTGGCGCGGCTCAAGGCGCGCGGCGACGACAACTACCTGCATGCCTTCGCGGTCTGCGCCCTGATGATCGCGGTCGGCCGCACCCTGGGCCTGCCCGACGACGAGGTGCGCGAGCTGGGCCTGGCCGGCCTGGTGCATGACATCGGCAAGCTGACCGTGCCCGGCGCCGCCGCCCTCCGCGCCGGCGAGCGCACGCCCGAGCAGGAAGAGGCCTACCGCCGCCATCCCTCCGCCGGCTACCGCATCCTCAACGAAGCCCGGCTCTATTCCAATATCCCGCTCGATGTCTGCGTCCACCACCATGAGCGCGTCGACGGGCGCGGCTTCCCATTTGGCCTGGTCGGGCACGAACTGAGCATGCACGCCCGGATCGGCGCGATCTGCGATACCTACGATACGCTCACCGCCAGCCACCCCGGGCACCAGCCATGGTCGCCGGCCCGCGCGATGGAATACATGGCGGTGCGCGTGGACACGCTGTTCGACCGGCGCGTGTTCAAGGCCTTCTCGCGCACCGTCGGCATCTACCCGCTCGGCACCGTGCTGCGGCTGCGCTCCAACCGGCTGGCGGTGGTGTGCGCGCAGCATGAGGCCGACCCGCTGCGGCCCAAGGTGATGGCGTTCTATTCGGTGTCGCAGTCGCGGCCGGTGCCGACCGAGCTGATCGACCTGCGCCACGGCGACGAGATCGTGGTGGCGTTCGAGAACGCGGCGGAGTGGGGCTTTACCGATGAGCAACTGCTGGAGATGTACGCGCCAGCGGCGTGAGCCCGTCCCGCCGTTGCGCGGGTGAGGTGCTATCCCGCCAGCCATCGCCCTTGCCTGAGCCGCTCATGCAGGAAATCCCCCAGCACCCGCACGCGCGCGCTGTGCCGCAGGTCGGGGTGGGTCAGCACCCACAGGTCGGTGTCCATGGCCGCATCGGCGGGCGCCAGCCGCACCAGCGCCGGATCGTCGTCGGCCAGCAGGCACAGCAGCATGCCGGCACCCATGCCATGCCGGACCGCGTCCGCCATCGCCACCAGGCTGTCGGCACTGACCACGCGGCGCGGTTCCGGCACGTGCTCGCGGATCCAGCGCGCCTGGGCCAGGTGCGACAGCGCTTCGTCCGGCACGACCCAGTCATAGGCCGGCCAGTCCGCCAGCGCGGGGCTGTCCGCGGCGGCCGGCAGGCCGAGTTGCCGCAGATAGCTGCGCGCGGCGTACGGCGCCGTCTGCAGCCGGCCGATGCGGCGGCCCACCAGGTATTCCGGCGGCGCGTTGGCCGGGCGGATCGCCACGTCGGCCTCGCGCCGGCTCAGGCTGAGGAAGCTGTTATTGACGACCAGCTGCAGCTGGATGCGCGGATGCAGCGCGCGGAATTCGGCAAACAGCGGCATCAGCAGCGCGCCGAGCAGCGTGTCGGTGGTGGTGACGCGCAACGGGCCGCTCAGTTGGCGGTCGAGGCCGGACAACTGGCGCTGCGCCGCATCGATCTGTTCGCCGACCCCGGCCAGCCGCTGCGCCAGCGCTTCGCCGGCCGGGGTCATGGCGTAGCCGGTGGCATGGCGCTCGAACAGCAGTGTGCCGAGGGCGTCTTCCAGCCGCGCCAGCCGGCGCAGCACGGTCGAATGGTTGACATGCAAGGCGCGCGCGGCGCCGGCCAGCGAGCCGGACTGGCCCACGGCGAGGAAGTACTTCAGGTCGTCCCAGTCTGCTTCCTGCATGTTTGCATAATCCTTTTGCAAGATCGGCCAGTTCCCGTGCGGATCCGCACAGCCTACAGTGGCTGGGCGTTGCCGGCAATGGGTGCCGGCGCGCCGAGCAAAGGGAGGAAAACATGGCGATGGCGTGGACGCTGCTGTTGCTGGCCGGGCTGATCGAGATCGTGATGGCGCTGGCGTTGAAACATACCGACGGCTGGACCCGCCTGGGCCCGACGGCGCTGGGTATCGGCGCCGCGCTGGCCAGCATCTACCTGCTTAGTGCGGCGCTGCGGCACCTGCCGGTGGGGACGGCCTATGCGATATGGACGGGGATCGGCGCGATCGGCGTGACGCTGATCGGCATCCTGTTCCTGGGCGAGAGCGCATCGCCGCTGCGGCTGGTGTTGATCGGGCTGATCTTCGTCGGCATCGGCGGACTGAAGCTGCTGCCGGCGTAGGCGCCATCCGCGCTACGGGCAAGTGAGGCGGGAGCGTTCGGTACACTATCTGACCAAGACAAAGGCCAGAGCCGCCCCGCCATGAATTTCGATGCCCTGCTGGAGCTGTTCCAGCAACGTATCCCTGCCCACCCATGGGCGCAGATCGCGCTGTACCTGGTGGCGCTGGTGCTGATCGCCGCACTGGCGCAATGGTTGTTCGGCCATGTGATGTCGCGCATCGCCCACCGGCTGCTGAAGGTTTGGGGCAAGACCCCGTGGAGCACGGCGCTGACGCGCCATCGCGCCTACCGGCGCTTCGGCTATGCGGTGGGCTTTGCCGTGATCACTGTCGGCATTGGCGAAGTCCCGCACATGGGCCGCTACGCGCTGGCGATCGAGCGCCTCGCGCATGCCAGCCTATGGGTGTGCTTCTTCCTGATGCTCGGCGGCGTGCTGGGCGCCTGGCAGGACGTCTATGCTGCCAGCCGGCGGGCGCAGACGCGCTCCATCAAGGGCTATATCCAGGTGGGCCGGCTCGGGCTGGGGCTGGTGTGCGCGGTGCTGGTGCTGTCGATCCTGATCAACCGCTCGCCGCTGTGGATGCTGTCCGGCCTGGGCGCGTTGTCGGCGGTGCTGCTGCTGGTGTTCAAGGACACGCTGCTGTCGCTGGTGGCGAGCACGCAGCTGACCTCCAACGACATGCTGCGCATCGGCGACTGGATCGAAATGCCTCAGTGCAACGCCGACGGCTACGTCAAGGACATCGCGCTGCATACGGTCAAGGTGCAGAACTGGGACAACACCGTGACCACAGTGCCGACCTACAAGCTGTTCTCGGAGAGCTATCGCAACTACCGCCAGATGTTCGAGTCCGGCGCGCGCCGGATCAAGCGCACCTTGCGGCTCGATGCGGGCAGCGTGCGCTTCCTCGAGGACCGCGAAGTCCACGCGCTGATGCGCTTCCGCCTGCTGCACGATTACCTCGAGGAAAAGCAGCGCGAGGTCGACGAGGCCAACCGGCTGCTGATCGCCGCCGGCAACGACCCGGTCAACCGGCGCCGGCTGACCAATATCGGCACCTTCCGCGCCTATGGCATTGCCTACCTGAAGGCGCACCCCGAGATCCACCACGACCTGCTGCTGAACGTGCGCATGATGGAGCCCGATTCGCAGGGCATCCCGGTCGAGATCTACTGCTTCACTGCGCTCACCGCGTGGATGGACTACGAGCGCATCCAGGGCGATGTGTTCGACCACCTGCTGGCGATCCTGCCGGAACTGGGGCTGCGGCTGTACCAGGCGCCGTCAGGCGCCGACCTGAACGGCGTGCGCATCGCGCCGGTGCTGGCCGCGGCGCAGGTGGCAGCCGCGCAGGCGGTCCAGCATGCCCCGGCCCACGGTGTGGCCGCGGGCAGCCATCCGATGTAGCGGGCTAATGCCGTTCAGAGAAGGTATCAAGGACCCCCTGTCATTCCCGCGCAGGCGGGAATCCAGCGTCTTTCACATCCCCTTCGGGGATGAAGTCACTGGGTTCCCGCCTGCGACGGAACGACAGTGGCTAAGGGCTCAACCCACCGCGCGCGGGCGCACGCGGCTGGCGGCTTCCTTGGCGCGCGTGCGCGCGGTGTCGACGTCGTCGGCATAGGCCAGCGCCACGCCCATACGGCGGCGGGCGAAGCTCTCAGGCTTGCCGAACAGCCGCACCTCGGTCTGCGGCACGCGCAGGGCCTGGTCGACGCCGTCGAAGACTACGCCCTGCGCCTCGACGCCGCCGTAGATCACGGCGCTGGCGCCGGGGCTGCGCAGTGTGGTGTCGACCGGCAGGCCGAGGATGGCGCGCGCATGCAGCTCGAACTCGTTCTGCCATTGCGTGGCCATGGTGACCATGCCGGTGTCGTGCGGGCGCGGGCTGACCTCGCTGAACCAGACCTGCTCGCCCTTGACGAACAGCTCGACGCCGAACAGGCCCATGCCGCCCAGGTCGGCGGTGACCGCCTGCGCGATGCGCTGCGCGCTGGCGAGCGCGGCGGGGTGCATCGGCTGCGGCTGCCAGCTCTCGACATAATCCCCACTGACCTGCACGTGGCCGATCGGTGCGCAGAATTGCGTCTCCACCTGGCCGCTGGCGCCCACTGCGCGCACCGTCAGCAGCGTGATTTCGTAGTCGAAATCGATAAAGCCTTCGACGATCACGCGGCCGTGGCTGACGCGGCCGCCGGCCATGGCGTAGTCCCACGCCGCCTGCACGCCCTCAGGGCCGTCGATCTTGCTCTGGCCCTTGCCTGAGCTGCTCATCACCGGCTTGACCACGCAAGGGTAGCCGATGCCGCCGTCGATCGCGGCCTGCAGCTCCTCGAGCGAATCGCAGAACTTGTAGGGACTGGTGGGCAGGCCGAGCGACTCGGCGGCGAGCCGGCGGATGCCTTCGCGGTCCATGGTCAGGCGCGCGGCGCGGGCGGTCGGAATCACGCGCACGGTGCCGGCGGCTTCCAGCGTTTCCAGCATCGGCGTGGCGATGGCCTCGATCTCGGGCACCACCAGGTGCGGCTTCTCGGCTTCGATCAGCGCCTTGAGCTGGTCCGGGTCGCTCATGGCGATGGTGCGCGCGTGGTGCGCGACCTGCTGGCCCGGCGCGTTGTCATAACGGTCGACGGCGATGGTCTCCACGCCCAGGCGCTGCAGCGCGATCACAACCTCCTTGCCGAGCTCGCCGGAGCCGAGCAGCATCACTTTGGTGGCGGAGGGGGAAAGGGGCGTTCCGAGGGTGGTCATGGCGGCAGAGCGGCGAGGCGCAGGGAAAAAACGCGATTGTACGTGCTGCCGCGCCCGCTGGCGCCGCCGGGCCTAGTCTTCGGCGTCGCGCGAGCTGGCGGGGCGCCGCGCCGCCTGGTCCTTGCGGTCGGCTGCCTCGGCCTCGGCCGGGCTGGAGGCGACGCCGTACATGCCGTGGCGCGGCGTGCCCGGGGGCAGGTTGCCGAGTTCGGTGGGCTGGTAGGGGTGCGGCCCCGGCGGCGGCTGCGAGGTATCGCTGGACGGATGCGCGCGGCCGGTCAGCTTCTCGTCCTGCGTGACGCTGTGGCCGCCGTAGTGGTAGTCGGTCAGCGAGCCCTCATGCGCGGGCGCCGACGGAGCCGGCGCGCCGGAGATATCGGTCACGCGTACCGGGATTGACGGATAGACCTGCTGCGCGCCGGCGATCGCCATCTCGGGCGAGTCGAACTCGCCGTCGAGCCGCTCCGGCGCGCCGTTGCCGGTGCGCATTTCCAGATGCCAGCGGCCGTCTTCCGGGCCGCAGACGAGGATTTCCTGTTCGGTCGAGGTCATGGGGCCTCCTGGGGTCTGAGCGTGCGTCTCTGCCCAGACAGGCACGAACCGTTCCAGCCGCGCGGCCCGCGCGCACGCATGGCGCCCGCGCCGCCGCGTGACGCCAGATTTACAATCGCAGTCCGTTCTTACCGCCGCTGCCTCAGGACGTCGCCATCAGCGGCGGCCGCGTCCGGGTGACCACTGCGAAAGCAATCTGCGCGAGTCCCGCCGCCAGCCCCAGCGCCACGCCGACCTGCCAGGCCACGGTATAAGAGCCCAGCGCGTCATAGACCAGCCCGCCGCCGAAAGCGCCGACAAAGCTGCCGATCTGGTGGCTGAAGAAGGCCACGCCGCCCAGCATCGCCTGCCAGCGCAGGCCGAAGGTCTCGGCGATCCAGCCCGACACCAGCGGCGCCACGCCCAGCCACAGGAAGCCCATCACCGCGGCGAACACCAGCGTGCTCTGCGGCGTCGGCGCCGACGAGAAGTACCAGGTCAGGGCCAGCGAACGCAGCGTGTAGATGCCGCCCAGCAGCATCAGCTTGTTGTAGCGGCCGCCGGCCCAGCCGAAGAAGATGCTTCCCAGCACGTTGAAGCCGCCGATCACGCCCAGCGCCTCGGCGCTCAGCATCGGATCCATGCCGCACACGTCCAGATACGATGGCAGGTGCGTGGTCAGGAACACCAGCTGCATGCCGCAGACAAAGTACGCCAGCGCCATCACCACGAACGGCGCGTGGCGCAGCGCGGTGCCCAGCGCCTGGCGCGCGTTGTCCTGGCCGATACCCGCCGGCGTTGCCAGCGGCAGCCGGTCGACGCGCCCGGCCGACCACGCCGCCGGTAGCATCACCAGCGCCAGCAGCACGAAGGCCGCCAGCCCGGTGCGCCAGCCATAGGCCTGCGTCACCATCTGCCCGATCGGCGCCGCCAGCAGCGCGCCCAGCGAACCCGCGCCCGATACCAGCCCCAGCACCGTACTGCGCAGCGCCGCCGGCACCGGCCGCGCCGCCACCGCCATCGCCAGCGCGCTGCCGGTGCAGGCCATCGACGCGCCAATGGCCACGCCCGCGCCCAGCGTAACGCCGACCATGCTGTGCGCGGTCGCCAGCAGCACCAGCCCGATGACGTAGAGCAGCGAGCCCGCCATCATCAGCGGCCGGAAGCCGATACGCGTGGCCCAGGCGCCGGCGAGCGGCTGCAGCAAGCCCCACGCCAGGTTCTGCACGGCGATGGCGACGGTGAAATCCGACACCGAGATGCCGATGTCGCGCGTCAGCGGCGGCATGAAGATGCCCAGGCTCTGGCGCAGGCCCATGGCCAGGCTCAGCATCACGGAAGCGCCGAGCAGGATCGGCAGCGCCGGGCGCAGGCCTTCGAAGCGGGAGGGGGCAGGGGAGATGGGCACGGCAGGTCTCGTCGCGGGGACTATCGTTATCGTTGTGGGCCCCGGGCGCCTTCCATGTCTGCAATGTCTGGAATTTAAGCGGGCACTGAATATACCGCAGGGTAAGGCGAGGGTATGCCGCGACAGCCGGACGTGTCAATTTGGCTTTGGGGCGGGGCGCCTTTTGGTTTGGCGAAGCCGGCCCCGTGTCTGACCGGAATGACTTAGTATCACCTCGTCATATCTGGCGGGCTGAGTTACGCTTCTTTGCCTGGTAGACCAACCCCCGTCAACTTGAATTTCATCGGCTAGGCCTATGTGGCTTGCCCTTACGACAACGCTCGTAGGTCGCTGAAATGGCCTGGACGTATGCCAAGCCATATCGAGGCGACTTCATGCGAGCGACGATTTTTCTCATAATCTCTGAATTCTTCGTCAAGACTACTGTGTCTTCCGCCGAAAGATCCAAGTCTGACCGACTGACGCTTTCGCCTTTTCGCTGCGCCGCTCGGAGTTGCTTCATGACTCGCGCCGCCGTGTCGGTTCGCATGAAAGACAGGCCATCCGTAAGCTCCTTGGGCGTGAGATCGTCCTCAAGCAGAACTGCCACCTCATTTGAAAGAACTGTACCGTCTATCTCCTGCATGCACCGGAGCATTCGATCATTCCAACCGTCCGCTTCGCGCCACACCGTCAACGACTTCCTGTACTCCTCTGTCGCCGACTCAAAAAAAAGCAGTGAGGCCAATTCTCGCGCGGCGGCTCTTGGCGATATATCGAATGGCTCGGTGTCAACTGAGATATCAGGCCTTGCTGCATGAACCATTTCTGAGGTAACACTACCTTGCAGTGAGCATCCAACGCGCACGACGCCAGGAAACTCCGGAGGGCCGCCATTTTCGATGAGGAAAACCCGCTCGATAGTTCCATGTGCGGGGGCGACGCCCCCCGCGAGGTTATCATCTGGCAGCCAGGCTCCGTCTTTCCACAGCTCCGATCGCACGTACACATCCCCATCGCGCCGCAGATGGGTACCTTCACGAAGTGCAGGCGCGATCTGTCGCTTCACTTCCTCAATGGTTCCCTGAACAAAGAATCCCCACGAATAGTAGCGACCGCCAACTGCTAGATCCAAAATGTCATCAAAGTAGCCAACAAGGCTTAGACTTCCGTCAGGATAGGGCGCGGAGAACGGTACCGTGTTGCCTAGTTCGCCAGAACGATCTGGCACTTTGATATATGTACGATTCCCACGGCCGTCCCTTATCGGGACGATTTTCCCTAATACCTCACGCTTTGCGTGAAGCGCCGAGAAAAACTCTTGTCCACAGGACGAAAGTGCGGGTAAGAGTGTTGGACGCTCCTCAGCCGCCCCGACTTCCCTCATTGCAATAGCGAAGAAAATTGCGGTTAGTATGTTTCTTATTAGCATAAAAATAATTCACCTTTCTGCGGGATGCGGGTCTCCCCGACAGCCATTGCCATGCTCTGCTAGGCTTGATTCTATTCAAGTCAATGGCAATTGGTGCGACGAGCGTTGAAAATCCTCACATGTCAAGCGCGCCCGCTATGGTAATCAGAAGGAGAGATGGCTTCCTTAGCGGAGGTTTCGCTTAGTAGCTGCCGCCGAAGAATTGACATGACTATTAATGTTGTTTACATGTTTCTATATACGGGCAACGCTTCGATTTTTTCAACAGCACAAAAAAAAGGAGTCTGCGCGAGGACATCGATTGCCTGCGCTGGATTTGTTTTTCTCGCCTTTCTAGCGATCACCTACAGGTTCCCGTACAGGTGCAAACCATCTTCATCACGGATCGCATACACCTCTTCGTATTGGAATGAAAGCACAAAGTGCGCCGCACTCCGACGTTCCAACTCCTGTAAGAGACGGATAATCTCGTCGCGGCACTCGTCGAATTTTGATGAAATAGCGTCTAGTGAAACACGACTGCCGACGCGCCAATGCAGAGGAGAAGGTACTAGTTCCGCCAGCACTTGAGATGGAGATAAATCCGTCCTGTCTCGATATAAGAAGAACATATTTGAGCCTAGAAAATTTCCGCTGAAGCCAGCCTCATCTTCTGAAAAAATCGATGCTCCGCAAGCTAGAAGAGCTGACTTCATTACCCCCCTCGACAAGCCACCTTCAACTTCCAGCATATAGGTAAGTGACATGATTATTTTCCAAGGATTGTTACGGATCCATTCTTAATAATGAATAAACTGTTCATACCCGGAATGGGGTTCTTTTGAAAGTGTTGTGCAACTTCGGTCGGCGTTAAAGAAGAATCCGCTAAATTCACCACGACGTTAGTTGCTTGCTTATCCACCTTTCCTACCACAGTATCACGAATGCTCCACAAATTACCGGTTCTTGGAGAATAGATATCTGCTATCTCGCCGTTAATCCTTATATCTGGATTCGGACCTCGCTTACCGGTGTTTGGAAGATTCTCCACGTTCAGTCCGTGGTCGGCAAGCGTCGCCGCGGCTTCATTTTGCCTTGCAATCGATCGTACTTGCTCAGCCGACGCGTTACGAGGAGGAGCCTCCGGCGGACCAATTAGTGAGCCAGGAGCCTTCGACAGTTGCTTTTCACCGAGGAAGAATGTCGAATCGTCGGGTGCTCCAGCGCCGCCAGGAGTTTTTTCCGATGCGCCACCGCCGCTCAGGGACGTTTGCCTGCCGTAGCGCCCCATTCCGCCTTCAGCATAATCAAGCGAAGCTGCAAGAGCGGTCGCATTTCTCATTACGACTGCCGCTTCCTTGCTCTGCTGCTGAATGAAGCTGTAACAGCGCCCGTCTCCGGGAGGGCAATAGTCGGCAGGATTCGCGCTCATCGCGGCTGCTGCCCATCCGATTTGCTTGCCCCATTCCGCTGCTCCTGCGTCCCGGTCGCTGCTCATCGCTTCGAACTGGTTCCTTCGGGACTCTGTGGACCACTTGGCGTAGATATCATCCGTATTGCATCCCGAGTCCGCCTTGCAGATCATCAAATCGCGCTTGAATTCCTCAAGTTGTGAGGCCTTAGGATCCGTTGTGTGCTTGAGGTAGTTGTACTGCGTGCCAAGCCCACCAGCCGCCCCAGCCGCTGCTGCGTCCTGCGTGGAACCGCCCGCGGCACCGGCACCTGCCGCCACGATCGTGCCCGCAATCTGCACCAGCGCCTTGCGGTCCTGTTCCGACAGCTTCTGCAAGTCCGGATTGTTCAGGATCTGCTGGCCGACCAACTCTGCTGCCAACGTAGCGGCCGCGTCCCCGGCGGCGCCGGCCGCAAAGCTGCCACCCATCGCTTGCGCCATCAGACCGCCAATGACAGCGTGCACCGCCACCTTTACTTCGGGCGATCGGTCCCGCGTTAGCGTGCCGACCTGGTCGTAGATCATCGGCGCCAACTGTTGCGCCACCTGGCTCCGCAACTGGTTCAGCTCCCGCTGATCCTTCACCTTCTGCGCATCGAAAATCTTGTCGATGCTCTGGTTGGCGTTCGCCGTGTCGCGGTTCAGGCCGGCAATGGTCTCGTCAGCCGATTGGCCAGCCTTCGCCCGCTGGCCGGCTTCGTCGGTAATGATGACGGTGCCCGGCGCAATCGCACTCTTGGTGATGCCCGCGGCACTGCCATCAATCGACTTCTGCGCGTTACCCGCGGCAGTGGCCGCCAGGCTGCTGGCGCCGCTTTGCAGCAGGTTCGTATTGCCCGCCCAGTCCACGTGCGCAGGCTGCACCGGTCCCAGGTTCGGATTGCTCGCCGGCACGCTCTTGCCGCCGCTGTAGCTCGCCACGATGGTGGTCGAATCGCTGCTGTACTCGGCCTTGTTCTCGATGTCGCTGGTGGTCAGCGTGCCGGTGGTTAGGCTGTTCTTGTTCGCATCTGCCGTGCTGGCCAGGATGCCCCCCTTCAGGTCGGTATGGCCCTTGACGTCGACATTGAACCCGCCCTGGCCGGCGTAGATGCCGCTCTGTTCCTGCACCGAGCTGTAGGTGCTGTCGGTATTGCCCTGGGTGAGGCTCGCGTTGGCATGCACGGTGGTGCCGTAGCAGAAGGGCGGCACGCAAATGCTGGCCTGCATGCCCGACGACGATTCCTTGCTGTGATAGGTCTCGGTGTCCGGGCGGCTCTCGATATTCAGGTCCCGGCCAACCGTGCCCGCGACGGTGTCGCCGATCAGTTGCGCGCCCTTGAGGTTGGTGTCGCGTCCGCTCACCACCGTGACCTTGTCGGTGGCCACCACGTGTGAATTGTGGTTCGTCACCGCCTCGCCATTGGCCTTGGCCTTGTTCTGGCTGGCGGCTAGTTCCAGCGTAAAGCCGTTCTGATCACCGCCCAGGCCGAATCCGACACCAACGCTGGCATTGCTGCCGGAACTGCGGTTGTCCAGGGTAGAGCGGTCCTGCGCGCTTTCCAGGTTCACATCGCGCGCCGCGGAAAGGGTGACCGTCTTGCCCTCGATCTGCGCCCCGCGCCCGCTGATGTCGCCATCGGTGGCAAAGCCCTCGGCATCCTGCTGGCCGGAGCCGGTCGCGACGATTGTCACCGCATTGCCCGCCTTGACGGTCGTACCCTGGTTGGTGCTCGACGTGCTGTGCGCTTCGCTGCTCTGGCTGCCACCGCCGATGCTCGCGGTCACCTTGATCGCCGCCGTCTGGCTCACGCCACCGCTGGTCACGGTCTGGATGCCCTGGATGCCGTTGGCGATCGCCAGGCCTGCCTGCACCCCATAGAGCGTTGCCACCCGGCCGTCCTTTTTGTCCTCGACGGCACGCGCGGCATTCTCGACGGCCTGTGCCGCCGTGACGGTATAGCCCGATAGCGCCAGCGTCGTCCCGTACTGACTGGTGCGATGGCGCTCGTTCTGGCTTGCCGAGTCCGTGCCGGGATCGAGGATTACGTTCTTGCCGATCATCGTCACGTCGTTGCCGGCTTCGATGTCGGCGCCGCGGGCGGTGATGGTCTCGCCAGCGGCCATGGTCACGTTGCCGGACTTGCTGACCACCTGGCTGCGTATCGTGTTCTGGGTGGCCTGGCTGGCGTCCGCGTGGTGCGACTCGCTGCGTACCCCAACCGTGCCTGAGTAGCCCGTGCCGCCCAGATCGCCGATCTGCCGGCTGGTGCTGTCCGAGCGCTGCGACAGCGTGTCCTGGCCGGACAGGATGTCGATCTTGCCCTTGGCTGCCGACAGCGCCACATCGCCATCGGCGGCGATCCCGCTGCCGGCGATGGTGATGTCGCCCGTGCGGGCCTTCACGCCGACGGTGTTGCCGGTTATCAGGCTGGCATTCTGCTTGCTGCTGGCAGTGGCGCCGGTCGCTTGGCTGGCCTGGGTGCCGAACGGCACCATGCCCACGCCGCTGTTGTTCGGGCCGCCACCAAGATGGCGTGCCATGTCTCCAGGGCTGGGCAACGCGCTGCTGACGGTCCAGCCACTGCTGCTGGCGCTGTTGGCAGCCTGATAGGTGTCGGTGGAAGCGCGCACCGTCACATCGCGCGCGGCGTCCAGGATGGCCGCATCGCCCGCGCTGATCGTGCTGCCAGAAACCAGGATGTTGCCGTCCAGCGCCTTGCCATTGGCATCGGTTTCGCCGTTGCCGGTGGCGCGCACGCGCACGTTGCCGGCCCCGTTCACGCTGCTGCCACTGCTGGTGGTGGTGACGCTCGTGCCCTGGGCGTTGCTCTTCTGGTTGCCGATGCGTACATCGACTTGGGGCAGGGTAAGCGCCGACGCGCCCAGCTCCTTCACCGTACCGGTCACGCGCGAGACGGTGCTGGGATCCTTCTGCACCGCTTGCAGGTTCTTGACGGTGTCATACGGTGTCCCGACCAGGGCGACCGACAGGCCGCTGGAACGGTTGCTCTGGCTGGCGTCCTGATACACGCGGTCCACGCCCTCGGCAATGGTCACGTTCTGCGCGAGGATATCGATGTTTCCTGCGCTCGCTGCTTCCTTGTTGCCTCGGCTGCCGGCAATCAGGTCGCTGCCGATGATGGTGGCGTCCTTGCCGGCGGAGATAATGACGTTGCCGTTGCTGGCGCCAACCACGCTGCGCGCGTCGCTCTGGGTCATTGCCAGCGTGTGGCTAGCGCCCGATGCCTCGCTCTTGCCCACCGAGATGCCGACGCCGCCCTTGCCGGCAAATCCGGAGACGCCGGACTTCTTGACCTGCAGGGCGTCGCTGTCCTCGCGGATATTCTGGCCAGCGGTGATCAGGACGTCGCCGCGCGTGGCCGTGAGGGGCGACGCCATCCGTCGCGGCAATGGCGCTCTGGCGCACCGTCACGTCGTTGCCGCCCTTGACGTGGACGGTATCGCCAGACAGTGTGCTGCCTACACCAATGTCGCTGTGGCGGCTTGACTGCTCGCTGGTCGAGGTACGGGATACGAAGCTGCCGCTCTTGCGCTGGATATCGATGCTGCTGTCGTCCAGTTCGCGTGCCTCGGTCACCGTCACATTGCGGTCGGCCACCACCGTGAGGGTGCCGCCGCCCTGGCCATCGGCGCCCGCCTTCACGTTAGTGCCGACCAGCGTTACGTTGCCCTTGCCATCAGTACGATCCAGCCCGCCGCCCTGACTCGTCGGCTTGACGGCGGCCAGCGTGGCATTGCCGCCGGCCTCAAGACTTACACCGACGGTGCTTTGGGCGCGGCTATGTTCTTCCAGTTGGCGCTGCTTGCTCTGGCGCGCCACATTGTCATGCGTGGTTTCGTTGGTGACGGCGCTGGCCTTCAGGTCACCCCCAGCCACCATGGTCAGGTCCGTGCCGGTCCTGACCTGGGTGCCTTTGAGGGTGGTGTCGCCGCCGCTGCTGGTGGTCAGGCTTCCGCCGGTCTTGACAGAGCTGATCGCATGCTCGGTCCGGCTGTCCTCGCTGTGGAGCTTGGCGCTGTTGTGGATCGATTGATTGGTCTTGCCTTCCAGCGTATCGAAGGTGAGGTTGCGTCCAGCGAGCAGGGCGGCGTCGCCACCCGCCTCGATGGTCGCGCCGGTGGCGCTGATATCCCTGCCCGCCGAGAGCAGCATGTCGCCCTGCGAGGCGATCCCCGCCTGCTCGCCGTAGAGGCTGCTCGAAGCCTTCGAGTTGCCCGCCGCCGACTGTACGCCCAGTTGGTTGAAAAGGGTGATGTTCTGGATGTCGCGCCGGGCTACCAGCCCCACCTTGTCGCCGCTGATCTGCCCGGACTGGTTCAGGATGTCGCGGCCGGCGGAGATGGCCGTGATGCCCTGGCTGCGAATGGCACCGCCGCGGTTCACCACATCGTCCCTGGCGGCGATCGAGAGGCGGCTCTTGGCGTCGACGATGCCGCTGTTCTCCATCGTGCCGGCACTGTGCAGTTCCAGGTCGTCGGCCGCGATCAGCGCGCCGTTGGCCTGCAGGTCGGCGGCCTGCGCACGCGCCAGATAGATGCGCGGCACCAGTACGCTCTGGGTGCTGCTGTCCGGCAGTGTGACCGTCTCCGACACCAGCCAGACGATGTCCGAGGTGAGCGCATCCATCTGCGCCGCAGTGAGTGCCATGCCCGGCAGGATGTTGAACTGCTGCGCGGCATGCACGCCGGAGGCCATCAGTGCCTTGTACTGCTCTTCGGCACTGTCATAGCCGGCAAGGGTGACGTGCCCGGTCAGGCGGGTCACCTGGTCGCGAATCAGCTTCTGTTCGTAGAAGCCGTCGCCCAGGCGCTTCTGCGTCATGGCCGGGTCTATGCCGAGCAACCCCAGCATGTAGTCCGACGACAGGAACTTGCCATATTGGGTAAAACGAGGGTCTGTCTCGATCAGGTAGGTGTAGCCAGGCTCGGTGTGGTATTGGTACAGACCATTGGTCGGAAGGCTGATCGGCGCGTTGGCCAGCGTAGTGACTGCGATCGATTGCGCATCAACACTGTGACCGGTCACGCCGGTGCTGCCGCCGTGACCGGCATTACTGCCCTGAATGGGCGACACGCCGGCGACGGTCACACCGGATACGCCCGTGCTACCGGTTCCTGCCAGCGGATCGCTCTTGCCGACATCCTCGTTGCGGACGTCGCCACCGAAGATGGCAAGTCGCTGGCCAGCGGTAATGTTGCCGCTTATCCTGCCGACCGCGACGGGCGCCAGCACTACGCCAGGCTGGGCGACCGGCCCCACATCTTGGGTGGTGTCCTTGCTCCACGCATAAGTGGAAACAATGTCCTGCGTCGTGCGCCGGTAGAGCGTCTGGCCGACATTGGTGACAGTGGTAGTGCCGAACTGGCCGGATTCCAGCGCGCCGGAAGCGGCGCTCTGGTCGCCAATCTGCATGCTGTCACCCGCCGCAATGGTGCTGTAGCGGTTGGTCAGGCTGGCGACATTGGCCAGGATCATGGCGCCGCCCGACACCAGGTTTGCTGCCGGTTGGTTGGGGTTGGCGTCGCGGTCAGTGATCGTCGTGGTGGTCGTGTCCCGCGCGATCTCGACGCGTTGCCAGCCGCGCTGCGCATCGCTGAGAGTGGCATATTCGGTACCGGGGTCGTAGTGGACATCACGGTCGTAGCCGTCCCAGTAGTTGACCTGCAGTACGCCGTTACTCTCGGTGAGCGTGTTGTAGTCGATCTGGCTGGCGACGCCATTGATATCGACCACCAGCCGTTGCCTGGCATCGTCGCGAGACAGGATCTGTGCGGCGGTGAAGGTGCGGTCTACGGGAGTCTTGTAGGGGCCTTCCCAAAGTTCCTGCGTGCAACCCATTTGCGGGTATGCATTGGTCGTGGCGCAGTGAATGTACTTCTCGCGCTTGAGCTGGTGTTTGGTATCGACGGTGGTGTCGCTGATAATCAACGGGTCGGGGCGCTGGTTGATCAGCTCCTGCGCCGCGATCTCGACCACACTGTAGTCACTACCGCCCTCGATGGTGCTGCTGTCGTTGAGTACCCGGCCGGTGCGGTTCTTGAGGTAGCCCCGTTCGTCGCGCTCGCGGTTGGCAGCGATGTTCAAATCGCCCAGGCTGTAGAGCGTCGCGCCTTCCGTGTTGCTGACCAGTTCGCGGCCATACACATTCAGGGTGTCGGTGGCCGCCATGATGGCCGCCGCCCCCGTGTTGTGAATCTCCCGGTGACTGCCGGTGACCTCGCGGCCAATCACCGTGCCGGTATTGATCAGCACATCACTATTGGTGACGACGGTATCGCCCTCGATGCGTCCCGCGTTGGCGATATCCGCCGTGGCGTTCAGGGTCGTCGCCGCCGAATTGATGGTCGCGCCGGCCTCGTTGACGATGCGGCTACTGTTGATCGTGAGGGCGTTGACAGCCTCCAGTTTCCCCTGGTTGGTGAAGGCGCCGGTGGTGCCGAACAACAGATTGCGCTCGGCCTTGAGCAGGTTGCCAGCGACATTGGCGTAGTCACCTTGCATGGCGAGACGCAGGTCCTGGCCGCTGTGGACGGTGCCGACCCCGGTGAGGGCGTGCGTATCGATGCCGATATCGCCATCGGCGATGACCTTGCCGCCCTGGTTACTGAGCGATGCGACCTGCACAACGCTGTCGCCGCCCGAGGCGAGGCTGCCGCCGTCATTATTCAGGGCTGCTGCGCCACCGTTGACCGTCAGGCCAGTACCGCCATAGACCTGGCCGCCGGCATTGTTGAACGACTGTCCCACCTCGAGGAGCTGGGCGCCACCCGAGACAATCTGGGCCCTCGCGGTGTTCGCGAGCTGCCGCGCTTGCACCTGTACGTCGCCGTTGCCCCCCACCATGGCGCCATTCGTACTGATCAGGCTGCTGGCAACCACGCGCGTCTGGCCGGTGCCCGTGTTGACGATCTGGCCCGCATCATTGGTGAGCGTGCCACCGGCCGAAACGTCCAGCGTGGTGCCGCCCTGCAAGGCGCCGCCGGTGTTGTCCACGTTGCCACCGAGGGAGCCAGTCAGCTCCTCGTCAGCCAGCATGGTGCCCTGGCGGTTTGACAGCGAAGCGCCCGCAAACCGGACCGACTTGCCGGAGATGGTGCCGCCGTCATTGCGCCAGGCAACCTGGCTGCCATCCACCGTAAGGCGCTGACCGGCATAGATTTTCCCGCCGGTATTGTCCGCCGACTGGACGAGGTGCAGGCCGAGGTCGGTGCCGGCGACCAATTGGGCGCCGCCGGTGTTGACCAGCTGGTCGGTGGTAACCGATGCGGCGCCATTGCCGCCAAGCAGTCCGCCATTGGTATTGGCAACCACCGCGGCGCGCACCGTGGCGTCGGCTGCGCTGGTCCCGACAACCCGCCCTGCGGCATTACGAAGCGCGCCGGTGGCTTCGATGGCCAACGTATCCCCGGCCTGGATGGTGCCGGACGCGTTATCGATATCGCCACCGATGGCGGCCGAGAGTGCCCCATCCGAGACGATGGCGCCTTGCCGGTTCGATAGTGACCCGCCGGCCAGCCGCAACGCACCGGCGGTGATCGTGCCGCCGTCGTTGGTCCAGGCGGCACCGGTGCCGTCCATGGTCAGGGCCTGCGCGGCGCGAATCTGCCCGCCCGAGTTGTCGCCCGCATCGCTGACGTGCAGCGCAAGGTCGGCCCCAGCCACCAGTTGCGCACCGTTGGTATTGGCCAGCCTGTCCGCCGTGAGCGACAGCGAGCCGTTTCCGCCGACGATACCGCCGTTGGTGTTCGTGACAGTTGTCCCATTGACCACTGCAGAGCTATTGGCATCGACACTGAGCACCTGGCCGCCGTCATTGATGATGCTGCCAGCGGCGCGTATGCCGAGGTACTGGCCGCCCTGTAGTATGCCGCCAGAGTTGTCAATGTCCCCGGTGATTCCGAGATCCAGGCTATCCTTGGCCAGCACCGTACCTTGTCGACTCGACAACGAGCTGCCGGCGAGCTGGACCGACGTGCCGGAGATGGTGCCGCCGTCGTTGCGCCAGATAACCTGGCTGCCATCGATGGTCAGGCGTTGTCCGGCGTGGATTTGCCCGCCGGCATTGTCTGCCGACCGCGTGAGATGCAGCCCGAGATTTGTGCCGGCGATGAGTTGGGCGCCGCCGGTGTTGACCAGTTGGTCGGCGGCGATGGCTGCGACGCCATTGCCACCGATCGCACCGTTGCCGGTGTTCTCGATGCGCCGGGCGCGGATGGTCGTTCCGCCGGTTCCGGCATTCGTGATGCGGCCCCCGGCGTTAGTCAGCAGGCCGTCAGCGGACAGCGACAGGTCGCCCGCATCGGCCAGGACCTGGCCGCCGGAGTTATCGGCATCGCCCCGGATCAACAGGGCCGTGCCATGTTGCGCATAGAGCGTGCCGCCTTTGTTGGAGAGCTGCTGCGCGCTGACGTCGATGCGCGCGCCACTCACTTTGGCGCCGTCGCTACGCAGGAGGCTGGTGGTACTTGCCGTCAGTTGCTGGCCTGCCGTAACGGTGGCGCCGGCGAGATCCAGTATGCCCGCCTGCGCGGTGAGCGCGACATTGCTTGCGGCACGTGTCTGGCTGCCCGCGAGGCTGATGTGGGCGCCGGTAACCGACATGTTGCTGCCGGCGAGATTCTGGCCCGTCATGCCCACACCCAGTGCGCCGGTGACGGCAAGGTCGCCCCCTTGGGTCATGTTGCCGTTGGCGTCGATGCCGGCGGCCAAGGTACCGGTGGACTGGACTGACTGGCCAGCGACGCGCACGTCCCGTCCGGCGATCAGGGCGCCTGAGTTGCGGATGTCGCCTTCGCCCGTCGCCGAAAGGCTGGCGCCTGCCGCCGTGGAGCCGCTGTTGTCGATACCTTGCGCACCGTGGAGCGCAAGCGCGCCTGTCGACGAGGTGGTGCCGGACAGCGACACACGGCCAGCGCCGTCGATGCTGAAATCACCCGCCTGGGCAGCCAGCGTGCCGGCATTGCGCACTCCGACGCCGGCCTCCGTGCCAATCAGGCGAATGCGATTCGCGTACATCCCGCCAAGGTTCGCCACATCGATGCCGACCGTCGGGGCCGCGCCTTCGCCCTGAATCAACCGCACGCCGAGGTTGGCGTAGTCCACTTCGTTGGCACCCGCGATCACATTGGCAGTGTTAGCCCAAAGTTGGCCGTTGACCTCGACAGACCGTGCGATCAGGTCCACTTGATCGAGGCTGGTCCCGTTGAAGCCGGCACCTTCGACCTGGATGCCACCGCGCGTGACACGAAAGGCGGCGAGAGTGCCATCCCCGCCGAACACGGGAGCACCTGTTGTCAGCGTGGCGCGGTTGGCATTGATGAAGCCGCCGCCATTCACTGAGATGCCATTGCCGTTCGAGATGATCACGTCGGCTCTTTGGCCAGCGACCTCGATATAGCCATTCAATTGCGATGGGTTGGCACCTGTCACTTCATTCAGGATCACGCGAGCGGGGCCGCTGGTACCCAGATTTGCATTGCCGGGCACGTAGCCGCCCAGTTGCGTCTGAGTAATGACCGTGGCGTTGTTTAGGATCGCGCCGCGCCCATCCACGGAGAACTGCTGGTACTGGTTGCGCGAAACGCCGGCCGCTGATGGCGTAGTTACCCCAACCAGCGGCGTGCCGTTGGCCGTCGCTGTGACGTTCGGACCGTGCCCGGCGCGCGGGTCGGACACGATCTGCGCAGCAGCAAAATGCACACATCCCAGTGAGAGCAGCACCGCCCAGGCCATGGGGCGCAACTTTGCCGCCCGGCAAGAGCTACATGAGCTATTCGTTCTCGCGGTACGTCCGGCGCGTTCCCCGGACGCCACCTTGCGGGCGCCGATGGCACACTCGGCCACCGCCATCAGCATGTTTCGGTGCTTGTTGAAGATTAGTCGAAAGCGCTTGTCATTCATGCTATTAGGACGTCAAACATCAAACAACGCCTCGCCGGGGAAGCGCTCAAGGAGCAGGTGCCGGCAGGCCAGGTGTCTACGTGCTGAATTGAGTTGGTTGGCGAGGGAGATGCCGGTTGTTTCCGCCGTTACCGTGTCGATGCCAACCAGCGGCGCGCCGGAGAGTCTTCATTTCTGTTTTTCCTAATATTGGTAGGACACCGAAAACCCGCCTGCCGGCGAGCGCGTGGGAAAATTGGCGGGCTTCACCAGCCCCCAACCCAGAAAAGCGTCGTAGTACAGCCCCTTCATAGGGCTGCCGCGTACACCGATCGCCGTGCCTGCCAGAGTGCGGCCGGCCAGGTAGCTGGCGCTGCGCCCCCCAACGGTGCCTGCGTCGAGTCCAAGGTAAAAATTCTGGCCGGTCGACCCGAGAGGGATCTCCAGATCGTTGCGCCAGTAGGCACCGCGCTCGGCGGCGAGCGTCACTTCGCCATCGAAGCCGCGCACGGTCCAACGGTTGCCGATGGAGATGAACTCGCTGGCGAACAGTGCCTGGCCGGTGTACTGGCCGTGGAAGGTGGTGATGTAGCGCAATGGCAACCGGCTGCCGCCGGCTCCGGCAGGCACTGAGAAGGGCACCACCAAGTTGGCGTCGAGCGTGGCGACGCGATAGAGAAACTTGCTACGCTGGCTAGCGAAGTTGGGTTCGATCGTTCGGATCTCCGTCTGGCCGCCGAACCACGGCACGCCGAAGCGGTAAGCGAGTGAGAGATCAAGTTGCGATGCGCCGAAGTAGCGGCGATGTAGCCATCCGACTTCCGCAAAAGTGGTGCTGCGCTGCTGGTTGAGGATTTCGGTGTCCTCAATGAACGCGTGGCTCCAACGGTGGCCAAGGCGAAACTGCAAGGAGTTTTTCTGGAACTGGTCGCGTTGGAACAAGTACTGTGCCTTGAACTCAGCGGTTTTTGAATTGCCGCTGGATTCGAACGCCTGGTTTGCGCCGGCGATGCGCTGAAAGTAGCTGTAGGTGCTACCCGCGGCGCCGAACGTCCAATTTCCCCGAGGCATGGAATACGAGGCATTGGCGCCACGTGTGCCACGTCCGCCCTGATTGACATTGGCATCGTGGCCGACGCCAAGGTTGAAGAGGTCGTTCAGGCCCAGCGGGTTGTCGATGCCTAGCGACAGGTTGCCCTGCAGGCGTCCCGTCCCTTTGCTGCCGCTGTCGTCAAGCGATGCCACCACCCTCCAAGCCTTGGCCCGCTTCACCGAAATGACGACATCGGACTCGCCAGGCATCTCGCCGGGGACGATCTGCATCTCGACATCCTGGCTGGGGACGCGCTTCATCTGCTCCAGCCCCTGTTCGAGGTCCCGGATATTGAGCAGATCGCCGGGGCGGGATGGAAATGCGCTCTGCCACCTCCCACGAAGCGATTCGTCGGCAAAGCGGATCTGACGGATGACGCCAGGAATCAGCGACAGCCGCAGCGTGCCGGACGACAGATCTTGCTCCGGCACTGCCACGCGGGTAGTGGTGTAGCCCCGGCCAAGGATTTGCGCGCCCAGACGGCGAACAATCATGTTCACGCCTTCGCGGCCAATGCAAATGCCTGCGTACTGGTCCAGGTAGGCCTGTGCGAAGTGGAAAGTGTCCATTGGCAATGCGCTCGCGCCTTGGGCGCGAATTCCGGCAGACAGCGCCTCTGGTACTGACAGCTGCAGGTGCTCAATGGCAAAGCATGGAGCTTCGCGTGGAAGCTGGGTTGATTGGGCTTCCTGCTCCGCAGCGCTGCCGTCCAGCGAGACATTGGGCGACTGCACCTGGCGGGCGCGGTCATCGGCCTGCTCGATATTTCGCTCTCGCTGCAATTGCTGGTTTTGCTCCTGCCGGGAGCGGCGCAGCGCGTCCTCAGTATTTGGCGAGCCCTGCGCGAGAGCTGTCCCAGCCAACAGCAAGCAGGCGGCCGGTATGGCGCGGAACATGTACAAGGTAGAACATTGACCCATGCGGTTACTTCTAGGGTTATTTTTGTTGGCGCGACCAAGAATGCCCTGGGTGCAGGACGACAGACCGAGGTGCGGGAAGCCAGACGTGCGCAATCAACCGTTCGTCCTGGTTGATCGAAAACGAATTAACCGACAATTCGATTAATGCGTCGATAGGACGTGTCTGAAAATCGATGAAACAATGGAAACGTTTGCGAAAACGAGGGTGTCAGGCCGGGTATTTGTTGAATACCTTTGCCGCGTGCCACGAAAGCTGACAGAAAAAAGTCGGCGCCTTCATAAGAGTCATGTTGAAAATTCTGATCTATGGATTCTCAGGATGAGAACCGACGCGTAGCAGCGGCAATGAAAGCGACTGGTACGTGTACGAAGAATGCTTGTCGGCCCTCTAAGTCCCCTGAACGCAAGTGTCCGCGCCATCGACCCGGCGATACGGACCAGCGGCACTTGTCCAGGGAACGCCCGCGCGGGAGCGCACCAGGGGGTTAGGGATGAACCGGGCGACGGGGCGGTTCTTTGGATAACGGCACGAAGTTCTCTAAGTTGAGAGCCCACTGTGCGTCGCAAAGCAAGGTGGCGGCTTGCCGGCACGGATTTGCGGCAGCGCCTGCGTCAGGTTGTCGAACACCAAAGTGGTTTCGCCCGCCAGCACCGACGTGGTGGCGGGCGTGGAGCCCGTATACGGCGCGTGGATGACCTAGGTGCCGGCGCGCAGGCGGAACAGTTCCGCGGTCAGCCTTAGGATGCTGCTTGGCGCGTGCCAGACAGCTTAGCTCCCGGTTGATAGGCCTTAGGACGTCTGGGTCTTGGGCCCGGGCAGGGGCAGCCCCTTCAGTCCAGGCTAACCTTCGACGCCCGGATGGTCTCGCCCCAGCGCTGGATCTCGCCGCGCACCAGCGCGGCGAACTTTGGCTGGGGCTCGCCGCCCGGGATGCCGCCCATGTCGCGGAAGCGCGCCACCACCTCGGGATCGCGCATGGCCTTGCCCAGCGCCTCTTGCAGCGCCGTAGCCACCGCCGGCGGGGTTTTGGCCGGGGCAAAGAAGCCCAGCCAGCCCATCACCACGAAATCCTTGACGCCGGCTTGCGCCATGGTGGGCACGTCGGGCAGCGCTGGCAGGCGCTCGGCGCTGGTCACTGCCAGCGCGCGCAGCTTGCCAGCGCGGATCTGCGGCAGCGCCTGCGTCAGGTTGTCGAACATGAAGGTGGTTTCGCCCGCCAGCACCGAGGTGGTGGCCGGTGTCGAGCCCTTGTACGGCACGTGGATGACCTCGGTGCCGGTGCGCAGCCGGAACAGTTCCGCGGTCAGGTGGGTGGTCTGGCCGATGCCGGCCGAGGCATAGGAATACTTGCCCGGCGACTGCTTGAGCTGCGCCACCAGCTCGGCCACGCTGCGCACCGGGGCCTGCGCGCCGACCACCAGCACGTTGGCGAACGAGATCAGGTCGGTCAGTGGCAGGAAATCCTGCGGCTGGTAGGACAGCTGCTTGTAGGCGCTGTAGTTGATGGCATGCGAGCCGGTATTGCCGACCAGCAGCGTGTAGCCGTCCGGCGCCGCACGCATGAAGGCCTGCGTGCCGATGATGCCGCCGCTGCCGGGCTTGTTGTCGACCACCACCGGCTGGCCGATGATGGCCGACAGCTTCTGCGCCACCAGCCGCGTCGGGATATCGGTGGTGCCGCCGGGCGCGCCTGGCACGATGATGGTGATGGGCCGCTCGGGCCAGGCGGCGGCATGCGCGGCCGCGGGGGCCATGCAGGGCAGCGCCGCGGCAGTGGCCAGCAGCAGTGCTGCGCTGCTATGGGCCAGCGCTGGGGTCAGCGACGGGGACAGCGATGCGGGCAGCTTGGGTGTCATGGGTCTCCTCCACGTATGTTTATGGGCTGCTTGGCAATGCAAGAACGGCCGGCTTGCGGCCGGCCGTTCTCAGGTCAGGTGCGGGCGTTTTACTTGCCCGTCCACACCGGCTTGCGCTTCTCGGCGAAGGCGGCGGCACCCTCGCGCGCGTCGGCGGAAGTAAAGACCGGGTCGATCAGCGGCTTCTGCTTGACGAACATTTCCTCGCGGGTCCAGTCGCCGGACTGCGCCACCACCTGCTTGCTGGCGGCGATGGCCAGCGGCCCGTTGGCGCCGACCGCGCCGGCCAGCTGCAGCGCGGCGTCGAGCGCGCCGCCGGCATCGGTCAGGCGGTTGACCAGGCCGAGCTCGTAGGCGCGCTCGGCCGGCAGCATGTCGCCGGTCAGCGCGTATTCCATCGCCACGTGGTAGGGCACGCGGCGCGGCAGGCGGATCAGGCCGCCGGCGGCGGCGGCCAGGCCGCGCTTGACTTCGGGCAGGCCGAACTTGGCGGCGCGCGAGGCCACCACCAGGTCGCACGCCAGCACCAGCTCGAAGCCGCCGGCGAGCGCATAGCCCTCGACCGCGGCGATCAGCACCTTGCGCGGCGGCTGCTCGGTGACGCCGCCGAAGCCGCGGCCCGGAACGCTCGGGCGCTTGCCGGCCAGGAAGCCCTTCAGGTCCATGCCTGAGCAGAAGGTGCCGCCGGCACCGGTCAGCACCGCCAGGCTCAGGTCGTCGCGCGCATCGAGTTCATCCAGCGCCGCGGCAATCGCCGTGGCGGTCTCGAAGTCCATCGCATTGCGGGCCTCCGGGCGGTTGATGGTCAGCACCATCACGTTGCCGCGGATTTCCTTCAACAGCGTATCGCTCATCAATGTCTCCTGTCTGGTCGGCCGGTTCAGCGCGGTGCCATGCGGATGGCGCCATCCAGGCGGATGGTTTCGCCGTTGAGCATCGGGTTCTCGAGGATGTGCAGCGCGGTCGAGGCGTATTCATCGGGCGCGCCCAGGCGCGCCGGGTGCGGCACCATGGCGCCGAGCGAGGCCCGCACGTTCTCCGGCAGCTTGGCCAGCAGCGGCGTGTCGAACAGCCCCGGGGCGATGGTGCAGACGCGGATCGCACGCTGTGCCAGGTCGCGCGCGGCCACCAGCGTCATGCCGACGATGCCGGCCTTGGCCGAGGCATAGGGAATCTGGCCGATCTGGCCCTCGTAGGCGGCCACCGACGCGGTCAGCACGCAGGCGCCGCGTTCGCCGTCGACCAGCTCGTTCTTCGCCATGCGCGCGGCGCCCAGGCGCAGCGCGTTGAAGGTGCCGATCAGGTTGATGCGCACGATCGACTCGTACTTCTCCAGCGAGCCCGGCGAGCCGTCCTTCTCGACCACGCGCACCGGGCCGCCCAGGCCGGCGCAATGGATCAGCGCGCGCAGCGGGGCGATGGCCTCGGCGGCGTCGTAGACCGCGTTCATCTGCTCGGTGTCGGTCACGTCGGCCTTGACGAAGCGGACCTTGCCGCCGAACTCGTCGACCACGGCGTTGCCGCGCTCTTCCGACAGGTCCGCAATGACCACGTCGACGCCGCGGTCCACCAGGCGCCGCACGCAGGCCAGGCCCAGGCCGGAAGCGCCGCCGGTGACGACGGCGGACATATGCTCGAGTTTCATGGATGTCTCCTAGTAGGGTGCGATTGCTGAATGGGGCAGGAATGCTCTGCCTGTCATTCCCGCGCAGGCGGGACAATGCGCTTCCGCGCATTGGACGTCCGTAGGACGGCCCGTAGGGCGAGCAATGCGAGCAATCCAGCGTTTTATGAAGTCACTGGGTTCCCGCCTTCGCGGGAACGACGGAAGGGTTGCTTACACGCGCTCGATGATGGTGGCGTTGGCCATGCCGCCGGCTTCGCACATCGACTGCAGGCCATAGCGCTGGCCGCTGTCTTCCAGCGCATGCAGCATGGTGGTCATCAGCCGCACGCCCGAGGCGCCCAGCGGATGGCCCAGCGCGATCGCGCCGCCACGCGGGTTCAGCCTCGCCGGGTCGGCGCCGAGCGCGCGCTGCCAGGCCAGCGGCACGCAGGCAAAGGCTTCGTTGATTTCGTAATGGTCGATCTGCTCCAGCGTCAGGCCGCTCTTCTTGAGCGCGCGCTGGCTGGCGGGGATGGGGGCGGTCAGCATGGCGATCGGATCGTCGCCGCAGACGTCGAACGCGACGAAGCGCGCGCGCGGCTTCAAACCCAGGCGCTGCGCCATCGCTTCGCTCATCAGCAGCATCGCGGCGGCGCCGTCGCTGATCTGCGAGGCATTGCCCGCGGTCACATTCCAGCCGATCTGCGGGAAGCGCGCGCTCAGCTCGTCGTTGCGGAACGACGCCTGCAACGTGCCCAGCTTCTCCACCGAGGTGCCGGGGCGGATGGTCTCGTCGTGCTCGACCACGCCGTTGGGGGTGCTGATGCCGACGATCTCGCGGCGGAACGCGCCGCTTTCGCGCGCGGCGGCGGCCAGTTCGTGCGAGCGGGCCGAATAGCTGTCCATCTGCTCGCGCGACAGCTCGTACTTCGCCGCGACCAGTTCGGCCGCCACGCCCTGCGACACTAGGCCCGGCGCGTAGCGCGCCTCCATCGACGGGCCATACGGGTTCTGGCCGATGCGCGCCGAGCCCATCGGCACCCGGCTCATCGACTCGATGCCGCAGGCGATGACGATGTCATAGGCGCCGGCCATGATGCCCTGCGCGGCAAAGTGCACCGCCTGCTGGCTGGAGCCGCACTTGCGGTCGATGGTGGTGGCCGGCACGTGCTCGGGGAACCCGGCCGCCAGCCACGCCACCCGGCCGGGGCCGGCGGATTGCTCGCCCGCCTGCGTCACGCAGCCGGTGATGACGTCGTCGACCAGCCCCGGGTCGAGCTGGTTGCGCTCGACCAGCGCCTTGAGCACCTGCGCCAGCAGTTCGGTGGCATGGAGTTCAGTAAAGGCCGAGCCCGGCTTGGAGCGGCCCATCGGGCTGCGGATGGCGTCGACGATGACGGCTTGTTGCATGCGGAGTCTCCTGAGAAAGCTGAGCGTTGCGAGTCGTGCGGGGATATTGAGACGTCCGTATCGAAAAGTGATCGTCGGATACGATGAATTGGGATTGTGGCGTCGAAAAATCGCCACGTAAACGTAAAAAGCCCGGTTTGACTTTCGAAATAGCGAAGGGCAACATCCGGCTTTTGAGACACGCGTATCAAAAAACTTCAGAATCAGACCTGCCGATGACTAATGCTCCACATGCCTCCGCAGCCCCGCCAGCCGCCGATGCCGATGGCGAGGCGCGCCTTGTCAGCGCGCTGGCGCGCGGCGTCTCGATCCTCAACTGCTTCTCTCCGACGGTGCAGGAACTGAGCAGCCGGGAACTGATGGAGCGCACCGGCCTGGCCAGGCCGACCCTGTTCCGGCTGCTCGACACGCTGTGCGAACTGGGCCTGCTGCATTACTCGGAACGGCTGTCGCGCTATGTGCCGGGGGTAGGGCTGATCAACCTGGCTGCCCCGGCGCTGGCACGCATGACGATCCGCCAGCTGGCGCGGCAGGCGATGCAGGAACTGGCCGACCATATCGCCGGGCAGGTCGAGCTGATCGTCGGCAGCGGCCATGCGCTGACCTATGTCGAGATCGCGCAGGGCGTCGGCAGCCACGTGTTCCGGCCCGAGGTCGGCACGCGCGTGTCGGTCTCCCGCACCGGCTCGGGCCGCGCGTACCTGCTGCGGCTGGAGCAGGCCGAGCGCGACGCCTACCTGGCCCAGTTGCGCGCCACCGACCCGCCGCGCGCCGACTGGCTGCAGGCGCGCCTGGACGATGCCGCGCGCGACCTGCAGGAGCACGGCTTCTGCCGCGGCCATCGCGATCTGCACCGCGAGGTGGAATCGGTGGCCGTGCCGCTGCGCACGTGCCGCGACGGCGAGGCCTGGATCTTCGCCGCGTCGGTGCCGGTGTTCAGCCAGCAGAGCAAGCAGCTGGAGACGGATATCGGCCCGCGGCTGGTCAGCCTGGTGCGCAATGTCGAAGGCGCGCTGGGCGTGGCGGGATAGGGCCACGCCAGCGAGATTGCGGCGGAGAGATTGCGGCGGCCGCTTCAGTTGCCGGTAAAGACCGGGGTGCGCTTGTCCAGGAAGGCCTGCACCGCTTCGCGGTGGTCGGCGGTCTGGTGCGACAGCGCCTGGAAGCCGGCCGACAGTTCCAGCAGCGTATCCAGCCGGGTATGCATCGCTTCGCGCATCAGGCGCTTGGCCAGCCGTACCGCGTGCGGCGGATTGGCGGCGATGCGGCCGGCCAGTTCATACGCGGTGGGCAGCAGCGCGTCGGGCGCCACCACGCGCGACACCAGGTTCCATTCGAGCGCCTGCCTGGCGTCGATCGGCTGGCCGGTGAAGGTCATCTCGGCCGCGCGCGACAGGCCGATCACGCGCGGCAGCAGCCACGCGCCACCGTCGCCCGGGATGATGCCCAGCTTGACGAAGGACTCGGCGAACTGCGCGCGTTCCGACGCAATGCGGATATCGCACATGCAGGCCAGGTCCAGCCCCGCGCCCATGGCGGCGCCGTTGACCGCGGCGATCACCGGCACCTCCAGGTTGAACAGCGCCAGCGGCAGCCGCTGGATGCCGCAGCGGTAGTCCTGGCGAATCTCCATGCCCGGCACCGTGCCGGAGGCCTGGCGCTCCATGTCCTTGATATTGCCGCCCGACGAAAACGCCGTGCCGGCACCGGTGATCACCACCGCGCGCACGCTGCGGTCGGCATGGATGCGGTCGATCGCGGCCAGGAACTCCGCCACCGCGGTATTGCCGGTAAGCGGGTTGCGCCGCTCGGGCTCGTTCATGGTCAGGGTGACGATGTGGTCTTGTTGTTCGTAGAGAAGGAACTGGCTCATGTCGGGGGCTCCGGGTAGCAATGCGGGGGTCTGTCCTGGCGCCAAGGCTAAGCGACGGTGACCGGCAGCGTCCAATATTCATTTCTTGCAGGGCGATATCCGCTGGATATTGGTGGCGTGTCCCGGCCGTGCCAGCGGCTTCGGGTTATCCCTGTACCCATAACGCAAGGGCTCGCCGATGATCGATGGGCCCCGGCTATCGCCCGGCGTCGCGCAGTACCGTAATCCTGCAGTCCCGAATTCCAACAAGAACGCCCTTCAGGAGACGATATGAGCCATGCGTTGAAGCCGGCAACGGATTCCGTTGCCGAAGTTGCGATCGAAGGTGCCACGACCAGGCGCCGTAGCAGGCCCCGCGCCGTCGCGTGGCTGGCCGCCTCCCTGGCCCTGACCATGCAGCTGCTGCCCGCCAGCGCCGCGGCGCCGCGCAACGCGGCGGCCAGGGTCGACGGCGCCTTCATCAGCGCCAATGCCAGCACCACGCGCGACTGGCCAAGCCACGGCCTGGACTACGCCGAGACCCGCTTCAGCCGGCTGCGCCAGATCGATACCGCCAATGTGGGCAAGCTGGGGCTGGTGTGGAGCTATAACCTGGAGTCGACCCGCGGCGTCGAAGCCACGCCGCTGGTGGTCGACGGCGTGATGTACGTGACCGCGTCGTGGAGCGTGGTGCATGCGGTCGATGCGCGCACCGGCAAGCGGCTCTGGACGTTCGACCCCAAGGTCGACCGCTCGCTCGGCTATCGCGGCTGCTGCGACGTGGTCAACCGCGGCGTGGCGCTGTACCAGGGCAAAGTATTCGTCGCCGCCTACGATGGCCGCCTGATCGCGCTCGATGCCGCCAGCGGCCGCAAGCTGTGGGAGCAGGACACCATCATCGACCGCCGCTACTCGTACACCATCACCGGCGCGCCGCGCGTGTTCAAGGGCAAGGTCATCATCGGCAACAGCGGCGCCGAGTTCGGCGTGCGCGGCTACATCACTGCCTACGACGCCGCCACCGGCGCGCAGCAGTGGCGCTGGTTCACCGTGCCCGGCGATCCGTCCAAACCGTTCGAGGACGAGTCGATGGCCGCGGCCGCCAAGACCTGGGATCCGAGCGGAAAATACTGGGAGGCGGGCGGCGGCGGCACCGCCTGGGACACGCTCGCCTTCGACCCCGAACTGAACCTGATGTACGTCGGCACCGGCAACGGCGCGCCCTGGTCGCGCAGCAAGCGCAGCCCGGCCGGCGGCGACAACCTGTACCTGGCCTCGATCGTCGCGCTCGACCCCGATACCGGCAAGTACGTCTGGCATTACCAGGAGACTCCGGGCGACAACTGGGACTACACCTCGACCCAGCCGATGATCCTGGCCGACCTGAAGCTGGACGGGCAGCTGCGCAAGGTCATCCTGCACGCGCCCAAGAACGGCTTCTTCTTCGTCATCGACCGCACCAACGGCAAGTTCATCTCGGCGAAGAATTTCGTCGACGTCAACTGGGCCACCGGGTATGACGCCAACGGCCGCCCGATCGAGCGGCCCGAGGCCCGCGCCGTGGACAAGTCCTATGACTCGATCCCCGGTCCGTACGGGGCGCACAACTGGCATCCGATGTCGTTCAACCCGCAGACCGGCCTGGTCTACCTGCCGGCGCAGCACGTGCCGCTCAACCTGATGGACGACAAGACCTGGCAGTTCAATGAAGGCAAGCCAGGCACGCCGCATGGCAATGTAGGCTGGAACACCGCCAAGTTCCTCAACGCCGAGCCGCCCACCAGCAAGCCGTTCGGCCGCCTGATTGCCTGGGACCCGGTGCGGCAGAAGGCGGCGTGGACGCAGGAGCATGTCTCGCCGTGGAATGGCGGCACGCTGACCACCGCCGGCAACCTGGTGTTCCAGGGCACCGCCGACGGTCGCTTCGTCGCCTATGACGCGCGCAATGGCGACAAGCTGTGGGAATCGCCGACCGGCACCGGGGTGGTGGCCGCGCCGGTCAGCTTCGAGCTCGACGGCAGGCAGTATGTCTCGGTCGCGGTGGGCTGGGGCGGGGTCTACGGGCAGGCGCAGCGCGCCACCAACCGGCAAGGGCCGGGCACGGTCTACACCTTCGCGCTCGGCGGCAAGGCGCCGCTGCCGGCCTTCGCCGAATACCGTGCCGGCAAGCTGCTGCAGGGCGTGAAGTACGACCCGGCGCTGGTCAGGGACGGCACCGCGCTATACGTCAGCAACTGCGTGCTGTGCCACGGCGTGCCCGGCGTGGACCGTGGCGGCAATATACCCAACCTGGGCTATATCGACGCCGCCTTCATCGAGAACCTGGACAAGGTGGTGTTCAAGGGCCCGGCGATGGCGCGCGGCATGCCGGACTTCACCGGCAAGCTGACGCCGCAGGACGTCGAGAAGATCAAGGCCTTTATCCAGGGCACCGCGGACGCGGTGCGGCCCAAGCCCTGAGCGCAGGGCAGGGGCGGGGTTCGGTCCCCGGCGTGGAAGCCGGTCACCTCGACGACCGGCTTCCACGCGGCGCGCCGGCCGACCGCTGCGCCCGGCATGCGCATGGGGGCACGCTTTCGGATTCTTGCGCGATGCGATGATTTTTTTCGCGAATCGCGCCAATTGACTGGCACAGCCGGCGCAATGCCGGCAGAATCCGGACAGTAGCGGCCGGTATCGTCCGCAGAAAGCTTCCAGACCATGACCACCGCCCCGACCGTCCAGCTCCGACCCTGCTCCCTACCTCAGACCCGGCCCGCGTCGTGCCGCCAGGCCGCCCGGCACCTGCCGGCCGCAAGCCCGGGCAACGGTTGAGGGGGCGGGCATGGCGCTGCCGCTGCTGATTGCGCTGCCGCTGCTGGCCGCGGCGCTGACGTGGTTGATTGGCATGCGTGCCCCGCGGCTGCTGGCACCGGCCATCATCGGCCTGCCGCTGGCCGCGCTGATGCTGCTGCTGAGCCTGCGCGGCGAGGTCTTCGCGCAGCCGGGGCACGCACTGGGCTGGCGCGTGGCGTGGCTGCCCGCGCTCGGGCTGGACCTGTCGCTGCGCCTCGACGGCCTGGCCTTCCTGTTCGCGCTGCTGGTGCTGGGCGTGGGCCTGCTGGTGATCCTGTATGCGCGCTACTACCTGGCGCGCAATGAATCGGCGGTGCGCTTTTTCTGCCTGCTGCTGCTGTTCATGGCGGCGATGCTCGGGGTGGTGCTGGCCGGCAACCTGCTGCTGCTGGTGGTGTTCTGGGAGCTGACCAGCATCCTGTCGTTCCTGCTGATCGGCTTCTGGTCGTGGCGCGCCGATGCGCGCCAGGGCGCGCGCATGGCGCTGGCGGTGACCGGCGGCGGCGGGCTGGCGCTGCTGGCCGGGGTGCTGCTGCTGGGCCATATCTGCGGCAGCTTCGAGCTGTCAGTGGTGCTGGCGCAGGCCGGCAAGGTGCAGCACCACCCGCTGTACCTGCCGATGCTGGTGCTGGTGCTGCTGGCGGTGTTCACCAAGTCGGCGCAGTTCCCGTTCAGCTTCTGGCTGCCGCACGCGATGGCCGCGCCCACGCCGGTCTCGGCCTACCTGCACTCGGCCACCATGGTCAAGGCCGGCGTGTTCCTGCTGGCGCGGCTGTATCCGGTGCTGGACGGCACCAACAGCTGGTTCTACCTGGTCAGCATGACCGGGCTGGCCACGCTGATCGTCGGCGCCGGGCTGGCGCTGCTGCAGCGCGACCTGAAGGGCCTGCTGGCGTATTCCACCATCAGCCACCTGGGGCTGATCACGCTGCTGTTCGGCCTCGACACCCAGCTCAGCACGGTGGCGGCGATCTTCCACATCATCAACCATGCGGTGTTCAAGGCGTCATTGTTCATGGCCGCCGGCATCATCGACCATGAAACCGGCACGCGCGACCTGGACCGCCTGCGCGGCCTGGCCCGCTATATGCCGCATACCGCGGTGCTGGCGATCGTGGCATCGCTGTCGATGGCGGGCGTGCCGCTATTCAACGGCTTCCTCAGCAAGGAGATGTTCTTCGGCGAGACCCTGGCGCAGGGACTGCTGGGCGAGTTCAACTGGGTGATCCCGGCCGCGGCCACCATGGCCGGCGCGCTCACCATGGCGTACTCGCTGCGCTTTATCTATGGCGTGTTCTTCGGCGGAGGCCGGCCCGACCTGCCCAACTACCCGCCGCACGAGCCGCCGCGCTTCATGAAGGTGCCGGTGGAATTCCTGGTGGTGATCTGCCTGGTGGTGGGGCTGGTGCCGGCCTACACCGTCGGCGACTTGCTCGCGGCGGCATCGCTGGCGACGCTGCGCGCGCCGCTGCCCGACTACAGCCTGAACCTGTGGCACGGGGTCAACCTGCCGCTGGTGATGAGCCTGGTGTCGATGGCGGGCGGCGCGACCCTGTTCTTCCTGCGCCGCGACGCGCTGCGGCGCTGGCAGCAGGCGATTGAGCACCTGAGCGCGCGGCGCTCGTTCGAACACGGCATGCGGGCGCTGGAACGCTTTGCCGCGGCGGCCACGCGCTGGCTCGAAAACGGCTCGCTGCCGACCTATATCGCCTGGATGCTGCTGGCGATGCTGGCCGTGCCGGCCTATTTCCTGGCCGACCTGCCCGCGCTGGCCGGTAGCGTGCCCGTCGGCGCCATCGATCCGATCGGCGCGGCCACGCTGGCATTGCTGGCGCTGTGCGCGATCGCCGTGGTGGCGACGCACCGGCAGCGGCTGCTGGCGCTGGTGCTGCTGAGCGGCTGCGGGCTGATGGTGTCGCTGGCGTTCCTGCGCTTTTCGGCACCCGACCTGGCGCTGACCCAGATCTCGGTCGAGGTGGTGACCATCCTGCTGCTGGTGCTGGCGATGTTCTACCTGCCGCGCGAGACCCATGACCGCCCAAGGGCCGGCCGCCGTGTCCGCGACGCCGTGCTGGGGCTGGGCGGCGGCACGCTGCTGGCGGTGGCGGCCTACGCGGTGATGACGCGGCCGTATGACCCGGTGTCGACGTTCTACGTCGAGCAGGCGGTGCCGGGCGGCGGCGGACACAACGTGGTCAACGTGCTGCTGGTGGACTTCCGCGGCTTCGACACGCTCGGCGAGATCTGCGTGCTGCTGGTCGCCGGGCTGGCGGTGCAGGCGCTGCTCAAGGGCATGCGCCTGCCGACGCCGTCGGCGGCGCCTGACGGCCTGCCGTGGACCAGCCAGGCGCATCCGCTGCTGCTGGCGATGCTGGCGCGGCTGATGCTGCCGCTGACGCTGCTGGTGGCGGCCTTTATCCTGCTGCGCGGGCACAACCAGCCGGGCGGGGGCTTTATCGCGGCGCTGATCACCTCGGTGGCGCTGCTGCTGCAATACGTTGCCAACGGCGTGCGCTGGACCGAAGCGCGCATCGCGCCGGACTACCGCGCCATTGCCGGCGCCGGCATCCTGGTTGCGGGGCTGACCGGGCTGGGCAGCCTGGCCTTCGGCTATCCGTTCCTGACCACCGCCTTCGGCCACTTCCACCTGCCCGGCATCGGCGAGGTGGAACTGGCCACCGCCATGATCTTCGACCTGGGAGTGTTCTGCACCGTGACCGGAACCACGCTGGTGATCGTGTCTCACCTGGGCGTCCGCAACCTGCCGCCGGCACAAGCCGCGGAGGAGGACTGATGGCCGCGCTCTACGCCATCGCCATCGGCATCCTGACCGCGGCCGGCATCTACCTGCTGCTGCGCGAACGCGTGTTCACGGTGGTGCTGGGGCTGACCCTTTTGTCGTATGCGGTCAGCCTGTTCCTGCTCGGCATGGGGCGACTGTCGATCGGCCGGCCGCCGGTGATCGCGCCGGGGGCCAGCTATGCCGATCCGCTGCCGCAGGCGCTGGTGCTGACCGCCATCGTCATTGCCTTCGGCATGACAGCGTTCGCGGTGGTGCTGGCGCTGCGCTCGCTGGGGCTGACCGGGAGCGACCATGTCGACGCCGCCGGCAAGCCCGAGGCGCGCGACGGCCATACCGCCGCGGGCGGCAACGCTGGGGACAAAATCGGTGACAAGGAGGCGCGGCCATGAACCATGCCGTGCTGCTGCCCATCCTGATCCCGATGTTCGCCGGCGCGCTGCTGACGGCGATGCCGGCCCAGCGGCTGTACGCGCAGCGCCTGGCCAGCGCGGTGGCGACGCTGCTGCTGGTGCCGGTGGCGGTGCTGCTGCTGCGCCATGCGGCCGGCGGCGACATCGCAGTCTATGCCATGGGCAACTGGAGCGCGCCGTTCGGCATCGTGCTGCAGCTGGACCGCACCGGCGCGATGATGCTGGCGCTGACCGCGCTGCTGGCGGTGGCCGCGCTGGCCGCGGCGGGCGATGGCACGGCGCGCCAGGGCCGGCATTTCCACGCGCTGTTCCAGTTCCAGCTGATGGGCCTGAACGGCGCGTTCCTGGCGGGGGACCTGTTCAACCTGTTCGTCTTCTTCGAGATCCTGCTGATCGCTTCCTACGCGCTGCTGGTGCATGGGGCGGGGCGCGCGCGCGTCGGCGCCGGCCTGCACTACGTGATCCTGAACCTGGTGGCGTCGTCGTTCTTCCTGGTGGCGATCGGCGTGCTGTACGGGCTCTCGGGCACGCTCAACATGGCGCACCTGGGCCTGCGGCTGGCCGGGCTGCCGGCCCAGGACCTGCCGCTTGCAGTGGCCGCGGGCGCGATGCTGATGCTGGTGTTCGCGCTCAAGGCGGCGCTGTTCCCGCTGTACTTCTGGCTGCCGCGCGCCTATGCCAGCGCGGCGGGGCCGGTGGCGGCGCTGTTCGCAATCATGACCAAGGTCGGCATCTACGCCATGCTGCGTTGCGACGCGCTGATCTTCGGCGGCGCGCACGGGCTGCTGGGACCGTTCCTGCACGACTGGGTGTTCGCGCTGGCGCTGGCCACGCTGGTGGTGGGGGCGCTGGGCGCGCTGGCCGCGACGGCGCTGCGCGCCACGACCAGCTACCTGGTGGTGGCGTCGGTCGGGTTGCTGGCGGCGTGCGTGTCGATGCAAAGCCAGGCCGGCTGGGCCGCGGCACTTTACTACCTGCTCAGCACCACGCTGTGCACCGCCGCGCTGTTCCTGCTGGCGGATGCGCTCGAGCCCGAAGCCGCGCGCACCGACGGCGCGCCGGTCATTGCCTCGCGCCTGGCCGGGCTGCTGTACCTGGTGGGCGTGGTCGCGGCGGTGGGCCTGCCGCCGCTGTCGGGCTTCCTCGGCAAGGCCATGATCCTGCGCGCCACGCCGGCGTCGTGGATGCCGGTGCTGTGGCCGGCGGTGCTGGGCTCGAGCCTGCTGCTGCTGATCGCCGTCTCGCGCACCGGCACGCGGCTGCTGTGGCGCCTGCCGCATGAGGCGCAGCGTGTCGCCGAAGGCGCCGAATACCTGGACGAAGACCATCCCGGCGCGGCGCGCCTGCGGGTGCGGCCGGACGCGCGCAAGCTGGCCTGCTGCATGCTGCTGCTGGCGGGCAACCTGGCGCTGACGGTGGGCGCGCGTCCGGTCAGCGATTACGTGGCGGATGCCGCCGCGCAACTGCTGGACCGCGCCGCCTACCTGCGGGCGGTGCTGCCCGGCGAGCGGGGGTAGGCCATGTTGCGTCGACTGCTGCCCCATCCCTGGCTGAGCCTGATCCTGATGCTGATGTGGCTAACGCTGGTCCAGAGCATCAGCCCGGGCCACTGGCTGCTGGGCGCGGCGCTGGGCTGGGCCATCGGCCGGCTGGCCGACCGCTGGCTGGTGCTGGGGGCTTTCCGCCTGTCGCGTCCGGACCTGATCCTGCGCCTGAGCTGCCATGTGCTGATCGACATCGTCAAGGCCAACCTGGAGGTGGCGGTGATGGTGCTGGGGCGCACCGCGCGGCTGCGCCCGGCGTTTATCGTGGTGCCGCTCGATGTCGAGCATGAACTGGCCACCACCGCGCTGATCAGCATCGTCTCGCTCAGCCCCGGCACGCTGTGCGCCGAACTGAGCGACGACCGCCGCGCCTTGCTGGTCCATGTGCTGGACCTCGAGGAAGAGGCTGCGCTGGTCGCGCTGATCAAGTCGCGCTATGAAACCCCGCTCAAGGAGATCTTCCAATGCTTGCCATCGTGATTCCGGTCTGCCTGGCGATCCTGGGCCTGGCCTTCCTGCTGACGCTGGGCCGGCTGCTGCGCGGGCCCAGCCTGCCCGACCGCATCGTGGCGCTCGACACGCTCAACATCAACGCCATCGCGCTGATCGTGGTGCTGGGCATCAGCCTGGACTCGGCGGTGTTCTTCGAGGCCGCGCTGCTGATCGCGGTAATGGGCTTCGTTGCCACCGTGGCGCTGTCGAAGTACCTGCAGCGCGGCGATATCATCGAATACTAGGAGGCCGGCTCATGCTGCATCCCGTTGCCGAATTCATGGTCTGCGCGCTGCTGCTGGTGGGCAGCGTGTTCATGCTGGTGGGGGCCATCGGCCTGTTCCGGCTGCCGGATTTCTTCATGCGCCTGCATGGGCCGACCAAGTCGACCACGCTGGGCGTGGGCGGCGTGGTGCTGGCTTCGGTAGCGTATTTCAGCTTCCGCGGCGAGGCCACCCTGCATGAGCTGCTGGTGACCGCCTTCCTGTTCCTGACGGCGCCGATCAGCGCCCATATGCTGGCCAAGGCCGCGCTGCAGCGGCAATTGCCGGTAGACCCGCGCACGCGCGGCAGCGGCTGGATGCCGCGCATCCGCGATTGAACAGCGCGGGCGCCAGCGCGGTCCTGCTCGCTATTTCTCCTCGATGCGCGCACGCAGCCGTTGCGCATCGAACGGGGCCTTCACCTTCTTGTCGTTATCGAAGTAGCAGTAGATGTCCCGATGCTCGGCGGCGCGGGGCCGTTTCGGCGAGATCCGCTGCGCGTCGGCGGGCTCGCCGCCATTGGCCCACTTGACAAGCCGCGCGGCCCAGCGGTCCAGCGCCGCGTCGGAATAGGCGCCGCCATACAGCGTCTCGGTGCCATGCAGGCGCAGGTACAGGAAGTTGCTGGTGACGTCTTCCGCATAGGGCCAGTCGGCGACGGCATCCGAGATGACCAGCGCAACCCGGTGCCGGCGCAGCAGGGCCGGGAACTCGGGCGTGCAGAAGCTGGCGTGGCGGATTTCCACCGCATGCCGGATCGGGCGCCGGCGCCGGGTCTCGCACCACGGCTCCCTGACATTGCGGTTGTGCTGCCGCGCCAGCTCGCGCGCGCTGTTCGTATCGTGCGGAATCAGCGACAGGAAGCGTTCCATGCGCTCCGGGTCGAAGCCGAAGTTGGGCGGAAACTGCCACAGCACCGGCCCCAGCTTTTCCTCCAGCGCCAGCACGCCGGAGGCAAAGAAGTTGGCCATCGCCGGCCGCGCCGAGTCGTCGCGAAAGCGCAGCATGTGGGTCAGGTAGCGCGGGCCCTTGACGCTGAACACAAACCCTGGCGGCGTGGCCTCATGCCAGGTGCGATAGCTTTTCGGCGTCTGCAGCGCATAGTGCGAGCCGTTGATCTCGATGGTCTCGACCGCGCGCGACGCGTATTCGAGCTCGCGCCGCTGCGCCAGCCCCTCGGGATAGAACACGCCGCGCCAGCCGGCATAGCGCCAGCCTGAAATGCCGATCCGGATCATCGCGATGCCCTGGTCTGTACTTTTTGCAATCGACGGCGCCACGGTTCATGCGATTGACGCCGAAGTTCCGTCGCGGAAGCCTGTCGAGGCGATTCTCGCAAGATTCGCGCCTTGCGCAGACATGCGCATTTACCGCATTTCAATACGGTCACGGCGTCTCTTGACGCCGTTTTTATGTCGAAGTCCCTATCGTGGCGGGGCGTTCCGATGCGGACGCGCTCCTCAATCCGCCACCTTCGACCATGACCTTGCCTCGCCTCTCCGCCACCCGACAAGCCGCAACTGCCGCGGTGGCCGCCGCCCTATGGCTGGCCAGCGCCAAGCCCGTACTGGCGCAAGCCACCGCCGACGCCGCTGACGCCGCGGTCCACAGCTTCAGCGCCAACCTTGCGCTCGCCAGCGACTACCGCTATCGCGGCCTGACCCAAAGCAACGGCCGCCCGGCCATCCAGGGCGGCTTCGACTACAGCCATGCCAGCGGCTTCTACCTGGGCAACTGGAACTCCAGCATCAGCTGGCTGGGCGACAGCCACCCGGAGGTGTCCGCGCCGATCGAGATGGACTTCTACGGCGGCTACCGCCATGCCTTTGGCGACAGCGGCTGGAGCACCGACGTGGGCGTGCTGCAGTACTACTATCCGGGCAGCTATCCCGACCGCTACACCAGCCCCGACACCACCGAGCTGTACGCCGGCATCGGCTACGGCCCCGTGACGCTGAAATACTCCTACGCGCCGACCAACCTGTTCGGGCTGGCCGACAGCCGCCACAGCTGGTATGCCGACCTGTCGGCCAACGTTCCGCTCGGGTTCTGGGGGCTGACGCTCAACGCGCACGTGGGCTACCAGAAAGTGCAGGTGGCCGACGCCTCCTACGCCGACTGGAAGCTCGGCCTGACCAAAGAGCTTGGCCATGGCTTCGCGCTGGCGCTGGCATACCTCGATACCAATGCCGAGCGCGCCGTGTACACCAGCGCGAAGGGGCGCTACCTTGGCCGCGCCACCGTGTGGGGCTCGGTGAGCAAGACGTTCTAGCGGGCCGGTTTACATTCGCCACGATGTGTCCTACACCCAGTCAGGCGAACCCGGCGACTTCGCGCCGGGCAGGCAAGGGGAGGACGGCGCCATGGGCATGCAGCAGCAGGACAAGGTCTTTGCCGGGGCGATTGCCGAGGTCTACGAGGCCCCGATGGTGCCGATGATCTTTGCGCCCTATGCCGCCGACCTGGCGCGGCGCATCGCCGCGCTGCGGCCGCGCCGGGTGCTGGAGCTTGCCGCCGGCACCGGGGCGCTGACGCGGGAGCTGGCCGAGCGCCTGCCGGCGGACACCCTGGTGGTCGCCACCGACCTCAATGCACCGATGCTGGCGCGCGCGCAAGCCGCGGGCACCGCGCGCCCGGTGCAATGGCGCGAGGCCGACGCGATGCGGCTGCCGTTCGACGACGCCAGCTTCGACCTGGTCGCATGCCAGTTCGGCGCGATGTTCTTCCCGGACAAGGGCAGGGCTTTCGCCGAAGCCCGCCGCGTGCTGGTGCCGGGCGGCACGCTGGTGTTCAACGTGTGGGACCGGATCGCGTTCAACGCCTTTGCCCGCGATATCACCGCGGCCTTGGCCACGCTGTTCCCCGAGGCGCCGCCCGATTTCATGGTCCGCGTCCCGCACGGTTACCACAGCCAGGCCGCCATCGAGCAGGACCTGCGCAGCGGCGGGTTCACGGCGGGCGCGGTATTCGAGACCGTCACCGAAACCAGCCACGCAGCCGCCGCGCGCATCGCCGCCACGGCGTTCTGCCAGGGCACGCCGCTGCGCACCGAGCTGGAAGCGCGCGGGCCGGACGCCCTCGCGCGCGCGACCGGTCACTGCGAGCAGGCGCTGATCCAGGCCTACGGGGCCGGGCCGCTGGCCGGCCCGATGCAGGCGCACGTGGTCATGGTCGCCGCGCCCTGAAGCCACGTCCGGGCCCTTACGGCCCGACCGGGGGGTGCGCAAATCGCCGCCTGCACCGATACTGTGGTCCCAGGCATCCGCCAGGCTTCACGGCGACCGCAACCTCGGGCACATGGCATGGACCCCTTGATCATTTCCGCATCGGTGGCATTGGGCATCGGACTGGCGATCGGGCTGGAGCGCGAGCGCAGCCAGGCGGCCGACGGCGGCATCGAAGCGCCGGCCGGGCTGCGCACCTTCGCGCTGCCCAGCCTGGCGGGCATGGCCAGCGCGGTGCTGTCGGCGGCGCTGGTGCTGCCGGTGATGCTGCTGGGCGCGGCGCTGCTGACTGCGGTGAGCTACCACCGCTCGGCCGGCCGCGACAGCGGCCTGACCACGGAATTCGCGCTGCTGCTGACCTTGCTGCTGGGCGCGCTGGCGGCGAGCCATCCGGCGCTGGCGGCGGCGCTGGCCACGGTGGTGGTGCTGTTGCTGCACGGCAAGTCCTTCCTGCACCACCTTGCGCGGCGCGAGGTCACGCGCGAGGAAATGAGCCAGGCCCTGATCCTGGCCACCGCCGCGCTGATCATCTGGCCGCTGCTGCCGGACCGCTACATGGGCCCGCTCGACGCCTGGAACCCGCACGCGATCTGGCCGGTGGTGCTGCTGGTGCTGCTGGCCGGCGCGGTCGGGCACATCTGCGCGCGCGTGTTCGGTGACCGCCTGGGCCTGCCGATCTCGGGCCTGTTCGGCGGCTTCGTTTCCAGCACCGCCACCATTGCCGCGATGGCGGTGCTGTCGCGCCAGAGCGAGGCGCGCGTCCACGGTCCGGTGGCGGCGGCCTTGCTGTCGAGTGTCGCCACCTACGTGCAGATGCTGGTGCTGCTGGGCGCCACCAGCCTGTCCGCGCTGGCGGCGCTGGCGCTGCCGCTGGCCGCGGGGCTGGCGGTGATCGCGGCGTTTGGCGGCATCTGGCTGTGGCGCTCGTGGCACGAGGCCCGCGGCGGCACCGGGGGCGTGCCCGGCGGCGGCATCTTCGACTGGCGCGGCGCGGCGGTGTTCGCGCTGCTGTTTGCGGTGCTGCAACTGGTGGGCGCCGCCACGCAGGCATGGGCCGGCAACGAAGGGCTGCTGGCGCTTTCCGTGGGCGCCGGCTTTGCCGACGCGCATGCCGCGGCCACCTCGATCGGCGCCATGGTCGGCGCCGGCAAGCTGGCGCCGCCGGACGCGGTGTGGCCGGTGCTGGGCGCATTGACGGCCAATACCGTCAGCAAGATCGTCGCGTCGACGGCGGGCGGCGCGCGCTTTGCCGTGCCGGTGGCGCTTGGGCTGGTGCTGTCGACCGGCGCGGCCTGGGCGGCGGCGTGGCTGTTGCGGCTGGGCTGACAAATCGGCCAGCGCAAGGCGGGCGGCGCCGACCTGCAAATTCTGCAACGCTGCGCCGCAGCTTGCTTGATACGACTGCCGTACAGGCCATCATCGGCGCCAGCGTGGGGCCCTGCATCGTGGAACGAAAGTTGCGTGGTTCTCGCTTCCCGGTGCCAGCGGCCAGTTCCAGAAGAGCGGAGCCCGCCGGCACGTGGGACAAGTCCTCAGACCGACCGATGTGTCATGACAAGGAGTTGGCAATGAAACCAGGTTCGAGCGGGAAGACCGCAGGCAAGACCTCAGGCAAGACCGCTGGCAAGGCCGGCGCCGGCAAGAAGAACCCGGGCGCGCGCATGGACCGCGAGGCCAGCGAGATCAAGAGCCGCAGCGCCGATCCGGGGCAAAGCAGCTATGGCGGCTTCCGCAACGAGGATCCGCGCCGCCAGCACCAGGCCGAAGCCGGCAAGCCGAAAAAGCCCGCGCGCTAGTGCCGCGTGAAGCCGGAGATGGCTTCGGCATAGCGGCGCACCACGGTCTGGCGCTGGTGGTCGGCCAGGAACACGCGCAGGCCTGGCTCGCTGCGGCGCGACTCGCCGGCGCAAACGGCCAGCATCGTTTCGCACAGCGGGTCCACACCGGGCTCCACCACCCAGCCGAAGCCATCGACGGCCTCGGGCAGCCCGCCGCGACGCGTGACGATGACCTCGCAGCCGGCTGCCAGGCCTTCGAGGGCGACGATGCCGAAAGGCTCGTAGCCGGTCGACGGCACCACCAGGCAGGCATGCTGCGCCAGCATCGTCGCCACCACCGACTGCCGTTTTGCGCCGGCGAAGGTCACGGCCTCGGCGCACTCCAGTGTTGCCGCCAGGGCCACCAGCACCGCGTACTGCGGCCCGTCGCCGATCACCGTCAGGCGGACCTCGGGCCGCATCGCGCGCAACCTGGCGAAGCTGCGTAGCAGCAAATCGACCCCTTTCTCCGTCACCAGCCGCCCGACAAAGGCGAAGCTGCCCGCCGGGCGCGGCGCGGCAGCGGGCTTGAACAGGTCCTCGCGATAACCGTTGTGAATCACCAGCGGCTGGCCTGGCAGCCACCCGGCCAGGTAGCGGCTGACGCAGATGTTGTGGTAGAAGCGCGACATCCAGCGCTTGACGTTGCCCGCCGTGAAACGCCGCGTCTCGCCATAGTGGCTGTACGGGCCATGATGCGTCAGCACGATGCGGCGCCGTAGCACGGTGGCCAGCAACACGTCGTAGAAAGTCAGGCCGACAAACACCACCAGCGGGTGTCGCAGCATGGCGCGCGCCAGTTCGACCATGCCTGCCACGCGCGTGACCGGATAGGGAAACGCCGGCGCGTCGTCCTCGGCCGCCGGCGTGCGCGTTGCCAGCTCGATCCGGTAGCCGAGCTCGGTCAGCCCCAGCGCGAGGTCTTCGGCAAAGCGCTCCATGCCGCCCACCGAGGGATGGAACGGGGCGCTGAATATCAGCAGATCGGGCAGCGGCGGCGCGATGTCCGGGGGCTCGGGCTGGCTCATCCTCGTTGCGCTCCATGGCTTGCACAGCACAGGCCCCCGCGAAGGGGACGGCGGCGTTCCAGCATGCCGGCAGGCCGTGCGGCGTTCTGTGCGCTGACGCACGGAGGGCGGTCAGGCGCTGGAGCAGACCCGTGCCGCTAGTCGGCGCCCCGGCCGATTTCGCCGGTGGCCAATGCCAGCATGGCCGCCGCGGTCAACGCCGCGCTGTACGCGTCGGCCGACGCATTGCGCGCCAGCAGCAACTGGTTCTGCGCAAGGTTGGCCTCGGTAACCGTGCCCACGCCCTGGCGATAGGCGTGGTACGTCGCATCGTATGTCACCTGCGCGGCGTCGGCCAGCGCCCTGGCGGCGTCATAGGCGGCCAGGCTCGATTCCAGCGCGCTCTGGCTGGCCACCACCTGGCGCACCGATTCTTCCTTGGCGCGGGTCAGCTTTGCCGAGGCGCTGTCCGCATCGTTGCGTGCCTGGGCCAGCACGGCCGAGCGCATGCCGCCGTCATAGAGCGGCAGCGTCACACCCAGGAACACGCTGCTGCCGTAGCGATAGCCGCTGAGGTTCACCGTCGGCGGCTGCTGGCCCACGGGCGGAATGGCCGTGATGGCGGAGCCGCCCGAGGCATACGAGGCCGCCGCCGACATGAACACCTTGGGCAGGAACGCCGCCTCGGCCGCCTTCACGCGGGCCTGGTTGGCGCGCTCGAGCGCGTAGGCACCCAGCACATCGGGCCGTTGCGCGATCGCCCGTTCCACGATCTGCGCGATCGAGCTGCGCAGTGCCGGCGACAGCGGCCGCACCGGCATCTCGGCGATGCGCGGCTGCGACAGCGGGGAGATGCCGATGGCGTGGATAAGCCCCAGGTAGGCATCGGTCTCGGCGCCTTGTGCCTGCACCTTCGCCAGCCGGGTCTGGGCCTGGTTCTGCGTGGCCTGCGCCACTTCCACCACCGTGCCGATGCCGCGCTGGTAGCGTGACCTGGCCGCCGTCAGCACCGCATCGGCGTTGGCCGTGGCCTGGTCCACCGTGGCCATGCGCGAGCGCGCCGCCTGGTAGCGGTAGAACGCGACGCTGACCTCGTGGATGATGCGCTGGTGCAGCGCGGTGAAGGCGATGTTTGCCGCCACCGTGGCCTGCTCGGCGGCCTCGACCACGCCCGCGCGCTCGCCGAAATCGAACAGCAACCACTGCAGCGACAGGACCGAGATCGCGCCGTGGCGCGAGGTGTCCGTGCCGGCCTGGCCCAGCACGGTGGCGCCGGTCAGGCGGCCGTTCTGCCAGCCGCCCATGGCCGCCACCGACAGCTGCGGCAGATAGCTGCTGCGCGCGATGCCGGTCGCCAGCGCGGCATTGCGCGCGTCGTTCCAGGCCACCCGGGTCAGCGGGTTGTGCGATTGCGCCAGGTCGATCAGTTCGGGCAGCGTATAGGCGTGCGCCGGATCGAGTGCTGCGGGCGGAGCGATCGTCGCCAGCGCGGTATTGGCAGGCAGCACGTAGTTCGATCGCGAGTCCTGCGGTGCGGAACCGGCGGGCGCACCGGCGACGATTGCGCCGGTTGCGCTGACGGGCGGCTGCCATGGCCGGTCGGATCGCGGTGGCGCAAGGTCGAGCGACGAGGTGGCACAGCCGGCCAGGGCCATTGCCGCAACCAGCGGCAGCAGCGCGAGCGGATCAGGTTTGCGCATGGGATGAGGGGGCTGAGGCCGGGCGCGTTCCGGACAATTGTTGATCGACCAGCGCCAGCAAGGTGTCGCGGGTCCGGTCGCCATTGGCGGGCGATGACCGGCGTTCTGCGTGGGCAGGCGCTGCCTGGTCGGTTCGCACCGCATGCAGCCGCGCGGCGATCGCAGGATCGCCGGGGTACCGCTCCGCGAGCAGGAACAGCAGGCCCGCCACCGCGTCGAGCGCCCCCAGGCGCCGCCGCTGCTGCTCTAGCCACGCTGGCGAGGGGCCGACCGAGGCCGGCTCGTAGCGCGCCAGCGCCAGGTCCTGTGCGATGTCTTGCTGCAGGGCCATGGCGTCGGCGGCGTGCCGGCGGCGCGAGTCGGGCCGGTGCGCATCGACCAGCTGCTGCCACTGGCTTGCCAATGCCGCCAGAGCCGCGTCGATGCGGCCGGCGATGCTGACCGGCCAGATCCTGGTGAACACCAGGTAGACCACCAGGTTGCCGATCAGGATGCCGATGACGCGGTCGCGGGCGATGCTCAGGTCGAATCCGGGCCCTGGCCCCTGGATCACGCAGAGATAGAACGCAAACGCAATCTGGAAACCGGCGTACGCAATGCGCGGCGAGCCCGACGCCACCCAGGCCGACAGCCACGTCCCGGCAAACACCAGCGCCAGCAGTCCGGTCACGCCATCGAGCGCGGGCACGATAAAGATAAGGGCCGCGGCGCCCGCCGCTGCGCCAACCAGGCATCCCGCCAGCCGCAGCGTGAGCTTTTCAACGGATTCCGCCGTCGTGCCGAGTGCAACCAGGTAGCAGGTGATAAAGCAGGTATGGATGCCGGGCCAGTTCAACTGCTGGTAGAGCAGGTAGCAGAACATGGCCGCGCCGGTGGTCTTCAGCGCGTAGTGGACGTGGGCACGGTTGGTGAAGGCGTCGGGCTCGAAGAAACCGCCGGGCTTGCCGGGGGGGCCACTGGGCAACGCATCCGGTGCCGCCGGCGCGTGGGGCTCGGCATAGTGTTCGATGGCATCGCGCAGCGCCTGCGCCACCGCTTGCTGCAGCGGCGGCAGTACCCCGGCATCGGGCAGCGCCAGTTCGATCTCGACGGGATAGCCGCCCGCGGCGAGCATCTGCGCCATGGCCTCGAGCGTATCGGCGATCGTTGCCGCGCACGCGCGGGGCAGCCGGGCCCCGGGCTGCCGCGAGGCGACATCGGCAGCCATCAGGATGGCCATGGTCGATGTCATCGCCTGCCGCAGCGCCAGCACGTCGGCCGCATTGGCGCTGCCCTCGAACGTGGCCAGCCTGAGCCAGCCGGGCAGGGGCTGGACACCATCGCGCAACGCCGTGGCAAGCGCGGCGCCTTCCATTGCCGGATCGCGCAGGCTGCGCGCCGCCACGCGCAGGCAGTGCGCCAGCCGCGCGCCGGTCAGCCGGCGGGGCGACGGCCCCATCAGCAGGTTGACCAACACGTTGGCGCCGACCGCGATCGCCACCATCAGCCAGGCATAGAGCAGGGCGCGGGTGGCCAGCTCGCCGGCGGGCACCAGTCCCAGCTCGTCCAGCCCGAAACCGACGACCATCGCCACGATCGCGCCCACCGGCCGCAGCTTGCTGGCCGAAGTCAGGAACAGCAGTCCGGCCGATAACAACGCCATGAACGCCACGCGCAGCACGGTGTGGTCGAGCGTCAGGTCAGCCAGCACGATCACCAGCCCCACGATCAGGCTGACCAGGACCAGCATGCCTAAACTCAGCACGATGCTGCTGGTGCGGTCGGCGCGGTTGATGAAGAAGATGACGTACGCGGAGATCGCGGCCTCCGGCGTGCCGTACATCGCGGCGATCAGCACCGTCAACGTGCTCGCCAACGCGATGCGCGTGGTGGCCTCGGCGCGACCCGGAAACGGCGCCAGCAGCGCGCCGATATCGGCAAGGGCAACGCGCGGCCGGTCAGCGGCAGGCCGCGCCATGCCGCACCTCGACGATTGCACTCGCACCGACGCGAGCCAGGGCCTCCGGCGGCTCCTCCAGCTTGATGCGCACCGGGAACCGGTGGGCCACGCGTACCCAGTTCACCGACGGCTGCACATAGGGCAGCGAGCGCGGCAGGTTGATACGATCGGTATCGCCGATGCCGACACCGATGCCTGCCACGGTGCCGCGCAGGGCAGTGCGCCGGTCGATCATCGAATAGACGGTGGCGCAGTCGCCGACACGAATACCCGCCAGCTGGGTCTCGCGGAAATTCGCCATGGCAAACCACTCGCCGGTATGCACCAGCAGGAACAGGGACTGGTTCGGCAGCACCACTTCGCCCGCCAGCACGCGCAAGCCGCTGACACGGCCGGCGAACGGCGCGCGCACCACGGTATCGTCCAGCGCGCGCTGGGCGAGGGCCAGCGCCGCCTCGCGCGCGCGCACCGTGGCCAGGGCATCATCCTCGCTGCCCACCGCCTGCGCCGTGGTGGCCTGCTGCAGCCGCGCCTGCCTCAGCGTCACCGCCGCGTCGCGCCTGGCAACCTCGGCCTGGTCCAGCTGCTGCTTCGGCACATAGCCATCGGCGGCCAGGGGCCGCAGACGCTCGACAGTCCGTTGTGTCAGCGCGTAGTTCTGCTCGGCACGGGCGATCTGCTCGGCGGCGACGGAGGCGGTGCCGCGCTCCGTGCCGATGGTCCGGCGCCGCGTGCCCAGCATGGCTTTGGCCAGTTCCAGGTCGGCCCGGGCCTGGGCCAGGGTGAGCTGGTACGGCACCGGGTCGATCTCGAACAGCACCTCGCCCTTGGCCACGCGCTGGTTTTCCGCGACCGCGATCCGGGCAATGCGGCCACCGACAGGCGCGGCGACGTGGATCAGGTCCGCGTCCAGCGTGGCATCGTCGGTCGAGGGATAGCGCACCGTCCGCTCGTACGCATAGACGGAAAGCCCCACGGCCAGCGCCACGATCACCAGCGCCACCACTTTCCCGCGCCACGGGCCGCGGCGCATGCCTGCCATTTTCATAGATGCCCCGTACCGGTCAGCCAGACGATCTCGGCAATGATGAGGCCGATCGCCGCGTTGACGAGCAGCTGGAAGCGGACCGTCTCCGCCCAGCCGGTTGCAATGAAGACCCGCCAGGCGACCACGGCGCCGAGGATGCCGACCAGCGCGCTCAACAGCCAGAGCGGGAAATAGGCGCCGAACAGCGCAAAGGAGGGTGCGCCGGCGCAGCCATGCAGGAAGACAGCCAGCACCGCGGGCGTAAGCAAGCGAGCCATGGGTCGGAGTGGTCAGTGAGGCACACTTGAAGTATCAGGAATATAGCAGCGCCGGATGCGGATTGTCCAAGAGGCGCGAGTCGAACTGTTTGACCTGCGCCCTCGCGACCGTTGAGCGCCGCTGGCCGCCTGGCGCAGGCGTCCTATGCGCATGCCGCCTTTGTTCTATCCGGTGGCCAGGCGATCTGATGTACTGGCACGCAACGTCGCCGCTGCCGCAAGCCGATGCGCGCAACCCGGTAGCGTGGTGCGACGGACAAGGCCGATGGCCGTGCCCCCGATTGCCCAATTGCCTGATTGCCCACCAAGCCCAACGCGATGACGAAAAGTCCCCCGCCGTGGCCCTCCACGCCACTGTATGCGCAGCACCTGCTGCTGCGCGCCCGCATGGGCGACGTCGATGGCTGGAAGCTCCCGGTTGCCTACGGATCCCAGATCGAAGAGCACCACGCCGTGCGCAGGGACGCAGGCATGTTCGACCTGTCGCACCTCTGCGTAGCGGACCTGCAGGGCCCGGATGCGCGAATGCTGCTTGGCCGGCTCCTGTCCAATGATGTCGGCAAGCTCAAGACGCCAGGCAAAGCCCTGTATAGCTGCATGCTCGACACCTTGGGTGGAGTGATCGACGACGTGGTGGTCTACTACCTCGGGCCGCAGCATTACCGCGCCGTCCTGAACGCGCGCACGGCCGTTGGCGATCTCGCGTGGATCCGCGCAAGGATCCATGAGGCCAGGGCCGAAGTGACGGTGGTGCCGCGACGGCCGGATTGCGTCTCGGCAGGGATCGAGCCGCTGGCGGTCATCGCCGTGCAAGGCCCGCGCGCCCGCGAAAAAGTCATCCGGGCCATACCGGCCGCTCGCCACGCCGAAACACTGAAGCCGTTCAATTCCACCTTCGTGCAGGAGCCGGAAGCCGGCGAGCTGATGGTGGCGAGGACCGGCAAGACCGGCGAGGACGGTTTCGAACTGATGGTGCCAGCCAGGCATGCCGGCCGCATCTGGGACCGGCTGCACGCGGCAGGCATCGTTGCCGCGGGCCACGACGCCTGGGATACGCTGCGGCTAGAGGCGGGCGTGCATCGACACGGGCACGACCTCGACGTCCACACCTCGCCGCTCGATGCCGGCCTGGGCTGGAGCGTGGATCTCGATTCCGGCCGGGATTTCGTCGGCAGGGCTGCCGTGCACGCCCGTGGCCAGACGCAGCAGTTCGTCGGACTTGCGCTGGAAGGCAGCGGCGCGGTCCCGCCGGCGCACAGCACGGTGACCAGCGAGGAGGGCACAGTGATTGGCAAGGTCACCAGCGCCACCTATAGTCCGACGCTGGAGTTCGCCATCGCGCTGGCGCGGGTAGCGCCCGGGGTCAGGATCGGCGCGCACGTGGCAGTGGAGGTCTACCGGAACCGGATCGCGGCGAAAGTCGTGCGCACGCCGTTCGTGCGGAGCGCAAGCTGATTGCGCGCTGAGCCGGGTGAGGTTCGCGGATTGGATAGAATCGGCGTTCGACCCACGCCGCAAGGCGCTTCTGCTGCCCCTTGCCGCGACGCTGCGCGCCATGAAGATCAAGACTACCGTAGACATCGTTATCTATCCCGGATTCAAGGCCGTCGAAGCGGTCGGCGCCATCAATGTCTTCGACTACGCCAACACCAGGCTGCGGCAGCTCGGCTGCGAGCCGAAGTACGAGTTGCGCCTGGTCGCGCCGCGCCCCGGCGCGATCCGCTCAGACACGCTGGTATCGCTCGAGGCCACGCACGCGCTCGCTGGCCTGGCGCCCGCCGATGTGGTGGTGGTCGTGGGCGCACGCGACATCCTCAACGTGCTGGGTGCGTGCGGTGACATCGTCAGCTGGTGCCGGACCCAGGCCGGCCGGCTCCGGAGCATCGTGGGCCTGTGTTCGGGCAGCTTCTTCCTCGCCGAGGCCGGCCTGCTCGCTGGCAGGCGCGCGGCCACGCACTGGAGCGTGGCGGAGCTGATGCGGCAGCGGTATCCCGGGATCCGGGTGGATGCCGATGCCATCTTCGTGCGCGATGCGCATATCTGGACCTCGGCCGGCGTGACCGCGGTGTTCGACCTGGTGCTGGCCATGGTGGAGGAAGACCTCGGGCGCGACATCGCGCTGTCGGTGGCGCGGGACCTGGTGGTCTACCTGAAGCGGCCGGGCGGCCAATCGCAGTTCAGTGAACACCTGCTCAGCCAGATGACGGGGCATCCGCGCGTGCGCGATATCCAGGACTATATCCATCGCACGCCCAAGGCGGACCTCTCGGTGCAGGCGCTGGCGCAGCGCTTTGCGATGAGCGAGCGCAATTTTTCCCGGGTATTCCTGAAGGAGACCGGGCATACGCCGTCGGCCTATGTGGAGCAGACCCGGCTGGATGCGGCGCGGCGGCTGCTGGAAGACAGCAGCCAGCCGCTGAAGTGGATCGCCGTGGAGAGCGGCTTCGGCTCGGAGGCCAAGCTCAGGCAGGCGTTCCAGCGCCGGCTCCATGTCACGCCGGGCGCCTATCGCGAGCGTTTTGCCAGCACCGGCGTCGATGGCGCCGCCGGCGCAGGCTGAGGCGGAGCGTCGCAGCTCCGCGTTGCCGTCAGGCCGTCCTCAGTACAACACCACCGAGCGGATCGACTCGCCGCGCTTCATCAGGTCAAAGCCCTCGTTGATGCGCTCCAGCGGCAGCGTGTGCGTGATCAGGTCGTCGATATTGAGCTTGCCTTCCATGTACCAGTCGACGATCTTCGGCACGTCGGTGCGGCCGCGCGCGCCGCCGAAGGCAGAGCCCTTCCACTCGCGTCCGGTCACCAGCTGGAACGGACGCGTCGAGATCTCCGCGCCGGCCTCGGCCACGCCAATGATGATCGACTTGCCCCAGCCCTTGTGGCAGCACTCCAGCGCCTGGCGCATGACCTGCGTATTGCCGATGCATTCGAACGAGTAGTCCGCGCCGCCGTCGGTCAGCTGGATGATGTGGTCAACCACGTTGTCGACGTCCTTCGGGTTGATGAAGTGGGTCATGCCGAACTGGCGCGCCATCGCCTCGCGCGCCGGGTTCAGGTCGACGCCGATGATCTTGTCCGCACCCACCATCTTCGCCGCCTGGATCACGTTCAGGCCGATGCCGCCCAGGCCGAACACCACCACATTGGCGCCGGCCTCGACCTTGGCCGTGAACAGCACCGCGCCCACGCCGGTGGTGACGCCGCAGCCGATGTAGCAGACCTTGTCGAACGGCGCATCCGGGCGGATCTTCGCCAGCGCGATCTCCGGCACCACGATGTGGTTGGCAAAGGTCGAGGTGCCCATGTAGTGGAAGATGGGCTTGCCGTCGATCGAAAAGCGCGCGGTGCCGTCCGGCATCAGGCCCTTGCCTTGCGTGGCGCGGATGGCCTGGCACAGGTTGGTCTTGCGCGACAGGCAGAACTTGCACTGGCGGCATTCCGGCGTGTACAGCGGGATCACGTGGTCGCCCGGCTTGAGCGAGGTCACGCCCGGGCCGACGTCGGTGACGATGCCCGCGCCCTCATGGCCCAGGATCGCCGGGAAGATGCCTTCCGGGTCGGCGCCGGACAGCGTGTAGTAGTCGGTGTGGCAGATGCCGGTGGCCTTCACTTCCACCAGCACTTCGCCGGCGCGCGGGCCGTCGAGATCGACGTCTTCGATGGTCAGCGGCTTTCCCGCACCCCAGGCAACGGCTGCACGTGTTTTCATTGGTCGGTCCTGTCGATTGGTTCGTAGCGCGAGACTATAAGGCGAGCGGCGAGGGCAGTGGATCTGGCCGGCATGGATTTGTCCGAAATCCGACCCAAGTTGGCCGATGGCCGGGATCAGGCGTGGCTTGCGTCCGGCTCTTCGCCCTCAGGCACGACCAGCGCGCAAGCCGCGTCGCCATCGTCGTCCGCGGCGAATGCGGATTCGGCGGGCGGCGCACCCTTGTCGCGGTAGGTCGCGGGCGGCACGCCGTACTGCTTGCGGAATTCGCGTCCCAGGTGCGAGGCGTCGGCAAAGCCACAGCTCAGCGCAATGTCGGCAACGCTGCGGTCGGAACTGGTCAGCAGCCAGGCGGCGGTGCGCAGCCGCACCTGCCTCGCGAATACCTGGGGGCTCTTGCCGGTCTCGGCCTTGAACAGGCGCTCGAGCTGCCGGGCCGACAGGTCGAGCTTGCAGGCAAGTTCGTCCAGCGGCAGTGCGCGCCCGACGTGCTGCTCCATCAGCAGGATGGCGCGCTTGACCTTCGGGTGCGTGGCCGGCTCCAGGCCGGGGGGGTGCGGCTGCGGCGCGTTGCCCTTCTGCATCTCGCCGACCAGCAGGATCCGCAGCGCCTTCTGCACGGTGGCATGGTCGAAGTGGCGCAGCAGGATCGCCGCGGCGACGTCGATCGACGCGCGCCCGCCCGAGCAGGTGATGCGCCGGCGGTCGATCACGAACAGGCGGTCGGCGATCAGCAGGTCGGGATCGGCCGAGGGAAAGCGCTCGATGAAATCCCAGTAGTGGAACCAGCTGACGCAGGCCCGGTGGCCGTCGAGCACGCCGGCGCGCATCAGCGAGAAGACCCCGGTGCAGATGCCGACCAGGGTCGCGCCGCCGCCCGCGGCGCGGCGGATAAAGTCGAGCGTCTCGGGCCCGGCCTGTGGGCCTGAGTGGAGCAGCCCGCCAACCACCACCACGTAGTCGAACGGCTCGGCTTCATCGAAGGTCTCCCACGGCGCGACCTGGATCCCGCAGCTCGCGCGCACCGGCGCAAGGGTGCTGCCGATCACGCTCCAGACGCAGCGCACCGGCTTGCTGTAGTCGCCATCGTCCGCCGACAGCCGCAGCATGTCGACGAAGCCGGAAAACGCGGTCAGCGTGAAATTCGGCAGCAGCACGATGCCGAAGCGGATGCGCCGCGGCGTCGGCGCCGAGGCGGGAACGGCGGGAGCAATGGGAACGTCTGGGGTCATGGCGGCATTCATCTTGCAGGCTCGCGCGGGACGGCGCATCCGGGTTAGCCCGGAGTCGACGGGCAGGGCAGGGCGTCCCGGTCGCCGGAAACGTGGCATGCGAACGACGCATTCCGTCCCCGCCGGAGTTGCCAGAGTCGCCAGAGTCGCCGATCGGCCCGCCGCTGACTTGCACAATTCCGACGCGAATCATCGCCAAAGCGAAATCCCGGCCGGTACGGCCAGGCCGCTGGCGCCGGCGTCCCACGCCGATGCCGGTTTTGTTCTATCTGCAAATCCCGCGCTCTGCTGTACTGGCTCCCAACGACAGCAACCCAGCACCCCGGCACCCCGCAGAGAGGCAGTCAGATGAATGTGAGCGTATTTGATTTGTTCAAGATCGGCATCGGACCCTCAAGTTCGCATACGGTCGGCCCGATGATCGCCGCGTGCCGCTTCGCATCGCACCTCGAGGATGCCAACCTGCTCGGCTTCGTGCGCCGCGTGCGGGCCGAATTGTATGGCTCGCTCGGCGCGACCGGCAAGGGCCATGGCAGCGACAAGGCGGTGCTGCTGGGCCTGGAGGGCAGCCTGCCCGACCGCATCGACCCCGATTCGATCGAGCCGCGCCTGGCGCAGATCCGCAAGGACAAGCGCATGCGGCTGCTCGGCAAGCACGAGATCGGCTTCGACGAAAAGGAGCACCTCGGTTTCTACCGCCGCCTGATGAACGGCACCGGCAGCGTGGTGCATCCCAACGGCATGCGCTTCCAGGCGTTCGACGAGCAGGGGCAGTTGCTGGTCGAGAAGGAGTATTACTCGGTTGGCGGCGGCTTCGTCGTCAACCGCGACGGCGACCGCGTCAACGGCGTGCGCGCGGCGGCGCAGGTGCCATACCCGTTCCGCACCGGCGCCGAGCTGATGCAGGCCTGCCGCGACAGCGGGCTGTCCATCGCCGGGCTGGTGTTCCGCAATGAATGCGCGTTGCGCCCGGCCGAGGACGTGCGCGCCGGGCTGCTGGCGATCTGGCACGCCATGGCGGCCTGCGTGGAGCGCGGCTGCAAGGTCGAGGGCGAGCTGCCCGGGCCGATGCGCGTCAAGCGCCGCGCGGCGGAGCTCAACCACCGGCTGCGCACGCGCTCCGAGGAATCGCTGCGCGATCCGCTGTCGATGCTCGACTGGGTCAACCTGTACGCGATGGCGGTCAACGAAGAGAACGCCGCGGGCGGGCGCGTCGTCACCGCGCCGACCAACGGCGCGGCCGGCGTGATTCCGGCGGTGCTCCACTACTACGTCAAGTTCGTGCCCGGCTCGAACGACGACGGCGTCGTCGACTTCCTGCTGACCGCGGCCGCGATCGGCATGATCTACAAGGAGACCGCGTCGATCTCCGGCGCCGAGGTCGGCTGCCAGGGCGAGGTCGGCGTGGCGTGCTCGATGGCCGCGGCCGCGCTCGCGGCGGTGATGGGCGGCACCCCCGACCAGGTCGAGAACGCCGCCGAGATCGGCATGGAGCACAACCTCGGCATGACCTGCGACCCGGTCGGCGGGCTGGTGCAGATCCCGTGCATCGAGCGCAACGCGATGGGCGCGATCAAGGCGCTCAACGCCTCGCGCATGGCGCTCAAGGGCGACGGCCAGCACTACGTGTCGCTCGACTCGGTGATCAAGACCATGCGCGAGACCGGCGCCGACATGAAGACGAAATACAAGGAGACGTCGCGCGGCGGCCTGGCCGTGAACGTCATTGAATGCTAAGGGAGTGTGGGAAATGAGCCGCTATTCGATCTTCAGCCTGTTCCGCAACGGGCTGTCGTACCACGAAAACTGGGAGAAGCAGTGGAGAAGCCCCGAGCCCAGGCGCGAGTATGACGTGGTCATCGTGGGCGGCGGCGGGCATGGCCTGGCGACCGCCTACTACCTGGCCAAGGAGCACGGCATCACCAACGTGGCGGTGCTGGAGAAAGGGTGGATCGGCGGCGGCAATACCGCGCGCAATACCACCATCGTGCGCTCCAACTACCTGTGGGACGAGTCCGCGGCGCTCTACGAAAAGGCGATGAAGCTGTGGGAGGGCCTGTCGCAGGACCTGAACTACAACGTCATGTTCAGCCAGCGCGGCGTGATGAACCTGGCGCACACGCTGCAGGATGTGCGCGACACCGAGCGGCGCGTGAACGCCAACCGCCTCAACGGCGTCGACGCCGAGTTCCTGACGCCGGCACAGGTCAAGGAGATCGAGCCCACCATCAACCTGAACAGCCGCTACCCGGTGCTGGGCGCATCGATCCAGCGCCGCGCCGGGGTGGCCCGGCACGATGCCGTGGCCTGGGGCTTTGCCCGCGGCGCCGACCGCGCCGGCGTCGACATCATCCAGAACTGCCAGGTCACCGGCATCCGCCGCGACGGCGGCGCGGTGGTCGGCGTCGACACGGTCAAGGGCTTCATCAAGGCAAAGAAGGTCGCGGTGGTCGCCGCTGGCAATACCACCACGCTGGCCGACATGGCGGGCATCCGCCTGCCGCTGGAAAGCCACCCGCTGCAGGCGCTGGTGTCCGAGCCGATCAAGCCGGTGGTCAACTCGGTGATCATGTCCAACGCGGTGCACGCCTATATCAGCCAGTCCGACAAGGGCGACCTGGTGATCGGCGCGGGCATCGACCAGTACACCGGATTCGGCCAGCGCGGCAGCTTCCAGGTCATCGAAGGCACGCTGCAGGCCATTGTCGAGATGTTCCCGGTGTTCTCGCGGGTGCGCATGAACCGCCAGTGGGGCGGCATTGTCGACACCTCGCCGGACGCATGCCCGATCATCAGCAAGACCGACGTGAAAGGGCTGTATTTCAACTGCGGCTGGGGCACCGGCGGCTTCAAGGCGACGCCGGGCTCGGGCTGGGCCTACGCGCACACCATCGCGCGCGACCAGCCGCATGCGCTGAACGCGCCGTTTTCGCTGGACCGCTTCTATACCGGCCACCTGATCGACGAGCACGGCGCTGCCGCCGTCGCGCACTGAACCCAAGCAGGAGAACCACATGCTGCTGATCCAATGTCCATGGTGCGGCCCGCGCGCCGAATCCGAATTCTCGTGCGGCGGCGAGGCCGACATCGCGCGCCCGCTCGACACCGACAAGCTGTCCGACCGTGAATGGGGCGACTACCTGTTCATGCGCACCAATACCCGCGGCATGCACCGCGAGCAGTGGCTGCACGCACAGGGATGCCGGCGCTGGTTCAAGGCCGAGCGCGACACCGTCACCTACGACATCAAGGGCTACGAGACCTTCGGCCAGCCCGCCGCCAACGCACCGCAGGGAAGGGGCAAGCAATGAGCCAGAAACACCGTCTCGGCACCGGCGGCCGCATCAATCGCGGCAAGCCGCTGTCCTTTACCTTCAACGGGCGCGTGTACCAGGGCTTCCAGGGCGACACGCTGGCCTCGGCGCTGCTTGCCAACGGCGTGCGCTTCGTCGCGCGCAGCTTCAAATACCATCGCCCGCGCGGCATCATGACCGCCGACGTGGCCGAGCCGAATGCGGTGGTGCAGCTGGAGGGCGGCGCCTACACCGTGCCGAACGCGCGCGCGACCGAGATCGAGCTGTACCAGGGACTGGTCGCGACCAGCGTGAACGCCGAGCCCGACCTCGAGCGCGACCGCATGGCGGTCAACCAGAAGTTCGCCCGCTTCATGCCCGCCGGCTTCTACTACAAGACCTTCATGTGGCCGCGCAAGATGTGGCCGCGCTATGAGGAGAAGATCCGCGCGGCGGCCGGCCTGGGCAAGGCCCCGACGACCCTGGACGCCGACCGCTACGACAAGTGCTACGCGCACTGCGACGTGCTGGTGGTCGGCGGCGGCCCGACCGGGCTGGCCGCTGCGCATGCGGCGGCGGTAACGGGCGCGCGCGTGATCCTGGTCGATGACCAGTGCGAACTCGGTGGCAGCCTGCTGTCCACGCGCGCCGACATCAACGGCAAACCCGCGCTGCAGTGGGTCGCCGAGATCGAGGGCAAGCTGCGCAAGCTGCCGGACGTGACGATCCTGTCGCGCAGCAACGCCTTCGGCTACCAGGACCATAACCTGGTCACCGTCACGCAGCGCCTGACCGACCACCTGTCGGTCTCGATGCGCCACGGCTCGCGCGAGCTGCTGTGGAAGATCCGCGCCAAACGCGTGATCCTGGCGACCGGCGCGCACGAGCGTCCCATCGTCTTCGGCAACAACGACCTGCCGGGCGTGATGATGGCCTCGGCGGTGTCGGCCTACATCCATCGCTACGGCGTGCTGCCGGGACGCGAGGCAGTGGTGTTCACCAACAACGACCGTGGCTACCAGGCGGCGCTGGACCTGAAGGCGTGCGGTGCGAAGGTGACGGTGGTCGATCCGCGCGCCACCACCACCGGCGCACTGCCCGCGGCGGCGAAGCGGCAGGGCGTGGCGGTGCTGAACGGCGCGGTGGTGGTAGCCGCCGCCGGCAAGACGCACGTGAGCTCGGTCAGCGTCGCGTCCTATGCCAACGGCAAGGTCGACGGCAAGGTGTCGAAGCTCGCCTGCGACCTGGTGGCGATGTCAGGCGGCCTGAGCCCGGTGCTGCACCTGTTCGCGCAATCGGGCGGCAAGGCGCAGTGGAGCGACGACAAGACCTGCTTCGTGCCGGGCAAGTCGATGCAGGCCGAGTGCAGCATCGGCGCAGCCGCGGGCGAATTCAACCTGGCGCTGGCACTGCCGCTGGCGCTGGAGGCCGGCACCGAGGCGGCCAGGGCGGCCGGCTTCATCACCGCGAAGCGGCCGGCGGCGCCGAAGGTCAGCGCCGTTGCCGAAGGCCCCTTGCTGCCGCTGTGGCTGGTCGGCAGCCGCGAGGCCGCCGCGCGCGGGCCCAAGCAGTTCGTCGACTTCCAGAACGACGTCGCGGCCGCCGACATCCTGCTGGCGGCACGCGAAGGCTTCGAGTCGGTCGAGCACGTCAAGCGCTACACCGCGATGGGCTTCGGCACCGACCAGGGCAAGCTCGGCAACATCAACGGCATGGCGATCCTGGCACAGGCGCTGGGCAAGTCGATTCCCGAGACCGGCACCACCACGTTCCGGCCCAACTACACGCCGGTCACGTTTGGTACCTTCGCGGGGCGCGAGGTCGGCGACTTCCTCGACCCGGTGCGCAAGACCTGCGTGCACGAATGGCACGTCGCCAACGGCGCCCTGTTCGAGGACGTCGGCAACTGGAAGCGCCCCTGGTATTTCCCGAAGCGCGGCGAGGACCTGCACGCCGCGGTCAAGCGCGAATGCCTGGCGGTGCGCAACAGCGTCGGCATCCTAGATGCGTCGACGCTGGGCAAGATCGACATCCAGGGCCCGGACGCGGTCACGCTGCTGAACTGGATGTACACCAACCCCTGGGGCAAGCTCGAGGTCGGCAAGTGCCGCTACGGGCTGATGCTGGACGAGAACGGCATGGTCTTCGACGACGGCGTGACCGTGCGCCTGGGCGAGCAGCATTTCATGATGACCACCACCACCGGCGGCGCCGCGCGCGTGCTGACCTGGATGGAGCGCTGGCTGCAGACCGAGTGGCCGGATATGAAGGTGCGCCTGTCGTCGGTGACCGACCACTGGGCGACGTTCGCGGTGGTCGGCCCCAAGAGCCGCAAGGTGCTGCAGAAGGTCTGCGGCGATATCGACTTTGCCAACGCGGCGTTCCCGTTCATGAGCTACCGCAACGGCACCGTGGCCGGCGCCAGGGCGCGCGTGATGCGCATCAGCTTCTCGGGCGAACTGGCCTACGAGGTCAACGTGCCGGCCAATGCCGGGCGCGCCGTGTGGGAGGCGCTGATGGCCGCCGGCGCCGAGTTCGACATCACTCCGTACGGCACCGAGACCATGCACGTGCTGCGCGCCGAGAAGGGCTACATCATCGTCGGCCAGGACACCGACGGCTCGGTCACGCCGTATGACCTCGGCATGGGCGGGCTGGTGGCGAAGTCGAAGGACTTTCTCGGCAAGCGTTCGCTGACGCGCTCGGATACGGCCAAGGAGGGCCGCAAGCAGTTCATCGGCCTGCTGACCGACGACGCGCAATTCGTGCTGCCCGAGGGCGCGCAGATCATTGCGCCGCAGACGCGCGTGTCGACCACCGAGCCGACGCCGATGATCGGCCACGTGACGTCGAGCTACTACAGCCCGATCCTGCAGCGCTCGATCGCGCTGGCCGTGGTCAAGGGTGGGCTGGGCAAGATGGGCGAGAGCGTCGCGATCCCGCTGGCCGACGGCCGCCGCGTGAGCGCGAAGATTTCCAGCCCCGTTTTCTACGATAGCGAAGGAGTGCGCCAGAATGTGGAATGAACAAGGCATTGCTACCGCACTGGCCGATGCGCCGGTGCCGAACGCCCGCACGCGCGACGTGCGCCTGGAGTCGCCGCTGGTCGGCGCCGCCGGCCTGCTCGAAGCGCCGCACCTGCGCGGCTCGATGTACTTCACGGTGCGCGAGCGGCAGTTCCTTGACCTGGTGATGGTGCGCGGCGAGCTGGCCGATGCCGCCTTCGTCGACGCGTTCGAGGGCGTGGTGGGCTGCTGTCCGCCGGCCGCGCCCAATACGGTCACGCGCGGCGCCGGCTACGACGTGCTGTGGCTGGGCCCGGACGAATGGCTGGTGCGCTCCGATGCGCCGGTGACGGCCGGCGTGCTGGAGGGCAAGCTGGCGCCGGCCATCGCCGGCTCGTACTCCGCCGCCGTCGATGTCGGCAGTGGCTATACGGTGGTCGAGATCAGCGGCGACCGCGTGCGCGACGTGCTGGCACGGGGCTGCCCGCTCGACCTGCATCCACGCGTGTTCGGCGCCGGGCAATGCGCGCAGAGCCATTACTTCAAGGCGCCCGTCATCCTGCTGCAGACCGGCGACAACCGCTTCGAGATCGTGGTGCGGCGCAGCTTCGCCGACTACTTCTGCCGCATCCTGCTCGACGCGGCGACGCCGCTGCTGTCATGAAGCCGGTCGAGAAGGTGTTCAGCGAGCGACAGCCGGGACTCGATGGCCTCGACGCGCCGCTACTGCCGGGGCGGGGCTGGAGCGTCTTTGTCGATGCCATGACGGTGCCGGTGCGCATCGGCATCCATGCGCACGAACACGACGCGCCGCAGCCGGTCGTGATCGACGCGCGCCTTGGCTACCGGCGCGAGCCCAGCGAAACGTCCGAGTGGATCGACTACGAGGGCTATTGCGCGCGTGTCGCCACGTTCCTGGCGAACAAGCCGCATACACGGCTGCTCGAGACGCTGGTGGCCGACATCGCGGAGCTGTCGTTCCGCGAATGGCCGGCGCTCGACACGCTGACCCTGGCAGCGCACAAGCCGAAGATCCGGCCCAGCACGCAGCGTGTCGGCGTCGAGCTGGAGTGGACGCGCGCGGACTACCTGCGCCGCACCGGCAAGCCTGCCTGAGCCGCACCGGTACGATGGCGGCGCCAGCCAAGCGCGCGTCGGTTTTGGCATGCAGCCGGTGCGGGCATGGAGACTACTCTCGTAGGCGCGTCGCTGCCGTGCCAGTCGGCGTGGCGGCGGCGCGCCACGACACAAGGAGGAAATCCAATGAAAAGAGCCACGTCCGGACTGACCATCGCGCTGCTGTCTGCCACGCCCGCCTTTGCCCAAAGCAGCGTAACGCTGTACGGCATCATCGATGAAGGCATCAACTACACCAACAATGTCGGCGGCGACCGGCTGGTGGAGATGCAGAGCGGCTTCGCCCAGGGCAGCCGCTGGGGGCTGAAGGGGTCGGAAGACCTGGGCGGCGGCGTCAAGGCGCTGTTCCAGCTGGAGAACGGCTTCAGTGCCAGCACCGGCAGGGCCGCGCAGGGTGGGGTGATGTTTGGCCGGCAGGCCTATGTCGGGCTGTCCGACGACCGGCTCGGCACCGTCACGCTGGGGCGCCAGTACGATTCCGTGATCGACTACCTGGCACAGACTACCGTGGTCGGCAACTGGGGCGGCTACCTGTTCGGCCACCCTTACGACAACGACAACATGGTCTACTCGTTCCGTGTCAACAACACGGTCAAGTACACCAGCCCCACGCTTGGCGGCTTCCAGTTCGGCGGCACGTACAGCTTCAGCAACGACACCAACTTTGCCAACAACCGCCAGGTCGGCGCAGGCATGCAGTACGCGAACGGCGGCTGGCTGCTGGCGGCGGCCTACCTGCAGGCCGATAACCCGTCGGCAACGACCAACGGCGCCATCAGCGCGGGCGGCGACCAGAACTTCCTGGCCCGGCGCCTGCGCATCTTCGGCGCCGGCGTCAACTACACCTTCGGGGCCGCGACGGCGGGCTTTGCCTACTCGAACACCAACCTGACGCAGCCGCTGTCGACCTCGTACATCTCCGGGTCGATCCTGCCCGCCACCGGCACGCTGGACGCGCTCAAGTTCCAGAACTTCGAATTCAACCTCAAGTACCAGTTCACGCCGGCGTTCTATGCCGGCGCGGTGTACACGCTGACCACGGAGAAGTTCCAGGCGTCGTCGGGTGAGGCGAAGCCCAGGGTGCACAGTATCGGCCTGATGGCCGACTACAACTTCTCGAAGCGGACCGACGTCTACCTGCAGGGTGTTTACCAGCGCGTCAGCGGCGACCGGACCGGCACGGCACTGGACCGGGCCTATATCCCCGGTGCGGCCGACGCGTCGTCGACCTCGCGCCAGGTGCTGGTGCGCGCCGCGATCCGCCACAAGTTCTGAGCCGGCAGTCCGGGCCAACCGCGATGTCGGGCCTGCGCAAGCGGGCGTCGGATTTTGCACAGGGCGCCGCGGCACAGCGCACTACTCTCGAACACGCATGCCGTGGATGCCGCGCCGACGGGCGCGGGCACGGCAGGCGCTAACGAGACATGGAGACGAAGCGATGAGCAACAACCGGGGTGTCGTTTATCTTGGACCGGGCAAGGTCGCGGTGCAGAACATCGACTATCCGAAGATGGTCGATCCCAGCGGTCGCGCGATCGGCCACGGCGTGATCCTCAAGGTGGTGACGACGAATATCTGCGGCTCGGACCAGCACATGGTGCGCGGCCGCACCACCGCGGAAGTGGGCCTCGTGCTCGGCCATGAAATCACCGGCGAGGTGATCGAGATCGGCCGCGACGTCGAGACCCTGAAGATCGGCGACCTGGTCTCGGTACCGTTCAACGTCGCCTGCGGCCGCTGCGCGATGTGCAAGGAGCAGCATACCGGTGTCTGCCTGAGCGTCAATCCGTCGCGCGCCGGCGGTGCCTACGGCTACGTCGACATGGGCGGCTGGATCGGCGGGCAGTCCGAGTACGTGATGGTGCCGTACGCCGACTTCAACCTGCTCAAGTTCCCCGACCGGGACCAGGCGATGGCAAAGATCCGCGACCTGACCTGCCTGTCCGACATCCTGCCGACCGGCTACCACGGCGCCGTCACCGCCGGCGTAAAGCCGGGCTCGACCGTCTACATTGCCGGCGCGGGGCCGGTCGGCATGGCGGCCGCGGCGTCGGCGCGCCTGCTGGGCGCGGCCTGCACCATCGTCGGCGACATGAACCCGGCGCGCCTGGCCCACGCCCGGGCGATGGGATTCGAGGTGGTCGACCTGTCGCAGGACGCGACGCTGGGCGAGCAGATCGCCGCCATCCTCGGCACGCCGGAAATAGACTGCGCGGTCGATTGCGTGGGCTTCGAGGCGCACGGCCACGGCGCTTCGGGCCATGTGGAGGAGGCGCCCGCGACGGTGCTGAACTCGCTGATGGAAATCACACGGCCCGCGGGCGCGATCGGCATCCCTGGGCTCTACGTGACCGACGATCCGGGGGCGAAGGACGCTGCGGCGCAACGCGGCAGCCTGAGCCTGCGCTTCGGCCTCGGCTGGGCCAAGTCGCATTCGTTCCATACCGGGCGGACGCCGGTGGTGAAGTACAACCGCAACCTGATGCAGGCCATCCTGCACAACCGCCTGCCGATTGCCGAGATCGTCAACGTGTCGGTGATTTCGCTGGACCAGGCGCCGGAAGGCTACCAGCAGTTCGACGGCGGCGCGCCACGCAAATTCGTCATCGATCCGCATGGGATGCTGGCGGCGTGACTTCGGTAGTGCCCTGAGGGCGAAAATCCGCTGAAGGTTCGCTCCCTCTCCCGCAAGCGGGAGAGGGGGAAAGCCTCACGCATGCATCACCGGCGCAAACCTCTGCCCCTGCCCATGCAAAGGAGCCTTCGCCAGCGGCGCCGCCTGCGCCCTGCGCTCGCGCGTGGGCGCCACGCCGAACGCCTCGCGATAGCTCTTGCTGAAATGGCAGGCCGACTGGAATCCGCACGCCATCGTGATATGCATGATCGACATGTCGGTCTGCAGCAGCAGCTCGCGCGCACGCCGTAGCCGCAGCGTCAGGTAATAGTGCGTCGGCGTCATGCCGAGGTGATCCCGGAACAGCCGCTGCAGCTGCCGTTGCGACATCATCGCCAGGCGCGCCAGTTCCTCGCGCGACAACGGTTCCTCGATGTTGTTCTCCATCAGCGCGATCACCTCGAACAGCGACTTGTTCGCGGAACCCAGCCGCGCCACCAGCGGCATCTTCTGCTGCGCGCTGGTGTCGCGCACATGCTCGACGATGAACTGCTCGGCGATCTGCGTGACGCGGCCCGTGCCGACGCGCGCGGCGATCAGGTGCAGCATCATGTCGAGCGGCGCGACGCCGCCGGTGCAGGTCACGCGGTCGCGGTCGATCACGAACAGTTCCTTCAGGAAACGCGTGCCGGGAAACTCTTCCTTCAGCGCCGACATGTTCTCCCAGTGGATGGCGCAGGCATAGCCCGACAGCAGCCCCGCCTTGGCGAGCGCGTACGTGCCGGTGCACAGGCTGCCGAGCATCAGCCCCTCGCGCGCGGCGCGGCGCAGCGTCGACAGGTGGCCGGCGCCGGTGGCGCGCTGCACGTCGATGCCGCCGCATACGAACATGATGTCTGGCCGCGCGATGCTGTCGGCCGCAAGGGTGTCGATGGTCAGGCCGTTGCTTGCCGTCACCGGGCCGCCTTCGGGGCTGATGACTGACCAGCGGTAGAGCTCCTGTCCGCTCAGGTAGTTGGCCATGCGCAGCACTTCGATGGCGTTGGTGAACGCAATCATCGTGAAGTTGGGCAGTGGCATGAACGCAAAGTGGGACAGCGACGCGGTTCGGTCGGTGGACATTGGGGGCGTTCCTTGGTTTCTGGCGGGCTTTATGGCCTTGGGGAAAGGCGCGGTGCCGTCTATCGATATTCATAATGCGCGCGCAACAAACGTGCCATACGGCGAAACCCTAGCCATCCTCGCGGTGACCCGCCGCAAGCGCCGCAATGCCGCGGATGCGTGACGCACGCACCGCGCCGCAGCGGTGCGAGGCACCGGTGCGGTGCATTGAAATTGGGCCCCGGGGCATGGGTTGGCAGCGGTCCTGGCGTCGCGCTGGCGGCCGCATCCAGCACAAGGCGCCGATGCGCGGCGTGACCCACTTGTCCAAAACGGACGCGAATGGCGGAAATGGAAAAGAACGCGTCTGAATTCACCAACCGCCCAAAAACGCGAACGACAAGAATAGATCCGTCGGCAACGCTGCGCCGAACCGGGCAAGTCCCCCGGGCGCAGCGGGCGCCTCGCCCCGTCAGCAGCCCATTCAATCAGCCACGGATACCCTATGTCGAACACCAAGTCTTTCTTTTCGCAGCCCCTGGCCGAGCGCGACTCGCGGGTGCGCAGCGCACTCGTGAAGGAACTCGAGCGGCAGCAGTCGCAGGTCGAACTGATCGCTTCGGAAAACATCGTGTCGCGTGCCGTGCTGGAGGCACAGGGTTCGGTGCTGACCAACAAGTACGCCGAGGGTTATCCGGGCAAGCGCTACTACGGCGGCTGCGAATTCGCGGATGAAGTCGAGGCGCTCGCCATCGATCGCGTCAAGCAGCTGTTCAATGCCGGCTTCGCCAACGTGCAGCCGCATTCCGGCGCGCAGGCCAACGGCTCGGTGATGCTGGCCCTGACCCGGCCGGGCGACACCGTGCTGGGCATGTCGCTCGATGCCGGCGGCCACCTGACCCACGGCGCCAAGCCCGCGCTGTCGGGCAAGTGGTTCAACGCGGTGCAGTACGGCGTGAACCGCGACACCATGCTGATCGACTACGACCAGGTCGAAGCGCTCGCGCATGAGCACAAGCCGAGCCTGATCATCGCCGGTTTCTCGGCCTACCCGCGCCAGCTGGATTTCGCCCGCTTCCGCGCCATCGCCGACAGCGTCGGTGCCAGGCTGATGGTCGACATGGCGCATATCGCCGGCGTGATCGCCGCGGGCCGCCATGCCAACCCGGTCGAGCATGCGCACGTCGTCACCTCGACCACGCACAAGACCCTGCGCGGCCCGCGCGGCGGCTTCGTGCTGACCAACGACGAGGAGATCGCCAAGAAGATCAACTCGGCCGTGTTCCCAGGCCTGCAGGGCGGCCCGCTGATGCATGTGATCGCCGCCAAGGCGGTCGCGTTCGGCGAGGCGCTGGAGCCGGAGTTCAAGACCTATATCGACAACGTGCTGGCGAACGCTCAGGCGCTCGGCGAAGTGCTGAAGGAGGGCGGCGTCGACCTGGTCACGGGCGGCACCGACAACCACCTGCTGCTGGTCGACCTGCGGCCCAAGGGCCTGAAGGGCACGCAGGTCGAGCAGGCGCTCGAGCGCGCCGGCATCACCTGCAACAAGAATGGCATTCCGTTCGACACCGAGAAGCCGACCATCACGTCGGGCATCCGGCTCGGCGCCCCCGCCGCGACCACGCGCGGCTTCGGCGTCGCCGAGTTCCGCCAGGTCGGCCGGCTGATCCTGGAGGTGTTCGAGGCGCTGCGCGCGAACCCGGAAGGCGATCCGGCCACCGAGCAGCGCGTGCGGCGCGAGATCTTCGCGCTGTGCGACCGCTTCCCGATCTACTGAACCCCGACAAGACCCGAGCCAAGGAGTGGAGCAACCCATGAGCCCGCTGCACGAAGACAGCATCATCATCGACGGCCTGAACATCTCGAAGTTCGAGCGCTCGGTGTTCGAAGACATGCGCAAGGGCGGCGTCACCGCCGCCAACTGCACCGTCTCGGTCTGGGAGAATTTCACCAAGACCGTCGACAACATCGCGCAGATGAAACAGCAGATCCGCGAGTACGGCGAGCTGCTGACGCTGGTGCGCAGCACCGACGACATCCTGCGCGCCAAGCGCGAAGGCAAGACCGGCGTGATCCTCGGCTTCCAGAACGCGCATGCGTTCGAGGACAACCTCGGTTACATCGAGGCGTTCGCCGACATGGGCGTGCGCGTGGTGCAGCTCTGCTACAACACGCAGAACCTGGTCGGCACCGGCTGCTACGAGCGCGACGGCGGACTGTCCGACTTCGGCCGCGAAGTCATCACCGAGATGAACCGCGTCGGCATCATGGTCGACCTGTCGCACGTCGGCGGCAACACCTCGTCCGAAGCCATTGCCTTCTCGAAGAAGCCGGTCTGCTACTCGCACTGCCTGCCGTCGGGGCTGAAGGAGCATCCGCGCAACAAGAGCGATGCGCAGCTCAGGGAGATCGCCGATGCCGGCGGTTTTGTCGGCGTGACCATGTTCGCGCCGTTCCTGAAGCGCGGCATCGACGCGACCGTCGACGACTACATCGAGGCGATCGACTACGTGGTCAACCTGGTCGGCGAGGATGCGGTCGGCATTGGCACCGACTTCACGCAGGGCTACAGCACCGATTTCTTCGACATGCTGACGCACGACAAGGGCCGCTATCGCCGCCTGACCAACTTCGGCAAGGTGGTCAATCCGGAAGGCATCCGCACCATCGGCGAATTCCCGAACCTGACCGCGGCGATGGAGCGCGCCGGCTGGAAGGCGTCGCGCATCCGCAAGATCATGGGCGAGAACTGGGTGCGGGTGTTCAGGGAAGTCTGGGGCGCCTGAGTCGCTCCACGCCAGTCACAGCTTTTTTTTCGAGCCATTCACGACAAACGGGACGTGCCCACGCACCGCGCGGGCACGCGGGCAATGCCGCGCCTGCGCCACGACGCAAGCGGCGAATACATCCTCACGGAGCCACCACGATGCAACCGCAACTGCCGATCGACGTCAATCCCGACACCGGCGTCTGGACCACCGACGCGCTGCCGATGCTGTATGTCCCGCGCCATTTCTTCACCAATAACCACGTCGCCGTGGAGGAGACGCTCGGTGTCGACGCGTACGCGGAGATCCTCTACAAGGCCGGCTACAAGTCCGCCTACCACTGGTGCGACAAGGAGGCGCAGCTGCACGGCCTGGCCGGCATGGCAGTGTACGAGCACTACCTGAAGCGGCTGTCGCAGCGCGGCTGGGGCCTGTTCTCGCTGCTCGAAGCCGATCCGGCGACGGCGCACGCCCGCATCGCGCTGCACCACTCGTCGTTCGTGCTGGCGCAGCCCGGCAAGGAAGGCAAGCTCTGCTACATGTTCGCCGGCTGGTTCGCCGGCGCGATGGACTGGGTCAACGACACGGCGCCGGCCGGCATGGGCGGGCCACGCGCGCAATCGAAGGAAGCGCAGTGCGCGGCCGAGGGCCACGAGCATTGCGTGTTCGAGGTGTCGGCGATCGCGCACTGAGCGCGCGCCAGGACCGCTTTCCGCCGCAACACCAAAGACGCAACACCCAGACATACGAACGCCAGAGGTCGCCTGCGATGCGCTATCCCCACCTGTTCAAACCCCTGCAGCTCAACCAGCTGACGCTGCGCAACCGGATCGTCAGCACCGCGCACGCCGAGGTCTATGCCGAACCGGACGGCCTGCCGGGCGACCGCTACCTGCGCTACTACGAAGAAAAGGCCAAGGGCGGCGTCGGCCTGGCGATCTGCGGCGGCTCCAGCCCGGTATCGATCGACAGCCCCCAGGGCTGGTGGAAGTCGGTGAACCTGGCCACGGACCGCATCGTCGAGCCCCTGTCCCGGCTGGCGGAGACGATGCACCGGCACGGCGCGAAGATCATGATCCAGGCCACCCACATGGGCCGCCGCTCGGCGTTCCACGGCGAGCACTGGCCGCACCTGATGTCACCGTCGGGCGTGCGCGAGCCCGTGCACCGCGGCAACGCCAAGATCATCGAGGTGGAAGAGATCCGCCGCATCATCGCCGATTTCGCTACTGCGGCGAAGCGGGTGAAGGATGCCGGCATGGACGGGATCGAGATCTCGGCCGCGCACCAGCACCTGATCGACCAGTTCTGGAGCCCGCGCACCAACTTCCGCACCGACGAGTGGGGCGGCAGCCTGCAGAACCGCCTGCGCTTCGGCGTCGAGGTGTTGCAGGCGGTGCGCGACGCGGTCGGCAAGGACTTCTGCGTCGGCCTGCGCATGTGCGGCGACGAGTTCCACGAGGACGGGCTCGACCACCAGCAGCTCAAGGAGATCGCGCAGGCGATGTCCGAGTCGGGCCTGATCGACTACCTCGGCGTGATCGGCTCGGGCGCCGACACGCACAACACGCTGGCCAACTGCATGCCGCCGATGGCGCTGCCGCCGGAACCGTTCGTGCACCTGGCCGCGGGCATCAAGTCGGTGGTGAAGATCCCGGTGATGCACGCGCAGAGCATCCGCGACGCGGGGCAGGCCGAGCGGCTGCTGGCCAGCGGCATGGTCGACCTGGTCGGCATGACGCGCGCGCAGATGGCCGATCCGCACATGGTCATCAAGATCCGCGACGGCCGCGAGGACGAGATCAAGCAATGCGTCGGCGCGAACTACTGCATCGACCGCCAATACAACGGTCTTGACGTGCTGTGCGTGCAGAATGCCGCCACCTCGCGCGAGGCGACCATGCCCCACGTGATCGAAAAATCGCGCGGGCCGAAGCGCAAGGTGGTGGTGGTCGGCGCGGGCCCGGCGGGCCTGGAGGCGGCGCGCGTGGCGCGCTCGCGCGGCCATGACGTGGTGCTGTTCGAAAAGAACACCGAGGTCGGCGGGCAGATCATGCTGGCGTCGAAGGCGCCGCAGCGCGAGCAGATGGCCGGCATCGTACGCTGGTTCGACATGGAGACCAAGAGACTCGGCGTCGACCGCCGGCTCGGCGTGGAGGCCGACGCGAAGATGATCATGGCCGAAAAGCCGGACATCATCGTGCTGGCCACCGGCGGCCGTGCCTTTTCGGACCAGGTGCCCGCGTGGGGCGTCGCCGAAGGGCTGGCGGTCAGCTCGTGGGAGGTGCTGTCCGGGCGCGTCGAGGCGAAGCAGAACGTGCTGGTCTACGACGGCGTCAGCACGCACGCAGGTGCCGGCGTCGCCGACTACCTGGCCAGCCGCGGTGCAAAGGTCGAGATCGTCACGCCCGACGTAAAGGTCGCCGACGACTGCGGCGGCACCACCTTCCCGATCTTCTACCGCCGCCTGTATGCGCAGGGCGTGATCCATACGCCCAACTACTGGCTCGACCGCGTCTACGAGGAAGACGGCAAGAAGATCGCGGTGCTGCGCAACGAGTATACGGAAGAGCTCGAGGAGCGCGCGGTCGACCAGGTCGTGATCGAGAACGGCTCGACGCCGAACGACGCGCTCTACTGGAAGCTCAAGCCGGAATCGCTCAATCGCGGGCAGGTCGATGTGCACAAGCTGTTTGCCGCCGAGCCGCAGCCGTGCCTGTCGGAAACGCTGGGCAACGGCCGCTTCCTGCTGTTCCGCGTGGGCGACTGCATCTCGATGCACAACATCCACGGCGCGATCTACGACGCGCTGCGCCTCGTCAAGGACTTCTGACCATGCATCCATCCTTGCTGATTACCGTCCTGCTGTGGCTGTCGGTGGCGGGGCTGGCCTTTGCGCTGCTGCGGCGCGCGTCGTACTGGCGGGTGGGGCGGGCGGCCGCGCCCGGCTCGGCCGGCCTCGCCAACCTGTTCGCGATCCCCAAGCGCTATTTCGTCGACCTGCACCACGTGGTGGCGCGCGATCCGTATATCGCCAGGACGCACGTGGCCACGGCGGGCGGGGCGATCGCTGCGCTGGCGCTGGTGTTCGTCAATTACGGGCTGGCCATCTATTCGCCATGGCTGGACAAGCTCATCCTGGTCGCGGCGCTGGCGATGCTGGTCGGCGCGGTCTTTGTCTGGCGCCGGCGCAAGGCGAAGGATGTGCCGGCGCGCCTGTCGAAGGGGCCATGGAATACGCTCCCCTGGCTGCTCGGCGCGTTCGCGCTCGGCCTGGCACTGTACACGGTGGTTCCCGCCGAAATCATGTCGGGCGCGTTCGCAGTGCTGTGCGCGGTGCTGATCGGCATCGGCGCGTTCGCGATGACGGTCGGCGCCGCCACGGGCGGACCGATGAAGCATGCCATGGCGGGCCTGCTGCACCTGGCCTTCCATCCGCGCCAGGAGCGCTTCGCCGCGACGCCGGACTCGTATACCGGCAGCGGCACCGCCACGCCGCCGACGGCGCTGAAGCTGCCCGACATCGAGCACAAGGAATACGGCGTCGCCAAACCGGTCGAGTTCCGCTGGAACCAGCTGCTCAGCTTCGACGCCTGCGTGCAGTGTGGCAAGTGCGAGGCAGCGTGCCCCGCCTTCGCCTCCGGCCAGCCGCTGAACCCGAAGAAGCTGATCCAGGACCTGGTGGTGGGCATGGCGGGCGGCACGGATGCCGCCTACGCGGGCAGCCCGACGCCGGGAATTCCGGTCGGCCAGCACCGCGGCGAACCCAACGGGACGATCGTGTCCGGCCTGATCGAGGCGCAGACGCTGTGGTCGTGCACCACCTGCCGCGCCTGCGTGCAGGAATGCCCGATGCTGATCGAGCACGTCGACGCGATCGTCGACATGCGACGCAACCAGACGCTGGTGCACGGCACCGTGCCGGGCAAGGGCGCCGAAGTGCTGGCGAACCTGCGCGAGACCGGCACCATGGGCGGCTACGACAAGGCGGCGCGCTACGACTGGTCGGTGGACCTGAACGCACCGGTGGCGCGTCCGGACAAGGCGGTCGACGTGCTGGTGGTGGCCGGCGAGGGCGGTTTTGATATGCGCTACCAGCGCACCCTGCGTGCGCTGGTCAAGGTGCTGAACAAGGCCGGCGTCGACTACGCGGTGCTCGGCGAAGTCGAGACCGACACCGGCGATGTCGCGCGCCGTCTCGGCGACGAGGCCACCTTCCAGCAGTTGGCCAGACACCTGATCGGAACGCTCGGCACCCTGTCGTTCAAGCAGATCGTGACCGCCGACCCGCACGTGATGCACAGCCTGCGCAACGAATACCGCGCGCTGGGGCTGCGGGTCACGGTCAAGCATCACACCACCTATATGGCCGAGCTCGCGGCGAGCGGACTGATCGCTCCCAAGGCAGTGGAAGCCCTGAGCGACAAGCGCACCACGTATCACGATCCGTGCTACCTGGGCCGCTACAACGGCGAGACCGAGGCGCCGCGCAAGCTGCTCAAGACCATCGGCATCCAGGTGGTAGAGATGGAACGCCACGGCATGCGCGGGCGCTGCTGCGGCGGTGGCGGCGGCGCGCCGCTGACCGACGTCCCGGGCAAGCAGCGCATTCCCGATATCCGCATCGCCGACGCGCGCGCGGTGGGCGCGGAAGTGGTCGCGGTCGGATGTCCCAATTGCACCGCGATGCTCGAGGGCGTGGTCGGTCCGCGGCCCGACGTGCTCGACGTGGCGGAACTGGTTGCGGCCTCCCTGGAGTAAATCGATGGACACGATCAAACGAATCGATCCGCGCCGGCCGTTCATCATCACGGCGCCCGGGCTCAGGCGCATCACGCTGGGCGAGGCCGGCAGCGCGGACGCCGGCGCGGCGCACTGGCCCGCGCATGGCCATGGCGCGGCGGCAAAGCCGCGGCGCGCGGTGAGCGACGCGCGCTATGTGATGCTGGTGGCCGCGCACAGCGAACGCGGCGCGCTCGACGAGCATGCGCGCCAGGCGGTGGCCGCCGCGGCATTGCTGGCCGATGCGCAGACCGAGGTCGCGCTGCTGGTGTTCGGCGAGATGAAGGACGATGCCGCGGAGCTGGGCGCCGACAAGCTGATCGCGCTGCCCGAGTTCGACCGCCGCAGCTTCGCCCCCGAGGCGGAACTGCGCGCGCTGCAGGCCTGCGCCACCGCCCTGTCGGCCAGGCATGTCTTCATTCCCGACAACGCGGCCGGGGACGGCGACCTCGGCCGGCGCTATGCCGCGGCCGCGACGGAGGCCGGCGCCAGCGTCGCGACGCATGTGGTCGAGATCGATGCGCGCCATGTGGGGACGTATGCGCACGCCAGGCGTTCGTTCGCGACCCGGGCGCTGCCGGACGTGATCCTGCTGGCGCCCGGCGCGGTCGACGCGAAGCTGCCGTTCACCGGCGCCGGCGAGCGGCTCTCGCCCGACTTCCTGTTCGCAAAGGGAAGCAGCACGCACCTGTACCGCGACCTGGGCATCGAGGAGATCGATGCCGCCCGGGTCGCGCTGGAGGAGGCCGACTTCATCGTCGCGGCGGGCAACGGCGTGGCGGACATCGGTGCCTTCGAGCAGCTTGCAGGCGCGTTCGGTGCTGCCATCGCCGCCAGCCGGGTCGCCGTGGACAACGGGCATTTCAGCCGCGACAAGCAGGTGGGTGCCACCGGCAAGACGGTCGAGGCAAGCGTCTATATCGCTTTCGGCATCTCGGGCGCGGTGCAGCACCTGCAGGGCATTAAGGACTGCCGCCACGTGATCGCCGTCAACCTCGACGGCAGCGCGCCGATCGCCAAGCGCGCCAACCTGACCATCGTCGGCGACGCGCGCGAAACCATCGCCGAACTGATCGCGCTGGTGCAGGCGGCACGCCCCGCGCGCGGCCAGCCGGCCCCGGCGCGCCCCAGGGAACTCGCAGGAGTCGCAGCATGAACGCCCCCCGACAAGTGAAGCGCATCGCGGTGCTGGTCTCGATCGGCCGTCATCCGGTCAGCGGCGCGCCGCGCTACAGCCGCAACGACGCCGCCGCGCTGGAGCTGGCGCGCGGCCTGGCCGCCAGGCACGGCGCGCAACTGGCCGTGCTGCACGCGGGCGATGCCGCCGATACCGCCCTGGCCGACTACCTGGCGCTGGGCGCCGGCGAGATCGAGGTACTGGCGTGCGGCACCGGCGACGACGCGGCCCGCGTGCTGGCCGCGCACGTGAAGCACTACGACCTGGTGCTGACCGGCACCCGCGCCGAGGGCGCCTACGACACCGGCATGCTGCCGTACCGGCTTGCCGCGGTGCTCGGCCGCCCGCTGGTCGGCGCCGCGGTCGATATCGAGATCGAGGGCGGACGCGTCGCCGTGCGGCAGTTCCTGCCCAAGGGCCTGCGCCGGCGCGTCGATGCGGCGTTGCCCGCGGTGGTGGCGGTGCATCCGCTGGCGAACGCGCAACCGCGCTATGCCTACGCACGCCTGCGCGACGGCACCGTTCGCACCGCGCCGGCGGCGCGCTGCGCGGATCCCGACGCCGCCGCCTGGACGCTGGGTGCCGTCGAGCGCAAGCCGGTCAGGCTGGCGGCGGCCGAGAAGCGCTCCGGCCACGCCCGCATGCTGTCCGCGACCACTACCGAAAGCCGCGGCGGCAACGTCGTAAATGGTGGGACTTCGGTCGAAAAAGCACAAGTCATCCTCGCGTATTTACGCGAGCATCAACTCATCGACTACTGACATTGCCGGTCTGTCGGCAAACAACAGGGACGCAGGGAATCCGGAGCAAACGATGAACGTATCGGCAGACATTCGCGCGCTGGTGCAGCGGCGCAAGGCGGGCCACAGCCTCGAGGCGCCTTTCTACCTGAGCGACGAGATCTTCGCGCTCGACATGGAAGCCATCTTCCGCCAGCACTGGATCCAGGTGGCGGTCGAGCCCGACGTGCCCGAGCCGGGCGACTACGTCACCGTCGAGCTCGGCCAGGACTCGATCCTGATCGTGCGCGACGACGACATGCAGGTGCGCGCCTACCACAACGTGTGCCGCCATCGCGGCGCACGCCTGTGCAACGAGGACAAGGGCACGGTGGGCAATATCGTGTGCCCGTACCACAGCTGGACCTACAACCTGAGCGGCGAGCTGATGTTCGCCGAGCACATGGGCGAGAAGTTCGACCGCTGCAAGCACAGCCTGAAATCGGTCCACGTCGAGAACCTTGCCGGGCTGATCTTCATCTGCCTGGCCAAGGAGCCGCCCGACTTCGCGGCGATGCGCGCCGCCATGGAGCCGTACCTGCTGCCGCACGACCTGCCCAATACCAAGGTCGCGGCGCAGGTCGACATCATCGAGCAGGGCAACTGGAAGCTGACGATGGAGAACAACCGCGAGTGCTACCACTGCGTCGCCAACCATCCGGAGCTGACCATTTCGCTGTACGAGTACGGCTTCGGCTACCAGCGCTCGCCCGCCAACGCCGAGGGCATGGAGGCGTTCGAGCAGACCTGCCGCACGCGCGCCGAGGAATGGGAGGCGATGAAGCTGCCGTCGGCAGAGATCGAGCGGCTGCTGGAGACCACCGGCTTCCGTACCCAGCGCCTGCCGCTGGACCGCAGCGGCGAATCGCAGACGCTGGACGCGAAGGTGGCGTCGAAGAAGCTGCTGGGCCGGTTCGAGCAGGCCGACCTGGGCGGACTGTCGTTCTGGACCCAGCCGAATTCCTGGCATCACTTCATGAGCGACCACATCGTCACGTTCTCGGTGATCCCACTGTCGGCCGGCAAGACCCTGGTGCGCACCAAATGGCTGGTGCACAAGGACGCGCGCGAGGGCGTCGACTACGACGTGAAAAACCTCACCGCGGTCTGGAACGCGACCAACGATCAGGACCGCGCGCTGGTCGAGTACTCGCAGCGCGGCGCTGCCAGCAGCGCCTACGAGCCCGGCCCGTACTCGCCGTTCACGGAAGGCCTGGTGGAGAAGTTCTCGGCCTGGTACGTGCGCCGGCTCGCCGAACAGATCGGGGCCTGAGCGCCAGGAGGGGAGGTCGACATGATGCGCGATGCGGTGCAGTTTGAATCGGCAGACAGCCGGGTGACACGCCCGTCGTTCTGGAGCGCGCTTCCGGAGCGCTGGACCAGCGATGTGGAAGAAACGCTGGTGTGCTGCCACGTGCGGCAGGAAACGCACGATGTGAAGAGCTTTTTCTTCCGCTCGCCGCTGGGGCGCGCCTTCGTATTCGAACCCGGGCAGTTCGTCACGCTGGAGCTCGACATCGACGGCGAGACGATCAACCGCTGCTACACGATCTCGTCGTCGCCGGCGCGGCCGCACACGGTCTCGATCACGGTCAAGCGCGTGCCGGGCGGCAAGGTGTCGAACTGGCTGCACGACACCATGAAGCCGGGCACGCCGGTGCGCATGCTGGGGCCGGCCGGCGAGTTCACCTGTGCCCGGCATCCGGCGCACAAGTACCTGTTCCTGTCCGCCGGTTCGGGCATCACGCCGCTGATGTCGATGAGCCGCGCGCACCATGACCTGGCCGAGGACCGCGATATCGTCTTCGTGCACAGCGCGCGCACGCCCGACGACATCATCTTCGCGCGCGAGCTGGACCTGATCGCGTCGAACCACAGCAACTTCCGCACCGCGTTCGTGTGCGAGCGGGTCGGCACGCGCACCAACTGGCCGGGCGTCACCGGTTTCCTGTCGCTGCCGCTGCTGAAGCTGGTCGCGCCGGACTTCATGGAACGCGAGATCTTCACCTGCGGGCCCGCCCCGTACATGCAGGCGGTGCGCGCGCTGCTCGACGAAGCCGGCTTCGATCGCAGGCGCTACCACGAGGAGAGCTTCTCGTTCGAGACCCTGAACGCGGAGCCCGACGCCGGCGCAGCGGTGGAGGGTGGCGCGCCGGTGCCCGGCGGCCAGCCGGACACGGCGCAGTTCAACATCAGTTTCGCCAGAAGCGCCCGGGAGATCGCCTGCGGCGCGGCGCAGAACGTGCTCGACGCGGCGCGCCAGCAGGGCGTGCGGCTGGCGGCGTCGTGCACCCAGGGCATGTGCGGCACCTGCAAGGTGAAGCTGCTCAGCGGCCAGGTCGAGATGAAGCACAACGGCGGCATCCGCCAGCGCGAGATCGACCAGGGCATGGTGCTGCTGTGCTGCAGCAAGCCGCTATCGGACCTTGTGATCGACAAGTGAGGCAAGGGTTGTGCGGGACCCGGCGCCCACGGCGGCCGGCGCTTCGCATTCGGAAAGGGAGCGCCTCGGCGCCGATGACAGGAGCGTAGACATGAAACTTCTCACCAAATTATTCTTCACCAGTGCCGCGTCGGTGATGCTGACATGGAGCGCGCTCGCGCTCGGAGATACCAGGCCCACGCTGAAGATAGGCTACGTCGAGGGCTGGGACGACAGCGTTGCCACCACCAACGTGGCCGCCCGCATCATCGAGAAAAAGCTGGGCTATCCGGTGCAGCTGGTGCCGGTCGCTGCGGGCGTGATGTGGCAGGGCGTGGCGCGCGGTGACCTCGACGCGACCTTGTCGGCCTGGCTGCCGGTGACGCAGGGCGCCTACTGGGAGCAATTCAAGGGCAAGGTCGTCAACCTGGGCCCCAACTTCACCGAGGCCAGGATCGGCCTGATCGTGCCGGCATCGGTCAGCGCGAAGAGCATCGACGAACTGAACGCACAGAAGGCCTCGTTTGAAGGCCGCATCGTCGGCATCGATGCCGGCGCCGGCGTCATGCGCAAGGCATCGGAGGCGATCAAGAGCTATGGCCTCAGCTATACGCTGATGCCGAGCTCGGGCAGCGCGATGACGGTGGAACTGGCGCGCTCGATGAACACCAACAAGCCGGTGGTGGTGACCGGCTGGGCGCCGCACTGGATGTTCGCCAAGTGGAAGCTGCGCTTCCTCGACGATCCCAAGAAGGTGTTCGGGGATGCCGAGCATGTCGATAACGTCGTCAATCCCGGCCTCGAGACCAAGGCGAAGCCGGTGGTGGCCTTCCTGAAGAAATTCCAGTGGAAGCCGGGCGAGATCGACAGCGTGATGCTGGCAATCCAGAACGGCACCAAGCCGGAAGCGGCGGCCGACGCCTGGATCGCCGCGCATGGGGACCGCGTCAGCGCCTGGCTCGAGAACACGCAGTAATTCTGCCTGCCCCACGGTGGTGACGAGAACGCGGGCCACGATCGTGATGCGATCGTGGCCCGCTTCTTTGCGCTTACTGGAATACGACCGTGCGGTCGCCGTTCAGGAATACGCGCCGCTCGATAAACGCCTTCACCGCGCGCGCCAGCGTGATGCATTCCACGTCGCGGCCGACCGCGAGCAGCTGTTCCGGCCGGTACGAATGATCGACGCGCTCGACCACCTGCTCGATGATCGGGCCTTCGTCGAGGTCATCGGTGACGAAGTGCGCGGTCGCGCCGATCAGCTTGACGCCGCGCGCATGCGCCTGGTGATAGGGCCTGGCGCCCTTGAAGCCGGGCAGGAATGAATGGTGGATATTGATCGCGCGGTTGGCCAGCCTGGCGCTGGTTGCGGCCGAGAGCACCTGCATGTAGCGGGCCAGGATCACCAGCTCGGCGCCGCTCGATTCGAACACGTCGAGCCAGCGCGCTTCCTGCTCGGCCTTGGTCTCGGGCGTGATCGGGAAGTGCCGGAACGGCAGGCCGTGCTGGCGCGCCAGCGGCTCCAGGTCGGCATGGTTGGAGGCGATGCCGACAATATCCATCTTCAGCTCACCCATGCGCCAGCGGAACAGCAGGTCCGCCAGGCAATGCTCGAGCTTCGACACCATGATCAGCACGCGGGGACGGGCATGCGCATCGTGGATGGCCCATTGCATGCCGTAGCCCTGCGCGATCGGCGTGAATTCCTGCCGCAGCCGGCCGATATCCAGCGCCTGCGCATCGGTGGGATGGAACACGCAACGCAGGAAGAAGCGGTGACTAAGGTCGTCGTCGAAGACGGTCAGGGCGTCGATATAGCAGCGATGGCGCTCGAGCAGGCCGACGGTGGCGGCCACCTGGCCGGGAGCGCTAGGGCACGACAGCGTCAGGATGTGCTGTGGTGAAGGAGACTGCGCGTTCATGCGATTCCTCTGTGGGTTGACTGGCCGCGCACGCGGCGTGCGCGCACATGCCATGCGCCAAGTAGATCAGCCCATGCGGGCACCGGCTAGAACCGAAGCGCCGCGTGGCTGGTATCGGTGCGCCAAGCCGCGCGCCACGCTCGCTGGACGGGTGGCGCGGTTTGTGGATAGTCGCCGCCAAATTTGCCTTGCCGGATTGCCGTTGTCGCATTTGCGCAAGCGCTTGTCGGAATTCGTCGGCAGGGGAGGGCGTTTCTTGGCAACCATGTAGGGAATCGCGCAACGCAGATCGCGATGCGACGCCAAGGTTTGCCCAGGCATTCCACGGAGGAGGGCAGTAACGCGCCGCCAGCGCTTTCCCGGGATTGAAGGAAAGGTTGGCATGCCATATGACGAGTGAGTCCCGCAGGACCAGGAGAGGTTTCGATGGATAGTCCCAAGGTCGTGGTCGAAGGTCTGTGCAAGGTGTTTGGCAGCAATCCCAGGCAGGCCCTCGACATGCTCGCCGCCGGTGCGACGAAGGATGAGGTGTTCCGGCGCACCGGCCACGTGGTCGGCGTGCACAACGTGTCGTTCGACGTGAAGGAAGGCGAAATTTTCGTGCTGATGGGCCTGTCGGGCTCGGGCAAGTCGACGTTGATCCGTCTGGTCAACCGGCTGGTCGACCCGACCGCCGGCAAGGTGCTGATCGGCGGGCGCGATGTCGCCGCGGTCAGCCGCGGCGAGCTGATCGCGCTGCGCCGCAAGGACATGAGCATGGTGTTCCAGTCGTTCGCGCTGATGCCGCAGCGCAGCGTGCTATCCAATGCCGCATTCGGCCTCGAGGTCGCGGGCGTCGGCAAGAAAGAGCGGGAGCGCCGCGCCATGGAGGTGCTGGAGCAGGTCGGCCTGGCGACATTCGCGCAGAAGCTGCCGCGCGAACTGTCCGGCGGCATGCAACAGCGCGTCGGGCTGGCGCGCGCGCTGGCGGTCAATCCGTCGCTGATGATCATGGACGAGGCCTTCTCGGCCCTCGACCCGCTCAAGCGCAAGGAAATGCAGAACGTGCTGCTGCAGCTGCAGAAGGAGCACCGCCGCACCATCATGTTCGTCTCGCACGACCTGGAGGAGGCGCTGCGCATCGGCAGCCGGATCGCGATCATGGAAGGCGGCCGGCTGGTACAGGTGGGCACGCCGCACGAGATCATCGCCAACCCGGCCGACAACTACGTCCGCACCTTCTTCGACGGCATCGACACCAGCCGCTACCTGACGGCCGGCGACCTGATGCAGACCAACGCCGTGCCGACGCTGTCCAAGCTCGATGCGGCCAACATCGCCGCAACGCTGGACGGCAGCGAAGACTATGCCTTCGTGCTGGATGCGCAGCGCAAGCTGCGTGGCTTCGTCACGCGCGACGCCAACCAGAGCGTGCATCCCGTGGAAAGCATCCGGCTCAGCGCGTCGCTCGACCACGTCGTCGAGCGCGTGGTCGCGAACCCGAATGCGCTGCCGGTCGTCGACGACGACGGCTGCTACTGCGGCTCGGTCAGCCGCGCCGTCATCCTGAAAGCCATCACGCGCTCGCGAGGTAACCATGTCTGAACTCCTGCCCCTCGGCCGCTGGGTCGACCAATCCGTCCATTACCTGCTCGATCACGACGCCGCCACCTTCGACGCCATCGGCCGCGCCATCGGTGGCCTCGCGGAGCTGATCGAGCGCGGCCTGCAAGCCGTGCCGATGTGGCTGATGATGGCGATCTTCATCGGCATCGGGCTCTGGCGCGTGGGCTGGCGCTTCGCGCTCTTCACCGCGGCGTCGCTGTTCGTGATCTTCGCGACCGGCTTCTGGGACCAGACCATCATCACGCTGGGCCTGACGCTGTCGTCGACCATCATCAGCCTGCTGCTCGGCGTTCCGCTCGGCATCTGGGCGGCGAGAAGCAGGGTGGTTGCGGCCACCGTGCGTCCGGTGCTGGACCTGATGCAGACCATGCCCGCGTTCGTCTACCTGATCCCGGCCGCGATGCTGTTCGGCCTCGGCCGCGTGCCCGGCATCCTGGCAACGGTGATCTTTGCCATGCCGCCCGCGGTCCGGCTCACCTGCCTGGGCATCCGGCAGGTCAACATGGAAATCGTCGAAGCCGGCCACGCCTTCGGCTGCACGCCGTGGCAGCTGCTGTACAAGGTGCAGTTCCCGAATGCGCTGCCGTCGATCATGCAGGGCGTCAACCAGACCATCATGATGGCCTTGTCGATGGTGATCATCGCCTCGATGGTCGGCGCCGGCGGCCTGGGCAACGAGGTGCTTGCCAGCATCCAGCGGCTCGATATCGGCCTGGGCTTCGAAAGCGGTCTCTCGGTGGTGCTGCTGGCGATCATGCTCGATCGCATCACCGAAAGCTTTGGCCGCGCGCCGGGCGAGGCGAGGGCGCCGCTGTTCTCGGGGCTCAGGCAGTTGTTCGGCGCCAGGGCCACCACGGCGCAAGCGTGATTCGGCACTAGCCGCCAGCCGCCGGGACCTCGACCTCAGGGACGTTGCAGCCGTGCCAACCGACAGCATTTCCGCGCCAATGCCGTCCCACGAGTCCGCCGCGCCCGCCGCAGCGCTGGCGCCGCTCTCGCATTTCGGCTTCCTGACCCTGCCGGACTTCTCGATGATCGCGTTTTCCAGTGCGGTCGAAGTGCTGCGCATGGCCAACTACCTGGGGCGTGCCGAGCATTACACGTGGTCGATCTATTCGCCCGACGGCGAACCGGTGCAGGCGAGCAACGGCATCGTGGTCCGGCCCACCGGCACCCTCGACGCCGCCGCGCTGCCGGACGTCATCATCGTCTGCGGAGGCATCCGCATCCGCGATGCCGTTGACGAGCGCCTTCGTGCCATGCTGGCGAAGCTGGCCGCGCTGGCGATGCCGCTGGGCGCCATCTGCACCGGCGCCTACGCGCTGATGTCGAGCGGGCTGCTGGACGGCTACCGCTGCGCTGTGCATTGGGAGAGCCGGGCGTCGCTGCATGAAGAGTTTCCGCTGGTGCGTTTCGCCGACGAGCTCTTTGTCATCGACCGCGACCGGCTCACGTGCACGGGCGGCACGGCGCCCATCGACATGATGCTGCACCTCGTCGGCCTTCGCTTCGGCCGGCAGCTGGCCGCGCAGGTTTCGGAGCAGTTCATACTCGAGCGCATACGCGGCGCCACCGATGCGCAGCCGGTCCCGGTCAATGCGCGCGTCGGCCTGTCGCGGGCAGAGCTGGTCGAGGTAGTGCGGCTGATGGAGGCGAATATCGAGGAACCGCTGTCGCTCGACGAACTGGCGCGGCTGGTGCGGCTGTCGCAGCGGCACCTGCAGCGCATGTTCAAGTTCTATCTGAACGTGTCGCCGACGCATTACTACCTGACCCTGCGCCTGAAGCGCGCGCGCGACATGCTGCGCACCACCAATGCGTCGATCGCGCAGGTGACGGCAGTCTGCGGCTTTCAGTCGCCATGCCATTTCAGCAAGGCATACCGGGCGCAGTTCGGGCATGCGCCCAGCCACGAGCGCCGGCAGACGGGATGATTTCACCGTTAGAATCGGGCAGGGCGCATGCACCGGCCGCAGTCGCCATGCGCCGACGCACTCTGCCGCGGAAAGGAACCAATGACCGACTTTGCCAGAAGACTGCTGGTAGCGGGCCTCAACGCCATGCTGCTGGCCCTGGCATGCACCCATGCGCTTGGGCAGCAGGTGGTCAGGATCGGCGTGTCGGCGCCGCTTACCGGGCTCAACGCCGCCAACGGCAAGGACATCGAGAACGGTGTCCGCCTTGCTGTGGAGGAAGCCAATGCGCAGGCTATCCGGCTCGACGGACATGCCGTGCGCTTCGAACTTGCCACCGCCGATGACCAGAGCGACCCGCGCATCGGCGTCCAGCTGGCGCAGAAACTGGTGGACGATGGCGTGGCCGCCGTGATCGGGTATTACAACTCGGGCGTCGCACTACCGGCCGGGCCGGTTTTCGCCCGGGCCGGGATCCCGGTGATTCATCCAGCGGCGACCAATCCGGCCATCACGCGGCAGGGCCTGGGAACGGTCTTCCGCGTCATTCCAACCGACGCGCAAAACTCCGGCAACGCGGGCAAGTACGTGGTCAAGGCGATGCAGGCCCACCGCATTGCCGTGATGGACGACCGCACCGCGTTCGGCCACGGTGCGGTGGACGAGTTCAGGAAGGCCGTCGTCGCCGCGGGCGGGAAGATCGCGATCGCGGAATATGCCAACGACAAGACCGTCGAGTTCAGTGCCCAGCTCACCAACATCCGCGCCGCAAACGCCGACGTGCTCTTCTTCGCCGGACTGGACAACCAGGCGGCATTGATCACGAAGCGCATGCGCGAACTCGGCATGCGCACCCAGTTCGTCGGCAGCGGCGGCATCGCCGACAGCATCTTCCTGAAGATCGCCGGGCCCGCCGCGGAAGGCGCCATGGCATGGGAGTATGGACGTCCGCTCGACAGCCTGCCGCAAGGCAGGGCCTTCCTACAGAAGTTCAGGAAACGCTTCGGCAGCGACGCCCTGAGCTATGCGCCGTTTGCCTACGATGCCACCTGGGTGGCCATCCTCGCAATGAAAGACGCCGGCTCCGCGAAACCTGCCAAGTACGTGCCGACGGTGCGCGCCACGCAGTACGAGGGCGTCACCGGAAAAATCGCCTTCGATGCCAACGGCGACCTGAAGCATCCGGCATCAACGCTGTACCAGGTCAAAGGCGGCCGCTGGACCGTGGTCACGACGATCGCGGGCGAGTGACGCGCGCCAGACCGCCAGGCCATGGTCGACCACGGCCTGAATCACCTTGAGCCGATCGAGTTCGCGCATCGTCATCGTGATGGTCTCGGGCTTGCGCATCGCGGCCTCCAGTCTCGGATGGACGGAAAGGCGCCAGCATGCCAGCCTTGGCAACGGGGTACGACATTTCTATTTGGCTCAAGTACGACATTAGAAAAAACGGCCAACAGCTGTTGTTCGCATAATGTATATTATGTTAAATCACATATAGCCAGCACCTGCCGATCCACCCAGCGCCCCCAACGCTGCTTGAGCAAAATGCAAGCCCCCAATCGCATGCCTTCCGTGCGCCAGCCCACATTGCCTCGCTGCTTGCCACCCTAAGCTAGAAAAGTCCGGTGGGAATGCCTTTGCGGCATTCCACCGTGAGCTTCGCCGCGCGGAACTCCCGCATTCCAGGCAACGCTGTCACCGCAGGAGGTGATGCAAATGCGTCAACGCATGATTTTCCGGAAAACCGTGTGGGCGTCAGTGGTTGGCTTTTTCCTGCTGGCCCTGTCGGTTCACGCAGCTCCCCCCGTCAGTTTCGACAATGACGCCTGCAACAACCCTTCCGCGGAAGCCAGGCTGAGGCAGCGAGAAAATGCCGTGCTCGGTCCGGCCCATGCCGAGTCGCATGCCAGGGCGCGTGCCAAACAATGTCGCGTGGCAGCCGGGCTGGACCGGGTTGCCACGCCGGATGATCAGGTGCTGGCAGCAGCCAGAGCCCAGGCCACCAATACGGCTGGCCAATGGAGCGAGCCATTCGTCATCCCGGTAGTCGGCATCACTGCGGTATTGCTGCATACAGGCAAGGTGCTGTTCTGGTCGTACGAGCCGACCCAATACCATAATCCTGCAGCATCGAACACCGGTGTCGCCTATGTCTGGGATCCTGTGACACGCACGGGCCATCCCATTACGCCTCCCGAGAACATCTGGTGTGCCGGCCAGACGATATTGAGCGACGGCAGGGTTTTCATTGCCGGTGGCAATCTGCGCTACCCGGATCCGAATGCGCCAGAGGGACAGCAGAACTTCCAGGGGGCCCTGAGCAGCTATACCTTCAATCCGCTCAGCGAGACCTGGACCACACAACCGAATATGTCGGTCGGCCGCTGGTATCCGACGGTGACCAAGCTGGCAGACAACCGGGTGGTGATTACCAGCGGTCTCGATGAAACGGGATCCGGAAATACCACGTCGGTGGTCGAGTTGTTCACCCCTGCCGCGGGCATGGACAGCGTTGGCACGATGAGCACGATTTCGCTCCACCACCCCTCCGGCATGTACCCGTTCCAATATCTGCTGGGTTCGGGCCAGATGATGCAGGCCGGGCCGGCCTTCTACAATACCGTGCTGCTGACGCCCGGCACCTGGTCATGGAGCAGCATTCCGAACATGCTGAGTTCGCACTATGAGTACGCCAGCGGCGTTCTCTATACCGATGCCTCGGTCACGCCCGCCAAGCAGGTCGTGATGATCGCGGGCGGTGCCGAAGGTGACAGCGCCTTCCGCAACAACGAATGGTTCGATGTCGGCAACCCCAACGCCGGGTGGAGACAGTTTCCGCAATGGCTGCAGCCTCGCCATAACGCCAATACCGTGATCCTGCCGGATGGCACGCTGTTTACGGTAGGCGGAAATGCGGCCAGCAATGGTTATGACAACCCGCATTTCGACAGCGAGCTTTACAACAAGCCGGCCGGCGATCCGACCGGGACCTGGATTTCGATGAGTCCGAACACCATCCAGGCGGGCTACCACTCCAGTGCCATTCTGTTGCCTGACGCCACCGTCCTGCTGTCCCAGGACGATATGAATCCCCTCGCCGCCAGCACGCACCAGGCCCAGGTGTATTCGCCACCGTACCTGTTCAAGGGCGCGCGCCCCAATATCACCAGCGCACCCGGTACATTGAGCCTGGGACAAACCTTTACCGTTGGCTCCAGCACCCCCAATGTTTCCAGCGTTGCCCTGGTGGCGCCGGGGGCTGTGACCCACGCCAACGACATGCACCAGCGCTATATCAAATTGCGCCATACCAAACAGGGCGCGAAGAACCTGCGCGTCACCCTGCCCGCCTCCAGTTCGCTGGTGCCGCCCGGCTACTACATGCTGTTTATCATCGACTCGCAGGGGGTGCCTTCGGTCGCCAAATTTGTCCGGGTCTCCTGAGGCCGGATATTGCACGGCATGGCGGCATGATTGTTGCAAGGCCGGGTATGGTTGCCCGTTCAGGAGACAGTCATGCCATTCGATGCACGCCAGCCCGGCCGCCCTGGGCGCCATGCCAAATACGCGCTTGCGGCGATATTGCTTTGCCTGACAACCGGCCTGTACGCCGCGCCGCCCGCCGGCGACGTGGATTTCATGAACAAGGCTGCGCAGGCGGGCCAGATGGAAATCGATGCCAGCAAGCTGGCCGAGACCAAGGCCACCAGCGGCACGGTCAAGCGTTTTGCCGGGCAGATGCTGCAGGACCACCGCGCCGCGGCGGAAGACCTGAAGCGGTTGGCCAACGCCAAGGGTGTGCAATTGCCGACCACCCCGAGTCCCGCTGATCAGAAGAAGCTGGAAGCCATGGGCGCACTGCAGGGTGCAAGCTTCGACAAGCAATACGCTGACGAAGTCGGCGTCAAGGCGCACAACGACGCGGTGGCGCTGTTCCGCAAGGCCGCAAGCGACGCGCGCGACAACGATGTACGGGATTTTGCAAAGAAGACCTTGCCGACGCTCGAGCACCATCTGGAATCGGCCAGGAAAATGGCGTCGGAGGTATCGCGATAGCTGCTAGCAATGCTGGTCAGCCGGAGAGACGCCTACCCTTCCCTTCGCACCGCCACTCGGACAGGTGTAGCGAATAACGGCTGACCGTGCCTGCGACACGGCATCTGACGTCAGGGGAGGCAATATCGTGTGTACCAATTTCACCGCAGTGACCGGCCCGGTGCTGCGCGATGTTTTCGGGGTCGAGCCACCGCCAGGAACATGGAAGCCGGAAATATGGCCCGGCGATGCTGCGCCGATCGTGCGTGTGGATGCCCGTGGCCGCCGCGAATGTTTGCTGGCTACTTTTGGCCTCGTGCCGCGCTCGCGCCACGTCCACGGCGCCCGGGATTTTGAAACCATGAATGTCCGCGCCGAGTGCGTCGGCGACAAGCGCGGTTCGTGCAGCGCGTGGCACCGTACCCAGTTGTGCCTGGTGCCGGCGATGGCCATTTACGAACCCTGCTACGTCGCCGGCCAGGGCTGGATCCGGTACCGGATCTGGCTACCGGACGAGCCGGCGCTCGGCATTGCCGGGCTGTGGAAGCAATGGCCGGACGGAAGCTATTCCTTCGCCATGTTCACGGTGGGCGCGCCGGGCCATGCAGTGATGAAGCTGATGCACGCCCCCGGCAAGGAAAAACGGGCGGTCGTGATGATTCCGCACCTGCAGTGGGGTGCATGGCTCGCATGCCGGGATCCTGAACTGGCGCGAAGCTTCATGGCGCTCTACCCGGCCGATAAGATGATGGCGGTTCCTGCCCCGCTTACACCCCAACCCGCCGAGGAATCCGGCACGGCCGGCGTGGGCGCGCCAGGCCAGTAGGCGGCTCAGGCAAAACGGTCATGCAGGATGGAAGCGCTCAGCTGGCGCTTCTTCCAGTACATATGGTCGATGCGCTGCTGAAGCTTGCCGAGCACCGCCGGATCCAGCGTTTCATAAGTCAGCAGCACGGCCGGGTGCGAGCCGTCGCCGTCCTCATGCTCCAGGCTGTCGAATGGCGGGAAACCGTATTTTTCCAGGAACGCCTGGATCTCCTCGTCAGAGGTGTCGGGTGCGATATTGCTGAGCAGCAGGCGGCTCATTTTCTCTCCCTTGCGAGGGTGAAGGCGGTCGAGTGCCTTATTTGAGGTTAGCACCTAGGCACCATCCCTGCAGGCCCCAATCCATGCCTCACCGCAGGCCCGCTGCCAGCCTCGCATATTGCACCGACCACGATTTGCACGAATTCCTGTACCGGGACCGGCAGAGCTTGCAAATACTCCATGCCGACACGGCAGCGCGTGCGTTCTCCCCTCGCTGGGCGGCGCCGGCAGCATCCTCTGGAATGCCGCGCTGCCCCCCGGCTTCGCCGCGCCAAAGCAAAAACCCCTCGCAGCACACGCTGTCGAGGGGTTTTGCAGTATAAGAGCCTGGCGATGACCTACTTTCACACGGGAATCCGCACTATCATCGGCGCGGAGCTGTTTCACGGTCCTGTTCGGGATGGGAAGGGGTGGTTCCAGCTCGCTATGGTCACCAGGCATGAGGGGTTGTGGCGCTGTCTGTGGACAGCGTCACGAATCGGGATGTAGTGTTGGTTGTGCGTGTATCGAGGCACAAGGCGATCGCTCTACCCGTGTGAAACACACTGGTTATAGGATCAAGCCTTACGGGCAATTAGTACTGGTTAGCTTAACGCATTACTGCGCTTCCACACCCAGCCTATCAACGTCCTGGTCTCGAACGACCCTTCAAGGAGGTCAAGCCTCCAGGGAATCCTCATCTTCAGGCGAGTTTCCCGCTTAGATGCTTTCAGCGGTTATCTCTTCCGTACATAGCTACCCTGCGATGCCTCTGGCGAGACAACAGGTACACCAGCGGTACGTCCACTCCGGTCCTCTCGTACTAGGAGCAGCCCCCGTCAAGATTCCAACGCCCACGGCAGATAGGGACCAAACTGTCTCACGACGTTTTAAACCCAGCTCACGTACCTCTTTAAATGGCGAACAGCCATACCCTTGGGACCGGCTACAGCCCCAGGATGAGATGAGCCGACATCGAGGTGCCAAACACCGCCGTCGATATGAACTCTTGGGCGGTATCAGCCTGTTATCCCCAGAGTACCTTTTATCCGTTGAGCGATGGCCCTTCCATTCAGAACCACCGGATCACTATGTCCTGCTTTCGCACCTGCTCGACTTGTCGGTCTCGCAGTTAAGCACGCTTTTGCCATTGCACTTTAGGTACGATGTCCGACCGTACCAAGCGTACCTTCGAACTCCTCCGTTACACTTTGGGAGGAGACCGCCCCAGTCAAACTGCCTACCATGCACTGTCCCCGACCCGGATTCACGGGCCAAGGTTAGAACCTCAAACAAACCAGGGTGGTATTTCAAGGACGGCTCCACGTGAACTGGCGTCCACGCTTCAAAGCCTCCCACCTATCCTACACAGATCGGTTCAAAGTCCAATGCAAAGCTACAGTAAAGGTTCATGGGGTCTTTCCGTCTAGCCGCGGGGAGATTGCATCATCACAAACACTTCAACTTCGCTGAGTCTCGGGAGGAGACAGTGTGGCCATCGTTACGCCATTCGTGCAGGTCGGAACTTACCCGACAAGGAATTTCGCTACCTTAGGACCGTTATAGTTACGGCCGCCGTTTACCGGGACTTCAATCAAGAGCTTGCACCCCATCATTTAATCTTCCGGCACCGGGCAGGCGTCACACCCTATACGTCCACTTTCGTGTTTGCAGAGTGCTGTGTTTTTATTAAACAGTCGCAGCCACCATTTTATTGCAACCCCTTCACCCTTCTGGCGCAGGCCAGTCAAGCTACCAGGGCGTACCTTATCCCGAAGTTACGGTACCAATTTGCCGAGTTCCTTCTCCCGAGTTCTCTCAAGCGCCTTAGAATACTCATCTCGCCCACCTGTGTCGGTTTGCGGTACGGTCTCGTATGACTGAAGCTTAGAGGCTTTTCTTGGAACCACTTCCAATTGCTTCGCAGCACTAGGCCGCTCGCCCCATAGCCTTGAATTACGCGCCCGGATTTGCCTAAGCGCCTTCTCCACTACAGGGACCGGGACTTCCAACACCCGGACAACCTTCCGCGATCCGTCCCCCCATCGCATCATACGACGGTGCAGGAATATTAACCTGCTTCCCATCAGCTACGCATCTCTGCCTCGCCTTAGGGGCCGACTCACCCTACGCCGATGAACGTTGCGTAGGAAACCTTGGGCTTACGGCGAGGGGGCCTTTCACCCCCTTTATCGCTACTCATGTCAGCATTCGCACTTCTGATACCTCCAGCATCCTTTACAAGACACCTTCACAGGCTTACAGAACGCTCTCCTACCACGCGTGCGCTCCTTTAAATCCACTAGCACGACCACCATCGATCATTGTTGGTGGCTTTGTCGATGCTGCGCATCGACAAGCTTGGTGCACTTAAAGGAACGCACGCGTCCGCAGCTTCGGTATATAGCTTAGCCCCGTTACATCTTCCGCGCAGGACGACTCGATCAGTGAGCTATTACGCTTTCTTTAAAGGGTGGCTGCTTCTAAGCCAACCTCCTGACTGTTTTAGCCTTCCCACTTCGTTTCCCACTTAGCTATATTTGGGGACCTTAGCTGGCGGTCTGGGTTGTTTCCCTCTTGACACCGGACGTTAGCACCCGATGTCTGTCTCCCGTGATTGCACTCTTCGGTATTCGGAGTTTGCTATGGCGGGGTAATCAGCAATAGACCCCCCAACCATGACAGTGCTCTACCCCCGAAGGTGAGACACGAGGCACTACCTAAATAGTTTTCGGAGAGAACCAGCTATTTCCAGATTTGTTTAGCCTTTCACCCCTATCCACAGCTCATCCCCTAACTTTTCAACGTTAGTGGGTTCGGTCCTCCAGTACGTGTTACCGCACCTTCAACCTGGCCATGGATAGATCATCTGGTTTCGGGTCTACACCCAGCGACTCAACGCCCTGTTCGGACTCGCTTTCGCTACGCCTTCCCTAATCGGTTAAGCTTGCCACTGAATGTAAGTCGCTGACCCATTATACAAAAGGTACGCCGTCACCCCCGAAAGGGCTCCGACTGTTTGTATGCATGCGGTTTCAGGATCTATTTCACTCCCCTCCCGGGGTTCTTTTCGCCTTTCCCTCACGGTACTGGTTCACTATCGGTCGATCACGAGTATTTAGCCTTGGAGGATGGTCCCCCCATCTTCAGACAGGATTTCACGTGTCCCGCCCTACTTGTCGTACACCTAGTTCCACAATCGTGTTTTCGCATACAGGGCTATCACCTGCTATGGCCGGGCTTTCCATCCCGTTCTGCTAACACCACTGCTAAAGAGTACAAGGCTCTTCCCATTTCGTTCGCCACTACTTTGGGAATCTCGGTTGATTTCTGTTCCTGCAGCTACTTAGATGTTTCAGTTCGCCGCGTTCGCTTCCCACACCTATGAATTCAGTGTGGGATGACCCATTCGGGCCGGGTTTCCCCATTCGGACATCTCCGGATCAAAGCTCGTTTGCCAGCTCCCCGAAGCTTTTCGCAGGCTACCGCGTCCTTCATCGCCTGTGATCGCCAAGGCATCCACCACATGCACTTGTTCGCTTGACCCTATAACGAGTGTGTCTCGATCGCTCGAAACAGTCGCTACAGGTTGAGTTCTCGCATTTGTGCCGTATTCCAAGTCATCTTTCGATCACTTTAAAATACATTTGGTTGATACAATCACAACCCGGTATCGCGTTTGTACTGCAGCGTCTCATCAACGCTCGCGACACCTTTACTACATCCCATATTTTTAAAGAGCAGACGATCCATCGGATCGCTTGGCAATGCCAAATGGAAACACTCAGACAAGTGCTTTCATTTGGCCACCAGGCCTTAACCAACAAGCTACCGATAAGTGTGGACGCTCAACGTTGGCTGCACGCTCTGAAAGGAGGTGATCCAGCCGCACCTTCCGATACGGCTACCTTGTTACGACTTCACCCCAGTCATGAACCCTGCCGTGGTAATCGCCCTCCTTGCGGTTAGGCTAACTACTTCTGGCAAAACCCACTCCCATGGTGTGACGGGCGGTGTGTACAAGACCCGGGAACGTATTCACCGCGGCATGCTGATCCGCGATTACTAGCGATTCCAGCTTCACGTAGTCGAGTTGCAGACTACGATCCGGACTACGATGCGTTTTCTGGGATTAGCTCCCCCTCGCGGGTTGGCAACCCTCTGTACGCACCATTGTATGACGTGTGAAGCCCTACCCATAAGGGCCATGAGGACTTGACGTCATCCCCACCTTCCTCCGGTTTGTCACCGGCAGTCTCTCTAGAGTGCCCTTTCGTAGCAACTAGAGACAAGGGTTGCGCTCGTTGCGGGACTTAACCCAACATCTCACGACACGAGCTGACGACAGCCATGCAGCACCTGTGTCCACTTTCCCTTTCGGGCACCTAATGCATCTCTGCTTCGTTAGTGGCATGTCAAGGGTAGGTAAGGTTTTTCGCGTTGCATCGAATTAATCCACATCATCCACCGCTTGTGCGGGTCCCCGTCAATTCCTTTGAGTTTTAATCTTGCGACCGTACTCCCCAGGCGGTCAACTTCACGCGTTAGCTACGTTACTGAAGAAATGAATCCCCAACAACTAGTTGACATCGTTTAGGGCGTGGACTACCAGGGTATCTAATCCTGTTTGCTCCCCACGCTTTCGTGCATGAGCGTCAGTGACGTCCCAGGGGGCTGCCTTCGCCATCGGTATTCCTCCACATCTCTACGCATTTCACTGCTACACGTGGAATTCTACCCCCCTCTGACATACTCTAGCCTGACAGTCACAAGCGCCATTCCCAAGTTGAGCTCGGGGATTTCACGCCTGTCTTATCAAACCGCCTGCGCACGCTTTACGCCCAGTAATTCCGATTAACGCTCGCACCCTACGTATTACCGCGGCTGCTGGCACGTAGTTAGCCGGTGCTTATTCTTCCGGTACCGTCATCGACCCAGGGTATTAGCCCAGGCCATTTCTTTCCGGACAAAAGTGCTTTACAACCCGAAGGCCTTCTTCACACACGCGGCATTGCTGGATCAGGGTTGCCCCCATTGTCCAAAATTCCCCACTGCTGCCTCCCGTAGGAGTCTGGGCCGTGTCTCAGTCCCAGTGTGGCTGATCGTCCTCTCAGACCAGCTACTGATCGTCGCCTTGGTAGGCCTTTACCCCACCAACTAGCTAATCAGACATCGGCCGCTCCTATCGCGCGAGGCCTTGCGGTCCCCCGCTTTCACCCTCAGGTCGTATGCGGTATTAGCTAATCTTTCGACTAGTTATCCCCCACGACAGGGCACGTTCCGATGTATTACTCACCCGTTCGCCACTCGCCGCCAGGCCGAAGCCCGCGCTGCCGTTCGACTTGCATGTGTAAGGCATGCCGCCAGCGTTCAATCTGAGCCAGGATCAAACTCTTCAGTTCAATCTCTGTATGGGTCCGAAGACCCTCGCTCTTTCGAGCGGTCGCTCACTCTCAGAAAACTGACTGACCAGATCCGAAGATCCAGTCACGTTTTGCTGTGCGAGCACTGTATAACTTTTAAGCTAAAAGACCGAAGTCTTTCGCATCCGCTATCAAGCGCCCACACTTATCGGTTGTTTGTTTGTTAAAGAACTTCGCCGCCCGGCTTTGCCGTTCAGCGCGCTGCGTTGTCAGCAGCGAAGGAACGAGACTTTAAAGAAATTTTTTCGATTAAGCAACTGATTTCGAAAAATTCTTTATTGCGCTGGACGCCCTCTTTCGAGTCAATACTTGCGCGCCGTTCCGCCCCGTTGCACCTTGCCGTGCGAACGAGGGGGCGAATCTTAATGCCTCGGGCGTCGGCCTGGCAAGCCTTTTTCCTAGGATTATCGAAAGCGCTGGCAACGGCACTTTTCCGCCCCTACGGAAACAGCGCCATCTGCCCCGACAACAGCGTCTCGAAGTCATCGTCCAGAAACGGCAGGATTGCGTCTGCAATCGGCTGCAGCTGCCGGGTCACGTAGTGGCCATAGTCGATCGGCGCGGTCCGCACTTCCAGCGGTTCAGCCCCTGCCACCGTCATCACATAGCTGATCCAGCCGCCATGCTGATACTGGCGCGGACGCCCATGGCGCTCGTTATAGTCGTCGGCAAGGCGCGCGGCGCGCACATGCGGCGGCACGTTGCGCCGGTACTCCTCGAGCCGGCGCCGCAACCGCTTGCGGTAGACCAGTTCCTCGTCCAGTTCCCCGGCCAGCGTGCGGCGCACGATGTCGCGCACATACTCCGCATACGGCTCGCGGTTGAACACTTTTTCGTAGAGCGTCTGCTGGAAACGCTGGGCCAGCGGCGACCAGTCCGTGCGCACGGTCTCCAGCCCCTTGAAAACCATCTCGCGCCTGCCGTCCGGCCGCTCCACCTGGCCGGCATAGCGCTTCTTGCTGCCCATATCGGCGCCGCGGATCGTCGGCATCAGGAAGCGCCGGAAATGGGTCTCGAACTGCAGCTCGAGCGCGCTCTCCAGCCCGTAGGTCTGCCACAGGTGGTCGCGCCACCAGTCGTTGACGTAGGCCACCAGGCTGCGCCCGATCTGCGCGGCGTCGGCTTCCGTGCGCGCGCGGCGCAGCCAGACGAAGGTGGAGTCGGTGTCGCCGTAGATCACCTCGTAGCCGCGCGCCTCGATCAGCGCCCGGGTCTGCCGCATGATCTCGTGCCCGCGCATGGTGATCGACGACGCCAGCCGCGCATCGAAGAAGCGGCAGCCGCTGGAGCCGAGCACGCCGTAGAACGCGTTCATGATGATCTTGAGCGCCTGCGCCAGCGGCTTGTTGCCGTCGCGCTTGGCGGCCTCGCGCCCCTGCCACACCCGTGCCACGATGGCCGGCAGGCAATGTTTGGTCCGCGAAAACCGCGCGCCGCGGAAGCCCGGCACCGCATCGGCATCGTCCGGATGCGCCAGCCCTTCGACCAGGCCGACCGGATCGATCAGAAAGGTGCGGATGATCGACGGATACAGGCTCTTGTAGTCCAGCACCAGTACGGACTCATACAATCCGGGGCGCGAGTCCATCACGAATCCGCCCGGGCTGGCCTCGGGCGCCTTCTCGCCGAGGTTGGGCGCGACGAAGCCCTGGCGATGCATCAGCGGCATGTAGAGGTGCGTGAATGCCGCCACCGAGCCGCCGCTGCGGTCGGCCGGCAAGCCCGTGACCGTGGCGCGCTCGAGCAGGAACGGCAGCAGTTCGGTCTTCCCGAAGATGCGCGTCACCAGCTCGCAGTCGCGCAGGTTGTAGCGCGCCAGCGCCGGCTTGTCATGGGCAAACATGCGGTCGATGGCATCCATGCGGTCGTACGGATTGTCGATCGCCTTGCCCTCTCCCAGCAGCGCTTGCGCCACCGCTTCGAGGCTGAACGATGGAAAGCTCCATGTCGCGGAGCGCAGCGCCTCGATGCCGTCGATGATCAGGCGCGCCGGCGCGCTGGCGAAGAAGTGCTGCTGCGCGTTGTGCTCGCGCCATTCCATTTCCGTGCCGCCGCGCCCCAGCCGCAGCGGCACCTGGAACCGGCGCGCCTGCTCCTGCAACACGCGCAGGTCGAACTGCACCAGGTTCCAGCCAATGATCGCATCGGGATCGTGGTCGGCCAGCCACTGGTTAAGCCGCTGCAGCAATTCGGGCCGGGTGGCGCAGTAGGTCAGCGAGAAATCGACCTCGACCGGCGTTTGCGGCGCCGGCCCCAGCACGTAAACCTGGCGCTGGCCGCAGCCTTCGAGCGCGATCGAATAGAGCTCGCCCGCCGCACTGGTTTCGATATCGAGCGACACCAGGCGCAGCGCCGGCCGGTAGTCGGCCGACGGCTTCATCTGCGCGTTGCGCAGCACGCCGGCGCCATCCGGCTCGCCGTCGAACCACACCGGCGCGGTGATGAAGCGCTCCATCAGGTAGCGCTCCGGCGGCCGGATATCGGCTTCATACACGTCGACGCCGGCATCGCGCAGCGTTCTGGCCAACTGGATCAGCTGCCGTTGCTGGGCGCAGTACAGCCCCAGCACCGGCCTGCGCTGGAAATCGCACAGCGCCAGCGGGCGCAGCTCGACCCCGCGCTCGCGCGACAGCAGTGCCTCCGCACGCTCGCGCTGCACCTGCGGCACAAAGGCGACCGATGGCTGCGGCGCCAGCCGCAGCAGGCGTGGCCCGTCATCCGTCGCCAGCCAGAATTCGACTTCGGTTCCACCTGGCGTATCGCGCCAGTGCCGGGTCAGGATGAAGCCTTGCTGAAGTGCCACGTTGCAGAAACAGGAATGGAAATTCGCGCGATGCTGGCGCACGCAAGCCGACCGCTACGCCGCGCACCGCCGGGTCAGCCGCGCGCTGCCTCAACCCGGCGCTGTGCCCCGCCTTGCCGCCTCGATGGTGGCGATGTCGATCTTGCGCATCGTCATCATCGCGTCGAAGGCGCGCTTGGCCGCGGCGCGGTCCGGGTCGGTGATCGCCGCCAGCAGCGCGCGCGGCGTGATCTGCCACGACAGGCCCCAGCGGTCCTTGCACCAGCCGCAGTCGCTTTCCTGGCCGCCGTTGCTGACGATGGCGTCCCATAGCCGGTCGGTCTCGGCCTGGTCGTCGGTCGCGATCTGGAACGAGAAGGCCTCGCTGTGCTTGAAGTGCGGCCCTCCGTTCAACCCGACACACGGGATCCCGGCGACGGTGAACTCGACCGTCAGCACATCGCCCTCCTTGCCATCCGGATAGTCGCCCGGTGCGCGCATCACGGCGCCGACTGCGCTGTCGGGAATGGTCTTGGCATAGAAGTTCGCCGCGTCCAGCGCATCGCGGTCGTACCACAAGCAGATGGTGTTCTTGCCAGGCATGTTGCGTCTCCTTGAAGGCACGGCGCCGGAGACCGGCGCCAGGTGGACCAGCGTGCCATTGCGACCGGCGCCGCTGGCCGGGACTCCAATGTCTCACACTCCGGGGGGCAATGCAGGCCGTGGCGGCGTCACACCGACGGGACGCCCGCCGGCATGCAGCGCCCGAAGCACGCCGGTATCGCTAGCCTTTGGCCGCGCGCACGAAGGCGTCGCGCGCGGTGATGCGCCCGACGTAGTCCTGGATGGAGCGGCTTTCGCGGACGCGCGGCGCACCGAACTGCCCGGCCCACGCCAGCGACGCGCCCAGATAGACGTCGGCGGCGCTGAAGCTTTCGCCGAGCACGAAGGGTCCCGGGGACAGGGCTTTTTCGATGGCGTCGATGACTTCGTCATAGTCGCCCCAGCCGACGGTTTGCTTCGGCAGCGGCGCCTGGGCACGCATCATGCGGTCGGTCAGCGCCGGCTCGAAGCAGCTGCCGCAGAAGAACAGCCACCGCAGCACCGTGCCGCGCGCGGACGAGCCCGGCGGCGGCATCAGCCCGGCTTTCGGATAGGCATCGGCGAGCCAGGCGATGATCGCGCCGTTCTCGGTCAGCACGGTGCCGTCGTCCAGCACCAGCGTGGGGATCTTGCCCATCGGATTGATCGCCAGGAAAGCCGGCGCCCGGCTTTCCCCCTTGGCGATATCGATGTGCTGCAACGCGTAGTCCGCGCCAACCTCCTCCAGCATCCAGCGCGCCACCGACGCGCGGCTCTGGGGGTTGTAGTAAAGCGTCATGGTCATACCGTCCTCCCGGCCTCGGCCCAATGGATTCGAGGCAGCAGGATAGCACCGACCCGGCGCCGTGAGTCGCCGCCGTCAGTCGCTGAACGCGAGCAGTTGCGCGCCTTCGGCAACCTGCTCGCCGATACCGTAGAGCACTTCGCTGACGACACCGTCGGCGGGGGCGCAGATGGTGTGCTCCATCTTCATCGCCTCCATCACCAGCAGCGGCGCGCCGCGCGCAACCGTGCTGCCGGCCTCGACCATCACGGCGATGACCTTGCCCGGCATCGGCGCGGTCAGCTTGCCGCCCTCGCCTTCGGCCTCGCCGGCATGCGCGAGCGGATCGAGCCACGCCAGCGTGGCGTGGCGGCCGCCATGGAACACGTGAAACTCGTCGCCATCCAGGTGGACCTGCCCGTGCGCACGCCGCGTGCCGAGGTTGACGCGGATATCGTCGGCCTGGCAGGTATAGGCAAAGGGCGCGGCCTGGTCGGCGTAGCTCAGCGTGCTGCCGCGCTCGTTGCTGTCCAGCTTCACGTCGAGCACCTGCTCGCCGTAGCCGAAGCGCAGCCTGCGCGACGCGCCGCCGTTCAGCCGCCAGGCCCCGGCTTGGGTCCACGGCGAGTGCTGGTCGGCGGCATCGATGCGGCGCTGTTGGCTCTCACGCGCCAGCAGCGCAGCCACCGCCAGCGCGATCACTTCCATGCCGACCGGCGCGGGCGGCGGGAACAGGACCGCCTCGTTGCGCTCGATCAGGCCGGTGTCGAGATCGGCGGTACGGAACGCCTCCGACTTCACCAGCCGCTGCAGGAACGCCACGTTGGTCGACAGCCCCACTACGTGGTAGGCCGCGAGCGCCTGGCGCATGCGCGCCAGCGCCTCGTCGCGGTCCTTGCCCCAGACGATCAGCTTGGCGATCATCGGGTCATAGAACGGGCTGATGGTGTCGCCCTCGCGCACGCCGGCGTCGATGCGCACGCCGGCCGGGCCGTGGGCATCCTCGCCGCGCATGAACTGCACCGCCGGCGGCGTGCGCAGGAAGCGCAGCGTGCCGGTGGACGGCAGGAACTGCTTGTCGGGGTTCTCCGCGTAGATGCGCGCCTCCAGCGCATGGCCGTCGATGCGCAGCTGGTCCTGCGTCAGCGGCAGCGCTTCGCCGGCGGCAACGCGCAGCTGCCATTCGACCAGGTCCTGACCGGTGATCATCTCGGTGACCGGATGCTCGACCTGCAGGCGCGTGTTCATCTCCATGAAGTAGAACGAGCCGTCCTGGTTGGCGATGAACTCGACCGTACCGGCGCCCACGTACCCGACGGCTTTTGCCGCGGCCACCGCTGCCTCGCCCATGGCGCGGCGACGCTCCTCGGTCATGCCGGGCGCCGGCGCTTCCTCCAGCACCTTCTGGTGGCGCCGCTGCACCGAGCAGTCGCGCTCGAACAGGTAGACGCAATTGCCGTGGGTGTCGGCGAACACCTGGATCTCGATATGGCGCGGGCGCGTCAGGTACTTCTCGACCAGCACCTTGTCGTCGCCGAAGCTGGCGCTGGCCTCGCGCTTGACCGACGCCAGCGCGGCCTCGAAGCCGTCGCCGGACTCGACCACGCGCATGCCCTTGCCGCCGCCGCCAGCGCTGGCCTTGAGCAGCACCGGATAGCCGATGCGGTCGGCCTCGCGCCGCAGCAGCGCCGGGTCCTGGTCCTCGCCGTGGTAGCCCGGCACCAGCGGCACCGACGCCTTTTCCATCAGCTGCTTGGCCGCGCTCTTGCTGCCCATCGCGTGGATGGCGGACGCCGGCGGGCCGATAAAGACCAGCCCCGCCGCGGCGCAGGCCTCGGCGAAGGCTTCGTTCTCGGACAGGAAGCCGTAGCCCGGGTGGATAGCCTGGGCGCCGGTCTCCTTGGCCATCTCGATGATGTGGTCGGCGCGCAGGTAGCTGTCGCGCGCGGCGGCGCCGCCGATATGCACGGCCTCGTCGCAGAAGGCGACGTGGCGCGCCTCGGCGTCGGCATCGGAATACACCGCGACGGTGCGGATGCCCAGCCGGCGGCAGGTGGCGGCCACGCGGCAGGCGATTTCACCGCGGTTGGCGATCAGGATCTTGTTGAACATTGAGCTTCCTAGTCGTTGTGACATGCCACGATTACATGCGGAACACGCCGAACTTCATCTCGTCGATCGGCGCATTGAGGCTGGCCGACAGGCCCAGCCCCAGCACCGTGCGCGTCTGCGCGGGATCGATCACGCCGTCGTCCCACAGCCGCGCGCTGGCGTAGTACGGGTGGCCCTGGTGCTCGTACTGGTCGCGGATAGGCTGCTTGAAGGCGTCCTCTTCCTCCGCGCTCCACTTTCCGCCCTTTGCTTCGATGCCATCGCGGCGCACCGTCGCCAGCACGCTCGCGGCCTGCTCGCCGCCCATCACCGAGATGCGCGCGTTCGGCCACATCCACAGGAAGCGCGGCGAATACGCGCGCCCGCACATGCCGTAGTTGCCGGCGCCGAACGAGCCGCCGATGATCACCGTGAACTTGGGCACCTGCGCGGTCGCCACCGCCGTCACCATCTTGGCGCCGTTGCGCGCGATGCCCTCGTTCTCGTACTTGCGCCCGACCATGAAGCCGGTGATGTTCTGCAGGAACACCAGCGGGATCTTGCGCTGGCAGCACAGCTCGATAAAGTGCGCGCCCTTGAGCGCCGACTCCGAAAACAGGATGCCGTTGTTGGCGACGATGCCGACCGGATAGCCCCAGATGCGCGCGAAGCCGCAGACCAGCGTGGTGCCGTAGCGTGCCTTGAACTCGTCGAACTCGGAGCCGTCGACCAGGCGCGCGATCACCTCGCGCACATCGTACGGCTTGCGCGTATCGGTCGGGATCACGCCATACAGCTCTTCCACCGGATACAGCGGCTCGACCGGCTCGTGCAGCCGGATCTGGTCCGGCTTGCGCCGGTTCAGGTGCTGCACGATATTGCGCGCCAGGCTCAGCGCATGGTGGTCGTTCTGCGCGAAGTAGTCGGCCACGCCGGACAGGCGCGTATGCACGTCGGCGCCGCCCAGGTCTTCCGCGCTGACTTCCTCGCCGGTGGCGGCCTTCACCAGCGGCGGGCCGCCCAGGAAGATGGTGCCCTGGTTCTTGACGATAATCGACTCGTCGCTCATCGCCGGCACGTAGGCGCCGCCCGCGGTGCACGAGCCCATCACCACCGCGATCTGCGGGATGCCGCGCTTGGACAGGTTGGCCTGGTTGTAGAAGATGCGGCCGAAGTGGTCCCGGTCGGGGAACACTTCGTCCTGGTTGGGCAGGTTGGCGCCGCCGGAATCGACCAGGTAGATGCACGGCAGGTGGTTCTCTTCGGCGATCTCCTGCGCGCGCACATGCTTCTTGACCGTCATCGGGTAATACGTGCCGCCCTTGACGGTGGCGTCGTTGCAGACGATCACGCATTCCTGCCCGGCGACGCGGCCGATGCCGGTGATGATGCCGGCGCCGGGCGCGGCATCGTCGTACATGTCGTACGCCGCCAGCTGCGACAGCTCCAGGAACGGCGTGCCCGGGTCGAGCAGCTGCTGCACGCGCTCGCGCGGCAGCAGCTTGCCGCGCGCCAGGTGCTTGTCGCGCGCGGCCGCGCCGCCGCCTTCGGCCAGCTTGGCGATCTTTGCCTGCAGGTCGGCAACCAGATCCTGCATTGCCTGCGCATTGGTCCTGAACGACTCGGAGCGGGCGTTCAGCTTGGTTTCAATTACCGCCATAGGGGCCTCGGGCAGTCGGTTATCGGTTGTGTAGGGTTATCTCTCGGGCGCTGCGTTCAAGCCGTCCTGGATTCATCGAGGTTCAGCTCGCGCACCATCTGGTCGCGCATCACGAACTTCTGCACCTTGCCGGTCACGGTCAGCGGCATCTCGTCGACAAAGCGGATGTAGCGCGGAATCTTGTAGTGCGCGATCTGGTCGCGGCAGAACGCGCGGATCTCGTCTTCGGTGGCGCTCTCGCCCGGCTTCAGCACGATCCACGCGCACACCTCCTCGCCGTACTTGGCATCGGGCACGCCGAACACCTGTACCGCCTGGACCTTGGGATGGCGGAACAGGAATTCCTCGATCTCGCGCGGGTAGATGTTCTCGCCGCCGCGAATCAGCATGTCCTTGACGCGGCCGACGATATTGCAGTAGCCCTCTTCGTCAATGGTGGCCAGGTCGCCGGTGTGCATCCAGCCGTCGCGGATGGCTTCGGCGGTGCGGGCCTCGTCGTCCCAGTAGCCCAGCATCACCGAATAGCCGCGCGTGCATAGCTCGCCTTTCTCGCCCACCGGCACGGTGGCGCCGCTGGCATCGACGATCTTGACCTCCAGGTGCGGCTGGACCCGGCCCACCGTGGTGGTGCGCTTGTCGAGCGGATCGGTGGTGCTGCTCTGGAACGACACCGGGCTGGTCTCGGTCATGCCATAGGCGATGGTCACCTCGGACATATGCATCTGCGCCACCACCCGCTTCATGGTTTCGATCGGGCATGGCGAGCCGGCCATGATGCCGGTGCGCAGCGAGGAGAAGTCGTAGTCGGCGAAACGCGGATGGTCCAGCTGCGCGATAAACATCGTCGGCACGCCGTGCAGCGCGGTGCAGCGCTCTTCGCTGACCGCGCGCATGGTGGCCTCGGGGTCGAAGGCCTCGCCCGGGAACACCATCGCCGCGCCAGTCGACACACACGCCAGCACCGACAGCACCATGCCGAAGCAGTGGTAGAACGGCACCGGGATGCACAGCTTGTCCTGCTCGGAGAAGCGCATCGCCATGGCGATAAAGCGCGCGTTGTTGACGATATTGCGATGCGTCAGCGTGGCGCCCTTGGGTGCGCCGGTGGTGCCGCTGGTGAACTGCACGTTGATCGCATCATGGCGGTCGAGTTGCGCCGTGATGCGGTCGAGTTCCTCTCGCGCCACGCCGGCGCCCCGCGCCAGCACCTCCGCATAGCGGATCATGCCGGGCGTGTCGCCCTCGCCCATGCGGATCACCCAGCGCAGCGACGGCAGCCGCGCGGCCTGCAGCGCGCCCGGTGCACTGGTGGCCAGTTCCGGCGCCAGCGCCTGCAGCATGTCGAGGTAGCGCGAGGTCTTGAAGGCCTCGGCGGCAACGACCGCCTTGACGCCGACCTTGTTCAGCGCGTACTCCAGCTCCGCCAGCCGGTACGCCGGATTGATGTTGACCAGTACCAGACCCAGCCGGGCCGTGGCGAACTGCGTCACCAGCCACTCCACCCGGTTGGGCGCCCAGATGCCGACGCGATCGCCCCGGACCAGCCCAAGCGCATGCAGCCCGGCCGCCAGCGCATCGATGGCTTCGGCAAACTCGCGCCAGTTCCAGCGCACGCCCTGCTCGCGAAAGACCACGGCCTCGCGTTCCGGGAATGCTGCCACGGTCTGCGCCAGCAGCGCCGGCACGGTCTGCTCGGATAGCGCAATGCTGGTGTCGCCACGGACGTGCGACAGCCCGCCGATCGGCAGAATGGTGGGAAGCGGCTCTCCCTGCATCTTCATTGTTGTCTCCAAAGCGCTCGGTTTCGACTTGAGTTGAGCGTAACTCAAGATCGCGAATATCGCCGGGGTGATTGGCCCAGTCCGGGTTAACCCCGTGAAGCTGCTGTGAGTGCTGCCGGATGGTCCATCGACTTCGGTCTCATCACATCGGAATGACGAAAAGGTATACGGGCTGCCGGGAAAATTCAACATTAATTTGAGGCTTACTCAACTTCGCGCCAGAATGGGGTACGATGTGACGGCAGTGCGCGGCCACCGCCGGTCCGCGCTGCCGCAGTTCCGCGCCCTGCCGGGGATGCGGCCTATCATTCGTGCCTTCGCCTGCCGGAAACCGCCACCATGGAAGACAACGCCGCCACCCGCCGGATCCCGTCCGGGGCCAGGGCGGAACAACGCATCCGCGACATCCTGCGCGTCAGCCGCGAGGTGTTCGCCGAACTGGGCTACGACAAGACCACCACCACCGAGATTGCCCAGCGCCTGGGCGTGTCCGAGGCCACGGTGTTCACGTACTTCCAGAGCAAGCGCAAGCTGTGCGTGCGGGTCATCGAGGACTGGTACGACGAAATCATCGACGCGGTCGAGCGCGGCATGCCGCGCGACCAGAGCACCAGGGCGCAGCTGGCGTTCTACGTGAAGACGCACCTGCGCCTGTTCCTGATCCAGGGGACCGGGCTGTGCGCGCTGGTGCTGTCGGAGGGACGGGCCAAGGGGCCGGAGCTGGGGCAGGAGTTCGTGCCGCTGCAGCGCCGCTATACGGCGCCGCTGATGGAGCTGCTGGCGCGCGGCCGCGAACATGGCGAGATTCGCGCCGACCTGCCGCTGAGCCTGTTGCGCTCCGCCATCCTGGGGCCGATGGAGCATATCCTCTGGGATGCCATCGCGCGCGAGCGCGAGGTCGATATCGACAAGACCGCCGCGGGCATGGTGGCCCTGCTGTGGCCCGCGCTGCAGCCGGCGAATCTGGAGCTGGAGGCGCTGCGCGCCTTTCATGGCGAAGTCGGCGCGGCGCTGAGGAAGCTGGACGGCAGCTGACCGGTGCGCCGGGCGGGGCGCGCAAAATCCTTGTACGCTGGGAGGAGGCGTTCATCCCCAGCACGGAGATTGCGACATGGCCATCCAGCTCAACCACACCATCGTCTTCTCTCACGACAAGCAGGTCTCGGCCGACTTCCTGTGCGAGGTGCTGGGCCGCCCGCCGGCCGAGCCGTTCGGGCCCTTCCTCGGCGTGGCGCTCGACAACGGCGTGACCCTTGACTTCATGGACGCGGAAGGCGAGATCGCCATGCAGCACTATGCCTTCCTGGTCAGCGATGCCGAGTTCGACCACGGTTTTGCCCGGGTCCGCGCGCACCAGCTCACCTACTGGGCCGACCCGTACCGGCGCCGCCCCGGCGAGGTCAGTACCGATGACGGTGGCCGGCGCATCTATTTCGAGGATCCCAGCAAGCACTTCCTCGAAATCTTCACCAGGGGCTGAAGCCGACGCGGCCTTGCCGGCCTTTGGCGAGACACGGACAGGCGCCGCCTGTGCCGCCCTGCACTTGGTTGATGCGGTTGCGCCTCATAGAATGAAAAGGCCTGGTTTCCGCCGCATCCAAGGACCATGCAGACCGCCGCCTCTCCCTACCAGCCCGTGCGCGAGCGGCGCACGCTGACCTGTTTCCTGCTGGCCCTGCTCATGCACCTGCTGCTGGGGGCCCTGCTGTACTACGGCGTGCGCTGGCGCAATGCCGTGCCCACCGGGGTCGCGGCGGAACTGTGGGAGCCCGTGCCCGAGGCCACCGCGCCCGAGCCCGTCGTCAAGCCGGCGCCGACGCCGCAGCCGGTCGAAGAAGAAGACGCCGATATCTCGCTGCAGCAGAAGCAGCGCAAGGCCAGGGAGGCCGAACGCGAGGTCGAACAGCAGCGGCAGCGCGAAAGCCAGGCCCGCGCCGAAGCGGCGCGCAAGGAGGCGCAACGCAAGGCCGCGGAAGCGCAGCGCCAGGCCAGCAATGCCGAGCGCCAGGCCGAACTGGCGCGCCTGCGCGCGCAGGCGGGCGGCGCCGGCGCCACGGCCAACACCGGGGCCGGCTCCGGATCGTCGGCGAGGCCGTCGTCGGGCTATGCCGAGCGCGTGCGCCAGCGGGTCAAGCCCAACATCATCTTCAACGACGACGTCGCCGGCAATCCGGCGGCGGTGGTCGCCGTGCACATGGCCCCCGACGGCTCGCTGCTGTCGACGCGGCTTGCCAAATCCAGCGGCAATGCCGGCTGGGACAACGCGGTGCTGCGCGCGGTGCAGCGCTCGGACCCGCTGCCGCGCGACAGCAACGGCGTGGCGCCGTCCAACATCCTGATCACGTTCTGGCCCAAGGACGAGGGCGGCTAGGCCCTCGCCGCGACCGGGCCGCAACCCTCATCCCGTCGCGTGCGCTATCGCACCAACGGCGACCCGTTAGAACAAAATTCCAATAATTCGCTCTATACCGGAATAGCATTACAATTCCAGCCTGCCTGGAAGGACAACTCGCATGCCTGTGCTACCGCCGGTCCCTATCATGAATAGACAAGAACAAGCCGACGAAGCCTGCCATGACGACCGCCTCCCCCGTTACTGCTTCCCCTGTTACCGCCGCGCGACCGGCCGGTGCCCCGCTCGACCGGCTGGCGCTCGATCTCGCCGACATCTTCAGCAACAGCGCGCGCCTGGTTGCCAGCCACATTGCGCAGCACCTGCCCGACACCGACACGCTGCTGGCGGCGTTGCCGCCGGGGGCCTTGCTGGGCTCGGCCGACACCTATACCCGGCACCTGGTCTACGGCGATCCGCTGGAGCGCTTCTCCGCCATGGTGCTGGTCTGGCGCCCGGGCCAGGCCAGCCCGGTGCATGGCCACCGCACCTGGTGCGCCTACCGGGTGCTGCGCGGCACGCTGACCGAGCAGCACTACCGGTGGGATCCCGCCAGCCGGCACGCGCACCACGCCAACACCGTCACGCGCAGCGCGGGCGATACCTTCAGCGTGCCGGGCGGCCTGCAGCATATCCACGCGCTCGGCAACGCCAGCGACGAGATCGCGGTTTCCCTGCATCTCTACGGGGTCAGCCGCGACCATATTGCGACCGGCGTGAACCTGCTGGTGCCCGCCGACGCCTGACCGCCCCGCTCCGCGCCTGGTGCGGGCGCGCCCTCTTCACCTGACCGCCACGCGCCATGGACCGCTACGACAAACAGATCCTCGCCCTGCTGCAGGAAGACGCCACCTTGCCGGTGGCGGAAATCGGCGAACGGGTCGGCCTGAGCTCGACGCCGTGCTGGCGCCGCATCCAGAAGCTGGAGGAAGCCGGCCTGATCCGCAAGCGCGTGGCGCTGCTCGACGCCGCCAAGCTCAATGCCGGCGTCACCGTGTTCGTCTCCGTCCGCACCAGCCAGCACAACGTGAAATGGCTCAAGCAGTTCCACGGACTGGTGTCGTCGATCCCGGAAGTGACCGAGTTCTATCGCATGGCCGGTGACACCGACTACCTGCTGCGCGTGGTGGTGCCCGATATCGCCGCCTACGACCGCGTCTACAAGAAGCTGATCCAGGGCGCCGAACTGGCCGATGTCAGCTCCAGCTTCGCGATGGAGCAGATCAAGTACACCACCGCGCTGCCGCTGGACTATGCCTGAGGCGGCACTTGGCGGCCGTAACGCAGCGGCCGGTCCGCCCGGACCTCGCAATTCCCGCCACGGCAGCGGCTTCTGCCGCGCATTTCAGCGCATCCTGTTGCAAATACCCCGCATTCCGGCAGACTAGCCGCCACGCATTCCGGGCCCGTAACCTGCTGCGACGCAACAATGGCTGTAGAATATGCGGCCCCTATTCAAACGGCCGCGGCGTACGGTTATCCGCCCCGCCCCCGCCGAACCCCACGCGAGCCTTGACAGCAGGTTGGAATCACGCGCGCCCTCGTGCGCACTGCCGTCGAAACGCGATGCACGAAGGAAACAGCAGTCAATGACAAGTGGCGCACAACGAACGGCAGCCAAAACACGAGCAGCAGTCAAGGACACCGGCCAGGCCAGCCCGGCCGCGGCACACACTGATCCGACGGCCGAAGCCGCCGCGCGCAGCCAGCAGCTGCGCGCGCTGATCCAGCTGGGCAGGCAGCGCGGCTACCTGACGCACGCGGACATCAGCGACCACCTGCCCGAGAACTTCACGGATACGGCCGCGATGGAAAGCATCGTCGGCACCTTCGCCGAGATGGGCGTGAAGATCTACGAGCAGACCCCGGACGCCGAGACCCTGCTGCTCAGCGACGGCCCGGTGGTGGCCTCCGACGAGCAGGCCGAAGAGGAAGCCGAGGTCGCGCTGGCCACGGTCGATTCCGAGTTCGGCCGCACCACCGACCCGGTGCGCATGTACATGCGCGAAATGAGCTCGGCCACGCTGCTGACGCGCAAGCAGGAAGTCGAGATCGCCAAGCGCATCGAGGAAGGCCTGAACAACATGGTCCACGCGATCTCGGCGTGCCCGTTCACCGTCGCCACCATCCTCGAGCTGTCGGCCAAGGTCGCCGCCAGCGAGATCGGCATCGACGACGTGGTCGACGGCCTCAGCGACGAGACCATCGCCGAGCCGGCCGCCGCCGCCGCGGATGACGCCGACGACAGCAGCCTCGAGAGCACCGACGAGTCCGACGAAGACGACGACGACAGCGCCGATGAAGGCAGCAGCGGCCAGCAAAGCGCCGAAGCCGACCTGGCCCGGCTGCGCGACGAGTGCATGAAGCGCTTTGCGCGCGTCGCCGAGCAGTTCGAGCGCATGCGCGCCGAAAGCGAAGCCGGCCGCGCCGCCGCACCGGCCTTTGCCGCCGCGCGCGACGCGGTGCGCGAAGAGCTGCGCACGATCCGCTTTACCGCCCGCACCATCGAGCGCCTGTGCGCCAACGTCCAGTCCATGGTCGACGAGGTGCGCGCGATCGAGCGCCAGGTGGTGCAGCTGCTGGTCGATCGCTGCGGCATGGAGCGCGAGGACGTGATCGCGCGCTTCCCCGGCAACGAAACCAACCTGGCCTGGGGCCAGGGGCTGGCCGCCGAAGGACGTCCCTACAGCGCCGCGGTCGCGCGCGCGCTGCCGGACCTGGAAGCCCACCAGCAGAAGCTGATCGACATCCAGGCGCGCGCGGCGCTGCCGCTCGCCGAGCTGAAGACCGTCAACCGCAAGATGCTGGCCGCCGAGCGCCAGATGCGCCAGGCCAAGCATGAAATGACGCAGGCCAACCTGCGCCTGGTGATCTCGATCGCCAAGAAATACACCAACCGCGGCATGCAGTTCCTGGACCTGATCCAGGAAGGCAACATCGGCCTGATGAAGGCGGTCGACAAGTTCGAATACCGCCGCGGCTGGAAATTCTCGACCTACGCCACGTGGTGGGTGCGCCAGGCGGTCACGCGTGCCATCGCCGACCAGGCCCGCACCATCCGCGTGCCGGTGCACATGATCGAGCAGATCAACAAGCTCAACCGCCTGTCGCGCGAGATCATGCAGCAGACCGGCAAGGAGCCCGATCCGGCGGTGCTGGCCGAGCGCCTGGACATGACCGAGGACAAGGTGCGCTCGATCATGAAGATCGCCAAGGAGCCGGTGTCGATGGAGACCCCGGTGGGCGAGGACGGCGACACCAGCCTGGGCGACATGATCGCCGACTCGGACACCGCCACGCCCGCCGACGCCGCCCTGCAGGCCGGCCTGCGCGCGGTGGTGCGCGAGATGCTCGACGAGCTGTCGCCGCGCGAAGCCAAGGTGCTGCGCATGCGCTTCGGCATCGACATGTCGACCGACTACACGCTGGAAGAAGTCGGCAAGCAGTTCGACGTCACGCGCGAGCGCATCCGCCAGATCGAAAGCAAGGCGATGAAGAAGCTGCGGCATCCCAGCCGCGCGGACCAGTTGATCACCTATCTGCGCGACGCCTGAGCGGTCCCCCCGCCTCCGCGCACAGAGGAGTGTTATCCATGCCTGACTCGAACCTCTCTTTCTTTGGCAGGCTCTCGCTTGCCATGGGCACGTTCTTCGCAATCCTTGGCAACCGCGAGCTGGCCGCCAGCATCAAGCGCCTGCGCGCGGGCGAGCCCGCCGCTGCGGCGGCGCCGGCCCCGGTGACGGCACCCGCGCCGGCGCCGGTTGCTGAGCCCGCGCCCGCGCTGAAGGAAGCCAGCCCGGTGGCCGCGCTGCAATTGCTCGGACTGCTGCAGCGCGACGCCCGCTTCATCGATTTCGTCGAGGAAGACATCGCGCGCTATGCCGACGCCGAGATCGGCGCCGCCGCGCGCCTGGTGCACGATGGCTGCCGTGCGGTGCTGCGCGAGCATTTCACCATCCGCCCGGTGCGCGAGGAAGCCGAGGGCAGCCGCGTGACCCTGGCCGACGGCTTCGACGCCAGCGCGATCCGCCTGACCGGCAACGTGGTCGGCAGCGCGCCGTTCCATGGCGCCATCAGCCATCGCGGCTGGAAGGTCGAGGAAGTGCGCCTGCCGCGCCTGGCCGAGCGCCACGACGCGAGCGTGATCGCCCCGGCCGAGGTGGAGCTATGAGCGGGGCCCGCTACGCCATCGGCATCGACCTGGGCACGACCCACAGCGCGGTCTCCTATGTCGACCTTGCCGCCAGCGATGGCGAGAACACCAGCCAGCGCGTGCTGCCGATCGCGCAGCTGACCGCGCCCGGCGCGGTCGAGGACCTCGACCTGCTGCCCTCGTTCCTGTACCTGCCGCACGAAAGCGAACTGGCCCCGGGCGACCTGAACCTGCCGTGGAGCGCCGCGCGCGACTTCGCGGTCGGCGAGATGGCGCGCAGCCGCGGCGCGGGCACGCCGATCCGGCTGGTGTCCAGCGCCAAGAGCTGGCTGTGCCATCCCGGCGTCGACCGCCGCGCGGCAATCCTGCCTGCCGACGCGCCGCCGGAGGTGCCGCGCGTATCGCCGCTGGAGGCTTCGGTGCGCTACCTGACGCACCTGCGTGAAGCGTGGGACCAGGCCCATCCCGACGCACCGTTCGGCGAGCAGGACGTCACCGTGACGATCCCAGCGTCGTTCGATCCTGCCGCGCGCGAGCTGACCGCCGAGGCCGCCGCGGCGGCCGGCTATGCCCGCATGACCCTGCTCGAGGAGCCGCAGGCCGCGCTCTACAGCTGGATCCAGAAGAGCGCCGGCCAGTGGCGCAAGCAGGTCAAGGTCGGCGACATCATCCTGGTGGTCGATGTCGGCGGCGGCACCACCGACCTGTCGCTGATCGCCGTGATCGAGCGCGACGGCAACCTGGAGCTGCATCGCATCGCGGTCGGCGACCACATCCTGCTGGGCGGCGACAACATGGACCTGGCGCTGGCGCACGTGGTGGCGCGCAAGCTGGCGGCGCAGGGCACGCAGGCCGATCCGTGGCAGCTGCGCGCGCTGACCTACGCCTGCCGCGCCGCCAAGGAAACGCTGCTGACCGACCCCGCCGCCGATGCCGTGCCGCTGGTCGTGCCCAGCCGCGGTTCGAAGCTGATCGGTGGCTCGATCCGCACCGAGCTGACCCGCGCCGAACTGACCCAGACCATCCTCGAAGGGTTCTTCCCGCAAGTCGACGCCGCGGCGCGCCCAGTCACCCGGGCCCGCGCCGGCCTGACGCAGCTGGGCCTGCCGTACGCGCAGGACGCGGCCATCACGCGCCACCTGGCGGCGTTCCTGGGCCGGCAAGCGGGCGCGCTGGCCGAGATCGAAGGCCTGCAGGCCACGCAGCCGGAAGGCGCCAGCTTCCTGCGCCCCACCGCCGTGCTGTTCAACGGCGGCGTGTTCAAGTCCGGCCTGCTGGTCGAGCGCATCCTGCAGACGCTCAACGGCTGGCTCGCCGCCGAGGGCGCGGCGCCGGCGCGCCTGCTCGACGGCGCCGAGCTGGACCTGGCGGTGGCGCGCGGCGCCGCCTATTACGGCTATGTGCGGCGCGGCAAGGGCGTGCGCATCCGCGGCGGCACCGCGCGCGCCTACTACGTCGCGGTGGAATCGTCGATGCCCGCGGTGCCGGGCTTCGAGCCGCCGATCCAGGCGCTGTGCGTGGCCCCGTTCGGCATGGAAGAAGGCACCGAGGCCGAGCTGCCGCCGCAGGAATTCGGCCTGGTAGTCGGTGAACCGGTGCACTTTCGCTTCTTCGGCTCCTCGGTGCGCCGGCAGGACCAGGTCGGCACGCTGCTGGATTACTGGGGGCCGGAGGAACTGCAGGAACTGGAGGAAATCCAGGCCACGCTGCCCGCCGAAGGCCGCACCGCCGGCGAAGTGGTGCCGGTCAGGCTGCATGCGCGCGTGACCGAGGCCGGCACGCTCGAACTCGAGGCCGTGCCGCGCGCCAGCGGCGAACGCTGGAAGGTGCAATTCGACGTGCGCGGCAACGCCGATGCCTGAAGCCGCGGCAGCGGCGCTGAAACAGTCGATGAAGCAGTCGATGAAACAGTACATCGTCGGCATCGACCTTGGCACCAGCAACACGGTGGTGGCCTACGCCCGGGCCGGCTCCGACGATATCCGCGTGTTCGACATCGACCAGCTGGTCGCGCCGGGCGAGGTCGCGGCCCGGCCGCTGCTGCCGTCGGTGCGCTACCACGCGGCGCCGGGCGAGCTCAATGGTGATGACCTGCAGCTGCCCTGGCAATCGGCCGCCAGCGCGGCCGCGCGCCGCACCGTATTCGGCCGCCTGGCGGCGACGCTGGGCGCGCAGGTGCCGGGCCGCCTGGTGGCCAGCGCCAAGAGCTGGCTGTCGCATGCCTCGGTCGACCGCACCGCGCCGATCCTGCCCTGGGGCGGCGAGGAGGATCTCGACAAGATCTCGCCGGTGGTCGCCAGCGCGAGCTATCTCGGCTACGTCTGCGCGGCCTGGAACCACCGCTTCCCCGACGCGCCGCTCGAACAGCAGGACGTGGTGCTGACCGTGCCGGCGTCGTTCGACGAGGGCGCGCGCGCGCTGACGCTCGAAGCCGCGCGCCTCGCGGGCCTGCCCGCGCTGCGCCTGCTGGAAGAGCCGCAGGCCGCGCTCTACGACTGGCTGTTCCACCATCGCCAGACCCTGGATCAGGACCTTGCGCAAACCCGGCTGGTGCTGATCTGCGACGTCGGCGGCGGCACCACCGACCTGACGCTGATCCGCGTGGCGATGCAGGACGGGCAGCCGCAGCTGACACGCATCGGTGTAGGCAACCACCTGATGCTCGGCGGCGACAACATGGACCTGGGGCTGGCGCACCAGGTCGAGGCGCGCCTGGGGCGCCTGGGCGACAGCGCGCCGGCGCAGCCGCGCCTGTCGGCGGCAAGCCTGTCGCAGCTGGTGGCGCGCTGCCGCGCTGCCAAGGAACAGCTGCTGGGCGCGGATGCGCCCGATGCCGTCAACGTGACGCTGCTCGGCGCAGGCTCCCGGCTGGTCGGCGGCGCGCGCTCGGTGCAGGTGACGCGGCAGGAAGTCGAGCAGCTGGTGGTCGACGGCTTCTTCCCCAGGGTGCCGGCCAGCGAACGGCCGCGGCGCGCGCGCGGCGCCATCGTCGAGTTCGGCCTGCCCTATGCCGCCGATCCCGCCGTGACCCGCCACATCGCCGCCTTCCTGGGCCAGCACGCGGCGCAGGCCCGTGCCGCGCTCGGCATGGACGACGCGCCGGACGATGCCCTGCCGGTGCCCGACACCCTGCTGCTCAACGGCGGCGTGTTCCGCGCGCAGGCGCTGGCGGACCGCATCGCCGACACGCTGGGCGGCTGGCGCGGCGCGCCGCTGCAGGTCCTGCACAACGCCGATCCCGACATTGCCGTGGCCCGCGGCGCGGTCGCGTATGCGCGCGCTCGCGCCGGCCAGGCACCGCGCATCGGCGGCGGCTCGGCGCGCAGCTATTTCCTGGTGCTCGACGACGGCGCCGCGGGCCAGCAAGGCATCTGCCTGCTGCCGCGCGGCACCGAGGAAGGCCACGAGATCCACCTCAGCGACCGCACCTTCGCCTTGCGGCTGGGCCACCCGGTGCAGTTCCACTTGGTGTCGTCGGTGGCCGAGACGCCCTACCAGCCCGGCGCGCTGACCGACCTGTCCGGCGGCGACTTCGTGCGCCTGCCGCCGATCGCCACCGTGGTGCCGACGCGCGGCGCCGGCGGCCCGCGCGAAACGCCGGTGCAGATCACCACGTCGCTGACCGAGGTCGGCACGCTCGAAGTCCATTGCATCAATACCGACGATGCCGCGCAGCGCTGGCGCCTGGAGTTCCAGCTGCGCGGCAACGACGCCGCGGCGGCGCCGCCGGCGCCAACGGCCCACCCATCGCTGCCGCAGGCCCTGGAGTTGATCGACCGCACCTTCGGCGCGCGTTCGCAGGAGGTCGGGCCGAAAGAGGTCAAGCGCCTGCGCGCCCAGCTGGAGCAGATCCTGGGCGCGCGCGAGCAGTGGGACAGCGCGCTGCTGCGCGAGCTGTTCGGCGCCTTGTGGGAGCGCGCCAGGCGCCGCCGCCGCACCGCGGACCATGAGCGCCTGTGGCTGAACCTGGCAGGCTATTGCGTGCGCCCCGGCTTTGGCTACCCGCTCGACGAATGGCGCGTCGCGCAGCTGTGGTCGCAGTACGACCAGGGCATCCAGTACGTCAACGAAAGCCAGAACTGGTCGGAGTGGTGGACGCTGTGGCGGCGCGCCGCCGGCGGGCTGGACGAAAGCGCGCAGCTGCGCCTGCTGGAAGACATGGCCTTCTACCTGCAGCCACCGGGCAGCGTGCACTTCAAGAAGCCGGCCGGGCCCACCCGGGGCGGCTATGCCGACATGGTGCGGCTGGCCGGCTCGCTCGAGCGCCTGCCCGTCGACGCCAAGACCGAGCTGGCCGGCTGGCTGCTGACCCGGCTGCGCAAGCCGTCCGAGAACAACCAGGGCTGGTGGGCGGTGGGCCGTATCGGCGCGCGCATGCCGTTCTACGGCAGCGCGCACAGCGTGGTGCCGGCCGACACCGCCGGCCAGTGGCTGGACGCCATCCTGGCGCTCGACTGGAAAAAGGTCGAGCCCGCCGCGTTCGCCGCGGTGCAGATCGCGCGCATGACCGGCGACCGCACCCGCGACCTGCCCGACGAGCTGCGCGCGAACGTGGTGCGCCGGCTGGAAGCCGCCAGCGCGCCGCCCGGCTGGATCGCGATGGTGCGCGAGGTGGTCGAACTCGACGCCGCGGACGAAGGACGGGTATTCGGCGAGGCGCTGCCGGCCGGCCTCAAGCTGATCGGGGGCTAGCCCGCCCCGGGACCGGCGAGGCCCGGCAAGCGCCTCGTTTGCCACTTGCCGGCGCCTGCGCAGCCGATGGCCTACGATGACGGTAGGCTCCCTGGGGTCCCATCGTGCAGCCGTCCGCCCGTTATCCCTCTATCGTCTTTCTCGCCTTGCTCGCCGTTGCCGCCATGGCATCGGCCGGGCTGTGCCGCGCGGCCGACGATGCACGGCTGAAGCAGCGCGCGGAGATGGTCAGCGAGATTGCCGCGATCCACGCCGGCGCCGGCGCGTCGAACCGCAGCCACGGCATCGCCCCCGGGGTGATGGCCGTGATGGGCCAGGTGCCCCGCCACGAGTTCGTGCCGGACCCGCAAAAGCCGCACGCCTACGAGAACCGGCCGCTGCCGATCGGCCATGGCCAGACCATTTCGCAGCCGTATATCGTGGCGCTGATGACCGACCTGCTGCGGGTCCAGCCGGGCGACAGCGTGCTCGAGATCGGCACCGGCTCCGGCTACCAGGCCGCGGTGCTGAGCCAGCTGGCGCGCGCGGTCTACACCATCGAGATCATCGAGCCGCTCGGGCGCCAGGCGTGCGAGCGCCTGAAGCGGCTGGCCTACCGGCAGGTGGCGTGCAAGGTGGGCGACGGCTACTACGGCTGGGACGAGCATGCGCCCTATGACGCCATCGTCGTCACCGCCGCGGCCAGCCACGTGCCGCCGCCGCTGATCCGCCAGCTCAAGCCGGGCGGGCGCATGGTGATCCCGGTGGGCGCGCAGTTCCTGACGCAGTACCTGCTGCTGGTCGAAAAATCCGCGGACGGCAGCGTCAGCACCCGGCAGATCCTGCCGGTGCGCTTCGTGCCGCTGGTGGGCAAGCACTGAGGCGCGGCAGCGGCTGGCCGCCTCATGCGATGAGCGCGATGAACGCGATGCCACGCCCGCCGCTGTTCGCCCTGGCCTTGCTCTCTGCCGCCGCGCTGGGCTATGAAATCCTGCTGATGCGGCTGCTTTCGATCATCCTGTGGCATCACTTCGCCTACATGATGATCAGCGTGGCCCTGCTGGGATACGGCGCCGCGGGGGCGCTGGTGGCGCTGGCACAGCCGGTGCTGGTGCGGCATTTCGTGCCGGTGTTTGCCGGCGGCGCGCTGCTGTTCGGCATCAGCGCCTTGGTCTGCTTCGAACTCGCGCAGCGGGTCGGCTTCAACCCGCTGGAAATCCTGTGGGAGCCCACGCAGCCGCTGCGCCTGGTGGCGATCTACCTGCTGCTGTTCGTGCCCTTCCTGTGCGCGGCCACCAGCGTGTGCCTGAGCTTTGCCCGCTTCCCGCTGCAGGTGCCACGGCTCTACAGCTTCGATATCCTCGGCGCCGGGCTCGGCAGCCTGGGCATCATCGCCGCGCTGTTCGTGCTGGATCCGGTCGATGCCCTGCGGCTGGTCAGCATGGCGGGCATGGCCGCCGCGGCGCTGGCCTGCGTCGAATGCCGCGGCGACCGCTTCTATCGCCCCTGGCTGCCGGCGCTGCTGCTGACGGCGGCGGCCGTGCCGGCGGCCATCCCGGACGGCTGGATGGCATTGCGGCCGTCGGAGTACAAGGAGCTGAGCCAGGCGCTGCGCATCGGCGACGCGCGCGTGGTGGCGCAGCGCTCCAGTCCGCTGGGGCTGGTCACGGTGGTCGAGAGTCCGTCGATCCCGCTGCGGCATGCGCCGGGGCTGAGCCTGAACGCCACCAAGGAACCGCCGCCGCAGCTTGCGGTGTTTACCGACGGCGACGGCCTGAGCGCGCTCAACCGCTATGACGGCCGACGCGAGCCGCTGGCCTACCTGGGCGACCTGACCTCGGCGCTGCCGTATCACCTGCTGCAGGCGCCGCGCGTGCTGGTGCTGGGCAGCGGTGCCGGCGCCGACGTGCTGCAGGCGCTCTACCACGGCGCCAGCGCGGTCGATGCCGTCGAGCTGAACCCGCAGGTGATCGCGCTGGTGCAGGAGCGCTTCGGCGCGTTCTCGGGCAAGCCATACAGCGCGACCGGCGTCCAGGTACACGTCGGCGAGGCGCGCGGCTTCCTGGCCGCCAGCCGGCAGCGCTACGACCTGATCCAGGTGGCGCTGCTGGATTCCTTCAGCACCTCGTCGGCGGGCCTGTATGCGCTGTCCGAAAGCTACCTCTATACCGTGGAAGCGTTCGAGGCCTACCTGCGCCACCTGCGGCCCGGCGGCCTGCTGGCGATCACGCGCTGGGTCTCGCTGCCGCCGCGCGATATCCCGAAGCTGTTCGCCACCGCCGTGGCGGCGATGGCACGCGCAGGCGTGCCCGACCCGTCGCGCCGGCTGGTGCTGCTGCGCGGCTGGAAGACGGCCACGCTGATGGTCAAGCACGGCGACTTCCAGCCCGCGGAAATCGGCGCGCTGCTCGACTTCAGCCGGGCGCGCTCGTTCGACGTCGAATACCATCCCGGCATCGGGCCCGGCGCGGCCAACCGCTACAACGTGCTCGACCAGCCGGACTTCTTCGCTGCCGCACAGGCCTTGCTCGGCCCCGAGCGCGAACAGTTCCTGTCGCGCTACAAGTTCGACGTGCGGCCCGCCACCGACGACCGGCCGTACTTCTTCCATTTCTTCAAATGGCGCACCTTGCCGGAGTTGATCTCGCTGAAGGCGCAGGGCGGGATGCCCTTGCTGGATTGGGGCTATCCGGTGCTGGTGGCGACGCTGCTGCAGGCCACCGCCGCGGCGCTGCTGCTGATCGGCGTGCCGCTGCGCGTGCTGCGGCGGCGCGCGCCAGCGTCAGTGGTGCCGCTGGTGCCGCTGGTGCCAGTAACGCGCACTGGCTTCTACTTCGTCGCGGTCGGCCTTGGCTTCATGTTTGTCGAGATCGCCTTTATCCAGAAATTCATCCTGTTCCTGAGCCATCCGCTCTATGCCGTGGCGGTGGTGCTGTGCGCGTTCCTGTGCTTTGCCGGGCTGGGCAGCCGCTTTGCCCCGCGCCTGCCAGCGCGCGCCGGCCCCGGGCGCGGCCGGCGCCAGGTGGCGCTGGCGATCGGCGGCGTGTGCGCCGTGGCGCTGCTCTACCTGGTGGCGCTGCCCAAGGTGTTCCCGCTGCTGATTGCGTGGCCGGATCCCGCCCGGATCGCCATCGCGGTGGCTCTGGTCGCACCGCTGGCCTTCCTGATGGGGATGCCGTTCCCGCTCGGTCTGTCCGGGCTCGCCGCGCGCGACGACAAGCTGGTGCCGTGGGCCTGGGGCATCAACGCCTGTGCCTCGGTGGTGGCGGCGGTGCTGGCCACGCTGCTGGCGATCCACGCCGGCTTTACCGTGGTGGTGCTGGTGGCACTGCTGCTGTATGCCGCCGCCGCGCTGGCGTGCCCCTGAGGCTTGCGTGGTGCCGCCGGGCCTGCGCCCCTCAGCCCGCGGCCGCGTTGCTCTGCGCCGCGTGCAATACCGGCTGGCTTGGCAGGCGCGGCACGAAGCGGTGGCGGTCGATCTCGCCGCCGCGCGCCACCAGGATGGTGCCCTCGGGAATCTCCTCCCACACGCCCTGCACGTCGATCAGCGGCTCCGACAGCACCAGGAAGGCGTCGTCGCCCGCGGCGGCGATGCGCGGGTCATCCGGATAGAGTTCGCGCAGCTGCCGGAACGAAGTGCTGTGGAACAGCGAGCGCGAGTTGGTCTCGCTCGAATAGCGCACCGCCACGATCTGCCGGCCGTCGGTCACGCACACCGTCATGTTGAGCGGGAACTGCACGTCGTGGCGATGGCCGACGTCCTCGATCAGCCCGGCCATCTGCTCGAGCGCGCCGACCGGATCGCGTTCCAGCCCGAAGGTCAGCGCCAGGAAGAACATCACCTCGGAATCGGTCGAGCCCTCGATCCAGCGGAACAGGTGCGGCGCCACCGCCATCATCAGGTCGCGCCGCACCAGCGGATAGTCGCGGATCAGGCCGTTGTGGACGAACAGCCAGCGGCCGAAGCGGAACGGATGGCAGTTGGTTTCCTGCGTCGGCGTGCCGGTGGCGGCGCGCACGTGCGCGACGAACATCGGCGCGCGCACCGCCCTGGCGGTCTCGCGCAAGTTGGTGTCGCTCCACGCCGGGTGCAGGCAGCGGTAGCGGAACGGCACCTCGGCATGGCGCCCGTACCAGCCCACCCCGAAGCCGTCGCCATTGGTGGTGGTATGGCCGAGCCGGGAATTCAGGCTCTGGTCGATCAGCGAGTGTTCCGGCTGGAACAGCACCGTTTCCAATGCAACGGATCTGCCCGAATAAGCCAGCCAGCGGCACATAGTGCTCCTCCTTGTCCTTGGCAGGTGCGGCGCGGTGCCCTCCGCCCCACACTCCAGTTGTAGGACGGCGCGGCGCGAACGGCAAAGAAATGGACCGTCAGGCACCCCACGCACCCGGCCACTCAGGCGAAACGGTAGGCCAGCGAGATGATGATCGGCCCCAGCACCGGCAGCAGCACGTTGGCGATGGCATAGGTAATGGTGTAGCCCAGCAGCGGCACCGAGCTCTGGCTGGCGGCAAGGATCGCGCTGATCGCCGGGGTGCTGACATGCTGCCCGGCGATCGCGCCGACCAGCAGCGGGCCTTCGATCCTGAGCAGCTTGTGCCCGATCCACAAGGACAGGCAAGCCGGTCCCAGCGACACCGCCAGCCCGATCAGCGGCAGCACTGCGCCGTGCTCGCGGATCAGCGCGATCGCATCCGGCCCGGCCGACAGCCCGACGCAGGCGACGAACACCGCCAGCCCGAGGTCCTTCAGGATCTGCACCGCCGATGCGGGAAAGGTGCCGAGCGACGGCTTGCGCGACTGGGCCCAGCCGAACACCAGCCCGCTCAGCAGCGCCCCGCCGCCGCTGCCCAGCGAGATGTGCATGCCGCCCAGGCTCACGCTCAGCGTGCCCACCAGCAGGCCGGCCAGGATGCCGACGCACAGGAACACCAGGTCGGTGACCTCGGAGGCCTTGGCCTCCACGCCGATGCCCGCGATAGCCTCGGAAAGCGATGGCTCCAGCCCGACCACGGTGATCACGTCGCCCAGCTGCAGCGGCGTCGAACGCGTGATCGGCAGCGACAGCCCCGAGCGCCGCACTTCCAGCACCCAGACCTCGCGCAGCCGCCGCGGGCCGGCCAGGCGCGCCAGCTCGCCGAGGGTCTTGCCGTTGACGCGGCGCTTGTTCACCACCACCCGCTTTTCCACCAGCTGGATGGCATCGGTGTGCGCCTCGGGCAGCAGCACTTCCGGGCCGATCAGCGCCGCGCCCTTGAGCAGGTTGCTGCGGATGCCGACCATGGCGAGGATATCGCCGGCCTGCACGGCGTCGTCGTCGGCCAGCTCGATGCTGGCCCCGCCGCGCAGCACCTTGACCACCGAGGCCCGGCCGCCGACCTGGTGCTGCAGCTGGCTGACCGTCATGCCGGCGGCCTGCTGCACCGAGTAGGCGCGCCCGATCAGCCGCGGCAGCGCCGGCTGGGTGGCGACGTCATCGTCGGAGGCGGCCTCCATGCGCGCCGCGACCTCGCGCGCGGCCTGGCGCAGGTCGATGCCGAGCAGTGCCGGCGCGATCTGGCTGGTGAAGAACACGATGCTGATCAGCCCGACCAGGTAGGTCAGCGTATACGCGGTGGCGATATTGGCCTCGTAGCGGCCCACGGTGGCGGCATCCAGGCCCAGGTGCTTGAGCGCTTCGGCGGCGGTGCCCACCACCGCCGACTCGGTCGCGGCGCCGGCGGCCAGCCCCGCGGCGGTGCCCGGATCGAAGCCCAGCCAGGCCGCCGCAGCGAGCGCGATCGCCAGCACCACCACCGCCTCCACCACCGGCAGCACCATATAGCGCAGGCTCGAGCGGTTCAGGTTGGCAAAGAACTGCGGCCCGCCTGAATAGCCCATGGCGAAGATGAACAGCGCGAAGGCCAGGTCCTTCAGTTCGCCATGCATCTGGCAGCCGGTCTGCCCCATGAACAGCGCCACGATCAGCGTGCCGCACACGCCCCCCAGCTGGATCGGTCCGACCCGCGCCTTGCCGACGAAGTAGCCGAGTCCGACGGTGATGAACAGCACCAGCAACGGGTTGGCGGCAAGGAAATCAACGGTACAGGTCATGGGGTCGCGGGCTGGGTTCGTGAGAGCGGCTGGATCAGGGGGATCAGGGATTGAGCGGTGGCAGCGCCGGCGCGGCCCGGCGCGGGCGCTGCGGGGCGGGCCCGGCGTGGCGGCCCAGCGCCTGTGCCAGCGGGTTGCCGTCCCAGGCGGACGGGACCGGCACCGCCCCGTAGAGATGGCGCTGCAGGCCGGTGACGGCGTCGGCCAGCGCGGCATCGCCGGCGGCTTCGGCCCAGGCCGCGGGCGTGGTGCCGTGGGCTGCGCGGGTCCAGCCGCCCAGCGCCTGGCTGGCGGCGGCCGCATCCCCCGCGCGGCAGGCCCGCAGCGTGGCCGCCAGCCGGGCATCGGCGCCCTCGGCGCGGGCGCGGCGGCGCTCGGCGCGGCGTTGCCGCAAGCGCGTCAGGCGCGGCCGCAGCTGCCGCCACAGCGGCGCCAGCACGGCAGCGCCGAGCAGCGCGCCCGCGGCCCATAGCAGCATGCGCCACGGCAGCCCGCCCTCGCCCCGCAGCGCGCCGGCCGGCGGCCCGCCCGGCGCCAGCGCGCCGGCGTCGCGCGCGGCGGCCACCTCGACCTTCACCGCTGGCGCTGCGGAGCTGGCGGGCCGGCGCGTGGCGGGATCGACCCAGTCCACGGTGACCGCGGGCAGCGTATAGGTGCCGGGCCGCTCGAACACATAGGTCAGCGTATCGACGCGCGTGCCGCCCGGGCCCGGCGCTTCTTGAGCCTGGTCGCCTTGGGCCTGATCGGACAGCCGCGCATCCGCGCGAAACATGCGCACGCCGCGCGGCGACGCGGCATGCGGCGGCACGATCATCATCGCCTGGGTCTGCGGCGCAAAGGTGGTGACGGTGCGCACCAGCGCATCGCCCGCATGCAGCCGGACCACGCCGTGGTCGGGATTGTGGTCCAGCGCCTGCGTCACGCTGAGCCGCGCCACCGGCAACAAGCGCCGGCCGGCTGTGGCACCCGCCGCCGCGGTGCCGGTGCCGCCCGTGCCGGCCAGGATCGTGGTGAGCGGCAAGGTGACGCTGCCCTCGCGCGGCGCGCCGTCGTCGCCGGCGTAGGTCACGCGGATGGTCGCGGCCGGCAGCCGGAACTCGCCATCCTGCTCGGCAGTGAAGGCGTAGGTCTTGCGAATGCCCGCATAGGCCACGCCGTCGATGGTCTCGGTGGAATTCACGGCGCGCGCGTCGGGCAAGGTGACCACCGCGCCCGGCACCGCGAGTGGCGGGAACTCGGGTGCCGACAGGAAATAGTTGGGCGCGAGGATGGTGACGTCGATGCCGACCTGCTGGCCCACCAGCACCGGCTGGCGCGCGCCCACGTCGACACGGACGATGGGCCCGGCGGCCGCCTGCGCCAGCCAGGGGCAAAGGCACGCCGCCAGCAGCACTAGCGGCACGGCGCGCCGCAGCCACGCGCGAGATGGCATGGCGTGGCGCCTCATCGCGCGCCCTGCGCCGGCGCCGCCTGCCCGTGCTGCAGCGCGAACTTGCGCTGCAGCAGGTCGGTCGGCGTGGTCTGGATCGCGCGCATCCACATCTCGGCGTCCTGCGCCAGCACCACCTGCAGCGACTTGCCGCCCGGCGCCGACGGCTTCGCGGCGTCGTACTTGACCTGGTCCGGCGGCAGGTCGGGCGGCTCTTCGCCGTCGTCGGGATCCGGCTTTTCCTTGGGCAACTGCTGCGCCAGCAGCTTTTCCATCAGCGCCAGGTTGGCGCTTGCCTCTGGCCACTGCGGCTGTCGCTTCAGCGCCTGGCGGTAGCGCGCGGCGGCCTGCTGGTACTGGCCCTGCCGCGCCAGCGCATTGCCCTGGTTGTAGTCGGCCTGCGCGGAATCGACCCACGCGAAGCTCTGCACCGCTTGCGCGTACTGGCCGGCGCGATACTGGGCGATGCCGCGCCACATCGGGTCGTCGAACAGCGTCGCTGCGCGCGCAAAATCGCCCTGCTCGAAGGCGCGCCGGCCTTGCTGGTCGTGGGTCAGCCACAGGTCGACGAAGCGCCATGGGCGTACCGCGTCAGCTTGCGTGGCTGGCGCGGATGACTGCGCCTGCGCCTCGGGCGGTGCGGCAAGCGCCAGCGCCAGCAGCAGGCCCGCGCTCCAGCGCACGGTCCAGCCCTTGCGGAACCACAGCATCGCCAGCAGCGCGAGCGGCGGCACCAGCCACCAGCCCTCGTCCTTCCAGCGGGTGCGGTCGCCGGCCTGCATCTGCTCGAGATGCGACTGCACGTGGCGCTGCACCCAGGCCACGTCGTCGTCGCTGTCCGGCGTGAAGGTCGCCACCGGCACGCCGCTGTCATCGCCGAAGCGCTCCAGCGCTTTCACATCGAGCCGCGCAAACACGCGCGCGCCGTCCTGCTCGACGAAGCCGCCCGCGGCATCGCGTAGTGGCCCGCCCTGCTCGGTGCCCAGCGCCAGCACCACCGGCTGGCTGCGGCCGCTGCCGGCCTGGGCGCGGAACGCCGGCGCGGCGGCGGGGTCGACGCCGTCGGTCAGGAACAGGATGGTGCCCGGCACCGGCTCGCGCTTCAGGTCGGCGTCGATCACGCGCAGCGCCTGCGCCATGTCGCGCCCGGGCACCGGCATGATGCGGGTCTGCAGCGCATCGGCGAAGGTCTGCAGCAGGCTGGCGTCATCGGTCAGCGGCAGCACCAGGTGGGTCGAGCCGGCATAGGCGTAGAGGGCGGTGCGGCCGCCGTCGCGGCGCGCCAGCAGCGCCTTGATCTTGAGCTTGGCCCGCTCCAGCCGCGTGGGCGTGACGTCGACCGCGTCCATGCTCGGCGACAGGTCCACGGCAATCGCCAGCGGCGCCTTGTCGTCGAGGAACGGCGGGCGTTCCTGGCGCCAGCTCGGGCCCGCCAGCGCCACCGTGCCCAGCGCCAGCAGCAGCGCGGTCAGGTGCACCGGGCGCAGCGCCATGCGCCGGCGTTCGCCTAGCATCAGCGCGTCGAGCAGGTGCGGCGCGATGGTGTCGCGCCAGCGCCGCCGCACGTCGCCGCGGCGCCGCACCGCCCACACCAGCAGCGCGGCCGGCAGCAGCCCCAGCAGCCACCACGGACGCAGGAAATGGAAGTGGGCGAGCGGGTCGAGCCAGGCCGGCATCAGCGCCTGCTCCCGGCGGCATCCGCCATCGCGCCCGGCGGGTCCGCTGCGTCCGTCGCCTCCGTCGCTTCCACCACGTCGGCACGAGGTGGCCTGGGCCGCGCGACCCACGCCGAATAGCCGAACATCAGCAGCTGGTACGCCAGCACCAGCGCCAGCGCCGCGCCCAGCGGCCACATGAACAGCTCGCGCCGCGGCCGCCACGACAGCGTCTTCTGGTCATGCGGCGTGATCCGGTCAAGGGTCGCGTAGATGCGCTCCAGGCTGGCCTGGTCGGCGCCGAAGAAATAGCGCCCGCCGGTCTGCGCCGCCAGCCGCTGCAGCACGTCGAGGTCGAGTTTCGCTTCGCCCGCGGCGTTGGGATCGCCGATGCCGATGGTATGCACCACCACCTTGCGTTCGCGCGCGATGCCGCCGGCGCGCTCGGGCGGCATCCGGCTGGCGGTGTCGTTGCCGTCGGTCAGCACGATCATCACGCGCTGCGGCGCTTCGCTGTGCCCGAACAGCTTGATGCCGAGGCCGATAGCATCGCCCAGCGCCGTGCTCGGTCCGGCCATGCCGGGCAGCAGGTCGGCCAGCAGCGCCTGCACCAGCTGGTGGTCCAGCGTAAACGGCGCCAGCGGGTACGGCGCATCGCCGAACACCACCAGGCCGATGCGGTCGCCCGGGCGCCGCGCCACGAAGTTGCTGACCACCTGCCGCACCGCCTGCACGCGCGGGATCAGCGCGCCGGACGGATCGCGGAAGTCGCGCGTGTCCATCGACTGCGACAGGTCCAGCGCCAGCAGCAGGTCGCGCGCCGGCTGCACCTTCTGCACCGGCGCCTCCAGGAACTGCGGCCGCGCCAGCGCGGTCACCACCAGCACCCACGCCAGCGGCGCCAGCACCCATTGCAGCCGGTTGCGGCGTGGCACCACGGCGCCGGCCGCCGGCGTCAGTCCGGCGGCACTGGCGACCTCGCCAAAGAACGGCAGCCGCACCGACGGGCTTTCCTCGCGGTACGGCGGCAGCCACCACCACAGCAGCAAGGGCAGCGGCAGCAGCGCGAACAGCCACGGATATTCAAACTGGTACATGGTGCTCCGCGATCCAGCGCCGGCATGCCGCGGCCACGGCGCGCACCTGGGTATCCGGCCATTGCGCCAGCGCGGCGTCGTCGCGGTACTCGGCGTCCTGTACCAGCGCGCCCAGCTGAGGCGCGACATCCTGGGCCCGCCCCGCGTGCGCCCGCAGGAAATCGGCCCAGCCGGCGCCGGCCAGGCTGGCTACCTGCGCGCGCGGCCACGCCGCCAGCGCGGTGCGCTTGAGCAGCGCCGCCATCGCGCGCAAGGCCGCGGCGCGCTGTGCGGGGTCCGGGTCCTGCGGCAGCGCCGCCAGTTGCGCCAGCGCCTCGCGCCGGTAGCGGTTGGCGCGATAGCGCCGCCACGCGCGCCAGCCGGCCCAGGCCAGCGCCAGCAGCAGCACGCCGCCGGCGATCGGCCAGCCGATGGTCTGCGGCATCCACGACGGCGGCGGCGGCATGGCGAGGTCGGCCAGCGTTGCTAAGGTCGCCGGGGCGGCGCTGTGGGTCAGGCTCATCGCGCCGCCCCCGCGCGTTGCCGCACCGGTGCCTGCTGCAGCGGCCGGCCCAGCAGCCGGCGCAACTGTGGCGCGGTCTCCTCGGCGGCGGACAGCGGCAGCAGCGGCACGCCCATGGCGTGGTGCCAGTCCAGTAGCGCCCGGGCGCGGGCATCGGCAAACTCGGCGATGCCGCGCCGCGTGGCGGCATGGCCGAAACCCAGCTCGACCTGCAGCTCGCCGTCGCTGACCACCAGCTGCCCCGAGCCCGGCAGCGCGCCGAGGAACGGGTCGTGGACCAGGACGGTCAGCACGTCGTTGTGCGTCGCCAGCGCCAGCATCAGGTCGCGGGTGCGGATGTCATGGCCGTCAAAATCGCTGACGACGATCACCAGGCAGTCATGGCGCGCCATGCGCGCGGTGCGCTCCAGCGCCGCGTTGAGCTGGCCCGCGGCGCGGCGCGCCGGCGCGTCGGCGCGCAGGGCCTGGTTGAAGCGCGCGATGCCGCCCAGCAGTTGCTGCACGGCGTCGCGGCTGCGGCGCGGCGCAAACGCCTCGATGCGGTCGTCGCCCAGCACCATGCCGCCGACGCGGTCGCCTTCGGCAAGCACGCGCCACGCGGCCAGCGCCGCCGCCTCGGCCGCGCTGACCGATTTCATCGCGCGGCGGCTGCCGAAGAACATGTTGATGCGCTGGTCCACCACCAGCAGCACCGGGCGGTCCTTTTCCTCGGTGTAGACGCGCACATGGGGCCGGCCGGTGCGCGCGGTCACGCGCCAGTCCATGCTGCGGATATCGTCGCCGGGCAGGTACAAGCGCAACTCCTCGAAGGTCAGCCCGCGCCCGCGCACGCGCGAGGCATGGCGCCCGGCCAGCACGCTGTGCACCGGCTGGCGCGGCAGGAAATGGAAGTCGCGCGCGGCCACCTCCAGCCGGGCCAGCGCCGCGGCATCCACGCTGACACCGGCCGCCGCCTGCGAAGACGGCGCGTGCGCCGCCGCCGGAGCGGCGCGGGCGATGGCGCGGAATGGCAGGCGCATGGGAGGCCCTCGCGATTTTGAGGCTGGTTCAGGCCACCGCCACCTGCTGCACCAGGCGCTCGATCACGGCATCGGCGCCGACGCCGGCGGCATGCGCCTCGTACGACAGGATCAGCCGATGCCGGAACACATCGCCGACCACGGCCTGCACGTCTTCGGGCGTGACGAAGTCGCGCCCGTGCAGCCATGCATGCGCGCGCGCCACCTTGTCCAGCCCGATCGAGCCGCGCGGGCTCACGCCAACCTGGATCCACTTGTCGAGGTCGTCGTCGACAAGCTTGGGCGCGCGCGTGGCCTGCACCAGCGCGACGATGTAGCGCTCGACCGCCTCGCTGACATGGATGCCATGGATGGCTGCGCGCGCGGCGAAGATGGCCTCGGGGGCGAGCCGCACCGGAGCGCTGGCGCCAGCCGCCGCGCCGCCCGCCTCTTCCGCGCGCGCCAGCCTGACGATGTCGGCCTCGGCCTGCGCTTCCGGATAGCCCACGCTGACATGCATCAGGAAGCGGTCCATCTGCGCCTCGGGCAGCGGATAGGTGCCCTCCTGCTCGATCGGGTTCTGCGTCGCCATCACCAGGAACAGCGGCTCGAGCTTGTGGGTGGTGCCGCCGACGGTGACCTGGCGCTCTTCCATCGCCTCCAGCAGCGCCGCCTGGACCTTGGCCGGCGAACGGTTGACCTCGTCGGCCAGCACCAGGTTGGCGAACACCGGGCCAGGCTGGAAGCGGAACTCGCCCTTGCCGCCTTCGCTGAAGTAGATCTCCGAGCCGGTGATGTCCGCCGGCAGCAGGTCCGGCGTGAACTGGATCCGCGACAGCCGCGCATCGAGGTTGCGCGCCAGCATCTTGATGGCGCGGGTCTTGGCCAGCCCCGGCAGGCCTTCGACCAGCAGGTGGCCGTCCGCCAGCAGACCCAGCAGCAGGCGCTCGATCATGCGCTGCTGGCCCACGATCGATTCGCCCATGCGCTGCTGCAGGGCGAGGACCTCGTCGCGTGTGCTCATGGGGCGTTCCTTGGGGTGTTGCCCGGGGTGTTCTCTGATGCCGCCGGGGTGCGGCGGGCCTGGCCGCCGACGAACCACGCATAGTAGGGATTGTCAGGGTCGGCGCGCATGGCCTGCGTGATATGGCTGGCCCACGCCTCGCGGTCGCCGCGATAGGCGTCGAGGCCGGCGCGGTAGAACGTATGCAGGATCTCGCGCTCGTGGCGCAGCTCGCGCCAGAAGGCATCGTCGGCGCCCGCCAGCGGCGGTTCGCTTTGCAGCGACAGCAGCCTCGACAACGATTCCGGGAAGGCATCGGGGCGGACCCAGCCGGCGTACTCGATGCGGGGGCGGTCGTCGGTCACGGGCGGGGCGTCGGCCGCATACCAGTCCAGCCCGGCGCGGTCGGTTACCCAGGTGGCCAGCAGCGCCGCCGCCGAGCGCACGCCGACCGCCTGCAGCGCGGCGGCGACCTCGGGCTGGGCAAAGCGCGCGCGGACCTGCGCCAGATCCAGCGCCAGCGGCGACATCGAACCGACCAGCAGCATCTCGTGCAGCTCGGTGGTCCACAGCGTGGCGTGCGGGAACACGTCGAGGAAGCTGCGCACCAGCATGCGCGTATCGGCGTCGTTCTGCGTCGACAGCGGCAGCCACTGCGCCACCAAGCCGCCGGGCTGCAGCCGCGCCGCCGCGAGCCGGTAGAAATCGGTCGAATACAGGTTGGCCACGCCGGCGGCGGATGGCGGCGGCGGCTCCAGCGTGACCAGGTCGTACTGCTGCGGGCTCTGCAGCAGCTCGCGCCGGCCGTCGCGCAGGCGGATCTTCACGCGCGGGTCGGTGGCGACGCCGAAATTCCCCTTGAAGCTGGGCACCGCGCGCGCGACCGGCGGCAGCAGCTCCGCCACCACGCGCTGCTCCAGCCCCGGCCACGCCAGTGTCGCGCCCGCCGTGATGCCGGTGCCCAGCCCGATCACCAGCGCCGACTTCGGCGCGCCGTTGTGCACGATCAACGGCAGCAGCGCCTGCAGCCGCATATAGCGCTGCGAAGTCATGGCATCGCCGGAATTGGACACGCCCTGGATATAGAGGCGCCTGAACCGGTTGGTGGCGGAACTTTGCTCGACCACCGCCACGGTAGCGCCGCGCCCTTCCTCGTAGAACACCAGTTCGCCGCCGCGCGCCCGCGCCAGCAGCGTGGCAAGGCGGTCCGGCGGCGCCAGCGCGGCGGCGATCACCGCCAGCACGCCCAGCATCGGCACCGCCCAGCGCGCCGCCGGCCGCACCCCGCTGCCAAGCGCCACCGCCACCACGCCGACCACCGCCGCGGCGACCGCCAGCAGCGACAGCGTACGCACCAGTCCCAGGTACGGCACCAGCACGAAGCCGGCCAGTGCCGTGCCGGCGATGCCGCCGAGCGTGTTGAGCGCGATCACGCTGCCCACGCCCGCGCCGATGCGCCGGCTGTCGACACTGACGCGCAGCACGAACGGGAACGCCGCACCCAGCAGCAGGGTCGGCACGAACACCACCGTCAGCGCCGCCAGCGCAAAGCGCGCGCACGCCGCCAGCAGCGGGCTCGCGGTCAGGCCCTGCACCCACGCCGACAGGCTGCCCTGCGCGTGCAGCAACCATTCGCCCAGCAGCACGAATTCGAGCAAGGCCACCAGCCCGGCCGCCGCCACCAGCAGGCCGAAGGCGCCCCACGGGTCGCGCACGCGGTCGGCATGGCGCGCGGCCAGCGCGCTGCCGATGGCGAGCCCGGCCAGATAGGTGGCCAGCACTACGGTGAAGGCGAAGGTGCGCGTGCTGAGGAACTGCACGATGGCCTGCGACCAGACCACCTCGTAGCCCAGCGCGATGCCGCCGGCGGCGGCATACAGCAGCAGCGCGAGCCGGCCGTTGGCGACATCGCCGGCGGCTGCGGCATCGTGCGATGCGTGGGCGCTGGCGGGAGCGGACGGGCGCGGTGCCCGCCGCGCCAGCAGCCACGCTGCCAGCGCCGCGACGCCGTTGAGCAGGCCCGCCGCGATGGCGCTGCCGAGGACGCCAAGCCCGGGCACCAGCACAAAGCCCGCCAGCAGCGTGCCGGCGATCGCGCCGGCAGTGTTGGCGGCGTACAGCCGGCCACCGTGGGTGCCAACGCGGCCCGGGCGCGAGCCCAGCACGCGCATCAGCACCGGCAGCGTGCCGCCCATCGCGGCCGCCGGCAGGATCACCAGCACGAACGGCAACGCCCACGCCAGCAGGCCCACCCTGTCTTCCAGCCAGGCAAACGGCGCGGCGGCGCGCGCCAGTGCCAGCGTCGCGCCGATGGCCAGCACCAGCACCGCGATTTCAAGCCACGCATACAGCCGGAGCGGCTCACCTTGGCGGTCGGCGATGCGGCCGAAGACCCAGCCGCCCAGTGCCAGGCCACCGAAGAATGCGCTTACGGCGGTGGTGACGGCGTGTACCTCGACGCCCACCACCAGCGCGAGCTGCCGGATCCACAGCACCTGGAACACCAGCCCGGCGGTGCCCGAGGCAAAAAGCAGCAGGGCAGGCACCAGCGCGGCGTCATGCCACGCCAGCTTGTCCTGCCCCGCCGGTGCGGCGGCCCGGGCGCCCTGCCCATTCGTGGCCGCCGCATGCCGCACCTTATCCTTGCCGGAACCTGCGCCGGCGCGCGCTTCTACCATGGTGCGATTCCTGTGGAATGGGCCAGCCGGCCCCTGCAGCGCAAGCCGGCTGGCCGGTCACGCCGGAGGCTATTTGCCGCCGGCCGCGCCCCTGTCGAGCGACGACATCACCGCCTCGGTCATCTGGTCGATGGTGAAGCTCGCCGGACGCTGGCTGGGCGGATAGTCCTTGAACGACTGGAGGAACGGTGCCACCCGCGAGGACGCATAACTGATCATGTAGGCGTTCTTCGCGGTCCAGTCGTAGTACTGGTCGGACACCGTATCGGCCCGTTCATAGGGGTCCATGCGCAGGTTGAATGCCTTGGGCACCCGCAGGCAGGTGAACGGGTTGGCCCAGACCTGGAAGCCACCCGGCTGGCGCTGTTCGCAGAACACGAACTTCCAGTCGTTGTGGCGCATCGCCACCAGCTGGCCGTCATCGTTGAAGTAGAAGAAGTCCTGGCGCGGCCCGGTGTTGGTCTGCCCCGTCAGGTAGGGCAGGAAGTTGTAGCCGTCCAGATGCACCTTGAACGATTTGCCGCCGATGCTGGTGCCCTTGAGCAGGCGCTCCTTGATATCGGTATCGCCGGCCGCGGCCAGCAGCGTCGGGAACCAGTCGAGCCCGGAGATCATCGTGGTGGACACCGTGTTGGGCTTGATCCGGCCCGGCCAGCGGATGATCGCCGGCACCCGGAACGCGCCTTCCCAGTTGGTGTCCTTCTCGCTGCGGAACGGCGTGGTCGCGGCATCCGGCCAGCTGAACTGGTTGGGGCCATTGTCGGTGCTGTAGATAACGATGGTGTTGTCGGCGATCTTCAGGTCGTCGAGCGCCTTGAGCAGCTTGCCGACGTGGCCGTCGTGCTCGATCATGCCGTCGGCATACTCGTTGCCGGGCATGCCGCTCTGCCCCCGCATCGACTCGCGCACATGGGTGAACACGTGCATGCGAGTGGTATTCATCCACACGAAGAAGGGCTTGTCGGCCTTCACCTGCTTGTCCATGAAGCCGATCGCCGCCGTCGTGGTCTCGTCGTCGATGGTCTCCATGCGCTTGCGGTTCAGCGGCCCGGTGTCCTGGACCTTGCCATCGGCAAAGGAGTGGATCACGCCGCGCGGCGCGTTGGCCTTGACCCAGGCCTCGTCGTTCTTCGGGTAGTACGGGCGCTCCGGCTCCTCTTCCGCGTTCAGGTGATAGAGGTTGCCGAAGAACTCGTCGAAACCGTGCGCGGTGGGCAGGTACTCGTTGCGGTCGCCCAGGTGGTTCTTGCCGAACTGGCCGGTGGCATAGCCCAGCGGCTTGAGCGCCTGGGCAATGGTCACGTTCTGCGCCTGCAGGCCGACCGGCGCGCCCGGGATGCCGACCTTCAGCAAGCCCGTGCGCAGCCCGACTTCACCGGTGATGAAGGTGGAGCGGCCGGCGGTGCAGCTGTTCTCGCCGTAGTAGTCGGTAAACAGCATGCCCTCCTGGGCAATGCGGTCGATGTTAGGGGTGCGGTAACCCACCACGCCATGGCTGTAGGCGCTGATGTTGGTCTGGCCGATGTCATCGCCAAAGATCACCAGGATGTTCGGCTTCTTGCCGGAGGCGGCCGGTGCCGCCAGCGCGGGTGCGGAGGCCGCGGCAACCGGGGCGCTGGTCGCCACCGGCGGATTCTCGCGGGCCGGCACCGGGGCGGCCGCGCTCGGTGCCGGCGTCGCGGCAGGCGCCTGCGCCGCCGGCTGCTGCGCCTTGGGCGGGGTTTCCTTCTTGTCGCAGCCTGCCACCGCGACCACCATGGCGGCCACGGCCAGCATCGCCAGCCTGGAACTCCGCCCCCTGACTATGCGTTCTTCAACTCTGTGCATGTCCCGCCTCCGTTCATTGACCCGTTACGGTCGGTTTGCTGCTGGTTTGCTGCTGATACGTGTGGTCATGGCTTGCCGGCCGGATATACCTGCTGCCAGTCCCGCTTCATGCTGACCACCGTCCAGCCCCTGACTCGGGCCGCGTCAAGCGCCTTGTCGAGCTTGCCCACCTTGGACTGGCGGTCATAGGCGAACTCGCGCTCGGCATCGTCGTGATGCACCAGCACGGCCAGGCGCGGGCCCTCGCCGCCCGTGGTGTACTCCAGCATCTGCAGGTCGCCGTCGGAGTTGCCCACGGCGAGGATCGGCCGGCGGCCGATATGGCGGTAGATGCCGACCGGCTTGCCCGGCCCGTCATCGATGAAATCCAGCTTGGGGTCGCGCACCAGCACCGGCTTGCCGTCGCGCACCTGGTAGCGCACCGCCTGCGAGGAGCCGATCACCTGTTCGGGCGGGATGCCGTAGATGGCCTGGCTCCACGGCCGCATGAAGTCGATGGTGCCGCCCGAGACGATGTAGGTCTTGAAGCCGTTGGCGCGCAGGTAGGACAGCAGCTCCAGCTGCGGCTGGTACACCAGTTCGGTGTAAGGCCGGTTGAATTTGGGATGCCGGGACTTTGCCAGCCAGTCCCGAATGGTGCGGTCGTAGTCGTCGACGGTCATGCCGCTGTTGGCCCTGGCGATCAGCGCCGCCAACTGCTTCTCGTTGCGCATCAGGCCCTGCATGTCGTTGGCCATCAGCGCCTTGAAGGCCGGGTTGCTGCGCCACTCCGGATGCTGCGGCGCCGCGGCGCGGATCTGGTCGAGCAGGAAGAAGAACTGGAAGTACAGCGGCTGCTCGCTCCACAGCGTGCCGTCGTTGTCGAACACGGCCACGCGCTCCTCGGGCGGCACGAAGCTTGGCGAGCCCGGCCGCGTCACGTCGGCGACGAATTTCAGCAGCGCCTGCCGGGCCGCGCCGTCGCGCCACGACGGCAGCGCCGACTGTGCCGACTGTGCCGTCAGCACCGACTGCGCGGCCGCATCCTGCGCCGCCGGCGCGGTCGCGGAGGTCGAGCAGCCGGCCAGCACCAGGCCGGCCAGCGCCAGCGCGGCGATGGCATTGCGCGTGCGGCTGGCAAGGATTGCGGGGGGCGCTGCCATGGTCATATTGCTCGCTCCTGACGCGGGTTGTGCTGCTGGAAAGAATCGTGCTCCGCGCGCCTCGTCAGCGCGCGGCAGGGTGGGCGGGCCCGGCCATCGCCACCGGCGGCCGCCGCTGCATTTCCGCCCAGCGGCTTTCGTCCATCACCAGGCGGAAGCCGAGGTGCGACATGCTGTTGAAGGGATCGGTGCCGCGCCGTGCGCTGGGGCGGTAGCTCAGGCAGAAATCCTCGTTGCACAGGAACGAGCCGCCGCGGGTGACGCGCTTGGGCGCGTTGACCGGCACCCCCGGTTCGGATGGGTCCCACGATGCCAGCGGGCCCGCCGGGTTCTCGATCGGCTGTGCCTTGCCAGCCTCGCGCCGGAACTGGTCGGCGCGGTACCAGTCCGCGACCCACTGCCAGGCATTGCCGGTCATGTCGGCGAGGCCGTAGCCGTTGGGCGGGAAGGTGCCGACCGGGCTGGTGCCCAGCGCGCCGCCGGCCTTGGGGCTGACCACGGGGAACGGCTGGTTCTGCTGGCCTTGCCAGACATTGGCCATCTGCCTGCCGTCGGGGGCGAACTGCTCGCCCCAGGCATAGGTTGCCTGCTCGAGCCCGCCACGCGCGGCGAACTCCCATTCCGCTTCGGTCGGCAGCCGCTTGCCGGCCCACTTGGCATAGGCCTGTGCGTCTTCGTATGAGACCTGCACCACCGGGTGGTTGTCCTTGCCCTCGATCGAGCTGCCGGGGCCGGTCGGATGGCGCCAGTCGGCGCCGGGCACATAGCGCCACCAGCGCGAGTAATCCTGCAGCGGCACCGGCCGCGGCGTGCCGACGAAGACCATGGCGCCCGCGACCATGGCGCTGTCGGGCGGGCGCGGGGTGCCGGGCGGCAGCTGCACGCGCAGCGTTTCCCAGTCTGGCGCGCGCTCGGCGGTGGTGACATAGCCGGTGGCTTCGACAAACTTGCGGAATTCCGCGTTGGTGACGTGGTGCTGGTCCATCCAGAACGCATGCACGCGCACCTTGTGCGCCGGCTTTTCGTTGGGCTGCGCCATCTTGCTGTCGCTGCCCATCAGGAATTCGCCGCCCGGCACGCGCACCATGCCGGCGGGGCCATTCTTGCCATCGCCGATGACAATCGCGGGCGCGGCCGGGGTCCGTCCCTCCAGATACCAGTAGCTGCCGCCAAGGCCGGCCGCGAGCCCGACACCGAGCAGGCTTGCCAGCAGCCAGGCCCGCCTGCCACGCCGTCCGGCCGCCAGGGCCGCGGGGCCTGCACCGGGATTGCCGCTATCACGTGGTCCGCTCATTCCATTGTCTCTGTATGCAAAACACTGCGCAGATCAGCGAAAACAATGATCTCAGATGGGTACGGCAATCAGAAGTCAGCTTTTTATGATTTCCGCGGACAGAGAATTTAGTTTTTCTTCGTATCGGACCGCCTCAGCGCCAGGCGCTGCCCACCTGGATATAGAAAGCGTTCTGGTCCTTGCTATGGGCCACATCCGGGCCGATCGCGCGGCAAGGCGTCTGTTCATGGCGGGACGGATCAGCGGCTTGCGCCGGCCTTTGCGTCGCCGCTCGTGCTAAATCGGGAATTGGATATTCAGCCCCATGAATACCTGGAATTTGGGTACGCCGTTGCCATCATGCTTCAGCGTCCATTGGGGTTCGGCGAACAGGTTGTAGGTGTCCTTGCCGATTTTCCAGATCTTGCCGGCGCCGATACCGACCGGAATGTAATAGTTACCGCGCTTGAGATCGAAATTCCAGGTCGCGCTGCTGCGCAGGTACCAGCCCTGCGGCAGGTTATAGATAATGAACGGCTGCGCGGTCAGGGTGTCCTGCGTGGGCCGGTCCCCTTCTCCGGCAAAGGAATGCTGCCAGGTCACCAACCCGCCAAGCATGCCCCATTTCTGCGGTGCTATACCCACTCCGGCAAACCCCGCCTGCCACTTCCCGGTGCCGGTCTGGTCGCGCGAGGCGGTGGGAATGGTCAACTGGGGGCCGATGCCCCATTCCATGCCCAGGCCCTTTACCAGCACAAGGTTGAACAGGTTCAGGTCGCCCAGCCCGGTCTTGCTGCCATCCGGTGCAATGTTGGGCGTGCTGACGACCGGCAGGGTGAAGCGCAGGATCTGTGGCAGTCCGAACAGCTTGTGCGGAACGGTGCCGCGCAGCAGCACACTGTTGCCGTCTTCGTCGCCCAGCCCGTAGTAGCGGCCCACGTACTGATCCTGAAGGTTCAGGGTAATCGTGGGGCTCAGCGGATTGTTTGACGCATTCATGTCAGCCGTCGACGGGCCGGCGGCAGAGGCAAATGTCGGCACGATGGAAGCCACGCAGACCGCAGCAAGCCTGGTTTTCTGCATGAATAAAATCATTCCCGGACACCGCCCTGAATCAAATCGTTACCATCGCCGTTCAAATATGGCGTCAGCATCATCGCAGAGCGGTTTCAGGCTTGTGAAGTAAATATTTGCGAGGCCGTGATGAAAATTTTCGTGTGTTGGCGCGCTGGCAGTGACGGGGGGGTTTGCTGCTAGTATGCAAACTCGATAAACAGGCGGTTACATGTCTTCACCGCGACATTGCCTGAGGCGGGGCCGAGACCACGCGCCCTGCCCGCTCTGCCCTTCCCGTTGATGCCTATGCCAAAGACCATCGCACACCGGCTTGCCATGACAGCCCCCCTGCTCCTTGCCTGCGCCGCCGCCCACGCGACCGAAGGCGCGCTGGGGCGCCCCGTGACCGGCACCAGCGTGATCCCCAATGCGGGGATCGTGTCGCCGGAGCCAGCGCTGATCGTCAACGTCGGCGAGATCTACCTCGACGGCTCGATCGGCGGCAGCCGCACCGTGCCGGTCGCGGGCAAGGCCTCGGCCGGCGTGGACGGCAAGATCGCCTTTACCCTGGCGACCATCATGAAGGTGTGGGACACCGATACCGGCGCCTGGAATTTTGCCTCGAGTTTCACGCTGCCCTACGTGTGGACCAAGGTCACGGCCAATCTTGCCGTTGGCGGCCGCGGCCTCAGCACCCAGGACACCGCCTCGAACCTGTTCGACATCTCGTTTGCGCCGGTCATCGCTGGGTACCATTTTTCCAAGACCGAACACGTGGCGCTGAGCCTGAACGTGTGGGCGCCGACCGGCAAGTACGACGCCAACGCCCTGGCCAACCCCAGCCTGAACAACTGGACCTTCATTCCGCAGGTGGCCTACACCAAGCTGTTCCCCGAACACGGGCTCGAGTTCGATGCCGTCGCCGGCATCCAGTTCTACACTCGCAACCACGCCACCGACTATCAAAACGCGCCGCTGTTCACGCTCGACACGATGCTGCTCAAGCGCTTTGCCAACGGCGCCGGCGTGGGGCTGATCGCCGGCACCACGCAGCAGCTGGGCGACGACAGCGGCCCGCTGGCGGACCGCCTGAACGGTTTCCGCGGCCACGACTGGGCGGTGGGCCCGATCGTCACCTACGACACCAAGGTCGGCGCCAAAAGCCTGCTGTCACTGGGCCTGCGCTGGGTGCCGTCGGTGGCGAGCAAGAACCGGCTGAAGAGCACCAACACCTTCATGGGCACGGCGACGCTGGTGTTCTGAAGGCATCACCGTCGACTTGAGATACCCTCGCGCCAGCGTCCGCGTTGATCAAGCGCAAGCTCCAATTCCTTTCCTGCCTGCAAACTGGCGGCCATGACGACGTTGCCCTCTTCTTCCTCCGCATCCCCCGCTTCCCCCGACGCCAGCCAGCCCACCTCCGCCACCCCCGCCACGCCCGCCGTGCCGCTACGCCGCCGGGCGCTGGTGCCGCGCGGCCGCTTCGCCTTTGTCACCGGCATTCTCAGCTGGACCCTGCTGATCGCCAGCACGCTGTTCTGGTGCGCGCTGCTGTTTCCGCTGGCGCTGCTGAAGCTGGCGCTGCCGTTCGCCGCGGCCAGGCGGCGCATCGACCCGCTGCTCAACGGCATCGCCACCGCCTGGATCTCCTGCAACACCGGCTGGTTCGCGTGGATCCAGCGCGAACCGTGGGACATCCGGGGCCACGAGGGCCTGCGCTATGCCGACTGGTACCTGGTCAACTGCAACCACCAGTCGTGGGCCGATATCTTCGTGCTGCAGCGGGCGCTGAACCGGCGCATCCCGCTGCTGAAGTTCTTCCTGAAGCAGCAGCTGATCTATGTGCCGGTGATCGGCCTGGCCTGGTGGGCGCTGGACTTCCCGTTCATGAAGCGCCACGGCAAGGCCGAGCTGCGCCGCAATCCGGCGTTGCGGCGCCAGGACCAGGAAACCGCGCGGCGCGCCTGCGCCAAGTTTTCGCTGGTGCCGACCAGCGTGATGGTGTTTGCCGAAGGCACGCGCTTTACGGCGGCCAAGCACGCCGCGCAGGATTCCCCCTACCGCCACCTGCTCAAGCCCAAGGCCGGCGGGCTTGCGGTGGCGCTGAACGCGATGGGCGACAAGTTCCGCTCGCTGATCGATGTCACCATCGTCTACCCGCAAGGCGCTCCGGGCTTCTGGGACCTTGCCTGCGGGCGTGCAGGGCCGGTGCTGGTGCGGATGCGCCAGTTGCCGGTGCCGCCGTCCTTCTGCAACGCCGACTACGGCAGTGACAAGGCCTTCCGCACCGAATTCCACAATTGGCTGGCACGCCAGTGGGAGGCCAAGGACGCGGAGATCGACGCGCTGACGCCGCCGCGCCAGGGTTGAGCCGCCGCTAGCCGGGCAGCCGCTCGATGGCGCGCTTGCCCTGCGCCACCGCCGCCGTCAGCGAAGGACTGCCGGCGTTGTCGCTGTTGGCGATGCTGATGTTGCCGACGCCGGCCAGCCCCGGCCACGCCGCGTCGGGCGCCACGATCTCGCCGGCCAGGCTGTCGGGCATGTAGCTGTAGCCATGCGCCCAGCGGTTGACGGTGATGCCGCGGATCACGTCCTTCGCGGCAAAGCCCTGGTGTCCGAGCATGCGGTCGAGCTGCGCGCGGATGTCGCGCTCCATCGCATCGAACGGCGTGCCCAGCAGCAAGGCACGGCCGGCGCGGAAGCGGTCGCGCGCGGGCATGCCGCTGTCGGGCACGGTCGGCACATAGAGCATGTGCAGCACCGCCGGATCGGAGGGCTCCCGGCCCGCGGGCGGCTCCAGCCAGAGATCGGTATAGGGCATGGCGGGCGCATGGATGCGGCGCGTGCGCAGCGCGGCAAACGCCTGCCAGTGGTCCAGCGCCACCTTGGTATAGACCAGCGGCGCCTTGGCCTCGTTGTGCAGCGTGGCCTTCTGCTGCGCCGGCAGCGACGGCAGCAGGTACGGGATCATCATGTTGTAGCCGGCCAGCACCACGTGGCGCGCCTCGACCCGATGCAGGTTGCCGCTGAAGCCATAGGTGACGCGCGTGATCGGCCCATCGGGCTCGACCGCGATCGCGGTGCTGTTCAGGCGCAGGCGCACCGGGTCGCCTTCGCGATCCAGGCGGCTGTAGTCGAACGCGGCCGATACCACTTGCGCCGGCGCGGCCACGCGCGCCACGCCCGGGATCAGGCTCTGCACCAGCAGCCGCGCCAGCGAGGCATTGCCATCGGCAAACCACAGCCGCGAAGCGGGCGACTTGCCCAGCCGCGCATTGCCCGCCGGCGCCGGCATGTTGGCGCCGGCGGGCAAGCCGATGGCGATGGCGTCGGCCACCGAAATGCCGTCGGCATCGAGCGCGTAGGCATCGACGCTGCGGCTGCGCAGGAAGCGCTGGCCGGCCAGGCCGATGCCGGCCTTGTCGCGCAGGAAGGCGGCGTAGCGCAGGGTGCGCAGCGCCGCGCTGCGGTCGGCACCCGCCAGCGCCGGCAGGTAATCGGTAGTGCCGGCGGCCAGCCGCGCCAGCGCGGCGCGGTCCGCCGCGGGCAATGGCGCGCTGTCGAGGAAGCGCGACAAGGCCGCAGGATCGGGGCCGCCCGCGCGCGCGCCGCCGCGCGCGTCGATCGCTTCGCCGAAGGGGTCGCCCGCCACCCACTGGTCGCGCCCGAAGTGCTCGGCGTCGAAGAACACCGCGCGGCCCATGCCGAGTTCGGCATAAGGGTCAGCGGCCACGGCGGCGGGCGGCTGCGCGGCATCGAGCCCGAGCCCGGCCAGCAGCTCGCGCACCGCGGCGTCGCCGGCGGCGCTTGCCGGCATCTCGGCGCTGCCGCCATAGGTCACCAGCCGCTTGCCGCGCACCGTGAACTCGTTGCGCTTGGCGTGGCCGCCGAAATCGTCGTGGTTGTCGAGGATCAGGATGCGGCGGTTGGCACCGAAGCGGCGCCGGTAGAACCATGCCGCCGCCAGGCCGCTGAGGCCGCCGCCCACCACCACCAGGTCGTAGGCTTCCCGCGCCAGCACCGCGGGATACTTCGCGCCTTCGCGCGCCAGGCTGTGGGCCAGCGTGTAGGTGCCGGCATGGTTGCCGCGCAGCCCGGTCAGCGCCGGCGGATAGGCTGCGGACGGCGTGGCAGCGGACGGCGCGCCCGCGCGCGGCTGCGCGTGCAGCAGCTGCGCCGGCGCCAGTCCCGCGGCAATGGTCAGCGCAGCGCCATTGAGGAAGTCTCTTCGCGTGATCGTCATCGGCAGCTCATGGTTCGGCATTGGCGCGGCGCTGCGCCGCAAGGGCCTTGCGGCGGCCGGCCACGTCGGCCTCCGGCACCGGCGCGGCCCGGTTGCCCCAGCTGCCGCGGATAAAGGTCAGCACGTTAGCCAGTTCCTGGTCGTCCAGCGTCCAGCCATAGCCGGGCATGTGGTAGTCCGACGGCGCGGTCGCCACCCGTGCGGTCACGGCGCCGTCGAGCAGCAGGTTGACCAGCGATGCCGGATCCGGATCTGCCACGGTCGGGTTGCCGGCCAACGGCGGAAAGACCCGGGCGAAGCCTTTGCCGTCGGCGCCATGGCAAGGCATGCAGAACACTGCGTACTGGCGCGCGCCGGGCAGGTCGAAGCGGCCCTGCCGCAGCTGCTGCGCGGTGGCGGGATCGTGCCGGAACGGCTTGTCTTCGCCGCGCGCGCCGGGCAGGGACTTGAGGTAGGCGGCGACCGCGTCCAGGTCGGCCGGACTCATGTACTGGGTCGCGGTGGAAACCACCGTCGACATCGGGCCGAACGAGGTCGCGTGCGCATTGCGCCCGGTGCGCAGGAACTCGGCGATGTCCGCGCGCGACCAGGCACCCAGCCCGGTGACCTGGTCGCCGGTCAGGTTGGTGGCCGACCACCCTTCCACGCTGGCCCCGGCCAGGAAATGCCGGCTGCGCTCGTCCAGGCCCTTCTCGGCGAACAGCGTGCCGCGCGGCGTATGGCAGGCGCCGCAATGCGCCACCGCCTGCACCAGGTAGGCGCCGCGGTTCCAGGCGGCATCGCGCGACGGATCGTTGCGGACCGGGTCGTCATCGAGAAACAGCAGATTCCACACCGCCAGCAGGCCGCGCATGCCGAACGGCCAGCGCATCTGCGGCGCGGGATTGCGCTGCGCCACCGGCGCCACCTCGGCGCGCAGGTAGGCGTACAGCGCCGCCACGTCGTCCTTCTGCATGCGCGCATACGACGGGTACGGCATGGCCGGATACAGGCGCTTGCCGTCGCGCGCGACGCCGTGGCGCACGGCGCGGTCGAACTCGGCCAGCGTGTAGGCGCCGATGCCGCTGCCGGCATCGGGCGTGATGTTGGTCGAATAGAGCGTGCCGACCGCGGTGCGGATCGGCAGCCCGCCGGCAAAGGGCTTGCCGCCCGCGCTGGTATGGCAGGCGGCGCAGTTGGCGATGCGGGCCAGGTAGCGGCCGCGCTCGACCTGCTGCGCGTCGCCGGCGGCCTGCGCCAGCCCCGCGGGCAGCAGCAGCGCCAGCGCCAGGCCGGCCAGGTTGCGCAACGCGTTGGACACGGCGAGGCCAGCCCCGTGAAAAGGAAAGCGCATGGATACAGTCAGCTCATGCCGCCGACACGGCCCAGTTGGCCGCCAGCACCAGGCAGGCCACCAGCCCGGCGGCGACGGCCACGCCGGTCACGATCAGCGGCACCGGGCGCAGGTTGTCCAGGTCGCGCTGGTGCTCGCTGCCCTGGCGCAGGCCGAAGAAGCCCCACAGCACGGTCCGCAACAGCCTCAACGGGTTCATGGCATCTCCTGGCACATCGGCAACGGGTATCGGGACGGGAGCCCGATTATGGTCCGTCGCCGCCTGCCATACCAGCATCAGATAACTGGAAAAAATACGTATCAGTTCGAAGCGCCCGGGCGATAATCCCCTCAACGCCGCCGCCCCACTGCCCCCACGATGAAACGGTACGAAGCCCTGGCCGAAACCCTGGCCGCCGATATCCGCAACGGCAGCCTGCCCCCGGGCACGCGCCTGCCGTCGATCCGCAAGACCGTGGCCCAGTACGGCGTCAGCCCGTCGACGGCGTTCCAGGCCTATTACCGGCTGGAAGAGCGCGGGCTGGTGCGGGCGCGCGAGCGCTCGGGGTACTACGTGGCGGGACCCGCCCGGCGCGAGCTCCCGCAGCCGCAGGCGCGCCCGTCGCGGCAGCTGTCGACGCAGGTGGACATTTCCAAGCTGGTGTTCGCCGTACTCGAAGGCGCGCGCGACCGCGACCTGGTGCAGTTCGGCTCGGCCTTTCCGTCGCCCGAACTGTTCCCGTGGGAGCGGCTGGGCAAGTCGCTGGCGCGCGCCGGCCGCGCGCTCGACCCGTGGTACTCGGTCAACGACCTGCCGCCCGGCAATGCCGCGCTGCGCCGCCAGATCGCGCTGCGTTACCTGGGCGCGGGCGCACCGCAGCCGGCCGAAGACCTGGTCGTCACCAACGGCGCGCTCGAGGCGCTGAACCTGTGCCTGATGGCGGTGACGCAGCCGGGCGACGTGGTCGCGATCGAATCGCCCGGCTTCTATGCCTCGCTGCAGGCGCTGGAGCGGCTGCGCCTCAAGGCCGTCGAGATCCCCGTCGATCCCGCCGAAGGCATCGACCTGGGCGCGCTCGACACGGCGCTGTCGCGCCACCCGGTCAAGGCGTGCTGGTTCATGACGCAGTTCCAGAATCCGCTCGGCGCCAGCATGTCGGAGGACAAGAAGAAGGCGCTGGTGGCCCTGCTCGCGCGCCACCAGGTGCCGCTGATCGAGGACGACGTCTATGGCGAGCTCTACTTCGGCAACCGCTGCCCGCTGCCGGCCAAGGCCTTCGATACGCACGGGCTGGTGATGCATTGCAGCTCGTTCTCGAAGACCCTGGCGCCGGGCTTCCGCATCGGCTGGGTCGCGCCGGGCCGCTTTGGCGAGGCGATCCAGCGGCTCAAGCTGATGACCACGCTGTCGGCCGGCGTGCCCGCGCAGGTGGCGCTGGCCGAATACCTTCAGCATGGCGGCTACGACAAGCACCTGCGCAAGCTGCGCCACGTGCTGGAGATGCAGCAGGGCCGCATGATCGATGCGATCGGCCGGCATTTCCCGGACGAGGTGCGGGTGTCGCGGCCGGACGGCGGGTATTTCCTGTGGGTGGAGTTTGGCGCGGGGTTCGATGCGCTGGCCTTGCACCATGCCGCGCTGGAAGCCGGCATCGGCATCGCGCCTGGACCGATCTTCTCGGCGCGACAGGGCTACCGCAACTGCATCCGGCTCAACTACGGCCACCTGTGGAACGACGAGGCCGAGGCCGCGGTCGCCACGCTCGGGCGGCTCATCGCGCAGCAAGCCGGCTAGCGCGCGTCGCGACGGCGGCGCAGCGCCCACTCCAGCGCCTCGAACGCGGCCTGCACCGCCAGCGCCAGCACCGCCGCCGGGATCGCGCCGGCGAGCAGCAGCGTGGTGTCGTTCAGCGCCAGCCCGGTGGCGATGCGCTCGCCGAAACCGCCGGCGCCGACGAAGGCCGCGATGGTGGCCGTGCCCACGCTGATGATGGCCGCGGTCTTGACGCCGGCCAGCAGCACCGGCAACGCCAGCGGCAGCTCCACGTAGCGCAGCACCTGCGCGCCGCGCAGTCCCAGCGCGCGCGCCGCATCGCGCATGCCCTGCGGCACTTGCTCCAGCCCGGTGGCGGTATTGCGCACGATCGGCAGCAGTGCATAGAGAAACAGCGCCACCATCGCCGGCCATACGCCGATGCGGCCCAGCAGCGGGATCAGCATCGCCAGCAAGGCCAGCGATGGCACTGTCTGCAGCACGCTGACGGCGCCCAGCACCGCCTGGCCGGTGCGGCGCCGCCGCGCCGCCAGCATCCCCAGCGGCACGCCCACCAGCGTCGCGGCGCCGACCGCGCCCGCCACCAGCCCGACATGGCGCCGCGCCAGGCGCGCGGTGTCGGGGCCGAACAGCGCGGCCAGCAGCCGGCTGCGCTTTGCGTCGGCGACATGCGTTGCCTGCGATCCGCGACCGTCCAGGAAGGCGCGCGCGATTGCCGCGAACGGCTGGCCGTCAAGTTCCGCCGCAGCGTTCATCGCGATCATGTCGTCGGCGCTGACGCGCCCGGCCAGCCGTTGCAGCGCCTGCCAGGCCTGCGGGAAGCGCTGCGGCACGTCGAGGCGGTACACCACCACGGCGTCGTAGCGCGGGAAGTAATGCCGGTCGTCTGCCAGCACGCGCAGCCGGTATTTGCGTATCTTGGCGTCGGTGGAATAGATGTCGATGGCATCGACCTGCCCTGCCGCCAGGGCCTCGTAGGCGACGCCGTGGTCGAGGCCGAGCGGGCGCTGCGGCAAGCCGTAGCGGCTGGCCAGCCCCGGCCAGCCATCGGCGCGGCCCAGGAATTCATGCGACAGCCCGAGCCTGAGCCCTGGCTGCGCGGCGAGGTCGCTCAACTGCGTCAACGCACCGGCGCGGGCGTCGGACACGGCCAGCGCATAGGTGTTCTCGAATCCCAGCGGAATCGCCGCGCCCAGCCCCAGCGGCGCCAGCGCGCGCCGGATCTGGTCTAGCCCGGCGCCGGGCGGCAGCTTGAGGATTTCGGCGGCCAGCGTGCCGGTGTAGTCGGCGTAGAGATCGATGCTGCCGGCCTTCAGCGCCGCGAACACGATCGCGGTATTGCCCAGGCCCGGCTGGTGCTGCGCGGTGCCGGGCGGCCCCGCGGCCTGGCTCAGCAGCTCGCCCAGGATGTACGACTCGGTGAAGCGCTTGGAACCGACGCGCAGCGGGTCCGCCGCGCGCGCCGGCAGGCTCGCCACCAGTGCCGCAGCCAGCACCCAGGCCACGGCGAAGCCGAGCCGGTGCCACGCCCTCCCCCTTGCCTGACTTCCACGAATCCCGGCCAACACGTCCGTCCCGATCTGGCGCCGGTGTGCGCCCGGCATCGCTACATCATAGGCGGCGCATGAACTTATCCCGAAATAGTATTTGCATTCCGCATGTTGAAGGCGCCAGAATCCAGTTTAAACATACAACACGCTAGCGCGCCCCGATCCTCCCAAGCTCATGGAAATTCGGCAACTGGAAGCCTTCGCCGCAGTCGTCACCACCGGTAGCGTTACCGCCGCCGGGCGGCTGCTCGGCCGCTCGCAGCCGGCGATCACGCGGCTGATCCAGGAACTGGAGGCCGAACTCGGTTTCGCCCTGTTCACCCGCAGCGGCCCGCGCGTCAGCCCGACCGAGCAGGGATTTTTGCTCTACGACGAGGTCGAGCAGACGCTGGCGGGCATGCAGCAAATCCGCACGCGCGCCGCGGCGCTGGCGCGCGGCGATGGCCGGCCGCTGCGCATTGCCGCCACCCCGGCGCTGGCAGCGGGCCTGCTGCCGCCGGCGCTGGCGCTGGCGTTCGCGCGCGGGCTGTGCGCGCCGGAGCGCGTGGCGGTACAAAGCCAGTCGCCGGAACAGGTGGTGCACGCGGTGCTGACCGGCGCCGCAGACATCGGCCTGAACAGCCTGCCGCTGGAGCACCGCGGCGTGACCGTGCACTGGATCGGCCAGTCCGCCTGCGTGGCGGCGCTGCGCGCCGACGACCCGCTTGCGGCGCAGCCCGCCCTCAGCTTGCAGGACTGCCGCGGCCGTCGCCTGATCACCATGCACAACCCCTACCGGCTGCGCCGCCGCGTCGACCGCGCGCTGGCCGCCGCCAACGTTTCGGCGGCCGGCGTGATCGACACCAACACCTCGATCAGCGCCCTGACCCTGGTGCGCGCGGGGCTCGGCATCGCCTTGCTGGAGCCGGTGACCGCGCGCGGGCTGCCGCTGACCGATATCGCGGTGCGGCCCATCGATGCCGATATTCCGTTCTTTTTCGGGGTGATCACGCCGCAGGCGCGCCCGGCCAGCACCGCTGTGCAGGGGCTGGTGCAGGCGGTGGCCGACGCCGCTGCCGCGCTGCTGCCCGACCTGGTGCGGCGCGAGCCCGCCGAACACGGCGCGCTGCTGCAATCGCTCTATGGCGATGCCAGCGAAGACGCTGACACGCTCTCACACGATGCCGGACTTCCAAGCCATGACTGAACTATCCGCCCCCACCCCCACAGGCCTGGCCGCCCTCGAAGCCCGGCTGCGCCAGGACCTGTCCTGGCTGGAGCTGCCCGCCAAGGCCTGGACCATGCCGCGCAGCGTCGACGGGCAGGAGGTGCTCGACGTCGCCGTGATCGGCGGCGGCATGGCCGGCCTCGCGGCAAGCGCCACGCTGACCCACCTGGGCGTGCGCGTGCGCGCCTTCGACCGCGCCCCGGCGGGCTATGAAGGCCCGTGGGCCACCACCGCGCGCATGGAGACGCTGCGCTCGCCCAAGCAACTGACCGGCCCCGCGCTGGGCCTGCCGGCACTGACCTTCCGCGCCTGGTTCGAGGCCCAGTTCGGCGAGGCCGCCTGGCAGGCGCTGGACAAGATCCCGCGCCTGCAATGGATGGATTACCTGCGCTGGTACCGCCAGGTGCTGGCGCTGGATATCCGCAACGAACACCAGGTCGAGCGGATCGTGCCGCGCCCCGACGGGCTGGTGGCGCTGACAATGCAGACTCCGGCCGGGCCGCAAACGGTGCTGGCACGCCGCGTGGTGCTGGCCACCGGCCGCGACGGCCTCGGCGGCGCCTATGTGCCGCCGGTGGCCGCCACGCTGCCGCGCCACCTGTGGGCGCATTCGTCGGACCAGATGGATTACGCCGCGCTGCGAGGCAAGCGCGTGGGCGTGGTCGGGGCCGGCGCCTCGGCCATGGACAGCGCCGCGACCGCGCTCGAAGCCGGCGCCGCCAGCGTCGAGATGCTGATCCGCCGCGCCGACATTCCGCGCGTCAACAAGAGCAAGGGCGCCGGCAACCCGGGCCTGACCTTCGGCCACTACGGCCTGCCCGACGCCTGGAAATGGCGCCTGCGCCATTACATCAACAGCCAGCAGGTGCCGCCGCCGCGCGGCAGCACGCTGCGGGTGTCGCGCCATGCCAATGCGTACTTCAACCTGGGCGCCGCGCTGGAAGCGATCGAGGCGCACGGCGACGTGCTGCAGGTGCGCACCCCGCAGGGCGAGTACGAGCTGGACTTCCTGATCTTCTCCACCGGCTTCCGCATCGCGCTGGAAACGCGCCCGGAGTTCGCCGCCTTCGCCCCGCATATCCGCTTCTGGCGCGACCGCCATGCGCCGCCCGCTGGCCAGGAAGACCGCGAGCTGTCCGATTCGCCCGACCTCGGCGAAGCCTTCGAATTCCAGGAAAAGACGCCCGGCGCCTGCCCCGGCCTGACGCGCATCCACTGCTTCTGCTATCCGGCGGCGCTGTCGCACGGCACCGTGTCCGGCGATATCCCGGCGATCAGCGACGGCGCGCGCCGGCTTGGCCAGGGCATTGCCGCGCGTCTGTACCAGGAAGACATCGAGCTGCACTACGCCGCGCTGCAGGCCTATGCCGAGCCCGAGGTCTTCGGCGACGAATGGGTGCCGGCGCCGCCGCCGTCCCTGCGCACCGCCAAGGCCTGAATCCCCGAACCCACTCCCGACCCAACCCAGACAAGAGCGTCCGATGACCCAGCCCCCGACTTCCGCGGTCGACCTGATCGACCAGCTCACCGGCCTCGCGCCGGGCAGCGCCACCCACACCCTGCGGCACCAGCGCGACAAGGTCGTGGCCGCCACCCAGGGCAGCTACGATGCCCTGTTCGACCCCGACCTGCCCGGCCTGTCGCTGGCGGAACGTCTGCTGGTGGCGCTGTACGCCGCCCGGCTGACGCCGTCGCCGGCACTGGCGGCGCACTACCGCGGCCGGCTCGAGCAGCTTGGCACCGATGCCGGCCAGGTCCGCGCCGTAGCCGAGGGCACGCCGGCGGACATCGCCGAGCCGCGCCTGCGCGCCATGCTGAAATTCACCCGCAAGCTGATCGAAAAACCGGTCGAGGGCGACCGTGCCGCGCTGCTGGCGCTGCCCGCCGCCGGCCTGAGCACCCCGGCGGTGGTCACGCTGGCGCAGCTGGTCGCCTTCCTGTCGTACCAGGTGCGGCTGGTGGCCGGCCTGGACGCCCTGAAAGCCTTGCAAGCCCTCAACGACAACGGAGCCCTGGCATGAGCGAAATCATCAAATCCCACGGCTTCACCAACGAAGTGCTCGACTGGAAGGCATGGCTGGATGTGGTCGAGATCGACCAGGCCACGCCCGAGCAGATCGCCGTGCTCGAAGAGAGCCACCCCAAGGCCAAGGTGCAGGACTACTACCGCTTCCTGGTGCACCAGCCCGAGATCCTGCGCCAGCGCTCGACCGCCTTCAACGCCATCATGTACGCGCCCGGCGGCATGCCGCGCGCCGAGCGCGAGCTGTCGACCACGGTGGTGTCGCGCATCAACGGCTGCGTCTACTGCGCCTCGGTCCACGCCCAGCGCTTCGAACAGCTGGCCAAGCGCAACGATGTGATCCGGCAGGTCTTCGACGATCCCTACAGCGCCGGCACCACCGAGCGCGAGCGCGCCATCGCTAAGTTCTCGGCGGAGCTGACCGAGCGGCCGGCCGAAGTCACCGCGGAACAGCTCAAGCCGCTGCGCGAGGCGGGCGTGACGGACGCGGAGATTCTGGACCTGATCCACTCGATCGCGATCTTCGCGTGGGCGAACCGGCTGATGCTGAATCTTGGCGAGCCGGTGTTTCCCGAGCAGACCGGCGCATAACTTCAGGCGGAGTGGTGCACGGCCAGCCAGACGGTAGGCTGGCCGGCATCGGTCCATGCGACGCGGTGCCGGCAATGCGCCGGCAGGTGCAGCCAGTCGCCCGGCGCCATGCGATGCTCGCCGGGCTGCCCTTCGATCTCGAGCGCGGCGCTGCCGCTGAGCAACAGCACCCACTCCGCCTCCGCGCTGTCGTACCAGAAGCCCTCCGCGCTGGCCTGGCCGTTGGAGACGATGCGCTCGATGCGCAGGCCCGGGCGCTGCAGCAGCGGCTCGAAGATTTCCTGCACCGCGCCGGCCGGGACGCCGGCGAGCAGGTTTCCGTGTTCAGGCTGCATGCTGCCTCCTTGAGCCCCTGCTTGCGGCACGCTTAGTCGCCCGGTCCGGGCGCGAGTACGTCGCGCGCCCCGTTGCGGCCCATCGGCGAGACCAGTCCGGCGACTTCCATCTGCTCGATCAGGCGCGCCGCGCGGTTGTAGCCGATGCGCAGCTGCCGCTGCACCGCCGAGATCGAGGCGCGGCGGCTGGTCAGTACGAAGCTGGCGGCTTCGTCGTAGAGCGGGTCGGCCTCGCCGTCGCCGCCGCCATCGCCGAACAGGTCCGCGCCGCCAGCCTCGGCCGGATCGCCGGCGAGGATGGCCTCATCGTAGTCCGGCTCGCCGAACTGCTTCCAGTGCTCGACCACGCGATGCACTTCGTCGTCGGCGACAAATGCGCCATGCACGCGCTGCGGATAGCCGGTGCCCGGCGGCAGGAACAGCATGTCGCCCTGGCCGAGCAGGCTCTCGGCGCCCATCTGGTCCAGGATGGTGCGCGAATCGATCTTGGACGAGACCTGGAACGCCACGCGCGTGGGGATATTGGCCTTGATCAGGCCCGTGATCACATCGACCGAGGGGCGCTGCGTGGCCAGGATCAGGTGGATGCCGGCGGCGCGCGCCTTCTGCGCCAGGCGCGCGATCAGCTCCTCGATCTTCTTGCCGGCGACCATCATCAGGTCGGCCAGCTCGTCGATCACCACCACGATCATCGGCAGGCGCGACAGCGGCTCGGGCGCATCCGGCGTCAGCGAGAACGGGTTGGGCACCTTCTGTCCCGCAGCCTCGGCGGTGCGGATCTTCTGGTTGTAGCCGGCCAGGTTGCGCACGCCCAGCGCCGACATCAGCTTGTAGCGCTTTTCCATTTCGCCGACGCACCAGTTGAGCGCGTGCGCGGCCTGCTTCATGTCGGTGACCACCGGCGCCAGCAGGTGCGGGATGCCCTCGTAGACCGACAGCTCCAGCATCTTGGGGTCGATCATGATCAGGCGCACGTCTTCCGGCGTGGCCTTGTACAGCATCGACAGGATCATGGCATTGACCGCCACCGACTTGCCCGAGCCGGTGGTGCCGGCCACCAGCAGGTGCGGCGCGCGCGCCAGGTCGGTCACCACCGGGTTGCCGGTGATGTCCTTGCCCATCGCCAGCACCAGCCGCGAATGATGCGCCTGGAACGAGGCGGCGTTGACGATCTCGGACAGCCGGATCATCTGCCGGCGCGCGTTGGGCAGCTCCAGCCCCATGCAGGTCTTGCCGGGGATGGTCTCGACCACGCGGATCGAGGTCACGCCCAGCGCGCGCGCGAGGTCCTTCATCAGCCCGACCACCTGCGCCCCGCGCACGCCCATGGCGGGCTCGACCTCGAAGCGGGTGATCACCGGGCCAGCGCCGGCGCCAACCACCGCGACCGGCACCTTGAACTCGGCCAGCCGCTGTTCGATCAGTTCGCCGGTTTCGCGCAGGCGTTCTTCCGACACCTGCTCGGCGCTGTCGACTTCGCGCTCCAGCAAGTCCGCCGGCGGCAGGCGGTAGTCGACCACGGGACGCGGCTGCGGAGGCGCCACCGGTGCCGGTGTGGGCGCGGGCGGCGTCGCGGCTGCCAGCGGCACGGTGCGGCCGACCACGGCGGGCAGCACGATGCGGGGCTTGGCGGCGGGCGGGCGGGCTGGCGCGACTTCGACGGGTGCCTGAGCTTCAGCGGCTGTAGCAGGTTCGACGGCCGCGGCGGCTTCCACTGCATCGGTTGCATCGGCTACATCGGCCAGGTCCACGGCCGGCAAGTGCTCCGGCTCCACGGCTTCGCCGACCAGATCGTTGCCGTCCATCAGGGCGCTTTCCGTGCGGGCGTCTTCGGCCGGGACCAGCGCCGCGGCCTCGGGCTCGGGCTCGCTGCCCTCCTCCATCGCGGAACTTGCCACGGCGTGGGCTACGGCGTCGGCGTCGTGATCAGGCGCGCTTGCTTCGCGTTCCGGAGCGGTATCGCCGGTGTTTTCCGGCACGTCGGCCAACGGAGTTTCAACTTCCGCTTCGATAGGGGCTTCCGGCGCGGCGTCGGCCAGCGGTTGTGTCGCAACCAGGTTGGACTCCGATGCATTCGCGTCGATGGCCAGATCGGCGGCCGCTTCTGGCATGGCCGCGGGCAACTGGTCCGGTGCCCCATCTGCAGACGGCGCTACCACGGACTTGCCCGCCAGCGCCTGCAACTCGGCGAGCAGGTCGAGCGCTTCCTGCCGGAGCGCGGCTAGCGATGGGGCCTCGCCATCCAGCGCAAGAGCAAGAGGTTCGGCCGGGACGGCAGTGACAGCGTCGTCGACCGGAACGGAAGGATCGGCCGGCGGCGCCGGCACGACTTCCGGCGCTGGTGTGGGCTCGGTCTCGGGTGCGGCGATTGCCGGCGCTGGGGCGACGGCATCCCGTTCGACATTGGCGGCCGCCTGCGTGGCGACAGCGATCTCGGCCGCGGCGGCGGCCGGCACTGCCACAGCGGCGGCGGGCTTGGCGGAAGCTTCCGGCAGCGTGGTGATCGCCGAACGGACCAGCGGCTGCGGCTGGCGGAACGGACTGCTGACCACGGTGCCGCGCAGCGGCTGTGCCGGCCGCGGCGCGGGGGCCGGTGCGGGCGTGGCAGCGGCGGCCGGCTTGCGTGCCGCCGGCTGGGCGGGGCGCGTTGCCGGCGCGGCTGCAGCCGGCGCTGGCTGCGGGGCACGCACCGGCCTGGTCGCGCCCGGCGCGTCGGCATGATGCAGCCAGAGCTCGCCAGGCTGCGGCGGCGATTCACGAGTGCGGCGAGGCGGCTGCCAGGCCGGCTGGCGGCGCGCGGACACGGCTTCAAAACTGCGATGGCGCGGCGCGGGCGCGGTCCAGCCGGCGTTGCCCGGGGCCGGCACGTCACGGCGCTCGGCCTCGCGCAGCGGCTGCGTGGCAGCGAATGACATCGGCGGCTCTTCCGGCGCCGCGGCGGGCGCCTCGGCGCGGCGCGGCTTGCGTGCGAACAGGCTGCGCCAGGTTTCGCCGAACACCATCGGCGCGGCCAGTGCCAGCACGCCCAGCATCAGCAGCAAGGCGCCGGTCCAGCCGAACAGGTTGCCGAAGCCGCCGGCCAGCGCGCGTCCGACGCCGCCGCCGGCGGTCGATTCGGGATCCGCGCCGCTGGTCAGTGCCTCCAGGCAGGCGCTCGCGCACAGCACCGCCAGCGTGCCCAGCCACACGCGCAGCGAGCCGGGCCCGGCCAGGCGCCGCTCGCCGGCCAGCCAGCGCGTCACCAGCCGCCACAGCAGCGGTACTATCCAGAAAGTCGAAAACCCGAACCAGCCCAAACCCATTATCGACATGCCATGTTCAAAACACCGGGCAGCGATTGTAGCGGTTATGACAGTCGGCGATTGAATCGGAAAGCGCAAATATTCGTAACGCGGCGCTTTTTCAGCGCCATGACGCAACAATGCCAGGGCGATCGCGGGCCCCTGGTCTCGCCGGCCATTGGCGTAGCCGCGCCGCGCTACCATTGGACAAACCCGGTTGCATCGCATCGCGGCGCGCCGCCCTCCCCTTCTGCTCACGCTCCATGCCAATCCCTTACGCCAGGCTGCGCATCCTCGTCGTTGAAGACCATCCGTTCCAGCGCGCCGCCGCCGAGGGCCTGCTGCGCCATGTCGGCGTGCAGGCCCTGACCAGCGCGCACAACGGCACGCAGGCGGCCGAGCTGCTGGCGCGCGAGCCGTTCGACGTGGTGCTGTGCGATATCGAGATGCCGGGCTGCAATGGCCCCGAGCTGATCGCAGAGCTGCACCGGCGCGGCCCGAGCGCCTTCGCCGGCGCGCCGCCGGTGTGGGTGTGGGTCACGGCGCTGGCCGAAGACATCCTCGATTCCAACCGCGGCCTGGCGTATGCCGCAGGCATCCCGCGTGTGCACGCGCTGCGCAAGCCGCTGTCGCCTGATGCGCTCGAAGTGATCCTGGCCGATGCCCTGGTGCGCCAGGATGCCGCGGCGGGCGTGCCCGCCTGGACCCCGGACGCCGAGGAACTGCTCGCCGTGACCCGCGCCGGCACGGACCTGCTGGTCATGCTGCAGCCCCAGCACGATATCGCCAGCGGCCGCCTGGTCGGGGCCGAAGCGCTGGTGCGCTGGCGCCATCCCGAGCATGGCCTGGTACCGCCCGACCAGTTCATCCCGCAGCTCGAGGCGCTGGACGCGGCCGACCCGGTGTTCTTCCTGGTCGCGCGCCAGTGCCTGGCGGCGCAGCAGCGCCTGCGCGCCGCCGGCGTGGAAATTGCGATGGGCCTGAACGCATCGGCGCAGACGCTGTGCCGGCCCGGCGTGCTGGAATCGTTCGAGGCGCTGGTGGCCGCCAGCGGCGTGCCGCGGCAGGCGCTGACGGTGGAGTTGACCGAGGGTTACCCGGTGCCCGACACGCTGGCGCTGTCGGTGGCGCTGAACCGGCTGCGGCTGCTCGGCTATGGCGTGGCGATCGACGATTTCGGCGTGGGCATCGCCACGCTCAAGCTGCTGGCGGACCTGCCGTTCACGCAGCTGAAAGTGGACCGGTCGTTCGTCGCCGAAGTCGACGGGCACGGCCAGCGCGCCACGATCTGCCGCAGCATGATCGGCCTGGCCCGGGAACTGGGGCTGGAGTGCGTGGCCGAGGGCATCGAGACCGACGCCCAGCGCGCCGCGCTGGTGGCGCTGGGCTGTCCGCTGGGCCAGGGCTACCTGTGGTCGGCGCCCAGGCCGGCCGAGGCCTTCGTCGCGGACGCGATCGAGCGGGCCACGGCAACGCCGCCGGCCTGAACGGCAGCGGTGCCGGCGCTACTGCCCGACCCGGAACGGGTACTTGGCGAAGATCTGCGCCACGGTCTTGTCGATGCGCTGCTGGGCGCTGGCCTTGTCGCTGGTGTCGACGCTGCCGACCGCCACGCCTTCCCACACCAGCTTCATCTGGCGCCGATCGACCAGGTCGATGTTCACGGTGCCCTCGGTGTATCGGTAGACGTCGTTATAGAAGCCGTAGCCCGGCCATGGCGCATACAGCCCGCCGCGATAGCCGTAGTAGCCCATCATCGGCGCGGGTGCCGGGCTGACCTCCACCTTTTCCTGCAGCCTGGCATTGAAGTTGACCAGCAGGTCCGGCGACTGCGCCGCGTAGCGGTAGCCGCGCGCGCCCAGTTCGCGCTGGACCGCGGTCTTGAAGTACTGGGTGGTCAGGCTTTCATAACCCGCGCGGTCGGTGCCGGGACGCTCGACAAAGCCGAAGGTGCGGTAGACGCTGAAGTCGGTGGCGCGGTTGTAGTCGGTCTTGATGTCGGGCACGCTGGCGCAGCCCGCCAGCAGCAGCGCCGCGACCGGGAAGAGTTGCCGGAACGCATTCACGATACATCTCCAGGATTGGACGCGGGCGCGGGTCGCGCTAGTTGAGCTTGCCGTTGAGGCCGCCCACGCTGAGCCGGCCCGCGCCCAGCAGCAGCACCGCCAGCGCCGCCCCCAGGTACATGCCCTGCAGCTCCAGGGCCCAGCCGCCGGTATTGGACAGCAGGCCAAGCTCCTTGGTATGCACCAGCCCGATGGCAAACAGCATGTTGAGGGCCACCACCAGCGCCGCCAGCCGGCTCCACAGCCCGATGATCAGCAGGATCGGAGCGACGATCTCGCCCAGGTAGACGCCGTAGGCAACCCAGGCCGGCAAGCCGGCGTCGGCGACCACCTTCGACACGAAACCGATGCCGGACGCGCCCGTGACCTTGGCGATGCCATGCATCAGGATCAACACGCCAAGCACGATGCGCAGCAGCGCCTTGCCCAAGTCCTGGGAACCCTGAGAGCCACCCATGGCCATTCTCCTTGCCGTTGTCTGTGAGAGGTGATCGAGCCATGCGCCTTAGCCCTCACGCGCACGGTTCGCCCCTGTACCTTAGTGCGAGCCGGCGTGAACGTAAAGCCGCAAATGCGCGACGCGGGCCGGCACCGACGCGGCCGTCCCCAGCCCTTGCACATGGCGCCGGCACGCGCCGCGGGCAGCGCTATACCAGGCGGTGCATCGACGGCGTGCGCGGCTGTTGCATGCCGACCTTGTGCGCGCACTCGGGCAATACCTCGCCCAGGAAGTCGAGGAAGCGCCGGGTGGCCGGCGTCACGCCCTTGCGCGACGGGAACACCGCGTGCAGCGTGCCGACCGGCATGTCGTACTGCGGCAGCACCAGTTCCAGCTCGCCGTTCTCCAGCGCTTCGCGGCAGAACATGCGCGGCAGCATGGCCACGCCGACCCCGGCAATGGCGGCCTCGCGCAGCAATGCGAATTCGTCCGTGACCAGGCGCGGGTCGTAGGCGATCTGGATCGAATCGCCACTCTTGCAGCGCAAGGTCCAGGCGTGCTTGCCGTCGTGCGGCTGCTGGCCCACGCCCGGCATGCCATCCAGTGCCTGCGGCGTGCGCGGCCGGCCGATGCTGTCGAGCAGCGCCGGGCTGGCCACCAGCATCAGCTCGCTTTCGCCAAAGGTGCGTACCGCCAGGCTGGAGTCTTCCATGACCTCGCGCACGCGCAGCGCCAGGTCGAAGCCCTCGCCGATCACGTCGACGCGCCGGTTGGTGGTTTCCAGCTCGATCCGCACCGCCGGGTTGGCGCGCATGAAATGGCCGATCGCCGGCGCCAGAAGGATCTGGGCGATGGCGATCGGGCAGCTGACCCGCAGCGTGCCGCCGGGCTGCTCGCGCGCCTGCTCGATGACCTCGCGCGCGGCCTCGGCCTCGTTGAGCATGGCGCGGCAGCGTTCGTAGAAGGATTCCCCCAGCGGGGTCACGCGCACCTGGCGCGTGGTCCGGCGCAACAGCTGCACGCCCAGGTCGCGCTCGAGCTGGGCGATGCGCCGGCTCAGGCGCGACTTCGGCACGCCGGTGGCGCGGCTGGCTGCGGAAAAACTGCCGTGTTCGACCACCTGGGCGAACAGCGACAGGTCGTTGAGGTCTTGCATGGATGACTCCGGAGTCACGCGGGCGGCCCGCAATCCAGCCGGGATGTGCGGGATGGCGCCCGGCATGGCGTTGCATCGGTAGAACAATCCTTTGCATTTTGCCTCACTACCGATACCAATGACCAGCCGCTATCTTTCTTCCATCGCAACCGCATCCTTGTGGAGAAAGACATGAACATCCTGCAGATCGATTCCAGCGTCCTCGGCGACAACTCCGTTTCGCGCAGCCTGACCGCCAGCGTGGTGGCCGACCTGGTCGCCGCCAACCCCGCCGCCACCGTGACCGTGCGCGACCTCGACCAGGACGCCCCGGCGCACCTGTCCGGCAACCTGCTGCCCGTGCTGGGCGGCCCCAAGGACGGCCTGGACGCCGTGCAGCAGGCCGAGCTGGAGCGCACCGAGCAGTGGCTGGCCGAGTTCCTAGCCGCCGACGTGCTGGTGGTGGGCGTGCCGCAGTACAACTTCAGCATCCCCAGCCAGCTCAAGGCCTGGATCGACCGCATCGCGCAGGCCGGCCGCACCTTCAAGTACACCGAGAACGGCCCGGTGGGCCTGGCCGGCGGCAAGCGCGTGATCGTGGTGTCGTCGCGCGGCGGCGTACGCCAGGATGCCAACGAGCTGGACCTGCACGAAAAGACCGTCGACATCGTGTTCCGCTTCCTGGGCATCACCGACATCACCTACGTGCGCGCCCACGGCCTGGCGATGGGGCCGGAGTTCCGCGAAGCCGGCCTGGCCAGCGCCCGCACCGAGATCGCGGCGCTGAACGACGCCAGCCGCCTGGCGGCCTGAAGCCGACCGGGGCCGCGGGGCCGGCGCTGTAGGACGGCGCCGGCTCGCCCCGGGACCGGATCGGGTCTATGATGGTTCGGGGCGCTACGGCGCCCCGCGTGCCATGGGCGGCGCGCGGCCGCTGGCCCCTTGGCCGCGGCGGCGCACCGCCTGCAGTCATCGACCGATCCAACCCGGGAGCCCGCATGACTTCAGCCCTGTTGCCAGGAGCCGCCCTCCATCCGCCGCACGAACCCGCCCTGCTTTCGCAGTACCGGCATGTCCGCGCCGCCACCGAAACCCTGGTGGCCGACCTGTCCGATGCCGATGCCACCGTGCAGTCCATGGACGACGCCAGCCCGGCAAAATGGCACCTGGCGCACACCACGTGGTTCTTCGAGGAATTCGTGCTGGCCGCACGCATCCCGGACTACGAGCCGGTGGACCCGGCCTATCGCTATCTCTTCAACTCCTACTATGAAGCGGTCGGCGCGCGCCATCCGCGGCCGCAGCGCGGGCTGCTGACACGCCCGTCGCTGGATGAGGTGCTGGCGTACCGCGAGGCCGTCGACGAGGCGATGCTGGCGCTGCTGGGCAGCGCCCAGACCGACGACGAGGCGGCGCTGATCACGCTTGGCCTGCAGCATGAACAGCAGCACCAGGAACTGCTGCTGACCGACGTGCTGCACCTGTTCGCGCAGAACCCGCTGCGCCCCGCCTTTGCCCCGGAACTGCCCGCCCCCGTGATTGCCGACCCGCGCCCCGCGCCGGACTGGATCGGCTTCGATGGCGGGCTGGTCGAGATCGGCCACCGCGGCGAGACCTTCGCCTTCGATTGCGAAACGCCGCGCCACAAGACCTACCTGGCCCCTTTCACGCTGTGCTCGCACCCGGTCAGCAACCGGCAATGGTTCGAGTTCATCGAGGATGGCGGCTACCAGAGCGCCGGGCTGTGGCTGTCCGACGGCTGGCGCTGGGTGGCGGAGCAAGGCATCCAGGCGCCGCTCTACTGGGAAGAGCGCGAAGGCACCTGGTGGCAGATGACGCTGCGCGGCATGCATCCAGTCGATCCGGACAGCCCGGTGACCCACCTCAGCTTCTACGAGGCCGACGCGTTCGCGCGCTGGGCCGGGCGCCGGCTGCCGACCGAGGCGGAATGGGAGCACGCCGCCAGTCGCCTGCCGGCCACCGGGAATTTTGTCGAGGGGCGCGTGCTGCGGCCGCTGCCCGACCGGCAGAACACCGCCGGCGTGCTGCGCCAGATGTTCGGCGACGTCTGGGAATGGACCGCCAGCGCCTTCCTGCCCTATCCGGGCTTCCGCCCCAACGCGGGCGCGGTGGGCGAGTACAACGGCAAGTTCATGAGCGGCCAGATGGTGCTGCGCGGCGGGTCGTGCGTCACCCCCGAATCGCATATCCGCGCAACCTACCGCAACTTCTTCTATCCGCACCAGCGCTGGCAGTTCACCGGGGTGCGGCTGGCCGACGACGTCTAGGGCCGGGTCCAGTATGGTGCGAGCCAGCGCCAGGCCAGCCAGGCCAGCGCTACCCACACCAGCACGATCACCACGGCGGCCGCGCGATTGCGCGGCCGTTGCGCATGGCTGGCCTGCCAGGCCTCGGCGCGGCCGCGGCATTCGTCCTTGACCGCGGCGGGGATCATCCGCAGCGTGAGCCAGATGCCCAGCGGCACCAGCAGCACGTCATCCAGATAGCCCAGCACCGGGATGAAGTCCGGGATCAGGTCGATCGGGCTGAAGGCGTAGGCCACCACCAGCGCGCCCAGCAGCCGTGCCGCCCACGGCGTGCCCGGATGGCGGCTGCAGAACCACAGCGTCAGCAGGCTGCCCTTGAGCCCGCGCGCCCACTGGCGCAGGCGCGAGCCGTTCGCCATCGGCGCCGGTCCGGCTTACCAGCCCTTGCTCTGCGGCGCCGCGGGGCGCTGGCCGCCTGGCTCGGCGACGGGCGGCTTCAGCGGCGGCGCCGGCACGATCGGGGTCTGCGGATACAGCTTCTGCCAGCGCGCCTTCAGCCCGCTGGCGATCTCGGCCTGGTTGTAGCGCTCGGCAAAGTCGATCACGGTCATGCCCTGCTGGTTCTTCAGGCGCATGTCGGCGCCTTCGTCCAGCAGCAGCTTGACGGTCTCGATATGGCCGCCGCGCGCGGCCATCATCAGCGGGGTGGTGCCGTTGGGGCTTTCGGCGTCGATATACGCGGCATGGTCGACCAGGTACTTGACCACGTCGTTGTGGCCGTTGGTCGCGGCATAGTGCAGCGGCGCCCAGCCGGTCTTGTTGATCTCGGCCTCCATGTCGTCGACCATCAGCTTGACCATGTCGAGCTGGCCCTGCAGCGCGGCCATCATCAGCGGAGTCTCGCCGGCCGGGTTGGCCTTGTCGAAATCAATGTCCTTGGCACGGATCAGCACCGTGGCGGCCTTGAGCGACTTCTCGCGCAGCGCCAGCACCAGCGCCGGGTTGCCGCGGTTGTCGACCACGTTGGGGTCGACGCCCTTGGCGAGCAGCTTCTTGACGGTATTGGCGTCGTCGAATTCCACCGCCTTGCGCATGTCGTCGGCCGGCGCGGCCTGGGCGAGCGTGGCGGCGGCCAGTGCGAGGGCGCCGGCGGCACGTCGGACAAATTTCATGTCAAACATGAGCATTCCTGTCAATGTGCTTGAATAGGTTGAAGAAATTTTCCGTCGTCTGTTCCGCGACCTGTTCCACCGGCACCCCGCGCAGCTGCGCGATGAACTCGCCGACATGGCGCACCCACGCTGGCTCGTTGGTCTTCCCGCGGTACGGCACGGGGGCCAGGTAGGGAGAATCGGTCTCGATCAGCATGCGCTCGAGCGGCACCTTGCGCGCGGTTTCCTGCAGCTCCGCCGCGCTCTTGAAGGTAACGATGCCGGAAAACGAGATATGGAAGCCCTGGTCCATCGCCTGGCGGGCGACGTCCCAGGTTTCGGTAAAGCAGTGCATCACGCCGCCGGCCTCGCCCGCGTTTTCCTCGCGCATCAGGCGCAGGGTGTCGTCAGCGGACGAGCGGGTATGGATGATCAGCGGCTTGCCGGTCTGGCGCGCCGCGCGGATATGGGTGCGGAAGCGTTCGCGCTGCCATTCCATCTCGGCAATGCTGCGGCCGTTGAGCCGGTAGTAGTCCAGCCCGGTCTCGCCGGTGCCGACCACGCGCGGGTGCGCGGACAGCGCTACCAGCCGCTCCAGGGTCGGGTCCTCGCCCTCTTCGTAGTCAGGATGCACGCCGACCGACGCATACAGGTTGGGATGCTGCTCCGCCAGCGCCAGCACGCGCGGGAAATCTTCCAGCGTGACCGAGATGCACAACGCATGCGTGACCTGGTTGGCGCGCATGTTGTCCAGCAGCTCAGGCAGGCGCGCGGCCAGTTCGGGGAAATCGATATGGCAGTGGGAATCGACAAACATGGGAAATCTCAGGTACGGCGTTCAGGCGGCGCTCAGGCCGCGTCCACGCGGCGGCCAACGATGATCAGGTCGCGCTCGACGCCGTCGAGCACGGCCACGCGCGGCAGGTCGCCCCAGCGCGTGAAGCCCAGCGCCGCGAACAGGCCCAGGCTGGGCGCGTTGTGGCCGAAGATAAAGCCGAGCAGCGTGTTCACGCCGACCGTGGGCGCGTGGTCGATGGCCTGCTGCAGCAGGTAGCGCCCCAGCCCCTGGCCGCGGCGCTGCGCATCCAGGTAGATCGACACCTCGGCGGTGGCGCCATAGGCCGGGCGCCCGTAGAAATCCGAAAAGCTCATCCAGCCGGCCATGCTGCCGTCGGCATCCTCGCATACCCAGAGCGGACGGCGCCCGGGCTGGTGGGCGTCGAACCACGCCTGGCGCGAGGCCACGGTGACCGGCTCGGTGTCGGCGGTGACCATGCGCGAAGCCACGGTGCTGTTGTAGATGGCGACGATGCCCGGCAGGTCGCGGGGCTCGGCAATTCGTAGCGAAAAGTTCATCGAAAATCAAAAGGTTGCGAGCGATATCTCACAACGTTCATAAAGTCTGGGTGGGGCGCCCGGACTCCAGCATCTTGCCCAGGATTTCCTCCACCGCGCGGCGCAGGTTGCGCCCGTTGTCGTCATCGGGCAGGTGCACGCCGACGCCCGGCGTCTTCATCGGCGTGCCCGCGGGGGTGATCCAGGCCACGTGGCCCGCGATCTGGTACTTCTGCGGCCGGTCCAGCAGCGACAATACCAGGAACACCTGTTCGCCCAGCCGGAACGGCCGGTTCGACGGCACGAAGATGCCGCCGCGCGCCAGGAACGGCATATAGGCCGCGTACAGTCCGGCCTGGTCCTTGATCGACAGCGACAGCACATTGGGACGCGAGGCCGCCCCGCCTCCGCTTCCTGTGACGCTACCGAAGCCCGCCTCGGCCGGCCCGGTGCCGGCGACTGCCGTGTTCATGGTTGACCCCCTGATGACGTTGCTGCTTGTTGTTATCGCTTGTTGTTATGCACCGCGCCCCGGACGCATGCCGCGCTAGCGGAACAGCTGCCGGTACTCCAGGAATACTGCTTCCATCACCAGCCGGGCCGCAAGCGGATGGTTCTCGCTGCGGCGGTGCGCGTTAAGGCGCGCGGCAAAGCGCTGCAGGCTGTAGGCATCGGTAGCACCAGCGCAGCGCACCAGCACGGCGCGCTCCCTGGGAAAGTATCGCGGCGTGGCTCCGCCATCCAGCCCCAGTGCCAGCAGATCGTACGTCCAGCGCTGCAGGATGCCAAGCACGGCCGGCACCGGCAGCTTCTGCAGTTGCTCGGCCGCGGCGGCGGCGTCGAACGCGGCAGCGGCGCCGAGCTGGCCCACCAGCCAGCGCTGCAGCGGCTGCTCCTCCGCCTCGGCCGCATGCAGCGCGGTCAGCGGCGAGCCGCCGGCCAGCGCCAGCTGGGCCTCGGCATCCGCCACACCCTGCCCGCGCAGCCACGCCAGCGCCGCCTCGGGGGTCGGGCGCTGGGCCGAAAACTGGCGGCAGCGCGACAGGATGGTCGGCAGGATGCGGTCCAGGCGGTCGGTCACCAGCAGGAACACCGTCGACGGCGGCGGTTCTTCCAGCGTCTTCAGCAAGGCGTTGGCGCCCTCGACCTGCAGCGCGTCGAGCGGATAGACCACCACCACGCGCAGGCCGGCGCGGTGCGTGCCCACGCCGACGGCCTCGATCAGCGCGCGCACCTGCTCCATGCGGATGATCTTGCTGGGCGCCTTCTTCTTGCCGCCTTCGTCGGTTTCCGCCTCGGCCGAGGCGTCCAGCGCCTCGGGCCGCACCACGGTGAAGTCCGGGTGGTTGCCCTGGCTGAACCAGTGGCAGGCGGCACACTGTCCGCACGGCTGCCCGTCCGCCAGCGGCGCCTCGCACAGCAGCCCCTGGGCGAAATGCAGGGCCAGGTCGCGCTTGCCGATGCCTTGCTGGCCATGGATCAGCAACGCATGCGGCAGCCGCTCGCGCAGCGCGCCCAGCCTTTGCCAGTCTTCTTTCTGCCAGGGATATAGCATGTAAATCAATAAGTTAGCGGTCCAACTTCGAGTACTGGCTGAATATTGCCGACAGGCTGGACAAAAACACCTGCGAATCAGATAGTTGCGAGGATCTTCTCAAGTTCATCGCGAATATCGGCAATGCTGCGCGTGGCGTCGATGACGCGGAAGCGCTGCGGCGACTGCGCCGCGCGGCGCAGGTATTCGTCGCGGGTGCGCTGGAAGAAGGCACGCGACTCGGCCTCGAACTTGTCCGGCGTGCGCGCCGCGGCCAGGCGCGCGCTGGCAGTTTCCAGCGGCACGTCGAACAGCAGCGTCAGGTCCGGCTGCAGGCCGCCCTGGACCCAGTCCTCCAGTGCTTCCAGCCGGCCCGTGGCCAGGCCCCGGCCTCCGCCCTGGTAGGCAAAGGTGGCATCGGTGAAGCGGTCGGAAATGACCCACTTGCCGCGCTCCAGCGCCGGGGCAATGACTTCGGCGATATGCTCGCGCCGCGCCGCGAACATCAGCAGCGCCTCGGTTTCCAGGTGCATCTTGCGGTGCAGCAGGATCTGGCGCAGGTCTTCGCCCAGCGACGTGCCGCCGGGCTCGCGCGTGGTGACGACACCGGCGATATCGGCGCGGGCGCGCAGCCGGTCGGCAACCCAGTCGATATGGGTGCTCTTGCCGGCGCCGTCGATGCCCTCGAAGGTAATGAATTTTCCGCGCATGGAATGCCTATTTGCCGCGCTGGTACTTGTCGACCGCGCGGTTGTGTTCGGGTAGCGAGTTGGAGAAATGGCTGCTGCCGTCGCCGCGGGCGACGAAGTACAGCGCGTCGGACGGCGCCGGCGTGGTCGCCGCCGCCAGCGAGGCCAGGCCCGGTAGCGCGATCGGCGTGGGCGGCAGGCCGGTGCGGGTGTAGGTATTGTACGGGGTGTCGGCCTGCAGGTCGCGCTTGCGCAGGTCGCCGTCGAAGGCCTCGCCCAGGCCGTAGATCACGGTCGGGTCGGTCTGCAGCAGCATGTTCTTGCGCAGCCGGTTGATGAACACCGCGGCGATCATCGGGCGCTCGGCGGCCTGGCCGGTTTCTTTCTCGACGATCGACGCCATCACCAGCGCCTCGTATGGGGTCTTGTACGGCAGGTCGGGCGAGCGCGCGTTCCAGGCCTCGTTCAGGCGGCGCTGCATGGCACGGTAGGCGTGCTTGTAGAGCTCGATGTCGCTGCTGCCGCGCGCGAACAGGTAGGTATCGGGAAAGAACAGCCCCTCGGGCGAAGACTCGGGCGCGCCGATGGCTTTCATCAGTTCGGCGTCGGTCATGCCGCGGGTGTCATGGCGCAGCGCCGGACTGGCATCGACCGCGGCGCGCATCTTGCGGAATTCCCAGCCCTCGATCACCGTGACCACGTAGTGCGTGACCTCGCCGCGCGCCAGCTTGCCGAGGATCGACAGCGGCGTGGCACCGGTTTCGAATTCATAGCCGCCTGCCTTCAGGTCGGCGCCGTGCCCGGTCAGGCGCGCCAGCAGCACGAACAGCCGCGGGTCCATGCCCACACCGCCACGCTGGATCTGCCGGCCGACGCTGGCCACGCCGGAATTGGGCTTGATTACCACTTCCACCGGCGACTTGCTCAGCGACACCGGGTGATTGGCCCACCACGCAAAGCCGCCCACGGCCGCCAGCGCGAACACCAGCACGGCAAGCCCAAGGCTGAGGAGTAAACGTTTCATGTATCTGTTGTAGGGACCGACCCGTCGGCGCCATCGGCGCAAGCGCGCACCGCGGCGGACCACCGGCGCCGGCCGAAAATCTCGTAGCCCCATATAATAACCGGCAGCCTGCCACCGACCGTAAGCCGTGGCGCCGGCGCCTCCCGCGCGTCCGGCACTGCGCAACGTCGGTGGCCCGTTTCCTTCCCTTCCCGAATTGCCTCGACGATTGCCTCGCAATGCCAGCATTGAATCCCCAAGCTCAGCAACTCGCCGCCAACTTTGACGCGCTGCAGGCCGGCGGCGTGGTCTGCACCCCGGCCGGGCTCGGCCTTATCCGGGTTGCGGGCGACGATGCCGCCAGCTTCCTGCACACCCAGCTGACCAACGCGGTCGACGACCTGGCGCCGGGCACGGCGCGCCTGGCCGGCTACTGCTCGCCCAAGGGCCGGCTGCTGGCCACCTTCCTGATGTGGCGCGACGCCGACGGCATCGTGCTGCAGCTGTCGGCCGAGATCCAGGCCGCGGTGCAGAAGCGGCTGTCGATGTTCGTGCTGCGCGCCAAGGCCAAGCTGTCCGATATCACCCCGACCCACGCCATCCTCGGCGTTGCGGGCGCCGGCGCCGCCCAAGCGCTGGCCGCGGCGGGGCTGCCCGCGCCAGAGGCCGCCTTTGCCGTGGCCGGGGCCGATGGCGCCACCGTGATCCGGCTGCCGGACGGCGCCGGCCAGCCGCGCTGGCAGCTGGTGCTGCCGGCCGAGCGCGCCGACGCGGTGCGCGTGGCGCTGTCCGCCACGCTGACCGGCGCCGCGCCGGCGTTGTGGGACTGGCTCGAAGTCCAGTCGGGCCTGCCCCGCATCGTCGCGGCGACGCAGGAGCAGTTCGTGCCGCAGATGATCAATTTCGAGCTGGTCGGCGGCGTCAATTTCCGCAAGGGCTGCTATCCGGGCCAGGAAGTGGTGGCGCGCAGCCAGTACCGCGGCACGCTCAAGCGCCGCATGTGGCTGGTGCAGGGTCAAGGCGAGGTGCCGGCACCCGCGGCCGAGATCTATCGTCCGGAAGACCCGGGCCAGCCCTGCGGCATGATCGTCAATGCCGCGCCCGCGCCCGATGGCGGCTGGACCGGGCTGGCCGAACTGAAGATCGATGCCGCCGGCAGCGCGCTGCGGCTGGGCAGCGCCGAGGGCGCGGCGCTGGCCACCGCCAGCCTGCCCTACACGGTGCCGCTTGGCGAGGCCGCCCAGGCCGCCGGCTGATTGCCACAGGACCTGCCATGAGCGATCACCTCTACGTCTATTTCCGCGTGCCGGAGGCCGTCGCCGCCGAGGCGCTGCCGCACTGGCACCGCTGGATGGAAACGGTCGCCGAAGCCACCGGAATTGGTGGTACGCTGATGCGCAGGCCGGAAACCCGCGCCGGCGTGCAGACCTGGATGGAGTGCTACGCCGACGTGCCGCCCGCGTTCGATGCCACGCTGGAAGGGCTGTGGCGCCAGAGCGGGCTGGACCAGTGGGTGGAGGGCGAGCGGCGCGCCGAACACTTTATCGACCTTGACGTGCTGTAGGCGCCCCTGGGTGGCGTGTCGGCGCCGTCGGACTGAAGTACGCGGGGACCGCTGGCGCGGCAATCCCGCGGCAAAGGAAGCAAAACGATGTGTCTGATCCTGGTTGCCTGGCAATCGCACCCGGACTATGCCCTGGTCGTGGCCGGCAACCGCGATGAATTCTATGCCCGCCCCGCGGCGGCCGCGCACTGGTGGCAGGATGCGCCCCAGGTGCTGGCCGGCCGCGACCTCGCCGAGGTCATCGGCGAGCCCGGCACCTGGATGGGCGTCAACGCCGACGGCCGCTTCGCCGCGCTGACCAACTACCGCGCCCCGTCCGAAAAGCGCACCGACGCGCGTTCGCGCGGCGAGCTGGTGGCGGGCTTCCTGCGCGGCCACGCCGCGCCGTTCGACTACCTCGACGGCCTCGCCGGCGAAGACGGCGCTTATAACGGCTTCAACCTGCTGGCGAGCGACCTGCGCGAACTATGGTGGTACAGCAACCGCTCGGCATCGCGCCAGCCGCAGCGACTGCGTCCGGGCCTGTACGGCCTGTCCAACGCGCTGCTCGATACGCCCTGGCCCAAGGTGCGCAGCCGCGTCGGCGCGCTGGCCGAAGTACTGGCCGCCGACAGCGGCCAGGCCACCGCCAGCGCCGAGCCCTACCTGCAGATGCTGGCCGACCAGCGCCAGGCCGCGGATTTCGAGCTGCCCGCCACCGGCGTGGCGCCGGAGTGGGAAAAGCTGCTGTCGTCCGCCTTTATCCGCTCGCCGATGTATGGCACGCGCGCCAGCACGGTACTGCGCATCCGCCACGACGGACGCTTCGACCTGAACGAGCGCAGCTTCGACGCCGACGGCCGCATCGGCGACGTGGCCTACCACGGCACGCTGAACCTGTCGCGCGACACCGGCATCGTGCAGGCTCCGCGCTGAGCGCCGCGCCGGCGCCTTATCGCTGCAAGCGCTTGCGCATCTCCACGTGCGGGATGCCCGCCTCCTCGAATTCCGGCCCCACCTGCTCGAAGCCCACGCGCGCATAGAACGGCGCCGCGTGAGTCTGCGCGTTGAGCACCAGTTCCGCATAACCCAGCTGTTCCGCCTTGTGCATCAGCGCCTCCAGCACCAGCGCGCCGACGCCGCTGCCGCGCGCGGACTTCAGCACGGCCATGCGGCCGATATGGCCGTCGGGCAGCAGCCGGCCGGTGGCCAGCGGCGTGCCGTCGTCGGCCAGTGCCAGCGCATGCCAGCTGGGCTCGTCCCATTCGTCCCATTCCAGTTCCACCGGCACGCCCTGCTCTTCGACAAAGACGGTGTAACGGATGGCGCGCGCGCGTTCGCGGGCTTCGGACCAGGGGCAGATCAGGACGGTGGCAGGCATGGCGGGAGAAAAACTGGCAAGTGGCAATGCGGGCGCCAATGATACGCCAGCGGCGAGCCCACCGCAGCAGCACCAATGTGGAGCCGTGTACGCACGGAACCCTGGTGACTTGCACCACATCAGGGTTTACCTGGGGTCGGCAGCCGTATAGCAAATTTGTATGATGACCTGATTACCGAATGACCGGGAAGCTGCCGTGTTCCAGAAAGTCCCTGCCCGCGCCCTGACCGACAACGTTGCCGAACAGCTGCTGGACAAGATCCAGAGCGGCGCCTTTGCCCGTGGCGACAAGCTGCCCACCGAGGCGGTGCTGTCCGAGGAGTTCGGCGTCAGCCGCACCGTGGTGCGCGAGGCCATCTCCCGGCTCAAGTACGAAGGCGTGGTCGAGTCGCGCCAGGGCAGCGGCGTGTTCGTGACGCTGCAGGCCGGCATCCGGCCGCTGCGTATCGACTACACCGACACCGGCACGCTCGAAGCGGTGCTGCAGATCGTCGAGCTGCGCCGCGCGATCGAGGCCGAGGTGGCCGCGCAGGCGGCCCGGCGCCGCACCGATGCCTCGATGGCGGCGATCGACGCCGCGCTGGCCCGCCTCGACGAGGTGGTGGCGCAGGGCGGCGACGGTGTCGCCGAGGACGTGGGCTTCCACCGCGCCATCGCCGAGGCCACCGGCAACCCTTATTTCCTCAAGACGCTCGAGTTCCTGAGCCAGTACCTGGAAGCCGCCACGCGCGTGACCCGCACCAACGAGGCGCGGCGCGCGGACTTTTCGCGCCAGGTGCGGGAGGAACACCAGGCCATCGTCGCCGCGATCCGCGCCGGCGACCCGCTGGCCGCGCGCAATGCCGCGCAGAACCATATGTACAACGCTGCGCACCGGCTGGCCCAGCTGGGCGCCGACGAGAGCGGCGCCGCGCACGGCGCCACCAACTGACGCGCTGTCGCAAGCATCGAATCATCCGTATCTGTTTCAGGGAGTCCCTATGTCCAGGAATATCGGCGTCATCGGCCTTGGTGCCATGGGCTTTGGTGTCGCGCAGTCGCTGCTGCGGGCCGGTTTCAACGTGCACGCCTGCGACCTGCGTGCCGAAGTGCTGCAGCGCTTTGCCGATGCCGGCGGCGTGCCGTGCGCCTCGCCCGCCGCGCTGGGCAGCCACTGCGACGTGGTACTGACGCTGGTGGTCAACGCGCAGCAAACCGAGGCCGTGCTGTTCGGCGCCGACGGTGCCGTGGCGGGGATGCAGCCGGGCAAGCTGGTGATCGCCAGCGCCACGGTGCCGCCGGGCTTTGCCGAGACCCTGGGACAGCGCCTCGCTGAAAAAGGCCTGCTGATGCTCGACGCACCGGTCTCGGGCGGCGCCGCTCGCGCCGCCAGCGGCGAGATGACCATGATGACCTCCGGCCCCGCCGAGGCCTATGCGCTGGCCGAGGACGTGCTGGCCGCCATCGCCGGCAAGGTGTACCGCCTGGGTGCCGCGCACGGTGCCGGCTCCAAGGTCAAGATCATCAACCAGCTGCTGGCCGGCGTGCATATCGCCGCCGCTGCCGAGGCGATGGCGCTGGGCCTGCGCGAGGGCGTGGACCCGGATGCGCTCTATGACGTGATCACCCACAGCGCCGGCAACTCGTGGATGTTCGAGAACCGCGTGCCGCATATCCTGAAGGGGGACTACACGCCGCTGTCCGCGGTCGACATCTTCGTCAAGGACCTGGGCATGGTGCTCGACACCGCGCGCACCAGCAAATTCCCGCTGCCGCTGTCGGCGGCCGCCCACCAGATGTTCATGATGGCCTCGACCGCCGGCCACGGCGGCGAGGACGATGCGGCTGTGATCAAGATCTTCCCGGGCATCGAGCTGCCGGGCCAGGCCGGCCAGGTCAAATAAGGAGCACTGACCATGACCGCGCTCCTTGGCTGCATTGCCGACGACTTCACCGGCGCCACCGACCTCGCCAACACGCTGGTGCGCAATGGCATGCGCACCGTGCAGACCATTGGCGTGCCCGTATCCACGGCGGATATCGGCAGCGCCGACGCCGTGGTGGTTGCGCTCAAGTCGCGCACCGTGCCCGCGGCCCAGGCCGTGGCGGAGTCGCTGGCCGCGCTGCAGTGGCTGCGCGCGCAGGGCTGCCGCCAGTTCGTGTTCAAGTACTGCTCCACCTTCGATTCGACCGACGCCGGCAATATCGGCCCGGTGGCCGAGGCCCTGCTGGCGGCGCTGGACAGCGACTTCACCATCGCCTGCCCGGCCTTCCCCGAGAACGGCCGCACCATCTTCCGCGGCCACCTGTTCGTCGGCGATGCGCTGCTGAACGAATCGGGCATGGAGCACCATCCGCTGACGCCGATGACCGATGCCAACCTGGTGCGCGTGCTGCAGCGCCAGAGCAAGCACAAGGTGGGGCTGCTGCGCTACGACACGGTCGCGCGCGGGGCGCAGGCGACGGCCGAGCGCATCGCCGCGCTGCGCGGCGACGGCGTGCGCATGGCGATTGCCGATGCGGTCTCCGATGCGGACCTGCTTACGCTCGGCGAGGCGTGCGCCGGCCTGCCGCTGGTGACCGGCGGCTCCGGCATCGCGCTGGGCCTGCCCGAGAACTTCCGCCGCGCCGGCCTGCTGCCGCAGCGCGCCGACGCCGACGCGGTGCCGGTTATCGACGGCCCGGGTGTGGTGCTCGCCGGCAGCGCCTCGCGCGCGACCAACGGCCAGGTGGCACGCTGGCTCGAGCAAGGCCGCCCGGCGCTGCGCATCGACCCGCTCGCGCTGGCGCGCGGCGAGGCCGTGGCCGACGCGGCGCTGGACTTCGCCGCGTCCCGTGACGAGCCGGTCCTGGTCTACGCCACTTCCAGCCCCGACGAGGTCAAGGCCGTGCAGGCCGAACTGGGCGTCGAGCGCGCCGGCCACCTGGTTGAGCAATGCCTGGCCACGGTCGCCGCCGGGCTGAAGGCACGCGGCACGCGCCGCTTCGTGGTGGCGGGCGGCGAGACCTCGGGCGCGGTGGTGCAGGCGCTGGGCGTGCGTGCGCTGCGCATCGGCGCGCAGATCGCGCCGGGCGTGCCGGCCACCGTCACGCTGGATGTCACGCCGCTGGCGCTCGCGCTCAAGTCGGGCAACTTCGGCGGGCCGGACTTTTTCGACGAAGCGCTGCGCCAGCTGGGAGGCGAGTGATGAGCACCGAAAGCAAGCTGCGCGAAGAGATCTGCCGCATCGGCGCCAGCCTCTACCAGCGCGGCTACACCGTCGGCTCGGCCGGCAATATCAGCGCGCGGCTCGACGATGGCTGGCTGATCACGCCGACCGATGCCTGCCTGGGCATGATGGATCCCGCGGCGGTGGCCAAGGTGGCCAGCGACGGCAGCTGGGTCTCGGGCGACAAGCCGTCGAAGACGCTGACGCTGCATCGCGCCATCTATGACAACAACCCCGGGGCGCACGCCGTGGTGCATACGCACTCGACGCACCTCGTGGCCCTGACGCTCGCCGGTGTCTGGCAACCGGACGACGTACTGCCGCCGCTCACGCCGTACTACGTGATGAAGGTCGGCCATGTCCCACTGATTCCCTACCATCGGCCCGGCGATCCCGCGGTGGCCGCGCGCGTGGCCACGCTGGCCGCGCAGGTGCGCGGCGTGCTGCTGGAGCGCCTGGGACCGGTGGTGTGGGAGTCCAGCGTATCGCGCGCCGCGTTCGCGCTGGAAGAACTGGAGGAGACCGCCAAGCTATGGATGACCATGAAAGACGTGCCCGGCTTTGCCGCCCGCGCGGCGCTGCCCGACCGCGCCCTGGCTGAGCTGCGCGACGCCTTCCAGGCGCGCTGGTAGCACCAGCCCCGCTGCTTCCCTGACCACCCCGGCCTGATCCCGGCGCGGCGGCCCCGGCCACCGCGCGGGGGACGCGCACGCCTGCGCTCCGCGCGTGGCCGCAACCACAAGACCAGACCCACCACCATACCCGGAGACCACCGATGCCTTCCAATCAACCGGCGGCCAGCGTGCCCGCCTTCGACAGCCTGGGCGGCAACGCCCGGCTCGACACCGACACGCAGATCGAGAAACGCGCCTACAGCAAGGTGTTCTGGCGCATCATGCCGTTCCTGATGCTGTGCTACGTGGTCGCCTACCTCGACCGCGTCAACGTCGGCTTCGCCAAGCTGCAGATGGGCCAGGACCTGGCCTTCTCCGAGACCGTGTTCGGCCTGGGCGCCGGCCTGTTCTTCATCGGCTATTTCCTGTTCGAGCTGCCCAGCAACCTGCTGATGCACAAGATCGGCGCCCGCATCTGGATCGCGCGCATCATGATCACGTGGGGCATCATCTCGGCGCTGTTCATGTTCGTGCAGACGCCGACGCAGTTCTACGTGATGCGCTTCCTGCTGGGCCTGGCCGAAGCCGGCTTCTATCCCGGCGTGATCCTGTACCTGACCTACTGGTTCCCGGCCAACCGCCGCGCGAAGATGATCGCGCTGTTCATGTCCGGCATCCCCATCGCCGGCATGTTCGGCAACCCGCTGTCGGGCTGGATCATGGATGCGTTCAACGGCACCCACGGCATGCGTGGCTGGCAGTGGATGTTCCTGCTCGAGGCGCTGCCCGCATTCGTGATCGGCTTGCTGACGATCTTCGTGCTGCGCGACGGCATCGACAAGGCGCCGTGGCTCGATGCCGACGAAAAGCGCGTGCTCAAGCGCAATATCGAGGAGGACCAGCGCAATGCCGGCGCCGCCGCCGGCAAGGGGCATGGCCACTCGCTGGGCGCGGTGTTCGCCGACCGCCGCGTGTGGTGGATGTGCCTGATCTACTTCTGCTTCGTCACCGGCCAGTACGCGCTGACCTTCTGGATGCCCACGCTGGTGAAGTCCAGCGGCGTGACCGGCAACTTCAATATCGGCCTGCTGTCCGCGATTCCGTTCCTGTGCGCGGTGGTGGTGATGAACATCCTTGGCCACAGCGCCGACGCGCGCCGCGAGCGCCGCTGGCACCTGATCGTGCCGGCGCTGATGGGGGCCGCGGGCTTTGCCATCGCCGCCTCGTTCACCAACAATACGACCGTGGCGATTGCCGCGCTGTCGCTGGCCGCCGCCGGCGTGCTGACCTGCGCACCGCTGTTCTGGTCGCTGCCGACGTCGTTCCTGTCGGGCATTGCCGCGGCCTCGGGCATTGCAGTGGTCAACTCGGTGGGCAACCTGGCCGGCTTCGTGTCGCCGTACATGGTGGGCGCGCTCAAGGACCTGACCCACAGCACCCAGCTGCCGATGTACGTGCTGTCGGCCATCCTGGTGGTCGGCGCCGTGCTGGTGTGGCTGACGCCAGCTAAACTGGTCAACCGCTGAACCCGCTTTCGCTTCCGGAGTTTCCCATGCCGCGCTTTGCCGCCAACCTGTCGATGATGTACCAAGAGCACGCCTTCCTGGACCGCTTTGCCGCTGCCGCGGCCGACGGCTTCCAGGCGGTCGAGTACCTGTTCCCGTACGAGCATCCCGCCGCCGAGCTGCGCGCGCGCCTCGACGCGAACGGCCTCGCGCAGGCGCTGTTCAATGCCCCGCCGGGCGACTGGGCCGGTGGCGAGCGCGGCCTGGCGGCACTGCCGGGGCGCGAGGCGGAATTCCGCGGCACCATCGGCCGCGCGCTCGAATACGCCGGCGTGATCGGCAACGACCGCATCCATGTGATGGCCGGCCTGGTACCGGCCGATGCCGATCCCGCGCGCTGCCGCGCCGCCTACCTGGAAAACCTGGCCTTCGCCGCCAACGCAGCGGCCGCACAGGGCGTGACCGTGCTGATCGAGCCGATCAACACGCGCGACATGCCGGGCTATTTCCTCAACCGCCAGGACGACGGCCAGGCGATCTGCAAAGAGGTCGGCGCGGCCAACCTGAAGGTACAGTTCGACTGCTACCACTGCCAGATCGTCGAGGGCGATGTCGCGATGAAGCTCAGGCGCGACTTCGCCGGCATCGGCCATATCCAGATTGCCGGCGTGCCCGAGCGCCATGAGCCGGACCTGGGCGAGCTGCACTACCCCTACCTGTTCGACGTCATCGACGCGCTCGGCTATGCCGGCTGGATCGGCTGCGAATACCGCCCGCGCGCCGGTACGTCGGCAGGCCTGGGCTGGCTCAAGCCCTACCTCGGCCGCTGATCTACAACGAAACCAGAGCTCTCTTGCCATGAACGTACTGATTACCGGCGGTGCCGGCTTCCTCGGCCTGAAACTTGCCCGCCTGCTGCTGCAGCGCGGCGCCCTGAACCTGGACGGCAAGGCCGTTGCCCTCGAACGCCTGACGCTGCTCGACGTGGTGGCGCCGCAGGGACTGGACGATGCGCGCGTGCGCGTGGTCACCGGCGACCTGTCCGATCCGGCGGTGCTGCGCCAGGCGCTCGACACCGACACCGGTGCTGTGTTCCACCTCGCCGCCGTGGTCAGCGGCCAGGCCGAGGCCGATTTCAACCTCGGCATGCGGGTCAACCTGGACGCGTCGCGCGCGCTGCTGGAAACCTGCCGCGCGCTGGGCCACAAGCCGCGCGTGCTGTTCACCAGCTCGGTCGCGGTCTACGGCGGCGAGCTGCCGCCGGTAGTGCAGGACGACACCGCGCTCAATCCGCAATCGTCGTACGGCGTGCAGAAGGCCATCGGCGAACTGCTGCTGTCGGACTACAGCCGCCGCGGCTTCGTCGACGGCCGCGTGCTGCGGCTGCCCACCATCAGCGTGCGCCCGGGCAAGCCCAATGCCGCGGCGTCGTCGTTCGCCAGCGGCATCATTCGCGAGCCGCTTGCTGGCATCGCGGCCAACTGCCCGGTGGCACCTGAAACGCCCCTGTGGCTGCTATCGCCGCGCGCCGCGGTGGCGGCGCTGGTCAACGGCATTGAGCTGGCGGGCGAGCGCCTGGGCAACCGCCGCGTGGTCAACCTGCCGGGCCTGTCGGTCACCGCCGCGGGCATGGTCGACGCGCTGCGCCGCGTCGCGGGCGACGCGGTGGCGGACCTGGTGACGTGGCAACGCGACGAGCGTGTCGAGAACATCGTCGGCACGTGGCCGGCGGCATGGAATGCGGAGCGCGCCTTGTCGCTGGGGTTCGAGAGCGACGCGAGCTTCGATGCGGTGATCCGGGCTTATATGGAGGATGCGGGGGTGGGGAAGTAAGGCCACTGCCCTTCGCATTGGGGCACCGCCTTTTCATTGACTGAGCGCCAGTCCCCTCTCCCGCTTGCGGGAGAGGGGCGCAACCCAGCGGGAGTCGAGGCGTCTTCGCCATCATCCCGCCGGCTTCACCACCTCATACCCTTCGATCACCTCCCGCACCACGCCCGGGATCGGCGCCGATTTCTGCGTCGCCGGATCCGCGCACACATAGACGATTTCACCGGTGATCAGGTGTTCGTCGCCGCGATACATCTCCACCCGGAACAGCATGCTGGACCGCCCCAGCCGTGCCATGCGGCCGCGGATGTCGAGCTGATCGTCGAAGCGCGCCGACGCGTGGTACTCCAGCGTCGACTTGACCACGAAGATGTCCACGCCGTGCGCGTGCAGCACGTCTTCGGGATAGTGGATGCCCAGCGCGCGCCAGTACTCGGTCACGCAGATATCGCAATACGTCAGGTAGTGCGCATTGAAGACGATCGATTGCGGATCGACTTCGGACCAGCGCACGCGCAGCGGGATGGTGTGGCGGAACTCCTCTTTGGCCATTGACGTGGTCTCCTCGGTGGATCAGCGCGGGCTTACTGCGGCTTGGCCAGCCCCAGCTTCTCGATGATCGCCTTTTCCTTCTTGACGGTGTCGGCCGCGAACTGCGCGTACTGCTGGGTGTTCATGTAGAACGGCTCCATGTCGAACTTGGCCAGCGACTCGCGGTAATTGGGCATCTCCATGGCCTTCTTGAAGGCGTCATGCAGCTTCTGCACGATCTTCGGGTCGGTGCCCTTGGGCGCGACCAGGCCGAACGGCGAGGTCTGCACGATGCCCATGCCCAGCTCCTTCAGCGTCGGCACGTTGGGGAAGCGCGCCGAGCGCTTCTCGCCCCAGGTCGACAGCAGGCGCAGCTTGCCCTGCTCCACGTACGGCGCCCAGGCCGGCGTGTCGGCCACCGACATCACGTGGCCGCCCAGCAGCGCCTGCATCGATTCCGAATTGCCCTTGTAGGGGATGTGCGAGAACTGCACGCCCTGCTTCATCGCCAGTTCTTCCATGGTCAGGTGCAGCGTGGTCATGGAGCCGGGCGAGCCGTAGGTGAGCTTGCCCGGGTTGGCCTTGGCGTAGGCGATGTAGTCCTGCATGGTCTTGATCGGCGAATCCGCCGGCACCACCAGGCCGAACGAATAGCCGGCAAGGTTGATGATGTAGCTCAGGTCCTTGACCGGGTCCCAGTTGATCTTGGTGGTGTACGGCAGGCGGTAGACCGGCATGGCGACCTGCGCCAGCGTGTAGCCGTCCGGCGCGGTGCTCTGCATCAGCTGCGCCGGCAGCACGCCGCCGGCACCGGGCTTGTTCTCGACGATCACGGGCTGGCCCAGGATCTTCGAGGCGTTGTCGGCCAGCACGCGGAACGGGATGTCCGTGGAGCCGCCGGCGGTGTAGCCGATCACCAGACGGATCGGACGCTGCGGAAACTTGTCGGCCTGGGCCTGGGCGGGCATGGCGGCAAGACCGAGGGCCGCGGTGGCGGCGGCGATGCCCGCGCGGGCGAGGAAGTGGCGGCGTTGCATTTGACGATGTCTCCTAGTGCTGCAAATCACTGCTTGAAAATGCGTGGACCGGCGCGACCGCAAGGCGGGGCCTAGTCCTGCGAGGTGCCGAACGCGGTGCGCAGCGCGGCGACGGCATCGGCATGCGCCTGCGCCACCGCGGGCACGAACCGGCCCAGCTTGAAGAAGTCATGGATCATGCCGGGGTAATCGGCCAGCGTGGCGGCAACGCCGGTGGCGCGCAGCTTTTCTGCGTAGGCCACGCCCTCGTCATGCAGCGGGTCGTAGCCGGCCACGGCGATCCATGCCGGGCATACGCCGCTGACCTCGGCGCCGGTGCCGCCGCCGTCGAGCGGGGCAAAGCGCCAGTCGTCGCGGCTGGCATCCTGGTCCAGGTACTGCGCGAAGAACCAGCGGATCATGTCGGCCGTCAGCAGGTAGCCGTCGGCCAGCGCGCGGTGCGACGGCGTATCCTGGCGCGCGCAGGTGCCCGGATAGATCAGCAGCTGCAGCACCGGCGCCAGGCCGGCATCGCGCGCCTCGACCGCGCAGGCGGCCGCGAGCGTGCCGCCGGCACTGTCGCCGCCCAGGCCGATACGCGCCGGGTCGGCGCCGAGCTTGTCGGCTTCGGCGAAGACCCAGTGCAGCACATCGAAGGCGTCGTTGACCGCGGTCGGGAAGCGCCACTCGGGCCCGAGCCGGTAATCCACCGACAGCACCATGCAGTCGGCCTGCCCGCACAGCAGGCGGCACAGCGAATCGTGCGAATCGACGCTGCCGACCGTGAAGCCGCCGCCATGGAAGTACACCAGCAGCGGCAGCGGCTCGATCCAGCTGGCCTCGCGCGGCGTATACAGCCGGACCGGGATGGCGTGGCCGTCGCGGGCCGGCACCAGCAGGTCTTCCGCGGTATGCACCGGCGGCGGGTTGATATCGAGGATCGGCGCGCTTTTCTCGTAGGCGATCTTGGCGTCTTCCGGCGCCATGGCGTGGATCGGCGGCCGCTTGGCGCGCGCGATCAAGGCCAGCAACGCGGCCATCTGCGGGTCCAGCGGACTTTGCGGCAGGCCTGGCGGAGCGGGTTGGGAAGACGGGACGACAGACATAGGGCGTGATGCGGCACAAACCCGGCGCCGGCCCCCGCGCAGCAGCGCTGGCGCTGGGTCGGCATCAGGAGAAGTTCGAATAGTGAACGATCGTTCGATTTTAGTATGATGCCAGATGTTTCCGACCCCGGGCAGCCCGAGATAACCCGGAAAAGTCCTGTCCGCCCTGCCACGCCAGCAGTTTTTGCGCGATCATCGGCTGCAGCGGCGCCGGGGCCTGCGGAAACGAAGCGACAGTGCCATTGAAACCCAACCCGGCGCGCGGTGCCAGCGGCGGGCCAGGCCCATGACAACGACGAATTCCAGCGCGAATTCCACTATTTCGCGGCAGATCCCAGCAGGAGACAAGCAAACATGGCGTTCATCTACTATCTGACCCACATTCACCTGGACTTCGGCGCGGTCAGCGTGCTGAAGTCGGAATGCGAGCGCATCGGCATCCGCCGGCCGCTGCTGGTCACGGACCAGGGCGTGGTCGCGGCCGGCGTGGCGCAGCGCGCCATCGACGCGATGCCGGGCCTGGCGGTGGCGGTGTTCGACGAGACCCCGTCGAACCCGACCGAGGCCATGGTGCGCAAGGCCGCCGCGCAGTACCGCGAGCAAGGCTGCGACGGGCTGGTGGCGGTGGGCGGCGGGTCGTCGATCGACCTGGCCAAGGGCATTGCCATCCTGGCCACGCACGAGGGCGTGCTGACTACCTATGCCACCATCGAAGGCGGCAGCGGCAGGATCACCGACAAAGCCGCGCCGCTGATCGCGGTGCCCACCACGTCGGGCACCGGCAGCGAGGTCGCGCGCGGCGCCATCATCATCCTGGACGACGGCCGCAAGCTGGGCTTCCATTCGTGGCACCTGCTGCCCAAGTCAGCGGTATGCGATCCCGAGCTGACGCTGGGCCTGCCCGCCGGCCTGACCGCCGCCACCGGCATGGATGCCATCGCCCACTGCATCGAGACCTTCCTGGCACCCGCCTTCAACCCGCCCGCGGACGGCATCGCGCTCGACGGCCTGGAGCGCGGCTGGACCCATATCGAACGCGCCACCCGCGACGGCAACGACCGCGATGCGCGCCTGAACATGATGAGCGCGTCGATGCAGGGCGCGATGGCATTCCAGAAGGGGCTGGGCTGCGTGCATTCGCTGTCGCACCCGCTCGGCGGGCTGAAGATCGATGGCCGCACCGGCCTGCACCACGGCACGCTCAACGCGGTGGTGATGCCGGCGGTGCTGCGCTTCAATGCCGACGCTCCCACGGTGGTGCGCGATCACCGCTACGCGCGCCTGCGCCGCGCCATGCACCTGCCCGACGGCGCCGACCTGGCGCAGGCGGTGCACGACATGACCGCCCGCCTGGGCCTGCCCACCGGGCTGCGCCAGATGGGCGTCACCGAGGACATGTTCGACAAGGTGATCGCGGGCGCGCTGCTCGACCACTGTCACAAGACCAACCCGAAAGAAGCCAGCGCCGCGGATTATCGGCGTATGCTTGAGCAGTCCATGTAGCACACCGCGTAGCACCCAGCGGCTTCCCGCCGGTCGGACCGACCAAGCGGCTGTCCGGCGGCCCTCCCTCCACAGCGCAGGAGACAACATGAGCGGCGAGCACTTGCAGGTAGTCCATGGCGACATTACAAGGATGGAAGTCGATGCCATCGTCAATGCGGCCAACAGCGGCCTGCTGGGCGGCGGCGGTGTCGACGGGGCCATCCACGGGGCCGGCGGCCCCGCCATCATGGAGGCCTGCCGCGCGATCCGCGACGCGCAGGGCGGCTGCCCCACTGGCGAGGCGGTGCTCACCACCGGGGGCCGCCTGCCGGCGCCCTACGTGATCCACGCGGTCGGGCCGGTGTGGCAAGGCGGCGGCCAGGGCGAGGAGGAGCAGCTCGCCAATGCCTACCGCAACAGCATCCGGCTGGCGGGGCAGCATCACCTGCGCACGCTGGCCTTCCCCAACATCAGCACCGGCATCTATGGCTTCCCGCGCGAGCGCGCGGCGGATATCGCCATCGCCGCGGTGCGCGAGGCGCTGGCGGGGGCGCCAGAGATCGAGCAGGTCACCTTCGTCTGCTTCGATGACGAGAACTACCGGCTTTACCGCGAGCGGCTGAGCTGAAACCTGCATGCGGCGTAATGCCGTTCAGATAAAGCATCAAACACTACTGTCATTCCCGCGCAGGCGGGAATCCAGCGTCTTTAAAAGTCACTGGGTTCCCGCCTGCGCGGGAACGACAGGGTAACTGAACGGCACTACCGCATGTGGGCGCGCGGTCAGGCCGGCAGCGCGCTGCGGATCAGCTGGTTGATCCGTTCCGGCTGTTCGTGGATCACCCAGTGCGTGCCCTCGGGGATGCGCTCCAGCCGCAGGTCGGACACGAAATCGGCCAGCCCATCCACCAGCGACTTCGGCAGCGCGCGGTCGCGCTCGCCCCACACCACCAGCGTCGGCACCCGGACCACGAACGCCGCCGGGTCCAGTCGCGAAATATCGGGCGGTGGCTCGCCCTCGCCCGGCGGATGCATCGGCGAGGCCCGGTAGAAATTGACGCCGCCGGTCAGCGGATGCACCCCGGCGTCCTTGCCTTCGCCCGGCTGCGACCACGCCGCGTGGTACCTGGCGCGCGTCTCGGCGGTGTACCAGGCCGCCGGCTTGCCGTCGTCGTCGGACAGCATCCGGTCCAGCAGCGCGAAGTCGTTGGCGGCCAGCGCCTGTTCCGAGCCCGGCTTGCGCAGCCAGTTCATATAGGCCGACGCGGCCTGCTGCGCCGGATCGGTGGCGAGCGCGCGCGCGAACAGGTACGGGTGCGGCGAATTGACGATGACCAGCTGGCGCACCAGCTGCGGGAACTGGATCGCCAGGTTCCAGCAGATCGCGCCGCCCCAGTCGTGCGCCACCACGATCGCCTGGTCATAGCCCAGCGCGCCGATGAACTGCACCAGGTCTTCGACGATATGGCGCGGCCGGTAGGCCTCTACCTCGCCGGGCTTGCTCGACAGGTTGAAGCCGCGCAGGTCGGGCGCGACGGCGAAATGCGTGCGCCCGAACTCGGCCAGCTGCGCTTCCCATTCGAACCAGAATTCCGGAAAGCCATGCACGAACAGCATCAGCGGCTTGCCGCGCTCGCCCGCGCTGGCGTAGTGCAGCCGGGTTTCATTGGGCAGCGTGGCGTACTGCAGGTGGCGGATCACGGCGGCGGGGGCTGCCATGTTGTTCTCCATATGCGGTCCTCCTCGTTGTGGCGTTGTACGGGCCTGTGATCAGCCGCGCAACGCGGCAACGAGGCCCGCGCGGACCTCGGGCTTGTCGGCAAACGGATCGCCGGGGTTGCGCTGCCCGACGATATCCTCGAAGCGCTGGCGCACGGGGGCGAGCGCCTGGGGGTGGGAATAAATATAGAAGCTTTCGTCGCGGATGGCATCGAAGGTGATCTGCGCCACCTCCGCCGCGGTCACCTTGCCCGAGCCGACGGCCTTGTCCGACAAGGCCTGCGACACCATTTGCGAACGCGTCGGCGGCGCCTGGTTGGCCAGGTCGGCGGGCCGGTTGCGCTGCGACTGGCTGATGCCGGTCGGCACGAAGTACGGGCACAGCACCGAGCAGCGCACCTGCTGCGTCACCAGCCCGAGGTCCTGGTACAGCGTTTCGGTCAGCGCCACCACCGCGTGCTTGGACACGTTATAGACGCCCATCGCCGGCGGATTCAGCAAGCCCGCCATCGATGCGGTGTTGACGATATGCCCCTCGAACGCCGGGTCCTTCTCCGCGGCGGCCAGCATCAGCGGCGTGAAGATGCGCACGCCATGCACCACGCCGTACAGGTTGACGCCCATCACCCATTCCCAGTCCCGCTCCGAGTTTTCCCAGATCAGGCCGCCCGCGCCGACGCCGGCATTGTTGAACAGCAGATTGACCTGGCCGAAGGCCTCGATCGCCGCATCGGCCAGCGCCTGCACCTGCTCAGCGCGCGAGACGTCGGTGCGCAAGCCGATCACCGGCACGTTGCGCGCCTGGAATTCGGCGACGGTCGCGTCCAGCGCGTCTTCCTGCACGTCGGCCAGCACCAGCTTCATGCCGAGGTCAGCGGCGATGCGCGCAAATTCCTTGCCGAAGCCCGAGGCGCCGCCGGTAATGACGGCCACCTTGTTGGAGAAATCCTTCATGTCGTCTGTCCTGTCGCGTGAGTCGATTGGGGCTGCCCGCCGCAGGGCGGGCATGCGGGTTCAGTCCAGCAGGTCGGGCTGTTCCTTGACGATGCGGGCATAGAGCGGCTGGAACTGGAACCAGCCCGCCTGCGCCGTGCCGACGATCGAATACGCCGGCCTTGCGGCGGCGTCGGCAATCACCTTCAGCGGCGCCTGCGTGCGCGCGGCGGCGGCTTCGGCCAGCAGCTGCACCTGGCAGGACCGCTCCATGGTGATGAACCACCACGCCGCTTCGTCGACGGTCTTGCCGACGGTGAGCAGGCCATGGTTCTGCAGGATCGCGGCCTTGTTCTGGCCCAGCGCGTTGGCAATGCGCTGGCCCTCATCCAGCTCTACCACCACGCCGCCAAAGTCGTCATAGACCGCGTGGTCGTTGTAGAAGGCGCACACGTCCTGCGTCAGCGCATCGAGCGGGCGCCCCAGCGTGGACCACGCGCGGCCATAGGTGCTGTGCGAATGCGCGGCCGCAACCGCGTCGGGGCGGGTCTGGTGCACGCGCGAGTGGATGGCGAAAGCTGCGGCATTGACCGGGTAGTCGCCCTCGACCACGTCGCCGTGGTGGTCGCAGCGGATCAGGTTGGAGACCCGGACCTGGCTGAAATGCACGCCGAACGGATTGACCCAGAAGGTGTCGGGAAACTCCGGATCGCGCGCGGTGATATGGCCGGCCACGCCTTCGTCGAAGCCGAATTTCGAGAACAGCCGGAAGGCGGCGGCCAGGCGCTGCTTGCGATGCAGGCGCTCTTCCCCCATGGTGGCGAACTGCGGCGGCCGCGGCAGGTTGCGGTAGCGCGCCTTGACCTCTTCGGGCAGGCCGGCGCCGATCTCGTCGGCGCTCTGGATTTGCGGGGCTTGCGGGGCATTCATCGGTGTCTCCTGTGGCGGGTCCAGTGATATCCGTTGCCCGCGGCGCGCCGTGCAGACGCGCCGCGGCCCTGCATGCGCGGGTCAGACCAGCTTGACCAGCTGCTTGCCGAAGTTCTTGCCCTTGAGCAGGCCCATGAAGGCTTCCGGCGCGCTGGCCAGGCCTTCGGCGATGCTCTCGCGGAACTTGAGCTTGCCCTGCGCGACCGCCGTGCCCAGTTCCTTCAGCGCCTGCGGCCACACTTCCATGTGCTCGGAGACGATAAAGCCCTCGATGGTCAGGCGCGACACCAGGATCAGCTGCGGGTTCTTCAGCGGCAGCGGCTGGCCGTCATAGCCGGCGATCATGCCGCACATGGCGATGCGGCCGAAGGCGTTCATGCGCGACAGCACTGCGTCGAAGATGTCGCCGCCGACGTTCTCGAAGTAGCCGTCGATGCCGTCGGGCGTGGCCTCCTTGAGCATGGTGTAGAGCTCCTTCGGGTCTTTGGCGGCCTTGTAGTCGATACAGGCGTCGAAACCCAGCTCGTTGACCACGTAGTCGCACTTGTCCTTGCCGCCGGCAAAGCCCACCGCGCGGCAGCCCGCCAGCTTGGCCAGCTGGCCCACCACGCTGCCGACCGCGCCAGATGCCGCGCTGACCGCAATGGTCTTGCCCGGCTTCGGCTGGATGATCTTGTTCAGGCCATACCATGCAGTCACGCCCGGCATGCCGACCGCGCCGAGGTAGGCCGACAGCGGGATATGCGTGGTATCGACCGTCTGCAGGCCGGTGCCGTCGCTGACACCCATCTCCTGCCAGCCGAACATGCCGACCACCTTGTCGCCCGGCTTGAACTTGCTGTTCCTGCTTTCCACCACTTCACCGACGGTGCCGCCGATCATCACCTCGTCGAGCGGCTGCGGCGCGGCGTAGGACTTGCTGTCGTTCATGCGCCCGCGCATATACGGGTCCAGCGACAGGTAGTGGTTGCGCACCAGCACCTGGCCGTCGGCAATCTGAGGCACGGGCACTTCTTCCAGGCGGAAATTGGCCGGCGTCACTGCGCCTTCGGGACGCGAGGCCAGGACGATGCGCTTGAACGTGTTGGACATGGTGGGTTCCTTCCAATGGGAGATGGAAACTGCATGGAAACTGCTGATGCGGGGCAATGCGGCACATGGAGCGCCCCGCCTTGTGCTGCGCCGGCGCTCAGCCGTCGGCGCCGGTATCGGTGTCGCCCGGGCGCTGCGGCGGCATGCGCCGGATGTACTTGAACGTGCCCGATCCGCGTGCCACGGTCTTGCCATCGGCATCGACGATCTCCGCCTCGCAGAACACCATGGTGGTGGTGCGGTGCACGGTGGTGCCGCGCGCGGTCAGGTGGCCGCGGCCCGGCGCCATGAAGCTGCTCTTCATCTCGATGGTGACCACGCCGCGGCCATCGGCATCGCTACTGCGGCCGGCCACCGCCATGGCCACGTCGAGCAGCGTCATGATCACGCCGCCGTGGGCCATGTCCCAGCTGTTCTGGTGGCGCTTTTCGGTCGGCAGCGAGATCTCGCTGCGCCCGCCCTCGGCCAGGCTGCAGGTCACGCCGAGCTCGGCGAGAAACGGGATATGGCTCAGGGAGCCGGTGTACTGGTTCATGGCAATGCGAGTGGAAGTGGGGGGTCGGAGAGGCACCGGCAGTTTGCCCGCCGGCGCCGCCCCCGCATTATTGCCGCAAACGATGGCCGTCGCTCAGACCGCGCTGACGCCGCCGTCCACCGCCAGGATCTGCCCGGTGATGTGCTTGCCGGCATCGCTGGCAAACAGCAGCGCCGCGCCCTTCAGGTCTTCGTCGTCGCCCAGGCGGTGCAGCGGCACGCCCGCGCACATGGCCTCGACGCCCATGCGCTCGAGCGAGCCCTTGGTCATCTTTGACGGGAAGAAGCCCGGCGCCAGTGCGTTGACGGTGATGTTGTGCTCGCCCCACTCCGCCGCCAGCGTGCGCGTGAAGTTGACCACCGCGCCCTTGGAGGTGTTGTAGGCGATGGTCTCCATGGTGCCCGGCGGATTGCCGGCCAGGCCCGCGATCGACGCCACGTTGATGATGCGGCCATGGCGGCGCGGGATCATCGACAGCTTGCCGATGCGCTGGCTCAGCAGGAACAGGCCGCGGATATTCAGGTTCATCACCTTGTCCCACGCTTCCACCGGATGGTCTTCCGCGGGCGCGCCCCAGGTGGCGCCGGCGTTGTTGACCAGGATGTCGACGTGGCCGAGCTTGGCGATGGCCTCATCGGCCAGCCGGGCGATTTCGGCCTCCTGCGAGCCGTCGGCGGCGATCCAGTCGGCCTCGATGCCCAGGCCCTTCAGATGCTCCTGCGCGGCGCGCAGTTCGTCGGCCTTGCGCGCCGACAGCACGATGCGCGCGCCCTGCTCGCCCAGCGCCTCGGCAATCTGCAGGCCAAGCCCGCGCGAGCCGCCGGTGATCAGCGCGGTCTTGCCCTTCAGGTCAAACAGTTGCTGGATGGTGCGCATGTTGTCTCTTCCTTGGTAGTCTTTGAATGAGGCAGTAAGCAGTCAGAACCGGCGCTCAGAACCAGGCGTCCTGCATGTCCAGCGTGGTGCGGTCGAGCGACGCGAGCAGGTCGAACTGCGGACCGACCCTGGGCAGCTCGAAGCGGAAGAAGTACGCCGCCGCGGCCAGCTTGCCGCGATAGAAGTCCTGGTCTTCCTGGCCGCTCGCCTGCGCCAGCGCGGCCTGCGCCAGCAGTGCCTGCTCCAGCCAGATCCAAGCGACTACGACGTGGCCGAAGGCTTCGAGATAGACCGATGCGTTGGCCAGCGTCACGTTGGCATCGCCGGCGCTCCACAGTGTCTGCGTGACTTCGGCCAGGCGCTTGGTGGCGGCGCCGAGCGCGCGCGCCTGCTGCGCCAGCTCGGCATCGTCCGCGGCCAGCGCGCGGCCGATGGTGGCCTGCACGCGCTCGCCCAGCAGCCGGAACGCGGCGCCATCCTTCATCACCACCTTGCGGCCCAGCAGGTCCAGGCCCTGGATGCCGTGCGTGCCTTCGTGGATCGGGTTCAGGCGGTTGTCGCGGTAGAACTGCTCGACGTTGTATTCGCGGGTATAGCCGTAGCCGCCATGGACCTGGATCGCCAGGTTGTTGGCCTCCAGGCACCATTGCGACGGCCAGCTCTTGGCGATCGGGGTCAGGATGTCGAGCAGCAGCGCCAGGCGCGCATGCGCTTCCTGGTCGCCGGCGGCGGCAGCGGCCTCTTCCTCGTCGACCAGCCGCGCGCAGTACAGGTTCAGCGCCAGGCCGCCCTCGACATAGCTCTTCTGCGCCAGCAGCATGCGGCGGATATCGGCGTGCTCGACCAGCTTCACCTGCGGGCTGGCGGCGTCCTTGCCGCCGGGGCCGACCGGGCGGCCTTGCGGACGGTTGCGCGCGTAGTCCAGCGCATGAAGGTAGCCGGTGTAGCCGAGCATCACCGCACCCAGGCCCACGCCGATGCGCGCCTCATTCATCATGTGGAACATGCAGGCCAGGCCCTTGTGCGGCTCGCCCACCAGGTAGCCGATCGCCCCGGCCTTGCCGCCTGGCCGGTACTTCATGCCCTCGCCGAAGTTCAGCAGGCAGTTGGTGGTGCCGCGGTAGCCCATCTTGTGGTTCAGGCCGGCCAGTACCACGTCGTTGTGCTCGCCCAGCGAGCCATCTTCGTTGACCAGGTACTTGGGCACGATGAACAGCGAGATGCCCTTCACGCCCGGGATCAGCTTGCCGTCCGGGCCCGGGATCTTGGCCAGCACCAGGTGGACGATGTTGTCGCTCAGCTCGTGCTCGCCCGCGGAGATCCACATCTTGTTGCCGCGCAGCCGGTACTGCGCGCCCAGCGGCGATTCGCCCTCATACTCTGCGCGCGTCGTGATATCCGACAGCGACGAGCCGGCCTGCGGTTCCGACAGGCACATGGTGCCGAAGAAGCGCCCTTCCATTTCCGGCTTGACGAAGGTCTCGACCTGCGCCGGCGTGCCGTGCGTCAGCAGCAGGTTGGCGTTGCCGATGGTCAGGAAGGGGTAGGAGCTGGTGCCGACGTTGGCGCCCTTGAAGTAGGCGAAGCCGGCCTTCTCGACCACCACTGGCAGCTGCATGCCGCCCAGCTCGTAGTCCTGCCCGGCGGCCATCAGCCCGGCGTCGCAGAAGGCCTTCAGCGCGGTGCTGACCTCGGGGATGATCTTGACGGTCTCGCCGTCGAATTCGGGTTCGTGCTGGTCGTTCTTCTTGTTGTGCGGCGCGAACAGGTCGGTGGCGATCTTCTCGCAGGTATCCAGCGCGGCATCGAAGGTCTCGCGCGAGTGATCGGCGTAGCGCGGGATGCGGGTCAGCTCGTCGACCTTGAGCCACTCATACAGGATGAAGTTCAGGTCGCGGCGGGAAAGGATCATCGACATGGTGTCTCCAGGCGGCGCACTGCGTGGGGCGCTCGCGAATTCTTGTTGCCTGCGTGTCCGGACCGCCGAGACCCTTCAATACACCGCGTGGGTGCTCCCTCTCCCGCGTGCGGGAGAGGGTGGGGGTGAGGGCCGGGCGGTACTACGAAGTCCGGGCCGGCGGTATGCCACCGCCTGCCCTCACCCCCTGCCCCTCTCCCGCAGGCGGGAGAGGGGAGCAAACCGGCAGTGCCGGGGTTGCTGGCGCTTACAGGACCTCGAACAGCCCAGCCGCCCCCTGTCCGCCGCCAATGCACATCGTCACCACCACATACTTGACCCCACGGCGCTTGCCCTCGATCAGCGCATGGCCGACCAGGCGCGCGCCCGACACACCATACGGATGCCCCACCGCGATCGCGCCGCCGTTAACGTTGAGGCGATCCATCGGGATGCCCAGCGTGTCGGCGCAGTACAGCACCTGCACCGCGAAGGCTTCGTTCAGCTCCCACAGGCCGATGTCGTCGACCTTCAGGCCGGCCTTCTTCAGCAGCTTGGGCACGGCAAAGACCGGGCCGATGCCCATCTCGTCGGGCTCGCAGCCGGCCACGGCAAAGCCGCGGAACACGCCCAGCGGCTGCAGGCCCCTGGCCGCCGCCACGCGCGCGTTCATCACCACCGCCGCCGAGGCGCCGTCCGAGAACTGCGAGGCATTGCCGGCGGTGATCACGCCGCCCGGCACCGCGCTGCGGATCTTGGCCACGCCTTCCAGCGTGGTATCCGGACGGATGCCCTCGTCGCGGTCGATCGTGACTTCCCTGGTCACCAGCTGGCCGGTGGACTTGTCGGCGACGCCGGCGAGCACCGTCATCGGTACGATCTCGTCGTTAAACTTGCCGGCTTCCTGCGCGGCCGCGGCGCGCTGCTGGCTGCGCACGCCGTACTCGTCCTGGCGCTCCTTCGAGATGTTGTAGCGCTTGGCCACGTTCTCGGCGGTCTGCAGCATGTTCCAGTAGATTTCCGGCTTGTTCTTGGTCAGCCAGCTTTCCTGGACCATGTGGCGGTTCATCTCCTGCTGCACGCACGAGATGGACTCCACGCCGCCGGCGACGAAGATGTCGCCCTCGTCGGCGATCACGCGCTGCGCGGCCATGGCGATAGTCTGCAGGCCCGACGAGCAGAAGCGGTTGACGGTCGCGCCGGGCACGGTGACCGGGCAGCCGGCGCGCAGCGCGATCTGGCGCGCGATATTGGCGCCGGTGGCGCCTTCCGGGTTGGCGCAGCCCATCAGCACGTCCTCGACCTCGGCGGCCTCGATCTTGGCGCGCGCGATGGCGTGCTGGACCGCATGGCCGCCCAGCGTGGCGCCGTGGGTCATGTTGAAGGCGCCCTTCCAGCTCTTGGCCAGGCCGGTCCGTGCGGTGGATACGATGACTGCTTCGTTCATGTGTTGCTCCTCGGAATCTCTTGTGTCGTTCAGTTCGGTGTTTCGGTTCAGCCCTGGTCCCTGAGCAGGTCGGCGGACATCACGCGCGCGACGCCGGCGGCGCCGAGGTCCTGCCATGCCCTGGCCAGTGACCCTTGCAGGTCGATGGCCCGGCACGCATCCTCGATCAGCGCGGCCTCGAAGCCTGCAGCGCGCGCGTCGAGCGCGCTCCAGGCCACGCAGTAGTCCGTCGCCAGCCCGGCGCAGAACACGCGCCTGACGCCATGCTCGCGCAGGTAGCCGGCCAGTCCGGTGCGCGTGGTGCGGTCCGCTTCCATGAAGGCGGAGTAGCTGTCCACGCCGGCATGGTGGCCCTTGCGGATCACCAGCCGTGCGTGCGGCACGTGCAGGCCCGCATGCAGCGCGGCGCCGTGCGTGTCCTGCACGCAGTGCACCGGCCACAGCACCTGCTCGCCATACGGCAGCGCCAGCGTCTGGAACGGCTGCGCGCCGGCATGGTTGGCCGCGAACGAGACGTGCGCGGCCGGATGCCAGTCCTGCGTCAGCACCACATGCCCGAACGCGCGCGCCAGCCGGTTGATGACGGGCACCACTTCATCGCCGTTGGGCACGGCAAGCGCGCCGCCCGGCATGAAGTCGTTCTGCACGTCGATCACCAGCAGGCAATCGTCAGGTCGTAGGGTGGTGTCCATGTCAGTGCCAGGGGGAACCGTTTGGCGTCTTAGCCGTTGAAGCCCTTGCCTTCGTCGGCCAGCTTCTGCAGCAGCGGCGCGACCTGCCAGGCTTCGCCGTGGTAGCCCTTGGCGTAGCGCTTCATTGCCAGCGCCACGTTGTACAGGCCGACCTGGTCCGCATACAGCATCGGGCCGCCGCGGAACAGCGGGAAGCCGTAGCCGGTCAGGTACACCATGTCGATATCCGAGGCCTTGGAAGCAATGCCCTCTTCCAGGATCTTGGCGCCTTCGTTGACCAGCGCGAACACCAGGCGCTCGACGATCTCCTCGTCCGAGATCTTGCGGCGCGTCAGCCCCAAGTCCTTCGAATGCTGCACGATCATGTCGTTGACCTGCTGGTTCGGATACGGCTTGCGGTCGCCCGCCTTGTAGTCGTACCAGCCCGCGCCGGTCTTCTGGCCGAAGCGGCCCATCTCGCACAGCAGGTCGGCGGTCTTCGAATACTGGATGTCCGGCTTGTCCACGGCGCGGCGCTTGCGGATGGCCCAGCCGATGTCGTTGCCGGCCAGGTCGCCCATGCGGAACGGGCCCATGGCAAAGCCGAACTTCTCGATGGCCTTGTCGACCTGCTCCGGCAGCGCGCCTTCGTCCAGCAGGTAGCCGGCCTGGCGGCTGTACTGCTCGATCATGCGGTTGCCGATAAAGCCGTCGCACACGCCCGACACCACCGCGGTCTTCTTGATCTTCTTGGCGACCTGCATCACCGTGGCCAGCACGTCCTTGCCGGTCTGGTCGCCGCGCACCACTTCCAGCAGCTTCATCACGTTGGCCGGGCTGAAGAAGTGCATGCCGACCACGTCCTGCGGACGCTTGGTGAACGAGGCGATCTTGTTGACGTCCAGCGTCGAGGTGTTCGACGCCAGGATCGCGCCCGGCTTCATCACTTCGTCCAGCTTCTTGAAGACGATTTCCTTGACGCCCATCTCTTCGAACACGGCCTCGATCACCATGTCCGCGTCCTTGATGTCGTCATACGACAGCGTGGTGCTCAGCAGCCCCATGCGCTGCTCGACCTTCTCCTGCGTCAGCTTGCCCTTCTTGGCGCTGTTCTCGTAGTTCTTGCGGATGATGCCGACGCCGCGGTCGAGCGCTTCCTGCTTGGTTTCCAGGATCGTGACCGGGATGCCCGCGTTGAGGAAGTTCATGCTGATGCCGCCGCCCATGGTGCCGGCGCCGATCACGGCGACCTTCTCGATCTTGCGCACCGGGGTGCCTTCGGGCACGTCGGGGATCTTGCTGGCGGCACGCTCGCCAAAGAAGGCATGGCGCAGCGCGCGCGATTCCGGCGTGGTCACCAGGAACAGGAAGCCCTCGCGCTCCTGCTTCAGGCCCTGCTCGAACGGCTTGAGCGAGCCGGCCACGGCTTCCAGGCACTTCAGCGGCGCCGGGAAGTTCTTGGCCATCGCGGCAACGGTGTTGCGGGCGAAGCCGAGGTAGCCTTCGGCGTTTTCGTGACGCACCTTCAGGTCGCGCACCTTCGGGTGCGGGCCGCTGGCGGCGCCGACGTTCTGTGCGAACTTGACCGCCGCGGGCAGCACGTCGCCCTCGACGATTTCATCGAACAGCTTGGTGCCGGCGAACTTCTCGGACGGCACCGCGGTGCCCGACACGATCATGTTGGCGGCGGCCTCCAGGCCGATCACGCGCGGCAGGCGCTGCGTGCCGCCCGCGCCGGGCAGCAGGCCCAGCTTCACTTCCGGCAGCGCGATCTGCGCGCCCTTGGCGGCGACGCGGTAGTTGCAGCCCAGCGCCAGTTCCAGGCCGCCGCCCATCGCGACCGAATGCACCGCCGCCACCACCGGCTTGGACGAGGCTTCCAGCACGCGGATCACCGAATGCAGGGTCGGCTCCTGCATGGCCTTGGGCGTATTGAATTCGCGGATGTCGGCGCCGCCCGAGAAAGCCTTGCCAGCGCCGGTGATGACGATCGCCTTGACGGCGGCATCGTCCAGCGCACGGGTCATGCCTTCGACGATGCCAAGCCGGGTGCTGTGACCCAGGCCGTTGACAGGGGGATTGTCGAGCGTGATGACGGCTACGCCGTCCTGAACCTGATACTGCGCTGTCATGCTGGTTCCTTTGGTGTCAGAAGTTGTCTCGGGATTCGAATTCTCGAATGAATGTTCTCTGCTGCGCTGGGCGTGCCGGCCGGTGCCGGCGCCTCCCCGGGTCGCGGCGGTCATGGGCGGGGTTAACCCTTGACCCGATCGGCCGCTTTCCCGCGCCTCACAACGCCTTCCGGCGCTTGGGCGAAACAAGCATACACAAAATAGCACGGTCGTTCAATTTCAATTTCCGAACATTTCGGGGCCATGCGCAACGCGAATGCCGCCCCTGATCGCCCTGCATGGAGCCAGCGCTTAACGATCAGCAGGCAGACGCCCTCGATGCCGGTTAAGGCACTTGCCTGCTGCTGCGAGCACCGTCCCCAGACCAGTATCGGACTTTATTTGACCGATACGGGAAAATCGCCGGCGCAGACGCGGTAGACTCGCGGCTTTTCGTTTTTTGCCCCCTGGCCTTCACGAGACGCCGGGCGGCGGAAGGTCCAGCGACCCTGATGTCTTCCCCAAGCCAATCTTCGTCCCCGCGCGCTGCCACGGCGCACGGGCACCAGCACCCGCTGGTCGAGCACGACGACCTCCAGCGCAAGCTCAAGGCCCGCCACCTGACCATGATCGCCGTCGGCGGCGCGGTCGGCACCGGCCTGTTCGTTGCCTCGGGCGCTTCGATCGCGCAGGCCGGCCCGGGCGGCGCGCTGCTGATGTATATGCTGCTCGGCCTGATGGTGTATTGCCTGATGACCAGCCTGGGCGAACTGGCGGTGCACATGCCGGTGGCCGGCTCCTTTGTCACCTACAGCGCGCTCTATGTCGACGAAGGCTTCGGCTTTGCGCTGGGGTGGAACTACTGGTTCAGCCTTGCCGTAACCATCGCCGTCGAGCTGACCGCGGCGCAGCTGGTGATGCAGTACTGGTTTCCCGACGTGCCCGGGGTGCTGTGGAGCGCAGGCTTCCTGCTGCTGATGTTCGGGCTCAACGCGTTCTCGGTGCGCGGCTTCGGCGAGGCCGAATACTGGTTCGCGCTGGTCAAGGTGGTGACCGTGGTGGTGTTTCTGGGCGTGGGCCTGCTGATGATCATCGGCATCATGCAGGGCGGCCCGCAGTCCGGCTGGCATAACTTCACCGCCGGCGACGCGCCCTTCGTCGGCGGCATCCCGGCCATGTTCGGCGTGGCCATGATCGCGGGCTTCTCCTTCCTCGGCACCGAAACCGTCGGCGTCGCCGCCGGCGAGGCCGAACGCCCCGCCGTCACCATTCCGCGCGCGATCCGCCAGACCTTCTGGCGCATCCTGCTGTTCTACGTGCTGGCGATCCTGATCATCGGTGTGCTCATCCCTTATACCGACCCCAACCTGCTGCGCAATGACGTCACCGACGTAGGCGTGAGCCCGTTCGCGCTGGTGTTCCGCCACGCCGGCCTGGCCTTCGCCGCCGGCCTGATGAACGCGGTGGTGCTGACCGCGCTGCTGTCGGCGGGTACTTCCAGCATGTACGTGTCGACGCGGATCCTGTACGGCCTCGCCGTCAGCCGCCGCGCGCCGCGCGTGTTCGCCAGGCTGACGCGCAACGGCGTGCCGTTCTACGCGCTGCTGGCGACCACCGGCATCGGCGCGCTGTGCTTCCTCAGCTCTCTGCTCGGCAACAAGACCGCCTACCTGTGGCTGCTCAACACCTCGGCCATGACCGGCTTCATCGCCTGGCTCGGCATCGCCGTCAGCCACTACCGTTTTCGCCGCGGCATGGCGCGTCAGGGCCATGACGTCAGCCAGCTCGCCTACCGCTCGCCGCTGTATCCGTTCGGGCCGATTTTTTCGGCGGTGCTGTGCCTGGTGATCATCGGTGGGCAGAATTACCAGGCCTTCGCGGACATCCCGAACCGGTGGCCGGAAATCATCGCGACTTATATTGGCGTGCCGGTGTTTCTGGTGCTGTGGCTGGGATATCGTCTGGTCACCGGGTCGCGGCTGATTGCGTATGAGGATATGCCGTTTGAGTTTCCGCAGCGGAAGGCGGAGGACACGCGAAAGGTCGGGTAAGAACCCGGGGCCAGGCATGGCGATGCGCTGGACTTCGTTGAGACTTCGGCCATCTCCCCCGCCCCTCTCCCGCGAGCGGGAGAGGGAAGAAAACAGGCGGGAATCGCAGGCTGGGAGCTATACCTCCAGCCACTCCTTCCTGACCTGCCCGTTCGCCTTCAGTTCGCCCGGCGTCCCTTCGAACACGATATGCCCGTGGCCCATGACGTAGACGCGCTGCGAGATATCCAGCGCAATCGCCAGCTTCTGCTCGATCAGCAGCACCGAGACGCCACGTTCCTTCAAGGTCTTCAGGTAATCCCCCACCAGCGCCACGATCATCGGCGCCAGCCCTTCAGTCGGCTCGTCGATCAGGACCAGGTCAGGATCGCCCATCAGTGTGCGGCACAGCGTCAGCATCTGCTGCTCGCCGCCCGACAGCACGCCGGCCGAGGTGTTCTCGCGCTCCTTCAGGCGCGGGAACATGTTGAACATGTCCTCCACGCTCCAGCGTGGCCTGGCCTGGCGCGGGTTGCGCTTCTCACCAAGCAGCAGATTCTGGCGCACCGTCAGCGTAGGGAAAATATCCCGGTTCTCCGGCACGTAGCCGATGCCGAGATGCGCAATCTCGAAGGTGCGCCGCCCGAGGATCTCTTCGCCCCGGAACTTCACCGACCCTTCCGCCTTGACCATGCCCAGGATGGCCTTGGCCATGGTCGAGCGCCCCACCCCGTTGCGCCCCAGCAGCGCCACGATCTCGCCCTCGTCGATATGCGCGTCGACGCCGTGCAGGATATGGCTCTTGCCGTAATAGGCGTGCAGGCCCGTGACTTCCAGCATGCGCTTGCCCATCAGTGCGCTCCTTCGGTGGTGGCTTCGTCGAGCGTGGTGCCCAGGTAGGCCTCCTTGACCTTGCGGTTGTTGCGGATTGCCTGCGGGGTATCGGTGGCGATGACTTCGCCGTAGACCAGCACCGAGATGCGGTCGGCCAGCCCGAACACCACGCTCATGTCGTGCTCGACCATCACCAGCGTCTTGCCCACCGTGACCTTGCGGATCAGCTCGACCGCGTGGTCCGATTCCGAGCGGCTCATGCCGGCGGTGGGTTCGTCCAGCAGGATCACCTCGGCGCCGCCGGCAATGGTGATGCCGATCTCCAGCGCGCGCTGCTCGGCATAGGTCAGCAGGCCGGCCTGGGTATCGCGGCGATGCTGCATGCCGATCAGCTCGAGCACGTCCTCGGCGCGCTCGCGCGCATCGCGCAGGCCGGTAAGCCGGTGCCAGAACGAATACTTGTAGCCGAGCGACCACAGCACCGCGCAGCGCAGGTTCTCGAACACCGACAGCCGGTGGAAGATGTTGGTGATCTGGAAGCTGCGCGACAGCCCCATGCGGTTGATGACGAAGGGCTGCAGCCCGCCGATCTCCTCGCCGTTCAGCCGCACCGTGCCGCTGCTCGGCGCAAAGCGGCCCGAGATCAAATTGAAGGTAGTCGACTTGCCGGCGCCGTTGGGGCCGATCAGCGCATGGCGCTCACCCTTGGGGATGCTCAGGTTCACGCCGCGGATGATCTCCGTCTGGCCGAACTTCTTGCGTACATCGGTCAGTTCCAGTGCCGCCGCGCTCATGCCCTACCTCCTGCGATTTCTGCCTGCACCTTGTCCCATTGCGCGCGCGACGCGCGCACCGCCAGCCGCCACGCGCCCAGCCCCACTGCCCACAGCGCCGCCGCCGCCAGCCATGGCATCCAGGTCGCGGCATCGAAGCCGATGCCGAACAGCTTCATCGCGGTGCCGTTGGCGCTGTCGACCTGCACCTTGTAGACCAGTTCGACGGTCACGATCATCGCCACCAGCAGCACCACGCCGGCCGCGCCGGCCTTGGCATAGGACGGCAGCATGCGGCGCAGCTTGCCCTTCGCGGCCAGCGGCAGCTGCATCAGCAGCAGGCTGGCCAGGCCGCCCGGCACGAACATCACCATCAGCACGAAGAACAGGCCCAGGTAGAGCAGCCAGGCCTTGGTCAGGTCCGACAGCGCCACCGCGAACAGCACGAACACCACCGCGCCGATGACCGGCCCGAAGAACACCCCGGCGCCGCCGATGAACACCGCCAGCAGCACGCCGCCAGAACGCACCGCGCTGACGTTCTCGGCCGAGACGATCTCGAAGTTGATCGCCGCCAGCGCGCCGGAGATGCCGGCGAAGAACGCCGACAGGATCAGCACCAGGTAGCGCACGCGCTGGGTGTTGTAGCCGATGAACTCGACCCGCTCGGGGTTGTCGCGCACCGCGTTGGCAATGCGGCCCAGCGGGGTCTGGGTCCAGGCGTACATCGCCACCATCGACACCAGGCACCACGCCGCGATCAGGTAGTAAACCTGGCGCCCGGGCCCGAAGCTGATGCCCAGGAACGGGTCGCCGACCACGCGGTTGGTGGAGATGCCGCCCTCGCCGCCGAAGAACTCGGGGAACATCAGCGAACTGGCAAAGACCATCTCGCCGATGCCCATGGTGATCATGGCGAAGGTGGTGCCGGCCTTCTTGGTGGTGACGTAGCCGAAGATGACGCCGAAGAACGCGCCGGCCAGCCCACCTACCAGCGGCAGCATCGACACCGGCAGCCACACCTTGCCGGCGCCGACCATGTTCAGCACGTGCACGGCGATAAAGGCGCCCAGACCGGAATACACCGCATGGCCGAACGACAGCATGCCGGTCTGGCCCAGCAGCATGTTGTACGACAGCGCGAAGATGATCATGATGCCCATCTGCGACATCAGCGTGATGGCGAAGCCCCCGGTGAAGAACAGCGGCAGCACCAGCATGACCAGCACGGTCAGGCTCCAGATGATCCAGCGCGCCAGGTTCAGCGGGCGGTAGCGCAGGGTGCGGCCGGTTGCCACCGGCTCGCGGGGTTGTTGCATCGCTTGCTCCATGGCCTCAGCTCTCCCGGGTTCCCATCAGTCCACGCGGGCGGAAGATCAGCATCACCACCAGCAGCAGGTACGGCAGCACCGGCGCCACCTGGGCCACCGTCAGCTTCCACAGCGAATAGAACGGCGTGGCCTCGCTGACCGCCAGCCCCAGGCTGGTCATCAGGCCCGCCAGCGAGGCGTCGATGGTGACCGCAAAGGTCTGCAGCACGCCGATCAGGATCGACGCGATGAACGCGCCCACCAGCGACCCCATGCCGCCCACCACCGCCACCACGAACACGATCGAGCCCACCGCCGCGGCCATCGACGGCTCGGTGACGAAGGCATTGCCGCCGATCACCCCGGCCAGCCCCGCCAGCGCGGCGCCGCCGCCGAACACCATCATGAAGACGCGCGGCACGTTGTGGCCCAGCGCCTCGACCATCTCGGGATGGGTCAGCGCGGCCTGGATCACCAGCCCGATGCGGGTGCGCGTCAGCACCAGGTAGATCGCCACCAGCATGCCCAGCGACACCAGCATCATGAAGGCGCGGTACTTCGGGAACGACGAGGTGAACACCGTGAACAGCGGCCCGTCGAGTTCGGCGGGAATCCGGTACGGCACCGCCGCCAGGCCCCACACCAGCTTGACGCCCTCCTCGATCAGGTAGGCCAGGCCGAAGGTGAACAGCAGCTCGGCCACGTGGCCGTACTTGTGCACCGTGCGCAGGCCGAAGCGCTCCACCAGCGCGCCCGCGCCGGCTACCAGCAGCGGCGCGAAGATCAGCGCCGGCCAGAAGCCGATCTTGCTGGCGATGGTGTAGGCAAAGTATGCGCCCAGCATGTAGAAGCTGGCATGGGCAAAGTTGAGCACGCCCATCATGCTGAAGATCAGCGTGAGGCCCGACGACAGCATGAACAGCAGCAGCCCGTAGCTGATGCCGTTCAGCAGTGAGATGACGAAGAATTCCACAGCATGTCCTTCAAGCTGGTGCCGCCATGCGCGCGCACGGCGGCAGCCGTCCGGGTCGATCGAGGGTGAGCGCCTCCGCCGGGGGCGGACATCGCCCCCGGACACTCCCCGTTATGGTCTGGAAAAAGACCGGAATGTCGGCCGGAAAGACCGGAAGTATGCAGGCCGCGCGGCCACTTTGTCAGCGTGTCCGCGCGGTCGCCAGATCAGCCCGGCCGCTTCATCTGGCACGAGGTCGGCTGGGCCGACACGTACTGGTCCATCAGCGCGTTGGTCTTCCAGCCGTAGCCGGTGTTTTCCTGGTCGTACTTGACTTCCTTGCCGTCGACCTTGGTCCAGGTGGCCACCACCAGCGGCTGCTGCGCCTGGTGGTCGGTGTTGCGCATCTCGACCGTGCCGTTCATGCTGTCGACCTTGATGCCTTCCAGCGCCTTGGCCACCTTGACCGGGTCGGTCGAGTTGGCGTCCTTCATCGCCTTGCTGAGCATGGCAATGCCGGTGTACGAGGCCATCACGTAGAAGTCGTCGTTGTACTTCTTCTTGTAGCCCTCGATGATGTCGGCGCCGCGGAAGCCCTTGTTGTTGGGGTTGTAGTAGCCCACGTACTTGACGTGCTCGGCGCCGGCCGCGCCCATCGCCGTCGGCACGCCGGTGGTGCCGGCGTAGTAGGTGTAGTAGTTGGTGGTCAGGCCGGCGTCCTTGCCGGCCTTGATCAGCAGCGCGAGGTCGCTGCCCCAGTTGCCGGTGATCACGGTATCGGCGCCGGAGGCCTTGATCTTGGCCGCGTACGGCGCGAAGTCCTTGACCTGCGCCAGCGGATGCAGGTCTTCGCCGACGATCTGGATGTCCGGACGCTTGCGCTTAAGGTAGTCCTTGGCGGCGCGCGCCACCTGGTGGCCGAACGAGTAGTTCTGGTTGATCAGGTAGACCTTCTTGACGTTCGGGTCCTTGGCCAGGAAGGTGGTCAGCGCCTCCATCTTCATGTCCGAGTTGGCATCCAGGCGGAAATGCCAGTAGTTGCACTTGGCATTGGTCATGTCCGGATCGACCGCGGCGTAGTTCAGGTAGACGATCTCCTTGCCGGGGTTGCGCTCGTTGTGCTTGGCCACCGCATCCTGCAGCGCCAGGCCGACCGACGAGCCGTTGCCCTGCACGATGTAGCGAATGCCCTGGTCGATCGCCTGCTTGAGGATGGTCAGGCTTTCCTGCGGCGACAGCTTGTTGTCGAAGCCCACCACCTCGAACTTGTGCGGACCGGCCCAGCCCTTCTGGTTGGCGACATCGGCCACGTACTGCCAGCTCTTGAGCTGGTTCTGGCCAACCGGGGCCATCAGGCCCGAGAGCGGATCGATAAAGGCGATCTTCACCGTATCCGCGAGCGCGGATCCCGAAACCAGCGCAGAACCCAGTGCGGCAAACATGGCCACACCGGCCACCAGCGGACGCATTTTCGTCATACCTGTCTCCTTCACTCTTGTCGTGGCTTGTCGTTCGATGTCGTCGATGCGGCCAGCCGCGTGGCGCCCTCCTGTTCGCGCCGCGCGGCCGGCCCCGGCAACGCCGTGCCGCAAGCTGGCCGGCGCACCGGATGCTGGCCTGCCGGCCTCAGGCAGTCGGCAGCTTGTAGTCCTTGAACTGCTCGCGCAGCCGCAGCTTCTGCATCTTGCCGGTGGCCGTCAGCGGAATCTCGTTGACAAAGGCCACGTCGTCCGGAATCCACCACTTGGCGACCTTGCCTTCGAAGAACTGCAGCAACTCCTCGCGGGTGACTTCGGCGCCGGGCTTCTTCACCACCACCAGCAGCGGGCGCTCGTCCCACTTTGGGTGGTAGGCGGAGATGCAGGCCGCCATGTGCACCGCCGGATGCGCGGCGGCGACGTTCTCGATATCGATCGACGAAATCCATTCGCCGCCGGACTTGATCACGTCCTTGCTACGGTCGGTGATCTGCATGAAGCCGTCGGCATCGATGGTGGCGACATCGCCGGTGGGGAACCAGCCGTCGACCAGCGGGCTGACGTCATTGCGGAAATAGCGGTCGATGATCCACGGCCCGCGCACCAGCAGGTCGCCGAAGGCCTTGCCGTCCCACGGCAGTTCCTTGCCCTCGCCGTCGATGATCTTCATGTCGACGCCGTAGATCACGCGGCCCTGCTTCTCCTGGATCTTGTGGCGCTCGGCATCGGGCAGGTCGTGGTGCTTGGCCAGCAGCTTGCTTGCGGTACCCAGCGGCGACATCTCGGTCATGCCCCAGGCGTGGATCACCTCAACGTCCAGCGCCTCGAGCGCGCGGATCATCGCCGGCGGCGCGGCCGAGCCGCCGATCACGGTGCGGCGGAAGGTGGAGAACTTCAGCTGGTTGGCCTGCACGTGCTGCAGCAGGCCAAGCCACACCGTCGGCACGCCGGCGGAGAAGGTCACCTTTTCCTGCTCGAACAGCTCATAGAGCGAGGCGCCGTCGAGCTTGGGCCCCGGCAGCACCAGCTTGGCGCCGACCAGCGGCACCGAATACGGCAGGCCCCAGGCATTGACGTGGAACATCGGCACCACCGGCAGGATCACGTCGCTGGCCGAGCAGCCCAGCGCATCCGGCATGGCCGACGCGTAGGAGTGCAGCACCGTGGAGCGGTGCGAATACAGCGCGCCCTTCGGATTGCCGGTGGTGCCCGAGGTGTAGCACAGGCTCGATGCAAGGTTCTCGTCGAACTGCGGCCATTCGTAGTTGCCGTCCTGGGCGTCGAGCAATTCCTCGTAGCACAGCAGCGGCACCTTGGCTTCGGCCGGCATGTGCGCGCGGTCGGTCATCGCCACCCAGCCTTTGACGTTGGGGCAATGCGGCGCCACGCCTTCCACCAGCGGCAGGAAGGTCAGGTCGAAAAAGATATAGCCGTCTTCCGCGTGGTTGACGATATAGGCAATCTGCTCGGGGAACAGGCGCGGATTGACGGTATGGCAGACGGCGCCCATGCCGGACACGCCGTAGTAGACCTCCAGGTGGCGGTAGCCGTTCCAGGCCAGCGTGCCGACACGCTCGCCCTGCTTCACGCCGAGCGCGCCGAGCGCCTGCGCCAGCTTGCGCGCACGCAGCTCGCAATCGCGGTACGTATAGCGATGCAGGTCGCCCTCCGTGCGCCGCGAGACGATCTCGGTGCTGCCGTAATAACGCGCGGCGTGTTTGATGATGGAGGAAATGAGCAGCGGTGCGCTCATCATTTGACCCATCAATGCCATGAACCTGCCTCCTGAATACTGTTCTGTTCCACCGAAAAACGAACAACCGTACTATTTTTGGACGGTCGTTCGCATGTATGGCATCGGCAAGGAGCCGATCCGGTCGTGCACTGCCGTACTGTCGTCGCCTGCTGTCGTCGGGGCCGCAATTCTGCGGAAGTCCATGCACCGGATTCATGGGCTAATTGAAGGCAGGAAATAACCTTGCGGTGCATGGCGGCATGTCCAGGCCGGGCGCAGTCTGGTGCCGCGGTCTGGTACCGTTGAGGACGTACAATACTGCGTGGCATGTTGCACCTCAACATGTCGTTTTCCCTAGCCACCATCGCATTTTCGTGCCTTGCGCATGCCGCGCCGCACCGCCTCAGACGCGTGCCGCGGCGCCGCGCCGAGCGCACCGAAAGCGCACTGCCACATGGCGCCCGAGCGCCTCTACGCGATGCCAGACACGCCCCCGCCGCACGCTCCGCAAGCCGTTGCCGATACCGCCACGCCGGCGACGCTGCCACTGCCATTCCCGACCGCGCCCGGCTTTGCCGAACTGGGCCCGCAGTTCTTCACGCGCCTACGTCCGACGCCGCTGCCGTCGCCATACCTGGTCAGCGTGGCGCCGGCGGCCGCAGCGCTATTGGGCTGGGATGCCAGCGTCGGCAGCCGGCAAGACTTCATCGACACCTTCATCGGCAACCAGGTGCCGGACTGGGCCGATCCGCTGGCGACGGTCTATTCCGGGCACCAGTTCGGGGTCTGGGCCGGCCAGCTCGGCGACGGCCGCGCCATCCGCCTGGCGCAGGCGCAGACCGACACCGGCCCCTGGGAAATCCAGCTCAAGGGCGCGGGCCTGACGCCCTATTCGCGCATGGCCGACGGGCGCGCGGTGCTGCGCTCGTCGATCCGCGAGTACCTGTGCTCGGAGGCAATGGCCGCGCTGGGCGTGCCGACCACGCGCGCACTGTCGATCATGGGCTCCGACGCGCCGGTGCGGCGCGAGACTATCGAGACCGCCGCGGTCGTGACCCGGCTGTCGCCCACCTTCATACGCTTCGGGCATTTCGAGCATTTCGCCGCGCACGACGACGTGGCCGCGCTGCGCAAGCTGGCGGATTTCGTCATCGACAACTTCATGCCCGCCTGCCGCGACGACAGCCAGCCGTACCAGGCATTGCTGCGCGAGGTCTCGCTGCGCACCGCCGACCTGATCGCGCACTGGCAGGCGGTGGGTTTCTGCCACGGCGTGATGAACACCGACAATATGTCGATCCTGGGCCTGACCATCGATTACGGTCCGTTCGGCTTCCTCGACGCGTTCGACGCCAACCATATCTGCAACCACTCCGACACCCAGGGCCGCTACGCCTACAGCCAGCAACCGCAGGTGGCGTTCTGGAACCTGCACTGCCTGGCGCAGGCGCTGCTGCCGCTGTGGCTGCCGCCAGAGAGCGCCGACCAGGAAGGCGCGCGCGACGCAGCGGTGGAAGCCGCGCGCGCCGCGCTGGATCCGTTCCGCGACCGCTACGCCGCGGCGTTCTTCCGCCACTACCGCGCCAAGCTGGGCCTGCGGCCGCCCGCCGGCGGCGATGACAAGGCCGACGAGCCGCTGCTGACCAGCCTGTTCCAGCTGCTGCACGGCCAGCGCGTCGACTACACGCTGTTCTGGCGCAAGTTGTGCGGCATTTCGTCCACCGATGCCTCGCGCGACGCGCCGGTGCGCGACCTGTTCCTCGACCGCGCCGCCTTCGACGCATGGGTGGCCGACTACCGCGTGCGCCTGCGCGCCGAGCAATCGCACGATGCCGCCCGCGAACTGGAAATGCTGGCGGTCAACCCCAAATACGTGCTGCGCAACCACCTGGCCGAGACCGCCATCCGCCGTGCGCGCGAGGACAAGGACTTCAGCGAGGTGGACCGGCTGCTGGCAGTGCTGTCGCGCCCGTTCGACGAACAGCCCGAGGCCGGGCACTACGCGGCGCTGCCGCCGGACTGGGCCGCGGGGCTGGAAGTCAGCTGCTCCTCTTGACCACTGCGCCTGACCGGCCATCCACTCCAGGGAACACCGCGAGGACAACCATGACCACCACCAAGACCGACGCCGAGTGGCGTGCACAACTCTCCGACATTGAATACCGCGTAACCCGCGAGGCCGCCACCGAGCGCCCCTTCACCGGCCGCTACTGGGACCACTGGGACCAGGGCATCTACCACTGCGTGGGGTGCGGCACGCCGCTGTTCGAATCGGCCACCAAGTTCGATGCGGGCTGCGGCTGGCCCAGCTATTTCCGCCCGATCAACGGCGAGGTAATCGCCGAGCATGTCGACCATAGCCACGGCATGACGCGCATCGAAGTCCGCTGCAAGGAATGCGGCAGCCACCTGGGCCACGTGTTCGAGGATGGGCCCGCCCCGACCGGCCTGCGCTATTGCATCAACTCGGCTGCGCTAAAATTCGACGATCGCGACCCGGCTCAACGTGCGGCGGATGATGCCCACGCTGGCGACGCGCCCAAACGCGACCCGCAGCCCTGACGCCTGAACTGCCCGGCCAAGACGCCGGGCATCCAACCTGGACCCGCATGAAATTCCTGTTCGACCTGTTCCCGGTCATCCTTTTCTTTGCCGCATTCAAGCTGGCCGACATCTACACCGCCACCGCGGTGGCCATCGCCGCTACGGTGGTGCAGATCGGCTGGGTCTGGTTCCGCCACCGCAAGGTCGAGCCGATGCAGTGGGTCAGCCTGCTGATCATCGCGGTCTTCGGCGGCGCCACGCTGGTGCTGCACAACGAGACCTTCATCAAGTGGAAGCCGACCGTGCTGTACTGGCTGTTCGCGGCCGCGCTGCTGGGTTCGGTGCTGGTGTGGCGCAAGAACCTGATCCGCGCCATGATGGAAAAGCAGATGTCGCTGCCGGACCCCGTGTGGGCGCGGCTGAATCTCGCGTGGGCCGGCTTCTTCGCCGCCATGGGCGTGCTCAACCTGTACGTCGCCTACCAGTTCTCGACCGAGGCCTGGGTCAACTTCAAGCTGTTCGGCAGCATGGGGCTGATGCTGGTCTTCATCGTCGCGCAAAGCGTCTGGCTGTCGCGCCACATGCCGGAAAACACCCGGGACTGAAAGCGGCGCCCCGCCCCGTTCCGTCCCCACCAACCGAAGGACACCATTGATGGCAGCCGATCCCGCTACGATCGAGGCAATGCTGCGCGCAGCGCTCGCCCCCAGCCACCTGGCCGTGCGCGACGACAGCGCGCTGCATGCCGGACACGCCGGCGCCGCGTCCGGCGGCGGACATTACGACGTGACAATCGTCAGCGAGCGCTTTGCGGGTCACAACCGGGTTGCCCGACACCGCATGGTGTATGATGCGCTGCGCGGTCTGTTCCCCACGCAGATCCACGCCCTCGCCGTGACTGCGTTCACCGACCAAGAGTACCAATCACGCGCACAATCCCTCGCACTCTCACGCGATTCTTCCAGCAACTCTCAGACCTGATTCCATGAAGACCACCGTCCTCTCGTTCAGCCTGGCGGCTGTGCTTGCTGCCGGCAGCCTGCCGGCCATCGCCCAGAATGCCGCCGTCGTGAATGGCAAGGCCATTCCGTCGGCAAAGCTGGACAAGTTGATCGCCGGCACCGGCCAGCCCGACAGCCCGGAGCTGCGCACGCGCGCCCGCAACATGCTGATCGACCGCGAACTGCTCGTGCAGGAAGCCAACAAGCGCGGCCTGACCCAGCGCGACGACGTGCAGGAGCAACTGGAACAGGCCCGCCTGAACGTGCTGGCCGGCGCGGTGTTCGAAGACTACGTCAAGACCCACGGCGCCAGCGACGCCGAGCTGCGCAAGCAATACGACAAGATCAAGTCGCAGTTCGGCAACGGCAAGGAATACCATGCCCGCCATATCCTGGTGGAAAAGGAAGCCGACGCCAAGGCCATCATCGCCAAGATCAAGGGCGGCGCCAAGTTCGAGGACCAGGCCAAGGCCGCGTCGAAGGACCCGGGCTCGGCCGCCAACGGCGGCGACCTGGACTGGGCCAACAGCAGCAGCTACGTGCCCGAGTTCTCGGCGGCGATGACCGGCCTGAAGAAGGGCCAGATGACCGACACCCCGGTCAAGACCCAGTTCGGCTGGCACATCATCGAACTGGTCGACGTGCGCGACGCCAAGATCCCGTCGTTCGAAGAAGTGAAGCCGCAGCTGACGCAGATGCTGATGGGCGACCAGAACTGGCAGCGCGAGCAGTTCCAGGCCATGATGAAGGCCCTGAAGGACAAGGCCAAGATCCAGTAAGCCGCGGGCCGGTCGCCCCGCCGGCCCTGCAGCCCTTCAGGATGCAGCGCGTGCAGACGACCGGCCGCTACTGGCAGCTCTGGCATCTCTCGTCCCGCGGCCTGTGCTATTGCGCACTGGCCTGGACCACCCTGGACGGCGCCGCCCCCGGCTGGCGCCGGCTCCATCCCCACCTTCCCTTGCGGGATCGGTATTCCCCGGAAAAGACCTTGCATGCGGTCGTGGCCTATCGACTGGCCAGCGGCGCGCTGGTGCCTGCGCGCGGATATGAGGGCGCGCGGATGCTGACGTTTGCGTATGTGGCCTGGAGTTCGAGGCCGCGAGGCGCGGCCGCAGCCTGACGCCGGTTTCGTGGCTCAAGTGGGGACTTGCTGCCGCGCTACGCAGGCGCAAAGCGCAGGCCCGGAAGCAAAAAAGCCACCGGCGCTGCCGGTGGCTTCTGGCTGGACTGTTCTACATCAGCCGCCGGAGCCTTACCCCACCCACTTCCTCGCATTGCGGAACATCCGCATCCACGGGCTGCCACCGTCTGCGACCTGCTTCCACGCATCCGGCGCCCAGCTCATGGTCGCGGCACGGAACACGCGCTCGGGGTGCGGCATCAGCACGGTGAAGCGGCCGTCGACGGTGGTCACCGAGGTGATGCCGTCCGGCGAGCCGTTCGGGTTGAGCGGATAGGTCTGCGTGACCGCGCCGTAGTTGTCGACAAAGCGCAGCGCCACATGGGCCTGGTCGATATTGCCCTGCTGCGAGAAGTCGGCAAACCCTTCGCCGTGAGCGACCACGATGGGGATGCGGCTGCCTTCCATGCCGGCGAAGAAGATCGACGGCGACGACTGCACCTCGACCGTGACATAGCGCGCCTCGTACTGCTCCGACTGGTTGCGCGTGAACTTGGGCCAGGCGCCCGCGCCCGGGATGATCGGGGCCAGGTTGCTCATCATCTGGCAGCCGTTGCACACGCCCAGCGCGAAGGTGTCCTGGCGGTTGAAGAAGGCGGCGAACTGCTCGGCCATCTGCGCGTTGAACAGGATGGTCTTGGCCCAGCCCTCGCCCGCGCCCAGCACGTCGCCGTAGCTGAAGCCGCCGCACGCGACGAAGCCCTGGAAGTCGGCCAGGTTGGCGCGGCCGGCGATCAGGTCGCTCATGTGGACGTCGTGGGTGTCGAAGCCGGCGCGGTCCATGCTGTACGCCATCTCGATCTGCGAGTTGACGCCCTGCTCGCGCAGGATCGCCACGCGCGGACGCGCGCCCGTGGCGACGAACGGCGCGGCGATGTCTTCGGCCGGATCAAAGGTCAGCACCGGGCTGATGCCGGGGTCGGCGGCGTCGAGCAGGCGGTCGTATTCGCTGTCGGCGCAGGCCGGGTTGTCGCGCAGGCGCGCGATGCGCCAGCTGACTTCGCTCCAGTTGCGCTGCAGGTCGGTGCGCGAGGCGCCGAACACCTTCTTCGCGTCACGGTAGATCTCGACCTGGTCGGAGGTGTTGGGCTTGCCCACCACGTGGCTGCATGCCGACAGGCCGGCTTCGCGCAGCACCGCGAACACGGCGTCGCGGTCTTCCATGCGCACCTGCACCACCGCGCCCAATTCTTCGGAGAACAGCGCGCGCAGGGTCTGGTCGTTGCGGCGCTCGGCGATCTGCTGGGCCCAGTTCTTGGCATCGCCGTAGTCCTGCTCCTGCTGCGGATCGAGCGCCAGCATGTCGACGTTGAGCGAGATGCCGCAATGGCCTGCAAAGGCCATCTCGGCCAGCGCCGCCATGAAGCCGCCGTCGGAACGGTCGTGGTAGGCCAGCAGCTTGCCGTCCCGGTTCAGGCGCTGGATCACGTTGAAGAAGTTTTTCAGGTCTTCGGCGTTGTCGACGTCGGGGGCGCTGTCGCCAACCTGCTGCGTCACCTGCGCCAGGATGCTGCCGGCCATGCGGTTCTTGCCGCGGCCCAGGTCGATGGCGATCAGCACGGTGTCGCCAGCGTCGGTGCGCAGCTGCGGCGTCAGCGTGCGGTTCACGTCGTCCACCGCGGCAAAGGCCGAGATGATCAGCGATACCGGCGCCACCACTTCCTTGTCGACGCCCTGGTCCTGCCACTTGGTGCGCATCGACAGCGAATCCTTGCCGACCGGGATGCTGATGCCCAGCGCCGGGCACAGCTCCATGCCGACGGCATGCACGGTGTCGTACAGCTTCGCGTCCTCGCCTTCGACGCCGCAGGCCGCCATCCAGTTGGCCGACAGCTTGACCTTGCCCAGGTCCTTGACCGGTGCCGCGGCCAGGTTGGTGAGCGCCTCACCAATGGCCATGCGGCCCGATGCGGGCGCGTCGATCACGGCCAGCGGGGTGCGCTCGCCCATGGTCATCGCCTCGCCGGCGCTGCCCTTGTAGTCCAGCGTGGTCACGGCCACGTCGGCCACCGGCACCTGCCACGGGCCGACCATCTGGTCGCGCGCGTTCATGCCGCCCACGGTGCGGTCGCCGATGCTGATCAGGAACGACTTGCTGGCCACGGTCGGGTGGCGCAGCACGTCGCGCACCGCCTGCTCCAGGCTGATGCCGGTCACGTCGACGGCCGGCAGCGGCTGCTCGACGCGCTTGACGTCGCGGTGCATGCGCGGCGGCTTGCCCAGCAGCACGTCCATCGGCATGTTGACGGCGTAGTGTTCCTTGAGCGCGGCATCGACGCTGGCGTCGACCAGCTGCAGCTGCTTCTCTTCGGTGGCGATGCCGACCACGGCGAACGGCGAACGCTCGCGCTCGCACATGGCCTGGAACTGCGGGAAGCTGTCTGGCGCGATCGCCAGCACATAGCGCTCCTGCGACTCGTTGCACCAGATTTCCGCCGGCGACAGGCCGGACTCTTCCAGGTGTACCTGGCGCAGGTCGAAGCGCGCGCCGCGGCCGGCGCCGTCGACCAGTTCCGGGAAGGCGTTGGAGATGCCGCCCGCGCCGACGTCGTGGATCGACAGGATCGGGTTGGCGTCGCCGAGCTGCCAGCAGGCGTTGATCACTTCCTGCGCGCGGCGCTCCATCTCGGGGTTGCCGCGCTGGACCGAGTCGAAGTCCAGGTCGGCGGTGTTGGTGCCGGTCGCCATCGAGCTGGCGGCGCCGCCGCCCATGCCGATGCGCATGCCCGGGCCGCCCAGCTGGATCAGCAGCGTGCCGGCCGGCAGCGGGTTCTTGTGCGTGTGCGAGGCGTCGATATTGCCGATGCCGCCCGCGATCATGATCGGCTTGTGGTAGCCGCGCACGGTGCCGCCGACGTTCTGCTCGTAGACGCGGAAGTAGCCGCCCAGGTTGGCGCGGCCGAATTCATTGTTGAAGGCGGCGCCGCCGAGCGGGCCGTCGATCATGATCTGCAGCGGCGAGGCGATGCGGTCCGGCTTGCCGGTCACGCCGGGCTTGTGGTCGGGGTTGCGGTGCGCCACCGGCTGGGCCGCGTCGCGGTCGTTTTCCCAGGATTCGACGGCGTCGGGCAGCATCAGGTTGGACACCGTGAAGCCGGTCAGGCCGGCCTTGGGCTTGGCGCCGCGGCCGGTCGCGCCCTCGTCGCGGATTTCGCCGCCGGCGCCGGTGGAGGCGCCCGGGAACGGCGAGATCGCAGTCGGGTGGTTGTGCGTCTCGACCTTCATCAGCGTGTGCGTCAGCGCCTCGTGGCGGCCGTACTTGTGGTCGTCGCCGCGCGGGAACCAGCGCTCGGCCACGTCGCCTTCCATCACCGCCGAGTTGTCCGAGTAGGCCACGATCGAGCCCTGCGGATTGAGCTGGTGCGTGTTGCGGATCATCGCGAACAGCGACTTGTCCTGCTGCACGCCGTCGATGGTCCAGGTGGCGTTGAAGATCTTGTGGCGGCAGTGTTCGCTGTTGGCCTGCGCGAACATCATCAGCTCGACGTCGGTCGGATTGCGCTCCAGCTTCGCGTAGGCGTCGACCAGGTAGTCGATCTCGTCCTCGGACAGCGCCAGGCCCATCTCGACGTTGGCCGCGGCCAGCGCGCTGCGGCCGGCGGAGATGTCGATAAAGCGCAGCGGCTTGGCCGGCAGTTCCTGGAACAAGCCGGCGGCATCGTCACGCGACGCGACCACGGTCTCGGTCATGCGGTCGAACAGGTGCGCGGCGACGGCGGCGCGGGTGTCGGCATCCAGCGACTTGCGCCCGCGCAGCAGGCCCTTCTTGCAAACGACGGTGATCTCGATGCCGCGCTCGATGCGGTGGATATGCGTCAGGCCGCAGTTGTGGGCGATATCGGTGGCCTTGCTGGCCCACGGCGAGATCGTGCCGAAGCGTGGGATCACCACGAAGCGGTCGCCCTCCGGCTGCTCGGCGAACGGTGCGCCATAGGTCAGCAGCGCCGCCACGCGCGACTGGTCGTCGGCCGACAGCGGCGTCTGCGCATCGACGAAATGCAGGAACTGGCCGTGCACCGACTCGATATCGGCGTCGATTTGCCGGAGAGCGGTGAGCAGGCGTTGCTGACGGAAGGCGGAGAGCGCCAAAGCGCCGGGGAAGCATGAGAAATGCGCCATGATCGTAGCGGTCGGGAGGCGTAGAGGTAGGGGCTGCAGCTTGGCCGGCACCGCTGCATGGGGTGCCGGCTGGCGGGAAACCGCTATTGTACCTTGCCGGGCCCCGCTTTTTGCACTGCGACATCACGGCCGCGCTGTGTCAGCACGGATCGTGATAATGCTTATGCATCACTTGCGCGCAATGAACGGGTCAGAGTGACGTCGCCGACCGCGCCGCCTGCTCGTACAGCCCGGTCAATACCCGCATCAGCCGGGCCAGTTCGCCGATCTCGGCATTCTCTTCGCTGCCCGCGGTGAAATTGCTGGTCAGGCATTGCTCGCGGATCTCGCGGTAGCGCGAACACGCCTCGGCGCCAGCCTCGGTGGTCGAGTACGTCGCCTCCTTGCCCACCCGCTCCCCGCTCACCAGCCCCAGCCCCTGCAGCTTCTTCAGCGCATAGGTGACCAGGTGCGTGTCTTCCACGTTGAGCACGAAGCAGATATCGGCCAGCCGCTTGGGACGGCCACGGTGGTTGACGTGGTGCAGCACCAGCACGTCCAGAAAGGTCAGGTCGCGCACGCCGGCGGCACCCATGCAGCGCACCACCCAGCGGCTGTAGGCGTTGTAGGCGGTGTTCAGGCCGAACTCGAATTCCGACAGCTCAGGACTGCGCACCGACACCAGGTGCGACGACGACACGATATTCGCGCCGGCGGCGCGCGACAGTGCGGTGGCTGGCCTGCCGGCAGGGGTATCGGCGACCGCGGCGGCTGCGGCGACTGCGGCGGCGGGCGCGCTTTCGGCTGGCTTGCGTGACATGGGGAACGATTCCTTTCGATGGAGGGCGGCGTTGACGGCGTTCGGGGTACCAGCTTTCGCCGGATCGACCCGGCGCGCGCGCCTCTGGCCTGACAGTTTATCGGTGAATTACCACGAATAAAACGACATTTCGGGCGGCGCCACCGGGGCTGGGTAGCGGGACAGGCGTCACCGCGTTTCGGACTCTTCCCATACCAGCCGAAGACGCTATACTGTATATCCATACAGTATCGATCCGAGCCCCCCATGTCGCCCGAACCTGCAAACTGCCCCCTTTGCGGCGCTGCTGCCGAGCGCACGCGCGCCGCGCCACGCGGCTATCTCTACCTCTGCCCCGGCTGCGGCGCCTTCCACATCAGCCGCGGCGCGCTGGCCTGCCGCCAGGACATTCCGGCTTCCGCCAGGAGCGATGTGCGGCTGCTGCGCGCCTATGGCCACCAGCCCCAGATCGAAGTCTGCCGGGACGGCGTGCGCATCGTGCCCGGGCGGAGGTAGGCATGGGCAACAGCAAACGGGCGGCAAGCTGCCACCTTCCGGCCGCAACGCCCGCGTATCCGGTGCCGGGGGCGAACGGCATACTGGCGCAGGTGCAAGGCCACCATGTCGCCGGCGCGCTGCAGACGCTGCCGCGCGCGACGGCGGACGCGCCCAACCACCATGAGGTGCTGGTCGAAGCCGGCCATCTCGGCACGGTCCGGCTCTTTATCGTGAAGAAGCTCGCGCGCCATAACCGGCACAGCCACTACTACTGGTCGGCCTACCGTGCGGAACCGGCCTGAAATATCAAGGCGTGATGCATTTGCGCCACGCTACCGCTTGAGTAGGGCTATGCTATGGCGAACATGGCGCGGCAATATCGCACTGTCGAATGCGTTCACCCATTCGGCTTTTTCGACCGCCCGCAGATGTAGCGGGCGTTTTTTTGCCCCTGTTTTTTGCCCCTGACCTGGGAGGCAATATGCAAGCGCGAATCATTCGCGTTAAGCCGGTCGACTCTGGCTGGGCGCTGGACTCCGAGAGCTTTTCCCGGCCGCTGCGGTTTGCGACGCTCGAGGCGGCGATCTCGGCGGGATGGGCACAGGCCAGGCACGAGAACGGCGAGTTGCATATCCATCGCCACGACGGTGGCGTACGCCTGCGCGTGGCCGTCGGCAGCCCCGGGGAACCTCCGGGCTGAGCCGCCTTTCACGGGACGCCCCGGCAATCAGCGTAAGATGGCATCCACCCGCGTGCATTGATGGGCTCGCCCGATCCCGCCGGAGCAGACATGCGACTTGCTGATTTCATCTTGCGCGACATGACGCGCATCCTGACGGAATGGGAGGCGTTTGCCGGCACCCTGGTGCCTGCCGCACGACGCCTGGATTCACTTGCCTTGCGCGATCACGCGCTGCAGATCCTGCAGGCCGTGGCCAGGGATCTGTCGACACCGCAAACCCGCCACGCCCAGCGCGAAAAGTCGATGGGGCGCGCTCCGCGCCTGGCCGATGCGCCGGAGACCGCAGCCCAGACCCACGCCCTGCTGCGGGCACGCCATGGCTTCAACATCAACCAGATGGTCGGCGAATACCGGGCCCTGCGCGCCAGCGTGCTGCGCCTGTGGATCGACGCCTGCCATCCGGACCTGCCCGACCTGGACGACATGATGCGTTTCAACGAGGCCATCGACCAGGCCGTCGCGGAATCGGTAGGCCTCTTCGATGCGCAGGTCGAACAGGCGCGCAACCTGCTGCTGGGCATGCTCGGGCACGACATGCGCAGCCCGCTGCAGACCATCCAGGCCACGGCTCGCTTCCTGGCGGCGCTGAATGCGGGGGAGAAGGTCTCGGAAGCCGCGGCGCGGCTCATCCGCAGTGGCGCCCGCATGAATTCGCTGCTGGATGACCTGTGCGATTTCAACCGGACCAAGCTCGGCCTCGGCATCAACATCACGCCCACCCGCATCGACCTGGCGCAGGTATTTGGCGATGCCGTGGACCAGTTGCGCGCCGCCCACCCGGCCCACCGCATCGAGTTTGCTGCCCATGGCGACTTGCTTGGCGTCTGGGACGGCCTGCGGCTGCAGCAACTGCTTTCCAACCTGGTGACCAATGCGGTCACGTACGGCGCCGCGGACGCGCCGGTCCGCGTTGCCGTCACCGGACACGATGCGGAAGTCCGGGTCGCGGTCTGGAACAGCGGTCCGCCCATCGATCCGCAGACCCTGGGGCAGATCTTCGACCCGCTCAGGCGAGGCCAGGATCCGCACAACAAGAACGCCCCCGGGCTGGGCCTTGGCCTGTATATCGCGAGCGAAATCGCCAAGGCCCACCACGGCTCGATCGCGGCCCGCTCGGATGCGGCCGGCACCGAGTTCGAGCTATGTTTGCCGCGCGCCGCGTAGCCCGGGATACCAGCGGCCTGCGCGCCGTCCCATAGAGGCCATCCCTATCTGTCGCCTGGCGGACCTTCTTGCTACCCTTGAGGTTCCCGGGCTGCGCGCCGGCGGCGCTGCAGGCCGGGTCCATGGCGTTGCCCGCCCCCACCCGCGCGCGCCCAACGCTTATCGCAACACCTTAGCAGACCCCATGCCATCGATGCTTCCCGACCTCGATACCCTCAACGCCGGCCTGCGGGACGGCGCCACCAGCCGCGCGCAGATCGTCGAGCAGGCCGCGGCCCGGGCGGCCACGCCGGCGGCCGAGGCCGTGTTCCTGCACAGCACCTTCGAGGCCGCCGCGCAGGTGGCGCGCGCCGCCGACGCCGCCAGCCGCGCCGGCAAGGCGCTGCATCCGCTGGCGGGCCTGCCGGTCTCGGTCAAGGACCTGTATGACGTGGCCGGCGAAGTCACCCGCGCCGCCTCGCTGGTGCGCGCCGATGCCGCGCCGGCCGCCGCCGACGCCGCCGTGGTGGCGCGGCTGCGCGCTGCCGGGGCGGCGCTGGTCGGGCGCACCAACATGACCGAGTTCGCGTTCTCGGGCGTGGGCATCAATCCCCATTACGGCACGCCCGCCAATCCGGCCGGCACCGATGGCGCCGCGCGCATCCCGGGCGGATCGTCGTCGGGCGCCGCGGTGTCGGTGGCGCTGGGGCTGGCGGTGGCCGCGCTCGGCAGCGATACCGGCGGCTCGATCCGCATCCCGGCGGCGCTGTGCGGCATCACCGGCTTCAAGCCCACCGCGCGGCGCGTGCCGCTGGCCGGGGCCTTTCCGCTGTCGTATACGCTGGACACCGCCTGCGCCATGGCGCGCACGGTCAGCGACTGCATCGCGGTGGACAGCGTGATCGCCGACAGCGCGGTGCTGCCGCGCGTGACCGACCCCGCCGCCACGCGGCTGGCGATCCCGCGCCAGCTGCTGCTGGACGATCTCGACCCGGTGGTGGCGCGCGCCTTCGATCGCGCGCTGGGCCGGCTGTCGGCCGCCGGCGTGCGGCTTGAGCATGTCGACCTGCCAGAACTCGGCGAACTCGCCGCGCTGAACGCGCACGGCGGCTTCAGCGCGGCCGAGGCCTATGCCATCCACCGCCACCTGCTGGCGGCCCGCCGCGACCGCTACGATGCACGCGTGGCGTCGCGCATCGACCGCGGCGCCGGCATCAGCGCCGCCGACTATATCGACCTGGGCCGCGCGCGGCTGGACTGGATCGCACGCATGGAAGCCCGGCTGGCCGGCTTCGACGCGGTGGTCTGCCCCACCGTGCCGATGGTGGCGCCCGAGATCGGGCCGCTGCGCACCGATGACGCGCACTTCTTCCGCGTCAATGCCCTGCTGTTGCGCAATACCTCCGCCTTCAATTTCTTCGACGGCTGCTCGCTGTCCATGCCCTGCCACGCGCCGGACGAGCTGCCGGTGGGGCTGATGCTGTCGCACGGGCCGATGCGCGACGCCGCCCTGCTCGGCACGGCGCTTGCATTGGAACGCATCGTGCAGCCCTCACCGCGCGACGACTGAGCCCGCCGCCGCGCCGTTGATCTTGCGCCCCGCGCCCGGCCGGAGCCAGGCCTGCGCGTGGCACCAGGTAGTACGCAACCCGCTGTACAACCGCGCCCCCGCGCGCACACCAGGAGAGATCGAGATGCGAGTCAAGGCAATGATCGCGGCCACGCTGATGCTGGCCGCCGTGGCGGCACAGGCGGACACCAAGTGGGACCTGCCCACCGGCTACCCCGTCGCCAACCTGCACACCGAGAATCTGCAGCAGATGGCCAGCGATGTCGACAAGGCCACCGGCGGCAAGCTCAAGATCGTGCTGCATCCGAACGGGTCGCTGCTCAAGGCCAACGAGATCAAGCGCGGCGTGCAGACCGGCCAGGTGCAGATGGGCGAAATCCTGATGTCGCTGCTGGCCAACGAGAACCCGGTATTCGGCGTCGACGCGGTGCCGTTCCTGGCCACCAGCTATGCCGATGCCTACAAGCTGTGGCAGGCCTCGCGTCCGGTCACCGAGAAGGTGCTGGACAAGCAGGGACTGAAACTGCTGTACGCGGTGGCCTGGCCGCCGCAGGGCATCTACGCCAACAAGCCGATCAACTCGGCCGCCGACATGAAAGGCCTGAAGTGGCGCGCCTACAATCCCGCCACCTCGCGCATCGCCGAACTGGTCGGGGCGCAGCCGGTCACGATCCAGGCCGCCGACCTGGCGCAGGCGCTGGCAACCGGCACCGTCAACTCCTTCATGTCGTCAGGCGCGACCGGCGTCGACACCAAGGTGTGGGAGAGCGTGAAGTACTTCTATGCGGTCGATGCCTGGCTGCCCAAGAACATGCTGGTGGTCAGCAAGAAGGCCTTCGCCGCGCTCGACAAACCCACCCAGGACGCGCTGCTCAAGGCCGTCGCCGACGCCGAGAAGCGCGGCTGGCAGGTGTCGGAGCAGAAGACCAAGGAATACCTGGCCACGCTCGCCAGGAACGGCATGACGGTGCAGCAGCCGTCGCCGCAGCTCAAGGCCGACATGCAGAAGCTTGGCCAGACCATGGTCGACGACTGGGCCAAGAGCGCGGGCGCCGACGGCAAGGCCATCCTCGACGCCTACCGCAAGTAAGCCCGCGGGCCCACCGACTCCAGCGCCCTGCATCGCGGCCGCGCCGGCTGCGTTGCAGGAAGTCCATCCTTTCCCTGCGCCGCCCACCATGCCCACTGCCCCCTCCTCCAAGCGCTGGCTAGACCGCGTGCTGGACCTGTTCGCCGCGCTCGGCGCGCTGTGCATTCTCGCCGTCTGCGTGATCATGATCCTGATGTCGCTGTCGCGCGAAACCTCGGTGATCTTCAAGGGCGGCGACGATATCGTGGCCTGGCTGTGCGCCGCCTCCGCCTTCCTGGTGCTCGGCCAGACCTTCCAGCATGGCGGCATCGTGCGCGTGGAGATGCTGCTGTCGGCGCTCGGCCCGCGCCGGCGCTGGCTGCTGGAGCTGGTCTCGCTGACCGTCTGCCTGGTGTTCGCCGCCTATGCAACCTGGGCGCTGGGCTCCTTTGCCTGGCAGAGCTGGGAGATCGGCGATGTCTCGCAGGGCCAGATCGTGATTCCGTTGTGGATACCGCAGAGTTTCGCGGTGCTGGGCTGCGCGGGGTTCCTGCTGGCGGTCGCGGATGAATGGCTGCGCGTGGTGCGGCGGCAGAAGCCGCGCTACCAGCTGGCCCAGGAAGCCAAGCTGGCCGCCGGCGACTTCGGGGAGACGGTCTGATGAGCACGGTCGTGGTTGCACTGATCCTGCTGCTGGTGCTGATCGTCTTCCTCGCCCTGGGCGCGTGGATTCCCGTGGCCATCGCGGTCACGTCGTGGGTGGGGCTGGTGGTGTTCTCTGACCGCGAGGCGCTGGTCAGCCTGGCCAACGCGTGGTGGTCGTCGAGCGCCTCGTACACGCTGGCGTCGCTGCCGCTGTTCGTCTGGATGGGCGAGATCCTGTTCCGCACCCGGCTGTCGGAGCAGATGTTCAGCGGGTTGTCGCCATGGCTGAGCTGGCTGCCCGGGCGGCTGATGCACGTCAACATCCTGGGCTGCGGCATCTTCGGCTCGGTGTCGGGTTCGTCGGCGGCCACCTGCGCCACCATCGCCAAGTCGGCGCTGCCCGAACTCACGCGGCGCGGCTACGACGAGCGCATCACGCTGGGCTCGCTGTCGTGCGCCGGCACGCTCGGCATCCTGATCCCGCCGTCGATCACGATGGTGGTGTACGCGGTGTCGGCAGATGTGTCGATCATCCGCGTGTTCCTGGCCGGCTTTATCCCGGGGCTGCTGCTGATGCTGCTGTTCTCGGGCTATATCGTGGTCTGGGCGCTGGCCAACCCGGACAAGACCCCGGCCTCGGAGCACTTCAACTGGCGCGCGCGGCTGGCGTCGATCCGGCAGCTGCTGCCGTGCATCGTGCTGATCGCCTTCATCACCGCGATCATGGTCACCGGCTACTCCACCGCGACCGAAGCCGCCGCCTATGGCGTGGTCGCGTCGCTGGCGCTGGCGTGGGCGGGCGGCTCGCTCACGCGCGCGGCGTTCTGGGACAGCCTGATGTCGGCCACGCGCCTGACCGCGATGATCATGTTCGTGCTGGGCGCGACCTCGTTCCTGTCGGTCACCATGAGCTTTACCGGCATCCCGCGCGCGCTGGCCGAGTGGGTGGCCGCGCTGCAGCTGTCGCCGTGGGCGCTGATCGCGGTGCTGACGGTGATCTACATCGTGCTGGGCACGGCGCTGGACGGCATCTCGATGATCGCGCTGACCACCGCCACGGTGCTGCCGATGGTGCAGGCGGCGGGTTTCGACCTGGTCTGGTTCGGCATCTTCATCGTGCTGCTGGTGGAGATTGCCGAGGTCACGCCGCCGGTCGGCTTCAACCTGTTCGTCTTGCAGAGCATGACCGGCAAGGACAGCAACTACATCGCGCGGGTCTCGCTGCCGTTCTTCATGATGATGGTGGTGGCGATTGCCATCGTCACGATCTGGCCCGGCGTGGTCACCTGGCTGCCCGATCTGGTCATGCAGCAGGAGGTCAGGTAGACCGATGCATGTGATCGTGATCGGCGCCGGCGCGATCGGCGTCTGTTCCGCGTGGTACCTGCGCCAGGCCGGTTTCGACGTGACCGTGCTCGAGCGCCGCGGCGCGCCGGCGCAGGAAGCCAGCTTCGGCAATGCCGGCGTGATCGCGCCCGGCTACGTCACGCCCTGGGCCGCGCCGGGCATGCCCGGCAAGATCCTGCGCACGCTGTTCGCGCGCGAGGCGCCGGTGCTGTTCCGCCCCGCCGCCGATCCGGCCATGTGGCGCTGGATCGCGCGCTGGCTGGGCGAATGCAGGCTTGAGCGCTACCGCGCCAACAAGCTGCGCATGCAGCGGCTGGCCTTCTACAGCCGCGCCTGCCTGCACCGGCTGCGCAGCGAGCTGGAGATCGACTACGAGCAGTCTCAGGGCTACCTGCAGCTGTTCCGCACCGCGCGCGACCTGGACCTGGCCGGGCCCGCCATCGCCCTGCTGCGCGAGAACAACGTGCCCCACCGGCTGGTCAGCGCCGCCGAATGCCGCCAGATCGAACCGGGCCTGGCCGCCGGCACGCCGCTGGCCGGCGGGCTGCACCTGCCCGAGGATGAATCCGGCAACTGCCCGATGTTCGTGCGCGCGCTGCAGCGGCATGCGCAGGCCGCCGGCGTGTCGTTCCGCTTCGACACGCAGGTGACGCGCATCCGGCCCGGCCCGGCCGGCAAGCTCGAGATCGAGCTGCCAGGACCCGGTACCCAGGGCGCGGCGGAAGTGCTCGGTGCCGAGCGCGTGCTGGTCGCCGCCGGCGCCGACAGCGCCGCGCTGCTGCGCCCGCTGGGCCTGCGCGTGCCGCTGTATCCGGTCAAGGGCTATTCGGTGACGGTGATGATCCGCGACGAGCTGCAGGCCCCGCTGGGCGCGCTGATGGACGAGTCGTACAAGGTCGCGATGACGCGCATGGGCAACCGGTTGCGCGTGGCCGGCACGGCGGAGCTGGGCTCGCGCCGGCTCGACCTGCGCCCCGCCGCGCTGAACACGCTGATCAAGGTCGCGCGCGACTGGTTCCCGGTCGCCGGCAACTACCAGGAGGCCACGCAATGGGCCGGCGCCCGGCCGATGTTGCCCGACGGCCCGCCGCTGATCGGCCCCACCGCGGTGCCCGGCCTGTTCCTGAACCTGGGCCATGGTTCGACGGGCTGGGCGATGAGCTGCGGATCAGGCAAGATTGCGGCTGACCAGATCGCCGCCAGCACTGGCGCTTCCGCCGGCCGCGGCGGTCCGGACATCGACATGGAAGGCCTGCTGCCCGACCGCTACGGGCTGGGGCCGGCCAATTAAGCCCGACATGACCCGCCCTGCCGCCACCGTCATCACACCCACCGACCACGAACCCGGCTGGCTTGCCCTCGATGCGGCCGCGCCGGCCCCCGTGCCGCTCTACGACGTCGCCGCGATCCGCCGCCTCGAGCATGCCGCGCTGGCGCAGCTGCCGGCTTTCACGCTGATGTCGCGCGCCGGCACGGCGGCGGCGCGCTGGCTTGCCTGCCATGCGCCCGACGGCCCGCTGCTGTTCCTGGCGGGGCCCGGCAATAACGGCGGCGATGCGCTGGTCGCCGCCACGCAGCTGCACCGCGCCGGCCGCGCGGTGCAGGTCTGGCTCGCCGCCGATCCGCAGCGCCTGCCGGCCGATGCCGCCGCCGCGTGGCAGCAGGCGCAGGCCGCGGGCGTGCCCTCGAGCGTGATGGCGGACGTCGATGCCGCGCAGGATGCGCACTGGCCCGCCGGCACCGCCGCGATCGTCGACGGGCTGCTGGGCATCGGCCTGAACCGCCCCGCCGACGGCCGCATGGGGTGGTGGATCGCCCAGCTCAACCGCGCCGCGCTGCCGGTGTTTGCGCTGGACATTCCCAGCGGCCTGTCCGCCGACACCGGCGCGGGCGCGCCGGCCGTGCGCGCTCAACGCACGCTGACCTTCATTGCCGCCAAGCCCGGCCTGCTGACGCTGGACGGGCGCGACTGCGCCGGCGCGGTCGAGATCGCGCCGATCGGCCTGGACTCCCCCCCCAACGAACCGCCGCAGGGCCTGGTGAACGGCCCTGCGCTGTTCGGTGCCGCGCTGCCGCGCCGCCGCCACGCCAGCCACAAGGGCACGCACGGCGCGCTGGCCGTGATCGGCGGCAGCCTCGGCATGACCGGCGCGCCGCTGCTCGGCGCACGGGCGGCGCAATGGCTCGGCGCGGGCAAGGTGCATATCGGCTTCCTGGCGCAGCCGGCACCGCTGCTCGATCCGCTGCATCCGGAACTGATGCTGCATGCGCTCGACGCACTGGCGCTGGCGACGATGTCGGCGCTGGTGATCGGCCCGGGCATGGGCACCGATGCCAACGCCCGCCAGCACTTCGCGCGGCTGCTGCAGGCCGCGACGCAGCCGCTGGTGCTGGATGCCGATGCGCTCAACCTGCTGGCCGCCGATCCCGCCCTGGCGGGTGCGCTGGCCACGCGTGGCGCAGCCACCGTGATGACGCCGCACCCGCTCGAAGCCGCGCGGCTGATGGGCGTGCCGGTGGCCGAGATCCAGCGCAACCGCCCCGCGGCCGCCGCGGCGCTGGCCGCGCAATGGCAGGCGGTGGTGGTGCTGAAGGGATCGGGCAGCGTGATCGCCGCGCCCGACGGCAGCCCGTGGACGCTGAACCCGACCGGCAACGCAGCGCTGGCCAGCGCCGGCACCGGCGACGTGCTGGCCGGCATGCTGGGCGCGCTGCTGGCGCAGGGCATGGCGCCGCTGGCCGCAGCGCAGGCGGCAGTATGGATCCACGGCCGTGCCGCCGATGTGCTGGTCGAACAGGGCACGGGGCCGGCAGGCGTCACGGCGAGCGAACTGTATGCGCCGGCGCGTGCCGTATTCAACCAGTTGCTGACCACCGCGGGACCGTAAATCGCGGCGCTGGCCACACATTCCGTCAGACAACGACCGATAGCCGCGCGGCGCCACCGCTGCTATGTTGCAAGTGGTAACGATATGACGCCGCCGCGAGCCGCGCTGCTGCAAACGGCGACGATATACTTACCGCTCCGTCTTGCAAGCCGGCAATGCCACGCGGCTCGCGCCCCGCAACCCCGCTAGTCCTGCACGCTAGTCCTGCATGCCCACTGACCTTCACGCCTGGAACGCCCTGCTGCGGCACCATGACACCCTTCGCGACGCCCAGATGCGCGACTGGTTCGATCGCGAAGGCGCACAGCGCGTCGCGCAATGCTCGCTCAAGGCCGCCGGCCTCTATCTCGATTACTCGAAGAACCGCATCACCGCGCAGACCATGAGCCTGCTGATGCAGCTCGCGGCCGAGGCCGGCGTTACCCGCCGTCGCGACGCGATGTTCGCGGGCGAGCATATCAACACCACCGAAGACCGCGCGGCCCTGCACGTGGCCCTGCGCGCCACCGCCGGCGCCGGCTACAAGGTCGACGGCGAAGCCGTGGTGCCGGCCATCCAGCAGGTGCTGGCGCGCATGCGCGACTTCTCCGGGCGCGTGCGCAGCGGCGCCTGGAAGGGCGCGACTGGCGAGCGCATCACCGATGTCATCAACATCGGCATCGGCGGCTCCGACCTGGGGCCGCGCATGGTGTGCCGGGCACTGTCGCATCTCGCCGATGCGGATGGCAACACCGCGCCGCGCATGCACTTCGTCTCCAACGTCGACGGCACCGACCTGGCCGAGACCCTGGTGCGGCTGGATCCGCAGCGCACGCTGGTGATCGTCTGCTCCAAGACTTTCACCACGCTCGAGACCATGGCCAACGCGCGCAGCGCGCGCGCGTGGTTTGTCGCGAACGGGGTGGCCGAGCAGGACCTGGCCAAGCATTTCGTCGCAGTCTCGACCAATACCGAGGCGGTGCGTGAATTCGGCATCGACCCGGCCAATATGTTCGAGTTCTGGGACTGGATCGGCGGTCGCTTTTCGCTGTGGTCGTCGGTCGGTTTGTCGATCACGCTGGCGGTGGGCTTCGATGCCTTTGCCGACCTGCTCGCCGGCGGACGCGCGATGGACGAGCATTTCCGCAGCGCGCCGCTGGAGCGCAACATGCCGGTGATCCTCGGCATGCTGGGCATCTGGTACCGCAACTTCTGGAACCTGCCCACCAGCTGCATGGCGCCTTACTCCACCTCGCTGGAGCTGTTCCCCGCCTTCCTGCAGCAGCTGGAGATGGAGAGCAATGGCAAGTCCGTGCAGCTCGACGGGCAGCCCGTCCGTACGCATACCTCGCCGGTGGTGTGGGGCACGGCCGGCACCAACGGCCAGCACGCCTATTTCCAGCAGATCCACCAGGGTTCGCAGGTAGTGCCGGTCGATTTCGTCGCGCCGCTGGTGCCGCCGCGCCGGCTGCCGGGCCATCATGCCAAGCTGCTGGCCAACTGCTTTGCGCAGGCCGAGGCGCTGATGCGCGGGCGCAGCGCCGACGAACTGCGCGCCGCCGGGCTCAAGGATGAAGTGCGCATCGCGCATATGGTGTTCGACGGCAACCGCCCCAGCAACACGCTGCTGATGGAAGACCTGACGCCCAATGTGCTGGGCGCGCTGATTGCGCTGTACGAGCACCGCACCTTCGTGCAGGGCGTGGTGTGGCGCATCAACTCGTTCGACCAGTGGGGCGTGGAGCTGGGCAAGATCCTGGCGCGGCCGATCGAGGCCGAACTGGCCGGCACCGCCACCGGCGCGCACGATGCCTCCACCGCCGCGCTGATCGCGCGCGCCCGCGCGGTGCTGCAGGCGGGCGCGGCCAGCTAGCCGCCAGACCCGGATCTAGACCTCGGCGCCGATCCATTCGTCGCTGGCCACGCGGCCGGCGTCGATGGTCAGCACGCGCCCGCAGCGCGATGCCACCGAGCGGTCGTGCGTGACTAGCACCAGCGTCGAACCGGCGTCGCGGTTCAGCTCGAACATCAGCGCGATCACCGCTTCACCGGTGGCCGTATCGAGGCTGCCGGTCGGCTCGTCGGCGAACAGGATATCAGGGCGCGCGACGAAGGCGCGCGCCAGCGCCACACGCTGCTGCTCGCCGCCCGATAGCGTGCGCGGGTAGTGGCCCAGGCGCGCGCCCAGGCCCACGCGCTGCAGCATGTCGACCGCGCGCTCGCGCACCTGCGCGGTTTCACCGCGCAGCTCCAGCGGCAGCATCACGTTTTCCAGCGCGGTCAGGTGGCCCACCAGCTGGAACGACTGGAACACGAAGCCGACATGCCGGCCGCGCACCGCGGCGCGCTGGTCCTCGTCCAGCGCATACAGGTCCTGGCCCTGCAGCCGCACCGTGCCGGTGCTGGGCAGGTCCAGCCCGGCCAGCAGCCCCAGCAGCGTAGACTTGCCGGATCCGGACGCGCCCACGATGGCGAGCGTTTCCCCCGGCGTGACGGAAAACGTCACGTCGTGCAAAATCGTCAGCGAACCGGTCGTGTCGGCTACGGTCTTTCCAAGGGATTCGACTGCAAGAATGGAAGAAGACATGGATATAGGGATCCGAGGGAAAAAGCGCAGGCTGCTGCTGGCAGCGGGCACGGCGCTGGCGATGTCGGCGGCTGGACCAACGCAGGCACAGGCCCCGGCCACCGCCCCCGCGCTGCTGGTATTGGGCGACAGCCTGTCGGCCGAATACGGCATCGCGCGCGGCGCGGGCTGGGTCACGCTGCTGCAGGACCGGCTGCGGCAAGAGCGCTTCGATTATAGCGTCGTCAACGCGAGCATCAGCGGCGAGACCACCATCGGCGGCAAGACCCGCCTGCCCGAGCTGCTGTCGCGGCACCGCCCCGCCATCGTGGTGATCGAGCTCGGCGCCAACGATGCGCTGCGCGGCCTGCCGTTGCAGTCCACCGAGGCCAACCTGCGCAACCTGGTCACCACGGCACAGCAGGCCGGCGCCAGCGTATTGCTGATCGGCATGCGCATCCCGCCCAACTATGGCCAGGACTACACCGAAAAGTTCGTCTCGCTCTATCCCCGGCTGGCGGGCGAATACAAGGTGCGGCTGGTGCCCTTCTTCCTCGACCGGGTGATCGCGCGGCAGGACTGGTTCCAGCCCGACCGCATCCACCCGACCGCCGCGGCGCAGCCCGCCTTGCTCGATACGGTGTGGCCGCAGCTCAAGCCACTGCTCAAGCGCAGCGGCGCGAAGTGACTATAAAAAACCCCTGCCGCGCGGCAGGGGTTCTTGATTCTGGCGTGGCGGCGTGGCGCCGGCCTGGCGCGGATCACTCGGCGCCCTGCTCCTGCGTCGCGCCCGCCGGCGTCAGCAGCTTGACCTTGGAGCGGGCCTTCAGGCTTTCATAGAAGGCCTGCAGGTCGGTCTGGCCGGCCAGCTGCGCCAGCTGCTGCGCCTCGGCCTGGCGCTGGGCCGGGTTGGCCTGCGCCGGCTGGCTGACCTTCGTGATGCGATAGACCGCATAGCCCTGCGCGCCCAGGTCGACACCGACCAGCGCCGGCAGCTTGGCGGCATCGGCGCGCATCACGGCTTCCACGGCCTGCGGCGTCATGCCCTCGGCCTTGGTGCGCGACACCGTCTGCGCCGCGCCAAAGCCCTCGGCACTGTCGGCCTGCTTCAGCGCGGCCAGTCGCGCCTCGCCATCCTTGCGCGCCAGCGCCGCCGCCTGCTGAGCGACATAGCCTTCGCGCACTTGGGCTTCGACTTCCTCGAACTTGCGCACGGTCGCCGGGCGGTACGCGACGATGCGCGCGGCCACCAGCGTGTTGGGGGCGACCTGCACCGCTTCGGTGTTGCGCTTGTTCTTGATCGCGTCGTCGCTGAACAGTGCCTTGAGCAGCTTCTCGTTGTTCAGCGGGCTCTGCGCGCCCAGCGCCGGATTCGGCTGGCGCGTGACGTTGTCGGCGGTCTGGATGGTCAGCTTGAACTTGTCGGCGGCGGGCTTGAGGCTGTCGGCCTGCTCGTAGACGGTGTTGCCGAAGGCATCGGCCTGCTCGGCAAACTTCTTGTCGGCGAACTGCTTGCGCAGCTCGGCTTCCAGCTCGGTGCGCACGGCCTCGAGCGGCCTGGTTTCGGCGGGCTTGGTGCCGGTCAGCTTGATGATGTGGTAGCCGAAGTCGGTCTCGACCACGTCGCTGATCTGGCCTTCCTTGAGCGCGTACATGGCGTCCTCGAACGGCTTGACCAGCGCGCCGCGGCCCATGAAGCCGAGGTCGCCGCCCTTCTCGGCCGAACCCGGGTCCTGCGAGTTCTTGCGCGCGACGTCGGCGAAGCTGTCCGGCTGCTTGCGCACTTCTTCCAGCAGCTTGGTCGCCTTGTCCTTGGCGGCCTGGCGCTGCGCCGCCGGCGCATCCTTCGGCGCGCTGATCAGGATATGGCTGGCGCGGCGCTGCTCGTCGACACGGAAGCGCGCAATATTGCTTTCGTAGTACGACTTCAGCTCTTCCGGCGTCACCGCCTGCGACGCGGCCAGGGCTTCTCCCGACAGCACCAGGTATTCGACCTTGGCCTGCTCCGGCACCGAGAAGTCCTGCTGGTGGCTGTCATAGTAGGCCTTCAGCGCGGCGGCGTCGGGCTGCACCTTGGCGGTGTAGCCGGCCGGCTTGAACAGCAGCGCCTGCACCTCGCGCTGCTGGTCGCGCACCGCCATCAGGCGCTCGATCAGCGACTTCGGCACGAACGCGGTCGCGGCAATCGACGCGCCCAGCTGCTGCGTGGCCAGCTCGAAGCGCATGCGCGCATCGAACTGCTCGGGCGTCATGCCCTGTGACTGCAGCAGCTGCAGGTAGGCCTTGTCGTCGATCTTGCCGTCCTTGCCGCGCGGCAGCTGCGCAATCGCCGGCAGGCTGTTGATCTCTTCGAGCAGCTTGGCGTCAGACACCGTCAGGTGCTCGTTGGCCACTGCATTGGCCATCACGCGCTGCTGGATCAGCTGATCCAGCACGGCCTTGCGTGCCTCCGGGCCCTCGAACTGGCGCGGGTCATAGTTGGCGCCCAGGATCTGGCGCGCGCGCTCGCTCTGGTCGCGCACCACATTGTCGACCTCCTGCACGCTGATGGCCCGGCCGTCGACCTTGGCGGCATCGTGCGAGCTGTCCATGAAGCGCGAATAGCTTTCCACGCCGAAGAACACGAACGACGGGAAAACAAGCACCAGCAGCAGCAAGAGCATCAGGCGCCGGTTGTTGCGTACGAAATCAAGCATGCGGATTCGGGTAGTGGATGGGCACGAAAGACAAACTCCGCGATTCTATCAGGAGCCGGTGGGCAAGCGCCCTTTGTGCTGGGTGGCGAACATGAGCCACAAATGAAAAACGCCCGCTGACGCGGGCGCTTCCTTGATGCTGGCGGAGTGGACGGGACTCGAACCCGCGACCCCCGGCGTGACAGGCCGGTATTCTAACCGACTGAACTACCACTCCTGTGTCGGTGCCTGCTGCAGACTACTTTTGTACCAGCGCTGCAGCAGAGAGGCCGAACTATAGCGTATGTTGCCGGACCAGCGCAATACGGGGACACGTTTAAATTTGGCCCCCGGTGCGGTCCCCAATCATGTCAGTCGCAACCACTGAAGCGAAGGGTCCGTGGCGGGTCCCTCCCCACCAGTGTCATGCCGCTGTCACTTGCGCCCCGCACAATCGCCCTTATTCGGCCTTCCAGGCCAATCGCGTGGCCCCGCCTGCAGTCCTGCGGCGCACCGCACCAACGGTTGTCCTTGACACCCGTTTTTTTGCGGCTTGAATGAAAACGTTTTCATTTTCTTCTGCACCGACTCCTGCACTGATTCCGATTCCTGCCGAATGCGCCGCAACGCCACCTCCCTCGCCGCTCCGCCCGCGTCATTCAATGGCGCGACCCTGGTCAATGTCGCCAGGGCCGCGGGCGTGTCGCTGGCGACCGCCTCGCGCGTGTTCAGTAATCCGGAGCTGGTCCGCCAGGACACCGCCGAGCGCGTATTGCAGGCGGCGGGCGAGCTGGGCTTCCGCCCCAACCTGCTGGGCGCCAAGCTGCGGGCCCAGCGCTCGCGCATCGTCGGGGTCATGCTGCCCACGCTCGAGAATGCCGTGTTTGCCGAATGCTGGCACGGCATCGAGGAAGCAGCGCTGGCGCAAGGCTATTCGCTGATGCTCGTGACCAGCCGCTACGATCCGGCGCGCGAACGCGAGCGGATCGAATATCTGCTGCGCCACCGCGTCGACGGCATGGTGCTGACGGTGGCCGATGCCGCCCGCAGCGCGGTGCTGGAACAGCTGGATGCCGAAGGCGTGCCTTACGTCCTGGCGTACAACCAGGGAGCGCGCCGCGGCAAACGCTATTCGGTATCGGTGGACAACCGCGTCAGCGCGCGCGCCGGCGTCGAGACGCTGATCGCTGCCGGGCATCGGCGCATCTCGGTGGTGTCGGGCGCCTTCGTCGCGTCGGACCGCGCCAGGCAGCGCCACATGGGTTACCAGGACGCCATGCGCGCGCATGGCCTGCAACCGTTGCCGCCGCTGTCCCTGCCAGCCCATACGCCCACGCACACGCCGGCGGAGGTCGAGCGCATCCGGCAATTGGTCACGGCGCCATCCGCGCCGACCGCGCTGTTTTGTACCAACGACATGCTGGCGATCGGTGTGATTTCCATCCTGAAGCGCCTGGGGCTGTCCGTGCCCGGCGATGTATCCGTGCTCGGCTACGACGGCATCGAACTCGGCCAGTTGCTGGAACCGCCGCTGTCCACTGTGGCGCAGCCCAACAACGAGATCGGTGCCCGCGCGCTGGGCTGCCTGCTGGCTCGGCTGGAGCCGGCCAGCGCCGGGGCCGCACCTGACCGCCGTTTGCCGCGCGCGACGCTGCTGCCGCACGCGCTGCGCGAAGGCGCTACCGTCGGGCCGCCGGCTTAGCGGCGCTGCAACCGAACCAGCGCCGACATTGGCCTCGTCCCACGCCGTTTTCCCCCACCGCCGTATCTAGAAAAGGAGTGCATCATGCAATCGACTTCGTCCTGGCTGCGCCGCTTGCGCTGGCTGCTGCCCACGGTTGGCGCGGTTGTGTTCAGCCACGCCGCGGCCGCGCAAACCGCAATCTGCTACAACTGCCCGCCGGAATGGGCGGACTGGGCAGCGCAGATCCGCGCGATCAAGGAAAAGACCGGCGTCACGGTGCCGCACGACAACAAGAACTCGGGCCAGTCGCTGGCGCAGATCGTCGCGGAAAGGGCCAATCCGGTGGCCGACGTGGTGTATTACGGCGTGACGTTCGGCATCCAGGCGCAGAAGGAAGGCGTGACGGCACCCTACAAGCCTGCCAACTGGAATGAGATTCCCGACGGCCTGAAGGATCCGCAGGGCCACTGGTTTGCCATCCATTCGGGCACGCTGGGCCTGATGGTCAATGTCGACGCGTTGCGCGGCAAGCCGGTGCCGCAGTCATGGGCCGACCTGCAGAAGCCCGAGTACAAGGGCATGGTCGGCTATCTCGACCCGGCCAGCGCCTTTGTCGGCTATGTGGGCGCGGTGGCGATCAACCAGGCCCTGGGCGGCTCGCTGGACAACTTCGGCCCGGCCCTCAAGTTCTTCAAGGACCTGCAGAAGAACCAGCCCATCGTGCCGAAGCAGACGGCGTATGCGCGCGTGCTTTCCGGTGAAATCCCGATCCTGCTGGACTACGACTTCAACGCCTATCGCGCGCGCTACAAGGATCGCGCCAACGTTGCCTTCGTCATTCCGAGGGAGGGCTCGCTGGTGGTGCCCTACGTCATGAGCATGGTCAACAAGGCGCCGCACCCGGCGGAAGCCCGCAAGGTGCTGGACTTCGTGCTGTCCGACGCCGGGCAGTCGCTGTGGGCCAATGCCTACCTGCGCCCGGTACGGGCCAAGGCCGTGTCCAGGGAAGTGGAAGCCCGCTTCCTGCCGGCCGCGGACTATGCGCGCGCGAAGACCATCGACTACGGCAAGATGGCCGAAGTGCAAAAGGCCTTCAGCGACCAGTACCTGAAGGAAGTGCGCTGACGTCGCGCCGGGGCGCGCGTCGGCCCCGGTCAGTCCCCCTCACGATGGAGAAACCCATGCGCCGTCGCCCCGCTGCGCCAACCGCCCGCACGCTGATCGTCTTCGCGCTGCCGGCACTGATCGTTTTCCTGGCGTTCTTCTGCCTGCCGATGGCCAAATTGCTGGCGGTCAGCGTCGCGGGGGAAAACGGCGCGGGAGTCTACTGGACCGTGCTGTCCAGCCCGCGCTACCTGCACAGCCTGCTGTCCACGGTGCTGTTGTCGGCCTCGGTGACGCTGGCCACGCTGGCGATCGCCGGCGTGGCGGGCACCTTCCTGCAGCGGCATCCGGTGCCGGGCAAGCCGGTGCTGGTGGCGATGCTGACCTTTCCGCTGGCCTTTCCCGGCGTGGTGATCGGGTTCATGGTCATCATGCTGGGCGGCCGCAACGGCCTGCTGGCATCGGTGGGCGACCTGCTCGCCGGCGAGCGCTGGACCTTTGCCTATGGCATGGCCGGGTTGTTTGTCGGCTACCTGTACTTCTCCATTCCACGCGTGATCCTGACCGTGATGGCGGCGGTCGAAAAACTCGACGCCTCGCTGGAGGAGGCGGCCCGCTCACTCGGCGCCGGCCGCTGGCGCGTGGTGCGCGACGTGATGCTGCCGGCGCTGATGCCCGCGCTGATCTCCAGCGGCGCTATTTGCTTCGCCACCAGCATGGGGGCGTTCGGCACCGCCTTCACCCTTGCCACGCAGCTCGACGTGCTGCCGCTCACCATCTACAACGAGTTCACCAACTACGCCAACTTCGGCATGGCCGCCGCACTATCCATCCTGCTCGGCGTCGTGACCTGGGCCCTGCTGGCGGTGGCGCGTCATCTTTCCGGCAACGCGGTTGCCGCCACCGCGTAGGAGCAAGCATGAAGACCAACCGTCGCGGCTCCGCCTATTGGGCGCAACTCGCACTGACGCTCGCCGTTTGCGCGTTCATGACCGTCCCGGTGGCGCTGTCGGTGCTGGCTGGCCTGACCAACAATATCTTCGTCGGGCTGCAGAGCGGCCTGACCACGCGGTGGGTCGAGGAAGTGTGGGGCCTGTACCGCAACACCATCTTCCTGTCGCTATGGATCGCGCTGGCGTGCCTGGCCTGCACGCTGGTGCTCGGCGTGCCGGCCGCCTATTACATGGCGCTGCGCCGCAGCCGCGTGACCCGGCTGATCGAGGAATTGCTGATGTTGCCGGTGGCGATCCCCGGACTTGCGACAGCACTCGGCCTGATCCTGTTGTATGGGGGCCTGCCATGGCTGCGCACCAGCTGGGTCTTCATCCTGATCGGGCATGTGCTGTTCACCCTGCCCTTCATGGTGCGCTCGGTGCTGGCCATCATGTCCGCCATCGATATCCGCACGCTCGAGGACGCCGCCGCCAGCCTCGGCGCGACACGCATGCAGCGTTTTTTCACCGTGGTGCTGCCGAATTGCCGGCAAGGGATCCTCGCCGGCGCGCTGATGGTGGTGACGCTGTCGGTCGGCGAATTCAACCTGACATGGATGCTCCATACGCCCACCACGCAGACGCTTCCCGTCGGACTCGCCGACAGCTATGCCTCGATGCGCCTGGAGATCGGCTCCGCCTACACCATCGTGTTCTTCCTGATGATCATTCCGCTGCTGGTGATCATGCAACTGGTGTCCGCGCTGGGTGCGCGGGCCCAACGACATCCGGTGCAGGACACGCCCATGCCGTTCGCCGGCACCGTCACTACTTCACTGAACCCACCTGGCGGCCTGGACAACGCGCCGCAGTCCCAGCCACAGACGGAGGCCCCCCGCCATGCATGAGCCCACCACCATCGCCCTGCGCCACTGCGGCAAGACGTTCCCCGACGGCACGCGCGCGCTCGAACCGCTGGACCTGGACATCGGTGCCGGCGAAACGGTCGTGCTGCTCGGTCCGTCTGGGTGCGGCAAGACCACCACGCTGCGGATGATCGCGGGGCTGGAATTTCCCGATACCGGCGGAGAGGTGCTGTTCGGCGGCGCGGCCGTCACGCATCTGCCGATCGAGCAGCGCGGCGTCGGCATGGTGTTCCAGAACTATGCCCTGTTCCCCAATATGACCGTGGCCGAGAATATCGGCTATGGCCTGCGCGTGCGCAAGGTTGACGCGCAGACCCGCCGGCGCCGGGTCGACGACATGCTCGCCATGATGCAGCTGGGCGCCTTCGCCAACCGGCGCGTCGACCAGCTGTCGGGTGGCCAGCGCCAGCGCGTGGCGCTGGCGCGCGCCATCGCCGTGCAGCCGCGCGTGCTGCTGCTGGACGAACCGCTGACGGCACTCGATGCCAAGCTGCGCGATGCGCTGCGCGCCGACATCAACCAGCTGCTGCGCAGCCTGCGCATCACCGCCGTGTATGTCACGCACGATCAGGCCGAGGCGATGGCACTTGGCGACCGCATCATCGTGATGGACAAGGGTCGCATCGCGCAAAGCGGCACGCCACAGGACATCTACCGGCATCCGGCCAATGCCTTCGTCGCCGACTTCATCGGCACGATGAATCGCTTGCCGGCGGCTGCGGACCAACAGGTATGGCGCGTGCCGGGTGGCGCATTGCCGCGTGAGCCGCGGCACCTCGAGGTGGCGCAGGTCGAGCTGATGTTCCGGCCCGAGGACGTAGCGCTGGCCGACGCGCCGAATGCGCCCGATGTCCACGTGACCGGCAGTGTCGTCACGGCCCTGTTCCTTGGCCATGCGACGCGGCTGCTGGTCGACGTTGGCGCACCGGCCCCCATCGTGCTCGATACCGCGCGGCGCGACCGCTGGGTAGCCGGCGACCGCGTTGGCCTGCGCATCGATACCGGCCATCTGCTGGCGGTGCCCGCTGCGCCCTCGGTGTCAGTAGGGAGCGCGGCATGATGCAGAGCCCCCCCCAGGCCACTCCCTACCTGGTCGCCCACATTACCGACCTGCATATCAAGGCGGGCGGCAAGCTCTCCTACCGGCGCGTGGATACCGCCGGCGCCCTGCGCGAGTGCATCGACACGCTGCTGGCGTTGCCGCAGCGCCCCGACATTGCGGTGGTGACCGGCGACCTGGTCGACTTCGGCAGCGACGATGAATATCGTTTCCTGCGAGCGATCCTTGAATCCTTGCCGATGCCGGTACGGCTGATGCCGGGGAATCACGACAGCCGCGCCGCATTGCGCCGCGCCTTCGCCGATCACGCCGATCACGCCTATCTGTTCGCCGCGGGCGATGGCGATGCGCCCGTGCATTACCGCATCGACGCGGGGCCTTTGACGCTGGTCGCCTTCGACTGCACCGTCCCTGGCCATAGCGGCGGGCGCGTGCACCCGGACGCGCTGCCATGGCTGGAAGCGGCGCTCGCCGCCGCCCCGCAGCGCCCCACCCTGCTGATGCTGCACCACCCGCCTTTCCACACCGGCATCGGCCATATGGACCAGCAGGGCCTGGAGAACGCCGCGCTGCTAGAGGTCGTGGTGCGGCGCCATCCGCAGGTGGAACGCGTGCTGTGCGGCCATCTGCATCGGCATATCACCCGGCGCTTCGGCGGCACCATCGCCATGACCGCGCCCGGCCCGGCGCACCAGGTCGCACTGGACCTCGACCCGCAAGCGGCTTCGCGCTTCCGGATGGAGCCGCCAGGCATGCTGCTGCACTGGTGGCATCCCGTGCACGGACTGGTGACCCATGCCGTTGCAATCGGGGACCATGGACCTGCGTATCCGTTCTTCGATGCACAGGGGAAGCTGATCGACTGAGGCTATCCCTTCAGCTCGCCAGCCGCCAGGCAAACTACTTGCGGCACTGCTCGGTAGTGGCCCTTCACAAGGCCAGCCGCTCCGCCGCCGCCATCCCCGCCAGCACCTTGTCCAGCGTCACCGGCAACTCCCGCACCCGCACTCCGGTGGCGTTGTAGACCGCGTTGGCCACCGCCGCTCCCGCGCCGCACACGCCCAGCTCGCCCAGCCCCTTGATGCCCAACGGGTTGGCATTCGGGTCGGGCTGGTCCAGGAACACCACCTCCATCTGCGCCACATCGCCGTTGACCGGCACCAGGTACTCGGCAAGATCGTGGTTGATAAAGTTGCCGTAGCGCGTGTCCAGGAGCGTCTGCTCCATCAGCGCGGAACCGATGCCCCAGGTCATGCCGCCCAGGATCTGCGAGCGCGCGGTCTTTGGGTTGAGGATGCGGCCGGCGCCGATCACGGCCAGCATGCGCCGCATGCGGATCTCGCCGGTATCGGCGTCGACCGCGACTTCGGCGAAGTGCGCGCCATAGGCATGGTGCGAATGCGCCTTGTACGCTTCGCCCATGCCGGCCACCTGCCCTAGTGCCTGCAGCCCGCCGGGCGCGACGCTGGCCATCAGATCATCCAGCCGTTGCGTCTGCGCACCGAGGGTAACGGCGCCATCGGCGAAGCGCACCGCCGCGGGCGCGGCCTCGGCCGGTCCCCTTGCGGCGGCCACGATGCGGGCCTTCAGTTGGGCGCAGGCGTCGGCCACCGCGGAACCGGCGCTGGCCGCGCCCCAGGATCCGCCGGAGCCGGCCGTGCGCGGGAAGCGGCTGTCACCCAGTTCGACCCGCACCCAGCTCAGCGGCACGCCCAGGCTCTCGGCGGCGATCTGCGTCAGGATGGTGTAGGTGCCGGTGCCGATGTCGGTCATGTCGAGCCGCACCGTGACGCGTCCGCGGCTGTCCATGGCCACCTGTGCCGCCGCGGCGCCGAGGTAGTTCGGCCGTATCGCCGCGGCCATGCCCATGCCAACCAGCCAGCGCCCTTCGCGCACGCTTCGGGGCGCGGCGCGGCGGTGCTGCCAGCCGAAGCGCGCCGCGCCGGTGCGCATGCAATCCACCAGGTTGCGGGTGGAATATGGCAAGCCGGTCTCGGGCTCGCGTTCGGGCTCGTTGCGCACGCGCAGTTCGATCGGGTCGAGCCCGAGGCGCTCGGCCAGCTCATCCATGGCGCACTCGAAGGCCTGCATGCCCGGCGCCTCGCCGGGCGAACGCATCCATTCGCCGCGGTTCAGGTCGACCGGCACCAGCCGGTGCCGCGTCGCGCGGTGGGGCGCGGCGTACAGCGCGCGCGCAAACACTGCGGTCTGCTCGCAATATTCCTCGAACCGGCAGGTGGCCGACCAGACCTCATACCCGATCGCCGACAGCCGCCCGTCCCGGTCCGCGCCCAGGCGCACGCGATGCGACATGGCCGCGCGATGGCCGGCGTTGGCAACCATCTGCTGGCGCGTCAGCGCGACCTTGACCGGGCGCCGCAGTTCGCGCGCCGCCAGCGCGGCCAGTACGGTGTCGGCATGGATGATCAGCTTGGCCCCGAAACCGCCGCCGGTAAACGGGCTGACGATGCGCACCCGCTCCGGCGGGATGCGCAGTGTGGCGGCCAGTCCCGCCTGGAAATTGCTCAGCGTCTGCGACCCGGTGTAGACCGTCAGGCCCGCATCCGACCATACCGCCATGGTGGCGTGCGGCTCCATCGGATGGTGGTTCTGGTACGGCGTGGCGTAGGTCAGGTCCAGCGCAACCGCGGCCTGGGAAAACGCGCTGGCAAAATCGCCAGTCTCGCTGTCGGGCGGGAATCCGGCGTTGGTGCGCGGGGGCTTGTAGGCCTGCGCCAGCCGCGGCGCCAGCTCGAATTCGCCCCGCTCGGCCTGGTAGCGCACCTGCACCAGCGCGGCGGCGGCGCGCGCCGCCTCGAAACTCTCAGCCACCACCAGTGCCACTGGCTCGTCGTAATAGCGCACGCGGTCCGACGCCAGGTACGGCCGCGCGCGCGTGAACACGTCGCGCGGCGTGGGCGGCACCGAGGGGCCGAAGGCCGGCTGCGCCGGCGCGTTCCGATGCGTCATCACATGGATCACCCCCGGCGCCTGCCGCGCCTGCCGGGTATCGATGGCAACGATGCGGCCGCGCGCGATGGTGGCGCCCACGATATAGCCGTAGGCCGGCGGCGCCGCGCCCGGCACTTGATGTTCATAGGCATAGGTGGCGCGGCCCGTCACTTTCAACCTGCCGTCGACCCGATCGATGGGCAGTCCCACGGGAGCGCCCGGCTCCCGGCCCGCATTACCCTGCATCTTTGTCGTCATGGTTCGTGTCCGTCGCCATGTGCCCGTGGCGGCAAGCCGGTCGGCAGCCGCGCACCGGAGCACCGGTTCGTGTCAGGTCCGCTGCGGAACGGGCTGCGCCGCGGCGGCCAATGCCTGCCGCACCGTGCGTAGCGCCAGTGGAATCTTGAAATCGTTGCCGCCATGGCCGCGCGCGCCCGCCAGCGCCGCGTCGGCGGCCGCCTGCCAGCTGGCGGCATCCGCCGCCCTGCCGCGCAATGCCTGCTCGGCGCCGTCCGCCCGCCACGGGCGCGGCGCCACGCCGCCCAGCGCGATGCGGGCGCCGCGTACCTGGCCGCCGGCCACGTCGAGCACCAGCGCCACCGACACCAGCGCGAACGCATACGAGGCGCGGTCGCGCACCTTGCGGTAAAGCTGGCGGCCCGCCGGCGGCGGCGGCAGCGAGACCGCGGCAATCATCTCGCCATGCGCGAGCTGGGTCTCGAGGTGCGGCGTTGCGCCCGGCAGCCGGTGCAGCTCGCGCACCGCGATGACGCGCCCGCCGCCCTGCGGCAACACGGTATGCACGCGCGCGTCCAGCGCCGCCATCGCCACCGCCATGTCGGACGGATGCACGGCGATGCAGGCTTCGCTGCCGCCCAGGATGGCGTTCATGCGGTTGTGGCCCTGCATCGCCCCGCAGCCGCTGCCGGGCGTGCGCTTGTTGCAGGGCATGTGCGGATCATAGAAATAGGCGCAGCGTGTCCGCTGGAGCAGGTTGCCCGCGGTCGACGCCTTGTTGCGGATCTGCCCGGATGCGCCCGCCAGCAGCGCCTGCGACAGCAGCGGATAGCGCGCACGCACGCGCGGGTCCGCCGCCAGGTCGCTGTTGGGCACCTGCGCGCCGATGCGCAGCCCGCCGTCCGCGGTATCCTCGATCGCGGCGAGCGGCAGCCGGCTGATGTCGACCAGGTGGCGCGGCTGTTCGATGCCCAGCTTCATCAGGTCGAGCAGGTTGGTGCCGCCGCCGATAAAGCGGGCGCCGTCCCGGCTGGCGACGGCCTGCGCCGCCTCTGCTGCGTTGCCGGCGCGCTCGTAGCTGAAGCTCATCATGCCTGGCCTCCGTCGGCTGCATCGCGGATCGCGGCGACGATGTTCGGATAGGCCGCGCAGCGGCACAGGTTGCCGCTCATGCGCTCGCGGATCTCGGCCTCGTCGAGCGCGAACGTGCGCGCGGCGACATCGCGGCTGGCATGGCTGGGCCAGCCGGCGCGCACCTCGGCCAGCATGCCGACGGCCGAGCAGATCTGGCCGGGCGTGCAGTAGCCGCACTGGAACGCGTCACGCGCGATAAATGCGGATTGCAGCGGATGCAGCGCATCGCCGTCGGCGAGGCCCTCGATGGTGGTGATGGCGTCGCCGTCGTGCATCACCGCCAGCGTCAGGCAGGCATTGATGCGGCGGCCGTTCACCAGCACCGTGCAGGCGCCGCACTGGCCGTGGTCGCAGCCCTTCTTGGTGCCGGTCAGGCCGGGCTGGTTGCGCAGCGCGTCCAGAAGTGTCGTGCGCACATCCAGTTGCACCGCATGTTCCGCGCCGTTGATGCGCAAGGTCAGCGGCCGCAGCGGCACGGCGGCGGGCGCTGCATTCGAGACTGACGATGGGCCCGCTGCGCCCTGCGCCGGCGCGGGGCCGACTGCGAACAGCATGCCGCTCGCCGCACTGGCGCGCAGCACGGCGCGGCGACCGGGGTTTTGCGGAAGGTCCGCCTGATCCATGGTCTGCTCCTGGTGAGGACGGCAGGACGTGGCCCTGCCGCGCGGCGCGACCGACTTCCCCAGTGGAAGCCGCCACAGCCGGCACCGGCAGTATGTCGGGGCCAACTGGGCGTTTCTTTCACATATCAGGCGGAACTATCAGGATCCCGGCACAAGTGCTGCCGATAGCTGCGCGGCGTCGTGCCGGTCAGGCGCTGGAAGGTGGAGGTGAAATGGCTCTGGCTCGAAAAGCCCAGTTCCAGCGCCACGGCGCTGATCGGCAGCGCGCTGCCGCGCAGCAGGGCTTGCGCGCGCCGCACGCGCCGGTCGATGACGTAGGCATACGGGGCCATGCCGGTCTCCGTCTTGAAGCGCCGCGCGAAGGTGTCCACCGGCATGCCCGCGACGCCGGCCAGGTCACTCAGCGACAGCGACGCGTCCAGCCGCGCATCGATATAGTCGGTCAGGCGCGCCAGCAGCCGCTGGCCCAGCCCTTGCGCGCGGCGCGCGGGCGGCGCCGGGACCGTGCCTGCGATGCGCAGCGCCACCAGCGACACCAGGTGCTCGAGGTAGACCGGTTCGGGCACGCGTCCGGCGGCCAAGTCCGCGCTGAGCGAGGTCAGCAGTGCCTGCACCACCGCGTCGGCGGTGCCGTTGATGCGCATCGGCAATTGCGCCAGCCGGTCGCAACCCGGCAGCGCGAGCGCCGGATCGAGCCACAGCGCCGTGTAGACCAGGTCGGCGTCGTGGAAATGCCCGCTGCGTTCCGCGTGGGCAGGCACGAAACTGAGCGTGCCTGGCCGGTCGCGCCCGTCGTGCATCAGGCGCCCTTCGCTGTAGACGCAAGTGCGGCCGGTGGAGCCGCGCTCGGTCAGCACGATCAGGTGGCGCGGCGCCTTCCAGCGAAACTCCGCCTCGCCGCAGGCCCAGTGGCGATGGTCGAACACCAGGCCGCCGCCGAGCATCGACGTCGTGTACGCGGCAGCGGTCCTGGCCTGGCGTGCCTTGAGGCGGCCTTGACCGATGGCTGGGGTCAGGGTCATGGTCGTTCCTTTTGCAGGGGGCTGGGGGCGATACGTGGCATGGCGCACTCAGGTCAGCGCAGCCAGCAGCCTGCGCTGCGCCGCCTCGCCGTCCTGCTCAGGCTGGCGCACATAGTTGCCTTCAGGCGTCATCATCCACGCTTCGCGCCGGTCGGACAGATACGGCTCCAGGCCCTCGGAGAGGACCCGCTCCTTCAAGCGGGGATCGAGCACGGGAAAACATATTTCGATGCGACGCGACAGGCTGCGCTCCATCCAATCCCCGCTCGACAGCATGACCTTGTCGGCGCCGCCGTCGTGGAAGAAGAAGATGCGCGAGTGCTCGAGGAACCGGCCCATCACCGATTTCACCGTGATGTGCTCGGACAGTCCGGCGACACCCGGACGCAGTGCGCACGCGCCCCGCACGATCAGGTCGATGCGCACCCCCTGGCCTGACGCGTCGTACAGCGCCTGGATCAGCTCGGGCTCCAGCAGCGCATTCATCTTGGCGATGATGCGCCCCTGGCGCCCGGCCCTGGCATGCTCGGCTTCGCCGCGGATCGCTGCCAGCAGCTGCTGCTTCAGCGTAAACGGCGATTGCCAGACATGGGTCATGCTTTGCGTCTGGCCGCGGCCGGTCAGCTGGCTGAAGACCTGGGCCACCTCCTGGGTCAGCGCTTCATCGCAAGTCAGCAAGCCGAAATCCGTATAGCTGCGCGAGGTCTCGTGATGATAGTTGCCGGTGCCGAGATGCACATAGCGCCTGAGCCGTCCGTCCTCGCGCCGCACCACCATCAGGATCTTGGCGTGCGCCTTGAAGCCGACCACGCCATAGACCACATGGGCGCCCGCGTCCTCGAGTTGGCCCGCCCAGCCGATGTTGGCCTCTTCGTCGAAGCGCGCCATCAGCTCCACCACGGCGGTGACCTCCTTGCCGTTGCGCGCCGCCTCGATCAGCGACGACAGCAGCGCCGAGTCGTGCCCGGCCCGATACACCGTCTGGCTGATCGCCACCACGTCCGGATCCTGCGCCGCCTGCCTGACGAAATCGACCACCGGCGCAAACGACTGGAACGGATGGTGCAGCAGGATGTCGCCATCGCGCATGGCGCGGAAGACATCGGGCTGGTCCCGCAGCGCCTTCGGCAAGCCCGGCCGGATCGGCGGGTATTTCAGGTCCGGCCGGTCGACCTGGTCCGGCACCTGCATCAGGCGGACCAGGTTGACCGGGCCATTGACCGCGAACACCTCGGCGGGCGCGAGGCCAAACTGTTCCTGCAGGAACGCGGTCATGGCGCGCGGGCAGTTGTCGGCCACCTCGAGCCGCACCGCATCGCCAAGGTGCCGGTGCGGCAGTTCGCCCTGCAGCGCCTCGCGCAGGTTCTTGACCTCTTCCTCGTCGACAAACAGCTCGCTGTTGCGCGTGACCCGGAACTGGTAGCAGCCGCGAACCGTCATGCCGCTGAACAGCTCGCCGACGTGGGCATGCAGGATCGAAGACAGGAACACGAAGCCGTGTTCGCATCCGGCAATCTCCGCTGGCAGTGCGATCACGCGCGGCAACGCCCTGGGCGCCTGCACGATGGCATTGCCGGAGCTGCGGCCGAACGCGTCCTTGCCCTCCAGCTCCACGGCGAAGTTCAGGCTCTTGTTCAGCACCCGCGGGAATGGATGCGCCGGGTCCAGCCTGATCGGCGTCAGGACCGGCATCAGCTCGGCAAAGAAGAACTCGCGAATCCAGTCTTGCTGCGCGGCGTTCCACGATGGCCGCCGCAGGAAGCAAATCTGCTCCTGGGCCATGGCGGGAATCAGCACGTCATTGAACAGCCGGTACTGTTGACCCACCAGTTCACGCACCCGCTGGTTGACCGCGGCATAAACCGCCTGCGGCGTCAGCCCGTCCGGCCCGACCACCGGCGACGACAGCACGCACTGTTCCTTCAACCCCGCCACGCGGATCTCATAGAACTCGTCCAGGTTGCTGCTGAAGGTGCACAGCGCACGCAGGCGCTCGAGCAGCGGCATGGCAGGATCGGCCGCCTGCTGCAGGACCCGCTCAAAGAACGCCAGCTGGCTGAGTTCGCGGTTGATATAGCGCGTATTGCCGTTGGGCACGGTGGCCGCATCCGCCAGGTTGCCCGGCTGGCCCTCCCCGCGCGGGCCCGGCGGCTCGTCATGCATAACGCTGGATTCGTGTTTCATGATGCCGTGCTAAGAGAAACTGTTTTCAGATTCTAGCTGGCGTATTGCGCATACCGGCGCGATTCCGCTTCCGGCGTTCGCGAAAGACGCCCTGCCTCGGAACACCCATATCCAGCCAATGTGACGGCTACACCAACTAAGCCGTCTGCAAGGCGCCGCCGCGCGCCAGGCGGCGGATCGCCTGCGGGGGTTGCCCGAATGCCCGCAGGAAGGCCCGCCGCATGCGCTCGGGATCGCCAAAGCCGGTATCGCGGGCCACCACGTCGATCGGGTGGCGGCCGCTTTCCATCATCAGCCGCGCCGCCTCGACGCGCAGGCGCTCCACGGCTTTGGCCGGGCTCTGGCCGGTTTCGTCGCGGAAGGCGCGCGAGAACTGGCGGGCGCTGAGGTGCGCGGCATTCGCGAGCTGCTCCACCGACAGGTCCTGTTGCAAGTTCTGCCGGGCGAAATCCAGCGCGCCGCGAATGCGGTCGGAGCGCGGCTCCAGGTCCAGCAGCGCCGAAAATTGTGACTGGCCGCCGGCGCGGCGATGGTACACAACCAGGCTCTTGGCCACGCCGCGCGCGACGGCGGCGCCCGCGTCCTTCTCCACCAGTGCCAGCGCCAGGTCGATGCAGGCCGACATCCCGGCCGATGTCCACACCGGCCCGTCGATGATGAAGATGCGGTCCTCCTCCACGCTGACGTCCGGGAAGCGGCGCCGCAGCTCCTCGGCGTAATACCAGTGCGTGGTGGCACGGCGGCCGGCCAGCAAGCCGGCCTCCGCCAGGGTGAAGGCACCGGTACACGTGGCGCCGATGCGCCGCGAAGTGCGCGCCGCGCGCTGCAGGAACTTCAACAGGGCCGGCGGCGCAGGCAGGACGTCATTGTCGCCCACCACCAGCACGGTATCGAAGCGACGCCGGCCGAAGGGAGCGGTGCTGACGGCAAAGCCGCCGGAACTCGCCACGGGGCCGCCATGTTCGGACAGCAAGTGCACCCGATACAGCGGCTCGCCAAGCGCGCGGTTGGCGAACTCGAGCACCGTTGACACCGCAAGGTTCAGCGCCTGGAAGCCGGGATAGAGGGCCAGGGCTACATGGTGCATGGTGAACTCCTGATGGCGGTGGAAGGGACCTTTCCCGCCATGGCATAAAAGGTGGGATCTACGACATTGTTGCCATCACCATTGTGCACCTAATCTTCGATGCACGCAGCGGCGATACGCACGGCCGGCTGCCACGGAACTCTCACTCCCTTCCCACTGTTATGGAGCTTCAACGTGACAACTCATACCTACGCTGGCACCGCCCTGATCACCGGGGCTTCTTCGGGTATCGGGGCCATCTACGCGGATCGGCTCGCGCGCCGCGGCCATGACCTGATCCTGGTGGCGCGCAACCGCAGCCGGCTCGAGGCGCTGGCGCGGCGCATCACCGACCAGACCGGCCGCTCCGTCGAGATCGTCACGGCCGACCTGGGCCAGGCGGCCGGGGTACGCCATGTCGAGAACATCCTGAGGACCGACGCCAGCATCACCACGCTGGTCAACAACGCGGGCTTCGGTGGCGCGTCGCCTTTGCTGGCGTCGGATGCGGACACCATGCAGGCGATGATCGAGCTCAACGTCACGGCGCTGACCCGCCTCACCTACGCTGCCGCCCCGGCCTTCGTGGCGCGAGGCCAGGGCACGATCATCAATATTGCCTCGATCGTCGCGATCGCGCCCGAGGTGCTGAACGGCGTGTACGGCGGCTCCAAGGCCTTTGTGCTGGCCTTTACCCAGTCGCTGCAACATGAGCTTGCCAGCCAGGGCGTGCGCGTCCAGGCGGTGCTGCCGGGGGCGACCCGCACGGCGTTCTGGGACATCGCCGGGCACCCTGTCGAAAACCTGCCGGAAACGCTGGTGATGGACGGCGACGACCTGGTCGATGCTGCACTGGCAGGACTGGACCAGGGGGAGGTGATCACGCTGCCGTCGTTGCCGGACGCCGCGGACTGGCAGGCCTTCGAGGCGGCACGCGCCGCGCTCGGCCCCAATCTTTCGCATGCGCAGCCGGCCGCGCGGTACGGCATTGCGCGCTAATCGTCCGGGAAATTCGCCATGAACGTAGAACTGAAACGGAAAATCGCCTTCGCTCTGTCGATGGGCGTGGTGACTACGGGGATCATCTCGTTCGCCCTGCTCGCCCTCAATATCGGCTTCACCGAGGTCTTTGTGCTGACCTGGCTGCGCTCGTGGGGCGTCGGCTATGTGATCGTCATCCCCGCCATCCTGCTGGTGGGGCCGCGCTTGCAGGCGCGGGTCGAGCGCTGGGTCCGCTAGACGATCGTGATGGGATGCTGCCGGGGCCCGCGCTCCAGCAGCGCCGCCAGCCTGCGCAGCGCGTGCGCCAGCTGGGCCCGGTCGTCCACGCCGCCCAGCGAAATCCGGATGGCATTGGGCGCGCCTGCGCCGTCCCAGAACACATCGGAAGGCGTGACGCGCAGGTCTTCCGCCAGCGCGGCGCTGGCCAGCTGCTGCGCCGACCAGTGGGACGGAAGACGGTGCCACACGTGGATGCCGCTGGGCGGCAGCTGGCCCATCCCGCTCAGCCAGCGGCTGGCCAGGGCACAGCGCGCCAGCGCTTCGGCGCGGATGCCTTCGAGCAATTGCATGGCCGAGCCGTCATGGATCCATTGCGTCGCCAGCGCCGCGGTCATGGGCGCTGGCATCAGCGCGAAGGCGCGTAGCGGCGCCAGCAGGTCGTCGCCGCCGCGGCCTTCGGGCAACAGCACATAAGCGGTGCGCAGTCCCGGACTCAGCGCCTTGGACAGCGTCGCGACGTAGTAGGTGCGGGCGGGCGCAAAGCTTGCCAGCGGAGGCGGCGCGGACGGCGTCAGCAGCCAGTAGGGGTCGTCCTCGAGCAGCGCGATATCGCAGCGCTCGGCCGCGCTGGCCAGCTCGGCACGGCGCGAGGCCGGCATGGTGTGGGTGGTGGGGTTCTGCGCGGTCGGGTTGAGGTAGGCCAGCGTGGCGCCGTCGGCGCGGGCGGCGGCGAGCGCGTCGGGCAGCATCCCCTCCGCGTCGCAGGGCGCGACTACCACGCGCCGGCCCAGTTGCGCCGCCGCGGCACGGATTCCCGGGTAGGCCAGCGGCTCGGTCACGATCGCCTCGCCGGGCCGGGTGCGGCTCAGGATCACCGCAGCCAGCGCGGCCTGCGCGCCGGGGCACACCACCAGCCGCGCCGTGTCGACCGGCCCGAACATCGGCGACAGCCAGAGCGCCCCGGCCGCGCGGTCCGACGCACTGCCGCCGCCAAGCTGGTAGGTCATCAGCAGCTGCGGGTCGCTGCGCAGCAGCACCTGGTTCAGGCCGCGCCGCAACAGGTCGTGGAAATCCACGCCGGCCGGTGGCGGCGGCACGTTCATGCTCATGTCGACCACCCGCGCCAGTTCCGCGCGCGGCGCGGCGATAAAGGTGCCGAGCGCGCCCCGGGCCTCGATCAGCTGGCGCCGCCGGGCCTCGTTATAGGCCCGCGTGACCGTGGTCAGGTCGACGCCGAGCGCTTGCGCCAGGCTGCGCTGCGGCGGTACGCGGTCGCCGGCCACGAGCCGGCCCTCGCCGATGGCGCGCTCGATGTATTCGACGATTTGCAAGTATCGGGCAACGCCGGAGGTGGCGATCCGCAGCTCCCATCTGGCTGCGATTTCGCTGTCTTGTATGGATTCTGCAGCCAAAATTTTCCTCGATGTATGGCCTTTGTCTTCGAATAGCATGCCAGACATTGCCGAAGGAATCCATACAAGCCACGCCCGCGCGGGGCTGACGCAGCACTTGAATCGGAGCGCGTGGCCGGATGCCTTCGGTAATCCGTAACCAAGGTGTCCGACATGCTCAAACCTATCGCCGGGCCGGCAAGCCAGAACCGACAAGGCCCGCTGCCCCGCCCGCCCTCCCGCCACAGTCCATCGCCAACGTGGCCGCCCCGTATCGGCGTGTTGCTGCTAGCCGCCGGCCTGAGCGCCCTGCTCAGCGGCTGCAACCTCGAACTGCTCAATCCCAAGGGCAGCATCGGCGAGCAGGAGAAATCGCTGATCCTGATATCGCTGTTCGTGATGCTGATGGTCGTGATCCCGGTGATCTTCCTGACGCTGTGGTTTGCGTGGCGCTACCGCGAAAGCAACACGCGCGCGACCTACGCGCCCACATGGTCGCACTCGACCAGGATCGAGATCGTGGTGTGGGGCATCCCGTGCGTGATCGTGGCCTGCCTGGCCGTGCTGATCTGGGACTCGACGCACAAGCTCGACCCGTACCGGCCGCTGGAATCGGAGGTCAAGCCGCTGCAGGTCGACGTCATCGCGCTGAACTGGAAATGGCTGTTCGTCTATCCGGAGTACGGCGTCGCCTCGGTGAACCAGCTGGCCATCCCGGTCGGCACGCCCGTCAGCTTCCGGCTGACCTCGGAATCGATGATGAACGCGTTCTTCATTCCGCAGCTCGGCAGCATGGTCTACACCATGGCCGGCATGCAGACCCGCCTGCACCTGATCGCCGACACGCCAGGCGTCTATCTCGGCCAGTCGGCAGCCTACAGCGGCGCCGGCTTCTCGGACATGCATTTCAAGACCCTGGCGACCTCGCGCGAGGAATTCGACGCGTGGATCGGCAAGGCCCGCGCTTCGGCCCAGGCGCTCGATGCCAACACCTACCGCGCGCTGGAGCAGCCCAGCAGCAAGGATCCGGTCGCGCTGTACGCCTCGGTGACGCCGAAGCTGTTCGACCAGGTGGTCGACAAGTACATGCAGGCCTACGGCGCCGTGTGCCGCGCGGACACCCCCGAATCTCTGCAGGCCTTGCAGCGCGTTCCCCCGGCGCAGCCCGGCCGCATGGAGCAATGACATGCTAGGAAAACTGAACCTCGAGGCCATCCCCTACCACGAGCCGATCATCATGGGGACGCTGGCCGTGGTGATCGTGCTGGGCGCCGCGCTGCTCGGCGCCATCACCTACTACCGCAAGTGGAAATACCTGTGGACCGAGTGGATCTGCTCGGTCGACCACAAGAAGGTCGGGGTGATGTACATCATCCTGGCCCTGGTGATGCTGCTGCGCGGCTTCGCCGACGCGATCCTGATGCGCACGCAGCAGGCCATCGCCTACGGCGATGCGGCGGGCTACCTGCCGCCGCACCACTACGACCAGATCTTCACGGCGCACGGCGTGATCATGATCTTCTACGTCGCCACGCCGCTGGTGGTGGGGCTGATGAACGTGATCGTGCCGCTGCAGATCGGCGCGCGCGACGTGGCGTTCCCGTTCGTCAACTCGCTCAGCTTCTGGCTGTCGGCGATGGGCGCGGTGCTGGTGATGTTGTCGATGTTCGTCGGCGACTTCGCCGCGACCGGCTGGGTGGCCTACCCGCCGTTGTCCGAGCTCGGCTACAGCCCCACCGTCGGCGTCGACTACTACATCTGGTCGTTGCAGATATCGGGGCTGGGCACCACGCTGACGGGCATCAACTTCATCGTCACCATCCTGCGCATGCGCGCGCCGGGCCTGACGCTGATGAAGATGCCGGTGTTCACCTGGACCGCGCTGGTCACCAACATCCTGATCGTCGCCATCTTCCCGGTGCTGACCGCCACGCTGGCCCTGCTCACCGCCGACCGCTACCTCGGCATGCATTTCTTCACCAACGAGCTGGGCGGCAACGCCATGATGTACGTGAACCTGATCTGGATCTGGGGCCACCCCGAGGTCTATGTGCTGATCCTGCCCGCGTTCGGCGCGTTCTCGGAAATCATCGCCACGTTCTCGCGCAAGCCGCTGTTCGGCTACAAGTCGATGGTCTATGCGACCTCGTCGATCGGCGTGCTGTCGTTCTTCGTCTGGCTGCACCACTTCTTCACCATGGGCTCGGGCGCCAACGTCAATGCCTTCTTCGGCATCATGACGTCGATCATCTCGATCCCGACCGGCGTCAAGCTGTTCAACTGGCTGTTCACCATGTACCGGGGCCGAATCCGCTTCCATACCTCGACCATGTGGACCATCGGCTTCATGGTGACGTTCGCGATCGGCGGCATGACCGGCGTGCTGCTGGCGGTGCCGGGCGCCGACTTCGTGCTGCACAACAGCCTTTTCCTGGTGGCCCACTTCCATAACGTGATCATCGGCGGCGTGCTGTTCGGCTGCCTGGCCGCGATCAGCTTCTGGTTCCCCAAGGTGTTCGGCTTCAAGCTCAACGAGTTCTGGGGCAAGGTGTCGTTCTGGTGCTGGCTGGCCGGCTTCTTCCTGGCCTTCATGCCGCTCTACGTGCTGGGCTTCAAGGGCATGACGCGGCGGATGAACCACTACGCCAACGTCGACTGGCATCCCTACCTGGTGGTGGCGATGATCGGCGCCTTCGTCATCGGCGCCGGCATCCTGGCGATGATGGTGCAGCTGGCCGTCAGCATCCGCGACCGCAAGCACAACCGGGACCTGACCGGCGACCCGTGGGACGGCCGCAGCCTGGAATGGTCGACCGCATCGCCGGCGCCGTTCTACAACTTCGCGACGGTGCCGCACATCACCTCGCTGGAGCAGCACTGGGAAGACAAGGAGGCCGGGCGCGCATGGCGCCAGCCCGCCCACTACGAGGACATCCACATGCCGCGCCCCACCGCGGCCGGCTTCCTGGTGTCGGTGTTCGGGCTGGTGTCCTGCTTTGCGCTGGTCTGGCACATGTGGCTGGTCGCCATTGCCGGGCTGGTCGGCGCGATCGCGACCTTCGTGCTGCGCAGCTACGACCGCGACGTGGACTACTACGTGCCGGCCGCCGAGGTCGAGCGCATCGAGCGCGCCCGCTACGCCCAACTGCAGCAAGCTGCCTGAACCATGAACCCGACGCTATCCCCAAGCCTGCACCATCCGGGCAACGACGCCACGCACGCAACCACGCACGCCACGGACCACGGCCATCACGATGCCGCCGCCCATACCACGCTGGGCTTCTGGCTCTACCTGATGAGCGACTGCCTGATCTTCGCTGTGCTGTTCGCCACCTTCGGCGTGCTGTCCGGCAACACCGCGGGCGGCCCTGGCGGGCAGCAGCTGTTCGAGCTGCCGTTCGTGTTCGCCGAGACCATGGTGCTGCTGCTCAGCAGCTACACCTTCGGCCTGGCGATGCTGCGGCAGGACGCCAATGCCGCACCGCGCATGATCCGCTGGCTGGCGGCCACCTTCGTGCTGGGCGCGGTGTTCGTCGCCATGGAGGTCTACGAGTTCGCCCACCTGCTGCACCAGGGCGCTGGTCCCGGCGTCAGCGCCTACCTGTCTGCGTTCTTCACGCTGGTCGGCACCCACGGCCTGCACGTGACCGCGGGCCTGTGCTGGCTGGCGGTGATGATCCACCAGATCCGGCGCTTCGGCCTCGACGACATCGTGCGGCGCCGGCTGGCGTGCCTGAGCCTGTTCTGGCACTTCCTGGACCTGGTGTGGATCTGCGTGTTTACCTTCGTCTACCTGCGGGAGTTTGCATGAAGCCGTCCCATCTGCATTCCGTCCATGCGGGCGAGCACGCCGTCCACGGCAGCGTGCGGCGCTACACCATCGGCCTGCTGCTGTCGGTGGCGCTGACCGTGGCATCGTTTGCCACGGTGATGACCCGCGCCTTGCCGAGCCACGCCGCGATCGCGCTGGTGGTCGGCCTCTGCGTCGCACAGCTGCTGGTGCAGCTGGTGTACTTCCTGCACCTCGGCACCGGCCCGGGCCAGCGCGGCAACACCGTCATCTTCGCCTGCACCGGCTTCCTGATCGTGATCGTCGTGGCCGGCTCGCTGTGGGTGATGCACAACGCCGATCTCAACATGATGCCGACCGACATGTCGATCGAACGGGCACGGGCCAAAGACTAGCGCTGCGCGCGAGGAGACCTTCACCATGTATGTCTATGACGAGATCGACCAGCGGCTGGTCGACGAGCGGGTCGTGCAGTTCACCGACCAGACCCGCCGCTTCCTCGACGGCGAGCTCGACGAGGAAGAGTTCCGCGTGCTGCGGCTGCAGAACGGCCTGTATATCCAGCGCCATGCGCCGATGCTGCGCGTGGCCATCCCCTACGGCATGCTATCGTCGACGCAACTGCGCAAGCTGGCCGACATCGCGCGCCGCTGGGACCGCGGCTACGGGCACTTCAGCACGCGGCAGAACCTGCAGTTCAACTGGCCGCGCCTCGAAGACGCGCCCGCCATCCTGGCGGAGCTCGCCACCGTGCAGATGCACGCCATCCAGACTAGCGGCAACTGCATCCGCAACACCACCACCGACCACTTCGCCGGCATCGCGCCCGACGAGCTGGTGAACCCGCTGGTATGGTGCGAGATCGTGCGGCAATGGTCGATGCTGCACCCCGAGTTCGCCTACCTGCCGCGCAAGTTCAAGATCGCGATCAGCGGCGCCACCACCGACCGCGCCGCGGTCGGCGTGCACGACATCGGGCTGCAGGCGGTCGAGCAGGACGGGCAGGTCGGCTTCCGCGTGTGGGTCGGCGGCGGCATGGGGCGCACGCCCATGGTCGGCAAGCTGATCAATCCCTTTGTCGCATGGCAGGACCTGCTGACCTACCTGCAGGCGACGTTGCGCGTCTACAACCTGCATGGCAGGCGCGACAACAAGTACAAGGCGCGCATCAAGATCCTGGTGAAGGATCTCACGCCGGAGGTGTTCCGGGAGCAGGTCGCGGAGCAATGGCAGCGCATCCGCGGCGGCCCGGATACCGTCACCGAAGACTTTGTCGCGTCGGTGGCGGCGCGCTTCACGGTGCCGCCTTATGATCCCGCCGCGGCGGACGATGCCGATGAAGTCGACGATGAAGGCGCCGATGAAAGCGCCGAACTCGCCCGCACCGACCGCGCATTCCGGCTCTGGCTGCGCAGCAACGTCCATCCGCACCGCGTTGCCGGATATGCCGCGGTGACGGCATCGCTCAAGGCCACCGGCCGCGCGCCGGGCGACATTACCGCCGACCAGATGGAGTTGATGGCCGACCTCGCCGAGCGCCACGGCTTTGGCGAACTGCGGGTCTCGCACGAGCAGAACCTGATCCTGGCCGACGTGCGTCGCAGCGGCCTGCCCGCGCTGTGGCGCGCGCTCGATGCCGCCGGCCTGGCGACGCCCAATGTCGGCCGGATCACCAACATCATCGCCTGCCCCGGCGGCGACTTCTGCTCGCTCGCCAATGCGGTGTCGATCCCGCTGGCGCAGGCGATCCAGGAACGCTTCGAGGATCTCGACCACGTGCACGACATCGGCGAGCTCGACCTCAACATCTCGGGCTGCATCAACTCGTGCGGGCACCACCATGTCGGCCATATCGGCATCCTCGGCGTCGACAAGGCCGGCGAAGCCTGGTACCAGGTCACCCTCGGCGGCCGGCAGAACGGCGCCGACAGCCAGGACGGCGGCGGCGGCGCGGCGATCGGCCGCATCATCGGCCCCTCGTTCGCGCAGGAGCAGGTGCCGGACGTGATCGAGAAGCTGATCGGCACCTACCTCGCGCATCGCGACAGCGATGCCGAGCGCTTCGTCGACGTGGTCGCGCGGATCGGCCTGGCACCGTTCCAGGCGGCCGTGTACCCGGACGGCAACAAGGGCGCGACGGCGCCGCACCAGCCTTCATGATCCGCGTGGAGTCGACCAATGCTTGCCATGCCTGGTGTCGCCCAGCCGCTGTCCAGCCCCGAAGACCTGTGGCGTGCCATCGCCGCGCTTTCTGCCGGGCAGCTGCGTACCATCCTCGATATCGACCGTGCGTTGCCGGGCCCCACGGCTGACCTCGATGCGTTCAGGCGCCGCATAGCCCGGGTGTTCGGCAATGTCGCCGGTTTCGCGTCGTCGGCGCCGCCGGAACCGATCGTGCGGGAGATGTGGGAAAAATACCGCGGCTGAACCGGAACCGCGCAGATGGCCGCGCTCTGGCTATACTTGCCCAGGTATCCGTCCTGCCCGGTTTTCCCCCGCCCTTCCACGAAGTTCCTCCGGAGCCACGATATGCGAGCCGGGCATTGCGCCAGCCGACCACGGCATGCTTCGCCACAGACCCGGCCGCGCAAGCGCTGGCGCACTCTCCCGGCCATTGCCGCGGCCTTCGCAACCACCTGCGCAGCGCAGGATTTCGATGCCATCGAACGGCCGTTGTGGGAGGCCGGGCTTGGGGTCGGCGGCATCACCCTGCCACACTACCGCGGCTCGGATTCGCGCGCCAACCTGCTGTTCCCGGTGCCCTACTTCGTCTACCGCGGCGAGCATCTGCGCGCGGACCGCAACGGCGTGCGCGGCAAGCTGTTCGACAGCGACCGGATCGAGCTCAATGTCAGCCTCGGCCTGTCGCTACCGGTCAAGAGCAGCCAGGATGAAGTCCGCCGCGGCATGCCGGATCTCAAGACCGCGGTGGAAATCGGGCCCTCGCTGGCGGTGACGCTGTGGCATTCCGCCGAGGACCGTACCAGGCTCGATCTGCGGCTGCCCATACGGCTGGCCGTGACCGTCGAATCGTCGCCCAGGGCGATCGGCTGGATCTTCTCGCCCAACCTGAACCTCGACGTTGCCAACGTCGGTGGCCTGCCCGGTTGGAACCTCGGCCTGATGGCGGGTCCGCTGTTCTCGACCGCGCGCTACAACCAGTATTTTTATTCCGTCGACGAGCAATTCGCCACCGCGGCGCGACCGGCCTACCGCGCACAGGGCGGATACTCCGGCAGCATGGCGCTGGCTTCGCTGTCCAAGCGCTTTCGCCATGTCTGGTTCGGCGCCTTCGTCCGCTACGACCGGCTCGATGGCGCCAGCTTCGAGAACAGCCCGCTGGTGCGCCAGAAGGACGCCCTGGCCGCCGGACTGGCACTGAGCTGGATCTTCGGTCAGTCGTCGACTTACGTGCCGAGCCGGGAATAAGGCCGCGGGACGGCGGATTGCGCATCGCGCCGATGACATGCGCCCGGGCAGGCGCATGCGATATATTTCCGCATGCCGCCCTGGCTACATTCCCGAATCCCACCCAGAGAAAAACGAAAATGCCAATGACAAGGACGATCGTCAGCGCCGTTGCCCTGCTCTGCGCCGCCCCGGTGTTCTCGCAGCCGGCCACGCCGGCCGCCGGGCTGTCACCCACCATGACCCGCATCGCACAGTCGGGCGTGCTGCGCGTCTGCACGCCGGGCGACTACAAGCCCTTCAGTTTTATGAAGTCGGAAGGCCAGTACGAAGGGCTCGACGTGGACCTGATGACGTCGCTGGCCAGCTCGCTCGGCGCCAGACCGCAATTCGTCAAGACCAGCTGGGCCACGCTGATGCCGGACTTCCTCGGCGGCAAGTGCGATATCGGCGCCGGCGGCATCTCGGTGTCGCTGGAACGCCAGAAGCAGGCCTATTTCAGCGCGCCCTATATGGTCAATGGCAAGACGCCCCTCACGCGCTGCGAGAATGTGCAGCGCTTCCAGACCGTGGAAGCCATCAACCAGCCCGGCGTGCGCGTGATCGCCAATCCCGGCGGCAGCAACGAGCGCTTCGCCCGCACGCGCCTGTCCCAGGCCAGGCTGACCATGCACAAGGACAACCTGACGATTTTCGACGAGGTGATCCGGGGCAACGCCGACGTCTTCGTCACTGAGGCCGCCGAAGCCATCGTCCAGAGCAAGGCCCATCCCGAGCTATGCGCAGTCAATCCCGACAAGCCGCTGCAGTACGCAGAGATGGGCTATCTGCTGCCGAACGGCGACGAGGTGTTCAAGCGGTATGTTGACCAGTGGCTGCACCTGGCCAGGGCCGGTGGGGAATTCGATGCGCGCCGCGCGGCCTGGCTGGGGAAGTAGCGTTGCGGATGCGATCAACGCAGATTCCCCATGGCCCGGGCAACGGCTGCGCTAATTCACCGGCGTAAAAACCGGCGCCCCCTGCTTCTTGAGCAGGAACACGACAAACTTCGCGGGCCTGGTCTTGCTGGCATTGCGACCGACGGTATGAAGATCGTCCGGGCCTTCGTAGAAGGTTTCGCCCGCCTTCAGCGTAACTTCCTTGCCGCCCTTCACGCCCATGACAATGCTGCCTTCGAGCACATAGACGAACGCATGCGCGTCATGGCGGTGCACCGGGTCGAAGCCGCCGGGCGGGTACTCCACCGTGATCATCTGCACTTCCTTGCCCGCATAGTCGGGCAGCGCCTTGGTGGTCAGCGACTGGACCACCACCTCGGGCGGCGCGGCGCTGGCCAGCGGCGCCGTCAGCAGCAGCACCAGGCTCGCCGCCATGGCAATCGACCGTTTCATGGCATTACTCCAGGTTGGCCTTGTCCAGCCCGAAGGCCTTGTCGGAGGAACCCGGCACCATGCGGAAGGCGACGTTCAGCCGGTTCCAGGTGTTGATGGCGCCCACCAGGAAAGTCAGGTCGGACAGCTCCTTCTCGGAATACTGCGTGCGCACGCGCTCGTAGACATCGTCCGGCACCCCTTGCGCGGGCAGCTGGGTCAGCGCCTCGGTCCAGGCCAGCGCGGCGCGCTCGCGCGGCGAGAACAGCGTCGATTCGCGCCAGATCGCCACGTGATGCAACCGCAGCTCGCGCTCGCCGTGGATCTTCGCCATCTTGATGTGCATGTCGACGCAGAACGCGCAGCCGTTGAGCTGCGACGCGCGAATCTCGACAAGCTCGCGAATGTGCTGCTCGACCGTCGTTTTCGCGAACAGGCTGTTGAGCTCCATGAGCTTCTTTGACAGCTCCGGGGATTGCTGGAAGTAATTGAGGCGTTGCGTCATGATCTCTCCTGCTGAGATGGCGGGGGTTTCCGGCGGACCCGCGCCGGATGGCAGGCAGGAACCGCTTGGAACGAAGCGTAGCCGTGCGCCAGCCGCACCGGTAGTGCCGCAGCGGTACACGCACTGTTACCGCGCCGGCACCAATCGCCGGGCGCGAGGCGGCTGCGCTGGATCTGCCGGCAGCGGAACTACCGGACCGCGTTGGCTTCGCGCTCGAACTCGCGGATCACCGGGTTGCCCAGGATGGCGTCCCGGCCAGCTTCGATCAGGCGATCGACATCCTTTTCGGGCAACCGGAGCCTGGTCGGCAACTCGTTCAGGCTTGCGGCGCGCGCCTTGTCGAGGGCGTCGAAGGCGATCCGCGTGACGAAGAACTCGACGTCGTCGCAGCGCCAGCCCGGACGGCTTGCGGCGATAGCCTGCTGCCGCGCAAACGGCATGGCGCAGCGATAGGCGACCAGGTCGTTGCGCCACTGGCGCATCATGGGCACGAAGGCGTCATAGCTCATGCGCACGTTGGTGGCCATGGCCGCGTCGATGGACGCGTTTGCCACTTCGATTCCCGACGGGCCAACCTGGCTTTGGTTCCAGTCGCCGCGCGGGCCCTGGCCGGCATCGACCACGACAAACAGCAGCCGGCGCACCTTGATGGCGTCGTTCTCGCTCATGGGCCCGTAGGCCGTGCCCAGCAGCAGGCGCGACTGGAAAATGGTGGCCAGCCCGTAGTTGTCCGTCACGCCGCCGTCGACCAGCTTGATGTACTTGCCCTTGGACAGATCCCGGTGGCCGCGAACGGCAACCGCCAACGCCCCGATCAGCAGCGATTGCCCCGGCGCCTCGGCGTGATCCAGGTTGGGCAGCGGCGCACGGCAGGCCTGGGGATGCTTTTCCAGCACGATGGGCGCGAAGAACAGCGGCACCGCCATCGAAGCCGCAACCGCCTCGGAGACGGGAAAGCTGGCGAGATCGCTGCAAAGCGCATCGAAGGCCAGCTGGCTGAACGGAAATGCGACCCGATAGTAGACGTTGGTGGCATTGATCCACACCAGCGGCTTGCCGCGCCGGAACATGTCGGCGTAGGTGGCCCCCTTGAACACGTCTTCGTCCAGCCAGGTCCGGAGGTCTTCCCGATTATTGAGTCCCCCGCCAAAGAGCCGCGCAAGGTTGAAAGGGTTAAGGAGGCTGAAGCGCAGCCGCGCCTCGCCGTCCTTCAGAAGCACCGACCGGAACGTTGCCAGGCTGTCCTTGCCGTGCAGGCCGAAGTAGGCGGCGGTGAGCGAGCCTCCGGACACGCTGCTGATGAAGGCCACGTCGTCGAGCAAGGAAGCGCCGCCGGAACCCCGCATGGCGTCAAGCCCCTGCAGCGCGCCGAAGGCGAACGCCGCGGCGCGCGTGCCGCCGCCGGAGAACGCCATGGCGATGGTAGTCGGCCCGGCGACATCGGCGGGTTCACGCAGCGGTACGGTGGCGCTGGCCGCCGTCGCCTGGGGCAGATTGCGGGGGACATTATGAGAAAGCGAGCCGCAGGCGCCGACTCCCGCAAGCAGGAACACCATCAGGGCGCGGCCGGCCTTGCCACAGGTGCCGCGCCCGCTTCCTGGCCGGCCCGGTGGCTGGGGCACGCAGTTATTCCGGCGAAGAGAGGGATCGGGACGAGACATGCTGGCGTGGCGCAGGCTAGGACGGGATGGTGGGAGATGCGTTGCCGCAAGCATCCGGTGGCGGATGCCTCAACATGATATGGCATCACGTCGGGCACGGCACCTACCTCGCCACCGATGGGATCGCCGTCACGATCGCTGACCTGAAGACCTCGGGTCGACAGCGCCTCATGAACCATCGCCCGCTATGCGTTTTGCAGATACCAGATGTCGGAATTCTTCAATTTACTGCGTGGCGACCGCTTCATACACTGCTCCGAACAAAAAGAAGCATCCGGAGACAGACGTCATGAGTGCTACCCCACGCGCCAGCCCGCACCAGGCCGCGGCCGGTTGCCCGAAGCCGCGCCTTTGCCCGATACTCCCTTGCAGCGCACCCGCCCCGGCAACGCTACCGCGGCGGCCAGGCCGTACGGCCCAACACTTCCCTCCGAGCACTGAAGCATGAGCACCGAGAATCCACTGCAGTTCGTTCTGGAGCCCCATCCCGGCCCCACCCCCGCCGAGCAGATCGCTGCCAGGCTGGAGAACCCCGTCTTCGGTCGCGTGTTCACCGACCACATGGTCACAATCCGTTGGACCGACGGTCGCGGCTGGCATGACGCCAGGGTGGAAGCACGCCGTCCTTTCCAGATCGACCCCGCCTGCGCAGTGCTGCACTATGCGCAGGAGATCTTCGAAGGCATGAAGGCATACCGTGGCGAAGGCGGCAGGATTTCGCTGTTCCGGCCGCAGGAGAACGCCAGGCGTTTTCGCGCCTCCGCCGCCCGCATGTCGATGGCGGAACTGCCCGAAGCCACCTTCCTGCAAGCCGTGGAAGCGCTCGTCGATATTGACCGCGCCTGGATTCCCGGCAGCCAGGGAAGCCTGTACCTGCGCCCGTTCATGTTTGCCTCGGAGAGTTTTCTCGGGGTGCGCGCCTCGGCCGAATACGTATTTTGCGTGATCGCCTGTCCGGTCGGCCCGTATTTCAAGCCCGGCAAGTCCGCGGTGACCGTCTGGGTGTCGGATCAATACACCCGCGCAGCTTCCGGCGGCACCGGCGCCGCCAAGTGCGGCGGCAATTACGCAGCCAGCCTGATCGCGCAGACCGAGGCCGCGGCCAAGGGCTGCGACCAGGTGGTGTTCCTGGACGCTGCGGAGCACCGCTGGATCGAGGAACTCGGCGGCATGAACGTGTTTTTCGTGATGGATGACGGCTCGCTGCGCACGCCGCCCCTGAAAGGAACCATCCTGCCGGGCATTACCCGTGCTTCGATCATCGAACTGGCGCGGCACGAGGGCATTCCGGTCGACGAAACGCCCTACGACTTCGAGTCGTGGCGCGCCGACGCGGCCAGTGGCCGGGTCAAGGAAACCTTCGCCTGCGGTACGGCCGCGGTCGTCACCGCCATCGGGCAGGTGCGCCACGCCGGCGGCGAATTCACCATCGGCAACGGCGGCGAAGGTGAAGTCACGCAACGGCTCCGGTCGTTGCTGACCGGCATCCAGCGCGGCAGCATCGCCGACCCGTTTGGATGGGTGCACCACGTCGATTAAGACCGGCGCGATTGACCTCGGCGGCGAGCAAGGCATCGCAGCGCAACGCTTGCCGCATTGATTTGGCTTGACGTCTGTCCCACCGCCTGGGCGGTCTGGGCCATTCCCCAATAAAACTACCGGGACCGGCACGCAACCTGCGTGCCGGCGAGCGGTGTCGTCTACCCGTCGGCACGCTGCCCGGATGCCGGCGCACCGCGTGCCGCGTCGCCATCTCCGGCGCGCAGTCGTGCGAGCGCGCGGCAAGACCCATCTAGGAGATCCCTATATGAGCTTGTTCCGAACCAAGGACATCGATGCGATGCTGGCGGAGAGGCACGTCGCCGCCCTCAGGAAGGTGCTGGGTCCGGTCGACCTGGTGCTGATGGGCATCGGCGCCATCATCGGCACCGGCATCTTCGTGCTGACCGGCACCGGCGCGCTGACCGCCGGGCCGGCGCTGACGGTGTCGTTCGTGATCGCCGCGCTGGCGTGCGGCTTTGCCGCGCTGTGCTACGCCGAGTTCGCCTCGGCGATCCCGGTGTCGGGCTCGATCTATACCTACAGCTACGCCACGCTGGGTGAGATCGTCGCGTGGATGATCGGCTGGGACCTGCTGCTGGAATACGGACTGGCGACGTCGGCCGTGTCGGTGGGCTGGTCGGGCTATTTCCAGTCGCTGATGGCGGGCTTCGGCATGAAGCTGCCGGCGGCGCTGAGCGCGGCACCAGGGTCGGTGCCGGGCGTGCAGACCGTGCTGAACCTGCCGGCATGCCTGATCATGCTGGCCATCACCTGGGTGGTGTCGTACGGCGTGCGCGAGTCCGCGCGCGTCAACAACCTGATGGTGGCGGTGAAGATCGGCGTGGTGCTGCTGTTTATCGCGGTGGGCGTATGGCACGTGCAGCCGGCCAACTGGCAGCCGTTCGCGCCATTCGGATTCACCGGCATCTTCAATGCGGCGGCGCTGGTGTTCTTCGCCTTTATCGGCTTCGATGCCGTGACCTCGGCCGCGGAAGAAGTGCGCAACCCGCGCCGCGACCTGCCGATCGGCATTATCGGCTCGCTGGCGGTCTGCACCGTGCTGTACGTGGTGGTGGCGGCGATCATGACCGGCATCGTGCCGTTCGCGAAGTTTGCGGGCGTGGACCATCCGGTCTCGCTGGCGCTGCAATTTGCCGGGCAGAACTGGGTGGCGGGCTTCGTCGACCTGGGCGCGATCCTGGGCATGACCACGGTGATCCTGGTGATGACCTACGGCCAGACCCGCGTGATCTTCGCCATGTCGCGCGACGGGCTGCTGCCCGAGCGGCTGTCATCGGTGCATCCGGTGCATGCCACGCCGTATTTCGCCACCTGGACCGTCGGCGTGGTGTTTGCCGCGATTGCCGCCTTCGTGCCGCTGAACGTGCTGGCCGAGCTGATCAATATCGGCACGCTGGCCGCCTTCACGCTGATCTCGGTGGCGGTGCTGGTGCTGCGCAAGACCCGGCCCGAACTGCCGCGCGCGTTCCGCTGCCCGGGCGTGCCAGTGGTGCCGCTGCTGTCGATCGGCTTCTGCCTGTTTCTGATGGCCCACCTGCAGGCGCTGACCTGGGCCGCCTTCCTGGTGTGGCTGGCGCTGGGGCTGGTGATCTACTTCGCCTATGCGCGGCGCAATGCCGTGCTGCACAGCGCCGCCAGGTAGACTCCAATATGGGGGGAATCATAAGTCTTCCCCCTCCCGGTCAGCGGCCGGGAACCTCTATTTCACGGGCACAACCAGCGGCGAACCCTTCGTGACGATATAGGTTGCCAGTTCCGATGCCAGGCCGCTGCCAACATTCCGTGCCGAATGCGGCGTGCCTGCCGGGATGAACAGCGATTCCCCTGCCTTCAGCGTCACCGGCCGCTGATCGCCAAGCTGGTACTCAAGGCTGCCCTGCAACACATGGGCGATCTCTTCACCCGGGTGCGCGTGCCTGGGCGCGAACGCGCCCGGTTCAAAGTCCACGCGCACCTGAATGCCTTCCTTGCCCGCGACGCTGAGTTCATGGCTGACCAGGTCGGCCCGGTGGATCCCCGGTGCTTGTGCGTGGGCGTTGTGGAACGTTGCGGCAAGGCAGGCGACGGTCATGGCGGCGCTTGCAAACTTGGCGAGATTCATTTTGGATGGTCCTCCTGTTCGGATTAAGATATTTGCGAAATCGCATGGTCTAGCGCGCGTCGAACGCGGCTTGTACTTCTGAAACCGTCGCTGCCTTGTCCTGAAGATGGGGATAATGGCCAAGGCCAGGCAAGACCTTCAGCTCCAGGCCGACACGACCCGCCAGTTCCTCGCCCATCTCCTTGCGGATATAGATATCCTGCTCGCCCCAGATCACGCTGACAGGCGTCCTCAGCTTGCCCAGGTTCGCCTCGAAATAGTCCTGGTCACGCGTGAAATGAGAGTAGTAGTGATAGAACGCATCGGCAGACGTCAGCGCCCCGTTTTGCCATCCGCGGGCGATGTCGGCCCTGAATTCCGGTGTCAACGCAAAGTGAGAGGACTCGGGAAGTCCGCGGGTAAATGCGTTCTGCAGGATTTCGTCGCGTGTGCGGTTGAACGCGGCATGAATCGCGGCGGCGGAGCCGGGCTCCTTGAGCCCTTGCAGGCGCTCCTGCATGAACTGCGGGCGGTTGAATGGCGCAAAGTCACCGACAACGATGCGCCTGGCGATGGCCGGGTCGTCGAGGGCCGCCAGCAGGGCCGGCAAGGCGCCAATGTCGGTCGCGTAGATCACCAGGTTCTTCTTGTCGATGCCTGCCGTGGCGATGTAGTCCTTGAGCACCTTTGCATAGTCCCTGGGTGCGTAGGCAAACCTGTCGGCCGCGGGACGGGAGGAGTCGCCATAGCCCGGCCAGTCGAACGCGTGGGCCTCGTAGTCGTGGCCAAGTTGCACGGCAATGTCCTTCCACGCGTACAGCGTCTCGGGGAATCCATGCAGGAACAGCACCGAGCCCTTGCCCCCGGCATTGCGTACGATCAGGCGCCTCAACTTGATATCGGGGCTGACCTGGATGAAGCCGATTTCCGGCACGGGCGGTTGCGGCGCCGCTGCGCGGGCGCCGCCAATGAGCAGCGTGGCGGCCAACGCTACAGCGCCGGCGGCCGTAAGTCTTAGTGCACTGCGAACTGTGGATGTCCTGGTCATGTCATGTCCCTCCTGCCTGGTCGTTTGCAGCCAACCCGACCGCCGCGGCGGATATACGTTTGCATAGCCAGCATTGAACGATGCGGATGTATCCCTGCTGTAGCGAACGGTGGCACTTAATGTATTAGTTCGTATCTGGAGGTTGCGCCGCTACGTTGTCATACAAAACGCCCGACAGCCCGCCGCGGCGGCGTGCTCAGATGCAAGGCCTATCCTGAAATCGCACGTCGCATCCGACCCGGATGTGCGTGTAGAGGCAACCCTGCACAAAAGGAAAACGCCATGCACCCTGTCCTCAAGTCCCTTTCCGCCGCCGGCATTGCAGCCGCGTTCTGTGCGAGCGTCTCGGCGCAACCCGCACAAGACGCCATCCGCCCGCCTGCCATCCTTCCCCTCGACAGCGAGCCCGCACCAAAGCTGGTCCCCTACGCGGCTCTGCCTGAGCCGCTCGCGCGCGGCGTCGTCATCGTCCAGTTTCGCACCGAGAATTTCCGCGTCATGCCGGTATTCGGCAATGCCGCCGCCGGGATCTCGCCTCGCATCGGGCACTTGCACGTGACGGTCGACGATACTCCTGGCACCTGGGCCCATACGAGCGAGGATCCGATCATCGTGGTCGGGCTCACGCCGGGGCCGCACAGGCTGCGCCTGGAGCTGGCCGATCCCGGCCACAAGATCCTCGCCACCGAGGTGGTCGCCGTCACGGTGCCTGACGTGAAGGCCTCGGGATCGTCGCAGGCATCGCCGTCCGGATCCCACCGACATTGAAGCACCCGCACAACGTTTTCATTTGCAGGACAAGGAAGGTAAGATTTTGGCAACAAGCCCAACATTGGAACTACCGTGGATCTGGCCGCCCTGGCTGACTTCAATCTCGTTGCTACGCAAGGAGGCTTCGGCAAGGCCAGCCGGTACAGCGGCCGCCCCAAGGCGACGCTGTCCCGGCGCGTGATGGATCTGGAGGATAGCCTCGGTGTACGGCTGTTCGAGCGCGGCACCCGATCGCTCAGACTCACCGAGGCAGGCCGCGCGCTATACGAACGCACGCATCCGCTCGTGGCGGAGATCCTGGAAGCCGGGGACCTTGCCGCAACCGGCTTGTCGACACCCAGAGGACGCCTGCGCATCAGCGCGCCAGTGCTGTTTTCCCATACCCTGATCGGCAAGCTTGCTGCTGGCTTCGTCAGGGCCTACCCCGATGTGGTGCTGGAGATCAACGCCGAGGACCGCAATGTCGAGTTGGTCGAGGAGAACTACGACGCCGCCATTCGGGTGAATCCCCGGCCCAACGAAATGCTGGTGGGGCGCTGCTTTGCGCGTGACGAGATGCTGGTGGTCGCGCCCGCCTCCATGCCCGTTCCGGAGGGTCAGGACGGCGATGTCTTCGACGTGCCGGCGGTGGTGCTCGCCAGTGGCTTCGACAGCGGGCATTGGATCTTCACGCATGAAGGCCGCCAGATCACGCTGAACCCGCGGGAACGCCTGCGCATGTCGTCGCTTATTCCGGTTCGCGATGCGGTGCTGGCTGGTGCCGGTGTTGGCCTGCTGCCGCGCTCGTTGCTCAGCTTGCCGTGCGTAGACAAGGCCGCATTGAACATATGGGGTCCTGTCCCGGACCGCCCCATTGAGTTGTGGGTATTGCATTCATCCCGACGGCTCTCGAGTTCAAAAGTCAACGCCTTCGTCGACTATCTGAGCAACGCGTTTCCTGAACGCAAGCTGTTTGCGGCGGAATGATTCCGTCAATCCGTCGCGGCGACGGATCGAACCCGCCGTGTCACGTGGCCACGCGGATTGGCGAAGAAAAAAAAGAGCCATCCCGCAGGATGGCTCAACGCTCCATAGGGAGCACCATTCTTGCGCCCGTATCCGGAACGGACGGCTCTCCGCCCTCTCGGCAACCGAATCGCCCGCGATCAGGCGACCCTGGCCGCAAGGTTCGACGTGGGTAGCCTGGCATAGTCGGTGTAACCCTCGGCCCCACCGCCGTAGAACGTCTCCTGGTCGGCCTTATTCATCGGTTCGCCGGCGCGAAGCCGGTCCACGGCGTCAGGATTGGCGAGCGCCCATCGGCCAATCGGGGCCATATCCGCCAGTCCCGCTTCAATATCCCTTCCGACGGCATCGATCGGCCGGTTGATTCGATTGACAAGCAGTATTCCGCGCCAGATGGCGCGAATGTCCTTCAGCAATGACTCGTCGCCGCCGTGCGCGAGATGCAGGTAGGCAAGGTCGAGCTTCGCCAGTTCGCCAACCAGATGGCGATACACGTCGCCGTATTCCTCGCCCTCGTCGATGCCGCCCAGGCGCGAGCCGGGCGACAGGCGGATGGCGGTGCGATCGGCACCGATCTCGGCCGATACCGCGGCCGCGACTTCCATCGCGAACCGGATCCGATTCGGGATCGAACCGCCATAGCTGTCCATGCGCGTGTTGGCGTTGGGAGCGAGGAATTGCTGGATCAGGTAGCCATTGGCACCGTGGATTTCCACGCCGTCGGCCCCCGCTTCCACCGCCATGGCGGCAGCACGTCGAAAGTCCGAAACGGTGGCCAGCAGCTCCACTTGCGTCAAGGCACGCGGCACCGGAACCGGCAGCATGCCCGAGGGGGTGTAGAGCTCGACGTTCGGCGCGATTGCCGATGGCGCAACGGCCCGCCGGCCGTGCGGTGTATTGGCCGGGTGCGACATGCGGCCCGCATGCATAAGCTGGATGAACAGGTGACCGCCTTTTGCGTGCACGGCATCGGCCACCTTGCGCCAGCCGGCGACATGCGCCTCGGTATGGATGCCAGGGGAATTCGGAAACCCTTGCCCGTCCTCCGATGGCTGCGTGCCTTCGGTAATCAGCAGTCCAAGCGAGGCCCGTTGCGCATAGTATTCGGCAGCCAGCGGTCCCGGCGTGCCATCGGCTAGCGCGCGACTGCGCGTAAGCGGAGACATCGCCAGTCGGTGCTTCAGGGTCATGCGCCCGACGCGGACCGGATCCCAGATGGTGGTCATTGATTGCTCCAGAAGGATGGATGGAATAGCGCCTGACGCGTGGTGTGAACGTTAGACCGTTCCGCATACGGGCGGTAGACCACAAAAATCAGACACCTCATCCCATATCTGGATCACTCTCCTTCGACAGCCGGATATCCGGCGCAGCAAATCCGATGGCATTTTTGCGCGTTGAAAATGCACAAATGCCCCGCATCGGATTGCCCCGCAATGCTAGTCTGGGTGCTGGATCGTCTCTCCATGACGGTCCTTCGCCCAAGGAGCAGATCATGGTTGGCAATGCACGTTCCATTGAAAAGAAGGCGACCTACTGGGGTGTCCCGTGGGAAGAGGCATACGGCTATGCGCAGGCGGTGCAGGTCGGCAACGATATCTATGTTTCCGGCCAGCTCAGCCACGACAGCAGCGGCAACCTGGTGGCACCGGCGTCCCTCGATGCAAGCGGCCGGCCGCGCGATTTTTCCATGATGGAAGCCCAGATGCGGGTCACCTACGAAAACCTGTCGACCATTCTTGCGCGCTTCGGCGCCACACTCGACAACGTGGTGGAGGAAACCCTGTATGTGCTGGACGTGGATGCGGCATTCGCTGCCGCCGGCACGGTGCGCAAGGAGGCCTACGGTACCGAACGGCCGCAATGCGCAAGCAATCTGATCGGCGTTTCCAGGCTGGCCATGGCACCGCAATTGATCGAGATCGCCTGCAAGGCGGTGCTGAGGCCGGCGGCGGCAGCCTGACCGCGGCGGCCGGGCCTCGGTCTACGCGCCGCCGACAGGCTCCCGGCCTTCGATCAATGCCTTGCGTTCGGCGACAGCGGCTGCGCAGAAGCTCATGAATGCCTGAACGCGCCGGGACCTTCGGATATCCGGATGGGTGAGCAGCCAGAGTTCATCCCGCAATTCGGGCACGACGGGACCGACGCGCACCAGCCCGGGCATGATGTCTCCCAGCATGCACGGCAGAAAGCCCAGGCCGAGCCCGGCTGCGATGGCCGCGCTGACCGCTGCGACCGAGTCGGAACGGTATGAAATACTGCCGGAGGCGACCCGGCGCTCGACGTACTGAGATGCCTCGAGACCGGACAATTGGCCTGCATAGGACACCCACGCGCGATCGTAGAGGCCATCGGCCGCGGGCACCTTGCGGCCGAACTGCGTCGCACAGCCGTAAGGCGCCCACGCGATGGTCGCGAGCTTGCGCCCGACCAGGCTTTCCGACGGGCGTCGGGTCGCCCTGAATGCAATATCGGATTCGTCGCGGGCAAGGTTCAGGGCGCCGTTGCCGACCAGCACCTCGACCGCCACCGCGGCATTGCGCGCCTTGAAGTCCGCGATGATGGGGGTGAGGAAGTACAGCAACAGGGAGTCGCTGGTCGTGATCCGCAATGTCCCCAGCGGTCCGTGCAGGCCGCGCGAGACACGCCTGGCGACGCTGACGACGTCGAGCTCGACGCGCTCGCACAGGGCCCGCAACTCCAATCCTTCGGCCGTGAGCCGGTAGCCGGCACGCCGCCGGTCGAACAGCGTGACGCCCAGCGCCGCTTCGGCCTGCGCCACCCGGCGCGACACCGTGGAGACGTTGATGCCCAGCTTGCTGGCGGCGATCGCACGACTGCCGCTTTCGCTGAGGGTCTTGATGATGCGCAGGTCGTCCCAGGACAGGCGCCGGGCGGCGTCGCCCGACGCCTGCCCCGCGCGCTCGTGCGCGTCATGGCCCGGCACGTGATCTGGGGATGTCGATTGCACGTTGGTGGCTCCCGCGATGGCATCGAGATCCGCCCGGTGTTCGAGACCCAGCCGCTTCAGGCTGCGGCAGCGAGGGCGGACTCGGGGGCACGGCGGAAGCTGATGGCGAGCCGATTATAGGCATTCATCAGCCCGATGGCCATGGTGAGGTCGGCGAGTTCCTTTTCGCTGAACACCGCCGCGGCCCATCGAAACTCTTCGTCGGGCACATGGGTGTCGGCGACGCGCGTGACGGATTCCGTCCACGCCAGCGCCGCCTGCTCGCGCTCGCTGAACAACGGCCCCGCTTCCTGCCAGGCCTGCACCAGCGCGAGCTTTGCTGGCGTGACGCCCTTCTTGATCAGGTCGCGGGTATGCATGTCGAGGCAATACGCGCAGCCATTGATCTGGCTTACGCGCAGATAGACCAGTTCAACCAGCACGTCTTCCAGTCCTGATTGCATGACATAGCCGTATACGCCGCCAAATGCCTTGACGCCGCCCGCCGATACCTTGGTGTAGTCCAGTCTCATTTCACGCTCCTAGTTGTCGTTGATGGTCAGTTCCTGGTCGGCCGTATCGACCACGAACACGGCCAGCAGCTTGGCCGGTCGGGTCTTGCTCGCATTGCGGCTCACCGGATGGCGGGAGCCCGGATTCTCGAAGAAACTCTCCCCGGCCTTGTAGACACGTTCCGGCTCATCGTTCACCTTGCTGGCGATGCTGCCCGAAACGACGTAGGCATAGATGAACGACGACTTGGCATGGGTATGCGGCAGCGATGCACCACCGGGCGGATAGAACACCTCGACGGCGATGAGCGACTTGCCCGGGATATTGGGAATCTCCTTCGAGAAATTGGGCTTCACCGTGTCGCCGGCGCCGTGCGCCGCTGCGACACCGCTAAAGGCGATGCCTGTTGCCGCCAGCAGGGATAGAAGAATGCGTTGCAGTTTCATGTTTGGCTCCTTGGAGGCTAGAATCATGCACCTCACCTGGTTCACAAAAAAGAACCAAAAACGCGATTTTTGAATGCACCAGAGGTAATGACCAGCATCCTCGACCTGAAGCTGGACCGTGCGTCCAGAACCTCACTGGCGGAACAGATACGGCTCGGTATCACCGGTGCGATCGAGAGTGGCGTACTGGTTCCAGGTGCCAGGTTGCCGTCGTGGATCGACCTCGCTGCTCAGCTTGGCGTGGCGCGAGGCACTGTCAGGACCGCCTACGAGCGGCTGTCCGATGCGCAACTGGTGGTCTCATCGCGGGCCGGCGGCACCCGGGTTTCCGACCATGCCGCTGCGGCACGGCCCCGCGCGGAACAGGCGCGTTCGGTCGAGACCGATCTGCGCTCGGAGCTGTACCAGCATTTCCTGCCGGGTCCCGCCGTGTTCCAGATGGGCGTGCCGGCATCGGACTGCTTCCCTGCCCCCTTGTTCGCACGGCTGCGATCGCGGGCGGCACGTGACGAGGTGGAGGCACCGGCGACCTACCCGGATCCGCGCGGCGAGCATGAACTCCGCAGAGAGATCGCGGCGCACCTGGCATTGTCCCGGGGAATTGAATGCCAGCCTTCGCAGGTCTTCATCACCGCGGGCTTTACCGGCGCGCTCGGTGTCACGCTGCGGGTGATCCAGGCCGAGGGCCGGCAAGCCTGGGTCGAGAACCCGGGATTTCTTCCCAGTCGCAGAGCCATGGCGCTGTCCCGGCTCACGACCGTTCCCATCCCGGTCGATGAAGACGGCATCGACGTCGGCTACGGCGAGGCGCATGCACCGGATGCCGCGGTGGCGCTGGTCACTGCGGGTCAGCAGGCGCCACTGGGCCCGACCCTGTCACTCGGTCGCCGCGTGCAACTGCTCGAGTGGGCCAGCCGCGCGGATGCATGGATCATCGAGGACGACTACCTTGGCGAACTCCAGCTCAGGCGCCGGGCGGCTCCCGCACTGGCATCGCAGGATCGGGCCGGGCGGGTCATCCATATCGGGTCGTTCAGCAAGACGCTCAGCCCAACGCTGCGGCTCGGCTTCGTGGTCGTGCCGCCTGGCCTGGTATCGCGCTTCGAAGAAGTCGTCGCCTGCCTCGCTTCCGCGCCAGGGCCGGCGGTGCAAATGGCGACCGCCGAGTTTATGCGCGATGGACACTATCTGCGCCACCTGCGCCGCATGAAGCGCATTTACGCAGCCCGCAGCGATGCGCTGCTGGCTGCGCTCAACGCCCGGGACTTCCAAGCCTATGCGGCAGGCCTCGCCGTAGTGGTGAGACTGCCGGACGGCGCCGACGACCAGAGGATCGCCCGGGAAGCCTATGCCTACGGGCTGGCACCCGCACCGTTATCGGCCTGGTTCTGCTCTGCGTCCACGCAACGGTCCGGCCTGCTGCTTGGTGTCGCGACGGCGATTGAACACCAGGTTCCGGCTGCCTGCGACCGCTTGCAGCAACTGATCCGCAAGTTCTCGTAGTGCACCGGCAGGTGCGCAATCGGGATAGTTGGTACAGCGTTTCTCTGGGTTCTTGGTGCTTTCCTGGCGCACAGTGGACCAGCACAATATCCGCACGGAATCCGCGCGGAGCGTCACCCCGGCTTCGCTGCGTCGTTGACTCATCGCTGCACCGCCTGGCTGTGCAGTTTCAAGGAGAAAGTCCATGAAGATCTTTGTCGCCGGCGCCACTGGCGCAATCGGCTTGCCGCTGGTGCGCGTACTGCGCGCGCTGGGCCATGACGTTACCGGGATGACTCGCGCCAGCAAAGGTGCCGACAGGCTGCGCGAGCTCGGGGCCAGAGTCTCCTTTGCCGATGCCTTTGACTCGCAAGCGGTCCGGGACGCGATCCGGGAAGCCTCCCCCGATGTCGTGATCGACCAGCTTACCTGGCTTCCCGCCAATCCGGCCGACATCATCAAATCAATGCCCGACGATACGCGCCTTCACCGGGAGGGCGGCGGCAATCTGCTGGCCGCCGCCGAGGCGCTGGGCGTGCAGCGCTATATCGCGCAGTCGCGGGGCTTTTACCTCGCCGCCCCGCCGGGACAGCTCGCCGACGAAGCGGCCGCGCTTCGTTGTGACGCGCCCGGCGAGATCGGCGACAGCGCGCGGACGATGGCCGCGTACGAGAACGCCGTCATGGGCGCGGCCTCGCTGGAAGGCGTGGTCCTGCGCTATGGCTTCTTCTATGGTCCCGGCACCTGGTACCGGCCGGACGGTGCCATTGCGGAGCAGGCACGGAAACGAGAAATGTCGACCATCGGCGACGGTAATGCGGTCTGGTCGTTCGTCCATATCGATGATGCCGTCGCGGCAACCATCGCATCGCTGACGGCCGAGCCGGGCGTGTACAACGTGGTCGACGACGACCCGATTGCCGTAGCCCAATGGATGCCGGCGTTTGCTCGCTGGGTCGACGCCCCCGAGCCGGCCCGCATAAGCGTGGAGGACGCACGGAAGGCTGCCGGGGAGGAAGCGGTCTACTACCATACCCGCCTGACCGGCGCCTCGAACTGCGCGGCAAAGGCGAAACTCGGCTTCGCCCCGCGGCCGCTGCTGTGGAAAGACGCTTAGCGGGACTGCCGCTTATTTCCGGGCACCCATTGCCTCGCCGTGCTCGCACAAGGCGTGGACTCGCTCGGCCGCGTCCGGAACGCCTCGCTTGCCGCTTACCAGAAAGGCATCGTCAGCCTGATAGAAGTCCCGGCGCAACGCATTCCGCCAGGGCTGCGGGTCACAGCGACTTCAGATACTCCGTCAGGTCGGCAATATCCTGGCTGCTCAGCCCCAGTCCACGTTTTGTGTTGTAGGTCGTCACGACATCCGACAAAGTCGCCGCAGAGCCGTCGTGGAAATAGGGAGGGTGTTGCCATGCCCCCTTCAGCGGCGTGGTCCGGTATTGCTTTGTTGCGGAGCGCGAGGCGTAGCTTGGGCTCTCCGGTTCCGCCATCGAGTCGCCGGGCGGGTGAAGCAGCGAGTTGGCATCGGTAAATGCCGGGCCACTATGGCACGTGGCGCATCGGCCCGCGCCTTCGAAGAGAGCCCTGCCGCGCAGTGCCGCCGCGGGGTCGAAGCTTCCCGCCGGCGGCGGCGGAGCGCCCAGGGATAGCTGATACGCTTGCAGGGCCGCAAGCTTGCCGGTGACAAGGTCCACCGAGCCGTTGGTGATGGAGATATTCAGGCGCGGCTCGGATACGGAGCCAAGGCCTCCCATCTGGGACACGGCGACATACCGGTTCCAGTACATGACGTCTTCGCCATCGCCGGTAAAGGTGATGCGATGAATGCCGGCCAGCCCGAAGGCCGGCGGTATCACGACCGGCTTGCTGAGGCCGTCGATATTGTGGCGGGGGTCGTACTTGCCCGCACCCCAGGCGTTGAGGACCTTCTTCATGGCCTCGTCAATGGCCGGTGACAGCGCGATGATGGCGCCGGGATTGAGATCCCGGTTGGGCCATCCGTCCAGCCGCTTGCCGATGCCCGGCGCGAACGAGTTGTCCACGGTCGAATGACAGAGCGCGCAGGTAGTGCCGACGCGGGTCAGCTTGTCGACCCCATTGACGGTCTCGACGGTCCCCTGGAGGCCGACGACCGCGTTCAGTTTCAGCAGCGCCACCGTTGTAGCCGGGCTCTTGAGGTCGATCGTGCCATTGCGGATGCCATTTACGACAGCCTCGGGCAAGGCCTCGGCGTCCACCTTGAGGCCGACGGATAATGCGGTCAAGGGATCCACCGAGCTGGCGATGACCTCGTGCATCCTCAGGTTATCGGTCCACTTCGCTTCGTCGCCAAAGGTGTCGAAGCGAAATATCTGCTTGCCCTGCTCGACCAGGGCCTTCTGCGCCGCTTCCGTACTGGCCGCATCGGTCCCTCCCCCTCCAGAACTGCCGCCGCACGCCGCGGCGGCCCCCACCGCGGCTGCCGTGATGAGTGCATTGGCCAGCCTCCGTCGAGCCATCCGCTGCATCGCCGGCTGCCGCAGCGATACCGGCTGCACTTCGGTTTCGGGTGTCAGTGCGGAAGGTTGCCTTTTCATGATCGACGTCCTTGTCAGGATGAGATGCAGCAACTGAAATAAAACAACCGGCATGCCCGCAACGGCAGTCGTCCGAACTTGCCCGTTGCATATGTCGTTAGACGCTGACAGACGCTGGAAGGTGACACGAGGCTCGGGCCACATGGCGAGGGTTGTGGCCGGGTGTAGTTCGCCTGGGATTGCCGACGCGTGGTTCGGTACCGGACAAGCGATGGCAGCGGGGTATTCGCCGTGGCCGACTGCCACCTTTTTGGCAGCAGTGCCGTCTAATGAGCGGGAACGGGAAAGGAGCGAGATCTCCCCTATGGACAAGAACCGGGCTCCCAGGCTCCCCATGCCGTCTGGCGCCGATGCCACCACAGATGCCGAACTGGTTGCCAGCGCCCGCGCCGGCACCGCGTCCGCCTTCGAGGTCATCATGCGGCGTAACAACCGTCTGTTGTTCCGCACGGCCCGTGGCGTGGTTGCGGATGATGCCGAAGCCCAGGATGTCGTGCAGGAAACCTATCTGCGCGCCTTTACCAGCCTGGATTCGTTTCGGGGCGAGGCCGCGCTGAGCACCTGGCTGGCGCGCATTGCCATCAATGTCGCCCTGACAGCGCAGCGAAAGAAGCGCCGGCTGGTCCAGATGGGAGCCCGGGGTGAAGAAGAAGATTTTCCTGGCGACTCTTTACAGGAGAACATGATGTCCTTCCGCGCCGCTGACGACGAATCCCCTGAAGCCATGGCCGAACGCGGTCAGGTGCGAGAACTGCTGCAGCTTGCGGTCGAAAAGTTGCCGCCGATCTACCGCTGCGTGTTCATCCTGCGGGCCGTCGAAGACATGAGCGTGGAGGAAACGGCTTATTGCCTTGGCGTTAGCGGTGACGTGGTCAAGACGCGCTTCCTGCGGGCCCGCATGATGCTGCGCGAATCCTTGGCCAAGGAGGTCACGCCCTATCTGCGGAGCACGTTCAGTTTTGCCGGTACACGCTGCGACGCGGTGGTCAATCACGTGTTCGACGCCCTCAGCGAGCGCGGGCTGGTTCGCTCGCAATGACGACGAGGAGACAGACCCGCGACTTGGGGACATGCCCTATTCCCATACCTTGGCACGGATGCTATCGTCCATCGCCTGCCGGTGCCACCGCACGCCACGCCGGCAAGGCGCCTAAAGGATTGCGTACCACCGCTATGTCGAGACAGATTCCCCCGCTCAACCCACTCAGGGCGTTCGAAGTGGCTGCCCGGCATCTGAGCTTCACGCGCGCCGCGGAGGAACTGTTCGTCACGCCGTCGGCGGTCAGCCACCAGATCAAGGCACTGGAAGAAAGCCTTGGCGTGCAGTTGTTTATCCGCGAGGCCAAGGCCCTGGTGCTGACACCGGCCGGCAACGCCTACCTGCCCAGCGTGCAACTGGCCTTCAAGCAGCTCGCCGATGCCACGCACCGCCTGCACAGCAAGGACCGCCCGGCGCTGAAGGTCAACATGCCGCCCACCTTCGCGGTCAAATGGCTGATCCCGCGCATGGACCGCTTCATGAAGGCGCATCCGGATATCGACCTGAAGGTGTCCACTTCGAACCATCGCATCGACTTCGAGCGCGACGATTTCGACATGGCGATCCGCTATGGCCGCGGCGATTACCCCGGCCTGCACTGCGAGCTGTGCATGGCGGTCGAGGTCATTCCCGTGTGCAGCCCGGCGCTGCTGCAGGAGGGCTCGCAGCCGCTCGAAACACCGTCCGACCTGAAGCACCATACGCTGCTGCACGACGACAGCACGTATACGGACGTGAGCAACCCCGACTGGGCGATGTGGCTGGAGCACGCCGGCGTGACCGATGTCGACGCCAGCCGCGGGCCGTCGTTCTGGCCGAGCCACCTGGTCATCAACGCCGCCCTCAATGGCCTGGGCGTGGCGCTGGTCAAGAAGAACTGGATCGAGCAGGACCTGGCCGAAGGCCGGCTGGTGCGCCTGTTCGAAGCGATCCGGCTGCCGGTCGAATTCTCTTACTTCGTGGTGTTCCCGAAGGAGCGGCTGGAGGATCGCCGCATCCGCTGCTTCACTGACTGGATCCGCGCGGAAGTGTCGGCGGACCAGCAGCAGCCTGCCCCCGTCTGAGCGCAGCTTGCGGGGGCGCGTCCCGCAAGCGGCATGTGCCTGCCGCACCGGACAGGCATGTAGCGCGGTTTCAGGCCGCGGCGGCCATCGATGCCGTCTTCTTCTGCACGCGTGCGCGCAAGCGCTCGACATCGACCACGAAGCGCCGATGCGTGCCGCTGCAAACCCGCTCCACCGCATCATCGGCGGTCACGCTGAACGTGACACTGCGTCCATCGATGGCCGTGATCTCGGCATGGATCCGCACCTCGCCGCCCAGCGGCGTGGCCCCGGTGTGCTGCACCGAAACTTCCGCACCCACCGAGCTTTCGCCGTCATCCAGAAAGCCTTGCAGGAAGTCGAGGCACGTCTGTTCGATATCGCGTACCAGCTCGGGCGTGGCGTAGATGCGCAGGCTTTCGCCGAGAAAATCGATGGTGCGCTGGCGGTCGACCGTCAGCGTGCGCGCGCAGGCCGCGCCGGGTTGCAATCCGTTCTTCATCATGGGTTCCTTTCAAGTCTGGGGGCGAAGCCGCCCTTCCCGCCCCCGGCGCGAACCGGGCGGGTGGCGGATCGTTGGCTATGCGTTGCTACAGGCGATAGAAGCGCGCGGCGTTGTCGTGCCACAGCGCGCGCTGCTGTTCGGGCGGATAAACGGCGATGGCGGCGCGGAAGCCCGCCACGATGGTGTCGTAGCCGGCCACCAGGCTGTCCACCGGGTAGTTGCTGGCGAACATGCAGCGCTCCGCGCCGAAGATGGCGATGGCGTCGCGGATCACGGGCACGTTGTCGGCCTGCGTCCACGGCTTGCCGGGCAATCCCAGGCCCGATATCTTCACGGCGACATTGGGTTGCGCGGCCAGCCCGGCCATCGCGGCGCGCCAGCCGGCCAGGCCGGCTTCGCTGCGGTCGGCGGGCAGCCCGGTATGGTTCAGGATCAGCTGCGTGCCCGGGAAATCCCGCGCCAGTGCAGCCGCCTGGTCCAGGTTCCACCACGGCGCCTGCAGGTCGAAGGACATGCCATGGCGGGCCAGCAAGGCGTAGCCGCGCCGCCAGCGTTCGTCGTCCATCGAGCCCGGCACGCCGCGCCGTGCGTCCTCGCGCCGTGCGGCGGTCACCGGCTTGTTGCGGATGCCGCGCATCATGGCGTAGGCGGCATGGCCCGCCAGCACTTGCTCGACATCGCCGCGGTCTAGCTGGGCATGACCGACGATCGCCGTGGGCCGCCCCGTCCGCGTGGCGAGCTGCGTCAGCCATGCGGTCTCGTCGACCGGATTGGCGCGCGCCCATTCGGCTTCGACATGCACCGTCTTCACCGGCGCGCAGCCTTCCGTGTCGCGTGCCAGGTCCTCCGGAAGGTAATTCCGGCGCAGCGCCGAGTAATCGCCATAGCGGAAGTGCGGCACCGTGTCGTCCTGCAGCCACGGGTACGGGTTGTTCGCCAGGTCCCAGAAATGCTGGTGCGCATCGATAAAGGGCTCGACGGACGCCGCGTTTTCGGCGGGTGGGTCATCGCGCATGGACCTACTCCTTGACGCTGATGCGGCTGGCCAGCTGCTTGAACTGCGCCGACTCCTTCACCATGGCGGCCTGCAGCGTCACGTCGTCGGCATAGGTATCGGTGCTGAAGTGCAGCTTCTCCAGCGTCTGGCGCATCACCGGCTCCTGCACGGAATTCGCGATCGCTGTCTTCAGTACCGCGATCACCTCGGGCGGCGTGCCCTTGGGCGCCGAGATGCCGCGCCAGATCCCCATCGACAGGTCGATCTTGCGCTCCTTCAGCGTTGGCACGTTGTCGAAGCCGCTGACCCGCTTGTCGGCCATCACCGCCAGCACCTTGAGCTTGCCCGCCGCGACATGCGTGAAGACCTCCGCCGTGCTGACCGTAACCGCATCGATATGCCCGCCCAGCAGCGCGAGCGTGGCAGGAGCGCCACCGGCATAAGGGATATGGTTGAATTTCGCGCCGGTCTTGTCGGCTAGGGCGGCGGCCGCCATGTGCCACGCGGAGCCCTGCCCCGCGTTGCCGACGCGGATATTGGCGTCCGGCTTGCGCGCATCGGCGACAAACTGCTCGATCGTGGTCCACGGCGCATCGGCCCGTACCGCCACGGCGGCCGGGTCGGCGTTCAGGCGTGCAATGGGGATCAGGTCCTGGTAGGTAAACTTGGCCAGCCCGAGGTAGTTCAGGAAGGTCAGCTCGCTGGACGACAGCACCAGCTTGTAGCCGTCAGGCTTAGCGTTGACCACTTCGCCCAGGCCTACCGAGCCGCTGGCGCCCGGCTTGTTGATCACGACGATCGGTTGCGGCAGGTGTCTGGCGGCCGCGGTGGACAGCGCGCGCGCCACCACGTCGGCCCCGCCGCCTGCCTGCCACGGCACGATCAGTTCGATGCGCCGGCTGGGGTAGGTTTCCGCACTCGCCGAGGCCGCGCCGCCCAGCAGGGCCGGCAGCCCCAGCACCACGGCCACCGGCATCACCCAGCGCCGCATCAGCGAACGTGAAATCGTCATGGTTGTCTCCTGTCTTTTATCGGTATAGATGATGAACGCGGCGCGCTCAGGCGGCGCCGCGTTCCAGTTCCTGTGCGCGGGCCGGTGCGCCGAACGCCCCCTGCGCGCGCAGCCGCGTGACGGTGGCCGCGTCCAGGCCGAACTCGCCCAGCACCTCGTCGGTATGCTGCCCCAGCAACGGCGCCGGATAGCGCACCTGCTGCGGCGTGCCGCTCAGCTTGACCGGGAAGCCCAGCGCCTTGACCCGCCCTTCGACCGGGTGATCGATCTCCAGCACCATGTCCCGCGCCACCGCCTGTTCGCTGGCCAGCGCTTCGTCGTAGGTGAAGATCGGGGCCGCCGGCACACCGGCCGCCAGCAGCGCGTCGACCCACTCCGCCGCCGGCTTGCGCGCGAATTCTGCCTCAATTTCCGGAATCAGGGCGGCGCGGTTGCGGATGCGGGCGGCGTTGTCGGTAAAGCGCGCATCGGCAAGCAGGTCGGGCCGCCCGATCACCTCGCACAGCGCCGCCCACAGCTTGGGGTTGGCCGCGCCAATGACAAAGTGCCGGTCGGCGGCCCGCACCGCCTGGTACGGCGCGCTCATGCGGTTGGCGCTGCCGATCGGCACCGGCACCTCGCCGGTGCCCCAGAACTCGGCCGACTCCCATACCGACAGTCCCAGCGCCGTCTCGAACAGCGACGCATCCACGTATTGCCCCTGCCCGGTATGCTCGCGCCCCATCAGCGCGCTGAGCACGCCATAGGCGGTAAACAGCCCGGCCCCCAGGTCGGCGATCGGCACGCTGGCCTTGACCGGCGGCGCGTCCGGATGGCCCATCACGCTCATCACGCCCGACATGGCCTGCGCGATCAGGTCCAGCCCCGGGCGCCGCGACCACGGCCCGGTCTGGCCAAAGCCAGAGATGCTGGCGTAGACCAGGCGCGGATTGATCTCGCGCAGCACCGCATAGTCGATCTTCAGGCGCGCGGCCACGCCCGGACGGTTGTTTTCCACCAGCACGTCGGCGCCGTGCACCAGTTCATAGAAGGCTTCCAGCCCGGCGGGGTTCTTCAAGTCGATCTCGACACTGCGCTTGTTGCGGTTCAGCGCCAGGAAGCCGCCGCTGTCATCGCCCTTGAGCCGGAAGCCCATCGACTTGCGGGTCTGGTCGCCGGCACCCGGCGCCTCGACCTTGATGACGTCGGCGCCCATGTCGCCCAGCAGCATGCAGCAGAACGGACCGGCCATGATCTGGCTGACGTCGAGGACCTTGATTTTCGATAACGGCAAATTCATCGATACCACCTGAGGTTGGGCAGCCGCATGGCATCGCGGCGCCGCGGTAATTGGAAAGAAGGTGCTTTCAACGGCCCACGAATTGCGGCCGGGCCTTGTCGATAAAGGCGCGGTGCCCGATACGGAAATCCTCGGTATCGAAGCAGGCATAGGACTCGGCATGCTCTTCCGGACGCAGCGGCGTCGGATCGAGCAGCCTGCGCACGAACTGCTTGTGCCAGCGCGCCACCAGCGGCGCGCCGGCGGCAATGCGCCGTGCCGCCGCGTAGGCTTCGTCCGCCACGGCCTCGTCCGCCACCACGCGATTGACCAGGCCCTTGTGCAGGGCCTCGTCGGCGTCGAACACGCGGCCTTCCAGCACGATCTCGAGTGCGGTCGCCGGCCCCGCCAGCGCGACCAGCCCGCCCAGTTCGCCATACGACATCACCAGCCCGAGCCGGTTGACCGGCACGCCGAAGCGGCTCGACTTGCCGCAGATGCGCAGGTCGCACATCGACGCGATTTCCAGCCCGCCGCCGACGCACGCACCCTGGATCAGCGCGATGGTCGGATGCCGGCATTCGGCGATGGCGCGCATGGTGGCGTTGGTGATCTCGCCATACTGCTGCGCCTGCGCGGCGTTGGCGCGCATGGTGTCGAACTCGGCGATGTCGGCGCCGGCGGCGAAGGCCTTGTCGCCGGCGCCGCGCAGCACCACGCAGCGCAGCGTGTCGTCGGCCGACAGGCTCTGGATGGCTTCGGTCAGGCCCTGCCACATGGACAGATCCATGGCATTGAGCTTGTCCGGATTGTTCAGCGTGATGGTGGCGACCTGGGCGTCGCGCTCGATCAGGATTGGTTGTCTCATGGTTGTCGTTGGTGTGGAGGAGGCCCGGCAGCGGGCGGTGGTCCGGAATCCGGCTGGTCTGCGCCAGTCTAGGGCCCGCGCCGCGCGCCGCAAAACGAGAAAATCTCAGCACCGCTTCAAGAAAAACTAGGCGTTCGCTGCTGTGAGTTTTTCTTGGGCTGACTTCAAGTAATTCCACGTTGTGACCCGCGGGCCTTGTTCCTAGACTTCGTCACCAATGCAGCCGGCCTGCCCCGCATATCCCGCGGCACCCGGCACACCCCCACACAGCATGGAGACAAGATGGCCCTGATCAACTACATCACCCAGATCCAGATCGACTTCGGCGCGATCGGGCTGCTGGCCCAGGAATGCGAGCGCATCGGCATCACGCGCCCGCTGGTGGTCACCGACGCCGGCGTCAAGGCCGCCGGCATCGTGCAGCGCGTACTGGAGCAGCTGCGCCCCGGCTGCGAGGCGGTGATCTTCGACGGCACGCCGTCCAACCCGACCGAGGCCGCCATGCGCGAGGCCACGCGCCTCTATGGCGAGTACCGTTGCGACGGCATCATCGCGGTGGGCGGCGGCTCGCCGATCGACCTGGCCAAGGGGGTCGCGGTCTGCGCCACCCACGACGGGCCGCTGCGCCAGTTCGCCGCGATCGAGGGCGGCGTGACGCGGATCACGGCGGCCACCGCACCGGTGATCGCGATCCCCACCACCGCCGGCACCGGCAGCGAGGTCGGCCGCGGCGCGGTGCTGATCCTCGACGACGGCCGCAAGGTCGGCGTGTTGTCGCCCTACCTGGTGCCGCGCGTGGCGATCTGCGATCCTGAGCTGACGCTGGGCCTGCCGCCGATGCTGACCGCGGCCACCGGCATGGATGCCATCGCCCATTGCCTGGAAACCTTCATGGCGCCGGCCTTCAACCCGCCCGCCGACGGCATCGCGCTCGACGGCCTGCGCCGCGCCTGGCTGCACATCGAGCGCGCACGCCGGGAGCCGCAGGACCGTGCCGCGCGCCTGGCGATGATGAGCGCATCGATGCAGGGCGCGCTCGCGTTCCAGAAGGGGCTGGGCTGCGTGCACAGCCTGAGCCATGCGCTCGGCGGGCTGATGCCGACGCTGCACCACGGCACGCTGAACGCCGTGCTGCTGCCCGCGGTGATCCGCTTCAACGCCGAGGCGCCGTCGATGCGCACCGACGACAAGCTGGCCCGCATCGCTCAGGCGATGGGACTGGCCGATGCGGACGCTGTCGCTCCGGCCATCACCGGCATGAACCGGCGCCTGGGCCTGCCCGCGTGCCTGCGCGAGATGGGCGTCGATCCGGACCTGTTCCCGCGGGTTGTCGACTACGCCCTGGCCGATCACTGCCACAAGACCAACCCGCGCGAAGCCAGCGCCGAGGACTACCTCGGGCTGCTCCAGGCCTCGCTGTAAGACCGACGCATCCCCAACAACAACATCAGGAGACAACGCATGCGACGTCGCACCTTCCTGTGCGCGGGCGCGGCCACATTGGCCACGCCGCTGGCAGCCAGGTCCCAGGCATTGCCGACCGGCCCGATCCGCATCATCGTGGGTTTCCCCCCGGGCGGCGGCACCGATGTGATGGCGCGCGTGCTCGCGCAGCAGCTGTCGGCGCTGTGGCGGGTCTCGGTCATCGTCGAGAACCGGCCCGGCGCCGCCGGCGTGGTCGCCGCCGAGTACACCGCGCGCCAGGCGCCGGACGGCGCCACGCTGCTGATGACCAACATCAGCAACCATGCCATCGCGCCCAGCCTGTACCCGAAACTGGGCTACTCGGTGGAAAAGGACTTCACGCCGGTCATGCTGGTCGGCGTCACGCCCAACCTGCTGATCTGCCATACCGGCGGACGGGCACGCTCGGTGGCCGACGTGGTCGCCCTGTGCCGCAGCCAGCCGGGCAAGATCACCTTCGGCTCGTCCGGCGCCGGCGCGGCGCAGCACCTGGCGCTGGAGATGTTCAAGCTGCGCGCCGGCGTGGATGCGCTGCACGTGCCGTACCGCGGCTCGGCGCCGATGCTGACCGACCTGATCGGCGGCCAGATCGACTTCAGCTTCGAGACCATGACCTCGGCCACGCCGCAGATCCAGGGCGGCAAGGTGATGGCGATCGCGCAGACGCGCACGCGCCGCGCAGCCAGCTATCCCAATGTACCGACGCTGGCGGAATCAGGCTTTCCCGGCTTCGATGCCGGCACCTGGTACGGGCTGGTCGGCCCCGCCGGGCTGCCTGCGCCGATGGTCCAGCGCATGAATGCGGACCTGAACAAGGTGCTGGCGCTGCCCGACGTGGCGGGCAAGCTGGCCGGCTTCGGTGCCGAGGATGGCGGCGGCAGCGCTGCTCGCTTCGCGCAGTTCATCGCCACGGAGCGCGCCAAGTGGGCGCGCGTGGTCAAGGACGCCAACGTCAAGGTGTGACATGACACGACGCATCTCGGTTGAAGAAACCCTGCCGCGCGACGCCGAGCGCGCCTTGCTGGTGGGCCGCGCGTGGCTGCCCGGCCCGCACGGCGGCCCCGTGACGGTGGTGGTGCGTGGCGCGGAACTGTTCGATATCACGGCGACCGCGCCCACCATTGCCGGCCTGCTCGCGCTGCGCGACTGCGCCGATCGCGTGCGGCAGGCCACCGGGCCGTCGCTGGGGCCGCTGCAGGACTGGCTCGACGCGACCTGCGCGCATGGGCCGGACCCGGAACACCGCCACCTGCTGGCGCCGAACGACCTGCAGGTGGTCAAGGCCGCCGGCGTGACCTTTGCGGCCAGCCTGGTCGAGCGCGTGATCGAGGAGCGCGCGCGCGGCGACGCGGCCAGTGCCGCCGCCGTGCGCGAGAGTGTCGGCGCCATCGTCGGCACGGGCTTCGCCTCGATCCGCCCGGGCTCGCCCGAGGCCATGCGCATCAAGGAAGTGCTGGTCGCGCAGGGGTTGTGGTCGCAATACCTGGAAGTCGGCATCGGCCCGGACGCGGAGATTTTCACCAAAGCCGCGCCGCTGTCGTCGGTGGGCACCGGAGTGGATGTCGGCCTGCATCCGGCCTCGACCTGGAACAACCCCGAGCCGGAGGTGGTGCTGGCGGTATCGCCACGCGGCGAGATCGTCGGCGCAGCGCTGGGCAACGATGTCAACCTGCGCGACTTCGAAGGCCGCAGCGCGCTGCTGCTGGGCAAGGCCAAGGACAACAACGCGTCCTGCGGCATCGGCCCGTGGATACGGCTGTGCGATGCGCATTTCGGCATCGACGAGATCGCGCGTACCGAGATCGACCTGACCATCGAAGGCGAGGATGGCTTCGTGCTGCATGGCGCCAGCGCGATGACGCAGATCAGCCGTGCGCCGCAGGAACTGGTGGCGCATGCGATGGGCGCGCACCACCAGTATCCCGACGGCATGATGCTGTTCTGCGGCACGCTGTTCGCGCCGGTGCAGGACCGCGATGCGCCCGGCGCCGGCTTTACCCATCACCTCGGCGACCGCGTCAGCATCTCCGCGCCGCGCCTCGGCGGCCTGGTGAACTGGGTCGGCACCAGCGACGCGCTGCCGCCGTGGACCTTCGGCATCGGCGCGCTGATGGCCAGCCTGGCCCGGCGCGGGCTGCTGCATCCGCCGCCCTGATATCCGCCCCCGCACGGGGCACCCCAGAGCCCGGCACACATCGACCGGGCCGCATGACAAACCCAGGAGACACCATGAAACACGTTATCCCGCATATCGTGCTGGCAGCGCTATTGTCCGTTGCCGGCGTGGCACAGGCACAGGCACCGGTGAAGCTGCGCTTCGCCCACACCGTTCCGGAAACCGATTCGCAGCACCAGGCCGCGCTCGCCTTCAGCAAGAAGGTCAAGGAGCGCACCCAGGGCGGCGTCGAGATCCAGGTCTTCGCCAACAGCCAGCTCGGCAACGACACCACGCTGGTCACCGGCGTGCGCAGCGGCACCATCGATATCGGCGCCACCGGCAATCCCTTTGTCACAGGCCTGGCGCCGCGCCTGAACGTGCTCGACCTGCCCTACCAGTTCGAGGACGGCCCCTCGGCCTACAAGGTGCTGGACGGCGCCGTCGGCCGCTCGCTGCTGGATGAACTGGGCGCCCACCGCATCAAGGGCCTGGCGTTCTGGGAGATCGGCTTCCGCAGCCTGGGCAATAACAAGCGCCCGGTCAACAAGGCCGAGGACATCCGCGGCCTGAAGATCCGCACCACGCCCAACCCGTCGCATATCAAGGCTTTCCAGTTGCTGGGCGCGAGCCCGCAGCCGATGCCGTTCGCGGAGGTCTTCGGCGCGCTGGAATCCGGTGCGGTCGATGGGCAGGAGAATCCGCCCACGCTGATGGTGTCGGCCAAGATGTACGAGGTGCAGAAGTACGTGTCGATGACGCGCCACGCCTATACCGCGCTGGTGGTGCTGATGAACAAGGCGAAGTTCGACGCGCTCAGGCCCGAGCACCAGAAGGTGCTGCTGGAAGAGGCCGCCGCCGCCGCCACCTACCAGCGCAAACTCAACGCCGACAACGAGGCCGCGGCCATCGCCACGCTGCGCGCCCGGGGCGTGCAGGTCAACGAGCATCCCGACAACGCCGGCATCCGCAAGGTGGTGCGCGAGGAAACGCGCCAGCTGTTCGTGCAGAAGAACGGCGACGCCGTGCTGCGCGCCATGGACGCCCAGCGCTAGGAGCACGCGATGCCTGCCATCCCCGCCGCCATCGTCGATGCCCACCACCACCTGTGGCGGCTCGGCTCCGCGCGCCACCCGTGGCTGCAGGAGGGGTACGACCCTGCCGCCTTCTTCCTTGGCGACTACACCGCGTTGCGGCAGGACTTCGATCCCACCGACTACCTGCGCCAGTGGGACGGCCTGCCGCTCGCCGCCAGCGTCCACGTGGAAGCCGAACGTCATGCGGACGAGTCGGTGGCGGAGACCGCGTGGCTGCACCAGGTCCACGCGCGCCACGGTTTTCCCAACGCGGTGGTGGCGCATGCCGATTTCAACAGCGACACGCTGGCGGCACAGCTGCGCGCGCACCAGGCCTTCCCGCTGGTGCGGGGCTTGCGGTGCAAGCCGCGCACCAGCCGGACGGCGGATGGCAGCGTGCGCGGCCAGCCCGGCACGCTGCAGGATCCGCGCTGGCGGTCCGGCCTGCAGCGGCTGGCCGAGCAAGGCCTGGCGTGGGACCTGCGGGTGCCATGGTGGCACCTGGAGGAAGCCGCCGAGGCGATCGCGGCGGTGCCCGGCCTGGCCGTGGTGGTGGAACACGCCGGCCTGCCGTGGGACCGCACCGAGGCCGGCCTGTCCGGCTGGCGCCGCGGCCTGGCGGCATTGGCCAGCCTGCCAGGCGTGCACCTGAAGCTGTCCGAGTTCGGCCTGCCGCATGCGGCGTGGGACCGCGCCGGCAATGTCGGCGTGATCCGCCAGGCGCTGGAGATCTTCGGCTGGCAGCGCTGCATGTTCGCCAGCAACCTGCCCGTGTCGGGGCTGCGCGCGTCGCTGCATGAAATCGTCAATACCGTCGCCGCCGCGCTGGAAGACCTGCCCGGCGCCGCCGCGCAGGCGGTGTGGCACGACAACGCCATGCGCTTTTACCGGATCGCGGCCGCCGCGCCACGCCTGCGCTGACGCCCGATCCATCCAGGAGTTCCGAATCATGAATCGAATTACGCTGCGCCTGATCCAGGGCGCGATGGTCGCCATGATGGCCACCATGATCGTGCTGGTCTTTGGCAACGTGGTCCTGCGCTACGTCTTCAATTCCGGCATTGCCTTCTCCGAGGAAGCCTCGCGCTTCGTCTTCATGTGGCTGACGCTGACCGGCGCCCTGCTGGTCATGCATGACAAGGCCCACCTGGGCATGTCCACCGTGGTATCGCGGCTGGGCGAGAACGGCCAGCGTGCCTGCCGCCTGCTCGCCGACGCAGGCGCCCTGGGCTGCTGCCTGCTGCTGGCCCACGGCGCGTGGCAACTGGTAGCAATCGGCATGGACGACCGCGCCCCCGTTACCGGCGTGCCGCTCGGCGTGGTCTATGCCTGCCTGCTGGTGTGCAGCGTCGGCATGGCGGCGATGCTGCTGCACGGCCTGTGGCGCCTGGCCAGCGGCCGCATGGCGCAGCATGAACTGGTGCCTCAGTCCGGCACCTCCGGCGAATAAGCGCAGGGAGCCCGTCATGACCATCTTTGTCTTTGTCGGCTCGCTGCTGGGCGCGATGTCGCTCGGCATGCCCATCGCCTTCGCGCTGCTCGCGTCCGGGGTCGCGCTGATGCTGCACCTGGGCAATTTCGATACGCAGATCCTCGCGCAGAACATGCTCGAGGGCGTCAACAACTATCCGCTGATGGCGGTGCCGTTCTTCATGCTGGCGGGCGAACTGATGAACGCCGGCGGGCTGTCGCGGCGCATCGTCCGCGTCGCCGACGCAGCGGTCGGGCACGTCCGTGGCGGACTGGGCTATGTGGCGATCATCGCCGCGACGGTGGTGGCCAGCATCTCCGGCTCCGCGGTGGCCGATACCGCCGCGGTCGCCGCGCTGCTGATCCCGATGATGCGCAATGCGGGCTATAACGTGCCGCGCGCGGCGGGCCTGATCGCGGCGGGCGGCATCATCGCGCCGGTGATCCCGCCGTCGATCGCCATCGTGGTGTTCGGCGTGGTGGCGCAGGTGTCGATCACCAAGCTGTTCCTCGCCGGCATCGCGCCCGGCGCGATGATGGCGCTGACGCTCGCCGTCACCTGGCACTTCTGCGCGCGCAAGGAAAAGCTCGCGCCCCCCGAGCCGTTCAACGCGCGTCGCCTGGTCAAGGCCGCCTTAGATGGCATCTGGGCCCTGGTGCTGCCGGTGGTGATTATCGGCGGCATGAAGATCGGCGCGTTCACGCCGACCGAGGCGGCGGTGGTGGCGGTGGTCTACGCCATGGTGGTGGGCCGCTTCGTCTACGGCGAACTGAAGCTGCGCGCGCTGCCGGAGCTGATCGTCACCGCGGCCAAGACTTCCAGCACGGTGCTGTTCCTGGTGGCCTGCGCACTGGTGTCGGCATGGTTGATCACCATCGCCAATATCCCGGCGCAGGTGACCGACCTGCTCGAACCCTTCATCGACAACAAGATCCTGCTGATGCTGGTCATCATGATCCTGGTGATCGTGGTCGGCACCGCGCTCGACCTGATGCCGACGGTGCTGATCATGACGCCGATCCTGATGCCGGTGATCACCAAGGCGGGCATCGACCCGGTGTATTTCGGCGTGATGTTCGTGCTCAACAACGCCATCGGCCTGCTGACGCCGCCGGTGGGCACGGTGCTCAACGTCGTGGCGGGCACTTCCCGCTGCAGCCTCGACAGCGTGATCGGCGGGGTCTGGCCGTTCCTGCTGAGCCTGACCGCGTTGATGTTCCTGTTCGTGCTGTTCCCGCAACTGATCCTCGTGCCGGCCGCATGGCTGCATTGAGCCCACCATCGTTCCGCTTCTTCTCCTTGCAGGACACAGGATGTCATCCATCAACGAGATCGAGGACCTGCGCCGGCTCGCCCGGCAGCGGGTACCGCGCATGTTCTACGAGTACGCCGACTCCGGTTCGTGGACCGAATCCACCTACCGCGCCAACCAGCGCGAGTTCGGCCGCATCCTGCTGCGCCAGCGCGTGGCCGTGGATATCGGCGAGCGCCGCATCGCCACGCGGATGCTGGGCCAGGACGTGGCCATGCCGGTGGCGATCGCCCCGACCGGGCTGGCCGGCATGCAGCACGCCGACGGCGAGATCCTGGCCGCCCGCGCCGCGCGCGCTTTCGGCGTGCCGTTCACGCTGTCCACGGTCAGCATCTGCTCGATCGAGGACGTGGCCGAGGCCACCGGCGGCCATCCGTTCTGGTTCCAGCTCTATGTGATGCGCGACCGCGCCTTCGTCGAACGCCTGATGGATCGCGCCCGCGCCGCGGGCTGCCCGGCGCTGGTGTTGACGCTGGACCTGCCGGTCAGCGCGCAACGCCACAAGGACCTGCGCAACGGCCTGTCCGCGCCGCCGCGCCTGACACCCTGGAACCTGCTCAACATGATGGGCAAGCCGCGCTGGTGCCTGGGCATGCTGGGCACGCGCCGCCGCAGCTTCGGCAACATCATCGGCCATGTGCAGGGCGTCGACGACATGACCTCGCTGGCCGACTGGTCGAGCCGCCAGTACGACCCGACGCTGGACTGGGACGACGTGGCCTGGATCCGCCGCCGCTGGCCCGGCAAACTGGTGCTCAAGGGCATCCAGGACGTCGAGGATGCGCGCCTGGCCTGCCAGTCGGGCGCGGATGCGCTGATCGTGTCCAACCACGGCGGCCGCCAGCTCGACGGCGCGCCGGCGTCGATCCGCGCCTTGCCTGCCATCGCCGAGGCCGTGGGCGACCGCATCGAAGTCCATATGGACGGCGGCATCCGTTCCGGGCAGGACGTGCTCAAGGCGGTCGCCCTTGGCGCCAAAGGCGTCTATATCGGCCGGCCCATGCTGTATGGATTGGGCGCCATGGGACAGGCCGGCGTGACGCGCGCGCTGGAGATCATCCGCAAGGAACTCGACCTGACCATGGCCTTCTGCGGCCACACCGACATCCGAACAGTGGGCAAGGACATCCTGCTGCCGCCGCATCCGCCTGCTTCGTAAATTTTCTTGCCGTAGCCACAAACCCAACCGCAAACAAACCAGACAGGAGACAACCGATGATCCTTCGCAAAACACTGCGCGCCCGCCAGGCGCTCGCCATCCTCGCATCTGCCAGCGCCGTCGGCGCAGCCGCCCTGCTGCCCGCGCCAGCCGTGGCGCAGCCGGCTTCATCCGCCCAATGCAAGGCGGCACTGGACGCCCGGGCCCAGAACCCCAACTACCCGCGTGACAGCGTGCCGCGCTACATCAAGACCCCCACCGGCTACCTGCTGGTGCTGCGCATGGGCGACAACGTGTTCGAGCAGATCGAAGCCTTTGCCATCTGCGAGAAGGTGCCCAGCGCGAGCCTGTCGGCGATCGGCTTCGCCAACGTCACGTTCGGCTTCTGGGATGCCGGGAAAAAGCAGTTCAACCCGCGCACCTTCCGCAATGTGGAGATGGCCAGCATCGTCGGCAGCCTGGCGTGGAAGGAAGGCAAGCCGTCGATCCATGCGCACGGCGTGGCCGGAGACAGCAGTTTCGACACCTATGGCGGCCATATCCTGTCGATGGAAGTCGGCACCGGATCGCTGGAGGTAACCATCATCGCGCATCCACAGCTACTTGAACGTGGCACCGATCCGCGTATCGGTGCCAATGTGCTCGGGCTGCGCGATACGCACTAAGTACTCTTCTATGCGGCTTGGCAGATGCAAATTGCACATCTGCCAAGCTCGAGTCCTGCTAATCGGCGCCAAATCACGCAGTCCCCCGCAAGCCAACGTCCGCCTTCCACCGAAGGAGGTGCAGCGAGGCTTCAGGTTTCGGCTGGCGAAAACGGCTTGCGCGAGCCGTATTCGTATTCGTATTCATCGGATGGCCACAGGATTGACGTTGACTTGTGTGGAACCCACGTACAGCGGCTGGCCGAGCACAAAGAGAAACTCCCATGCCTTGTCCCGCACGAGGGCGCGGCTGTCGACTAGTTCCAAGTTGTAGATACCGCGCTTGGCCAGCATGTACTGGTTGACCGGGAATTCCTCATTGCCGCGTGGATTCGGATAGACCTCGGAGGCCCACGTGTCGCCGCCAAATGCGACGATGCCCTGGTCTGCCAGCCACTGTGCGGCTTCCATGCCGATGCCGGGTTCCACCTCGAGAAACTGCTTGCTGTCCTTGCCGATCAGCTCCAGCCACCCCGTGTTGAAGAGCACCACATCCCCCTTGCGCAGGGTCAGGCCCTCTTTCCTGAGCACGGCCTGGATGTCGGCGACCGTGAACTCTGTACCGCCGGGGACGATCGCCTTGCCATAGTGCGCGGTCATGTCTAGCACCACGCCCCGGGTGACGATCGGCGGCACCTTCTCGACACCGAGCTTCTTCACGCCGTCGACGGTGACAAAGTCGGCCACCTTGTTGCCGTTGTAGTAGACGTTGTCGATGCCGATGTGTCCGATGCCATTGAGCTGGGTGCCGACACCCGTCCAGGCGTTCACGAGTTCGTCGTTAAAGGTGAACTTGTTGGGCCCCAGCGACTTGCCTGCCTGCTGGCCCACCTGCACGTTGTAGAGCCGGAAGCTGCGGTGGCGGAACGCGGGCAGGTCCTTACCCACCGGTACGGCCAGCGGATAGGTCTTGCCCGTCTTCACCAGCGTGACGGCCTGCCTGACCACATTCGGGGTCAGCAGGTTCGCCGCACCGATTTCGTCGTCCGGGCCGTAGGCGGACTGCTGCCAGTCCGCCGCGGAGGCAGCGTGCATGGCAAGCGGCAGGATGACGGTCAGCGCAAGTTTTGCGAAAGTGTTCTTCATCATCGAATTGGATCTCAAATCAAATAGGGACGGCCGCCAGGAACTGGCATCGAACAGGCTTCGAACCGCGCTCAGAGCGCGCGCAAGCTGCCCTCGAGCCGATAGAAGTCCAGCGACGGCGCAGTGAAGTACGAACGCGAAGTGCCGGCGGCAAAGTCGTCCAGGTGGACAACAGTGGCCCGGTCAGCCTCCTGCCATGAGATCGCATAGATCTCGCCGGCGACGTGCTGCCACGTGTAGGCGACTTCGCCGATGGCACCGGCGAAGTCGCCTTCGGTGATCTCGTAGCGCATATGGACGCCGTCTTCGGCATAGGCGTTGATCGCGGTGAGCCCGGCGTAGCGGACTTTAAACGTCTTGCCGGCAAATGGCGGGCGATGGGTCGATGCGTTCATGGCTGGTCGCCTGCGAAGGCGTGAAAGAGGAAACGAATGGAACGCAGTGTGCCCGTTTTACTTTTGCGCAGAAAGTGGCCTATTGACCAAACTGTCTTGATTTGGGATCAACAATTAATATCACGCTCGATGAGCTCCTGGGCCGGTATTTGGCACGGACGGCGAGCCGTAGACGGATCACTCCGGAGGTGGCCGTCAAGCGCAGTGGCGGGTAGCTCGACCACGCAGCCTGCCCACGTGGCCCCAACCACGATGAAATCGCGAGGACGCGTCGCCAAACCGGCCGGGGTAAAGCCGCGCGCGCAAGGTGCCTCATTGGTCCCTCGGAGCGCCAGCACTCCTCCATGTGCACAAAAACCCATATCCTGAAACTTTGGTTTCATGCTTTCTTTTGATTGACACCAAAATTTCATACACCTATATTTATGAAACCGAAGTTTCACTCGGACTTGATTATGACCTCATCGTTGCAAGACAAGATCCTCGCCCTGAACGAACAGCTCACCGAAAGCGAACGCCGCCTGGCAGCCGTCACCCTGGAGTGCATCGGCAACCTCGCCGCTTATTCGGCCACGGAACTTGCGCATAAGGCCGGCGTTTCGAAGGCGACGGCCGGGCGCTTCTTCCGCCGACTTGGCTATGAGAACTTCAACGAGGTCCGGGCGTTGGTGCGCGATGAAGCTGACCGGGGCTCGCCGCTGTATGAACTGGCTGGCGTGCAGGCCCCGTCGGAAGACCAGACGCCGCTGGCGCGTCATCTCTCCAACGACCTACAGAATCTGGCGCAGACCTTCGACAGGCTGAACGTGGCCGACGTCGAACGTGCCGTTGCGCTGTTCGCCGAATCGAAGCGCGTCTTCATTGCGGGGTTTCGCAACGGCCGCGTACTGGCGCAATACGCGTGGGCGCTGCTCACGCAGTTGCGTCCGGGCGTGACGCTGGCCCCGGGCGCCGGGCTGAACCTTGCCGAAGACCTAGCCGACCTCGGCGCGGGAGACGTGCTGCTGGTGATGGACTTCCGCCGCCGCGTGACGCTGCTGTGGCCGATGGTCGCGCACGCCAACCGCGTCGGCGCCAAGGTCGTGATACTGACCGACCCGAGTGCCACTGACCTGCCCGCGCGTTCCGACGTGGTGCTTCGCTGCGTCAATCATGGCGCGGCGGTATTCGACTCCTATGTCGCTGCCGTCAGCCTGATCAACCATCTTTGCACGAATCTCGCGCTCGTCCTCGGCGACGCGGCGCGCGAGCGGCTCGAAGAGATCGAGTCGCTGCATGACCACTACGGCGACCTCCATCGCTAGCTGAACCAACCCGAACCAAGGAGACTGTCTTGAACCACCCGCTCCCCAACCTGAAGCTGCAATGCGCGCTGAACCCGGGCGCCCGCCCCGGCACACCGTACGGCGCGCGCCAGCAGGCAGTGCTCGGTGGCGACGCCTTTGCCCGCGCCGCCACGCAGATCCGCCGCTGGCCGGGCTACGCGCCGACGCCGCTGGTCTCACTCGATGGCCTCGCCCGCGCGGCCGGTATCGCGCAAATCCTCTACAAGGATGAAGGTGGTCGCTTCGGGCTGGGCAGCTTCAAGGCACTGGGCGGCGCGTATGCGGTCAGCCGGTTGCTGGTGCGCGAGATCGGCAGCCGGCTCGGCGTCGCCGACGTATCGTTCGACGACCTGCTCGCCGGCCGCTATGCCGACGTGGTGCGCGACATCACCGTGACCTGCGCGACCGATGGCAACCACGGTCGCTCGGTGGCCTGGGGCGCCCAGCGCTTCGGCTGCCAGTGCGTGATCTATATCCACGCCACCGTCAGCGAAGGCCGCAAGGAAGCCATCGAGCAATACGGTGCGCAAGTGGTCCGCACCGCCGGCAACTATGACGACTCCGTGCGCCAGGCCGCGGAAGACGCGGCTCGGCTGGGCCGCTTCGTGGTGTCCGACACCTCGTACGAAGGCTATATGGAAGTGCCAAAGGACGTGATGCAGGGGTACGCCGTGATGGCCGATGAAGCGCTGCAGCAGATGCCGGCGGGCCAGCTTCCGACCCACGTGTTTCTGCAAGGCGGCGTGGGTGGCTTGGCCGCTGCCGTGTGCGCGCACTTCTGGGAAGTGCTGGGCGACGCGCGCCCGCGCTTTATCGTGGTGGAACCGGACAAGGCCGCGTGCCTGTACGAAAGCGCGCGCGCCGGCAAGCCCGTGGCGGTGCATGGCGATCTCGATACCGTGATGGCGGGCCTGGCCTGCGGCGAAGTGTCGCTGCTGGCCTGGGAGATCCTGCATCCGGGCGCGCATGCGTTCCTGACTATCGACGATGCATCGGCACTCGACAGCGTGCGCCTCCTCGCCGACAGCCCCTATGGGGACGCACCGGTCGTCGCTGGCGAATCGGCCGTCGCCGGCCTGGCGGGCTGTCTCGGCGCGCTCGCCGATCCCGCCACGCGCGACGCGCTCGGCCTCAACGCAGACAGCCGCGTGCTTGTGTTCGGCAGCGAAGGCGCCACCGATGTCGCGCTGTATGAGCGCATCGTCGGCCGCCTGCCCGAAGACGTAAGGATATCGGCATGAACTCGAACCACGACCTCCAGCGGGTGGCGCGGATCGACCTGCCCCGTCTGCTGCGCCGGATCGCCGCGCTAGGCGAAGTCGGCGCCATCGACGGCGGTGGCGTCTGCCGGCTTGCGCTGACCGACGAGGACCGCGCCGGGCGCGACCTTGTGGTGTCGTGGATGCGCGAACTGGGTCTCTCGGTCAGCATCGACGGCATCGGCAACGTGGTCGGTGTACGCGCCGGACAGGAAGACCTGCCTCCGGTCATGACTGGCTCGCACATCGACACCGTGCGTACTGGCGGGCGCTATGACGGCAACCTCGGCGTGCTCGCCGGCCTGGAAGTGATGGCCGCGCTCGACGATGCTGGCATCGTCACGCGCCGTCCGCTCGCGGTCGCGTTCTTCACCAACGAAGAAGGCGCGCGCTTTGCCCCCGACATGATGGGCAGCCTTGTCTACCAGGGCGATCTGCCGCTGCAGCAGGCCTTGAATACGCGCGGCATCGACGGCACCACGGTTGGCGAGAACCTCGCCCGCATCGGCTACGCCGGTCCTGCGCCAGTGGGCTGCAACCAGGTCCATGCCTTTGTCGAGCTGCATGTGGAACAGGGCCCTGTGCAAGAGCATGAGGACGTCACCATTGGCGCCGTGACCGGTGTACAAGGCATCCACTGGACCGAGTTCACCATCGAAGGCACGTCGAACCATGCCGGCACGACCCCGATGCGGTTGCGCCATGATGCCGGGCTAGTCGCCGCGCGCGTGGCCTGCTTCGTACGCGACCTGTCGCGGGAACTAGGCGGGGCGCAACTCGCGACGGTCGGCCAGGTGCAGTTCTTCCCGAACCTCGTCAACGTGATTCCCAACCGCGCGGTGTTCACGGTGGACCTGCGCAATACCGACGGCGCCGTGCTCGCCGACGCGATCGCGCGCACCCACGCCTTCGCCGGCGAAGTGGCGAAGGCCGAGGGCGTACGGCTGTCCCAGCGCACGCTCGCTGACTTCGCGCCGGTAGCCTTCGACGAGGGCATGGTCGCCCGCGTCGAGGCCATCGCGCGCCGCCACGGCCACAGTGTGCGGCGCATGCCCAGCGGCGCCGGGCATGATGCGCAGATCCTCGCCCGCCAGTGCCCCGCCGGCATGATATTCGTGCCAAGCGTGGCCGGCCTCTCGCACAACGTTGCCGAACTGACCCATGACCACGATATCGGGGCCGGCGCCGGCGTGCTGCTCGACCTGATGCTCGAACTGGCCGCCTGACGGCCTGAGCGCCTGACATTTACCGCATAACAGGAGACTCCCCATCATGTCCCGCCTTGTCCACGTCGCCGCAGCCCAGCTCGGCCCGATCCAGCGAAGCGATTCGCGCCGCGACGTCGTCGCACGCCTGCTGGCCCACCTTCACCACGCCCATGAAATGGGCTGCCACCTCGTGGTGTTCCCGGAACTCGCCTTGACCACGTTCTTCCCGCGGTGGTTCATGGAAGACCCCGAGGAACTGAATTCCTTCTACGAACGTGAAATGCCCGGACCAGAAACCCGCATCCTGTTCGAAACAGCGGCGCGGCTCGGCATCGGCTTCTATCTCGGCTACGCGGAACTGGCGCTCGAGCAAGGCGTAGAGCGCCGCTACAACACTGCGATCCTGGTCGGACGCGACGGCAAGATCATTGGCAAGTACCGCAAGGTCCACCTGCCCGGCCACGACCAGCACGAACCGTGGCGCGCGTTCCAGCATCTGGAAAAGCGCTACTTCGAACCGGGCGACGACTTCGGCGTCTGGCAGGGGTTCGGGGGCGTCATGGGCATGGCGCTGTGCAACGACCGCCGCTGGTCGGAAACCTATCGCGTCATGGGCCTGCAGGGCGCCGAGATGATCCTGCTTGGCTACAACACGCCCGTGCACAATCCGCCCGCGCCCGAGCATGACGACCTGTCGATGTTCCACAACCATCTGGTCATGCAGGCCGGCGCCTACCAGAACGGCACTTGGGTGGTCGGCGTGGCGAAGGGCGGCAAGGAAGAAGGCTGCGAGATGATCGGCGGCACGTGCATCATCGCGCCGTCCGGCGAGATCGTCGCGGCATGTTCGACCAAGGGCGACGAGTTGGCAATTGCTCGCTGCGACCTGGACCTGTGCCAGTCATACAAGAGCACGACCTTCAATTTTGAACGGCACCGCCGCCCCGAGGCCTACGGCCGCATCACGAGCCAGCGTGGCGCCACGCCGCCGCAAGCCATGGCTGCCTGACTAAAGCGCTAGCCGCCCCCTCTTCCAGACCCATAAAAAAACCACGATGCAGGCGCTCCCGGGCGCCCGCAGGGGGGCGTTTTTGTCTCACCAAATCCAAAGGAGGAACACAGTGAGCGATTCTTTACACTCCGCGCAGACCCTGCGCAACGCGGCCACGACTGCGGCGACGACGGACACCATGGATGCGTATGACAACGCGCTCTACCGCAAGGTAGCCTGGAGATTGCTGCCGTTCCTGATGGCCTGCTACATCGCGGCCTTCCTGGACCGCGTCAACGTCGGCTTTGCGAAGCTCCAGATGCTGGACCAATTGAAGTTCAGCGATACGGTGTATGGCCTTGGCGCCGGCATCTTCTTCATCGGATACTTCCTGTTCGAGGTGCCGAGCAATGTGCTGATGCACCGCATCGGCGCCAGGAAGACGCTGGCGCGCATCATGATCCTGTGGGCCTGCATCTCGGCCGCCATGGCGCTGACCAAGACGCCGACGCAGTTCTACATCCTGCGCTTCCTGCTCGGTGCCGCCGAGGCCGGCTTCTACCCCGGCATCATCCTGTACCTGACCTACTGGTTCCCGTCGCACCGCCGCGGACAGGTCATCGCCGTGTTCATGACGGCGGTGCCGTTCGCCGGCATCCCCGGCGGCCCCCTGTCGGGCTGGATCATGGAAGCAATGCACACCTACCATGGCCTCTCCGGCTGGCAGTGGATGTTCGTGCTCGAAGCAATTCCATCGATCGTGCTGGGCCTGGCGGTACTCTGGTTCCTCGACGACCGCATCACCGACGCCCGCTGGCTGAGCGCCGCCGAGAAGGACCGGCTTGCGCGCAACATCGCTGTGGAGAAGACCACCAAGGTCGAGCACGTCTCGCTTCTGAAGCTGTTCCGCGACCGCCGCGTGATCCACATGGCGCTAATCTGCTACTGCACGGTTTCCAGCCTGTCGGGCCTGGCCTTCTGGATTCCGTCGGTGATCCGCTCGACCGGCGTGGTTTCACTGCTGGACGTCGGCCTGCTGACGGCCATTCCGAATGCCTGCGCCGTCGTGTCGATGATCCTCGTATGCCGTCATTCGGACCGCACCCGCGAGCGCCGCTGGCATATGGTCATCCCGTTCCTGGTCGGCGGCACAGGCCTTGCGCTCAGTACGATGTTCAGCCACAACCCAACGCTTGCCGTGGCCATGCTGTCGGTTGCGGCCGCCGGCTGCATGGTGTGTTCGCCGCTGTTCTGGAGCCTGCCGACGGCGTTCCTGGAAGGCCGCAGTGCTGCAGCCGGCATCGCCGCGATCAACTCGTTCGCCGGACTTGCCGCCTTCGCTAGCCCTTATGCGATCGGCTGGATCAAGGACCTGACCGGGTCGACCGACTGGGGTATGTACTTCCTGGCCTCGTTCACCGTGATTGGCGCATTGCTAGTGCTGCGCGTGCCAGCCACGCTGGTCAACCGCTAGACGCTAACCCACAGGACTTCCGATCATGATCGATCAGACGATAAGCAAGCCCGGCAATCCTGCCACTTACATGGATCCCAGCGAACTCGGGGAATTCAGCGACGTCATCGCGCTGACGCGCGAGATGGTGCGCGTCCCCAGCCTCTCCGGCTGGGAAGGCGACGTGGCCGCGCTGCTGGCGCGCCGCATGACCGAAGCCGGCTTCACGTCGGTGACCACCGACCGCAATGGCAGCGTGCTCGGCTGCATTGGCCCCGAAGAAGCAGGGATCGCCCTGCTCTTCGACGGCCATATGGATGTCGTGCCTGTCACCGGCCAGTGGCGCTTCGACCCGTTCGGCGGCACCATCCATGATGGCCGGCTGTACGGGCGCGGCAGCACCGACATGAAGGGCGGCATCGCCGCGGCCATCTGCGGCGTCGCCGCGGCCGCGCGCGAAAGGCCGCTGCGCCGGCGCATTGCCGTATCCGCCAGCGTTCTCGAGGAAGTCATCGAGGGGCACGCCCTGGCGACGGTGCTGGACCGCTGCCAGCCCGCGGCGGTCGTGATCTGCGAACCCTCGAAGCTGCAGGTCAAGCGCGGCCAGAAAGGCAGGCTCGAAATCCTGCTGACCTTCCACGGCAGACCTGCGCACGCGGCCACGCCGCATCTTGGCGTGAACCCGTTGCACGCGGCCGCGCGTGCACTGACTGCGCTGGAAAGCCTGCACCTGCCGACCGATCCGGTGCTCGGGCCGGCACTGCTGGTGCCGACGGATATCGTATCGTCCCCCTACCCGTCGATTTCGATGATCCCGACATCGGCCACGATCCGCTTCGACCGTCGCACACTGGACGGCGAAACGCGCGAAAGTGTACTGGGCGAGATCGACGCCTGCCTGCGCACCGCTGGCCTGGGTGATTTCACGCTGGCCGTGTCGGACGATGAAATCCGCACCTTCACCGGTGAATCGGCCCGGCCGATGCGGTGGCTGCCGGCCTGGCACCAGCCGGACAACTCACCGCTGGTGCAGGCCGCCGTGCGGGCTATCGCGCAAGCCGGCCGCGCACCGCAGGTAGGGACGTGGGCCTTCTGCACCAATGGCTCCGAGTCTGCGGGCCGGCGCCGGATCCCGACCATCGGGCTGGGGCCGGGCTGCGAGGAGGACGCCCACACCATCGATGAATCGATCGCGCTGGAGCAGCTGGAAGGTGCGCGCGAGATCTACCGTAATCTGGTGCTGGCAGTGGCGTGACGGGCCGGTGTCCGGAGTCCGAATGAGAACGATTCCATGCTCGAGCAACCCTTCGAGCTTGCGAGCATAGATGTCCCCCCTCTTCCTCGCTGTCGAACGTCAAATAGATCGGCTTCTCCGGACACCCGCACGCTTGAACGTGTACTGCCATTTCCCGTTTCCAACCTCTTTTTTGCCTGCCATAGACTCGCCTCCTTACCGCCGAGCGACGCCTTTTCGGGTGTTAGAGCGGGTGGTAGAGGGCCCTTGTTGGGTGGTAGAGAATCTTTCTGGCCCGGATACGGGGTGGTGAAACCGGCATAAAAAAAGGACCCAGATCGCTCTAAGTCCTTGATTCTTGCTGGTGGAGCGGTGGTGGGTGCTGAGGGGTTCGAACCCCCGACCTACGCCTTGTAAGGGCGCCGCTCTACCAACTGAGCTAAGCACCCGCTCGACCATCGCAGGCTGTCTGCCTGCAACTTGCTGAACGCTCCGCACCTCGCGGCGGATACCGTGGTTTGCGTTGCGAGGGCGCAAGTTTAATACATGTGATTTCGGTTTGCCAAGGCCCGCGCGGACAAAAAAAAACGCCGCCGGGCATCGCTGCCCTGCGGCGTTTTGTTCATGCGGCGGAGGCGTCGTCAGTGGTGCAGGCGCTCGACCTTGGCCGTGGCCTTGTCCGCCACCTCGGCGGGCTTGGCATCCTCTTCCGGCAGGGCCTCGGGCTTGCGCTCGAGCGCCAGTTCCAGCACCTTGTCGATCCAGCGCACCGGCACGATCTCGATGGCGTTCTTGACGTTGTCCGGGATCTCGGCCAGGTCCTTGACGTTTTCCTCGGGGATCAGCACCAGCTTGATGCCGCCGCGGTGGGCTGCCAGCAGCTTCTCCTTGAGGCCGCCGATCGGCAGCACCTCGCCGCGCAGCGTGATCTCGCCGGTCATGGCGACATCCGCGCGCACCGGGATGCCGGTCAGTACCGACACCAGCGCCGTGGTCATGGCACCGCCCGCAGACGGGCCGTCCTTGGGCGTGGCGCCTTCGGGCACGTGGATGTGGATGTCGCGCTTCTCGAACATCTCATCCGTGATGCCCAGGCGGCGTGCCCGCGAACGCACCACCGAACGCGCGGCCTCGACCGACTCCTTCATCACATCGCCCAGCGAACCGGTGCGGGTGATGTTGCCCTTGCCCGGCATGATCGCGGCTTCGATGGTCAGCAGGTCGCCGCCCACCTCGGTCCACGCCAGCCCGGTCACCTGGCCCACCTGGTTTTCCTTGCCGGCCAGGCCGAAGTCGTACTTGCGCACGCCCAGGAACTTGTCGAGGTTGTCCGAATCGACCTTGATCGTGCCCGACTCCTTCTTCAGCAGCAGCAGCTTGACCGCCTTGCGGGCGATCTTGGACACCTCGCGCTCGAGCGAACGCACACCGGCTTCGCGCGTGTAGTAGCGGATGATGTCGCGGATCGCCGCATCGGTGACCTCGATCTCGCCCGCCTTCAGACCATTGTTCTTGATCTGCTTCGGCAGCAGGTAACGCGTGGCGATGTTGAGCTTCTCTTCCTCGGTGTAACCCGACAGGCGGATCACTTCCATACGGTCGAGCAGCGGCGGCGGAATGTTCAGCGAGTTCGACGTCGCCACGAACATCACGTCGGACAGGTCGAAGTCGACCTCGATGTAGTGGTCCTGGAACGTGTGGTTCTGTTCCGGATCCAGCACCTCGAGCAGCGCCGACGACGGATCGCCGCGGAAATCCTGGCCCATCTTGTCGATCTCATCGAGCAGGAAGAGCGGATTGCGCACGCCGACCTTGGACAGGCTCTGCAGGATCTTGCCCGGCATCGACCCGATGTAGGTCCGGCGGTGGCCGCGGATCTCGGCCTCGTCGCGCACGCCACCCAGTGCCATGCGCACGAACTTGCGGTTCGTCGCGCGCGCCACCGACTGGCCGAGCGAGGTCTTGCCCACGCCGGGAGGCCCGACCAGGCAGAGGATGGGTGCCTTCACCTTGTCCACGCGCTGTTGCACCGCGAGGTACTCGAGAATGCGTTCCTTGACCTTCTCCAGGCCGTAGTGGTCTTCATCCAGCACGCGCTCGGCGTTGGCGAGGTCGTTGTTGACCTTGCTCTTCTTGCGCCACGGCAGGTTCACCAGCGTGTCGATGTAGTTGCGCACGACGGTGGCCTCGGCCGACATCGGCGACATCAGCTTGAGCTTCTTGAATTCGGCGTCGGCCTTCTTCTTGGCTTCCTTCGGCATGCGCGCAGCCTTGATGCGCTTGTCGAGTTCTTCCAGGTCGGCGCCTTCTTCGCCCTCGCCCAGTTCCTTCTGGATGGCCTTGACCTGCTCGTTCAGGTAGTACTCGCGCTGGCTCTTCTCCATCTGGCGCTTGACGCGGCCACGGATGCGCTTTTCGACCTGCAGGATGTCGATCTCGCCCTCGAGCTGCGACAGCAGGCTTTCCAGGCGCTCGGTCACGTTGACCATCTCCAGGATCTTCTGCTTCTGCTCGAGCTTGATCGGCAGGTGCGCGGCGATGGTGTCCGCCAGGCGCCCGGCCTCGTCGATGCCCGACAGCGAGGTCAGGATCTCCGGCGGGATCTTCTTGTTGAGCTTCACGTACTGGTCGAACTGCGACACGATCGCGCGGCGCAGGGCCTCGGTCTCGGCGCTTTCGCCAGGTGCGGGCGGCACCGGCACGGCTTCGCACATGAAGTGCGAATCGTCCTCGCTCACCTCGCGGATGTTTGCGCGCTGGGTGCCCTCGACCAGCACCTTCACGGTACCGTCGGGCAGCTTCAGCATTTGCAGGATATTGGCGATGCAGCCGACCTCGTACAGGTCGTCGGCGGTCGGCTCGTCCTTGGCCGCCGTCTTCTGGGCCACGAGCATGATGCTCTTGCCCGCCTCCATCGCAGTCTCAAGCGCCTTGATGGACTTTGGGCGTCCCACGAACAGCGGGATCACCATGTGCGGAAACACCACCACGTCGCGCAGCGGCAACAGTGGGAGGCGAATCGGCTCGGCCGGGAGGAGTTGTGTTCCGGACATCATTTTCCCCAAGTCAGTCATTTAAGGCGTAAATTGGGCCGCCCGAATCGATTACAAGATACGTGCCAATCGATTCATCAAGGCAGGCAGATGCCGCTACCTGCACTTGGTGGCCCCTCTGAAACAGCATACCCGCGTTTCCTCCCTCTCGTCGGTAGAAATAAACAAAAAAAGCCGCTCGCTTCTACGCGAACGGCCTTTTCCGCCCTGCTGCCCGTGTGGTGCCGACCTCTGACCACTCTGGCAGCCCTCGCGTCAGTTAGACCCTGCCACCTTGGGCTGCTGCTCCTCATACATCAGCAGCGGCGGTGCATCGCCGTTGATCGTATTTTCATCGATCACCACCTTTTGCACGCCCTTGTAATTAGGCAAGTCATACATGACGTCCATCAGCGACTGCTCCAGGATCGAGCGCAGCCCGCGGGCACCGGTCTTGCGGCGGATCGCCTTGCGCGCGATGGCGCTCAGCGCACCCGGGCGGATTTCGAGCTCGACGCCTTCCATCGCCAGCAGCTTCTGGTATTGCTTGACCAGCGCATTCTTGGGCTCGACCAGGATCTGCATCAGCGCGGCCTCGTCCAGCTTCGCCAGTGTTGCCACCACCGGCAGGCGGCCGATCAGTTCCGGGATCAGGCCGAACTTGATCAGGTCTTCCGGCTCGGTCTGCGGCAGCACTTCGCTGACGTCGCGCTCTTCCTTGCTCTTGACCTGCGCGGCAAAGCCGATGCCGGTCTTGTCCGAGCGCTGCATGATGACCTTCTCCAGGCCATCGAAGGCGCCGCCGCAAATGAACAGGATGTTGGTCGTGTCCACCTGCAGGAAGTCCTGGTTCGGATGCTTGCGGCCGCCCTGCGGCGGCACCGATGCCATGGTGCCTTCGATCAGCTTGAGCAGGGCCTGCTGCACGCCTTCGCCGGACACGTCGCGGGTAATCGACGGGTTGTCCGACTTGCGCGAGATCTTGTCGATCTCGTCGATGTAGACAATGCCGCGCTGCGCCTTCTCGACTTCGTAATTGCAGTTCTGCAGCAGCTTCTGGATGATGTTCTCGACGTCCTCGCCGACGTAGCCGGCTTCGGTCAGCGTGGTCGCGTCGGCGATCACGAACGGGACGTTGAGCAGGCGCGCCAGCGTCTGCGCGAGCAGCGTCTTGCCCGAGCCGGTGGGCCCGATCAGCAGGATGTTGCTCTTGGACAGCTCGACGTCATCCTTCTTGCCGAGGTGCTTGAGGCGCTTGTAATGGTTGTAGACCGCCACGGCCAGGATCTTCTTGGCCTGTTCCTGGCCAATCACATACTGGTCCAGGCTTTCGCGGATCTCGTGGGGCGTGGGCAGGTCGGAGCGCGCGGCCGCGGCGGCGTCTTTCTCGGATGCCGTGGCCTCGTCGCGAATGATCTCGTTGCACAGGTCGATGCATTCGTCGCAAATGAACACCGACGGGCCGGCAATCAGCTTCTTGACCTCATGCTGGCTCTTGCCGCAGAAGGAGCAGTACAGAAGCTTTTCGCTGGATGAACCTTTTTTGTCCGCCATAGGAATCAGTCACTTTTGCAGGGCGCACACCGCGGGGCGACAGGCTCCTCGGCGATACGCTTCAAACGCATCATACGCCAAAACAATTGGCACCACCGGCGGTTCCCCCCGGCTGTGGGGCCAAGGCCCCGTTTCACAGGTTCCGATGCAAAAAACGAGGCACGGGGCCTCGTTCCGGTGTAGCCTTCGCCATTTGAGCCCAGCCAGTGTGGCTGGCCGCCGTCGCATCAGAGGCCACGGCGGCGCGCCGCATCAGCCGCGGCGGGCGAGCACCTTGTCGATCAGGCCGTAGTCGACCGCCTGGTCGCCGCTCATGAAGTTGTCGCGATCGGTGTCGCGCGCAATCTTCTCGACCGGCTGGCCGGTCACTTCCGACAGGATGGTGTTGAGCCGCTCGCGCAGGTACAGGATCTCGCGCGCCTGGATTTCGATGTCCGAGGCCTGGCCGCGCGCGCCGCCCAGCGGCTGGTGGATCATGATGCGCGAGTTGGGCAGCGCCGAACGCTTGCCCTTGGCGCCTGCCGCCAGCAGGAAGGCGCCCATGCTGGCCGCCATGCCCATGCACAGCGTCGAGACGTCGGGCTTGATGAACTGCATGGTGTCGTAGATGGCCAGCCCCGCCGACACCGAACCACCCGGCGAATTGATGTACAGGGACACGTCCTTGTCGGGGTTCTCGCTTTCCAGGAACAGCAGCTGTGCCACCACCAGGTTGGCGGTCTGGTCGTTGACCTCGCCCACCATGAACACCACGCGCTCCTTCAGCAGGCGCGAGTAGATGTCATAGGCGCGCTCGCCCCGGCCGGACTGCTCGACGACCATCGGCACCAGCCCCAGGCCCTGGGTTTCCAGTGCCGAAGCCTGCGTGGTGGCGAGACGGTCAAGCAAATCATTGCGGGTCATGCATGTTCTCCATGGATTCGTCGGATCGCAAGGCAATCCGGGTAACTCGGGAAGTCCCGGCCCCGCACCGTGGCGCGGGGCTGCCGGCTACTTCCGGCCTCAGGCTTGCTGCTGGTTGCCTTCGGCGGTGAGTTCCTCGAAGGACACCTTCTTGTCGGTGACCTTGGCCTTGCCGCACACGAAATTTACCACGTTGTTTTCGAGCACGTAGGCTTCCATTTCGGCCAGGCGCTGCTGGTCGCCGTAGTACCAGCGCATGACTTCCTTCGGGTCCTCGTAGCTCTTGGCGAAGTCCTCGATCTCGGCCTTGATCTGGTCGGCCTTGGCTTCCAGGCCGTTGGCCTTGACGATCTCGGCCAGGATCAGGCCCAGCTTGACGCGGCGCTCGGCCTGCTGGGCGAACATCTCGGCCGGGATCGGCATGTCCTTGGCGTTGGGCATGCCACGCTGCTCCAGGTCGCGGCGGGCCATTTCCACCAGGCGCTCCTGGTCCTGCTCGATCAGGGCCTTGGGCACGTCCAGCTCGCTCGCCTTCAGCAGCGCTTCCATGACCTGGTCCTTCAGCATGGCGTGCGTGCGGCGCTTCACTTCGCGCTCGAGGTTCTCGCGGATGTCGGCGCGCATCTTGTCGACGCTGCCGTCGGCGATGCCCAGCGACTTGGCGAAGGCTTCATTCACTTCCGGCAGGTGGGCCCATTCGATCTTCTTCAGGGTCACGGTGAACTCGGCGGTCTTGCCGGCCACTTCCTTGCCGTGGTAGTCGGCCGGGAAGGCCAGCGGGAAGGTCTTGCTTTCGCCGACCTTCAGGCCCAGCGCGGCCTGCTCGAACTCGGGCAGCATGCGGCCTTCGCCCAGCACGAACGGGAAGTCCTCGGCCTTGCCGCCGGCGAACTCTTCGCCGTCGATCTTGCCGACGAAGTCCAGCGTCACGCGGTCGCCGTTCTGGGCGGTGACGTCGGCACCGCCGTCGCCATGCTCGCCGGCTTCGCCGCGGGCGTGGTAGTGCACGCGCTGCTTGCGCAGGATGTCGATGGTCTTGTCGACTTCGGCGTCGGTGATCTCGGTGCTGGTGCGGGTGACTTCGGCCGCCGACAGGTCGCCGATGGTCACTTCGGGGTACACCTCGAAGGTGGCGTCGAACGCCACTTCATCTTCGCCCACGCCTTCGTTCTTGATCTCGAACTTGGGCTGGCCGGCAACCTTGACGTCCTGTTCCTTGGTGATGTCGAAGAACTTGCGCGCGGCCTTGTCGAAGCGGACTTCGAACTCGACCTGTTGGCCGTACTGCTTCTCGACCATCTTCATCGGCACCTTGCCCGGACGGAAGCCCGACATCTTCACGGTCTTCGACAGGCGAACCAGGCGCTCCTGCTTTTCCTTTTCCACTTCGGCCTTGGGGATGGCCAGGGTCACCTTGCGGTCCAGCTTGCCGAGGTTCTCAATCACGTTCGACATGGTCGTAGATCCAATCCAGAAATGTAGTTGTGTTCGTAGGTGCTGCCGTCTTGTACGCGTACCGTCCGCTTTACCGCCACGGCGCCGTCGCGACAGGACGGCCAGGGCAGCGCACCGGCGAACGGAAAGCTCCGCGCAAACGGAAAACGGGGATTATCGCACGGTTTTGATTCGCTTCCGGCAGATTTTGCCCGGCACGCGCCGCAACCATGCAGCGTCGCTGCGCCGCGCTACGCTGCCTGCCCATGGCGCAGCGCGCGCAGCAGCAGGCGTGCCGGATCCATCGCATCGGCCAGGTCCGACTCCAGCGGCAGCGGCTCGCCTTCGATCTGGCTGGCGATCAGTTCCGCGCCCAGCGCGGCCCAGGTGAGCCCGCGCGAGGCATAGGCCAGCGCCGCATAGAGCCCGGGCAGGCGCGGCAGGTCGCGCAGGTGCGCACCGCGCAGCGACGCCGCCTGAGCCACCGCGGCGGCCTCGTCGGGCACTTGCCCGATCAGCGGCAGCCGGTTGTGCGTGACGGTACGCACGCCGACATAGCCCGACAACGTGACGGGATCGAGCGAGGCTACCGCGCCGGCCTGGTCCGGCAGCAGGCCGGCCAGCCGGGCCAGGTTGGCCGCGTGGACCGCCGGCTGCTCTACCAGCGGGCCGGTGTCTTCGTCATAGCTGGAGCCGACGCGGCCGCTGCCGTCGGCGGCACGCGGCAGCAGGTAGCCGGCACCCGTCACCACGCAGTCGGGCCAGCCGCCGAGCGCGTCGACCTGTGCGGCGGCCAGCGTGGTCAGTTGCCCGCGCACTCGGCGCAGGGTCCAGTGTCGCTGCGGCAGCAGTTGCTGCGCTTCATGTGCGTTGGCCAACACCAGCACCGGTGCCGACGCCAGCACGGCGCCGTCTTGCGCAAGTGCCTGCCATTGCCCGTCGACAGGCGCGATCGCGGCGACCCGGCAGCCGAAGCGCGCCGTGACAGCGTCCCCTGCACGCGCCAGCTGCGCCGTGCAGATGTCCGGCGGCGCGACCCATCCACCCTGCGGGAACCACAGGCCGCCGCGCGGCACGCCGGCGCGATGCGCCGAGGCCGCCTCGGCGGCGCTCATCCAACGCACGAACTCCGGCGGCAAGCCCATCGCCGCCAGGGCGGCGCGCTGGGCCTCGCCTTCGGCCTCGTCCTCGCCGATCTGCAGCACGCCGCAGCCGTGCCAGCCGACCGGATGCCCGGCCTCCGCCAGCGCCGCCCAGGCGCGCAGCGCGTACTGGTTGCCGGCGCGCGACAGCCGCGACAGCAGGCTGTCATCGGCCGACACATGCGCATGCATGGCCGCGGCGCGATGCGCCGAGGTCTGCCGCGCCGGCCCGTCGTGGGCGTCGAACAGGGTCACACGCCAGCCGCGCGCGGCGAGGCGCTCGGTCACGGCGCAGCCGGCCAGTCCGGCACCGACCACGATGGCATGGCGTTCCGGCCATTGCGCCGGCAGCGGCGGAGCGTGGCGGCGCGATTTCCATTGCGGGCGAAAGCGCGCGACGGTCATGTCGCGCTTGCCGCCAAAGCCGGGGGCCTTGCCGACCTCGAAGCCAACCTCCTTCAGCCCGCGCCGCACAAAGCCCGCGGCGGTATACGTCGCAAGCGTGGCACCGGGACGCGCCAGCCGCGCCAGGCCGCGGAACACCGGCGCCGACCACATCTCGGCATTGCGCGCCGGCGAGAAGCCGTCAAGGTAGAAGGCGTCGGCGCCGGCGGCCAGCCGCGGCAGCATCGCTTCGGCATCGCCCAGCGCCAGCGTCAGCACCACGCGGCCCTGGTCGAACGCGAGCCGGTGCAGGCCCGGCAGCGCCAGCGGCCATTGCGCCTGCAGCGCCCGCGCCAGCGGCTGCAGCCCGTCCAGGCTGGCATGCAGCTGCGCCAGCCCCTCACGCGTGAACGGATGCTTTTCGAGCGAGACGAAATGCAGCGTGCCGCAGCGCTGCGGATCGTCGCGCCACGCCTGCCAGGTCGCCAGGAAATTCAGCCCCTGGCCGAAGCCGGTCTCGACGATGACGAACTGCCGCTTGCCGCCCCATGCCCCGGGCAAGCCATTGCCGCCGAGGAAGACGTGGGCCGCCTGCGCCAGGCCGCCTTCGGTGCTGTGGTAGACGTCGTCGTAGCGGGGCGAATACGGAGTGCCCTCGGCCGACAGGATCGGCTCGGCGGGCTCGAGTGCGCGCGGCATGGATGGAAAACTCTGTGGAAGCGAATTGCCCCGGCCGGAGTACCACGGGCGTGGGAGAGGCCAGGAAGAGCAACTGGCGCCGGATGGTAGCATAGCGGCCTTGCCGCGGACCGCCTCGCCGTCCGCCTCCGATCTTGCGCCGCCAGGCGCCCTGCTCCACATGCTCAGCTATCGTCACGCCTTCCATGCCGGCAATCACGCCGATGTCCTCAAGCACGCCGTCGTGGTGCAACTGCTGGAGCACCTGGCGCAGAAGGACAAGGCATTCTGGTACATCGACACCCATGCCGGCGCCGGCCTCTATGCGCTGGACCACGCCTACGCACAGAAGAAGGCCGAATTCGAGACCGGCATCGCGCCGCTGTGGCGCGCCGCCGCAAGCGGCGCCCAGCTGCCGCAGATGCTGGACGAATACCTGGACCAGGTGCGCGCGCTCAACCCGGACGGCAACCTGCGCCACTACCCCGGCTCCCCCTGGCTGGCCTGGCAGATGCTGCGCGAGCACGACCGCTTGCGGCTGTTCGAATTGCACAGCACCGAGATCCAGGTCCTGCGCGACAACTTCCGCGGCGCCGGACGCCGCGTGATGCTGTACGACGGCGACGGCTTTGGCGGTATCAAGGCGATCCTGCCGCCGCCGCCGCGGCGCGCGCTGGTGCTGGTCGATCCGTCGTACGAAGACAAGCAGGACTACGCGCGCACCGTGCAGACCGTGCGCGACGGGCTGGAGCGTTTTGCCACCGGCGTCTATGCGGTCTGGTATCCGCAGGTGCAGCGGCGCGAAGCGCTGCAGTTGCCGGCGCAGCTGAAGGGCCTGCCGCTCAAGAGCTGGCTGCATGTGACCCTGACGGTCAAGCGCCCGGTCGAAGGCGGCCTGGGCCTGCACGGCAGCGGCATGTTCATCGTCAACCCGCCGTGGCGGCTGCAGGAATCGCTGCAGCAGGCCATGCCGGTGCTGGTCGACCTGCTCGGCCAGGACGACGGCGCCGGCTTCACGCTCGAAGCCGAGGAGCGCTGAGCCGGCGCACCAGCCAGTCCAGCGCCAGGGCCGCGGCCACGCCGACCGTGTCGGCGAGCAGGTCGAGCCAGTCGGCCTCGCGGTAGCCGGTCTGCCCCTGCAGCAGCTCTATCACGCCGCCATACACGACCAGGCCCAGCCACAGCGGCCAGCCGCGCGCGGCATAGGCGCGTGCGCCCAGCAGGCCCAGCAGCGCAAACCCCAGCGCATGGTTGGCCTTGTCCCAGCCGGTGGTCGGCAGCGGCTGCGTCGGCGGCATCAGCGACAGCGCCAGCACGGCGGCGGCGCTGGCCCAGAACAGCAGGCGCCAGCGCAGCGGGGTCAGGGTCGGAACGGCAATCACGGGCAGGGACGAAGGTCGGGAAAGCCGACAATATAGCCGCACGGGCCTGCCGGGGCGCGCAGTCGCCACGGGGCTGGATTCCCCCCGCGCCTTGCGCTACAATCCGCAACCTCGTTGCACTGCGGGCTGCCGGCGGCAGATCCGGCAAGAAGACGGCAAAGGCGGGCACTTCCAGCCGCCTTTTTTGCTTTCGTCTCCGGCAACGAGCATCGCGGCCGCCCGCCCGGGCAGCGCCGCAAGGACCGCGAGGGTGGCGAAATTGGTAGACGCACCAGGTTTAGGTCCTGACGCCAGCAATGGTGTAGGGGTTCGAGTCCCCTCCCTCGCACCACCCGCCTTCCAAGTGGCGGGCTGACAACCTTCCCCCATCTCGGATTTCGATCGGCCATGCGGCAACCGCTCCGTGCCGAAGCGATGACGCGCGCGTTTGCACCGATGCGAGGCGCTTGCCGCAGGTGGTAGAACACCTGAGTGGCACCGCCTTTCGCGGACCCGTGCGGCGATCTATGCTGAAGATGTCGGGCTGCCGTGCGCGCTGCTCAGGCAGTGCCCGGCATGATCACCTCAGCCCTGATCGGAGGGCATATGAAATTCCCTGCCTTGCTGTTGGCAGCGTCGATGGCCGCTGGCTGGACATCGCTCGCACACGCCGCCGGATGCCAGTACGACATGCAGTGCAAAGGTGAGCGGATCTGCCACCACGGGCAATGCGTCTATCCTGAAGTGGACGAGTCCGCCGAGGCAGGCGGACCGCCAAAGGCCGGTGCTGCCGCAGCGGCTGCCACGCCGGCGGCGGAGGTGACTCCGGTTCCGACCACTTCGGTAACCCCGAGCGCCCCAGCCACGATAACCGGCACCACTATCAAACGCAGCCCCAACCCGCCACCGCCGCGCGGCTGCTGCACCGTGGCCGGCAAGCTGAAGCTGTCGCCGGCGTCGGCGTCAGACACCAGCCTGGCCAGCGGCGATGCCTGCCAGGGGCTGACCGCCTCCGGCAAGCCAGTTCCCGGCACGATCTGCAACTAGGCGCACCCTGCTGCAGTGGCGCAGGACCCTGGCGCCGGCCGTCACACGGCCACGGCGCCCGGTCCGTCTTCGGGCCGCCGCACGCGGAACCATGCCGCGTACAGCGCGGGCAGGAACAGCAGCGTCAGCACCGTGGCGATGATCAGCCCGCCCATGATGGCCACCGCCATCGGTCCCCAGAACATCGAGCGCGACAGCGGGATCATCGCCAGCACGGCCGCGGCGGCCGTCAGGATGATCGGGCGGAAGCGGCGCACCGCGGCCTCGACGATGGCGGTCCATTGCGGCACGCCGGCGCGGATGTCCTGTTCGATCTGGTCGACCAGGATCACCGAGTTGCGGATGATCATGCCCAGCAGCGCGGTGATGCCCAGCTGCGCGACGAAGCCCATCGGCGCACGCAGCAGCAACAGCGTGGCGGCGGCACCGATCAGCCCGAGCGGGCCGGTCAGGAACACCATGGCCGCGCGCGAGAAGCTGTGGAGCTGCAGCATCAGCAGCGTGAAGATGATGAAGATGCACAGCGGCAGCTGCGCCGCGATCGAGGCCCCGGCCTTGCCGCTTTCCTCCTCCGCGCCCGCCACGGTGATGCGGTAGCCCGGCGGCAACTGCGCGCGCAGCGTGTCCAGCTTGGGGTTGATCTGCGCGGTGACGGTCGGGCCCTGGATGCCGTCGACCACGTCGGCCTGCACGGTCACGCCGAAGTCGCGGTTCTCGCGCCAGACCACGCCGGGCTCGGAGCGCAGCGTCACGCGCGCCACCTGCGTCAGCGGCACCACGCGTCCGGTGTTGGTCGGCACCAGCATGTTGTTCAGGTCCGAGATCGCGTCGCGCTCATTGCGCGGCGTGCGCATCAGGATGTCGATCAGCTTGTCGCCGTCGCGGTACTGGCCCACCGGCACGCCGCTCAGCACCGTCTGCGTGACGCGCGCGATGGCCTGGGTGGTCACGCCGAGCGCGCGCGCCTTGTCCTGGTCGATCTCCAGGCGCAGCATCTTGACGTTCTCGTTCCAGTTGTCGTTGACGCCGACGGTGTTGGGGTTGGCGCGCATCTCGGCCTTGACCTGGTCGGCCAGGCGGCGCACGGCGGCGGCGTCCGGGCCGATCACGCGGAACTGCACCGGATAGGCCACCGGCGGCCCGTTGGGCAGCAGCTTGACGCGCCCGCGCAGGTACGGGAACTCGGCGTCGAGCAGCTGGATGATGCGGCGGCGCAGCGCGTCGCGCACTTCAGTGCTGGCCGGCATCACGATCACCTGCGCCACGTTGGTCTGCGGGAAGATCTGGTCCAGCGGCAGGTAGAAGCGCGGCGCGCCGGTGCCGACGAAGGTGGTCAGGCTGGCGACCTCGCGGTCCTTGCCGATCCGTTGCTCGAAGCGCTTCGCTTCGGTTTCCATTTGCGCAAAGCTGGTGCCCTCGGGCATCCACAGTTCCACCATCAGCTCCGGGCGGCTGGAATCCGGGAAGAACTGCTTCTCGACGAACTTGAAGGCGTAGATGCCCAGCGCGAACGCCACCAGCGTGATCGCGATCACCAGCTTGCGCCAGGTGACGCACCAGTCCACCAGCCGGCGGAAGCGCGCGTAGAACGGCGTGTCGAAGACCTCGTGGGCCTCGCCCGCGCCCGGGCCGCGGGTCTTGAGCAGCAGGTAGCCCAGGTACGGCGTGAAGTAGACCGCCGCCAGCCACGACAGCACCAGCGCCAGCGCCGTCACCGCGAAGATGGCGAAGGTGTACTCGCCTACGGTCGAACGCGCCAGCCCCACCGGCAGGAAGCCCGCCGCGGTGATCAGCGTGCCGGTCAGCATCGGCATCGCGGTCGAGGTATAGGCGAAGGTGGCGGCCTCCATCTTGGAGAAGCCCTCTTCCAGCTTGCGCACCATCATCTCGACCGCGATGATGGCGTCATCGACCAGCAGCCCCAGCGCCACGATCAGCGCGCCCAGCGAGATCTTGTGCAGGCCGATGCCGAAGATGTTCATGAACAGGAACGTCACCGCCAGCACCAGCGGGATGGTCAGCGCCACCACCAGGCCCGGGCGCACATCGAGCCGCAGCGGCCGCGTGTGCAGCCCAAGCGAGACGAAGCTCACCGCCAGCACGATCACCACCGCCTCGATCAGCACCCGCACGAACTCGCCCACCGAGCGCTGCACCGCCTCGGGCTGGTCCTGCACCTGGTCCATCTCGATACCCACCGGCAGCTGGCCGCGCAGCCGGTCGAAAGCGCTGCGCAGGTTCTTGCCGAGCTCGATGATGTCGCCGCCCTTCTGCATCGAGATGCCCAGCCCGATCACGTCCTTGCCATTGAAGCGCATGCGCTGCTGGGTAGGGTCGACATAGCCGCGGTAGACGTGCGCGATGTCGCCCAGGCGGATATTGGCGATGCCGTTGGGCCCGCGCAGCACCAGGTTCTCCAGGTCCGCCACGCTGGCGAACTGGCCCGACAGGCGCACCTGCAGGTTGTCGCTCGGGGTCACCAGCACGCCGCTGCCGGTCAGGTTGTTCTGCTGCGAGATCTGGTCGGCGATGGCGTTGATGTCCAGCCCCAGCTGGGCAAAGCGCGCCTGGTTGAATTCGATGTAGACCTTCTCGTCCTGCAGCCCGATCAGCGAGACCTTGGCCACCGACGGTACGCGCAGCAACTCCTGGCGCACCAGGTCGGCATATTCGCGCAGCTCCTTGTAATTGAAGCCATCGGCCGAGAGCGCGTAGATGGTGCCGTAGACGTCGCCGAACTCGTCGTTGAAGAACGGCCCGCGCACGCCGGCCGGCAGGGTCTGCTGGATGTCGCCGATCTTCTTGCGCACGGTGTACCAGACCTGCGCTGTCTCTTTCGCGGGCGAGGTGTCCTTGAGCTGGAAGATCACCGTGGTCTCGCCGGGCTTGGAAAAGCTGCGGATCTTGTCTGCATAGGGCACTTCCTGCAGCTGGCGCTCGATCTTGTCGGTGACCTGGACCGCGATCTGCTCGGCGGTGGCGCCGGGCCAGAAGGCCTGCACCACCATCACTCGGAAGGTGAACGGCGGGTCCTCGTCCTGACCGAGCTGGAAGAACGCCAGCAGGCCGCCAAGCAGCAGCACTACCAGCAGGTAGCGGGTCAGCGGCTGGTGTTCGAGCGCCCAGCGCGACAGGTTGAAGCGGGAATGGTCCATCCGCTCACCCCTGCTTCGGGGTGGCGGCTGCGGCCGACGCCGGCGCGACCATCTGCAGCGGTCGCACCTTCTGCCCCGGGCGCAGCAGGTGCACGCCCGCGGTGACGATGGTCTGGCCCGGCGCCAGGCCCTGGCGCACCTCGATCTCGTTGCCGAAGGCCTCGCCCAGCGACACCGCCACCGGCTTGACCGTGCCGGAGGGGGCATCGTAGACCCAGACCACGTCGCGGCCCTGCTCCTGCAGCAGCGCGGTCAGCGGCACGCGCAGCGCCGGGGCGGCGCCGTTGCGAACGAAGGTCACCACCGCGGTCATGCCCAGCTTGAGGTCGGCGGGCGGGTTGGGCACGCTCACGCGGGTGGCGTAGGTGCGCGTGACCGGGTCGGCCGCCGCGGCGATCTCGCGCACGCGGCCGGGCAGCGCGCGCTGCGGCTCGGCCCAGGTATGGACGGTCACGTCGGTCAGGCCGCGCAGCAGGCCGACCTGGTCCTCGGGCAGGCCGATGGCGACTTCCTTCTCGGCCGTCTGCGCCACCCGCACCACCGGCTGGCCGGGGGTGACCACCTGGCCCACCTCGGCGTCGATCGCGGTGACCACGCCGTCGGCGTCGGCATGCAGCACGGCATAGGCGGTCTGGTTGGACTGGCTGCGCAGCCCGGCCTGGGCCTGGCGCAGCCGCGCTTCGGCGGCATCGAAACTGGCCTGGCGCCGGTGCTGCTCGGCGGCGCTGATAAAGCCCTTGGCGAACAGGTCGTTGTAGCGCTTCAGGTCGGCCGCGGCGAGGTCGCGGTCGGTGCGAGCTGCCTCGAACTGCGCTCGCGAGCCGGCTTCGGCCAGCGACAGGTCGGACGGGTCCAGCCGGGCCAGCGGCTGGCCCTTGCTGACCACGGCGCCGACATCCACCAGCCGCGCGGCGATCTTGCCGCCGACGCGAAAACCCAGCCGCGACTCTACGCGCGGGCGTACGTCGCCGGAGAACTCGAAGATGGTCTTGCCGCTGTGCGGGCTGAGCTGCATCATGCGCACCGGGCGGATCTCCGGCGCAGGCTCGGGCGCCTTGCCGCAGCCCGCCAGGACCAGCGCGCCGGCCAGCGACAGCGCTGCCACGGCCGTGCCGCGGCCGCGGCGCCTGGCCTGCCGGTGCGGCACGGTGACGACGGGGGTGACTGGGGTATCTGCAGCCGCAACTTCCGGCACTTGGCAAAGCACTGGCATCGGTAGGCAACGAGTCGGAATGGGTACAACTGCTGGGCGGGCCGCGCTCCACCATGGTTCACGCCGCCCGATCGGGCCGGCAGGGGTGGCAGCCTGACGGTGGCCGGCGGATGGCCGGCGGGTGTCCGGACGGCGGCACGGGGGCTAAATAACTTGCCGGTCAGTAATATAACGACCGCCCCGGGGTGCGTCAAACGGCAGGCGACGAAACGCCTGGAAGGAAGCTTCAGCGGCGCTACAGCGCGGCGAACTGCGCCGTACGCGTCCGGTCCAGCCGGGCCGCGGTGCTACAATCCGCCGCGCCGCCGGCGCACCGCGACTCGGCTGACTCCCATCGGCCTGGAATCCCCGCTCATCCGGCGATTTGCTGCGATTTGCCGCGATTCACCAGCGGTTTCCACATTTCTTCGACCCGAGACCGGCGTGACGCCCGATCAGTATTGCCAAGAGAAAGTCGCCCAGAGCGGCTCGAGCTTCTATTACAGCTTCCTGTTCCTGCCGGCCGAGCGCCGCCGCGCGATCACCGCGCTGTACGCGTGGTGCCGCGAAGTCGACGACGTGGTCGACGACACCCATGACGCCGGCCTGGCACACCAGCAGCTCGACTGGTGGCGTGCCGAGCTGCGCCGCCTGTTCGACGGCGCGCCGACCCACCCCACCACCCAGGCCCTGCAGCCGCATGTCGCCAGCGCCGGCCTGAGCCAGGCCGAAATGGCCGAGGTGCTGGAAGGCATGGAAATGGACCTGACCCAGACCCGCTACCTCGACGAAGCCGGCCTGGCGCGCTACTGCCACTGCGTGGCCGGCGTGGTCGGCACCCTCAGCGCGCGCCTGTTCGGCTACACCGATCCGCAGACGCTGGTATTTGCCGAAAAACTGGGCCAGTCGCTGCAACTGGTGAATATCCTGCGCGATGTCGGCGAGGACGCGCGGCGCGGGCGCATCTACCTGCCGGTCAATACGCTGCAGCAATTCCAGGTGCCGGCTTCCGAGATCCTCAAGGGTGAGCATTCCGATCGCTTTGTCGCGCTGATGCAATACCACGCCGGCCGGGCCCGCGCGCTGTACCATGAGGCGCTGGCGCTGCTGCCGCGGCAGGATCGCCGCGCCCAGCGCGCCGGCCTGCTGATGGGCGCGATCTACCATGCGCTGCTCGACGAACTCGAAGCCAGCCAGTTCCAGGTGCTGAACCAGCGCATCGCGCTGACGCCGCTGCGCAAGCTGTGGATCGCCTGGAAGACCTGGGTGCGCAACAGCTAGCGCGCCGAACGCTCCGCCTTTCCAGCCTGTTCCGACCACCTGTCCCAAGTCGTACCGCCATGACGCAGACCTCCGCCTCCCTCGGCGACACCATCCTCGCCCATGCCGACGAACTCGCCCGTTTCTCCGACATGGAGGGCGGCCTGACCTGCGCCTACCTGACGCCCGCCCACCGTTCTGCGCAGGCCCTGCTGGCGCAGTGGATGGAAGCCGCCGGCATGCAGGTGCGCATCGATGCCATCGGCAATGTGATCGGCCGCTATGCCGCCGATCCCGCCGTCGGCGACGCGCGCGTGCTGCTGACCGGCTCGCATTTCGACACCGTGCGCAATGGCGGACGCTATGACGGCCGGCTTGGCATCCTGCTGCCGATCGCCGTGATCGGCGCGCTCAAGCAGGCCGGCATTCGCCTGCCGTATCACGTCGACGTGGTGGCCTTCGCCGAGGAAGAAGGGCTGCGCTTCAAGACCAGCTTCCTGGCCAGCAGCGTGCTGGCAGGCCGCTTCGACGCCGCGCTGCTCGAACGCCAGGACGCCGACGGCATCACCCTGCGCGAAGCGCTGGCCGGGTCCGGCCTGCCCGGCGCCGGCGAATTGCAGGCGCTGCGCGACGCGGCGCTCGATCCGGCCTCGCTGCTGGGCTTTGTCGAAGTGCATATCGAACAGGGTCCGGTACTGCTGCACCATGAGCTGCCGCTGGGCGTGGTCACGCAGATCGCCGGCAGCAGCCGTTTCTCTGTGCGCGTCGAAGGCCTGGCCAGCCACGCCGGCACCACGCCGATGGGCATGCGCCGCGACGCCGCGGCCGGCGCGGCCGAGATGATCCTGCTGGTGGAGCAGCGCTGTGCGGCGGCGCCGACGCTGGTCGGCACCGTGGGCCAGCTGCAGGTGCCGAACGGGTCGAGCAATGTCATTCCCGCGGCCTGCACCTTCTCGATGGACATCCGCGCCGGCGAGGATGGCATCCGCGAGGCCGCCATCGCCGATATCGTGGCCGGCATCGCGCAGATTGCCCAGCGCCGCGGGCTGACCGCGCAGGTGGAGCGCGTGCCGCCGGTCAACAACGCGCCGTGCGCGCGCTGGCTGATGGACCAGTTCGGGGCGGTGCTGAAGAAGCGCGGGCTGCGGGCGTTCGAGCTGCCGTCCGGGGCCGGCCATGACGCCATGATGATGCAGCGTGTCACCGACGTGGCGATGCTGTTCGTGCGCTGCGGCAACGGCGGCATCAGCCACAACCCGCTCGAGACCATCACCGCCGAAGATGCGCAGCTGGCCGCGGAGGTCTTCGTGGATTTCCTGCGCCACTTCCAGCCGCGCGGCTAGCCGCCCTGGTAGATGTCGCGTCCGAAGTCGTAGAGGTTCTTGCGCAGCCGGCGGCGTTCGTCCGGCGACAGGCGCGAGCCGCCGCGTTCCTCGCCGCGCCGGCGCTCGGCCTCGCGCTGCTCGGCACGGTGGCGCTCGGCACGGGCGCGCGCTTCGCGCTGGCTGTTGCCCGGATCGCTCGCCTGCGCCGACGGGTACCGCTTGAGCAAGTTGGCCATACCCGCCGATTGCGCCAGCGCCGTCCCGCCCGGCATGCACAGCGCCAGCACGGCCAGCGCCAGCGCAAGGCATGCGCCGGCGATACCATGCTGCGGATGCCCGTGCCGGGTTCGGTTCACTTTCATTGATAATGGCGGTCTTGGCTTCGCGAGAAGGCAGTGGTTGGACTGCCCTGAAGCCGGGAATTCCGGTACCCCATCCGGCACCGCGTCCTCTGCAAGCATTGCGCCAGCCGGCGCTGGACGGGCTGGCGGAAGCCGTGGATCGTCCGGCGAAAATGCGTGGAAAACTACCGCGCAGGGCGCCGAAAAGGACGGATTGCGCAGTGTAATCGCACGATTGGTGCACACTGCCATACCACGGGGTAAAGTATGTAACGTTTTGTTAAGCCATTTTGAGCGAAAGCGATAGTCGCTAAGATACCGCCATGGAAAATACCAGCCACAAGATTCTTGTCGTCGACGATGACCCGCGTCTGCGCGATCTGCTGCGCCGCTATCTGGGCGAACAGGGTTTCACCGTGCTGGTGGCGGAGAACGCCACCGCGATGAACAAGCTCTGGCTGCGCGAGCGTTTCGACCTGCTGGTGCTGGACCTGATGATGCCCGGCGAAGACGGCCTGTCGATCTGCCGCCGGCTGCGCGGCGCCAATGACCAGACCCCGATCATCATGCTCACCGCCAAGGGCGAGGACGTGGACCGCATCGTCGGCCTGGAGATGGGCGCCGACGACTACCTGCCCAAGCCGTTCAATCCGCGCGAGCTGATCGCGCGCATCCACGCGGTGCTGCGCCGCAAGGGCCCGGCCGAAGTGCCCGGTGCCCCGTCGGAAACGCCCGAGACCTTCGCCTTCGGCGACTTCGTGCTGAACCTGGCCACGCGCACGCTCACCAAGAACGACGAGGAAATCACGCTGACCACCGGCGAGTTCTCGGTACTGAAGGTGTTCGCGCGCCATCCGCGCCAGCCGCTGTCACGCGAGAAGCTGATGGAAATGGCGCGCGGACGCGAGTACGAAGTGTTCGACCGCAGCCTGGACGTGCAGATCTCGCGCCTGCGCAAGCTGATCGAGCCGGACCCCAGCAACCCCCGTTTCATCCAGACGGTGTGGGGCCTGGGCTACGTCTTCATTCCCGATGGCGTGAAATAACCGATTGCGGCCGCTGTTCCTATCGTGGCGACCGTAATCGGCCGTACCGCAACGCGGTTCTTTGGTTCGCTGTTCTGGCGGACCTTCATGCTGATCGCCCTGCTGCTGGCCATCTCGCTGGGCATCTGGTTCCAGAGCTACCGGCTGTTCGAACGCGCCCCGCGCGCGCAGCAGATCGCCATGCAGGTGGTCAGCGTGGTCAAGCTGACGCGCGCCGCACTGCTCTATTCCGATCCCGCGCGGCGCCGCTTCCTGCTGCTGGACCTGGTGCAGAACGAAGGCATCAAGGTCTATCCGCGCGAGAAGGACGACGACTTCGCCGCGCCTACCGCCAACCCGTTCCTGACCTCGCTGGTGCAGCAGGAGATTCGCAGCCGCCTGGGCGAGGACACCGTGCTGGCCACCACCGTCAACGACATCCCCGGCGTGTGGGTCAGCTTCGAGATCGAGGGCGACGACTACTGGGTGGCGATCAGCCCGGAGCGCTTCGAGCGCGTGCCCGGCATCCAGTGGCTGTGGTGGAGTATCGCCGCGCTGCTGCTGTCGATCATCGGCGCGGCCTTTATCACCGCGCGCGTCAACTACCCGCTCAAGCGGCTGGCCAATGCCGCGCGCGCCATCGGCGCCGGCGGCGACCCGCCGCCGCTGCCCGAGCACGGCGCCAGCGAAGTGGCACTGGCCAACCACAGCTTCAACCAGATGGTGCGCGACCTGCGCCAGCTCGACGACGACCGCGTGGTGATGCTGGCCGGCATCTCGCATGACCTGCGCACGCCGCTGACGCGGCTGCGGCTGGAAACCGAGATGTCGCCGATGGACGGCACCACGCGCGACGCGATGATCGCCGACATCGAGCAGATGGACGCGATCATCGGCCAGTTCCTCAACTACGCGCGCCCGCCGCTCGAGACGGTCGAGCCGGTCGACCTGTCGGCGCTGGTGCACGATGCCGTCGGCGTCTATGCCGCGCACGACGACGTGCGCGTGCATGTGCGCGCCAACGAGCCGGTAATGGCCGTGGCCAACCGCATGGAGGTGCAGCGCATCCTCGACAACCTGGTCGAGAACGCGCGCCGCTATGCCAAGGACGAGCAGACCGGCATGGCCGTGGTGGAAATCTCCACGCGCGTCGACGACAAGGAAGCGGTGCTGACCGTGGCCGACCACGGCAACGGCGTGCCCGAGGGCCAGCTGTCGCTGCTGACGCGGCCGTTCTACCGGCTCGACGCCGCGCGCAGCGAGGCCAAGGGCGCCGGGCTGGGCATGTCGATCGTCAACCGCATCATGCAGCGCAACGGCGGCCGGCTGCTGCTGGCCAACCGCGCCGCGCCGGCCACCGGCCTGGTGGTCAGCGCGTGCTTCCGGCGCGCCTGAGCGGTGTGCCGCTCAGGCGTACTGACAGGTTTTCGACAGCCGCTGATAGCTTCCTGAAAGGCATTTGACAGGGCAATGACAGCAGCGCGGCGCACACTGGCGCCCGTCATCAGGCCCGCGGCAACTCCCCTCCCACATGGCGCGGCCCGCGCGCCTGGCTGATACCTCCCGACAATCATGCCGCCGGATCGCACCGGCGGTGCCTGAGAGACAGCCATGTCAGAGACCACCGCAGCGTCCGCCGGCTCGCAGCACGGGTTCCGCACCGTGTTCCGCGTCGTCAGCGGCAACTTCCTGGAAATGTACGACTTCATGGTGTACGGCTTCTACGCCGCCGCCATCGCCAGGACGTTCTTCCCGAGCGGCAACGAGTTTGCCTCGCTGATGCTTTCGCTCGCCACCTTTGGCGCCGGCTTCCTGATGCGACCGCTGGGCGCGATCGTGCTGGGCGCGTATATCGACCACCACGGCCGCCGCAAGGGCCTGATCCTGACGCTGGTGCTGATGGCCATGGGCACGCTGCTGATCGCCTGCGTGCCCGGCTATGCCAGCATCGGCGTGGCCGCGCCGCTGCTGGTGCTGGCCGGCCGGCTGCTGCAGGGCTTTTCCGCGGGCGTGGAGCTGGGCGGGGTCTCGGTCTACCTGTCCGAGATCGCCAAACCCGGGCGCAAGGGCTTCTATGTCGCCTGGCAGTCCGGCAGCCAGCAAGTGGCGGTGATCTTTGCCGGCCTGCTCGGCGTGATCCTGCACGCCACGCTGGCGCCGGCGCAGATGGACGCATGGGGCTGGCGCATTCCCTTCCTGGTCGGCTGCCTGATCGTGCCGTTCCTGTTCCTGATCCGCCGTTCGCTCGAAGAGACCGAGGCCTTCAAGGCGCGCAAGCACCGCCCGGCGATCGGCGAGATCTACCGCTCGATGCTGGACAACTGGCGCATCATCCTGGCCGGCTGCATGATGGTGGTGATGACCACGGTGTCGTTCTACATGATCACCGCGTACACGCCGACCTTCGGCAAGACCGTGCTCAGGCTCGACGACACCGACAACCTGATCGTCACCATGTGCGTGGGCCTGTCCAACTTCATCTGGCTGCCGCTGATGGGTGCGCTGTCGGACCGGGTCGGGCGCAAGCCGCTGCTGCTGGGCTTCACGGTGGCGACGCTGCTGACCGCGTATCCGGCGGTGTCGTGGCTGGTGGCCGAGCCGTCGTTCGCGCGGCTGCTGATGGTGGAGCTGTGGCTGTCGTTCCTGTACGGCAGCTATAACGGCGCGATGGTGGTGGCGCTGACCGAAATCATGCCGGCCGCGGTGCGCACCACCGGCTTCTCGCTGGCCTACAGCCTCGCGACCGCGCTGTTCGGCGGCTTCACGCCGGCGATCTCGACCTACCTGATCCACGCCACCGGCAACAAGGCCGCGCCCGGGCTGTGGCTGATGTTCGCCGCGCTGTGCGGGCTGGTCGCGACGCTGGTGATCTTCCGCGCGCGCCACGGCAGCGAGGCGGCAATGCAGGCGGCTTGATTTCTCCACGGTCGTCACCAAGTTGCCATGTGTGGTGTCATCGCGCGTGGCATACTGGCCCATCGCATCGGCGGCGCTGGCGCTACAACGCGCCACATACTTTGCCTATCGGGCTGTTTGAGAATATCAATTAGCCCGGGCCCGGATGATGACGCATAATCACGTTTTGTCGCGGTACGCCGCCGCAGCAGCCGTATCACCGGTCCCACGCCGGGGCGCGCGGCAGCGGCACCGCTCTCATTGCAACCGTATCAGGAGAAGTCTATGAAGACCGTTGGTGACAAGCTCGAAGCCTTCCACGTCGTCGGTGTCAAGCCGGGTTTCAACAATCACGAAGAGAACGGCCAGTCGGCTTTCGAAGACATCACTGAGAAGTCGTTCGAAGGCAAGTGGAAGATCATCTACTTCTACCCGAAGGACTTCACCTTCGTGTGCCCGACCGAAATCGTGGCCTTCGCCAAGCTGAACGGCGACTTCGCCGACCGCGATGCGATCGTGCTGGGCGGCTCGACCGACAACGAGTTCGTCAAGCTGGCATGGCGCCGCGAACACAAGGACCTGAACAAGCTGAACCAGTGGCAATTCGCCGACGTGACCGGTTCGCTGATCGACCAGCTGGGCGTGCGTGACCACGCTGCCGGCGTGGCCCTGCGCGCGACCTTCATCGTCGACCCGGAAAACACCATCCAGCACGTTTCGGTGAACAACCTGAACGTCGGCCGCAACCCGGACGAAGTCCTGCGTATCCTGGACGGCCTGCAGACCGACGAGCTGTGCCCGTGCAACCGTGCCGTTGGTGGCGCCACGCTGTAATTTCTGACCGTCGCCAGACGCCGTGGCGATCCGCGGAGGGCCCCGCCCTCCGCATCGAAACCCGCTTGCGCGGGTTTTTTGAGCCCTGATCGATAGGAGAAATAAATGGAATTCCTCAGCACGATTAAGAACCTCATCCCCGACTACGCCAAGGACATCCGCCTGAACGTGGACGGCACCATCGCCCGTTCCTCCCTGGAAGGCAACGATGCGGTCGGCGTGGCGCTGGCGGCTGCCTTCGCGGCACAGAGCAAGGTGCTGGTGGATGCCATCCGCAATGCCGGCGTGCTGTCGCCCGAGGAAACCAACGGCGCGCTGACCGCGGCCGCGCTGATGGGCATGAACAACACCTGGTACCCGTATGTCGAGATGGCCGACGATCCGGACCTGGCCAGCCAGCCGGCCGGGCTGCGCATGAACGCCTACGCCAACCACGGCGGCGTGGACAAGCGCCGCTTCGAGATGTACGCGCTGGCCGCATCGATCGTGGGCAAGTGCCACTTCTGCGTGAAGTCGCACTACCAGCTGCTGAAGAACGAACAGGGCATGACCGCGCAGCAGCTGCGCGACGTCGGCCGCATTGCCGCGGTGATCGTGGCCGCGGCCAACGTGATCGCGGCGCAGTAAGGTATCCGCGCGGCCCGGCAACGGTCGCCGTAGCACAACAGCCGGCAGCTTCCCATCGGAAGTTGCCGGCTGTTCCCATCCTGCAACCGTCATGGCCGCATCCTGCGCGGGCGCGGCGATCCGCCTACAATCCAGGCAGGAACCGCACTTTCAGCCCGCCATGACCCTGCCTTCGCCCAATTCCCCACGCTTCCACTACCGCCTGGCGGCGGTGCATGACTGGGGCGATATCGCCGCCGTCACGCAACAGGCCTACGGGCAATATGAGCTGGCCATCATGGAAGATTGCCGCGCCTCGTTCCAGCGCGGCATGCAGGCCGTGCTGGCGACCAGCCACCCGGACATGGAATGGTGGGTGGCGGAGACCGATCACGGCATCATGGGCGCGGTGCTGTTCTGCCACCCGGGCGCGACACTGCCGGCACTGGACGGCAGCACCATCACGCTGACCCAGCCCGAAGCACGGCTGCTGTCGGTCAGCCCGCAGGCACGCGGCCTGGGGCTGGGGCGCACACTGATGCAGATCTGCATCCAGCGCGCGCGCGACATCGGCGCGTCGACGCTGGTGGTGCGCACCATGCCCGAAATGGCGTCGGCCAACCGGCTGTGCCAGCAGATGGGATTCACCAAGCGCACCGAGGCGGGCGCGCGCAGCGGCGCGATGGCGCGGCTGATCGACTACACCTACGCCATCCCGCCCGAAGACCCGGCGCCCGACGCGCCGCGCCCCTGAGCTCAGTCCTGCGCGTCCGCCACCGAGGCGCGCCAGAGCAACACCGCGGCCTGCGCCACGATGCCTTCCTGGCGTCCCTCGAAGCCGAGCTTTTCGTTGGTCTTGGCCTTGACGTTGCAGCGCCCGCGCGCGATCGCCAGGTCTTCGGCCAGGTTGGCCACCATGGCGCCGATATGCGGCGCCAGCTTGGGCGCCTGCGCGATCACCGTGGCATCGACATTGCCGATCTCATACCCGGCCTCGCGCACGCGGCGCGCCGCCTCGCGCAGCAGCGCGCGGCTGTCGGCGCCGGCGAACTGCGCGTCGGTGTCGGGGAAATGGCGGCCGATATCGCCCAGCGCGGCCGCACCGAAGAGCGCGTCGGTGACCGCGTGCAGCAGCGCATCGGCATCGGAATGGCCCAGCAGGCCGCGGTCGTGCGGGATCTCGACCCCGCCCAGGACCAGCTTGCGGCCGGGCACCAGTGCGTGGACGTCGTAGCCCTGCCCCACCCGGATATCGAAAGGCATCATGCGGTCATGCTCCTTTGGCGTGGTTGCCCAGCAGCACTTCGGCCAGCGCGAAGTCCTCCGGGTAAGTCACCTTGAAATTGCGCAGCGAGCCGTTGACCAGCCGCGGATGCAGGCCCAGGCGCTCGATCGCGCTGGCCTCGTCGGTCACCACCGCGCCGGCCGCCATGGCGTCCTGCAACGCTTGGCGCAGCACGCCCAGGCGGAACATCTGCGGCGTCTGCGCCTGCCACAGCCCTTCGCGCGGCACCGTGGCGCCGATGCGGGCATCGTCCTGGGCGCGCTTCAGCGTATCGGGCACCGGCACCGCCAGGATGCCGCCGATGGCGGCGTCCGGATCGTCGTCGCCGTCGCTTTCCACAGCGCGCACCAGCGCGTGGACCATCGCCGGGGTCAGGCCCGGGCGCGCGGCATCGTGCACCAGCACCCAGTCGGCGTCGGTCGCACCCAGCTGCGCCAGGTGATGCAGGCCGGCCAGCACCGACGCATGGCGGCTGTCGCCGCCGACAAAGGCGGTATCGAAGCGCAGCCCGGCAAACGCGGCCGCGCCGAAGCGCGATTCCAGCGGCATGTCGTCGGGTGCCAGCACCAGCGCGGTGGCGTTGATGGCGTCGCACGCCGAGAACGCCGCCAGCGCGTACCAGATCATCGGCCGGCCGGCCACGGTCTGGTATTGCTTGGGCACGGTGCCGCCGGCGCGGCTGCCGGTACCGGCACAGGGAATCAGGGCAAAGCGGCGAGCGGACACAGGATCGGCGTGGAGTGGAAAAGAAGCGCGGACTGCCCGCAGGCCCGGCCGATGGTGCGGCACCAAGGGGCGGCAGCGGGACAACCGGTGCGCATTCTATAATACGGCCCTTGCCCGTCGCCATGCCGTGCCACCATGCCTGGCAGGCGCCGCCGGCACCTGAAGTCCCTGTTCCGACCCCCGCCCGCAATGCCGGCGGGGCGTCGTCGTTTTGAACGCCCCCTGCCGACATGCCTGACGCCACGCCTGCCTTTCCCTTTGTCAACCTGCCGCTGGTCAAGCCGGGGCTGCGCCACAGCGTGGCCGGCCTGCGCGGCTCGGCCGATGCGCTGGCGGTGGCCGCGTACGCGCGCCAGCACCGCGAGCGCGCGCCGATGCTGGCCGTGGTGTGCTCGCATGCCGTCGATGCGCAGCGCCTGGCCGAGGAAATCCCGTGGTTCGCGCCGGAGCTGCGCGTGCGCCTGCTGCCCGACTGGGAAACCCTGCCCTACGACAGCTTCTCGCCGCACCAGGACCTGGTCTCGGAGCGCCTGGCGACGCTGCATGACATCCAGACCGGCCAGTGCGACGTGATGCTGGTGCCCGCCACCACCGCGCTGTACCGGCTGGCGCCGCCGGCCTTCCTGGCCGCCTACACCTTCTTCTTCAAGCAGGGCGAGCGGCTCGACGAGGCCGCGCTCAAGGCGCAGTTCACGCTGGCGGGCTACGAGCATGTCAGCGCGGTGATGCGGCCGGGCGAATACAGCGTGCGTGGCGGCCTGATCGACCTGTACCCGATGGGCTCGGCGCTGCCATACCGCATCGACCTGTTCGGCGACGAGATCGAGACCATCCGCGCCTTCGACCCGGACACGCAGCGCAGCCTGTATCCGGTCAAGGAAGTGCGGCTGCTGCCCGGGCGCGAGTTCCCGCTCGACGAAGCGGCGCGCACCGCCTTCCGCGGCCGCTGGCGCGAAGTCTTCGAAGGCGACCCGACCAAGTCGCCGATCTACAAGGACATCGGCAACGGCGTGCCGTCGGCCGGCATCGAGTATTACCTGCCGCTGTTCTTCGAGCACAGCGCCACCGTGTTCGACTACCTGCCCGCCGACACCCAGCTGGTGTTCGCCGGCAACATCGACGAGGCCATCCGCCGCTTCTGGGCCGACACCACCCAGCGCTACAACTTCATGCGCCACGACCGCGAGCGGCCGCTGCTGCCGCCCGCGGACCTGTTCCTGTCCGAGGAGCAGTTCTTCGTCGCCGCCAAGCCGATGGCGCGGCTGGTGCTGCAGGTCGAGGCCGGCACGGACCAGCCGGCGTTCTCGGGCATCCTCCCCGACGTCGCGGTCAACCGCCGCGCCGAAGACCCGCTGGTCAACCTGGAGTCGCTGCTGCTCGACAAGCAGACCCGTGTGCTGATGTGTGCCGATTCCGCCGGCCGGCGCGAGACGCTGCTGCAGCTCTTTGCCGAAAGCGGCCTGCGTCCGCATCCGGTCGAAGACTTTGCCGCGTTCCTGGCCGGCGACGCGCATTTCTCGATCGCAGTGGCGCCGCTGCAGAGCGGCTTCGCGCTGCCGCAGGCACGGCTGGCCTTCGTCACCGAAGCCGAGCTGTACGCCGGCACCGCGCGCCGCACTGGCCGCCGCAAGCAGGAGCAGGCCTCCGCCGTTGACTCGATGGTGCGCGACCTGGCCGAACTGAAGATCGGCGACCCGGTGGTGCACAGCGAGCACGGCATCGGCCGCTACCAGGGCCTGGTGACGCTCGACATGGGCCAGGGCGACGAGGAATTCCTGCACCTGGACTACGACAAGGGCAGCAAGCTCTACGTGCCGGTGCACCAATTGCACGTGATCTCGCGCTACTCGGGCGCCGATCCCGATACCGCCCCGCTGCACCACCTCGGCTCCGGCCAATGGGACAAGGCCAAGCGCAAGGCCGCGCAGCAGATCCGCGACACCGCCGCCGAACTGCTCAACCTGTACGCGCGCCGCGCCTTGCGCGAGGGCTTCGCCTTCCCGCTGTCGCCGAAGGACTACGAGACCTTCGCCGAGAGCTTCGGCTTCGAGGAGACCCCCGACCAGGCCGCCGCGATCGCCGCGGTGATCGCCGACATGACCTCGGGCAAGCCGATGGACCGGCTGGTCTGCGGCGACGTCGGCTTCGGCAAGACCGAGGTGGCGCTGCGCGCCGCCTTCGTCGCGGTGCTGGGCGGCAAGCAGGTGGCGATGCTGGCGCCGACCACGCTGCTGGCCGAGCAGCATTTCCAGACGCTGTCCGACCGCTTCGCCGAATGGCCGGTGCGCATCGTGGAACTGTCGCGCTTCAAGACCAAGAAGGAGATCGACGCGGCGATCAAGCAGATCAACGAGGGCAGCGTCGATATCGTCATCGGCACCCACAAGATCCTGTCCGACCAGGTCAAGTTCCAGCGCCTGGGCCTGGTCATCATCGACGAGGAACACCGCTTCGGCGTGCGCCAGAAGGAAGCGCTGAAGTCGCTGCGCGCCGAAGTCGACGTGCTTACGCTGACCGCCACGCCGATCCCGCGCACGCTGGGCATGGCGCTGGAAGGCCTGCGCGATTTCTCGGTCATCGCCACCGCGCCGCAGAAGCGGCTGGCGATCAAGACCTTCGTGCGGCGCGAGGAAGACGGCGTGATCCGCGAGGCCATCCTGCGCGAGCTCAAGCGCGGCGGGCAGGTGTACTTCCTGCACAACGAGGTCGAGACCATCGAGAACAAGCGCGCCAGGCTTGCCGAGCTGGTGCCCGAGGCGCGCATCGCGGTGGCGCACGGCCAGATGCACGAGCGTGAGCTGGAACGCGTGATGCGAGACTTCGTCTCGCGCCGCGACAACATCCTGCTGTGCACCACCATCATCGAGACCGGCATCGACGTGCCGACCGCCAACACCATCCTGATCCACCGCGCCGACAAGTTCGGGCTGGCGCAGCTGCATCAGCTGCGCGGCCGCGTCGGGCGCTCGCACCACCAGGCCTACGCCTACCTGCTGGTGCATGACGTCGACGGCCTGACCAAGCAGGCGCAGCGCCGGCTCGAGGCGATCCAGCAGATGGAGGAACTGGGCTCGGGCTTCTACCTGGCCATGCACGACCTGGAAATCCGCGGCGCCGGCGAGGTGCTGGGCGACAAGCAGTCCGGCGAGATCCACGAGATCGGCTTCCAGCTCTACACCGACATGCTCAACCACGCGGTCAAGGCACTGAAGGCCGGCAAGGAGCCCGACCTGATGGCGCCGCTGGCCGCCACCACCGAGATCAACCTGGGCACGCCGGCGCTGCTGCCGAACGACTACTGCGCCGACGTGCACGAGCGCCTGTCGCTGTACAAGCGGCTGGCCAACTGCGAGACCCCGGAGCGCGTCGACGACATCCAGGAAGAGCTGGTCGACCGCTTCGGCCGGCTGCCGGCGCAGGCGCAGGCGCTGGTCGAGACCCACCGGTTGCGCATCGCCGCGGCACCGCTGGGCGTGCGCAAGATCGACGCCGGCGAGGCCACCATCAGCGTGCAGTTCGTGCCCAACCCGCCGATCGATGCGATGCGTATCATCGACCTGGTGCAGAAGAACCGCCATATCAAGCTGGCGGGCCAGGACAAGCTGCGCATCGAGGCCAAGATGCCGGACGTGGCGGTGCGCGCGCAGACCATCAAGCATACGCTGCGGCAACTGGCGTAGCGTCCATGCCGAACCTGCATGGACGCGGCGCGCGGTCGGGTGTAGCATCGATTCCTTAACAAGTTAGCGATACCGCCCCATGCCGACCCAAGCCGCCCCCGCTCCAGCCCATTCCCGCCAGCCCGTCCCTGAAACCGCTGCGCGCGGCAGCGCGCTGGAATGGACCCAGCGGCTGGTGGCCTACGACACCACCAGCCGCAATTCCAACCTGGGCCTGATCGAGTCGGTGCGCGACCATTTCCTGGCCAAGGGGCTGAAGCCGCATCTGAGCTACAACCCGCAACGTGACAAGGCCAACCTGTTCGTCACCGTGCCCGCGGCCAACGGCGCCACCAACGGCGGCATCGTGCTGTCGGGCCACACCGACGTGGTGCCGGTGGACGGCCAGGCCTGGACCACCGACCCGTTCAAGCCGGTGGTGCGCGACGGCAAGCTGTACGGCCGCGGCACCTGCGACATGAAAGGCTTTATCGGCACCAGCCTGTCGCTGCTGCCGGCCATCCTCGAGGCCCGCCTGCGCGAGCCGGTGCACTACGCGCTGTCGTTCGACGAAGAGATCGGCTGCATGGGCGCGCCCTACCTGCTGGCCGAACTGCGCGAGCGCGGCGTGACTCCCGGCGGCTGCATCGTCGGCGAACCCACCAGCATGCGCGTGATCGTCGCGCACAAGGGCATCAACGCCTACCGCTGCTGCGTGCGCGGCCAGGCCGCGCATTCTTCGCTGACGCCGCGCGGCGTCAATGCCATCGAATACGCGGCGCGGCTGATCTGCTTCATCCGCGACCTCGCCGACGAGTTCAAGGCCAACGGCCCCTACGACCAGGCCTTCGACGTGCCCTACACCACCGCGCAGACCGGCACCATCCAGGGCGGCATTGCGCTGAACACGATCCCGGCGCTGTGCGAGTTCGTCTTCGAGTTCCGCAACCTCCCGGGCGTCGATCCGGAAGCGATCTACGCGCGCATCCAGGCCTATGCCAACGACGTGCTGCTGCCGAAGATGCGCGCCGAACATGCCGATGCCGACCTGACGCTGAGCAAGATCGCCGCGGCGCCGTCGCTCGACGTGGCCGAGCAGGAAGCCATCACGCAGCTGGTGCGCGCGCTGACCGCGGACCGCGACACCAACAAGGTGGCCTATGGCACCGAGGCCGGGCTGTTCCAGCGCGCGGGCATTCCGGCGGTGGTGTGCGGGCCCGGCGATATCCAGCAGGCGCACAAGCCGGACGAGTTTGTTGCGCTGGAGCAGCTGGCTGCGTGCGAGGCTTTCCTGCATAAGGTGGTGGACAGCTTGCGCGTGAGCTGACTGCCGGCGTCTCGAAGCCTTACTCCCCTCGCCCGCTTGCGGGAGAGGGGAGAAACCACTCTGCATTCCTCGGCGCATTCATTTTGCAGCGCGCCAACCACACCGCCAGCATCAAACCAACAACAACGAAGGAGATCCCGCATGGCTGCACGTCGCACCGCATCCCGTTCCACCACCCGCTTCGCCCTCGCCAGCCTGACCCTTGCCGCGGGGCTGCTCTGTAACACCGCGCAGGCGCAAGCACCGGCCGCACCCGCCGGCGCCGATGCCCTGCATGCCCAGATCGAAACCCGCGCCAGGGCGGTGGAAAAGCAGCTGATCGCCTGGCGCCGCGATATCCACCAGCATCCGGAGCTCGGCAACTACGAGACCCGCACGGCAAAGCTGGTGGCGGACCACCTGCGCAAGCTCGGCATGGAGGTGAAGACCGGCGTGGCCAAGACCGGCGTGGTCGGCGTGCTTAAGGGTGGCAAGCCCGGGCCGGTGGTGGCGCTGCGCGCCGACATGGACGCGTTGCCGGTGAAGGAGCGCGTCGACGTGCCGTTCGCATCGAAGGCCAAGGGCCAGTACCTGGGCAAGGAAGTCGACGTGATGCACGCGTGCGGCCATGACACGCACGTGGCAATTCTCATGGCTACGGCCGAGGTGCTGGCCGGCATGAAGGACCAGCTGCCCGGCTCGGTCAAGTTCATCTTCCAGCCGGCCGAGGAAAGCCCGGCCGACTTCGAGCCCAATGGCTCGAACATGTGGGGCGCCAAGCAGATGGTGGCCGAGGGCGTGCTGGACCATCCCAAGGTCGACGCGATCTTCGGCCTGCACGTCACCAGCGGCATCGAGTCGGGCAAGCTGGGCTGGCGCAGCGGCGCGTCGATGGCCGCGGCCGACCAGTTCTGGATCGACGTCAAGGGCCGCCAGACGCACGGCGCGCGGCCCTGGGGCGGGATCGACCCGATCGTGGTGGCGTCGCAGATCGTGATGGGCCTGCAGACCATCCAGAGCCGCCAGGTCAATGCCATGCTGGAGCCGTCGGTGATCACCGTCGGTACCTTCCACGGCGGCAACCGCATGAACATCGTGCCGGAGAAGGTCGAGATGATGGGCACCATCCGCACCTATGACGAAGGCATGAAGAAGGACATCCATGCCCGCATGAAGCGCACCACCGAGGCCATTGCCTCCAGCGCCGGGGCCGAGGCGAATTTCCGCGTGGTCGAGCTGTACAACGCCACCATCAACCAGCCGGCGCTGACCGAGAAGATGGCGCCCACGCTGCAGCGCGTGGCCGGCGAAGGCAACTGGATGATCACGCCCAAGGCCACCGCCTCCGAGGACTTCTCGTTCTACCAGGAGAAAGTGCCGGGCCTGTTCTTCAATCTCGGCGTGACGCCCAAGGGGCAGGACGTGACCAAGGCGCCGTCGAATCACTCGCCGGAGTTCTATGTGGACGAGCCGGCGCTGATCAACGGCGTGCGCGCGCTGTCCAGCCTGACCGTGGACTACATGGTGATGGCGCAGCGCTGAGCGCTTCGCCCGCGGGCGCCGCGGGGGCTACAATAGCGCTTTTGCCGCCTTGCATCCCCCGCCTTGCCGCAACCGCGGCAAGCGCCCGATTCCCGTCCGTCATGCCCCTGATCCTGCAGAGCCTCGCCCCGCTTGCCCCCGCCGACCTCGACACCGCCCGCACCCTGGCCCGCGCTTCCGCGCTGGTGCCGCGCAGCGACACCGTGGCCGTGGCCGAGGACTGCGCGCCGCTGACGCCGGCGCTGCGCGACGCGCTCGACGACTTCTGCGGCCCGCGCGCGATCGACTGGGCAGTGGTGCCGGCCGGGCGCAAGCTGTCCGACTTCCGCCTGGTGGCGATGGACATGGACTCGACCCTGATCACGATCGAGTGCATCGACGAGATCGCCGACTTCTGCGGCCTCAAGGCCGAGGTCTCCGCCATCACCGAAGCCGCCATGCGCGGCGAGATCACCGATTTCAACGAAAGCCTGCGCCGCCGCGTGGCGCTGCTCAAGGGGCTGGACGCCGCCGTGCTGGAGCGCGTCTATGCCGAGCGCCTGCGGCTGTCGCCGGGCGCCGAGCGCATGCTGGAGACGGTGCGCGCGCTGGGCCTGAAGACGCTGCTGGTGTCCGGCGGCTTCGTTCACTTTACCGACCAGCTCAAGCCGCGCCTGCAGCTCGATTTCACCCGCGCCAACACGCTCGAGATCGTCGACGGCAAGCTGACCGGCAACGTCGTCGGCGAGATCGTCAACGCCGACGTCAAGGCCCGCACCGTGCAGGAAGTCTGCGCGCAGATCGGCGCCACGCCGGACCAGGCCATCGTCATGGGCGATGGCTCGAACGACCTGAAGATGATGGCCGTGGCCGGACTGTCGGTGGCGTTCCGCGCCAAGCCGGTGGTGCGCGCGCAGGCCAGCGTCGCGTTCAACCACGTCGGGCTGGACGGCCTGCTGGCGCTGTTCCCGCACTGATCTCCGCCAGGCCGCGCCCCCCTCCGAGCGCAGAGTCATTCAGACAAGGTATCAAGTATTGCCGTCATTCCCGCGCAGGCGGGAATCCAGCGTCTTTTGAAGTCACTGGGTTCCCGCCTGCGCGGGAACGACAGTGGCCAACTAAACGGCATTACCCCCGACCTGGCGCTTGCGCATACAAATGCGAATCATTATTATTAATGTTTCGTTGATCTGACATTGCCCCATGCAAGTTCTGGCCGTCCTTCTTGGCCTGGCTGCGGCCGCGTGCCTGTACCTGGCCGCGCCCAACCAGGTGTTGCTGCCGCCTGGCATCCTGACCCGCCCGCGGCTGGCCGGCTGGCTGGGACTGGCGCTGACCTGCGCCAGCACCTGGCTATGGAGCCTGACCGACGGCTGGCCGGTCGCGATCGCCGCCAGCCTGGTGACGGTGCCGTGCGCGCTGTCGGTGTGGCCGTTCATCGGTACCTATGCTGCGCGCAGGCGCCACGGCGAACGGGAGCAGCGGGCATGAGCGCGGACGCATCCGGAATCGGCACCAAATGGCTGGCGGGCACGCTGCTCGGCCTGCCGCTGGCGCTGGTGCTGTGCACGCTGGCGATCCTGGCCCTGCCGGGCGGCTGGCAAACTGGCATCGTCGCGGCGGTGACGGCCTGCCTGCCGGTATGGGTCGCCATCATCAGCGCCAGCCTGCTGTTCCGTTCCAGCCGCAGCGCGTGGCTGTGGCTGGGCGGCGCCAACCTGCTCGGCTTCGGCGCGCTGTGGGCGCTGCGCCTGGCCGGCCTGGCGCCGGCCGCACTGGCCGCCGTGCCCACTCCGTGAGACAGCCATCATGAAAACCGCAACCCTGCGCCTGTACCAGACGCTGCACACCTGGGTCGGCCTGATGGCCGGCTGGGCCCTGTTTATCGCCTTCTTTGCCGGGGCGATCACCGTGTTCCACCACGAGCTGCATGTGTGGCAGTCGCCCGCGCGGCTCAAGGGCAGCGCGCCGGTCGAGGCCAAGGCTGACCCGGCTGCGGTCGACCGCTTCATGCAGAAGCTGGTCGCGATCCACCCTGAAGCCGCGGCCAGTGCCTACGTGATCATGCCGTCGGAGGGCGAGCCCAATATCTCGGCCTACTGGCAGGACAAGGCCGGCGAGTGGCAGATGACCACCGATGAGCGCCTGGCCGGCAACGCCGCGATGCAGCGCGACACCTCGCGCGACCACGTCATGGGCGAGCTGTCGGCGTTCCTGAACAGCCTGCATTATTCGCTGGGCATCCCCGTCGGCGGCATCTATTTCATGGGCGCGATCTCGGTGCTGTACGGGCTGGCGCTGGTGTCCGGCGTGCTGCTGCACCTGCCACGGCTGAAGAAAGACCTGTTCGCGGTACGCCCCGGGCGCAACCTCAAGCGCTTCTGGATGGACACGCACAACGTGCTGGGCCTGTTCAGCCTGCCCTTCCACCTGGTCTTCGCCATCACAGGCGCGCTGTTCTGCCTGTCGCTGGTGCTGATGATGGTGTTCAACACGCTGACCTTCAACGGCCGCCTGTTCGAGGCGGTGCCTACGGCCACCACCGCGGTGCCGGAAGTCGCCGCAGCGGGCCGCGCGGCGCCGACGCTGCCCACCGCGACGCTGATCCAGATCGCGCGCGAACACGGCGGCGAGCGCTTCACGCCGGAGTCGTTCCGCTTCCAGCGCTACGGCGACGCCAACGCCGTGGTCGAAGTACGCGGCACCAGCACGCGGGCACTCGGCAACCTGGGCTCGGTCGGCATCCACGCCGCCAGCGGCGAAGCCAATGCCGGCCAGCTGACGGCCAACCAGACCGCCGGCGCGCGCGACAGCAACCACGGGCTCTACAGCGCGCTGTACGCGCTGCATTTCGGCACCTTCGGCGAGCTGCCGGTGCGGCTGGTCTACCTGCTGGCCGGGCTGGCCGGCGCCTTCCTGTTCTATTCGGGCAACCTGCTGTGGATCGAATCGCGGCGCAAGCTGCGCCAGGCCGAGCAGCCGCGCGTGCATCGCCTGCTGGCGCAGGCGACCGTGGGCGTGTGCATCGGCTGCTGCATCGGCGTGGCGCTGTGCTTCCCGGCGGCGCTGCTGTGGCCCGAGCGCGCCGTCAGCCAGACCTATTTCATCGCGTTCGGCCTGGCCTGCGCCTGGGCGCTACTGCGCCCGCCGGTGCGCGCCGCGGTGGAGCTGCTCTACGCCGCCGCGCTGGCGTCGCTGACGGTGCCGCTGTCGAATGCGATCCTGACGGGCGACCACCTGCTGCACAGCATCCCCAGCGGGCACTGGATCATCGCGGGCTTCGACCTCGGCGCGATCGCGCTGGCCGCGGGCTTTGTCGCCCTCGCCCGCGCCACCGCCCGGCGCGCCCGCAGCGGGCCGGCGGAGTCGGTCTGGGCCACGCCGCGGGCAGCTCGGGCGGCACAGGCCCCCAGGCCCGCCACCGCGGCCAAGGCGATGTCCGGCACCGAGACGCGCTGACGCGCAGCGCCGGCACAAAAAAACGGACGCCGCGGCGTCCGTTCTTGTTTTCGTGGCTGCCCTACACTACCTGAGGTCAACCACCGCGAGCCCGACCATCATGGAACCGACCTTCCACCAATTTTCAGAACTGTTCGACCAGCTCGGCCTGGCGTCGGACGAAGCCAGCATCCGCGCCTTCATCGGCAAGCACGCGCCGCTGCCCGAGACCCTCGAACTGGCCGAAGCCCCGTTCTGGACCCCCGCCCAGGCCGCCCTGCTGCGCGACGAGCTGCTCGACGACGCCGACTGGGCCGAAGTCGTCGACCAGCTCAACCTGGCGCTGAGGCAGCCCGCCTGACATTGCCGCGCACTTATGCGGCCAGCGTGGCCTCGATCGCCTGGCGCAGGTCGGCGATCAGGTCGCGCGTGTCTTCCAGGCCGATATAGAGCCGCACCAGCTCGCCGGTATCGTGCCAGCCGGCCGGTGGCCAGGTGCCCGCCGGGCGCATGCCCTGCACGTGGTACGGCACCGCCAGGCTGTGCGCGCCGCCCCACGACCAGCCGATGGCGAACAGCTGCAGGGCCTCGACGAAGGCATCGACCTGCTGGCGCGTATAGCGCTCGCGCAGCACGATGGCGAACAGCCCGCTGGCGCCGGTGAATTCGCGCCGCCAGTTGGCATGCCCCGGGCAGTCCGGCAGCGCGGGATGCAGCACGCGTGCCACCTCCGGCCGCTGGCGCAGCCATTCGGCCACCTCGCGCGCGGCGCGGTCATGGGCGGCCAGGCGCACCGGCAGGCTCGGCAGCGCGCGCAGCACCAGATGGCAGTCGTCGGCGGACACGCCCCAGCCCATCAGCATGCGGGCGCGCTTGAGCCGGCCGTGCAGGCCGTCGTCGCAGGTCAGCACCGCGCCCATCAGCACATCGCTGCCGCCGGACTGGTACTTGGTCAGCGCCTGCACCGAAATGTCGATACCAAGCTCGAACGGGCGGAAGTAGACGCCGGCCGACCAGGTATTGTCGATCGCGGTCAGCACGCCGCGCGCGCGCGCCGCGGCGACGATGGCGCCGCAGTCGGGCACCTCCATCGTCACCGAGCCGGGCGATTCCATCCAGATCAGGCGCGTGTTGGGCTGGATCAGCGCGGGCACCGCGGCGGCGTCCATGGGGTCGTAGTAGCGCACGGTCACGCCGAAATCGCGCGCCAGCCACTCACCGTGGTCGCGGTTGGGGCCGTAGACGTTATGCGGCACCAGCACGTCGTCGCCGCTCTTGAGCAGCGCGAAATACACCAGCGAGATCGCCGCCAGGCCCGACGGCTGCAGCAGCGTGTGGCGGGCGCCCTCGAGCAGCGCAAGGTGCTGGCACAGCGCCTCGCTGGTCGGCGTGGCATGCAGGCCGTAGCGCCAGTAGGTGGTGGCACCGTCGCCATGCGCGCGCAGTTCGGCGAGGTTGCGGAACACCACGGTGGAACCGCGGTGCGTGGCCGGGGAGAATGAGGCAAAGCCGGGGGCGATGTCCAGCTCGGGCTGGACCGCGACGGTCTGCAGGTAATGGGATGCGGGCTTGTCGGATGGGGAATCGGACACGGCGGTTTCCTTGCTGGCTGCTGGCCGGCCGCAGCGCGCGGCACGGTCAGGCATGAGACGCGATGAGCCTCCGAGCTTACCAGCAAATGCCGCCCGCGCCACCGGGAGGCTTCAGCGCGTGGCGCCGGAAAAGGCCTACCAGCCGGAAATCGACGACTTCGGCGGCGGCGGCGCGTAGGTGACGCCGCTGTTGGGCGTCATGTCGAACGGGGGAATCACCAGCATGCCGAGCGGGCGGATGAAGAACGGCAGCACGATGGCGGGATTGAAGGCATCGGTCCAGGTGCCGCGCACGGCGCCGCTGGCGTCGATGGTGCCTTCCCAGTTGCCGGACACGCGTGTGCCGTCGTCGGACTCCTCCATCAGGAAGGCGCCCTCCTCCCACTCGCCGGCCAGCAGGCGCACGCCGGCGCCGCGGCCGCTGTACTCGCCGCGCACGCTGTCGCGCTCGTCGGGCTTGGGGCCCAGGCGCAGGCGCACCGGCTGGTCGCCGACCTTGCCGACATAGACCGGCAGCGACGCATACTCCGGCCGCGGTGCCAGCGGCCGCGCGGTGCCGGTCGACAGCGCCGCGCCACGGCGGGCCTCGCCGTCGCGGATGGCCTGGTTCAGGCCCAGCGCTTCACCGCCAGCGGCGGCGCCGTTCACCGGACCGGTCGACAGCTCGGTGGCCGGCGCCGCCTGCGCCGCGCCCGCCAGGGCGAGCACGGCAGCGGCACCAAGGGTCGTGCAAAGGTCAGTCAACCAGGCCACGCGCAAGGCAATCCTCAGATCCGCTCGAAGATGGCGGCAATGCCCTGCCCGCCGCCGATGCACATCGTCACCAGTGCGTAGCGGCCCTGGACGCGATTCAGCTCATGCAGCGCCTTCACCGTGATCAGCGCGCCGGTGGCGCCGATCGGATGGCCGAGCGAGATGCCCGAGCCGTTCGGGTTGACCTTGGCCGGGTCCAGGCCAAGCGCCTTGCTGACCGCGCAGGCCTGCGCGGCAAAGGCCTCGTTGGCTTCGATCACGTCCAGGTCCGACACCTGCAGGCCGGCACGCTCGAGCGCGATCTTCGTCGCCGGCACCGGGCCGATGCCCATGGTCTTGGGATCGACGCCGGCATGGCCGTAGGACACCAGGCGCGCCAGCGGCTTCAGGCCGCGGCGCTCGGCCTCGGCGCGCTCCATCATCACCACCGCGGCGGCGGCGTCGTTCAGGCCCGAGGCATTGCCGGCGGTGACGGTGCCGTTTTCCTTGACGAAGACCGGCTTGAGCTTGGTCATGTCGTCCATGGTGGCGTCATGGCGCACATGCTCGTCGGTGTCGAAGGTGACCTCGCCCTTGCGGCCCTTGGTCACCACCGGGACGATCTGGTCCTTGAAGTAGCCGGCCTTGATCGCGGCCGAGGCGCGGCGGTGCGATTCCAGCGCGGCCTCGTCCTGCTGCGTGCGCGAGATCTCGTATTCCCTGGCGACGTTCTCGGCGGTCACGCCCATGTGGATGCGGTGGAACGGGTCGTGCAGCGCGCCCAGCATCATGTCGACCAGGCCGGCATCACCCATGCGAGCGCCCCAGCGTGCCGCCGGGGCCAGGTACGGGGCGCGGCTCATGCTTTCGGCACCGCCGCCGATGGCGACGTCGGCATCGCCCAGCAGGATGGTCTGCGCAGCGCTGACGATGGCCTGCAGGCCCGAGCCGCACAGCCGGTTGACGGTCAGCGCGGGGGCGTTGATCGACACGCCACCGTTGACGGCCGCGACGCGGCCCAGGTACATGTCGCGCGGCTCGGTCTGGATCACGTTGCCGAACACCACATGGCCGACGTCGTCGCCCGACACCTGCGCGCGGGCCAGCGCCTCGCGCACCACCAGCGCGCCCAGCTCGGCCGGCGCCACGTCCTTCAGGCTGCCGCCAAAGGTTCCGATCGCGGTGCGGACACCGCTCACTACTACGACTTCACGCGTCATGACTGTCTCCATCCAGGTTATGTTGCACCGCACAGTATAGCCGCAGCGCAGCCGAAGCGAACGGTCGTACTTTTACCTAACGGCAGCCCTGCAGGCATCGTCCGCCGGGACTAGCTCACACCTCACCCCACAGGTCGTGGCCGTCGGCGCCGGTGATCTTCACGTCGACGAACTCGCCCGCCCGGTAGCGTTGCGAAGTCCGTTGCGGCGGCGAGATATAGACCAGGCCGTCGATTTCCGGCGCATCCGCCGACGAACGGCCGATGCCGCCATCCTGGTTGACCTCGTCGACCAGCACGCGCAGGGTCCGGCCGATCTTGCGCTGCAGGCGGCGCGCCGACACCGCTTCGGCCACTTCCATGAAGCGGGCGCGGCGTTCTTCGCGCACTTCGTCGGGCAGCGCACCCGGCAGGTCGTTGGCCGTGGCGCCCTCCACCGGCGAATACGCGAAGCAGCCGACGCGGTCCAGCTCGGCCTCGGCAATGAAGTCCAGCAGCGTCTGGAACTCGGCCTCGGTCTCGCCCGGGAAGCCGGCGATAAAGGTGCTGCGGATGGTCAGCTCCGGACAGATCTCGCGCCAGGCGCGGATGCGGTCCATGGTTTTTTCCGCATTGGCCGGGCGCTTCATGCGCTTGAGCACGTCCGGGTGGGCGTGCTGCAGTGGCACGTCCAGGTACGGCAGCACGTGGCCGTTGTTCATCAGCGGGATGATCTCGTCGACGTGCGGGTACGGGTACACGTAGTGCAGGCGCACCCAGGCGCCGTACTGCGCGGCCAGCTCGCCCAGCGCCGCCACCAGCTCGGTCATGCGGGTCTTGAGCGGACGGCCGTTCCAGAAGCCGGTGCGGTACTTCACGTCGACGCCGTAGGCGCTGGTGTCCTGCGAGATCACCAGTAGTTCCTTGACCCCGGCCTTGAACAGGTTCTCGGCCTCCAGCATGACCTCGGCCACCGGGCGCGAGACCAGGTCGCCGCGCATCGACGGGATGATGCAGAACGAGCAGCGGTGGTTGCAGCCCTCGGAGATCTTCAGGTAGGCATAGTGCTTGGGCGTGAGCTTGATGCCGGCGGCCGGCACCAGGTCGGTGAACGGGTCGTGCGGCTTGGGCAGGTGCGTGTGCACCGCCTGCATCACCTCGCCCAGCGCGTGCGGGCCGGTCACGGCCAGCACCTTGGGATGCACCGACGACACGATGTCGTGGCCAGCGGCATCCTTTTTCGCGCCCAGGCAACCGGTGACGATGACCTTGCCGTTCTCGGTCAGCGCTTCGCCGATCGCGTCCAGGCTTTCCTGCACCGCTTCGTCGATAAAGCCGCAGGTGTTGACCACGACCAGGTCGGCGCCGTCATAGGTGCCGCTGATGGCGTAGCCCTCGGCGCGCAGCTGGGTGATGATCTGCTCGGAGTCGACCAGCGCTTTCGGGCAGCCAAGGGAAACAAATCCCACACGCGGACTATGGTCTTTCTGGTTCGTTGCTTCTGAGGGGTTTTTCACGTTGGAATCCGAATGTGGGGCAAGGCGCGGGCGGCCGGACCGTCGGTCACAGACAAGGCCGCCGGGCGCGAAACAGGCAATCGCGCATTTTAACCGTTTGCCGCAATTTGCCGGCGCCTGACGCACGACATGCTGCCCGGCTACGGTTACGCCGACGTCACTCCGCGGGCTGCAGGCCTTGCAGGACCTGCGCGATCCGCAGCGAGTCCTGCATGCGCCGGATCGCGTCATGCAGTTCGCCTGCCTGCGGCCAGGTCCGCTTCAGGTAGCTGAGCCAGAGCTTGACGCGTCCGTGCTCGTGGCACGAGGCGATGCGGGCATGCAGCTTGTTCAGGTACGTCGCGATCTGGCGCAGCACCAGCGGCCACTCTTCGGCGGACGGCGTGCCGGGCATCAGCCCGCGAATGCGCAAGGCCAGGAACGGGTCCGAGACCGCGCCGCGGCCGATCATGACGTCATCGCAACCGCTGACCTCGCGGCAGCGGGTCCAGTCCGCGACGGTCCAGACATCGCCATTCGCAATCACGGGTATGTCCACGGCCGCCGCAATGCGCGCGATCCAGTCCCAGTGGGCCGGCGGCCGGTAGCCGTGGTCGCGCGTGCGAGCATGCACCACCAGCGAGGCCGCGCCGCCTTCGGCCAGCGCGGTGGCGCAATCGATGGCCAGCGCGGTATCCGAGACGCCCAGCCGCATCTTGGCAGTCACAGGAATATTGGCCGGCACCGCGGCGCGCACCGACGCGACGATCCGGTTCAGCAACGAGGGGTTGGTCAGCAGCATCGCGCCGCCACCGTGCCGGTTGACGACCTTGGCGGGGCAGCCGAAGTTCAGGTCGATGCCATGCGGCGACAAGGTCGCGGCATAGGCCGCATTGCGCGCCAGCCATTCGGGATCGCTGCCGAGCAGCTGGATCACCATCGGCGTGCCACTGCGGGTAAAGCCGCCGGACAGGATCTCCGGCGTGTCGCGCTCATAGACCCGCGCCGGCAGCAGCGACCCCGTCACCCGCACGAACTCCGATACGCAGCCGTCGTAGCCGGCGGTATCGGTCAGCACATCGCGCAGCACATAGTCGGCAAGCCCTTCCATCGGGGCCAGGAACAGCCGGCTCATGGCAGGCACCGCGCCGCGGGCACCGGCGCTGGAGAGAAAGGTTGGAGAAGGCAGGACATGGGACGCCGTGCAAACAAGGCGAGTCCCAAACTGAGCCGCCGCTGAAAGATGCGATACAGGGGCCCCGGAGGGGGCAAAGCGCGCATTCTACCTGCTTTGCGATGGGGCGGTTTTTCGGGAATCGGTGATTCCACGCCTGTAGCCCAAAGGCTACGGTGTGGTATGCTCAGTATCCGCACAACCCAAACGTTCGACCGCTGGTATTCCGCCCTGCGCGACAACGCTGCCAGGATTCGCATCCAGGTCCGAATCGACCGCATGCTGAACGGAAATCCAGGCGACGTGAAAGCCCTTGGCGGCGGCCTCTTTGAAATGCGGGTGGATCATGGTCCCGGCTACCGCATCTATTTTCAGCGACGCGGCGAAGTTCTCGTCGTACTTCTCTGCGGCGGCAACAAGTCGACCCAGCACGCTGATATCGACCGGGCACGCCACCTCGCGGCGAATCTTGACCTGGAGTGAGCCATGAAAGAACCAACCCGCCCCTGGGACTCGGCCGCACAACTGCGCAACGAAAAAGAAATCGCCGCCTACCTGGACGCCTGCCTGGCCGAGGCCGGTGACGACGATCGCTTCATCGCTTACGCGCTCGGCGTGGTCGCACGCGCCCGCGGCATGACGCGGCTGGCCCGCGAAACCGGCCTGTCGCGCGAAAGCCTCTACCGTTCGCTGTCGGGCGAAGGCAATCCGGAATTCGGGACGATCTGGAAGGTGATGCGGGCGCTGGGGATTCGCCTGCATGCAAGCGCCGGCTGAGCGCCGGCCCTGGTGCGGATGCGCCGCGGGCGACCGGCCCGCCGCCGCTTGATGCTCGCTTGTTGCTCGCTTGTTGCTACTTCTTGTCCGGCTGGTTGAACGGGAACGTGCCGAACATGTTCTTGGCCTGGTTTTGCATCTGCTCCTGCATCTGCACGAACAGGTTCTTGCTCTGCTCGATGTAGTTGCTCATCATGCCCTGCATCATCGGACCCTGCATGTTCATGAACTGCGACCACATGTCGGAGCTGAACGCTTCGCCGGAATACAGGCCCTTGGAGTTCTCGGCCAGCTTGTTCTGGATGTCGATGAAGGCCTGGATATTCTTTTCCAGGTAGGTGCCCATCATGCCCTGCATGGCATGTCCGTAGAAGCGGATGATCTGCGACAGCATCGCACTGGAGAACATCGGCACGCCGCCGGTCTCTTCTTCCAGGATGATCTGCAGCAGGATGCTGCGCGTCAGTTCGTCACCGGACTTGGCGTCGACGACCTTGAAGTCCTCGGAGTCCATCACCAGTTGCTTGACGTCGGCCAGGGTGATGTAGGTGCTGGTCTGGGTATCGTAGAGCCTGCGGTTGGGATACTTTTTGATCAGTCGCTCTGCGCCTTTTTTGGTCGTGGCCATCGGTGCTCTGTCCTTGTGTCGTCGCTGTTTGCGCGCTGCTGCACCGCATGGGGTGCAGTGCGCAAATCGGTACCGCCCGCGCCATCTGCTGTTATCGTGCCGGCCGTCTTGCGGCTGTTCGCGCATGGCTGCGCGCCGCGGCTCGCCGTCTCGCCCCCGCGAGGGCCATGCTGCACGACTATGGTGCCGGGTGCGCCGCTGCCCTGATTCTATGCCCAACAAAGCACTAAGAAAAGCGACCGGGCTTAAGGAAAACCCGGTAGACCGGCGCGCCGCGGAGCCGATCGCGCACGTCCGAAAATGATTCGCGGGCCATCACGGCCCGCGAAAGCGGCGGCGGAACCAGCCTCCGCCACCTTGTGCGCCGCGCTGGCTGCACCGCAAAACGCGGCCGCCGGCGCGGGCTGGCTGAGTGCCGGGGTCAGCCCATGTGCAGGCCGCCGTTGAGCGAGAAGTCGGCGCCGGTCGAGAAGCCGGACTCCTCCGACGCCAGCCAGGCGCAGATCGAGGCGATCTCTTCCGGCTCGCCCAGTCGCTTCACCGGGATCGTGCCGACGATCTTGTCGAGCACGTCCTGGCGGATGGCCTTGACCATGTCGGTGGCGATATAGCCCGGCGAAACCGTGTTCACCGTCACGCCCTTGGTCGCCACTTCCTGCGCCAGCGCCATGGTGAAGCCGTGCAGGCCGGCCTTGGCGGTGGAGTAGTTGGTCTGGCCGAACTGGCCCTTCTGCCCGTTCACCGACGAGATATTGACGATGCGGCCCCAGCCGCGGTCGGCCATGCCGTCGATCACCTGCTTGGTGACGTTGAACAGCGAGGTCAGGTTGGTGTCGATCACCGCATCCCAGTCGGCGCGGGTCATCTTGCGGAACACCACGTCGCGCGTGATGCCGGCATTGTTGATCAGCACATCGACTTCACCGACCTCGGCCTTGACCTTGTCGAAGGCCGCCTTGGTCGAGTCCCAGTCCGCCACGTTGCCTTCGGAGGCGACGAAGTCGAAGCCCAGGGCCTTCTGCTGCTCCAGCCACTTTTCGCGGCGCGGCGAATTGGGGCCGCAGCCGGCCACCACGCGAAAGCCATCCCTGGCCAACCGCTGGCAGATGGCGGTCCCGATACCACCCATGCCGCCGGTCACATACGCAATGCGCTGAGTCATGTCCACTCCTTGATTGGCTTTTCGTTATTTGCCGCCGGGCCGCGCCATGCGCGCCCCCGGCGCGCCCCTTCTTAATTGCGCTCGACCGCCAGCGCCACGCCCATGCCGCCGCCGATGCACAGCGACGCCAGGCCCTTCCTGGCATCACGGCGCTTCATTTCGTGCAGCAGCGTCACCAGGATACGGCAGCCCGACGCGCCGATCGGGTGGCCGATGGCGATGGCGCCACCGTTGACGTTGACCTTGGAGGTATCCCAGCCCATCTGCTGGTGCACCGCCAGCGCCTGCGCGGCGAAGGCCTCGTTGATTTCCATCAGGTCCAGGTCCTGCGGGGTCCAGCCGGCGCGCGACAGCGCGCGCTTGGACGCCGGCACCGGGCCCATGCCCATTACCTTCGGGTCCACGCCGGCGTTGGCGTAGCTCTTGATGGTGGCGAGCGGGGTCAGGCCCAGTTCCTTGGCCTTGGCGGCCGACATCACCACCACCGCGGCGGCGCCGTCGTTCAGGCCCGAAGCGTTGGCCGCGGTCACGGAGCCGGCCTTGTCGAAGGCGGGCTTGAGGCCGGCCATGCTGTCGAGCGTGGCGCCGTGGCGCACGAACTCGTCGGTCTTGAACGCCACCGGGTCGCCCTTGCGCTGCGGGATCAGCACCGGCACGATTTCTTCGTCGAACTTGCCGGCCTTCTGCGCGGCTTCGGCCTTGTTCTGCGAGCCCACCGCGAATTCATCCTGCGCTTCGCGCGTGATGCCGTACTCTTTGGCCACGTTCTCGGCGGTGATGCCCATGTGGTACTGGTTGTACACGTCCCACAGGCCGTCGACGATCATGGTGTCGACCAGCTTGGTGTCGCCCATGCGGAAGCCGTCGCGCGACCCCGGCAGCACGTGCGGCGCGGCGCTCATGTTCTCCTGGCCGCCGGCGACCACGATCTCGGCTTCGCCCGCCATGATGGCGTTGGCAGCGAGCATCACTGCCTTCAGGCCCGAGCCGCACACCTTGTTGATGGTCATGGCCGGCACCATCGCCGGCAGGCCGGCCTTGATCGACGCCTGGCGCGCGGGGTTCTGGCCCGAGCCGGCGGTCAGCACCTGGCCCATGATCACTTCGCTGACCTGGTCCGGCTGGATGCCGGCGCGCTCGAGCGCGGCCTTGATCACCACGGCACCCAGTTCCGGCGCCGGGATCTTCGCCAGCGAGCCGCCAAATTTGCCAACCGCGGTACGGGCCGCGGATACGATGACAACGTCAGTCATGGTGTAGTCCTCTCAATGGAAACAGGGACCCGCAGTCCGCCGGCGCCTACGCGGGGCGCACGCCGGCGGACGCGCGGGCATCAAGCCTTGGCTTTGACGTATCGCCCAGGCGCGGGTTCGATTGCAGGGTAGCGCGCGTTACCGTACTGCGCAGGCGCGGCGCGCTTGGCGCCGGCATGGCTCGCCAGCCATGCCGACCAGTCCGGCCACCAGCTGCCGGGATGCTCCGTGGCGCCGGCCAGCCACTGCTGCGGCGACGCCGGCAAGGCGTCGTTGGTCCAGTGGCTGCGCTTTTTCTTTGCCGGCGGATTGATCACGCCGGCGATATGGCCGGACGCGCCCAGCACGAAGCGCAGCTTGTTCTTCAGCAGCGCGGTCGAGGCATAGGCCGCGGTCCACGGCACGATATGGTCCTCGCGCGAGCCGTAGAGGTAGGTCGGCACGTCGATGCTGCCCAGGTCCACCGGCGCATTGCATACGGTCAGCTTGCCGGGCACCTTCAGCTCGTTCTGCAGGTAGGTGTGGCGCAGGTACCAGCAGTACCACGGCCCCGGCAGGTTGGTCGCGTCGCCGTTCCAGAACAGCAGGTCGAACGGCACCGGGGTATTGCCCTTCAGGTAGTTGTCGACCACGTAGTTCCACACCAGGTCGTTCGGGCGCAGGAACGAGAAGGTGTTGGCCAGCTCCAGCCCGCGCAGCAGCGCGCACGGCGCGCCGGCACCGCCGCCCAGCGTGGCTTCGCGCAACTGCACGTGGCCCTCGTCGACGAAGACATCGAGGATGCCGGTGTCGGCAAAGTCCAGCAGCGTGGTCAGCAGCGTCAGGCTGGCCGCGGGATGCTCGCCACGCGCAGCCATCACGGCAAGTGCGGTCGAAATGATGGTGCCGCCGACGCAGAAGCCCAGCACGTTGATCTGGTCCTCGCCGCTGATGTCGCGCGCGACTTCGATGGCGCGGATGGCGGCGTGCTCGATGTAGTCGTCCCAGGTGCGCGACGCCATGCTGGCATCGGGATTGCGCCATGACACCAGAAACACCGTATGGCCCTGCTCCACCGTATGCCGCACCAGCGAGCTTTCGGGCTGCAGGTCAAGGATGTAGTACTTGTTGATGCAAGGCGGCACCATCAGCAGCGGGCGCGCATGAACCTTGGCGGTGAGCGGCTTGTACTGCAGCAGCTGGAAGTATTCGTTCTCGTAGACCACCGCGCCATCGGTCACCGCGACATTGCGGCCCACTTCGAAGGCGGTCTCGTCGGTCTGCGAGATCTTGCCGCGCGTCAGGTCTTCCATCATGTTGCGCACGCCGGCGCGCAGCGATTCGCCACCCGATTCGATCAGCAGGCGCTGCGCTTCGGGATTGGTGGCGAGGAAGTTGGCGGGCGACATCGCGTCGACCCACTGCGAGATCGCGAAGCGGATGCGCTGGCGCGTCTTGGCATCGGCCTCGACCGCGTCGGCGAGCTCGGTCAGCGCGCGGGCGTTGAGCAGGTAGAAGGCGGCGGCGTAACGGTACGGCACGTTGTTGCGCCAGGCGTCGCCGGCAAAGCGGCGGTCGTGCAGCGGGCCGGTGCCGTCGGGCTTGCCCTCGGCCAGCGCCTGCCACAGCGCGGCGAAGTCCTTCATGTAGCGCTGCTGGATGTCGGCCAGCTGGGCCGGCGCGATCTTGACGCCTGCCAGCGAATCGAGGCCCGGGATGCCGGCCATCATGCCGGATGCGGCCGCGTGGCCGTTGCCTTCAGTGCCCTGCCACTGGCGGGACCATTCCAGCCAGGTGGCTGGATCGAATGGCCCCGGCGTGAACCTGGATGGTTGGGACTTGCCTTCCTGCGTGGAAGCTGCCGCACCTTTGCCGGTCGCCATGATCAGTTTTGTCTCTCTGCCGTCACTATTCGAACCGGCTCCGGGCATTGCCCTGGCCGGCACTCTGCATGGGGAGATGCTATCCGAATGGACCCGGCTCCAGCCCTTCCCAAGCGGGAGGGTCAGCCGGCACATCTGCCCTGGAACTGGCCTGAAACCCCGGGTCGCACAACCTGCGGCCAGGGCTTGCATCCATTCCGATAGCGGCTCCCTTTTATCCGGCGGGCGCGGCTCCTTGGTTGCGAGCGCCATGCGTTATGCTTGCCGGAAAACCCGGGAATCGTCAGCGATTCCGAGACATTCGAGGCCATTGTTGCCTTGCAACGCGCGCGCTGTCAATGCGGAAATCCGCGCCGGCGCCGAGCTCTGCCCGACCTACCGGACGGTAATGCAGCGCACGCGCCTGCCGAGGCCATCGAGCATAGTCGAGAAGGATGAAATTCTGATGTACATCGTGGCCATTGGCTGGCTCTACGTGGCGCTGATGATGGCGATCACCGAGCACAACGTGGTGGCGGGGGTCGCCACCTTCCTGATGTATGGGGTCGCGCCGGTCGCGCTGGTGCTCTACATCATGGGCACGCCCGGCCGGCGCCGGCGCAAGGCCGAGGCCGAACGCGCGCTGGAGCAAGGCGCCCCGGCGAGCGAAGCGGCGAAACGCGCGGACGAGTAAGGCAGCCCGCGCTCAGTCGGCCAGCCAGACCAGGCTGGCCATGCGCCCGGTCACACCATCGCGCCGGTAGGAGTAGAAGCGTTCGGCATCGGCAACGGTGCAGGCATCGCCGCCGTGGATGTCGACGCAGCCGGCGCGGGCCAGGCGCGTGCGCGCCAGCGCATAGATGTCGGCGAAGTACTTGCCCGGAGCGCCGGCCCGGAACGCCCCGGCCACCGCGGCCTGTTCGCCCGGGCGTGCCTGCGCGAGGAAGGCCTCGCGCACCTCGGCGCCCACCTCGAAGGCCTCGGGACCGATCGCCGGACCCAGCCATGCCAGCCAGCGCGTGGCAGCGCCGCCGGCGGCCGCCTGCATCCGCGCCAGCGTGGCCTCGATCACGCCATTGCACAGGCCGCGCCAGCCCGCATGCGCGGCGCCCACCACCGTCCCCTGCGCATCGCACAGCAGCACCGGCAGGCAGTCAGCCGTCATCACGGCGCAGACGTGGCCCGGCGTGACCGCCAGGCTCGCATCGGCCTGCGGCACGGCATCCGTCGATGCGGGCACATGGTCGACCGTCGCGACCGCGCACCCATGCACCTGTTCCAGCCATTGCGGCATCGAGGGCAGGCACGCGGCCAGCCGCGCGCGGTTGCGCGCCACGTCGGCCGGATCGTCGCCAACGTGGGTGCCCAGGTTCAGGCCGCCGGGCATGCCGCCGGCCAGCCCGTACGGACCCTGGCTGACCCCGCCCTGGCGCGTGGTCGACAGCGCGCGCACGCGCGCCGGTGCGGGCCAGTCCGGCACCAGCCAGGCGGAATCAGGCGTCGCGCTCATCGCCGTCACTGTCGTCGTCTTCGTCATCATCGCCGGCATATTCCCAGTGGGCCTCGCCGCCCTCCCACACTTCGTCCCAGGCCTCGTCTTCGTCGTCGGCCTGCGCGCTCTCGAAGTCGAGCGCATCGATCAGCGCCTGCAGGTCCTCGGGCGGCTGCGCAGTCCACGACATGTGCTTGCCGGTGGCCGGATGCACCAGGCCGAGCTTGTACGCATGCAGCGCCTGGCGTTCGTACGGCACCGGCAGCGGCACGCGGATCGCCGGACGCTGGCCGCGCTGAGTGGCGCGGAAATAGACCGGGTCACCCACCAGCGGGTGCCCGATCGATTCGAAATGCACGCGGATCTGGTGGGTGCGGCCGGTCTCGAGCTTGCACATCACCATCGACACGAACCCCCGCCCCAGCGGCACCGTGGCCAGCGTGCGGAAATGCGTGCGCGACGGCTTGCCGCTGGCGGTCTGCACGATCGCCATGCGGGTGCGCTCGCGCGGGTCGCGGCCGATGGGCGCGTCGATGGTGCCTTCGTCATAGGTACGTCCCCACACCAGCGCGATATAGGTGCGCTTGACCGTGCGCGCCTGCAGCTGGCGCACCAGGTCGGTCTGCGCGGTCAGCGTGCGCGCCACCACCATCAGCCCCGAGGTCTCCTTGTCGAGCCGGTGCACGATGCCCGCGCGCGGCAGCGACGCGGCGCCCGGGTCGCGATGCAGCAGGCCATTGAGCACGGTGCCGCTCCAGTTGCCGGCGGCGGGATGCACCACCAGTCCGGCGGGCTTGTTGATCACCAGCAGGGTGTCGTCCTCGAAGACCACGTCGAGCGGCACGTCTTCGGGCGCGAAGGCCGACGATTCCGGCGCGGCCTGCGGCTGCACCTCGATCCGGTTGCCCATCTGCACCGCGTCGCGCGGACGGCGCACCTGCCCGTCGACGCGCACCGCGCCGCTCTCGATCCATTGCTGCAGGCGGCTGCGCGAAAACTCGCTGAAGTGACGCGCCAGCAATTTGTCGAGACGCTCGCCATGCGAGGCACTGTCCACCTCCAGCGACAGGGTCATGGCGGCGTCGGCAGCGGAGCCGGGCGCGTCGACAGCATCGTCTGATTCTTCCGCGCTGGCCTCGAAATCGGCCACCACCGCCGCGGCGCGCACCCGTTCGGGTGGCAGTCCTCCCACGCCATCTCCGGCTTGCGGGTTGGGCTGGGGGCTTGGGCTATAATGCTTGACGCTATTTTTTTTCATCCGGGATACGATTGCCCATGCAATTGCAGAGCATGAAACGCGCGCGCTGGCGCACGACAATAGGAGCGGTTCTGCTCGCAGGCGGCTGCGTCATGCTGTCGGCATGCGGCCTGCTCGCGGACCAGCCCGACGAGACCGCCGGCTGGTCGGCCAACAAATTATATTCGGAAGCCAAGGATGCCCTGGATGGCGGCGACTACACCCGCGCCGTCAAGCTGTATGAAAAGCTCGAGGGCCGCTATCCGTTCGGGCGCTATGCGCAGCAGGCGCAGATCGACACCGCCTACGCCAACTACAAGGACGGCGAGACCGCGGCCGCGCTGGCGGCGGTGGACCGCTTCATCCAGCTGCACCCGAACCACCCCACCATCGATTACGCCTACTACCTGAAGGGGCTGATCAACTTCAACGACAACCTCGGCTGGCTGGGCCGCTTCTCGGGACAGGACCTGAGCGAGCGCGATCCCAAGGCCGCGCGCGCCGCCTACGATGCCTTCCATACGCTGATCACGCGCTACCCGGAAAGCAAGTACACGCCGGACGCCACGCTGCGCATGCAGTACATCGTCAACTCGCTGGCCCAGCATGAAGTGCACGCCGCGCGCTACTACTACCGGCGCGGTGCCTACCTGGCCGCGGTCAACCGCGCCCAGCAGTCGCTGAAGGACTACGACGGGGCGCCGGCCAACGAAGAGGCGCTGTACATCATGATCCGCTCGTACGACGCGATGGGCATGAAGGACCTGCGCGACGACACCGCGCGCGTGATGGAGAAGAACTTCCCGGAGAGCGACTTCATCAAGTACGGCGCACGCCGCAAGGACAAGTCCTGGTGGGAAGTGTTCTGACGCCGCCGCGCCGGCAGCGATAAAAAACGGGACGTGTCGGATGACCGTCCCGTTTTTCTTTTGCCTGCGGCCCGTCGTGATCAGTTGGCGGCGGCATCCCCGTCGCCGGCTTCGTCCTGCTGCCCGGCGGGCGAGCCGCGCAGCGACTCGAGGAAGCGCACCACCGTGGCCGCCTCGCGCGTGCGCGTGAACGGCGGCAGGCTCTGCCAGATCTGGCGCCCGTAGGGCTTCTCGACCAGGCGCGTGTCGAAGATGGCGAGCACGCCGCGGTCCGATTCGGAACGGATCAGCCGCCCCGCCCCCTGCTTGAGCGTGATCACCGCATGCGGCAGCTGGTGCACGGCAAACGGGCTCAGGCCCTTCTTCTGCAGCACTTCCATGCGCGCGGCCAGTACCGGATCGTCGGGCGGCGCGAACGGCAGCTTGTCGATGATCACCAGCGACAGCGCCTCGCCGCGCACGTCCACGCCTTCCCAGAAGCTCTGGCTGCCCACCAGCACCGCATTGCCCAGTTCGCGGAAGCGGTCCAGCAGCTCGGTGCGGCTGGCCTGGCCCTGCACCAGCAGCGGCAGGTTCAGGCCGCGCTCGGCAAAGGCATCGTAGAGCAGGTCCGAGGCGCGCTGCACCGCGCGCAGCGTGGTGCACAGCAGGAAGGTGCGCCCGCCGGCCGCCTCGATCAGCGGCAGCGCGGCCTGCACCACCGCATCGGTGAACTGCGGCGACTGCGGCGCAGGCATGTCGCGCGGCACGTACAGCAGGCCCTGCTTCGCGTAATCGAACGGGCTCGGCAGCGTCAGCGAGCGCTCCTTGTCGAGCCCCAGCTGCGCGGCGTAATGGGTGAAATTGCCCTTCACCGACAGCGTCGCCGAGGTGAAGACCCACGCGCGCGGCTGGCCGCCGCGCTGCCGCGTGAAGATCGGCGCGATCGACAGCGGTGTGCGGTGCAGCTGCACGGTGTGCGAGAACACTTCGACCCAGCGCACAGTCTCCGGGCCGGTCGCCGCTGCGGCCTCCCCCTGCTCCTCGCCCTCCTGTGGCTGCGGCGCCGGTGCAGCGGCGGCATCGGTGCGCCAGGCAGCCAGCTTGTTGGCCATCTCGAGCGCGCGGCGGTGGCATTGCTGCAGCGATTCGGCGCGCTCGGCCTGGCTTTCGAGCATCTCGACGAAGTCCGACAGCGCCGCGTCGAGCGCATCGAGGGTCTCGTTGAAGGGTTCGGCGATGCGGCGGTCGGCCTCGATCTGGCCCAACGCCAGGCGCGCGTTGTCCTTGCCGAAGGCCAGGCGCAGGTCGCGCGCGGCGCGTTCCAGCGGCGCGCCCAGCGCGACCCAGTCGACCGCATCGCGCGCATGCGACAGGCCCTCGGCCACGGTGTCGCGCGCGATCTCCAGCAGCTGGCTGGTCGACAGGGTCTCGCCGAAGAACAGCGTCGCGGTCTCGGGCAGCTGGTGCGCCTCGTCGAAGATCACGGTGTTGGCCGCGGGCAGCAGCTCGGCCATGCCGGTGTCGCGCAGCACCACATCGGCAAAGAACAGGTGGTGGTTGACCACCACCACGTCGGCCTGCTGCGCTTCCTTGCGCGCGCGCATCACGAAGCAGTCCTTGTAATACGGACATTCCGAGCCGAGGCAGTTGTCGCGCGTGGAGGTCACCATCTGCCACACCGGGGCGTTCTCCGGCACCGACGCCAGCTCGGCCTTGTCGCCGGTGGCGGTTTCCTTGATAAAGCGCCCGATCTCGCGCAGCCACGCCGCATCCTGGCGCGACGCCAGGCGCCCGCCAGCCTGCGCGCGTTCCAGGTGGTAGTGGCAGACGTAGTTGGCGCGCCCCTTGAGCAGCGCCACCGAGACCGGCACGTTGAGCGCGTGGCGCACGGTCGGGATGTCGCGCAGGAACAGCTGGTCCTGCAGGTTCTTGGTGCCGGTGGAGAGGATCACCTTGCCGCCCCACAGCATCGCGGGCACCAGGTAGGCGTAGGTCTTGCCGGTGCCGGTGCCGGCCTCGACGATCACGGAATCGTTCTGCGCGATTGCACCGGCGACGGCCTCGGCCATCTTGTGCTGCGACGCACGCGGGCGATAGCCGGGAATGGCCTGGGCCAGCGTGCCGGTATCGGCGAAGATGGTGGCAAGCTCGGCGCCGCGGCTGGCAGCGGCATCGGGCTGCGCGGCATGGGCGGGCGCCGCGGCATCGCTGGGGTCGCTGTCCAGAGACAACTGGCTGGAATCGGGAAGATCGGACAAGGTGGGGAATGTTGTATGGGCTGCGGGCAAACCGGCAACGATTGCCGGCAATCGCCGCGCCCGGGGCGCGACGGCGCTCAGGCCGGCACGTCGGGTTCGAGCTGAAGCTGCAGCAGCGTGATGGCGTCCTTCAGCTTGAGCCGGCGCTTCTTCAGCCGGCGCAGCTGCAATTCGTCGTGGATCACATCGCCGGCCAGCCGGTCGATCAGGAAGTCGAGGTCGCGGTGCTCGATCTGCAACTCCATGATGCGCCGTTCCAGGGTATTGAGGTTGCTGTCCATCTATGCCTCCGCTGCCATCACCGTGCCGGGGCTCAGAAGCCGAACGGACGCGGCGCCGACGCCGGGCCCTGTTGCTGCTCCCGGGCCTTGGCGCGCCGCTCTTCGAGCGCCTTCTGGCGCTGTTCGAGGTCGCGCTGCTTGGCTTCGTATGCCTTCACGTTCTCCTCGCGCTGGCGGGCCTGTTCCGCGCCCTTCTGCTGCGCCTCGCGCATGCGGGCGTCGAAGTCGGACTGCTTCTGCTCGTAGGCCTGCGCGTTGGCGGCACGCTGCGGGGCCTCGGCCTGGCGCTGTGCATCGCGCAGCTGCTGTTCCTGCTGCTTCTTCTCGAACGCCTCGCGGCTGGACTGCTCGCTGGCGGCGCGCTGCGGCTGGCTGGCCTCGAACTCGGCGCGGCGCAGCGCCTGTTCGCGGTCGCGCTCGGCGGCGCGGTGGGCGCGCTCGGCCTCGCCTACTTCCAGCTCGCGCTTGCGCAGCACCTGCAGCTCCTCGCGCTGGATTTCCTTGGCGTTGTCGATGCAGCGGGTGACGAAGAACTTGCTGTAGCACTCGCGCTCGGCGGCGGCGAAACGGTAGTTGGTCCACGCTCGCGAATCGCCGATGGCCTTGCGCTCGGCGGCAAAGTCGCGCGCGGCAGCAGGTGCGGGCGCCGCTGCGGGCGCCGAAGCCTGCGCCTGTGCCGCGCGCAGCGGCAGCAGCGCGGCGCAGGCCGCCACGGCTACGGCAGCCAGGGCGCCGCGGCGGAACAAGGTGAATTCGGGCACGTTGGCGGTGGTTGGCATGGCCAGATGGGTGGCCGGGCGGGACTTGACGATCATGTCCGGATTCTAGCATCCGGGCCGCTCAGCGGCCTGCCTGCCGGCACCCGCGCACGTGCGCGCAACGCCTCCCGCAAGCGCCACGACGCCGCCCCGGTCGGCGGCCCGCGCGCTTGTGGCAAAATGCCCCGCTTTCGACTGACTGCGTCTTACGCTGCGTTCCACGATGTCCAACCTGCCCGCATCCGTCTCGCAAAAGATCGTCGCGCTCATCGCGGCCGAACTGTCCGTGCAGCCCCGCCAGGTGGCCGCGGCCGTGGCGCTGCTCGATGAAGGCGCGACCGTCCCCTTCATTGCCCGCTACCGCAAGGAAGTGACCGGCAACCTCGACGACACGCAGCTGCGCAACCTCGAAGAGCGCCTGCTGTACCTGCGCGACATGGAAGACCGCCGCGCCGCGATCCTGGCGTCGATCGAGGAGCAGGGCAAGCTCACGCCGGAGCTGCAGGCCGCGATCGAAGCCGCGCAGACCAAGCAGGCGCTGGAAGACCTCTACCTGCCCTACAAGCCCAAGCGCCGCACCCGCGCCCAGATCGCGCGCGAATGCGGGCTGGAGCCGCTGGCGCTGGCGCTGCTGGCCGATCCCACGCTCGACCCGCAGGCCGAGGCGGCGAAGTACGTCAACGGCAACCCCACCGCCGACGGCGGCGTGCCCGACGTCAAGGCGGCGCTGGACGGCGCGCGCGACATCCTGTCGGAGCAGTTCGGCGAAACCGCCGAACTGCTGGGCAAGCTGCGCGAGCACCTGTGGAACCACGGCGTGGTGGCCTCCACCGTGATGGAAGGCAAGGAAACCGCGGAAGAAGAGAAATTCCGCGACTACTACAACTACAGCGAGACCCTGCGCACGGTGCCGTCGCATCGCGCGCTGGCGCTGTTCCGCGGCCGCAATGCCGGCGTGCTGATGGTCAAGCTGGGGCTGGGCGAAGAGCAGGACGCGCTGGTGCCGCATCCGTGCGAAGGCATGATCGCGCGCCATGTCGGCATCCAGCAGCTTGGCCGCCCCGCTGACAAGTGGCTGGGCGACGTGTGCCGCTGGTGCTGGCGCGTCAAAGTGCAGCCGCACCTGGAGACCGAGCTGCTGACGCAGCTGCGCGAGACGGCCGAGAGCGAGGCCATCAAGGTATTCGGCCGCAACCTGCATGAGCTGCTGCTGGCGGCGCCGGCCGGTCCCAAGGCGGTGATGGGCATCGACCCGGGCATCCGCACCGGCTGCAAGGTGGCGGTGGTCGACAGCACCGGCAAGCTGCTCGAGACCGCCACCATCTATCCGCACGAGCCGCGCCGCGACTGGAACGGCTCGCTGGCCGTGCTGGCGCGCCTGGCAAGGCAGCATGGCGTGGCGCTGGTCTCGATCGGCAATGGCACCGCCAGCCGCGAGACCGACAAGCTGGTGCAGGACCTGATGAAGCAGATGCCCGAGCTCAAGCTGACCAAGATCGTGGTCAGCGAAGCCGGCGCCTCGGTCTACTCGGCGTCGGAGCTGGCCGCCAAGGAGTTTCCGGACCTGGACGTGTCGCTGCGCGGGGCGGTGTCGATCGCGCGCCGGCTGCAGGATCCGCTGGCCGAGCTGGTCAAGATCGATCCCAAGTCGATCGGCGTGGGCCAGTACCAGCACGACGTCAACCAGCGCGAACTGGCGCGCGCGCTCGACGCGGTGGTCGAGGACTGCGTCAACGCCGTCGGCGTCGACGTCAACACCGCGTCGGCACCGCTGCTGGCGCGCGTGTCGGGCCTGAATTCGGTGCTGGCGCGCAATATCGTCGAGTTCCGCGACGCCAACGGGGCCTTCCCCAACCGCAACGCGCTGAAGCAGGTGCCGCGCCTGGGCGACAAGACCTTCGAGCAGGCCGCGGGCTTCCTGCGCATCAACGACGGCGACAACCCGCTCGACCGCTCGTCGGTGCACCCGGAAGCGTATCCAGTGGTGCAACGCATCCTGGACCATGTCAAGAAGGGCCTGCGCGACGTGATGGGCAACCGCGAGGCGCTGCGCGGCCTGGCGCCGGAAAAGTTCACCGACGATGCGTTCGGCCTGCCCACCGTGCGCGACATCCTGTCCGAACTGGAAAAGCCGGGCCGCGATCCGCGCCCCGAATTCAAGACCGCGACCTTCCAGGAAGGCGTCGAGGACGTCAAGGACCTGCAGCCGGGCATGGTGCTCGAAGGCGTGGTCACCAACGTGGCCGCGTTCGGCGCGTTTGTCGATATCGGCGTGCACCAGGACGGCCTGGTCCATATCTCCGCGCTGTCGAACAAGTTCGTCAAGGATGCGCACGAAGTGGTCAAGGCCGGCCAGATCGTCAAGGTCAAGGTGATGGAGGTCGACGTCAAGCGCAACCGCATCGGCCTGTCGATGCGGCTCGACGACGAGCCCGGCCAGGCGGCGGCGCGCGCGGGTGGTGGTGACCGCGGCGGCGACCGTGGCGGCCAGCGCAATGGCGGCGGCAAGGGCTTCGGCGGTGGCCGCCGCGAGCCGGAGCCGGCCGGCGCCATGGCCGCCGCCTTCGCCAAGCTCAAGCGCTGAGCGCGCCTGCTTCGGCCACAACGCCCCGCACGGGAAGCCGTGCGGGGCGTTGTCTTTTTCAGCCGCCGTGGACGATGCGCACGGCCAGGCCTTTGCCGGACCCGTCGTCGGCGTCGGCGCCGTTGGCAAACGCCATCTCCAGCCCGTGCAGTCGCGCCACCCGCCGCGCGATGGATATGCCCAGGCCGTGGCCCTGCTCGCGCTGCCCGGCGCCACGGAAGAAGCGGTCGCCCAGGCGCGCCAGCAGCTCCGGGGCGACGCCTGGGCCCCGGTCGCGCACGGTGATGCAGTCGGGCCGGAACTCGACCAGCACCAGCGCGCCCGGCGGGCTGTAGCGGATGGCGTTGTCGAGCAGGTTGCGCAGCAGCAGCGACAGCAGCGCGGGGTCGCCCGCGACGGGCAACGGCGACTGGCCTTGCGGCGGCCAGGCCAGTTCCACGTCGACCTGCTTGTGCTGCGCCAGCGCCAGGCAGTCGGACAGCGCCTGCTGTGCCACCGGCACCCAGTTGACCGGCTGGCGCGACGGCAGCCCGGCGGCGTCCTCGAGCCGGCTCAGCGTCAGCAGCTGCGACACCAGCCGGCCGATGCGGTCGATGCCGGCGGCGACATTGGCCCGCGCCAGCGCGCGTTCGTCGCGGTCGGGCGAGCGCTCGGCGATTTCCCACTGCGCCTTGAGCGCGGCCAGCGGCGTGCGCATCTCGTGCGCGGCATCGGCGGTCAGGCGCCGCTCATGCTCGATCGAATCGGAAACGCGCGCCAGCAGCCGGTTCATCGCACGCACCAGCGGCACCAGTTCGCCGGGCACGGCAGCGAGGCTGAGCGGACGGCGATCGTCCGCGGCGCGCGCCTCGATATCCGCGGACAGCGTGCGCACCGGCGCCATCGCGCGCCGCATAAAGCCGATCAGCAGGCCGATCAGCAGCGGCAGGCCCACCGCCCACGGCAGCACCTGCGCGGCGATGTAGGACAGGATCAGCTCATTGCGCTCGCCCAGCTGCTGGCCCACGCATACGCGCCAGCCGGTGTCGGGATCGTCGAGGTAATAGAGCCGCCAGCGCTGCCGCTCGAGCGTGACGTCGGTAAAGCCCTTGACGCCCTCGGCGCGCGGCAGCTTGTCGCCGTCGGGATCGATATGCAGCGGCTTGCCGTCGGGCAGCCACGCGGCGATGGCGAGGTCGCCCAGGCCGGCATCGCCCAAGTCGCCTTCATCCAGGCGCGGCACGCGCGCGCGCGACATGCCGGCGGTGATGTCCACCAGCGGCACCACCGACTGCATCTGCAGCGCCATGCGCACCATGTCGGTGTCATAAAGCTCGTTGATCTCGTGGCGGGCGCGCACATAGGTCATGCCCAGCGTCAACAGCCATACCACCGGCGCGGCCACCAGCACCGCCAGCACCAGCCTGCGCTGCAGCGTCATGCGCAGTCCTCGGCCGCGCCCAGCGTGTAGCCGGCGCCGCGGAAGGTGCGCACGATCTTCGGATGGATCTTGCGGCGCAGGTGGTGGATATGGACTTCGAGCGCATTGCTCTCGATGCCGCCCTGCCAGTCATAGAGCTTGTCACGCAGCACCTCGCGCGTCAGCAACCGGTTGGGATGCGCCAGCAGCAGCTCCAGCAGCATGGCCTCGCGGCTGGTCAGCTCGACCGGCTCGCCCTGCCAGTACGCCTGGCGCGCGGCCGGGTGGAAGGTCAGCCCCCCGTGCTGCCAAACCGGCGCCGACATCCCCGCCGCGCGGCGCGTGACCGCGCGCAGCCGCGCCGCGAGCTCGTCGAGCGCGACCGGCTTGACCAGGTAGTCGTCGGCACCGGCATCGAGCCCGCCGATGCGGCTGTCGACGGCATCGCGCGCCGTCAGCACGATCACCGGGATGCGGCTGCCGCGCCCGCGCCAGCGCGCCAGCAGCGTCATGCCGTCGTCGCCGGGCAGGCCCAGGTCGAGCACCACGGCATCGTAGTGGGCCAGCGCGAGGGCGTGGTCGGCATCGGTGCCGTTGCGGAACCAGTCGACCGCGTAGTCGAGCAACTGCAGGCCGCGGCGCAGCCCGTCGCCCAGCATCGGGTCGTCTTCAACGATAAGGAGTCTCATGCTCTGGAGTGGCCTGGAGGTATCACGGCAGCGAATGGGCAAAAAGCGCAGCGGCTTAATGTGCCATTAAGGTTGGCGAATTATGCTCGGCACACCTTTCAGGCGCCTGTCCGTACAACGCGGCGCGCCGCGCCGGCGTGGACATGCTCCGCTCGCGCCGGCCTGCCCTCGCCTGCCGCGCCCGATTTTCCGTCCATCCCAAGCCGCCCCGCATGCCGCACCGTCCCGATCGCCTTGCCGCCGAGCCCGGACTTATCGCCACCCGGGGTGCCACGCGCGTGGACGGCATGCCGGCGCTGGCACCGGCGCTGGTGGTGCTGGCCTTTGCGCTGCTGTGGTTCGGCACGCTCGGCATGCGCCACCTGCTCGGCCCTGACGAAGGCCGCTATGCCGAGATTGCGCGCGAGATGCTGAGCAGCGGCGACTGGGTCACGATCCGCTACGACGGCCTGAAGTACTTCGAGAAACCGCCGTTCCACATGTGGATGACGGCGGGGTCGTACGCGCTGTTCGGCATCGGCGACTGGCAGGCGCGGCTGTGCGTGGCGCTTTCCGGGGCCGTGGGGATGGCGGTGTCGATGCTGGCGGCCGCACGCTGGTTCGGCGCGCGCGCCGGGCTGATGGCGGGCCTGGTGCTGGCCGGCGCGCCGATGTGGAATATCGCGGCGCATTTCAACACGCTCGACATGACGTTGTCGGGTGCCATGGCATGCGTACTGGCCAGCCTGCTGCTGGCGGAGCACCCGTCGGCGACGCCGGCCGCGCGCCGCGGCTGGATGCTGGCGTGCTGGGCGGCCATGGGCGTGGCGGTGCTGACCAAGGGGCTGGTCGGCGTGGCGCTGCCCGGGCTGGTGCTGGTGCTCTACACCGCCGTGACGCGCGACCTGGCCCTGTGGCGGCGGCTGCATGCGCCGGCGGGGATCGCGCTGATGCTGCTGGTGGTGCTGCCGTGGTACGGGCTGGTGGCGCGGCGCAACCCGGAATTCCTGCGCTTCTTCTTTATCCATGAGCACTGGCAGCGCTATACCTCGACCGTGCACGCGCGCACGGGCGCGCCGTGGTACTTCGTGCCGCTGCTGGCCGGCGGCTTCCTGCCATGGCTGGGCCTGCTGCCGGGCATGGTGCGCGCGGTCACGCGGCGCGCCGGCGTGGCGCCCGCAGCCGGCCTCAACGCGCCGTTCCAGCCCGCGCTGATGGCGGCCGTGTGGGCGCTGGCCATCTTTGTGTTCTTCAGCCTGTCGGGTTCGAAGCTGCCGGGCTACATCGTACCGATGTTCCCGGCGCTCGGCATCCTCGGCGGCGTGGCGCTGGCGCACGCCGGCGAGCGTACGTGGACCTGGCAAGTGCGTGCCATGCTGGGACTCGGCGTCATCGGCTTGCTGGCGAGCCCGGTGGTGGCCACCCTCGATGCCAACAACACGCCCAATGCGCTGTACCGCCACTACGCGATCTGGGCCGGCCTGGCTTGCGCGCTGGTGATGGCCAGTGCCGCCGCGGCCTTGTGGCTGCTTCGGCGCCACGGCCGCATGGCCAGTGTCACGGGCTATGCGTTCGGCATGCTGCTGGCATTTTCCACCGCGCTGCTCGGCCACGAAGCGATCGGCCGGTCCGCCTCCGGCATCGACCTGGTCGCGCCGATCGAGCGCGTGCTTCGACCGGGCATGCCGCTGTACGGCGTCGGCATGCTCGACCACACGCTGCCGTTCTACCTGCGCCATCCGCTGACCATGGTGGCGCAGGCCGACGAGCTGGCCTTCGGCGCCGCGCAGGAGCCGCTCAAATGGCTGCCCACCGTCGATGCCTTCGTCGACGCCTGGCAGCATGGCCCGCGCGCCGTCGCGCTGCTGTCGTCGCAAGCGTTTGCCGAGCTGAGCGCGCGCGTGCCGATGCATGTCATCGCGCGCGACTGGCGCCGCGTCGCGGTGTCCAACTTTGCCTTCGCCGGCGAGCGCCAGGCGCGCCGGCCTGCTTCCGATTCCCCTGCCACCCTTTAACGCATGCAAGTCAAGAAAGTACTGATTCTCGGCGTCAACGGCTTCATCGGCCACCACCTGACGCGCCGCATCCTCGAAACCACGCCGTGGGAGGTCTACGGCATGGACATGAACACGGACCGCCTGGGCGACCTCGTCGACCACCCGCGCATGCACTTCTTCGAGGGCGACATCACCATCAATCGCGAGTGGATCGAGTACAACATCCGCAAGTGCGATGTGGTGCTGCCGCTGGTCGCCATTGCCACCCCCGCCACCTACGTGCGCCAGCCGCTGCGCGTGTTCGAGCTGGACTTCGAGGCCAACCTTCCGATCGTGCGGGCGGCGGTCAAGTACCGCAAGCACCTGGTGTTCCCGTCGACCTCCGAGGTCTACGGCATGTGCGGCGACGAGGAATTCGACCCCGACGCCTCGCCGCTGGTCTACGGCCCGATCAACAAGCCGCGCTGGATCTACGCCTGCTCCAAGCAGTTGATGGACCGCGTGCTCCACGCCTATGGCATGGAGCAGGGGCTCAACTACACGCTGTTCCGCCCCTTCAACTGGATCGGCGCGGGGCTGGATTCGATCTTCGAATCGAAGGAAGGCTCGTCGCGGGTGGTGACGCAGTTCCTGGGCCATATCGTGCGCGGCGAACCGATCAGGCTGGTCGACGGCGGCGCGCAGCAACGCGCCTTCGCCGACATCGCCGACGGCATCAGCGCGCTGATGCGCATCATCGAGAATCCCGGCGGCGTGGCCAGCGGCAAGATCTACAACATCGGCAATCCGGACAATATCCACTCGGTGCGCGAGCTCGCCGAGATGATGCTGAAGATGGCCGCCGACTACCCGGAATACGCGCAGGAGGCGCAGCACACGCAGATCGTCGAGACCTCGTCGGGCGACTTCTACGGCAAGGGCTACCAGGACGTGCAGCACCGCGTGCCGAAGATCGACAACACCATCGAGGAGCTGGGGTGGGAGCCGAGGATAGGGATGGAGGCGTCGCTGCGACGGATCTTCGAGGCGTACCGCGGGCACGTGAGCGATGCCCGCGTACTGGTCAACCAGGGCTGAGCCCGCGGCAAGTGCAAAGCAAGACGGCGGGGCCATGGCACCGCCGTCTTGCATCGGGCACGCTTAGCCCACCGAGACCTCGATCCGGCGCGGCCGCGCTTCGTCGCGGCGCGGGATGGTCAGCTTCAGCACGCCATCCTGCAGGTTGGCCTCGATCCCCGACGCGTCGAGGTCGGGGCTGAGCGTAAAGGTGCGCGCATAGCGCGGCTGCCGTACCTCGGCATGCTGCACGCGCAGGCCGGCCGGCATCGGCAGCACCGCCTCACCTTCGATGCGCAGGCTGCTGTCGTGCACGTTGACCTCGAGCTTCTCGCGCGGCACCCCCGGCAGGTCCGCCCACAGCGTGACGCCTGCGGCGGTCTCGAAGATGTCGACGGCGGGGATCAGCGTCATGGCGGGGGCCTCGTCGCGGCGCTGCGCCACGGCACCGCCCTGCCCGGCCGCATCGGCCTGGTCGCGCTGGACGACTTGATTCGAATCAGTCATGGCTACCTCCTCACATTAGCTGACGGTGATGGCACGCGGGCGCGAGGCCTCGCGCTTGCCGACGCTGATCGACAGGCAGCCGTTGGCGTAGCGTGCCTGCACCTTGTCGGGATCAGCCGCCTGCGGCAGCTCGATCACACGGCGGAAGCTGCCGGAAAAACGCTCCTGCGCATAGGGGCGCGCCTCGGCATCGCCTTCGGGCTGCACCGCGGCGCGCTCGCCGCTGATGGTCAGCAGGCCCTTGTCGACCGATACGTCGAACTGTTCCGCCTTCAGCCCCGGGGCAAACACCACGATCTCGATGGAGTCGTCGGTGGTGCCGATATTGAGCGGCGGAAACGCACCGAAACGCCCGGAGCGCAGGCTGGACGGAAAGCCGCCGAACAGGCTCGCCATCTGCCGTTGCATCCGGTCGAATTCACTGAACAGATCAGTCCCGAAAATGAAGTCACTCATGGTTGGATCCTCCTTCTGTGCAGCGGGGAGGCGCACGGACGCCTTGTATCCCGGCCGCCGGTGCGCCGGCTGGCGGGGAAGCCACAGCGCGTTGCTGCAGCGGCTGGGCAATCCTTAATTAGTGTCCGGGCCGGAGGATTTCAAGAGGGGTTGGTGCAGGCTGCCCGGCGCCTCAGGCACCGGCGCGATCGAAGCCGGCCTTGCGCGCCAGCACGATGGCCTGCCCGCGGTTTTCCACTTCCAGCTTGGCGAAAATACTGGTGATATGGTTGCGCACGGTCTTCTCGCACAGGTCCAGGTGGGCAGCGATCTGGGCGTTGTCGCGCCCCTGCGCGATCAGCTCGACGATATCGCGCTCGCGGCGCGTAAGCGTCGGGAACGCGGTGAACGCAGGGGAGCTCGCCGGCTGCGCCGACGGCAGGAATGCGCGCACCTCGTCGAGCCAGCGGCGCCACGCCGGCTCGTCCTCCAGCAGCAGGTGGTTGCCGCTTTCCAGCGGCACGAAGCGCGCGCCGGGAATCTCGCTGGCGATCAGGCGGCCCTCGTCGAACGGCACGCGCGCATCGCGCACCGCGTGCAGCACCAGCGTCGGGCACGACACGCGCGGCAGCAGCGCCACCACGTCGATGTCATTGAACACGCGCATGAAGCGCGCGGCATTCAGCGGCGAGGTCGACACCCGCTCCAGTTCGTTGAACCAGGCATGCTGCTCGGCGGTGCCGCCGGGAATGAACTGGGTGGTGAAGAACTGGCGGAAGGCCGGGTTCTCCTGGCCCCAGCCGAGCTCGGCCAGCTTGTTCATCAGCTCGGCCTCTTCCAGCAGGCGCTGGCTCAGGTGGTCGCGCTTCAGGCGCCCGCGCGCGTAGCCGCCGTGCAGCACTAGGTGGCTGACCCGCTGCGGGTGCGCGACCGCGTAGGCCACGGCGATCGATGCGCCCTGCGAGATACCCAGCAGCGGAAAATGGTCCACGCCGGTGGCGTCGACGATGGTTTCGAGATCGCGCAGCCAGGCATCGAAGGACAGGTCCGCGATGTCGCGGTCGGACAGGCCGCAGCCGCGCTCGTCATAGCGGATCAGCGTATGCGTGTCGGACAGCGCCGTGATCATGTGGCTCCACACCGGGCTGCCGACGTCGAACTCGAGATGGCTCATCCAGTTGGCCGCCTTGACCAGCGGCGCGCCACTGCCGGTGACGGCATAGGCCAGCCGCACGCCATCGCGGCTGGTGCACAGGCGGATCTGCTGCTTGAACATCGGCATGTCGGGGCCGCGCGGGCAGGAGCTGCCGGCCGGCGGCCGCTGGCCGCGGCCGCCATGCGGGCGCGCCGCGTGACTTCCCTAGCTTAGGCAAAGGACGGGCGGCGCAAAAGCGCCGCCGCGGGTTCAGGACAGGCATTCCCCGCTGCCGCGCGCATCGCTGCGTGCGCCGTCGACATAGGGATCGCGTGTGCCGGCGCGCGCGCCCTCGGTGAAGACGTCGAAGCGGCCCATGCGTGCGCCATCCGTATAAGGGTCCGGCTTGCGCTTTCCGTCCTGGCTCGCGTCGAAGCCGCGCACCCGGCACACGGAAAGGTTGCCGCGCGCCACCACGGGCAGCAGCGCGGTCACTGCGCCCGGACTGTGCGCGCCCTCGGCAAACGCATCGCGCTGGGCGGCGTGGCGCGGCATGGCAGCGGCCAGCGCTTCGCCATAGGCACCGGCGCGGGCCGGCTGGCTCAGGCCGGCGGCGAGTGCGGCAGCGGCAACGAGGGTGTGGGCAAGATTCCTGTGCATTGCAATCTCCAACTGCGGTGGCCGGCGGCAGGGTCTGCCCCGGCAGGTCCGTCATTCAGGCGATCGAAGACGAAACGGCGCGGCTGCACGGGATCGCCCGTGCCGTGCAAGCCATGGCCTGGCGCCGGCCGGCTGCCATCCCATCAGGGCAGCGGCGTGGCGCCGGACTCCGGGTTTCCGGGGGGTACTGGGGCAGTCTGGAGGCCGCCGTGCCGATGAGGGAACTGCCGCAAGGCGCGGGGCTGAGACAAGCTGAGGGACGCATTGTCGGACGCGGGCCGGCCGGCCGCATGAGGCCACGGTCCCGGTTCGGGCTGCCAGGGCGGGCGCTTTCCGGGACCTGTGCCCCGCCGCCGGGGCGGTGGTGCGAAAGAGCGGCCAGAGCGCGGCCAAAAGAAAAGCCCCCGGGGCACCTGGCGGTGCAGGCACGGGGGCTGGCGGAGCGGGCGGCGGGCGCGGCCCGCGCGCGCTCAGATCTCGACCTTGGTGCCCAGTTCGACGACCCGGTTGGTCGGGATCTGGAAGAAGTCCGACGGCTTGGCGCCGTTCTGGTGCATCCACGCGAACAGGCTTTCGCGCCACATCGGCATGCCCGGCAGCTTGGACGGGATCACCGATTCGCGGGCGATGAAGAACGAGGTCTCCATCAGCTCGAAATGCATGTCCAGCTTGCGGTCGGCCAGGTCCAGCACCTTCTGCACGTCCGGCGTTTCCTTGAAGCCGTACTCGGACTTCAGGATGAACACGCCACCTCCCAGGTCCTTGCAGCTCAGGCGTTGGTCGTCATCCACGTACGGGACGTCGCGCGTGATGAAGTTCAGGAACACCACGCGCTCATGCAGCACGCGGTTGTGCTTGAGGTTGTGCAGCAGCGAGACCGGCACCGAGTCGGTGTTGCCGGTCAGGAACACCGCGGTGCCCTCGACCCGGTGCGGCGGGTGCGCCAGCAGGCCGGCGATGAAGGGCTCGAGCGGGATGCCGTCTTCCAGGCTGCGCGCGCGCAGCAGCTTGCGCCCGCTGTACCACGTCATCAGCAGGAAGAAGGCGCTGCTGCCCAGCAGCAGCGGGAACCAGCCGCCCTCGGCGACCTTGAGCAGGTTGGCCGCGAAGAACGACAGGTCCACCACCAGGAAGGCCGCGCCCAGCACTGCGACCAGCGCCGGGTTCCATTTCCAGACGTTGCGCATGCACACCGTCGCCAGGATGGTGGTGATGACCATGGTGGTGGTCACCGCGATGCCATAGGCCGCCGCCAGGTTCTCGGACTTCTTGAACGAGATCACCACGCCGAACACCAGCGCCAGCAGCATCCAGTTGACCACCGGCAGGTAGATCTGGCCGATCTCGGCCGCCGAGGTATAGCGCACCCGCATGCGCGGCAGGAAGCCCAGCTGGATCGCCTGGCTGGTCAGCGAGTACGCGCCCGAGATGACCGCCTGCGAGGCGATCACGGTGGCGCAGGTGGCCAGCAGCACCATCGGGATCAGCAGCAGCTCCGGCACCATCAGGTAGAACGGGTTCTCGGCGCCGGCCGGGTTGTTCAGCAGCATCGCGCCCTGGCCGAAGTAGTTCAGCATCAGGCACGGCATCACCAGGATGAACCAGCCGATGCGGATCGGACGCGCGCCGAAGTGCCCCATGTCGACGTACAGGGCCTCGGCGCCGGTCAGCACCAGGAACACCGAGCCGAGCACGATGAACGCCTGCAGCGAGTGCTCGACAAGGAAGGTGATGCCGTAGTAGGGATTCACAGCCTTCAGGATTTCCGGCGCCTGCACCAGGTTGTAGATGCCCAGTGCGCCCAGCGCCAGGAACCACGCCAACATGACCGGCCCGAACAGCTTGCCCACCGCCGCGGTGCCGTGGCGCTGGATCAGAAACAGCGCCGCGAGGATCGCCAGCGTGATCGGTATCACGAATTGCGACAGCTGCGGCGCGGCGATCTCCAGCCCCTCCACCGCAGAGAGCACCGAGATCGCCGGCGTGATCACCGCATCGCCGTAAAACATGCAGGCGCCGAAGATGCCCAGCATCATCAGCACTTTCGCCTTGCCGGAGCGCGGCGCCACGGTGCGCAGCACCAGCGCCATCAACGCCAGCACGCCGCCCTCGCCGTCGTTGTCGGCCCGCATCACGAACACCACGTACTTGATCGAGACCACGATGATCATGGCCCAGAACAGCATGGAGATCACGCCCAGCACGGCATCAGGGCTGAAGGCGATGCCGTGCTCCTTGCTGAAGCATTCCTTGAGGGCGTAGAGCGGGCTGGTGCCGATGTCGCCGAAGACGACGCCTACCGCGCCGAGCACCAGCGCGCGCGTGCTGGGGCTCTCGACAAAATAGTGGCTGGTTGTGGATTGGGTCATGAAGTTGGGTCTGCCCGACCGGAGCGCCGGCAGGTTTGTTGGCTCTGCCGCGGACCGGTCCGATTCGGCGCAACAGCTTGCTGCGCCCGGGGCCGGTGCTGGCTGCGGTTCTTATTGCATTGCACAAACGGGCGCAATTCTAGTGGAACTGTCGACTATCGACCACTGCGGCAAAAGGGGATGCCGCTTTCGTGACTTCGCAAGAATGGGAGGGAAGTGGCGGATGGTCAAGCCCTGCCGAAGCAAAACAGCGACACCTTGCGCCCGCAAGTGCCGTTGCGGCAGGGCAACAATAGTGCCCTATAGGACACTTCAACCAGATCAGACGCCGAGGTAGCGGTCCAGCGCTTCCGGCTTGCCGGCGAGGTCCGAGGCGGGTCCGGACAGCACCACCCGGCCCTTTTCCAGCACCACGGCACGGTCGGCGTGCGCCAGCACCGAACGGAAGTTGCGGTCGACCACCACCGACGCGATGCCGGTGGCCCGTACCGTGGCGATGACGGCCCAGATCTCGCGCACGATGCGCGGCGCCAGCCCCTCGGTGGCCTCGTCCAGCACCAGGCAATCGGGGTTGGTCATCAGCGCGCGGCCGATCGACAGCATCTGCTGCTCGCCGCCGGACAGCTGCTGGCCGCCATGGGACAGGCGTTCCTTCAGGCGCGGGAACAGGTCGAGCACGCGCGCCTCGTCCCAGTCGCTGCGGCCATGGCAGCCCTTGCGCGCGGCCATCAGCAGGTTCTCGCGCACCGACAGGCTGGGAAAGATGCCACGCCCCTCCGGCACGTAGGCTACGCCGAGGCGCGCCACCTCGAACGGCTGCGCGCGCGAGACGTCGCGGCCGGCCACCAGGATGCGGCCCTGGCGCTGGCGCACGTGGCCCAGCAGCGTGCGCAACAGCGTGCTCTTGCCCATGCCGTTGCGCCCCAGCAGCCCGACCGTCTCGCCCGCGCCGACGGTGAAGTCGATGTCGCGCAGCACATGGCTGGAGCCATACCAGGCGTTGATGCCGGTGGCCTCGATCATCGGCGTCGGCTGTGCCGCAGCGGTGTTGGGCAGGTTCATGCGGCCTCGTCCTCTTCCTCGCCCAGGTAGGCGACCTGGACTTCGTGGTTGGTGCGGATCGCCTCGGGGCTGCCGGTGGCGATCACGGCGCCGTTGACCATCACGGTGATGCGGTCGGCGACCGAGAACACCGCGTCCATGTCGTGCTCCACCAGCAGGATGGCATGGCCTTCGCGCAGGCCGCGCAGCAGCGCCAGCATCCGCGCCGACTCTTCCGCGCCCATGCCCGCCAGCGGCTCGTCCAGCAGCAGCGCGACCGGCTGCGTGGCCAGGCACATCGCCACCTCGAGCTGGCGCTTCTGCCCGTGCGCGAGGTCGCTGGCGCGCCGGTCCGCCAGGTGCTCCAGCCCGGCGCGCTCCATGGCCTCGTCGGCCAGCGTCGCGGCGGTGCGGCAGCCCTGGGCGCTTTCCCACAGCCGCCAGGCGCGCTGCGCGCGCGATTGCGCCGCCAGCCGGCAGTTCTCGCGCACCGTCAGCGGCAGGAAGATGTTGTTGCGCTGGTAGCTGCGTCCTACTCCATGGCGCGCCAGCCGCGGCTGCGACCAGCCGGTCACGTCCTCGCCCTTCAGGCGCAGGCGGCCGGACGACGCCGGCAATTCGCCGGACAGCATATTGATCAGGGTCGACTTGCCCGCGCCGTTGGTGCCGATCACGGCGTGGATCTCATGCAGCGCCAGCGTCAGGTCGACCCCGGCCACGGCGGTCAGGCCGCCGAAGCGGCGGGTCAGCTGCTGCGCCTCGAGGATGGGGGTGGCGGGCGCGTTCATGCGGCCTCCGTATGGCTGCGCGGCTCGGCGGCGGCTTCGTCGGTGCCGGAGCCGGCATCGCCATTGCGGCGGCGCCGGCGTCCGTGCCGCAGCACCGACGGCAGGCTCACCAGCCCGCGCGGCAGCAGCGCTACCGCGACAATGATGAAGCCGCCCATCAGCAACTGCCAGTGCTTGGTCAGCGTACTGAACCACTCGGCCAGCAGCACGAACGAGAACGCACCCAGCACCGCGCCGGCCAGGCTACCGACGCCGCCCAGGATCACCATCAGCATGGCGTTGCCCGACTGGTGCCACGACGCGATCTCCGGATTGACGAAGCCGAACTGGATCGCATAGAGAAACCCGGCCAGCCCCGCCAGCAGCCCGCCCGCGACAAAGGCGCCAAGCTGGTAGCGGTAAGTGGCATAGCCGGCCGCGCGCATGCGCTGCTCGTTGTGGCGGATGCCGACCAGCGCGTGGCCGAAGCGTGAGCGCAGCACCAGCATCAGCACCGCAACGGTCGCCACCAGCCCGAGCCACACCAGCCAGTAGAAGTGCATCGGGTCGTTCACCGTCAGCAGGTGCTCGCCGGGCACGGGGAATTCCGGCCGGAAGTAGATATAGGTGCCGTCGCTGCCGCCCGCGACCTTGGTGTCGTGGAACACGAAATACACCATCTGCGCGAACGCCAGCGTCACCATGATGAAATACACGCCGCGCGTGCGCAGCACCAGCGCACCCACCACCAGCGCCAGCGCGGCCGATGCCGCCAGCGCGCCGGCCAGCAGCACCCAGCCGTTGCCGGGTCCGCTCTGCGGCGCCAGCATGGCGGTGGCATAGGCGGCCATGGCGAAGTAGGCGGCGTGGCCCAGGCTGACCAGCCCGGTGTAGCCGATCAGCAGCTGCAGCGACAGCGCGAAGATCGCCATGATCATCACCTTGCTGACCAGCTCGATATAGAACTTGTGGCTGTCCGCGGTCAGCAGCAGCGGCAGCCCGGCCAGCACGGCAAAGGCCACCACCCAGCCCAACGCGGTGGCCAGCGTGGCGTTGCGCGCAGCGTGCCGGCGCGCCGGCAATGTCGTCGGATTCATGTCATCCCGCCTTGAACAGCCCCTGCGGCTTCCACAGCAGGATCACCGCCATCAGCAGGTAGATCAGCACGCCGGCTGCCTCCTGCCAGAACACCTTGCCGAAGGTATCGACAAAGCCCAGCAACAGCGACGCCACCAGTGCGCCCTTGACCGAGCCAATGCCGCCGATCACCACCACCACGAAACAGACGATCAGCACCTGCGCGCCCATGCCCGGATAGACCGACGACACCGGCGCGGCAATCATGCCGGCCAGCACCGCCAGCGCCACGCCGAGCGCAAACACGAAGCGGTACAGCAGCGTGATATTGATGCCGAGCGACTGCACCATCTCGCGATTGGTCGCGCCGGCGCGGATCATCATGCCCAGGCGCGTGCGGCGGATCACGTAGTACATCGCCAGCGCCACCACCAGGCACACGGCGGAGATAAACAGGCGGTACACCGGATAGGTCATGTCGTTGCCGATCGGCAGCGCGCCATCGAGCAGCGCCGGCACCTGCACGCCGTGCACGTCATCGCCGACCAGGATGCTGCGCAGCTCCTCGAACACCAGGATCAGGCCGTAGGTCATCAGCACCTGCTGCAGGTGGTCGCGCTCGTACAGGTAACTGAAGAAGGCCCACTCCAGCACATAGCCGAACACCACCGCCAGCACGATGCCCAGCGGAATGGCGATGAACAGGTTGCCGGTCAGGCCGGCCAGCGTGAAGGCCAGGTAGGCGCCCAGCATGTAGAAGCTGCCGTGCGCCAGGTTGATCACGCCCATGATGCCGAAGATCAGCGTCAGGCCGCTGGCGACCAGGAACAGCAGCAGGCCGTACTGGACGCTGTTCAGGCACTGGATGAGGAAAGAGACGATGTCCATGCGGGGCAATACATCAAGGAACCGATAGCGCCACGCATGCTGGTGGCAAGCTCCCCTCTCCCGCGCGCGGGAGAGGGGAGAAAACACGCGGGTGTTAAAGCGCTTACAGCCGGCAGCCGCGCGCCGGATCGGCCAGCGCCTTCACCGCCACGGAACTGACTTTGTTCTCGCGCCCGTCGACCTTGCGCAGGTAGAAGTCCTGCACCGGGTTGTGCGCCTTGGACAGCGTGAAGGTGCCTCGCGGGCTGTCGATCCTTGCGCCGCCCATGGCCTTGTACAGGTCGGCCTTGCGCGTCATGTCGCCCTTCACGGCGGTCGCGCCGGCCGCCAGCAGCTGCGCGGCATCGTAGCCCTGCACCGCGTACACGTCAGGCTGCAGCTTGTAGGTCTTGGCGTAGTCCAGGCGGAAGTTCTTGTCGCGCGGGTTGCTCAGCCCGTCAGCGTAATGAAGCGTGGTTTCCAGCCCCTGCGCGGCGTTGCCCTGCGCCTCGAGCGTGCCGTCGGTCAGGAAGCCCGAGCCATACAGCGGGATCTTGTCCTTCAGCCCGGCCGCGGCCCAGTCCTTGACGAACTTGACCGCGCCGCCGCCGGCAAAGAACACGAACACGGCATCGGGCTTGAGCGACGCCACTTCAGTGATCAACGCCTGGAACTCGACATTGGGGAACGGCAGGCTCAGCTCCTTCACCACCTTGCCGCCCTTGGCCTCGAATGCCTCCTTGAAGCCCTTGACCGACTGCTCGCCGGCGGCATATTTCCAGGTCAGCGTCACCACCTTCTTCAGGCCGCGCTCGCCCAGCACCTGGCCCATCGCATAGCCCGGCTGCCAGTTCGAGAACGAGGTGCGGAAGATGTTGGGCCCGCACAGCGGCCCAGTGGCCTCGTCGACGCCGGCGTTGGGAATGATCAGCAGCGTGTTGTTTTCCTTGGCCACCTTGACGATGCCCATCTGCACGCCGGAATGCACCGTGCCGACCACCACGTCGACCTGGTCGCGCTTGACCAGCTTGGTGGCATTCTCCGGCGCCTTGGCCGGATCGGACTCGTCGTCGACCTTGAAGTACTCGATCTCGCGCCCGCCCAGCTTGCCGCCCTGCTGCTGCACGTACATGCGGAAGCCGTTCTCGATGGCGTTGCCCAGCGCGGCGTAGGTGCCGGTGTACGGCAGCATGAAGCCGACCTTGATCTTGCCGCCGGCGGGGGCGCCGGCCGCGGGCGCCGCGGTCTGCGCGGAAGCGCCGGCCATGGCAAAGACGGTGGCGACGGCAAGGCAGGCAGGCGCAAGCCTGCGCGATGGGAAGCGACGCATGGTGTCTCCTGGTGGTCAAGCCGGTTGGCTCGCTGGACCGTTGCCGGTCACCCCTGCCCTTGCCACGGGCCGCGGCGCACCTGGCACCGGGAACCCCTGCGCAATCGGCGGGAAGCCGAATTATTTTAGGTTTGAAGTATATGCGTTTATATGCCGAACCGCGGCCAGCGTCAACGGATCTTTTTGGTCGCGATGGGGCGAATGTCCGCATCGCGCGAGTTTAAGCAAGGTGGTCTGGGGGGCATATCGATGGATACCCTCGATCTGTGCCATGGTGCCGTACTCGTCGTCCTCGCCCTGCACCGCCAGCACCGGGCACTGGATGCCCGACAGCAGCGGCCGCAGGTCCCAGCCGCGGAATTCCGGGTCGAGCCAGATATCGTTCCAGCCCCAGAACGCGGAATCGACATCCGCGTGGTGGCGCGCCAGCCGCTCGTGCAGGTCGGTCTCCAGGTAGGCCTGGCGCGTCGCCGCGATGCTGCGCACCGACAGGTCTTCGACCACGATATGCGGCGCCAGCACGGTGATGCCCGCCACTGCCCGTGGAAAGCTGGCGGCGTGGATCAGTGCGATCGAACCGCCGTCGCTGTGGCCAAGCAGCCAGGGCGTGCCGTGCGCGCGGCCGGGTCCGATCTCCAGGGCATCGAACAGCGCGGGCAGCGCCTCGCGTGCCTGCCGGTGCATGAAATCGGGGCGCCACTTCTCGTCGTGCGGCCGCGGCGTGGAGCGACCGTAGCCATAGCGCGAAAACACCAGCCCGCGGTAATCGCCGGCTTCGCAGAAGTCCAGCGGAAAGTCGCGCCACATGCTGACCGAGCCGAGGCCCTCGTGCAGGAACACCACCAGCGGGCGCTGCGCGCGCTCCGGGCGCAGCCACTGGTACTCGATCTGGATACGGCGGTTGTCGAACGGAATCTCTACCAGGCTGCCGGGCATGGACACCTTGTCTGTTGCATCGGTTAAAACAGTTCAGCCGCGCCCGGCCTGCTCGCGCTGGCGCAGGCGGAAGCGCTGGATCTTGCCGGTCGCGGTCTTGGGCAGTTCCGGCACGCATTCGATCTGGCGCGGATACTTGTACGGCGCCAGGCGCGACTTGATAAACGCCTGCAGTTCCGCCGCCATGCCGTCGTGCCATTGCTGGCCGGGGCGCAGCACCACGAAGGCCTTGGGCTTGACCAGTTGGTCGGCATCGGTCACGCCGATCACCGCCGCTTCCAGCACAGCCGGATGCTGTGCCAGCGCGGCCTCGACCTCGAACGGCGAGACGTAGATGCCACCGACCTTGAGCATGTCGTCGCTGCGGCCGGCGTAGGTGTAGTAGCCGTCCGCATCGCATAGGTACTTGTCGCCGCTGCGGGTCCAGGCGCCGACAAAGGTTTCGCGGCTCTTGTCGCGGTTGCACCAGTACATCAGCGCAGCGCTCGGACCCTTGATGTAGAGCTCGCCGATCTCGCCCGCGGCGCAGGGCTGGCCCTGCTCGTCGAGCAGCCTGATTTCATAGCCGGGGACCGGCACGCCGGTGGTGCCGTAGCGCACCGCGCCCGGCCGGTTCGACAGAAAGATATGCAGCATCTCGGTGGAGCCGATGCCGTCGAGGATGTCGCAGCCGAAATGCGCCAGGAAGCGTTCGCCGATATCGCGCGGCAGCGCCTCGCCGGCCGAGGTGCACACGCGCAGCGCCACCTGCGCGCGCGGCGGCAGCTCGGGCGCGGCCAGCATGCCGGCGAACAGTGTCGGCACGCCGCAGAACACCGTCGGCTTGTGCTCGCACAGCCGTTTGAACACGGCCGCGGGCGTGGGGCGCTCGGCCATCAGCACGGTGGTGGCGCCGACCGACATCGGGAAGGTCAGCGCATTGCCCAGCCCGTAGGCAAAGAACAGCTTGGCGGCGGAGAACACCACGTCGTCCTCGCGGATGCCCAGCACCTGCCGCGCATAGAGATCGGCGGTATGGAACAGGTTGGCGTGGGTATGCACGGTCCCTTTGGGCCTGCCGGTGGAGCCGGACGAGTACAGCCAGAACGCCATGTCGTCGGGCCCCGTGCTGGCGGCCGGCGCGGGTGTGCGCGTGCGCGCCAGCATTGCGCCGACGCTGCACGACGGCGCGGCGCCGGCGTGCGGGGCAGCCTGGATCACCGTCGGCGACAACCCGCTCTTGTCGATCGCGGCCTGCATCACCGGCAGCAGCGGCTCGGACACCACCACCGCGCGCGCGCCGCTGTGTTCAAGCATGTAGGCGTAGTCGTCGGCGGTCAGCAGAGTGTTGACCGCCACCGGCACTACGCCTGCCAGCAGGCAGCCGAGGAACACGACCGGAAAATCAACCGTATCCAGCGCGCACAGCAACAAGCGCTCTTCCTGGCGCAAACCAGCCGCCCGCAGCGCGCCGGCAAAGCGGCGGGCCCGGTCGTCGAGTTCGGCATAGGTCAGCGCGGTGGTGTCGTCGCGATAAGCGGTCTTGGCCCCACGGCCTGCCGCGAGGTTGCGCGACAGCAGGTCCTCCGCCGCGTTATAGCGTGACGGCAGCGCCGCAATGGCACCAGCGGTGCCGGCCGCGGCCGCGGCAAGAGTGGGGGGCGTCATGTCTGCACTCCTCGGTGTCGCGCGCCGCGGCCCGCTAGGGTCCGGCGGGCGCGCGCCGGCGCCAGGCCAGTCGCGGTTATGGGGACCGGCCGGAATGCAGCCGGGATCCGCTTGTTGATGCATTTTATTTCACATCAACTATTATGCAACCAAGGGAATGCACTATAGGACAGCGTTTGCGGTCGCAGCCGCCTCCGGCACCACTTGGCACAACACGGCTGAACGTATAATGCGCCCCTGCTTTTGCCCGTGCCTTCTTTGGCCGCATCCAACCCGACCGACACCATGCGCCGCGATTCCGCACCGCTGCCCGCCCCCAGCGCCGCCGAGGCCGACACCCCGCCCGCCGCCAACGCCGAACGCGACCCCTACCTGACCCGGCTGGGCGAGCGCATCCGTTCGCTGCGCGCCTCGCGCGGCATGTCGCGCAAGGACCTGGCACGCGGCGCGGCCGTGTCCGAACGCTATCTGGCCAACCTCGAAACCGGCACCGGCAATGCGTCGGTGCTGCTGCTGCGGCAGGTGGCACGCGCGCTGGATGTGCCATTGCCGGTGGTGCTGGCCGAGGTGGACACCCTCAACGGCCAGCAGGCGTCCGAGTTCGCGCAGATGGTGCAGTGGCTGGCGCAACTGCCCGCCGGCGACCTCGCGCGCGTGCGCGAAGCCTGCCGCCATGCGCTGGCGCCGGAGCAGTCCGGCGATGCGCGCCACCGCCGCATCGCGCTGATCGGCCTGCGCGGCGCCGGCAAGTCGACGCTCGGGCGCGCGCTCGCGGCCGTGCGCGACGTGCCCTTCGTCGAACTGAATACCGTGATCGAGCAGGAAGCGGGCGCCAGCCTGTCCGAGATCCACTCGCTGTACGGCCAGGCCGCCTATCGCCGCTACGAAATGCGCGCGCTGGAACGGACCCTGCGCGAACACGACCGCATGGTGCTGGCCACCCCCGGCAGCCTGGTGTCGGAGCCGGCCACCTTCAACCTGCTGCTGGCGCAGTGCTACACCATCTGGGTCCGCACCTCGCCCGAAGAGCACATGGCGCGCGTGGTGGCCCAGGGCGACATGCGGCCGATGGAAGGCAACCGCGAGGCCATGGCCGACCTGCGCCGCATTCTCGAGGCGCGCGCGCCGCTGTATGACCGCGCCGACCTGTCGATCGACACCAGCGGCCAGGATGCCGCAACCTCGCTGCAGCAACTGCGCGCCCGGCTGGAGGCCGCGGGCGCCTGAGCTGCCCCGGCGCAGGCTGACAAAGACGTTGCGCCGCCTGTCTCCATGCACTATATTTCATCAAAAGCCGCAAGGCACGATAGTGCACTCAGGAGACAGCCATGTCCACGCCGGCCATCGCCCCGCAACCACCCGGCCACGCAGACGCGCCCGCGCCGGTCACGTTCGAGCGCCACCCCGACCAGTACCGCCACTGGAAGCTGAGCTTCAACGGCCCCATCGCCACGCTGGCGATGGATGTCGATGAGGAAGGCGGCCTGCGTCCGGGCTATGCGCTCAAGCTCAACTCCTACGACCTCGGTGTCGACATCGAACTGCACGACGCGCTGCAGCGCATTCGCTTCGAGCATCCCGAGGTGCGCACCGTGGTGCTCACCAGCGCACGCGAGCGCATCTTCTGCTCGGGCGCCAATATCTTCATGCTGGGGCAGTCGTCGCACGCATGGAAGGTCAACTTCTGCAAGTTCACCAACGAGACCCGCAATGCCATCGAGGACGCCAGCCGGCACTCGGGGCTGAAGTTCATCGCTGCCTGCAACGGCACAACCGCTGGCGGTGGCTATGAGCTCGCGTTGGCGTGCGACGAGATCGTGCTGGTCGATGACCGCTCGTCGGCGGTGAGCCTGCCCGAAGTGCCGCTGCTGGGAGTGCTGCCCGGCACCGGCGGCCTGACGCGCGTGACCGACAAGCGCCATGTGCGCCGCGACCACGCCGACATCTTCTGCACCACCACCGAAGGCGTGCGCGGCCAGCGCGCTAAAGACTGGAAGCTGGTCGACGAGGTGGTCAAGCCGGCGCGCTTCGCCGAATACGTGGCCGAGCGCGCCGCGGCGCTGGCGGCAAGCAGCGACCGTCCGCAAGGCCACCATGGCATCACGCTGACGCCGCTGTCGCGCAGCGTCGAGCCGGACGGCTATCGCTACGAGACCGTGCGCGTGCATGTCGATGCCGCCGCGCGCAAGGCCACGCTGACCGTGTTCGGCCCCGACAAGCACCAGCCCGCCGACCTGGCCGGCGTGGTCGCGGCGGGCGCGCAATGGTGGCCGCTGAAAATGGCGCGCGAACTCGACGACGCCATCCTCACGCTGCGCACCAACCATCTCGACATCGGCATCTGGGTGCTGAAGACCGATGGCGACCCGGCCGCGGTGATGGCGGCCGATGCCCTGCTGCAGGCGCACGCCGGCCACTGGTTCGTGCGCGAGACCCTGGGCATGCTGCGCCGCACGCTGGCGCGGCTGGACGTCTCGTCGCGCAGCCTGATCGCGCTGATCGAGCCCGATTCCTGCTTTGCCGGCACGCTGCTGGAACTGGCGCTGGCCGCCGACCGCAGCTACATGCTGCACCTGCCCGACGCGCCCGACGACGCGCCGCGCGTGTTTGTCTCGCCGCTCAATTTCGGCCACTACCCCATGCCCAACGGCCAGACCCGGCTGGCCGCGCGCTTTTACGGCGACGAGGCCGCGCTGGGCCCGGTACGCGACCACATCGGCGCGCCGCTGGATGCGCTCAGCGCCGATTCGCTCGGCCTGATCACCGCGGCGCCGGACGATATCGACTGGGAAGACGAGATCCGCATCGCGCTGGAAGAACGCGCCAGCCTGTCGCCGGATGCGCTGACCGGGATGGAAGCCAACCTGCGCTTCGGCGGCGCCGAGACCATGGAGACCCGCATCTTTGGCCGGCTCACCGCCTGGCAGAACTGGATCTTCCAGCGCCCCAATGCCGTCGGCGAGAACGGCGCGCTGAAGGTCTTCGGCAGCGGCAACAAGGCCCGCTTCGACTGGGACCGCGTCTAGCGCGCCCGCCAGAACACACAGGAGACCAGGACGTGAGCATCGATTACAGCCAGAAGATCCCCAACAACGTCAACCTGTCCGACGACCGCGCGCTGCAGCGCGCGCTGGAGCACTGGCAACCAGCCTTCCTCGACTGGTGGCGCGACATGGGGCCCGACGGATCCCACGACTTCCAGGTGTACCTGCGCACCGCGGTGTCGGTCGATCCCTCCGGCTGGGCGCATTTCGACCACGTCAGGATGCCGGACTACCGCTGGGGCATCTTCCTGCAGCCGGCCGACCCCGACCGCCGCATCCACTTCGGCGAACACAAGGGCGAAGCCGCGTGGCAGGAGGTGCCGGGCGAGCATCGCGCCAACCTGCGGCGCATCATCGTGACCCAGGGCGACACCGAGCCCGCCTCGGTCGAGCAGCAGCGCCACCTGGGGCTGACCGCGCCCAGCCTGTACGACCTGCGCAACCTGTTCCAGGTCAACGTCGAAGAAGGCCGCCACCTGTGGGCGATGGTGTACCTGCTGCACCGCTATTTCGGCCGCGACGGCCGCGAGGAGGCCGAGGCGCTGCTGGAGCGCCGCTCGGGCGACCAGGACAACCCGCGCATCCTCGGCGCCTTCAACGAACGCACGCCGGACTGGCTGTCGTTCTTCATGTTCACCTACTTCACCGACCGCGACGGCAAGTTCCAGCTGTGCGCGCTGGCCGAGTCCGGCTTCGATCCACTGGCGCGCACCACGCGCTTTATGCTGACCGAGGAAGCGCACCACATGTTCGTCGGCGAATCGGGCGTGTCGCGCGTGATCCAGCGCACCTGCGAGGTCATGCGCGAGCGCGGCATCGAAGACCCGGCCGAGGTGCGCGCCGCCGGCGTGATCGACCTGCCGACCCTCCAGCGCTACCTGAACTTCCACTACAGCGTCACCATCGACCTGTTCGGCGCCGACCAGTCGTCCAACGCCGCCACGTTCTACAGCGCGGGCCTGAAGGGACGCTTCGAGGAAGGCAAGCGCGCCGACGACCATCTGCTCAAGGGCGAGGTCTACCGCGTGCTCGAAGTGCGCGACGGCCGCCTGGGCGAGCGCGAGGTGCCGATGCTCAACGCGCTCAACGAAGTGCTGCGCGACGATTACATCAAGGACAGCATGGGCGGCGTGGCGCGCTGGAACAAGGTCATCGAGAAGGCCGGCATTGCGTTCCGCCTGAGCGTGCCGCACAAGGCCTTCAACCGCAAGATCGGCACGCTGGCCAACGTCCATGTCTCGCCCGACGGCAGGCTGATATCGGCAGCCGAATGGAAGGCCCACGAGCGCGACTGGCTGGCGACCGACGAAGACCGCGCCTTCGTCGCCTCGCTGATGGGCCGCGTCACCGAGCCCGGCAAGTATGCCAACTGGATTGCCCCGCCGGCGGTGGGCATCAACCGCCAGCCGATGGATTTCGAATACGTGCGCTTCAACTGAAACCGAACCGCCATGGGCGCCCCCGACATCATCAAGCAGCACCTGATCGATCCGGAAATCTGCATTCGCTGCAACACCTGCGAAGACACCTGCCCGATCGACGCCATCACCCATGACGACCGCAATTACGTGGTCCGGGCCGACGTTTGCAACGGCTGCAACGCCTGCCTGTCGCCGTGCCCGACCGGCGCCATCGACAACTGGCGCACCATGCTGCGCGGCCAGGCCTATTCGATCGAGGCGCAGCTGCTGTGGGACGAGCTGCCGGCCGAACTGCCGCTGCCGGAGCTGGACAGCACGGACCAGGCCGCGCCGGCCACCGCCGGCAGCGGCACCACCGCAGCCGACGACGCCGCGATCCAGTCGGTCGAAACCAGCCGCCATACCTCGCCGCGGGCGCCGTGGTCGGCCGCCCATCCCTATGTGAACCTGCACGGCGTGCGCGCCGCCGTGACCGCCACCGTGGCCGGCAACTACCGGCTCACCGCCGCGGACGCGTCCAGCGATATCCACCATATCGTGCTGGATCTCGGCACCCACTTCTTCCCGATCCTGGAAGGCCAGTCGATCGGCATCGTGCCACCCGGCACCGATGCCGCCGGCAAGCCGCACTACATCCGCATGTATTCGGTCGCCAGCCCGCGCGACGGCGAGCGCCCGGGCTATAACAACCTGGCGCTGACGGTGAAGCGGGTCGAGCAGGACCACGACGGCAAGCCGGTGCGCGGCGTCGCGTCCAACTACTTGTGCGACCTGGCCAAGGGCGACACGGTGCAGGTGGTGGGCCCGTTCGGCTCGACCTTCCTGATGCCCAACCACAGCGAGGCCAGCGTGATGATGATCTGCACCGGCACCGGGTCGGCACCGATGCGCGCCATGACCGAGCGCATGCGCCGCAACCTGGCGCAATTCAGCGGGCGCCGGCTGCTGTTCTTCGGCGCGCGCAATGCGGCCGAACTGCCCTACTTCGGCCCGCTGCTGAAGCTGCCCAGGGACTTCCTCGACATCCACTTCGCCTTCTCGCGCGACCCGGCCACGCCGCGCCGCTATGTCCAGGACGCGATCCGCGAGGCGGCGGACAGCGTTGCCGCGCTGCTTGGCGACGCCAACGGCCATGTCTATATCTGCGGCCTGAAAGGCATGGAGGAAGGCGTGCTGGCCGCATTTGAAACGGTCTGCGCCGGCGCGGGTCTTAACTGGAAGGCGCTGGAAACCACCATGAAGGCCGAAGGACGGCTGCATATCGAAACCTACTAGCCGCGTCCACGCGAAACCGGCGCGCCGCGTCATAGGCTCGAATCGTTGAGCAGCCCCTTCCCTTCCGAAATTCATCGCCTATAATCTTTCTGAAGAAACAGGAGCAAAGGCGATGCAATCGAGGCGGATTCCGGAAACCGATCCCGCCGGCGGCCCCGACCCCGGCACCACGCTGACCAAGGCGGTCATGCGCGCCGCCGGCTTCCTGGGCATCAGCCAGGCCATGGTGGCAAGCGTGCTGGGCATCAGCACGGCCTCGGTCTCGCGCATGGCGTCCGGCGGCTATGTGCTCGACGCGCATCGCAAGGAGTGGGAGTTCGGCGTCTTGTTCGTGCGCCTGTTCCGCTCGCTCGACGCCATCCTGGGCCATGGCGACCAGGCCCGGCTTTGGCTTACCCATGACAACCTCGCGCTGGGCGGCAAGCCGCTCGAGCTGATCCGCACCACCGAAGGTCTGGTCCGTGTCGTTCACTACCTGGACGCCACCCGCGGTCGCATCTGAGCGCCGGCAGTTCGCGCTCACGCTGTGGCGGGCGGTGGAAGCCCAGCATGTGGTCTCGACCATGCCGCTGGTCGACAGCCTGGAGGAACAGGCGGTCCTCGAAGCCGTGCTGGATGCCGGCAAGCCCGCCGTGCCGGTCGAGGCACGCCACCTGCACTATCTGCTGTTCACCCCGTTCCGCTATCCGCCTTCGCCCTGGGGCTCGCGCTTCCGCGCGAGCCAGGATCCGGGCGTGTTCTATGGCGCTAACGAGATCCGCACCGCCTGTGCCGAGCTCGGCTACTGGCGCTGGCGCTTCCTCAACGACAGCCCCGCGCTGCCCCGCATCGACGCGCGCGCGCAGACGCTGTTCGAAGTGCGTGTCGAGACCTCCGGCGTGGCGCTGGACCAGCCGCCGTTCGACCGGGACCGCGCCGCCTGGACCGACCCGGACAACCACGAACCCTGCCAGGCCTTCGGCCGCATCGCCCGCGAAGCCGGCCTCGGCATGATCCGCTATACCTCGGTGCGCGATCCGCTGCATGGTCCGTGCGGCGCGGTGCTGACGCCGCGCGCGTTCTCGCACCCGACGCCTCTGGCCACCACCACCTGGATGCTGACCGTGCGCCGCGACCGCGTGATGTGGCAGCGCGACGACCTGCAGCAGCGCGACAGCTTCGAGTTCGAGGCGGCGCTGTGGCAGCGCACAAGCGAAACCCCCGAGGCCGGCTGAACCTCTGCCCCGCCGCGGCGATCTAATCGTTATGGCACGGGGCAATACGCGTCGCTGACAGGTTTTGTTAAACAGGTGTTGCATTGCGCAACCGGATGCCATATAATCTTTTCTTCGACGGACGCGGGGTGGAGCAGTTGGCAGCTCGTCGGGCTCATAACCCGAAGGTCGCAGGTTCAAGTCCTGCCCCCGCAACCAACCGCACAGATGCATGTCTGTGACGCCGTCAAAGCAGACAAACCCGCCATCGGCGGGTTTTTTGTTTTTGTGCCGCCGCGCGGGGTCTCGGCACTGGCCGTGACGGTATCCGGCCCATGGTGCACCACCGCTCCTACGGCCCGCCGGCGCCCTTCGCGAGGGTGATACACTTTCGCCATTCTCCCGGACGCCCCTCATGAAATTCTGCTCGAACTGTGGTCATGCGGTCGTGTTGCGCGTGCCTGACGGCGACAACCGCCCGCGCAGTGTTTGCGACAACTGCGGCACCATCCACTACGTCAATCCCCGCAACGTTGTCGGCACGATCCCGGTCTGGGAAGACAAGATCCTGCTGTGCAAGCGCGCGATCGAGCCCCGCTACGGCTTCTGGACCCTGCCGGCGGGCTTCATGGAGATCGGCGAGACCACCGCCCAGGCGGCCTCGCGCGAAACGCTGGAAGAAGCCGGCGCGCGCGTGCAGGTGGGCGAGCTGTTCTCGATCCTGAACGTGCCGCATGTGCACCAGGTGCATCTGTTCTACCTCGCCACGCTGGACGACCTCGACATCGCGCCCGGCGAGGAAAGCCTGGAAGTGAAGCTGGTGGCAGAGGCCGATGTGCCCTGGGATGAACTGGCCTTCCCCACCGTGATCCACACCCTGCGCTGCTTCTTTGCCGACCGCGCCGCCGGCCGGCTGCAGGACGGCAGCTTCCGGCTGCACAGCCTGGACATCGACAAGCCCATGCGCCCGCTGACCAGCCGGGCCACGGTCACCCCCTGAGCGGCGGGCCCGCCGCGCACCGCCTTCCGGCGCAGCCCGCATGATCGCCTGGCTGGACCCGCAAGATCCGTTTCCCCCGGTCGAGCACGCGCTCGGGCCCGATTCCGAGGCCCCCGGCCTGCTTGCGGCCAGCCGTGAGCTGTCGCCGCAACGGCTGCTGCTGGCGTATCGCCAGGGCATCTTCCCGTGGTATTCGAGCGGCCAGCCGGTGCTGTGGTGGAGCACCGATCCGCGCATGGTGCTGCCGCCGCCGGCGCTGCGGGTGTCGGCCAACCTGCGCAAGACGCTGCGGCGCGTGCTGCGCGATACCGACTGGGAAGTCCGCGTCGACCACGATTTCCTGGCCGTGATGCGCGCCTGCGCGACCACGCCGCGCGAGGGCCAGGACGGCACCTGGATCACCGACGCCATCATCGCGGCGTACGGCACCCTGCACCGCAATGGCCTGGCCCACTCGGTCGAGAGCTGGTACCGCGGCCAGCGCGTCGGCGGCCTCTACGGCGTGGCGCTGGGGCGGATGTTCTTTGGCGAATCCATGTTTGCGCACCGCACCGACGCGTCCAAGATCGCGCTGGCGGCCCTGTGCGCGTTCCTCGGCAACCACGGCGTGGCGATGATAGACTGCCAGCAGGAAACCGACCACCTGGCCTCGCTGGGTGCGCGCCCCATCCCCCGCGCCGAATTCGTGGCCCATGTGCGCGCGGCAACGGCACAGCCGGCGATCAGTCCGTGGCGGTTCGACAAATCGGTGCTGGAGCGCTGGGCCGGGACACCCGCCGCGCCGGCAGGCTGAATCCCGGCACGGTTGCCGACGCTGACATTGCGGACCACCGTGCAAACCGCGCCGTCCCGCCCGGAGCCCCCTGAGTCATGAGCAAGCTGAAGGAACTACCGCTGTCCGCGCTGCAGTTCTATGCCACGGCGCCCTACGCTTGCAGCTATCTCGACGGCCGCATGGCGCGCTCACAGGTGGCCACGCCGGCGCACCTGATCAATGCCGACGTCTATTCGCGCCTGGTGCGCGCGGGCTTCCGCCGCAGCGGCATCTTTACCTACCGGCCGTATTGCGACGATTGCCACGCCTGCACGCCATGCCGCGTGCTGGTCGACCAGTTCACGCCGGACCGCTCGCAGCGCCGCGCGTGGAACCGCCACCAGCACCTGCAGGCGCTGGTGGCGCCGCTGACCTACGTCGAAGAACACTATTCCCTTTACCTGCTGTACCAGTCGCTGCGCCATGCCGGCGGCGGCATGGACCAGGACAGCCGCGACCAGTACGAGCAGTTCCTGCTGCAGAGCCGCGTCAACTCGCGCCTGGTTGAATTCCGCGACCCACCCGGCTCGCCCGAGGCCGGCCGGCTGCGCATGGTCAGCATGATCGACGTGCTCGACGACGGGCTGTCGTCGGTCTACACCTTCTACGACCCGCTCGAGCACAACGCCAGCTACGGCACCTACAACATCCTGTGGCAGATCCGCCAGACCCATGCGCTGGGCCTGCCGCACCTCTACCTTGGCTACTGGATCGCCGACAGCCGCAAGATGGCGTACAAGGCGCGCTTCCGGCCGCTGCAGGTGCTGACCGGCAACCACTGGCATGCGTTCGAGGACGTCGCCGCCGAGGCCGAGAAAGCCGCGGCGCCGGTTCCGCCCCCGACGCAGCCTTAGCCCGGCCAGCCCGCGGGCCGCCGCCGCGGCCGCCCTCGCGGGCGGGCCAGCCGCTACAATGCCGCCCTGGTCCCGACTTCCGCGCCGCCCCGCCGGCCGCCTGCCCACGTGCTCAACGCGCTCTACCCCCTGTTTCGCCCCGCCCTGTTCTCGATGGATGCCGAGGACGCCCACCATTTCACGCTGAAGAACCTGCTGCGCGCCCATCGCATGGGCCTGGGAGGCTGCATCGGCAACCGCATCGCCGACGATCCGCGCACGGTCATGGGGGTGCGCTTTCCCAACCCGGTCGGGCTGGCCGCGGGGCTGGACAAGGACGGCGCCTATATCGACGGCCTCGCCGCGCTCGGTTTCGGCTTTATCGAGGTGGGCACGGTCACGCCGCGCGCGCAGCCGGGCAACCCGCGCCCGCGCATGTTCCGGCTGCCGCAGGCGGATGCGCTGATCAACCGCATGGGCTTCAACAACGGCGGCGTCGATGCCTTCGTCGCCAATGTGCAGGCGTCGCGCTGGAAGGCCGAGGGCGGCGTGCTGGGGCTGAATATCGGCAAGAACGCCGATACCCCGATCGAGCGCGCCAACGACGACTACCTGTACTGCCTGGAGCGCGTCTATCCGCACGCCAGCTATGTGACGGTCAATATCTCGTCGCCCAACACCAAGAACCTGCGCCAGCTGCAGGGCGCGAGCGAGCTCGACAGCCTGCTGTCGACGCTGAAGGCCGCGCAGCAGCGCCTGGCCGACCAGCACAAGCGCTATGTACCGCTGGCGCTGAAAATCGCGCCGGATCTCGACGCCGACCAGATCGGCAATATCGGTGACGCGCTGGTGCGCCACAAGATCGATGGCGTGATCGCCACCAACACCACCATCTCGCGCGAGGCGGTCAAGGGCCTCCCGCATGCCGACGAAGCCGGCGGGCTGTCGGGGCGTCCGGTGTTCGAAGCCTCGACCCGCGTGGTGCGTGCGCTGCACGGCGTGGTCGGCGACGCGGTGCCAATCATCGGCGTGGGCGGCATCTTTGGCGGCGCCGACGCGCGCGCCAAGACCGACGCCGGCGCCAGCCTGGTGCAGGTCTACAGCGGCCTGATCTATCGCGGCCCGGCGCTGGTGCGCGAGTGCGCCGCGGCGCTGCGCGGCTGAGCCCGGCGGGGCCGGCCAAAGGCCCCCAGCCCACCCGCCGATGCGCCACCGCACCGCCCGGGTCGAGGAAAACCTCCACGCCCTGGCGGTGCGCAATTGCATGAAGATGAGGCCGCCGCAATCAGGGTAATCCACAAGCAAACCCCGGTTCCCGCGCAATTAAATGCGCCTCGATGGCGGATAGCGGGCGTCTGACAGCATCGGATGCCCCACTTCCGCATGATGACTGTCCATTTCGTGCGCGGGAAGTGGTATCCTCGCAGGCTTATCGCTGTCGCATCCGCCGCGTCCGCGCACGCTCCCTCCCGCCGCAGGAAGCCGCCGCGCCCGCCCGGACCGGCATCGTGCGCCAGCCGGTGCACGGTCCAGGACGGCGGACCGAACCATCCGCGGCCGTATCCAATCCAGAACCGAGTTTCGGGGGAGCACACATAATGAAGTCCACCAAGGGTCTCGCAGCATCCAAAACCATCCTGGGCGGCGCCGTGGCGCTGGCACTGCTGTACGGCGGCGCCGTGCAGGCCCAGACCGTCAAGGTGCTGTCGATCGTCGACCATCCCGCGCTGGACGCCATCCGCGACGGCGTGCGCGCAGAGCTGAAGGCGGCCGGCTATGACGCCGACAAGAGCCTGAAGTGGGAATACCAGAGCGCCCAGGGCAACACCGGCACCGCCGCGCAGATCGCCCGCAAGTTCGTCGGCGACAACCCCAACGCCATCGTCGCCATCGCCACGCCGTCGGCGCAGGCCGTGGTCGCCGCCACCAAGACCGTGCCGGTGGTGTACTCGGGCGTGACCGATCCGGTCGCCGCGCAGCTGGTCAAGAGCTGGTCGGCGTCGGGCACCAACGTCACCGGCGTGTCGGACAAGCTGCCGCTGGACAAGCAGGTGGCCCTGATCAAGCGCGTGGTGCCCAAGGCCAAGACCGTGGGCATGGTCTACAACCCGGGTGAAGCCAACTCGGTGGTAGTCGTCAAGGAACTGAGCGCGCTGCTGGCCAAGGAAGGCCTGACGCTGAAGGAAGCCGCCGCGCCGCGCACCGTCGACATCGGCCCGGCCGCCAAGAGCCTGATCGGCAAGGTCGACGTGATCTACACCAACACCGACAACAACGTGGTGTCGGCCTACGAGGCGCTGGTCAAGGTCGCCAACGAGTCGAAGATCCCGCTGGTCGCGGCCGATACCGACAGCGTCAAGCGCGGCGCCGTGGCGGCATTGGGCGTCAACTACGGCGACCTGGGCCACCAGACCGGCAAGGTGGTGGTGCGCATCCTGAAGGGCGAGAAGCCGGGCGCGATCGCCTCGCAGACCAGCGACAACCTGGAACTGTTCGTCAACACCGGCGCGGCCGCCAAGCAAGGCGTGACGCTGTCGCCGGAGCTGGTCAAGGAAGCCAAGACGGTCATCAAGTAAGCACAGCCACGCCCTGCCATGCCGCCGCCGCAAGGCGGCGGATGCGCCGGCCAGGCCTACCCGGCCGGCCGGACATAACAGGGCGAGGCGGCTGGCGGCCCCATCCGGGCAGGCCGGCCGACCCGCCCCGAAACCGGCGCCGGGCAGACGCCGGACCCCGCAACAGGATTCCCCCATGTCCCTCTTTTCCCTTCTGGGCGCCCTGGAGATCGGCCTGATCTTCAGCCTGGTGGCGCTCGGGGTGCTGATTTCCTTCCGCATCCTCAACTTTCCCGACCTGACCGTTGACGGCAGCTTCCCGCTGGGCGGCGCCGTGGCCGCGACGCTGATCGCCGCTGGCCAGGACCCGTTCCTGGCGACCGTGGTGGCCATCGCCGCCGGCGCGCTGGCCGGCTGGATCACCGGCTGGCTCAATGTGCGCCTCAAGATCATGGACCTGCTCGCCAGTATCCTGATGATGATCGCGCTGTACTCGATCAACCTGCGCATCATGGGCCGCCCCAACGTGCCGCTGATCACCGAGCCCACGCTGTTCACCGTGCTGCAGCCGGAGTGGCTGCCCGACTACGTGCTGCGCCCGCTGGTGTTGTTCGTGGTGGTGGTGGTGGCCAAGGTCGGCCTGGACTGGTTCTTCAGCTCGCAGCTGGGCCTGGCGATGCGCGCCACCGGCGCCAACCCGCGCATGGCGCGCGCGCAGGGCATCGCCACCGGCCGCGCCACGCTGGCCGGCATGGCGCTGTCCAATGCACTGGTGGCGCTGGCCGGCGCGCTGTTCGCGCAAACCCAGGGCGGCTCGGATATCTCGATGGGCATCGGCACCATCGTGATCGGCCTGGCCGCGGTGATCATCGGCGAGACCATCCTGCCGGCACGCCGGCTGATCTGGACCACGCTGGCGGTGGTGCTGGGCGCCATCCTGTACCGTTTCTTCATCGCGCTGGCGCTGAACAGCGACTTCATCGGCCTCAAGGCGCAGGATCTGAACCTTGTCACCGCCGCGCTGGTGACGATCGCGCTGGTGCTGCCGGCGACGCGCAAGAAGCTGTTTGCCCGCAAGAACGGAGGTGCCTGAGATGCTGCGCGCACAAGACCTGAAGCTCACCTTCAACCCGGGCACCCCGATCGAGACCCGCGCGCTGCGCGGCCTCAGCCTGGAAATCCCGAGCGGCCAGTTCGTGGCCGTGATCGGTTCCAACGGCGCCGGCAAGTCGACCTTCCTGAATGCGATCAGCGGCGACCAGATGGTCGACGCCGGGCGCATTACCATCGATGACACCGACGTCACGCGCAAGCCCGCCTGGGACCGCGCCCACCTGGTGGCACGCGTATTCCAGGACCCCATGGCCGGCACCTGCGAAGCACTGACGATCGAGGAGAACATGGCGCTGGCGATGGCCCGTGGCAGCCGCCGCGGCTTCCGCCCGGCGCTGAACCGCGCCTCGCGCGAGCTGTTCCGCGAAAAGCTGCGCCTGCTCAACCTGGGCCTGGAAAACCGCCTGACCGACCGCATCGGCCTGCTCTCCGGCGGCCAGCGCCAGGCGGTCAGCCTGCTGATGGCCTCGCTGCAGCCGTCGCGCATCCTGCTGCTGGACGAGCACACCGCCGCGCTCGACCCCAAGACCGCCGCGTTCGTGCTGGAACTGACCGCGCGCATCGTCGAGGAAAGCAAGCTGACGACGATGATGGTGACGCACAGCATGCGCCAGGCGCTCGACTACGGCCAGCGCACGGTGATGCTGCACCAGGGCCAGGTGGTGCTGGATGTCTCGGGCGACAAGCGCAAGGGGCTCGATGTGCCGGACCTGCTCAAGATGTTCGAGCAGACGCGGCATGAGCAGCTGGATGACGATGCGCTGTTGCTGGGGTGACAGCGCTGGCAAGAAAAACGGGGAGCTTCGGCTCCCTGTTTTTTTGCACGTTGGCGCTTGCGCGTCCGGATGTTGGCGATGATCAGTCGATCGTGATACGCCGCTGCTTGATCACCCCCGCCCACCGCGTGCTTTCCTTCTGGATGGCTGCCGCCAGCTGCTGCGGCGTGCCGCCCGCCGCTTCCATCCCCAGCGTCGCCAGCTTCTCCTTCAGCGCGGCATCGGCCAGCACCGCGTCGGCATGCTGGCTTAGCTTGCGCACGATATCGGGCGGCGTACCCGCCGGCACCATCAACGCATACCACGACACCGCCTCGAACTTCGGGAAGCCCTGCTCGGCGATCGTCGGCACCTCGGGCAGCACCGTCGAGCGTTTGGCGCTGGCCATGCCCAAGGCGCGCAGCTTGCCCGCCTTGATATAGGGCAGCGCCGCCGACAGCTGCGCAAACATCATGGTCACCTGCCCGCCGACCACATCGGTCATGGCCGGGCTCACGCCCTTGTACGGCACATGGTTCAGCCTGACGCCGGCATCGAGCTGCAGCAGCTCGCCGGCCAGATGCGCCTGGCTGCCGGCGCCCGGCGAGGCGAAGCTCAGCTCGCCCGGCTTCTGCGCGGCCAGCTTGAGCAGTTCCGCCAGCGATCGCGCAGGCGTGGCCGCGTTGACCACCAGCACATTCTCGGCGGTGGCGAGCATCGCCACCGGCGCCAGGTCGGACGGCTTGTAGGGCAGGTTGGGCATCAGCGTGGGATTCACCGCGATATTGCCGACCGGCACCAGCGCGACGGTGTAGCCGTCCGGCGCGGCCTTGGCCACCATATCGACACCGATGGTGCCGGCCGCGCCGGCCTTGTTCTCGACCAGCACGCTCTGGCCGGTGGCCTTGGACAGGCCTTCCCCGACCGCACGCGCCAGCACGTCGGCCGGGCCGCCCGCGGCAAACGGCACAATCAGGCGCACCGGCTTTGCCGGATAGGCTGGCGGCTGGGCATGGGCCGGGCCCGCACCGAGCCATGTTGCGCAGGCCGCCGCGCCGGCGAGCAAGCCATGCACGGCAAGGCGCCGGATATCACGATGCACGAAAGGCTTTACAGCGGCGAATACAGCAACATTCACAGCGGATTTCATGACAGTTCCCCCAATTGGCAGTGACCAGGCGATGGTTCCCCGGCCGCGGCATCGGTCAGTGCAAAGCCCGCGCGGTCGGCTTCATCCGCCATCGCGGGCAGGCAGGCATAGTCGGCGGGCTGCACCGCGATGAAGCGCGCCAGCTCCAGCGACGCCAGCAGCGCGGTGCCGGCGGCATCCTCATGCATGCCCAGCAAGGCCGCGCGCACACGAGCACACTGCCGCGGATCGGCATCCGCCGATGCGACCAGCACCGGGATCGGTGCCGGCAGCGTCAGCGCCAGCGTCTTCAGTTGCGCGGCAAGCGCCGGGTCGTAGCGGCGCAGCAGGTCCATCACATAGCTGTCGACGACACCAACCTCGGCATCGCCGGCAAGCACCGCTTCGATGACCTCGCGCGGCGTTGGCGTCGCCATGGCCGCGGGCCGGTACAGCGCCTGCGTACCCGCCGGGGCCAGCCGCATCAGGTAATGGCGCGGCGCGTTATAGCCCGAGTTCGACTCAGGCAACATGCATGCCAGTCGCCCGCCGAAGGTCTGCGCCAGCGACTGCGCCGGCGCATCGGCGCGCACGATGAACTCGGTGAAATAGACCGGCCTGCCGTCGTAGCGCGCCTGCGCCGGAATCGGCGCGGCCAGCAACTGCGGCGTGACCGGCGCGCTCGCATACGGATAGCCGCACATGAACACGCAGCCGCAGTCGGGCCGCGCCCACAGCGCGCTGACCGGCGCGGGCGCGGCATGCTCGACATACGGCAACGCCACGCCGGCGCGCTCGGACACGCGTGCCAGCAGCGTGCGCCAGGCTGCTTCGGCCGGCGGCGTCACCGCGTACATGCGGGCATTGGCGATCATGCGTACACCAGCTTGTGGCCCAGCCCGCGCTCGCCGGCCTTCTTCAGGATCGCATGTCCCAGTGCGATATCGCTCAGCGACAGGCCGCGGTGCCAGAACAGGTTGGTCTCTTCGTCGCTCTGTCGGCCTGGCTTGCGCCCGGCGGCGATCTCGCCGAGTTCGCCGTAGAGCGTCCGTTCCGACAGCTTGCCCGCTTCGACATGCGCGCGCAGCGCGCCGAACATGCCGCCCTTGCACTGCCCCCAGTCGTCCACCACCATCCGCGTCATGATGTCGGTCAGCGACAGCTCGACCGCGCTCATGGTGCCGTAGGGCACGACGAAGGCCCCGGGCTTGATCCATTCGGTCTTGAGCATCGGCGTCGGACGCTCCAGCCGCGAGGCCTCGACCACGATATCGGCGCCGCGCACGCACGACTCCCAGTCCTCCGTCACCACGATCTTCTTGCCGAGATCGCGCTCCAGCCGCGCGGCAAAGGCATTGCGGCTTTCCGGTCGGCGCGAGTGCACGCGGATCTCGTCGAAGTCATAGAGGCTGTTTAGCAGGCGCACGTTCCAGTACGAGGTGCCGCGCGCGCCGATATGGCCCAGCACCTTGCTGTCGCGGCGCGCCAGGTGCCTGGCGCCGAGCGCGGTCAGCGCGCCGGTGCGGGCATCGGTGATAAAGGTCGCGTCGATCATTGCCACCGGCATGCCGGTGCGGGGATCGAACAGGTTCAGCATGGCCATTTCCGACGGCAGGCCGAGCTTGTAGTTGTCGACGAAATCGCCGACCACCTTGACCCCGGCCAGCCCCAGCGGCGCCACGTAGCCGCGCAGCACGTTGAAGTGGCCGTTGAAGGCAGGGTCCGGCATCAGGTGCACGCGCGGCTCGATCACGGTCTGGCCGTTGCCTTGTGCGACCAGTGCCTGTTCCACCGCGGCGATAATTTCGGCATCGGTCATTTCCAGCCGCGCGATGTCCCGGCCGTTGAGGTAGGTGAGATGAATATCAGCCATACGGTCCCCGCTCTCCAGATCAGTGTGTGTGAAATCTCGATGGGTCCAGTGTAGGTATGGCGCCATTGACTGTCATATGCTTATATGTCCGCCTGCCTTAACATCAAGTTAATGCCATGAAAATGAATCTGCGCCAGATCGAAGTGTTCCGCGCGGTGATGCTGACCGGCTCGATCAGCGGCGCGTCGAAGCTGCTTTATGTGTCGCAACCGGCGATCAGCCGGCTGATGTCGCACACCGAACAGCGGCTCGGCCTCGAGCTGTTTCGCCGCACCAAGGGGCGGCTCTTCCCCACGCCGGAGGCGCGGCGGCTGCTGGGCGAAGTCAATGCGGTCTATGAAGGGATCGAGCGCGTCAACGAGATCGCCGAGGACCTCGCCGCCAACCGCACCGGCAGCCTGCGCATCACCTGCAGCCCCAACCTGGGGCAGACCGTGCTGCCGCGCGCGATCGCCAGCTTCCGCGCCGCTCACCCGGCGGTGCGCGTGGTGGTGCGCACGCAGATTCCGGGCAACATGCTGCGCGCGCTGCTATCGGGACAGGTCGACCTGGCGGTATCGAACATGCCGCTGGTGCATCCCAACCTCGAGGCGCGGCTGCTGGTGAAGAACGAGATCGTTGCGCTGGTGCCGGTGGGACACCGGTTGGCGACGCGCAAATGGGTGCGTCCCGCCGACCTGATCGGCGAAGACCTGATCGGCTATGGCCCGGAAGTGCCGTTCGCGCTGCTGGTGCACGAGATGTTCGGCAACGATGGCGACCAGCCCGACATGCGGGTGCAGGTAGAGCAGGCCCACGTGGCGCGTGCGTTGGCGCAGGCCGGCGCCGGCATCGCGCTGGTCGACGCCATGACGGTATTCGGCGCGAACTGGCCCAATATCGTCGCCGTGCCGATCCGCACCAAAGTCAATGCCCCGGTGCAGATCTTCCATGTGCAGACCGAGCCGCTGTCGCGGCTGTCGCTGGAATTCGTCGAAACGCTGACGGGGATGATGAAGCGCTAGGCCACGGCGGCGATGGAAAAAAGGGCCGCGGCCAAGCGTGAAGGACTCAGGCCATCGCCGCCTTGTCCAGCCACCGCGCCAGCTGGTCGGTGACCGCCGTGCTGGAAAACGAGCAGCTGTCCTGCGCGAACACCGCCGCCATCTCCAGCCGGCGCAGCAGTTCTTCCATGGCCTGGCCGTAGACCGGCGGCAAGGCCAGCGCGCTGCCGGCGTCGCGCCATTCGCGCACCAGGTCTTGCGCGGGCTTTGCGCCGGCCACGTGCTGGTCCAGCGCGGCGCGCATGCGCGCCAGCGCTTCCGAATTCTCAGCGCTCATGAACGCGCCCTCCTTTCCTTGTAGAGTTCGCGGAACGTGCGGCCCGAGGGCGCCGGCATGTCGCGTGTTTCGGTCCAGCCCTTGCCCGCCAGCGGCAGGCTGGCAATGAGTCCGTTGCTGCCGCCCATGCGGCCCAGCAGCCAGGCGCCGATGCGTGCAGTCAGCGCATAGAGTTCGGGCCGCTTCGCCACGTAGCCCCAGGCCTTCAGCGCAAAGCGCTCCTGCCACGGCCGCAGGCCACGTTCCATCTGCTTTTCGCGCAGCTTGCGCAGCAGGTCGGACAACGGGATCGACGCCGGGCAGACGCGATTGCATTCGCCGCACATGGTGGCCGCCTGCGGCAGGTCGACGGTGTTGGCCAGCCCGACGTAGCTGGGCGTCAGCACGCTGCCCATCGGGCCGGGATAGACCCAGCCATAAGCATGGCCGCCGATCTTCTGGTACACCGGGCAGTGGTTCATGCAGGCGCCGCAGCGAATGCAGCGCAGCATCTCCTGGAAGTCGCCGCCGATCAGTCCGCTGCGGCCTCCGTCGACCAGTACGAAATACATATGCTCGGGACCGTCGCGCTCGCCCTCGGCGCGCGGCCCGGTCAGCAGCGAAAAGTAGTTGGAAATCGCCTGGCCGGTGGCCGAGCGCGGCAGCAGCCGCATCACCGTGGCCAGGTCTTCCAGCGTCGGCAGCACCTTTTCGATGCCGGTCACCGCCACGTGCACGCGCGGCATCACCGTGCACATGCCTTCATTGCCCTCGTTGGTGACCACTGCCACCGAGCCGGTCTCCGCGATGATGAAGTTGCCGCCGGTGACGCCCATGTCGGCGCTGAGGAATTCCGGGCGCAGCACTTCGCGCGCTTCGCGCGTCATTTCCGGGATCTCGGTCAGGCGCGGCTTGTGGTGGACCTTCGCAAACAGGTCGGCGATCTCGTCCTTGTCCTTGTGCACCACCGGCGCAATGATGTGCGACGGCGGCTCCGAGTCGTTGATCTGCAGGATGTACTCGCCCAGGTCGGTCTCGATGCTCTGTACGCCCATCTCGCCCAGCACCTGGTTCAGGCGCATTTCCTCGGTCACCATCGACTTGCTCTTGATGACCTTCTTGACGCCGTGCTTCTGCGCGATCTCCGCGACCAGTCGCGCGGCATCGGCGGTGGTTTCGGCAAACAGCACGGTGGCGCCGCGGCGAGTGGCGTTCTCTTCGAACGTGGCCAGCCAGACGTCGAGGTTTTCCAGCGCGCGGTTGCGGCGCTCTTTCAGGGCCTCGCGCGTGGCATCGAAATCGATATCGCGGATCGCATCGGCGCGCGCCGTGACGAACTTGGTCGAAAGCTTCTTCAGGTTCTGCTGCAGGCGCTGGTCGGCCAGCTTCTGCCCGGCGCGCGCCTTGAATTCCATGCTGTGGACTTGCATCGTGGCGAATTCCTGATGGTGTCGTCGCGGTCAGGCGTCGCCTGCCAGCACCTGAGCGATATGCAGCACGCGGGTGCGGCTGTCGCCGGTGCGGCGCAGGCGGCCTTCGATATTGAGCATGCAGCCCAGGTCGCCCAGCACCACGGCATCGGCGCCGGTGGCCTGGATGTTGGCGCACTTCTCGTCGACGATGGCCGTGGAGATATTGCCGTACTTGACCGAGAAGGTGCCGCCGAAACCGCAGCAGGCCTCGCAGTCCTTCATCTCGGTCAGCTGCACGCCGGGCAGGCGCGACAGCAAGGCGCGCGGCTGCTGCTTGACTCCGAGTTCACGCAGACCGGAACAGGAATCGTGGTAGGTGACCTGGCCCGAGAAGGTCGACGGCAGGGTCTCGATCCGGGCCACGTTGGCGAGGAAGTCGGTCAGCTCGAACACGCGTTCGCGCAGGCGCTCGTAGCGGCCATTCAGTTCCGGATCGTCGCGCAACAGATCGGCGTAGTGGTGGCGGATCATGCCGCCGCAACTCCCCGACGGCACCACGATGTAGTCGAACATCTCGAACTCGCGCAGGAATTTCTCGGCCAGGTCGCGCGACACCGCACGCTCCCCCGAGTTGTAGGCCGGCTGGCCGCAGCAGGTCTGCGCCTCGGGCACCATGACCTCGTAGCCAGCGGCTTCCAGCAGCTTGAGCACCGAAAAACCGATCTCCGGGCGCATCAGGTCCACCAGGCAGGTGTGGAACAGACCGACTCGCATTGTTGACTTCTCCCAGACCCTGAAACCCCGCAATTATGCGCGTTCGGCGCCGCGGGTGGCGCACAAAGCGTTCATCGGCGCGATGAATGCGGTGCCATGCACGACACCCAGGGCAACGACATCACGGCCGCTTTCTTACCGTAATGTCATTTCACCTATTGAAATTTTCACGATGCGAGATAGAATCAGGCAGACGCTTAAAAATGCCGCAAGGCAACATTTCTACTTTTCCAACCATGTCCGACGCAGACAAGTCACCCGGCAAGACGTCCATCCAGGTCATCGAGCGCATGATGACCCTGCTGGACGCCCTCGCCCAGCACGCCGATCCGGTCAGCCTGAAAGAGCTGTCGCTCGCCACCGGCCTGCATCCTTCCACCGCGCACCGCATCCTCAACGACATGGTCGCCTGCCGCTTCGTCGACCGCTCCGATCCCGGCAGCTACCGGCTCGGCATGCGGCTGCTGGAGCTGGGCAACCTGGTCAAGGCGCGCCTGTCGGTGCGCGACGCGGCGCTGGCGCCGATGCGCGCACTGCACCGTGTCACCGGCCAGACCGTCAACCTGTCGGTGCGCCAGGGCGACGAGATCGTCTATATCGAGCGCGCGTACAGCGAGCGCTCCGGCATGCAGGTGGTGCGCGCCATCGGCGGCCGCGCCCCGCTGCACCTGACCTCGGTGGGCAAGCTGTTCCTGGCGGCCGACGAGTCGGCGCGCGTGCGCAACTACGCCACCCGCACCGGGCTGGCCGGTCATACCCGCACCTCGATCACCGACCTGGCCAAGCTGGAACGCGAACTCAACTGGGTCCGCACCAACGGCTACGCCCGCGACAACGAAGAGCTGGAACTGGGGGTGCGCTGCATCGCCGCCGGCATCTATGACGACTCGCGCCGGCTGGTGGCCGGCCTGTCGCTGTCGGCGCCGGCAGACCGGCTGCAGGACAGCTGGCTGCAGAACCTGAAGGACACCGCCCTGCAGATCTCGCGCGGCATGGGCTACGTGACCGAAGCCGCCGCCTGAGGCCCATCCGGCCCTTCACCGCCTACGCGCGGGCTGCCAGCAAGGCAGTCCGCGCGTTTTGCTTTGGAGGAACGGCGGATCTTGATCAAAGGGTTTACCCTTTGTTTTCAGATAACCAGCAAACCTTATAATCGACGGTCATGCGAACCCGCACCGTCACCCTTACCGAACAGGTCACGCGCCAGCTGCGCGCCGAAATAGAAAGCGGCGCCTACCCGGTTGGCAGCCGCCTGCCGACCGGCCGGCAACTCGCCGAGCAATACGGCGTCAGCGCCGCCGTGATCCGTGAAGTCACCGAGCACCTGCGTTCGCAGGGCTTTGTCGAGTCGCGCCAGGGCGTCGGCTGCACGGTGCGCTCGCGCACCGGCGCAGCCGGTTTTCAGCTGCCACGCGATCCCGAACTCGACGCCGGCGAGCTGGCCGACCTGTACGACCTGCGCATCGACCTGGAAGGCGCCGCCGCGGCGCTGGCCGCGGTGCGCCGCACCGACGACGACGTGGCCGCTCTGACCGCGCTGCTGCAGCGCTTGCAGGCCCGGCTCTATGACCCGCAGCCGGCTGCCGATCTCGACGCGGCTTTCCATATCGGCATCGCCGCCGCTACGCACAACCCGTACTACCGCCAGCTGCTGCAGTACCTGAACCTGCAGCTGCACCAGGCCGTCGCCACCGCGCGCGCCAATACGCTGCGCCAGCCCGGCCTGTCCGAGACCGTGCATGCCGAACACGAGGCCATCGTCGCGGCCATCCGCCGCGGCGATGCCGGCGCGGCGCGCGCGGCCGCGGTGGCGCACCTGCAAAGCGCCGCGCGCCGCCTGGGGCTGTCGCTACGCGCGCGCGACGACGCAGCGATGGCGCCTGGCGCCCCCAGCCCCGCATCCCTTTCCTGAGACGACACCACCATCATGCAAAACGGATCCTTTGCCCAGCGGCTCACCGAAGCCCTCGGCCCCGACACCGCGCTGACCCACCCCGACGACATCGCGCCGTGGCTGTCGGACTGGCGCGGCATCTACCGCGGCCAGGCCCAGGCCGTGCTGCGGCCCCGTACCGTCGACGAAGTGTCGCGCGCGCTGGCGCTGTGCCAGCAAGCCGCGGTGCCGGTGGTGCCGCGCGGCGGCAATACCGGCCTGTGCGGCGGCGCCACGCCCGACGCGCGCGCGCAGAACGTGGTGCTGAGCCTGGACCGCATGAACGCGGTGCGCTCGCTCGACACCATCGCCAATACCATGGTGGCCGAGGCCGGCTGCATCCTGGGCAACCTGCGCCGCGCGGCCCAGGACGCCAACCGCTTGCTGCCACTGTCGCTGGCCGCCGAGGACTCGTGCCAGATCGGCGGCAACCTGGCTACCAATGCCGGCGGCGTCAACGTGGTGCGCTACGGCATGACGCGCGAACTGGTGCTGGGGGTCGAGGCCGTGCTGCCCAACGGCGAGGTCTTCCACGGGCTGCGCACGCTGCGCAAGGACAATACCGGCTACGACCTGAAGCAACTGCTGATTGGCTCCGAAGGCACGCTCGGCGTGATCACCGCGGCGGCGCTGCGCCTGTTCCCGCGCACCGATACGCGCAGCGTGGTGCTGGCGGCGGTGGCATCGCCCGCGCAGTCGCTGGCGCTCTATGAACTGCTGTTCGAGCAATGCGGCGCACGCCTGCAGGCCTTCGAGTTCTTTACCGGCGCTTGCCTGGACCTGGTGCTCGCGCATGCGGAAGGCGTGCAGGAACCGTTCGCGCAGCGCTACCCCGCCTACGTGCTGGTGGAACTGGCCGATACTACCGATGAAGCCGCGCTGAACGCGCTGCTGGAACGCGTCATCGGCGAGGCGCTGGAGCGCGAGCTGTGCCTCGATGCCGCGGTCTCCTCTTCCCTGGCGCAACTGCAGGCACTGTGGAAGCTGCGCGAGGAAATCTCCGAAGCGCAGCGCGCCGACGGCCCGCACCTCAAGCACGACGTATCGCTGCCGATCGAGCAGATCCCCGCCTTCATGGCATCGATGGAGGCACGGCTGCACGCACTCGATGCCGCGATCCGGCCCTTCGTGTTCGGACACTTCGGCGACGGCAACCTGCACTACAACCTGTCGCGTCCGGCCGGCGCCGCCAAAGACTGGGCGGCCACGCAAGGCGATGCCGTGACCGATGCGGTGCTGGACGAGGTGATGCGCTACGGCGGCAGCATCAGCGCCGAGCATGGCATCGGCCAGCTCAAGCGCCATGCCTTCCTGGCGGTGAAGGATCCGCTGGAATTGCGGCTGATGCGAGAGATTAAGTCGGTGTTCGACCCGGCCGGGATCATGAACCCCGGCAAGCTGCTCTGACCGCTGACGCACCAAAGCAAAACGCGCCGCAATGCGGCGCGTTTTTTCCGGTCAGGCGTGCGGGCTCAGATACCGCGCGATTGCTGCGAGGCCAGCACCGCGTGGGCGCTGCCCGGACCCTGCGTCAGGTTCGGCGACGACGGGAAGCCGCGTTGCGGCGACGACGGCGAATGCTCGAGCCAGTCCTTGACCCGGTTGGCATCGGCAAAGCGCGACAGCTTGCCGGCCGAATCCAGGAACACCATCACCACGTTGCGCCCGTGCACACGGGCCTGCATCACCAGGCACTGGCCGGCCTCGGAGATAAAGCCGGTCTTCTGCAGGCCGATCTCCCAGTTGCCGCCGCGCACCAGGCGGTTGGTGCTGACGTAATGCTGGGTGCGGCCCAGCACGTTGACTTCATGCTCGGTCTGGGTCGAGTACTCGCGGATGGTCGGGTTGCGGTAGGCGGCATTGACCATGCGCACGAGGTCGGTCGCGCTCGACACGTTGCTGCTCGACAGGCCGCTGGAATCGACGAAATGGCTGTCGTTCATGCCGAGCTCGCGCGCCTTGCGGTTCATCGCCTGCACAAAGGCCGGCAGGCCGCCCGGGTAGTGGCGGCCCAGCGCCGAAGCAGCGCGGTTCTCGGACGACATCAGCGCCAGCAGCAGCAGTTCCTGGCGCGTCAGCTGCGTGCCAAAGCGCAGGCGCGAGCTGCTGTGCTTCTCGGTGTCGCGGTCTTCCTCGGTGATGGTCAGCACCTCGTCCATCGGCAGGCGCGAGTCCATCACCACCAGCGCGGTCATCAGCTTGGTGATCGATGCAATCGGCAGCACGGCGCCGGCGTTTTTCTGGAACAGCACTTCGTTGGTGTTCTGGTCCATCACCAGAGCGACGCTCGAGCGCAAGGCCAGGGCATCGTCGGTGTCGCGCAGGCCCATGGCTTCGCCCAGCGAGGGCTTGGACGGCGTAAACGCCGCCCGCACCGGGGCGGCCCGCTGCGCCACCACGACGTGGCGCTTGCCCTTCTTCAACACCACCACCTTGCGCGAGGATCCCTCATCGCCCTTGGCAGCCTTGGCGACCTTGGTGACCTTGGCATTGCGAGCGCTTTTGGCAACTGGCTTGGCAGCACTCTTTTTGTCGGTTTTAGCGGAAGTAGCCTGCTTTTTGCTTGTTTTTTGCGTAGATGAGGCCTTGGTGGCCGCTTCGGCCACGGGCACCGCGACCATCGACACCGACACCAGTACCGCGGCGGCGACGGCGGACAAGGGTGTGGAGCCGAAGAATCTGGAAAAAATGGAATCAGACCGGAACATGATTCGTTCAGCGCATAGGAATGGCGCTAGTGTAGGAAAGAAAGAAATTGTTAGCAAGATTAAAGACTTACAGACGCTCCTTAAAGTTCGATTCACATACATTTCCACATAGTGGAAAAAGTACGTAATGCGTCACGTCCGCTATCGAACTTCTGCGCGCTCGACCCAAGCGCAGTCCGGCTCACCCTTGCTACCCCTTTGCAGCGACGAAGCCAATACGAAAAGTCTCTTGTAATATCGGCGCCCATCGTTACATGTTGAAACAAATTTCACTATGAAAGAAAACGCGCAAACCCACTGACCGGCTCCCGTTCCGTGGTGAGGCGGTTTGCGACGGCCTCCGGATCGGCAAAACCCAGCGACATGCCGCACACCACCATTTCTTCCGGCGGCAGCCGCAGGTGGCTGGCGATGATCTTGTGGAACTGCGTAAACGCCGCCTGCGGGCAGGTATCGAGCCCGCGTGCGCGGGCGGCGACCATGACGCTTTGCAGGAACATGCCGTAGTCCAGCCAACTGCCCTGCTCCATGATGCGGTCGATGGTAAAGATGATGCCCACCGGCGCATCGAAGAAACGGAAGTTGCGCGCATGCTGTTCGTGCATGCGCGCCTTGTCCTCGCGGCTGATCTCGAGCAGCCCGTACAGGTCCCAGCCGACCTTGCGCCGCCGCGACAGATACGGATCGGCCCATTCGCGCGGATAGTAGGGGTACTCCTCGCGGTACTTGCTGTCGCGCTCGGGATCTTCATAGGCGGCCAGCACGTCGGCGCACAGCTTCGCCTTGGCCTCGCCCGACAGCACATAGACGCGCCACGGCTGCGTATTGGTGCCGGACGGCGCGCGGCTGGCCACCGCCAGGATTTCTTCCACGGTGCTGCGCGGCACGGGCGTATCGAGAAAGGCCCGCACCGAACGCCGCGTCAGGATTGCGCGATCCACGCAGTCCACGGCTTCCTGCGAGCCCAGTTGCTTCTCGTGGGACATCTTGTTCATCTCCTGTTGCCCCGCCCTATTCCCGTGCGCCCGTCACCGCGCCCGCCGCCACCAACGGCAGCAGCGCTTCGCGCAACGCGCCCGGCAACGGTACCGGCCGGCGCGTAGCGCGATCGACATAGACGTGGATGAAATGCCCTTGCGCGGCAGCGACCTCGTTGTCGCCGCTGAACAGGCCGACCTCATAGCGCACGCTCGACGTGCCCAGCCTGGCTACGCGTAAACCCGCTACCACGGTCTCGGGAAAGCTCAGCGACGAGAAGTAGTTGCACTGCGTCTCGATCACCAGCCCGATGGTGTCGCCCGACGTGACATCGAGCACGCCCTGCCGGATCAGGTAGGTATTCACCACGGTGTCAAAATAACTGTAGTAGACAACGTTGTTAACGTGGCCATAGACATCGTTGTCCATCCAACGCGTGGTGATCGGCTGGAAGTACGGATAGGCACTGCGCGATTCGGCTTGCGGTTTCATGGGGCGAGAGAGGGACAGGACGCGAGGCAGTACGAAATGCGAATATTTTGAACCAGCGGCCCACGCGATACGAACGCGCAGCCGCTAGCGACGGATGACAAGCGCGACACCCAGCGCGGCCAGCACCATGCCGGCGGCAGCCAGCGGCGGGAAGCGCTCGCCGAACAGCAGCCAGGCCATCACCGCCGTGGTAGGCGGGGTCAGGTACATCAGGCTGGACACCTTGGTGGCCGCACCCTGGCGGATCAGCAGGAACAGCAGCGAGATCGCGCCGATCGACAAGGCCACCACCGACCATGCCAGCGCGCCGAGCATCGCGGCGGTCCACTGCACCTCCCGCGTCTCGAACAGGAACATGAACGGCACGCACGCAAGCGCCGCCGCGGCGAACTGGATCACCGAACCCATGCGCAGGTCGAACACCGGGCAGAAATGCCGCTGGTAGACCGTGCCCACGGTGATGCTGAACAAGGCGCCGGCGGCCAGCGCGAGGCTGGCCGGCGTCAAGCCGCTGGTACCCAGCTTGTTCGCCACCACCAGCGCCACGCCCGCAAGGCCCAGCAGCAGGCCCAGCCACTGGCGTGTGCCGATGCGCTCGCCCATGCGCGTGGCAATCAGCGCGGTCAGGATCGGCTGCATGCCGACGATCAACGCCGACACGCCCGCCGGCATGCCGAGCTTGATCGCCGCCCAGACGCCGCCGAGGTATCCCGCCTGCAGCAGCAGGCCGGCCACGGCGATATGCCCTACCGCGCGCCAGTCGATCGCGGTCGACCCCGCCACGCGCGGCAGCGGCACGCGGGCCAGCAATACGAACGGCACCATCAACACCAGCACGCCGGCAAAGCGCAGGAACAGGAACGTCATCGGCTCCGCATACGGCATGCCGTATTTGGCGACGATAAAGCCGGTGCTCCAGATCAGCACGAACAGCCACGGCATCGATGCCACCCACAGCGTGGCGCGCGGGCTGGCCGCGCCGCCGCGGCCCGACTCGATCATCTCGCTCATGATGCAAGCCGCGCGGCAAGTTGCGCGTACCGGGCGTGATACTGCGCGGCAAGCCGCACCGTCTGCGCATGGACCGCGACGGTGTCCTCGATCTGGTTGCCATAGCCGCCGGCCATGGTCACCGCCACCGGCAGGCGGCGGGCGTGCGCGGCGTCGAACACGAGGCGGTCGCGCCGTGCCAGGCCAGCCATGGTCAGTTTCAACCGCCCGAGCCGGTCGCCCTCGTGCGGGTCCGCGCCGGCCAGGTAAATCAGCAGGTCCGGCTCGAAGCGCCGGAACAGCGTGTCCAGCGCGGCCTGCAGCGCCTGCGCGTAAGCCTCGTCGTCGCAGCCATCCGGCAGGCCGACGTCGAGATCGCTGGCTTCCTTGCGGAACGGGTAGTTCTTCTCGCCGTGCAGCGACAGCGTGAATACCGACGGGTCGCCGTGCAGGATCGATGCGGTGCCGTTGCCCTGATGCACGTCGAGGTCGACCACCGCCACGCGGCGCACCGCGCCGTCGCGCTGCAGCACGCGCGCGGCGATCGCGGCATCGTTGAAGACGCAGAAGCCGCCGCCCTTGTCGGCGTACGCGTGGTGCGTGCCGCCCGCCAGGTTCACGGCTATGCCTTCACGCAGCGCACTGCGGCAGGCCTCGATGGTCGCGCCCGCCGAACGGCGCGAGCGCTCCACCATCGCTTCGGACCAGGGAAAGCCGATCTCGCGCTGGCGCGCCGCGTCGAGCGTGCCGGCCGAGGCCGCCACTACATATTCCGTCGTGTGGGCCAGCAGCAGCGCATCGTCTCCGGCACGCGGCGCCTCGGACAGGCGCAGCCCCGGCACCTGCACCGACACCGCGTCGCGCAGCATGCTGTACTTGCGCATGGGGAAGCGATGTCCGGGCGGCAATGGCAGCACGAAGTGGTCGGCGTAGAAAGCGAGCATGGCAAGAGGCCTGGGCGATCCTGATTTTGTTGGTGTTCCGGCCTCGGCCGGCCGTACCGGCGCGGGCAGCCTGGCATGGTAGCACCCCTGTCCGGGCAGTGCCCGCGGGGGCAGGAATGGCTATGACGCCACTTACAGCAAGCCATGTCGAACCCGATTTTTGTGCAACGCACAAAATTTCCTTGACATTGATTTGGTCGCCCCTAAAATACGGCTTGTTGCGGCGCACAAACAAACGCACAAGCGGATTGGCGCCCTGACCCACCCACACGCCTGGGCTGGCCGAAACGGGCAAAACACCGTCACGGCCCTGACATCTAGGCGGCTTAATTTGCTTGACCTTGAAGTTCACCACTGGAGACCAGCAATGATCCTCACCCCGGAACAAGTCGCAGCAGCACAAAAGGCTAACCTCGAAACGCTGTTCGGCCTGACCACCAAGGCGTTTGAAGGCGTCGAAAAGCTCGTCGAACTGAACCTGCAGGTCGTCAAGACCACCTTCGCCGAAAACGTCGACAACGCCAAGAAGGCGCTGTCGGCCAAGGACGCCCAGGAACTGCTGGCGATCCAGGCCGCAGCCGTGCAACCGGTCGCCGAAAAGACCCTGGCCTACACCCGTCACCTGTACGAGATCGCTTCGGAAACCCAGAGCGAATTCGCCAAGGTGGCCGAGGCCCAGCTGGCCGAAGGCTCGAAGAACGTCCAGGCCCTGGTCGAGAACTTCGCCAAGAACGCCCCGGCCGGTTCGGAATCGACCGTGGCCATCGTGAAGTCGGCGATCTCCGCTGCCAACAACGCCTACGAGTCGGTGCAGAAGGCGACCAAGCAAGCGGTCGAAATCGCTGAAACCAACTTCCAGGCCGCCGCCTCGGCTGCCACCAAGGCTGCCCAGCAAGCCAGCGCCACGGCCCGCACGGCCACGGCGAAGAAGGCTACTGCTGCCTGATAGCCAGTGTTGAAGATGGACCGGCTGCGGCCGGTCCGTTGGCAAAGCCCATCGCCATGCGATGCCGTGGGCTTTGCCAACGATGAAGGAAGTGCCCCGACCGACCGGCCCCGGCGCTGCCTTGTCTGCCGATGTCTCCTCGGTACCGCGGTCTCCTTGTCCAAAGGTATCGTTAAACCCGACCTCTACAGGTCGGGTTTTTTTTGGCTCTCGCCTCAGCCGGGCTTTCGCGCTGCGCTTTCCCCCTCTCGCTGCAAGCCGCCAAATATTGGCGCTGATAAGTGAAGGCGGTTAATTGCGAAATCATGCAAAACAAAGCCCGCCATCATGGCGGGCTTTGTCATCGCAGCGGACAGCGACTCAACGCTTGCGCGGCGGCGGCACGTCGGTACACGTGCCTTCGTAGATCTCGGCCGCCATGCCGATCGACTCGCCCAGCGTCGGGTGCGGATGGATGGTCTTGCCGATATCGACCGCGTCGGCGCCCATCTCGATCGCCAGGCACACTTCGCTGATCAGGTCGCCGGCATGCGTGCCGACGATGCCGCCGCCGATCACGCGATGCGTTTCCTCGTCGAAGATCAGCTTGGTGAAGCCCTCGTCGCGGCCGTTGGCGATGGCGCGGCCCGAAGCGGCCCACGGGAACACGCCCTTGCTGTAGTTGATGCCCTGCGCCTTGCACTCGTCCTCGGTCAGGCCGGCCCAGGCCACTTCCGGATCGGTAAAGGCCACCGACGGGATCTGCTTGGCATCGAAGAAGGCCTTTTCGCCGTGCGCGGCCTCGGCGGCCACGTGGGCTTCGTGCACCGCCTTGTGTGCCAGCATCGGCTGGCCGACGATATCGCCGATCGCATAGATGTGCGGCACGTTGGTGCGCATCTGCTTGTCGACGTCGATAAAGCCGCGCTCGGTCACGGCAACGCCGGCCTTTTCGGCGCTGATGCGCTTGCCGTTGGGCGAGCGGCCCACCGACACCAGCACCAGGTCATAGCGCTGCGCCTCGGCCGGCGCCTGCTCGCCCTCGAACTTGACATAGATTCCGTCCGGCTTGGCTTCTACCGCGACCGTCTTGGTGTTCAGCATCACCTTGCCGAAGCGGTCCTTGTTCTTCTTTTCCCAGACCTTGACCAGGTCGCGGTCGGCGCCGTTCATCAGGCCCGGCAGCATTTCGACGATATCGATGTCGGCACCCAGCGTGCTGTACACCGTCGCCATTTCCAGGCCGATGATGCCGCCGCCGATGACCAGCATCTTGTTGGGCACTTCCGGCAGCTCCAGCGCGCCGGTCGAGTCGACGATGCGCGGGTCTTCCGGGATGAAGGGCAGCTTAACCGCCTGGCTTCCGGCGGCGATGATGGCCTTGTCGAAGCGGATCACGGTCTTCTTGCCGGTGGTCTGCTTGCCTTCGCCTTCGGTCAGTTCCACTTCCAGGTGATGCGGGTCGAGGAAATTGCCGACGCCGCGCACCACCTGCACCTTGCGCGCCTTGGCCATGCCGGCCAGGCCGCCGGTCAGCTTGCCGACCACCTGGTTCTTGTAGTGGCGCAGGCCGTCCAGGTCGATCTTGGCTTCGCCGAACAGGATGCCGTGGGCGGCCAGCGCCTTGGCCTCGTCGATCACCGCGGCGTTGTGCAGCAGCGCCTTGGACGGGATGCAGCCCACGTTCAGGCAGACCCCGCCGAGCGTGCCGTAGCGCTCCACCAGCACGGTATTCATGCCCAGGTCGGCGGCGCGGAAGGCGGCCGAGTAGCCGCCGGGGCCGGCGCCCAGCACCAGCACCTCGCACTGGATATCGGCACCGCCGGCATGGCTGGCGGCCGCCGGCGCGGGCGCTGCTGCGGGGGCGGGCGCAGGGGCCTGCGCGGGTGCCGGGGCCGGTGCCTGCGCAGGCGCGGCGGCTGCTCCAGCCTGGGCCTCGATGGTGCAGATCACCGCGCCCTGGCCCACCTTGTCGCCGACCTTGACCTTGACGTCGACCACCTTGCCGGCGGCCGACGAGGGCACATCCATGCTGGCCTTGTCGGATTCCAGCACGATCAGCGACTGCTCCACCTCGACCGTGTCGCCGGCCTTGACCAGCACCTCGATCACTTCCACCGCATCGAAATCGCCGATATCCGGCACCTTGACTTCGATCACACTCATATTTGCTCCTCTATGCGCGCCCGCCTCTCGGCTTCAGGGCGCGCCGTCGTTGTTGGTTGCTGCGTTGCCGCCCGCCGGACTGCCGTCCGCGCCATCGTCCTGGTCCGCGGACGCCGTGGCATCCTGCTCGCGCAGCCGCACGGTATGCACCTCGATCGGTCCGGCCGAGCTCTTGTCGAACTCCACGCCGGCATCGACGCCGATGCGCGCGATCTCGCCCGCGCCGAGGTCCGGCCGGTCATAGACCGCGTGCATCGCGCCCAGCGCATAGTTGCGGCCCGAGCCGATGCCCCAGAAGCGGTCGAACGAAAACACCTCGCGATACGAGTAGACGCCGAAGATGCCCGCCGGATTGGCGATCAGGCATACGATCTGCGACGACTCGTAGGGATCGTCATCGTCTTCCTTGGTATTGACGAAGTAGTCCGACTTCAGCTTCTCGTGCACCTTCAGGAAGGTGCGGAACACGTCGTCGCGCGAGCCCAGCCGGCACTCGTCGCCCAACCCCGCCAGCAGCGTGCGCATCACCGGGAAGTGCGCCGTGGTCCCGGCCAGCGCGATAAAGCCGTCGCCCACCGGAAACACCTTCTGGTTGCGCTCGTACGCGCGGGACAGGCGCGTATCGCCGAAGGTCACGAGCGCGTCGGCCGCGATCGCCACCTCGGCGCCCTTCCTGACGACAACACAGGTAGTCATGGCTTGCTCCCGGTTGCGCGTGGCGCGCCGCGCGGCCCGGGACTTCGCCCTGCCCGCGCGGCGCCACCCCGCTTAGAGCAGGATGCGGCGGAAGTCCGCCAGCAATTGCGCGAAGTAGGTGTTGAAGCGCGCGGCCTCGGCACCGTCGATGACGCGGTGGTCCCACGACAGCGACAGCGGCAGCGTCAGGCGCGGCGCGAACTGCTTGCCGTCCCACACCGGCTTCATGTACGACTTGCATACGCCCATGATGGCCACTTCGGGCGCATTGATGATCGGCGTAAAGTACGTGCCACCGAGGCCGCCCAGCGACGAGATCGAGAAGCAGCCGCCCTGCATCTGGTCGGGCTTGAGCTTGCCGTCGCGCGCCAGCTTGGCCAGCTCGCTCATTTCCTGGCTGATCTCGAGCACGCCCTTCTTGTCGGCGTCCTTGATCACCGGCACGACCAGGCCGTTCGGGGTGTCGGCGGCGAAGCCGATGTTGAAGTATTTCTTCAGCACCAGATTGTCGCCGTCCAGGGACGCATTGAAGTTCGGGAACTTCTTCAGCGCCGCGACCGTGGCCTTGATCATGAACGCCAGCATGGTCACCTTGATGCCGGCCTTCTCGTTCTCCTTGTTCAGCTGCACGCGGAAGGCCTCGAGCTCGGTGATGTCCGCTTCGTCATGGTTGGTGACGTGCGGGATCATGACCCAGTTGCGGTGCAGGTTGGCACCCGAGATCTTCTTGATGCGCGACAGGGCTTTGCTTTCGACCTCGCCGAAGCGGGTGAAATCGACCTTCGGCCACGGCAGCAGGCCGAGCTCGCCACCACCGGCGCCGGCTGCGGCAGCCTGGGCCGGCGCGGCGGCCTGGCCGGTCATCACGCCCTTGACGTAGTTCTGCACGTCTTCCTGGGTGATGCGGCCCTTGGGACCGGTGCCCGGCACGCGCGAGACATCGACGCCCAGCTCGCGCGCGAACTTGCGCACCGAGGGGCTGGCATGGGCGGCCTTGCCGGTTGCGCCGGCAGCGGCGGCCGCGGCAGCCGGTGCGGCCGGCGCGGGCGCGGGCGCAGCAGCCGGCGCCGGGGCGGGGGCGCTGGCGGCGGGAGCCGGTGCCGCGGCGGCAGCGGCCGGTGCGGCAGCAGCGGCGGTGGCCGCGCCTTCCAGGATCAGCAGCAGCGTGCCTTCCGACACGTTGTCGCCGACCTTGACCTTGACTTCCTTGACCACGCCGCCCTGCGGCGAGGGCACGTCCATGGTGGCCTTGTCCGATTCCAGCGTCACCACCGCGTCTTCCGCGCTGATGGTATCGCCCGGCTTGACGTGGACTTCGATCACGGGCACCGCGTCGTAGTCGCCGATATCGGGCACCTTGACTTCGATGGTGCCACCGGCGCCGGCCGGGGCCGCGGCGGGAGCCGGCGCGGGTGCAGGGGCCGGAGCCGCCGCGGCAGGTGCCGGCGCGGGAGCGGGCGCAGCGGCCGGGGCCGGTGCGGGTGCGGCAGCGGCCTGGCCGGCCGGCTCCAGCATCACCAGCACCGAGCCTTCGGCCACGTTGTCGCCGACCTTGATCTTGACGTCCTTGACCACGCCGGCCTGCGGCGAGGGCACGTCCATGGTGGCCTTGTCCGACTCCAGCGTCACCAGCGCGTCTTCCGCGTCGATGCTGTCGCCGGGTTTCACATGCACTTCAATGACGGGAACGGCGTCATAGTCGCCGATATCCGGCACCTTGATTTCAATCGCTTGACTCATTCAGTGTCTCCTGAGCAGGCCGGCACGCGCGACGTCCGCAAGCGGCGAGATTACCTTCGCCGCCCGCTTCTGTCACGCCGCCGTGCCGCAAGGCGCCATCGGGACGATGCCCGGGGCGCCCGCGGCACGGCGCTGCCGTACTGCGGGGGGTGGGTGCAGGCTGCCGGATCAGACCGACATCGGGTTGGGCTTGTTCGGGTCGAGGTTGTACTTCTTGATGGCCTCGGCGACCTTGTCGCGGCCGATCGCACCCTCGTCGGCCAGCGCCTTGAGCGCGGCCAGCGTAACCCAGTAGCGGTCCACTTCGAAGAAGTGGCGCAGCTTCTCGCGCGTGTCCGAGCGGCCGAAGCCGTCGGTGCCCAGCACCACGTAGCGGCGCGGCACGTACGGACGGATCTGCTCGGCGAAGGCGCGCACATAGTCGGTCGAGGCGATCACCGGGCCGCGGGCCGACTTCAGCTTCTGCGTAACAAAGGCTTCGCGCTGGGTCTCGGCCGGATGCAGCAGGTTGTAGCGCTCGGCAGCCTGGCCGTCGCGCGCCAGCTCGGTGAAGCTGGGGCAGCCCCACAGGTCGGACTCGACGCCCCAGTCCTTCTTCAGCAGCTCGGCGGCGGCGATCACCTCGCGGAAGATCGTGCCCGAGCCCAGCAGCTGCACGCGCGGCGCGTTGCTGTTCTCGACGCCCTTGCGGAACTGGTACATGCCCTTGACGATGTCCTGCTCTACGCCAGCCGGCATTTCCGGATGCTCGTAGTTTTCGTTCATCACCGTCAGGTAGTAGTAGACGTCTTCCTGCTCGGCGTACATGCGGCGCAGGCCGTCCTGCATGATCACCGCCAGTTCGTACTGGAAGGTCGGATCGTACGAGATGCAGTTGGGGATGACGGCGTGGAACACGTGCGAATGGCCATCTTCATGCTGCAGGCCTTCGCCGTTCAGCGTGGTGCGGCCGGCGGTGCCGCCCAGCAGGAAGCCGCGCGAGCGCATGTCGGCGGCGGCCCAGCACAGGTCGCCGATACGCTGGATGCCGAACATCGAGTAGTAGATGTAGAACGGGATCATCTGCACGCCGTGGGTCGAGTACGACGTCGCGGCAGCGATCCAGTCGCACATGGCGCCGGCTTCGTTGATGCCTTCCTGCAGCACCTGGCCAGTCTGCGATTCCTTGTAGAACATCAGCTGGTCATGGTCTTCCGGCACGTACTTCTGGCCTTCCTGGTTCCAGATGCCGACCTGGCGGAACAGGCCTTCCATGCCGAAGGTGCGCGACTCGTCCGGGACGATAGGCACCACGTGCTTGCCGATCTGCTTGTCCTTCAGCAGCGTGTTCAGGATCCGCACGAAAGCCATGGTGGTGGACACTTCGCGGCCTTCGCCGGTGGCCTTGAGCAGCGCTTCGAACGCCTTCAGCTCCGGCACCGGCAGCGCTTCGGCCTTCTGCCGGCGCGCCGGCAGGTAGCCACCCAGGTTCATGCGCGCCTGGCGCATGTATTCCAGTTCCTTCGAGCCTTCCTCGAAGGTGATGTACGGCACGTCTTCCAGCTGCTCGTCGGCGACCGGGATGTTGAACTGGTCGCGGAACTTGCGGATCGCGTCGACCGGCATCTTCTTCTGCTGGTGCGCGACGTTCATGGCCTGGCCGGCGTCGCCCATGCCATAGCCCTTGATGGTCTTGGCCAGGATCAGCGTGGGCTGGCCCTTGTGCTCGCTGGCGGCCTTGTAGGCGGCGTAGATCTTGTGCGGGTCGTGGCCGCCGCGGTTCAGGCGCCAGATGTCCTCGTCGGACCAGTCGGCGACCATCGCCTTCAGCTCGGGCGTGTTGAAGAAGTGCTCGCGCACGTAGGCGCCGTCCTTGGCCTTCATGGTCTGGTACTCGCCGTCCACGCATTCCATCATGCGCTTCATCAGCAGGCCCTTGGTGTCGCGCGCCAGCAGCGCGTCCCACTTGCTGCCCCACACCACCTTGATCACGTTCCAGCCGGCGCCGCGGAACTCGGACTCCAGTTCCTGGATGATCTTGCCGTTGCCGCGCACCGGGCCGTCCAGGCGCTGCAGGTTGCAGTTGATGACGAACACCAGGTTGTCGAGCTTCTCGCGGCCGGCCATGCCGATCGCGCCCAGCGATTCCGGCTCGTCGGTCTCGCCATCGCCCAGGAAGGCCCAGACCTTGCGGTCGCCGGCCTTGGCCAGGCCGCGGCTGTCCAGGTACTTCATGAAGCGGGCCTGGTAGATGGCCATGATCGGGCCCAGGCCCATCGACACCGTCGGGAACTGCCAGAAGTCCGGCATCAGCCACGGGTGCGGATACGACGAGATGCCCTTGCCGTCGACTTCCTGGCGGAAGTTATCGAGCTGGTCGGGCGTCAGGCGGCCCAGCAGGAAGGCGCGCGAGTACACGCCCGGCGCCGAGTGGCCCTGCACGAAGACCAGGTCGCCGCCGCTCTGCTCCGACGGGGCGCGCCAGAAGTGGTTGTAGCCGACGTCGTACAGCGTGGCCGCCGACGCGAACGACGAGATATGGCCGCCGACGTTGGTGTGCTTGTTGGCGCGCAGCACCATCGCCATGGCGTTCCAGCGGGTGTACGAGCGGATCCGGTGCTCGATGTCCTGGTCGCCGGGGATGCGGGCCTGCTGCTCGACCGGGATGGTGTTGATGTACTGGGTCTCAGCGTGGAACGGCTGGGTCACGCCGTTCACGCGGGCGTATTCGATCTGCTTGTCGATCAGGAAGGCGGCGCGCGCCGGGCCTTCGGCGGCCAGCACGCCCTGCAGGGCGTCGAGCCATTCATGGGTTTCCTGGGGATCGGCGTCGTTGGCGCTCGAGGCGCCGAGGATCTGCTCTGGTACGGCGGACATGACTGTCTCCTGGGTGAATTCTTGGCTTCCGCGTCCGCGCTGGCAGCGCCGGACACGACTCAACGTATGACTCGCACCGACTTGCGGAGGATCGGCGCCATTGCCGCCTTGCATCGGGGCCGCCGCCGGGAAACCTGTTCCGGTTTCTCCGCGCGGCAGGCGCATGGCTACCGCCCGCATTCTTGGGTCGGACCGATTCTATGGAAGCCCAATGTCGAGCACAAGGGAAATTTTCAAATTGCGATATCGTTTTTTATAATGTGGAATTATGCGGCAGCGCACCAAGAATCACTGCAGAAGCCGCATGCCCCGTGCCTTCATCCGGCTAGCGCCGGCACGCGGCGCCGGGATTTCATTGGCGCTTTCCCCAAGCGACGCACCGCAATAATCTCGGTACACTGGTCGGTCAGCCGTCAATCCCTCTCATGCCGTTTTTCAACCGCCTCGACCGTCTTTTCCGCAGCCTGCGTGCCGCCATGCTTCCCTCCGATGCGTCGGGTACAGCCAAGGCCGCCGGCGGCGAGTCCGCGCATGTCCCGCATGCGCCTTCCCCGGCGGCCGGCCTGGGACCGATCGAAGCGCTGGGACCGGACGATGGCGTGCCGGTGGCGCCGCCGCGCGGCCTGTGGTGGCTGCGCTGGCGCAACCTGGTCGCCACCAGCTGGTTCATGTTCATCCCGCTGGTGGCCATTGTGCTCTTCACCGTGGCCATGGGCGTGATCCTGTGGTCGCTGCACGAGACCGAGCGCCAGCAGCAGCGTGACGCGCTGTACCGCGACGCGGCCTGGGCGCAGCAGCGCGTGCGCCTGTCGCTGCTGAGCAACCAGGACCAGCTGGCCTCGCTCGCGCGCGACATCGCCGCCGCGCAGCTGGAGCAAGGCGCCTACCGCACCGCGGCGCAGGAAATCCTGCGCGAGAATCCCGAGATCGTCTTCATCAACTGGCTCGACGCCACCAAGCGCGGCCGCTGGTCGCTGCCGTCGACCTCCGAATTCGCCAGCCGCCTGCGCGAGAACCAGGACCAGCCGCTCGAACCCGAAGTGCTCGACACCTTCGACGCCGCGCGCGAGACCCAGCGTGTGGTCTACTCGCGCCCGCTGGTCAACGAGCGCGGCGACAGCTTCATGCTGATGGAAGTGCCGATCGTGCGCGACAACGAGTTCCTCGGCACGCTCGGCGCGCTCTATTCGATCAACGGCATCCTGACCCACCTGCTGCCGCCCGAGCTGACCGAGCGCTACCGCTTCTCGCTGATCGACAAGAACAACCAGACCCGCGCCAGTACCTCGCTGCGGCCGGTGCCGGGCAACGCGCTGTCGTACGAGGTGCTGCTCGACCCGCCCGGCCATTCGCTGTCGCTGCGCGCCGATGCCTACCCGCCGGCCTCCAACCTGCCCAACAACATGCTGCTGTGGCTGGTGGTGGGGCTATCGTGCTTCCTGCTGTGGAGCCTGTGGAGCATGTGGCGGCATACCAGCCGCCGCTCCGAGGCGCAGCGCGCGCTGCTGGCCGAGACCTCGTTCCGGCGCGCGATGGAAAACTCGATGCTGATCGGCCTGCGCGCGCTCGACCTGAACGGCCGCATCACCTACGTCAACCCGGCCTTCTGCCGCATGACCGGCTGGCAGGAGAACGACCTGGTCGGGCGCCTGCCGCCCTTCCCCTACTGGCCGCCCAACGACCAGCAGGAGATGCAGAAGCAGATCGACCTGACGCTGCAGGGCAAGTCGCCCGCCGGCGGCTACGAGATGCGCGTGATGCGCCGCGACGGCAGTAGCTTCTATGCCCGCATGTACGTGTCGCCGCTGGTCGACAGCCGCGGCCGCCATACCGGCTGGATGAGCTCGATGACGGATATCACCGAACCCAAGCGCGCGCGCGAGGAACTGGCCGCCGCGCACGACCGCTTCACCACCGTGCTGGAAAGCCTGGACGCCGCGGTGTCGGTGCTGGCCACCGACAAGGCCGAGCTGCTGTTCGCCAACCGCTACTACCGCCAGCTGTTCGGCTGGGAGGCCGAGGGCCACGTCAAGCTGGCCGGCGACGAGCTCGACAAGGACCAGGTCTCCAGCGACAACACCGACTATGTCGATGCCTATGCCGGCCTGCCGGCATCCGAGCTGATGCCGTATGCGTCGGATGCGCGCGAGGTGTTCGTGCCCGACATGCAGAAATGGTTCGAAGTGCGCCGCCGCTATATCCAGTGGGTCGACGGCCACCTGGCGCAGATGCAGATCGCCACCGACATCACCGTGCGCAAGGCCGCCGAGGAAATGGCGCGCCAGCATGAAGAACGCCTGCAGTTCACCAGCCGCCTGACCACCATGGGCGAGATGGCGTCGTCGCTGGCACACGAGCTGAACCAGCCGCTGGCCGCGATCAACAACTACTGCATGGGCGCGGTGGCGCGGCTGCATTCGGGGCGCAGCACGCCCGAGGACCTGATCCCGGTGCTGGAGAAGACTTCGGCGCAGGCGGTGCGGGCCGGCACCATCATCAGCCGCATCCGCGGCTTCGTGAAGCGCAGCCAGCCGCAGCGGCGCGAGGCCGCGCTGCACGACATCGTCGCCGACGCGGTAGGCCTGGCCGACCTCGAGGCCACGCGTCGCCGCGTCACCATCCTGACCCGGCTGCCGGCGCCGCCGCTGACGGTCTATGTCGATCCGGTGCTGATCGAGCAGGTGCTGGTGAACCTGCTCAAGAACGCGGTCGAGGCCATGGCCGGGCTGCCGGCGATACGCGCCGGCGGCGTAGTGCGGCTGCACGCGCGGGTCGAGTCCGGCGAGATCGGCGACAACGTCCATATCGACGTGATCGACCAGGGCCCGGGTGTCGACGAGACCACCAAGGAGCGGCTGTTCGAGCCCTTCTTCAGCACCAAGTCCGACGGCATGGGCATGGGGCTGAACATCTGCCGCTCGATCATCGAGTCGCACCAGGGCCGGCTGTGGGTCGAGAACAATGTCGACGGCATCGGTTGTACATTCAAGATCATGCTGCCGCTGCAGGCGGCGCCGGCCGAAGCCGTGGCCGAATAAGCAGAGCCCGCGCGCGCGGGCCACGCAAAACCTTGCGCATCACCGGATGCCTGGCGCCGGCCGCGCCGCTTCCCCTCCGACGTGGGGGGCCTGTCTCGCCACAGAGGGCCGCTGCCGGTTACACTTCGCAGCAATGAATTGTTGTCCCGAGGAGACTACATGACCGCAACGCCAAACCCCACGCCCCACCGCGGCGAGACCGTGTTCATCGTCGACGACGATGAAGCCATGCGCGACTCGCTGACCTGGCTGCTGGAGGGCAATGGCTATCAGGTGCGCAGCTTCACCAGCGCCGAGCAGTTCCTCGCCGCCTACGACGCCAGCCAGGTGTCCTGCCTGATCCTGGACGTGCGCATGCCCGGCATGAGCGGGCCCGAGCTGCAGGAGCGCATGCTGGCCGAGCAGATCGACATCCCGATCGTCTTCATCACCGGCCACGGCGACGTGCCCATGGCCGTATCGACGATGAAGCGCGGCGCGATCGACTTTATCGAAAAGCCCTTCGACGAGTCCGAGCTGCGCGCGCTGGTCGAGCGCATGCTGCAGAAGGCCCGCACCGACCACTCCACCGCGCGCGAGCAGCGCGCCGCCAAGGACCTGCTGGGCAAGCTGACCACGCGCGAGCAGCAGGTGCTGGAGCGCATCGTGGCCGGCCGCCTGAACAAGCAGATTGCCGACGACCTGGGCATTTCCATCAAGACCGTGGAGGCGCACCGCGCCAACATCATGGAAAAGCTCAACGTCAACACCGTCGCCGACCTGCTGCGCCTGGCGCTGTCGCGCAACAGCTGAGCGGCCGGCGCCCGCCCTTGCCTGGTGCGGCCCGCGCCGCACCTGCGCCCCGCTGCGCCCCTTCCCCACACCCCGCCGCATCTCCGGCCGCACACCGCTCAGCGGCCGAGGTAATCCTCGTCGCGAAAAGTCACCACCCACTGTGGCCGATAGACGACAAACACAGCGAGCAGCATGCCGGTGAGGAAGGCCTCGCCGAAGGCCAGGATCACGGCACCGAGCAGGGTGTCGGCAAGGCTCAGCGGCTGTCCCGGCATGGTCAGGTGGCGCCAGGCCGCCTGCGCCGCCCCGGCCCCCAGCGCGGCCAGTCCGGCGGTGAAATATCCGTGCCCCAGGATGAAGACGAACAGGTGGCGCGGCAGCAGGCGCCGCATCGCCGCCTGCAGGCCCGCCGAGAGCAGCGCCGGCAGCAGCGCCAGCCAGGCATAGCGCACCCATAGCGCGGCCCAGTCGAACTGGCTCCAGCCGTGCCCGGCCAGGTATTCCAGCCCCAGCAGCGAGACCACGTCGGCGGCGAACAGCGACAGAAGCGCCAGCGGCAACCCGAACAGCGTCACCAGCAGCGTGGCGCCGAGCAGCTGGATCACCATGCCGCCGGCCAGCGTCGCGCGCACCGTCCACAGCAGCGCCACCAGCAGCATCGCGCCCAGCCAGGCATTCTGCAGCGCATCGCGGCGCAGCAGCCGCCAGGGGCGGCGCGTCAGCGCCCACAGCATTCCGCACACGGACAGCAGCACCAGCAGCGGATCGGACAGTGTCGAGGCAAGCGCGGTAGGCATGCAGCCCATGCTACCAGTGCCGGGGCGGGGTGATCGCTGCCGGCGGTCAAGCTCAGTGCGACAGGCCTCGCGCAACCTTTATAATTCCGCCTTTGGCCCCGCCGCGCGCGGGCGCCGCCACCTTCTCGCCATCATCCCCGCCCTGCCTCCATGCCTGCCCAACTGATCGACGGCAACGCCCTTGCCAAGCAAATCCGCTCCGAAGCCGCCCAGCGCGCCGCCCGCCTGACCGAACGCGGCCACCAGCCCGGCCTGGCCGTGGTCCTGGTGGGCGAAGACCCGGCCAGCCAGGTCTACGTGCGCAACAAGGTCAAGGCCTGCGAGGACAACGGCTTCCATTCGTCGCTGGACCGCTATCCGGCCGACCTGTCCGAGGGCGACCTGCTGGCCCGCATCGACGCCCTCAACCGCGATCCCCGCATCCACGGCATCCTGGTGCAGTTGCCGCTGCCGAAGCACATCGACAGCCACAAGGTGCTCGAAGCGATCGCCCCGGAAAAGGACGTCGACGGCTTCCACGTGGCCAACGCCGGCGCGCTGATGACCGGCGCGCCGCTGTTCCGCCCGTGCACGCCCTACGGCTGCATGAAGATGCTGGAATCGATCCAGTATCCGCTGCGCGGCGCGCGCGCGGTGGTGGTGGGCGCCTCCAATATCGTCGGCAAGCCGATGGCGATGCTGCTGCTGCAGGCCGGCGCCACCGTTACCATCTGCAACAGCAAGACCCGCGATATCGGCGCCCACACCCGTGACGCCGACGTGGTGGTGGCCGCGGTCGGTAAGCGCAACCTGATCACCGCCGACATGGTCAAGCCCGGCGCGGTGGTGATCGATGTCGGCATGAACCGCGATGACCACGGCAAGCTATGCGGCGATGTCGACTTCGCCGGCGTGCGCGAAGTCGCCGGCTACATCACGCCGGTGCCTGGCGGCGTGGGGCCGATGACCATCACCATGCTGCTGGTCAATACGCTGGAAGCGGCCGAGCGCGCCGCGGGCTGAGCGCCGCGATTTGCCGCCGGCGCCCGATGCGCCACCCGGGGCACTGGAAAATCCACCGCCCCGGCCCCATCTGCGGGAATATTGCCTGACCAAGACCAGCCAACCGAGAACACGCCATGGACCACGCCGCCAACGCTACCAATCCGCTGCTGGACTTTTCCGACCTGCCCCGCTTTGCCGAGATCCGGCCGGAGCACATCAGCCCCGCGCTCGACGTGCTGCTGGAACGCGCGCAACAGGCCGTCGCCCGCGCCGAGGACCCCGCCACGCCGGCTGACTGGGCCAACGCCGTGCAGGCGCTGGAAGCCGCCACCGAGCCGCTGGGCCGCGCCTGGGGCGTGGTCAGCCACCTCAGCGCCGTCGCCGATACGCCCGAGCTGCGCCAGGCGCATGCCGAGAACCTGCCGCGCATGACCGAGTTCTGGTCGTCGCTCGGCCAGAGCCTGGCGCTGTATGAGAAATACAAGGCGCTGGCGGCCAGCCCCGAGTTTGCCGGCATGAGCGCGGCGCGCCACCAGCTGATCGAGAACGAGCTGCGCGGCTTCCGCCTGGGCGGCGCCGAACTGCCCGAGGACAAGAAGCCCCGCTTTGCCGAGATCCAGGAGCAGCAGGCCCAGCTGTCCAAGGCCTTCTCCGACCACGTGCTCGACGCCACCAACGCGTATGCGCTGGTCATCGAGGACGAGGCGCGCCTCGCCGGCCTGCCCGACGATGCCCGTGAAGCCGCCCGCCACGCCGCCGAGAAAGATGGCAAGGCCGGCTGGAAGTTCACGCTGCACTTCCCCTCCTACTTCCCGGTGCTGCAGTACGCCGACGACCGCGCGCTGCGCCAGACCCTGTACGAGGCCAACGTCACGCGCGCGTCCGAGCTCGGGCCGCAGCACGGCCAGGGCCAGGCCGACTGGGACAACACCGCCAACATGCGCGAGCAGCTGGCGCTGCGCCGCGAAGAGGCGCAGATGCTGGGTTACCAGTGCTATGGCGAAGTCTCGCTGGTGCCGAAGATGGCCGAGTCGCCCGCCGAGGTGCTCAAGTTCCTCGACGAACTGGCGGTCAAGGCGCGCCCCTATGCCGAACAGGACTGGGCCGAGCTGAGGGCCTTCGCCGCGGCCGAGCTGGGCCTGCCGGAACTGGCGCCATGGGACGTGGCCTATGCCTCGGAGAAGCTGCGCCAGCAGCGCTATGCGTTCTCCGAACACGAGGTCAAGCAGTACTTCCCGGAAGCCAAGGTGCTCGAGGGCCTGTTCGGCGTGGTGCAGAAGCTGTTCTCGGTGCGCATCGAGCCCGAGCAGGCGCAGACCTGGCACCCGGACGCGCGCTTCTTCCGCGTCAGCACCGCCGATGGCACGCTGCTGGCCCAGTTCTACATCGACCTGTATGCGCGCGAAGGCAAGCGCGGCGGCGCGTGGATGGACGATGCGCGCGGGCGCAAGGTGCTCGAACACGGCGGCGTGCAGACGCCGGTGGCCTACCTGACCTGCAATTTCTCCGCACCGGTCAGCGGCAAGCCCGCGCTGTTCACGCACGATGAGGTCATCACGCTGTTCCACGAGTTCGGCCACGGCCTGCACCACATGCTGACGCAGGTGGGCGAGCTGGGCGTGTCGGGCATCAACGGCGTGGAGTGGGATGCGGTGGAGCTGCCGTCGCAGTTCATGGAGAACTTCTGCTGGGAGTACGAAGTGCTGACCGGCATGACGCAGCATGTCGACACCGGCGAGCCGCTGCCGCGCGCGCTGTTCGACCGCATGCTGGCGGCCAAGAACTTCCAGAACGGCATGATGACGCTGCGCCAGATCGTGTTCTCGTCGTTCGACATGCACCTGCACACCGACTTCGACCCGGCCGGCGCCACCTCGGTGCTGGAGCTGTCGCGCCAGATCAACGACCGCGTGCACGTGGTGCCGCAGCATCCGCTGTCGCGCTGGCCGAACACCTTCAGCCATATCTTCGCCGGCGGCTATGCGGCGGGCTATTACAGCTACAAGTGGGCCGAAGTGCTGTCGGCCGATGTCTACGCGGCGTTCGAAGAGGCCGCGCAGCTGTCGGGCACGGTGCTCGACAGCGAAACCGGCGCGCGCTACCAGCGCGAGATCCTGTCGGTGGGCGGCAGCCGCCCGGCGATGGACTCGTTCGTGGCGTTCCGCGGCCGCGCGCCGCAGATCGACGCGCTGCTGCGCCACGGCGGGATGGCGGCATGAGCGCGCGGGGACTGCCGGGCCAGGGCCCGCTGCGCATCGCCAGCTGGAACGTCAATTCGCTCAAGGTGCGCCTGCCGCAGGTGCTGCAGTGGCTGGCCGAGCAGGACCAGGCCGGCGCGCCGATCGACGCGCTGTGCCTGCAGGAACTGAAGCTGCCGGACGACAAGTACCCGCTGGCCGAACTGGAAAACGCCGGTTTCCACAGCATCTACACCGGCCAGAAGACCTACAACGGCGTCGCCATCCTGGCGCGCGACGCGAGCATGCCCGGCCCCGTCGACGTGGTGCGCAACATCCCCGGCTTCGAGGACGCGCAGCAGCGCGTGATCGCCGCCACCTATGGCGACCTGCGCCTGGTCTGCGCCTACTTCCCCAACGGACAGTCGCCCGACTCGGAGAAGTTCGCCTACAAGCTGCAATGGCTGGAAGCGATGACCGCGTGGCTGCGCGATGAAATGGCGCGGCACCCGCGGCTGGCGCTGCTGGGCGATTTCAATATCGCGCCGGAGGACCGCGACGTGCACGACCCGGCCAAGTGGGAAGGCCAGAACCTGGTCTCGCCGCCGGAGCGCGCCGCCTTTGCCGCGCTGCTCGAACTGGGCCTGGCCGATGCGTTCCGCAAGTTCGAGCAGCCGGAGAAGGCATTCTCGTGGTGGGACTACCGCATGCTGGCGTTCCGGCGCAATGCCGGGCTGCGCATCGACCATATCCTGCTGTCGCCGGCGCTGACCGAGCAATGCACCGCGTGCGTGATCGACCGGGTGCCGCGCACCTGGGAGCAGCCGTCCGACCACACCCCGGTGGTGGCGACGCTGCATTGCGGCTGACGCCGCGCGGCGTGCGCGCCTGCCGGCCGCACTGGGGCATGGCGCGGGTTCAGGCAAGCCCGGGCAAGCCCCGCTCGCCGCGCCCGGGCGGGCCCGCTACACTGCGGGCATGAGCCCTCCCGCCCAGGCCATGTTTCGCCATCGCAATCTCCCCCACCTGCTGCTGCAAGCGCGCGAAGCGTTGCTGGCCGGCTTCCGGCCGATCCTGCGGCAGTTCGGCGTGACCGAGCAGCAATGGCGCGTGCTGCGTACGCTTAACGAGCGCGGGCCGATGGAGCCCAACCAGCTCGCCGAGGCCTGCCTGATCCTGAGCCCCAGCCTGACGCGCATGCTGGCGGGCATGGAAGACGCCGGGCTGGTGGCGCGTACGCGCTCGGCCACCGACCAGCGCCGCCAGCTGGTCAACCTGACCAGTGCCGCCCGCGACCTCATCGCGCAGATGGAGCCGCTGATCGATGCGCGCTACCAGCAACTCGCGCAGCAGCTGGGTGCCGAGCGGCTGGCCGAGGTCTATCGCGCGCTCGACGCCATGCTGGCCAGCCTGGGGCCGCAGGCCGCCCCTCAAACCACTGCGCCCGCCGCTGCCTTGCCGCCCTCCGGACGCGGCGGCGAAGCCGGCTAGCCCGCCCCGTTTCCCGCCGATGCCTTCGACCACCACCGCATCCCTGCTACCGCGCCTGTTCCCCTGGAGCCAGCGAGTCGACCCGAGCACGCTGCGCGCCGACCTGGTGGCGGGACTGCTCGGCGCCGTGCTGGTGTTGCCGCAAGGGGTCGCGTTCGCCACGCTGGCCGGCCTGCCGCCGCAATACGGCATCTACAGCGCGGTGGTGCCATGCATCGTGGCGGCGCTGTTCGGTTCGAGCTGGCACGTCATGTCGGGGCCGACCAACGCCAACTCGCTGGCATTGTTCGCGATGCTGAGCCCGCTCGCGTTCGCGGGCAGCCCGGCCTATATCGGCCTGGCGCTGGCGGTGACCATCGTGGTCGGCGTGATGCAGCTGGCGGTGGGCACGCTGCGGCTGGGCTCGCTGGCCAACTTTATTTCGCCGTCGGTGCTGCTCGGCTTTACCTGCGGCGCGGCGACGCTGATCGGGCTGTACGCACTGAAGGACCTGTTCGGGCTGTCCGTGCCGACCGGTACCAGCGCCTTCGGCGTGCTGCGCCACCTGTTCGAGCATGCCGATGCCATCAACTGGGACGCGGCCATGGTGGGCGCGGTCACCCTGGCGGTGACGCTGCTGTGCAAGCGGCTGTGGCGGCGCCTGCCGTTCATGCTGCTGGGGCTGCTGGCCGGCTATGGCGTGGCGCTGCTGCTGAACCAGGCCGGCGGCCACCACGTCGACGTGGTCGGGCCGATTCCGTCGGCGCTGCCGCACTTCCAGGTGCCGGACGTCGACTGGCGCAAGTTGCCCGACCTGCTCGGCATCGCCGCGGCGCTGACCATCGTCGCGCTGGGCCAGTCGATCTCGATCGCCAAGGCGGTGGCGTTGCGTTCCGGCCAGCATATCGATGCCAACCGCGAGTTCATCGGCCAGGGCCTGTCGAATATCGCCGGCGGCTTCTTCTCCGGCTATATCTCGTGCGGCTCGCTCAACCGCTCGATGCCTAACTTCGAGGCCGGTGCGCGCACACCGCTGGCGAGCGTGTTCTCGGCGCTGTGGCTGGTGGCGCTGGTCGCGGTCAGCGCCCCGCTGCTGGCGCAGATCCCGATGGCTGCGATCGCGGCGATGCTGCTGCTGGTGGCGTGGGGCCTGCTCGACATCGCGCGGCTGCGTCGCATCTTCACGCTCAGCCGCACCGAGTTCGCAATCGCCATCGGCACCTTTGCCGCCACGCTGGTGATCCGGCTGGAAATGGCGGTGCTGCTCGGCACCGTGCTGTCGCTGGTGGCCTACCTGTACCGCACCTCGCGGCCCGCGGTGCGCAGCCTGGTGCCGGATGCCGACGACCCCGGCCGGCGCTTCACGCCGCTGGACGAGCTGCGCCGTCCGCAACCCGAATGCCCGCAACTCAAGCTGCTGCGCATGGAGGGTGCGATCTACTTCGGCGCGGTGCAATTCGTGACCGACCGCCTGCACTGGCTGCGCACCGTCAATGCCGGCCAGACCCACCTGCTGGCGATGACCAAGAGCATGAATTTCATCGACCTCGCCGGCGCGGAAATGTGGGAGTACGAGCTGAGCGAGCGCCGCGCGCTCGGCGGCGACCTGTACTTCCACCGTCCGCGCACGCAGGTGCTGCAGACCTGGGCGCAGACCGGCTTCACCGACAAGCTCGGCGCCGACCATGTGTTCCCGACCAAGCGGCAGGCGCTGCACACCATCATCGGTCAGCTGTCGCCGGAAGTCTGCGCCCGCTGCACCGTGCGCATCTTCGAGGAATGCGCGTCGCGGCCGGGCGCCACGGCAACGCCGGCGGGTTCTGCGCAGCCATGAACGGAGCGCCCGCGCAGGCGCGCTTCGCCACGGTCACGGCGGCAAAAAAAAGGAAGAAACTGGGGATTGCCTGCGCCGGCAGCACCGGCTGGCAAGCAAGGCCGGACGGCCTATGCTCTGAAATCTGATTCCAGATGGGCGCCCGCGGCTTGCCTGGGGCGGGCCGGGGCATCCATCTGCATCAGATCGGCGCCACGTGGGCGCGCTTGACGACGATAGGCTGCGGCGCGCCCTGCTCGATCAGCACCACGGCGGCGCGTTCGATGGTTTCGCGGCCGGCGCGGAATGCTTCTTCAAGTGACAGCACCTGGTCGGCGCTGAAACCTTCCCACAGTGCTTCGCGTGTCACCACGCAAGTCACCTTCTCGCCATTGACAAGTGCCTGGAACAACAAGCCTTCGTTATTGATGTCGTAGCGCTCTTGCTCTTGGAATTTGATATCCATCGGTGCAGCCCTCCATATGCAAGTGGAGAAACATCCTAACATGGCTCCGGCAAAATCGTATGGGTAGAACCCTATGCGACAGGGTTCATTCGGAAGACCACCGCGACCGCCGTTCGGTTCCATCGGCCAACCCCTGCGTACGCGGGGCACGTTCGCGCAGCTTGCCATGGCACGCGTCAGGCAATTGACAGCGCCGGAAATCATGCTAAAATCTCGTTCTTCGTTGGGGCGTTAGCTCAGTTGGTAGAGCAGCGGACTCTTAATCCGTAGGTCGAGTGTTCGAGTCACTCACGCCCCACCAGCGAATACAAGAAAGGCCGGAAGCAGAAATGCTTCCGGCCTTTTGCTTTGGGCGGCGCGGATGCGCCGCGGCACCTCGTCACGCGCCGACGCTGGCCCGTTCGAACAGCGTGTGCGCCAGCGTGCGATGGCGCAGCAGCACGGCAGGCAGGTCGGCGGTGAGCAACTCGCCGTCGCGCACGACTTCCCTGCCATTGATCACGCTGGCCGCGACATTGGCCGGCGTGCAGAACACGAGCGCCGCCACCGGGTCATGGCCGGCGCCGGCAAAGCCGACCGACGACAGGTCGAAGGCGACGAAGTCCGCCGACATGCCCGGCGCCAGCGCGCCGATATCGTCGCGGTTGAGCACGCGCGCGCCACCCAGCGTGGCGATTTCGAGCGCCTCTCGCGCGCTCATCGCGGCCGGGCCGTAACCGACCCGCTGCAGCAGCATCGCCTGCCGCGCCTCGCCCAGCATATGCGCACCGTCGTTCGACGCGCTGCCGTCCACGCCCAGCCCCACCGGCACGCCCGCATCGCGCATCGCACGCACCGGCGCGATGCCCGATGCCAGCCGCATGTTCGAGCACGGGCAATGCGCCACCCCCGTGCCGGTCCGCGCGAACAGCGCGATGCCCTCGTCGTCCAGCTTGACGCAGTGCGCGTGCCACACATCGTGGCCGACCCAGCCGAGGTCTTCAGCATACTGCGCCGGCGTCAGGCCGAACTTCTCGCGCGAATAGGCGATGTCGTTGTCGTTCTCGGCCAGGTGCGTATGCAGCGACACGCCGTAGTGCCGCGCCATCACCGCCGATTCGCGCATCAGGTCGCGCGATACCGAGAACGGCGAGCACGGCGCCAGCACCACGCGCAGCATCGCGTGGCGCGCGCTGTCGTGGTACTGCTCCACCAGCCGCTGGCTGTCGCGCAGGATCGCAGCCTCTTCTTCGACCACCACGTCCGGCGGCAGGCCGCCCTTGCTGCGGCCCACGCTCATCGAGCCCCGCGCGGCATGGAAGCGCATGCCCATCTCCTGCGCCGCGGCGATCGAATCGTCAAGCCGCGAGCCGTTGGGAAACAGGTAGAGGTGGTCGCTGGTGGTGGTGCAGCCCGACAGCATCAGTTCGGCCATCGCGGTCTTGGTCGACACCGCGATCATTTCCGGCGTCAGGTGCGACCACAGCATGTACAGGTTGGTCAACCACGAGAACAGCTCGGCATCCTGCGCCGCCGGCACCGCGCGCGTCAGGCTCTGGTACATGTGGTGGTGCGTGTTGACCAGCCCGGGCGTGACCACGCGGCCGCGCATGTCGAGCACCTGCGCGCTGCCGTCGTCGACCATGCGCCGGTATTGCGGCGGCAGCTCGGCGGTGGGGCCGACCCATTGCACCGCGGGACCTTCGGCGACCAGCGCACCGTCGCGAATCTCGCGGCGCTGGGCGTCCATGGTCACGAGGACGTCGGCATTGAGGGCGATCAGGGTCATGGCGGAATTCCTTCTGTGAAGCGGATGGGATTGAGGACAGAGACGGTCGCCGCCAGTCTACGGCGGCGCGATGCCGCGTCCCAAGCATAGAATTCCGCGCAGTCTGTCCACAAAAAGTGGACACCCACCAGAAGTCCGCCTCAGCGGGCCTGCGCGAACAGCGTCGCCAGTGCGTCGCCGATGCGCTCGGCCATCAGCCCGGCCGCGGCGCTGAGATGGCCGCCAGCGCGCGCCACCAGCGTCAGCGTCTGGCCCTGCAGGTGGCGGTCGCGCAAGGGCACGTACACCAGCGCCTGGCGCGCGCGCTCCTCCATCACGTCCAGCGGGTTCAGCAGCGCGATGCCGGTCCCCAGCAGCACCAGTTGCCGGATCAGCACGGTGGAGGTCGACTCCGCCACCGGCGACACCTCGATCGCATTGCGCGCAAAGGCCGCATCGAGGATGGCGCGGATCGACAGCGACGGCGCCGGCAGGATCAGCGGATAGCCGACGCATTCGCTCAGCAGCACCGATGGCCGCGCCGCCAGCGCATGGTCGGGCAGCACTACGGCGCCGATCTGCCAGTCGCTGCTGGCGAGCGCGCGGAAGGCCGGCAGTTCGGGCAGGTCATAGCCCAGGCCGAGGTCGGCATCGCCCTGCTCCACCGCCGCCACGATGTCGGCCACCGGCAGGTCGTTGACGCGTACCACGATGCCCGGATAGCGCTGGCGGAAGTCATGCACCAGCGACGGCATCAGCGAGCCCGCCAGGCCCGCCGTCACCGCCACCGTGACCTCGCCCCGGCGCGCGCCCTTGAAGTCCTCGATACGCTCGCGCAATGCGTCGTGCTCGCGCAGCGTCTGGCGGACGTGGGCCAGCACCATCTCGCCGAGCGGCGTCAGCCGCAGGCGCTTGTTGATGCGCTCGAACAGCGGTGCGCCCAGTTCGGCCTCCAGGTCCAGGATCTGCCGGTTGACCGCGGTCGGCGCCACGTGCAGGTGTTCGGCCGCCTTGCGAATGGAACCGCGGCGGACGACCTCGTCGAGATAGCGTAGGACTCTGGCGTGCATGGATCTGGCAAACAGGTGGGTTCGGGTGGCGGGCCGAGGCACATGACGGCAGCCTGGCATTGTAGCGGCCAGGCATCGTAAAAAACGCCGCAAAGGCTATTGCGCCGCATCCGATACCTTGCTACAATCTTTTTCTTCGTTGGGGCGTTAGCTCAGTTGGTAGAGCAGCGGACTCTTAATCCGTAGGTCGAGTGTTCGAGTCACTCACGCCCCACCAGCGAATTCAAAAAAGCCGGAAGCCTTGCTTCCGGCTTTTTGCTTTTGCGCTTGCCCCGCCTCCCAACCCCGCGCGCGGTCGGCAGCGCAGCCCGATTCTTGATACGCGGGTTCTCACCAATTCCCCCAAAGGCGCTTTCCCGGTTGAATCGCTCCCGCGCCGTTGTGGAACACAGTTCCGTATCGCGGAACTATCGCAACGCGCCGGCCGTACCGCATCCCGGCACGGCCCGGTCATGCCAGCCAGGAAGAACCTGACAGCGCGGGCGCCGGATTCCGGAAGCCGATCCGCGGACACGCCTGCAGCCTGGCTGGCCAATCAGTGAAAGAAGAATGGAGGCCCTCCTTGAAAGCAGTCCTTAACGCCGGCGCAGCCGCATGCATCGCGGCCCTCGGCCTGGCCCACGCCGGCCTGGCGCACGCCCAGTCCTACCCTGCCAAGCCGATCCGCCTGATCGTGCCGTTCGCGGCCGGCGGCACCACCGATATCGTGGCGCGCGCGGTGTCCGACGGCCTGGGCCGTGAACTGGGCCAGCCGGTGGTGGTGGAAAACCGCGGCGGCGGCGGCGGCGCCATCGGTGCCGACGCGCTTGCCAAGTCCGCGCCGGACGGCTACACGCTGGGCATCGCCACGGTCAGCACCATGGCGACCAACCCGGCCACCAACCCCAAGAACCCGTACGATCCGCTCAAGGACTTCGCGCCGATCACCAACCTGGTCAACGTGCCCAACGTGCTGACGGTGAATCCGAAGGTTCCGGCCAAGACCCTGAAGGAATTCGTGGCGATGCTGAAGGCCAACCCGGGCAAGTACAGCTACGCCTCGGCCGGCAAGGGCAGCATCTCGCACCTGGACGGGGAATTGTTCAAGGACATCACCCAGACCGACATGGTCCATATCCCCTACCGCGGATCGGGCCCGGCGCTGAACGACACGCTGGCCGGCCAGGTCAACGCGCAGTTCGACAACCTGCCGTCGTCGATGCCGCATATCCAGGCCGGCAAGCTGCGCGCGCTGGCAGTGGCAGCGCCCAAGCGTGTCGAAGGCCTGCCCGACGTGCCGACCTTTGCCGAAGCCGGCATGAAGGACATGAACAACATGGCCTGGTACGGGCTGGTGGCTCCGGCCGGCACGCCGGCGGCAATCATCACGCGTGTGCACGACGCCGCGGTCAAGGCGCTGCAGGATCCCAACGTCAAGCGCCGCCTGGCCGACAGCGGGGCCTACACCGACGGCAACACGCCGCAGCAATACGCCGCGCAGATCAAACGCGAGCTGGACCTGCGCAAGAAGATCGCGCGCGACCAGAACATCACGCTGGAATAAGCCGGCGAGGCGGCGCGAGCCGACTCCCGACCTCGAAACCGGCTGCCACGGCAGCCGGTTTTTTTTATGCGCGGTATCGGAAAATGCCCACCGCACCACTCAGATTCTTCCTATTGCAGGCGCGTTTGATCCCGCGCAGCACGCCTGCCGTGCCGGTAACGTTCAATACGACTAGAAGAAACTTTCACTTTGCGGACATGCGCCGACTCGGTACATTTACCGGGTGCTCCGCAACACGCGCCGGCAGTCACCGGCCAACGTCCGGCCCCAAACCGGTTTCGCGCAGGCGCTGCGCGACCGTCATTCGCGAGGATAACAAGATGCTGAAGAAGTCCGTTCCGACCCTGATCGTTGCAGCACTGGCCGCTCTGGGTGCGACCCAGGTGTATGCGCAGAAGAACTACACCGACGGCGGCGATCTCTACGGCGGCAGCCACACCAAGAAAGCCGGCCCGAACCAGGGCGCGGCCAAGTCCGGCAAGTTCGACCCGTACACCGACGGCGCCAAGCAATCGACCAAGGCGGAGCTGACCAACTCGGGCAAGAAGTTCGATCCGAACACAGATGGCGCCAAGGCCGGCAAGTTCGATCCGTACACCGATGGCGCCAAGGCCGGCAAGGCCGATCCCTACACCGATGGCGCCAAGGCCCCCGCCAGCCAGGGCGCCAAGGCGCAGTAAGGCCACCTCGCCCGGTCACACAGCCCGCCTGCGCGGGCTGTTTTGTTTTCAGGATCGCCCGCGCCTCAGGCGGCCAGCGCCGGTGCCGGCCGCGCCGGCTGCATGGTGCCGCGGTCGCGGAAGGCGGCATGCCAGGACAGCGCCTCTTCCACCAGGTGCGGGGTCTGCCCGCCATGCGCGCAGGCGCGGCGGTAGTAATCGCCCAGCAGGTCGCGGTACTGCGGGTCGGCGCAGTTGGCGATGACGGTGCGCGCGCGCTCGCGCGGCGCCAGGCCGCGCAGGTCGGCCAGGCCGTGCTCGGTAACGATGATGTCGACGTCGTGCTCGGTATGGTCGACGTGCGCCACCATCGGCACGATGCTGGAGATATCGCCACCCTTGGCCACTGACTTGGTCACGAACACCGACAGGTGCGCATTGCGGGCAAAGTCACCGGAGCCGCCGATGCCGTTCATCATGTGCGTGCCGCCCACATGGGTCGAGTTGACGTTGCCGTAGATATCGCACTCCAGCGCCGTGTTGATGGTGATCAGTCCCAGCCGGCGCAGGATCTCCGGATGGTTGCTGATTTCCTGCGGCCGCAGCAGCAGGCGCGAGCGATAGCGCTCCAGGTTCGACAGGAAGCGCTGGTACACCTCGCGCGTCAGCGTCACCGAAGAGGCTGAGGCGAAGGCCAGGCGCCCCGCATCCAGCAGCTCGATGGTGCTGTCCTGCAGCACCTCGGAATACATCTGCAGGTCGCGGAACGGCGACTCGACCATCCCGTGCAGCACCGCGTTGGCGATGGTGCCGATGCCGGCCTGCAGCGGCTGCAGCGACGGCGACAGCCGCCCGGCGCGCACCTCGCGCAGCAGGAATTCATTGAGATGGCCGGCGATCTGGCTGGTGTCTGCATCCGGCGGCAGCGCATTGGAGGGGCTGTCATCCTTGGCGGTGATGACGATGGCCGCGATCTTCTCGGGATCGATCGGGATATACGGCAGGCCGATGCGCTGCGCGGGGGCGATCAGCGGGATCGGCTGGCGGTACGGACGCTGCACCGGGAAATAGATGTCGTGCAGCCCTTCCAGCTCCAGCGGCATGTTCAGGTTGATCTCGACGATCACCTTGCGCGCCAGCATGGCGAAGCTGGCCGAGTTGCCCACCGAGGTGCTGGGGATGATGCCGCCCTGCTCGGTGATCGCCACCGCTTCCACCACCGCGACATCCACCGGCGCGATCTGGCCCGAGCGGAGCTGCTCGACGGTCTCGGAGAGGTGCTGGTCGATGAACATGACTTCGCCCGCATTGATCTTCCGGCGCAGCGTGGCATCGGACTGGAACGGCAGTCGGCGCGCGATCACGTCGGCCTCCGCCAGCACCCGGTCGATGTCGTTGCCGAGCGAGGCGCCGGTCATCAGCGTGATGCGCAGCGGCTCGGTGGCGGCGCGGCGCGCCAGCGCGAACGGCACTTCCTTGCAGTCGCCCGCGCGGGTGAATCCGCTCATGCCTACCGTCATGCCGTCGCGAATCAGCGCGGCGGCTTCGTCGGCCGAGACTACCTTGTCATGCAGCCTGGGCAGGCGAATGCGTTCCTTGTACATCTTGATCTCCGGTCTGACGGCCGGCCCGTGCCTGCGCCGTTCGCCCCGTGCTGGCCTGGCGGCTGGTGGCGGGGTCTCCGGCAGCCAGTGTAGCCAGCCGCGTCTATTCCAGCGATGATTTAAAGTCATCCATCCCAGTCGCTTTTTTCATAAGCTGGCGGAAGGTGCGCGCAGCAGCCGCCACTCGCGCGCGGTACCGGCTCAGGACATTCCCGCAGTTGTCACAAATCCGGCAAAGGTTTCTGTTAGTCTCGCCGTTCGGTCGACCCAGCCCGCCCCAGAGGCTGCGGCGGCCGTGCCGCCCGGGCCGGCCATGCTCCGGCCCCATGCACCCCTTGCGGGTGCCTGTGCATTGCGGTGGCGGCAAACCACAACAGGAGACGCCATTCATGCAGCCAAGACCCCTCGAACCCAGCGAGCCGGTTGTCCTTGCCCTGATTGACGCAGTCACCGCCTGGCAAGGTGCGTTGGACCAGACCCTGCGCGCCTCGGGCCTTAACTATTCCCAGTGGCTGCTGCTGCGGGCCATCCGCCAGGGGGCCTTCAAGCGCGGCTTGCCGCTGGCTGGTCCGATGCCGCTCGACGCGGCGCAATCGGAGACCATGCTCGACGAACTGCGCCGCGACGGCTGGATCGAGTACACCGCGACGCTGGCGCCCCGCATCGCGGAACACGCCACCGCGCGGGTGCAACGTACCGCGCAGGCGCTGAGCGCGCTGCACAGCGTCTCGGTCGCTGCCTTCAATTCGCAGGAACGTGCCGCGCTGGGCAGCCTGCTGGATCGGATGAAAGCCACGCTGGACGGCCACACCTCGCGCCAGGTCAGGGCCGTCTCCGAAGCCCGCCGGCAGGAACGGCACAGCCAGCAGCATGGCCAGCCGCTGCCCTGCCCCGGCCTGCCGCCGGTCGCGCACCGTCCGTCTTCCTGCCCCAGCCTCGCCACGCGCTTCTGAGCGCTGCCCGGGTCCCGCGGCTCGCCGTCGGGACCCGTCCTTGCCCCTCCCTCGCCATCGCCGGTACCCGCCACTTTGTTGCGCCGGGCACTCGGATTTTTCCTAAAGTATGAGCATGCCCCGGCACATGCCCCGGCGGCCCATCGAACCGCGAGGAGGGGAACATGCCGCAGGAGAACGAAGACAAGGTCGCGCACCTGCTGGACGAACTGGCCAACTTCGCGCGCGGGCGGCTGCCGGCGGCGATGTTCAGCGTGGTCGAGCCCTTCCTGCTGCATTACTACGACCAGGCCGACGCCGAAGACCTGCTGCGCCGCGAAGTGGCCGACCTGTACGGCGCCGTGATGGCGCACTGGCAGACGGCGCAGAAGTTCACCCCCGGCAGCGCCCGCATCCGCGTCTACAACCCCAACCTGGAAGAGCACGGCTGGCACTCCGACCACACCGTGGTCGAGATCGTCAACGACGACATGCCGTTCCTGGTGGACTCCGTGACGATGGAGATCAATCGCCAGGGCCTGGCGCTGCATTCGGCCATCCATCCGGTGTTCCGGGTCTGGCGCGGCGGCACCGGCATCGAACGGATTGCCCCTGCCGGCGCCGGCGAGGCCGGCGACAGCTCGCGCCTGGAGTCCTTTATCCATTTCGAGATCGACCGCACCGGCGAATCGTCGCGCCTCGAGGCCCTGCGCAACGGCATCTCGCAGGTACTGGTCGATGTGCGCGCCGCGGTGGAAGACTGGCCGAAGATGTGCGACATCACGCGCGCCACCATCGGCGCGATGGCGCAGGCGCCGGAAGCGGCCTCGGCGGAAAGCGTCGAGGCGCGCGCCTTCCTGGAATGGATGATGGACGACCATTTCTCGTTCCTGGGGCAGCGCGACTACCAGCTGGTGGCGCGCGACGGGCGCTACTTCCTGCGCGGCGTGGCGGGCTCCGGCGCCGGCATCCTGCGCGAGAGCCTGCGCGAGCCCGATGCCGAAGACCTGACCCTGCTGCCGGCGGCGGCGACCGCGATCATCGAAGGCAGCTCGCCGATCTTCCTGACCAAGGCCAATTCGCGCGCCACCGTGCACCGGCCGGGCTATCTCGACTACGTCGGCGTCAAGCTGCTCGACGAGAACGGCCAGCTGTTCGGCGAGCGGCGCTTTGTCGGCCTGTACACGTCGACCGCCTACATGGCGCCGATTGCCGACATCCCGCTGGTGCGGCGCAAGTGCGCCAACATCCTGGCGCGCGCAGGGTTCCTCGCCAAGGGCCACCTGTACAAGTCGCTGGTCACGATCCTGGAGCAATATCCGCGCGACGAACTGTTCCAGGCGACCGAGGACGAGCTGTTCGACATCACCACCGGCATCCTGCGGCTGCAGGAACACCAGCGCACGCGGCTGTTCGTGCGGCGCGACCGCTTCGACCGCTTTGTCTCGTGCCTGGTGTTCGTCCCGCGCGACAAGTACAACACCGACCTGCGCCAGAAGATCCAGAAGCTTCTGACCGCGGCCTTCCACGGCACCAGCTGCGAGTTCACGCCGCTGCTGTCGGAATCGCCGCTGGCGCGCATCCAGCTGACCGTGCGCGGCGAACCCGGCACCATGCCCAAGGTCGACACGCAGGAGCTCGAAGCGCGCATCGTGCATGCCAGCCGCCGCTGGCAGGACGATCTCGCCGAGGCGCTGCACGAAAGCCACGGCGAAGAGCACGGCAACCGGCTGCTGCAGCGCTATGGCGGCTCGTTCCCCGCCGGCTATCGCGAAGACTATCCGGCGCGCACCGCGGTGCGTGATATCGAGCTGATGGAGCACGCGGTGCGCGGCAACGGCATGGCGATGAACCTGTACCGCCCGATCGAAGCCGCGCCGGGTGCGTTCCGCTTCAAGGTGTACCGCGCCGGCGAGCCGATCGCGCTGTCGCTGAGCCTGCCGATGCTGGAGCACCTGGGCGTGCGTGTCGATGAAGAGCGCCCCTACCTGATCGAGCCCGACAGCGGCGCACCGCTATGGGTGCACGACTTCGGACTCGAAATCGCCGATGGCAGCAGCGCCGCGGAGTTCGACATCGCGCGCGTCAAGGCGCTGTTCGAGGATGCCTTCGCGCGCGCATGGCACGGCGAGATCGAGAACGACGACCTCAACCGCCTGGTGCTGCGCGCCGAACTCGCCGCGCGCGACGTGACCATCCTGCGCGCCTATGCGCGCTACCTGCGGCAGGTGGGCTCGACCTTCAGCGACGCCTATATCGAACGCGCGCTGACCGGCAACGCCGGCATTGCCGCGATGCTGGTGGCGCTGTTCGTGGCGCGCTTCGACACCTTCAGCCAGGTCGCCGCCGACACCGCGCGCCAGGCGCGCTGCGACAAGCTGCTGGCCGACATCGGCACGGCGCTGGACAAGGTCCCCAACCTCGACGAAGACCGCATCCTGCGGCTCTTCCTTGGCGTGATCAACGCCACCGTGCGCACCAATTACTTCCACCGCGGCGAGGACGGCCAGCCGCGTCCGTACCTGTCGTTCAAGTTCAATCCGGCCCTGGTCCCGGGCTTGCCGGAGCCGCGCCCGATGTTCGAGATCTGGGTCTATTCGCCGCGCGTGGAGGGGGGGTGCACCTGCGCGGCGGACGCGTGGCGCGCGGCGGGCTGCGCTGGTCGGACCGGCGCGAGGACTTCCGCACCGAAGTGCTGGGCCTGATGAAGGCGCAGATGGTCAAGAACACGGTGATCGTGCCGGTCGGCTCCAAGGGTGGCTTCGTGGTCAAGCGCCCGCCGCCGCCCGGCGACCGCGACGCCTTCCTGCGCGAAGGCATCGCCTGCTACCAGACCTTCCTGCGCGGGCTGCTGGACCTGACCGACAACCTCGTCGGCGGCGAGCTGGTGCCGCCCCCCGACGTGGTGCGTCACGACGACAACGACCCCTACCTGGTGGTGCCGCGGACAAGGGCACGGCCACGTTCTCGGACTTCGCCAATGCGATCTCGGCTGAGTACGGATTCTGGCTGGACGATGCCTTCGCCTCCGGCGGCTCGGTCGGCTATGACCACAAGAAGATGGGCATCACCGCGCGCGGCGCGTGGGAATCGGTCAAGCGGCATTTCCGCGAGATGGGCGTCGACATCCAGTCCACCGACTTCACCGTGGCCGGCATCGGCGACATGTCGGGCGACGTGTTCGGCAACGGCATGCTGCTGTCGCCGCATATCCGGCTGGTGGCCGCGTTCGACCACCGGCACATCTTCCTCGACCCCGATCCGGACCCCGCACGCAGCCTGCAGGAACGCGCGCGGCTGTTCGGGCTGCCGCGCTCGAGCTGGGCCGACTACGACGCCACGCTGATTTCCGCCGGCGGCGGCATCTATCCGCGCACCGCCAAGACCATCCCGCTGTCGGCGCAGGTGCAGGCGGTGCTCGGCATCACGGCAAGCGCGCTGTCGCCGGCCGAGCTGATCCACGCCATCCTGATGGCGCCGGTGGACCTGCTCTACAACGGCGGCATCGGCACCTACGTCAAGTCCAGCCAGGAGACGCACCTGCAGGCCGGCGACCGCACCAACGACGCGGTCCGGGTCAACGGCAACGAGCTGCGCTGCAAGGTGGTCGGCGAAGGCGGCAACCTCGGCTTTACCCAGCTCGGCCGCATCGAGTTCGCGCGCAAGGGCGGCCGCATCAACACCGATGCCATCGACAACTCGGCCGGCGTCGACTGCTCTGACCACGAGGTCAATATCAAGATTCTGCTGGGACTGGTGGTCGCCGACGGCGAGATGACCGAAAAGCAGCGCAACAAGCTGCTGGCCGAGATGACCGACGAAGTCGGCCTGCTGGTGCTGCAGGACAACTACTACCAGACCCAGGCGCTGTCGGTGGCCGGCCGCAGCAGCGGCGCGCTGCTCGACGGCGAGGCGCGCCTGGTGCGCTGGCTGGAACGCGCCGGGCGGCTGAACCGCGCGCTGGAATTCCTGCCGTCGGACGAGGACATCGCCGAGCGCAAGCTGGCCGGCGAAGGCCTGACCTCGCCCGAGCGCGCGGTGCTGCTGGCCTACAGCAAGATGTGGCTGTACGACGAACTGCTCGGCTCTGACGTGCCGGAAGACGCGCTGGTGGCAGGGCTGCTTGCCGATTACTTCCCGGTGCCGCTGCGCCAGCGCTACGGCGAGGCCATGCAGCGCCATCCGCTGCGGCGCGAGATCCTGTCGACGCACCTGACCAATATGCTGGTCAACCGCATCGGCGCGACCTTCGTGCACCGGATCATGGAAGAAACCGATGCGCGTCCCGCCGATATCGTGCGCGCCTGCCTGATCGCGCGCGACGTGTTCGGGCTGACCGCGCTGTGGCAAGAGATCGACGCGCTTGACAATCGCGTCGCCGACGCCGAGCAGGCGCGCATGTTCGGCTCGGTGGCGCTGCTGCTGGAGCGCGCGTGCCTGTGGTTCATCCGCTATCTGCGCAGCGGCAGCAGCGCCACCGAAGACCTGGCGCGCTTCGCGCAGGCGGCACAGTGGCTCGGGCCCCGCTTGCCGCAACTATTGCCGCAAGCGGATGCCGCGGCGTTGAGCGAGCATACGCGTGCGCTGGTCGAGGCGGGAGTGGGCGAGACCCTGGCCGCGCGTGTGGCCGGCAGCGAGATTTCTGCCGCGGCGCTCGACATCGCCGAAGTGGCCACGGCGTGCGAGCGCAGCCTGGATCTGGTGGCCGGGGTCTACTTCGCGCTGGACAGCCACCTGAGCTTCAGCTGGCTGCGCGAACGCGCGCTGGCGCTGCCCTCGGACACCCATTGGGACCTGCTGGCGCGCACCACCACGCTGGAAGACCTGGGACGGCTCAAGCGCGCGCTGACGGTCAGCGTGCTGTCGCAGGCGGGCGACCAGGCCTCACCGGAAGCGATGATCGACGCCTGGCGCGCCAGCCGCCACGGCGCGCTCGAACGCTTCACCCGCATGCTGGCGGACCAGCGCGCGTCGGGGGCGGCGGGGCTGTCAATGCTGTCGGTCGCAGTGCGCGAGATCGGCATGCTGGAGCGGAGCTAGCCGCGCCGGCTGCCTGGCGGCTTACTCGTCGGTGTCAGTGCCCGGGTCAGCGCCGAAGTCCTCATCGGTATCGGCGCTACGCGCACGCAACTCCAGGCCGAGCAGAATCAGCAGCTCGAAGGCATCGGACAGCAGGTGCTTCTGTCTCGGCAACAGGCTGGCGTACGGCATGTCGTAGATCGACTGGTGCGCCGCGCGCTCGCCCTTCAGGCCGCGGTCGCGCGCGATGTCCGACAGCAGCGCGGCAAACCCGGAGAGGTCCTGCGCCGCCAGCGCCGAGTTCAACACCTTCGCGATAACTTCGGGCGAAGCGTTGGCCCAGCCCATGCGCTCGGCATTGGAAGCGGGGTCGTTGGGAAGGTCGGCAAAGTCCATGTTGTGTTTAACGGTCCTGCCTAAACTAGCTTAAGCCGCCAACGATGTGAATTTGACCCCACACAGGTGGGGTAACATGGCCTGCCGCCAATGCCGGTCAGCGCGATGCGGGCTTGGCGCGGCCCTGGGCCGGTGCCTTCCGCGGTACCTTCGCCGGCGCCTTTTGCGCTGCGCCGGCGGGTACCTGGCGATAGCTCGTGCTGCCGTCCTTGGCCGTGCGCGCCACGACATGGTTGCGCGCGCCACACTGCGGGCAGCGGAACACCAGCCCCTGCCCTTCATCGCGGATCTGCACCTCGTCCGGCTCCCAGCTGGCGCCGCAAGCCTGGTTCCCACAAACAAACATGAATTCTCCTGGAGGATCGTGCCGATCAACCATCGGCACGGACGCGATTATCAGGCCTGTCGCGCGCGAGCGGGTCGATTTGCCGCCGATTGTGTCGACTGCACCCATCGGCGGCATGGCGCCACGCTTCAACCATTGCGCTGCACCCATTGCTGCGCCCACGCAATCGCCGCGGCGCGCCTCGTCCGGCGTGGCATGGGTGGTCGGCGGCGCGCCACCTTCCAGCACCACGGCGCCCGATTCCCAGATATCGCACAGCGCCTTGAAGCGCCCCATGCCCAGCGCATGGCAGAACACGTGGATGACGAAGCCGCGGTACTCGAGCACGTCGGTGGCGGCATCGGTCAGCACCTGGTCCGCGGTGACGTCGGCAGGCAGCAGTGGCGCATCGGACTGACGCGGTTCGCGCTGGCCGGCGGCCGTGCGCGCCGACCGCGCCCACGCGCCACCGACCGCCGCGCCCAGCAGCACGCCCAGGCCGAACCAGCAGGCTTTGCTTCCGCTCCCAGCCATGGCATCTCCTGTAGCGACCCGGCGGTCGCGGCAAGACAGCGTCGTGAAGACTGTCACCGGTTTCAGGTTATACCAGGCAGCGACCACGTACCGGCGCGCCGCGGCCCGAAATTGAGAATCGGGAGGATGACCGAACGGCATGCCGAGGCTATACTGTACATTCATACAGTATCAGGACGCTGCCATGCCCTTGTACCAGTCCGATTCCATCCTGCTCGAAGCCCATTACTTCGGCGACGACACCGAATCCGTGCGCCTGCGCTGCGGCAGCGTTTGCGTCAACGCCGGCGCCATCCTGGTCGACGGCATCGAGCCGCGCCAGCTGCAGTCGCTGCGCTGGACCCCGGACTTCCTGTCGTTCGAGGCGCAAGGCATGCGCCACCGCTATCCGGTCAGCCGCCCGGCGCTGGTTGGCCCCGCACAGGCGCGCTTCGCGCTGCTTTAAGCTACGCCTTCCGATTCCGCCAATGCGCCGCGCGCCATGCCCCCATGCCAGACCTGAGCCCGACCGCCCGCCTGCTGATCCACGCACTCGACCTGCGGCCACATCCGGAAGGCGGCTACTACCGCGAAACCTATCGCAGCGAGGAACGCGTCGCATGCCAGGACGGACGCACGCGCGAAGCCTGCACCGCCATCCACTACATGCTTTGCGGCAACGACTATTCGGCCTGGCATCGCATCCGCTCCGACGAACTGTGGCACTACCACGCCGGCTCCCCGTTGGACGTGCACCGCATCGTCGACGGCACCATCGTCACCCAGCGCCTGGGCGACCCGCTGCGGCATCCCGGCGCGGCGTTCCAGGCGCTGGTGCCGGGTGGCCAGTGGTTTGCCGCCGAACGCGTGGACGCTGGCAGCCCCGAGGACTTTGCGCTGGTCGGCTGCACCGTCGCGCCGGCCTTCCAGTTCAGCGAGTTCGAACTGGCCAGCGCGGCGACGCTTGCCGGACTCGTGCGCGGACATGACATGCGGTGGCAGCGGCTGCTCCGATAGCGCCGCACAAAAAAACAGCCCGCCGCGGCGGGGTGCGGGCGGGCTGGTGAGTACAGCCAGCGCAGTCTACGTGCACCCGCGTTGTCGCCATGCCCGGAGCACCCCGGTATCCGGGCGCTTTTTCTGATTTCCGGCCGGAGGGGCCACATGGCCACTGCCGTTACAGGCAAGCTGCGCCGCAAAAAGCACCGGCGCTGTCAGACGGTCACCGATACCGGCCGCGGGAAGCAGCGTGGAGACTAGGGCATCTTCCACCACGGAGGTGCGCCATGCCGGCCAAGAACATCCACGTCGTACCGCTCGACAACGGCTGGGCCATTGAATCCGAAGACGGCGCGGGCGGGCGCCAACTTTACGCGACGCAAGAAGACGCGATCGCCGCGGGCACCGAGAAAGCCCGACAGCTCCAGGCAGAACTGCTCGTCCACGGCCGCGACGGCCGCATCCGGATGCGCAACAGCTTTGGCAACGATCCTCGCGATATCCAAGGCTGAACCGTCCGCAGCGCGTCAGCCGCCGCTGGCGCGCTGCCCTTCCACACGCGCGCGCGTCGCGTAATAAGCAAGCACCAGCGATGCAGTCAGTGCCAGGCCGGCTACTGCCAGGGCGATGCATGTGGTGCCAACGATCCCCTTGCCCTTGTCGCTCATGACAGCCTCCGTCGCGATGAAGTCCACTGTGCCACCACTATAGGTGCAACGGGCGGAATCGAACAACGGCCATGGCTGCGCTTACGCCGAAGCCACGCTGGTTCCAGGCGCGAATTAGCACGCGTTTGCCACCGGGACACGGAAATAAAAAAACCCGCTTGGCGATTTACCAAGCGGGTTTTTTGTCTGGTCGGGGCGAGAGGATTTGAACCTCATCAGACCCACAGTGGAATAAGGCTTTCCGGGCGATGTGTCTGTCAAAACCGCCATGCCGATTGACACAGTGCGAGCCAGTGTAGCACACGCCGGGCAAGCAAAAAAAGCTCGCCTCACGGCGAGCCCTTATGGTTCCCCGAGTCTACGGGCTTACGTCGTGTGCCACTCGACCATCGCATCGACCATAATGGATTTGAAGGTCTGTCCATGTTCCGGCGCAGGATGACGACCACCTGCTTCCACAGCCTGCAGCTTCGCAAACGCGATTCCCTCTACCCGCAGGGTCGCGCTACCAATCTGTATCCCCTCATCGTGCTTCAAGCGACGCGAGGCGATCCCTGCGGCCTGAGTGATGGCGGCGATGACGTGCTCCGGCAAGTGATTCATAGTGGCTTCTTGCATTGCCTTCATGACGATCCTCTTTGAGTTATTTATTACTTGCGTCGTTTGAATTGAGTGCGCGGGAGATCGTGGCGACCCCTACGCCAAAATGTTCAGCCAAGACTCGTACAGAGCCCCCGTGTTCAGCGTGATAGGCCCGGACCTCTGCATAATTCACGGTGGGTTTCCGCCCCCTGTACTTTCCGGCCAGCCTAGCAGCGGCGATACCCTGAGCCTGATTTTCGCGGCGATACCGGTAGTCGGCCTCACCTTGAGCCGCCATGAACGCAAGGATGGCGTCCCGGACAGCCTTGCGTGTGGGGTCGGCTTCTTGCCCGTCGAGCACCATGCCGTTAAGCGTGCATTCCACGCGCACGCCCTTCTCCATCAACCGCCGCATCGTTTCGTGGAGTTCGTCATAGCGGCGTGAGATGCGATCTAGCCAGCGGATCACTAGAACGTTCCCTTTGCGCAGGCTTCGCTCTACGTTTTGCCATTGCGGCCGCTCGGACGGCGGAACGTGATACCCACCTCCCCCCTCATCGATGAATACTTCGCTGTGTTTGATGCCTTGTTCGTCGGCGTCGGCGTATTGGCTCGCGGCGGTCTGCCTGTCAAGAGTAGATACGCGTCCGTAGTAGATGCGTCTCATTCGGTGTCACACTCCGTTCCGTTGAATTAGTGTTCCGAATTATAGATCGTTCCGAGTCTATGTCAACCCTAATGGAACACACAATCCAGGGGGCGATGCCCATCAACCCTACGGCCACACAGTAAGAGGCGATCTCCCTAGAGCAGGGGTATTGCTCGGCATGCGCGACTCCGCCCTTCAACTTCCCCCTCCACGCCCCTGCGGCACGTCACGAATAAATCAGCACAAGGTAAGAGCGCTGGGCTGCTCTAGGTCTATAAGAGAGCGGCTAAGCCCTCAACGTGTCCCACGGTGACACCCGAAGACCGTCATAGGGCCACCGTGCTTGTACGTCCTTCCCTTGATTGATTTTCTCTGTTCACCATCCCAATCCAAACCTTGAGTCCCTTCCACTGTTGCCGCACGCCCCCGGGACGCTGCATTTCGTACAGAGGCCCTTGAGGCTGGTTCAAGTCCGACGAACGCTTCATGCCTGAGACCGGCAAGACGAAGCTGGTGTTCGGGATGACCGACCCCGCGCTGGCCCTGACGAGCCAACTGGGAGCGCAGTGCGAACTGCAACGCCCCTTCATGGCCCCGATGATTTGTGAACCCCAAGAGTATGAGGATCTGGACCCTCATCCTTCTCCTGCTGCCTGAAAGTTAAGCGAATCGCTGACAAGGAACCGACTCCATCACCCACGTACAGACTTTTGAATTCACCCCGGGCCTGCGCCTTCGTGCCGTAGAGATCGACGGGATTCCATAGTTCGCCGCCAAGGACGTGGCCGACGCACTGTGTTACAGGAACCCGTCCGAGCCCGTACGTGAGAACGTTGACCTGGAAGATAAACAGAGCAATTCGCTCGGTTTGCCCGGTCGAGACCCGGTGCCGGTAAGCGAAGCAGGGCTGCATTCGCCGGTACTGATCTCGAAGAAGACCGAAGCCATGGCGTTCAAACGCTGGGTCACCTCGGAAGTCCTCTCGCCCATCCGCAAGCGAGGTGCCCACTTCACCGACGCCAAGACCCAGGAGGTCCTCGCGGGCCCCGGAGCCGACGCAGCGCAACTCTTGACCAACGCACGCGCACAATTGGCTGAGAAGGACGCAAAGATCGCCCGCCTCCCCGAGGACTTCCAATAGGCGGCGTGGATCGTCGCTTTGACGTTCCGCATACCGCGTACGCCCGTCTGAATAAATCAACACAGGGTGACCGCCCTACAGTACCGACAGGTCCAACGCGACACCATCGAATAAATCAGCACAAGGTAGTTCTCTGGGTCCCTATATACCTCTAAGAGGTAGATGGCCCCTTCCTCTACGAACCACGGTGGCGATCACAGCGTTTAAGGGAGTCCCTTTGGTTCCGTGCTGCCGAGAGCCGTCGCTATGCAGGTAGCGAAAAGGCGTCACTCTCATTTCCCTTCCAACCCACTTCGACAGGACGGCAAGGTCCACACCTACACAATGTCAGGACAACAAGAACGGTCCTTTCGGACCACCCCCGGCTGGGAGTCGCCCCAAGCGTCCCCCGCAGCCTCTGAGCGCACCGGGGGCTACACGCCGACCGCTGCGACAGTGCGGGGAGAAGGCAGCGCCATCGCCGCGCTCGGCAACGTGTTCGGCAACTTCTTCGGGACCGCCGCTCAAGCGGTCGAGCAGGTCGGGGACGTGCTCCACAAGGAGCAGATGGTCCAAATCGACCGGGAGAACAAGGCGCTCACCGAGCAGGCCGCCGTTGACCAGAAGATCGGCAAGGCGATGAACCCGGCCTTCCAAGACCGGCAAGCCTACTACGGCGCCTACCAGGCATCCGCCGCCGACGCCCATGCGTTCGAGATGGGGCAGAAGCTGGAAGCACACTTCCGCGAGATGCCACTGGACGGCTCCGTGGACCCCAAGGAATACGCCGAACGCTTCTTCAAGGAAGAGATCGGCAGCGGCTCCGGCGACCGCGACTTCGACAGCCGGATGCTGTACAGCTACGCCCGCATCGCTGACGCCCATGTGGCGCAGATGAACGAGCGCGTGGCGCAGACTGTCGAGCAGAACACCACACAGCAGATTCTCGACAACGCCTCGACCATCATGAACTCCAAGGAGGGCATGACCGCTGGCGCCTTCGCGGACCTCATGACCCGCGTGAACCTCGTGACCCGAGGGGATCAGGTCAAGACCGACAAGATCATCGAGACGATGCTGTCGAACCCGCGCAACGACACGCAGGCGCTGGCGACCCTCAACGCCCTCGAAGAGACCGGGTGGGCCGAGCGAAACCCGACGGCCTACGCACGCATCTCGCAGCAGGCGCTGGTGAACACCAACCGCGTCAAGTCGTGGCAGGCGGGCAAGGAGGTCGAGGACTGGCGCCTGAAGGCGATGGGACTCCACGCGAACCCCAACGCCACCGCTGACGACTGGGCCGCCCTCGCAGTGGAGGCCGAGCGTATCGATTCGCGCCACGGCACCGGCATGGAGCCCTTCGGCGTCCTGTTCTCCGGCATGGAGAAGGCGGCGAAGCAGCAGGCCAACACCAACCTGTTCCTATCCGCCGTGCGCGGGGAGATCGGCGGCTCCGGTGACCTGGCGATCTACGCGAACCGCGTGGGCCGCTCGGTTCCCGACGTCATCGACAAGGATATGGACGTGGCGCTGTCCGCCCTCGTGCAGCAGCCCGGGACTCCCTATGAGGCCCTGCGGGAATCGTCCGCCTCCACCGGCTACGTGAATCCGCTGGCGTCCGATCAGGCGGCCTCGGAACTCGCCAAGATGCTGGCGTCGCCCCGTATCCGCGACGTGTCCCATGCGCAGATGCCCGAGCGGCTGAAGCAGAACATGGGCGCCGCCCTGACCGGAACGGACCCCGCGTCCGGCTCCCGGGCCTACCGGTTCTACAACGAACTGCGTGGCCTGGTGGGCGATCAGGACTTCGGGCGCTACTTCCCCAACCAAGAGGCCCAAGCGGTCTACTGGGGCATGAAGGCTGTGGCGCCTGCCAACGGCGACATGACGCAGGTGTTTGCGTTCATCCGGGACAACCGGCTGGACGCGAAGACCCTGGCGCAGGCCAGCGAGAACGGTGAGGTCAACCTAGGCCGCATCTTCGGCAAGGAGATGAAGCCCGACGAACTCAACGCCAAGGTGAACAAGGCGCTGACCAAGGGCCTCCTGAAGGATGTCAACCGCACGGGCTGGTTCTCCAATCCGAATGTCGGCCTGTCGTCCGAGGACCGCGCGACGCTGTACTCCATGGTCGCCTATCAGGGTCTCCTGCTCCGCAAGGCCGGGAACCTCGACCTCGACACGGCGCTGGACAACGCGGTGAAGACCTTCGCCAACACGAAGCTGGCCCTGCCGGGGCAGCACGGCGGCATCAAGATCATTGACGATCCATGGGCCGGTCGTGGCCGCTCGGCGGACGCTCCGCTGAACGGTGACCCCGACAGCCCGATCTCGACGCTCAAGGGGTTCGCCCCGGTCTACTCGGGCTTCCGCATGACCAACAAGCTCGGGGAGGTCGAGGACCCGCTGGAGACGTTCGCCAACGACGCCAAGACCCTGAGCAAGCAGATGCCTAGGATCGTGCCCGACGTCGGCGCCCTGTCTCTCGGTGCGCCCCGCAGGGACGGTCTCATGCCGCTGCTGGATGGCACGAGTCAGCCCATCCAACTCCGGCCCGGTCAGACCGTCGCCATCCGTGGTCGCGGCGCTGTCCCGCTGTGGAAGTTCTGGACGCCCGACATCACGACGAACGATGCGCTGGTCACCGGCAAGGTCCCCGAGGACCCCAAGGAGGCCACCGAGTTCTTCAAGTCCCGGATGCCTCCCGGTGTCTTCCCCGTCTACAACCCGAGCACCAACGCCTACACCTTGCACTACGGTTTCCGTATGCGCGGCACCGCCGAAGCACGCGACGCCAAGATCAAGGAGCGGGCCGAAGCCTACGTGAGTCCCTCCGCGCAGCGGGAGGATGAACTGCGCCTCGCTCGGGAACGCCAGTCCGGCATCAACCTTCAACCCTTCGGAGCACAGTGATTGCTACCTGACAATGTGTACCCGGAGAACGTCATGAGCACCGCGCTGCAAACGCAGGCTGTCCGTCCCGGTTTCTCATCTACTGTTGAAAGTGGTAATGCCGTATGTGTGACAACTTGCCAATTTCGTTGACACGCCGGGCCAACGTCGAGAGATCACAAAATAAATCAGCACAAGGTAGAGGACCCAATGTACTACCACGGTCCCTTTAGACCGCTGAAGTTAATGCATAAGGTTTGCCCCTCGCATGATGCGGGGGGAATAACGCCTGTCCAATCCTTCGCCTTTGCGTGGGCATCGAAGAATGGACAGTCAATGCACTACGGACATGGTGCATATCCGGGGCCGCCGTCGGGAGACGTCGCCCGTTCATCTTTCCGCTGATTCGCGCTTGCGTGCGCGTCAGCCGCCCTACCCGGTCGGGACACCGGGTGTTTCGGTTGTTGTTCCGCTGCCCTGTCAGCTTGGCCCCCGGCATTCGCTGGGGGCTCTTTCCAACCGAGACCCGTCCGTCCCTATACCTACAAGACACCGCGCGTCTCAGCGCGGCAACCGCGACCACGGGCGCCTTCCCGTGGAACTCCGAAACCCCCATTGATCCCATGTACCAACTGAAAATTCCCGGTCGGCATCACTTCAATCCCGGCCTGGCGCTAGTCGCCGCGACCAATAGTCCTCAGGGCATCCGGGCCGCGCTTGAGATGCACAGCCAAGACGGCGGAAGCCTCGCCCACCTGAACCTGGCAGGCTTGGACCTGAGTGGCGCCAACTTTGCCGACAACACTAACTTCGAGGGCTCATCGTTCCACTCTTCCCGCTTGGAAGGTGTGCAGGCCCGGGGCGGCTACTTCGCGCACTGCGATCTCTCTTATGCCTGCATGAGCGCATCGGACCTCCGAGGCGCTTGCTTCGTTTCGGCCCAGGCCGATGGTCTCGTGGCTGACAGCATTCTCGCAAAGAAAGCCAGCTTCAGCGGCGCCAAGATTCGCCGGGCGGTCTTTAATGGCGCTGATCTGCGATCCGCCGATTTCAGCCACGCGGACGCCCAGCAGGCATCCTTTAAGGGTGCTGACTTGTTGCTGGCAAGCTGCGGTCGAATGGCCTTTGACTCTGACTGCATGGCAGGCTGCAAGACGCCGCTTGATGTCATTCAGCGATACGCCAATATGCGCACCATCACATCGGACCTGCTGGAGAAGTACCCACATCTCCGCGATGAACTGGAGGATGCCAAGTGAGCACGAAGAACAACAATGCCGTAAGCGCCCCCAATTCTCTCCGGGACAAGGAGAGTTATAAACGCATCCAGGCGTTCCTAATTCCGTTTAAGGCCGTACTCAATGACTCATCGAGAAACCCTAACGAGCGGGTCGAGAAGCTGATAGCTCTGGCAGAGGCGTTTTGGCCGGGTGACCGGACCTTGGGTACACAGGGTGGCTCAGTCCATTGGGCTGCCAATACCATCCGTGATCCGGCTTCGCCTCATTTCGGAAGGGCGTGGGATACGCTACGCCGCGTGTATCAGGACGTAGAAGCAAGCCTCCCGTCAGCGCATGAAAACCTGCCGGGCGATCCAAACACCGTGATGCCGAAGCTTTCCCCTGTGGATCGCAGCTTTTGGGTCAACTACGAGGGATGAACATGGATACGCTGCTAGTCCGCGACGCGGCAACAGGCTTCTACCGTGAAGTCTACGCGCACAACGGTCATCCCGTACCGGGCTCCCGTAGCTACAAGTTCGTGGGCGCACCTCCTGATCGGGACGCGCTCGGTGACGTCCACGTGAGCACTGGCGGTAGTGCCTCCATTCAGTTCGACCTATCCAAGAAGGACGAACGGGACGGCACCTACACGACTGCCTACGCCGACCTGGTTGCGAGCAATATGGAGCAAGTGTCCGTGCTGGATAACGGTCGCTTCACGGACGCCGGCAAGGACTTCGAGTTCCGTGACTAGGCGCTATGGCAACCTACACGCTACTGACTGACTCCTGCAATCGAGTGACTTCGGTGATCTTCGAGGGTTACACATCGCCCGCCATGTTCCGCTATGCCTGCCGCAAGTTTGAATCGGAGGCGTTCGTGTGGCCCGGCCATTTGGTACCGGCAGCGCTGAAGTGTCTCAGCGACAGCATCACGTCAGACAATGTCGGTAAGCCAGCGGGAACTATCGACGGACGGATGGTATAGATATGCCCGCAGGCCTTCAGGTATTTGATGCAACAGGCAATCTGAAGCTATCCCTTGGTGACCGCGTTGGGCGGTTCACCGGTGCAGTGGTGACCAATGGAGCAGACGGGGCTATCACGGTAGCCGGTACGGACACGGGCGAACCGTTCTTCGTTCTCACATCGCTGGAAAATCCTATAGGGTGGTTCTCCCCTCCGCTGGTAGCCGTCAGCGGCTCCACGATCTCGTGGGTCTATCTGCCAACTCCGGGAAATCCTCAGCGCATCAACTGCTTGATCCGCTATGGAGTCCACTGAATGACAGCCGGAATAGCCGTCTACAACGATTGGGGAACAGTTCAGATTGATGAGAACTGGGCCGCAATGTCGCTGCGTCAGAAGACACAGATTGCCGTGCAGACACCCGCGACTGGGGCACAGGCGTACAACGGAAACCTTACATTCGCCGCTGTGTCTCCAGTGGTCTTCTGGAAGGCAGACGCCCCAATCTACGTTCTAACGTCAACGAACAACGGAAACGGAACGTGGACTTATACCTTTCGCGCTACGGACCCAACGTTCGCCACCGTTTATGTATTCGACACACCAGAGTGGGCAACGCAGAACTACGGCCTTGAAGTCTTCAATGCCTCCGGCGTGAAAGTCTTTGGGGATCAGTTGTCTTCGCTGAAGCTAGCGAAGGTCCTCCCGATTGGGGGGACGGTCCCTCTGGTGTGGGGCGGTCTACCGCCAGGCGAGTATGCGGTCACCACGAGCGACCCTGGATTTAAGAGCGAGACCTACGCCGCTGACATCGAGCGGACCGCTGTGTTTTCCTGCGGTGCGCGACATCTTGCCAATGGCGCGAGCTGCGACTGGGTGCTTGCGCGTGACGGTATCCCGTTCGCAGTCAACTCGCAATCCTTTACCCCGCAGTTCCTACTTGTAGCCGATGTCGCAGGGCTGTGACTTAGGGAGGATCTCAATGGCAGACAAACCTACAGAACCAGGGAGCACGAAGTACCCTTCTCGCCAACTGAGCGCCCAGGCAAAACGCCTTCCGGTCACCGGTCAACTGCGGGGCCGCATAGCGAACCTTCAGGACCGCCTTCGCTCGGCTGACCCATGGCAAAGGCGGTTCGACCTTGCTGCCCAAGTTGTGGAGATTCCCGACGGGAACGATGCGTGCCGGGCCATCCGCATGAGGCTGACGGACTACCGATATGTTTGCGGGAAGCTCCCGAAGGTCACGAAGACTCGCTGGGTCATAGATGCATCAGGCGATGTCTTTGCGCCCGTAGCGAATACGGATGATGCGGTGTCAGTAGGCGCCATACTAAGCGACGCCAAGGACGGCGATTTGATCGACGTAACTGACGCGGAAACACTGTTCACCGCGCGTATTCGTCGGGCAGCGTGAGCGGCTTGGAGACCCACATGGACCTCCGTGTTACTAGGTAGCACTGAGCCCATGCGGTCTTCGGTAGTGCGCCGTAAAAAAATCCCCAGAAAATGCGTGACATGGTGTGCCGGGCCGCGCGAAGCGAATCCCCCCGTGCCGCCCCCAGGCGCTTATGGGCGGACTAAGGGGCTTCCCCTGCCTGGAGTACCCGGCGAGTCCTGCGAGTCCCTTGGCACCTTGGGGTCAACCGCGCACTGCCGCTGCGTACCGCTTGACCGTCGCGTCGCTGAGTCCGAAGTGCTTCGCCGTGGCGCTGATGGATGCCTGATTGTCCTTCCGCCACTGAACCACGATTGCTGCGTCAGCCTTCGGGGATTGGCCCAACGAGAGCTTCCCGCGATGGGTGCGGCCCGTGGCGGCCAGCGCCTTCCGTGCGGCATCGCGGCCAGCTTCGGCCCGCTCATTGATCCGCTGACGCTCAAGGTCAGCTACCTGAGCCAGGACGGCGACGATAATCTCTCCGACCCCCTTGGCAATCTGGCCGATCCCGTGGACGTCCAGTGTTACCCCACGGGTGATGAGATTCCGCACGACCTTTTGAACGTCCAAGGCATCGCGCCCGAGGCGGTCTAGCGAGTAGACACGGATCACATCGCCCTCACGGACAAAGGACAGCAGCTTGGCGAACCCGGGCCGCTGTTCAGCCGGTACGCCCCCGCTCACACCTTCGTCAGAGAACTCGTGGTCCGCTACCCCGAGGCGCTGGCGCTGCGCCTCAATGGACTGATCCTTGGTCGATACTCGGTAGTAGTTGATCGTTGACACAGGCAACCCCAGCTAGCTCAGAAGATAGGGGCTTAGTATGCCTAGCTCAAATGATAGCGTCAACTGCGAAGTGAGCCACAGTGATGAGCCATAGCGCACAGGTAGTGACCATTGAGCTATCTGAGTCCACCTGGCTCAGGCCCATCTGTCAAAGGTGCCCGTAGCCCGACAGCGAAGTCCTAGGGCAGCGTGCCGCCCGTGTGCCTGCGGTATCCGGGCAGCGGCGCATCCTAGCCCCTAGCGCACTGAGATTCGCTTAACTGTCGCGCCGCCCCACATGGGCCAATAACGTTTGTGTTTCAGTCGCGCGCATTTGCCCGCATCTGTCTTGTGGTGCAAGAGACAAAAGATCCCTTGGGTCGCCCCAGGTTTCGCCTTCGCGGTCCCGCGCTTGCCCATGACCGCCGCCAGGACCTCCCTGAGACGGTCATTGCGTTCCCTATTCTTTTTTACAAGAGACAACACATGGTTTTGAAGAAATGCGGTGGTCCGTGTGGCCGCCTACTGCCAGCAGACGACAACCACTTCTACCGGTCCCCGAGTGACAACAGGAACTTCAGGGGAACCTGCAAGAAATGCTGCCGTGCCGCTGCTGCCGCGAACTACCGAAAGAATCCGCAAAGACACAACAAGAGGACTAGCGCCGCCCGCGCTATTCGCATCGCCAATGGAGGTAAGGCATGAGCCCCGCTGAGGCATTTAGGGTATGTGGGGGATGCAATCTTCCGAAGCCTGTCTCCGACTACTACGTTCGAAACAAGCGGCAATGTAAGGCCTGCATCAGCGCCAGGAACAAGCATCTCTACCAAGAGAGATACCGGAAGCGCTACCAAGAAAAGCGGGACACGCTGGTCGCCTACACCGAGCAATGGCGGGACCACCAGCCACCCGAGTACACCGCTTGGGTCGATATGATCCAGCGATGCACGAACCCGAAACAGAAGTCTTATGCGGACTATGGCGGCCGAGGGATCACCGTGTGTCCCGAGTGGCGCGGGGACTTTCAGCGATTCTTGGCAGACCTAGGGCCGCGTCCGAGTCTCAAGCATTCGTTGGAACGACGAGACATCAACGGCCCCTATTGCGCCATCAATTGTCGGTGGGCCACCAATATCGAGCAGCAGAACAACAGGCGGAACAACGTCATAAGTCTAGCGGACGGCCCGGATGGACCCACGTTTACAGCGGCGGAGCTTGGGCGGTTCATGGGTATGGACCCGCAGTTCCTGCGCACGCTTGACTTGAACTGGCATAAGGGCGGGCAGCCGGTTCCCCCTTTGCCATATCGAAGCCCGCGGCGCCCAAAGCCCTCTGGCAACCGATAATCCCCTCATAAATCCGTCGCAGATTATGTATCATGACCTCATCTTCTACGACGGGGAACACGAATGACTGAAATCTACGACAGCGCTGTAAAGTCCATTACCAGAATGCAGCAATTCGAGGCGTCGAGCCTAGTACGCCGTGAGGACCTTGGGGCGTTGAATTTTCAAGATGCCGTTAAACCGGCGCAAAAGCTTATCGAGTTGTATAGGCGAGTAACCCTATCGACCTTAGAGGACCTGCCCGACTCCATGTTGCAGCAGATTACGAACATTGCCAATGCGGACTTCAATACGTTCGAGGCCATCCTAAAGTTCAGCATGGACGACAGCAATCCAAGGGCAAATCGAGATAGTTTAGTAGAGCGTGTGAAAGCGAGCTACCAGAACACATTTACAACTCTGTGGCAGTACATCTCATATGGCGTGAGTAAGGCTACAGATGTGCAGCTGCTTGAATCGGAAGCCAGAGGCGTGATTCAAGGCATCAAGGACAAGGCATCAGAGATTACTGAAGACCTCGATAAGGCAAGGGTAGACGCAGGGGGTATTCTGGCCGAGGTGCGTCGAGTGGCCGCCGAGCAAGGTGTGTCCCAGCAGGCATTGTACTTTCACGATGAAGCGCAAATGCACAAGGAGGAAGCTGGAAACTGGCGCAAGTGGGTGTATGGGACGGCAATAGCAGTGGGAATCTTCGCCCTTTTGACAATTTTCGCCGCGTACATCCCGGCTCTTGAGCCCCGCTCCAGCTTTCAGGCTATCCAATTGGTCGCAGGTAAGGTCATGGTTTTCGCAACCCTGGCCTATCTGCTTGGCGTTTGCGTAAAGAACTTCCAGGCTCATCGCCACAACGAAATCATCAACAGGCACCGAGAGAACGCCCTGAAGACATTCAAGGCGCTGGCCGATGGCTCAAGGAACCCGGACAACAAGGATATCGTTCTCACTCATGCATCGCAGTGCATCTTTTCTGCTCAAGACACGGGATACACAAAGTCTGCGGCGAACGAGTCGGGGAGTAGCGTCAAGTCAGTCATTGAACTACTTCCCAAAGCGCTCGGAAAAGCTGAATGAGCATGACGTGACGCAGCAGACAGTTCTTACCGGTTTTCGACACGGGGCGAATCGAGTGCTTCACTGTAGGTCGCCCCTCACAGAGACATCCCACGCGGACCGACAGCCCGGTATGCGCAACCTCAGCGGCCGGTTGCCAGCAGCGGGCGACGTCCCAGTCGCCCTTCATAGGCCTTCGGGATATCGCGTACGGAAGTCGTCTCTGGGAATTCGGCCCGCTTTAACAAGTTCTTCGTATCGTTTCGCTCTGGCGAATGCGTGGATGACGTGGTCGCCCGTATGGTCCATCACGAAGTGCTCGTATGCAGTCGTTCCGCCTGTGTATTTAAGTTCTACGCAATTCATCACGGCTCGGAGAGCGGAAAGAATGGTTTCAATTTCGCGCCGCGACGGCCCATATAGCGGCTCTTCACGCGCCCCGAGTAGCGTCTTGAGGTCACTGTGGGCTAGCCACTTGTTGCGCCGGTTTCTGACGCCCATGCTTGCGGCTTCAAATGTCTCAAGCAGCGGCTCTATTAGATCGGCCACATCGGTCTCTCCCGCGTTCCGCAGTTCGATCTGTAGCCGTCGTAAGGTCAGGTTACTGTTCTGTCCAGATGCGGCGCGATCTCCTAATTTGCTAACCGCTATTTGCACGTCGCGCAACAGCACGTCTTGCAAGATAGACGCGACGGTCCCTGCTGTCTCGTTTAATAGATCAACGCGGTCTTTGCTGGTACCAAAAAGTTGGCGATAGATGATCCAGCGGCCATGTAGCCAAACGACGTCTGCTGAAATGGTCGCCCACATTTCTCGGATGGGCTCAGGAAAGCGATGGTCAACCGGTTGGGGCATGTCAAATCAGGGATTAGGCTGGTTTTTTTGTATTAGTTGCGCAACCTCACGCAAAAGCTCCACGCCACGCTGCATGTTCTTCGAGGCTTCCAGTATAAGGTCCGCTACTCGCGCCATATCTGGGAGATTGTCGGCGCCTGGCTGTCCTAGCGAGCCAACAACCGCAGATCGCTGCGGGGTCTCCGCTGGCGGACCCTTATGCACTACTACGCCAGCATGATTTGGAGTGCTTGTGGCGATTGGAGATGCCTTGGCACGCTTGTAGGCCCATTGCCTGATGGTTCCGGGGCTCGCTAAGCCCTCTGGTAACTCCCCAAGACTTGTCATGTTTGACGCAAACCATATCGCGTCTTGGCGTGCCGATCTTGGAACATCTTCAAAGCCGTTGGCCGTCAGCCAAGCGTAGTAAGCGTGGTCCGTCTTAGCCATCCGCTTTCCTACTAGTAACGCCTGTCCGACCTGTAGCCACCACAGCCGATGATCGTTCTGGGAGCGTTCACGTCGTTCCTTTGCCTTAGCGCCCGACCCTCGTGACAGGGCACGCCTTCTGGGGGCGTCTTCCTTTAGTCGGCCCCATGCAATCCTCCCACGTGCCACCAATGCGTCAGATTCGCTTTGGAGGGTCGCTGCCGCCACTGCATCGTTCTTGTCTTTGTAACCCATTGCGCATCAGGATAAATTGAGCCTCCCCAACCTTACTTGGCGATCTTGGGCCAGCTAATGCGGTCCAGCGCATCGAGCATAGTTCGGATCGATGCTTCTTTGGTGTACGTCTTGCGGCCAGCCGACCCCTGAGCACTATGACCGGTAATGGAATCCATGGTCGCCTCTCCGACATGCTTCTCCGCCAGTGCAGACCGAAGCCAATGGCGGAACTTGTGCGACCCTTCCAGTTTGCCCTGAGGAAGCGCGGCGTCGGCGCGGAATTGTCGAAACCATTGACCAAGCGTGTCTCCGGGGCCTCGGACTCGCCCGCAGACTGACGGGAAGGCTGGCCCGGTGCTCCCCATGGTCCGCTGTAACCACTGAGCGAACCATGGGTCTTCCCGAAGATGCCCAGCCAGCGGCACGATTCGCTCGGACTCCTGCGTCTTTACGGTGCCAGCATCGGCAGAGATCCGTATGACAACGACCCCGTTTCGAGTCTGGAAGTCTTCCTTCCGCAACTGCGCAATCTCCCCGATACGGGCACCGGTATGCAGTAGCAGAAGCAACGCTGCGCGGCCATCGGCCTGGGCCACGCCCTGCCACTGCGGGGTTTCGCCCATCCGGTCTGAGAACAATGCATGGGCAAGCATGCGTTTTAGCTCATCGTCGGTCCATGGCTCTCTGGTTTTGGCCCCGGTCGTCTTGTCGAAAGAGAGGTCGAGGGGGTTCCGATCCAGTAGATCGACTTTCACCGCTACGTTAGCCAACGCTGTGATACAGGCGGCGTGATTACTCGCAGTCTTACGGGTCCAACCCCGCTCTGGCGCGAGTAGAAAGTCCACAAAACGGGCACCCACCGTCTTCGTAAGCCCGGTAAGAGGAACAATGCCCACCGCTTGCTCAAATAGCGCCAGCGCCTTCTCAGTGCGGCCTACTGCGTTTTCCTTGGGTGCATTGCGGGCAACCCACGCGGGCACCACGTCCCTGAGTGTCTTTGGCGTCGCCTCTGGCGCTTCGGGCTTCGCCACAATTGGCACAGGCGGGGATTGGGGCGTCTCAACGGGTTCCCCGCAATCTCGCTTCTCTACGTTCTGCCATGCCCGGACCATAGCCCCGAGTATCTGTTGCAGAGCCATCCGGGCCTGGGGCTTTGTCCAGTCCACGCGGATCGAAAGCGCGGTACACGCGGCCTCGGCTACTCGTCGTGCTGCATCGAGCCTCCCCACCATCAAATCAGTTCTTAGCAGACGGACGATGGCCCTATGGATGTCGCTGGCATTCTCGTATTGCTCGGGGTCGAGATACTCACCTACGACGTCCCACGCCTCATTGAAGACCTGTCGGCCCGTGAAGATGCCTCCGGGAGCCGTGGAGCGAGCCATATCGGCAAAGTAGCGGGGATTGCTGCGTAGAAGATCGTCTAGAGCAAGGACATCTCGCTCAGCCTTCTGCACGATGTAGGTAATCAAATCGCCCGTGATCGGCGTAGCGACTGCAGGACGGGAATCCGCCCGCATCTCTTCGAACTTTCGCCGGTATTCAGCAATGATCGCGTGAGCCCGCGCGGCGGCTTCATTGCGATCCGCAGTCCCAAGACTTGCCCGGTAGGCGTCCGTGGCGGGCTTGCCGTTCGACTGCGACGGCCAGAGATGACGGATGTCCTTGGGGACGCCGATGCGAAGGTGAAAGATGGAGCCTCTGAGACGGACTCCGGCAGGAAGGGCGACTGGCATGGCTTGTGGCATCTCCGCATTTTTGCACAGCGGATTGACACACTCCATAGACACACCCAGAAACGGAAAAGCCCGGGAACCCTTGCGTGTACTGGCTTTACCAATACTGGCTTGGATTCCCGGGCCTTATATCCTGGTCGGGGCGAGAGGATTTGAACCTCCGACCACCTGCACCCCATGCAGGGTGAAAAATTGCCCGTCAGGCCAAGCGAATCAAGGCATCGCAGCAAATCCATCCAAGAACCTGCCTAACTAATAGGCACGGCAGCATGCGGGTTGCAGGGCGATGAATGCCGGCTTATTGGATGCGCATGCCCCCTCTCGTGCTCTTACCAGTCCTGCTACGGCGGATGCCATTTCTTCTACGTGGATGCCTGCCGCTTACCGATTCGTCTACGCTCAGTCCACCCCAGGCTCACGGCTGAAGTCGGGACACGAGTGCAGCAGCGGCGCGTAGCGGTTCACCGGGCAGTCGAAGTGCAGGTAGTCCCAGCTATAGGCCTGCTCCACGTAGATTCGCGGCCTCGAGCACCGATAGCAGATGAACTCGGTAGAGATTTCGTAGGTGGGGCGTTGGGGCCCGGTAGGCGTGAAGGACATGGCAAATACTGTATGTCCATACAGTATAGCGATGCCACCGGGTGTCGGACGGCGTCCGATAGCGGCCACCGCGCGCCAAGCAGAGACTGGCTGCATCAACAGCCAGGAGACAGCCATGCCAGGCAAGAACATCCACGTCGTCCCCAGGGAAAACGGCTGGGCTATCGAACTTGAGGGAAGCGCTGGTAGCTTCCAGATGTACACCTCGCAGGATGAAGCGATCGCGGCCGGAACAGAGAAGGCGAAGCAGGACAAGGTCGAGCTGCTGATCCATGGGCGCGACGGCCAGATCCGCGAGCGAAACTCATTCGGGCGCGATCCCCGCGACATCAAGGGATGACCCGCTCGTGCCAAGCAGGAGAACGACGATGGACGATCCTTTCGACCTCTACGCCCCAGCTCGCGTGGAAGATCTGATCAAGCGCCTGAAGGCCAGCGTCGGAAACGCTGAGCCTTACGAAGAGTGCCGCGTGTACGCCGCAAATATCCATGCGGCAGTCCTAGTCTTGGAAAAGCACCTCGCGGCCATCAAGAAGGGCCGGCAGTAGGCGCCCCACGCCGAACGCATGCTGAGGCGATACCGTGTCCAGCAGCAAGCCTGCGGCGCCAACGCTGGCCGAACTGCGGCCCATGCTCCTGTGCGAGCGCAAGACCATCCCGCGCGGGCCCGGCTGGCACTTCGAAATCAAGTACGACGGCTACCGGCTGCTGGCCACCACCGGCGACGCGCCGCGGCTGAAGTCCCGCAACGGCGCGAACGCCACCACCTGGTTCCCCGAGCTCGTAGAAGCCCTGGCCGCCCTGCCCGCCGGCTACATCCTGGACGGAGAGGTCTGCGTGCTGGACGACATCGGCCGGAGCGACTTCGAGCGGCTCCACGCGCGCGCCCGGCGCAAGGGCTGGTACCGCGGCGCCGACGCGGTGGCGTACTGCGTCTTTGACCTGCTGGTCGGCAAGGGAAGGGATCTGAGAGCGCAGCCGCTCGAGCGGCGCAAGGCCGCGCTCCAGAGGCTGCTGGGCGAGCCGCCGCCGGGGCTGCTCTATGTGGCCAGCGTAGAGGACGGCGCCTGGCTATACGGCCATGCGCTGACGCTGGGATTGGAAGGGGTGGTGGGAAAGCGCGCCGGCTCGACGTATCAGGCCGGCGAGCGATCGCGCGACTGGGTCAAGGTGAAGCGCCCCGGGGCGGTGCCGCCAGAGCGGTTCAGGCGATAATAAGCTCTCGCTAAGCCGCCAACAGGCCCAGCCACGATGACGACGCTGACCAAAATAGATGTAGCACGCCGGCAACTGGTTACTGCCATCCGCCTTCTCTTCAACGGTGAAGATTCGGTGTCGGTCTTCAGCCTCGCTGCCAACTCCTGGGAAATCGTGGACGTGTTATGCACACGCGACGACGTGGAGAGCCTCTCGAAACAGGTCCGCGGCAACCTTCCATCGGGCAAGGACCTGAAGTATGACTATATCAACGCCCCCTACCGCAACTTTTTCAAGCACGCAGATCGGGATCCGGACGCAGTGGTTGACTTCGACGAGAACGTAGCCGAAAGCATGGTGTTTCTGGCCGTTGAAGATTACTTACGCTTGAACCGCCGCATGCCGATCGAAATGCAGGTGTATCAGCTGTGGTATCTGGCCATCAACCCAGAAAAGCTTAGCGGAGAAGCGATGGCGGATCTCAAGCGACCGATCGCCCAAGCGTTCCCCGGTATTGCTGACCTCTATCGTTCCGAGCAGCTTGCAATGGGGCACCGCGTGCTGATGGGCGCCCGAAACGATGCTGAGCTTATTGCGGACCCGGCTACCGAAGCTTCTCATTAGCACGAATCATCGCCTACGTGCTCTCACCTCGTTCTCCAGCTCCGCCAGCCGTTTTCCCTGCTCCGCTACTCGCTCATCCCGCCAGGCAAAGTCCCGCCGGGCATCGGCGCCGGTGTAGCGGTCCCCCTCCATGCGCTCGATGGTCTTCTTCATGGCCACCATCTCGGTCTTGATCTCGATCAGGGCCGAGTTCGTGGCCTCGCGCTGACCGAAGTAGGCCGATAGCGCCGCGACCAGCGCCACCAGCAGCCCCCAGAACGGGAGCGTCGGCCGCTCCATCCTCACCGCGACGTGGCTATCGCTCTGCTGCATAGCAGCCCTCCCTGGCTTCGATTGCGGCATCCAGCGCGATCGCGTCGCGCCGGGCCTTATGGTATTGCTCCGCAGCGCCGAGGTAGGCTCGGACCAGGGCGCCCATGCTGTCATCGACCGGTGCCGGCAGCTTTGCCGGCGGAATCGTCCGAAGGCTTCGGGGGATCGGCTGGCACTCCGCCCTCAGCGGCGGCGACGAGGCTGCGCAGGACGCCAGGGCCAACGCGGCAATCGCGATACACGGGCTTTTCAACAATTTCTGGCTCCACTGATTCCCGGATGGTCCGGTAGATGGTGACGATGCGCTCGCGGTCCTCCTGCTTGGCCACGAGCACGTCTTGGTCCTTGGCGACCACCTGCTTGTTCAGACGCGCAATCTCCTTGTCGCGCTTGTCGATCGCGTCCTTCAGCGCCTGCTGCCCCGCGCGGAAGCCGGCGGCATGCACGCTGGCCCGCCAAGCCGCGGCGCCGGCGGCGAGGGCCAGCAGCATGCCGATGACGACGGCGGCCTTGGTGAGGGGGTTCATGGCTCCTCCACGTCCGGTAATTCGACCGTCTGGCCGGCAAGCGCGTGCGTGCAGTCACCGAGGAACGTGATCTGGCCAGGTGCAGCGCCATTGCACCCGACGAACGAGTGGCAGCGATGCAGCGGCATGTCGGTTCCATCACCACCCCACCACGACAGCACGCTCGGGCCGAACACCGGGCGCTCGAAGTCACCGTTGAACGACCAGTGCGGTTTCGCGGCGAGGGGCGGAGATTCCTGCGTCTCGCCCGGGGGCAGCCAGTTGACGGGCAGAATATGCACGTCCGGGCGACCGTCAGGCCACAGACACCCAGGGCACAGGAACTTGATGCCATAGAACAGCCCATCGCTGTCTCGGACGATCTTTGCTTTGCTCATGACAACCTCCCCTCGCACATGGCGCGCTCGGCGGCCCGCCGTTTGACCAGGCCCGGCAGCTCGCGGCCGCCGGCGTACGTCCAGCGCGAGAACTCGGCGCACGCGCCGGCGTAATCTCCGGCGTTGAACTTGCGCGCCATGGTCGAGCGGCAGTAGGCAGACACGCCTACGTTGAACGCGAAGCTGGTGGCGGCCGCCAGGCGGTAGGTCTGCCCCTTCAGGGCAGGTGTGCAGGCCAGGACGCCGTCGGCGTGCTCGACCAGGTCGGCGTCAAGCAGCGCCGTGCACTCGGCGGGCGAGTACGGCCGCCCCAGCACCGCGGTCTTCGTGTGGCCCGCGCAGGCCGTCACGATGCCGATCGGATCCTTGTAGCCGCGCAGGACCACGCCCTCGAACTTCGGCACCGCGGTGAGCAGCAGCGCCGCCGCGCCGGCGCCGACCGTCGCCTGCAGGGTCCGCTTCGACCCGGCCCTCATTCGGTGGCCTCCTTTTCCGCGTCGATCATGTCCTTCAGCGCGGGCTGTGCCACGATGCGCGAGAACGCAGCAGCGAAGGCCACCAGCGCCGCGGCGACGGCCGCCGGCGCTGGCTTGCCCGTCAAGTACATCTCGGCGCCAGCCTCCAGGCTCGACAACAGACCGGCCAGCAGCGACAGGCGCACGCTCCACAGCCGCGGGAACTGCTTCTTGGCTTCCTCGATGAATTCCATATGGACCTCCGGAAATGAAAATGCCGCCCGGAGGCGGCTGTTTGCGAAGCGATGAAACGGTCAGGTGGTCAAGGCCTGCAGCTCGGCATTGGACAGCTTGCGAGGGTAGTAGCGAATGGACCGGAGCCATCCGTTTATCTGGCCGGTCGTCGTCACCGCTCCCACCCGCATCTGGTTCACTACCGGAACCCCGGAAGCGATGGACAAGACGGCCCCACCGTTCATGCATGCGGTGTGGGTGCCCTGCCCGTAAGTTAGGGCAACCCTGGCCTGCTCACCGGCATAACTGCTCGATAGACCGAGACTGGCGACCGCACCTCCGATGGTGACTCGCGACTGCAAAATGCCGCCCGACTGCCGCGACAAGCCGATCATGTTGTTCGCCGTCCCGTCCGTCACTCCGAACGAGTACTTTGCGCCGGGCTCATAGCCTTCAGCATCGACGAAGAACGTGCCTTCGCTGCTGTTGAATCCGAGGTCGCTCAAGTCGCTGATGAGCCCGAGGTCGACTGACCGTGCCGTTGCTGCCGTTGTGGTGAGAATCGGGCTGGTAAGGAATGCACCTTCCTCATGCGAGACGAAGTCGACATCGATGGCGTCGCCGCTGGTGACGATCTGCAGCCCAATGCTCGGGTTCGCAGCTGTGGCAGCCGGTACGCTTACCAGCGTGAAGGCACCGGTCGCGGTCACCGGCGTCCAGGTCGTGCCACCGTTCTGCGTCATGTTGATGACGCCGGTGCCCGTGCGACGCTTGATGTAGAGGCCTGTGATGCGTTGCGCCGAGGCGCGCGTAATCGACTGAAGGCATGTTGCGTTGGCGGCAGTGGCGGTAAGCGTCGTCGCGGCGTTGCTGGCGCCGTCCACTCCTACCGCCGTCTTCACAGAGGTGCAGCCGGTCTTGACCCACGCGGCATTGGTCAGATCCCGGCACCAAAGCGCGTAATTGGTGCGCGCCTCCTCCACCAGCATCCCACGCGGCTGCAGCGTCGCCGGGTCGTAGTCGAAGCGCGGGACGTTGTTCCCGTCCTGCACCAGGATGCCCGACGCGTTGAAGCGCCACGCCGGGCTGGCGCGCGTGAAGGTGATCAGCTCGGCGAAGGGGACGTTTCCGAGCATGCGTTACTCCGGTTTCACGGGCCAGGTGATGGTGCGCGGGAATCCCGGCTGGGTGGTGATGGCGCGCAGGGCCTTGCGGTACTGGCTCAGCGCCTTCAGGCGCGCCTCCTCCTCGAGGGTCAACTCGCCGAGCACGTAGCCGTCCATCAGCGGCGCGATCAGCTTGTCGGCTTCGGCCAGCAGCACATCGCGCTGCGCGCGCGCTGTGGCTGCAAGCAGCTCGGTTTCCAGAGCCTCGTCGAGCACCCATTCATCGGCAGTCCATACATGTGCGGCTGACGGTCGCGGCTCGTCGGTAAGGAAGGCCGGCAGATCGCCGATGCCGGAGTACTCCTCGCCCAGCACGAAAAGGGACCCATCGGCCGTGCGGTAGAGCAGCACGTCGCGGTAGTCCGGGACAAGTGCCCAGGCGCCTTCGGGCCAGTTTTGCGGAGCAAAACCGTCCGGGCGCCGATAGACGCGCACGCGCCCTACTTCATCGGCGGGCGGCGTGGTCGGCGTGGCATAGCCGGGGACAATCGGGTTTTCCGGTTCCAGCGGATTCTCGTCGGCAAGGCCAAGGCCAAGGTATTCGCCGGTGATCGGGTGATAGTTGAAGATTTCCATGCCGGCTCCTTAGTATTTGATGATGGCCATCAGGGCCATGTTGCGCGGGCGCGTCTCGGCGCCGCCCGTGGACGTGGTCGACATGAAACCCTGGCTAATACCGTTGGTCGCGATCTGCAGGCCGGTCACAGCACCGCCGCCGGCGACTACCGATTGCGTGCTGTGCAGGTGAGCCTTCAGATCGTCCGCCTGACCGATGCCGATCACTCGACCAGCATCCACACCGCGGCCGTCGTCCCAGCCCCGGATGAATTCGCCACGGAGGTCAGGCACGTTGAACGTGGTGGATCCGTCGCCGGCGCCATACCCGATACCCAGCGCCGCAAACAGGTCGCTATAGGTATTACGCGACACCGCGCCGCCGTTGGCCTTCAGGTAGCCAGCAGGCACTGAGCTCACGGCGTGGTACACAACAGTCCCGGGCAGAATGTGGCCGAAGTTCGGCACTCCGAGCAGCCCGATCGTCACCCAGGCGGTGTTGGCGCCGTTGCGCATCTTCAGGAGGCCGGCGTTCGTGTCGGCCCAGAACATGTAGGCAAAGGTCGTCGTCGGCGCCGCAGCACCCGAACTGTTCGTGACGAGTGCATTCAGCGCCAGGTTCAGGTCTGCGCGGAATGCCGCGCCTGCCTGATTGGCGATGTCCATGTCGTGTTGGGACATGCTTTCCTCTCTGGTTTAGTAGCTGATCGCATCCCAGTCGAACCGGCGGGAAACCGGCACGCTGGCGCTGTTGTAGAAGGTGACGGCGAAGCCGGACACGGTCTTGCCGGTGACGACGAAGTAGTCGCCCTGTGCCATGTTCTGCGCGGTGATCCCGAGCACCGGCACCGCCCGGAATGGCTTGGAGAAGTTGATCGCTGTCGCGCCTGCGGCCGACACGATGTCCCTGCCTGACTCGCGCCGATCCGGCATGTCGACATTCACGGCCAGGCCTGTCACGACGACGTTGTGCGTGGCGGAACCACTCTCCATCACCACCTTCCACTGGAAGGCGCGCGCCTCGTAATCGCCCATCGAGAAGCGCTGCCACGACGACCAGGTCGGCGAGCCGGCCGGATCGTCCTGCGTGGTGCGCACGTACAGGGCGACGACGGTGTCGTTGATCCGGTCACCGTCGATTGACGCCCAGTTGTCGATCAGGTCATACCGGAAATCGATCATGTCCCCGGTGTCGAAGGACACCGCATCAATGGTCGCCGTCAGGCGCGACTTCTCGACCGTGCCGAGATCCAGTGACCCGGCGAACACGTACTCACCGCTGCTGACAATGCCCCCCAGAGAATCGATCAGACCCCACCCGCCGGAGCCCACCACGCTGTCGATCAGCCCGAGCGTGTTGATGGCCGGCTGGGCATCCCACAGACCACTGGCGTCGCTCAGTCCCTGGTCGTCGATCAGGCCAGCGCCAACCAGCTTGATGCCGTTCAGCGCCGGGTCGCGGATGACGTTCGTCTTGGCGCCGGCGAACGTCGGGTGCTCCTGTACGGTGGCTACCACGTTCAGCGCAAGCAACGACGGCGCTGTCGTGACCACCATCGCCGCGGCCGGCGACTCGTGCCCGGTGGAGTCGATCCACTTGGCCAGGTACACACCTTCCAGCAGTGGCAGCTGCGCCGAATTGGCCGCTCCCGAGATGTAGCCGCCGATGTCGATGGCGCTGCCCCAGGTCGGTTGCACCAGGTCGGTCGTGTGCCGGATCCGCGCCTGCCCGCCGTTCCTTACGTCCAGATCGGTCGCTGCATCCCACGTCAGGTTCGCAAAGCCGTTCAGTACCGTCATGGATAGGCCAGTCAGGTTCGACGGTGGAGCGAGCTTTCCGCTCACGACGTGCAGCGGAGAATAGGTCCACGATGCGCTACGCACGCCGATTGCTGATACGAAGCGACCGCGCACCTGATACGCGGCGCCGTCCTCGACCGGCGACAGATAGCGACTTGTCGTATCGGCCGTGAGCGATGGCATCGATGACCACGTCGCGCTGTCGGCCAGCTTGTACTCCATCTCGATGCGTCCGGTCTGGGACAGCGCCTGCTCCTGGGCCGCCGGCCAGCTGACCAGCATCTGGGACGTGACCACACCGCTGGAACTGAGGATCAGGTGCTCCTCCCCCGAAGCCAAGGAGATTTGCCCCAGCTGCTCCACCACAAACGGGTTCGGCAGGTTCGTATCAGGGGCTGGGTCGATGACTGTGGCATTGCCCAAGTTCCAGTCGTAGACGGTTGCGGCCTCCTCGTTCAGGATCAGGTCTACGCCGCCGTCGGCGCTCATGCGCCAGTCCATCACCCTGAAGACCTTGTTGGCCCACCCGAACTTCGCCAGCGAAATCTTGACGGTGCTGTATGCCGTCAGCTGCAGCGCAGTCAGCTTCGCCGGGAACTCGACGACGATGCTCTGCCGCGACCGCTCCAGGATGATCTTGGCGATACGCTGCGCCATGATCGTGTTGGTCGTGAAGGGCAGCTCGATGTCGCGTTCGATCACCTCGCCATCGTTGGCGGCATAGGTCGCGTTACGCACCGCCGGGAAGTCTCCGGGCTGCCAGAACCTCGCCGGATCGACGTAGGTGCCCTTCACCACGTTGAACAGGTCTTTGCGCGACGTGCGCGGCTGAACCTTCACCGGCCCGCGCAAGTCCGACTCCGTCAGCGTGACCGTGGGGACATCGAAGGCGCCGGCGAACACACGGAACACGCCGCCAGCAATCACCGCCACACCAGCACCTGCTGTGACCAGCTCGGCCAGGTTGTCGCGCGGCGACTTGTCCGACATCACGATGCCGTCGCATAGGTAGCGCTCCTGCCACACCGTGGTGTCGGTCTGCACCGGCTCGTCGCTGATGTTGGCCGCGGCGATCACGGATGCGACGTCGATGTCAGCGTCGGTACAGCCGAAGCCGCGCTCGTCCCGCAGGTAGTCGTAGACGCAAAGGGCCCAGTTGTGCGACCAGTAGGTTCCGCCGGTGCGCGGGTCGTACAGCCGCTTTCCGCGCACCACGGCTTTCACATTTGGCAGGCCGTTCGGGAAGACGTCCGCGTCGTACTCCAGCCGCAGATAGACGTAGCAGACACCACTCAGCCGGTGATCCCAGGTCCAGCCTGGCACCTCCGCGACCAGATCGCCGTCGGCAGCCTGATCCGGTGCTCCCAGGTGCTTCTTCACCCGGACCAGCGCTTTCGTTCGCAGGGCCTCGTAGGTGATGACGACGACCTGCGTAGCCGGATCGATACCACGGACCGTGACAGTCTTGGAACCCTGATACCAGTCAACCGTGTAGGCGAACTCCTGGACATAGCCCATGAGGTCGTTGTATCCGGCAGCGGAGATCACCCGGTAGACCGCCTCGTCCAGGTCATAGGTGATTTCAGACTGGCCGCCGGGGATGGTTTTCGAGTGCGTACGGGAATCTCCCGATGCCTTCAGGAACTTGCCTCCGGTGACGAAACCGCCAGCGTCGAGACCGCCTACAGGGTCCTCCCCCAGATACACCTCCTCGATCGCATCGCACTCGTGGTCGGCCAGCGCGACGACCAGGTGCATGAACTGGTTTTTCTTGCCGTTCCCATCGGTGCTGGCCGCAAAAACCAGCGGCCCGGATGTCATCGCGCGGCCGTAGATCATATTGCGCGGCTGGACGTTGGAACGCACGATCTGCGTCCGGCCCTGAGCCTCGGCCGAGAAGCCATTGGCTGTACGCGGCTTGAAGATTGCGCCCATCAGGCTGCCAACGGCGAACGACACGGCCAAGGAAACCACCGCGTACGTAACACCGTATGCAATCGTTGCCGCAACGACGGCTGCCGTGCCTGCTGCCACGCCGCCTGCCGCGCTGAAGGCTGCCGCCGCCACAGCCGCTGCGGGAATTGCAGGCATAGGCTTCTCCTAAGTCTTCCATGCGGCCTTCGCCGCGGTCATCGGATAGAACTCGATACCCTCCGAACCCTGTCCAGCAATCAATGCGCCGAGACAGAGCGCCAAGGCCTCGCCCTGCGGCGTGTCGATCAGCACCACGTCGCCGCGTCTGGTCAGCGCCGGCGGCACTGCCGCGCCCAGCACCAGCGTCGCAATGCCAGCCACGCCGCCGTTGTCGCGCAGCACGCGGCGCGCGCCTTTCTCGCTGGCGTACAGGCCGCGCCAGCGCGCGCCCGGATCTGCACCGGTCATCTCCTCGATTGCATCGCACACGAACAGGCAGCAGTCGCTGTCGCCCCATGAAAAAGCCCGCTCGCGGCGGGCTTCGATGAACTCGGCAAGCCGAGTCGGCCAGTCTTCCAAACGATGCATCAGCGCCCCCACATCAGCTGCTTCTCGACCATCTGCGGCACGAATTCGAACCCCCGGTCACCCGGGTATCGGCTCTGCTGGTCCTCGTTGTTGTAGCGCCGCACCTTCGCCCGGTCCCATGCGACCATCCGCGACTCGGCAGACACCGTGATGGACGCCGTCTCGCCGACGTCGATCGTGGGAACGTCCATGCGCCCCGTGAACAACGGGATGGGCGCGTAGCCTAGCTGCAAGTCCCATCGCAGCGGTGCAAACCATATGCGGCATGCCTTGCCCTGGTACTGCTCGGCCAGCATGATCGACACGTACTCGGTCGGCACACCACTGAGGGTCAGGCGCACCCCGGTTGCCTCCAGGCTCGCCTGCTCCTGGATCGGCTCGATGGTCCCCAGCGCGCCAAGGCCCAGCCACGTCGCGCCGTTCCAGTCCATGTTGTAGCCAGCGCTACAGACCCGCAGCGGCTGTGAGAATTCAAGCTGGACGAAGAAAACGTATGGCACGTGGCCCGCGGTTATCAGCGAGACATTGCCACTATCGAGTGCACGCGTCATGTCGGCACCTCGATGAAGTCCACCGAAAAGGACTCATGCCGGAATGCTGGCGTGCTCACGAACTCCCACACGTCGCTGGCCAACCGCATGAACGCTTTCGGCTTGTCGATGTTGATGGCGGAGAGGTCAGCCGGCGCCTTGCGGAAAGACGGCGCAATCGGCACCAGCGCAGTACCGCTCGCGTCGCTGACAACGTCTGCCGTCACCATCTTCAGCTCCCCACCTGCTTCCAGATACTCGCCGGCGCGCAGCACAAGCGTGCTGGCCGGCCAGTACTTCGACGGGAGGTAGTTGAAATCGATCAGGGAGCCGTTGACCACCGGAGACACGTTGACCTGGTACGACTGCGACATGAAGTTCAGCACCATCGTCGCGTCGACCGGCAACGCGGCGATGTCCGCAATCGGTGCCCCATGCGGCCACAGGTACACGCGCCCGGCCATGCCGTTCAGCGCGGCCAGGAAGCCCTGCAGCTTGCGCTGCTGCTGTAGGCTCATGGTGGTGAAGCTCAGGCGCGCCTTCCACAGGGCGCCTGGCCGCTCCACGGTCTGCGTGGCCCTGTTCAGCGGTGAGACGAAGCTCTCGGTGTTGGACTGCAGGCCGAACATGGCACTCGCCGGCAGGATGTCGTCAGGGAACGTCAGAGTCGTCATGGCTTACCGTTTCGGCGAGAACGCGCCGCCGCGATTCATGCTGTCCAAGATCTCCGCTTTCGTCTGCCGCGACTTCTGGTCGATGAAGGCGATGATTTCGGAGCGGTCTGTGCGGCTGTCGATGTGGTAGGTGTTATGGACCTCGACCGACATTGGCGCGGACTGGCCCGAACCTTGCCGAGCCAGCACGTTGTCCGGGATGATCCGGCCAGGTACTTCCGGCACGAATAGCTCGGGCCTGCCGCGCTCTCCCACCAGCAGAGGCATACCAGCCTGCACATCGCCGCCCGAGGCACGCGTGCTGACACTGGCGACCAGGCTGTCCAGGCCCGCCTGCGTCTGGGGCCCGTAGACGCCGCCCACGGAGGTGCCAGTCGCGTCCCCGTAAGCGCCAAGCGCGACATTCGAGATCGACGACAGCCCCATCTGCAGGATGCCCGACATTGCCGCGCGCGTCTGAATGCGGATCAGGTCGGAGATCACCGAGCGTGCGAAGTCGCTGAAGTTGAGCTTCCCGGTCATGGCGAAGTCAACCAGCGCATCCTCCATGTTCGCGAACGCGCGACTGACCATATCCTCAGTCTGGCCAGCGACGTTGGCTGCGGCGTCGCGGTAGTTCTCCAGCGCACGGGATGCGCCCAACTGCCATTCAGCCTGCAAGTCAAGTCGCTGCTGGAAGTACCCCCGTTCGCGGCCCAACTGGGCCTGCATTGCGGCGTCCAGTTCGGCCAGCGAATCCCGATACTGCTTCGTGTCGAGCAGGCCAGACTTCGCTGCACGCTTGGTCAGCGTCTCGCGCTGGCGCCGGAACTCTTCCTCGGTACGCGACAGGATGTCGTTGAGCTCGCGGGCGTTATCACCCATGCCGAAGCTAGCCAGGTCGCGGGACGACTCGCGCTGGCGCGACGCAGCATAGGCGTCGACATTGAGCATTACCTCCTTGCGCGCGTCGTCGAGCTTTTTGAAGACCTCGCTCAGCGCGCGGGCACGCTCCTTTTCGCTGTTGGCAAGGCGCGCCTCAATCTCCTCGACCTTGGCGGCGTACCGCTCGCGCTCCGCCAGCTGCTTTCGGCCGGCTGCGACGTCCGCCTGCATCTCGGCGATTACCTGCTCGTCGATCAGCGCCTTCTGCTTGGCGTCAAAGCTCTTTTCGATGTACTGGCGCTCGTCCAGTAGCCCTTGGTTACGCAAGGTCTCGAGGTCAGCCAGCTCCCCCTTGAGGATGGCTTCGCGCTGGCGCGCCATGCCTTCAAGTTGGGCGATCTCGCCACCGAGCTCGTTCTGCCGCGCTGCCGCGGCTCCGGTAGACGACTTGCCCGCCTTGTTGAATTTGTCCAACACCTCCTGCTTTCGCGCTGCGGCCACGGCGACAGCCTTGTTGTATAGGTCGCTGCCCTTCTCGATGCCAGCCGTGGCCGTCTTGAACTCGTCGTCGATCTGCTTGAGATCCTTGTCCCGGTTCTCGGCCTTCGTGAGGTTCTTTCCGTCGGTCAGGAACTTGCGCGCCCGGGCTTCCGCTGCGCTCTCACGGGCCGCCTCGACGCCAAGCCCCATGACATCGGAGAGGTTTGGAGTGTTGCGCTGCTGATCGTCTGCCGTTTGGCGCCGCGCCTCCGCGAGGCGCTTCTCCAACTGCATCAGGTCGTAGCCCTTCTGACCACGCTGAAACCGGTCGAGCGACGGATCCTGCAGCTCGGACTGCAACTGGGCCCTCTGCTGCTCCATACCCTTCAGGGACTGCGCTCGATAGTTGACCGCATTCGACGGATTGAGGAACGACAGCGCCGAGCCAGCGCCCGCGCCGAACTGCCCCCAGAAGCCGGCGCCTTCGGCCTTCGCCCGACGGATCGACGAGGAGACGTCGTTCATGGCGTCCGTTAGGATGCTGAGCTGGCCAGCTGCCGCCTGCCCGAGCCCGGAGTCCGCCACCGTGCGCTTCAGGTCGGCCCAGGCGCTGTCGATGCGGCCCAGCGCTGCCTGCGTGCTGTTTGCGGCCTCCTCGACAGATCCGGCCAGTTCCTTGCGAAGCTGAGCGGCGAACTTCGGCAGGAAGTCATCGGACAGTACTTGGCCTTGCTCGAGCATCTTGCCCAGCTCGGCAGTGGTGACGCCCATGGCGCGCGCGGCGATCTGGAAGGCGCCGGGCAAGCGTTCGCCGAGCTGGCCGCGCAGTTCTTCTGCCTGAACGGTGCCCTTGCTGATCATTTGACCGACAGCCATCAGCGCGCCCTCGGCTTCCGCCGACGACAGGTGCATGACGGTTGCGGCTTCACTGACCGCCAGGAAGATTTCCCGTGCGCCCTTCCCTTCAAGCGTCGTCTCTCGCGCGGCAGCCGCCAGTTTCACGAACGATGCCGATGCGACGCTCAGGTCCAGTCCCAGACGGTTTGCCTCTTCGCGAAGAAACCCGAGGTCGCGTGCACCGGCCGACGCTTCCCCACCGTTGGCGAACTTCAGGCCGACGGTGATCTTGTCGACCTGTGCCTGCAGCTCGGCGAAGCCGCGCACGCTGGAGAAAACCGACGTGGGGATCTCCATCAGGCCGTCCACCAGGCCGCGCACCGACTGCGCAACAGCATTGACCGCAGTCGCACCGATCGCGAGATCTTTCAGGGAGTCCCCAAAGGAACGCGACTGACGCTCCAGATCGCCCATGGCCTTTCCGGCCTGCTGCGCCGACTGCTCGTACCGGTTCAGCGACGTGCTGGCGCCTGCCGCCGCCGCGCCGGTGCCGCCGATCCCAGCCGACGCCTTGTCACCGCTCGCGCCGACTTTGTCCATGGCATCGGCGGTTCGGTTGGCCGACTGGGTCGTCCGGTTGAGCGCAGCTTCCCCCCGCGTCAGCCCGGAGGTGTCCATGGCGATGCCGAGGGATGCGATGTCCATGCTATGCCTTGCGTTTGTTGGCGGCCCTCAGCACCACGCAATCGAGCCGCCGGATGGCGTCAAGCTGCCAGCGCGCGGGCCGCTCGCCGATCATGGTGAAGAAGGCGTGAATGTCGGTGTAGGTGATGGGCGACATGCCCATGCCAGCCGGCCTGGTGTTGTTCAGCTCCATGAACCACTCCCAGAGCTGGAAGCCGGCCGGGGGCAACTCCGGTCCATCGAGCCCTTCCGGTCGTCGCCCGCTCTGGCGCGCGACCGATTCGAGGTTCTGCCTGACGGTCGAGCCATCAGGAAGGCGCTCGTCCAGCGCTACCTGATGCTCTGCATACGCAACGATGTCGGCCGTCAGACCTTCAAAAAATTTGCGGACTCGGCCGCGGCGGCGTAGACCTGAGCGCGCACTTCCGGGTTGACCGTGTACAGCAGGCGCGCGTTGTCCGGCGAGCAGGGTTCATCGAGCCCGCGCCAAGATACCGTGCGCAGCACAGCGCCGGCGATGGCCCGCGCTTCGTCGTCCTCGACCGCTTCCGGCCCGAGGCTTTCGCCCTTCTTGGCTGCCACGTAAGCACGTTCCCTGCGCTCGTTGATCTGCTTGCGGTTGGCGGCCTTGACCGTGTCCGAGTGGTCGCCTCGTACGGTGATGAAGACGCCCAGGCCGATGCCGTCCGAGTTCTTGACCTCGAACTCGTAGCCAATCTCGCTGGCTTGCACCAGGTTCAGGGATGCGATCGAGCGCGTCGTCGCCGCGGTGTTCTGTTCCATCGTCTGCTCCAAAAAGATGCGGGCCAGCACATGCCGGCCCGCGAATTTCCCATGGGTGGGAGCTCTGTCCCGCGGATGCCCGTCTTACGCGAGCGAGTCCTGCACCGAAATGGTGGTCTTCTCGTTGGCGGTGCCCGCGCCACCGGCGCCGTTGAGCAGCGCTTGGAACGGGAAGGTCTGGATCAGACCCTTCTCGCCGTCGTCCTTCGCCGCGCCGCCCAGCTTCACGCGCGACATGGTCAGCGCCAGGAAGTCGGCAGCGGCCGTGTTGCCGGTGGTCAGCGCCGCGGTGATGCCGATCTCCGTCTCGTTGACGAAGGCGTCGCGCAGCACCGCGTCCTGGAAGTAGGCGGTGAACTGGCCCGTGACCACGACGCGACCCGGGTACAGGTCAGGGAGCGTGTTCTGGCCGACCACAGGGTCGCCCGTCAGGTTGGCATTGATCGACGCGCTCATTCCCGTCACCAGGCCGACCGGCGCGCCGCCGGCGAGCAGCACGCCGTTGACAGCCGCCACCACGCCGGAAGTGGTCTCCGCCGCAGGCGCGGCGAAGTACGCCGCGGCGGCCGATACCATGTCCAGGCCCTGCACCTGCGCCGCCAGCGTGGCCATGCCGGTCGCCGGCAGGTTCAGGTCCATCTGGGCCAGCTTGCAGTCGGTGAAGCGCTCGGACTGGCTGATGTCCGAGAACCAGTGCTCGAAGGTGATGTACTTGTCGGTGTGCCCGGTGGTCGGGACGAACGTCTTCTTGCCCGGCACCGACACGGTGGCCGACGCGATCGGGCCCTCTGCGACCAGGGCGACACCGTTCAGCGGGATCACCGTCAGCGCGGTGGCCGTCAGGGACAGCACAAGCAGGTTCTTGTTTAGGTTCGCGGCGTTGAAGGTGCCGGCCGTCAGCCGCACGACATCCCCCGCCTTGATGCCGTCGGTCAGGTACGAGCCAGCGGCGCGCGTCACGGTGTAGGTCTGCACGCTGCCCAGCAAGGAGCCCAGGGCGATGGTGATGCTGGCGCCGGTGATGGCAGCCACCGCGGCGAAGTCGCGGCGCAGGATGGCGGCGATCAGGTCGGCATACGTACCCGGCGAGATTTCACCGTTGACCGTGCCGGCCACGCGGCGCACGCCGTGGCGGAAGTCGGCGATCTGCTGGTCGGAGCGGATCTCCTCGGACTGGTAGGTGTCCTTGTTCAGCGAGATGTCGGACGTGACGCGGCGCAGGATCTGGCCGCCGGTGGTTCCGGCCGCAATCCCCTGCCCCGTCTGCAGCTTGTACCGCAGCTGCTTGAACAACCCCTTGGCGATGGGCATTTTCTTGCTCCAAAAAGAAAAGCCCCGCGCAAGGCGAGGCGTTGAAGAGTCGGGCCGGCGTCAGGCGCTGGCGAAGTACTGGATGCTGATGGGCACCCGCCAGCGGTCGCCGTCGGCGTACCCGGCGGCAATGGCCGGCGTGCGCTGGATCACCACCTCGATGCCATCGGCAACCAGCGTGGTGCCGCGGCTGAACCATTCGCGGACGGCCTTGGCACGCGCGTCCGCCGCGCCCGGCCCGGCGCCCTGCGGGTACATCAGCGACACCTGGAACACGCCCACCTCGCGGTAGTAGTCGCCGAAGGCCGGGTTCTCGGGCGCACCGGGCAGCAGGTCCGCGCGCTGGTATGGGACGCCGAGGGCCGGGGTGAACTGGACGTTCTGCCAGGCGGTGGCCAGCGCCGGCGCCATGGCATTCAGGCGGGTCTCCAGCGCCTTGCGGACAGCGTCGTTGCTCATTTCTTCAGCGCTCCTACTGCGCGGGTCAGGTACTGGTCGAACTCGCCCAGCGTTATACGCACCATGCCGCCCGGCGCTTGGCTGGAATGCCCGTATTCGAGCGGGATGGCGTACGGCAGATGGTTGACCAGGTATGCCGTCTCGCCGATGTTCAGGCCCTGCAGGCCCGCGCGCGCCGCAGAGATGGCCGCGGCGCCGGACTTGTCCAGAAGCTCGCGCGTGCTCGGCGTCAGGGTGTACTGCACCTGCCAGTTCCCGCGGAAGCGGCCGGTGTCGACGGGCGACTTCATCACCAGGCTGGTCATCAGGTCCAGCGAGACCTTGCGCACGACCAGCTCCTGGTTGCCTTTGGCGCGCTCAACGAACGCGGCGAACTTGCGACGGAATTCGTCGTTGGTGGCCATCAATGTGCCCCTTTCACAACAAATCGACGACGGGTGCCGTTTGGAATAGTGGCAAGATTCGTCATTGCATCAACTTCAACAAGGAGAATCAGGTGGCGACCGCTTTCAAGATCAAGGGCAGAGTGGGCACGCTCAGCGTGCGGAATTCATCCGGCATTGGAGTCGAGGAGTTTCTTGATGTCGCTGAAGGGGCCAGCATTGACAACGCGACCTTCGACAACATCATCCACGTTGCCCCGCTAGCCCAGTTCAACACCGAATTGACGCAGCGCTTCAAGCTTTCCGCACCTCTGCCGGAAGATGCATTGAGAGATGCTCTCAATGCGCTTGCAAACACGCCAGCACGAGGTTCGGAGGAGCGCGTCGAAATCGTGAAGCGCTCTCGCCTCTGGAAGCACATTCAGGGCTTTGAGACCGGACTCTCCATTGCCAGTTCGCTGGCCGGGCTTGCACAGCCGCTTCTTGCATCGCTCTCTGCTTAAAGCCACCTATTTGCGAAGCTGCAGCTCGTACAGCACCGGCGTGCCGGCCGGATTGACCGCCTTAACGTTCTGCACCTGCCAGACCTCGGCGCCATCCACGAGCTGGTCGCCAGTGGCCGGCAGCGGCATGGCCGCCGGCGACAGCAGACACTGCTTGTCGCCCCCCTCGATCAGCGTGCTGGGAATCCAGGTCTGCCCGGCTCCCAGCGTCTCGTAGTCGAACAGCGCGCCGGTGCCTGGGTAATCGGTGACCGTCTCTGTCGCAGTGCCGCTGCCCGGGTCGTAGGCACCCTGCACCACGCGGCGCAGCGTCAGCGCCTTGCCGAACTCGCGCAGCAGCTCATCGGCCAGCGCGGCCATCTCGTCATAGAAGCTCATGCGTCCCACCATTCCGCTTTGCGCATGCGCTTCGACATGCCGTGCTCGAAGATCAGGCTGGTGCCATAGTCATGGCAGACCAGGCGGCCATCATAGAGGCCGTAGTTCGTGCGCTTGAAGTCGCACAGGAAGACCGGCATTTTCTCTGGGAAGTCGACTGCTGGAGTGGTCCGCGCCATCACCAGGACGCACCCGTTCGGGCTGATCCACCGGCACGGCGCGAACCACTTCTCGAAGTCGGTACCCTGCACGCGCTGCCAGGTCTCCCACTCGACGACGTTCTGGAAGCGGCCGGCGTCTTCCTCGACCTTGACCACACAATCTGGTAGCAGCCGGCTGGAGAAGACCGAACGGCTCATGCCGTATCCGATGCGGTCGCCGCACAGCAGGTTGAAGGCATCGCGGTGGATGAAGGTGTTGTCGCTCAAAGGTCGACCTCCAGCGCCACAGGCGGCATGCTCTGTCCGATTACCCACAGGGCAACCGAGGCACCAGCGTTCAGGGCCGCAAGCTCTTCGGCTGTCGGTTTCCAGTACGAAACCACAGCCGGCTGGCCAGCAACATCCCTGCGCGTAATCGGTAGCGCCGAGACGGGCAGTTCTCTCTGATTCCAGCCGGCGGGCGCGCCGAGTACGTCATTGTTGGACGGGTGCTGGATCTTGTTCATGCGCGGGTCAGCCTGATTTGACCGCTGCCGCCTGACACAAGGCCTCGCAGCAGGGAATCAACGTAGGGGTACTGCTTCTGCCCGCCGTTGCGCTCGTTCGGCGCGAACTTGCGGGTGATTGGCCCGACGGTCTGCTCGACCACCTGCTGCGGCGAGACGTCGGCGGAGATGTCACCGGCCAGCGCCTTCAGCGCCATCTCGCAGACGGCGTCCTTCACCCGGGCCGGGATCGTGGTGCCATCCAGCGGGTAGCCGTCCAACACGACGTCATAGCGGGGCCAGTCCAGCGCCTGCACCGCGGTTGCGCGCGTTCCGCGCCAGTCATAAGTCGCGTCGACGTAGCCCGTCGCGCGGACCAGCGCGCCTTCGCGCGCGGCTTCGGCGGCAGCGCCCCAGGCACTGCCAGGCCGCTTCGACCAGTAGGCGTCGGCTTCGGCCACCGACACGTAGCTGTCGGCCGTCGGGCTGCCAGGATTGGTGTCGATGGTCATGTGCCGTTACTCGGTTGGTTGGGTCGTGCCATCCAGCAGCGCCTGCAGGTCAGCCTTCAGCGCGGTGCTCTGGAACTGGATGCCTTTCTCGGTCAGGGCAGCTTTCAGCTCGTCGACGGTCAGGCCGTCCGACGGCTTCTTGTCCGCCGGCTTGACCAGTTCGCGCACGCGCGCCTTGTCGGCATCGGTGAACACGTCGCCGAAGTGCCGACGCATACCGTTCACCACGAAATCTGGATCGTTGTAGTCGTCGGGCAGCCGGCTCAGGGCTTCTTCGAGATCGGCACGCGTGGGCGATGGTTGCTCAACCTCGCGCTTTTCGCATTTGCGCCAACCCAGCGCCTCGTGGGCGGCAAAGGTGGTCGGATGCACTTCGAGGTACTCGCCGGCCAGTTCGACCGGAATCAGTTCGGACATGTGGATTCTCCAGTTCAGGAGCCAGGACCCGAAGGCCCCGGCTTTGCATCAGCCCAGCAGCAGGGCGATGTGCTCCGACTTGATCGCTTGCGTGCCCCAGGCCATGCAGATCTCGAACTTGACCTGGCGGTACTGGCGGTACACGCGCACCTCGAAGCTGAGGCCAGTCACCGGATCCGTGATCATCATGGCGTCGTCGGCCGAGTCACCACCCTCCGGCACAGCCGGCGCGCGGCAAGCCAGCACCAGAGCGTTGCGGCTGAAGGCGAAGTTGCCGGTGTAGCTGTTGCCGACGGTGAGGGCGTTGCCGGTCGGGATGACGATCTGCGCGCCAGGACGGTTAAGGCTGATGGTGCCCGGTGCAGCAACGCCGGTGCCGACGACGTACTTGTTGTTCGCGTCGGCCGCGAAAGTGACCACATCGCCCGCCAGCACCGTGCCGGTACCGGTCACCAGGGCGATGTCGCGCACGCCAACGGCAGTCGCGCCAGACGTCACGTAGCTCGCGCCGGTACCCTTGACGTGCTGCGCAATGCCGGCCGAGTAGCGCACGGCCATGTTCTGCAGCAGATCCGTCATGCCGTTGCGCAGCATGTCGCTCGAACCGGCCTCGTTCACCTTGAACAGCACCGACTGCTTGCCACGCAGGTTCGCGATCGACGCCGAGTTGAAGACGATCTGGCGACCGACGACGGGCGCGCCGTTGTCGTCCAGGATCCGCGCAACGCCGGCCAGGTCGGACAGGTCGCCAGCGGTGCCGAGCGGCGTGGTGCCGGCGGTACCGTAGGCGCGCGACGCGCCAAGCTTCGCGGCGATGGCAAGATCCACTTCCATCGCGTTGACGATCTTGCGCATGCCGTCGGCGAACTGGTCGGCGAGGATCTTGTTGTAGGTTCCGGTCGAGCCCACAGCTTTCTGCTCTTCGCCGTTCCAGCGGATCGGCGCGGCCTTGGACTTCGAGATCACGATGTCCGCGTAGCCAGGCGTGGTGTCACCGCTGTTCGCAGGCGTCGCACCCGGGGTGATGTCCTCGAGCGCACCGGCTTCTGCCAGCGGCACGCGCACGGTCTGGCCCACCGCGGCACGTTCGGCATTGCTGTCGCGGCTCACGGCGGGGATGAAACCCACCATTTCACGCGACACCACATTCAGCGCCTCGTACAGCGTCGGGATCAGCGGCGTCAGAACGTTGGCGCCGGCGATCATGCCACGCTGCGGCGGCCGCGTTACCGCGTCTTCCATCAGCTCGAACAGGCGGGACGCGACCTTGGCCACGGTCGCCACCGGGTACAGGGCGACGACGAACGACACCACCGCCAGCGCCATCAGGCGCAGCTTGGAGAAAGTGCTCTTCATGATTTGACCCTCAAAAAGGAAAAGGCCGCGATGTGCGGCCCGAGGATTGCTTGGCAGATTGCCTAGTCGGTGATCACCGTGTTTGCGTCCCGAGCAGCGGCAGCCTGATCCGACGGGCTGAGCTGCGTGAACTGCGCACGCGTGATCGTCTTCTTGCCACCGGTGCCACCACCGCCGCCTTGCGCACCGCCACCGGAAGCGCCCGATCCCTTCAGGATGTGCGCCTTGTGCGGATACGCGTCGACCATGATCTCGATCGCTTCCTCGGCATCGGCCAGTTCGCCGTGTCGCGTGCGCGAGTAGATCTTGCCGCCTGCTGCGTCGTAGGCCACGACCTTGCCATCCTCGACCTTGAACCGGTTGTGGAAGAGCGCTTGCGCGATCTCCACGCCGGCCGGGCCTTCAGCGGCAAATTTCTCGGCGATGAACTTGGAGCGCGAGAACGCGCCACCGACCAGGTGGGAGTTCAGCTGCGCCTCAAGGTCTTCGGCCTTCTTCACGACAGGGGCGTACTTCTCCTCCACCGACTTGATCGCCTCGGCCTTCACCTTTTCGACTTCGCCGGCATCCACCAGCTTCTTGTCGTCCAGGTTCTTCACCGTCGTCAGCGCCTTGATGGCCGCTGCCGGGTCGGTGATGCCTTCGAAGGTCTTCAGGGTAGCCTCGGCACTCTCTGCCCGCTCGCGGTGGCTCTTGGCCTCGCCGTTGAGACGGGAGATGGTCGCAACTGTGCTGTCGCCATCGAACGGCGCTTCTTTGCCGTCGGCGCCGATGAACACGGGCAGTTTCTTGCCGCTGACTTCCTGGAGAACGATGTTGCCGGCTTCGTCGTACTTGAATGGCATGGTGACTTTCCTTGGGGCATCCGCCCGCATGCTGGTGCGGCATCCGCCGCGATGCGCCCGGCGGCATCCACCGCGCTGGGCAAGAAAAAAGGCCTCGGGTTCAACCGAGGCCTCAAATGAAGCGGGCGCTTTTGCCAGCGCCCGGGTAGTTGGTCCTAGTAGAGAGGCACGACGCCTTCAGTGCACATGCAATTTGTAGCCCACCACGAGGGTGTAGCCACCTTCCAGTGGAAGCTCCTGCTTACCACCATCCACCACGTTAAAAAGCACTTGCTTCCGGATCTGCTTGACTATCGGACCGGTTGCCGTGCAGCCATCCATGGGATACGTTCCCTCGCCGGTGATCTCACCAATCGCTACATCCGCCAGTAATTTGGCGCTTCCTCGGTCGAAGGAAACCAGCTTCAGCGTTACGGTACGCCCGGCGAACAGTTGGACCGAGGACAAGCTCTCGCCACATGCCTTCGCAACACCCACTCGATCCGTGGAGCCGGCAGTCGAAGTTTGACCGACTCTGGGAACCATGGCCCAGCTGTAACCAGAAATGGGCGTGCCGTTCTTCCGAATCTCATAACCGCCCAGGAGATTCCGTACTTCGTCAGCTCTAGCAGTGTTGGCAGAGGCCAGCGCAGCCAAAGTCGCAATTGCAAGCTTTCCAACCGTGGATTTCATAGTGGCATGGCTCCTATTCAAGAAGCCACTATCGGCGCTATTGCTTAGAACCTTGAGCTACTCCCTACTTTGGTCGTACTTCGCTCGTAGCTGATCGAGCGTCAGCGGGTTGCCGCGCTGGTCCAGCAGCTGCTGCAGCGTGATCTTTCCCTCGCGCCACAGCGCCGCCCTGCCCTTGCCCAGCACCTCGTTCTGGAAGGCGGTGCTCTTGTCGGACAGGAAGTCAGCGAACGTCAGGTCAGCCGCGACCTGGCCGTCCATACTGGCGCGCGTGGTGGGCGTGAACTCGTCGGCATCCAGCCCCAATTCCCGGTACGTCTTCAGAATCGGGATCTCGGTGCTCCGGCAGCCCCAATGCCGGGGCACGCCGCCGTTGTAGGGCAGCTTCGTGCCGTTGATCGGCTTGTTCTCCAGGTTCCACGACGCGCCGGCGTAGGCGATGCAGGTATCGGTCGTGCGGCCGTCCAGCGTGCTGACCTGCTGTTTGCCCTTGACGATGTCGTCATTGGCCTGCCACGTCAGGTTGCGCGCCCGGGTGCTGACTGTCTGCACCGCGGTGCGCACCAGGGCATCCGCATTGCGGCGGCTCGTCTCGATCACGCCGGTCAGGCCCTTGCGCGTCGAGCCGCCGATGCGCTGCACGATGTTGGCGTTGGTCTCGCCAGCCGCCACGCCCAGCCGGATCTCGTTGGCGAACCGGAACGCGGTATCAGCGGCCTGCCGGTCCAGCCAGTCGCCCAGCGGCGCGCCTTGGAACAGGCCTGTGTCGACCAACGCTTTCAGCGTCGAGGTCGGCGCCAGCGCGCGCATCAGATCGACGCCGACGGTGCCGTTGGTGCTCGACAGCACCCACCTAGCTTCCTGCTGCGCCAGATCCTTCAGGTCGTCGAACAGGTTGCCCTGCAGCGACTCGTACCGGTCGATCACCAGATCGCGGACGTCGGACAGCAGCTGATTCAGCCGCGCCTTCTGATACTCGGTCAGCGGCCGCGCACCGATCTTCGCCTCGACGTCGTCGAGCAGCGATTCCATGACCGTCAGCACTAGGTTGGCCTCGTGCCCGAGCACCCGGTTCAGGTCCAGCTGACGCTCGACGGCGAGCGCGGCAAGGATGTCCGACAGGTTCTTCATGGCTTACGCGGTCATGGGCGCCCGGCCCGGGGTAGGCGTGCCAAGCCGGATCTGCTCGTCCTCCCACTTCAAGTCCGGACGGATCATTCCGCGGCGCTGCATTTCCTCGAACAGCGTCTCGTCGGACAGCGTGCCGGCCACGTTCATTTTCTGCAGCAGGTCGGCGGAGGCCTCGGCCAGCGTGGCGGCGCCGAAGTCCTTGAACACGGTGACGTGGCCGCCCTCGGCCTCGCCCACCCACTCGGCGGTGAACTGCAGCGCGGCGTCGATCGCGTCCTCGAGGTCACCGGCAATCCGCTGCAGCGCGCAGGCGCCCTGCTCGTTGTCGGCCAGCGTCTGCGACTCGGTGATGTTGCCCGGCTTGATGACCAGCAGCTCGGCGCCGGCCTGGCGCATCTGGTCTTCCAGATCCAGCAGCGACTTGCGGCCGGCCTCGATGGCCTGGCCGCCGTGCTCGACGAACTTCATGTCCGCGTCGCGGTCCTCGGCCTTCACCGCCGAGTTGGCGCCCACTGTGATCTCGACCTCGTTGCCCAGCAACTTGGCGAACAGGATCGGCACCCGAGCGACGTGCAGGATGGTCTGCTGGTCGCTCTTCGACTGCCAGTGCTCGACGTTCATGTGCGCCAGGTCCAGCAGCGGCGGCACGCCGATCATGAAGGCCTTGCGCTTGCCATAGACCGGGACGAACGGGATCACCTTCAGCGTGGTGGTGCCTTGCAGGTGCAGGATCCAATCGTCCTTGTCGGTGCTGCCCTCGTCCTTCCGGTACGTTGCCCAGGCGCCCGGCGTGAGCACCCGGACCTGCTCGACGTGCTTCTCGCCGAACTCGCCGTCATCCTCGGTGACCGTCTCCAGCAGACGAAGCTGCGTGAGCATGTCCACGCCGTTGACGCGCTTCGATCGCCAGCCGAGCAGATTGTCCAGCTTGACCTCGATCCAGTACGGGCGGACGCCGGCCGCCTGCTCGGCAGCTTGGGTGCGCAGCCCTTGGCCCTCGGTAGTCGGGAAGTCGACCAGGATGCCGCACAGCCCCGGGCCGAGCGCCTCCTCGCACAGGTTGGCGGCGAACGAATGCAGGTTCCGGCCCTGCAGGTCGATGTCCTCGCACCACTCCTGAATCCGGGTCGGCACGTCGTCACCCAGCGTCAGCGGCTTGGAGAACGGCTTGCCGGCGAGCACTTCCACTGTCCGGCTGTACGCCGGGAACAGCGTGGCGACGGCCAGGCGCGCCTCGTAGCTCTTCTGCTCCTCGTTCGGCCACTGCGGCAGATAATCCTTGCCGGCAGCCCGCATGGCACCCGTGCCGCCCAGCAGCGCCCGGATCAGCGGCAGCGACATCTTCATCGCCGCGACGGCCGTGGACTCCTTTCGAACTTCTTTTGCCATGGTGTGGTCGGGTTATGCGCGCAGGGAGGTCACCTTCGCCGTGCGCTTGACGATCGGCCAGAGCTTGACCAACGGGTAGCCGCCGGCGTCGTTCACGTGGTCGTGGCCGGTCGACTTGTCCGGCTCGCCGTTCTTGTCGTAGGGCTGCTGCTCCAGCGCCTCCGTGTAGACCGGGCACAGGCGCGTATTCACCTTGAACCGGCGCTCGCCCTGGTCATTCAGGATCAGGGCATTCACCGAGTTGAGCCTGTCCTTGACGGCCGGGTTGGTCGGGTTGACCTCGATCTGGAAGCCCGCGCCCTTCAGAATCGACAGATCTGACTCGGAAGCATTCTTGCTGCTCGTGTTCTGGCCGCTGGCGTCCGGGTAGACCTTCACATGGTGGCCCTTGTCCTTGAACCGCTCTTTCAGCAGCTTCGCCATGGCGGGCGTGTCCCGCACGTCGGTCAGTTCACCCACCGCGCGCGGCTCGCCCTTCCGTACCACGTAGACCACGGCCGCCATCTTCAACACGTTGAAGTCCATGCCGACGTGCAGAGGCTCGCCTGGCTCCATCGCCTCGTCGGTGTGGTTCAACCGGCGGTCGAAGTTCGGATAGACCGAGCCGCTGGTCAGGTTCACGAACAGGCCGCGCAGGTACGCCGCGATCAGCTGAGGCGGGTAGCTCGCGCGCAGCGAGTCGATGTAGTCATCCGGGAGGTTCTTGGCGTTCTGGTACGTGCTGGCCTGCACCAGGCCGTATAAGCTGGCCAGCTCCGGCTTCTCCCGCACCGCCTTGACGAACTGCTCGTAGACGAACTTGAAGCCCTCCGGCGTCGTCGTGACGTCGATGCCGTTCAGCAGGCCGGGCGCCACCTGGCGCATCCGCGCGATGATCTTGCGCCAAGCCGTCTGCGCCTCGATCTTGCGCATGACGTCGAGCTCGTCGACCAGCGCTTTGCCGATCTTGAAGCCGACGATCTTGCCCGGGTCGTCCATCGACCGGCAGATGATGGTCGTGCGGTACTGGCGGCCGCTGTAAATGTGCACCTCGCGGTTGGAGGTGTTCACCTTTGCGATCAGGCCCCAGTCGGAAGCCACTTCCTCGATCGTCGGGTAGAAGATGTCCCGAATCTGGCCATAGGTCGGCGCGAAGTAGCCGGCATTGATGCGCGGGAACTCCCAGGCGTGCTGACACAGGCCAGACGAGCCCACCCAGGTCTTGCCAGAGCCAAAGCCGGCGACGAACGCCTTGAACTTGTGCGGCAGGGCCAGGAACTGCGCCTGGGGCGTATTCAGGGACGGCATCAGGTCTCCTCGCCTGGCTCCGGGCGACTGGCATCCTTCACCTCCACCACCACCCGCACCGGCTGCGGCGCCTCGTCGGCGTCCTTCGGATCGGGATCGCGGCGCCACAGCGCCGGCTGGCGGTTGCGCAGCCAGACTTCGCCGGCGCGCACGTCCGGCGGGTAGATCTTCTCGACCTTCACCTTCCGGACTTTCCCGCCCACCACCAGGACCTGCACGTCAGGATGGCGGAAGCCACGGGCCCGCTCGTACATCCCGGCGGCAACCTCGGCGTCGGCCATGACCTTCCCGCGTGTAAGAGACTGACAAAACTCGGGGTAGTCGATCTTCCACCGGTTGATCGTCCGCTCCGTGACCTCGAAGAACTTGGCCAGATCCTTGTCCGTCCAGCCCATCAGGCAGAGCTTGCGGGCCTGCTCGGCGAACTCAGGTTTGTAGGTGGATGGCCGTGCCATAGGGAAAGTCCGCAGGAGGCGGCGCCAAGGCATCGACTCCGGTGCATGAATGTTGGGGTGCTGCTGCCCACCGCCTAAAAAGACCTGCGTTGCCGCGCCGCAGGAAGGAGACCGGCTTGTCACCGCGTCAGCAGCTGCCGGTGTTTTGCCCCACCGCCGGCCGGGGGTGGCTCGACTGCTCGAGACCGAAAAGAAAAAAGCCCGCGAGGCGTTTGCCAAGCGGGCTTCTGTTGACGATCTAGATTTCAACCCAGATCCATAAATCCTATCGCCTGATCAGAGAGAGGCTGCTGTTTCAAGCGTTCCAATACCCGCCCGGCAAGCTCCTGAAAGATAGCAGCGCGCATCGCGGCAGCGAAACTCTGATTGGTCGGAATAGTGCGATGGACCTCGCCCACCTTCCGCCAACCGCAACCGCCCTGATCGTCGACGTACACCCTCAGCAGAGGGTCTTTTTCCAGCTCACCACTAATGCCCTGTACACGGAACTCGATGGCGCCAATAAGGTGCTGGGAGCCAAATTGATCCTTGTAGAAGACATGCCGTGTGTTGCCTACAAGCCGGACATGATGGGCATCGACGGTCAGTGAATATTGCTCGCCGTCGATTGCTTCAGCAGATACGGTCGATGAGCGGCCCTCTGCGTCGCTCTTGAATATGCCGCGTTCCAGCAGGCAGTCGATGAGCATGGAAGCGCAATTGTCGATCTGCCGACCAATCTCCATGTAGCTTGTGATTGCCTGACTTTCCATTGAAATCTCCTTGGCTGTAATGGCGGATAAATCATGCCAAGGATCGCGGAAATGACAAGGCCCCCTGTAGAGGGGGCCTTGGGCGCTATTGCTGCGAGTCTGGGAGAAATCTATACCGCTTGTTTCAAAAACGCAAGTCCTTTTCTACCGCCATCCCTTACGCTGCAACGGATTCCGCCGAATCGCACGCTGTACGGTCCGGCACCAACCCGTGGGCCACGAACGACGGCTCCAACCGCTCCAGCGCCAGGTTCTCCAGCGCGCGGAAATTCGCCTCCATCCACTTCGCCGCGCGGAACACCCGCGTCTGGTCGGCCTTGTGCTTGTCGGCCAGCGCCCGGAACGTCAGATCCCTGCGCAGCTGCTTCGGCAGGTAGTGCCGGGCCGTCAGGTCCAGCAGCAGCGTGCCGGCGGTGATGCCGCACGACCGGCGCGCATACAGCGCCAGGCGCTTGCAGCCGGCCAGCTTCTCCTGCCCGTGACCGTAGCGCGCCAGCACCGCGGCGTACTCTGGGCTCGGCAGCCTGGTCTTGGCCGCGTCGGTGATCATGGCGTACTGGGCCCGGTATTCGTCCATGGTCAGCCGGTCGGGATCGAACTCCCCCGCCGGCCCGCGCAGCTCGGCCAGCCACTTCTCCTGCGCGGCCGTCGGCTCGTCGATCGCCTCCAGCAGCTGGATCAGCATGTTGCGGAACGGCGCCTTCTGCCGCGGCGGCAGCGACAGCACCAGGTAGGACACGTGCAGGGCGTGCGAGACGTCTGCGAACATCGGCTTATCCATGGGCCACCTCCGGGACTTCTTCGCCGTAGTGGCTCGCCACCTTCGCGCGCATGGCAGCGACCAGTACCGTCGCGCCAGCACCGCGCCCGACCGGTCGAACGTTGAGCGCTTCCTGAATTTCGTTCCGCGGCGGCAGCGTGCGAGTGGATGCCGAGACCGTGGCGCGCCAGTGTCCGTAGACCTTCCAGCCGTTGTTCGGGCCACCGTTGTAGTGGACCGCACCGGGCGGATTCAGGAAGATTTCATCGCGCTCGATGATCGGCCCGCCCGCTGCCCAGTCGCTCGAGTAGCGCGGGCATTCCTTCACGCTGCCATAGCTGCCCTGCTGCATCCAGTAGCGGCCGGTGTCAGGATCCGGTGCCAGATGCTCTGGGGCTTGCCGTTCGCCCTCCGCAATCGCCACCCAGAGATCCAGCAATGCGCCTTCCAATTCAGATACCTTCATTTCACTTCTCCCCGTCATTGAAACTTTGGCAGCGCCGGCCGTGCTGGCGCCGCTTGCCGCCCGGCAGCAGCTTGGTGCAGACAGTGTGCGTGGTGCCCATCAGGCGGGCCGACTTCTCCCAGCGGCAGCCCTTGCAGCTGCGGGCCTCGGTCTGCTCATAGACCACCGCCGGGTCGCGGAACATGTAGGCTGGGAGCGTCATGCGGCCTCCCAGCGTAGCTTTCCCTGCAGCGGATGGGTGTCGACGCGGGGCCGGCTCGGACAATCCCAACTGCCGCCGGCCGACTCTCCGACCACGCGCCACCCTGCAGCTCGGAGCGAAGCCCCACCCTCCTCCTGCAGCGTGTAGGTGATCAGCTTTCGGAAGCCCAGCGCCCGCGCCGCTCGCCATGCTGCGGCGTAAAGCATCGAGCATGCATTTCGGTGTCCGTCGGTGCAAAGCCTGTTCACCTCCAGCGTCCACCCGTCATCCAGGGCTCGGGCTACTGGCCGGCCCACTTGCGCCACTCCCACCACGAGCCCGCCAGCCGCCACCGCGACGCAGAACTTGCAGCCGACGGGCGGCCGATGGTGGCGGTGGTGCTGGCGCACGAATGCATTGGCCTCCGCGAAGCTGATCGGTACGATTCGCAGCGTCATACCGGAAACCCATCGTGCTGCATGCCGTCGAGCAGACGGCCGGCGGCCCTCTTGCCGGCCCGGTGAACCATGGCCCATCCGTCTGAAGCGGCAGCGCCTGCCGGGTATGCACCAGCATCGAAACCGCCCGCAGCGACGCGGCCGTCGTGCGCCACCGCAGCCGTCTCAAAGCGGCCGGCGCCGAAGTCGCCCGCACCGGGCGCCCACTCCCCGTGCTGCTTAAACAAGAACGGCACGCCGGCCGCGGCGCACTGGTCGCGCAGGCTGCGGGCCCAGTCCGGGTGCATCGGCCGCGCGCCTGGGCCGCTCTCGCCGCCGACGATCACCCAGTCGATTCCGCCGAGCGCGCGCTGGCCCATCACCCTTACCGCGTCCGAGCGTCGGCTGACATTCGAGAATTCCACCGGCCCGAGCAGCGGCTCCATGCTCAGGAACCGCACGCGCGCCGGCACCGCCAGCAGCTTCGGAATGTCGCGGTCGGCCTCGGCCTGGTTGACGATAGTCGCGCCGATCCAGACGTTGGGCAGGTAGTTGTCCGCCCATCCCTCGCGCTGGATCGTGAGCGCGCGCATTGCCTGCTCCAGCATCCCAGCGGCATTGCCGATCCGCTTGGTCAGCAGAAGCCAGTCCAGATTGGGCGTGTCCATGATCAAGCGCAGCAGGTCGTATCGCCATTGGACGCTGACCGCGTTGTCGAACACGTCCGCCAGCGACGCGCAGAACACGCGTTGCCTGCGGCCATGCTCTGCAAAGAAGGCGTCATGGTTTGAGTTCCAGGCCAGCGGCTTGCGCCAGTTGGCAGCGCTTGTCCGGCGCCGCGGCGCGCCCGGGCCCCAGTTGACGGCCACGCCGCCACCGAAGCGGGCATTCCGCGTCTCGGCGTAGCAGTGGTCGCAGCCGGGCCCGACCTTCTGGCAGCCCTCCCACGGATTGAAGGTGTGGTCCGTCCACTCGATCTTGCTGTTCGCGCTCATGCGTGCACCCCGTCAAATGAAACTCCGAACTCGTTGGCCGCGTGCGCCTGGACCTTGGCCAGGTACTCGCTGAACTCCCCCACCGTGAACTCCGACGTCGACTTGCGCCGGCTGTGCAGCTTCCCGTCGGGCAGCCGCATTTCCTCGCGCGGGGCGAACAGCTCGGCCAGGTGCTCGTGCCAGGCCGCCGGGCTGAACTGCTGGCCGTCGACCCACGCCTGCTCGCCGATGTCGCGCAGCACCACGCCGAAGTAGAAGGCGTTCTGCTCACGCGTGCGCCGGCGCTCGTCGGCCGTGACGATGATGCGCAGCGGCTGGCCCTTGTCGGCGCACGCCTTGGCGTTGGCCTTGACGAACGAGACGATGAAGGGCCAGATGCCCGGGCTCTTCAGCGTGAACTCCTTGTAGAGCGCTGCCATGCTCAGTCCTCCCTCGCCTCGTCCGGGTCGCCCCAGCCGGACATCACTTTCGCCTGGTAGCGCGTGTACCCCTCCTCGATCATGTCGCGGTACCGCTGATATGTGTCGTCTATGCCGGGGTAGTAGCAGTGCTTGCACCAGCGCGAGCCAAACACCTGGACATCGCGCCGGCACTTCAAGCAAGTGCCGTGGCCGTTGCTCATAGTGGCCTCGCCAGTCGTACGCCGCGATTCCAGCGGCAGTTGTCCGCGCGGTGCCCGAAGGCGCCGCAATAGCAGCAGTAGCCGTTCCAGTTCATAGCGATACCTCCGGGTCTTGAATGAAATGCCGTGTCGTCGGCAGCGGGATGTCGGCGGGGTGAATGCCCCAGACATCCAGCAAGGCGCTGAAGTCCTGCGCCATGCGGGCGAACTGCGCCATGGGGTTGAACTGGGGCTTCACCACCTTGCGCGCTGCCATGCCGGCACGGTTGACGCAGCTGTAGACCACGATGGGGCTGCCGCCGCGCTCGATGTGCTCGCTGTGCACCAGCCCGTGCTTTTCCATCGTGCGCAATGCGCTGGCGACGCCCTGGCGGGTAAAGCCGTGGCGGCTTGCAAACCGCCCGGCCACGACCTGCTCGCCCGCAAGGAATGCGGCCTGCAGAGCTTCGCCCAGCGTCGGCTTCTCCTGGGTCGGGTTCATGCTGCCTCCTTCACGCACGCATGCTCCAGCAGCGCCAGCGCGTCCGCGTGGTTGTCGTCGACCACCCGATAGCCGCGCGCGCGCATGGCGGCCATCATGGCGTTCTTGTCAGCGTTGCCCTTCCCCGTCGCGGCCTTCTTGATGACCGGCACGGGCACGCCGACCAGGCGGATACGGTTGCGGTCAGCCCAGGCCTGCAGGTGCGCCTCGAAGCCGCCGTAGACGTGGGCTGCCTGCACCGCGGTGTGGCGCAGCACCAGCTCGTAGTAGACGGCGTGGATCTCGCCGGCCTGCCGCGAGCGCTCGCCCAGCCAGGCGGCGAACTTCAGCCAGCGCTGGCCGGGCCCATCATTGCGGCGCGGCGCGAACGATTCGCTGCCGCTGTGCACCGCGCCATCGCGCATGCCGAGCGCCCAGCCGGTGGTGGTCCCGATGTCGATGGCCAGGATGTTCAGGTTGCAGGCCGGCGTACCCAACGCTGCGGGGCCTTTCCCTTGCGAATCAGGCTCTTCCGTCGCAGTCACGGTTTCGAAGAAGTCGGTCATCGGTTCCTCACAGATCCGCGGCGATGCCGCGCTTGCGCACTGCCGGGCCGGTCGACAGCATCGGCAGCGGGCCCGTCCATTCGTCGAACTTCGTCACCGCGCCGCGGTACAGCAGCGGCACGTCGCTGAGCGCGCCATTGCGCTGCTTGCGGATCAGCACCTCGGCGTAGCCCTTCAGGTCGGCGTTATTCGGGTCGTACATCTCCGGGCGGTGCACGAACATGACGACGTCGGCGTCCTGCTCGATGTCGCCCGAGTCGCGCAGGTCGGAGAGGATCGGCTTCTTGTCCGGGCGGTCCTCGTTCTTGCGGCTGAGCTGGGCCAGCGCCACCACCGGGACGTTCAGCTCCTTGGCCAGCGCCTTCAGCCCCCGCGAGTACGCGCCGATCTGCTGCGTGCGCATCTTTTCCTCGCCGCCAGTCATCAGCCCGAGGTAGTCGACGATCAGGACGTCCAGGCCGAACTTGCGCTGGTGGGCTTTGGCCTTCATGCGCACCTCGAGCAGCGTCAGGGCCGGCGAGTCGTCCACCGCAAACGAGAGATCGGCGACCTGCTGCACGGCGTACGTGAGGCGCGGCCAGTCGGTGTCCTCCATCCGGTTCAACAGCGACGACAGCCGGATGCTCCCGCGGCTCGCCGCCGCGCGCGCGACGATCTCCTGGTCCGACATCTCCATCGACAGCAGCAACACGCCGTAGGTGGTGGCCATGTTCAGGCCGATGTCGGTCGTCAGCGCCGTCTTGCCCATCGACGGACGTCCGGCCACGATCACCAGGTTGCCTCGACGCAGCCCACCGTTCAGCGCCTTGTCCAGCGACGCAATGCCGGTCGGGATGGCTGTCTCGGTGGTGCCGTGGTAGCGCTGGTCGACCGTTTCGACGAACTCGGTCATCAGCTCAGCGAGGAACTTCGGCTCGCGGCGAACGCCGAGCTGCGCCAGCCCGGCCAGCAGCGCCTGGGCACGGTCCAGGATATCGGTGCCCTTCATCGGGCTCGGCGTCTCGACAAGCTCGAGCACCTTGCGCGCCGCGGCCGCGGTCTCGCGCAGCATGGCGCGGTCGCGCACGATCTCGGCGTAGCGGGCGATGTTCGCAGCGCTGGGCGTTCGGTGCGCCAGCTCGGTCAGGTAGCCCAGCCCGCCGCAGCGCTCGGCCTTGCCCTGCGACTGCAGCACCTCAAACACGGTCACAACGTCGGCCGGACGGTTGGCCACTACCAGGCGGTAGATCGCGCTGTAGACCTCGCGATGGTCGTCCCGGTAGAAGTGCGCCGGCTCCAGGCCGTTGATGCGGTCCACGGCGTTGTTGTCGAGCAGCAGGCCGCCCAGCACTGCCTGCTCTGCCTCGACGCTGAACAGCGCGCGGGCCTGCGGGAAATCGTCAGGGGCGTTCATGCCGTGGCCTCCTCGTGGTACTTGCCTTCACGGATCTTCGTGAAGTTCGCGAGCTTGCAAATCCATTCGAGATCGGCGCAGAAGGCTTTGCGGCCATCACGGGACGGCACGCGCCCGGTCAGGAATGCCGACTGGCCGACATAGGCGAAGAACCGGCGCCAATAGTCCAGGTTCTGGCGCTTCGGGTCTTCGTTCCATCGGGTGCGCAGCTGTTGGGCACGTGCTGCGGTCCATTCCCCCACGGTCGGGCACGTAGGCAGAAGCTCGTGGTAGAGCGCGATGATCTGCTGATGCGGGCAGGCAGCCTTGGGCTGCTTGTTGCCCCCGGCGGCGCCGAGAAGGTCGTCAGCGGAGTCGCTGTCGACGACTACCCCGTTAGGGGTAGTAGTAGTTAACTCTTCTCTCCTCTTCTCTTCTCTGGTCCCGTTTTTGTCCGCATCGGAAGCGGACAAACGTCCGGCTCGTTTGCGGTCACTGTCTTGGGCTCGGCGCTTGGCAGATTGGCCGTTGTGCTTGTCAAACTCAGGCAGGGCAAGGCCTTCCGGGTTTTCGTCCAGCCAGCCGACGGTTTTCATGGCTGCCGAGAATCCCTGCCAGCCAATCAGTTCGTCCACCGTCCCGAGGTCGTAGCCTTCGAGATGTCCGTCAGTTGAGTGAGCGTCGAACAGACACCAGACGGACATGAGTCCGCCGACCGTCCGAAGTCTGTCCGCTTTCAATGCGGACGCAATGCGGACGACTTTCGGATGAGTGAAGAGGTCCGTCCGCATCTTGATCCAGTCACCGGCCATTACTACCTTCCCCCGGTCGTGCCCTGCATCTCGGCAAGCAACCGCTTAATTTGTGAGCACAGGGCCATGCGGACCTCGCGGGTCTCGGCTACGGTGATCCTGTGCAGCAATTCGTTGATCTGCTCCAGCTGGCTCATGCCACCTTCCCGAGCAGCTTCGCGCGCAGCGCCGCGGCCTTCTGCTCCGCCTCATGCAGCTCGCGCAGGTCGTCGCAGTACATGAGATCCCGCTGATAGGTGATCCACTGCGTGAGCAAGGTATGGCCGACCAGGCATTCGAAGCGCGCGATGGCGGTCAGGGGCAGATGCCAGACCTTGCCGGCGCCATCGCGTCCGTGCTTGATCTTGGAGAACTGGGACGCCGACAGGCCCAGGTAGCCCGCATAGGTCTTCTCCAGGAACTTGAACCTGCTGAGTTCGATGGCTTTGCAGATCAGCCCGGGCACGTCGGCAATGGAAGCAACGACGTCGTGCTCAATGGCCCGGGGCTTCTCCATCAGGCACATCAGCGGCAGTTCTGTCTGAGTGGCAACACTTGACACTGGAGTTGACACTTGGGTCTCCCGTAAAAAAGAAGGCATCAGAGCGATGCCGCTAAACTGCCCACCACGCGACCATGGACCGAGAACACCATGCCCAAAGCCGAAAAGATCGAGATTCCGCACTGCGCCACCTGCGGCAACCAGACGGACGTCGCCGCCGATGCCAAAACGTGCCGCTTGTGCGGCGGGCCCGTTATCCTCGGGGACCCCTGGCTGACCGAATTCCGAAAGAAGCTGCGCGGGACGCGGGCCATGGTCCAGGTCGCCAAGGAAGAACCCGAGAACTAGGCCGCCTTTCGGCGGGACGATCGACCGGTCGGCGGCTGTACGTCGTCGGTGGCCTTCAACTGTTCGTTGTCAGCCTCGAGCTCTGGCCAGATCAGTTGCCAGTCATCCGGCCGGAGCTCTTTCCGGGTCACAGCGCCCTTTGTGGCCCGCTCGATGGCAACGCATCGCTCGATTGGCACAGAGCGGGCACCCGTCGCCCATTGCTGAACCGTGGGAGGCTTGACGCCGACCAGGCGAGCGAGAGCAGCCTTACCGCCGACTGCTTCGCTGGCCCGCTGGATGGAGGTGGTGGGTTTCGTGCTCATGAGGGTCATTATATGGCATTGCCTCATTATTGCAAGGCATTGCCGCATGTGGCCTATAGCGGGTCAAATTAGGCAATGCTTACTGGTGACAAACTCGGCGCTGCCATAGAGCAGGCCAGGCTAAAGAAAGGCGTCTCGAAGAAGGCGCTGGCGGATGCCATGGGCGTGAAGCCCGCATCTGTGCAGGATTGGGTCAAGTACGGGCGCATCGCGAAGGAGCGCATCAACGACCTGGTCGCCTACTTCTCCGACGTGGTCGGCCCCGAGCACTGGGGCCTAGATTTCCCCGGAGCAGTCAAGAGCTCAACGTCGCCCTCTTCGCCTCGCCAACAAAGCATGCCGCCCTCTTCGGCAGGTGCTTACAATCCTTCCCTCGGCCCTGCCGACCAGGATTTACCGCACCCCTCAGAAGAAGAGTTCGCATTGGTACCGCAGCTTGATGTAATGGCCGCCTGTGGAGACGGGCGCTTTCAGGATCATGTAGTCGTCAAAGGCGGCTTGGCGTTCAAGCGCTCGAGCCTTCGAGAGTTCGGAGTACCCGAGCATGCCGCCCGGGTAATCTACGCAGACGGCGGCAGCATGCGCCCCACCATCCAGGATGGACGCGTGGTGCTCATAAACACCGCTGACACCGAGCCGAAGGACGGCAAGGTCTACGCGATCTGCATGCCCGACGGCGGCCTGCTTCTGAAGCGCCTGGTGCTGGACTATCACCCCGGTACGGGCGGCATGGCATGGATCATCCGCAGCGACAACCCGGACCGCGTGGCTTTCCCGGACAAGTTGTTGCCGCCGGACGACCGGACGATGATCGCCGGCCGCGCCGTCTGGACCGACAGCCTTCTTTGACACGACTGCTCCAAGAGGGGAGACATGCGCAAAGCTATCGTTGCAGCTGGCCTGGGCCTACTGACTTTGCAGGGATGTGCCACGAAGAACTACGGCACACAGCCACCCCTAACGGATTTCGAGCGGCAGACGCTCACATGCCGCGAGATCGAGCTCGAGAAGGCGAGGGTGCAGGGTTTCCGTGCACAGATCGACGGGAAATGGGCACGCATGGATGCCCGCGACCTCTTGGCATTCGATTTCGGCATCGGCAATCACATCGCCTTTTCCGAAGCGGTCGACAGCGCAGAGAAGCGGACACAGCAGCTTGAGGCTGTGGCCACCGAAAAGGGCTGCACAGTGAAGTCCTCCGAAGGGGAAAGCACTGCAGCATCAGCCGCCTCCAAGAAGTAAGGCCCCACCAGAACCCCCAAAGCCCGCCACCCCGGCGGGCTTTTTGTTGCCCGCCCACAACAGCAAGCGCGGCAACGGCGGGTTAAGCACTTTGACGCACACCATAAGGCATCGCCTGTTAAGAAATATGGCATTGCCTCTTGACACGTAGATATGGCATTGCCTAATATTCCTCCATCAGCACCGAGCCCGGTGCCTCACCGATGGAGCGAGCGATGCCCACCCCCGCCACCTACGCCACGGTCTTCCGCCGCCCTCCGCCGCGGAAGGACCAGCAGCGAGCAGTAGTCCACACCGCCGGCCTCTTCTGGTCGATCACCGGCGAATTCACCACCCCCACGCCTGGCCGCGCTTCGGCGTTCATCGCCAGCGACATCCGCCTGGTGAACGACGACGGCAGCGAGACGGCCGACATGCTGGACCTGCTCGCGGACGCCTTCGTGTCGCAGATCGAAGAGCAGGCCGCCGAGTCCCTGATGGAAGACCGGAGGGCCGCGGCATGAATGAGCCCGTCGAACTCTCCTACGGCACGCATGCCGAGCGCGCGTTCCTCGACCAACTGGCCACCAGCGCCAAGGCCGCTGACCTACTGAGCAACTACATCGCCGCGGCCGAGAAGCGCCTGGTGTGGGGCTCGATCGACAAGACCGAGGTGCTTCTGTACGCCCAGATGCTGCTGGGCAACGCCCAAGCCAAGGCCCACGCCGACCAGCGGATCCGGAGGGCTGCGTGATGACCACCGATCAAGCCGTGGCGCGCCAAGCTGCGCACGACAACCTGGTGCACGAGCTGATGAGCGCTTTGCAGGCCATCGTCGAACTGCCGGCCCATCCGATGCGCAAGAAAGCAGCCGAGATCGCCGCTGCCGCCCTGGCGCGCGCCAAGGAGCAGCAATGAGACTCCTCCGCGCCCTGCTCTTCTGGTTCGGCATCGCCATCGCCGCGATCGCACTGCTCGGCGCGTACACCGTGCTGACCATCGACGCGCCGCTGTCCATCCCGCTGAGGACCGTATGACCTACGACCCCGCATCCAACGCCCTGCTCGCATGTGCGAAGTGCACGCGCGGCCGGCAGTGGGCCGGCGCCGTCGGCTTCGGCCTGGCCGCTGGCGTGATCTGGTACCTGACCGTCGCCATCCGCGCCGGCTTCTGACCCTCAACTCTCCGGAGACCACCATGGAAACCACCGCACCCGTGATCGCCCTGCAGGCTGTCGAGTCCTCGAAGATCCACGCCATCGGCCACGATCGCGACACCAACACGCTGGCCGTGCGCTTCAAGAACTACAAGGGCGAGGCCACTAGCCTCTACCACTACAGCAACTTCACGGCCGAGGAATTTGTCGCGTTCCGCGACGCGGAATCGATCGGCTCGCACTTCCACAAGCACATCAAGCCGCACGACAAGAAGTACCCGTACGTGAAGGTCGAGGGCGCGCCGGCCCAATCCGAAGCCTGATTCCCCCCGTCTAGGAGAACCTCACCATGTCTACCGCTGTCGCCGAAGACGTCATCCACGTCGACACACTGGCTAATCCGCGCGCCGCGGCATTGCCGGCCAATCGCCACACCGGCGCGTTGACCAATACCGGCCCGGTCACGCCCGACACCCTGCTGCTGATCGCTGTGGAGAAAGGCGCCGACCTGGAATATCTCGGCAAGCTGATGGACCTGCAGGAGCGTTGGCAAGCTGGCGAGGCACGCAAGGGCTACGTCAAGGCCATGGCCGGCTTCAAGGCCGAGCCGATCACGATTCGCCGAAGCAAGGAAGTTGGCTACAAGACGCGCGAGGGCGACTTCGTTGGCTACACGCACGCTGAACTGTCGGACGTTACCGACGCGGTGGGCCCGGCCATGGCCAAGCACGGCCTGAGCTTCGCCTGGAACATCCTGCAGGGCAACGGGCTGATCACCGTGGAATGCGTGATCACGCACGAGCTCGGCCACTCCGAGAAGGTCGTGATGTCCGGCCCGCCCGACAACTCGGGCAAGAAGAACGTCATCCAGCAAACCGCGTCGACGATCACCTACCTGCAGCGATACACCCTGCTGGCCGTCACCGGCATGTCGACGAAGGGCATGGACGATGACGGCGCCGGCGGTAGCGACGATGCCACCGGAGGCCAGCCGCCCGTCTCCGGGCGACGCGACGAGCCGCCCGCCACCTACCCGCAGGAGCGCTTCGACGCCAACAAGGCCGCCTGGCGTGACCTGGTCAAGTCGAAGAAGAAGACGCCGGCCCAGATGATCGCCTTCATCGAGTCCAAGGGCGTACCGCTGACGGACAACCAGAAGAACACCATCGATTCGTGGAGCCACGAGAATGACTGATTACACCGCTCACAACCTTGTGCAAGGCTCGCCCGAGTGGCAAGCCTTCCGCTTCAACTACCACGGCGCCAGCGAGGCGGCGGCCATGCTCGGCCTGTCGCCGAACATGAAGCGCAACGAGCTGCTGCACATCAAGAAGACCGGCATGCCGAAGGAGTTCAGCGACTTCGTGCAGGAGCGGATTCTGGACCGTGGCCACGAACTGGAAGCGATGGCCCGGCCGCTGGTCGAGGAAGACCTGGGCGAGGAGCTCTATCCGGTCACGTGTTCGCTCGGCAAGGAATCGGCGTCGTGCGACGGCCTGACCATGGCCGGCGACATCGCATTCGAGCACAAGCAGTGGAACGAGGATCTGGCGCTGGCGGTGGAGAACGGCAACGTGCCGGACAGTCACATGCCGCAGTGCCAGCAGATTCTGATGGTGACCGGCGCCGAGCGCGTGCGCTTCGTGGTGTCCGACGGTACACGCGATCGCTTCGTCTGGACCGACGTCGAACCGGATCAGGACTGGTTCAACCGCATCATGGCCGGCTGGAAGCAGTTCGACCGCGACGTGGAAGACTACGAGCCGCGCGAGATCGAGACCAAGCCGGAAGGCCGCACGCCCGAGACGCTGCCCGCCCTGTTCGTCGAGGTGACCGGCCAGGTCACGGCCAGCAACCTGCGAGAGTACCGCGAGCACGCGCTGGCCGTGTTCGGCGGCATCAACAAGGACCTCCAAACGGATCAGGACTTCGCCGACGCCGAGAAGACAGTGAAGTGGTGCGGCATGGTCGAGGAACGTCTGGCCGCCGCAAAACAGCACGCGCTGTCGCAGACGGCCAGCATCGACGAACTGTTCCGCACGATCGACGACATCAGTGCGGAGGCCCGCCGCGTGCGTCTGGACCTCGACAAACTGGTGACGCGGCGCAAGGTCGAGGTGAAGGAAGCCATCATCGTGGGCGGCCGCAATGCCTTTACCGCCCACGTCCAAGCGCTGAAGGAAGAGACCGGCGGCGTCTGGGTGGAACTTGGCATGCCGGACTTCGCTGGCGCGGCCAAGGGCAAGCGCTCGGTGGCGAGCATCCAAGACGCAGTGGACACGATGTTGGCTAACGCCAAGATCGACGCCGACGCATCGGCCAAGCGCCTGCGCGCCAACGTCGTCTATCTGGACGATTCCATCAAGGGCTACGAGTTCCTGTTCTCCGATCGACACGCCTTGGCTACCAAGCAGCTCGACGACATCAAGATGGTGGTGTCGAACCGCATCGAGAAGCACAAGCTCGACGAACAGCGCAAGGAAGAGGAGCAGCGCGAGCGCATCCGATGCGAAGAGCAGGCCAAGCTGGAGCGCGAGGCAGCAGACAAGCGCGCTGCCGAAGAGAAGGCTGCCCGCGAAGCCGAGCCGGCAGCACGAGCTGATGAACCTGCACCGGCGCCCACCCCTGCCGCGGCACCTGCCGCACGTCCGGCACCGGTCGCCCGCCAAGCACCCGCACGCCGCGCGGCCCCGCCCACCCGTCCGACCGACGCGCAGATCATCGCCGCGCTGGTCAGCCACTTCGAAGCCACCGAGAAGCAGGTGATCAGCTGGCTCTGTGAGATGGACTTCTCCGTCGCTTGAACCTTCCCCTCACCACTGGAGCCACACCCATGCTCGAACTCGAAACCCAACTGGTCAAGATCCTCCACATCAACACCCGCAACGAGAAGCACGGCGACGACAACGTGCTTGGCATCGACCTGAAGCTGCAGGCGCGCCTGTCTAACGACGTGCTGTCGCAGTTCTCGCCGACGCTGAAGTCGAGCTTCTACCACAAGGACGAGTCGGTGCAGGGCGACCTGGTGACCGATGCCGGCTACCTGCCGAACCTGAAGAACCCGAAGCTCGGCACGGTGAAGTGGGCCGGCGACTGGGAGCACCAGGTGCTGGTGATCCACAACGGTGTCACCGAGGCATTCGACATCGCCCTGGACGAGTCGAAGGTCAACAAGCTGGCCTTTGATTTTCAGGAGGGCGGCACCGTCTTCGTCAACTTCCGCGTGCAGGCGCACCCGGACGAGACCACCACCGCGAAGCTGCTGTCGCTGCTCGGCCAGGAGGTGCACATGAGCCTGCACTTCGACGAGCCGGCTGAGCTGCAGGAAGCTGCGTAACCAATGCACCCCGAGAGGGCCGCGCAGCTGAGCACCGCTGCAATCCGACTGCCGGCCGAGCGCTGGTCGTCAGAAGGTAGGCCCGCCATGAGATGACAGAAGCCGAGCCTCCGGCAACTGGCTGGAACCTGCACCGCTGCAGGTCACCCGTCGCAAGATGTCTCCGCCGCAGGGGAATGACACGACGCCGGACGAGGGTAACCGGCACCGATCAACGGGGCAAAGCGGATTCCGCGTAGCGCGCACGCACCTGGGGAGTATCAGGGACGCGGTGCAGCGAGTACCCCACCCCTTTCAACGGGCGGGCCATCGGCGGGACAACGCCGAGTCCCGATAAACAGCGCGCGACACCCTTTCTCCTTTGGTTGGAAGTCGCCGGCCCGCCCACCCCATATAGCGAGACCACAATGAACTTCGACCTTCAATCTCTCGGCTTCACCAAGGACGAACTGCAGGATCGCATTGTCGAGCGCATTTGCGAGCAGCTGCTCACGACCATCGACTACGACCCGCACAGCGAGACCGAGCAGCCCGTGGCGAGCCGCTTCCAGCAAGCCATCAAGGACATGGTCAAGAAGCGGATCGACGAAACGATCAGCGCGCTGGCGGAGCAATATGTCCTGCCCAACGTGGCGCAGTACATCGAGCAATTGACGCTACAGCAGACCAACCAATGGGGCGAGAAACAAGGCGCCCCGGTGACCTTCATCGAGTACTTGGTGAAGCGCGCCCAGAGCTACATGCAGGAGGAGGTCAACCACGACGGCAAGTCGAAGGCCGAAAGCGATCACTACTCCTGGCACGGCGCCAAGCAGTCCCGGATCACGTTCCTGATTGAGCGCCACCTGCACCACAGCATCGAAACCGCGATGAAGGACTCGCTGAAGATCGCCACGGGAGAGATTGCTCGCGGCCTCCACGAGACCACGCGCATCAAGCTCAACGAGATCGCGGCCGGCATGAAGGTCGCTGTTTCCACCAAGTAGGCGCGACCATGGCCTGGCCCCTCGGAACCACTGTCGACATGGCGACGCGCCGGCTGAGCGACGACATCGTCGACCTGGCGCGCGACTCCACTGCGCTGAAACGCGAGAACGCCGAACTGCGCCGGCGACTGATGACCGCCCAGCGCGCCGCCGAGCACGCTGAGGAAGCGCTGGCCATCAGCCGCCAGGCGCATGCCGTCATGACGCTGCAGATTGCGCAACTGGAGAGGCTGGCGCGCGAGCTGAAGCGCGCCGCGGTGACGCAGCCGCACTGGCCGCTCGCCCGCTGGGTGAAGTTCGGGCCGATGGCAACTCTCCTCGCAACGATCAAGGACCAATGAGATGAGCGAATCGACGACGCCGGCGCAGTGCCGGGACGAAGACTGGAACCTGGCCCGAGACTGCGGACTGATGGGCGCAACGCCGGGCACGAACGAATGGGATGCAGCACTGGGGCGCTTTGCTGATGGCGTACGCGCAACCCTCGGGCAACAGCCGCAACTGCGCGCGGCATCGATCATGATGTCTCGCCACTCACGCGCGATGCTGCTCAATATCCTGTGGCATCACCAAGGTGGAAGCTCTCCAGTCGGGCAGCCGATCCGTGCATTGCTTGGCATTGGCCAGCACGACCACCTGAACAACGATCAACTTGCAGAGGCAAAGTGGATCGATGCCCTGCTCGCCGCGCCGGCCGCACAGCCTGCGGAGAATGGCGAGCGCGCACAGATCATCGCCCGGGCAGTCGCCGTACACGGCCGGAAGTGGCCGGAGCAGCTGACATCCGGTGTCATGTTCTACGAGGGAGAGCGCATCACACGTGCCGAGTTCAACACGGAGGTGCGCGCATGATCGTCCGCGAATACAAGACTTTCGGCTTCTGCTGCGGCCTCGGCGGCGGCGCCAAGGGGTTCAAGAAGGCAGCGTCCCGCGTCGGCAACATGGTCGCGAAATGGCGCTGCATCGGCGGCATCGACGTCGACCCCGCCGCCGCGCGCGATTTCGAGACGCTGGTGGGCGTGCCGTGCACGGTCATGGACCTGTTCACGCGCCAGCAATACACGGCCTTCCACGGCAAAGAGCCGCCGGCAGGCTGGCGCGAGGCCCTGCCAGTCGACATCCGACGCGCTGCTGGCAATGAACGTCCGAACTGCGTCTTCATCTCGTCGCCGTGCAAGGGCGCCAGCGGTTTGCTGTCCGAGGCGCTGAGCCGCACGCCGAAGTACCAGGCTCTGAACGAGCTCACCTTGCGCTGCGTCTGGCTGATGTGCGAGGCCTGGAAGGATGACCCCGTCGAGCTGATCGTGTTCGAGAACGTGCCGCGGCTGGCCACGCGCGGCCGGCACCTGCTGGACCAGATCAACCAGATCCTGCGCCACTACGGCTACGCCGTGAACGAGACCACGCACGACTGCGGCGAGCTGGGCGGCCTGGCCCAGAGCCGCAAGCGCTTCCTGCTGGTGGCGCGCCACATGGAAAAGGTGCCGGCGTTCCTCTACGAGCCGGAGCTGAAGCGCCTGCAGGGCGTCGGCACCGTGCTGGGCCGCATGCCACAGCCTGGCGACGCCGCCGGCGGCCCGATGCACCGCGTGCCGTCGCTCCAGTGGAAGACTTGGGTCCGGCTGGCCTTCGTTGAGGCGGGCAGCGACTGGCGCAGTCTGAACCGCCTGGAGGTGGTCGACGGCCACCTGCGCGACTACCTGATCGTGCCGGAATACCGTGACGGCTACATGGGTGTGAACCGCTGGGATCAGCCGGCCGGAACCATCGCAGGGCGAAGCGGGCCGACCAATGGTGCGTTCTCCGTGGCGGACGTGCGCGCGCCGGCCAACGCCGCGCAGTATCAGCAGTATGGCGTGCTGCGCTGGGGCGAAACCTCGGGGACCATCACCGCAGGCACGAACCCTGGCCAGGGCACGTTCAGCGTGGCCGACCCGCGCCACGCCGGCCCCGCCAAGCACAACAACGAGTTCCGGATCGTGCCGTGGCAGCAGTCCGCCGGCGCCGTCACCAGCGCGCATGGCACCGGCCAGTGCGTGCAGGATCCACGCGCGTCAACTGGCTTCGAGGGCGCCGGCAAGTACCGCATCACCGGCTACGACGAGCCGGCCGGCACGGTGATTGCCCGCAGCGACACGGGCCAAGGTGCGTACGCCGTGGCAGACCCGCGCCCGGGCATGCGGCGCGAGCGTGGCGACAACTACCTGACCGGCGGCCACTACGGCGTGGTGAGCTGGGATCAGCCCAGCGGCGCGGTCTCAGCAGCTGCCGGCCACGACAACGGCCGCTGGTCGGTCGCCGATCCCCGCCTGCCGGCGGCGAACGACAAGCTGGTGGCCATCATCCGCGCGCTCGACGGCACCTGGCACCGGCCCTTCACCACGCTGGAGCTGGCGGCCATCCAGTCGCTGATCGAGCCCGAGGAATACCTGGAGCTGGACGGCCTGAGCGATCAGGCTTGGCGCGAGCGCATCGGCAACGCCGTGCCGCCGGACGCCGCGCAGGCGATTGCCGAGGTGATGGGCACCACCCTGCTGCTGGCCGAGACCGGTGAGACCTTCATGCTGTCGGCAACGCCGGTCTGGGTGCTGCCGGTGGCCGTGGCACTGTCGGTAGCCCAACATGCGGAGGCAGCATGACCATGGACCGCTACGACGAATTCCTGCGCGCCAAGATCAAGATGGCCCGCTTCGACGGCTTCGACGTTGAGCCGGGCGAGGTGAACCCACTGCTGTTCGGCCACCAGCGGGACATCGTCCGCTGGGCTGTCCAGGGCGGCAACCGCGGCATCTTCGCCTCGTTCGGCCTTGGCAAGTCGGTGATGCAGTGCGAGTGGGGCCGGCTCATGGTGGCGCGCGCCGGCGGAATGCTTCTGCTGGTCGCACCGCTTGGCGTGCGCCAGGAGCTGATCCGAGACGCGCGCATGCTGGGCGTCGACCTGCGCTTCATCCGCACCGATGCCGAGGTCGATGCTGGCCACCGCTACTACCTGACCAACTACGAGTCCGTGCGCGACGGCAAGCTGGATCCGCGCCGCTTCACTGCGGTGAGCCTGGATGAAGCATCGGTGCTGCGTTCCTTCGGCAGCAAGACATATCAGGAATTCCTGCCACTCTTTGAGGGCGTGCCATTCAAGCTAGTCAACACGGCCACGCCGAGTCCGAATCGCTTCAAGGAGCTGATCCACTACGCAGGCTTCCTCGGCCAGATGGATACCGGGCAGGCACTGACACGCTTCTTCCAGCGCGACAGCGAGAAGGCGGGCAACCTGACGCTCTACCCGCACAAGGAGCAGGAATTTTGGCTGTGGGTGAGCAGTTGGGCGGTTTTCATCCAGAAGCCATCCGATCTCGGCTACAGCGACGAAGGCTATGAGTTGCCGCCGCTCGATGTCCGTTACCACGAAGTGCCCACCGACTACAGCACGGCCGGTACCGACAAGATTGGCCAGGCGCTGATGTTCAACGACCCGGCGCTGGGCGTGCAGGCGGCGTCCTCCGAGAAGCGCAATAGCCTCGCCGCGCGCGTCGCGACGGCTGCCGGCCTGGTAGCCGAAGCGCCTGCTGACCACTTCGTAATCTGGCATGACCTCGAAATGGAGCGGCACGCCATTCAGCAGGCCTTGCCGGAGGCGGTGAGCGTCTGGGGTGCGCAGGACTTGGACGAGCGCGAGCAGCGAATCATCGACTTCGGTGAGGGGCGGTACCGCGTGCTGTCCACCAAGCCGGTCATCGCCGGCAGCGGCTGCAACTTTCAGCGGCACTGCCACCGCGCGATCTTCGCGGGCATCGGCTTCAAGTTCAACGACTTCATTCAGGCGATCCACCGCATCCAGCGCTTCCAGCAGCCGCATCCTTGCCGGGTGGACATCATCCACTCCGAGGCCGAGCGGGAGATCCTGCGGACGCTGCAGGAGAAGTGGCGCCAGCACGACGAAATGGTGCAGAAGATGACCGACATCATCAAGCAATACGGCCTGAGCCAGTTGGCCATGCAGGAAACGCTGGCACGCTCGATCGGCGTCAAGCGCATCGAGGCGGAAGGCCAATACTTCCGCGTGGCGAACAACGACTGCGTCGATGAGGCGCGCCGGCAGCCGGAGGCTTCGGTCGACCTGATCGTCACCTCGATTCCGTTCGCAAACCACTACGAGTACAGCCCCAGCTACAACGACTTCGGCCACACCGAGGACAACGCGCACTTCTGGCAGCAGATGGACTTCCTGACGCCCGAGCTGCTGCGGATCCTGAAGCCCGGCCGCATCTACTGCTGCCACGTGAAGGACCGGATCCTGTTCGGCAACGTGACTGGCGCCGGCGCGCCGACGGTCAGCCCGTTCCACGCTGAGGCTCTGTTCCATGGCCAGAAGCATGGCTTCGACTACATGGGCATGATTACCGTGGTCACGGACGTGGTTCGGGAGAACAACCAGACCTACCGCCTGGGCTGGTCGGAGCAGTGCAAGGACGGCACGAAGATGGGCGTCGGCAGCCCCGAGTACATCCTGATCTTCCGCCGGCCGCAGAGCGACCGCAGCAAGGGCTACGCTGACGCGCCGGTGCGCAAGGAAAAGGCCACCTACACCCGCGCGCGCTGGCAGGTGGACGCGCACGCCTTCTGGCGCTCGAGCGGCAATCGCCAACTCACTGCGGAGGAACTGGGCAAGCTGGGCCCGGACAAGCTGGCCAGGTTGTTCACCGAGCAGAGTCTGGCCAGCGTCTACGACTACGAGACACACGTCCGGATCGGCGAGGAACTGGAAGCCCGCGGAGCCCTGCCCTCCACCTTCATGAGCCTCGCGCCGGGCAGCCACCACCCCGAGGTCTGGCACGACATCAACCGCATGCGCACGCTCAACGGTGACCAGGTGCGCCGGAACGTCGAGCAGCACGTATGCCCGCTGCAGTTCGACATCGTCGACCGCCTGATCGAGCGATACAGCAATCCCGGCGAGCTGGTCTATGACCCGTTCGGCGGGCTGATGACCGTGCCCTACCGGGCGATCCTGAAGGGCCGGCGCGGCGGCGCGAGCGAGCTCAACCCGGCGTACTTCCTCGACGGTGTGCATTACCTGAAGGCTGCGGAACGTGAGGTATCAATGCCGACCCTGTTCGACTTCGAAGACATGGAGCGCGCAGCATGAGCACGACCACCCTGAAACGCTTAACCGCCTCCGAGGCACGCGAGATCGCCGGCCCGACACCCGCCGAGCGCGTCGATGCCGCACTGGACCAGATCCGCGCGGCCGCCGAGAACAAGAAGCGCTCGGTGGCGCTGCGCGACGACTTCTGGGTCAACGGTGGCTACGGCAGCGACCGCAGCACCCTGATGGCCAAACAGTACGACGAGGCCGTGAAGCAGCTCAAGGAGCTCGGCTACAAGGTGCGGTTCTTCTACGAAGAGCGGCAGTTCGTGGACATGTACACCATCGTGGAGTGGTAGCCGTGAAAGAACGCCCCATCCTCTTCAGCGGTGCCATGGTGCGCGCCATCCTCGACGGCCGGAAGACGCAGACGCGACGCGTGGCCAAAGAGTTCGATGGCCTGGACGTCGACAAGGTGCTGGCCAGGTTCCCGCATCAACGCGGCTGCCCCTATGGCGAGCCAGGCGACCGCCTGTGGGTGCGCGAGACGTTTTCCAGGCTCGAAGCATTCGACTTCTTCCACGCCGATGTACCAGAGGACGTACCTGGCTTCTGGTACTGGGCCGATGGCAACCCAACGTGGGGCGACTGGAGCCGACCGAAGCCCAGCATCCACATGCCGCGCGAGGCCTGCCGCATCCAGTTGGAAGTCACCGACGTGCGCGTCGAGCGGCTGAACGACTGCAGTGAGGCCGACGCGATCGCCGAGGGCATCGCGCCAGAGCTTGACGGCTGGACGGACTACAGCAACCCGAGCTGCCAGATGTTCATCAGCCCGGTGGACTCGTATCGCACCCTGTGGGACAGCATCAACGGGGCCGGCGCATGGGATGCCAACCCGTGGGTATGGGTGGTCGAATTTCGGAGGATCCACGCATGACGAACTACCCTCTCGCTTGGCCCGGCGGCTGGCCGCGCAAAACCGACAGCCAACGCGCCGACGCGCGATTCGGCCGCCAGGACAAGCGCACCGTCAACTACACCAACGGCACCAGCACGTCATGGCGAACGAAGAAGGCGCTGACCGTGTCCGACGGCGTGAACCGCGTTCTCGACGAGCTCGGCCGCCTCGGTGCGCGGCCCGGCTATACCGTCATCAGCACAAACGTGGCGGTGCGCCTGGACGGGCTGCCGCGCTCCGGCCAGCGCGAGCCAGCTGACCCCGGCGCCGCGGTCTACTGGCAGGACCGCGCCGGCGCGCCGCGCGTGATGGCCATCGACCAGTACCGCAGCGTCGCCGACAACCTGGCCGCCATCGCGGCTACGCTGGAAGCAATGCGCGCGATCGAGCGCCACGGCGGCGCCCAGATCCTCGAGCGGGCCTTCACCGGCTTCACCGCCCTGCCGTCCCCGGGCGCGGCTCGCGGCTGGCGCGAGATCATCGGCGTGCCGGCGGGCGAGCAGGATCTGGATGCCGTCCGTGCAGCGTTCCGCCGGCGCGCGCAAGCCGCTCACCCAGACCGGCCTGGAGGCTCGCACGACGACATGGCAGCACTCAACGCAGCGATGCGGCAGGCCGAGGAGGAGCTGTCATGACCGAATTCATCGTCGTGGCGGTTTGCCACACGACCCGCGACCACAGCTACATCACGCTCTGCCGGCCTGATGACCGCGGTTACACGCCGGTGGTGCCGCGCGCCGGCCGGTACAGCGGCGAGCAGGTCGCCCAGCACCTCGACTACTACAACACCGGCTACCACGTCGCGGTACCCGCTGCACTGATCGAAGAGATGGGCACCGAGCCGCCGGCCGGCTTCTTCGACTATGGAGGCCCGGCCGTGCTCAACACGCGCGCCAACTGGAAGCTGATTCTGGCCGCGGCGCCATGGGCGACTAAGTATCCGCCCGAGCCAGAGCCGTTCCGGAAGCAGAGGAAATCACATGATTGAGCACATCATCAAACCGAAGCGCCCCGCCGGCTCAGGCTGGGAGCAGATCAACGATGCCCCCACGCTCGCCCTCCTGCGGAAGAACGTGGGCGCGTTTGCCACCGAAATCTGGTACCACGCAGAGACCCGCGTTCAGGTTTTCAGCGCCGTCGAGGTGGCGCGCGATCAGGGCCAGCCTGATCTCGGCCCGGAATACCACCTCAGCATGAGCAAGTACCAGAACAGCATGTCGGCGCCGGGCCGCACCACGACGGCCGAGGCCTTGTGGGTGCTGGCGCAGTTCGACCTGATCGACGCCACCGAGGACAACCACGTGCCGAACGGCAAGGTGCGCAACTTTTGGCGGCCGGTGGCAGATCACCTGTCCGGATACGAGTGTCCCTGCCAGGACGACGAGCCTGCAATCCGTGAGGACAAGGGCGACTATGTATGGCGCGGCGTGACGAAATGACGGAGCGAGGATGAAACGACTGATCGAAACCACCTTCGACGGCGAAGCCGGCTGCATCCTCTCCGACTGTGAGCAATACCGGTACCGGCTCTGGCGAGATTGGGACCGCAGCCGGCCGGGGCTGGGCTTCATCATGCTGAACCCGTCTACGGCCGACCACCAGGTCAACGACCCGACGATTACGCGCTGCCTGCAGCGCGCGCTGGCCGGCAAGTATGGCCGGCTGGAGGTGGTGAACCTGTATCCCCTGCGCTCTACCGATCCCGACGGACTGCTGACGTATTCGGCGCCGCTGGGCGACCGGCCCGACCGCAACGAGTGCGCCATCATGGATGCGCTCGACCGGTGCTCGCTGGTTATCTGCGCCTGGGGCGCGCACAAGGCGGCGCCGGCGCGCGCGGCGGAAGTGTTGCGAATCGTCCGCATGTGCGGCCGTGGCAACCTGCTCTACCACTTGGGATTGAACCAGGACGGCAGCCCGAAGCATCCCCTCTACATCGCGGCGAACCCGGCCCGAGCGGTTCACAGCCGATAGCCTGTAATCCAAAAATACAACGTATAGCCTGTAAATGCAGCAGCAAGCAGAACGCATCATTGCGACAACCCGGCAACACTGGGAGCGGCCGATGGACAACAGACTCATGAGCGAGCAGGACCTGCAGGACGTCACCGGCCTGAAACGCCGAAGCCTGCAGGTGCAGTGGTTCCAGCGGCACTTTGGCGTCACGCCCGTGCAGCGCGCGGACGGCCGGGTCATCATGACCTGGTCGGCTTTCGAAGGGCTGCAAGCCAAGCGCGCCGGCGTCCTGCCCGGTGCAACAGCGCCGGCCCGCACTCCCCTTATCCCGATCCGGAAGGCAGCATGAACGCACGGCGCCGCACGAAAGCCGACGGGCTACCCAGCCGGGTCTACATTCGGTACGGCAGCTTTTTCTGGGTCCGGAACACCGACGAGAAGTGGATCAAGCTATGCCGGGTCGACGAAGGCGAGACGCGCATGTTCGAGCGCTTGGCCGAGGAAAAGCGCAAGACCGAGGTCGACGGGGACGAAGGCAGCATGTCGCGGCTGGTTGCCGTCTACATGGAGCAGCACGCCAGGCACTACGCGGAATCGTTCCGGGAGGAATGGCGCCGCCGCGGCGAGGACGTCCGGAAGGCGTTCAAGCACCACGGCATCGAGGAGGTCGACCCGGGCGCCGTCCAGGATTTCCTGCTCGACAATTGGCCGGACAAGCTGCCGACCCAGACCGCCATGAAGGGCTGGCTGTCGAAGTTCTTCGCCTGGGCGGTGTTGCGCCGGCACATCACCCTCAATCCGTGCCGCGAGGTGGCTCTGAAGAAGCCGAAGACACGCAAGGTCTACATTCCGCACAACCACTTCCTTGCGATCCGGGCCGCCCTGGCCACCTACACGTACAGGAAAGCGGTCGGCGGGAAGGTGCAGGAGGTCACGGCGAAGGTGCCGACGGGCCCGGAGATGCAGGTGTTCGTCGACCTGTGCTACCTCACCTGCCAGCGGTCGACCGACATCCGGGAGCTCCGCTGGCTGCAGGTTGACCGCCTCGCCGGGGTCATCCACTTCATCCCCAGCAAGACGGCCGACAGCAGCGGCGAGGCGGTGGACTGGCCGATCACGCCGGAAATCGACGAGGTGCTGCGCCGCGCCAAGGAGCTCCAGCGCGACCTCAAGGTGCAGTCACTGACCGGTCACGTCGTGACGGACCGCAATGGGAAACCCAAGACCGCGGCGGCGTGCCGGGACGCCTGGCGCGATGCGCTGGTGCGGGCAAAGCTAGACGGCAAAGACTACACGGTGAAGGACATCCGGGCCAAGGCGCTCACGGACGCGAAGAAGGCGGGGTACGACATCGAGGCCCTGCAGGTTGCGGGCGCGCACACGGATCGCGCCACCACCGAAGGCTACATCAAGCAGCGGGAGGTACCGGTCTCGACGGTGCGTCTGCACCTTCCGGCTGCCTGAATATTGGATGTCATCCAAAAAGAAGGCCCACAGCGCTACCCAGCGCGGGCAATAAAAAACCCGCTTGGCCTTATACCAAGCGGGTTCTGTCTGGTCGGGGCGAGAGGATTTGAACCTCCGACCACCTGCACCCCATGCAGGTACGCTACCAGGCTGCGCTACGCCCCGAAGCAAAAGATTATAACAGAAGCATTTCTCGTATGACTAGGTCCCGACGTGGAAATTATCCGTGCTTCGCGATCTCGCGCAGTTGCGCCAGCAGGTGCTGCACGTCGACCAGCGCATTGCGCAGGCCGGCGATGTCGACCGACAATGCCGGCGCTTGCTCCACGCCGGCTTCCATCGATTCCTGCGTTGCCGCGGCCGCGCTGTGATGACGGCCTTCGTCGAGGCGATTGCGCGCGCCGTTGATGGTGAAGCCCTGCTCGTAGAGCAGCTCGCGGATGCGGCGGATCAGCAGGACTTCATGGTGCTGGTAGTAGCGGCGATTGCCGCGGCGCTTGACCGGCTTGAGCTGCGTGAACTCCTGCTCCCAGTAGCGCAGCACGTGCGGCTTGACGGCGCAAAGCTCGCTCACCTCACCGATGGTGAAGTAGCGCTTGGCCGGGATCGGCGGCAACGCGATGCGGTCGCTGGGTTTGTCCGACATGCAGTGTGTAGACGAGCGTCAGGCCATGCCGGCCAGGAGGTTGGCGCGCGCCACGCGCGCGCCCAGAAGGATACCGATGCCGGCCTCGGGAAGCAATCCGCCGTTCGGGTGACGGGTCAGCCGGCGATGCCGGCGCGTTCTTCGACCAGGCCCTTGAGCTTCTGGCTGGCGTGGAACGTCACCACGCGGCGCGCGGTGATGGGGATGACTTCGCCGGTCTTCGGATTGCGGCCGGGCCGCTGCGGCTTGTCGCGCAACTGGAAGTTGCCGAAGCCGGAAAGCTTGACGCTGTCGCCCTGCTCCAGCGCTTCGCGGATGACATCGAAGAAGGCCTCGACCATGTCCTTCGATTCACGCTTGTTCAGGCCCACCTGGTCGAACAGCATCTCGGCAAGCTCGGCCTTGGTCAGCGTGGGAACTTCGGTCGCGCGGGCGTCCGGCATTGCATCGTCAAGGGAGGATGCCTGCCGGTCGCTCATCTCACCCAGTGCTGCAGCGGTCATGGAATTCGCGTCTCGATCATTCATGTCGATCGCTCGAGTGTCTGTCTGGCGATCCGCCCGGGGCGAGCCCGGGCGCCCTTTTTTATGGTGCTCCGTCGGTGCTGGCGACGGATCAGCCGCGCAGCCGCGCCTGGAAGGCTTCGGCCAGCGCGTCGACCATGCAGCGCACCGCGCTGTCGACGGTTTCGTCCTGGAGGGTCGACCCAGTATCTTGCAAGGTCACCCGGAACGCAAGGCTTTTCTCGTCCGCGCCGATGGCCGTGGAAGCCCCCTTGGGACGGAACTCGTCGAACAGCACCAGGCCCTGGCAGAAGCGGCCGTAACCCTGTTTTTCCAGGGCCGCGCGCATAGTGTCGAGCAGGTCCTGCACGCGTACGGATTGCTTCACGACCACGGCCAGGTCACGCACGGCGGCGGGGAACTTGGAGATCTCGGTGTACGCCGGCAGGCCGGTGCCGCGCAGCGCGTCGAGCCGCAGCTCGAACAGCACCGGCGCATGCGCCAGCTCATATTCCTGCAGCCAGCGCGGATGCAGTTCGCCAACCACGCCCACCGGCTGGCCGTCGAGCAGCACGCGCGCGGCGCGGCCCGGATGCAGCGCCGGGTGCGAGACCGGCTCGAAGCGCGGCACGCGCGGATGGAACAGCGCCTCGACATCGCCCTTGATATCGAAGAAGTCGACATTGCGCGTGGCAACGCCCCACTGCTCTTCGAACGCCGGGCCGTAGGCGATGCCCGCGGCCATCATCGGCTGGTCATAGCCGGCCACGGTGAGCCCGCCGTCGCTGACTTCGGCGTCGCGATGGAACACGCGTCCCACCTCGAACAGGCGCACGCGCGCGGCCTTGCGGTTGAGGTTGTAGCGCACCTTGTCGACCAGCCCGCCGATCAGCGTCGAGCGCATCACCGCCAGCTGGCTGGCGATCGGGTTGAGCAGGCGGATCGGCTTGTCGTTGGCGGCGAAGTCGCGCTCCCACTTCTCTTCGACGAAGGCGAAGTTGATCACTTCCTGGTAGTCGCGCGCGGCCACAGCATGGCGCACCACGTGGGTCGAGCGGCTGGCTTCGTTGGTCGGGCGCATTTCGCTTTCGGCAACCGGCGGGCGCGCCGGGATGCGCTCGAAACCGTAGATGCGCGCGACTTCCTCGATCAGGTCTTCCTCGATCTCGATGTCGAAGCGGTAGCTCGGCGGCGTGACTTCGAACACCTCGCCTTCGGCGCCCTGCGCACGCGTGAACGGCAGCTGCAGGCGCTGGAACACGTCGGCGATGGCCGCCGGCGACAGTTCGATGCCGAGCACGCGCTCGGCGCGCGCGACGCGCAGGCTGACCGGCTTGCGCACCGGCAGGTTGACCACGTGGTCGTCGACCGGGCCGGCCTGGCCGCCGCAGATGTCGAGGATCAGCGCAGTGATGCGCTCGATATGCTCGACCGTGGTGGCGTAGTCCACGCCGCGCTCGAAACGATGCCCGGCGTCGGTCGAGAAGTTGTAGCGGCGGCTGCGGCCCTGGATCGCGGCCGGCCACCAGAACGCGGCTTCAAGATAGATGTCGGTGGTGTCCAGCGTGACCGCGGTGCTGTCGCCGCCCATGATGCCGGCCAGGCTCTCGATTTCCTTGTCGTCGGCGATAACGCCGACCTGCTCGTCGACCTCGATGGTGTTGCCGTTCAGCAGCTTGATCTGCTCGCCCTTGCGGCCCCAGCGCACATCCAGGCCGCCGTGGATCTTGTGCAGGTCGAACACGTGCGACGGGCGGCCCAGCTCCAGCATCACGTAGTTCGAGATATCGACCAGCGCCGACACGCTGCGCTGGCCCGAGCGCTCCAGCCGCTGCACCATCCACAGCGGGGTGGCGGCACGCGCGTTGACGCCGCGGATAATGCGCCCGGAGAAACGTCCGCACAGGTCCGGCGCCGACACCTTGACCGGCAGCTTGTCCTGGATCGTCACCGGCACCGGCTTCATGTCGGGCAGGTTCAGCGCGGCACCGGTCAGCGCCGACACTTCGCGCGCCACGCCGTGGATCGACAGGCAGTCGGCCTTGTTCGGCGTCAGCTTGATGACGAAGACCTGGTCGTCGAGGTCCAGGTACTGGCGGATGCTCTGGCCGACGGGCGCGTCTTCCGGCAGCACCATCAGGCCGCCGTGGTCTTCCGACAGCTTCAGCTCGCGCGCCGAGCACAGCATGCCGTAGCTGTCGACGCCACGCAGCTTGCCGACCTTGATCTCGAACGGCTTGCCGCCTTCCTCTGCCGGCGGCAGCACCGCGCCGACCAGCGCGCACGGCACCTTGATGCCGGGCTTGACGTTGGGCGCGCCGCAGACGATCTGCAGGGTTTCGCCGGTGCCGGCATCGACCTGGCACACGTTGAGGCGGTCGGCATTGGGATGGCGCTCGGTCGACAGCACGTGCGCGACCACCACCTTGTCGAACGGCGGCGCGACCGGGCCCACCTCTTCCACTTCGAGGCCGGCCATGGTCAGGCTGTGCGACAGCGCGTCGGTGGAGATCTTTTCAGGGTTGGCGAAGGTGCGAAGCCAGGATTCCGAGAATTGCATGGCGCTTCTGATCCGGTGAGTATTCTGTGTAGTCGGTGACGAGTTTGACGTTGCGCCGTTCAGGCGAACTGGCGCAGGAAGCGCACGTCGCCCTCGAAGAACAGGCGCAGGTCGTTGATGCCATAGCGCAGCATGGTCAGGCGCTCGAGGCCGGAGCCGAACGCGAAACCGATATAGCGCTCGGGATCGAGGCCCATGTTGCGCAGCACGTTCGGATGCACCTGGCCCGAACCGGAGATTTCCAGCCATTTCCCATTGCCGAAGGCCATGTCGATCTCCGCCGACGGCTCGGTGAACGGGAAGTACGACGGACGGAAGCGCACCTGGATGTCGTCGCGCTCGAAGAACTTGCGCAGGAAATCGGTGTACACGCCCTTCAGATCGGCGAAGCTGACGTCCTCGCCGATCCACAGGCCTTCGACCTGGTTGAACATCGGCGAGTGGGTCGCGTCGCTGTCGACGCGATAGGTGCGGCCCGGGCAGATCACCTTGATCGGCGGCATCGCCTTGCCGGCGTACTTCTCCACGTGCATCCTGGCGTAGCGCACCTGCATCGGGCTGGTATGCGTGCGCAACAGCAGCAGCTTGTCTTCGCTGTCGCGGCCATCCACGTAGAAGGTGTCCTGCATCGAACGCGCCGGATGGTTGTCCGGGTTGTTCAGCGCGGTGAAGTTCATCCAGTCGGTTTCGATCTCGGGGCCGTCGGCCACGTCGAAGCCGATCGAGCCGAAGATCTGCTCGACGCGCTCCCAGGTGCGCATCACCGGATGCAGGCTGCCGCGCGCCACCGCGCGGCCCGGCAGCGTGACGTCGATGGCCTCGGCGGCCAGGCGTGCGTTCATCAGCGCGTCGGCCAGCGCCTGGCGGCGCGCCTGCAGCGCGGCTTCCACCTGCTGCTTGACCTGGTTGATGCGCGCGCCCTCGCTCTTGCGGGTCTCCGGGTCGAGCTTGCCGAGGCCCTTGAGCAGTTCGGTCAGCGCGCCGGTCTTGCCGAGGAAGCGAGCCTTCTCGTTTTCCAGCGTGGCGTTGTCATTGGCGGCGGCGAAAGCGGCCTGGGCGTCGGCGACGATTTGGTCCAGATCCTGAGACATGGCGGCGGTCGTGGAGTGTTCTGGCGTCGGCGCAACCCTGTCAAACGACAAGGCCGGCCCGACGTGGGTTGGCACTTCGTGCGGTATGCGTTTCCGGATGCGGTCTCGTCAACAATCGCAAAACGGCATCCGGAAACGCAAAGAAAAACGGGGCTCGGTGAGGAGCCCCGTTTCAGCAGACCTTGCGGTCAGCGGTCGACCTTGCGGTCGGTGCTTGCCCGGCTACGCTTGCGCGCGGCCGGAGCCGGCATCAGGCAACGGTGGCTTTCACCTGGTTGACGATGGCGGCAAAGGCAGGCTTGTCGTGGATAGCCATGTCCGACAGCACCTTGCGGTCCAGTTCAATCGAGGCCTTCTTCAGGCCGTTCATGAACACGCTGTAGGTCATGCCATGCTCACGCGTCGCGGCATTGATACGCGCAATCCACAGTGCGCGGAACACGCGCTTCTTGTTGCGGCGATCGCGGTACGCGTACTGGCCGGCACGCATGACCGCCTGCTTGGCGATGCGATAGACATTATTGCGACGGCCGCGGTAACCCTTGGCAGCGTCGATAACCTTCTTGTGACGGGCCCGTGCAGTGACCCCACGCTTTACTCGAGGCATGTAATTCTCCTTTCGTTGTCGTCAGGGGTTATGCGTAAGGCATCATCGCGCGCACCGACTTCAGGTTCGTCTCATGGACGTCCTGAGTACCGCGCAGTTGACGCTTGTTCTTGGTGGTCTTCTTGGTCAGGATGTGACGCTTGAAGGCCTGGCCACGCTTGAACGAACCGTTCGGACGGGCAGTAAAGCGCTTGGAGGCGCTTTTCTTCGTCTTCATCTTCGGCATGAAAAACTCCAGCTCATATGACATGCATGCAGGTGGACGGCTCACGCCGACGCTTGCAAGACCCGCATCCACTTGTTGTTGCACGATGGCCCTTGCGGACCCCGCGCGACTTCCGCACGAAGCAACGCCGGGATGACTGGCATCCCGGCCGCCGCACCGCGCAGGAATTACTTCTTCTTCTTGGGGGCGAGCACCATCACCATCTGGCGCCCTTCCATCTTCGGCATCTGCTCGACCTGGCCGATCTCTTCCAGGTCCGCCTTCAGGCGTTCGAGCATGCGCGCGCCGATTTCCTGGTGCGCCATCTCGCGACCACGGAACCGCAGCGTGATCTTGGTCTTGTCGCCATCTTCCAGGAAGCGCTTCAGGTTGCGCAGCTTGACGTTGTAGTCGCCATCATCCGTACCCGGCCGGAACTTGACTTCCTTGACCTGGATGATCTTCTGCTTCAGCTTGGCCTCGTGGGCGCGCTTGGCTTCCTCGTACTTGAACTTCCCGTAATCCATGATCCGGGCGACGGGCGGAGTCGCGTTGGGGGCGATCTCCACCAGGTCCAAGTCCTTGTCCTCAGCCAGCCGCAGAGCGTCCATGAACTTGACGATGCCGAGCTGCTCGTTATCAACCCCTACCAGGCGCAGTTCAGGCGCGCTGATTTCACGGTTGATGCGATGACCTTTGTCCGTAGCGATGTTGCGTTACCTCAAGAAGACAAAAAAACAAGCCGTGCTCACCACCCTCAGGCTTTGCTGGCGACGTCGTGTTGCAGACGCTCAACAAACGCGGAGACGGGCATCACACCCAGATCCACGTTGCCACGGGCACGCACGGCCACTTGATTGGCATCCCGCTCCTTGTCGCCCACTACCAGCAGGTAGGGAACCTTTTGAAGCGAATGCTCGCGGATTTTATACGTAATTTTCTCGTTGCGCAAATCGGCCTTGGCCCTAAACCCTTGTTTTTGCAGCAATTGCACGACGCTTTCGGCGTATTCTGCCTGCGAATCCGCAATATTCATCACCACCACCTGCTCCGGGGCCAGCCAGGCGGGCAGCGCGCCGGCATGGTTTTCCAGCAGGATGCCCAGGAAGCGCTCGAACGAGCCCAGGATGGCGCGATGGAGCATCACCGGGCGCTTGCGCGAATTATCCTCGGAGACGTACTCGGCATCCAGGCGCTCGGGCAGCACCAGGTCCAGCTGCAGCGTGCCGCACTGCCACGAACGGCCGATGGCGTCCTTGATGTGGTATTCGACCTTGGGGCCATAGAAGGCGCCCTCGCCCGGCAGCTCTTCCCAGTCCACGCCGCAGGCGCGCAGCGCCAGGCGCAGGCCTTCTTCGGCGTGGTCCCAGATCTCGTCCGAGCCGGCGCGCTGGTCCGGACGCAGCGACAGCTTGACCTTTACGTCCTTGAAGCCAAAGTCGTCGTAAACGGAGAAAGCCAGTTCGTTGAAGGCCTTGGCCTCGGCAACGATCTGCTCTTCCGTGCAGAAGATATGCGCATCGTCCTGCACAAAGCCGCGCACGCGCATCAACCCGTGCAGCGCGCCGGACGGCTCGTTGCGATGGCAGGCGCCGAACTCGGCCAGGCGCAGCGGCAGGTCACGGTAGGAGCGCAGGCCGTGGTTGAAGATCTGGACATGTCCCGGGCAGTTCATCGGCTTGATCGCGTAGTCGCGCTTTTCCGACTCCGTAACGAACATGTTCTCCTTGTAGTTCTCCCAGTGGCCCGACTTCTCCCACAGCGAACGGTCCATCACCTGCGGCGTGCGCACCTCGTCGTAGCCGGCATCCGTCAGGCGGCCGCGCATGTACTGCTCGACGGCCTGCCACACCTGCCAGCCCTTCGGGTGCCAGAACACCATGCCGGGCGCCTCTTCCTGAAGGTGGAACAGGTCCAGCGTCTTGCCCAGCTTGCGGTGGTCGCGCTTCTCGGCCTCTTCCAGCATGTGCAGGTAGGCTTCCTGGTCTTCCTTCTTCGCCCATGCCGTGCCGTAGATGCGCTGGAGCATCTCGTTGTTGGCATCGCCGCGCCAGTAGGCGCCGGCCACCTTCATCAGCTTGAAGACCTTGAGCTTGCCCGTCGACGGCACGTGCGGCCCGCGGCACAGGTCGACGAAATTGCCTTCGCGGTACAGGCCGATTTCCTGGTCGGCCGGAATCGAGCCGATGATCTCGGCCTTGTACTTCTCGCCCATCGACTCGAACAGCGCCACCGCTTCGTCGCGGTTCCACACTTCGCGCGTGACTTTTTCGTCCTTGCGCGCCAGCTCCGCCATCTTTTTCTCGATGGCGGCGAGGTCTTCCGGCGTGAAGGGGCGCTTGTAGGCGAAGTCGTAGTAGAAGCCGTTCTCGATCACCGGCCCGATCGTCACCTGCGCCTCCGGATACAGCTCCTTGACGGCATAGGCCAGCAAGTGCGCCGTGGAGTGGCGGATCACGTCGACGCCGTCGGCATCCTTGTCCGTGACGATGGCCAGTTCCGCATCGCGCTCGATCCTGTAGCTGGTGTCGACCAGCTGCCCGTCCACCTTGCCGGCCAGCGCGGCCTTGGCCAGGCCGACGCCGATGCTCTGCGCCACTTCGGCAACCGTCACCGGGCCGGGAAACTCGCGGCGGGACCCGTCCGGCAGCGTGATTGCGATCATTTCGACTCTCCAGGTTCCGCCGGCGGCGCGTTGCGCGTCGCCTGAGCGGATCAAACTGCATCTTGTGGCACCGGCCCGCATGCCTGCGCGCTGGCGATCTGTTCTGGGCTGCCCCGCCCTGCCGCACGGGAAGGCGGCAGCTTATCAGGGCTACTGGCAAGCGATGGACGAAAAAAAACGCGGCCAAGGCCGCGTTTCTCTTTGTCAAACCCGATCCAACCGGGTCGAAGGCGCACCTCGACTACTGTCGCTTGCCAGCGGTAGTAGTTCGCGGTGTCATAACCATGATGCCCTTCCGTTCCGTATGGGGTTGAATCGGACTTGCCGCACTGCTTTGTACTGCTTTACTGCAATTCGTTGGTAGGCTCGATTGGACTCGAACCAACGACCCCCACCATGTCAAGGTGGTGCTCTAACCAGCTGAGCTACGAGCCTAGCGAAGCCGCAAGTATAGCATCACTTTCTTTTCGCCTGCAACACCCCCTGGACTTCCTCGATCAGCAGCAGCGCGCGCTGCAGCTGCGTGGCCTCGGACACCTCGGCGGTGAACTGCATGCGCGCCACGCCCTTGCTCGACAGCGTCTTGACCCCGGTGACGTTGATCTTCTCGCGCGACAGCACTTCGGAGATGTCGCGCAGCAGGCCCTGCCGGTCGATCGCCTCGACCTGGATATCGACCGGATAGACCGCGGCGTGGCTCTTCTGCCCCCACTCGGTCTGGATCACGCGCTCCGGCGCACGCGCAGACAGCTGCTGGAAGGTATGGCAGTTGCGGCGATGGATCGACACGCCGCGCCCGCGCGTGACGAAGCCGACGATCTCGTCCGGTGGCGCCGGCTTGCAGCAGCGCGACATCTGCGTCATCAGCGAATCGACGCCCACCACCAGCACGCCGCTCTTGGCGCCGCGCGCCACGCTGGTGGCGCGGCTCTTCTTGGTGACGGCGTCTTCCTCGCTCAGCGGCGCCTGGACTTCGCCTTCCGGGTGGCGCAGCGCGTGCTCGACATGGCGCAGGCTGAACTCGTCCTTGGCCACCGCGGCGAACAGCTCGTCGGGGGTCTTGAAGCCCAGCCGCGTCGCCAGGTCTTCCAGTTTGACCGCGGTCTTGCCTTCGCGCTGCAGGGTCTTGTCGATCAGCGCGCGGCCCTGCGCGATGGTTTCCTGCGAATCCATTGCGTTGAACCACGCCCGCACCTTGGCACGGGCGCGGCTGCTGGCGAGGTAGCCGAGGTCGGCATTGAGCCAGTCGCGTGACGGCCCGCCCTGCTTGACCGCGATGATCTCGACGGTCTGGCCGTTCTTGAGCGGCGTGTTCAGCGGCACCATGGTGCCGTCCACGCGCGCGCCGCGGCAGCGGTGGCCAAGGTCGCTGTGCAGGTAGTAGGCGAAGTCCACCGCGGTCGCGCCCTGCGGCAGCGCCACCACGCGCGCCTGCGGCGTCAGCACGTAGATGTGGTCGTCGATCGCGGCGTGCTTGATCTGCTCCCACGATTCGTCGTGCGCCACGCTGTGGTCGGCATCGTCCTTCCACGCCAGCAGCTGGCGCAGCCAGGCGATCTTTTCATCGTAGCGCTCGCTGGCGGAGAACTGCCCGGCATAGCCGCGGCTGCCCGCCTCCTTGTAGCGCCAGTGCGCGGCCACGCCGTATTCGGCGAAGTGGTGCATCTCGTGGGTGCGGATCTGCACCTCGAAGGGGCGCCCGTCGTCGCCGATCACCACCGTGTGCAGCGACTTGTAGCCGTTGGCCTTGGGCCGCGAGATGTAGTCGTCGAACTCGCGCGGGATCGGCTGCCAGATATGGTGGACGATGCCGAGCACCGTATAGCAGTCCTTGATATCGTCGACGATCACGCGGAACGCGCGCACATCGTACAGGTCGGCAAAATCCAGCTCCTTGCCGCGCATCTTCTTCCAGATGCTGTAGATGTGCTTGGGCCGGCCGCTCACCTCGGCGCGGATGCCGGCGGCGGTCAGTTCGGACTGCAGCCGCGCGATCGCGCCGGCGATATAGCCTTCGCGCTCGATGCGCTTTTCATCCAGCAGGCGGGCGATGCGCTTGTAGGTATCGGGCTGCTCGAAGCGGAAGGCCAGGTCTTCCAGCTCCCACTTCATCTGCCAGATGCCCAGGCGGTTGGCCAGCGGCGCGTAGATGTCGAGCGTTTCGCGCGCCACGCCGGGCAGCGGCGCCTGCTTGGTCTCGGCCAGCCAGCGCAGCGTCTGCAGCCGCGACGCCAGCCGCACCAGCACCACGCGGATGTCCTGCGCGAATGCCAGCAGCATCTTGCGCAGCGCCTCGACCTGCTCGTGGCGCGCCTGGGCTTCGTTCTTCGACGGCGCGGGTGACTCCACCTCAGGGCGATTGCCGGCGATGGCGCCGATGCGCAGCAGTTGCCGCACGCCATTGACCAGCCGCGCCACTTCCTCGCCGAAGCGCGGCTCGATCTCGGCTTCGGTCTCGGGCACGAATGCCGCCAGGCCGAACAGGCACGCGGCCGCGCGCGCGGAATCGTCCACGCGCAGGCCGTCGAGGATACGCAGCATCCCCTCCGCGTGCGACTGCACGGTCTCGCCGGTGGGCAGCGCAACGCCGGCGCCGTGCTCGCGCACGTAGGCCAGTGCGCGCTCGACCAGCTCGGTATCCGGAATGCCCGCGACCCGGCCAGCCAGGTCGGTCGACGTCACCATGTCACAGCGCCTGCATCAGTTGAGCGCAGCGGTCACCACCACTTCGATCAGGTAATCGGGATTGGCCAGGCGGGCCTCGACGGTGGCTCGCGGCGGCGTGTTGCCTTGCGGCACCCAGGCATCCCAGACCTCGTTCATCTCGCCGATCAGGTCGATGTTGGTCAGGAAGATCTGGCACGACAGGATGCGGGTCTTGTCGCTGCCGGCCTCGGCCAGCAGGCGGTCGATATGGCCCAGCACCTCGCGCGTCTGGCCGCGGATATCGGCCTTGGGATCGACCTCGGGCACCTGGCCGGCCAGATACACTACACCGTTGAAGACCGCGTATTCGGACAGGCGCTTGCCCACGTGGGCACGCTTCAGTTCAGGAAGACTCATGGCAATGCGTAACTCATAAAAACAGCCGGATCACAATCGGGCCGGCAACTCGGGACGGCAACCTGCCGGCCGCGGGAGCGCTCAGGCGCCGGTAAAGAACTGGCGCACGATCGCGATCTGCGCCGGATCGACAAAGGTCGGGGCATGGCCCACATCGGGCACTTCCACCGAGCTCACATGCTGGCCGCGCGCCACCATCTCGGCCACGGTCTCGCGCAGCAGCAGGTCGGACTGCGCGCCGCGCACCACCAGCACCGGCGCCTCGATGGCTTCGAAGCTGCGCCACAGCGCGGCTTCGCCGGCGGCGATGGCCTCGGGCGTCGACTTGCGGAACGGCACCGCCAGCTGCGGATCGTAATGCAAGCCCCATTCCAGGCCGTCGGCGCCCTGCATCGGCTTCAGGATGGCGGCGTTGAGCTCGCGCCACTGCTCGGCGCTGTGGCGCCCGAACGAGGCGCTGATGGTCTGCAGGTACGCCAGCCCTTCCTCGAAGGTCTTGAAGCGCACCGGCAGGCCAAGGTAGGCGCCAATGCGCTCGACCGCCGAGGGCGCGATGCGTGGGCCGACGTCATTGAGCAGCAGCCTGCGTACCGGCGACTTCGGCAGCCCGGCCAGGCCCATGCCGATCAGGCCGCCCATCGAGGTGCCGAACCAGTCCACCTTCTCCACATTGAGCCGCGCGATCAGCGTGACCATGTCGGAGACATACTGCGGCACCACGTAGCCGTTGGCATCGGCCAGCCACTCGGAACGGCCGCGGCCGGCCACGTCGGGGCACACCACGCGGTAGTCGCCGCACAGCGCGCGCGCCACGGCGTCGAAGTCGCGCCCGGTGCGCGTCAGGCCGTGCGCACACACCAGCACGCGCGGATTGGCGGGGTCGCCCCACTCGTGATAGGCCATGCGGTGCAGGCCCGCCGGACTGATGCACTGGACGAAACCGAGACGCGGACTGGCAGACATCTGGACTCCCTGACAAACCGGACCGCACAGCGCCAGGAGGCGCCGCCGCCGGAAGTTGAGCAAAGCTGGATTGTACGCCGCAGCGGGTACAATGCCACAGCACAGTGTCCGCGCCCCCGCGCGCGGGGCGCGCACCGCCACGGCGCGCGCCGCCCATCCGGCGGCTGTCCTGCCGTGGCATCCCTTTTCTCTCGACGGAGGCTTACATGCTCAACGGCAAGACCGCACTGGTGACTGGCTCGACCAGTGGCATCGGGCTCGGCATCGCAAAGGCGCTGGCGGCGCAGGGCGCCCACATCATCGTCAACGGCTTCGGTGACGCGGACGCCGCAAAGAACGAGATCGCGCAGGCCGGCCAGGGGATCCGCGTCGGCTACCACGGCGCCGACATGAGCAAGGCGGCCGAGATCGAAGACATGATGCGCTACGCGCAGGCCGACTTCGGCGGCGCCGACATCCTGGTCAACAACGCCGGCATCCAGCACGTCGCCACCATCGAGGATTTCCCGCCCGAGCGCTGGGACGCGATCATCGCCATCAACCTGACCTCGGCCTTCCATACCACGCGCCTGGCGCTGCCCGGCATGAAGCAGAAGAACTGGGGCCGCATCATCAACGTCGCGTCCACCCACGGGCTGGTTGCGTCGGCGCAGAAATCCGCCTACGTGGCGGCCAAGCACGGCATCGTCGGTTTCACCAAGGTGACCGCGCTGGAAACCGCGCAGACCGGCGTCACCGCCAACGCGATCTGCCCGGGCTGGGTGCTGACGCCGCTGGTGCAGAAGCAGGTCGAAGCCCGCGCGCAGAAGGAAGGCATTCCGGTCGAACAGGCCAAGCGCGAGCTGGTGCTGGAGAAGCAGCCTTCGGGCCAGTTCGTCACGCCCGATGAACTGGGCGCGCTGGCGGTGTTCCTGTCGTCCGAAGCGGCGCGCCAGGTGCGCGGCGCGATCTGGAACATGGATGGCGGCTGGGTGGCGCAGTAAGGTGCCGCATCAGGGCACCACAGCAAGGAGCAACAAGCAATGATGCAACGACGACGTTTTCTCGGGACCCTGGGCGCGCTCGCGCTCGGCACGCTCGCCGTGGGCGTGCTGGGGCCCGCGGCCGATGCCTTCGCGCAGGCGAAGGCGCTGGCCATCGACGTCTACAAGAGCCCGCTGTGCGGCTGCTGCGAGGAATGGGTCAAGCACCTGCGCGCCAACGGCTTTACCGTCACGGTGCACGACGTCGAGGATACCGGCGAATACCGCAAGCGCTTCGGCATGCCCGAGCGCTTCGGCTCCTGCCATACCGGCCATATCGCCGGCTATGCGATCGAGGGCCACGTGCCCGCCGCCGATATCCGCAAGCTGCTGGCGGCCAAGCCCAAGGCAGTCGGGCTGGCGGTGCCGGGCATGCCGGTCGGCTCGCCGGGCATGGAACAGGGACCGCGCAAGGATCCGTTCGACGTGCTGCTGGTCAAGGCCGACGGCGCCGCGTCGGTGTTCAGCCGCCACAACAAGCCGGCGGCCTGACGTGCCGCCGCGCCGGATGCGCCGCGGCGCATCCGGCAATGCCTACCCCGCTGCGAGGCGCTGCAGCGCCGCCTCGACCTCCCGCCACACCGCCTCAGTCTCGCCCTCGGTGCATTCGCCGTGCTGGCGCTTGACCGCGCCCAGCCGGTTCAGCACCAGGTGCTGGTCCGGCACCACGCCCGCGTTGGCCAGGCAGGCCTGCACGCAAGCCAGCGGGCACCCGTCCAGCGCCAGGATCGGCCGGCCCGACCGCGCCACCCGCGTCAGCGCCGGCACGCCGCCGCCCACGCCGCTGATGCACGACATTTCCGCGCGGCCTGTGCGGTCCAGCCGCACTGCGCAGGCATTGGCCAGTTGCGCCACGCTGGAGCAGCCGGAGCAGGCGTAGACCAGGGGCAGGGATCGGGTGGGGCAAGCAGGCATCGCGCACCTTCCGTAAAGCATTGATTTGGCAGGCACTCGCCTGCCCGAAAGCGGCCAGCATAGCGACCCGTGCGGGGACAGGCCATTCGCCGATATAGCTAGCTGGCCCAGCCGACCGACCTAGTCCCGGACGCCCAAAGAAAAAAGCCCTGTGGCGCAATGCGCCACAGGGCTCGTCAGGCCATGGCCGAAGGCTGGCTTACAGCAGCGGCGCCCCCGTCTTCGCCTGGATTTCCTCGCGGCTGATGCCCGGGGCGGTTTCCACCAGCTTGAGGCCGTCCGCGGTCACGTCGATCACGCCCAGGTCGGTGATGATGCGGTTGACCACGCCCACGCCCGTCAGCGGCAGGTTGCACTGCTTCAGGATCTTGAGGTCCTCGGTGCCGTCCTTCTTCTTGGCGGTGTGTTCCATCAGCACCACCACGCGGCCGACGCCGGCGACCAGGTCCATCGCGCCGCCCATGCCCTTGACCATCTTGCCCGGAATCATCCAGTTGGCCAGGTCGCCCTTCTCGCTGACCTGCATCGCGCCCAGGATGGCCAGGTTGATGTGGCCGCCGCGGATCATCGCGAACGAGTCGGCCGACGAGAAGATCGACGAGCCCGGCAACGTGGTCACGGTCTGCTTGCCGGCGTTGATCATGTCGGCGTCGACCTCGGCCTCGGTCGGGAACGGGCCGATGCCGAGCAGGCCGTTCTCGGATTGCAGCCAGACTTCCATGCCTTCCGGCACCCAATTGGCCACCAGCGTCGGCAGCCCGATGCCCAGGTTGACGTAGAAACCGTCCTGCAGCTCGGCCGCGGCGCGCGCGGCCATTTCGTCACGTGTCCATGCCATGATGGGTCTCCTTAGCTGGCCGCGCGCACGGTGCGCTGCTCGATGCGTTTCTCGGGGTTGGCGTTGAGTACCAGGCGCTGCACGAAGATGCCGGCGAGGTGGATCTCGTCGGGATCGAGCTCGCCGGTCTCGACGATCTGCTCGACCTCGGCCACGGTGACCTTGCCCGCCATCGCGCACATCGGGTTGAAGTTGCGCGCGGTGCGGCGAAACACCAGGTTGCCGGCCTTGTCGGCCTTCCAGGCCTTGACCAGCGCCACGTCGGCGGTCAGCGAACGTTCCATCACGTACTTTTCGCCGTCGAATTCGCGGATTTCCTTGCCTTCGGCGACGATGGTGCCGACCCCGGTCTTGGTGAAAAAGGCCGGGATGCCCGAGCCGCCGGCGCGCAGCTTTTCGGCCAGCGTGCCCTGCGGCGTGAATTCCAGTTCCAGTTCGCCGGCCAGGTACTGGCGCTCGAACTCCTTGTTCTCGCCCACGTAGGACGAGATCATCTTCTTGATCTGGCGCGTGGCCAGCAGCAGGCCCAGGCCGAAGCCGTCGACGCCGGCGTTGTTGGAGATGCAGGTCAGCTGCTTGGCGCCGCTGTCGCGCAGCGCGCCGATCAGCGCCTCGGGGATGCCGCACAGGCCGAAACCGCCCACAGCGATCGTCTGGCCGTCGCGGACGACGCCTGCAAGCGCTTCTGCGGCGCTGGCGTAGACCTTGTTCATGCTTCGCTCCTTCCTCGGTAGTCCCTGTCGATCTCCCCGCCGGCGGGTAGTGCGGCGGGCGACGCAGGGAAATTGTAACGGTACAATCGGCGGCAGGCGGGCCCGTCGCCGTAACGCGTCCGACCGACAGCATACGCAAGCACAGCCGGCTACGCCATTACGTAAAAATACATAAGCAGATGCCCGCCATCGACTACCAGACCGCCTTCCAGCTCGCCCCCGTGGGGCTGGTGCTGTCACGCGAGCGCGTGATCGAGGACTGCAACGAAGAGGTCTGCCGCATCTTCGGCACCACGCGCGAGGCCCTGCTGGGCCAGTCGTTCCAGGTGCTCTACCCCACCGCCGACGAGTTCGAGCGCACCGGCGCCCGCATCGCGCCGATCATGAACAAGCACGGCATGTATTCGGACGAGCGCATCATGAAACGCGCCGGCGGGGAGCTGTTCTGGTGCCACGTCACCGGCCGCGCGCTGGACCGCAGCCAGCCGCTCGGCGCAGGGATCTGGACCTTCGAGGACTTGTCGCAGAAGCGCCAGGTCACCGCCGAACTGACCGCGCGCGAACGCGAGATCGCCGCGCAGCTGGTGGAAGGCAAGACCAGCAAGCAGATCGGCAAGCTGCTGGCGATCAGCCCGCGCACGGTCGATATCTATCGGGCGCGGCTGATGAAGAAGTATGGAGCGAGTACGTCGGTGGATCTGGTGCAGCGCCTGGTGGCGCACTGACACCGAAAACCATCATCCTTCGATGATCGCCCGGATCTCCGCCGGCACCGGCACCGATTTCTCCTGCGCATAATCGCACCACACCACCTTGGCCCCACCCTCGGCCCACACCACGTCAGGCAGGTCGGTGCGCCGGATTTCCATGCGCGTCTCGAAACTGGTGCGCCCGAGCTGTCCCGCATAGACCCGGCATTCGATCTGGCCCGGATAGCGCAGCTGCTTCAGGAAGGTCATATGCGCATTGATGATGACTGGCCCCTGCCCGTTCGCATCCTTGCCGCCGCGCCCCAGCGACGCGAACCATTCGATGCGCGCCTGCTCCAGGTACTGGAAGTAGACGGTGTTGTTGACATGGCCCATGGCGTCCATGTCGCCCCAGCGGATCGGCATGACCACGGTATAGACGTGCTTCATCTCAGCCTCCAATGCAACAGGCCCGCCGATGCCGGCGGGCCTGCTTCATGACTTAGCGCTTGGCGATCGCGCCTTCGGCCTTGGTGACAAGGTCGGCGCCGATCTGCTTCTTCCACTTGTCGTAGACCTTGGCGGTAGCCTTGCGGAAGGCGTCATGCTCGGCCGGGGTCAGGTGCGTGACCTTGACGCCGTGGGCTTCCATGTCCTTCCACGCCGGCGCGCCGGCCTCGGCCAGGCCCTTGCGGGCCAGCGCGATTTCCTGCTTGCCGGCATCGATCGCGGCCTGCCTGACGATCTCGCGGTCGGCCGGAGTCCAGCTTTCCCAGATCTGCTTGTTGACCACGAAGATCAGCGGGTCGGCCACGTAACCCCAGGTGGTCACGAACTTCTGGCCGACCGTGTACAGCTTGGCGGCGGAGAACACCGACTGCGGGTTCTCCTGGCCGTCGACCGCGCCCGAGGCCATCGCCGGCTGGGCGTCGGCCCAGCTCATCTGGGTCGGGTTGGCGCCGAGCGCGTTGAAGGTCTCGATGTACAGCGGCGAGCCCACCACGCGCAGCTTCAGGCCCTTCAGGTCTTCCGGCTTGCGGATCTCGCGCTTGGAGTTCGACACTTCGCGGAAACCGTTCTCGCCCCACGCCAGCGGCACCACGCCGGCCTTCTCCAGCGTGGCGAAGATCGACTTGCCGACCTCGCCCTGCGTCAGCGCGTCGAGCGCCTTGTAGTCGGGCATCAGGAACGGCAGCGAGAACAGGTTCAGTTCCTTGACCTGCGGCGACCAGTTGATGGTAGAGCCCACCGCCATGTCGATCACGCCCTGGCGGATCGCGGAGAACTCGCGGGTCTGGTCGCCGGCCACCAGCGAGGTACCCGGGTACAGCTTGATGTTGATGCGGCCGTTGGTGCGCTGCCTGACCAGGTCGGCCCAGATCTCGCCGCCCTTGCCCCACGGGAAGGCCGGGCCGAGCACCAGCGACATCTTGTACTCGGACTTGTAGGTCTGGGCCATCGCACCGGCGGGGGCGAAGGCGGAAGCGGCCAGGGCGGCGGCCGTGGCGAGCATCAGGGCACGACGTTTCATTTCATCTCCTCAGGGGAAAAGCGTCAGGTTCTTGTTGGTGAATGCAAAATCAAGGCAACAGCGATCAATAGCCGAGGTACTCCGGCAGCCACGTCGCCAGCGGCGGATAAGCCAGCACCATCAGCATGGCAATAAACATCGCCAGCAGCATCCAGATCACCCACGGCACGGTTTCTTCCATGCGCACGCGCGCGATCCGGCACGACACCATCAGGTTCACGGCCAGCGGCGGCGTGAACTGGCCCAGCGCCACCTTCAGCGTCAGCACCACGCCGAACCACACCGGGTTCCACTGGAAGGCATTGGCGATCGGCAGCAGCAGCGGCACGAAGATCAGGAAGATCGAGATGCCGTCGAGGAACATGCCCACCGTCATCAGCAGCAGCACGATCAGCGCCAGCACGCCGTACTCGCCCAGGCCCGAAGTAGCGATCGCCTGCGCCAGCGGGTCGATCACGCCCAGCGTCGACAGCGCATAGGCAAAGATGCCGGCCAGCGCCACCACCAGCAGGATCACCGCCGAGGTCTCGGCCGCTTCCTGGAAGATGGTGAACAAATCGCGCATGCCGATGCTGCGGTACACCACCATGCCGACGAACAGGCCATAGACCACCGCCACCACGGCGGCCTCGGTCGGCGTGAACCAGCCGGCGCGCATGCCGCCGAGGATCAGGAACGGCGCCACCAGCCCCCACGCGGCTTCGCGCAGGCTCTTCCAGAATGGCGGGCGCGGCAGCGCGGCTTCGGCGGCGCCCATATTGTGCTTGCGCGCCAGCCACACCGCCGGCACGATCAGCGCGATGCCGGCGAGTACGCCCGGGATCATGCCGGCCGCGAACAGCGCCGGCACCGATGCGCCCGGCACCAGCACGCTGTAGATGATGAACGCCACCGACGGCGGGATCAGGATGTCGGTCGCTGCCGCCGCGCCGACCACCGCCGCGCTGTACGAGCCGGGATAGCCCGCGCGCGACATCGCCGCGATCATCACGCCGCCGACCGCGGCCGCGTTGGCCGGGCCCGAACCCGAAATGCCGCCGAGGAACATCGCCACCAGGATCGCCACCAGCGGCAGCATGCCCGGGCCGCGGCCGACCACGGCGATGGCAAAGGTCACCAGCCGCTGCGCCACGCCGGAACGGTCGAAGATCGAGCCCACCAGCACGAACATCGGGATCGCCAGCAGCGGATACTTGGCCAGGCCCGCGTAGAAGTTCTGCGGCACCGCCAGCAAGCCGAACATCTGCGTATCGAGATTGGACAGGCCGATCGCGACCAGGCCGCCAAGCCCCAGCGACACACCGATCGGCACGCCCAGCAGCATCAGGCCGATAAAGACCACGAACAGGATGATGGCAACCAGCGTCATTGCGCACGCTCCGTCGCCGACCGGCTCTGGTCATGCAGCGCCTTGAGCGCGCGCACGTTGCGCACCATCAGCGCCAGCGCGCGCAGCGCGATGCCCGCCGACAGCACCGGCAGCCACACCGAGTACCACCAGCTCGGCACGCCGATGCCGGGCGAGGTCTCGCCGAAGGTGTATTCGTCCCAGGTGATGCGCGCCCCCAGCACCGCCAGCGCGATAAACATCACCGCCACCGCCAGCGCCGACAGGATCGCCAGCCTGCGCTGCCGTGCCGCGCTGCCACGCTCGAAGAAGAACTCGATCCGGATATTGCGGTCGCGCGCCACCGCGGCGCTGCCGGCCACCAGTGCCAGCACGATCATCAGGAACACCGAGAATTCCTCGGTCCAGGCAAACGACTCGTCGGTGAAATAGCGGACCACTACGTTGGCGAAGGTGATGCCGACCAGCAGCACCATCACGATCACGCCAATCCAGTCCTCGAGGCGGGGCGATACCCGGAATTCAGCGTCCTGCGCTTCGTCGGCGGCCTGCGGGATCACCGCGGAATCGACGACGTGTTGCGGCACGGCGTTGCGCCGTGCCTCTTGTTGTTGCTCCATCTCCCCGGCCTCCGGTCCCGGGCCGCTCGGGCCATGCGGCCACCGCGGCGTTCTCGCTTTGTATGTAAAGACTTAATCTGCAGACATGGGCGGATTATGCCAAGACTGGCCTGCCGCGCACGAAATTTCTGAAGTTTGACGCGTACTGACGACGGCGCGCCCAAGGGGACCGGATAAGCCCAGGGTTGGCGCTCGGGCATCTCGCGGCGCTTTTGGCGCATGGGCGGGATGCGGGGGGACTTGCGCCCCCGGTGTCAGCGCGCAGCGCTCAGACCATGCCGTCGTCGGCGGTGATGACGGCGCCGTTGATGAACTGCGACTGGTCCGAGGCCAGCAGCAGCAACAGGCCGTCGAGGTCTTCCGGCTTGCCCAGGCGCTTGCGCGGCAGCATCTGGATCAGCTTCTGCCCGGCGTCGGAATCCCAGTGGTGGTGGTTGATATCGGTGTCGATATAGCCGGGGCAGATGGCGTTGGAATTGATGCCATGGCGCGCCCATTCCAGCGCCATGGCCTTGGTCATGTGCACCACCGCCGCCTTGCTCATGCAATAGACGCCGATCTGCGACAGCACCTTCAACCCCGCCACCGACGCGATATTGACGATGCGCGCCTGCGGCAGCGGGCTGCCGTTGCGCTCGGCGCCCTTGGCGCGCGCGATCATGCGCTTGGCGACTTCCTGCGCGACGAAAAACGCGCCGCGGGTATTGGTGTCGAAGACGAAGTCGAAGTCTTCGGGGGCCACCTCGGTCAGCTTCTGCGTGGTCGACACGCCCGAGTTGTTGACCAGGATATCGATGGCGCCGGCTTCGGTCTCGGCGTGCGCCACCGCGGCGCGGATGCTGTCCGGGTCGGTCACGTCCAGGCGCACCACGTGCGCGCTTCCGCCCTCGGCCTCGATCGCGGCGCGCAGCTCCTTGAGCCGCTCGGTGCGACGCGAGGCCAGCACCACCTTGGCGCCGGCGGCGGCGAGCACCGTGGCGAAACGCGAGCCCAGCCCGCTCGAGGCGCCTGTTACCAGCGCCACCTTGCCTTCCAGATTGATCGACAAACCCATGATTACCTCTTGTGCGGGAGCCCCTCAGCCCTCATCAGGAGCAGAAGGCAGCATATCAAAAAAAAGAACGACCGTTCCAAAAAAATCCTTGCCTGTGGGTGGCGAGTCCCGGACAATGCCGGAGATTCTAAGAACTTGGCCCGCAAAGGGAAAGAGGGAAAACGCGCGATCCGGCCGTCTTCGGATGCCGTTCCAGCGCTGTTCGATCGCCAAACGGCGCCGATTCATCGCCGCGCCCGCGTGGCTCCCCCCGCAGCCCCAGCGCCACGCCCCGGGTCCGGTTCTCAGCACAACGATCACCGCATTTCCCACAATTGCCAGCTAGCAGCAAAGAAACAGAGGGTTAGAGACAAATGGATCAGCAACAGCTCCTGGAGCAGTTCGGCCCGCGCGAAGCCATGGAATACGACGTGGTCATCGTCGGCGGCGGCCCCGCCGGCCTGGCCACGGCCATCCGCCTGAAGCAACTCGCGCAGGAGAAAGGCGCCGACGTCAACGTTTGCGTGCTGGAAAAGGGCTCCGAGCCCGGCGCCCACATCCTGTCGGGCGCCATCATGGACCCGCGCGCCCTGAACGAGCTGATCCCGAACTGGAAGGAGCTGGGCGCACCGCTGAATCAGGCCGTGACCGAGGACAAGTTCCTGTTCCTGAACGAGACCGGCTCCAAGGGCACGCCCCCGGCCCTGCTGCCCGAGTGCTTCCACAACGAAGGCAACTACATCGTCAGCCTGTCCAACTTCGTGCGCTGGCTGGGCCAGCAGGCCGAGGCGCTGGGCGTCGAGATCTTCCCGGGTTTCCCCGCCGCCGAGGTGCTGTACAACGAAGACGGCTCGGTCAAGGGCGTGGCCACCGGCAACATGGGCATCAACAAGGAAGGCGAGCCCACCGACAACTTCCAGCTTGGCATGGAACTGCATGCCAAGTACACGATCTTCGCCGAAGGCGCGCGCGGCCACCTGGGCAAGCAGCTGATCGAAAAATTCGGGCTGGACGCCGGCAAGGATCCGCAGAGCTACGGCATCGGCCTGAAGGAGCTGTGGGAGATCGACCCGGCCAAGCACAAGCCCGGCCTGGTGGTGCACACCGCCGGCTGGCCGCTGGACCCGGCCACCTACGGCGGTTCGTTCCTGTACCACATGGAAGACAACAAGGTCGCGGTCGGCTTCGTGGTCGGCCTGGACTACACCAACCCGTGGCTGTCGCCGTTCGAGGAATTCCAGCGCTTCAAGACCCATCCTGAAATCCGCCAGTACTTCGAAGGCGGCAAGCGCCTGTCTTACGGCGCGCGCGCCATCACCGCCGGCGGCCTGCTGTCGCTGCCCAAGACCGTGTTCCCGGGCGGCGCGCTGGTCGGCTGCGATGCTGGCTACCTGAACGCCTCGCGCATCAAGGGCAGCCACGCCGCGATCAAGACCGGCATGCTCGCTGCCGAGGCCGCCTACGACGCGCTGCAGGCCGGCCGCCAGCACGACGAGCTGAGCGCCTACCCGGCCGCGTTCGAGCAGAGCTGGCTGTACAAGGAACTGCTGCAGGCCAAGAACTTCAAGCAGTGGTTCAAGAAGGGCCGCACCACCGCCACGCTGATGACCGGCATCGAGCAATGGCTGCTGCCCAAGCTGGGCGTGCGCAACCCGCCCTGGACCCTGCATCGCGAAAAGCCGGACCATGTCTATCTGAAGCCGGCCGCCGAGTGCCAGAAGATCGACTACCCCAAGCCGGACGGCAAGCTGACCTTCGACCGCCTCAGCTCGGTCTTCATCAGCAACACCAACCATGAAGAAAACCAGCCGGCGCACCTGACGCTGAAGGATGCCAGCGTGCCGGTCGACATCAACCTGGACAAGTACGCCGGCCCCGAGTCGCGCTACTGCCCGGCGGGCGTGTACGAGTTCGTGCAGGACGAGACCTCGGGCAAGCAGCGCCTGCAGATCAACGCGCAGAATTGCGTGCACTGCAAGACCTGCGATATCAAGGACCCGACCCAGAACATCGTCTGGGTGACGCCAGAGGGTGGCGGCGGGCCGAATTACGTCGGCATGTAAGCCGGCCGCGCAAGCGCACTGCAAGTGAAAACGGCACCGGATTCTCCGGTGCCGTTTTCCTTTTATGCGACCGCGGCGTGCGTTAGCGTGCCTGCCGCCGGACTGCCAGCGCCTGGTCGACCACCTCCGCCTGCAGCGCCTCGCTGGGATTGTCGAAAGCCTGGTTGCGCAGCATGTCCAGTTGCTGGCGCCGATCCTGCTCCGACAAGCCCGCGAATGCCTCGATCTGCGCGCGGCGCGCGGCGTAGTCGCGGTAGCGCTGCTGCCATGACTGCTCGGCCTGCGCCTGCTGCTGGTAGCGCTGCGCCACCTCGGGGCCGTAGGCCTGTGCCAGCGCGGCGCCGATATCCTGCGTAGTGCGTCCGGCCGCCTGCAGGTCTGAGATGGTCTGGCTGATGGCCTGCGGGCGCGCGCTGGCTGCGCGCGCGGCGCGAAAGGATTCAGGCAGCGTGGCGTCGAGCTCGGCCAGCCGCTGGCGCCGCTGCGCGCCGTCCAGGCCGGCCTGCGCCGCGATCTCCAGCCGCGCCAGCATGGCCTCGTCATAGGCCTGCTCGTCGCCGAACCAGGCCTGTGCCACCTCGGGCAGCCAGCGCTGGCGCGCCGCATGGCGCTGCGCCAGCAGCGCGCGCAGCTGCTGCACCTGCTGCGCATCCAGCGTGCCGTTTGCATCCGCGAGCGGCTTGCGCGCGGCCTCGGGCTGGATCTCGGCCAGGCAGGCCACGTAGCGGCGCCACAGCTGCCACGCCTGCCCGGCCGCGGGTTGCGGCACTTGGCGGCGGATATCGTCATGCACCACCGCGTCAAGCGCGTCGATGCCGCCGGCGTCATGGCGCGCGCTCAGGAAATAATCGAAATAGGTGCGCAGCGCGCGCGTCAGCCGCAGGTTGCCCGCGGCATCGGCCTCAGGCCCTGCGGGCATCTCCACGCCGGCGAGCGATGGCCAGGCGGCGACGCCAGCGGGCGCCGGAGCCGCCGATTGCGCAAGCGGACCCGCGGCGATCGCCGCTGCCGCCTGCTGCGGCATGGGTGACGGAGCCGGTGGCATGGTCAGCCAGTACACCGCCGCCGCCGCGGCAGCGGCCGGCAGCACGGCCAGCCATAGCCGCGGCGCACGCTCAGAGCTGGTCATTGCGCAGCCGGTTGGCGTGGTTCAGGATCACCGTGCGCGGATCGGCATCCTGGTACAGCCCCGCCATCTGGTTGACCTCGTCCAGATGGTTCCAGTAATAGCCGGTGGCCAGCACCCGGCCCCACTTGCTGCTGCACACCGAGACCAGCCCGTCATTGGCGCCGGCGCCCTTCAGTGCCATCAGCCCCGCCGAGGTCGACATCATCACCGTGGACGGATCCAGCAGGTTGGAGCGCAGCAGGCTGAGCGGACCGCCCTGCCCGGTCCACGAATACGCGGCCTGCGTATGGGTGACGAGATTGCCCGTGGTGTCGCGCGCCTGGCGCTGCTCGGACACGGCGCCGGCGCTGTCGCAGTCCGCGCCCAGCGCCGACTTCGTGCCCGGCACCAGCGTTGCGTCGAGCCGCGCATTTTGTTCCGCGGCGCCGCGCGTGGTCAGGCTCTCGAGCGAGGCCAGCGCATCCTGGTCCAGCGCCTGCCCGTTGCTGATGCCGTTGAACCAGCCGACCGTATCGAACACGCCCTGGATCAGGCTGACCAGCACCGGGCCGGCGATCGGGATGGTGCCGATGCCGTGGATCAGGTCGAGCACGGTGTCGGCCACTTCGCTGCCGCGGTGCGGGCTGCCAATGGTGGTGACCGAGGCCACGTCCTGCGGCGACATCGCCGCCAGCACGCGCGAGGTGGGCCCGCCCTGGCTGTGGCCGATCAGGTTGACCTTGTCGGCGCCGCTTTCCAGCTTGACCGCGCGCACATAGGCCTGCAGCGCCAGCGCGCGCTCGGCATCGCTGTTGAACGACGGCACCGTGGCGACATAGACCTGCGCGCCATGGGCCCGCAGCACTTCGGGAATGCCATACCAGTAGTCGAGCACGCCGGCCATCTTCGCCGCGCCGGTCAGGCCGTGGACCAGCACGATCGGGTAGCGTGTCTTCGCGTAGTCGCCATTGGCGGTGACCGCGGCGGCGGGTGCCGGCTGCGCCAGCATGGCTGCGGCGGCCAGCGCCGCGGCGGGGCCTGCCAGCCTGCGCCGGGAATGGCGGGATTGCTGCCGGGTCCGCGCTACGGGCGTGCGTTGTCCGCACGCGTTGGGTTCGCCGTGCTCCATCTGGTCTCCTCGGTGGTGGGTCTTTTTATGTTGGAAGCAGTAAAGACGGCCCGCCACGGGGAGACAATCAAAACATTAGCGGATTTCCTCTAAACGGCTGCTACAGCCGCCGGTTGCACGGGCATGCGAGTGCTGGAAAGCAGCTGTTCGTAGATGTAGCACTGCAGCAGCGTCAGTTCGCGCTCGGCCAGCACATCGAAGGCCACGCCGAACGCGGGGAAATCGGCATCGTCGCCGGCGGCCCCGGCGGGCGCCATGCGGACCCAGCCTTCGATCACCACCTCGCTGTCGAGCGACGCGGTACGCAGCTTGAAGCGCAGCCGCACGCGGCTGCCCGGCGCGGGGGCCGGCGAGGTGGTCTGTACCAGCGCGCCGCCGGTGCTGAGGTCAGACAGCAGCGACAGGCGCGCGGCGCTGCCGCCGCTGCCCTCATCGTCGCCGGGTTCGGTCAGGTAAGCGGCCAGCCGGGTCGGCACACGCGCCGCCTTGCGCACCGGCGTCGCGTGCCGCTGCACCGGCGCCGACAGCACCAGGTAGCGGAACGGACTGCGGCACACGGCGGTAATGGTCGAGGTGAAGCTGTGGATGGCCTGCCCCGAGAACCCGCGCAGCACCACGCCATCGCCGGCCTGCAGCGGCAGGTCGCGCCCGTCCAGTTGCGGCCAGGTGACAAAGAGGCCCTGCTCGATAAAACCGATCAGGCGGCTCGCGGCCGGGCGCGCGGCCTCGCCGTCCAGCTTGATATGCAGCAGCGTGCCGACCTGCAGGCCGAGCGGCCCGCTGGCCGGGCGCAAGACCTCGGCGGCCTCGCCGCCGGCATCCTCGCAGGCCTCATCGCGGCACACCGTGCCGTGGCGGAACACCAGCGCCAGGTCGCGCGCATCGGGGATGATGTTGCCGCTGCCGAGCACCAGGTTGCCCTCGCCATCGAGCAATGACCAGGGCAGCGGGTGGCCGACGGGAAGATCGTTAGGGGTGAGCTGGATCATGGCTGTTTGCAGTTGGCCCCGGCGTGGGCGTGCTGGGACGCGGCGAGCCCTTGGGTGGAACTGACGTACGGACTCCGCCGCCTGTATTGGGCTTCTATCGGCGTCGGCGCGGTGAAATTTAGTGCCGGACAATGGATACCGACGCCGCATGTGTAGCATCGGATACCTGCCGCAGGCTTGACGCGCCGCAAAGTTGAGGCCAGAATCGCGAAAAGCTGTCAGACAGCCTGACACATCGAGCGCCATGAACACTCTCCTGCCCCGCCCGGCTTCGCTTGCCACCCGTATCGCGCAAACCCTGCATGACGACATCCTTGCCGGCCGCTACGGCGCGGGCGCGCGCCTGCCGGCCGAGTCCGCGCTTGCCGACAGCTTCGGCGTCAGCCGCCCGATCGTGCGCGAAGCCATTGCCCAGCTGAAGGCCGACGGCGTGCTGGTCACGCGCAAGGGCTCCGGCGCCTATGTGTCCGACACTCCGGGCGGCCAGGCCTGGCGCGTGGCCAGTACGCCCGATGGCGGCCCGACGCTGGCCCAGCTGTTCGAGCTGCGCCGCGTGGTGGAAACCGCCTGCGCCGAAATGGCGGCGCGGCGGCGCACCGCGGCCGACGTTGACGCCATCCGCGCAGCGCTGGCGGCAATGCAGGCGCAGGCCGACGGCAACGGCGACATGGCCAGCGCCGCCGCGGCCGACATGGCGTTCCACCATGCCATTGCCGAAGCCGCGCACAACCCCTGCTTTACCGGGCTGACCGATTTCGTCAGCCAGCAGATGCTGGCCGCGCGCCAGCGCGCGTGGGAGAACACCGCGCGGCTGGGCAGCGCCACCGGCACGCCACGCGCAGCCGACCAGGAGCACGCGGCCCTGGCCGAAGCCATTGCCGCCGGCGACGCCGCGGCCGCGCGCAACGCCGCGCAGCAGCACCTGGCGGCCGCCGCCGCGCGCCTGGGCCTGCCCGCCTGAATCCGATACATCGAGACCCTGAAGCAAGGAACAACCATGGAAACAGTGGATTGCGTCGTGATCGGCGCCGGCGTGGTGGGACTGGCGGTGGCACGCGCGCTGGCGCTGCAAGGCCGCGAAGTGATCATCCTGGAGGCCGAGAACGCCTTCGGCACCATCACCAGCGCACGCAACAGCGAGGTCATCCATGCCGGCATCTACTATCCGGCCGGCTCGCTCAAGGCCCAGCTGTGCGTGCGCGGCAAGGCCATGCTGTACGACTACTGCGCCAGCCGCCACGTGGCGCACCAGCGCTGCGGCAAGCTGATCGTCGCCACCAGCGCGGCGCAGGTGGCCACGCTCGAAGGCATCCGCGCCAAGGCCGCCGCCAATGGCGTGGACGACCTGCGCCTGATCGACCGCGCCGAAGCGCAGGCGCTGGAACCGCAGCTGCAGTGCCATGCGGCGCTGCTGTCGCCGTCGACCGGCATCGTCGACAGCCATGGCCTGATGACGGCGCTGCTGGGCGATGCGGAAAACGCCGGCGCGATGCTGGCAGTGCAGTCGCCGGTGCTGGGCGGCGCGGTCACGGCGAACGGCATCCGGCTGGAGATCGGCGCGGAAGACGGCACCACCACCACGCTGCTGGCGCGCACGGTGGTCAATTCGGCCGGGCTCACGGCACCGGAGCTGGCGCGCCGCATCGACGGCATGCCGGAAGCCCATATCCCGCCGCAGTACTACGCCAAGGGCTGCTATTTCACACTGGCCGGCCGCGCGCCGTTCTCGCGGCTGATCTATCCGGTGCCAGAGGCTGCAGGACTTGGCGTGCACCTGACCATCGACCTGGGCGGCCAGGCGCGCTTCGGCCCCAATGTGCGCTGGATCGACGATATCGAATACAGCGTCGATGCGGCCGACGCCGACGCCTTCTATGACGAGGTGCGCCGCTACTGGCCGGGACTGGCCGACGGCGCGCTGCAGCCCGGCTACGCCGGCATCCGCCCCAAGATCAGCGGCCCGCACGAAGCCGCGGCCGACTTCCGCATCGACGGCCCCGCCGTGCACGGCGTGCCGGGGCTGGTTCACCTGTTCGGCATCGAATCGCCGGGGCTGACCTCGTCGCTGGCGATTGCCGAGCGGGTCTGCGCGGCGCTGGGCTGAAGCGCGCCGTCGCCCTCCGCACGAAAGCTCATCACGGCGCAGAAGGCCCCCGCCGCCGCGGCCACGGCGGCGAGGCCGAAGACATGCGCCGGCGCCAGCGCGTTCCAGGTCCAGCCCATCGCCAGGCCGCCGAGCGTGCCGCCGACGCCGTAGGAGATGCCGGTGTACAGCGCCTGCCCGCGCCCCTGCAGCGGCCCGGCGAACCATGCCTGCAGGCGCTTCAGGCTGGCGCTGTGGTGCGCGGCGAAGGTCGCCGCGTGCAGCACCTGCACCAGCGCCATCAGCCACGCCAGTTGCGCGAAGTAGCCGGTCAGCCCGAAGCGCAGGGCCGCCAGCACGAAGGTGCCGGCCAGGATGGTGCGCAGCGCCAGGCGCGCGAACAGCAGGCCCTGGTAGTAGAAGAAGACGATCTCGGCGACCACGCCGATGGTCCACATCATGCCGATGGCGAACTTGCTGTAGCCCAGCGTCTCCAGCCACAGCGAGTAGAACACGTAGAGCGCGGCGTGCGCGAACATCATCAGGAAGGCCGACGCCAGGAACCAGGCCACGTCCGGGCGGCGCAGCAGCGGCAAGGCGCGCGGCGGCGTCGTGCGCGGGCCCTTGTCGGCGGCGTCGCGCATGGTCAGGACAACCCCGGCCAGGATTGCCAGCACCGCGCTTGCCACCCACGGGAACGCACGCATGCCGACCGCCTCGAACAGCGCCCCGCCGGCCAGCACCGCGCCGATAAAGCCGAGCGAGCCGAACATGCGGATGCGGCCGTAGCTATGGTCGAAGGCGCCGTACCGGCGCAGCGTGGAAATGGTCAGGGCATCGCCCAGCGGCGACATCGCGCTGGTCAACAGGCTCAGCGTCAGCATCATCGCCATCATGCCGCCGTAGCTGCCGACGCCCGGCAGCACCAGGAACGCCAGCAGCGAGGTGAACGCGCTCACGCGCAGGATGCGCACGCGTGTGTGCATCACGTCGGAGAGCCAGCCCCACAGGTAGGGCCCGGCGATGCGGCTGACCTGGAAGCTGGCCATCAGCACGCCGATCTGCACCGGGTCGAAGCCGCGGTCGGCAAAGTAAAGGCTGACGTAGGGCGAGATCAGGCCGACGTAGCCGTAATAGCCCAGGTAAAAGAGCCCGAAGCGGGCATGGTCGGGGCCGCCGGCCCCGCCTTGGCCACCCGCGCGCTGCGGCGTCAAGTCAGCGGGTCTGGCCTGCCTGCGCGGGGATGCGCGGCGTTTCGACGCGGACGTCGCCGCACTGGGCGCGGTGGCGCAGCGCGTGGTCGACCAGCACCAGTGCCAGCATGGCCTCGGCGATCGGCGTGGCGCGGATGCCCACGCACGGATCGTGGCGGCCGAAGGTCTCGACGGTGGCGGCGTTGCCGGCCTTGTCGATCGATTCGCGCGGGGTGCGGATCGACGAGGTCGGCTTGATCGCCAGCGACACGGTGATGTCCTGGCCGGTGGAGATGCCGCCCAGCACGCCGCCGGCGTTGTTGGTGCGGAAACCCGCGGCGGTCAGCTCGTCGCCATGGACGCTGCCGCGCTGCGCGACGCTGTCGAAGCCGGCGCCGATCTCGACGCCCTTGACCGCGTTGATGCCCATCATTGCGTGCGCGATATCGGCATCGAGCTTGTCGAACAGCGGCTCGCCCAGGCCCACGGGCACGCTGCTGGCCACCACCTCGATGCGCGCGCCGACCGAGTCGCCGTCACGGCGCAGCGCGTCCATATAGGTCTCGAGCTCGGGAATGATGTCGGCATTGGCGGCGAAGAACGGGTTCTCCGGCACGTGCGACCAGTCGGTGAACGGCACCGCGATTTCGCCCAGCTGCGACATATAGCCCCGGATCTCGGTGCCGTACTGCTCGCGCAGCCATTTCTTGGCCACCGCACCGGCCGCCACCACCGGCGCGGTCAGGCGCGCCGACGAGCGACCGCCGCCGCGATGGTCGCGGATGCCGTACTTCTGCCAGTAGGTGTAGTCGGCATGGCCGGGACGGAAGGTCTCGACGATATTGCCGTAGTCCTTGCTGCGCTGGTCGGTGTTGCGGATCAGCAGGCAGATCGGGGTGCCGGTGGTCTTGCCCTCGAACACGCCGGACAGGATCTCGACCTGGTCCGGCTCCTTGCGCTGAGTGACGTGGCGCGAGGTGCCGGGCTTGCGGCGGTCCAGGTCGCCCTGGATATCGGCCTCGGTCAGCGCCAGGCCCGGCGGGCACCCGTCGACCACCGCGCCGATGGCGGGCCCGTGCGATTCGCCGAAGGTGGTGACAGTGAAAAGCAGGCCAAGGGTGTTGCCGGACATGATGGAAACCGCACAGGAATTGGGGACGGCCTCCATTGTAAGGCCAATGGCCGGGCTCGGGCGGGCCCCGGCGGCGTCGGCAGGTCAGGCGGCGACGCCCTGCGCCACCGGCGCGGCGGCCAGCTCCGGGTAGAACTCGGCGCGCATCCGGTCCATATAGGCCACGAGGTTGGCATGCCCCTCGGCCGCGGTGCGGATCGGGGTGTCGAATACGGGGCACAGCAGGCTGCCCGCAAAGGCGAACAGCGTGGCATCGGCCCCGCACGGCTGGTCGCCCATCAGGTAGCGCTTGTCGCCCAGGATGTCGGCAATCGAAGTCACGCCCTTGCTCGCCAGCGCCACCAGCTCTTCCTCGCTATGCCGGCCCAGGCCCTGCCCCCACAGCGTCTTGCGCACCTTGTAGCGCACCAGCCGCTCGGCCAGCCCGCGCACCGGCGCCGGCACGCTGCGGAAGAACTGGGCCGGGCCCTTGTCGAAATTGGCCGGGTCGAGCCAGCGCACCCGCGCCACCGCCCAGTAGAGATGGTCCTCCATCAGCTTCTCGGCGGCCCAGGCGATGCCGCGCTCGGCGGGGCTCAGGCCAGCGTCGAAATCGATGTGGTAGGTCTTCTCGATATGCCAGCGGATCACGGTGGAGTCGGCCACGATCCGGCCCATGTCGTCCAGGTACGGCAGCTTGCCCTTGGGCGCGCGTCGCAGGCTGCCGGGGCGCGCCGTGTACGGCAGGCCGGCCAGCTTGAGCAGCATCTCGGCCTTGGTGACGAAGGGGCTGGCATCGGGCAGCCCGAAGGCGGGGCCGAAGGTGTAGAGGGTAATCATCGGGGATCGCCTTTGCGTCAGCTAGCGCCAGTCGCCGCGCAGGGCCTGAACCATCTGCTGCAGGCCTTCCGGCGTGGCCGACTCGGGCGGCACCGGCTCGCCCACCACCAGCTCGAGCCGGTTCAGGATGCCGCGCCGGAACGGCCGCGACATCGCCGGCGCGCCCTTGCGCGAAAAGAAGCTGCCCCACAGCCCGCGCAGCGCCATCGGCACCACCGGCACCGGGGTGCGGCGGATGATCTGCTGCACGCCCTGCTTGAACGGATTGATGTCGCCGGTGGCGGTGATCTTGCCTTCGGGGAAGATGCAGACCAGGTCGCCCTCGTCCAGCGCCTGGGCCACGCTGTCGTAGGCGCGCCTGAGCATCTCGGGGTCCTGGTGCGCCGGCGCGATCGGGATCGCGCGCGCCTGGCGGAAGAACCACGACAGCAGCGGCACCTTGAAGATGCTGTGGTCCATCACGAAGCGCACCGGGCGCGGGCTGCACGCCATCAGCACCACCGCATCGGCAAAGCTGACGTGGTTGCACACCAGCACCGCCGGCCCCTCGGCGGGGATGCGCTCGGCATTGATGCGACGCAGGCGATAGAGGGTATGGACCAGGATCCACGCGATAAAGCGCAGCAGGAATTCCGGCACCAGCGAATAGATATAGACCGCCACCACCGCATTGAGCAGCCCCACCACCAGGAACAGCTGCGGGATGCTGTAGCCCGCCTGGGTCAGCGCCACGCCCAGCAGCGAGGCCGCGATCATGAAGAAGCTGTTCAGGATGTTGTTGGCGGCGATGATGCGGGCGCGGTGCGTGGGCGCGCTGCGGCTCTGGATCAGCGCGTACAGCGGCACGCTGTAGAAGCCGCCGAACATCGCCAGCAGGAACAGGTCGGCCAGCACGCGCCAGTGGTGCGGCGCGCCCAGGAAGGCGCCGATGCCGCTCAACGCGGCCGGCGCCTGCCCCTGGCTGGCAAAGTACAGGTCGACCGCGAACACGGTCATGCCGATCGAGCCGAACGGCACCAGGCCGATCTCGACATGGCGCCCGGACAGGCGCTCGCACAGCAGCGAACCGGTGCCGATGCCCAGCGAGAACACCGCCAGCAGCAGCGTCACCACGTTCTGGTCGCCGCCCAGCACATCCTTGGCATAGCTGAAGAACGAGGTCAGGAAGGTGGCGCCAAGGAACCACAGCCACGAGATGCCGAGCAGGCTCAGGAACACGGTGCGGTTACCGCGCGCCAGCACCAGGTTGCGCCAGGTTTCGGAAAACGGGTTCCAGTTGATGCGCAGGTCCGGCTGCGGCGCCGGCGACGCCGGGATGCGGCCCGCCACCAGCCGCCCGGCCACGGCGATGATCACGCAGGCCGCGCCAACGTACAGGGGCCCGACGATGGCGCCGCCCTGCTGCAGCCCGGCCAGCTCGCCGCCGATCAGCGTGCCGATCAGGATCGCGACGAAGGTGCCCATTTCGACCAGCCCGTTGCCGCCGACCAGTTCGCTCTCGTCCAGGTGCTGCGGCAGGTAGGCAAACTTGACCGGCCCGAACAGCGTCGAATGCAACCCCATCAGGAAGGTGCCGGCGTACAGCAGCGGCGCGCTGTGCCAGGCAAAGCCGGCCAGGCCCAGCACCATGATGGCGATCTCCAGCGACTTGACCAGCCGGATCAGCCGCGACTTCTCCAGCTTGTCGGCGATCTGCCCGCTGGTGGCCGAGAACAGCACGAACGGCGCGATAAAGATGGCCGAGATCAGGAACGCCGCGCTGCGCGCGTCGACGCCCTCGAACAGCGCCGTGTGGTAGGTCACCAGCGAGGTAAAGGCGACCTTGAACACGTTGTCGTTCATCGCCCCCAGGAACTGGGTCCAGAAGAACGGCGCGAAACGGCGCAGGCCGAGCAGTCGGAACTGGCTGTGTTGGCTCATGGAAGGGCCGGTCGGGAGCGACCGCCAACGGGAATGGAAACGCCGGCTAGTGTGCCGCAGCCGCGGCCTTGCCGCCACCTTGCCGCGGCCAGGTGGCGCCAGCCGAGGGTATGTCCGCAGGCGGCTTCAGCAGGCTTGGGGTGACTTCCGGCGGACTCAGCCGGCGCGGCCCGGCGCCCTTACTCGGCGCGCTCTTCCGGCCAGTCGCGGATATAGGCCTTGAGCATCTTGTTTTCGAAGCTCTGGGCCTCGACCACGGCCTTGGCGACGTCGTAGAACGAGATCACGCCCATCAGCGTGCGGTTGTCCAGCACGGGCAGGTAGCGGGTGTGACGCTCCAGCATCATGCGACGGACCTCGTTGACGTCGGTTCCCATGGTGCAGGTCAGCGGCGCATCGTCCATCACCTTGCGGATGCTGCTGGTGCCGACGTTGCCGTTGTTGCGGGCCAGGGTCTCGATGATCTCGCGGAAGGTCAGCATGCCGACCAGGTCGCCGTACTCCATCACCACCAGCGAGCCGATATCGTGCTCGGCCATGGTATGCACGGCAACCAGCAAGGAGGTGTCAGGCGTCACGGTATAGAGCGTATTGCCCTTGATCTGGAGGATGTCGCTGACTTTCATGTTGGTCTCCGCTGCCTGCGCTCACACTGAGCTGAAACTGAGGGTATCGCGCCGGCCGTGGCACCGGGGGCGATACCGGTCACATTGTTATCTGTCTATGGGTGTGCGGGCACCGTGTGCCCGTTGGCCGATGCTAGCCCAAACACGCCGCCAAAGTAAAGCGGGAGGCCGGTTTGCGGGCAGGCAGGCGGGTGAGCGCGCGTGGGCGGGCGCACGATGCTACGATGCTGGCCGGAGACAACTCAAGGCCGACCGACCATGTCCGGAACCCGCTTCGACACGCTGGCGCTGCACGCCGGCGCCGCGCCCGACCCCGCCACCGGGGCCCGCGCCACCCCCATCCACCTGACCACGTCCTTCGTGTTCCGTGACAGCGAGCACGCCGCGTCGCTGTTCAACATGGAGCGCGCGGGGCACGTCTACTCGCGCATTTCCAACCCCACCGTGGCCGTGCTCGAGGAGCGCGTCGCCGCGCTCGAGAACGGCGCCGGCGCCATTGCCACGGCCTCGGGCCAGGCCGCGCTGCACCTGGCGGTGGCCACGCTGATGGGCGCGGGCTCGCATATCGTGGCGTCGTCGGCGCTGTACGGCGGCTCGCACAACCTGCTGCACTACACGCTGCGCCGCTTCGGCATCGAGACTACCTTCGTCAAGGCGCGCGACCTCGACGCCTGGCGCGCCGCCATCCGCCCCGATACCCGGCTGCTGTTCGGCGAGACGCTGGGCAACCCCGGGCTGGACGTGCTCGACATCCCCACCCTGGCGCAGCTGGGCCACGACCATGGCATCCCGCTGCTGGTCGATTCCACCTTCACCACGCCCTACCTGCTGCGCCCGTTCGACCATGGTGCCGGCCTGCTGTACCACTCGGCCACCAAGTTCCTGGGCGGCCACGGCACCACCATCGGCGGCGTGCTGGTCGAGGGCGGCACCTTCGATTTCGAGGCCTCGGGGCGCTTCCCGGAGCTGTCCGAACCGTACGAGGGCTTCCACAACATGGTGTTCACCGAGGAAAGCACGGTAGCGCCGTTCCTGCTGCGCGCGCGCCGCGAGGGCCTGCGCGATTTCGGCGCCTGCATGAACCCGATGGCGGCGTGGCAGCTGCTGCAGGGCGTGGAGACGCTGCCGCTGCGCATGAGCCGCCATGTCGACAACACCCGCAAGGTGGTGCAGTTCCTGGTGTCGCACCCGATGGTGGAGTCGGTATCGTATCCGGAACTGGAATCGCACCCCGATTACGAACTGGCCAAGCGCCTGCTGCCGCGCGGCTGCGGCGCGGTGTTCAGCTTCAACCTGAAGGGCAACCGGCTGGCCGGCCAGCGCTTTATCGAAAGCCTGTCGCTGTTCTCGCACCTGGCCAATGTCGGCGATGCGCGCTCGCTGGTGATCCATCCCGCGTCGACCACGCACTTCCGCATGGACGCGGCCGCGCTGCAGTCGGCGGGCATCACCGAAGGCACGATCCGGCTGTCGGTCGGCCTGGAAGATCCTGACGACCTGATCGACGATCTCAAGCGCGGCCTGAAGGCGGCCGAGAAGGCGATGAGTGGCAAGGGAGGGCAAGCCTGATGGAACTGAACCTTGCCGGCCAGCCGGCCTACGCCTATACCGGCGGCAAACCCTTCGATCCCGCCCTGCCCTGCGCGGTCTTCGTCCACGGCGCGCAGAACGATCACAGCGTCTGGGCGCTGCAGACGCGCTGGTTCGCCAACCACGGCTTCTCGGTGCTGGCGGTGGACCTGCCCGGCCACAACCGCAGCCAGGGCGCGCCGCTGGCCACGGTCGAGGCCATGGCCGACTGGGTCATGGCGCTGGTGGCCGCCGCCGGCGTCACCGCGCCGGCCTTCGTGTTCGGCCACAGCATGGGATCGCTGATCGCGCTGGAATGCGCGGCGCGGCATCCGCAGGCAGTGCGCGGCATCGGCCTGCTGGCCACGGCTTATCCGATGAAGGTCTCGGACGCGCTGCTGGACGCCTCGCTCAACCGCGAGGGCGACGCCATCGCCATGGTCAACACCTGGTCGCATTCCAGCCTCGCCAACAAGCCGTCGTCGCCGGGCCCCGGCGCGTGGATGCACGGCGGCAGCCAGCGGCTGATGGAGCGCGTGTCGCGCAACAACCCGCAGGCGCATGTGTTCCACAATGACTTCTCGGCCTGCAACGCCTATGCCCACGGCGAAGAAGCCGCCGCGGCGGCGGCGTGCCCGGCGCTGTTCATCACCGGCAGCAAGGACATGATGACCTCGCCCAAGGCAGCGCAGGCACTGGCCGGCAAGATGCGCAGCGCGAGCGTGGTGACCGTGCCGTGCGGCCATGCGCTGATGGGCGAGCGCCCGGATGAAGTGCTGGATGCGCTGGCGGCGTTTGCGCGCAAGGTGGTAGCGGCGGGCTGATCCAGGCCCCGGACGGCCAGCCACGCCGGCGGCCGTCCCCGCTACATCCCGGCACAGACGGTCTACACTGCAGCAAACAAGACCTGCCGGAGACAGCCATGGCCCACGCCCGCGCACGCGAGTTCGAGAGTTTCGCGGCCTTTTATCCCTACTACCTGAGCGAGCACCAGAACCGGACTTGCCGGCGGCTGCATTTCGTCGGCTCGACGGTGGCGCTGCTATGCCTGGTGGCGCTGGTCGTGACCGGCAATTTATGGTGGCTGCTGGCTGCGGTGGTGGCGGGCTATGCGTTTGCCTGGGTCGGGCACTTCGGGTTCGAGAAGAACCGGCCGGCTACGTTCCGGCATCCGGTCTATAGCCTGATGGGGGATTGGGTGATGTATGCCGATATCTGGCGGGGGAGGATTCCGTTTTGAGGGAGAACGGGTCTCTTATTTGGGGTGGTCGTTGCTGGTGACATGCTGTCGGCTGTTGAACCGCCTGGTTCCGCCCTCCTGGGCGGGTCACTTTTTGGCCGAGCGCCAAAAAGTAACCAAAAAACGCGTTTACTGCCCTGCGGGCAGCATGCTTATCGTAGTGTGCCCGGGGGTTTTCGTACGGGGCTTGGCTTCCTCACATAGCGGGGCTGCCTGCCGCGGGGGTGCACCACGGTGGGAGGGGCGTTGGAATGATGGTTGAACGAGCCCAGAGCGCGGAGTGGTCCCTGCTGCGGGCCTTACCGTAGGAACGCCTACGGCTGCGCTGCGCGCCGGCCCTATCGCGGGGCGTGGGCCCTGGCACGGAGCGCATCGCTGCGCTCGCTTAGCGCTGCCGGCCGGTGAGCCGGGCTCGCGAAATCGCGCAGAGGCCAAATGCCCGCCAACGCAATCGGGCCTGCGCAGCAGCCGCAGGCGTCCCCGCGATATGGCCGGCAGCAGGCTGCCTACACCCTCATTGGGATTGTCCAATAGTGGGTGATCGCAGGCACCGTCCCTGACTCACATAGCGTAGCAGGGTCGAACGGGCACCCACGCCCAAACGGAAATCACCACCGCCCGAACCACCAACGCCGTGAAATTGATTGCCAGCCGCACAGGCGACGCGTTTTTTGGTTACTTTTTGGCGCTCGGCCAAAAAGTAACCCGCCCAGCAGGGCGGAACCCGACGGTTCAACAGCCGACAGCATGTCACCAACAACGACCACCCCAGATATCCAGCTAACCAAAAATCAAACCTGCCCATGCCACCCCGGCGGCACCACCTCCAGCGCACGCCGCGGGCGCTGCCCGTCGCCAGCCGTCGGCGGCAAATCCACCGGCTGCTGCCGGAACACCGCCTCCAGCGTCTGATCCAGCTGCGGATTATCCAGGATCGACTTGAGCGCATCGGCGCCGCGCAGATGCTGCGCCAGCGCCGTGCGCGGCAGCCGCGGCAGGTTCAGCACCAGCCGGTCGTGCAGCGTGCGCAGCGTTACCTGCGACGGGTCGCACAGCAGCGCCCAGTGGGCCTGGCCGCGCTCCTGCTGCAGGCGGCCGACCAGGTGCATGGCCTTGAGCTTGTCCAGCAGGCTCGACAGGTAGTCGGCCTCGACCCGCAGCTTGCGGCTCAGGTCCAGTTCGCCGACGCTGCGCGGCACTTCGTCGCGGGCGCGGTAGAGCAGCAGCAGCACGCCCAGCGCGTCGAAGAACTCGCTGCCGGCAAAGCTGCGGCGGCGCCAGTAGCCCTGCCGGATCACCGGCAGGTTGGCGGCGATGGTCGCTCCCAGCAGCGTCACCAGCCAGCTCAGGTAGATCCACAGCAGGAACAGCGGCAGCGCGGCGAAGGTGCCGTAGACCGCGGTGTAGGCCGGGATCTCGGTGATGAAATAGCCGAAGCCGCGCTTGGCGAATTCGAACGCCACGGCGGCGACCAGCCCGGCCACGATGGCATCGCGCCACTCGACATAGGCGTTCGGCACCGCCGTGTACAGGAAGGCAAAGGCCAGCGCCGACAGCAGCACCGGCGCCGCGCCCACCAGCAGGCCCAGACCCACCGGCATGGTGCCGACATAGCCGGCGGAGATCGAGATCAGGTACGAACTGATCGACAGGCTCGCGCCGATCAGCACCGGGCCAAAGGTCAGCACCGCCCAGAACACCAGCACCCGCTGCGCCAGCGGGCGGCGCTGCTTGACGCGCCAGATCGCGTTGAGCGCGTCTTCCACGGTCAGCATGGTCAGCACCGAGGTCACCATCAGCCCGGCCAGGCCCATCGCGGTCAGCCCGCGCGCGCTCTTGGCGAACATGCCGAGGTAGCGCTGGATCGATTCGCTGACGTTGCCAGGAATCAGGTTCTGGAACAGGAACGCCTCGATGGCGTTGCGGAAGTCGCGGAACACCGGGAACGCGGCCAGCAACGCGAAGGCCACGGTCAGCACCGGCACCACCGCCAGCACGGTGGTGAAGGTCAGGCTGGCCGAGACCTGCGGCAGCCGGTCTTCGGCGGCGCGGCGCAGCGCATAGCGCGCCAGGGCGCGCACCTTTTGCAGGTTCCATTCCCGGCGCAGGCGGGCGACGCGGGCTCCAATCATGCGCAAGCAAGCTCCTGGATCTGGTTGGTCGGATCGTCTGTCGAATTCAAGGATGGCCCCGTTGCGCTTGCAGCGCGCGGCCATCGGGAGATGGCGCGGGGGGCGCATCTATAATACGCGCATTGTTGCCGGCATCCTCCGCGCACCGCCCTTCTCACCATCCTCTCAGCGCCGGCCGTCCCGCTCCATGACCGAGATCCTCGTCCTGTACTACAGCCGCCACGGCAGCACCCGCAAGCTCGCCGAACTGATCGCCACCGGCATCGACAGCGTCCCCGGCGCGCAAGCCCGCCTGCGTACGGTGCCGCCGGTTTCCACCGTATGCGAGGCCACCGCGCCGGACATCCCGGCCGATGGCCCACCCTATGCCGAGTTGCGCGACCTGGAGGAATGCGCCGGGTTGGCGCTGGGCAGTCCCACCCGCTTCGGCAACATGGCCGCGCCGGTGAAATACTTCCTCGACGGCACCGTGGCCCAGTGGCTGTCGGGCGCGCTCGCCGGCAAGCCGGCCTGCGTGTTCACCGCCACCGGCAGCCTGCACGGCGGGCAGGAGACCACGCTGCTGTCGATGATGCTGCCGCTGCTGCACCACGGCATGCTGATCCTGGGCCTGCCCTACTCCGAGAAGGGCCTGATGACGACGGCCTCCGGCGGCACGCCCTACGGCCCCAGCCACCATGCCCACGGCGACAACCGCGGCCCCGTCACCGAAGACGAATCGGCGCTGGCCATGGCCATGGGCCGCCGGCTGGCGCAGACCGCGCTGCGCCTGGCCGGAGCGCCGGCATGAAGCCCGCCGCGGACAGCGACCGGGCCCTGCACAGCCCCTGGCTGTACCGGCTCAGCGTCGGCAGCCTGCTGGCGCTGCTGGTGCTGTGCATCGCCTGGGAATGGTTCCTGGCGCCGCTGCGCCCGGGCGGTTCCTGGCTGATCATCAAGTTCCTGCCGCTGCTGCTGCCGCTGCGCGGCGTGCTCACGCGCAACCGCTACACCATGCAGTGGTCGTCGATGCTGATCCTGCTGTTCTTCACCGAAGGCATCGTGCGCGCCACCAGCGACCGCGCCCCCTCGTCCACGCTGGCGTGGATCGAGGTGGCGCTGACGCTGGTGTTCTTCACCAGCACCATCCTCTACCTGCGCCCGTACAAGCGCCGCGCCCGCGCCGCCGCCAAGGGCGCCGCGCCTAAGTCCTGAATCGCGTCCATCCATCGCCATGACCTCGCCTCAAGACTCTTTCCTTGCACTGTGCCGCGCCGCGCTGGGCCCGCAGTACGTGCTGACCGACGCGGCCGACCAGGCGCCGTATCTGACCGACTGGCGCAAGCGCTATCGCGGCGTGGCGCTGGCGGTGCTGCGCCCTGGCACCACCGCGGAAGTCGCCGAAGTGGTCCATGCCTGCCACGCGCACCGGATCGCCGTGGTGCCGCAGGGCGGCAACACCGGGCTGTGCGGCGGTGCCACGCCGGTGGCGGGCGCGTCGCAGGTGGTGATCTCGCTGCAGCGGCTGAACCGCATCCGCCAGGTCGATCCGCTCAACAACACCATCACGGTCGAGGCCGGCGTGGTGCTGCAACAGCTGCAGGAGGTTGCGCGCGAGCACGGCCGGCTGTTTCCGCTGAGCCTGGCGGCCGAGGGCAGTTGCACCATCGGCGGCAACCTGTCGACCAATGCCGGCGGCACCGCGGTGCTGCGCTACGGCAACACGCGCGAGCTGTGCCTGGGGCTGGAAGTGGTGACGCCTTCCGGCGAAACCTGGCACGGGCTGCGCGGCCTGCGCAAGGACAACACCGGCTATGACCTGCGCGACCTGTTTATCGGCGCCGAAGGCACGCTGGGCATCATCACCGCCGCGGTGATGAAGCTGTTCCCGCTGCCGCGCGCGTCGGTCACGGCGCTGGCCGCGGTGCAGAGCCCGCGCGCCGCGCTGGCGCTGCTCGCCATCGCCCAGTCACACGCCGGCCCCATGCTGACCGGCTTCGAGCTGATGTCGGCGCTCAGCATGACGCTGGTGACGCGGCACTTCCCGCAGCTGCGCTATCCGTTCGCGGACATGCATCCGCAGCTGGTGCTGCTGGAGCTGTCCGACAGCGAAAGCGAAGCCCATGCGCGCGGCATCTTCGAGACCATGATGTCGGCCGCGTTCGATGCCGGCGTGGTCGCCGACGCGGTGGTGGCCGAATCGGTGCAGCAGTCGCGCGACTTCTGGAATCTGCGCGAGCATATTCCGCTGGCGCAGGTGGAAGACGGCAAGAACATCAAGCACGATATTGCCGTGCCGGTCTCGCGCGTCGCAGACTTTATCGAGTGCACCGACGCGCTGCTGCAGAACGCCTTTCCCGGCGCGCGCATGGTCACCTTCGGCCATCTCGGCGACGGCAACCTGCACTACAACGTGGCGCCGCCCGAAGGCGTCGACCATGACGCCTTCCTGGCGCACCAGGACCAGGTCAACCGCATCGTGCACGACAGCGTACGCTCGCATAACGGCTCGATCTCGGCCGAGCACGGCCTGGGCCAGCTCAAGCGCGAGGAAAACCGGCACTACAAGAGCGAGGTCGAGCTCGCCATGATGCGGGCGATCAAGGGCGCGCTCGATCCGCTCGGGCTGATGAATCCGGGCAAGGTGGTGTGAGCGCGCCTGCGCTCAGCGGCGCAGTTCGGTCTGGCGCAGTTCGGTCAGGATATAGGCCGCGACGTGCTCGAGCAGTTCGTCGAGATGTCCCCGCAGCACGGCAAAGCCCGCATGCTGCGCCAGCGTGGCCTCGTCCATGTACAGCGCCCGGTTGATCTCGATCTGCAGGCTGTGGCGCCGCTGCGCCGGATCGGCGTAGGCGCGGATCAGCTGCGCGCCCTTGTACGGCCAGTTGATGGCCACCTTGTAGCCCAGGCTGCGCAGGCACTCCGCCACCAGTTCGAGGAACGCCGCCGAGCAAGTGGAGCCATCGCCGTTGCTGACGACGAAATCGGGTCTGGCCGCGCCATTGTCGACGTTCATCGCATTGCCGCGCGACTTCATCGAATGGCAGTCGAGATGCCACACCGCGCCGTAGCGCGCATGGTGCTGCGCCAGCAGCCCGGACAACGCGGCGTGGTACGGGTCGTAGTAGGTCTTCAGCAAGTATTCCGCCATGTGCGGCGACAGGGTCGCGGCATAGACCGGCACGCCCGGCAGCGCCAGCCGGCGCAGCACGCCCATGCCGCGGCCTGATTTGTCGCTGGGGCGCACGTCATAAGGCATGGCGCCATCGATCAGGTCGGGATCGATGTCGTCGCGGGCGCGGTTGACGTCGACCAGCCAGCGCGGGAAGTCCGCGCACAGCAAGGTGCCGCCCACCCGCGGCGCATGCGCGAAGAGCTGGTCGACATAGGCGTCCCAGCCCGACAGCAGGGCCTCGGGCGGTGCCGCCAGCGGCAGTGTCTCGGCATGCAGCAGGCCGCTGTGCGGCGAATCTACCACCAGCGGCAGCACCGCGCCGGCCGGTTCAGTCAGCGAATACGGAAGCGTCATGGTCAGAATTTGTGCTGGATGCCGACGCCCACCGTGGTCACGGTGTCGCCGGACTTGTGCGAGTTGGGATCCTCGCGGTCAAAGAAGACGTAGGGCATGGTGCGCTTGCTCAGGCTGTAGCCATAGCCGGCCTGCACCTTGCTGAGGCGGCCCTGCGGGTCGCGCTGCACCGCGCGCTGCATGTAGTTGACGGTGAGCTTGTGCGCGCCGTACGGCACGGAAAAGCCCACCAGCCAGTACGGCACGTCGGTGCGCGTGGTCGCGGTGCCGGCGTAGCGGTCGCGCCCGACGATGCCGTAGAGGTTGACCACGGTGAAGTCGTACGAAGCCACCGCCTGCACCTTGTCACGGAAGTCATTGGCCACCAGGCCGCCGCTCTTGGCATCGCGCGAATAGCCCAGGCCTGCCGCGAACTTGCCGGCGGCATAGTTCAGTCCCAGGTCGAACTGGCGGAAATCGTCCTCCGCCTGCAGCGGCGGCCGGGTATTGGGCGTGGCCGAATCCGGCCCCGCCAGGTTCATGCGCGCCCGCATCGAGAAGCCGCCGAAGCTCGGCGTCATGTAGCCCAGCGCATTCGACACGCGGTTGCGCGCGTTCAGCACCCGGGTACCGATCGCGGTGGCGCCCGCATCATGGATGGCGAAGTCGATATTCTGCGTCACCTGCGAATAGATCGGCGAACCCACGATCGTCGCTGAGTCCAGCCGGCCCAGCGCGATCGCGCCGAAGCCGCCCTGCAGGCCGACGAAGGCATGGCGGAACTGCGGGTTGGTGGCGACGCCGTTGTCGGCGCCGAAGCCCTGCTCCAGGCCGAATGCCGCGCGCAGGCCGCCGCCCAGCTCTTCGCTGCCGCGCAGGCCCCAGCGCGAGGCGTTGTCAGTCATCTGCGTGGCCCGCCCATCTGGCCCCTTCTGGTATTCGATGTCGGTGTCGATGCGGCCGTACAGCGTCACCGTTGCGTCGGCCGCGGCCGACAGCAGTGCCAGCGCGCTGCCGAGGCAGGCGCGTGCGAGTGCGCGCCGGGTGTGGATACCGTTCATGCTGCTGCTCCCCCTGTCGTGGTCTGTCATGCAAGAAATCCCCCTCTGTGGTCCAACTGCCGCGTGTTGCGCCGGCGCAGCGCGCACGCACCCGCCCATCCCGCGCGGGCGGGATGGAACCGTTCGATCGGGAGCGTGAGCGGGCCGCGCCGGGCGGCGGCTATCTAGTCATTCAGGTGGCACGCGGACAGGCGTCCGCCGATATCGCGCAGCAGCGGCACTTGTGTCTTGCAGCGCGCGCTCGCGTGCGGGCAGCGCGGATGGAAGGCACAGCCGCTGGGCGGCGCCAGCGGGCTGGGCAGTTCGCCGCGGATGGGCTGGTGCGCGGGCGGACTGGCGCCCAGGCGCGGCGCGTCGGCCAGCAACGCGCGGGTATAGGGATGGTTGGGCGCGGCGAACGCCTCGCGCGCGGGGCCGCTTTCGACGATGCGGCCCAGGTACATGATCACCACGCGGTCCGACATATGCTCCACCACCGCCAGGTTGTGGCTGATGAAGACATAGGTCAGCGCGTGCTCGCGCCGCAGGTGCATGAACAGGTTGATGATCTGCGCCTGCACCGAGACATCGAGCGCCGACACGGCCTCGTCGCAGATCAGCAGGCGCGGGCGCAGCGCCAGCGCGCGCGCGATCGCCACGCGCTGGCGCTGGCCGCCGGAGAACTCGTGCGGATAGCGCTCGGCATAGCCGCGATCAAGCCCCACCTGCTGCAGCAGCTCGCCGGCGGCCGCGGCGGCGCGCGAGCGCTTGATCAGGCCGTGGTAGACCGCGCCTTCGGTGATGGCCTGGCCGATGCGCAGGCGTGGATTCAGCGACGCATAGGGATTCTGGAACACCATCTGCACCGCGCGGTGATAGGCGGCGGAAGCAATGTCGGCGCGCTGGCCTTGCCACACGATATCGCCGCCCGTTTGCGGCAGCAGGCCGGCCAGCATGCGTCCCAGCGTGGACTTGCCGCAGCCGGACTCGCCCACCACGCCCAGCACCTCGCCCTGGCGCACCTGCAGCGAGACATCATTGACGGCATGCACCGCCTGCGCCGGCTTGCCGGCCATGCGCGCGAGCAGGCCAGGCTTGAGCAGAAAGCGTTTCTGCAGGTTGTGCGCTTCGAGCATGACCGTCATGCCGCCTCCAGGGGATAAAAGCAGCGCAGCGTGCGGCCGCGCACAGTGGTTTCGACGGGGACCTGCGCGCACGCGGGGCGTGCGCGCGGGCAGCGAGGCGCGAAGGCACAGCCTGGCGGCAGCGCGGCCAGCGCCGGCGCCGCGCCCGGAATCGCGCGCAGCGTGGCGCCGCGCATCGCGGGCGTCGGCAGCGAATCGAGCAGGCCGCGCGTGTACGGATGCAGCGGCCGCCTGATCAGTTCGGCGACGGGACCCTGCTCCACCACCCGGCCCGCGTACATCACGCAGACGCGATCAACCAGGTCCTGGACCACGGCAAGGTCGTGGCTGATCCAGATCGCGGCGGCGCCGGTCTCGCGCACCAGCTGCTTCATCTCGTAGAGGATCTGCGCCTGGATGGTGACGTCGAGCGCGGTGGTGGGCTCGTCGGCGATGATCAGGTCGGGCCGGTTGATCAGCGCGTTGGCGATCGCCACGCGCTGGCGCATGCCGCCGGACAGCTCGTGCGGATAGGCCCGCATGCGCTCCTGCGGCGCCGGGATGCCGACCCGCGCCAGCGCATCGACCGCCTGCGCATGGGCCTGCGCGCGGGTGCGGCGGTGGTGCACCAGCACGGTCTCGGCGAGCTGGTCGCCCACGCGCATCACCGGGTTGAGCGACATCATCGGGTCCTGGAACACCATCGCGATGCGGTCGCCGCGCAGCGCCTGCCACTGGCGCGGCGAGCATGCCAGCAGCTCCTGCCCCTTGAAGCGCACCGAGCCGCCGGTGACGCGCCCGGGCGGGTCCAGCAGGTTCATCAGCGAGAACGCCGTCACCGACTTGCCCGAGCCGGATTCGCCGACGATTCCCAGGATCTCGCCCGGCTCCAGCGTGAAGGACACGCCGTCGACCGCCTTCACCGCCCCGTGCGCGAACGCGAAGCTGGTGCTCAGGCCGGAAACTTCCAGTAGTGCCATGCCGGGCTCCTTACGCTTCCAGCCGCGGGTTGAGCACGCGGCGCAGGCGGTCGCCCACCAGGTTGATCGAGCCGATCAGCAGCACCAGGGCCACGCCCGGGAACACGCTGATCCAGTACTTGTTCGACAGCATGTACTCGAAGCCGTTGGCGATCAGCATGCCCAGCGACGGCTGCGTGCGGGGCAGGCCGATTCCGAGGAAGCTCATGGTGGCCTCGAGCGTGATCGCATGCGCGATCTGCAGCGTGCCGGTCACCACCAGCGGCGCCATGCAGTTGGGCAGGATATGGCGGAACATCACGCGCAGCGCCGGCAGCCCCTGGCCCAGCGCGGCCTCGACATACTCCTTGCGCCGCTCCACCTGCGCCGCGCCGCGCACGGTGCGGGCAAAGTAGGCCCATTGCACGATCACCAGCGCCAGCAGGGTCTTGTCGACGCCCTGCCCCAGCACCGCCAGCAGGATCAGCGCCACCAGCACCGCCGGCAGGCTCAGCTGCAGGTCGACCACGCGCATGATGGCGGCATCGGCCACGCCGCCGAAGTAGGCCGCGGCCAACCCCACCGCGCTGCCCACCATCAGCGCCACCACCGCGCTGATCACACCCACGCCCACGCTGATGCGGATGCCGTAGAAGATGGCGCTGAGCAGGTCGCGCCCGGCGCCGTCGGTGCCGAGCCAGTAGTGCGCCTGGCCTTCATAGCCGGTGCTGCCGGGCGGCAGCTCGGAATCGATCACCGACACCGTGGCGAGGTCATAGGGGTTCTGCGGGCTGAGCGCATGGGCCAGCACGGCCACCAGCAGCAGCACCAGCAGCAAGGCCAGCGCGGCGGCAGAGACGCGGTTGGCGCAGAAGCGCCGCAGCAGCGAAGGCCGTGCCGGCGGCGCGGCGGCTGGCGCCGGCGCGAGCGTGGGGAGCGCGGGAACGGCTTCATCATTTTCGGATAGAGGCAGGGACATCGGTGCGGTCTCGGTCTTCGGTATTCAGTCTTCGATAGCGGGGAATGGATGCGGCAGGCGGCGGGGACTAGGCCGCCTTGTGCCGCAGGCGCGGGTCGAGCACGACGTACAGCAGGTCGACCACCAGGTTCAGCACCACGAACAGCAGCAGCGTGACCAGCAGGTAAGCCACCACCACCGGGCGATCCAGCGCCAGCACGGAATCGATGATCAGCTTGCCCATGCCGGGCCACGAGAACACCGACTCGGTCACCACGGAGAAGGCGATCAGGTGGCCGAACTCCAGCCCGACCACGGTCACGATCGGGATCAGCACATTGGGCACCACGTGGCGCAGCACCAGCCGCGCGCCGCCCACGCCCTTGGCGCGGGCAAACTTGATGTACTCCTGCCCCGCCACCTCGCGCGTGCCGGCCTCGGTCAGCCGCGCCACCAGCGAGATCTTGAACAGCGACAGCGTCAGCGCCGGCAGCAGCAGGAAGCGGATGCCCTCCCAGCTGGTCACCGACAGCGGCACGCCCAGCACCGTGCTGACCGGCCCGCGACCGCCCGACGGCAGCCAGCCCAGGTTCACCGAGAACACCAGGATGCCGATCATGCCGATCCAGAAGGTCGGCATGATCACGCCGCCGAGCGAGGCCGCCATCAGCATTCGCGCCAGCCGGCTGTGCGGCTTCAGGCCGGCGTAGACGCCCATCGGGATGCCGATGCCGAGCGACAGCAACAGCGCCGTCACCGCCAGTTCCAGCGTGGCCGGCACGCGGCTGACGATCAGCTCGATCGCGGGCCGGTTGTAGACGAAGGAGTCGCCGAGGTCGCCGTGCAGCGCGCCCTCGAGAAAGCGCAGGTACTGCTGCGGCACGGGCAGGTCCAGGCCGAGCGCATGGCGTGCCTCGGTGATCTCCTGCTCGGTGGCGGTGGGGCTGACCAGCAGGTGCACCGGGTCGCCGATCAGGTTGACCGCGCAGAACGTCAGCACCGACATGATCCAGAGCACCGCGATGCTCTGCAGCAGCCGTTTGAGTAAGGTTTCAAGCATGGTAGGAGGCCGGTGGGATGCGGATACGTAGTGGCGTGATCAACGTTGCGGCAGCGCCGGCGGCGCCGGGCGGATATTGCCGGCATAGGTGAAGCCGTCGCTGCGAGGCTGCACCGCAAGCCCGTCGCGATAAGCCCAGGCGGCGCGCAGGTGATGCAGCGGGACGATGCCGGCGTCGGCCGCCAGCCGCTCCGCCGCGCCCTGCTGCGCCAGCTCGCGCGCGGCCGGAGTCATGGTGCGCATGGCCTGCCCGATCAGCTCGTCGACGGCCGCGTTGGCATAGCCGCTGCGGTTGTTGGCCCCCAGGCCGGCGGCCTTGTCCTGTGCATGCGCCACCGCCACCAGCGGCTCCAGCGAATCGCCGCTGACCGCGCCGATGCCGAGCAGGAAGGCGCTGAACTCCGGCTTGCCGCCGGCGCCGCCCGAGGTGGCGCGGGTGATATAGACCGAATACGGCAGCGTGCGCACCTCGGTGCGGATGCCGGCGCGGGTCAGCATCTGGCCGACCGCCTCGCAGGTCTTGGCGTCGTTCAGGTAGCGGTCGTTGGGGCAATGCAGCGTCAGGCGGAAGCCCTGCGGATAGCCGGCCTGCGCCAGCAGCCAGCGCGCCCGCTCCACGTCGGCGCGCGGCGCCGGCACCGCCGGGGCGAAGCCGAAGAAGCCCTGCGGCACCATCTGCCCGGCCGGCACGGAATCGCCCTTGGTCACGCGCGCCGCGATCAGGTCGCGGTCGATCGCCAGGCTGATCGCCTGCCGCACCCGCACGTCGCGCAACGGGTTGGCCGCCAGCGCCTGGCCTGCGTGGTCCTGCACATAGGGCGAGACCGTGCGGGCCTGGTCCAGCTGCAGGTAGTTCAGCATGTAGGAGGTGGCGGAGACGATGCGGATGCGGCCGTTGGTGCGCGCAAAGGCCTCGGCAATGCTGGCCGACGAGGCGTCGATCACGTCGACCAGTCCGGACAGCAGCGCAGAGGCCCGCGCCGGCTCCTTCGGGATGAACTGGAACACCACCCGCTGCCACGGCTGCGGCCCGCCCCAGTAGCCCGGATTGCGCGACAGCGTCAGCTGCTGGCCATGCTCCCACGCCACCAGCCGGTACGGGCCGGTGCCGATGGCGGCGCTGCCATGGGCGAAATCGGCCTCGCGCACGCCCGCGCCCAGCGAGCGCGGCAGCATCGCCACCATGCCCACGTTCTGCGGCAGCACCGGGTTGGGCGAGCGCGTGCGCACGCGCAACGTCAGCGGCCCGGTGACCTCGACCGCCGCCACCGACTTCAGGTAGGTGCGGAAGGTGCGCGCGCCCGGCAGCTTCAGCGCGCGCTCGATCGAGTAGCGCGCATCCTCGGCGGTAAACGGCTCGCCATTGCTGAAGCGCACGCCGGCACGCAGCTGGAACTCCCAGGTGCGATCGTCCAGCTGGCGCCAGGCGGTGGCCAGCAGCGGCACCGGGCGCAGCGCATTGTCCAGGCCGACCAGGGTTTCGTAGACATGGCCCCAAAGGTTGCGCCCGGCGGCGTCGAGCACATGGGGATCGGCGGCGCTGATCTCGGCCTTGTAGCCGATGCGCAGGTCGGCGGCGCTGGCGGGGTTCACCGCGCTCGCGCCGGCGAGCAGCGCCGCGGCAGCGAGGGTGGCCACGACGGCGGCGGCAAGGCGCGACGCGAGGTTGACGGCGGGTCTGGGCATGGTGGGGTGGTTCGCTTCCCGATACATTGTTTCATTCAGTGATACCGTGTATCGAAGGATAAGACATGAGACCGGTCCCGATAAGGAGGGTTTACCCCGGAGACGCCCATCAGGCAAAAAAAAACGGCGCCGAAGCGCCGTTTTGGATGGGAAGTGCGCGGGACGTGCCGCGCCGGTCCGCTCAGCCGCCCGCGTAGCCCAGTGCCCGCGACAGGTTGGCGGCCTCCGCCACCACCATCGCCACATGGCTGTCCAGCGCCTGCGGCGTGGTGCGGCTGGCCGGGCTGGCGATGCTCAGCGACGCCACCGCCGCGCCGCTGTGGTCGCGCAGCGGTGCGGCGGCGGAGACGGCGTCGGCATCGCGCTCGCCCACCGAGACCGCATAGCCGGCGGCACGGATCGCCGCCAGTTCCTCGCGCAGCGCCTGCGGCTCGATGATGGTTTTGGCGGTGAAGCGTTCCAGCTGCTGCGCCAGCACCGCATCCACCACCTCGGGTGCGGCGAAGGCCAGCAGCAGCTTGCCGGAGGCCCCCACATGCAGCGGCCGGCGGTTGCCGATCTCGGTATGCACCCGCACCGACTGCGTCGACTCGTGCCGCGCCACGCAGACCGACTCGAGCCCGTCGCGCACGCGCACGATCACGTTCTCGCCGCAGGCCGCGCCGATCGCCGCCAGCCGCGGACCCACCAGCTTGACCAGGTCGAACTGTTCGCGCGCGGCATTGCCCACCAGCAGCGCGTTGTAGCTGAGCTTGTAGACCGCCGACGACGACTCGCGCGCGATCAGGCCGCGGTGCTCGAGCGTGGTCAGCAGCCGGAACGCGCGCGCCTTGGTCAGTCCGGCGCGCCGTGCCAGCTCGGTCACGCCCAGCGATGGGTGCTCGGCCACCAGCATCAGCAGGCCCAGGGCCTCGTCCACCGCTTCAACGATGTAGGTCATCGATCCTTTTCGTCCAGACTCGGGAATATCCAGCGCAGATTGTAGCGGTCGCCGCAATCGTTCGCGCTGCAAGTGCCTTGCGCCAGGCCTGGATCGCAGCATCCCCGCCTGGACCGAATACACCCTTCGGCACTTCCGAATACAACGCAGCGGGCAAGCTACGCAATACTCTCGGGATCGCCGTGCCAGCATCGCCCCGCCCTGACCCCCCCCTCGCTGGCACCACCTGACGCACAGAAGGAGAACAGATGAGCATCAACGGCAAGGCCTACATCGTCGGGGCCTACGAGCACCCGACCCGCAAGGCACCTGACAAGACCGTGGCACAACTGCACGCCGAGAGCGCCAAGGGCGCGCTGCAGGACGCCGGCCTGACCCTGGCCGACGTCGACGGCTACTTCTGCGCCGGCGACGCGCCAGGGCTGGGTGCGGTCAACATGGTCGATTACCTGGGCCTGAAGGTGCGCCATGTCGATTCCACCGATACCGGCGGTTCGGCCTACCTGGTCCACGTCTCGCACGCCGCCCAGGCGATCGCCGCCGGCAAGTGCAACGTCGCGCTGATCACGCTGGCGGGCCGCCCGCGTTCGGAAGGCTCCACCGGCACGCAGGCGCGCAACTGGGGCGCCAACCTTCCCGACCTGCCGTTCGAAAGCCCGTTCAGCCCGGTCACGGTCAACCTGTACGCGATGGCGGCGATGCGCCATATGCATGAGTACGGCGCCACCGCCGAGCAGCTCGCCTGGGTCAAGGTGGCGGCGTCGCACCACGCCCAGCACAACCCGCACGCCATGCTGCGCGACGTGGTCACGGTCGAAGACGTGCTGAACTCGCCGATGATCTCAGATCCGCTGCACAAGCTGGATTGCTGCGTGGTCTCGGATGGCGGCGGCGCCCTGATTGTGGCGCGCCCCGAAATCGCTGCCACGCTGCAGCGGCCCAAGGTAAAGATCCGCGGTGCCGGCGAATACATCAAGGGCCAGCTCGGCGGCGAAGTCGACCTGAGCTGGTCCGGCGCGCGCTTCTCGGGCGCGACCGCGTTTGCCGAAGCGGGCGTAACCCCGGCCGACATCAAGTACGCGTCGATCTACGACAGCTTCACCATCACCGTGCTGATGCAGCTGGAAGACCTGGGCTTCTGCAAGAAGGGCGAAGGTGGCAAGTTCGTCGCGGACGGCAACCTGATTTCGGGCGTCGGCAAGCTGCCGTTCAATACCGATGGCGGCGGCCTGTGCAACAACCACCCGGCCAACCGCGGCGGCATCACCAAGGTCATCGAAGCCGTGCGCCAGCTGCGCGGCGAGGCCCACCCCGCGGTGCAGGTCGCCAACTGCGACCTCGCGCTGGCGCAGGGCACCGGCGGCTACCTGGGCTCGCGCCACGGCAGCGCCACCCTGATCCTTGAACGTGAATAAAGCGCGGGAGCACTGACATGACGACCCCACACATCCCCGCCGTCTACAAGGCGCCCGACGAACAGCCCGACAACCTGCCGTTCTGGCAGGCCGCGCGCGAGGGCAAGCTGCTGGTCAAGGTCTGCGACGACTGCGGCAAGCCGCACTGGTATCCGCGCGTGCTGTGCCCGTTCTGCATGGGCACCACTTCGTGGAAGCAGGCCAGCGGCCGCGGCACCATCTACACCTACAGCGTGACGCGCCGTGCCGGCCCCACCCCGTTCTGCATCGCCTACGTCAAGCTGGAAGAAGGCGTGACCATGATGACCCATATCGTCGACTGCGATCTCGACACGGTGCGGATCGGCCAGAAGGTGCAGGTCAAGTTCTCGCCCAGCGATGGCGGGGCGCCGGTGCCGACCTTCACGCTCGCCTGAGGCGGCGCGGCAGTCAGCCGGCGACGCGCCGGCTGACTGCGGGCCGCGGCCTACTGCCGGCCCGCGGCCATGCTGCCGAAGCGGCCGCTGCTGAAGTCGCGGAAGGCCTCGGCAATCTCGGCCTCGGTGTTCATCACGAACGGGCCGTGGCCGACGATGGGCTCGTCGATCGGCTCGCCGCTGAGCAGCAGCACCACCGCATCGGTGCCGGCCTCGATGCTGACCGCATCGCCGGCACCATCCAGCACCACCATCTCGGCATCGCGGACGGTGGCCTCGGCGTTGACCGTGACCTTGCCGCGCAGCACCACCAGTGCGGTATGCCAGCCTTCAGGCAGTGCCAGCCGCGTGGTGGCGCCCTGGTTCAGGCGCATGTCCCACACATGCATCGGCGTAAAGGTGCGTGCCGGGCCGCGCTTGCCTTCGTATTCGCCGGCGATCACGCGCACCGTGCCGGCGTCGCCGGGCATCGGCACCGCCGGGATATCGCGGTCGACGATGGCCTGGTAGCCCGGCGCGGCCATCTTGTCGCGCGCCGGCAGGTTGACCCACAGCTGCACCATTTCCAGCGCGCCGCCGCTTTGCGTAAACGCGGGCGAGTGGAACTCTTCATGCAGGATGCCGGCGCCTGCCGTCATCCATTGCACGTCGCCCGGACCGATGACCCCGCCCTGCCCGGTCGAGTCGCGATGCGCGACCTCGCCCTTGTAGACGATGGTCACGGTCTCGAAACCGCGGTGCGGATGCTGGCCCACGCCGCGCGGACGCTGCGTCGGTGTGAAGTCCGCCGGGCCGGCGTAGTCCAAAAGCAGAAACGGGCTCAGCTGCTTGCCGTGGCTGGTGTACGAGAACATCGAGCGCACCGGGAAACCATCTCCGACCCAGTGCGGACGCGGTGCGCTGTAGACACCCAGAATGCGCTTCATGTCGATCTCCGAGAATGCCGGCCACGCAGGGCCGGCAATGATCCATGAAGCGATGATAGGTGCCGCGGCCGGTGCGCGGTAGGCGGCGGGATTGCGATGCAGCGTCCTGCGGCTGGAACGATGTCGCCAGCGGTCAGAAGCGGTAGCGCACGTATCCCATGCTGAAGTTGGTGCCGGGATTCGGGTCCTGGATCCCGGCGTTGGACAGGTGCTGGAAGCGGTAGCCGATGGTCAGCCGCTGCGCCTTGCCGAAGGCGAGGCCCACGCCGATCATGTCGGAAAACTGGAAGGCCGAGCCCATGCGATGGCCGCCGGCAATCTCGGTGTGGCTCAGCACCCGCAGGCCCACCGAGGCCTCGACGAACGGCGTGATATGGTCACCCGCATAGCTGAGCCGGAAGATCGGCGACACGCCGAACTCGGTCAGCTGGCTCGACGGCCGCGACGACAGCGCGCGCCAGTTGGCAACATTGACCTCGCCGTCCAGCGCCAGCGCCAGCCGGCTCGACAGCTGCCACTGCACGATCTCGTCCCAGCGCGCCGACACTTCGTATTTCTCCACGCCGTGCCGGTTGTCGCGCCCATAGCCCGCCTGCATGGAGAATCCCGCCGCGCCGGCGGCGGACGGCAGCGCCAGCAGGCCAGCCGCAATCGACACCAGAGCCGCACGCGGCAGCCCCCCTGACAATGTGTTTTTCTTCACTGACATCCGTTTCTGTCGGGCGGCGCCTGCGAGATTGGCATGCCACCACTTTGTTTTGATCACGGCTCGACACGATAGCAGCGCCTCGTCATTGCAGAAGCCCGTTTCAGGCAAACACAGTGTTCCAAAGCCGGAACAATGTTGCCGATGCGCGCCACGACGGCGAGGCATGGCCGCCTGTCTGCAGCGTCATCCAGACAAAAAACCCCGGCAAGACCGATGTCTTCCGGGGTTCCATGGATGGCCCGCACAAGCAACGGCGGGCCACGCCAGATGTCAGTCCTTCAGTTCCACCAGCAGGTCCTTCGCCGCCACCCGATCGCCCGCCCTCACATGCACCGCGGCAACCTCGCAGTCCCGGTCCGCGGCGATATGAGTCTCCATCTTCATCGCCTCCAGCGCCAGCAGCGTGGTGCCCGCGGCCACGCGCTGGCCGGGCTGCACCGCCACCGTCACGATCGAGCCCGGCATCGGCGCGGCGACATGCTGCGAGGTCAGCCCGCTCATGGCGTCGAGCGCGCTCGTCGACCGCGTCGCAGCTGGCCTCGATCGCGGCCAGCGCCGAGGCGGCCGAGATGCCGCTGGTGTCATGGGTGTGGAAATGCAGCTCTTGTTGATTTGCAAGAGGATTTTCGAAGCGGCAACGGCCTGTTTGAATTCAAAACTGAAATTCCGCTGCCATTTCATGCGCATTCCAGCTATCGCCCCGCACCGGTCTTGTCCACCTGCAGGGCAAATTCGATGCACTCCGCGCTCGGCCCCATCCACTGGCCAAACCCGATCCAGCCGTGCCCCCTCAGCGTGACCTCATCGCGGCGCAAAATGAATGGCTCGGCGCCGTCCATGCAGACATGGGTGCCGTTCGAGCTGCGGTCGATCAATACATAGCGGCCGGCGCGCGGCTCGGCCATGGCCTGGAACCGGGACGCCAGGCGGTCCGACACCACGATGGTCATGCCGGCGTCACGCCCGATGGTGACCGGCGCCGAGACCGCGTTCATCTCGACCACGGTGTCGCGGTAGCGCAAGGTGAGGAAGGCGGCATGCGACAGCGGCTCCTTGAATCCCGCGATCAGGGTCAGGTCGGTGGCCTGCTGCCAGACCGCCTCGTACAACTCCACCGGCTGCGCCCTGCCGCGCACGTGGATCGGGTACAGGTAGCGCGTCATCTGGCGCAGCGGCGCGGGCAGGTCCGCCACCGCGTCCTTGCTGGTGATGATCTGTCCGCGCGCGGCCAGCCCGGCCAGCCGCGCGGCAAGGTTCACGGCATCGCCGAAGACATCGCCGGACGCGTCGGACAGGATCGGGCCATGGTGGAAGCCGATGTGGGACGACATGGTGAAGCCGGCCACGGGCGGCAGCTCGGCAACCGCCCGCTGGATGTCCAAGGCCGCCTGCAAGGCCTGCTCGGCGCAAGGAAACAGCACCATCACCTCGTCGCCGATGGTCTTGACCAGCCGGCCTTGCGAGGCCTCGGAACAGGCTTTCATCGCACCGATGCAACGGCCGACCGCGGCAAGCGCGGCGGCGTTGCCCGCGCGCTCATAGAGCCGCGTACTGCCGCTGACATCCGCGAACAGTACCGAGCCCTCCGACGCCTGGTGCAGTAGTTCCCGGTCCATGTGCATCCCGATCCGTCCCGCCATCGCCGCGCGGCGATCCGGCCGGATGCCGGCGCCACGCCCCCCCCGCATGCAGGGAATTCTGGCACCGGCAAAGCCGATGCTCAATATGAATCTGGAGCGTGCCGGACGAGGAAGGAAACGGACGAGGAAGTAAAGGAGATGGGCGCACGCATCAGGGGAGCGGCGCAAGGCAACGCGAACGGATTGCCGACGGTGCGGGATGCGCCCTGCGGGGCGCCCAAAAAAACAAAACCCCGGAAGACCGCGATCTTCCGGGGTTCCGCCGCCAAGGACGGTTGTCATTGGCGGAGACGGAGGGATTCGAACCCTCGATCCAGGTTTTGGCCCGGATGCTCCCTTAGCAGGGGAGTGCCTTCGACCTCTCGGCCACGTCTCCCAAACTTGCGTTGTGTGAGGGAGCCACACAACGAAGCGCGTATTCTAGCGATGCCGCCGTGGTTGGTCAATGAAAAATCGATGACTCAACACAAATTTTGCGGCCTCGCCAGAAGAGCTTGCGAACGGATCACGCCTGTTCCAGTTCGAAGGCCTTGTGCAGCGCGCGCACGGCCAGTTCCATGTACTTCTCGTCGATCAGCACCGAGATCTTGATTTCCGAGGTGGAGATCATCTGGATGTTGATGCCCTCTTCCGACAGCGTGCGGAACATCTTGCTGGCAATGCCGACGTGCGAGCGCATGCCCACGCCGACCACCGATACCTTCGACACCTTGGGGTCGCCCGACACGCTGCCGGCGCCGATGTGCGCCTTCACGCCATCGTTCAGGATGGCCAGCGCGCGCTGGTACTCGCCGCGCGGCACGGTGAAGGTGAAGTCGGTCTTGCCGTCGACGGACTGGTTCTGGATGATCATGTCGACGTCGATATTGGCGTCGGCGACCGGGCCCAGGATCTGGTAGGCGATGCCGGGCTTGTCGGGCACGCCCAGGACGGTGATCTTGGCTTCGTCGCGGGCAAAGGCGATGCCGGAGATGACAGCGGCTTCCATGGTGGAGTCTTCTTCCTCAAAAGTGATCAGCGTGCCCGAGTGCATTTCCTGCTCGAGCGGCATAAGCGGGTCGGTCAGCGACGACAGCACGCGGGTCTTGACGCGGTACTTGCCGGCGAACTCCACCGAGCGGATCTGCAGCACCTTGGAACCCAGGCTGGCCATTTCCAGCATTTCCTCGAAGGTGATCTGGTCCAGGCGGCGGGCGTCCTCGACCACGCGCGGGTCGGTGGTGTAGACGCCGTCGACGTCGGTGTAGATCAGGCACTCGTCGGCCTCGATCGCGGCGGCAATGGCCACGGCCGAGGTGTCCGAGCCGCCGCGGCCCAGCGTGGTGATGTTGCCGTCGTCGTCGATGCCCTGGAAGCCCGTGATCACCACCACGCGGCCGGCGTCGAGGTCGGCCAGGATGCGCTCGTCGTCGATCGACTCGATGCGGGCCTTGGTGTAGGACGAATCGGTCTTCACCGGAACCTGCCAGCCGGTGTAGCTGACGGCGTCGATGTCCTCGCCATGCAGCGCGATCGCCAGCAGCGCCACGCTGGCCTGTTCGCCGGTGGAGGCGAGCATGTCCAGTTCACGCGGATTGGGCTGGGGCGAAATTTCCTTGGCAAGTCCCAGCAGGCGATTGGTCTCGCCCGACATGGCCGAAGGCACCACGACTACGCGGTGACCGGCGCGGTGCCACTTGGCCACGCGCTTGGCGACATTCTTGATGCGTTCCGTGGAACCCATCGAAGTGCCGCCGTATTTGTGAACGATGAGAGCCATCTTCTTGTCGACGCCAGCGATTGTGCAAAGCCCTTGAAAATACACGAAGCAGCCCGGTCAGGCAAGGCGCACGGGGACTATCTGGGGCAGATCGGATGTGATGCCGGCGGCTGGCCGACGCCATCGAACCGCGCTTTGGCAAGGTCAGCGCGGCGGCGCTGCCGACGCCGGCACCTGTGCATGCCACGCCACGCACCACCGCGGCGCCGGCGCGGCATCGGGCCAGCGGCGATGCATGCCCAGCCCGGCGGCCAGCACCAGCGTGTCGCCGGCCCACAGCAGCGGCAGCCAGGCCCGGCGCCAGGCCGGGATGCCGGCCTCCTGGCAGGCCTGCTTCAGCGCCCGCGCGGGGCCGCCGGGGCGCAGCACGATGCGCTCGCCGCCGCTGCGCGCGGCCAGGCGCAAGGGCTGGCGCAGCACCGCTTCGGGCACGCCGAAGGTGTCGTCGCGGAAGAAATGGAGTTCGCCGCGCCAGGCGGGCACGACGATGCGGGCTTCGCCGCGCCAGTCCAGCAGTACGGGCGCGGGCGCCTGCATCGGCGGCGGCACGCAGGCCAGCACGCGCTCGCGGAAGCGGCGCAGCACCAGGCCCTCGTGCGCGATGGCCGGCTCGCCGCGCGCGTGCGCAATCAATTGCTCGCGCATCGCCGCCAGCCGCGCGGTGGACGGGGCGCGCACGCCGAGGTCGCGCAGCCACAGCCGCAGCACCGCATCGGCCTGCGCCGCCGGCAGCGCGCGCAAGCCAGGCAGGTCGAGTTCGGACAGCGTGTCGGCGTCGCGGCCGGCACGCGCCAGCGTCGCCAGCGTGTTGGCGGCGAGCTGGTCGATCAGCGCGCCGGCCTGGGCAAAATGCGCGGCAGCCTGCACCACATTGACCGCCAGCGCGGGAAATGCCGCCTGCAGGGCCGGCAGTTGCGCACGCAGGGCGTTGCGCGCATAGCGGCCGTCGGCATTGGACGGGTCGTCGACCCACTGCAGCGCATTGGCGGCGCAGTAGGCATCGATGCCGGCGCGCGGGACATCGAGCCACGGGCGCAGCAGCATCACGCCGCTGTGCGGATCCAGCGGGCGCATTGCCGGCATTCCGGCCATGCCGGCCACGCCGGCGCCGCGGAACAGCCGCAGCAGCACGGTCTCGACCTGGTCGTCCTGGTGATGGGCAAACAGCAGCAGGCGCGCGCCGCTGTCGGCGCACATCGCGGCCAGCGCGGCATAGCGCGCGCGGCGCGCGGCCGCCTCGACGCCCTCGCCCGCCGCCGGCTGCACCGACACGCGCCGCACGAAATAGCCGACCTGCCACTGCGCGCACAGCGCGGCGCAGAAGCGGTCCCAGTCGTCGGCCTCGGCCTGCAGGCCGTGATGGACATGCAGCGCCACCACGCGCGCGCCATCGCCCGCCTGCGCCAGCGCCGCGCGCGCGGCGTGCAGCAGCGCGACCGAGTCGCGCCCGCCCGACAGCGCCACCGCGACCGTCGGCGCAGCCGCCGTGGCTGCGCCAGAAACAACAAAGGCCGCACCGGCCTGCAGGGCCTGTGCGACCTTGTCGGTCAGCCGGGCGGACGGGTCAGTCCTGGGCGCCGGTTTCCTTGAACTTGCCATAGGCCAGCAGGCGCTCGTAGCGGCGCGCCTGCAACTCCTTCACGCTCATGCCCTGGAACTGCCGCAGCGACTCGGCCAGCGAGCGCTTGAGCATCGCCGCCATGCCCTTGTAGTCGCGGTGCGCACCGCCCAGCGGCTCGCTCACGATCTTGTCGATCAGGCCCAGCGCCTTCAGCCGGTGCGCGGTCAGGCCCAGCGCCTCGGCGGCTTCCGGCGCCTTCTCGGCGGTCTTCCACAGGATCGAGGCGCAGCCTTCCGGCGAGATCACCGCGTAGGTGGCGAACTGCAGCATCTGCACCACGTCGCCCACGGCAATCGCCAGCGCGCCGCCCGAACCGCCCTCGCCGATGATGGTGGCGATCAGCGGCACCCTCAGGCCGGCCATCACATACAGGTTGTGGCCGATGGCCTCGGACTGGCCGCGCTCTTCGGCGTCGATGCCGGGGAACGCGCCCGGGGTGTCGACGAAGGTGAAGATCGGCAGCCCGAACTTGTCGGCCAGCTCCATCAGGCGCTTGGCCTTGCGGTAGCCCTCGGGCTTGGGCATGCCGAAATTGCGCATGGCGCGCTCTTTCGTGTCACGGCCCTTCTGGTGCCCGATCACCATGCACGACTGGCCATTGAAGCGCGCCAGACCGCCGATGATCGACAGGTCGTCGGCAAAGGTTCGGTCGCCGTGCAGTTCGTGGAAATCGGTAAAGATCTCGCGCACGTAGTCCAGCGTATAGGGGCGCTGGGGGTGGCGCGCGATTTGCGCAACCTGCCACGGGGTCAGGTTGGCATAGATGTCCTTGGTCAGCTGCTGGCTCTTGCCGGCCAGCCGCGAAATCTCTTCGGAAATATCGACAGCCGAATCGTCCTGCACGAAGCGCAGTTCTTCGATCTTTGCCTCGAGTTCGGCAATGGGCTGCTCAAAATCCAGGAAGGTGGTTTTCATAAAATCACACGTACCTGTCTGTGAAGGGGCGCATTCTACCGGAAATTGGCCGCTATCTTAGCGCCTGCCAGATAGCCCGGACTGCACCCGTCGTTAAATTTTGTTGTTGCGATGCTTAATACGTCACAGGCAACGGGTCGAGGCTGCGCCACATATACCAGGTGGCCACGGTGCGCCACGGTTCCCAGTTGGCCGCCACCTCGCGCGCCTCGCTGCGGGTGACCGGTTCGCCGCTGAAATAGTTGGCGGAGATGGCGTTGATCAGGCCGATGTCGTCGAGCGGCAGCACATTGGGCCGCATCAGGTTGAACATCAGGAACATCTCGGCGGTCCAGCGGCCGATGCCGCGGATCTGCGTCAGCTCGGCGATAACGGCCTCGTCGTCCATCTGCGCCCACTGCGCGACATGCACGGTGCCGGCCTTGAAGTGCCCGGCCAGGTCGATCAGGTATTCCGCCTTTCGCTTGGACACGCCGCAGCCCGCCAGCTTCTCAGGGCCGGCACGCAGGAACTGCGCCGGCGCCAGCCGCGGGCAGACCGCGTGCAGGCGTTCCCACACCGACTGCGCCGCCTTGACCGAAATCTGCTGGCCCACCACCGCGCGCGCCAGCGTGACGAACGGGTCGCCGCGCGAGACCAGGTGCGCCGGGCCGTAGGTCGGGATCATCTTGCGCAGGATGCGGTCGCGCTTCATCAGGTCCGCGCAGGCCTCGTCCCAGTACGCGGGCCGCACCGCGTCGGGCACCGTCTCGACCGGCAGCGGCACCGCCTGCGCCTCGGGCAAAGCGGCCTTGGCGTTGCGCGTAGCCTTGGCCGCGGGCCGTTCGTCCTTGCTGGTGTCCTTGCCGTCGGGCAGCGGCGCCTCCCTGGCGCCGGCCTTGGCCGGGCGCGGGCCGGCCGCCTTCGCCCGGCCCGCGGCGGCGGGCGGCGTGGCGGTGGCGGGCTTGCGCGCGGCAGCGTTCAAGCACGCCTCCACTCGGTGGCACCGCCCGGCTTGTCTTCCAGCACGATGCCCGCTTCCAGCAGCTGGGCGCGGATGCGGTCCGCCTCGGGGAAGTTGCGCTCGGCCTTGGCGGCCTTGCGCGCCGCGATCAGCTTCTCGATCTCGTCCGGCGACGGGCCGTCGTCGGACTTGCCACCCTGCAGGAAGGTATGCGGGTCTCGCTCGAGCAGGCCCAGCGTGCCGGCCAGGCCCTTGAGCTGGCGCGCGGCCGCGGTCGAGCCGGTGCGGTTGATCTCGCTGGCCAGGTCGAACAGCACCGACATCGCGATCGGCGTGTTGAAGTCGTCGCCCATGGCCTCGGCAAAGCGCTTCGCGTGCGGCTCGTCCCAGTCCACCGCGCAGCCGCCCGGCTGGCTGTCCTTGAGCGCCGTGTACAGGCGCGTCAGCGCGTGGCGCGCATCGTCCAGGTGCGCGTCGCTGTAGTTCAGCGGGCTGCGGTAGTGCGCGCGCAGGATGAAGAAGCGCACGACCTCGGCATCGTACGCCTTCAGCACCTCGCGGATGGTGAAAAAATTGCCAAGCGACTTGGACATTTTCTCGTCGTTGATGCGCACGAAGCCGTTGTGCATCCACAGGTTGACGAAGGGCTTGCCGCTGGCGCCTTCGGACTGCGCGATCTCGTTCTCGTGGTGCGGGAACTGCAGGTCGGCCCCGCCACCATGGATGTCGAAATGCTCGCCCAGCAGCGCGCAGCTCATCGCAGAGCATTCAATGTGCCAGCCCGGTCGGCCGGCGCCCCATTTCGACTCCCACTTGCTCTCGGGCGGCTCGCTGGCCTTGGCGGATTTCCACAGCACGAAGTCGAGCGGGTCCTGCTTGGCATCGTTGGCGCTGACGCGCTCGCCGGCGCGCAGGTCTTCCAGCGACTTGCCGGAGAGCTTGCCGTAGCCGTCGAACTTGCGCACCGAGTAATTCACGTCGCCGTCGCTGGCCTGGTAGGCCAGGCCCCTGGCCTCGAGCTTGCCGATCATGTCGAGCATCTGCGGCACGTAGTCGGTGGCGCGCGGCTCGTAGTCGGGACGGATCACGCCCAGCGCGGCGGCATCCTCGTGCATGTACTGGATGAAGCGCGTGGTGAGCTCGCCGATGGTCTCGCCGTTCTCGACCGCGCGGCGGATGATCTTGTCATCGATATCAGTGATGTTCTGCACATACGTCACCTCGTAGCCGGCGGCGCGCAGCCACCGGTGCACCATGTCGAACACCACCATCACGCGCGCGTGGCCGACGTGACAATAGTCGTACACGGTCATGCCGCACACATACATGCGGACCTTGCCGGGTTCGATTGGCACGAATGGCTGCTTCTCACGCGCGAGCGTGTTGTAGATGTTGAGGGGCTGCATGAAACGAAGTGAGTGGTGAGAGGAGTCTGCCGGTTCCACACGGCAGGCAGCGCGAACGCCGCTGCTGGCGCAATGCCGTCGCGCCCCATATCTTACCGGAAGGCGGTGCGCGAGTCGGACCCGCGGCCCGGCCGGCCGACGCGCATGCACGCGCGCACGCACGTCATGCATAAACACCGCACGCCTGGCCGCCGCGGCACCGCTTTCGTGCCGCACTTGCCGCTTTGCTAGAATGCCGCGGAGTATAACGGACCCGTCCTCAATGAGCCTGCCGCTGCCCTCCCCGTTTTCTGCTGTCTCCGCTACGCGCACGCGCCGGCGCGGATCCCGCACCGCCCTGCCGCTGCTGGCCCTGGCCGCGGCGCTGGCAGGCCCTGCATCCGCGCAGAATGGCCCGTTGTCGCTGGCGGTGCCGACCTCGCCGGTCGGCGGCATCCAGTCGACCGACCCTGGCATGGGCGAGGCCCAGCAAGCCGCCAACGCGCGCCGCTACGAGGACGCCATCAAGGGCTTCGACCGCGTGCTCGCCGCCAACCCGCGCAATGCGCAGGCCCGCTTCCAGCGCGCCTGGGCGCTGGCCCAGGCGGGCCGCGAGGACGAAGCGATCCAGGCCTTCAGCGAGATGGCGCAGGACTTTCCCGAGCTGCCCGAGCCGCACAACAACCTGGCGCTGCTCTATGCCAAGCGCGGTGACCTGAAGCGTGCCGAAGCCGAATTGCTGCTGGCCACCGAGGTCAAGCCCGCGTTCGCGGTCGGCTACACCAACCTGGGCGACGTTTACCGCCGCCTGGCCGAGCAGGCCTACACTGAAGCGCTGCGCCGCAATCCCGGCGATGCGCGTGCCAGTGCCGGCCTGCGCCAGCTGGCCCCGGCTTCCGCCGTGGCAGCGCCACCGAAGCCGGCCGCCCCCGCGGCCACCGGCCGCAAGGCGGCGCCGGGCGGGCGCCAGCCGCCGGCCAGCGCGCCCGCGGCCAACTGACCGCCTCCATCCGACAGCATCCATCCGCAGGCCCGGCGCGACACGCCCGGGCCGTGTCCATCCCGACTTACCGGAGTTCCCTTCATGATCCGTTCCCGTCGCATCGTCATTGCCGGCCTGGCCGCAGGCGCCCTCGCGCTGTCTTCGTTCAGCGCGCTGGCCCAGCAGAAGGCCGCCGAGCGCGTCCAGTTCGTCACCAGCGCCGGCAAGTTCACGGTCGAGCTCTACCCGGAGGCCGCGCCCAAGACCGTCGCAAACTTCCTGGAATATGTGAAGAGCGGCTTCTACAGTGGCACCATCTTCCACCGCGTGATCAACGGCTTCATGGTGCAGGGCGGCGGCTTCGACCGCGACATGAAGGAAAAGCCCACGCGCGCGCCGATCCCGCTGGAAGCCCGCAACGGCTTGAAGAACAAGGCCGGCACGGTTGCCATGGCGCGCACCAGCAACCCGGATTCGGCCACCGCGCAGTTCTTCGTCAATGTGGTGGATAATCCGAATCTCGACTACCCGCAGCCGGACGGCAATGGCTATGCCGTCTTCGGCAAGGTGGTGGAAGGCATGGACACGATCGACAAGATCAAGACCGTGCCGACCACGGCCTACGGCCCGATGCGCAATGTGCCGGCCGCGCCGATCGTGATCGAGTCGGCCACCGTCGTCAAATAATTACCGAACAGAGGAAACCGCCATGTCCAAGGTACAGCTGCAGACCAACAAGGGTGTGATCACCCTGGAACTCGACGCCGAAAAGGCCCCGAAGACGGTTGAGAACTTCCTGTCGTATGTCCGCAAGGGCCACTACGACAACACCATCTTCCACCGCGTGATCAAGAACTTCATGATCCAGGGCGGCGGCTTCGAGCCCGGCATGAAGCAGAAGGACACCGACGCGCCGATCGAGAACGAAGCCGGCAACGGCCTGAAGAACGACCGCTACACCGTGGCCATGGCGCGCACCAATGCGCCGCACTCGGCCACCGCGCAGTTCTTCATCAACGTGGTCGACAACGACTTCCTCAATTTCTCGTCGCCGACCCCGCAGGGCTTCGGCTATGCCGTGTTCGGCAAGGTGGTCGACGGCACCGACGTGGTCGAGCAGATCAAGGGCGTGCGCACCGGCAGCTCGGGCTTCCACCAGGACGTGCCGCTGGAAGACGTCGTGATCGAGAAGGCCGTCGTCGTCGAGTAAGCCGATGCCTGCCGATTGCGGTACCGTGCGCGCCCGCGTGCCGGCCTTTCCCTCCCGACACCACGCATGACCGCAATCTCCCACACGCCGGTGGCCGGTCCCCTCGAGGTACAGGCGCCGGCGTGGTTCATTTCAGACCTGCATCTGACGCCCGGCATGCCGCGCACGCTGGCGGCCTTCGTGCGCACGCTCGAGCGCGCCGCCGCGCACGCGCGCACGCTGTTTATCCTGGGCGACTTCTTTGAATTCTGGGTCGGCGACGAAGAAACCGAGGCGCCGTTCGCGCAACGCGTGGCGCTGGCGCTGCGCGCACTGGCCGCGCGCGGCGTGGCGGTGTACCTGATGCACGGCAACCGCGACTTCCTGCTGGGCCGCCGCTTTGCCGACGCGGCCGGCGCCACGCTGCTGCCCGACCCCACCGTAATCGATTGCGCCGGCCAGCGCGTGGTGCTGAGCCACGGCGACATGCTGTGCATCGACGACGAACGCTACAACCGCTTTCGCCGCTGGACCCGCAAGCGCTGGGTGCAGCGCGTATTCCTGGCGCTGCCGCTGCGCGCGCGCCTGGCCGTCGCCCGCAAGCTGCGCGCGGACAGCGAAGGCAACCGCGCCCGGCAACGCAGTGCCGGCGCGGCGGTTCCGGTAGTCTATGGCGATGTGGCCCCCGCGGCGGCGGCCGAGTTGCTCGGCGCCGCCGGCGCATCACTGCTGGTCCATGGCCATACCCATCGCCCTGCCCGCCACGAGGAAGGCGCGGGCGTGCGCTGGGTGCTGACCGACTGGGACCTGGACGGCGCGCATCCGCGCGCCGCGGTGCTGCAGCTGGACCAGGACGGCTTCCGACTGCTGCCGCAGACCGACTGAACGACGCCAGCCGTCGGTCTCGCCGTTACTTCATCAGCTTGCGCAGCTCGCTGGCATCGAACGGGTCGTTCGGCGTGTTTTCCAGGTGTTCGCCAAGCCGGTCGAGCGCAGCCAGCACCGCCTCGATGCGGTCATGCTGGAGCGCGGCATTGTCGATCAGGCTCTTGAGCGCCAGCGATACCGGGTCGTCGGCATTCGGCGTGATGCCGTAGGCCGAGAACTCCTGCTTCGCCCCCTGCTGCACCGACGGCGCATCCGGCAGGATGATGCGGGCCGGAATGCCGACCGCGGTCGCGCCCGGCGGCACCGGCTTGAGCACCACCGCGTTGGAACCCACGCGCGCGCCGTCGCCCACCACGAACCCGCCCAGCACCTTGGCGCCCGCGCTGACCACCACGCCGACACCGAGGGTCGGATGCCGCTTCTGGCCCTTGTACAGCGACGTGCCGCCCAGCGTCACGCCCTGGTAGATGGTGCAGTCGTCGCCGATCTGCGCGGTCTCGCCGATGACCACGCCCATGCCGTGGTCGATGAACACGCGCCGGCCCAGCGTCGCCGCCGGATGGATCTCGATGCCGGTAAAGAAGCGCGACCAGTGCGAGATCCAGCGGCCAAGCCAGTGCCAGCCGGCGCGCCAGCACGCGTGCGCCAGCCGGTGCAGCAGCACCGCGTGCAGGCCCGGATAGCAGGTCAGGACTTCCAGGCGGCTGCGCGCGGCGGGATCGCGCAGCATGATGGTGTCGATATCTTCCTTCAGGCGAGAGAACATCTTGGTCGTGTCGTGGTGCCGCGCCGTGCGCCGCGCCACGCGGGCCAGGGCCCGGGGCAGGGTCGCCGGCGCGGTCGGGGGCCGGTGAAGAGGATCAGGAGTGTAAGGGATTTGCCGTCCCGCCTTGCGGCGCCGGCGTTTGGCCCCTGATCCGCCAGGGACATTGCTGCGATGCTGCGATCAACATCGACCGGGCATGCGCCCACCCGCGGCGGCAGGACACTCGGCCACGCCGCCTCGGCATGCACCGCTCCGGTCCCACATCGCATCGCTACGGGTTGCTGCCACAGTCCTTTGCTCCTGTCACCGGTCGGCCTGCGGGCCTGACGGGTTCTGCGCGGCAATCAGCATGTGCTTGGCGATGCCGCGCAGGATGTTCACTTCCTCGCGCTCGAGGCCGCTGCGCGCCAGCAGACGGCGCAGCCGGGTCATCAGCTTGCGCGGATTGGACGGATCGAGAAAGCCGATCGCCTCGAGGCCGGCCTGCAGGTGGCCGAACATGGCCTCGACCTGTTCGGCCGTGGCTGGCTCGCCAGCATAGCCGATATTGGCGCCCGCGTCCGGGGCGGCCTCCAGCAGCGTCAGCCGCATCTCGTAGGCAACCAGCTGCACCGCCTGCGCCAGGTTCAGCGACGCATAGGCGGGATTGGCCGGGATATGGGTCAGCGCGTTGCAGCGCTCCACCACCTCGTTGGGCAGGCCATAGCGCTCATTGCCGAACACGAACGCCACGTCGCCGCTGCCGGACAGGGTCTGGCGCGCACGCGCGGCGGCGGCGCGCGGCAGCAGCCGCGGCGGCCCGAACTCGCGCTGGCGCGCGGTCATGGCCACGGTCAGCGCGGCCCCGGCCAGGGCCGCATCGACGTGGTCGACGATCACGGCGGCGGCCAGCACGTCGTCGGCGCCGCTGGCCATGGCCACGGCATCGGGATGCCGCAGCACCTCGGGCTCGCGCGGCGAAACCAGCACCAGGCTGCCGAAGCCCATGGTCTTGATCGCCCGCGCCACCGAGCCGACGTTGCCGGGATGGCTGGTTTCCACCAGCACGAAGCGCACGCGGCCGAAGGCATCCCCGTCTGACGTGGGGGGGGCGGGCTGGCTCGTATCAATTGCCGGGTTCATATACAATTCGGGGTTCTTCTTTGGCGCGGCGCCAGGTTTATGCATGCCCGCGAGACGTTCGCGACACATTTGCGAAGCGTCCTGCAACAAGGCCGGCGACGCCCCACGTTCTTCTACAATCCGTTGTGTTGTCAGCTGCCCATGAGCGGGCGAGCGGCGCTTTGGTGCCCCGCCGCGCGGTCGTGGCCGGCCTGGAGAGATTCATGCATCCGATGCTCAATATCGCCATCAAGGCGGCCCGCAAGGCGGGATCCATCATCAACCGCGCGTCGCTCGACGTCGATCTGGTGCGCGTCTCGCGCAAGCAACACAACGATTTCGTTACCGAGGTCGACCGCGCCGCCGAAGCCGCGATCATCGAGATCCTGCGCACGGCCTACCCGGAACACGGCATTCTAGCGGAAGAGTCCGGCCAGTCCTGGACCGAAGAAGAAGCCAGCCACGAATACACCTGGGTCATCGACCCGCTCGACGGCACCACCAACTTCATCCACGGCTTCCCGCAGTACGCGGTCTCGATCGCCCAGCTGCACCGCGGCACGCCGGTGCAGGCCGTGGTCTACGACCCCACCCGCGACGAGCTGTTCACCGCCACCAAGGGCGCCGGCGCCTTCCTCAACAACCGCCGCATCCGCGTCACCCGCCGCGACAAGCTGGCCGACTGCCTGATCGGCACGGGCTTCCCCTTCCGCGACCTGGAAGGTGTGGAAGAGTACCTCGAGATCTTCGCGCTGATGACCCGCAGCTGCGCCGGCCTGCGCCGGCCGGGCGCCGCCGCGCTGGACCTGGCCTATGTGGCCTGCGGCCGCCTCGACGGCTTCTTCGAGCGCGGCCTGCAGCCGTGGGACATGGCCGCCGGCATGCTGCTGATCACCGAGTCGGGCGGCCTGGTCGGCAACTACGCCGGCGAGCCGCGCCAGATGGAACAAGGCGAAGTGCTGGCGGGCAACCCCAAGGCGTTCGCCCAGATGGTGCGCCTGCTGTCGCCGTACTCGCTGGACAACACCAAACCCAGCGCCAAGCCTAGCGCCGCCTGACGCCGGCAGATGGCCTGAGCGGCCATGCAGGCCAGCACGCCCGCCGCAACCCGGCGGGCGTTTGTTTTTCCGGGGCCGCATGCCCGTGCGTCCCGCCTTGCGGCCTCATCTCATTCCCCGGCGAGCCATGATCCTGGTCAAGGCCGCGCCGCCCTGCGCTCACCAGAATGAATCCATGCGCCACGCCATGTGCGCGCGGATCCAGCCACAGGAGAGCCAGCATGTTTCCCGAATACCGCGACCAGATCACCGCCCTCAAGACGCAGGACGCCCGCTTTGCGCGGCTGTTCCACCGCCACAATTCGCTCGACCAGGAAATCCACAACATGGAAGCGGGCCTGGTGCCGGCTTCCACCTTCGAGATCGAGCGGCTGAAAAAGGAGAAGCTGCTGCTCAAGGACCAGCTCTACCAGATCCTGCGCCGCACCGCCGCCTGATCGGAGGCGCGCAGATGACCGATCGCGACACCCTCCCCACCCGTAGTCCCACCCCCACCACCACACGGCCCCGTGCCACCGCCAGGGGCGATGTGCTGCCCACCCGCTCGGCGCTGTCGGCGCAGCGCAATGAAGTCGACAGTGCCGTCGACGCCGCGGTGCAACTCGCGGCAAGCGGCATGCAGGACATCCTCGCCAGCCAGGCCGGCGATGGCAGCGGCATGCTGGGCGCCATCCGCACGCTGCTCGACGGCATGGCGCCGGACGAGGCCGCGCAACTGCGCAGCCTGATCCTCGAGGGCGACCCGGCCGCCTGGCAGGCCGGCCGCCAGCGCCACCCGGACGATGAGCTGTCCGTCGGCTGGCGCGAAGGCGCGTACCCGTACCAGAACCTGATGTCACGGCGCAATTACGAGAAGCAGAAGTACCGCCTGCAGGTGGAACTGCTCAAGTTCCAGGCCTGGGTGCGCGAGACCGGCCAGCGCGTGGTGATCCTGTTCGAAGGCCGCGACGCCGCCGGCAAGGGCGGCACCATCAAACGCTTCATGGAACACATGAACCCGCGCGGCGCCCGCGTGGTGGCACTGGAAAAGCCCACCGAAGCCGAGCGCGGGCAATGGTACTTCCAGCGCTACGTGCAGCACCTGCCCTCGGCCGGGGAAATCGTGCTGTTTGACCGCTCCTGGTACAACCGCGCCGGCGTCGAGCACGTGATGGGCTTCTGCTCGACCCGCGAATACCAGGACTTCCTGCAACAGGCGCCGGATTTCGAGCGGCACCTGGTGCGCAGCGGCATCCACCTGTTCAAGTTCTGGTTCTCGGTCAGCCAGAAGGAGCAGCGCCGGCGCTTCCGCGAGCGCGAGATCCATCCGCTCAAGCAATGGAAGCTCAGCCCGGTCGACGTGGCCTCGCTCGACAAATGGGACGAGTACACCCGCGCCAAGGAAGCGATGTTCGCGCATACCGATACCGCCGATGCGCCCTGGACCGTGATCCGCTCCGATTGCAAGAAGCGTGCGCGGCTCAATGCGCTGCGCTACATCCTGTCGCGCTTTCCCTATGCCAACCGCGACACCACCGCCATCGGCCAGCCGGATCCGCTGATCGTCGGGCGCGCGCTGGCCAACTGAGCGCGGCGCCGAAGCGCAGGACGCCGCCCGCTTTCGTCCGCTTCGCGCCATTTCCTCCCACAACAGAAAAGGACCCCATGTTCAAGCACATCCTGCTCCCCGTCGACGGCTCGGAGCTTTCGCACCAGGCCGTCTCCGCCGGCATCCAGTTCGCCCGCACCGCCGGGGCACGGCTCACGCCGTACATGTGCGTGGAGAGCTATCCCTATGTGCTGACCAGCGACAGCTCGCACGAAAAGCGCGACGCCTACCAGCAGCGCGTCGAAGCCGAGGCGCGCCAGGAACTGTCCAAGGTCGAGTCCGCGGCCGCGCTGGCCGGCGTGCCATGCAGTGGCCACGTCTCCAGCGCTTCGGCGCCGTACCAGGGCATCATCCACGCCGCCCGGGACCTGGGCTGCGATGTCATCTTCATGGCCTCGCACGGCCGCCGCGGACTCAGCGGCCTGCTGCTCGGCAGCGAAACGCAGAAAGTGCTGACCCATAGCGACATCCCGGTGCTGGTGTTCCGCTGATCCGGGACCTGCGCAGCGCGCCTGCGCCACTTCGGCGGCAGCACCGTGCTGTACCATATCGCCCATATTCGAAAACGCCCCTTCGTGCCGCGGCCACAGGCCGCCGGAGCAGCGCCCGGCCCGCCCCCGCGGGGGCGCTTTTCCGCGGCATGCAAGGTGCGCTCGGCGCGGATCGGGCGGCACGACGCAGGCCCACCGCCAGACAGGCTAAAGGCAATGGGATTGCAGAAGAAAACCGACCCTGAACAGGCACAGGCAGACGCCGCAGGCAGCCGCCACACGCCCATGATGCAGCAATACCTACGCATCAAGGCAGACCACCCCGACACCCTGCTGTTCTACCGCATGGGTGACTTCTACGAACTCTTTCATGACGATGCCGAAAAGGCCGCGCGCCTGCTCGACATCACGCTGACCGCGCGCGGCGCGTCGAATGGCGTGCCGATCCGCATGGCCGGCATCCCCTTCCATTCGGCGGACCAGTACCTGGCGCGGCTGGTAAAGCTGGGGGAGTCGGTGGCGATCTGCGAGCAGATCGGCGATCCCGCCACCAGCAAGGGGCCGGTGGAGCGCAAGGTGGTGCGCATCGTCACCCCCGGCACGCTGACCGACGCCGCGCTGCTGCCTGACAAGGCCGATACCTTCCTGATGGCGGTGCACCAGCAGACCACGCGCCGCGGCGTCAGCAAGACCGGGCTGGCGTGGCTGAACCTGGCCAGCGGCGAGCTGCGCCTGATGGAATGCGAAGCGACGTTGCTGGGCCGCGAGCTGGAGCGCATCCGCCCGGCCGAGCTGCTGTATGCGGATGGCATCGAACTGCCGGCGCTGGCGTGCGCACGCACGCGCCTGCCGGAATGGCACTTCGACCAGGACGCCGGCACGCGCCGGCTGCGCGAGCAGCTGGGTGTGGCCAGCCTGGACCCGTTCGGCTGTGCCGGGCTGGGTGCCGCGCTGGGCGCGGCGGGCGCGCTGCTGAACTACGCCGCCACCACGCAGGGCCAGTCGCTGCGCCATGTGCAGGGCGTGAAGGTCGAGCGCGAATCGGAATATGTCGGACTGGACTCCGCCACGCGGCGCAACCTGGAACTGACCGAAACCCTGCGCGGCGGCGAGTCGCCGACGCTGTTCTCGCTGCTGGACACCTGCTGCACCGCCATGGGCAGCCGCGCGCTGCGCCACTGGCTGCACCACCCGCTGCGCGACCCGGCGGTGCCGCAGGCGCGCCAGCAGGCCATCGGCGTGCTGATCGACCAGGGCACCGACGCGCTGCGCGGGGCGCTGCGCCGGCTCGCCGACGTGGAGCGCATCACCTCGCGGCTGGCGCTGCTCAACGCGCGCCCGCGCGACCTGTCGTCGCTGCGCGACACGCTGCGCGCGCTGCCCGAGGTGCAGGCCTGCCTGCAGGACGACCAGGGCAGCCTGCTGCTGGCGCAGACCCTGCAGGACCTGGCCGTGCCGCAGGACTGCCTGGACCTGCTGGTGCGCGCCGTCGCCGAAGAACCCGCCAACGTGGTGCGCGACGGCGGCGTGATCGCCCGCGGCTTCGATGCCGAACTCGACGAACTGCGCGATATCTCCGAGAACTGCGGCCAGTTCCTGATCGACCTGGAAGCGCGCGAGCGCACGCGCACCGGCATTGCCAACCTGCGCGTCGAGTTCAACCGCGTGCACGGCTTCTATATCGAGGTCACCAACGGCCAGGCCGACAAGGTGCCCGACGACTACCGCCGCCGCCAGACCCTGAAGAACGCCGAGCGCTACATCACGCCCGAGCTCAAGGCCTTCGAGGACAAGGCGCTGTCGGCGCAGGACCGGGCGCTGGCGCGCGAGAAGCAGCTCTACGATGGCCTGCTGCAGGCACTGCTGCCGCATATCGGCGAGCTGCAGCGCGTCGCCGCCGCGCTGGCGCGGCTGGACGTGCTGGCGGCACTGGCCGAACGCGCGCAGACGCTGGACTGGTCGGCGCCCGAGCGCGTCGCCGAAAACGTGGTCGATATCGTGCAGGGCCGCCATCCGGTGGTCGAGGGCCAGCTTGCGGCGGAGTCGGTGGCGTTCATCGCCAACGACTGCCAGCTCAACGAGGCGCGCAAGCTGCTGCTGATCACCGGCCCGAACATGGGCGGTAAATCGACCTTCATGCGCCAGACCGCGCTGATCGTGCTGCTGGCCTGCGTTGGCGCCTATGTGCCGGCGCGGCGGGCGGTGATCGGGCCGATCGACCGCATCTTCACCCGCATCGGCGCCGCCGATGATCTGGCCGGCGGGCGTTCGACCTTCATGGTCGAGATGACCGAGGCCGCCGGCATCCTGCATCACGCCACGCCGGCATCGCTGGTGCTGATGGACGAGATCGGCCGCGGCACCTCGACCTTCGACGGCCTGGCACTGGCGTGGGCAATCGCGCGCCACCTGCTGTCGCACAACCGCAGCCATACCCTGTTCGCCACGCATTACTTCGAACTGACGCAGCTGCCGCAAGAGTTCCCGCAGGCGGCCAACGTGCACCTGTCGGCGGTCGAGCATGGCGACGGCATCGTGTTCCTGCACGCGGTGCAGGACGGCCCGGCCAGCCAGAGCTATGGCCTGCAGGTGGCGCAACTGGCCGGCGTGCCGCAACCGGTGATCCGCGCCGCACGCAAGCACCTGGCCTGGCTGGAGCAGCAATCCGCCGATGCCACGCCCACGCCGCAGCTCGACCTGTTCGCCGCGCCGCCGACGCCGGACGATGACGATGCCTGGAACGACGACGATGCCGACACGGATGCCGCCGTCCCCGCAATGGCGCCCGAGCAGGCCGCCGTGATCGACGCGCTGGCCGACCTGGATCCGGACACGCTGACGCCGCGCGCGGCGCTGGAGGCGCTGTACCGGCTCAAGGCGCTGGCGGGCGAGGCGGTCGATACGGCATGAAGCCGCTGCGCCGGGCCCTGCCGACCTTGCTGCTGCCATGGCTGTGGCTGGCGGCCATGGCGGCTGCCGCGCCGCCCGCGCTGGCAGCGCGGGCACCAGCCAAGCCGCAGGTGGTACGCGTCGCGCTGATCGCAGACCTGCCGCAATGGCCCGCCGCGGAGGCCAATCTGACGACGCTGCTCGACCACTTCGCCGAGCGCAAGCTGAACCTGGTGATCCATGCCGGCGGTATGAAGGGCGATACGGAGTCATGCAGCGACGCGGTACTAAGCAGCCGCCAGCAACTGCTGAACCAGTCGCCGCTGCCGCTGATCTATGTGCCGGGTGAAACCGACTGGTCCGAATGCAGGCTGCCGGTCAACGGCAGCTTCGACCCGGTCGAGCGGCTGAGCCGGCTGCGCGAACTGTTCTTTCCTGAAGACGCCACGCTCGGGCGGCAGACGCGGCGGCTGGTGCGGCAATCGGACCAGGCGCTGTTCCGCAGCTTCCGCGAGAACATGCGCATCAGTGTCGGCGACGTGCTGATCGTCGGCCTCAACGTGCCGGGCGACAACAACCACTACCGCGACGAAGGCGGGCGCAACAGCGAGTTCGAGGACCGGCGCGAAGCCAACCGGCAGTGGCTGGCCCGGGCGTTCTCGCTGGCGCGCCAGCATGACCTCAACGGCATCGTCGTGGTGTCCCACGCCGATCCGCATTTCGCCAACGGCTGGGAGAAGAAGGGACGTCCCACGCTGCTCGACGGCTTCATGCGCCATCGCACGCGCGACGGCTACCTGGAATTCAAGCGTCAGCTGCGCGACCTGAGCGCGCGCTTCAACGGCCAGGTGTTGCTGGTGCACGCCGCCGGCAGCGGTCCCGACAGCGGCTTCGGCATCGACAAGCCGCTGCGCGACGCGGCCGGCAAGGTGCTGCAGAACTTCACGCGCGTGTCGCTGCCGACCAGCTCGATCTCGCAATGGGCCGAGCTGGTGATCACGCCCGCCGCGACGTCGCCGTTCGCGGTGGTACTGAAGGACGCCCCGGCCCCGCACTGACGCGCGCGCCAAAGCAAAGAAGCCGGCAACGGCCGGCTTCCTGAAGACAACACTGCAAGCGAAGGCTCAGTGCAGCGTCCGGGGGGTATCGTCGTCCTCGTCTTCGTCCACCACTTCAACGCCCGAGGCGCCGTGGGCGTGGCCATGCTCGACTTCCTCGGCGGTGGCTTCGCGCACTTCCGAAACCTTCAGCCAGAAGCGCAGCGCCATGCCGGCCAGCGGATGGTTGCCGTCCAGCACGACCTTGTCCTCGGCCACGTCGGTCACGGTGTAGATGACGGAGTCTTCTTCGTCGCCGTCCTCGGGCATGCCTTCGAACTGCATGCCGACTTCGAGCGGCTCGGGAAAGCGGTTGCGCGGCTCGACCTTCACCAGGTCGGCATCGTAGTCGCCGAACGCGTCTTCCGGTTCCAGCTGCAGCTGGGTCTCGAAGCCGGTGTCATGGCCGTCGAGCGCTTCCTCGATCTTGGGGAACGTGCCATCATAGCCGCCGTGCAAATAGACCATGGCTTCATCTGACTCTTCGATCAGATTGCCTTGCGCGTCCGATAGCTTGTACATCACGGACACCACCGTGTTCTTAGCGATTTTCAATTCTTGACTCCATGAACGATTCCGCATTATACGCGCAGGCCCTGCCCCCTGGCCCCGTCGATCCAGACACTCCGCTCGACCTGCTTGGTGGCATGACGCCTGCTGCATTCATGCGGGATGTCTGGCATCGCAAGCCCTTGCTCATTCGACAGGCGGTGCCGGGAATTGTGCCGCCGGTGTCGCGCGATGCGCTTTTCGATCTCGCCGATCGCGACGATGTCGAATCGCGCCTGGTGACGCACTTCCGTAACCGCTGGAAGCTCGCGCATGGTCCATTTGCGCGCGAAAACCTGCCCGGCGTCAAGACCCGCCAGTGGACGTTGCTGGTGCAGGGCGTCAACCTGCACGATGCCGCCGCGGCGGAACTGATGGGCCGCTTCCGCTTCGTGCCCGACGCGCGCCTCGACGACGTGATGATCAGCTACGCCACCGACGGCGGCGGCGTGGGTCCGCACTTCGACTCGTATGACGTGTTCCTGCTGCAAGTCTCGGGCCGGCGCCGCTGGCGCATTTCGTCACAGACCAGCCTCGAGCTGGTCCCCGACATGCCGCTGAAGATTCTTGCCGACTTCAGCGCGGAACAGGAATGGGTGCTGGAACCCGGCGACATGCTGTACCTGCCGCCGCAATATGCGCACGACGGTATTGCCGAGGGCGAATGCATGACCTGCTCGATCGGTTTCCGTGCGCCCGCCTATCGCGAATTGGCCGGCCACTTCCTGGCCTGGTTGTCGGAAACGGTGGAAGACAACGAGGATCTCGGCGGCCGTTATACCGATGCCGGCGAGCGCGCCGCGACGCGTCCCGCGCAATTGCCCGCCGGCATGGCCAAGGCGGTGGCGGAACGGCTCAAGTCACTGCAATGGAACAGCGAGATGGTGTCGGAATTCCTCGGCAGCCATCTGTCCGAGCCCAAGCCTCGCGTTGAATTTGCAGAGATTGCTGACATGCCGTTGCGCCGTTATGCGACACTGGCGTCCCGGCATGGAGTGGTGCTGGCGCCGGCATCGATTGCGCTTTACGACCGGGCCAATTTCTTCCTGAATGGAGAAGCCTACGAGCCGCCGGCCGAATTGATGCCGTGGCTGAAGAAGTTGGCCGATAATCGGCAGCTTAGCGCGCAGGAGGTTGGAAACTGTGCCGAACTGCCCGATCTGATGGAAACATTCCATCACTGGACGCTGGAAGGATGGTTGCAATTGGGGCCGCGGCTGTAATAATGCGTAACATTGCGAATCAGCAAATTTCGGCGCTACACAAGCCGGGAAAACGCGGATATAATCGTTGGCTGGCTAGTACTGTGGACCACTGCATATGTCGGCACCCGGGAGGGCCTAATTTTGCAGTTCAAGAGCGATAATTACCGGTAATTATTCATCGCCTGTTTTTCGTTATTACAAGTTAAAGGACGAACAATGAAGAAGTCTCTCCTGATCGCATCGCTGCTGGCCGCTGTTGCTCTCGCTGCTTGCGGCAAGAAGGAAGAAGCTGCCGCTCCGGCCGCTGACACGGCTGCTCCGGCTGCTACCGCTCCGGCTGCTGAAGCTTCGGCTCCGGCTGCTGAAGCCCCGGTCGCTCCGGCTGCTGACGCTTCGGCCCCGGCTGCTGACGCCTCGGCTCCGGCTGCTGACGCTTCGGCTCCGGCCGCCAAGCAGTAATCGGTTTCTGACCGATAAAAAAAACCGGCCTTCGGGCCGGTTTTTTGTTTTTGGGGCGCGCCCTCGCGCGGCCCCGGACCCCCGTTGCGCCGGGCCTCAGGCCCGCACCCCCTGCCACGCCAGGCCTTCTTCCTGATCCGCCACCAGCACTTCGCTCGGTCTCGCGCCCAGCGCCGCCGCCAGCGCACCGGTGGCCAGTTCACGCGTGTTGTTCTGCTTGCTCAGGTGCGCCGCCACCACGCGGTTCAGCCCGTCATGGGCCACCTGCGCCAGGATGCTGGCCGCCACTTCATTGGCAAGGTGGCCGAAGTCGCCGCCGATGCGCCGCTTGAGCGAGGCCGGATAGACGGAATTGCGCAGCATCTCGCGGTCATGGTTGCATTCGAGCACCAGCGCATCGACGCCCGCCAGGCGCGCAGTCACGTATGGCGTTTCCATGCCCGCATCGGTCAGCACGCCCAGCCGTGCCTGCCCGTCCGACAGCACGAACTGCACCGGCTCGCGCGCGTCGTGTGGCACGGTGTAAGGCAGCACCTGCAGGCCGCCGATGGCGAAGCCATGGTCGGCACAGCAAACCCTCACATCGGCCACGTCGGCGCCGCGCAGGTGCGAGGTAGCCAGCCAGGTGCCGTGGCTGGTATAGACCGTCAGGCGATGGCGCGCGGCAAAGGCATAGGCCGAACCGACATGGTCGCCATGCTCGTGCGTGACCAGCACGGCGTCGAGCTGGTCCGGCGTGACGCCCAGGCGCTCCAGGCGCCGGGCGGTCTCGCGGATGCCAAAGCCGCAGTCCAGCAGCACGCGAGTGGTGGTGGTGTCTTCGCGGGATTCGATCAGCAGCGAGTTGCCCTCGCTGCCGCTGCCGAGGAAGGCGAAGCGCATCATGGCCTCGCCCTCCCCGCCAGGCACCGGCCAGGACGGCCGGCTGGCAAGCCAGCACTCATGCGCCGGCTCAGTGCAGTTGCTCGTCGAGCAGCGACAGGATGCGCTTGCCGACTTCGCCGTTCTCGGGCTGGCCGGCGTCGTTGAGCACCGTCACCAGCGTGCCGCTGCCCGTGCCCTTGAGCGAGACGCGGTACTTCTTGGCGGTCTTGGGATCGTCCGGCTTGGTGAACAGCTTGGAGAAGAAGCCACGGTTGTCGACCGTGTTGCGCGGGTCGACATAGCGCACGTAGTACAGCCCTTGCGCGCGATCGCGGTCTTCGACGGTAAAGTTGACGCGGTCCAGCGACAGCCCCACCGAACGCCAGGCGCGGTCGAACGGCTCGGGCAGCTGCAGCGCAGGTGCGCCGTTGACCTGGGCCAGGTACGACTTGTTCGGCGCGGCGCCTTCGGCGCCGGCAGCGGCACCTGCGGCGGCCGCGGTGCCGGCGGCAGCTCCCGCCGCCGCGGCGGTATTGCCGGCCGGCGTCGGGTTCTGGGCCATGCGGTCGGCCTGCTCCTTCTGCACGCCCAGGCGCTGGGCCAGGCGCGACAGGAATTCGGCTTCCAGTTCAGGATCGGCCGGGCGCGGGGTCCAGACCGTGCTGGACTTGTCGATGCCGGTCAGCTGTTCCTGCGCGCCGCGGTGGCTGATAAAAACTTCCAGCGTGCCGTTCTGCGCGCGCTCGACGCGGGTGCGGAACTTGTCGCGCTCCGAGGTCGAGTACAGGCCGTCGAACACCTTGCCGATGGTGTTGCGGATGATGTCCTGCGGGATCTTGGCGCGGTTCTCGGCCCAGTCGGTTTCCATGATGCCGGTCTCGGGCGAGTCCTGCACCAGCAGGAAACCGCTTTCCTGCCAGAAGCCGCGCAGTTGCTGCCACAGCTGGTCGCCGCGCATGCCGTTGCTGATCACCAGCCAGCGCTGGTTGCCATCGCGCTCCATGCGGATGCCCTGCGCCGACGGCAGCACGTTCTCGGTCGGCGATTGCTCGCGCACCTTGGTGGCCTGGCTGTAGGTCGACAGCGTCGAGGTGCCGTTGGCATCGGGCACCGAATAGCGGCGGTCGCCTTCCAGCTTGGTCAGGTCGGGCGGCACGTCCAGCGTGGGCGTGCGCTTCGAGGCCGACGACTTGTAGTCGATCTTGTCGGGCTGCATGGCCTCGTTGAGGCTGCTGCAGCCGGTCAACACACCGGCAGCAAGCACGGGCACAACCAGGGCGGCGCGGCGGACTTGCGTCGCGCCGCGGCGGTTAAGCTTCAGTTTCATTGACACGCAATCCTAGTAGATAAGGCAGACAGCAGGACGCCGCGAAGAATCAGGCCAGCAGGCCAGCGGCGGCCAGTGCCTTGCGTACGTAGTCGTGGTTGCCCTCGGACAGCGGGGTCAGCGGCAGGCGGATACCGCCTGCCATCTTGCCCATCTGCTGGAGCGCCCACTTGACCGGGATCGGATTGGCTTCGATGAACATGGCCTGGTTCAGCCCGATCAGTTCCATATGCAGGCGGCGCGCGGTCACGACGTCGCCCTTCAGTGCCGCCGCGCACATCTCGTGCATCTTGCGCGGGGCCACGTTAGCGGTCACCGAGATATTGCCGTGGCCGCCCAGCAGGATCAGCGCCACCGCGGTGGGGTCGTCGCCGCTGTAGATGGCGAAGCCTTCCGGCGCGCCCTTGATCAGCTGCGCGGCACGGTCGATGTTGCCGGTCGCTTCCTTGACGCCGACGATGCCCGGCACCTGCGCCAAGCGCAGGATGGTCTCGTTGTTCATGTCCGCGACCGTGCGGCCGGGGACGTTGTACAGCAGCACCGGCAGGTCCACCGCCTCGGCGATGGTGCGGAAATGCCGGTACATGCCTTCCTGGGTGGGCTTGTTGTAATACGGCACGACCTGCAGCGAGGCATCGGCGCCGACCTTCTTGGCGAAGGCGGTCAGCTCGATCGCTTCCTTGGTGGAATTGCCGCCGGTCCCCGCGATGATCGGGATGCGCTTGCCGGCCTGTTCGACGGCAACGCGGATCAGTTCGCAGTGCTCCTCGACGGTCACCGTCGGGGACTCGCCGGTGGTGCCCACGATCACGATGGCGTCGGTGCCTTCGGCAACGTGCCAGTCGACCAGTGCGCGCAGGGCCGGGAAGTCCAGGCTGCCGTCCTCTTGCATCGGGGTGACGATGGCAACGATGCTGCCGGTAATCTGTGTCATAACGTTAGGGAATTCGGGATGCGAATAACGGGATTGTACCGGAACCGCAGGCCGCTTCGACCGCTGCCCGGACAGGGGTTGATACCAACTGTTTCAACGCATGCAGCGCCGTTTGCGCCGACAGCTCGGCGCGCCGCTCAGGGATCGAGCCGGTAGCGTGGCGGCACGGCCGCACCGTCCGCCGGCGCCGCCTCGCGCACCGCACATAGGCGCTGCACGAAGGCTGTTTTCGGCACTTCGACCACGCCATCCTCGTAGGCCACCACGCGCAATCCATGGGCGCGCGCGACCTCGAGCAGCTCGCCCGGGCGCAGCAGAAAATCCGGCCGCGACGGCTTGCCCACGGTCTCGTTGCCGGCGGCGAAGGTTTCGAAGATCCAGCACCCGCCCGGCGCCAGCGCGGCCGCCAGATGCGGCCACAGCGGCCGGTGCAGGTAGTTGGTGACGACGATGGCGTCGAACGGCGCCTCGCCGGCCAGCGGCCAGTCGCCCTGCTCCAGGTCGGCCACGCGCCCGGCGATGCCGGCGGGCAGGCCGGCGATGGCGTCGGCGTCGCGGTCGACGGCCAGCACCTGGTGGCCGCGCGCGGCCAGCCAGGCGGCATGGCGGCCGCCGCCGCAGGCCAGGTCCAGCACCCGCGCGCCCGGGCGCAGCAGATGGGCCCAGCGCGTGACCCAGGCCGAGGGGGCGGCGATGCCGGCATGCGACAGTGTCATGGCAGCCCCGGTCAATTGAGCAGCAGCACGATCGGGCGCAGCAGCAGCTCGATCAGGGACATCAGCACATTGACCACCGGCGTCATCCAGATGGTGGTGATCACCCCCGCTGCCACCAGCGCCAGCACCACGAAAATGCCGTACGGCTCGATGCGCGACACCGCGCGCGCGATGCCCTGCGGCAGCAGCGCGGTCAGCACGCGCCCGCCGTCGAGCGGCGGCACCGGGAACAGGTTAAAGGCCGCCACCACCAGGTTGACGCGCACGCCGGCCAGCGCCATCTCGCCGAAAAACGGCTCGCGCACGCCGCCCCAGGTCAGGCCGATCGCCAGCAGCACCCACACGAAGGCCTGCACCACGTTGCTGGCCGGGCCCGCCAGCGCCACCCACATGCCGTGCCAGCGCGGGTTGCGCAGGCGCTCGAACACCACCGGCACCGGCTTGGCGTAGCCGAACACGAACTGGCCGCTGGTCATGATGTACAGCAGCAGCGGCACGGCGATGGTGCCGATCGGGTCGATATGGCGGATGGGGTTCAGGCTGACGCGCCCGAGGGCATAGGCGGTGCTGTCGCCGAACAGCTTGGCCACGTAGCCGTGCGAGGCCTCGTGCAGCGTGATGGCGAACAGCACCGGCAGGGCATAGACCGCGAAGGTCTGGATAAGGGAGGAATCCATGAGCGCTATTGTAGCGGCCCGCCGGCGCCCGGGCGCACGCTGATGCACCCGACTAAAGCCCCGGCGGCGCCGCGAGTCAGAGGCCGAAGCGGGCGATGTCGCCGCGGCCGGCGCGCACCAGTTCGGGCTCGCCGCCGGTCAGGTCGATCACCGTGGTCGGCTGCGCGGGGGCCGGCCCGCCGTCCACTACCAGGTCGAGCTGTTTCTCCAGCCGCGCCCGGATCTGCGCCGGATCGTTGAGCGGTTCGTGGTCGCCCGGCAGCTGCAGCGTCGCCGAGATCAGCGGCTCGCCGGTCTCGCCCAGCAGCGCCAGCGGGATGGCATGCTCGGGCACGCGCACGCCGATGGTCTTGCGCGCCGGGTGCGACAGCCGCCGCGGCACTTCCTTGGTCGCTTCCAGGATGAACACGTACGGGCCCGGCGTGGCACCCTTGAGCCAGCGGTATTGGCGGTTGTCGACGCGGGCAAAGTTGCCGAGCTCCGACAGGTCGCGGCACATCAGCGTCAGGTGGTGGCGGTCGTCGATGCCGCGCAGCCGGCGCAGGCGCTCGACCGCCGCCTTGTCGTCGAGCCGGCACGCGAGCGCATAGCTGGAGTCGGTCGGCAGCGCGACCAGCCCGCCCTTCTGCAGGATCTGGGCCGCCTGCTTGAGCAGGCGCGACTGCGGGTTGAGCGGATGGATCTCGAAGTACTGGGACATGGGCCAGGGAGCGGAGTCGGATGGAACGGCGAGGCATCCGGGGGCTGGCCCCGGCCAGGCGGGGTGCCTACCAATCGTGCCAGACCGGCGTGACCGTGGGCGGCAGCGGCGGCAGCGTGCCGAGTTCCACCCGGCCCTCGCCGGGCCCGTGGAAATCCGTGCCGCGCGAAGCGAGCAAGCCGTAGTGCCGCGCCACCTCGGCGTAGCGGCGGTACTGGTCGGGGGTATGGCTGCCGGTCACCACCTCGACCGCGCCGCCGCCCAGCGCCGTGAATTCATCGAACAGCGCGTCGTGCTGGGTGTCGGTGTAGTGGTAGCGGCCCGGGTGCGCCATCACCGCGATGCCGCCGGCGGTGCGGATCCAGCCCACCGCTTCGGCCAGGCTGGCCCAGCGGTGGCCGACATAGCCCGGGCGGCCCTCCGACAGGTACTCGCTGAAGACATCGCCGACGCTGGCGCAGCGGCCCTGGTCGACCAGCCAGCGCGCGAAATGCGTGCGCGAGATCAGGTCCGGGTTGCCCACGTACTGCAGCGCCCCTTCATAGGCACCGTCAATGCCCACCCTGGCCAGCGCTTCGGCGATATCGCGCGCGCGTCGCGCGCGGCCCGAGCGGGTCTCGGTCAGGCCATCGATCAGTTCCGGGCAGAACGGGTCGATCTGCAGCCCCACGATATGCACGGTCTGCCCGGCCCAGGTCACCGAGATCTCGACGCCGGGCACATAGCGCATGCCGAATTCCTCTGCGGCGGCGCGTGCCTCGGCCTGCCCGCCCAGCTCGTCGTGGTCGGTCAGCGCCCAGAACGCAACCCCCGCGTCGCGGGCGATCTGCGCCACGGCGCGCGGCGCGAGCGTGCCGTCGGAAACGGTGGAATGGCAATGCAGGTCGGCATTGATGGCGTGGGCGTTTTGCATGGTGGCAATTCTACTCCCGTCGCCCCTGGCCTGCGCGGCGCCGCCGCCCCTGGCCTGTCAGGCAAAGCCATGCCGGCAACGCTGGCGTCGGCGGAAAGCCGCCGGCTGCGGGGTATAGTCGGGCTTTGCATCGTCGATTCGCGGGCACCTGGCGTGCCTGCCATGCCCCATGTCCACCGCTACCCCAGCCACCGCTCCCGCCACCGCCCCCGTCACCACCACCGATGTCCTGATCGTCGGTGCCGGCCCGGTCGGCCTGTTCGCCGCGTTCCAGGCCGGCGTGCTCGGCCTGAAATGTGAACTGATCGATGTGCTCGACCGCGCCGGCGGCCAGTGCACCGAGCTGTATCCGGAAAAACCGATCTACGACATTCCCGCCGTGCCAGGATGCCTGGCGCAGGACCTGGTGGACCGGCTGCTGGAGCAATGCGCCCCGTTCGACTTCCCGATGCACTTCGGCCAGCGCGCCGAAAGCGTCGCCGAAATCCCGGCCCCGGCAGCGCCGGAAGGCCATGCCGGGCACGAACGCCTGCTGGTGACAACCGACGGCGGCAAGCGCTTCGATGTTGCCGCGGTGCTGATCTGCGCCGGCGCGGGAGCGTTCGCGCCGCAACGTGTGTCGCTTCCCGAGGCGCCGGCGCTGGAAGGCCGCCACGTGCACTACGCGGTGCGCGATGTCTCGCACTTCGCCGGCAAGCGCGTGGTCGTCGCCGGTGGCGGCGACTCGGCGCTGGACTGGGCGCTGGCGCTGCGCAAGGTCGCCGCGCGCGTGACGCTGCTGCACCGGCGCGAGGGCTTCCGCGCCGCCGACGGCACCGTCGCCGAGATGCGCCGCGCGGTGGCCGCGGGCGAGATGGATTTCGTGGTCGGCATGCTGGGCGCACTGCGCACCGAAGGCGCGGACGGCGGGCTCAGCGAAGTCGAGGTGCGGACCCGCGACGGCAGCACCGTGCTGCCCGCCGAGGAACTGGTGGCGCTGTACGGCCTGGTGTCCGAGCCCGGCCCGATCGCGCAGTGGGATATGGACATGCGCGCTGGCCGCATCCTGGTCGATACCACCACCTACGAAAGCTCGCGCCGCGGCATCTTCGCCGCCGGCGATATCGCGTTCTACCCCAACAAGCAGAAGCTGATCCTGTCAGGCTTCCACGAGGCCGCGCTGGCATTGCGCCGCGCCTACCACTATGCCTTCCCGGAAAAGGCGCTGGTGCACGTGCACACCAGCAACAACGCCGCGCTGAAGGAAAAGCTCACCCACGCCTGAAGCCTGAACTGCCGCAGGCGCCGGCGTCAGCTGCCGGCGCAGAACGATTCCACCAGCTCCGCCACGGCCGCGGGCTGGTCATGGTGCAGCATGTGGCCAGCGTCCTCCACCACCGCCTCGCGGAAGTCGCGGAAGGCGCGGAAGCGCTGCCTGAATTCGTCGATGGCCTGCTTGTGGGCGATATGGCGCAGCGTCTCGGAATCGCGCGCTTCCACATGCAGCACCGGCGCGGTGACCTGCTCCCACACCGCCATCACCTCATCGAGCCGGTACAGCATCGGGTTGACCAGCTTGTGCGCGGGATCGCCCAGGATCTCCCAACGGCCCTCGGCATTGCGGCGCGACCAGTGCGCGGCCAGGAACGCGGCGCGCTCGTCCGGCAGGCGCGGGTTGGTCTTCTGCAAGCGCGCGGCCACGCCGTCGAGGCTGTCATAGGTCTTCAGCTCGGCGCCCGCGCGCACTTCGTCGAGCCAGCGCGCATAGCGCCGGGGCGCATGCTCCGGCCGCGTCGCCGTCATGCCGAAGCCTTCCAGGTCCACCACGCGGCGCACGCGCTGCGGGCGGATGCCGGCATACAGGCAGATCACGTTGGCGCCCATGCTGTGGCCGACCAGGTCGACCTGCCCCTCGGCCGCATAGTGGTCGAGCAGGGCCTCGAGATCGGCGAGGTAGTCGGCGAACCAGTACGACTGCGTGCCGGGGTAGCGCGTGGGCCAATCGGTTGCGCCGAAGCCGCGCCAGTCGGGCGCGATCACATGCCAGTCGCCGCGCAGGTGGTCGACCAGGAACTGGAACGACGCCCCCACGTCCATCCACCCGTGCAGCATGAACAGCTTGCGCGCGCCGGGGGTGCCCCAGTGGCGCACGTGGTAGCGCAGCCCGCGCACCGTGATAAATTCAGACCGCGAGGTTTCCTTGATTGTCATTGTCTCCACCCTTGCGTCGGGATCTTGCCCGCCGCGGGGGTTGGCGGGGAAGCCACGAAAAAATAGAACGATCGTTCGCTTGTGCGCATTATAGCGGCAGCGGCCGCCAGCGCCGCTGGCCGCTCGCCATTTGCCTCGAGGCGGACCCCAACGGAGACCCTGAATGGCTGCAGCTGCCTTGCCGGCAAGCCGGCGCGACGACTATCGCACCCTGTACGAATCGTTCCGCTGGGAGATTCCGGCGCAGTTCAACATCGCCGAAGCCTGCTGCGGCCGCTGGGCCCGCGACCCGGCCACCATGGACCACATCGCGGTCTATACCGAGCACGAGGGCGGCCGCCGCAACGCGCACAGCTTTGCCTTTATCCAGGCCGAGGCCAACCGCTTGTCGGGGGCGCTGCGCGCGCTGGGCGTGGCGCGCGGCGACCGCGTCGCGATCGTGATGCCGCAGCGCATCGAGACCGTGATCGCGCATATGGCGATCTACCAGCTGGGCGCCATCGCCATGCCGCTGTCGATGCTGTTCGGGCCAGAGGCGCTGGCCTACCGCATTGCGCACAGCGAAGCCGGCGTGGCCATCGCCGACGAGACCTCGATCGACAACCTGCTGGCGGCGCGCCCCGAATGCCCAACGCTGGCCACCGTGATCGCCGCCGGCGATGCCCGCGGCCGCGGCGACCATGACTGGGACCTGCTGCTCGCGGCGCAGCTGCCGACCTTCGTCGCCGAGCAGACCAAGGCCGACGAGGCCGCGGTGCTGATCTATACCAGCGGCACCACCGGCCCGCCCAAGGGCGCGCTGATCCCGCACCGCGCGCTGATCGGCAACCTGACCGGCTTCGTCTGCTCGCAGAACTGGTATCCGCAGCACGACGACGTGTTCTGGAGTCCGGCCGACTGGGCCTGGACCGGCGGCCTGTGGGACGCGCTGATGCCGGCGCTGTATTTCGGCAAGCCGATCGTCGGCTACCAGGGCCGCTTTTCCGCCGAGCGTGCCTTCGAGCTGCTGGAGCGCTATGCCGTCACCAACACCTTCCTGTTCCCGACTGCGCTCAAGCAGATGATGAAGGCCTGCCCCGAGCCGCGGCGGCACTACGACATCCGCCTGCGCGCGCTGATGAGCGCCGGCGAGGCCGTGGGCGAGACCGTGTTCGGCTGGTGCCGCGACGCGCTCGGCGTGCTGGTCAACGAGATGTTCGGCCAGACCGAGATCAACTACATCGTCGGCAACTGCACCGCGCAGAACGACGACGCACGGCTGGGCTGGCCGGCCCGGCCGGGTTCGATGGGACGCCCCTACCCCGGCCACCGCGTGCAGGTGATCGACGACGAAGGCCGCGCCTGCGCGCCGGGCGAGGACGGCGAAGTGGCGGTGTGCGCCACCGACAGCGCCGGGCATCCGGACCCGGTGTTCTTTCTCGGCTACTGGAAGAACGACGCCGCCACCGCGGGCAAGTACACCGAGCGCGACGGCCTGCGCTGGTGCCGCACCGGCGACCTAGCGCGCGTCGATGCCGACGGCTACCTGTGGTACCAGGGGCGCGCCGACGACGTGTTCAAGTCCTCGGGCTACCGCATCGGGCCGAGCGAGATCGAGAACTGCCTGCTCAAGCATCCGGCGGTCTCCAACTGCGCCGTGGTGCCGTCGCCCGATCCCGAGCGCGGCGCGGTGGTCAAGGCCTTCGTGGTGCTGACACCGTCGGTGGCGCGTTCGTTCGACGGCGACGCGGCGCTGGTCGCGGAACTGCAGGCGCATGTGCGCGGCCAGCTCGCGCCTTACGAATACCCGAAGGCGATCGAATTCATCGACCAGCTGCCGATGACCACGACGGGCAAGATCCAGCGGCGGGTATTGCGGCTGCTGGAGGAGGAGCGCGCAGGCAAGCGCGCCTAGCCGCTAGGCGCGGGCCTGGTCGGCAGGAAAAAGCCGCGCGCTTAGAAAATCGACCAGCGCCCGCACCTTGGGCGAGGGATGCCTGCTCGCCGGCCAGAGCACATGAAAGGCCTTGGCCGGACCCACGTGGCCGGCCAGTACCTGGCACAGGCTGCCATCGGCCAGTTGCTCCTGGATGGCGAAATCGGGCAGGCACGCAATGCCCAGGCCACGCAGCGCAAAACACAGGCGCGTCTCGATGTTGTTGCAGATCATCGATGTCGGCAGCGCCAGCTCCGGCTCGCCTGGCGCGCGCCGCAGCGGCCATGGCTCGAGCTTGCCGGTGTGGGGAAAGCGGTAATGCAGGCAAGCATGCCCGGCCAGGTCGGCAGGCACCTTCGGCGTGCCACGCTGCGCCAGGTACTCGGGCGATGCCACCAGCATCGCCTGGAACGCTCCCAGCCTGCGCGCCGACAGGCGCGAGTCGGCGGGATCGCCGGTCCGGACCACGGCATCGAAGCCCTCCTCGATCACGTCCACCAGTTGGTCGGTGAAATCCAGGTCCAGCGCGATATCCGGATAGGCGCGCATAAAGTCGCCGAGCACGGGCAACACCAGTGAACTGACCAGCGGCAGGCTCACCCGCAGACGGCCGCGCGGCGCTGCGGTGGCCTCGGCCAGTTCCAGCTCCGCCGCTTCGATCTCGGCAAGCACGCGGCGGCTGCGCTCCAGGAACAGCGCCCCTTCGGCGGTCAGCGCGACGCTGCGCGTGCTGCGGTGGAACAGCCGTACCCCAAGCCGTTGTTCCAGCCGCGCGACGCTCTTGCCGACAGCGGAGGCCGACACTCCCAGCAGGCGCCCCGCCGCGACAAAACTGCGGGTCTCGGCCACCTGCACAAACACCGCGAAGCCACTGAGGCTGTCCATGATGCCCCCGATTACGGACACAAAGTTCCGGAGAAAAAGGAACTGTAGCCCACTTTTTCTTTAATGACGGCTTCCTTATCGTGGGCGGGTCGGTACGAGCGCACGGCAGGCCAATTTGCCGCCGACCTGCGTGACGCCGTCCATGGCCTCTCCCGGCTGCGTCGCAGCCATTGACCCGTTCATAACCTTCCGCCAGGGCGCCAACATGACCACAGCCACCAACCCGCTTGCCGGCGATGCACACCAGGGCGCGCAGCCTGCGCCGCTACCGCTTCCGGCCCTGCTTGCGCTTGCCGTCGCAGGCTTCATCACCGTCCTGACCGAGGCCTTGCCGGCGGGACTGCTGCCCCAGATCGGCAAGGGCCTCGCCATCTCAGAGCCGCTTGCCGGCCAGCTCGTCACGATCTACGCCTTCGGCTCGCTGGTGGCCGCCATGCCGCTGATGGCGGCCACGCAAGGGCTGCGGCGACGGCCGCTGCTGCTGCTTGCCATCGCCGGCTTTGCCGTCGCCAATGCCGTGACGGCCTGGTCCGCCAACTATGTCCTGACGATGGCTGCACGCTTTGTTGCAGGGGTCTCGGCCGGCCTGCTGTGGGCGCTGCTGGCCGGCTATGCCGCGCGCATGGTCCCCGATCACATGAAGGGCCGCGCCATAGCCGTCGCCATGGTTGGCATCCCCCTGGCGCTGTCGCTGGGTGTGCCATCCGGGACCTTCCTCGGTGCCATCATGGGCTGGCGGGCATGCTTCGGCATCATCAGCGCGATGACGTTGGGCCTGATTGCCTGGGTGCTGGCCAGCGTGCCGGATTTTGCCGGCCAGCCTGCCGGCCAGCGGCTGCCGCTCGCGCGCGTGTTCACGCTGCCGGGGGTACGTCCCGTGCTGTTCGTGACGCTCGCCTTCGTGCTGGCGCACAACGTCCTCTACACCTATATCGCGCCGTTCCTGCGCGCGGCAAACGCCGGGGCACGGCTGGATCTTGTCCTGTTCGTGTTCGGCGTGGCCTCGCTCGGGGGCATCTGGATCACCGGCGCGCTGATCGACAAGTGGCTGCGGCTGCTGACGCTGGCCAGCACGCTGCTGTTCGGGCTGTCAGTGCTGGCGCTTGCGGCCGCGGGCGCGCACCCTGCGGTGGTCTATGCCGCGGCGGCTAGCTGGGGCCTGAGCTTCGGCGGAGTCGCCACACTGTTCCAGACGGCGCTGGCGGCGACCGCCGGCAAATCCGCGGACGTGGCGCAGTCGATGCTGGTCACGGCCTGGAACATTGCCATCGCCGGCGGCGGTGTCATCGGGGGGCTGCTGCTCGATGGCTTCGGCATCGGCGCATTCCCGCCCGTGCTGGTGGCGCTGCTCGCGGCAGCATGGCTGGCGGTTTGGTCGGCGCGCAAGCATGGTTTCCCGTCGCACCGCTGAATTGTTAGACGGCAGGCCTAGCCGGCCGATGCCTCGAGCCACGCCAGCTCGTCCTCATCGAAGCCTGCCGCGCGACGCGCCTCGAGGTTGAACGGCCCGCGCAGCTTCGGCGCGCGGTACTGCTCGGCCAATTGCGCATAGGTGGCGACGGGATCGAGCCCGCGCTGCGCGCACAGCCAGCGGTACCAATGGTTGCCGATGGCGACGTGGCCGACCTCGTCGCGCAGGATGATGTCGATGATGGCCGCGGCGGCATGGTCGCCGGCGCCGGCCAGCTTCGCGCGCACCGGCGGCGAGGCATCGAGCCCGCGCGCTTCGAGCGTGCGCGGCACCAGCGCCATGCGCGCGAGCACGTCGCCGGCGGTCTTGTCGGTCATCTCCCACAGGCTGTTGTGGGCCGGGAAATCGCCGTAGGCGGCGCCGAGGGTGGCAAGGTGGTCGGCCAGCAGCGTGAAGTGGTAGGCCTCTTCATCGGCCACGCGCAGCCAGTCGCGGTAATACGCGGGCGGCATGCCGGCAAAGCGCCAGGCCGCGTCCAGCGCCAGGTTGATGGCATTGAACTCGATATGGCATAGCGCGTGGATCATCGCCGCGCGCCCGGCGGGAGTCTGCAGCGAGCGGCGCCGCTCGACGTGCTGGGGCGCCACCAGCAGCGGCCGTGCCGGCCGGCCGGGGATGGCGTGGGCGGCGTCGGCATGGATTGCCTCACCTGCGCCGAGCGAGGCATCGGGCAGCGTCATCACGTGCCGATAAAGTGCGCGTGCCGCCACGGCCTTGTCGCGCGGATCCGTCAGGCACAGCACCGCCAGCGCCTGCCGGCGTGGCGAAGGAGACGGGTCAGGCGGCGCGGCGGCGGGTGTTTTTTCTGGCATGGGCGTAAAATCCGGGTCTGCCGCCATTGTAGGGTCTGGCCGGTGCCCGGCTGCTCAAGCCGCCCCGGGGCGCCAGCCTTCCCACCCCAACCCTTTAAAGTCCGGCGGCAACCCCCACTTCAACAAAAGCCATTCGTGCAGGAGACCTCATGGCGCTTTACCAGCTCGGCGACGTCAAGCCCAGTATCGACAGCGAAGCCTACGTGGCCCCCGAAGCCACCATCATCGGCAACGTGACCCTCAAGTCCCGCGCCAGCGCCTGGCCCGGTGTCGTGATCCGCGGCGACAACGAGCCGATCGTGGTCGGCGCGGACACCAATATCCAGGAGGGTTCGGTGCTGCATACCGACCCCGGCTGCCCGCTGACCCTGGGCGACAAGGTCTCGATCGGCCATCAGGCCATGCTGCACGGCTGCACCGTGGGCGAAGGCTCGCTGATCGGGATCCAGGCCGTGGTGCTGAACCGCGCCGTGATCGGCAAGGAATGCCTGGTGGGCGCCGGCGCCGTGGTGACCGAGGGCAAGGTGTTCCCGGATCGCTCGCTGATCCTGGGCGCGCCCGCCAAGGTGGTGCGCCAGCTGACCGATGCGGATGTCGCCAACCTTTACCGCAACGCCGAAACTTACGCCACCCGGCAGGCCCTGTACAAGCAACAGCTCAAGCGGATCGGCTGACGACCGCCGAGCCTCTACCGAAACCCGACCGATAATTGTGACCGATACCACCACCCCCGACACCCTGCAGAAGTTCCTGTTCGACGCGGCCCCCGTGCGCGGCGAGCTGGTGCGCATGGAAGCCACCTGGCAAGAAGTGCTCGGCCGCCACAGCTACCCTGCCCCGGTGCGCCGGCTGCTGGGCGAGATGATGGCCGCCGCGGCGCTGCTGTCGGCCAACCTGAAGTTCAACGGGGCGCTGGTGATGCAGCTGCACGGCGACGGCCCGGTGCGCATGCTGGTGGTGGAATGCCTGTCCGACCTGTCGATGCGCGCCACCGCCAAGCTGGCCGAGGGCGCGCAGCTGGCCGACGATGCCACGCTGGCGCAGATGGTCAATGTCCACGGCCACGGCCGCTTTGCCATCACGCTGGACCAGAAGGACAAGCTGCCGGGCCAGCAGCCGTACCAGGGCATCGTGCCGCTGGCCGACGCGCACGGCCCGCTGGGCTCGATCAGCGCCGTGCTGGAGCACTACATGCAGGCCTCCGAGCAGCTCGACACGCGCCTGTGGCTGGCCGCCGACGACCATGTCGCCGCCGGCATGCTGCTGCAGAAGCTGCCGGCCTACGGCGGCACCGCCGAAGTCGGCGAGACCGGCGCGCCGCTGGCCAGCCACGCCAAGGCACAGGACCTCGACACCTGGGACCGCGCGGTGCAGCTCGGCACCACGCTGAAGGCCGAGGAACTGCTGGGCGAGACGCCCGACACGCTGCTGCGCCGCCTGTTCTGGGAAGACCTGCAGGACGCCGGCCTGCGCGTGTTTGAGCCGCTGACGCCGCATTTCTACTGCAGCTGCTCGCGGCCCAAGGTGGCCGGCATGCTGCAGTCGCTGGGCCAGGCCGAGATCGAAAGCATCATCGCCGAGCGCGGCCATGTCGAGATCCACTGCGACTTCTGCGGCCAGCGCTATGAGTTCGACCCGGTCGACTGCGCGCAGCTGTTCTCGGCCACGCCGGTCGCCACCGGCGCCGGCGCGGGCGCCAGCCAGCACCACTGATCCGCCTTTGGCAGCGCCTGCGTGCGCTGCCGCACCGGCGCGGGCGATGCGGGACGGCCGGCGGGAGGTGCGCTGGAAACATCGGTGTTGCCGCCCGGTCCAACGGCTGTACGATGGCAGCATCCAGCTGCCGGTCAGCGAGCCTGAGAACCGCCATGTCCGCCCGAGCCAACCCTCCCCTGCCTTACTTTGCTTCCCGTGCCCGGCTGTCGCGGCGCGGCGCCGCGTACTGCGCCGCGCTCGGCGCGCTGCTGCTGGCCGCAGGCTGCGCGCAGATCCCGCGCGACGCCAATGGCTCGCCGCCCACCGCGCGGCTGGCGCCCAACGCTGTGCCGCCAGCACCGCTGAGCGCAGATGACAAGCAGAAGCTCGACGCGCTCAACCAGCAGGTGCTGCGCGACCAGGCCGCGGCGATCGCGCTGGACCAGCAGGCCGCAGCCGCGCGCGCGGCCTATGCCTATCCCAACACCAGCTGGAACCTGTATTACGGCGGATGGGGTGGCGGCCGCTGGGGCGGCGGCGTCAGCGTCGGCATGCCCGGCTGGGGCTGGGGCGGCTATCCGTACGGCTGGTGGTGAGGGAGCTGCGGCTGGCTTGAAGCAAGTTGAAGCAAGTTGAAGCAAGCCGCCGGCAGTCATGGTGGAGGCTTAGTGGCCGCCCCGGCCGGCAACCGAATTCGGCGGCGGCGGCAGCGGCGGCGTGGCGCTGACCTTGGGTGCCGGCGCGACGAACTGCACGAAGACCTCGCCTTCGCGCACCATGCCCAGCTCATAGCGGGCGCGTTCCTCGATGGCGCCAGTGCCGTCCTGCAGGTCGGCCACTTCGCCTTCCAGCTTGGCGTTGCGCAGCTTGAGCGTCTGGTTGCGGGCGCCCTGCTCGGTCAGCTGGCGGTTCAGGTCCCACACGCGCAGCCAGCCGCCCTTGCCGAGCCAGAGCGGGTACTGGATGGCAAACAGCAGCACGAACAACAGCAGCGAAATCAGGCGCATGAAAGGTGGCGGACAGGAATTTCCGCACAATGATCTGCGAACTCCGCCTGGAAGGCAATTGCCAGGCAGATTTCGATACAAAAACGGCGGCGGCCGGACGTTATCCGTGCCACCGCCATTCTCGAACCCACGACGTCATTCCCGCGAAGGCGGGAATCCAGCGTCTTTCACGCCCCCTTCGGGGATAAAGACACTGGGTCCCCGCCTTCGCGGGGACGACAACCGTTGGCCTTAGCGCAGGTTGTAGAACGCGCCCTTGCCCGGGTAGCTGGCGATATCGCCCAGGTCTTCCTCGATGCGCAGCAGCTGGTTGTACTTGGCCATGCGGTCCGAGCGCGACAGCGAGCCGGTCTTGATCTGGCCGGCGTTGGTGCCGACGGCGATGTCGGCGATGGTGCTGTCCTCGGTTTCGCCCGAGCGGTGCGAGATCACGGCGGTGTAGCCGGCACGCTTGGCCATCTCGATGGCGGCAAAGGTCTCGGTCAGGGTGCCGATCTGGTTGATCTTGATCAGGATCGAGTTGCCGATGCCCTTCTCGATGCCTTCCTTCAGGATCTTGGTGTTGGTGACGAACAGGTCGTCGCCGACCAGCTGCACGCGCTTGCCGAGCTTGTCGGTCAGGGTCTTCCAGCCGTCCCAGTCTCCTTCGGCCATGCCATCCTCGATCGACACGATCGGGAACTTGTCGCACAGGTTGGCCAGGTAGTCGGCGAACTGCGTCGAGCTCAGCTTCAGGCCTTCGCCTTCCAGCTGGTACACGCCTTCGGCCTCGTGGTAGAACTCGCTGGCGGCGCAGTCCAGCGCCAGCAGCACGTCCTCGCCGGCACGATAGCCGGCCTTCTCGATGGCCTGCACGATGGTGTTCAGGCATTCCTCGTTGGACGAGAAGTTCGGGGCGAAGCCGCCTTCGTCGCCCACCGCGGTGGACATGCCCTTGTCGGCCAGGATCTTCTTCAGCGCGTGGAAGATCTCGGCGCCGCAGCGCAGCGCTTCGCGGAAGCTGGTCTGCGACACCGGCATGACCATGAATTCCTGGATGTCCAGGCTGTTGTTGGCATGCGCGCCGCCGTTGACGATGTTCATCATCGGCACCGGCAGTTGCATTGCGCCCGAACCGCCGAAGTAGCGGTACAGCGGCAGGCCGGCTTCTTCAGCGGCTGCCTTGGCGACAGCCATCGACACCGCCAGCATGGCGTTGGCGCCCAGGCGGCCCTTGTTCTCGGTGCCGTCGAGGTCGATCAGGGTGCGGTCCAGGAAGGCCTGCTCGGAGGCGTCCAGGCCCATGATGGCTTCGGAGATCTCGGTGTTGATATGCTCGACCGCCTTCAGCACGCCCTTGCCCAGGTAGCGGCCCTTGTCGCCGTCGCGCAGCTCGATGGCTTCGCGCGAACCGGTCGACGCGCCCGACGGCACCGCGGCGCGGCCCATCACGCCGGATTCCAGCAGCACGTCGCACTCGACCGTGGGATTGCCGCGCGAGTCGAGAACCTCGCGACCGATGATATCTACGATTGCACTCATGAATTCCTCTCTGACTGTTGATTCTTGCTGCTGCTGATCACTTCAACCTGCGCGCGTGTCAGGCGCATGTCATGGGCGCAAGCGCTGCGCGCATGACCGGCTGCCTGGCGCCTGCCGGCTCAGGCGGCGCCTTCGACCACGATCATATTCATCTTCGCCGCATGCTCGCGCGACTTGCGCGCGGCGCGGTAGGCCTCGCCGTCGTGGAAGGCCTTGGCGGCGTCATAGCTGGGGAATTTCAGCACCACCACGCGCGTCGGCGCCCAGTCGCCCTCGAGCGGCTCGGTCTTGCCGCCGCGCACCAGCACCTCGGCGCCATGGATCTGCATGGCCTTGCTCGAAAGCACCTTGTATTGCTCGTACTGCTGGGGGTCGGTCACGTCGACGTAGGCGATGATAAAGCCCGCGGCCATGGAGAATCTCCCGATTTTTTGTATTGTCTTTCGATATGGTTTGTCACCGCCGGCGTCCGCGCGGGGCGCGGCGGCGACAAGCCGGGCCGGCTCAGGCGCAGGCCGGCCAGCCGAAGTTGTCTTCCAGGAAGCCGGCGCGCTTGACCAGCGTGTCCAGGTCCTTGAGCACGGACAGCAGTTCCTTCATGCGCGACAGCGGCACCGCGTTGGGGCCGTCGGACATGGCCTTGCTCGGGTCGGGATGCGTCTCCATGAACAGGCCCGCGACGCCGGTGGCGACCGCGGCACGCGACAGCACCGGCACGAACTCGCGCTGGCCGCCAGAGCTGGTGCCCTGCCCGCCGGGCAACTGCACCGAGTGGGTGGCGTCGAACACCACCGGGGCGCCGGTCTCGCGCATGATCGCCAGCGAGCGCATGTCCGACACCAGATTGTTGTAGCCGAACGAAACGCCGCGCTCGCAGGCCATGAAGACATCGTCGGGCAGACCGGCCTCGCGCGCGGCATCGCGCGCCTTGTCGATCACGTTCTTCATGTCGTGCGGCGCCAGGAACTGGCCCTTCTTGATATTCACCGGCTTGCCGCTCTGCGCGCAGGCACGGATGAAATCGGTCTGGCGGCACAGGAACGCCGGCGTCTGCAGCACGTCGACCACGGCGGCGACGGGCTTGATCTCGTCGATCTCGTGGATGTCGGTCAGCACCGGCACACCGATTTCGCGCTTGACGTGGGCCAGGATCTCCAGGCCCTTCTCCATGCCGAGGCCGCGGAACGACTTGCCCGACGAGCGGTTGGCCTTGTCGAACGACGACTTGTAGATGAACGGGATGCCGAGCTCGGTGGTGATGGCCTTGAGCTCGCCCGCGGTATCCAGCGCCATCTGCTCGGACTCGATCACGCACGGACCGGCGATCAGGAAGAATGGCTGGTCGAGGCCGGCCTCGAATCCACAGAGTTTCATGACTGTCTCTCCTGCTTGCGCCGGGCCTTACGCGCCCTTGCGCTGCTGGCTGGCCAGCGCGGCTTCGACGTAGGCCTTGAACAGCGGATGGCCGTCGCGCGGGGTCGAGGTGAATTCCGGGTGGAACTGCACGCCGACGAACCACGGGTGCATCGACTCGGGCAGCTCCATCATCTCCGGCAGGTTCTCGGTCGGGGTGCGCGCCGAGATCACCATGCCCGCCTTTTCCAGCGTCGGCACGTAGTGGTTGTTGACCTCGTAGCGGTGGCGGTGGCGCTCGTTGACCTCGGCGCCATAGATGGCGTGGGCCTTGGTGCCTTCCTTGACCGGCACGCGCTGCGCGCCCAGGCGCATGGTGCCTCCGAGATCGGAATCGGCCGAGCGCTGCTCGACCTTGCCTTCGCGGTCGACCCACTCGGTGATCAGCGCGACCACCGGGTGCTCGGTTTCCAGGTTGAACTCGGTCGAGTTGGCGTCGGCCATGCCGGCCAGGTGGCGGGCAAACTCGATCACCGCCAGCTGCATGCCCAGGCAGATGCCCAGGTAGGGAATCTTGTTCTCGCGCGCGTACTGGATCGCGCGGATCTTGCCTTCGGTGCCGCGCTTGCCGAAGCCGCCCGGCACCAGGATCGCGTCCAGCGGTGCCAGCACCTCGAGGTGGCCCGATTCCAGTTCCTCGGAATCGATGTACTCGATGTTGACGCGCGTGGCGGTGTGCATGCCAGCGTGACGCAGGGCCTCGATCAGCGACTTGTACGACTCGGTCAGGTCAACATACTTGCCAACCATGCCGATGGTGATTTCATGCTCGGGATTTTCCTGGGCGTTGACCAGCTTCTGCCACATCGACAGGTCGGCCGGCTTCGGATCCAGGCGCAGCTCCTCGCAGATCAGGCGGTCCAGGCCCTGCTCGTTGAGCATCTGCGGGATCTTGTAGATGCTGTCCGCATCCCACACCGAGATCACGGCGTCTTGCGGGATATTGGCGAACAGCGAGATCTTGGCGCGCTCGTCGTCGGGGATCGGGCGGTCGGCGCGGCACAGCAGCGCGGTCGGCGAGATGCCGATTTCGCGCAGCTTCTGCACCGAGTGCTGGGTCGGCTTGGTCTTCAGCTCGCCGGCGCTGGCAATGAACGGCACCAGCGTCAGGTGCACGAAGGCGCAGTGGTTGCGGCCCATGCGCAGGCTCATCTGGCGCGCGGCTTCCAGGAACGGCAGCGATTCGATGTCACCCACGGTGCCGCCGATTTCCACCAGCGCCACGTCGGCCTTGCCGTCGTGCGACGCGGCCGCGCCCTTCTCGACGAAAGCCTGGATCTCGTTGGTGATATGCGGGATCACCTGCACGGTCTTGCCCAGGTATTCGCCGCGGCGCTCCTTGCGGATCACCGATTCGTAGATCTGGCCGGTGGTGAAGTTGTTCGACTTGCGCATCTTGGCCGAGACGAAACGCTCGTAATGGCCGAGATCGAGGTCGGTTTCCGCACCGTCTTCCGTGACAAACACCTCGCCATGCTGGAAAGGGCTCATCGTGCCGGGATCGACGTTGATGTAGGGATCGAGCTTGAGGAGGGTGACTTTGAGGCCGCGCGACTCAAGAATGGCCGCGAGCGAGGCAGCAGCGATGCCCTTGCCGAGAGAAGAGACGACGCCACCGGTGACGAAGACGAATTTGGTCATAAACCGAGCTTGCCGGGGAAATCGGGATTATACATGAGAGCCCGTTCCCCGCCGACCCGGAAATTGTGACAGCAGGCCCGTCTGCGGCGGGCCGCACCGCGGGTTGAAGCCGTGCTGCGGCGCATGCGCCGCACGCCGGCTCAGCGCCCCTGCTGGCGCATCGCGCCGATCAGTTCGCGCACCAGTTGCGCGGTCTGCCGGGGCCGTTCCATGGGGTACAGGTGGCCGCCTTCGATAAAGCGCAGGTTCGGCCCGACCAGCTTGCGCGTCGCCCCCAGGCCGCACTGCCGCACCTCGCGCGAGCGCGTGCCGGCGACGAAGCCAACCGGCACCGGCGCGCCGCGCGCGACCTTGCGCCCGAGGCTGGTCGGCAGCGTGCGGTAGATCCAGTATTCGACCTCGCGGTCGAAGCGCAACCGGCGCTCGCTGTCCTTGCCGGTGGGCTCGGTGCCGTGGATGGCATAGTCGCGCAGCACTTCCTGGTCCCACACCGCGAAATTGGGCTTGGCGCGGAAGTGCTCCCACACCGCTTCGGCATCCGGCCAGTGCGTGCGCCGGTTCTTCGTCACCGCCGCCGGGCCGGGCTTTTCATCGATGCCCAGCATCTGCGCGGTCTTCAGCAGCGACGCGCGCCAGCCGGCGATGATCGGGGAGTCCAGCATGACCACACCGCGCACCCGGTCCGGGCGGCGCAGCGCCGCCATCAGCGACAGAAAGCCGCCCAGCGAATGGCCCACCAGCCACACCGGCTGGCGGTACTGGCGGTCGATATCGCCCAGCAGCTCTTCCACCAGGTGGGGCCAGCCGCGTGTCACCGGGAATTCCGGCTTGTGTCCGTAGCGGTCCACCGCACGGAACTCGAACTCGCCGTCCAGTTCGCCGAACAGCTTGCGGTAGGTCGTTACCGGGAAGCCGTTGGCGTGGGAAAAATGGATGATCTCGCGCATGGCTGCCGTCCCTCAGTCCGGCTTGCGCGGATGCACGCGCCTGGCCCGCACCGGCTGGGCCCAGCGGTCGGCCTCGCCGGAGCGCGCCAGCGAGAATTCCGCGGGCGCGGCCGGATCCCATTCCGGGTTATGGATCTCGCCGAAGACCTGGCGCAGGCGCTGGCCCCAGGTGTCGCGGATCATCCGGAAGTAGGCGTTGCGCTCGTCGATATTGACAAAATGGTTCACCTGCAGCGAATCCGCTTCATAGACCAGCAGGTCCAGCGGCAGGCCCACCGAGATATTCGACTTCAGCGTCGAGTCCATCGAGATCAGCGCGCACTTCGCTCCTTCGGCCAGCGGCAGCGACGGATGCACGACGCGATCGACGATGGGCTTGCCGTACTTGGCCTCGCCGATCTGGAAGTAGCAGTTCTCGGGCGTGGCCTCGACGAAATTGCCGGCCGCGTAGATATTGAACAGCCGCACCCGCTCGCCGCGCACCTGGCCGCCGAAGACCAGGCTGACATTGAATTCGATGCCGGCGTCGCGCAGCGCGTGGGCGTCGCGCCGGTGCACCTGGCGCACCGCCTCGCCAACGATCGAGGCGGCCTCGAACATGTCGCGCGCGGTCCACAGCGAGCGCTTCTCGTCATGGTCCTCGATCAGGATCTGGCGCACCGACTGGCTGATGGCCAGGTTGCCGGCGGTCATCAACACCATCACGCGGTCGCCGGGCTCCTCGAACACCGTCATCTTGCGCGCGGTGGAGATGGCGTCTACCCCGGCATTGGTGCGGGAGTCGGACAGGAATACCAGGCCGGCATCCAGCCGCATGGCTACACAATACGTCATGGTTTGTCTTGGTGTTCTTGGTGGCGGCCGGCATGGGCGCCGGCAGTGGCCTGCATCACTCTGGATTCTAGCGCCCATGCACCGGCACCGCGCCGCGTCTGGAAGCAAGCACCTAATCAGGTAAAAAGTGGCGTAATGGTTACATTGACTTCCAGCGTTTCGCCGGCGCCGCCATCAAGGATGCCCCGCACTGGTGCCGCCGAAGCGTAATCGCGTCCCACCGCCAGCCGGATATGGCGCTCGTCGGTCAGGCAGCCGTGCGTAATGTCGATGCTGCACCAGATTTCGCCGGCCGGGTCCAGGCACACGTCGGCCCAGGCATGGCTGGCCAGTTCGGTGGCGGCCGGGTCGTAGAAATATCCACTGACATAGCGCGCGGGAATGCCCAGCGCCCGGCACGCCGCCACCATCACCTGCGCCTGGTCCTGGCACACGCCGCTGCCCAAGGCGAAGGCCTCCGCCGCCGAAGTGCCGACATCGGTGGTGTTGGGCTTGTAGCGCACGCGCTCGCCGATGCCGCGCGCCAGCGCCAGCAGCGCATCGATGTCATGCCCCGCCGCCAGGAATGGCGCGGCAAACGCCCGCATCGGCGCGGGCGCCGTGGTCAACGGCGTGCTGCCAAGGAAATACAGCGGCGACACCCGCGCCTCGCCGTCCGGCGGCGCATCGCAGAACGCATGGTGGCCGTCGCGGTCGAGCTCGCCATGCGGCGGCAGCACTTCGACCTCGCCGCTGGCTTCGATGGCGATGGTGCTGGCGGGCCCGACCACCGTGAAGTTGTGCACGATGTTGCCGAAGCCGTCGCGCGCCGCCGACGGGTTGCCGGGCGTCGACAGCTGCCAGAAGTCCACGGTCTGCAGCGGACCCGAGCGCGGCTGCAGACGCACTTCGTGCACGCTGCGCCGCACCGGTTCGGTGTAGCGGTAGACGGTATGGTGATGGATCTTGTATTTCACGGTATCAGGGCGCGGCGGCGGCACGGGGGACTGCCGGCGGCCCGGGTCAGGCTGCCTGCAGCGGCACCAGGAAGTCCCGGCTGATGCCGTTGCCGAGGTCGCCGATGCGCTCCAGGAAGCTGGTCAGGTACGCATGCAGGCCGACGGCAAAGATATCGTCGATGCGCGCGTACTTCAGGTCGGCGTGGAGTTTACCAGCCTGCCGCTCGGTTTCCGCAGAATGCTGGTTGCGCACCGTATGCAGGATCGCCACCACCTCGTCCATGCTCGACACCAGCGAACGCGGCATGTCGGGGCGCAGGATCAGCAGCTCGGCCACGCGCTGCGGCGTGATCACCGCGCGATAGACCTTGCGGTAGACCTCGAAGCCCGACACCGAGCGCAGGATCGCCGCCCAGTGGTAGAAATCGTTGTGGGCACCCTGGTCGGGCCTGGCCTCGAGCTCCTCGACCTCCCGGCCGTTAGACGCCTGGAACTTGACGTCGAGAATGCGCGCGGTATTGTCGGCGCGCTCCAGGAAGGTGCCCAGCCGCATGAAATGAAAGGCATCGTCCTTGAGCATGGTGCCGAATTGCACCCCGCGCGCCAGGTGCGAACGGAACTTGACCCATTCGAAGAAGCGCGCCGGATCTTCCTTCAGCACGCCGTCGGCGATCAGGCGCTGCACCTCCAGCCAGGTGGTGTTGACGGTTTCCCAGACCTCGGTGGTGAGCGAGCCGCGCACCGCGCGCGCGTTCTCGCGCGCCGCGCGCAGGCAGCTCATGATCGACGAGGCGTTGGTCATGTCGCGCACCATGAAGTCGATCACGTCGTCGCGCGACAGCAGGCCGTACTTGTGGTCGAAGACGTCGGTCAGCTCCGAGATATCGAGCATGGCCCACCAGCCCTGCTCGGCCACTTCGGCCGATTGCGGCAGCAGCGAGGTCTGGTAGTTGACGTCGAGCATGCGCGCGGTGTTTTCCGCGCGCTCGGTGTAGCGGGCCATCCAGAACAGGTGGTCGGCGGTGCGGCTCAGCATGCGGGCTCTCCCGAATCGGCGTTCATCGTTCCAGCACCCAGGTGTCCTTGGTGCCGCCACCCTGCGAGGAATTCACCACCAGCGAGCCCTCGCGCAGCGCCACGCGCGTCAGCCCGCCCGGCACCATGCGCACCTCCTTGCCCGACAGCACGAACGGGCGCAGGTCGATATGGCGCGGCGCGATGCCGGCCTCGACATAGGTCGGGCAGGTCGACAGCGCCAGCGTGGGCTGCGCGATGTACTGCTCGGGCCTGGCGCGGACCACCTCGCGGAAGGCATCGATCTCGGCGCGCGTCGCCGCCGGCCCGACCAGCATGCCGTAGCCGCCGGCGCCATGGGTTTCCTTGACCACCAGTTCGGCCATATGGTCCAGCACGTACTGCAGGTCCTCGGCGCGCCGGCACATGTAGGTCGGCACGTTGCTCAGGATGGCTTCTTCGCCCAGGTAGAAGCGGATCATGTCCGGCACATAGGGGTAGATCGACTTGTCGTCGGCCACGCCGGTGCCGATCGCATTGCAGATGGTCACGTTGCCGGCGCGGTAGACCGACAGCAGCCCCGCGGCGCCTAGCGCGGAATCGGGGCGGAACGCGAGCGGATCGAGGAAGTCGTCGTCGACGCGCCGGTAGATCACGTCGATGCGTTGCGGCCCCTGCGTGGTGCGCATGAACAGGTGGTTATCCTCGACGAAGAGGTCGCTGCCTTCGACCAGTTCCACCCCCATCTGCTGCGCCAGGAAGGCGTGCTCGAAGTACGCCGAGTTGTACATGCCGGGCGTCAGCACCACCACGGTGGGATCGGCGATGGCCTGCGGCGAAACCCCGCGCAGCATGTCGAGCAGCAGGTCGGGATAGTGCGCCACCGGCGCCACGCGGTTGCGCGCGAACAGGTCCGGGAACAGGCGCATCATCATCTTGCGGTTCTCGAGCATGTACGACACGCCCGACGGCACGCGCAGGTTGTCTTCCAGCACGTAGAACTCGCCCTCGCCGGCACGCACCACGTCGATGCCGGCGACATGCGCATAGACGTCGTGCGGCACGCTGACGCCGAGCATCTCAGGCCGGTACTGGGCATTGTTGTAGATCTGGTCGGGCGGGATCACGCCGGCGCGGATGATGTCCTGGCCGTGGTAGATATCGTGGATGAAGCGGTTCAGCGCGGCCACGCGCTGGCGCAGGCCTTTTTCCAGCAGTGCCCATTCGCTCGCGGGGAAAATGCGCGGCACCACGTCGAACGGAATGGTGCGCTCGGTGCCGCTGTTGGCTTCATCCTTGTCGCCGTAGACGGCGAAGGTGATGCCCACGCGCCGGAACACCAGGTCGGCCTCGGCGCGCTTGTTGGCCATGGTGCTTTCGGTCTGGCGCGCCAGCCATTCGGCGAAATGCCGGTAGTGCGGGCGTACCGCCCCTTCAGGCAAGGTCTGCCCTGCGTGGATCAGCGCCGGCGCATTGTCCTCGCGCCAGTCCAGCATCTCGTCGAAGTACCGCGCCGCCATGATGGCCGCTCCTCCATGTCGCGGGCGCCGCTGCCGGCCGCCCTGGTTACCCTGGCATTCTTGCCCCGCCGCGCCCCCTCGCCGGTTGGCGCAAGCCGCGGTGATGCCGTCGAGTCACTGGCCCTTCCAGCATACCCGTGTCGGCGAAAGCCGCAAGGTGGCGCGGCGGGCCGCCCGTGCCGCCGCTCCCGCGCCGCAGCGGCACCGAAACCAGGCTAGCAAGATGCCTGCCAGCGCACGCAAAAACGGCCGCCAGCGAGGCCGGCGGCCGTGGTTGCGATCCATGGAAAAAGCCGGAGCTCGCGCCGAACCATGCCCCTTCGTGGGCACGCTGGCGGAAGGTCAGCGCGCCGCGCCGGCCCCCTGCCGCACGGTGGCCTGCAGGATGGTGTCCACCAGCGCTTCAGGTGACTGGCGGATATCGAGCGCCAGCGCGTCGCCGGGTTCTTCGAGCGTATTGAACTGGCTTTGCAGCAGTTCCGGGTTGAAGAAATGCTCGGTGCGCGCGGACAGGCGCTGGCCGATCAGTGCGGCATCCCCCTTCATGAACACGAAGGTCACCCCGCCATCGGGCGGGGTCAGGCGGTCGCGGTAAGCCTGGCGCAGCGCCGAGCAGGTGAACACATGGGTGCGGCCTTCGGCGCGGGCGGTGTCGATGGCCGCGCGCATCGCGGCCAGCCACGGCCAGCGGTCTTCGTCGGTCAGCGGAATGCCGGCGTGCATCTTGGCCTTGTTGGCATCGCTGTGGAAGTCGTCGGCGTCATGGAAGCCGCAGCCCAGCCGCTGCGCCAGCAACTGGCCGACCGTGGTCTTGCCGCTGCCGGAAACGCCCATCAGGATATAGATCATGTCTGCTCCGTCGGTCTTGGTATCGGATGGTGGTGCCATCCTTGTCGGTTGCCTGTCCTGGTCCGTTTATTGTGCGACGGATCGCAACTCGGCGGTACGGCCGTCGGCGCCAGCCGCTGCGGCATCCAGCTCGGACAGATCGAGTGCGCTGCCGCCCTCTTCGGCGATCCGCGCGTGGCGCCGGAACAGGCCGAACAAGCCGCGTCCCAGGCTGAACTGCGCGAACGGATCGGCCGGCGCGCGTGCCGGCGCCCGCGCCGCGAATTCGGCCTCGTCGCCCAGCCATTGCAGCGTGCCGGCGACGGCGTCGACCCGGATGCGGTCGCCGTCACGCACGCGCGCCAGCGCGCCGCCCGCCAGCGCCTCGGGACCGACGTGGATCACCGCCGGCACCTTGCCCGAGGCGCCGGACATGCGCCCGTCGGTCACCAGCGCCACCTTGTGGCCGGCGTCCTGCAGCGCGCCCAGCACCGGCGTCAGCCGGTGCAGTTCCGGCATGCCGTTGGCATTCGGCCCCTGGAAACGCACCACCGCGACCACGTCGCCGCCCAGTTCGCCAGCGTCGAACGCCGCCTGCAGCGCCTCCTGCGAATCGAACACCCGCACCGGGGCTTCGACCACGCGGTGCTCGGGCGCGACCGCCGAGACCTTGATCACGCCGCGCCCCAGGTTGCCCTGCATCAGCCGCAGGCCGCCCTCGGCGGAGAACGGTGCGGCGGCCGTCGCCAGCACCTGCGGGTCGCCGCTCTGTGCGGCGCCGTCGCGCCAGTGCAGCACGCCGTCCGTCATCACCGGTTCCTGCGCATAACGAGCCAGGCCCGGGCCGGCCACGGTCTGCACGTCCTCGTGCAGCAGGCCGGCCTGCAGCAGCTCGCGAATCACGAAGCCGGCGCCGCCGGCGGCATGGAAATGGTTCACATCGGCCGAGCCGTTGGGATAGACGCGCGCCAGCAGCGGCGTGATGCGCGACAGCAGGTCGAAATCGTTCCAGTCGATAACGATGCCGGCGGCGCGCGCCATCGCCACCAGGTGGATGGTGTGGTTGGTCGAGCCGCCGGTAGCCAGCAGGCCGACCATGGCATTGGCGATGGCACGCTCGTCGACGATGCGCGCCAGCGGCAGATAGTCGTCGCTGCGTGCGCGCAGCGCAATCGCTCGCTGTGCCGCCGCGGCCGTCAGCGCATCGCGCAGGCCGCTGTCCGGATGGACGAAGGCCGCGCCAGGCAGGTGCAGGCCCATGATTTCCATCAGGAACTGGTTGCTGTTGGCGGTGCCGTAGAAGGTGCAGGTGCCGGCGCCGTGATACGCCTGGCATTCGGCTTCCAGCAGCGCGTCGCGCCCGACCTGGCCGGTGGCGTAGAGCTGGCGCACACGTGCCTTTTCCTTGTTGGGCAGCCCGCTGGCCATCGGGCCCGCGGGGACGAACACCATCGGCAGGTGGCCGAACTGCAGCGCGCCCATCAGCAGCCCCGGCACGATCTTGTCGCACACCCCCAGCATCAGCGCGGCATCGAAGGTGTTGTGCGACAGCGCCACCGCCGTGCCCATGGCAATCGCATCACGCGAGAACAGCGACAGCTCCATGCCGGCGTTGCCCTGCGTGATGCCGTCGCACATCGCCGGCACTCCGCCCGCCACCTGCGCCACTGCGCCGATTGCGCGCGCGGCCTCGCGAATCACGGCGGGATAGCGCTCGTAGGGCTGGTGCGCCGACAGCATGTCGTTGTACGCGGTGACAATGCCCAGGTTGGGCGCATGCTCGACGCGCAGCTTCAGCTTGTCGCTGGCGGGCAGCGCGGCAAAGCCGTGCGCCAGGTTGGCGCACGACATGCCGCGCAACGGCGCCAGTTCCGCCTGCGCACGCTCGCAGCGAGCAAGGTAGGCGGCACGGCTGGCGCGGCTGCGTGCAACGATGCGGTCGGTAACGGCCTGAAGCTCGGCATGGACGACGGAAGGCATAGCGATGACGGTCCTTGTGGGCAGAATGAGGCGGGCGACGGGCGCCGCAGCGGCGCTATCGCCTGTAGATTTTCTACAGATCGGGCGCCATTATACCCAGCACCTGCCGTCCGTCGACACGCCCTCGCAGGAAAATCAGGGCGAATATGCACTTATCAGGACAAACCCGAAGAGCCAACAAGTCCTCATCTCAGGCAATATTCCGCGCCAATCAATGTAGAATCTCTACATACACTTTCCACACCGATACCGCCGCCTGCCGCCATGCGCGACCGCATCCTTGCCGTCTACGACACCCTTCGCCCCTCAGAACGCCGCCTGGCGGACTATGTCGCCCGCCACGGCGCCGCCGTGATCCGGCTGTCGATGCCGGAGCTGGCGGAACGCGCCGGCGTGTCGCAGCCCACCATCGCGCGCTTCTGCGCGGCGCTGGGCTACGACGGCTTCCGTGAATTCAAGCTGCAGTTCGCGCAGAACGTCGGCGGCGGCACGCCCTTCGTGCACCAGGATGTCGCCGCCGACGACCGCCCGGCGGACATCGCCGGCAAGGTGTTCGACCGCACCATTGCCACGCTGATGAGCGTGCGCAACGCCCTGTCGGCCGACCAGATCGAACATGGCATCCAACTGCTCGCCGGCGCGCGCCGCATCGAGTTCTATGGCTGCGGCAACTCCGGCATCGTCGCGCTGGACCTGCAGCACAAGTTCTTCCGCCTGGGCATGCCGACCGTCGCCTATGCCGACCCGCACGTGTTCAGCATGTCGGCGGCGCTGCTGGCGCCGGGCGACGTGGCCGTGCTGGTTTCCAACAGCGGCCGCACCTGGGACATGCTGACCGCCGCCACGCTGGCGCGCAGCAGCGGCGCCAGCGTGCTGGCGCTGACCCACAGCGGCTCGCCGCTGGCCCGGCTGGCCGATGTCTGCGTGTTCTCGGACGTCGAGGAAGACAGCGAGGTCTACACGCCGATGACCTCGCGCATCAGCCACCTGGTGCTGGGCGACGTGCTCGCCGCCGGCGTCGCGCTGGCGCGCGCGGACACCGTCGCGCCGCGCCTGCAGCGCGCCAAGGCGCATCTGCGCGAGCGTCGCATCGCCGGCGCCGAGCCGGCCCCGGCACGAAGCCGGAACCGCACCGCGGCGGCCGGGCCGGCCACGCCTGCCAGGCCGGTACCCCCCGCGGCGCGCCCCAGCCGCCGCAAGGCCGGTTGACTGCCGGCGGCGCCGGCGCGCCCTAGCGCGGCGCCGCCGGCCGTTCCCGCCAGTAGCGCGGCTCCGCCTGCCGGAACATCGACAGCGTGTAACCCGCGCGGGCCGTGTCCATGGTCACGGCGCCGGTTTCGTCGGTGCGATAGCGCGGGATGCCCGCGCGGCCAAAGCGCTCCCAGACTTCGGCGTTCGGGTGGCGATAGCGGTTGCCATAGCCCAGCTGGAACACCGCGGCCGCGGGCCCGACCGCCTCGATCCAGTCCGCGCCGGACGACGTCGCGCTGCCGTGATGCGCCACCACCAGCACGTCGGCGCGCAAGGCTTCGGCCGGCATGCGCCCGATCAACGCACGCTCCTGCGCCAGGCCGATATCGCCGGTCAGCAGCAGGCTGTGCGCGGCAGTGTCCACGCGCAGCACGCAACTGCGCGCATTGCTGGCGATGGCGGCCTGCTGCGACTGCTCAGGCAACGGGTGCAGCACGGCAAAGCGCACGCCGTCCCACTCCCATCCCTGCCCCGCCGCGCATGGGCTCCATTCGGCTGGACCAGCTCCGGGATAGGGTGCTCCCAGCAGCGGATGGCCGGCAGGCGCACCGGTGCTGCGTGCCACCACGTCGACCGTTCCCGCAATGTCCGCCACGCCGCCGGCATGATCGATGTCTTCATGGCTGACCATCAGGTGGTCGAGCCGCGTCACCCCCTCGGCGCGCAATAGCGGTACCACCACCTGCGCGCCCGCGCTGGAACCGCTGGCATAGCCCGGCCCCGTGTCGTACAGCAGCGCGTGTGAGCGGGTACGCACCAGCACCGCCGTGCCCTGCCCGACGTCGAACATCACCGCGCGGAACTGGCCTTCGGCCACCGGCGGGCCACGCGCCACCAGCATCGGCAGCATCAGCAGCCCGCCATGCCGGCGCAGGCGTGCCGAAGCCACCGGCGCCACCAGCAGCGCCACGCCAAGCGCGGCCAGCAGCAGCGCCACCGGCCCGGCGCTGGCGGCCTCCCACATCGCCCCGGGCAGCATGGCGAACCATTGCAGCACGGCAGCCAGCCACTGCATGGCAAAGTGGGCAAACGTCATCACCGGCGCGGCCAGCCACAGCGGCAGCGCGGCGCCCAGCAGCGCCAGCGGCGTCACCAGCAGGCTGACCACCGGGATTGCTACGGCGTTGGCAAACGGCGACACCACCGAGACCTGGCCGAACAGCAGCAGCGTCAGTGGCACCAGCCCGATAGTCACGGCCCACTGAGTGCGCGCTCCCGCGGCAAGCGTGGCCCGCAGCCGTTGCCAGCGCCCCGCCATCGCGGCGTCCCGTCCCGGCCGCGCAGCGAAGAAGATCACCGCGACGGCACCGAAGGACAGCCAGAAACCCGGCAGCATCACCGCCCACGGGTCCACCAGCAGTGCCACCAGCGCGGCGCAGGCGAGCACCACCGATGCCGGCGGCGCGCGTGCCCCCCACACCGCGACCGCCGCGACGCAGAGCATGGCGACGGTGCGCAGGGCCGGGATCTGCATGCCGGCCAGCATGCCGTAACCCAGCGCGGTGGCCACTGCCATCACCAGCGCGGCTTGCCGGGCCGGCAGCCACAGGGGCAACGGCCGGCGCAGGCAGCGGCCTAAGCCGAGCGAATGGCGCCACAGCAGTCCGGTGAGCGACGCCGCCATGCCGGCCACCATGGTGATATGGAGCCCCGAAATGGCCACCAGGTGGCTCACCCCGGTGCGCCGGAACAACTGCCAGTCTTCCGCCTCGATGCCGCGCTGGTCGCCGATCACCAGCGCGACCAGCACCGCGCCATAGCGCGCCCCGGCCGGCAGCGCGGCGCGCAGGTGGTCGCGCACGGCGGCGCGCCAGGCTTCGATGCGCCAGGCCAGCCGCTCCGACGCTGCATCCTGCGGCGGACCGTGGGCGCGGCGCACGTATCCGGTCGCGCCATAGCCTTGCGCCAGCAGCCAGTAGGCGTAATCGAAGCCGAACGGATTGGCGAGGCCGCGCGGGCGCCGCAGGCGCAGCGTCAGCGTGAAGCGTTGCCCTGGGCTCAAGGCTGGCGGCGCGTCGCGCCAGTTGAGGATGACCCGACCCGGCAACCACGCGTCTGAACCGGCTGACTGCTCGACAGTGAAAGCGAAGCGTGTGCCGGTGACGGTTTGGGTGGGCAGCCCTGAGACCACCCCGCGCACGTCGAGGTCGCGCGCTTCCAGCGCCACGGGCAGCCATTCGCGCAGGCGCAGCTCGGCGCGCCAGCCGGCCCAGCAGAACGCCATGGCAAAGGCCAGCACTGCCAGCACCAGGCCTTGCAGCATGGCAGGCAGGCGCCTGCCCCACAGGGCCACGCCAATGCCACACAACGCCAGCAGCGCGGCGCCCAGGCGCAGGCCGTGCGCCTGCGGCAGCGTCGATTGCTGCTGCAGGGTCCAGCACCCTGCCACGAATGCCACCACGAAGCGACGCACGGCACCTCCTCCGATGATCTTGCATGACCGGAGTTGTACCCGCGCGCAGGCGCGGCAAGCGTGTCAACCTGTCAAGAAGGCGTGGAAGTTGTGTAACCGCCAGCGAGCGGAGGCGCCATGGTGTCGGCGAACGCCGCCAGCCGCGGCAGCGCCGCCACGGCATTGCGCCAGGTCGCCTGCGCCAGCGTCAGGGCATCGATGCCGCGCAGTTCCGCCATCACGCGCGCCACGCCGGCCACCTCGGCGGGCGTGTTGCGCGCCTTGTGCTGTTCGCCGAACTGGTCGTCCGACAGCCACGCCGGCGCAATGTCCGGCGCATCGGTTTCCAGCACCAAGGCTTCCAGCGGCAGCTCGGTCGCCAGCCGGCGGATCTGGCGCGCGCGGCTGAAGGTGACGTTGCCGCCGAAGCCCAGCTTCAGGCCCTGCTCGACGAAGCGCCGCGCCTGTTCGTTGCTGCCGTTGAAGGCGTGGGCGATGCCGCGTTTGACGCCGAGCTTGCGCAGCTGCGCGCCGACCTGGTCCTGCGACTTGCGCACGTGCAGCAGCACGGGCAGGTCGAACTCGCGCGCGATCTTCAGTTGTTCGACGTAAAGCCAGGTCTGGTGGTCCGCATCCAGCCCCGCGACGAAGAAGTCGAGCCCGATCTCGCCGATGCCGACGAAGCGCGAGTCGTCCATGCTGGCAGCCACTTCGCGGCGCAGCGTGTCGAGATCGGCCTGGCCCGCGCCGGGCGAGCACAGCGGATGGATGCCCAGCGCATAGACGCAGCGCGCATCGCGCTGCGCCAGCGCGCGCACGGTGTCGAAGTTCCACGCGGCCACCGCCGGCACCACGATGCCGCGCACGCCGGCGGCCTCGGCCGCGTCGGTGACCTGCTCGCGGTCCGCGTCGAACTCGCCGGCGTCGAGGTGGCAATGGGTGTCGATCCACATGGCCGCGGCCGCTTCAGCGTTCCTGGTGCAGGTGGCCGTCGCGCAGCCGCAGCACGCGGTCACAGCGGCCGGCCAGGTCGAGGTCGTGGGTAACGATGACGAAGCTGGTGCCGAGCGTGCGCGACAGTTCCAGCATCAGGTCATAGACGCCGCCGGCGGTGTGATCGTCGAGATTGCCGGTAGGCTCGTCGGCCAGCACACAGGCCGGCTGCCCCACCAGCGCGCGCGCAATGGCGACGCGCTGGCGCTCGCCGCCGGACAGCTCGCCCGGCCGGTGGCGCGAGCGCCCGCCCAGCCCGACGCGCTCCAGCATCGCCTGCGCAACCTCGCGCGCGGCGGATTGGGTCAGGCCGCGGATGCGCAGCGGCATCGCGACGTTGTCGAGCGCGGTGAATTCCGGCAGCAGGTGGTGGAACTGGTAGACAAAGCCCAGCGAGCGGTTGCGCACCACGTTGCGCTCGCGCTCGCGCAGCGCGGTAAAGGGCTTGCCGAGCAGCGCGACGCGGCCGGAATCAGGTTCGTCGAGCCCGCCCAGCACATGCAGCAGCGTGCTTTTGCCCGAGCCCGAGGCGCCGACGATGGCTACCTTCTCGCCGGCATTGACGCGCACGTCGACGCCGCGCAGCACGTCGACGTCGAGCTCGCCCTGGCGGAAGCGCTTGGTCAGGCCTTCGGCCACCAGCACCGGCGCACCGGTGCGCGGCAGGCCCGGAGCGGGCGCGGAAGTATCGGCTTGCAGCACGGCTTCACTCATAGCGCAGCGCCTCCGCCGGATTGACGCGGGCGGCGCGCCAGCTGGGGTAGAGCGTGGCCAGCGTGGCCAGCACGAAAGAGATGATGCCGATGGTGGCGATGTCGTTCACGCGGGGATCGGAAGGCAATTGGCTGATGAAATAGATGTCGCGCGGCAGGAACTGCACGTGCAGCACCCGCTCGATGAAGGGCACGATCACGTCGATATTGGTGGCGATCAGCGTGCCGCCGGCCACGCCCAGCAGCGTGCCGATAAAGCCGATGGCCACGCCCTGCACGATGAAGATCTTCATGATCGAGCCCGGCTGCGCGCCCATGGTGCGCAGGATGGCGATGTCGGCCTGCTTGTCGGTGACGGTCATCACCAGCGTCGACACCAGGTTGAACGCGGCCACCGCGATGATCAGCGTCAGGATGATGAACATCATCCGCTTCTCGGTCTGCACCGCGGCAAACCAGTTGCGGTTCTGCTTCGACCAGTCGCGCAGGTAAAGCTCGCCCGACATGGTGCCGGCCAGTTCCTGCGCCACCAGCGGCGCGCGCTGCATGTCCTGCAGCTTCAGGCGCACGCCGGTGGGGCCGCTCAGGCGGAATAGGGTTTCGGCGTCCTGCAGGTTGACCAGCGCCAGCGCGCTGTCGAACTCGAAGTGGCCGGATGAAAACACGCCCACCACGGTGAACTGCTTGAGCCGCGGCAGCACGCCCGCGGGCGTGATGGTGCCCTGCGGCGCCAGCAGCGTGATCTTGTCGCCGACCTGAACGCCCATGGCATTGGCCAGCTCGTTGCCAAGCGCGATGCCGAAGCTGCCCGGCACCAGCGCCGCCATGCTGCCGGCGCGGAACTGGCTGCCGATCTCCGACACCTTGGGCTCCTGCGACGGCTCCACGCCGCGCAGCAGCACGCCGCGCACGGCATCGTCGCGGGTCAGCATGGCCTGCGCCGCCACGTAGGGCGCGGCACCGACCACCTCCTTGTTCTGCAGCGCCTCGGCCGCGGTCTTCTGCCAGTCCGGCAGCGCCGACGGGCCGATCACCTCGATATGCGCCAGCACCGACAGCATGCGGTCGCGCACTTCCTTCTGGAATCCGTTCATCACCGACAGCACCACGATCAGCGCGGCCACGCCGAGCGCGATGCCCAGCATCGAGATCATCGAGATAAACGAAATGAAGGTGTTGCGGCTGGCGCGCTTGCTTGCGCGGGTATATCGCCAGCCGATCTGCCACTCGTAGGGAAATTTCAAGAGGATTCCTGTTGTTTCGGAAAAGCGCCTGTGCCCGTCGGGGCGCCGCCGGCGCCACGCAGGGCGGCCATGGCGGGCGTCGCCACGGTCACGCCGCGGCCATGTTGCCGTCACGTCGCGGCCGGGTCCGGGACTGGCGCGAGCCAGCCGGGAGTTTACAATCTCGCCACCATGATGACGCACCTGACCCTGATTGTGCCCTTTTCCGTCCCGCCCGGCGCCGGCGACGACGGCCGCGACGACGTCGTTCCCGGCGCGCTGCTGCGGCAATTGGAGCTGCCGGCGCTCGGAAAGTTGCTGACCCGGGCCGCGCCCGGCCCGCGCGAGCGGCACGACGACCCGTTCCTGCGCAGCCTGCCGCAAGAGCGCTGGCTGGCCGGCAAGGCCGGACTGGACACGGTGCGGGTGCCGCTGGCGTCCTATATGCGGCTGGCCGACAGCGCCGGCGCGGCCGCGGACACCCCGGCCGCCGCCGACGCCCAGTCCTGGGCCTGCCTGCAGCCGGTGCACATTCATGCCGCGCGCGATCACCTGGTGCTGATGCCGCCGGGGCAGCTCGGCCTGCGGCCGCAGGAAGCCGCCGCGCTGCGCGAGGCCATCGACGCGCTGCTGCAGGAATCCGGCATCGCGCTGGAAACGCCCTGCCCGCAGCGCTGGTACCTGCCCGAGGCCGTGTTCGGCCCGCTCGAAGCGACCACGCCGCTGCGCGCGGCGGGCCGCAATATCGACATCTGGATGCAGGCGGGCGAGCGCGCGCGCGACTGGCGCCGGCTGCAGAACGAAATCCAGATGACCTGGTTCGACCACCGCGTCAACCAGGCCCGCGAGGCCGCCGGCGAGGTGCCGGTCAACTCGGTCTGGCTGTACGGCGGCGGCGCGCTGCAGCCGGTGCCGCGGCTGGCCGACACGGTGCTGAGCAACGACCCCTTCCTGAGCGGCCTGGCGCTGGCCGCCGACAGCCGCGTGCTGCCGGTGCCGGCGGGCCTGGCCGGTGCGGCCGGGCTCGAGGGCCCGGTGCTGGCCATGCTCGACAGCGCCATCGAGGCGCATGTCGCCGAAGACTGGGGGCTGTGGCTGGACCGCATGCACGCGCTCGATGCCGACTGGTTCGCTCCGGCGCTGGAAGCGCTGGCGGCCGGCCGGATCGGCGCCATCACGCTGGTGCTGGGGGGCGAGAACCACTTTGCCGAGTTCACCGTGCGGCGCGCCGACCTGCGCAAGTTCTGGCGCGGCATGGGCCAGCGCGGCGACTGGCGCGCGCTGCTGTCCGACCTCGCCCTTGCCGCGTGAAGCCTGAAGCCTGAAGCCATCGCCCCCCGACACCCACTGCCGCCCCGCCCATGACCCGGATCGCCATCCGCCAATATTCCCCCGAACACGCCAGCGCGCTGGCCGCCACCGGCCTGCACCCGACCCTGGCGCGGATACTGGCCGCGCGCGGCGTGGCCCGCGCCACGGAACTGGCCACCGACCTGCCCGAACTGGTGCCGCCCGCGGCCATGAAAGGGATCGGCCACGCCGCGGCCTACCTGGCCGACGCCATCGCCGCCGGCAAGCGCCTGCTGATCGTGGCCGACTATGACTGCGACGGCGCCACCGCCTGCGCGGTGGGCGTGCGCGGGCTGCGCATGCTGGGCGCGCGGGTCGAGTACATCGTGCCCAACCGCTTCGAGTACGGCTATGGCCTGACGCCGGAAATCGTCGCGCTGGCGGCGAAGCAGAATCCGGACGTGATCGTCACGGTCGACAACGGCATCGCCAGCGTCGACGGCGTGGCAGCGGCCAATGCCCTGGGCATCGACGTGGTGGTGACCGACCACCACCTGCCGGGCGCGGAGCTGCCGCAGGCCGCGGTGATCGTCAACCCGAACCAGCCGGGCTGCGAATTCCCCAGCAAGAACCTGGCGGGCGTGGGCGTGATGTTCTACGTGCTGCTGGCGCTGCGCGCCGAGCTGCGCCGCCGCGGCGTCTACACCCAGCAGACCCAGCCGCCGCTGCAGACGCTGCTGGACCTGGTGGCGCTAGGCACCGTGGCCGACGTGGTCAAGCTCGACACCAACAACCGCATCCTGGTGGCGCAGGGCCTGCGCCGCATGCGCGCCGGGCGCATGCAGCCCGGAGTCGCCGCGCTGTTCCGCGCCGCCGGCCGCGAGGCCGCGCGCGCCAACACCTTCGATCTGGGCTTCGGCCTCGGTCCGCGCCTGAATGCGGCCGGACGACTGGCCGACATGTCGCTGGGCATCGAATGCCTGCTGACCGACGACGCCAACCGCGCCTGGGAAATCGCCCAGGAGCTGGACAGCATGAACCGCGAGCGGCGCGACATCGAGGCCGGCATGCAGCAGGAAGCGCTGCAGATCCTGGAGCAGCCCATGGCCGGCGTGGGCGGCCCGGACCCGTCGCGCTTCACTGTCAGCGTGTTCAACGATACCTGGCACCAGGGCGTGATCGGCATCGTCGCGTCGCGGCTGAAGGACAAGTTCCACCGCCCCACCATCACTTTTGCGCCGGGCGACGACACCACGGTCAAGGGCTCGGGCCGCTCGATCCCGGGCTTCCACCTGCGCGATGCGCTCGACCTGGTGTCCAAGCGCCATCCCGGCATGCTGCTCAAGTTCGGCGGCCACGCCATGGCGGCGGGGCTGACCGTGCGCGCCGAGCGCTTTGCCGAATTCCAGGAAGCGTTCGAGGCGGTCGGGCGCGAATGGCTGACCGATGACCAGCTGGCGCGCGTGATCGAGACCGACGGCGATATCGAGGACCAGTGCTTCAGCCCGGAGTTCGTCACCCTGCTGGAGCAGCAGGTGTGGGGCCAGGGCTTCCCTGCGCCGACCTTCTGCGGCGAGTTCGACGTGCTGCGCCAGAGCGTGCTGAAGGGCAAGCACCTGAAGCTGCAGCTCGGGCGCGGCAGCCAGCGCTTCGACGCGATCTGGTTCAACCATGCCGACTCGCTCGGCGCCAGCGCGCAGGTGGCCTACCGGCTCGACAACAACACCTTCAACGGCGTCACACGCGTGCAGCTGGTGATCGAGCACGCGCAGTAGCGCACCCCGGCTCAGCCGCGCGACGGCAGGTAGCTGGCCGGGTTCACCGGCTTGCCGTTGCCGCGCACCTCGAAGTGCAGCTCGCTCGGGCTCGCGCCCATGCGGCCCACGTCCTGCCCCGCCGACACCTGCGTTCCTTCGCTGACCAGCGGCTGGTCCAGGTTGCCGTAGACCGTGAGCCAGTCGTCGTTGTGCTTGACGATCACCAGCATGCCGTAGCCGCGCAGGTTGCCGACGTGGATGGCGCGGCCGGCGGCGGCGGCGCGCACCGTGCCGTTGGCCGGCACGGCGATGCTCAGGCCCTTGCTGGCGGGCGGGGAGAAGCCGGCCGTGACGCGGCCGTCGGCCGGCCATTGCAGGCGGATGCTGCTGGCCGGCGGGCGGGATGCCGCGGCACTGTCGACGCGCGGCGTATCGGTCACGGCCTGGCCGGTGCCGGTCGACGCGGTCGCGCTGCCGGTCGCGGCGCCGGGCGGCCGCACCCGGATCAGTTGCCCCACCTCGATCTGGCTGGGGCTGGTGATGTCGCTGTTCCAGCGGGTCAGGTCGCGCACGCTGCGACGGTGCTTGCGCGCGATCGAATACAGCGTGTCGCCGCGCTCGACGCGGTAGTAGCCGTCCGGCACGGGCCCGCCGGTGGTGCCGCAGGCGGCCGTAAGCGCCGCCGCGGCGGCCGCCAGCAGCAGGCCCAGCGTACGGCGCCGGCCTGCCTCGATGTCATGTCTGGTTTTCGTCATGCGTCCCTGTCGTTGGTCTGTGCCGGGGGCGGCTTGCGACCCGTATTATCGCCGCGTGCGCCGCCCGGCACCGGCGGATAGACCGCGCGTCCGCCAATCGGTTCGGTCCGCGGCCCGCCCGAGGCGGCCCGGAAGCCCCGGGTTGCCGCGCCGATCCGCTATAATTCGAGGTTTTCGAAGCGCAGGAACATCATGGAAGCAGAACGCCTCAACGCCATCTCCGGTGCCATCTCCGATCTCCGTTCCCGGACGGAAGATCTACGGGGGTATCTTTGACTACGATGTCAAAGTAGGAAGGCTGGACGAAGTCAACGGCCTGCTGGAAGACCCCGACGTCTGGAACAACCCCAAGCGGGCCCAGGACCTCGGCAAAGAAAAGAAGATGCTCGAGGGCGTGGTCGGCGTCCTGGGCAAGCTCACCGATGACCTCGTCGGTGCCGAAGAGCTGTTCGAGCTCGCCAAAGAAGAAGGCGACGACGAGACCCTCGAGTCGATCGAGGCCGACGTCAAGGGCTTCGAGGCGGTGGTGGCCGACATGGAATTCCGCCGCATGTTCGCCGGCGAGATGGACCAGGCCAACGCCTTTATCGACATCCAGGCCGGCGCCGGCGGCACCGAAGCGTGCGACTGGGCCTCGATGCTGCTGCGCCAGTACCTGAAGTACTGCGAACGCAAGGGCTTCAAGGCCGAGGTGCTGGAAGAGTCCGAAGGCGACGTCGCCGGCATCAAGAGCGCGACCATCAAGATCGAGGGCGAATACGCCTTCGGCTACCTGCGCACCGAAACCGGCGTGCACCGGCTGGTGCGCAAGTCGCCGTTCGACTCGTCGGGCGGGCGCCATACCTCGTTCTCGTCGGTGTTCGTCTACCCCGAGGTGGACGATTCGTTCGAGGTCGAGATCAACCCGGCGGACCTGCGCGTGGATACCTACCGCGCCTCGGGCGCCGGCGGCCAGCACATCAACAAGACCGATTCGGCCGTGCGTATCACGCACATCCCGACCGGGATCGTGGTGCAGTGCCAGAACGACCGCTCGCAGCACCGCAACCGCGCCGAAGCCATGTCGATGCTGAAGTCGCGCCTGTACGAGCACGAGATGCGCAAGCGCCAGGCCGAGGCCGACAAGCTCGAGGCCGGCAAGACCGACGTGGGCTGGGGTCACCAGATCCGCTCCTACGTGCTGGACCAGAGCCGCATCAAGGACCTGCGCACCAACGTGGAAATGTCCAACACCCAGAAGGTGCTGGACGGCGACCTGGACCCGTTCATCGAAGCCAGCCTCAAGCAGGGACTCTGAGACCGTACCCGCCGCCGGCCGGCGGCGGCACAGCAACCCATCCATCGCTGTACCGCCGCCCGCGCCATGCCGGCACGACGGCCTTTCCGACCGGGGCACCATGAGCGAAGCCAATCACCTGTACATCATCACCGGCGCCTCGCGCGGGCTGGGCGCGGCACTGACCAACGCCCTGCTGGTGCCGGGCAACCGCCTGATCTGCGTCGCGCGCAGCCGCAACACCGAGCTCGAACGCATCGCCACGCTCAGCGGCGTGCCGGTGGCCTGGCACCTGCAGGACCTGGCGCAGGCCGGTCCCGCGGCGACCTGGCTGGCCAGCGTGCTCGACACGCTCGACCTGCCGCCGACCAGCGCCACGCTGATCCTGAACGCCGGCGTGGTCGAGCCGATCGGGCCGGTCGCGGCGCTGCAGGAAAAATCGCTGGTGCCGCACCTGCTGACCAACCTGGCGGCGCCGATGACCATGACCGCGGCGTTCCTGGAGCGCACCGAGAAGTTCGGCTGCCCGCGCAAGGTGCTGGCGATTTCCTCCGGCGCGGCACGGCGCCCGATCGAAGGCTGGAGCGCCTACTGCGCCGGCAAGGCCGGGCTCGACATGTTCATGCGCTCGGTCAACGCCGAGTACGCCCACGCCGAGGCGCCGCGCACTGTGCGCGCGGTGGCGCTGGCGCCGGGCGTGATCGATACCGGCATGCAGGCCACCATCCGCAATGCCGATTTTGCCCAGGTGCAACGCTTCCGCGAGCTCAAGGCCAACCAGCAGCTCGCCTCGGCCGAGGAAACCGCCGGCCGCATCGTCGCCTACCTGCACCGCCCGGATTTCGGCAGCACCGAGCTGGACGATCTCCGCAACTACTGAAGCCGCAACACTGAAGCCATACTGAACCCGCGCGCTGCCGGCGCGCGACCGACACGACATCATGACCGAACCGAACCGCGCCCAGGCCCAGGCGCAGAACAAGGCCGCCGCCGACACGCCCGCCGTCGACGAGAACAAGATCATCGCGGAGCGGCGCGAGAAACTGGCCGCGCTGCGCCAGCAAGGCGTGGCCTTCCCCAACGATTTCCGCCCCTCTCACCAGGCCGCCGCGCTGCAGGCGCAGTACGCCGACACCGAGCAGGCCACGCTCGAGGCTGCGCCGGTCGAGGTCGCCATCGCCGGGCGCATGATGCTCAAGCGCGTGATGGGCAAGGCCAGCTTCGCCACGGTGCAGGACGGCAGCGGCCAGATCCAGTTCTACATCACCCGCGACAAGGTCGGCGAAGAGGTCTACGCTGCCTTCAAGCACTGGGACTTGGGCGACATCATCAGCGCGCGCGGCGAGCTGTTCCGCACCAACAAGGGCGAGCTGTCGGTGCAGGTGCGCGAGCTGCGCCTGCTGTCCAAGTCGCTGCGCCCGCTGCCGGACAAGTTCCACGGGCTGGCCGACCAGGAAATGAAGTACCGCCAGCGCTATGTCGACCTGATCGTGTCGCCGGAAACGCGCAACACCTTCCGCGCACGCACCGACGCGATCTCGTCGCTGCGCCGCCATATGGCCGATGCCGGCTTCATGGAAGTGGAAACGCCGATGCTGCACCCGATCCCGGGCGGCGCCGCGGCCAAGCCCTTCATCACGCACCACAACGCGCTGGACATGCAGATGTTCCTGCGCATCGCCCCTGAGCTGTACCTGAAGCGCCTGATCGTCGGCGGCTTCGAGCGCGTGTTCGAGATCAACCGCAACTTCCGCAACGAGGGGGTGAGCCCGCGCCACAACCCCGAGTTCACCATGATGGAGTTCTACGCGGCGTACACCGACTACCGCTGGCTGATGGACTTCACCGAGGACCTGATCCGCAAGGCGGCGATCGACGCGCGCGGCAGCGCGGTGCTGACGTACCAAGAGCGCGAGCTGGACCTGTCCAGGCCGTTCCACCGCCTGACCATCTGCCAGGCGATCCAGAAGTTCGCGCCGCAGTACACCGACGCGCAACTGGCCGATGCCGAGTTCCTGCGCACCGAACTGAAGAAATTCGGCGTCAACACCAACGCGCCGCAGTTCCTCAACGCCGGGCTGGGCACGCTGCAGCTGGTGCTGTTCGAGGAAACCGCCGAGAGCCAACTGTGGGAGCCGACCTTTATCGTCGACTATCCGGTCGAGGTCTCGCCGCTGGCGCGCGCGTCGGACACGGTGCCGGGCATCACCGAGCGCTTCGAACTGTTCATCACCGGGCGGGAGATTGCCAACGGCTTCTCCGAGCTGAACGACGCCGAGGACCAGGCCGACCGCTTCCGCAAGCAGGTCGAGCAGAAGGACGCCGGCGACGAGGAAGCGATGTACTTCGACGCCGACTATATCCGCGCGCTGGAATATGGCATGCCGCCGACGGGCGGCTGCGGCATCGGCATTGACCGGCTGGTGATGCTGCTGACGGATAGCCCGAATATTCGTGACGTGATTTTGTTCCCGCATCTGCGCAAGGAAGACTGATGGTTTGCTCCCCTCTCCCGCGTGCGGGAGAGGGGCCGGGGGTGAGGGCAAGCGCTTGCGTATCGCGACGGCCTTCACTCCGTGGAAGCTCCCGCCCTCACCCCAACCCTCTCCCGCAAGCGGGAGAGGGAGTAAACCGAGCGGTCGATCAGATCGCGTCGCCCAGCACGAAAGCAAAAGGCCGGCATCACGCCGGCCTTTTGCTTTTCCCTAGTATCAGGACTTCATTCCGCTTCCTCGATCCACGCCTGCTGGATCGCCTCCAGGATCTTCTCGCCCGAGCGCGCGGGATCGTCGGCAAAGCCGTCGAGTTCGAGCACCCACCGGCGCAGGTCGGTAAAGCGCACGCCGGCCGGATCGACATCCGGGAACTTGTCGTACAGGGCTTCGGCGATGGCGTAGGTATCGGTCCACTTCATGGGCTTGTTCTCCGCAGGGATCGGTGCCGTCGGCTCAGTGGCCTTCCTTGGCGTGGTTGATGGTGTACTTGGGAATCTCGACGGTCAGGTCTTCCTCGTCGACGATGGCCTGGCACGACAGGCGCGAATTCGGCTCCAGGCCCCAGGCCTTGTCGAGCAAATCCTCTTCCTTCTCCTCGGCCTCGTTGAGCGAGTCGAAGCCCTCGCGCACGATCACATGGCACGTGGTGCAGGCACAGGACTTCTCGCACGCGTGCTCTAGATCGATACCGTGGGAGAGCAGCGAATCCAGCACGCTGACGCCCTTCTCGGCCTCGATCACCTTCCCTTCCGGGCAGTATTCGACGTGGGGCAAAACAATGATCTGTGGCATGTCGTTTCCTGGGTTCTGTAGTGCGGTGCAGAGGTGGTGATCAGCCCAGCTCCTGCACCTTGCGCCCCGCCAGTGCGCTTTTGATCGAGCGGTCCATGCGGCGCGCCGCAAATTCGTCGGTACCGTGCGAGAGCTGCTCCACCGCGGCGCGGATGGCGAGATGGTCTTCGCCGGTGGCGATCTCGCGCACCGTCGCCATCAGCGCTTCCACCGCGGCGCGCTCGTCGGCGGACAGCAGGTCGCCGTCGGTTTCCAGCGCGCGTTGCGTGGCCTCGACCAGGCGGTCCGCTTCCACGCGTTCCTCGGCCAGCGCGCGGCTCTTCATGTCGTGCTCGGCCTCGCGGAAGCTGTCCTGCAGCATGCGCGCGATATCGTCGTCGGCCAGCCCGTACGACGGCTTGACCGTGACCGAGGCTTCCACGCCCGAATGCGTCTCGCGCGCGGTCACCGACAGCAGCCCGTCGGCATCGACCTGGTAGGTCACGCGGATGCGCGCCGCGCCCGCCACCATCGGCGGGATGCCGCGCAGCTCGAAGCGCGCCAGCGAACGGCAGTCGCTGGCCAGCTCGCGCTCGCCCTGCAGCACGTGGATCGCCATCGCGGTCTGGCCGTCCTTGAAGGTGGTGAATTCCTGCGCGCGCGCCACCGGGATGGTGCTGTTGCGCGGAATGATCTTCTCGACCAGGCCGCCCATGGTCTCGACGCCCAGCGACAGCGGGATCACGTCGAGCAACAGCCAGTCCTCGCCCGGGGCATGGTTGCCGGCCAGCAGGTTGGCCTGCATCGCCGCGCCCAGCGCCACCACGCGGTCCGGATCGAGGTTGGTCAGCGGGGTCTGGCCGAAGAAGTCGCCCACCGCCTTGCGGATCGACGGCATGCGCGTGGCGCCGCCGACCAGCACCACGCCCTTGACGTCTTCGGGCGTCACGCCGGCGTCGCGCAGCGCCTTGCGCACCGGCGCCAGCGTCTTCTGCACCAGGTGGGCGGTGATCTGCTCGAAGGTCTCGTCGGTCAGCGTCAGGTGCACGATTTCGCCGGACTCCAGCACCGCGTCGATCACGGTGCTGTCCGCTTCCGACAGTGCCTCCTTGGCGGCGCGCGCGCGCACCATCAGCAGGCGCATGTCCTGCGCCGACAGCGGCTGCAGGCCCGCCTGCTCGACGATCCAGCACAGCAGGCGCTGGTCGAAGTCATCGCCGCCCAGCGCAGAGTCGCCGCCGGTGGCCATCACCTCGAACACGCCCTGGGTCAGCTTGAGCACCGAGATATCGAAGGTGCCGCCGCCGAGGTCATACACGGCATAGATGCCTTCCGCGGCGTTGTCGAGTCCGTAGGCAATGGCCGCGGCGGTGGGCTCGTTGAGCAGGCGCAGCACTTCCAGCCCGGCCAGGCGCGCGGCGTCCTTGGTCGCCTGGCGCTGAGCCTCGTCGAAATACGCCGGCACCGTGATGACGGCGCCGACCAGGTCGTCGCCGAGGCTGTCTTCGGCGCGCTGGCGCAGCGTGGCCAGAATCTCGGCCGAGATCTCGACCGGGCTCTTCACGCCCGCCGCGGTCTTGATCTGCACCATGCCGGGCGCATCGACGAAGTCGTACGGGCTGTGCTCGATATTGGCGACGTCGCGCAGGCCGCGGCCCATGAAGCGCTTGACCGACACGATGGTGTTCTTGGGGTCGCGCACCGCTTCGTCCTGGGCCCGGTAGCCGATATGCGCGGTACGGTCAGGCAGGTAACGCACCACCGACGGCAGCAGCGCGCGGCCGCGCTCGTCGGCCAGCACTTCGGGAATGCTGCTGCGCACCGCGGCCACCAGCGAGTTGGTGGTGCCGAGGTCGATGCCGACGGCGAGGCGGCGTTGGTGGGGCGCCGGCGACATGCCGGGTTCGGAAATCTGGAGCAGTGCCATGGTAATTCTTCGCTGTCTTGTACGGCAGGGGAAACCGCCATGCGGGGCGGCATGCGTGCGGTTTTCAGGCCGGGCGCCATTGTGTCATGGCCCCGGCGATCTTGCCGGTCAGTCTTCCAGCCGGTCGATGGCCTCGCTGGTATCGTGCTCGATCTTCTCGATAAACATCAGTTGCCGCACCGCGCCGCCGGCCGCGTCGTTGTCGCCGGCATCCAGCAGCGCACCCAGCGCCGCGTGGCGTTCGCGCTTTTCCTCGCGCAGCTCGCGCAACAGCGCATCGAGGCGGTCCACGGCGCGTGCTTCCACCGCGTCCTGCAGCGCCTCGCGCCATTCCATCTGCTGCATCAGGAACGCGGGCGACATGGCGGTGTTGTTCTCCGCCTGCACGTCGACGCCGCGCAGCTTGAGCAGGTAGGTCGCGCGCCGCAGCGGCTGGCGCAGCGTGCGGTAGGCTTCGTTGGCATGCGCGGCCCACTGCATCGCCACGCGGCGCTCAGCGTCGCCGGCCTTGGCAAAGCGGTCCGGATGCGCCTGCGACTGTACGGTCCGGTACGCCGCGTCCAGCGCGGCCTCATCGACGCCGTACTGCACCGGCAGCCCGAACAGTGCAAAAAAATCGTCTTTCAACTGCTTCCCCAAGAAAAAAGAGCGGCCGCGCCGCCCTTCGTCCATGCTGCCACCGCTACCGCGCGGGCTGGCTGGCCCACGCGGCCGGCGGCTCGTTGCGGTCGCACTTCAGGCAATTGACCCGCGTGCCGATCATGGCGGCGCGGCCCGCGTCGCTCTGCGTCCACGGCCGCGACTGCCACGGCGGATCGTGCCGCACATGCTGGCCATGGCCACAGTCGAGCTCAGCCACCCAGTGGCCTTCCTCGTCCCGGCGGAAGCCGACGATGCTGCGCTCCACCGGACCTGCCCGCGTCAGCCTGCGCTGTCGCGCGTCAGACCGTGAACGACTCGCCGCAGCCGCACTCGTCCTTGACGTTGGGGTTGTTGAAGCGGAACCCTTCGTTCAACCCTTCGCGCGCGTAGTCGAGTTCGGTGCCGTCGATATACGGCAGGCTCTTGGCGTCGACGATGACCTTGATCCCGTGCGATTCGAACACGTTGTCTTCCGGCAGCAGTTCGTCGACGTATTCCAGCTTGTAGGCCAGGCCCGAGCAGCCGGTGGTCTTCACGCCCAGGCGCAGGCCCACGCCCTTGCCGCGGCGTTCCAGGTAGCGCGCCACATGCTTGGCGGCCTTCTCGGTCATGGTGATCATCGTTGCGTTCCTTCGTCGGTGCCGTGCTCAGTGCGACTGGATCAGGCGGCCTTCTGCTCGGCGCCGTGCTTCTTCTTGTAGTCTTCGACGGCAGCCTTGATTGCGTCTTCGGCCAGGATCGAGCAGTGGATCTTCACCGGCGGCAGCGCCAGTTCCTCGGCGATCTGGGTGTTCTTGATCTCCAGCGCCTGGTCCACGGTCTTGCCCTTGACCCATTCGGTCACCAGCGACGACGAAGCGATGGCCGAGCCGCAGCCGTAGGTCTTGAACTTGGCGTCTTCGATCACGCCTGCCTCGTTGACCTTGATCTGCAGCTTCATCACGTCGCCGCAAGCCGGGGCGCCGACCATGCCGGTGCCGACCGCATCGTCGTTCTTGTCGAACGAGCCGACGTTGCGGGGGTTTTCATAGTGGTCGAGAACCTTCGTGCTGTATGACATTTGGCTTACCTCTTGCGTATCTTTTACGGGGGTCTTGCTGTTATCTCTCGCGATCCGGTGGGCGCTCAGTGCGCGGCCCACTGGATCGAATTCAGGTCGACGCCGTCCTTGAACATTTCCCACAGCGGCGACAGGTCGCGCAGCTTGCCGATCTTGCTCTTGAGCAGCTCGACGGTGTAGTCGATCTCCTGCTCGGTGGTGAAGCGGCCGACCGTGAAGCGGATCGAGCTGTGCGCCAGCTCGTCGTTGCGGCCCAGCGCGCGCAGCACATACGACGGCTCCAGCGAGGCCGAGGTGCAGGCCGAGCCCGACGACACCGCCACGTCCTTGATCGCCATGATCAGCGACTCGCCTTCGACGAAGTTGAAGCTGACGTTCAGGTTGTGCGGCACGCGGTGCTCCAGGTCGCCGTTCAGGTAGACCTCTTCCATGTCAGACAGGCCGTTCCAAAGGCGGTCGCGCAGCATGCGGATGCGCTCGTTTTCGGTCGCCATCTCTTCGCGGGCGATGCGGAAGGCTTCGCCCATGCCGACGATCTGGTGCGTGGCCAGCGTGCCCGAGCGCATGCCGCGCTCATGGCCGCCGCCGTGCATCTGCGCCTCGATGCGCACGCGCGGCTTGCGGCGCACGTACAGCGCGCCGATGCCCTTGGGGCCGTAGGTCTTGTGGGCCGAGAACGACATCAGGTCGCACTTCAGCTTGCCCAGGTCGATCGCCACCTTGCCGGTCGCCTGCGCGGCGTCGCAATGGAAAATGATGCCCTTCTCGCGGCAGATCTCGCCGATCTGCTCGACGTCCTGGATCACGCCGATCTCGTTGTTGACCAGCATCACCGACACCAGGATGGTGTCCGGGCGCAGCGCCTGCTTGAACACGTCCATGTCGAGCAGGCCGTTTTCCTTCACGTCCAGGTAGGTCACTTCAAAGCCCTGGCGTTCCAGCTCGCGCGTGGTGTCGAGCACGGCCTTGTGCTCGGTCTTCACGGTGATGATGTGCTTGCCCTTGCCCGAATAGAAGTTCGCGGCGCCCTTGATCGCCAGGTTGTCCGACTCGGTCGCCCCCGAGGTCCACACGATCTCGCGCGGGTCGGCGCCGACCAGTGCGGCCACCTGCTCGCGCGCCTCTTCCACCGCGCGCTCCGCTTCCCAGCCGTACGCATGGCTGCGCGACGCGGGATTGCCGAACTGCTCGCGCAAGTACGGAATCATCTTGTCCGCCACGCGCGGGTCCACCGGCGTGGTGGCCGAGTAATCCATGTAGATGGGGAAATGTGGGGTGCTCATCGTTATGACTGCCTTGTAAGGGACCGCTGATCGCTGTGTTGCTGCGCTGTGTTGCTGTCTTGCCGGCGCGCTCAGGACTGCGCCAGGCTGAAAACTGAATTCACCATTCTGGCCCGGACCGGTTTTTCCTGCTTGTCGGCCTTGCCGCGCGCGGCGGCGGCGACCGGCTGCGCGGCGTCTTCGCGCATGTCGTGCAGCACGGCGGGCTGGCGCTCGCGCTGCTGGTCCACCAGGTTCTTGAGGGAAACGGAATCGAGGTACTCGACCATCTTCTGGTTCAGCGTGGCCCACAGTTCGTGGGTCATGCAGCGCCCCGAGCCGTCATCTCCGTTACAATTGCCCTTGCCGCCGCATTGGGTGGCATCCAGGGGCTCGTCCACGGCGATGATGATGTCCGCCACGGTGACGTCCTCGGCCTTGCGCGCAAGGCTGTAGCCGCCGCCCGGGCCGCGCACGCTTTCGACGATCTCGTGCCGGCGCAGCTTGCCGAACAGCTGCTCCAGGTACGACAGCGAGATTTTCTGCCGCTGGCTGATGCCGGCGAGCGTGACCGGTCCCTGGTCCTGGCGCATGGCCAGGTCGATCATCGCAGTGACCGCGAAGCGGCCTTTGGTGGTCAGTCTCATGGTGCAGGGCTCTGGGGTGAAGCGTGGGGGTGAAGCTAATACTTGATCGTTTCCGTCAAGTATAAAGGTACCCGACTAATTCAGTCAACTACCCCTGCCGCACCGCACCACTTCCATCCTCAGGCCTGGCGCCCGCCTGCAGCCGCATGCGCGGGGGCCGCGCGCGGCGGCACCAGCAGCGACAGCGGGTGTTTCAGGATGCGGCGCCGCACGGCCGCGCTCAGCTCGGCGCGATCGATGCGCCGCAAATTGCGTGACCGCAGCGCCATATTGAACGCCAGCGCAAAGCTGACCGCCACATTCAGCATGCCCATCAGCGCAATGCCCGCCACCGCCAGCCACAGCGCCGGCATGCGCAGCGCATCCCACCCGAGCACGCCGATCGCGGCGCCCACCGAGCCGGTCGACAGCGTCACATGGCGCACTTCCATATGCGGGCCGAAAAAGCTCAGGATCTCCGGCCCCAGCCCCAGCAGCAGCCCCAGCGACACGTTGGCGACGATGCCCGACAGGTTGCGCTTCCAGAAATCCGCCACCCGCGTGGCGCCGTGCGGGCCCAGCACGTATTGCAGGCGCCGGTGGTACGCCATCACGTCGTGCACGCGGTGCAGCGCGAACCAGTTGTCGGCCCAGCCCGCGAACAGGCTCGACAGCCACAGCAGCACGCCGGTGAAGGCGGCGTAGAGCGGCGTCGGCCCCAGGATCGAGAAGGACTCGATGGTGGCGATCGCCTTGGCCGGCGTGATCAGGTTGGTACCCAGCAGCCGGTGCGCCAGCCACTGCACGCCCAACGCCACCGGGAACACCACCGCCAGGTTGCCGGCAATGGCCGCCGCGTTGGAGCGGATCATGGCGACGGTGTCGTCGACGAAGATCTCGCGCCCCTCCGGCCGCCCCGCGTTATCGAGCCGGTGCGCCAGCGCGGGCCCGGTCATGGCCGGCTGCTTGGTCGCCAGCGTGAAGTGCGCGAAATGGATCGCGAGGAAGCTGCCGGCATAGTTGAGCGAGGCCAGCACGCCCTCGCTGAACTTGTCCAGGTGCAGCCCGTAGATCAGGAACTTCAGGTACACCGTGGCCACCGAGACCAGGCCGCCGCCCGCCGCGGCGCGCACCAGTTCGGCGTATTCGCGGCGGTCGCGCGTGATGTAGTGCTCGCCGGTCTCGGCCGAGCGCTCCACCACCTTGCGCGCCAGCTGCGCGAACGAAGTGCCGGCCAGATGCGCAATGCTGCGCCGCGCCTGGGTCGAGCGGATCAGCTCGGCCACCAGGTGCGCCGGCATGCCGGGGCGGCCCGGCTCGACCCACGCCGCCAGCAGCAGCTCGATGCGGCCGAGCTGCACCTTCATGCGCTCGATCTGGAACACCACCTCGACCGACACGCCGTTTTCCTCCAGGTCTTCGTACACCTGGCGGGCGGCGGCGTGGCAGCCGTCGAGCAGCGCGCGGAAGTAGTTCAGGCGATGGCCGAAGCTGTTGTCGTCGCGGCGCAGGCCGTCCTCGCGCAAGGCCTGGATGGCTTCGTCCAGGCGGAAGAACGGGGTGTCCTCGACCCGTCCCGCCAGCCGCGAGCGGATCGCCTGGCTCAGCCCGGTGGCGCGCACCTGGCTGACCAGCACCGCGATGCTGGTGGCCAGGGTCTGGCCCAGCGCCTCGCGATAGCGCGCCAGTCCCGCTGCCTCGCCGTCGGCGCGGCCGGTTTCCAGCACGCGGGCCAGCCGCGCCATCAGCGCATCGTCGATGGCCTCGACCCAGTCGGCATCCTCGTCGCCGACGAACACCAGCGCAAACAGCGCGGCCATGTCGCTGCGGTTCGGCGGCGGCGGCAAAAAGCGGCTCTGCAGCCGGCTCACCATCTCGCTGACGAAGCCGGGATGCTGCGCCACGCCGGTATCGCAGAACAGGCCGGTAGGATCGTTCTCGCGCAGCAGGCTGCGCACCGTCTGCGCAAAGCGCCCGCCCCAGTCCGGATGCCGCTCCAGCACCTGCAGCAGGTAGCGCAGGCGCACGTGCTCCGGATGGCGGCGCGGCGCGCCGTCCTCCTGGCTGTCGGCATCGGCGCCGAGGCCGCCGTCGCGGCGGATCCAGAAGGCCAGTTCGATCAGCCAGCCGTTGCGCTCGGCCAGTGGCGCCTCCGGATCGGCCGCGGCCAGGATGGCGTCGAGCTGCAGGCTGGCATTGCGCGACTCGCGCCATTTGCGGAACAGTTTGCGAAGCATGGATTCTCGTCAGGATCGGGCCACCGGCCGCGGGCGCAGGACGCCGCGGCGGGGTCGGGTAGGCTGGGAGCGGACCGGTTCAGCCGGCCGGATGCTGCAGGCGCTGGCGCAGTTCGGCCACCAGGCCGTCGCAGGCATCTTCGATGTAGTCGAGCACGCGCTCGAAGCCATCGCCTTCGCCGTAATACGGGTCCGGCACCTCGTCGGCGTCGTGGCGGGTAGCGAAGCTCATCAGCAGCCGCACCTTGTCGCCCGCATCCGGGCGCAGCCTCAGCAGGCCGGCAAGGTTCTCGCGGTCCATCGCCAGGATCAGGTCGAAGCGGTCGAAGTCCGGCACGCCGACCTTGCGCGCGCGCAGCGCCGACAGGTCATAGCCGCGCCGCAACGCATGGCGCTGGGTGCGGGCATCGGGGGCGCGGCCGAGATGGTATTCATGCGTGCCGGCCGAATCCAGCTCCACCAGCGCCGCCAGTCCGGCGTCATCTAGCTTGGCGCGCAGCACGCCCTCCGCCGTGGGGGAACGGCAGATATTCCCCATGCAACACATCAGGATGGCGTATGGCTTCATCGAATCAAGGCTTGGCTGGGTGGCATGGAGGCGCGATTCTACCTTCCGCCCTTTCCGCCGGCCCGGCTTGCCACGGCTCGGGCGGCTCGCGGCGCTAGGCGAGCTGCTTTGCCAACCGCTCGCCGTGCGCAAACCCGGCCACCTGCGCGGCCTCGGCCGACTTGTAGTGGTCGGTGATGCGCGAGCTGTCGGTCAGCGTGCCGGCGGCCCGGATGTTGGTGCCGGGGCGGCACACGCGCACCGTGTACGACCATTCGCTTTGTGAACGCTGCCTGACCTGTACTTGCACTTCGTGGGTCTCATAGACCTTCTTCTTCCATTCGCCGATGTCGGTCATTTGTGGTTTCTCCGCGGAAAATGGGGTACCGGCCGGCGGGCTAGCTGACCTCGCCCGCGTCGATCGCGCGCATCGCGCCCGCCTCCGCCAGCGCGATCGCTGCCTCAGGCGTTGGCGCGTCGCCGGCGATGGCCTCGAAGCTCGGGCCGGTCGGTTCGCCGAACGCGTCGGCGATGCGCATCTGCGCGGCAAAGCCGCCGGCGGCATTCGGGACCGCGGTGACGACCACCGCGTAGCCGCCGTATTCAAACTGGCGTTCCATCGTGCCTCCTTTGCAGCGGTCTGTGCCCTGCTCCGCGCTGGCGCCGCCGAGGATTTCACTATAGGCGAAGCGCGCCCGGCGTTGCGGCGTATCAGGCAGGCGGCAGCGCGCCTTCGCCGCTGGCGCCGAACACCTGCGCCTTGAGCTTGGCCAGCTGGTCGCGCACCTGCGCCGCCTGTTCGAACTCCAGGTTGCGCGCATGGTCGAGCATGAGCTTCTCCAGCCGCTTGATCTCCTTGGAGACCTGCTTTTCGCTCATCTCCTCGTAGCGGGCCTGCTCCTGCGCCGCCTGCAGCTCGGCCCGCGCGTCGCTGACGTTGTAGACGCCGTCGATGATGTCCTTGATGCGCTTGACCACTCCGCGCGGCGTGATGCCGTTGGCTTCGTTGAAGGCGATCTGCTTGGCGCGGCGGCGCTCGGTTTCGTCGATGGCCTTCTTCATCGAGTCGGTCATGCGGTCCGCGTACAGGATCGCGGTGCCGTTGACGTTGCGCGCGGCGCGGCCGATGGTCTGGATCAGCGAGCGCTCGGCGCGCAGGAAGCCTTCCTTGTCCGCGTCGAGGATCGCCACCAGCGAGACCTCGGGGATGTCCAGCCCCTCCCGCAGCAGGTTGATGCCGACCAGCACGTCGAAGGTGCCCAGGCGCAGGTCGCGGATGATCTCGACGCGCTCGACGGTATCGATATCCGAGTGCAGGTAGCGCACCTTGACACCATTCTCGGTCAGGAACTCGGTCAGTTGCTCGGCCATGCGCTTGGTCAGCGTGGTCACCAGCACGCGCTCGCCGGCCTCGACCCGCACATGGATCTCGGACAACAGGTCATCCACCTGCGTGGTCGCCGGGCGCACCATGATGATCGGGTCGACCAGGCCGGTCGGCCGCACCACCTGCTCCACCACCTGGCCAGCGTGCTCCTGTTCAAACTGCGCCGGCGTCGCGGAGACGAACATCACCTGGCGCATCTTGCGTTCGAACTCGTCGAACTTGAGCGGCCGGTTGTCCAGCGCCGACGGCAGCCGGAAGCCATATTCGACCAGCGTGGTCTTGCGCGCGCGGTCGCCGTTGTACATGCCGTTGAGCTGGCCGATCAGCACATGCGACTCGTCCAGGAACATCAGCGCGTCGGGCGGCAGGTAGTCGACCAGCGTCGGCGGCGGGTCGCCGGGGCGTGCGCCGGACAGGTGCCGCGAATAGTTCTCGATGCCCTTGCAGAAGCCCAGCTCGGACAGCATCTCGAGATCGAAGCGGGTGCGCTGCTCCAGCCGCTGCGCTTCCACCAGACGGTTTTCCTTGTGGAAGAACTCGAGCCGCTCGCGCAGTTCGGCCTTGATTGCCTCGATCGCGCGCAGCACGGTCTCGCGCGGGGTCACGTAGTGGCTCGACGGGTAGACCGTGAAGCGCGGGATCTTCTGCCGCACCCGCCCCGTCAGCGGATCGAAGAAATGCAGCGACTCGACTTCGTCGTCGAACATCTCCAGCCGCACCGCCATCTCGGCGTGCTCGGCCGGGAAGATGTCGATGGTGTCGCCGCGCACGCGGAAGGTGCCGCGCTGGAAGTCGGTCTCGTTGCGGGTGTACTGCATCGCAATCAGGCGCGCGATCACATCGCGCTGGCTGATCTTGTCGCCGGCCCGCAGCGTAAGAATCATCTGGTGGTATTCGGTCGGGTTGCCGATACCGTAGATCGCCGACACGGTCGCGACGATGACGGTGTCGCGGCGCTCCAGCAGGCTCTTGGTCGCCGACAGCCGCATCTGCTCGATATGCTCGTTGATCGACGAGTCCTTCTCGATAAACAAGTCGCGCTGCGGGACGTAGGCCTCGGGCTGGTAGTAGTCGTAGTAGCTGACGAAGTACTCGACGGCATTGCGCGGGAAGAACTCGCGGAATTCCGCGTAGAGCTGCGCCGCCAGCGTCTTGTTGGGCGCGAACACGATGGCCGGCCGCCCCATGCGGGCGATCACATTGGCCATGGTGAAGGTCTTGCCCGAGCCGGTGACGCCCAGCAGGGTCTGGAACGACAGGCCGTCCTCCACCCCCTCCACCAGCTGCCGGATTGCCTCGGGCTGGTCGCCGGCGGGCGGGAACGGCTGGTACAACTGGAACGGGGAGCCGGGAAATGTGACGAATTTGTCTTCGTCCAGGGCCGGCGCGGCTTCGGCAAGGTTCGTCATAGGGGCGTGACTAGGGAAATACCTGAGGAAAACGGGCGGATTACGCTAGAATCTTGGGGTTGTCAGCCCCCGCTTCAAGCCAAGAAGAGCGCGGCCGGGCCTGCCAGCCTCCAGCGCAGTACGGAGCATTCTACGCCTTCCGTTTTTCACATAGCCGACCACGAGATTCCAAATGAGTTTGTTTTCTGCCGTCGAGATGGCCCCGCGCGACCCGATCCTGGGCCTCAACGAAGCCTTCAATGCCGACACCCGCGCGACCAAGGTCAACCTGGGCGTTGGCGTGTACTTCACCGACGAAGGGAAAATCCCGCTGCTGCGCGCCGTCCAGGAGGCAGAAAAAGCCCGTCTGACCACCGCCACCCCGCGCGGCTACCTGCCGATCGAAGGCATCGCGGCCTATGACCAGGCGGTGCAGACGCTGCTGTTCGGCAAGGAATCGCCGCTGATCACGGAAGGCCGCGTGGTGACGGCCCAGGCACTTGGCGGCACCGGCGCGCTGAAGATCGGCGCCGACTTCCTGAAGCGCCTGTACCCGGACGCCAAGGTCGCCATCAGCGACCCGAGCTGGGAAAACCACCGCGCGCTGTTCGAATCCGCCGGCTTCCCGGTGGTCAACTACGCCTACTACGACGCCCCTAGCCACGGCCTGAACTTCGCCGGCATGGTGGAATCGCTGAAGTCGTTCCCGGCCAACACCATCGTCGTGCTGCACGCCTGCTGCCACAACCCGACCGGCGTCGACCTGTCGCCCGAGCAATGGAAGCAGGTGGTGGAACTGGTCAAGGAACGCAACCTGATCCCGTTCCTCGACATGGCCTACCAGGGCTTTGCCGACGGCATCGACGCCGATGGCGCCGCGGTACGCCTGTTCGCGGACTCGGGCCTGCCGTTCTTCGTGTCGAGCTCGTTCTCCAAGAGCTTCTCGCTGTACGGCGAGCGCGTCGGCGCGCTGTCGATCGTCACCACCAGCAAGGAAGAAGCCCAGCGCGTGATGTCGCAGGTCAAGCGCGTGATCCGCACCAACTATTCGAACCCGCCGACCCACGGCGGCACCGTGGTCGCGACCGTGCTGAACAGCCCGGAACTGCGCGCCATGTGGGAAGAAGAACTGGCCGAAATGCGCGACCGCATCAAGCTGATGCGCCACGCGCTGGTCGACAAGCTGGCCGCCAAGGGCGTGCCGGGCGACTTCTCCTTCGTCAAGGCCCAGCGCGGCATGTTCTCGTACTCGGGCCTGACCTCGGCCCAGGTCGACCGCCTGCGCAACGAGCACGGCATCTACGCCGTCGGCACCGGCCGCATTTGCGTAGCGGCGTTGAACAGCCGCAACATCGATGCGGTGGTCGACGCCATCGCGGCGGTGATGTAACACCGGCAACAGTTGCCGCACCGCAACGGGCGGCAACTGGCGTGCACGTCACAATGCAATAGCAAAAAAGCGGCTTCGGCCGCTTTTTGCATTTGTTTGCGATGTTGTAGGACGTTGTCACGGAAAAATCAGGCCTATGCCTTATTGTGTTCCGCGCATAGGGAAGTACTTTAAGGTATATGCTGCAAAGCAAGATCGTTAGCACGGTCGTTCGATTCAGGCATAATCGGCGCCACACGATCCAAGGTGTATTGTCAGTACATTGTTACTTGGTGGTACGCATCCTCAGTAAGACCAGGCAGAAACGGCATGCTCTATCAACTGCATGAGTTCCAGCGCTCGATCCTGCACCCGCTCACCGCGTGGGCCCAGGCGACCGCCAAGACCTTCACCAACCCCCTCAGCCCGATGTCGCTGGTACCTGGCGCGCCGCGCCTGGCCGCCGGCTACGAACTGCTGTACCGGCTCGGCAAGGAATACGAAAAACCGGCGTTCGATATCAAGTCGGTGCGCTCCAACGGGCGCGACATCCCCATCGTCGAGCAGACCGTGCTGGAGAAGCCCTTCTGCAAGCTGCTGCGCTTCAAGCGCTATGCCGACGACCCCGAGACCATCAAGCTGCTCAAGGACGAGCCGGTGGTGCTGGTGGCCGCGCCGCTGTCGGGCCACCATGCCACGCTGCTGCGCGACACCGTGCGCACGCTGCTGCAGGACCACAAGGTCTACGTCACCGACTGGATCGACGCGCGCATGGTGCCGGTCGAGGAAGGCGCCTTCCACCTGTCGGACTACATCTACTACATCCAGGAATTCATCCGCCATATCGGCGCCGAGAACCTGCACGTGATCTCGGTGTGCCAGCCCACGGTACCGGTGCTGGCCGCGATTTCCCTGATGGCGTCGGCCGGCGAGAAGACGCCGCGCACCATGACCATGATGGGCGGCCCGATCGACGCGCGCAAAAGCCCGACCGCGGTCAACTCGCTGGCGACGAACAAGTCCTACGAGTGGTTCGAGAACAACGTCATCTACACCGTGCCGGCCAACTACCCCGGCCACGGCCGTCGCGTCTACCCGGGCTTCCTGCAGCATGCCGGCTTCGTCGCGATGAACCCGGACCGGCACCTGTCGTCGCACTATGACTACTACCTGAGCCTGGTCGAGGGCGATGCCGACGACGCCGAGGCCCACGTGCGCTTCTACGACGAATACAACGCGGTGCTCGACATGGCCGCCGAGTACTACCTCGATACCATCCGCGAGGTATTCCAGGAATTCCGCCTGGCCAACGGCACCTGGGCCATCGACGGCAAGCCGGTGCGCCCGCAGGATATCAAGGGCACCGCGCTGATGACGATCGAGGGCGAACTGGACGATATCTCCGGCGCGGGCCAGACCGCCGCCGCGCACGACCTGTGCGCCGGCATCCCGAAAAACCGCAAGCAGCACCTGAACGCAGAGCGTTGCGGCCACTACGGTATCTTCTCGGGCCGGCGCTGGCGCGACGACATCTACCCGCAGTTGCGCGACTTTATCCGCAAGTACCACCAGGCCCCGGTGGCCGTGGCCAGCAAGTAAAAAGAACGCCCGCGCAAGCGGGCGTTTCCGTATGGCAGCGCTGGCGGCGGCTCAGGGCTTCTTCAGATAGCTCAGCAGCATGTCGGTGTGCAGTTCGGCAAAGCGCTCGTGCTCCTGCTGCGAAGCCACGTCGCGGCCTATCACGGCGCTGATGGTGTAGCGGTTCGACAGCACGTAGTAGCCCAGCGCGGAAATCGTCAGGTAGAACTGCGGCACGTCGATATGGTCGCGGAACAGCCCCTGCTGCTGGCCGCGCCGGATCACGTCGGCAAGCACGTCGACCACCGGGTTGATCAGTTGCTGCAGCTGCGACGATTTCTTCAGGTGCCGCGCCTCGTGCAGGTTCTCGCTGTTGACCAGGCGGATGAACTCGGGGTGCTCGTAGTACCAGTCCCAGACAAAGCGGGCCAGCGTGCGCACGCCCTCGACCGGGTCCTCGTCGACCAGGTGCAGTTGCTCTTCGGCGGCGCGGAAGTTGGCGTATTGCTTCTCCAGCACCGCCAGGAACAGGCCCTCCTTGCTGCCGTAGTAGTAATACAGCATGCGCTCGTTGGTTTCCGCGCGCCGGGCAATCTGGTCGACGCGGGCGCCGGCCAGACCACCCTTGGCGAATTCCTCGGTGGCCGCAGCGAGGATGCGTCGGCGCGTCCCTTCCGGGTCGCGTTTGGTCTTGGGCTCTGTTGACATGAGGTGTGGTCGATCGTTGCGCGGATTATGGCACAGGCCGGAATGCGGCAATCCGGCCGCGCGACGCGCATCATCGCCGTTTCTGTCCGCCGGCGAAATCGGGGATAATCCTTGCGGCGCGAAAACCGCAGGGTCCGCAGAGACCCCGGTGCCGCAGGGGCCGCCAGCACATTGTCCGCCCCGTAAGGGCCGCCGTTATGTCGCCAACCGCTCACAGCATCGCGCAAATTTCGTGCTTTGCCCGTTGCCGTGCTGCGCCGTGATGCGCTGGCGCTGGTTTTGACCCCGCTCTTGTCCCCTGAATTGCTGTCCGTTGTCGTGAATCCCGCCGTCAAATCCCTCGCCGATCGTCTCGAGGCGCTGCTGCCGCAGACCCAGTGCACCAAGTGCGGCTTCAACGGCTGCCGCCCTTATGCCGAGGCCATGGCCAGCGGCGAAGCCGCCTGCAACCGCTGCCCGCCCGGCGGCGCGCAGGGGATCGCACGCCTGGCCGCGCTGCTCGGCACCGAACCCCTGCCGCTCGATCCGGAACGCGGCACCGAGCAGCCGCGCGCGGTCGCCCGCATCGACGAGAGCCTGTGCATCGGCTGCACGCTCTGCATCCAGGCCTGCCCGGTCGACGCCATCGCCGGCGCCGCCAAGCAGATGCATACCGTGATCCCCGAGCTGTGCACCGGCTGCGACCTGTGCGTGCCGCCCTGCCCGGTCGACTGCATCGACATGGTCCCCGTCACCGGCACGCGCACCGGCTGGGACGCGTGGTCGCAGGCGCAGGCCGATGCCGCGCACGAGCGCTACCTGGCGCGCAACGCGCGGCTGGTGCGCGAGCGCGAGGAGAACGATGCGCGCCTGGCCGCCAAGGCCGCCGCCAAGCTCGCTGCGGTCCAGGCCGAAGCGCCGGAGAACGATGCCGAGCGCGCCGCGCAGGAACGCAAGCGCGCCATCATCCAGGCCGCGATCGAACGCGCGCGGCAGAAGCAGCAGGCCGCGCGGCCGCGCAATACCGACAACGTGTCGGCCGGGGTGCAGGCGCAGATCGATGCCGCCGAAGCGCGGCGCGCGCGCGCCGGGCTGACGCCGCGGCAGGACGATCCCCATCCCGCGCACGACCCGGCCAACGACCCGAAAAAAGCATCATGAACGCTGCCAAGTGCCGTGCCATCTTCGAGACGCTGCGCGAAGTCAATCCGGCCCCGACCACGGAACTGGAGTACAGCTCGCCGTTCGAGCTGCTGATCGCCGTACTGCTGTCGGCGCAGGCCACCGATGTGGGCGTGAACAAGGCCACGCGCCGGCTGTTCCCGGTCGCGCATACCCCGCGGCAGATGCTGGAGCTGGGCGAAGCCGGCCTGAGCGAATACATCAAGACCATCGGCCTCTACAAGACCAAGGCCAAGCATGTGATCGAGACCTGCCGCATCCTGGTCGAGCGCCATGGCGGCAAGGTGCCGGCGGAGCGCGAAGCGCTGGAGGCGCTGCCGGGCGTGGGCCGCAAGACCGCCAACGTGGTGCTCAACACCGCGTTCGGCCAGCCCACCATCGCCGTCGACACGCATATCTTTCGCGTCTCCAACCGCACCGGCCTGGCGCCGGGCAAGAACGTCGACATTGTCGAGCAGAAGCTGCTCAAATGCGTGCCGCATGAATTCCTGCACGACGCCCATCACTGGCTGATCCTGCACGGCCGCTACGTGTGCAAGGCGCGCAAGCCGGAGTGCTGGCACTGCGCGATCGAAACGCTGTGCGAGTTCAGGGAGAAAACCCCGGCGCCGCAGCTGTAGCCGCGGCCGGCTCGGGCGCCGGGTCGGGCGAGTGCGCCAGCACCAGCGCCAGCTGCAGCGCGGTGCGCGCGACCACGTCGACATCAGGACTGTAGCCGTGGCGGATCCAGCGCACGGCAAGATGGACCACGCCGCCCGCCACGCCCGCCGTCAGCAGCGGGTCACGCTCGCGTCCGGGCGGCAGCAGCGCCTGCGCCAGCAGCCCGCCAAATTCATCCAGTGAATCGGCCAGCGCGCCGTCGACCAGTTTGCTGACGCCGCGGATCTCCACCAGGAATACCCGCGCCGAGCGCGGTTCGCGCTGCAGCGCCCCGAAATAGGCGCGCAGCATCGCCAGGGCCCGTTGCGCGCCGTCGTTGCCGGCCGCCTCGCCCGCCTGCACCAGGGTGTGCAGCAGGCGGTGCGTCACCGTTTGAAACGATGCCAGCAGCAAGGCCTCGCTGTTGGCGAATGACTCGTAGAAATAGCGCTCGGTCAGGCCCGCGGCTTCGCACACGGCCTTGACGGTGGCGTTCTGGTAACCGCGCTCGCCGTAGACCTGCACGGCCGCGGCAATTAGTTGTGCGCGGCGCTGGGCACGGCGCTCTTCGGCTTCGGCGCCGCGATAGCGGCGCGCGGGAGTCAGCTCGGGGGTCATGCGCGCCATTATGGCATTCCCTATGGTCACGAAACTTGCCGGATCGCTTCTGACAATCTATGTTGTCAGAAACACCACTCGTCCGGATGCCTCCCCATGCGCGATGCCAGTTCCGATGACGCAGTTCTCGATGTGCTGATCGTGGGCGCCGGCCTGTCCGGCATCGGCGCGGCGCGCCAGCTGCAACGGCGCTGCCCCGGCAAGCGCTACGCCATCCTCGAGGCGCGCGACGCCATCGGCGGCACCTGGGACTTGTTCCGCTACCCCGGCATCCGCTCGGACTCGGACATGTACACACTGGGCTACCGCTTCAAGCCCTGGCGCGGCGCCAAGGCCATCGCCGACGGCCCGTCGATCCGCGCCTATATCCGCGAGACCGCCGCAGAAGCCGGCATCACGCGCCAGATCCGCTTCGGCCACCGCGTGGTCAGCGCGGCGTGGGACAGCGCCGACGCATGCTGGACCGTCGAAGCCGAACGCAGCGCCGACCGCAGCCGGGTGCGCTTGCGCGCGCGCCTGCTCTATGTCTGCGCCGGCTACTACAGCTATGCCGAGGGGCACCGTCCCGCGTTCGAGGGCGAGGATCGTTTTCGCGGCCGCATCGTGCACCCGCAGTTCTGGGACGAGTCGCTGGACTACGCCGGCAAGCGCGTGGTGGTAATCGGCAGCGGCGCCACTGCGGTCACGCTGGTGCCGGCGATGGCCGCCCGCGCGGCGCACGTGACCATGCTGCAGCGCTCGCCCACCTATATCGTGTCGCGCCCGGGCGAGGACGCCATTGCGCGCACCCTGCGGCGCGTGCTGCCGGAGCGGCTGGCCTACACCGCCACACGCTGGAAGAACGTGCTGCTCGGCATGACCTTTTTCCAGCTGGCGCGGCGCCGGCCGGAACGCGTCAAGGCGCGCCTGGTCGGCATGGCCGCGGCGCAGCTGCCGCCGGGCTTCGACGTGGCGACGCATTTCACGCCGCGCTACAAGCCGTGGGACCAGCGCCTGTGCCTGGTGCCCGACGGCGACCTGTTCCGCGCGCTGCGCGAGGGCAGCGCCTCGGTGGTGACCGACACTATCCAACGCTTCACCGAACACGGCATCGAACTCGCCAGCGGCAAGTCGCTCGATGCCGATATCGTGGTGACGGCCACCGGACTAAAGCTGAACATGCTGGGCGACATTGCGCTCACCGTCGACGGCCAGCCGCGCCGCCCCGCCGACTGCCTGGCCTACAAGGGCATGATGCTCAGCGACGTGCCCAACCTGGTGCTGGCGTTCGGCTACACCAACGCCTCGTGGACGCTCAAGGCCGACCTGACCGCCGAGTACGTCTGCCGCCTGCTGCGCCACATGGACCGCCATGGCCACCGCATCGCCGTGCCGCGCGCGCCCGTGGCGGTGCAGCCCACGCCGTTCCTGGATTTCACCTCGGGCTATGTGCAGCGCGCCGCCGGCGTGCTGCCGCGCCAGGGCGACCGCAAGCCGTGGCGTGTGCACCAGAACTACTTCAAAGACCTGCTGACGATCCGGCACGGACGCATCGCCGATGGCGTGCTGCAGTTCGGCGCGCCACCGGCGCTGCGCGAGCCGCGCAACGCGCAGGAGGCAACGGGCGCCAACACCGTCGCGGCCGTCGCCGCCAGCGAGGTGCAGCCATGACCGTCGCGCTCATCGCGCTGGCCGTGCTGCTGGCGCTGCTACTGCTGTCAGGCGCCGCGCTATGGCACTACACGTGGCGCACCGCACGCCGCATCGAAGCCGCGATGCCGCCGCCGGGCCGCTTTATCGACGTGCCCGGCGCACGGCTGCATGTGGTGGAGCGCGGGCAAGGTCCGGCGCTGCTGCTGGTGCATGGCCTGTCGGGCCAGCTCGAGAACTTCGGCTACGGCATGATTGCGCCGCTGGCAGAGAGCTTCCGCGTCATCGCCGTCGACCGCCCCGGCGCGGGCCATTCCACGCGCACGCCCGGCAGCGCCGCCGACCTGCGCGCGCAGGCCGACACGCTCGCCGCGCTGTGCGACCGGCTGGGCCTGGAACGGCCGCTGGTGGTGGGCCATTCGCTGGGCGGCGCGATTGCGCTGGCGCTGGCCGTGCGCCATCCGGAACGCGTCGGCGGGCTGGCGCTGATCGCACCACTGACGCATCCGCCCAGGGAAATCTCGCCGGTGTTTCGGGCCATGACCGTGCCGCGCGCATGGCAGCGCCGGCTGCTGGCCTGGACCCTGGTGGTGCCGATGTCGATCCGCCATCGCGCCGAGGTCATGGACATCGTGTTCGGCCCCGACCCGGTGCCGGAGGACTTCCCGACCCGCGGCGGCGGCCTGCTGGCCTTGCGCCCGCGCCATTTCCTGGCGGCGTCCGAGGACCTGATCGGCGCCGCGCAAAGCTTGCCGGCGCTGCTGCCCGACTACGGCACGCTGCGCGTGCCGGTCAGCGTGCTGTACGGCCGCGACGACCGCATCCTCGACTTCGCCGAGCATGGCGAAGCGCTGGTGGCCAAGGTGCCAGGCGCCACGCTGACGCTGGTCAGCGGCGGGCATATGCTGCCGGTGACCGCCATCGCCACCAGCGTCGATTTCGTGCGCGCTGCGGCCGCGCGGATGCAGGTGTACGCGCCGCAGCCGCCTCAATTCGCCTGATCCCGGGAGACGCCCATGGCCACCACGACGGGTTCCAACCCCTACAAGCAGGATCTCTTCGCCGCGCTGCGCGCCGTGCGCAAGCTGATGGCGGACGGCAACGACACCGAGCAGGTATTCCGCATCATGCGCGCACTCAACGGCCCGTCGATGCCGCGCAATTTCAACCGCCTGCTGGCCACGCACGACGGGCGCCGCATGGTCTACCAGCGTATCGAACTGGCCGAGCGCCTGTCCGATCCCGCTTACGTGGCCCGCTTCGCGCCGGGCACGGTCGGCGCCGCCTATCGCGCCTTCCTCGAACGGACCGGATACAGCGCGGACGGGCTGGCCAAGGTGTCTAATCTGGACCAGGAACCGGTGCTCGAGGACGCCTACCTGTGGTTCGGCCGGCGCACGCGCGATATCCACGATATCTGGCACGTGCTGACCGGCTACCGCGCCGACGAAAGCCTGGGCGAAGCCGCGCTGGTGGCATTCAGCTACGCGCAGACCGGCGGCAGGGGCTGGGCCATCATCGCCATCGCCGCGTCGCTGAAGAGCCTGCGCGTGACCGGCAGCCTGGCCTTTGCGCGCGCCGTGCTGGAGGGCTACCGGCTGGGCCGCCGCGCCGGCTGGCTGCTGGGCGAGGATTACGAGAAGCTGCTGCACGAACCGATCGACGCGGCGCGCGCACGGCTCGGCATCGGCGAGCCGCGGCGCTACCTGGCCTGCAACCCCATGCAGGAATGGACCGCCTGACCGCTGCGCCAGGCAAGGCCCAAGAAAAAAAGCGACCACCACGGGTCGCTTTTTTTGTTCTCTGGCAAGCAGCGCGCTCAGACGATGCGGCAGGCTTCGTCGAACGACAGGCGCGGGCCGCGCGGATACAGCTTGTCGGCCACGCCATAGCCCAGGTTGCACAGGAAGTTGACCTGCCACTTGCCGTCCGGGAAGAACGCCGCGTTGACCTTGTCGGGGTCGAAGCCGCCCATCGGGCCACAGTCCAGGCCCAGTGCGCGCGCCGCGAGGATGAAGTAGCCGCCCTGCAGCGAGCTGTTCATCAGCGCGTCGCGGGCGATCTTCGCGTCGTTGCCGGCGTACCAGGAGCGGGCGTCGGCGTGCGGGAACAGCTTGGGCAGCTGGTCGTGGAAGGCGGTGTCGAAGGCGATGATCGCGGTCACCGGCGCCGAACGCGTCTTGTCGACGTTGCCAGCCGACACGCAATCCACCAGGCGCGCCTTTTCGGCGGCGCTCTTGACGAACACGATGCGCGCGGGGCTGCTGTTGGCAGCGGTCGGCCCGAACTTCATCGCATCATAGATCTGGTGCAGCACGGCGTCGTCCACATGGCGGTCCTGCCACACGTTGTGCGTGCGGGCTTCGGTGAACAGTTGCGCCAGCGCGGCGTGGTCGATCGTCTGGGACATGCTCGTCCTTTCTGTACGGGAGGTAAGAGAAGGCGCGATTGTACCCAAGCGCCGGCGTGCTCCACGACAGTGCCTTTGAGCAAGCCGTTCAATTCCCTTGCATGTCGGCGCGCGCCGGGGCGGGCGCGCTGCCGCGGCGGGTCAGCCACAGCACGCCCGCCAGGATCAGGCCGCCGCTCACTGCCTGTGCCGCGCCGATCTGCTCGCCCAGCAGCAGGGCCGCCAGCACCACGGTGACCACCGGCTCCAGCGTCGACAGCATCGACGCCTGCGCCGCGCCCAGCCGCTGCAGCCCGGCAAAGAAGGTCAGGATCGCCAGCACGGTCGACAGCAGCGCGATTCCCGCCAGTGCCAGCCATCCGCCGGCATCGGCCGGAAACTGCGGCGGCGTGCCCGCACCGGCGCGCAGCACGCCGACGGCGCCGTAGACCAGCGCCGCCGCGGTGCAGATCACGGTGGTGGTGGCGATCGGATTGACGCCGGCGGTCAGGCGCGCGCCGACGATGATGTAGACGGAATAGATCACCGCCGCCGCCAGCCCCAGCGCGATGCCCAGCGGCGAGCCCGCGCCGCCGCCGACCGTCAGCCCGGCACCCACCGAGCACAGCACCAGTGCCACCACCGCGGCGGTGGTCAGCCGCTCTTTCAGGAAAATGGCCGCGAGGATGGTGACGAACAGCGGGTACAGGTACAGCAGCAGCGCCACCAGGCTGGCCTGCGCATGGTTGAGCGCGCTGAAAAAGCAGAACGACTGGCCGACATAGCCGATGCCCCCCATCGCCGCCAGCGCCAGCACGCGCCGCCACGGCGGCAGCGCGATGCCGCGCGTGCGCATCACCCACGCCAGCGCCGCCGCGGCCAGCAGGAAGCGCACCAGCAGCAGGCCGTACACGTCCGCGCCAGCGGCGTAGGCAAAGCGGGCAAAGATCGCCATGGCGCCGAAGGCGCTGGCCGAGACCGCGATCAGCAGCACGCCGGCCAGCTTGTCGCGGGCAGCAGTCGGCGCGGTGGGGGCGCTGGGGGCGGAAGGGCTCATCGGGCAGGCAGGGAGTCGGCGATCCCGCATTCTACTTGGGACCATCGCCGCCATTTCGGCCACCGTCGGGCCGCCGGCAAAGGTTGCCCCCGTCGTCTACAATGGCGCCACCATGTTCAATCCCTCACGAGAAGAAGTCCGCCGGTTCTTCTGCGACGCCTGGCAGAAGCAGATCGCAGGCGGCGTGCTGACCCCGCTGGAAGCCATCGCGGTCGACTGGATCGGCGAGCATCCCGAGTACCACGAGCTGCTGCGCGACACTGAAGGAGCGCTGGCGCAGGACTACACCCCCGAGCAAGGCCAGACCAATCCCTTCCTGCACCTGTCGATGCACCTGTCGATTTCGGAGCAGGTCTCGGTCGACCAGCCGCGCGGCATCCGCCAAGCCTACGAGGCGCTGGCGCGCCGGCTCGATTCCCCGCACGAAGCCCAGCACCAGGTGATGGAATGCCTGGGCGAGATGCTGTGGCAGGCGCAGCGCACCGGCCAGCCGCCGGACGGCGACCACTACGTCGACTGCGTCAAGCGCCGCGCCAACCGGTGACGGCGTCCCGCCGGTTCGCGCAAAAAGTGCAGCGTACAATTCCTCACAACCCTTTTGGGCGTGCGTGGTAGGCTTTGGGCTCCGAGTTTTCCCCTAGTTGCGTTGCCATCACCCGGCAACGTCGCGCATCTTCATGCCCCCTACTGCTTTTTTCTCGCGGCAGCGCCTGGCGCCAGCCAGCCGTGCCGTCGCCCCGCTCTGCCTGTCGCTGATGCTGGCCTGGCCGCTGGCCGGCCACGCCGGCGTGGCGCTGCTGCAGCCGCCACGCGTGATCGACGGCAACCAGCCGCTGACGCTGACCCTGGTGGTGTCGGCCGACAACACCACGCGCCGCTACCGTATTCCCGACACACTCGAAGTGACCGCCTCCGGCGACCTGCTGGCGCCGGTACGACTGGTGCTGTGGCGCGAGGTCTCCGGCCCCGCCGTGGTCAACCTGCGCCGCGGCGAGCATCGCGCCATCCGCTACACCGTGGCGCTGCCGCCGGTGCTGCGCGGCCAGGTGCGGCTCGATGCCACCGGCATCGACGCCGCGCCGGTGCTGGTCACGCTGAACCGGCTGCCGCAGCCGGGGGAGGCGGCCACGTCGACGCCGCCGGTGGCCAGCCAGGCGCCGGCCGCGGTTGTGGACAGCCCTGAATCTGCCGACAGCGCGCCCGTGCCGGTGACCGGGATCACCACGGCAGAGGCCACGGCCCCCGCCCCGGCCGACCTGCGCGACAGCGCCCGGCTGTCGTTCCACGACCCGATGTACTTCATGGTCGGCGCGCACGGCGGCGCCAACGCCAAGTTCCAGTTCAGCTTCAAGTACCGCATCTTCGAGGGCGAGGATCCTGCGTCGAAGCGGCTGTTCGACAACCTCTACTTCAGCTATACCCAGTTCTCGCTGTGGGACCTGAACGAAGATTCGGCACCGTTCCGCGACACCAACTACCGGCCCAGCCTGTTCTACTACCTGTCGGATACCGGCGTGCGCAACAGCGTGATCAGCCGGATGTCGCTGGCCACCGGCCTGGAGCATGAATCCAACGGCCGCAACGGCGTGGAATCGCGCAGCATCAACACGGTGTTCGTCAAGCCGACCTTCTATTTCGGCGACCAGAACGACTGGCACTGGCGCGTCGCGCCCAAGCTCTATGCCTATGTGGAAAAGGCCGACAACCCGGACATCGCCCACTACCGCGGCTTCATGGACCTGGGCATCGCCTATGGGCGGCCGGACTCATGGGAGTTCTCGGCGACGCTGCGCAAGGGCACGCGCAAGTGGTACGGCAGCGTCGACGCGCAGCTGACCTACCCGATGGCGCGGCTGATCCCCGGCACGGCGGGGTACCTGATGGCGGGATATTTCGTCGGCTATGGCGAAAGCCTGCTCGATTACAACCACAAGCTGCCGTGGCAGTTCCGCATCGGCTATGCGCTGACGCGCTGAAGCCGGGGCTGCGCTAGCCCGCCAGCGGCTTGCCGCTGGCCTTCAGGCGCGCATTGGCCACGGCCGCGGCAAACTGCCCGTGGCCGTGCCAGCCGGTGGCGCGGCCCAGCTTCTTGCCGTTCTGGAAGAACATGAACATCGGGATGCCATGCAGGCCGAAACGCCGTCCCAGCTCCGGGTGCGCATAGACGTTGGCATGCAGCCAGTGCAGGTCCAGCGCGCGCACCGGCTCGGGATTGGCCAGCATCGCCTTCTTGGCCATTTCGCAGTTGAAGCAGTCCACACCCCAGAAGAACACGCACACCAGTGCGTCGCCAGCGGCCGCGATGGCGCCGTCGATGGTGGTGTCGTCGACCTCGCGCATGGCAAAGGCGTCAAAGGCGCGGTGGTCCAGATGCGGGGCCGCGGACGGATCCGGCGCGCCGGCTTGCGGTTCGGTGCTCATGGTTCGCTCCTGATGCGGTTCGCGCCGGAGGCGGCACGCAGCCAATGACGAACGCCCGGGCCGGCAGGCACCGGGCGTCGGGCCGTGGCGGGACGGCAGGGGCGGCGGCTTACTTCGGCGCCGCCACCGTGACCAGCGCCGGGCGCAGCACGCGGTCGGCAATGGTGTAGCCGCGCTGGAGCACGGTCACCACGGTGTTGGGCTCCTGCTCTGCCGGCACCATCGAGATGGCCTGGTGGCGGTGCGGGTCGAACTTCTCGCCTACCGGGTTGAGTTCGACGATCTTGCCGCGCTCGAAAGCGGCGGCCAGCTGGCGCGCGGTCAGTTCCACGCCTTCGCGCAGCTTGGCGATATCGCCGGAGCCGTCGGCCAGCGCGGCCTGCAGGCTGTCCATGACCGGCAGCAGGTTGTCGGCAAAGTTCTCGATGGCGAACTTGTGCGCCTTGGCGACATCTTCCTGCGCCCGGCGGCGGATATTCTCGCCCTCGGCCACGGCCCGCATGTACAGGTCGTAATGCTCGCTGGCCTTGGCTTCCAGGGCGGCCAGCTGGGCCGCCACGTCGTCCACGGCGGTGGCCGCAGTGTCAGGCGCGCCGGTCTCCGGGCTGGCGGTGGCGGTGCTGGCCGCCTCATCGCCCGCAGGCGTCGCAGTCTGGTTGGATGGCGTCTGCTTCTGGTCTTCCATGTCGATCCGTATCAATGCAGTGTCGCGGCCCGCCGTGGGGCTGGCCGCGGGTGGTAAATCGGCGTGTGTCCGATGCAGGTGGTGGCAGCTCGCCGCATTTCAAGAGTGGCGCCGGCGCGACGCCGAAACACACGGTTACAAAGCCTCGCCTGTTGCAATCGACGCCTTATTGCTTTGCGTCAGCGCGCTCACTAAGATTCTTAGTAAGAAAAATGACAAAAATGGCGAGGGCCCAGGAGATGGTTCATTTTTGTGCCGCTTCCGAAAGGTTGGCCATGCATAAGCTCCCAGTCGTGACGCTGTGCCTCGTGGCCGCACTGACGGTCATGACCGCCTTTATCTGCCTGTCCGGCGCCTTCACCCCGCGCGATACGGAGTATGGCAGCGGCAAGGCGGTGTTCAAGCACTACATCGTTCCCTTCGTCAGCCAGGAGGTCGCGCAGGAATAAGCTGCCCACCTGGCGATCCAACGCGCGGCGGCACCGGCAACGGTGCCGCCGCGCTGCCATCTCAGCCATTGAAGTCGTCGATGCGGCGGCGATCGCGCTTGGTCGGGCGCCCCTGGATCTGCGCCGAGGGCTCAGGCTGCAGGCGCCGGCGCTCGGCGTCGGCGGCCCGGCGCGACTGGCTCTCGGCACTTTCCTGGTACAGCGTCTGCGCCACCGGGGCGGGCCCGCGCGCCGCGGCGATGCCCTTCACTTCGAGCTCCCAGCGTTGCTGGTGTGCCTCCAGCGCAACCTTGTCGCCGGGCTTGACCTCGCGCGAGTTTTTGCACAACTGGCCGTTGACCGTGACCTTGCCGCGCTCCACCGCTTCGGCCGCGAGCGAGCGCGTCTTGAAAAAACGCGCGCACCACAGCCATTTGTCGATGCGCTGGCGCGCATCCGCCTCGAAATCCACATTCATGCCGCCGCTCCCCGCGCCTGCGCACGCGTGCGCCGCGCTTCCAGTTCATGCGCATGCGGCGTGGCGAGCGGCCAGCCCTGCAGGTGCTGCAGCGCGATCTCCGCCATCGCCGCCACCCACGGCGCGGCATCGTTCATGCATGGAATGAAGTGGAAGTCCTTGCCGCCCGCGACCTTGAACTCAGTCTGACCTTCCATGGCGATTTCTTCCAGGGTTTCGATGCAGTCCGCCGGAAAGCCCGGGCAGAACACGTCCACGCGCCCGGCCCCGACCTTGCCCAGCTCCGCCAGCGTCGGCGCGGTATAGGGCTGCAGCCACTCGGCCCTGCCGAAGCGCGACTGGAACGTCACCTGATACTGCCCCGGCTGCAGGCCAAGCGCCTCGCCCAGCAGGCGGCCGGTCTTCAGGCACTCGCAGTGGTAGGGATCGCCCAGTTCCAGCGTGCGCCGCGGCACGCCGTGGAACGACAGGATCAGCTTGTCGCCCTGGCCGAAATCCGGCATGCCGTGCCGGCTCCAGTAGGCGGCTACCTGCTGCCGCAGCGCCGAGATATACCCAGGATGGTCATGGAAATGCTTGACCAGCCGCAGCTCCGGCTGGTTGCGCCACTGGCCCAGCACCCGGAACACTTCGTCGAAGGCGGTGGCCGTGGTGGTGCCCGAGTATTGCGGATACATCGGCAGCACCAGCACCTGCTCGCAGCCCTGGCGGCGCAGCGCTTCCATCACCGAGGCGATCGACGGGTTGCCGTAGCGCATCGCGCACGCCACCGTCACGTCGTGGCCGTTCTGGTGCAGCAGCCGCTGCAGCGCATGCGCCTGGCGCTCGCTGTAGACCAGCAGCGGCGAGCCCGTCATATGCGCCTCGCGCAGCCAGATCGATTCGTACTTGAGCGCCGACGCGCGCGAGCGCAGCGGCAGGATCACGCCGTACAGCAGCGGCAGCCACGCCGCGCGCGGGATCTCCACCACGCGCGGGTCGGACAGGAATTGCTTCAGGTAGCGCCCCACCGCCTTGGGCGTGGGGGCATCGGGGGTGCCCAGGTTGACCAGCAGGATCGCCGTGCGCGGCGCCTGGCCGTGCTGGTAGGCCGGTTCGGGAGAAAACGTCATGTCGCTTCCGGATTGGCGCGATGCCGGGATGGGACGGGTGCGGTGCCGGGCGCGGCGCACCGGCGCCAAGCCCGCGCGCCGGAAAAGGCGCCGCGCAGACCGGAACGCCGGACCACTAGTTCTGGCTCAGCGCGCTCGACAGCAACCGCGCGGTAATGTCGACGATCGGGATCACGCGCTCGTAGGCCATGCGCGTGGGGCCGATCACCCCCAGCGTGCCGACGATCTGCCCGTCGACCTCGTACGGCGCGGTGATGACCGCCATGTCTTCGATCGGCACCAGCTGGCTTTCGCCGCCGATAAAGATCTGCACGCCCTGCGCATGGCTGGACACGTCCAGCAGCTGCAGCAGGCTGGTCTTGTGCTCGAACACGTCGAACAGGCGCCGCAGCTTGTCCATGCTCGAAGCCAGGTCGTCGACTTCGAGGAGCTTGCGCTCTCCGCTGATATAGACGTGGTCGTCGTCCTCGTCCTCGGCGGCGCTGCCGGCCTCGACCGCGGCCTGCATCAGCTGCGACATGTCGCGGCGCAGGTCCTGCAGCTCAAGCCGCAGGTGGCTGCGCACGGTGTCGAAGCTCATGCCGGCATAGTGCGAGTTGAAGAAATTGGCGGCCTCGATCAGCTGCGCCGGCGTGTAGGGGAGTTCGGTCTGGATGATGCGGTTCTGCACGTCGCCCTCGGGGCTGACGATGATCAGCAGGATACGCTTGTCCGACAGCCGCATGAACTCGATCTGCCGGAACGCCTGCGCGCGGCGCGGCGTCATCACCACGCCGGCAAAGTGCGACAGGTTCGACAGCGTGCGCGCGGCCGCGGTGATCATGCGCTGCGGGCCCAGCTGCTGGCCGCCGAGCTGGTCCTGGATCTGCCCGGTCAGCTCGGCGAGGTCGGCGTTGCGCTCGAGCGGCTTGGCGGTCAGCATCGAATCGACGAACAGCCGGTAGCCGCGCGGCGTGGGAATCCGGCCGGCCGATGTATGCGGGCTGGCGATAAAACCCATTTCCTCGAGATCGGACATCACATTGCGTATCGTCGCCGGCGACAGGTCCAGCCCCGAGTACTTGGACAGGGTGCGGGAACCGACCGGCTGGCCTTCGGCAATGTAGCGCTCGATCAGGGTCTTGAGCAGCGTTTTGGAACGTTCATCCATGATGCCCCGATTTTACGCAAGTTTTGGACCTTCTGGCGGACCGGCCCGATGTGCCGCGGGATGGGCCGCCGGCGCCTGCTGACAACCGTCACGGCGGTATGGTCTAATCCCGGCATGTCCGCCCCAGCCAAAGCCAGCGCCGTGCGCACTCCATTCAAGACCGTCGCCCTGGTGGGCAGGTACTCCACCGCCGGCATCGAAGGCCCGCTGGAAGAGATCGCCTCCTATATCCTGCGCAACGGCCAGGATGTGGTGTTCGAGCGCGAGACCGCGCTGGCCACCGGGCTGACCGCCTACCCCGCCCTGTCCGCCGAGGAGATCGGCACGCAGGCCGACGTCGCCGTGGTGCTGGGCGGCGACGGCACGCTGCTGGGCATCGCGCGCCAGCTCGCCGGCTATGACGTGCCCCTGATCGGCGTGAACCACGGGCGCCTCGGCTTCATGACCGATATTGCGCTGGAAGACGCGCACACCGTGCTGCCCGACATGCTCGACGGCCGCTACGAGTCCGAGACCCGGCTGCTGCTGGCCTCGCGCGTGGTGCGCGACGACATGGATATCTTTTCCGCGCTGGCGCTGAACGATGTGGTGGTGAACCGCTCCGGCATCTCCGGCATGGTCGAGCTGGCGGTTTCGGTCGACGGCCACTTCATGTACAACCAGCGTTCCGACGGCCTGATCGTGTCGACCGCGACCGGCTCGACCGCCTACGCGCTGTCGGCCGGCGGCCCGATCCTGCATCCCACGCTGTCAGGCGTGGTGCTGGTGCCGATCGCCCCGCACGCGCTGTCGAACCGGCCGATCGTGCTGCCGCACGACGCCGAGGTCACGATCGAGGTGGCGAGCGCGCGCGACGCCAGCGTCAACTTCGACATGCAGTCGCTGACCTCGCTGCTGCCGGGCGACCGCATCGTGGTGCGGCGCTCGCAGAAGACCATCAACCTGCTGCACCCGGTGGGCTACAACTACTACGCCACGCTGCGCAAGAAGCTGCACTGGCACGAATACCCGTCCGAAGACAATCGCCTCTGAGCGCCATCCAGCCGCCCCTCAGCCCGAGCCCGACCGTTCATCGGACCGACCACCTTCTCCGCCACGATGCTGCGCAGCCTGTCCATCCGTGATTTCGTCATCGTCGACACCCTCGACCTGGACTTCGCCTCCGGCTTTACCGTGTTCACCGGCGAGACCGGCGCCGGCAAGTCGATCCTGATCGATGCCCTGGCGCTGGTGCTGGGCGAGCGCGCCGATGCCGGCGTGGTGCGCGAAGGCGCGCCGCGCGCCAGCGTCAGCGCCACCTTCTCGACCCATGCCGCGCTCGATGCGTGGCTGGCCGAGCGCGAGCTCAACAGCGAAGAAGACGGCGGCGTGCCGACCGTGCTGCTGCGCCGTACCGTCGATGCCGGCGGCCGCAGCAAGGCCTTTATCAACGGCGCCGCCGCTACCCTGGCGCAGCTGCGCGAAGTCGGCGACCAGCTGGTCGACATCCATGGCCAGCATGCGCACCAGCAACTGCTGCGCCCGGATGCGCAGCGGCTGCTGTTCGACGCCCACGCCGGCCTGACCCAGCAGGCCGCCGCGGTGGCCGAGGCCTGGCGCGCCTGGCGCGCCTGCGCGCGCCAGCGTGAAGCGGTCGAGCACCAGTCGCGCGAGATGCAGCTCGAGCGCGAGCGGCTCGAGTGGCAGGTCGGGGAGCTGGATAAGCTCAACCCGCAGCCGGGCGAATGGGATGAGATCCAGTCGGAGTACAACCGGCTCTCGCACGCCGCCGGGCTGATCGACGGCAGCCGCGCGGCGCTCGACGCGCTCTCCGAGGCCGACGGCTCGGTGCTGTCGGCGCTCAACGGCATCGTCCACCGGCTGCAGCAGCTGGCCGATGTCGACCCCGCGCTGCGCGACGTGCTGGCCGCGCTGGAGCCGGCGCAGGTGCAGGCCGAGGAAGCCGCGCATTCGCTGACGCGCTATGTCGACCGCCTCGAGCTCGACCCCGAGCGGCTGCAGGTAGTGGAAGAGCGCATGCAGGCGCTGCACGCCACCGCGCGCAAGTACCGCCTGCCGCCCGAGCAGCTCGCCGATGAGCTGGTCGCGCGGCGCCAGCAGCTCGACGACCTGCAGGCCGCGCAGGACCTGAACAAGGTGATGGCGCGCGAGGCCGCGGCCAAGGCCGCCTACCTGACGCTGGCGCAGCACCTCAGCCATGCCCGCAAGCAAGCCGCGCAGGCGCTGTCCGGCGCGGTCACCGACGCCATGCAGGGCCTGTCGATGGCCGGCGGCAGCTTTGTCGCGGCGCTCAATGCGCTCGACGAAGGCCAGAGCTACGGCCTCGAGCAGGTCGAGTTCCTGGTGGCCGGCCACGCCGGGGTCAGCGCGCGGCCGCTCGCACGGGTCGCCTCCGGCGGCGAACTGGCCCGCATCAGCCTGGCGATCTCGGTGATCACCAGCGAAGCCTCGCCCACGCCCACGCTGATCTTCGACGAGGTCGACACCGGCATCGGCGGCGCGGTCGCCGAGGTGGTGGGCCGGCGCCTGCAGGAACTGGGCCGCGCGCGCCAGGTGCTGTGCGTGACCCACCTGCCGCAAGTGGCGGCACAGGCCGGCACGCACCTGCTGGTGAGCAAGGAAACCACGGCCGAAGCCGACGCCTCGGTCACGCGCTCGCGCATCCGCGTGCTCGACCCGGCCGGACGCGTGGTCGAGACCGCGCGCATGCTGGGCGGCGCCACCGTCACCGCCACGACGCTGCAACATGCCGAAGAGATGCTGGCGCAGGGCATGGCCGACAGCGGCGCCGGCCAGCCCGCGCGCGCGGCCAAGGACGGCAAGCGCGGCCGCCGCGCCGCCGCCGGCTAAGGCTCGCGCCACCTTGCGCAGCCCTGCGTGGCAGCGCGCCAATTTATTTATCGACAGGAGCTTCCCCATGACCCGCCCAGCGCCGCCCACCGGCCACCGCCCGCGCGCCTCGCTGCGCGCGGTGCTGGCCATTGCCACCGCCGCCTCGGCCGCACTGCTGGCGCTGTCCGCCTGCCAGGCCCAGCCCAAGGCCTCGGCGCCGCCGCCGGGCAGCATCAGCGATGACCGCGCGCTTGGCGACATCATGGTCCGCTTCAAGCCGCCCGCGGTGGACCTGTCCGAAGACGCCGGCAAGCTGCTGGCCGAGATCAAGGGCCCGATCCGCTACGTGGTCAAGCGGCCGATGTCGGGCGGGATCTGGCTGGTCACGGCGATTTCGCCGTCGGCCGACGCCACCCTCGACCAGGCCGTCGACACGCTGCGCGCCACGCCGCGCATCGAGACCGCCGAACCCGACCGCCTGCTCAAGCCCAGCCGCAATATCCCCACCAGCCGCGACATGCCGGCGCGCTAGCACGGGACCGAATCTGTACGGAATGCCGCATTAACGAACGCGAACGATGCTAAAGCCGGCCTTGCACAACCCGGCGGCATCGTATTCGCTACATAACATGCCCACGCGCCGGCCCGGCCCGAGCGCGCTACGCCCCAGGGAGGAGAAATCCATGCCGCAATCCGCGCTGTCCGCGTTGTCCGTTCCTTGCCGCAGCTTCGCGGCCCGCCGCTGGCGGGCCCTCGCCCTGGCCGCCGCCGCGGCAAGCGGCGCGGTCCCGACCGGCACGGCCCTCGCAGCCGGCGCGCAGTCCGCACCGGCCTATACCGGCCATATCATCGTGCGCTGGCGCGACGGCACCACCGCGGTCGACGGCAACGGCGCCGGCAAGTCGCCGGCTGCCGCCGAAGCCCTCAAGCAGCTGAGCGAACGCACCGGCATCGCCGTCACGGCGCGCCGCGCCATGGGCGGCAACCTGCAGTTGCTGCAGGTGCCCGACGCCTTTGCCGCCGACCCCGAAGCGGCGGCCGCACGGCTGCGCCAGGATCCGCGCGTGGCCGACGCCGTGCCCGACCGCTGGCTGCGCCTGCACGACACCCTGCCCGACGATCCCGAGTTCCAGGTCAACCAGCCGTACCTGAAGGGCACCGGCACCGCCGTCGGCGGCGTCAACCTGCCGCGCGCGTGGGACCGCACCGGCGGCAGCAGCGGCATGGTGGTCGCGGTGGTGGACACCGGCATCCTGCCCCATCCCGATCTGCAGGGTCGGCTGCTGTCCGGCTTCGATTTCATCAGCACCACCACGGTCTCCAATGACGGCGACGGCCGCGACGGCGATCCGACCGATGCCGGCGACGGCTTGCCGGCCGGCTTCACCTGCCCGGGCAGCAGCACGCCCACGCCGGAGCAAACCAACAACAGCTGGCATGGCACGCGCGTGGCCGGCGTGCTGGGGGCGCTGACCAATAACTCGCGCGATATCGCGGGCGTCGACTGGAATGCGCGCATCCTGCCGGTGCGAGTGTCGGGACGCTGCGGCGCGCTGCTGTCCGACACCGTCGACGGCATGCGCTGGGCCGGCGGCCTGCCGGTGCCCAACGTGCCTGACAACCCTAACCCGGCGCGCGTGGTCAATATCAGCCTGGGCGGCGGCACCTGCAGCGGCATCGAACAGCAGGCCGTCAACGACCTGAATGCGCGCGGCGTGGTGGTGGTGGCCGCGGCCGGCAACAACCGCGGCGCGGTCGAGGCGCCGGCCGACTGCAGCGGCGTGATCGCGGTCACCGCGCATGCCAACGGCGGCGAGAACGCCAGCTATGCCAACGTCGGCCCGCAGGTGGCGATCAGCGCGCCGGGCGGCGGCTGCGGCAACTCGCAGGTGGTCGACGGCCGCTGCACGGTCACGCCTTCGGTGATCCGCACGCTCAGCAACGACGGCAAGACGGCGCTCGGCAACTACGTCGTGGCGTCGTCGGCGGGCACCAGTTTCGCCGCGCCGATGGTCTCGGGCGTGGTATCGATGATGTTCACGCTCAACGGCTCGCTGACGCCGGCGCAGGTTACCGCGGCGCTGAAGAGCTCGGCGCGCCCGCATCCCTCCGGCACGTTCTGCACCACTAATCAGGGCGTATGCGGCGCGGGGCTGCTCGATGCCGACGGCGCGCTGCTGGCCGCGCTGGGCATGCCACCGCCACCGGCCGCGCCGGCACCGGCCGCGGATGGCGGCGGTGGCGGCGGCGCGGTGCCGTTGTGGAGCGCCCTGCTGCTGGCGCTCGCGGGATTGACCGGCTTCGCGCTGCGCCGCCGCGGCTAGCGGCAGCGGTGGCGCTCAGGCGGCGGCGCCGCTATCGTCCGCCGCTATCGCGCGCCGGCCGCCGCGCCAGCCACCATTCCTGCACCACCCAGCACATCAGGCCGGCCACCGCGCCGGCCGCATGCGCCACGCGCACCACGCCGAAGCCCCACGCCGGATCGAACACCACCGGCGCCAGCCACGACTGTTCCACCCAGACCTTGGCCAGCACGCCCAGGCACAGGAGCACGCCGGTGATGCGCGCCAGTCCCGGCGCGCGCAGCAGGCCCAGCGCGCCCCACAGCGCCAGCCCGTGCAGCGCGCCCGAAAGCCCGCCGTACCAGGCAATCGCCGGCACGCGCAGCAACACCAGCTGCACCGCGATGCCGCACGCCACCAGCACCAGCAACAGGCTGCGCACCCGCGCCACGCGCGCGCAGATCGCCAGCACGCCGGTGGCGGCAAGCATGTCGGCAAGCCAGTGATGGCCGTCCAGGTGCACCCACATCGCCGTGGCCAGGCGCCACCACTGTCCGTCCACCCGCACCGCATCGCGCAGGTACAGGCCATGCGCGTGCCACCACGGCAGGAAGGTGAACGCCGCCGACAGCGCCCATACCAGCGCCACCGCCGCCAGCAGGCCCGGCCACGATGCGCCGGCCGGTGCCGACGGCCTCGCGGCCTCAGTCCTCACCGAACACAGCCCGCCACAGCGTGCCCACCGCCGCGGTCTGCGTGGCCATCGACGCCGGCGCCACGCGCGCATGGACCTGGCCGTCGAGACGCATCTGGTGCTGGCGCGCGCGGAACAGCCGGTAGGCGTCGCCCACCGCCAGCGCCAGCGTGGCATCGATCAGGCCCAGCTCGCCGGCCTCGCGCAGCAGCGCGATATTGCCGGCATTGCGCGTCAGCTGCGGATGGGCGCGGCTGTGCAGCAGCACCAGGTACTGCACCGTGAACTCGATGTCGACCATGCCGCCGCGATCGTGCTTCAGGTCGAACAGGTCGGTGGGGTTGGGATGGCCTTCGGCGACCTTGCGGCGCATCTGTGCGATCTCGCCGCGCAGCGCCGCGGCGTCGCGCTGCTGGCACAGCACCTCGTCACGAAGCGCCTCGAAGCGCGCGCCGATGGCGGCGTCGCCGGCGCAGAAGCGCGCCCGCGTCAGCGCCTGGTGCTCCCAGACCCAGGCGGTGTTGTCGCCCTCGCGCAACTGGTAGCGGCGGAACGCGTCGAAGCTGGTCACCAGCAGGCCGGCCGCGCCATTGGGGCGCAGCCGCGTGTCGACGTCGAACAGCGCGCCGGCCGCGGTATGGCTGGTGAGCCAGGTGATCAGGCGGCGCGCATAGGCAGCATAGACCTCGGGCGCGCGCTCGTGCTCGTCGTCGTACAGGAAGATGATGTCCAGGTCCGAGGCATAGCCCAGCTCCTTGCCGCCCAGCCGGCCATAGGCGATCACGGCGAAGCGCGGCACCTCGCGGTGGCGCGTGGCGAGCTGGCGCCACACCGTTTCCAGGGTCGCGTCGAGCATGGCATCGGCCAGGTCCGACAGTCGGTCAGCCACCTGCTCCACCGTCAGCATGCCCTGCAGGTCCTGCAGCAGCACGCGGAAGGTCTCGGCATGGTGCTCGCGGCGCAGGATGTCCATCTGCTGCTCGACCTGCCCCTCCGCGGCCAGCAGCCGTTCATGCAGGCGCTTGCGGAACGCGGCCCAGTCGGGCGCGCCAGCCAGCGCGTCGCTGTCGAGCAGCTCGTCGAGCAGTTGCGGATGGCGCGTCAGGTAGGCGGCGGCCCAGCGCGAGGCATGGAGCGTCTGCGCGACGCGGTCCATCGCCTGCGGGTATTCGGACAGCAGCGACAGGTAGGAGGCGCGCCGGCTGATGGCCTCGAGGAAGTCGATAAAGCGCCCGATGGTGCTGTCGGGATCGTCCTGGCGTGCGGCCAGGTCGAGCGCGCGGTTGACCAGCTGGTCGAAGCGCGCGCGGCTGGCTTCGGACAGCGCGCGATAGCGCAGCGACGCGGCGATCGCGCGCAGCCGGTCCAGCAGCGCATTGCAGTTGGTAAAGCCGGCGGCCTGCAGCCGCTGGCACGGCACCGCGCTGTCGCCCGCGCCCTGCGACGGGTCCTGGCGCGGGTTGTCCTGCGCGCGCGCGGCGCTGTCTTCTATGACGATGTCCGGCCACAGCGCCTCGCACGGGCCGGCGTCGGGATCGGAGAAGGTGGCTTCGAACTGCTGCGCGACCGGCTCCTGCAGCTCGGCGAGCCGGGCCAGCAAGGCGGGCCAGTCGGCGCAGCCCATCATCTGCGCCACCGCGTGCTGCTCGTCCGGTGACGTCGGCAGGTGATGGGTCTGGGCGTCGTCGCGGTATTGCAGCCGGTGTTCGAGCTGGCGCAGGAAGCGGTAGGCATCGCCCAGTTGTTCGGCCTGCCCGGCAGGCAGCAGGCCGCGCTCGACCGCCACCGCCAGCACCTCCAGCGTCGGCCGGATCCGCAGCGCGGGGTCCTGGCCGCCGCGGATCAGCTGGAACACCTGTGCCATGAACTCGATCTCGCGAATGCCGCCACGGCCCAGCTTGATATTGAACGAGCGCTGGTTGACACCATGCCCGGGCAGGCCGCCGCTGCGCTTGGCGGCCTCGCTGCGGATTTGCGCATGCAGCGAGCGGATCGCCGCGATCACGCCGTAGTCCAGGTAGCGCCGGAACACGAACGGCGAGGTCAGCCGCGCCAGCAGGGCAGCGGTGCGCTGCGCATGGGGCGAGTCCAGCGCCGACACCACGCGGCCCTTGATCCAGGCGTAGCGCTCCCACTCGCGGCCCTGCACCACCAGGTATTCTTCCAGCATGCCCAGGCTGCAGGCCAGTGGCCCGGCATCGCCGTTGGGACGCAGCCGCATGTCGACGCGGAACACGTAGCCGTCGGCGGTCACGTCGGCGAGCAGGTTGATCAGCCGGCGGCCCAGGCGGATGAAGTACTCGTGGTTGGACAGGGTGCGCGGGCCGCCCTGGGTTTCGCCGTCCTCGTCGTAAAGGAAGATCAGGTCGATATCGGACGAGACATTGAGCTCGCGCCCGCCCAGCTTGCCCATGCCCACCACCACCAGCTCCTGCACCTCGCCGCTGTGGGCGCCGGCCGGGCGGCCGAAGGTGGCGGCAAGATCGTCGCCCAGCACTGCCAGGCCGTGCTGGATCGCCAGTTCGGCCAGGTCGGTCATGGCGCCGGTGACCTCGCCCAGTGTCGCCAGGCCGCGCAGGTCGCGCTCGATCACCGCGCACATGACCTCGGCACGCAGCCGGCGCAGCGCGCGCTTGGCGGCCTCTTCGGTGTCGGCCGAGGGCGCATGCAGCGCCTGCAGCCGTGCTGCCATCCACGCGCGCGTGAGCGGCTGCGCCACCGCGGCAGCGAGGATTTCCGGCAGGTCCGGGCGGGCCTGCAGCACGCGCCGCGCGTAGTGCGAGTACGCGGCCGAGTACAATACGTCGCCGCCCGCCCGGGCGCCTTCGCCGTCCGGCTGCGGCGCCTGCGCCGCGGTGACGGCAAAGGCGCCGGCAGCCATGGTGCCGGCGCCCTGCCCCGGTGCGACATACGCCGCCTGGGCGGGTTCCGGTGTGGCGCGCGCGCCATGTTGGTCAACAGCGGCGCCAGCGGCGGAACTCGTCGGATCAGAGGCAGTCATTCCAGTATTTGAAATGCAAGCAAAGTTGCGAAAGGTGCGGCCAGAGGGTTACCCCGCCGCGGTGCGCGCAGCTTGCGCATTTCTTGTTTTAGCCGGCCGGGCACCAGATTGGAGAGCGGCTAGTATTGTCGGATAATCTGCGCATGTCCAGCCGCGCCCCACAACCCGCTGACGGTTCTCCCCCCAATGGCGGCGCGGGCGGGCACGAGGCCGCCACCACGCTGCCCGCATCGCCCACCGGTTCTCTTGGCATTGACACCCCTGGCGCCCCCCGGCGGAGTCTCGCGTGGGCGCGCACCGCGGCGCTGGGCCGCGCCACTGCCCGCGCCGCCGCGGCGGCCGTGCGCCATCCGTTCTGGCGCGGCCTCGGGCGCGCGCTGGTGCGCCTGGCGCTGGTGCTGGCCGTGCTGGCGCTGGCGGCCGGGCTGCTGATCCGCTTCGTGCTGTGGCCGCAGGCGTCGGCCGCGCGCGAGTGGCTGGAACAGCGCGGCTCGCAGGCGCTGTCGGCGCAGGTCAGGATCGGCTCGCTCGATACCTATTGGGACGGCTGGCACCCCGCCTTCCGCGCGCGCGGCCTGAGCGCGGTGGACGGCCAGCAGCGCGCGCTGCTGTCGGCCGCCACGCTCGACGGCAAGCTGGCGTGGCGTTCGCTGGTCAGCATGAACCTGCAGTTCGTCAGCCTGAGCGCCAGCGGCACCGACATCCTGGTGCGCCGCACCGCCGAGGGCCGGCTGCTGGTCGCCGGCATGGTGGTCGATGCCACCGGCGGCCAGCAGGACGACGACCGCTTCCTGGGCTGGCTGATGTCGCAGGGGCGCGTGGCGCTGTCCGACGGCAAGCTGCGCTGGCTCGACGAAAAGGCGCGCCTGCCGCAACTCGACATCGGCGAGATCCGCCTCGACACGCGCCGCGACGGCGCGCGCCACACCTTCCACCTGGAAGCACGCTCGCCGGCACTGGGCCCGCGCCCGCTGGAGGTGCGCTCGACCTTCCGCGACGACTACCTGCACAGCGCCGGCAACTGGCGCCACTGGACCGGCCAGGCCACCTGGGACCTCGGCCAGCTGCAGCTGCCGGTACTGCAGCGCTACCTGGCGATGTTCGAGCGCGTCGCCAGCGGCACCTTCAGCACCGACGGCAGCATCGAATTCCGCCAGGGGCGCATCGTGCGCAGCCAGACCCGGCTGCGCGCCAGCGGGGTCGACCTGCAACTGGCCGGCGCCGCCGCGCCGCTGCGGCTGGCCAATGCGCAGGCCCTGCTGCTGCACCGGACCGAGCGCGACGGCAGCAACCTGCTGACCGTCGATACGCTGCTATGGCAGCCGCTGCAGGCCCAGCAGCCGGCGGTGCCCGATGCCAGCAACGCGCCCGCGGTGGCCGACGGCACCTGGCGCGAAGGCATGCGCAAGGTCGCCATCGGCTGGGCCCGGGCCAGGGATGGCACCCTGAACAAGTTCTCGCTGAAGGCACCCTCGCTGGACCTGAACACGGTGCGCGCGCTGGCCACCTCGATGCCGATCGATACCGCGGTGCTGCGCCAGCTGCGCGCGCTGCAGCCGGCCGGCCACATCGACAACCTCAACGTCAGCTGGACCCGCGCGCGCACCGGCATGCTCGAGCGCGGCGGCGGCAAGCCGCACTACAGCATCCAGGGCACGCTGCGTGAGGTCTCGATCAACGGGCAGCCCGCGGTGCCGGCGCTCGACGCCGCCGGGCATCCGCGCCTGGGCACGCCGGGCTTCTCGCGCCTGTCCGGCACCTTCACCCTCGACGACCAGCAGGGCAGCGCGCGCTTCGAGGGCAACGACGCGGCGCTGGTGCTGCCAGGGCTGTTCGAAGACCCGCGCCTGCCGTTCGACCAGATCGGCGGCGACGTGCGCTGGCAGCACCGCGACGGCAAGCTCGCGGTGACGCTGGACGGCGTGCGCTTTGCCAATGCCGACGCCGCCGGCTCGGTGCGCGGCACCTGGCGCGAAGGCGGCGATGGCGTCTCGGGCATCGCCGACCTGGCCGGCGAGATGACCCGCGCCAGAGTCGCGCGCGTGCCGCGCTACCTGCCGCTGAGCATCCCCGCCGCGACCCGCCACTACCTGTCCGGCGCGCTCACCGGCGGCGAGGCTGCCGGGGTCAGCTTCGTACTGCGCGGCGACCTGGCGCACTTCCCGTTCCACGCACCGCACGAGAAGGCGGGCGAGTTCCGCGTCGAAGTACCGATCGAACACGTCAGCTACCAGATCGCGCCGCATGACGGGGCCCACGAGCCGGCCCATGGCGCCGCCGGCGCATCGTCGTGGCCGGTGTTCACCGACATCGCGGGGCGCGTGGTGTTCGACCGCGGCGGCATGACCTTCCTGGCACGCCGCGCCACGGTGCAGGACATTGCCGGCGTCACGCTGCAGGATGTCAGCGGCCGCATCGACGACCTGAGCCCGCGCGGCAAGCTCGCCATCGACGGCAGCGCCACCGGGCCGGTGCAGGGCTTCGTGCGCTACATCAACGCCTCGCCGGTGCGCGAATGGACCGGGCACGTGGCCGATGCGGCCCGGGCCGGCGGCCACGGCGAGCTCAAGCTCAAGCTCGAGATGCCGCTCGAGCACGCCGACGCCGCCAGGGTCGACGGCCGCTTCCGCTTTCCCGGCAACGATGTCGTGCTCAGCCCGCAGCTGCCGCCGCTGGGCAATGCCAGCGGCGTCATCACCTTCAACGAGCGTGGCTTCGGGCTGGAGAACCTCCGCGCGCGCTTTCTTGGCGGCGAGCTGCGCCTGGCCGGCGGCACCCAGCCGGACGGCGCCACACGCGTGAGCGCGAACGGCCAGGCCTCGGCCGCCGGACTGCGCGAGGCCGCCGCAGGCACGGCGCTGGCGCCGCTGGCGGCACGGCTGGAAGGCGCCACCGGCTACAGCGCCGTGATCGGCGTGCGCGAACGGCAGCTGCAGGTCCAGCTGAACTCCGAGCTCAACGGCATGGCGCTGCAGCTGCCGGCGCCGCTGGCCAAGGCCGCCGCGCCGTCATTGCCGCTGCGCGTGGAGCTGCGCCCGGCCGCGCATGGGGCGAATACCGCCGGCACCGCGCGCGCCGGCACCGACGAGCTGGCGCTGCAGCTGGGCAATGTGCTCAACGCCCGCTACCTGCTGCGCCGCGATGGCAGTGGTAGTGGCAGCGGCAGCGGCGGCAGCAACGGCTTCGAAGTGCTGGCGGGTGGCATCGGCGTGCAGCAGGCGGCGCCGCTGCCGGCCACCGGCGTCAGCGCCGCGGCCACCTTCGACCAGCTCGATCTCGATGCCTGGCGCGCGGCCTTCGCCGGGGGGGCTGGCGGCGCGGGGGCCGAGGAGCCGCCCTCGCCGTTCCTGCCCAGCCGCATCGCGCTGCGCGCGCGCACGCTGCACGGCATGGGCCGCACGCTGGACGAGGTCGCGCTCGACGCCAGCCGCGAGGCCGACGGCTGGAACGCCAGGGTCGACTCGCGCCAGGTGGCCGGTGCGGTGCAATGGCGCCCGGGCGCGACGGCCGCCGCCGGTTCGCTGCGCTTGCGCCTGTCGCGCCTGAACGTGCCCGATGCCAACGACGAGCACAACGTGGTCGACGCGCTGGCGAGCAGCATCGACACCTTGCCCGCGATCGACCTGGTCGCCGACCAGTTCATGCTGCGCGGCCACGACTTCGGCAAGCTCGAGGTCAAGGCGCATACCGAGACCAGTACCGGCGGCACCGATCCGGTCTGGACCCTGGACAAGCTGCAGATCGAACAGCCCGGCGCCACCCTGACCGGCAACGGCAGCTGGCGCGTGCCGCGCCGCCTGCGCGCCGACGCCAGCGCCGAGCGCCGCACGCTGCTGTCGTTCGCCATCGACGTGCGCGATGCCGGCGCGACGCTGGACCGGCTGGGGCTGCCGCATACGCTCAGCGACGGCAAGGGCAAGCTCGAGGGCCGCGTGGCGTGGCGCGGCTCGCCGCTGTCGATCGACTACCCGACGCTGACCGGCAAGCTGTCGCTGGACCTGGAGAACGGCCAGATCCTCAGTGTCGAGCCGGGCGCGGCGCGCCTGCTGGGCGTGCTCAGCCTGCAGGGCCTGCTGCGCTTTGCCACGCTGGACTTCCGCACGCTCTCGGGGCGCGGGCTGCTGTTCGACCGCATCACCGGCAGCGGCACCATCGAAAACGGCGTCGGCACCATCGAGGACTTCCGGCTACGCAGCCCGCAGATCATCGCCAGCATGAGCGGCACCGCCAACCTGCTGCGCGAGACCCAGGACCTGCGCGTCGAGGTGGTGCCGCGCATCAACGCCACCACCACGTCGATCGCGGCCGCCTTTATCAACCCGGCGCTGGGCATCGGCACGCTTGCCGCGCAGCTGCTGTTCGCCGACGAGTTCTCCAAGATGTTCACCCAGCACTACCGGATCTCGGGCAGCTGGGCCAACCCACAGGTCGGCAAAGTGGAGGACAATACGGCGCAAGGCCCGACCTTCCAGAACCGCGCGGACCCGGCCTTCCCGCGCTAGAAGAAGATGCCGCCCCCAATGACACCAGCCAGCCCCGCCCCGTTCCGCGTTGCCGCCGTCCAGACCGTGACCGGCACTTCGCTTGACGCCAACCTGGCGCGCGCCGAGGCGCGCATCGCCGAGGCCGCCGCCGGCGGTGCCGAGCTGGTGCTGCTGCCCGAGTACTTCTGCATCATGGGCCGCGCCGAAACCGACAAGGTCGCGGTGCGCGAGCACGACGGCGACGGCCCGGTACAGCAGTTCCTGGCCGACGCGGCGCGCCGCCATGGCATCTGGCTGGTCGGCGGCACGCTGCCGATGTGGTGCGACGACCCGCAGCGCGTGTACAACACCTCGCTCGCCTTCAACCCGCGCGGCGAGCGCATCGCGCGCTACGACAAGATCCACCTGTTCGGCTTCACCCGCGGCACCGAAAGCTATGACGAATCGCGCACCATCCTGGCCGGGCGCACGCCGGTCAGCTTCGATGCGCCCTGCGGCCGGGTGGCGATGTCGGTGTGCTATGACCTGCGCTTTCCGGAGCTGTACCGCGGCCTGGCCGCCGACGGCGGCACCAGCCTGATCCTGATGCCGGCCGCCTTCACCTACACCACCGGGCAGGCCCACTGGGAAATCCTGCTGCGCGCCCGCGCCATCGAGAACCAGTGCTATGTGCTGGCGGCGGCGCAGGGCGGCAAGCACGAGAACGGCCGGCGTACCTGGGGCCATTCGATGCTGGTCGACCCGTGGGGCGAAGTGCTGGCGATGCTGCCCGAAGGCGAAGGCGTGGTCGGCGGCGTGATCGACCCGGCGCGGCTGGAGGAAGTCCGGCAGAACCTGCCGGCATTGCGGCACCGGGTGCTGTAGCATGTACGCAAGCGCGGGGGCCGACGGCGCCCTCGCCCACAGGATTGTTTGCCGCGCCGGCCCGCCCGCGCGGCCCAAGGAAAAAAAGGACCTCTCATGAACGCCGGCGATCTCGGAATCCGCAACCTGGCCACCGCGCAGCAACTGCTGCTGGCACCGTACGGCCTGGACGAAGCCAGGCTCCAGCGCGTGCTGGCCGATATCTTCACGCACAAGGTCGACTACGCCGACCTGTACTTCCAGTACACCCGCAACGAGGCCTGGAGCCTGGAGGAAGGCATCGTCAAGTCGGGCAGCTTCAGTATCGACCAGGGCGTGGGCGTGCGCGCGGTCTCGGGCGACCGCACCGCGTTCGCGTATTCGGATGAAATCAGCCTGCCCGCGCTGTCGCAGGCGGCAGCCGCCACGCGCACCATCGGCAAGGCCGGCAGCGGCCGCGTCAAGGTCGCCGGCGAGCTGGCCACGCACGCGGGACGCAGCCTGTACACGCCCAACGACCCGCTCGACTCGATGAGCGCGGCGGAAAAGGTGGCGCTGCTGGAGCGCATCGAGCGCATGGCACGCGCCAAGGATCCGCGCGTGGTGCAGGTGATGGCTGGCCTGGCCGGCGAGTACGACGTGGTGCTGGTGGCGCGCAGCGACGGCGTGATCGCCGCCGACGTGCGCCCGCTGGTGCGGGTCTCGGTCACGGTGATCGCTGAACAGGGCGGGCGGCGCGAGATCGGCTCGTCGGGCGGCGGCGGCCGCTATGCCTACGGCTATTTCACCGACGACCTGCTGCAGCAGTACGTGGACGAGGCGGTGTCGTCGGCGCTGGTCAACCTGGATGCGCGCCCGGCCCCGGCCGGCGCGATGACCGTGGTACTGGGCCCGGGCTGGCCCGGCGTGCTGCTGCACGAGGCGGTCGGCCACGGGCTCGAAGGCGACTTCAACCGCAAGGGCTCGTCGGCGTTTGCCGGCCGCATGGGCGAACGCGTCGCGGCCAAGGGCGTAACCGTGGTCGACGACGGCACGCTGGCCAACCGCCGCGGCTCGCTCAACCTGGACGATGAAGGCAATCCGACCCAGTGCACCACGCTGATCGAGGACGGCATCCTGCGCGGCTACATTCAGGACACCCTCAACGCGCGCCTGATGAAGATGCCGGTCACCGGCAACGCGCGCCGCGAAAGCTATGCCGCGCTGCCGATGCCGCGCATGACCAACACCTACATGCTCAACGGCGACAAGGACCCGCAGGAGATCATCGCCAGCGTCAAGCGCGGCCTGTATGCGGTCAATTTCGGCGGCGGCCAGGTCGACATCACCAACGGCAAGTTCGTGTTCTCGGCCAGCGAGGCCTACATGATCGAGGACGGCAAGATCACCTACCCGGTCAAGGGCGCGACCCTGGTCGGCAACGGCCCGGAATCGCTCAAGGACGTGACCATGATCGGCAACGACATGCGGCTGGATTCGGGCGTGGGCGTGTGCGGCAAGGAAGGCCAGAGCGTGCCGGTGGGCGTGGGCCAGCCGACGCTGCGCATCGAGAATATGACGGTGGGCGGGACTGCGTAAGACCGCTGGTCTGCTCCCTCTCCCGCTTGCGGGAGAGGGAGTACCCAGTCCGTTAGCAAGACGGCCACACCCCTCACGGCCGCACTTCATACACCAGATTGAACGGCGTCTGCGCCGCCCGCCGGAAGCTGCGGAAGCCCGCCTGCTCCGCGACCGCGCGCATGCGCGCCTCGCCCGCCTGCGCGCCCAGGCACAGGCCGATTTCCTGCGACCGCGATGCCGGCGTGCAGATAAAGGTCGACGCGGAATAGAACACCCGGCCCACCGGGTTCAGGTTCTGCTCCAGTGCATCGTTGGCAAAGGGCTCGACGATCATCCACGCGCCATCGGCGCGCAGGGTCTCGCGCACGTGGCGCGCCGCGCCGACCGGGTCGCCCATGTCGTGCAGGCAGTCGAACACCGCCACCAGGTCATAGTCCTTGCCGCCATAGTCCTTGGCACTGGCCACCTCGAAGCGCACGCGCTCGGCCACGCCGGCACGGCGCGCGGCCTCGGCCGCATGGCGCACCGAGGGCTCGTGGTAGTCGAAGCCGACGAAGCGCGACGACGGAAACGCCTGCGCCATGATGATGGTCGACGCGCCATGGCCGCAGCCCACGTCCGCCACCATGGCCCCGGCCTTGAGCCGCGCCGCCATGCCGTCGAGCGCCGGGATCCATTCCGACACCAGGTGCGCCGCATAGCCGGGCCGGAAAAAGCGTTCGGTGCCGTGGAACAGCGCGGGGTCATGCTCGTGCCAGCCCAGCCCGCGGCCATTGCGGAAGATGTCGATCATCTTCGGAATCGCGCGGAACTGCGCCACGGCAATCTGGAACGCGCCCGGGATAAAGGCCGGGCTGCCTTCCTGCGCCAGCGCATAGGCCTGCTCCTCGTTCAGGCTGAACTGCCCCGAACCCGCGTCATAGTCGACATAGCCGCTGGCCGCCTGCGCCGACAGCCATTCGCGCAGGTAGCGCTCGTCGGTATGGGTCTTGGCCGCGAGCACGGCGACGGTCATCGGCTTTTCCGCCAGCGCCTTGTACAGCCCGAGTTCATCGCCGACGACCACGGTCGCGGCATGCATCACCGCGCCGATATCGCCGATGAATTTTTCCATGAAGGCATTCAGCCTCGCTTCATCGACGCTCATGATGCACCTCCCCGTGCGACTGCTCCCCGCTTCCAATATAGCCATCGGCCATCCCCGGAAAAGCCGAAAAGCGGCGGCGGCAGCAGCCTCGCAAGGCCTTGGCGAAAGGCAAGACGGATTGGTGCGCCAGCGCACGGCATGGCTGCGGCGACACTTGCCAACCCCGGCAAAAGGCGCTATAAAGATGCTTCGTCGCGCGGCCAGCAGCCAATGTGCAACGAAAATTACCGAAGCGGCGCGCAATTTCCTGCCTTTCTGCCACGCAGTGCAGCATAAATCCAGCGCCCGCGAAGAAAATCGTTTCAAGCTGACCCAAGCCAACGCCTTTTCCCGCCATGTCCGCTAAGTTTTACTTTTACTTTTTTGGCGATCTCACACCGCTGGCGGATAGGGAGGGATGGCTGTAAGCAGCGCCCCGAATACAAAAAAAAAAAACCGCCAGCGACCCTGGCGGTTTTTTTATACCCCTTTGTTTTCCCACACACTCACGACCTCACAAGAATCCTGGAGCCATCATGCTGAAGAACACCGACGACCTGCGCATCCGCGAACTCAAGGAGCTGCTGCCGCCCGCGCACCTGATCCGCGAGTTCGGCTGCTCCGAACAGGCTTCGGACGTGATCTATGGCGCGCGCCAGGCCATGCACCGCATCCTGCACGGCATGGATGACCGGCTGATCGTCATCATCGGCCCGTGCTCGATCCACGATACCCGTGCCGCGCTGGAATACGCCAAGCTGCTCAAGGTGCAGCGCGAGCGCTTCGCCGGCGAGCTCGAGGTGGTAATGCGGGTGTATTTCGAAAAGCCGCGCACCACGGTGGGCTGGAAGGGCCTGATCAACGACCCGCACATGGACGGCAGCTTCAAGATCAACGACGGCCTGCGCACCGCGCGCGAGCTGCTGCTGACCATCAGCGAAATGGGCGTGCCGACCGGCACCGAATACCTCGACATGATCAGCCCGCAGTACATCGCCGACCTGGTCAGCTGGGGCGCGATCGGCGCGCGCACCACCGAGTCGCAGGTGCACCGCGAGCTGGCGTCGGGACTGTCGTGCCCGGTCGGCTTCAAGAACGGCACCGACGGCAACGTCAAGATCGCGGTCGACGCGATCAAGGCCGCGTCGCAGCCGCACCACTTCCTGTCGGTGACCAAGGGCGGACACTCGGCGATCGTGTCGACCTCGGGCAACGAGGACTGCCACGTGATCCTGCGCGGCGGCAAGGCGCGCCAACTACGACGCCGCCAGCGTGCAGGAAGCGTGCGACGCCATCGCCAAGGCCGGGCTGGCCTCGCGCCTGATGATCGACGCCTCGCATGCCAACAGCAGCAAGAAGCATGAGAACCAGATCCCGGTGTGCGCCGAGATCGGCCGCCAGATTGCCGCCGGCGACCAGCGCATCATCGGCGTAATGGTCGAATCGCACCTGGTGGCCGGTCGCCAGGACCACGTCCAGGGCCAGCCGGTCGAGGAGCTGACCTACGGCCAGTCCGTCACCGATGCCTGCATCGGCTGGGACGAGTCGGTCAAGGTGCTCGAGGGCCTGGCCGAGTCGGTGCGCCAGCGCCGGCTGGTATCGGGCAGCGGCAACTGAAGCGGCAACTGAAGTCACGACGGCGGGCACCCAGCCCGCCGTGCTACATCCGGCTGTCGTGCATGGCGCCGCCGCTGAGGTCGGCCAGTTCCGGCGTCACCTCGGCGTAGCGCAGCAGTTTCCCGCCATGGCGGGCAGCGAAGGCAGCCGCATCGCTTTCCATCCTGAAGCTCGCCAGCGTCGGCCCCATCGCGCCGTGGCGGCGGCTGCCGGCGACGTAGAGGCCGGTGGTGGCGTCGAACCAGTGGCCGCGCGGCTGCTCCCAGTCGGCACGCGCCATGTCCTGCACGAACGCCGCGCGCACCGGCCGCAGCTGTTCCGGCCGCAGCAGCGCGTGGAACATTTCCACCGTATCGCAGAACCAGTGCGGGCGCCCTTCGCCCGCATAGAACACCTGCGCCTTGGGCCCGGCGTAATCGGCCAGCAGCATGCCGTCGAGCGCGCAGGCGGTGGCGGCGTCGAATTCCTGCGGCTGTGCCGGGTCTTCCGGCTTGCGGCCGCAGCCGGCGAGCAGGACGGCGCTGCCGGCAAGGGCCAGCAACAGGTGGCGGCGATGCCATGAGAACGGGGTACACAGCGTGGTACACATCAGCGGAAACTCCTGGCGGCAAGGCCCAGCGGCACGGCGATCCACGCAGCAGCGCCGCGCCGGTCGGCCACGGGCTGGCCAGCGCGGGCGGCACGATGCTGGCAACGCCCCCGGCGCTGCGCAGCTGGTCCAATGAAAAGGCATTGACGATGCGAAACAGGTCGGCGGGGTTGAGCAACAGCAGCCACGCGATCCAGTCGGTGGCGGCGTGCTGCGCGTCCGCGCCGCTGCCGGCGACCAGCATGCCGAGCAGCAGCAGGTCGAACACCAGCACGAAGAAGAACCACAGCCCGATCGCCAGACCCGACGCCTGCGCGCGGTCGCGGCTCAGCACCGACAGCCACAGCGCCAGGCTCAGGAACGCCAGCCCGAGCAGCACCGCGCTGGCGACGAAGCCGAGGGTGTGATACAGCCCCGCCCAGCCGAACTGTCGCGCCAGCAGCAGCGCTATCAGCGCAAAGCCGCCGGCCGTGGCCAGCACCAGCGCGGCGGCCAGGCCGAGGTACTTGCCCAGCAGCAGTTCGCCGCGCGTCAGCGGCAGCGACAGCAGCAGGTCCAGCGAGCCGCGCTCGCGCTCGCCCACCACGGCGTCGAAGCCCAGCAGCAGCGCGATCATCGGAACCAGGTAGATCACCAGGCTGGCCAGGCTGGTGATGACGAACTCCAGCGAGCGCGGGCCCAGCACGCCCTGCTCGGCGCCGCCGAAGTAGCCGATCGCCAGCGACAGCCCGGTGAATACCGCGGCCACCGCCAGCACCCAGCGATTGCGCATGCGGTCGCGGAATTCCCTGCCGGCCAGCGCGGCCACCTGCCGCGCGTCGAACCAGTCGCCCATGCTCATGCCCTCATCCCCTCATGCCGAGAAACAGGTCCTCGAGCGACGGCTCGTGGATCTGCAGGTCCAGCAGCCGGCCGGCGAGCGGCTGCAGCGCGGCCAGCACCGCCATCTTGGCGGCCGGCGCACAACGCACCGTCAGCGCGCCGGGCGGCGCAGCGTCGATTTGCAGCGCGGGCAGCGCGCGCAGCCGGCGCAGCGCCTCGTCGCGCGCGCCGGCCTCGACCCGCAGCACCAGCGTCAGCGGCAGGCCGGCCCGGGCGCGCAGCGCCGCGAGGCTGCCGGCGGCCTGCAGCCGGCCCGCGGACAGGATGGCAAAGCGGTCGATGCGCTGCTGCAGCTCGGCCAGGATGTGCGAGGTGATGACGATGGTGACGCCGCGCTCGCGCTGCGCGTTCAGCATGGCGTAGAAGTCGCGGATCGCGGCGGGGTCCAGGCCGTTGGTCGGCTCGTCCAGGAACAGCACGCGCGGGGTGCCCAGCAGCGCCTGTGCAAAGCCCAGCCGTTGGCGCATGCCCTTCGAATACTCGCGCACCGGACGAGCGGCCGCAGCGGACAGACCCACATGGCCGAGCATCGGCGCGCAGGCTTGCGCCTGCACGCCCTTCAGCCGCGCGAAGAAGCGCAGCGTCTCCAGGCCGCTCAGGTTGTCATGGAGCACCAGGTGTTCGGGCAGGTAGCCGATGCCGCGGCGTGCCGCACGGAATGCGCGGCTGCCCACATTGGCACCGGCCACGCGCAAGGTGCCGTGCGTCGGCGGCAACAGGCCCAGCATCATCCGGAACAGCGTGCTCTTGCCCGCGCCGTTATGGCCGATCAGCCCGAGCAGCTCGCCCTGCCCCACGCTCAGGCTGACATCGTCGACGGCGCGCAGCGCGCCGAAGTGCTTGCTGACGCCGGACAGCACGATGGCATCCATGGCCGGTTCAGCGGCTGGCGTCGGCCGGCTCATGCCATTGCCTCCAGTTGGCGCCGGCCGGCCGCATGCGGGGATATTCGTCGACCACTCCCGGCGCACGGATTACCGGAAACTGGTGCCCGGCCAGCCGCAGCGCTTGCAGCGCCGGGCTGCCCAGCAGCAGCGCCACGCCCGGATAGCGCCAGCTGAGCCGGTCGACCACGTCATTGGCCCGGTACGGGATATCGCCCACGCCGTCGGCATCACGGTCCCAGCCCAGGTAGTTGCTCCAGTAATTGCCTTGCGCGCGCTCGGACGCGTCGCGTCCGCCCCAGGCCTCGTCGCGCGCGCCGACATAGCGCACCGGCTCGCGGTTACCGATAAAGTCATTGCCCTGCACCACGTTGCGCGTCGATCCTGCCGACAGGTGCACGCCGATGGCGTTGCCGAGCACCAGGTTGCCGCGCAGCTGCGCATACTCGACATCGTAGATAAAGAAGCCGCGCTGGTTGTGCGCGACCACGTTGCCTTCGATCACCGAGTCCTGCAGCGTGCGCAGCATGATGCCGTGGTCGGCATTGGTCCAGGTGCGGTTGTTGCGCACCACCTGGTCGCGCACTTCCATCAGCGCCAGTCCGCCGCGGTTGCGGTAGCTGTCGTTGTTCTCCCACAGGTTGTGGTACGAGTTCATGTAATGGGTGCCGTAGCGGCTATGGTGCAGCCGGTTGCCGCGAAACACGGCGTGGTGCGAGACGTCGACGTAGAGCGCGTCGCGCACGAAGCTGATGTGGTTGCCGAGGATGCGCGCGCCGCGCGTGTTGTAGAGCTGCACGCCGTTGCCGCGCTGCGCCGAGTTGTAGTCACGCTTGCCGGTGATGGTGTTGGCCTCGACGCGGACCTCGTCGGCCTTTTCGATCCACAGGCCGAACAGGTTGTAGGTCAGCTCGCAGTGCCGCACCACGGCACGGTGTGCGCCGGGCTGGATGTAGATGCCGGCGTTCTGGGCCTTCAGGCTGTCGCCGGAGTCACGCACGATCAGTCCCTCGACCGTCACGTCGGGCGCGGCGATGCGCAGCGTATCGCCACGCAGCGCGCCGCTGAGCGTGGGCCGCGCGATGCCGCGCAGCACCAGCGGCCTGGAGATGGTGAAGTTGCCGGTGTAGTGGCCGCGCGCGATCTCGATGGTGTCGCCGGCAGCAGCGGCATCGATCGCCGCCTGCAGGGACTGGCCGGGCTGCACGCGCCAGGTCGCTGCCTGCACGCAGCCTGGCTCGCACGCAAGCCATAGGAAGGCGATCCCGAACAGCAGCTTCATGCGGCCAGCATCCCCATCGCCTTCAGCGCCAGGAACAGCACGGCACCGACCAGCAGGTTCTTGAAGCCGACATAGCTGAGCATGTCCATCACGGTGGCGCGACGATAGCGGCCGCGCCACCACGGGCCATCCTTGACATAGCGTTTTGCCGACAGGCGGATCAGCACCTCGTAGAGGCTCCAGCCCAGCCACCAGCCGATCACCGCGCCGGCGCGCAGTTGTCCGCTGGCCGCCAGCGCCCACGCCGCGGTCGCCGCCAGCGCGACCGCCAACCCTGCCAGCTGCAAAGCAGCGGCGGAGCGCCAGCCCTGCCCGCTCCAGGGCCACAGGTGGTCCCACAGCTCGGCGAAGCAGCGCGCGGCGCCCGTGGCGGCGGCGTAGGGCGGCGTCACGGGATCGGTGGGCATGCGCGGATCGGGGCCCGACGGCTGTGCCGCAGCGGCCGTCACCGGCACCAGCGGAATGAAATACCCGTCGCGCCCCACCGGCGTCAGCGCAGCCCGTCGCGCTCGCGCCGCTTGCGCTCGCGCGCCAGCGGCGGGCAGCCGTGCGTATCGGTGTAGAGCACCATGCAGTCGAGGCAATGGAGGCACTCGCGCTGGTCGATGCGGCCATCGGCATCGATCGCCTGCGCGCCGCACCCCGCCGCGCATGCCTTGCAGCGGTTGCAGTCGGGCTTGCGCTGCAGCCCGAACCAGCGGAACGTGCTCGGCATTGCCAGTGCCGCGCCGAGCGGGCACAGGTACTTGCAGTAGGGCCGTTCGATGAACAGCGACAACGCCAGCAGCGCGCAGGCGAACAGCCCGTAGGGCCACGCGCGGTTCGCGATGCCGACCAGGAAGGTGGTCTTGAACGGCTCGATCTCCGCCAGCCGCTCGGCCAGCCCCATCGAGAACACCGACACCGCCAGCAACCCGAAGAACACGCCGTACTTGACCCACTTGAGCCGGTCGTGCCAGCGCCGCGGCAACTGCCGCTGCCATCGTTTCAGCCCCAGAAATCGGCCGAGCTTGTAGAGCGCCTCGGACAGCGAGCCGAACGGGCACAGCCAGCCGCAGAACAGCCCGCGCCCGAACAGCAGCACGGTGGCGATGATGAAGATCCAGAAGCTGAAGATAAAGGGATCGCTCAGGAACAAGGCCCAGTCCCAGCGCAGCAGCAGCGCATGGAACCACGTCAGCACCTGCGTCACCGAAGGCTGCGCCATCGCGCCAAACCCGACGAAGACGATGCTGATGGCCCAGCCCGTGTACTTGAACGCGTTGACCGGCCACTTGTGCTGGTGGCTGGCACGCCGCGTCAGGCGGTCGCGCAGCGCGTAGACCAGCGTGACCGCGCCCAGCAGCGCCACGAACAGCGCGATGGCGCCGGCCTGCCGGCGCCAGACCTTGCGCCACGGCGCCTGGGGTACGTCGATCTGGGGGCGGCTGCCCTGCAGCAGCGCCGCCGGCAGCCAGTACGGCGCGTCGAAGCTGGCAAAGCTGCGCGTGCCGGTGGCGCGGTCGACCCGGTTGCCCAGGAACGACAGCTTCCACGGATACGCCGCCGAAAAGGCCGGCGAGCGGATCACGAAGATCGCCGACTCGGTCGGCGCCGGCGCGCCCGGCGCGGCCACGCCATAGAGGTTCAGGTAGTCGAGGTCGCGGAAGGTGAACGCGTCCGCGTCCTGGCGCACCTGCACCCGGTCGTAGATGCCGCCGCGCACGAAGCCGGAGCCCTTGAACGACTCCGTGCCGCCGGTGCGGATCACGAAGATGGCATGTTCGCCCGGCCGCAGCTGCGCGCGCAGGCCCTGCCAGCCGGCATCGCCCAGCACGCTGCGCGCGATATCGGGATGGTTGAGATCGCCGAACCACAGCTCGATAAACGGCCCGCCGCCGCCCGGCAGGCCGACCTGCGCGGGCTGCACCAGCAGGCGCTGCACCGCGCCCATCGCCACCAGCTGCGGCCAGCTGTATTGCGTGCCGCTTTCAACGAAGCGCGCCGGCGCGCGCTGTGTCGGCGCCAGGATGCCGACCTGCCGCGCCACCACCGCACCTGCCGTGGTCAGCACGTGGTTCTGCGCGATCACCGTCACCGTGGCGCCCGAAATCGCGTCGACCCCGACCACGCCTTCGTCGGGTCGCGACTGCCCCACTTCGATCTTGTCGGCGACCGACTTGCCGACATACTGCCGGTTGAAATCGAGCAGCGCCGATTCCGGGATGCCCAGCAACAGGATCGGCTCCGAATGCTTCAGCACCTTGACGCCGGCATAGCGGCCCTGCGTGTCCATGCCGATCAGCGTCACCACCGGCTTGCCCGAATACGCCGGGGTATCGGTGATGTCGGTGGACAGCATGACGTAGCCGAGCAGCTCGCGCTTGCCGCCGGGGCCGGTGCGATAGCCCTCGACATAGGGCGGCTGGCCCATGCGCGCCGAAAAATGCGTGGCGCCGGGCAGCACTTGCGCGCACGGCACCAGCGCGCACAAGTCGGCAGCGGTTGCCAGTTGTGGCGGCAGCTCGGCCTCATAGGCGCCCGCGTGCGCCAGCCCGACCAGGCCAAGCGAGAGCAGCCACGCGGCGAGGGCCGCGACGAATCCTTTGAAGATTGCGTGCATCATGAAAAGCAGCAGGCGTAGCGCCGCACGCGGCCGATGCGCCGCGCGCCACGCTACGCCAGGCCGGCTCAGGCCTCGACGATCATGCGGCTGCGCATCTCGAGATGCAGCGCGTGGCAGAAGTGGGTGCAATAGCACCAGAACACGCCGGGCTTGTCGGCGACGAAGGTCACCGACGCCGTCTCCTGCGGATTGACGATGAAGTTGATGTTGTACTTCGGGATGGCGAAGCCGTGGGTCAGGTCCTCGATCTTGTCGAGGTTGGTCAGGATCAGCGTGACCTCGTCGCCCCGTTTCAGCTGGATCTCGCGCAGGCTGAATACCGGCGCCTGCGAGGTGAGCTTCACCGTCACCTTGCGGCCGTTGCGGAACACGCCCGATTGCTGCGCATCCTTGATTGCCAGCGGGAAATCGTCGAGCGCGTAGACCTGCTTGGGCCGCAGCAGCTCGCGCCGGAAGATGATGAAATCGTGCGGCTCGCTGTGCACGGGGTGGTCCGCCAGCAGCACCATCTTGTCGCCGGAGATGTCGATCAGCTGTTCGTTCTCGGCATGCAGCGGACCCACCGGCAGGAAGCGGTCCTTGGAGAACTTGCAGCCCACCGCCAGCAATTTGCCGTCGGCGGCGATGGTCTCGGATTGCGAGGCATTGAGGTGGCCGGGCTGGTATTGCACGTCGAGCCGGTCGACCACGTATTTGGCGCTCTTGTCGCCCCGGTGGAAGCGGATCGCCGCGTCGATGTTCCACTTGACCACCTGGCTGTCCAGAAACAGCGTGGTGTAGGCATTGCCGCGGCCGTCGAAGGCGGTATGCAGCGGCCCCAGGCCCAATTCAACTTCCGCGACGATGGCATCGTCCAGCCTGGCCAGCTTGCCGTCGAACCAGTCGAGCACCCTGGCCAGTTCGATCACCGTGCCGGTCGGCGACAGCTTGCCGGCGCAGATGAAGTACTTCTGGTCGGGGCTGGCGTTGACGCCGTGCGGGTTCTTGGGCACCGAGACATAGGCGGTCAGTGCCGTGGCCGGGTCCTGGTTGGCGGCATGCGTGCCGTCGACCACCGGCACCCTGGAATCGCCGATGGTCCTGAACTTGCCGGCCTTCACCGCTTCTTCGATGCGAGCAATGTTGAAGAACAGGCAGGCATCGCGCTCGGCCGACATCATGTCCTCGAAGCGCACGCCCATTTCCACGTTGTACTGGTTGGTCGCGGCCAGCTTGCCGTCGTACGAGGTCGCCACCAGGTCGCAGTTGCCATCGATCAGCACCTGCCAGCGCACCGCCATCGATTCGGCGTCGACGCAGGTGAACAGCGAGCGGTACTTGCTGCCGTCCTCGGTCGGCGTATTGGGCAGCGGCACGCCGAATTCGGCGCCGCAGAACACGCGCGTGGTGTAGTTGATGCTGGCGTCGACGGGATCGCGCTTGTCCGGGAAGATGCCGTGGAAGCCCTGCACGTTGGGCAGCTCGGTGATCTTGTCGCAGATGAAGTAGTCGAGCCGGATGCGCGCCAGCCGGGCATTGATCTTGTCGTTGATCCAGGCATAGCGGCCGTCGTAGTTGCCGTCCTTGTACGAGGCATGCACGTGATGGGTATCGCCGACCGTGTACTGCACGCTGCCGTCGGCGCGCGTGCCCATCACGCGCTTCGACTCATTGGTGATCCCCCACCCCGTCAGCGCGTCCGGCACGAAGCATGGAATGCGGTGCAGCTCGCGCCCGGACGGCAAGCCCAGCACGCGCATGTCGCCGGCATGGCCGCCGCTCCACAGCCCGTAATAGGTGTCCAGTTCGCCGGGCTTCAGGTGCACCGTGGTAGCGGTGTTGCCGGCATGGCCGGCGTGGGCACCGGTGCCGCTGGCCGGCGTGGTCGCGACCGGCGCGCCGCCGTTGTCGGTGCACGCCGCCACACCGGCTAGGCCGGCGAGCGCCGCGGTATTGATGAAGCGCCGCCGTCCGGGCGCTGCCGGTGCATCGTGGAGTGGCAGGGGATGCTGCGTATGCCTGGTCATCTTCGTTCCTCGAACCGTCATGGCAAAGGCGGAGTCCGCTCCGCCGGCTTGCTGCTTGATTTGACTTGTAGTGGCTTGCTGCTGCCGGCTACAGATGGTCGAAGCAGTTGGCGCGATCGAGGTTGATGATCGTCATGGTTCTCTTGAATATTCATTATCGATGCATGTTTTTCTCCGACGGCGCGGACAGAATGTCGGCACGGCAAGGCTCACCGCCGCTTTCGCGATCGATACCACCTCGTCATGCGCTTCAAGACCCTACTGCCAGCACAGCCTTCCCTCCCCCACTTCGACCACGTTGCCCCCATCGACCGCCGGCGCCGCGCCCTCGTCCGCGGCGCCGCGAGCGTGCCGCTGCTCGCCACCGCGATGTTCGTGCGGCCGGCGCTGGCCGATCCCTCTGTCACGCGTGCATCGCGCCGATTGCTGGGCACGCGCGTCGACATCGTCGTGCAGGACAACTGCCACGGCGCGGTGCAGGCCGCCATCGCCGCGGCCTTTGCCGAGATGGCGCGGCTGGAGCAGTTGATGAGCCGCTATCGCCCCGACAGCCAGGTCAACGCGCTGCAGCGCGCGGCGGGCCGCCACCCGGTGCACATGGCGCCGGAAATGATGACTGTGCTGCAGGCCGCCGCGGCGGTTTCGGCACGATCCCGCGGCGCCTTCGATATCACCGTCGGCGCCTTCGCCGGCTGGCGCTTCGGCGCGGATGGCAACCGCTTGCCCGACGCCGCCGAACTGGCGCGCGAGCGCCTGCTGGTGGACTACCGGCAAGTGCGGCTCGACGCCCGGCGCGGCACGGCCATGCTGGCCCGCCCCGGCATGCGGCTGGACCTCGGCGGCATCGCCAAGCTGCCCATCCTCGATGCGGGCATGCAGGTGCTGCGGCGCCACGGGCTGGCCAATGCGATGATCAACGGCGGCGGCGATGTGCTGGCCATGGGCCAGTTGCAGGGGCGCGACTGGCGCATCGGCCTGCGCGATCCGCTCGCGCCGGCGCGGCTGCAAGGCGTGCTGCAGGTGAGCGACGCCGTGGTGGCATCGTCGGGCGACTACGAGCGCTGCTTTGTCGCCGGCGGCCGGCGCTATCACCATGTGCTCGATCCCGCCACCGGCCTGCCGTCGGCCGGGCCGCACGGGGTCACGCTGGTGGCCCCGACCGTGGCCGCGCTCAACGGGCTGGGGGCCGCGCTGATGGTGGCAGGCCAGGCGGCCTGGGCACGGCTGGCCGGCGGCAGCGCCGGCATCGATGGGCTGATCGTGGGCGATGGCGGCCGGTGGATGTCCGCCGGCATGGCGCAAAGGCTGCGGCAAATCTGAGCGCCCGCGCCGCGGACGAAAAAAAAGCCGCTTCCAGCGAAGCGGCTTCCTTGCCTGCAGGCGGCCTGGCCGCCGGCGCTTACTTCTTCAGCACCAGGTCGCCCGGCAGCGACTCGATGTAGGCGGCCATGTCCTTCAGTTCCTTGCGCGTGAACGGGCGCGGCTTGCCGTCCTTGTCGGTGACCGCCGGATTGGCGTTGACCTGGCCGGCCATGATCGCGTTGGAACGGCCCACCAGCGCATTGCCCGACACCTGGTAGGACATCAGCGCGTGATACAGGTAGTCGGCATGCTGGCCGGCCAGCTTGGGGTAGTCGGGCGAGATCGGCTTGTTCATGCCGGCGCCATGGCAGGCCACGCAGTTGCCCTTTTCGACCAGGGTCTTGCCGTTGGCAAGGTCAGCGGCCGAGGCCGGCATGGCGGCAGCACCCAGCACGAGTGCGCCGAGCGCGAACGAAAGCGTCTTGAGCGTCTTCATGTGGGTCTCTTACTTGAGGGAATTGTTCTGCGTGCCAGCGTTCTGCTGCGAGTAGTAAGCCGCCACGTTGGCGATGTCCTGCTCGGTCAGCGTCGCGGCGATGCTGCGCATGGTGGGGTGCTTGCGCTCGCCCTTCTGGTAGGCCTTCAGCGCGTTCTCGATGTACTTGGCGCTCTGGCCGCCCAGCAGCGGCACTTCATAGATCTCGGGGAAGGACGCACGGTAGCCCGGAATGCCGTGGCACCCGATGCACATTGCAACCTTGTCCTTGGCAGCGTCTCCATTGCCCTTGACTTCCTGTGCCTGCGCGGCCGTTGCAGCCGCGCCCAGCACCACCATCGTGAGGAGCTTTTTCATTGTCTTTGCGGATTGGAAGTTAAACCGTGTGACCTGCCCTGCCGGGCGGAGACGGTTTCAGAATGCTTCTGCGGGGCAACCAGGGCAGCCAGTCGGTTGGCCGGGGTGCAACCCGCCAGAGATGTCGCATCCGGTCGGTTTGCCGGGGAGTGGAACACCATTCTGGAACCACCTCGCGCAATCGCCGCGACCCGGAAGGGCCGCTGGGACTTCTGAACGCGGACTGCCGGATACTGGAGAACTGGACGTGGGGGCGCGTCAAACCGCCGCATTGTACCGCAGCCGGCACCTGCCAGTCCAGCCAGCGACCGGCGCCGGCGGAACCCTGTCGGCACGCCCCAACACGAACCGCAAAGGTCTTTTATACTGGCCCATCCCGGGAATCCGCACGACCGTTCGCGGACGCTCCGCCAGCGGCACGCGGGCGCCCGCCACGGACCCTGTATTCCATAACGAAAGCGCGCATCACAGCGCGAAGAGACCGCGCCCAGCACGCCAATCCGGCCCTCGCCCGCGAGCGGCCGCCACCTCAGGTTGCCTCATGTCAAACACCGCCAACGCCCAAGCCTCATCCCAGCCGGTCCGCTTCGAAGGCAGCGACCAGTACGTTGCCACCGATGACCTCAAGCTCGCCGTCAATGCCGCGCGCACGCTGCAGCGCCCGCTGCTGATCAAGGGCGAGCCCGGGACCGGCAAGACCATGCTGGCCGAGGAAGTCGCCGCCGCGCTGGGCATGCCGCTGCTGCAATGGCATATCAAGTCGACCACCAAGGCGCAGCAGGGCCTGTACGAGTACGACGCCGTGTCGCGCCTGCGCGATTCGCAGCTAGGCGACGACCGCGTCCACGACATCCGCAATTACATCGTCAAGGGCGTGCTGTGGCAGGCCTTCGAGGCCGATGAGCAAGTCGTGCTGCTGATCGACGAGATCGACAAGGCCGACATCGAATTCCCCAACGACCTGCTGCGCGAACTCGACCGCATGGAGTTCTATGTCTACGAGACCCGCGAGCTGGTCAAGGCGAAACACCGTCCGCTGGTGATCATCACCTCGAACAACGAGAAGGAACTGCCCGACGCCTTCCTGCGCCGCTGCTTCTTCCACTACATCAAGTTCCCCGATGCCGAGACGATGCAGCAGATCGTCGACGTGCACTACCCCGGCATCAAGCGCGAGCTGGTTGCCGCCGCGCTGGAATCGTTCTACGAGATGCGCAACCTGCCGGGGCTGAAGAAGAAGCCATCGACGTCCGAGCTGATCGACTGGCTCAAGCTGCTGATGGCCGAGGACATCCCGCCCGAGGCGCTGAAGAGCCCGGACAAGAAGGCCGCGATCCCGCCGCTGCACGGCGCGCTGCTGAAGAACGAGCAGGACGTGCACCTGTTCGAGCGCCTGGTGTTCATGAACCGCGCCAACCGCTGAGCCACTGCGCGCCATGACTACGTTCGTCAAACCCGTCACGCTGGTGGGCCGGCACGTCACGCTGGAGCCGCTGCGCGCCGAGCACGCCGAGGGGCTGCGCGCCGCCTGCGCCGACGGCGAGCTGTGGAAGCTGTGGTACACCAGCGTGCCAGCGCCGGAGCGCATGGAAGCCGAAATCGCGCGGCGGCTAGCGCTGCAGGAACAGGGCTCGATGCTGCCGTTCGCGGTGCGCGACGCGGCCGGCGAGCTGGCCGGCATGACCACCTACATGAATATCGACGCGAACAACCGGCGCGTCGAGATCGGCTCGACCTGGTATGCGCGCCGGGTCCAGCGCACGCCGCTGAACACCGAGTGCAAGCTGATGCTGCTGGGCCATGCCTTCGACCATCTCGACTGCATTGCGGTGGAGTTCCGCACGCACTGGATGAACCAGCAAAGCCGCGCCGCCATCGCCCGCCTGGGCGCCCGGCAGGACGGCGTGCTGCGCAACCACATGCGCATGCCGGACGGCTCCCTGCGTGACACCGTGGTGTTCTCGATCATCGCCAGCGAATGGCCGGCGGTGCGGCAACACCTGCAATTCCAGCTCCAGCGGCCGCGCTGACGCGCCGCGCCGACTGAAAGCGAGGCACCATGCTGATCGATTTCTTCTTCTCGCTGCGCCACGCCAAGCTGCCGGTGTCGGTCAAGGAATACCTGACCATGCTGGAAGCGCTCAAGGCGCAGGTCATCACGCCCTCCATCGACGAGTTCTACTACCTGTCGCGGATGACGCTGGTGAAGGACGAGAAGCACTTCGACAAGTTCGACCAGACCTTCGCCGCCTACTTCAAGGGCGTGGAGAGCCTGGTCGACTGGAAGTCCGACATCCCGCTCGACTGGCTGCAGAAGACGCTCGAGCGCGAGCTGTCGCCAGAGGAAAAGGCGAAGATCGAGGCCATGGGCGGACTCGACAAGCTGATGGAGCGCCTCAAGCAATTGCTCGAGGAGCAGAAGGAAAAGCACGAAGGCGGCAACAAGTGGATCGGCACCGGCGGCACCTCGCCGTTCGGCCACGGCGGCTACAACCCCGAGGGCATCCGCATCGGCGGCCCGTCCAAGGGCAACCGCACCGCGATCAAGGTGTGGGAGGCGCGCAGCTACAAGGACTATGACGACCAGGTCGAACTTGGGACGCGCAATATCAAGGTCGCGCTGCGCCGGCTGCGCCGCTTCGCGCGCGAAGGCGCCGACACCGAGCTGGACCTCGACGACACCATCCACTCCACCGCGGCCAACGCCGGCCTGCTCGACATCAAGCTGCGGCCCGAGCGTCACAACAAGGTCAAGGTGCTGATGCTGATGGACGTGGGCGGCTCGATGGACGACCACATCAAGCGCGTCGAGGAACTGTTCTCGGCCACCAAGACCGAGTTCAAGCACCTCGAGTACTACTACTTCCACAACTGCCTGTACGACTACGTGTGGAAAAACAACCGCCGCCGCCATGCCGAGAAGCTGGCGACGTGGGACCTGCTGCACAAGTACACGCCCGACTACAAGATCATCTTCGTCGGCGACGCCACCATGAGCCCGTACGAGATCCTGCAGCCGGGCGGGTCGGTCGAGTACAACAACGCCGAGGCCGGCGCGGTGTGGCTGAACCGCATGACCGAGCAGTTCCCGCACTTCGTCTGGCTCAACCCCGAACCCGAAGGACTGTGGCAGTACCGGCAGTCGATCACGGTGATCAACCAGCTGATGAAGGGACGGATGTACCCGGTCACGCTGGCAGGGCTGGAACAGGCGATGAAGGTGTTGTCGAAGTAAGGACTTGAAACGCGCGCCGCAGCCGACGCCGCGCGCACAGGCTCCCCTCGCCCGCTTGCGGGAGAGGGGTGGGGGAGAGGGCCGGAGTACCCACGAAGTAAGGCGTGTCAGCCTTGCACGCGCCTGCCCTCTCCCCCGGCCCCTCTCCCGCGCGCGGGAGAGGGGAGCAAACCACCGGCATGCTGAAACCTCTGACTCACTCAGGCCGCGCCAGGTCCGCCCCCTCCATCACCCACGCCCGGAACGTGCGCAGCGCCGGCAGGTGCTGCTTCTGCTCCGGATAGCACAGGTAATAGCCCTTCTTGGCCAGCACCTGCGCGGGATGCGCCACCACCAGCGCGCCGCTGGCCAGTTCTGCCTCGATCAGGCAGCGCGGGATCAGCGCGATGCCCAGTCCCGACAGCGCCGCCTGCGTCAGCAGCGAAAACTGGTCGAAGCGCGCCCCGCTCCAGGCATCGCGCGTGGGCAGGCCGAGCGTGGCGAACCAGTCGGGCCAGGCCTCGGGCACGGTGGTGTGGTGCAGCAGCGGGTAGCGCAGCAATGCCGCCGGCGTCGGCGCGACGCCATCGGGCTCGGACGCGAGCAGGCCCGGCCGGCATACCGGCAGGACCTCGCGGCCGGTCATGTAATCGGCCAGGCTGCCGGGCCAGACGCCATCGCCGAAGCGGATCGCGGCATCGAGGTCCGGCTCGGAAAAATCGTAGCCCTGCGCATGCGGCACGAATTCCAGCGTCACCTCCGGATGGCGCGCGAAGAACTGAGGCAGGCGCGGGATCAGCCACTTGGCGCCCAGCGTCGGCATGCTGGCGATATGCAGCACGCCGCCCCGCCCCTGCCCCGCCATCAACTCCACCGTGGCGGCTTCCAGCTCGTTCAGGCTGGGCGCGATGCGCTCGAGGTAGCGCTCGCCCGCGCGGGTCAGCACCAGCCGCTGGCGCACCCGCTGGAACAGCTCGACCCCGAGGTAGGCCTCGAGGCTGCGCACCTGCTTGCTGACCGCGCCCTGCGTGACATGCAGCTCGCGGGCGGCTACGGTAAAGCTGTTGTGGCGCGCCGCCGCCTCGAAGGCGTGCAACTCGGTCAGCGACGGACATAGGCGTCGCATAAATCACCTCTACTTCACGACCAAATGGAATGAGCTTGGGATTTTATTTCGTTTGCGAGGGTCCTGCTTGCACGAGCAAAATCGTGAAAACGCCTTTGTCTCTTCCTTGATACCTTTCGCCACCAAGATCATGCAACGTCGCCACCTTCTCCGCGTCCTGGCCGCCACCTCGGCCGCCCTCGCCACCGGCCTGTCGTTCAGCGCCGCCGCCCAGTCCGGCTACCCGACCAAGCCGATCACGCTGGTGGTGCCGTTCCCGGCCGGCGGCACCACCGATATCGTCGCGCGCATCGTCGCCGACAAGCTTGGCCAGCAACTGGGCCAGGCGGTGGTGGTCGACAACCGCGGCGGCGCCGGCGGCAGCATCGGCACCACCTTCCTGTCCAAGGCCGCGCCGGACGGCTATACGCTGGGCATCGCCACGGCCTCGACCCATGGCATCAACCCGGCGGTGTACCCGCGCCTGTCCTACGATGCCACCAAGGACTTCACTACCATCACCAACCTGGCCTCGGTGCCGAACGTGATGAGCATCCACCCGTCGGTCAAGGCCACCGACATGAAGGCCTTCATCGCGCTGGCGCAGTCCCAGCCCGGCAAGCTGGCCTATGGCTCGGCCGGTAACGGCAGCGTCTCGCACATGATGGGCGAACTGTTCAAGCTGAGCAGCAAGACCGAATTGCTGCACGTGCCGTACAAGGGCGTGGGCCCGGCGCTGAACGACGCGCTGGCCGGCCAGGTGCAGGTGCTGTTCGACAACCTGCCGTCGTCGCTGCCGTTTATCGAGGGCGGCAAGCTGCGCGCGCTCGCGGTGGCGGCACCCAAGCGCGTGGCCGCGCTGCCCAATGTGCCGACCTTTGCCGAGCTCGGCCTCGGCGAAGTCAACGACGCCGCCTGGTTCGGACTGATCGCGCCGGCCAACCTGCCGGCCGAGCTGCAGAACAAGCTGCATGCCGCCGCGGTCAAGGTGCTGGCACTGCCGGAAGTCAAGGCCAAGCTGGAGAAGCTCGGCGCCACGCCGGTGGGCGACACCCCGGCGCACTTTGCCGCGCAGATCAAGACCGAAGTGGCCAAGAACAAGCGCGTGGCCGCCGCTGCCAAGATCTCGCTCGACTGAACGCACCGCACACCATGACCGACACCGACCGAACCATCGCGGACAGTCCGTTCTGCCTGTACCAGCCCGAGGGCGAGCCCGCGGCGCTGTTCCTGGACTCGCCGCACAGCGCGACGACGTACCCCACGGACTTCCGCCCCGATCCCGCGCTGCCGCTGGCGCTGCTGCGCCAGGCCGAGGACACCTTCGTCGACGAGCTCTACGCCGGCGCCCCGGCACGCGGCATCCCGCTGCTGTGCGCGGGCTTTCCGCGCAGCTACCTCGACGCCAACCGCGCGCTCGAGGAAATCGACGAAGCCCTGCTCGACGCGCCGTGGCCCGGCGCCCGGCAGGAAACCGCCAAGACCCGGCTGGGCAAGGGCCTGGTCTGGCGCGTGCTGGACACCGGCGAAGCCATCTACGACCGCAAGCTGAGCGTGGCCGAGGTGCAGGCGCGCATCGAACGCTGCTACCTGCCCTACTACGCGCAGCTGCAGAAGCTGGCCGAGCGTGCCGTCGCCAGCCATGGCAGCGCCTGGCATATCAACTGCCACTCGATGCCCAGCCACGCCGCGCCGTTCGCGACCGAATTCCCCGGACTGGAGCATCCGGATTTCGTCGTGGGCGACCGCGACGGCACCACCTGCGACAAGCGCTTCACCGACCGGGTCGAGGGGCTGCTCAAGGAGATGGGCTACGAGGTCTGGCGCAACCACCCGTACAAGGGCGTCGAGATCGTGCGCGTGGTCGGACAGCCGCAGGCCGGTCGCCACAGCCTGCAGCTGGAGGTCAACCGCAAGCTCTACATGGATGAAGCGGGCCTGACGCATACCGCCGGCTTTGCCAAGCTGCGGCACGACCTGAACAGCCTGCTCGACGAACTGCTGCGCTTTACGCGCGCGATGCCGTCGCGCGTGGCGTGACCCCCCTGCGGTCCCCGGCCCGGCTGTGCCGCCGGGGTCCGCTTCGGAAACTGCGAGCCCGCGCCGGGATCACTTCGCGCGGGCGGTAGCGTGTCCGCCAGGCTTTAGAAGAATGGGTAACAAGATTTAGGAACTTTGGCAGATGGGTTTCCTCTATCATGGCAATCCTTTGCGAACCCATCCTGGCTGCCGGCCCCTGGCGCCGGCAGGCAATCCCAGGCAAGCACACACGCTCACAACGCTAACACCGTGATCCGACGAATCTCCGCAATGCTCGGCAGCCGGCTGCGCATGGTGGCCGCCGCCGTAGCCGGTGCGATCGCGCTGGCAGGCTGCGCCAACCTGCCGGACGAGGCCGCCGGCACCGGCGCCAGCCCGGCGCCGTCCCCTGCAACCGCCGCACCGGCCCCGGCACCAGCCCGCCCCGCCGCTCCCCCCGCCCCGGCAGCTTCCGCTTCGCCTCCCACCAAGACCATCAACCTGCCCGACCGCGGCCGCGTCAGCCTGTCCGAGTACCGCGCGCGCATGCGCGAGCAGCTGATGAAGACCGAGAACGCCAGCAGCGACGTGGCCGACTGCGCCGCGCACGCCAGCTGGGTGGTGCCGCGCTCGGCCACCTACGATGCGCTGAAGATCCCCACCGGCGCGCTCGCCGCGGGACAGGCCACCACCGAACCCTGGAGCGGGCGTTTCTCGCCGGGCAAGCAGGCCGTGCCGGTCAGCTCGGTGGTCACCTTCGCCGCCACCGCGCACAAGCGCAAGGGCAGCGACGACTGGCAGCCGGTGAAGGTGCGCTGCGGCTATGACGACGGCATGATGCTGGCGTACGAGCTGCTCGACAGCAGCGGCGCCACCATCAGCGAGCCGGCCGCCGCGCCGGCGGTACCCACCGCCACGCGCACGTCGGCCAGCAAGAGCCGCAAGAGCGCGAAGGGCAAGAGCACGGCGTCGAAGTCGAGCAAGGCTTCGGCATCGAAGTCGGTGAAGTCGGGCTCTGCCAAGTCGACGTCGGCCAAGGCGAGCAGCAAGAGCAAGAAGAAGCAGTAGGCGCAGCAAGACAGCGCACGCCGATGTGGGCGCTGGCTGGCTCCCCTCTCCCGCTTGCGGGAGAGGGGCTGGGGGAGAGGGCAGGCGCACGGCAAGCACGATGACGCTTCACTCCGTGGAAGCTCCGGCCCTCTCCCCCGCCCCTCTCCCATAAATGGGAGAGGGGAGACAACAACTAGCGTGCGGACGCCTCGGCTCAGCCCAGGTAATCCAATATCGCCTGCAGCATGGCCGTTCCCAGCAGCGCGCTGCGCGCGCCATTCCATCCGACCGCCGGATCCGGCATATCGGCGTTGTCCTTGAACGGCATCTCCAGCGTCAGCGCCAGGCAGCCGAAGGTATGGCCGATGTACTTCGACGCCAGCTTGAGCGCGTCGGCGTTGTACTTGCTGGCCGCGTAGCCATGCACGTCCTGGAAATCCGGCGAGGCTCGCTTGAAGGCCTCGATAAAGCGCTGCTGCTCGCGCCGGCGCGCTTCGGTGAAGCCGGGCAGCATCTCGCTGCCAGCGACGAAGTTGTACGGCAGGCCCTCGTCGCCATGGATATCGAAGAACATGTCGCAGCCGCTGGCCTCGATCGCGCGGCGCACGTGGTAGACCTCGGGGCTGGACTCCGGGCTCGGCGCCATCCACTCGCGGTTCAGGTTGGCGCCCGCGGCGTTGGTGCGCAGGTTGCCGCGCGCCGAGCCGTCGGGGTTCATGTTCGGCACGATATGGAACACCGCGCGCTCGAGCAGCTTGCGCGCGACCGGGTCGCCCGCCCACATGCCGGTGCCGGTCAGCCGCTGCAGCACGCCTTCGACAAACCACTCGGCCATGCTTTCGCCCGGGTGCTGGCGCGCGATCATCCAGATGGTCGACTTGCCGGGACCGGGCGCGCCGATGGTGACGCGCGTCATGTCGCGGCCGTCGACGGTGCTGCCCAGGTGCGACAGCCGCGCCAGCGGCGAGCGCTGGCAGCTTGCCAGCAACGACAGGTGGCGCTCATCCGGGTACGGCTCGAAATACGCTAACCAGAGGCTGTCGTGCTCGGGCGTGACCTCCACCGTCATCACCTGGCCGTCGAAGCGCGTCGGCACGCGGAACCAGTAGGCGCGGTCGTACGACGCCACCGCGCGGTAGTCGCGCCAGCCGTCCGGATAGGTGCAGTCGCCCGCGTTCAGGAAATGCATGCGGCAGGCCTGCCCGGCCGCGCCCTGCAAACGGAAGTGGAACCACTGGCGGAAGTCGGCGTGCGAATCGGCACGGATGCGCAGGCGGATATCGTCGGCGCGGTCGAGCGCCTCGACCTCGATGGCACCGGAATCGAAATGCGAAGAGATATGCAGCATGGCTGACGGTCTCGTGGCGATGGGTTGAGGACCCGTGGTCAGTCTTCGAGGCGACGGCGGAACACCCAGCGGGTCGCGTCCGAGGCCGCCTTGTCGAAGGCATAGCCGTCCTCGGCGAAGCGCTTGAGCTTCTCCGGCTCGGTTACGCGGTGCGTCACGGCGTAGCGCGCCATGGCGCCGCGCGCCCGCTTGGCGTGGAACGAAATGATCTTGTAGCGGCCGCCCTTCCAGTCCTCGAACACCGGCGTGACGATGCGCGCCTGCAGCACCTTGGGCCGCACCACCTTGAAATACTCTTCCGAGGCCAGGTTGACCAGCACCGGCGCGCCCTCCTGCTTGAGCGCGGCCATGTCGGCGTTGAGCAGCTGCGTGACGTCGTCGCCCCAGAACGCGTACAGATCCTTGCCGGCGGCATTGTCCAGGCGCGTGCCCATTTCGAGCCGGTACGGCTGCATCCAGTCCAGCGGGCGCAGCACGCCGTACAGGCCGGACAGGATGCGCAGGTGCTTCTGCGCAAAGCCAAGGTCATCGGTCGACAGCGACTTCGCGTCGAGGCCGTCGTAGACATCGCCGTTGAAGGCCAGCACCGCCTGCTTGCTGTTGGCCGCGGTGAAGCTCGGCGACCAGTCGGCGTAGCGGGTCACGTTGAGCACCGCGAGCTTGTCGGAGATATCCATCAGCGCGCCCACGTCCTGCGGCGCGAGCCGGCGCAGGCGTTCGATCAGCGCGGCGGAACGGTCGATGAAGCGCGGCAGCGTGTGGGTCTTGATGCGGGCGGGAGTCTCGTAGTCCAGCGACTTGGCGGGAGACAAAACGATGAGCATGGCAAAATCGCGGCAGTAGCCAAGGACAAACAAGCCCAGATTGTAGCGAATGCGCCTCGACACCACCGCAACCATCCCGCCCGCCGGCAGTGCCGGGGACGCCGGCCGCCCCGCCGGCATCACATCCGCGCCGCGCGTGGTGCTGGACTCCAATATCTGGGTGGACCTGCTGGTCTTCCAGGACCCGCACGTCGAGCCGATCCGCGCCGCGCTGGAAGCCGGCACCATCGCCCCGGTGATCCGCGCCGACTGCCGCGAGGAACTGCGCCGGGTGCTGGCCTATCCGCAATTTGCCCGTTTTGAAGTCGATATCGGCGCCGCGCTCGCGACCGTCGACCGCCTCGCCAGCCTGGAGGCGGCGCCGCCGCAGGCCGACTGCGACGCGCTGCGCCTGCCGCGTTGCAAGGACACCGACGACCAGAAGTTCGTCGAGCTGGCTCACTTTGCCGGCGCCGCCTGCCTGGTATCGAAGGACAAGGCGGTACTCAAGCTGCGCACCCGCCTGCGCCGCAGCAGCGGCGTGGAAGTGATGACGCCGCCGGCGTTCGGCGCCTGGCTGGCCGCGCTGGACCCGTCCCCGGTCGCCGATCCGCTTTAGAATGGCGGCTCGCGGCGCCGCCCTGCGCCGCCGCACGCCTGCCTACCGTTCCCACTGCATTGACTCGCGCTCTATGTCCGCAGACACCACGCTCGCCCCACTGACGCCGCCGCCGTCGCGCCTGCCCAACGTCGGCACCACCATCTTCACCGTGATGTCGGCGCTCGCCGCCGAAAAGAACGCGGTCAACCTGGGCCAGGGCTTCCCCGACTTCGACTGCGACCCGAGCATCGTCGATGCCGTGGCCGGTGCCATGCGCGCCGGCCATAACCAGTACCCGCCGATGGCGGGCGTGCCGCGCCTGCGCCAGGCCATCGCCGCCAAGATCGCCAGCCTGTATGGCCACCAGTACAGCTGGGACAGCGAGATCACCGTCACCGCCGGCGCCACCCAGGGCATCCTGACCGCGATCCTGTGCGCGGTGCATCCGGGCGACGAGGTCATCGTGCTGGAGCCGTGCTACGACAGCTACCTGCCCGCGATCGAACTGGCCGGCGCCACCGCCGTGCCGGTCGCGCTGGAAGCGCCCGCGTTCCGCGTGCCCTTCGACAAGCTCGCCGCCGCGATCACGCCGCGCACGCGCATGATCCTCGTCAACACGCCGCACAACCCCACCGGCACGATCTGGCGCGCCAGCGACATGGACCAGCTGGCGCAGATCCTGGCCGGCACCGACATCCTGCTGCTGTCGGACGAGGTCTACGAGCATATGGTCTACGATGGCCAGCCGCATGAATCGGTGTCGCGCCATCCAGAGCTGGCGCGCCGCAGCTTCGTGATCTCGAGCTTCGGCAAGACCTATCACGTGACCGGCTGGAAGGTCGGCTACGTCGCCGCGCCCGCCGCGCTGATGGCCGAGTTCCGCAAGGTGCACCAGTTCAACGTGTTCACGGTGAATACGCCTGTGCAGCACGGCCTGGCCGACTACATGGCTGATCCGGCGCCCTACCTGCAGCTGTCGGCGTTCTACCAGGCCAAGCGCGATTTCTTCCGCGCCGGGCTGGCGAGCTCGCGCTTCAAGCTGCTGCCGTCGGACGGCACCTATTTCCAGTGCGTCGATTATTCCGCGATCTCGGACCTGAGCGAGGCCGACTTCGCCATGTGGCTGACGCGCGAAATCGGCGTCGCCGCGATACCGGTCTCGGCCTTCTACTCGCAGCCGCGCGAATCGGGCGTGGTGCGGTTCTGCTTTGCGAAGAAGGAAGAGACGCTGGCGCTGGCGCTGGAGCGGTTGGGGAAGCTCTAAGCAGAATCGTAAACGCCCGCAAATTGCGGGCGTTCTTGCATGTGGGAGCGGTTTGCTCGCCTCTCCCGCTTGCGAGAGAGGGAGCATACAAGCGGCAAGCCGAACCGCTTACTTCCTCCGGCTCATCATCAGCTCGGTATTCGCCTTGCGGTCCGCATTGACCTTCTGCACCGACTCGCGCTGCGACAGCGTCTTCAGGTAGTCCTTGACCGGCAGGTCCGCCAGCATGTCGGTGCCGTAGATGATCTTGGTGCACGACGACACCAGCGGCAGGTGCACCGCGGCAGCGCAATCGGCCAGCGTGAAGCGGTCGCCGGCGATATACGGCGAGAACTTCGCCAGGCTGGCGAAGGCGGGGATATAGCGGCTCAGCAGCTTGTGCTGGCGCTCCTTGACGCCGTCGCTGACCTTGCCGCCGAAGAAGGCCTCCGGGTACAGCTCGCGCGCCGTCAGCTCAAGGTAGAGCTCCAGGAACACGATGATCTCGCGCACCTTGGCGGCCTGGTACGGGTCAGCCGGCAGCAGCGGCGTCTGCGGGTAGGCCGCTTCCACGTATTCGGCGATGGCCTCGGACTCGCACAGCGGGCCGGATTCGGTGATGATGTAGGGCACCTTGCCCGCGGGCGTGGCCGCCGGGTCGGTCTCGCCGATCCAGGCCAGCACCTCTTCGAACGGCACGTTCTTTTCCAGCAGCGCCAGCTTCACTTTGTTGTAGTAGTTGCTGGCGGCAAATCCGCAGAGCTTCAGCATGTCGTCTGTCTCCGTTATGGGATGGGTCCCCGCATCGAATCGCGTGGAACGGGGGATTGTGGACCATCCGGCGTCTGCAGTGAACCGGCTGGCCGATCAGCGCACGCCGCCTGCCCCGCCGGTCTGTCGCGGAAGGTGCAAAAAACGTACGATCGTGCTAATTTAACCACAACTTTTGGGACAAATGATGAGCACTTTCACCATCGATACGCTGGGTATCGTCGGCACCGGCGCCATGGGCCGCGGCATCGCACAAATCGCCGCGCAGGCAGGCCTGACCGTCAACCTGTACGACGCCAACCCGCAGGCGGTGGAAGCCGCGCGCAAGTACCTGCAGGACACGCTGGCCAAGCTCGCCGACAAGGGCAAGATCAGCACCGCCGACGCCGAAGCTACGCTGGCCCGCGTCAAGCCGTGCGGTGCGCTCGAAGACCTGGCTGCCTGCGACATGGTGCTGGAAGCCATCGTCGAGAAGCTGGAAGTCAAGCGCGACCTGATCGCCAAACTGGAAGCGATCGTGCGCGAGGACGCCATCATCGCCTCGAACACGTCGTCGCTGTCGATCACCGCGATTGCTGTCGGCGCGAAGCACCCCGGCCGCATCGCCGGCTATCACTTCTTCAACCCGGTGCCGCTGATGAAGGTGGTCGAGGTCATCGACGGCCTGTCGGGCAACCCGGCGGTGGGCGACGCGCTGATGGCGCTGTCGCGCCGCATGGGCCATACGCCGGTGCGCTGCAAGGACATGCCGGGCTTTATCGTCAACCATGCCGGCCGCGGCATGAATATCGAAGGCCTGAAGGTCGCGCAGGAAGGCGTGGCCGAGTTCGCCGACATCGACAACATCATGCGCGAGCAGGCCGGCTTCCGCATGGGGCCGTTCGAGCTGATGGACCTGACCGGGCTGGACGTGTCGCACCCGGTGATGGAATCGATCTACAACCAGTTCTACCAGGAGCCGCGCTACCGTCCGTCGCCGATCACCGCGATCCGCGCGGTCGGCGGGCTGATCGGGCGCAAGGCCGGCACGGGCTTCTATGCCTACGCCGATGGCCAGAAGCAGGTGCCGGCCGCGGCCGCGGTGCCAAGCGCGCGCCCGTCGAGCGTGTGGGTCAGCCACGCCAGCGAGCGCGGCCATGCCATGGTGACCAAGCTGCTGGGCGCGCTCGGCGTGACCCCGGAAGGCGGCAACCAGCCTTCGGCCGAGGCACTGATCATCGTCACGCCGCTGGGGCTGGACGCCACCACCAGCGCGCTGCAGCAGGGCCTGGACCCGGCCCGCACCGTCGCCATCGACACGCTGCTGCCGTTCGAGGCCACCAGGCGCCGCACGCTGATGACCACCCCCGCCACCAGCGCCGCCGCGCGCGACGCCGCGCACGGCCTGTTTGCCGGCGACGGCGTACCGGTCACGGTGATTCGCGACTCGGCCGGCTTTGTCGCCCAGCGCGTGCTCTGCTGCATCATCAACATTGCCAGCGATATCGCGCAGCAGCGCATCGCCACGCCATCGGACATCGACCTCGCTGTGAACCTCGGCCTCGGCTATCCGAAGGGACCGCTGGCGCTCGGCGACGCGGTCGGTCCGCAGCTGGTGCTGGAGACGCTGCGCAACATGGAAGCGCTGACCGGCGACATGCGCTACCGCCCCAGCCCGTGGCTGTGGCGCCGTGCCGGCCTGGGCCTGTCGCTGCTGGCCGAAGGGCAGTAAGCCCCCGGCCGTTGCCGCTACCCGCCCCACCGAGCCCCCGCCATGCCCGCACAGCTGCTTTCCCGCCGCGTCGATTCGACGCTGGTGCTGACCATCTCGAACCCCGAGGCACGCAACGCGCTGCACCCGGACATTTACGCGGCCTCGCAGCAGGCGCTGGAACAGGCCGCGGCGGATGACTCGCTGCGCGCGGTCATCATCACCGGCGCCGACGGCATCTTCTGCGCCGGCGGCAACCTGAACCGGCTGCTCGGCAACCGCAGCCAGCCGCCCGAGGTGCAGGCCGCCAGCATCGCGCTGCTGAACGGCTGGATCGAGTCGCTGCACGCCTTTCCCAAGCCGATCATCGCGGCAGTGGAAGGCGCGGCCGCGGGCGCGGGCTTCTCGGTGGTGCTGGCATGCGACTTCGTCGTGGCGGCCAGCGATGCGAAGTTCGTGATGGCCTACGTCTCGGTGGGCCTGACGCCCGACGGCGGCGGCTCGTACGAGATCGCACGCGCGCTGCCGCGCCCGCTGGCGAGCGAGCTGATGATGGAGGGCAAGCCGGTCGACGCCGCCAGGCTGGCGCAGTTCGGGCTGGTCAACCGCGTCACCGAGCCGGGCCAGGCGCTGGACGAAGCGCTGCGCCTGGCCGCGGGCCTGGCGCGGCAGTCGCCGCACGCAGTGGGCCGCATCAAGGCGCTGATCAACCATGCCGCCACCGCCTCGCGCGCCGAGCATCTGCTGGCCGAGCGCGACAGCTTCGTCGCCGCGCTGCACCACCCCGACGGCGGCGAAGGCATCAGCGCCTTCCTGGAGAAGCGCAAGCCGCAATACCGCTGATCCGCCCGCGCGGATCAACACCACGGCCAGCCCGCGCAGACGGGCATGCCGGCACAATGCAAGGAGACCACGCATGGAATTGCCGCCGTCCTCGCGTCGCCGCATCTACCTGATGCGGCATGGTGCCGTGTCTTACTTCGACGACGCCGGGCGCCGCACCGCCCTGCCCGAGCTGGTGCCGCTGAACGAGACCGGCCGCATGCAGGCCAGCGCCGCCGGCCGCGCCTTTGCCGCGGAGCAGATCCGCTTCGACCGCGTCATCGTCAGCGGGCTGCCGCGCACGGTCGAGACCGCGCAACGCGTGCTGGCCGAACTGCCGGAGATGGACGGCATCGCCCCCGAAGTCTGGCCGGAGCTGCAGGAAATCCGCGGCGGCGACCTGTCCGCCATTGCCGATGAAAACCTGCGCGACGCCTTCGTCGGCGCCTTCGAAGGCGAGGTGCCGGAACACAAGCGCTTTCTCAACGGCGAGACCGTCGGCGCCTTCCTCGACCGGGTGCTGCCCGCGCTGGCGCGGCTGCGCGACGACCCGGCCTGGGATACGGTGCTGATGGTGCTGCACGGCGGCACCAACCGGGCCATCCTGTCGCAGGCCATCAGCTGCGGGCGGCGCGTGTTCTTCGGCTCGCTGCTGCAGACCGCCGGCTGCATCAATGTGCTCGACATGGGCGACGGCCCGCTCGACTGGGTGGTGCGCATGACCAACTACTCGCCGCCCACGCCCGTGCACAGCGGCTCGCGCCACACCACCATGGAAGTGCTGCTGCACCAGTATTTGCGCGGACGCCAGCCACCCGGCTGAGGTTCCCCGCCCCCGATTTCCTCATCGAACCCGAACAGAAAACCAACGGAGACAGCATGACCAGCAACGTATCGCACTTCGAAGGCACGCGCCCGGTGGCCGACCAGCAGCGTTTCGACACCGCCGCGCTGGAGGCCTGGATGCGCCAGCACGTGGAGGGCTTTGCCGGCCCGCTGACCGTGGAGCAGTTCAAGGGCGGCCAGTCCAACCCGACCTTCAAGCTGGTCACGCCGGGACAGACCTACGTGATGCGCGCCAAGCCCGGCCCCAAGAGCAAGCTGCTGCCGTCGGCGCACGCCATCGAGCGCGAGTACCGCGTGATGGCCGCCCTGGCGGGCAGCGACGTGCCGGTGGCGCGCATGTACGCGCTGTGCGAGGACGAATCCGTGATCGGCCGCGCCTTCTACATCATGGAGTTCGTCGCCGGCCGCGTGCTGTGGGACCAGTCGCTGCCCGGCATGGGCACTGCCGAGCGCAGCGCCATCTACGACGAAATGAACCGCGTCATCGCCGCGCTGCACTCGGTCGACTACAACGCCATCGGCCTGGGCGACTACGGCAAGCCCGGCAACTACTTCCAGCGCCAGATCGAACGCTGGACCAAGCAGTACAAGCTGTCCGAGACCGAATCGATCCCGGCGATGGACGCGCTGATGGACTGGCTGCCGCAGCACATCCCGCAGGAAGACGCCGACCTGACCTCGATCGTCCATGGCGACTATCGGCTCGACAACCTGATGTTCCACCCCACCGAGCCGCGCGTGCTGGCGGTGCTGGACTGGGAGTTGTCGACGCTGGGCCACCCGATGGCCGACTTCAGCTACCACTGCATGAGCTGGCATATCGCCCCGGGCCAGTTCCGCGGCATCGCCGGCCTCGACTTCGCCGCGCTGGGCATCCCGGATGAAGCCAGCTACCGCCGCCTCTACGAGCAGCGCACCGGGCGCGCCATCACGGGCGACTGGAACTTCTACCTGGCCTTCAGCATGTTCCGCATCGCCGGCATCCTGCAGGGCATCATGAAGCGCGTGGTCGACGGCACCGCCTCGTCGGCGCAGGCCACCGACGCGGGCAAGCGCGCGCGGCCGATGGCAGAGATGGGGTGGGAGTATGCGAAGAAGGCGAAGGGCTGAGGCCAAAGGCTAGAGCCTAACGGCTTGCCGACGGTTTGCTCCCCTCTCCCGCTTGCGGGAGAGGGGCCGGGGGAGAGGGCAGGCACCGGCATACTGACACGCCTTACTTCGTCGACACTCCCACCCTCTCCCCAACCCTCTCCCGCAAGCGGGAGAGGGAGCACGCAATCGGTATTTTCGAGACCGTGCAGCGCATAGCACGCCTCCAGTCTCAATCCCCCAACGCCACCCCCTCCCGCCGCGGATCCGCCCCTCCGGCCCACACCATCTTCCCATCCGCCCCCTGGCGGCGCACGATCGCCTGCGTGCCGCTGGTCATCTCGATCGCCGTCACCTGGTGGCCGCGCGCCTGCAGTGCCTGCACCAGCCCAGGCGACACCAGGCCCTGCTCGACTTCGGTCGGGCCGTTGCGGCTGCCGAAATTGCCCATGCCGATCGCCGCCTGCGGGTCCAGGTTCCAGTCGAGCATGCCGACCAGCGCCTTGGATACGTACTCGATGATCTGCGAGCCGCCCGGCGAACCGACCGTTGCCACCAGCTGGCCGCTCTGGCGGTCGAACACCAGCGTCGGCGCCATCGATGAGCGCGGGCGCTTGCCCGGCTGCACGCGGTTGGCCACCGGCTTGCCGTTTTCGCTGGGCACGAACGAGAAATCAGTGAGCTGGTTGTTGAGCATGAAGCCGCGCACCATCAGATGCGAGCCGAAGTACGACTCGATCGTGGTGGTCATCGAGATGGCGCCGCCGCGGTCGTCGACCGCGACGATCTGCGAGGTGGAAACGCGCGGCGGCGAGCGGTCCGGCGCGTAGGCCAGCGTGGCGCCCGGCGGCGTGCCCGGCTGGGCCTTGCCCATGCTCTGCTCGCCGATCAGTTCGGCGCGCGCGGCAAGGTAGGACGGGTTGACCATGCCGCTGACGTCGACCGGCACGAAGTCCGCATCGGCGACGTACAGGCCCCGGTCGGCATAAGCCAGGCGGTCGGCCTCGGCAATCGCATGGACGGCATCGGGATGGGCTTCCAGACGCGCCGGCGTGTTGACGGCCTGCGGCTTGAGCGCCGCGAGCGCGTACTTGGGATTCCTGGTTTCCAGCGCCTGCAGCGTGCCGAGGATCTGTGCGATGGCGATGCCGCCCGACGACGGCGGCGGCATGCCGCAGACCTTATAGCGCTTGTAGTCGGTGCACACCGGCACCCGTTGCTTGGCGCGGTAGCTGCCCAGGTCGGCCAGCGACAGCGAGCCGGCATTGCTGCCGCTGTTGACCTTGGCCACGATATCCCGCGCGATCGGGCCGCCATAGAGCACGCCGGCGCCGCGCCGGGCAATGTCGCGCAGCGTCTGCGCCAGCTTCGGGTTCTTCAGCACCGTGCCGGCCGGCTTGGGCTTGCCTTGGGCATCGAGGAAGTAGGCGGCCATTTCCGGCGAATTGGCCAGGAACTTGTCGGCCGCGACCTGCGTGTACAGCCGCTGCGAGATCGGGAAGCCCTTCTCCGCCAGGTCGATAGCCGGCTGGAACAGCCGGGCCCAGGGCAGGCGGCCGTGCTTGCGGTGGACCATCTCCAGCGCGCGCATCACGCCCGGGGTGCCGACCGAGCGCCCGCCGATCTGGGCCTCGCTGAACGGCATCGGCTTGCCGTCCGGGCGCATGAACAGGTTTTCGGTGGCGCCGGCGGGCGCGGTCTCGCGGCCGTCGAAGGCCTGCACGTTCTTGCCATCCCAATACATGATGAAGGCGCCGCCGCCGATGCCGGTGGCCTGCGGCTCGACCAGCGTCAGCACCGCCTGCATGGCAATGGCCGCATCGATGGCCGAGCCGCCCTGGCGCAGCATGGCGCGTCCGGCCTCGGTGGCGAGCGGATTGGCCGCGGCCGCCATATGGCGCTGCGCGTAGACCGTGGCCATGCCGGGGCGGTAACCCGACGCCACCTCCGGCGCCGGCGGCAGCGCCGCGGGCGGAGTCGCTGCTGCCGGCGTCGTGGAGGCGGCCGGGGTGGCCGTGCTTCCGCCCGGGGTACCGCAGGCACCGAGCAGCGCTGACAGGGCCAGCGCCAGCGCGCCGCGCCACGCCATCGAAGTGAGGTCAGGGATAGCCATAGGAGATCTCCGGCAGAAGGATCCAACGATTGTAGTGGCGATCGCGGCATCCCGCGAGGACGGAAGTCTGGCGCGCGCCACGTCCGTGCCGGTCGGCCGCCGGCAAGAAATATTTCTCCCACATCAACCCCGCCGGTCCGCATGGCCCGTTACATCGACAGGCCGTCACGCCGGCGCCCTGCCCGCGGCCTTCCAGGAGAACAACATGCAACCACGTGCACCGGCCTTCTTTTCCAGCCTTGCCGCCGCCCTGGCGCTAGCCGCATGCGGCGGCCCTTCGCGGCCGCTGCCCGAACAGACCTCCGGGCCGGTTTCGCCAGCGATTGCTCCGGCGCCGCCTGCGGACCGCGACCACGCCGCCCGGGCAGCGCAGTCCAAACCCGTCGCGGAAATGCACGGCATCGAACCGCACGCCACGCTGGCAATGCCGCACCCTTACCCGCTGCCGGCACCCGTGCCGGAGGAGCGCGAACGCTACGGCGCCATCGACGAGAACGGTGTCCGGCTGGTGGCACAAGCACCGGTGTCCACCTTCAGCATCGATGTCGATACCGGCAGCTACAGCAACGTGCGGCGCCTGCTCAATGCCGGCCGCGTGCCGCCGGCCGATGCGGTGCGCGTGGAAGAACTGCTGAACTACTTCCCCTATGACTACGCCCAGCCCGCCGACGGCCGCCCGTTCGCCGTGCATACCGCTCTGGCGCCGGCGCCCTGGCACCCGTCCAATGTGCTGCTGCGCATCGGCATCAAGGGCAAGGACATGGCCAGCGGCGCGCTGCCCGCCGCCAACCTGGTGTTCCTGGTCGACGTGTCGGGCTCGATGAACTCGCCGGACAAGCTGCCGCTGCTGAAGTCCTCGCTCAAGCTGCTGGTGAACCAGCTGCGCGCGCAGGACCGCATCACGCTGGTCACCTACGCCGGCAGCACGCGCGTAGCGTTGCCGCCCACGCCGGGCAGCGACAAGGCCGCCATCGGGGCGGCCATCGACCAGCTGGTGGCGGGCGGCAGCACCGCCGGCGCCAGCGGCATTGCGCTGGCCTACCAGGCCGCGCAGCAGAGCTATATCGCCGGCGGCATCAACCGCGTGCTGCTGGCCACCGACGGCGACTTCAACGTGGGCGTTACCGACTTCCGCCAGCTCAAGAGCATGGTCGAGGACAAGCGCAAGTCGGGAGTGTCGCTGTCGACGCTGGGCTTCGGCACCGGCAACTACAACGAGCAGCTGATGGAGCAGCTGGCCGATGCCGGCGACGGCGCGTACTCCTACATCGACAACCTGATGGAAGGCAACAAGGTGCTGGTCAGCGAGATCAGCTCGACGCTGGCCACGATTGCGCGCGACGTGAAGATCCAGGTCGAGTTCAACCCGGCCACGGTGACCGAGTACCGGCTGATCGGCTATGAGAACCGCATGCTGGCGCGCGAGGATTTCAACAACGACAAGGTCGATGCCGGCGATATCGGCGCGGGCCATACCGTGACCGCGCTGTACGAGCTGACGCTGGCGGGGCAGCCCGGGCTGGTCGACCCGCTGCGCTACCAGCGCACGGCGCCGGCGCCGGGGCGCGATGGCGAACTGGCGCATGTGCGGCTGCGCTACAAGCTGCCGGCAGCCAGCACCAGCCAGTTGCTCGACGTTACCGTGGCGCGGCAGGCGCTGCGCCCGCTGGCGCAGGGCGACGACGACTTCCGCTTTGCCGCGGCCGTGGCCGGCTTCGGCCAGGTGCTGCGCGGCGGCAAGTTCACCGGCGACTGGCGCTACGCCGACGCGCGCGCGCTGGCGCAGGGCGCGCGCGGCGCCGACCGCTTCGGCTACCGCGGCGAGTTCGTCAAGCTGGTGGACCTGGCGCAGAGCCTGGCCACCGCAACGCCGGCCGCCTCTCATGGCAGCGCACCGGCCGGGCATGCGGCGCGCTGAGGCACACCTCGGCGCGCCGCCGGCGCAGGGTGGCGCGGACTGTCGCGCCGCCCTGCGCTCTCCTATACTCGGGCGCATGCAGGCCTCCGCCCCCGCCCCATCCGCTGCGCACGCCGACACGCTGCGCACGCTGCCGGACCACGACCTGATGCTGCTGGTCGCGGGCGGCATCATCGAGCAGCCGGTCACCGAGCTGTTCCGCCGGCATAACGCCGGGCTCTACAACTACCTGGCCTGGCTGTGCCAGGGCAATACCGGCGAAGCCGAGGACCTCGCGCAGAAGACCTGGGTCAAGCTGATGACCCGCTGCGGCGACTACCAGCCGAGCGCGGCGTTCCGCACCTTCCTGTTCCAGATCGCGCGCAATGCCTGGCTCGACCAGGTGCGCAGCGCCGATGCGCGCCAGCGCGACGCGCTGGACGACCACCTGCCGGAGCTGCCCACCGAAGACCTGTCGCCGGAAGCGGAACTGCAGCTGCGACAGCATGCGCACCACGTCCATCGCGCGCTGCTGCAGCTGCCGGTCACGCAGCGCGAAGTGGTGGTGCTGCGCTTCTTCAGCAATATGAGCGTCGAAGAGATTGCCGCGATGCTGGGCGAGAAGTTCGAGACCGTGAAGAGCCGGCTGCGCTATGCGTTCGCGCGCCTGCGCGCGGACCTGGCCGGCAGCGTGCCGGAGTCGCGGCCATGAGCGCGGGCGACGCCGCATCGCATGCGGCCGACCGTTTCATCGCGGGCGAGGACCGGCTCTCGGCGCTGTTGAAAGCGCTGCCTGCCTACCCGGCGCCGGCCACGCTGGAAGCCTCCGTGCTTGCCGCCGCGCGCGCGGCGCAACAGGACGCCGGCCGCCACCAGCCCGGTGCCGACGCGCTGCCCTTTGCCGCGCCCCCGGCGCTGGCCGCGGCCGTGCTGGAAGAAGCCGCGCGCCTGCAGGCGGCCCAGTCGGCGCGGCGCGATGCGGTGCTGGCGCGAGTCGCCGCCGGCGCGGCCGCGGAGGACGTGCTAGGTGCGCGCCTCGGTCCGGATGCGGCGGCGTGGCTGCGGGCTCAGGCTGAGGATTCCACACGAAGCGCCGCACAACCCTCCACGACGAAGCCGTCCACGCATGCCGCACGCGCGCACCGGTGGTGGCGTTCGCTCGGACTGGTCGCCAGCGTCGCGGCTGTGGCCGGGCTGACCACCAGCATCGTGCTGCGGCAGATCGACGATGGCGCGCTGTTGCCGGCGGGAACGGCCGAGATCGCGGCGACCGAGATGGCCGCGCCTGCGCCTGCGCCTGCGCCGGCAGCGTCGACGGCACCATCGCCGCCCTTGCCGGAAACCGCCGCAGCACCGCCTCCCAAACCCGCAGCGCCAGCCGCCAGGGCAGCTCCGCCTGCGGCCCGCCCGGCACCTCGCGCGGCGCCCGGCACGGAGGCGACCCGAAGCGCTCCGCCCAAAGCAGCGCTCGACCGTGAGGCCCCAGAACAAGCGAGCCCGCCCGCGCCGGCGATCGCAGCCGCGCCGCAGGCACCCGCTGACGCAGCCATCGCGGAAGCCGCACCATCGGCGCCCGCGCCTGCCGCACCGTCCGCCTATGCGCGCAAGGCCGCCCCCGCCGCGATGGCTTCGCGTGCACCGGCGGCGGCGTCCGCCCTGACCGTCTCGACCCTGGACGATCCCGCGGCCATCGCCGCGCGCCTGGGCACGGCAGCGCCGCTCAGGCTGTGGGCAGCCGAGCCCGACCATGTTGAGATCCGGGAATGGGCGCAACGGCTGTGGCAGGCGATGCCGGCGGGACAGCGCCCGCCCGTGCCGGTTGCGGTGCAGGCCGATGCCACGCTGGCGCCAGGCCAGGTGCGGATCGAGCTGCGTGGCGAGCTGCCGCCGGACGCGCCGCAATAAGCGCGCCGCGGCGCGACGGTCAGCGCGTGGCGAACGACCAGCTCAGGTCCACCGGCTGCGCGCCGAGCCGACCTGTGACCCGCACGGTATAGCGCTGCTGGCTGGCCAGCGGCGCCACCGGCGTGCACACCGCCAGGCCGCGCGCGGCGCTGCTCAGGCCCGAGGAACGGCTGTCGACCTTGATGCAGTCGACGTTGCCGCCTTGCGCATCGGTGATGACGAAGTTGTCGGCATCGAACTGCAGCGAGGTATTGATCGCCTGCAGCGACACCGGGTAGCCCATGGTGCGGTTTTCATAGCCCGGCGCCGGATTGGGGCTTTCGGTGTTGACCCAGTTCACCGGCACGTCGTTCTGGCCGTCGAACGGATAGGCCACCATCTGGTTGTCGCTGCCGCCCTTGACCCGGTCGGCAAGGTCGACGGTCTGGTAGTAGCTGGCCGAGGTGCCGCTGCCGTTGGCGCCCACGCGCTCGGCAAAGCCGCTGCCGGCCGAGCCATAGCTGCCCAGCAGCGCGGCGCGGTGGAACGGCGCGTCGACCAGGTCAGACACCAGCGCGTCCTTGGGCGACATCGACAGCTGCGCGTTGGCCACCGAGGTCCAGCGGTTGGCGCCGGCCACCACTTCGGCGGTGGCATCGGTCGGATAGGCAGCCTGGATGCGCTCGTGGGCGGTGGCGCCGGTGTAGCCCAGGTTGCCGCTGCTTTCGTCGTGCGTCAGCGTGGCATTGGCCAGCATGTAGTCGGTATGCGCCTGCGCGGCGGCATTGAGCGGGTCGCGCGCCGCCAGCGGCGGCAGGCCCACCTGCTCGCGGCGATAGTTGGCGTAGCACAGGCCGGCGGTGCGCGGCTCTTCCAGCACGCGGTAGTTGCTGACCGCGCTGCCGCGCGCCGGCAGCAGCGCGATGCCGCTGCCCGCCGCAGCGGCGGGTGCGGGACCGCTGACGGTGTAGCAGGCCCCGGCCGTGGTAGTTGTGGATCCGGTCGGCGATGTCGGCGACGGCGACGTGGTCGCGCTCTGGCCGCCAGCGGGCGCGCTGGCCTGCGCGCCGGCCGGGGCCGACCCGCCGGGCGCGGCACTGGCTGTGGTGCCACCGTCACCGCCATCGCCGCCGCCACAGGCGGCCAGCGCCAGCGCCGCGGCGGTACAGAGCGTGGTCAGGGCCAGCGTGGTGTGCCGCGCGCGGCGCGGCGGCATGGAAGGGCAATCGGCAGGCAAGCGTTTCCCAATCATCGGTCTGAGTCGTCGTGGTGGAGTTCGGCGAATTGGTCTGCCCGGGGGATCCGAGAGCGCGGACGGCCGGCGCGACAACCATCGCGGGCACCGAGCAGGACGGGCTCGCTGTGGCTTTTGCCGGGGGCAGAAAGACGGGACGATGGTATGGGCCGGGACCGTGAGGGTCTAGCCCGCGAACAATTGCTTACGTGTGACCCGCGCGCGCCGCACCTAACGGAATCCGAACCGTATTCGAGCTGCGGGAGTGTCCGTTGACGCCGTCAGCCCGCCGCGGCCACGTCGGCCATGCCGCTGCCGAGCGAGGCCATCACCGCCATCAGCTGCTCGCGCAGCCAGCGGTTGGCGCCGTCGTTCTCGCCACCGGCGTGCCAGTACAGGTGCAGCTCCAGCGACGGCACCTTGAACGGCAGCGACAGCAGCCGATTGGCATAGGGCTCGTTGGCGATGCGCGCATAGCGCAACGGCAGCGTGGCGAGCAGGTCGGTGCAGCTGACCACGCGGCACGCCGCGGCGTAGTGCTGGCAGCGCAGCCGCACGCGCCGCGTCAGGCCCATGCGATGCAAGGCCTGGTCCTCCAGGCCGGCGCCGCGGCGGCGCGACGACACATGGACGTGCTCGGCCGCGAGGTAGCGCTCCAGCGTCAGCTCCTTCTTCACCAGCGGATGGTCGCGCCGTGCCAGCACCACCATCGGGTCGGCCATGAACGGTGCATGGTGAATCGCCGGCGACACCGGCAGCAGGATGTCGAGCGCGGCGTCGAGCGTGCCGGCCAGCAACTCCGATTCCATCTCGCGGCGGTCGAAGCGGATCGCGGCAATCTCCACCTGCGGCGCCACCGCCGTGACGCGGCTCATCAGCGGCGGCAGCAGCGTCGACTCGAGCGCATCGCGCATGCCGATGGTGAAGCGGCGCACGGTGTTGGTGGGATCGAAGTGCGGCGTGTCCTGCAGCGTCCGCGCGAACGACTGCAGCGCGCTGCGTACCTCGGCCGCCAGCGAGCGGGCCAGCGGCGTTGGCGCCATGCCCTGCCCGCGCCGCTCGAACAGCGGATCGTCGAACAGCGTGCGCAACCGCCCCAGCGCATGGCTGACCGCCGGCTGCGTCAGGTTGAGCTGGCGCGCGGCCGCGGTGATGCTGCCTTCGCTGTAGATGGCGTCGAACACGACGAAGAGGTTGAGGTCGATGCGGGAGAGCTGCATGCCGATGATTCTGGCACGGAATGCAGCGAATTGATACTGGCAAATCCAGAAAATTCATTTTTCTAATTACCAGCTTTCAGATAGAGTGCATTGCATCGGCAAGGGTAGTTATCCCGAAAGCCCGAAGACCCAGCCAACCGGCGCCGGCGGCCGCCCGCGCCCACCGATCCCGTAGCGAGGAGACCACATGGATTTCGAGTACAGCCCGAAGGTCAAGGAGATGCAGGCCAAGCTGCTGGCCTTCTTCGACCAGCATATCTATCCGAACGAAAAGCGCTTCGCCGAGGAGATCGACGCCAACCGCCGCGCCGGCAACGCCTGGATCCCGACCAAGGTGATCGAGGAACTGAAGCCCTTGGCGCGCGCAGCCGGCCTGTGGAACCTGTTCCTGCCGCGCTCGCCGCGCGCCCCGCAGGGCCTGTCGAACCTGGAATACGCCACGCTGTGCGAGATCATGGGCCGGGTGCCCTGGTCGGCCGAGGTCTTCAACTGCGCCGCCCCGGACACCGGCAACATGGAGACGCTGGAGCGCTACGCGTCGGAAGAGCTGAAGGACCAGTGGCTGGAGCCGCTGCTGGCCGGCGAGATCCGCTCGGCCTTCCTTATGACCGAGCCGGCGGTGGCCTCGTCGGACGCGACCAATATCGAATGCCGCATCGAGCGCGACGGCGACCACTACGTGATCAACGGCACCAAGTGGTGGTCGTCGGGCGCCGGCGACCCGCGCTGCAAGGTCTATATCGTGATGGGCAAGACCGATCCCGAGGCCGGCCGCCATGAGCAGCAGTCGATGGTCGTGGTGCCGGCCGATACCCCGGGCATCACCATCAAGCGCTTCCTGCCGGTGTTCGGCTACGACGACGCGCCGCACGGCCATATGGAGATCGAACTGAAGAACGTGCGCGTGCCGGTCTCGAACATCCTGCTGGGCGAAGGCCGCGGCTTCGAGATCGCGCAGGGCCGCCTCGGCCCGGGCCGCATCCACCACTGCATGCGCAGCATCGGCGTGGCCGAGCGCGCGCTGGAACTGCTGTGCAAGCGCGCGCTGTCGCGGGTGGCGTTCGGCAAGCCGGTGTCGGCCCAGGGCGTGACGCAGGAGCGCATCGCCGAGGCCCGTTGCGAGATCGAGATGGCGCGCCTGCTGACGCTGAAGGCCGCGTACATGATGGACACGGTCGGCAACAAGGTGGCCAAGGCCGAGATCGCCATGATCAAGGTGGTGGCTCCGAACGTGGCGCTGAAGGTGATCGACTGGGCCATCCAGGTCCACGGCGCCGCCGGCGTTTCCAGCGACTTCCCGCTGGCCAACTGGTGGGCGCACCAGCGCACGCTGCGCCTGGCCGACGGTCCGGACGAGGTGCACCGCAACGCCATCGCCAAGCTGGAACTGGCCAAGCACATGAACGTCAACCCGGACACCATCAAGATGCCGGTGGCGCGCGGTTTCTGAACGCCCCGGAGCACCCGGTAGCGCCGGCGGGGCCCGCCCCTGCCGGCATTGTGGAAAACGCGCAGCCGGCCTGCGCGTTTTTTTCTTCTGTGCTTAAATCGCGCGGTTCGCCACGTCGGTGGTCGATGTGGCCGTTCCCATGAATGCAGCCAGGAGATCCCTGCAATGATCGACGTCTACAGCTGGGCCACGCCCAATGGCCACAAAGTCCACATCATGCTGGAGGAGTGCGGACTGGAGTACCAGGTCCACCCGATCAACATCGGCGCCGGCGACCAGTTCGGCGAGGACTTCCTGCAGATCAGCCCCAACAACAAGATTCCCGCCATCGTCGACCCGGACGGCCCCGACGGCAAGCCGATCTCGCTGTTCGAATCGGGCGCGATCCTGCTTTACCTGGCCGGCAAGACCGGAAAGTTCCTGCCCGACGACGTGCGCGGCAAGTACGAGACGCTGCAGTGGCTGATGTTCCAGATGGGCGGCGTGGGCCCGATGCTGGGCCAGGCGCACCACTTCCGCATCTATGCGCCCGAGCAGATCGAGTATGCGGTCAACCGCTACACCAATGAAGCGAAGCGCCTGTACGGCGTGATCGACACGCAGCTGTCGAAGCACGAATGGCTGGCCGGCGAACAGTACACCATCGCCGATATCGCCACCTTCCCGTGGCTGCGCAGCTGGCAGAACCAGGGTGTGGACCTGGACGACTACCCTCACCTGAAGCGCTGGTTCAACCAGATCGCCGAGCGCCCCGCGGTCAAGCGCGGCGTGGAGGTGCTGGCCAGCGCGCGCAAGGCGCTGCAGGACGACAAGGCGCGCGAAGTACTGTTCGGCGCCACGCAGTACAAGCGCCACTGAAGGCCTCGCGGCGGCCGGCTGCGCGGCTTGCGCAGGGCGCCGGTCCGCGCCCGCGCCCGCCAAGGCCACGCCCGCCATCAGGCCAGCGCCAGCGCAGCGCGCGCCACGGCGTGGCCATCGGCGCGCCGGCCGCCGCGGGCGTCCACGCCATCATGCGGCGCATCGCCCGCGCCGAAGCAGCACAGCAGGCCGGTGCCCGGCACCAGCACGTCGAGCCGGCATGACTCGTGCGCGTCCGGCGCGTAGAGCGCGCCGGGCTGCAGGAAGGCCATGTCACCGCCGCTGCGCACCAGCGCGCCATGCCAGTGCAGGGCCAGCGCGCCCCGGTAACACAGTGCCCAGCGCAGGCCGCGCGCCTGCAGGTGCCGGCCCCAGTCATCCACCGAGCCATCCAGCTGGACAAACTCCGGGCGCATGCCCTGCTGCGCCTGCCAGTCATCCGCATCCACCGCGTCCGCCAGCGCATGCGGCGCGGCCACGCCGTCGGCATCGGCGCCGGCACCGACGGGCGCAATGGCGCCCAGCCCGCACTGCCATGCGCCCGCGGGCATGGCCACGGGACGCGAGGTCTCGGCCGGGCCTTGCGGCACCGCGCGCACCAGGATGGTGTCGGCGACCGCCTGCACCTGCATCGGCACGCGGGGCGCGGGCGCGAACAGTTCGCCGCCACCCACCAGCAAGCTGCCGCGGCCGGGCGAAGACAGCCGCAGGCCACCGCGCAGACAACCCCACCATTCATGGCAATCCGCTGAAAATTCGGGCTGGCGCTCGCCGGCGCAGAGGAAGATGTAGTCGCAAGTGCAGCCGAGACCGGCAGCGGCGGCAAGCAGGCGTGGCTGGAATCCGGGAAGGAAATCCGACCGCGCGTGGCGGTCGGCATCGATGGCGCGCATGCGCGCGTCGAACAGCGTGAAGATCTGCATGGCAATCCCCCTGCAGGGCGACAGGCGCGCTGCGCCTGTCCGCGCAGCCGGCGCACGCGTGGCGGCGTGACGCTCGGTCTTGCGCAATAACCCGTCTGGCACGGCGCTGCGATGCAGCCCGCCCGGTTGATGCCATCGTGCCGCGCCATGGCCTGGCGCGCCCCTCAATTTGCGGATCGGACACCGATAGTGAGGATGAGGATAAGTTGTCGTGGCCTCAAGGTCAAACCCTTAGCCTCAGACCACTCCGAACTTTTGTTGATCCCATGACTACTCGAAATCTCAGACTTTTCGGATTGCATCTCGCCTGGCTACGCAAGCAACGAGGCTGGTCCCAGGAGACGCTTTCGCTCGAAAGCGGACTGTCGCGCTCATACCTGAGCGGCATTGAAAGCGGCAAGCGCAACCTGGCGCTGGCCAACATCTGCAGGCTGGCCGAGACCCTCGCCGTGCCCACGGCGGAGATGCTCGACTTCAGCCGCCACGATGCCAGCCAACTGCAGGTGGAGCAATCGCGCGCGCCGTTCGGCAACCGCCAGCGCGCGGCGATCGAGGCCACCATGCACCACATGGCCGAGCTGACCGAGCCGGAGCTGAACCTGGTGGCCGCGGTGGCGCGGGCGCTGGCGGGCAAGGGCAGCTTCCGCGCGGCGCTCGGGCACGGCAGTTCCGGCACCAGGCCGGCACCCGATGCCGACGCGCCGCCGGAAGGCTAGAGCGCCAGCATGCCCTGCCGTTCGATGAAGCCGATCACCTGGTCCAGCCCCTGTCCGGACTTGACGCTGCCCATCACGAACGGCCGGGTGCCACGCATCTTGCGCGCATCGCTTTCCATCACCGGCAGCGATGCGCCCACATACGGCGCCAGGTCGGTCTTGTTGATCACCAGCAGGTCCGACTTGGTGATGCCAGGCCCGCCCTTCCTAGGAATCTTCTCGCCTCCGGCGACGTCGATCACGTAGATCGTAAGATCAGAAAGTTCTGGGCTGAAGGTCGCGGCCAGGTTGTCGCCGCCGGACTCGATGAAGACCACGTCGGCATCCGGGAAGCGCGCCAGCATGCGATCTACCGCTTCCAGATTGATCGAAGCATCCTCGCGGATCGCAGTGTGCGGGCAGCCGCCGGTTTCCACGCCCAGGATGCGCTCGGCCGGCAGCGCGCCGGAGATGGTCAGCAGGCGCTGGTCTTCCTTGGTGTAGATGTCGTTGGTGATCGCGACCAGGTCATAGCGGTCGCGCATCGCCTTGCACAGCATCTCCAGCAACGTGGTCTTGCCGGAGCCGACGGGGCCGCCGACGCCGACGCGCAGCGGAGGGTTCTTCTTGGTACGGGCGTGGGTCATGGTGCGGTATCGGTTCAGGATCGGAACAGCCGGGAGTACTGCGTTTCGTGGCGTGCGCACAGCAGTCCCAGCATCGGGGAAAACGTCGACAGTTGCGGCGGCGTGGCGGCGGCGCGGCGGGCGGCTTCGTCGACGGCATCGAGCACGGCGCCATGCAGGCGCCGCAGCATATGCTGCCCCGCCACCTGCCCCAGCGGCACCGCCTTGATCGCCGCGGCCACCTGGTTTTCGGCCCAGTTGAAGCAATAGGCCGCCAGGCCATCGCGCGCACCGATCTGCAGCGCCACGCAGGCGGCGGTGAATGCGGTCGGCAGGCACACGGGCGACAGCGTGGCCAGCGTGTCGCGCAACCCCGGCGTGCCCCACTCCATCTGCGCGATCAGCCGGGCCAGCGACCAGCCCATCTGCTCGGTCTCCAGCCGCAACTCGGAGGTCTCGCGGGTGGCGTGGAACCAGTCGTTCCAGGTCCGCACCTGCGCGGCGTCGCCCGCCTGCCAGTGGCGATGCAACAGCAGCCACAACGGCGCCTCGCATTGCGCCTGCACATGCCGCAGGTTGTCGTGAATCCAGCGCTCGGCGCTCGGGGCGTCATGCACGCTGCCGCATTCGATCGCGGCCTCGAGGCCTTGCGAATAGCTGAAGCCGCCGATGGGCAAGGCGGGGGATGCGAGGTGCAGCAGGGAGATGAGTTGGTGGAGGTGGGTCATCACACGACGCCTCGCATGGCGATGGTTTGCTCCCGTCGCCCGCTTGCGGGAGAGGGGTCGGGGGAGAGGGCCGGAGCATCCACGAGCCCCAACTCCAACAACACCTCGCGTACTTTTTCTAGTACTGCCACCGTATTTCCCAATACATCATGGTTCCAAAACCGCAACACACGATATCCCTCGCGATGGAACCAGACATCTCGTGTCGCATCAGCCTCTGAGCCATGCTGGCCGCCATCCACTTCGATGACCAATTTGAATGCGATGCAGACGAAATCCGCGACATAAGGCCCGCACTGCTGTTGACGCTTGAATTTCAACCCCAGAAATCGGTGGGCACGGAAGTGGTACCAAAGACGTTGCTCCGCCTTGGTCTGATTGGAGCGGAGCATGCGGACGAATGTTGGTGCTGGCAGGCGCTGGCCCTCTCCCCCATCCCCTCTCCCGCAAGCGGGAGAGGGGAGCGCGGTGTCGGTATTGGTAAGGTTCTCAGCCAGATTCACAATCGCGCCTTCATGTCTTAAGCATCATTGGCATTCAATGCTTATGCAGGCAGTCTGCATCGTCAACATGATGCACGCCGCCATGCCCATGATGCTCATGAAACACAGCCTGCGCCGCAGCATAATCCTCCGCGAACGTCGCATCATGCCCGTGCTTGTGTCCGCCGCCATAGGCCCCCGCCTCCGGCTCGAAAGGCAGTTCGGCGCGTTCCACCTGCACGCCCAGCCGCCGCAGCATGTCGGCCAGCACCGCGTCATATTCGAGCCGCAGGTAGTCGCGCCCGATCTCCACCGGCGTGTGGCGGTTGCCGAGGTGGTAGGCCGCGCGCATCAGCGCGTGCGGGTCTTGCGCGCGCACTTCCAGCACGGATTCGGCGGCGGCCTGTACCTCGATGAAACTGCCGTCCTCCGCCACCAGCAGGTCGCCGCCGCGCAGCACGGTGCCGCGCGGCAGGAACAGCGCGGCGTCGGTGCCGTTGTCGAGCACGGCGCGCAGCCGGCTCTTGCTGCGGTCGGCGAATGGCAGCACCAGCTTGGGTGCGCGGCGTACCAGCACGCTGGCGATGCCGTGCGGGGCGGTCAGGTGTTTATCGATCTTCAGCATGGCAATTGCGCACCCATCAAAACAGGAAATAGCGCTGCGCCATCGGCAGCTCGGTGGCGGGCTCGCAGGTCAGCAGCTGGCCGTCCGCAACCACCTGGTAGGTCTCGGGATCGACCGTGACATGCGGTTGCCAGTCGTTGTGGACCATGTCGCGCTTGCTGACGGTGCGGGTGCCGCGCACCGCGGCAAGGGTCTTGGCGAGACCGTAGCGTTCGCCGATGCCGGCCGCCAGCGCCGCCTGCGAGACAAAGGTCAGCGAGGAGCGATGCAGCGCGCCGCCGGCTGAGGCAAACATGGGCCGGTAGTGCACCGGCTGCGGCGTCGGGATCGAGGCGTTGGGATCGCCCATCGCGGCCGCGGCGATCATGCCGCCCTTCAGGATCAGGCTGGGCTTGACGCCGAAGAACGCGGGCCGCCACAGCACCAGGTCGGCCCACTTGCCGACTTCGACCGAGCCCACTTCATGCGCGATGCCGTGGGTCAGCGCCGGGTTGATGGTGTACTTGGCGACATAGCGCCGCACGCGGAAGTTGTCGTGCCCGCCGCGCGCATCGTGCGGATCGCCGGGCAGCTTGCCGCGCTGCGCCGCCATCTTGTGCGCGGTCTGCCAGGTTCGGATGATCACTTCGCCGACGCGCCCCATCGCCTGCGAATCGCTCGAGATCATCGAGAACGCGCCGAGGTCGTGCAGGATGTCCTCGGCGGCGATGGTCTCGCGGCGAATGCGGCTTTCGGCGAAGGCGATGTCCTCGGCGATCGACGGGTCCAGGTGGTGGCACACCATCAGCATGTCGAGATGCTCGTCCAGCGTGTTGACGGTGTACGGGCGCGTCGGGTTGGTCGACGACGGCAGCACGTTGGCCTCGCCGCACACCTTGATGATGTCCGGCGCATGGCCGCCGCCGGCGCCTTCGGTGTGATAGGTATGGATGGTGCGGCCCTTGAATGCGGCGATGGTCGCCTCGACGAAACCGGCCTCGTTGAGCGTATCGGTGTGGATCGCCACCTGGGTGTCGGTCGCGTCGGCCACCGACAGGCAGGTGTCGATCGCCGCCGGCGTGGTGCCCCAGTCTTCATGCAGCTTCAGGCCGATGGCGCCGGCTTGCACCTGTTCCAGAATCGGCCCCGGCTGGCTGGCGTTGCCCTTGCCCAGCAGGCCGATATTCATCGGGTAGGCGTCGGCTGCCTGCAGCATGCGCTCCATGTACCACGGCCCCGGCGTCACGGTGGTGGCGAAGGTGCCGGTGGCGGGCCCGGTGCCGCCGCCGATCATGGTGGTGACGCCGCTCATCAGCGCCTCGTCGATCTGCTGCGGACAGATGAAATGGATATGGCTGTCGATGCCCCCTGCGGTGACGATCATGCCCTCGGCCGCGATCACTTCGGTGCCCGGCCCGACCACGATGGTGACGCCGGGCTGGATGTCGGGATTGCCGGCCTTGCCGATCGCCGCGATGCGCCCGTGCTTGAGCCCGATATCGGCCTTGACGATGCCCCAGTGGTCGACGATCAGCGCATTGGTGATCACCGTGTCGACACAGTCCTTCGCCATGCGCTGGCTCTGTCCCATGCCGTCGCGGATCACCTTGCCGCCGCCGAACTTCACTTCCTCGCCATAGATGGTGAAGTCCTTCTCGACTTCGATGACCAGCCCGGTATCGGCCAGCCGCAGGCGGTCGCCGGTGGTGGGGCCGAACATCTCGGCATAGGCCTGCCTGGAGATCGATGCCATCACAGCGCTCCCATGATCTTGCCGTTGAAGCCGTAGACGATGCGGTCGCCCGCCAGCGCCACCAGTTCCACGGTGCGGGTCTGCCCGGGCTCGAACCGCACCGCGGTGCCCGCGGCGATGTTCAGGCGAAAACCGCGCGCGGCCTCGCGCTCGAACGCCAGTGCCGCGTTGGTTTCGTAGAAATGGAAGTGCGAGCCGACCTGGATCGGCCGGTCGCCGGTATTGGCCACCGTCACGCTGACGGTGGCGCGGCCGACATTGAGCGCGATCTCGCCGTCGGCGGGCATCAGTTCACCGGGGATCATGGCGGTCCTCCTCAGGCCACCAGCAGGCCGGCGCCGTACAGCGCCACGCCCGCTCCGGCCGCGCGCGCGAGCCAGCCGGCGCGGCGGCGCAGCAACGTGCCGGCGCCGATGCCCAGCAGGTGCAGCGCCATGGTGGCCGCGCCAAACCCGCCCACGTAGGCCAGCACCGCCGGCAGCGCTCCCGCGCTGGCGGGCAGTTCCGCGCCGTGCGCATAGCCATGGAACACGGCAAAGCCGCCCACCAGCAGCGTGCCGGCCCACGCCGGCAGCTGTGCGCGCAATGCCAGCAGCAAGCCGATCACCAGCAGCGAGGCCGCGATCATCGGCTCCACCGCCGGCAGCGCCATGCCAGCGAGGCCGAGCGCGGCACCCACCAGCATCAAGCCCACGAAGGCCAGCGGCAGGCGCAGCGTAGCGGCGGCGGAGCGCGCCACCAGTGCGCTCCATACGCCCACCGCGGCCATCGCCAGCAGGTGGTCGGCGCCGGTGAACGGATGCGTCAGGCCGGCCCACAGGCTGGCGCCGACGGTGGCGGCATCGTGGCCGGGGTGCGCCAGCGCGGCGCCGGCGGCAACGGTCAGGAAAGCGCCCAGGGCAAGGCGCGGGCAAGCGGTACGGGTCATCGTAGTCATCGGATTGGCGCCATGTTGGCTTCGGTGGTCAATGCGTTTCAGACAATGGGATGGTGCACGGTGACCAGCTTGGTACCGTCCGGGAAGGTCGCCTCGACCTGGATCTCGGGGATCATCTCGGCCACGCCGTCCATCACGTCCTCGCGCTGCAGCACGGTGGTACCCGCGTGCATCAGCTCGGCTACGGTACGGCCGTCGCGCGCGCCTTCCATGATGGCGGCAGTGATCAGCGCCACCGCTTCCGGGTAGTTCAGCTTCAGGCCGCGGGCCTTGCGCCGCTCGGCCAGCAGCGCGGCGGTGAAGATCAGCAGCTTGTCTTTCTCTCGCGGCGTCAGTTCCATCTTTCGTTCCTGTTTGGTGTTCGATTGCGTCGTGGCGGGCTACGTCGCCCACAGCCGCAGCGGTTGCGCCGCGACGCCATGGAGCGGCATGCGCAGTGCCTGCCAGGTGTCGGTCATGACCTGGCGCACCGCTTCCATCTGCCGCCCCAGCACGCGCAGCAGCAGCATCGACTGGCCGTTGGCGGCGAGGCAGGTCACGCCGGCGCGCAACGCCGGCGTATAGGGCAGCCGCTCGGCCAGCGTTTCGGCAAGGTCTTGCGTGGCGCCTGCGCCGAGGGCCCACAACGTGCCCAGCACGTTCAGCCCGTCCAGCCCGGGCACGGCATGGCGCAGCGGCGATGCCGCCTCGATCTGCGCTTGTTCGATCCACAGCGCGCGCCCGCCGGCGCCGATGCGCGTATCCAGCCACAGCGCGCCGCGCGCCCACTGCTCGCCCGATGCCTGGCGGCCGAGCACCACGGCATCCCAGCCGATCGCGCTGCCGCCCGGCGCGACCTCAAGCACGGTGGAAATCCGCGCGCGCGCGTCGTCGAAGACGATGTTCTCCTGCGGCAGCCAGTCCAGCCGCGCGCCCTCGCCCACCGCCAGCCGCACCCGCTGGACCGCGTCGCGGCCGAGCGACTTGTACCACTTGGTGGCGCCCGGCGTGGCCAGCACTGCATGCGCTCCGGCCTCCACCGTCACGTCGATCTCCAGGCTGTCGCCGCCGGCCACCCCGGCCGGGGGATGCAGGATCACCGCGTGGCAGATGCCCCCTTCCGGGTACAGCGCCTTCTGCACCAGCAGCGGACCCTGGTGCCGCCGCCCGGTCAGCGCGGTACGCTCGCCGCGCCGCGCAAAGCGCAGCTGCAGCGTGGCCTGCCAGGCCGCCGGCATGGCGAGAGACGAAGGGAAATCGGGATGGCGCATGGCTGGCGAAGGGGACTTGCGCGCGTACTACACGGCGATCAGCTCGCGCACGCCGTCCTGCTCCATGCTGGCGCCGGCGCCGCGCGCCACCACTTCGCCGCGGCTCATCACCACATAGTGGTCGGCAATGTGCCGCGCGAATTCGTAGTACTGCTCGACTAGCAGCACCGTCATGCCGAACTCGTCGACCAGCAGCCGCAATGCGCGGCCGATGTCCTGGATGATCGAGGGCTGGATGCCTTCGGTCGGCTCATCGAGGATCAGCAGTTGCGGCTCGCTCATCAGCGCGCGGCCGATCGCCAGTTGCTGCTGCTGGCCGCCGGACAGGTCGCCGCCGCGGCGCAGCCGCATGGTGCGCAGCACCGGGAACAGCTGGTAGATACGCTCCGGCACGCCCGCCGGCCGCGCGCGGCTGGCAGCGCCGATCAGCAGGTTCTCCTCGACCGTCAGCCGCGGGAAAATCTCGCGCCCCTGCGGCACATAGGCCAGGCCGGCCGCGACGCGCTCGTACGGTGCCTTCTTCTCCAGCGGCTTGCCGTCCCAGTGGATGCTGCCGCTGCGCGTCGGCACCACGCCCATCAGGCATTTCAGCAGCGTGCTCTTGCCGACGCCGTTGCGGCCCAGCAGCGTGGTCAGCTTGCCCGCCGGCACCTCGAAGCTGACGTTGCGCAGGATATGGCTGCCGCCGTAGTACTGGTTCAGTGCATGGACCTGCAGCATGCCTATCTCCCCAGGTAAGATTCGATCACGCGTTCGTCGCGCTTGACGCTGTCGAGCGTGCCTTCGGCCAGCACGCTGCCCTCGGCCAGCACCGTGACCTTGCCGGCGGCGCCCGCCAACGCGGCGACGAACTCCATGTCGTGCTCCACCACCATCATCGAGCAGCTGCCGCGCAGGCCATTGAGCAGGCTTGCGAGCTGCATGGTCTCTTCATCGGTCATGCCGGCGACGGGCTCGTCGAGCAACAGCAACTGCGGCTGCTGCATCAGCAGCATGCCGATCTCCAGCCGCTGCTTCTGCCCGTGCGACAGCAGCCCGGCGGGCTGGTAGGCCTCGGCCTCGAGGCCGGTCAGCGCGAGCGTCTCCTCGATGCGGCGATGCCCGGCCGCGGTCAGCCGCGCGCGCAGCGACGACCACCAGCGCTTGTCCGCCTTCATGGCAAGCTCCAGGTTTTCCCACACCGCGTGCTGCTCGAACACGGTCGGCTTCTGGAACTTGCGGCCGATGCCCACCTGCGCGATGCGCGGCTCGGTCATCCGCATCAGGTCGATGGTCTGGCCGAGGAACACGCGCCCGCTGACATTGGCGTTGCGCGGCCCGGTCTTGCCGGTGATGACATCCATCATGGTGGTCTTGCCGGCACCGTTGGGGCCGATCACGCAGCGCAGTTCGCCGTGGTCGATCGACAGGTTCAGCTTGTTCAGCGCGCGGAAGCCGTCGAACTGCACGGTCACGTCTTCCAGGTAAAGGATCGGGCCGTGCGACACGTCGATGGTGCCCGGCTCGACGATGCGGCCCAGGCCGGTGGCATCGCCGCTTTCGGCCTGGCCGTGTTCGAGTGCGGCGTTCATGCTTCACCTCCGCTGCGGCCGGCAACCGCTGGCGTGGAAACCGGTTCCGGCGCGGCTGGTGCGGCAACGCGTGCGCGGCGCTCGCGCCAGCGCTGCCACAGGCCGGTCACGCCGTCGGGCAGGTACAGCGTCACCAGCACGAACATCGCGCCCAGCAGGAACAGCCAGTACTCGGCGAAGTGCGCGGTGAACAGCGTCTTGGCGCCATTGACCAGGAACGCGCCGATCACCGGCCCGACCAGCGTGCCGCGCCCGCCCACGGCCACCCACACCGCCATCTCGATCGAATTGCCGGGCGACATCTCGCCCGGGTTGATGATGCCGACCTGCGGCACGTACAGCGCGCCGGCGATGCCGCACAGCACCGCCGAGAAGGTCCACACGAAGAGCTTGTAGCCGAGCGGGTTATAGCCCGAGAACATCACGCGCGTCTCGGCATCGCGCACCGCCGTGACCACGCGGCCGAGCTTCGAGGTGACGATGTAGCGGCAGGCGATGAAACCCGCCAACAGCGCCAGGAAGGTCAGCACGAACAGCGCCGTGCGCGTCTGCGGCGCGGCGATGGCAAAGCCGGCGATGCGCTTGAAGTCGGTAAAGCCGTTGTTGCCGCCGAAGCCGGTCTCGTTGCGGAAGAACAGCAGCATCGCCGCATACGTCATCGCCTGCGTGATGATCGACAGGTACACGCCCTTGATGCGCGAGCGGAAGGCAAAGAAGCCGAACAGCCACGCCAGCACGCCCGGCACCAGCACCACCAGCAGCAGTGCATAGCCGAGGTGATCGGTGCCATGCCAGAACCACGGCAGCTCCTTCCAGTCGAGGAACACCATGAAATCCGGCAGGTCGCTCTTGTAGACGCCTTCGCGCCCGATCGAACGCATCAGGTACATGCCCATGGCATAGCCGCCCAGCGCGAAGAACAGCCCATGGCCGAGGCTGAGGATGCCGCAGTAGCCCCACACCAGGTCGAGTGCGATCGCCGCCAGCGCAAAGCACATGATCTTGCCGACCAGCGTCAGCGCATAGGCCGACAGGTGCAGCGGATGGCCCTCCGGCAGCAGCAGCGCGCACACCGGCACGCCGATGCCGACGATCACGGTCAGCGCCAGCAGCGCCATCCAGCCGCGCGGCGAGAACAGCGACTGGCGTTCGGGCACGGCCAGCCGGAACGGTGCCGCGGAAGAGTTCGATTGAAGTCGCTGCATCATGCCTCCGCGCTGCGCCCCTTGAGCGCGAACAGTCCCTGCGGCCGCTTCTGGATAAACAGCACGATCAGCACCAGGACCAGGATCTTGGCCAGCACCGCGCCATAGAAGGGTTCGATGAACTTGTTGAGGATGCCCAGCCCGAAGGCACCGACGATGGTGCCGGCGAGCTGCCCCACCCCGCCCAGCACCACCACCATGAACGAATCGATGATGTAGGCCTGGCCCAGGTCCGGACCGACATTGCCGATCTGCGACAGCGCGCAGCCGCCGAGCCCGGCGATGCCGGCACCGAAGGCAAAGGCGTAGCTGTCGACCTGCCAGGTGCGCACGCCCACGCACGCGGCCATAGTGCGGTTCTGCGTGGTAGCGCGCACGAACAGGCCCAGCCGCGTGCGGTTGAGAACCGCCCACGCCACCGCCACCACCGCCAGCGCGAACACGACGATGACCACGCGGTTGTATGGGATCACCAGCCCCGGCAGCCATTCGAAGCCGCCGCTCATCCATGCGGGATTGGACACTTCCACGTTCTGCGCGCCGAACAGCGTGCGCACCGCCTGCATCAGCAGCAGGCTCACGCCGAAGGTGGCCAGCAGCGTTTCCAGCGGACGGCCGTACAGGTGGCGCAGCACCAGCCGTTCCAGCACGAAGCCCACCACCGCGGCAGCCAGGAACGAAGCGGGCAGCGCCGCGGGCAGATACCAGTCGAGCGCGCCCGGCGCATAGGCGCGGAACAGCGACTGCACCACATACGTGGCATAGGCGCCGATCATCAGGAATTCGCCGTGCGCCATGTTGATCACGCCGATCAGGCCATAGGTGATGGCCAGGCCGAGCGCGGCCAGCAGCAGCACGCTGCCCAGGCTCAGCCCGGCGAACAGGTTGCCGATCACTTCGGCGCGGCGCTGGTCGCCCTGCAGCGTGTCCAGCGCCTGCTGCGCGGCCAGCCGCACGCTGCCGTCGGGCTCGCGGTAGCGGCCGGCGCTGTCGCGCTCCACCAGAGGCGCCAGTTTCTGGCGGCTCTGCGGGTTGCTGTCCCTGGCCAGGATGCGGATGGCTTCGAGCCGCGCCTCGCGGGTGGCAAGAGCGTCGGAAGCGGACGAATCGGCCAGCACCAGGTTGGCCCAGATCACGTCCAGGCTGGCGCGCAGGCCGGCATCGGCCTCGGTCTTGCGCGCGGCCTCCACCGCCGCCAGCGACGCGCTTTCCGGCTGGTCGCGCAGCGTGGCCACCGCCTGCGCGCGCACCGCGATGTCGGGCGACTGCAGCAGCAGGCTGCTGGCGGCGCTGTCGACCAGCGCGCGCAGGCTGTTGTTCAGGGTCAGCGCTTCAAGTTCGTCGGCCTTGACCGCGACCGGCTTGCCGGTGATCGCATCGACCAGCTTGTCGCCGTCCTGGCGCACCATGCCGATCGATGGTGCGTATTGCAGGGTGTCGTCCTGCAGCGCTTTCAGGATCGGGGCGGCTGCGGCTGGCCCTGCCTTGGCCAGCGCGGCGAGCGCCGCGGTCTTGGCGTCGAAGTCGTCTTCGGCCAGCGGCTTCAGGTCGGCCTGCGTCAGCGCGCTGGCCCAAGGCGCCGCGGCCAGCAGCAGCGCTGCCAGCAAGGCGCGCAGCCAGGGCTTGGCGGGAAAGAAGAGTGGGATGCGCATAAGGGCTTGCGATGGGCAAGAATGAAACGAGCCGCTGGTTTGCTCCCCTCTCCCGCAAGCGGGAGAGGGGAGCCGCGTGGTGGCAGGCAAACAAGCCCTTACATCGCCTTGTCCGGCTTCCCTTCATTGCCCGCGATAAACGGGCTCCACGGCTGCGCGCGCACCGCCTTCGGGGTCTTCCACACCACCGCGAACTGGCCGTCGCCCTTGACCTCGCCGATCATCACCGGCTTGTACAGGTGGTGGTTCTCGCCCATGGTCAGCGTGAAGCCGTCCGGCGCCTTGAAGGTCTGGCCGTACATGGCCGCGCGCACCTTGGCGGTGTCGGTGCTGCCGGCCTTCTTCACCGCCTGCGCCCACATGTGGATGCCGACGTAGGTAGCTTCCATCGGGTCGTTGGTCACGCGCTTGTCGCCGCCGGGCAGGTTGTTGGCCTTGACCCACGCCGCCCACTGCTTGCGGAAGGCGTCGTTCTCGGGGTTCTTGACCGACATGAAGTAGTTCCACGCCGCCAGGTGGCCCACCAGCGGCTTGGTGTCGATGCCGCGCAGCTCTTCTTCGCCGACCGAGAACGCCACCACGGGCACGTCCTTGGCCTTGAGCCCGGCGTTGCCCAGCTCCTTGTAGAACGGCACGTTGGAATCGCCGTTGATGGTGGAGATCACCGCGGTCTTGCCACCCTGCGAGAACTTCTTGATATTGGCAACGATGGTCTGGTAGTCGCTGTGGCCAAACGGGGTGTAGACCTCTTCGATATCCTTGTCGGCTACGCCCTTGCTCTTCAGGAACGCGCGCAGGATCTTGTTGGTGGTGCGCGGGTAGACGTAGTCGGTGCCGAGCAAGAAGAAGCGCTTGGCGCCGCCGCCCTCCTTGCTCATCAGGTATTCGACCGCGGGGATGGCCTGCTGATTGGGCGCCGCGCCGGTGTAGAAGACGTTCTTCGACATCTCCTCGCCTTCATACTGCACCGGGTAGAACAGCAGGGAGTTGAGCTCTTCGTAGACCGGCAGCACCGACTTGCGCGACACCGAGGTCCAGCAGCCGAAGGTCACCGCCACCTTGTCCTTGCTGACCAGCTGGCGCGCCTTCTCGGCGAACAGCGGCCAGTTCGAGGCCGGATCCACTACCACCGGTTCCAGCTTGCGCCCGAGCACGCCGCCGCTCTTGTTGATCTCGTCGATGGTCATCAGGGCAACGTCCTTCAGCGACGTTTCCGAGATCGCCATGGTGCCGGACAGCGAATGCAGGATGCCGATCTTGATCGGCTCCTTGGACTGCGCCAGCGCCAGCGGGCTGGTACCGATCATCGCCGCGGCGGCTATCGCCGACAGCTTCAGCATGTCACGTCGTTGCATTTGCAGCTCCCGTTTATGGTGTTGGTCAGGGACTACGCTCCCCGGGGGGATGCATCTGCAACTAGCGTGCCACGGCGATATCGCGCGCGTGGCGCGGCTACAGGCGGTGCGCGGGGCCGGAGGCCGGCTGCGGGACACGTGCGCACCATCGCCGTGCAGCGAATCAGCGCACTGCGACAGTGCGTGCCAGCCCCAGCGTCCGATCCCGGTGCATGGCGCACGTTGCCGGAACCGACTTGCGCCACCGTGGCGCCATTGGCAAGCGCTGGCGTGCCAGCGCACCGGTCAGCGTCGATTAAGCAGGCGCTTAAACCCGGATTCGAATGCATGTAAATCCGTACATTCAATGATTAAGGCCGAGGCGCCGCGGCACTACGGTGAAAGATGGCCGCGGTCCCGCCTGACGACCCCGGCCATGGCATTTCCCGGACCCACACAAAAGGAAGGAGAAACCATGCCGTACGCTGCCGATCCCCAAGCATCCCCCGCCGAGCCGCAGCCGCAGCGGCGCGCCACCCCGTACTGGCGCCCGCGTCGCGGCAAGCTGGCGCTGGCGGCACTGGCGCTGACCCTGGGCGCCTGCGGCGGCGGCGACGATCCCCCGCCTCCGCCTCCGCCACCGCCCCCGCCGGTCACGCCCACCGCCGGCTGCGAGCTCGACGGCAGCACCGGCGGCCAGGCCGTGGTACTGCCGGGCGATCCCAACGCGCCGGAGCAGGCGACCGGCTATGCGCCCAAGGTCACGGTCTACAGCAAGACCTATATGGCGGTGACCAACAACCCGGTCTCGACCAAGGCGGCATGCGACGTGCTGAAGGCCGGCGGCACCGCGATCGACGCCGCGGTGGCGGCGCAGATGGTGCTGAACCTGGTCGAGCCGCAATCGTCCGGCATCGGCGGCGGCGCCTTTATCCTGCATTACGACGCAACGACCCGGCAGCTCACCGCCTACGACGGCCGCGAGACCGCGCCGGCCGCCGCAGACGAGAACTACCTGCGCTGGAAGTCGGCGGCCGACCAGACCGCGCCCCTGCCCAATGCGCAGCGCAGCGGCCGCTCCATCGGCACCCCGGGCACGCTGCGCGTGCTCGAGCTGGCCCACCGCGACTACGGCAAGACCGCCTGGAAGGAACTGTTCGCGCCGGCGATCAAGCTGGCCACCGACGGCTTCGCGATCCCGCCGCGCATGGCCGCCGCGATCTCCGACAGCGCCACCGTCGCCAATATCAAGCGCGACCCGGAAATGGCCGCCTACTTCCTGAATCCCGACGGCACCCCGCGCGCAGTCAACACCATGCTGCGCAACCCCGCGCTGGCGACGGTCTTCAGCGCGGTCGCCGCGGACGGCGCCGACGCCTTCTACAAGAACGGGCCGATCGCCCAGGCCATCGTCGCCAAGATCCAGACCACCTACGACGGCAATACCACGCCGGGCGTGACCACGCTCGACGACCTGGCCAACTACCAGGCCAAGAAGCGCACGCCGGTGTGCACCACCTACCGGCAGTACGAGGTGTGCGGCATGCCGCCGCCATCGTCGGGCGGGATCGCGGTGGCGCAGATCCTGGGCATCGTCGAGAACTTCGACATGGCGGCGCACAAGCCCACGCTGGTCGACCAGAACGGCGGCCGGCCGAGCGTGCTGGGCGCGCACCTGATGGGCGAGGCCGGGCACCTGGCCTATGCCGACCGCAACAAGTACGTGGCCGACACCGACTTCATTCCGTTGCCCGGCGGCACCTGGGACACCATGCTGAACAAGCCCTACCTGAGCCTGCGCGCCAGCCTGATCAGCACCACCGGCTCGATGGTCACGCCGGTGGCGGCGGGCAACCTCGGCGAGGTGCCACTGGCGCCGTCAATGGTGGAGGAGCGCGGCACCACGCACCTGTCGCTGCATGACAAGTACGGCAACGTGGTGGCGATGACCACCACCATCGAGGCCGGCCTGGGCTCGTACCACATGACCAACGGCTTCCTGCTCAACAACGAGCTGACCGACTTCAATGCCGATCCCGCGCCGGGCGGCGTGCCGGTGGCCAACCGGCTGCAGCCGGGCAAGCGCCCGCGCAGCTCGATGGCGCCCACGGTGGTGTTCAAGCGCAACAGCGACGGCTCGCGCGGCGACTTCTACATGACCACCGGCTCGCCGGGCGGCGCCACCATCATCCAGTTCGTCGCCAAGACCCTGGTGGCTTCGCTGGACTGGGGCCTGGATGCGCAGCAGGCGGTGTCGATGATCGACTTCGGCGGCTCCAATGGCGCCGGCTCTGCCATGATCGTCGGCGGCGAGCATCCCAACGTCGACACCAGCACGCCGGCCGGCGGCCTGCCGGGCGACAACGACCCGCTGGTCAAGGGCCTGCGCAATCTCGGCCACACCGTCAACACCGCGGCGCAGTCGAGCGGGCTGAGCGCCATCATCCGCACCACCATCGGCGGCTCGGCGGTGCTGGTGGGTGGCGCCGACCCACGGCGCGAGGGCGTGGTGCTGGGGGATACGTTCAAGCCCTGACGTGCTAGCTGAAAAGAAAAAAGGGGCCCCGCGGGGCCCCTTCTTTTCGATGCCAGGACGCCGGTCCTTACATCACCATCATGTTGGCGTTCAGGTTGTGCATGATCCACAGCGAACCCGCCACCACGATCACCAGGATCAGCGCCGTGAACAGCAGCGCAATCACGTTGCTGCGCTGTTCGGACGACGAGTCCAGGTGCAGGAAGTACTTCAGGTGCACGATCATCTGGACCACGGCCATGCCGAGGATGGTCCACAGGATGGTGCCCTTGTCCATGGTCCCGTCCATCACGATCTTGAACGGGATCACGGTCAGGATCACAGCCAGAATAAAGCCGATCGCGTAGCCCTTGAAGCTGGCGTGGCCGCCAGCGTGGCTGTCGTGTGCGTGCGAGTCGTGGGCGCCGTGCGCCGCCGGTGCGTTGTGTTGTGCCATCACAGATGTCCCATCAGGTAGACCACGGTAAACACGCCGATCCAGACTACGTCCAGGAAGTGCCAGAACAGCGACAGGCACATCAGGCGCTTGGTCAGCGTCGGGGTGATGCCCTTCTTGCCGAGCTGCCACATCAGCACGATCATCCACAGCATGCCGCTGGCGACGTGCAGGCCGTGGGTGCCGACCAGCGTGAAGAACGACGACAGGAATGCGCTGCGGCCCGGGCCGGCGCCTTCGGCGATCAGGTGATGGAACTCGTTGATTTCCATCGCCATGAACGCCAGGCCCAGCAGGAAGGTGATGCCGAGCCAGGTCTGCACGTGCTTGAGGCTGCGGTTCTGCAGCGAGATCATCGCCATGCCGTACGTGATCGAGGAGAACAGCAGGATGAAGGTCTCCACCAGCACGTAGTTGAGCTCGAACAGCTCCTTCGCCGAAGGGCCGCCTGCCACTTCGCCGCGCAGCACGGCAAAGGCCGCGAACAGTCCGGCGAAGATGATGCAGTCGCTCATCAGGTAGATCCAGAAGCCATACACCGTATTGGCACTGGTATCGTGGTGCGCATGGTCATGGCCGTGCGCGCCGGCGTGAGCCGGGGCGCCTGCCTGCGCGGGGATGCGGTCTAGGACTTGAGTCGACATGGTTCTCAGGCTTGCGAAGCAATGCGCTGCAGATGGCGCGTTTCGATCTGCTCGACCTCGGTGGCCGGCACGTAGTAGTCGATATGGTCGTCGTTGCTGCGGTGGATGAACGCCCAGATCATGCCCACCAGGCCAACGATGGCCAGCCACCAGATATGCCAGGTCAGGGCAAAGCCGAACACCAGGCTGAAGGCGCCGATGATGAAGCCCGCGCCCGTGTTCTTGGGCATGTGGATCTTCTCGTAGCCTTCGGTCGGCAGGGTCTCGCCGCGCGCCTTCATGTCGGCGAACGCGTCCAGGTCACGCACCACCGGGGTGTGCGCGAAGTTGTAGAACGGCGGCGGCGACGAGGTGGCCCACTCCAGCGTGCGGCCGCCCCACGGGTCGCCGGTCACGTCGGCCAGCTTCTTGCGGTCGCGGATCGACACCACGATCTGCAGAACCTGGAAGAAGATGCCGAGCGCGACGAACACCACGCCCACCACGGCCAGGTACAGCCACGGCGTCCAGGCCGGGTTGTCGGTGTGGTTCAGGCGGCGGGTCATGCCCATCAGGCCCAGCACGTACAGCGGCATGAAGGCGAAGTAGAAGCCCACCAGCCAGCACCAGAACGAAGCCTTGCCCAGGCGCTCGTTCAGCTTGAAGCCGAACGCCTTCGGCCACCAGTAGGTGATGCCGGCCAGGTAGCCGAACAGCACGCCGCCGATGATCACGTTGTGGAAGTGGGCGATCAGGAACAGGCTGTTGTGCAGCACGAAGTCGGCCGCCGGCACCGCCATCAGCACGCCGGTCATGCCGCCGATCACGAAGGTGATCATGAAGCCCAGGGTCCACAGCACCGGCGAGGTCATCTGCACGCGGCCGCGGTACATGGTGAACAGCCAGTTGAAGATCTTCACCCCGGTCGGGATGGAGATGATCATGGTGGTGATGCCGAAGAACGCGTTGACGTTGGCGCCCGAGCCCATCGTGAAGAAGTGGTGCAGCCACACGATGAACGACAGCACCATGATCGCGGCGGTCGCGTACACCATGCCCTTGTAGCCGAACAGCTTCTTGCCCGAGAACGTGGCGATGACTTCAGAGAAGATGCCGAACGCCGGCAGGATCAGGATGTACACCTCGGGGTGGCCCCAGATCCAGATCAGGTTCACGTACATCATGGCGTTGCCGCCACCGTCGTTCGTGAAGAAGTGCATGCCGAGGTAGCGGTCCAGGCCCAGCAGCGCCAGGGTCACGGTCAGCACCGGGAAGGCGGCGACGATCAGCACGTTGGTGCACAGCGCGGTCCAGGTGAACACCGGCATGCGCATCAGCGTCATGCCAGGCGCGCGCATGCGCAGGATCGTGACCAGGAAGTTCACGCCGGTCAGCAAGGTGCCCAGCCCCGAGATCTGCAAGCTCCAGAGGTAATAGTCCACCCCTACGCCCGGGCTGTAGTCGATTCCCGACAGCGGCGGGTAGGCCAGCCAGCCGGTCTTGGCGAACTCACCGACGCCCAGCGAGATGTTGACCAGCATGGCGCCCGCCACGAACAGCCAGAACGACAGCGTGTTCAGGAACGGGAACGCCACGTCGCGCGCGCCGATCTGCAGCGGCACGACCAGGTTCATCAGGCCGGTCATCAGCGGCATGGCCACGAAGAAGATCATGATCACGCCGTGGGCGGTGAAGATCTGGTCGTAGTGCTCGGGCGGCAGCACGCCGGTCGCGCCGTTGGTGGCCAGCGCCAGCTGGGTGCGCATCATGACCGCGTCGGCGAAGCCGCGCAGCAGCATGATCAGCGCCACCAGGCAGTACATCACGCCGATTTTCTTGTGATCGACGGAGGTGAACCACTCGTTCCAGAGATAGCCCCACTTCTTGAAATAGGTGATCGCGCCCAGCAGCGCGGCACCGCCCAGGGCGACACCGGCCAGCACGACCATGATGATCGGCTCATGAAACGGAATCGCCGACAAACTCAACTTGCCAAACATCATTGCTCCCAGGATTACGCGCCTGCCGGCAGCGCGGCCGGCGTGGTCAAGGACAGCTGCTCTTCACCGAGGGTGTTGCGCGACGTGCAGATCGGGCCGCCCTTGAACCCGTCGGCGGCCAGTGCGGCGCCGCCGTGGCCCATGTACTTGTGCAGGATGTTGCGGAACAGCTGGTCTTCCACCTTGCCGTAGTACGCGACCGGCTCCTTCTCGCTGGGTTGCGCCAGCGTCTTGTAGCCGTCAACGCCCAGTTCGGTGGACGAGGCGCGGACCTTCGCCACCCACTGGTCGAACTCGTAGTTCGACATGGCGATGGCCTTGAACTTCATGCCCGAGAAGCCGCCGCCGCTGTAGTTGGCGGACACGCCGTCATAGCTGCCGGCTTCGTTGGCGATCAGGTGGAGCTTGGTTTCCATCCCGGCCATGGCGTACACCTGGCTGCCCAGTTGCGGGATGAAGAACGAATTCATGATCGAATCCGAGGTGATCTTGAAGTTCACCGGGGTGTCGACCGGGAAGGCGATCTGGTTGACGGTGGCGATGTTCAGTTCCGGATAGATGAACAGCCACTTCCAGTTCAGCGCCACCACTTCGACCGTGACCGGCTTCTTGCTGGATTCCAGCGGCTTGTACGGGTCCAGGTCGTGCGAGGACTTCCAGGTAATGATGCCCAGCGCAATGATGATCAGGCAGGGGATCAGCCACACCACCACCTCGATCGCGGTCGAGTGCGACCAGTCGGGTTCATAGCGTGCCGAGGTATTGCTGGCGCGGTACTTCCACGCGAACACCAGCGTCAGCACGATCACCGGCACCACCACAAGCAGCATCAGCCAGGTGGCGATCAGGATGATGCCTTTGATGTCGACGCCGACCTGCCCTTTCGGGTCGAGCAGCGTCATGTTGCAGCCGGCGAGCAGGAGCAGGCCAAGGCAAGGCAGGAACCGCGTCCACCGCGGCAGTATGGGTTTCTTCATGTCACGACTGGTTTGGTTACACCGCGCTTTGGGCAAAAGCGTGGCTAAACCGCCTGATGCTCGCGCAAGAGGCGTGGGGCTATGGGAAAACCGGAAGGACGTGTCCTTAGCTGGCGTTGCGGTCGGGCGGCGGATCTAACGCCGGAGGACCATGCGGCCTTGCAACGCCATGAACACGGAAGGACAACTGACTGCGCGCGCTGCAGGCCCTGTGGGACCTTGCCGGCGCTGCGGCACCTGATGGCCGAAACCGCGAACGGTCCCGGCTGAATACTGCGGCCGGGTAGCGTTGGAATACGAGGCTTTTGCGCCTCCCGACAGACCTGCCGTCATGACAGGCGCGGTTTTCGGCCGGGGAGCGCAACACGTAAAACATCGTGGGCGCGACTGTACCGCAACGCAACATTAGGGGTAAACCCAACGCTACGGAACACACTGTTCATTTAAACGGACAATCAGTGCATTGGTGCACTGCGCTGTCCTTGATCCACGTCAACATCACAAAAAGGCGTTTAAATATGCAGAAAGCCGCGCTTTGCGCGGCTCTCGGGGGTGCGACACCGCGCTGTGGCATATTGTCGCAGTGCCGCATGCGGCGCCGCAGCTCAGCCCGCGGGTCACCCGTAACGGCGCGTGATCGACTCGGCGATGCACACCGGGCGCTCGCTGCCCTCGCGCTCCACCGTCACCTCCCAGGTGGACTGCGCGCCGACCAGTTCGGGCGAGTTCGGCAGCGGATCCAGGCGCTCGACCTTGAGCAGCTTGATGCGCGCGCGCAGCTTGCTGCCGACCGGCACCGGTGCGGTAAAGCGCACCCGGTTCAGGCCGTAGTTGACGCCGATCTTGGACGGCATGCTGAGCGCGTTGTGCATGAACTTGGGCAGCAGCGACAGCGTCAGGAAGCCGTGCGCGATCGGGCCGCCATAGGGCGATTCCTTTTTGGCGCGCTCCACGTCGATGTGGATCCACTGGTGGTCGCCGGTGGCCTCGGCAAACTGGTTGACCTGCTGCTGGGTCACCTCGATCCAGTCGCTGACCGCGACTTCCTGGCCCTGCAGCCCTTCCAGTTCTTCCAGCGTTGCGATGGTACGCATGTCGATCGTCTCCTCGTGACGGTTAAGTGTGGTTACGCCGGCCGGCGGCCGTACATGCCCATGCCCTTGACAGTGCACACCAGCTCGCCGCGCTGGTTCGTCGCCTCCCACTGGGTATGGACTACGCCGCGGTCCGGCTTGGACTGCGACGGCCGGCTGTCGAGCACGTTCAGCACGACGGTGAGCGTGTCGCCGGCATAGACCGGCTTGAGCCAGCGGATCTCGTCGACACCAGGCGAGCCCATGCTGGCCGACTTGCCGGTGGTGCTCAGCACCAGCAGGCGCATCATGATCGAGCACGTCATCCAGCCGCTCGAGATCAGCCCGCCGTAAATGCTGTTGCTGGCGGCTTCCTTGTCGATATGGAACGGCTGCGGGTCGTACTGGCGCGCGAAGCTCAGGATCTCTTCCTCGGTGACGAGGTAGGAACCCAGTTCACGGCGGCTGCCGACTTCAAAATCCTCGAAATACAGCATGGGGCGTCTCCGTTGTGATGGCGGTTGACTGGTCCGCACGATGATCGCATGGCAGGCGCGGGCGTGCGTCCGTATTTGCCGAACCCGCCCCTAACAGCGCGCAAAGAAAAAACCGCGCCTGGACTGCAGCGCGGTTTTGACTGGACTGACGGGATCAGGCAGCTTCCTGGAAGCCGGGCTGGGCGGCAAACCTGCCCAGGTGATGATCCACGTCGCCGAAGGTGGTGTTGATCATGGTCAGCCGCTTGAACATGTGCGCGGCCGGCAGTTCGTTGGTCACGCCCATGCCACCGTGGATCTGCACCGCCTCCTGGCCCACCGTGCGCGCAGCCTGGCCCACGCGCGCCTTGGCGGCGGAGACGTAGCGGCGCCGCTCCTCGGGCGAGGCCTCCTCGAAGCGCGCCGCGGCCAGCAGCGTGATCGAGCGCGACTGCTCGGCATGGATGAACATCTCGACCATGCGATGCTGCAGCGCCTGGAAGCGCGCGATCGGCACGCCGAACTGCTGGCGCGTCTTGGCGTATTCCAGCGTCGCGGCATTGAGCGTGTCCATCACGCCCACGGCCTCGGCGCACAGCAGCACCGCGGCATAGTCGGCCACCTGCTCGACCAGCGCGAAGCCCTTGCCGGCTTCGCCCAGCAATTGCGCGGGGGCATCCTGGAAGGTGATATCGGCGGCGCGCAGGTTGTCGATGGTGCGGTAGTCCTTGATGCTGACGCCCGCGCCGCTGGCGTCGACCAGGAACAGCGAGATGCCATCCTGGTCGGCATCGGCGCCGCTGCTGCGCGCCGACACGATCAGACGGTCAGCCTGGCCGCCGTGCACCACCACGGTCTTGCGGCCGTTGAGCTTGCCGTCGCGCGCGCTGACGCGCACGTTGTTCAGTTCATAGCGCGCCTGCGGCTCGTTGAACGCCACCGCCAGCTTCAGCTCGCCGCCGGCCACCTGCTCCAGCAGCGCGTCCTGGCCGCCGGCCAGGCCCAGCGCGTAGGCACCCACCACGGTGGCCAGGTAGGGCTCGACGATCAGGCCGCGGCCCAGTTCCTGCTGCACCACCATCATGTCCAGGGCCTTGCCGGCAAAGCCACCCTGCGCTTCCGGCACCGGCAGCGCCGTCAGGCCCAGTTCGGCCAGCGCGCCCCATGCGGATTCGCCGTAGCCGGCGGCACTCTCGTAGTGCTTCTTGCGCTCTTCGAAGCCATAGTCCTTGTCGATGAAACGGCGGACGGCGTCGGCCAGTTGCTTCTGTTCGTCGCTGAGATTGAAGTTCATGATGCGTGTCTCCTCACAGCCCCAGAATCATCTGACTGATGATGTTCTTCTGAATTTCGTTGGACCCGCCGTAGATGGAGGTCTTGCGATAGTTGAAGTAGTACGCGGCCAGCGGCGCGGCGTCGTCGTAGCCGGTCACGGCGTGTTCGGTCTCGCACTCCAGGTAAGCGGTGTCGAACGGCTGCGCGTACGGGCCGACGGCCTCGACCATCAGCTCGGTCAGCAGTTGCTGGATCTCGGTGCCCTTGATCTTCAGCATCGAGGCCTCGGGGCCGGGGCCCTTGCCCGCGGCTTCGCTGGACACCACGCGCAGCACGGTGATCTCGAGCGCCATCAGTTCGATTTCCAGCGCGGCCACCTTGGCGCCGAACACCGGGTCTTCCAGCAACGGCTTGCCGTTCTTCTGCTGCTGGCGCGCCACGCGCTTGAGGAAGCCCAGCTCGCGCTTGGAATTGCCGACGCGGGCAATGCCGGTGCGCTCATGGCCGAGCAGGTACTTGGCGTAGGTCCAGCCCTTGTTCTCTTCGCCGACTCGGTTCTCGACCGGCACCTTGACGTTGTCGAAGAAGACTTCGTTCACCTCGTGCTCTTCGTCGAGCATGATGATCGGGCGCACGGTGATGCCCGGGGTCTTCATGTCGATCAGCAGGAACGAGATGCCCTCCTGCTTCTTGGCTTCCGGATCGGTGCGCACCAGGCAGAAGATCATGTCGGCGTGCTGGCCGAGCGTGGTCCAGGTCTTCTGGCCGTTGACGATGTAGTGCTTGCCGTCCGCGGTCAGTTCGGCGCGGGTCTTCAGCGAGGCCAGGTCCGAACCCGAGCCCGGCTCCGAATAGCCCTGGCACCACCAGTCGGTACAGTCGAGGATGCGCGGCAGGTAGTAGGACTTCTGCTGCTCGTTGCCGTACTTCATGATCACCGGCGCGACCATCGCCACGCCGAACGGCAGCACGCCGGGCGCGCCGACGCGGGCATTCTCTTCGTCCCAGATATGGCGCTGGGTGGCGTTCCAGCCGGTGCCGCCGTACTGCACCGGCCAGTGCGGCGCCGACCAGCCCTTGCCGGCCAGCAGCTTGTGCCAGCGCACCAGGTCGTCGCGGTTCGGACGGCGGTGGTTGAGAATCTTGCTGCGGATGTCCGCCGGCAAGTTGGCTTCGAGCCAGCTACGCACTTCCTCGCGGAAGGCATCGTCGGACGCCGAGTAGTTGAGATCCATGCCCGTCTCCAGTGGTGCCGGCATGGCGCGGGCCGCCGGCGGTTTGTTCTGCCTGCGCGTCATGCGCCGACAGCAACGGGCACAGGACGCAATTCAGTGAGCCGTCTGCTTCAGCGCATCCGGCACCACGAGCGGAAAAGTCTCGATGCCCTCCTCGGCCAGCGCCTGCACCTCCTCCGGCGAGGCCGAACCGCGGATGCCGCGTTCCGGCGCCTCGTCATAGTGCATGCGCCTTGCCTCCTCGGCAAAGCGGTCGCCCACGTCCTCGGTCTGCGCCAGCACCTGCTTCACTGCCTTCATATACAGCGCTTGCAGTGTCACCGGTGCGGCAGCCGGCGGCGCCGGCCTGGCCTTGCCCTCGCGCGCGGTCGCGCCCGACAGGTTCAGGCGCGGCGCGCTGGGCAGCCGGGTCACGGCGTGGTCGCCACAGACCGGGCATTGGACCAGGTCACGCGAGATTTGCGACTGCGCCTCTTCCTCCGAGGCAAACCAGCCCTCGAAACGATGGTCATGCGCGCAGCGCAGGTCGAGCACCTTCATGATCTTTCCAGCCCGTCAAAAGCTATATTATCCGCGAATCCAAATTTTGTGAACGGTCGTGCTAAATTTTTTAGAACGACCGTTCGGAACTAAGCTGCGGCGTCTTCGCCGCGCGGCTCACCGTTGTGCCGCCCCATACGCCGGCATGGGCTGCTCCCCCGGCTGCCAGGCACCCGAGATCACTTTTTCCAGCCAGAACGCGCCGATGATGGTCTTCACGTCGGTGATGCGGCCGCTGCGGACCCAATCTATCACCTGGCCCGCCGGCGCGATGAAGGTTTCCAGGAATTCACCGTCGTCCAGCTGCGCCTCGCCATGCGTCAGGTCGCGCGCCAGCAGGATATCGATGAACTCGGTCGAATAGGAAATGACGGGATGGATGCGCGTCAGGTAGTCCCAGCGCGCGGCGCGGTAGCCGGTTTCCTCGAGCAGCTCGCGTTCGCCGCAGCGCTGCGCGCCCTCTTCGGGGTCCAGTTTGCCCGCGGGAAACTCCAGCATCACCTCGCCGATCGGATAGCGGAACTGGCGCTCCAGCAGCACGGTGCCGTCGTCGAACAGCGGAATCATCATCACCGCGCCGGGATGGACCACGTACTCGCGCCCGGTCTGCTTGCCGTCGGGCAGCCTGACGATGTCCTGCTTGAGGGTAAGGAACTTGCCGCGATGGACCGTGGCCGACGCCACGCACACTTCCTTCAGTGCGTCGTCGCTCTCGTCGTTCGCGGTAAGGCCGGCGGATGCGGCCGGAAGTTGGGTGCCGCGTTGGGTCTTGTCGGTCATGGACGCTCCGGATCAGGCAGGGCCCGGCGCCGACAAGACCGGCTTCAGGCCGTGCGGTGTTTGACGAGGTATTGCCAGGTGAAGCCGGGAAAGGCAAACACCAGCATCATGCAGGCGGTGATGGCGTAGAACTGCCAGCCCTGCGCAAACGTGCCGCCCAGGTTGGCTTCCACCGCAAAGCCGGCTGCGCCGGCGACGCCGAACCAGATCACCAGTTCGAGCAGGCGCAGCCACAGCGGCTTGCGCGCCTGCCGCAGCGGGATCACCACGAACAGGCGCTGGTTGACGAACGGCAGGTTCGCACAGACCAGTGCCAGCAGGATGACAAACCAGCCGCTTGCAGAGGCGCTCATATTGCGTGGCGGATCAGGAACCCAGGGTCGAGCGGATGGCCTGATAGCACAGGTTCATCAGCGCGGCCGGGAACAGGCCCAGCAGGATCACCGCGGCGCCATTCACGCTCAGCATCGAACGCAGGCCGAAGGTGGCTTCCAGTTCCTCTTCGCCGGCGGGGGCATCGAAGTACATCAGCTTGACGATGCGCAGATAGTAGAACGCGCCGATCAGCGAGAACAGCACCGCCACCACCGCCAGCCAGGTCATGCCGGCCTTGACCACCGCGTCGAGCACCGCCAGCTTGGCATAGAAGCCCACCGTCGGCGGGATGCCCGCCAGCGAGAACATCATCACCAGCATCAGGAAGGCAAACCACGGGTTGCGGCGCGACATGCCCTTCAGGTCTTCCAGGGTCTCGGCCTCGAAACCCTTGCTGGTGCGCAGCAGGATGATGCCGAAGGTGCCCAGCGTGGTCAGCAGGTAGGTGACCGAGTAGAACATCGCCGAGCTGTACGCATCCGCAGCGCCGTCGGCCTTGTTGGCGACCACGCCCGAAAGCAGGCCCAGCAGCACGAAGCCCATGTGCGAGATGGTCGAGTACGCCAGCATCCGCTTCAGGTTGCTCTGCACGATGGCGGTCAGGTTGCCGATCGCCAGCGAGATGATCGACAGCACCACCAGCATCATCTGCCAGTCGCTGGCCAGCGGCAGCAGGCCTTCCACCAGCACACGGATAAACAGCGCGAATGCCGCCACCTTCGGGCCGCCGGCGATCAGCAGCGTCACCGCGGTCGGCGAGCCCTGGTAGATGTCCGGAATCCACATGTGGAACGGCGCGGCGCCCAGCTTGAACGACAGGCCGGCGACGATGAAGACCACGCCGAAGGCCAGCATGGTGGTGTTGATGCGGCCCGATTCGACCGCACGGAACACCTCGCCCAGGTTCAGCGAACCGGTGGCGCCGTACATCATCGAGATGCCGTACAGCAGGAAGCCCGAAGCCAGCGCGCCCAGCACGAAGTACTTCATTGCCGATTCGGAGGTCACGCGAGACTCGCGGCGCAGCGCCACCAGCGCGTACGACGACAGCGACAGCAGTTCCAGGCCCAGGTACAGGGTCAGGAAGTTGTTGCCCGTGATCATCACGATCTGGCCGCCCAGCGTGAACAGCGCCAGCATGTAGAACTCGCCGGCGAACATGTCGCGCTCGGCCAGGTAGCGGCGCGTATAAACCAGCGTGACAAACAGGCCGGCGGCGCAGAATGCCGACAGCACGTTGGCCATCGGGTCGATCACGACCAGGTTGGAGAACGCGTAATGCGTCTCGCCGGTGGCGGCGTTCATGCCGAACCAGGCGGTCAGCACCAGCGTTGTCAGCAGCGACAGCGGGTAGGCAACGCTCTGCTTGCCCTTGCCGCGGGCCAGGTCGATCCAGTTGATCGCGGCGATGGCGATCGCCAGGAAGATGATCGGCGCCACGGGGGCGAGTGTCGAGGACGGTTGCATGTTGATATCTCTCCCCGATTACAGCTTGGACTGCGCCGCGTGCTGCAGCAGGTTGACCACGGACGGGTGCATCACGTCGGTAAAGGGCTTCGGGTGCAGGCCCATGTACAGCGTCATCAGGGCCAGCAGGCCGAGCATGACGAACTCACGCTGGTTCAGGTCGGCCAGCTCGCGCACGTGCTGGTGCACGACGTCGCCGAAAATGACGCGCTTGACCATCCACAGCGAGTAGGCAGCGCCGAGGATCAGCGCGGTGGCGGCCAGCAGGCCGATCCAGAAGTTGAACTTGACCGCGCCCAGGATCACCATGAATTCGCCGACGAAACCAGAGGTGGCCGGCAGGCCGCAGTTGGCCATGGCGAAGAACACCGACAGCGCCGCAAACTTCGGCATGGTGTTGACCACGCCGCCGTAGTCGGCGATCTGGCGCGAGTGCACGCGGTCATACAGCACGCCGATGCACAGGAACATGGCGCCCGAGATAAAGCCGTGCGAGATCATCTGGATGATGCCGCCCTCGACGCCGATGTCGCTGAAGATGAAGAAGCCCAGCGTGACGAAGCCCATGTGGGCGATCGACGAGTACGCTACCAGCTTCTTCATGTCGGCCTGCACCAGCGCCACCAGGCCGATATAGATCACCGCGATCAGCGAGATGGTGATGATGAACGGGGCCAGGTAGTGGCTGGCGTCAGGCGCGATCGGCAGCGAGAAGCGCAGGAAGCCGTAGGCGCCCAGCTTCAGCATGATCGCGGCCAGCACCACCGAACCGCCGGTCGGCGCTTCCACGTGGGCGTCGGGCAGCCAGGTATGCACCGGCCACATCGGCACCTTCACCGCGAACGCGACGAAGAAGGCGATAAAGATCGCGATCTGCTCGTTCATCGACAGCTTGGCCTGATGCCATTGCAGGATGTCGAAGGTGCCGGTCTTGTTGTACAGGTACAGCAGCGCAACCAGCGTCAGCAGCGAGCCCAGCAGCGTGTACAGGAAGAACTTGAAGGCCGCGTAGACACGGTTCGGGCCGCCCCAGACGCCGATGATGATGTACATCGGGATCAGCGTGGCTTCGAAGAACACGTAGAACAGCATGCCGTCGAGCGCGCAGAACACGCCGACCATCAGGCCCGACAGGATCAGGAACGAGGCCATGTACTCGGCCACGCGCTCGGTGATCACCTCCCAGGCCGAGATCACCACGATCACCGTGATGAAGGCGGTCAGCACCACGAACCACATCGACAGGCCGTCAACGCCCAGCAGGTAGTGGATGTTGAAGCGTTCGATCCAGCTCGCCTTCTCGACGAACTGCATCGCCGCGGTGGCGCGGTCGAAGTTGAATACCAGCGGCAGCGTGACCACGAAGCTGGCGATCGAGCCGAACAGCGACATCCACCGCACGAAGCCCGGGCTGCGGTCCGAGCCGAAGGCCAGGATCAGCAGGCCGAAAAAGACAGGCAGCCAGATTGAGAAAGACAGAACCATTTCTATGTTTTCCTTACTTGGTGCCTATCACTTGGTGCCGATCACGCCCGTGATCGTCAGCGTCAGCAGCACCAGCATGCCGACGATCATCGCGAACGCGTAGTGGTAGATATAGCCCGACTGCAGGTAGCGGCTGGCCGAAGCAAACGATGCCACCACGCGCGCCGCGCCGTTGACGAACAGGCCATCGATCAGGCTCTGGTCGCCGCCCTTCCACAGGCCGGTACCAAGCAGGCGTGCGCCGCGGGCGAACACGGCCTGGTTGATGGCGTCCATGTAGTACTTGTTGTCGAGCAGCTTGTACAGGCCCGAGAAGCGATTGGCGATGGCCTCGGGGATATCCGGGCGCTTCATGTAGAAGAACCAGGACAGCACCACGCCGGCGATGGCCAGCCACAGCACGGGCGTGGTCAGCGAGTGCTGCGCCATCGCCACCCAGCCGTGGAAGGCCTGCTTCAGCTCGGCCATGGCGTGGTGGTTCTCGCCGACGAAGATCACTTCCTTGAAGGCGATGCCGTTCTTGAAGAAGTTGCCGAACAGCATCGGCTCGATCGCGATCGCGCCGATGATCACCGACGGGATTGCCAGCAGCACCAGCGGCAGCGTCACGACCCAAGGCGACTCGTGCGGCGTCTCGCCGGCGGCGAGGCCGTGATGATGGTCGTGCGAGACTTCCTCGTCCTCGTGGTCGCCCTCATGGTGCTGGTGCGCGTGGTTCTGGCCCCAGCGGGACTTGCCATGGAACACCAGGAAGTACATGCGGAACGAGTAGAACGCGGTGACGAACACGCCCGCCAGCACGGCGAAGTAGGCAAAGCCCGAACCGGCGATATGCGACTCGGCCACGGCCTCGATGATCGAGTCCTTGGAGTAGAAGCCCGCGAAGAACGGCGTGCCGATCAGCGCCAGCGAACCCACCAGCGAGGTGATCCAGGTGATCGGCATGTACTTGCGCAGGCCGCCCATGTTGCGGATGTCCTGGTCGTGGTGCATGCCGATGATGACCGAGCCCGCGCCCAGGAACAGCAGCGCCTTGAAGAACGCGTGCGTCATCAGGTGGAACACCGCCACCGAGTAGGCCGAGGCGCCCAGCGCCACGGTCATGTAGCCCAGCTGCGACAGGGTGGAGTACGCCACCACGCGCTTGATGTCGTTCTGGATGATGCCCAGGAAGCCCATGAACAGCGCGGTGATGGCGCCGATCACCAGCACGAAGGACAGCGCGGTGTCCGACAGCTCGAACAGCGGCGACATGCGCGCGACCATGAAGATGCCGGCGGTCACCATGGTGGCCGCGTGGATCAGTGCGGAAATCGGGGTCGGGCCTTCCATCGAGTCAGGCAGCCAGACGTGCAGCGGGAACTGCGCCGACTTGCCCATCGCGCCGATGAACAGGCAGATGCACGCGACGGTGATCATCATCCAGTCGGTGCCCGGGAAAACCACGGTAGCCAGCTGGTTGCGCGCGGCGAATACTTCGGTGTAGTTCATGCTGCCGGCGTAGGCCAGCAGCAGGCCGATGCCCAGGATGAAGCCGAAGTCGCCGACGCGGTTGACCAGGAACGCCTTCAGGTTGGCGAAGATCGCCGTCGGTCGGGTGTACCAGAAACCGATCAGCAGGTACGACACCAGGCCCACCGCTTCCCAGCCGAAGAACAGCTGCAGGAAGTTGTTGCTCATCACCAGCATCAGCATCGAGAAGGTGAACAGCGAGATGTAGGCAAAGAAGCGGTTGTAGCCGGGGTCCCCGTCCATGTAGCCGACGGTGTAGATGTGCACCATCAGCGAGACGAAGGTCACTACGACCATCATCATCGCGGTCAGCGAGTCGACCAGGAAGCCGACCTCCATCTTCAGGCTGCCGATCGCCATCCACTCGTAGACGGTGCCGTTGTAGCCCGCGCCGTTCATCACGTCGAGCAGCACCATCACCGACAGCACGCAGGCAATGGCCACGCCCAGAATGGTCGAGGTGTGGGCCACGATCCGGCCGCCGCGCGACTCCGAGGAAAACAGGCCAAAGAACTTGGTACCGAACAGGCCGGCGATCGCGGAGCCGACTAGCGGCGCCAGCGGAATCGCAAGCAGCAGGTTGGGGTTGAGCGTGGTTGCCATAGGACGCTTAGTGGTGTGCGGTCGGAGAGTCTTGGTTATCTGCGTAGTACGGCACGGATCAGTACTTCAGGGTGTCCATGTCGTCCACGTTGATCGTATCCAGGTTGCGGAACAGCACCACCAGGATTGCCAGACCGATTGCCGACTCGGCGGCGGCCACCGTAAGGATGAAGAAAACGAAAACCTGACCAGCCAGGTCGCCCAGGTAATGCGAGAAGGCGACGAAGTTGATGTTCACCGCGAGCAGCATCAGTTCGATCGCCATCAGCAGCACGATCACGTTCTTGCGGTTCAGGAAGATGCCGACGATGCTGATCGCAAACAGGATCGCACCGAGCACGAGGAAGTGGGCGAGAGAGAGCACAGCGTTTCTCCGGGCTTTAGTTCTTATTGGCGGCAGCCGCGGCTTCCGTCTGCGGGTTCTGGGCTTCGGCCTGCATCGGCACCAGGCGCACGCGCTCGTCGCGGCGGGTGCGCAGCTGCGCCGACACGTCCTGAGCCTTGGTGTCCTTGCGGCGGCGCAAGGTCAGCGCGACAGCGGCGATGATCGCCACCAGCAGGATGATGCCGGCCACTTCGAAGGCGTAGATGTAGTCGGTGTAGATCAGCTTGCCGAGCGCGGCGGTGTTCGAGTAGCCCGGTTCCTGCGAACCGCTGGCCACCACCGGCGCGGTGGTGCCGATGAAGTTGCGCACCAGCACGATCGCCATCTCGGCGATGATCAGCGCCCCCACCACCGAGGCCATCGGCACGTAGGTCCAGAAGTCGCGGCGCAGGTGCTCGATGTCGATATCGATCATCATCACCACGAACAGGAACAGCACCATCACCGCGCCGACATAGACCAGCACCAGCAGGATGGCGAGGAATTCCGCCTTGAGCAGCATCCAGATCGCGGCGGCCGTGAAGAACGACAGCACGAGGAACAGTGCGGAATGCACCGGGTTCTTCGCAGTGATGACTTTCAGTGCGGAGAGCACCAGCACCAGCGCAAAGACATAGAAGATGGTGGTCGTGAGTTCCATGGTTCCTATCGGATCCTCTCAGGGCCGTCCGGCACAAGCCTTCCCCTTCGGGTGGCCCGCTCCTGCGGCATCCTTGCTTTAGCCCCTCGCATTGAAGGGACCGTATTCAAATTCGGTGGCAGAAGCGGCCAGGTCTGTTACGGGCGGCCGCCCTGCCGTTTGGCGCGTGCGCCGGTCAGCGATACTTGGCGTCGGCAGCCTTGGCCGCCGCGATCTGCGGCTCGTAGCGGTCGCCCACTGCCAGCAGCATGTCCTTGGTGAAGTACAGGTCGCCGCGCTTCTCGCCGTGGTATTCCAGGATCTGCGTTTCCACGATGGCGTCGACCGGGCAGGCCTCTTCGCAGAAACCGCAGAAGATGCACTTGGTCAGGTCGATGTCGTAGCGGGTGGTACGGCGCGTGCCGTCGTTGCGCACGTCCGACTCGATGGTGATGGCCAGCGCCGGGCACACCGCCTCGCACAGCTTGCAGGCAATGCAGCGCTCCTCGCCATTCGGATAGCGGCGCAGCGCGTGCAGGCCACGGAAGCGCGGCGAGATCGGCGTTTTCTCTTCCGGGAACTGGACGGTGACCTTGCGCGCGAAGAGATAGCGGCCGGTCAGCGCCATGCCCTTGAAGAGTTCCTTCAGGAGCAGGCTGTTGAAGAAGTCCTTGATGGCGAGCAGCATGACGATTGCTTCCTAGTATTTCCACGCGGTGCGCGCTGCCGCATTGCAGCGCTGCACCGTCGCCTGGCTGTTCAGTGCCAGATGTTCCACGGCGACTTGATCCAGATCGCCACGATGATCAGCCACACCACGGTCAGGGGAATGAACACCTTCCAGCCCAGGCGCATGATCTGGTCATAGCGGTAGCGCGGGAACGAGGCACGGATCCAGATAAAGACCGACAGCAGCAGGAAAACCTTGACCAGCAGCCAGAAGAAGCCGGGGACCGCGTTGGTGATCGCGCTCGAGAACGGAGGCGCCCAGCCGCCCAGGAACATCAGCGCGGTCATGGCCGAGATGATGATCATGTTGATGTACTCGGCCAGGAAGAACAGCGCGAAGCCCATGCCCGAATATTCGATCATGTGGCCGGCCACGATTTCCGATTCGCCTTCCACCACGTCGAACGGGTGGCGGTTGGTTTCGGCCACGCCCGAGATGAAGTAGACGCCGAACATCGGCAGCAGCGGCAGCCAGTTCCACGACAGGATGTTGATGCCCATGTCGGCGAAGTAGCCCGTGTTCTGGCCGTTGACGATGGCCGACAGGTTCAGGCTGCCGGCAACCATCAGCACCGTCACCAGCGCGAAGCCCATGGCGATTTCATACGACACCATCTGTGCCGCGGCACGCATGGCGCCGATGAAGGCGTACTTGGAGTTCGAGGCCCAGCCGGCCAGGATCACGCCGTAGACGCCGACCGAGCTGATCGCCATCACGTACAGCAGGCCGGCGTTGACGTCAGCCATCACCACTTCGGCCTGGAACGGAATCACGGCCCAGACCGCTACGGCAGGCATCAGCACCATCAGCGGCGCGATCAGGTACATGCCGCGGCTGACCTGCGTCGGCATCATGACTTCCTTGAGCAGCAGCTTCAGCACGTCGGCGATCGGCTGCAGCAGGCCCAGCGGGCCGACGCGGTTCGGGCCGAGACGGACGTGCATCCAGCCGATCAGCTTGCGCTCCCACAGGATCAGGTAAGCCACGCACAGCAGCAGCGGCACCACGATCAGCACGGCGCGGATCAGGATCCACAGCGGCGTCCAGTATGCACCCAGCGCGCCCTGCCCTTGCGAGGTAATCCAGTCAATCATGTCTTCTTCTCGCTGTTGTTCTTACGCCGTGGCCACGGCGCCGGCTTTGGCCGGCGCCAGGTCGATGGCCTTCTCTACGGTGACCGTGCCGAACATGGCGCCCAGGCCCATGGCCGCCGGCGTTGCCGCCGGCACGCGCACGGTGTTGGCCGGCAGCGTGGCTTCGAGCACGGCCGGCAGCACCACGCTGCCCTGCCCTTGCGTGACGCGGACCGGGTCGCCCGACTGGATGCCCAGGCGCGCAAACAGGTCGGCCGGCAGCGCGATCTGCATGGCGCGGCGCGCGGCAGCGGTCAGCTGCAGCGACTCGGCGCGGCGCACGATCGGGTCGGCGTGGTAGATCGGCACGTCGGCGATGCGTTCGATGCCGTTGGCGCCGGCAGCGGCCACGCGGATCGGCGCATCGGTGGCGTTGTCGAGCTGGGCCTCGACCGGGGCCGACAGCACTTCGGCGCGGACCGACTCGGCGGTCTCGTAGTCGAAGCCCGCCACGTCCAGCAGGTTGCCCAGCACGCGCAGCACCTTCCAGCCCGGGCGCGCTTCGCCCAGCGCGCGCACCACGCCGTTGAAGCTCTGCGGCTTGCCTTCGCAGTTGACGAAGGTGCCGGCGGTTTCCGTGAACGGCGTCACCGGCAGGATCACGTCGGCGTATTGCATCGCCGCTTCCGAGCGGAACGGCGACAGCACCACCACGGTACCGGCCTGGGCCAGCGCCGCCAGCGCCTGGCGCGGGTCGGCGGCGTCGAACTCGGGTTCGGTGTTCAGCAGGATGTAGGCCTTGCGCGGCGTCTCCAGCATGGCCTGCGCATTGGCACCGCCCTGCTTCGGCAGCGCGCCGGCGATATAGCCGCCGACGGTGTTGGCCGCTTCGGTCAGGAAGCCCAACGTGGCGCCGGCTTCGGTGGCGATCCACTGTGCCAGCGCGTGCAGCGCCGAGAACTGCGGGTGGCGCACCGCCTCGTTGCCGAGGAACACGGCGCGGCGCTCGCCCGACAGCAGCGACTCGGCGGCCTTGGCGGCGGCGTCGCCACCGTCGAAGCCTTCGGTGCCGGCCGGGGCGGCCACGCCCTTGGCGGCGGCCACGGCACGGGCCACGCCGGCCAGCGCAGCGGCCCAGCCCGACGGGGCCACGTCGATACGGTTGGCGGGCATCAGCAGGTCTTCACCGCCGGCACCCAGCACGGTCACGCGGGCGCCCTTCTTGGTCGCCTGGCGCAGGCGCGAGGCCAGCAGCGGATGGTCCTTGCGCAGCGACGAGCCGATCACCAGCGCGCGTTGCAGCGTGGTCACGTCGGCCACCGGCATGCCCAGCCAGGGCGCGCCCTTCAGCGCGGCCGAGAAGTCGGACTGGCGCAGGCGGAAGTCGACGTTGTCGCTGCCCAGGCCGCGCATCAGCTTGCCCAGCAGGAACAGTTCTTCCAGCGTGCTGTGCGGACTGGCCAGCGCAGCGATCTGGTCGGCGCCATGCTCGCGCTTGATGCCGGCCAGGCCATTGGCCACGTATTCCAGTGCGGTCTGCCAGTCGGTTTCCATCCATTCGCCGCCCTGCTTCAGCAGCGGGCGGGTCAGGCGGTCGGCACTGTTCAGGCCTTCATACGAGAAGCGGTCCTTGTCGGAGATCCAGCACTCGTTGATGTCTTCGTTTTCCAGCGGCAGCACGCGCATCACGCGCTGGTTCTTGGTCTGCACCACCAGGTTCGCGCCCAGCCCGTCGTGCGGCGACACCGACTTGCGGCGCGCCAGTTCCCAGGTACGGGCCGAATAGCGGAACGGCTTGCTGGTCAGCGCGCCGACCGGGCACAGGTCGATCATGTTGCCCGACAGTTCCGAGTCGACGGTCTTGCCGACGAAGGTGGTGATTTCGGAATGCTCGCCGCGGTTGAGCATGCCCAGCTCCATCACGCCGGCCACTTCCTGGCCGAAGCGCACGCAGCGGGTGCAATGGATGCAGCGGGTCATCTCCTCCATGGAGATCAGCGGGCCCACGTTCTTGTGGAACACCACGCGCTTCTCTTCCTTGTAGCGCGACTCCGAGGCACCGTAGCCAACGGCCAGGTCCTGCAGCTGGCACTCGCCGCCCTGATCGCAGATGGGGCAATCCAGCGGGTGGTTGATCAGCAGGAATTCCATCACCGACTTCTGCGCCTTGACCGCCTTCTCCGAATTGGTGAAGACCTTCATGCCGGGGGTCACCGGCGTGGCGCAGGCAGGCAGCGCCTTCGGGGCCTTCTCGACCTCGACCAGGCACATGCGGCAGTTGGCCGCGATGGACAGTTTGCGGTGGTAGCAGAAGTGCGGGATGTAGGTGCCCAGCTTGCGGGCCGCTTCCATCACCAGGCTGCCCTCAGCAACCTCAACCTTCTTGCCGTCGATCTCTAGTTCAACCATGTTCTGCCACGCTTAGATGTAGGCCGGAACCATGCACTGCTTGTGTTCGACGTGATATTCGAACTCTTTCCAGTAGTGCTTGAGCATGCCGCGGACCGGCATCGCCGCGGCATCGCCGAGCGCGCAGATGGTGCGGCCCATGATGTTTTCCGCGACGTTGTTGAGCAGGTCCAGGTCTTCCTGGCGCCCTTCTCCGTGTTCGATGCGATTGACCATGCGGTACAGCCAGCCGGTGCCTTCGCGGCACGGCGTGCACTGGCCGCACGATTCCTCAAAATAGAAGTACGACAGGCGCAGCAGCGAGCGGACCATGCAGCGCGTCTCGTCCATCACGATCACCGCGCCCGAGCCCAGCATCGAGCCGGCCTTGGCGATCGAGTCATAGTCCATGTCGGACGCCATCATCAGGTCGCCCGGCACCACCGGCGCCGACGAGCCGCCCGGGATCACCGCCTTGATGCGCTTGCCGCCGCGCATGCCGCCTGCCAGTTCCAGCAGCTTGGCGAACGGCGTGCCCAGCGGGATCTCGTAGTTGCCGGGACGCTCGACGTCGCCCGAGATCGAGAAGATCTTGGTGCCGCCGTTGTTCGGCTTGCCCAGCTTCAGGTAGTTCTCGGGACCGATGGCCAGCAGGAACGGCACCGCGGCGAAGGTCTCGGTGTTGTTGATGGTGGTCGGCTTGCCGTACAGGCCGAAGCTGGCCGGGAACGGCGGCTTGAAGCGCGGCTGGCCCTTCTTGCCTTCCAGCGATTCGAGCAGCGCGGTTTCCTCGCCGCAGATGTAGGCGCCATAGCCGTGGTGGGCGTGCAGCTGGAAGCTGAAGCCCGAGCCCAGGATGTTGTCGCCCAGGAAGCCGGCAGCACGCGCCTCTTCGAGGGCTTCCTCGAAGATCTTGTATTCGTTCCAGATCTCGCCGTGGATGTAGTTGTAGCCCACGGTGATGCCCATCGCATACGCGCCGATGGCCATGCCTTCGATCAGCGAGTGCGGGTTGAAGCGGATGATGTCGCGGTCCTTGAACGTGCCGGGCTCGCCTTCATCGGTATTGCAGACCAGGTATTTCTGACCCGGGAACGTGCGCGGCATGAAGCTCCACTTCAGGCCGGTCGGGAAGCCCGCACCGCCGCGGCCGCGCAGGCCCGAGGCCTTGACGTCGGCGATCACCTGCTCGGGCGGGATCTTCTCGGTTAGGATGCGCTTCAGTTGCTGGTAGCCGCCACGCTTGACGTAGTCTTCCAAGTGCCAATTCTTGCCGTCCAGCCCGGCCAGGATCAGCGGCTGGATATGGCGGTCGTGCAGACTGGTCATATTACTTGCCCCCCTTGGCAGCTTCAGCCTTGAGCTCGTCGACAAGCGCGTCGAGCTTGTCGTCGCTCATGAAGCTGCACATGCGGGTGTTGTTGACGATCATCACCGGAGCGTCGCCGCAAGCGCCCATGCACTCGCCCTCTTTCAGCGTGAAGCAGCCGTCAGCGGTGGTCTCGTTGTAGTCGATCCCGAGCTTGCGCTTCAGGTACTCGCCAGCCCGCTCGCCGCCCGACAGAGCGCACGGCAGGTTGGTGCAGACGGCGAGCTTGAATTTGCCCACCGGCTTGGTGTCGTACATGTTGTAGAAGGTCGCCACCTCTTCCACCCACACGGGCGGCATCTCGAGATAGCTGGCGACGAACTGCATGACTTCGGGGGAAACCCAGCCCACCTCGCCCTGCGCCACGGCAAGCGCCGCCATCACGGCCGACTGCTTCTGGTCGGCCGGATACTTCGCGATCGCGCGATCGATTTCCTTGAGAGCTTCTGCTGATAGCATGGTCATTGCAGTAAAACGCCGGAGACAGCGCCACCGGGCGTCTCTCCGCAGGTTTGCAGCCGTCGCTGCCGTTCCGCCGGCGGGCCTGAGGCCGTGCCGGTCCGCCGCGGGTCTTCCGGGCCGCCCCGCTCGGCGGGGCTCCTCGGAAAGCGCCCGGATCGTCGTCCGGGCCGGCGGTCCGTGATTAGCGGTCGATCTCGCCGAAGACGATGTCTTGCGTGCCGATGATCGTTACCGCGTCAGCAATCATGTGTCCCTTGGCCATTTCGTCCAGCGCGGCCAGGTGCGGGAAGCCAGGTGCACGGATCTTCAAGCGGTACGGCTTGTTCGCGCCGTCCGAGATCGCGTAGATGCCGAACTCGCCCTTCGGGTGTTCCACCGCTGCGTACGCTTCGCCTTCGGGCACGTGCATGCCTTCGGTGAACAGCTTGAAGTGGTGGATCAGTTCTTCCATGTTGGACTTCATGTCCACGCGCGAGGGCGGCGCCACCTTGTGGTTATCGGTAATCACCGGGCCCGGATTGCGGCGCAGCCATTCGATGCACTGCCTGATGATGCGGTTGGACTGGCGCATCTCTTCCACGCGCACCAGGTAGCGCGCGTAGCAATCGCCGCCCACGCCCACCGGGATATCGAAGTCCAGCTTGTCGTACACCTCGTACGGCTGCTTCTTGCGCAGGTCCCATTCGATGCCCGAGCCGCGCAGCATCGGGCCGGTAAAGCCCATCTGCAGCGCGCGTTCCGGGCTGACCACGCCGATGTCCACCAGGCGCTGCTTCCAGATCCGGTTGTCGGTCAGCAGCGTCTCGTATTCGTCGACGTACTTCGGGAAGCGGTTGGTGAAGTCCTCGATGAAGTCCAGCAGCGAGCCCGAACGCGCTTCGTTCATGGCCTTGATGGCACGCTCGTTGTGGACCTTCGAGGCACGATATTGCGGCATCGTGTCAGGCAGGTCGCGGTAGACGCCGCCCGGACGATAGTAGGCCGCGTGCATGCGCGCGCCCGACACCGCCTCGTACATGTCGAACAGGTCTTCGCGCTCGCGGAAGGCGTACAGGAACACCGCCATCGCGCCCACGTCGAGCGCGTGCGCACCGATCCACATCAGGTGGTTCATGATGCGGGTGATCTCGTCGAACATCACGCGGATGTACTGAGCGCGGACCGGTACTTCGAGACCGATCAGACGTTCGATCGCCATCACGTAGGCGTGCTCGTTGGACATCATCGACACGTAGTCGAGGCGGTCCATGTAGGGCACACTCTGGATCCAGGACTTCTGTTCGGCCAGCTTCTCGGTGGCACGGTGCAGCAGCCCGATATGCGGGTCGGCGCGCTGGATGACTTCGCCGTCCAGTTCCAGCACCAGGCGCAGCACGCCGTGCGCGGCCGGGTGCTGCGGGCCGAAGTTCAGGGTGTAATTCTTGATGTCTGCCATGGCGCGTTCTCAGTGCTCCAAACCGCCGTACTTGTCCTCGCGGATCACGCGCGGCGTGATCTCGCGCGGCTCGATCGTGACCGGCTGGTAGATGACCCGCTTCTGTTCGGGGTCGTAGCGCATCTCGACGTAGCCGGAGACCGGGAAATCCTTGCGGAACGGATGGCCGACGAAACCGTAGTCGGTCAGGATGCGGCGCAGGTCCGGATGGCCGTCAAACACGATGCCGTAGAAATCGAAGGCTTCGCGCTCGAACCAGTTCACCGAGTTCCACACGTCGATCAGGCTGGCCACCACCGGGAAATCATCCTCCGGAGCGAACACGCGCAGGCGCAGGCGCCAGTTGTGGGTAACCGACAGCAGGTGCGAGACGGCGGCAAAGCGCGGGCCGTCCCAGGCACCGTCGCCGAATTCGGAATAGTCGACGCCGCACAGGTCGATCAGCTGCTCGAAGCGCAGCGAGGGATCGTCGCGCAGGATGCGGGCGGCTTCCAGGTAGTCGCCGGCCTTGACGATCAGCGTCAGTTCGCCGGTCGCCTCGATCAGTTTTTGCACGCGCTTGCCGAGAGCCTTCTCGAGCGCGGCCTTCAGGATGTCGAGCTTCGCCATTTCAGCCCTTGCGCGCGATGGTGTTGGTACGCCTGATCTTGTTCTGCAGCTGGATCACGCCGTAGATCAGCGCCTCGGCCGTCGGCGGGCAGCCCGGGACGTAGATGTCCACCGGCACGATCCGGTCGCAGCCACGCACCACCGAGTACGAATAGTGGTAGTAGCCGCCACCGTTGGCGCACGAGCCCATCGAGATCACCCAGCGCGGTTCCGCCATCTGGTCGTAGACCTTGCGCAGCGCGGGGGCCATCTTGTTGCACAGCGTGCCGGCCACGATCATCACGTCCGACTGGCGCGGCGACGGGCGGAACACCACGCCGAAGCGGTCCAGGTCATAGCGCGCGGCGCCGGCATGCATCATTTCCACGGCACAGCAGGCCAGGCCAAACGTCATCGGCCACAGCGACCCGGTGCGGGTCCAATTGATCAGCTTGTCAGCGGTAGTCGTGACAAAGCCTTCGTTGAGAACGCCTTCGATTGCCATTTCACATCACTCCCAATCGAGCGCGCCCTTTTTCCAGATGTAGACGAAGCCCACGATGAATTCCAGCAGAAACACGCCCATGGCGATGAAACCAGGCCAGCCGATATCCCGCAGGGCGACACCCCAGGGAAACAGGAAGGCGGTTTCGAGATCGAACAGGATAAACAGGATGGCGATGAGGTAGTAGCGCACGTCGAACTTCATGCGCGCGTCCTCGAACGCTTCGAAGCCGCACTCGTACGGAGACAGCTTCGCGGGATCGGGCTTGTTCGGACCGAGGATCCGACCGATCGACATCAGTGCCACGCCAAGCACGACACCAAAGATGATGAAGATGAGAACGGGGAAGTAGGCTTCGAGATTCAAGGTACGGCCAGCCTTATCTGGAATGTTGTCAACAGCACCAGCTGAAGCGGCGTCCTGTTGCCCACCCCAGGCGCTAAGCCATGAGAATCACGGCGCGCCGCCTTGCGGACTGCCGGAGTCCCATGCGCGGGTGCATTGCCCGGCCAGGGACTCCGATCAAGTTGTTTGGTGCCGACGGCGAGACTCGAACTCGCACAGCTTTCGCCACTACCCCCTCAAGATAGCGTGTCTACCAATTTCACCACGTCGGCTGGGGGAGAAACAATATTGCCTGGCGCCGGGTTTTCAAGCCCTTCAGGTCCGTTACAAAGGCTTTCGTCTTTGCGCGGAACCCATCGCTGGGGAATCGTTTCAAGCCTTGCATTCTAACCCAAATTTCTTGCTTTGTTCAACGCACAACTGCAAAAAAACTCAGGAATCCGCCGCAAGGCAATCGGATTATTTCGGTACAGCGGGGGCTGCGGGCGCGGAAGCGTCTGCAGCAGCAGCCGGGGCTGCGGCCGGGGCCGATGCACCTGCCGTGGCGGGCGCCGAGGCCGGGGCGGCGCCCATCACACCTAGCGACGCAGCGGGCTTGTAGTTGCCCAGCAACGTCAGCGCCAGCGTGCAGACGAAGAACAGCGTGGCCAGCACGGCGGTGGTGCGCGACAGGAAGTTTGCCGAGCCGGTGGCGCCGAACAGGCTGCCGGAGGCGCCCGAGCCGAAGGCCGCGCCCACATCGGCACCCTTGCCATGCTGGATCAGCACCAGGCCGATTACGCCCAGCGCCGACAACACCTGCAGCACCACCAACAAAGTCTTGAAGATTGCCATTTGATTTAAATAAGCTTACTTGCCTGATCGGTCGATCGGAACGGCCGGCATTCAGGCGTTGCCGATCGCGAGAAAATCTTCCGACTTGAGCGAGGCGCCGCCAATCAGGCCCCCGTCGATATCGGTCATCGAAAACAGTTCGGCCGCATTGTCGGGCTTGACGCTGCCGCCGTACAGGATTGCCATGCGCTCGGCCACGCCCGCATCGCGCGCGGCAAGCAGGCCGCGCAGGAAGGCATGCACCGCCTGCGCCTGCGCGCTGGTGGCGGTCTTGCCGGTGCCGATGGCCCACACCGGCTCATAGGCCAGCACCACGCGGCCCAGTTGCTCCACCGTCAGCGCTTCCAGCACCGCCTGCAACTGCCGGCCGACCACGGCCTCGGTCTCGCCCGCGTCACGCTGGGCCAGGGTCTCGCCCACGCAGACCACCGGGACGATGCCGAACTCCAGCGCCCGCAGCGCCTTGGCCGCGACGGCCTGGTCGGTCTCGCCATGGTAGGTGCGGCGCTCGGAGTGGCCGACTAGGACATAGGTGCAGCCGAACTCGCCCAGCATGGATGCCGCCACTTCGCCGGTGAAGGCGCCGCGCGCTTCCGCCGACACATCTTGTGCACCCCAGGCCACTTTGGAGCCATTCAGCAGCGCCTGGCATTGTGCAAGATAGGGGAACGGCGCGCAGACCGCCAGCGTCGCGCCGGTCACACCAGCGCCAGCCTTGATGCCTTCCAGCAGTGCCGCGTTGGCAGCCAGGCTGCCGTGCATCTTCCAATTGCCGATGACGAGCTTTTGTCTCACGAGGTGCCCCTCCCAAATCAAACCCGCTATTGTAGCGTGTGGCAGGGGCAAGGCGCTACGCCCGCCGGTTTACCAGGTCAGCACGATCTTGCCGATATGCTCGCTCGATTCCATCAGCCGGTGCGCGTCGGCCGCCTGCGCGGCCGGGAACACCTGGTGGATCACCGGCTTGATCTTGCCGGACGCCAGCAGCGGCCACACCTGCTCATGCAGCGCCGCGGCGATCTTGCCCTTGAACGATGCCGGGCGCGGACGCAGCGTCGAGCCGGTCACGGTGATGCGCCGGCGCAGGATGTCGCCCAGCGGGATCTCGGCCTTGGCGCCACCCAGCAGCGCGATGATGACGATGCGGCCATCGTCGGCGATGCACTTGAGCTCGCGCGCCAGGTACGGGCCGGCGACCATGTCGAGGATCACGTCCACACCCTTGCCGCCGGTCAGCGTAGCGACCTCGGCAACGAAGTCCTGGGTCTTGTAGTTGATGGCGCGATCGGCGCCGAGGTCTTCGCAGGCCTTGCACTTTTCATCGGTGCCGGCAGTGACGAAGACCTTGAAGCCCAACGCCTTGGCGATCTGGATCGCGGTGGTGCCGATGCCGCTGGAGCCACCCTGGATCAGCAGGGTTTCGTCCTTTCCACGGGGGCCCTGGCCCAGGTAGCCGCGATCGAACACATTGCTCCACACGGTGAAGAACGTCTCCGGCAGCGCCGCGGCCTCGATATCGCTCAGGCCCTGCGGCGCGGGCAGGACCTGCGCCAGCGGCGCGGTGCACAGCTGCGCATAGCCGCCGCCCTGCACCAGCGCGCAGACGCGGTCGCCCACCTTGAGGCCGAAGCGGTTGTCGGCATGCGACAGGTCGCCGCCGACCACCACGCCCGCCACCTCCAGGCCGGGCAGGTCCGACGCGCCCGGCGGCACGGGGTAGTTGCCGGTGCGCTGGAACACGTCCGGGCGGTTCACGCCAGCGGCTGCCACGCGGATCAGCACCTCCCCCGCGGCGGGCACCGGATCGGGCCGCTCGGTCAGCTGGAGGACTTCGGGGGCACCGTATTCGCGGATCTCGATGGCTTGCATGCTTCTTTGCTCCTTGTCTTTGCTCGGTGTGAGCCTTGGCTCGATGGGTTGCCGCAGTGTAAACAAAAAAACGGCCGGGCATCGCCCGGCCGTTTTTCCGCGGCACCGCCTTGCGGCGGCCCCAATGGGACAGTAGTGCCCCGCTTACTGCTGCTGTTCCGAGCCGCCAGCCGGTGCTGCCGGGGCAGCGCCTTCGCCGGCGTTGATCGGGCTGATGCTGCCGCCCTCTTCCGCCAGCGCGGCCTTCAGCGACAGGCGCAGGCGGCCCTTCTCGTCGGCCTGAATCAGCTTGACGCGGACCTGCTGGCCTTCCTTCAGCCAGTCCTTGATGTCCTTGACACGCTCGTTGACGATTTCCGAGATGTGCAGCAGGCCGTCCTTGCCCGGCAGGATGTTGACGATGGCGCCAAAGTCCAGCAGCTTCAGCACGGTACCGGCGTAGATCTTGCCCACTTCGGCTTCCGCGGTGATGCCCTCGATGCGGCGCTTGGCTTCGGCCATGCCTTCGGTCGAGGTCGAGGCGATGGTGATGGTGCCGTCTTCCTGGATGTCGATGGTGGTGCCGGTTTCCTTGGTCAGCGCCTGGATGGTCGAACCGCCCTTGCCGATCACTTCGCGGATCTTGTCCGGATGGATCTTCATGGTGATCATGCGCGGTGCGTGCGCCGACAGCTCGGTGCGGGCGTGGCCCATCGCTTCCTGCATGTTCGACAGGATATGCAGGCGGCCTTCCTTGGCCTGCGCCAGCGCAACCTGCATGATCTCCTTGGTGATGCCCTGGACCTTGATGTCCATCTGCAGCGCGGTGATGCCGTTGTCGGTACCCGCCACCTTGAAATCCATGTCGCCCAGGTGATCTTCATCGCCCAGGATGTCGGTCAGCACGGCGAACTTGTTGCCCTCCAGGATCAGGCCCATGGCCACGCCGGCCACGTGCGCCTTGACCGGAACGCCGGCGTCCATCAGCGCCAGGCAGCCGCCGCAGACCGAAGCCATCGACGACGAGCCGTTGGATTCGGTGATTTCCGACACCAGGCGGATGGTGTAGGCGAACTCATCGTCCTTCGGCAGCACCGGGATCAGTGCGCGCTTGGCCAGGCGGCCGTGGCCGATTTCGCGGCGCTTCGGGCTGCCCACGCGGCCGGTCTCGCCGGTGGCGAACGGAGGCATGTTGTAGTGGAGCATGAAGCGGTCGCGGTACTCGCCGGCCAGCGCGTCGATGATCTGCTCGTCGCTCTTGGTGCCCAGCGTGGCCACCACCAGCGCCTGGGTCTCGCCGCGGGTGAACAGCGCCGAGCCGTGCGCGCGCGGCAGCACCGACGAACGGATCTCGATCGGGCGCACGGTGCGGGTGTCGCGGCCGTCGATGCGCGGCTCGCCGTTCAGGATCTGGCCGCGAACGATCTTCGCTTCCAGGTCGAACATGATGTTGCCGACTTCCACCTTGTCGGCTTCGACGCCGGCCTCGGCCAGCGCGGCGGCGACATTGGCCGACACTTCCTTCAGCTTCTGGCTGCGCGCCGACTTCTGGCGCAGCTGGTAGGCCTCCTGCAGCAGCGGCAGCGCGACTTCGGTGACCTTGGCGATCAGCGGCTCGTTCTTGGCGGCCGGGGCCCAGTCCCACTCCGGCTTGCCGCCTTCGCGCACCAGTTCATGGATGGCGTTGATGGCGGTCTGCATCTGCTCGTGGCCATAGACCACGGCGCCCAGCATCACGTCTTCCGACAGCTGGTTGGCTTCCGATTCCACCATCAGCACGGCGCGCTCGGTACCAGCGACGATCAGGTCCAGGTCAGAGGTGGCGAGCTGCGAGCGGGTCGGGTTCAGCAGGTACTGGCCGTCCTTGTAGCCGACGCGCGCGGCGCCCACCGGGCCGCTGAACGGGATGCCCGACACGGCCAGCGCGGCCGAGGCGCCGATCAGCGCGGGGATGTCGGCGGGCACATCCGGGTTCAGCGACACCACATGCACCACCACCTGCACTTCGTTGTAGAAGCCTTCCGGGAACAGCGGGCGCAGCGGACGGTCGATCAGGCGCGAGGTCAGGGTCTCGTTTTCCGACGGACGGCCTTCACGCTTGAAGAAGCCGCCGGGGATCTTGCCGGCGGCGTAGGTCTTCTCGATGTAATCGACGGTCAGCGGGAAGAAGTCCTGGCCCGGCTTCGGGTTCTTGGCGGCGACCACGGTCGCCAGCACCACGGTGTCTTCCACATCGACCAGCACGGCGCCGCCAGCCTGGCGGGCGATTTCGCCGGTTTCCATGCGGACCTTGTGCTGGCCCCACTGGAATTCCTTGACGACCTTGTTGAACATGGACATGTGCATTCCTTGACTTGCGTGCTGGCCGCGCGATTCACGCAATGACACGCGCGCGGCCGGCGACGCCTGCGTTCTCAGCCGCAGGCAAACTGCCGGGTTGCCGGTCGCGGTCGCAGGGAAGTGCTATGCCATTCCAGCATGGCACCGGCGTTGCCGATGCCGTGCTGGAATGACACAAAGCCCTGTTTCCTTGCCCGATCCGGGTGTTGGATAAAAAGAACAACTTACTCCGTTGCGCGGCTTGCCGCAACGGCGCCCGCGCCATCGACATGGCCGGGCGGCGTGAAGCGAAAATCACTCCATTCACCGCTTGCACCCTGGCGACACGGAGTCGGCCGCCAGAAATGCAAAATGCCTGCCCAGCAATGCTGAAGCAGGCATCGAGGCCTCACGCGAAACCGTGCAAACCCTGGAATCGCGCTGCCATCGGACGCAACCTTACTTGCGCAGACCCAGCTTTTCGATCAGGGCGCGGTAACGGTCGGCATCGTTGGACTTGAGGTAGTCCAGCAGGCGGCGACGGCGGCTCACCATGCGCAGCAGGCCGCGGCGGCTGTGGTGGTCCTTCATGTTGGCCTTGAAGTGCGGGGTCAGTTCGTTGATGCGGGTGGTCAGCAGGGCCACTTGCACTTCGGGGCTGCCAGTGTCGTTGGCGCCACGTGCGAACTGCTTGATGACTTCGGACTTGTTGATATCGGCGACTGCCATGATGATTTCCTTTCACTTGCGAACGCTACAGCGCGGGATGCGCCGCATGCGTCGTGCCATGTAATTGACTGGCTAGTGCCGCCACCGGACCGGGGCCAGGTAACGACAGCCGCGGATTATAGCCGAAAAGCCGGCGCAGGAGTACCCGCCGCCCCGCCGCTCACGGACGCTCCATCCGGCAGGTGGTCGGCAGCGTGGTCTGCGCCGCCTTGAGCTTGCGCACGGTGCGGAAGCCATAGCCCGAGCCCTCGTTGTCGAAGCGCACGGCGCCGCCCTGGCGCTCCATCACCGACACGTACAGCGGCTGCAGCACCTGGTGGTCGTCGGCCCGCACCGTGGCCTCGTGGAAGTCGTTGACGTAGCGCATGTGCTCGAGCGCGCGCGCCACCTTGACCGCGTCGGTGGAGCCGGCCTGCGTGATCGCGCGCGCCAGCATCTCGACCATCATCTGCATGCGCAGGTGGACGTAGTCGTCCTTGGGCTCCGGATAGCGCGCGCGGAATTCCTGGTAGAACGCGTCGGACGCCGCGCCGCCCACATTGGGATGCCACTCGGCCACGGCCAGCACGCGCCCGACCCCGGCATCGCCCATCGCCGCCGGCGCGCCCAGGCCATTGCCGTAGAAAGTATAGAACTTGGCCCGCAGCCCGCCCTCGCGCGCGGCCTTGACCATCAGCGTCAGGTCGTTGCCCCAGTTGCCGGTGATGACCGCATCGGCCCCGCTGGCCTTGATCTTGGCGATATAGGGCGCGAAGTCCTTGATCTTGCCGATCGGGTGGAACTCGTCGCCGACGATCTGGATATCGGGCCGGCGCGCCGCCAGCATCTCGCGCGCCGAGCGTGCCACCTGGTGGCCGAAGCTGTAGTCCTGGTCGATCAGGTAGACGCGGCGCACCGCCTGGTCCTGGCGAATGACCTCGGTCAGCGCCTGCATGCGCATGTCGGCGCTGGCATCGAAGCGGAAATGCCAGAAGCTGCAGTTCTCGTTGGTCAGGCTGGGATCGACCGCCGAATAATTCAGGAACAGCACGCGCGCGTCCGGCTGGCGCGCGTTATGGCGGTTGATGGCCGCCACCAGCGCCCCCGCCACCGCCGAGCTGTTGCCCTGCAAGACAAAGGGGATGCGCTTGTCGGTCAGCGCGCGCAGCTGGATCAGGCTTTCATCGACATTGCCCTTGCTGTCGAAGGTGACCAGCTCGAGCGGCCGCGCGCCCTCGGCGGTCTTGACGCCGCCGCGCGCATTGATGCGCTCGATCGCCAGGCGCAGGTTGCGCGCCACCGCTTCGCCGGCATTGGCGAACGGGCCGGAGAGGCCATCGATCATGCCCAGCCGGATCGGCTCCTGCGCGGATGCGCCCGCCGCTGCCGCCAGCAACAACCCGCCCAGCCATCCCCGCCACCGCGCCGCAACCGTCATTCGTCTCTCCTGGAAAGCGCTGGATGGTACGGCAGCGTCCCGCTGCCGGCAAATACCGGCGCAGACCGCATCCGCACCGCCAGTTCCATGGAGAACCGGCCGCGTTATCGGCAGATCCGCACAAAAGCAGCGCCGAACGCACACACTTGCCGCTGCCGGACTACACTGGCGGTATCCACACCCCATACATCGATCGAGGTCCAGCCATGAATTCCGTCTTCGCCAAGGGCGCGCGCCGTCTCGTGCTGGCGCTGGGCGTCGCCATGCTGTCCGCCTGCGCCACGCTGATGCCGGAGCAGGAAGGGACGCGGCTGGTGGGCCAGCCGCAGGCAGCGGTGCAGGGCATGTTCGGGCCGCCCACCGACGTGTTCCCGCTGCGCGATGGCACCACGCGCTGGATCTACTCGAAGCAGCCGATGGGCCAGTATGCCTATGGCGCCGACTTCGACCGCAACGGCAACCTGACCGCGTTCCGCAACATGCTGTCGACGCCGGAACTGTACAAGGCGCAGGTCAACACCTGGACCAAGCGCGACGTGGCCGAGCACTTTGGCATGACGCGGCTGCCGATCAGCTACTACCCGCGCATGCGCAACGAGGTCTGGTCCTACCGCTTCCGCCACGAAGACGTATGGCCGTCGCTGTTCCACTTCTATTTCGACGATGCCGGCGTGCTGCGCCGGACCCAGATCACGCCCGACCCGCTCTACGACCCGGACGAGCGCCGCCTGTTCTGACTGCGCCCATGAAAAAGCCCGCCATCCCCGGGTCGGGAATGGCGGGCCTGGTCCGTACGTTCGGGCCGGGTAGGCCTTCCGCCGTCAGCGCAGGGGCCTGGGTCAGATCTGCGGGTTGATCTTTTGCACGGCCTTGTCGTGCAGCTTGTTCAGCGCGGCCAGGTAGGCCTTGGCCGAGGCCGCGACGATATCCGGGTCGGTGCCCACGCCGTTGACGATGCGGCCGGCCTTGGACAGGCGCACCGTCACTTCGCCCTGGGCCTCGGTGCCGCCGGTGATGGCGTTCACCGAATACAGCACCATCTCGGCGCCGCTGGCCACGCGCGACTCGATCGCATGCAACGTGGCATCGACCGGGCCGTTGCCCTCGCCCTCGCCGCTCTGCTCCTGGCCGTCCATGCTGAACACCACGCGCGCATGCGGTCGCTCGCCGGTCTCGGAGCGCTGCGACAGCGAGATAAAGCGGAAGTGCTCGTTGGCGTCGTGCTGGGCTTCGTTCGAGACGATGGCGACGATGTCCTCGTCGAAGATCTCGGCCTTCTGGTCGGCCAGCTCCTTGAAGCGCGTGAAGGCGGCGTTGACCTCGCTCTCGCTTTCGAGCTCGATGCCCAGCTCCTGCAGGCGCTGCTTGAAGGCATTGCGGCCCGAGAGCTTGCCCAGCACGATCTTGTTGGCGGTCCAGCCCACGTCTTCGGCGCGCATGATCTCGTAGGTGTCGCGCGCCTTGAGCACGCCATCCTGGTGGATGCCCGAGGCATGCGCGAAGGCGTTGGCGCCGACCACGGCCTTGTTCGGCTGCACCGCGAAGCCGGTGATCTGCGACACCAGCTTGGACGCCGGCACAATCTGCGTGGTGTCGATGCCGAGGTCCAGGTTGAAGTAGTCGCGGCGCGTCTTCACCGCCATCACCACCTCTTCCAGGCTGGTGTTGCCGGCGCGCTCGCCGAGGCCGTTGATGGTGCATTCGATCTGGCGCGCACCGGCCATCTTGACCGCCGCCAGCGAATTGGCCACGGCCATGCCGAGGTCGTTATGGCAGTGCACCGACCACACCGCCTTGTCCGAGTTGGGAATGCGCTCGCGCACCGAGCGGATCAGCTCGGCATAGCCTTCCGGCACGGCATAGCCCACGGTATCGGGCAGGTTGATAGTGGTCGCGCCCTCGGCGATCACGCCTTCGAGCACGCGGCACAGGAAGTCCATGTCCGAGCGGCTGCCGTCTTCCGGCGAGAACTCGATATCGTCGGTGAACTGGCGCGCAAATCGTACCGCCAGGCGCGCCTGCTGGTAGACCTCGTCCGGCGTCATGCGCAGCTTCTTCTCCATGTGCAGCGCGGAGGTGGCAATGAAGGTGTGGATGCGGAACGAGTTGGCCGGCTTGAGCGCCTCGGCCGCGCGGGCAATGTCCTTGTCGTTGGCGCGGGCCAGCGAGCAGATGGTGGAGTCCTTGACCACCTGCGCGATCGAGCGGATCGCCTCGAAGTCGCCGTTGGAGCTCGCGGCGAAACCGGCCTCGATCACATCGACCTTCAGGCGTTCCAGCTGGCGCGCGATGCGGATCTTCTCCTCGCGCGTCATCGAGGCGCCGGGCGACTGCTCGCCGTCACGCAAGGTGGTGTCGAAAATGATGAGTTTGTCAGACATGGTGTGGAGCTCCTGATTGCTTGTCGTGTGCTGTCCCCGGCATGCTGCGGCCGGGGCTTTACCGCCTGTTCCGCGCTCCACGGCTGTGGAATGCAAAACGCCCCGGCGTGCATGAAGCAGGCCGGGGCGTTGGAAAATTCCTTGCGGATTTCGCGCTAAGGGTGAGTCCGTCCTTAGCGCGCGCGCGTCCCGACCTGATGGCCTAGTAGGCCACCTAGGGTGGTGCGGGCGATTAGGACTTGGCGCGAAATCATGGCTGCGACTATAGCCGACTTGGCGCGCACGCGCAACACAGGGTTTTGCCGCACGCGCCGTCCGCGGAGGCTCAGCCCTTGGGCGGGATACGCAGCTTCTGGCCCGGGTAGATCTTGTCGGGGTGGCTCAGCATCGGCTTGTTGGCCTCGAAGATCTTGTTGTAGTCGGCGCCGTTGCCGTAGGCGGCCTGCGCGATCGCCCACAGCGTGTCGCCCTTGACCACGGTGTGCCAGCCCGATTCCGCGGACTCGACGTTGACCGACATCTTGTCCTCGACCTTGTCGACGCCTTCGACATTGCCGGCGCACAAAATGATCTTCTCGCGCGTGGCCTGGTCGGGTGCCACGCCGAACACGGTGACAAGTCCCTGCGAGCCGTCGACCTGCACCATCAGCCCGGTCGCGTCCAGCCCCATCTTCCTGATATACGCCTCGATCGCGTCGCCCGCGGCGCGATTGGCGGCATCGACCTTCTCCGCCGATGCATCCGCCGCGGCTGCTGCCTGCGCGGCCTTGGCCTCGCCGGTGCCGAACAGCTTTTCTCCCGCTTCCTTGATGAAGTCGAACATGCCCATGACATCCTCCTGACGGTGGGTGGAAAACACTGCAGAGTGCCACGCCCGGATGGCCGCGGCATGAAAACAATTGTGAATCCCGCAATGCATGAAGGGCGCCTGAGCGCCCTTCTGCGATTTATTCCCGCGGCTTCTTCTCGATCGCCGGCTTGCCATGCATGGCTCGCCAGGCCCACAGCACATAGCCCGAAATCGCATAGGCCACGAACAGCCCGAACAGCGCCACCGGCGGATCGGTCGAGACCACCACGAACAGCACCAGGACCAGCACCATCATGCCGAACGGCACGCGGTAGCGCACGTCGAGCGCCTTGCCGCTGTAGAACGGCGCGTTGGATACCATCGACAGCCCCGCGTACAGCGTGATGCCGAACGCCACCCACGGCATCCACAGCTCCTTGACCGGCAGCTTGTTATCGATCACCAGCCAGACGAAGCCGGCCACTAGGGCCGCCGCGGCCGGGCTCGGCAAACCCTGGAAGAAGCGCTTGTCGACCACGCCGATATTGGCATTGAAACGCGCCAGCCGCAGTGCCGCACAGGTGCAGTAGACAAAGGCTGCTATCCAGCCCCACTTGCCGAGGTCATGCAGGATCCATTCGTACATCACCAGCGCCGGCGCGACGCCGAACGAGGTCATGTCCGAGAGCGAGTCATACTGCTCGCCGAACGCGCTTTGCGTATTGGTGATGCGCGCCACGCGCCCGTCCATGCCATCGAGCACCATGGCCGCGAAGATGGCGATGGCGGCGGCGTCGAAGCGCATGTTCATCGCCTGCACGATGGCGAAGAAGCCGGCGAACAGCGCCGCGGTGGTGAAGGCGTTGGGCAGCAGGTAGATGCCGCGCCGGCGCGGGCGCTGGTAGACGATATCGTGGTCGTCGACGGCTTCGTCGTCGAAGTCGTCGTCGGCGCCGCGCAGCTGGTTGTGGCGGAACGGCCGCAGGTGGGTCACGTTGCCGCTGCCGCTGCGCTTGTTACGTCGATGGAAGGCAACCATCACTGTCCTCCGGTCAGGCCGCCGCTCACTGCACGTCGAGTTCGGCGAGGATGGTCGACGAGGCCGACACCTTCTCGCCGATGGTCACGCGCGGGCGTGCGTCGAGCGGCAGGTACACGTCGACGCGCGAGCCGAAGCGGATAAAGCCGTAGCGCTGGCCACGCGAGAGATTGTCGCCGGCCTTGGTGTAGCACAGGATGCGGCGCGCCACCAGGCCCGCCACTTGCACCAGCGTCACCAGCTGGCCGTCGGCCGCGCGCCGGATCAGCACCGCGTTGCGTTCGTTCTCGGTCGACGCCTTGTCGAGGTCGGCATTGACGAACTTGCCGGGAAAGTATTCGACCTTCTCCACCGCGCCGTCGACCGAGACGCGGTTCGAGTGCACGTTGAAGACATTCATGAAGACGCTGATCTTCAGCGCCTCGCGCTTGGCGTACGGATCCATCGTCTTCTCGACCACGACGATGCGGCCGTCGGCCGGGGCCAGCACGGCATTGGGCTGCGACGGGATCGGACGCGGCGGGTCGCGGAAGAACTGCAGCACGAACACCGTGATGATCCAAAGCGGCAGCGCCCACCAGAAGCCCGCGCTGGCATGCACCAGCAGCGAGATGACAAAGGCGCCGGCCAGGAACGGCCAGCCTTCACGGGCGATCAGCGGATGAGGATAGTTCATGCAGTACGTGTTTCGGTGGATACAGGCCAGGGCAAGGCGGCCTGGCGGCGGCACGCACGTGCCGCGCGCGCTGCCGGCCGCCGCGGGGAGCAGCATCCGGCACGCCTTGCCCGAAAAGTTCGACAAGGATAACAAAAAGCCGTTCAGGTCCCGGCAATCCCCTTCCGATGATAGAAGGGCAAGGCACGGAACGCTGAACGGCTTCGGCCCGCCGCCGTGCGGCGCGGGCCATCAGGCAGCGCTGTGAATCAGTTCTTCGACTGGTCGACCATCTTGTTCTTGGCGATCCACGGCATCATCGCGCGCAGCTTCTCGCCCACCACTTCGATTTCGTGCTCGGCGTTCAGGCGGCGGCGCGAGATCAGGGTCGGGGCGCCGGCCTTGTTCTCCAGCAGGAAGCTCTTGGCGTATTCGCCAGTCTGGATGTCCTTCAGGCACTGCTTCATCGCCTTCTTGGTCTCCTCGGTCACCACGCGCGGGCCGGTGACGTACTCACCATATTCGGCGTTATTGGAGATCGAGTAGTTCATGTTGGCGATGCCGCCTTCGTAGATCAGGTCGACGATCAGCTTCAGCTCGTGCAGGCACTCGAAGTAGGCCATTTCCGGCGCGTAGCCGGCTTCCACCAGGGTCTCGAAGCCGGCCTTGATCAGCTCGACGGTACCGCCGCACAGCACGGCCTGCTCGCCGAACAGGTCGGTTTCGGTTTCTTCGCGGAAGTTGGTCTCGATGATGCCGGCACGGCCGCCGCCGTTGGCGGTGGCGTACGACAGCGCGATGTCACGGGCGGCGCCGGACTTGTTCTGGTGCACGGCGATCAGGTGCGGCACGCCGCCACCTTGCGTGTAGGTGGCGCGCACGGTGTGGCCCGGGGCCTTCGGCGCGATCATGATCACGTCGAGGTCGGCGCGCGGGATCACCGCACCGTAGTGCACGTTGAAGCCGTGGGCGAACGCCAGCGCGGCGCCTTCCTTGATGTTGGCGTGCACTTCGTTCTTGTACACGTCGGCGATCTGCTCGTCCGGCAGCAGGATCATGACCACGTCGGCGTTCTTGACGGCCTCGGCCACTTCCTTGACCTGCAGGCCGGCGTTGACGGCCTTGTTCCACGACGCGCCGCTCTTGCGCAGGCCGACCGTCACATTGACGCCCGAATCCTTCAGGTTCAGCGCGTGGGCATGGCCCTGCGAGCCGTAGCCGATGATGGTGACGTTCTTGCCCTTGATCAGGGAGAGGTCGGCGTCCTTGTCGTAAAACACTTTCATGATGATTCCTTCAATCTCTGTCTTTTGTATGAGAGGAGCGGCATCCTCGCGCGCATCGTGTGCGCCCGGATCGCGCCGCCCCGGGGATACTGCGTGAAGCCGTTGCGTGAGCCGGGGCCGGTCAGACCTTCAGGATGCGCTCGCCGCGGCCGATGCCCGAGCCGCCGGTACGGACGGTTTCGAGGATGGCGGTGCGATCGATCGCGTCCAGGAACGCATCGAGCTTGACGCCGTTGCCGGTCAGCTCGATGGTGTAGGTCTTCTCGGTGACATCGATGATGCGGCCGCGGAAGATGTCGGCGGTGCGCTTCATTTCCTCGCGTTCCTTGCCGACGGCGCGCACCTTGACGAGCATCAGCTCGCGCTCGATGTGCGCGCCTTCGGTCAGGTCGACCACCTTGACCACTTCGACCAGGCGGTTCAGGTGCTTGGTGATCTGCTCGATCACGTCATCCGAACCGGTGGTGACGATGGTCATGCGCGACAGCGAGGAGTCCTCGGTCGGCGCCACGGTCAGCGTCTCGATGTTGTAGCCGCGGGCCGAGAACAGGCCCACCACGCGCGACAGCGCGCCGGCTTCGTTTTCCAGCAGGACCGAAATGATGTGTCGCATTTACAGGTCCTCCGCGCCGAGCAGCATTTCGGAAATGCCCTTGCCGGCCTGGACCATCGGCCAGACGTTTTCGGTGGGATCGGTCTGGAAGTCCAGGAACACGGTACGGTCCTTCAGGCGGAATGCTTCGCGCAGCGCCGGCTCGACGTCCGAGGTCTTCTCGACGCGCATGCCGATATGCCCGTAGGCCTCGGCCAGCTTGACGAAATCAGGCAGCGCGTCCATGTAGGAGTGCGAGTAGCGGTTGTCGTACTCGATCTCCTGCCACTGGCGCACCATGCCGAGGTAGCCGTTGTTGAGCGAGCAGATCTTCACCGGGGTGTCGTACTGCAGGCAGGTCGACAGCTCCTGGATGCACATCTGGATCGAGCCCTCGCCGGTGATGGTGACGACCTCCTTCTCGGGGAAGGCCTTCTTGATGCCCATCGCGTACGGCAGGCCCACGCCCATCGTGCCCAGGCCGCCGGAGTTGATCCAGCGGCGCGGCTCGTTGAACTTGTAGAACTGCGCGGCCCACATCTGGTGCTGACCGACGTCGGAGCAGATAAAGGCGTCGCCGTGGGTCAGTTCCCAGATCTTTTCCACCACGTACTGCGGCTTGATGATCTCGGAGCTGCGGTCGTACTTCAGGCAGTCGACCGAGCGCCATTGCTCGATCTGCTCCCACCACCTGGCCAGCGCCTCGCGCTTGGGCTTGATGTCGCTGGCCTTGATCTGGGCGATCAGTTCCTGCAGCACATCCTTGACGTTGCCGACGATGGGGATGTCGACCTTGACGCGCTTCGAGATCGACGACGGGTCGATATCGATATGGATGATCTTGCGCGCCTGCGAGGTGAAGTGCGCCGGGTTGCCGATCACGCGGTCGTCGAAGCGGGCCCCGATGGCGATCAGCACATCGCAGTTCTGCATGGCCATGTTGGCTTCATACGTGCCGTGCATGCCGAGCATGCCGACGAACTGCTTGTGAGTGCCGGGAAACGCGCCCAGGCCCATCAACGTGTTGGTCACCGGGTGGCCGGTCATTGCCGCCAGCTGGCGCAGCTCGTCGCTGGCATTGGCCAGCACCACGCCGCCGCCGCTGTAGATGTACGGGCGCTCGGCGTTCTGCAGCAGCGCCACGGCCTTGCGGATCTGGCCCGAGTGGCCCTTGTTGACCGGATTGTACGAGCGCATGTCGATCGACTTGGGGTACTCGTACTTGCAGGCATTGCGCGAGACATCCTTGGGGATGTCGACCACCACCGGGCCGGGACGGCCGGTCGAGGCAATGAAGAACGCCTTCTTGATGGTCGCTGCGAGGTCGCGCACGTCCTTCACCAGGAAGTTGTGCTTGACGATCGGGCGGGTGATGCCGACGGTGTCGCACTCCTGGAAGGCGTCCTGGCCGATGGCGTGGGTCGGCACGTTGCCGGTGATCACCACCATCGGGATCGAGTCGAGGTAGGCGGTGGCGATGCCGGTGACGGCATTGGTCACGCCGGGACCGGAGGTCACCAGGGCGACGCCCACCTTGCCCGTGGCGCGTGCATAGCCATCCGCGGCATGGACCGCGGCCTGCTCGTGGCGCACCAGGATGTGCTCGAACTTGGTTTGCTTGTGGAGCTCGTCGTAGATATACAGCACTGCGCCGCCGGGGTAGCCCCAGACGTACTCGACGCCTTCTTCGGCAAGTGCGTGAACGAGAATTTCCGCCCCGATCATTTCGGGTGCGGCAGATGAATTGCTGTCGGCGTGGGAGAATTCCGCGCTGGGCATGTTCATTTCAGTCCTTTGCAATTTTCGGCAAAAAATTGTTTGGATGCTCTCTGCCGAACTTGTGGCTCGGGTTCAAGCGGTGCGCGTCTGCATGGAAGACCGCCTCATAAGCGGCCGGATGAGACAACCACTGATGTCGTGTGAACCGTCGATGATACTGCAATGCACCAGCGCGGTCTACGGTTGTTTAGGCCGCCGGCGTCGGCAAGTTCCCCGGATTTGCAAAATCTTTTGCGCAGCGCCATGTATGTCCCGCCATACAAAACGGTACAGCACGGCCAAATTTTGCTAGCATCCCAGCACCTCGGGGCGCCGCGCGCCCCCGGCAGCACATTCACCAGAACCGGGCCCGGGTCCCGGCGCAACAAGCCCCAACCGCCTGAATGGCCACCGACCAGGAACTGTCCGCCTTTCTTGCCAGCGTCGAGCGGCGCGCCTTCAAGCAGGCCGTGTTCGCCGTCCGCGACGACGAGGCCGCGCTGGACATCGTCCAGGACGCCATGATCAAGCTGGCGGAAAAATACGGCGACAAGAGCGCCGCGGAACTCGCGCCGCTGTTCCAGCGCATCCTGCAGAACACCATCCATGACTGGTTCCGGCGCCAGAAGGTACGCAATACCTGGGTCTCGCTGTTTTCCAGCCTGCGCGACGACCGCGACGGCGGCGACGACAGCGACCTGCTGGAGACGCTCGAGGCACAGGCCGGCTCGGAATCGGCCGAAAGCAGCGCCGACAAGGTCGAGCGTGCCCAGGTCATGCACATCATCGAGCAGGAGATCCAGCGCCTGCCCACGCGTCAACGCCAGGCATTCCTGATGCGTTACTGGGAAGATATGGACGTCGCCGAAACCGCGGCCGTGATGGGCTGTTCCGAAGGCAGCGTCAAGACGCACTGTTCCCGTGCCACGCATACACTTGCGCAGGCCCTGCGCGCACGGGGGGTCCGACTATGAGCAGAAACGACAAAGAAATCCGCGAGCGCCGGTTTGCGCATGAGGTTCGCGCCGCACTCGACGCCGGCGCCGACGCCTTGCCGGCCGATATTTCCGAACGGCTTGCCGCCGCGCGCCGGATGGCGGTCGCCCGCAAGAAGGCCGAGGCGCCCGTGCTGGTGCCGCAGCTTGCCATGCCGGGCGCGCACGCGCCGCTGTTCGACGACGATGCCTCGCCGCTGCACCGCGCCGGCGCCTGGCTGCGCCGGCTGGGCCTGGTCTGGACGCTGGTTGCGCTGGGCGCCGGCCTGGTGGGCATCTACCACTGGCAGGAGCAGAAGCGCATCGAGGAACTGGCCGATATCGACGCCGCCATGCTGCTCGACGACCTGCCGCCCACCGCCTATGCCGACGAGGGCTTCCACGTGTTCCTGAAGCACGGCCAATAGCATGGCGTCCCCGCTTCCCCGTCCCGACGCCCTGCGCCGCCGGCTGGCCGCCCTGCTGGCCGGCGCAGCCGCCTGGTGCGTACTGCTTCCCGCCCCGGCGCAGGCACAGGGAGCTTCCGCGGTGGACGGAGCCGCTGGCCCCCAGGCGGCCCGGCCGGTCAGCGCGAAGCCTGCCTGGGCCGACCTGAGCCCGGTCAACCAGCGCATCCTGGCGCCGCTGCAGCCGCTGTGGGACAGCCTGCCGGAGCTGAACCGCCACAAGTGGCTGCGCATCGCCGCGCGCTATCCGAAGTACTCGCCGGCCGAGCAGGCCCGGCTGCAGGCGCGCATGGCGGAGTGGGTCAGGATGACCCCGCAGCAACGCCGGCTGGCGCGCGAAAACTACCAGATCACCCGCTCGCTGCCGACCGAGAAGAAGGCCGAGGCCTGGGACAAGTACCAGCAGTTGCCCGAAGAGCAGAAAAAGAAGCTGGCCGCCGCCGACCGCGTGCCGCGCCGCCCCGGCGCCGTCAGCGCGCTGCCCAGCGGCAAGCGCCTGCCCAGCGACACCAGCCGCCAGCTGCGCCATGAACACAAGGCGGGCGCGAGCCACGCTGCCCACCCGGCTGGCACACCGGCCAGCGAGGGCGCGACGCTGCCAGCAGCCGCCGCGGTCACGGCAGCTGCCGTGACCGCGGCGTCCGCCCCTGCCGCTGCCACTCCGGCATCGCCCGCAAGCGCCGCGCTCCCCGCGGCCGGCGCGCCGGCATCCGCGGCAGCCCAGGCTACCACCGAAGCGACGGCCGCCGCGTCCGACGCGACCGTGCGCCAGTAATTGGCGGGCCATTTGGCATAATCGCCGTTTGAGGCCGGCCAGCGCACGCGGGCCAGCTTCTTCGCCAGGCCCGCACCGGCATCCGCATGCCGCGCGCCGGCGCCCTGTTCAGAACGCCATCGATGCCCGCTGCCACCCTCGACCCCGTACCCCCTGCCGCGTCCGCGCCGGCCGCCCCGCCGCTGCGCCGCCGCCTCGCCTGCATGCTTTATGAAGGCGTGCTGCTGTTCGGCGTGCTGAGCGCCTCGACCGCCGCCTACCTGCTGGTGCGTCCGCTGCTGCAGAAACTGGGCGCGGACGGGCCGCTGGTGATCCAGCTGTGGAGCTTCATCGTGATGGGGCTGTATTTCACCTGGTTCTGGCAGCGCAACGGCCAGACGCTGGCGATGCAGACCTGGCGCATGCGCGTCGAAAACGCCGCCGGGTTGCCGCCGCGCTGGCCGCAGGCGGCGCTGCGCTACGTGCTGGCGTGGCTGTGGCTGCCGCCATCGGCCGCGGTCGGGCATATGCTCGGGCTGGTCAAGGGCCCGTTCGTCGGCGTGCTGTGCGCCGGCCTGCTGGTCTGGATCCTGCTGGCCTGGCTGGACCCGCGCCGCCAGTTCCTGCACGACCGCCTGGCCGGCACGCGCCTGACCGACCTGCGCACCAAGCCATGAGCCTGGGCGCCGCCGGCATCCGCCGCGTCGCGGTGACCGTGCAGGCGGCCGCAGCGCTGGGCATTGCCGCGGCGCTGGTACGGACGGCGGCCTGGCCCTGGCCCGGCGCGCTCGCCGCCGGCGCGGGGCTGATCCTGGGCGGCTTCGCCTGCGGCATTGCCATCGCCTTCGCGCTGAGCGGGCGCGGCCTGTGGGTCGGCCGCGCCGACCACCCGCCCGCGCCGCCCCCTGAACTTGCCGCCACCCGCAGGCCGCTGCGGCTGGCGGAGGCGTTGCGCTGCTACGGCGCCGAATGCCTGGCGGTGCTGCGCATGTTCGACTGGCTGCAGCCCTTCCGCGCGCGGGCACCGTTTGTGCCGCCTGACCCTGCCCGGCCCGGTCGCGATGCCCCGCCGGTGCTGCTGGTCCATGGCTATGCCTGCGGCCAGGCGATCTGGCTCGACATGCAGCCGGCGCTGGCCACCGCCGGCTACCGCTGCCACGGGATCGACCTGGAACCCGTGTTCGGCGACATCGACGACTACGCGCGCGCGCTGCTGGCCGCGATGCGGCGCATCCGCGCCGAAAGCGGGCGCGCGCCGCTGCTGCTCTGCCACAGCATGGGCGGCCTGGCCGCGCGGGCCGCGCTGCAGCTGGCCGGCGACGAGGACCTCTGCGCCGGCATCGTGACGCTGGGCAGCCCGCACCACGGCAGCGCGCTGGCGCGCTTTGGCGGCGGCCACAATGCGCGCCAGATGCGTTGCGGCAGCCCCTGGCTGCGCGCGCTCGCGGCGGCCGAAACGCCGCGGCTGCGCGCGCGCATGATCTCGATCTTCAGCTGGCACGATTCGATCGCGGGGCCACCATGCACCGGGTGGCTCGACGGCGCCGGCCATATCCCGCTGTCCGGCATCGGCCATGTGTCGCTGCTGCGCCATCCCGCCGCGGTGCGTGCCGTGCTCGACGCACTGGCCGAGCTGTCCGCGCGCGGCCGCTGAGCTGGCCGCTGAACCGCCCGCGGGTGGGCCCATGCAGCGGCTGTCCCGCGGCCGCAACGATTCACATGTCAGTCATGTTTTCGTCACCGTCGCGTCATGGCTGGCTGGCTGAATGCAGCCATCGCCGCAACCGGGACTGGCATGGTGCAAGCAATCCGATCTGCCCGCGGGTATCTGTCGAAGGCCTCGCAACTGGCGCCATGGCTGCGCCGCAGCGCTGACAGCGGCCCCGCCGCGCCGGTGACCGCCTTCATGGCGCCGGCACTCGATGGCGCCGCGCTAGCGCCGCCGCGCGAAGCGCAGGAAACCTATCCCCCCGAGCCGCACCCGATCCAGCGCTACCGCGCCATCTGGCTGTCTGACATCCACCTGGGCACCCCCGGCTGCCAGGCCGACTACCTGCTGGATTTCCTCAAGCACAACGAATCCGACCAGCTCTACCTGGTCGGCGACATCATCGACGGCTGGCAGCTGCGCCGGGGCTGGTACTGGCCGCAGAGCCACAACGACGTGGTGCAGAAGCTGCTGCGCAAGGCGCGCAAGGGCACCGAGGTGATCTATGTGCCCGGCAACCACGACGAAGCCGCGCGCCAGTTCGATGGCATGGCCTTCGGCGACATCACCGTGCGCGAAGAGGCGATCCACGTCACCGCGAGCGGACGCCGCCTGTGGGTGGTGCACGGCGACCTGTTCGACGGCGTGGTGCAGCACGCGCGCTGGCTGGCCTACCTGGGCGATTCGCTCTACACCATGATCCTGGCGCTAAACCGCCACTTCAACCGGCTGCGCGCGCGCCTGGGCTTTCCGTACTGGTCGCTGTCGCAGTACCTGAAGCACCAGGTCAAGAACGCGGTCAACTACATCGGCTCGTTCGAGAGCGCGATGGTCGACGAGGCGCGCCGCCGCGGCTGCGACGGCGTGGTCTGCGGCCATATCCACAAGGCCGAGATCCGCGAGGTCAACGGCCAGCTCTACTGCAACGACGGCGACTGGGTCGAAAGCCTGTCGGCGCTGGTCGAAACCCTGGAAGGCGAACTGAAGATCGTCTACTGGACCACGCTGCTCGACGCGCCTGCGTCCGCCGTGCGCCGCCGGCGCCGCGCTGCCGTGGCCGGCTGAGCCGCGCCGGTCGTACCTGCTTCGCATGGCTCCATCCGCCCGGCGCCATCCGCATTGCCCTTCCACCGCGCCCAAGGAGGCTGCATGAAGATCCTGATCGTCACCGATGCCTGGGAACCGCAGGTCAATGGCGTGGTGCGCACGCTCAAGTCCACGCGCCGCGAACTGGAGGCGATGGGCCACACGGTCGACATGATCACGCCGCTGGAATTCCGCACGGTGCCATGCCCGACCTATCCCGAGATCCGGCTGTCGCTGCTGCCGGGCGCGCGCGTGCGGCGGCGCATCGAGGCCTTTGGCCCCGACGCCCTGCACATCGCCACCGAAGGCCCGCTCGGGCTGGCCGCGCGCAGCCATGCGCTGCGCCGCAAGCTGCCCTTCACCACCGCCTACCACACGCGCTTTCCGGAATATGTGCAGGCGCGCTTCGGCATTCCGCTGGCCTGGACCTACCGATTCCTGGGCTGGTTCCATGGCCGCGCCCAGGCGGTGATGGCGCCGACGCCGGTGGTGCTGGACGACCTGCGGCGCTACGGCATCAACAACGCCGTGCTGTGGACGCGCGGCGTGGACCTGGACGTGTTCACGCCGCAGCGCGCCAATGTGCTCAACACCGCCCACCCGATCTTCCTGTACGTCGGCCGCGTGGCGGTGGAGAAGAATGTCGAGGCGTTCCTGGCGCTGGACCTGCCCGGATCCAAATGGGTGGTCGGCGACGGCCCGGCGCTGCCGGCGCTGCGCGCGCGCTATCCCGGCGCCAACTACCTGGGCGTGCTGAGCCAGCCCGAGCTGGCGCGGGTGTATGCTTCCGCTGACGTGTTCGTGTTCCCGAGCCGCACCGACACCTTCGGGCTGGTGCTGCTGGAAGCGCTGGCCAGCGGCCTGCCGGTGGCAGCGTATCCGGTCACGGGCCCGATCGACGTGCTCGGCGACAGCCCCGCCGGCGTGATGCACGAAGACCTGCGCGAGGCCTGCCTGGAAGCGCTGCGCATCGACCGCGCCACGGCCCGGGCCCATGCCGAGCGCTTCTCGTGGCGCGCCGCGTCCGAGCAGTTCCTGGCCCACCTGCGGCCGTTCGCCGCTCCCAGGCCAGGCCGGGGCGGCGCAGCGGCCTCACCCGCCACAGCCCAGCCTTCCGCCCCGCAAACCCATGCCGAAACCGCATCCGGAACTGCCGTCCGACCCGCCAATGCAGAGGCCGCCGCCCGCCATGCAGAGCGCTGACTACTCGATCGACCAGAATCCGCACAAGGGCAACCGGGGCCTGGCGCGCGCCTGGCATGCGGCCATCAATTCGCTGTCCGGGCTGCGCTATGCGGTGCTGGAGGAGAGCGCGTTCCGCCAGGAGCTGACCCTGGTGGTGATCCTGACGCCGTGCGCCTTCCTGTTGCCGGTGACGGCGGTCGAGCGCATCCTGCTGCTGGGCACGCTGCTGGTGGTGCTGATCGTGGAGCTGCTCAACTCCAGCGTCGAGGCCGCGGTCGACCGCATCTCGCTGGAGCGGCACAGCCTGTCCAAGCGCGCCAAGGACTTCGGCAGCGCCGCGGTGATGCTGGCGCTGGTGCTGTGCGGCGGCACCTGGATCACCATCGCCGGGCCGCACGTGCTGCGGTGGGCGCAGGCGCTGGCGGGCTGATCCGGCCCGGGACAGGTGTAGCGGGGCGCGGCGGGGGCGCAGCATGGGCAAGGCAGGCCGATTGCTTATAATCGCTACCCTGCCCCCGACTTACCGATCGCACCGATCGCCCGGACGCCCATGGAACCGAAACCGCAAACCGGACCCCGCCGCACCAGGGACCGCATCCTCGACGTCTCGCTGCGCCTGTTCAACGAAGTCGGCGAGCCCAACGTCACCACCACCACGATCGCGGAAGCGATGGAGATCAGCCCCGGCAATCTCTACTACCACTTCCGCAACAAGGACGACATCATCAATTCCATCTTCGTGCGCTTCGAGCAGGAGATGGAGCGCCGCCTGAAGATGCCGGACGACCACAAGGCCACGCTCGACGAAAGCTGGGGCTACCTGCAGTACATGTCCGAGTTCCTGTGGAACTACCGCTTCCTGTACCGCGACATCAACGACCTGCTGGCGCGCAACCGGATGCTGGAGACCAACTTCAAGCGCATCGTCGAGCAGAAGCAGCGCTTTGCGCACGAGATCTGCCGCCAGTTCATCGAGGACGGCGAGATGGAAGCCACGCCCGAGCAGGTCGAGGCCATCTGCACCAACATGGTGGTGGTCGCCACCTACTGGCTGTCGTTCCAGTTCGTGCAGCATCCGCGCCAGTACAACGATCCGGAGCAGATCCGCGGTTACCTGCACGGCTCGAGCTACCACATCTTCTCGATCCTGGCGCCCTACCTGCGCGGTCGGGCACGGGAGGCATTCGACCAGCTGGCGCGCGACTACGCGGCAGCCAAAGCCGCCGGCGCGGCAAAGGAAACGAAGTGAAATCCGTCTGCGTGTATTGCGGGTCCAGTCCCGGCAATCGTCCCGAATACGCCGAGGGGGCGCGCCTGCTCGGCCGCACCTTGGCCGAAAACGACCTGACGCTGGTGTACGGCGGCGGCAAGGTGGGCCTGATGGGCATCGTCGCCGATGCCGTGCTGGAACATGGCGGCCGTGCCATCGGCATCATCCCGGAAGCGCTGATGCAGAAGGAGGTCGGCCATCGCGGCCTGACCGAGCTGCACGTGGTGCGCAACATGCACGAGCGCAAGCAGATGATGGCCGACCGCGCCGATGCCTTTGTCGCCATGCCCGGCGGCGTGGGCACCTTCGAGGAACTGTTCGAGACCTTCACCTGGCTGCAGCTGGGCTACCACGCCAAGCCGGTGGGCCTGCTGAACCTGGCCGGGTTCTACGATGGCATGCTGGGCTTCCTGTCGCACGCGGTGCGCGAAGGCTTCCTGAAGCAGGTGCACGCCGAGCTGCTGCACGTGGGCGACACGCCCGCCGGCCTGCTGCAGCAACTGGCGGCCGCGCCGCGCGTGCGTGTCGACAAGTGGCAGGAGGCGCGCGACCAGACCTGAGCGCGCGCCGGCTGCCGGGCCTGCTTCAGAAGGAGGAGCCCGGCTGCTGCAGGAACGCCTGTTCCTCTGCCGTACTCGGCCGGCCCAGCACCGCATTGCGATGGGGGAAGCGGCCAAAGCGCGCGATGATCACGCGGTGCTTCTCGGCCCACTCGACGGCATCCACCACCCCGCCGCTGGCTTCGCGCAGCAGCGTCATCAGGCGCACTGCCTCGTCCTGGTCTTCCAGCGACTCCGAATGCTCGAACGGCATGTAGCAGAACATGCGGTGGTAGTCGGTCGGCAGCGCGCGGTCCATGCCGCTGGCGACGATGCGCCGGGCCAGTGCCAGCGCCTGCGCATCGGTGCCGAAGCTGCGCGGGTCGTTGCGGAACATGTTGCGCGGGAACTGGTCCAGCAGCACCACGCGCGCGCACGCGCCTTCCGGCGTCACCGACCAGTCGTCCGGCGCCCCGTCGCAGGCGACCTGCCAGTCAGACAGGAAGTTCGCGCGAATCTGCGCATCGAACGCATCCGACTTGGTGAACCATTGCGGACGCGCCGTATTCCAGGCGGCCGAACCGGGCTGGTCGAACCAGGAATCCAGCACACGCAGGGCGTCTTCAGGCAGTTGAGCTGTCATCGGCAGGGAAACCTTTCGAGGTAGAAACGGGAGCCTTGGCGCCTCAGCGCGCCACGTTGCGCATCCAGTCGGCGGTCTGGAAAAAGGCCTGCATCAGGCGCAACTGCAGGCCTTCGGGCAGGCCGATGTCCTGCATCGCCAGCGCCATGCAGCGCATCCACTGGTCGCGCTCGCTGACGCCGATCTCGAACGGCATATGGCGCGCGCGCAGGCGCGGATGGCCGAAGCGCTCGATAAAGTGGTTGGGACCGCCCAGCCAGCCGCACAGGAACCAGAACAGCTTGTCGCGCGAGCCCTCCAGCGACGGCGGATGCAGCGCGCGCAGCCCCGCGAACTGCGGCTCCAGGTCCATCAGGTCGTAGAAGCGGTCGACCAGTTCGCGCACGCGCGCCTCGCCGCCCACCAGTTCAAAGGCAGTGACCTCGGCATTGCCGGGCTTGTCGTCGGATTCAGTACTCATCACACACTCGGTCTGCGGCGGCGCCGGCACGCGGGCTCAGGCATCGCGCAAGGTGGCCAGCGCGGGCTGGCGCAGCACTTCGCGCAGGCCCAGCCAGCCGCCGGCAAAAGCGCACAGCATGCCAGAAACCACGCCGACCGGCACGATCCACGCATTGAAGCGATACGGGAAATCGAACACGAACTGCGACAGCCCCCAGCCCACCGCGATCGCGCCGAGGCTGGCCAGCAGGCCGGCGAGGCCGCCCACCACCAGGAACTCGGCATACTGGGTCTGCCGCACCAGCGCGGCCGAAGCGCCCAGCGCCTTGAGCAGGCCCGCGTCGCGCATGCGCTCGTCGCGCGCGCCGGACAACGCCGCGTACAGCACCGTCACCCCCGCGGCGAGCGTGAACACGAACAGGAACTCCACCGCCGCGATCACCTGGTCCAGGATGTCCTGGATCTGGCGCAGGATCATGTCGGTGTTGACCACGGTGATGTTGGGAAAGGCCGCGATCAGCCGGTTGCCCAGCGCGGCGCTGGCGGGCGGCAGGTGGAACGAGGTGATGTAGGTCTCGGGCATGCCCTGCATCGCCCGCGGCGGCAGGATCACGAAGAAGTTGACCCGCATCGAGCCCCAGTCGAGCTTGCGCAGCGAGGTCACGCGCGCCTGCACCGGCTGGCCGGCCACGTCGAAGCGCAGCGTGTCGCCGAGCCGGATGCCCAGGGTCTTGGCGATGCCCTCTTCCACCGACGCGCCAGCCTCGTCGCCGTCGGACCCGTTCGACCAGCGTCCGGCGATCACGCGGTTGCCCTCCGGCAGCGCATCGGTATAGGACAGGTTGAACTCGCGCTCGACCAGGTTGCGCGCGCGCCCGTCCTCGAAGCTGTCGCCGCGGATGGTGCGCTCGCCGATATGGGTCAGGCGCCCGCGCACCATCGGGTAAAGCAGGTCGGTGATGCCGGCGCTGGCCAGCATCTGGCGCAGCGGCTCGCGCTGGTCCGGCTGGATATTGATGATGAAGCGGTTGGGCGCGTCGGCCGGCGTGGCGTTGCGCCAGGAATCGACCAGGTCGTTGCGCGTCATGCCGAGCAGCAGCAGCGCCATCAGCCCCACCGCCAGCGCCACCGTCTGCAGCACCGTGACCGCGCGACGGCGCTCCAGCACCGCCAGCGCAAAGCGCCACCCCATCGCCGCGCGCCCGCGCAGGCGTCCGCGCAGCAGTCGCGACAGCAAGGTCAGCAGGCCCAGCGCCAGCACGCCGAACACCATCCCCGCGGCGACAAAGCCCCCGGCGGTGGTCAGACCCAGCTTCAGGTCGCGCGCGGCCACCAGCAGCAGCGCGACAAAGGCGCCCAGCCCGAGCGCGTAGGCCACCCAGGCCGACACCGGCGGCAGCCCGATATCGCGCCGCAGCACCCGCAGCGGCGCGACCCGCGTCAGCGCCAGCAGCGGCGGCAGCGCAAACCCGGCCAGCAGCACCAGCCCGGCCAGCACGCCCACTATCGCCGGCAGCAGCGACGGCTGCGGCAGCGACACCTTGAGCAGCCCGCCCAGCGACAGCAGCAAGCCATAGTGCGCCAGGTAGCCGAGCAGCACGCCGGCGAGCGCGCCGGCGGCCCCGACCAGCAGGAATTCCAGCCCGAACGCCCGCAGGATCTGCCCGCGCGACAGCCCCAGGCACTTGTAGACCGCGCAGGCATCGGTGTGGCGCTGCATATAGCGGCGCGCCGACATCGCGATCGCCACCGCCGCGATCATCGACGACAGCACCGCCACCAGCGACAGGAAGCGCTCGGCGCGGTCCAGCGTGGCGCGCATCTGCGGCTGACCCGATTCCAGCGACTCGACCCGCGTATTGCGCAGCTGGCGGCGTTCGATCTCGTCCAGCGCCCATTTCTGGAAGGCCGCGCCGGCGGCGTCGGGGCCAGCCACCAGCAGCCGGTAGGTGACGCGGCTGCCCCAGCCGATCAGCCCGGTGCTGTCCAGGTCCGACAGCGGCATCAGCACGCGCGGCGCGAAGTTCATGAAGCCGGTGCCGCGGTCGAGTTCCTGCGTGATGATGCGGTCGATGCGGAAGCTGCGGCTGCCCAGCCGCAGGTTGTCGCCCACCGCGACGCCGAGCGCGCCCAGCAGCGCCTCGTCGACCCATACCGTACCCGGCGCGGGAATGCCTTCCGCGGGCGCGTCCGGCGCGCCCGGCGTGCCGGTCACCCTGAGCCGGCCGCGCAGCGGATAGCCGTCGGTCACCGCCTTGAGCGCCGCCAGCTGGCTGGGCGCCTCGGCGCCGGCCTGGGCCTTGCCCTCGGCGGTGGCCATGCTCGGGAAGGTCACGGTCTGCGCCACCGCCAGGCCGGCTGCGCGGGCCCGCTGCGCGAACGCGGCATCGAAGGGCTGGTCGGCCACCAGCAGCACGTCGGACGCAATCATCTGGCGCGCGTCGCGCTCCAGGCCCAGCCGCATGCGGTCGGCCATGAAGCCCACGCTGGTCAGCGCGGCCACGGCCAGCACCAGCGCAAACAGCAGCAGGTAGAGCTCGCCCGCCAGCCAGTCGCGCCGGGCCATGCGCAGCGCCTGGCGCCAGGCGGAGAATTTGCCGCCAGCGGCGGCTTGCAGTCCGGCGGATGAGGCGTCGGATTGGGCGGCGGTGGCCGGGACGTCGATGGCGGACTCGGAGGGCATCGGTTGGTTGGTTCTTGGTTGCTGGCGCCGGTGCGCCTCGGGTCAGTCAGACAATGCAAAAAAGCTGGCCGGAACGGCCGGGCCGCTAGCGCGGCACATCGTGCCGGGTACCGCCGCGCAGGCTGGCATGGAGCCGGCGCACCCCGCGCCACAACTTCGGCAGCAGCCACACCGAGCCCACCAGAAACACCGCCAGCAGCACCAGGAACAGCACCGGCACGAAGAACGCCAGCAGCAGGCTGCCGGTGGCGGTCAGGTCCTCAGTGAATGAGGCCGTCCAGTTGGAAAACGGTTCCGGCGACACGTTGATCAGCGCGCGTGTGCCGGCCTTGACCGCATGCGCGGTGCCGGCCAGCGTGCCGCCGATCAGGCCCGCCGCCACCACCCATTGCGGATCCAGCTGACCGAACGCGGCAGCCGCCAGGATCGCCCCGGCCGGAATGCGGATGAAGGTATGGATGCCGTCCCAGACGGTGTCGAAGGCCGGCACCTTGTCGGCGACGAACTCGGCCACGGCCAGCACCGCGGCCACGCCAATCACCCACCAGGACTCCAGCGGCTGCAGCCCGGGCGGCAGTTCCAGCCAGCCCAGCCGCGCCAGCACCCCGGCGGCCAGCACGGCAAGATACAGGCGAAATCCGCTGGCCCAGGACATGCCCGCGGCCAGCGCGGCGGTTTCCAGCATGGCGCTCCTTGCAAGGGTCCGGCGCAGGCCGGTACGGAGACCGGCGCGCCCTGGCAAGGAGTGTAATACGGACCGGCCGGACCGGTCCGAGGCGCGGCCCGGCCGTGGCTCAGCTGCCTTCCTTGCCGTCCGGGCCAAACCACGGCAGCGCCTCCTGGGGAGTCAGGATGCCCGCCGGCTCTGCCATGGTATAGCCCGGCAGCGCCTCGATCCGCCGCGCAAAGGCCGGATCGGCCAACAGGGCGAGCAGCGCGGCCATCCAGCCGGCGGTCTGGTCGTTCTTGCGCAGCGCCAGGTAATAGGCCTCGCGCGTGAGCGGCACGAACGCCAGCCCGTGAGCCTCGGCGTTCATGCGAAGCCCGAAACCGGCCTGGGCGCGGCCGCTATGCACGGCTTCCGCCACTTTTTCATTGCTGAACTCGGTTTCGTCGTAACCATTGACCAGGTCGGGATACAGGCCCTCGGCGGCCAGCAGCTGGTCGAACAGCATGCGCGTGCCGGAGCTGCGCTGCCGGTTGACGAAGCGCGCCTGGCTGCGCGCCAGGCCGCGCAGATCGTGCACCTCGCGCGCCAGCTCCGGGGCCAGGATCAGGCCCTGCTCGCGCCACGCCAGCCGCAGCAGCCGCACGGCGCCGGGTCGCAGCCACTTGCGCAAGGTCACATGCGCCACCGAGCCCGCGGTCTGCACCGGCGAGACATAGAACCCGGCCAGCTCCGACTGGCGCTCCTGCAGGCAGATCAGCCCTTCCACGCTGCCGCAGAACACCGTGTCGAGCTGCAGCGGACTGCCGGCCGTGCCCAGCGCGGCGGCCAGCACTTCCACCGCCGGGTCATGGCTGCCGGTGAAATGCACGCACGACTGCGGCTGCTGGGCGTCGTCCAGGTCGGCGATGAACTCCGCCATGGCTCGCTGCACCGCCGGCTCGATCGACTCGCGCAGGCGCAGCTCGGCGCGCAGCAGGCGCTCGCCGAAGCGCGTCAGCGACGCGCCGCGCCCGCGCTCCATATCCAGCATGCTGCGACCGAGCATCTCTTCCCACGACCGCATCACGCCCCAGGCGTGGCGGTACGACAGCCCGATCTCGCGCGCGGCACGGTGCAGCGATCCGGTTTCGCGCACCGCCTTGAGCAGCTGGAACACCTTGGCATTGGCGCGCGGATTGTCGTCGGAGGCGATCACCGGAAACAGGTCGAAGCGGAAGGTCATAGGTTCCCCGCTACATATTTACTTGTCGATCTCGGCTGGACCACAATGAATACCCCATTCTTATGTTGTTTTGCCGAATTCTCCCTGAGATCCGAAGGCAAAATCAATTATGTCGGTAAAAACATAACAACGAGGAGATCGCCCATGTCCCGCCGTGCCCAACCCTTGCGCCGCCGCGCGCGCCACCTCGTCGTGTCCGCCGTGCCGCTGCTGTGCCTCGGCCTGCTGTCGGCCGCGCAGGCCGGCGAGATCAAGCTCGCCACCACCACCAGCACCGAGAACTCGGGCCTGCTGAAGCACCTGTTGCCGCGTTTCGAGCGGATATCAGGCGTCACGGTGAAAGTCATCGCCGTCGGCTCGGGCAAGGCCATGAAGATGGGCGAGATGGGCGATGTCGACGTGCTGCTGGTGCACGCGCGCAAGATGGAAGACGCGTTCGTCGCCGCCGGCTACGGCGTGAACCGGCGCGACGTGATGTACAACGATTTCATCGTGGTCGGGCCAGCCAGCGACCCGGCCGGGGTCAAGGGCGGCAAGGACGTGCTGGCCGGGTTCCGCAAGCTCGCCGCCAGCGGCAGCAAGTTCATCTCGCGCGGCGACAATTCCGGCACCGACGTGATGGAGAAGGACTACTGGAAGCAGCTCGGCATCGAGCCCAAGGGCCAGCCGTGGTACGTCAACGCCGGCCTGGGCATGGGCGAGGTGCTGACCATGGCGGCGCAGATGCCGGCCTATACGCTGTCGGACCGCGCCACCTACGGCGCCTACCGCGCCAAGACCGGCCTGGCGATCGCCATCGAGGGCGATCCGAAGATGTTCAACCCGTATGGGATCATTGCGGTCAACCCCGCCAGGCATCCTGGCACCAACTACAAGGATGCGATGAAGCTGGTGGAGTGGATTACGTCAAGGGAAGGACAGGACGCGATTGCGGGGTACAAGGTCGAGGGCGAACAGCTGTTCTTCCCCACTGCCCACGCAAAGTAGGGGTCGCGGCCCCCCTCGTCCAGGCTCAACCTGCCTCGGCCTCGAGCCGGGGCAACTGCGGCAGATCCGCCGCCACCTCCGCGATCATGCGGCGGATCCACATCACGTCCGGCGCGGCATGGCAGCGCTCGTGCCACAGCTGGTAGAAGCGCATGCGCGGGAACGATACCGGCGAAGGCACCATGCGGATCGGCAGGTACTGCGCATAGTGCGCGGCGAACTGCCGACCGGTGGTGAAGACCATGTCGGTCTTCATCAGCACATACGGCACCAGCCCGAAATACGGCAGCGTCACCTGGATATTGCGCTTGTAGCCCTGCTCGGCGAGCGCCTGGTCGATCATGCTGCGCTGCATCGACGCGTAGGGCGCCGGCGCCAGGTGGGGCATTTCCAGGTAGTGCTTGAGCGTCAGTCCCTTGCGCGCCAGCGGATGTTGCGCGCCCAGCATGCACACCACCTCGTCGTCGAACAGCGGCGAAATATGCAGGTGCTCCGGCGGCGACAGCCAGTTGCCGACCACGATATCCAGCTGTCCCTGCTCGAGGTCGTCGAGAAAATCCGACGACGACGTCATCGGGTGCACGAACAGCTTGGCGCCCGGCGCCAGCCGGCGCACGCGCTCGACGATATTGGGCAGGAAGAAGGCGTCCAGGTAGTCGGGCGCGCCAAGGTGGAAGGTGCGCGTGGTGGTGGCCGGGTCGAACTGCTGCGGCGGCCGCGCGATGCGGTCCATCGCCGCCAGGCTCTGCTCGGCCAGCGCCAGCAGCTCGCGGCCGCGCTCGGTGGGCACCATGCCGTTTTTGCCCCGCACCAAAATGGCGTCGCCGGTGATCTCGCGCAGGCGCTTCAGGGTATTGCTGATGGCGGGCTGGGACTGGCCTAGACGCACGGCGGTGCGGGTCACGCTCTGCTCGGTGAGCAGGGTGTGGAGCACCCGCAGCAAATAGGTATCGAGATGGTCGCGTCCGTGCATGGCGATGGCGGCCCTCCGGCGCGGCCGGATGGGTGGCGTGGGGGATGGGAACGGCGCATAGTGTATGACAGGCACCCCACAATTGGTCAAATCCGCATGCCGCTCGGTGCGGCCGGGCACCGACGGGCGTGCCCGCTGATGGCGCATATCACCTGGGTCGAATATTGCATGAAACGTAGCGATGCTATGTTTCCGCCATCCCCAAGAGAGAGAAGACCATGGAGACGCAAACCATCCGCTTTTTCCACCGCGGCCAGGTCAAGGAAGTATCCGACGCCCCCATTACCCGCACCGTGCTGCAGTACCTGCGTGAAGACGCGCGCTGCACCGGCACCAAGGAAGGCTGCGCCGAAGGTGACTGCGGCGCCTGCACCGTCGTGGTCGGCGAGCTGCAGGACGGCGGCGACGTCGAGTTCAAGGCGGTCAACGCCTGCATCCAGTTCCTGCCCACGCTCGACGGCAAGGCCCTGATCACGGTCGAGGACCTGCGCCAGGCCGACGGCAACCTGCACCCGGTGCAGGAAGCCATGGTCGAGTGCCACGGCTCGCAGTGCGGCTTCTGCACCCCCGGCTTCGTGATGTCGCTGTGGGCGCTGTACCAGCAGCACACCCCGGGCGGCACGGCGCCGTCGCGCCAGACCATCTGCGACGCGCTGACCGGCAACCTGTGCCGCTGTACCGGCTACCGCCCGATCATCGATGCCGGCGAACGCATGATGGCCCTGCCCGCCCCCACCGCGAACAAGCTCGACCCGCGCCAGATCGCCGACACGCTGCGCAACCTCAAGCGCGGCGAAACCTTCCGCTACCGCGCCCAGGGCCAGGAGTTCTTCGCCCCGCGCACCGCGGCCGAGTTCGGCGCGATCAAGGCGGCGCAGCCCGATATCCGCATCCTGGCCGGCAGCACCGACGTGGGCCTGTGGGTCACCAAGCAGTTCCGCGAGCTGGGCAATCTGCTCTACGTGGGCCAGGTCGAAGACCTGAACCACATCGAGCAACGCGACGGCATGATCGAGATCGGCGCCGCCGTGACGCTCGAAAAAGCCTACGCCGCACTGAACGCCGCGCACCCGGAGCTGGAAGAACTGTGGAAGCGCTTCGCCTCGCTGCCGATCCGCAATGCCGGCACGCTGGGCGGCAATATCGCCAACGGCTCGCCGATCGGTGATTCGATGCCGGCATTGATCGCGCTGGGCGCGGAAGTGGTGCTGCAGCACGGCGAGACGCGCCGCACGCTGCCGCTGGAAGACCTGTACCTGGCATACCAGAAGACCGCTATGCAGCCGGGCGAATTCGTCGCCGCGCTGCGCGTGCCGGTGGCCGGCCCGCAGCACTTCCGCACCTACAAGCTGTCCAAACGCTTTGACGAGGATATTTCCGCCGTGTGTGCCGCGTTCGGCATCACCGTGCAGGACGGCATCGTCACGCAGGCCCGCATCGCCTTCGGCGGCATGGCCGCGACGCCCAGGCGCGCTGCCGCGACCGAGGCGGCGCTGACCGGCCAGCCGTGGAATGAAGCCACCGCGCGCGCCGGCATGGCGGCGCTGGAGCAGGACTACACGCCGCTGTCCGACATGCGCGCGACCGCGTCGTACCGCAGCCGCGGCGCCGCCAACCTGCTGTACCGGTTCTGGCTGGAAACCAACGCCGACGCGCTGCCCGCCGCAGCCGTCAATGTCCGCGCCCCCGGCGCCGGCATCAACGCCACCGCAACCGCGGCCGCCACGGCCTGAGCCAGAGAACAAGGAACGAAATCGGCATGAACAAGCAAACCGAACCCTTCCTGCTCGACGCCGCCGCCGAACAGGTACCCCAGGTCGGCATCTCGCGTCCGCACGAATCCGCCCACCTGCACGTGGCCGGCACCGCCACCTACACCGACGACATCCCCGAGCTGGCCGGCACGCTGCACGCCGCGCTCGGCATGAGCACCCGCGCGCACGCGCGCATCAAGTCGGTCTCGCTCGACAAAGTGCGCGCCGCACCGGGCGTGGTCGACGTGCTGACGGTGGACGACATCCCCGGCACCAACGACTGTGGCCCGATCATCCATGACGACCCGATCCTGGCGCGTGGCGTGGTGCAGTTCATCGGCCAGCCGGTGTTTATCGTGGTGGCGACCTCGCATGATGCGGCCCGCCGTGCCGCGCGTCTCGGCGTGATCGACTATGAAGACCTGCCGCCGGTGCTGTCGCCGCAGGCCGCGCACGCGGCCGGCAGCTATGTGCTGCCGCCGATGCACCTGACGCGCGGCGAACCGGCCGCGCGCATTGCCGGCGCGGCCCACCAGGACAGCGGCACGATCCACCTCGGCGGCCAGGAGCAGTTCTATCTCGAAGGCCAGATCTCGTACGCCGCGCCGCGCGAGAACGACGGCATGCACGTGTGGTGTTCGACCCAGCACCCGACCGAGATGCAGCACGCGGTCGCGCATATGCTGGGCTGGCATGCGCACCAGGTGCTGGTCGAGTGCCGCCGCATGGGCGGCGGCTTCGGCGGCAAGGAATCGCAGTCGGCGCTGTTCGCCTGCTGCGCAGCACTTGCGGCGTGGAAGCTGATGTGCCCGGTCAAGCTGCGCCCGGACCGCGACGACGACATGATGATCACCGGCAAGCGCCATGACTTCGTGTTCGACTACAGCGTCGGCCACGACGACGAAGGCCATATCGAAGGCGTCAAGGTCGAGATGGTGTCGCGCGCCGGCTTCTCGGCCGACTTGTCGGGCCCGGTGATGACCCGCGCCATCTGCCATTTCGACAACGCCTACTGGCTGCCGAACGTGCAGATCGACGGCTACTGCGGCAAGACCAACACGCAGAGCAACACCGCCTTCCGCGGCTTCGGCGGCCCGCAGGGCGCGTTCGCGGTCGAGTACATCCTCGACAATATCGCCCGCACCGTCGGCAAGGATTCGCTCGACGTGCGCCGCGTCAACTTCTACGGCAAGACCGGGAACAACGTCACGCCCTACGGGCAGACCGTGGAAGACAATGTCATCCACGAGCTGATCGACGAACTGGTGGCCAGCAGCGAATACCGCGCCCGCCGCGAGGCTACACGCGCGTTCAACGCCACCAGCCCGGTGCTGAAGAAGGGTATCGCCATCACCCCGGTGAAGTTCGGCATCTCGTTCAACGTGGCCCACTACAACCAGGCCGGCGCGCTGGTGCACGTCTACAACGACGGCTCGGTGCTGGTGAACCACGGCGGCACCGAAATGGGCCAGGGCCTGAACACCAAGGTGGCGATGGTGGTGGCGCACGAGCTCGGCATCCGCATGGAACGCGTGCGCGTGACCGCGACCGACACCAGCAAGGTGGCCAATACCTCGGCCACCGCGGCCTCGACCGGCGCCGACCTGAACGGCAAGGCCGCGCAGGACGCGGCGCGGCAGATCCGCGAGCGCCTGGCCGCGTTTGCCGCGCGCAAGGCCGGCGTGGAGCCGTCCGAGGTGCGCTTCAACGATGACCTGGTCAGCGCCGGCGAGCTGCGCCTGTCGTTCGGCGAGCTGGCGCGCGAAGCCTATGTGGCGCGCGTGCAGCTGTGGTCCGACGGCTTCTACACCACGCCCAAGCTGCACTGGGACCAGAAGACGCTGCAGGGCCGCCCGTTCTACTACTTCGCCTACGGCGCCGCGTGCTCCGAGGTGCTGGTGGACACGCTCACCGGCGAATGGAAGCTGCTGCGCGCCGATGCGCTGCACGACGCCGGCCGCTCGCTGAACCCGGCGATCGATATCGGCCAGGTCGAAGGCGCATTCATCCAGGGCATGGGCTGGCTGACCACCGAGGAACTGTGGTGGAACAAGGACGGCAAGCTGATGACGCACGCCCCGTCGACGTACAAGATCCCGACGGTCAACGACTGCCCCGAGGAATTCAACGTGCGCCTGTTCCAGAACCGCAACGTCGAGGACAGCATCCACCGCTCCAAGGCGGTGGGCGAACCGCCGCTGCTGCTGCCGTTCTCGGTATTCTTCGCGATCCGCGACGCCGTGGCCGCGCTGGGCGACTACCGCATCAACCCGCCGCTGAAGGCCCCGGCCACCAGCGAGGCGATCCTCGATGCTGTCGATGCCGTGCGCGCGGCGGCGGCGCAAGGGGCTGCTCGGGTGGCTGCTCCCGCAGCCTGAACGGTGGCAAGGAAGCGCGCGCCTGCGGACGCCCCGGACTTTCCCCCCTCGACTGCGTTGACAGGCGAGGGGCCGGCGGAAGAAGCAGGCGCGCGCCACCACTGACGCAAGCGATACCACAAGCGATACCACGCATCACCACAAGGCCCCCGACCATGCAGGACGCACCGCTCAAACCCTTCCGCTTCGCCGACGCCGCCCGCATGGTGCGCGCCGGCGTGCCGGTGGCGATGGTCACCATCGTCGAGGTCAAGGGCTCGGCGCCGCGCGAGGCCGGCATCCGCATGCTGGTCAGCGCCGACGACCTGGTCGGCACCATCGGCGGCGGCCACCTGGAATGGCGCGGCATGGACATCGCCCGCGAGATGCTGGTGCGTGGCGAGCCGCGCCGGATCGAGCGCATTCCGCTTGGCCCGGCGCTGGGGCAGTGCTGCGGCGGCGTGGTGCAGCTGGCGTTCGAAGTGCTGGGCGAGGCCGACCTGGCCTGGCTGGATGCGGTCGAGCGCAATTTCGCCGCGCAGCGCGCGCTGCAGCGGCAGGTGCCGGCCAGCGGCGCGGTGACCTTTTGCGACAGCCGCGCGGTGCTGGCCGGCGTGGAGCTGCAAGCGGACGGCAGCTGGACCGACACGCTGGTGCCCGACACCATGCACGTGGTGCTGTTCGGCGCCGGCCATGTCGGCCATGCGCTGGTCAAGGTGCTGGCCACGCTGCCGTGCCGCGTGCACTGGGTCGACGAGCGCGACACGCTGTTCCCCGGTGGCCTGCCCGACAACGTCGAGGCCGAGCCCAGCGACACACCCGAGGCCGTGGTCGCGCAGGCGCCGGCGGGCAGCTATTTCCTGGTGATGACGCACAGCCATGCGCTCGACCAGACCCTGTGCGAGGAAATCCTCAAGCGTACCGATTTCGCCTACTTCGGGCTGATCGGTTCCAAGACCAAGCGCGCGCGCTTTGAACACCGCATGGCCGAGCACGGCATCGACCCGGCCCGGTTTGCGGAAATGACATGCCCCATGGGGGTTCCCGGGATCACCGACAAGGCTCCGGCTATGATTGCGGTTGCCATCGTCGCCCAGCTGCTCCAGGTCCGCGAACAGCGCCTTGCCGCGCTGCGTGCGGGCCGCACGGAGACGGTGCATCCCTGAACCCGTGCCGCCGGCGCTGCCGGCCGGCACAGAAAAGCCCAGAAACGAGGCCCCCATGACCATCGATGCCGCGCTCGCGGAACAGATCCGCCGCACCCCCAAGGCCGAACTGCATGTGCATATCGAAGGCACGCTTGAGCCGGAACTGATCTTCCGGCTGGCGCAGCGCAACCAGGTGGCGCTGCCCTACCCCAGCGTCGACGCGCTGCGCGCCGCCTATGCCTTCACCGACCTGCAATCGTTCCTGGACATCTACTACGCCGGCGCCAGCGTGCTGCTGACCGAGGAAGATTTCTTCGACATGACCATGGACTACGTCAAGCGCGCCGTCGCCGACAACGTCCGCCACGCCGAGATCTTCTTCGATCCGCAGACCCATACCGCGCGCGGCGTGCCGATCGGCGTGGTGATCGACGGCATTGCCGATGCGCTGGCGCAGGCGCGCACCGAATACGACTTTTCCAGCAGCCTGATCCTGTGCTTCCTGCGCCATCTGTCGGAGGAAGACGCGTTTGCCACGCTGGAGGCGGCGCTGCCCTACCGGGACCGCTTCGTCGGTGTCGGGCTCGATTCGTCCGAGAAAGGCAACCCGCCGGAGAAATTCGCGCGCGTGTTCGCCCGGGCGCGCGAACTCGGGCTGCACCTGGTGGCGCACGCTGGCGAGGAAGGTCCGGCGCAATACGTGACCGATGCGCTCGACATCCTGAAGGCAGAGCGCATCGACCACGGCGTGCGCGCCATCGACGACGCCGCGCTGGTCGAGCGCCTGGCGCGCGAGCGCGTGGCGCTGACGGTGTGCCCGCTGTCGAACGTCAAGCTCAAGGTCTATCCCGACCTGCGCGACCACCCGCTCAAGCGCATGCTGGATGCGGGCGTGGCAATCACGCTGCATTCGGACGACCCGGCCTACTTCGGCGGCTATATGAATGCGAACTGGGAAGCCACCTTCGACGCGCTGCCGCTGGACGCGGCTGACGCGCACAAGCTGGCCCGCAACAGTTTTGAAGCGGCCTTCCTGCCCGCCATGCAGAAGGCCGAGTTCCTGGCGGAAGTCGACCACTTCTGGTCCGCGCCGCCCAAGTCCCCGCCCGCGACGGCCCCCGCGGCCTGAGCACGGCGCATGCCAATAGCCCGGCCTGCTGCTTGCACCATACGGTGCCGCGCGGGCCGGCCACAAGAGACAAACCATGACGAACCCCGCTACTGACTCCCGTACCCGCGCCATCCGCGGCCGCGTGCTGCATTTCCTGCGCGACCCGCAATTCCATGAGGACGCGTATCAGTATTGGGACGACGGGGTGCTGATCGTCACCGACGGGCGCATCGCCGCCGCCGGCGACTACGCGCAACTGGCCGCGCGCATCCCGGCCGGCGCCGAGGTCATCGACCACCGCGGCAAGCTGATCGTGCCCGGCTTTATCGACACCCACGTGCACTACCCGCAGACCGACATGATTGCGTCGCCGTCGCCGGGCCTGCTGCACTGGCTCGACACCTACACCTTCCCCGAAGAGCGCCGCTTTGCCGACCCCGACTACGCGCGCGGCGTGGCCGGCTTCTTCACCGAGGAGCTGCTGCGCAACGGCACCACCAGCGCGGTGGTCTGGAGCACGGTGCACAAGGCCTCGGCCGACGCCCTCTTTGCCGAGAGCGAGGCGCGCAACCTGCGCATGGTCACCGGCAAGGTGATGATGGACCGCAACTGCCCCGAATTCCTGCGCGACACCGCCGAAAGCGGCGCACAGGACTCGGCCGACCTGCTGTCGCGCTGGCATAACAAGGGGCGCCTGTCGTACGCGATCACGCCGCGCTTCGCGCCGACCTCGACCGAGGCGCAGCTGGCGGCCTGCGGCGAGCTTGCGCGCGCCTACCCCGACGCCTTTATCCAGACCCACGTGGCCGAGAACCGCGACGAGGTCAAATGGGTGGCCGAGCTGTTCCCGGACGCGCGCAGCTACCTGGACGTCTACGACCGCTATGGCCTGCTGCGCCCGGGCGCGATGTACGGCCACGCCATCTACCTGGACCAGGACGACCGCCGCCGGCTGGACGACAGTGGCGCCGCGGTGGCGCACTGCCCGACTTCCAACCTGTTCCTCGGCAGCGGCTTCTATGACTTCCACCAGTCCGATGCCAACCGCCTGAACGTGACGCTGGCCACCGACGTCGGTGGCGGCACCTCGTTCTCGATGTTCCGCACCATGAACGCCGCGCACAAGGTGGCGCGTATGGGCGGCTACTATCTGACCGCGCTGCGCATGTTCTACCTCGCCACCCGCGCCGCGGCCGAGGCGCTGGGCTGGACCGGCCGCGTCGGCAGCTTCAGCGAAGGCTGCGAGGCCGACTTCATCGTGCTCGACCCCAAGGCCACGCCGCTGATCGCACGCCGCAGCAACCGCTCGGAAACGCTGGAAGAAGAGCTGTTCGCCTTTGCCATGCTGGGCGACGACCGCGTGATCGACAGCGTCTATGTGATGGGCGAGCCGGCCAGCGTCCCGGCAGCCTGATCCGCCACACTTTCCGCATCCGTGGCCCGCCGCACCCGCGGCGGGCGCGCCCTTACCGCTTCCGCCGTCCCACCGGCTTGACGACCGTCAAGACTGCTTTCGACAAAGCCTTCTAACCTTGCGGTTCCGCCGCGGCCACTCTGCCTTGCCGCGCACCGATACCGAACGACCGCAATCAGAAGGTTCTGCATGACCGCATATCAATCCGCTCAATCCGTCGACCCCGCCCCCGGGCGCGCCCATGCCCCGCAGCAGGCTCCGCTGCCGGAACCGATCGCGCCGGACGCGCCGCTGCCGTCGCGCAAGATCATCCGCGGCTGGCTGATCCCGCTTGGCCAGCGCAGCACGCCGCGCGCGCTGATGCTGTTCGGCTTCGATTACCTGCTGTTCGGCGCCGTGCTGGCCGGCGTGGTGCTGGCGCCGCACTGGGCCGCCAAGCTGGCGCTGGGCGTGCTGGCCGGGCTGGTGATCGCGCGCCTGTTTATCATCGGCCACGATGCCTGCCACCAGAGCCTGACCCCGCGCCGCGGCCTGAACAAGTGGCTGGGCCGGCTGACCTTCCTGCCCTCGCTGACACCGTACAGCCTGTGGGAAGTCGGCCATAACGTGGTCCATCACGGCTACACCAACCTGAAGGGCTTCGACTTCGTCTGGGCGCCGTATTCGCTCGAGGAGTTCAACGCGCTGCCGCGCTGGCGCCGGGTGATGGAGCGCATCTACCGCACCGGCTTCGGCCCGGGACTGTATTACCTGGTCGAGATCTGGTGGTGCAAGCTGTTCTTCCCCAGCAAACGCCAGATGGCCACGCGCCGTTCGGTCTTCACCGGCGATTGCGTGCTGGTGGCGGCGTTCGGGCTGGCCTGGATCGGCGCGCTGGCGGGGCTGGCACTGGCCACGCAGCAGTCCGTCTGGATGCTAATTGGCGCCGGCTTCGTGCTGCCCTTCCTGGTGTGGAACATCACCGTCGGCTTCGTGCTGTACGTGCACCATACCCACACCAGCGTCGCCTGGTACGACACCAAGACGATGTGGGCCAAGGCCCAGCCGTTCGTTTCCACCACCGTGCACCTGCGCTTCCGCCATGGCATCGGCGCGGCGCTGCATCACATCATGGAACACACCGCGCACCACGTCGACATGAGCGTGCCGCTGTACCGCCTCAAGCGCGCGCAGGCGCTGCTGGAGCACGCGCTGCCGGGCCGCATCATCATCGAGAATTTCTCGTGGCGCTGGTATTTCGACACCGCGCGCCGCTGCAAGCTCTATGACTTCAAGGCGCTGTGCTGGACCGATTTCCGCGGCCGCCAGACCAGCGACAACGCGCCGGTGCCGGCCTGAGCCCCGTGCCGGCCGCCAGCGGCGGTGGACGCGCCACCGCCGCCGCGGTTATAATCGCCGCTTCCATTGGGGAGTAGCCGCCCTGCTCTCGCCGCGCCGCGCAATGCGGACTCCGGCAGACAGGGGCGTACGTCAACAGACTTGACCGCTTGCGGTTATGGCGTGCGCAGCTCCGGACCCGCCTGGCCAGACCGGCCCAGGCAGCGTCCATGCCTGGCGAGACCGATGACCATCCCTTTCTGGCCGGGCCGGGAAAGGGTTGCGTCATTGGCATCTCGCGATGCATTGCGGCCCGGTTACCCCACAAGACCAATATGGAAGCCTTCCTCGTCTCCACAGGCATCGTCGCCCTCGCAGAAATGGGCGACAAGACGCAATTGCTGTCGCTGGTGCTGGCCGCGCGCTACCGCAAGCCGGTGCCCATCATCCTCGGCATCCTGATCGCCACGCTGTTCAACCACGGCTTTGCCGGCGCGCTCGGCGGCTGGATCACCCACGTGGTCGGCGAAAGCCTGCTGCGCTGGATCCTGGGCCTGGGCTTTATCGCGATGGCCGCGTGGATGCTGATCCCCGACAAGCTCGACGACGCCGAGCAGGCCAAGCCGGTCAAGGGCTTCATCGGCATCCTCGGCACCACCCTCGTCGCCTTCTTCTTTGCCGAGATGGGGGACAAGACCCAGATCGCCACGGTGGCGCTGGCGGCGCGCTTCAGCGATGCGGTGCTGGCGGTGGTCATGGGTACCACCTTCGGCATGATGATCGCCAATGCACCCGCCGTATTGCTGGGCGACCGGTTCGCCAACAAGATGCCGATCGGCCTGGTGCACAAGGTTGCCGCCGGCATCTTCCTGGTGCTGGGGGTGCTGGCGCTGCTGAATATCGGCGGATAAAGCGCCAGGCAAAAAAAAACGGGGCACAAGGCCCCGTTCAAACCCTCGCCGGTCCGGTACTGACGGCTGCCAACTGCGCAACCCTCCGGACCGTCGATCACCGATGCTCGGATTTCGCGGGCCGGCCCTGCAAGCGCCGGCCCCAATGCTTCTCAGTTCAGAAACACGTTAATTCGTCGTCTTGGCACCGCCTTCGAACCACTGCCCCAGCAGCGCGCGTTCGTCGTCGGTGATCTGCGTCACGTTGCCCAGCGGCATCGCCTTCTGCTGCACCGCCTGCTGGTAGATCAGCTGGGCGTGGGCCTTGATCTCCTCGGGCGTCTCGAGCTTGATGCCCTTGGCCGCGGTCGGCATCATCTTCGGCTGCTCGGCGTGGCACTGCACGCAGCGCGCGTTCATCACTTCCTGCACCTTGGCGAAGCTGACCGCCGCGGTGGCCTCGCCATCGGCCTTGGCCACGGCCGGGCGCGGCTGCGGCGCGATCATCACGGCGACAACGCCCAGCGCGGCGACGCCGGCGGCCGGCCACAGCACGTTGATCTTGCCCTTGTGCTTCAGGATGAAGAACTGGCGGATCAGCACGCCCGACAGCATGATCAGGATCAGCACCACCCAGTTATATTTGTGGGCGTAGGTCATGCTGTAGTGGTTCGACAGCATCGCGAACAGCACCGGCAGCGTGAAGTAGGTGTTGTGCACGCTGCGCTGCTTGCCGCGCTTGCCGTGGATCGGGTCCACCGGCTGGCCGGCCTTCAGTGCCGCGACCACCTTGCGCTGGCCCGGGATGATCCACGCCAGCACGTTCGCGCTCATGATCGTCGCGATCATCGCGCCGGTCAGCAGGAACGCCGCGCGGCCCGAGAAGATATGGCACGCGACGTAGGCAGCGGCGGCGATGTAGATCGCCACCAGGATGCCGACCAGGCGGTCGTTCTTGTTGAACAGGCGGCAGATGCTGTCATAGACGATCCAGCCGATCAGCAGGTACGACACCGCGAAGCCGACCGCCGCGCCGGGCGACATGTCGAATACGTTCTTGTCGATCAGGAACGTGCTGGCGTTGAACAGGTACAGCACCACCAGCAGCGCAAAGCCGCTCATCCAGGTCGAATACGACTCCCAGTAGAACCAGTGCAGGTTCTCCGGCAACTGCTTGGGCGCGGTCAGGTACTTCTGCGGGTTGTAGAAGCCGCCGCCGTGCACGGCCCACAGTTCGCCGTCGACACCCTTCTCCTTCAGGTCCGGCGCGGTGGGCTTGGTCAGGCTGTTGTCCAGCCACACGAAATAGAACGAAGAGCCGATCCATGCGATGGCGGTGATGACGTGCACCCACCGCAGCAGCATATTGGCCCAGTCGAGGATATAGCCTTCCATGTCTTGTCTCCTGTTTCCCTATGCCACCGCTTCAGCTGCCGCGGTAGGTCGAGTACGACCAGGGCGAAACCAGGAGGGGCACGTGATAGTGCGCGTTGACATCGGCAATGCCGAAGCGCAGCGGCACCACGTCCAGGAAGGCCGGCTCGGGCAGCTTCACGCCCTGGGCGCGGAAATAATCGCCGGCGGCGAATTCCAGCTCGTACACGCCCGCGGCGAGGTTGGCGCCTTCCAGCAGCGGCTGGTCGCAGCGGCCGTCGTGGTTGGTGACCACGGTCTTGAGGGTTTCGCGACGATTGTCGACAATTTTATGGAGAGTAATCGACATGCCCTGCCCGGGGGTGCCGGCAGCGGTGTCGAGAACATGGGTGGTCAAGCGTCCCATCGTATTTGTCCTTTTGCGATTGGGTTGTGAGGGGCGCCGCTGCCTTCACTAGCACCATGTGTGGGATGGTGCCCGCTCGGTACGTCTGGTAACGCATCCCGGCGCTGGGTTGGTGCGTGGCGACAATGCGCCTGCACTTCCCCGTTGGCAATTCAGGGATTTCCCTGAGTTGTCGAAAACCTGAGTTGGTTTTGTTGACAATATTGAGGCCGTAACCAAATAATTGTCAACAATTTTTGGATCACCGTACCCTGATACGCAGGATTTACGGTGCCCTGCCTGACCTGCCGGTGCCACGATGTCCAAGAGCCTGAAGCTGATTGCCGCCAACGCCGAATCCAAGGCCGACGCTGACCTGACCGAGATCCCGGGCAAGCCCGCCAAGCCCGCGCGCAAGGGCTCGGTCGAGGAGCGCATGTACCACGAGATCTACGACGCGATCATGGAGCACCGGCTGCCGCCGCGCACCAAGCTTACCGAGCATTCGCTTTGCGAGATCTATGCCACCGCGCGCCACACCGTGCGCAAGGTGCTGTCGCACCTGGCGGCGGATGGCATGGTCGACCTCGAGCCCAACCGCGGCGCGTTTATCGCCAGCCCGTCCACCGACGAGGCGCACGACATGTTCGAGCTGCGCCAGATGCTGGAGCGCGCGGTGCTGGAAAAGCTGGCCGGCATGGCCGACGTCAAGGCCGTGATCGCCCCGCTGCGCCAGATGGTGGCCAATGAGCGCCAGGCCTTCCTGACGCACGACCGTCCCAGGTGGATTCGCCTGTCGGCCGAATTCCACACCGCGCTGGCGGAACTTTCGGGCAATGCGCTGCTGGTCAACATGATGCGCCGCCTGGTGTCGCGCACCACGCTGATGATTGCCAGCGTGGAAGCGCCGGGCAACAACGCCTGCTCGTTCGACGAGCATGAGGAAATCCTCGACGCCCTCGAACAGGGCAATGCCGCCCTGGCCCAGTCGCGCATGGCGCACCACCTTGGCGCCTGCGCCGACCGCGTGCAGCCGGACGAACCGGGCAACTTCGATCTTCGCAGCGTACTAGGCCGCTCCACCTAGCACGGTGTTCCCGTCACGCCCCCGCAAGAAGAAGGCAGCAGGCCCGTCGTCAGTACCGCGCCCAGGCAGTGCAAACGAGAGCGCGGCGACGGCGGGCCCATAACAACACCGACCAAACTGCCGGCACGGACGTGGCGTTCCCATCAAACCAAAGGAGAGGAGACGCACCAATGAATTCCGCAAGCACCACGGTCCCGACGGACCTCACCAACGAGCGTTTGCCTTCCGGGCGCCTGCTCGCGCTCGGGTTGCAGCACGTTCTGGTGATGTACGCCGGCACGGTTGCCGTGCCACTGATCGTGGGTGGCGCGCTCAAGCTGCCCAAGGACCAGCTGGCGTTCCTGATCAACGCCGACCTGTTCGCCGCCGGCCTGGCCACGCTGATCCAGGCCATCGGCTTCTGGAAGTTCGGCATCCGCCTGCCGGTGATGATGGGCGTGACCTTCGCCTCGGTGGCACCGATGATCGCCATCGGTACCGATCCCAATGTCGGCCTGCTCGGCATCTACGGCGCGGTGATCGCGTCAGGGATCTTCGGCATCCTGATCGCGCCGCTGATGGGGCGCATGCTGGGATTGTTCCCGCCGGTGGTGACCGGCACCGTGATCACGCTGATCGGCGTGTCGCTGATGCGCGTGGCCATCAACTGGTCGGCCGGTGGCCAGCCCACCACGCGCGCCGTCATCGACGGCGTCGTCAAGGAAGTGCCGAACCTGGCTTATGGCGACCTGGCCAACCTCGGCATCGCCGGCCTGACGCTGATCATCATCCTGCTGCTGACCAAGTACGGCCGCGGCCTGGTCGCCAACTGCGCGGTGCTGCTCGGCATCATCATCGGCACGCTGGTGGCGATGGGCCTGGGCAAGGTGTCGTTCGACGGCCTCGATGAAGCCAGCTTCGTCGCCGTGATCACGCCGCTGCATTTCGGCATGCCGACCTTCGAAGTGACCGCGATCCTGTCGATGTGCATCGTCATGCTGATCACGCTGGTGGAGTCGACCGGCATGTTCCTGGCGCTGTCGGACATCACCGGCAAGAAGCTGAGCAACGAGGACCTGACCCGCGGCCTGCGCGCCGACGGCCTGGGCACGGTGATCGGCGGCTTCTTCAACACCTTCCCCTACACCTCGTTCTCGCAGAACGTGGGCCTGGTCACGGTGACCGGCGTGCGCTCGCGCTACGTCGCGGCAGCCGGCGGCATCATCCTGATCGCCTTTGGCCTGTTTCCCAAGATGGCCCACGTGGTGGCCTCGGTGCCGCAGTTCGTGCTGGGCGGCGCGGGCATCGTGATGTTCGGCATGGTCGCCGCCACCGGCATCCGCATCCTGGGCTCGTGCGATTTCAACCGCAACCGCCACAACCTGTTCATCGTCGCCATCTCGATCGGCTTCGGCATGATCCCGACGCTGGCGCCGACGTTCTTCCAGTACCTGCCCAAGTGGACCGACCCGTTCACGCACAGCGGCATCGTGCTCGGCACCATCGTGGCGGTGGCGCTGAACCTGTTCTACAACGGCATCCAGTCGCGCGAAGAGGCCATGCGCAACGCCGCGGCCAACTCGCACGGCACCGAGTAATCGAAGTACCGGCAACGCAGGGCCGGCCCGTAAGGTTCCGGCCCTGGATGCAGACCGGCGCCGCCGCCGGCACGACTGGCATGTTCATTGCATGACCATCGGCGCCTGCGGCGGGACGGCGGTGCCGGGTAGTTTCCTGAAGCAAGCAACGACACATGACAAACGATAACTATCCACGCGATCTCATCGGTTACGGCGCCCGCCCGCCGCACGCCCGCTGGCCTGGCGGCGCGCGCGTCGCGCTGCAGTTCGTGCTCAACTACGAAGAAGGCGGCGAGAACTGCGTGCTGCACGGCGATGCCGCCTCCGAGCAGTTCCTGTCCGAGATCGTCGGCGCCGCGGCCTACCCCGACCGCCACATGAGCATGGAGGGCATCTACGAATACGGCTCGCGCGCCGGCGTCTGGCGCATCCTGCGCGAGTTCGAGAAGCGCGGCCTGCCGCTGACCATCTTCGGCGTGTCGATGGCGCTGCAGCGCCATCCGGAACTGACCCGCGCCTTCGTCGAGCTGGGCCACGAAATCGCCTGCCACGGCTGGCGCTGGATCCACTACCAGAACATCGACGAAGCCACCGAGCGCGAGCACATGCGCATCGGCATGCAGATCATCAAGGACCTGACCGGCGAGCTGCCGTTGGGCTGGTACACCGGCCGCGACAGCCCCAACACGCGCCGCCTGGTGGTCGAGCATGGCGGCTTCCTGTATGACTCCGATTACTACGGCGACGACCTGCCGTTCTGGACCGAGGTGGAAGTCAGCGGCGGCGAGAAGAAGCCGCACCTGGTGGTGCCGTACACGCTGGACTCGAACGACATGCGCTTCGCCACGCCGCAGGGCTTCAACACCGGCGAACAGTTCTTCCAGTACCTGAAGGATGCGTTCGACGTCTTGTATGACGAAGGCGACCCCGGCGGGCAGGACAGCCCCAAGATGCTGTCGATCGGCATGCACTGCCGCCTGCTCGGCCGCCCGGGCCGCTTCCGCGCGCTGCAGCGCTTCCTCGACTACGTGCAGGGGCACGACAAGGTGTGGATCTGCCGCCGTGTCGATATCGCCCGGCACTGGGCCGCCACCCACCCCTACACTCCCCGGAATCAAGCATGAGCCAGACCTACACCATCGCCCAACTCAACACCATGCCGGTCGCGGAATTCGTGCAGGTGCTGGGAGGCATTTACGAACATTCGCCCTGGTTTGCCGAGACCGCCGCCGCGCAACGCCCCTTCGCCGATGGCGCCGCGCTGGCGCAGGCGCTGCGCCAGGCTGTCGATGAAGCCGGCGAGGCGGCGCAGCTGAAGCTGGTGCGTGCCCACCCGGAACTTGCCGGCAAGGCGGCCGTGCGCGGCGAGCTGACCGCCGAGTCGACGCGCGAGCAGAGCGGCGCCGGCCTGAACCAGTGCACGCCCGAGGAGTTCGACCGCCTGCAGTCGCTCAATGCGGCGTACAACCAGAAGTTCGGCTTCCCGTTCATCCTGGCGGTGCGCGGCTACGACCGCCACGGCATCATCGCCGAGTTCGCGCGCCGCATCGAAAACACGCCGCAGCAAGAGTTGCAAACTTGCATCAGCCAGATCCATCGCATTGCACAGTTCCGTCTTGACGACTTAGTATCCGCCTGAGCAAAAAAGCGTCACCTGTATAACAAAAAAACGCTGTACCCCGATGCCGCCGGCCTCCCATGCAACACCACACCGAGCCCCGGCCAGGCGGCACGAATAAAAGCACAAAGACATGACAAGAACCCGTCAGGGACCCAGTACACAACGTTCCAAGCAGGATCAAAACCACGGAGGTCTAACAATGCAGAAGCAGTACAAGCCGGCGTTCAAGCTGGCGGCGGTAGCGGCTACCCTTTTTTCCGGCGCGGCCATGGCCCAGTCCAGCGTCACGCTGTACGGCCAGGCTGACATGTTCGTCGGCGGCGTGAAGAGCCCGGGCTCGGGCGAGCGCGCATGGGTGGCCAATTCGGGCGGCATGCAGACGTCTTACTGGGGCATCAAGGGCACCGAAGACCTGGGCGGCGGCACCAAGGCCATCTTCGACCTGAACGGTTTCTTCCGCACGGACGCCGGCCGCAGCGGCCGCTTCGAAGGCGACTCGATGTTCAGCCGCAACGCCTATGTCGGCCTGCAGAACGACAAGGCCGGCACCATCAAGCTGGGCCGCAACACCACGCCGTACTTCATCTCGACCATCCTGTTCAACCCGCTGGTCGACTCGTATGTGTTCTCGCCGACGATCTTCCACACCTACTTCGGCGCGGTCAGCGGCGCCGTTGCTGATCCCGGCATCATCGGCGACTCGGGCTGGAACAACTCGGTGGTGTACAGCACGCCGAACTTCGGCGGCCTGACCGCCAACTTCATCTACGGCTTTGGCGAGCAGCCGGGCGCCGCGGGCAAGCAGAAGTTCGGCGGCAACGTCCTGTACTTCAACGGCCCGTTCGCCGCGACCGTGGCCTACCAGCAGGTCCGCTTCAACAGCGTGCCGACTGATATGTCCGACATCGGCCTGTCGCGCCAGGACGCCGCGCAGATCGGCCTGTCCTATGACTTCAAGGTGGTCAAGCTGTTCGCGCAGGGCCAGTACATCAAGACCCGCGCCACCACCGCGCCGTCGGGCGACATCAAGCACATCGACGGCCAGTTCGGCGCCTCGGTGCCGATCGGCGCGGGCAACCTGCTGGCGTCGTACGCCTACGGCAAGGTCGACAACTCGCTGGGCGACTTCAAGCGCAATACCTTTGCCGTCGCCTACGACTACAACCTGTCCAAGCGCACCGACGTGTACGCCGCCTACTACTACGACAAGATCACCGGCATCGAGCACGGCGATACCTTCGGCGTGGGCGTGCGCCACAAGTTCTGATGCGCTGAGCGCGTCACCCGCAGCACTGGAGCCCGTCGTTTCCGGCGGGCTTTTTCATTGGCGGCGAGGCGCATCGCACGTCACCGGCCCGCCCCGGCAATGCTGCGCCGCGCCATGCCGGACGCGGACCCGCGCCGGATGGGAAGTTGCCGCTCCATAGGCGGATTCAATTGGATTGGCCCCGGCGCGCTTCCTAGATTGGTGTTCCAGGCCTCAAAAACCAATGACAGCGAGGTGACACATGCGGCGATACGCGAAGACCCGGTCTGAACTGATGGCCATCCTGAACCAGTGCCTCGACAACAACCCCGAGTGCGGCGAGTGCGAGCTGCACGCGGTGCGAATGCACCAGCCTGACCATACCGGTTGCAACTGGAGCGCCGAGGTCGATTTCCCGCAGGAGTCCGTCGACAACCTGGGACACCAGCTCGCAGCGGCAAAATCGATCATCGTGGTCATGCGCGAGCAGTACAACGTGCTGCAATAGCCACCACGCCAACCGCCCCTGGCCGCTCGGATGCGGCGGGGCAACAAACAAAAAGGCCGGGTCATCGACCCGGCCTTTTGCATGGCATACGCTGCGCGACGACTCAGCGCACCGCGTTGCACTCGGCCACGGCAACGGCCGTCATATTGACGATCCGGCGCGTGGTGGCCTGCGGGTTCAGGATGTGCACCGGCTTGGCCGCGCCCAGCAGGATCGGGCCCACCGTCACGCCCTGCCCGCCCGTGATCTTGAGCAGGTTGAAGGCAATGTTGGCGGCGTCCAGCGTCGGCATCACCAGCAGGTTGGCGCTGCCGGCCAGCTTGGTCGACGGCAGGAAGTGGCGGCGCACATCCTCGACCAGCGCGGCGTCGCCCTGCATCTCGCCTTCGACCTCCAGGTGCGGCGCCTCGCGCGCCAGGATTTGCGCGGCCTCGCGCATCTTGCGCGCCGACGGGCGCGTCGACGAGCCGAACATCGAGTGCGACATCAGCGCCACCTTGGGCTGCAGGCCGAAACGCGCGATCTCTTCCGCGGCCAGCTGCGTGATGGCCGCCAGCTGTTCCGCGCTGGGATCGTCGTTGACGAAGGTGTCGGTGATGAACAGCGTGTACTTCTCCAGCATCAGCGCGTTCATCGCCGCGAACACATGCGCGCCCGGCGCCAGGCCGATCACGTCGCGCACGTGCTCGAGGTGGGCCTCGAAGCGGCCCACCGTGCCGCACAGCAGCGCGTCGGCGTCACCCATATGCATCAGCATGGTGCCGATCAGCGTGTTGGAGCGGCGCAGCGCCACCTTGGCCATGTCCGGGGTCACGCCGTCGCGGCCGCGCAGCGCGTGGTAGGCCTCGTGATAGGCGCGGTAGCGCGGATCGTCCTCGGGGTTGATCAGCTCGAAGTCCACGCCTGGCTTCAGGCGCAGGCCGGCCTTGTCGATGCGCATCTGGATCACGTGCGGGCGGCCGATCAGGATCGGACGCGCCAGGCCTTCGTCGACCACCGACTGCACCGCGCGCAGCACGCGCTCTTCCTCGCCCTCGGCATAGGCGACGCGCTTGGGCGCGGCCTTGGCGGCCGAGAACACCGGCTTCATGATCAGGCCGGTGTGGTAGACGTAGGTCGACAGCTGCTGGCGATACGCCTCCAGGTCCTTGATCGGGCGCGTGGCCACGCCGGACTCTTCGGCGGCCTTGGCCACCGCCGGCGCGATCTTCTCGATCAGGCGCTGGTCGAACGGCGTCGGGATGATGTAGTCCGGGCCGAACTTCAGCTCGCGGCCACCGTAGGCCGCGGCCACGGCATCGTTCAGCTCGGCCTCGGCCAGCTCGGCGATGGCCTTGACGCAGGCCAGCTTCATCGCTTCCGTGATCTTGGTGGCGCCGCAATCGAGCGCGCCACGGAAGATGTACGGGAAGCACAGCACGTTGTTGACCTGGTTCGGGTAGTCCGAACGGCCGGTGGCGATGATGCAGTCCGGGCGCGCGGCCTTGGCCACTTCCGGACGGATCTCGGGCTCGGGGTTGGCCAGCGCCAGGATGATGGGCTGGTCGGCCATGGTCTTGACCATCTCGGCGGTCAGCACGCCGGCGGTCGAGCAGCCCAGGAAGACGTCGGCGCCCTTGACGATGTCGGCCAGCGTGCGGGCCGAGGTGTCTTGCGCGTAGCGGGCCTTGTTGGCTTCCATGCTGGCGTCGCGGCCAACGTAGATTACGCCCTTCGAGTCCACCACCGAGATGTTCTCGCGCGTCACGCCGAGGCTCACCATCGTGTCGAGGCATGCAATCGCAGCCGCGCCGGCGCCCGATACGGCGACCTTCACCTTGGCAATGTCCTTGCCGACGATCTTCAGGCCGTTCAGCAGCGCTGCAGTCGAAATGATCGCGGTACCGTGCTGGTCGTCATGGAACACGGGAATATTCATGCGCTCGCGCAGCTTCTGCTCGATGTAGAAGCACTCCGGCGCCTTGATGTCTTCCAGGTTGACGCCGCCCAGCGTGGGCTCCAGCGCGGCGACGATCTCGACGATCTTGTCCGGGTCGCGCGCGTCGAGCTCGATGTCGAATACGTCGATGCCGGCGAACTTCTTGAACAGGCACCCCTTGCCCTCCATCACCGGCTTGCCGGCCAGCGGGCCGATGTCGCCCAGGCCCAGCACCGCGGTGCCGTTGGTGACCACGGCCACCAGGTTGGCGCGCGAGGTGTACTCCGCGGCGGTGGCGGGGTCCTTGGCGATTTCCTCGCAGGCGTACGCTACGCCCGGCGAATAGGCCAGCGACAGGTCGCGCTGGTTGGACAGCGCCTTGGTCGCGGTGACCTGGATCTTGCCCTTGGTGGGGCTGCGGTGGTATTCCAGCGCGGCGAGGCGCAGCTGCGCTTCAGGACTGTTCGGGGCATGTTGCGGTGCATCACCGCTGGTCTTGCTGCTCATTGGCTCGTCCGGAAAATGGCCCGGACCGGAAGCGCCCCTCTCCCGCCATGGTTCGGCCCGGCTCAAGCGACAAGCCGGCAGCGAAGGACAAGCTCTGGCAGCGAAACTGACGATTCCGGCAGCCAGGCCGGAAAAATCGAGCAGCTATTCTAGCCCACGCGCCCGCGCAAAGTACCACCGCGGCACGCCCGCAGGCCGCATTTTGCGCGGATTCTGGCCGTTAAACAGCTTTTACCATTGGGTATGCAATGGCGGTGCAGAAGCATGCTCCTGCATGCATCCGCACGCATCGCCCCGCCGGGCCTGGGGCCGCTGATTGCGGCCGCGCTATTTGGCGTTCTTTTCCACCTCCAGCGTCACGCGGCGGGGACGGCCGCTGTCGGACGGGAAGTCGGTGAAGGCACTGCGGATCAGGTAGGGCATCATCGCCGGCAGGCTGCCGTTCTCGGCCCGGTTCTGCGCGGTGACCTGGTAGACCCGCTTGCCGCTGGCCGCGTCCTTGAAATACACCCGCAGGCTGGAGAACGTCACCGGCACGTCGCGCACCACCGTCTGCGGCGGCCAGTAGCCCGGACCCCACGGGCCCCACGGCCCCCAGGGGCCCCACGGCCGGTAATACCCTGGTCCCCAGTAAGGGCCCCAGGGGCCGTACCACGGGTCCGGATAGACCGTTTCGGCGACGCGCACCAGCCCCGGCGCGGAGTCATAGTCCATGCTGACCAGATAGCGCGCCTGCCGGGCAGGCACCTGCTCGAAGCCCACCCCGGCCAGCGCCACCGCCAGCCACTGCTCATAGGTCTGCCGGTCGAGCTGGGCCGCCTGCTCGGCGCTGCGCTCGAAGCTGTAGGTGCGCGGCGCGTCGTTTTGCCAGCCGGGCTGGCGGAACGCCGTGACATCGGTGGTCACGGTGCTGGCGCACCCCGTCAGCAGCAGCGCCGCCAGCAGCGCCAGCGCGCCCCACATCCTGCGCAGCCCCGGCCACCGCCCCGCTGCCCCTTCATCGCCGACACCGCCTGCGCGCTGCCACATAGTGCTACCTCGCTCTTCTGCCTACTGAAACCCTGCGTGTCTCTGAGACCACGCCGGCGGCGCGGAATTCCCCGCGCCCGCTTGGTGCGGCGCCCGCCAGACCGCGCCCCGACCCCTTGGCTACAATGAGGACTTCAGCGCCATGCTTTGCTTGCACGCGCCTGGCCGCCTCCTTTTTCCTAACGGTCTTCCGAAGACAGGATCCCTCCATGCTGCGCACCGACACGCCCGTTACCGTCTATCGCAAGGACTATACCCCGCCGCCGTTCGCCATCGACCACGCCGCGCTGGTGCTGGAGCTCGATCCGCAGCGCACCGTGGTCACCAGCACGCTGCGCTTCGCGCGCACGGCCGGCGCGCCTGACGCGCCGCTGGTGCTGGCCGGCGAAGAACTCGAACTGATCGGCGTCAGCCTGGACGGCAAGCCGGTGGCCAACGCCACCCAGGACGGCGGCACGCTGACGCTGCCCGGCCTGCCGGCGCAGGGCACGCTGGAAATCACTACCGCATGCCAGCCCGCGGCCAACACCACGCTGTCGGGCCTCTATGTGTCCAACGGCAACTTCTTCACCCAATGCGAGGCCGAAGGCTTCCGCCGCATCACCTATTTCCTCGACCGCCCCGACGTGATGGCGACCTACCGCGTCACGCTGCGCGCCGACCGCGCCGCCTATCCGGTGCTGCTGTCCAACGGCAACCTGGTGAGCCAGCGCGAACTGCCCGACGGCCGCCACGAGGCCGTGTGGGAAGACCCGTTCCCCAAGCCGTCGTACCTGTTCGCGCTGGTCGCGGGCAAGCTCGAATGCATCGAGGAAAAGATCCAGTCCGCCTCCGGCAAGGACAAGCTGCTGCAGGTGTGGGTCGAGCCGCGCGACCTCGACAAGACCCGCCACGCCATGGATTCGCTGGTCCATTCGATCCGCTGGGATGAGCAGCGCTTCGGCCTGGAGCTCGATCTCGACCGCTTCATGATCGTCGCCGTCGGCGACTTCAACATGGGCGCGATGGAGAACAAGGGCCTGAACATCTTCAACACCAAGTACGTGCTGGCCAACGCGGAAACCGCCACCGACACGGACTTCGCCAATATCGAGGCGGTGGTCGGCCACGAGTACTTCCATAACTGGACCGGCAACCGCGTGACCTGCCGTGACTGGTTCCAGCTGTCGCTGAAGGAAGGCCTGACAGTGTTCCGCGACCAGGAGTTCTCGGCCGACATGATGGGCTCGGAATCGGGCCGCGCGGTCAAGCGCATCGAGGACGTGCGCGTGCTGCGCCAGGTGCAGTTCCCCGAGGACGCCGGTCCGATGGCGCATCCGGTGCGCCCCGACAGCTACGAAGAGATCAACAACTTCTACACCGTCACGGTGTACGAGAAAGGCGCCGAGGTGGTGCGCATGTACCAGACCCTGCTGGGCCGCGAAGGCTTCCGCAAGGGCATGGACCTGTACTTTCAGCGCCACGACGGCCAGGCCGTGACCTGCGACGACTTCCGCGCCGCCATGGCCGATGCCAACGGCCGCGACCTGACCCAGTTCGGGCTGTGGTACAGCCAGGCCGGCACGCCGGTGGTGACCGCGCGCACCGCGTGGAGCGGCGACGACGGCAGCCTGACGCTGACACTGACGCAACGCTGCCCCAAGGTCGGCATCGAGACCCGCGCCGGCACGCCCGACAAGCAGCCCTTCCACATCCCCTTCGCGCTCGGCCTGCTGGGCGCCGACGGCAACGACCTGCCGCTGCAGCTCGAGGGCGAAAGCGCACCCGCCGGCACCACGCGCGTGCTCGACTTCACGCAGGCCGAGCAGAGCTTCCGCTTTATCAACCTGCCGCGCGGCGCCGAGGCCCCGCTGCCGTCGCTGCTGCGCAACTTCTCCGCGCCGGTGATCGTCGATGCCGAGTACACCGACGCGCAGCTGACCTTCCAGCTGTCGCACGACAGCGACGCCTTCAACCGCTGGGAAGCCGGCCAGCGCCTGGCCACGCGCGCGCTGCTGCAGCTGGTGGCCGACGTGCAGGCCGGGCGCGAGCTCAGGCTCGATCCCGCGCTGGTGCGCGCCATGCGCGCGGTGCTGACCGACGACACGCTCAACCCCGCCTTTCGCGAGCAGGCCCTGGTGCTACCCGCCGAGGCCTACCTGGCCGAGCGCATGGGCGTGGCCGATCCCGCCGCGATCCACCGCGCCCGCCAGTTCATGCGCGAAGGCCTGGCGCGCGCGCTGCAGGCGGACTGGCTCGCCGCCTACGACGCCAATGCCACGCCGGGCCCGTATTCGCCCGATGCCGCCTCGGCGGCGAAGCGCGCGCTGCGCAACCTCGCGCTTGGCTACCTGGCCGACAGCGGCGACCCCGCGATGCACGCGCTGGCCGACCAGCAATACCAGAATGCCGACAACATGACCGACCGCTTCGCCGCGCTGTCGGCGCTGGTCAACAGCTTCGCCCCCGGCCGCGAGCATGCGCTGGCGGACTTCTACCAACGCTTCGAAGACGATGCGCTGGTGATCGACAAGTGGTTCTCGCTGCAAGGCATGCAGCGCGGCAGCGTCGGCCCGCAGCCCGGTGGCCCGCACGCCGGCAAGCGCACCATCGACACCGTGCGCGCGCTGATGGAGCATCCCGCCTTCAACCTGCGCAACCCCAACCGCGCGCGCTCGCTGATCTTCAGCTTCTGCTCCGGCAACCCCGCGCAGTTCCACGCCGAGGACGGCTCGGGCTACCGCTTCTGGGCCGACCAGGTGCTGGCGCTTGACGCCATCAACCCCCAGGTGGCGGCGCGCCTGGCGCGCGTGATGGACCGCTGGCAAAAGTACGAACTGGCGTTGCGCGACCGCATGCGCGCCGAGCTGGAACGCGTCGCCGCCTGCACCACGCTGTCGCGCGACGTGCGCGAGATCGTCGGCAAGGCGCTGGCCGGCTGAGCGCGACCGGCCGACGCCCCCCGATGCCCGGCCCCGGCGCGGCCGGGCATGTAGAATTGCGGCCATCCAAGGAGAACCAACCATGACTCGCATCAGCCTGACCCGCTACCTGGTCGAGGAGCAGCGCAAGCACAACACCATCCAGCCCGAACTGCGGCTGCTGATCGAAGTGGTCGCGCGTGCCTGCAAGGCCATTTCCAACGCTGTCAGCAAGGGCGCCCTCGCCGGCGTGCTGGGCTCGGCCGGCACCGGCAACGTCCAGGGCGAAACCCAGCAGAAGCTGGACGTGATCGCCAATGAAGTGCTGCTCGACGCCAACGAATGGGGCGGCCACCTGGCCGCGATGGCTTCGGAAGAAATGGAATCGTTCTACGAGATTCCCAACCGCTACCCGAAGGGCGAATACCTGCTGATGTTCGACCCGCTCGATGGCTCGTCGAATATCGACGTCAACGTCTCCATCGGCACCATCTTCTCGGTGCTGCACATGCCCAAGCCCGGCCAGACCGTGACCGAGGCCGACTTCCTGCAGCCCGGCACGCACCAGGTCGCCGCCGGCTACGCCGTGTACGGCCCGCAGACCACGCTGGTGCTGACGGTCGGCAACGGCGTGCACATGTTCACGCTCGACCGCGAGGCCGGCAGCTTCGTGCTGACCCAGTCCAACGTCACGATTCCGGAAGACACCAAGGAATTCGCCATCAACATGTCGAACATGCGCCACTGGGCCCCGCCGGTGCGCAAGTACATCGACGAGTGCCTGGCCGGCGACGAAGGCCCGCGCGGCAAGAACTTCAACATGCGCTGGGTCGCATCGATGGTCGCCGACGTGCACCGCATCCTGACCCGCGGCGGCATCTTCATGTACCCGTGGGACAAGCGCGAACCGGAAAAGCCCGGCAAGCTGCGCCTGATGTACGAAGCCAACCCGATGGCGATGCTGGTCGAGCAGGCCGGCGGCGCCGCCACCAACGGCGAGCAGCGCATCCTCGACGTGCAGCCGACCAAGCTGCACCAGCGCGTCTCGGTGATCCTGGGCTCGAAGAACGAAGTGGAGCGCGTCACGCGCTACCACCAGGAAGCACAAGCGAAGGCCTGATCGCGGCCCGGCTGCGCGAAAGCGGGGCGCATTGCCCTAATGCCGTTCAGCTAACCACCGTCGTTCCCGCGCAGGCGGGAACCCAGTGACTTTTAAAGACGCTGGATTCCCGCCTGCGCGGGAATGACGGTAGTGTTGGATACGTTAACTGAACGGCATTGGGCGCACTGCCCCCGTTTTTTCGTGCGTGCGCCGGATGGCATCGGCGACACAAAGGGCTTCACAAGGCTGGAAAACGCTGCTACTATTGCGGGCTGTTCCAGATCGCCGGAACAAGTTGCCGAAGTAGCTCAGTCGGTAGAGCAGCTCATTCGTAATGAGAAGGTCGGGGGTTCGATTCCTCTCTTCGGCACCACCAGAATTCCAAGGCCCAGCCCGCACAAACCCGGACAGCGTCACGCTCTCCGGGTTTTTTGTTGGCTGCGTTCTTGCGATGACGGCGGTGTAGAGGGGGGCAGCGGCAATGCCGCCGGCTGGCGCCCCAGCCGTTGCGCCCACCAGTAGCGGAAGGGGTGATCCAGATCGGGATAGAGCACCGGCTGGCTGAAGCAGCCGGCACGCTTCATCAGGAGATAGGCGGCAAGCATGGCCGCCCAGAAAGCTAGCAGTTCCACGATCACGGCCGCCGCGGATGTCGGGGTGGCCGTTTTCATTATAGGCAGCCGCCTCCGGCATGGGGCCGATGGCGCACCCCGTGGATACCCTAGGCGCCAGGATTCGCTCAGTACACCTCCGGCACGATCATCTCCTTCGGCACCGGCTGGCGCACGTAATCCTCGTGTCGCTCGCGGCCGGGCAGCACCACCGTGGGGCTCTCCACTTCGCCGTACGGCACCAGGCTCAGCAAGTGATGGATGCAGTTCAGCCGCGCACGCTTCTTGTCGTCGGCCTGCACCACCCACCACGGCGCCTCCGGGATGTGGGTGCGCTCGAGCATGATCTCCTTGGCCCGGGTGTAGTCTTCCCAGCGGCGCTGCGATTCCAGGTCCATCGGGCTGAGCTTCCACTGCTTGAGCGGGTCATGGATGCGGCTGAGGAAGCGCAGGCGCTGCTCGTCATGCGTGATCGAGAACCAGTACTTGATCACCTGGATGCCGGAGCGCACCAGCATCTTTTCGAATTCTGGCACCGAGCGGAAGAACTCTTCGTACTGGTCGTCGGTACAGAAGCCCATCACGCGCTCGACCCCGGCGCGGTTGTACCAGCTGCGGTCGAACAGCACGATCTCGCCGGCGGCGGGCAGGTGCGCGACGTAGCGCTGGAAGTACCACTGGGTGCGTTCGCGGTCGTTGGGCGCGGGCAGCGCGGCGACGCGGCAGACGCGCGGGTTCAGCCGCTGGGTGATGCGCTTGATCACGCCGCCCTTGCCGGCGGCGTCGCGCCCCTCGAACAGGATCACGACCTTGTGCCCGGTGGCGGCGACCCAGCTCTGCAGCCGCACCAGTTCGCCTTGCAGCCGGAACAGCTCGCGGAAATATTTCCGGCGGTCGTCCTGCTCGGCCTGGTCGTCCAGGTGCACAGGATCGCCAAAGGCCTCGCTGGCCTCGCGGTCGTCCAGTTCCAGTTCGATCTCTTCGTCGTAGTAGTCGGCCACCTCGTTGTGGATGCGCCGCACCAGCTCTGCTTCACCCGGTCTCATCTTCTTGCTCTCCCTGTGGATACAACGCGCTCGCGGCGATGCTGGCATGGCCGTATTGCAGCCGCGTGAAGGCGGAGCAGGTTGCCCTGCCCCGCCCCGCGCGTGATACGCCTTTCAGCCCGCGGGATTGATGTTGTGGTTATGGCGGAACAGGTTGTCGGGATCGTAGCGCCGCTTTACTTCCACCAGCCGGTCGTAGTTCGGCCCATAGGCGGCACCGACGCGGTCGACTTCCTCTTGCGTGAGGAAGTTGACATAGACGCTGCCCAGCGCGAACGGCGCGGCCGCGCGGAACACCTCGCGCGCCCAGCCGATGCAGCGGTCGTCGTCCGCGGGGCTGTCCCAGCGCCCGTGGAGGTTCATGACGAACTTGGCGTCGCGGTTGGCGTAGGCGGTAGCGTCAGGGGCGACGCGATTGGTCTGCCCGCCCATCGCGCCGATAAAGACCTCGCATTGCGGCGACGGCAGCTTGCCGATCTGCTCGATCAGCATCGTGATCAGCCCATCGTCCAGCCCGGCGAAGTTGTGCGACTTCCAGTAGTTGCGCGCACCCGGTGTCAGCAGCGGATCGAAGGCCTGCTGCCACGCGGTGAGCGGCATTGGCCCCAGGTGCTCGCCATACGGCGTGCCGAGCCGGCGCAGCGGCTCGACCAGTTGCGGCCCCTGCTCCGGCGGGCCGATATAGCAGATCGCCAGCGCCGCCACCGGCTTGCCGTGCACCTCGGGCGGCAGGAACGGCAGCGGCGGCGCCTGCCGCAGCACCACCCACACGGTCAGTTCGTCGGGCATCGATTCATACAGTTCGCGATAGGCCGGCAGCACGCTGGCGGCCTGCTCCAGCGGATAGACGACCAGTCCGCCATAGACCTGCGGCCCGACCGGATGCAGCCGGAACTCGAACATCGTCACCACGCCGAAGTTGCCGCCGCCCCCGCGCAGCGCCCAGAACAGGTCGGCGTTCTCGTCGCTGCTGGCGCGCACCAGCTTGCCGTCGGCGGTGACGACCTGAGCCGACACCAGGTTGTCGACGGTGGTGCCGAACTTGCGGCTGAGCCAGCCGAAGCCGCCGCCCAGCGTCAACCCGGCGACGCCGGTGGTGGAGTTGATGCCGAGCGGCGTGGCCAGGCCTTGCGCCTGCGCTTCGTGGTCGAAGTCGCGCAGCGTGGCGCCCGGCTCTACCCATGCGCGTTGCGCGTGGGGATCGATGCGCACCGAGCGCATCGTCGACAGGTCCAGCACCATGCCGCCCTCGCAGATCGCCAGTCCGCCGATATTGTGGCCGCCGCCGCGTACCGACAGCAGCACGCCGTGCTCGCGCGCGAAGTTCACCGCCGCCGCAACGTCGGCAGCGCCCGCAGCCTGCACGATCCACTGCGGATGCCGATCGATCATCGCGTTCCAGATCTGGCGTGCGTCGTCATAGCCGCCGTCGCCCGGCTGCAGCAAGCGTCCGCGCAACTGCGCCTTGAGTGCCTCAATATGTTCCTGCGATGGCTGGGCCATGATTTGCCTCCCGATGCTGGTTGGAAACATCGGACGGCACGCGGCGTCACGAGCAAAAAAATGGCCACGAGGACCGATGACTTCATCATTTAAGGCAGGCACCGCCGGAATGTAAATGCGCGCTGCGTCCCGGCGCATTCCGCGGGTGAGGCCAAATCCTGCGGTGGCCGCGCGGCCTATCATGGAGGCACGGCGGCACGGTGCCCGCGCGCCGTGCGCCTGCACGATGAACACTGCCAGCCAACCTCCCCTGTTCCTGTGCGGCGACGTGATGACGGGTCGCGGCATCGACCAGATCCTGGCGCATCCCAGCCAGCCGCTGCTGCATGAATCGTATGTGCATTCCGCGCTCGACTACGTGCGCCTGGCGGAACGCAAGGCCGGCCCGATCGCGCGCCCCGCTGGGCCCGACTATCCGTGGGGCGACGCGCTGGCGGAACTGGCAAGCCGCGCCGCGCGGCCGCGCATCGTCAACCTGGAAACCGCCGTCACCACCAGCGACGATGCCTGGCCCGGCAAGGCCGTGCACTACCGCATGCATCCGCGCAACGTCGATTGCCTGCAGGCTGCCGGCATCGACTGCGCGGTCCTGGCCAACAACCATGTGATGGACTGGGGCCGCGCTGGCCTGGCCGATACGCTGGACACGCTTGATGGCGCGCACATCGCGCACGCCGGCGCCGGCCCCGACGAGGCCAGTGCCGCACGCGCCGCGGTGCTGCCGCGGCCCGGCGGTGGTCGCGTGGTGGTGCTTGCATTCGCCATGCCGAATGCCGGCACACCGGCGGCGTGGCGCGCCACCGCGGGGCACTCGGGGGTGAACCTGCTGGACGACTGGTCCGCGGCCTCGCAAGAACGCATTGCCGCGCAAGTCCATCAGCTGCGGTGCCCTGGCGATGTGATGGTGCTGTCGATCCACTGGGGCCCGAACTGGGGCTACCACATCGATCCCGCGCAGCGCGCCTTCGCCCGCGCGCTGGTCGAGCACGCCGGCGTCGACATCGTGCACGGCCATTCCTCGCATCACCCGCTCGGCATCGAGCTGCATGCCGGCAAGCCGATCCTGTACGGCTGCGGCGATTTCATCAACGATTACGAGGGCATTGGTGGATACGATAGCTACCGCCCGGACCTGGCGCTGATGGCATTCGTCAGCTTCGATGACGGCGGCAGCGCGGACCTGCGGCTGGTGCCCTTGCGGCGCAGCCACTTCCGGCTGGCGTATGCGCGCGAAGTCGACATGGCCTGGCTGCAAGCCATGTTCGAAGCACAGGGACGCGCGCCTGGCACACGCGTGGCGCGCAGCGGGCTGCACGAGTTGCGGCTGTGGGCGGCATAAGCGCAAGCCGTCCGTGCCACGCTCCCGGTACTTGCCGAATGGGCTGCAGGAAACAGAAAGGCCAGCGCGATGGCTGGCCTTCCCGTTCATTCAAAGTGCCACGTGTGTCGGTTCGGTGTAACGCTTCCACAGAGTGCTGATCCGCTTCTGCATTCATTGCCCAACACTAGCTCGATCGCCCATCCTGCGGCACCCCAGGACATACCTGCAGGATAGTACAAATCCCCGCGGATCAAAGCGGGATCGAAAAGGCGCGCGTTTCAGCCGACGGTGATGCGGTCGTCGAGCAGCCGGATCTGGCCGCCGGGCTTGTCTTCCATCACTTTGAGCACGCGGCTGCCCACCTGCAGCGTGACCCCGCCATGGATGCGCCGCGGGGCGTCGATGACGGCATCGGCGGCGGGCTGCATCTGCTGTCCCAGCTCGGTCAGGCGCGCCTCCAGCTCGAACAGGTCGCGCGACAGCTTGAACAGCGTCGCGCGCGCCTTTTCACGCAGGTCGCCGACGGCACGCTCGGGGTGCTTGGCAAAGAAGTCCACCAGCTGCCTGACCTTGTTCTGCTCCTCCAGCATGCGCCGGCGCTCGGCCTCGAGCGCGGCGCGCTGCGCGTCGGCATAGGGATTGAGGCCCACCTGGATGCTGGTGGCGGTGCCGGCCGGCGCGCCCAGCACCGCGGCGCGCACCGCCAGCAAGGCGCGGCTGCGGCCACCGCTGATGCTGCCCTGCACGCCGGTGCCGCCCACCACGATGCGCTGGCCCGCGGCGACGTCGCTCTGGCGGATGCCGCTGTCGACGGTGACTTCGGTGCCGGCCTCGACCACCGCGTTCTCGATGAAGCGCGCCTTCACCACGCCCTTGCAGCGCACGCTGGCGCGGCTGATGCCGCCTTCGGCATGAGCGCTTTCGGACTTGCCGATAATGCCACCCTTGACGACGACGTTGCCGCCGGCCTCGACGCTGGCGGCTTCGATGGTGCCTTCGACCACCACGTCGCCGGTGACATTGACCGACATGCCGGTGCGGATGTCGCCCGAGACGCGCAGCGTGCCGTCGAACGCCACGTTGCCGGAGTGCAGGTCCACCGATTCCACCTGCACCACGGGACTGACCGAGATGCCGTAGACGCCGACCACCGGGGATCCAGCGATCACCGCGCGCAGCAGTCCGGGGTCGTCCGGATCCGTCGCCGCGCCGGTCAGGCCCTCGGCAAACGGCGGGTCGTCGACCGCATCGGCGGCAATCGGCTTGCCGAACACGTCGACCCCGGCATGGCCCGGCACCGCTGCAATGCGCCGCATCAGCGGCGTGCCGGGGCTCACCAGCAGCAGGTTGCCCAGCTCGCGCAGGTCGACCTTGCCGGCATCGTCGTCGCTGTGCGCCGGCTTGCGTGGCTCCAGCAGGTTGATGAAGCGCGCCGGTTCGCCCTGCCGCGGCGCAATCCCTGCGGCGATGGTGCGCAATTCGCAGCCGCCTTCGGCCAGCGCGGCGTCCAGTGCGAGCGCCTGGATCGGCGCCACCACGCCGAGCTCCGCCGCGGCGCGGCGGATCTCCTCCGCGCTGACCGGCCGCCCCCCCTCTGGCGGCATCAGCGTCAGCCGCACGGCCAGGCCGTCGGCGCTGATGTCGAGTTCGAACGCGCCGTCGACCAGCGCGCCGATGGTGGCATCGATCTCATGCTCGGCCCGCTGGCATTGCGCCAGGAACTGCGCCACCGCACGCGCATCCAGCCGCGCGCCAGACCAGCCCAGTCCCTCCAGGCACTGCTGCAGCGTGGCTGGGTCCGGCGGCAGCCGGCCCGGCTGCGGCGTGTAGCGTGCGTGCACCTGTTCGCCTGGCTCGGCAAGCTCCAGGCGCAGTCCCGATTCATGCGTCATGCGTCCCCTGAATCGTCTGGCGGCGACGGCGGCTGCCGGCGCTCTGCTTGTTATCGATTCATCACCAACGGCAGGCGCGCCGGGAACTTTAGCGCACAACAGCCGCGCGGCGGGCACCGGGCGGGTTTTCGGTAAACTGTCGCCATTCGGGGCGCGCCGCGCTCCGCAGCCTGTGCAGTCCTCTCCATGTCAAATACCCACGAAATCCGCCCCGGCCAGTCCATCGAGCTGCTCAAGGAACTCCATATCCTGACGCGCGACGGCAAGATGAACCAGGACAGCCGGCGCAAGCTCAAGCAGGTCTACCACCTGTTCCAGTTCATCGAACCGCTGCTGCAGGAGGTCAAGGCAGCGCGCGGCCGCGTCACGCTGGTGGACCACGGCGCCGGCAAGTCATACCTGGGCTTCATCCTCTATGACCTGTTCTTCAAGGCACTGCAGGACGACTCGCATATCTACGGCATCGAGACTCGTGAAGAACTGGTGAAGACCTCGCAGGCGCTCGCGGCGCGGCTGGATTTTCCGGGGATGTCGTTCCTGAACCTGTCGGTGGCGGAATCGATCACCTCGCCGCAGCTGCCGCCCACCGTCGACGTGGTCACCGCGCTGCATGCGTGCAATACCGCCACCGACGACGCCATCCGCTTCGCGCTGGCCAAGCGCGCGCAGCACATCGTGCTGGTGCCCTGTTGCCAGGCCGAGGTGGCCAGCGTGCTGCGCAAGCACAAGGGCAAGCTGCTGGCGGGCAATCCGCTGACCGAGATCTGGCGCCACCCGCTGCATACGCGCGAGTTCGGCAGCCAGGTGACCAACGTGCTGCGTTGCCTGCAGCTGGAGGCGCACGGTTACCAGGTCAGCGTGACCGAGCTGGTGGGCTGGGAACACTCGATGAAGAACGAGCTGATCATCGCCCAGTACAAGGACCTGCCGCGCCGCCGCCCGGCCGAGCGGCTGGAAGAGGTGCTGGCCCGGCTGGGGCTGGAAGAAATGCGCGAGCGCTTCTTCACCGAGCCGGTCGCGGCGGCGTAACTACGCCTTCCCCGGCCTCGGACCCGGGTTCGTCCTCGCCCGACATCCAGCGTTGCCAGCCCTCGTGGCCGAGGCGGCGCATGACCGCCTGGTTGCGCTCGTAGATGTCCGCCGCGTCGGGAAACGCCGCCGTCGCGCGCGCAATCGAGTCCTCGCGCAGCAGATGCAGGATGGGGTACGGCGCGCGGTTGGTGTAGTTCTCGATATCGTCCGGCTCGGTCCCGGCAAACTGGTAGTGCGGATGGAAGCTGGCGAGCTGCAGCGTGCCTTCCAGCCCCAGGCTGGCGAGCAGGCGCTCGGCGAAGTACAGCAGGTCGTTGAAGTCGAGGAAATCCGCCACCGCGTGCGGCAGAATCAGCAGGGTGGTGTCGATCTGCGCCGGGTCGGCATTGGCCAGCAGGCGCAGTTCGCGCTCGAGGTCATCCATCACGTCGGGCGCCTCGGTGACGGCGCTGACGACGTAGCGCACCTGCTCCTTTACGTACACGCTCTTGGCGAACGGGCACAGGTTGAGCCCGATCACCGCGCGTTCCAGCCAATGGCGGGTGGCGGCAATAACGGCATCGTCGGGCTGGCGGGCGGAGTGCGTGGCGGAAGACATGATGGCAAGGCGTGGCAAAGCGTCATTCTAGCGCTGCCGCAGGCTCTATAATCCGCGGCGGAAACACCCCACCCTCCCGAGCCCCGCCGATGCCCTCTCCCACCACACCCGCCCCTGCCCCAGCCACTCCAGACGTTGCCGTGATCGGCGGCGGCCCGGCCGGGTTGATGGCGGCCGAAGTGCTGGCCGCGCAGGGCGCCAGCGTGGCGGTCTATGACGCCATGCCGTCGGTCGGCCGCAAGTTCCTGATGGCGGGCAAGGGCGGCATGAACCTGACCCATGCCGAGCCGGAGCCGGCCTTCCTGGGCCGCTACGGCGCGCGCACTGGGCAGCTGGCGCCGATGCTGGCGGACTTCGGCGCGCAGGCTCTGCGCGACTGGGTCCATGGACTCGGCATCGAGACCTTCGTTGGCAGCTCCGGCCGCGTCTTCCCCACCGACATGAAGGCCGCGCCGATGCTGCGCGCGTGGCTGCACCGGCTGCGCGAGTCGGGCGTGCAGTTCCATATGCGCCATCGCTGGCTGGGTTGGGACGATGGCGACGGCGCCGGGCATGCGCTGCGCTTCGCCACGCCGCACGGCGACACGGTCGTGCACGCACGCGCCGTGGTGCTGGCGCTGGGCGGTGCCAGCTGGGCCAGGCTGGGTTCCGATGGCGCATGGGTGCCGCGCCTGGCCGAGCGCGGCGTCGAGATCGCGCCGCTGCGGCCGGCAAACTGCGGATTCGACGTGGCATGGAGCGAGGACTTCGCCGCGCGCTTTGCGGGCGCGCCGGTCAAGCCGGTGGCGATCGCGCTGAATGACCGTGACGGACACGCGCACTACCGCCAGGGCGAATTCGTGATCAGCCGCGACGGCATCGAAGGCAGCCTGGTCTACGCGCTTTCCGCACCGATCCGCGACCGCATCGAAGCCGATGGCGAGGCCACCATCCACCTCGACCTGCTGCCTTCGCACAGCGCCGAACAGGTCAGCGCGCAGGTCGAGCATCCGCGCGGCTCGCGTTCGCTGTCCAGCCACCTGCAGAGCCGCCTCGGCATCACCGGCGTCAAGGCCGGCCTGCTGCGCGAATGCCTGTCGCGCGACGCCATGCTCGATCCCGGCACGCTGGCCGTGTCGCTGAAGGCGCTGCCCCTGCGCGTGCTGCGCCCCCGCCCAATCGACGAGGTCATCAGCAGCGCCGGCGGCGTGCGCTTCGAAGCGATGGATGCCAGCCTGATGCTGCGCGCCCTGCCCGGCGTGTTCTGCGCGGGCGAGATGCTGGACTGGGAAGCGCCCACCGGCGGCTACCTGCTGACGGCCTGCTTCGCCAGTGGCCGCACCGCGGCGCTAGGGGCCGCGGCTTACCTGAAGCAGGCTTGACTGCAAAAGCCGGTAAGCGGACTGCAGTGTAGTCGTAACGCTCGCGCGATTGTTTGAACAGGCACCGGCATGGCGCCCGCCGCCCTCAGTCGAGCCGGTGTGCCGCCAGTTCCAGCCTTTCGTTGGTCCGCTCATAGCGCGACGTGAACTCTGCCGTGAACAACACCACGCGACTGAGTTCGGGCGCATACCAGACCACCGCCTTGTATGGGACCGGGCCGGCTCCGTTCGAGCCAAAGCCATAGAAGGGACGCTGCACATAACCGTCGTAGGTAATACGGATAGCGCGGTAGGCGCCGGCGGCCACGCGTACCGTGGATTCACCGGTGGCCACGCCATCGAGCTGGGTCTCGAAGCCGGTTCCGGCCTGACGATACGACACCCGCCAGCGGTTGCCGACCTTCACGTTGGCCGGCACCCATCCGCCCGGCGGCGCGGCCGAGTCAAACTCTCCGCCTGCCGGCGTGGCAATGCGATCGACGCGGCCATCCATCAGCTCGATCCGGCCACCCTGGTTAAAGATGACGCGATCGTTTTCGATACGGTCCACGCGATACCGCACCTCCTGGCGTGTGCCGGTCAGGGTGTCGGTCAGCTGGTAGCGCCATTCCTCCCCAACGCGCGGCGAGCCCGCGCTGGCGCCGGCCGACACGCCCGCCGCAGCGGGCGCTTGCGCCGCGGCGGATGCCGCAGTCATTGCAGTCGCAGGCGCCGGGGCAGAGGGCCGGTAGCCCGCCAGCGCTGCGGCGCCGCGCGCGCGGATCTCCGGAATCCACGATGCAGGCACTGCCGCCTGGCGCAGTTGAGCCCCCGCCGTGGCCGGCCCGGGCGCGCCAACCAGGATGCCGATCAGGCGTCCGGTCTCATCGAACAGGCCGCCGCCGGTCGCGCCGTCCTCGGGTGCGACGGATGCCTCGATACGGTCGAGCTTACCGTTGGTGGCAGCCTGCAGGCCCGCCACGGTTGCCTGGCGCAAACTCACCGCGGTGCCGGCGACCGAGGCCGCCAACACCTTCTGACCGAATCCGGGCGCTGCCCCGGACGCGATCTGCGCGGCTGGCGCGCTCAGGTTAGGTACCTTGAGCAGGCACAGCCCGCGCTCGACATCGGGCGCTTCCAGCGAGGCGCCGTAGCTGATGTTCTCGCGCCGCACCGCGATCGAGCGCGCGCCGGCCAGCACTTGGCATGCAGTCACTACCTGCCCCGGCGCAATCACCACGCCCAGGCCCGCGCCCAGCGGCGTTTCCTGCGGGCCGTACGGCAAAGATGCTCTGCGAAACAGTCGAGAGCGATGGCTCGGCCCCCACCGCGATGGCAGGCGTGGCAGCGATACAAAGCAGGCCGATGGCAGCAGGCAGATAACGTAGGCGCATGGATATGGCGGGGAAACGAAACAGCAATGAAGGCGACGGAGGACGACTGCCAGGGCACCCCTGGCACCACGAACCTCAGCGCGGCGGCAACAGGTGGCGCAGGTCGTCCATGGCCACCGGCTGCGCGCTGCGCGCGCCGGTCTGCGTGATGGCCAGCGGCGCCGCTGGCGCAGCCGATGCCTTGGTGTCAGCGCCAGACGGACTCTGCGGCGCGCCGGAACCAGTCACCGCCGTGGCGGGCTTTTCGGCATTGGCCGCGACCAACGTGGCCGGGGCCACGTCGCGCGAATTGATCACCACGGTCTCGCCCATCCCCACGCGGATCAGTTCCGGATAGTCATAGGCCGCACCGGACGAAACGTCCACCGCCACGCCGATCGCGCCGCCAAAAATGATATTGCCGAACGCCATCGCCTTGGTGGCCGATACCACCGTGGCCTGGCCGGTTTCCATGCCATCCTTGTCGCAGCGAACCATCAAGTCGCCGTAGGCCCGGCTGACCGTGGCGGTGCCGGGAGTGGTTACATGGAAGGTGCCTTTGCTGTTCACCATCTCGCATCGTGCGCCGGTGACAGGGCTTTGGGACTGGTGGGTTTCGACGGAGACTACCTGGGTCGTGCCGCCGACAATCGACGCACAACCGCTCGCCAGGCAAGTGCTGACGAGGACCAACGACAGAGATGACCGCATGTTCCCGTAAATTTTGTTTTTTGGGCGTCTTGTTCTTGTGCCTGACGTCTTGCAGGACGCAGGGCGCCGCTAATGTAGCGCGACGACTTCCATCGGGCTGCCCCTGCTTTGGTGGGGTAGCCGCCTCGCAATGCCGCTCGCAACGCGGCGGGACGTGAGCCCATCGCCGGTGGACACACCGCAGCCCACCGGTTGGTTATCGACGCAGCGTGACGCGCCTTTAGCCACCGACGCCGCCAGCGCCGCCAACGATGCTGAGCGCCACCGCCTCGGCCACTTCGATGCCATCGATCGCCGCGGAATAGATGCCGCCCGCATAGCCCGCGCCCTCGCCCGCCGGGTACAGGCCCTTGACGTTGACGCTCTGGTAGTCATCATTGTTGCGGCGGATGCGCAGCGGCGACGAGGTGCGTGTCTCGACCCCGGTCAGCACCGCATCGTGCAGCGCGAAGCCGGGCAGCTTCTTGTCGATCTCGGGAATGCCTTCGCGGATCGCCTCGATCACGTAGTCGGGCAGCGACGTGCTCAGGTCGGTCGGCGTCACGCCCGGCTTGTAGGAAGGCTCGACCGATCCCAGCGAGGTCGACGCGCGGCCGGCGATAAAGTCGCCGACCAGCTGGCCCGGCGCGTTGTAGTTGCGCCCGCCCAGCTCGAACGCGCGCTCTTCCCACTTGCGCTGGAACTCGATGCCGGCCAGCGGGCCGCCCGGGTAGTCTTCCGGCGTGATGCCGACCACGATGCCGGCATTGGCGTTGCGCTCGGCGCGCTTGTACTGGCTCATGCCGTTGGTCACCACGCGGCCCGGCTCCGACGCCGCGGCCACCACGGTGCCGCCCGGGCACATGCAGAAGCTGTACACCGAACGGCCATTGCTGCAGTGGTGCACCACCTTGTAGTCGGCCGCGCCCAGCAGCTTGTTGCCGGCGAACTTGCCGAAGCGGCTGCGGTTGATCAGCCCCTGCGGATGCTCGATGCGGAAGCCCAGCGAGAACGGCTTGGCCTCCATGAACACGCCGCGCTCGTGCAGCATCTGGAAGGTGTCGCGCGCGCTGTGGCCCACCGCCATGATGACGTGGTCGGCCACAAGATACTCGCCGTTGGACAGCTTCAGGCCGCGCACCCGGCCGCCGTCGATATCGATATCGTCGACGCGGGTCTCGAAGCGGATCTCTCCGCCCAGCTCGATGATTTCGGCGCGCATCTTCTCGACCATGCTGACCAGCCGGAAGGTGCCGATATGCGGGCGCGCCTTGAACAGGATGTCTTCCGGCGCGCCGGCGCGCACGAACTCGTGCAGCACCTTGCGGCCATAGTGCTTGGGGTCCTTGATCTGGCTGTACAGCTTGCCGTCCGAGAAAGTACCTGCACCGCCTTCGCCGAACTGCACGTTCGACTCGGGATTGAGCACGCTCTTGCGCCACAGGCCGAAGGTGTCCTTGGTGCGCTCGCGCACTTCCTTGCCGCGCTCCAGGATGATGGGGCGAAAGCCCGACTGCGCCAGGATCAGGCCGGCCAGCAGGCCGCACGGGCCCATGCCGATCACCACCGGGCGCGGATGCGGACCGCCCTGCGGCGCGCGCGCGACGAAGTGGTACGCCATGTCGGGCGTCACGCTCCAGTTCGGCTTGCCGGCCATGCGGCGGATGGCCGCGGCCTCGTCGCGCACCTCGATATCGATGATGTAGGTCAGCTTGATATCCGAGCGCTTGCGCGCATCGTGGGCACGGCGGAATACGGTATAGCCGATCAGGCCGTCTCCCTTGACGCCGATCTGCGCGGCACCGGCGCGCACGGCGGCGTCGAGGTCGCTTTCGGTATGGTCGAGCGGGAGTTTGACTTCACTTAGACGTAGCATGGGAACCTGGGAACTGCGGCCGGGGGGTTGGGCACACCAATGTGCCAGGCCGGCCGGAGCGCAATTTTATCGCCTTTGGCGCGCCGGGTCGGGAATCCGCAGCGGCACCGGCCGGGCAGCCGGACGCGGACGGTGCCAGGGCAGCGCCAGCCGCGCCCGCAACCGTGCCAGCCACCCCGGCGGCACCATCACCGACAACGCCCCGCCCCGGAGCGCCGACACCGTCAGCCAGCCGCGCGCGGGAACGATCCAGGTGTCGCCGGCGCGCAGGCGCCGTTGCGGCATGTGGCAGTGGCCGGCGAGCCATTGCATCGGCCCGGCCAGCGCCATCTCGCCGGCGGCGGCGTGCAGCACGGTGCCGGCCGCTACATGCAGCCGCAGGGCCTGGCCGGCCGGCAGTGGCATCACGGTAGAGGTGTCGTTGAGATCGCTTGGCATGGCAGGACTCCGGTAGCAGGCACAGGACTCCAGCCTATCGACCGCCTCGCGCGCGCGGCAGGCACAAGGCCACATCGCGGCGACCGGAACAGCAGCCAGGATTTTCGCCTGTTACGATACAGCGCCCCCGCCTCTGTATCTGTACCGATGCGGCCCGCCACGCCACCATGCCGCCATGGAAACCACCCCGCTCTATCGCCAGCTTGCAGGCCATTACCGCCGCGCCATCGACTCCGGCACGCTCGCCGCCGGCGACCGCATGCCGTCGGTGCGCGCGCTGATGGCGCTGCACGGCGTGAGCCTGTCGACGGCGCTGCAGGCCTGCCGGCAACTGGAAAGCGACGGCCTGCTCGAAGCGCGGCCGCGCTCGGGCTACTTCGTCGCCGCGCCGCGGCACGCAGCGCTGGCCGCGCTGTCCGAGCCCGCCGCCGCGCTGCCCGACCCGGCCCAGTACGTCGGCATCCACCAGCGCATTTCGGGCCTGCTCGCGCGCGGCCAGCACGAGCACGTGCACACCAACCTGGGCGGCGCCTACTGCGCGCCATCGCTGTACCCGACCGAGGCCCTGCGCAGTGCCGCGACGCGCGCGCTGCGCCGGCATCCGCAACTGTTCGGCGAGGGCGTCGAGCCCGATGGCTACCAGCCGCTGCGCGCCGCGATTGCGCGGCAGGCGCTGCACAACCGCGTGCAGCTGGCGCCGGAGCAGATCGTCATTACCAACGGCTGCACCGAGGCGCTGAACCTCGCCTTGCGCGCGGTGGCGGGTCCGGGCGATGTGATCGCGGTGGAGTCGCCCACCTACTACGGCCTGCTGCAGATCCTGGAAAGCCTGGGCATGCGCGCGCTGGAAATCCCGTGCAGCCCGCAGACCGGCATCTCGCTCGAGGCGCTGGAGCTGGCCGCGCAGCACTACGACAACATCCGCGCGGTGGCGGTGGTGCCGAACCTGCAGAACCCGCTCGGCTGCATCATGCCCGACGCGCACAAGGCGCGGCTAGTGCAATGGTGCGAGGCGCGCGGCATCGCGCTGATCGAGGACGACTGCTTTTCCGCCACCGCAGACAGCGACGCGCCGCCGGCGGCGGCCAAGGCCTGGGATGGCAGCGGCAACGTGATCCACTGCGCTTCGCTGCACAAGGTGCTGGCCCCCGGCATGCGGCTGGGCTGGATCGCCGCAGGCAAATGGCAGGCGCGTGTCGAGATGCTGAAGTTCGGACTGTCGCGGCCCAACGAGATGCTGTCGCAGATGGCCGCGGCGGATTTCCTGGCATCCGGCGCGCATGACCGTCACCTGCGCCGGCTGCGCACGCGGCTGCGCGCGCAGCGCGAATGGTTCGCGCAGGCCATCGCCACCAGCTTTCCCGCCGGCACGCGGCTGGGCGCGCCGCGCGGCGGCATGCACCTGTGGGTGGAGCTGCCCGCGCAGGTCTCGTCCGAGGCGGTGTTCGACCAGGCGCTGCAGGCCGGCATCCGCGTGATGCCGGGCGTGATGTTCTCCAACGCCGGGCGCTTCGACCACTGCCTGCGCATCAACTGCGGCGCCCCGCGCTCCGCGCAGATCGAGCGCGCGCTCGGCACGATCGCCGCAATCGTGCAGCGGCTGGCGGGCTGAGCGATGCGGAGATTGCCGCAGCGCCTCCCGCCGATTTGCAACAACCCTCCCTTTTTGCCAGCGCCTCGCCTATCCTAGTGCGCTGGTGTGCACGCGCCCGTCCGGCTGGTCCCCGGAACCCGATCGCATCGGTTGCCACGGCCGCCGCGCACCTCCACGACAAGAACAAGGAGAATGGCCTTGACCAGTACATCCGTGGCGCCGTCCGCCCAGGGTAGCGCCGACCCTGCCCGCACCCTTCCCGACGATTACCAGGCCCTGTTCCAGCTGGCGCCGGTGTCGCTGTGGCTGGAAGACTTCAGCGCGGTGCGCGAGTGCTTCGCGCAATGGCGGCAGCAGGGCATCACCGACGTGCGCCCGCACCTGCGTGCCGATCCGCGGCGGGTGGCGCAGTGTTCCGCGCTGATCCGCGTGATCGCGGTGAACCGGCGCACGCTGGAGCTGTTCCGCGCGGCCGACTTCGACGACCTGGTGGCCAACCTCGACACCGTGTTCCGCGACGACATGTTCGAGCAGCATGTCGAAGAACTCGGCCAGCTGTGGGACGGCGCCAACGGCTTTGCCAGCCAGACCGTTAACTACGCGCTGGACGGCACGCGGCTCGACATCCAGCTGGAGGCCACGGTGATGCCCGGCCACGAACAGACCTGGGAGCGCGTGCTGCTGTCGATCAAGGACATCACCCCGCGCCTGCGCACCGAGCGCGAGCTGCGCCGCAGCGAGCAGTATGCGCTGGGCCTGTTCGAGCATTCGCCGGTGTCGCTGTGGGTCGAGGACTTCAGCGCGGTCAAGGTGCTGATCGACGAGGTGCGCGCCGCCGGCATTACCGACTTCCGCACCTTCCTCAACGTCCATCCCGACTTTGTCTCGCGCTGCATGCAGGAAATCCGGGTGCTCGACGTCAACCAGCAGACCCTGCTGATGTTCGGCGCCGACAGCAAGGCGACGCTGCTGTCGCGGCTCGGCGACGTGTTCCGCGACGACATGCGCGCCCACTTCGCCGAGCAGCTGATCGACCTGTGGCATGGCCGGCTGTGGCAGCAGCGCGAGGTCATCAACTACGCGCTCGATGGCCGCGCCGTCGACGTGTTCATGCAGTGGTCGGTGTTTCCCGGGCGGGAGGCGGACTGGGACCAGGTGCTGGTGTCGCTGACCGATATCACGGCGCGCAAGAAGGCCGAGGCCTATGTCGAGTTCCTCGGCAAGCATGACGTGCTGACCAAGCTCTACAACCGCGCCTACTATGAGGACGAGCTGGCGCGGCTGGGCCGCAAGGGCCCGTGGCCGGTCAGCGTGGTGGCGGTGGACCTGAACGGGCTCAAGGTGGTCAACGACCAGTTCGGCCACGCCGACGGCGACAGCCTGCTGCGCCGCACCGGCGAGGTGCTGAAGAAGGCGGTGGGCGAGCAGGCCTGCGTGGCGCGCACCGGCGGCGACGAATTCATGGTGCTGCTGCCTGGACGCGACGAGCGCGGTGCGGCCACCGTGGTCGAGCAGATCGGCAAGGTGGTCGAACTGAACAACCAGTTCTACCCCGGCACGCGGCTCAGTTTCTCCATCGGCCACGCCACTTGCCAGCAAGGCGAGCGCCTGGGCGACATCGTCAAGCTGGCCGACAGCCGCATGTACCAGGCCAAGCGCGACCACTACGCCGCGCTCGCCAACGAACGCCGCCGCGACTGAAGGCGCGGCGCTTCAGGGCGTTGCTTCAGCCCGGCGTGCACTCGCCGCGCATCAGCGCCCATTCCTCGCACTGCTTGCCCGACGGAAAGGTGCAGAGGCCGGTCTGCCCCGCCGGCGTCGACACGATCTGCAGCTTGCCGCCGCGCTGCGCGCAGTTGACCGAGGCGGGGTTGGCCATGCCGATAGCGGCGCCGGTGCTGGCGGGGCGCTCGGCGGGCGTGGTAGTGCAGGCGGCCGCGGCAAGGCTAGCGGCCAGCCAAAGGGCGACGGGAAGAAAGCGCATCGGCATCTCCGGCAGGAAACAGGTCTGCAAAACGAAAGAGCCGGCTGGCGCCGGCTCTTTTGCTGCTTACAGGTAGACGATCAAACCCACGCCCAGCACGATCAGGCCGAACTTGGCCACGTAGTAGAGCTGGCGGTTCCAGGCCTTGAAGCGGCGGCGGTATTGGCCGCCCAGCCAGACAAAGCGGAACAGCTTGTTGATCATGCCGGTCTGGTCGTGCTCGTCGTTGGGCGAGCTGGCCGCGGTCATGACTTTGCGGCCCATCCAGTGGTTGAATTTCGCGGCCCAGCCGTAGCGCATCGGGCGCTCGATATCGCAGAACAGGATCAGCCGGTTGGCGTCGCTGCGGTTCTCGGCCCAGTGCAGGTAGGTCTCGTCGAACACCACGCCCTCGCCGTCGCGCCAGCTGTGGCGCTCGCCGTCGACTTCGATAAAGCAGCGGTCGTCGTTCGGCGTGGCCAGGCCCAGGTGATAGCGCAGCGAGCCGGCAAACGGGTCGCGGTGCGGATTGAGCTTGCCGCCCGGCGGCAGCTCGGCGAACATCGCCGCCTTGACCGTGGGCAGCTCGCGCAGCAGCGCCACGGTCTTGGGGCACAGCTGCTCGGCCGACGGATGCTGGGCCTCGTACCACTTCAGGTAGAAGCGCTTCCAGCCGTACTTGAAGAAGGAATTGAAGCCGGCGTCGTCGTTCTTGTCGGCGGCCTTGATCTTGCGCATCGCCGCCAGGGCCAGGCCTTCATCGCGGATCTCCGGCCAGGCGGCGCGCAGCTTTTCCAGGTCGGGGAAATTGTCGACCGGGATATACGGGGTGCGCGGCACGCCCGAGAACGCGTACATGAAGCAATTGATCGGCGCCACCAGGGCCGAATGGTCCAGCAGCTGGCGCCAGATGCGCAGGCGCACCTTGCCGCGGAAGTGCACATACAGGATGGCACCGAGGTAGCCCGCGACGATTATCCACTTGATCACCGAAATCCTCCTGGTCAGCCGCCTCCGCTGCATGGCGCGCCGCGGCCGGCTGGGCGAAAACCGGTATTTTAACGAAACCGCGGGGGCACCGCAGCTTGCGCCGGGTGCGGCACATGGCGGGGCCGGATGTCAGCGCCGGATAGCAGCGGATCAGGCGTCGCCGCGCGACTGGCGGGCGATGCGCTCGATCAGCGCGCGCGCATCGTCGGGCTGGCCCTGCAGCGTCAGCAGGCGCGCGTTCAGGACCAGGTTCTCCAGCACCAGCTTGGCGGTCGAGGCCCACATCGTGGCCAGCAGCGCCTCCACCGGCAGGCCGGATGCTTCCAGCTCGCTGGAGCGTTCGGCGATCAGGCGGCAGGCCAGCCGGCGCAGCGCGGCGTCATCGAACGGCAGGTCGGCGTAGTCGATCGGGTCTTCCTTTTCGACTTCCGTCATCAGTTGCAACAGGGTGTCTTCGGTCATGGGCAGACTCCTGGCGGGGGACGTCACTACACGCGGAAATCCGCGGCCATGTCGGCATCGGTGCGCGCTTCCAGCCGCCCCGAACGGCAGGCGGCGACAAACTGGTCGTAGTCGCGCTCGACCTGGTCGGCATAGCCATTGGCATAGCCTACCATCACGTCGGCCATGCGGTCGCTGCGGCCCAGGTAGCCGCTGACTTCTGCGGCCAGGCCGCCGGCCTTGGCGTGGGCCCGGGCCAGCACCCAGCCACACAGCGCGGCATAGCGGCCGAGCAGGTCGGCATCCATCAGTTCGATCTGTGCCGACAGCTTCATGTCGCGCAGCTGCCGCATATAGAAGTGCCGCCCGCGCGGGCCCCTGGTCCAGCCCAGGAACAGGTCGCTCGCCGCCTGCATCAGGCGCTGGCCCTCGACCACGCGGCGGCCCTCGTGCCCGCACGGCGCGCTCTTGTAGTAGCGCGCCACCACCGAGCGGGTCGCCTCCTTCACCTGCAGGAACAACGGCTTGTCATGCTGGTCCACCAGCAGCTGGATCAGGCAGCGGGTGCCGACGCTGCCCACCCCCACCACCTTGAAGGCCTGATCATGGCGGGTGAAGTGCCCGAGCAGCCGGCGCCGGTCCGGCGCCAGGGTCGACAGATATTCCTTGAACGCCTGCGCGATCGCCTGGTCCGGATCGGCCACGGTCATCCAGTCGTCGCCCGGCTCGAACAGGGTCTGCCTGCCGTGCACGTGGAATACGGCGGGCGGCGCATCGAGGATCTTCCAGCGCTCGCCGATGCGCTCGGCAAGCTTGGGCAGCAGCGATTCATGGGTGCGGTCGGCGGCGCGCTCCATGCCGCGCCGGATGCGCTTCTGCACCTCGGGCGAGGTTTCCTTCTGGATCAGCCGGTCGAACGTGATGCGGTCGTACCAGGTGTCGAGCATGCCCATCCCGGCGTAGTCGGCCATGCGCCGCTGATAGCTGCCCAACGCCGCGCGCACCGCGTCTTCCGCCACCCCTGGGCCATGCCGCAGGTGGCGCACCGCCACCACGAAGCTTGCGCACAGGCGCTTCAGATCCCACTCCCACGGGCCGGGGCTGGTTTCGTCGAAATCGTTGAGGTCGAACAGCAGCGCGCGCTCGGGCGTGGCAAAGCCGCCGAAGTTGGCTAGGTGGCAGTCGCCGCAGATCTGCATGGACAGGCCGGAATCGGGGGTGCCGGCAAGATCGTGCGCCTGCAGGATGGCGCTGCCGCGAAAGAAGGCGAACGGGGACTGGATCATGCGGCCGTAGCGCAGCGGCACCAGCCGGGGCACCCGGCCCTCGCTGCTGAGCTGCAGTAGCACGACCGGATCGCGGTCGACCTGGCCGATGGCCTCGTGCGCGCCGCGCGGCACCTGCTGGCGCAGCGCCTTGCCGCGCTCGCGCCGGGTTGCGACCGGCGTGGGATCGGCATCCGGTGCCGGCGCCGAGGAGCTTTCCTGACGTATCGCCACATTGCCTCCCATGCCGGCGCCGCCGGCCGTTGCCACATGTGCAGTCGCTGCAACCGAAGCTAATGCAGCGCGCGCCGGCTTGTCAATCGACAAGCCGGCGCGCAGCGGTCAGACAGGCAGGCGGGAGAGCGGCTTCAGAGCGCCGGCGGCTGGCGACGGAAGCCGACGCCGAAGCGGTTCCACGCGTTGATGGCCGAGATCAGCAGCGTCAGGTCGGCCATTTCCTTTTCCGAGAACTGCTCGCGCAGCGCCTGGTAGTCCGCATCCGGCGCCTGGCTTTGCGGCAGCAGCGTCAGCGCCTCGGTCCACGCCAGCGCGGCGCGCTCGCGCGGGGTGAACCAGCTCACTTCGCGCCAGGCCGGCAGCAGGCTCAGGCGGCGCTCGCTTTCGCCGTGCTTGCGCGCGTCGGTCACGTGCATGTCCAGGCAGAAGGCGCAGCCGTTGATCTGCGAGGCGCGGATCTTGACCAGTTCCTTCAGCGTGGTTTCCAGCGAGCAGCGCGCCAGGTAGACCTCGACGCCGATCATTGCCTTGTAGGCGTCGGGGGCCACGTCTTGCCAGTTCATCCGTTCTTCCATGATCGATCTCCTTGAGCGGGTTCAGCAGGTTGGATTCAGGTTCGATGCAGCGGGCGCTGTTCGGCGCCCGACGGGATGAAAGATAGACCCCCGCATTGGCTCCGTACACTGCCAATTTTTGGCAAAATCAGTAGACCAATCGAGATCAACCCCATCCGCCATGGAACTGCACCTGGCCCTGGACCACGCCGGCGACCTGACCGCGCAGATCGTCCACCACATCCGCGACGCGATCCAGGGCGGCCGGCTCGAAGCCGGCGCGCGCATGCCGCCGTCGCGCCTGCTCGGCACGCAGCTGGGCGTGGCGCGCAAGACCGTGACCACCGCCTACGAGCGGCTGGTGGCGGAAGGCTGGCTGCACGCGCGCGTCGGCGACGGCACCTATGTTGCGCAGGGCCTGGCGCGGCCGGCGGTGCGCATCGCCGCAGCGCCGGTGCTGCCGCCGGCGGTGCAGCGCTGGCTGGCCGTGCCGACGCCGTTCCTGGCCCCGACGGGCGGCGCCCGCTATGCGTTCCAGCCGGGCCAGGCCGATACCACCCGCTTTCCGCACGAAGCCTGGGCGCGCTGCGTGCGCGCGGCGCTCGCGGCCGAGCGCACGCGGACGCCCGGCCCGGCCGATGCCGCCGGCGAGATGCCGCTGCGCCAGGCGATCGCGCGCCATATCGCCTTTACCCGCGGCGTGCAGAGCACGCCCACCGACATCCTCGTCACCAGCGGCGCGCAGCAGGGCATCGACCTGCTGGGGCGGCTGCTGCTCGGGCCGGGCGCGGTGGTGGCGATGGAGGATCCCGGCTACCCGATGGCGCGCGCCCTGTTCCAGGGGCTTGGCGCGCGGGTCGTGCCGGTGCCGGTCGACGACGAAGGACTGGTGGTGGCGGCGCTGCCCAACGACGCCAGCCTGGTCTATGTCACGCCCTCGCACCAGTCGCCGCTGGGCGTGCCGATGAGCCTGGCGCGGCGCCAGGCCCTGCTCGACTGGGCCGCACGCCGCCATGCGGTGATCCTGGAAGACGACTACGACAGCGAGTTCCGCTACGGCGGCCAGGCGCTGGACGCACTGCAGACGCTGGACCGGCACGGCCGCGTGGTCTACCTGGGCACGTTCTCCAAGACCCTGGCGGCCAACCTGCGTGGCGGCTATGTGGTGGTGCCGCCGTGGTTGATGCCGGCGGCACGCAAGGTCAAGCACCTGATGGACTGGTACACGCCGACGCTGCTGCAGCAGGCGCTGGCGCGCTTCCTGTCGGAAGGCCACCTGCTGCGCCATATCCGGCGTTCGCACGCACGCCATGCCCAGCGCCGCGCGCGCTTGCTGGCACGGCTGCAGGGCGACCTGTCGCCGTGGCTCGAGCCGCTGCCGGCAGTGGCCGGCTTCCACCTGGCGGCACGGCTGCGGGTGCCGGTGACCACCGAGGCGCTGGTGTCGATGGCGCGGCTGGCGGACCTGGAACTGGCCACGCTGGACCCTTGCTATGCCAGTCCGCCCCCCAGTTGCGCCGGGCTGCTGCTGGGCTTCGGAGCGATCGACCTGCTGGATATCGACCCTGCCCTGGACCGGCTGGCGATGGTACTCTCTGCCTTGGCTCCCGCCCCGCCACGCCCCGCGTGACGCGGCCGGCACCAGGGCGCGCGAGCCACGCACGGCAAGCAGGTGACACACCTTCGACATGGCGCCTCAGTCATACTTGCCGGACAAATTTGCTGTGAACAAAACGGATGTACGAAAGTCTCATTCGCACTTCCAAACAACCCGAGTCGCGTTCATGACCAAGCGTTTGTTGTCCGCCATGCGTCAGTACGCATGGTTTGCAGGGGTGAAGCACCATGTCGTGCAGGGCGTCGAAGCCCTAGCCGAGCTGCTCAAGTCCCCGTCCGCCGCGGCGCGTGCCGTCGCGGCCATCGTTGCCGAAACCGAGCAGGGCGTACAGGTCTGGGTCTCGTACTTCGGCAAGCCGCTGGACCCGCACACCAACTATGTGCTGTGGCCGAACCGGGCGTTGCGTCCGGCGCGACGGCGCATCCAGCCCTCTCCCATCGAGCTGCTGCAGAACCAGCGACGGCGCGACGACTAGTCGCGCTCGCATCTCCGCTGATCCCAGCACCGCGCGCCGGCAGCGCTCAGGCGTCGGCCCAGCGCCGCAGCAGGTTGTGATAGACGCCGGTCAGGCCGATCACCGATTCGTGCGCCTGGCCGAGTTCCTGCGCCACCTGGCGGATGCGTCCATCCAGCTCGAACAACATCGCGCGCTGGCCGTCGTCGCGCACCATGCTCTGGATCCAGAAGAACGACGACACCCGCGCGCCGCGCGTGACCGGCGTCACGTGGTGGATGCTGGTGGCCGGGTACAGCACCATGTGCCCGGCCGGCAGTTTCACGCGCTGCTGCCCGTAGGTGTCCTCGATCACCAGTTCACCGCCGTCGTAGTCTTCCGGTTCGGTCAGGAACAGCGTCGCCGACAGGTCGCTGCGGATGCGGAAGCTGGTGCCGCGCAGATAGCGGATCGCGTTGTCGACATGGTTGGCAAAGGTATGACCGCCCTCATAGCGGTTGAACAGCGGCGGATAAACCTTCAGCGGCAGCGCCGCCGAGAAGAACAGCGCATGGTTGCCCAATGCATCCTGGATCAGGTCGCCGACCTGCCGCGCCGCCGGCGAACCCTCGGGCAGCTGCAGGTTGCGCTTGGCCAGCGCCGACTGGTAGCCCGAGGTTTCGTTGCCATCTGTCCACGGCGCCGCGTCGATGAGCTCGCGCACGTGCGCGACCTGGGCCTTGGTCAATACGTCGGGAATCTGCAGCATCATGATGGCTTGTACGTCGGGATAAATCGGCAGGCGCCCATTGTATGGGAAGCCCGCAAAGGCCCCGAACAAGAATCATTACTGTTTGATCCCGGGCAGGCGGCGCCTTCACTACAATGGTTTGAGGTATGCCGTCATCGACAAGGAGCAGACATGTCCGAACCGCTACACGACGAAGCGCTGGTCAATCTCTACCTGGAACGCATCTCGGCCCTTTCGGTCAGCGCCTTCGATGGCGCCGACGTCAGCGGCGAACTCGATGCGGTGATGCGCGAAGCCGTGACCAAGTGCCAGGCCGCCGGCGGGCCGCAGGCTCAGGGAACGCTGACGGTGCTCGCCGCGCGCTTGCGCGATCGCGCCGAGGCGGCCGAACGCGAAGACCAGCCGCTGGTGCGCGACACCTTCAGGCTTGCGGCGGAACGCGTGCCGGCCTGATGTCGATGCGCTGCAAGTCCAGGCGTGGACTGGCCGCATTGGCATCGATCTTGAAACGCTAAGGAAATCTGGCCGGACGGCCTTTGGAACCACGCCTTGAGGCTTGCGGCGGGTGCCGCTGGTACAAGGTGTTGGTTGCGGGGGCAGGACTTGAACCTGCGACCTTCGGGTTATGAGCCCGACGAGCTGCCAACTGCTCCACCCCGCGTCTGAAGGAGATGGATTATGGGTGATCCGATGGCGCATGGCAAGCACTATTTGCGTCGGCACAGCAAATCGTTCGCCGCCGCGGGCAAGCCGATACATCACAACGTGATATAAACCGCTGCGCGCGCGAGGGCTAGCGGCGCTTATTCGGCAGGTCCCAGCAGGCGATCGACCAGCGCATAGCCCGCGCCGAACGCAGCCACCTCGGCCGCATGGCGCGTGGAAAACTGCTGCGGCCCGCTGGCGAGCAGTTCGGTATCGCCCGCATCGGCCGGATCGGCACCTTCCTGCGATACGCGCACCTCGTAACCCCAACGGCCGATGCTACCCTGCCCCTGCGGCGACACAAGGACATAGACGTCCATGCCGCGATATGCCTCGACACGCCAGTCAGCGTTGTCCATGCGAGCGACTCCCGGATCCATGATGGTTCTTCGAGACTAGGAGGCGACACGCGCGACCGCAAGGCATAACGCGAGCGCGCGGCAAGACGGTACACACAAGCTGAGCCGCAAAGAAAAAGGGCTTCCGTTTCCGGAAGCCCTCTTCTTTCTGCATAGGTGGCGCGGCTGGCAGGATTCGAACCCACGACCCCTTGGTTCGTAGCCAAGTACTCTATCCAACTGAGCTACAGCCGCACGCGAGAAAAAGATTATAACTCAGTTTTCGTTTTTGTGAAGCCCCCTACCAACTTTTTTGCGATCTTTATTGGAACGGGTCGTCACGAGCCTGCGCCGGCGCTGCCCGCCAGTGGGCTTTTCCTATAATGGCAGACTGAAGAAGTGATCCGGACCATGAACAAGGCATTTGTCAAAGAGTCCTCGGGCGACGAGCACGACGACCTTCCCGAAGGCGCAACCCCGCTGCCTCCCGGCACCAAGAACTACATCACCGCGCAAGGCTACGCGCGCCTGCGCGACGAGCTGATGCACCTGATCGATGTCGAGCGGCCCGACGTGGTGCAGATCGTGTCGTGGGCGGCGTCGAATGGCGACCGCTCCGAGAACGGCGACTATCTCTATGGCAAGAAGCGCCTGCGCGAGATCGACCGCCGCATCCGTTTCCTGACGCGCCGCCTGGACAAGGCCGAAGTGGTCGACCCGTCCCTGCAGGGCGACAACGACCAGATCTTCTTTGGCGCCACCGTCACCTACGCGCATGCGTCGGGTGAAGAGACCACCATCACCATCGTCGGCATGGACGAGGTCGATCTCGAACACAACCACGTCAGCTGGATCTCGCCGATCGCCAAGGCGCTGCTCAAGGCGCGCGAAGGCGACACCGTGGCGTTGCGCACGCCGGCCGGCGTCGAGCAGATCGATATCCTGGAAGTTCGCTACCCCGCGAAGAAACAATAGGCGCGCGGGCCCGCCTAATTGTCGTTGCGGTCGCGGAAGATGCGAATGACGTCGGGGTTGCGGCGCAGCCCGCGCATCACGTTGGCCAGGTGCAGGCGGTTCTGCACCTGGATGATGAACTGCATGTAGGTGGCTTCCTGCTGGCCGGCGTCCTGCTGCTCCATCGCCACGTGGGCAACGTTGGCGTCGGCCGCGGTCAGGTCCGCCGCCACGCGCGCGACGATGCCCTTGACGTTGCGCACCATCACCTTGATCGACACATCGAAGGCGCGCGTGGTCTTCTTGGCCCACATCACGTCGATCCAGTGCTCCGGATCCTTGCTGTGCAGGCGCTTGGCGATCTTGCAGTCCTGCACGTGGATCTGCAGTCCCTCGCCCTTGCCGAGGTACCCGACGATCGAATCGCCCGGGATCGGGCGGCAGCACGCCGAGAAGATCATCGACATGCCTTCGTCGCCGGTGATCGGCACCGCGGGTGCTTCCTCGCCGGCAAAGGTCTGCACCGCCGCCAGCAGCGCGCTGTCGACATCGCCGGACAGCTCCTGCAGCAGGATCTCCATGCGCTTGGCCACCACCGCCGGCACGCGCCGGCCCAGTGCCAGGTCGGCGAAGATGTCCTCGCGCTGCTTGTTGCCGGTCCACTGGATCATGCGGTCCCACACCGACTGCGGCACCGCCTTCAGCTCGATTCCGAGCTGGCGCGCCGACTGCTCCAGCAGGCGCTCGCCCAGCTGGATCGCTTCGTCCAGCTTGGTGGTCTTGAGGTAGTGACGGATCGCCGCGCGCGCCTTGCCGGTGCGCACGAACGACAGCCACGCCGGATTCGGCTTGGAGTACGGCGCCGTCACCACTTCGACAATGTCGCCGCTCTTGAGCTCGGTGCGCAGCGGCAGCATCTCGTTGTTGATCTTGACTGCGACGCACTGGTTGCCCAGGTCGCTGTGCACCGCGTAGGCGAAGTCCAGCGCGGTGGCGCCGCGCGGCAGCGCGCGGATATGGCCCTTGGGCGTGAACACGTAGACCGCGTCCGGGAACAGGTCGATCTTGACGTGCTCGAGGAATTCCTGCGAATCGCCGGTCTGGCTCTGGATATCGAGCAGCGACTGCAGCCACTGGTGCGCCTGCTGCTGGATATCGTTGGCGTGGTCGGCCTGGTGCTTGTACATCCAGTGCGCGGCCACGCCGGCCTCGGCGATCTGGTGCATGTCGCGCGTGCGGATCTGGAACTCCACCGGCGTGCCGAACGGCCCCACCAGCGTGGTGTGCAGCGACTGGTAGCCGTTGATCTTGGGGATCGCGATGTAGTCCTTGAACTTGCCCGGCATCGGCTTGTACAAACCGTGCAGCGCGCCCATCGCCATGTAGCAGTGCATCTGCGTTTCCACCACCACGCGGAAACCGTACACATCCAGCACCTGCGAGAACGACAACTGCTTGTCATGCATCTTGCGGTAGATGCTGTACAGCGTCTTCTCGCGCCCGGACAGCTCGGCGACGATGCCGGCATCGGCCAGCCCCTTCTGCGCGGCCTCGAGGATGCGCTTCACCACTTCGCGCCGGTTGCCGCGCGCGGCCTTGACGGCTTTTTCGAGCGTGGCGTAGCGGAACGGCGAGCCGACCTTGAACGACAGCTCCTGCAGCTCGCGATAGATCGTGTTGAGACCGAGACGGTGCGCGATCGGCGCATAGATCTCCATGGTCTCGAGCGCGATGCGGCGGCGTTTTTCGGGCGGCACGAAGTCGAGCGTGCGCATGTTGTGCGTACGGTCGGCCAGCTTCACCAGGATCACGCGCACGTCGCGCGCCATCGCCAGCAGCATCTTGCGGAAACTTTCCGCCTGCGCCTGCTCGCGGCTCTGGAACTCGAGCTTGTCCAGCTTGGTCAGGCCATCAACCAGTTCGGCGACCTTGGGGCCGAATTTCTCGGCCAGCTCGCTCTTGGTGATGCCCTGGTCTTCCATCACGTCGTGCAGCAACGCCGCCATGATGGACTGTACGTCCAGCTTCCAGTCCGCGCACAGCTCGGCCACCGCCACCGGATGGGTGATGTAGGGCTCGCCGCTCTGGCGGTACTGGCCCAGGTGGGCCTCGTCGGAAAACTGGAAGGCCTCGCGCACGCGCGCCAGGTCGGGCGCCTTCAGGTACGCGAGCTTCTCCATCAGCCGGGTGATGGAGATGACCTGCTGGCGCGGCGGCACCGCCGGCTGCGAGGTCGGGCCGAAGAAGTGCCGGTATGACTGCGCCAGCACTGCATCGATAAACAGGCTGTCGGCTGCCGGTGGCGTCACTGGCTGCACCGCGGCCGGTTCGTCATGCGCGGCCGCGCCGCGCGCCTTGCCCGGGGCCAGCGCGGGTGCGACGGCGCGCTCGCCGACGACATCGTCGCCGAGCGGATCGGGAAGATTGGGAGCGCCGGTGCGCGCGTTCACGGAAGACTGGCCCGGAATGGTGCGCTTACGCGCCGCGGGCGGGGCCGCATCGCCAGGCGCCGGCACGACCGCGGTCGGCGACGGCTGGGATGGAGGCTTGGAGGGCGGATGCGGCGATGGCATGGCGGCGGCCCGGGGAATCCGGCTGGGTAGCCTGGAACTGTGCTGGCACGATGCAGGGATGAGCCATGGGCCGCCTGGTGGATCAGGTCGGGACCTTTTTCAGCATCTCGATGCCGACCTGGCCCGACGCGATCTCGCGCAGTGCCACCACGGTCGGCTTGTCCTTCGCTTCGACCTTGGGCGTGTGGCCCTGCACCAGCTGGCGCGCACGATACGTGGCCGCCAGCGCGAGCTCGAAACGATTCGGAATGTGTTTCAGACAATCTTCGACGGTAATACGCGCCATATCAAATCCACCTTGGGACAAAACCTTACGTTGGGTTGCTATTTTACAGCACGCGGCGGGAAACGCCGGCGGCGCCCCGCGCGGCTGTCATCGGCAGGCATCGTTTCAGTGGATGCCAAGCTCGATGAACAGCTCCGCGTGCCGCGCCTTCTGCGAGGAAAAGCGCAGCCGCGTGGCGCTGATGATGTTGCGCAACTGCTCCAGCGCATCGTCGAACACCTCGTTGATGATGACGTAGTCCGACTCCGAGGCGTGGGCCATTTCGCTGCCCGCGGCCAGCAAGCGGCGCACGATCACATTGGGCTCGTCCTGGCCCCGCTTCTTCAGGCGCTCTTCCAGCGCGGTCAGCGACGGCGGCAGGATGAAGATCTCCACCGCGTTGGAAAAGCGCTGGTGCACCTGCTGCGCGCCCTGCCAGTCGATCTCGAGCAGCACGTCGTTGCCTTGCGCCATCTGCTGCTCGATCCACACGCGCGAGGTCGCGTAGTAGTTGCCGTGCACCTCGGCCCATTCCAGGAAGTCGCCGCGGTCGCGCGCGGTGCGGAAGCCGTCCACCGTGACGAAGTGGTATTCGCGGCCGTCCTCTTCGCCCGGGCGCGGTGCGCGCGTGGTGTGCGAGATCGACAGGCGGATCGCCGGGTCCTGCGCCAGCAGCGCGTTGACCAGCGTCGACTTGCCCGCGCCCGAGGGCGCCACCACCATGAAGAGGTTGCCGGGGTAGACGGTGTCGATGGCGGTGTGCGAGGTCGGAGCGGAGGCCGATGGAGAAGTTGGGCTCATGATGTTTCGGTGACTGTCTTACTCTAGATTCTGGACCTGCTCGCGCATCTGCTCGATCAGCAGCTTGAGTTCCATCGAGGCATCGGCCAGCTCCTTGGCGGCGGCCTTGGAGCCCAGCGTGTTGGCCTCGCGGTTGAGCTCCTGCATCATGAAGTCCAGACGCTTGCCGACCTGGCCGCCCTTCTTCAGGATATGGCGCGTTTCGTTCAGATGCGCCTGCAGCCGCGACAGCTCTTCGGCGATATCGATGCGGATGCCGTAGACGGTGGCTTCCTGGCGGATGCGCTCGGCGATCTCGTCGCGGCTCATCGCCGGCATGCCGTTGGGCGCGGCCAGGTTGAAGGCCTCCTGCAGGCGCTCGGTCAGCTTTTCCTGGTGATGCGCGATCAGTTGCGGGATGGTCGGGGTCAGGCGCTCGACGATCGCCAGCATGGCGTCGATGCGCTCGGTCAGCGTGGCCTTGAGCGCGTCCCCCTCGCGGCGGCGCGCTTCCAGCAGGTGGTCAAGCGCCTCGCGCGCGGCGCCGAGCACGGCCTCGCGCAGCGACTCCTGCGACAGCTCCGGCTCGACCAGCACGCCGGGCCAGCGCAGGATCTCGCCCATACGCAGGGTGCCGGCGCTGCTGAAGGTGGCGGCCACGGTGGTCTCCAGCGCGCGGATCTGCGCCAGCAGCCCGTCATTCAGCGCCAGCGTGGCGCCGCCGGCATCGGTGCGCTGCAGGTTGATGCGGCATTCCAGCTTGCCGCGCGACAGCTCGGCCATCAGCATCTCGCGCAACGCCGGCTCGAACGCGCGGCACTCCTCGGGGGCCCGGAACAACAGGTCGAGGAAACGCGAATTGACAGTGCGGAATTCCACCGAAACGGACGCGGTGCGCCCGCTGGGCTCGCCCTGCGCGTTGGTCAATGGCGCCTGGCGCGTCGCCAGGCCGTAGCCTGTCATGCTGTGGATCATTGGTTGTTCTCGTGATTGGCGCCGCACCGGCCCGAAGCGGCCGCGGCCTGCCCGGCGGACACCCGCCCGGCAGCCGCGCGCACAGCCTGTGGGGGCGCCCTCAAAACGTTGAAAGGCGGGCAATAACGCCCGTATTTGTGTTCTTTACAAGTGACCGATTAGCCCGGACAATCCGGAGGCAAATCCGTCCGGAGGCAAATCCGCGGGGGCAACTCCGGTCCTAGTCCTAATCCCATGACAGAGCCAAAGGGCACGCCACAACCGAAGAGTGCACCGCTGCCCGTCGGCACGCTGCTGTCCAACTATCGTATTGTAAAGAAGTTGGCCAGCGGGGGGTTCAGTTTCGTCTACCTGGCCACCGACGAAACCGGCGCGCCGGTCGCCATCAAGGAGTACCTGCCGTCGTCGCTGGCGCGGCGCAACCCGGGCGAACTGATCCCCGTGGTGCCCGACGAAAACGCCGCGGCGTTCCGGCTGGGCCTGAAGTACTTCTTCGAAGAGGGCCGCTCGCTGGCCCGCATTTCCCATCCCAGCGTGGTGCGCGTGGTGAACTTCTTCCGCGAGAACGCCACCGTCTACATGGTGATGAACTACGAGCTGGGCAAGACGCTGCAGGAGCATGTGCTGGCGGCCCGGCAGCAGGGCCGCGCCAAGGTGCTGCGCGAGCATTTCATCCGCAAGGTGTTCCACGACCTGATGAGCGGCCTGCGCGAAGTGCATATCCACAAGCTGCTGCACCTGGACATCAAGCCGGGCAACATCTACCTGCGCGAGGACGAGTCCCCCATCCTGCTGGATTTCGGCGCCGCGCGGCAGACCCTGACCATGGAGGCCGCACGCTTCCAGCCGATGTACACGCCGGGCTTTGCCGCTCCGGAACTGTACGGCAAGCACACTGACCTGGGCCCGTGGACCGACATCTACAGCCTGGGCGCGACGCTCTACGCCTGCATGGCCGGACTGCCGCCGCAGGAAGCCAACCAGCGCGAAAAGGACGACCGCATGGGCGAGGCGCTGGTGCGGCTGCGCAGCAGCTACACCAACGGCCTGGTCGACCTGGTCGAGTGGTGCCTGCGGCTGGAGCCCTCGGGCCGCCCGCAGAGCGTATTCCGGCTGCAGAAGGAATTGCGCGAGCAGACCAACGCGCTGGGCGAGCAGGCGCTGGCGCCCGCGACCCAGGCCCCGGCACCCGCTCCCATGCCGCCGGAAAAAGCGCCCGCGACCTCGCGCTTTCTGACGCTGCTGCGCCGGCGTGACGAGCCGGCACCGGGCGCGAGCGTCGACTGAATCACAAACCCGACCGCAGCGCCCGCGCGCGCGGCCGGGCCATCGAACCCCAAAGAAAGCCATCCAGCCAACATGCGATTCTCTGTCTACCAGGAAAGCAGGAAAGGCGGCCGCCGCATCAACCAGGACCGCATGGGCTATTGCTTCACGCGCGACGCGCTGCTGATGGTGCTGGCCGACGGCCTGGGCGGCCACGCCCACGGCGAAGTCGCCGCGCAGCAGGCGCTGCAGACCCTGGCGCGCCAGTTCCAGCTGCAGGCGCGGCCCGCGGTGCGCAACCCGGCCGAGTTCCTGCAGGACACCATCATGCTGGCGCACCGCGAGATCCACCGCTATGCCGAAGCCAACCAGATGGCCGACGTGCCCCGCACCACGGTGGTCTGCTGCCTGGTGCAGCACGGCCAGATCCACTGGGCCCACGCCGGCGATTCGCGCTATTACCTGCTGCGCAAGGGCCGGCTGCTGACGCGCACGCGCGACCACTCCAAGATCGAGAACCTGCTGCAGCAGGAGCGCGTGCTGCCGATGGAGGTGGCCAACCACCCCGAGCGCAACAAGCTCTACAACTGCCTGGGCTCCCCCAACCTGCCGCTGATTGACCTGGGCGGGCCGGTGCGGCTGGAACCGGGCGACGTCGCCCTGCTCTGCTCCGACGGCCTGTGGGGCCCGCTGGACGAGCCGGTGCTGGTCGACAAGCTGTCGCGCTTGTCGGTGGTGCAGGCAGTGCCGGCGCTGATCGACCAGGCGCTGCAGCAGGCCGGCGAAGGTGCCGACAACACCACCGGCATCGCCATGATGTGGGAGCTGGACAACAACACCGCCAGCCAGGATGCGGTGATGACCGACACCCTGCCGCTCAACGCCTTCACCACCTCGATCCTCGAGCGTAACGGCACCGACAGCGACCTGCTGTCCGAGGAAGAGATCGAGCGCTCCATCGCCGAGATCCGCGCCGCCATCGACAAGACCAGCAACCTGATGCGGTGATGGCACCGGCAAGGTCCGGCCGGGTCGGAGCGCCAGCGCGCACCGGCCGGCAGCGGTAGAATCGCGGTCTCTCCTTTCTACCCTTTGCGGACAAACCATCTCATGCGACCCAGCGGCCGCGCAGCCGATGCGCTGCGTTCCATCAGCCTTACCCGCCACTACACCCGCCACGCCGAAGGCTCGGTCCTGTGCGCCTTTGGCGATACCAAGGTGCTGTGCACCGCCAGCGTGCTGGCCAAGGTGCCGCCGCACAAGAAAGGCAGCGGCGAAGGCTGGGTCACGGCCGAGTACGGCATGCTGCCGCGCGCCACGCATACGCGTTCCGACCGCGAGGCCGCGCGCGGCAAGCAGACCGGCCGCACCCAGGAAATCCAGCGCCTGATCGGCCGCGCCATGCGCTCGGTGTTCGACCTGGCGGCGCTGGGCGAATACACCCTGCATCTCGACTGCGATGTGCTGCAGGCCGACGGCGGCACCCGCACCGCGGCTATCACCGGCGCCTTTGTCGCCGCCCACGACGCGGTCGCGACCATGCTGCGCGACGGCCTGATCGCCGCCAGCCCGATCCGCGACCATGTCGCCGCGGTCTCGGTCGGCATGGTCGACGGCGTGCCGGTGCTGGACCTCGACTACGCCGAGGACAGCAACTGCGACACCGACATGAACGTGGTCATGACCGGCAGTGGCGGCTTTGTCGAAGTGCAGGGCACCGCCGAGGGCGCGCCCTTCAGCCGCGCCGACCTCGACGCCATGACGCGCCTGGCCGAAGCCGGCATCGCCCGGCTGGTACAGCTCCAGCGCGAAGCGCTGGGCCTGGCCTGAGCCACGGAGCCCGCGATGCAACGCCTGGTACTGGCCTCCAACAATCCCGGCAAGCTGCGCGAATTCGGCGCGCTGCTGGCGCCGCTCGGCTTTGACGTGGTAACGCAGGGCGAGCTTGGCATCCCCGAGGCCGAAGAGCCCTTCGCCACCTTTGTCGAGAACGCGCTGGCCAAGGCCCGCCACGCCAGCCGGCTTGCCGGCCTGCCCGCGCTGGCCGACGACTCCGGCATCTGCGTGCAGGCGCTGGGCGGCGCGCCCGGGGTCTATTCCGCGCGCTATGCGCAGATGGCGGGACAGGCCAGGTCGGATACGGCCAACAACGCCTACCTGGTTTCTCAGCTGGCCGGCAAGCTGAACCGGCACGCGTACTACTACTGCGTGCTGGTGTTCGTGCGCCACGCCGATGACCCGTGCCCGATCATCGCCGAAGGGGTGTGGCACGGCGAGGTCGTCGACGCGCCGCGCGGCGCCGGCGGCTTCGGCTACGACCCGCACTTCCTGCTGCCGGCGCTGGGCAAGACCGCGTCCGAGCTGCCGCCGGAAGAGAAGAACCGCGTCAGCCACCGTGCCCAGGCGCTGCGCGCCCTGGTGGCCAGGCTGCAGGCCGAGGCCGCGGAGCCTGCGACCCGATGATTCCGATCGTACCGGCCTCCGCGTCCGTGCCCGTGGACAGCAAGCAGCTGTGGCTCAAGCCCGGGCAGATCAGCCTGCCCGGTTCGCCGCCGCTGTCGCTGTACGTGCATATCCCGTGGTGCGTGCGCAAGTGCCCGTATTGCGATTTCAACTCGCACGCCGCGCCCGGCGCGGACAATCACGAGATTCCGGAAGATCTCTACCTGGACGCGCTGCGCGCGGACCTGGAGCAGTCGCTGCCGCTGGTATGGGGCCGCCCGGTGCATACCGTGTTTATCGGCGGCGGCACCCCCAGCCTGCTGTCGGCGGCGGGCATGGACCGGTTGCTGTCGGATATCCGAGCCCTGCTGCCGCTCGACGCCGATGCCGAGATCACGATGGAGGCCAATCCCGGCACCTTCGAAGCCGACAAGTTCGCCAGCTACCGCGCCAGCGGCATCAATCGGCTGTCGATCGGCATCCAGAGCTTCAACGACCGGCACCTGCAGGCGCTGGGACGCATCCACGGCGGCACCGAGGCGCGCCGCGCCATCGACATCGCCCAGGCCAGCTTCGACAACATCAACCTGGACCTGATGTACGCGCTGCCCGGCCAGACCCTGCAGGAATGCCAGGCGGACGTCGAAGCCGCGCTGGCCTACGGCACCACGCACCTGTCCCTGTACCACCTGACGCTGGAGCCGAACACGCTGTTCGCAAAGTTTCCGCCGGCGCTGCCGGATGACGACACGGCGTACGAAATGCAGGACTGGATCGAAGCGCGAACGGCCGCGGCGGGCTATCGGCACTACGAGACCTCGGCGTATGCAAAGCCGCATCGCGAGGCGCGCCACAACCTCAACTACTGGCGCTTTGGCGACTACCTCGGCATCGGCGCCGGCGCGCACGGCAAGCTGTCGTTCCCGCAGCGCGTGCTGCGCCAGATGCGGCACAAGCATCCGGCAACCTACATGGCGCAGGCCATGGCCGGCAACGCGGTGCAGGAAGCGCGCGACGTCGGCGCCGACGAACTGCCGTTCGAGTTCATGCTCAATGCGCTGCGCCTGACCGACGGCGTGCCGGCCTCGAGCTTCCACGACTACACCGGGCTGCCGCTGCACACCATCAGCAAACAGCTGGCCGAGGCCGAGAAGAAGGGACTGCTCGAAGCCGACCTGACCACGATCCGGCCCACCGAACTGGGCCGGCGCTTCCTCAATGACCTGCAGGAGATGTTCCTGAAGGACTGAGCGGCCCGCACCCCGGCAGCGTTAAAAAAAGGCCACGCAAGCGCGTGGCCTTTTACTTCTGGCAAACGTCAGGCTGGCACGTCAGTACGGCGTGGCCATGTCGTTGGCCACGCGCGCGCGCATGCCCACTTGCAGGCTGCCCAGGTTCGACTGCGTCACCGTGGCGAGGCGGCCGTCATCGAGCCGCACGTTGACGCGATAGACCGTCTGCGTATTGCTGCCGGCGCGCTTCTCGATCTGGTTGCCGGCCACGGCGCCGACCACGGCGCCGCCGATGGTCGCCGCGGTCTGGCCACGCCCGCCGCCGATCTGGTGGCCCAGCAGGCCGCCCGCGGCGCCGCCGATCACGGTGCCCAGCAGGCCCGAGCTGCCCTGCGTGGTGGTGACCGGCTCGATCGATTCCACGCGGCCGTAGTAGACCGCACCGGCCGGCGCCTGCGAGGTGTGCGGGTTCTGGTAACCCGGGGGCGGCGCGTTGTAGCCGGTGTTGTAGCCCTGGTCGTAGCCGCTGCCATACGGCGCCGCACAACCGGCCAGCGCGGCCGCCGCGGCCACCGGAACGATCAACCATGTCTTGCTAGGGGTTCGCATTTTTCGCATTTTGAGTTCTCCTCTGTTGCCTGGCGAAAGCCGGGGATGCGGCACACACCGCAGTGCCCGGTACGACCATATGAGCGCTGGCGCGATATGAAGGTTCCTTCTTGTCAGACAGAGCCCGACAGCACGGCCAGAAGATGTGGCAAGAAATTTACGGCTGCCTCCACGCCGCGGCACAAGTCCCCATCAAGCCTCGCGGGGCTTGTATAATGCGCGGCCAGACCGTTGCGTCTGCATGCGGCACTGCGCCGGAGGCCCCGCCCTTTCGCGCTACAATGCCCGCACTTTTCCGGAAGCGTGGCCGAGTGGTTTAAGGCAGCAGTCTTGAAAACTGCCGATGGGGTGACCCATCCGTGAGTTCGAATCTCACCGCTTCCGCCATTCCTCATTCCACCGCGTTCCGACACCCTCCAGCGAATCAGCCGGAAACCCAATAGAGGCGCGGCTTTGGGGGTATTTTTCTTCTTGCCGCCTCCACACCGCTCCGACACAATCCGACCATCGAACAGGGGTCAGAACGGGGGTGGGAAATGGCAACACGGCAACTGCATCGGCTCACGGCGCTGAAGATCGGCAAGCTGGATGTACCGGGGCATTACCCGGACGGCGGCAACCTCTATTTCCAGATCTCTCAGACTGGCTCGCGCTCCTGGATCTTCAAGTTCACGCTACGCGGCCGGTCGCGCGAAATGGGGCTGGGCCCCCTGGCTTCCGTCTCGCTGGCTGCAGCGCGCGCAGAAGCCTCAAAATGCCGGGACCTTCTTCGGGATGGAGTCGATCCGATTGAGGCGCGGAAGGCCAAGCAGCGGCAACGCATGCTCGAATTGTCAGGACCGCGCCTATTCAAGGCTGCAGCGGCCGACTACATCGCCAAGCATCGTGCCGGGTGGAAGAACAAGAAGCACGCCCAACAGTGGACAAACACGATCGCCACCTACGCAGGCCCAATCCTTGGTGATCAAGACGTGCGCGACGTCGACACGGCCATGATCTTGCAGGTGCTGCAGCCGATCTGGATCAAGAAGCGCGAAACAGCGTTCCGACTACGTGGGCGCCTCGAATGCATACTCGATGCCGAAAAGGCGCTCGGACATCGCGAGGGAGAGAATCCGGCACGCTGGCGCGGCCACCTCGACAAGCTGCTCCCCAAACAAAATCGGCGCAAAAAGATCAAGCATCACCCAGCGCTACCGTGGCAGGAAATTCCGGGCTTTATGAAGGAACTGCGCGAGCAGCGCGGGACTGCCGCTCGCATGCTCGAGCACTTAATCCTGACGGTTGTCCGCACCCAGGAGGTCCAATTTGCGAGACCCGAGGAATTCGACATGCGTTATCGCGTCTGGACTGTACCGGGCGAACGCATGAAGATGGAATTGCCCCTACGTGTGCCAATGACCGATCGCCTCGTCGAGTTGGTTGAGGCAGCATTGCCTGGCGCGCGAGACGGCTGGCTCTATCCGGGCCGGAAGAAGGGGAAGCCGCTTTCCAACATGGCTATGCTGAAGCTGCTTGAGCGAATGGGTTACGGACATGTCACCGTGCATGGCTTCCGCTCGACCTTCCGGGATTGGGTGGCGGACTGCACGGAATATGCGGACTCGCTTGCAGAAATGGCGCTGGCTCACGCCATCCAGAACGAAAGCGAAGCGGCCTACCGTCGGGGCGACATGCTTGAGCGCCGGCGCAAGTTGATGAGGGACTGGGCGCACTACTGCTCCGGCCAAACAGCAGCAGCCATTCCACTGGATCAGAGCGCCACGCCGCAATCGGCGTGCAACTGATGGGGCTGGGAGTTGCTGATTAGCGCCGAGTGAAATCTTGGCGACGGCATAGGGATACAGATGTGGTTGGGCGCTTCCCTACTCTCGAAACTGGTCAACCGATAGAGCTACCGGCACAATTTAGCGAGCACTGCCTTCGGAGTTTTGGTGACAAACCAAGACGCTTTATAAATCAAGGCCTTGCGCAACTCGCAAATTGCAAAACCAAGGTCAACCAAGGTAACCAAAGGCCAACCCAGCCCACCATAGGTGCAATTTAGGTGCAGTCCGGCTTAGGCAACTGAGCGTGAAAAGCGCCCTGGAGGCACCGCGCCCGGCCGCTTCACTGTCAGCCAGTCCCGAGAGCGCTTGCCAGATCGATAGGTGGAGCCGGCACGTTTGCCGACGACGCCCTCCAGCCCCAGCGTTAACGCATGGCCGTACAGCCAGGCGCCGTCCTCGACGCTGTCCACATAGAGCAGCCCCGGCGGCGGCTCGACAGGCTCGCGCGGGATGGTCTTACGCTCGCACAGGAGCATGGCCCGCAGCTCGGCCAGCGTCGGCGCCGGCGGCGGCCGGCTGGCCATGGCATCACCCCTTGATGTTTCGTGGGTCGTGTCCGAAGGAGTTGCGCTCACGGATCTGGCCGTCGCGGCCGTGGATCAGGAGCTCGACCTGCTCGCGCTTGGCTCGCTCAGTGCCGGCGGCAATGGCTTCGTCCTGGGTGGCGAATTTCTGTTGCTGGCCCTCCCAGCCTTCGGCCTCAACGACCCAACTGTCACCGGCGGGCACGACGTGGATGTTCTTGCCTGGCATGGCTGTCTCCTGGATGTTGATGCAGCCAGTCTCTGCTCGACGCTTGGCCGGCGCTATCAGGCGCCGTCCGACAGCAGGCAGGTGGAAGCGCCTAGAACGGCAGCTCTGGGGCGGCCACGGAAGGGGGTTCCTTGGTCTGCCGCACGATGGGCGCCGCCTCGGTGGCCATGGCTTCAGCCGGAAAGAGGGTCATGAAGGTGCGGGCGACTTCCGGGTCGCGGCACGCCAGCCAGTCGTTCCATTGCTGCCGCGGCACGATAACCACCGATCGCTTTTCCTTGCCGGAGGCGTGCATCCGATTCATGACGGGGTGCTTGTCCGCGTTCACAGTCAGCATGGTGAACGAGTAGGCGCCGTCGGGCCAGTCGCGCCAGAGGCCGGCGATGCCAAAGGCCGGCTCGCCAGGGAGCCAGATCTTGTACCGCGTCGACTTGGGCCCGGCCTCGTAGTGGGGTTCGTAGACCGCGGTGGCCGGAATCAGGCAGAGCTGGCCCTTCTTCCATGGGCCGCTGAACGTTTGCTTCTCCCCCACCGTCTCCGACCTGGCGTTCATGGTGTCGTAGGGGCGGACGCCTTGCGGAACGCGTGAGCGCGGCTCCAGGCCAAAGCTGGCCAGCACGCTGTTCCGCCGGCCGCCACCGTCCAGGCGCACGATGGGGGCAGCGTAGTCTGGCCAAGCCTCGGGCTTCCACTCGGCAGGCGGCGGCTCGACTCCGAAGATGTCCCGCAGGATCTGGCGCTGCACTGGGCCGTAGTTGGTACACATCAGCGTCTCCTTGCCAATCATGACCGCCGCCGGCGAGCACCTCGCGCGGCCGCCGTGTCTACGTTGTCGAACACCTCTTCCGCCGCGGCCTCGCCGACACCAGCTTCGCCCTGCATCATCCACGTCTCCTCGGCCAGCTCGCGCCGCAGTGCGGCCAGGATGATGTGGGCAGCCGAGCTGTTCATCATGCTGTCGTAGATCGGAAAGCATGCCGCAAACTGGGCAGCACGCCGCACCGTGCGCTGCAGCCGCGCAATCTCCCACAACAGCGCCCGAACCTCGGGGGTCCGGTTGCGCTGGTACATGGCGCGCATCTCTGTCGGGGTCAACGGCGCGCGAAAGTGATGACCAGCCGCACGCCGCGTCCGCAGCTCTGCCTGATCGCCGTCGACCAGGTCTTGCGCCCGGAATGCTGCTGTGAGCTTCGGGATCTCATCCGTCCGTCAGGAGCTACTACTGTATAAAAACACAGCATATCGAAAAGGGCGCCGCTAAAAGTCGTGGGGGGTCGGGAAAAAGGTAACCTTGGTAACCTCGACGCGGAAATCGTCCGCAAAGCCTTGTCAGATAAGGAATTCCGGGTTTCTGCAAAAAGGTAACATTGGGGTAACTTTAGGGTAACTAAATTACCTTTTCGAAAGGTAACCTCTACAGAAACCGACCTTCAATAAAATCAACGACTTAGCACCAGGTTACCTTTTTGGTTACCTCAGATTACCTTTGCAAGGTAACCACCTCCCCCTTGTAAATCAATGAGTTAGCGCCGCTTTTCGGGGCTGGTTACCGAAGTTACCTTTTTCCTGACCCCTCCCCGCTCCTTAACTTGCCGATCACGCCATATGTGTTGCATAGCGCACAATTGGGGCGGTTCCTGTCACCCTGCCTGGCGACCGCTGCCGCATAGCGAAGGCGCATAAATCCGCGTAAGGCGATGCACCCTGCCGACCGCCCGCCCCCATAGCACTGGCGCGGCTCCGCGGGCTTCATGCAACTGCATAAAAACCACTCGATGAAGCGAGCGGGTGAGGCGGGGTCTCCACCGCGCGCACTACGATGTAGACTCTGGTTCTCTTCATCTTTACTCCACGTCTTGTCCACAGCTATGCCCAATGACGCCACCCCAACGCAGCAGGCCGTCCCAAATCCTCCAGCATTGAGCTTGGAGGACGTTTTCAAGAAATCGGGTGTACCGACGCACACCTTTGTCGAGCCAAGCGAGTTCAACCGTGTCGTTGTTGCATTACGGACCCCGGGCCGCGGCCTTATCGTGGAGGGCCCGTCCGGCATTGGTAAGACTTCGTGTATCAGACGAGCAGTGGAGCGGCTGCAATATGGGGACTCCTGCACCTGGCTATCGGCACGCCGATCGGCCGACGTCGCCCGCATTGCAGGTCTCAAGGGGCAGTCAAACGTAGGCTTGGTCATCATCGACGATTTTCACCGCCTTCCGGACGAGTTGAAGCTGCAGCTGACGGACTTGATGAAGCTTGCGGCAGACGAAGAAGACGTTGGGACCAAAATTGTCTTGATCGGTATCAACAGAGCCGGCCAGTCACTTATTGACGTCGCCCCAGATCTGCTACACCGAATTGAAATTATTCGATTGGCGCGGACCAATATCGAACGGTTGATCGAACTGATCAACCGCGGTCAATATGCGTTGAACTGTGAGATCGCGGCCTGGGAAGACATCGCGGGCGAGGCCGAAGGAAGCTTTGCGATGGCACAGATTCTTTGCCACGAAGCATGTTTGCAAGCTGGCGTGATTGAGCGTTGCCAAGGGACCGTTACGATTGAGACGAGCGTGCCCGCGATGCGTGAGGCCGTAATTCGAGAACTGTCAGCGCGCTTTACCCCAGTCGCGCGGGATTTTGCTACAGGGAACCGACTTCGCCGCGAAGGCCGCGCCCCCTATTTGCATCTACTGAGATGGCTATCAACCACGGAGCAGGGTGTGTTGGATACACGTGACGCCATCGCAGCGAATCCAAAAATGAAGGGAAGTGTTTCTCAAGTGATCGAAAAAGGTCACTTGCGCACACTCATCTCTAACAATACTGAGATCGGCAACCTAATTCACTTCGATGCACAGAGCCAGTTGCTCACTGCGGAAGACCCGAAGTTTCTGTATTTCATTCGCCATCTAATTTGGTCGAATTTTTCGCGACAGATCGGTTATTTCAATCTCGACTTCACAAGCAAGTACGACTTCGCGCTATCGTTTGCGGGGGAAAATCGTGAAATTGCTGAGCGCCTTTGCGAGAAGCTCATGGAAAGAGAAATCCAGGTCTTCTACGACATGCACGAACAGCATCGCATCGTCGCAAATGACGTCGAAGAATACCTGGCACCAATCTATCGAGCGGAAGCCAGGTACGTAGTTGCGATCCTAAGCAAGGACTACCCCCGCAAGATTTGGACGAAGTTTGAATCCGGCGAGTTTGCAGAGCGTTATGGCAGCAATGTAATTTCGATCGTGTGCTCTGACTGGGTCCCAGGCGCCATCGATCCTGTTTCCGCAATTGGCTATCTTTCCTATGATTTGAACGGTGACCGAGAAGCGCAAATCGAGCATATCGCCGATGTTATCGCAGCAAAACTCACCTCGGATCGCACAGAGGAACTCGCTGCTGCAGCGAAGGAAGCGGAGAACGCAGCCAACGACCTTTTTTATGACGGATCGAAGTAGAGTCAATCGGAGAGCCGGTAGCTTGAAAAGCGTACGACCTCCTCCTCCAGCCAGTAGTTGAGTTCTTTGAGCCGCTCTTGCAGCGGCTCAATTTCATTTCGCGCGAAGACCAATGCGGCCTTCTCGGCGTCACCGAACCCGCCCGTGTTGTTCGGGATAATGCCCATCAGTTGCGGCGGCACGCGATGCGCAGCCAACTGGTCGTCGCGGGTCACATTCTTGATGTTCCAGAACTCGTCCTTGGCTGCCACCTCGGAGACCGGCAGCAGTTGGATGCCGTCCTTCTTCCCTCCTGGCGCGTACATAAACAGGTTGCGGAAGTTACCGGGCCCCTTGGACTCCTTGAGCGCTTTCCGCAGGACATCGACGTCTTCCTGCTTTTGCGCGGCATCGGTCATGTACAGGATGAAGCCGGCGTGGCTGCCATTCTTGTAATAACGCCGGCGGAAGAGCGTGGCCGATTCGTTGAGCCAGGTGGCATTGAGCGCCGACAGGTATTCGGGCAGCCCATACACCTCCTGGTTGATGTCCGGCTCCAGCAGGTGAAAGATGCTGCCGCGCTTGAAGGTGTGCTTGTCCTGCCAGTTCTGCACGAAGTGGTAGGTCTCCAGATCCACGCCGCGGCGAACGTACTTTGCCATGGCCGGCTCCAGTGCGATGGGCTGGCCCAGCACGTTGTCACGCCGCTCCAGATAGCCATTGCCGAACACCAAAAAATCCTGCACCCACCTCGCGAAGGCCGAGCGCGACAGCAGCTTGTGGGGAATGAACGTGGAGACCAGGATGTTGCGCTTCACGTAGATCGGAGAGCTGTTGTGCACGGCCGCGCGGAAGCTCCGCGCCAGGCCATCCCAGGGCAGCGGCGGCTCGTACCAGTCGCCGACGCGCATGCACTCCACGTAGTCGAGCAGCTCGCGACGATCTAGGACAGCCACCGGATCGCCGAAGCTGAACGCCTCCACAGACGCAGCGCGCGCCGGCTCGGCCGGCACAGATGCGGCGCCATGGGACGCGCCGCGGTATTTCTTGCGGGTCATGAGAACTCCAGAATGCTGGTATTGGTGGTGGTCACGCCTTCGATCGGCTCGTGCGCTAGCGCGTGCATGCAAGCCCAGGCCAGATCGGCGTGGCTGGTTTCTTCCGAGCGGCCGGCCTGGTAGGTGACCCGGCCGCCCGCAGCGGTGGTGGTCTTGCGGATCGACATGAACGACGCGGCGAAATCCGTCCAGCCGGCGTCAAACTCCAGACGCCCCTTGCTGATGACGTCGGTGGCCTTGAGCACCAGGCCGGTCTTCACGTCGACTGAATAGGTGAAGCCTTGTGCCTCCGGGCGTGTTTTGAGGACGACTTTGTAGACGGCATCGCCGACGCCGGTGCGGTCGATGCCGATGTAGGTCACGTTGTAGCGCTCGCACACCTTCAGGATGGCCGCGGCCTGCTCTTCGTAGTCGATGCCGCGGAACTGGTGTTTCTCCAGCACTCGGAACTTGCCGCCGGGCACCAGCGGCGGCGCGACCACCACTAGTGCGGCGCTGTCGCCGCCGCCACCGTTGGGGTCATAGCCCACCCACACTTCACGGTTGCCCAGCGGCCGCGGCGACCAGTGGCGGAAGTCTTCCCAGACTTCCCAGCTGTCTACCATGCAGCGCATCAGCATCGACAACGGGAAGACGGATGCCGTGTCGTCAATGAAGCCGCACATCAGCAGGTTCTCGAAGTCGGCGTCGCTGTACTCGCGGCGCAGCTGCTCCAGGTCGAACAGGTTGCAGCCGCCGCGCACCGCATCCTCGACGGTCACCACCTGGCGCCACTGCCCGTCCGCGCAGCGCCGGCCTGCCTGAAGATGCGCGTGGCTCACGTCTACCTGCACATGCTGATCTTTCCTGCGTCCGCGGTTGAACAAGGCGCCTGACCAGAAGGGATACGCCTCATGCGCCAGGCTTGATGGCGTCGAGAAATACGTCTGCCGCCACTTCGCATGGATGGCCATGCCGGAAGCCACCTTGCGCAGCTCCTGGAAGCGTTGAATCCAGAAATACTCGTCCAGATACAGGTTGCCGTGGTAGCTCTGGGCCGTGCGCGCATTGGTGCCGAGGAAGTACAGCGTCGCCCCATTGGGCAGCACCAGCGGATCGCCCTTCAACTCCACGCCCGCGGAATCCTTGGCAAACTGGATGATGTAGTGCTTGAAGACGTGGGCCTGCGCCTTGCTGGCCGACAGGAAAACCTGGTTGCGGCCGGTGGTCAGTGCGTCGATGAAGGCTTCGCGGGCGAAGTACCAGGTCGCGCCGATCTGGCGGCTCTTCAGGATGTTGCGGATGCGCTCGACCAGGCCGGCCTCGTACCAGACGCGCTGATAGTCGAACATCGAATCCATGAAGGCGTCGACCAGCTGGTCCTGCTCCTCGTCGCTGATCGCATTGCGCTCCGGCTTCTTGCGCGGGCCTTTGTTGCGGTTGGCCACCTTCGGATTGAGATCGGCCTCGTTGCCGGTGCACTCGTATCGGCGCACGCGCGCCAGGCGCTCGATCTGCCGGCCCAGCAGATCGATCTCCTTGTAATCCTTCCCTTCCTTCTTCTCCTTGGCCACCAGCAGCGCCATGCGCGCTTCGATGCTGGTCCCGATGCGCTCCACGGCATCAGCCTTGTCCCACTCGTCGCGCCGCTTCCAGCTGTGCACGGTCACGGGCTTCACGCGAAGCATTTCCGCGATGCGCGCGACCCGATAGCCCTGCCAGTAGAGCGCGCGCGCGATGCGCCGCGGCTCCATTTCTGGATCGAATGAATGGATGGAAAGAGGCGGAAGCGTAGTCATGCCGCAACGCTACCGGTCGCGCGCGCGCGTGCCACGTGAGCGGTGTTGTGGCGCTGTTTCGCACAACACGATTGCGTTGCCCGCGCGTGGCGGCCCGCCCAACATGGCAGCACGACGTAACCACACGGAACCACGACCGAAGAGGAACCCATGGCCGGCAAGAACCCGAAGTTTTTCCGCATTGCCACCGAAGGCGCGACCAGCGACGGCCGCGTGATTGACCGCGAGATGCTGGTGCAGATGGCGGCGAGCTACGACCCGGACACCTACGGGGCGCGCATCAACCTGGAGCACATCCGCGGCATCGTGCCCGATGGCCCGTTCAAGGCGTACGGTGACGTGCTGGCGCTCAAGACCGAGGAGGAAGGCGGCAAGATGCGCCTCTATGCGCAGCTGGACCCCACCGCCGAGCTGATCGCCTTCAACAAGGCGCGGCAGAAGGTGTTCTGCTCCATGGAAGTGAACCCGGATTTCGCCGACACCGGCGAAGCCTATCTGGTTGGCCTGGCCGTCACCGACAACCCGGCAAGCCTGGGCTGCGAAATGCTTCAGTTCAGCGCCAAGGCGAAGACCAACCCGCTGGCCGAGCGCAAGCAGGATCCGAACAATCTGTTCTCCGAAGCCGTGCCGGTCGAACTGGACTTCTCCGCCGACACACCCAGCGCCGCGCCGGGGGCCGGTTTTGCCGCCAGCATCAAGAAGCTCTTCGCGCGCCAAGACAGGTCCGAAGCCGGCAACGATGCGCGCCACGCCGATACCCAGGAAGCCGTCCAGACCATCGCCAGGGAAGTGCAGTCGCTGGGCGAGACGTTTGCCAAGGCCATCGACGGTATGACACAGCGCCTGGATGCCTTGCAGGCCGACCAGGCCAAGGACAAGGAAGCGTTCAGCGCGCTCAAGGGCGCGCTGGAGAAGAAGGAAGACTTCCGCCGTCGCCCGCCCGCCACCGGCGGCGATGGCAGCGCCATCGAAACCGACTGCTGAGCCTGCCCCCGGACAGCGACACAACAACCCACCGGAGCCAACTCAATGCGCAACGATACCCGCCGCAAGTACGCGGCATACGAAGCCAAAATCGCCGAGATCAACGGCGTCGAGCGCGTGGACCGCAAGTTCAGCGTGCAGCCCAGCGTCCAGCAGAAGCTCGAAACGAAGGTGCAGGAATCCAGCGAATTCCTGGGCAGGATCAACGTCTACGGGGTGACCGAGCAGGAAGGCGAGAAGATCGGCCTCGGCGTGTCGGGTCCGGTGGCCAGCACCACTGACACCGCGGCGCAGGACCGCCAGACCCGCGACATTGCGACGCTGGATGACCGCAACTACCGCTGCGAGCAGACCAACTCGGACACCCACATCACTTACCGCATGCTGGATGCCTGGGCCAAGTTCCCCGACTTCCAGACCCGTATCCGCGACGCCATCCTGCGTCGCCAGGCGCTGGATCGCATCATGATCGGCTTCAACGGCGTGAGCCGCGCCGCCACGTCAAACCGCGCCACCAACCCGATGCTGCAGGACGTCAACAAGGGCTGGCTGCAGCACCTGCGCGAGGAAGCCCCGGAGCGCGTGATGAAGGATGGCAAGGCGGTGGGCAAGATCATCGTCGGCGGCCCGGACACCGATGCCGCGCGCGACTATGCCAGCCTCGACGCCCTGGTGTTCGACCTGTGCAGCCACCTGGTGGCGCCGTGGTACGCCGAAGACCCCGACCTGGTGGTGGTGTGCGGCCGCCAACTGCTGGCCGACAAGTATTTTCCGCTGCTGAACAAGGACCGCGACCCGACGCAGAAGCTGGCGACCGACATCATCATGAGCCAGAAGCGTATCGGAAACCTGCCGGCTGTGCGGGTGCCCTACTTCCCGCCGGCTGCCCTGCTGGTCACGCGCCTGGACAACCTGTCGATCTACTACCAGGAAGGCTCGCGCCGGCGCACGATCGTCGACAACGCCAAGCGCGACCGCATCGAGAACTACGAGTCCAGTAACGACGCGTACGTCATCGAAGACCTGGCGTGCGCCGCCATGGCCGAGAACATCGAGGTGGCCGCCGAATGACGAGCCCCGCCCGAAATCATTTCCTGCGCGTGAGCGCGCAGCGGGCGGCAGCCGCCGCCGAGGCCGACAACCCGCTGCACCACGCTTCGGGCCATGAGCTGATGCTGGCGCAGCTGGCGGAGCACAAGCGCCAGCTCAAGCAGATCCAGTCGATCGAGCGCAAGGCCGATGCCAAGCGCGCCATGCTGCCCGCCTATGCGGCCTGGGTGCAGGGTGTGCTGGACGCCGACACTGGCGTGCAGGACGAGGTCTTCATGCACGTGATGGTCTGGCACATCGACGTGGGCGACTTCGCCGGCGCCCTGCCGCTGGCCAGCTACGCCATCCGCCACGGCCTGGTGATGCCTGACCAGTACCAGCGCACCACGGCGTGCCTGATCGCCGAGGAGTATTCGGCCATGACGATCAAGGCCGTGGAAGCCGGACAGCCGGTCGACGTCGACGCCCTAGGCGAGGTCGGCATGCTGGTCAACGACCAGGACATGCCCGACGAAGTGCGCGCCAAGCTGCACAAGGCGGTCGGCTACGCCCATGCCGCACTGGTCGACACCACGCCGGCCGAGCGCCAGCAGGAGCGCCGCGAGTTCGCGCTGCGCAACCTGCGCCGTGCACTGGAGCTGCACGACAAGGTCGGCGTCAAAAAGGATATCGAGCGCCTCGAGCGCGAAATCAAGAACGCAGCAGCAGCCGGCGCCAAGGAGGGCGACGGCCGCAGCTGACACCGAGCGTGACCCCGCGCATCAGGCGGCACGGGGCATCCCATGGGCGCACCGGCCACATGCCGGCCAACCCTGACGATTGCCCCGTCCACCGCCTCCACGACCAGCGAACCCATGTCATCTTTCATCGCCACCGCTGCGGCAGCCGCCGGCCAGAACCTGATCGCCAACGATGGATTCTTCCCGGACATCGACGTCGACCAGGCTTCGGCCGCCATGCGTCAGGACGGCACCGTGACACCGGATCGCCTGCGCGCGGCGCTGATCGAGGCCGCCTTGTCGGTCAACGCCGAACTGGCTGGCTGGAAGGCAGCCCAGCAAGCCTTTGGCCATGCCTCCCTGGAGTCGGTACCCGCCGGACAGGTCGACGGCAGGTCTGCCAATCTGCACCGCTACCTGCGCGCGCTGTATTGCCAGGCCCGTGCCGGGCTGATTGAGCGATACCGCGACTACGACGCCACGGCGGCCGGCAACAAGACGGCCGAGGCGCTGCTGCAAGCGGTGGAAGACCTGCGGCGCGACGCGCGGTGGGCCATCAGCGACCTGCTGGGCATCACCCGTACCACTGTGGAGCTGATCTGATGCGCGTGCGAACCCTCCAAGGTGACACCGTCGACGCGGTCTGCCAACGCGTCTACGGGCGCACCGCCGGCGTTACCGAGGCCGTACTTGCGGCCAATCCCGGCCTGGCCGATCTCGGTCCGGTTCTACCCCACGGCACGGTCATCGACCTGCCCGACACCTCTCCACAGCCAGCCGTCCAGCGCGTGCAGCTGTGGGACTGATCCAAGGATTCGACCATGGCTGAACCCATTTCCACCGGCACCACCACCGCCATTGCCGTGACCGGCGTTGGGGCCATCACCCTGCTGCCGGGCGTGGACGCGGCGACGGTGCTGGGCGCCTTTGCCGGCGCCGCGGTATTCGCGCTCAATTCCGACGACATGTCGACAGCCAAGAAGCTCGCTTTCCTGGTGCTGTCCATCGTGGCGGGCTGCCTGGCCGCACCGTTGGCTGCTGCGCTGATCGCCAAGGCGCTGCCCACCGACGCAGAGGTGAGCCACGGCGTCGGCGCGCTGGTGGCCTCCGCGGTGATCGTCAAGCTGCTGTTGGTGCTGATCCGCGTGGCCGGCAATGGAGACCGCCTCGTCGGCTACTTCCGCGGTAACGGACAAGGAGGCAACAAGTGACGATACTCTTCTTCATCCAGGCAGCGCTGTGCGCGCTGATCGCCATGCGCCTGCTGCTCTTCCGACGCGCAGGCGCCGCTCACCGGCCTTGGGCCGCGCGTCTGGCCTATGTGCTGATCGTGCTGGCGGGCGCCGTGACCATCGGCGTGCTTTTCGGCCGCTACGAGTGGGCCATGCTCGCTCAGAACGGTATCACCGCGGTGCTGTGCCTCGCCTTGTATGCCGTGCGGGGCAACGTGGTGGAGCTGTTCCGCATGGCGGAGGCCGACGGTGGCGGCTCTTGGCTCGTTCGCTTCCTACGGAGTTCCTGCGATGACCATCCTGCGAGCCGGTGACGTTGGCGCGGATGTACGCGAGCTGCAGCGCCTGCTGCGCGAGCGTGGCGCCCAACTGGAGATGACTGGCGACTTTGACGCCGCGACACTCGCAGCCGTGCGGGCCGCGCAGGCACGATACGGCCTGGTGGTCGATGGTATCGCCGGGCCAAAAACGCTCCTGGCCCTGCAGCGCGACACGCGGCAACCGGCGCATCTGAGCGCCGCCGATCTGCAGCGTGCCGCCGACGTGCTGGAGGTGCCCCTGGCGGCATTGCGGGCGGTGAATGAGGTGGAAAGCCGCGGTTCCGGCTTCCTGGCGGATGGCCGCCCGGTGATCCTGTTCGAGCGGCACATCATGTTCCGGCAACTAAAGGTGGCTGGCCGTGACGCTGACGCGCTGGCACGCCAGTACCCGAACCTGATCAACGCCGCACGGGGCGGCTATGCAGGCGGTGCCGCGGAGCACATGCGGCTCGCCCGAGCCGCTGACATCGATGAAGCGTGCGCGCTGGCTGCGGCCAGCTGGGGACTCTTCCAGGTGATGGGCTATCACTGGGAGCGCCTGGGCTACCCCAGCGTGCAGGCGTTTTCAGCTTGCATGCGCGACAGCGAAGCCGCCCAGCTCGACGCGTTCGTCCGGTTCATCCTCGCGGATCCGGCACTGCACAAGGCGCTCAAGGCTCGCCGCTGGCCAACGTTCGCCAGCCTTTACAACGGCCCGGCATACCGCGAGAACCTCTATGACGTGAAGCTGGCACGCGCCTTCGCGCGCTATGACGCCGAAGAAAAGGAGCCGGCATGAATCGCACCCTGGCCCTCTTCCTCGCCGTCGGCGTGCTGCTGCTGGGTGTCGCCGGCACCGGCGCCTGGATGACGGATCGCTACCAGGCCGCGCAGAAGCGCGCCAGCGACGCCGAAGCAATGACGGCCAGTCTAAGGTCACAACTCGACAGCACCGAGGCCGGCGTCATCAAGGTGACCGAGTATGTCGACCGAGTGCATACGGTCTATGTCAAGGGCGACACCATCATCAAGGAGATCCCGCGCTATGTCCCTGCTCAAGCTGACGCCTCTTGCACTATTCCCATTGGCTTTGTGCGCCTGCATGACGCCGCCGCTGCCGGCACCGTGCTCGGTCCGGGTGCCGGAGATACTGATGCGGCCAGCTCGGGAATTGCACTCTCTGCCGTCTCCCGCGCCATTGCCGGCAACTACACCGTCTGCCACGCAAACGCCGAGCAACTGAACGCCCTGCAGCAGCTGCTCCGTGACCAGGGCGCGATCATCATCGGGGAGGCCCCCGCGCCATGATGAAGCCCAACAGCCTGCGCGAAGCGCTGACGGCGGCGGTGCCGGATCTGGCCCGCCATCCGGAGAAGCTCCATGTGTTCGTGGACGAAGGCCGCCTGGTGGCTACTGGCGCCAGGTCGCTATCCTTCGAGTACCGGTACACGCTGACACTGATCGTGACTGACTTCGCGGCCGGATCCGACGAAATCATGGTGCCGGTTCTGGCCTGGCTGCGCGTCAATCAGCCCGAGTTATTCTTCAGCCCGGCACAGCGAGAGGACGGTGTGAAGTTCGAGGCCGATATCCTGAACCACACCACCGTGGATCTGGCCCTGAAGCTGCCGCTGACCGAGCGCGTCACGGTGCGTGTCAACGGGACCGGATACCAGGTAGAGCACCATCCGGAACCTGTCAACGAAGACGACGATCCGTCTACGTGGCGGCCGGCAGCGCCATGAGCGACTTGCGCGCCCTGGAGGCGTGGGCAGGCGTCCTGCTGGCGAACCTGGGCGCACCAGCCCAGCGCGCGCTGGCGCGGGCCGTGGCCACGGAGATGCGCCGCCGCCAGGGTGCGCGCATCGCCGAGCAGCGCAATCCCGACGGGTCGGCCTATGAGCCGCGCAAGCCTCAGCTGCGGCTACGGCCGGGGCGCGTGCGCCGCGCGATGTTCGCGCGCCTGCGCACTACCCGCTTTCTCAAGATGGAGACGAGTCCGGACGCCGCCGTGGTGACCTTTGTCGGCCGCGCGCAGCGCATCGCCGCAGTCCACCAGTTCGGGCTGCGTGATCGGGTCAACCGGGCCGGCCTCGAGGTCACGTACCCACAGCGCGTGCTGCTCGGCTTTGACGACGCCGACGTGGACCGCATCACCGATCTCGTGCTCGCACACCTCACCGCCTGAGACTGGCTGTTGTACAGCCGGATCTCACAACACCCGCCGCGTGACCGGTTCGCGCGCGCACGGCACGCTGGCGGGCATGGACTCCACCACCGAACTCGCCCGCCTGATCGAGAATCTAATCCGCCTCGGCACCGTTGCCGAGGTTGATACGGCCACCCCGCCGCGCGTGCGCATTGCCACGGGCGGCATCACCACCGATTGGCTGCCTTGGCTTGAGCGGCGCGCTGGCGCCACCCGCACCTGGAACCCACCGACCGTAGGCGAACAGGTGGTGATGCTGTGTCCAAGCGGTGAGCCGCGCAACGGCGTCATCCTGACGGGTCTGCCGTCCGACGCACGAGATGTGCCCAGCCACAGCGCCGACGAAACCGTCACCCTCTACCCGGACGGCGCCATCACGCGCTACAACCACGTCGCCGGCGCGCTAGAGGTGTCCGATGTCAAGACCGTGCTGCTCCGGGCCGGGCAGCAGGTGGTGGTGGAGTGCCCGCAGACCACCTTCAAGGGCAAAGTCACCGTCGAAGGTCTGTTCAGCTACCAGGGCGGTATGTCCGGTGAGGATGGCAGTGGTGGCGCGGGCACGCAAATCCGCGGCAACATCACGCACACCGGCGGCAGCCTGTCGTCCAACGGCGTGGTCCTGGACAGCCACGACCACGGCGGCGTCCTGCGGGGCGGCGACTGGACGGAGGGCATCCAGTGAGCTACCGCGGCATGAACGCCGGCACCGGTCGGACGCTGACCGACCGCGAGCACATCGCGCAATCGGTGCGCGACATCCTCACCACGCCGATCGGCACGCGTGTCATGCGGCGCGACTACGGCTCCCTGCTGCCGCAGCTGGTCGACCAGCCACTGCACCGCGGCACGCTTCTGCGCGCCATGTCGGCGTCGGTCATGGCCTTGGTCCGGTGGGAACCCCGACTGCGTGTCACCCGGGTGGCATTCGAGGCCGGGGCAAATGGCGCCCTATCCATCGACATCGAGGCCGAGCGAGTGGACGGACCGCGCGCTGAGGCAACCCGCCTGCACATCCCCCTGCGCGGAGGCACCCCATGACCACCACGCCCATCGACCTGTCCCGCCTGCCTGCGCCGAACGTGGTCGAGGTGATCGACTACGAATCCCTGCTGGCCGAACGCAAGGCGCATTTCGTTTCGCTGCATCCCGTGGCCGAACGTGCGGCGGTCGAGGAAACGCTCAAGCTCGAATCCGAACCGATCGTCAAAGCGCTGCAGGAATCGGCCTATCGCGAGATGGTGCTGCGCCAGCGCGTGAACGACGCGGCGCGCGCCGTCATGCTGGCCTACGCCGAGGATGCCGACCTGGACCACCTTGGTGCGCTGTTCGGCGTCAGGCGCTTGACCCTGACCCCTGCGGATCCCGAAAACGGCATTGCCGCGGTGATGGAGAGCAACTCGGACTTCCGCAAGCGCATCCAACTGGCGCCGCAAGGCTTTTCGGTAGCAGGCCCGGCCGGCGCCTACCGCTCGCATGCGCTCGGCGCCGACGGCCGCGTTCTCGACGCACTGGCCACCAGCCCGGCGCCCTGCGAGGTGGTGGTGACGATCCTTTCGCGTGAAGGCAACGGCCAGGCGCCACAGGACTTGATCGACGCGGTGGCCGGCGTGCTGGGCGCGGATGACGTGAGGCCGCTCACTGATCTGGTCACAGTTCAATCGGCGGAGATCGTGCCCTACCGGGTACGCGCGAAAATTTACACCTTTCCCGGTCCGGATTCGGGTGTGGTGCTGACCGAGGCCAATGCACGCCTGGCAGCCTATACCGCGGAGACGCACCGCATCGGCCGTGAAGTCACGCTGTCGGGCCTGTACGCGGCCCTGCATGTGGACGGGGTCGAGCGCGTAGAGCTGCTGGAGCCCCTAGCCAACGTCAACGCGTCGCAGACCCAGGCAACCTACTGCAGCGGCACCGATGTTCAGCATGGTGGCATCTATGGCTAACCTGCTGCCCCCCAACACGACGCCGCTCGAGCGCTACCTGGCCGAGGCCAACACCCGGCTGGGCGCCGTCCCGTCTCCCCTTCGCACGTTGATGCGGCCGGACGAAGTCCCGGCGTCCGTCCTGCCCTGGCTCGCCTGGCACATGGGCGTGGACGCCTGGAAAGCCTATTGGCCCGACCAAGTCAAGCGCGCCCGTGTCAAGGCCGCGATCCCGATTGCACGCAAGAACGGCACCGCCGCAGCCGTCCGGGAGGTCGTTGCTGCCTTCGGCGCCAACATCGCTCTGCGCGAGTGGTGGCAGGAGACCCCGAAGGGCACGCCCGGCACGTTCTCGCTGGTTCTGACCATCAGCGGCCGCGACGGCCAGGCCGCGACCGCGGCATTCGTCGCTGACGTGATCGCGGAAATCGACCGTACCAAGCCAGTACGCGCGCACTACACCGTCACCCAGGGCCTGCAGGCGCAGGGTGGCCTCGCATTCGGCGGTGGGGCGCGCGCCGCCATCTACACCCGCCTCTCTCTTTCGGACGCCTGAGACATGCCAGGACTACTTTTCAAGCTCACCAGCGCTGGCCGCGCCGCCCTGGTCAACTCGGAGAACACCGGCACCGTATCGCGCCAGGTGGTGTCGGTCGGCATCGCAACCGCACCGTTTGCGCACAATGATGGCCTGACCGCGTTGCCCAACGAGCGCGCGCCGCGCTTGACCACCGTGGCGGGCGATACCGTCGCGGACGACACGATTCACGTGACCATGACGGACAACTCGGCCGACCAGTACACCATGTACGGGTTCGGCCTGTACCTGGACAACGGCGTGCTGCTCGGCACCTACGGCCAGGACACGCCCATCGTGGAGAAGTCGCCGGCGGCGATGATGCTGCTGGCGACCGATATCCTGCTGACCACGGTCGACACCGCGGCGCTGACGTTCGGCAACACATCGTTCCTCAATCCGCCCGCCACCACCACGGTAAAGGGTGTGGTCGAGCTCGCCGACAACACCGAAACGCAAATCGGCACGGACGCAACGCGGTCCGTCACGCCGGCAGGCCTCTCGTCGCGCACCGCAACCGATACGCGCACCGGCCTAGTCGAGCTGGCCACCAACAGCGAAACCCAAGCCGGCACGGACGCAACGCGGTCCGTCACGCCGGCCGGCCTCTCGTCGCGCACCGCGACCGAAACGCGCACCGGGCTCTTGGAAATTGCCACGCAGACGGAGGTAGACCAGGGAACCGATGATGCTCGCGCCGTGACCGCCAAGAAGCTGCTCGCGCGACTAAAGCTGCTGGGATTCGGCGGGGTCGGCACCGAGGGCGCCATCACCGATATGGATGACGCCAGCGTGCCCGGCGGTTTGCTCTATGTTCCCGGCGCAGCAATCAATGTCCCGCTGAACCTCGGGCCAGGTGTGGCGCTGCATCGCCCGTACGGAACCGCTGGCTTTCAGCTCTTCTCTCCCTATAGCTCCGACCGCATCGTATTTCGCCGTCGCACCAGCAATGCGTGGCAGGCTTGGAAGGAACTCGCCCTTCTCGATAGCCCAACCTTTGTCGGCACTCCGCTGGTCCCGACTGCAGCCAAGGGCACAACCACCAAGCAAGCCGCGAGCACTGAATTCGTGATGGCGGCTATCGCCGACCTGGTCGCCTCGTCTCCGGGCACCCTCGACACGCTCAAGGAGCTGGCCGAGGCGCTGGGGAACGACCCGAATTTTGCGACCACCGTCACGACGCAGCTCGGCAACAAGTTCGACAAGGCCGGCGGCGTGATCGGCCTGCAAACGTCCGGCTGGCCCGCCATCAACGCGCCGACCGCTCGAATCATCGACGGGGGGAATACGCAAGCTGCGAACGGGCCCAGTGGCGGCTTGGCTATCGAGTCATACGGGCCTGGCGTGCAGCTCATTGACCGGTCCGCAGGCGCTCGCAATGCTCGGTTGATGGCGGACGGCAGCATTCTGTCAGTGTCCTTCGACACCACTGCCGCGCCTGGCAGCTACGCATACCAGTTCCTGTTCAGCGCCGATGGATACATGGCAGTCGGCGGGCCGCTTTCGTCCGCTGCAGCCATTCGTATGGGGCTGCCGATACCTGGCGGAGCCGTTTCGCAGCATGGCATCTACAACAACGTGGAGTTCAACGAAACGGCCACGAGCACCGGAGCCACCTATTCGTCGATCCCGAGGGTCAAGGACGCCGCCTTCACGATGGCAAACCTTGTCGGCTTCTTCGCACCCACGCCAGTGGTTGGCGACAGTGCGACCGTGACAGAGTACGCCGGTCTTATGGCAAATGACGTGACGGTGCCGAACATTCTGCGCAAGATCGGCGCGCGGCTTCGCATGGGCGCAGGCCCTGACAAGTGGAACCTGTATGGGGACGGTACCGCATCGAACCACCTCGCAGGCAAGCTGCTGCTCGGCACTACTGCGGACAACGGCAATCTGCTGCAAGTCGCTGGGTCGGCCAGCATCGCTACCCGCCTATACCGCGGCCTGGACGCTGACCTTGCGGTCGGGGCAACCTCCATTGCAGGAATCCAGAATGCTGCCACCGGCAACGACAGCTACATCAACACGGCCCGGTTTTCGAACGACACGCAACCGGCCGGCATCAACATTGGCAAGTCGCGCGGCGTCACCGTAACGACCCAGGGCGCCGTCCTGTCCGGCGACCCGCTCGGCCATGTCAATTTCTGTGGCTCGGATGGCACCGCCATGAACGTCGCTGCCCAGGTCGAGGTTGTCGCGAGCGAGAACTACACGACCACGGCCCGCGGCGCGCATATGGATTTCCGCACCACCGCGCCGGGGACCACTGCGCGGGCCGTGAAGATGCGCCTTGCAGACAACGGCGAGCTGCGCATCGGCAACACCGCGACCGATGGAAGCGGCGCGAAACTGCAGGTAACCGGCTACGCGACGGCTGACACCCCGCCGGCCGGCGACAGCACGCGCAAGCTGGCGACGACCGCTTGGGTCATGTCGACTCTGCTAACCGCCTCTGTTGGGCAAATCATCATCGAGCCGCGCACCACCGCGCGCGCAGGCTGCTTGAAGCTGAACGGCGCGCTACTTAAGCGTGCGGACTACCCCGAGCTGTGGGCCTACGCTCAGGCAAGCGGCGCAATCGTGACGGATGCCGCATGGCTCGCCGGCTCCTGGGGATGCTTCTCCCACGGCGATGGCAACACGACGTTCCGCATCCCTGAGTATCGCGGCGAATACCTGCGGTTTTGGGACGACGCACGCGGCGCGGACGCTGGCCGGGGCATCGGTGTGTTCCAGGACAGCCAGAACAAGACGCACGCGCACGCCGCGTCCGCTACACCAGTCGGCGACCACAACCACGGTGCCTGGACCGATGCGCAAGGCTGGCACGGTCACGGCGTCAACGATCCCGGCCATGCCCACAGCTTCCAGACCTGGACCGGCGGAGGGGCCACCGGCGCGGGACGCGTCTCTGGTTCTTACGTAACGAACGCCGACGCGTGGGCCGGTACATCCGCCTCATATACCGGCATCTCGATCGCCGGCGATGGCTCGCACGCACACAACGTAGGGATCGGCTACGCCGGCAATCACAGCCACACCATCACGGTCAATGCAGACGGCGGCGCAGAAGTTCGGGTTCGCAATATCTCCGCGCTCGCCATGATCCGTGCCTTCTAAGGAGATTTCCGCAAATGATGATCCACCACTACGACAGCCATACCGGCCAGTACATCAGCAGCGCGCTCGCCGACCCGGACCCGCGCAACCCCACCGCCTGGCTGCAGCCGGCCTTTACCACGCTCGTACCGCTGCCGGAGCGCAATCGCTACGAATGGCCATTTTTCCACGATGGCGCATGGGTCATGCTGCCGGATTACCGGGGGGTCATTCTGTACCGCACTGAAAGCGGCGAGCCGGCCGAGCTGGGCGTCCCAGGCGTTACGCCCCAGGAGGCGGGCCTTACTCCGGATCCGCGGCCGTCCGAGCTGCACCGCTGGACCGCCGAAGGCTGGGCGCTCGACGCTGCCCTCGTCGCCGAGCGCACCCGTGCTTCCGCGATGGCCGAGTTCGACCGCCTGATGGCGATCGCCAGGGAAGCAAACGCTGGCAAGGCAGACGCCTACGCGGCGGGCTTGCTGGACGCCGTAGGGACCGCCCTGTTCAAAGCGTGGTCCGCCTATCAGCTGGACCTGGTGCGCGTGGTCAATTCGACTGACTTCCCCGTCGTGGCCGACTGGCCCGAGGCGCCGAACGTCGAAGCCATCACGGCAGCCATTGAGGCAGAGGAAGCGGCAAAGGCTGCAGCCCGCGCCGAGTATGACGCCCTTCTGGCCCTGGCAAACGAAGCGACGGCAGGCAAAGCGGAGCCCTACGCGGCAGGGCAACTCGACGCCGTGCAGAAGGCGATCTACGAGGCCTGGGTGTCCTTCCTGCTGCAGCTGCAGCACGTCGCGTTGGCGCCGACATTCCCCCTCGGTGTCACGTGGCCCACGCAACCAGATGAGGCAGCCATCGAGGCAGGGGTTCATGCCAAGGACGGTGCGGCCAGTGCCGACGAGGGCTCGTAACCACTGACCGCCGGGGCGCCAAGGCGTAGCGCCCTCAACTATTCGTTGTGCGGCTTCTGCCTACAACAGGAACCGCACGACAACCTCGCGCGTGCGCAGCATCCTGCCGGGACGATGCTTTCCATCGTCTGCCAATCTCCCGGAGGACTGCATGGCAACCGACTACCACCACGGCGTACGCGTCATCGAGGTCAACGATGGCACCCGCCCAATCCGCACTATCGCCACGGCCATTCCGGGCCTGGTGACCGTCGCCGAGGACGCCGATGCCACGGCGTTCCCCCTCGACACCCCCGTATTGCTGACGAACCCGCAGGCAGCCATCGGCAAGGCCGGCACCAAAGGCACGCTGCGCGCGAGCCTCGAGGCCATCACCGACCAGGCCAACCCGATGACGGTGGTCGTTCGTGTCGCCGAGGGCGCCACCGAAGCAGAGACCACCAGCAACCTGATCGGTACCACCAACGCCGCCGGCCGCTACACCGGCATGAAGGCCCTGCTGGCGGCGAAGACGCGTTTCGGCGTGACGCCGCGCATTCTGGCCGTGCCTGGGCTCGATAAGCTGGAGGTCGCCACGGCGCTCGCTTCGATCTGCCAGAAGCTGCGGGCCTTCGGCTATGTCAGCGCGCATGGCTGCGCCACCAAGGAAGAGGCGGTGGCCTACCGCGAGAACTTCGGCCAGCGCGAGCTGATGCTGCTGTGGCCAGACTTCGTGGGCTGGGACACAGCCAACAACGCCGAGCGCAACCTGTGGGCAACCGCCCGGGCGCTGGGCTTGCGCGCAAAGCTGGACGAGACGGTCGGGTGGCACAAGACAATCTCCAACGTCCCGGTCAACGGCGTCACCGGCGTCTCGAAGGACATCTACTGGGATCTGCAGGATCCGGCGACCGATGCCGGCTACCTCAACAGCAACGAGGTCACCACGCTGATCAATTTCGAGGGCTTCCGCTTCTGGGGCTCGCGCACCTGCAGTTCCGAGCCGCTGTTCGCCTTCGAGAGCGCCACCCGCACCGCGCAGATCCTGGCAGACACCATGGCCGATGCCCACGCCTGGGCCATCGACCTGCCGCTCACGGCTTCGCTGGCCCGCGACATCGTCGAGGGCCTCAATGCAAAGTTCCGCGAGTGGACGCGTCTTGGCTACCTGATGGGCGGCACCGCTTGGCTGGATGGCGGCATCAACACCAAGGACACGCTCAAGGACGGCAAGCTGTGGATCGACTACGACTACACGCCGGTCCCGCCGCTGGAAAACCTGCAGCTGCGCCAGCGCATCACCGACCGCTACCTGATGGACTTCGCCGCGTCGGTGAACGGCTGATAGCGGGCATTCAAGAGAGGAAACCACCATGGCAATGCCACGCAAACTCAAGAACTTCAACGTCTTCGCCGACGGCGTGAGCCACGTCGGCGAATGCGAGGAGATCATCCTGCCGAAGCTGACGCGCAAGCTCGAGGAATACCGCGCGGGGGGCATGAACGGCCCCATCGACCTGGACTTCGGTAACGAGAAGCTGGAGCTGGAAACCACCTACGGCAGCATCATGCGCGAGATCCTGAAGCAGTACGGGGTGACGCGAGCCTCTGCCGCGATGGTGCGCTTCGCCGGCGCCTACCAGCGCGACGACACGGGCGACATGGACGCGGTCGAAGTCGTCGTGCGCGGTCGCCACACCGAGCTTGACTTCGGCACCGGCAAGGTCGGTGACAGCAGCCAGTTCAAGGTCAAGTCGTCGCTCGCCTACTACAAGCTGACGATCAACGGCGAAGTATGGGTCGAGATCGACCACGAGAACTTCATCGAGGTCGTGTTCGGCGTAGACCGTCTGGCCGAGCAGCGCCGCGCGATGGGCCTGTAACGCCAGCCTGCTGACAGTCCGCTGGCCCGCTCTGGGCCAACTAGCCAACCTTTTCGAGAGCCATCATGAACGAAGTGAAATCCGAAACCATCACCCTGGATACCCCGATCAGCCGCGGCAAGGAACTCATCACCGCCATCACCGTGCGCAAGCCTGCTGCAGGCGAGCTGCGCGGCTGCAGCCTGGTCGACCTGATGCGCATGGAGGTCACCGCGCTGCACACGGTGCTGCCCCGCATCACCACGCCGACCCTGACCGCCCATGACGTGAGCCAGCTGGATCCGGCGGACATGACGCAGCTGGCCACGGCGGTGAGCGGTTTTTTGCTGCCGAAGGCGGCGAAGGCCGAGGCCTACCCGCCCGAGTCGAAGACGCCATCGCCGACGTTGCAGTGATTTTTCATTGGCCGCCTGACCGTCTGTTTGAGATGGGGGTGGCCGAACTGATGGAGTGGCGCGAGCGCGCCAGGCAACGAAGCGGATCCGACGAATGAGCGTGCCACGCAACCTGAGACTGGAGGTCGTCCTGCAGGCGGTGGACCGCCTCACCCGACCTTTCCGCAATGCCATGGGCAGCAGCACCGAGCTGGCCCGCACGGTGCGCGCCGCGCGCGACCAGCTGAAGGAGCTGAACCGGACCCAGGCCAACATCGACAGCTTCCGCAAGCTGTCCAAGGACGCTGCGATCGCGGGCAACCAGCTGCGTGCCGCGCAGGCCCACGTCAAAGCGCTGGCACAGGAAATGGACAGCGCGGAGCGGCCCTCGGCCGCCATGACGCGCAACTTCAACGCGGCGGTCCGCGAAGCCCAGATGCTCAAGCAGCGTGGCGTCGAGCTGCAGCAGAGCCTGGAAGGGGTGCGCGGCCGGCTGCAGGCTGCCGGCATCAGCACCACCTCGCTGCGGCAGGCCCAGGGCGACCTGCGCAGCCAGATCGCCCTGGCCACCCAGGCGCTGACGCAGCAGGAGGCGCGGCTGAAGGCAGTCGGGGAGCACCAGCGCCGTCTGGCCGCCGCCCAAGCGGGCTATGTGAAGGGAATGGCTACCCGCAATGCCATGCTGGGTGCCGGCGTTTCGGTGTCCGCGGCAGGCGGCGTGGCCCTGACGCCAATCGCCAAGGCGGTGAAGGACTATGTGTCCTTCGAGGACGCCATGCTTGGCATTGCCCGGCAGGTCCAGGGCGCGCGTGACGAAGGTGGCAACCTGACCGCCGTGTACTACGACATGGCCAGGCAGATCAAGCTGTTGGGCGAGGAGCTGCCCATTCCCACCACGGCCATCGCCGAGATGGTAACCGCCGGAGCGCGCATGGAAGTGCCTCGCGAGGAGCTGGTCGCCTACACCCGAACCGTCGCCATGATGGCCACCGCCTTCGACGCGGTGCCGGACGAGATTGCCGAGAGCATGGGCAAGGTGGCGAAGAACTTCCGCATCCCGATCAACCAGGTCCAGGCGCTCGCCGATTCGATCAACTACCTGGACGACAACGCCATCAGCAAGGGCGGGGACATCATCGATGTGCTGAATCGGATCTCCGGCGTCGTGTCGACGGTCAAGATGTCCTCGTCGGACGCCGCCGCGCTGGCCTCGACGCTGTTGACGCTGGGCGAGCGCCCGGAGACCGCCGCCACCGCCGTCAACGCCATTGTCCAGAAGTTCGCCGCGGCCGAGAAGGGCACCAAGAAGTTCCAGGCGGCGATGAAGGAAATCGGGCTGTCCAGCGCCGCCGTTCAGCAGGGCATGGCCACCGATGCCACCGGCACCCTCTTCCAGGTGATCCAGGCGGTGCAGAAGTTGCCAAAGGACAAGCGCATCGGCGTGATGGTGGAGCTGGTCGGCATGGAGCATTCCGACACGCTGGCCAAGCTGGTCGACAAGCCGGACGAGTTTCGCCGCCAGCTGGAGCTGGCCAACGGCCGCGGCGCCGAAGCATCCATGTCGCGCGAGTTCGCCGCGCGCCAGGAGACCATCTCAGCCCGCTGGCAGCGGCTGCAGAACCAGCTGTTCAACGGCAGCAGCGCTGCCGGAGAGGCGATGCGCTCGACCATAGTCGGGCTGATGGACACCGTGGGAGAGCTGGTCAGCCGCTTCAACGCCTTCGCCCAGGCAAATCCGACGCTGGTCGGGTGGTTGATGAAGGGCGCCGCGGCGGCAGGCGTGCTGCTGGCCGCCATGGGCGCACTGACGCTCGCGATGGCTGCGACATTGGGGCCGCTGGTGATGACGCGCTATGGGCTGCAGATGCTGGGTATTCGGCTCTCCACGCTGGTGCCATCGCTTGCGCGCGCCTCGGCGGCCTCCTCCCTGCTGGCGCGTGGCGCACAGGTGCTGGGAAGCGTTGGCGGCCGGCTGGCGCCGGTGTTTAGCGCCGCCACCAGCGCGGCCGGCCGCTTCGGCGCACTGCTGGCCGGCGCAACGAGCCGGGCCGGGGCACTCTTCAACGTCCTGCGAGGGCTGGCACTCCTGCCGTTTGCCTGGCCGATTCTGGCCGCAGTGGCGGCATTGGCCGCGGGCGCCGCGCTGGTCTACAGGTATTGGGCACCCATTCGCGCCTTCTTCACCGGCCTGGGCAGCGGCATCGCCAGCGCCTTGGGCCCGACGGCCGCCGGCTTCGCTGACGCTTTCATGCGCTCGGTGGCGGCGGCGTGGCGGCTGGTGACCGCCATTGGAAGCGTGGTCATGGCCATTCCGGGCGTCAGCGCTGCGTTCGGCCTGGTGCGGCAGGTCGTTGGGCCGCTGCTCTCCAACCTGTGGGGCTGGCTGACGCGCCTCATCGCGCCGGTGCAAGACATTGGCGGCGCCGCACAGTCCATGGGACAAAAGATCGGCCAGGCCATCGGCACGGTGCTCGGCATGCCGCTGCGTCTGGCGACGGCCTTCTATGACGCCGGGGCGCAGGTCATGGCTGGCTTTGCCAATGGCATCACCAGCGGGCTCGCCCGCGTGCGCGACGCCGTATCCAGCGCAGCCGGCGCGGCGGTGACCTGGTTCAAGAAGAAGCTGGGGATCCACTCCCCCAGCCGCGTCTTCGCCGAGCTGGGCGGCTTCACCATGGCGGGGCTCGAGCGCGGGATCAACCAAGGCCAAGGCGGGCCCATGAGCGCCATTGCCCGGATCACACAGGCACTGGCCAGCGTTGGCGCTGGCGTGGCGGTGGGGACCACCCCCGCGGTGGCCGCCGTGAAGTTCGATACGCGGCCGCCCGTGTCGGCGATGGCGGGCACCGCGGCGCCGGCCCCGGTGCAGCAGGCCGCGCCCATCACCATCAATGTCTACGCGGCACCGGGCATGGACGAACGGGAGATTGCGCGCCTGGTGGACGAGAAGCTGCGGCAGGCCGAGACTCAGCGCGCCGCCCGCGACCGCTCCCGACTTACCGACAGGGATTGACACCATGATGATGGCCCTCGGGCAATTCGTGTTCAGCCTGGACACCGCGCCCTACCAGGACTTCCAGCAGCAGATCGGGTGGCGGCATCCGGCAAACAGCCGCACCGGCCGCCGGCCGGCCCGCCAGTTCCTCGGTCCGGACGACGAGACGATCACCCTTGCCGGCGTGCTGGCGCCGGAACTGACAGGCGGCGACGACTCGATCGATGACCTGCGCAAGCTTGGCGACAGCGGCGAGGCCCACGTGCTCATCGAGGGCACCGGGCGGTACTACGGCCTTTTCGTGGTGGAGACCATGCAGGTCACGCGTACCTACTTCTTCCAGGACGGCAAGGCCCGACGCATCGAGTTCACCCTCAAGCTGACCCGGGTGGACGACGAGGCCGAAGCGCTGATCGGCAGCGGCCTGGGCGAGGAGGCGGAATGATGTTCTCAGCCGTCCGAGCCGAGCCGCGCACAGCCACCGGTCGGGAGCCGCGCCCGGTCTACCAGCTGGTCCACAACGGGACGAACATCACCTCTCGCTTCCAGGGGCGGCTGATGTCCCTCACCCTGGCGGACAACCGCGGCTTCGAGGCTGACCAGCTCGACATCGAGCTGGACGACCACGACGGCATGCTGGACCTGCCCGAGAAGGGTGTGCGGCTGGCGCTCGCGCTTGGCTGGAGCGACGCGGGGGTGGTCGACAAGGGCATCTTCAAGGTGGACGAGATCGAGCACAGCGGCCCGCCCGACCGGCTCACCATTCGCGCGCGCAGCGCCGACCTGGGCAGCGACCTGACGACGCGCAAGGAGCGCAGCTTTCGCGACAAGACCATCGGCGCCCTGGTGCGCGCCATCGCCAGCCGCAACCAGCTCGCGGCAGTGGTGGCGCAGCAGCTGGCCGACCAAGTCATCGAGCACCTGGATCAGACTGGCGAGTCGGATGCCAATCTGCTGTCCCGGCTGGCGAAGGACTACGACGCGATCGCGACGGTGAAGCAGGGAAAGCTGCTCTTCATAAAGGCCGGCGAGGCATTGAGCGCGTCCGGTATTGCCCTGCCGATGGTCACCATCACGCGATCGTCCGGGGACACCCATTCGTTTGGCATTGCCGACCGTGACAACTACAACGGCGTCAAGGCGTTCTACCAGGACACACGCGGCGCGAAGAAGGGTGAGGTGGTCATCGACGCGTCGAATGCCGCAGCGGTCAGTGAGAAGCCGGCCAAAGGCAAAAGGGAGCAGTCCGTTGCTACGGCGCCCAACCCGGACAACGTGAAGGTGCTGCGGCATACCTACGCCTCGAAAGCCAACGCAGAACGGGCGGCGCGAGCGGAATGGGAGCGGATTCAGCGGGGCATGGCGACCTTCACGGTCACGCTCGCCCGCGGGCGGCCGGATCTGTTTCCCGAGCTGCCCGCTGCCGTGCGCGGTTGGAAGCCGCAGATTGATAACACCAGATGGGTCATCACCAAGGTCACGCATCAGCTCACAGACCGGGGATACACGACTGCGTTGGAATTGGAAATCAAGCCGTCGTCGCTCGCCGAGGCAGATCAGGGATAGAGGGAACGCCGCCTCGTTCGAGGTGAGCCGAATAACACCAGGCTGAGGTGCTTCACGGGCGTGCGACGCATCATTGCAACGCCTTATCTGGAAGCAACGACGTAGGACCGTTGTCGGCCAGTTTGAGCCAATCAGCCTCAGAATTCGATGACTGAAACGAGCGCTTGAGCGGCCATTGACACCACCATCCGTCGAATATCGGCCGCAATCGGAATATGGCGGAAAGGAGACGCCGCGTGCTTCCTTCACCGGAGCGGCCTGGGTTTCGCGAAGCGGGCGACCGTTAGGAGCGGCAGCAGATCATTGATGACTTGAGCTGTCTCGACATGATGTCTCCTCTCTCTTTCGTTCAGACCCTGCGGCATGAACGCCGAGCCTACCTCGCCTTGACGAAGGTGGACAAGCCGTCGATCACGTCCCTGGCCGATGACAAGGCCAATGCAATGGCAGTGTGCGGCGCGCTGGCGAAATGCTGGATCATGGGTGGCAGCCGCCTGCGGGAACCCATTCCTGTACTGACTCGCGTGATCGTTACGGTAGCGAGGAAGCGCGGGTGGACCAGGTCGCCGCCGGGGTCTGCACCGGATACGTGACGCACCCTCGCAGATACCCTGAAGCCTTTGTAGATTGCGTTGTTCTGAGACATGTTCGGTCTCCGTTTATCACCGGGCATACGCGGATATCCCGGGAGGTGTCCGATTTGCTTTCGGCGTCAAGGTAGCGATGTCATCGCGAGCCTTTGCCTCTCCATAGTCAAACGCCGCATCGAGGCTGTGAAAGTAGCCGGTACCATCCATGAGCTCGTAGGAATGTACGCTGAGAAGATTGCCTCTGACGGGCCGGCGGTCCGTACGAGCAATCGAGTAGCGTACGACGTAACCGATCGTTCCAACCAACTGGGTGGGACCGAGGTGTTGCTCAACTTCGATCAACACTTCGTATTCACCGATCGTGACGCGTCTTTGCATATCTGACCTCCGCTCTCGGCCTCCGTTCATTCATCCGGACCAAGAATAACGTCCACGGCGGCGCGCCCTGCCAGTTCCGCCACGAGGTAAGCCCAACGCCTGGAATACGGTCCGCCAAAGACTTTGATTCGCCTACCAATCGCCGCGACGCCCGGCGGCCTCATGGGTCCCTCGACCTGGAACCAGATATCGAACATGTCCTTGGATGACATATGGAGATCGACATGGATATCGAACCCACGATACTCGGTCACGCGCTCCATAGCCATCTTCAATATTCCTGGAGTGAATTTGTCAACGTAATGCTCTACCCAGTAGCAATCAAAGCTGATCTGAGTCCGGAGCAGCAGGATCGAACCATAGGCACCTGCCCACTAGGTCGCCAAACTTCCCGGAGACAGTTTGGCTTCGCTGAGTAACATACGTTTCCGGGAGGGCATTGGCACGGCCGAACCGAAGCGGCAATCATACCCACCTGAAGTTCGGCATCACGTCACGATGCTCGTCTACCCCGACTCCGCCCAATTCGTTGATGACCTGCTTCAAGGCCTCCTTAGATTTCGAATCGCAGCTGGCTATCATCAGGAAGTGGCCGGGTGTCGTTTGCGCATTCTGCCGCCACAGCCCAAGGCGGCCGATCCTGACGCCGACCAATCCGCCGGCCCACCAGCCGATGATCGCGCCAAGCATGACAGCACCAACATACGCAACGGCCGTGGCACCGGCGCCCACGGAGACTCCATATCGCAAGATGACAAGCGCGCCCACAACCGCGCCGACGAATATTCCGGCGAGCGCCGCCTCTTCGCGGTACGTAGTCTGGCCGATGTCGGTCGCAGGAAAACCCTCAACTGGCTGATTGTCGCGCTGGACAAACCACGGCCCTTTGACGCGGGCCGGGGTACCGGCCAAATCGCCGCATCGCACTTGTGCCAGTCGTGCCGTGGCGGTGTCTTTCAGACTGAAATACAACAGCGTACGCATGAAGTCACCTCAATCTCGGTTTCCATTTCTAGCGAGCCGGCGGATGCCAGCCTGACTACCGCGACCGATGCTCCTGATGGCCCTGGTTCGAGTACAGGACGGTGAGCGCAGGTCTGGCCAGCCTTCGTTGACAGCGCGATCCCAGTCAATCAGCAGCGTGATGGCCTGATGCCATCTTGACGCTGCCAATCGCATGACGCCGAATCGCTGGGTGTTGCTTCCCTTCTGCGGCCTGCCTTCCAGGCGGTCGCGTAGAAGGCGCGTGACATGGATCGTCCGGTAAGTGGTCTCGGTGGATTCTCTCGGCACGATATCTTCCTTCATTGCCTGCCAGGGTGGCATGGGAACGGCAGTGTTGAACAGCTGTCACCGTTGTGGGCGCTGATCTTCCAGTGCCGACGGGTAATCATTTCCACCCATAGCGCATTGCTCAGGATCGTTACGGCATCTTCATTACGATGAGAGCACGGCTGCGCCAACCTGAAACGCGGAAGCGCAGCAACGAAGGCGGACACCAGCTTTTCGATCGGACTTGCGGAGAGGCGTCTCTCTCGCCAGACCTCGATTGCACCGATCCTGGCGAAAGATTGTCTTGCGTGGCTAATGGGGGATTGGGCGAACGGCGGTCGCCTCGTGGCATCTTGCATGAATGTTCCCGGAATCCCCATGAGTGACTTCAGGAGTCACCAGTCCTAAGACGTCATCGAGGGGGAGAGCCCGGAAACGAGTGCTTGGCAGACCAGAAGCACTTCGCTTCTGAAACGCTGCACCTAGTAGTATAGAGGGGTGATGCACATCGCCCTAACCCGCTTACAAATTGGCCAGGCTGGAGGCGCTGCGTCACGCACCTGCGGTGCCTGCTGGCGCGGACCGTTCGCCCGCTTCTGACGCTACACTGAATTGAATGGCCAGAGCCGTTGCCCCGGACGACATCGTCTCCGCCTCCATGTAGCCACAAGGTCCGAAATGAACCGCCTTCGGTACTCGGTGAACCTGTCCTATGAGATCCTGGATCCCACGGCAGACTTTCTGTTGCTTGTCGAAGCGGCAAAAACTGCAAGACAGTTCGTCGTCTCCGAGCATCTGGCGCTCACGCCACCGTTGCACGCCGCTCGCCACACGGGCCCACTCTGCAACCGCCTGCTCAGAATACGTGCGAATACGGGCCCGCTGGCCATCCGCTATGAAGCGGTGGTGGACATCGACCATCGCCTGGACGACGGCATGTCATTGACAGAGGTACCCGTCGCCGAACTCCCCTTCGAGGTACTTTCCTACCTGGCCCCGAGCCGGTATTGCGAATCCGACCGCATGATGGAATTCGCCATGCGCGAGTTTGGCGCCATGCGCCCCGGCTATTTGCGTGTGTACGCGATCCGGGAGTGGGTGCGCAACCATGTGCGCTTTCTTTCGCGATGCACCAATGAGCGCACCTCGGCGATCGATACGATTGTCGAGCGCACCGGCGTATGCCGGGATTTTTCTCACCTGATGATCGCGATCTGCCGCGCCCTGAGTATTCCCGCCCGTATGTCCAGCAGCGTGGACTATGGCGCCGATCCTGCCTTGGGCGCGCCGGACTTTCACGCCGTGGTCGAGGTGTTCCTGTCGGGCGGCTGGTACCTGCTCGATCCCTCGGGAGTGTCCATTCCGACTGGCCTGCTGCGCATCGGCACCGGCCGGGATGCCGCCGACATTCCGTTTGCCGCCATATTCGGCAAGGTCGCGTCGGAGCGGCCTTTTATCGAGATCCAGCCAATAGCTGACCCGGCTGCCGGCATTGGCCTGCCACTCGCAACGACAAGCGCCATCTCCACCTGGTGACCGGCATTAGCGCGCTTCGCCTTTATCCCCTCGATCTCCATGGCGGCGTTCCAGTCTTCGTATGCTTCAATCGGTTCCATGGCCTCGTCGACGAACGATGCCGCACGTTCCGCGGCAGCGGTCGGTCCCAGAAGAACATCTTCCCGACCGCCATCCTCCGTCTTCGGCGGCAGCAACATGTCTTCGAGAATGCCGCGAAGTTCCGAGGTATCCCATGACTTGCCAAGCCTCGTTTTTCTGTGCTGATAGTGGCGAACTTCCGAGTCTTGCTCGGCGGTAAGTGGCAAGCCTGGGAACGTCTGGCCTGAGTCAGGGTGGATCATGGTGCGCCTCCCTATCGGTCGGCTTACGTGGAATGAAGAGGTATCACCTTGCCGTGATATCGCGACTTGCCAGGCCCTTGCCCGGCTTACGACTTCCTCTTGGCGAGACCGTCGGTCCGCACCCGCGACTGAACAGTGCTAAACGGCGTTGCCGGTGCGACAGGCTTCTTCGGTTGCTTTGGTTTTTTCGCTTCGCGGTTGCCGCGTAGTTGGCTTTTTGCCATGAGAACTCCTATTGTGTTGCTTGCCGGTTGGCAACCCCAGCATACGCGCATAATCCTTGGCAAAGGGAATTACTTCGTCGAACTTCGTATGGCGCCAAGGCGTGAGAGTCCCTGTCCCTCGCGTCGCGACTGAACCCTTCCGCCTCGACCCAGTTGAGTACCCACCATCAGCAAAGTTTTGCTGGTTGTTCCTGCCCGAGGCTTCGCGCAGCCTTCGCCAGGTGCTCAGCTTGCGAGCTCATTGAGCGCGCATGAGGATCCGCGAGTGATAGCTGCAGAGGCTGCCCCGTCAATACCGGTCATTGCTTCTGGCCCCCGTGGGCGACCGAATAGGGTCGAGAGGCGTCTCCGGCGCCAAGCCGCCGGCAACAGGAGATGCCGGCGGCCGAGACCGGTTATCAAGAGCCACTGAGCAACCCAGCGGCAGGTCATCCCCGCGGTATTCCCGCACCGCCGAGATTGCGCGCAGGGGCCCAGTATGGGTCTCCGGCGCTTTCTGTCATGCACTCATACACATCCGACGTGGCCATGGTTGCGAGGGAGCCCACCGAGAATTCCTTGCCGCTCCACCGGCAAACGGCTGGAGGATTCGGTTGCAGCAGCCAGGCTGCCAGCACCACGCTCGCGAAGAGGGTCAGGATGATGGCGAATTGGGCAAATAGCAGCATGTGACACGCCGTGCCACTGCTTTGCCTGCAATCTGGCAATTGCCGTTGACCGGACCGCGATGCAGGCCTGATGTTCGGGCCGTTGAGATGGTCTAGCCATTCATCGAGATCGCGCACGATGCTGCGATAGTGGGCGCGTGAGATGTCGCTGGGAATTTGGCCGCCATAGTCCTCCAGCAAAACACGATAAATCGCCGCGGTTTCAACGCCTTCTGCAGCGGCAATGCGCTCGACGCGTCGTCCGATATTGAAACGTTGGCGTAGCAGCAACGGTCGGTCGTCTGGCGCCTCCGCGCTCAGTGTCACATGGTTGGTTTGATTAAACGTTGGTGCGGCAAACGTTGCACTGCCGCCGATGACCTGGCCTACGTTCCCGAGAAATTTGAAGCGCGATTCCATGCTCTTTTGAGACGGTCGCGCAGGTGCCAGTGAGGCGTGTCGCCACGCCACCGCCCTGGTGGTTGAAGCGAGAACCGCAATTTGACGGCATGTTGCACGCAGCATGTGTGCCACCAAAGTAGGGGGTGCGGCAGCACTTCCTACTTTGTGCGCTTCTTCTTTCCGCCGACATTGATAGTCACCGGCTCGTTCTGCTGGTAGTCGCCCTCGATGTTCTTCACTTCGCCAACTTGGCCATGGAACACCATGCCAATGCGGCCCGGCGTAGCAACTGGCGGTTGCATGCCGCTGATCAGCGCTAGTACGCCAGTTCGGCCTCGGGCGTCGAGCATTCGATACCCAGCAATTACAGCCTCTTCCTCTGCTGCCAGGCTGGACATGTTGCGGCGGCCGGTCACAACGTAAAGAACGTCCACGCCAACTGACGCTGCGATGTGCAGGAATTCCGCATTAGGCATAGCCGAGCCCTTCTCCCAAGCCAACTGGGAACCCTTCGAAGCGCCGCCCAGAGCGGCAAAGGCAGGTTGAGAGTAGCCAAGACGCTCACGTTCCTCTTTTAGTCGAGCGCCGATGCCGACTCTAATTTCTGTACCATCGCCGTTGACCATATCAGTTTTCTGTACCATAATCGGCGTGTAGTGCATCACTATCCCGCACAAGTATATCCGCCATGCACCGCGCCAAAGTCCCTGTCTCCCGTGCCCCGCGGGGCGTTGATTCAAAGAATCGGGTCACTGTCAGCCTGATGCCCGACGAATTGGAACGCCTCGCGAAGCGGGCAAAGCTGGAAAACCGCTCCGCATCGAGCCTGGCCCGTCTCTTCATCGTGGCAGGCATGGACGCCGAAGACGGCCGCGCTCCCAGCGCGTCGTGACCATTCCCCTTTCTGTCGAGGACAGCATGTATCCCGATCCGAAACGAGTGCGCGACAACCGCATCACCCTCCGCCTCGATGATTACGAGTTCGCCTTGGTCACCGCGCTGGCCAACTATGTCGGCGAGCAACCCGCGACGCTGGTCCGTGAAACGTTGCTTAACCAAGCGCGGCTTCTACTGCCCGTCGAGGCCAATGTAGAGCCTCGCCGCGCCTGACCCAAGACGACGAAGAGCCGCTCAAAAGATGCCGGAAATCGACCTGCACTTCACCGACCAGGAACTGGCCGCGTTGGAGCGCCTGCGTCAGCAGCAAGGGCTGGCGTCCCTGCAGCAAGCTGCCGAATGGCTTGCGAAGACATCCATCCGGCACGCCGCCGAGCGTATGACGGGCAAACGACGTGCTTTCAAATTGGTAGTACCTCCGGGGAAAACGCTGTGAAACTGACCTGCCCACATTGCGAATCGCGCATGAAGATCCGCACTAGCCGCGTGATATCGCTGCTCTCGAAAGAGAGCTACTGGCAATGCCCCAACATCGAGTGCGCCTACACCTGCAAGGCCATCACCTCGGTGATCTCTACCATCGCGCCCAGCATGCGCCCCAACCCCAAGGCGTACCTGCCCGTCGGCAAGGTACGTCCGGGGCTGATGGACGAGCGGCAGATGGACCTGCTGCCGACCTGACCCCGGCCTAGCCCCTCTCCCTGTTGATTCCTGGCTTCATGCCCCTACCCCCGGGGCGTGTGGGACTCTTTTTGCCTGAAGATTCATGAACCCATCGCTGCACAGCGAAGTCACCGGTCGCCTGCTGCGCGACTATGCCTTCAAGTCGAAGCGCGGCGGCGAGAAGCTGGAGGACGGCAAATGCCCGGCCTGCGGCAAGAAAACGCTGTGGGCGTTCGGCAATGCACCGTGGGTCGTGCGCTGCAACCGCCTGAACCATTGCGGCGCCGAGCTGCACATCAAGGAGCTCTATCCCGACCTGTTCGAGAGCTGGAGCGACCGCTTCCAGTCCACGCCCGAGAACCCCAAGGCCGCCGCCGACGCCTATATGCGCGACAGCCGCGGCTTCGACCTCGCCAAGGTACGCGACTGGTACGCCCAAGAGAGCTACTACAGCCACGAGCTGAGGATCGGCAGCGCCACCGTGCGCTTCGCGCTGGGCGCCGGCATCTACTGGGAACGCATCATCGACCAGGCGTACCGCTTCGGCTCGCGCAAGGCCACGTTCCAGGGCAGCTACAGCGGTATGTGGTGGCAGCCGCCGGTGCTGCAAACATCCAGCGCCGACGAGCTGTGGATCGTGGAAGGCGTGTTCGACGCGATCGCCCTCTGGCACCACGACGTGCCGGCAGTGGCGGCCCTGTCCTGTGTCAACTACCCGGGCACGGCGCTGGCCGCGCTGGCCGAGCAATGCGCCGCAGCTGGCCGGGCCCGTCCGAAGCTGGTCTGGGCTCTCGATGCCGACCCCGCTGGCACCCGCTACGGCAAGCAGTGGCTCAAGCGCAGCCGCGAGGCCGGCTGGGAAGCCTCGATCGCGCTGCCCAAGCAGATCGGCGCGAAGAAGCGCGACTGGAACGACCTGCACCAGCTCGGCAAGCTGTCCGCACAGGACCTGGATGAGTACCGCCACCTGGGCGCGCTGGTGGCCGCGCCGAGCGCGGCGGAGAAGGCACGGCTCATCTATGGGCGCACCGGCGTGAGCCAGTTCCCCTTCGACTTCGACAGCAAGCTGTACTGGTTCAAGATGGATCTGGAAGCGCTCAACCGCGAGATGGATGCCGTGCGCAGCGCGCACGACGACATGGATGAGTCGGAGATCCGCGACGAGGCCATGCTCAAGGCCGGCGTGGTGACGAACATCGCCACCTGTCTGCCCACCGTTCTGTACTACCAGGCCAACGCCGCCACCGACGAGGCCTGGTACTACTTCCGCGTCGCCTTCCCCCACGAATCGGAGCCGGTCAAGAACACCTTCACCAGCTCGCAGATCGCCTCGGCGCCCGAGTTCAAGAAGCGGCTGCTGGCCGTCGCGCCGGGCGCCTTCTACACCGGCACCGGCGGGCAGCTGGACGCCTACCTCAAGGAACAGATGCACCGCATCAAGAGCGTGCAGACGATCGACTTCGTGGGGTACAGCAAAGAGCACGGCTGCTATGTGTACGCGGATGTCGCAGTCAAGGACGGCAAGCTGTACACACTCAACGACGAGGATTTCTTCGACGTGGGGCGCCTGTCGATCAAGACTATCGGCGGCTCCGCCGGGCTCTCGCTGAACTCGGACCTGAAGGGATTCCGTCATGACTGGCTGGAGCTGATCTGGCGCGCCTTCGGCGCCAAGGCGATCGTGGCGCTGGCCTTCTGGCTGGGCAGCCTGTTCGCCGAGCAGATCCGCGAGGGCGAAGGGGTCAAGCAGAAGAGCTTCCCGTTCCTCGAGGTGGTTGGCGAGCCCGGCGCCGGCAAATCCACGCTAATCGAGTTCCTGTGGAAGCTGTGCGGCCGCCGCGACTACGAGGGCTTCGACCCGTCCAAGTCCTCGCTGGCGGCGCGCGCGCGCAACTTTGCCCAGGTGTCCAACCTGCCGGTGGTGCTGATCGAAGGCGACCGTGGCGAGGATGGCGCCAAGGTCAAGGGCTTCGACTGGAACGAGCTGAAAACCGCCTACAACGGCCGCAGCACGCGAGCCCGTGGCGTCAAGAACGCCGGCAACGAGACCTACGAGCCGCCCTTCCGCGGCGCGGTAGTCATCAGCCAGAACGCCGAGGTCAACGCCAGCGAGGCCGTGCTGCAGCGGATCGTTCACCTGTACTTCGACCGGGCCGGCCAGAACCCGGACACCTTTGCCGCGGCGCGGGCGCTGGAGCAGATGCCGGTGGAAGACGTCTCCGGCTTCCTGCTCACCGCGATCCTCAAGGAGCGCGAGATCCTCGCCTCCTACGTCGAGCGCATGCCGGTCTACCAGGACCACCTGGTCAAGCACCCCGACGTCAAGCACCAGCGCCTGGTCAAAAACCACGCCCAGGTGATGGCGCTGGTCGACTGCCTCGGACACGTGGTGCCGCTGCCCAAGGAATACCGCGATGCGGCGATCAAGCAACTGGTGACCATGGCGGTGGAGCGCCAGCAAGCTATCGGCGCCGACCACCCGCTGGTGCAGGAATTCTGGGAACTGTACGACCACATCGAATCGGCGGAGGAAGACCACGCCGTTCTCAATCACGCCCGGGGGGATGGCGGAACCATCGCCATCAGCCTGCGGCACTTCGAACAGGTGGCGAACGACCGTCGCCTCAACATGCCTCCGCTCACTGAGCTGAAGCGGGTGCTGCGCACCTCGCGGCAACGCAAGTTCATCGAGCTGAGGGTTGTCAACAGCGCGATCAATGCGCGCCACAACGCCGAGTATCCCGCCGCGCCAAAGCGGCCGACCACGGTCAAGTGCTGGGTCTTCGAGGATCGCTCGGGCAATAAAGGAGCTTGAGCATGAATGCCTTTCTCGTCTATGTCGTCTCGCACAGCGGCGTGCGCATGCAGTTCGCCGCAATCGCGCGCAGCCGCCTTGATGCGCAGCTCGGCGCGCTGGACCGCCTGACCGAGCCGCCCCGCTTCTGCTGCGCGCGCGCTATCGGGAGGGTCGCCTGATGCTCCCGCTTCTCAATCTCTGGATGATTGCTACAGCGATCGGCTCGATCTACCTGCTCAACGCGGGTGCCAAGCGCGCCCGCTGGGGCTCCCTGGTAGGACTGCTGGGCCAGCCGGCCTGGCTGTACCTGACGGCCGCGACCGGCGAGCCCGGCATGTTCTGGGTGAGCCTGTTCTTTACCGTGTGCTACGGCCGCGGCGTGTGGGATGGCTTCGTTCGCCGCGGAGCCCTCCATGGATAAGCCAGCCATCACCGATGCCGACCTGCGCCGCGCCCATCGCGCCATGCGAATCGCTACGCCGTTCGACGCCATGTCCGACCTGCTGCGCACCGCCCTGGCGGCGGCGGCTCGAGCCATGGCCAGCCGCGAACGGCAGCGGACGACACGCTGCTCCGCAGGGCGCATTTCTGACCTGAAGTGCCGCGCCGCCGGCGACTTCGACGATTGACCCAGCACTGGAGACACCATGCCAGCCAGCAAACACCGCAAGTCTCGCCGGCCGCGCCCCGCGCGCACCTGCGGCTTGCCTGTGATGTTCCGCTTCAGCCGCAACGCCGAGGTGGACCTGCAGCTCATCCCGCATGTCGAGCTGAGCAAGATCCTCGACGGTACTGCCACCGAGGCCGCATGGCACACGCTCGCCTTCCGCATCAATGTCGGGCAGGTGGTGGCTTCCCTCTATTACGCCGACAACCAGGCGCTGCGCGATGCCATGGATGCTGCCGTGATGGCGGTGTCCGCAGTGGGCAAACGGTTGGCGAGCCGTGGCGCGCTTGGCGTCACTGGCGACGAGTTCCGCGCGATCGGCCAGGGCCTGAACCTGACCGACGACATGCAGCGCGCCTGCACCCGCCGCCAATTGCTGGCGGCAACGCTGCGGGCAGAACGCCGCGCAACCGCCCAAGGCCCGGTAGCAGCCGGCCAGATCATTCACCTCGCAGAAGCAGCATGACCGACATCACGACCTCCCCCAAACCTGTGCCCTATGTCCAGCGCGTGGCGCAAATTATCTGCACCGGCCTGTACCCCGAGGCCGACGCGGCCGGCAAGACGCTGGCGGATTTCCCGAAATCGACCCGCGAAAACCTGTTGACCATCGCCGAGGCGATCCTGCTGGAAACCGCCACGGAAGCGCAGTCGGCGCAGCGCTACGCCTGGTGGGTGACGGCCCGCGACGAACTCGACGGCTTGGCGCCAGCGCAGCTAATCATTGGCGGGGCGCTCGACACGACTGAAGGCACGCCGCTGGCGATCGATGCCCACCAGCGCAAGCACTTCCTGAAGCCATGGCGCGAGAGACTTGCCATGCTGCTGCAGTTGCTGGTGTTGCCGCAGCATGAGGCTGGCGCCTTGGCCGCCTTCGCGCCGTCGCGTTCGTGGAGCGGCGCCGGACTGGAAGCGGCCCTGGGCTTGACCCAGTGCATCGGGGGGTCGAAATGAGAGCAATTCGCATCAAAGACGTAATCCAAAAGGTCAGCCTGAGCCAGTCGACGATCTACGCGATGATCGCCAAGGGACACTTCCCAAAGCCTTTTGAGTTGACTGCGGGACGTGTCGCATGGCTTGAAGAAGATATCGACGCGTGGCTGGCAGAAAAGGCTGGCCGCGCGGCGGCAGCGGCTGGTCCGCAGCGGATTTCCGGGATGGCGCAGGCACAACTGGGGTGAAAACTGGGGTTGGGGTAGGCTGACGATGCGAGACCCAAACCAGATAAGGTTTGGCGGGAGGTGTTAGACCCCCACCGCTTCCGCCAGACAACGAAAACGGCCCACACCACTGACTGGTGCGGGCCGTTTTTCATTGGGCGTCGTCGTGCACGCCTTGTTTCAGCAGCCGGTAGGCCTCGGCCTCGGATATTCGCAGCCGGTACTTTGTGGCCAGCACGCGCGCCAGCCCGCGGGCCGCGCCCGGAGGGCTGTGCCGCAGCTGCTCGCGGTAGGCCTCGACCTCATAGCGCAGGCGCCAGCGCCGGCTGGCCAGGTAAAGCACGCCCATCAGGCCCCAGCTGCGCCAGAACTGGCGCACGTGGACCTTCTCGTGCTCGATCAGCGCCTGGCTGGCGCCGGGGCGCAGCAGGATCAGCGGGCCGGGCGTGAAGCCGTCAAACCCGCGCGGGATCAGCCAGCGGGTTTCGATGACCAGACACAGGGGCGAGCGGCAGCAGCGAAGCATGCCTCTAGCATAGCGCGCCGGCCGTGCGCGTGCGTGCGGGGTCTGGCTGCCCGGTCAGGCGGCGGCACGCAGCGGTGCGGCCGGTGCAGCCGGGGTCGCCGGCATGCCGGCCTGGCCGCGCGAACGGCCCGAGCTCAGGTAGCCGGCGATCGATTCCTGCGTGACCTCGCCCAGGTAGGCGCCGTCGGCGCCCATCACCGGCAGCCAGCTGGTGTTGTGCTGGTACATGCGCGACAGCACGATGCGCAGGTGCTCGTCGAACGCTGCAGTGGCGGCGAACGGGCGCATCACGTCGCGGCACTGGCCCTGACCCGAACGCGCATCGCGGCGCGTGACGTAGCCCAGCGCCACCTGCGCGTCGTCCACCACCGGCAGGTGGCGCACGTCGGCGTCGTCCATCACGCCCAGCGCCTCGGCCAGCGGCATGCCCGGGTGGCAGCTCGGCGGCATGGTGGCGGCATCGCCGGCGCGCACCAGCAACAGGCGCTTGAGCGTGTTGTCATGGCCGACGAAGGCCTGCACGAACTCATCTGCCGGATGCGCCAGCAGCGCGTCGGGGTGGTCGAACTGCACCAGCTTGCCGCGGCGGAACACCGCGACCTTGTCGGCCAGCTTGATCGCCTCGTCGATATCGTGCGAGACCATGATCACGGTCTTGCCGAGCTGGCGCTGCATCTGCAGGAATTCGTTCTGGATGCTCTCGCGGTTGATCGGGTCGACCGCGCCGAAGGGCTCGTCCATCAGCAGCAGCGGCGCGTCGGCCGCCAGCGCGCGAATCACGCCGATGCGCTGCTGCTGGCCGCCGGACAGCTCGCGCGGATAGCGCGACAGCAGCCGGTTGGGATCGAGCTGCACCATCGCCATCAACTCGCGCGCGCGTTCGCGGCACTGCTTCTTGTCCCAGCCCAGCAGGCGCGGCACCACCATGATGTTTTCTTCGATGGTCATGTTGGGGAACAGGCCGATCTGCTGGATCACGTAACCGATCTTGCGGCGCAGCGTCACGCCGTCGAGTCCGCGCGTATCCTCGCCTTCGATGCGCACCGTGCCCGAGGTCGGCTCGATCAGCCGGTTGATCATCTTCAGCGTGGTGGTCTTGCCGCAGCCCGACGGGCCCAGGAAGACGCAGATCTCGCCGCGCGGCACCGTCAGCGACACGGCGTCGACGGCGCGCATCTCGGTGCCGTCTTTCTGCGGGAAGGACTTGGTGAGTTGGTCGAGTTCGATCATAGCCGGATTCCTTTCGGCGTCAGCGCCCGCTGCAACCACTGCAGGAAGGCGTCCGCCACGATGGCGAGCAGGCTGACCAGGACCGCGCCCACCGCCAGCTTGCTCATGTTGCTCTGGCTGATCGCCTGCAGGATCAGCACCCCAAGGCCACCCGCGCCGATGATGGCGGCAATGGTGGCTACCCCGATATTCATCACCACGGCGGTGCGCACGCCGCCGAGGATCACCGGCACCGCCAGCGGCAGGTCCACCAGCCGCATGCGTTGCCAGGTGGTCATGCCGATGCCGCGGCCCGCTTCCTGGATGCCGGGGTCGACATTGGCCAGTGCGGTGTAGGTGTTGCGCATGATCGGCAGCAGCGAGTACAGGAACACCGCCGTCACCGCCGGCACGTAGCCGAGCGCATGGCCGAAGCGCGCGAAGATCGGGATCATCAGCCCGAACAGCGCGATCGACGGCAGCGTCAGCACGATCGTCGCCAGCGCCAGCAGCGGCGTCGCCAGCGCGCGGAAGCGCGTGATCAGGATGCCCAGCGGCACCCCGATCAGGATCGCCAGCCCCACCGCCGAGCCCACCAGCGCGAGATGCTCGCCGGTCAGTTTGAGCAGCGTGGGCCAGCTGTGTTGCAGGTATGCGAACAAGTCCATGCGGCCCTCCTCAGATCAGTCCGTGGCCGCGCAGGAAATCCTCCGCCACCTTGTCCACCGGCTGCTGGCCGATGTCCACCTTGTAGTTCATGTCGGTCATGCTCTGGTTGTCGAGCGTGGCCGCGAGCGCGTTGAGCAGGCCGGCCAGCTCCGGATGCTGGTCGAGCACGGCCTTGCGCACCACCGGCGCCGCGTTGTACGGCGGGAAGAAATGCTGGTCATCCTCCAGCAGCACCAGGTCGAAGCCCTTGACGCGGCCGTCGGTGGCGTACACCAGGCCCAGTTCGACCTGGTTGTTCTTCAGCGCGGTGTAGACCAGGCCCGGATCGAGCTGGATCACGTCGCGGCGCGAGAACGGCAGCTGGTACAGCGCCTTGAGCGGCTCCAGCCCGTCCGGACGCGCCGCGAATTCCATGTCGACGGCGAACGGATGGCTGGCGTCGGCGCCGGCCTTGCGCATCTGCTCGGCAAAGGCCGACAGCGTGGTCGCGCCGCTGGCGGCCGCACGCGCCTTCGGCATGGCCAGCGCATAGGTGTTGTTGATGCCCGAGGCGTCGAGCCACACCAGCCCGCGCGCGCCGTCCATCTGCTTGACGCGCGCATAGCTTTCCCGCGCATCGAGCTTCTCCTCGACCTTGTTGAACACGATCAGCGCGGTGCCGGTGTAGTCCCACACCACGTCGAGCTGGTCGTTCTCCATCGCCTGGCGCATCAGCGTGCTGCCCAGGCCGGCGGTCAGCTCGGCATCGAAGCCCTTGGCGCGCAGGTAGCGGGTGGTCATCGACGACAGCAGCAGCTGTTCGGTGAAGTTCTTGCCGCCCACGCGGAGGGCGGCGCCCGCGGCCCGGGCCTCGGGCGCGGTGGCCAGCGCCAGGCCTGCGGCGAAGGCGGTCACCGCCGCCACCAGCAGCACGACCCGGCGCGCGCGGCGGCGGATGTATTGCATCTGCTTTTCCATGTCGGTGTCTCCCAGTTCAGCGCGCCAGGCCGCGGCGGCGCAGGTACAGCTGGCCGGCGGCGGCAAACAGTGCATCGAGCGCCAGCGCCAGCAGCGCGGTGGCGGCGGCGCCCAGCAGCAGCAGCGGCTGGTTGTTCAGGTAGATGCCCGGGAAGATCAGCTCGCCCAGGCTGTTGGCGCCGATCAGAAACGACAGCGGCACGGTGCCGACGTTGATCACCAGCGCGATGCGAATGCCGGCCAGCATCACTGGCAGCGCGTTGGGCAGCTCCACCCGCAGCAGGCGCTGGGCCGGGGTCATGCCGATGCCGCGCGCGGCTTCCAGCAGCGTGGGCGAGACATTGCGCAGGCCCTCGTAGGTATTGCGCACGATCGGCAGCAGCGAGGCCAGCCACAGCGCCAGGATGGCGGGCCGCTCGCCGATGCCGAGCACGGCCAGCGCCAGGGCCAGCACCGCCAGCGACGGCACGGTATTACCGACGTTGAAGACCTGCATCAGCCGGTCAGCCCAGCGCCGCATGCACGGGCGGCTCAGCGCGATGCCCGCCGGGATGCCGGTGGCCAGCGCCAGCGCCATCGACAGCACCACCAGCCGCAGGTGATCGGCGACGTCGTAGAGCAGGCGCTCCTGGTACTGGCGGATCACGTCGACGCCGATCCAGGCCACCAGTGCGGCCAGCGCGGCAAGCGTCAGTCCCGCCCAGGCCAGTGCCCGTGCCGGTTGCTTTGACATACTCTCCCCTTCTCCCGGCCCAAAAAGCGCGCAGCACGCCACTTTCCGGCGACGGAAAACAATATGGGCTGGTGTGTGCGGAGATGGGGCGCCACCAGTCCCGGTTCAGATTGCATTGCCGCCATGACCGGCACGATTGCCGGCGGACGGTCTGTGGATTCGTCCGCCGTGGGCGGGGAATCTCGATTGACGGGATGCCGTGGACGGCAGTCCCTGAAGCGGCGCAACCGGCGGTGCAAGCACATCGCGAACGGTTGGCCAGTGGCAGCGCAAGTATTGAAGTTTTCCGACGCGCCGCCGGTCCATCGGCCGTTGACTGGCAAGGGCTGGCGGTACTTTCCCCACCCCGCTTCTCGCATCAACGGATGACAAAGAGAGCGCTATTATAGCGATCTTCATCGATCTTGTCATCTTTGGCCTTTCTCGAGCCCATCTGGCACCGATCTTCGGGCTTCCCGGCGCCGCTACCGCAGGCTCAGGACCCGGCACACGCAGCGGGGCGATCGTTCTGAAATCGAAGCAGCGGCATGCGAGACTTGACGCACCAGCAGAACAATCTGTTGCCCGTGCGCCCTCTACTCTTTCCCCGCCAAACCACTAAATTGACGAGGTAGCTGAAACGACGGACCGCCGCCATCGACGCGCCGGACCGCCCCACAGGAGCAAGACATGGATACCCGTACCCTCGCCACCATTCCCGCCGCTGCCGCGGAAAGCGTGCAGCGCTCGCGCACCGTCGACCGCGTGGTGCGCGGCATCGCCACCTCGGACGGCGCCGGCGTCAAGCTGACGCGCGTGCTGACGCAGAACCTGCAGCGCCGGCTGGACCCGTTCCTGATGCTCGATGCCTTCGGCACCGACAGCAAGGACGACTACATCGGGGGCTTCCCCGATCATCCGCACCGCGGCTTCGAGACCATCACCTATATGCTGGCCGGGCGCATGCGCCATCGCGACAGCGCCGGCAACGAGGGCCTGCTGCAGAACGGCGGCGCGCAGTGGATGGTGGCCGGCGCCGGCGTCGTCCACTCGGAAATGCCCGAGCAGGAGGACGGCCGCATGGAAGGCTTCCAGCTGTGGCTGAACCTGCCGGCCGCCGACAAGATGACGGCGCCGTGGTACCGCGACCTGCCCGCCGCCGAGATCCCGACGGTGGCGCTGGAGCATGGCGCCACAGTGCGCGTGCTGGCCGGCGCGAGCCATGGCGTGGCGGGCGCGATCACGCGTCCGGTGACCGAGCCGGTCTACCTCGACGTCGAGCTGCCGGCTGGCCAGGACTTCACGCAGGCGCTGCCGGCCGGGCACAACGCCTTTATCTACGTGTACCGGGGCGAAGTCTCGGTCGGCACGGGCGATGACCGCGCCGTGGTCGAGGCGCAGCACATGGGCGTGCTGGACAACGCCGGCCAGGCTGACGGCGTCATCGTCAGGGCCGAGGCCGACGCGCGCTTCCTGCTGATCGCCGGCCGCCCGCTGAACGAGCCGATCGCGCAGTACGGCCCGTTCGTGATGAACACGCAGGAGCAGATCTACCAAACCCTGGCGGATTTCCGCGATGGGCGGTTTGCGACTGCTACGAGCGCGTAATCCGGCGCTGTTCTGCTCTCCAGTGTCACAAGACCGCCGCCTCCGGCAAGGAGGCGGCGGTTTTTTTCGTGCTGCTGCCGGCATGCGACTTGCAACCACCCGCCAACCGTTGCACAGACTGGACACCGGCCCGATTCGGGCCTTCCGGGCCCCGCGCACTTATATAATTCATCACCAATATCCGGCATCACGAAACCATGATGAATGCTGCAATGCGTCGCGGCGATGCTGCGCCACGCACTGCCGCGCTTTGACGCATCCCCGTTGCTGCCACTACAACAACCCGAGCCGCCTCAGTGACATCACAACTCCCTCCCCGGCTGGCGCTGGCCCATATCAGCAAGCGCTACCCGGGCGTCGTCGCCAACGACGACGTCAGCCTCAGCGTTGCGCCCGGCGAGATCCATGCCGTGCTGGGTGAAAACGGCGCCGGCAAGTCCACCCTGATGAAGATCATTTTCGGCGCGGTCCGACCGGATGCCGGCGAGATGCACTTCAACGGGGCGCCGGTCAGCATCGGCAGCCCGCACGACGCCCGCAACCTGGGCATCGCCATGGTGTTCCAGCATTTCTCGCTGTTCGACACGCTGACCGTCACCGAGAACATCGCGCTGGGCCTGCCGGCCGCACAGCAGGGCAATATGAAGCAGCTGGCCGAGCGCATCCGCGCCACCGCCGAACGCTACGGCCTGCCGCTGGAGCCCAGCCGTCATGTGCATACGCTATCGGTGGGCGAGCGCCAGCGCGGCGAGATCGTACGCGCGCTGCTGGCCAGCCCGCAGTTGCTGATCCTGGACGAGCCCACCTCGGTGCTGACGCCGCAGGCGGTGGAAACGCTGTTCGTCACGCTGCGCCAGCTGGCCGCCGAAGGCACCAGCATCCTCTACATCAGCCACAAGCTCGACGAGATCCGCGCGCTGTGCCATCACGCCACCGTGATGCGCATGGGCAAGGTCACCGGTGTATGCGATCCGCGCCAGGAAACCGCGGCGTCGCTGTCGCGGCTGATGATCGGCGGCGAGCCGCCGCGCGAGGCGCGCGTGGCTGCGCAGCGCGGTCCGGTGCGGCTGAGCGTGCAGGGCCTGTCGCTGCCGCGCGCGCACGCGTTCGCGACCGAGCTGAGCCAGGTTTCGCTCGATGTCCACGCGGGCGAGATCGTCGGCATCGCCGGGGTCTCGGGCAACGGCCAGCAGGAGTTGCTGGCAGCGCTGTCCGGCGAAGACACGCGCGCCGATGCCACCTCGGTGCAGCTCGAAGGCAAGCCCGCGGGCCGCCTCGATGCGCGCCAGCGGCGCCGAGCCGGACTGGCCTTCGTGCCGGAAGAGCGCCTGGGCCGCGGCGCGGTGCCGGGCATGAGCCTGGCCACCAATATCCTGCTGTCGCACCAGACCCCGCCCTATGTCCGGCAAGGCATGATCTCGCCCGGCGCCGCCAGCGGGCTGGCCTCGGCCGTGATCAACCGCTTCCGCGTCAAGGCCAGCGGCCCCCACGCGCTGGCGCGCAGCCTGTCTGGCGGCAACCTGCAGAAATTCATTGTCGGCCGCGAGATCGAAAGCGGCCCGAAGGTACTGATCGTGGCGCAGCCCACCTGGGGCGTCGACGTCGGCGCCGCGGCGCAGATCCACAACGAGATCCTGGCGCTGAAGGCCACCGGCTGCGCCATCCTCGTGGTATCGGAAGAACTCGACGAACTGTTTGCGATCTGCGACCGGCTGCACGTGATCGCCAAGGGCCGGCTGTCGCCGTCGGTCTCCGCCGAGACCGCCACGCGCGAGCAAGTCGGACTGTGGATGAGCGGATTGTGGGATGGCGGCCCGGCCCGGCCCCATGCCGGCACGGAGGTGGCAAGCCATGGCTGATGTGCGCACCCTGATGCCTCGCTCCCCGCTGACGCTGGCGCCACGCGGCATGCCCTCGCGCGCGATGGCCTACGCCTCGCCGGTGCTGGCGCTGGCGCTGACGCTCCTGTTCGGGGCGCTGCTGTTCCTGGCGCTCGGCAAGGACCCGGTGGCCGCGCTCAAGGTGTTCCTGGCCGATCCGCTGCGCGACAAGCGCGCGATCGGCGAGGTGCTGCTCAAGACCGTGCCGCTGGTGCTGTGCGCGCTGGGCCTGTCGGTGTGCTACCGCGCCAACGTGTGGAATATCGGCGCCGACGGCCAGCTGATTGCCGGCGGCATCTGCGCCGGCGCGGCGGTGCTGGTTTTCGATGTGCCGGGACAAACGATCAACGGCACCGTGGTGCTGGTGCTGGCGTCGCTGGCTGGCATCGTCGGCGGCATGGCGTGGGCATCGCTTACCGCGCTGCTGAAGGACCGCTTCAACGCCAACGAGATCCTGGTCTCGCTGATGCTGACCTATATCGCGCAGCAGCTGCTGCTGTGGGTGGTCAACGGGCCGCTGAAGGATCCCAACGGCATGAATTTTCCGCAATCGAAGGTGTTTTCGTCCGAATACCTGCTGCCCAACCTGATGACGGGCTCGCGGCTGCACGCCGGCTTTGTGGTGATGCTGGTGCTGGTGGCGGTGATGACGGTGTTCGTGTTCCGCAGCTTCGCCGGCTACCGGTTGCAGGTGGGCGGCACCGCGCCGGCCGCGGCGCGCTATGCGGGCTTCTCGGCGCGCAGCGCGCTGTGGAGCGCGCTGCTGATCTCGGGCGCCACCGCGGGCCTGGCGGGCGCGTTCGAAGTGGTCGGGCCGATCGGGCAGTTGCTGCCGTCGATCTCGCCGGGCTATGGCTTCACCGCCATCATCGTCGCCTTTATCGGCCGGCTGCATCCGGTCGGGACCGTGTTCGGCGGCATCATGATGTCGCTGTTCTATATCGGCGGCGAGATGGCGCAGTCGCGCCTGGGCCTGCCTTCGGCCATCGGCTGGGTGTTCCAGGGCATGCTGCTGTTCTTCCTGCTGGCATGCGACACGCTGATCGACAACCGCCTGCGCTGGCGCGCCACCACGGCCTGAGCGGAGCCCACCAAAGACATGGAACAACTCGCTCCCCTCATCGCCACCGCCATCAACGCCGGCACGCCGCTGCTGCTGGCAGCGCTGGGCCTGCTGATCAACGAACGCTCGGGCGTGCTCAACCTGGGCGCCGAAGGCATGATGCTGGTCGCCGCGGTGGCCGGCTTCATGGTCGGCTACCAGACCCAGTCGCCGCTGCTCGGCTTCGCCGCCGGCGCGCTGGCCGGCATGCTGATGGCCACGCTGTTCTCGTGGCTGGCGCTGGTGCTGGCCACCAACCAGGTCGCCACCGGGCTGGCGCTGTCGATCTTCGGCACCGGGCTGTCGGCCTTCATGGGCCAGCGCTTCGTCGGTTTCGCCATGCCGGCGCAGGCCAAGGCCGTGCCGGGACTGGCCGACCTGCCCTTTGTCGGGCCGGCGTTCTTCCAGCATCACTGGATGGTGTATTTCAGCCTGCTGCTGTGCCTGGCCATCATGTGGTTCCTGTTCCGCACGCGCGCGGGGCTGACGCTGCGCGCGATCGGCGAATCGCCGGAATCCGCGCACGCGCTGGGGTACCCGGTGCGCACCATCCGCTTCGGCACGCTGCTGTTCGGCGGCGCCTGCTGCGGGCTGGCGGGCGCCTACCTGTCGCTGGTCTACACCCCGATGTGGGTCGAGAACCTGGTGGCGGGCCGCGGCTGGATCGCGCTGGCGCTGACCACCTTTGCCACCTGGCGCCCGGGCCGCGTGCTGGTGGGCGCGTGGCTGTTCGGCGCCGTGACCATCCTGCAGTTCTACCTGCAGGGGATCGGCGTAGCAGCGCCGCCGCAGTTCCTGTCGATGCTGCCCTACGCCGCCACCATCGTGGTGCTGGCGCTGATCTCGCGCAATCCGGCGTGGATACGCCTGAACATGCCGGCGTCGCTGGGCAAGCCGTTCCGCCCCGGCAACGCCTGATCGTTTTTTTTGACGGAAATCCCCGAGCCATCAACGATTCACACAAGGAGAAATCATGATCGTCACGCGCAGGAAGACCCTGGCGGCGCTGGCCGCCACCGCCGTGCTGGCCCTGGCCGGCTGCGGCAAGAAAGAGGCCGACAAGCCCGCCGAAACCGCCGGCGCCGCCTCCGCGCCGGCTGCCGGGCAGGCCGCCGAGCCGCTCAAGGTCGCGTTCGTCTATATCGGCCCGGTCGGCGATGCCGGCTGGACCTTTGCGCATGACAACGGCCGCAAGGCGGTCGAAGAGAAGTTCGGCAACAAGGTCAAGACCACCTTCGTCGAGAACGTGCCCGAATCCGCCGCCGACGCCGAGCGCGTGTTCCGCGACCTGGCCAGCCAGGGCAACAAGCTGATCTTCGGCACCACCTTCGGCTATATGGAGTCGATGCTCAAGGTGGCGAAGGAATTCCCTGACGTGAAATTCGAGCACGCCACCGGCTTCAAGACCGCCGACAACCTGGCCCAGTACGACGTGCGCACGTATGAAGGCGCCTACCTGGCGGGCGTGGTCGCCGGCAAGATGAGCAAGACCGGCAAGATGGGGGTGGTGGCGTCGGTGCCGATCCCCGAGGTGATCCGCAATATCGACTCGTTCACGCTGGGGGCGCGCAGCGTCAACCCGAACGCCACGGTCAAGGTGGTGTGGGTCAACAAGTGGTTCGATCCGGGCAAGGAACGCGAAGCCGCGACCACGCTGATCGGCCAGGGCGTCGACATGCTGATGCAGAACACCGACTCCGCCGCCGTGGTGCAGACGGCGCAGGAAAAGGGTGTGCATGCCTTCGGCTGGGACAGCGACATGACCAAGTTCGGCGACAAGGCCCACCTGGCCGCGTCGGTGATCTCGTGGGGCGTCTACTACAACAAAGTGGTCGAAGACGTGCTGAACAACCAGTGGAAGAACAGCACCACGTGGTGGGGCCTGAAGGAAGGCATGATCGACCTGAAGAGCTACAACGCCGACGTGCCGGCTGACGTCAAGGCCCTGGTCGACGAGCGCAAGAAGGGCATCATCGACGGCACCGCGCCGATCTGGAAGGGCCCGATCAAGGACAACACCGGCAAGGAACAGCTGGCCAGGGACCAGGTCGCGGACGACAAATTCCTGCACGGCGTGAAGTTCTATGTCGAGGGCGTGGAAGGGAAGATTCCGGGTTGAGCATCCGCGCGCACCTCCGGAACTTGAAGCCGGCGAGACCGGCCCAACCTCTCTGCGTATGCGCCAGTGTCAGGCGCCCGCCATGTGAAGGAGGCCTCTCATGTTGAAGCGTTTTTCGGCCCTGTGGACGCTGGTTCGCCGCGACGGCCGCCTGTTCTGGTATGCGCTGCGCCATCCGGACGCGCCCGCGTGGCTCAAGCCCGCCGCCCTCGGCCTGCTGTTCTACGCGATCTCGCCGATCGACCTGGTGCCCGACGTGGTTGCCGGCCTGGGGCTGGTCGACGACGTGGTGCTGATCCCGCTGGCCGTCCACCTGATCCTGAAGCGCCTGCCGCCGCATATCCTGCGCCAGGCGCAGGCGCGCGCGACCGCCACCACGGTCCGGCCACACTGAAGCGGCCAACAAAAAAATCCCCGGGACACCGAGTGCCCCGGGGATTTTTCATGCCTGCGCAAAACCGCTTTCAGTGCGGCAGCAGGATGGTCGAGCCGGTGGTCTTGCGCGCTTCCAGGTCGCGGTGCGCCTGCGCCACTTCGGACAGCGCGTAGCGCTGGCGGATGTCGACCTTGACCTTGCCGGTGGTGACGGCGTCGAACAGGTCGGCCACCATCGGCTCGAGCAGTTCGCGGTGCACCACGTAGGTCATCAGCGTCGGCCGCGTCAGCCGCAGCGAGCCCTTGTTGCCCAGCACCGACAGGTCGAACGGCGGCACCGGGCCCGAGGCGTTGCCGAAGCTGACCATGGTGCCGCGCGGCGCCAGGCAGTCGAGCGAGCCGCGGAAGGTATCGGCGCCGATCGAGTCATAGACCGCCGGCACACCCTTGCCGTTGGTGATCTCCCTGACCCGCTCGACGAACGACTCGCGCGTATAGACGATGGTGTGGGCACAGCCGTTGGCGCGCGCCAGTTCGGCCTTCTCGTCGCTGCCGACGGTGCCGATCACGGTCACGCCCAGCGCCTTCAGCCACTGGCACGCGATCAGGCCGACGCCGCCCGCGGCGGCGTGCAGCAGTACGGTGTCGCCCGGCTGCACCTTGTAGCTGTCGCGGATCAGGTACTGCGCCGTCAGCCCCTGCAGCATCATCGCCGCGGCGGTGTCGAACGGGATCGCGTCGGGCAACCGCACCACGATGTCGGCCGGCATCACGCGCACCTGCGCATAGGCGCCGGTGGGACGGCCGGCATAGGCGACGCGGTCGCCCACGGCCACGTGGCGCACGCCCTCGCCCACCGCCTCGACCACGCCGGCGCCTTCCATGCCGAGCCCGCCCGGCAGCGGCTGCTTGTACAGGCCGGTGCGGAAATAGACATCGATATAGTTCAGGCCCACGGCCTCGTGGCGCACGCGCACTTCGCCGGGGCCGGGGTCGCCCACCTGCACGTCGACCCACTGCATGACTTCGGGACCGCCGGTCTGCTCGATCCGGATGGCTTTGCTCATCTGCGTCGCTCCTTGTTTTGGTGAGGCATCGATCGGGAATGCGGGGAACTTCAGCTGGCCTGCGCCGCGCCGTTCTCGCGCGCAAGCCCGGCCAGCAGCAACTCGGCGCTGGCCACGTTGGTCGCGCATGGCACGTTGTGCACGTCGCAGGCGCGCACCAGCGCGTTGATATCGGGTTCGTGCGGCTGCGGCGTCATCGGGTCGCGCAGGAACACCACCGCGCTGACGCGGCCTTCGGCCAGCTGCGCGCCGATCTGCAGGTCGCCGCCCCACGGGCCCGACAGCATGCGCGTGACGTCGAGCCCGACTTCGTCGATCAGGCGCCCGCCGGTGGTGCCGGTGGCAAGCAGTTCGCACTGCGACAGGAAGGCGCGATGGCGCGCGGCGAAGGCGACTATGTCGTCCTTCTTGTGGTCATGGGCGATCAGCGCGATACGGGGCCGGGTCATCAGGGCTTCCTTGTGGCGGAGTACGGTAAACGTCGGAAAAAACTGCAGCTCAGAACGTGCCCGGGAAGGCGCCGCCGTCGAGCAGGATGTTCTGGCCGGTGATGTAGCCGGCATGGCGGCTGCACAGGAAGGCGCAGGTGGCACCGAACTCGGCCGGCTCGCCGAAGCGGCGCGACGGATTGGCCGCGGCGCGGCGCTGCGCCACTTCCTCGACGCTCAGGCCGGCCTTTTTCGCGCCGCCTTCCATGGTCTTGAACAGGCGGTCGGTATTGAACGGGCCCGGCAGCAGGTTGTTGATGGTGACGCCGTGCTGCGCCACTTCGCGTGCGACGCCGGCAACGAAGCCGGTCAGGCCGGAGCGCGCGCCGTTGGACAGGCCCAGCACATCGATCGGCGCCTTGACCGCGCCGCTGGTGATATTGATGATGCGGCCCCACTTGCGCGCGATCATGCCGTCGACGGTGGCCTTGATCAGCTCGATCGGGGTCAGCATGTTGGCGTCGAGCGCGGCCAGCCAGTCGCTGCGCTCCCAGTCGCGGAAATTGCCGGGCGGCGGGCCGCCGGCGTTGTTGACCAGGATGTCGAGATCGCCCAGCTTGGCCACCGCGTCGAGCGCGGCCTTGCGGCCTTCGGGCGTGGTGATGTCGGTCGCTACCGCGATCACGCGGCGGCCATGGCGCGCGCGCAGGTCGGCCGCGGCCTTTTCCAGCGCCTCGGCGCCGCGCGCCACGATCACCACATCGACGCCCTCGGCCGCCAGCGCATCGGCGCAGGCGAAGCCCAGGCCCTTGCTGGCGCCGCATACCAGCGCATGCTTGCCGCGCAGTCCCAGATCCATACGTTTCTCCCTTGTCTGTTGTCCGTGACGGACCCGCGCCGGGCGGGCCCGCAAATCAGTTTTTCCTTGCCGACAGCAAATACATGCCGCCCAGCACCAGCGCGCTGCCGGCCAGCTGCACGCCGCTGACAGGCTCGCCGAGCAGCCAGAAGGCCAGCAGCAGCGTCGACACCGGACCGATCATGCCGGCCTGCGACGCCATCGGCGCGCCGATGCGCGACACCGCGACCATGGTCAGCGACACCGGCAGCACGGTGCAGAACACCGCGTTGACCAGCGACAGCCACATCACCGGCGCCGGCTGCGCCAGTTCCGCCAGCGGGCGGCCCAGCACCAGGTACTGGATCACGCAGCAGGCGGTCGACACGCACATGGCATACGCTACCAGCCGTAGCGAGCCGATGCGCCGCACCAGCTCGCCGCTCAGGATCAGGTAGACACCGTAGGTGATGGCGCTGCCCAGCACCAGCGCGCCGCCCAGCCACACCTGGCTGCCGCTGACATCGAGGTCATGCGCGAACACCAGCACGATGCCCGCATAGGCCAGCAGCAGCGACAGCCACTGGTGCCTGCCGATCGGCCGGCGCAACAGCAGCGCGGTGGCCAGCAGCACGAACGACGGCGTCAGGAACAGGATCAGCCGCTCCAGCCCGGCGGTGATGTACTGCAGGCCGATGAAGTCCAGGAAGCTGGACAGGTAGTAGCCGATAAAGCCAAGAAACACCACCCGGCCTCGGTCCGCCCACGACAGCGGCGCCAGCCGGCGCGACTGCCACCAGCCGATCGCCATGAACAGCGGCACCGCGAACAGCATGCGCAGCGTGATCACCATCACGGCATCGACGTTGTAGCGGTACATCAGCTTGGCGACAATCGCCTTGGCGGAGAACAGCACCGCGCCCACGGCGGCGATGACAAGGCCCGAGCGCTGCGGCGAAGGCAGCGCGGCGGGCATGGCGAGAGACTTGTGGGAGGCGGGCACGAAGAATACGGGGAAAGCGAGGGACAGCGGACGGGCACGGCGGCCCCGCAAACGACCCGACGATTGTATTCGAAAAGGCGCGAGGGCATCGGACGCCGCCCCGGCCGCGCGCGCCACCTGTTTTGCGGCCTTCCTCGGTATACTCTGGGTCACCTCCAGCCACCGCACCCTTTTCGTGCCCCAGCCCGCCGACACGCCTTCCGGCAAGCCCGCCGCCGACTATGACTTCACCGAGCAGGTGGGCCACCTGCTGCGGCGTGCCTACCAGCGCCATGTGGCGATCTTCCAGCAGACCATCCCCGATTCGCAGCTGACCGCGGCGCAGTTCGTGGTGCTGTGCGCGGTGCGCGACCGGCAGCCGTGTTCGATGAACGAGGTGGTGCGCGCCACCGCGATCGACCAGGCCACGGTGCGCGGCATCATCGACCGGCTCAAGTCGCGCAAGCTGATCGCGGTCTCGCACGATCCCAACGACCGGCGCAAGGTGGTGGTGACGGTCACGCCCGCCGGGCTGGCCCTGATCGAGGAGACCGTGCCGTTCGCCAAGGAGATCTCGGAGCAGACCTTCGGCAATTTGAATCCGGCCGAGCGCGTGGCGGTGACTTACCTGCTGCGCAAGATGAGCGAGATTGATGAGGGGAATGGCGGCTAGCGCCGTCGAGGGGTTTTCTCCCCTCTCCCGCTTGCGGGATGTATGGACCGGGGACATAGGTGACAGGTGTGCGAGGACATGGTTGACACTCCCGGGCAGATATCTGCCCGGGAGAACGAACCATGCCGTGGAGCGCCCGAGACACCATGAGCCTTCGCCTGGAGTTCATTGCCCTGGCGTCCCAGCCGGGATGCAACCGTCGGGAGCTGTGCCGACGGTTCTCGATCAGTCCGCAAACCGCTTATAAGTGGCTGGCCCGGCATCGGCAGGAAGGCGCCGCGGGCTTGGCCGACCGGCCCCGGCGGCCGCACCACAGCCCCGAGCGCACCGCTGATTTCCTGGAGGAACTGGTGCTGATGCTGCGCCGCGAACACCCGACCTGGGGTGGGCGCAAGATCAGCCGCAGGCTGTCCGACCTGGGCCACGCCGAGGTGCCTGCGCCCAGCACGGTGACCTCGATCCTGCATCGGCATGGTCTGATCGATCCGCAGGCCAGCGCCCAGGCCACCCCCTGGCGACGGTTCGAGCACGACGAACCCAACGAGCTGCTGCAGATGGACTTCAAGGGTCAGGTGCCCAATGAGCACGGCGTCTGCTTTCCGCTCACGCTGATCGACGACCATTCCCGCTTCAACCTGTGCCTGGCAGCCTGCGCGGACCAGCGCCGCCAGACGGTGCAGCAGCAGCTGATCGAGGCCTTCCGCCGCTACGGCCTGCCCCGGCGCATCACCATGGATAACGGCCCTCCATGGGGAGGCGGCGACGAAGAGGGACTGGGCTACACCAGGCTGACGGTCTGGTTAATGCAACTGGGCATCCGGGTCAGCCACTCACGGCCCTATCACCCACAAACACAGGGCAAGGACGAGCGGTTCCACCGCACCCTGAAGGCCGAAGTCCTGCAGCACCGCCGTTTCGTAGACAACACCGAGGCGCAGCAGGTCTTCGATCGATATCGGTACGTGTACAACCACGAGCGGCCCCATCAGGCCCTGGACATGCAGGTGCCGGCCCAACGCTATCGCGTGAGCAACGTGGCCTACCCGGAGGCGCTGCCGGAGGTGCAGTACCAGAGCGGCGACCGTGTCTACAAGGTCGACAGCAGCGCACGGATCATGGTTGGCAACCGGCGCATCAAGATCGGCAAGGCGTTCATCGGCCAGTGGATCGCGCTACGCCCGACCCGGCGCGACGGCGTGTTAACCATATGGTTCAGCCGCTTTGAAATCGGCGAAATTAGTCTGCACGCCGCAGCGGCGTGCAGGCCACAAGCATCACCTAGGGACGTAACCCCCTGACGTCTACAATGTGTCCACCATGTCCTCGCACATGCGTCCACCATGTCCCCGGTCTATACAGCGGGAGAGGGGCCGGGGGAGAGGGCAGGCGCTTGCGTACCGCGGCGGCCGTACTTCGTCGACGCTCCCGCCTTCACCCCAACCCTCTCCCGCAAGCGGGAGAGGGAGTACACAGTCGGCGCTTGCTTACGCCTTCGATGCCATCGCCGCCAGCACCGTCTCAGGCACGAATGGCGGCCGGCGCAGCCGCACCCCCAGCGCATCGAACAGCGCATTGGCAAGCGCCGGCGCGCCCGGCAGCGAGGCCGATTCGCCCGCACCCAGCGGCGGCTCTGACTGGCGCGGCATCAGCACCACGTCGATCGACGGGATTTCCGGGAAGGTCAGCAGCGGATAGCTGCCCCATTCGCGGCTGGCGACGCCGTCGGCATCGAAGCGGACCTGCTCCTTCAGCACGCGGCTGAGGGTCTGCACCACGTTGCCGTGGATCTGGTGACGCACGCCGTCCGGGTTGACGACCATGCCGGTGTCCTGCCCCACCACCACCTTGTCGATGGCGATGCGGCCCGTGCCCGCGTCCACGGACAGGTCCACCACCCACGCGGCCCAGGCCGCGCCGAAGCCAGGGAAGCGGCTGTGAATATAGCGCGCATATGCCACGCCCCGTCCGCGCAGCCGGCCGTCGGCATCCGGCACGCCGCGCGCTCCGGCCGCGCCGCGCTGCCAGCCGGCCGCGTCGGCGACGGCGCGCAACAAATCCGCGGCGCGCTGGTCCGGCAAGTGGCGCAGGCGGAATTCCACCGGATCGGCGCCCGCTTGCGCCGCCAGCTCGTCGATCACGCACTCGTGCGCGAAGGCATTGGGCAGCGCCGACACGCCGCGCAGCCACGACGCGCGCACGATCGCCGGCGTGTCGTCGCAGCCGATGCGGCGCGCGGCATAGGCGTAGGGCGGCACCGCGGTGCGGTCGCCCATCTCGAGCGTGCGCGGGGCATTGGACACGGCGCCGGTCAGCACCAGCGCCAATGTGGGCGCATCGTTGGACGGATAGCGGCTGGTGAAGTCGTAGCCCAGCAGCGCGCCGTCGGCGCCGAGCGTGGCGCTGACATCCATCAGCTGGGCCGCGCCCTTGGGCTCCCACAAATGCTCCTGCTCGCGCGACAGCTGCACGCGCACCGGCCGCCCGACCGCGCGCGACAGCAGCGCCGCGTCGGCGCAGACGTCGTCGGCGCAATTGCGGCCGTAGCAGCCGGCCGCCTCCATGCGCACGATCTCGATGCGGTCCTCGCCCAGCCCGCACAGCCGGGACAGGTCGATGCGCAGCATGTGCGGGTTCTGCGTGCCGGACCATACCGTCAGGCCCTCTTCGTGCCAGTCGGCCACGGCGCAGGACGGGCCGATGGAGCCGTGCATCTGGTACGGCCACACGTAGCGCCGCTGCAGTACCGTGCCGGCGCCGTCGGCGGGCAGCTCGCCCTCTGTCAGCAGCTCGCGCCGCGTGGCGGGGTTGGCGCGCAGTGCCGGCTCCGGATCGTCCAGCGCGGGCAACGGCGGCACCGGCTTCCATTGCACGCGCAGGCGGCGCGCGGCCTGCACCGCATATTCCTCTCGCTCGGCCACCACGCCGACGAAGTCGCCCTGCACCACCACCTCGACCAGGCCAGGCACGTCGCGCACCGAATCGCGATCGATGGCCAGCAGGCTATTGCCGACGAAGGCGCCGCTGTCGCGCCCCGCATACGGCGGGCGCACCACGCGGCCGTGCAGCATGCCGGGCACGCGCACGTCGTGGACGAAAGTCAGTGCGCCGCGCGCCTTGTCAGGGATATCGACGCGCGCCGCCGCGCGGCCGACGATGCGGTAGGACCCGACCGGCTTGACCGGCACGTCTTCGGCCAGCGGCAGCTCAACGTGTTCGCCGGCCACCAGCGCGGCGTAACGGATGCTGGCCTGCGTGCCGCGCACGCGGAATACGCCGTTCTCCGCTTCCAGCGCGGAGGCGTCGACGCCGAGCTGGAGCGCGGCCCGCGCCTGCAGCCACGCGCGCGCCTGCGCAGCGGCGCGGCGCAGCGGCAATGCCGAGATCTGGATCGAGGCGCTGGCGATGGTCGGGCCCTGGTTGGGCGTGGCCTCGGTATGGCCCAGCACCATGCGCACGTGCTCGAGCGGCACATCGAGTTCTTCGGCAACGATCTGCGCCAGCGCGGTGCGGATGCCGGTGCCGAGGTCGACGTGGCCGTTGAAGGCCAGCACCTCGCCGCTGTCTCGCACGGCGATAAACAGGTCCGGCAGCGCGGGCACATAGTCCGACGCCGCGCCGGGCTGGCCCGGCGCCGGGCGCGCGGCGGCCTGCGGGGCGCGCGTGACCAGCAGCACGCCGGTGGCCTGCAGCAGCGCCAGCCGCAGCGCGCGCGGCGTGGCGGCGTCGGCCTGTGCCGGGGGTTGCAGCTGGGTTGCCGTCATCGCTTCATTCTCTCCTTCATCGGCCGCTGCGCGGGGCCGCCGCGCATGTCAACGTTATACTGCCAGCCAACAGGCACACCGCAAAAACACCCACCATGACCACCAAGACTGCGGCCGCGTCCACCACCCGTCGGGCGGCAGCCGGCACCCGGGCCCGGCAGGCGCAGGACAGCCGCGAGCGCATCCTGAAGGCGGCTATCAAGGTCTTCGCCCAGCGCGGCTACGACGGCGGCCGCATCGAGCGCATCTCGTCGCTGGCCAAGACCTACGACCGGATGATCTACTACTACTTCGGCAGCAAGGAGAAGCTGTTCGTCGAAGTGCTGGAGACCATCTACCTGCAGCTCAACCAGGCCGAGCAGCAGCTGGAGCATGAGCTCGACGCCGCCGACCCGGTGCGCGCGCTGTCGCAGCTGATCGACTTCGTCTGGCAGTACTACCTGGACCATCCCGAGTTCGTCGCCATCCTGACCAGCGAGAACATGAGCCAGGGCAGGCACGCGAAGAAGTCGGTGCGGCTGCGCGAGATCTCCAGCTACGCGCTGTCGGTGCTCGACGGCATCCTCGCGCGCGGCAAGGCCGCCGGACTGTTCCGCGCCGACGCCGGCGCGCGCGACGTGTATATGGTGATCGCTTCGCTCGGCTACTTCTATAACTCCAACCATCATACGCTCAGCGCCTTCCTGGGCGAGCCCATGATGAGCCCGCCGGCGCTGGCGCACTGGCGCGATGTGATCCAGCAGACCGTGCTGCGCACGGTGGCCGTGCCCGGCGCCGTGCCGGAGGCGCATGTGCCACCCGCCGCCACGCCGCGCAAGGCGGCACGCGCCAGGCGCGCGGCGGCGGGCTAAGACCGGCACGGGCGCCATCGGCCAGGCTCAGGCGGCGGCGCGCACGCCCGCCACCTGCGCCAGCGCCTCATCCCGCGTCAGCACCGTGGCGTACTTCTGCGCCATGTCGAACAGGTTGGCATCATGCGGTCCCAGCGCGCGGTCGCCCACGCAATCCGACACCACCAGCGGGCGGAAGCCCAGCGACATCGCGTCGACCACGCTGGCGCGCACGCAGCCGCTGGTAACGCAGCCGGCGACCAGCAGCGTCTGCACGCCGCGCTGCGTCAGCCATGCCGCCAGCGAAGTGCCGAAGAACGCCGACGGCACCGTCTTGCGCACCACCAGCTCGCCCGCCGCGGGCGCCAGCTCGGGCACGATCTGGCTGTTGTGGCCGTCTTCCTTCAGCGTCAGCATGCCCGGCACCTTCAGCGTGAAGATGTTGTGGTCGCTGTCGTCGTCGGCGAACACGATGCGGCTGTGCGCCACTGGCCAGCCCTGTTCGCGCGCGGCGCGCAGCAGCGGCTGGGTGTTGCGGATGGCCTCGGGAATATTGCCGCCGCCGAACACCGCCGGATCGGCAAAGCCGTTGACGAAGTCGATGATCAGCAGCCCGTACGGTGCCTTCAGTGGAATCGACGCGCCGAAGCCCTGGCGCTGGTAAGTCTGCACTGCGTCATCCATGGCGCGAGTCCTTGTCTGCCTTGTAGAGCGAGGCGGCCGGAGCATGGTGTCCGTCCATCACCTTGCCGCGCACCACCACCGGCTCGCCGTCGAGGCTGACGGTGCAGTGGCGCACGGGGATATCGATATGGCAGGCGGTGGTGCGGCTGCCGCCGGCTTCGTTGTTGGGGCCGAACGAGCACAGGAAGTTGCCCTCGTAGGCGCGCGCATCCATGCCGATGGTGGCCTCGCGGTCGTACATCGCCAGCGCCGACCAGCTCGCGCGCGGCTGCAGGCCCCAGCCGATATGCGACATGGCATACGCTTCCGGGTCGTTGAACGAGGCCATGTAGTCGGCCAGCAGCTCGGCATCGACGCCGCCTTCGATGCGGCGCACGTAGCCGGCCTCGACCGTGATGCGGATCGGCGCCTGCAGATAGGACTTCATCGGCAGCAGGATGTCGCCGCGGTCCAGCACGATGGTGCCGTCGGTGCCGCCCTCGTCGGGCCAGGCCAGCACGAAGCCGCTCGGCCAGTGGTCCCAGCGCCCGGGCTCGTCGACAAAGCCATACTCGCTGATCGCGGGGAATTCGCCCAGGCGGCAGCGCAGGTCCATGCCCGCGTCGGACACGATATGCATCTCGCGCGCCTTGCCCAGCCGCTGCGTGGCGGCCTTGACGCGGGCGCGGTCGGCCTCGGTCGGCACCAGCCGCGCCAGCACCTCTGGCGGCTCGACCGCCAGCAGGATCTTGGTGCCGCCGGACAGGATCTCGTGCTGCTCGGGCGAGAACAGCAGCGTCATCAGGTCCAGCACCAGGTCGCTCGCCTTCAGCGCGGCGATCGCCGCCGGATTCCCGGTCAGCGGCGTGGTGCCCAGGTAGGCCAGCGCATCGCGGCTCAGTGCCTTCTCGCCGTTGACCGGCGGCAGGTCGAGCCGGTTGACGATGGCGCCCATCGACGCCGCCGCCACCATGGCCGTGCGCAGCGTTTGCGGATGCGTGGCCGCGCCGGTCAGCACGGTGACGGTCTGTCCCGGCTGCAGCTTCGACAGCGTCAGCACCTGCTTCCACGCTGCCGTCAGGTCGTAATCGCTTACGGGCATGTTCGCTCCCTTCAGTTGAGCGGCGCGCCGAGGAAATCGCCGAAGGCGCGGTAGAAGCCGGCCTCGTCGTCCCACGGAATCATGTGGCCGGCATTGGCGACGTGCGCGACCAGCAAGGCCGGCAGCAGCGTGCGCATCTCCTGCACGTCTTCGGCGCGAATCACGTCGCCGCGGCCGGCGGTCATCAGCAGCGCCGGCACGGCGACGTGCGGCAGGTCGGCGTGGATATCGTCCTGATGAAATCCGTTGAAGCTGGCCAGGATCGCGCGCTCGTCGCAGGTATGCAGCCATTGCGCGCGCAGGCGCAGCTGGTCTTCGGTCCAGGTGGGGCAGAAGGCGCGCATGCCTTCGGCGTCGATGCCCTGCTGCGCCAGACGGATCGAATCGATGTACCACGGCAGTTGCGACGGGTAGGCGCGGCGCCCCGGGCCCGACACCGGCGGATCGACCAGCACCAGCCGCGTCAGGCCCGCGGGCTTGCCGCGCGCAGCGCGGATGCCGATACGCGCGCCCATCGAATGGCCGACCACGGCATAGCGCTGCAGTCCCAGCGCCGCGGCCAGGGCCACCACGTCGGCGGCCTGCGCATCGAGGCTGTAGTCCAGCTCGGGGCCGGACTGCGACAGTCCGCGGCCGCGCACGTCGAGCACATAGGTATCGAACTGCTGCCCGAAGCGCTCGCCGACAAAGCCCCAGGTCACCGCGGGGCTGGTGATGCCCGGCACGATGATCACGGCATCGCGCTGCGCGCGCGCGCCCGCCTGTCCACCATAGCGCAGGTAGTGCTGGCGGATGCCGTTGGCGTGGACGTGGGCGCCGTAGAGAAAGGTGCTGTCTGCCATGTCCCGCCCCTTCAGTACGCGCCCGACAGCAGCGCGCCGGCGCCCGGCACCACCGGCTCCAGCCCCAGGCGCTTGAGCAGCGCATACGTGGTGGCGACGGCGGCGGTCACGACCGGCTTGCCGGTCATGGCCTCGACCTTCGCAATCGCAGGCAGCGACGGCATCTGCACGCAGGCCGACAGCACGATCACGTCGGCATCGGCGGTGTTCATCTGCGCGACGATCTCCGGCAGCCTGGCCGGGTCATGGCGGCCGACGTCGAGGTTGTCGGGGATCTCCAGCGCGCGGTAGTCGACCACCTCATAGCCTTCGTTGCGGATGTAGTCGACCACCAGCTCGGTCAGCGGCTTCATGTACGGCGCCACCACCGCGATGCGCTTCGCGCCCATCACCTTGAGCGCATCGACCAGCGCGCCGGCGCTGGTGATCACCGGCGCGTCGCCGCCGTTCTCGGCGGTATGCGCCTGCAGGCGCTGCTCGGAGACGCGGTGGTAGCCGTGGCCCATCGCCATGATCGCCACCAGGCAGGCGTAGCCGAGCACGTCGACGCGGGCGTCGCTCAGTTCCACCGCGCAGCGGTCGGATTCCGCATCCATCGCGGCCAGTTCTTCCTTGACCACTTTCTTCATCCGCATCCGGCTCGAATGGAAGGTGAAGCGTTCCGGGCGCACCAGCTGGCGCGCGGCCAGCATCGCCGGGATTTCGGTTTCCATGGTGGTGTTGGAGCTCGGCACGATCTGGCCGATTCGGAAAACTTTCTGCACTGTCGACTCCGTCATCTGTTTGTCTGCCCTTGGTTGCGCTTTGGTCGCGCTCCCGGTCGGTCTGCCTGCAGCGGCCCAGGGGCCTGCATGCTGCGAACGATTGTAGTGTACACACTTTATATAGGCAAACAGATTCTGCACCGGCAGCGATTCACTCGTTCAGTGCACACTGAATCCATGAATCCCTGCTTTTGCGCACGATTTCGCCATTGCAGCGCATCATTGCAAATTCATCACATCATCATCAGGGTTTTCCATAGGTTCCCGGCATTTCACCTTTACCTCGATATTTTGAGTGTGTACACTCGTTTTCAACGGTCGGCCGCATGGCCGCCCCAGCCCCCATCGACCTTGTGTCATTGCCAGGAGAAATAACGTGCAAGGCAAACCGCGAATCGCAGTTGTCGGCGCCGGACTCGGAGGGACGGCCGCGGCCGCCCTGCTGCAGCGAGCCGGCTTCCAAGTCAGGCTGTATGAGCAGGCACCGGCGTTCTCGCGCCTGGGCGCGGGCATCCATGTCGGGCCCAACGTGATGAAGATCATGCGGCGCATCGGCATCGAGGACGCGCTCAACGACATGGGCTGCCACCCTGACTACTGGTACAGCCGCGACGGCCTCACCGGCGAGGTGATCGCGCAGATCCCGCTGGGCGACTACGCGGTGCGTCACTACGGCGCCAGCTACCTGACCGTGCATCGCGGCGACTTCCACAAGCTGCTGACCGACGCCGTCGCCCCGGGCACGCTGTTCTTCAACAAGAAGCTGGAAAGCGTCACCGACCAGGGCGATGTGGTGCAGCTGCGCTTCACCGACGGCACGGTCGAAGAGGCCGACATCGTGATCGGCGCCGACGGCGTCAACTCACGCATCCGCGAGACCCTGCTGGGCGCCGAGCCGCCCAAGTACACCGGCTACGTCGCGCACCGCGCAGTGTTCCCGATCTCCCGCGTCAAGGGCTTCACGCACGAGCGCTGCACCAAGTGGTGGACCGATGACCGCCACATGATGGTCTACTTCGACACCAGCAAGCTCGACGAGATCTACTACGTCACCGGCGTGCCCGAGCCTGAATGGGACATGAGCAAGAGCTGGGTGCCGAGCAGCATCGAAGAGATGCGCGCCGCCTTCGACGGCTGGCACGAAGGCGTGCAATCGCTGATCGAAGGCACGGTCGAAGTGACCAAGTGGCCGCTGCTGGAGCGGGACCCGCTGCCGCTGTGGAGCCGGGGCCGCCTGGTGCTGCTGGGCGATGCCTGCCACCCGATGAAGCCCCACATGGCGCAGGGCGCTGCGATGGCGATCGAGGATGCTGCCATGCTGACGCGCTGCTTCACCGAAGCCGGCACCGACGACTACGCCGCCGCCTTCGCGCTGTACGAGGCCAACCGGGCCGAGCGCGCCGGCAAGGTCCAGCTCGTTTCGCACAACAACACCTGGCTGCGCAGCAACGAGAACCCGGACTGGTGTTTCGGCTACGATGTGTTCAACGTGCCGCTAGTGTCGGCCGGGAGCAAGCCGCTGTCCGAAGCCGCCTGATCGCCTGACCGCCCTGCCCGCCGCCGCCCTTCGCCAGAATGGGGCGCGGCGCTGCGATGCGTGATGTTCAAACCGCCCCCAGCCCCCGATGAACACGCCCCGCCCCCTGACCCTGCAGGTCAACCACGCCGAGCACACGCTCGAGGTGGCGCCTGACACGCCGCTGCTCTACATCCTGCGCAACGACCTGTGCTGCAACGGGCCCAAGTACGGTTGCGGCCTGGGCCAGTGCGGCGCCTGCACGGTGCTGGTGGACGGCCTGCCGGCGCGTTCGTGCGTGCTGCCCATCAAGGCCGTGGTGGGCCACGCGGTGACCACGCTCGAAGGCCTGGGCACGGCACAGCATCCCGACCCCGTGCAGCAGGCCTTTATCGAAGAACAGGCCGCGCAATGCGGCTACTGCCTGAACGGCATGATCATGACCGCCAAGGCGCTGCTGGCGCAGAATCCCGATCCCGACGAAGCCCAGATCCGCGAAGCCTTGCGCTTCAACCTGTGCCGTTGTGGCACGCATGTGGAAATCGTGCGCGCGGTCAGGCGGGCCGCGGTGCTGCAGCGGCAGGCCACGCAAGGGGCGGCGTCGTGAGCGCCGGCATCGTGCAAGCGACCACGCCGGCCACGGCACTGGCCGCCGGCGTGCCGCCGGGCGCCGCCGATTGCCTGGTGGCCCATGTACTGACACCGCCGGGCCTGCGCTGGGTCGACGGCGAGCCGCTCGCGGCGCGCCTGCTGCATGCCGAGCGCGACGCCGCGCTGGCGCTGCCGGGCATCCGCTCGGTGGTGATCCGCAACAACTTCGCCGGCGTGGCCGCGGTCTCGGCCGGCCAGGCCGCCGACGCGGCGCGTGCACTGCGGGCGCGCTGGTCTGGTCCGCCGCGCGCCGACGCCACCCCTGCGGCGCGCCACACACTGGCGCAACGCGGCGATCCCGCGGATGCGCTCGAACACGCCCGCGCATCCCACACGCAGCATTACCAATGGCCACTGGCAGGCACCCGCGACGATGCCTGCTGCACCGTTGTCGCCGACTGGCGCGACGGCACGCTGACCGTATGGCTGCCAGCCACGCGCCCCGGCGCGCTGCGCGCCGAACTCGCAGCGCTGCTGGGCATCGCGCCAACCCAGGTGCAGCTGGTCTGCTGGCAAGCGCCTGACGACCGCGCCGACCCCGCGCTGCTGGCGCCGCACGCTGCCGCCGACGCGGCGCTGCTGGCGCACGCCAGCGGCCAACCGGTGGTGCGCCGGCTGTGCGCTGCCGAGGTGGGACTGGCCGATGCCGCGCTCGCCATCCGCGTCGATAGCGCGCGCACCGGCGCCAACGTCGACGCCTACGCAGCCACGCTGTCCGGCGCCACGGCCCCCGCTTCACCGCTGGCGCTGTGGCTGACGCATACGCGGGCGCCGGTGACGGACAGCCTCGATGCGGGCCATGGCGGCGACGCTGCGCTGCCGCCGTATCGCATCCCGCATGTCGAACTCGCCGTGTCCGGCGACCCGGTGGCATTCGCCGCCGCGCCGCTGACGGCAGCGCGCGCGCAGGTGTTCGCGCGCGAATCCCATCTGGACGAGCTTGCCGCCGCAAGCGACGCCGACCCGGTGGCGCTGCGCCTTGCGCACCTGGACGACGCGCGCGGCACAGCGCTGGTGCGGCAGGTGGCCGAGCGCGCCGGCTGGGACCTGGACGCCAATGCCGCCGCGCCACGCGCCAGCTCTGCCGCGGGCAATGTGCGGCGCGGCCGCGGCTTTGCCTACGCCCACACCATCGACCATGACGCCGGCCAGAGCTGGTCGGCGTGGGTCGCGGAAGTCGAGGTCGACGGCACCACCGGCGAGCTGGCGGTCACGCGCGTCACGGTCGGCCACGACAGCGAATCGTTGCCGCCACCGCAAGCCGCCGCGACGATGCGCTCGATGCCGCGCTCGATCGAGCGGGACGTCGCAGCCACCGCGCTGCAGCTGACCGCCGCCACGCCTGGATTCGACACCTGGCCGGCCAACGCGCGTGTTGCCGGCGAAACCTTGCCTGCCGTGCCGGCCCAGGCCCTGCCGGAAGTGCGGCTGGCCGGCACGCTGGCCACGCACGATGCGCTGGCTGCCAGCCCCACGGACTCGATGCCGGCGGCCGCCGCCGTCGCCAATGCTATCTACGATGCGACCGGCGTGCGCCTGCGCAAGCCGCCGTTCAGCGCCGAACGCATCCGCCTGGCACTGGCCGAGGCCAGCCCCGGCAACAGAAGCAAGAAGCGCGGCTGGATCGCGGCGGCCGCCGCCGCCGCGGCCGGCGTGTGCGCCACGCTGTTGCCGTGGCGCGCGCCGATCGCGCCGGTGGCGCCGCCCGAGGCCGGCTTCTATTCCGCTGCCACGCTCGAACGCGGCCGGCTGGTGGCCGCCGCCGGCGACTGCGCGGTCTGCCATACCGCGCCCGGCGGCGCGAAGAACGCCGGCGGCCTGCCGCTGGAAACGCCCTTCGGCACGGTCTACAGCACCAACATCACGCCGGATGCGAAGACCGGCATCGGCAACTGGTCGTTCGCCGCATTCGAGCGCGCCATGCGCGAAGGCATCCACCGCGACGGCCGGCGCCTGTATCCGGCGTTCCCGTACACCGCCTTCGCCAAGATCAGCGATGGCGACATGCAGGCGCTGTACGGCTACCTGATGTCGGCCGAGCCGGTGACCTCCGCGGTGCCGCCGACGCAGCTCGCCTTCCCGTTCAACCTGCGCCCCCTGCTGGCAGGCTGGAACCTGCTGTTCCATCGCAACGAACGCTTTACGCCAGACCCGTCGCGCTCGGCGCAATGGAATCGCGGCGCATACCTGGCCGAGGGGCTGGGCCACTGCAGCGCCTGCCATTCGCCGCGCAACGCGCTCGGCGCCGAGCAAGGCGGGCGCCGCTACCTGACCGGCGGCAGCGCCGAAGGCTGGGAAGCGCCGGCGCTGACCGCACTGTCGCAGGCGCCGGTGCCATGGACCGAGGCCGCGCTGTTCACCTACCTGCGCGGCGGCTATGCGCCGCACCATGGTGCCGCGGCGGGACCAATGGCGCCCGTGGTGGAAGAGCTTGCGCAACTGCCCGAGGACGATGTGCGCGCGATCGCGCATTACGTCGCCTCGTTCGGCGCGCCCGCACCGGCACCGTCGGTGCTGGCCGCGCAGGCGGCGCAGGTCGAACAACGCAGCCAGCAGGCCGCGCGCACCCTGGGCGGTCCCGCCGAACGCCTGTACCAGAGCGCCTGCGCGGTCTGCCACCAGTCGGACCAGGGCATCGCGCAGTTTGGCGTCAAGCCATCGCTGGCGCTCAATACCAACCTGCACAGCAAGCTGCCGGACAACGTGATCCAGGTGCTGCTGCGCGGCATGCCGGCACCGCCCAACAGTGAACTGGGAGCGATGCCGGCCTATGCCGACACGCTCGACGACCAGCAGATCGCGCAACTGGCGCAGTACCTGCGCGCGCGCTTTGCGCCCGACAAACCCGCATGGCAGGACCTGGAGAACACCGTCGCACGGCTGCGCGCGGCGCCTGCCCACTGAACCACCGGAGCCCCGTGCACCACGCTGGCGGGCCCTGCGCAGCGGCGCCGGGAGCGCGGGCGTGACCGAGCCTGCGCCAGCCGGCCTGCGCGCGGGAAAACCCCGAGGAGAGAAACGCAATTCGGCCTTGCCCGCCAGTTTCATGTAGCTTACGCTGAACGATCATGTAGTGCGCACTACATGAGTGCCAGCGGGCACGCAGCGGTGCCTCCCCGCACAAGGACGGCGCGCCGCAAGCGGCGGACAAGAACATAAAACCATAAGAGTGGCCCTTTACATCACCGGACGCGCTGGCGCGGGCCTTGCATGGCTCCGCCGGACCAACCGGGACACCGGGCCTGACCAGACCAAGGGTAGACAACCAGGAGTGACTATGTCGTATCAGTATCAGGAAGCTGTTGCAGGCGTGCTACCGGGTTAGTTCTAGCCTCGCCAAGTGGAAGCCATCGTCCCAGACGCATTTCGCAGCAGCTGGCATCACGTGCCAGCCAGCTTCGCCCCGCGCGTGCTTCCGAGTTCCAGAACCAGCCTATAACGAGACAGGTAGACAAACATGTCGTCATCCATTTCATCCATGGCCACCACGACCATCCCGGACGCCACGCTAGGCTCGGCCCCGCAGCCCAGCGCGCGCGCAGCGTCGTCGCAACCCATCACGATCGAGCAAGGCATCCGCGCCGCCGGTGTTGGCCGCTTCCAGTACCGGCTGTTCGTCATCTTTGGCCTGGTGTGGCTTGCCGACGCGATGCAGGTGCTGTCGATCGGCTTCACCGCGCCGTCGATCGCGGCGACCTTCGGCATCCCGGTGCCGACGGCGCTGCAGACCGGCACCATGTTCTTCGTCGGCATGCTGATCGGCGCGTTCGTGTTCGGCCGGCTGGCCGACCGCATCGGCCGCCGCCCGGTGCTGATGATGGCGGTGGTCATCGATGCCATCTGCGGCGTCGCCTCGGCCTTCGCGCCGGACTTCCAGTGGCTGCTGCTGCTGCGCTTCCTGACCGGCATCGGCGTCGGCGGCACCCTGCCGGTCGACTACACCATGATGGCCGAGTTCCTGCCGTCGGACCGGCGCGGCCGCTGGCTGGTGCTGCTGGAGTCGTTCTGGGCGGTCGGCACCATCCTGCTGGCGATCCTGGCGCTGATCGCGGTGTCGCGCGGCAATGATGCGTGGCGGCTGATCTTCCTGGTCACCGGCATCCCGGCGCTGGTCGGCGTGGTGTTCCGCTTCTTCGTGCCCGAGTCGCCGCTCTATCTGAATAAATCGGGGCGCTCGGACGAGGCCCGCGCGGTGCTGCAGCGGGTGGCCGCGGCCAACCGCGTGCCGGTGGAGATCGGCGCGCTGCAGCCGCAGAAGATGGAGCGCAAATCGGTGTTCGCGCTGTTCGCGGCCGGCTGCCGGCGCCGCACCATCTGCCTGCTGGCGGCGTGGATGCTGATCTCGATCGCCTATTACGGGGTCTTCGTCTACCTGCCGGTGAAGCTGGCGGGCCAGGGCTTCGGCTTCATGCGCGGCCAGGTGTTCCTGATCGTGCTGGCGCTGGTGCAGCTGCCGGGCTTCGCGCTGGCCGCGCATGGGGTCGAGCGCTGGGGCCGCAAGCCGACCCTGATCGGCTTCCTGCTGCTGAGCGCGGCGGGCTGCATGCTGTACAGCCTGGGCCAGTCCCCGGCGCTCGTGATCGGCTCGACCCTGCTGATGAGCTTCTCGCTGCTCGGCACCTGGGGCGCGCTGTACGCCTTCACGCCCGAGGTGTACCCGACCGACCTGCGCGCCAGCGGCATGGGCACCGCGGGCGCGATGGCGCGTTTCGGTGGCCTGTTCGCGCCGTCGATCATCGCGCCGATCATGGCCAGCCAGTTCACGCTGGCGCTGGCGCTGCTGTCCACGTTCCTGGCCGTGGCGGCGCTGGCCATCTTCCTGGTCGATATCGAGTCGAAGGACCGCGCGCTCGACTAGGCCGGCGGCGCCACGGGGCAACCGCGGGGGCGCTGCCGGGCGCGGCGGCCCGCTTCCATTACAATCCGGCTGCAACGGCGCGGCGCGCGAGCCCCAACCGGCCTCGCGCGCCCGCTTCACTCGCCATCCCGCCGAGCCCTCGCCGCCAGCCATGAAACAAGACCCGCGCTTTCCCAACCTCTTCATCCTCGACCACCCGCTGATCCAGCACAAGCTCTCGCACATGCGCGACAAGGAAACGTCGACGCGCACGTTTCGCGAACTGCTGCGCGAGATCACGCTGCTGATGGGCTACGAGATCACCCGCAACCTGCCGCTGACCACGCGCCGCATCGAGACCCCGCTGGTGGAGCTGGACGCGCCGGTGATCGCCGGCAAGAAGCTGACCATCGTGCCGGTGCTGCGCGCGGGCGTGGGCATGAGCGACGGCCTGGTCGAGCTGATCCCGTCGGCGCGCATCGGCCATATCGGCGTGTACCGCGACGAGCAGCACCGCCCGGTGGAATACCTGGTGCGCCTGCCGGCCCTGGAGGACCGCAGCTTCATCCTGTGCGATCCGATGGTCGCCACCGGGTATTCCGCCGCGCACGCGGTGGAGGTGCTCAAGCGCCGCGGCGTCAAGGACGAGGCCATCACCTTCGTCGCGCTGGTCGCCGCGCCCGAGGGCGTGGAAGTGTTCCAGAAGGCGCATCCCGGGGTGAAGCTGTTCGTCGCCTCGCTCGACAGCCACCTGGATGCCGATGCCTATATCGTGCCCGGGCTGGGCGATGCGGGCGACCGGCTGTTCGGCACCAAGAACTGACGGCACGGACTCGGGCTGGCCGGCGCTTGACCGGCCTCAATAGCCCGCCTGGAGCGGCTCCCTACACTGGCGGCAAGCGCCGGCGCAACCACGCCGCCCGCCACTATCCACACCAAGGGAGCCACGCATGGAAGCCTTCAAGATCCTGTTCAGTACCAGCACCGGGCTGATGAGCCTGGGCGTGATCGTCTTCATCATCGGCATGGGCTGGTTCTTCGCCCGCATGTTCGCGCGCAAGATGCGCGAGGATGGTGAAGCGGCGAAAACCAGAGATGCGGCGCAGCGGCGTTGACGGTCAAAGAACCGGCGCCCTGCCCCCTCTCCCGCAAGCGGGCGAGGGGAGCAATCCGGCAGGACTCTCTTACTTCTTCTTCCCCAGCAAACTCCCCAGCACCCCACGAATCAGCTCGCGCCCGACCTGCGATCCCACCGTGCGCGCGGCCGACTTCGCCATCGATTCCAGGATCGAATCGCCGCGGCCGCTCTTGCCGGTGCCTTTGGTCAGCGTGCCGAAGATATCGCCGGCGGTGCCGAGCCAGCCGCTGTCCTGCTCGCCCGCCTGCTGCCCGCCGGGCGCGCCGCCCGCGCCCTTGCCGCCATTGGCTACCGTCGGCACGCTGCCGCGCAGCTTTTCATAGGCGGATTCGCGGTCGACGGTCTTCTCATAAGTGCCGGCCACCAGCGAGTTGGCAATCAGTTGCTTGCGTTCGTCGTCCGTCGCCGGGCCAATGCGGCTGCCGGGCGCCAGCACCCAGGCGCGCTCCGTCACGCACGGCGTGCCCTTGGCGTCGAGGAACGACACCAGCGCCTCGCCCACGCCCAGTTCGCCGATGGCGGTTTCCAGGTCCAGCTTCGGGTTGGCGCGCATGGTGGTGGCCGCCACCTTGACCGCCTTCTGGTCGCGCGGGGTGAAGGCGCGCAGCGCGTGCTGCACGCGGTTGCCCAACTGCCCCAGCACCGTGTCCGGGATATCGACCGGGTTCTGCGTGACGAAGTACACGCCCACGCCCTTGGAGCGCACCAGGCGCACCACCTGCTCGATCTTGTCGAGCAGCGCCTTGGGCGCGTCGTTGAACAGCAGGTGAGCCTCGTCGAAGAAGAACACCAGCTTGGGCTTGTCCAGGTCGCCGGCCTCGGGCAGCTTCTCGAACAGTTCGGACAGCATCCACAGCAGGAAGGTCGCGTACAGCCGCGGCGAGTTCATCAGCTTGTCGGCGGCCAGGATATTGACCACGCCCTGGCCCTTGTCGGTCTGGATGAAGTCTTCCAGGTTCAGCATGGGCTCGCCAAAGAAGACGTCGCCGCCCTGCGACTCCAGCGCGATCAGCCCGCGCTGGATCGCGCCCACCGAGGCGGCCGAGATATTGCCGTATTCCGTGGTGAACTGGCTGGCGTTGTCGCCGACGTACTGAAGCATCGCGCGCAGGTCCTTGGCGTCGAGCAGCAGCAGGCCGTTGGCGTCGGCAATGCGGAACACCAGGTTCAGCACGCCCTGCTGCGTATCGTTCAGCTCCAGCATGCGCGACAGCAGCAGCGGCCCCATGTGCGAGACCGTGGCGCGCACCGGGTGGCCCTTCTCGCCGAACACATCCCACAGCGTGGTGGGGCAGCCGCCCCAGACCGGCTCGGGCAGGTTCAGGTCGGCAAGCCGCTGCTTGAGCTTGTCCGACGGCTGGCCGGGCTGCGAAATGCCGGTCAGGTCACCTTTGACATCGGCCATGAACACCGGCACGCCCAGGCGCGAGAACCCCTGCGCCAGCGTCTGCAGCGTGACGGTCTTGCCAGTGCCGGTGGCGCCGGTGATCAGCCCGTGCCGGTTGCCCATCTGCGGCAGCAGCACCAGTTCATGTTCGGCATTCTTGGCGATGAGGATGGGGTCGGCCATGATGTTTCTGGATTCCGTGAGGGTCGGTTAGGACTCGAGTGAGTCCGGGCGGCGCAGGCAGGCCCGCGTGATAAAATCCTGGGCTGATTATAGCCAGCCGCCAGGCATATCCGTCACCTGGCGCGCGCCGCCCGCCCGCCTTGCCGATGCAGCCGCGGCGCGCCTGGCGACCCCGCACAACATCACCGCAGATCACCGCATTCCGCTTCGGAGAGAATCATGGCCGGTCACTCGAAATGGGCCAATATCAAACACAAGAAAGCCGCCGCCGACGCCAAGCGCGGCAAGATCTGGACCCGCCTGATCAAGGAAATCACCGTGGCCGCCAAGCTCGGCGGCGGTGATCCAGACTCCAACCCGCGCCTGCGCCTGTCCATGGACAAGGCCATGGACGCCAACATGCCCAAGGACAACATCCAGCGCGCGATCCAGCGCGGCGTGGGTGGCCTGGAAGGCGTGAACTACGAGGAAATCCGGTACGAAGGCTACGGCCTGAGCGGCGCCGCGATCATCGTCGACTGCCTCACCGACAACCGCACCCGCACCGTGGCCGAAGTGCGCCACGCGTTCTCCAAGCACGGCGGCAACATGGGCACCGAAGGTTCGGTGGCGTTCATGTTCACTCACTGCGGCCAGTTCCTGTTCGCCCCCGGCACGCCGGAAGACAAGCTGATGGAAGCCGCGCTGGAAGCCGGCGCCGACGACATCGTGACCAACGACGACGGCTCGATCGAAGTCACCTGCCCGCCCAACGATTTTTCCGCGGTCAAGGCCGCGCTGGAAGGCGCCGGCTTCAAGGCGGAAGTTGCCGACGTGGTGATGAAGCCGCAGAACGAGGTCAGCTTCAGCGGCGACGACGCCGCCAGGATGCAGAAACTGCTCGACGCCCTGGAAAACCTGGACGACGTGCAGGAAGTCTTCACCAACGCGGTGATCGAAGACTAAAACGGTAACAAGCTCCCCAACGGCGGCAGCCCGGCTTTCAAGACCCAGCTGCCGCCTTTTTGCATGCGTTTCTTTTCTGGCAGTGGATCATGAAAGTATTGGTTGTCGGCTCGGGTGGACGTGAACACGCGCTGGCCTGGAAATTGGCCCAGTCGCCCAAAGTGCAGGTGGTGTACGTCGCGCCCGGCAACGGCGGAACCGCGCTCGACAAGCGCCTGCAGAATGTTCCGCTGACCGATCCCGAGGTCATCGCGGCGTTTGCCGAGCGCGAGGGCGTGGCCTTCACCGTGGTCGGCCCCGAGGCCCCGCTGGCCGCCGGCATCGTCGACATCTTCCGCGCCAAGGGGCTGCGCATCTTCGGGCCGACCCAGGCCGCGGCGCAGCTGGAATCGTCCAAGGATTTCGCCAAGGCGTTCATGCAGCGCCACGGTATTCCCACCGCCGCCTACCAGACTTTCGCCGACGCCGCCCAGGCGCATGCCTACATCGACGCGCAAGGCGCGCCGATCGTGATCAAGGCCGACGGCCTGGCCGCGGGCAAGGGCGTGGTGGTGGCAATGACGCTCGAGGAAGCGCACCAGGCCGTCGACATGATGCTCGACGGCAACAAGCTGGGCGACGCCGGCGCGCGCGTGGTGATCGAAGAGTTCCTGGAGGGCGAGGAAGCCAGCTTCATCGTGCTGGTCGACGGCAAGAACGTACTGGCGCTGGCCACCAGCCAGGACCACAAGCGCCTGCTCGACGCCGACGCCGGCCCCAACACCGGCGGCATGGGCGCGTATTCGCCGGCGCCGGTGGTCACGCCCGCGCTGCACGCGCGCGCGCTGCGCGAGATCATCCTGCCGACGGTGCGCGGCATGGAAAAGGATGGAATCCCGTACACCGGCTTCCTCTACGCCGGCCTGATGATCGACCAGGATGGCAACCCGAAGACGCTGGAATTCAATTGCCGCATGGGCGATCCGGAAACCCAGCCGATCCTGGCGCGCCTGAAGACCGACCTGGTCGATGTGATGGAAGCCGCCGTCTCCGGCAAGCTCGACAGCATCGAGCTGGACTGGGACCGCCGCACCGCGCTGGGCGTGGTGATGGCCGCCCACGGCTATCCGGACGCTCCGCGCAAGGGCGATGCCATCACCGGCATCCCTGCCGAAACTGACGACAGCGTGACCTTCCACGCCGGCACCACGCTCAAGGACGGCACCCTGCTGACCTCGGGCGGGCGCGTGCTGTGCGTGGTCGGCCTGGCCGACACCGTCAAGGCTGCGCAGCGCGCCGCCTATGCCGCGGTCGAGCAGATCCGCTTCGACGGCATGCAGTACCGCACCGACATCGGCTACCGCGCCATCAAGCGCTGAGCGGTCGCCGGCGGCCTCTGGCGACCGGTTCCACCGACCAACAGGCCGCCCAGCCGGTACAATCGTGACAATGCTGTGACGCAACCGGCAGCCGACTGGCTGCCGGCGTGCCATCCGGCCGGTCCATTCGTCGGTTTATCCGATTCAGCCCACCATGATCGATTCCCAGGCAGTCCGTGCCTATCTGCTCGGTCTGCAAGACCGCATCACCGATGCCATCGGTGCCATCGACGGCCAGCCGTTCCTGACCGACGCCTGGGAGAAACCGCCCACCGAACGCCTGCGCGGCAGCGGCCGCACCCGCATCCTCGAAGGCGGCGCGGTGATGGAGCGCGCCGGCGTGGGCTTCTCGCATGTCAGCGGCGACACCCTGCCGCCGTCGGCCACGGCCAACCGGCCGGAACTGGCGGGGCGCAGCTTCGAAGCCATGGGCGTGTCGCTGGTGTTCCATCCGCGTAATCCCCATGTGCCGACGGTGCATATGAACGTGCGCTGCTTCCTCGCGCTCAAGCCGGGGGCGGAACCGGTCTGGTGGTTCGGCGGCGGCATGGACCTGACGCCCTACTATGGCAACGCCGGCGACTGCACCCACTTCCACCGCACCTGCCAGGAGGCGCTGGCGCCGTTCGGCGACGAGCTGTATCCGCGCTTCAAGCAGTGGTGCGACGAGTATTTCTTCCTGAAGCACCGCAACGAGGCGCGCGGCGTCGGCGGGATCTTTTTCGACGATTTCTCCGCGCTCGGCTTCGAGCGCAGCTTCGCCATGATGCAGGCGGTCGGGGACGCCTTCCTGGAGGCATACCTGCCGATCCTGCAATCGCGCAAGGACACGCCCTACGGCGAGCGCGAGCGCGCCTTCCAGGCCTACCGGCGCGGGCGCTACGTCGAGTTCAACCTGGTGTTCGACCGCGGCACGCTGTTCGGCCTGCAATCGGGCGGCCGCGCCGAATCCATCCTGATGTCGATGCCGCCGCTGGCGGCCTGGCGCTATGACTGGCAACCGGAGCCGGGCAGCCCTGAAGCGGCGCTGTACACCGACTTCCTGCCCGCGCGCGACTGGGCCTGACGGCTGAGCCATGGCCCATCCCCCGCACCCCCGCAAGCCCGCCGCCGACGCGGGCGCCTCGCCGCAGCCCGGCGCCGCCCGCCCCTACCGCCTGGGTATCCTGGGCGGCACCTTCGACCCACCCCACGTCGGCCACCTGGCGCTGGCGCGGCTGTGCATCGACCACCTCGGCCTGGACGAGCTGGTGTGGATTCCCACCGGCCAGTCCTGGCAGAAGGGTGACGACGTGACCCCGGCCGCCGACCGCCTGGCGATGACCGAGCTGGCCGCGGCGGCGCTCGGCGACAGCGGCGCCAGAGTCCGCGTCAGCCGCATGGAAGTGGACCGCGCCGGCCCCAGCTACACCATCGACACGGTGCGACAGCTGCGCGACGAATACGGCCCCGAGGCCTCGCTGTGCTGGCTGATGGGCGCCGACCAGCTGCTGCGCCTGCACACCTGGCATGGCTGGCAGGAACTGTTCGCGCACGTGCACTTGTGCACCGCGACACGGCCTCGCTTTGCCCTGGAGGCGCTGGAGGGTCCGGTGCTGGCCGCGCTGGCCGAGCGCCAGGCCGACACGCACCTGATACAATGCACGCCCTCCGGCCGGATGTGGATCGACCAGACGCTCGCCGTCGACCTCTCTTCCACCCATCTGCGCCAGCGGCTGGCGGCCGGCCAGCCGGCAGATGACCAACTGCCGCCCGGCGTGGCACACTACATTGCCAGCCACGGGCTGTACCGCAACGCCCCGGCCCGGGCATGACCAGGGTTGCATCGACCCCGGCGCCCACCCCCCAAACCGATCTGAGCTGAACAAGAAGACACCCATGGATATTCGTAAACTGCAACGCGCCATCGTCGACGGCCTCGAGGATGTCAAAGCGCAGGACATCAAGGTGTACGACACCAGCCACCTGACGGAACTGTTCGACCGGGTGGTGATTGCCAGCGGGACATCCAACCGCCAGACCAAGGCGCTGGCAGCGTCGGTGCGGGATACGGTGAAGGAAGCGGGCGGCCATATCGTGGCGGTCGAGGGCCTGGAAACCGGCGAATGGGTGCTGGTCGACTGCGGCGATGCCGTGGTCCACATCCTGCAGCCGCAGTTGCGCCTGTACTACAACCTGGAAGAGATCTGGGGCGACAAGCCGGTGCGCATGAAGCTCGCCAGCGGCGCCCGCGGCCTGGCCAAGGCCAGCGAGCCGATCGACGAGGACGAGGACGAGGCCCCGGTGCGCACCGTGCGCCGCGCCAGCAACCTGCGTCCGGCGCTGGCCCGCCTGCCGGAGGGCATGAAGGAGCCGTCGCCGCCGATGGGCCACGAGGACACCGACGCGGACGCCATCGCCACCATCCGCAAGCCAGCCCGCAAGACCGCCACCAAGACCACGGCCAGCAAGACCGCCGGCACCCGCGCCGCCGCGCCGCGCAAGACCGCCGCCGGCACCACCGCACGCAAGACCGCGACCAAGACGGCCACCAAGACTGCGGCCAAGCCGGCACCCGCCAGGAAGGCACCCGCCAAGACCGCCGCCGCCAAGCCGGCCGCGCGCAAGCGCGCCACCCGCTCGGCCTGAGTCCGGTGCGCGGCCGTTGGGCGTCAGTCCGGCGGCCGCGCTGCCCCACTGCATCACCGCATCGTCTGACTCATGCAACTGGTGATCGTGGCCGTCGGCCACAAGATGCCCGGCTGGATCGAAACCGGCTTCAGCGAGTACGCCAAGCGCATGCCGCCCGAGCTGCGCATCGAGCTGCGCGAGGTCAAGCCCGAAACCCGCTCGTCCAGCAATAACGCCGCCACCGTGATGCAGCGCGAAGCCGCGCGCATCGAGACGGTGCTGGGCAGCCTGTCGAAGCAATGCCGCATCGTCGCGCTGGACGAGCGCGGGCGCGACTTCACCACGGTGCAACTGGCCGCGCAGCTGACCGACTGGCAGCGCGAGGGCGGCGACGTGGCCTTCCTGATCGGCGGCGCCGACGGGCTCGATCCCGCGCTCAAGGCCCGCGCCAGCACGCTGATCCGGCTCTCCAGCCTGACCCTGCCGCACGGCATGGTGCGCGTGCTGCTGGCCGAGCAGCTGTACCGCGCGTGGTCCGTCACGCAGAACCACCCCTATCATCGGGCCTGATTCCGGCCGTCGCCGGAAGGCCCCCGCCGCGATGCCCGACACCCTGCACGACTACCTCTACCTCGCCTCGCAAAGCCCACGCCGCCGCGAGCTGCTGACCCAGCTCGGCGTGCGCTACGAACTGTTGCTGGCCGACGACGACGAAGACGCCGAAGCGCTCGAAGCGGTACTGCCCGGCGAAAGCCCCGACGACTATGTCCAGCGCGTGTGCGCGCTCAAGGCCGAAGCCGCGCTGCGCCGCCGCGAACGCCGCGCGCTGCCGGACGCGCCGGTGCTGACCTCGGACACCACGGTCTGCCTCGGCGGCCGCATCCTCGGCAAACCCGCCGACGGCGCCGACGCCGCGGCCATGCTGGGCGCGCTGGCGGGCACCACCCATCGCGTGCTGACCGCGGTGACGGTGGTGTCGACCACCGGCATGCGCCATGCGCTGTCGGTTTCCGAAGTCACCTTCCGACCGCTGCAGCGGGCCGAGATCGAGCGCTACGTCGCCAGCGGCGAGCCGCTGGGCAAGGCCGGCGCCTACGGCATCCAGGGCCGCGCGGCCGAGTTCGTGGCGCGGATTGCAGGCAGCTATTCAGGTATCATGGGCTTGCCCTTGTTTGAGACGGCCGCGTTACTTCGCCAGGCCCACCTGCAGTTCTGAGCCGCGGCTTCCGTGCCCAGACAAGACCCGGCCCCGCGCCGGGCCACCCTCTACCGCCGGGCCACCGGCGACGCGTTTCACCCGCTATGACTGAAGACATACTCGTCAACATCACGCCCCAAGAGACCCGCGTCGCCATCGTGCAGCAGGCCGCCGTCCAGGAGCTGCATGTCGAGCGCACGCTCACGCGCGGGCTGGTCGGCAACATCTACCTGGGCAAGGTGGTGCGCGTGCTGCCCGGCATGCAGTCAGCCTTTATCGACATCGGCCTGGAGCGCGCCGCCTTCCTGCACGTGGCCGACATCTGGCATCCGCGCGACCCGGACCGCAATAATTCCACCCCGCAGCTGGCCATCGAGAAGACCCTGTTCGAGGGCCAGGCGCTGATGGTGCAGGTGATCAAGGACCCCATCGGCACCAAGGGTGCGCGGCTGTCGACCCAGGTCAGCATCGCCGGGCGCACGCTGGTGTACCTGCCGCAGGACCCGCATATCGGCATCTCGCAGCGCATCGAAGGCGAGGTCGACCGCGAGGCGCTGCGCAGCCGCGTGCAGGGGCTGGTGCCCGGCGACGAGCGCGGCGGCTTTATCGTGCGCACCATCGCCGAGGAAGCGACCGACGAGGAACTCGGCAACGATATCGCCTACCTGCGCAAGATCTGGGGCGCGATCCGCCAGAACGCCACCACCCTGCCCGCGCCCAGCCTGCTCTACCAGGACCTGAACCTGGCCCAGCGCGTGCTGCGCGATTTCATCAACGACGCCACCGGCGTGATCCAGATCGACTCGCGCGAGAACTACCAGATGCTGCTGGAGTTCGCCAAGGAATACACGCCGGCGGTGCTGCCGCGGCTGTCGCACTACACCGGCGAGCGGCCGATCTTCGACCTGTTCAATATCGACGCCGAGATCGAGAAGGCGCTGTCGCGGCGGGTCGACCTGAAGTCGGGCGGCTACCTGATGATCGACCAGACCGAGGCGATGACGACCATCGACGTCAACACCGGCGGCTACGTGGGCGCGCGCAACTTCGACGACACCATCTTCAAGACCAACCTGGAAGCGGCCCACACCATCGCGCGCCAGCTGCGGCTGCGCAACCTCGGCGGCATCATCATCATCGACTTCATCGACATGGAGAACGTCGAGCACCGCGACGCGGTGCTGTCCGAGCTCAAGCGCGCGCTGTCGCGCGACCGCACCCGCATCACCGTCAACAGCTTCTCGCAGCTGGGCCTGGTCGAGATGACGCGCAAGCGCACGCGCGAGTCGCTGGCGCATGTGCTGTGCGAACAATGCCCGGTGTGCCAGGGCAAGGGCCAGGTCAAGACCCCGCGCACGGTCTGCTACGACATCCTGCGCGAGATCATGCGCGAATCGCGCCAGTTCAACCCGCGCGAGTTCCGCATCCTGGCCTCGCAGGAAGTGATCGACCTGTTCCTGGAAGAAGAAAGCCAGCACCTGGCGATGCTGGGCGACTTCATCGGCAAGCCGATCTCGCTGCAGGTGGAATCGACCTTCCACCAGGAGCAGTACGACATCATCCTGATGTGAAGCGGCCGGCGCGCTTTTCCGCCACCGCCATAGCGAAACAGCCCGCCGACCGGCGGGCTGTCTTGCTTTACGGCCGGATCACCACGTGCGGGCTGATCACCAGCGCCGGTTCGGGCTGGTAATACACCGGCGGGGGCGGCGGCGCCTGGTACACGACCGGGCGGTCCTTGCACTTGCGCTCTTCCTTGTACTCGCCGTTGTCCTTCCACTTGCGCTTGATCTTGCAGTTGCCGACCCAGAATTCTTCCTTGTAGTCGTCGCCCTTGTCATAGCGGCCATGGTGCCGCCCATAGTAACGGTCATCGTCGTCCCAGTCGTCGTCGGCATGGGCGGTGGCACAGAAGGCGCCGAGGAGCACGGGCAGGACCACGAGGGATACCAGGAGACGGGGCTTCATGTCGGAACGGGCAAGAACAGGTTGGGGCGAGGCTAGCACGCGTGCGCGCACTGCAGTGTTTCAAGCTGTTTAATTACGTAACCGCGAGCGTAAGCACGAACGTCACGATGCATCGACGGCGGTTGTCCGATGGCTGGCGCACGCGGGATTGCGGACTCGGTAATGGCCCTAGCCCATTTCCGTTTGCCATCCGCTATAACTAAACGAAGGTAGTCAGCGGTCTTCGCACGGAGACCGCGCCCGGCTGTCCGCGCGAGTTGTTCCGCCGCGGCACCGCCGGTCGGCAAGCAAGGAGTCCGGCATGAACGCCACGAACCATGGGGCCTGTGTGCTGGCCCTCCTGTTGTCGGTCGCGTGCGCGCCATTGCCGATCGCCAGGCGCGCCCCCGCGCCGCCGCCCCAGGCCAGGGTCGAAGTCCCCGAGGCGCCCAAGGAGCGCGCCACGCCGATCGCGCCCAAGGTCATCAACATTGCCGCAGCCTGCAAGCGCACCGAGGAAGACGGCTTCCGCGAAGACGCGCTGATGGACGTCACGGCCAACGAGGTGCGCGCGCTGAAATGGAAGCTGTGGGTATCGCGGCGCGGCAGTTGCGAGTTCAACCTGGTGCAGTTCCGCCAGGTCCGCGCGACCCCGCACATCGAGCTGCAGGCCATCGACGGCAGCCAGTGCAAGCTGCTGGTGTGGCAGGATCCGCGCCGCGTCACGCTGGCGCATAACCGCTGCGAGAAGTACTGCACGCCCGGCATCTACGAGCAGGCGTGGCCGGTGCTGTTCGATCCCAAGAGCGGTGCCTGCGCCGAAGTGCGCTGAGCCCTCCGGCGCCGCCGCACCGCGGCGCCGCTACTTCGCCTTCGGCACTCTGCCCATCAGGTAGAACTCGTCGTTCGGGCGCATGCCGATGGTATTGGCCATGCGGTTCGACAGGCCGAAGAACGCCGTGATCGCGGCAATATCCCACGCGTCCTCGTCGGAAAAGCCATGTGCGCGCAGCGCGTCGAAATCGGCCTCGTCGACTTCATGCGAAGCGGTGCAGACCTTCATGGCAAAGTCGAGCATGGCGCGCTGGCGCGGCGGGATGTCGGCCTTCAGGTAATTCACCGCGACCTGGTCCGCGACCAGCGGCTTCTTCTCGTAGATGCGCAGGATCGCGCCATGCGCGACCACGCAGTACAGGCACTGATTGGCGGCGGATGTGGCCACCACGATCATTTCGCGCTCGCCCTTGGTCAGGCCGCCGTCCTTGAGCATCAGCGCATCGTGATAGGCAAAGAAGGCGCGGAACTCGTCGGGACGGTGCGCCAGCGCCAGGAACACGTTGGGAACGAAGCCGGCTTTTTCCTGGACTTCCAGGATGCGCGTGCGGATATCGTCGGGGAGGTCGGCCAGCTGCGGGATGGCGTAGCGGCTGATCGGGAATGCCGTGTCAGACATGGTGGTCTCCGGTTGGATTGGCGTCATCGTCGTGAGGCTTCTGCACCAATACTAACGGATCGCGCGCAAGCCGGCAGGCCGCATGTCGCCCATGCGTCGCACGGACAGATGCCGGCCGGATCAGGCATACTACGCACCTTCCGAACCAGGCGGCCCCCCTGACCGCGCTACTGTTCCCGATGAAACGCATTCTCATCGTCAAGCTGACCTCGCTCGGCGACATGGTGTTCACCCAGCCGCTGGTGGCTGACCTGCAGCGCGCCTTTCCCGGCGTCAAGATCGACTGGATCGCCGACTCCTACTGCGCCGACGTGCCGCGCTGGAACCCGAATATCGATCGCGTGATCGCCGCGCCGCTGCGCGGCTTCAAGAAGGCGCGCAGCTGGGCCGGCCTGCGCGAGATCTTCGCTGCCCTGCGCGCCTTGCGCCGCGAGAAATACGATGCGGTGCTGGACGTCCACGGCGTCTACAAGAGCGCCATCGTCACCTTCCTCGCCCGCACGCGCCGTCGCTATGGCTACCCGGTGCAGGAGCTGGGCGAGAGTGGCGCGCGCTTCGCCTACAACCATGTGTTCCAGCCGTTCATGGAAGAGGATTGCGCGCGCAATCGCATGCGCCGCGCCGTCAGCCGCGCGCTCGGCTACGAAATGACCCGGGAGATGGACTACGGCCTGCAAATGCCGGCGGACACGCCGGCTGCCGCCGCCAAGGGCCCGTACGCAATGCTGTTCCACGCCACTTCCAGCGAGGAAAAAAAGTGGCCGGTGGCCGACTGGATCAGCGTCGGCAGCGCCATTTCGGCGCGCGGCCTGCGCGTGCTGGTGCCCTGGGGCAATGATGCCGAGCGCCTCGAAGCCGAGACCATCGCCGCCAGCGTGCCGGGCGCCGAGGTGATGCCGCGCCTGAGCATCACCGGCGTGGCGCAGATGGTGGGCAAGGCGTCGCTGGTGGTCGGCATGGACACCGGCTTCGTGCATATTGCCGACGCGCTGCGCCGGCCCACGGTGATCCTGTTCACCACCACCTCGCGCCACCTGTACGGCGTCGATGCGCCGGGCCGCGCGGTGTCGCTGGGCGGCGGCGGCGTGGTGCCGCAGCGGGCCGAGGTGCTGGCAGCCATCGACGAAGTGATGCCCAAGGTCACTGCGACAAACTGAAACCCCGGCACGGAAATTAAAAAAGGGCCGGCGCCAATGCGCCGGCCCTTTTTGCTTGATGGTTCCCCGCCGCCTAGTGGCTGGCGAACTGGATACGGTGCAGCCCGGCGTACAGGCCATTGGCCGCGAGCAGCTCCGCGTGGGTGCCGGTCTCGGCGACGCGGCCGTGGTCGAGCACCGCAATGCGGTCGGCATTCTCGATGGTCGACAGCCGGTGCGCGATCACCAGCGTGGTGCGGCCCTTCATCAGCTCCTCCAGCGCCGCCTGCACCTGCCGCTCCGATTCCGAGTCCAGCGCCGAGGTGGCCTCGTCCAGGATCAGGATCGGCGCATCCTTGTACAGCGCGCGCGCGATCGCCAGGCGCTGGCGCTGGCCGCCGGACAGCTTCATGCCGTTGTCGCCGATATTGGTCTGCACGCCCTCGGGCAGGCCCTTGACGGTTTCGGTCAGGTAGGCCGCCGCCAGCGCGCGCTCGACGCGGGCCATGTCGATCTCGCTGCCGGGCTGCGCGCCATAGGCCACATTGGCCGCGACCGTGTCGTTGAACAGCACCACGTCCTGGCTGACGAAGGCGATCTGGTTGCGCAGGTCCTTCAGCGCCAGCTCGGTCAGCGGCACGCCGTCGAGCAGGATGCGCCCCGAAGTCGGATCGAAGAAGCGCGGCACCAGGTTGACCAGCGTGGTCTTGCCGCTGCCCGACGGGCCCACCAGCGCCACCACCTCGCCCGGGCTGACGCGCAGGTCGATGCCTTCGAGCGCGGCGCGCGGCGCCTCGCCGTAACGGAAGCCGACCTGCTCGAAAGCCAGTTCGCCACGGGCACGGCCGAGCGGCTTGCCGCCATCCTGCGGCTCGACCGGTTCGTCGATCAGCCGGAAGATCATCTCGGCGGCGGTGATGCCGCGCGTCAGCGGCTGGTTGATGTCGGTCAGGTGCTTGAGCGGCGAGATCAGCAGCAGCATCGCCATCACGAAGCCGGTAAAGCCGCCCACCGTGGTCTGGTTGGCCTGCGCCTGCACCATCGCGATGGTGATGATCACCGACAGCGCCAGCGCCGCCAGGAAGGCCGTGACCGGCTGGTTCAGCCCGCCCGCCACCGCCATGCGCATCGAGTAGTTCTTGAGCCGCTCGGCCACGGTGCGGAAGCGCTGCAGCTCATAGGCCTCGCCGCCATGCAGCTTGACCACCTTGTAGCCGCCCACGGCCTCTTCGACCACGTAGGCGGCATTGTTGGTATAGGTCTGGTGATCGCGGTTGAGCTTGCGCAGCCGGCGGTTGATCTTCGACATCAGGTAGCCGATCACCGGCAGGATCACCGCGACGATCAGCGTCAGGCGCCAGTTGGTGTAGAACAGGTAGATCAGCAGCGCGACCACGGTCAGCGAATCGCGCACCAGCGTGATGAATACGCTGGTCAGGATCTGCAGCACCTGGTTGACCTCGAAGATCACCGCGTTGATCAGCGACGCCGCGGTATTGCGGTGGTAGAACGACGCCGGCGCCTGCAGCAGGCGCTCGAACATCTGCAGCCGCATCTTCAGCAGCACGCGGTTCGAGATCAGGTTGAGCAGGTAGCCCGAGGCAAACTGCGCCACGCCGCGGATCAGCGCCACGCCGGTCAGGATCGCCGGCACATGCCACAGCGTGCCGGCGTAGTCGCCGCCGAAGCCCTTGTCGAGCAGGTCGTTGACGACCTTGGGGATCACCCCTTCGCTGGCGGCCACCACCGCCATGGCGAGGATGGCGCCGATGAAGATGCGCAGCTCGGGGCGCAGGTAAGACCAGAGCCGGCTGGCCATGCTGGACGGCACGGCGGCACCTGGCGAAATGGGCGGTTTGGATGTGGTCACTGGGTTTTCTTCTGGGTGATGGCGGCGTTGCGGCACCAGGGCGCGGCGCTAGCCCGGCCGCTTCTGGCGCGCGACGCGCAGGAAGGGCCTGACGAAGACCTGGAACAGGAAACGCTGGTAGACATAGCGGCGCAGATAATAGCCGACACTGCGGCGCGCCTTGTCGGTGGCGTCGAGGTCTGCGCGGTGCGTTTCCAGCGACGAGGCCTCGGCCAGTTCGGTCAGGCCGATGCAATACGGGACCACGGCGCGCACCGAGACCAGCCCGCGCCGCTCGAATGCGGACCAGTAGTCGGCGGCGCACCAGGTCGGCTGCAGCCCCGCCACCAGCCGCTCGGCGGCGGCGCGGGTGACGACATAGCCATGCGCGCGCCACCATTCGCCATAGCGGCGCACCAGCTTGCGCTGCGGGCCCAGCGGCCTGGTGCCCCAACGGGTGAATTTGTCGACATGCGACAGCAGCACGACCTCCGGGCGGGCTGGGTCCATCTGAGACGCCAGCGCCTCGAGCACCGCCGGCACGTCATCGCCCAGCAGTGCATCGTCTTCCAGCACCAGCGCCAGGCTGGCGCCGTCCTCGAGCATCTTGCGGTAGACCCCCAGATGGCTCAGCGCGCAGCCGATCTCGCCGCGGCTCATCGGGCGGTAGCTGGTGCTGGCGGCCTGCGCATCGTAGCGGCGCGCGACCTCGTCCTCGGCCAGCGCGCGTCCGTTCACCGCGGCAAACACCTGGAACGGCACGCCCAGGCGCGTCAGCTGGCCGGCAATGCGCTGGCGACGCGCCCCGGCGCTTTCGAGATTGATCACATAGGCGCCTATCATGCCGCCACCGCCGGTGCGTGGCCGATCCGGCGTGAAAGAGAGATCGATGCGGCGGCGATCGATGCGGCACATGCCACCAGGGATAAAACCGTTTCCATCCCTGTGAATCGGGACCAATGTGCTCGTGTCATCAATTTGGCAACTGAGATCTGGGCTTCGGCGCGCGCGGCGCGCACCGGCAAATCGAAGGCAGGCGGCCGCGGGGCCACTGCGCCGGTGCGGTAGAATACGCGCTCTTCCATCAGCGCCCGGCTGACGGCGACGCCGGCGGCTGGCCGGCCTGGCCCGGACGGGGCGCGCCCCTACGTTCCATGAAAGTCTCCGCCGTCATCATTACCAGGAATGAAGCTCACAATATCGGGCAATGCCTTGAAAGCGTGTCCTGGTGCGAAGAGGCGATTATAGTGGATTGGGCCAGCACGGACGACACGGTGGCGATCGCGCGTGCCGCCGGCGCCACCGTGATCCAGACCGACGACTGGCCAGGTTTCGGCCCGCAGAAAAACCGCGCGGTCCAGGCCGCCAGCGGCGACTGGATCCTCAGCCTGGACGCCGATGAACGCGTCACTCCCGCGCTGCGCGACGAAATCCTGAACCAACTGCAGCAGAACGACGCCCGGGCGCTGGCGCTGCCGCGCCTGTCCGCTTTCTGCGGCACCTTTGTGCGCCACGCCGGCTGGTATCCGGACTACGTCACCCGGGTCTTCCGCAACGGCCGCGGCCGCTTCACCGATGATCTCGTGCACGAACATCTGAAGGTGGACGACCCCGTCACGCGGCTGCGCGAGCCGCTGGTGCACTACAGCTACCGCTCGCTGTCGGACGTGCTGCGCAAGATCGACAGCTATTCCAGCGCCGGCGCGCAGCAGGCCTATGCCCGCGGCAAGCGCAGTTCGGTCGCGTCGGCGGCGGGCCACGGCCTGTGGGCGTTCGTGCGCACCTATTTGCTCAAGCGCGGCTTTCTCGACGGCGGCGCCGGCTTCGGCGTCGCGCTGATGAATGCGCAGGCCAGCTACTACAAGTACGCCAAGCTGGCGCAGCTGCACGCCGCCGCCGAAAACAAGGCCGCCGGCTGAGGCGCCCGACGCGGCCGCGCGCCGCCCCACCCTTATCTTCTCGATCGATGAAAGTTGGCATCTCCTGCAATCGCTTCGGCGCCGGCGGCGGCCTGGAGCGCTACGCGCTCGACATCAGCAGCGCCATGGCGAAGCGCGCCGGTACCGAAGTCTCGGTCTACGCGCGCCGCTTCGACGCCGGCGTGGCGACGTCCGCCGGGGTCGCCGCGCATCGCATCGTGGTGTCGTGGCTGCCGGGCAAGCTGCGCGACCGCTATTTCTCGTGGCGGCTGCAGGGGCTGCGCGACGCCGGCGAAGTGCTGATCGGCTGCAACCGCGTGCGCGGTTCCGATATCGCCATCTGCGGCGGCACGCATCGTGGCTATCTCGCCGCGCGCGGCACGCCGGCGCGGCGCTCGGACCAGTGGCAGATCGATCTCGAAAGCGCGCAATATGCCGGCGCGCACCGCGTGGTGGCGCATTCCGCGCTGATGCGGCGCGAAGTGATCGAGCTGTACGGGATCGCGCCCGAGCGCGTCGAGCTGGTCTACCCGCCGGTCGACACACAGCGCTTCACACCGGTCGATGACGTTGCGCGCGCGGCGCTGCGGCGCGAATTCGGCTTCGGCGACGACGAGATCGTGTTCCTGTTCCCGTCATCGGGCCATGCGCGCAAGGGCTTCGACCTGCTCGCCGATTATTTCTCGCGCTCGGACCTGCCGATCACGCTGGCGGTGGCCGGCCGCCCGGTCGGGCGCACCATCGCGCGCGTGCGCGAGCTGGGCTACAGCAGCCGCATCGATGCGCTCTACCGCGCCGCCGATTTCACCATCCTGGCATCGGGCTATGAGCCGTTCGGGCTGGTGGGGGTGGAGTCCGTGCTGTGCGGCACGCCGCTGGTGTTTGCCGACAACATCGCCTGCCTGGAGGTGATCCGGCCGCAGGCGGTGCATGCGTTCTCGCGCGAGCGCAGCGAGACCCTGGACCATGCCATCCGCGCCGCGGTGGAGTCGGTGCGCAGCGGCCAGGCGCGGCTGGCGAACCCGCTGGCGCTGCTCGACTACGACCCCGGCATCGAACCCCATGTCGACACCCTGCTGCGGCTCGCTGCCGATGCGCGCGCCGCGCGGCACTCCTGACGTACCGCGCCGCAGGAACGCAGGCGCTTATTCGTAGACCGTGTTGACAGCGTCCGCCGAAAGCACCTGCCGCAGCGCCGTCAGCGCCTCATCGGAAGGCACCACCTGCCAGTCGGGGCCGAGCATGGCCTCGCAGCTGGCGGACTTCGCCTCGTAGCGGATCCGCACCGGCAGGCCCTGAGCGCCGCTGGCACGCGCCAGGTGAGGCATCAGCAGCTCGCGCAGCATGCCGGTCGACGAATTGCCGTTCATCGACAGCCGCACCGCGCTGGCAAAGCGCACGCGCGCGGCGACCAGGTCCATCACCGATTCCGCGGTGAAGCGAACGCCGCCGGTGAAGGTATCGTGGCGCGCGTTGCCGGTGGCGATCAGCAGCTCGTCCTCGCGGAACATCTGCCGGTTGGCGTCGAAGACCTCATTGAACACGGTCATCTCGACCAGGCCGGTGCCGTCGTCTAGCGTGACGATCAGCATCTTGCCGCGCTGAGTCATCTGCGTGCGCATGCCGCTGATCACGCCGGCAATGGTCTTGCCGCGCACGTCGCGGCCGAAGCCGCCGCCGTTGCCCTGCACTTCCTTTTCCAGCCCGGCCAGCGTGCCCTTGTTGAAGCGGCGCACCTCGTCGCGGTAGGCGTCGAACAGGTGGCCCGAGAAGTAGTAGCCGAGCGCCTGCTTTTCCTCCTGCAGCGTGCGCTTGGGGCTCCAGCGCGGCTCGTCGAGCAGCTCCGGGCGGTGCGCATCGCCGGCGTCGCCCATCAGGTCGAACAGCGACACCTGGTTGGCCGATTCGGCCTTCTGCTCGGCGGCTTCCATCGCGATCGGCACCGACGCGAGCAGCTGCGCGCGGTTGTCGTTGAGGCTGTCGAAGGCGCCGGCGCGGATCAGCGCCTCGATGGTGCGGCGGTTGACCTGGCGGCGGTCGACCCGCTCGCAGAAGTCGAACAGGTCCTTGAACGCCCCACCCTCTTCGCGCGCGCGCAGGATGTCTTCGATCGCGCCCTGCCCGCTGCCCTTGATGCCGCCCAGGCCGTAGCGGATGGTCCTGGGGTCGGTCGGTGCAAAGCGGTATTCGCTGGCGTTGACGTCCGGCGGCAGCACCGCGATCTTGTTGAGCTTGCAGTCCTCGTAGAGGATCTTGACCTTGTCGGTGTCGTCCATGGCCAGCGACATGTTGGCTGCCATGAATTCGGCCGGATGGTGGGCCTTGAGCCACGCGGTGTAGTACGCCAGCAGCGCATACGCGGCCGCGTGCGACTTGTTGAAGCCGTAGCCCGCGAACTTCTCCATCAGGTCGAAGATGTCGTCGGCCTGCTGCGCGGACAGGCCGTTCTTGTCGGCGCCCTCGCGGAACATCACGCGGTGCTGCGCCATTTCCTCGGGCTTCTTCTTGCCCATGGCGCGGCGCAGCAGGTCGGCGCCGCCGAGCGAGTAGCCGCCGATGATCTGCGCCATCTGCATCACCTGCTCCTGGTAGACCATGATGCCGTAGGTCTCTTTCAGGACAGGTTCGACGCGCGGATCTGGATACTCGACCTTCTCGCGGCCGTGCTTGCGCGCGCAGAAGCTGGGGATCAGGTCCATCGGGCCCGGGCGGTACAGCGCCACCAGCGCGATGATGTCCTCGAAGCGGTCAGGCTTGGCATCCTTCAGCATGCCCTGCATGCCGCGGCTTTCCAGCTGGAACACGGCGACCGTGTTGGCGGTCTTGAGGATGTCGAAGGCAGGGCCGTCGTCGAGCGGGATATGGCTGCAGTTCCAGTCGGCCTTGCTCGGGTCGAGGCGGCGGATATAGCGCTCGGCCCAGTCCAGGATGGTCAGCGTGGTCAGTCCCAGGAAGTCGAACTTGACCAGGCCGGCGGCCTCGACGTCGTCCTTGTCGTACTGGCTGACCACGCCGCTCATGCCGTCGTTCTGCGCGCCCTGCGTGTACAGCGGGCAGAAGTCGGTGAGCTTGCCCGGCGCGATCAGCACGCCGCCGGCGTGCATGCCGACATTGCGGGTCATGCCCTCGACGCGCTGCGCCAGCTCCAGCAGCTGGCGCACTTCTTCCTCGTTGCGCTCGCGCTCGGTCAGCAGCGGCTCTTCCTTCTTGGCCTCTTCGATGGTGACCAGCTTGCCCGGCTTGAACGGGATCAGCTTGGCGATGCCGTCGACAAAGCCGTAGCCGAGGTCGAGCACGCGCCCCACGTCGCGCACCGCGGCCTTTGCGGCCATAGTGCCGAAGGTGGCGATCTGCGACACCGCGTCCTTGCCGTACTTCTCCTTCACGTAGGTGATCACGCGATCGCGGCCGTGCTGGCAGAAGTCGATATCGAAGTCGGGCATCGAGACCCGTTCCGGGTTCAGGAAACGCTCGAACAGCAGCGCATACTTGAGCGGGTCCAGGTCGGTAATGCCGAGCGCATACGCCACCAGCGAACCGGCACCCGAGCCGCGGCCCGGGCCCACCGGCACGCCGTTGTTCTTGGCCCAGTTGATAAAGTCCGCCACGATCAGGAAGTAGCCGGGGAAGCCCATCTTGATGATGGTGCCGGTCTCGAACTCCAGCCGTGCGTAGTATTCGGGGCGCTTCGCCTCGCGCACCGCCTCGTCGGGGAACAGCACCGCCAGGCGCTTCTCCAGCCCGTCCTTCGCCATGAAGACGAGGTAGTCGTCGAGCGACATGCCGTCCGGCGTCGGGAACAGCGGCAGGCGCGGCTTGCCCAGCTCCAGCGTCAGGTTGCAGCGGCGCGCGATCTCGACCGCGTTCTCCAGCGCCGACGGGATGTCGGCGAACAGCGCGCACATCTCGTCCTGGGTCTTGAAGTACTGGTCGGTGGTGAAGCGCCGCGTGCGGCGCGGGTTCGCCAGCAGTTCGCCCTCGGCGATGCAGACGCGCGCCTCGTGCGCGGTGTAGTCGTCCGGCGTCATGAACTGCACCGGATGCGTCGCTACCACCGGCAGCTGCAGCGCTGCCGCAAGTTGCACCGCCTGCTGCACGTAGGCGTCAGTGCCGGCATGGCCGGCGCGCTGCAACTCGATATAGAAGCGCTGCGGGAACACCGAAGCCCAGTGCTGCGCGGCACGGCGCGCGCCATCCGCATTGCCGTTGGCGAGGGCCATGCCGATATCGCCACCCATCGCGCCCGACAGCGCGATCAGCCCGGTGGCCAGTGGCATGTCGTCTTCACCGGGCTCCAGGAACCACGACGGATCGATCTCGGCGCGGCCGCGGTACTGGTTGCCCAGCCACGCGCGCGACAGCAGCATGCACAGGTTCAGGTAGCCGCGCCGGTCCTGCACCAGCAGCAGCAGGCGCGCGGGCTTGTCGCGGTCCTCGGCGTTGGTCAGCCACACGTCGGCGCCGACCACCGGCTTCACGCCCTTGCCGCGCGCTTCCTTGTAGTAGCGGATCAGGCCGAAGGCGTTGGCAAGATCCGTCAGGGCAAGCGCGCCCATGCCATCGGCGGCGGCGGCCTTGACGGCATCATCGAGGCGGACAATGCCGTCCACGATGGAGTATTCGGAATGCAGGCGGAGGTGTACGAAGCGGGGTGCAGACATGGGCGACATTGTACCGGCTCGGCCCGCCGGCATGCCGCCAATGTTGCGTGCCACGGAAGGCGGTGCCCGGCGGCGCAAAGCTGATGAGCGTGCTGGGGAATGCGCCGCGGGAAGCCTGCGCGCACGCTATAATTTCGCCTTTCCAATCAGGCAGTTATCGCAAGCTTTCGGCGCCCCTCGGGAGGCCGCCGCGCCGGCGCAGTTTCCCATGCAGATCGTCAATATTTCCGCTTACAAGTTTGTCTCGCTGGACGACATCGAGACCCTGCGCCCGGCCATGCGCGAGCGCTGCGAGGCGGCGGGCCTGAAGGGCACGATCCTGCTCGCGCCGGAAGGCATCAACATGTTTTTGGCCGGCCCGCGCGCAGCGATCGACGGCTTCATGGCGTGGCTGCATGCCGATGCGCGCTTTGCCGATATCGCGCCCAAGGAAAGCCTGTCGGACCACCAGCCCTTCAAGCGCATGCTGGTGCGCGCCAAGAAGGAAATCATCACCATGAAGATGCCGCTGATCCGCCCCGAGGCGGGCCGCGCGCCATCGGTGCGGCCGGTGGACCTGAAGCGCTGGCTGGACCAGGGGCACGACGACGAAGGCCGTCCGGTGTTGATGCTCGATACGCGCAATGACTTCGAGGTGGCGGTCGGCACCTTCGACAACGCGGTCGAGTACGACATCGCCAAGTTCAGCGAATTTCCCGACGCCGTCGCCGCGCACAAGGCCGAGCTGGAAGGCAAGACCGTGGTCTCGTTCTGCACCGGCGGCATCCGCTGCGAGAAGGCCGCGATCCATATGCAGGAAGTCGGCATCGAGCGCGTCTACCAGCTAGAGGGTGGCATCCTGAAGTACTTCGAGGAGGTCGGTGGCAGCCACTATCGCGGCGACTGCTTCGTCTTCGACTACCGCACCGCGCTGAACCCCAGCCTGGAACCGGCCGGGCCCAGACAGTGCTTTGCCTGCCGCGCCGTGGTCACGCCCGAGCAGCAGCAAAGCCCGCACTATGTGGTCGGCAAGAGCTGCCCGCACTGCATCGGCGGCAAGGACCGGGCGGCGGCTTAAGCGGTAATGCAGCTCCGATAACGCATCACCTTCTACTGTCATTCCCGCGCAGGCGGGACAATGCGCGGGTGCGCATTGGACGTCCGGAGGACGGCCCGCAGGGTGAGCGGCAGCGAGCAATCCAGCGTCGTTCCCGTTCCCTGCGGGATAAAGTCACTGGGTTCCCGCCTGCGCGGGAACGACAAAGGTGGTGGCTCAGGCCGCCAGCAGGTGGTAGAGGTTGCGCAGCATGCCTGCGGTGGCACCCCAGATAAAGCGCTGGCCGCCGTTCTCGCGCGGATAGGGCATGGCGTAGAACATGCGTTCGCCGTCAACCCAGCGGAACAGGCGCCGCTCATGATGCGACGGGTCCATCAGGAAGGCCAGCGGCACTTCGAACACATCGGCCACTTCCGAGGCGTCCGGCCGCAGCGTGAAGCCATCGCGCACCAGGCCCACCACCGGGCTCACGTGGAAGCCGGTGCCGGTGATGTAATCCGGCAGCGCGCCCAGCACCTCGACATAGTCGCGGGCCAGCCCCACTTCTTCTTCGGTCTCGCGCAGCGCGGTGTCGATGCGGTTGACGTCCCACGACTCCTGCCGACCGCCGGGAAAGCTGATCTGCCCGGCATGCGCGCTGAGGTTGGCATTGCGCTGCGTCAGCAGCACCGTCAGGCCATCGCTGCGCTCGACCAGCGGCACCAGCACCGCGGCATCGCGCAGCCCGCGGCTGCGATCGTAGACCCGTGATTCGTCGGTCAGCTCGGGCGCCCACGCCGGCGGGGCCTGGAAGCGGTGCCGGATGAAGTCGACCTGCAGGCGCGGTGCGCTCAGCGCACCGTTGCGCAGGTCGGTATCGATGACGGGAAGGGATTCGGGATCGAAGGCGGGACGCATAACATCGCAAGTATGACAGAAGCGCGCCATCTGGCGACGCAGCAAAGCGCGGCCCTGGACCCGCGCCCCCATGCAAAAAGGGCACCCTGGGGTGCCCTTCCTGAGGAAACGCTGGCCGGGTCGCCCCGGCCGGCATGTCCGGCTTACTGCGCAGCCTTGGCAGCGACAGCGGCCTTCGACACCAGCTTTTCCTTGATACGTGCGGACTTGCCCGAACGCTGGCGCAGGTAGTACAGCTTGGCGCGACGCACGTCGCCGCGGCGCTTCACTTCGATGCCGGCGATCAGCGGCGAGTACAGCTGGAACGTACGCTCCACGCCTTCACCCGACGAGATCTTGCGCACGATGAAGGACGAGTTCAGGCCGCGGTTGCGCTTGGCAATCACGACGCCTTCGTAGGCCTGCACGCGCTTGCGGTTACCTTCGACCACGTTGACGCTGACGACGACGGTGTCGCCGGGCGCGAATGCGGGGATGGTCTTGTTCGCGGTCAGGCGCGCGATCTCTTCCTTCTCGATCTGTTCGATGAGGTTCATCGTTTCTTCTCCGTAACCATCGTGCCGGCGTTGTATGCCCCAGGACTTCCCGGGCCCCGGCAGAGGATGGGGTTTTACCTGGCGGGAGTTTCCCCCCGCCCTTCCTTCGCCGCCCATTCCGACAGGTATTTCTCGTCGGCACGGGTCAGCAAACCTTGTGCGCGCGCTGCCTCGATCAGGTCGGGGCGCTTGCGCGCGGTATTGGCCAGCGCCTGCTGGCGCCGCCATTTTTCAATCTCGGCATGATGGCCCCCGAGCAGGATGTCGGGGACCCGCACGCCTTCATATTCTTCCGGCCGGGTGTAGTGCGGGCAATCCAGCAGGCCGTTGACAAAGCTGTCCTGCACCGCCGATTGCGCGTCGCCCAGCACACCGGGCAGGTGGCGCACCACCGCGTCGATCAGCGCCATCGCCGGCAGTTCGCCGCCCGACAGCACGAAATCGCCGAGGCTGATTTCCTCGTCCACGCGGCGGTCGATCAGCCGCTGGTCGATGGCCTCGTACCTGCCGCACAGCAACACCAGGCCCGGGCGCTGCGCCAGCTCCATGACCTTGGCATGCGTCAGCGTCTTGCCCTGCGGCGACATCAGCACCACATGCGGCCGCGGCACGCCGGCCTGCGCCTGCGCCGCCACCGCGGCATCGATGGCATCGTCCAGCGGCTTGGCCAGCATCACCATGCCGGGACCGCCGCCATAGGGCCGGTCATCGATGGTACGGTAGTTGTCGACGGTGAAATCGCGCGGATTCCAGCTGCGCAACGCATACCGCTGCTGCTTGGCCGCCCGGCTGGTAATGCCCCAGTCGGTCAGCGCACGAAACATTTCGGGAAACAGCGTGATCACGTCGAACTGCATCCGCTCTCTCCCTTCTTTATCCCGCAACTGCGCAGGCACTGCTTAGTAATCGAGCCCCCAGTCCACCACGATGCGCTTGCCGGCGATATCCACCGTGCGCAGGAACGCGTCGACAAATGGAATCAGCCGTTCGCCGGCCTTGCCGTCGGGCTGCACGAAGGCAACCTGCAGGATCTGGTGGGCACCGTTGTCGATCAGCCCGGACACCTCGCCCAGCAACTCGCCTTGCTCGTTGCTGACGCTGCAGCCGATCAGGTCAACCCAGTAGAACTCATCTTCTTCCGGCGCCGGAAAATCCGCGCGCCGGATCCACACGCGACGGCCACGCAGCGCTTCCGCAAGATTGCGGTCGGCCACGCCGGCAGCCTGTGCCACCACGGTACCGCTGTGCTCGCGCGACTGCGCAATCTTGACGCAGACGGGCTCGGCCCGGTCCGCGCCGGCCGCCACCAGCCCCGCCTGCGGCGGGCTCAGCAACCACCAGCGGCGGGCGTGCAGCAACGCCGACGCATCGTCGGCATGCGGCTGGACCTTGATCCAGCCACGGATGCCATAGGCAGCGCTGACATAGCCGACCTCCACCAGGTCTTCCGGCAGGGGCTCGGCATACTGCAGCGCCGCAGGCAGCCTGAGCGCCTTGGCGGGCTCGGCCTGCGGCCGGTTCAGCGGCAGTTTCGACGGCCGCTGGGCGCCCTGCTTTCGCTCAGTCACGTGTGCGCGTGTTCCAATGCAAACGCGCCCCGCCGGTCGAGGCAGGGCGCGTTGCATGCGGCAATCAGGCAGCAGCCTTGGCGCCTTGCTTGACCAGGCGGGCAACGGTCGGCGACAGCTGGGCGCCGACGCCTTGCCAGTAGGCCAGGCGGTCTTGCGACAGGCGCAGGCCTTCTTCACCTTCGGTTGCCAGCGGGTTGTAGAAACCAACGCGCTCAATGAAACGACCATCGCGACGGTTGCGCGAGTCGGTGGCGACGATGTTGAAGAACGGGCGCTTCTTGCTGCCGCCGCGAGCCAGACGGATAACGACCATGGAATGATTCCTCAGAAAACGGGGTGTTCAAGGGCGTTCGAACACGAAACGCAAGAGTATAGCCCAATTCCCGAGGCCAAACAAACACTTAGGTGGTTGACGCGTGAACGCGGCGCAGGCATCGTGGCAAAAACCGCGACAGGAGGGCACACATGCGCCCCGCTCTGCACTTCATGGCTGGCATGGTACCGCGTACGCTGCTGGCGCTGATGGTATTGGCAACGGGCCAGTCCGCGCTGGCCGCGCTGCCGCTGGACCAGCTGCGCCTGCCGCCCGGCTTCCGCATCGAGGTGCTGACCGACGACGTGCCGGGCGCGCGCGCCATGGCCATGTCGCCGTCCGGCACGCTCTTCGTGGGCTCGCGCAGCGAAAAGGTCTATGCGGTCAGCGATGCGCTCGGCACGCGCCCGCGGGTGCGCACCGTGGCCACCGGCTTGCGCAATCCGCTCGGCGTGGCCTTCCATGAGGGCAGCCTGTACGCGTCCTCGGTCTCCAGGATCGTGCGGCTCGACCAGATCGAGTCCCGCCTGGACCAGCCGCCCGCGCCCAGGGTGGTGAGCGACCGCTTCCCGTCCGACGGCCACCACGGCGGCAAATTCATCGGCTTCGGCCCGGACGGATACCTGTACGTCGCCACCGGCGCCCCGTGCAACGTGTGCGAGCCCGACGAAACCCGCTATGCCAACATCGTCCGGATGAAGCCCGACGGCACCGGCCTGCAGGTGATGGCGCGCGGCGTGCGCAACACCGTCGGCTTCGACTGGCACCCCGCCACGCGCGAACTGTGGTTCACCGACAACGGCCGCGACCGCATGGGCGACGACGTGCCCGACGACGAACTGAACCGCGTCACCGCGCCCGGCCAGCATTTCGGCTACCCGTACTGCCATGCCGGCAACGTCGCCGACCCGGAATTCGGCGGCAAACGCCCCTGCTCCGAATTCGTGCCGCCAGTGGCTCGCCTGGGCGCGCACGTCGCCGCGCTCGGCATGCGCTTCTACACCGGCACGCAATTCCCGCCGGACTACCGCAACAACGTCCTGATCGCCGAGCATGGGAGCTGGGACCGCAGCGAGCCTTCCGGCTATCGCGTGGTCCGCGTGGTGCTGGACGGCGCCGGCAAGGCCGTGCGCCAGGAGGTGTTCGCACAGGGCTGGCTGCGCGGCGGCAGGCCCTGGGGCCGTCCCGCCGATGTCCTGGTCGCGCCGGACGGTTCGCTGCTGGTCAGCGACGATCACGCAGGGGCGATTTACCGCATCCGCTACCAGCCCTGAATCCGGCTGAAAGCCCCGCCCGGCGCGGCTTTGTGCGGGCGAAACAATCCGTTACACCGGTAACGGGATTGGCATAGGCGCCCCGATGCCCCATGCGTACCATGAACCCATCTTCCAACAGCAACACAGCGCGACAGGACCCTGGGAATCCTCATGCTCACCCGCTCTCTCCTGCGCGACCTGGTGGCTGGCATCCTGGTGGCCTCGGGCCTGGTCGGCGCGGTAGGCGCCAGCCATGCCCAGGTCGCGTTCTGGCAACAAGTCCGTTCCGATGGCCGGCCCGCCCGGATCCAGTCCGGCGATGGCTGGCAGATGGCCAGCGTGCGCGCCGAAAGCCGTGAACACGTGCAGGCGCAGATCGACCGGATGGAGGCGCGCGCCCGCGCCGACGACCGCCTCAGCGGCCGCCGCGCCGCGCTCGCCGGCGCCCGCGACGACAACCGTGGCCGCGGCCAGGAACGCAATCCTCCCAATGACGCCCGCAACGACCCGCGCCAGGGCCAGATCGGCCCCGGCTGGCAGGCGCGCGGCCGCGACAACGGCCGCTGATCGCAGCAGGCGCCGCTTCCTGGCGGCTGCTCCCCGGCAGCTTAATACCGCGCCCCGCCCCTCGCTGCGGAACTCCGCCCCCGCCCGGCCTGTCTCTACTTAAGTGTGTGCCCCGATACGGGGCGCGCGCACAGGCTGCCGCCCGGCGCTGTCCGGGGCTCACAGCGTGCCGTCATGTGCGGACGGCAATCGAACTGACCTGCCTCTGCCCGACACCTCCTGCCGGGACCCGACCAAGACGGCCCGGGCGCAGCCTCCAGAATGACAATAATTCTGTGAGGTCTGTCATGTCACCCCTGCTTAGCGACCTGGCCGAACACGCGGGCCAGCTATCGCTGTCGATCCTGTTCATGGGCATCCTGACCGTGGTTCTCTACAGCGAAACCCATATCAGCGAGCACGCCTCGGCCTTTATCCGCGGCCTGATCGCCGGCGGCTGGCATTAGCGCCGCTGGCGCCTTTTGACGCACTTCCCTTCCTTGCCCTGACTGCCGGCGTACAATGTGGGCCGGCCGGTACTCTTGTGCCGCCACTTCCCGTGCCGGCGCAACGCCGGCCTGCATCCCAAGGCCTGAAACTATCGTTCCGACCATGCCCGCAGCCACGCCAGCCCGCCACGCCTCTCCGCTCGCCGCTTCCTCCGCGCGCGGCAAATCGAAGCTGCTGACGGTGGCGCTGGCGTTCCTGTTCGGCAGCCTGGGCGCACACCGCTTCTACCTGGGCGGCCTGCGCGACCTGTATGGCTGGGCGCACCTGCTGGCGCTGCTGGCCGGCGCCATCGGCGTGGCCTCGATGGCCACCGGCGCGGGCAGCCCGGCCCTGAACTGGACCTTTGCCGTGGCCGGCGGCATTTCCGTCATCAGCGCCTTCCTGGCGGCGATCGTCTATGGGCTGCGCCCCGACGACAAATGGGACGCCCGCTTCAACCCGCACGGCAAACCCACGCGCTCGGGCTGGCCGGTGGTGATCCTGGTGATCCTGTCGCTGCTGATCGGTACCGGCCTGCTGATGGCAGGGCTGGCCATCAGCTTCCAGACCTTCTTCGAGTCGCAGGTCGAGGCCGCGCGCGAACTGTCCCAGTAGGCCCCAGTAGGCGCCTGCCCACGGCTCCCCTGGCGCATCGCTTGTGCGCGGTCAATGCGGCCGCAAACGCCGGTTTCCCTTTCTGCCAATTCGCCCATACTGGTAGAGCCGTCCGATCCTGGCGGCGCGTCGCGCGGCGAGGCCATGCCCCGGCAGCGCAAAGGAGCAAGAATCGACATGCCAAGCTATGAGGAAGGACGCCTGGCGGCGATCGCCGTCCGGCTGGCGCTGTCCTCGGGACTGCCGCCATCGAGCGCCAAGGCCGCGCTGGAACTCGCCAGCAGCATGATCGGCGACCAGCAGGCCACGGCAGCCGACCTGAAGACTCAGAACAGCGAACCCTGCGGATCGTCCTTGCCGCTGGGCCCCGCCGCCGGCGAGCGAAAACGCGAAGTATCCAGTTCAAACCGGTTGTAGCGGAAGCCGAGCCGTTCGGCGGCCTTGTAGAAGCGCTGGCGCAGCAAGTCCGCCCACACGCCGGTCCCGCGCATGCGCGTGGCAAAGCTCGCATCGTAGGCTTTGCCTTCGCGCATGTCCCGCACGCGGTTCATGACCCGCTCGGCCCGGTCTGGGAAGTGCGCCTGCAGCCATTCCTCGAACAGCGGCCGCACTTCCCACGGCAATCGCAGCACGATGTAGTTCGCATAGACGGCGCCCGCCTCGCGCGCCGCTTCCAGCACGCGCTCCAGGTCGGGTTCGGTGATGAAGGGGATCACCGGGGCGATGCTGACCCCGACCGGGATGCCGGCGTCGGTCAGCGTGCGGATGGTGCGCAGCCGGCGCGACGGCGTAGCCGCCCGCGGCTCGAGCGTGCGCGCGATGCCGGCGTCGAGCGTGGTGATGGTCAGTGCCGCCACCGCCAGCCGCTTGGCCGCCATTGGCGCGAGCAGGTCGATATCGCGCTCGATCAACGACGACTTGGTGATCAGCGCCACCGGGTGGTCGCATTCGTGCAGCACTTCCAGCAGGCTGCGCGTGATGCGCTGTTCACGCTCGATCGGCTGGTAGGCGTCGGTGTTGACGCCCAGCGCGATGGTCTCGCAACGGTACGACGGCCGCGCCAGCGCTTCGCGCAGGCGCTCGGCGGCGTTGGTCTTGGCATAGAGCTGGGTTTCGAAGTCCAGCCCCGGCGACAGGTCCAGATAGGCGTGCGTCGGGCGGGCGAAGCAGTAGATGCAGCCGTGCTCGCAGCCGCGGTAGGGATTGAGCGAAACGTCGAACGGGACATCCGGCGAGGCATTGCGCGTCAGCACGGAACGGGCACGTTCGAGATGGACTTCGGTGCGTAGCGGCGGCAGCGGCGCGTCGTCCGCGCCCGCAATTGCCTCGGGCGCCGCGGCGGTGTCTTCCGGCGCCGGACCCCAGCCATCGTCGAACGCCTCGCGCTGGTCACGCTCGAAACGCCCCTGCAGGTTGCTGACGGCCCCGCGGCCCTTGCGCGCCGCGGGCGGGCGCGCGCCGGCCTGCGGCGCCTGCGCGTCGGCATCGGCATCGCGCCGCGTCGCGCCGGCGAGGGGCCTTGCGGGGAATTTGGGGTTTGGCGGGGGGCGCTCCATGCTGGCCTTCGTTACGCGGCCTGGCTCTTCTCCTCGACCGAGATGGCCAGTGTCTCCTTGATCTCTTCCATCACCACATAGCTCTTCGACTGCGCCGCGCCCGGCAGTTGCAGCAGGATATCGCCCAACAGCCGGCGGTACTCGCCGATCTCGCGGATGCGCGCCTTGATCAGGTAGTCGAAATCGCCCGAAACCAGGTGGCATTCCAGCACTTCCGGAATGCGCAGCACCTCGCGGCGGAACTGCTCGAACATATTGCCCGACTTGTTGCCCAGCGAGATCTCGACGAACACCAGCAGCGCACTGCCCAGCAGTGCCGGGTTGAGCCGTGCGTAGTAGCCCATGATGACACCATCGCGCTCCAGGCGCTTGACGCGCTCGATGCACGGCGTGATGGTCAGCCCGACCGCCTCGGCCAGGTCCTTCATCGACATCCTGCCGTCGCTCTGCAGCGCGGTCAGGATCTTACGGTCGAGCCGGTCGAGCGTGCGCTGGGGCTGGCGACTCGTTCTCATGAGTTTTTCCTGTTTTCCTGAGAAATTCGGTAACTATGACTGGAATTCATTCAATAGTATAGAGACAAATCCTCTATACCGTAGTCATCGCAGTTGGAGCCCCCGAAATGCGCGTTCTCGTACTTGGCAGTGGCGTGATTGGCGTCACCAGTGCGTGGTACCTGGCCAAAGCCGGTCACGAAGTGACCGTGGTCGACCGCGAGTCCGGTCCCGCGCTCGGCACCAGCTTTGCCAATGCGGGCCAGATCTCGCCCGGCTACGCGTCGCCGTGGGCGGCGCCCGGCGTGCCGCTCAAGGCGATCAAGTGGATGTTCCAGGAACATGCGCCGCTCAGCATCCGCCCCGACGGCACGCTGTTCCAGCTGCAATGGATGTGGCAGATGCTGCTGAACTGCAGCGCCGGGCGCTATGCCGTCAACAAGGAGCGCATGGTGCGGCTGGCCGAGTACAGCCGCGACTGCATCCGCGCGCTGCGCGCGGAAACCGGCATTGCCTACGAAGGCCGCCAGCAAGGCACGCTGCAGGTGTTCCGCACCGACGAGCAGCTGCAAGGCGCGGCCAAGGACATCGCGGTGCTGGAGCAGGCCGGGGTCCCCTACCAGTTGCTTTCGCGCGAAGAACTCGCCGCGAGCGAACCGGCACTGGCCGCCGTCCGCCACAAGCTGGCCGGCGGCCTGCGCCTTCCCAATGACGAAACCGGCGACTGCGCGCTGTTCACCCAGCGCCTGGCCAGCATGGCCGGCACGCTCGGCGTCCGCTTCCTGTACAACCGCTCGATCGACGGACTGATGAGCCAGGGCGATGCCGTCACCGGCGCCGTGGTCGATGGCGAGCCGATGGCGGCCGACCTGGTGGTGGTGGCGCTGGGCAGCTGGTCGAGGCAGCTGGTCAAACCCTTCCTGCGCGGCATGTCCAACCTGCCGGTGTATCCGCTCAAGGGCTTTTCGATCACCGTGCCGCTCAGCGATGCCTCGCGCGGGCCGGTATCGACGGTGCTGGACGAGACCTACAAGGTGGCCCTGACCCGCTTCGACGACCGCATCCGTGTCGGCGGCATGGCGCAGATCGTCGGCTATGACCGCAGCCTCGATCCGGCCAAGCGCCGCACGCTCGAGCATGTGGTGACCGACCTGTTCCCGGGCGCCGGCGATGTCAGCCAGGCCACCTTCTGGACCGGCCTGCGCCCGATGACGCCGGACGGCACCCCCATCGTCGGCCCGACCCAGGTGCGCGGCCTGTGGCTGAACACCGGCCACGGCACGCTCGGCTGGACCATGGCCTGCGGCTCCGGCCAGCTGCTGTCGGACCTGGTCTCGGGCAAGTCGCCGGCGATCCGTGCCGACGACCTGTCGGTCGGCCGCTACCTGAAGCCGGCACGCCATCACCTGGCGCCGCGTCCGGCAGCCGCCTGATATAAGCCGGTTTTCTCCCAAACAAAAAAGGGCGGCCCTTGCGGGTCGCCCTTTTTCTATCCGCGCGCAACGATCAGAACTGCTCGGCGCTCAACGCATTGACCGGCGCCCCGCCGCTGACCACGGCATCGCGCAAGGCCGATGCCTGCGACAGGATGTGCTCGGCAAAGAAATGCGCAGTGGCGATCTTGGCGTCGTGGAAGGCCGGATCTTCGGCGCGCTTCGCGTCAGCGGCCAGCATGGCGCGGCCGAACTGCCAGCCGGAGAACACGATGCCGCACAGCTTCAGGTAAGGCACGCTGCCGGCGAAGACCGCGTTCGGGTCCGACTTGGCGTTGGCGACGACGAACTCGACCACGGCTTCCAGCGCGGCGCGACCCTTGGCCAGCTGCGCCTGCACCGCGGTAAACGCCGCGCCGCCATGACGGCCGAGCGCGGACTCGGTCTCGGCAATCTGCGCGCAGATCTCGCGTGCCACGGCGCCGCCGTCGCGCACGGTCTTGCGGCCAACCAGGTCGTTGGCCTGGATCGCCGTAGTGCCTTCATAGATCGGCAGGATGCGCGCGTCGCGGTAGTGCTGCGCCGCGCCGGTTTCCTCGATAAAGCCCATGCCGCCGTGCACCTGCACGCCGAGGCTGGTGACATCGATCGACAGCTCGGTGCTCCAGCCCTTCACCACCGGCACCATGAACTCGTAGAACGCCTGGCTCTGCTTGCGCACCGCGTCGTCGGGATGCTGGTGCGCCGCGTCGCTGGCGGCCGCGGCCACGTACGCCACCGCGCGCGCGCCTTCGGTCAGCGCGCGCATGGTCATCAGCATGCGCTTGACGTCGGGGTGGTGGATGATGGTCACCGCCTCGCGCGCCGAGCCATCGACCGGGCGGCTCTGCACGCGCTCGCGCGCGTAGGCCACCGCCTGCTGGTAGGCGCGCTCGGACACCGCGATGCCCTGCATGCCGACCGAGAAGCGCGCCGAGTTCATCATGATGAACATGTACTCGAGGCCGCGGTTCTCTTCGCCCACCAGCGTGCCGATCGCGCCGCCATGGTCACCGAACTGCAGCACTGCCGTGGGGCTCGCCTTGATGCCCAGCTTGTGTTCGATCGAGACGCAATGCACGTCGTTGCGCGCCCCGGTGCTGCCATCGTCATTGACCAGGAACTTGGGCACGATGAACAGCGAGATGCCCTTCACGCCTTCGGGCGCGTTGGGAGTGCGGGCCAGCACGAGATGCACGATGTTCTGCGCCATGTCGTGCTCGCCGTAAGTGATGAAGATCTTGGTGCCGAACACCTTGTAGGTGCCGTCGCCCTGCGGCTCGGCGCGGGTGCGCACCGCGGCCAGGTCCGAGCCCGCCTGCGGCTCGGTCAGGTTCATGGTGCCGGTCCACTCGCCCGAGATCAGCTTGGGCAGGAAGGTGGCCTTCTGGGCGTCGGAACCCGCCGTCAGCAGCGCCTCGATGGCGCCGTCGGTCAGCAGCGGGCACAGCGCGAACGACAGGTTCGCGGTATTCAGCATCTCGTTGCACGCCGTGGCGATCAGCTTGGGCAGGCCCTGGCCGCCGAATTCCTGCGGATGCAGCACACCCTGCCAGCCGCCCTCGCCGAACTGGCGGAAGGCTTCCCTGAAGCCCGGCGTGGTGGTGACCACGCCGTCCTTCCAGCTGCTCGGATCGAGATCGCCGGCGCGGTTCAGCGGCGCCACGACCTGCTCGTTGAACTTGGCGGCCTCGTCGAGCACGGCCTCGGCGGTGTCGCGGGTGGCTTCCTCGAAGCCGGGCAGCTGGCTGACGGCCTCAAGGCCGGCCAGCTCGTTCATGACGAACAGCATGTCCTTGATCGGCGCACGGTAGGTCATCGATGTCTCCCAACATGTATGAAAAAGCCGTTCGCGGGTCGCCCCCGGAACGGCTCGTTACTTGCTGCCTGCTGCTATCCATGCCGGCCCCAATGCGGTCGGCACGGCCGGCGCGGCATCAGCCCAGTGCTGCCACCAGCTCCGGCACCACGGTGTTCAGGTCGCCCACCAGGCCGTAGTCGGCCACGGAGAAGATCGGGGCCTCGGCATCCTTGTTGATCGCCACGATCACCTTGGAATCCTTCATGCCGGCCAGGTGCTGGATCGCGCCCGAGATACCGACGGCGATATACAGCTGCGGCGCGACGATCTTGCCGGTCTGGCCGACCTGGTAGTCGTTCGGCACGAAGCCAGCGTCCACGGCGGCGCGCGAGGCGCCCAGCGCGGCGTTGAGCTTGTCGGCCAGCGGCGTCAGCACCTTGGTGTAGTTCTCGCCCGAGCCCACGCCACGGCCACCCGAGACGATGATCTTGGCGGCGGTCAGTTCCGGACGGTCGCTCTTGGCCACTTCGCGCGAAACGAATTGCGAAACGCCTGCATCGGCAACGGCCGGCAGGGTCTCGACGGCGGCCGAGCCACCTTCGGCAGCAGCGGCGTCGAAGGCGGTGCCGCGCACGGTGATGACCTTGATCTTGTCTTCCGACTTGACCGTGGCGATGGCGTTGCCGGCGTAGATCGGGCGCTCGAAGGTGTCCGGCGCGTCGACCTTGGAGATTTCCGAGATCTGGGCCACGTCCAGCTTGGCGGCCACGCGCGGCAGGATGTTCTTGCCGTACGGGGTGGCCGGGGCCAGGATGTGCGAGTAGTCGTTGGCGATGGCCAGCGCCTGCTCGGCCACGTTCTCGGCCAGGCCGTCGCCGAAGTAGGCGGCGTCGGCCAGCAGGACCTTGGTCACGCCGGCGATCTTGGCGGCGGCATCGGCCGCGGCCTTGGCGTTGGAACCGGCCACCAGCACGTGCACGTCGCCGCCGCATTGGGCTGCGGCGGTCACGGTGTTGAGCGTGGCGCCCTTGATCGATTGATTGTCGTGTTCAGCAATGACGAGTGCAGTCATGTTATTTCTCCCCGCGCTCTCAGATAACCTTGGCTTCGTTCTTCAGCTTCTGCACCAGCGTCGCGACGTCCGGCACCATCACACCCGCGCTGCGCTTGGGCGGCTCGACCACTTTCAGGGTCGACAGGCGCGGCTTGACGTCGACGCCGAGGTCTTCCGGCTTGACGGTGTCCAGCGGCTTCTTCTTCGCCTTCATGATGTTCGGCAGCGTGACGTAGCGCGGCTCGTTCAGGCGCAGGTCGGTAGTCACCACCGCCGGCAGGCTCAGCGACAGCGTTTCCAGGCCGCCGTCGACTTCACGCGTGACCGAGGCCTTGCCGTCGGCGACCACCACCTTCGAGGCGAACGTGGCTTGCGGCAGGTTGGCCAGCGCGGCGACCATCTGACCGGTCTGGTTGGAGTCGTCGTCGATGGCCTGCTTGCCCAGGATCACCAGTTGCGGCTGTTCCTTGTCGATCAGCGCCTTCAGCAGCTTGGCCACGGCCAGCGGTTGCAGGTCTTCGTTCGATTCCACCAGGATGCCGCGGTCGGCACCGATGGCCATCGCGGTGCGCAGGGTTTCCTGGCACTGCGTGACACCGCACGACACCGCGACCACTTCGGTGGCAACGCCGGCTTCCTTCAGGCGCACGGCCTCTTCCACGGCGATTTCGTCGAAGGGGTTCATGCTCATCTTGACGTTGGCCAGATCGACGCCCGAACCGTCCGCCTTGACGCGGACCTTGACGTTGTAATCCACCACCCGCTTGACTGCGACGAGTACTTTCATGCGCTCACTCCACTGATAGCTGATAGTCAGAAATTTTGTTCGCTCGTCATTATAACCACCGGGTTGGCGGCTCTCCTATTTTTCGAACGATCGTACTATTTTATCGGCAAAATGATGCCGGGCATAGGCCCGGCACCTTTTTACCGGTCAGGCGATTGTGCCGCAAAGCCACGCCGGCAGGCCTCGTCCGATTGGATGAAACCCTCGAGTGACGCCGGCTCACCAGGAAATTACCAGGCGGTAATGACCGATTCCTTGAAGGTCGATGTGACGTATTGCTTGATTTCCGGCGAATGGTAGGCCTTCACCAGCTTGGCCACCCAGGGCTTGCTCTTGTCGGCGTCGCGGATCGCGATCAGGTTGGCGTACGGCCCCTTCGGACCCTCCATGGCGATCGCGTCCTTGGTCGGCGACAGGCCCGCGGACTCGGCATAGTTGCCGTTGATCGCGGCGGCATCCAGGTCATCCAGCGAGCGCGGCAGTTGCGCGGCGTCGAGCTCGACGATGCGGATCTTCTTCGGGTTCTCCGCGATGTCCAGCGGCGTTGCCTTCAGTCCCGCGTTGGGCTTGAGCTTGATCACGCCCTTGCTCTGTAGCAGCAACAGGCCGCGGCCGCCGTTGGTGGGGTCGTTGGGCACGCCCACGCGCGCACCCTGCTTGAGTTGGTCGAGCGACTTGATCTTCTTCGAGTACACGCCCATCGGGAACGTCACCGTGTAGGCAATATGCGTGAACTTGTAGCCGCGGTCCTTGATCTGGGCTTCCAGGTACGGCAGGTGCTGGTAGCTGTTGGCATCCAGGTCGCCGGCGGCCAGCGCGGCATTGGGCTGGACGTAGTCGCTGAACTCGACCACCTGGATATTGAGGCCGTCCCTGGCGGCGACCTTCTTCACCTGTTCCATGATCTGGGCGTGCGGGCCGCCGGTGACGCCGATCCTGATCGGCTTGTCCTGGGCGATCGCGCCAGCGGACAGCGAGGCGCCGAGCGCGGCGCCGAGAATCCATTGCAGCAGGTTGCGACGTTGCATGATTGCGTTCCTATCTCAAAAAAGTCTGGGTTCAGCGATGGCTGATGCGGCGGACCAGCCAGTCGCCGAAGCTCTGCACAGCCTGCACGAACACGATCAGGATCACCACCACCGCCACCATCACCTCGGTGATGTAGCGCTGGTAGCCATAGCGGATGCCGAGGTCGCCCAGTCCGCCGCCGCCGATCGCGCCGGCCATGGCCGAATAGCCGACTAGGCTGACGAAGGTGATGGTCAGGCCGGCGACGATGCCGGGCATGGCCTCGGGCAGCAGCACCTTCCACACGATCTGGCGCGTGGTGGCACCCATCGACTGCGCCGCCTCGACCAGGCCCTTGTCGACCTCGCGCAGCGCGCTTTCGACCAGGCGCGCGATAAACGGGATCGCCGCGATGGTCAGCGGCACGATCGCCGCGGTGGTGCCGATCGACGAGCCGACGATAAAGCGCGTGAACGGGATCACCACCACCAGCAGGATGATGAACGGGATCGAGCGCACCGCGTTGACCACCACGCCGATGGTGCGGTTGAACAGCGGGTGCGACAGCACGCCGCCGCGGTTGGTCAGGTGCAGCAGCACGCCCAGCGGCACGCCCAGCAGCGCGCCGACCACGCCCGAGATCGCCACCATCAGCAGGGTCTCGTTGAACGAGGTCAGGAACAGGTCAAACATTTCAGACCACATGCTCGAACTCCTCCACCACGACGCCTTGCGCCTGCAGGTATTCCATTGCTGCCTTCACATCGGCCAGTTCGCCGGTCGCCATGATCGCCAGCGAGCCGAAAGCCTGCCCCTGGATCTCGTCGATATGGCCGTGCAGGATATTGAAGTCCAGCCCGTAGCGGCGGATCGCCTGCGCCAGCACCGGCTGGTCGACGCCCTCGCCGGTGAAGGCGAGGCGGTAGACGTGGTCGCGCCCGTTGCCGAGCCGGCTTTCGACGCGCTTGAGCACGCTCGCCGGCAGTTCCTGCGAGATGACGTCGCCGATCATGGCGCGCGTGACTTCGTGCTGCGGGCGCAGGAATACGTCGATCACGCGCCCGGTCTCCACCACCTGGCCGGCTTCGAGCACGGCCACGCGGTCGCAGACCTGCTTGATCACCTCCATCTGGTGCGTGATCATCACGATGGTCAGGCCCAGCTCGCGGTTGATCTGCTTGAGCAGATCCAGGATGGAACGGGTGGTTTCGGGATCGAGCGCGGACGTGGCCTCGTCCGACAGCAGCACCTTGGGCTTGCTCGCCAGCGCGCGCGCAATGCCCACGCGCTGCTTCTGCCCGCCGCTGATTTGCGCCGGGTAGCGGTCCTTCAGCGCCGACAGCCCGACCAGCTCCAGCAGCGGCAGTACCGTCGCTGCAATCTCAGCCCTGGGCTTGCCGGCCAGCTCCAGCGGCAGCGCCACGTTGTCATAGACGGTGCGCGACGACAGCAGGTTGAAGTGCTGGAAGATCATGCCGATGTCGCGCCGCGCCAGGCGCAGCGCGCCCTTGTCCAGCGCGGTCAGGTCCTGGCCGGCGACGATGACGCGGCCGCTGGTGGGCCGGTTCAGCAGGTTGATGGCGCGCACCAGCGTGCTCTTGCCGGCGCCGCTGCGGCCGATGATGCCGAAGACTTCGCCCGCCGCAATCGACAGGCTGACGTCTCGCAATGCATGCACGTCGCCAGACGCGCCCGGGAAGCGCTGCGACAGTCCTTGCAGTTCGATCATGGAAAAGGTGACCAAAAGAAAACGGCAACAGGCGAGGGATCTCCAGCGCTGTTGCCGCTCGTTATTTTTCTGAAGCGCGTATTTTATGCGATTCGCTTCATACCATAAACGACTTTTTGCCGATGTCTTTATGCGTTCCCGGCATATAAAGACCTGATAAGTCGATCACGAGGCACGCCAGGACGGCGGCCGCTTGTCGATAAAGGCTTGCACCCCCTCCAGCGCCGCATCGTCCATCATGTTGCAGGCCATGGTCTGGCCGGCCAGCTGGTAGGCAGCCTCGATGCCCATCTCGAGCTGGCGGTAGAACAGCCCTTTGCCGGCAGCAACGGCGGCGGCCGGCTTGGCGCAAATGCTGGCGGCCAGCCGCGCCACTTCGGCGTCGAGGTCGTCGGCCGGCACCACCCGGTTGACCAGCCCGCGCTCGCGCGCACTGGCGGCATCGATCATGTCGCCGGTCAGCAGCATCTCCATGGCCTGCTTGCGGTGCAGGTTGCGCGACAGCGCCACGCCCGGGGTCGAGCAGAACAGGCCCAGGTTGACGCCCGACACGGCAAAGCGCGCATCGTCCGAGGCCACGGCCAGGTCGCACATCGCCACCAGCTGGCAGCCGGCCGCGGTGGCAATGCCGTGGACCCGGGCGATCACCGGCTGCGGCATCTGCTGGATCGCCATCATCATGCGCGTGCAGCGGTCGAACAGGCGCCGGTAGTAATCGTGCGACGGCGCCGCGCGCATCTCGCGCAGGTCGTGGCCGGCGCAGAAGGCCTTGCCCGCGCCCGCCAGCACCACCACGCGCACGCTGGGGTCGGCGGCGAGCCGGCGCAGCGCATCGGTGAGCGCATCGAGCAACCCTTCGGACAAGGCGTTGAACGCCTGCGGCCGGTTCATGGTCAGGCGCGCCACGCCGGCGGCGTCGCGCGATTCGGTCAGCAGCGGCGCGTCGACGCGCGCATCGTTCTCGGCCATGGCGGCGGTCTCCTATTGCTCCAGCAGCACCTTCAGGTGGGCCAGCACGCTGCGGCCCAGCGCGCTGAGGTTGTAGCCGCCCTCGAGGCAGCTGACGATGCGGCCCTGCGCATGGGTGCGTGCTACCTCGACCAGCTGGCCGGTGATCCAGGCGTAGTCCTGCTCCACCAGGCCCATCTGGCCCAGGTCGTCCTCGCGGTGCGCGTCGAAGCCGGCCGAAATGAACAGCATCTGCGGACGGAATTCATTGAGGCGCGGCAGCCAGATGGTCTCGACCACCTCGCGCACCGCCATGCCATTGCTGTAGGCCGGCAGCGGGATGTTGACCATGTTCGGCGCCAGGTGCTCGGTGCCGCTGTAGGGATAGAACGGGTGCTGGAAGATGCTGCACATCATCACGCGCTCGTCGCCGCGGAACGCCGCTTCGGTGCCGTTGCCGTGATGCACGTCGAAGTCGATGATCGCCACGCGCTCCAGCCCATGCGCCTGCAGCGCATGGCGCGCGGCAATGGCCACATTGTTGTAGAAGCAGAAGCCCATGGCGCGGCCGGGCTCGGCGTGGTGGCCGGGCGGGCGCACGCAGCAAAACGCGTTCTCGAATTCGCCGGCGATCACCGCATCGGTGGCCGCCACCGCCGCGCCCGCGGCCAGCGTCGCGGCGGCGAGCGTGTGGGCGTTCATCGAGGTGTCCGGATCGATCGCGTAGTAGCCGCTCGACGGGCTGGCACTTTCGAGCGCGTCGACGTGCTCGGGCCGGTGCACGCGCTCGAGCTGCTCGCGCGTGGCGGGCGGCGCCTCGCGGCGCTCCAGCAGCCCGTCCAGGCCATGCGAAATCAGGTGATCCTCGATCGCCTGCAGGCGCTCCGGACACTCGGGGTGGAAGTGCCCCATCTCGTGCCGCTGGAACTCGGGGTGCGTGTAATAGCCTGTCGGCATCTCTTATCGTCGCAATGGGTTGCAGTGCGTCGCCATGTTGTCTCCAAACGTTACGTTAGCACACGCCACGCCTGGCCACCCAGCAGCGCCGGCGCGCCATGCCGCACCCGCCCCGCCGCGGCTGCCGCGGTGGCATCCGCTATACTCGGTGCGACTTGCAAAGGACACCATGACCGACACCCAGCGCTCACTGCGACGCCCCCTGCTGGGCGCCGCGCTTTCCGCTGCCGCACTCGGACTCTGCGGCCTCTCCCCCAGCCTGCTCGCCGCCGGCAAACGCCGCGTCAGCGTGCGCGAGGAAGAAATCGAACCCGGCCGCTACCGCGACAACCCGCAAGCACGTGCCTTTATCGACGAGATGGTGGCGCGCCACGGCTTTGACCGCGGCACGCTGCAGGACTGGTTCGGGCAGGCGGTCTACTCGGCCACCGTGGTGCGGCTGATCATGCCGCCCGCCACCACCGGCCGCAAAAGCTGGCGCACCTACCGCTCGCGCTTTATCGAGCCGATCCGCATCAATGCCGGCGTGCGCTTCTGGCAGGACAACCGCGACACGCTGCGCCGCGCCGAGGCCGAGTTCGGCGTGCCGGCCTCGGTCATCGTCGGCATCATCGGCGTCGAAACCATCTACGGCCGCGACATGGGCTCGTTCCGCGTGCTCGATTCGCTGTCGACGCTGGCCTTCGACTACCCCGACACGCCGAACCGCGCGGCACGCTCCACGCTGTTCCGCAACCAGCTGGCCGACTACCTGCTGTGGTGCCGCGACACCCGCACCGACGTCTACTCGGTGCTGGGCTCGTATGCCGGCGCCATCGGCATTCCGCAGTTCATGCCGACCAGCCTGCGCGAATACGCCATCGACTACGACAACAACGGCCACATCGACCTGCGCAACAGCCCCACCGACGCCATCGGCAGCGTGGCGCGCTTCCTGCAGCTGCACGGCTGGGAGCCGGGCCGTCCGGTGGTGTGGCGCATCGCCCCCGACGCCGGCAGCCTGGGTATCGCCACCGCGGCGGCCGATGGCGAGCCGTGGCCGACCCGCACCCTCGACCAGCTGACCCGCGCCGGGCTGCGCGTGGACGAACCCATCAACCTGGCGCGCGAAGGCCAAACCGGCGTGCTGGTGGTGGACCTGCCCACGCCGGACCAGCCCACCGAGTACCTGCTGGGCCTGCGCAACTTCTATGTGCTGACGCGGTACAACCGCAGCTTCTTCTATGCGCTGGCGGTGTACCAGCTGGGTGAGGCGGTCAAGGCAGCGATGGGCTGAGGCGGCACGGCCAAAATCAAAAAGGCCTCGCATCAGCGAGGCCTTTATTTTTTTCGGCGCTGCGGATCAGGCCGGGAACACGCCAGTCGACAAGTAGCGGTCGCCGCGATCGCACACCACGAAGACGATGGTGGCATTCTCGACTTCCTCGGCAACGCGCAAGGCCACGCACAACGCGCCGGCGGCGGAAATGCCGCAGAAGATGCCCTCTTCCGATGCCATGCGGCGCGCCATGTGCTCGGCATCGCCCTGGCTCACCGGCTCGGTGCGGTCGATGTACTTGGGATCGTAGATCTTGGGCAGATACGCTTCGGGCCACTTGCGGATGCCCGGGATGCGCGAGCCTTCGGCCGGCTGCGCACCGACGATCTGGATCGCGGGATTCTGCTCCTTGAGGTAGCGCGACACGCCGGTGATGGTGCCGGTGGTGCCCATCGCCGAAACGAAATGGGTGATGCGGCCGTCGGTATCGCGCCAGATCTCGGGGCCGGTGCCCTCGTAGTGCGCCTGCGGGTTGTCCGGGTTGGCGAACTGGTCCAGGATCACGCCCTTGCCGTCGCGCTCCATCGAATCGGCCAGGTCACGGGCATACTCCATGCCGCCCTTGACCGGGGTCAGGATGATTTCGGCGCCGTAGGCCGCCATGCTCTGCCTGCGCTCGAGGCTCAGGTCCTCGGGCATGATCAGCACCATCTTGTAGCCACGGATGGCGGCCGCCATGGCCAGCGCGATGCCGGTGTTGCCCGACGTTGCCTCGATCAGCGTATCGCCCGGCTTGATGCGTCCGCGCGCTTCGGCCCGGGCGATCATCGACACCGCCGGGCGGTCCTTGACCGAACCGGCCGGATTGTTGCCTTCGAGCTTGCCGAGGATCACATTGCCGCGCGCGTCGTTGGCGGCGCCGGGGATGCGCTGCAGTCTGACCAGCGGCGTATTGCCGATGGTGTCTTCAATTGTCTTGTAGGCCATGGGGCGAAGGAAGGTCAAAACGGGGGATGCCGGGGGATTCCAGTTCGCCGGCCATTGTAATCCAGACCCCTATCCCCTCGCCGGCAGGCGGGATTTGCGCCGCCTGCCGGCGTCTGTCGTGGCTCAGGCCTCTTCGCGGTTGCCTTCGCCCAGCAGGTGGTACAGCAGGATGCAGCCGAAGGTAGCGGTGCCGATGCCGCCCAGCGTCATGCCGCCCAGCTTCAGCGTCAGGTCGCCGGCCGCCACCGTCAGCGTGGCGCCCACCGTGATCAGGTTGCGCGAACTGGAGAAATCCACGTGGTTCTGCACCCAGATGCGGCCCGCGGTGGCGGCGATCAGGCCGAACACGACGATGGTCAGGCCGCCGATCACCGGCCCGGGGATGGTCAGGATCAACGCGCCGAACTTGGGCGAGAAGCCCAGCAGGATGGCCACGGCGGCGGCCACCACGAAGATCAGCGTCGAATAGATCTTGGTGACCGCCATCACCCCCATGTTCTCGGCATAGGTGGTCACGCCGGTGCCGCCACCGCTGGCCGACAGCATGGTGGCGATGCCGTCGCCGATAAAGGCACGGCCGATGTACGGATCCAGGTTGCGCCCCGTCATCACGCCGATGGCCTTGATATGGCCCAGGTTCTCGGCCACCAGCACGATCGCCACCGGCGCGATCAGCAGCATGGCGCCGAGCTCGAACGTCGGGGCGGTAAACGCCGGCAGGCCGAACCAGCTGGCAGCGGCCACGCCGGAGAAATCGATCGGTTTGCCCAGTCCCATCACATTGGTGCCCAGGTAGTAGGCAACGTAGCCGGCCAGGCCGCCGATCAGCACCGGCAGGCGGCCGACCATGCCGGGCGCGCGCACCGCGACCAGCCCCACCGCGACCACGGTGAGCAGCCCCACCCAGGTATCGAGCGCCGCGCCGCTGACCGCCTTGACTGCCACCGGCGCCAGGTTCAGCCCGATCGCCGCGACGATGGCGCCGGTCACCACCGGCGGCATCAGCTTTTCCACCCAGGCGTACCCCACCGCCTGCACCACCAGGCCGATCAGCGTGTACAGCGCACCCGCGGCAATGATGCCGCCCAGCGCCACCGGGATATTGAGGTTGGGGCCGCTGCCGGCATAGCCGGTGGCGGCGATCACCACCGCGATGAAGGCAAAGCTGGAGCCCAGGTAGCTGGGCACCCGGCCGCGCACGCAAAGGAAAAAGATCAGCGTGCCGATGCCGGAAAACAGGATGGCGATATTCGGGTTGAAGCCCATCAGGATCGGCGCGATGGCGGTCGAGCCGAACATCGCCACCACGTGCTGGATCCCGGCCAGCAGTGTCTGCCCCGCGGGCAGCCGCTCATCGGGGCCGATCACGCCCTCGGTCTTGAGCCGCCATTGCGGCAGGAATCCCGCGTCCTCGCCATTCGCCATATTGTCTTGCTCCCTGTGGTCCGGGCTGGCCACCGGATCGGCGGCCGCCGCGCTTGTGCCTGGTTGTTAGGTTGTGGAATGCCGGTCGGCAGCCGCGCGGCAGGTCCTGCCTGCGCGGCGTCCGCATGATACTCCGCCGCCACGGGGGCTGCGAAGCCGACAAGCTTTAGCACAACGCATACCAGCCACAACGCACCCGGCCGCAGCACGACCGGGCCCAGGGCAGCAGTGGCGGTGCTAGCGGGCCGGCTTTGCCGGTGCAGGCGTTGCCTTTGCCCCCTTGGCGGGCGCCGGCGTGGCAGCGGAAGGCGCAGTGGACGGCGCGGCGGTGGGCGCCGCGGATGGCGCGCCCTTGCCGGCGATGGTCAGGCCGGCGTCCTGCAGCTTGGCCACGGACTTGGGCCCGATGCCGCTGACGCGCTCGGCCAGGTCGGCAGCGTCCTTGTACGGCCCGCGTTTGTTGCGCTCTTCGACGATGTGGCGGGCCGTGGCCGGGCCCACGCCCTTGACCGAGGTCAGCGCTGCTTCGTCGGCGGTGTTGACGTCGACCGCGGCATGTGCGGTGCCGCCGGCAAGCAGGCACAAGGTTGCCGCGAGGGAAATGAGGGAAAAACGCCGGGCAAGTTGCCGGATCCAGTGCATGGCCATGAAGGCTCTCCTTTCCTGTGGATGGTCTGAGGTACCACCCCCGCCGGGGCGGCGAGGTCAGGTCAGGATAGGGGCGCGCCGCGAGCGCGGCGCATGCGGCAACAAAAGTTGACACCGGCCGCACGAAAGCGTGTCGGCCGGCGTGAAGCAGGAACGATGCGGGCTTCAGCCGTTGCGCTCGAGCAGCCAGCGGCAGTAGCGCGCCACGCCTTCCTCGACGGTCAGGAAGCGCTCGCCGTAGCCGGCGCCGCGCAGCTTGGACACATCCGACTGCGTGAAGCACTGGTACTTGCCGCGCAGTGCGTCGGGAAACTTGACGTACTCGACCAGCCCTTCCTGTACCAGGTCGTCCAGCGACAGCGGCGGCTTGCCTTCGGCCTCGCGCAGCGTGTTGACCACGGTCGCGGCGATGTCGTTGAACGGCTGGGCGCGGCCGGTGCCCAGGTTGAAGATGCCGGACTTCTCCGGATGGTCGAAGAAGAACAGGTTGACCTTGACCACGTCCTCGACCGAGATGAAGTCGCGGCTCTGCATGCCAGGGCCATAGCCGCCGTATTCGCCGAACAGCTTCACCGTGCCGTCGGCGCGGAACTGGTTGAAGTTGTGGAACGCCACCGAGGCCATGCGGCCCTTGTGCGTTTCGCGCGGACCGTACACGTTGAAGTAACGGAAGCCGACGATCTGCGACAGCGCCGATGGCAGCCGGCGCCGCACGATCTGATCGAACAGGAACTTCGAGTAGCCGTAGACGTTGAGCGGTCGCTCGAACTCGCGGTCTTCGCGGAACACCTGCGAGGCGCCGTAGGTCGCCGCCGACGATGCGTAGAGGAACTGCGTGCCCTGCTCCAGGCAGCTCTCCATCAGCGACAGCGTGTAGCGGTAGTTGTTCTCCATCATATAGCGGCCGTCGGTCTCCATGGTGTCGGAGCACGCGCCTTCATGGAACACCGCGCGGACCTTGCCGAACTCGCCGCGGGCAAAGCGCGCGAGGAAGTCCTGCTTGTCCAGGTAATCGGAGATCTCGCAGTCGACCAGGTTGTGGAACTTGTCGGCGCGGGTCAGGTTGTCGACGGCGATGACGTTGGTCTCGCCGCGTTCGTTCAGGCCCTTGACGAGATTGCTGCCGATAAAACCCGCGGCGCCGGTGACGATGATGGTCATGGTCGGATCAGGATGGGGCGCCGCGCCTCAGGCAGCGGCGCCGAACAATTCGGGATAAGTGACGACGGCGGTGCCCAGCTTGCCGACCACGATGCCGCCGGCGCGATTGGCATGCTGTACGGCTTCCTTGAGCGGCACGCCCGCACCCATCATGGTGGCGAGCGTGGCGATCACGGTGTCGCCGGCACCGGATACATCATAGACCTCGCGCGCCTGGGCCGAGACGTGCAGCACTTCAGCTTCGGTATAGAGCGTCATGCCCTCTTCCGAGCGCGTCAGCAGCAGCGCCTCGAGCTGCAGCGCGCGGCGCAGGTTCTGCGCGCGGATGGTCAGGTCGGCCTCGGTCTTCCAGGCGCCGACCACGGCACGCATCTCGGCACGGTTGGGGGTGATCAGCGTGGCGCCGCGGTAGCGCGAGTAGTCGTCACCCTTCGGGTCGACCAGTACCTTGCGGCCGGCCGCGCGGCCGGCGTCGATCATGCGCGTGACATGGGTCAGCCCGCCCTTGCCGTAGTCGGACAGCACTAGCACCTGGTAGTCGTTGACCAGCCCCTGGAAGCGGTCCTGTACCGCGAGCAGCACTTCGTGCGCCGGCGTGTTTTCGAAATCGACGCGCAGCAGCTGCTGCTGGTGCGCCACCACGCGCAGCTTGATGGTGGTGTTGATCTTGGCATCGCGGTGCAGGTAGGGCTGCACGTGGCTCTCGGCCAGCAGCGCCTCGAGCGTGCGCGCCGGCTCGTCGTCGCCGACCACGCCCAGCATGCCGACGCGTGCGCCCAGCGCCGCGGCGTTGCGGGCGACGTTGGCGGCGCCGCCCAGGCGCTCGTCGCTGCGCTTGACCTGCACCACCGGCACCGGCGCTTCGGGCGAAATGCGCTCGACGTCGCCGAACCAATAGCGGTCCAGCATCATGTCGCCGACCACCAGGATATGGGACTGCCGGATCTGCTCCTGCGGAATGACGGTCTTGTTCATGAAGATCCTTGGCAATATCGCGGCGGCAGCGGCCGCCGCGTTAGCTTATCGGTTGATGAGTCCGTTGACCCGCCGGCGCCTCAGTCGTTCGCCGCGGGCGCAGCCTTGCGGGTCGGGCGGCCGATGGCGTGATACTCCACGCCGGTCTCGCGCATCGCCTCGGGCTCATACAGATTGCGTCCATCGAAGATCACCGGCGACTTCAGCCGCCGCTTGATCTGCCCGAAGTCCGGGCTGCGGAACACCTTCCATTCGGTCACAATCGCCAGCGCGTCGGCGCCGTCGAGCGCATCCATCTGGTGCTGGTGGAAGCTCACGCGCGCCGCGCCGCCCGGCACGTCGGCCAGGTCGGCCTCCAGCACCCGGCGCGCCTCGGCCATCGAGACCGGGTCATGCACGCGCAGCGACGCGCCGCGCGACACCAGCTCGCGCGCCAGCACGCGCGACGGCGCCTCGCGCATGTCGTCGGTGTTCGGCTTGAAGGCGAGGCCCCAGACCGCGAACACGCGGCCGCTCAGGTCGTCGCCGAAACGGCGCACGATCTTCTCGCCCAGCACGCGCTTCTGCGCGCCGTTGACGGCTTCCACCGCCTCCAGCACGCGCATCGGCTTGCCGTGGTCGGCGGCGGTGCGCATCAGCGCCTGCACGTCCTTGGGGAAGCACGATCCGCCGTAGCCAGCGCCGGCATAGAGGAAACTGTAGCCGATGCGCGGGTCCGAGCCGATGCCCATGCGCACCAGCTCGATATCGGCGCCGACCTCGTCGGCCAGGTTGGCGAGCTCGTTCATGAACGAGATGCGCGTGGCCAGCATCGAATTGGCGGCGTACTTGGTGAACTCGGCCGAGCGCACGTCCATGTAGAAGGTGCGCTCGTGATGGCGGTTGAACGGCGCGTACAGCTGCCGCATGGTGGCCTGCGCGTGGCGGCCGGCGGCGTCGGCATTGCAGCCCAGCACGATGCGGTCGGGGCGCATGAAGTCTTCGACCGCGGCGCCCTCCTTCAGGAACTCGGGGTTCGACACCACCGAGAACTGCAGGTCTTCCAGCCCGCGCACGGCCAGTTCCTCGCGGATCGCGGCGGTGACGCGGTCGCCGGTGCCCACCGGCACGGTCGACTTGTCGACCACCACCTTGAAGCCGGTCATGTGGCGGCCGATATTGCGCGCCGCCGCCAGCACGTACTTGAGGTCGGCCGAGCCGTCTTCGTCCGGCGGCGTGCCCACCGCGATGAACTGCACGTCGGCATGCTCGACGCTGGCCCCGACGTCGGTGGAAAAGGTCAGGCGGCCGGCCTCGCGGTTGCGCTGGATCAGTTCCTGCAGGCCCGGCTCGTAGATCGGCACGCCGCCCGCGTTGAGCAGCGCGATCTTCTGCTCGTCCAGGTCCAGGCAGAACACGTCGTTGCCCTGCTCCGCAAGGCAGGCGCCGGTGACGAGACCGACGTAGCCGCTGCCGATAATGGTGACTTTCATAGCTTCAATTCACATCCGTTGCATGGCCGCCGGGAATCAGCCGAGCGTTTCGGAACGCCGCGGGGCATAGGTCTCCCAGCGGTTGCAACCAGGGCACTGCCAATAGAACAGCCGCGCACGGAACCCGCATTCGCGACAGGTATAGCGCGCCAGGTTGCGCGTTCGCAGTTGCAGCAGGTCGCGGATGGCGGTGGTTTCCTGGGCCTCGTCGCCGTCTTCGGCAACTTCGGCCTGGCCGGGCGTGGCCTCGACCACCGCGGCCTGTGCCGCGGGCGCGGCGGCCACTGCCGCCTGCGCCTCGAAGTACTTGGTCAGCGCCAGCAGCGTGGGCTGGCGGCGCAGCTGGTCGCGCATCAGGCACGCCGCGGCTTCGGGGCCGTTCACTTCCAGTTCGGCCTTGTACGCGGTGTCGAGCACCTCGGGCGCGAGCTTGCCCTTGAGCAGGCCGCGCAGCCATTCCAGCGCCACGCCTTGCTCGTTCAGGGCGGCATAGGCCTTGACCACGCGCTCGGCCACCAGCGGCAGGAAGGAGGCGTCCTGCTGCTCGATGCCGAGCCAGTGGCCCAGTGCCGCGCGCGCATCGCCCGCCGCCGCGGCGACATCGCCCAGCAGGATCGGCGCGCGCACGTTGGCGGGATTCTCGGCCACGGCCTGGTTCAGCCATTTCACCGCGTCTTCGGGGCGCTTGCGCTGCAGTGCGTCCTGCGCCAGCTCGCAGCAGAACTGCGCGATCTGCAGGCTGTAGCTCTTCTGCTCCAGCGACTGCAGTTCACGCGCGGCATCGATCGCCTTCTGCCATTCCTTTTCGACTTCGTAGAGCTCGAGCAGCACGCGCTTGGCCGACGCCGCGTAAGGCCCGGACATCAGCCGGCGCAGCGATTCCTCGGCACGGTCCAGCAGGCCCGCGCGCAGGTAGTCCTCGCCCAGCTCGAACAGTGCATGCTCGCGCTCGGGCTCGGGCAGGTCGGGGCGCGTGGCCAGGTTCTGGTGCACGCGGATGGCGCGCTCGGTTTCGCCGCGGCGCCGGAACAGCGCGCCCAGCGCAAAGTGCAGCTCGGTGGTTTCCGGGTCCAGCCGCGCGACTTCGACAAAGGCGTCGATGGCCTTGTCGGGCTGCTCGTTGAGCAGGAAATTGAGTCCCTTGAAGTAAGAGCGCGGCAAGGCGCCCTGCTCGCTGATCATCTGGCGCACGTCGAAGCGCGCCGCCATCCAGCCAAGGCCAAAGACAAGTGGCAGCACCAACAGCCACCAGGTTTCGAACATCATGGATCAGACTTTCGGGCCGACTACGTTATAGGGAGACTTGCTGTCGCGCGGCACCGGCGCGGTGCTTGCCGGCGCCGCCGATGGCGCCGTCGCGGACGCCCTGGCGTCCGCGACGGCGCGCCGCAGCCTGGCCAGTTCCATGCGCTGGCGCATCAGCCCCGGCGCCACCGAGGCCAGCGCCGCCACCGCGCCCAGCGCGAACGCGGCAAACAGGATCAGGATCAGCGGCGCATGCCAGACGGCATTGAAGAACAGCTGCAGCGAGGCTTCTGCGGTATTGCGCAGGGCCAGCACGAACAGCAGCACGAATACGACGATGCGGACGATCCAGGCAAACAGTTTCATGCGGGTAGGCGGCGAGGCAGCATGGCGTTGGGGCGGGCAAGCACAAAGCCTGCGGCTGGCAGGACGCCCTGTGCAAGGCCCGGCAAAGACCCCGGCATTGTAACGGAATCACTTCACGGATTCGGTAACGTGGCGGTAACGGCGTGCCGGAGCGCACCGCAGAAGTCGGCGCTCTGCCTTGCAGGCGCGGGAGCGTGCCGCCCCGGCCCGCATCGATCCCAAAAAAAAGCGCCCCAAGGGGCGCTTTTTTACAACTCAGTAGCAGGCAGTGCCAGTCGAAATCAGGAGCGGATGAAATCCAGTCCGCTCTCGTGCAACCCCGTCGGTGCGGCGGATGCCGCGCCCTGGCCTGCCTTGCCGGGCAGGGCTTGCGCCGTGCCGCCGGAATGGCCGTTGCCGTTGGCGCCCGCAGGCACCGGCTGGCTGCGGTCAACCCGTTCGCGCAATTCCTTGCCCGCCTTGAAGTGCGGCACCCGTTTTTCAGGTACCAGCACCCGTTCGCCGGACTTGGGATTGCGCCCCACGCGAGGCGGACGCCGGTTCAGACCAAAACTGCCAAATCCGCGGATCTCGATGCGGTGGCCGTCGGCCAACGCTTCGGACATCGCGTCGAGTATCGTTTTCACCGAGATGTCCGCATCCCGCAGCAGCAGCTGGGGGAAGCGGGCAGCCAGTTTTTCGACAAGCTCCGACTTGGTCATGGGCATACGCGCAAGCGCGGGGGACTGCGATTACTGGTTGTCCTGGCCGAGCTTGGCCTTCAGCAGGGCGCCGAGGTTGGTCGTGCCAGCCGTGCCGGTGTCGGCCTGGAACTTCTGCATCGCTTCCTGCTGCTCTGCGCTGTCCTTGGCCTTGATCGACAGGTTGATGTTGCGCGACTTGCGGTCGACGTTCACCACCAGGGCGGTGATCTGCTCGCCTTCCTTCAGCACGTTGCGGGCATCTTCCACGCGGTCAGCGGAGATTTCCGAAGCGCGCAGGTAGCCTTCGACGTCGTCGGCCAGCTGGACCACGGCACCCTTGGCGTCAACGGCCTTGATCGTGCCCTGAACCAGCGAACCCTTGTCGTTGGCCGAGATGAAGTTGTTGAACGGATCGCCCGACAGCTGCTTGATGCCCAGCGAGATGCGTTCCTTGTCGACATCGATGCCCAGCACCACGGCTTCAACTTCGTCGCCCTTCTTGTACTTGCGCACGGCCTCTTCGCCGGACTCTTGCCAGGACAGGTCGGACAGGTGCACCAGGCCGTCGATGCCACCAGGCAGGCCGATGAACACGCCGAAGTCGGTGATCGACTTGATCTGGCCGCTCAGCTTGTCGCCCTTCTTGTGGTTGCGCGAGAAATCGTCCCACGGGTTGGCCTTGCACTGCTTCATGCCCAGGCTGATACGACGCTTGTCTTCGTCGATATCCAGCACCATGACTTCGACTTCGTCGCCCAGCTGGACAACCTTCGACGGGGCCACGTTCTTGTTGGTCCAGTCCATTTCCGACACGTGCACCAGGCCTTCGATGCCGGCTTCGATCTCGACGAACGCGCCGTAGTCGGTCAGGTTGGTGACCTTGCCGAACAGGCGGGTGCCTTGCGGGTAGCGGCGCGAGATGCCGACCCACGGATCTTCGCCCAGCTGCTTCACGCCCAGCGAGACGCGGTTCTTTTCCTGGTCGAACTTGAGGATCTTGGCGGTGATTTCCTGGCCAACCGACAGCACTTCGCTCGGGTGGCGGACACGGCGCCAGGCCAGGTCGGTGATGTGCAGCAGACCGTCGATGCCGCCCAGGTCAACGAACGCACCGTAGTCGGTGATGTTCTTGACGATACCGTTGACGATGGCGCCTTCCTTCAGGGTTTCCATCAGCTTCTGGCGCTCTTCGCCCAGCGTGGCTTCGACCACGGCGCGGCGCGACAGCACAACGTTGTTGCGCTTGCGGTCCAGCTTGATGACCTTGAATTCCAGGGTCTTGCCTTCGTACGGGGTGGTGTCCTTGATCGGACGCACGTCAACCAGCGAGCCCGGCAGGAACGCGCGGATGCCGTTGACCATCACCGTCAGGCCGCCCTTGACCTTGCCGGTCACGGTACCCGAGATGATTTCGCCGTCTTCCAGGGCCTTCTCGAGGTTCAGCCACGAGGCCAGGCGCTTGGCCTTGTCGCGCGAGAGGATGGTGTCGCCATAGCCGTTCTCGAGTGCGTCGATGGCCACGGAGACGTAGTCGCCGGCCTGCACTTCGAGTTCGCCCTGGTCGTTCAGGAACTCCTCCACCGGCACAAATGCCTCGGACTTGAGGCCGGCGTTGACGACCACGAAGTTGTGGTCGATGCGCACGACTTCAGCGGAGATCACTTCGCCAGCCTTCATATTGGAGCGGGCGATCGATTCCTCGAACAGTGCGGCAAAGGATTCGTTAGTTTGCAGGTCGGACATAAACGTAAGGTGAAATCCGCAATACGCTGGCCGGCGCGACGATCGCGCTCAGTCTGCCAGGGCAGCGGGGTCAGGTTTGACAAAAGCCAGCCAGGGCACGGGCCCGGACTGACGCCATCGGGTACGGAAGGGGCACGCCGCTTCTACGGATGCGCCCGCTGCATGTCATGCATCGGGCCGCACAGCGGCAAACCACTCCAGCACCTGCGCCACCGCCTGATCCACCGTCATGTCGGAGGTATCGAGCAGCTTTGCATCCTCGGCGGGACGCAGCGGTGCGGCGGCACGGGTACGGTCCCGCGCGTCGCGCGCCTCGAGGTCACGCAAAAGGTCTTCGATATTAGCAGAAATTCCCTTATCAATCAATTGTTTATAGCGCCTGCGCGCACGCGCCTCGACGCTCGCGGTCAGGAACACCTTGAGCTGCGCGTCCGGGAAGATCACGGTACCCATGTCGCGGCCGTCCGCCACCAGCCCGGGCAGCTTGCGAAAGCTGCGCTGCAGCTGGGTCAGCGCGTCGCGCACCGGCTGGTGCACGGCGATGGCCGAGGCGCGGTTGCCGATCGCCTCGGCGCGGATCGCCAGGCTCACCTCCTCGCCTTGCAGCCAGACGCGGTCCGGCCCGAACTTCACATCGAGGCGCGAAGCGATCCGCGCCAGGGCGTCCATGTCGGCCAGGTCAACACCCACGCGGTCGCTGGCCAGCGCTACCAGCCGGTACAGCGCACCGCTGTCGAGCAGGTGGAAGCCCACCGCGTCGGCAACCTTGTGCGCAACCGTGCCCTTGCCGGAGGCGGTCGGTCCGTCAATGGTGATGACGTTGACGATAGTCATTGCTTATGATACCCAGAGAAACGATTGATTATTAATTCTATTGAGAATCATTATCATTTGATCCATGGCATTGCGCCGCAAACAGCAGCGCATCCCTCAGTATTGGTCGCGAGGCAATCTACCATGGCAAAAACCCTGACGTTCGGCATCATGCACCTCGGCATCGCGTTCAGCGTGACCTATGCGCTGACCGGCAGCCTGGCCGTGAGCGGCGCCGTCACCTTTATCGAACCGGCCATCAATACCGTGGCCCACTACTTCTTCGACAAGTACTGGGACAAGCGCCAGCACCGCCAGCCGCCGGCCACCCGCGACAGCGCCGCAGCCCCGGCCCGCAACGGCGCCGACACCGGCCTGGTCAGCGCGTGACGCCGGCAAATACGCTGAAATAGTCCGGGAACGTCTTCGCCACGCAGCCCGGATCGTTGATCCGCACCGGCAACGGGCCGAACGCCGCCAGCGAGAAACACATCGCCATGCGATGGTCATCATAGGTGCCAATGCCGTCGGCCGGGGTCTGCCACGGCTGCGGCGGCGTCACGCGCAGATAGTCGGCGCCCTCCTCGACCACCGCGCCCAGCTTGCGCAGTTCCGTCGCCATCGCGGTGATGCGGTCGGTTTCCTTGACGCGCCAGCTGGCGATATTGGTCAGCGTGGTGGTGCCTTCGGCAAACAGCGCTGCCACCGCCAGCGTCATGGCGGCATCGGGGATATGGTTGCAGTCCAGCTCGATGCCGTGCAGGCGCCCGTCGTCGCGCTCGGTGCCGCGCACCTCGATCCAGTTATCGCCCGCCATCACGTTGGCGCCCATGCGGTTGAGCGCATCGGCAAAGCGTACATCGCCCTGGATGCTGGCCATGCCGACGCCTTCCACTCGCACCGGACCGCCGCCGATCGCGCCGGCGGCGAGGAAATACGAAGCCGACGACGCATCGCCCTCGACAAAGATCTCGCCCGGCGAGCGGTAAGCCGCCCCTGCCGGCAAGATGAAGCGCTCCCAGCCCTGCCGCTCCACCTCGATGCCGAAGCGCGCCAGCAGGTTCAGCGTGATCTCGATATACGGCTTGGAGATCAGCTCGCCCACCACTTCGATCTCGATGCGGCCGCTGGCGGACTGCGCCAGCGGCAGGCTCATCAGCAGCGCGGTCAGGAACTGGCTCGAGACATCGCCGCGCACGCGGATCGGCGCGTCGATGCGCAGGCTGGCCGGCTGGATATGCAGCGGCGGGAAGCCTTCGTTGCCAAGGTAGTCGATCACCGCGCCGACCTGGCGCAGGCCGTCGACAAGGTCGCCGATCGGCCGCTCATGCATGCGCGGCACGCCGGACAGCTTGTAGCTGCCGCCCTGCAGCGCCAGCGCGGCAGTCAGCGGACGGATCGCGGTGCCGGCGTTGCCCATGAACAGCTCGGCCGACTTGTTGGGGAAGTTGCCGCCGGCGCCGGTGACGATGTAGTCGGCGCCTTCCTGCCGCCAGGCCACGCCCAGCGTGCTCAACGCCTGCAGCATCACGCGGGTGTCATCGGAATCGAGCAGGTCGCGCACGCGGGTCTCGCCGTTGGCCAGCGCGGCCAGCAGCAGTACGCGGTTGGAGATGCTCTTCGAGCCCGGCAGCCGGACGGTGCCGTGGGCGCGGGTCAGGGGGCCTAGCGTCAGGTGTTCCATGGATGTCGTGGGCGCCGGGGCGCCGCGGTCAGGCGATGGGCCAGGGCCATCAGGGTTCGATATGGTTGTTGCCCGCGGCACGCTCGGCGCCCCAGGCCAGGCGGGTCTTGCTGGCGCGCGTGAAAATGCGCTCGAGCGCGTCGCCGTCGCCCTTCTCGATCAGCGTCTTCAGGTGCGCCAGCACCGACTGGTAGGTATTCAGTTCGCGCAGCAGCGCGTCGCGGTTGGCGACGCAGATGTCCCGCCACATTTCCGGAGACGAGGCTGCGATCCGCGTGAAGTCGCGGAAGCCGCCGCCCGCGAAATCCAGCTTCAGCGCCGCATCTTCGGCGTTGGCCACCTGCGCCACCAGCGCGTACGACAGCACGTGAGGCAGGTGGCTGACCGCGGCAAACACCGCGTCGTGCTGGACCGCCGACATCACGTGGCAATGCGCGCCAGCGCTTTCCCACATGGCGCGCACCGCGGCAACATCGGCGCGCGCGTTTTCCTGCAGCGGACACAGCACGGTCTTCTTGCCGTCGTACAGGTCCGGCAGCGCGGCCTCGACGCCGTTGAGCTCGCGCCCGGCGATCGGATGGGCGGGCACGAACTGCGCGGCCTTGTCGCCCAGCGCGGTCTTGGCGGCGATGATCACGTCGGACTTGGTGCTGCCGGCATCGGTGACGATGGTGCCCGGCTGCAAGTGCGGCTCGAGCGCATGCAGCAGCGCAAAATTCTGCGCCACCGGCGCGCACAGCACGATCACGCTGGCGCCGCGCGCGGCATCGGCCAGCGTCGCGGCCTCGTCGATCACGCCCAGGTCCAGCGCCTTCTGCAGCGAAGCCGCCGAGCGCCCGACCCCAACCACCGTGCCCACCACGCCGGCGCGCTTGAGCGCCAGCGCGAGCGAGCCGCCGATCAGGCCGACGCCGACAATGACAACACGGGAAAAATGCAATGCACTCACAATCACAGGCCGCAAGCGGCGGTAGTTCGGTTCAGACCGAGATCAATCAATGGGTGGCACGACCACCGGCGTTTGCGGCGGCCGGCCTCAGGCCAGCGCCCGCTCCAGCGCCGCGATAAACGCCGCGTTTTCTTCCCGCAAGCCGATGGTCACGCGCAGCCAGCGCGGCAGGTTGTAGTTGCCCACCGGCCGCACGATCACGCCCTGCCGGAGCAAGGCCAGGTTCACGCGCGCGCCGGCGCCGTCATCGTCGCCCACGCGCACCAGCACGAAGTTGCCGGACGACGGCACGTATTCCAGGCCGAGCCGGTCGAACGCTTCGGTCAGCTGCCGCTTGCCGTCGCGGTTCAGCTCGGCGCTGCGGCGCAGGAAATCGGTATCCGCAAGCGCGGCGATGGCGGCGGCCTGCGCTACGCTGTTGACATTGAACGGCTGGCGGATGCGGTTGAGCAGGTCGGTCAGTTCCGGCTGCGCCACCGCATAGCCGATGCGCAGGCCCGCCAGGCCATAGGCCTTGGAGAACGTGCGCGACACCATCAGGTTGGGGTAGCGGCGCACCCAGGCAATCGCGTCGTATTGCTGGTCGGCATCAAGGTACTCGTTGTAGGCCTCGTCCAGCACCACCACGACATGGCGCGGCACCCGCTGCAGGAACGCCTCGATCTGCGCGGCCGGCAGGAAGGTGCCGGTCGGGTTGTTGGGATTGGCGATAAACACCAGGCGCGTATCCGGCGCAATCGCCGCGGCCATCGCGTCGAGGTCGTGGCCGTAGTCGCGCGCGGGCACTTCGATGGCGCGGGCGCCGATCTCCTGGGTGGCCAACGCGTACACCGCGAACGAGTACTCGGCATAGACGATCGACTGGCCCGGCTCCACCAGCGCATGCGCGGCCAGTTCCAGGATGTCGTTGCTGCCGTTGCCCAGCGTCAGCCAGTCGGCGGGCACGCCGAAGCGCGCCGACAGCGCGCCCTTCAGCGCAAAGCCGTTGGCATCGGGATAGCGGCCCAGTTCCGCCACGGCCGCGGCCACCGCAGTGCGCGCCGATTCCGGCATGCCCAGCGGATTCTCGTTGGAGGCGAGCTTGACGATGCCGGCCTCATCCAGGCCGAACTCGCGCGCGACTTCGGCAATCGGCTTGCCCGCCACGTATGGCGAAATCGCCCGCACATAATCCGGCCCGAACACCGTGGCGCCGCCTTGCTTGCCCTGCTCTGCCATCTTGTCTCCTTGTGCTGGTCCGGCTGCTTTACTTGCTCGACGGATACGAGCCGAGCACCTTCAGGTAGGCGGCGTTGCGGCGCAGCTCTTCGATCGCGCGCGCCACCGCCGGCTCATGCTGGTGCCCTTCCACATCAACGTAGAAGTAGTATTCCCACGCGCCGCTGCGCGCCGGGCGCGACTCGAAGCGGCACATCGACACGCCGTTCTCGGCCAGCGGCGCCAGCAGCTGGTACACCGCGCCGGCCTTGTTGGGCACCGACAGGATCAGCGAGGTCTGGTCGCTGCCCGAGGGCTCGGTCTCATAGCGGCCGATCACGGCAAAGCGCGTGCGGTTGTGCGGATCGTCCTGGATATGCGTGCGCACCAGGTGCAGGTGGTAGCGGTTGGCAGCGGACTCGGCGGCAATCGCGGCCACCGTGGGATCTTCGCTGGCCATGCGCGCCGCTTCCGCATTGCTCGACACCGCCTGGCGCTCGAGATGCGGATAGTTGGCGGTCAGCCAGTGCTGGCACTGCGCCAGCGCCTGCGCATGCGCGCGCACCACCGTGACGCCCTTCATGTCGGGCGTCGACGCCATCAGGTTGTGGTGCACCTTGAGCGCGATCTCGCCGCTGATCTTCAACGAAGTCTGCAGGAACAGGTCTAGCGTGCGCGACACCGCGCCCTCGGTGGAATTCTCGACCGGCACCACGCCGTATTCGACCGTGCCCGCCTCGACCGCGCGGAACACCTCGTCGATGCTGGGGCAAGGCACGCCCGACACCTCGTGGCCGAAATGCGCGTACAGCGCCTGCTCCGAGAACGTGCCGGCCGGCCCGAGGAATGCCACTTCCAGCGGTTTCTCCAAGCCGCGGCAGGCGGACATCACCTCGCGCCAGATTGCCGCCACGCTTTCGCCCAGCAGCGGGCCCGGGTTGGCGCCCTGCACCTTGCGGATGACCTGCAGCTCGCGCTCCGGACGGAACACCGGCGCGCCGTACTTCTTCTTGACCTCGCCCACCTCGAGCGCCAGCTTGGCGCGGCGGTTCAGCATCGCCAGCAGCTCGCGATCCACGGTATCGATCTGCTCGCGCAGCGGCCCCAGCTCGACCGACAGCTTGCGCTCGGCATCACTCAGGTGGCTGTCGCCGTTCTGCGGCGCATTGGGCGGCGTCTCCTCGCGCGCGGGGGTGCGGTCTTGGCTTGTCATGTTGTATCAATCCGGTGGGCCGTCGGGCGCGGCCAGAAAACTGCCCGCGCGGGCCGGCATGCCGTGGCTGGCATGCGCGACCCGCTGGCGGGAATGCGCGTCAGGCGGAGGTCCGCTCGAACTCGCGCATAAAGTCGATCAGCGCCATCACGCCTTCCAGCGGCATGGCGTTGTAGATGCTGGCGCGCATGCCGCCCACGGTCTTGTGCCCCTTCAGCTGCACCAGGCCGTTGGCCCTGGCTTGCTGCAGGAAGGCCTCGTTGCGCGATTCGTCGCCCAGGAAGAACGGTACGTTCATGCGCGAGCGGCAGCTGGGATGGATCTCGTTGCGATAGAAATCGCTCTGGTCGAGGTAGTCGTACAGCGCCGACGCCTTGGCGATATTGCGCTGTTCGATCGCGGGCACGCCGCCCTGGCGCTTGAGCCACTGGAACACCAGGCCGGCGATATAGATCGCATAGGTCGGCGGGGTGTTGTACATCGAGTTGTGCTCGGCCACCAGGCGCCAGTTGAACGCCGACGGGCACAGCGGATGGGCATGGCCGATCAGGTCTTCGCGCACGATCACGATGGTGACGCCGGCCGGGCCGATGTTCTTCTGCGCGCCGCCGTAGACCACCTGCACGCGCGACCAGTCGATCGGGCGCGACAGGATGTGGCTGGAGGCATCCGCCACCACCACGCGGTCGCCCTTGACCTGGCCAATATCGGGGATGTCCTGAAACTCCACGCCGACGATGGTCTCGTTGGTGCACAGGTGCACGTAGCCCGCATCGTCCGACAGCTTCCAGTCGGCCACGTCCGGAATGCGGTGGTATTTCTGCGCCTCGCTGCTGGCGGCGATATTGACCGCGCCGTAGCGGCGGGCCTCCTGTTCGGTCTTGACCGACCAGGTGCCGGTGACGACGAAGTCGGCCTTGGGCGCGTCGGCATGGCGCAGGCGCATCAGGTTCAGCGGCACGATGCCGTTTTCACCGATGGCGCCGCCCTGCAGGAACAGCACGCGGTAGTTGGCGGGAATATGCAGCAGCTCGCGCAGGTCGGCGATGGCCTGGTTGTGGATGCCTTCGAACTCGCGGCTGCGGTGGCTCATCTCCATCACCGAAACCCCGGTCCCGCGCCAGGACAGCATCTCCTCGGCAGCCTGTTGCAGCACTTCGGCAGGCAGCGCTGCCGGGCCGGGCGAGAAGTTATAGACGCGTTCGGCCAATGCACGCTGCATCATGCCGGCAAGAGCGGGATTCTGGGGATCGTTCATGAGACGGGGGGATGGAAAAATGGCTGCCGGTGTTACCCAAGCAGCCATTATCCCTCAAACCCGCGCCCCGTTGGGCGCCCGGGGTCAGCCCCGGGTTGCCGCGCACGCCCGAACGGTGTCGGACGGGCGGCGGGCGGATCCGTTGCGGATCACGCCGGCATCACTTCGAAGCGGCGGTGATTTCCTTCTCGGCGGCGTCGCGCATCGACTTGCCGACCTGCGGGCCGTACTTCTGCATCATCGAGCCCCAGATTTCCTGCGTTGCCTTGCCCTGGTTGGCCATGAACTTCTGGCCGGTCGGCGACTTCAGGAAGGTGGTCAGGTCCTTCAGTTCCTGCGTGGTGTAGTACTTGCCGAAGGCATCGTAGTGCGCCTGGATGGCATCCTTGCGGAAGCCGTCGGTGGTGAACGCCGTGCCGGCGCCGTCCACGACGCGCTGGACCGCGCCGTTCTTCTTCAGCTTTTCAACCGCGGCCTGCTTCTGCTTGTCGCTCAGGGTCTTGTTTTCGACCAGCACCTGCTCGAGGACCAGCGGCGCTTCCTGCTTGGCGCCTTGCTGCCAGTTCTCTGCCTGGCCCTTCACAGCCTGGTCTGCCTGCATGACGGAAAGCAGTTCCTTGATAGCTGCCGTCTTTTCCGCGTCCTGTGCGTGGGCATGCTGCGCCATCATGAAGGTCGGGACAAAAGCAGCCAGAACAGCGATACGTCGATAGGTTTTGAGCATTGTGACTCCCTGGTAAATACGTCCGTTTTAGTCCGGACAGCCGCGAGGCGAGTTCCGGCTGGCGTCCTATTGTTGCAACAATTTACGTTTGGTCTTAAGGATTCGCGTCGGCATCCGCACCTGCGGCACCTTCAGCACCTTCGGCGCCTTCCGCACCCTCTGCCTCGTCAGGCTCCTCGCCGTTGCCGCCGTTGTCGGCATCGCTTTCAACGATGCGCTGCAGCCCGGACAGCTTGGTGCCCTCGTCCACGTTGATCAGCGTGACACCCTGCGTGGCGCGGCCCATTTCGCGGATTTCCGCCACACGGGTACGGATCAGCACGCCGCCGGTGGTGATCAGCATGATCTCGTCCTCGGGCGAAACCAGTGCAGCAGCCACCACACGGCCGTTGCGCTCGCTCGTCTGGATCGCAATCATGCCCTTGGTGCCACGGCCATGTCGAGTGTACTCGGCGATCGGGGTACGCTTGCCATAGCCGTTCTCGGTCGCGGTCAGCACGCTGCCGCGCACGCCCGCATCCGCAGATTCTTCAGCGGTCTCGGCCGGCGCCACCAGCATCGCGATCACGGTCTGGCCGTCTTCCAGGTTCATGCCGCGCACGCCGCGCGCCTGGCGGCCCATCGGACGCACATCGTTCTCGTCGAAGCGCACGGCCTTGCCGGCGTCCGAGAACAGCATCACGTCGTGCTGGCCATCAGTCACCGCCGCGCCGATCAGGTAGTCGCCTTCGTCAAGGTCGACCGCGATGATGCCGGCCTTGCGCGGGTTGGAGAACTCAGTCAGCGCCGTCTTCTTGACCGTGCCGCGCGCGGTCGCCATGAAGATGAAGTGCTCGGCGTCGAACTGCCGCACCGGCAGGATGACGTTGATCTTCTCGCCTTCCGACAACGGGAACATGTTGACGATTGGTCGCCCGCGCGAGTTGCGCGACCCCTGCGGCACCTCGTAGACCTTCAGCCAGTACAGGCGTCCGCGGTTGGAGAAGCACAGGATGTAGTCGTGGGTATTGGCCACGAACAGGGTATCGATCCAGTCGTCTTCCTTGGTCGCGGTGGCCAGCTTGCCCCGGCCGCCACGCTTCTGGGCGCGATATTCGGAGATCGGCTGGCTCTTCATATAGCCGCTGTGCGATAGCGTGACCACCATGTCCTGCGGGGTGATCAGGTCCTCGGTATCCAGTTCGGTTGCGTTCAGCTCGATCTGCGAGCGGCGCTCATCGCCGAATTCGGCGCGGATCGCCGTGAGTTCGTCGATGATGATGGTAGTAATACGCTCCGGCCGCGCCAGGATATCGAGCAAGTCGGCGATTACCGCCATGATGTCGCGATATTCCTGGACGATCTTGTCTTGTTCGAGCCCCGTGAGGCGTTGCAGGCGCATTTGCAGGATTTCCTGCGCCTGGCTGTCGGACAGCCGGTACAGGCCGTCGGCCTGCATGCCGAATACCGCCGGCAACCCGTCCGGCCGGTACGAGGCGCGCCCGCCCGGGGTTTCGCCTTCCGCCCGGGCCAGCATGTCGCGCACCAGCGCCGAATCCCATGCCTTGCTCATCAGTTCCTGCTTGGCGATCGGCGGCGTCGGGGCGGCCTTGATGATGGCAATGAACTCGTCAATATTGGCCAGCGCCACGGCCAGGCCTTCGAGCACATGGCCGCGCTCGCGCGCCTTGCGCAGCTCGAACACCGTACGACGGGTGACGACCTCGCGGCGGTGCGCCAGGAAGTACTCCAGCATCTGGCGCAGGTTCAGCAGGCGCGGCTGGCGGTCGACCAGCGCCACCATGTTCATGCCGAAGGTGTCCTGCAGCTGGGTGTTCTTATATAGGTTGTTGAGGACGACCTCGGGCACCTCGTTGCGCTTGAGCTCGATCACCACCCGCATGCCGGACTTGTCCGACTCGTCGCGGATGTCCGAGATGCCTTCGATCTTCTTCTCGGTGACCAGCTCGGCGATGCGCTCCAGCAGGGTGCGCTTGTTGACTTGGTACGGCAGCTCGTCGACGATGATGGCCTGGCGCTGGCCGCGGTCGATATCCTCGAAGTGCGTCTTGGCGCGCATCACCACGCGGCCGCGGCCGGTGCGGTAGCCTTCGCGGACGCCCTGAATGCCATAGATAATGCCGGCGGTCGGAAAATCCGGCGCCGGAATCAATTCAATCAGCTCGTCCACCGTCGCCTGCGGGTTGCGCAGCAGGTGCAGGCAGCCGTCGACGATTTCATTCAGGTTATGCGGCGGGATATTGGTGGCCATGCCCACCGCAATACCCGACGAACCATTGATTAGCAGATTGGGAATACGCGCCGGGAGAATCGAGGGCTCTTTTTCAGAGCCGTCGTAGTTGCTGTCGAAATCGACGGTTTCCTTGTCGATGTCGTGCAGCATCTCGTGGGCGATTTTCGACAGCCGGATTTCGGTATAACGCATGGCCGCGGCGTTATCCCCGTCCACCGAACCGAAATTCCCCTGGCCGTCGACCAGCATGTAGCGCAGCGAGAAGTCCTGCGCCATGCGGACGATGGTGTCGTAGACTGCGGTATCGCCGTGCGGGTGGTACTTACCAATCACATCCCCGACGATACGGGCCGATTTCTTGTAGGCGCGGTTCCAGTCGTTGTTGAGCTCGTGCATCGCATACAGCACGCGCCGGTGCACCGGTTTCAGGCCATCCCGGACATCGGGAAGCGCGCGCCCGACGATCACGCTCATGGCGTAATCCAGGTAGGAGCGGCGCATTTCCTCTTCTAGGGAGACCGGAAGGGTTTCTTTTGCGAATGGATCCATTGCGGCGTGGTTTATGCGGCAGGTTTAAGCAAATGACAGGCCCTTTGGCACGCGGCGCCGGTGGGCGCCCGACGGCTGGGCAACGTGCCATTCTAACATGCCGGCACCCCCTGCCCGGCGCTCTCCGGACAGGCCCCGCGAGAGCCCCCGGCGACCGCTGCTGAAACCCGGAATCCCTGATGCCACAAGGCTTTGCGGGCGATACAAGACCCATGTTGCACAAACACCACAGGCCCAAAACCCATGCGGCGAATCGAATATATTTACTTCTTAGGAAACGACCCTTGTGGCACAATTCCCCAGCGAAGAGCCAGACATTGTTCGAAGTGGAGCATCCACCACATCGAGAATGTTATACTCCGAAGAATGTATGACTTGTTTTCGTCCATTTGCTCGCAGTAACCCTGCGGTGATCTCATCCTGAGAGGAGAAATATGAAAAAATTTGCCAAGCTCGCGCTCGTTGCAGCTACCGCAGTAATGGCTGCATCCGCTCAAGCTCAGTCCGTCCCTTATGAAAAGAAGGCAGTGAACGACAACTGGGGCAACGGTACGAGCGAGTACGTGTGGAAGAATGGCACGAACGAGCTCTGCTGGCGCGACAGCTCCTGGACCCCGGCCACGGCCAACGCGCTGTGCGACGGCGCCCTGGCCCCGGCCGTAGCGGCACCGGCCCCGGCTCCGGTGGCCCCGCCGGTTGTCTCCAGCGAGAAGGTCACTTTCGCTGCTGACACCCTGTTCGACTTCGACAAGGCTGTGCTGAAGCCCGAAGGCAAGGCCAAGCTGGACGACCTGGTCTCGAAGCTGCAAGGCATCACCCTGGAAGTCATCATCGCCGTTGGCCACACCGACTCGTTCGGCTCGGACAAGTACAACGATCGCCTGTCGATCCGCCGCGCTGAATCGGTCAAGGCTTACCTGGTGAGCAAGGGTGTTGAAGCCAACCGCGTCTACACCGAAGGCAAGGGCAAGCGCCAGCTGAAGGTCGATCCGAAGTCGTGCAAGGGCAACCGCAAGTCGCAGATCGCCTGCCAGCAGCCGAACCGCCGCGTGGAAGTCGAAGTGGTCGGCACCCGCAGCGCACGTTAATCGGAACCCTTCCGATCCAAGAAGCCCAGCGCAAGCTGGGCTTTTTTTTTGGTACAGTTGCCCGGACTGTCCCCCTTCCTCCACCCGCCGCGGCCAGCGCCGCCGGACCCGCATACGATGACGTTGCAATCGCACACCCTCCCCGCAGCCGACGCCGCCAGCCAGCACCCGCCGCGCCGGAATGCCGACCCCAAGGAAATCGACAAATTCAGCGAACTGGCCCACCGCTGGTGGGATCCGCAAAGCGAGTTCAAGCCGCTGCATGAGCTGAATCCGCTGCGCCTGGGCTGGATCGATGGCATCGCCGCACTGGCGGGCAAGCGGGTGGTCGACGTGGGCTGCGGTGGCGGCATCCTGTCAGAGAGCATGGCGCGCCTCGGCGCCACCGTGCGCGGCATCGATCTCTCCAGCAAGGCGCTGAAGGTGGCGGACCTGCATAGCCTGGAGTCCGGCGTTGCCGTGACCTACGAGGAGATCGCCGCCGAAGCGCTGGCCGCGCGCGAGCCGGCCAGCGTGGATGTGGTGACTTGCATGGAGATGCTGGAACACGTGCCGGACCCGGCATCCATCGTGCAGGCGTGCGCGACACTGGTCCGTCCCGGTGGCCATGTTTTCTTCTCGACCATCAACCGCAACCTGAAGGCGTACCTGCTGGCCATCGTCGGCGCCGAATACGTGCTCAACATGCTGCCGCGCGGCACCCACGACTACGAAAAGTTCATCACGCCCTCCGAACTGGCCCGCTTCGCGCGCCAGGCCGGCCTGGACCTGGTCGAGATGCGCGGCATGACCTACAACCCGCTGTCGCAGGTCTATACGCTGGGCCAGGACACGGACGTGAACTATCTGATGGCGTTCCGCCGGGTGGCGGCATGAGCGCGGCAATCGCAGGGGTTTTCTTCGATCTCGACGGCACCCTCGCCGACACCGCGCCGGACCTGGCTGCGGCGGCGAACCGGCTGGTGGTCGAACGCGGCCGCCCGCCGGTGGCCTATGAGAAGCTGCGCCCCGTGGCCTCGCATGGCGCGCGCGGACTGCTGGGCGCCGCGTTCGGCTTGCGTCCGGAGGATGCCGAATTTCCGGCCCTGCGCGATACCTTCCTGGATTACTACGAAGCCGACATCGCGGTGCACACGCAGCTGTTCGACGGCATGCCGCAGGTGCTGGCCGCGCTCGAGGCGGCCGGCATCCCCTGGGGCATCGTCACCAACAAGATCGCGCGCTTCACGGTGCCGCTGGTCGCCGCGATCGGCCTGGCGCCCCGCGCCAGCGCCGTGGTCAGCGGCGACACCACGCCGCACGCCAAGCCCCACCCCGCCCCGTTACTGCATGCCGCCGCGAGTGCCGGCGTTGAACCGAGCCGCTGCGTCTATGTCGGCGACGACCTGCGCGACATCCAGGCCGGCAAGGCCGCCGGCATGATCACGGTGACCGCCGCCTATGGCTACTGCGGCGACGGCGACCCGCCCGAGGCCTGGGGCGCCGACCACCTGATTCGCCACCCGTCTGAGCTGATCCCGCTGCTGGTGCCCGCCGCGATCGCCTGAAAGTGCGCTGGCAGTATCCGGAGACACGGCCTGGAACTCCCCAAGACAGCTTGCGTCCAACCGGGTACAATCCAGCTTCCTCACTGGGGCCGACCTGGTTTCGACGTGGGTTACAAAGCAGTGGAGGGCATACCGAGGACCCGTCACCTCGTTAATCAATGGGAATGCAATAACTGCTAACGACGAACGTTACGCACTGGCAGCCTAAGGGCCGCCGTCCTCGCACTGGCTCGCTGACGGGCTAGGGTCGCAAGACCACGCGAGGTCATTTACGTCAGATAAGCTCCGGAAGGGTCACGAAGCCGGGGACGAAAACCTAGTGACTCGCCGTCGTAGAGCGTGTTCGTCCGCGATGCGCCGGTTAAATCAAATGACAGAACTAAGTATGTAGAACTCTCTGTGGAGGGCTTGCGGACGCGGGTTCGATTCCCGCCGGCTCCACCAGTATTCAGTCCGATGCAGTACCAGCAGGACCAGAAACCCGCGACAGCTCAGGCTGCGCGGGTTTTTCTTTGTCCGGCCGCGCCACCGGCATGCGCCGGAAAAAACAACATCCCCAGATTTGGGGATGCCGGGCGCGCCACGCAGGTCCATGATGCGATGCGGGCGATCCGCGACTCGCCCGCTGCCACTTCGAGCCCTCGTCCACCCGGCCGAGGGCTTTTTCTTTTGGTGCGACGGTCAGGGACGGGAAAATTTCCGACCCCAAAATAGGCCAAGCCTTATCGCTTCACGAGGGTGCGGGTCCTATCGTAGCAAGGAACTTTGACTGGCATGCCGCTGGTTGTCATTGGCTGGATCCGCGCACGCCGCGGGAATTTGACGAGGCAAGCCGCATCCCTGACCCTGCTATGAACCGAACCCAACTGTTCCATCTCCTGCGCCGCTGGCTGGTCGTGGTGGCGTGCTTCGCGGCACCGCACCTGGCCCATGCGAAGTGCACTGCCACGCCATCGTTGCCTTATGACCAGACCCTCGACAGCATGGCCATCGCGGTCAACCTTGCCGAAGGCAGCACGATTCCGGGAACGGTGCGCAGCTACCAGTTCAGCGGCAGCTGCGCCAACGTGCAGCCGTGGGTGGTGCCTGGCGCCCCTATCGTCTCGTGCTACTACGGGTCCGGCACCGAAGTGAGGCCGGGCGTCTATTCCACCGGTGTCCCGGGCGTCGGCATCCGCCTGCGCAATGCCGCCGGCCAGCCGATGACCAATGCTTCGGGCGTCTGGTGCGACACCCGCTCGGCCAACCTGGGCCAACTCAATGCCGACCTGTCCTATTCCGTGTCGGTGACCATCGAATTCGTCAAGACCGGGCCGATTTCGACCGGCAACCTCGATCCCGCCCAGACCCGTTTTGGCTTCGGCGTCTATAACGGGTCGGTGGAAGGCGCGCTGGGCGGCACGGGCAACCGCGACAACTACATCGGCTTTTCCGGCACCATCGCAACACGCGAAATCGCTTGCAATGTCGTTGCCCCCCCTACCGTGAGCCTGCCCGCGATCAGCGCCAGGACGCTCGCAACGCAAGGCGCCGGCGGTAACACGCCGTTCTCCATCCAGCTGACCTGCAACAGCGCGGCCATCGTCGGCATGACGCTGGACGGCGCCGCCGGCACGCCGGTCATGTCCGCGGCGGCCGGCATCCTCGGCCTCAGCAACGCCGCGGACCCTGGCGCGGCGAGCGGCACGGGCGTGCAGATCATGAATGCCAGCGGCACCGCGCCGGTACCGCTGCAGGTGCGCAATGCCATGGGCAGCATCCAGGCCAACGTACCCGCAACCTATCGTTTCGGCGCCCGCTATGCCAGCCTCGGCGGCACCCCTTCGCCGGGTAACGTCAGCAGTTCGATGGTGTTTACGCTGGACTACCAGTAAGGGCCATCGCGGCAGTGACGTACCGGAGGCATGGTTCATCGCTACATCCCGGACCGAAGGACTACAATAGCCCGCTGCAGTCCTTCAAGGCTTTCGCGATGTCCGACCATCCCCGCTTCACCATCAACCGCTCCATGATCGCCCTGGTTCCGGAACAGCCGTTCCTGGACTGGATCCAGGCGGTCGATCCCCAGCCCGTGGCCGGCCTCACGCTGGAGCAGGTGCGCGAAGACCAGAGCGTGTTCCTGCTGCCCGAGGAACTCGCCGACACCCACGAGAACGCCGTCCACTGGGTCGAGAAGCGCTGGCAGGATTTCTTCGAATTCATGCTCGGCGAATGGTTCGACGACTCGGCATGGCCCGAGGAACTGTCGCTGAAGATGTTTCGCGAGTGGTTCAGCGTGCGCTATCACTCGATGGTGTTCGACATGGCGCCCGACGTGCCGGTGATGCACGACGACTGGGACGACGAGGACGATTCGTCCGAATTGCTGCACTGATCTCCCGGCTGCCCCTCAAAGGAAGCGGTCAAGTATCTTGCGGCTGTGCTTGTCCAGCGCCATCAGGTCGCGGATCAGGTAGTGGATGCCGTGCGTGTCCGAGATCAGCAGCGTGCTGCCGGCCAGGCGCCGGATCGCTTCTTCGCCGCGCAACACCAGGTCGGTCTGGCCGCGATCGGTCTTGACCGTCCACACGCTCGGCGTGGCGTAGGTCGACACACTGACGATGCGCTCGATTTCCGGCATGAACTCGCGCGAGGCCAGTTCCGCCTCGATCATGTCGCGCTCGGCGATCGGCAGGTCTTCCAGCCGCGGAATCCATACCACCTCATGCCCGTCCGCGCTCATCATGCCGATGCCGCCCTGCGGCGCCGAGATCGGGAAGGCGCGCACCGGCACCACGCCTTCATGGACGGTGCCGTCCTCGGCGATCAGCACCAGGCGGCCGAACGGGTTGCGGTCCAGCGTGAACACTGGGGTCGGCGCGGCGGCGGCGATGTCATTGAGCATGGGCAGTCTCCGGAATCTGGATGGCCTCTTCGGTGTCGTCGTCTTCGGTATCGACATTGCGCGCCTGCGCCTGGTAGAGCTTGTAGTACGCGCCTTCGCGCAGCAGCAGTTCGTCGTGGCTGCCCACTTCGACGATCTGGCCGCGGTCCATCACCACCAGCCGGTCGGCCTTGCGCAGCGTCGACAGGCGGTGCGCAATCGCAATGGTGGTACGGCCCTGCACCAGGTTGTCGAGCGCCTTCTGGATTTCCTTCTCGGTGGCGGTGTCGACCGACGAGGTGGCCTCGTCCATGATCAGGATGCGCGGGTTGATCAGCAGCGCGCGCGCAATCGAGATGCGCTGGCGCTCGCCGCCCGACAGCGCCTGGCCGCGCTCACCCACCAGCGAGTCATAGCCATGCGGCAGCCGCAGGATGAACTCGTGCGCATGCGCGGCGCGCGCCGCGGCGATGATCTCGTCGCGCGTGGCGTCCGGCTTGCCGTAGGCGATGTTGTCGGCAATCGTGCCGAAGAACAGGAACGGCTCCTGCAGCACCAGGCCGATATGGCGGCGGTACTCCGAAACCGGCAATGAGCGGATATCGACCCCGTCGACCCGGATCGCCCCTTCTGAGACGTCGTAGAAGCGGCAGATCAGGTTGACCAGCGTGCTCTTGCCCGAGCCGCTGTGGCCCACCAGCCCGATCATCTCGCCCGGCGCGATCGACAGGTTCAGCCCGCGGATCACCGCGCGGTTGCCGTAGCGGAAGCCCAGGTCGCTCATGTCGATGGCACCCTCGACCCGGTCCAGCCGGGCCGGCCGCGTGGGCTCCGGCACGCTCGACACATGGTCGAGGATGTCGAAGATGCGCTTGGCGCCGGCGGCGGCTTTCTGGGTCACCGAGACGATGCGGCTCATCGAATCCAGCCGCGTATAGAAGCGGCTGATATAGGTCAGGAACGCCACCAGCACGCCCACCGTGATGGCGCTGTGCGAGACCTGCCAGATGCCGAACACCCACACGATCAGCAGCCCGATCTCGGTCAGCAGTGTCACCGTCGGCGTGAACAGCGACCACACCGCGTTGACGCGATCGTTGATTGCCAGGTTGTGCTTGTTGGCCTCGCGGAAGCGCGTGACTTCGCGCTTCTCCTGGGCGAATGCCTTGACCACGCGGATGCCGGGGATGGTGTCGGCGAGCACGTTGGTGATCTCCGACCAGATCCGGTCGATCTTCTCAAAGCCGTGGCGCAGGCGGTCGCGCACCAGGTGGATCATCCAGGCGATAAACGGCAACGGCACCAGCGTCACCAGCGCGAGCCACGGGTTGATCGAAACCAGGATCACCGCCGTCATCAGGATCATCAGCACGTCGGTGGCGAAGTCCAGCAGATGCAGTGACAGGAACACGCAGATGCGATCGCTTTCCGAACCGATGCGCGCCATCAGGTCGCCGGTACGCTTGCCGCCAAAATACTCGAGCGACAGCTTTAGCAAATGTTCATACGTTGTCGTGCGAAGATCCGCGCCGATGCGCTCCGATACCCGCGCCAGCAGGTAAGTTCGCGCCCATCCCAGCGACCACGCCACCAGCGCGGCCCCGAGCAGCCCCGCCAGGTAGAGCCGCACCAGCCCATAGTCGATCGGCACCCCGTTCTGGAACGGGATCAGGACCCGGTCCATCAGCGGCATGGTCAGGTAAGGCGGCACCAGCGTGGCGGCGGTCGACAGCAGCGTCAGGAGGAAGCCGCCCAGCAGTTGCCAGCGGTATGGGCGCGCAAAGCGCCATAGCCGCAACAGCGCCCAGGTCGACGGCGGCGTTTCCAGCTCGCGGCTGCATTGCGGGCACTGTTCTTCGTCCGGCGGCAGCGGCGCCTTGCAGGTCGGGCACAACACCTCGCCCGCCGCGGTGGCCGGGCGCGAGGCGGCGGCGTCGCGCTGGGCCTCGAACTGGTCCGCCAGCCGCAAAGCGGCGGGATTGTAACCAAGCGTATATCGCCAGGTGGCGAGCCGGCCGGCGGGGCCGGTCAGTTCCAGCGTGCCCACCCCCGCGTGGTCGGTATGCGACAGGCGCAGCGCCGGGGCGATGTTCCATTCCCGCACATTTTTTTCGCCGGGGGCGCGGGCAACGATGCGCTGGTCGGTCACAACCAGCCACCCTTGGGTAAAATGCAGCCTCGCGTCGAGGTCCAGTGCCAGTCCGGCCAGCACAGTCTCGCCGGGTCGGAGCCACGATCCGGTTTCAGTCCGCCAGGGTTCATCGGCGGCGGTGGCGGTAGGGACAGGCAGGGAGGACTGGGTCATGGATGGCGCGGCGTGCGTCCAGGGATTGCGGACATAACTTGAAACAATTTAGACCGGGCACGCGCTGGCGGCCCGCGAATTCGCCCGCAGTATACATAACGACGAACGCGCGGGTAGCCCTGATGCATTGCACAATCACTTTTACACCAAGAAAGTCAACCCGCTCTGTGCTGTAACGTTACTGAAAGGTTAGGCTTCCATTTCTCGGGCGTTCCGCCCACTGCCTCAAGCTAATTCAATGAAAAAGAAGGACATTGAGATTTTCGATGTCATGTCGCTGCGCGGCCCGAATATGTGGACATATCGGCCCGTTCTGGAGGCATGGGTCGATATCGGGGAACTGGAGGACTTTCCCTCCAACACGATTCCGGGGTTCTACGAGCGCCTGTCGGCCTGGCTGCCGTCGCTGATCGAGCATCGCTGCAGCATCGGCGAACGCGGCGGCTTCCTGCAGCGGCTGAAGGAAGGCACCTGGCCGGGCCATATCCTGGAACACGTGACGCTTGAGCTGCAAAACCTGGCGGGGATGCCGGGCGGCTTCGGCAAGGCGCGCGAAACGCCGGTGCGCGGCGTGTACAAGGTGATCGTGCGTGCCTGGCACGAGGAAGTCACCCGCGCCGCCCTGTTCGGCGCGCGCGACCTGGTCATGGCCGCGATCGAGGACCGCCCCTACGACGTAGGGGCCACGGTGGAGCATCTGCGCCGCCTGGTCGACAAGCATTGCCTGGGCCCCAGCACCGCCTGCATCGTCGATGCCGCGGACGACCGCGACATCCCGGCGATCCGCCTGTCGGACGGCAACCTGGTGCAGCTGGGCTACGGCGCGCGCCAGCGCCGCATCTGGACCGCCGAGACCGACCGCACCAGCGCCATCGCCGAAAGCATCTCGCGCGACAAGGACCTGACCAAGAGCCTGCTGGACTCCTGCGGCGTGCCGGTGCCGGAAGGCCGCCTGGTCGAATCGCCGGAGGACGCCTGGGATGCCGCCGAGGACATCGGCGTGCCGGTGGTGGTGAAGCCCTATGACGGCAACCATGGCCGCGGCGTGTTCACCAACCTGATGACCCGCGAGGAAGTGGAAACCGCCTATGGCGTGGCCATCGAAGAAGGCAGCGGCGTCATCGTCGAGCGCTTCATCCCGGGCAACGAGCACCGCCTGCTGGTGGTGGGCGGCCGCCTGGTGGCCGCGGCCATGGGCGAGACCGCCAGCGTGGTCGGCGACGGCAAGTCCACCATCGACGAGCTGATCGAGCTGCAGATCAATTCCGATCCGCGCCGCGGCAGCACCGAGGACCACCCGCTCAACCGCGTGCGCCTCGACTCCGCCGCGCGGCTGGAGCTGAAGCGCCAGGGCATGGACGGCAGTTCGGTGCCGCCGGAAGGCCGCACCGTGCTGATCCAGCGCAACGGCAACGTCGCCTTCGACGTCACCGACCGCGTGCACCCCAGCGTCGCCGCGCATGCCGCGCTGGCCGCGCGCGTGGTGGGGCTGGATATTGCCGGCGTCGACCTGGTGGCCGAGGACATCTCGCGCCCGCTGCACGAACAGCGCGGCGCCATCGTCGAAGTCAACGCCGGCCCCGGCCTGCTGATGCATATCAAGCCCGCCGAGGGCACGCCGCGCCCGGTCGGACGGGCCATCGTCAACCACCTGTTCCCCGAGTCGGAAGACGACCAGGGCCGCATCCCGGTGGTGGGCGTGACCGGCACCAACGGCAAGACCGTGGTGGCGCGCCTGGTCGCGCGCCTGTTGCAACTGTCGGGCAAGCATACCGGCCTGGCCTGCAGCGACGGCCTGTTCCTGGACCGCCGCCAGGTCGAAAGCGGCGACCGCGCCAACTGGGAAGCCGGCCACCGCATCCTGATGAACCGCGCGGTCGAGGCCGCCGTGTTCGAGAACGACAGCGGCAGCATCCTGTCCGAGGGCCTGGCCTATGACCGCTGCCAGGTCGGCGTGGTCACCAACTTCGACCAGCCCGACCACCTCGGCGACTATTACGTCGAAGACGAAGACCGCATGTACAACGTGCTGCGGACCCAGGTCGACGTGGTGCTCAAGGACGGCGCCGCCGTGCTCAACGCGCGCGACGAACGCCTGGTCGAGATGGCAGGACTGTGCGACGGCGACGTGATCTTCTTCGGCCTGACCCCGGAGCTGCCGGCGATCATGTCGCACCGCGCCGCCGGCAAGCGCGCGGTGTACGTGCGCGAAGGCAAGATCGTGCTGACCACCGGCAACAGCGAGACCGCGCTGGTCGACGTGGCCGCGGTGCCGCTGACCTACGCCGGCCGCGTCGCCTTCCAGATCGAGAACGTGCTGGCCGCGGTCGCTGCCGGCTGGGCGCTGGGCATCTCCAATGACCTGATCCGCGCCGGCGTGGTGACATTCGATGTGGGCCAGGTCGACGTGCCGGGCCGCTTCACGCTGTTCGAGCGCAACGGCGCCACGGTGGTGGTCGACGATGCCCACAACGCGCCCGCGCTGGAAGCACTGGCGACTGCGCTGGACCGCTTCCCGGCCGAGCGCCGCATGGTGGTCTATGGCGCCGGCGTGCAGCGCCGCGACGACGACCTGGTGCGCCAGGGCAAGGTCCTGGGCCAGCATTTCGACCGCGTGTTCCTGTGCGAGGACCGCAGCGTCAAACGCGCCCTGCCCGACGCCGAGGCGCGCGCGCTGCTCAAGCAGGGCCTGTACGAAGGCCGGCGCGTGACCAAGATCATCGACGAAGGCACGCGCGCCAGCGCCATCGAAAACGCCCTCGGCCAGCTGGTGCCGGGTGACCTGCTGGTGCTGCAGTGCGACGAGGCCGCCACCGGCGCCACTGTCGACCTGGTGCACCACTGGATGGGCCAGCCCGCCCGCCGCGCCTGACGCCCCCAGCCCAACCGCGCATAGAAGACACGGAAACCGTTCTATGGAAGTCTCCCGTATCCGGGCCCTGCGGGGCCCGAACCTGTGGTGCCGCCACACCGCCATCGAGGCGATCGTGGCGTGCCAGGACACCGCCAACATGCTGTCGGCCCTGCCCGGCTTCGAAGACCGGCTGCGCGCCCGCTTTCCCGAGATCGGGCCGCTGCGCCCGGACGAGGAATCGGTCGAGCTGTCGCTCGCCCACGTGCTGGAGGTGACCGCGCTGCGCCTGCAGGCCGCCGCCGGCTGCCCGGTGACGTTCAGCCGCACCGCGCAGACGGTCGAGCCCGGCATCTATCAGGTGATCGTGCAATACAGCGAGGAAGAAGTCGGCCGGCTCGCCTTCGAACTGGCCGAGGCACTGTGCCAGGCCGCGCGCCACGACACCCCGTTCGACCTCGCCGACGCGCTGCACCGACTGCGCGAGCTGGACGAGGACGTGCGCCTCGGGCCGAGCACCGGCTCGATCGTCTACGCCGCGGTCGCGCGCGGCATCCCGTACCGGCGCCTGACGCAGGGCTCGATGGTGCAGTTCGGCTGGGGCAGCAAGCAGCGCCGCATCCAGGCGGCCGAGACTGACCGCACCAGCGCCGTGGCCGAATCGATCGCGCAGGACAAGGAACTGACCAAGACCCTGCTGCACGCCGCCGGCGTGCCGGTGCCGCTGGGCCGCTCGGTGCGCAGCGCCGAGGAAGCCTGGGCCGCGGCGCAGGAAATCGACGCGCCGGTGGTGGTCAAGCCGCGCGACGGCAACCAGGGCAAGGGTGTCGCGGTGCGCATCCGCACCCGCGAGGAAGTGATGACCGCCTACGAGGTGGCCTCGGACATCAGCTCCGACGTGATCGTCGAGCGCTATATCCCGGGCCACGATTTCCGCCTGCTGGTGGTCGGCAAGCAGCTGGTCGCGGCCGCGCGCCGCGATCCGCCGCAGGTGATCGGCGACGGCGTGCATACCGTGCGCCAGCTGGTCGAGGAAGTGAACCGCGACCCGCGCCGCGGCGAAGGCCATGCCACCTCGCTGACCAAGATCCGCTTCGACGATATCGCGCTGGCGACGCTGGCCAAGCAAAACCTGACCGCCGACTCAGTACCGGCCGCCGGCACCCGCGTGGTGCTGCGCAACAACGCCAACCTGTCCACCGGCGGCAGCGCCACCGACGTGACCGACGACGTCCATCCCGACATCGCCGCGCGCGCCGTGGCGGCGGCGCAGATGGTGGGCCTGGACATCGCCGGCGTCGACGCCGTGTGCGAGACCATGCTCAAGCCGTTCGAGGAACAGGCCGGCGGCATCGTCGAGGTCAATGCCGCGCCCGGCCTGCGCATGCACCTGCAGCCGTCGTACGGCAAGGGCCGCGCGGTCGGCGAAGCCATCGTCTCGACCATGTTCGCGGACGGCGACGACGGCCGCATCCCGGTGGTGGCGGTGTCGGGCACCAACGGCAAGACCACCACGGTGCGGCTGATCACCCATATCATGGCCAGCAGCGGCCTGCGCATGGGCATGACCGGTACCGACGGCGTCTATATCCAGGGCGAGCGCATCGACACCGGCGACTGCAGCGGCCCGCGCAGCGCGCGCAACGTGCTGCTGCACCCTGACGTCGACGCCGCCGTGTTCGAAACCGCGCGCGGCGGCCTGCTGCGCGAAGGTCTGGCCTTCGACCGCTGCGACGTGGCGGTGGTAACCAACGTCGGCGAAGGCGACCACCTGGGCCTGTCGTACATCAACTCGGTCGAAGACCTGGCGGTGCTCAAGAGCGTGATCGTGCAGAACGTGGCGCCGCACGGCATGGCCGTGCTCAACGCCGCCGACCCGATGGTGGTGCGCATGGCCGACGCCTGCCCCGGCAGCGTCACCTTCTTTGCGCACGATCCCGACCAGCCGGCCATGGCCACGCACCGCGCGCAGGGCAAGCGTGTGGTGTTCGTCGATGGCGGCGACATCGTCGCCGCGGAAGGCGATGCCGAGGTGCGCATCGCGCTGGCGGAGGTCCCGCTGACGCGCAACGGCACCATCGGCTTCCAGGTCGAGAATGCGATGTCGTCGATCGCCGCGGCGTGGGCGCTGGGCATCGACTGGTCGGTGATCCGCCGCGGGCTGGCCACCTTCGTCAACGATGCGCAGACCGCGCCCGGACGCTTCAATGTGTTCGACTACCGCGGCGCCACGCTGATTGCCGACTACGGCCACAACCCGGATGCCATCCTGGCGCTGTGCAACGCGATCGAATCCATCCCGGCCAGGCGGCGGGTGGTGGTGATCAGTGGCGCGGGCGACCGCCGCGACGACGACATCCGCCGCCAGACCCAGATCCTGGGCGGCGCGTTCGACGAGGTCGTGCTGTACCAGGACCAGTGCCAGCGCGGCCGCGCCGACGGCGAGGTGCTGGCGCTGCTGCGCGAAGGCCTGCAGGGCGCGCAACGCGCCAGCCACGTCGAGGAAATCCGCGGCGAGTTCCTGGCCATCGACACCGCGCTGTCGCACCTGCAGCCGGGCGACCTGTGCCTGATCCTGGTGGACCAGGTGGAAGAGGCGCTGGGGCATATCGCCGGGCGCATCGCGCAGGGCTGAACGGTCCGCTGATGCACAAAGGCCAGCTCCGTGGAGCTGGCCTTTTGCTTTGGCGTGGGTCTCAATGCCGCCCCGGCAGCGACAACCGCCGCTCCAGCCTGTGCTGCAGCCCTGACAACCCCGTGCTCAGCACCCAGTAGATCGCCGCCACCGCCAGGTACAGCGGCAACGGCTGGTAGGTGGCGGCAATCACCTCCTGCGCGGTGCGCAGCAGCTCGGTGACGGTGATCACCGATACCAGCGAGGTATCCTTGATCAGGCTGATCAAGCTGTTCGACAGGCTCGGCACCGCCAGCCGCAGCGCCTGCGGGCCCACCACGTAGCGCAGCGCCTGCGCCGGCGTCAGGCCCAGGCTGTAGGCCGCCAGCCACTGCCCCCGCGCCACGCCGAGGATGGCGCCGCGCATGCTCTCCGACAGGTAGGCGCCGACGTTCAGGCTCAGCGTCAGCACGCCCGCGGGCGTCGGCTCCAGCGCGATGCCGATGCCGGGCAGCCCGTAGTAGACCACGAAGATCTGCACCAGCAGCGGCGTGCCGCGCATGATGCTGACGTAGCCGCGCGCCATCGCCTTGAGCACACGGCTATGGCTGATGCCCATCAGCGCCACCACCGTGCCCAGCATCAGCCCGAACACCATCGACCACAACGCGAACTTGATGGTCAGCAGCGTGCCCTGCAGCAGCACGGGCAGGGAGTCGATGACGAGCTGGAGAGCGGGCATGGCGTGGCGGCGCGAAAAGGATCAGCAATAAGGGGCGAAAAGCAAAGCGGCGCGGCAGCCATGCAGGCCGCCGCGCCGCGACATGATAACGCCCTGCCGGCCGGCTTACTTGGCCGGCTTGATCGGCTTACTTGATCGGCTTGCCGGCGGGCTTGGTCACATCGGTGCCGAACCACTTCACCGACAGTTTGCCGAGCGTGCCGTCCTTGGCCAGGTCCTCCAGCGCATGGTTGATGGCCTGCGCGAACTTGGGATTGTCCTTGCGGAACGGGATCGCCACCTGGGTGGTGGCGCCCGCCACGATCGCGCCCGGCCGCAGCGGCAGGTTGGTGGTCTTGACCAGGTACGCGACCATCAGCCGGTCGTTCAGCGCGGCGTCGACGCGCTGTGCCGCCAGGTCGCGCAGGTATTCCGGCGCGCCGGGATAGGTCTTGACCTCGATGCCGGCCACGGACTTGGCCAGGTCGTTGTAGTTGCTGCCCAGGCTGACGCCGAGCTTGTGGCCCTTCAGGTCTTCCAGCGACTTGAACTGGCGCTTGTCATCCTTGCGCTGGATCAGTTGCGCATCCGAGTAGACGTAGGGCGTGGAAAAATCGAGCACCTGCTGGCGCTGCGGCGTGACATTGACCTGGTTGACGATGATGTCGAACTTGCCCGCCTGCAGGCCGGCGATGATGCCGCTCCATTCGGTGGTGACGAACTCCGGCTTGACGCCGAGCTTGCCCGCCACGGCCCGCGCCACGTCGACGTCGAAGCCTTCCAGCTCGTTCTTTGCGCCACGGAAGCCGAACGGGGGATAGGTGCCCTCCAGCCCGATCTTCAGCACGCCGGCCTGCTTGACGGTGTCGAGCAGGTCGGCGGCATGGGCCGCGGTGGCCGCCAGGCCGGCGCCGGCCACCAGGGAAGCGGCCAGCAGGGATTTGAACCAGCCAGTACGAAGCGATCGCATATGTTCTCCAGTCGATGCGGATAAGCAGTGTGGGGCAGCGCCGGCCGGCCTCTTTTGGAGCGCCGCCGGCTGGTTGTGCTGCTATGAGCCTATATCGGGCTCCACACTACCGCAAACACTATCGAATGCTAAATATCGATTCATCATGGCTAAATAACCGCGAGGCCCGGTTCCGCCCCGCGCGGCCCGCCCCGCCCTACTGGTAGGCCTTGTCGTTGGGCGCCGCGAACAGCGCCTTCATGTCGGCCGACAGCGGGTAGTTCATGTTGATGCCGCGCGGCGGGATCGGTGCCATGAACCACTTGTTGTACAGCTTCTCGGCGCGGCCGCTGGTCTGCAGGTCGGCGATCACGCCGTCGGCCAGCTTCTTGAACGAGGGATCGTCCTTGCGGAACATGCAGGCGTAGTTCTCGGTCTGCAGCGGCGCGCCCACCACCACCCACTCGGAAGCATTTTTGGCCTTGGTGCGCTCGCCGTACAGCAGCGGCTCGTCCATCACGAACGCCGCGGCACGGCCGGTTTCGAGGATCAGGAAGGACTGGCCGTGGTCCTTGGTGCTGATCAGGTTCATGTTCATGGCCTTCTCGCCGTTCATCTTGACCAGCAGGCGCTCGCCGGTGGTGCCGGCGGTGGTGACCACGTTGCGGTCCTTCAGGTCGGCAAACTCCTTCACGCCCGAATCCTTCTTGGTCAGCATCTTGATGCCGTAGACGAACAGGCTGTTGGAGAACGCGACCTGCTTCTGCCGCTCCAGGTTGTTGGTGGTGCTGCCGCATTCGATGTCGATGGTGCCGTTCTGCACCAGCGGAATGCGGTTCTGCGAGGTGATCGGCGTCAGGCGCACCTGCAGGTTGGGCATCTTCAGCTCGCTTTTGACCTTGTCGACGATCTGCAGCAGGATCTCATGCGAGTAACCCATGACCTCCTTGCCGTCGGTGTACGAGAACGGGATCGACGATTCGCGGTAGCCGAGCGAGATCACCCCGCTGTCCTTGATCTTCTTCAGCGTGTCGCCGTCGGCGGCATGGGCGGCGCCGGCGGCCAGCAGCAGCGTCGCTGCCGCAAGCGCGCGGCGGGTGGCGGATCGGTGGGGGTGCAGCGTTTGCATGTGGCGCTCCTTGTAGTGGGGCTTGGTCATTGAGGCATGTTTCACGGACAGCTTCAGGTACTGCAGACTTGCCGGTACGGCAACAACCCATGCTCGGCCGCGGCGCTAGGCGCGCGCGGCGTCGAAATCTTCTGCGTCGATGGCGGGACGGCGCCCCGCCAGGCGGTCGGCCAGCAGGCCGGCACTGCCCATCGCCAGCGTAAACCCCAGCGCGCCGTGGCCCAGGTTGAGCCACAGCCCTGACACCCGCGATGGCCCCACCAGCGGCAGGCCGTCCGGCGTGGCCGGACGCAGCCCCGCCCACGGCTGCAGCTGCGCCAGCGGCTGGTCCGGCACGATGCCGGGAAACAGCGCGCGGGTCTGGGCCACCAGCGTGCCGACCCGCTCCGGGTCGATGCGGGTGCCACCGCGCACCAGGTCGGCCATGCCCGCCACCCGCAGTGTATTGCCGATGCGGGCATAAACGATCTTGTTGGCAAAATCCGTCACGCTGATATGCGGCGCGGGCGCGCCGCCGGCCAGCGGCACCGTGATGCTGTAGCCCTTGAGCGGCCACAGCATCGGCCTGACCCCGAGGGGGCGCAGCAGCGGCACGCTGCCGATGCCGCCCGACATGATCACCACGTCGGCGGGCACCACCCCGGCCGGCGTGCGCACCCCGGTGACGCGCCCGCCCTGCTGCACCAGCCCTTGCACGACGGTGCCAAAGCGCATCGACACGCCCGCGTACGCGCCATCTTGCAGCAACCGTGCCAGCGACAGGCAGAAGCGATGGCAGTCGCCCACCTCCTCGCTTGGGGTATGGATGGCGCCGGCGATCTGGTCGCGGATGCAGGCCAGTGCCGGTTCCAGCGCCACGCAGGCATCGCGGTCCAGCGCCTGCTGCTCGCAGCCCAGGCTGGCCTGGTAGTCGAGCAGCCGGCAGGCCGAATCGAACGCCGCCGCGTCGCGGTGCACCACCAGCTTGCCGCGCCGCGCAAAATGGAAGCCGGCGCCGCCGTCGTCATGCTGGTGCCGGGCCACGAAGGCCTGCATCAGGTCGCGCGAATAGAAGCCCAGCCGCAGCAGCTTGCGCGTAGTCGCTTCGCTGGTGGCGGCATTGCAGGCCGACATGAAGGCGGCCAGCCAGCGCCACTGTGCCGGGTCGGCCACCGGGCGAAAGCGCATGGGCGAATCGCGCCGCAGCAGCCAGCCCGGCACCTTGGCCATCACGCCCGGCCCCGCCAGCGGCGCCACGTAGCTGTAGCTGAGCTGCCCGCCATTGGCAAAGCTGGTTTCCTCGCCGGGGCCGTCGTGGCGCTCGAGCACCGTCACCTGGTGGCCATCCTCGGCCAGGCGCCACGCCGTCGTCATGCCCACCACGCCCGCGCCCACGATCACCACCTGCATTGCCTTTCCTTTGCTTGCGTCCATCAGGCAGAGCCTAGTGCAAGCGCGCCGGCTTGCCCAATGCGAATACGTGCCAGAATATGTCTTCAGGCTATGGCTGTTCCCTGCCCGCCTTGCGCCCCCTATCCCCCACCCCCGAGATGCCATGCGCCTGCGCCAGATCGAAGTGTTCCGCGCCGTGATGCTGACCGGCACCGTCAGCGAGGCCGCGCGCCTGCTGCACGTGTCGCAGCCGGTGGTCACGCGCGTGCTGCAGCATGCCGAGGCCTCGCTCGGCTTCCGGCTGTTCGAGCGCGTGCGCGGACGGCTGCAGGCCACGCCCGAGGCCAACGCGCTGTACGGGGATGTCGAAAGGCTATATGGCGAGATCGAACGCGTGCGCCGGGTCTCGGAAAGCCTGCGCCACAAGGGCGCCGGCCGGCTGCGCGTGGCCGCCACGCCGAGCCTGGCCAACCCGCTGCTGGTGCCGGCGGTGCGCAGCTTCTGCGCGCGCCACCCCGACACCCAGGTGCAGGTGCTGACGCACCATACCGACGAGATCGTCGGCGCGCTGCTGGCCAACCAGATCGACCTGGGCTTTGCCTTCGCTCCGCCCGGCCACGAGGCCATTTCTAGCGAGCCGGTGGCCAGCGGCCGCATGCTGCTGGCGGTGCCGCGCGCGCAGCCGCTGCCCGCCGGTGGTCGCCGCCACGTGGTGCCGATGCAGCGGCTGATGGAGCGCGCCTTCATCGGCTATGACGACAACAGCTCGCTCGGCCTGCTGGTGCGCCAGACCCTGGCGCGGCACGCGCTGGAACCGCGCTCGACGCTCGAGGTGCAGACCTACTCGCTGGCGCTGGCGCTGGTCGACGCCGGCCTGGGCATGACGCTGCTGGACCAGTACACCGCGCTCAGCGCGAGCGCGGAGCGCGTCGCGCTGCATGACGTGGCGCCGGTGCTGCCGTTCGAGATCCAGATGCTGCGCGCCAGCCACCGCGCTGGCTCGAGCCTGGCCGACGACCTGCGCGACCAGTTCGCGCAGGCCGCCGCGGCGCTGGCGGCAACGCTGCCGCAGCGGCTGGAAGCGCCCACCGCAAGCTTCGACGCCGCCCCCGCCAGGCGCCGCGACTGACGGGAGCACAGATTGACAGCCGCGCGCGCCGTGCACCATCATCAAGCCGCCTGCAGGCACAACCTGCCAGCGCAATCCTGCCTATGTTCGTCCTGACCCTGATCCTGCTCGTCCTTGTCAGCGCCTTTTTCTCGATCTCCGAGATCGCGCTGACCGCTGCCCGCCGCACCAAGCTGCAAGTGCTGTCCGAACGCGGCGACGGCCGCGCCACGCGCGTGCTGTTGCTGAAGGAAGAGCCCGGCAACTTCTTCACCATCGTGCAGATCGGGGTCAACAGCGTCGCCATCCTGGCCGGTATCCTGGGGGAAAAGCATGTGTCCGACCTGCTGCTGGAAACGCTGTCGCCCTACATGCAGGTAGTGCACGCGCAGCGCACCGCCAATATCGGCTCGTTCCTGATCGTGACGCTGCTGTTCATCCAGTTCGCCGACCTGATCCCCAAGCGCATCGCCATGACCTTTCCCGAGGCCTGCGCGCTGGCGGTGATCGACCCGATGCTGACGCTGCTGCGCGTGCTCAGGCCGCTGGTGTGGGTCTTCAACGCCGCCGCCGATGCCATGCTGCGGCTGCTGCGGCTGCCGACAAAGCCGGTCGACCAGATCACCACCGAGGACATCGCCGCGATGGTCGATGCCGGTGCCGAGGCCGGCGTGCTGCACAAGCATGAGCTGCATCTGATCGAGAACGTGTTCGAACTCGACTTCAAGGGCATCACCGCGATCATGACGCCGCGCGACGAGGTGGTCTACCTGAGCCTGGACGAGCCGGCCGACAGCGTGCGCCGCAAGCTGGTCAACCAGCCGCACGCGCAATACCCGGTGTGCGGGCACGATCTCGACGACGTGCAGGGCTATATCGATTCGAAGGACATCCTGCAGCTGCTGCTGGCCGATGAAAGCGCCGCGGTGATGGGCAATATCGGCCGCTACCACGACAAGAACGTGCTGGTGATCCCCGATACGCTGACACTGTCCGAATCGCTGACGCGTTTCCGCGAGATGCACCAGAGCTTTGCCGTGGTCATGAACGAGTACGGGCTGGTGGTGGGCATCGTCACGCTGGACGACATCGTCGGCGCGCTGATGGGCGACATCCTCTATTCGAGCGAAGACGAGCAGATCGTGCGGCGCGACGACAGCTCGTGGCTGGTCGATGGCCTGACGCCGCTGGTCGACCTGAAGAAGGCGCTGGAGCTCGACACCCTGCCCGGCGAGGACTACGTCGATACCGCGGCCGGACTGGTGATCTATGCGCTCAAGCGCATCCCGAAGAAGTCCGAGTCGATCACCGTGGCGGGCTATCGCTTCGAAGTGCTGGACATCGACCATCACAAGATCGACCAGCTGCTGGTGTCCCGGCTGCCGCCAGCACCGGAGGCTGATGCGGCGGCGCCAGCCTAGCGGCGTCGGCCTGGCGATAGCGCTCTAGCGTATCCGGCAGCCGGAACCACGCCACGTAGCCAAACGCGGCCACCACCGCAACCGCCGCCACCACGCCGAGCCGCGACGGCGCCACCGAGCCCCGCGGCGCCGGCCCGTGCAGCGTGCGGTAGGCCGTTCCCAGCAGCGCGATCCACGCCAGCCCGAGCGCATAGCCTGCGGCCACGTCGGACAGCCAGTGCATGCCCAGGTACAGCCGCGACACACCGATCGCCGCCACCGCCACCACGGTCAGCGCCAGCACCGGAATGCGCACGCGCCACGGCTGGCGCAGGCACATCAGGAAGGCCAGGAAGCCGTAGGTGACCATGCTGCTGGTGGCGTGGCCGCTGGGGAAGGAGTACGACTCGAGGCCGCTGTATATGCTGGCCGGACGCACCCGCGCCATGCCCAGCTTGAGCGCCATCACGCAGGCGCGCGCGCCGAGCAGCGCGGCCGCCCAGTACAGCGCCACGATCCAGGCCCGGCGCCAGCACAGCCACGCGAACACCGCCACACCCACCGCCACCGAAATACGCCCGCCGCCGAGCTCGGTCACGGCCACCATCACCAGGTCGAGCCAGTCGCTGCGCAAGGCGCGCAGTGCCGCGTACACCTGCTGGTCAACGTGCACCACGTCCGCGTTCTCCGCGACCTCGCCGGCCAGCCAGAACAGCGCGCTGCCGCAGGCCAGCAGCACGGCGCCGGCCAGCAACACCAGCAGCAGCTCGGCCACGTCGCGCTCGAGCACGCGCAGCGTCAGCGCGTCCAGCCGCCGCGGCCGCGCCGCCACGCGCGACGACAGCGCGCCGGCACCCCACAGTCGCCAGCGGTCCAGCCAGCGCACCACGGGCCGCAACAGCGCCACCAGCAGCGGCACCAGGCTCAGCAGCAGCAACGTCACCAGCGCAAACAGCGCCAGCAGCCCCAGTGCCGTGCCCGGCGTGAGCCAGCTTTGGACCAGCTCGCCCGCGCGCGCCGCCGCGTCAGTCACCGGATGCCTTCGCCGTGCCGGCGATTCTGGCGATGTTGGCGCGAGCTGGAGCCTCGCAATCGGTGAACGCGTCGGTCAGGAACAGTCGCGGGCGCTGTGCCAGGTGGCCCAGGAAAGCCGCGCGGCGGCGCATGAATTCGGCCCACAGCGCATCGCCCTGCAAGCCGGTGCGTGCGGCCAGCAAGGCGCGGTTCTCGGCGAAGACGTCGAGGCTGTGGGCATCGAACACGTCCGGCGGCGCGGCCAGCCTGAGCAGGTCGAGATCGAGCACGGTGTCGGCGCCCGCGCAGCTGGGTCGATGGCCGCGCGTATCGAGCACGATCTGCGCGGCACGGTCCAGCACCGCGCGCGCCTCACCGGGCGCGACCGTTTCGATCATCGCCGCGGAAGCGGCTTCGTTGTGCTCGCAGCCCGCCACGTAGACCGCGTCATGGCACAGCACCGCCAGCGCCTGCGCGCGGTCCAGCGCCACGCCGCGCGCATGGGCGGCCTCGAACATTTCCAGGATATGGCGGCGGTCGTGGTAGCGCCGGTACGGCGTGTCGTGCAGCGCCAGCACGTCGAGCACCGCCTGGCGCGGCAGGAAATCCAGGCAGGACAGCGCCGCGGGCCAGTCTGGCGCGAAGCGCGGCACCTCGCCCTGCGGCGTCGCCACCGGCTCGCTGAACACATCGGCGCGGCGCACCCAGAGCAAGGACGGATCGCGCATGGCGCGGTAGACCACCACCGGTGACAGGTCGGCCTCGAAGCGCCCGATGCCTACCGCCGAATAGGCACCGCCCTTGTAATGCCGATACGGCATGCCGTAGACCAGGTCTGGATCGGCCGGCAGTTCGGACGGCTCGCCATGAAAGACCTGTGCGGCGGGAGCTTTGTCGGTGGGCTGGGTCATGGTGCGGCATCCTGCGTTGCGGATCGCCATGATAGTGCACCGGCCGGCGCGTACGGCGGGTACCGCAGCCGCGGCACAAAACCGGCCGCGGAAAAAACAAAACCGACGCGCACTTTCGTGGGCGTCGGCCTGAGTTTTACTACGCTGTTGTTGCCTGCCGGTGGTCGATGCCGACAGCTTCTTGTTTTGGCGGAGAGGGTGGGATTCGAACCCACGGTACCGTCGCCGGTACGCCTGATTTCGAGTCAGGTACATTCGACCACTCTGCCACCTCTCCGGTAACTTGTTGCCGTGTGGCGAAACCGAGATTATAGCCATGCTCTGCCAGCCGATGCAAGAGGCTGGCAGCAGATTTTTTGCGGCGCGTTAGCGGCGCCTTATAGCTCCGGCTCCAGGCGGGTGGTGCCGCCCATGTACGGCTGCAGCGCGGCCGGCACCGTGACCGAGCCGTCGGCGTTCTGGTAGTTCTCCAGGATCGCCACCAGCGTGCGGCCGACGGCCAGGCCCGAGCCGTTCAGCGTGTGCACCAGTTCCGGCTTGCCCTGCCCCGTGCGCATGCGGGCCTGCATCCGGCGCGCCTGGAAATCGCCCATGTTGGAGCACGAGCTGATCTCGCGGTAGGTGTTCTGAGCGGGAATCCACACTTCCAGGTCGTAGGTCTTGGTGCTGCCGAAGCCCATGTCGCCGGTGCACAGCACGATGGTGCGGAACGGCAGCTCCAGCTTCTTCAGGATCGCCTCGGCGTGGCCGGTCAGCTGCTCGAGCGCGTCGAAGGACTGGTCGGCGGGCACCACCTGGACCAGCTCGACCTTGTCGAACTGGTGCTGGCGGATCATGCCGCGGGTGTCCTTGCCATACGAACCGGCTTCCGAGCGGAAGCACGGCGTATGCGCGACGAAGCGCAGCGGCAGCTTCTCGCCGGCGACGATGGCATCGCGCACGATGTTGGTCAGCGGCACCTCGGCGGTGGGGATCAGGTAGAAGTTCTCGATCCGTTCGCCATCCTCGCTGCCGACCTTGCGCGGCACCTTGAACAGGTCTTCCTCGAACTTGGGCAGCTGGCCGGTGCCGCGCATCGACGCGGCGTTGACGATGTACGGCACATACATTTCGGTATAGCCGTGCTCCTGCGTATGGGTGTCGAGCATCAGCTGCACCAGCGCGCGGTGCAGGCGCGCCATGCCGCCGCGCAGCATCGAGAAGCGCGAGCCGGTAACCTTTACCGCGGTGTCGAAATCCAGCCCCAGCTTCTCGCCCACGTCGACGTGGTCGCGCACGGCAAATTCGAACTGGCGCGGCTCGCCTACGCGGCGCACTTCGACGTTCTGGGTCTCGTCGTTGCCCACCGGCACGCTGTCGTGCGGCAGGTTCGGGATCGACAGCATCAGCTCGCCCAGGTGCGCCTGGATCTCGTCCAGCCGCGCGGCCGAAGCCTTGAGCGTGTCGCCGATGCCGCCCACTTCCGCCATCACGGCCGAGGCATCCTCGCCCTTGCCCTTGAGCATGCCGATCTGCTTGGACAGGCTGTTGCGACGCGCCTGCAGTTCCTCGGTCTGGGTCTGCAGTTGCTTGCGTTCGGCCTCGAGTGCCTGGAACGCCGCCACGTCTAGTTGGTAGCCGCGCGTGGCAAGGCGTTGCGCCACGGCGTCGATGTCTTTGCGGAACAGCTGGATGTCGAGCATGTTGCTAAGGTGGAGTGCAGGGCCAGCGACATGCCGGCGGACCCGCCATTTTACTGCACACAGGTTAGCAAGCCGTCAAACCTGTTCGCCCGACTTGCCGCCCTTGCCGCCATCTTTCGCGCCATCCTTCGCCTTCGTGGCGCGCTGTTCGCGATGCCAGGCCTGGTCCAGCTCGCGCAGGTGGCGCAGCTTCTCGGCGATCTTGCCTTCCAGCCCGCGCGGCACCGGCTGGTACCAGCCCTGCGCCTTGAGGTCGTCCGGGAAGTAATGCTCGCCGGCGGCATAGGCCTCGGGCTCGTCGTGCGCGTAGCGGTAGGCGTGGCCGTAGCCCAGCTCCTTCATCAGCCGGGTCGGCGCGTTGCGCAGGTGCACCGGCACCGCGCGCGACTTGTCCTTGGCGACGAAGGCGCGCGCGGCGTTGTAGGCGTTGTAGCCGGCGTTGGACTTGGGCGCGACCGCCAGGTAGATCAGCGCCTGGCCGAGCGCCAGCTCGCCCTCGGGCGAGCCCAGCCGCTCGTAGGTCTCGGCCGCGTCCAGCGTGATGCGCGCGGCGCGCGGATCGGCCAGGCCGATATCCTCCCACGCCATGCGCACGATGCGGCGCGCCAGGTAGCGCGGGTCGGCGCCGCCATCGATCATGCGGCAAAACCAGTACAGCGCGGCGTCCGGGTCCGAGCCGCGCACCGACTTGTGCAGCGCGCTGATCTGGTCGTAGAAGGCATCGCCGCCCTTGTCGAAGCGGCGCAGGTTCTCGGACAGCGCACTGCCCAGCAGCGCGGTATCGATCTGCGCGGCGCCGGCATTGCGCGCGGCGCGCGCGACGATCTCGATGTTGTTCAGCAGCTTGCGCCCGTCGCCATCGGCCGAGGCGACGATCAGCTGCAGCGCTTCGTCCTGCCAGCTGATGCCGCCCAGTTCCTCGGAGGCGCGCAGCGCCAGCTGGGTCAGTTCGGCATCGTCCAGGCTCTTGAGCACGTAGACCGCCGCGCGCGACAGCAAGGCGCCGTTGACCTCGAACGACGGGTTCTCGGTGGTGGCGCCGATAAAGGTGAACAGCCCGCTTTCCACGTGCGGCAGGAACGCGTCCTGCTGGCTCTTGTTGAAGCGGTGTACTTCGTCGACGAACACCAGCGTGCGCCGCCCGTGGGCGCGGAACTGCTCGGCGCGCTCGACCGCCTCGCGGATGTCCTTGACCCCCGACAGCACCGCCGACAGCGCGATGAATTCGGCGTCGAACGCATCCGCCATCAGCCGCGCCAGCGTGGTCTTGCCCACCCCGGGCGGCCCCCACAGGATCATCGAATGCGGCTCGCCCGACTCGAACGCCACGCGCAGCGGCTTGCCTGCGCCAAGCAGGTGCTGCTGGCCGATCACCTCGTCGATGGTGCGCGGGCGCAGGCGCTCCGCCAGCGGTTGCCGGGAACGGTCGGGAGATTCGGAAAACAGCGTGTCCGCCACGGTAGTCAGGCCCTGTCAGGGCGCCGGATGCAGAACGCCACAGTGTAGACCATCGGCGCCGGCCGCTAGCGCGCGCTCAGGCGGCAAACGCCACCACGTCCTCGATCTCGACGCGGATGCCGATGCGCTCGCCCACGGCGTGGTTGTGGTGCGAGGGCACCAGCGCCAGCACGCGGCCGCCGCTGGCCAGGCGCAGCGTGTACAGGATCTCGGCGCCGCGGAAGGCCTTGTGCACGACCTCGGCGCGCATCGGGCTGGCGTCGTCGTGGATGATGTCGTCGGGGCGCACCAGCACGTCGACCGCCGCGCCGGCCGGCAGATCCAGCGGCACGGCCGGGCGCAGCAGGCCCAGTTCCAGTTCGATCTGCGCGGCATCGCGCACCCGCCCCGCCATCAGCACGCCCTGGCCGATAAAGCCGGCGACGAAGCGCGACGCCGGGCGGTGGTACAGGTCGTGCGCGCTGCCCCATTGCTCGATCACGCCGTCGTGCATCACACCGATCTCGTCGGCCATGGCAAAGGCTTCGTGCTGGTCGTGCGTGACCAGGATGGCGGTGGTGCCCTGCGCCTTCAGGATCGCGCGCACTTCCAGGCTCAGGCGTTCGCGCAGGTCGACGTCCAGGTTGGAGAACGGCTCGTCGAGCAGCAGCAGTTCCGGGCGCGGCGCCAGCGCGCGTGCCAGCGCGACGCGCTGCTGCTGGCCACCCGACAGCTCGTGCGGATACTGGCGTCCGGCGCCGTCCAGCCCCACCAGCTGCAACACCTCGTCCACCCGCGCCGCGCGCTCCGCCCGGCTCGCGCGGGTCAGGCCGAAGCCGACATTGGCCGCCACGTCCAGGTGCGGAAACAGCGCGTAGTCCTGGAACACCATGCCGATGCGGCGCTGCTCCGGGGCCAGCAGCGTGCCCGACGAGGACACGGTCTGCCCGTCCAGCACGATGCGCCCGTCCTGCAGCGGCTCGAAACCGGCAATGGCCCGCAGCACCGTGGTCTTGCCGCAGCCGCTGGGCCCCAACAGGCAGGCGATATGGCCGCGCGCCACCGAGAACGACAGGCCCTTGACCACGGCATGGCGGCCGAAGGCGTGACGGATACGCTCCACCTCGATGACAGCCGGAGCGGGTGCGGCCGCATCCGGAGCATCGGCACGGGTAGCCGGACGAGTGCGGGCCTGGGTGCCGGGCAGGCGTGAATAGGAATCGGTTCGCATGTGCGCATTATAGGGACGTGCCGGCCCGTGCGGCCGGTGTCCCGGCTTCGCCCGACGCGCCGACGCCGCCGGCATTGCTAGAATGCGTCAGCCCGCACACCGCGCCGCCAGGCACAGGTCCGGCGGGCGGCACTTTGCTCACCGTTCCCGCGCATGCTCCTGTCCAGCCGCCGCCGCTTCCATCCCCTGACCCTGGCCACCGTGGCGATGGCGCTGCTGATCGCCGTGCCGGTGCTGGTGATCGCCTCGGCCGTGCTGCTGCCCGCGGGCGACACCTGGCGCCACCTGATCGACACGGTGCTGGCCGAATACGTGCTCAATACGGTATGGCTGCTATGCGGCGTCGCCGCGGGCGTGCTGCTGCTGGGCGTGACCACCGCGTGGCTGGTCTCGACCTGCCGTTTCCCCGGCCATGCCGTGATGGAATGGGCGCTGGTGCTGCCGATGGCGATGCCGGCCTACGTAATCGCCTACGCCTACACCGACGCGCTGCAGTTCGCCGGCCCGGTGCAGGGCTGGCTGCGCGAGCTGACCGGCTGGCGCGCGCGCGAGTACTGGTTTCCGGAGATCCGCTCGCTCGGCGGCGCGATCGCGCTGTTCTCGCTGGTGCTGTATCCGTATGTCTACCTGACCGCGCGCGCCGCCTTCCTGCAGCAGAACCAGAACACGCTCGAGGCCGCGCGCCTGCTTGGCCATGGCGCCTGGAGCCGGCTCTGGCGCGTGGTGCTGCCGCTGGCGCGACCTGGCATCGTCGCCGGTACCGCGCTGGCGATGATGGAAACGCTGGCGGACTTCGGCACCGTCGCCTATTTCGCCATACCGACCTTCTCCACCGGCATCTACCGCGCCTGGTTCTCGCTGGGCGACAAGAACGCCGCGGCGCAGCTGTCGGCCTGCATGCTGCTGTTCGTCGCCGCGATCCTGCTGATGGAGCGCGCCAGCCGCGGCCGCGCGCAGGTGTTCGGCAACCAGCGCCGCGCCACGGCCTGGACCCTGGGCGGTGCGCGCGGCTGGCTGGCGCTGGCGGCGTGCCTGGTGCCGGTGCTGCTGGGCTTCGTGGTGCCCGCGCTGATGCTGTGCCGCATGGCCTTTACCGATGGCGACGCCCAGTTCGGCCCGCGCTTCGTCGGCCTGGTGCGCAACAGCTTCCTGCTGGCCAGCGCCACCGCGCTGGCGGCCGTGGCGGTCGCGCTGGCGGTGGGCTATGCCGCGCGCGCGGTCAACGGCAAGCGCAGCTGGCTGATGCGCGGGCTGACCCGGGTGTGCGGCATGGGCTATGCGCTGCCGGGCTCGGTCATCGCGGTGGGGGTGCTGGTGCCGGTGGCGCGGCTGGACAATGCGCTGTCGGCCTGGCTGCAGCAGCAGTTCGGGGTCTCGGTGGGGCTGCTGCTGACCGGCGGCATCGCCGCGCTGGTCTATGCGCTGCTGGTGCGCTTCCTGGGCGTGGCGCTGCAGACCGTCAACGCCGGGCTGGGCAAGATCACGCCCAGCATGGACGCCGCCGCGCGCAGCCTTGGCCATGGCCCAGGGGCCACGCTGCGCCGCGTGCATTTGCCGATGCTGCGCGGCAGCCTGCTGACCGCCGCGCTGATCGTCTTTGTCGACGTGATGAAGGAATTGCCGGCCACCTTCGTGATGCGGCCGTTCAATTTCGACACGCTGGCGGTGCAGGCCTACAACCTGGCCGCCGACGAACGCCTGACCGAGGCCGCCACCGCCTCGCTGGTGATCGTCGCGGTCGGGCTGCTGCCGGTGATCGTGCTGTCGCGCACGATCCGCCGCCAGGCCCAGCACTGAGCCGCGCTGGCCGCGCTAAAGTCGCGCGCACCTCGCGCCGATAGCCTCTTATGGCCCGGCATCCGCCCGGGCGCGACCCGCGGCATGCCCGCCGCGCAAGAGCCTATGCTGCGATATCACATCCTGCTGTTCAAGTTGAACCGGCTCAGCCGCACCAGGCTGAGCGGCGTGGAAGAAGTCTCGCTGGCCGGACAGCTGGCCGAGATGATCGGCTCGGCCGACACCGCCGCGCGCGTGATCGACGACCTGTTCGACCATGCCAACCCTCAGGTACGCCGCATCGCCCTCAACGCGGTCCGCCGCGCGCGGCAATTTTCGGCGCCCGCGCTGCAGCCGGCACTGGTGCGCCGCATGGCCGATGCCGAGGCGGCGGTGCGCCACGATGCCGTATGGATCGTGCAGGAGACCCGCATGGATGGCGCCGAACTGCGCGCCGCGCTGCGCCGGCTGGCCGGCAAGGTGCAACTGCCATGGGATGCCGAGCGCGCCCGCGCCAACCCGGGCGATACCGCGCTGGCGGCACAGGTGCGGGCGCGCATGGCGCTGGACAAGCTGCTGGAGAAGAGCGCCGCAGAGCGCAACCAGGCGCTGGCGGCAATGGCGCTGGGCTCGCCCCCGCACCAGCCCTATGCCGAAGGCACGGTCGGCCACAAGGGGCTGCTGCATCGGGCGCTGGTGCGCAGACAGGCGGGGCGGCGACTCAACAGCAGCGTCAAGCTGACGTTCCGCAAGGTTGAACCGACGCAGGTGACGGGGAACAAGCGGTTCTTGCTGTGACAGCAAGGGTCTGGCTGCCGACAAATTGGCAACCGCTTGTTTGCTCCTTCTCCCGCGCGCGGGAGAGGGAGCAAACCAGAGTCAAGCCATCCTTCGGCTTTACTTGAACCCCGCCCGATCCACCAGCTTCTGCGCCTGCGGCTGGTACTTGCCCAGCTCGGCCACGTTGATGGCATCGGACTTGAACTCGCCCAGCGCCTCGAGCACGGGGTTGCTGACTTTCACGCCCCTGACCACCGGCCATTCGTTGTTGCCGTCGGCAAAGTACCGCTGCGCCTCGTCGCTGGCCAGGTACTCCAGGAACTTGACCGCCGCTTCCTTGTTCGGCGCGTGCTTGAGCATGCCGCCGCCCGAGACGTTCATGTGCACGCCCTGGCTCGACTGGTTGGGCCACACCACGCCCAGCTTTTCGGCCACGGCCTTGTCTTCGGGCTTGGTCGACTTCAGCAGGCGCGCGATGTAGTAGGTGTTGGCAATGGCCACGTCGCACTCGCCGGCGGCAACCGCCTTGAGCTGGTCGGTGTCGCCGCCCTTGGGCACGCGTGCCAGGTTGGCGGCCACGCCGCGCGCCCATTGCTCGGTTCGGGCCTCGCCGTCGTGGGCGATCAGGCTGGAGATCAGCGACAGGTTGTAGACATGGCCGCTGGAACGCGTGCAGACCTTGCCCTTCCACTTGGGATCGGCCAGGTCTTCATAGTTGGCAATGTCGCCGGCCTTGACCGCGGCCTTGTTGTAGGCGATCACGCGGCCGCGTGCCGAGAAGCCGAACCACTCGCCATTGGGATCGCGGTAGTTGGCCGGGATGCGCGACTCCAGCACCTTGGACTTCACCGGCGCGAACACGCCGGCTTGCTGGGCGCGCCACAGGCGCCCGATATCCACCGTGATGAACACGTCCGCCGGGCTGTTGGCGCCTTCGTTGCGAATGCGCTCCAGCAGCGGATCTTCCTGGCCTTCGATGCGGTTGATCTTGATGCCGGTCTGCTTGGTGAAGTTGGCGTACAGCGCCTCGTCGGTCTGGTAGTGCCGCGCGGTGTAGAGGTTGAGCACCTTTTCCTGGGCCGCCGCGGCAAGCGGCAGCGTCAGCAGGGCCAGTGCCGCGGCGCGCGGCAGCAAGGTTCGGATGGTGGTTTTCACGCGGTTGGCTCCCCAGCATGGTTTGGGCAGCCGCCGGGCACCCCCAAGGCCGCCCGGTGTTTGGATTCCGGTTAGCGGAAAACAATATTGATTCTTGTTCAGGCGGTCAAATTACATTTCTGTCATGTTGGGCGGCGCTTGCGCCGGGTCAAGATGACCCGTCAACACCGGCATGAACGCGGCCTCAGCCGCGCCGCACCCACACCACCTTGCCGGCCTTGATTCCCAGTGTGCGTCGCTGCGGGTTGTAGTCCATGGTGCCGGGGAACTGCTGGCCGTCGCGTTCGCCCAGCCGCCAAGTGCAGCCTTGCAGCAGGCCGATGGCTTCGGCCTCGGGCTTGCCGACCAGCGCGTCGTCGGCCAGCTTGTCCGCCGCACAGCCGGCCGGCGTGCCGAGCGAACCTTGCGGGCCCGGCGCCGGTGCCGGCGCCGCTGGCTCCGTCGGGGCGGCCGCGCAGCCGGCCATCAACGCGCCGCCCGCGGCCAGCCACAGCAGTTGATGGGTCCGGCTGCGCATCATGGCAAGCATCGTAATCATTGGGAGGCTCCTGTCAGGGGTGGCGAGTCAGAGGATTCTGGGACACATGGTGCCGCATGGGGTTCAGTTTCTTTTCACTCAGATCTGAAACTTTTGCCGGATTGGCGCGGCGACGGCGTTTTCGCTGTCTGGTCCGCGCTTGACCTGGATAAACCAGCCTATAACCCATGGGTGCTATCAAGGAATCAGGCAGGCCTGGCAACGGCCAGGCCCATTCGCCCCACCCGTACCCACTGGGAGAAACGCATGACCGCAATGATGAAAGCCGCCATCTTTGTCGAGCCCGGCCGGATCGAACTGGCCGACAAGCCCATCCCCGATGTCGGCCCCAACGATGCGCTGGTCCGCATCACCACCACCACGATCTGCGGCACCGACGTGCATATCCTCAAGGGCGAATACCCGGTCGCCCGGGGCCTGACAGTGGGCCACGAGCCGGTCGGCGTGATCGAGAAGCTGGGCAGCGCGGTGGCCGGCTACCGCGAAGGCCAGCGCGTCATTGCCGGCGCGATCTGCCCCAACTTCAATTCCTACGCGGCGCAGGATGGCGTGGCCTCGCAGGATGGCAGCTATCTGGTGCCGCAGGGGCTGTGCGGCTGCCATGGCTACAAGGCTACCGCGGGCTGGCGTTTCGGCAACCTGATCGACGGCACCCAGGCGGAATATGTGCTGGTGCCCGATGCGCAGGCCAACCTCGCCCCGATCCCGGACGGGCTCACCGATGAGCAGGTGCTGATGTGCCCCGACATCATGTCGACCGGCTTCAAGGGCGCGGAAAATGCCAACATCCGCATCGGCGACACCGTCGCGGTGTTCGCGCAGGGTCCGATCGGCCTGTGCGCGACCGCTGGTGCCCGGCTCTGCGGCGCCACCACCATCATCGCCATCGATGGCAACGATCACCGGCTCGAGATCGCGCGCAAGATGGGCGCGGACGTCGCGCTGAATTTCCGCAACTGCGACGTGGTGGATGAAATCATGAAGCTGACGGGCGGCCGCGGCGTCGATGCCTCGATCGAGGCGCTCGGCACCCAGGCGACCTTCGAGCAGGCGCTGCGCGTGCTCAAGCCCGGCGGCACGCTGTCCAGCCTGGGGGTGTATTCCAGCGACCTGACCATCCCGCTGTCGGCGTTTGCCGCCGGGCTGGGCGACCACAAGATCAACACGGCGCTGTGCCCCGGCGGCAAGGAACGCATGCGCCGCCTGGTAAACGTGATCGAATCGGGCCGCGTCGACCTGGGCCTGCTGGTGACCCATCACTACCCGCTGGAGGATATCGTCGCGGCGTACGACCTGTTCGCCAACCAGCGCGACGGCGTGCTGAAGATCGCCATCAAGCCGCACTGAGCGGCACTGAGCGGCACTGAGCCGCAGCAGGCGCCGGCTCGCGTGCGGCTCAGCCCCGGGCGCGGTTGGCCAGGGTCTTCATCGCGTCGGCGGGCAGCGGGCCGTGGCAGGTACGTTCGCCGCCGGCCTCGCTGACCACCAGCCATACCTGGCCAGGCTTGTCCTTCGGATGCAGCAGCCAGGCCGGGCCGCGCGCGTTGCTGCTCGGCGGCAGGTCTTCCAGCACGCCGGTGCTGGTCGATTGCAGCATCACCGCACATTCGTTGGCGGGCACGCGGGTGGCCGCGAGGAAGGCCGGATTGCCGACCACCTCGGGCAACGCCGAGTCCGGCGCGCGCAGGAAGGCATCGACGTCGAACTTGCTGGCGCCGCCGCCGCTGCTGGCGCATGCCGCCAGCGCGAGCAAGCCAGCGCCGGCCAGCAACGCCGCGCCACCGCGACGATACATTCCGCCCGATCCTGACGACCCTTCGTGCGCATCGATCATGGCGGCCCTCATTGCTTCATCACGTCGGCGCCCTTGGGCACCGTGAACCGGAACGCATCGGCCGCCAGCGGCGGGTTCTTCTGCATGCCGGTGAAGGTCAGCAGCGTGGTGTTGCCGAACGCGTCGCGCAGCTCCATCGCCTCGAGATTGCCGCCCTTGAAGCCGATGCCGATGCGCTCGAACTGCGTGTCCTTGGCCTTGGGCGTCAGCTCCAGCCATTCCACGCCATCGCGCGTCGGCCCGTTCCTGACCACGAAGTTCTTGTCGAGATCGTTGCTGCCGAACAGGATCGCCGCCGGGCTGGAGCCCAGCGCGCCGTCGAGCTTGCGCTCGGTGACCTGGTTCAGGTCCTTGTCATAGATGTACAGGGTCTGGCCGTCGGCCTGCAGCAGCTGCTCGTAGGGCTTGGTATAGCGCCAGGTGAACTTGCCCGGGCGCGAGAACACGAAGGTGCCGCTGGAGGTGCCGGTCACCTTGACGTTGGCGCCCTGCCCCTTGACCTGGCGCTGCGTAAATTCGCCGCGCGCGCTCTTCACGCCGGTCACAAAGCTCTGCAGCTGGTCGGTGGCGGCGGCGTGGGCCGGCGCCTGCAGCGCAAACATCGCCAGCGCGGCGCAAGCCGACACGAGGATGCGGTTTCGCATGGTTGGGGTCCTGGTAGTGGTAGGGGTGGTGCCGCGCACCGCCGTATCGCATAGGGGCCGGGCGCGTGCGACCTGTCCATTTAGAGCCGCCGCCGGCGCGGGGATTCCGCGCGCCGCGCGCCGGCGGGTAACCGGATATTACGAGGGATATGCCGAAGGCCGCGCGAGCGGCGCTCAGTCATCTTCCCTCGCGGCGCCGCCACCCTGCACCAGGATGTCGCGGTTGCCGTTGCCCGACATGGCCGAGACCAGCCCGGCCTTCTCCATGTCCTCGAGCAGCCGCGCGGCGCGGTTGTAGCCGATGCGCAGGTGGCGCTGCACCAGCGAGATCGACGCGCGCCGGTTCTTCAGCACCACCTCGACCGCCTGGTCGTACAGCGGATCGGCTTCGCCGCCACCACCACCGATGCCGGCGCCGCCGCCGAAACCATCGCCACCGCCGCCGTCATCGGTCAGGCCGCCTTCCAGGATGCCCTCGATGTAGTTGGCCTCGCCCGACTCCTTGAGTTTTTCCACCACGCGGTGGACTTCCTCGTCCGAGACAAAGGCGCCGTGCACGCGCACCGGCAGGCCAGTGCCAGGCGCCAGGTAGAGCATGTCGCCCATGCCCAGCAGCGTTTCGGCGCCCTGCTGGTCGAGGATGGTGCGCGAATCGATCTTGCTGCTGACCTGGAATGCGATCCGGGTCGGCACGTTGGCCTTGATCAGGCCGGTGATCACGTCCACCGACGGGCGCTGCGTGGCCAGCACCAGGTGCAGGCCGGCGGCGCGAGCCTTCTGCGCGATGCGCGCGATCAGCTCTTCCACCTTTTTGCCAACCACCATCATCAGGTCGGCCAGCTCGTCGATGACGATGACGATGGTGGGCAGCTTGTCCAGCGGCTCCGGCGCGTCCGGGGTCAGGCTGAACGGGTTCGGGATCTTCTCTTCCTTCGCCGCGGCCTCGTCGATCTTCTTGTTGTAGCCGGCCAGGTTGCGCACGCCCAGCTTGCTCATCAGCTTGTAGCGGCGCTCCATCTCGCCGACGGCCCAGTTCAACGCGTTGCCGGCCTGGCGCATGTCGGTCACCACCGGGCACAGCAGGTGCGGGATGCCTTCGTAGACGCTCATTTCAAGCATCTTCGGGTCGATCAGGATCAGGCGCACGCTTTCGGGCTTGGCCTTGTACAGCAGCGACAGGATCATCGCGTTGATGCCCACCGACTTGCCCGAGCCGGTGGTGCCGGCCACCATGCAGTGCGGCATGCGCGCCAGGTCGGCCACCATCGGCTTGCCGGCAATGTCCTTGCCCAGCGCCATGGTCAGGCTGGACGCGCTCTCGTTGTAGACCTGCGAGCCCAGGATTTCCGACAGCCGCACGGTCTGGCGCTTCGGGTTGGGCAGCTCCAGCCCCATGTAGTTCTTGCCGGGGATGGTCTCGACCACGCGGATCGACACCAGCGACAGCGAACGCGCCAGGTCGCGCGCCAGGTTCACCACCTGGCTGCCCTTGACCCCGGTGGCGGGCTCGATCTCGTACCGGGTGATGACCGGGCCCGGGTAGGCCGCCACCACCTTGACCTCGACCCCGAAGTCCTTGAGCTTTTTCTCGATCAGGCGCGAGGTGAATTCGAGGGTTTCGGCGCTGACGGTTTCCTGGTGCGGCGGGATCGGGTCCAGCAGCGACAGCGGCGGCAGGTCCGAGTCCTGGATATCGGCGAACAGCGGCTGCTGCTTCTCGCGCTCGACGCGCTCGTGCTTGGGCACGGCCTGGGGGCGCACGATCTGCACCGGCGCCGCCTCTTCGATGCGCACGCGCTGGACCTCGACGGTTTCCTTGCGCTCGGTCTTGGCAGCCTCGCCGATGATGCGGTCCTGCTTACTCTCGCGGCGGGCCTTGAAGCCCAGGAACAGGGTCTCGACAAAGCCGCCGATCTGCTCGGCCACGGAGAGCCACGAGAAATGGAAGAACAGCGACAGCCCGATCGCCAGCAGCAGCAACAGCAGCAGGGTTGCGCCGGTAAAGCCCAGCGCCACCTGCAGCCAGCCGCCGAGCAGGTCGCCCAGCACCCCGCCGGGCGCGCGCGGCAGCGCGGCGCGCAGCGGGTACATGCGGATCGCCTCCAGGCCCATGCTGGAAAACAGTGTCAGCGCGAAGCCGATCCAGCTGACGGTGACGCCCTGGCGGTGCAGGCCGTGGTCGGTGCGCTCGGGCAGCTCGGCGGTCAGCGTGCGCCAGCCGCGCCAGCAGCGGCGCACCAGCAGCACCGCCAGCCAGTAGGCGGAAAAGCCGAAGATGAAGAACAGCACATCCGCCACCCAGGCGCCGACGCGGCCGCCCAGGTTATGGATATCGGCCACCTGGTTGGCATGGGACCAGCCGGGATCGGTCTTGCTGTAGCTGGCCAGCACGCACAGGAAACCCAGCGTGACGGCCAGCAGCAGGAACCAGCGGACCTCGCCCAGCAGTTTGCCGATGCGGGATGGCAAGGCTGAGGGATCGGTGCGGGTGGTCGTGGTAGCTCGGGCCATGCCTGGTTGAAACTCGCGTGTTAGGGGATTCCGGATCGGTTTCGGACCGATGCCGCCGGCGGACGGCGCTGGTTAGCCGGGTGACGGACAGGCATCGTGGCGGCCATTTTAACGTGGCCCGAGACTATCGCACCCATTGGAATTTGCAACAGTGAGCAAATGCGGCTCCTCTTATAATGTCGCTTTCGAGCAATGCCGGTGCGCACCATGCGGCACCGGCCACAGGAACGCATCATGGCAAAACACGCAAAAGTGCTGATTCTCGGTTCCGGTCCCGCCGGCTACACCGCCGCGGTCTACGCGGCCCGCGCCAACCTGGAACCGGTGCTGATCACCGGCCTGGCCCAGGGTGGCCAGCTGATGACCACCACCGACGTCGAGAACTGGCCGGGCGATGCCAAGGGCGTGCAGGGCCCCGAGCTGATGCAGCGCCTGCTGGCGCACGCCGAGGAATTCAAGACCGAAATCATCTTCGATCACATCCATACCGCCAAGCTGGTCGACGAGCACGGCCAGCCGGCCCGCCCGTTCACGCTGATCGGCGACGCCGGCGAATATACCTGCGACGCGCTGATCATCGCCACCGGCGCCTCGGCCCAGTACCTGGGCCTGCCGTCCGAAGAATCGTTCATGGGCCGCGGCGTGTCGGCCTGCGCCACCTGCGATGGCTTCTTCTACAAGAACCAGGAAGTGGCCGTGGTCGGCGGCGGCAATACCGCCGTCGAAGAAGCGCTGTACCTGTCGCATATCGCCAGCAAGGTCACCGTGATTCACCGCCGCGACAGCTTCCGCGCCGAGCCGATCCTGGTCGACCGCCTGCTGCAGCGCGAGAAGGAAGGCCGCGTGGTGATCCGCTACGACAGCGTGCTGGACGAAGTGCTGGGCGACGAGTCCGGCGTGACCGGCATCCGCGTGCGCGGCACCAAGACCGGGCAGACCGAAGACCTGAAGCTGGCCGGCGTCTTTATCGCCATCGGCCACAAGCCCAACACCGACCTGTTCACCGGCCAGCTGGCCATGGAAAACGGCTACCTGGTGACCAAGTCGGGCCTGCAGGGCGATGCCACCGCCACCAGCGTGCCGGGCGTGTTCGCCGCCGGCGACGTGCAGGACCACGTCTACCGCCAGGCCATTACCAGCGCCGGCACCGGCTGCATGGCCGCGCTGGACGCGCAGCGCTTCGTCGAAGCCCTGAAGTAAGCAACCCCTCCGCCGGCCGCTCATCACCGCCGCCGGCGCGTCACACGGGCGCGGGCCCGCCCGGGGCCCCGCCAGTCGATATAATCGGCGCCGAGCCTCCGGAGATTTTTTTCAATGACGCACGGCGCCCGCAAACCCGACCGACCGCCCCAACGCCTCGGCCTGAACGACCTTGCCAGGCTGCGCGACACTCTCAAGGCCGAGACCGAGCGCCGCGAAGCCGAGCGCCTCGCCGCCGAGCAGGCGGCCGAACGGGCCCGCGCCGAAGCCGATGTGTTCCGCACCAGCGTGGGCCAGGTCAGCCAGCTGCGCGACCGCAACCGCGCCCACCATCCCCCCAGCAAGCCCGCGCCCGTGCCGGTGCAGTCGCAGCGTAACGACCAGGCGGTGCTGCAGGCGTCGCTGTCGGACGAGTTCGATGTCGAAAGCCTGCTCGAGACCGACGAGACGCTTTCGTTCCGCCGCCCCGGCATCGGCATGGACGTGGTGCGCAAGCTGCGCCGCGGCGAATGGGTGCCGCAGGACAAGGTCGACCTGCACGGCCTGCGCAGCGACGAGGCGCGCGAGGCGCTGGCCGAGTTCCTGCGCCGCTCGGTGCGCAACGGCGTGCGTTGCGTGCGCGTGATCCACGGCAAGGGCCTGGGCTCGCCCGACAAGCTGCCGGTGCTCAAGGGCAAGGTGCGCAGCTGGCTGGTGCAGAAGGAGGAAGTGCTGGCCTTCGTGCAGGCGCGCGAGGCCGAAGGCGGCGCCGGCGCGCTGATGGTGCTGCTGCGCCAGCCGCGCGCCTGACGCCGCGCCCGGATGCATCTTCCGCTCGAGTTGCTGATGGGGCGGCTGCCCCTGATCCTCCACATCATGGAGGTGATCGGCGTGCTCGCCTTCGCGGTTTCGGGCGTGGTCGACGCGCGCAAGCAGCGCCTGGACGTGGTCGGCACCTTCGTGGTGGCGTTTGCCACCGCCTTCGGCGGCGGCACCGTGCGCGACGTGCTGCTCGACCGGCGCCCGTTCTACTGGGTCGACCATGAAGGCTATGTGCTGCTGATCTTCGCGATGTCGTTCGGCGCGTCGTTCGTGCTGCGCGTGGTCAGCCGGGTGGCCTCGGACCGGGCCATGATCGTGGCCGACGCCATCGGGCTCGGGCTGTTCTCGGTGACCGGCGCCTCGCTGGCGCTGGTGGCGCAGATGACGCCCACCGTGGCGGTCATGATGGGCATCATCTCGGCCGTGTTCGGCGGCGTGGTGCGCGACGTGCTGTGCAATGAAGTGCCGATGATCCTGCGCGACCGCTCGCCCTATGCCACCTGCTCGTTCATCGGCTGCTGGATCTATATCGGCCTGACCTGGGTCGAGGTGCACCAGGAGGCGGCGCTGCTGACCGGCGCGCTGGCGATCATCGCCATGCGCCTGGCGTCGGTGCGCTATGGCTGGAAGCTGCCCAGCTGAGCGGCGGCCAAGGCGTACCCGCCAATGAAAACGCCGCCCTGCAAGGCGGCGTTTCGCTTGGATCTGGTCGATGACTCAGACCGCGGCTTCGTCCTGCTCACCGGTGCGGATGCGGATTACACGCTCGATTTCCGTGACGAAGATCTTGCCGTCGCCGATCTTGCCGGTGTGGGCGGCTTTGACGATGGCGTCCAGCACGGTATCGAGCTGGTTCTCGGCCACCACTACTTCGATCTTGATCTTGGGCAGGAAGTCGACCACGTACTCGGCGCCGCGGTACAGCTCGGTATGCCCTTTCTGGCGGCCAAATCCCTTTACTTCGGTCACCGTCAGCCCGGTCACGCCGACGTCAGCCAGGGCTTCACGCACCTCGTCGAGCTTGAACGGTTTGATGATGGCGGTAATCTGCTTCATGACTGGCCCCTGTTTATCGTTTGTTCACGCGCCTGGCGGCGCATCGCCGCGGACGCGGCGCTCTCCGGAGGGCATTTTAACAGCCCTTGCGCGCTTGCATTTCCGCCAGCGCCACGGCCGGCGCGGCCATTGCGTGGGCTGGCGCGCATCCGGAGCCGTTCGCGCCTGTGGATAACCCTGTGGGCAGCCGCTGGAGAACCTGTGCATAAACCGGCACTCCAGCGCCAAGTCAACCGGGCCCGGCGCTCAGTCCGGCACCTTCTCCAGATCCGCCAGCCACACCACCGACTCCGAATCACTGGGCGCGCGCCAGTCGCCGCGCGGCGACAGAGAGCCACCCGAGCCGACCTTGGGCGCATTTGGCACGCACGAGCGCTTGAACTGGCTGGTGCGGAAGAAGCGGTCCAGGAAGATCGCCAGGTTGCGCTTGATGTCGGGCAGGCCGTACTGCTTGCGCACCACATGCGGGCCGTTGGGCCAGATGCCGCGCTCGCGGTCGCCCCAGGCATGCTGCGCCAGGAAGGCAATCTTCGACGGGGCAAAGCCGAAGCGCAGCGTGTAGTAGAGGTTGAAGTCCTGCAGCTCGTACGGGCCGATGGTGCTTTCGGTCTTCTGCTCGGGGCCGTGGTTGCTGTCGCCGGGAATCAGCTCCGGGCTGATGTCGGTATCGAGCACCGCCAGCAGCACGTCGGAGCCACCCTCGCCCACCTGCCCGGTCTCGGCGACCCAGCGCACCAGGTGCGAGATCAGCGTCTTGGGCACGCTGGCGTTGACGTTGTAGTGCGACATGTGGTCGCCCACGCCATAGGTGCACCAGCCCAGCGCCAGCTCGCTCAGGTCGCCGGTGCCGATCACGATGGCATGGTTGTAGTTGGCCAGCCGGAACAGGTGGTTGGTGCGCTCGCCCGCCTGCACGTTCTCGAAGGTCACGTCGTAGACCTTTTCACCGGCGGCATAGGGGTGGCCCAGGTCCTTCAGCATAGCCAGGCACGACGGCCGGATATCGATCTCGGTCGCGCTGCAGCCCACCACCTGCATCAGCTGGCGCGCCTGCTGCAGCGTGCGGCCGCTGGTGGCAAAGCCCGGCATGGTGTAGGCAAGGATATTGGCGCGCGGCAGGCCCAGCCGGTCCATCGCCTTGGCGCACACCAGCAGCGCGTGGGTGGAATCCAGCCCCCCCGAGACGCCGATCACGACCTTGCTGATCTTGCTCGCCGACAGCCGCTGCACCAGCGCCTGCACCTGGATGTTGTAGACCTCCATGCAGCGTTCGTCGCGCTGACGCGGATCGGCCGGCACGTAAGGGAAGCGCGCCACGTTGCGCTCCAGCGGCAGCGACTTCTCCAGCGTCAGGTCGAGCGGGAAGCGGACCACGCGGAACTGGTCCACCTCGGCCTTGTGCCGCCGCACCGAGTGGCCGAAGGTGACCTGGTGCATGCGCTCTCGCGACAGCCGCTCGACGTCGATATCGGCGAACAGCAGGTGCGAGGTGTCGGCAAAGCGCTCGGACTCGGCCAGCAGCTCGCCGTTCTCGCAGATCAGCGCCTGGCCGTCCCAGGCCAGGTCGGTGGACGACTCGCCCTTGCCGGCCGAGGTGTACAGGTAGGCCGCCAGGCAGCGCGCCGACTGCTGGGACACCAGCTGGTGCCGGTAGCCCGACTTGCCCACCACGATATTCGATGCCGACAGGTTGACCAGCACGGTGGCCCCGGCCAGCGCCGCGAACGACGACGGCGGAATCGGCACCCATACGTCCTCGCAGATTTCGGCGTGGAAGCGGAAGTCGGGGATGTCTTCGAGCTCGAACAGCAGGCCGGCGCCGAACGGCACCTGCTGGCCCAGCAGTTCGATCGAATCGACCGCGGCGTTGTCGGCGGCGCTGAACTGCCGCGCCTCATAGAACTCCCAGTAGTTGGGCAGGTAGGTCTTGGGCACCACGCCCTGGATGCGCCCTCGCGCCACCACCACGGCGCAGTTGAAGAGCTGATGCTCGACCCGCAGCGGCATGCCCACCACCAGTGCCGCCGGCAGCTTGCGCGAGGCCTCGACGATGGTGGCCAGCGCCGCCTGGCAGGCATCCAGCAGCGCGCGCTGGTGGAACAGGTCGTCGCAGGTGTAGGCCGACAGCCCCAGCTCCGGGAACGCGACCAGCACGGCGCCGCGCTGCGCCGCCTGCGTCGCCAGGGCAATGGTCTCGTTGGCGTTGAAGGCCGGGTCGGCCACGCGGCAGACCGGCACGCCCACCGCGACGCGCGCAAAGCCATGCGAATACAGGTTGAAAAACAGGTTTTTCATATCGGGCCTTGGTGTTGGGAGTCGTGCGGTGGGCCGTTGGACCAGCCGCAAGCGTGCGGGTCGCCCGCGGCATCCGTGGATGCCTGCGAAAGCACTATTGACCAGGATGCTCCATTTTACGACGCCAACTCCGGCGCGGGGTTTCCGGTAGACTCGACCGGTCCACAGAGGGAACTGGTGCAATGCAGTCTGAACCATGCGTGCCCGGGCAGGGCCAGCCGGCACGGCAAACGCGCAGCGAAGCGGGCGACGCCGCCCCGCAATACCGTACGGAGATCGTCTCCGACCTGGGCCAGATCGATGCCGCCGCCTGGGACGCCCTGGTGGCCCGCCACGCCGACGCCACGCCCTTCCTCAAGCACGCCTTCCTGCATGCGCTGCACGCCAGCGGCAGCGCATGCCCGGACACCGGATGGCATCCGCGCTACCTGACCCTATGGGCGCCGCCCTCGGCCGGCCGCCCGCAACGGCTCGCCGCCGCCATGCCGCTATACGCCAAGGCGCATTCCTATGGCGAGTATGTCTTCGATTGGGCCTGGGCCGACGCCTATGCGCGCAACGGCATCGAGTACTACCCCAAGTGGCTGGCGGCGATCCCGTTCACGCCGGTACGCGGCGCGCGGCTGCTGGCCGAAGACGCCGAGGCGCGCCGGCTGCTGCTGCAGGTGGCGCTGGCGCTCGCCGCCGACAGCCAGATGTCGTCGCTGCACATCCTGTTTCCGGACGAGGCCGAGGCCGCGCTGATGGCGCAGGCCGGCATGCTGATGCGGCACGGCGTGCAGTTCCACTGGACCAATGACGGCTACGGCAGCTTCGACGACTTCCTCGCCACGCTGTCGCAGAAGAAGCGCAAGAACATCCGCGCCGAGCGCCGTCAGGTGGCGCAGGCCGGCATCACCTTCCGCCGCCTGCGCGGTGCCGAGATCGACGACGAGGCGTGGAAGTTCTTCAACCGCTGCTATCGCCAGACCTACCGCGAGCACCATTCCACGCCCTACCTGAACCTGGACTTCTTCCGCCGCATCGGCGCCGCCATGCCGCAGCACCTGCTGCTGGTGATCGCCGAGCGCGCGGGCCAGCCCATCGCCAGCTCGCTGCTGGTCTACGACGCGGCGCCGGAAGTCAGCACGCTCTACGGGCGCTACTGGGGCGCGCTGGAATACCACCCCTGCCTGCATTTCGAGACCGCGTACTACCAGCCGCTCGAGTTCTGCATCGAGCATGGCATCGGCACCTTCGAGGGCGGCGCGCAGGGCGAGCACAAGATGGCGCGCGGCTTCCTGCCGGTGGCCACGCGCTCTGCCCACTGGCTCGCGCACCCGGCCTTCGCCGATGCCGTCGAGCGCTTCCTGGCGCGCGAGCGCCAGGGCATCGACGCCTACCTGGACGAGCTGGGCGAACGCAACCCGTTCGCGCGCGCCTGACGCCTGCGTCGCTCAGCGCCACATGCGCCGCAGCGTGTCGTCGCCCAGCATGTAGTGATGAAACAGCGATGCCATCGCGTGCAGGCCGATGACCAGGTAGAACGCGGTGCCCAGGGTTTCGTGGAGGTCCTTGACGCTGTCCTTCAGCGCCGGATCGGGTGCGACCAGTGCCGGCACTTCGATGCCCAGTGCCGGCAGCGCCAGCAGATGGCCGCCGGCATTCATCGCCAGCAGGCCCAGCAACGGCTGGGCCAGGATGAACAGGTACAGCACCCAGTGCATGGCCGCGCCGGCCAGCTGCATCCAGCGCGCGCCCGGCTCTGGCGCGGGCGCGCCGCGCAGCAGGCGCCACAGCAGGCGCGGCAGGGCCAGCACCAGCACCAGCGCGCCGGCCCATTCATGCACCGCCATGGCCAGCGCGCGCGGCGGCGTGCCCCTGGCGAAGCTGCCCTTCAGCTCGATCGCGGCATAGGCCAGCGCCACCAGCACGAACACCGCCCAATGGAAGGACACCGCCAGCCGGTCATAGCGGCGCGACGACGGCAGGGTGTGCGGCGATGCCTGGATTTCGGTCACGGGTTGCATGGGGACTCCTGTTGTCAGTACCCGCCCAGCGTAGCGCACGCCACCTGGCCGGGTGCTAACGCGCATCAAGCACACGGCAATAAAAAACCCCGCCTAAGCGGGGCTGCAGGGTGCTTGTTCAGCGAGCGTTCAGCTTACTTCTTGTAGTTGGCGACGCCGTCGGTGATTTCCTTGTGGGCTTCCTCGATGCCGGCCCAGCCTTCGACCTTGACCCACTTGCCGGCTTCCAGTGCCTTGTAGTGCTCAAAGAAGTGCTTGATCTGGTCCAGCAGGTTTTGCGGCACGTCGGACAGGCCCTTCATGTAGGCGGTGGCCGGCGACAGCTTGTCGACCGGCACAGCGACCAGCTTGGCGTCGACGCCGGACTCGTCGGTCATCTTCAGCATGCCGAGTGCGCGGCAGCGCACCACGGCGCCGGCGAGGATCGGGAACGGCGACAGCACCAGCACGTCGACCGGGTCGCCATCGCCCGACAGCGTCTGCGGGATGTAGCCGTAGTTGGCCGGATAGCGCATGCCGGTGCCGATGAAGCGGTCGACGAACAGCAGGCCGGTTTCCTTGTCGGCCTCGTACTTCACCGGATCGCTCTGGGCCGAGATCTCGATGATGACGTTGAAATCGTTGGGGATGTCCTTGCCCGGGGATACGAGGTTGAAGCTCATGCGGTTCTCCAGATGCCTGCGCTGTGTTGTCGGATGGCGGGCATTATAGCGGCTCGCGCCTGACCGGTTGCTGACAAGCCGCCGCCCGTCGTGGCTTCCCCAGCCCGCTGCAACGCGTTGCAGCGACGCCGGCGTCGGCGATAATGGCGCATTCTTCAGCCGACACTGAATAGCCGCAGCCCCTGCTGCCCCCAATGCTGCCCCGGAGCCAACCATGCACGCCCAGCACTTCGTCGCCAACCGCCTGATCGCGCCCGACAACGGCCTGCGCATCAAGGTCTTCGATCCGTCCAACGGCGAGCCCTTCGCCGAGATTGCGCGCGGCAACGCCACCGATATCAACGTCGCCGTCCATGCGGCACGCCAGGCCGCCGACGGCGCCTGGGGCCAGATGGCCCCGGCCGAGCGGGTGCGCCTGCTCAACCGCGTCGCCGTGGCGCTGATCGCCCACGAGGAAGAACTGGCCGCGCTCGAGGCCCGCGACACCGGCAAGCCGCTGCGCCAGGCGCGCGCCGACGCCCGCGCGGTGGCGCGCTACTTCGAGTTCTACGCCGGCGCGGTCGACAAGCTGCACGGCCAGACCATTCCCTACAACCCCGGCTACACCGTGCTGACGGTGCGCGAGCCGCACGGCGTGACCGGCCACATCATCCCGTGGAACTACCCGCTGCAGATCTTCGGGCGCAGCGTCGGCGCCGCGCTGGCCGCGGGCAACGCCTGCGTGGTCAAGCCGGCCGAGGATGCCTGCCTGTCGCTGCTGCGCGTGGCCGAGATTGCCGCCGAGGCCGGCCTGCCCGAAGGCGCGCTCAACCTCATCACCGGCTACGGCCACGAGGCCGGCGCCGCGCTGGCGCGCCATCCCGGCATCCACCACATCTCGTTCACCGGCTCGCCCCAGACCGGCAAGCTGGTGTCGCAACTGGCCGCCGAGAACCACGTGCCGGTGACGCTGGAGCTAGGCGGCAAGTCGCCGCAGATCGTGTTTGCCGATGCCGACCTCGATGCGCTGGTGCCGGTGGTGGTCAACGGCATCGTGCAGAACGCCGGCCAGACCTGCTCGGCCGGCAGCCGCCTGCTGGTGGAGCGACCGGTCTATGACCTGCTGCTGGACCGGCTGGCCTCGGTATTCGAATCGCTGCGTGTAGGCCCGTCCGAGCTTGACCTGGAATGCGGCCCGCTGATCAGCCGCAAGCAGCAGCAGCGCGTTTGGGACTTCGTCTCGGACGCCCAGCACGCCGGCGTGGCGGTGATGGCGCAGGGCCAGATCGTGGCCGAGGCGCCCGAGGCCGGCTACTACCAGGTGCCGATGCTGTTCCGCGACGTGCCGCCCGCGCACCGGCTGGCACAGGAGGAAGTGTTTGGCCCGCTGCTGGCAGCGATGCCGTTCGACACCGAGGCCGAAGCCATCGCGCTGGCCAACGGCACGCCCTACGGGCTGGTGGCCGGGGTCTGGACCCGCGACGGCGGGCGCCAGCTACGCCTGGCGCACAAGCTGCGCGCGGGCCAGGTCTTTATCAACAACTACGGCGCCGGCGGCGGCGTGGAGCTGCCCTTCGGCGGCAGCGGCCAGTCCGGCTATGGCCGCGAGAAAGGCTTCGAGGCCCTGTACGGATTCACCACCCTGAAAACCATCGCCATTCAACATGGGTAACATCAATTTCCTGTCGGTCGCCTTCGCCATCTTCTTTTTCTGGATGGCCTGGCATGTGCGGAACAAGCGCGCCACCAATCCTTCCGGCATGCCGCGGCTGCAGGTGTTCAAGCGCAAGTGGGGCGACGTGGTCGGCGACCGCGTGCACTGGTGCCTGTATGTCGCGCTGCCGTTCCTGCTGGCGCTGATGATGGTGGCGAATGCCCTGAGGGGGCGCGGGCCGTTTTCGCACTAGCCCCGCCCTGCACCGAACATCACCAAAACACTGAGGAGACAAGCCATGAGACTGGCCAACAAGGTAGCGATCGTCACCGGCGGCGGTTCCGGCTTCGGCGAAGGCATTGCCCATACCTTTGCGCGCGAAGGCGCCAACGTGGTGGTGGCCGACCTGCGCGAGGATGCCGCCGAGCGCGTCGCCGCGGCGATCCGCGACGCCGGCGGGCGCGCCCGCGCGGTGCGCGCCGATGTCTCGCGCGAAGCCGACACCGAGGCCATGCGCGAAGCCGCCCTTGCGGTCTTCGGCGACGTGCATATCGTGGTCAATAACGCCGGCACTACCCATCGCAACAAGCCCATCCTGGAAGTTACCGAAGACGAGTTCGACCGCGTCTACGCCGTCAACGTCAAGAGCATCTACTGGTCGGCGCGCGCGTTCGTCCCGCATTTCCGTCGGCGCGGCGGCGGCGTGTTCGTCAACATCGCTTCCACCGCCGGCATCCGGCCGCGTCCGGGGCTGGTCTGGTACAACGGCAGCAAGGGCGCGGTGATCACCGCCAGCAAGGCCATGGCCGCGGAGCTGGGCCCGGACAATATCCGCGTCAACTGCGTCAACCCGGTGATCGGCGCCACCGCGCTGCTCGAGGAATTCATGGGCATGCCCGACACGCCCGAGAACCGCGCAAAATTCCTCGCCACCATCCCGATGGGGCGCATGTCGACGCCGCAGGACGTGGCCAACGCCTGCCTGTACCTGGCCTCGGACGAAGCGGCCTTCATCACGGGCACCTGCATCGAAGTGGACGGCGGCCGCTGCGTCTGAATACGCGCGCTTTCGTCCTTCTGCTTGCCCAGTCGTACCGTAGCTGTAAGAACGCGTCACACAGAAACGCATTTCCTCAGGAGACAGCATGACAACGACCGCAGTGAACCCCGGCGTCAGCGACGCCGCCTTTGAAGACGCCACCTACCGCAAGGTCAGCTGGCGCCTGGTGCCCTTCCTGCTGCTGTGCTACGTGGTGGCCTACCTGGACCGCGTCAACGTGGGCTTCGCCAAGCTGCAGATGCTGAACGACCTGCAGTTCAGCGAGACGGTCTACGGCCTGGGCGCCGGCATCTTCTTCATCGGCTACTTCCTGTTCGAAGTGCCCAGCAACGTGATCCTGCACAAGGTCGGCGCACGGATCTGGATCGCGCGCATCATGATTACCTGGGGCGCGATCTCGGCGGCGATGATGTTCGTCACCACGCCGACCATGTTCTACGTGCTGCGCTTCCTGCTGGGCATTGCCGAGGCCGGCTTCTTCCCCGGCATCATCCTGTACCTGACCTACTGGTACCCGGCCAACCGCCGCGGGCGCACCACCACCTTCTTCATGACCGCGATCGCGCTGTCGGGCGTGATCGGCGGGCCGCTGTCGGGCTGGATCATGCAGTCGTTCAACGGCCACAACGGCTGGGCCGGCTGGCAGTGGATGTTCCTGCTGGAAGGCATTCCGTCGATCCTGGTGGGGCTGTGGGTGCTGGCCTACCTGGATGACCGCATCGCCCACGCCAAATGGCTGTCGGCCGAAGAGAAGGCGCTGCTGGAGCGCAATATCGCCAGCGAGGACGCGCACAAGGAAGACCCGCCGATCCGCACCGTCATGTCCAGCCCGCGCGTGTGGCTGATGAGCGCGATCTACTTCTGCTTCGTCATGGGCCTGTACGGCGTCAGCTTCTGGCTGCCGACCATCATCAAGCAGACCGGCGTCAAGGGCGCGCTCGATATCGGCCTGCTGACCGCCATCCCCTATGGCTGCGCGGTGGTCGGCATGGTGCTGGTGGCGTACAGCGCCGACCGCAGCGGCGAGCGCCGCTGGCATATCGCGGTGCCGGCGCTGGCGGGCGCGCTCGGGCTGCTGCTGTCGGTGCAATGGCACGGCGATACCACGCTGGCGATGGTGGCGCTGACGCTGGCGACGATCGGCATCCTGACCACGCTGCCGCTGTTCTGGAGCCTGCCCACGGCGTTCCTGGCCGGCACCGGCGCGGCCGCGGGCATTGCGCTGATCAACTCGCTCGGCAATCTCGCCGGCTTTCTCAGCCCGTATGCGGTGGGCTGGCTCAAGGACCTGACCCACAGCACCGATTCCGGCATGTACCTGCTGGCCGCGTGCCTGGTGGTCGGTGCCGCGCTGACGCTGTCGGTACCGAAGCGGCTGGTGAGCCGGAAGTGAAGTCGCGCGCGCGCCGCTTGCCGGCGCGAATGCGCCGTCGACTGACGCGGATGTAGGACCGCGCCCGGCAGTGTCGCCTGTTCCTTGGCCCTAGCATGGAAAAGAGACACCCGGAGTGATCCCGACGGGGTCCTCCGGGGCATCTGATTTTCAAGCTTGCCAAGGAGGCCACGATGCCGCAACTGCCCCCGTTTGCCCCTACCCGTACACTGAAGGTGGTCGAAGCGCGCCTGGCACGCCGCTCGCGCGTCAAGCGCCTGGTGCTCGCGCTAAGCGCCGGCGTGGTCGCGCTGCTGGCCCTGGTGCCAGCCGCCAGCCATGCGCAGGCACCCGTGGTCGATGCCAATCCCGCGCCGGCAACCCCGGCCGCACCAGCGACTGCTGCACCGGCCCCTGCGCCAGGCACCATGGTACCGACGCCGGGCGTCACCACGCCGCCCGCCACGACCGTGCCGCCGGCCGCCACCGTGCCGCCCTCCACCACAGTGCCGCCAGCGGCCACCATGCCGCCTGCCACGCAGCCCGCGCCCGGCATAACGGCGCCGGCCACTGCGGCGCCGCCGCCAACCGCTTCACCGCTACCCGCGCCCACCGGCACGCCACCAGCGGTGCCCGCGCCGCCGCCGGTGGCAGCCCCGTCGCAGCCCCAACCGCCCCTGACCGTGCCGCCCCCGCCGCCGCCGCGCGACGCGATGGTGCAGCGCCAGGCCGGCCCGGTGTCCTATATCTGCGGCGGCGTGGCCGAGGACGAGCAGGTCGCGCTGCAATCGCAGGCGCGCAAGTACAACATGAGCCTGCTGTTCACGCAGGGCGCGCGCGGCGAGTACCTGTCGGATGTCGACGTCAAGCTGATGCGCGGCGGCAGGGAAGTGGCGAGCTTTGTCGCCGACGGGCCGCGTTGCCTGTTGAAGGCGCCGTCGGGCACGTACAACGTGCGTGCGACGTACCAGGGGCGGACCAAGACCATGACGGTCAGCACCAACAGCAAGAATGCGCAGATGCGGTGGTAAGGCGTTGACGCACGGTTAGCGCGCTGAAGCACAGATGCGCTTTGCAAGACCGCTTGGGTACTCCCTCTCCCGCTTGCGGGAGAGGGTCGGGGTGAGGGCGGGAGTATCAACGAAGTGAAGGTGGTCGCTGTTGCTACCGCCTGCCCTCACCCCCGGCCCCTCTCCCGCGCGCGGGAGAGGGGAGCAAACCCTCACCCCGCCTGCCCATCCCCCAGCATCTGCGCCACCGATCCCGCCGTCCCCGCCGCCCGCTCACCCAGCAGCCGGTGCAGCGTCCCCAGCAGTTCATCCTCGTTATACGGCTTGCCCAGGTACACGTTGACGCCGATTTCCTCGGCGTAGCGGCGGTGCTTGTCGGCAGTGCGCGAGGTGATCATCACCAGGGGCAGGTGCGCGGTGCGCGCGTCGGAGCGTACGTTGCGGGTCAGGTCGAAGCCATCCATATGCGGCATCTCGATATCGACCAGCATCGCGTCCGGCATCACGTCCTGCAGCTGCTTCAGCGCGTCAACGCCGTCGCGCGCCAGCACCACGTGGTAGCCGGCGCGGCCCAGCAGGCGCTGGGTGGCCTTGCGCACGGTCAGCGAATCGTCGACCACCATCACGGTAGGCTGCGTCGCCAGCCCGGCCACCGGCTCCGCGGTGCCGTCGCGCGCCAGTTCCGCGACCGCGCCTGGTTGCGGCGCGACGGCCGGCTGCTGCGTCGATTGCGGCAGTGCCGGCGGATCGAGCGGCCGCGAGCGGCCGCGCTCGCGCACGAAGCGCTGCGCCAGCACCACCGGGTTATAGATCAGCACGATCTCGCCATCGCCGAGCGTGGTCGCGCCGGCGATGCCCTCCAGCCGCGCCAGGTGCGGGCCGATGTGCTTGACCACCACTTCGCGATTGCCGGCCACGTCGTCGACATGCACGGCGACGCGCTCGGCGCCGCTGCGCACCACCACCACCGGCGAGTACTTGCGCCCCGCGGGCGCGGCCTCGCCCTGTTCCAGCAGCGCGCCGAAGTAGAAGAACGGCACCTCGGCGCCGGCCACGGTAACACGCCCGTGGTTGTACGCGTCCAGCAGCGCCGGCGCGCGCAGTTGCTGCACCTGGTCGATCATGCCGCTGGGGACCGCATAGCGGCGCGCGCCCAGCGCGAACACCAGCACCTGCGTGATGGCCGTGGTCAGCGGCAGGTGCACGGTGAAGGTAGTGCCCTGCCCCGGCTGCGACGCCAGCGTGATGCGCCCGCCCAGCGCCACGGTCTCGGCCCGCACCACATCCATGCCCACGCCGCGGCCGGCCAGTTCGGACACCGCTTCCGCGGTGGAAAAGCCGGGGGTGAAGATCATCTCGGTCAGGCGTACCTCGCTGGCGTCGTCGTCCGGCGCCAGCAGCCGGCGCTCGACCGCGCGCGCGCGGATGCGCGCCAGGTCCAGCCCGCCGCCGTCGTCGATGAAATGCAGCACCACCTCGTTGCCTTCCTGCTGCACTTCCAGCGTCAGCGCGCCGGTGACGGGCTTGCCCGCGGCGCGGCGCTGCGCGGCGGGCTCGATGCCGTGCGCCACCGCGTTGCGGATCAGGTGCTCGATCGGGCCGGCCATGCGGTCCAGTACCGAGCGGTCGATCTCCACCGTGCCGCCCTTGATCAGCAGCCGCACTTCCTTGCCGGTCTCGGCCGCGGCCTGCCGCGCGACGCGGTAGAGCCGCTCGGCCAGCGCGTCGAACTGCACCATGCGCGCCTGCATCAGGCCGCGCTGCAGCCCGCGCGTCAGCCGTGCCTGCGCGGCCAGGTCGCCGGCGGCGCGGTCGAAGCCGCGCTGCAGGTTCTGCTCGACAGTGGCGACGTCGTTGACCGACTCGGCCATCATCCGCGTCAGTTCCTGGAAGCGCGTAAAGCGGTCGAACTCGAGCGGGTCGAATTCCTGCTTGTGCTGCGCGTCGGCAATGCGCGACGCCATCTGCGATTCGGCCTGGATCTCGATCTCGCGCAGCTGGCCGCGCAGGCGCGCGACGTTGTCGTTCAGTTCGCCCAGGTAGGCGCGCATCGCCTCGAGCTCGCTGTCCAGGCGCGCGCGCGTGGCGCCGACCTCGCCGGCCTCGTTGATGAGTGTGTCGAGCGCGCGAGCCTGCACGCGCACCAGGGCGCGCTGCGGCTCGGCCGATGCCAGGGGAGCCAGCGGAGCGGCCTGCGGCATCGGCACCATCACGTCGGACGGACCGGGCACCGCGGGCAATTCGGGCACAGACGCCGCTGCGGTGGAATCGCCGGACCCTTCGGCGGCTTCAGGCTGCGTCGTGGCGGCGTCGGCCGCCGGTTCCGGATCGGCCAGGCCGTTGACCACATCGGCATCGTCGGCCGGCAGCAGGCGGCCGGCCTGCAAGGCCTCGGCATGCGCCAGGATGCGGTCGTACCAGGCGTAGAGCCGCTCGAACACCTTTGGCGCAACCGGCTGCTGGCCCTGCCCGCGCAGCGTGCTGTCAAGCAGCGTCTCCATCTCGTGCGCGGCCTGTCCCAGCGCCATCGCGCCGGCCATGCGCGCGCTGCCCTTGAGCGTATGCAGCGCGCGCAGCACCAGCCCGCCATGGCGCGCGTCGTCGGGCGCGGCTTCCCAGCCGCGCAACAGCTTGCCCAGCTCGGGCAGCGAGCCCTGCGCCTCTTCCAGGAAGATCTGCACCAGCGCCGGATCCGGTGCGGTAGCGGCGTCGGCGACGGGCGCCTCGGGCGCGCGCGGCGCCGTCGGCAGCGCGATCACCACCGCGTCATGGGCAGTGACAGGCGGCACGTCGGGTGCCGACTGTGCCGCGGCCGGCAGCCGGCCGAATACTTGCGCCATTGCGTCATCGGCCCCGGCCGGCGGCGGCGCGGGCAGCGCCACGCGCGGGCGCAGCAGCGCGCGCTCGCCGAACTCGACCAGGCTGCGGCGCAACGCGGCATCGGCCTGCGGCCAGATGCCGGCGGCAAACTGGTGCAGCATGCCGCGCATGCGCTCGGCGGCCTGCTCCAGCAAGCGGAAATCGCCCGCATGCATCGCCACCGGATGCGAGCCCAGCTGCAGCAGCAACGCTTCCAGCGCCTCGGCAATCTCGCGCACCGGCTCCAGGCCCACGGTCGACGCGCTGCCCTGCAGCGTGTGGGCGACGCGCAGTGCCAGCTCGCTCGGGCATGGATGGGCCTCATGCCGCCATTCGGAGATATCGGTGGCGAACTGACGCAGCAGGCCATCGGCCTCCTGCAGGTAGACGTTGTATAGCGCCAGGCCGATGCGCACCGGACCGATGACCTTGTAGTGATCGTCCTCGTCCGACAGGCCACCGGCCAGGCGGAACGGGATCACGTTGTCGTCGGGCGTGCCGGCGTCCGCGGTTGCGGCTGCCTCCGGATGCTCGTTCCGCGCATCATCCCCAGCCACCTCAGGCGCGGCCGGCTCGATCTCCGGCTCGATCTCCGGCCCAGTGCCGGCATCGCGCACCGTCTCGGCGGCTGCCACCAGCGGCGCGATGTCGTGCCATGCCGCGGCGTCGCCGTGCAGCCGCGCCACCCATGCCGACAGTTCGGCATGCGCGCGGCGCAGCAGCGCCAGCAGCGCCGGCGCCGGCTCGCGCGCCTCGGCCAGCCACAGGTTCATCACCTGCTCCACCGCCCATGCCGCCTCGCCGTAGCGATGCAGGCCGACCATGCGGCTGGAGCCCTTGAGCGTATGGAACGCGCGCCGCAGCCGGCTGAGTGTGTCGGCATCGCGCAGTGCCTCGACGCCGGCGCCAAGGTCACCGGCGATGCCGCCCAGCACCTCGTCGGCCTCGTTCAGGAAGATGTCCAGCAGCTCGGCATCGATGGCGGCGTGGTCGCCGGCCGCGGGCATGGACGGCGTGGACGGCATGGCGGAGCCGGCCGGCACCGGCGCGGGCTCCGCCGGGATCGCGGCGAGCGCCATCACCAGGCGCGCGCCGGCGTCGTCGCTGCCGGCAAGCCAGGCGTTGCACTGCGTGACGGCATCGGCGGCCTGGCGGCGCAGCGCGGCATCGTCGTCGATCTCGGCCTGGTCGGCCAGCGCCTGCAGCGCCGCACGCAGCCGCTGCACCGCCGGCGCGTCGGCAACGGCGCCGGCACGCAGCGCTTCGTCGACGGCGGCGCGCGCCGCGTCGAGCGGATCCTGCGGCGCGTGCGCGTCACCCGCGGCCGCAACCTCCGGCAATGCCTCGGCGTGGCGGGCACGGCCGAATTCGAGCGCATCGGCGAACGCATGGACCGCGCCCAGTTCCGCGGCCACCGTGCGCAGCAGCGCCGCGCGCGCGCCGGCGTCGGCAAGCTCGCCCTCATCGGCAAGCATTGTCTTGACGGCCTCCACTGCAGCGCTGGCCTGCGCGGCATCACCCGCCAGCACGCCCGGCAGCGCCGGCGACGCCTGCAGCTGCGCCAGCGTGCCCGCCAGCGCGGCGAAGGCCTGGCGTGCGTCGCGCAGGTGCGCGGCGCCGTCGGGACGCGCCGCATTGCGGTCATAGCTGTCGAGCCAGGATTCGCCACTGTCCAGTTGCGCGCGCAGTTGCGCCACGGCTTCGCTGCGCTGCGCCTGGGCCCGCGCCTCGTTCACCATGCGCGCCAGCCAGGCCGGCGCGGCGGCGGCAGGGTCCGCCAGGCAGGCGGCCAGCGCGCCGCACTGCGCGGCAAAGTGCGCCGCGGCCGGATGGGCGGATTGTCCGTGCACGCGCCACGGCAGCGCCAGCGCGCGCGACAGGAACAGCGCGATGCCGGCGGCGCCGAGCGCGTCGCCCGCATCGCCCGCATCGCGCTCGCGCCCCGGCATCGCGGCCTGCGCCAGGCAACGCTGCAGCGCCGGCTGCGCCAGCGGCTGCGCGGCCTCGGCCAGTGCGGCCAGCGCGATCTCCCACGCGGCCTGGTCGGCGGCGGCGGCGCGTTCCAGCCCGGCCGCGGCCTGCTGCAGGTTGCGCGTGTCGATCGGGTCGAGCCAGCCGTAGTAGCGCAGCCGGAAATCGGCATGGGCCTGCGCGTGGGCGGCATCGAGGCGGAACGCCGCCAGCGTGCGCGCGATGTCGGCGCGCAGCGCCACCGCGTCGTTGTCGCTATCCTCGCGGCCCTCGGCCAGTCCGGTGCAGACCAGCAGGAACACCGCGTCGTTCAGCAGCGCCTGCGGCACGCGCACATGGCCCTGCTGGTACTGTCGCAGCAGCAGGTTGGCGCGGCCGGCAAAGCGCTTGGCCAGCAGGTCCGATGGCAGCAGGCCCAGCGCCAGCGCGCGGCACACCAGCCCGAGCACGTGCCAGACGCCGCGGTCGGGATGGTCGGCGGCGCGGCGCGCTTCCTGCTCGTTGGCACGCAGTGCATCCAGCGCTGCGTGCAGCGGCAGCCAGGCTTCGCGCAGCAGCGCCGCGTCAGCGCATGGCGTGGGCAGGCGCAGCGCCTTGAGCAAGGCCGATTCAAACTGCTGGCGCGCGCGCGTGACCGCGGCCGGCCCCTGCGCGGGCAGCAGCATGCCAGGCAGCATCTGCAGCTCGTCGAGCCACAGATCGGCGGGATGCACGCGTTCCTCGCCCAGCCTGGCAAGCACGGCCGCATAGGGCTGGAACAGGCGCAGCGGGGCCTCTTCGTCGCCGGCCATCAGGTCGTCGACATATTCGGCCAGCGCCTGCACGCCGGCGCGGAATACCGCCAGCGCCTCGGGGCCGGCGGCAACGGTGCCGGCATCGAGGGCGTCGAGCAGCCGGCGCAGCGCCTGGCAATACGGATCGGTTCCGCGCAGCCCGACGATATGCACCGCTCCGGCAGCCTGGTGCAGGTGCTGGCCGGCCAGGCGCAGCGAGGTGGTATCGCGCGCGCCCAGCGCCTCGGGCGCCTGGCGCACTTCATCGACATAGTGGCCCAACTCCGCGGCGGCGTCTTCGAGCGCGCTGCGCAGGCTGGGCGCCAGCCACGCCAGGCCGGACAGGTCACGCGCGGCGCCGCCGTCGGGCGATGGCTGCGCGCTGGCCGGCAACGGGGCGGGTTCGGGTTCAGGCATGGCGTCGGGGCCTGCCGGCATGCCGGCTGCGGCCGCGTCGCGCGGGATCGGGGAATTCAGGGACATGACGGCTTCCAGTGCGGCGCCGGCAAGGCAGCCGCAGGCCGCCCGCCGCAACGGGCGGCGGGGGCGGAGTTGGCATAAGGCGCGGGGCCGCGGTGCGCGGAAGCGGTCGCAGGCGTCATCCGGCCACTCAGGCGATCTTGAAGCGCGACACCGAGTTGCGCAGCTCCTCGCTCAGCAGCGTCAGCTGGCGCACCGACTGCGCGGTCTGGCGCGTGCCGGTGGTGGTCTGCTCGGTGACCTGCAGGATGCGTTCGATATGGCGCGCCACGGTGGTGGCCAGGTCGGCCTCGTGCGAGGTGGACTGCGAGATCTGCTCGATCAGCTCGGCGAGCTGGCGCGACACGCGCCCGATCTCGACCAGCGCGGCACCGGCGTTATCCGACAGCCGCGCGCCCTCGACCACGCCCTGGGTGCTGCGCTCCATCGCGTGCACCGCGTCCTGGATATCGGTCTGGATGGTGCGGATCAGCGCGCCGATCTGCTTGGTGGCCTCGCCGGAGCGTTCGGCCAGCCGCTGCACTTCTTCGGCCACCACCGAGAAGCCGCGCCCGGCCTCGCCCGCCGACGCCGCCTGGATGGCTGCGTTCAGCGCCAGCACGTTGGTCTGCTCGGTAATGTCAGAGATCAGCTCGACGATTTCACCGATCTCCTGCGACGACTCGCCCAGCCGCTTGATGCGCTTGGAGGTTTCCTGGATCTGCTCGCGGATGTCGTTCATGCCGGCAATCGCGTTCTGCACCGCCTGCTGGCCCTGTTCCGCGGCGGACAGCGAGGCGCGCGCCACGTTGGCGGACTCGGCCGCGCCGCGCGATACCTGCGTGATGCGGTCGGCCATCTCCACCACCGACTCGCCGGTCTGGCGGATCTGGCGCGACTGCTCTTCGGTGGTCGACACCAGCTGGGTCGAGGTGGCCTGCACCTGCCCCGAGGCCTGCGTCACCTCGCCCGCGGTCTGCTGCACCCGGCCGACCAGCTCGCGCAGTTCTTCCACGGTGTAGTTGACCGAATCGGCAATCGCGCCGGTGATGTCCTCGGTCACGGTGGCCTGGCGCGTCAGGTCGCCGTCGGCGATGTCCTGCAACTCGTTCATCAGCTGCAGAATGGCCTTCTGGGTGTTGTCGTTGTTGCGCTTTTCGTCAAGCCGGCGGGCCTCGGCCTCGCGCTCGCGAGCCTCGGCTTCGAGCGCGCGCATGCGCGAATCGCGCAGGTACAGCGCGGCCAGGCCGACCAGGCACAGCAGCGTCAGCGCCGCCGACACCACGGTCGCGCCCAGCGTCACCGGGCGGCTGCGCGCCGACTCCGCGTAGGCGCGCTGCAGTGCCGACAGTTCGGCGCGCAGCGCCTCGTTGTCGTTGAAGATCTGCTGCTGCGCGCGCTTGGCGGCGATCAGCCCGGGCAGGTTCTGCAGGATGGTCTGGGTGGTCTTCTGCACCGCCTCGAAGCGCTGCGACAGCTGCTGCAGGTAGCCGCGCGTCTCCTCGTCGGTGGCGGCGGACAGCCGCAGCGCCTCGCTGCCGTTGAGCAGGCCGTCCAGGGTCTCGCGGAAGGTGTTGGTGTCCTTGCCCAGCAGGAACGCCGTCTCGGGGTTGACGCCTTCGCCGGCCAGGAACTCGTTCAGGTTCTTGCCCAGGCGCTGGGTCAGCATCACCAGCTGCGCCGAGGCCGCCACCTCGCGCGCATTGGCGCCGGACTGCAGCTTGATCGCGGCCACCTGTTCGGCGGCTTCGAGCAGCTCGGGGTTGGAGGCGTTGAAGATCTGCAGGGTCTGGCCGATGGTGGTCAGCACCGGCTGCTGCGCCAGCACGTCGGCGGCGCTTTTCTCGGAACGCAGCCAGGACTGCATGGCGGCCTGCAGCAGCGGCTCGGCCGCGCCGGTGGTGGCGCGCACGCGCTTTTCGTCGCTGCCCTGCTGCAGCGCCTTCAGGTCGCCCGAGAGCGCGTCGCGGGACTGGCGCAGCTGGGTGAAGGCCTGCGCATTGCCCAGCAGCGCGACCGGCACCGCCTTGCCCAGGCGCTGCGAGTGCATCAGCATGTCGCCGGCCACCTCGATCTGCGCGGCGGCATTGTTGGCGATGCGGTTATCCAGGTACACCGAGCCCAGCAGCGCCACCAGCGACACCACCACGCCCACGGTCAGCAGCCGCTGCTGCGAGGCGAACGGCATGCGGCCCAGCCAGCGGCCGAGGTGCTCCAGCGGGGTCGCGCCCAGCCCCGCGGCGGCGGGCGGCACGGGCGCCGGTTCGGGGCCCCCGGCATAGGCCATGCCGGGCCCGTCCGCAAAGTCCGGACCTTCCGGACCACCAGCGAGGCCGATAGCGGCGTCGGCTGCCGGCGTGCGCCGGCCCAGGCTGAAATTCTTGAAACCCATGGCACCCCCTTTCGTTTTATCGTTGTCATCCCCGGCGGCTCGTGCCGGGTGCGGCAGGCCATGGCCTGCGCGCCGTCATTGTCCGTGCCTGGCGTGAGCAGCCGCGCGCGTCAGGCGGCGGCCCGGCCCGCCTGCAGGAAGGCGGGCGCGTCCAGCAGCGCGCGCACGTCCAGCACCTGCCAGTCGCGCCCATCCCGGTCGGCATAGCGCTGCCCTTCCCAGGCCGGCGCCGGATCTGCGCCGGCGGCAGCGGCGTCGCCGTGCGGCAAACCCAGGTCGGCGGCATGGCGCAGGCCGGCCACGCGCGTGGCCAGGATCGCGCAGGCGCGTTCCGCGTCGCGCGACAGCACCACGATCTTGCTGCCCGGCTGCAACGGCGTCGGCGCGCCGCCGCAGAACAGGCTGAAATCGATCACTCCCAGCAGGCTGCCGCGCGCGTTGACCAGGCCGCTGTACCAGGGTTGTGTCAGCGGCACCGGGCTGGGCTGCCGCATATCCAGCACCTCGCCGGCATCGGCCAGCGGCAGCAGCCAGTGGCGCGCGCCCACCTGCAGCGCCAGGTAGCTGTCGGCGGCCGGCAGGCTGCGCGCCTCGCGCAGGCGCCGGGCCAGCATGGCCTGGTAGTCCTGCAGGCGGGTGTGGCGGGCGCGGAGGTCTTGGCGTGGCGCGTTCATGGCGGTCCCCGGAACAGGTGGCTGTGGCTTGCCGTGCGGCCGGCGCGGGCGGCGGGCGGCGGGCGGCGGGCGGCGGGCGGGATTAGTGCGCCAGCGCGGCGATCTTGCCCAGCAGCTCTTCGCCGTCGACGGGCTTGACGATGTAGTCCGACGCGCCCTGGCGCATGCCCCAGATGCGGTCGGTGTCCAGGCCCTTGCTGGTGCACATGATCACAGGGATGTCCTTGAAGCGGTCGTCGCGCTTGATCGCGCGGGTGGCCTGGTAGCCGTTCTGGCCCGGCATCACCACGTCCATCAGGATCAGGTCGAAGGCTTCGGCCTGCAGGCGGGCGAAGGCCTGCTCGCTGTTGCTGGCCACCGCGACCTTGAAGCCGCGCTTGCCGAGCAGGTCGGACATGAACAGGGCTTCGGTCGGGGAGTCGTCGACGATCAGGATCTTGTGAATGGCGGTCATGAGGTTTTCCTTCGATTCGTACATGGCGTGCCTGCCGTTCAGGCGGGCAACGCCTCGCCCGCGGACGGGCATGGCAGGCAGGCCTGCACGGCCTGCAGCAGCGCGTCGCGGGTAAATGGCTTGGCAAGGTGGTCATGCGCGCCGACCAGGCGGCCGCGCGAGCGGTCGAACACGCCGTCGCGCGAGGACAGCATGATCACGGGGATGGCGTGGAAACGCGGACTCTTCTTGATCAGCGAACAGGTCTGGTAACCGTCCAGCCGGGGCATCAGGATGTCGCAGAAGACCAGGTCGGGGTGCAGCTCGCCCACCTTGGCCAGCGCCTCGAAGCCGTCCTCGGCCAGCATCACCTGGTACCCGGCCTGTGCCAGGAAGATTTCCGCGGTACGGCGGATGGTGCTGGAATCGTCGATGACCAGCACCTTGCGGCGCGGCGGTGGAGCGATCCCGGGCTTGGGGTCCGGATTGATGTCCGGCGCGGCACCCGGAACAGGAGCGCCAGGCGCCACACCGTGGGCGCCGGCGGTATTGACCCGCTGGTTTTCTTCTAGATGAGCGACCCGCATGTTGTTCCCGCGACCAGCGGCTCCTGGCGGAGCGCCGGCAAGCACCAGAGAACACCCGTGCGGAGCAGCGCGACCCATGCGCGCCCCGACGGACCCCCGAAATTCTTTTTATTTCCCTTCCAAGGCCGGGCTGAGCCCGGCAGCGGCGATGCGTGATCCCCGCATCTGCCCGCTGTCCTCCCCGCCGCGGGCGGAGGGACAGCCAGTCATTTTTGCAACAGAGTGTGACAAGACGCCGGGGGGCCGTCAATCCGGTGCGGCCAGCCCCCAGCGGCGTTCTGTCGCATCGGCGCGACGGGCGCGCCGGCCGTATTGTTGTTCTTCTGGATCGTGGCCGCTCAGATCGCGACCATCTCGAAATCTTCCTTGCGCGCGCCGCATTCCGGGCAGGTCCAGTTGATCGGCACGTCTTCCCAGCGGGTGCCGGGGGCGATGCCGTCTTCCGGCGCGCCTGCGGCTTCGTCGTAGATCCAGCCGCAGATCAGGCACATCCAAGTCTTGTATTCCATAACAGGCTCTGGCCACTCTCCATTAAAATCCAGCGCAGATGGTACCGAAACCGTGCCGCCGGCGCCAGCCGCGCGAGGGCCGGAATCGGGCCAGTTCCGCCGTGTTCGCACCCGTTAGCGCCTTGTTAGCGCAGGATTGACTGGCAATTGCAGCGAACTTCTGCTGTTTTTGCGGCATGTCAACGCCAGGCCCCTGGCCCGCCGAACACGATCCCTGCAGTCCTGTCCTCACCTCAACGCCATGTCCCGTAATCAGCAGCTTTTCGACCGCGCCCAGCAGACCATTCCCGGGGGCGTCAATTCGCCCGTGCGCGCCTTCCGTTCGGTAGGCGGCACGCCGCGCTTCATCACGCGCGCCGAGGGCCCGTATATGTGGGACGCGGACGGCCAGCGCTATATCGACTACATCGGCTCGTGGGGCCCGATGATCGTCGGCCACGCCCATCCGGAGGTGGTGCGCGCGGTCCAGGAAACCGCCGCGCACAGCTTCTCGTTCGGCGCCCCGACCGAGGCCGAGATCACCATGGCCGAGGAAATCTGCAAGCTGGTGCCATCGATCGAGCAGGTGCGCCTGGTCTCTTCCGGCACCGAGGCCACCATGAGCGCGCTGCGCCTGGCGCGCGGCTTCACCGGCCGCGACCTGATCATCAAGTTCGAAGGCTGCTACCACGGCCATGCCGACAGCCTGCTGGTCAAGGCCGGTTCCGGCCTGCTGACCTTTGCCGACACCACCCGCAACGCGCCGTCGTCGGCCGGCGTGCCGGCCGACGTGACGCGCCATACCATGGTGCTGGAGTACAACAACGTCGAGCAGCTGGAGCAGGCCTTTGCCAAGCATGCCGGCGAGATCGCCGCGGTGATCGTCGAGCCGGTGGCCGGCAACATGAACCTGGTGCGCGCCAGCGATGCCTTCCTGCAGGCCATGCGCGACCTGTGCACACGCGACGGCGCGGTGCTGATCTTCGACGAAGTCATGACCGGCTTCCGCGTGGCGCTGGGCGGCGCGCAGGCGCACTACGGCATCCGTCCCGACATGACCTGCCTGGGCAAGGTCATCGGCGGCGGCATGCCGGCGGCGGCGTTCGGCGGACGGCGCGACATCATGGCTAGCCTGGCACCGCTGGGCGGCGTCTACCAGGCCGGCACGCTGTCGGGCAACCCGCTGGCGGTGGCGGCGGGCCTGACCACGCTCAAGCTGATCCAGGCACCCGGCTTCTATGACCGCCTGGCCGCGCAGACGCGCAAGCTGGCCGATGGCCTGGCCGACGCGGCCCGGGCCGCTGGCGTGCCGTTCGCCGCGGATGCGGTCGGCGGCATGTTCGGGCTCTATTTCCGCGACGGCGTGCCCGGCAGCTTCGCCGAAGTCACGCAAAGCGACACCGCCCGCTTCAACCGCTTCTTCCATGCCATGCTGGACCACGGCGTCTATCTGGCGCCGTCGGCGTTCGAAGCCGGCTTCGTCTCCGCGCAGCACGACGACGCCATCCTGGATGCCACCTTCGAGGCCGCGCGCAAGGCCTTCGCGGCGGCCTGAGGCCACGCGTGCCGCCCGGCGCCAGGTTGCGCCGGCGGCGCACGCGTGACGACAAGGGCGGTGCGCTACACTTGGAGTTCGTCCAATCGCCGGAGCCTCCGATGCGCGCATCCTCGTCCCCTTCGCTGTCCACCCGCTCGCCGCTGTCCGTGTTGCGCTGGCTGGTGCTGGCGGTCATGGCCAGCCTGCTGTCGGCCTGCGGCTACAACGACTTCCAGGCCAAGGACGAGGCGGTCAAGGCGGCCTGGGGCGAAGTCATCAACCAGTACCAGCGCCGCGCCGACCTGATCCCCAACCTGGTCAACACGGTCAAGGGCTACGCCTCGCACGAGCGCGAAACGCTCGAAGCCGTGACCAGGGCGCGCGCCGCCGCCACCAGCATCCAGGTCTCGCCCGAGACCCTGAACGACCCCGAAGCCTTCAAGCGCTTCCAGCAGGCGCAGGGCGAATTGTCCGGCGCGCTGTCGCGCCTGCTGGCGGTGTCCGAGAACTACCCGCAGCTCAAGGCCGATGCCTCGTTCCGCGACCTGCAATCGCAACTGGAAGGCACCGAGAACCGCATCACCGTGGCACGCCAGCGCTATATCGCCGCCGTGCAGCAGTACAACGTGCTGGCGCGCAGCTTCCCGACCAACCTGACGGCGATGATCTTCAAGTACCCGGTCAAGCCTTCGTTTACCGTGGAAAACGAGAAGGCCATCTCCACGCCGCCCGCGGTCAAGTTCTGATCGGCATGGCAGCGATGCGCCAACTCCGGCGTTGGTTCCACCTGCACGGCTGGCTGGCCGCCGCCCTGCTGTGGCTGGCGGCCCTGCCGGGCGGCCCGGCGCTGGCGGCCGACGGCTTCGTTGCGGTGCCGCCGCTGACCCAGCGCGTCACCGACCTGACCGGCACGCTGACGCCGCAGCAGCGCGGCGCGCTGGAAAACGTGCTGGCCGAATACGAGCAGCAGCGCGGCAGCCAGATCTTCGTGCTGATGGTGCCGACCACCGATCCGGAGCCGATCGACGCCTACAGCATCCGCGTGGCCGATGCCTGGCGCGCCGGGCGCCAGGGCATCGACGATGGCGTGATCGTGCTGATCGCCAAGGACAACCCGCCCGGTCTGCGCAAGATGCGGCTGGAAGTGGGCCGGGGCGTGCAGGGCTCGCTGACCGACGCCATGTCCAAGCGCATCCTGCAGGACGTGATGGCGCCCCACTTCCGCCAGAACGACTTCTACGGCGGGCTCGCGGCCGGCATCTCGGCGATCCAGGCCACCATCGACAAGGAAGGCCTGGCGGCGCCGCAGCGCAAGGCGCAGCAAGCTTCAGCGCTTGACGAATGGCTGCCGGCGCTGCTGCCACTGGCGATCATCGTGTTCTTCTTCCTGAGCGCCATGCTGCGCCGGCGCGGGCCGCAGATCGTCACCACCCGGCGCGGCCGCGACGTGATCGCGGGCGGCCTCGGCGGCCTGGGCGGCTACACCATGGGGCAGGACTGGGGCCGGCGCAGCGGCGGCTGGGGCGGAGGCTTCGGCGGCGGCGGCGACATCGGCGGCGGCTTCGGCGGCTTTGGTGGGGGTGGCGGCGGGGGCTTCGACGGCGGCGGCGCGTCCGGCAACTGGTGACAGCACGAGGAACGACGACCATGCCGCATCTCAAACGCGCCCTGCACCATATCGCCACCACCGCCGGCACCGCGCGCAGGCACTTTCCGCCGGAAGCGCAGCAGCAACTGCACCACGCCGTGCACGCCGGCGAATCCAGCCACCGCGGCGAGATCCGCGTGGTGATCGAGGCCAGCCTGCCGGTCGGCGACGCCTGGGCCGGCGTCACGCCGCGCGAGCGCGCGCGCTTCCTGTTCGGCGCGCTCGAGGTCTGGAACACCGCGGACAAGACCGGCGTGCTGCTCTACATCAACCTGGCCGACCATGCCGTCGAACTGCTGGCCGACCGCGGCATCGACGCCAGCGTGGGGCCCGCCACTTGGCGCGAACTGTGCGATGAACTGGCGCAAGGCCTAAGGCAGGACCTGTCGGTGCGGCCGGTGCTGGTCACGGTGGCGCGCATCCATGGCCTGCTGGCCACGCACTTCCCGTCGGACGGCGGGCATAACCCGAACGAGCTGGACGATCGGCCGGTGTTTTTGTAATCCGCTAGCGCCCCGGATCAGCTTGCGGCAGCCGCCTCGCGGCGCGCGCGCCGCCCGCCGATCGCATACCACACCGCCGCCAGCACCTGCAGCGTCACCAGGGCCGCCCACGCCACCAGGTGCGCCGCCCCGGGGTAATGGCCGCCGGTCGCGGGCCACAGGTCGAGCACGAAGCCGACGCCCACCTGGCAGGCAAAGGTCGACAGGAACACGGTCAGGGTCAGCGCCGTGGTGGCGCGGCCGATCAGTGCATCGGGAAAGCTGCGCGCCAGCACCGCGTAGGTCAGGATGCCGCTGGAGCCGAACACGCCATAGGCGGCCCACAGCAGCACCGGCGGCAGCGGCACCTGTGCCATCAGCAGCAGCTGGACCACGATAAAGCCGGTCATGCCGGCGCCGGCAAAGGCATAGAGGCTCACGCCCAGGCGCTCCAGGTGGCGCGCGGCCCAGCCCGAGCCGACGCAGCCTGCCATCATGGCAAAACCGATCACCGATACCAGCCGCGCGCTGGTACCCGCGTCGTAGCCGGACACATCGCGCAGGAAGGCGCCCACCCACAGCGTCTGCACCGCCAGGAATACGCCCTGGTTGAGCAGCGTCAGCGGCACCACGCGCCAGAAGCGCTCGCTGCCCAGGATCTGGCGCGTTCCGCGCAGCTGCTCGCGCAGGCTTTCCTTGCCGACGCGGGGCTTGTCGGGCGCGCTGAACCACAGCAGCGCCGCCATCGCCAGCGACACGCCGGCCAGGCCGATGCTGACGGTGCGCCAGTCGGTCAGCGACAGCAGCCACGACAGCGGCGTGCCGACCAGCACCGCGCCCAGACCGCCGATGGCCATCACCACGCCGTTCAGCAAGGGCATGCGCGACAGCGGGAACCACATCGACAGCGCCTGGATGGCGGCGCCCAGGCACACCGACACGCCCACGCCGATCAGCAGCCGTCCGGCGGCCAGCCCGGCCATGCCGGGTGCGAGCGCGAACACCAGCGAGCCGGCCACCGCCACCAGCAGCATCGCCGCCTCGGTACGGCGCGGGCCGTAGCGGTCCAGCAGGATGCCCGCCGGCAGCTGGGCGCAGGCAAAGCCAAGGAAATAGAAGCTGGTGAGCAGGCCCAGGTCGCCGGCATTGAGCCCGAGCTCGCGCGTCAGGTGCGGCGCGAAGCCCAGGTTGACGCCGCGGAACACATAGGACACCAGGAAGCCCAGCGAAAACACCGCGAGCACGCGCCAGCGCGCGCTGGCCGCCGCACCGGCGGCCGGTTGCGGATGCGTGGGCTGCGAGGGCACGGAAGACAAGTTGGAAGTCGAAGTCGTCATGATGGCATGCATTGTCTTCCCCATCCCGGTGCAAAGCCAACGAAAGATACCTGCGGCAATTGTGAGTAAAATTTGACGGCCATGGCCAAAGCCCCCGCCAGACCCGCCCCCCGTCCCGCCCGACACCCCGTCCACCTGCCGCCGCTGCAAGCGCTGCGTGCACTGGAGGCCGCCGCGCGCCACCGCAGCTTCTCGCGCGCGGCCGAGGAGCTGGCCCTGACCCACAGCGCCATCAGCCACCATGTTCGCGCGCTGGAAACCAGCCTGGGCACCAAGCTGTTCCAGCGCAGCGGCAGCCAGATGGCGCCCACCAGCGTGGGCGCGCGGCTGGCCGAACAGGTGCGCGGCGCGCTCGACGACATCGAAAGCGCGCTGCGCGAGGCCGGCAACAGCGCCGCACCGCCGGTGATCCGGCTGCAGGTCAGCGTGATGGCCGACCTGGCCAACGCCTGGCTGATCCGGCGCCTGCCCAGCCTGCACGCCCAGGTGCCGTCGCTGGACCTGCACCTGCGGCTGCATGCGGAGATTACGCCGCCGGACCCGTACAGCGTCGATGTCGGCATCTGGCACCAACGCATCGACCTGCCCGGCTTCGAGTGCCACAACCTGATCGAAGACCATGTGATCGCGGTGGCCAGCCCGGCGCTGCTGGCGCGCTACCCGGGCTTTACGCTGGCCGACGTGCCGCGCCTGCCGATGCTGCGCTTTGCCCTGCGCCCCTGGCGCGACTGGCTGGAGGCCGCCGGCCTGCCCGGCGACGAACCGGAGCGTGGCCCGATCTTCCAGGATGCCGGCCTGATGCTGCAATCCGCCGTGGCCGGGCTGGGCGTGGCCACGGCGCGCGCTCAGCTGGCGCACGACTACCTGGCCAGCGGCGAGCTGGTGCAGATCGGCCCCACCCGGATCCCGTCGAGCCTGCATTACTGGGTGACCTGGCGCGAAGGCAACCCCCGCGAAAAGGCCATCCAGCAGTTCCATGCCTGGCTGCAGGAACAGGTGCGGCTGGAAGGCGCGCACACGCCTGCCGTGGCCGCCGGCAATGCCGGGCAGTTTCATCCGTGAAATTGTTTGGCGCGGCCAAGTTGGCAATACGAATCATTTTCGTCTAGCCCCGGAAAATCAAGGGCTTGCCGTCTGCGCAGGTCGCACTGCCGCCGGCAAATCCAGGGCGTCGGCATGCCCGGCGAGTTTCATGGATGCAACCATTCGGTTCAGCGTGCCCGCCGCCCTGAAAAACTTGCACGCCCCATCCAAACAGATGAGAAGCGGGCGAGCCGCTCAGCCGCGATTCCTCCGAAGGCTTGTCAACGCGCCCATTGTTTCCATCGCGCCGCTCCTGCCGGCGCGGGCCCGGCACCAAAAGGCTGAGGTCCGCAATGTCACCCCATGTCAGCGGAAGATGTATGCACTTCAAATCCTTGTATCGGAAATGAAACTGTTTTGAAGGGCCGTGAGGTGCAGTATCGGGGCCCTTCATGGCGGGCGTTTCAAATTTTGCACTCCCACATTCAGGTGGGCCCGGCACGGCAAAAATGCCTCCAGGTTCACTGGGGGTTGCGATTCAGTGCCCAGAACATCCCTTTGCCATCGCAAAACTTTTTGCGACGCAACACGAGGATGGCGCCGTGCGTAACAAGAGCGGAACGTTTTCGCACGCGCGGATCCTGCGCTGGGCGCTTCACAACATCACGTTCCCTTTCTTTTCAATGACTTAGCCCGTCATGGCACATTCGTCGCAGATATGTCGGCGCGAACAGAAGCCCGGAACAAAGGGGAAGTCTGAAACGAAAGCGGCAAACATACTGGCACGCGTTCGCCGAGGATCAGTTTCAGGACGACCCCGCAACCCAGGGCGGGAATTGGACTGGCGCTGTAAGCGGGGGCCACGCGGCAGGAACTGGCCCGCATCGGCACCCGCCATGACATGGGGTCGACAAGATAAAGCGGAGGTCATTCAGGCGCACGGGCCGCAAGCGCAAGCAAGCGGTCCGTGCCACCTGAATCCCGCGGCAAGCCGGCATGCCGGTGTGCCCGGACAACAACGGGGTGGAACAACAGAAATTGGGGAGCGCGCCGCGCGGCATCACCACGATGCGCCGGCGCAAGCCTTAGAGCCAACGGAGCGAGCGGCCGGCCATGCCGGCCGCCAGTTCCGCAAAAAACAAGAATCCGGGGAAATCTCATGAGCGCGTACGCCAACCGCCCGCTGCTGTATCTGTCGCAGCACCATGACGCCACGCTGTGCCGGCTGTTCGCCCAGCGCGGCTGGAAAATCAGCTTCGCGTCGAACCTGCAGGATCTGCACGCCCTGCCTCCCGGCAATCAGCCGCTGGCCGCGCTGCTGGACCTGCAAGGCGGCTTCGGCGACGCCGAACTGGAAGCCTTCGAGCCCTGGCTGGCGCAGCGGCATATCGGCTGGATCGGCATCGTCGCCGGCGAGCATGCGCTGAGCGAGAGCGCGCGCCGCTTGCTCGGGCTGTATTTCGTCGACTACCACACCGCCCCGCTCGAGCACCCGCGCCTGGCGGAGGCCCTCGGCCATGCGCTCGGCATGGCGCGGCTGCGGCCCGGCGCCCAGCATGAGGCCCCGCGCACGGCCAGGCCCGATGGCATGATCGGCAGCTGCCCTGCCATGCAGTCGCTGTTCCGCGGCATCGAGAAGGTATCGCGCTGGGACACGCCAGTGCTGATCTCGGGCGAATCCGGCACCGGCAAGGAACTCGCCGCGCAGGCCATCCACCGCGCCTCGGCGCGGGCCTCGCGCCCGTTCATCGCGGTCAACTGCGCGGCGATCCCGCCCACGCTGCTGATGTCGGAGCTGTTCGGCTACGAGCGCGGCGCCTTCACCGGCGCCACCAAGCGCAAGCCGGGCCGCATCGAGATGGCCCAGGGCGGCACCCTGTTCCTCGATGAAATCGGCGACATGCCGATCGAAAGCCAGACCAGCCTGCTGCGCTTCCTCGAGACCGGACGCATCGAGCGGCTTGGCGGCACCGAGTCGGTCGAGGTCGATGTCCGCATCATCTCCGCCACCCACGTCGACCTGGAGGCCGCGATCGCCGCCGAACGCTTCCGCGGCGACCTGTACCACCGGCTGTGCGTGCTGCGCGTGCGCCAGCCCCCGCTGCGCGAGCGCGGCAGCGACATCCTGCTGATCGCCGAACACGTGCTGGACACCGTGCGCAAGCAGTCGCCGGCGCGCATCCGTGGCTTCTCGCCGCTGGCGCTGCGCGCGATCCAGCTGCACACCTGGCCCGGCAATGTGCGCGAGCTGATCAACCGCATCCGCCACGCCGCCGCGATGTGCGAGGACGGCGTGATCCAGCCTGAAGACCTGGAACTGGCCGCGCCCGCCGACGACCGCCCGCTCACGCTGGCCGCGATCCGCGAAGCCGCCGAGCAGAACGCCATCGTCGAAGCGCTGCAGCGGCACCATGAACGGCTGATCGACGTGGCCGCCGAACTCGGGATCTCGCGGGTGACGTTGTTCCGGCTGATGCGCGACTACAAGCTGCAGGTGAAGAAGGGGGACCTGGGGTTGATCTGCGTGCAGGGCTAGCACCGACGTATCCCACTGGAGGATCGCCCCATGTCCCCTGACGCCTACCTCGAGATGGCCGACACCGAGGCCAGCCACTGGTGGTTCCGTGGCCGGCGCGAGATCGTCGCCACCATCCTCTCCGGCATGGCCTTGCCGCGCGACGCGGCTATCCTCGAGATCGGCGCAGGCACCGGCGGCAATCTGGCGATGCTGTCGCAATTCGGCAGGGTCAGCGCGGTGGAAATGGACGACACTGCGCTGCGCCTGGCACGAGAGAAGACTGGCGACGCGTGCGACCTGCGCCATGGCAAGTGCCCCGACCAGATGCCGTTCGCCGGGCGCAGCTTCGACCTGGTGTGCCTGCTCGACTGCCTCGAGCACATCGCCGACGATGCCGGCTCGCTCGACTGCGCGGCAACGCTGCTGAAGGCGGGCGGCGCGGTCTTCATCACCGTGCCCGCCTACCAGTGGCTATGGAGCGCGCACGACGTCTTCCTGCATCACCAGCGCCGCTACAGCAAGCGCTCGCTGCACGCGCTGGCCAGCCGCTGCGGGCTGCACGTGGAGCGGATGTCGTATTTCAACACGATGCTGTTCCCGCTGGCCGTCGCCGCGCGCATGGGCGACCGGCTGCGTGGCAGCTGCCACGCGACCGGCGCCGGCCTACCGGCTGCGCCGGTCAACCACGTGCTGCACCGCGTGTTTCGCGCGGAGCGCCACTGGCTCGCGCGCGGCTCGCTGCCGTTCGGCATTTCGCTGATGGCCGTGCTGCGCGCATCGTGAACGCCGGCGGCACCGCGCCCGGGCTGCGCCAATTCACGCGGTTCCTGTTTTCCGGCGCCACCTCGACCGGCGTGCATGTCGCCATCACGGCCACGCTGATCACCGCGCTCGATGCTTCGCCCGTGGCGGCCAACTGCGTCGCGTTCGTATGCGCGACGGCGTGCTCGTACCTGCTCAATACCCTGTGGAGCTTTTCTTCGCGCTTGCGCCACCGCACCCTCGGGCGCTTTGCCGGCGTCTCGCTGCTTGGCCTGGCGCTGACGGTGGGTATTTCGTGGAGCGCGCAACGGCTCGGCGCGAGCTATTGGGCCGGGCTGGCGGTTGTGGTGCTGACCGTGCCCGTATTCACCTACCTGCTGCACCGGGCCTGGACCTACCGCGACTGACTCGCGGCAGGGTGCCAGTGGCAGCGTGCTTCAGCGGCCGTTGCTGACTTGCCCGCGATCGATCCGGATCACGCGCCGTCCCGATGCCATGATCCGGCCTTGCCCCGTCTCCTGGTAGCGGCGCCGCACCAGGTAGATCGGCCGGCCCTTGGCCTCGTCGTAGATGCGCCCGACATACTCGCCCACCACGCCCAGGCCGATCAGCTGGATGCCGCCGAGAAACAGCAGCGCCGACAGCAGCGACGCATAGCCCGGAACATCGATGCCCAGCACCAGCGTACGCGCCACGATAAAGGCGCCGTAGCCGAACGCCCCCAGCGCGATCGCCACGCCGATATAGGTCCAGCTGCGCAGCGGCATGGTGCTGAAGCTGGTAATGCCCTCGAGCGCGAAGTTCCACAGGCGCCAGCCCGAGAACTTGGAATGCCCGGCGCTGCGCGCCTCGCGCTCGTACGGCACGATCACGGTGCGGTAGCCTACCCAGGCGAACAGGCCTTTCATGAAGCGGCGTCGCTCCGGCATCTGCTTGAGGGCGTTGACCACGACGCGGTCCATCAGGCGGAAGTCGCCTACATTGACCGGCAGCTTCTGGTCCGACAGCCGGTTATGGACGCGGTAGTACGCGCCCGCGGTCACGCGCTTGAGCCACGAATCGCAGGCGCGGCTGCTGCGCTGCGCCAGCACCACCTCGGCGCCTTCGCGCCAGCGCCTGACCAGCTCGGGGATCAGCGCGGGCGGGTCCTGCAGGTCGGCGTCGATGGGAATCACCGCATCGCCCAGGGCCTCGTCGAGCCCGGCGGTCAGCGCCGCCTCCTTGCCGAAGTTGCGCGTCAGGTCGACCACGCGCACGCGCGGGTCGCGGTGCGAATAAGCGATCAGCTGGTCCAGCGTATCGTCGGTACTGCCGTCGTTTACCAGCACGAGCTCGAAGCGGATCGCGTCGATGGCTTCGAGCACTGGAATGACGCTGGCGAAGAATCTGCCGATGCTTTCGGATTCGTTGTAGCAGGGCACCACCAGAGACAGCAGCCTGCTTTCGTATGGACCCGACATGATGCTCTCCCCGGACGGCGTGGCGTAGGTGGAAGCCGTCTTGCTTGCGCGGTCATGCGCATGATCTTGTTATCGGCGCGGCTGCCGGATGGCATTGCACGTCGTGCGTGCCGGTCCTGCCGTGCGCTGCTTTCGTCTGCGTCGCTGCGGAAAATGCAGCGGCGACGCATCAATGGGTTCGCTTCATTCTGGGCAGGCGAGCAGGGATATACAAGCACTACCGGGGTCTCCGGCCAAGCGCGAAAATCCGCCGTGCGCGAGCGTTTCCAGGTTGAATCACCACCTGAATCGGCCGCGCGCCCGCATGGCATCTGGATTCCAGCGGGTCTCGAGCGAAGCGTGGCCTCCCGCCGTCATCGGTCCGCGTTTCTGCCCTGAAACGCCGTGCGCCCGCCAATCCGAGCCTGGCGAAGCCCGATGCGTCATGACGAAGCCGCATCTTTTCGTGGCCAGGTCCGCCAAAGGCACGGTGTGTGGCGCGCTCCGGCTCATCCTTTCGGCGCAGCGCCGGCGGCACATCGCCATCTCGCTTCACCGGCCGTCGCCCGACAAGAAATTAAGCACGATTCGAACCGGAAACGCTGGCCCGGTCCAGCCCGACCAGGCGGGGCCGGTCCCACATGCCAGGCCGGAAAAAACTCCGGAAAAACAAGGCATTTCCGGCAATGGCGCACTCCTTGCAACCAGCAACGCGCCCGCGGGCCGCATTGGGGAAGTGCGCGCCAGACAGATGGGACCGGCCAATCATCGAAGCCTTCGCGAGACACCATGAAAACCAATACCACCTGGGTCGGGGCAACCGGCACGCAAAGCCCGCTTCAGCAGTGCGCCAAACAGCAGTGGTTCTGGCCCGCACTCTATGGGCTCAGTGTGTTCTCGCTCATCTCATTCGCCGGTGCCCGCCTGCTGGTGGACGCGGATACGTTGTGGCACATCGCCGCCGGTAAATGGATGCTTGCCAACCTGGCCGTGCCGTCCACCGATCCATTCTCGTTCTCGTTTCACGGCGCCAGATGGGTGCCGCATGAATGGCTCGCCGAAGTCATCCTTGGCGCCTCCCATGCGTGGCTCGGCTGGGCCGGGCCGGTGCTGGTCACCGCGCTGGCGACCGCCATCACGCTGACGGTGCTGTTGCGGTTCCTGCTGCGCTATATCGAACCCCTGCACGCGTTCAGCGGGACACTGCTCACCTTCCTGACGCTGGCCCAGCACCTGGTCGCCCGCCCTCACGCCATGGCCTGGCCGCTGATGGTGATCTGGACCGCGCAGCTGGTGCTGGCACGCGAGCAGGGCAAGCGGCCGAGCCTGTGGCTGCTGCTCGTCATGCTGGCGTGGGCCAACCTGCATGGCAGCTTCCTGCTTGGCATCGGGCTGGCGGCCGCGCTGGCCGCCGAAGCCGTCCTTACCGAAAAGCAGCCGGTCCGCAGCGCAAAGGCATGGGCACCCTTTCTGGCACTTACCGTGCTGACGGGCTTGCTGACACCCAACCGCCTGGATGGCCTGCTCTTTCCGTTCCACGTCTCCGGCATGAGCTATACGCTCAGCGTCATCGGCGAGTGGAAGGCACCGGATTTCCGCCTGGTCCAGCCGATCGAGCTGTGGCTTGGCTTTGTGCTGTTTGGCGCGCTCTACTTTGGCTTCCGCCTCCCGGCGATGCGGATCTTGATGTGCTTCGGGCTGGTCCACCTGACGCTGATCGCCGCGCGCTATGCCGAACTGCTGGGGCTGCTGGCCCCGCTGTTGCTGATGCCGGGCATCGGGCCCCAGCTGCGCGCGGCGATCCGGCCGGAGGTCAGGCTGCGCCTGCCGCCAACGCTGCTTCGGACCCTGACCGCGTTATGCCTGGCACTGTTCATGGCCAGCATCGTGCTGCTCGCCAAGGGTATTCAGCACGATCATCGGCGCATCCAGCCCCGCGAGGCCGTCAGCGCGGCCCTGGCGGCAGGTGGCGGCGGGCCGGTCTTCAACAGCTACAACTTCGGCGGCTACCTCATCTTCTCTGGCATTCCCCCGCTCATCGACGGTCGCGCCGACCTCTACGGCGACGATTTCGTGCGCAGGTATATGAAGGCCTATTCCGGCGATGCCAAGGTGCTGCAGGCCATGTTCGAGGAATACCAGATTCGCTGGGCAGTCCTGGAACCCAGCAGCCCTGCATCGAAGTGGGTCGATGATTTGCCGGGCTGGCGAAAGGTGCATCAGGATGATGTTGCCATCGCCTATGTCCGCGAACGATAGCGCCCTCGGCAGCACGCTCGTGCGCGTATCCGGCTAGCGGGATACGCAGGCCTCCTGGTGCGGCACGGCGCGGCCCGTCATGGCCGGGGCGAGTGGCGCCATGCCTCGCCGCCCGCGACAGCCAGCGCTGCCTGCAACCGCCGCGCTTATAACCAGGTCTCGCGCAGTCGGCGGGGCTACGTGCGCCGCCGTCTCCATTCTGCAGTCCCTGTAGCCATGCAGCGCGCCAGCTGCGATCGGCTACATCCTCTTCAGCCCCCCGGCTTGCGTCCTCGCGAACAACCTCGCGACGGCTGCCCACGAACCCGCTCCATCGGCATGCGGCAGCTGCTGCGAAAGCGCGCAGGCTGCTGCATGAAGGCAAGCCTTGCCGCACCTGCGTTCTCCGCTGGATTCGATTGCGGCCGCCTGCGCGCAGGCCGGGGCTTGCCGCGCGCAAGCGCCGTCCCGCGCCCCATGTTTCCAAGCTGAATCACGCCACCGCCCAAGGCTGCAAGCCTTATCGCACAAGGGCTTTGAGCATACGTCCGGGAATTCCGCCGACCGTCTCACACCTCGGCTCCGGTGCACAACGTTTCGATCCGGAAACGTAGTCCTCTGCAAGAGATGCCCTCATCCGTCAGTCTGGCCGGCAGCGGCACATGGGGCCGGGGCAGGCAGGAAGACTACGGCTTGTGATGCATGCCGCCCCTCGGTGCGATCGCCCTCTCATGCTTTTGGATGACGTTGCTGAACCGCTCGCATCAGCCCGTCGCACGTGGGCACGTTGCGCGATCTAGTGCATTCGTAGCGGGCCCTCGAATGGCTTGCCAGCGCCGCGTTTCCACCCAGCAACGAAGGCCCGCCGGAATGCCACCCGCAGCCTTGCCAGGCCCGCGGCGATCGCACCGCGCTACCCGCAAACCCTTGTGGCACAACGGTTTGCGCTGGCCTGGCCCGCCGTTTGCCTATGCCAGGCATCCGGCAGCGCAGTCCTGGTTGCCGCGATGGCGGCGCAACGATCGCCGCCATCGAAACCAAAAACGATACGGGGAACCTCACCATGCCAGTCGTGCGCCAATCTGCGATGTCACACCGGAATACCGGCCACGCTGCTGCCGCCAGGGGCGCTGGCAGCGCGCCATTCCGTTGCATGGCTCGCTCGGGCCATGTCCAGCATGCCGCGCGTTGCATGCATGCGTCGGCGCTACGCCGGCTGCAATCACGCAACCCGCGCACCGAGCACGGCGGTCCCGGCCGGTGGCCGTTTCATGCCTGCGCAATCTGCGCCCCGCCCTGCTGCCGGGTTTCCAGGCGCTGATATCCGGTGCCATCCAGAGCCCTTTTCGCAGTTCCGTAGTCCTGCAGTGCTTGTTCCCAACCAAAGGAGTTTGTCATGCAAAACCTGACCACCATGTTCAAGCAATTCATCCGTGACGAAGACGGCGTGACCGCCATTGAATACGGCCTGATTGCAGCGCTCATCGCCGTCGTGATCATCGTTTCGGTTCGCCTGATCGGCACGAACCTGAACATCATCTTCGACTTCATCGGCGACACCCTCACCAACGCCTTGCCCGCCTGATAGCTGGCGAGCCCGCATGGCTGTCCGGTTCCGGGCGGCCATGCGGCACACACTTTCAACTAGCAAGCAACACTGACCGGAGACGCCAAATGTCGAAGCTCATCGCCAGCTCAACCGGCTTCCTGCGCGACGACCGCGGTGTCACGTCCATCGAATACGCATTGCTGGGCAGCCTGATCGCCATGGCAATCGTCGGCTCCGTGTCCGCGCTCGGCGAAACCGTGCAAGGCATGTACGAACAGATTGCCGCCAGGATGCCCTGAGGCATCCGTATCCGAACAGCCCATACCTGAACCCAACCTAGCTGCCAGCGCCGTCACCATGCAAGCCGCCACCGCCCTCGCGCCCTTCATCGGCCCCGTCACCATCGGCATCGTGCTCGCCGCCGCGGCCATCGACCTGAACCGTAGGCGCATTCCCAACTGGCTGACCTTCGGCGCGTGGATTGCCGCGCTGCCGGTGATGGCAGCCATGCACGGCCTGGCTGCCGGCGCGCTGGCGTGGCTGTCGGGCTGGATGGTGGGCCTGGTGCTGTTCCTGCCCTTCTACCTGCTGCGCGGCATGGCCGCCGGCGACGTCAAGCTGATGGCTGCCGTGGGCGCCTGGCTGGGCGCCGGCATGGCCCTGAAGATCGCGCTGGCCACCTTCGTGATCGGCGGGCTTTGGGCACTGATCCAGGTGTTTGCGACCGGACAGGGGCGCACCACCCTCGCCCGCGTGGGACACATGCTGAAAGCCTCCGTGGCGCATGGCTCGCAGTCCGTGCCACCCCAGGCCGCAGGGTCCGCTGGCTCCATGCCCTACGGCGCAGCGATTGCCGCGGGAACGCTGACCATGCTCTTTGCAGGCACCTGACGCAAGCAAGACTGCGCACCGCCGGCAGCGCCAGCCTTCGGCAATGAGAACGAACTGAACAGGGAACGGGGGACGCAATGAACGAGCATCACGACACAGGTCACGCACCACGGCTGCTCGAGCCCGTGGCGACCGGCAGGAATGTCCATGCCGAGCCTGCCACGCCCGGGCTGCCGCCGTGGCACGTGCTGCCGCGCACGATTGCCGATACCGGGCTGGAGGTCACGCAGTTGCTCGGGCTGCTGATGAAGGCCGCCTACCAGCACCGCACCGTCACGCTCGCGGTACTGACCGACACCCTCAAGCTGCCGGCCCTGGTGGTCAATGAAGTCGCAGCCGTCGCCGTGCGCGAGCGCCTGCTGGAGATCGCGCACCGCGGCGCCAGCGACCTCGATGTGCGCTTCCGCCTGACCGATGCCGGTTATGTCCGCGCCGGCGAAGCCGGGGCGCGCTGCAGCTATGTCGGCACGGCGCCGGTCACGCTGGACGCATACATCGACGCAGTCAAGCACCACTCGGTCAGCCACGCCAGCGTGACCAAGGCGGATGTTACCGCGGCCTTCCATGACCTTGTGATCCCGGTCCATCTGCTGGATTCGATCGGTATGGCGCTGAACACCTGCCGTGCGCTGATGATCTACGGCCCGGCAGGCAGCGGCAAGACCTACCTGGCACAACGGCTGGGCTCGCTGCTGCCCGGCGCGGTACCGGTGCCACACGCCATCACCGTGGGCGGCGAGATCATCCAGGTATTCGACCCGCTGGTCCACGTGCCCTGCAACGACGGCGAAGCGTCGCTGGCGCACCGTTCGCTGGACCGGCGCTGGACGCTGTGCCACCGCCCGGTGGTGCTGTCCGGTGGCGAGCTGACGCTGTCCACGCTGGACCTGCGCTATGACCGCACCTCGGGCTTCTACCAGGCGCCCCCCCACATGAAGGCCAACAACGGCATCTACATCGTCGATGACCTGGGCCGGCAACTGGTGGGGGTCGCCGAGCTGCTCAACCGGTGGATCGTGCCGCTGGACCGCTCCGTGGACATGTTCACGCTGCACACCGGCGTGCGCTTCTCGGTGCCGTTCGACGTCTGGCCGGTGTTCTCGACCAATCTCGAACCGGCGGCGCTGGGCGACGATGCCTTCCTGCGCCGGCTGGGCAGCAAGCTCTTTGTGGGACCGCTGTCGGTGGACGACTACCGTGAGGTGTATCACCGCACCGCCGCCGACTTCGGGCTGACCAGCACCGACGCCGTGTTCGATTTCCTGGTGGACAGCCTGCACTACGCCAGCGATACGCCGCTGCTGGCCTGCATTCCGCGGGACCTGCTGCGCCTGGTGGATTCCGGCGTGCGCTACCACGGCCACGCCACGTACGTGACCGAGGCAGGCCTGCTGTCCGCGTGGCAGACCTATTACGGACTGCGCACGGCGGCGGAACCGATGCCGCACCGCGCCGCCACCCACCGATGGGCGGACGATCACCGCGCCGCCAGCTGAACTGCACTACCGAAGTTTCGGGACAACTGTAGGGGAGAGTCATCATGAAGAACACACGTGCAATCCTGATGCTGCTGGTTGCCCTCGTCGCCGGCGTGGCGGCGGTGGTGTCGGCGTCGCGATGGCTGGTCCAGCAGTCGTCCGGCTCGGTCAAGCAAGTGGTGGTCGCGGCCAACGACCTCAATCTGGGCCAGCCGCTCAACGGCGGCCAGCTGCGCATGGTCAGCTGGCCGACTGGCAGCGTGCCGCCCGGCGCATTTACTGACCTGAAGGCGCTGGAAGGCCGCGTGGTCCGCACCAGCCTGCAGCGCGGCGAGCCCATTCTCGACGCCAAGCTGGCACCGGTCGGAACCAAGGGTGGCCTGTCGGCGGTGATCAACGACGGCAAGCGTGCCATCACGGTTCGCGTCAACGATGTGGTGGGGGTGGCCGGCTTCGCACTGCCGGGCAACTACGTCGACGTGATCGTCAACACCAACGAAGAAGCGAAGACTAACCAGAACAGCAGCATCTCGAAGATCGTGCTCGAGAAGATCCTGGTGCTGGCGGTCGCGCAACAGGTTAGCCGCGACGAAACCCAGCCCAAGGTGGTCAACGCCGTGACGCTCGAAGTCACGCCCGACCAGGCCGAGAAGCTCGACGTCGCACGCAGCGTGGGCACGCTCTCGCTGGTGCTGCGCAACCAGATGGACGTGGCCGACATCAACACCGGCGGCGCCACCAAGGGCACGCTGCTGGGCAAGGCACCGGAGGCGCCGCCCAAGGTCGTGACCAAGACCGAGACCCGCACCGTGGTCAAGACGCGCACGGTGGCGACAGCCCCGGCACGCGGCAACTGCATCGGCGTGCTGTCGGGTATGCACGGCGGCATCGAGTGCTTCTGAGCACCGGCACCACAGCATCCAACGAATCCTGAGCTGCAACACAGCCTCTCCGGGGGGAGATTCAAAATGAACCAGAAACGATCCGAAGCCGCAGGCGGCACCCGCATCCTGGTGCTGGCCGCCTTCCTCTGCACGCCCATGGCCGCCGCGGCGCAGGCCGCCGTCGAGGCAGGCAACGTGACCCGGGCCACCGCACCGGCCGCCGCCAAGGCACCGCAGGGCCCGATGCAGATGACCATCAGCATGACGCCCGGTGCCGCCGCGCCAGCCGCGCAGGCCCCGGCAGCGACTTCCGCGGAGGCGCGCGGCCCCAACTGCACCGGCGCCATCCGCAGTGAATCGAGCGTGATCGTGGCGGTCGGCAAGTCGCAGCTGATCACGCTGCAGGAGCCGGTACGCAACCGCACCTTGGGCAACCCGGGCGTGGTGCAGGCCACCATGGTGTCGCCGCAGACGCTCTATGTGCTGGGCCGCACGGTGGGAACCACCAACATGATCGTGCAGGGCCGCAGCGGCAGCTGCAGCATCATCAACGTGGTGGTCAACGCCGACGCCGGCGGGCTGCAAACCTCGCTCGGCCAGCTGCTGCCCGGCGAGCCCGGCATCCGCGTCACCACGGCCGCCGACAACCTGGTGCTGACCGGCAGTGTCACCAACGCGCAGGCCGCACAGCAGGCGATGGAAATTGCCCAGGCTTACGCCAACGCTGCGCACAATGGCGACGGCAACGCCAGCGGCGGCAACAAGAAGGGCAACGTGCTGAACATGCTGTCGGTCGATACCCCGCAGCAGGTGATGCTGGAAGTGAAGGTGGCCGAGGTGTCCAAGACGCTGCTGAACCAGCTCGGTTCCTCGGTGAACCTGCAGGGCGGCTTCGGCTCCTGGAGCGGCGGCCTGGTGACGTCGCTGCTGACCGGCGCGTCTACCGCCATCTTCGGCAGCAAGGCCAACAACCGCCCCTTCGAGTTCGCGATCGACGCGCAGAAGAACGACAGCCTGGTCAAGATCCTGGCCGAGCCGAACCTGGTCACCATCAGCGGCCAGGAAGCCAGCTTCCTGGCAGGCGGAAAGATCTATATCCCGGTGGCACAGACCAACGTGCTCAACGGCGCCGGCACCGTTACGCTGCAGGAAGAAGAGTTCGGCGTAGGCCTGAAGTTCACGCCCACGGTGCTCGCCAACGGCCGCATCCACCTGAAGGTGGCCCCGGAAGTGTCCGAGCTGTCCCCGACAGGCGCCACCATCCGCGGCGGCACGCTGTCGGGCCAGACCATCTTGCCGGTGATCACCACCCGCCGCGCCTCTACCACGGTGCAGATGCGCGATGGCGAGAGCTTCGCCATCGGCGGCCTGCTGACCGACAGCGCGCGCGGCTCTCTCAAGGCGCTGCCGGGCGCCGGCGAAGTACCGGTGCTGGGCACGCTGTTCCGCAGCACGCAATACCAGCAGGACCTGTCCGAGCTGGTGTTCATCATCACGCCGCGCCTGGTCAAGCCGATGCAGACCAGCAACTATCCGCTGCCGACCGACAGTTTCTCCACGCCCAACCCGCTGTCGCTGTACTTCATGGGCAATATGGAAGGCGACGGCAAGCGTCCGACCCAGCCGGCCCCGGCGCCGTCGCAGCCCGCCGCGCCGGCCGCGGTGCCCGCCGCACCGCCGGCGGCACCGCGCAGCGAAGGCGCGCCTGCCACCGCGGTCTCGGCCGTGCCGACCCGCAGGCCGCTGGACGAGCCGGCGCCGGCCGCGTCGCCAGCCGCAGCGGCAGCCAGCCCGCGTCCGTCCCTGCCCGCGCCCGCTGCCCCCGCGCGCAGCAGCGCGGTGGCGCCGGCACCCGCCGAGGACACTGCCGCGCGCATTGCCCGCATCGAGGCTACCGCGGCCCGGCTGGCGCAGGCCAGGGCCGCGTCCAGCGCCGGCCGCACCGCATCGGGCGGCAACTGACCCGCCGCGCCAACCGCAGAACCGGAGAACGACCATGAACAAGACCCTGAAGCTTACGCGCGGCGCCACCGTGGTGGTGCTGGGCGGCCTCGCCTGCCTGGGCCTGTCAGGCTGCATGACGACTACGCCCGTATGGGACGGCCAGCGCGGCGTGGCGCTGGCCACTGTCACGCAGATGCAGATCATCAATCCCGACGCCCCGGCCGGCCTGCCGACCGTCACCGGCACCGACGGCAAGACCGCGGTGGCGGCGATGAAAAACTTCGACCGTTCGCTGTCGAAGGGCCAGCAAGGCGGGTCGCCATCGATGACCATCGATTTCGGCGCCGGCGGCTATGGCGGCGTTGGCATGGGCGGCGGCGGTGGCCGCTGAGCACCGGAACCAGGGGGAGGCGATCATGTCTACATCGCGCTTCGCACGACCCACGCTGACGCGGCGCAGGCGCCAGCGTGGCGCAGTGGCCATCATCGTCGGGTTGTCGCTGGCCGTGCTGATGGGCTTTGTCGGGCTGGCGCTCGACCTGGGCAAGCTCTATGTCACCAAGAGCGAACTGCAGAACAGCGTCGATGCCTGCGCGCTGGCGGCCGCGCGCGATGTCACGGGCGCCACGCCGCTGCTGGTGTCCGAGGCCGCCGGCCTCACCACGGGCACCAGCAACGCCGCCCTGTTCCAGGGCAAGGCCGTGGAGATGTTCGAGGACCTCAACGTCACCTACAGCGATACGCCTGACAACAACTTTTACCCCAAGAGCGAGGTTCCCTACGCGCTCGACAAGATCAAATACGTGAGATGCACGGCCGAGCGCACCGGCATCACCCACTGGTTCATCCAGGTCCTCAATGCGCTGCCAGGGATGAATATCCAGCCCAGCACCGTCAATGCCATGGCGGTCGCCACCACCACCAGCGCGCAGACCGCCTGTGCCATTCCGGTCTATATCTGCACGCCGCAAACGGCGAATCCGGTGAGAACCGCCTACAACCGGGGCGACTGGATCAAGTCCAAGGACGAGAAGGACCCCTACGGTCCCGGCAGCTTTGGCTGGGCTGACCTTACGCCTCCCGGCGGCGGCGCTTCCGAGCTGGCGGACCTGCTGGCCGGCTCCGGACAGTGCGACCTGTCGGTCGTGGGTGCCAAGGTCGGCCAGCCAGGCAGCATCTCGTCGCTGATCCCGGCGTGGAATACCCGCTTCGGCATCTATAGCGGCTCCTACAAGGGGCCCGAGGATGGCACGCCGGACTTCGCCGGTTATGCCTACAGCGTCACGACATGGAATCCGCCGAACGGCGGCAACGCCTACCCGGACTTCATCCAGAAGCGGGCCGCCAACCAGCCGTACCAGACCGACGCGAACAGTGGATTGTCGACCAAGGGCAAGCCGTCGACCACGGCGGTCCACCAGGCCGGCGCCGACCGCAGGCTGGTACAGGTACCGGTGGTGAACTGCAATGACCTGGCATCCACCAAGCAAGCGACGGTGGACTCCTGGGCCTGCATGCTGTTGGTGCAGCCGATGCAGGATCCGAGCGTAAAGGATGTGACCTACATCGAGTACCTCGGCGATTCGAAGGACCCCACCAGCCCGTGCGCGACCCAGGGCGTGCCCGGATCCAGTACGGGCAACGGTCCTCGCGTGCCGGTACTGGTGCAATAGGAGCCGATCATGAAGCGATGCAGGCAACGCAGGTGCAATCGCCGCGGCGCGGTCGCCGTGGAGTTCGCGCTGGTCCTGGTGCCCTTGCTGATGCTGGTGACCGGGGTCGCGGAGTTCGGGCGCGCCATCTACCAGTACAACGCCCTGGCCAAGGCCACGCGCGACGCGGCGCGCTTCCTGTCGCAGTACGCGCCGAGCGAGCCGAACTACCCGGTGGACCAGGCCAAGTGCATCGCCGTCTACGGCAAAACTACCTGCGACGGCACGGTGCTGGTGAAAGGCCTCAGCACATCGATGGTGGTGGTGTGCGACCGCGTCGATTCGAGCGGTTGCGCCGGCAAGCAATTTGCCAACGTCGCCATCTACGAAGGCGGCGGCAGTTCCGGCACGCCAGCGGGGACCATCAACCTGGTGGCAGTGAAGATCTCGGGCTTTACCTACTCACCCATGCAGAGCTACCTCAATGTTGGGGCCCTGGCGTTCTCCGACATCACAACGGTAATGAGGCAGGTGCTATGACCCCGATCCGTGCCCAGCGCCTGCGTTCGCGCCAGACCGGCGCAGCCGCCATCGAGTTCGCCCTGGTCGCCAGCATCTTCTTCATGCTGCTGATCGGCATTGCCGAGTTTTCGCGCGTGCTGTTCTACTGGAACACCGCCGGCGAAGCCACCCGGCTGGGTGCCCGCATCGCGGTGGTGTGCGACGTCACCGACACCGCCATCAAGGAGCGGATGACGCATCTGATGCCCCTGCTGAAGGCCAGCAATATCCAGGTAGCGTTCGAGCCCAGCGGTTGCGACGCCGACGACGACTCGGCGCGCAGCACCTGCCGCTCGGTCACCGTCAGCGTGGCCGACGTCACGGTCAAGACCTTTATTCCGGTGGTGCCGATCACGGTGTCGCTGCCTCCGTTCTCGACCACGCTGCCACGGGAGAGCCTCGACTCCTCCACCGGCGGCAAGATCTGCAACTAGCGCGCATGAACCAGGAGCACACCATGCTCAGAATTCTGATCGTTTCCGAAGACGCCGACCGGCTGGCCGAGATCCACCGGATCAGCGCCGCGGTGGGCAACTTCCAGGCCATGACGCTGCAAGAAGGCCTGGGCCGTTTCCCCCTGCATGCCAGCCGGCTGCGCATGGCGGACCTGCTGGTCCTCGAGCTGCCCGTCATCGGTGCCCAGCAAATCCAGGCGGTCGAATTGCTGCGCCAGCAGCATCCCGAGCTGCCGTGCATCCTGGTCACGCCGGCGCCCAGCTCGGAGGTGCTGATCAAGGCGATGCGCGCCGGTATCCGCGACGTCCTGCCATGGCCGCTGGACAAGGCCCAACTGGCCGAGGCGCTCAGGCGCGTGGAAGCCACCCACGTGCCGCGCGCGCAGGACAACGGGCAGGTGATCTCCGTGATCTCCTGCAAGGGCGGTGCCGGGACCAGCTTCATCGCGGCCAACCTGGGCGATGCGCTGGCGCGGCACCTGGGCAAGCGCGTGCTGGTGGTGGACCTGAACCGGCACTTCGGCGACCTGACCTATATCGTCAGCGACAAGATCCCGCCGTCGACGCTGCCCGAGATCTGCAGCCAGATCGACCGCATGGACAGCGCCTTTCTCGAGGCCTGCCTGGTGCACGTCGACAACGGCTTCGACATGCTGGCCGGCGCCTCCGACCCGGTCAAGGCCAGCCAGATCCAGAAGGACAAGCTGGAGTGGATCCTCTCGGTGGTGCAGCCGGCCTACGACTTCGTGATCTTCGACCTGGGCCAGAGCATCGACCCGCTGTCGATCGGTGTGCTCGACCACAGCGACCGCATCTGCGTGGTGGCCGAACCCGCCATCTCCTTCGGCCGTCCGGGACGCAGGCTGCTCGATATCCTCAGCGCCCTGCACTACCCCGCCGACAAGGTCCGCCTGGTGCTCAACCGCACTGGCCGCAAGCACGAGATGCCGCGCGCAACGATGGAAGAGATTTTCGGCATGAAGGCCGCCTTCACGCTGCCCGATGACGCGGCCGCGGTGGATGAGGCCATCAGCCACGGCGAGCCGGTGGCCAAGCTGAGCCGGCGCAGCGCCATGACGCGTGCGCTGCAGGCGATGGCTACGCAGCTCTGCACGCCGGCCGAGGCCGAGCGGCGCAGCCGCACCGAAACCGCATCGCCGCTGCGCCGGCTGATGCTGCGCGCGAAGAGCACCTGATTTCACCGATTGCAGCCGACCGCCACGGTCATCCGCAGCCGCTAACGAGGAGTCCATCATGTCGATCCGAGAACAACTGGCCAATGCCGAGCCTGCTTTCACCGTCAACGGTCACGCTGCGATCCAGTTTGCGACCTCGGCAGCGTCCGTATCGGGCGGCTACCATCAGCTCAAGCGCGACGTACATGAAACGGTGCTCGACCGCGTCGAGCTCGAGCGGCTGGCACGCTATCCGCAGGAGCAGGTGCGCCAGGAGATCACCGCGCTGGTCAACCTGATCGTCGACGAGCAGAAGGTGCTGCTCAACGACAACGAGCGCCGCCAGCTGACCGTCGAGATCTACGACGAGATGTTCGGCTTCGGCCCGCTCGAGCCGCTGCTGAAAGACCCGACCGTGTCGGACATCCTGGTCAACACCGCGCGCCAGACCTACGTGGAACGGCGCGGCAAGCTGGAGCTGACCGACGTCGTGTTCTACGACGACGCGCACCTGATGAAGGTGATCGAGAAGATCGTGTCGCGCGTCGGGCGCCGCATCGATGAAACCAGCCCGATGGTCGACGCGCGCCTGCCGGACGGCTCGCGTGTCAACGCGATCATTCCGCCCTCGGCCATCGATGGGCCGCTGCTGTCGATCCGCCGCTTTTCCGTGAATCCGCTGCAGGTGGCCGACCTGGTCAACCTGCGCAGCCTGACACCGCCGATGGCGCAGCTGCTGCAGGCGCTGTCGCAGGCCAAGGTCAACGTGCTGGTGTCCGGCGGCACCGGCAGCGGCAAGACCACGCTGCTGAACATCCTGTCCGGCTTTATCCCTGAGGACGAGCGCGTGGTCACGATCGAAGACGCCGCGGAACTGCAGCTGCGCCAGCCCCACGTGCTGCGGCTGGAAACGCGCCCGCCCAATATCGAAGGCAAAGGCGAAATCACGCAGCGCGCGCTGGTGCGCAATGCACTGCGCATGCGCCCGGACCGCATCATCCTGGGCGAAGTGCGCGGTGGCGAGGCGCTGGACATGCTCAACGCGATGAACACCGGCCACGAAGGCTCGCTCACCACCATCCACGCCAACACCCCGCGCGATGCGCTGACACGGCTGGAAAACATGGTCAGCATGGCGGGCCTGACCATGCCGGCCAAGGCCATGCGGCAGCAGATCGCCTCGGCCATCACGGTGATCGTGCAGGCCGCGCGCATGACCGACGGGCGCCGCAAGATCATCAGCATCCAGGAGATCACCGGCATGGAGGGCGACATCATCAACATGCAGGAGATCTTCACGTTCCAGCGCACCGGGGTGGACAAGGACGGCACCGTGCGCGGCAACTTCCGCGCCACCGGGGTCTATCCCAAGTTTGCCGAGCGGCTGCGCGTGTTCGGCGTGGGACTGCCTGACGATACCTACGACCCCGCCAAGCGCTACGAAGTCTGACCGGCCAGGGCACATACCAATACGATCCATCCGGGGGAGCTACACATGAGCACGATCTTCTACGCCTTCGGCATCCTGCTGTTCGTCGCCGTGGTGCTCTGCGTCGAGGGCATCTACCTGTGGTGGAACAATGCCCACGGACCCGCGGCCAAGCGTATCGAAGCGCGGCTGCGGGCACTGTCGGCCGGCGGACACGTTGGTGCCGAGCAGCTCTCGATCCTGAAGAAGCGCCTGCTGGCCGACTCGCCGCGCATGCAGCAGTGGCTGATGCGGGTGCCGCGCATCGGCGCGCTCGATCGCTGGCTCGAACAGTCCGGCAGCAGCTGGTCGGTGGCCCAGTTGTTCGGGTACTGCGCGATGGTGGTGCTGTGCACGGTCGCACTGATTCCGCTGTTGCCGGTACCGGCTTCACTGGTGATGCTCGGCGCGGTGCTGGCCGCCATGCTGCCGATGCTGCACGTGGTACGCCTGCGCGGCAAACGGCTCAAGCAGCTCGAGGCCCAACTGCCCGATGCGGTCGACATGATCAGCCGCGCCCTGCGCGCCGGGCACTCGTTCAGCGGGGCGCTCAGCATGGTCGGGCAGGAAATGAAGGCGCCGATCGGGCCGGAGTTCCGCACCACCTTCGAAGAGATCAACTACGGCGTGGCGCTGGACGAAGCCATGACTAACCTGGCCATGCGCGTGCCGGTGGCCGACCTGCGCTACTTTGTCATCGCGGTGCTGATCCAGCGCGAAAGCGGCGGCAACCTGGCCGAGATCCTCGACACGATCGGCACCATGGTGCGCGAACGCCTGAAGCTGTTCGACAAGATCCGAGTGCTGTCGGCCGAAGGCAAGATGTCGGCATGGGTGCTCGGGCTGCTGCCCTTCTGCACCGCCGGCCTGATCCTGGTGGTCAACCCCGGCTTCATGAACGTGCTGTGGGAAGACCCGCTGGGCCTGCGCATGATTGGCGGGGCGTTGGTGTCGATGAGCTTCGGCGTGCTGTGGATGCGCAAGATCATCCGGATCCGGGTCTGAGACGCCGGCTGCGGTTGCCTCAGGGCAGTACCAGAAGAAGCAGGGCTTGGACAGCCATACTGACGGGAGTCCATCATGCAAGAGATTTTCCAGGGGTTCCAGGGCGACCAGATGATCGTGCTCGTGCTGATCTTCGTGGCCGCGTTCGGTACGGTGTTCGGCGTGCTCTATGTGCTTGCGCCCCACCGGCTGCGGGGGCGGGCCGAGCAGATCGCCGGCCAGGCCGGGCCATTCCAGCCTGACTCGGGTCGGCAGCAGGCACTGATCGAACAGCTGGTGAAGTGGGCGCAGCCGGTATCGCGGCTGTCGCTGCCCAAGGAAGGCTGGGAGAATTCACAGCTGCGCGTGCGTTTCATGAATGCCGGCTGGCGCAGTGCAAGCGCCGCGCCGCTGTACTTCGGTGCCAAGACGGTACTTGCCGTCGGCCTGCCGATGCTTGGACTGCTGGCTGTCAGCAGCCAGCCCGGCCAGCAAAGCCAGCAGCTCATGTTCGTGCTGCTGGCGGTGCTGGGCGCGATTGGCTATTACCTGCCGAATCTGGTCCTCGCCCGCAAAGTCTCCCAACGCCAGCGCACCGTCTTCGAAGAATTCCCCGACGTGATCGACCTGCTGACGGTCTGCGTCGAAGCCGGCCTCGGCCTGGACGCGGCGCTGATGCGCGTGGCCGACGAGCTGGCGCTGCGCTGCCCGGTGCTGGCCGATGAACTGCAGCTGATGCTGCTGGAGCTGCGCTCGGGCTTCTCGAAGGAAAAGGCGCTGACCAACCTGTCGCTGCGCACTGGCGTTGAAGACGTCGACAAGTTTGCGTCGATGCTGGTCCAGGCCGACCGCTTCGGCACCAGCCTGGGCGAGTCGCTGCGCGTGCTGTCCGACATGCTGCGCACCAAGCGCCGCATGCGTGCCGAGGAGCAGGCCGCCAAGATTGCGCTGAAGCTGCTGTTCCCGTTGATCTTCACCATCTTCCCGTCCTTGCTGCTGGTGTTGCTGGGGCCGGCCTTTATCCAGATCTATCGCGTGCTACTGCCAACCATGGCGGGACAAGGAGGATAAACCCCCCGGGAAACCGCGACAGTTTCCCCCGGCTGTCTCCCGGTGCAATGCCGGCAAGACAGTCACTTGCCCGGAACCCAGGTTCCGGGCTTTTTTGCTTTGCCGGACGAGTCCCGGGGCTTGACCGGACGTTCTGGCTTCTGAAGAATGCAGGCAATCCCCCCTGCTGGCGCCGAGTCCTTGCAGCGCGCCCTACCGCCTGGAGTCCCGATGAAGCTACGCATCCTGAGTGACCTCCACATCGAACACAACCTGCCGCAGTCCGTACCCGCATGCGACGCCGACCTCGTGATACTGGCCGGCGACATCGCCAACGGCCGCGACGGCATCGACTGGGCCGTAAGCACGTTCAGCCAGCCGGTGGTCTACGTGCCGGGCAACCACGAGTACTACGAGAGCAATTTCGACACCGTCGACCAGCAGATGGCCGAGGCCGCGGCCGCGCATCCGCGGGTGCGCCTGCTCAATGGCGAGGTGGCGGAATTCGACGGCGTGCGCGTCATCGGTACGACGTGGTGGACCGACTACACGCTGTTCGGCACCGACCGGCGCGACGAGGCGATGCAGGCGTGCGCCAAAGCGATGTACGACCACCGGCTGATCGAGATCCGCGGCGACGATGGCCACATGCGCCAGTTCACGCCGCAGGACGCCCTGGCACGCCACCGGGCCGCATCTGACTGGCTGCAGGCGCAGCTGGCCCTGCCCTACGCCGGCAAGACTGTCGTGGTCACGCACCATGGCCCGGACCTGGGCAGCCTGGATCCGCGCTTCTCGCACGACCTGGTCTCCGGCGGTTTCCTGTCCCGCCGCCCCGACCTGGTGGCGCAGGCAGACCTGTGGATCCACGGCCATACCCACACCAGCTTCGACTACTGTGTCGACAACTCGCGCGTGGTGTGCAACCCGCGCGGCTATGTCAGCCGCCGTACCGGGGAGCTGGAGAACAAGGCATTCGACTGGTGCTGCGTGGTTGAGGTCTGACGCAAACCGACCCGCGCACCGCCGCGTAGGCCATCCAAACAAAAACCCCCGCGGACTCGCGCCCGCGGGGGTTTTTTCATCGCAGCCTGCCCTGACGGGCAGTGGCTGGGGATGGATTACATCATGCCTTCCATGCCGCCCATGCCGCCCATGCCGCCCGGCATTGCCGGAGCCGACTCTTCCTTCGGCGTTTCGGCCACGGCGCAGTCGGTGGTCAGCATCAGCGAAGCCACCGAAGCGGCGTTCTGCAGTGCGGTGCGGGTGACCTTGGTCGGGTCCAGCACGCCCATTTCCACCAGGTCGCCGTACTCGCCCGAAGCGGCGTTGTAGCCGTAGTTGCCCTTGCCTTCGATGACCTTGGCAACGACGACCGACGCTTCTTCACCGGCGTTCAGCACGATCTGGCGCAGCGGCTCTTCCATCGCGCGCAGCACGATCTTGATACCGGCGTTCTGGTCGGCGTTGTCGCCTTGCAGGGCCGAGATCGCGGCGCGGGCGCGCAGCAGGGCCACACCACCGCCGGGGACGATGCCTTCTTCCACCGCAGCACGCGTGGCGTGCAGGGCGTCTTCCACGCGGGCCTTCTTTTCCTTCATTTCGACTTCGGTGGCAGCGCCAACCTTGATCACGGCAACACCGCCGGCCAGCTTGGCCACGCGCTCTTGCAGCTTCTCACGGTCGTAGTCCGAGGTCGCTTCTTCGATCTGGGCGCGGATCTGCTTGACGCGGCCTTCGATCGCCGATGCGTCGCCGGCGCCGTCGATGATGATGGTGTTTTCCTTGCCGATCTCGATGCGCTTGGCCTGGCCCAGGTCGTTCAGGCTGGCCTTTTCCAGCGTCAGGCCGACTTCCTCGGCGATGACGGTGCCGCCGGTCAGGATGGCGATGTCTTCCAGCATGGCCTTGCGGCGGTCGCCGAAGCCCGGGGCCTTGACGGCGGCGGTCTTCAGGATGCCACGGATGTTGTTGACCACCAGGGTCGCCAGGGCTTCGCCCTCGACGTCTTCAGCGATGATCAGCAGCGGGCGGCCGGCCTTGGCCACTTGCTCCAGCACCGGCAGCAGGTCGCGGATGTTGCTGATCTTCTTGTCGAACAGCAGCACGAACGGGTTGTCCAGGGCGACAACCTGCTTTTCCGGGTTGTTGATGAAGTACGGCGACAGGTAGCCGCGGTCGAACTGCATGCCTTCCACGACTTCCAGCTCGTCGGCCAGCGACTTGCCGTCTTCGACGGTGATCACGCCTTCCTTGCCGACCTTGTCCATGGCTTCGGCGATGCGCTCGCCGATCGAGGCGTCGCTGTTGGCCGAGATCGCGCCAACCTGGGCGATTTCCTTGCTGGTGGTGGTGGGCTTGCTGATCTTCTTCAGCTCTTCCACGGCGGCGCCGACAGCCTTGTCGATACCGCGCTTCAGGTCCATCGGGTTCATGCCGGCGGCGACGAACTTCATGCCTTCACGCACGATCGACTGGGCCAGCACGGTTGCGGTGGTGGTACCGTCACCGGCGTTGTCGCTGGTCTTGGAAGCCACTTCCTTGACCATCTGGGCGCCCATGTTCTGCAGCTTGTCCTTCAGCTCGATTTCCTTGGCCACGGACACGCCGTCCTTGGTCACGGTCGGGCCGCCGAAGCTGCGCTCCAGCACCACGTTGCGGCCCTTCGGGCCCAGGGTCACCTTGACTGCGTTGGCGAGGATGTTCACGCCTTCGACCATCTTGGCACGTGCGGCGTCGCCGAACACTACGTCTTTTGCTGCCATGTTCTGAATCTCCTGAAATCTGTACGGGTGGGGCTACAAGTAACGGATTACTTGTTGACCACGGCCATGATGTCTTCTTCGCGCATGACCAGCAGTTCCTGGCCATCCACCTTCACGCCCTGGCCGGCATACTTGCCGAACAGCACGCGATCGCCGACCTTGACGTCCAGGGCGATGTTGTTGCCCTTGTCATCCTTCTTGCCGGGACCGATTGCCAGCACTTCGCCTTGATCGGGCTTCTCGGCAGCGTTGTCGGGAATCACGATACCGGACGCGGTCTTGGTTTCGTTGTCCAGACGCTTCACGATCACGCGGTCGTGCAGAGGACGCAGATTCATACGGACTCCTAGATACAAAGTGAGTTTTTGATCACAAATCGGCCGGCTACCGAGGCGACGGCCGTCAGAAATGTTCAGGTGTCGCAGAGGCTGTTAGCACTCACCCCTGACGAGTGCTAATTATAGGGACGGGGTAGGGGCATTTCAAGACAGGCGCTGGATGCGGGTTTTCCCGGAGGACGGGCGCAGCGCACATGGAGATCCGGCGCCGAGGGTGGCGCCGGTTGCCGGTGGCTGGCGTGATGCTACTTGCCGCCCTTCACGGTCGTGTAAGCGGTAATCAGGTTCCGATAGTCGGGAATATGGTTGGAGAACAAAGTCCCCAGCCCTTCGATGTCGTTGCGCCAGTCGCGATGAAGCTCGCAGGCCACGCCGAACCACGTCATCAGCTGGGCGCCGGCCTCGGCCATGCGGTGCCACGCGGATTCGCGCGTCACCTCATTGAAAGTCCCGGAGGCATCGGTCACCACGAACACATCGTAGCCGTCTTGGATCGCCGACAATGCCGGAAACGCCACGCAGACTTCAGTCACCACCCCGGCGATCAGCAGTTGTTTCTTGCCGGTTGCCTTGACCGCCTTGACGAAGTCCTCGTTGTCCCACGCATTGATCTGGCCAGGGCGTGGAATAAACGGCGCATCGGGGAACATCGCCTTGAGCTCCGGCACCAGCGGCCCGTTGGGTCCGTCCTCGAAGCTGGTGGTCAGGATCGTCGGCAGCTTGAAATACTTGGCCAGATCCGCCATGGCGAGGACGTTGTTCCTGAACTTGTCCGGCTCGATGTCGCGCACCAGCGACAGCAGGCCGGCCTGATGATCCACCATCAGCACCGCTGCCTGGCTCTTGTCCAGACGCTTGTAGGTCTTGCTCATCTTCCGCTCCTGTGAATGCGCGTCCGGTTCCGTCGGACACGCGTGGTGAAAATCCTGTGCAATCGGCATTGCCACCGGGCCCTACTCGACCCTTACCCCCGACAACGCCACCACCTTGCGCGTCTGCTGCGTCTGCGTTTCGATATAGCGCGCGAACTGCTCCGGGGTCAGCTTCATCGGCACCATCCCCTGCGCCGCAAAGTGCTTCTCCACGAAATCCTGTTCGTCGAGGATCTCGCGGATGGTGGCATTGAGCTTGTCGACCACCACGCGCGGCACCCTGGCCGGCGCCAGCACGCCGTAGACCGCCGAGATATTCATCTCCTTGTAGCCGGCCTCGTCGAAGGTGGGGACCTGGGGCAGCGCGCGCGTGCGCTTGTCGCCGCTGACCGCCAGCACCTTGAGCTTCTTCGCCGCGACGAAGCTCTGGATCGTCGGCAGCGCCGGGAACGTCATCAGGATCTGTCCGCCGACGACATCGGCCACCGCGGGCGCCGAGCCCTTGTATGGCACATGCACGAGGTCCGTGCCGGCCAGCTTGTTGAACAGCGCGCCCATCAGGTGCGGCTGGCTGCCGGCACCGAACGAACCGTAGCTGAGCGCCTGCGGGCGGGCCTTTGCATAGGCCGCCAGCTCCTTGACGCTGTCCACCGGCAGGCTGCCCGATACCGCCATCACCAGCGGCACATAGCCGATCGCGGCCACCGGCGCGAAATCGCGCGCGACGTTGTAGGGCACCGAGGGCAGCACCACAGGGTTGAGCACGAAGGTGGCGTCGTTGGTCAGCAGAAGCGTGTAGCCGTCGGGCTGCGCCTTGGCGACCGTGTCGGCGCCGATCACGGTGTTGGCGCCGCTCTTGTTCTCCACCACCACCGGCTGGCGCAGCTTCTCGGACATGCGCTGGGCCAGTTGCCTGGCGATGATGTCGGTCGTGCCACCGGGTGCGTAGGGCACTACCATGCGGATCGGCTGTGCGGGATAGGCTTGTGCGAGGGCGGCGCCTGTGCCGGCGAAGCAGGCCAGGCCGAGCACGGCGGCGCACAGCGCGCGAGGGATGTGAGTGTTCCGGTCCATCATGTCTCCGTCTGTCGTTGTCAGGCGTTCCGGCTCGTGCGGCCGGATCTCCGTTCAGTTGAACAACCAGGGTTCGCGCTGCCGCCGCGCTTGCTCGTAGGCGTCTGGGCGCGGCTCACCGGGTATCGGCAATGCCCTGGCTGCGCGCGCTGGTGGGCACGTTGTGGTCGTGCTCGCGGGGCGGTTGGGGTTGGTCATGTGTCTCCTTGCTAGTCCTCAATTCATTGCTGCGGATAGAATGCGTGCATGACTTCCGCCGCCAAACCCACCGCCCCCGTCGACCACGACACGCCGCGCAAGCTTGAAGAAGGCCATCGGGACTACGTCGCGGCGCTGGCGCGCGGACTGGCGGTGATCCAGGCGTTTACCGACACCACGCCGGAAATGACGCTCAGCGAAGTCGCCCAGGCCACCGGCATGACGCCCGCCAGCGCGCGCCGTGCCTTGCTGACACTGCAGGCACTGGGCTACATCGGCGCCAACGGGCGGCGCTTCGTGCTGCTGCCCAAGGTGCTGTCGCTGGGTGCCGCCTTCCTCAGCTCGATGAACCTGCGCGACATCGTCCAGCCCTTCCTGCAGGAAGTGGCCGAGCGCTTCCGCGACTCGGTCTCGCTCGCCATCCTCGACGGCGACAGCGTGGTCTACCTGGCGCATGTGCCCAGCCAGCGCCGCATCGCGTTCCGCGCCTCGGTCGGCTACCGGCTGCCGGTGCATTGCACCTCGCTCGGCCTCGCCTTGCTCGCCCATGCGCCCAAGGCCCAGCAGAACAAGGTCCTGGACAAGGCGCCGTTCCAGAAATTCACGCCGAAGACGCTCAGCGATGCCGATGCGCTGCGCGCGGCGCTGGCGCGCACGCTCGAACAGGGCTATGCGCTCCAGGAGGGCCAGCTCGAGCTCAACGTCCTGTCGATCGCCGTGCCCGTGCGCGACCCGCAGCAGCGCGTGATCGCCGCCATCAACTGCTCCACCGAGACCGAGCGCACCAGCCCCGACGAGCTGGTCGCGACGCGGCTGCCGGCACTGCGCGAGGCGGCCGCGATGATCGAAGCCGCCATCCGGCGGGCGCCTACGCTGGCGCATTCGATCCTGGCGGCTTCCTGAGCGCCGCGGCGCTTAAGCCGCCTCCTCCGGCTCGATCACCACATCCAGCGTCAGCAACTGGTAGCCGTCACGCTGCGGATGGGGCACCACCTCGACGATATGGTCATCGATGGTCGAGAAGATGCAGTCGACCGGGTTGGCGGGGTCGCCCTTGAAATAGATCTGCGACGTCAGCGTGCGGTATCCCGGCTGCACCACCCGGTAATGGATATGCGGCGCGCGCTGGCGGTTGCGGCCCAGGCGCCGCATCAGCACGCCCACCTCGGTGTCCTCGCGCCCGATGATGTAGCCGCCCGGCCGCACCGTGAAGATCCGGAAGCCGCCCTCGGCATCGCAGCGCAGCTTGCCGCGCAGGTTGTCTTCGAACTGGGAGTCGTCTTCGTTTTCGTAGCGCCCAAACTGGTTGGGCTGCCACACGATCAGCGTCGCGCCCGGCACCGGCCGCCCCGTGCGCGCATCCAGCACGCGGCCGCGCACCTCGAGCCGCTGCCCGGGCTCCTCCGCCGTCGCCAGGTGGCAGGGATTGCTGCCTTCAGCTACCTGGTCCTTGGGGAACGGGCCGGTCACGTTCTGCGGCGTGGCTTGCGCGCCGGTGCGCGCCAGGTCCAGCGCGCGCATGGTCAGGCCCATCATGTCGCACAGCATGATCAGCTCATCCTGCGCGGCCACCCGGCCCAGCCAGTTGGCAATGCGATAGAGCTGCGCATCGGTCAGCTGCAGCTCGTCGAGCATGGCGTGGAAATGCCGCAGCGCCACGCCGAATTGCGCCTGCAGGGCAGCGTCCGAGCCGGGCGCGCCGGTGCACATGGCGTCCAGCGCGCGCTGCAGGGTGTAGTTGTCCCGGGTGCTCATGGTTGTCTCCGTATTCTGGTTATTGGCTTGCGGCCGACAGGTCGATCGCGCGCGCCAGCAAGGTCCGGTCAGCCTTCAGCTTGTGCTTGGCGGGCTTGTGCGTCGGGGTGTGCGGGATCGCCTCGACGGTGGCGATATAACGCGGCAGCTTGTGAACGGCCAGGCGGCCGCGCGCCCAGGCGAGCAGTTCGGCCGCATCGGCCGACTCGCCGGCGCGGAACTGCACCGCCAGCAGGATTTCTTCCTCGCCGAGTTCCGCCGGCACGCCGATGGCCGCCGCTTCTTCCACCGCCGGATGCTCGCCGAAGATGCGGTCGAGCTCGGCGCCCGACACGTTCTCGCCCTTGCGCCGGATCACATCCTTCTTGCGCGCGACAAAGACGTAGTAGCCATCCTCGTCCTGGCGCACCAGGTCGCCGGTGGCGAACCAGCCGTCGCGGAATGCCGCCTCGGTCTGGCCCGGGTCACGGTAGTAGCCTTGCATCAGCGTAGGTGTGCGGATCAGCAATTCGCCCTCGCCGCCAGGGGCCACCTCGGCGCCCTCATCGTCGACGATGCGAGCCTGCGGCAGCGGCACCGCCGGATCCGGATGCGGCGAGATCAGGCCCATGGTGCCCAGCTTGTGCGGGCCGTCGAACGGATTGGCGATCACGCCCGGGATTTCCGTCATGCCGTAGCATTCGATCAGCCGCGGCACGTGGAACTCGTGCTTCATCACGCGCACCATTTCCTCGGTCTGCGGCGCGATAAACATCTTGGTGATGCGGTGAGCGGGCACGAACTCGGCCCGCGGGCGCCGGGCCAGGATGCTGCCGGCCGCCGCCACCAGGTTCACCTCCGTCGCGCCGGTCTCGGCGGCAAAGCGCCAGAACGACGACGCCGAGAACCTGCGCATCAGCACCAGGCAGCCGCCGCAAGCCAGCGCCCCGCCCACCGAATACATCAGCGCATTGATATGGAACAGCGGCATCACGCACATCACGCGCTCGTCGGGCTGCAGCTGCAGCCGGCCGACGAAGGCTTCGGCAGTGAGCACGCAGCCGCGGTGGCTGTGCATCGCGCCCTTGGGGAAGCCCGTGGTGCCGGAGGTGTAGATGATCAGCGCGGTGTCCCCGTCGCTGCCGCCGTCAGCAAGTTCGCTGGCAAACTCACCGGTGGCCGCCGCCATCGACTGGTCCAGCGTCGGCACGCCGTGGTCGCCGGGCTCGTTGGCGCGCAGCCAGACTGCACCGCCGAGCGCGCGGGCGATGTCCGCGCCGGTTTCGAGCGTGGCCGGCGCGCACACCAGTCCGCACACCTGCGCATGTTCGAACACGTACAGTGCCTCGTCCAGGCGGTATTCCGGGTTGGCCGGCACCATGGTTGCGCCGATGCGCGCCAGCGCGAACAGCAGCACGACCGTGGACGGATGGTTGGCGGACAGCACGCCGACGCGGTCGCCGCGGCGCACGCGCATGGCCTGCGCCAGCCATCGCGCGGCCTGCGCGATCCGCGCCTCGAGCTCGCGATAGCTCCAGGTCTGGCCCTCGAACAGCAACGCCGGCTTGTCCGGATGCGCCGCCACGCGAGCCGCGAGGAAGCCGGTCAGCGTGAAGTCGTGCGCCGGGTACTGCCTGAGCACGTCGAGCGGCGCCATCACACCGATGTGGTTGGCAGGCGCGTTCATGATGCTTGCGCCGGCGCGGCGCTGTAGGCGATGGCGTGTTCGGCGGCATCGGCCAGGATGAAGCCGATCGGCTGGCGGCGTTCCTCTTGCAGGTGGGCGATCAGGCTGGCCACGCGCGCCAGCAGCGGCACGCCCTTGAGCGCGGTGGCGGGATAGCCGGCATCGAGCAGCACGGCGGGGATCGCGCCCGAAACATTGAGCGGGAGGGGCTTGCTGTAGTGCTCGGGCACGGCGGCGGCTACCGCTTCCAGCGCGGCCACGTGGTCGCCCGCGATACCCAGCTCACGCGCGACGGCTAGCAGCCGGTGCGCGCGCGGATCCCCCAGCTTGTGCGTCGGATGGCCAAAGCCGGGCAGCGGCTTGCGCGCCTGGCGCACGGCCCGGACCACGGAGTTGGCGCTCTCGGCCAGTGTGCCGTGTTCCCGGCCGACCAGCACTTCCTCAAGCAGCTGGCCCGCGGTTTCCGACGCACCCAGGATCACCGAGCCGCAACCCAGCACGCCAGCCGCCACCGCGCCCTGCAACGCATCCGGCGCGGCCGCCAGTGTCATGCGCGCGGCCTGCACCGAGGGGACCAGGCCATGCTCCGCGATCGCGACGAGGCAGGCATCGGTGATCGCCACCAGCTTGGCGTCAGGCTCGCGGCCGGTCAGCAGGAACAGGAAGTAGGCGGTGAAGCCGGTCTTGCCGATCAGGGCCTCGCTCAGGTTTTTGCCATGTACCGATACGCCGTGGATATCCACCTGCGCGATGCTGGTCTGCCCGGCTGCATGGGGTTGTTTCGCGTCCGCCACGTTGTCTCCTATGTTTGCGCTACGCGCAAATTAATGCGGTATGCGAATTATTCTAGAGGGCCGTCCGGGGTAGCGCAAGAACGGTAAACCCGCATCGGGCCATCGTCGCAGTGGCTGGTACTGCATGTAGCGTGAGGTGGCTCCACGGCCGACGTCTACCGCTATTTCGGCGGCAAGGACGGTTTAGTCGGGGGGTGGAGCGGCCGTGCGACCGCTGCCTGGGAAAGACCGAGGAAGGTGTCGATGTGTCGCACTGCGAGGCGGCGCAGCCTGGACGGGCAGGGATTCTTCAGGCGGAGAGCGCTAGAAACTCGCGGCAAGCCCGAACGACACCCCGGAGACGTTATTGCCGAAGACATAGCGCACCACCGCGCGGATCCGGGTCACGAACACTTCGTGGGCGCTGGTGTCGAGTTCCAGGCCGGTGCCCAGCGTGGTGAGGTAATTGAACCCCAGCGCTCCTGCCTGGTTTCCGAAGTAATGCGAGTGCGACAACTCCAGCACGTAGCGCACCGGCCGGTCGAGCGCGCGCAGCCCGGTCGGCGCGCGCCAGCGCGCGTACAGGCTGGCGGTCTGCGCGGCGGACGAAGCCTCCACGCCCGACGAGGTGCCGAAGCTGCGCAGGTAGATATTGGTATAGCGCAGCTCGACGTCGATATCGCGGTTGTCGCGGTGGCTTTCCCAGTCGAGCATCACCGAGCCGCCCAGGCCATAGGCATTCATCGCGCCGTCGTCGAGGAAGGCGATGTCGCGCTCGGTCTTGTGCTCGACCGCGAACTGGGCGATGGACAGGTCGCTGGCAACGCGGCCGATCGATGCGTTGAAGATCGGGCGGAACACCAGTTCCTTGCTGGGGATCAGCGGGAAATCCCAGCCGATGCCAACCGTGCCGGCGAAGGTGTTCCACTTGGCCGGCAGCCTGCGGGACTCGCGCCCGTCGGTGGCGACAAAGGCCGGGTCGTAGCGGTTGTAGGCAATCGACCCTTCCAGGTAAAGCGGGAACGACTGGCTCAGCGTGAAGCCGCCGCCGAGCTGCCACAGGGTCAGGTCGGGGTTGTCGGTGCTGGCATTGCTGATCGAAAGCGAGCTGGATGCGAGGTCTGGCACGACCGCAAACGACATCAGCGTCAGCACGGCACTGGCGTGCTTCTGCACATTGGTGCCGACCACGCGAAACGCCGGCTGGGTCTGGGCCAGCGCGGGCATCGGCGCGGCCGCAAGGCCGGCCATCAGCATCAACACCAGGGGGCCTTGCGCTCGCATCGTTTCCCTCATCCGCTCCTGTGCCATCGCTCCCTGCGCCGCCACGCTGACCACAGTGTCATGCACGGCATCGCGTTTTCGTGGAGGCCATGGTGGCGGAAGCGCGTCCACGGCAGAAGTGAATCTTCTTGCCGCCGAATTAAAGGAAATGAAAGCCACTTGAGTCCAGCGTGCCGGCGCGGCCGCGGCGGCGCGCTTGTAGGAACAATGCCGGCATCGCATCGGCGCATGCCCGACAGCGCTAACCCGGCCCGCTGCCTAGACTGGCCTTGTCGCCGCGTGGCCTGCCACGCAGGCATGTGCGGCAAACGTCGCGCTGGACCCGACCAGGCCGGCGCTTCCGACCCTAACCCTGGAGGTATTCCATGGATCCGAAACAACCCGCTCGCCATACCCGAATCGCCAGCGTGATTGCGGCAAGCCTGGCAGGCCTCAGCTGCGCCGCAGCCATCGCGCAGACCGCCACGCCCGCCACTCCGGCCACGCCGGCAACCCCCGCCGCGCAGGGCATGCCGGCAACCCCCGCCACCCCCGCAACGCCTGCCGTGCCGGCCACCGCGGCCAGCCCCGCCGGCCAGGGCACCGCGCCCGGCGTGACCCAGATCCAGCCGCCGAAGGACCCGCTGGTCGAGCGTCGCGAGGCACGCCGCGAAGCCGCCGCCGAATACAAGGCGAAGAAAAAGGCCGCCAAGCAGGAGCGCAAGGTCGAGAACAAGGCGGCGGACGCAAACGCCCGCCAGGAAATGGCTGCGCCGAAGCAGTGACGCAGCGGTCGCGGCGGTGTTGCCGCACCAATGCAAACGGGCCCCGCGGGGCCCGTTTTGCCGTGTCAGTCGGCCAGTCCGCTGGCGTCGATATAGCCCAGCGCTTCGGTGACGGCGCGCCGCGCCTTCAGCACATAGCAGACCCGCCGCTCCTGGATCGACAGCGCCAGCACGTCGGCCTGCACCAGCTCCGAGAACACATGGCCGGCGCGCCCCAGGCTCAGTCGCGCCACCTGCGCCAGGTCGGTGGCAGGCAGCCCGGCCTCGCCTGCGTCGAGCAGCGCGCGGCAGATGCGGATGCGCGCGGGTTCGGTCATCAGCGCCAGCGTCAGCGTACTTTCCTGGGTCTCCATGATCACACCTCGGTTCTCCGGGCACGGCACCCGGGCCGGGCAAGATGCGGCGTCGGGGGCCATCCGGGGGGTCATTCTTGCCGCGCGGCCTGGCGCCCGCGGTTTTTCCCCGTTCTACGCGGCTCGCCCCGCAAAGGCAATAGGGTGCTGCCACGGCCAGGCCAACACGGGCGGGATTACAACAGGGCCCGCGCTGTGCCCGGCCGCGCTCAGGCCATCACAAACGGCAATTGCCGCTGGCGCTTGCCGGTCAGCGTGAACAGCGCATTGGCCACCGCCGGCGCGATTGGCGGCACGCCGGGTTCGCCCAGCCCGGTGGGGTTGTCCTGCGACGGCACGAAGAACACGTCCACCACCGGCGCGTCGGTGATGCGCGGCGGCGGATAGTCGGGGAAGTTGCTGTTCTTCACCGCGCCGTTCTCGATCTCGATGGCAAACCCCGGCCGGGTCATGGCCAGCCCGAACACGCACGCACCCTGGATCTGGGCCTCGGCCGACAATGGATTGACCACGCGGTTGGCATGCACGCCGGCGGTCACGCGATGCACGCGCGGCTCGCCCTTCACCAGCGAGACGTCGACCACATAGGCCACCACGGTGCTGAACGACTCATGCACCGCCACGCCCCAGGCATGCCCCTTGGGCAGCTTGCGCTTGCCGTAGCCGGCCTTCTCCACCGCCAGCTGCAGCGCGGCGCGATGGCGCGCATGCTTCTTTTCGTCGAGCCGCGCCAGGCGGAATGCCACCGGGTCCTGCCTGGCGGCGGCGGCCATCTCGTCGGCCAGCGTTTCCTTGACGAAGGCGGTATGCGTATTGCCGACCGAGCGCCACCACAGCACCGGCACGTCCACCTGCGGGTGGTGCACCGACATCTGCAGCGGCAGGTCGTAGTCGTTCTCGACAATGCCCTCGGTCATGGTGGCGTCGACGCCGTTCTTGACCATGAACGGCTCGAACGGCGTGCCTTTCAGGATCGACTGGCCGACGATGGTGTGCTGCCAGCCCACCACCTTGCCCTGCGCGTCCAGGCCGATGCGGGCGCGGTGCAGGTGCAGCGGGCGGTAATAGCCGCCGCGGATATCGTCCTCGCGGCTCCACACCACCTTGAGCGGCTCGGTGTGGCCCGCGGCGACCCAGGCCTTGAGCACGTTGGCCGCTTCGACGATGTAGTCGGAGGTCGGCACCGCGCGCCGGCCGAAGCCGCCGCCGGCCATCATGGTGTTGAGCACCACCTTGTCCGGCGCCAGCCCCAGCGTGCGCGCCACCGCGGCCTGGTCGACGGTCTGGAACTGCGAGCCGACCCAGACCTTGACTGACTGCACCTTGCCGCCGGCCACCTCGGGCTGCAGCGTGCAGTTCAGCGGCTCCATCGGCGCGTGCGCCAGGTAGGGGAAGCGGAAGTCGGCCTCGATCTTGCGCGGCGCGCCGTTGATGGCAGCGGCGATATTGCCCTCGCCCGCGCGCGCGACGGTGCCGGGCCGCGCGGCCAGCTTCGCGTATTCATCGAACAGGGCCTGCGACGAGACTGTCGAGCCAGCGTCTTCCCACTGGACCTCGAGCGCATCGCGGCCCATCTTGGCCGGCCAGTAGCCGCTGGCGATCACGGCCACGCCGCTGCCGCCGCGGTCGACCGGCACCTGCAGCACGCCGCGCACGCCCGGCACCGCTCGGGCCTTGTCGGCGCTGAAGCTTTTGACCTTGCCGCCGAAGCGCGGCGGCCGCGCCACCACCGCCACCACCATGCCCTTGAGCTGGGTGTCGATGCCGAACGGCGTGGTCGCTTCCATCTTGCCGCGCGCATCGAGCCGCGGCGTGGGCTTGCCGACGATGCGGAACTGCGCCGGGTCCTTCAGCGTGACCTGCTGCGGCACCGGCAGCTCCATCGCCGCCGGCGCCAGTTCGCCGAAGGTAGCGCGCTGGCTGCCGGAGCTGACCACGCCCTGCTCCACCTTGCAACTGGCCGGGTCGACCTTCCAGCGCTGCGCCGCGGCCGCGACCAGCATCGCGCGGGCGCGCGCGCCGAGTTCGCGGTACTGCTGGAACGAGTGGTTCAGCGCGGTGGAGCCGCCGGTCATCTGCATGCCGAAACCGGGGTCCTTGTACGGATCGCCGGCCGGGGCCAGTGCCGCGCGCACGTTGCGCCAGTCGGCATCCAGCTCTTCGGCCAGCGCCATCGGCAGCGCGGTATGCACGCCCTGGCCGAATTCGAGCCGGTTCACGGCCACGGTCACGGTGTTGTCCGGCGCGATGATCAGGAACGCCTGCGGCGCTGCCGGCGGCGCCTTGGGCTTGGCGCCTTCCTGCGCCTGCGCCAGCGGTGCCACGCCCAGTGCCAGCCCGCCGCCGGCCAGGCCGGTCAGCTTCAAGAAACTGCGGCGGTCCAGCGTCGCCACGCCGGCGTCGGCACGCGCTTCGCCGCTGTTGCCTGCCTGGCCGCCGGCCAGGGCTTCGATGCCTCGGATACGCATATCGGTTCGCTCCCGCTCAGGCCAGCGCACGGGCGGCGTCTTTGATCGCCGCGCGGATGCGCTGGTACGTGCCGCAACGGCACAGGTTGCCGGCCATGGCCTGGTCGATGTCGGCGTCGGTGGGCCGCGGCTTGCTGCGCAGCAGGCCGACGGCGCTCATCACCTGGCCGTTCTGGCAGTAGCCGCACTGGGCGACATCGTGCTTGAGCCAGGCGTCCATCACGGCGCGCCCGACGCGGTCGCTGCCGATGCCTTCGATGGTGGTGATGCGCGCCCCGGCGACGGCGGAGGCCGGCGTCACGCAGCTGCGCGTGGCCTGGCCGTTGACGTGCACGGTGCAGGCACCGCACGCGGCCATGCCGCAGCCGAACTTGGTGCCGGTCATTTCGAGGTTGTCGCGCAGCGCCCACAGCAGCGGCGTGGACGGGTCCACGTCGACTTCGCGGGTCTTGCCGTTGACGTTGATGGAGAGGGTGGTCATTTGGGGGACACTCCTTGGGTACGTTGCCCGCTGGTCATTGCCTGTGCGCCGCAGCCTGGCGCAACGGACAAGTGAGGATAGTGCAATTTGCGGCACCTTGCCGGAGGCTTTGCGCCCTAACCTGCCCGTGGGTGCGGGTTGCACGAACTTTGTGCAAGGAACGGCTGTCCCTCATGGATTGCCTTGCCATCCCGGCGGGATTCCGGTGTGATCCGGTTCCCGCCGCTGAAACAGTGCCATCGACTATTCCAGAAAATTCGTTTCCCGCGGCCGGCACCGCACCGGCCCACAACCCTGCTGCCGCGCCGGGCACGACCGCCTTGCCAGCAGCCCGCACTCGCACCGCATCGTCACCGTCGATAGCGCGGCTCGACAGCATCCAGGCCCTGCGCGGACTGGCCGCCGCCATGGTGGTGGTCTACCACTCCGGGCTCACGCTGGGCGGCCCCAACGCGCCGGTGCTGAACTGGCTGACCCACAACGTGATCAAGCGCGGCCATGTCGGCGTCGATGTGTTCTTCGTCATCAGCGGCTTCATCATCGCCTGGGTCGCGGTGCTGGCGCGGCCCAGGCCGGAGCGTCCGCTCAGCTTCATGATCCGGCGCCTGTGCCGGCTGGCGCCGCCGTACTGGACCATGTCGGCGCTCCATGCACTGCTGCTCAACCCGGTCACGCCGGCGCTGTTCGCCGCGTCGCTGGCATTCCTGCCAACATCCACCGGCCATGCGCCCTACTACGGCTATCCCGCGCTGTACGTGGGCTGGTCGCTCAATTACGAGCTGGCGTTCTACGCGGTGTTTGCGCTCGGGCTGCTGCTGGCGGGGCGGCGCGCGCTGCTGGTGGTGCTGGGGGTATTCTTGCTGTTCACGCTGGTGCTGCCGTGGTGGCGCTTCGGCACGCTGGTGACCGATCCCGCGCAGGGCTATCCGTTCGCTTCGCCGTGGCTGGCCATGGTCAGCAATCCGCTGGTGCTCGAGTTCCTGCTGGGCTGCGGGCTGGCGTGGGCCTACGCGCGCTGGCGCCACTTGCTGACGCCGGCACTGGCGCTGGCGCTGCTGGCCATCGGCAGCGCGGCGTTCGCACTGTCGCTGCCGATGGTCGGGCCGGATTTCAGCCTGGCGGGACGGGGCTTGCCCGCGGCGCTGCTGGTGGCCGGCGTGGTCGCCGCCGAGCACACCGGCATGCTGCGCGTGCCGCGCGCGCTGATCTGGCTGGGCGAACTGTCCTACGCCCTCTACCTGACCCATCCGACCGTAATCGAAGCGGTCAAGCGCCTGATGCCCGAACTGGGCGCGCACCAGACCGCCATGCAATTGCTGCGCTTTGCCATCGACGCCGGCCTGGCGCTGGCGCTGGCCTGGCTGCTGCACCGCTGGGTCGAGCTGCCCGGCATCGCGGCCGGGCGCCGGCTGGCACGCGGCTAGCGTTGCGGCAGGCCGGCCAGGAACAGGTACAAGGCGGTCAGCTCGGTATCGTTCATGCGGCCGAACGAATCGAACGGCATCACGCGGCTGAGCGCGCTGCCGTCGGGCCGCTTGCCGCTGCGCATCATCTCGATGAACGCGGCAGGCTCGGTGTAGCGGGCCATGGCGCCGCCGGGCACCGGGCGCAGGTCGGCGGCCGCGGGCCAGTCGGGCGGCGCTCCCGGGATCTTGCCGCCACGGAACGCCGGCCCGTGGCATCCCAGGCAGACATTGGCCACGTAGGCGCCATAACGCGGCGTCGGCTCGGGCACCAGCGCCGCCTGCGCCGGCAGGCTGTGGTCGATCTTGGACGCCGCGTCCTGCACCACCCCCACCCCATACAGCGCGCGCACCAGCCACGGCATGGTGATCTCGGCGGGGGCGCCCATCGCCGCGGGCAGGCTGCGCAGGTAGCCGATCAGCGCGCCGAGGTCCTCGTCGCTGAGCCGGTTGTAGTCTTCGCTGGGCATGACCAGCAGCGGGCGCAGCGATGGCGCCACGCCATGGCGGATGCTGCGCACCCAGTCCACTGGCTCGTAAGCGGCAATGGCGGGGTTGGCGCGGGTCAGGTCCGGCGCGCGCACGCGCAGGCCGCCGGGGTCGTCGATCACCTGCTTGCCGCCCCCGCCGGCGCCATGGCATTCCATGCAGCCGCGCGATTCATACAGGTACTTGCCGTGGGCGATGGACGCGGGATCCTCGCGGATGGCAACGGGCGCGACCGGGACTTCCACCACGCGCTGCGCCTTGCGCTCGCCCACCCATGCCGCGCCGTACGCCGCCGCGGCGGCAACCACGGCCGTGCCGGCAAGCCCCCATGCCGCCATCCGCAGAATCCGCGCCATTTGCCTTCCCCTGTCCGCCGCACTGGATGCCGCAGCTTGCGGCCAGTGCCCCGGGGGCTGTCGGTGGGAAAGGCAACATAGCGCAGCGCCGGCGGCGCTCAGGACAGTCCGGCCGGGGCGCGGTCGATGAAGCCGGTCATGCGCGCCAGCCGGCCATCGGCCGACACCGTGGCAAAGTCGGTGCCGACCACCAGCGCCGCTTCGCCCGCGGGCCCAAGCTCCCAGGTAAAGCGCAGGTGCTCCCCGTGCGCATCGACCGGGCTCACACGGGTAAAGCGGAAACCAGGAAACTTCGCCTGCACCGCGGCGATCATCGCATCGATGCCGGCATGGCCGTCGCCCCGCATCAGCGGATCCACATAGCAAGCCGTTTCCGTCCACGCCGCCGCGATCAGCTCGCGCCGGCGCGCGGCATCGGTCTCGTTCCAGGCGGCGAGGTAGCGGTCGGCAAGCGTGGCGGCGTGTGCGACCTGCGGGGATTGGGTGGCAGCGGACATGGCGTTCTCCTTGGGTTGACTGGTCAGGGACTCGGGGCCTGGCGTCAGGCCATGGCTGCATGATCGGCGCGGGGGCGCGGCGGCGCGATTACCGGCGAGGTTATCGGCGTGGATACCGGCATCGCGGACCCAGGCGCTTGCCGCCCTACCAAAAAATCGCCCCCAACACCAGAGGCAAGTAACCCCCCAACCTGCCCCCTGTCCTGCCGATGGCCACGCGCTTATCCTCGCTACATTGCCCATACGCTGGGCGGCAGTCTGTCCGGGCGTTTCGGGGGCATGCCGCCGGGCGCGCCGGCCACGCCGCCTTCTTCCCACCCGCATCGCACCGCCTTTGCCTCGTTCTCGTCCATGACGCCCGATACGGCCCCGCCGATCCCTCCGGCCGCTTCAGCCCCTTCCGCCGCGCCGCGCCGCTGGCTGCCCTTGCTGCTGGCCGGCGCCTGCTACTTCGTGCTTGCGGCGGCGGCGCTGTGGCTGGCGCGGCTGCCCGGGACCGTGGCCTCGGTGTGGCTGCCCAATGCGTTCGGGCTGGGCCTGCTGCTGCAGCGGCCGCGCGTGGAGGCGCCGTGGCTGCTGGCCGGCATGCTGGTGGCCAGCGTGCTGGCCAACCTCGGTGCCGGCGACAGCGTCGGCACGGCGCTGATGCTGACCGGCGCCAACCTCGCGGAGATGCTGTCCGCGCTGCTGCTGTTGCGCCTGCTGGACCGGCATGGCGTGACCGGGCGCCACGGCCCGCTGGCCGCGTTCGGCGTGATGCTGGCGGTAGGCGGCATCCTGGCGCCGATGGTCGGCGCCACCGCCGGCGCGGCGGCCATCGCCGCGGTCGCGGGCAGCCGCTTCGCGGCGGTGTGGTGGACCTGGTGGCAGGCCAGCGCGCTGGGCATGGCTCTGCTGCTGCCGCTGATGCTGTCGATGACCGCGGTGCGCGTGCGCGCCGCCGCCGCGCGGCCGATGCTGGCGCCGCAGGCGGGCGCGCTGGCGCTGAGCCTGGCCATCGGCGCGTTCGCGCACTGGCAGGGCCACGACCCGTTCGCGGCGATGTCGCTGCCGCTGGTGCTGCTGGCGCTGGCCGGCAATCCCTTTGCGACCGCGCTGCTGGCGCTGGTGGCCACGCTGTGCCTGCAGGCGCTGATGCTGCTGTCGCACCGCCATGAAGCGGTGCCGCTGTCGGCCGCGGTGATCATGGTGCTGCCGGTCTGCATCGCTTACCTGACCGAACAGAACCGGCACGGCCGCGCCAGCCTGCGCAGCAGCGACAAGCGCTTCCGCCAGGCCATGGAGCATTCGGCCATCGGCATGGCGCTGGTCGACATGGACGGCCGCTGGCAGACCGTCAACCGCGCCATGACCGAGCTGCTCGGCTACAGCGCGGCCGAACTGCGCGAGCTGAGCTACCAGCAGCTGACCCACCCCGAGGACCTCACCGGCGACCTGCGCCAGGTCGCCAACCTGTTGTCGGGCAAGGTCGAGGCCTATCGCCTGGAAAAGCGCTATCGCCACAAGGACGGCCACTACCGCCGGGTGCTGCTGGCGGTTTCGCTGGTGCGCGACGAGCAGACCGGCGAGCCGCAGCACTTCATCACACAGGTGGAAGATATCCACGCGCGCAAGCTGGCGCAGCAAGAGCTGGAACGGCTGTCGCGGCGCATCCAGCTGGCGGTCGAAGCCGGCGGCGTGGGCATCTGGGAATGGGACCTGGCCAGCGCCGGCATCACCTGGGATGCGCGCATGCATGCGCTGCACGGCACCGACCCGGCCGGCGGCGCGCCGCTGTCTGAGCAATGGATCGCGCTGCTGCATCCCGACGATGTCAGCCGCGTGCGCGGCGAGATGCGCCGGGCCATCCGCGGCGAGGCGGCGTTCGACACCGAATACCGCATCGTGCGCCCGGGCGGCGAGGTGCGCCACGTGCGCGCCATGGCGATGGCAACCCGGGGCGCCGACGGCACCGCCCAGGCGCTGGTTGGCACCAACTGGGACACCACCGAGCAGCGCCGGCTGACCGAGGCGCTGTTCGAGGAGAAGGAGCGCCTGCATATCACGCTGCGCTCGATCGGCGATGCGGTGATCTGCACCGACGCCACCATGCACGTGACGTTCATGAACCCGATCGCGGAACAGCTGACCGGCTGGACCATGGCCTCCGCCACCGGGCTGCCGCTGGAGCGGGTCTTCCGCATCGTCGACGAGACCACCGGCGAGCCCATCCCGAGCCCGGTCGAGGCCTGCCTGCGCACGCTGACGCCGGCCTACCTGCAGGAAGGCGCGGTGCTGCAAAGCCTGACCGGCGAGCGCCACGACGTGCAGGATTCGGCCGCGCCGGTGCTGACCGCGCGCGGCGCGGTGCTGGGCGCGGTGCTGGTGTTCCAGGACATCACCGCCGCGCGCGCGCTGCAGCGCGAGCTGGCGCGTTCGGCCATGCACGATGCGCTGACCGGCCTGCCCAACCGCACCTGGTTCGAGAAGCGCCTGCGCGAGTCGTGCGACGCGGCGCGGCTGCACGGCCATCGCGCCGCGCTGTGCTTTATCGACCTGGACCGCTTCAAGATCGTCAACGACACCGCCGGCCACGGCGCCGGCGACGTGCTGCTGCGCGAGCTCGGTTACATGATCCGCAACCATGTGCGCCCGGACGACGTGCTGGCGCGCCTGGGCGGCGACGAGTTCGCGCTGCTGCTCAAGGATTGCACCGTCGACCAGGCCGAGCAGGTCTGCCAGGGCGTGATCGATGCCATTCGCGGGCGCCGCTTCCCGTGGGAAGGACGCGTGTACGACGTCGGCGCCAGCATCGGCATCGCCGCGATCGACCTCGACGTGCCGCCGGTGAGCGAACTGATGAGCCGCGCCGACGTGGCCTGCTATGCGGCCAAGGCCGCTGGCCGCAGCCGGGTCTCGGTGTACCGCCGCGACGAGAGCGACGCGCGCCGCCACCACCGCGAGCTGGAAGTAGCCGCCGGCATCCACTCGGCGCTGGAGGCCAACCGCTTCCGCCTGTTCGCGCAGGAGATCCGCGCGCTGCAGCCGGAACACGAAGACGACGCCAGCGGCCATCGCCATATCGAGATCCTGGTGCGCATGGTCGACGAGCACGGCGAGCTGATCCTGCCCGGCGCCTTCATTCCCGCCGCCGAGCGCTACGACCTGATGGGCCATGTCGACCGCTGGGTCATCCGCAACGTGCTGCGCGGCTACGGCGAACGGCTGGGCGCGGTGCCGGGGCTGTCGGTGTCGATCAACCTGTCGGCCAACTCGCTGGGCGAGCCCTTCCTGCTGCCGTTCCTGCATGCCGAACTGGAGGCCAGCGCCCTGCCCGCCAGCCGCATCCGGCTGGAGATCACCGAAACCGCGCTGATCAACAACATGGCCGCGGCCAATCGCCTGGTGGCGGAGATGCGCAGCGCCGGCTGCACCGTGTCGCTGGACGACTTCGGCTCGGGCCTGTCGTCGTTCGCGTACCTGAAGCAGTTCCCGGTGGACTATCTCAAGATCGACGGCAGCTTTATCCGGCAGCTGGCCGACAACGCGGTGGACCGCGAGATCGTCAGCTCGATCAACGACATCGGCCACCGGCTGGGCGTGCGCACGGTGGCGGAGTGGGTCGAGGACGAACGCACCCTCGACGCGCTGCGCGCGATCGGCGTCGATTACGCGCAGGGCTATGCGATCGGGCGGCCGGTGGCGCTGGACGTGTTCCTGGCCGGGTACGCGCACCGCGACCCGCAGGCCTCATAGCTCGCCGGCCTGTCCGCGCAGCGGCCGTGATACATTCGGCGCCTGTCCGCGTGACCACCTGGCCGCCTGGCCGAAACCAAGGGGAACCCGTTGTCGCTCGTGTCCGACCCGATGCCGGCGCCGCTGTATGCGCGCGTCAAGCAGCACATCAGCAGCCGGATTGCTGACGGCAGCTGGCCGCCCCATCACCGCGTGCCGTCCGAGACCGAGCTGGTCGAGGCGCTCGGCGTCAGCCGCATGACTGTGCACCGCGCGCTGCGCGAGCTGACCGCCGAGGGCATGCTGGTGCGGCTGCAGGGCGTTGGCACGTTCGTCGCCGAGCCCAAGCGGCGCACCGCGCTGTATGCGGTCAACAATATCGCCGACGACATCGCCGCGCGCGGGCATCGCCATCGCGCCCGCGTGGTCAGCCTGGCGGCCGAGCGCGCCGGTCCGGCGCAGGCCGCGGCGCTGGAAGTTGCGCTGGAAGCGCGGGTGTTCCATTCGGTGATCGTCCACTACGAGGACGACGTGGCCATCCAGCTGGAAGACCGCTATGTCAATGCCGCGGTCGCCCCTGACTACCTGACGCAGGATTTCAGCAGCGAAACCCCTTACCAGTACCTGTCGCGCATTGCCCCGCTGACCGAAGGCGAGCACGTGGTCGAGGCCGTGCTGGCGCTGCCGGGAGAGTGCGAGCTGCTCGCCATCGAACGCGGCGAGCCGTGCCTGCTGATCCGCCGCCGCACCTGGTCATCCGGGCGCGTGGTGACGTCGGTGCGGCTGGTGCATCCGGGTTCGCTGCATCGGCTGGAAGGCCGCTTCACGTCCTGATCCTTGCCCGCGCGGTCGCACTCACCCGGCCGCCATCCCGCGTCACCGCGACGCCCGCCGCGCCTCAGCCATGTTCCGGCTGCGTGGCTGCAAAGCTCGGCCGCTCGCGCATCGCCGCGTGCGCGCGCCGCACGTTCGGGCACTTCTGCAGCAGGTCTGCCCCCTCGGGGAACATGCCCACATAGGCGATGATCGGCGCCAGCAACAGGTCCGCCATCGACAGCGTCGCGCCCACCAGGTAGTTGCGTTCGCCGTACACCTGCTCGAGCACCTCGAGATGCCGGGCGATCTCCGGCAGCGCGGCGTCGATCACCGCGCGGTCCGGCTGGCCGTTTTGCCCCTTCGGGAAGATGTACTGCAGCACGTAGCGCCGGATCATTGCATCGTAGGCATGGGCGTTGATCAGGCTGATCCACTGCTCGCCGCGCGCCTGGGCCGAAGGCCGTCCCTGTGGCAGCAGGCTGGGCCCGTCGAAGGCATCGTCGATGTAGCCGAGGATGGCCCGGGTCTCGTAGAACGAGATCGGCCCATCGCACAGCACCGGGATGCGGCCGAACGGATTGAGCGCGAGCACTTCCGGCGCATGCGGCGGCAACGGCCTGAGCGTATAGGCCACGCCCTTTTCCGCGAGCGCCATGCGCACCGTGCGGCAGTAGCTGCTGCGCGGATCGCCGATCACCACCACCGTCGCAGCGCTGCCGTCCGGGTCCAGGTAGTCGACCAGGCGGTTGTACACCGACTGCCACCCGGTCGCGTGGCCATCGCGCGATTGCGTGTCCGGGAAGCCGCTGTGCCGCATGTGCAGGTGCGTGCCGCCCTGCTGCGCCGTCAGCGTGACCTCGATCAGCGTCTTGACATGCGGCGGCATGGGCCCGGCTTCGGCCTGCCACGTATAGGCGAGGAAGTCGGCGCGGGCCACCACCTGGTACTCGCCGTGGACGGCATGCCTGGAACCGTCGCGGCCGGCCATCACGATGCGGTACTTGCCGCCCACGCGGGCGTCGGCGCTGGCCTCGAGCACGCTCATGCCGCGCGGGCAGTGCCAGGTGGCCAGCGCTGCCTGGTCTGTCAACGCATCGAACACCTTCTCGCGCGGCGCGCGGATGAAGCGGGTCATTTCCAGATGAAAGCTAGCGGCTTCGGTCATGATTCGTTCCCTTGGTCCTTGGTTGCACGGCCGGTGTCTGCGCTGACACCGGCGGCGTGGGTACGCTCGACAAATTCGACGAGGCGGTCCAGGTTGCCTTCCCAATGGCATCGATAGGCCTCCAGCCAGTCGCGCGCGTCCCGCAGAGGGTCCGCGCGCAGATGGCAGATGCGCCAGCGCGCGCTGACCTCGCGCTCGATCAGCCCGGCATCGGCCAGCACGCGCAGGTGCCGGGAGATGGCCGGAGCCGACATGGCGAACGGTCGCGCCAGCTCGCTGACCGGCGCATCCCCTTGCGCGAGCCGGTCAAGGATCGCGCGACGGGTGGGATCGGCCAGGGCGGCAAAGATGGTTGTAAGCGGATCGACGGGAGATGGCATGCGCTCATTTAACGCATTGGTTAAATGAAAGTCAAGGTGAAGCCTTGCAGATCCCCGGGAATACCCTGATTCATACGAACTTGTATATACAGGAATATACATGCCTATGCGTTGACCCAAAGCGCGCGTTCCAGACCTGCAAGACCGAAGGAGTTTCCCCGTGACCCAGACCCCCACCCAACCGACGCGTTTCCGCGACACCGAAATCCGCGCTCCGCGCGGCACCACGCTGACCGCCAGGAGTTGGCTGACCGAAGCGCCGCTGCGCATGCTGATGAACAACCTCGACCCAGAGGTCGCGGAGAACCCGAAGGAACTGGTGGTCTACGGCGGCATCGGCCGCGCCGCCCGCAACTGGGAATGCTATGACCGCATCGTCGAGGCGCTGACCCGGCTGGAAGACGACCAGACCCTGCTGGTGCAATCGGGCAAGCCGGTCGGCGTGTTCCGCACCCACCGCGACGCCCCGCGCGTGCTGATCGCCAACTCCAACCTGGTGCCGCACTGGGCCAACTGGGAACACTTCAACGAGCTCGACGCCAGGGGCCTGGCCATGTACGGCCAGATGACCGCCGGCAGCTGGATCTACATCGGCAGCCAGGGCATCGTGCAGGGCACCTATGAAACCTTCGTCGAAGCGGGCCGCCAGCACTACGGTGGCGACCTGAAGGGACGCTGGGTGCTCACCGCGGGCCTGGGCGGCATGGGCGGCGCACAGCCGCTGGCGGCGACGCTGGCCGGTGCGTGCTCGCTCAATATCGAATGCCAGCAGAGCCGCATCGACTTCCGCCTGAAGACCCGCTATGTCGACGAGCAGGCCACCGACCTCGACGACGCGCTCGCCCGCATCGACCGCTACACCGCGCAGGGCAAGGCGATCTCTATCGCGCTGTGCGCCAACGCCGCCGAAGTGCTGCCCGAGCTGGTGCGCCGCGGCGTGCGCCCGGACATGGTCACCGACCAGACCAGCGCCCACGACCCGCTCAACGGCTACCTGCCCGCCGGCTGGAGCTGGGACGAATACCGCGAGCGCGCGCAGCGCGAGCCGGCGGTGGTGGTGAAGGCGGCCAAGGCCTCGATGGCCGCGCACGTGCGCGCCATGCTGGACTTCCAGAAGCTCGGCGTGCCGACCTTCGACTACGGCAACAACATCCGCCAGATGGCCAAGGAAGAAGGCGTGGCCAATGCCTTCGACTTTCCCGGCTTCGTGCCCGCCTATATCCGTCCGCTGTTCTGCCGCGGCATCGGCCCGTTCCGCTGGGCCGCGCTGTCGGGCGATCCGCAGGACATCTACAAGACCGACGCCAAGGTCAAGGAACTGATCCCCGACGACGCGCACCTGCACCGCTGGCTCGACATGGCGCGCGAGCGCATCAGCTTCCAGGGCCTGCCGGCGCGGATCTGCTGGGTGGGCCTGGGCCTGCGCGCCAGGCTGGGCCTGGCGTTCAACGAGATGGTGCGCAGCGGCGAGCTGTCGGCGCCGGTCGTGATCGGCCGCGACCATCTGGACTCGGGCTCGGTCGCCAGCCCCAACCGCGAGACCGAGGCCATGCAGGACGGCTCTGACGCCGTGTCCGACTGGCCGCTGCTGAACGCGCTGCTGAACACCGCCAGCGGCGCCACCTGGGTCTCGCTGCACCACGGCGGCGGCGTGGGCATGGGCTTCTCGCAGCATTCCGGCGTGGTGATCGTGTGCGACGGCACCGATGAAGCGGCCGCGCGCATCGCCCGCGTGCTGCACAACGACCCCGCCACCGGCGTGATGCGCCATGCCGACGCCGGCTACCAGATCGCCGTCGACTGCGCGCGCGAGCAGGGCCTGGACCTGCCGATGCTGCGCGACTGATCGACGCTCACGCACCCAGTGTTTGCTCCCCTCTCCCGCTTGCGGGAGAGGGGCGGGGGAGAGGGCGGGCGTGTGCAATAGCGACACGCTTTCCACATGGAGACGCCGGCCCTCTCCCCCGGCCCCTCTCCCACTGACGTGGGAGAGGGGAGCAAACCCACGCATTCCACCGGAGACAACCGCATGCCACCCAATATCACTGCGCCCGCCTACGACGGTGCAGCCGGCGCCCACACCCCAGCGCTGTCGCGCACACGCGCCATCGCCGCCATCACCATCGGCAACGGCCTCGAGTTCTACGATTTCGTGGTCTACAGCTTCTTCGCCACGCTGATCGGCCGCCTCTACTTCCCCGTCGACAACCCCACCGGCCAGTTGCTGATGTCGTTCGCCACCTTCGGCGTCGGCTTCCTGATGCGTCCGCTCGGCGGCCTGCTGATCGGCATGTACGCCGACCGCGCCGGGCGCAAGCCGGCGGTGGCGCTGACGCTGTGGCTGATGGGCCTGAGCTCGCTGATCTTCGTGGTGACGCCGCCGTACGCGCAGATCGGCATCCTCGCGCCGGTCATGGTGGTGATCGCGCGGCTGGTGCAGGGCTTCGCCATCGGCGGCGAGATGGGCGCGTCAACCGCGCTGCTGCTGGAATACGCCGACGACCGCACGCGCGGCTTCTATACCGCCTGGCAGCCGTTCAGCCAGGGCCTGGCGGCGCTGCTGGGCGCGATCACCGGCCTGGTGCTGAGCAACCTGCTGGCACCGGTCGAGCTCGAATCATGGGGCTGGCGCCTGGCCTTCCTGATCGGCATCCTGGTGATTCCGGTCGGCCTGCTGATCCGCCGCCGCCTGGAAGAGACCGCCACGCCGGCGCACCACGGCGAACACGCCGCGCAATGGCCGCTGCTGCGCCAGCATGCGCGCGAGGTCTTTGCCAGCATCCTGCTGATGATCGGCCTGGCCTCTTCCACCTATATCGTCGTCTACTACCTCAGCAACTACGCCGTCAGCGTGCTGAAGATGCCGCTGTCGCTGGGCATCTGGGCCGGCTGCGTCGCCGCGGCGGTGCAGGTAGTGCTGTCGCCGTTCGCCGGCTGGCTGGCCGATCGCGTCGGCCGCAAGCCCGTGGTGCTGTGGTCCCGCGTGGCGCTGCTGGCGATGGTCTATCCGGCGTTCGTGCTGATCAATGCCGAGCCCTCGCTGGCGCGGCTGCTGGTGGTGGTGGCGTGCCTGTCGGTGCCGATGTCGATGACCGCGCCGGCGTCGATGGTGCTGGTCAGCGAGGTGCTGCCCAAGCGCCTGCGCGCCACCGGCCTGTCGATCGCCTACTGCGTCGCCATCGCCATCTTCGGCGGCTTTGCGCAGTACTTCTCGACCCAGCTGATCCAGGCCAGCGGCGACGCCAACGCCCCCGCGCTGTACGTGATCGGCTGCGGCGTGGTGTCGCTGCTTGGCCTGCTGATGGTGCCCGAGACGCTGGGGCGCCGGCTGAAATGAGCGACCTGGCAGACTTCGCGCCGGTGACCGACGCCACTGCCGCCGGCCACGACACAGTCTGGCGCGGCCGCCGCGATGCCGGCGAGGCCGGGGACACCCGTCGCCTTTTCGATATCGTCGCCGGCGCCGCCACGCCGCGCACGCCCGGCGTGCCGGTGCTGCTGGGCTTCTGTTGCGATGCCGGCGTAGTGCGCAACCAGGGTCGCCCCGGCGCGGCCGCGGGCCCGCGCGAGATCCGCCGCGCGCTGGCAGGCGTGCCGGCGCACGGCATCGGCCGCCTGATCGACGGCGGCGACATCCACTGCGACGGCGATGCGCTGGAGCCCGCGCAGCAGCGGCTCGGGCAAGCCGTCGCCGCCGAACTGGCGGTCGGCGCCTGGCCGCTGGTGCTGGGCGGCGGGCACGAAGTGGCCTGGGGCACGTGGCAAGGCCTGCGCATGCACCTCGATGCGCGCGGCGACCGCGGCCGCGTGCTGATCGTCAACCTCGACGCGCATTTCGACCTGCGCGCCAGCCGCCCCGGCAGCTCCGGCACCCCCTTCGACCAGATCGCCGCCGACTGCCGCCAGCGCGGCCTGCCGTTCGACTACGCCTGCCTGGGCGTCAGCCGGCTGGCCAACACCGCCGCGCTGTTCGCCCGCGCGCACGCGCTGGGCGTGCGCCATGTCGAGGACACCGAGATGCAGGAGCGCCACCTCGACGCGCGCCTGGCCGAGCTGGAGCGCTGGGTCGCCGATGCCGACCACGTCTACCTGACCATCGACCTCGACGTGCTGCCCGCTGCAGTCATGCCCGGCGTCTCGGCCCCGGCCGCCTACGGCGTGCCGCTGGCGGTGGTCGAGGCCATCGCCACACTGCTGCGCGACAGTGGCAAGCTGCGCGTGGCGGACCTTGCCGAGTTCAACCCGCGGTACGACCGCGACGGCTGCGGCGCAAAGGTGGCGGCAAGATTGTGCTATCGCCTGCTCGGCGGCTGAAACCGCAACCACCGCCAACGCCCCGGCGGTGTACTCCCTCTCCATCACGGAGAGGGAGCAAACCCCTGTAGTCCAGGCTCTTTCGGTCCCTTGTCACCGCCCGATTCCTCGGGTTTACACCTAGCCGCACGTTCGGATTACCGAACACCCCTACCCGTATCCGATCCGGCTTCCCGAACAGTGCGCCGGCATCACATCATTTTCCCCTTTGTATTCAATAGCTTGCATAGCTCCGGCGCGACCTTGGCGCTGGCACGGCACGTGCAATATAGGCCGCCGCTCACAGCGCCAGACAGGTACGCCGGCACGCCCCCAGCGTCCCGGCCGATGCCAAAAAACAAAGGAGGACACACCCATGACCGACCCTGCCTTGCCCACCCCCGTCGCCATCCCGGCGCACCCCTGGCACCTGTTGCCGCGCTGAACCTGACACGGCCGGCCCGGCGCCCCGACGTCGCACCAGCCTTCCCGCAATACACAGACGCCCGTCCCGGCAACCGGGAACGGTCGCACAGGCCTGATCCACGATGAAACTGAATCGACTGCCCACCCTGATCTTCATTGCGATGTTGCTAGGCGTGCTGGCCGGCACCGCCGCGCACAACCTGGCGCCGGACGCCGCCACCGCCAAATCGATTGCCAACCACCTGTCCATCCTGACCGACATCTTCCTGCGGATGATCAAGATGATCATCGGCCCGCTGGTGTTCGCCACGCTGGTGGCCGGCATCGCCAGCATGGGCGACGGCCGCGCCGTCGGCCGCATCGGCATGAAGGCGATGATGTGGTTCATCGGCGCCTCGGTCACCTCGCTGCTGCTCGGCCTGGTCATGGCCAACCTGCTGCAGCCCGGCCACGGCATGAACCTGGCTCTGCCTGCGGCGGACGCCAGTTCGAACCTGAAGACCGGCGCACTGAACCTGCGCGACTTCATCGCGCACATGTTCCCCAAGAGCTTCGTCGAAGCAATGGCGAACAACGAGATCCTGCAGATCGTGGTGTTCTCGCTGTTCTTCGGCTTTGCGCTGGGCACCGTCAAGGACGGCGTCGGCAAGCCGGTGCTGCAGGGCATCGAGGGCCTGGCCGACGTGATGCTGAAGGTCACCAACTACGTGATGGCGTTCGCCCCGGTGGGCGTGTTCGGCGCGATCTCGGCCGTGATCACGGCCCAGGGCCTGGGCGTGCTGTTGGTCTACGCCAAGCTGCTGGGCAGCCTGTACCTGGCGCTGGCGCTGCTGTGGGTGGCGCTGATCGCCGGCGGCTACTGCTTCCTGGGCCGCGACGTGTTCCGCCTGCTCAAGCTGATGCGCGCGCCGCTGATGATCGGCTTCGCCACCGCCAGCAGCGAATCGGCCTACCCCAAGGTGATCGACCAGCTGACCCGCTTCGGCGTCAAGGAGCGCATCACCAACTTCGTGCTGCCGCTGGGCTATTCGTTCAACCTGGACGGCTCGATCATGTACACGTCGTTCGCCGCGCTGTTCGTGGCGCAGGTGTACGGCATCGAGCTGTCGCTGACCCAGCAGATCACCATGCTGCTGGTGCTGCTGGTTACCAGCAAGGGCATCGCCGGCGTGCCGCGCGCCTCGCTGGTGGTGGTCGCCGCCGTGCTGCCGATGTTTGGCCTGCCCGAGGCCGGCATCCTGCTGGTGCTGGGCATCGACCACGTACTCGACATGGGTCGCACCGTGACCAATGTGCTTGGCAATGCGATTGCCACCGCCGTCGTCGCCAAAAGCGAAGGCGCCATCGGCGCGCCGGTACCGTCCGAGGAGGATGAACCCGCCGCGGATACCACCACCGGCCTGGCACCTGCCCAGGTCCTGGCGGCCAAGTAACACCGTCCGCCAGGCGTGCCAGGGCCCGGTTGCCGATCAGGCAACCGGGCCTTTTTGCATTCTGGCGCCGGCACCCCTCCTTGGTGTGGTAAAAGTAGGCACCGCGCCGGCCGCCCGCCCTGCCCGCGCGGCGGCTTTGCCACCTGCGGCTTTGCTTCCTGCTTCACCAGACCCTGATGACCGGCCCGCTCCATCCTTCCGGCGAGACCACCCGCGCCACCACCGCCCCCCCTGCTGCATCCGCGGCGGCCAACGGCTCGCGCCTGCCTTACGGCCTGCGCGGCGTCGCGCCGCTGCTCGCCCTGCTGGCGCTGGCCGTGCTGGTCGGCCTGGCCGGCGCGCTCGGCTACCGCTACACCTACGACACCGCGCTTGCGCGCCAGGCCGAACGCGGCCAGGTGCAGCTGCGGCTGTACACGCAGGCGCTGGAAAGCGAGCTGGCGCACTACGACTACGTGCCCGGCCTGCTGTCGCTCGACGAGCGCATCGCCGCGCTGCTGCTGCGCCCCGACGACGCCGCGCGCACTGCGCGCGCCAACGAATACCTGAGCGCGCTGAACACGCGCGCCGGCACGCGCGTGATCTATGTGCTGGATGCGCACGGCAAGGTGCTGGCCACCAGCAACTGGCAGCGCCCGGACAGCTATCTCGGCGAAGACCTGAGCTTCCGCCCGTATTTCCGCTCGGCCATGGAGGGCCAGCTGGGCCGCTTCTACGGCGTCGGCACCACGCGCAGCGAATCCGGCTACTACCTGTCGGCGCCGCTGGGCGAGCGCGACAACCCGGTCGGCGTGGCGGTGGTCAAGATCGGCCTGGAACCGCTGGAAAACCGCTGGCAGGGCGCCGACAGCCAGATGCTGCTGACCGACGAGAACGGCGTGGTGATCCTGGCCTCGGACCCGTCGTGGAAGCTGGCCGCGCTCCGCCCGCTGTCGGCCGAGACCCGCGAGCGCCTGGCGCGCAGCCTGCAATACAACCGCGCGCCACTGCCGCAGTTGCCGCTGACCCGGGTGCGCAAGCTGGACAATGGCAACGGCAGCGGCAACGGCAACGGCAGTGCTGTCAACACCAGCAGCGACGAGCTGGTGCGCCTGCGCCGCGGGCCGCCGATGCTGGCCCAGCATGCCGCGCTGCCCGGCACCGACTGGCAGCTGACGCTGCTGACCAATACCTCGCAGGCGCGCGTGGCCGCGCTCAACACCGCGGCGCTGGCCGGCGTGCTGACCGCCTTCGTGCTGCTGCTGGGCGCGGCCTGGAACGTGCGCCGGCGCATCATCAACGAGCGCCTGGCGGCGCGCGCGGCGCTGGAGGCGGCCAACAGCGAACTCGAACGCAAGGTGGCCGAGCGCACCGCCGACCTGTCCACCAGCAACCAGCGTCTGCAGGCCGAGGTCACCGAACGCATCCGCGCCGAGACCGTGCTGCGCCAGGCCCAGGACGGGCTGCTGCAGGCCGGCAAGCTGGCCGCGGTCGGGCAGATGTCGACCGGCATCGCGCACGAGCTGAACCAGCCGCTGGCGGCGCTGCGCACCATCTCCGGCAATACCGGCAAGTTCCTCGAGCGCGGCGACTATGCCACGGTGCGCGCCAACCTCGACACCATCATCGGCCTGGTCGAGCGCATGGGCCGCATCACCGGCGCGCTCAAGTCGTTCGCGCGCAAGCCCGGCCACGGCAGGCGCCAGGCGAACCTGGCCGAGGCGGTGGACAACGCGCTGTTCCTGCTGCAGACCCGCATCGACGCGGTGCAGCCGGCGCTGCAGCGCGATGTCGGCCCGGCGCTGGCGGTGGTGTGCGACCCCAACCGGCTGGAGCAGGTGCTGGTCAACCTGCTCGGCAACGCGCTCGACGCGGTGGCCGGCAAGCCCGGCCCGCGCATCGCCCTGCATGCGCACGTGGCCGGCGGCATGGTCCACCTGACCGTGCGCGACAACGGCGCCGGCCTGTCCGAGGAAGCCTTCGCGCGGCTGTTCGAACCGTTCTTCACCACCAAGCCCGCGGGCCAGGGGCTGGGGCTGGGCCTGACGCTGTCGGCCGGCATCCTCAACGAGAACGGCGGCAGCCTGTCCGCCACCAACCATCCGGACGGCGGCGCCTGCTTCACGCTGGTGCTGCCGCTGGCGCTGGAATCCCATTCACAGGATGCCGAACATGCCGGCTGATCTGACCGTACTGGTCGTCGAAGACGATGCCGACGTGCGCCTGGGCTGCGAGCAGGCACTGCGCCTGGAGGGCATTGCCACGCGCGGCGTGGGCAGCGCCGAGGCCGCGCTGCGCGAGGCTGGCCCCGGCTACGCCGGCGTGGTGGTCAGCGACATCCGCCTGCCCGGCCAGGACGGCATGGCGCTGCTGGCGCAATTGCGCGCGCGCGACCCCGCGCTGCCGGTGATCATGATCACCGGCCACGGCGACGTCGGGCTGGCGGTGCAGGCGATGAAGCAAGGCGCCTACGACTTCCTGGAAAAACCGTTCTCGCCCGAGCAGCTGGTGGATGCCACCCGCCGCGCGCTGGAGCAGCGCCGGCTCGCGCTGGAAGTATCAGAACTGCGAGAACGGCTGGCCGGCCGCGAGAAGCTCGAAACCCGGCTGATCGGCGATTCGCCCGCGGTCGAGCGGCTGCGGCGCCTGATCGCCGACCTGGCCGGCACCGACGCCAACGTGCTGATCCACGGCGAGACCGGCACCGGCAAGGAGCTGGTCGCGCGCTGCCTGCACGAGGCCAGCCAGCGCCATGCGCGCAACTTTGTCCCGATCAACTGCGGCGGCCTGCCCGAGCAGCTGTTCGAAAGCGAGATCTTCGGCCACGAGGCCGGCTCCTTCACCGGTGCCGCGCGCCGCCGCATCGGCAAGGTCGAGCATGCCGAAGGCGGCACGCTGTTTCTCGACGAGATCGAGAGCATGCCGATGCCGCTGCAGATCAAGCTGCTGCGGGTGCTGCAGGAGCGCGTGGTGGAACGGCTGGGCTCGAACCAGCCGGTGCCGGTCAACACCCGCGTGGTGGCCGCCACCAAGGCCGACCTGCGCGCGCTGTCCGATGCCGGCCAGTTCCGCGCCGACCTGTACTACCGCCTCAACGTGATCACGCTGGAGCTGCCGCCGCTGCGCGAGCGGCGCGAGGACGTGCCGGCATTGTTTGAACATTTCGTCGCGCAGGCCGCGTTGCGCTTCGAGCGCGACGCGGTGCCGGCCACGCCGGCGGAACTGTCGGCGCTGGTGGCCTACCCGTGGCCGGGCAATGTGCGCGAGCTGCGCAACCTTGCCGAGCGCCATGTGCTGGGCCTCGGCTGCAACCCCGGCCAGGGCGCGACCGCACCCGAGGCCATGCCGCTCGCGCAGGCCGTCGAGCAGTTCGAGCGCGCGCTGATCGCCGACGCCATGCGCCGCCACGACGGCAACCTCAGCCGCGCCAGCGAAGCGCTGGGCGTGGCCAAGACCACGCTGTTCGACAAGGTGCGCAAGTACGGATTGTGAAACAGACGGTAACGCGGTGTTTGCAGCGGTACCGCCAAGCGGAACCGTTAGACGGAACCGTTAGGCGGAACTGTTTGGCGGAACTGTTTGGCGGAACTGTGAAGCGCCCGCTGAATTCAGCACGCGCTGCAGACATTGCAGTCATGGGAACCATGACGAAGCTCACGGGTCTGCACTGACAACCCTGTTGTCATCACGATGCACTCAATGTGCGTTAAGAAACAAAAGCCCCGCAGATTTATGTTTTTTCCTACAGATACTTTGTCGTTTGCGGCATATTATTAGCTTCCAGCAAATCAGCATCGGGACATCCAATACATTGGGATCGCGCTGCGCTTGCTGGAAATGCACAAAAGATCAAAACAACCACAAAAAGCAGTCCGGCCGGCGGGGGAGCGGGCCGGGCACACAGGGTCAGTCAACTGTTGGCAGTGACAAACGCGCGGCGCCAGTGCCAGGGGCCGCGTGCGCCATGACGGCGCGACTGCCTATGGACTACGGGTGATGGGATGAAACTTGATCCGGCACTGGCTGAAAAGCCTTACTACAGCACGCGGACAGCGGCAAAATTGCTCAACGTCTCACTGGGCACGGTCCAGAAGATGGTCGAGCGCGGCGAACTGGGGGCCTGGAAGACCAACGGCGGCCATCGGCGCATCCACAAGGAAACCGTGCATCGACTGCTGGCGACGCGCATCGGGCCCGAGTCGGCGTCGCCGCACGGGCTCGACCTGGTGGTGTTCCACCCCAACCACCAGGAGGCGCAGCGCATCCACAGCCAGCTTGCCAAATGGGGCCTGCCGCTCAAGAGCGTGGTGGTGGACGATGTGCTCGACACCGTCATCACCTCGGTCAGCGAGCATCCGCGCGTGGTGCTCTACTACGTCGACGAGCTCAACGATGCCGAGTCGGCCACGGTCGAGAAGCTGCAGAACTTCTTTGCCAGCCAGCACGTGATCTTTGCCGTCATCACCAACCGTCAGGCCTATGACGGCGTGGCCGATGCGCTGCAGCACTGGGGCATCATGGTGTTCCTGAAGACGCCCTCGCTCGAAGAGGTCAAGGGCTTCCTGCGCGCGCAGCTGATGATGGGCCGCGCCGCCTGAAGCTTCAGGTCACGCCTCGGGCCACGCTTCAGGCCACGGCCGCCGGCCTTGGCACTGGCCGGCCGGCGCCGCCACCGTCCGCCTGTGCCAGCATCCAGCCGTACAGGTTGCGCGGGTCGGGCGGCATCGCCACCAGTTCAACCGCGGTGCCGGCGCGATGCGCCTGCGCCGCGGCGTAGAGCCAGCGCAGCGCGGCATAGTCTTCCAGCGCAAACCCCACCGAATCGAATACGGTCACCTCGTCCGCCGCGGTGCGGCCAGGCGCATGGCCCGACAGCACCTGCCACAGCTCGGTCACGGGCGCGTCGGCGGGTAGTTGCTGGATCTCGCCCTCGATGCGGGTCTGCGGTTCGTACTCCACCACGATGCGCGCGCGGCGCAGGATGTCGGCATGCAGTTCGGTCTTGCCGGGGCAGTCGCCGCCGACCGCATTCAGGTGCATGCCCGGCCGCACCAGGTCCGGCGTCAGGATGGTGGCGCGGGTCTTGTCGGCGGTGACGGTGGAGACGATGTCGGCGCCGGCCAGCGCGGCCTCGATCGAATCCGCACGCCGGATCGCCAGGCCAGGCACCGCGGCAAGATTGCGCATCAGCCGCGCGCTGGCGGCGGGATCGATGTCATAGGCGGCGATCTCGCGCACGCCCAGCATCGCGTGGAACGCCAGCACCTGGAATTCCGCCTGCGCGCCATTGCCGATCAGCGCCATGGTGGCCGCGCCCGGCCGCGCCATGGCGCGCGCCGCCAGCGCCGAGGTGGCCGCGGTGCGCAGCGCGGTCGCCAGCGTCAAGTCGGCCAGCATCAGCGGAAAGCCGGTCTCCACCTCGGCCAGCAGCCCGCACGCCATCACCGTGGGCATGCCGTGCTGCGCATTGCGCGGATGGCCGTTGACGTACTTGAACGCATACTGGCTGCCGTCGCTGACCGGCATCAGCTCGATCACGCCGCGCGCGGAATGGCTGGCCAGCCGCGCCGACTTGTCGAAATCGGCCCAGCGCGCGAACGCCTGGCGCACCTGTGCGGCCAGGTCGACGATGGCGGCCTGCGGGCCGATCGCGGCCACCAGCCGGGCAACATCGGTTGCGTCGAGAAACAATGTTCGGACGGTGTTCTTCATGACCCTCTCCCTCGCTGTTGCTGCCGTGCCTGCGCTCAGGCCGCCGCCGCGGCGACGCCGCCACCGCTGCTGCGATCCAGCCGCAGCGTCATGCAATAGGCGCCGCCGCCTGACAGCATGAACGGCGACAGGTCGACCTCATGCAGTTGGTAGCCGCGCCGTGCCAGCTCGGTGCGCAGGTGCGGCGTGGTGCGAGTCATCACCACCTGGTCGTCGAGGTTGACCGCATTGACGCTGAAATGGCGCAGGTCGTCGGCGCTGGCCTCGATGCGCAGCCGCGCCGGCACGCGCGCGCGCAGCTCGCGCAGCGCCGCCGCGCTGAATGCCGGCGGGTAGTACAGCACCTCGCCGCCCGACAGCGGGCAGAAGCACACGTCGAGGTGATAGCTCTGCTCGGTGGCCAGCTCCAGCGCCACCACGTCCTTGCCGAAATAGCCCGACACCGCCTGCGCTGCCTCATGCGACGAACGCGGTCCGAAGCCGGCCCAGAAATGGCCGCGCCCCGCGTCCCAGATGCAATCGCCGGCGCCTTCCTGGTAGCAGCCCTCCGGCAGCAGCGCGACTTCGTCGAGCAGGCCGCGCTCGCGCAGCTTGCCGAAGATGTCGGCGAACGGCGCTTCCTCGCCGCGGCGCTGCGGATAGCGGAAGCGCGCCAGCAACGCGCGCCCGTCCAGCACCACGGCGGCGTTGGCCGGGAACACCATGTCGGGCAGCCCAGGCGTGCCGGGTGCCAGCTCCACCGCGAAGGCCGCGCGGCCAAGCGCGTCGCGCAGCGCGTGGAACGACTGCATCGCATTGCGGTGCATGCCGTGCGGATCGCGCGCCCAGGCGGCCGGATCCATCCACGGATTGATGCTGTACGACACGTCGTAGAAGGTCGGCTCGACCAGCAAGATGGTGGGGGTCTGGATCACGACGGCTCCTGGTTGGCATGGCGGGTTCGACGGCATCTCGTCAGGGAAATCCATCCGTCGATTCAATTCTGGTGCAAGCACGCGTTAGCCAAAAGCCAGCAAACTGCCCGGTTTGCGCCTACCATTGTGCAAAACGGCAGGCTCTACTGTCGTTTTGCCAATCCCCCCCTTTGCCCCTATGGATGCCACCGACCAGCAGTTGATTGCCCTCCTGCGCGACAACGCGCGCACGCCGGTGACGGCACTGGCGCAAGCGCTGCGCGTGTCGCGCGCGACCGTGCAGAACCGCATCGACAAGCTGGAACAGGAAGGGCTGATCGTCGGCTACACCGTGCGCCTGCGGCCCGAGGCCGAGGCGCACCGCATCCGCGCCTGGATGACGGTCGCCGTCGACGGCAACAAGACCCGCACCGTGCTGCAGGCGCTGCGCGGCGAGCCCAACGTGCAGGCGCTGCACACCACCAACGGCCGCTGGGACATCATCGCCGAGCTGCGCGCCGACACGCTCGAGGCCTTCGACCGCGCGCTCGACCGGATCCGGCTGATCGACGGCATCAGCGCCACCGAAACCAGCATCCTGCTTTCGACCTACAAATAGGGGCGCATCGCCCTGCCGTGCCCTTGTGCGGTGCGGCATGCCCCATCACCGGGATGCGCTGCACCAAGGACGACCCGATATATCACCCCGTGATATATTACGCGCACCATTCCAAAGCGCCCCCCGTCCCAAGAATGCCAACCGCCCCCGTCTCCGCCCTGGCGCATAACGCCCGTGCCTGGCTGCGCACATTCGTTCCCTTGCCCGTCGCCGCCAGCCGCAAGGAGCGCCTCAAGAGTTGCTTCGGCGCCCTGCTGGGCCTGCTGTGCACCGAATGGATCAGCAACCAGACCCTGGGCGGCTTCAACCCCTGGTTCGTCGCGCCGATGGGCGCCTCGGCGGTGCTGCTGTTCGCGGTGCCGGCGTCACCGCTGGCGCAGCCGTGGTCGATCATCGGCGGCAACTTGATCGCCGGTGTGGTCGGGGTGGCCTGCGCACGCTGGATCCCCGATCCCGGCCTTGCCGCCGCCGTCGCGGTAGCCGTCGCCATCGCCCTGATGTTCCAGTTCCATTGCGTGCATCCGCCCAGCGGTGCGGTGGCCATCACCGCGGTCTTCGGCGGGCCGGCGGTCAGTGCGCTGGGCTTCGGCTTCGTGGCGGTGCCGGTGCTGTTCAACTCGATGCTGCTGCTGATGATGGCGCTCGCCTTCAACAACCTGTCGCGCCGGCGCTACCCGCATCGACCGCCCGAGCCCGCGGTGCAGCATGGCACCCGGGACGTCCCACCCACCCAGCGCGTCGGCGTAACCCGCGCGGACCTGGATGCGGCACTGAAGATGCGCGGCGAATTCCTGGATATCGAGGAAGACGACCTCGAACAGATCCTGGTCGCGGCGCAGCTGCGCGCCTATCGCCGTCATTTCGGCAACGTGCTGTGCGGCGAAATCATGTCGCGGGACGTGATCACGGTGACACCCGACCAGCCCGCGCATGAAGCCGGGCACTTGCTGTCGCGGCACCGCATCAAGGCGCTGCCGGTGGTGGATGCGACGCGCAAGGTGATTGGCATCGTCACGCAGAGCGATTTTTTTGCGGCGCAGCGCGATACCGGCGCGCGACGTCTGGCCGGCACCGTGCGCAACCTGATGACGCATGCCGTGGTCACGGCGCGGCCCGAGCAGCCGATGGTGGAACTGGCGCAGGCGTTCTCCGATGGCGGGCTGCATCATGCGCCGGTAATCGATGACCAGCGGCGGGTGGTGGGGATGGTGACGCAGTCGGATTTGGTGGCGGCGTTGCTGAAGAGTGGGGTGATGGCGGTGCCGGATTAACGGGCTGGCGGTCTACTGCTTGTCCGACGTTGGCGTTATTCTGGCTGGGCGCTGTGGATGACATGCTATCAGCGCTTGAACCGCCTGGTTCCGCCCTGCTGGGCGGGTCACTTTTTGGCCGAGCGCCAAAAAGTAACCAAAAAGCGCGTCGCCTGTGCGGCTGGCAATCAATTTCACGGCGTTGGTCGTTCGAGCGGTGGTGCTTTCCGTTTGGGCGTGGTTGCCCGTCCGACCCTGCTACGCTATGTGAGTCAGGGACGGTGCCTACGATTACCCACTATTGAACGATCCCAACAGGGTGTAGGCAGCCTGCTGCGGGCGATATCGCGGGGACGCCTTCGGCTGCTGCGCAGGCTCAATATGCGCTGATGGTCTTTGGGTCTTTGAGCCTTTGCGCGATCGCGGTCGAAGGCTCGTGCGATTGGCGAGCCGGCTCACCCCCGGCAGCGCCAAGCGAGCGCAGCGAGGCGTCCCGTGCCAGTGCCCAAGCTCTGCGATAGGGCCGGCGCAGCAGCCGAAGGCGTTCCTACGGTAAGGCTCGCAGCAGGGACCACTCCGCGCTCTGGGCTCGTTCAACCATCATTCCAGCGCCCCACCCACCGTCGCGCACCACCGCGGCAGGCAGTCCAGCTATGTGAGGAAGCACAGCCCCGTACGAAAACCGTGCGCACACTACGATAAGACATGCCGCCCGCAGGGCAGTAAACGCGTTTTTTGGTTACTTTTTGGCGCTCGGCCAAAAAGTGACCCGCCCAGGGGGGCGGAACCAGGCGGTTCAAGCGCCGACAGCATGTCACCATCAGCGCCGCCCCCCTTTCCCAGCCCCCCACCCTCCATAAGCTATATTTACGCCGTCCCCGTCACACCCAACCCCCCAGGGGACAAACGGAGACCCCAACCATGAGTTCCGGCCAGTTAATCGAGAAAATCGCCGCCGTCTTCGCGCTGATCGTGCTGATCGGCGGCTCGCTGCTGGTCCTGGCGCCGTTTACCACGGCCCTGCTGTGGGGCGCGATCCTGGCGTTCAGCTCCTGGCATCCCTACACCGTGCTGTCGCGCTGGCTCGGCAACCGGCGCGGCCTGGCCGCGCTGATCTGCGTGCTGCTGGCCACGGTGATCGTGCTGGGCCCGTTCGTCTATGCCGGCGCCAGCTTCTCCGCGCACCTGGATGACCTCGCCGCGCTGGTCGACCGCTATATGGAGCAGGGGCTGCCGCAACTGCCGCTGTGGCTGAGCAGCCTGCCCTATGTCGGCTCTTATCTGCAAAGCTCGTGGGACAGCCTGATCAATGCCGATTCCGAGATGGTCGCCAACCTGCGCAAGCTGATCGCGCCGGTCGGCCACGTGCTGCTGGGCGCGGGGCTGTCGATCGGGGCCGGGCTGGGGCAGCTGGCGCTGTCGATCATCCTGGCGTTCTTCTTCTACACCGGCGGCGAGTTCGCCATTGCCTGGCTGCGCGCCGGCATGCGCCGCATCGCCGGCGAGCGCGCCGACCACCTGCTGGAGCTGGCGGGCAGCACCGTCAAGGGCGTGGTCTACGGTGTGCTCGGCACCGCCTTCATCCAGGCCGTGCTGGCCGGCATCGGCCTGTGGATCGCGGGCGTGCCGGGCGCTGCCATCCTCGGCTTCGTGACCTTCTTCCTGTCGGTGGTGCCGGTCGGGCCGCCGCTGGTGTGGCTGCCGGCCGCGCTGTGGCTGTACCACACCGGCGCCACCGGCTGGGCCATCTTCCTGGTGGTGTGGGGCGTGGGCGTGGTCAGCATGGCCGACAACATCGTCAAGCCGCTGCTGATCAGCAAGGGCACCGGCATGCCGCTGATCTGGATCATGCTGGGCGTGCTCGGAGGCGCGCTGGCGTTCGGCTTCCTGGGCGTGTTCATCGGCCCGACGCTGCTGGCGGTGGCCTATGCCCTGCTGCGCGACTGGACCATCGGCTCGCAGGGTGAGCTGCAGCGCGACCTGCGGCAGGGCGCGGCGCTGGCATCCGCGCCGGCACCGGCCGCAGCGTCGGCACCAACGACGGCCCCGGCCGTGGTCGACAACCCCGATGTGCCGCCGGCAGCCACCGGCAAGCGATCCGGCTGATGGCGGCACACGACGTACCCCCAGCCCCGCCGGACGCCGCACTCCCCGACACCTCGCCGGCCGCACTGCACCGGCTGGTGGCCTGCGAATACTGCGACGCCGTCTACGAGCGCACCCCGATCGCAGCGGGCGAGCGCGCGCTGTGCCTGCGCTGCGGCGGCCAGCTCTACCGCGAGAGCCGGCGCCACTACCATCGCCTGCTGCCGCTGGTGATCACCGCGCTGATCCTGTTCCTGATCTCCAACGCCTACCCCATCGTCGAGATGGACCTGAAAGGGGTGCGCACCCAGACCACGCTGCTGGGCGCAGTCCAAGCGCTGTATGCGGACCAGATGGCGCTGGTGGCGGCGCTGGTGTTCGCCACCACCATCCTGTTCCCGCTGTCCGAATTGCTGATGATGATCTACCTGCTGGTGCCGATGGCGCAGCACCGCATGCCGCCCGGCTTCGACCGCATCGTGCGCGGCATCCGCCAGACCCGTCCCTGGGGCATGATCGAGGTCTTCATGATCGGCGTGCTGGTGACGCTGGTGAAGCTGTCGACCATGGCGCGCGTGCTGCCGGGCATTGCGCTGTGGTCGTTCGCCGCGCTGGTGATCGTGCTGGCGGCGATGCTGTCGTTCGATCCGCGGGACCTGTGGCGCCACCTGGAAACACCCGACGACAAGGCCGCGTCGGCCGACGGGGAGACTCGATGACGCAAGCGCAGCGACCGCCGCCGCCCGCCGGCCGCCTGGCCCGTCCGCGCCAGCTCGCACGCGAGGTGGTGGCGGAACTGACCGACGACGACGAGAACACCCCGCTGCCGCAGGTGCCCACCGCCAGCCGGCTTGGGCTGGTGTCGTGCCACGCGTGCGACCTGGTCAGCCCGCGCACGCTGGAAGGCGCGGCCTGCCCGCGCTGCGGCGCCACCCTGCACCATCGCAAGCCCGACAGCGTGGCGCGCACCTGGGCCTTCCTGCTGGCTGCGTACATCCTCTACATTCCTGCCAACATGCTGCCGGTGATGGTGACGCAGTCCATCCTCGGCACGCAGCAGGACACCATCCTGTCGGGCGTGATCTACCTGTGGCTGTCCGGCTCGCACATGCTGGCCGTGCTGGTGCTGATCGCCAGCATCGTGGTGCCGCTGCTGAAGATGGCGATCCTGACCTTCCTGCTGCTGTCGGTGCATTTCCGCTCGAGCTGGCGGATCCGGCAGCAGACCCGGCTGTACGGCCTGGTGGAGGTAATCGGCCGCTGGTCGATGCTCGATATTTTCGTGGTGGCGCTGCTGGCCTCGCTGGTGCGGGCCGGGGCGCTGGCCACCATCATCCCCGGCGGCGGCGCGCTCGCCTTCGGCGCGGTCGTGGTGCTGACCATGCTGGCCTCGCTGAGCTTCGATCCGCGCCTGCTGTGGGATTCGCTGGAACCTGACAATGCCCGACACTGACAACCAAGCCCCCGTGCCGGCCGGCGCCATGCCGCCGTCCCCGCCACCTCCGCCTTCATCCGGCCTGCCGCGGCCCGAACGCCGGCGCCGCGCGCGCTGGCTGCCCTCGCTGGTGTGGCTGATCCCGATCGTCGCCGCGGTGGTCGGGATCTCGCTGCTGATGCACACGCTGGCGTCGCGCGGGCCCGAGATCACCGTGACCTTCCGCACCGCCGAAGGCCTCATCCCCGGCAAGACCGCGGTGCGCTACAAGGACGTCGATATCGGCCTGGTCAAGTCGGTGCGCCTGGCGCGCGACCGCTCGCACGTGGTGGCGACGATCGACCTGACCAAGGACGCCGAAAACTTTGCGGTGGCCGACACCCGCTTCTGGGTGGTGCGCCCGCGCTTCGCCGCCAGCGGCGTGTCGGGGCTGGAGACGCTGCTGTCCGGCGCCTATATCGGCGTCGACGCGGGCAAGTCGAAGGACTCCGCGCGCGACTTCAAGGGCCTGGAAGTGCCGCCGGTGGTGACCACCGACGCCTCGGGCAAGCAGTTCGTGCTGCGCGCGTCCGAGCTGGGCTCGCTCGATATCGGCTCGCCGGTCTACTACCGGCGCGTGCTGGTCGGCCAGGTGGTGGCCTACCAGCTCGACCCCAACGGGCGCGACATCACCCTGCGCGTGTTCGTCAACAAGCCCTATGACAAGCTGGTCACCGCCGACACGCGCTTCTGGCATGCCAGTGGGGTCGACCTGAAGCTCGATGCCGGCGGGCTCAAGCTGTCGACGCAATCGCTGGTGACGGTGCTGCTCGGCGGCGTCGCGTTCCAGGCGCCGGACCACACCACCGCCACCGACGCGGCCGCCGAGAACACCCAGTTCCTGCTGGCCGGCGACCAGGCCGAGGCGATGAAGGAGCCGGAAGAACTGGCGCCGACGCTGGCGGTGCTCAATTTCGACCAGTCGGTGCGCGGGCTGTCGCCAGGCGCGCCGGTGGACTTCCGCGGCGTGGTGGTGGGCCAGGTGCGCTCGATCGGCATCGAGTTCCAGCGCGAGAAGCGCGCCTTCCGCATGCCGGTGGTGGTCGAGCTGTACCCGTCGCGCATGGGCTTCCGCGAACGCGACATCCAGGACCGCGAACGCGCGCGCAAGATCATCGAGGGCCTGCTGCAGCGGGGCATGCGCGCGCAACTTCGCACCGGCAACCTGCTCACCGGCCAGCTGTACGTGGCGCTCGACTTCTTCCCCAAGGCGGCGCCGGTCAAGGTCGACCTGGACGCGCCGATTCCGGAATTCGCCACCACGCCGGGCACCTTCGACCAGCTGCAGGCGCAGGTGGGCGACATCGTCAACCGCATCGACAAGGTGCCGTTCGACCAGATCGGCCAGGACCTGCGCACCACGGTGACGAGCCTGAACAAGACCCTGGCCACCGCCGACAAGCTGGTGCAGCAGCTCAATGGCGATGTCGCGCCGCAGGTGCTGGCCGCGCTGCAGGACGCGCGCAAGACCCTGACCGCAGCCAACGGCACGCTGGCGTCGGACGCGCCGCTGCAGCAGGACACGCGCCGCATGCTGCAGGAACTGACGCGCACCGCCACGTCGCTGCGCACGCTGACCGACTACCTTGAACGCCATCCTGAAGCGCTGCTGCGCGGCAAGCCGGAGAAAGAATGATGAAGCGCCTTCCGCTCACGCTGGCCTGCGCCAGCTTCGCCGCGGCGGTACTGGCAGGCTGCGCCTCGCCCGAGCCGCGCTACTACACGCTGTCGCAAGGCCCGGGCGCCGTGGCGGCGCCAGCGCCCGCAGCGGCACCGTCGACGGACACGCTGTGGCTGGAAGTGGCGCCGGTGCGCGTGCCGGAACGCCTCAACCGGCCGCAACTGGTCGTGCGCGATGGCCGCAGCGGCAACGACAGCAGTAGCGGCAACGATGCCGGCGTGCGCCTGCTGGACCTGTCGCGCTGGTCCTCGCCGCTGCCGGACGAGCTGCGCGATGCGCTGTCGCAGCGCCTGCAGGCCACGCTGGGCGCGGTCGATACCTACCAGCAGGGGCTGTCCGACGTGCAGCCGCTGTACCGCATCACCACCGAAGTGCTGCGCCTGGACGCCGACGTGGGCCAACGGGCCGGCGCCACCATCAACTGGACCGTGCGCCGGCTGCCCGATGGCAAGGTGGTCAGTGGCAGGACCCAGGCCGAACTGCCGGCGCCGGGCGCGGTCGACGGCGTGGTGGCGGCGTATCGCGAGATCGTCGCGAGTACCGCGAACGATATCGCGGCCGGGGTTCAGGCGCTGCGGCGCTAGCCGCCGCTGCGGACGGCCGCGTCGAGGTCGTGCCGGGCCGTGGCCATGGCCGCCAGGCATTCGGCCGCGCCGCCCTGCACCAGCCGGACCGAACAGGCCAGCATCAGGTTCTTGCCCAGCCCGAAGTCCTCGACGGTAAAGCCGCGCGCATCCAGCGGGGTGCCGTCGGCATCGGTGGCCACCGTGACGCGCTCGCGCAGCGTGCCGGCATCGGCGCTGTAGGCCCACACGGGCTTGCCCAGCGCCACCGCAAAGCCGACTTCGAACGCCGTGCCGGAATCCGCCTCGCCGGGGCCGCGGAAGTCATCCAGGTTGGCCATCACCATGTCCGCGCGCCGCAGCAGCGCGATATTGGCGTCATAGATCCAGCGTGCGGTGTCGGGGCCGGACAGGCCTTCGGGCGCGGACTGGTCGAGCGGATACAGGCCGGTGAAGCCATGCGCCGCGCACAGCGCCTTGAGGTGCTCGCCCCAGGCGCGCGCATCCTTGCGAAACACGTCGAAGCCGGCGAGGTAGATGGTGGTCATGGCACGTGGCAGCAGCGTGGCGCGGCGCCAGGCCGCAAGGATTGCAGCATAACCCGCCGCCCGAACATCGCACAGCTTGCGCGCTCACGTCCGGTCGGGCGCCGGCGCGGCGCCGGCCCTTGCGCTAACATTGCCGGTCACGCCTCGACCTCCTCCGCCCCATGCCCGCTCCCCAGATCCTCCAGGTCGGCCCGCTCGCGCCGCAGACCAATGCCACCCTGCAGCAACAGTACGGCGCCGCGGCGCTGTGGCAGCAGGCCGATGCGCTGGCCTGGGCGCGCAGCGAGGGGCAGCGGGTGCGCGTGGTGGTGACCTCGGCGCGCCACGGCTGCAGTGCCGCGCTGATCGATGCGCTGCCGCGCCTGGAAGCCATCGTCAGCTTCGGCGTCGGCTATGACGCGATCGCGCTGGAGGCCGCCCGCGCGCGCGGCATCCAGGTCAGCAATACGCCCGACGTGCTCAACGACTGCGTCGCCGACCTCGCCTTCGGGCTGCTGCTCGACGCGGCGCGCGGCATCGCCCATGGCGACCGCTTCGTGCGCGCCGGGCGCTGGCCGCAGGGGGGCTTCCCGCTGACCACGCGCGTCTCCGGCAAGAAGCTGGGCATCCTCGGCCTGGGCCGCATCGGCGAGATCGTCGCGCGGCGCGCGCAGGGCTTCGACATGGAGATCGCCTACCACAACCGCCGCCCGCGCGCAGGCGCGCCGTGGCGCTTCGAAGCGGACCTGAAGGCGCTGGCAACGTGGGCCGACTTCCTGGTGGTGGCCACCGTCGGCGGGCCCTCGACCGCGGGGCTGGTGTCGCGCGAGATCCTCGATGCGCTGGGTTCGCGCGGCATCCTGGTCAACGTGTCGCGCGGCAGCGTGGTCGACGAGGCGGCGCTGGTCGCGGCTCTCGCCGAAGGCCGGCTCGGCGGCGCGGGGCTCGATGTGTTCCAGGACGAGCCCAACGTGCCGCCGGCGCTGCTCGCCATGGACCATGTCGTGCTGGCGCCGCACATGGCCAGCGGCACGCACGAGACGCGCGCCGCCATGACCGCGCTGACCCTGCAGAACCTCGACGCGTTCCTGGCCGGCGGCAAGGTGCTGACGCCGGTGCCCTAGGGCGTCAACCGGCAGGCACCGCGTGCCTATACTTGAGGCACCGGCTCCAGCCTAGCCTGCGGGCCGGCGTCAGGAGGCATCATGGCACGCAAGTTTATCGATTGCCGCGAGTATCCGAGCGACACCCACTGCACGGTCGCGCTGAGCGCCGACAGCGAGGACGAACTGCTCGAAGCCGCGGTCCAGCATGCGGTGGCGGTGCACAAGCATCAGGACACGCCTGAGCTGCGCAGCCAGCTGAAATCCATGTTCAAGGAAGGCACGCCGCCGGCCTGAAGCCGGCAGGGCTGGCGCCGCGCAGGCGCCAGCCGTCCCCCACGCCGGGGCTCATTCGCAGCCCCTGATACAGCACTTATGCCGGTTGGAATACTCCTGACGCCCGTCATGGCGCATCATTGACGCCGCGCTATATACAGACGTATATTGCGCCTGACAGTCCACCCGCTCCGGCCTTGCCGCGCCTGCCCTTGCATGCCGGCGGCCGCTTCCCGAGGATTCCGTTTCCGATGCCTGCCTTCCATTCCCGCCGCCGCGGGTTGCTGCTGGCCGCCGCCGCGATGCTGGCGCTGGCCGCCCCGCCCGCCTTCGCCGCCGACCTGGTGGTGTCCGCCGCAGCCAGCCTGACCAACGCCTTCAAAGCGCTGGCCGAGTCCTACGAGCGCGCCCACCCCGGCACGCACGTGGTGCTGAACTTCGGCGCCTCGGACGTGTTGATGCAGCAGATCGTCAAGGGTGCGCCGGCCGATGTGTTCGCCTCGGCCGACCAGGAGGCGATGAACAAGGCCGAGGCCGAGAAGGTGATCGCGCCGGCCTCGCGCCGCAACTTCGCAGCAAACCAGGTGGTGCTGATCGTGCCGGCCGACAGCAAGCTGGCGATCGCCTCGCTGCAGGACCTGACGCGCCCCGAAGTCCGGCGCATCGCCTACGGCAACCCGGCCTCGGTGCCGGTGGGCCGCTACACCCGCGGTGCGCTGGAAGCGGCCGGGCTGTGGGACGCGGTCGCCGCCAAGGGGGTGCCGGCGCAGAACGTGCGCCAGAGCCTGGACTACGTCGCGCGCGGCGAGGTCGAGGCCGGCTTCGTCTTTGCCACCGACGCCACTGTGATGCCCGACAAGGTCAAGGTCGCGGTGCGCGTGCCCAGCCGCACGCCGGTGACCTACCCGATCGCCGTCACCAGCCAGGCGCGCCAGCCGCAGCAAGCGGCGCAGTTTGTCGACTATGTCGCCTCGCCGGATGGCCAGGCGATCCTGTCGCGCTTCGGCTTCCACAAGCCCTGAGGCCGCGCCGCGCACGCCATGGATGCCGTCTGGGTACCGCTGCTGCTGTCACTGAAGGTGGCGGGCTGGGCCACCGCGCTGAACGCCGTGCTCGGCGTCGGCGCGGCGTGGGCGCTGGCGCGCTGGCGCTCGCCGCTGCGCGACGTGGTCGACGCGGTGCTGACGCTGCCGCTGGTGCTGCCGCCGACGGTGCTGGGCTACTACCTGCTGGTGCTGGTGGGACGCCGCGGCGTGTTCGGCGAGTGGCTGGCGCGACTGGGCATCGAACTGGTCTTTACCTGGCAGGGCGCGGTGCTGGCCTCGACCATCGTCGCCTTCCCGCTGGTGCTGAAGTCCGCGCGCGCCGCCTTCGAAGGCGTCGACCACCAGCTGGAAAACGCCGCGCGCGTGCTGGGCGTGCCCGAGGCCGGCATCTTCTTCCGCGTCACGCTGCCGCTGGCGGCGCGCGGCATCATCGCCGGCGTGCTGCTGGCCTTTGCGCGCGCGCTGGGCGAATTCGGCGCCACGCTGATGATCGCGGGCAACCTGCCCGGCCGCACGCAGACGCTGTCGGTGGCCATCTATGAGGCGGTCCAGGCCGGCGACGACAATACCGCCAACCTGCTGGTGCTGGTGACCTCCGTCACCTGCGTGCTGCTGCTGGTGATTGCCGGACGCCTGGTGCCGGCGGCCGCGCGCAATCCCGCTGAACTCTACGAACGCCGGCGCTTGCGTCCGCGCGTGCGCTAACACCAGGACCACGCATATCGCCATGAGCATGCACGTCAGCATCCGCAAGCAGATGGTCTCGGCCGACCGCCACTTCGGGCTCGATATCGAATTCGATTCGGCCAGCCGGCGCATTGCGTTGTTCGGCCCTTCGGGCGCGGGCAAGAGCCTGACGCTGCGCGCCATCGCCGGCCTGCTGACCCCGGACAGCGGCCGCATCGTGCTGAACGGCCGCACCCTGTTCGACGCCGACGCCGGCATCGACGTGCGTCCGCAGGAGCGCCGGGTGGCCTACCTGTTCCAGGAATATGCGCTGTTCCCGCACCTGACCGTAAGCCAGAACATCGGCTTCGGCCTGGCGCGCGGCTGGCGCAATCCGCGCCGCGGCGCGGTGCATCCGCAGGCGCAGCGCTGGATCGATGCCTTCGGCCTGGCCGATATCGCCGGCAACTATCCGGCGGAGATCTCCGGCGGCCAGAAGCAGCGCGTAGCGCTGGCGCGCGCGCTGGTGGCGCAGCCCGACATCGTGCTGCTGGATGAACCGTTCTCGGCGCTGGACCCCGCGCTGCGCGCGCGCATGCGGGCAGAGCTGCGCACGCTGCAGGCCAGCCTCGACGTGCCGATGCTGGTGATCTCGCACGACCCCGCCGATGTCGAGGCGCTGGGCGACCACGTGCTCGAAATCCGCGAAGGCCGCATCTTCGGCAGCGGCACCAGCCGCCACCACCCGCCGGTCTACGCGCCGGTGTCGGCGCGCGTGGCCTGAGCCGCGCGCAGCAGGTCGACGTACGCGCCTTCGACCAGGGCGGACGCGGGAACGCCCAGGCGGGCCAGCAGGGCGTGGGCCTCGGCCACGCCGTCCGCCACGCTCTCCGCATCGGCCAGCACCACTTCAAGTTCCAGGAAATCGCCGAGTGCCTCGACCCGGTCCAGGTGCACGCGCGTGCGTCCGGCCAGGTACAGCGTGCGCAGCTTGCGCACCCGCCCGCCTTCGCCGTGCGCGGCGGCCAGCGCGGCGCGCAGCGTGCCGGGCGACGGCGTCGGCGACAGGATGTAGAAGCTCTCCTTCGGCCCGGCCTCGTCGGCGCGCGCGTAGAAGATCAGTTCGCCGCGGTCCGGCGCGAACTCGCGCAGCTTGAGCCGCCCGTTGGCGCAGCGGAAGAAGGTATCGTCCTGGCGGATGTATTCGGGCCCGTGGTCGGCCAGGGCGGCGGCGCGCGGCAACAGCGCCTCGACGCTGTCGATGCGGGCCTTGATCTCGATGTTCCTTGGCATCCGTGTTCCTTCAGGTCAACCGGTCAGCAAGCGCGCCGCAATCACCCCACCACGCCGAGGATCACGCTCGAGGCCTTGAATATCGCCACCGCCGCCACGCCCGCCTGCAGCCCCAGCGCCTCGACGCTGCCGTTGGTGACGATCGCGGCCACCGTGCCGCCGCCGTCGAGTTCGATCACCACCTCGGCGTTCACCGCACCGGGCATCACGCGCGCGACCACGCCCGCCAGCTGGTTGCGCGCCGACAGCCGCAGGCCCGGTTCGGGCAGCCCCACCAGCACCGACGATGCCTTGATCAGCGCAAACGCCTCGACGCCCTCGGCAAGCTCCAGCGTCTCGACGCTCTCGTGCGTGATGGTCGCGACGATGCGCTGCCCGCCGGCAAGCTCAAGCTCGACCTCGTCGTTGACTGCGCCGCCCTTGACGCTGGCGACGCGCCCGAACAGCTTGTTGCGCGCACTGGTCTTGATCATCATTCGCCTCATCAGGTGGATATCGTCGGCCACGCCTTCGCCCAGCCGCGACAGCTGCGCGACAAAGCGCCGGTGCTCGTCCTCGAGCGCGCGATAGGTGCGGATCAGCTGTTCGCCGCGCGCGGTCAGGCGCGTGCCGCCACCGCCCTTGCCGCCCGCGGCGCGCACCACCAACGGCTCGCCGGCGCTGTTGTTCATCGCATCGATGGCGTCCCACGCGGCCTTGTAGCTGATGCCGACGGCGCGCGCGGCGGCCGTGATCGAGCCGTGCTCGCCAATGGCGGCGAGCAGCGCGATGCGGTCCTTGCCGCCCCAGTCCTGCGAGCCGGAGCGGAACCAGATGGCTCCCTGGAGTTCAAGCATTGGGGGTCGGGCGCCGCTGGCCGGCACCGCATTGAAGTCCGAAACGCGGTTATGGTAATCCCATTTGGCGCCGGCTCTCGCGCAAAGAAGAACGCCCGCTACGCCATGATGTGCACGCCGCCGTCCACGTACACGGTATTGCCGGAAATGCGGCGCGCGTACGGCGTGGCCAGGTAGGCGGTGGCGAAGCCCACGTCCATGATGTCGACCCCTTCGCCCAGCGGCGCTCGCCCGGCGGCGTCGGCCAGCAGCAGGTCGAAGTCCTTCAGCCCCGACGCCGCGCGCGTCTTCAGCGGTCCCGGCGAGATCGCATGGACGCGGATGCCGCGCGGCCCCAGTTCATGCGCGAGGTAGCGGCAACTGGCCTCCAGCGCGGCCTTGACCGGGCCCATCAGGTTGTAGTTGGGCACCACGCGGCGGGCGCCTTCATAGCTCATCGCGAACAGCGTGCCGCCTTGCGTCATCAGCGGCACGGCCAGGCGCGCCATGCGCACGAACGAGTGGCACGAGATATCCATGGCGCGCGCAAAGCCTTCGGCCGACGAGTTGAGCAAGCCGCCCTGCAGGTCTGCCTGCGGCGCGAAGGCGATCGAATGGACCACCGCGTCGAGCCGGCCCCACACGCTGTCGATGCGCGCGAACAGCGCCGCCATCTGCGCCGGGTCTTCGACGTCCAGCGGCATCAGGATCGGCGCCTGCACGGACTCGGCCAGCGGCGCGACATGCGGGTAGGCCTTGTCGTTCAGGTAGGTCATGGCCACCTCGGCGCCCAGCTCGCGAAAGGCGCGGGCGCAGCCCCAGGCGATCGAATCGGCATTGGCCACGCCGGCCACCAGTACGCGGGCGCCGACAAGCGGCGGATGAGGGACGTTGACCATGGGGGCTCCTGTCGAAATCCGGGGCGGAATCCTGTCCTCAGCTGCGCGGCGCGGCCTTGCGCCTGCCAGGCGCGCGCGAGGACTGTGGCTTGCCGCTGTCGGCATGGCCGGGCGCACCGGCCGTCTCTGGCGGCTGCGCCGTTGCGGGCGTCTCGGCTGCCTCCGGCGCATCGCCCGTGCCAAGGATCTCCGCGACCTCGCGATAGCGCGCCAGCCGCTCGCCCGCCAGCGGGCCGCTCACGGTCATCACGCGATGCGCCGCCGCCATCAGCTTGCGCCGGGTCTCGCGGTCCGGCACCAGCGCCGGCAGGGCCCGGATCGCGCGCTGAGGGTCGAGCCGGACGATAAAGCTCTGCTGGCGCACCGCGGTCTTGAACGCGGCCAGGTCGGCATGGCCGCCGTTGGTTTCGGTCGCCTGCTGCTGCTCGCGCGCGATGCGACGCAACAGGTTGAAGGGCCGCTCCTCGATCGCGCTGGGCCGTTCGACGACATAGGCCAGCACGCGCACGAAGGCCTCCAGCGTGCCGCCCTGCGCGATCGCCGCCTCGGCATCGCGCAGGCGCCGCGCCGCCAGTTCCTCGCGCAGCGCCACCGTGACGGGCGACTCCAGGTTGGCCGGCGCCTGCGCCTGCAGCCCGACCAGCGCCGCCATCGCGGGCGCCTGGTAGATTGCCTCGAACACCTGCTCGTAGCAGGCATCGCGCCAGTCGCGGAACTGGTCGAGCGCGCGCACGATCTGTTGCGAGGCCGCCTGCTCCAGCGTCAGCAGAGGATTGTCCGGCGCGACCGGCGCGCGATGCTCGCGCACCCATGGCGCGAGCGCGCCGATCCAGGCCATCCACGGGTTCATGTCGGTTGCCAGCGTGCGTTCCAGCCGCGCGGGATGCAGCGCGCGCATCCATTGCGCGCTGAACTCGCTGGAGAAAGCGCGCACCCACGGCGAGGCAAAGGTGTCGTAGACATGCTGGTTGATCTCGGCCACGCGCCGCACCACCTCGAAGGCACGCTCGTCGTCGCGGCCATCGTCCAGCGCCAGGATGTCGGCGATGCCGCGGCGCTCGAAGCGCACCAGGTAGCGCCCTTCGACCAGCTCGCGATGCGGCAGGTCCGGCGCGATGTCTTCGATTTTGGCCTCGTACAGTCCCGGCGGCAGCACGTCGATCAGGTCCAGCGCGCAGAACAGTTCACTGTGCTCGCGGTTGGCCACGCCGGCGGAGACGAAGATGCCCAGGTGGCCCACGGTCGGGTGCAGGCAGTAGACAATGACCTGGTCGTTGGCGACCAGCTCGTCGTCGCTCGCATACAGGTCCGGGATCCAGTTCAGCGCCTGCTGCGGCGGCGTAATATTGTCCCCCCACGAGGCAAAGATGATCACCGGCGCGCGCACGTTGCGCAGATCCACCACGGTCTTGCCGTCGCTGCTGCGCACCGCCCCGGCCGTGAGCCGGTTGCCGACGAACAGCTGCTGCACGATCCAGTCGATCTCGGCGCGGTTCATCAGGAAATGGCCGCCCCACCAGCGCTCGAAGTCAAGGAAACGCGGGCCTTCGGTATCGACGCGCGCGTAGACGTCGTAGAGCTTCTGCCACAGCGTGTTGGCGGGATTGAGCTGCTCGAAGTTCTGCACCAGCCAGGCGCCGTCGAAGCGGCCATTGCCCAGGTCGGCCGCCAGCGATGCCAGCCACGACCCGCCCAGCAGGCCGCCGCTGTAGCGCATCGGGTTGCGCCCGCGCACGCCGGACCAGTACGCCAGCGGCGCGCCGGCCAGCAGCAGCGGACCGGTGCGCTCGGGCGCCACCGCGGCCAGCATCATCAGCGCCCAGCCGGCCTGGCAGTTGCCGATGACAAAGGGCTTGCCGGGCGCATCGGGGTGCCGCTCGCCGACGATGCGCAGGAACGCAGCCTCGGCGCGCGCCACGGCCTCGATGGTCTGGCCCGGGCAGGGCTCGTGGAAGAAGGTGATGAAGTAGCACGGATGGCCGGTGCGCAGCGCGATGCCGATCTCGCTGTCGGCCTTGAAGCCACCGATGCCGGGGCCATGGCCGGCGCGCGGATCGATCACGACGAAGGGCCGCCTGGCGGGATCGGTCGGGCTGCCGGCGGGCGGCACGATGCGCAGCAGCGCGTAGTTGGCGGGCTCCGGCAACTGGCGGCCATCGGCCAGCAATTCGTGTTCGAACACCAGCACCGGGGGCATGCCCTCGCGCTCATGCTCGGCCGACAGATTGCCGCGCTGGCGCAGGATGTCGAGCAGCAGCACGCTGCGCTGCCAGGCGTCATGGGCGTACTCGAGAAACGGCCGGGCCAGTGCGCCAAACGGGTCTGCATGCGCCAGCCCGCGCGTTGGCGTGTCAGGCGTGGAAGTCGCGGTGGCAGTGCCGTCCTGCGGCAGGACGGCGCGTTCGCGTGCGGTCATGGCACTCCCCCTGGTGGACGCCAAGCCGGGATTCCGCGCGCGTGGCGCGCGGCCGGCGTGACGCTTGTTGCCCTGCAACAAAAACAAGCCTAGCAGCGGCGGCGGCGCGGTGCAACCCGCGGCTGGTTGGGGCCGGCTACCGCGCCGCGGGCCGCTTCCATGTTCATCGCCCTGCCCTAATTGGCGCCTATACTGGGGCACGGCGCCTTGCGCATTGCAGCAACCGGCGTCCATTCAACCCCGGTACCCGGGCCGCTGCTTTATCCACTGACCATCGCACGGAACGTCGTCATGACTGCTGCCTCGCCTGCCATGTCCGACCTGGCCGCACCGGCCGCGCCGGCGCCGGACAAATACGCCACGCTGCTGGCGCGCTGTGCCGGGCTGCCGCCCATCCCCACCGCGGTGGCGCATCCGTGCGATGCCGCGTCGCTGGGCGGCGCGCTGCAGGCGGCGCAGATCGGCCTGATCGTGCCGATCCTGGTCGGTCCCGCGGCGCGCATCCGCCGGGTAGCCGCGGAGCACGGCATGGTGCTGGGCGACACCGTCATCATCGACACGCCGCACAGCCATGCCTCGGCCGCGCGCGCGGTCGAGGCGGTGCGCGCCGGCGAGGCCGAACTGCTGATGAAAGGCAGCCTGCATACCGACGAACTGCTGCACGAGGTCACCGCGTCGTCCAGCGGGCTGCGCACCGGGCGGCGCCTGTCGCATGTGTTCGCGATGGACGTGCCGCGGTACCACAAGCCGCTGTTCATCACCGACGCCGCGGTCAACATCTTCCCCACGCTGAACGAGAAGGCCGATATCTGCCGCAATGCCATCGACCTGCTGCGCACGCTCGGGATCGAGCGGCCCAAGGTGGCGATCCTGTCCGCGGTCGAGACCGTCACCGACAAGATCCCCTCCACCATCGACGCCGCCGCGCTGTGCACCATGGCGCGGCGCGGGCAGATCACCGGCGGCGTGCTCGACGGCCCGCTTGCCTTCGACAACGCCATCAGCCGCGAGGCCGCGATCACCAAGGGCATCGATTCGGACGTCGCCGGCGACCCCGACATCCTGCTGGTGCCGGACCTGGAAGCCGGCAACATGCTGGCCAAGCAGCTCACCTTCCTGGCCGGGGCCGAAGCCGCCGGCATCGTGCTGGGCGCGCGCGTGCCCGTGATCCTGACCAGCCGGGCCGACAGCGTGCGCGCGCGCATCGGCAGCTGCGCCATCGCGGTGCTGCTGGCCCACGCCCGCCGCGGCGCCGAAGCCGCGGCACAGGTCTGACCTGAGCGGCGCCACCTGCGCACTGACAACGGAGCTTTACAGCGTGACCACCTTCCACACCGCCGCGCCCGCCGTCATCCTCGTCGTCAACGCGGGCTCGTCCAGCGTCAAGGTCTCGGTCTACGCTGTGCCCGAGGCCGCGCACGGCAATGCCGACATCAACCCGGTGCTGAGCGCGCACGGCCAGATCGAAGGCATCGGCGTCGCGCCGCGGCTGCGCGCCACCATGGCCGACGGCCGCGTGGTTGCCGACGAGACCTTCCCGCAGGCGCAGGTGGCCGACCACGATGCCGCCTTCCGGCTGGTGCGGCTGGTGCTGAGCGTGGGCCTGCGCGACCACCCGCCGGTGGCGATCGGCCATCGCGTGGTGCATGGCGGCGCCGGCTACGCGCAGGCGGTGTGCATCGACGACACCGTGCTGCAAAACCTGGAAGCGCTGGTGCCGCTGGCGCCGCTGCACCAGCCGCACAACCTGACCGCGATCCGTGCGGTGCGCCAGGCCATGCCTGAGTTGCTGCAGGTGGCGTGCTTCGACACCGCTTTCCACGCCGGGCACGACGTGCTGGCGCAGCTGATGGCGCTGCCCTATGCGTATTTCGAGCGCGGCATCCGGCGCTATGGCTTCCATGGGCTGTCGTACGAGTACATCGCGCGCCGGCTGCGCCAGGTCGCCCCGGACCTGGCCGAAGGCCGCGTGGTGGTGGCGCACCTGGGCAACGGCGCCAGCCTGTGCGCGATGCGCGACGGCCTCAGCGTCGACAGCACCATGGGCCTGACCGCGCTCGACGGCCTGCCGATGGGCACGCGCTGCGGCGCGGTCGATCCGGGCGCGCTGCTGTGGCTGGCGCAGCAAGGCATGAGCGCCGCCGAGATCCAGGCGATGCTGTACCAGGAATCGGGGCTGAAGGGACTGTCCGGTATCAGCAGCGACATGCGCGCGCTGCTTGCCAGCGACGCGCCGCGCGCGCGGCTGGCAGTGGATTTTTACGCCTACCGCGCCGCGCAGGAGATCGGCAAGCTCGCCACGACGCTGGGCGGGCTCGACGCGCTGGTATTCACCGCGGGCATCGGCGCCAACTCGCCGCCCGTGCGGGCGCGCATCTGCGAACACCTGGCCGGGCTGTTCGGCATCACGCTCGATGCCGGCGCCAACGGCAACAACAGCCAGCGCATCAGCCGCGACGACAGCCGCGTGCCGGTGCTGGTGCTGCCGACCGACGAAGAAGGAATGATTGCGTTGAGCACCGCGCGCATCCTGCGCGACAGCGGCAAGCTGTAGGTCAATCGGCCAGGTAGTGCGCGCGCAGCTGCGCGACGTCGACCTGCAGCGCGTCGCGCAGGTAGTTGCCGACGCTGCCCCAGCCCGCGTCGATGGCCTGCATCGACGCGTCGAGGTAGCTGGCCCGGACTTCCAGCAGCGGCATCATCACCGCGGCATCGATGCCGAGCCCGCCCATCTGCGCCAGTGCGGCTGCATTGAACTGCGCGTTGCGCTGGTTCGATTCCAGGTAGTTGGCCAGGATATCGTCCTGCCCCACACCCAGCGCGGCCAGCAACAGCAGCGCGGCAAAGCCGGTGCGGTCCTTGCCCGCGGTGCAGTGGAACAGCAGCGTCTGGCCCCCCTGCACGGTCTGCATGAAGCCGCCGAAGGCTTCGCGATAGCGCACCGGGAAATCGCGGTACACCTCGAGCATGAAGGCATCCATCTGCGCCGGCGTGCTGGCGCGCAGGCGCGGCATCAGCACATCCATCGCCATGCTGCCTTCCAGCACCGGCACCGCCTGCCAGCGGAAGCGCTGGCCGAAGGCCGCTTCGCCCGGCGACTTCTCGCCGGGCGAGCGGAAATCCACCACCATGTCGAGCCCGAGCGCCTGCAGCCGCGCCAGGTCAGCGTCGCTCGCCAGCGCCGGGTTACCGCTGCGGTAGAGCCGGCCGTGGCGCACGCGACGGCCTTCCGCGCCCACCAGCCCGCCCAGGTCGCGCGCGTTGCTGATGCGTTCGAACACCAGGTCCGGCACGTTTGGCACGTTCGGCACGGTGCCGGTTACCGCCGGTGTTGGCGGCATGGCCGCGAGGGCATGCGGACAGGCCGAGCGTTGAAGCCACTTGAGCATTATTCTTTCCAGTTTGTCGTTGCCGGGCTCGCGGGTGCCGGTGCGGGCGCTTCAGCGCTCGCGGTACGCCGGCACGTGCCAGCGCAGGTGGCAGCCGGCGATATAGCGCCGGTCCAGCCGCGCCACCAGCTTCCACACCGTCAGCGCGCCGGCGTCGATATCGACCCAGGCCCACGGATGCCTGGGGTCGCCTTCCTTCACCAGTTCCACCGAACGGATCTTCGCATACCGTGCCAGCGCCTTGCGCAGCGCCGCCGGGTCCAGCCCGGCCTTGAGACCGCGTACTAAAACCTTCATGGTCGGCTCCAATTATTTCAGATCACTCCGGCTCGTGCCTCACCTACCCCAGCGCGGCGCCGGTGTTGGATCATGCGGACTGCCGCGGAGGCCTTGTATGGCGAGCCTCTCACTGGTATGACGCGCGCGGCGGCCGGAGAATCCGACGATCTGCCCTCGCCTTGATCTTGCGCATGACGGCCGTAACTATCCCGCTCCGGTCCTCGACATCGCCCGCTGCGCGCCGGAAAATTTCAGACAGCTCGAACTACAAGGAATGTCGGCAATGCCAGAACTTCCCGCCTCCCAGCCGCCTGCCCCTGCCGCCCCCGTCGTCGGCACACCTGCGGCCACACCAGCCCCCGCAGCCACACCCAGGCTGACCCTGCACTGGGGCCTGTTCGCAGCCGCCGCCGCGCTGATCGCGGTGCTGGCGATCCCGCAGCCCGACGGGCTCACCATTGCCGGCCAGCGCATGCTGGCGATCCTCGCGTTCGCCATCGTGGTGTGGATCACCGAGGCGGTGTCGTACGAAGCCAGCGCCATCATGATCACCTCGCTGATGGCCGGGCTGATCGGCTTTGCGCCGACCGTGAACGACCCCTCAATCCAATACGGCACCTCGAAGGCGCTGGGCATGGCCTTGGCCGGATTCTCCAATACCGCGCTGGCGCTGGTCGCGGCGGCGCTGTTCATTTCTGCGGCGATGACGGTGACCGGGCTCGACCGGCGCATCGCACTGGTGACGCTGTCGGCAATCGGCACCAGCACGCGCCGCATCCTGATCGGCACCATCGCGGTCACCGTTGCGCTGAGCCTGGTGGTGCCCAGCGCCACCGCGCGCAGCGCCTGCGTGGTGCCGATCATGATGGGCGTAATCGCCGCGTTCGGGGTCGACAAGAAGTCCAATATCGCCGCCGGCATCATGATCACGGTGGCGCAGGCCACCAGCATCTGGAACGTCGGCATCCAGACCGCCGCCGCGCAGAACCTGCTGACGGTCGGCTTCATGGACAAGCTGCTGGGCGAGCGCATCACCTGGCTGCAATGGCTGATCGCGGGCGCGCCATGGGCGGTGGCCATGTCGGTGGTGCTCTATGTGCTGGTGCGCTGGCTGCTGCCGGCCGAGACCGAGGCCATTCCGGGTGGCAAGGAGGCGGTGCAGCGCGAGCTGTCCGCGCTCGGACCGATGAGCGGCCCGCAGAAGCGGCTGGCCGCGGTGTCGCTGGGCCTGCTGCTGTTCTGGGCCACCGAGGGCAAGCTGCACCGCTTCGACACCGCCACAGTGACCTTCGTCGGGCTGGTGATCCTGATGCTGCCGCGCCTCGGCGTGATGGACTGGAAGACCATGCAGCAGCGCACGCCGTGGGGCACGCTGATCGTGTTCGGGGTCGGCATCAGCCTGGGCACCGCGCTGCTGTCGACCCAGGCCGGGCAGTGGCTGGGCCAGTTCGTGGTCACGCACTCGGGGCTGGCGGCGCATGGCGCGCTGCTGGTGTTTGCGATCCTGTCGGCCTTCCTGATCCTGATCCACCTGGGCTTTGCCAGCGCCACCGCGCTGACCGCGGCGCTGCTGCCGATCCTGATCTCGGTGCTGCAGACCCTGCCAGGCGATATCAACCGCGTCGGCATCACCATGCTGCTGGGCTTTACCGTCAGCTTCGGCTTTATCCTGCCGATCAACGCACCGCAGAACATGGTGTGCCTGGGCACCGAGACCTTCAACGGACGGCAGTTCGCGCGCATCGGCATCCCGGTCACGATCATCGGCTACGCCATGATGCTGCTGTTCGCCGCGACCTATTGGCGCTGGCTGGGCTGGGTATAAGCAAAACCCGCAAACCCGCTAACCGGGGGCTCGCGCGGGGCGCGCGGCGGCTGGCACAATACGCGCCATGAAACGCCTGTGCTCCGCCCTGCTCAAGCTGCTGCTGCTCGCCGCGATCGGCGGCGCGCTGCTGGCCGCCATCGCCATTCTCGCCGCCGACCGGCAGCTGCCGTCGCTCGACGCGCTCACCGCCTTCCGCAATACGCCGGACTACGTGCCCATCGACAGGATGCCGCGCGCGCTGACCGAGGCCGTGGTGGCGATCGAGGACGAACGCTTCTACCTGCATGACGGCATCGACTACGTCGGCGTGATCCGCGCGGGCGTCGCCAACCTGTCGGACGAGCTGTCGCAGGGGGCGTCGACCATCACCATGCAGGTGGCGCGCAATTTCTACCTCTCGCGGGAGAAGACCTACACGCGCAAGCTGTACGAGGTGCTGCTGTCGTACCGGATCGAAAAGGCCCTCGGCAAGGACGAGATCCTCGAGCTGTACCTGAACAAGATCTACCTGGGACAGGGCGCCTATGGCTTTGCCGATGCCGCGCAGACCTACTTCGGCAAGCGGCTGGACCAGCTGACGCTGGCCGAGTGCGCGATGCTGGCAGGCCTGCCGAAGGCGCCCTCGGCGAACAACCCGGTGGCCAATCCCCGGCGCGCGCGTCAGCGGCAGGTGTATATCCTGCAACGCATGCTGGAGCTGGGGCGGATTTCGCGCGGCGAGTACGACGGCGCCCTGCTGGAGCCGTTGCGCCTGCGCTGAGCGGCGCAGGCAAGCGCGGCGCCGCGCCTGCTATTCGAGCATGGCGCGGTGCCGGCCCAGCGCCTCGCGCACGATCTCCAGCAGCCCGCTGCCTGCATCGGCGTCGACATGCCCCAGCAAAGCCCGGCGCATGCGCGGTTCCCAGAAGCGCTTGATATGCCCGGCGATATCCGCGACCGCCTCCTCGCGATCGGGCATGGCTTCGAAGAAGCTGCCGATCTGGTTGGCCATGGTGACAAGGTTATCGATCTTCATGCCAGGCTCTCGTGGGTGCTGCCGTGCTGCAGCCGTTGGGGATGGGCATAGACCACGTGCGCGCCGGCGCGCACGAAGCCGGCCAGTGTGATGCCGGCCTGTCCGGCCAGGCGCACCGCCAGCGCGGTGGGGGCGGACACCGCCGCCAGCACACCGGCGCCGATCGTGGCGGCCTTCAGCACCATTTCATAGCTGGCGCGGCTGGTCACCAGCACCGCGCCGCCGGCGATATCCTCACCACTGCGGGCCAGCGCGCCGGCCAGCTTGTCGAGCGCGTTGTGGCGGCCCACGTCCTCGCGCACCAGCGAGACGTGGCCGTCGGCGCGCAGCCATGCGGCGGCATGCGTAGCGCCGGTGTGGCGCTGCAGGGCCTGGCGCAGTTGCAGTTGTACGAAGGCGGCCTGGATCACGTCGGTATGGAAGCTCGCCGTGCTGTGCACCGGCGCGGGGGTCCGCATCACCTGTTCCAGCGATTCGGTACCGCATAGCCCGCACCCGGTGCGCCCGGCCAGCGCGCGGCGCCGGTCCTTGAGCCGCATGAAGGCTTCCGATGCAATCTCCAGCTGCACCGCAATGCCGTGCTCGCGCGCGTCGATCTCGATGTCATAGACCTCGCCCGCGCTGCCGACGATGCCTTCGCTCAGGCTGAAGCCGAGCGCGAAGTCCTCCAGGTCGGCCGGCGTGGCCAGCATCACCGCATGCGAGATGCCGTTGTACTCCAGCGCGACGGGCACTTCCTCGGCGACCTCGTCAGGCCCCAGCATCAGCTCGCCGCCGCGCCAGCGGTTGACCGCGAAGGTGCTGTGGGTGGCGGTCGCGGCGTCTTCCGCCGCGGCCGGATCGCGTTGCGGCGACTGCATGCAGCGCATCATCGCATCGCCCTCGGCTCAGCCCGCGGCCTGCGCTGGATCGGCGCTGGCTGCTTCCAGCAGCCGCAGCTGCGTGGCGTTGAAGTCCTGGTACTGGCGCTGCCATGCCGACGGCTGCGCCACCGGCAGCACCTGCACCGCGGTCACCTTGTACTCGGGGCAGTTGGTGGCCCAGTCCGAGTTGTCGGTGGTGATCACGTTGGCGCCGGACTCGGGGAAGTGGAAGGTGGTGTAGACCACGCCCGGCTGCATGCGCTCGCTGACGATGGCGCGCAGCACGGTGTCGCCGGCCCGGCTCTGCACCCCGACCCAGTCGCCGTCCTTGATGCCGCGCTCTTCCGCGTCGTGCGGATGGATCTCGAGCCGGTCCTCGGCATGCCAGTGGACGTTGTCGGTGCGCCGCGTCTGCGCGCCGACGTTGTACTGCGACAGGATGCGACCGGTGGTCAGGATCAGCGGGAAGGCACGCGTGATTTTCTCGGTGGTGGGCACGTATTTGGTGATGATGAACTTGCCCTTACCGCGCACGAAGGCATCGATATGCATGGTCGGCGTGCCTTCCGGCGCGTCGGCATTGCACGGCCACTGGATGCTGCCGAGCTGTTCCAGGCGCTGGTAACTGACGCCGGCGAAGGTCGGCGTCAGCCGCGCGATCTCGTCCATGATCTCGGACGGATGCTGGTAGTCCATCGGGTAGCCGAGCGCGTTGGCCAGTAGCATGGTGGCTTCCCAGTCGGCATAGCGCGCCTTGGGTGGCATCACCTTGCGCACGCGCGAGATGCGGCGCTCGGCGTTGGTGAAGGTGCCGTCCTTTTCCAGGAAGGACGAGCCCGGCAGGAACACGTGGGCGTACTTGGCGGTCTCGTTGAGGAAGATGTCCTGCACCACGATGCATTCCATCGACGACAGCGCCTCGGACACGTGCTGCGTGTTCGGGTCCGACTGCACGATGTCCTCGCCCTGGCAATACAGGCCCTTGAAGCTGCCCGCCAGCGCGGCCTCGAACATGTTGGGAATGCGCAGGCCCGGCTCGGGGCTGATCTCGACATTCCAGGCATCTTCGAACAGGCCACGCACGGTCGAGTCCGACACGTGGCGATAGCCCGGCAGCTCATGCGGGAACGAGCCGATATCGCACGAGCCCTGCACGTTGTTCTGCCCGCGCAGCGGGTTCACGCCCACGCCCTCGCGGCCGATATTGCCGGTGGCCATGGCGAGGTTGGCGATGCCCATCACGGTGGTCGAGCCTTGCGCATGCTCGGTCACACCCAGGCCGTAGTAGATCGCGGCGTTGCCGCCGGTCGCGTACAGGCGCGCGGCGCCGCGCAGCTGTTCGGCGGGGATGCCGGTGACGCTCTCCATGGCCTCGGGCGAGTTCTCCGGCAGCGCGACAAAGTCGCGCCACTGCTGGAAGGCGCGGTCCTCGCAGCGCTGGGCGATAAAGGCCTCATTGAGCAGGCCTTCGGTGACGATGACGTGCGCCAGCGAGGTCACCAGCGCGACGTTGGTGCCCGGGCGCAGCTGCAGGTGGAAGTCGGCACGGATATGCGGCGAATCGACCAGGTCGATGCGGCGCGGGTCGACCACGATCAGCTTCGCGCCGGCGCGCAGGCGCTTCTTCATGCGCGAGGCAAAGACCGGGTGGCCATCGGTCGGGTTGGCGCCGATCACCATGATCACGTCGGCCTTTTCCACCGACTTGAAGGTCTGCGTGCCTGCCGATTCGCCCAGCGTCTGCTTCAGCCCGTAGCCGGTCGGTGAATGGCACACGCGCGCGCAGGTGTCGACGTTGTTGTTGCCGAATGCCGCGCGCACCAGCTTCTGCACCAGGTAGCCCTCTTCGTTGGTGCAGCGCGACGACACGATGCCGCCGATCGAGTCCTTGCCGTGCTTTGCCTGGATGCGCTTGAACTCGGACGCGGCATAGTCGATCGCCTCTTCCCACGACACCTCGCGCCACGGGTCGGTGATCTTCGCCCGGATCATCGGCTTGAGGATGCGGTCCTTGTGCGTGGCGTAGCCCCAGGCAAAGCGGCCCTTTACGCAGGCATGGCCCTCGTTGGCCTTGCCGTCCTTGTACGGCACCATGCGCACCACTTCATTGCCCTTCATCTCGGCCTTGAACGAACAGCCCACGCCGCAATAGGCGCAGGTGGTCACGGCGCTGTGCGAGGGCTGGCCCAGCCTGATGATGGAAGTCTCGGTCAGCGTCGCGGTCGGGCACGCCTGCACGCAGGCGCCGCACGAGACGCAGTCCGACTCCATGAACGGCTGGCTGGTGCCGGGCGAGACGCGGGAATCGAAGCCGCGTCCGCTGATGGTCAGCGCGAAGGTGCCCTGGGTTTCTTCGCAGGCGCGCACGCAGCGGTTGCAGACGATGCACTTGGAGGGATCGTAGGTGAAGTAAGGATTGGACTCATCCTTCTTCATCTGGGTGTGCGTGGCGATCGGGGCCGATTCCGGACCGCCGTCGTTGTAGCGCACTTCGCGCAGGCCGACCACGCCGGCCATGTCCTGCAGCTCGCAGTTGCCGTTGGTGGGGCAGGTCAGGCAATCGAGCGGGTGGTCGGAGATATACAGCTCCATCACGCCGCGGCGCAGGTCGGCGAGCTTGTCGCTCTGGGTCTTCACCTTCATGCCGGCTTCCACCGGCGTGGTGCATGAGGCCGGATAGCCGCGCCGCCCTTCGATCTCGACCAGGCACAGCCGGCACGAGCCGAAGGCTTCCAGGCTGTCGGTGGCGCACAGCTTGGGCACGGCGATCTGCGCCTCCATCGCGGCGCGCATCACCGAGGTGCCGGCCGGCACGGTGACGCTGACGCCGTCGACCTCCAGGGTGACCATGTCGGTCGAGGGGCTGGCGGGTGTGCCGAAATCAATCTCGTTGCGGGCGTTCATGGCGGTTTGTCTCCCGTGTCTCTGCTGGACCTGGCTCAGGCGGCCCTGGCCGGATTGGATGCGAGGCCAAAGTCCTCGGGGAATTCATTCAGTGCGGACAGCACCGGGTAGGGCGTCATGCCGCCCATCGCGCACAGCGAGCCGTTGAGCATGGTGTCGCACAGGTCGCGCACCAGCTGCACATGCCGCACCGGTTGCTCGCCGGCGATGATGCGATCCATCACTTCGACGCCGCGGGTCGATCCGATCCGGCACGGCGTGCATTTGCCGCACGATTCGATCGCGCAGAACTCCATCGCGTAGCGCGCCTGCTTCGCCATGTCGACGGTCTCGTCGAACACCACGATGCCGCCGTGGCCGACCACGCCGCCGAACGCGGCATAGGCCTCGTAGTCCAGCGGCACGTCGAAGCGCGACTCGGGCAGGTAGGCGCCCAGCGGCCCGCCCACCTGCACCGCGCGGATCGCGCGGCCGCTGCGGGTGCCACCGCCGTAGTCGACCAGCAGCTCGCGCAGCGTGACGCCGAACGCCTTCTCCACCAGTCCGCCGCGCTTGATGTTGCCGGCCAGCTGGAACGGCAGCGTGCCGCGCGAGCGGCCCATGCCGAAGTCGCGGTAGAACTGCGCGCCGCGCGCCAGGATCACCGGCACCGTGGCCAGCGAGATCACGTTGTTGATCACCGTGGGCTGGCCGAACAAGCCCTTCAGCGCCGGCAGCGGCGGCTTGGCGCGCACCACGCCGCGCCGGCCTTCCAGGCTCTCCAGCAGCGCGGTTTCCTCGCCGCAGACATAGGCGCCGGCGCCCTTGCGCACTTCGAGATGGAAGCGCCTGCCGCTGCCGCGGATGTCGTCGCCGAGCCAGCCCGCGGCGCTGGCGATGCCGATCGCGCTTTGCAGCACGGCGATCGCATGCGGGTATTCGGAACGGCAGTAGATGTAGCCCTGCTCCGCGCCCACCGCCAGGCCGGCGATGGTCATGCCTTCGATCAGCATGAAGGGATCGTCTTCCATCACCATGCGGTCGGAGAAGGTGCCCGAGTCGCCTTCGTCGGCATTGCAGACGATGTACTTGGTTGCGGACTGAGCGCCGAGCACGGTCTTCCACTTGATGCCGGTCGGAAACGCCGCGCCGCCGCGGCCGCGCAGGCCGGAGTCGGTGACTTCCTGCACGATCTCGGCGGGCTGCATGGCGAGCGCGCGTTCCAGGCCGGCGTAGCCCTCGTGCGCACGGTAGTCGTCCAGCGACAGCGGGTCGGTGATGCCGACGCGCGCGAAGGTCAGGCGCTCCTGCCGTTGCAGGAACGGGATCTGGTCGGTCGGGCCGTGTGCCAGCGCGTGCGCGCCGCCCTGCAGCAGGCCGGCATCGAACAGCCCCGGCACGTCGGCCGCGCTGACCGGGCCGTAGGCCACGCGGCCGGCGGCGGTCTGCACCTCGACCAGCGGCTCGAGCCAGAACATGCCGCGCGAACCGTTACGCACGATGCGCACGGCTTCGCCGCGCGCGGCGGCCTCGCTGGCGATTGCGCGCGCGACCTCGTCGGCGCCCAGCGCCAGCGCGGTGGAGTCGCGCGGCACGAACAGGGTGGTGACGGTGCTCATGCCTGGGCCTCCGTTTCGGCGGGGGTGGACGGCGCGCGCAGTCCGCGCACCAGCGCGTCGAAGCGCGCGGCATCGACATAGCCGTGCAACTGCTCGCCGACCATCACGGCCGGGCCGCAGGCGCACTGGCCCAGGCAATAGACCGGCTCCAGCGTCACCTGCCCGTCCGCGCTGGTTTCATGGAAGCCGCAGCCCAGCGCGCGCTGCGCGTGCTCGGCCAGCGCCTCGGCGCCGACCGCCTGGCACGCCTCGGCGCGGCACACCTGCACCACGTGGCGGCCGGCGGGCTGCTGGCGGAAGTGATGGTAGAAGGTGATCACGCCATGCACCTCGGCGCGCGACAGGTTCAGCGCGCGGGCGATCACAGGCACGGCGGTGTCGGGAATAAAGCCCTGGGTGTCCTGGATCTCGTGCAGGATCGGCAGCAAGGCGCCCGGCATGTGCTGGCGTGCCGCGACGATGGCGGCGATGTGCGCGGCATCGGCGGATGCCGGCGCACCGGAGGCACGGGGTGCGTGGGGGGCGATGTCTGGCATGGCGTCTCCTGTGAGGGCTCGCCAGGACCGGCCAAAGTGGCTGCCGGATCCCGCTTATATGCTATTTTTTTCCTATTTCCGGGCTATCGAATCGCCGCTTCGCCCGTTAGGCGGACTATATGAGAGTGACAGCGCCCCTTCAATAAGCTATTTTCTACATATGCTCCGCATCTCGATCCAACCCCACCTGCAAATCCGGGACGACGCCCGGCCGGGCGCCGAGCCGCTGGACGTGTCGCGCCTGGTGGCCCTGCTCGGCTATATCGGCGAATCCGGCAGCATCAGCCAGTCGGCCCAGGCGGTGTCGCTGTCGTACCGCTATGCCTGGGGCATCCTGCGCGATGCCGAGGCGCTGTTCGGCGGCCCGCTGATCGACAAGACGCGCGGACGCGGCAGCGCGCTGACGCCGCTGGCGCAGCAGCTGGTGTGGGCCAGCAAGCGGATCGGCGCGCGGCTGTCGCCGACGCTGGACAGCCTGGCGTCCGAGCTGGAGATCGAGCTGAAGAAGCTGATGGCGCAGCCCGAGGCCACGGCGCGACTGCATGCCAGCCACGGCTTCGCGGTGGCGGCGCTGCGCGATTTCCTCGACGAGCAGCAGGTGCGGCACGACCTGAAGTACTGCGGCAGCGTCGAGGCCGTGGCGGCGCTGGCCGAAGGCGCTTGCGACATCGCCGGCTTCCATGTGCCGGTGGGCGAGTTCGAGCATGGCATGTGGCGCCACTTCACCACCTGGCTCAAGCCCGAGACCCATTGCCTGGTGCACCTCGCGGTGCGCAGCCAGGGGCTGTTCGTGCGGCCGGGCAACCCGCTCGGGATCCATACGCTCGAGGACCTGACCCGGCGCGAAGTGCGCTTCGTCAACCGGCAGGTCGGCTCCGGCACGCGGCTGCTGCTGGACCTGATGCTGGCGGCGCGCGGCATCGACGGCGCGCGCATCGAGGGCTACAGCAATGGGGAGTTCACCCACGCCGCAGTGGCGGCGTACATCGGCAGCGGCATGGCCGACGTGGGCTTCGGCGTCGAGACCGCGGCGCGGCGCTTCGGGCTGGCCTTCGTGCCGGTGATCAAGGAGCGCTACTTCTTTGCCATCGAGCGCGCCAAGCTGCGCAGCCCGGCGCTGGCCGGCGCGGTCGGGGCGCTGACCAGCGAGGCCTTCCGCCAGCGCGTCAATGCGCTGCCCGGCTATGACGGCACCCTGACCGGCACCGTGCAGACCTTGCCGGAAGCCTTCCCGGATTACCGCGACACGCCGCCGCGCTAGCGTCGCAGCAACGACAGCCGGTCAGGATGGCCGGCCCACTGCTCGTGGTCCGGCAGTGGTCCCTTCGCCTGCATCAGCGGCAGCCAGTCCGGCCGCCGCGACAACTCGGCGTTGAGCGCAAGGAAATGGCGCTGGTCCTCGGGCAGGTCATGCTCGGAATAGATCGCGCCGACGGGGCACAACGGCACGCACATCGAGCAGTCGATGCATTGGTCGGGATCGATGGCAAGGAAGTTCGGCCCTTCGTGGAAGCACGACATCGGGCAGACTTCCACGCAGTCGGTATGGCGGCACTGGATGCAGGCATCCGTCACGACAAAGGTCATGGGGCAGTCACGGCACGGCAGGGAAAACAGTGCGTGATGGTAACGGCCGGCCGGGGCGCGTGGGGCACCCCGGCTTGTGCGACTTCTTCAAATCCGCTGAATCGGCGGGGCACCGCGCACGGCCCGCACCGCCGTAATGCCGTTCAGTTAGCCACCGTCGTTCCCGCGCAGGCGGGAACCCAGTGACTTTTAAAGACGCCTGCGCGGGAATGACAGTAGTGTTTGATACCTTACCTGAACGGCATTGCGCGCCGCCGCTTCAGGCACCGCCGCAGTTACCGCAGGCTCAGGCGGTCTCGCGCATCAGCTCTTCCTTGCGCGCGGCCATGGACTGCGCCACGTCGCGCAAGTTGACCTTTTCCTTGATCACGTTCTTGAACAGCTCGCCTTCCTCTTCCTCGACGTGGTGCGAGACGTATTCCGACAGCACCGTGAAGTTGGCCTCGAGCATGTCGCCGGCGGGATCCTCCTCGATCGCGGCGATCAGGTCCTTGGCGACCTGGTGCTCGACCTGGGCCTCGTCCAGCATGTCGTCGATCTCGTCGCTGACGCCCCGCAATGCCGGATAGAAGATTTCTTCCTCGATGGTGGCGTGCACCGTAAGCTGGTGGCATACGTCGAGCGCGATCGATTCCTTCTCGTCGCGGTCCTCGGTGTCCTTGAACGCCTTGAACTGCTTCTTGACCGCGCGGTGGTCGTCCATCAAGGCACCGAGTGCCTCGGCCTGGTCTGCGGGGATCTTCGACTTGTCCACGGTTCTCTCCTGGGTGGGGAGCCGGCACTCCGGCTTCGACCCGCAAGGAAGGCAGGTTCCGTGCCCGCGCCGCATCAGGCGCCGTGGCGCGCGCATGGCGGGCCGGCCTGCGTGTCATTGCAATTCCTGCGCGAAGCCTTGTAATTGTGCCCGCGGCGGCGCGTGGGACAGCGCATGACGTCCTCGCATCGCCTTTGCGCGCCGGTATAGCACCGGTATAGCGTTGCGCCGCTTTGATGGGGGCCGGCACGCGCGGCATGAAAGTTGCGGCAGCTACGGCAACCGTTGCGTTATCGCGCAACCAGCCGGAACAGAATCCTCTGTCCGGACCGCTCTCACCAGCGTGCGGCGCGCGCGCCGTCCGACACCATCATGCCGACCACCTTCCTCTACTCCAATTGCGCCGATGCTGCGTCGGCGGTCCAGGACGAACTGCAGGCCGCCAGCGCCGCCGGCTATGGCATCGACCCGCACCACGTGTTCTGGGAGGCCGCGCCCGCGTCGGTGGCGGCACTGCAGCGCCCGCGACTGCGCGCATTGCAGCACCAGGTGCAACCGGGCGACGCGGTGGTCGCGCTGCGCCTGTGCAGCCTGGGCTGGAGCGTGCCCGAAGTGCTGGCGACGGTCCGGCGCTTCCGCCTGCTCGGCGTGGCGCTGTACTGCGTGCAGCTGTCGCGGGATGACCTTGCCAGCGCGACGCCGCCCGAAGCGGTCGAGGTATTGCGCGCGGTGGCCGCGCTGGAAGGCGCCACCCGCAGCGTGCGCGTGCGCGAGAGCCTGGCCGCGGCCAAGGCCATGGGGCGCCAGGTGGGCCGTCCGCCCAAGCACACGCCCGAGCAGCGCCATGCGATCCTGAGCGCGCTGTCGGCAGGCTATTCGGTCAGCGAGACCGCGCGGCGCTTCAGCACGTCGCGTCAGACCGTGCTGCGCATCCGCGCCGCCGAGCCACTGGCGCAGCGCGCGGCCGCCATCGCCCTGGCCGACGCCGAAGAATCCGCCACCGAAACGGCAACGGAATGAAACCCGGCGCAGCGACGCGCGGCACGGCATTGTCGCGCCCGGCCACGTCTGGCTGGCTGCCATGACCGATCGCCCACCCAACGCCACGGACCTGCCTGCGGCACTGGTCGATGCCAGCGGATTGCCCGAGGCCACGCCCCTGCCCACTCGCTTCGCCAGGCCCACCCTGCTGCTCGAAACGCTGCTGGCGACGCGGCTCGAATTGCTCAGCCGCGACCACGGCTGGCCGCCGCATACGCTGGCGCAGCGCCGCGCCGTGCTGATGCGGCTATGGGAGCAGCGCACGCCTGGACTGTTCGAGCAGGACGGCACCGCCGACAGCATCGAACGCTGCCTGCAGGCAGCATTTGCCGAAGCGGCCGCCGGACGCCGGCTGGAAGCGGCGCTGCAGTTCAAACGCGCGTACTACCTGGTTTGCTGCACGGCATCGTCCGGCAGCCGTGCGCGTCTGCATGGCGACGGCGGGCCGGGCTAGCGCGCGCGTTCTGTTGTCACGCACAGACCGCGCGCAGCGTCTCGTCCCACTCCGCCACGAAGCGGTCGATGCCGAAGCGCTCGCGCGCCACCCGGCAGCCGCGCTCGCCCCAGGCGCGCGCCAGTTCCGGATCGTCCAGCAGTTCGCGCATCACGCTGACCAGCACCTCGACGCGCGTATCGACATAGCCGTTGTTGCCGCTCTGGATCACGGTGGCCAGCTCGGTGGTGGCCAGGCCCACCACCGGCACCCCCAGCATCATCGCCTCCACCACCGCCAGCCCCAGGCTGGTGTAGCGGATCGGGTTGAAGAAGAAGCGGTAGCGCGCGACAAACGCCGCCAGCTCCGGGTTCGGTATCTCGCCCAGTCCGCCCGCCTCCTGCGCCGCCATCCCCACCAGGTCCAGCGGCACCTGCTCGCGCACGCGCGCGAACAGGTCGGCACCGAGCCGGCGGCCGCGCCGCGACAGGTGGTTGACCACGCTAATGCCGCGCGCCAGTTCACCGCTGTATTGCACCGCCTCGTCGACCAGCACGCCGTGTTCGATCACGCGGCACGGCGTGACGCCGTTGTCCCACATCAGCGCGTTGAACGGCGTCACATGCACCAGCAGCATCGACGGATCTTGCACCGGATGCAGCGTGTTGGTCGGGTGTTCCTGCGGCGGATCGTGCTCCAGGTAGATCGCCGGCAGCGCGCGCTGCGCGGCGCTGAGCAGGTCCACGCGGTCATGCTCGTAATGGTGGCGGTGCTGGTACAGCACGCAGTCGAAGCGGCCGGCCGGGACCGCGTCGTAGGGCACCTCGTGCACGTTGGCGCCCCACGGCAGCGCGCCGCCGGCGCCGGCATAGCCGGGCGTGCCGTCATCGCGCGTAACCAGGTACAGCTCGTGCGGGATCTGCGACAGGTAATACAGATAATTCCCGTGCACGTGCCAGGTCAGGATGCGCAGCCGCCTAGCCATGGCCGCGCTCCTGGGCCGCCAGCGCCAGCGCGGCCTCCACCACGCTGGCCACGCTGACATTCGACGCGCACGGGTGCCCGGCAAGCGGGCAGCGCTGGTGCATGCACGGGCGGCATGGCGGCTGGTCGGCCAGCACGCGGTGCAGCGTGGTGTCGAGCGGCGCCCAGCGCGCGCTGTCGCTGCCGCACGAGACCACCACGCTGGGCGTGCCTACCGCAGCGGCAATATGCGAGGCGCCGGTGTCATTGCACAGCAGCAGGCGCGCATCGCGGATGAGCGCAGCCAGCGTGCCCAGCGCGGTCTGCCCGCACAGGTTGACCACCGGCTTGCCCAGGCGCCGCGCCAGCTGCGCCACCAGCGCGGCCTCGTCGCGGCTGCCGGTCAGCACCACCTTCCAGTGGCGCCGCAGCGCGCGGCCGGCCTCGGCAAAGCGCTCCACCGGCCAGCGCCGCGACAGCATGCGCGCGCCGGCGTGCAGGCAGACATAGTCGCCGGCGACGAGCCCGTGCTCGGCGGCCAGCAGCCGCCAGCTGGCATGGTCGAGCGGGCGCAGCGGAAACGCCAGGCTGCGGTCCGCGCACGGATAACCCAGCGCCTGCATCAGCGCCAGCAGCCGCTCGACCTCGTTGCCCTGCGGCCAAGGCACCAGCACGCCGGTGCGGTCGCAGCGCGCCGCCGCCGGGTCCGGACAGAAGCCGGCCATGCGCCGGGCGCCCAGGCGCTGCACCACGGCGTTGGTCAGCGCGCCGCTGCCGTGCAACTGTATCGCCAGGTCGAAGCGCGCCGCGTGCGCGGCCGCGTAGAACGGGCCCGCCGCCGCTTCGGCGCAAGGTTGCTCGGGCATCCCCGGTGCGCCGGGAAACACCATCAGGTCATCCACCAGCGCACTGAAGCGGGACACGAATTCCTGTGCCCACGGCAGGCCGATCAGCGTGATGCGGGCCTCGGGCTCGCCCGCGCGCAGCGCCCGCAGCGCCGGCACCGCGCACAGCATGTCGCCCAGCTGCAGCGCGCGGAACACGGCGATGCGCCGCACGCGCGCTGGCGCCGCGCGGCGCCGCGCCGCATGCTGCGGATCCCGCGCGCGGGGCAAGGCCGTGAGCGGCTCGACGCATGCGCTCATAGGAACACCACCCGGAAGGCCAGCGCGCCGCGCAGCCGCCAGTACAGCGACAGCGGCGGTATCAGCATCGAGGTAAACGCCATCTCGGCCACATGCGCCGGCGTCAGCGCCGCGCCGCGCAGGCGCCGCGCGCAGAATGCCGCGGTAAATCCGAGCCACAGCAGGCCCGCCGCCGCAGCCACAACCGGCGCGCCAGCCAGCCACGCGATCGGCGCGACCAGCAGCGCCAGCACCGTCAGGTAGTAATGCCAGGGCGGCACGCGGCGGATGCGCTGCCGGTACAGGCGCGGATGCTTCTTGTACAGCAGCGCATCGAAATACACCTTGGCCTGCGCCGCGACGCTGCTGCCCCAGGCAGCGGGCCGCACCGGATGCGCCACCACCGCCGCCGGCGCACGCCCCACCGGGCAGACCTGCTCGATCAGGCGGAACTGCAGGTCCGAATCCTCGCGCCAGGCGCGCGTGAAGCGTTCGTCGAAGCCGCCGATGCGCAGCAGCGCGTCGCGCCGGACGAAGCAATTGGCGGTGACGAACTCGGCGTGCGCAAGGCCGCCGGTATCGCGCTCGTGGTCGGTGGGCCGCGCCGGCAGCGGCACGCGCACGGTGCCCGCGACCGCGCAGCACTCGGGCTGCTCCGCCAGCGCGGAGCAGCCCGCTTCGAGCCAACCGGGATCCGGCACGGTGTCGTCGTCGGTAAACGCAATCACGGACGCGCGCGCGCGGCGCCAGCCCGCATTGCGCGCGCCCGACGGCCCCTGCGTGCCCGGCACCGGTACATAGCGCAGCGCATGGTACGGATGCTGCGCGGCCATCAGCGCCACCAGCCGTTCGATGCGGGCCTCGCAGCCATCGTCGGCGACGATGATCTCGTACGCGTGCGCGGCCAGGCGCTGCGCGCACAGCGCCTGCAGGCAGCGCGCCAGCAGTGCCGGCCGGCGCCAGGTGGGCACGACCACCGAAACCCTTGGTTCAGGCTTGTCCATGCGCGCCTCCCGTCTGTCCCTGGGCGCCTCCGGCGCCGGGTTTCTCCAGCAGGAACGGGCCGATCACCAGCGCGTCCAGCGGCGAGGTCCAGAAGCACTCCACCGCATCGCGCGGCGTGCACACGATGGGCTCGCCACGCGTGTTGAACGAGGTGTTGACCAGGATCGGCACGCCGGTGCGGCGCTCGAATGCGGCCAGCAAATCGTAGTAGGCCGGGTTCTGATCGCGGCGCACGGTCTGCACGCGCGCGGTGCCGTCGACGTGGCAGACCGCGGGAATGCGCGCCGCCTGCTCGGGACGCACGTCGTAGATGAACAGCATGAACGGCGCTTCGCCGCTGCCGGGCTTGGCCGCGCTGAACCAGTCCTGCGCACGCTCCTGCATCACCACCGGCGCCACCGGGCGGAAGTCTTCGCGGTCCTTGATCTGGTTCAGCCGCTGCTGCATGCCGGGATCGATCGGCGAGGCCAGGATCGAGCGCGCGCCCAGCGCGCGCGGGCCGAACTCCATGCGGCCCTGGAACCAGCCGATGATCTTGTTCTGCGCCAGCAGCTCGGCGGTCTGCCCGGCCAGGTCGTCGAGCCTGCGGTAAGGCAGCTTGGCCCAATCGAGGAAGGCCGCGATCTCGTCCTCGCCATACGCCGGCCCCAGGTAGGCGTGTGCCATCGACCATTGCCGCGCCGGACGTCCGCGTTGCAGGAAGTCAATCCACAGCGCCGCGCCCAGCGCGGTGCCGGCATCGCCGGCGGCCGGCTGCACCCAGACCTCGTCGAACGGGCTCTGGTCGCGCACGCGCGCGTTCATCACGCAGTTCAGCGCCACCCCGCCGGCCATGGCCAGCTGCCGTTCGCCGGTGGCCTCGGCCAGCCAGGTAGTCATGCCGACCACGGTTTCCTCCAGCACCTCCTGCAGCGAGCGCGCGATATCGAAATGCGCGGCGCCGAAGGCCTCGCCGCGCTGGCGCGGCGGCCCCAGCAAGGCTTCCAGGTCGGGCTGCGCCACCCGGTAGCCGCCTTCGGCATCGCGCCGGACCATGTCGCGGAACACGCCAAGGTGCGCAGGCTTGCCGTAGGAGGCCAGCGCCATCACCTTGTACTCGTCCGACGAATGCAGGAAGCCAAGGTGGCGCGTGACGCGCTCGTACAGCAGGCCGAGCGAGTCCGGCAGGTCGATCTGCTTGATGCGCCGGTACTCCTTGCCGTCGAACACGCCGTAGCTGGTGGTGGCGCGCTCGCCGCGGCCGTCCATGGTCAGCACCGCGCAGCGCGCGAACGGCGCCGCCAGGAAGGCGCTGGCTTCATGCCCCATGTGGTGCTCGACGAAATGCCAGCGGAACGGCCCGTCGTGGCGCACGCCGCGAAAGCGCGCGGCCAGGTGGTGCGGCGCACCGCTGGCCAGTTGCCGCGGCGCGTTGACCACGTACGACAGGAACAGCGGATCCCACGGCGACTCATGCCCATTGGCGGCGCCGTGCGCCGACGGCTCCAGCGGCAGCGTCACGGTGGCGTCATGCCGGCGCGCGCCCAGCATCAGCGCGGGGTCGAACGCGTAGGCAACATGATCGACGTCGCGCAGCGCGATGCCGGCCTCGCCCAGGCAATAGTCAATGGCGTGGAACGGCAGCTCCCACGCCGTGAACGGCACCGGGCGCTTGCCGTGCTTGATATGGGTGAAGCGTTCGTCCTCCGCCGCGGCGATGACTTCGCCATCGCGCACCAGGCAGGCGGCGGAGTCATGGTAGGCAGCGTTAATGCCAAGGGTGTACATGGTCGGCCTCGTCATGGGGTAGGTGGCGGGTTGCACTGTCGTCCGGCATGGGCGGCAAGGCGTCGAACTCGGCGGGCGCCGGTGCAGCCACAGCGACTGCGCCGGGCCACGGCAGTTCGACCGCGGGCATGCTGTCGGGATTGCCGCCCAGCAGCGCCAGCGCGGCCTGCACCGCGTGCGCGGCCGGCACGTCTTCCAGGCAGCGATGATGTCCTTGCGGGCACATGCTCTTGTAGCAATAGCGGCACGGCACATCGGCAAACAGCGTACGGTGCGGCACCTGCCAGGGCGTGTGCTGCGGGTTGGTCAGCGCGTACAGGTCGACCACCGGCGTGCCCAACGCGGCGGCCAGGTGGACCGGCCCGGTGTTGTTCGACACCAGCAGGTCGGCGGCTTCCAGCAAAGCGCCCATTTCGCCCAGGCGCAAGGCGCCGGCGAGCGGCACCACGCGCGCGTGGCCGGCGGCGGCGCAGACCGCGCGCACGATGTCGTGCTCGGCGGCATCGCCGGTCACCAGCACGTGCGCGCCGGCCTTCACCGCCAGCGCGTGCGCCACCTGGGCAAAGCGCGCCGGCGGCCAGCGCCGCGACGGCGCGCTGGCACCGGGATGCACCACCACCACCGGCCCGCTGCGGCCGCCGCGGATCGCGGCCAGGCGCCCGGCGAGCGCGGTGCGGTCCGCCGCCAGCACGCGAAAGCGCAGGCGCGTATCGCATGCGACGGCTCCGACCTGCGCCACCAAGTCGAGCTGGCGCTGCGCCTCGTGGCGCGGACGCTGGCCCGGCTGCGTGCCCGGCTCGGTGTCGGGGACCCAGTCGCTCAGCAACGTGTAGGGGTTCTCGCGGCAGCAGGCCAGCCGCAGCGGAATGCCCGCGAGCGCGCACAACACCGCGGCGGGCAAGGGGCTCTGGCTGTAGACGGTAAAGATCACGGCCGCGTCGAAGCGGAAGCGCGCCAGCCAGCGTGCGCACGCGGCAATTTCCGGCCCGGGCGCCGGTGCCGCCTGGGCCCCGGCGTGCCTGGCCCACGGCGCGTCCCAGGTCAGCACGCGGCTGACCATCGGCAGATGCGGCGCCAGCGCCGCGGCGCTGTGCGAGGTCAGCAACGTCAGCCGGCGGCCCGGCAGCGCATCCGCCAGGGCTTGCATCGCCGGCGTGCTCATCAGCACGTCGCCCATATTGTCGAGGCGCACGCACAGCACGCTGCGCGCGGAGTGCCAGTTCATGGCGCCTCCGCATGGCATGGTGACGCGGCTGTCGATGCGGCAGCGCCGACCAAGTCAGCGGCCCGCGTGCGCGCCACCACCAGGCGCGCGGCGTCCTCTAGCGTGGGCACCACGTAATCGGCCTGACGCGCGGGCGAAAGCTGCCATTCGGTCTCGTTGCCGCAGTCGACCAGCACGGTGGTGCAGCCTGCGCGGTTTCCGGCTTCGACGTCATTGAGGATATCGCCGATCATCCAGGACCGCGCCAGGTCGAGCCGCCATGCCGCGGCCGCCTGCAGCAGCAGCCCGGGCATGGGCTTGCGGCACAGGCACGCGCGCGCGTAGGGCGCCACCTGCCCTTCTGGATGATGCGGGCAATACAGGAAGCCACTCAGCGCCGCGCCATGCTCGGCAAACATGGCGGCCAGCCGTTCGCGTACCGGCACCAGTTCGGCCTCGGTATGCAGGCCATGGGCCACCCCGGGCTGGTTCGTCACCACCACCAGCGGCAGGCCCAGGCCGCCCAGCAGCCGCAGCGCGGCGGCGGCGCCTGGCGCAAGCCGCATGTGCGCCGGATCGACGTTGTAGGGGACGTCGTGCAACACGGTGCCGTCCTTGTCCAGCAGCACGGCCGCCCGTAGCGCGGGGGCAAGGCTCATGGCCACGAGGTCTCCTTCATGGGCAGCACCATCACCTCGGGGATCACGGTTTCTTCCGGCTGCGTCAGCACGAAGCGCACCGCGTTGGCGACATTGGCCGGGTCCTGCAGGTTGTCCTGGTCGATGTCGGGAAAGCGGTCGAGCAGGAACGGCGTGCGCATGCCGCCCGCGACGATCGCCGACACCTTGATCCCGTGCGGCCGCAGTTCCGCATGCAGCGCGTGCGAGAAGCCGAGCAGGCCCCACTTGGTGGCGTGGTACGCCGAGGCATTGGGCCAGGCGCGCTTGGACGCGGTCGAGGCGATGTTGACGATATGCCCCCCGCCCTGCGCCTTCAGCACCGGCACGGCGGCATGCGCCATCAGGTAGGGGCCGTACAGGTTGACCATCAGTACCTTGCGCCAGGTCTCGGCATCGACCTCGTCCACCGGCAGCGTGATGTCGATGGCGGCGTTGTTGACGATGCCGTCGAGGCGCGTGCCGCGCGCGCGCACGGCTTCGAAGGCGGCGCGCACGGAAGCGGGGTCGGAGACATCGAGGTGCAGCGGCCACGCCTGCGCGCCGGCATCGGCCAGCCCCCCGGCGCTGTCGTGCGCGAGCTTGTCGTCGATATCGGCCACGATCACGGCGGCGCCGGCGGCGCTCAGCGTGCGGCAGATCGCGGCGCCCAGACCCCGGCCAGCGCCGCTGACGAGATAGGTGCGGTCCTGCAGCGGCATGGCGGCCTCGATGTGCGCCGCGGGTCGTGACGAAGGCGAAGTTGGCATGGTGGTTCCCTGGCGATCGGTGTGTGGATGGACTGTGATTCGGACGACGAATCGGACAACGAAGCGGACATCGGTGCTGGCACCCTGTCGGCTGCGGCATGCCGCGATCAGGACAGCATGGCCGGGTGCGCAGGCTTGCTGCCGGTGCGAAATGTGTGCCAACAGTCAGGCAAAAGCGCGGCTGCAGGTATCAGCCGGCGGGCTGCGCGCGCATGCAGGACCCTTGCGCCACGGCCCGCAGCAGCATCGCCACGCAGCCGGCAAAGGCCTCGTCGTACCATGCGTTGGCGCCGCTGACGGCAACCACGATGCCGTCCACCACGGCGGCGCCGCCGAGCAGGGTGTCGTCGCTGCGCAGCCGGTGCGGGCTACAGTGGACCACCTGCGCGCTGGCCATGCCGGTGCGCCAGCTCAGGCTGGCCTTGGCGCGCGCATAGCGGCTGTAGTCGGCATCCCAGGCCTCGCGCGACGGCAGCGAATGCTCATAGAGAATCGCTTCCTCGAAGGCGCAATCGCCGGGCTGCAGCGTCGGATCCATCACGACCACATGCATGCAGCCGCTTTCGCCGACGGCCTTGTCGCGCAGCGAGGCCTGCAGCATCGGCAGGGCCAGTTCGACCGCGCGCCGCGCCGCGGCGGGATCGCTGAAGCGGCTGGCGCCGGCATGGGAGGCGCGGGGCGGCTGGCCCGCATCGGGGGTCATGGGCATGGGCAACTCCATCGATGGTTGAACGGCAGGCCGCCACCGAAACGTGTGCAGCGCGTGCAGCAAGACCTGCATGAGCGCCATCGACACAGCAAACATCGGGCCGGTTGCAACGCTGCGCAATGCCGGCCGGCAAATGAAAGATCGGTAAGCGCAAATTACAAAGGGGCGGCGTAAGAATGACCAAACCGCGTCTCGGGGAAGCCGGTGCGGCTTCTTCGCAATGCGCTTCGCCATGTCGTGGAGAACCGCTATAACGCTTCTGCGTCGGTTCCCGCGACACGAGTTTTTTCTCTCTGAATTGCAGCGACTGCGGATGGCACGCTAGCTGCGAGGGCCACCTCCCATCCCGCCCGCGTTCGCGGGCACGGCGGCAAACCACCGGAGCCCACCATGCGCAAGATCGCGCTGATCAGCGAACATGCCTCGCCACTCGCCAGTGTCGGCAGCACCGACTGCGGCGGCCAGAACATCTATGTGGCGCATCTTGCAAGGCAGCTTGGCAGCCGCGGCTACCAGGTGGATGTGTTCACGCGGCGCGACAAGGCGCTGTTGCCCGAGGTGGTGGCGTTCGCGCCCAACGTGCGCGTGATCCACGTCACCGCGGGACCGCCGGTGCAGATACCGAAGGAGCAGCTGCTGCCCTATATGGAGGACTTCGGCGCGTTCCTGGCCGACTTCGTGCGCCGCGATGCCACCGGCTACGACGTGCTCCACGCCAACTTCTTCATGTCCGGGCTGGCCGCGCTGCGCGCGCGCCACACCCTCGGCATCCCGCTGGTGATGACCTTCCATGCGCTGGGCAAGGTGCGGCGGTTGCACCAGGGCAGCACCGACGGCTTCCCCGACGATCGCTTCGGCATCGAGGACGCGCTGGTGCGCGAGGCCGACTGCGTGGTGGCGGAGTGTCCGCAGGACCTGGACGACCTCGTCAACCTCTACGGTGCCGATCCCGCGCGCGTGCAGACCGTCCCGTGCGGCTTCGACGCGGCCGAGTTCGCGCCGGTGCCGCGCGACGCGGCGCGGCGCGCATTGGGCTGGCCGTCGCATGGCTTCCGCGTGCTGCAGCTGGGCCGGCTGGTGCCGCGCAAGGGCATTGACAACGTGATCCGTGCGCTCGGCTGCCTGCGCCGCGACACTGGTCTCGACGCCACCCTGTACGTGGTCGGCGGCAACGCCGAGCAACCGAGCGTGCAGGCCACGCCGGAAATCGGCCGGCTGCAGGAAGTGGCCAACGCCGAGGGCGTGGCCGAGCGCGTGGTGTTTACGGGCCGGCGCGGGCGCGACACTCTGCGCCTGTTCTACAGCGCCGCCGATGTCTTCGTGACCACGCCGTGGTACGAGCCGTTCGGCATCACGCCAGTGGAGGCGATGGCGTGCGGCGCGCCGGTGATCGGCGCCGACGTCGGCGGCATCCGCTCCACCGTGGTGGACGGGCACACCGGCTTCCTGGTGCCGCCCAAGGCGCCGGCGGCGCTGGCGGCGCGGCTGGCGCAGCTGGCCGCCAACCCTGCGTTGGCGCGCCAGCTGGGCGAAGCGGGCCGGCGCCGCGCGCAGGCGCATTTCACCTGGGCCGGCGTGGCCCGGCAGATGGAGGCGGTCTATGAGCGCGTCTGCGCCGGGACTCCGGCGCTGCAGGCCGGAGCCCGCCGCGCCGCGGCCTGACGCCGGCACGGCGGCAGGCCGCGGCAGCAAGCGGCCACGAGCAAGCAATGCAAGGAGAGCGGAAATGAAGGAAAGCGATCGCAAGCGCATCCTGGTCACCGGCGGCGCGGGATTCCTCGGCTCGCACCTGTGCGAGCGGCTGGTACGCGCCGGACAGGACGTGCTGTGCGTGGACAACTTCTACACCGGCACCAAGGAGAACATCGCGCACCTGCTGGGCCGGACCAATTTCGAGCTGCTGCGGCACGACGTCACCTTCCCGCTGTATGTGGAAGTCGACGAGATCTACAACCTCGCGTGCCCGGCCTCGCCGGTGCATTACCAGCACGACCCGGTGCAGACCACCAAGACCAGCGTCAACGGCGCCATCAACATGCTGGGACTGGCCAAGCGGCTCAGGGCGCGCATCCTGCAGGCCTCCACCAGCGAAGTCTATGGCGACCCAGAGCATCATCCGCAGCAGGAAGGGTACTGGGGCCACGTCAATCCGGTCGGCATCCGCTCCTGCTACGACGAAGGCAAGCGCTGCGCCGAGACCCTGTTCATGGACTACCACCGCCAGCATGGGCTGGACGTGCGCATCGCGCGCATCTTCAACACCTACGGACCGCGCATGCACCCGGCCGACGGCCGCGTGGTCTCGAACTTCATCACCCAGGCGCTGGCCGGGCAGCCGCTGACGGTTTACGGCGACGGCGCGCAGACGCGTGCCTTCTGCTATGTCGACGACATGGTCGACGCGCTGATCCGGCTGATGGAAGTGCCCGCCAGCGGCATGCCGGTCAACCTGGGCAACCCGCGCGAAACCACCATGCTCGAGATCGCGCAGGCGGTGCTGCGCGCCACCGGCTCGCCGTCGCGCATCGAGATGCGCCCGCTGCCGGCCGACGACCCGCACCAGCGCTGCCCCGACATCACGCTGGCGCGCCAGCTGCTGGGCTGGGAGCCCCACACCGCGCTCGAAGACGGCCTGCGCCGTACCGTCGATTACTTTGCCGCGCGGCTGGCCGCGCAGGCGCATGCCGAAGGCGCGCCCGGCAACGTGGTGCCGGTGTCGGCCACCGCGCGCGAAGCGCGTGCCGCGCTCAGTTGACGGCGTGCCGGAGCGCGCGAGGGGGCGGCATGGGCACGGCGATGGTGGTCGATCTCGCCGCCGCGGTAACCGTGATCTCGCCGCACCTGGACGATGCCGTGTTCAGCTGCGGCGGGCTGATCGCGGCCGCGCGCGCGGCGCGCGTGGTGACCGTGTTCGCGGGCGTGCCGCCGGCCGACATGGCGGCCCCCGACTGGGACCAGGCGGCCGGCTTCGCCAGCGCCGAGCAGGCGGTGCTGTCACGCCGCCGCGAGGACAACCACGCACTGACCATGCTGGGCGCGCACGCGGTGTGGCTGGACTTCTGGGACAGCCAGTATGGGCGCCGCTACACCGCGCAACAGCTTGCCGATGCGCTGCACACCGTGCTGCTGACGCAGACCGAGGGCGTGGTGGTGGCACCGCTGGGGCTGTTCCATTCCGACCATGCGCTGGTGCATGACGCCTGCCGGCTGCTGATGCTGGCCGCGCACGCGCACGGCCCCGCCTGGAGCGCACCGCATGCAGTCGCCCCCACAGCCGCACCGCCGCCCGTGCAGTGGCTCTACTACGAAGATGCGATCTACCGCCGCATGCCCGGCCTGCTGCAGCAACGCCTGGTGCAATGCCGGGACAGCGGCCTGCGTGCCACGCCCGTCAACCTGCCGGTGACGCAGTACCTGACGCAGAAGAGCTACGCATTGAACGCTTACCAGAGCCAGCTGCAGCTGTTCAGCGAAGACCGGCTGTGCGACCTGTGCGCGCCCGAGCGCTACTGGATGCTGCAGCCGGCCGGCGCCGGGCCTGACTGAGCCCTGAGTCCTCCTGCCAATACCCATGCCGATACCAGCTACCGCCTCCGCGTCCCGCACTTCTCCGCGCCCCCATCCTTGCGACATCAGCGTGGTGGTGCTGACGCACAACCGGCGCGATTCGGTGCGCACCGCGCTGGCGCGCCTGAGCGCTCTGCCGGAACGCCCGCCCATCGCCGTGGTCGACAACGCCTCGGACGACGGCACCGCCGCCATGGTGCGCAGCGAATTCCCGCACGCCGCGCTGCTGCGCAGCGCGCGCAACCTCGGCGCGGCTGGCCGCAACCTGGGCGCGGACTGGGCCCGCACCCGCTATGTCGCCTTCTGCGATGACGATTGCTGGTGGGCACCGGGATCGCTGTCGGCGGCCTGCGCCATGTTCGAGCGCCATCCGCGCGTGGCCGCGCTGACGGCGCGCATCCTGGTGGGCGAGCACCGCGGCGAAGACCCGACCTGCGCGCGCATGGCGGCCAGCCCGCTGCCCTCGGCGATGCTGCCGGGCCGCGCGATCCTGGGCCTGATGGCGGGCGCCACCGCGTTCCGCACCGATGCCTTCCGCCAGGCCGGCGGCTACCATCCGCGCTTCTTCCTCGGCGGCGAGGAAACGCTGCTGGCGCTGGACCTGGCCGCGCATGGCTGGCAGCTGGTGTACGCGCCGCAACTGGTGGTGCACCACCATCCCAGCCCGCTGCGCAACCCCGCGCAGCGCCGCTCGCTGCTGGCGCGCAATGCGATCTGGTCCGCCTGGCTGCGGCTGCCCTGGCATGTGGCGCTGGGCGAGACCGCGGCGGCATTGCCACAGCTGTGGCGCTGCCAGGGATGGCGCGGCCTGGCGGAGGTGCTGGGCGGCATGCCATGGGTATGGCAGGAGCGGCGCGTGATCCCGGCAGAAGTGCTGAAGCTGCGCCGCCGGCTGCGCGAGCCGAGCGCCTGAGACACGAGCGCGCGCCTGCGGCGCGGGCCGCCGCGGTTGCGCTACGCTTCCTGCGCGTCCTGCGCGGAGCGCACCGCCAGCGATCGGATCGCCGCCACCAGCTCGCCCACCCGCACCGGCTTGGACAGGTGCAGCTGGAACCCTGCCATCAGCGCGCGCATACGGTCCTGCGGCTCGGCGTGGCCGGACAGCGCGATCGCGGTCATGCGCTTGCCCAGCGGCACCTGCATCTGCGCCTCGAGCCGCCGCACCCGGCGCAGCACGGTGTAGCCGTCCTCGTCTTCCAGCGCGAGGTCGCACAGCAGCACCTGCGGCCACTGGCCGGGGTGCGTGCCGGCCAGCAGCGCGATCACGTCGTCGCCGCGCTGCTGCGCGATGGCATGGGCGCCATAGTCTTCCAGCGAGGCGCTCAGCACCTCGCGCGTGGGCTCGTCGTCATCCAGCAGCAGCACGCGCAGGCCCTTGAGCGCCTGCGCATCCGGTGCCTCGGGCGCCTCGGGCGCGGGCCCGGCGCCTGGCGCGGCACCCGGAGCGGCGACCGGCGCGCGGCGCGGCTCGGGCTCCTGCACGGCGCGCATCGGCATCAGCAGCTGGTACGCGTGCGCGGGCCCGTCGGCGGTCAGCGTGACGCCATGCTCGGCCAGCCATTCGTGCAGGCCCTGCACGTCCGGCAACGGCAGATCGCCCGGCGTGGCGGACAGCCGCAGGCCGGCCTGGCCGTCCAGCCGCTCGAGCCGCAGTTCCAGCCGCCCGCCCGGCTCGATGGTGGCGATCATGTGCTGGCACAGCTCCCAGATCGCCTTCTGCAGCACGCCCGGATCGCCGGTGACGCGCAGCTCCGACTCGCTCTGCACCGTGAACAGGTTGACATGGCGCTCGGCGATCAACTCGCGCAGCCCGTCGACCACGCTGGCCAGCAGGATCTCCAGCCGCACCGGCTGCAGGGCCAGGCGCCGTTCGGCCCGCTCCAGCTCGCGCTGCTGTTGCTGCAACTGCCACATCTGGGTGTAGATGCCGCCGCGCTCCAGCAACGTGGCGTGGTTGCCGTCTTCGACGATGCGACCGTGCTCCATCACCAGGATGCGGTCGGCATCGACGATGGTCGAGAGCCGGTGCGCGATGATCAGCGCGGTGCGCCCGCGCGCGACTGCGGACAACTCCTGCTGGATCGCGCGCTCCGAGCGCGTGTCAAGCGCCGAGGTGGCCTCGTCGAACACCACGATGGGCGGGCGCTTCAGCATCGCGCGCGCAATTGCGACGCGCTGGCGCTCGCCGCCCGACAGGCGCACGCCACGCTCGCCCACCTGGGTTTCGTAGCCGTCGGGCAGGCGATCGATAAAGGCGTCGAGTTGCGCCGCGCGCGCCGCGGCGACGATGTCGGCACGGGTGGCGCCTTCGCGGCCATAGCCGATGTTGTAGGCGATGGTGTCGTTGAACAGGATGGTGTCCTGCGGCACGATGCCGATCAGTTCGCGCAGGCTGCGCTGCGTCACCAGGCGCAGGTCCTGGCCGTCGATGCTGATGCTGCCGCTGTCGGGCTGGTACAGCCGGAACAGCAGCCGCGCCAGCGTCGACTTGCCCGAGCCGCTGCCGCCGACCACCGCCACGGTCTGGCCGGCACCGGCGCGGAAGCTGACGTCCCACAGGGTCTGGTGGCTGGGGTCATAGCTGAAGTTGACGCGGTCGAACACGATCTCGCCACGGCTCACGCGCAGCGGGCGCGCGGCCGGCGCATCGCTGTCCTCGCCGGGCTTCCCATGCGCGTCGAGCAGCGCGAACAGCCGCTCGACGTTGGTCATGGCGTCGTTCGACTCGCGGAAGATAAAGCCCAGCGTGTTGAGCGGCAGCACCACCTGGATGATGTAGGCATTGATCAGCACCAGGTCGCCCACCGACAGCGAGCCCTGGATCACCCGCTGCGTGGCCAGCAGCATCACCGCGCCGACCCCCACCGCGATGCACACGCTCTGCCCGATATGCAGGGCCGACAGCGCATACTGGTTTTCCACGCTGATGCCGATCCAGCGCTGCAGCATCTCGGACAAGCGCCGGGTCTCGAACGACTCGCGCGCGAAAAACTTGACGGTGTCGTAGTTGAGCAGGCTGTCGACCACCTTGCTGTTGGTGGTGGCCTCGACCGCATTGACCTGGCGCTGCACGCGCATGCGCCGCTGCGTGAAGACATAGGTAAAGCCCGCGTACAGCACGAACACGCCGAGGATGATGGTGGCGAAGGCCGCGCCATAGGCACCGATCATGATCGCCAGCACCGATACGATCTCCATCAACGTCGGCACGATGGTGAAGACCGCCACGCCCAGCAGGAAGCCGATCGCCGCGGTGCCCTTCTCCAGGTCGCGGATCACGCTGCCGGTGGCGCGCTGCGCGTGGAAGCGCGCGCCCAGCGCATGCAGGTGCGCAAAGGCGCGTTCCATGAAGCCCGCCACCGTGCTCTGCGTCACGTAGGCAAAGACCACGTCGCGCAGCTCGCTGAAGGCGTTGCCGAGCAGCCGCAGGATGGCATAGGCCAGCACCAGGAACACCGGCATCGCCACCAGCCCCAGGCGCGCGGCATCGGTGCCGGCCGCGGCTGGCGTGACCTCGTCGACCACCAGCTTGAGCATCAGCGGCACCGCCACGGCACAGGCCTTGGCCAGCAGCAGCAGCGACACCGCGACCAGCACGCGGGCGCGGAAGCGCCAGATCGCGCGGAACAGTTCGGCGGCGATGCGGCGGCGGGAGGCGGGACGGATAGTCTGGGGCATGCGCGCGGTTCAGGCGTCAGTCGTTCGGTGCGGCAAGGCAAGGCGCGCGGTGGCGTGGCCGGCGCGCGGCCATGGGAGAAAGCAAGGGGAGAAGGCAAGTTCCATACCGATCGCACCGCGGCGCCATGGCGCGAAACCTGCAGCGGATCGGTAGCAGCGCGTGCGCTGCGCCACCGTCATCCGCCATGCCCGAGCGCAACAAGCCGCCTGTCAGCCGCGGCGAACTGAACGAATGCCGGCGCTGCCCGTTGTGGCGCAACGCCACCCAGGGCGTGCCCGGCGCCGGCGCGGCGCATGCACGCATCATGCTGGTGGGCGAACAGCCCGGTTCGCAGGAAGACCTGCAAGGCTCGCCCTTTGTCGGGCCGGCCGGGCATTTGCTCGATGAAGCGCTGCAGGCCGCGGGCCTGGACCGCGACAAGCTCTTCATGACCAACGCGGTCAAGCATTTCAAGTTCGAATGGCGCGGCAAGCGCCGGCTGCATAAATCGCCGGCGCAGCAGGAGATCGAGGCCTGCAACCTGTGGCTGGAGCGGGAGCTGGAGACAGTGCACCCGACGGTGGTGGTCGCGCTCGGCGCCACCGCGGCGCGCGCGGTGCTGGGCCGCAAGAGCGTGACGCTGGCAGGCATGATGGAGACACCGGTCGAGCACGAGGGGCGGCTGGTGATCGCCACCTACCACCCCTCGTTTGCCCTGCGCCAGCGCAGCGACGAGGCGCGTGCCGCGGCCTTCGACCGCATCGTGCGCAGCCTGCAGGCTGCCGCGCGGCTGGCGCGCGGCGCGAAGCCCTGACCGCGTCAGGACCGGTTTACGGTTGGCGGCGCATCGGGATCGCGGCTGCCGGGATCGTGCAGGTCACGCGAGCCGACCCCCGGCGGCATCTCGCCCTTGCCGGCCAGGTCCGGCTTGCGCGCCGGTTGGTCGTCCTTGCGGTGTGATGCCGCATGCTCCCAGTCGGCACGGGCGCGCTCGCGCGCGCGCTGGTTGTCCGCGGCGTTTTCCTTCAGTTCACGGTCATCCAGGCCCTGGCGCCGGTCCAGCGCCGGATCGTTCGACGTATCGTGCTTGCTGTGCTTCATGACGCCTCCGCTGAAGTGGGCCGCAATCGCGGGCCAACGCTGAAGTGCGCGCAACTTCCGTTCCCGCGGCACTGGCGCCGCCGCGGCACTGGCGCCGCCGCGGCCCGCGCCTGCTGACGCCGCATCGCCCGTCGCCGCCGCGTCCTTGTAACAACCACCGGCGCTTGTAGAAAGTGCGTTGCGCCGGTGCCCCGTCCGGCCCCGTGCGGCCCCGTGCGGCAGCACGCGAGATGGCCCGGCAAATGCTTTTGCCGTACCAGCATGGCAGCGTTTGACAGGAGACCCAGATGCAATCCACCATCCCCCTCGCCGCGGCCGTCGCGCTGCTGTGCGCGCTCGCCGGCGGCACCCTGGCGCAGCAGCCCGAAACCGGCGTGCGCACCGACAAGGGCCCCAAGGGCAGCCAGACCATACCGCCGCCAGGCGCCAGCGTGGCGCCGGGCAGCACGCCGGGTGCCACGCCCACCAACCCTGGCGGGCTGGCCAGGGATCTCGGCGACGTGCCCAAGGAGCCGCACACCGCGGGCGGCCTGCCCGGCCGCGACAAGCCCAAGCCGGCCTCGGAAAGCGCCGGCAAGGCCGACCGCGACGGCCTGCACGGCAAGCCGCGCAAGGGCACCGGCGGGGCCTCGATCGACCAGACCCGCGTGCCGGACGCCAAGGGGCGCTGATTTTCTTCAGGGCATCAGCACGAAGCGCTGGCGTGCGCCCCGGGCCTGCGCCGCCCACACGCGCCCGATCGCTTCCAGCGGCTCGGCGACGATATCGATCTCCATGCGCCCGGCGGCGGTATGCCGGCACAGTTCGGCGTAGGCCTGCGCCTGCGCCGCGATGGGCGCGTGGTAGTACGCGAAGCCCATGATGTCGAAGCACGCCTGGCGCGCGGCGGCGCCGGCTAAGGTGATGGTCGGCGCGACCGTGGTGCCGATATGGACCAGCCGGCCGCCGTGGCCGAGCGCCAGCAGCGCGGCTTCGGCGGGCGCCCCGCACAGGTAGTCCAGCACGATATCGACGCTGCCGTCGGCCGCATTGCGGTAGGCGTCGAGCAGGTCGCCGGGCTGGTCGAGCGGCACTACCGCATCGGCGCCCAGCCGGCGCGCACGTTCCAGCGCGCGCACGTCGCGCCCGGCGGCGATGACGCGGCCGGCGCCGAGCAGCTTTGCCGCGGCCACGGCGAGCAACCCGGAGATGCCGGTGGCGCCCAGCACCAGCACGGTTTCGCCCGGCTGCATGCGCGCGCGCCACGACAGCGGCAGCCATGCCGCGAGGCCGGCATTGCCGAGCGCGGCCGCGCGCCCATCGTCGATGCCGTCCGGCACCGAGAAGGTGAGCGCCGGGTCCACCAGCGCGCGCTGCGCCATCGAGCCGTACGGCGCACGCGGCGCATTGACGTTGAAGTAGACGCGCTGCCCGTCGGCGAGGCGCCCCACGCCCTCGCGCCCCACTACGAAGCGGCCCGCGCCCGGCTTGAGGTAGTGGCGGCCTTCGGCAATCGCCATGTCCAGCCGCGTCAGCGCTGACGCGGCAACCTGGACCACGACCTTGCCGGGTTCGGCGACCGGGTCGTCGAACTCCTGGTACACCGGCGCCTGGCCGGCGAGCGATACCGCTGCTTTCATCTCTGTTTCTCCTGTTGCTGGTCCCGGCCGGCTGCGGCTTGGCATTGCCGCCCGGGCAGATTACAATGCAATCGATTGCACTACAAGCGCAAAGCCTGGTGGCATCCGGGCCGATTGTAGGAACCATCGCGGCCTTGCGTCCAATCCACTTTTTGCCGGTATTCCGATAACCAGGCGGTATGGCGTGGCGCCTGCCGCACGCTTGCACCCAGCGATGAGCAAACCCACCATCAAGCAGATTGCCCAGGCCCTCGACGTGCATCCGTCGACGGTATCGCGCGTGCTCAACCCGCAGACGCGCCACCGCATCGGCGATGAACTGGTGGCGCGCGTGCTGAAGGCGGCGCAGGACCTGCACTACTCGCCCAATCGCATCGCCGCGGCGCTGCGCACGCGGCGCTCGGGCACCATCGGCGTGGTGGTGCCGGACATCGGCAGCCCGGTGTTTCCGCCGATCGTGCTCGGCATCGAGTACGCGCTGGCGCGGCACCGCTATATCCCGATCGTCGCCAATGCCGGCGGCGACAAGGCGCGCCAGATGTTTATCGTCGACCAGCTGCTGGCGCGGCAGGTCGACGGCCTGATCCTGGCCACCGCCGAGCGCAACGACCCGGTGGTGGAGCATTGCCTGTCGCAAGGCGTGCCACTGGTGATGGTCAACCGCAGCGACGATGCCGGGCGCGTGTCCAGCATCGTCGGCGACCACCGCCGGGCGATGGCGCTGGCCGTGGGCCACCTGCACGCGCTGGGCCACCGGCGCATCGCCCATGTGGCCGGCCCGTCCAATCTGTCGACTGGCCACGAACGCGAAGCGGGCTTCCTGCAGGCGGTGGCGGAACTGGGCCTGCCTGCCTCGCACTGCCCGGTGGTGCGGGCGCCGGCCTACACGGAAGCGGCCGGCCAGGCCGCGTGCGCGCAACTGCTGGCGCAACGCCGGCGCGTCACCGCGGTGGTGGCCGCCAATGACTTCCTGGCGCTGGGCTGCTATGCGGCCGTCAACGCCGCGGGCGGCAGCTGCCCGTCGGACCTGTCGGTGGTCGGACACAACGACATGCTGCTGATGCATGCGGTGTCTCCCGCGCTGACCACCATCCGCGTGCCGTTCTACGAAATGGGCACGCGTGCCGCCGCGCTGATGCTGGGTGCGCTGGATGGCAGCGCCACCACCACGGCGCGGACCCTGCTGGCGCCCGAACTGGTGGTGCGGGGCTCGACCCGGCCGCTGTAACGCTGGCGTTCGCAAGGGCGCCGTTTTTTTGACATCTCGTGCAATCGATTGCACAAATCCCCCAGCAGAGCTACACCATGGATCTCCGACAGCTTCGCTACTTCAAAGTGCTGGCCACGCTGCAGCACTTCGGCCGCGCCTCGGCAGCGCTGCATATCGCGCAGCCGGCGCTCAGCCGCCAGATCCGCCTGCTCGAGGAAGAGCTGGGCGTGCGGCTGCTGGAGCGCCACGTGCGCGGCGCCACGCCCACGCCGGAGGGCCTGGTGCTGCTGGACCGCGCCTCCTTCCTGCTGCGCTACGCCGACCAGGTCAAGGTGGACATCGCCGACCTCGCCGCGTCGCCGCGCGGGCTGGTGGCGCTGGGGCTGACGCCGGCGCTGGCGCCGCTGCTGTTTATCCCGCTGGCCGAAACGCTGCGCGAGCGCTATCCGGAGATCCGGCTGCGGCTGGTGGAGAACTTTGCACCGACGCTGCAAGATGCGCTGCTGCAAGGCACGCTCGACGTCGGCCTGCTGAGCGGGCCGGTGTCGAGCCCCGGGGTCTCGGTGGTGCCGCTGGTGGCGGAGAGCCTGTGCGCGATCGGGCCGTGGGACGACGCCTCGCTGGGCGATGGGCCGGTGGAGATCGAACAGCTGCAGGGCCTGCCGCTGATCCTGACCGGCGTGCCAAAGTCAGGCGTGCGGCTGGCGCTGGAAGCACTGGCGGCGCGCCAGGGACTGGAGCTGCAGGTCACGATGGAGGTGGAATCGATCGAGGTAGCCAGGCGACTGGTGACGCGCGGCTTCGGCTGGACCGTGCATTTTGCCGCGGCGATACGGGATGAACTGCAGGCGCAGCGGCTGCAGGCGGTGCCGATCCGGGGGCTGGAGCTGCATCGGATGATCGGCTATGCGGCCGCGCGGCCGCCGTCGCGGGCCTCGCTTGCGGTGATGGAGACGCTCAGGCGTGTGGCGACGGAGTTGGCGGTGGAGGGGGATTGGCCGAATAGTCGGGTGTTGGGGGAGATGGGGGGTGGATCTTAGTAGGCGTTGGCGTTGTTTTGGGGTGGGCGGTGTTGGTGACATGCTGTCAGCGTTTGAACCGCTTGGTTCCGCCCTCCTGGGCGGGTCACTTTTTGGCCGAGCGCCAAAAAGTAACCAAAAAGCGCGTTTACTGCCCTGCGGGCGGCATGTCTTATCGTAGTGTGCCTGGGGGCTTTCGTACGGGGCTTTACTTCCTCACATAGCGGGACTGCCTGCCGCGGTGGTGCACGACGGTGGTAGGGGCGTTGGAATGATGGTTGAACGAGCCCAGAGCGCGGAGTGGTCCCTGCTGCGGGCCTTACCGTAGGAACGCCTTCGGCTGCGCTGCGCGCCGGCCCTATCGCAGAGCTTGGGCCCTGGCACTGGACGCGTCGCTGCGCTCGCTTGGCGCTGGCAGGTGGGGCTATTGAAGGCCCGACTTCGTTGATGCCGCTCGGCCAAAAAGTGACCCGCCCAGCAGGGCGGAACCAGGCGGTTCAAAAGCCGACAGCATGTCATCAACAGCGACTATCCCACAATGAGAGAGCCGCCTTGCCGAACACGCAGAGCCGATCCCTTTCGCCCCCGACGCGCAGCTAAGCCACCATCGGCATGCACCACCTTTCCATCCACCATCGTCAGCACCGAACGGATGCGATGGATGTCTTCGACCGGGACGGTCAGGTAGGGCTTGTCGAGCACCGCCAGGTCGGCCAGCTTGCCCGCCTCGAGCGTGCCGCGCGAAGTCTCGTCGAACGAAATCCAGGCCGCGTTGGCGGTGTACAGCCGCAGCGCTTCCAGCCGCGACAGCCGGAAGTCCTCCTTGCGTCGGACCTCCTTGCCGATCGAATAGCCGCCGACGTGGAACTCCAGCGCGCGCCAGACGCCGGGAATGCCGATACGCGTGGCATCGGTGCCGCCGGCTACTTTCAGCCCGTGCTGCAGGGCCAGCCGCACCGGCGGCGCGGCCTCGGCCACGTGGTGGTCGTTGGCGTGGCCGATGGCGCTGGCCTCGAAGTACGGCCCCATCTGCACCGTGTAGGCAAGCCCGAGCGCTTTCATGCGCCGGAACGTTTCCGGCTTGCCGGTGTTCAGGTGGGCCATGGCCCAGCGCAGCTTGCCCAGGTCGTGGCGCTTGCCCACTTCCTCGAACACATCCAGGATCGCGCTGGCGGCATCGTCGGTATAGGCGTGGATCTCGACCGGATAGCCGCGGCTGGCGGCAAAGGTTGCCACCTTGAGCAGTTCCTGGCGGTCCTTCGCCGACGGCTGGAATCCGGGCCCCATCTTCACGCCGTCGTCCATGCCGAACACCAGCATTTCGCCCGGCCCCAGGAAGCGCAGCTTGCCGTCGCCCATGCGCGGCGGCAGGTAGGCCAGCGTGTTGCGGAACCAATCGGCCTCGCTGCCCGCGACCAGCGTCGGGATGCGGTAGCCGACCCGCAGCGACAGGCTGTCTTCGCGCCACAGCGCGAACAGCGGATCGTAAGAAGGGCCAGGTCCGGCGGTAGGGTCGATCAGCGCGGTCACGCCCAGGCTGTTGAGCCGGCCGAAGAAGGCCTGCAGGCTGGCCTTGGGGTCGACCTGGCTCTGCGCCAGGATGCGCCCGAACAGCGCCGACAGCGGCCGGATCGCGCCGAAGATCCGGCCGGTGAGGCGGCCTTCGCCGTCGCGCTCCATGCGGACGCCAGGCGGCAGCGCATCGGGCTGGTCGAGCCTGAGCACCTCGATCGCCTTGGCGTTGACCAGCGCGTAGTCGTACAGGTACTGCACGTAGGCCGGATTGTCGGGCAGCAGCGCGGTCAGCTCGGCCGGGGTCGGCGCGCGCTTCTCGGTGAACTGGTCGGGGTGCCAGGAACCGGTCACGGCTACCCACTTGCCCGGGCCGCGCGCCAGCGCGGTCTTGCGCAGCTGTTCCAGGCCCGAAGCCAGGCTGGTGGTTTCGCCCTCGTACCAGTAGGTCTCGAAGACATAGCTCTGGCCGCCGCGGATGGCGTGGATATGGGTGTCGATCAGGCCTGGAATCACTGTGCGCCCGCCCACGTCGATGACCTCGGTAGCCGGGCCGGCCAGGCGGCGGATCTGCGGGTTGGTGCCCACCGCGACGATGCGCTCGCCGCGGATGGCGATGGCCTGCGCCACCGTATCGGCGGCGTCCATGGTCAGCACCGTGCCGTTGACCAGGATACGGTCGGCGTGCGCGGCGGCGGCCTGCGCCTGTGTTCCCCAGGCCGCCATCAGGCAACCAACCGCCATGGCATGTGCCAGGGCCCGTGCAATGCATCGCATAACAGTGTTCCGTGTGTCAGTGGAAGCGGCGCCCGCAGGGACGGACGCCAGTGCTGCAGCGTTACTGGCCCGGCTGCGCGCCCGAGCGCTTGACGATGGGCTCGAGCTTGGCGATGTCGGCGGCGATCAGCTTGTCGAACGCTGCCGGCGTCGACGGCTTGGCCTCGGCGCCTTGCGCCGTCAGCTTGTCGCGCGTCGCCGGCGCGCCCAGCGCCTGCTGCATCGCCGTGTTCAGGCGCGCCACGATCTCCTTGGGCGTGCCTGCCGGTGCCAGCACGCCGAACCAGGCATCGAACACATAGCCCGGCACGCCCGCTTCGGCGATGGTGGGTACGTCCGGCAGCGACGGCACCCGCGCCGCGGTGGCCACGCCCAGGATGCGCAGCTTGCCGTCCTTGACGAACTGCAGCGCGGTGATCGACGGCGCGAAGAACATGTCGACGCGCCCGCTCATCACATCGGTAATCGCCGCCGGCGCGCCCTTGTACGGGATATGCCGGGTCTGCACGCCGGCGGTCACGTTGAACAGCTCGCCGCTGAGGTGCGACGAGCTGCCGCTGCCGGCCGAGCTGTAGGTGACCGAATCCGGCCTGGCGCGCGCCGCGGCCAGCAGGTCCTTGAGCGTGCGGTACGGGCTGGAGGCGCTGACCACCAGCAGATACGGCATGGTCGCCACCGTGGAGATGCCCTTCAGGTCGCGCGTGGTGTCGTACGGCAGCTTCGGGTAGAGCGTGGGATTGACTGCATGGCCGGCGGAGGTCAGCAGCAGCGTGTAGCCGTCGGCGGGGGCCTTGGCCACCACCGCGGTGCCGATGGTGCCGCCGGCGCCAGGCCGGTTGTCGACCACGATCTGCATGTTCGACGCGGAACTCATCTCGGCGCTGACGATGCGCGCGAGCAGGTCGGTGGCGCTGCCGGCGGCAAATGGCACCACCATGCGGATCGGCTTGTCGGGATAACTGTCGGCGTGCGCGGCGCCATGCAGCAGCGGCAGGCACAAGGCGGCAGCCAGCGTGGCGCGCAGCATGTGGCGGAATCTCATGTGGGGTCTCCTGGATCGTTGGTGTCTTGGTAATGGGCCGGGGCGCAGCGCCCTCAGAACACGTGGCGCATGCCCAGCGCAAAGGTCTGCGGATCGGCGCCGGCGGAAATGCCCAGCTCGTTGATCGCAAAGTCGTAGGTGGCGTTCTTCTTGTTGAAGATGCGGCTGTAGAAGCCGAACACCGAGGTGCGCTTGGACAGCGGGTATTCGTAGCCGACGGTGGCCTGCACCGCGCCGGTGTCCGGCCCGCTGCGAAAGAAGCCGACGGTCTCGGTGGCACTGCCGCGGCCGTTGCCGGCATAGCCGACGCCGGCGCGCAGGCTGCCGGTCCACAGTTTCTGCACCACCGAGGCGTAGTACGCATCGCGCTTCAGGTCACCGGTGGCGGTGCGGTAGTGCAGCCGTTCGTAGATGGCGGAGACCTTGGTAGTCGGGAACTGGTACGACAGGCCGATCTTCATGCCTTCGTCGTCGCGGCCCGCGGTCTGGTAGTTGTTGTGGCGCTCGTAGGCCAGCACCACGTTCAGCGGGCCGTTGTCATAGGCCCCGGCAAACGACCACAGGCTGGGGTTGCGCGGCACCGTGGTGCGCTCTTCATTGACGCCCCAGGTCACGCCGCCGCTGAAGCCGTTCCACTTCGGGCTGCGGTAGTGCAGGCTGTTCTTCTGGCGGCGGTCGAAGGCGCTGGTGTCCTGTACGTTGTCGGAGGTCGGCGTCGAACCGTTGCCGATCAGCGCCATGTAGCCGGCCGTGGTCGGATAGAACGGATCGTAGGACGACGTGGCTTCCAGGTAGGGCGTGGTCCAGTTGCCCATGAAGAAGCTGCCGGCCGACCCGGCCAGCCCGAGACGCGTATTGCGGCTGGCAAGTTGCCCGCTTCCCGTATCCAATGAGATATTGCTTTCGATCTGCCAGATCGCCTTGACGCTGCCCACCAGCGCTTCCTCGCCGCGCATGCCGAACACCGAGCGGTTGTTGGTCAGGCGGCCGGTGCCGCCCAGCTTGGTGCCATCGGACGCCGTCGATGCGTCCGAATACTCCATCGACGTATTCAGCCGGCCATACAGCGTAACGTGGCTCTGCGCCGAAGCGACGGTGCAGCAGGCCGCGAGCGCCGCAAAGGTGGCGCCCGCAAGGGGGTTCTTCATGTTGTCTCCAGTGTCGGTCTTGCGCCTGTCCGAATCGATACGGGGATGCCTGCCCCGCCCCGTGCACGAAATCGCGGGCAGCAGCGACCCCTGCCCGGACTACGGCATCAGCAATTTCTGGATTCTTGATTGCGCTATCTCATGCGGCGGATGTACGCGGCGATGCAGCGTGAGGGGATTCTAGAAATCGGCCATCGCAGCGTCCATTCGCATTTTCTTTTGGTCACCATATCGATTTGTTATCGTGATGGCCGACCATGCTGGCATGGACATCGGCAGCATAGGGCGCGGGCGCGGGGCCCGGTAGTGGGCGGTCTTGTGTCGCTGCGTTCCAGCCATGGGACGCCGTGGACACAGGTAGTGCGGGAAGTGCGCACGGCGTGGAGCGTGCGCGAAGTGCGGCAATCGCGGGACAACAAAAAAGGGCCTGGCGGCCCTTTTTTGTTTCGTGCGGTCTGGACGATCCGGGGATCAGCCAGCGAAGTTCTTGCCGGCGAAGTCCCAGTTCACGACATTCCAGAATGCCTCGACATACTTCGGACGGGCATTGCGGTAGTCGATGTAGTAGGCGTGCTCCCACACGTCGCAGGTCAGCAGCGGCTTGGCGTCGGTGGTCAGCGGCGTGGCGGCGTTGGAGGTGGACACCAGGTCCAGCGAGCCGTCGGCCTTCTTGACCAGCCAGGCCCAGCCCGAACCGAAGGTGCCGACGGCAACCTTGGTGAACTCTTCCTTGAACTTGTCGAACGAGCCCCACTTGGCGTTGATGGCATCGGCCAGTGCGCCGGTCGGCTGGCCGCCGCCGTTGGGCTTCAGCGAATCCCAGTAGAAGGTATGGTTCCACACCTGGGCGGCGTTGTTGAAGATGCCGCCCGACGACTTCTTGACGATCTCTTCCAGGGTCGCGTTCTCGAACTCGGTGCCCTTGATGAGGTTGTTCAGGTTGGTGACGTAGGTCTGGTGGTGCTTGTCATGATGGAACTCCAGCGTCTCCTTGGAGATGTGCGGAGCCAGTGCATCATGCGCGTACGGAAGCGGGGGGAGCTTGTGTTCCATTGTTCTGTCTCTGTGGGTTGGGGTTGTTGGGTCCGGAATTGCCGATTGTAGGGGACTTGCAAGACCCACGCAAACCGCGGCGCAAAGCCCCCTGCTCCGATGTTAGTTTGTCCGCGCGCGGCTTTCCGGGAGATTTCGGCGCGCCCTTTCGGACCCGTGCCGCACGCGCATGGGAGGCGTTCCCGGCGCCGCGCGGCGGCTCAGAAATCCGGCAGCTTGGCCTGCACGCCGGCGATCGCCAGGTCGGCCACGCCTTCGGCCAGGTGCGCCTCAACCACGCTGCCGGCACGGATCTCGGCGGGGGCGCGCAGCGCGCGTCCGCGCTGGTCGAGCAGCACCGCATAACCGCGCTCCAGCGTGCGTTGCGGCGCCAGCAACTCGAGCGCGCCGGCGCTGCGCGCCAGGCGCTGGCCGGCGCGCTCGTGCTGGCGCAGCGCGGCGGCCTGCAGCCGCTGCCACAGGCGCGCCACGTCGGCGTGGGCCGCGGCGGCGTCGGGGCGGCATGCGCGCCAGCGCATCGCCAGCAACTGGTGGCGATGGCGCTGCGACACCACGGTGTCACGCAATGCCGACCGCAAATGTCGCGCCAGATTGTCGACCTGCGCGCGGCGCTCCTGCAGCTGCGCCTGCGGGCTGCGCACGCGCCGCGCCAGCCAGTCGAGGTGCTGCGCGCGCAGGTCCAGCCCGCGGCGCAGGCATTGCCTGAGCGCATCGCGCGCGCGCAGCGTCTGCGCGAGCAGGTGCGCGCGATCTGGGCTGACCAGCTCGGCCGCGCCGGTGGGCGTCGGCGCGCGCACGTCGGCGACAAAATCGGCAATGGTGAAATCGGTCTCGTGGCCGACGCCGGAGACCACCGGCAGCGTGCAGCGCGCGATCGCCTGCGCCACCACCTCTTCATTGAACGACCACAGGTCTTCGATGCTGCCGCCGCCGCGGCACAGGATCAGCACGTCGCATTCGGCGCGCGCGGCCGCCGCGTCGAGCATGTCGGCGATCTTCTGCGCCGCGCCCGTGCCCTGCACCGGCACCGGATAGACCACCACCGGCACATGCGGCGCGCGCCGCCGCAGCGTGCTCAGCACATCGCGCAGCGCCGCGGCCTGCAATGACGTGATCACGCCGATGGTGCGCGGCTGCGCCGGCACCGGGCGCTTGCGCTCCGGCGCAAAGAGCCCGGCCTGCGACAGCTTTTCCTTGAGCCGCAGGAAGGCTTCATACAGATTGCCGAGGCCGGCGCGGCGCATGGCCTCGACCCCCAGCTGCAACTCGCCGCGCGCCTCGTACATCGAGACCACGGCGCGCACCTCGACCGCCTCGCCCTCGCGCGGCTGGAAGTCGACATGCTGGTTGCGCCCGCGAAACATCACGCAGCGGATCTGCGCGCGCGCGTCTTTGAGCGAGAAATACCAGTGGCCGCTGGCGGCGCGGGTGAAGTTTGAGATTTCGCCCCGTACCCAGGCGAGCGGGAAACTGCGTTCCAAAACGCGCGCGATCGCGTGGTTGAGTTCACCGACCGGGATCACCTCGCGGCCGCTGCGCGGTGTGGTGGCGGAAGGGTCACGCGAAAAATTCGGCAGGTCAGACATGGCGAAGCCGCGGACGTGCGGCGTGGATCAGACATGTCCACAGCATAACTGCAATGTCAAGGGGGTAGCGCTGATGGCACAGGGCTACCCGGGAAGCCGCATGGGTTCGTGCAAGCCTTTGATTCTTATGCGGTTTATGAGCGCAACAAAAATTAGGCAATATAACCATTTCTCTTTTGCATCAACCACTTACATCGCCGCCCAAGGGCTTGTTCACAAAGTTATCCACAGCCGCTCTGGATAAAATGCGTTGTAGAGAACACTTTTTCGGGCTGCGTGGCGGGTAGCCCGCATATTGGATGCGCCAAGCGCCTCGCCCTGCGCCCGGCCGACGGGCGCTAGAAGGCAGCTCCGTCATGGAACGCTTCTGCTGCATTTGCACATTTTCTCGGCACCACCAAAAAAACCGCTGCTATTCAAGAACTTGTGCAACTTCTCCCGGATTTGTCCACAAGCCATCCACAGCGCTCTCCCTCCTCGCTGTGGACAAGCCCCGCCTTGGACCGCTCCGGCTCGCCGCAGTGCCGGCCTACGGCGAATAAGCCTGTCTGCCTGTTTTTTAAGCACGGGTTCCGAGTCCCTTTGGAATCAATGGCTTACGAAAACTCTCAGGCACCTTTCCACAAGCGCTCCACAGTACTGTCCCGCTGCTTTGTGGAAAGTCGTGCGCTTACGCACAGAAGCCGGGGCTGAAACCGTGGCAGCAGTCGCTGCGGCACGTGCCGGATGCGCCTCAGCGGCTGCCGAACGCTATTGCATAAAATTTAAGCAGCACCTGCTTTGCCTTTTCCGATCAATGAGTTAGCCATCTTGTCCGGCAGCTTTCCACAATCGATCCACAACACTGTCCCTGCCGGCTGTGGAAAGCAGCAGCCTGCGCGGCAGTGACACGATGCGCGCCGGAGACAGGCGCGCTTCGTCCCTTGCCGCGCGCCAGGCCGCGGGTTAGAGTGGCGCCTGTTTTTTCAGAGCAATGCCGGAGCGCGCAGCAAGGCATCATGCCGACGCGCCTCAAGGCATGCCGACAGGTGGTTTGGGGTTTCGTAATTCGGTTGTCGATCCCGGGGGTCCAATTGTTTTCCATCATTCAAGCGGCCGGCTGGCCGATCTGGCCGCTGTTGCTCGCCTCGGTCATCGCGCTGGCTTTGATCGTCGAACGGTTCCTGTCGCTCAAGCGCAGCAAGGTGCTGCCGGCGAAGCTCTATGAAGAAGCGCTGGCGGCCGCGCAGCAGCGCCGTGCCACGCCGGAAGTGGTCAACACGCTGGAACAGAATTCACCGCTGGGGCGCGTGCTGGCCGCCGGGCTGCGCCACGTGGTGCTGCAGCCGCATACCTCGCGCGATGCCGCCAAGGACGTGGTCGAGGAAGCCGGCCGCGTGGTCGCGCACGAGCTCGAGCGCTACCTGAACGCACTCGGCACGATCGCCTCGGTAGCGCCGCTGATGGGGCTGCTGGGCACGGTGATCGGCATGATCGAGATCTTCGGCAGCCAGGGCGGCACCGGCACCAGCCCCGAGCAGCTGGCGCACGGCATCTCGGTGGCCTTGTACAACACCGCCTTCGGGCTGATCGTGGCGATCCCGGCGCTGATCTTCTGGCGCTACTTCCGCCGCCGCGTCGACGACTACGTGGCCGAACTGGAATTCCGCGCCACCTCGTTCCTCGACGCCATCCTGCCGCAGCGCCGCGCCTGAGCGCGGCACGCCTACCCGAACGCCATGCACTTCCGTTCCCGCCAGCGGCGCGAAGAGCCGGAGATCAACCTGATCCCGCTGATCGACGTGCTGCTCGTGATCCTGATCTTCCTGATGATCACGACCACGTACTCGCGCTTTACCGAGCTGCAGATCCAGCTGCCCACCGCCGACGCCGAGCGCGCGCGCCAGCAGCCGCAGGAGATCGTGGTGTCGGTGTCCGCGCGCGGGGTCTACTCGGTCAACAAGCAGGTGATGGAGCACAAGGACGTCACCAGCCTGGCCGACCAGCTGCGTACCGTTGCGGGCCACGGCGGCCAGCCGCCGGTGGTGATCGTCAATGCCGACGCACAGGCAACGCACCAGGCCGTGGTCAACGTGATGGAGGCCGCGCGGCTGGCCGGGCTGTCGCGCCTGACCTTCGCCACGCAGAGCGCGCAGCCGCGCTGACCTCTCGGGCGGGCCTGCGCGCCAGCGGGCCGCCGGCGGGCTTGCCCCATGCGCACGGCAATGCCCATAATGGTTGGGCCGCCCCGAGGGGCGAAGCCGCGAGCGCACTACAATCGCATCCCGACCATCGACTCTCGCCCGCCGCGTCCATGCCCGTTCCCCGCCATGCCCTTGCCGACTTCGTGACCGCCCAATGGCAACGCCGGGGCTGGTTCGCGTGGGTCATGCTGCCGTTCTCGCTGCTGTTCGGCCTAGTCGCACGGGTGCGCCGCCATGGCTACCAGCGCGGCTGGTTCAAGTCGACGCGGCTGCCGATGCCGGTGGTGGTGGTCGGCAACGTCACCGTGGGCGGCACCGGCAAGACCCCGGCGGTAATCGCGCTGGCGCATGCGCTGACCGAGGCCGGGCTGCGGCCCGGCGTGGTCTCGCGCGGCTACGGCGTGCAGCTGAAGCACCCGCGCCGGGTCAAGCCGACCTCGCAGGCCGGCGACGTCGGCGACGAACCGCTGCTGATCGCGCGCGCCACCGACGTGCCGGTCTGGGTCTACCCGGACCGCGCGCTGTGCGCGCAGGCCATGCTGGTGTCGCACCCCGGCATCAACGTGCTGCTGCTCGACGACGGCCTGCAGCACTACAAGCTGCAGCGCGACTTCGAGATCGTGATGTTCGACGCGCGCATGGGCGGCAACGGCCTGATGCTGCCGGCCGGCCCGCTGCGCGAGCCGCTCTCGCGCCCGCGCGACGCCACCCTGATCAACGACCCCAACTTCCGCGCCACCCCCGACCGCCCCGGCGTGTACGGCATGCGCCTGGAACTCGACGACGCCTGGCAGCTCGCCGATCCCACCATGGCGCGGCCGCTCAGCGCCTTTGCCGGACGGCGCGTGCTGGCCGCCGCTGGCATCGGCAATCCCGAGCGCTTCTTCGCCAGCCTGCGCGGCGCCGGCCTGGCGCCGAAGACGCTGCCGCTGCCCGACCACTATGACTTCGTGGTCGACCCGTTTGTCGACCATCCCGATGCGCTCGCTGCCGACGTGATCCTGATTACCGAGAAGGATGCCGTAAAATGCGAGCGCTTCGACGACCCGCGCATCTGGGTCGTGCCCACCAGGCCCGTGATCGACGCGGGCCTGATCGATAAAATCCGCCGCGCCGTGCAGGCGCAAATCCAACCCGCGCCGACCGCGCCGGCCGCCGCAAGCGGCGCCGCCGGGCGCAACGAGGAACACCGAGATGGACAACCGGCTGCTTGAAATCCTGGTCTGCCCGCTATGCAAGGGCAAGCTGGAATACGACCGCGCCGCGCAGGAGCTGATCTGCCACGCCGACAAGCTGGCCTACCCGATCCGCGACGGCATCCCCGTGATGCTGGCCGATGAGGCCCGCCAGTCGGTGCCGGGCCGCGTGATCGAGCCGGACGCGCCGGCGGGCAACTGAGCAGCGCGGCCATGACCCTGCCCGCGTTTACCGTCGTCATTCCCGCGCGGCTGGCCTCGACCCGCCTGCCCGACAAGCCCCTGGCCGATATCGGCGGGCGCCCGATGGTGGTGCGCGTGGCCGAGCGCGCGCACGCGTCGTCGGCGCAGCGCACCGTGGTCGCCACCGACGCGCCCGCGGTGGCACAGGCCTGCGCCGCGCACGGCATCGAAGCCGTGCTGACCCGCGCCGACCACCCGTCCGGCACCGACCGCCTGTCCGAGGTCGCGGCGCAACTGGGCCTGGCCGACGACGCCATCGTCGTCAACGTGCAGGGCGACGAGCCGCTGATCGAGCCGGCGCTGATCGACGAAGTGGCGCTGCACCTGGCGCATCACGCCGACTGCGCCATCGCCACCGCGGCCCATCCGCTGCACGACAGCGCCGACGTGTTCAACCCCAACGTGGTCAAGGTCGTGTGCGACGCCGCCGGCCGCGCGCTGTATTTCTCGCGCGCGCCGATACCGTGGGCGCGCGACGCATGGTCGGGCGTGCCGGCCGTGCCCGCCGCATCGGCCCGGGTGCCGCTGCCCGACATGCCGGTGCTGCGCCATATCGGCCTGTACGCCTATCGCGCCGGCTTCCTGCGCCGCTTCCCGACGCTGGCGGCGGCGCCGCTGGAGCAGGCCGAGGCGCTGGAGCAGTTGCGCGCCATGTGGCACGGCGAGCGCATCGCCGTGATGCAGACCGCCGCCGCGCCCGCGCCCGGCGTCGACACCCAGGCCGACCTGGAGCGGGTGCGCGCGCTGTGGGCGCAGTCGATGGCCCAGGAAGGGCCCTGACCGCCATCCCTCGGCATCCCGCCGACGCCGGCAGGGCCGCCGCGCGGGTTGCCTGCCCGCTCAGGTCGATTCTGCTGCAACCGAACCGGGGGGCCGATTTCGGGCCGAATCCCCGCTGCCTCATGGCATAATGCTTGCCGATACAGAGCCGCCCCGCTGGCGCGAGCATTCGCGCCGCCGGCCAAGGCTCGGTGGGGAGATAAAGATAGAGCCCGTCCGGTGCGCCGCGCCGCCATCCCCCTGGCAGCCGCCGCCGGCCGTACGCGTGGGTACGCCTGAGCCGTGCCCGCGCTGAACGCAGTCAGCGCGCACCGGGACCGCAGTCAGTCTCGCGTCAAGTTACGGCGTTACCCTCCTTCTGATCTCCCGCCATACCGGATTAAAAACTCTGAGGACCCGTAAATGCGTTTGATCCTGTTGGGCGCGCCTGGCGCCGGCAAAGGCACGCAAGCCAAGTTCATCTGCGAGAAGTTCGGCATTCCGCAAATCTCCACCGGCGACATGCTGCGCGCCGCGGTGAAGGCCGGCACGCCGCTGGGCGTGGAAGCCAAGAAGGTCATGGACGCGGGTGGACTGGTGTCGGACGACATCATCATCGGCCTGGTGAAGGACCGCCTGAAGCAGGACGACTGCAAGAGCGGCTACCTGTTCGACGGCTTCCCGCGCACCATTCCGCAAGCCGAGGCGATGAAGGACGCGGGCGTGGCGATCGACTACGTGCTCGAGATCGACGTGCCGTTCGACGCCATCATCGAACGCATGAGCGGGCGCCGCGTGCACGTGGCATCGGGCCGCACCTACCACCTCAAGTACAACCCGCCCAAGGCGGAAGGCATCGACGACGAGACCGGCGAACCGCTGATCCAGCGCGACGACGACAAGGAAGAGACCGTCAAGAAGCGCCTCGACGTCTACTCGCAGCAGACCCGTCCGCTGGTCGACTACTACTCGGCATGGGCCGCCAACGGCGACGCCGCGGCCAAGGTAGCGCCGCCGAAGTACCGCAAGATCCTGGGCGTCGGCAATGTCGACGAGATCACGGCGCGGGTGTTCGAGGCGTTGAAGTAAATGTCTTGCTGGTGCAGACAGCGATAAAAAAAGCGGCCTTCCGGCCGCTTTTTTTATGGCCAATGGACCGTGTCGCCAATCGGCGCTTAGGCACCGCTATCGCCGATTTCTTCGCCTGGCCCCTCTTGCACATCGGCCCCGCCCCCGTACAATGCTTAACGTTTACGTAAACGGAAACCATACCGAGGAGACACCATCGTGGACATCAAGGACAACGTCTTCATCATCACCGGCGGCGCCTCCGGCCTTGGCGCCGGCACCGCCCGGCTGCTCGCCAAGGCCGGCGCCAGGGTTGTCATTGCCGACCTGAACGAGGCCGCCGGGCAGGCGCTGGCAGCCGAGACCGGTGGCCGCTTCGTGCGCTGCGACGTGACCTCGGAAGCCGATGGCCAGGCCGTGGTCGCGGCGGCGCAGTCGCTTGGCCGCCTGGCCGGCCTGGTCAACTGCGCCGGCATTGCCACCGCCAACAAGACCGTGGGCAAGAACGGTCCGCATCCGCTCGATGCCTTCGACAAGACCATCCGCATCAACCTGATCGGCACCTTCAACATGATCCGCCTGGCCGCCGCGGCGATGGTGCAGAACGCCCCCGACAGCGAGGGCGAACGCGGCGTGATCATCAATACCGCCTCGGTGGCGGCGTTCGACGGCCAGATCGGGCAGGCCGCCTATGCCGCGTCCAAGGGCGGCGTGGTCGGCATGACGCTGGCGATCGCGCGCGACCTGGCGCGCGACGGCGTGCGCTGCATGACCATCGCCCCCGGGCTGTTCGAGACCCCGATGCTGCTGGGCATGCCGCAGGAGGTGCAGGACGCGCTGGGCAAGATGGTGCCGTTCCCGTCGCGGCTGGGCCGGCCCGCCGAATATGCGAAGCTGGCGCGCTCGATCATCGAGAACCCCATGCTCAACGGCGAGGTGATCCGCCTGGACGGCGCGATCCGGATGCAGCCCAAGTAAAGCCTGGCTGCTGCCCGCTCAGCCGGGCAGCAGCATTACCAGCATCAGCCCCGGCGCCGCCGCCGGCACCAGCGTCAGCTGCTCGAACTGCAGCGCGCCCTGGCGCGGATGGCGAAAGCCGCGGCGTCCGCCCTCGCGGTCTTCCACGTCCTGCGACAGCCAGGCGGCGCGGAAGTCGGCGCTCTCCGCCATCAATCCCTCGATCAATGCCCGCGTCGGCGCCGCATCGGCGTGGCGGATGCTGTGCGCGCGGAATTCGGCCACCAGGCGTGCGGCGCGGTGCGGCCAGTCCTGCACCAGCGCCTGCAGCGCCGGCGACAGGAACATTGCGCGCAGCAGGTTGCGCTCGGTGGCGGCGGCGTCAAGCCAGCCGATGAACAGGTCCGCGGCCGCGGCGTTCCAGGCCAGCGCGGTCCATTGGCGGTCGAGCAGGTACGCCGGTCCGTCGATCGCATGCACGCTGGCCAGCACCGCGGGCGGCACCGGCTCACCGCCGGCGTGCTGAGGATCGCGCCGGCCGGCCAGTTCGAACAGATAGGCGCGTTCGGCGCGCGACAGCCGCAGCGCCGCGGCGAGGCTGGCGAGCGCGCGCGCCGACAGCGCCACCGGCCGGCCCTGCTCCAGCCACGTGACCCAGGTCGTGCTGAGGCCCGCCAGTTGCGCGACCTCCTCGCGGCGCAGCCCCGGAGTGCGCCGGCGCTGGCCGGGCGCCAGCCCCACGTCCGCCGGCGCCAGGCGTTCGCGGTGCGCGCGCAGGAAGGCGCCGAGCACGGCTTCGCGCGAGGCGGGCGGGGATGGCGGATCTTCAGTTCGGGCGAGTGGCGGCATGGCAGGCTGGTGGCGCTTATACCAGGATAAAGCGATGACTTGTACCGGGAAAACAGCCCGCCTACAGTATGCCGAACCCGCCTCGCGGGCAATCCCCCTCCCCGACAACAACAGCCCCGCCCGACCTGGCTCGGCCGCGGCTTATAGGAGCCCAGCACCATGCAGCAACAGGAACTCGTCGCCGCCCAGTTCGGCGCCACCGCCAGCGCCTATCTCACCAGCGCGGTCCACGCCAGCGGCGCCGACCTGCAGCAACTGAAGGACGAACTGGCCGCGCTGATTCCCGCGGCCAACCGCGCGCGCAGCCGCGTGCTCGACCTGGGCTGCGGCGCCGGCCATGCCAGCTTTGCCGCCGCCGCGGTAGCGGGCGAGGTGACCGCTTACGATTTGTCGGCCGACATGCTGGCGGTGGTCGAGGCCGCGGCGCGCGAGCGCGGGCTGGCCAACCTGCGCACCCGCCAGGGCGCGGCCGAGCAACTGCCGTTCGACGATGCCAGCTTCTGCGCGGTGGTGTCGCGCATGAGCGCGCACCACTGGCGCGACGTGCCGGCCGCGCTGGCCGAGATCCGTCGCGTGCTCAAGCCCGGCGGCAAGGTGGTGATGATCGACATCGCCGGCGCGCCGGACCCGCTGCGCGATACCTGGCTGCAATCGGTCGAGTTGCTGCGCGACCCCTCGCACGTGCGCGACTACACCCCGGCGGGCTGGCGCGCGATGTTCGAAGCCGCGGGCTTTGCCGCGGATGCCATCGCCGTATCGGCGACCTGGCGCATCGGCATCGAGTTCGACAGTTGGGTGCAGCGCATGCGCACGCCGCCGGTGGCGGTGGACGCGATCCGGCACCTGTGGCAGGTGGCGCCCGCGGAAGTGCGCGAGCACTATCGCGTGCAGGCAGACGGCAGCTTCGAGCTGGAAGCGGTGATGGTCACCGCGCGCTGACAGGAGCAAGCCTGCTCAGGCCGCGGCGCTGATCGTCGGCGCCTCGGCCCGCACCGTCAGGCGCCGCACCAGTTCCCACACCGCCGCCGCGGCCGGCGACAAGGAGCGGTCCTCACGCCGCACCATGACGATGCTGCGTTCCTCGCACGGCACCAGCGGGCGCCACACCAGCGGCGACGCCGCCGGCAGCGGCAGCGAGAACGACGGCAGCACCGATGCGCCGATGCCGGCCTCGACCATGCCGAACACGCTGGCCGAATGGCCCAGCTCCTGCACCACCTGCGGCACCACGCCGTGGCGGCCGAACACGCGGTCGATCAGCGGCCGGCTGCCCGAGGCAAAGTCCAGCAACACCAGCCGCATCCCATGCAGCGCCGACCACGGCACCGATTCCGCCTGCGCCAGCGGATGGTCGCGCCGGCAAACGAAGCAGAACGGGTCGGTCGCCACCGGCTCCACCAGCAGGCCGTCGCGCACCAGCGGGTCGATCAGCACGCCGAAGTCCACCGCGCCGGCGCGGACCTGCTCCAGCCCGTCGGCCTGGACGTTGTCGCGCACGGTCAGGCGGATTTCCGGATATTGCGCGGCGCAGGCGGCCACGTAGAGCGGCATCAGCCGGGCGGAAATGGTCGGCGCGCCGGCTATCACTACGCGACCGCGATAGCGCTCACCTAGCTGCCGCGTTTCTTCGAGGGTGTCGTCCAGTTGCCCGAGCAGCCGCTCCAGCGCCGGCGCCAGCGCATGGCCGGCCTCGGTCAGCACCACTTCGCGCGTGGTGCGGTCAAGCAGGCGCACGCCGAGCGCGTCTTCCAGCTCGGCAACGCCCCGGCTGACTGCCGGCTGGGTCAGTCCGACCGCGTCCGCCGCCCGGCTGAAGCCGCCGCTGCTGGCCACGGCCAGGAACACGCGCAACTGCCGCAATGTGTAATTCATGCAACAACCGGATAAATAGATTCTATAAATGAATTTGCATTCTAGACCCGGCTAGCGTCCAATACTAGGCAAAACCCTAACATCGCAGGATTTCACCCGCAGTCATGTCCCGTATTGTCCGCAATCTCAAGAAGCTTTATGACCTGATCGACGGCTTTGTGCTCGTCATGCTGACCGCCATCGCCATCGCGCTGGCCGCGCCCGAACTCGGCACCGGCGACGGCCCGCTGCAGCTCGGCGTAGTGACCAGCCTGGGCGTGGCGCTGGTGTTCTTCCTGCACGGCGCGGCGCTGTCGCGCGACAAGCTGGTGGCGGGCGCCAAGCACTGGCGCCTGCACGTGTTCGTGCAGGTCTTCACCTACGTGGTGTTCCCGGTGGTAGGCGCGCTGCTGATGCTGTCGCTGCGCAATACGCTGCCGGCCGACCTGCTGCTGGGGGTGTTCTTCCTGTGCGCGCTGCCGTCCACGGTGTCGTCGTCGGTGGCCATGACCTCGATGGCGCGCGGCAATGTCTCGGGCGCGATCTTCAACGCCACCATCTCGGGCCTGATCGGCATGCTGGTGACGCCGCTGCTGATGGGGCTGGTGATCAGCGCCAGCGGCGCGTCGATGCCGCTGGGCAAGGCGCTGACCGGCGTGGCGCTGCAGCTGCTGCTGCCGTTCGCGCTGGGGCAGCTGCTGCGCCCGCTGATCGGCAGCTGGCTCGCAAAGAAGAAGCACATCACCAACAAGGTCGACCGCGGCGTGATCGTGCTGATCGTCTATTCGTCCTTCTGCGACGCCACCGCCGAAGGCCTGTGGCACCAGTACCAGTGGCAGACCATCGGCGCGGTGATGGGCATCGCCGCGGTGCTGCTGTTCGTGGTGCTGGGCTTCACCACGCTGACCGCGCGCCGGCTGGGCTTTTCCGTCGAGGACGAGATCACCGCGGTGTTCTGCGGCTCGAAGAAGAGCCTCGCCAACGGCATCCCGATGGCCAAGATCCTGTTTGCCGGCCATCCGGCGCTGGGCCTGCTGGTGCTGCCGCTGATGGTCTATCACCAGCTGCAGCTGATCGTCTGCTCGGTGATCGCGTCGCGCTATGCCAACCGCGATGCGCTGCTGGAGGACCAGGCCCCGGCGCGCGCCTGAAGCGCGCCACCGTGAAAAAACCGGGGCGTGCCCCGGTTTTTTTTGCGCCTGCCGCCCGCGCGGCTGGTCAGACCGACGGATTCTTCGACAGCGGCGGATTGCGCGCGAAGTACGAGCGGATGCCCTTCAGGATGGCATTGGCCAGCTGTTCCTGGTGCGCGTTGTCGTTGAGCTTGCGCTCTTCTTCCGGATTGCTGATGAAGGCGGTCTCGATCAGGATCGACGGGATGTCCGGGGCCTTCAGCACGGCAAACCCGGCCTGTTCGACGCGGGCCTTGTGCAGCTTGTTGATGCCGCCGATCTCTCCCAGCACGGCCTTGCCCACCAGCAGGCTGTCGTTGATCTGCGCGGTGGTCGACAAGTCCAGCAGCACGCGCGCCACCTGCGCATCCTTGTTGCCCATGTTGGCGCCGCCGATCAGGTCGGACGCGTTTTCCTTGTTGGCCAGCCAGCGCGCCGCGGTGCTGGACGCGCCGCGCTCGGACAGCGCGAACACCGACGCGCCGCGCGCCTCGGGCGACAGGAAGGCGTCGGCGTGGATCGACACGAACAGGTCTGCCTGCACCCGGCGTGCCTTCTGCACGCGCACGTTCAGCGGCACGAAGAAATCGGCGTCGCGCGTCATCATCGCGCGCATATTGGGCTGGGCGTCGATCTTGGCGCGCAGCCGGTGCGCGATCTGCAGCACCACGTCTTTCTCGCGCGAGCCGGCCGCGCCGATCGCGCCGGGGTCTTCGCCGCCATGGCCGGGGTCGATCGCCACGGTCAGCAGGCGGCGCATCTTGAACGGACGCTCGGCGGTGGGATTGTCGCGCGCGACCGGCGGCACCACCGGGGCATTCGGGGCCGGCACCGGCGGCACCGGCGCCGTGGACGGTGTCGATGGCCGCGGCCGGGCCGCGGCCACCGGCGGCGGTGCGGTGGTGGGCGGCACCTCGCCCTTCTCGTCGAAGCGGCGCACCAGCGCGCCGATGGCGTCTTCCTCGGCGCCGGCCGGTGCGCCGGCGATGCCTTCCGCGCCCGGCGCCGGGTCGGAAGTGGCAAAGCGGCGCTGCTTTTCCTCGGTGTCGCGCACCAGCTTCCACAGCGGGTCGGGCGGGTTGACCGGGTACAGGTCGAACACCAGCCGGTTGCGGTAGCTGCCGATGGGCGCCAGCGTGAACACCTGCGGCGCCACGTTTTCCTTCAGGTCGAACACCATGCGGACCACGCGCGGGCGGTTCTGGCCGACGCGCACGGTCTGGATATACGGATCGTTCGGCGTGATCTTGGCTACCAGCTCGCGCAGCGTGGGCGACAGGTCGAGGCCGTCGATGTCCACCACCAGCCGGTCGGGGTCGCGGATCATCTGGTGCACCGCGGCCAGCGGCGAGTCCGATTCGATGGTAACGCGGGTGTAGTCCTCCGCCGGCCACACGCGCACCGCGACGATGCCGGCGCCGAACGCGATCTGCGGACCGGCCAGCGTCAGCACGGCGGTGCCGGCGCCCAGCTTCAGCGCCTGCGCCATCCATTTGCGGCGCGCCTGCATGAGGCCGTCGGGTCCATCGGGGCGGTCGGTGGCAAGTCGCTTGATCAGCATGCGTTCAGCAAGGTAAGTCCAGTGGGAGTATAGGCGCGCAGCGTCGCGATCCGCCGCTCGCCGGTGTCATCGGCGCCGGCCATGTCCGATTGGAGCAACACGTGCAGGTCGGGTTCCCCCAGCAGGCGCCCGGCCTTCTCCGGCCACTCGACCAGGTTGAAGGCCGGTTCGGCGAAGCAGTCGCGAAAACCCGCGTCGAGCCACTCTTCGGGATCGGCAAAGCGGTACAGGTCGAAGTGGTAGACCGTCAGCGGCGAGCCGTCGGCGCGCGCGACGTCATAGGGCTCGCACAGCGTATAGGTGGGGCTGCGGACCTTGCCCGCATGGCCCAGCGCGCGCAGCACGGCGCGCGACAGCGTGGTCTTGCCGGCGCCCAGGTCCCCGGACAGCTGCACGTGCACCGTGCGCGGCGGCATGGCCTGCACGGCGGCGGCCAGCGCGGCGCCCAAGCGCGCGGTGGCGGCTTCGTCGGGCAGCGTCAGGGTGCGTTCTTCGAGCAAGGGCATTGCGTACAATTCAGGAATGATCGACCGAGTCGCCCCCGGGCAGGCGGATGCGCCGCCCACACCAGTACCAAAAACCAGCGGCCATGCGGCCGCGGGCCCGGGGGAGCTTGCGGCGCTGGCCGCGTCGATCCGCGCATGGGGCGCGGCGCTGGGCTTTGCCTCGGTGCGCATCGCCGATGTCGACCTCGCGCACGCCGAGCCCGGACTGCTGGCCTGGCTGGCGCAGGGCTACCACGGCGACATGGATTATATGGCCAACCACGGCCTGCGGCGCGCCCGTCCGGCCGAACTGGTGCCCGGCACGGTGCGCGCGATCGTGGCGCGCATGCCCTATGTCCCGGTTGCCGGCGCGCACGCGCAGGCCGCCGACTGGCGCCGCCACGAGCTGGCGCGGCTGGACGACCCGGCCACCGCGGTGGTGTCGCTGTACGCACGCGGACGCGACTATCACAAGGTGCTGCGCAGCCGCCTGCAGCAACTGGCCAGCCGGATCGAGGCCGAGATCGGCAAGTTCGGCTACCGCGTCTTTACCGATTCGGCCCCGGTGATGGAAGTGGCGCTGGCCAGCCAGGGCGGACTGGGCTGGCGCGGCAAGCATACGCTGCTGCTGGACCGCGACGGCGGCTCGATGTTCTTCCTCGGCGAAATCCTGGTCGACATCCCGCTGCCGGCCGATCCGCCCGAATCCGGCCATTGCGGCAGTTGCCACCGCTGCCTGGACATCTGCCCGACACGGGCCATCGTCGCGCCCTACCGGCTCGATGCGCGCCGCTGCATTTCCTACCTCACCATCGAGCACAAGGGCGCGATCCCGGTGGAATTCCGCGCCCCGATGGGCAACCGCGTCTACGGCTGCGACGACTGCCAGCTGGCCTGCCCGTGGAACAAGTTCGCGCACGTGGCCACGGTGCCGGACTTCGATGTGCGCAATGGCCTGGACGCGCCCGACATGGTGGCGCTGTTCCAATGGACCGAAGCGGAATTCAACCAGCGCCTCGAAGGCAGCCCGATCCGCCGCATCGGCCACGAGCGCTGGCTGCGCAACCTGGCGGTGGGGCTGGGCAACAGCCTGCGCACGGCATTGTCGGGCACGCGCGCCGAAGACGCGGCACTGGCCGCACGCATCCGTGCGGCATTGCTGGCGCGGCGCGAGACCGCCACCCCCATGGTGCAGGAACATATCGACTGGGCCCTGGCGCAGGGCGGCCCGCCGGCGCAACGGGCCGGCTGATCACCAGCCCCCCGCTCAGGTCAGCTCACCAGCGCCAGCCACAGTGGCGTGGTGACGATCGCGGCCACCGTCATCAGCGAGATCGTCGCCGCCACCATCGGCCCGTTGCCGCCCATGCGCACGGCCAGGATGTAGGCACTGGAGGCGGTCGGCAGCGAGGCGTACAGCACCACGATCTGGTATTGCAGCGCGGTCAGCGGCAGGTGCCGCCCCACCAGCCAGGCCACGCACGGCATCGCCACCAGCTTGACCCCGGTCCACCACGCCACCGGCCCGGCGGTGCCGGTGGCGCCGCTCATCTGCAGGCCGGCGCCCACCGTCATCAGACCCAGCGCGGTCGACGCCGAGCCGAGCCGGTTCAGCGTCATGCCCAGCACCTCGGGCGCGTGCAGCCCCATCAGGTTGGTCGCCAGGCCGCCGGCGGTGGCCAGGATCAGCGGGTTGCGCGCCAGTTCCTTCCACAGCGCGGCCTGGCCATGCCGGGCCAGCGCCCACACCGCCGCCACGTTGCATAGCGGCACGGTGCAGCCGACGATCACCGCCATCAGCGCCAGCCCTTCGGAGCCGCCCAGCCGCGCGGCCAGCGCCAGCCCGATATAGGAATTGAAGCGAAACGCGGTCTGCAGCCCCGAGGCGAAGCTGACCGGGTCCGGGCGCAGCACCCATTTGACGGCGTAGCCGCCGGCCAGGCCGGTGGCCAGCACCAGCAGCGCCAGCCCCAGCATGGCCGAGGTCGAGGAGAAATCCAGCACCGCGGTATTGGTCGACTGCAGCAGCAGGGCCGGGAACAGCACGAAGTAGACCAGCCGCTCCACCCCGCCCCAGAAGGCGCGGTCGAACGGGGAATAGCGCACCAGCAGCCAGCCGATCAGGATCAGGCTGAAGTCCGGGACCAGCAGGAGGGCGGAAGACATCTATGGTTGTTGTTGTAGTGGCAGTGGCATGGCGCGGCACTGCCCGGGCAGCCATCGCACAGAAACAGCCGCGGGGAGAGATAACGGCAAAAAAGCCGGAATGTGCAGACTAGGGCAGATACGGATAGGTATTTTTCCAGATTTCGGGCAGCATGACATGCCAAGTTGTACGCCTGCCGCCATGTTGTCCCGCATCTGTACCACGCGCCTGCGCGTGGACACCCTCCTCCGCTCCCGCTTCTGCCCTGGCTTCCGGCCGGGCCGCCGCCTGCGCCTGGCCGTCGTGCTGGCGGCGCTCGGCGCCGCGGCCGTGGTACATGCCGTGCCGGGGCCGGCGCGCGCGGTCGAGATCGCCGGCGTGCGTTTCGACGACGCGGCGCGCGTGGGCGGCAAGGAACTGCAGCTCAATGGCGCGGCGCTGCGCACCGGCTTCCTGACCAAGGGCTACGTGGCCGCGCTGTACCTGCAAGAAAAGGCTCGCAATGCGGCCGTGGTATTGGGCACGTCCGGCGCCAAGCGGCTACAGTTACGCATCCTGCGCGAGACCGAGCCACCGGCGGTGGTTCGCGCGATCCGCCAGGGCATGCGCGACAACCACAGCGAGGCGCAGATGCAGGCGCTGGCGGCGCGGCTGGTACAGTTCGAGCGCACCCTGGGCGAGATCGGCACCGCGCACAAGGGCGATGTCATCAACCTGGATTTTTCGCCGCAAACGGGGACGGTCGTGGCCATCAACGGCACGCCGCGCGGCCGGCCGATTCCCGGCGAAGACTTTTACCAGGCGCTGCTGCGCGTGTACCTGGGCGAACGCCCGGTCGACGCCGGCGTCAAGCGCGGCCTGCTGGGCGGCTGACCCAGATTACGCTGCCGGCGCACCGCCCGACCTGTGGCACTGCGACGGTTTTTTTGCTTTCCGGGCGGCACCCTGCCCGGATTTCTGACGGGAGACATGATCTCATGCAAGCTGGCAAACTCGCACTGACCCTGGCCCTGGCGGCCGCCGCCACCGCGGCGCAAGCCCAGAGCTACCCCACCAAGCCGATCCGCCTGATCATTCCGTTCGCCCCCGGCGGCACCACCGACATCGTCGGCCGTGGCGCGGCGGACCAGATGAGCCGCATCCTGGGCCAGCCGGTGGTGGTGGAAAACCGCGCCGGCGGGGGCGGTTCGATCGGCGCCGACGCCATCGCCAAGGCCGCGCCGGACGGCTACACCATCGGCATCTCGACGGTCTCGACCATGGCCGTGAACCCGGCCTGCAACCCCAAGCTGTCGTACGATCCGATCAAGGACTTCAAGCCCATCACCAACCTGGCCAACGTGGCCAACGTGATCGCGGTGAACCCGAACTTCCCGGCCAAGGACTACAAGGAGTTCCTGGCCGTGCTGAAGGCCAACCCGGGCAAGTATTCGTACGCGTCGTCGGGCACCTGCGGCTTCGGCCACATGCTGGGCGAGCAGTTCAAGGTCTCGACCAAGACCTTCATGGTCCATATCCCGTACCGCGGCGCGGGCCCGGCGCTGAACGACGTGCTGGCCGGCCAGGTGCCGATCATGGTCGACAACCTGCCGTCGTCGATGCCCTACATCAAGGCCAACAAGCTGCGCCCGATCGTGGTGGCCTGGAACAAGCGCCTGGACTCGCTGCCCAACGTGCCGACCTTCGGCGAAATGGGCCTGAAGGAGCCGAACGATCCGGCCTGGTACGGCCTGGTGGCGCCGGCCGGCACGCCTGACGAGGTCATCAAGAAGCTCAACGAAGCCGCGGTCAAGGCCCTGCAGGACAAGGACTTCCAGCAGCGCCTGCGCACCGCCGGCGCCGAGCCGTCGGGCAACACGCCGGCGCAGCACGCGGCCGAGATCAAGAAGGAATTCGACAAGATGAAGAACCTGGTCAAGGTGCAGAACATCAAGCTGGAGCAGTAATCCTGCCGGTGTGACACCAACCGCCAAAGGGCCGCCGCGAGGCGGCCTTTTTTTCTGCCTCCGCCGAAAAGCACTAAAATCCAGCATTCGCCCCAGCCTGACCGCCATGCCCGCATCCTACGACGCCATCCTTACCGCCCCGTTCGGCAAGATCGGAGTGCGCACGGACGGCGCGCGCATCCGGGCCATCGTGTACCTTCCCGGGCACGTCGAGGGGCTTGCCCCCGCCGATGCGCTGACGCAGCGGCTGGCGGCGCAGCTGGCGGCCTATTACGACGATCCCGACAGCGCTTTCGACGTGCCGCTGGCCGCCGCCGGCAGTGCCTTCCAGCAGCGCGTGTGGCGGGCCATCTGCGCCGTGCCGCGCGGCGCCACCACCACCTACGGCACCATCGCCGAAGCCATCGGCGCGATGCCGCGCGCGGTCGGCCAGGCGTGCGGGCAGAACCCGTTCCCGATCCTTGTGCCCTGCCATCGCGTGGTCTCGGCGCGCGGCATCGGCGGGTTCTCGCACCATGCCGAGGACGGCTTTTACCTCGAGGTCAAACGCTGGCTGCTGCGCCATGAGCGCGCCATGCTGATATGAGCGGCGCCCCGGCGGCAGCCGAGCTCACCGCCGTCGCCAGCGCTGCCGACCTGGCCCTGGTCAGCCGCTTCTGCGATGCGCTGTGGCTGGAAGACGGACTTTCTCGCAACACCATCGACGCCTACCGGCGCGACCTGACGCTGCTGGCGCGCTGGCTGCAGCAGGAGCAGCGCGGCGAGCTGCTAGGCGCCGACGACGGCGCGCTGTCGGCGTACTTCAGCGCGCGCCATACGCAGACGCGCGCGTCGTCCGCCAACCGGCGCCTGGCGGTGTTCCGCCGCTTCTACCAGTGGGCGCTGCGCGAGCACCTGGTGCAGACCGACCCCTGCCTGCTGCTGCGCCCCGCCAAGCAGCCGCCGCGCTACCCCAAGACGCTGACCGAGGCCCAGGTCGACGCGCTGCTGGAGGCGCCCGACACCGACACCCCGCTGGGGCTGCGCGACCGCACCATGCTCGAGCTGATGTACGCCAGCGGGCTGCGGGTGTCGGAACTGACCCAGATGAAGACCGTCGAGATCGGCCTGAACGAGGGCGTCGCGCGCGTGGTCGGCGGCAAGGGCGACAAGGAGCGCCTGGTGCCGTTCGGCCAGCAGGCCGGCGACTGGCTGCGGCGCTACCTGGCTGACGCGCGTCCGGTGCTGCTGGCCGGGCGCGCCTGCGACGCGCTGTTCGTCACGCAGCGCGGCGAGGGCATGACGCGGCAGGCGTTCTGGCATCTGATCAAGCGCCACGCGCGCGACGCCGGCGTGCATGCCCCGCTGTCGCCGCACACGCTGCGGCATGCCTTCGCCACGCACCTGCTCAACCACGGCGCCGACCTGCGCGTGGTGCAGCTGCTGCTGGGGCACGCCGACATCTCCACCACCCAGATCTATACCCACGTCGCCCGCGAACGCCTGCGCGAGCTGCACCAGCAGCACCATCCGCGCGGCTAAACGGCACACGGGATCGCCATGAGCAAGACCAAGCACGTCTCCGAAACCCCTGCCACCCAATTCCTGCGCAAGCAAGGCGTGACCTTCGGCGAACACCCTTACGACTATGTCGAGCACGGCGGCACCGGCGAATCGGCGCGCCAGCTGGGCGTGCCCGAGCATGACGTGATCAAGACCCTGATCATGGAAGACGAGCGCGCGCAGCCGCTGGTGGTGCTGATGCACGGCGACTGCTCGGTCTCGACCAAGAACCTGGCGCGCCAGACCGGGCGCAAGAGCGTGCAGCCGTGCAAGCCCGAGGTGGCGCAGCGGCACAGCGGCTACCTGGTGGGCGGCACCTCCCCGTTCGGCACGAAGAAGCGCATGCCGGTGTACGTGGAAGCGACCGTGCTGGAGCTGGCGCGCATCTATATCAACGGCGGGCGCCGCGGCTACCTGGTCAGCCTGGACCCGAAGCTGCTGCCCGCGCTGCTCGACGCCCAGCCGGTGCAGTGCGCGCTGCCCGACTGAACTTGCCGGCCGCGTGGCGCCGCTTCAGACCGAAGCAAGCCTCCACGCCAATCCGGGTAGTCACAGTCGTGGCAAGGCCCCTGCCGCGCTACAATCGCGCCAGCCTGAAAACATCCCACTCCACATGGCCAATCTGCTTTTTGCCCTTGCCGCCTACCTGATCGGCTCCGTTTCCTTCGCTGTGGTCGTCAGCAAGCTGATGGGGCTGCCGGACCCGCATTCCTACGGCTCGGGCAACCCCGGCGCCACCAACGTGCTGCGCACCGGCAACAAGAAGGCGGCAATCCTGACGCTGATCGGCGATGCCCTGAAGGGCTGGCTGGCGGTCTGGCTGGCGGCGCGCTTCGGCCCGGCGCACGGCCTCACCGACACCGGCCTCGCCATGGTTGCGCTGGCAGTGTTCCTGGGCCACCTGTTCCCCGTGTTCCATCGCTTCGCCGGCGGCAAGGGCGTGGCCACCGCGGCCGGCATCCTGCTGGCGATCAACCCCATCCTGGGCCTGGGCACGCTGGCCACCTGGCTGATCATCGCCTTCTTCTTCCGCTACTCGTCGCTGGCGGCGCTGGTAGCGGCGATCTTCGCGCCGTTCTTCCATGTGCTGATGAACGGTGTCGACGTGATGGCGGGAGCGATCTTTGCGATCAGCGTGCTGCTGATCGCGCGGCACCGGCAGAATATCGCCAAGCTGCTGGCCGGGAAGGAAAGCCGGATCGGGGAGAAGAAGAAGGTTTGAACATGCAATCGGCCGGCAAACGCAACGGCTGACCGCATCAGCACGCGGGCGGGGTACTCCCTCTCCCGCTTGCGGGAGAGGGCTGGGGTGAGGGCGGGAGCGTCCACGAAGTTCCCGGGCCTCATGCTTGCCACACGCCTGCCCTCACCCCCGCCCCTCTCCCGCAAGCGGGGTGTATAGACCGGGGACATGGTGGACGCATGTGCGAGGACATGGTGGACACATTGTAGACGTCAGGGGGTTACGTCCCTAGGTGATGCTTGTGGCCTGCACGCCGCAGCGGCGTGCAGGCTAATTTCGCCGATTTCAAAGCGGCTGAACCATATGGTTAACACGCCGTCGCGCCGGGTCGGGCGTAGCGCGATCCACTGGCCGATGAACGCCTTGCCGATCTTGATGCGCCGGTTGCCAACCATGATCCGTGCGCTGCTGTCGACCTTGTAGACACGGTCGCCGCTCTGGTACTGCACCTCCGGCAGCGCCTCCGGGTAGGCTACGTTGCTCACGCGATAGCGTTGGGCCGGCACCTGCATGTCCAGGGCCTGATGGGGCCGCTCGTGGTTGTACACGTACCGATATCGATCGAAGACCTCCTGCTGCGCCTCGGTGTTGTCCACGAAACGGCGGTGCTGCAGGACTTCGGCCTTCAGGGTGCGGTGGAACCGCTCGTCCTTGCCCTGTGTTTGTGGGTGATAGGGCCGTGAGTGGCTGACCCGGATGCCCAGTTGCATTAACCAGACCGTCAGCCTGGTGTAGCCCAGTCCCTCTTCGTCGCCGCCTCCCCATGGAGGGCCGTTATCCATGGTGATGCGCCGGGGCAGGCCGTAGCGGCGGAAGGCCTCGATCAGCTGCTGCTGCACCGTCTGGCGGCGCTGGTCCGCGCAGGCTGCCAGGCACAGGTTGAAGCGGGAATGGTCGTCGATCAGCGTGAGCGGAAAGCAGACGCCGTGCTCATTGGGCACCTGACCCTTGAAGTCCATCTGCAGCAGCTCGTTGGGTTCGTCGTGCTCGAACCGCCGCCAGGGGGTGGCCTGGGCGCTGGCCTGCGGATCGATCAGACCATGCCGATGCAGGATCGAGGTCACCGTGCTGGGCGCAGGCACCTCGGCGTGGCCCAGGTCGGACAGCCTGCGGCTGATCTTGCGCCCACCCCAGGTCGGGTGTTCGCGGCGCAGCATCAGCACCAGTTCCTCCAGGAAATCAGCGGTGCGCTCGGGGCTGTGGTGCGGCCGCCGGGGCCGGTCGGCCAAGCCCGCGGCGCCTTCCTGCCGATGCCGGGCCAGCCACTTATAAGCGGTTTGTGGACTGATCGAGAACCGTCGGCACAGCTCCCGACGGTTGCATCCCGGCTGGGAAGCCAGGGCAATGAACTCCAGGCGAAGGCTCATGGTGTCTCGGGCGCTCCACGGCATGGTTCGTTCTCCCGGGCAGATATCTGCCCGGGAGTGTCAACCATGTCCTCGCACACCTGTCACCTATGTCCCCGGTCCATACATCCCGCAGGCGGGAGAGGGGAGCAAACAAGCGGGGCCGTCAGACCGTAGCCGCTCCAAACACCATCTCCACCCGCAGCCCGCCCCCCTCGGCATTCACCAGGTTCAGCTTCCCCCCCGCCTGCCGCACCAGACGATCCACGATCGCCAGCCCCAGCCCGGAATGCGCATTGCCGCCGCGCGCCGGGTCCAGCCGCACGAACGGCAGCGTGGCGCGTTCCTTGTCGTGGTCGGGAATGCCGTCGCCCTGGTCTTCCACCACCAGCATGTAGCCGTCCGGCGTGCGCGAGGTCGCGATGCAGACCGGCGGCTTGCCATAGGCGTAGGCGTTGTCGACCAGGTTGCCGACGATGCGGTCAAGCTGCGTGGCGATCATGCGGAAGCCTTCGCCCGCGCCCAGCGACAGCACCACCTGGCGCTCCTGCTCGGCCAGCGAGGCGGCCAGCTCGTTGACGCGCCGGTCCACCGGCACCGGCCGCGCGGTCGACTCGCTGGTCTGCGCGAAGCTCAGGAACTGCTCGACGATGGCCGCCATTGAGTCGACGTCGCGCGTGACCCCGGCCGCGGCCTTGGGGTCGGCCAGCATCTCGGCGCGCAGGCGCAGCCGCGCCAGCGGTGTCTTCAGGTCGTGGGCGATGCCGGCCAGCATGGTGTTGCGTTCCTGGTCGATGCGCGCGAGGTCGGCCACCATGCGGTTGAAGCGCTCGATCAACTGGCGCAGCTCGTGCGGGCCGCGCTCGCGCAGCGGCGGCACGGCGTGCTGGCGCGACAGCAGCGCGGCCGCGTTCGCCATGTCGCGCACCGGGCGCTGGATCTGCCACGCGATCAACACGGCGAACACGATCGCCACGCCCACCACCAGCATCACCCCCGGCACCAGCCGGTTGTCCGGCGGCGGGTTGTGGACCCAAAGGATCGGCATCGCGATCCAGTCGGCGCGGCTCGGCAGCTTGATCCAGATGCGCGGCGTGGTCTCGTCCTCCAGCCGGATCTCGGTGCCTTGCGGCAGGCGGCTGATGAACTGCTCCACCAGCCGGCGCGAGCGCCCGCCCTTGGGCGCGGTGGCGTGCTCGTCGGCATCGGCGGTGTTGGCGGTTTCCACCAGGCTGGGCAGCTTCGCCGGGGGCCGCGCATCGAGCGCGCGCTCGATGCTGTCGAGCTGGAACAGCATCTGCTCCACCGAATAGTCGACCTGCTGCTGGCGCCGGTCCATGCGCAGGATGGCCAGCCACGAGAAATGGCTGATCACCAGCACCGCGGCGATCAGCAGCGCAATGCGGCCGAACAGGGTATCGATACGTCGCAACTTCATCGGGAAGCAGTTCTGGCGGCGCCGGATTATTCGGGGAAGCCCGCGGGAATCTCTTCCGCTTCGTCGGGCACGAAGGTGTAGCCGCGGCCGCGCACGGTCTGGATATAGCGCGGGCGCTGCGCGTCCTCGTCCAGCAGCCGGCGCAGGCGCCAGATCTGCACGTCGATGCCGCGGTCGCTGATGCCGCTGGCGCTGCCGTACATCAGCTCGACGATGCGCTCGCGCGACAGCACTTCGAGCGGATGCATCAGCAGCAGCTTGAGCAGCGCGAACTCGGTATCGCTGATCGACAGCGCCTGGCCGGCACGCGTCAGCGTGCGCTGGCGGAAGTTGACGCGGAACGGGCCGAAGGCGACCGACTCGCGGTCCTCGGGCGCCGCCGCCGGGCGCGCCAGCTTGCGGCGCAGCACGGCGTTGATGCGCGCCAGCAGCTCGCGCGGCGAGAACGGCTTGCCGAGATAGTCGTCGGCGCCGATCTCGAGGCCGACGATGCGGTCGATCTCGTCACTGCGGGCGGTGAGCAGGATCACCGGGATATCGTCGTTGCGGGCGCGCAGGTTGCGCAGCGCGGTCAGGCCGTCGACCTTGGGCATCATCAGGTCCAGCACGATCAGCGCCGGCCGCTCGCGCTCCAGGCGCGCCTGCAGGCCGTCGCCGTCATGCATTACCGAGACGGCGAAGCCCTGCTGGGTCAGGTACTCGCGCAGCAGGTCGCGCAGTTCGGGATCGTCGTCGACGACAAGGATCTGGGTAGGCTGGTTCGTTCGCATAGGCACATGATAGTCAGCCCCGGCGCCACATACGCCGGCGGGGCCGGACGGTTTTGTTTCCGCAAGTTACACCCGGGGTCCTGGTAATCCTCTGTAATAAATCGGCCGGACACCGAAATACGGGCGTCCGCGCCCGCACATTATCCTTGCCGCATGACTTGCCGCCGGCGCCGCCCAGCGCGCGCCCCACGCGCCGCACGGCCGGCAGGCGCCCATGCCGATGCGGCATACTGCGGCATCGTCACTTGCCAGCAGAACACGACGGTGCGCCACGCGCACCGTTCCCAGGATTGCGGACATGTCCAACCCCGAACAAGGCCAACCTAACCCCTCCCTTCCCCCGTCTTCGCGCCCGCCGCACAGAAACCGGCGCCGGCTCTATGCCGGGCTGCTGGTGCTGCTGCTGGCCGGGGGCGGCTGGTACTGGTATGCGCAGCGCGGCGACGCCCCCAAAGGCGCCGCGGCGGGCCCCGGCGGAGCCAGCGGACCCGCGGCGGGAGGCCCGGGCGGTCCGGGAGCTCCCGGCGGTCGTGCCGGCATGCCGCGCTCGCCGGTGGTGGTCGCCACCGTGGCCCAGCGCGACATGGACGTGGTCCTGAACGGGCTCGGCAACGTGACCCCGGTCTCCAACGTGACCGTGCGCGCGCAGGTGTCCGGGCCGCTGCTCAAGGTGCTGTTCAAGGAAGGCCAGATGGTCAAGGCCGGCGACGTGCTGGCCGAGATCGACCCGCGCCCGTTCCAGGCCGCGCTCGACCAGGCCGTGGGCCAGCTCGCGCGCGACCAGGCGCTGCTGCAGAACGCCAGGCTGGACCAGCAGCGCTACCGCACGCTGCTGGGCCAGGACTCGATCTCCAAGCAGCAGGTCGATACCCAGGACGCGCTGGTGCGCCAGTACGAGGGCGTGGTCAAGACCGACCAGGGCAATGTCGCCAACGCGCGCCTGCAGCTGGGCTACACGAAGATCGTGGCGCCGGTGTCGGGCCGCATCGGCCTGCGCCAGGTCGATCCCGGCAATATCGTCAATACCAGCGACACCAACGGCATCGCGCTGATCACGCAGATCCAGCCGATCGCGGTGATGTACACCATCCCCGAGGACAATCTGCCCTCCGTGCTGAAGAAGCTCAACGCCGGCGAAAAGCTGCCGGTGCAGGCCTGGGACCGCCAGGTGCGCAACCAGCTTGGCGAAGGCACGCTGCTGACCACCGACAACCAGATCGACACCACCACCGGCACGGTCAAGCTCAAGGCGGTGTTCCCCAACGCCGACGGCATGCTGTTCCCCAACCAGTTCGTCAACGTGCGCACGCGCGTCGATACGCTCCGGGACGCCACCGTGATCCCGGTGGCGGCGATCCAGCGCGGCCAGCAGGGCACCTTCGTCTATACCGTCGACGAAGCCAGCCAGGTCAAGGTGCAGGTGGTCGAGCTGGGCCCCGGCGACGGCACCCGTACCGCGGTGCTCAAGGGGCTGCAGCCCGGCCAGCGCGTGGTGGTCGACGGCGCCGACCGGCTCAAGGAAGGCATGACGGTCGAAACCGTCGACCCGGCCGCGCGCGCCGCCGCGGTAACGCCGGCCAGCCAGCCGCGCGCGCGCGGACGGCGCCATCGCGATGGCGCTGGCGCTGCCAGCGGCGCGCAGGCCGATACCGCCCCGGCGGCCGCTTCGGCGCCGCAAGGCGAACGCCGCCGCCACCGCGAAGCCGGCGCCAGCGCACCGGCCGCGCGCGCGCCGCAGCCGTAAGGACGCCGCATGAACCCGTCCCGCCTCTTCATCGAGCGCCCGGTCGCGACGGCGCTGCTGATGCTGGCCATCCTGCTGTCCGGGCTGGTGGCCTACCGGCTGCTGCCGCTGTCGGCGCTGCCCGAGGTCGACTATCCCACCATCCAGGTCACCACGCTCTACCCCGGCGCCAGCCCGGACGTGATGACCTCGTCGGTGACCGCGCCGCTGGAGCGCCAGTTCGGCCAGATGCCGGGCCTGAAGCAGATGTCGTCGTCCTCGTCAGGGGGGGCGTCGGTGATCACGCTGCAGTTCGAGCTGACGCTGCCGCTGGACGTGGCCGAGCAGGAGGTGCAGGCCGCGATCAACGCCGGCAGCAACCTGCTGCCATCGGACCTGCCGATGCCGCCGGTCTACAGCAAGGTCAACCCGGCCGACGCGCCGATCATGACCATCGCCATGACCTCCGACACCATGCCGCTGCCCAAGCTGCAGGACATGGTCGACACGCGCGTGGCGCAGAAGATTTCGCAAATCCAGGGCGTGGGCCTGGTCACCATCAGCGGCGGCCAGCGCCCGGCGGTGCGGATCCAGGCCAACCCGGCCGCGCTGGCGTCGCTGGGCATGTCGATCGACGACCTGCGCACCGCCATCGGCGCGTCCAACGTCAACGGCGCCAAGGGCAGCTTCGACGGCCCGCAACGGGCCTCCACCATCGACGCCAACGACCAGCTGCGCTCGGCCGACGAATACCGCCAGATCATCCTGGGCTACAAGAACGGCGCGCCGATCCGCATCACCGACGTCGCCGAGATCGTCGACGGCCCCGAGAACAGCCGGCTGGCCGCATGGGCCAACGACAAGCCCGCGATCGTGCTGAACATCCAGCGCCAGCCCGGCGCCAACGTGATCGAGGTGGTCGACCGCATCAAGGCGCTGCTGCCGCAGCTGCAGAACGCGCTGCCGGCGTCGGTGCACGTGCAGCTGCTGACCGACCGCACCACCACCATCCGCGCGTCGGTCGAGGACGTGCAGTTCGAGCTGCTGCTGGCGATCGCGCTGGTGGTGCTGGTGATCTTCCTGTTCCTGCGCAATATCCCCGCCACCATTATCCCGGGCGTGGCGGTGCCGCTGTCGCTGGTCGGCACCTTCGGCGTGATGTACCTGGCCGGCTTCTCGATCAACAACCTGACGCTGATGGCGCTGACCATCGCCACCGGCTTCGTCGTCGATGACGCGATCGTGATGATCGAGAACATCATGCGCTACATCGAGAAGGGCGATTCGCCGATGCAGGCGGCGCTCAAGGGCTCGAAGCAGATCGGCTTCACCATCATCTCGCTGACGTTCTCGCTGGTGGCGGTGCTGATCCCGCTGCTGTTCATGGGCGACGTGGTCGGGCGGTTGTTCCGCGAGTTCGCGATCACGCTGGCGGTGTCGATCCTGATCTCGGCGGTGGTGTCGCTGACGCTCACGCCGATGATGTGCGCGCGGCTGCTGCACCATGTGCCGGAAGAAAAGCTGTCGCGCTTCCACCGCGCCACCGGCCGCTTCTTCGACAACGTGATCGAGCGCTACGGCCGCGGCCTGGAGTGGGTGCTCGACCGCCAGAAGGCCACGCTGGTGGTGGCGGTGGCCACGCTGGCGCTGACGGTGCTGCTGTACCTGCTGGTGCCCAAGGGCTTCTTCCCGGTGCAGGACACCGGCGTGATCCAGGGCATCACCGAGGCCGCGCAGACCACCTCGTTCAGCGCCATGGCGCGCAAGCAGGAGGCGGTGGCCAAGGTGGTGATGCAGGACCCCGCGGTGGCGAGCCTGTCGTCGTTCATCGGCGTGGACGGCACCAACGCCACGCTCAATGCCGGGCGCATGCTGATCAACCTCAAGCCCAAGGACGAGCGCGATCCGATCGACGTGGTGACGCAGCGGCTGCAGCAGGCGGTGCACGACCTCGGCGGCGTGTCGCTGTTCACGCAGCCGGTGCAGGACCTGACCATCGAGGACAAGGTCTCGCGCACGCAGTACCAGTTCACGGTGGAAGACCCCGATCCCGCGACGCTGGCGACGTGGGTGCCGAAGCTGGTCGAGCGCCTGCGCCAGGAGCCCGAGCTGCGCGATGTCACCAGCGACCAGCAGAACAACGGCCTGCGCGCCTATGTCGATATCGACCGCGACGCCGCGGCGCGCTTCGGCATCACCACCGCGGTGATCGACAGCGCGCTGTACAGCGCCTTCGGCCAGCGGCTGGTGTCGACCATCTTCACGCAGTCGAGCCAGTACCGCGTGGTGCTCGAGACCATGCCGGAATTCCGCACCAGCCCGCAGTCGCTGGCCGACCTGCGGCTGCCGTCCTCGTCCGGCGGGCAGGTGCCGCTGGGCGCGTTCGCGCGCATCACCGAGCGCACCGGGCCGCTGGTGATCAACCACCAGGGGCAGTTCCCGGCGGCGACGATCTCGTTCAACCTGGCGCATGGCGAGTCGCTCGGCGCCGCGGTCGACAAGATCACCAGGGTGGAGCAGGAACTGGGGCTGCCGATCTCGATGCAGACCAGCTTCCAGGGCGCGGCGCTGGCGTTCCGCGCCTCGCTGTCGAACACGCTGTGGCTGATCCTGGCCGCGGTGGTGACCATGTATATCGTGCTGGGCGTGCTGTATGAAAGCACCATCCACCCCGTCACGATCCTGTCGACGCTGCCGTCGGCCGGGGTCGGCGCGCTGCTGGCGCTGCTGGTGGCGGGGCAGGACCTGGGCATCATCGCCATCATCGGCATCATCCTGCTGATAGGCATCGTCAAGAAGAACGCGATCATGATGATCGACTTCGCGCTCGAGGCCGAGCGCGAGCAGGGCATGTCGCCGCGCGACGCGATCTTCCAGGCCTGCCTGCTGCGCTTCCGCCCGATCCTGATGACCACCATGGCCGCGCTGCTGGCGGCGCTGCCGCTGATGCTGGGCTCGGGCATCGGCAGCGAGCTGCGCCGGCCGCTGGGCGTGACCATGGTCGGCGGCCTGCTGGTCAGCCAGGTGCTGACGCTGTTCACCACGCCGGTGATCTACCTGGCCTTCGACCGCGTGGCGACGCGCGTGAAGGGCTGGCGCAAGCGCCGCTTCGGTGATCCGGAGGAAGGCGGCACGGGCGAGGAGCCGGTCTGAGCATGAATCTCTCGGCCGCCTTTATCCATCGCCCGGTCGCGACCGCGTTGCTGACGCTCGGCATCCTGCTGGCCGGGCTGGCGGCACTGCGGCTGCTGCCGGTGTCGCCGCTGCCGCAGGTCGACTTCCCCACCATTTCGGTATCGGCGTCGCTGCCGGGCGCCAGCCCGGAAACCATGGCCGCCACCGTGGCCACGCCGCTGGAGCGCGCGCTCGGCACCATCGCCGGCGTGACCGAGATCACCTCGAGCAGCTCGCTGGGCTCGACGCGGGTGACGCTGCAGTTCGACCTGTCGCGCAATATCGACGGCGCCGCGCGCGACGTGCAGGCCGCCATCAACGCCTCGCGCGCGACGCTGCCGACCAGCCTGCCCAACAACCCGACCTACCGCAAGGTCAACCCGGCCGACGCGCCGATCATGATCATCGCGCTGACCTCGCCGACCATGACGCGCGGGCAGCTGTACGACGCGGCCTCGACCATCCTGGCGCAGAAGCTGTCGCAGGTCGAAGGCGTGGGCCAGGTCACCATCGGCGGCGCCTCGCTGCCGGCGGTGCGGGTCGAACTGAACCCGACCGCGCTCAACAACTACGGCATCTCGCTCGAGGACGTGCGCAACACCATCAGCGCGACCAACGCCAACCGGCCGCTGGGCACGCTGGAAAACGCCAGCAACAACTGGCAGGTCTACGCCAACGACCAGGCGATGAAGGCGGAAGACTACATGCCGCTGATCATCCGCTACGCCACGCCGGGCACGTACTCGTCGGCGTCGGCCGGGGCATTGATCGCCAGCACCGCCAACGCCACCGCCAGCGGCGGCGTCAGCACCAGGGTGGTCAACGGCGTCACCGTGACCACGCTCACCACCAGCAGCGGCACCACCACCATCACCAGCGGCGCCACCGGCGGCACCAGCGCCACCAGCGGCCCGAATGCGTTCGCGGTGCCGGTGCGGCTGCGCGATGTCGCCAACGTGGTCGATTCGGTGCAGGACATCCGCAACGCCGGCTCGGCCAACGGCAAGCCGTCGGTGCTGCTGGTGCTGAACCGCTCGCCCGGCGCCAACATCATCGAGACCGTCGACCGCGTCAACGAGATGCTGCCGCAGCTGCAGAAGATGATCCCGGCGGCGATCTCGATGGACGTGATGATGGACCGCACGCCCACCATCCGCGCCTCGCTGCGCGAGGTCGAACACACGCTGATGATCTCGGTGGCGCTGGTGATCATGGTGGTGTTCGTGTTCCTGCGCAACGTGCGCGCCACGCTGATTCCCAGCGTGGCGGTGCCGGTTTCGCTGATCGGCACGTTCTCGGTGATGTACCTGGCCGGGTTCTCGCTGAACAACCTGTCGCTGATGGCGCTGACCATCGCTACCGGCTTCGTCGTCGACGATGCCATCGTGGTGCTGGAGAATATCTCGCGCCATATCGAGGACGGCATGAAGCCGCTGGCGGCGGCGCTGCGCGGCGCGCGCGAGGTCGGCTTCACGGTGCTGTCGATGAGCCTGTCGCTGATCGCGGTGTTCATCCCGCTGCTGATGATGGGCGGCATCGTCGGCCGGCTGTTCCAGGAATTCGCGATCACGCTGTCGGTGGCGATCCTGGTGTCGCTGGTGGTCTCGCTGACCACCACGCCGATGATGTGCGCGCGCATGCTGCGGCCGGTGGAGCCGGAAAAACAGGGACGCTTCTTCCGCGCCACCGAGCGCATGTTCCAGTGGCTGCATGACGGCTATGCGCGTTCGCTGTCGACCGCGCTGCGGCTGAGCCCGCTGGTATGGCTGGTGCTGCTCGCCACCATCGCGCTCAACGTGTACCTGTATGTGATCGTGCCCAAGGGCTTTTTCCCCCAGCAGGACACCGGGCGGCTGATCGGCTTTATCCGTGCCGACCAGGCCACCTCGTTCCAGGCCATGCGCGGCAAGCTCGACAGCTTCATCAGGATCGTCCAGTCCGACCCGGCGGTGGTCAACGTGACCGGCTTTACCGGCGGCTCGCAGCGCAATACCGGGCAGATGTTCGTCACGCTCAAGCCGCTGTCTGAGCGCAAGGAATCGGCCGACGCCATCATCGCCCGGCTGCGCGGCAAGCTGGCCAAGGAGCCCGGCGCCAGCCTGTTCCTGCAGTCTGTGCAGGACATCCGCGTGGGCGGGCGCCAGAGCAGCTCGCAGTACCAGTTCACGCTGCAGTCCGACGACCTGGAGGTGCTGCGCGCGTGGGAGCCCAAGGTGCGCGCGGCGCTGTCCAACCTGAAGGGGCTGGAGGACATCGACACCGACACCAACGACAAGGGCCTGCAGACTTCGGTGATCATCGACCGCGACGCGGCCTCGCGCCTGGGCGTGACCGCGCAGCAGGTCGATGCGGTGCTGAACGATGCCTTCGGCCAGCGGCTGGTGTCGACCATCTACCATCCGCTGAACCAGTACCGCGTGGTGATGGAACTGAGCCAGGAATACCTGCAGGGACCCGATGCGCTCAAGGACATCTACGTGGTCACCGGCAACGGCAACCGCGTGCCGCTGGCCGCATTCGCGCGCGTTACGCCCAGCAGCACGCCGCTGGGCGTGAACCACCAGGGCCAGTTCGCGGCCTCGACGATCTCGTTCAACCTGGCCGAAGGCACTTCGCTGTCGCAGGCGACCGACGCCATCAACCGCGAGATGGCGCGCATCGGCGCCCCGGAGACCCTGCGCGCCAACTTCCAGGGCGGTGCCAAGGCGTTCCAGGACTCGCTCAAGAGCCAGCCGATCCTGATCCTGGCGGCGCTCATCACGATCTATATCGTGCTGGGCGTGCTGTACGAGAGCTATGTGCACCCGCTGACCATCCTGTCGACGCTGCCGTCGGCCGGCGTGGGTGCGCTGCTGGCGTTGCTGGCCTCGAAGACCGACTTCAGCATCATCGCGCTGATCGGCGTGATCCTGCTGATCGGCATCGTCAAGAAGAACGCGATCATGATGATCGACTTCGCCATCGACGCCGAGCGGCGCGAGGGGCTGTCGCCGCGCGACGCCATCTACCGCGCCTGCCTGCTGCGCTTCCGCCCGATCCTGATGACCACCATGGCCGCGCTGCTGGGCGCGGTGCCGCTGGCGCTGGGCCGCGGCGATGGCGCCGAGCTGCGCGCGCCGCTGGGCATTTCCATTGTCGGCGGGCTGGTGGTGAGCCAGCTGCTGACGCTGTACACCACGCCGGTGGTCTACCTGACGCTGGACCGCTGGCGCCTGAAGGTGAAGGCCTGGCGCCAGCGCCGCCGCGGCGCCGGCACGCCCGACCAGCCGGCCGCCGTCTAGATTTGCGAAGACTCGACATGAATGCTTTTACCCGTTTCCTGTCCCATGCCCTGCCGGTACCACTGGCGTGCGCACTGCTGCTGGCCGGCTGCGCCGTCGGCCCCGACTACCAGCGTCCCGACGCGCCGGTGTCAGAAACCTTCAAGGAAGCCGATGCCGCAACGCCCGCCTGGACCGGCGACTGGAAACCCGCCGAGCCGCAGGACGCGCTGGCGCGCCCCGACTGGTGGACCGTGTTCGGCGATGCGCAGCTCGACGCGCTGATGGCCGAGGTGCAGATCTCGAACCAGAACATCAAGGCCGCCGAAGCCCAGTACGGCCAGGCGGTGGCATCGCTGCAGGCGGCACGCGCCGGCTTCTTTCCGCTGGTCGATGCGCAGGCCGGCGCCTCGCGCGCACGCGGCGTCACCGGCAACACGCTCAACGGGCAGAACGCCACGCTGGGGGCGACCTGGGAGCTCGACGTGTGGGGCCGCGTGCGGCGCCAGGTCGAAAGCAGCGAGGCCAGCGCGCAGGCGAGCGAGGCCGACCTGGCCTCGACCCTGCTGTCGACGCAGGCCACGCTGGCGCAGAGCTACTTCCTGCTGCGCGTGGCCGATGCGCAGAAGGCGCTGCTGGACCGCACCGTGGCCGACTACCAGAAGTCGCTGCAGCTGGTGCAGAACCAGTACGCGGCGGGCACCGCGCAGCGCTCCGACGTGCTGCAGTCCGAGACCCAGCTCAAGAGCGCGCAGGCGCAGCAGATCGACATCCAGATCACGCGCGCGCAGCTCGAACATGCCATCGCCGTGCTGGTGGGCAAGCCGCCGGCAGCGCTGTCGCTGGCCGCCGACGAGTTCCGCGCCGCGCCGCCGCGCGTGCCGGCGGCGGTGCCGTCGCAGCTGCTGGAACGCCGCCCCGACATCGGCGCGGCCGAGCGGCGCATGGCGTCGGCCAATGCGCAGATCGGCGTGGCGCAGGCGGCCTACTATCCGACCCTGTCGCTGTCGGCCAGCGGCGGGCTGACCGCCAGCACGCTGGCGCGCTGGATGTCGCTGCCGGACCGGATCTGGTCGATCGGGGGCGGCCTGGCCGGCACGCTGTTCGACGGCGGTGCGCGCCGCGCCGCCAAGGCGCAGGCGGTGGCCGCCTACGACCAGACCGTGGCCAACTACCGCCAGACCGTGCTGGGCGCGTTCCAGGAAGTCGAGGACAACCTCGCCGCGCAGCGGCTGCTGGAACAGGAGGCGGTGGTGCAGAACGACGCGCTGCGCTCGGCGCGCGAGGCGCTGGCGCTGGTGAACAACCGCTACCGCGCCGGTACCGCCGGCCTGCTCGACGTGCTGACGGCGCAGACCAGCGCCTACACCGCCGAGCGCACCGCGCTGTCGATCACCGGCCGCCAGTACACCGCGGCGGTGGTGCTGATCAAGGCGCTGGGCGGCGGCTGGCACGCGCAGCCGGCGGGTGGTGGCGACAGCGCAAGTCCCGGCGGGCAAACCGCCGCGCCCGCGACCGTCGGGCAGCGCTAGGCGCCGCGCTGCGGCGCGCTCGGCAGCGGCTGCGCGCAGATGCGCTCGCGCAGCCAGGTGGCGGCCTTGCCCAGCGGCCGCTGCTTGTGCCACACCAGCTCCATCGCCACCGGCCAGTCCTGCTGCTGGAACGCCAGCGGCGGCGACACCAGCTGCGCCGCGGCCGGCGAATTGGCCACAACGTGCCACGGCACGAAGGCCCAGCCCAGCCCGCGCTTGACCAGTTCGACGATCACCCACTGGCTTTCCACCCACCACACGTCGGCGGCCACGCGCAGGCGCATCTTTTCCTCGCTGTCGGTGCGGGTCGCGACCATCAGCTGGCGGTAGCGCTTGAGCTCTTCCCAGTCCACCCGCTGCGACGCCAGCGGATGGTCGGGCGCGCACAGGATCTGCATCGGCATCCAGCCGAGCGCATGGAAGCCCAGCTCCGGCGGCAGCACCTCCTGGCGCCACATGATGCCGAGGTCGGCGCCGCCCTCCAGCACCAGCCGGCTGACGTCCTCCATCAGCGGGAACAGCAGTTCCAGCTCGACCGCCGGGAAGCGCCCGGAAAACTCCACCAGCAGCGCGCCCAGCGTCTCTTCCGGATAGAGCTCGTCGACCGCCAGCACCAGCCGCGTCTCGACGCCCTCGCCCAGGCTCTTGGCCACGCCGCGGAAATGCTCGCAGCGCTCCAGGATCACACGCGCCTCGGCCAGCAGGCGCTCGCCGGCCGGGGTCAGCACCGGGTAGCGGCCGCTGCGGTCGAACAGCGCGTTGCCGGCATCGATCTCGAGGTTGGACACTGCCGCGCTGACCACCGACTGGGCCTTGCCCAGCCGGCGCGCGGCGGCCGAGAACGAGCCCGTGTCGGCCGCCGCGACAAAGGCCTGCAATTGCTCCAGCGAGAGACTCATCCGTACCTCCGCTACCTTATCCATCTGTTAAACCGATGGTATCCAACTTGGCAATCCCTGCCCAGCAGATAGACTAGGCCCCATCGTGTTTGCCCGCAAGGAGAAACAATGCGCAAAACCTGGGACCGGATCCGCCATGCCGTTGGCTTCGAGGTGGTCGGCCTGTTGATCTTCGCCCCGCTGGCGAGCTGGGCCTTCGGCTATGAACTGCACCAGATGGGGCTGATCGGCGCGGTCGCCTCGCTGATCGCCACCGGCTGGAACTACCTGTACAACGTGCTGTTCGACAAGGGCATGCTGCGTTTCACCGGCCAGCTGCGCAAGTCGGTGCCGGTGCGCGTGCTGCACGCGCTGCTGTTCGAACTCGGCCTGCTGGTGGTGTTCCTGCCGTCGGTGGCGTGGTACCTCGATATCAGCCTGCTCGACGCGCTCATCATGGACATCGCCGTGGCCGGCTTCTACATGGTCTACGCGCTGGTCTACAACTGGCTGTACGACATCGTGTTCCCGGTGCCGGCGCTCAAGCCGCAGGCTGGGCCCGCGGCCGACGCCAAGCCGGAAGGCGCCGCGCTGGGCTGAGCGCGGGTTTTTCCCGACCCCGGAAGCCGAGCGCCGGGTCATTCCCGTCTTGCCGCCACCGGTCGAATCGTTATACTCCATAACAAAATCGATTCGCCCGGAGGCGGCGCCGCACGCGCGGCCCCGGCGCGACCTGCACGCGGGAGACACCATGAAGATCGCAATCGCCGGAGGCGGTATCGGCGGCCTGACACTGGCGCTGCTGTGCCACCGCCACGGCATCGAGGCCGAGGTCTGGGAGGCCAGCGAAACGCTGCGCCCGCTGGGCGTGGGCATCAACCTGCTGCCGCACGCGGTGCGCGTGCTGTCCGAGCTGGGCCTGCGCGATGCGATCGCCGCGATCGCGGTCGAGACCTCGTCCCTGTCCTACTACAACAAGCTGGGTCAGCGCATCTGGCATGAGCCGCGCGGGCTGGCCGCAGGCTATGACTGGCCGCAGTTCTCGATCCATCGCGGCGAATTCCAGATGCTGCTGCACCGCACCGTGGTCGAGCGCCTTGGGGCCGGTTCGGTCCATACCGGCCACAGCTTCGAGTCCGTGCTGGATACCGGCGCGCACGGCCAGGCGCGCTTTGTGCTGCGCCGTCGCGGCGACAACGCCGCGGTCGAGGCCAGCGCCGACGTGCTGGTCGGCGCCGACGGCATCCATTCGGCGGTGCGCCGCCATTTCTATCCCACTGGCGACCTGCCGCGCTTCTCGCGCCGGCTGCTGTGGCGCGCGGTCACAGAGGCGCCGCCCTACCTGGACGGCCGCTCGATGTTCATGGCCGGGCACCAGGACCAGAAGTTCGTCGCCTACCCCATCTCCGAACCGCTGCGCCGCCAGGGCCGCTCGCTGGTCAACTGGATTGCCGAGCTGCGCGTGCCCGACAGCGTGCCTGACACGCCGCCGCGCAGCGACTGGAACAAGCAGGTCGACAAGTCGGTGTTCCGCGCGCGGTTTGCCGGCTGGCAGTGGGACTGGATCGACATCCCCGCGCTGATCGACGGCGCCGACGCCATCTACGAATTCCCGATGGTCGACAAGGACCCGCTGCCGCGCTGGACCTTCGACCGCGTCACGCTGCTGGGCGACGCCGCGCACCCGATGTACCCGATCGGCTCGAACGGCAGCGCCCAGGCCATCCTCGACGCGCGCTATTTGATCGACAGCCTGCTCGGCACCCGCGACACCGGCTACGCGCTGCGCGAATACGAGGCCGAGCGCCTGCCCCGCACCGCCGGCATCGTGTTGCGCAACCGCATGAACGGCCCTGAACAGGTGATGCAACTGGCCGAGGAACGCGCACCACAGGGGTTCAGCGATATCGAGCAGGTGATCCCCCGGGCGGAGCTGGAAGCGATTTCGCTGCGGTACAAGCAGCTGGCGGGATTCGACCGGCAGTCGATGCAGGGCAAGGTTTAGCGATACCTTTACTTCGCCGGGTGGGTACTCCCTCTCCCCTCACGGGGAGAGGGCCGGGGTGAGGGGCGGTCTAGCAAGCGACCACGGCAACCGAAGCCGATGGTTTTATCCTGAAGGCGTCAGCCTTGGACGCGCCTGTCCCTCACCCCCTGCCCCTCTCCCGCAGGCGGGAGAGGGGAGCAAACCAGCGGGATGGAAAACACATAAGATCATTCAGCTTCGAGGAGAACAACCATGGCGTCCCACACTCCTGCCAGGCGCACCTGCCTGGCACTCGGCATCGCCCTAGCCTTCACCGCGACCACCGCCCTCGCCGACATCACCGTCGGCGTCAGCCTGTCGACCACCGGCCCGTCCGCTTCGCTCGGCATCCCGCAGAAAAACACGCTGGCCTACCTGCCGCAGCAGATTGGCGGCGAGCCGGTGCGCTACATCGTGCTGGACGATGCCTCGGATCCGACGCAGGGCGCCAAGGCGGCGCGCCGCTTCGTCGCCGAGGACAAGGTCGACATCATCCTGGGCTCGTCCGCGGTGGCGCCGTCGATCGCCATTGCCGAGGTCGCCGACGAAGCCCAGACCGTGCAGCTGGCGTTCTCGCCGATCGAGCTCAAGCCCGGGCGCGGCGCATGGACCTTCCGGCTGGCGCAGCCGGTGCGGCTGATGGCCAATGCCGTGGCCGCCACCGCCAAGACCCAGGGCGTCAAGACCATCGGCTTTATCGGCTTTGCCGATGCCTACGGCGAAACCTGGCTGAAGGATTTCACCGCCGCCGCCAGCGCCAACGGCATCCGCCTGATCGCCACCGAGCGCTACGGCCGCGCCGACACCAGCGTGACCGCGCAGGCGCTCAAGCTGATCGCCGCCAAGCCCGATGCCATCCTGATCGCCGGCGCCGGCACCGGCGCCGCGCTGCCACACACCACGCTGCGCGAGCGCGGCTACGGCGGCACGCTGTACCAGACCCACGGCGCGGCCACCAAGGACCTGATCCGCATCGGCGGGCGCCTGGTCAACGGCGCGATCCTGCCGGCCGGCCCGGTGATCGTGCCGGAGCAGCTGCCCGCCGGCGACCCGGTGCGCAAGCCCGGGCTGGACTACGTCACCCGCTATGAAAAGCAGTACGGGGCCGAGACCCGCACGCAGTTCGGCGCCCATGCCTACGATGCCGGGCTGGTGCTGGAGCGCATCGTGCCGGTGGCGCTGAAACACGCCCGCCCCGGCACGCCGGCCTTCCGCCAGGCGCTGCGGCACGCGCTGGAAACCGAGCGCGACATCGTGGTCTCGCACGGGGTGCTGAACTTCAGTGCGCAAGACCACTATGGCTTTGACCAGCGTGGTCGGGTTATGGTGACAATAGAGAACGGCAACTGGAAACTGCTCAAATGATTCCCGACGCATCCGCTACACCGCCCGCCACCCCCGCGCGGCGGGCCCGCACCGCCGCAGCCCCCGCGCGGCGCAGGACGCGCGATGCGCTGGCGCCCGACCCGGCCGCCGGCGACGGTGCCGAGGCCGGCTTCGACCCGCATGTGCCGAACATCGACTACGGCGTGCTCGACAACCTGGTCGGCTACGCCATCCGCCGCGCGCAGATCCGCATCTACGAAGACTTCGTGCAGTCGCTGGCGCAGTGGCAGATCACCCCGCCGCGCTTCTCGGCGCTGGTGATCATCTCGCGCAACCCGCACCTGAAGCTGACCGAGCTGGCGCAGATCCTGGGCATCGCTCGCTCCGGCGCGGTGCTGCTGGTGGATGCGCTCGAAGCCATGAAGCTGGTGGCGCGCCGCCCCGCCGCGGGCGACCGGCGCGCCTATAGCCTGGTGCTGACCCCGGCCGGCCGCCGCACGCTGGAAGCCGCCACGCAGGCGGTGGTGGCGCACGACGCCCACGTCAGTTCCGCGCTGAGCGAAGCCGAGCAGGCCACGCTGAAAGCGCTGCTGGCACGGCTGGGGCCGCCGCGCGCCGGCTGAACCGCCGCGCCATCGCAACTGTCATCCGCTTGCGGGCGGCCATGCGTTAACATGGCCGCCATGCCAAGAACCCTAGCCGCGCCCACCGCAGCGCGACCCGGCGCGCCGCTGCGCCGCCTGTCGCCACTGCTAACGCCCCTCCTTGCCGCCGTGCTGCTGACCGGCGGTCCGGCGCTGACGCCGGCCTACGCCAAGCCGCCCGCCAAGGCAGTCAAGGCGGCCAAGGCAACCAAGGCGACCAAAGCCGCCAAGCCCGCAAAGGCGTCCAAGGCCACCACCGATCCGGCGCTGGTCAGCGCCGGCGTGCCCGCCCCGGTGGCCGCGGCGCTGCGTCGCGCCGGCGTGCCGGCCGCGGCGGCCAGCTTCTACGTGGTGCGGCTGGGCGAAAGCACTGCGCGCGCGAGCTGGAACGCGCAGCAGCCGATGAACCCGGCCTCGACCATGAAGCTGGTCACCACCTTCGCCGGCCTGCAGCTGCTCGGGCCCGACTACCGCTGGCAGACCTCGCTCTACGCCGACGCGCAGCCGGGCTTCGACGGCACCGTCAACGGCAACGTCTACCTGCGCGGCCACGGCGATCCCAAGCTGGTGCCGGAGGAAATGGCCAAGCTGGTGGCGCGGGCGCGCGCCGGCGGCGCCAACACCATCAACGGCGACCTGGTGCTGGACCGCAGCTATTTTGCCGATGGCCTGGATGGCAACGGCACCATCGACGGCGAAGTGCAGCGCGCCTACAACGTCGGGCCCGATGCGCTGCTGTACGCCTTCAAGACGCTGTCGTTCACGCTGACGCCGGACCCTGCGACGCAAACTGTGGCGGTCAGCGTCACGCCCGAGCTGGCACAACTAAAGCTCGACAACCGCCTCACGCTGACCAACGGCCGCTGCGGCGACTGGCAGAGCAGCGCCAGCCCGACCGTGCTCCCGCAAGCCGACGGCACCGTGCTGGCGTCGTTCTCGGGCGACTATTCCAGCGACTGCGGCGAGCACGTGCTCAATATCGCCACGCTGTCGCATGCGGAATTCACCTGGGGCGGCTTTGTCGCCGAGTGGCAGCGCGCCGGCGGGCGCTTTGCCCGGCTGCCGGCACTGCGCAGCGGCAAGGTGCCGCGCGGCGCGGTGCTGCTGGCGCGCCACTACGGCCTGCCGCTGGCCGATATCGTGCGCGACATCAACAAGTTCTCGAACAACGTGATGGCGCGCCAGCTGTTCCTGACCATTGGCGCCGAGATGGACCGCGGCGGGCCCGCCAGCACCGGCCGCTCGATCCGCGTGGTGCAGCGCTGGCTGGCGCGCCAGGGGCTGGACATGCCGGGGCTGGTGCTCGACAACGGCTCGGGCCTGTCGCGCGCGGAGCGCATCAGCGCCTACGACATGGCGCGGCTGCTGCAGCAGGCCGCGGCCAGCCCGGTGGGGCCGGTACTGATCGACTCGCTGCCGGTGCTTGGCGTCGACGGCACGCTGCGCAACCGCCTGACCCGCGCCAGCGCGGCCGGCAGCGGCTACCTGAAGACCGGCACGCTGGCCGATGTGCGCGCGCTGGCAGGCTACGTCGATGCCGCCGAAGGGGGCCGCTACGTGGTGGTCAGCATGATCAACCATGCCAACGCCGCCCAGGCGCAAGAGGCGCACGACGCGCTGCTGCAGTGGGTGTATCGCGGGGCGCCCTGACACCGCGGCGGCCGGGCTGCGGCGCGGCGCCGTGGCCTGCTGCCAACGCCGCGGCGGCATTTTGTTAAGCGCTCGCTTACCAGCGCGCCATCCCACCCTATAATGCCAGGGTGCCGGCCGCGTCCTGCGGCGGCAGCCTTCCGGGCCGGCCTTCGGCCCCGGGCCGCATCGCCCCCGCTTCCTCTGACATGACTTCCCGACAACCCCCGGTGTGGTTGCGCCTCTGGCATCGCTTCGCACCGGCCGAACGCGCCGGCTTTATCGATGGCGCGCGCCGCTTTGCCCCGTCCCTGCCCGCGGTATTTTCCTGGGGCCTGGTCACCGGCGTGGCCATGAGCAAATCCGTGCTGACCGTGCCCGAGGCCATCGGCATGTCGCTGCTGGTCTACGCCGGCTCGGCGCAGCTGGCGGTGCTGCCGCTGTTCGCCGCGGGGCTGCCGCTGTGGACCATCTGGCTGACCGCGGCCATGGTCAACCTGCGCTTCGTCATCTTCAGCGCCGGCATGCAGCCGCATTTCAGCTACCTGACGCTGGCGCGGCGCACGGTGCTGGGCTTCTTCAACGGCGACCTGCATTTCGTCTACTTCCTGCAGAAGTACAGCACGCCCGGCTACGAGCCCGGCAAGGAAGGCTACTTCTGGGGCATGGCGCTGACCAACTTCTGCATGTGGCAGGTGTCGTCGATCATCGGCATCGTGCTGGCCAGCCTGTTCCCCGACAGCTGGGGCCTGGGGCTGGCCGGCACCATGGCGCTGATCCCGGTGATGATCGCCACCATCAACTCGCGCTCGACGCTGATGGCGGTGGTGATTTCCGCGGTGCTGGCGCTGCTGTGCTTCGACCTGCCGTACCGGCTCGGGCTGGTGGTGGCAGTGGTGGGCGCGATCGCCGCCGGCATGGCCAGCGACGAACTGGCCGCGCGCGCCGCGCTGCGCGGCATCCAGCGGCGCAAGCAGGCACCGCTGGCCAAATCCCCGGCCAAGCCGGCGCCGGAGCCTGCCGACGTACCGGGAGACCGCGCATGAGCCATACCGAAGTCTGGATCGCGCTCGTCGGCATGGCGGTCGTCACCGTGATCACGCGCGCGCTGTTTCTGATGGCGGGCGAACACATCACCGTGCCGGACCGCATCCAGCGCGCGCTGCGCTATGCGCCGGCAGCGGCACTGGCCGCCATCATCCTGCCGGACCTGATGACCTGGCAGGGGCATTTCACCGTGGCGTTGTCGAACTACAAGCTGATGGCCGGGGTGGCGGCGACGGTGTTCTACCTGCTGACCCGGAAGATGGTGGGGATGATTGCGGTGGGGATGGCGGTGTATACGGCGTTGCGGTTGTTGGCGGGGTAATGTCGACGGCTGCGTGCCTGGCACGCGCCGGCCCTACCCCCCAAACGCCGCCGCCGCCCGCTCCAGCCGGTCGCGCACCCCGGCCCAGTCCTGCCCCTCGGGCAACACCTCGAACACCAGCTGCGTGTACCCCTGCCGGTCGAGCTTGCGCAGCAGCCGGTACAGCTCCTGCGCATAAGCGGCGGCATCGGCAGGCGCCTGCACCCAGGTGCAGCGCTGGTCGGCCAGCGGCGCGCGCCCGACCCATGCCACGCGGGCATCCGCTGGCAGCGCTTGCAGGCGCGCGGCAGCGGCCTGTGCATCGGCCAGCAGCAGCGGCGTGTGCGGCGCGTAGTGGGCCTTCAGCGTGCCCGACGCGCGCGGCGCGGCGGCGTCCGGCGGCAGCGGGGCCTCGCCTAGCACCTGCGCCAGCATCCCCACCGTGACCGCGCCCGGGCGCAGCAGCACCGGGCCGATGCCCTGGTCCAGCCGCGACAGGTCGACGATGGTCGATTCAATGCCGACCTCGACGCCATCGCCCTCCAGCACATAGACCGCGTCGCCGAATTCCTCGCGCACATGCTGCGCGGTGGTCGGGCTGACCTGGCCGAACTTGTTGGCGGACGGCGCCGCGATGCCGCCGCGACCGCGCTTGAAGCGCGACAGCAGCGCCTGCGCCACCGGATGCGACGGGCAGCGCAGGCCGATGCTGTCCTGCCCGCCGGCGACGGCGGCGTCGATATGCGCGGCGCGCTTCAGGATCAGCGTCAGCGGGCCGGGCCAGAAGGCGTCGATCAGCTGTTGCGCGGCCGCGGGCACGTCGTCGGTCCAGTAGCCGATGTCGGCACCGTCGACCACGTGCACGATCACCGGATGGTTCGACGGCCGGCCCTTGAGCGCGAAGATGCGGCCGACCGCCGCGGGGTTTTCTGCGTCGGCGCCAAGGCCGTAGACGGTCTCGGTCGGAAAGGCGACCAGTTGCCCGGCCTCGAGCAGGCGGACGGCTTCATCCAGTTCGGCGGCCGTGGGCGTGCGCGGCGACATCGTGTTCCTTCAAAAGGTGGCGTGGCGGTCGACGGAAATTCAGAGCGGGATATGCAGCGCCTGCGCGGCCGCCCGGAACGCGGCGTCGGCGGCCTCGGCATGCTCGCCGATGCAGTTGACGTGCCCCATCTTGCGCGACGGGCGCGCATCGCTCTTGCCGTACAGGTGCAGCTTGGCGCCGGGTTGCGCCACGACTTCGTCCCAGGCCGGCGTGCGCTCCAGGCCGAACTCGAACCACACGTCGCCCAGCAGGTTCAGCATCTTGCCGGCCGAATGCTGGCGCGTGCTGCCCAGCGGCAGCCGCGCCATGGCGCGCACCTGCTGCTCGAACTGGCTGGTCTCGCACGCGTCCATGGTGATATGGCCGGAATTGTGCGGGCGCGGCGCCATTTCGTTGGCGACCAGCGAGCCATCGGTCAGCACGAAGAACTCGATGCACAGCACGCCGACATAGCCCATTTCGGTGGCAATGGCGGCGGCGGCGGCGCGGGCGCGCTCGGCGATCTCGGGCGAGACGCTGGTCGACGGCATCTCGGTCGAGAACAGGATGCCGTCGCGGTGCACGTTCTCGGCCAGCGGCCAAGTCGCGGTGGCGCCGTCCGCGCCGCGCGCGGCCAGCACCGACACCTCGTACGCCAGCGGCAGCATCTGCTCCAGCACGCACGGCACGTGCTGCATCGCCTTCCACGCGGCGCGCACGTCGTCGCGCGTCTTCACGCGCGCCTGGCCCTTGCCGTCATAGCCCATGCGCGCGGTCTTGAGGATGCCGGGCAGCACGTGATCGGGCAACTGGTCGACGTCGGCGTCGTGCTGGATCACCCAGTGCGGCGCGGTCGGCACGCCGGTGCGCTCGGCACACGCGGCGAAGAACTTCTTCTCGCCGATGCGGTTCTGCGCGATCGACACGCAGTAGCCGCGCGGCGCGACGAACGCGCCCAGCTGCTCGAGCCGGTCCAGCGACAGCGACGGCACGTTCTCGAACTCGGTGCTGACCGCCTGGCACAGCTTGCCCATCTCGGCCAGCGCGGCCTCGTCGGTGTACTGCGCGCAGATATGCTTGTCGGCGACCACGCCGGCCGGGCTGTCCTGGTCCGGGTCGAGCACGCACACGCGATAGCCCATCGCCTGCGCCGCATGCGTGAACATGCGGCCGAGCTGGCCGCCGCCCAGCATGCCCAGCCACGCGCCGGGCAGGATGGGCGCGTCGGGACGGTCGACGCCGAATTCGGCGCGCGATTCCGGCGTGTGGGCTTCGGAGAGGTGGGGATGGATATCGGTAGGCATTGCTCGGTTCCGTGTGGGTCCGGAGGGTTACAGCGGCAGCATTACAGCGGCAAGGTCATCGCGCGCGCAGCTTCGGTCTGCTTCGCGCGGAAGGCTTCCAGCGCGGCAGCCAGCGCGTCGTCGGTCGTCGCCAGCGTGGCGATCGCGTGCAGCGCGGCGTTGGCCGCGCCCGCTTCGCCGATGGCGAAAGTGGCCACCGGCACGCCCTTGGGCATCTGCACGATCGACAGCAGCGAGTCCTCGCCGCGCAGGTACTTCGACGGCACCGGCACGCCGAACACCGGCACGATGGTCTTGGCGGCGATCATGCCGGGCAGGTGCGCGGCCCCGCCGGCACCGGCGATGATGGCACGCAGGCCGCGGCTGCGGGCGCTCTCGGCATAGCTGAACATGTCGTCGGCCATGCGGTGCGCGGACACCACCTGGGCTTCGAACGGCACGCCGAAATCCTTCAGCATCGCCACGGCGTGCTGCATCACGTCCCAGTCGGAACTGCTGCCCATGACGACGCCGACCAATGGCTTATCTTGCTTGCTCACTTTATCTGTTCCTTCTGTTGTCGTTCCCGCGAATGCCCAGGGGGCAAGTGGGCGGGAACCCAGTGACTTTGTCTTTGGCATCAACGCAGCGCAAAAGACGCTGGATTCCCGCCTGCGCGGGAATGACGAAGTGACTTACTTCAACTCTTCGCCCGTCAGGCGCGTCAGCGCCTCGCGGTACTTCGCCGCGGTCTTCTCGATCACGTCGTCCGGCAGCTGCGGCGCCGGCGCGGTCTTGGGCCAGGGCTTGCCGTCGATGCGCACGGCTTCGAGCCAGTCGCGCACGAACTGCTTGTCGAACGACGGCGGGTTGGTGCCCACCTGGTACGAATCGGCCGGCCAGAAGCGCGACGAGTCGGCGGTCAGCACTTCGTCCATCAGCGTCAGCACGCCGTTGTCGTCCAGGCCGAACTCGAACTTGGTGTCGGCGATGATGATGCCGCGCGTGGCGGCGAACTCGGCCGCTTCCTTGTACAGGCGGATCGAGATCTCGCGCATCTGGCGCGCCAGCGCGATGCCGATGCGGGCCTCGACCTCGGCGAACGAGATGTTCTCGTCGTGCTCGCCCATCTCGGCCTTGGCCGCCGGCGTGAAGATCGGCTCGGGCAGCTTCTGCGCGTTCTGAAGGCCCGGCGGCAGCTCGATGCCGCACACCTTGCCGGTGGCCTGGTAATCCTTCCAGCCGCTGCCGGCAAGGTAGCCGCGCACCACGGCCTCGACCAGGATCGGCTTCAGGCGCTTGACCACCACCGCGCGGCCCCTGACCTGCTCCACTTCATCCGCGGCTACCACGGTCTCGGGCGCGATACCGGTCTCGTGGTTCGGCACGATGTGCGCAAGCTTGCGAAACCAGAAGCTCGCCATCTGGTTCAGCACGCGGCCCTTGTCGGGGATCGGCTCGCCCATGATGACGTCGAACGCCGACAGGCGGTCGGTGGTGACGATCAGCAGCTTGTCGTTGCCGACGGCATAGTTGTCGCGCACCTTGCCGTGGCCCAGCAGCGGCAGCGAGTTGATGGAGGACTGGTAGAGAGCGTTGGTCATGATGGTTCCGATCGAACGGAGGTAAAGCACAGCGTCCGCAAAAAACACTGACGCTTAAAAATGCGTCGTCCCCGCGGAGGCGGGGACCCAGTGACTTTTGCCTTTGGTCAGCGCCGTGTGAAAGACGCTGGGTTCCCGCCTGCGCGGGAACGACGGTTGAGACTTACTGCACGACCTGCGCCAGCTTGCCCGACTTGTACTGCTGCGCGATCTCGCTCAGCGCCACCGGCTTGATCTTGCCGGCCTGGCCCTCGCAGCCGAACGCCAGGTAGCGCGCCTTGCACACCTGCTTGGCCGCTTCGCGGGCCGGCTTCAGGTATTCGCGCGGGTCGAACTTGCTCGGGTTCTCGACGAAGAAGCGGCGGATCGCGCCAGTCATGGCCAGGCGGATGTCGGTGTCGATATTGATCTTGCGCACGCCGTACTTGATCGCTTCCTGGATTTCCTCGACCGGCACGCCGTAGGTTTCCTTCATGTCGCCGCCGAACTTGCGGATTTCTTCCAGCAGTTCCTGCGGCACCGACGACGAGCCGTGCATCACCAGGTGGGTGTTGGGGATGCGGGCGTGGATTTCCTTGATGCGGTTGATCGCGAGGATGTCGCCGGTGGGCTTGCGGGTGAACTTATAGGCGCCGTGCGAGGTGCCGATGGCGATCGCCAGCGCGTCAAGCTGGGTGGCCTTGACGAAGTCGGCGGCCTGCTCGGGATCGGTCAGCAGCATCGAGTGGTCCAGCTTGCCTTCGGCGCCGATGCCGTCTTCCTCGCCGGCTTCACCGGTTTCGAGCGAGCCCAGGCAGCCCAGCTCGCCCTCGACGGTCACGCCGATGGCGTGCGACAGCTGCACCACCTTGCGCGTCACGTCGACGTTGTATTCGTAGTCGGCCGGGGTCTTGCCGTCTTCGCGCAGCGAGCCGTCCATCATCACCGACGAGAAGCCCAGGTCGATCGCGGCCTGGCAGATCGCCGGCGACTGGCCGTGGTCCTGGTGCATCACCACCGGGATATGCGGATAGGCCTCGACCGCGGCTTCGATCAGGTGGCGCAGGAAGTGCTCACCGGCGTATTTGCGGGCGCCGGCCGAGGCTTGCATGATCACCGGAGCGTTGACCTCGTCGGCCGCCTGCATGATGGCCTGCACTTGCTCGAGGTTGTTCACGTTGAAGGCCGGCAGGCCGTAGCTGTTCTCGGCTGCGTGGTCCAGCAGCTGGCGCATCGAAACGAGTGGCATGTCTAACTCCTAAATGAAAATGGGATGTCTCGGTATTCTTCTGTCGGCGCTCAATGCCCCACCCTGACGATCTTCAGGGTGTTGGTACCGCCCGGCTGCCCCATCGGCTCGCCGATGGTCAGCACGATGAAATCGCCCCGCTGCACCACGCCCTGCGCCAGCAGCAGCTCCTCGGCCTGCTCCAGCGCGGTATCGCGGTCGGTGCTCGACTGCAGCGGCAGCGGCACCACGTTGCGGTACAGCTGCATCTTGCGCTGCGACGCCAGGTTGGGCGTCATCGCGTAAATCGGTACATGGATGCGGTGCCGGCTCATCCACAGCGCGGTCGCGCCGGAATCGGTCAGCGCCGCGATCGCCTTCACCTGCAAATGATAGGCGGTGAACAGCGCCCCCATCGCCACCGACTGGTCGATGCGCGAGAAGGTCTGGTTCAGGAAATCGGTGTCGAGCTGCACCACCTCGGACTTCTCGGCCTCGATGCAGACCGCGGCCATGGCCTCCACGGTCTCGACCGGATAGCGGCCGGCGGCGGTCTCGGCCGACAGCATCACCGCGTCGGTGCCGTCCAGCACGGCGTTGGCCACGTCCGAGACCTCGGCGCGGGTCGGCACCGGGTTGACGATCATGCTTTCCATCATCTGCGTGGCGGTGATGGTCAGCTTGTTGGCCTCGCGCGCCAGCCTGATCATGCGCTTCTGCAGCGCGGGCACGGCGGCGTTGCCGACTTCCACGGCGAGGTCGCCGCGCGCCACCATGATGCCGTCGGAAGCCTGCAGGATTTCTTCCAGCACGCCCGGATGGATGGCCTCGGCGCGCTCGATCTTGGCGATCATGCGGGCCCGGTGGCCGTGCGGCTGGCCGGCCACGGCGGCCAGCTGGCGCGCCATTTCCATGTCGGTGGCGTTCTTGGGGAAGCTCACCGCGAGGTAGTCCGCGCCCAGGGCCATGGCGGTCTTGATGTCGTCCATGTCCTTGGCGGTCAGCGCCGGCGCCGACAGCCCGCCGCCCTGGCGGTTGATGCCCTTGTTGTTGGACAGCTCGCCGCCCACGCGCACGGTGGTGAAGATCTCGTTGCCCAGCACGCGGTCGACCACCAGCACGATCAGGCCGTCGTTGAGCAGCAGCAGGTCGCCCGGACCGACGTCGCGCGGCAGGTCCTGGTAGTCCAGGCCGGCGCGCTCTTCGTTGCCGAGCTTGCAGTTGGAATCGAGGATGAAGGGCTCGCCCGCCTTGAGCAGGACCTTGCCATGCTCGAACTTGCCCACGCGGATCTTGGGACCCTGCAGGTCGGCCATGATGGCGACCTCGCGCCCGCACGCCTGCGCCGCCTCGCGCACCAGCCGGGCGCGGTCGAGATGGTCCTGGGCGGTGCCGTGCGAAAAGTTCAGCCGCACCACGTCGACCCCCGCCGCGATCATGCGGGTCAGGATTTCCAGCGAGCTGGAAGCGGGGCCGATGGTGGCGACGATCTTGGTGGAACGGGTCATGCGGGGATTTCCTTGGTGAAGGACGAGGCCCGGCATGGCGCCAGACCTTGGCGGATGCTTCAGCCTGCTGCGCGCTGTTCCAGCACTTCAAAGGCGGGCAGCTTCTTGCCTTCCAGGAATTCCAGGAATGCGCCGCCGCCGGTCGAGATATAACCGACGCGGTCGGCGATGCCGTACTTGGCGATGGCGGCCAGCGTGTCGCCGCCGCCGGCGATCGAAAACGCCTTCGATTCGGCGATGGCTTGCGCCAGCACCCTGGTGCCGTTGCCGAACTGGTCGAACTCGAACACGCCCACGGGGCCGTTCCAGACGATGGTGCCGGCGGCCTTGAGCTGCTCGGCCAGCATCGCGGCGGTCTTCGGGCCGATGTCGAGGATCATGTCGTCGTCAGCCACGTCCTTGACCTCCTTGACGGTGGCCGTGGCGGTCGCGCTGAATTCCTTGGCGCAGACCACGTCCACGGGAATGGGCACCGAGGCGCCGCGCTTGGCCATGATGTCGATGATGGCCTTGGCGTCGGACACCAGATCGGCTTCGGCCAGCGACTTGCCGATCTTCAGGCCGGCGGCCAGCATGAAGGTGTTGGCGATGCCGCCGCCGACGACCAGATTGTCGACCTTGTCGGCCAGCGACTTCAGGATGGTCAGCTTGGTCGAAACCTTGGAGCCGGCCACGATCGCCACCAGCGGTCGTGCGGGCTGGCCCAGGGCCTTGCCCAGCGCGTCGATCTCGGCGGCCAGCAGCGGGCCGGCACAGGCGATCGGGGCGTATTTGGCGATGCCGTGGGTGGTGGCCTCGGCGCGGTGCGCGGTGCCGAAGGCGTCGTTGACGTAGACGTCGCAGAGCTTGGCCATCTTCTGCGCCAGCTCGTCGCTGTTCTTCTTCTCGCCCTTGTTGACGCGGCAGTTTTCCAGCAGCACCACCTGGCCCGGCGCCACTTCGACGCCGTCGACCCAGTTCTGCACCAGCTGGACCGGCTTGCCAAGCAGTTCGGACAGGCGCGCGGCGATCGGCGCCAGCGAGTCTTCGGGCTTGAACTCGCCCTCGGTCGGGCGGCCCAGGTGGGACGTGACCATCACCGCGGCGCCGGCGCCCAGGCAAGCCTCGATGGCCGGCACGGAGGCGCGGATGCGGGTGTCTTCGGTGATGTTGCCGGCGTCATCCTGCGGCACGTTCAGGTCGGCACGGATGAACACACGCTTGCCGGAGAGTTTGCCTTGGGAAATCAGATCGGAAAGACGCAGGACAGAGGTCATGACGGTGGATGGCGCGAGATTTCGCTGCTGATTCGGGGAAACCGGCATTTTACCTGAACGCGATCGGGGCTTTGCCGAATCCGGACCGTGGCGGATGGCGAAGCGCCCCGGGGCGCACAAACCGGGCCGCGCGACGCGCGCTGCCTGTCCGACTCCCCACCAAAGAAGGGTCGTCCGCGTTTCCGTGAGGCTCCCGAGTGCGGTAATGTACGCAACGTCTGCTACAACAGACACGCAATCACGCCAGAGCCGGTCTACAAACGGCCAAGACAAGCGGCGGCCGACACGGCCAATCACACGCAGCCAGAACAACAAAGCATGCCGGGGTGCGAGCGGACGCACCGCCGGCGCCGCGCATTATTTCGTCGCGAATGCAAGGGGTAAGTCAGATGAATGAAGTCGACATGCACGGAGCAATCCGCGGCTTGTACGAGGGGATTCCAGATCCCATTGCCTGGCACGACAGCCTGCGCGCCCAGCAATTGGGCGTGCGCCAGGAAACCGCACGCACGCAGCGCAAGGCGGTGTTCCACAAGACCGGCTGCAACCGCAAGGCCCAGCCCACGCATCCGCTCGCGCACCTCGGCGCGACGCTGGACCTGGCCTGAACACGCACGCCTCGCAACTAGCCGGCCTGCCCCGGCGGCACGCGCGCCGCCGCACGGGTAAAGTGCCAAAAATAAAAGAAATAAAAAGAAGGAAAGCCATGAGCGACACACAGATGCACGACACCATTCGCGCGCTGTACGAGGGGATTTTCGACGCCGATGCCTGGCAGCGCAGTCTGGGCGCACTGTGCCAGGCCAGCGGCAGCAGCCACGCGCACCTGCTGGTGCTCGATACCGTGCACGAGCGCGTGCTGGTGCACCAGGAGGTCAACCCGATGCCCGAGGCCGTGGCCGCCTACCGCGAACAGTTCGCCGCGATCGATCCGGCGCTGCCGTTCGCCCGGCGCATGGCGGTGGGCAGCTGGTATATCGATTCGCGCGAGCTGGGGCCGCAGGTCATGCGGCAGTCGCCCTTCTACGGCGAGTTCCTGCGGCCGATCGAACAGTCGTCGGTGATGGCCTGCCTGATCGAGCGCCAGCCGCACTACGACGTGTTCCTGTCGCTGCAGCGCCCGCATGGCCACGACCATTACTCGCCCGAGGACGCGCGCGCGCTCGACTGGGCCATCCCGCACGTGCGCCAGGCCATGGCGCTGCGCGAGCGCACCCACCAGGTGTCGGCGCTGGCGCATGCGTCGTCGCAGCTGATGGAGCGGCTGCCGTTCGGGGTGATCGTGTTCCGCGACGACGGCAAGCCGCTGATGGCCAACAGCATCGGCGAAGCCTGGGTGCGGCGGCTGCTGCCGGCGGTGTCGATCGAGACCAGCGTCGGCGCGGCACCGTTTGCCGCGCGCGACGATGGCGGCTGGACTTTGTCGCGCCCGTTCGCGGACGCGTTGCGGGCGGTGTGCAACCCCGCCAGCGCGCAGCCGGCGCAGGCGCTGCGCGCCGTCGACGGCGCGGGCCGGCAGGCACAGGTGATCCTGCTGCCGCTGCCCGCGGCCCATCACCTGGCGCTGGACTGGCAGCGCCCGCGCGTGCTGGTGGCGATCCACGAACCGGGCGCCGCGCCGATGACGCTGCCGACCGTATTGCGCGACCTTTACGCCCTGACGCCGGCGGAGATCCGGCTGGCGCTGCAATTGTCTTCGGGCATCGGCCTGCCCGAGGCCTGCGAGTTGATCGGGATCCGGCGCGAGACCGGGCGCACCCAGCTCAAGGCGATTTTCACCAAGACCGGCACCGGCACGCAGGCGCAGCTGGCGCACCTGCTGACGCGGCTGGGCGTGCGCGCCTAGCCGCGCAGCCCGGCTCCGGCCGCGCCGGGGCGGATCAGTCGACGAATCAGTCGATCGACGCGCCCACGGTCTTGACCACGCCCGCCCACTTCTGGCGGTCGGCCTTCACCGTGGCCTTGAACTGGTCCACGGTCTCGACCCGCGGCGTGTTGCCGGCATCGATCAGCTTCTGGCGGATCGCCGGCGTTTCCAGCGCGACCTTGACCGCGTCATTGACCTTGCGCGCGATCTTCGGGTCCAGCCCCCTGGGCCCGAACAGGCCGAACCAGATGGTGCTGTTGAAGCCGGGCAGGCCGCTCTCGGCAATGGTCGGCACGTCGGGAATCACCTGCACCCGCTGCTTGGTGGTCACGCCCAGCAGGCGCACCTTGCCGGCGCGGAACTGCGGCAGCACGCTCTGCACCTGGTTGAAGATGCAGCAGACCTCGCCCTTCACCACTGCCTGCAGCGCATCCGGGCCGCCCTTGTAGGGCACGTGCACCATGTCCAGGCCGGCGCGCGCATTGAACTCGGCAAACGCCAGGTGCGTGCCGGTGCCGTTGCCGGTGGAGGCAAAGTTGTACTTGCCGGGATTGGCCTTGACCTTCTCGATGAACTCCTTGACCGACTTGACGTCGAGCACGGCCGGGTTGACGGTCAGCACGTTGGAGACTTCGACCAGCGGCGCGATCGGGGTGAAATCGGCGTCGGCATCGAACGGCAGGGTCTTGTACAGCGCCGGGTTGATGCCGTGCGTGGCGGCGGTGCCGAGCAGCAGCGTGTAGCCGTCCGGCTTGGCATGCGCCACCACCTCGGAGGCAACGTTGCCGCCGGCGCCCGGCCGGTAGTCATAGACGATGGTGGTCTTCAGCGACTTCTGCAGCGATTCCTGCAGCGTGCGGCCGACGATGTCGACGCCGGAGCCGGCGGTAAAGCCCATCAGGATCGTCACCGGCTGCGTCGGCCATTCGCCCTGCGCGTGGGCAGGCATGCTGACCGTGCTCACGGCAGTGGCGGCGCACAGCGCGGCCACGCGGACGGCGGAACGGAAGGACAAGCGCGGAAGCAGGCGGGACGAGTTGGGCATGGGGGCACCGTCGGTGAATATCACAAGGAAGCGGCCCGGCGCGGCGGACTCGCGGCGGACCTGAGCGATGGCCGGGATCTGAGCCCCGGGCCAGCGCAACAAGATAGCAAGGTTCCTGCCAAAACCAAACGACTGAGTTTGCCTGAAGGTATGCCGTGCGGGCATATGGCAGCCCACTGCTGCGCGGCCTGGCGCTTCAGCGCCGCAGCAGTCCCACCAGTTCGTCGACATCCGGCAGCGGCGCGCCGGTGCCCGCGGCGTGGTCGTCGTCGGCTTCCAGCAGGCCATCGGCCAGCGCGCGCTTGTCGCGGTGCAGCTCGACGATGCGCTCCTCGATGGTGCCGGCATTGATCAGCCGGTACACCGTGACCGGGCGCTGCTGGCCGATGCGGTGCGCCCGGCCCATGGCCTGGTCTTCGGCGGCGGGGTTCCACCACGGGTCGGCGATGATCACGTAGTCGGCCGCTGTCAGGTTCAGGCCGAAGCCGCCGGCCTTCAGGCTGATCAGGAAGACATCGCCCTCGCCCGCCTGGAACGCGGCCACGCGGCGGGTGCGCTCGGCCGCGGGGGTGGCGCCGTCCAGGTATTGCAGCGCCAGTCCAGCGCGCTCCAGCCCCTGGCGCAGCAGCTGCAGGAAATCGACGAACTGGCTGAACACCAGGGTCTTGTGGCCACTGGCGGCCAGTCCGCTGGCCAGTTCGACGAAGGCGCGCACCTTGGCGCCTTCGTTCAGCTGGCCGCTCAGTTGCCCGCCCACTTCGGGCGTGACCAGGCGCGGATCGCAGGCGGCGCGGCGCAGCCGCATCAGCTGCGCCAGCACGTGCAGGCGCGCCTGCGCCTGGTGCTGGGCCTGCGCCAGCGCCCGCGCCTTCGCGCCGGCGGGCGCATCGCGGGTGGCCTTGCGCGCGGCTTCGACGCGTGCGAGCGCGGCCTCGGCCTCGGTCTGCGCCTGGCGGCGCAGCGCCTCGTAGTGCGCGGCTTCGACCGGCTCGGGCTCGACCCGGATCACCAGCTCGGTACGCGGCGGCAGCTCGTCCAGCACCTGCGCCTTGGTTCGGCGCAGCACGAACGGCGCGATCATGCGGCGCAGCCGCAGGCGCGCCTCGCGGCTGCCGGCGCGTTCGATCGGGTTGGCAAAATACTCGTTGAAGCGGGCCAGCGAGCCCAGCAGGCCCGGATTGCAGAACCGCATCACCGACCACAGCTCGGCCAGCCGGTTCTCCACCGGGGTGCCGGTCAGCGCCATGCGGAAGTCCGACGGCAGCGCGAACATCGCCTGCGCCCGCCGCGTGACCGCGTTCTTGAAGGCCTGCGCCTCGTCGGCCACCACGGTATGCCAGGTGCGCGCGCAGAAAGCGTCGCTGGCCTGCTGCAGCAGCGTGTACGAAACGATCACCAGGTCATGCGGGCCGGCCTGCGCCAGCAGCGCGTCGCGATCGCCCTCGGCATAGACGTGGACGTTGAGCGTGGGCGCGAAACGCCGCGCCTCGGCGGCCCAGTTGCCGCACACCGAGGTCGGCGCGATCACCAGCGCCGCGCCGTCCGCGCCGCGCGCGACCAGCACCGCCAGCGCCTGCAGGGTCTTGCCCAGGCCCATGTCGTCGGCCAGGCAGGCGCCCAGGCCGGAAGCGGCCAGCGTCATGGCCCAGCGGTAGCCGGCTTCCTGGTAGGGGCGCAGCTCGGCCGCCAGCGTTGCCGGCAGCGCGATTTCGCGCTCGCGCGCGGCGCGCAGCCGGGCGATACGGGTGCGGAAGTGCGCGTCGGGATCGACGCCGGCGCCGGCCAGCACGTCGTCCAGCCATGGCGTGGCCATCTGCGGCACGCGGATGCCCTCGGGCATCCGCTCGCCTACGCCGGCAAGATCGCGCAGCCGGCCGCGCAGCATCTGCGTCAGCGCCACGTAGACGCCCTGCCCCATCGGCACGAAGCGCCCGGCATGGCTGCCGGTCCAGTCGATCAGCTTGCCCAGTTCCAGCACCAGCCCCTCGGCCACGCGCAGCTCGCCCGCCAGCTGGTACCACGCACCGCGGCTCTCGATCTGCACCCCCAGCTGCGGCAGGTCGGCGGGCAGCACGCGCAGTTCCTTGCCGCGCGGCCATTCGACCGCCTGCACCGCGGGCAGCGCCGGCAGCGCCTCGACCACCGCGAGCGCATCCTCGGGATCGTCCAGCGTCCATGTGTACTCGCCGCCGGGCGGCGACAGCGCCACCAGCTGCGGCAGCGCGGCGAAGACTTCGGCCACGCTGGCCAGCTCGGCGTCGAGGTCGCGTTGGGTGGACAGGGTCTCGCCGCGCACCGTCGCCATCAGCCGTTCGCGCCCGGCGCCGGGCGCCAGCCGCGGCCCGAGCGGGCCCAGCGGCGTCACCACCAGCCGCAGCGAGATGCCGCGCCCCACCGGCGCCACTTCGGCGCGAAGCCGTGCCTCGGCCTCGACCGCGCGCGAGCCGGCCGCGGCATCGGCCTGGATCTGGAACTGGCCGGCCAGCGCGCGCAGGGTCTGGTCGAGCCGGGCGTGGCCTTCCTCGGGAACGGCCAGGCCGTTGCCGATCAGCCGCGCGGCCTCGAACTGCGCCGGGGTATAGCGGATCAGCCGCAGTCGGTGCGGGCCGTCGCGCAGCAGCGTGAACTGTCGCAGCGCCTCGGCTTCCTGGCGCGCGGCGGCGGGCAGCAGCGCCTCCAGCGCCGGCGCCTCGCGCACCGGGGGGAACAGGCGCAGCACGTAGCGGCCGGCGCTGCGCACCGCCTCCAGCGCGGGCGCGTCCTCGACCACGTCCAGCGTCTGCGTGGGCGCGTGGGCCAGCACCACGCCCGGGTGCCCGGCCAGCGCCATCAGCGCCATGGCGCGATCGAGCACGTAGCGGCGGTGGTGCGAGGCATCGCGGCGGATGGCGCGCGCCACGCGCGCATCCCATGGCTCGAGCCGGTCATCCTCGGCGATGCGCGCCAGCGGCACCGGCCGGGGCTTGCCCCAGCCCTTCGGGCCGCGCACCTGCTCGAGCGGCTCGATCGTGCCGGGCGCGCCGTCGGCGTCCAGCGTCAGCGCCCACAGCAGGCGCCGCGCGGGCTGCGCCGCGCAGGCCGCGGCCCCGGGGTCGGTACCGGCGAGGGCGCGCAGCGCATCCAGCGCCTGCTGCCAGTCAGGTAGCGGCGGTTCAATGGACGCTGACTCGGGCGGCGATTTGGAGGCGGCGTGTGTAGTCAGGGGCACAGCATGATTCGATGGAACGAGGGTTCAACCTCCACCGTCATTCCCGCCTGCGCGGGAATCCAGTGACCTATAAAGACGCTGGGTTCCCGCCTGCGCGGGAACGACGAGCGGTTGACCGAACGGCATCGCCACAAAAAGAGGCATTCTAGACCGCCGCCGCGCCCGCGCTGCGTTGTGACCCATGCCCCCGGGGCTTACAATATCGTTTTTGCTATTTCCACGGCGCAGGAGAACAGACATGTCGATGGCGGATCGCGACGGCAAGATTTGGATGGACGGCAAGCTGATCGAGTGGCGCGACGCCAAGATCCACGTGCTGACGCATACGCTGCACTACGGCATGGGCGTGTTCGAGGGCGTGCGCGCCTACAAGACCCCCGAAGGCACCGCTATCTTCCGCCTGAAAGAGCACACCCGCCGCCTGTTCAATTCCGCCAAGATCTTCCAGATGGCGATGCCGTTCGACGAGGCCACGCTGGAAGCCGCCACGCGCGAAGTGGTGCGCGCCAACAACCTGGAATCCTGCTACATCCGCCCGATCGTGTGGATCGGCTCGGAAAAGCTGGGCGTCTCGGCCAAGGGCAACACCATCCACGTCGCCATCGCGGCGTGGCCGTGGGGCGCCTACCTGGGCGAGGAAGGCATGGAGCGCGGCATCCGCGTGAAGACCTCGTCGTTCACCCGCCACCACGTCAACGTGTCGCTGGTGCGCGCCAAGGCCAGCGGCTACTACATCAACTCGATCCTGGCCAACCAGGAAGCCACCGGCCTGGGCTACGACGAAGCGCTGCTGCTCGACACCGACGGCTACGTCAGCGAAGGCTCGGGCGAGAACGTCTTCATCGTGCGCAACGGCGTGATCTACACCCCCGACCTGGCCTCGTGCCTGGACGGCATCACCCGCGACGCCACCCTGACCATCGCGCGCGACCTGGGCATCGAAGTGCGCGAGAAGCGCATCACCCGCGACGAGATGTACTGCGCCGACGAAGCCTTCTTCACCGGCACCGCCGCCGAGGTCACGCCGATCCGCGAGCTGGACGACCGCATCATCGGCGAAGGCCGCCGCGGCCCGGTGACCAAGCAGATCCAGGACGCCTTCTTTGCCGCCGTCGGCGGCACCGACGAAAAGTACAAGAAGTGGCTGACGCTGGTGTAAGCACCGGCCGGCAGCCGCGTGCCAGTCGCCCGCCCGTGCGGGCGCGGCACGCCCCTTGTTTTGACGAACAATACGTTTTATTCCCTGCAACACCATGACGCAAACCGCGACCATCATCGAAATCGGCGCCGAAGACATTCCGCTGCACTGCCCGACCGCCAACACCCCGGCCTGGAACTACCATCCGCGCGTGTTTCTCGACGTGGCCGACACCGGCGAAGCCAAGTGCCCGTACTGCGGCACCGTGTACAAGCTCAAGCCGGGCACCGTGCTGAAGGGCCACCACTGACCCGAGCCGCCTGCCATCGCACCTCCCTGACGCTCCGGGCCGCCCACAGGCGCCCCGGAGCGTTGGCGTTGCCGGCGCCCGCGCCGCTGCGCCCGTGCCGGCTCCTTGCGCCCCTTCCATGAAGAAAGCCCTCGTCATCGCCCCCAACTGGATCGGCGACGCCCTGATGGCGCAGCCGCTGTTCGCGCTGCTCAAGGCGCGCCATCCGCGCCTGGTCATCGACGCCCTCGCGCCCAAGTGGGTCGCGCCGGTGCTCGCGCGCATGCCGGAAATCGGCCGCGTGTTCCCGTCGGACCTTGCGCACGGCAAGCTGCAGCTGTCGGCGCGGCTGATGTTCGCGCAGCAGCTGAAGAACGAAGGCTATGACCTGGCCTACGTGCTGCCGAACTCGCTCAAGTCGGCGCTGATCCCGTGGCTGGCCGGCATTCCGCTGCGCATCGGCTACCGCGGCGAAGCGCGCTTCGGCATGCTCAACGTGCGCCACGCCAATCCGCCGCGCGACCACCGCCCGCCGATGGTGGAGCACTACGCCCGCCTGGCGCTCAAGCCCGGCGCGCGCCTGCCCGACAACCTGAGCGAGCCGCGCCTGCGCGTGGACCCGGCGCGCGTGGCCGCCACGGCGGAGCGCTTCGGCCTGGCCCCGCACACGCGCGTGATCGCGTTCTGCCCGGGCGCCGAGTTCGGCCCGGCCAAGCGCTGGCCCGCGGCCCATTTCGCGAAGCTGGCGCAGATGCTGCGGCGCTCGTACCCGTACGCGCAGATGATCGCGCTGGGCTCGGCCAAGGACGCCGAGATCGCCGCCGAGATCACCAGCGAGGCCCCGTTCGTGCGCAACCTGTGCGGCCAGACCTCGCTCGACGACGCGGTCGACCTGCTGGCGCTGTCCGAAGCCGCGGTCTGCAACGATTCGGGCCTGATGCACGTGACCGCGGCGCTGGGCCGGCCCCAGGTGGCGGTGTACGGCTCGAGCGATCCGCGCCACACGCCGCCACTGTCACAGGCAGCGAGTATCATGTGGCTGCAGCTGGAGTGCAGCCCGTGCTTCAAGCGTGAGTGCCCGCTGGGCCACCTGCGCTGCCTGAAAGAGATCGAACCGGAAATGGTGTTCGTCGAGCTGCGCAAGCTGCTGCACCGGCCCTGACCGCCTGACGTCCCTGCCGCCCCTGCCCTAGCCACGTCCATTGCCAACATGCCTCGCTTTGCCCGCCTGTTCGATTCCGCCGAAGACATCGTCGACGCTTTCCGCGAAGCGCTGAAGCTGCGCGACGCCGAAGGCGCGCTGCGCCTGTGGCTGGACGAAGACTCGATCACCTGCGTGCTGCCCGACGGTCAGCGCCTGATCGGCCACGAGCAGCTGCGCCAGGCATTCTCGCAGCTGCTGGAAGAACAGCCGGTGCTGGTTGACGCCATCGAAACCAGCAGCCACGCGTCGATGGCCGTGTCGATCTTCGACGTGACCGAGGCGCTGCGCTTCGGCAGCGACCGCGTCGAGGCCGACCTGTACGTGCACACCACCTACGTGCTGATGCAGAACCACGAAGGCTGGCGCCTGGCCCACATCCACTGCAGCCCGGCCAACGCGGTGCAGGTTGCCGCCGTGGCCGCCACGCCGGGCCAGGCGCTGCACTGAACCCGCGGCCGCGCAGCGGCCCGCTGCAACACAAGCCGGCATGACGCAGCTTCCGCACCACCGACTGCCCTACGCCGTCCAGGCAGATCCCGACAGCGCGCACGGCTATGGCGAGGACACGCCCATGCCCTGGTGGCTGCGCGGCGGCCACGCCCAGACCATCATCCCCGCGCGCTTCACGCGCCGCCCGCCGCGCGTCGGCTTCCGCCGCGAACGCTGGGCCACGCCCGACCAGGACTTCATCGACCTCGACTGGACCACCCACACGGTGCAGGCGCAGACGCCGCTGGTGGTGATGTTCCACGGCCTCGAGGGCGACTCCGGCAGCCACTACGCGCAGGCGCTGATGCATGCGCTGTCGCTGCGCGGCTGGCAGGGCGTGATCCCGCATTTCCGCGGCTGTTCCGGCGAACTCAACCTGGCGCCGCGCTTCTACCATTCGGGCGATTCGGCCGAGATCCGCTGGGTGCTGGAGCGCATGCGCCAGCACCACTGCGCCGGCGGCCGCAAGTTGCTGGTGGTGGGGATCTCGCTGGGCGGCAATGCCTTGCTGCGCATGCTGGGCGAAGACGGCAGCGGTGCCGCTTACGTGCACGCGGCCGCGGCGATTTCCGCGCCGCTCGATCTCGCCGCCGGCGGCGCCGCACTGTCGGCCGGCTTCAACCTGGTCTACACGCGCATGTTCCTGCAGACGCTCAAGCGCAAGTCGCTGGCCAAGCTGGAGCAGTTCCCGGGCCTGTTCGACCGCAACACCATGCTGGCCAGCCGCGACCTGTACACCTTCGACAATGTCGTCACCGCGCCGCTGCACGGCTTTGCCGATACCGACGACTACTGGCGCCGCGCCGCCAGCAAACCCGTGCTGCGCGACATCGCCGTGCCCACGCTGGTGCTCAACGCGCGCAACGATCCCTTCCTGCCGGCGCGGCACCTGCCCGGCCCGGCCGACGCCAGCGCGCAGGTCTGGCTGGAACAGCCCGAGCACGGCGGCCATGTCGGCTTCATGACCCCGCCCGCGGGCTGGCGCCGGCACCTGCCACTGCAGGCCGACGGACGCTTCGGCGGCCATATCGAATGGCTGCCGGCACGGATCCTGAAATTTTTCGACAGCATGATGTAAGGCGGACGCCGTCCGCCGGGAGGCAATGATGGACGAGATCGTCAGGCAGGCCATGGCACGCTGGCCCAACGTGCCCAATGCCTATGGCTGGCTCACGCTGGACCGCCGCGGGCAGTGGCGCCTGCGCAATGAATACGCGCAGCAGCACGGACTCTCGGGCGACCCCATCCGCCATGAGGCGCTGATCGGCTTTATCGAGCGCAACTACCAGTGCGACGAGCGCGGCTGCTGGTATTTCCAGAACGGGCCGCAGCGGGTCTTCGTGACGCTGGGCTATGCGCCATGGATCGCGCGGCTGCACCAAGGCACGCTGCAGACCACCACGGGACAGGCTTTCACGCTACAGGGCTGCTTTGCCGACGAACACGGCAACGTGGTGCTGGCAGGCACCATCGCCGGCATGGCGCCGGCGTTGCAGGCAGCGCTGCTGCACGACCACGACCTGGAGCAGTTCAGCGGCGCCAGCACCTGGCATGGCGAAGCCTGCGGCGCCGATCTGGGCGTGTTCCACCACGATGGCCGCGACCTGCCGATCGAGCCGATTGCCGAGAGCGAGGTGCCGAAGCGCTTTGGCTTCGTGCGCCAGCCGGCGGCGCCGGCCGGCTGAGCCGCACCAACCTCGAACCTCAGTTCGGCATGCCCTTGTTGTCCTGCTTGTCCTCGCGGTACTGGCGCTCCAGCTGGTGCAGGCGGGCATCGACCTCGGACAGCGTATAGAAGTCGCCGTCGCCCGCCTTGCGCGCGATCTGCAGCTGTTCGATGGCGGCCTGGTAGGCGCCATCCATCGCATACTTTTCGGCCAGCGCCTGGTGTTGCTGCAGCCGCTTGCCCTGGCCGGCGTAGGCGCGCGCCAGCATCTCCCACCATTCGCTGCGGCCGGTCTCCTGGCGCGTGCGCTCGCGCAGGAAGCGTACGGCTTCGTCATGGCGGCCGGAGCCGATCAGGGTCTCGGCGTAGGCCACCGCCACCGCGTGCGACAGCGGGAAGGCCTTCATCGAGGCGCTGGCCTGCGACAGCGCCTCGGGCACGCGGCCCTGCGCGCGCGCCAGTTCCACCGCCATCACGTCGAGCATCGGGCTGCCTGAGCTGGCGCCGGGGATGTTGCCGTACAGGCGCCGGGCTTCGGCCAGCTCCTGTTCGGCGGCCGGATAGCGGCGCAGGCGCTGCTCGACGAACGCCAGCGCGTAGTGCAGCGCCGGCGCGCGCAGCGCCGACGCCCCGGCCAGTTGCGTGCGCAGCGCCGCGCGCAGGTTCTGCAGCTCGCTCGGCGACGCTTCCTGGATCACGCGGGCACGCATGCGCGCGAACTCGTACTCAGGCGTGTTGGGTACCTTGCGCTGGCTGGCATGGCTGACGCGGTCCTGCATGTCGGCGATGCGCTCAGAGGTGAGCGGGTGGGTGCGCACATAGGACGGCACCGAATTCTCGGCGGTGCCCGAGGCGCGCTGCAGCCGCATGAAGAAATCGGGCATGCCCTGCGGATCGAAGCCCGCCGCGGTCAGGATCTGGAAGCCGACCCGGTCGGCCTCGCGCTCCGCGCCGCGCGAGAACGACAGCTGGTTGGCAATGGCGGCGCCCTGCCCGCCCATCGCCAGCGCCGCCGCCGCATCCGGGCTGCGCGTCGCGGCCAGCCCGGCCAGCACCATCGACGCCAGCGCAATCCACATCGACTGGTCCTGCTGGGTGATGCCGCGTGCGATGTGCCGCTGCATCACGTGGCCGATTTCATGGCCCAGCACCGAGGCCAGTTCGGATTCGGTATCGGACTGCACCAGCAGTCCGGTGTGCACGCCGATATAGCCGCCCGGCAGCGCAAAGGCGTTGATGCTGCGGTCACGCACCGCGAACAGGTCGAAACCGGTGGCGAAGGTGCCGGCGCCAGTCGAACCGGAGATGTTCTGGCGCCGCGCCGCCTGCACCAGCCGGTAGCCGAGCGCGTTCAGGTAGTCGGACAGCAGCGGATCGGGCACGTACAGCGGATCGCGCCGGATATCGCGCATGATGCGGTCGCCCAGGCGTTTTTCCATGTCGGGCGACAGCGACGCGGTCGACGGGTCGCCGAGGTCCGGCAGCTGCACGCCGCCGGCCTCGACCACCGCGTTGTTGGTGCGCAGGCCGAACTCGGATTTCTGGCCCGCCTTGACGCTGCGGTTCAGGTTGTCGTAGACCTGGTCCGCCGCCTCGACCGAGGTGGCGGGCGCCGGCGCACGCGGCGCAGCCACCGGCGTCGCTGGCGCCGCTGCCGGGCGCGGCGTACCCTGGGGCCAGGCCGGTGCCGCCAACGTCAGCACCAGCAGCGCCGCCAGCGGCCGCCGCCATGGCGCCCAGGCGCCGCCGCGATGTGACGCGGAACCGGCAGGAACGGCATTTGCCACGGCGCCACGGCCGCGTGCGGCAGACCTGCGAAGCGATGGGTGTTTTGGCATGTTGCTATGATAGCGGCCTCCCGTGGCCGTTCCCATCGGACGCGTCGGTCGGACCTTTCGGGGCAACACCGGCGGCACCGGCGGCCCCATGCATGCAGTTCGCCCGAAGCCCTCGATCATGACTCAGCTCACCCATTTCGACACCGCCGGACAAGCCCACATGGTCGACGTCGGCGACAAGGCCAGCACCCATCGCGTCGCGGTCGCCACCGGCACCATCACCATGCAGCCCGCCACCTTCGCCCTGGTGCGCGACGGCAGCGCCAAGAAGGGGGACGTGATCGGCATCGCCCGCGTGGCGGCGATCATGGCCACCAAGCGCACCGCCGACCTGATCCCGCTGTGCCACCCGATCGGCCTGACCAAGGTGGCGGTCGAGTTCGCGCTGGACGAGGCCAGCGCCACCGTGGCCTGCACCGTGCGCACCGAGACCCGCGGCCAGACCGGCGTGGAGATGGAGGCACTGACCGGCGTGCAGGTCGCGCTGCTGACGATCTACGACATGTGCAAGGCGGTGGACCGCGGCATGGTGATCGGCAATGTGAAGCTGCTGGAGAAGCATGGCGGCAAGTCCGGGGACTGGGTGGCGGCGAGTTGATACTTGCCGTCGCGGCACGGCTTGCGTGATGCCCGCGGTACGCCCGGCGAGGGCGGACGCGGCCTCTTCTTACGCCATATTCCTTCCCTGGTAATAAAGGTAACGCCGCATTTCCACACGCGCCGTCCGCGGCATCCGCGCGCGACAATTTGGTATTCAATATGATTGCGGGCTGCCAGGGATCGCGGCCGGCTGACCCTGTCCGCGGCGCGCGCGGGGATGAGGTGGATACCATGAACGGGCGCATGCTCTGCCAGATCGCCCTGGCACTCGCGGCCACGGCCGCCAGCGGCGCCGCCCTTGCCGGGCGGGCCGATCTCCATGATGCCGCCTGGCATGGCGGCGATCTGCGCGACGGCATGGTGAAGACGCGCACCAGCGTAGGCGTCGGCATCTATCTCGGGCCCGGCGCGTTCTACGGTGGCTATCCCTATGGCTACCCCGCTCCGTACTATTACCCGCCCGCCGTGGTCGCGGTGCCCGCGGCGCCGCCACAGTACATCGAGCAAGGCCCCAACGGCCCGGTGCCGGCCCCCGGCCCAGACGGCGTCATGCCGCAGCAGGGCTGGTGGTACCACTGCAGCCAGCCGGAAGGCTACTACCCTTACGTCGCATCCTGCCCCGGCGGCTGGCAACGCGTGCCGGCACAGCCGCCGGCCAATTCCTGATACGGGGTGACACCATGCATGCCCTGATCCGCGCCACGCTGGCCGTGGCCACCCTCACCCTCGGCGCCTGCGCCGTGCTGCCCTCCGGGCCCAGCGTGATGGCGCTGCCGGGCACCGGCAAGAACTTCGACCAGTTCCGCGCCGACGACTACAACTGCCGGCAATTCGCCTTCGGGCGCGTCGGCGGGGTGTCTTCGGCCCAGGCGGCCAACAATGCCGCGCTTGGCAGCGCCGCGGTGGGCACCGCGCTGGGCGCCGCCGCCGGCGCGGCCTTCAACGGCGGATCGGGCGCGGCAGTGGGCGCGGGCATCGGCCTGCTCACGGGCGCGGCGGTCGGTGCCGGCAACGCGCAATACGCCGGCTATGGCACGCAGCAGCAATACGACGCCGCCTACGTGCAGTGCATGTACGCCAGCGGCAATCGCGTGCCAGTGCCGGGACGCGTGGCCGCAGTCCCGGCGCCAGCGCCGCGGTACTACTATCCGCCGCCTCCGCCGCCGGTCTACTACAGCCCGTATCCGTACTACTAGGTCAGTCCCGGCCCAGTTCCGCAAGCCGCCGCGAGCGGTCGACCACCCAGCCGCAGAACGCCTGCGGGCGCTGGTCCGCCTGCACGCCGCGGCACGCCTGCGCGATCGTCGCGTACTGCGCGGCCTCGTCGCCAAGGTAATACCAGCGCAGGCGCTCCATCCACTGCCGGCCTTGCGCGGCATCGCCCGTCAACGCCAGCAGCCATGCCGTGCGCGCGATCATGGCCGGCGTGGGCAGCAGGTGTACCGCGGCGACATGCGCGGGCAACAGCGCCGCGGCATTCTCCGGCGTGATCGCGGCCTGCCCCGCCGCATCGGCCTGCGCGTGCTGGCGGAACCAGAAGCGCGGCATCGGCAAGGCCTGGCGGCCTTCGCTGCTGGCATACTCGCGCGCTTCGGCACGGCGATAGTCCTGCCACATGGTGCCCAGCACCACCGCGGCCACCGCGACAAACGCCAGCGCCAGCCCCCGCGCCACCGGCAACGGCACACGCCAGCGCCCGAAGCCGGATGGCTCCAGCCATCCGAGCATGAAGCAGAACGGCAGGAAGAAATACAGGTAATGCAGCGGGTATTCCAGCATCGAATGCGCGCACAGCATCGCCAGCCAGGTCAGCACCAGCACGGTCTGCCTGCGCTCCTCGACATCGCCATGCCACAAGCGCACCCGCACCACCCGCCACAGCCACGCCAGCAGGATCACGCCCACGCCAGCGGTGCCGACGATCCCGGTCTTCGCCAGCAGATCGAGAATCGCGTTGTGGGCGTGCAGGGACATCTCGACCTTCACGCCGACCTGATCGAGCTGCTGGAATTGCGCCCAACCGAACTCACCCCAACCGACGCCGAACCACGGGTGGGCACGGAACATGGCGATGGCGTGCGCCCACAGCGCGCCGCGCGCTGAGATCTGGTCTTCGGCTTCGAGCTGGGCGATGGTGTCGAACAGGCGCCAGTCGAAGGCCTGCCCTGCAACCTTGATCGCGGGTTGCAGTATCAAGAGCATCGCGACCATGGCAACGGCAGCGACGACCAGTCCGACCGGGCGCTGCATCGGATCCGGACCGCGGCGCTCGCCCCGCGCCAGCCACGCTGCAATCAACGCGTAGCACGCGGCAAGGCCCACATGCAGCACGCCGGTACGCGAGCCGGACAGCACGATGCCGCTTTCCAGCAGGACCACCGCGGCCAGCCACATCGGAAAACGCAAACGGCCACGCGAGGCCAGCCACACCGACGCAACCAGCGCCAGGCCGTGGACGGTGGCCTGGTGGTTGGGCTGGTTCAGGTTGCCCCAGAGGCGGCGGTTGGTGTCGTAGAAATAGGTGGAGACGAGGCCGAAGGAGCGGGGTTCGAGGTGGAACAACTGCACCCATTGCGACACGGTACCCAGCAGGCCCGCGATCAGGAGCGCAACGGCGAGGGCGTCACCAGTATCCGATTCGCTGCCGGACTGCGTGCTGCGGTACCACCATGCGGCAGATGCCACGGCTGCGCCTAGCGACAGCGTCAGGACCGTCATCAGGCGGCTGCCGGAAAAGTCGGCGTGTCCCAGGCTCGCGAAGATCAGGCTGACGACGACAAGCCATAGGAATAGCAGTGAGATTAGCGGCAGTGATGCAGACGACGTAGCGGTCGTCGTCACCGGCCTGCGGACCACTTGGAAAGCAATGACAGCAACCGCGGCAATGCCACACAGCGCGGCGGCCCATTCGCCGTAGAACGTGGCTAGCGGCAGCGTGTGTCGGGAGACCAGCAGCGGGATGACGATTGCTGCGATGAGAACAGCCGACGAGAAATTTGGCCGGGACGGCGGCATTGCGGCGCCTGGATTGGGAAAAGGCGCATGATAGCTTGGGCAATAAAGAAAAAGCGCCCAAAGGCGCTTTTTCCAACAATTTGATACAGTGGTTATTACACGCCCGTTTCTGCCTGAGTGCATACCGGTGCTGCGGCGCGAGCAAGGGTCCAGGTTATGGTGGCCGAACCTGCAGCAATAGTAGGCGTCATCGTAACTACACAACCGCGGGCAGCTGCGTTTCCGGTGATAGTCAAAACGGGTACGCCACCAACAGCGGCCAAGGCGGCCGTACCATTAGTCAGAATCATATCGCCTGCACCGTTCAGACCTGCAGTAACGCCAACTTCCGCATACGTGTCGCAAGAGGCGGTTGCCGCGGCGTTTTCCTGCAGACACTGGGCAATTGCTTGCTTAACAGATGCAGTAGCCGCGATGTTGCCCGACCACCGGCTACGCGTCACATAATCCTGATACTGCGGAATCGCAATCGCCGCCAGGATACCAATGATCGCCACCACGATCATCAGTTCGATCAGCGTAAAGCCCTTCTGGACGCGGCGGCCCAGCTTCTTCAGTTGTTGTACCCGTTGCATGATTTGACCCCTCGAAGAGATTTTGGTTAAGCGTTGCACGTCTTCGGTTTCGTGACGCGGGGACGATTGAGCAGCAAGTGTGCCAGGCGCATCCCCCATCGGTAGGGGGTGAAAAGCGACAAATTTCGTCACCCGTCGGGGTGAGGCTTGCCGGTTGCGCCAAAAATTGTCACCTGGGACCGCTATCACAGGCAAGCGCGACAAAAAGTGCGATCACTCACATGAGTTAGTTGGCGCGGGCACCGACACGCCCGGCGTCGCTTCCAATGAAAAAGGGCGGCCAGTTGGCCGCCCTTCTTGTACAGGCTGTTGCCGTCAGGCGGTCTGTGCCGACCGGCGGCTCAGCAGCTTGCCGATGATCACCACCAGGATCGCGCCGGCGGCGCCAAAGACCAGGTGGGCGTGCGGCACGTGGACTTCGAACCAGGCCGCGTCGACCGGGTCGCTGACCAGCATTTCGCCGGCGAGATAGCCGAGCAGCGCGGCGCCCAGCACGATGATGACCGGGAAGCGCTCCATCACCTTGAGCAGGATGGTGCTGCCGAACACGATCAGCGGGATCGACAGGCCCAGGCCGACGATCAGCAGCAGCAACTGGCTGCCTTCCGGGCCCTTCTGCGCGGCGGCGGCCACCGCGACCACGTTGTCCAGCGACATCACCAGGTCGGCGATCAGGATGGTGCGGATGGCGGCCCAGATATTGTCCTTGGCGTCATGGCCGTCTTCGTCGTCCTCGCCGGTCAGCAGCTGCACGCCGATATAGACCAGCAGCACAGCGCCGATGATCTTCAGGTAGGGCAGGCTCAGCAGCTTGACCGCGGCCACGGTCAATACCACGCGCATGATGATGGCGGCGGCGCTGCCCCAGAAGATGGCTTTCTTCTGCTGGGCGGGCGGCAGGTTGCGCGAGGCGAGCGCGATCACCACCGCGTTGTCGCCGGACAGGACGATATTGGTCAGGATGATCGATCCCAACGCAATCCAGAAAGTGGTGGAAGACAGCAGTTCCACGGGGAGGCTCCTCGAGTTCTATGTGGTGGTGCGCCCCGTCATCCGACGGGATTTTGGATGTCTGAAAGCGCAGACATGACTGTTTAACGCATCAACCTTTCGATTAGATTTCAATTCTGTAATCTTTGGGTCGAGCGTGGCAGCCAGGCCACTTCGAGGGCCGGAAAAGACAATGCCCCCGCAGGGCGGGGGCATTTCAAGCCGGGGCCTTCTCCGCCAGGGCGGAGAAAGCGCTGGACTGCCTGTTACAGCATTGCCTTCAGCAGGCGGCCCATTTCCGACGGGTTCTTGGTCACCTTGATACCGCAGGCTTCCATGATTTCCAGCTTGGCCTGGGCGGTATCGGCACCGCCCGAGATCAGCGCGCCGGCGTGGCCCATGCGCTTGCCCGGAGGCGCGGTCACGCCAGCGATGAAGCCGACCACCGGCTTCTTCATGTTGTCCTTGATCCAGTTGGCCGCGTTGGCTTCGTCCGGACCGCCGATCTCACCGATCATGACCACGGCGTCCGTTTCCGGATCGTCGTTGAACATCTTCATCACGTCGATGTGCTTCAGGCCGTTGATGGGGTCGCCACCGATACCGACGGCCGACGACTGGCCCAGGCCCAGCGCGGTCAGCTGGCCCACGGCTTCGTACGTCAGCGTGCCCGAGCGCGACACCACGCCGATGCGGCCCTTCTTGTGGATGTGGCCCGGCATGATGCCGATCTTGATTTCGTCCGGCGTGATCAGGCCCGGGCAGTTCGGCCCCAGCAGCAGGGTCTTCTTGTTCTCGCGGCGCATGCGGTCCTTGACTTCCATCATGTCGCGCACGGGGATGCCTTCGGTGATGCAGACCACCAGGTCCAGGTCGGCGTCAACGGCTTCCCAGATCGCGGCAGCGGCGCCTGCGGGCGGCACGTAGATGACCGACACGGTGGCGCCGGTCTGGGCCTTGGCGTCCTTGACGCTGGCGTAGATGGGAATGCCTTCGAAGTCTTCGCCGGCCTTCTTCGGGTTCACGCCGGCGACGAAGGCGTTCTTGCCGTTGGCGTAGTCGCGGCAGCCACGGGTGTGGAACTGGCCGGTCTTGCCGGTGATGCCCTGGGTGATGACTTTGGTGTCTTTGTTGATCAGAATCGACATGCTTTCGTCCTTTGCTTGACTTTGGCAGCGCGGGCAAAGGCCACGCGCGCTGCCGAAGTTCGCTTGTATTGGGTAACGGCGCCTCGGCTTACTTGCCGGCGGCGGCAGCCACGACCTTCTGGGCGGCTTCTTCCATCGTGTCGGCCGAGATGATCGGCAGGCCCGAGTCAGCCAGCATCTTGCGGCCCAGCTCTTCGTTGGTGCCCTTCATGCGCACGACCAGCGGCACCGTCAGGTGCACGGCCTTGGAAGCCGAGATCACGCCTTCGGCGATCACGTCGCAACGCATGATGCCGCCGAAGATGTTGACCAGGATGGCCTGCACGTTCGGGTTCTTCAGCATCAGCTTGAAGGCTTCGGTCACCTTCTCGGTGGTGGCACCGCCGCCCACGTCGAGGAAGTTGGCCGGCTCGCCGCCGAACAGCTTGATGGTGTCCATGGTGGCCATGGCCAGGCCGGCGCCGTTCACCAGGCAGCCGATGTTGCCGTCCAGCGAGATGTAGGCCAGGTCGAACTTCGAGGCTTCGATTTCGTTGGCGTCTTCTTCATCCAGGTCGCGGTAGGCGACGATTTCCGGATGGCGGAACAGCGCGTTCGAGTCGAAGTTGAACTTGGCGTCGAGCGCGATCACCTTGCCGTCACCGGTCAGGATCAGCGGGTTGATTTCGGCCAGCGAGGCGTCGGTTTCATAGAACGCCTTGTACAGGCCTTGCAGGGCCTGGCGGGCTTGCGCCACGCTTGCGTCGGGCACGCCGATCTTGCGGGCGATATCGTCGGCGTCAGCGTCGGTCAGGCCGGTCGACGGCTCGACGATCAGGGTGTGGATCTTTTCCGGGGAGTGGGCAGCGACTTCCTCGATGTCCATGCCGCCTTCGCTCGATGCCATCAGCGCGATCTTCTGCGACACGCGGTCCACCACCAGCGAAACGTACAGTTCCTTCTTGATGTCGGCGCCTTCTTCGATCAGCAGGCGGTTGACCTTCTTGCCTTCCGGACCGGTCTGGTGCGTGACCAGCTGCATGCCCAGGATGTTGGACGCGTAGGTCTTGACCTCGTCCATGCTCTTGGCAACCTTGACGCCGCCGCCCTTGCCGCGGCCACCCGCGTGGATCTGCGCCTTGACAACCCACACCGGGCCGCCGAGCTGTTCTGCGGCCTTCAGGGCCTCGTCAACCGAGAACGCGGGGATGCCGCGCGGAACCGGCACATTGTATTTGCGCAGGATTTCCTTGCCTTGATACTCATGGATATTCATGCGTGTTTCCTTTCGGGTAGGCGTAAAAGGTAGAAGGGAAGAATCTGAAAGAAGACGAACTCTCTCGTCGGGCTGGCCGATCCTGAGAATCAGCCGGAGGTGCCGGTCGGCCGGTCGGCCGGGACAGCGTCGTTGCCGTCGATTGCGTGACCACCGCGGTCGCCATTGGCCGCGGGCTGCTGCGCCTGAGGCGCGGATGCGACGGCAGGCGCGGCCTCGGCCCTTGCCTTGGGCGTCGGCTGGTGACCATACCAGCGCGGGTAAAACTGACGAACCACCTCGCCGTCGAAACGCAGGGCGTGGCAGCCGTTCAACTGATAGGGCGGCTCCGGATTCGGATCGTCCTCGCCGTTGTCGCGGATACTGATGACCTCGCCGGCAAAGGCCTGGATCGCGGTGCTCGGCAGCACGCCGGCGGCTTCGGTCAGGTGCGAGCAGCCGTGCATGCCGCCCAGGCGCTCGCGCACCGCCTTGCGAAAGCCCTTGCGCAGGTTCAGCCCGATCAGCTTGCGGTAGGCCGGGCCGATCGTGTCGCAATGGGACGGGTACGGCACCCAGTCCGAGCAGGCCTCGGCATCCAGCACCGTCATTTCCTCGTCGATCGTGATGCGCAGCCACAGGTCATGCAGCGGCTGGCCTTGCGGGCGGATGCGGTCGCCGGCCAGTTCGATATCACGGGGCTTGGTGTCGGTCAGGCGCACCTCGATGTCCCACAGGCCGTCTTCCCTCTGGTACGCCTCGGCCGCAATGGCGCGACGGTGACGCAGGGAGCGGTTGACGGGCTGGGACAGAGGCATGGCCAGGCTGGGATGCAGACGAGAGGACGAGAATACGGAGATAGCGGTAATACGGGGGGCTGGGGCACCGTGGTGCCGCGGCACCGAATAACCCGGGGAGTTTAACATGCCATGCCGCGTTGGCCGGGAACATCCTTGTGCGGCAACTGTCGCGCCCGAATTGTCGGCCGACCATGGCACCGCGGCAAGCCGGGGTGCCTTGCCGCAATGCACCAGCAGGCACCGGCTTCCCGGCCGCGACAAAGGTCGGCTGCCGGCAGGGCGCGATGACGCAACGCAGCGAAATACACATGACGGCATCGCAGGTACTGCACTAACCTGCCACGCGACGCTGGCTCAGTCCGCGTCGCCGTAGTCCTCGTCCGCGCCCTGGATGATCTTGCCGACCACCGCACGCGAAAAGCCGCGTGCCACCATGAAGCGGATCTGCTTGGCCCGCGCCTCTGGCGTGTCGGGCGGCGTGCCGAAGCGCTTGCGCCAGACCTCGCGCGCGCGCTCGGCTTCGGTGGCGCGCAGGCGCTCCTGCAGTTCGCCCAGCTGCTCGCTGGCGAGCTTGTGGGTCTTGGCCTCCTGCATCACGCGCGCGGTGCCGTAGCGGGCGCCGCGGCGATGCACCAGGCTGTCGGCGAAGCGCTGGTTCGACAGCCAGTTCTCGCGCTCCAGCGCATCCAGCAGCTGTTCCAGCTGCTCGGGCGACTCGGCATGCGGCGCCAGCTTGCGCGCCAGCTCGGCGCGGCTATGCTCGCGGCGCGACAGGTAGCCGACGGCGCGGGCCTTCAGCGACAGCGGGGGACGGGTTGCCATGGGTGACCGGGATCAGCGGTTGGGAGGACAGCGCCGCGGGCCAAGCAAAAAGGCCGGGGCATCGGCGATGCCCCGGCCTTCCCGGATGGCGCGGCGGTCGCCGGCGCGGTCAGTCTTCGACCGTTGCCGCCGCGGCTGCGGCGGTGGGGTTCATGGCCACCACGCCCAGTGCCGCGCGCACCTTGTTTTCAATCTCGGCGGCAATGTCGGGGTTCTCGCGCAGGTATTCGCGGGCGTTGTCCTTGCCCTGGCCGATCTTGTCGCCGTTGTAGCTGTACCAGGCGCCGGACTTCTCGACGATCTTGGCGTCCACGCCCAGGTCGATGATCTCGCCCTGGCGCGAGATGCCCTGGCCGTAGAGGATGTCGAAGAAGGCTTCGCGGAACGGCGGCGATACCTTGTTCTTGACCACCTTGACCTTGGTCTCGTTGCCGATCACGTCGTCGCCCTTCTTGATCGAGCCGATGCGGCGGATGTCCAGGCGCACCGAGGCGTAGAACTTCAGCGCATTGCCGCCGGTGGTGGTCTCGGGCGAACCGAACATCACGCCGATCTTCATGCGGATCTGGTTGATGAAGATCACCAGGCAGTTGGTGCGCTTGATGGTGCCGGTCAGCTTGCGCAGCGCCTGGCTCATCAGGCGGGCCTGCAGGCCGGGCAGGGAGTCGCCCATTTCGCCTTCGATTTCGGCCTTCGGCACCAGTGCCGCCACCGAGTCGATGACGATCAGGTCGATCGAGCCCGAGCGCACCAGCGCATCGGTGATTTCCAGGGCCTGCTCGCCGGTGTCGGGCTGCGAGATCAGCAGGTCTCCGACATTGACGCCGAGCTTGGAGGCATAGTTGACGTCGAGCGCGTGCTCGGCATCGATAAAGGCGCAGGTGCCGCCCAGCTTCTGCATCTCGGCCACGACCTGCAGCGTCAGCGTGGTCTTGCCCGAGGATTCCGGCCCGTAGATCTCGACCACGCGGCCGCGCGGCAAACCACCGACGCCAAGCGCGATGTCCAGGCCGAGCGAACCGGTGGAAACCACCTGGATGTCCTTTTCGACCTCGCCGTCGCCCAGGCGCATGATCGAGCCCTTGCCGAACTGCTTCTCGATCTGGGAGAGCGCGGCGGCAAGCGCCTTCTGCTTCTCGGCGCTCACGCCGGCACCTGCCTTCTTGTCGTCCATGGTCGTCCTTGAGTCAATGGTGTATAAATAGGCCGCATGTGGCGCGGCACCGGCATTTGCCGGCATCAGCGCCGGCCCGGCTGTCTGCGCGGCCGCACTCCAGGGAGTCTCCCCGGGCGGCCCTAGCGGAACGTGCGGGTACTGTATAAAAAAACAGTATGCTTGGCAAGCCCCTTCGCGCCCCCGTGCCTGTTGCGCACCGGTGCCGGCTATGCCGGCCAGGGTGGAGACAACCATGCGCATTCTGATCGCCGAAGATGACGACGTGCTGGCCGACGGCCTGACCCGCTCGCTACGCCACTCGGGCTACGCCGTCGACCATGTCGCCAATGGCCTGGAAGCCGATTCGGCCCTGTCGACCCAGACCTTCGACCTGCTGATCCTCGACCTGGGCCTGCCGCGCATGTCCGGGCTGGAAGTGCTCAAGCGCCTGCGCGCGCGCGGCGCGATGCTGCCGGTGCTGATCCTGACCGCCGCCGACAGCGTCGACGAGCGCGTCAAGGGTCTGGACCTCGGCGCCGACGACTACATGGCCAAGCCCTTCGCCCTGTCCGAGCTGGAAGCGCGCGTGCGTGCGCTGGTGCGGCGCGGCGCCGGCGGCGGTGCCACGCTGATGCGCCACGGGCCGCTGGCGTACGACCAGGTCGGGCGCATCGCGTATCTCAATGACCAGATGCTGGAGCTGTCCGCGCGCGAGATCGGCCTGCTCGAGATCCTGCTCACGCGCAGCGGCCGCCTGGTGTCGAAGGAACAGCTGGTGGACCACCTGTGCGAATGGGGCGAGGAAGTCAGCAACAATGCCATCGAGGTCTATGTGCACCGCCTGCGCAAGAAGATCGAGGTGGGCGGCATCCGCATCGCGACCGTGCGCGGGCTGGGCTACTGCCTGGAGAAATTCCAGCCGGCGGTGGCCGCGCCGCATTGATCCAGCCACCGCAGGCCATGCGAACGACCTGAGCGCAACCTCGCCCACATGAGCCTGCTGCGACTGCCCTGGCGGCGCGCCACCCGCGCCGCGCCGCCTCCGCCCCCTCCCACGCCGGACGCCACCGACCAGGACCTGGCCGACGCGCTGCCGCACCTGGAGGAAAGCACGGCCCACCCCGCGCCGCGCTCGCTGTTCGGCGAGATCCTGGACTGGATGCTGGCGCCGCTGCTGCTGCTCTGGCCGATGAGCATCGCGGTGACCTACCTGGTGGCCAAGTCGATCGCCAACGGTCCCTTCGACCGCGCGCTCGAAGCCAGCGCCATCGTGCTGTCGCAGCAGGTGCGCGAGGTCAATGGCCGCGTCACGCTGCAGCTGCCGCTGTCGGCACGCGAGATCCTGCGCGCCGACGAGACCGACAACATCTACTACCAGGTGGTCGGCAAGCGCGGCGAGTACATCGCCGGCGACCAGGACCTGCCCCTGCCGTCCGAGGACGACCAGGGCCACGCCGGGCTGGTGTCGCTGCGCGATGACCGCGTGGCCGGCAACGACGTGCGCGTGGCGTATACGTATATCGAGCTGAAGCAGGTCAGCGGCACCCAGCCCGTGCTGGTGCAGGTGGCCGAGACCCTGGACAAGCGCGCGCGGCTGGCCAACGAGATCATCAAGGGCGTGATCCTGCCGCAGTTCGTGATCCTGCCGCTGGCGGTGGTGCTGGTGTGGTTCGGGCTGTCGCGCGGGCTGGCGCCGCTGACCGCGATCCAGCAGCGCATCCGCGCGCGCAACCCGGGCGATACCAGTCCCATCGACGAACGCGCCGCGCCGCAGGAGATTACGCCGCTGGTGGGCTCGTTCAACGACCTGCTGGCGCGGCTGGACCAGTCGGTGCAGACCCAGAAGCGCTTTATCGCCGATGCCGCGCACCAGATGAAGACCCCGCTGGCGGGCCTGCGCATGCAGGCCGAGCTGGCGCAGCGCGAGCAATCGCCGGAAGAACTGCGGCGCTCGCTGGCACAGATCGCGGGCAGCTCGGAACGCACCGCGCACCTGGTCACTCAGCTGCTGGCGCTGGCGCGCATGGAAAACCTGGCCGGCACCGGCGGCATGGCCGCGCTGGACCTGGCGGCGCTGGCGCGCGAAGTGGTCAAGGACTGGCTGCCGCAGGCGTGGGCGCGCGACATCGACCTGGGCCTCGATGCCGACGACCATCCGGTGATGGTCCAGGGCAACCGCCTGATGCTGACCGAGATGCTGAACAACCTGCTCGACAACGCCATCCGCTACACGCCGCGCGGCGGCCGCGCCACGGTGCGGGTCAGCGCCGACGCCTTCGAACCGTTCGCCTATCTCGACGTGGAAGACACCGGCCCGGGCATTGCACCGTCCGAGCGCGAGCGCGTGATGGAGCGCTTCTACCGCGTGCTGGGCACCAACACCGAAGGCAGCGGCCTCGGCCTGGCGATCGTGCGCGAAATCGTGCAGCAGCACGGCGGCGACGTCCAGATCTCGGACCACGTCTACCAGCAATCGCCACGGCTGGCCGGCGCGCATTTCCGCGTGACGCTGCGCCGTCCCGAGAGTTTTCCGCCCGCATGAACGACACCCCTGCTCCCCGCAGCACCGAGGCACGCCATCGCCTCGCCTGGCATCGCAACCTGCGCTGGATCTGCGGCCTGCTCGCGGTCTGGTTCACGGTCACCTTCGTGGTGGCGTGGTTTGCACGCGACCTGCGCTTCGACTTCTTTGGCTGGCCGTTCTCGTTCTGGGTCGGCGCGCAAGGCGCGCTGGTGGTCTATGTGCTGATGGCCGCGCTCTACGCCTGGCGCATGAACCATGACGATGCCGAGGCCGAAGCCAACAGCGCGGCGCCGCAGGCGGCAATGCCATCGCAAGGCGCCTCGCGCGGACCTGGCGCGGATGCTGCATAGCCGCACGCCCGCAACGCGCATATCTGCGCGGAGCGCATGCGCCCAGGCCCCGCAGCGCAGCATCGGCTGCCCTGCCCGCGGCTAGCGTATACCCCGACGTTTTTTGCCGCCGGCGCGCCGGAATCTGTCAGAACGCAGTAAGTTTCGCCACCCACAATCCTCTGCAACTCTGGGCATAGGCCAGCCGCGCGGTGCTTCCCGCGCGCCACGTCCGCCCGAGATCCATTCCAGACGGAGGAGACAAATGGCAAACGTGCAAAACGTTGCGGTGCCCGGAGGGGGCGCGCAGAACGCACCGATGACTGCCGAAGAGCGCAAGGTGATCTTTGCCTCGTCGCTGGGCACGGTGTTCGAGTGGTACGACTTTTACCTGTATGGCTCGCTGGCGGCGATCATCGCCAAGCAGTTCTTTGCCGGGCTGGACCCGACCTCGGCCTTCATCTTCGCGCTGCTCGCGTTTGCCGCCGGCTTTATCGTGCGGCCGTTCGGCGCGCTGGTGTTCGGCCGCCTCGGCGACATGATCGGGCGCAAGTACACCTTCCTGGTAACGATCCTGATCATGGGCGTGTCGACCTTCATCGTCGGCCTGCTGCCCGGCTACGCCACCATCGGCTGGGCCGCGCCGATCATCCTGATCGCGCTGCGCATGCTGCAGGGCCTGGCGCTCGGCGGCGAGTACGGCGGCGCCGCGACCTACGTGGCCGAACACGCCCCGCACGGCAAGCGCGGCGCGTACACCTCGTGGATCCAGACCACCGCCACGCTCGGCCTGTTCCTGTCGCTGATCGTGATCCTGCTGTGCCGCGAGGCGACCGGTCCGAACTTCGAGGTCTGGGGCTGGCGCATCCCGTTCCTGCTGTCGATCCTGCTGCTGGGCGTGTCGGTCTATATCCGGCTGTCGATGAACGAATCGCCGGCGTTCCAGCGCATGAAGGCCGAGGGCAAGACCTCCAAGGCACCGCTGACCGAGTCGTTCGGCCAATGGCGCAACCTGAAGATCGTGATCCTGGCGCTGCTGGGCCTGACCGCCGGCCAGGCCGTGGTCTGGTACACCGGCCAGTTCTACGCGCTGTTCTTCCTGACCCAGGTGCTCAAGGTCGATGCCAAGACGGCCAACCTGCTGATCGCGGGCGCACTGGTGATCGGCACGCCGTTCTTCATCTTCTTCGGCGCGCTGTCGGACAAGATCGGCCGCAAGTGGATCATCATGGCGGGCTGCGCACTGGCCGTGCTGACCTACTTCCCGCTGTTCAAGGCCCTGACCCACTATGCCAACCCGGCGCTGGAGCGCGCCCAGCAAAGCGCCCAGATCGTGGTGACGGCGGATCCGAAGCAGTGCTCGTTCCAGGGCAGCCCGATCGCCCGCGAGATCGACTTCCGCAGTTCGTGCGACATCGCCAAGCGTACCCTGGCCCAGGCCTCGGCAAGCTATGAAGTGGTCGAGGCCCCGGCCGGCACCGTGGCCAGCGTCAAGATCGGCGACAAGGAGATCAAGGCCTTCGATGCCAAGCTGGTGAACGGCCACAGCTTCGACGATGCCAGCAAGCAGCAGATCGCGGCGTTCAAGAAGGAAGTGGGCAGCTCGATGGCCGCGGCCGGTTACCCGACCAAGGCCGACCCGGCGCAGATGAACACGATCATGGTGCTGGTGATCCTGGTCATCCTGGTGATCTACGTCACCATGGTGTACGGCCCGATTGCCGCCATGCTGGTGGAACTGTTCCCGACCCGCATCCGCTACACCTCGATGTCGCTGCCCTACCATATCGGCAACGGCTGGTTCGGCGGCCTGCTGCCCACCATCTCGTTCGCGCTGGTGGCCCAGAACGGCAACATCTACTACGGCCTCTGGTACCCGATCATCATCGCTGCGCTCACCTTCGTGGTCGGCGCGCTGTTTATCCGCGAGACCAAGGACGTGAACATCTACGCCAACGACTGAGCGGTCGTGCGGCACTAAGCAGAACGGCAGGCCCGCGGGCCTGCCGTTTTTTTATGCACGGAGGCCTCGTGCAAAATCTTCGCCGGAAGGTGTTGACAGCTTCGAAAGCGCAGGTATAATCTCAGTCTTCGTTGGCGAATTAGCTCAGTCGGTTAGAGCGACGGAATCATAATCCGCAGGTCCGGGGTTCGAGTCCCTGATTCGCCACCATCTATTTGAAAAGCCGCGATCCCGAAAGGGTTCGCGGCTTTTTGCTTTGGTTCTCGCGGACAGCCGTTCCGGGCAACGCCACGGGGTCCTCCAAGTCGGACGACCCCGCAGGCAACGCTTACCAGTAGCGCACGCGCCCGGTGTCGATATGCACGAACTGGTCGGACTCGTAGTAGCCGACGCCGCCGCCCTGCAATGACTTGGCGGCATCGCGCACATCGGCCAGCGACACGCCGGCGAGCCGGATGTCGATGGCCTTGCCGTCCATATGCAGGCTGTGCCTGGCTACCCCGCCGCCGCGCGAATTGCGCAGGCGCGAATTGGTGGCCGGGCTGCGGTAGCCGGAAATGACCTGGAACGGCTTGTCGGTACCCAGTTCGCGGCGCACCTGGAACAGCAGGTCGAACAGCTGCGGATCGATGGTGCCGACCTTGCCGGAATAATGGTCGCGCAGGAAGCCGTTGAGCGTGGTCAGCGCGTCGGGCACGAAACGGTCGCCCACGGCATAGACCAGCGACACGCGCTCGCCGGTGTGGGTGTGGTCGAAAGCCAGCGTGCGGGCATCCGGCAGGCCGGCCAGCGCCTGGTTGGCGGGCAGGTTCGCGGGCAGGCTTGCCAGCGCGCGGCGCGGCGCCAGCGGCATCAGTCCGGCGGCGAGCGCCAGGGTTCCGGTGGTATGAAGAAAGCGGCGGCGTGCCTTGCGCGTCGCGTCAGTCATGGTACTTCCTCTGAATGTGCGGGGTGCGGCGCCTCAATGGATGACGCCGGAAGCGCTTGCCACAGCGCGCTGCTGGGGGCGACCGTTGCGTTGCCGCAGCGCCTTGTCCAGCAATTTGTCGTGACCGTAGATGTCAGGCAGGAAGGATACACGACCATCGGCGCGCGCGATGACGGTGCCGTAAGCCAGCACCACCGGCAACGGCTGCTGCAGGCGCACCGTGTTCGACTTGCCACGTGCCATCGCCTCGCGGATCCGGGTCTCGTTCCAGTCCGGCATATCGTGCAACACGAACTGCGCCAGCGCTACTGGGGCTTCCACGCGGATGCAGCCGTGGCTGAAGTCGCGCCGGTCGCGCTTGAACAACTGCGGCGACGGGGTGTGGTGCAGGTAGATGTTCTCGTTGTTGGGAAATACGAACTTGATGTCGCCCAGCGCATTGAGCGGGCCGGGCCGCTGGCGGATGCGCAGGCTGCCGTTCAGCACCGCCTCCAGGTTCTCCTCGGACAAGGTGGTCACGGCCTTGCCGTCGCCGCCGACGAACTCCAGCCCCTGCCGGTTGAAATAGCCCGGATCGCGGCGCAGCCGCGGCACCGTCTCGCGGCGCGCGATCGACGGCGGGATATTCCAGTACGGGCTGAATTCGATATAGCGCATGTCCTCCTCGAACAGCGGCGTGCGCGTATCGAGCGCCTTGCCGACGATCACCTTCATCTCCAGCTTGATGTCGAGCTTGCCGTCGCGGATTTCATAGGCGCGCAGCATGAACTCCGGCACGTTGACCACGATCATGCGGGGGCCGTCCAGCGGGGTCCAGCGCAGGCGCTCCATGGTGAGTTCGATCTGCCGCACGCGCTCGGCGATGGGCAGGTTCAGCTGCGCCAGCGTGGCCGCGCCGATCACACCGTCGGGCTGCAGCCCATGGCGCGACTGGAAGGCCTTGACGCCATCGACCAGCGCGCCCTCGTAGCGCTGCGGCGCCTGCGTGCCGGCCGGCAGGTCGCCCAGCGCCACCAGGCGCGCGGTCAGCGCGGCTGCCCCGGCCCACGGCTGGCCCGGCGTCAGCTTGCTGGCCGACAGCGGCGGCAGCGGCTGCTGCCACACCGGCTGCCGGCCGATGTCGCGGTAGCGGGCCAGGGCCTGGCGCAGCGTGCCGTACAGCGGGAATGTCGGCGCCGCCTGGCGGACGGCATCGGGCAGGCGGTGCTGGGCAACGGCATCGCGCAGCCAGGTGGCGGCATCGAAAGGCCGTTCGGCTGGCGGCGCGAAATTGGCATGGACCGCGCGCGGGTTGATGCGGCCGCCGTGCAGGTCGGACAGCATCCGTTCCATGGCGGCGCTCAGCGCCGCGTCGAGCCGGGCCGCGGCATCGGGCGGGAGCGCCGGGCCATGGGTGGCCTGGGTCACCGCCTGGCGCAGGGCTTCGGCATCGTAGTCGCGCGGATCGAGGCCATCGGCGGCCACGGCGGCCAGCGCGTCCACCGCTTGGCGCGCCTCCGGCACAGGCCGGCCCTGCACGAACCACATCGGCTCGTTGGCGAAGGCCGGAACGGCCAGCCACGTGGCACAGGCAATGGCGACGGCGCCGAAGCGGCGCACGGCAGCATTCAGGGTCTGGGGCATCGGGCGGATAGCTCGGATTCGTCACAGATGCCCACAGTCTACCCGCGATGGCCGATGGGCGCGGCAGCGCGCATGCCGCGGCAAACCCGCCAGGTGACGTTCACCACACCAGCTGGTGCCGGCGCGCGTAGTCCACCATCTCGACCAGCGAGCCCACATGCAGCTTGGCCATGATGTTGGCCTTGTGCGTGCTGACGGTCTTGCTGCTGATCAGCAGCTGCGCGGCGATCGACTTGTTGGAATGCCCGCGCGCGAGGTATTGCAGGATGGTGATCTCGCGGTTGCTCAGGCGCGGCAGGCCGGCCTGCTGCTGCTCGCCGAGCTGGCGCACCGTCTCCAGCGTCTGCAGCGGAAACACCAGATAGCCGCTCAGCACGCCGCGCACGGCCTGCATCACTTCCTCGACGCCGCGCTGCTTGACCACGAAGCCATGGGCACCGGCGCGCAGTGCCCGGACCGGCGCCTGGGCGGTGTCGTTGCCGGACAGCACCAGCAGCGGCACGCCGGGCAGCGTGGCGACCACCCTGCGAACGAAGTCGATGCCGGGATTGCCGAAGCGTTCGACGTCGACCAGCACCAGGCCGGGCCGGTGCTCGCGGGCGAGGCGGTAGCCCTCGCGGACTCCATCCGTTTCCAGGACCTCGCCGATGCCAAACTCGGCGGCGAGTTCGGCGCATAACAAGGTGCGGAACCTCGAGGGTTCGTCGACGATCAGCGTTGGGGGCAATTCAGGGCTCCTTGACAACTGGCGGGGAATTGGCCAGGGGACTGGCAATGCCAAGGTTAAGGTCCCTGAGGAGCCCTGATGCGCCGAATTCTCACTGCGCGGACGCAGCAGATTCTGCACAAGAGTCAGGCTTTTCCTTCGATGACGCGGCTGGCGTCAAGTGGCTGCCGCGCCGGTCATTCGGTCCCGCTCATTCCGTCCCGGCCGGCAGGAAGCGCGGCGCCGGCGCGGAGCGCGGCACCTCGCGCTCGCCCTGCTGATAGAGACGATACGTGCCCCGCGCCTGGTTGTGCGGGTGGCGTGCGGCCTCGTCCAGCGTCAGCACGCGCGCGAAGCACACGTCGGTGCCGCCCAGCACGGACTCCCAATGCGTGCTGGGCCTGGCGGCAATCGCCGCGGCGATGCGGGCCTTGACCGCCGGCCACTGCGCGCGGTCGTACTGCGCGGCGGGGTCGATATCGGTCAGCTCCAAACGCTCGAGCAATTCGCGGTAGAACTGCGGCTCCAGCGCACCGAGCGTGATGGCGCGCCCGTCCGCACACGGGAACACGTCATAGAACGGCGAGTCATGGAACGGGCTCGGTTGCGGGCCGCCCAGCGTGCCAGCCGCGCGCGACACCTGCACCAGCGAGCCGAGCATGGCCACGATGTCGGTGATGGCGGCGTCGACCACGCAGCCCTCGCCGCTGGCGCGCGCGCTGAGGATGGCGCTGGTGATGCCGAACGCCAGCCCGAGCGCGCCGGTGGCATCGCCCATCACGGTCGGCGGCACCATCGGCAGGCTGCCTTCGCGCGCGGCCATCGACAGCAGGCCGGTCAGCGCGATGTAGTTGAGGTCATGTCCGGCGCTCTGCGACAGCGGTCCGGTCTGGCCCCAGCCGGTCATGCGGCCGTAGACCAGGCGCGGATTGCGGGCATGGCAGGCCTTGGGGCCCAGTCCCAGGCGCTCCATCGCGCCGGGACGCAGGCCCTCGATCAGCGCGTCGGCGCCGGCGACCAGGTCGAGTGCGGCGGCCACGTCCGCGGGCGCCTTCAGGTTCAGCTGCACCACGCGCTTGCCGTGCTCGAGCTCCATCTCGGCCGGCACCGGCTGGCCGCGCAGGATGCGGCGCGCGTCGGGAGCCACCGGGCGGGTCACCAGCGTGACCTCGGCGCCGAGGCCGGCCAGCATGGCGCCGCACAGCGGGCCGGGGCCAATGCCTTCGAATTCCACGACCTTGATGCCGCGCAGGGGCTGCAGGTTGCCGCGCTCACTCATGATGGTTGTCTCCGGTTCGCCGCCTGCGCGCGCTGTGGCGGGAGGCGGCTGGTATTGGTGGTTGGATCGTCTGCCCGTTACCGCACGGCGGGCCATGCGGGCCCTGGGGCTCGGCAGCATGCTACGCGTCGCCGCGCTGACGGGGCAATGGCCAAATGCGTCAGCCGGAATGACGGAATACGTCAGTGGACCGGCCAACCGGTTATCGCACCAGTAAATCCGACAATTCCGATCCGACTTGATCTGAATCGCCTCCTGGCGGGACACTAGGGGGCATGATGGTTCCAGATGGCGTTGCGGCCACATGGCCGCGGCGCTTCCGACAGCCCCCATCCAGGAGATCCCGCCATGACCAATATCGTCCTCGCCACCGACGGCTCGGCCTTCAGCGACGCCGCTGCGCGCTTTATCGCCGAAGGCAAGCTGCTGCAGAACAGCTTCACCGTGCATGTCGTCCATGTCGCGCCCGAAGTCAGTGGCCAGGTGCGCGCCTTCGTCAGCAAGGAAACCATCGATGACTGGCACAGGGAAGCCAGCGACAAGGCGATGGCGGCGGTCTGCGATATCCTCGCCGCGGCCAATGTGCCGTTCGAGCGGCACCCGCTGCACGGCTTCGCGCCGGAGCGCATCGTCGCCTACGCGAACTCGGTCGACGCCGCGGCCATCGTGATGGGCACGCACGGGCGCGGCTCGTTCTTCGATGCCGTGATCGGTTCGGTGGCGGGCCGGGTGCTGGCCCAGGCGGACTGTCCGGTGGTGCTGGTCAAGACCCCGGAAAAGAAGGGTTAAGCCCCCGAGTGACGGGCGGTGCCGCAACGGCGCCGCCTTGCGGCAGGCTTCAGGCGCCCCACAGGGGCGCTTCGTCCATCAGCGCGACCTGTTCGCGCAATTCCAGGATCCGGTCCTGCCAGTAGCGCGCGGTGCCGAACCACGGGAAGGCGGCCGGAAAGGCCGGGTCGGCCCAGCGGCTGGCCAGCCACGCGCTGTAGTGCAGCAGCCGGAGGGTGCGCAGCGCTTCCACCAGCCACAGCTCGCGCGTCTGGAATTCCGCAAAATCCTCGTAGCCGGCGACGATATCGGCAAGCTGGCCTTGCATCGCCGCGCGGTCGCCCTCGAGCAGCATCCAGATGTCCTGGATCGCGGGGGCCATGCGGCTGTCGTCGAAGTCGACGAAATGCGGGCCGGGCTCGCCATGGGCGCCGCCGCGAGCATCGTCCTCGTCGATCCACAGCACATTGCCGCGATGGCAGTCGCCATGGACGCGCAGCAGCCGCACGTCGCCGGCGCGCTCATAGCAGCGCTGCACGCCGTCCAGCGCCAGCTGCGCCACCGACTGCCAGGCCGGTAGCAGATCGGCGGGAATGCAGCCGCTGGCAAGCAGCCAGTCGCGCGGGGCAATGCCGAAGGTGTGCAGGTCCAGCGCCGGACGCGCCTGGTAGGGCTGGGCCGCGCCCAGCGCATGGATGCGGCCGATGAACCGGCCGAGCCAGGTCAGCGTATCGGCGCGGTCGAGCGCCGGCTCGCGCCCGCCGCAGCGGGGGAAGACGGCAAAGCGGAAGCCCGCGTGATGCAGCAGCGTGCCGGCCTCGCCCGGCGCCAGCGCCATGGCCGGCACGGCGGGAATTTCGGCATCGGCCAGCTGCTGCACGAACGCGTGTTCTTCCAGGATGGCCGCATCGGTCCAGCGGCCCGGGCGATAGAACTTGGCAATGACCGGCGCGGCGTCCTCGATGCCCACCTGCCAGACGCGGTTCTCGTAGCTGTTGAGCGCCAGCAGGCGCCCGTCGGGGCGCAGGCCCGCGCCCTCGAGCGCGTCCAGCATCAGCTCCGGCGTCAGGCCGGCGTACGGAACACCGGAGGGCACACCAGAGTCGGCGGGGGCGTCGGACGCGTGCATGGTGCCGGCCGGCTTCGCGTCAGCGCGCCGGCTTGCGGTTGCCGCCGAGCAGCGCCGCCTGTGGCGCCGGACGGCGGTTGCGCGCCGGTGCCGGCGCGGCGTCATTGGGCTGGCGCGCGGGCTGGGCGGTGGCGCGTTGCGGGCGTGCCTGGTCCTGGCCGTCGCGGCGCGGCGCGGGATTGCGCGCGCCGGCGGGCTGGGCGGCACGATTGCCGTTGGCGGCGCCGTTGCCGCGCTGGCCCTGGCTTTGGCCCTGGCGCGGCGCGCCCTGCGCCGGGCGGGCAGGACGCTGGCGCTGCGCGCCCTCGCCGTCGCCGGCCGGACGCGCCTCGGCCCGTCCGCGGCCCTGGCCCTGGCCGCCACCGCCGCGCTGCTGGCGGCCCTTCTGGATCGGCTCGGGCGCGATGCTGGGATCGACCTCGAAGCCCGGCAGCACGGTCTGTTCGAGCTTGCGCTTGATCAGGCGCTCGATATCGCGCAGCAGCGCCAGCTCGTCCACGCACACCAGCGAGATCGCCTCGCCCTCGGCGCCGGCACGGCCGGTGCGGCCGATGCGGTGGACGTAGTCCTCGGGCACGTTGGGCAGGTCGAAGTTGACCACGTGCGGCAGCTGGTCGATGTCGATGCCGCGCGCGGCGATATCGGTCGCCACCAGCAGCCGCAGCGTGCCTGCCTTGAATTCGGACAGCGCACGGGTGCGTGCCGACTGGCTCTTGTTGCCATGGATCGCCAGCGCCGACAGGCCGTCCTTGGTCAACTGCTCGGCCAGCCGGTTGGCGCCATGCTTGGTGCGCGTGAACACCAGCACCTGGTGCCAGTCATGCTGGCGCACCAGGTGGGCGAGCAGTTCGCGCTTGCGTTCGCGGTCGACCGGATAGACGCGCTGGTCCACGGTCTCGGCGGTGGTGTTGCGCCGCGCGACTTCGATCGACGCCGGATTGTTCAGCAGGCGGTCGGCCAGCGCGCGGATGTCGTCCGAGAACGTCGCCGAGAACAGCAGGTTCTGGCGCTTGGCCGGCAGCACATTGAGGATCTTGCGGATGTCGTGGATAAAGCCCATGTCGAGCATGCGGTCGGCTTCATCGAGCACCAGAAGTTCCACCTGCGACAGGTCGATGGTGCGCTGTGACACGTGGTCCAGCAGGCGGCCGGGCGTGGCCACGACGATCTCCACGCCACGCTTGAGCTGCTCGATCTGCGGGTTGATGCCGACCCCGCCGAACATCACCATCGAGCGCAGGCGCAGGTACTTGCCGTAGTTGCGCACGCTCTCCTCGACCTGCGCCGCCAGTTCGCGCGTGGGCGTCAGCACCAGCGCGCGCACCGCCACACGGCCGCTGCGCGGGGCGGCGCCGCCATGGCGCGCCGCGGTTTCGGACAGCAGCTGCAGCATCGGCAAGGTAAAGCCGGCGGTCTTGCCGGTGCCGGTCTGGGCGCCGGCGAGCAGGTCGCCGCCCTTGAGGATGGCGGGAATTGCCTGGGCCTGGATGGGAGTCGGGGTGGTGTAGCCCTGTTCGGCTACGGCACGCACAATCTTTTCGGACAAGCCGAGTTCAGAAAAAGACATGAATTGCTGCTTGGGCCATCGCTGCGCACGCGGTGCGCCAACGCCGGATGGCTCCTTGTAATCGATCGGAATCGGAACGCGAACGCCGGGAAGCCGGCCTGGCAGGGCACCGGCCCGCCCGCGAAGGAAAGAGCGGTAGTGTACCAGTCCGACGCAAGCGGGTTATGCACCGGATTCACACGCGAATGCGCGGCGGCGCACAGCGAATCCGCGCAGGTGGCGCTGCGCTATCATGACGGCCTCGGTCCGCCCGCTGCCACGGGCCGGCACGTCGCCCCGCCTGCCCCGGAAAGCCGCCATGCGCTTGCGTTTCCTCGAAGACCAGGAAGTCACACTGCTCGCGGCCATCCCGGTCGGGATCGTCGCCGCCATCGCCACCACCCTGTTCAAGGAGGCGCTGGACGGCGCTGGCTTCGTGCTGTTTTCCAGCCATGCCGACGTGGTCACGGTGTTCGCGACGCTGGCGCTGGCGTGGCGCGTGGTGGTGCCGGCCGTCGGCGGCGCGCTCGCGGGCGGCCTGCTGGTGCTGGCCAACCGGCTGGCCAGCACCCACCCAGGCGCCACAGACTATATGGAAGCGGTCGCCAACGGCAGCGGCCGGCTGCCGGTGCGGATCACGCTGCTGCGCGCGCTGTCCTCTTTTTTCTCGATCGTCAGCGGCAGCTCGGTCGGCAAGGAGGGCGCGATGATCCAGCTGGCGGCGCTGTGCGGGTCGCTGTTCCCGTCGACCCGGATCGAGCGCGGCGGCGGCTCCAACATGCGCCGCATGCTGACCGCCTGCGGCGCCGCGGCCGGCCTGGCCACCGTCTACCACACCCCGTTTTCCGCCGCCGTCTTTGTCGCCGAAGTCGTGTTCGGCGCGCTCGCGGTGCAGCGCCTGATGCCGCTGTTCCTGGCCTCGGTCGCCGGCGCCATGGTCAGCCAATGGCACGGCGGGCTGCAGCCGCTCTACCCTGGCCTCGATATCGCTCCCGACCTGCGCCCGCAGATCCTGCTGGCCGCGGCGGCGCTGGGCGTGGCCGCCGGCATCGCGGGCGCGCTGTTCCTGCGCGCCTCCGGCTTCGCGCGCAGCCGCTTCGCAGCGCTGCCGGGCGGGCCGGTGGCGCGGCTGGCGCTAGGCGGCGCGCTGGTCGGCGTGCTGGCGATGGCGGTGCCGGAGGTGGTCGGCAACGGCTTTTCCACCATTCAGACCCTGCTGCAGGAGCAGCCGCTGAGCGTGCCGGTGGCGGCCGTGCTGCTGGCCAAGCTGGCGGCGACGGTGATCAGCATGGGCTCGGGCGCGGTCGGCGGCGTGTTCACGCCGTCGCTGTTCGTCGGCGCGGCGCTGGGACAGCTGCTGGCGCTGGGCATGCAGGGCACGGCGACGGGCGCGGCGCCGCTGCTGCCGCTGGTGGGCATGAGCGCCTTCCTGGCGGCCACCAGCCAGGCGCCGCTGATGTCGGTGCTGATGGTGTTCGAGATGACGCTGGCGCCGGCGCTGCTGCTGCCGTCGATGATCGGCGCGGTGGCCGCTTATTACACCGCCTCGCGCTGCCAGACGCTGTCGCTGTACAGCGTGATCGCCGAGCGCGCGCAGGCATCGGCGGCCGCCGAGCATGCCCGCACGCTGACGCTGGCCGGCCTGTGCGACCCGACCGACACCGTGCTCGATCCCCACGCCACGCTGGCCGCCGCCGCCGACAAGTTCGCCGAGACCGGCACGCGCTACCTCTACCTGGTGCAGGCCGACGGCCGCCTGCTGGGCGCGCTGTCGATCCACGCCTTGCAGCGCGCGCAACGCGAGGGCGCGCCCGACGACGTGCTGGCGCTGGCTGAGCGCGATTTCCCGGCGCTGACGCCCGACTCGCGGCTGCGCGACGCCCTGGCCGTGTTCGCCGAGCACGGCATCAACCGGATCCCGCTGGTGCGCGACCCGGCCGGGCGCGAACTGATGGGCACGGTGTCCAAGCAGCGCGTGCTGCAAGAGGCATCCTGCCTGTTCTGACGCCGCTTCCCTGCCACACTGCCCCACACCAAGCCGGCGCCGGCGAGGTAAAATGCGCGGTTGCCCGCCGTTCGGCCACGGCCCGCGGGCCATCCACCCACCGCACCGCCCTTTTTGTCGGAGTTCCCCATGCCAGCAGGTCGTGATACGCGCCGCGAGGCGCCGGAGTCCATGACATCCAGCCGCCTGCGCAAGCGTTGGGCCGGACTGGCGTGCGGCACGGCGCTGCTGCTCGGCGCGGCGGTGGCCGCGGCCCAGCCGGTGCGCGCGATCCCGGGCGATGCCGCGGCGGCCAGGCTGGTCATCGACGCGCCGTCGGCCGGCGCGCCGCAAACCGCCACGCTCGACGGCAAGCGCGTGGGCGTGGCGCCGGGCCTGCGCCTGTTCGGCACCGACAACCAGTTGCTGGCCAGCGCCGCGGTGGCGGGCCAGAAGCTGCCGGTGCGGTACAAGCTGGACCTGTACGGCCAGCTGCTGACCGCGTGGGTGCTGAGCGAGGCCGAACAGCAGGCGCTGAAAAAATAACCAACCCCGAAGTGCGACCGGCGTGCCCCACGCGCCGGCCGTGTTGTTGCAACACCCTGATGCCCCCAGGTCAACCACTGAGATCGGCATATGAAGAAAGTTTTCGTCAAGACGTACGGCTGCCAGATGAACGAGTACGACTCGGACAAGATGGTCGACGTCCTCAACGCCAGCCAGGGGCTGGAAGCCACCGACAACGTCGAGGACGCGGACGTGATCCTGTTCAACACCTGCTCGGTGCGCGAGAAAGCGCAGGAGAAGGTGTTCTCGGAACTGGGCCGGATGAAGGCGCTCAAGGCCGCCAAGCCCGACCTGGTGATCGGCGTGGGCGGCTGCGTGGCCAGCCAGGAAGGCGCCAGCATCGTCTCGCGCGCGCCCTATGTCGACGTGGTGTTCGGCCCGCAGACGCTGCACCGCCTGCCCGACCTGATCGCGCGCCGCCAGCGCACCGGCCAGTCGCAAGTGGACATCTCCTTTCCCGAGATCGAGAAGTTCGACCACCTGCCGCCCGCGCGCGTCGAGGGCCCGAGCGCGTTCGTGTCGATCATGGAGGGCTGCTCCAAGTACTGCAGCTACTGCGTGGTGCCGTACACGCGCGGCGAGGAAGTGTCGCGCCCGTTCGAGGACGTGCTGGCCGAAGTCGCGGGCCTGGCCGACCAGGGCGTGCGCGAAGTCACGCTGCTGGGTCAGAACGTCAATGCCTACCGCGGCAAGATGGGCGACACCGCTGAGATCGCCGACTTCGCGCTGCTGATCGAATACGTGGCCGAGATCCCGGGCATCGAGCGCATCCGCTACACCACCAGCCATCCCAAGGAATTCACTTCGCGCCTGGTCGAGCTGTACGGCCGCTGTGACAAACTGGTCAACCACCTGCACCTGCCGGTGCAGCATGCGTCCGACCGCATCCTGATGGCGATGAAGCGCGGCTACAGCGTGCTGGAATACAAGAGCATCATCCGCCGGCTGCGCGCGCTGCGCCCGGACATGTCGATGTCGTCGGACTTTATCGTCGGCTTCCCCGGCGAGACCGATGCCGATTTCGACAAGCTGATGGCGATGATCGAGGAAATCGGCTACGACACCTCGTTCTCGTTCATCTTCAGCCCGCGTCCCGGCACGCCCGCGGCCAACCTGCACGACGACACCCCGCGCGAGGTCAAGCTCCAGCGCCTGCAGCGGCTGCAGGCCACGATCGAGGAAAACGTGCAGCGCATCAGCCGGAACATGGTCGGCACGGTGCAGCGCATCCTGGTCGAGGGTCCGGCGCGCAAGGACCCGACCGAGCTGCATGGCCGCACCGAGAACAACCGTGTGGTCAACTTCGCCCTGCCGGGGGTGCCGCAGGCGGGCCGCGACCGGCTGGTCGGCCAGCTGGTCGATGTCAGCATCACGCAGGCGTTCCCGCACTCGCTGCGCGGCGAGATCGTGGTGCGACAATAACGCACCAGCAACCGAGGCCATCGCCCACCGATGAAAATCCCCTCCGCAGAATTTGTCGCCCCGCGGGACGACAACACCCGGCTGCAGAACCTGTGCGGCCCGCTCGACGAGAACCTGCGCCAGATCGAGCAGGCGCTGGACGTGACCATCCAGCGCCGCGGCCATCGCATGACCATCCGCGGCGGCCACGCGCAGGACGCCGCGCTGGCCCTCGAGCGCTTCTACAACCAGGCGCGCACGCCGCTGTCGATCGACGACGTGCAGCTGGGCCTGGTCGAGACGCGCCAGCTGAGCGCGCATGGCAGCTACCTGCCCGGCAACGGCGAGGACGACGAGGCCGAGCGCGAGGAAGGCGACGAATCGCCGGTGCTGCATACGCGCCGCACCGGCCTGCAGGGACGCACCGTGGCGCAGCGCGACTACCTTCGCAATATCCTGTCGCACGACCTGACCATGGGCATCGGCCCGGCCGGCACCGGCAAGACCTACCTGGCGGTGGCGTGCGCGGTCGACGCGCTCGAGCGCGACGCGGTCAAGCGCATCGTGCTGACGCGCCCGGCAGTGGAAGCCGGTGAACGGCTCGGCTTCCTGCCCGGCGACCTGGCGCAGAAGGTCGACCCCTACCTGCGCCCGCTGTACGACGCGCTGTACGACCTGCTCGGCTTCGACCGCACGCAGAAGATGTTCGAGCGGCAGATGATCGAGATCGCGCCGCTGGCGTACATGCGCGGGCGCACGCTGAACCATGCCTTCATCATTCTGGACGAGGCGCAGAACACCACGCCCGAGCAGATGAAGATGTTCCTGACCCGCATCGGCTTCGGCTCCAAGGCGGTGATCACCGGCGACACCACGCAGATCGACCTGCCCAAGGGCCAGAAGAGCGGTTTGGTGGAAGCGCAGCACGTGCTGCGCGACGTGCGCGGCATCGCCTGTACCCGCTTTACCAGCATCGATGTGGTGCGCCATCCGCTGGTGGCGCGCATCGTCGATGCCTATGACGAATATCACGCCCAGCACAAGGACGCTTAATTGAAATCGCAGAAATCCCAGTCTTCCGGCGTCAGCCTGACCCTGTTCGACGGCGAAGGCCGCGCGCGCAAGAGCGCCGCGCACGCGCTGCGCGTGCAGCTGCCCGACGGCCGCAGCCTGACGCTGGACCTGACACAGGCCGCCGACGGCGTGGTCGCGCTGCTGGCCGAGCACACCGATACCCGGCAGCAGGCCGGCCTGCTGGTGCGTCCGGACAACCATGACGCGCTGTCGGTGGCGGTGACCGCCGCGCCGCTGACCACCACCACCGGCACCCCGGCCACGCCGCCGGCGCTGGAGCTGGAAGTCCAGCACGGCGACGACATCGCCAAGGGCAACGGCCTGCCGGCGCGGCGCAAGCTGGAGACCTGGGTCAAGTCGGCGCTGTACGCCGACGCCGCGCTGACCATCCGCTTCGTCGGCGAGGAAGAAGGGCGCACGCTGAATCGCACCTATCGCGGTAAGGACTACGCCACCAATGTGCTGACCTTCGCCTACGCCGAGCACGAGGAAGACCCCGTCACCGGCGACATCGTGCTGTGCTGCCCGGTGGTGGAAGCCGAGGCGCGCGCGCAGCGCAAGCCGCTCGAGGCGCACTATGCCCACCTGGTGGTACATGGCGTGCTGCATGCGCAAGGCTACGAGCACGAAGACGACGCCGAGGCCGAGGAAATGGAAGCGATCGAGACCGAGACGCTGCAGGCACTCGGCTATGCCGATCCCTACCGGGCGGAGAAGGCCGACCGGGCCGCGTGATGCGGCTGCCGCAGGCGGCGCCGGCGAGCGTCTCCTGCGGCACATCCAGCGTGCCGCCACGACCCGCCGTCACGGGACAGCCGGGCTTTTAGTGTATCCTTCAGACGATCTCCACCACGCGCTCGCCGCGAAATGAACGACCCCTATCCCAGTTCGAAGCCCGCTTACCTGAAGCAGGCCGATCGGCCCAGATCGCTGCTCGAACGCCTGTCAGACCTGATCTCCCCCGAGCCGGACACCCGCGCGGAATTGCTTGAAGTGCTCCAGGAAGCGCATGAGCGCAGCCTGATCGATGCCGATTCCCTGTCGATGATCGAGGGCGTGTTCCAGGTGTCCGAACTGACCGCCGCCGACATCATGGTGCCGCGCGCGCAGATGGATATGGTCCATATCGCCGACGCGCCGGAGACCTTCATCCCCTTCATGCAGCAGACCGCGCACTCGCGCTTCCCCGTCTACGAAGGCAGCCGCGACAACATCATCGGCATCTTGCTGGCCAAGGACCTGCTGCGCTACTACACCGACCCCGCCTTCGACCTGCGCGAGACCCTGCGCCCGGCGGTGTTCATCCCCGAATCCAAGCGCCTGAACATCCTGCTGCGCGACTTCCGCATCAACCGCAACCACATCGCCATGGTCGTCGACGAATACGGTGGCGTGGCCGGGCTGGTGACGATCGAGGACGTGCTGGAGCAGATCGTCGGCGATATCGAGGACGAGTTCGACCTCGACGAAGACCAGGACAATATCCTGCCGATGCCCGACGGCAGCTGGCGCGTGCACGGCCTGACCGAGATCGCGCAGTTCAACGAAGCCTTCGGCACGGCCTTCTCCGACCACGATGTCGACACCGTCGGCGGGCTGCTGTCCAACCACGTGGGCCATGTGCCCCATCGCGGCGAAATCATCACGCTGCCACCGATCCGCTTCGAGGTGCTGCGCGCCGACGCGCGCCAGGTGCACCTGCTGCAGGTGCACCGCGAAGCCAACACCGATAGCGCCAGCGCGGCCAGCGCATGAAGCTGCCCGCCCCGCTCCCCAACGGCGCCGCTGCCGACGCCGGCGCCACCGGCGTGCCCGGCACGCGCGCGCCTTCGCGCGCCGCGACGCTGGCGCGGCTGCTGCTGGCCGGCGTGCTCGGCATCGCCCATACCCAGGCTTTCGCCCCGCACGACTGGTGGTGGCTGCAGATCCTGTCGCTGGCCGGCCTGGCCGCGCTGATCGCCGATGCGCCGCGCACGCGCGCGGCCGGCGCCATCGGCTATGCCTTCGGGCTGGGCTGGTTCCTGTCCGGCATCTGGTGGCTCTATATCAGCATGCACGTGTACGGCGAGATGCCGTCGTGGATGGCCGCGCTGGCGGTGGTACTGTTCTCGGGCTTCCTGTCGCTCTACCCCGCGCTGGCCGGCGCGCTCTGGCACCGGCTCACGGCGCGCCTGCCCGCGGGCACGCTGATCGCTCCGCTGGCGTTCGGCGCGGCATGGGGCCTGACTGAATGGCTGCGCGGCGTGGTGTTCACCGGCTTCCCGTGGCTGTCGGGCGGCTATGCGCATGCCGACGGCCCGCTGGCGGGTTTCGCGCCGGTGCTGGGCGTCTACGGCATCGGCGCGCTGGCCGCCGCCGTGGCGGCGCTGCTGGCCGCGGCGGTGCGCGGGCTCGGCCAGGGCGAACGGCGGCGCGGGCTGGGCGCGCTGGCGCTGGCGCTGCTGTTGCCCGCCGCCGGCGCGGCGCTGGCGCCGCTGGCGTGGACCACGCCCGCCGGCCAGCCGCTGACGGTGCGGCTGCTGCAAGGCAACGTGGCGCAGGACATCAAGTTCGAGCCCGCCGGCATCCAGCGCTCGATCGAGCTGTACCGCGACATGATCACCGCGGTGCCGGCCGACCTGGTGGTGACGCCCGAAACCGCGTTCCCGGTGATCCTGCAGGAGCTGCCGGTCGACGTCGCCGTCGCCGTGCGCGACTTCACGCTGGAAAGCGGCACCACGGTGCTGTTCGGTGCCGCCGGCGCCGATTCCCCGGTCGACTTCACCAACAGCGTGTTCGGCCTGGGTCCGGAAACCGAGCGCCTGTACCGCTACAACAAACACCACCTGGTGCCGTTCGGCGAATTCATCCCGCTGGGCTTCCGCTGGTTCGTCGACATGATGAAGATGCCGCTGGGCGACTTCCGCCGCGGCGGGCTGGACCAGGCCTCGCTGCCGGTGCGGGGCGTGCGCGTGGCGCCGAACATCTGCTACGAGGATTTGTTTGGCGAAGAAATCGCGCAGACGCTGCGCCAGCAGCCGGCGCCAGCCAACCTGCTGGCCAATCTGACCAACCTGGCGTGGTTCGGCGACACCATCGCGCTGGACCAGCACCTGCAGATCTCGCGCATGCGGGCGCTGGAAACGCGCCGCCCGATGCTGCGCTCGACCAATACCGGCATGACCGCGGTGGTGCGCCCCGACGGCTCGGTGCAGCAACGCCTGCCGACTTTCACCGTCGGCACGCTGACGGCCGAGGTGCAGGGCATGCAGGGGCTGACGCCCTATATCCGCTGGGGGAATGCGCCGGTGCTGGCGCTGATCGCGCTGGTGCTGGGGATGGCGGCGTGGCGCGTGCGCAAGGCGGGAAGTAGCCGCTGAAGGCCCCGCGCCAGACACAAGTTTAGGCGGGCACCGGACCGGGCGGGATCACCGCTGCGGCTCCGGCACCGCCGGTGGCGCGTCAGGTGTGCGCCGGCAGGTTCAGTTCAGCAGCCCGGTCACCACGGACACGGTGGCCGCGGCGATCATGACCGCGATTGCGACCAGATAAGGTTTGCGAGAAAGAAGTGCCATGATCCGAAAGTCCCCATCAATAATGTCAATCGCAACGCTCTGAAACGGGTTGCTTACTCGTACTGTATACAAAAACATTATCGGCAAGCAGCGGCGCGACTTGAAATCGGGGTCAGTATTTTCCCGATGCGTTGCGCAAGGCCGACATCGGCCGGCCAGCCTGGCCATCGGTGCGTGCCCTATCGGGCCCCGCCAAACAGGGCGCCGCGCCAAAAAGCCGATAGAATTCAGGGTTTGGCAAATCCGTATGCGGCGGCTCCGGCACGCGCTGCGCGGCCTCGGCTTGCCTCCGCTTGCCTCTACCTAGTCTTCCTATGCTGACCTTCCAACAAATGATTCTGACCCTGCAGGCCTACTGGGACCGGCAGGGCTGCGCGCTGTTGCAACCCATCGATCTGGAGGTCGGCGCCGGCACTTCCCACGTACACACCTTCCTGCGCGCGATCGGCCCCGAGCCCTGGCGGGCCGCCTACGTGCAGCCGTCGCGGCGTCCCAAGGATGGCCGCTACGGCGAGAACCCGAACCGGCTGCAGCACTACTACCAATACCAGGTGGTGCTCAAGCCCGCGCCGGAGAACATCCTGGAGCTGTACCTGGGCTCGCTCGAGGCGCTCGGCCTGGACCTGAAGCAGAACGACATCCGCTTCGTCGAGGACGACTGGGAAAACCCCACGCTGGGCGCCTGGGGGCTGGGCTGGGAGGTCTGGCTCAACGGCATGGAGGTGACCCAGTTCACCTACTTCCAGCAAGTGGGCGGCATCGACTGCAAGCCCATCACCGGCGAAATCACCTACGGCATCGAACGCCTGGCGATGTACCTGCAGAAGGTCGAGAACGTCTACGACCTGATCTGGACCGAGTGGGTCGAGAACGGCGAGACGCGCCGCCTGACCTACGGCGACGTGTACCACCAGAACGAGGTGGAGCAGTCCACCTACAACTTCGAGCACAGCAACACCGAGATCCTGTTCCGCCATTTCGCCGAGCACGAGGGCGAGGCCAAGCGGCTGATGGGCAATGGCGACGGGGTTGAGCCCGGCCAGGACAGCGGCACGCGCCTGGCGCTGCCCGCCTACGAACAGGTGCTCAAGGCCGCCCACACCTTCAACCTGCTCGATGCGCGCGGCGCGATCTCGGTCACCGAGCGCGCGGCGTATATCGGCCGTATCCGCAACCTGTCGCGCCAGGTGGCTCAGGCCTACTACGACTCGCGCGAGGCCCTCGGCTTCCCGATGTGCGGCCAGCGCGACGGAGCGCGGGCATGAGGCTGCTGGCGCGCAGCGCGCTGGGCTGCGCCCTGGCCCTCGCCACGCTGGCCGCGGCCGGCAATGCCGCCGGCGCGCGCGCGCAGGCCGCTCCCAGCGCGCAGGTACTGATGCTGCCGGCCGAACTGAGCAATGTGTGCGAGGCCGACGCGCAGGCGCTGCAGCTGGCGATGGCGCGCCAGTGGCGGCCGTCGCTGAATGCGCTGGACCAGTGGACGCAGCTGGTGCGCTCGTTCTCGTGCGACCTCTCCGGCCAGCGTGACCTGGGCTGGCACCGAGTGCCGCTGCGCGCCTATGAAAGCGCGATCCGCTACCCCCTGACCTGGGTCGAAACCGAGACCCACAACGGCCGCACCCGGCGCAAGGTCAAGACCTACTACTCGGCCGGGCAGCTGCCGCCGAAGATCGATTTCTGGGTGGGCGGGCGCATCGACGAGATCCGCTACGACAAGCGCCTGCGCCGCATCGACGCGCGCTTCCCGGCGGCGGGCAGCCGCGGCGGCAGCAATGGCGCCGCGAGCGCCGCCGCAGCAGCCGCCGCGCAATGCGCCTACACCACGCTGCAATTCCGGCAACAGAACGGCCTGTGGCTGCTGTCCGGAGTCGAACCTAATCTTTCGCCGCGCTGCTGAGCCAGGCTGCGCGCGCTACAACCTGTTGGATACGATTCATGTCGCAACCCATGACCGACTCGCTGCTGATCGAACTGTTCACCGAAGAGCTGCCCCCCAAGGCGCTGGCGCGCCTGGGCGACGCCTTCGCGCAGGGCCTGTTCGCCGGCCTGGGCGAGCGCGACCTGCTCGAGCCTGGCGCCACCGTGACGCCGTTCGCCACCCCGCGCCGCCTGGCGGCACTGGTCAGCGGCGTGCGCCGCAACGCGCCGGACCGCGAGCAGCGCGAGAAGGTCCTGCCGCTGTCGGTGGCGCTGGACGCCAACGGCGAGCCGACCGCACCGCTGGCCAAGAAACTCGCCGCGCTGGCCAAGTCGGTCGGCGTTGCCGAGATCGACTGGCAGTCGCTGGAGCGCGCCTCCGACGGCAAGGCCGAGGCCTTCTTCTACCGCTATACCGCGCGCGGCGCCGAGCTGGCCGCCGGGCTGCAGTCCACCCTGGAAGACACCGTGGCCAGGCTGCCGATCCCCAAGGTCATGAGCTACCAGCGCCCGGACGGCAGCACGGTGCATTTCGTGCGCCCGGCGCACAGCCTGATCGCGCTGTTCGGCGCCGAGATCCTGCCGGTGACGCTGCTGGGACTGCAGGCCAGCAACCTGACCCAGGGCCACCGCTTCCTGTCGCACGGCGCGATCGAGATCCGCCACGCCAGCGACTATGCGCAGCAGCTGGAATCGGCCGGCCGCGTGGTGGCCAGCTATGCCGAGCGCCGCGAGCGCATGCGCAGCGCGCTGCTGCAGGAGGCCGGCGCCGACCAGGTCATCATGCCCGAGTCGCTGCTCGATGAAGTCAACTCGCTGGTGGAATGGCCGGTGGTGTACGCCTGCCATTTCGAGGAAGCGTTCCTGGCGGTGCCGCAGGAATGCCTGATCCTGACCATGCAGACCAACCAGAAGTACTTTGCGCTGACCGATGCCGACGGCCACCTGCGCAACCGCTTCCTGATCGTGTCGAACCTGGCCACCGAGACGCCGCAATCGATCATCAGCGGCAACGAGCGCGTGGTGCGTCCGCGCCTGGCCGATGCCAAGTTCTTCTTCGACCAGGACCGCAAGAAGACCCTGGCCTCGCGCGTGCCGCAACTGGCCAGCGTGGTCTACCACAACAAGATCGGCACGCAGCTGGACCGCGTGCAGCGCCTGCAGCAGATCGCCGGCCATGTCGCCGATGCGCTCAACGCCGCCGGCGTGGCCACCGACAAGGCCGCGGCGATGCGCGGCGCCGAACTGGCCAAGGCCGACCTGCTGACCGACATGGTGGGCGAGTTCCCCGAGCTGCAAGGCACCATGGGCACCTACTACGCCCGCCACGACGACGAAGCCGAGGACGTGGCGCTGGCCTGCTCCGAACACTATCGCCCGCGCTTCGCCGGCGATGCGTTGCCGGCAAGCGCGGTCAGCACCGCGGTGGCGCTGGCCGACAAGCTCGAGACCCTGGTCGGGATCTGGGGCATCGGCCTGCAGCCCACCGGCGAGAAGGACCCGTTCGCGCTGCGCCGCCACGCGCTCGGCATCCTGCGCATGCTGATCGAAAAGCCGCTGGCGCTGTCGCTGTCGTCTCTGCTGGCGCTCACGCAGCAGACCTTCGCCGGCATCGCCGCGGTCAAGCCGGCGCCCGAGGCCATCCTCGACTTCCTGTACGACCGCGTGCGCGGCTACCTGAAGGACAAGGGCTACACCACCAACGAAGTCGAGGCCGTGGTCAGCCTGCGCCCGGACCAGCTGCATGACATCCTGGGCCGCATGGAAGCGGTGCGCACCTTCGCCGCGCTGCCCGAGGCCGAGGCCCTGGCCGCCGCCAACAAGCGCATCACCAACATCCTGCGCAAGAACACCGAGCCGGTCGGCGCGGTGAACCCGGCGCTGTTCCAGGAAGACGCCGAAGGCGCGCTGCACGCCGCCATCGAGCGCGTGCGCCCGGCCGTCGAGGCCGCCTTCGCCAGCGGCGACTTCACCGCCGCGCTGCGCGACCTGGCGCAGCTGCGCGACGCCGTCGACCAGTTCTTCAACGACGTGATGGTGATGGCCGAGGACGCACAGCTGCGCGCCAACCGGCTGGCGCTGCTGGCCTCGCTGCATGCGCTGGCCAACCGCGTGGCCGACATCTCCAAGCTGGCCGCCTGAGCGGCGCCCGCAGCCAAGCCCCAAGCAACCGCCGGAGCCGCACATGCCGCAGACGCCGCCCAAGTTTGTCATCCTGGATCGCGACGGGGTAGTCAACCTCGACAGCGACCAGTTCATCAAGACCCCCGATGAATGGGTGCCGATCGACGGCAGCCTGGAAGCCATCGCCGCGCTCAACCAGGCCGGCTACCGCGTGGTCATCGCCAGCAACCAGTCCGGCATCGGCCGCGGGTTGTTCGAGATGAGCGCGCTCAACGCCATGCACGAGAAGATGCACACGGCGCTGGCGCGGCTGGGCGGGCGCGTCGAGGCGGTGTTCTTCTGCCCCCATACCGCCGCGGACGGCTGCGAATGCCGCAAACCCCGCTCGGGCATGCTGGAACAGATCAGCGAGCGCTTCGGCATCGAGCTGCGCGGCGTGCCGATCGTCGGCGATTCGCTGCGCGACCTCGAAGCCGGCGTCGCGGTCGGCTGCGCGCCGCACCTGGTGCGCAGCGGCAAGGGCCTGAAAACGCTCGACAAGGGAGGGCTGCCGCCCGGCACGCAGGTGCACGACGACCTGCGCGCCTTTGCCCGCTGGCTGACCGGCAACGACGGCGGACAGCGCCAGCCGGCCCAGAGCGGCCCGAGCGGTCCGATCGGCCCCAGCGGCCAGGGCGGGCATGCCGCCGCCGGCTGACCGAGCCTGCGGCCCACGCGTCCGCACCCATTCCCTTTTTGCGCCCCCCGCATGACGTTCCTTCGTTCCCTGTTGTTCGCGCTGTACCTGCTGGTACTGACGCCGCCCTACGCCTGCGCCTGCTTCCTGGTGTTCCCGTTCATGAATGCCGACCAGCGCTTCCGCTTCGTGCGCGGCTGGCCGCGGCTGGTGATCGGCGCCGCCCGCGTCATCTGTGGCATCCAGTACCGCATCGAAGGCCATGAGCACATGGACGGCATGCTGGACAAGCCGGTGGTGCTGCTGTCCAAGCACCAGTCGGCCTGGGAAACCGTGGCCTACGTCGCGCTGATGCCGAAGCCGCTGTGCTTTGTGTTCAAGCGCGAGCTGCTGCTGGTGCCGTTCTTCGGCTGGGCGCTGGGCATGCTGAAGATGGTCCATATCAACCGCAAGGAAGGCACCCGCGCCTTTGCCTCGGCCGTGCGCCAGGGCCGCGAGCGTCTTGCCGAAGGCGCCTGGATCATCATGTTCCCGGAAGGCACGCGCACCCCTTCGGGGCTGGAAAAGACGCGCTACAAGAGCGGCGGCGCGCGGCTGGCGGTGGAAACCGGTGCCTGGGTGCTGCCGATGGCGGTCAACTCCGGGCGGGTGTGGCCGCGCAACAAGTTCCTCAAGTATCCCGGCATGGTGACGATTTCGGTCGGCCCGCCGATCTCCTCGGCCAACAAGACCGCCGACCAGCTCAACCAGGAAGTGGCCGACTGGATCGAACGCGACATGCGCCGCATCGACCCGGACAGCTACCAGGCCGCGCAGCGCAGCGAGTCGGCCGCATGAAGCTGCTGCGACCCGCCGCGGAGGCCGACGGCGCGCAGCTGGAGCTGCCGCTGGCGGAGGCCGTCCACGCGCCGCCGCAGCCGGCGGCGCCGCTGGCACCGGACTCGCCGCATCCGCAGCAGGCCCCGGCCTGGCCGGTGCCGCAGCCCAATGCGCGCCTGCTGCAGATCGGCGAGCGGCCGCTGCACTACACCCTCAAGCGCTCGGCGCGCCGCACCATCGGCTTCACCATCGACGACCGCGGCCTGTCGATCACCGCGCCGCGCTGGGTCACGCTGGCCGATATCGAGGCAGCGATCCTGGAAAAGCAGCGCTGGATCTTCAACAAGATGGGCGAGTGGCGCCACCGCGAAGCGCGCCGCGTGCTGCCGACGGTGCAGTGGCGCGAGGGCGCGGCCCTGCCCTTCCTCGGCCAGCCGCTGACGCTGACGCTGGAGTCGCCGATCGGCGCGCTGCTGTTCGATGCCGACCGCCGCGTGCTGCACCTGGCGCTGCCGGCCCATGCCGACGAGCAGCAGATCAAGGACCGCGTGCAGGGCTGGCTGCAGCAGCAGGCGCGGCGCGTGCTGGCCGAGCGTCTGGACCTCTATGCCGCCAGGCTGGGCGTGCGCCACACCGGCTTCGCGCTGACCTCGGCCGCGACGCGCTGGGGCAGCTGCACCGCCGACGGCAAGATCCGGCTGAACTGGCGCCTGATGCATTTCCCGCTGTCGATGATCGACTATGTCGCCGCGCATGAACTGGCGCACCTGAAGGAAATGAACCACGGCCCGCGCTTCTGGGAAACCGTGGAGTCGATCTTTCCCGAGTTCCGCGACGCCCGCGCGCAATTGCGCGCGCACCCGCCCGAGCTGCTGCCGACGTTCTGAGGGCCGCTATCGGTACCGGACTGGCCCCGGTGGGTTTCGGCCAAAGGCACTAAAATGGCGCCTTCCCATACCGATAACAGTTGAAGGCCCCTCCCATGCGACTCCTCCACACCATGCTGCGCGTCGGCGACATGCAGCGCTCCATCGATTTCTACACCCGCGTGCTCGGCATGCAGCTGCTGCGCCAGAGCGACAACCCCGAGTACAAGTACCGCCTCGCCTTCGTCGGCTACGGCCCCGAGAGCGAAACCGCGGTGCTGGAGCTGACCTACAACTACGGCGTCGACAGCTACGACCTCGGCACGGCCTATGGCCACATCGCGCTGGAGACCGACGATGCCGCGGCCGCCTGCGACCGCATCCGCGCCGCGGGCGGCAAGGTCACGCGCGAGGCCGGTCCGGTCAAAGGCGGCACCACCGTGATCGCCTTCGTCGAAGACCCGGATGGCTACAAGATCGAGCTGATCGAGCGCCATTCCACCCGCGACGCCAGCCGTCCCTGAAGGCCGGCGCCGTGAGCCCGGAGAGCATCGCGCGCCAGCCGCTCGACGCCACCGCCATCGGCCTGATGGTGGTGCTGTGCGCCGCCTGGGGACTGCAGCAGGTGGTGATCAAGGTGACCGCGCCGCTGATGGGCGCGGTGCTGCAGGCCGGCGTGCGCTCGGCGGTGGCGGCGCTGCTGGTATTCGGCTTCGCGGCGTGGCGCGGCACCCCGCTGTGGCGGCGCGACGGCACGCTCAACGCTGGCCTGCTGGCCGGGCTGCTGTTCGGGGCGGAGTTCTTCTGCATCTTCGTCGGCCTGGGGCACACCACGGCCTCGCGCATGGCGGTGTTCCTGTACACCGCGCCGATCTTCACCGCGCTGGGACTGCATATGGTGGTGCCTGGCGAACGGCTGCGTCCCGGCCAGTGGCTGGGCGTGGCGCTCGCGTTCGCAGGGATGGCGCTGGCCTTTGCGGATGGCATCGCCGCGCCGTCATCTCAGGGCAGCACGCTGCTGGGCGATGCGCTCGGCATCCTCGCCGGCGCGCTGTGGGCGGCCACCACCGTGGTGGTGCGCGCCAGTCCGCTGGCCGGCGCACCGGCCAGCAAGACCCTGCTGTACCAGCTGGCGGTGTCCGCGGTGATGCTGCTGGGCATGGCGCTCGCCGGCGGCCAGACCGCCACCGTGCAGATCGACGGCGTGGTGCTGGCCAGCCTGTTCTACCAGTCGGTGCTGATCGCCTTTGCCAGCTACCTGACCTGGTTCTGGCTGCTGCAGCGCTACCTGGCGTCGCGGCTGTCGGTGTTTTCCTTCCTGACGCCGCTGTTCGGGGTCGCCTTCGGCGTGGTGCTGATGCACGATGCCGTGGGCCCGCGCTTCGCGGTGGCGGCGGTGCTGGTGCTGGCGGGGATCGTGCTGGTGAATCGGCGGGGGTGAGGGGCTGGACGGGTTGCGTTAAAACCCGTTGGCCTTGCTTTGTGTAGTGCCCTGCTAGCCCACCCCTCACCCCGGTCCCTCTCCCCATGAGGGGAGAGGGGGAACACCTTGCTCAGGCGAGTTCGGGCGGCTTGGGAGCACCCAAAACCATCCCGCCTAGCCGGCGTCCCGGGTTTAGCGGCGCGACTCGAATGAGAACATGCCCAGCGCGTCGCGCACTTCTTCCAGCGTCTGCTGAGTCAGCGCGCGCGCCTTCGCGGTGCCCTGGCGCAGGATGTCGAAGACATAGTCCGGATCCTTGGCCAGCGCTTCGCGGCGCTCGCGGATCGGGGCCAGCATGTCCTGCAGCACGCCCTCGATGCGGCGCTTGAGCACCATGTCGCCGAGCCCGCCGCGCTGGTAGTGTTCCTTCAGCGCCTGGACTTCCTCGGTGTTCGGGTCGAACGCATCCAGGTAGGTGAACACCACGTTGCCCTCGACCTGGCCGGGGTCCGCCACGCGCAGGTGGTTGGGATCGGTGTACATGCTGTGCACCGCGGCCTTGATCTGCTCGGGCGCGGCCCCCAGCGCGATCGCGTTGCCCATCGACTTGCTCATCTTGGCCTTGCCGTCGACGCCGGGCAGGCGGCCGAATTGCGGAATCATCGCCTTGCACTCGGGCAGCACGTCGCGGCCAACCTGGTGGTTGATGCGGCGCACGATTTCGTTGGTCTGCTCGATCAGCGGCGCCTGGTCCTCGCCCACCGGCACCACCTCGGCCTTGAAGCCGGTGATGTCGGCCGCCTGCGAGGCCGGATAGCACAGGAAGCCGGCCGGGATGTCGCGGCCAAAGCCGCGCGCCTGGATTTCTTCCTTGATGGTCGGGTTGCGCTCCAGCCGCGCCACCGTGACGAAGTTCAGGTACATCAGCGTCAGCTCGGCCAGCGCGGGCAGGTGCGACTGCACCGTGATGGTGGTCTTGGCCGGGTCGATGCCGACCGCCAGGTAGTCCAGCGCCACCTCCAGCACGTTGCGGCGCACCTTGTCGGGATCGTGCGCGTTATCGGTCATGGCCTGGGTGTCGGCCAGCAGCAGGTACTGCTCGTGCGAATCCTGCAGCGCGACGCGGCTCTTGAGCGAGCCGACGAAGTGGCCGAGGTGCAGCGGGCCGGTGGGACGGTCGCCGGTCAGGATCACGGGACGCCGGTTGGTTTGGCTGGTTTGGGCTGTCATGGGACGGTCTTGCACGGAAATAGTCGCGGGAGAATCGGGATGCTTTGGGAATGCGGGAATTACGCTGCCGCGCTCAGGCGGCCTGGCCCGAAGGCTTGTCGCCCAGGCGCCGGGCCAGCTCGACATACTCGCCGACCGGCACTTCCTCGGCGCGCCGGCCCAGGTCGAAGCCCATGGCTTCGAAATCGACCTGGTCGCGCAGGAACGACAGCGTATTGCGCAGCACCTTGCGCCGCTGCGAGAACGCCGCCGTGACCACGTCGCCGAGCACGGTGATGTCGCAATCGGCATGCGGCGAACGCAGCCGGCCGTCGCCGTGGCGCGGCCACGGGATCATGCGGACCACCGCGGAGTCGACCTTGGGCGGCGGATTGAAGGCGCCCGGCGGCACGTCCAGCACGTGCTCCATGTAGTACCGCACCTGCAGCATGATCGACAAGCGGCCGAAGGCCTTGCTGCCGGGCTCGGCGACCATGCGTTCCACCACCTCTTTCTGCAGCATGAAATGCTGGTCGTGCACGTGGTCGGCAAACTCCATCAGATGGAACAGCAGCGGGCTCGAAATGTTGTACGGCAGGTTGCCGACGATGCGCAGCGGGCGGCCCGGCACGGCCAGCTTGTCGAAGTCGAAGTCGAGCGCGTCGCCGGCGTGGACCTGCAGGCGGTCGCCATAGCGGCGGCGCAGCCGCTCGACCAGGTCGCGGTCCAGTTCGACCACCTGCATCTGCGCAATCCGCTCGAGCAGCGGGTCGGTCAGCGCGCCCAGGCCCGGCCCGATCTCGACCAGCACGTCGCCGGCCTGCGGGCTGATGGCATTGACGATGCCGTGGATGATGGTGTCGTCGACCAGGAAGTTCTGCCCGAATCGTTTGCGGGCCACATGGCCCTGGTGCACGTTAGAACGCATGATGTATTAGTCCGGCGTCAGCAAGGCGGCTGCGTGCCGGAAGGGGTATGGCCCGGGGCACCGCCGCCGGGCCGTCGGCCGTTGGCGTGGCCAGACATGATAACCGCCGTGCGGATGGCCTCGATCATGCTGCCGTGCTCGGCCTGGCCGGTGCCGGCGAGGTCGAGCGCGGTGCCGTGGTCCACCGACGTGCGGATGAAGGGCAGCCCCAGCGTGATGTTCACGCCGCGGCCGAAGGTGCCGTACTTGAGCGGCGCCAGCCCCTGGTCATGGTACATCGCCAGCACGCAGTCGGCATCGCGCAGGTGGCGCGGCTGGAACAGCGTGTCGGCCGGGAACGGCCCGCGCGCATCGATGCCGGCATCCTTGGCCTGCGCCAGCGCGGGCGTGATGATGTCGATTTCTTCGCGGCCCATATGGCCGCTTTCGCCGGCGTGCGGGTTCAGGCCCGTGACCAGGATGCGCGGCCGCGCGATGCCGAAGCAGCGGCGCAGGTCGGCATCGATGATGGCCAGCGTCTGCACCAGCAGCAGCACCGACAGAGCATCGGGCACCGCGCGCAGCGGCAGGTGGGTGGTGGCCAGCGCCACGCGCAGCATGGCGTCGTCGTGCGCCGGCTGCGGGCCAGCCAGCATCATCACCACGCGCGGCACGCCGGCGCTTTCGGCAAGGTACTCGGTATGGCCGGTGAAGGGCACGCCGGCGTCGTTGATGGTGCTTTTCTGCACCGGCGCCGTCACCATCGCGGCATAGCGCGGCGCGGCGCCACCCTGTGCGCGGCAGCCACCGATGGCGGCATCGAGCAGCTTCAGCACATAGCGGCCATTGCGCGCGTCGAGCCGCCCGGCCTCGCACGCCACCGCCAGCGCGATGTCCTCGATCACCACGCCGCCGTCGGCAAGGCGCCGCTCCCAGGCGTGGGTGACGCCCAGCGCCTCGGCCCGCTCGGCCAGCATGCGGGCATCGCCCAGTACATGGAAGCGGTAGGCCCCGCCGTCGATGCCATGATTGGCGCCCGCCAGCTGCAGCAGCGCCGCGATGGTGATATCGGGGCCGATGCCGGCGGGTTCACCGGTGGAAATGGCCAGGGCTAGCGGATCGGGCATGTCGGGTCGGCGCTTTGGTGCGGACAGGCGGATCAGGGGCCGGCGCTTCAGCGCTGCCGGTTGACCCGGTATTCCACGTACGCCTGCGAGCGCAGCTGGCGCACCCAGTCATCATAGGCGGCGCGCAGTTTTTGTTCGCGCACTTCGGCACGGGCGAAGTCGCGCTGCTTCTCCGGCGACAGCTCGGTCTCGCGGCGGTTCAGCACCTGGATCAGGTGCACGCCGAACTGCGTGACCACGGGCTCGGAGATCTCGTTGGGACGCAGCCGGCTCATGGCCTGCTCGAACTCGGGCACCAGCTCGCCCGGCGACACCCACCCCAGGTCGCCGCCGTTCTGCGCCGAGCCGTCCTGCGAGAAGCGCTTGGCGGCGTCGGCAAAGTCGCCGCCATGGGTGATGCGGTCGCGCAGCGTGCCGAGCTGGCGGCGCGCCTCGGCCTCGGGCATGTTGGGGCCGGTGCGGATCAGGATGTGGCGCACCTGGGTCTGCGTGATCTTGCCAGCCGCGGCCGGGCCCGAGGCCGGCGCCGCGCGCTTGGCCACCAGCTTGATCACGTGGAAGCCGGCGGCGCTCTCGACCACCTGCGGCGCCACCGCGCCGGGCTGCAGGTCGACCACGGCATTGGCGAACAGCGCCGGCAGGCGGCCGATTTCGCGGAAGCCCATGGCACCGCCTTGGGCCGCTTCGGGGCCTTCGGAGCTGCTTTGCGCCAGCTGCGCGAAGTCGGCCCCGCCCTGGGCCTGCTTGAGCAGCCCCTCGGCCTTGGCGCGCAGCGCCTGCTTCTGCGCGTCCGAGGCATTCTCGGGCACGCGCACGAGGATCTGCGCCATGTTGTATTCGGTCGGGCCGCCGGCCGCGCCCTGGCCGCCGCGCGCCGCCAGGTAGTTGTCGATCTCGCCGTCGTAGACCTGCACCTTGGAATCGACTTCGCGCTCGCGCAGGCGGATCACCTGCACCTGCTTGCGCAGCTCGTCGCGGTACTTGGTCCAGGTCATGCCGCTGCCCTCGACCCGGCGGCGCAGCTCGGCCGCGTTCATCTGGTTCTGCTGCGCCACGGATTCGATGGCGCGGTCGACTTCCTGGTCGGTCACGCGGATGCCGGCGTCCTGCGCGGCCTGGGTCTGCACGCGCTCCATCACCAGGCGCTCGAGCACCTCGCCGAGCAGGTCGGCGCGCGCCGGCACCGGACGGCCGCCGGCACGCAGCTGGCTCTCGATCTCGTCGGCGCGGTCAAGCAGTTCGCGCCGCGTGATCACGCTGTTGTTGACCACCGCCACCACTTCGTCGATCAGCTGCGAGCGCTTCTGGCCGCCGGCCTGGGGCACGCCGAGCTTGGGCTGGCTGGACGGCGCGGTGACGTCGGACGCCTGCGGCACGAAGATGCCGCTGGTGCGCGGCGTTCCGGGCGCCTTCAGTTGCGCGGCGGCGGGCACCGCCATCGCGGCCAGCACGGCCGGCAGCAGCAGCCGGTGCCAGGACGTCAGCAAAAAGGAAAACACGGCGAATTCTTGACGTTTCATCGTAATCCGTCATTCATAGTGATCGAACTGGGTCGTCGGCACCGGCTTGGCCGAAACCGGCTCGTAGCCCGGCACGTTCAGGCGCAGGATGTTCAACGGGTTGGACCCGATCTTGGAAAGGCCACGGAACTCCACCTGCAGGAAGACCCGCCCGGTGTAGCCCTGGGTGGTGTTGCGGAAACGCTGGTAGACCACGCGGCCGACCCAGCAGTCCGCCGCGTACTCGACGCCGGCCAGCGCATCGACCATCTGGCTGGCGGTCAGGTCGAAGGCGAAGCGCGCAATGCCGTAGGCACGGCGCGTGATCGGCCACTGGCTCGACAGCTCGAACTGGTCGATCGCGGTGTTGTCGGTCACCGAGGTCGGCCGGCGGTAGCGGTAGCCGGCGTTGAACACCTTGCGCGACTCCGGGCGGTACGTGAACGCCACGTTGCCGTAGTTGACCCGGTCCGAATCGGGGTTGTACTGCACCCCCGCATCCAGATAGTAGCCGCGGAACAGCTGGATGGTGGTAGCGGCCAGCAGGTCCGACGAGCCCGACTTGGGATCGGCCAGCGTGCCGTTGAGCTGCACGCGCTGCCCGGTGAAGTCATAGCGCTGCGCAATGGTGCCGCGGAAGCGCTCGATGCCGGTATCGGACTCGATCAGGCGCGTGGTCACGCCGCCGGTCAGCTTGTTGTTGTCGGCGATGCGGTCATAGCCGGTGAACGGGTTTTCGCTGAAGATCTGCCCGTAGCCGAAGTCGGACTGCACCGTGTCGAACAGCGGGAACTGGCTCTGGTCGCGGAACGGCGTGTAGACATAGAACAGGCGCGGCTCGAGCGTCTGCACGTAGTTGACCCCGAACAGGCGGCTGATGGTCGGCGCGTCGCGCTCGAAGGTCATGCCCGAATCCAGGCTGACGGTCGGGATCGCGCGCGACAAATTGTTCTGCGCGGTCGGCGTGTTGGTGGCCGCTTCCATCTGGTACTGCGCCGCGTTGAACGACACCTTGGGCGTTACGTACCAGCCGGCGCGCACGATCGGGTAACTGATGCTGGGCTGGAAATACATGCGCTCGCCCTGCGGCTGCTGGAAGCCGGTGGACGTCAGCGGGATGCGGAAGCGGGTGTAGTCAGCTTCCATCTGCACGTCGAAGCCGCCCAGGTCATAGCGGATGTACTTGCCGTTCAACTGCGGCACGCGCTCGTACGACGGCTCGCTGGGGCGCAGCGTCTGGAACTTCTGCACCCGCGCCAGCAGGGTGAAGTCCTGCCAGTTGTAGGTGACGCCGCCCTCCTGCGTGTACTGCCGCAGCGTCGATTGCGACACGCTGCGGTTGAAGTCGTCCGGGTAGCGGTCGTCGGAAACCCGGTTCAGGTTCAGGTACGCGGCCAGCCCCGGCGCCAGCCGCTGGGTATGCTGCAGCGAATAGGCCCAGCGGTTCGAGTTGGTCTTCCTGTCGTCCGGCAGGAACTCGGCGCGCACGCGCCCGGAGTAGGTCTCGCTCAGGTAGCGGTATTCGCCGCCGAGCTGCAGGCCGCGCTCGGTCATCAGCCGCGGATAGATGGTCAGGTCGCGGTTGGGCGCGATATTGACGTAGTACGGCGCGGTCAGGTCGAAACCCGACTTCGAGCTGTAGCCCATCAGCGGCGGCAGGAAGCCGCTGCGGCGGTCGTCGTTCAGCGGGAAGCTGAACGCGGGCGCGGCCGCGACCGGCACGCCGAAGAAGTTCAGCACGCCGCCGTAGGCCACGCCCACCTGGCGGTCGCTGTCCAGGTCGATCCGGTTGGCGCTGAAATACCAGTCGGCATTGTCGGGCGAACAGGTGGTGTACGACGCCTGCCGGGCCGTGCTGCGGTTCTGGTCGAGGAAGTCGATGCGCTCGGCCTTGCCGGTGCCGCCGGTCTGCTGGAAGTAGTAATCCGGCGACAGCATGTAGCCTTCGTTGGCCTCGACCTTGAGCCGCGCTTCCGGGCCCACCGCCAGCGCGCCGCCGCGCGACATGCGCACATTGCCCTGGGCGAAAGCCTCGTCGGTGTCCTGGTCGTAGGTCAGCTTGTCGCCCTTGATCACGCCGCCGTCGCGGCGCAATTCGGCATGGCCTTCGAGTTCGACGCCGCGCTCGCTGTAGCCGGTCATGCGGTCGGCTTCGATGAAGGTGGGGGCGTCGGGATCGGACTCGCCCCTGGCGGACGGCTCGGCCAGGCGCGGCACCAGCTCGCCGGACTCCACCGGCAGCGGCGGCGCCGGCGGCGCGGCTTCGAACACCGGCTCGACCTGGTCGAGGTCGGGGATCGCCGAGCCGGTGATCTGCCCATGGGCGCCGGCCGACAGGCCGGCCATGGCCAGCACCAGCGGGCGCAGCGCGCCTGCGTGCAGGCCCCCGGCGCGCCTGGCACGGGCCGGGGCGCTGGGGAAGGCAGGCGAAGGCAAGGCCCTGTTGTTCGGTGATCGTTGTGATTCGGTCATTCGCACGGGTGGTCAGTCTCGGCACGGGCAGCGGCTCGCCTGCAGGCCGCCAGGCCCCCGCCGGGGCAGGCTGCGGGGCAACGCGGCCCCTCCCGGAGGCCACCGGCGCCCCGGTCTGGTCGGGTATTATACGGGGCAACCCGGGGTGCTCTTGCCGCTTACTTTCGGTTTCATTTCCGGCGTCATCGAGGGCGGCTTTCACTTTCGTTCCGCCCCCGCGCCCCATCCCCACACGTGCCTCCGACAAGTACCTGTATGGCAGCTCTTCCTCACGACCCGCGCCTGGACCAGCTCAAGGCCTGGGTGGCCGGACTTGGACCGGCATGGTCCGCCGATCCCGATTCCTGCGTCCCGGCCTCGGCCGATGCCAGCTTCCGGCGCTATTTCCGCGTCCGAACCGGCCATCGCGCGCATCCCACCGCGATCGTGATGGACGCCCCGCCGGCGCACGAGGACTGCCGCCCGTTCATCCATGTCTGCGGGCTGTTCGGCGCCGCCGGCGTGACCGTGCCGACGGTGCTGGCGCAGGACCTGGAACAGGGCTTCCTGCTGCTGGCAGACCTTGGCAGCCAGACCTACCTGTCGAAGCTGGACGATTCCTCCGCGCACGGCCTCTACACCGACGCCGCCGCCGCGCTGGTCCGGATCCAGGCGGCCACGCGCCCCGGCGAGCTGCCCGCCTACGACCGCGCGCTGCTGCAGCGCGAACTCGACCTGTTCCCGCAGTGGTACGTGGCCAGGCACCTCGGCGCCACGCTGTCCGAGGCCCAGCAGGCCGACTGGCACGAAGTGACGGAGGCGCTGCTTGCCAACAACCTCGCCCAGCCCCAGGTCTATGTGCACCGCGATTTCCACTCGCGCAACCTGATGGTGCTCGAGGGCACCGCCAACCCGGGCGTGCTTGATTTCCAGGACGCGGTGACCGGGCCGATCACCTACGATGCGGTGTCGCTGTGGCGCGATGCCTATATCGAATGGGACGAAGAGCAGCAGCTCGACTGGCTGATCCGCTACTGGGAACGCGCGCGCAAGGCCGCGCTGCCGGTCAACCCCGACTTCGGCGAGTTCTACCGCGACTTCGAGTGGATGGGGCTGCAGCGCCATCTCAAGGTGCTGGGGATCTTCGCCCGCCTGTACCACCGCGACGGCAAGGACGGCTACCTGGCCAACCTGCCGCTGGTGATGAAGTACACGCGCCAGGTGGCCGGGCGCTATACCGAACTGCGCAAGCTGATCCGCCTGCTGGACGCGCTCGAAGGCGTGGCCAGCCCGGCCGGCTATACGTTCTGACGCCATGCGCGCCGACGATTCAGGTCCGGACCAGCGCCCTGCACCCGCCATCACCGCCGCCGGCGAATGGCTGGCCGGGGCGCGCGCGCTCGCGCCGATGCTGCTGGGCGTGGTGCCGTTCGGGCTGATCTACGGCGTGCTGGCGGTCGGCGCCGGCATGCCCGCGTGGCTGGCCTGCGCCATGAGCGCGATCGTGTTCGGCGGCGCCTCGCAGATGATCCTGACCCAGCTGTGGACCGCCGGCACCCCGGCAGTGGTGGTCACGCTGACGGTGGCGATGGTCAACCTGCGCCACGCGCTGTATTCCGCCACCATCGCCCCGACCCTGGCACACCTGCCGCGGCGCTGGAAGGCGCTGATCGCCTACCTGCTGACCGACGAGGCCTTTGCCGCGATGACGCACCGGCTGGGCGACACCGGCCCGCGCGCCCGCCATCGCCACTGGTATTACTTTGGCGGCGGCTTCGCGCTGTGGGCCAGCTGGCAGCTGTCGACGCTGGCCGGCGTGCTGGTCGGCGCCCAGGTGCCGCGCCACTGGCCGCTGGATTTCTTCCTGCCGCTGACCTTTATCGGCATCATCGTGCCGGGCCTCAGGCACCGCTCGCATGTCGCCGCGGCGCTGGCGGCCAGTGCGCTGGCGGTGGCCTGCTACAGCCTGCCGCACAAGCTCGGCCTGATGGTGGCGGCGCTGGGCGGCATTGCCGTCGGCATGCTGGTGCTGGGACGCGGCAACCGCGCCGGTCCTCGTGCCGCCAGCCACGCCGCCGATGCCGACACTGCCAGCACCGCCGGCAAGGAGGCCGCATGAGCGCGCTGACGCTGCTGTGGGTGTTCCTGGCCGCGGGCCTGGCCACCTTCCTGATCCGCCTGTCGTTCATTGCCGTCGAAGGCCGGGTGCGGCTGCCGTCGTGGTTTCGCACCGCGCTGCAGTTCGTGCCGGCCGCGATGCTGTCGGCGCTGATCGCGCCCGACCTGCTGATGCACCAGGGCGAGCTCGCCCTGACCCCGACCAACGCCAGGCTGGTGGCCGGCGTGGTCGCCATCCTGATTGCCGCACGTACCCGCAGCGTGGGCTGGACCATCGCCGGCGGCATGGCCACGCTGCTTGCCCTGGAGGCCCTGTTCCGATGAAGGTGATGATTTTTGCCGCCGGCCGCGGCGACCGCATGCGTCCGCTGACCGATGCCTGCCCCAAGCCGCTGCTGGCGGTGGGCGGCAAGCCGCTGATCGTCTGGAAGATCGAAGCGCTGGCGCGCGCCGGGTTGCGCGACATCGTCATCAACCACGCCTGGCTGGGCGCGCAGATCGAGGCGGCGCTGGGCGATGGCAGCCGCTTCGGCGTGCGCATCGCCTACTCGGCCGAGGGCGAGGCGCTGGAAACCGCCGGCGGCATCGCCAAGGCCCTGCCGCTGCTGTCGCACGACCCGGTCCGCGGCGAGATCTTCCTGGCGGTGTCCGGCGACATCTTCTGCGACTACGATTTCCGCGCGCTGCTGCCGCGCGCGCAGGCGCTGGCGGGCGCGGCCGCGCCGCACATGCACCTGGTGATGGTGCCGAACCCGCCGTTCCATCCGCGCGGGGACTTCGCGCTGGACGATCACGGCCGGCTCTCGCTCGAGGCCGAGCCGGCCAGCGGCGCGCGCCTGACCTTCGGCAATATCGGGCTGTACGACACCCGCCTGTTTACCGATATCGTGCCGGGCACGCGGGTGGCCATGACGCCGATCTACCATGCCGGCATCGCCGCCGGCACCGCCACCGGCGAGCGCTTCGATGGGCGCTGGGAGAACGTCGGCACGCCGGCACAGCTGGCCGAGCTGGACGCGATGCTGTCGGCCGCACCGGGGCGCTAGCGCGCGCGACTTTGGCGCCACTGGCGCAGCGGCGCCGCCAGCGGCGGTAGAATCGGCCTGATCCTTCTTCTCCAGGCCTGACCATGTCCGCACCTGACACCGCCCTCCTCGCCGCCTGCCGCGAACGCCGCGCCCGGGTGCTGCAGCACCTGCGCGCCGGCGGCGGCGGCGTGGCGATCCTGCCCACGGCGCCGGAAGCCATGCGCAACCGCGACAGCGACTATCCGTACCGGCACGACAGCTACTTCTATTACCTGAGCGGCTTCACCGAGCCCGAAGCCGCGCTGGTGCTGGTGGCCGGCGCGCCCGGCGAGCCGGCCGAGGCCGACCGCAGCATCCTGTTCTGCCGCCCCAAGCATGAAGAGCGCGAGATCTGGGACGGCTTCCGCTTCGGCCCGGAAGGCGCGCGTGCCGCGTTCGGCTTCGACGAAGCGCATTCGGTCGAAGAGATCGACGCCACGCTGCCGCCACTGCTGGCCAATCGCGCGCAGGTAGCCTACCCGCTGGCCGATTCGATCCGCACCGACATGCAGATGCGCCGCTGGCTCGACGCGGTGCGCATGCAGGGCCGCGCCGGCGTGGCCGCGCCGTCGGTGGCGCTCGACATCCGCACGCTGCTGGATGAAATGCGGCTGTTCAAGGATGCAGGCGAGCTGGCCATCATGCGCCGCGCCGCGGCGATTTCCGCCGGCGCCCATGTGCGCGCGATGCAGGCCAGCCGCGCCGGCCTGCGCGAATACCACCTCGAGGCCGAGCTGCTCTATGAATTCCGCCGCCATGGCGCGCAGAGCGTGGCCTACAACTCGATCGTCGCCACCGGCCCCAACGCCTGCGTGCTGCACTACCGCGCCGGCCCGGCCGAGCTGAAGGACGGCGACCTGTGCCTGATCGACGCCGGCTGCGAGCTGGATGGCTACGCTTCCGACATCACCCGCACCTTCCCGGTCTCGGGCCGCTTCTCGCCGGCGCAGCGCGAGCTGTATGACCTGGTGGTGGCCGCGCAGCAGGCCGCCATCGCCGAAACGCGCGCCGGCGTGCCCTACAACGTGCCGCATGACGCCGCCGTGCGCGTGCTGGCCCAGGGCATGCTCGACACCGGCCTGCTCGACCGCAACAAGGAAGGCACGCTCGACGACGTGCTGGCCAGCGGCAGCTACCGCCGCTTCTACATGCACCGCACCGGCCACTGGCTGGGCATGGACGTCCATGACGTGGGCGAGTACCGCGTCGCCGGCCACAGCGGCGAGGGCGAGCGGCCGTGGCGGCCGCTGCAGCCCGGCATGGTGCTGACCATCGAGCCCGGCATCTACGTGCGCCCGGCCGAGGACGTGCCCGAGCGCTACTGGCATATCGGCATCCGCATCGAGGACGACGCCGTGGTCACCGAGGGCGACTGCGAGCTGATCACGCGCGGCGTTCCGGTACTGGCCGACGAGATCGAAGCGCTGATGCGCGACCGCGCCCCCGCCGGAGGCGAGCGATGATCAGTTGGCTGCGCAGGATCCTGCCGGGCCAGGGCGGCGCCCGCGACCAGGCCGGCAGTGCCCGGCGACCCGATCCGTCCGAACCGTTCATCGTCAACCTGTACGACGACCGCGTGGTGGTGCACCGTCCCGACGGCCAGCGCGAGGAGCTCGCCTGGAACGTGCTCGAGCGCGTGGTGGTGCGGGTCTCCGACCGCGCGCCGTGGGCCGGCAGGGCCTGGCTGATCCTGATCGGCGCGCCGGACTCGGGCCAGGGCTGCGTGGTGCCGTTCGATGCCGCCAACCAGGCCGCGCTGCTGCTGCAGCTGCGCGCGCTGCCGGGCTTCAACCAGCAAAAGCTCGACAACGCACTGCGCGACGCCGCGGCCGGCAAGTCGCGCTCGGACGCGATCTGCTGGAAGCGCGGCACCGAAGCCCAGCCCGGAACCGACGCAGACCAGGCAGGAGACAGTGACCATGGCGGCCCCGCAGCCTGATTTCAACGGCCCGGCCGATATCGCCATCGTCGGCGGCGGCCCGGTCGGGCTGGCGCTGGCCTGCCAGCTGTTGCGCACCACCGGATGGCGCGTAGTTCTGGTCGACGCCGCCACGCCGGCGCGCGCGGCGCGCGACCCGCGCGCGATCGCGCTGTCGCATGGCAGCCGCCAGCTGCTGGAGCAGATCGGCGCATGGCCGGTGCCGGGCAGCCCGATCGAGCATATCCATGTGTCGCAGCGCGGCCGCTTCGGCCATGTCCGCCTGCACCATGACGACTACGGCGTGCCCGCGCTCGGCTACGTGGTGCGCTACGGCGAGCTGTGCAACGTGCTCGAGCGGGCGCTGGCGCAGGCCGCGCACGCAGCCGGCGAAGGCCAGCTGCGGCGGATTTTCGAAACCCGCATCGAGCGGATCGAGCAGGATCCCGTGCCGCGCGCCGCCGACGTGGCGGACACCGGCATCGTGCATCTGAAAGGGACGGGCCACGACGGCCAGGCGGCACGGTTTGCCGCACGCGTGGCGGTGCAGGCCGAGGGCGGGCTGTTCCATGAACAGGCCGCGCACCAGGGCCGCGGCGCGCGCACGCGCGACTACCGCCAGACCGCGGTGATTGCCCATGTCACCTGCTCGCGCCCGCAGCCCGGCTGGGCCTGGGAGCGCTTTACCGAGGAAGGCCCGCTGGCGCTGCTGCCGCACGAGGAGCACGGCACCCCCGGCTACGCGCTGGTGTGGTGCTGCCCGCCGGAACAGGCCGCGCGCCGCCTCGCGCTGCCGGACGCGCAGTTTGCCGCCGAGCTGGACCACGCCTTCGGCGACCGCATGGGCCAGTTCACGCTCGCGGGCAAGCGCCATGCCTTCCCGCTGGGGCTGAACGCCGCGCCGGTCACGGTCAACGGGCGCGTGGTCGCGGTCGGCAATGCCGCGCAGACGCTGCATCCGGTGGCCGGACAGGGGCTGAACCTGGGCCTGCGCGATGCCTTTGCGCTGGCTGACTCGCTGCGCGGCGCCTGCAGCCCGCGAGCGCTGCAGGCGTTTGCCGGCCGCCATCGCCTCGACCGCGCCGTCACCATCGGCGTGACCGACCTGCTGCCGCGCGTGTTCGGCGTGGCCTACCCGCTCGCGGCCCATGCCCGCGGCGCGTCGCTGGCGGCGCTGGCATGCCTGCCGCCGCTGCGGCATGCGCTGGCGCGCCACATGATGTTCGGCATGCGCCGCTAAGGCGCCGGCCGGCCGCTGCCAGTGGCGCTTGCGCCACTGGCGTTGCGGCACGGCGCCACAGTCATCGCCGCCATGCGCCGTGGATGCTCAAATCTTGGGCAACAGCGACCGATTGGCGGTAGAATCCTGCCCTCGCACATGTCCCGATCCACCGCCGGCAGCAGTTTCGGCAGGGGCATGTTTTTCCGTTTCGTCTCTGTTTCCCTCCGGCCTCAGGGCAGGCTGTCCCGGTCCGTCGCGCGCATGGCGTGCAGCACAGCCGGGGTAGCCGGGACGGGCCACCAGAACGGCCGCTTCACGCCACAACCGCCACCACTGCCGTGCAGATCGGACCTCACCAACTCCGCAACAACCTGTTTGTCGCCCCGATGGCGGGCGTGACGGACCGGCCCTTCCGCCAGCTGTGCAAGCAGCTGGGCGCGGGCTACGCGGTGTCGGAAATGGTCGCGTCCAACGCCCAATTGTGGAAGAGCGAGAAGACCATGCGCCGCGCCAACCACGCCGGCGAGGTCGAACCGATCGCGGTGCAGATCGCCGGCGCCGAGCCGGCGATGATGGCCGAGGCCGCGCGCTACAACGTCGACCGTGGCGCGCAGATCATCGACATCAACATGGGCTGCCCGGCCAAGAAGGTGTGCAACGTCGCCGCCGGCTCGGCCCTGCTGCAGAACGAGCCGCTGGTGGTGCGCATCGTCGAGGCGGTGGTCGCCGCGGTCGGCGAGCGCGTGCCGGTGACGCTGAAGATCCGCACCGGCTGGAACCGCGAAAACCGCAATGCGCTGCGCATCGCGCGCATGGTCGCGGACGCCGGCATCAGCATGCTGACCATCCACGGCCGCACCCGCGCCGACCTGTACCACGGCGACGCCGAGTACGAGACCATTGCCGCGGTCAAGGCGGAGCTGTCGATCCCGGTGGTCGCCAACGGCGACATCACCACGCCGCAGAAAGCCAGGGAGGTGCTGGCGCTGACCGGCGCCGACGCGCTCATGATCGGCCGCGCGGCGCAGGGCCGGCCCTGGCTGTTCCGCGAGATCGAGCACTTCCTGAAGACCGGCGAGATGCTGCCGTCGCCGGAAGTGGCCGAGATCCGCGCCATCATGAACGCGCACCTGGAAGACCACTACGCCTTTTACGGCGAGTTCACCGGCGTGCGCACCGCGCGCAAGCACATTGCCTGGTACACGCGCGGGCTGCGCGGCGCCAACCTGTTCCGCCACCGCATGAACACGCTGGAAAGCACCGCCGAGCAGCTGGCGGCGGTCAATGCGTTCTTCGACGAGCAGGCGCAGATTTCCGACCGGCTGGTGTATGTCGACGACGCGGCGCAAGACAAAGACGAAGCGAACAACAACAAAAACGGGGAGTTGCTTGCCGCATGAGCCGCAACGCTATCGACCAGTGCATCCGGGAAAGCCTGGATACGTACTTTCGCGACCTGGACGGCGAAGAGCCGTCGAACATGTACAACATGGTGCTCGAGGCGGTCGAACGGCCGCTGCTGGAAGCCGTGATGGTGCGCGCCGAGCGCAACCAGTCGCTGGCGGCCGCCTACCTGGGCATCAATCGCAATACGCTGCGCAAGAAACTGCAGCAGCACGGTTTACTTTGAATTTGAAGCGTTTCCCACTGCCATGATCAAGCAAGCCCTACTCTCCGTTTCCGACAAGACCGGCATCGTCGAATTCGCGCGCGAACTGAACGCGCTCGGCGTCACGCTGCTTTCCACCGGCGGCACCGCCAAGCTGCTGGCCGACAGCGGCCTGCCCGTAACGGAGGTGGCCGACTACACCGGCTTCCCGGAAATGCTCGACGGCCGCGTCAAGACGCTGCACCCCAAGGTCCACGGCGGCATCCTGGCGCGCCGCGACCTGCCCGAGCACATGGCCGCGCTGGCCGAACACAATATTCCCACCATCGACCTGCTGGTGGTGAACCTGTATCCGTTCCAGCAGACCGTGGCCAAGGATGACTGCACGCTGCCGGACGCGATCGAGAACATCGACATCGGCGGCCCGACCATGCTGCGCTCGGCGGCCAAGAACCATCGCGACGTGACCGTGATCGTCGACCCGGGCGACTACGCCGTGGTGCTCGATGAAATGCGCGCCAACGGCAACAGCGTCGGCTACGACACCAACTTCCGCCTCGCCACCAAGGTGTTCGCGCACACCGCGCAGTACGATGGCGCCATCACCAACTACCTGACCAGCCTGGGTGCCGACAAGTCGCACCAAGGTCGCAGCGCCTACCCGCAAACGCTGAACCTGGCCTTCGACAAGGTGCAGGAAATGCGCTACGGCGAGAACCCGCACCAGTCGGCGGCGTTCTACCGCGACCTGAAGGCGGTCGACGGCGCGCTGGCCAACTACGTGCAGCTGCAGGGCAAGGAGCTGTCGTACAACAACATCGCCGACGCCGATGCCGCGTGGGAGTGCGTGAAGTCGTTCGACGCCGCCAGCGGGGCTGCCTGCGTCATCATCAAGCACGCCAACCCGTGCGGCGTGGCGCTGGGCGCCAGCGCGCTCGAAGCGTATGACAAGGCCTTCAAGACCGACTCGACCTCGGCCTTCGGCGGCATCATCGCCTTCAACGTCGAGCTGGACGAAGCCGCCGCCCAGGCCGTGGCCAAGCAGTTCGTCGAAGTGCTGATCGCGCCGTCGTTCAGCGCCGCCGCGCGCGCGGTGTTCGCGGCCAAGCAGAACGTGCGCCTGCTGGAGATTCCGCTGGGCAAGGGCATCAACCAGTTCGACTTCAAGCGCGTCGGCGGCGGCCTGCTGGTGCAGAGCCCCGACGCCAAGAACGTGCAACCGTCCGAGCTGCGCGTGGTGACGCGCCGCCACCCCACGCCGAAGGAAATGGACGACCTGATGTTCGCCTGGCGCGTGGCCAAGTTCGTCAAGTCCAACGCCATCGTGTTCTGCGGCGGCGGCATGACGCTGGGCGTAGGCGCCGGCCAGATGAGCCGCGTCGATTCGGCCCGCATCGCCAGCATCAAGGCGCAGAACGCCGGCCTGACCCTGGCCGGCTCGGCGGTGGCATCGGACGCGTTCTTCCCGTTCCGCGACGGCCTCGACGTGGTGGTCGATGCCGGCGCGACCTGCGTGATCCAGCCGGGCGGCTCGGTGCGCGACGACGAAGTGATTGCCGCCGCCGACGAGCGCGGCATCGCGATGGTGCTGACGGGCACGCGGCATTTCCGGCATTAAGCACTCCCGATCCCATCGGGTTGCTCCCCTCTCCCGCCTGCGGGAGAGGGGCCGGGGGAGAGGGCAGGCGCTGGCATGCCACTGGCCGTACTTCGTGGACACTCCCGCCCTCACCCCAACCCTCTCCCGCACGCGGGAGAGGGAGCACGCAAAAGGTCGTGTAAACGCCAACGGGCATCTCCTGCATTTCCTGCATTTCCCTCCTTTGATGCCACGCCTTGCGCAACCCTCCGCGCAAAAAGCAATACACTAGTCGGCGTCCTCCCTACCCCATCCCCATGCGAATCCTAGGCATCGACCCCGGCCTGCGCACCACCGGCTTCGGCGTGATCGAGAAGCAGGGCAACAAGCTTGCCTACATCGCCTCGGGCACGATCAAGAGCGACGGCAATGCCAACCTGCCGGAGCGGCTGAAGACGCTGTACGACGGCATCAGCGAGGTGTCGCGGACCTATGCGCCCGACTGCGCGGCGATCGAGAAGGTCTTCGTCAACGTCAACCCGCAGTCCACACTGCTGCTCGGCCAGGCCCGCGGCGCGGCGATCTGCGGGCTGGTCGGCTATGGCCTGCCGGTGTTCGAATACACCGCGCTGCAACTCAAGGTGGCGGTGGTCGGCTATGGCCGCGCCAACAAGGCGCAGGTGCAGGAAATGGTGACGCGGCTGCTGATGCTGCCCGGCCAGCCCGGCAGCGATGCGGCCGATGCGCTGGGCGTGGCGATCTGCCATGCCAACGGCGGCGATACCCTGGGCACGCTGGCCGGCCTGGCGCCGGACCTGGTGCGCAAGGGCATGCGCGTGCGGCGCGGCCGCCTGGTCGGCTGAGCAGCGTTCGCGCTGCCGCCGCCGCATACGCGCTTGCGCGTCTTTTACAATCGGGGCTTGGTCCCACCACAGGAACGCTGCATGCCTAGCCAGTCCCGAGTGCCGCGCCCGCGCGCCAGCCTCGCCCGTGTTGTTGCCGCCTGCCGCCGCTGGCTGTTGCCGACCGTTGCCGCCGCGGCATGCGCGGCGCTGGTTGCCGGCTGCGCCACCGCGCCGCGCCCCAAGCGCGCCGCAGCGCCGGCTGCGCCGGCGCCGGCGCCCGCCGCGAGTGCTCCGGCCGCGGTGACGGCGCCGCCGTCCAAGCCGCTGGTGATCGCGCACCGCGGTGCCAGCGCGCTTCGTCCCGAGCATACGCTGGCCGCCTACGCCAAGGCGATCGAGGACGGCGCCGACGCGATCGAGCCCGACCTCGTCATGACGCGCGACGGCGTGCTGGTGGCGCGCCACGAGAACGACATCACCGGCACCACCAACGTGGCCGAACTGCCGCAGTTCGCCGAGCGCAAGCGCACCAAGGTGATCGACGGCGAGCGCCTGACCGGCTGGTTCACCGAGGACTTTACGCTGGCCGAACTGAAGACACTGCGCGCGCGCGAGCGCATCCCGCGCCTGCGCCCGGCCAATGCGCGCCTGAACGACCAGTTCGAGGTGCCGTCCTTCGACGAGATCGTGCGGCTGGCCGAGCAGGCCGCGCTGCGCACCGGCAAACCCGTCGGCATCTATGCCGAACTGAAGCACCCCAGCTACTTCCGCGGCATCGGCCTGCCGCTCGAGGACAAGCTCGCCGCGGCGCTGCGGGCGCAGCCCTACCTGCGCAATGCGCCGGTATTCATCCAGTGTTTCGAGAGCGGCAGCCTGCGCGCGCTGCGGCGCACGCTGGGCAACGGCTTGCCCAACGTCAGGCTGGTCCAGCTGATCGGCAACCCGCGCAAGGGCCCGGCCGACTGGAAGCTGGCCGGCGACGGCCGCACCTATGGCGACATGCTGGGCACGACCGGCCTGCGCGAAATCGCGGCCTACGCCGACGGCATCGGCCCGGAGAAAAGCAGCGTGGTGCCGCGCGATGCGCAGGGTGCCCTGGGCGCGCCGACCGCGGTGGTGCAGCAGGCCCATGCCGCCGGACTGTTCGTGCATCCGTACACCTTCCGACCGGAAAACAGCTTCCTGCCCAAGGCGCTGCAGAGCGGCGGCGACGACGCCACGCGCAGCCCGGCCGGCATGGAACGCGAGGTGCAGGCCTTCGTCGCGGCCGGCATCGACGGCTTCTTCACCGACGACCCGGCGCTGGGCCGGCGCGCGGTCGATACCCCGGCGCGCTGAGCCGGCCGGGCGGCCGCCGCGCTACACTGGCGGCCGCCTCTTTCCTGACCTCCTGTTTTTTCCCGCACCATGATCGGACGCATCGCCGGCAACCTTATCGAGAAGAATCCCCCGCACTTGCTGGTCGACTGCCACGGCGTCGGCTACGAGGTCGACGTGCCGATGAGCACCTTCTACAACCTGCCCGCGGTGGGCCAGCCGGTGACCCTGCTGACGCAGCTGATCGTGCGCGAGGACGCGCACCTGCTGTACGGCTTCGGCAGCGCGGCCGAGCGCAACACCTTCCGCGAGCTGATCAAGATCACCGGCATCGGCGCGCGCATGGCGCTGGCGGTGTTGTCGGGCATGTCCGTGCCCGAGCTGGCGCAGGCGATCACGCTGCAGGAAGCCGGGCGCCTGACGCGCATTCCCGGCATCGGCAAGAAGACCGCCGAGCGCCTGCTGCTGGAGCTCAAGGGCAAGCTCGGCGCGGAACTGGGCCACGCGCCCGGCACGCCGGCGGTGCCCGACAGTGCCGTCGACGTGCTCAATGCGCTGCTGGCGCTGGGCTATTCCGAGAAGGAAGCCGCCGCGGCGATCAAGCAGGTGCCGGCCGGCACCGGCGTGTCCGAGGGCATCAAGCTGGCGCTGAAGGCGCTGTCGAAGGGTTGAGCCCGGGGTTGCGCCGCAAAATGGCGCGTAGAATGGCGCTTTGTTGCCGCAGTCCGGGCCCCTGACCACCATGATCGAAACAGACAAGCTTGCCGCCCCCGCCCGCGTGATCGCCGCCACCCCCGCCTCGTCGCAGGAGGAGGCGTTCGAGCGCGCGCTGCGGCCCAAGCTGCTGGACGAGTATGTCGGCCAGGAAAAGGTGCGCGGGCAGCTGGACATCTTCATGCATGCGGCGCGCAAGCGCCGCGAGGCGCTCGACCATGTGCTGCTGTTCGGCCCGCCCGGGCTGGGCAAGACCACGCTGGCCCACATCATCGCGCGCGAGATGGGGGTCAACCTGCGCCAGACCTCCGGCCCGGTGCTGGAGCGCCCCGGCGACCTCGCCGCGCTGCTGACCAACCTCGAAGCCAACGACGTCCTCTTCATCGACGAGATCCACCGGCTCTCGCCGGTGGTCGAGGAAATCCTGTACCCGGCGCTCGAGGACTACCAGATCGACATCATGATCGGCGAGGGCCCGGCGGCGCGCTCGGTCAAGCTGGACCTGCAGCCGTTCACGCTGGTGGGCGCGACCACGCGCGCCGGCATGCTGACCAACCCGCTGCGCGACCGCTTCGGCATCGTCGCGCGGCTGGAGTTCTATACCGCCGAGGAACTGGCCCGCATCGTCAGCCGCTCGGCGCAGCTGCTGCACGCCCGCATCGATCCGCAAGGCGCGCTGGAAATCGCCCGGCGCGCGCGCGGCACGCCCCGCATCGCCAACCGGCTGCTGCGCCGCGTGCGCGACTATGCCGAGGTCAAGGGCGACGGCACCATCACGCGCGAGATGGCCGATGCCGCACTCGCCATGCTCGACGTCGACCGCGTCGGCTTCGACCTGATGGACCGCAAGCTGCTCGAGGCGGTGCTGCACAAGTTCGGCGGCGGCCCGGTCGGCGTGGACAACCTCGCCGCCGCCATCGGCGAAGAGCGCGACACCATCGAAGACGTGCTCGAGCCCTACCTGATCCAGCAGGGCTACCTGCAACGCACTCCGCGCGGGCGCGTCGCCACTGCGGCGGCCTACCGGCATTTCGGCCTGGCCAGCCCGCAAGGCATGGCAGGCGACGGCGGCGAACTGTTTGGCGACACCTGAAACTGGGCGGGCGCGGTGTGCCATGGCGCACATACCGCGATCAATTAAACGTTTTAATTTCGCACCCCAAATTTTTTCGAAGTGGATTGCTGGCCGGTGGCCGATTGTCCACAATGGCTTCATCGGCACCTGCCCGGTGCCATGACGGCTGTGTCCGCCGGGGCACGGCTCCTTTGCAAACCTGTCAAGGAAAGCCATGATCCGCCAGTGTTCCAGCCTGCTCGCCGCACTTTTCGCCCTGGCCGCTTTCAGCGCCGGCAGCGCCAACGCCCAGCGCCCGCCGGCCCCGGTCGGCGTGGCAGAAGAAGCGGTCATCAGCGGCAAGATCGTCGATATCGATCCCGAAACCAAGGCGGTGCTGGTGCAGGGCCCGCGCGGCAATGTGGTCGAGCTGGTGGGCGGCGACGAGGTGCGCAATTTCGGCCAGATCCGCAAGGGCGACATCCTGACCGTGGCGCGCGGCGCCGCGCTGGTCGCGGCGCTGGAGCCGGTCGACAGCAAGGCGACGGCACTGGCCGAATCGGTCGACCGCACCACGCGCGCGGCCGAGGGCGGCAAGCCCGGCATCATGCGCGAGATCACCACCACGGTGACCGCCCAGATCACCAAGGTCGACCCGGCCAAGCGCCAGCTCACCTTCCGCGGCCCGCGCGAGACGCTGCGCACGGTCAAGGTCGAAGACCCCGCCATCGACCTGAAGGGTATCAAGCAAGGCCAGATGGCCAAGATCGTCTACCGTGAAGTCGTGGCCATTACGGTCAGGGCGCCAGCGGCAGCCGCAGCAAACTGAGCCACTGAATCAGGCGCGGTACTTTTCCCATCAGGAGGTTACCTATGAATCGTCGCCACTTTGTCACCCGCGTCGCCGGGTCGGGCCTGCTCGTCGCCACCGTGATGGCCGCGGGCTGCACCACCACCGGTACCAGCGCCTCGAACGATCCCGCCGCCAAGCGCAAGGAAATCGATGCCGGCGTCGATGGCGCGCTGAACCGGCTGTACTCGTCGGTCAACGGCTCGCGCGAGCTGGCCCAGCGTGCGCAGGGCATCCTGGTGTTCCCGCGCGTGATCGCGGCCGGCCTGGTGGTCGGCGGCGAGTATGGCGAAGGCGCGCTGCGCTCGCGGGGTTCGACGGTGGGTTACTACAGCACCGCGCAGGCCTCGGTCGGCCTGACCGCCGGCGGGCAGTCCAAGGCGATCATCATCATGTTCATGACCCCGGATGCCTACAACAAGTTTGTTTCCAGCAAGGGCTGGACCGCCGGCGCCGATGCCAACGTGGCGGTGGCCAAGGTCGGCGCCAACGGCCAGCTCGATACGCTGACCACGCAGCAGCCGGTGGTGGGCTTCGTGCAGACCAATGCCGGGCTGATGTTCGACGTCTCGGTGAACGGCTCCAAGATTACCAAGCTGGACATCTGACGCGGCCGCGGTACAGCGCCCGCTCTCTCTCGCCATGCTTGCGATTCCCGGCTTCGGCCGGGAATTTTCGTTTACGGGCGGCTGGCACGGCGGATTGCGTGGCCCGCTGGCATAATCGCGCCCAAACATGGCGCGCCAGCGCCTCCGACCGGGAGCCCCCATGTCCGCCGTCCCCGCCAGCACGACCCAACCGGGCCGCGTCTACCGTTACTACGACTTCGTCATGGTGGCCTTCGTCACCGTGCTGCTGTGCTCGAACCTGATCGGCGCGGCCAAGGCGGCGCAGGTCACACTGCCGCTGATCGGCACTGTCACCTTCGGCGCGGGCGTGCTGTTCTTCCCGGTCTCGTACATCTTCGGCGACGTGCTCACCGAGGTCTACGGCTACGGCCGCGACCGGCGCGTGGTGTGGGCCGGCTTTGCCGCGCTGGCCTTCGCCACCTTCATGAGCGTGGTGGTGCTGAACATGCCGGTCGCGCCGTTCATGGCGGACTACCAGAAGAGCCTGCAGGACGTGTTCGGCAATACCTGGCGCATCGCGCTCGGCTCGCTGGTGGCGTTCTGCTGCGGCAGCTTTACCAACAGCTATGTGCTGGCCAGGATGAAACTGTGGACCGGCGGCCGCTGGCTGTGGACGCGCACCGTCGGCTCGACGCTGGCCGGCGAGCTGGTGGACTCGTCGCTGTTCTATGTGATCGCCTTCTACGGCATCTGGCCGCTGGAGCAGGTGGTCCAGGTGGCGGTGGCGCAGTACGTGCTGAAGACCGGCTGGGAGGTGGTGATGACGCCGGTCACGTACAAGGTGGTGGGCTTCCTGAAGCGGGCCGAGAACGAAGATTACTTCGACCGGCATACCAACTTCACGCCGTTCCGCGTCCGGGTCTAGCGCCGCGCTATGGCACGCGCCGGTCCGCCTCGTCCAGCGCCAGGTTCTCGAGGTGGCTGACGTCGCCCCACTGGGCCAGCGTCAGGTGGGTGCTGTCGCTGCGCAGGCGGTTGACGCTGGCATTGAGCAGCTCGTGCTGGCGGGGCGCTTCCAGCGTCATGCCGGTGGCCTCGCGGTAGAGGCAGTCGAGCACGCCGCCGTGCGCCACCAGCGCGATGCGTTCGCCGGGGTGCCGGCGCGACAGCGCCAGCACCGCGTCGACCGCGCGCTCATGGAAACCCAGCAGCGACTCGCCCTCGGGCGGCGCGTAATCGGGAACGCGCGCCTGCCAGCGGGCAAAGTCTTCCGGCAGGTGCTCGGCCACCTCGGCGTAGGTCTTGCCCTGCAGCGCGCCGTAGCTGCGCTCGCGCAGCCGCGCATCGGCGCGCACCTGCAACCCCAGCGCTTCGGCCAGCGGCGCGGCGGTTTCCAGCGCGCGCGACAGGTCGCTGGAATACACCGCATCGATCGGCTCGCCCGCCAGCGCATTTGCCAGCGCGCGTGCCTGCGCATGGCCGGTCTCGTTCAGCGGAATATCGAGCTGGCCCTGCAGCCGACGCTCCCGGTTCCAGGCCGTTTCGCCGTGGCGGATCACGATCAGGTGGGTAAAGGCCAGCGAATGCGGCCCGGGGCTTTGCGACATGCCGTTTCCTTCGGGGTTGCTGCGGGTGCTTGCCAGGGCCGTCCTGCCCGGCGTCAGGCCGCCGATGACTTGGCCAGCTTCGGGTTCAGCGTATAGGTGCCGGTCAGGCTGGCCTGCGCCAGCACGTGGCCCTGGATCGCCTCGCGCACCTGGGTGCCGGTAAAGGTGCCTTCCAGCGGGAGCCGGTCGAAGTCGAGCGCATACAGCGTGAACACGTAGTGGTGCAGCAGCGCGTCGTTCCACGGCGGGCACGGACCGTCATAGCCGTAATAGTCGCCCTTCATGTCGGCATCGCCGGCGAACCAGCCGGTGTAGTCGTTGATGCCGTGGCGCAGGCCGCCCGCGGTGGCGGTGCCGCCGGTGGCTTCCGGGCCCGGCTTGCCGCGCGCGATCACGCCATCGCTGTGCGAACCCGCGGCGATCGAGGTCAGGCCGGGCGGGACGTCGACCAGCACCCAGTGGAAGAAGTCCACGCGCGGCAGCGAGGCCGGCACTTCGCGGCCTTCCTGGTTGACGTCGTCGCCCTTGCTGGGGACGTCGCGGTCGTGGCAGATCAGCACGAACGAGCGCGTCTCGGCCGGCGCGTCTTCCCAGTGCAGGTCGGGATTGCGGTTGTTCGACAGGGCCACGTGGGCGGCGGCGTCGGGCACGCAGAAGGCAAACTCGCCGGGGATCGGCGCGTTGTCGTTGAAGGACTTGCTCCAGAGTTTCATTTGTCTCTCCTGTCTTGATGCCGCGCCGGAAACGCGGCAACCTCGAATCGGTTCAGGCCGGCGCCACGCGCAGCCAGAACGTGACCGGACCGTCGTTGACCAGGCTGACCTGCATCATCGCGCCGAACTCGCCGGTCTGCACATGCGGATGCGCAGCGCGCGCCCGCGCCACGAAATGCTCGTACAGGCGCCGGCCGTCCTCGGGCGAGGCCGCGGGGGTGAAGCTCGGCCGCGTGCCGCTGTTGGTATCGGCCGCCAGCGTGAACTGCGACACCACCAGCAGCCCGCCCGGATTGCCGTTGCCGTCGATGTTCTGCACCGGCAGGTTCATCTTGCCGTCCGCATCGGAAAACACCCGGTACGACAGCATCTTGGCCAGCAGCCGCTCGGCCTGGGCCTCGGTGTCGCCGCGCTCGGCGCAGACCAGTGCCAGCAGGCCGGCGCCGATTTCGCCGGTGGTGCGGCCTGCGACCGTGACGCGGGCCTGGGCCACCCGCTGGATCAGCGCGATCATCGCCGCCTCAGGCCAGCGTCACGCGCGCAAAGCGGCGCTTGCCGACCTGCACGACGTAGGTGCCCGCGGCCACCCTGGTGGCCTTGTCGCTCACGGTGGCGCCGTCGATCTTGACGCCGCCCTGCTCGATATTGCGGTTGGCTTCCGAGGTCGACGGCACCAGGTTGGCCTGCTTGAGCAACTGCGCGATGCCCAGCGGCGCACCTTCCAGGCTCACCGCCGGGATGTCGTCCGGCACGCCGCCGCGCGCACGGTGGTTGAAGTCTTCCAGCGCCTTCTCGGCATCGGCCTGGCTGTGGAAGCGCGCCACGATCTCCTGCGCCAGCAGCACCTTGCAGTCGCGCGGGTTGCGGCCGGCGGCGATCTCCTGCTTCATCAGGTCGATCTCGCTCATCGGGCGGAACGACAGCAGCGTGAAGTACTGCCACATCAGGTCGTCCGAGATGCTCATCAGCTTGCCGAACATCTCGTTGGGGGCCTCGGTCACGCCGACGTAGTTGCCCTTGGACTTGGACATCTTCTCGACGCCGTCCAGGCCCACCAGCAACGGCATGGTCAGGATGCACTGCGGCTCCTGGCCGTATTCCTTCTGCAGCTCGCGCCCAACCAGCAGGTTGAACTTCTGGTCGGTGCCGCCCAGCTCCAGGTCGGACTTCAGCGCCACCGAGTCGTAGCCCTGCATCAGCGGGTAGAGGAACTCGTGCACGGAAATCGGAATCCCGGAGCGGAAGCGCTTGGTGAAGTCGTCGCGCTCCATCATGCGCGCCACGGTGTACTTGGCGGCGAGCTGGATCATGCCGCGCGCGCCAAGCGGATCGCACCACTCGCTGTTGTAGCGGATCTCGGTGCGGGCCGGGTCGAGCACCAGGCTCGCCTGGCGGTAGTAGGTCTGGGCGTTGGCCTCGATCTGCTCGCGCGTGAGCGGCGGGCGCGTGCTGTTGCGGCCCGACGGGTCGCCGATGGTCGAGGTGAAGTCGCCGATCAGGAAGATCACCTGGTGGCCGAGGTCCTGCAGCTGGCGCAGCTTGTTCAGCACCACGGTATGGCCGATATGGATGTCGGGCGCGGTCGGGTCCAGGCCCAGCTTGATGCGCAGCGGCACGCCGGTGGCCTCGCTGCGCGCCAGCTTCTGCGCCCACTCCGCTTCGATCAGCAGCTCGTCGCAGCCGCGTTTGGAGATTTCCAGGGCCTGCATCACCGAGGGCGTCAGGGGGTATTTGGCCGGTGCGGCCGAGGCAACTTCAGTCATCACGTAAGTCTTTGAAATACTTGAAATTTTAGGAAATCTGCCGACAGCCGCCAGGGCCGGATTTTGGTATAATCCGCGTTTCCGGGCGCCTGCGGAAGCCTTTCCGGTGCGCCACCCGTCACTTTGCTCGGCAGTTTGCACAGCAAGGCAGGCGGCCAAAATTACTGAATACTGACAGCACGCGCCGCACCTCGGGGGAGGAAGGCAGACGAGACACATCGTCCCCGGCAGCGGGCTCAGACCAAGGTTGAATTTTACGTGATGTGGTCCAGACTCCGCGAAGTTTTCGCGCGTGAGCTGGTGGTGCTGGTCGATCCGACCAACCCCCAGCATGCGCGGCGGCGCAAACAACTGACGGCCTCGGTCGGTGCGATCTTCACGCTCGGCATGGCCGCGGCCATGGGTGTCGCGCCCCGCAGCGCCTACGACGATCCGCGCGCGCCCCGCACCCAGCAGGCGCTGCGCATGCCCGACGTGCGCGAACAGCTCGAACAGCTCACCGACAGCCAGGCCGTGTACGTGCGCGAAGAGCGCATGCAGCGTGGCGACACCATTGCCAGCCTGCTCAAGCGCCTGGGCGTGGACGATGCCGACGCGCAGGCGTTCATCGTCAAGAACCCGACCGCGCGCGGCCTGTTCAACCTGAACCCGGGTCAGGCGGTGCAGGCGGAAATCGACGAGAGCAACACGCTGGTGTCGCTGCAGGCCAACCTCGGCGGCGACGCTGCGGCCTCGCGCGAACTGGTGATCGAGCGCGTGCGCGCCGCCAGCGGCGACACCGCCGCCGCATACAAGGCCAAGGTGCAGCGCGTCGACAACGACGTGCACTACGAGATGACCTCGGGCGCGATTTCGTCCGGCGGCTTCTTCAAGGCCATGGACGCGGCTAACGTGCCCGACGAAGTGGTGCAGCAGATGCTGTCGATCTTCTCCGGCGTGATCGACTTCCACCACGACATCGCCGCCGGCGACCGCTTCCGCATCATCTATGAAGCGGGCTTCCGCGACGGCACCTTCGTGCGCAACGGCCGCGTGGTCGCGGTCGAGCTGATCAACCGCAACCAGCTGCACCAGGCGCTGTGGTTCGCGCCCGAGGGCAGCAAGGACGGTGGAGCCTACTACACCTTCGACGGGCGCAGCATGAAGCGGCCGTTCCTGCGTTCGCCGGTGGAGTTCTCGCGCGTGTCGTCGGGCTTCGGCGGCCGAGAGCATCCGCTGCATCACGACTGGGCCCAGCACAAGGGCGTGGACTTCGCCGCCCCGACCGGCACCAAGGTGCTGGCCACCGGCGACGGCGTGGTCGAGTTCGTCGGCCAGCAGAACGGCTACGGCAACATCATCATCCTGTCGCATCCCAACGGCTATTCCACCTACTACGCGCACCTGTCCGGCTTTGCCGGCATGCGCCAGGGCCAGACGGTGCGCCAGGGCCAGCTGATCGGCTATGTCGGCGCGACCGGCTGGGCCACCGGCCCGCACCTGCACTACGAGTTCCGCTTCAACGACGTGCCGCAGAACCCGCTGACCATCACGCTGATGGAATCCCCGGCGCTGACCGGCAAGTCGCGCCAGGAATTCCTGACCTACACCAGCGGGCTGCTCAGCCGCATCAACGCGCTGCGCACCTACAACGTGCTGACCGCCGCCAACTGACCGCGTCGACCGTGATCCCCGTGCCCGGCAGCGAACGCTATATCGGCATCATGTCCGGCACCAGCATGGACGGTGCCGACGCGGTACTGGTCGATTTCAGCGGCGCGCGCCCCGCGGTGCTGGCGGCCGCCAGCCAGCCCTTCCCCGACACGCTGCGCGCCGCCTTCGGCGCCCTGCAGCAGCCGGGCGAGGACGAGATCCACCGCGAGGCGCTGGCGGCCAATGCGCTGGCGCAGGTGTACGCCGACTGCGCCGCCGCGCTGTTGCGCGAGGCGCGTGTCGATGCCGCCTCGGTGGCCGCCATCGGCGCCCACGGCCAGACCATCCGCCATCGGCCGGGCCTCTACGACGGCATCGGCTATACCCGCCAGAGCCAGCATCCGGCGCGGCTGGCTGAGCTGACCGGCATCGACGTGGTGGCGGACTTCCGCAGCCGCGACATTGCCGCCGGGGGACAGGGCGCACCCCTGGTGCCGGCGCTGCACCACGCGCTGTTCGGCAGCGACGCCGAGACCCGCGTGGCCTGCAATATCGGCGGCATCTCCAACATCAGCATCCTGCCGGCAGCGGGGCCCATCAGCGGCTTCGACTGCGGGCCGGGCAATGCGCTGCTCGACTACTGGATCGGCCGCCACCGCGGCCTGGCCTTCGACAACAACGGCGACTGGGCCGCAAGCGGGCGCGTCGACGCCGCGCTGCTGGCGCAGTGCCTGGCCGAGCCCTACTTCAGCGCGCCGCCGCCCAAGAGCACCGGGCGCGACCTGTTTCATCCCGACTGGCTGGAAGCGCGGCTGGCAGCATTCCCGCAGCTCGCGCCGGCCGACGTGCAGGCGACCCTGGCGGCGCTGACCGCCGAGGCCATCGCGCGTGACGTGCGCGCCAGCGCGCCCGCCGCGCGGCGGCTGATCGTGTGCGGCGGCGGCGCGCGCAATGCCTTCGTGATGGCCCGGCTGGCGCAGGCCCTGCCAGGCGTGGCCATCGAAACCTCCGACGACTACGGCGTGCCGGTGTCGCAGGTCGAAGCCATCGCCTTTGCCTGGCTCGCGCGCCAGTGCCTGCTGCGCCTGCCTGGCAACGTTCCCACCGTGACCGGCGCCGCCGGGCCGCGCGTGCTGGGTGCGATCTACCCGCGCTGAACCGCGGCGCCGCCCTCCCCTGCATCGACCCAATCCATGAACACCTGCGCCAGCGGCGATGCCCGCATGGCCGGCGAGTGCGCCAGCACCACGCGCTGCGGCGTCACCGGCTCGCGCAGCGGCCGGCAGGCAATCGGCACGCCGTCATAGCTGCGGTCGCCCACGGGCCGCGTGCACGACAGCGCCACGCCATAGCCATGCGCCACCAGCCCGCGCTGCATCTCGAAGGTCTGCGTGTACTGGTGCAGCGCCGGGCGCAGCCCATGGGCCCAGAACAATGACAGGAAGTATTCGCGGGTCTGTGGAATGTCCTCGAGGATCAGCCGCTCGGCAGCGAGGTCGGCCAGGCTGACATCGGCGCCGCTCGCCAGCGGATGGGTGGCTGGGAGCAACGCGTAGGGCGCCAGCTCCGCCAGCGTGCGCCGCTCGGTGCGGGCGTCGAATCCCAATTCATAGGTCACCGCCAGTTCCGCCTTGCCGGCCTGCAAGGTGCGATGGACGGTGGCGAGGTCGGCCTCGAACAGCGTCACCGAGATGCCGGGGTGCCGCACGCGCAGTCCCGCCAGCAGGCGCGGCACGAAGTAGGGGCCCAGGTCCTGGAAGCAGGTCAGCGACAGCTGGCCACTCAGGCCCCGACCGGCGCCGTCATCGGCGGCAAGCCCCGCCGCCAGCGCGAGCACGTCGCGGGCCTTGCCCAGCAGGCGCTGCCCGGCCGGGGTTAACGACAGCCCGCGGCTGACCTGGCGCCGGAACAGCGGCTCGCCCAGCGAATCCTCCAGCTGGGCGATAGCGGTCGATACCGACGGCTGCGACACATGGCGCGCCCGGGCCGCGGCGCTGATGCTGCCGTGCTCGGCGGCGGCGACGAAGTACTCGAGCTGGCGGAAGGAGAAAGGGATCATGATTTCCTATATCGCAACATAGGAAATATATGCTTTTCCTATCCCATGCGCATGGCGATACTGGGCCCATCGCCCCCACACAAATCGCCATGGATATCACCCGGGAACAGATCGACACCTACCAGCGCGACGGCGTGCTGGTCTTGCGCGGCGCCTTTACCGACTGGGTCGAGCGCCTGCGCGAAGGCTTCGCGCAGAACCTGGCCGCGCCCGGCCCCTTTGCCATCGAGAACGTGCGCGCCGGCGAGGGCGGGCGCTTTTTCGAGGACTATTGCAACTGGCAGCGCATTGCCCCGTTCGCCGCCTTTATCCGCGACTCGGCCGCGGCCGGGATCGCCGGCCGCATCATGCAGTCGCAGGCGGTGCAGGTGTTCCACGAGCACATCCTGGTCAAGGAGCCGGGCACCGCCAAGCCCACCCCATGGCACCAGGACCTGCCCTACTACTGCGTCGATGGCACCCAGACCGCGAGCTACTGGATTCCGCTGGACCCCGTCACGCAGGCCAACACACTGCGCGTGGTGGCCGGCTCGCACCGCTGGCCGCGACTGGTGCGGCCCAAGCGCTGGGCCAGCAACGAGAATTTCTATGGCGGCGACGACGCCTTCATGGAAATGCCCGATGTGGAAGACGGCAGCCACACGCTGCTGGCGCCGGAACTGGAACCGGGCGATGCGGTGGTGTTCGACTTCCGCACCGTGCACGGCGCCGCCGGCAATACCGGCACCGGACGGCGGCGGGCGTTCTCGGCCCGTTTCGTCGGCGACGACGTGCGCTTCATGCAGCGGCCCGGGCGGACCTCGCCGCCGTTCCCCGGCATCGGCCAGCAGACCGGCGAGCGCCTGCGCGAGGACTGGTTTCCGGTGGTCTGGCGCGCCAGCCAGTAAGCTGGAGCGCACCCAAGAAAAAACGCACCCGAAGGTGCGTTTTTTTGTGCAAGCGGGATCGCTCAGACCGAGAACGACGAGCCGCAACCGCAGGTGGTCGAGGCATTCGGGTTCTTGATCACGAACTGCGCGCCGTTGATGTCTTCCTTGTAGTCGATCTCGGCGCCGACCAGGTATTGGTAGCTCATCGAGTCGATCAGCAGGGTGACGCCGTTCTTGACCATGGTGGTGTCGTCTTCGTTGACTTCCTCGTCGAAGGTGAAGCCGTACTGGAAGCCGGAGCAGCCGCCGCCCTGCACGAACACGCGCAGTTTCAGCTCGGCATTGCCCTCTTCCTCGATCAACTGCTTGACCTTGTCGGCGGCGCTGTCGGTAAAGACGAACGGTGCCGGCACGTCCTCGGTAACGGGTGCCTCTGCGACTGCGTTCATGGGGTGTTCTCCTGTTTAGATACGCCTGTATTCTAAGCGCTACTGGGAAATCGTGCCGAAACCTTGTGTTTTCAAGGGGTTCCCGGCATCGAAGTCGCCGCTACGCGGCTTTTTCAGTGGGACTGGCATCGGCTGCCAGAGTTTCGCCGTCAGCAGCGGCCGCTTCGGTCACTTGAGCCACCGGCGCCGCTTCGACCAGGTTCGGCAACGCCTTGACCTCGCCCTGCACCACCGGCATCAGGCGGCCCTCGACCAGCGCGCCCTGGTGCATTTCGAGCGCGGCATAGCGCACGTCGCCCAGCACCCGCGCCTGCGGCTGCAACTCCAGCAGGTCGGCAGCCTGCACCGGGCCCTTGACGGTGCCGTTCAGCACCAGGTGGCCGACGCTGATCTCGCCTTCAACCATGCCCTTCTCGCTGACCACCAGCATGCTGGGCTTGCCCGGCGCGGCGGTCACGTTGCCGCGCACGCGTCCGTCCAGGCGCAGGCCGCCGGCAAACACCAGGTCGCCATCGATGGCGGTGTCTTCGCCGATCAGGGTGTCGATCGAAAGGCCCTTCTTCTTGGAAAACAGCATGACTCTCACTCCTCTCTCGTTCGTGCCAGGCTGGCCTGCCCTTGGCGCAAGCGCGCCGGCAAGTGGACTTGCCGTCGGCGACAGGGCGTGATTGTAGCCGCGTGCGGCCGGATACCCCACAAAAGTATGGCGGCCTGCTTACTATGACGGCAGCACAGCGCGCTTCCTTAGCCCGCGGACGAAAAAAAACCGCACGGCCAGCGTGCGGTTTTTCTGGTCTCGCAAGATCCGGCAGGGCCGGATCCGCGAAAACGCATCAGCGCTTCGAGAACTGCTTGCGACGACGCGCCTTGTGGAAGCCGACCTTCTTACGCTCGACTTCACGTGCATCGCGCGTGACGTAGCCAGCCTTCGACAGGGCCGACTTCAGGGTCGCATCGTAGTCGATCAGGGCGCGGGTGATGCCGTGGCGCACTGCGCCGGCCTGGCCGGTTTCGCCGCCGCCGGTGACGTTGACCTTGATGTCGAACGTTTCAGCGTGAGCGGTCAGTTCCAGCGGCTGGCGCACGATCATCAGCGAGGTTTCGCGAGCGAAATACTCTTTGATGGGTTTGCCGTTGACGACGATGTCGCCCTTGCCCGACTTGATGAAGACACGTGCCACAGCGCTCTTGCGGCGGCCAGTACCGTAATTCCAGTTACCGATCATGGATTGGCCTCCTTAGATTTCCAGCGCCTTGGGCTGCTGCGCTTCGTGCGGATGCTCGGCTTCGGCGTAAACCTTCAGCTTCTTGATCATCGCGTAGCCCAGCGGACCCTTCGGCAGCATGCCCTTGACAGCCTTTTCCAGGGCACGGCCCGGGAAACGCTGCTGCATCTTGCCGAACGTCGTTTCGTAGATACCGCCCGGGTAGCCCGAATGGCGATAGTACTTCTTGTCCGTTTCCTTGGTACCCGTGACACGCAGCTTGGCTGCATTGACGATGATGATGTAATCACCCGTGTCGACGTGCGGAGTGAATTCCGGCTTGTGCTTGCCGCGCAGACGGCGTGCCACTTCGCTGGCGACACGGCCGAGGACTTTGTCCGTCGCGTCAATCACGTACCAGTCGCGCTTTACCTCATGAGGCTTGGCGGAAAAGGTCTTCATGATTTTTCCTGACTATTAGTTCGTGCCCGTAATCCGACTCGCGAAGGCTTGTGCTCGCCCCTGCAAGTCTTGTGGCCGCCTTTGAGGTGGCCGGGTGCTGCTGTCTTCTTCCGCGGGCATGACGGAAAAGCCCTCGATTATACTGGCGGCCGTAGCGAGCGCACAAGCAAAGACTCAAGTTTTCGTCAAGATCGACGCCGATCGCCGCGGTTCTGGGGCCGCCCAATGCACTTGAAGTGCCAACGGCATTTGTTCAGGCGAAAAAAAACCCAAGCGTTTGAGCTTGGGTTTGAATCCACCAAAGGAGGAGGGTGGAGGAGACACCTGGAGATCGACGGAGAGACCTGCGGGCGGTGCGGAGGGCTTGGCCCGGGGGCTTCGCTTTCGCACTCTGGCGCGCTGTCTGCGCCGTCGTTCAATGATTGGAATTATACCTAGGGTTTGTCCGGATGCAAGGGAAATTTGCAGTGCGAAATGTGATTTCGTATTACGAAACGTTGCCTGACCCCGCCAGCCTTGTTTCAAACCCTTGAAAATCAATAACTTACCGAACCAAGCAAGGTTTCATCGCAATGACATACTAGAGGAAACCCTCAGGTTTTCTAAGGTTATCGGCAGCGATGCCCCGAACTTGACCTTGCCATATACTGAGAAAAGCAAGATTCGAGATCACGCGCTTGTGATCGAAAACCGACAAAACAAAGCACAGGAACGAACAAAATGGAATGCAAAGTAACATGGATGGGCGTCGACGGCATGAGCTTCGTCGCCCAGACCGGCAGCGGCCATATCGTTGCCATGGACGGCGCGCCCGAAGGCGGTGGCCACAACCTGGCCCCGCGGCCCATGGAAATGGTGTTGCTGGGCACCGGCGGCTGCACCGCCTATGACGTCGTGCTGATCCTCAAGCGCGGCCGCCAGGACGTTACCGGCTGCAGCGTGCAGCTGCAGGCCGAACGCGCCGGCGAAGATCCCAAGGTGTTCACCCGCATCAACTTCCATTTTGTGGTCACCGGCAAGAATCTCAACCCCGCCACGGTCGAGCGCGCGATCAAGCTGTCGCACGAGAAGTACTGCTCGGCGTCGATCATGCTGGCCAAGACGGCCGAGATCACGCACACGCTGGAGATCGTCGAAGGCTGATGGAAATTTGGCCGGCCCGATGCGCCGCTCGGGCGCCGGGCCATGCCGATGACTGAAGCAAAGCAGGCCGATAAGCCGGATTCTGTGCGCGCCGCCCGCCTTGCGGCGCGCGGCGCGTGACAACCATTCCTCTAGGCCGGCTGTTACCAGCCGGCTCCAGCTCCCTACCCGCAGACTCAGCGGGCCGCTTCATCGCCTGCCTATTTGGGATTGCTCCAGGTGGAGGTTACCGCGTTTCACCCTTCCCGCCGGGCGAACCCGGCGGCAAGACTCGTCTCTGTGGCCCTATTCCGCACGTTGCCGTGGATGGCTGTTAGCCAACACCCTGCCCTGTGGAGTCCGGACTTTCCTCCCCCTGCACCTTGCGGTACAGGCAGCGGTTGCCTGGCCTGCTTTGCGGCCCGCAGTCTAACACCGATTGCTGCCGCTTGCCGGGGCGTCAGCCGGCATCGCCGTCACGGCGCCGGCCGGGACGGAATACGGTGGCATCGGTGTAGAAGTCGGGGTCCGCGTTGTCCTCGCACCAGCCCGGGATGCCCATCACCGGCAGCGGCGCAAAGCTGCGTCCGCCAAGCAACGCGCCGGCATCGGCCGCGGCCTGCAGTGACCCGGCAAGCACCGCATCGAGTGCGGGATCGCCGGGTACGAGCGGCAGTGTCCACGCGTGCGCCGTCACCGCCTTGTACGGTTGCACCAGTTTTTCGAGCAAGGCGTGGCCGAATGGCACCACCGCGCAGTCCCTTCCCCACCGGGACCGACCATCGACAAACAGCGGCCCCCACGCAAACCCCCTGAGCGCCGCGGTCATGCCCGCGTCGGTGCTGAGGAACAGCACCGCGTTCTCGTCGAACAGCGTCGCCGCATCGCGCACGCCACCGCGCGCGGTCTGTACGCCCTCGCGGGCGATGACCTCGGCCTGGATCTGGTTCAACAGGCGCTTGGTCCGCGGGAAATGCAGCCAGATCAGCGCGTTGAAGAAATCGTGAAGATTGTCGCGGGTGGGGACTGCACCGGTGGTGTCGATATGCGCTTCATAGGCGCTGCCGTGCGGCAGGGCGTGCTGGGCGATGAAGCGCAACGGCAGCCCGCGCGCATTGCGCAGGTCCAGTGCCGCGGCGCGGGCATCGAGCGCGCTGCGCAGGTCGGCGCCGCCCTGCACTGCCGCGGCCAGCGCGGCGCCGTGTGCGGCAAAAGGCCGGAACCACGGCCGGGACCAGTCGATTCCGGCCAGCGCGGCGGCGAAGTGCTCGCCGGCCGCGGTCTGCTGCGTGCGCAAGGCGTCAGCGTGCCTTCCAGCGCAGCGTCTCGCCGCCGCGCAGCGGCACCAGCGTGGTGTCGCCGTAAGGCAGCTCGGCCGGCAGTTCCCAGTCCTCGCGCGCCAGCGTCAGCGTGCCGGTGTTGCGCGGCAGCCCGTAGAAAGCCGGGCCGTTGAAACTGGCGAAGGCTTCCAGCTTGTCGAGCGCGCCGGCGGCGTCGAAGGCTTCGGCATACAACTCCATCGCATGCAGCGCGGTATAGCAGCCGGCGCAGCCGCACGCGTGCTCCTTCAGGCCGCGCGCGTGCGGCGCGCTGTCGGTACCCAGGAAGAAGCGCTCGCTGCCCGAGGTGGCGGCGGCCACCAGTGCCTCGCGGTGGGTTTCGCGCTTGAGCACCGGCAGGCAGTAGTAGTGCGGGCGGATGCCGCCGGTGAAGATGGCGTTGCGGTTGTAGAGCAGGTGGTGCGCGGTGATGGTGGCGCCGACCGGGCCGCTCGCGTCGCGCACGTACTGCGCCGCATCCTTGGTGGTGATGTGCTCGAACACCACCTTCAGCTCGGGCATGTCGCGGCGCAGCGGCGTCATCACCTGCTCGATGAACACGGCCTCGCGGTCGAAGATGTCGATCGCCGGGTCGGTGACTTCGCCGTGCACCAGCAGCGGCAGGCCTTCGCGCTGCATCGCTTCCAGCGCGGGATAGCAGCGGCGGATATCGGTCACGCCGGCGTCGCTGTTGGTGGTGGCGCCCGCCGGGTACAGCTTGACGCCGTGCACGAAGCCGCTGGCCTTGGCCGCCGCGATTTCCTCGGGGCTGGTGTTGTCGGTCAGGTACAGCGTCATCAGCGGCTCGAACTGCATGCCGGCCGGCAGCGCCGCCAGGATGCGGGCGCGATACGCCTGTGCCTGCGCCACCGTGGTCACCGGCGGCTTCAGGTTGGGCATGACGATGGCGCGGGCGAACTGGCGGGCGGTGTCGGGCAGCACGGCGGCCAGCGCCGCGCCGTCGCGCAGGTGCAGGTGCCAGTCGTCCGGGCGGGTGATGGTGAGCTTCTGGGTCATGGCTAGCTTGGGGCCGGCCGCGGGCGGCGGCGGGCGTTCGTCGAAATCAGAGAATCAGGATGGCGCGGTAGTCGTTGACGTTGGTGCGCGTGGGGCCGGTGACAACCAGGTCGCCGATCGCATCGAACAGGCCCCAGGCGTCGTGCGCGTCCAACTGGCGCTGGCCCGGCAGGCCGGCGGCCTCGGCGCGCGCCAGCGTGGTCGGGTCGGCCAGCGCGCCGGCATTGTCTTCCGAGCCGTCGATGCCGTCGGTGTCTGCGGCGATCGCGTGCACACCGGGCATGCCTGCCAGTTCGACCGCCAGCGACAGCAGGAACTCCGAGCAGCGCCCGCCGCGCGCCTTGCTGGCGCCGCCGCCGGCCGGCAAAGTGACCGTGCACTCACCTCCGGAAATCAGCGCCACGGGCGTGGCGAACGGGGCATTGTACGCGCGAATCTCGCGCACCAGTGCGGCATAGACGCGGGCCACTTCGCGCGCCTCGCCGGTTACGGTATCGCCCAGCACCACCGGCGTGATGCCGCGCTGGCGGAACAGCGCGGCGGCGGCCTCGAGGCTGCCGTGGGCGGTGGCGATCATGATGTTGTCGACCCGATCGAACAACGGATCGCCGGGCTTGGGCGTCTCCGCCACCTCGCCGCGCGCGCCGCGTTCCAGGTGCGACTGCACGCTGGCCGGCACCTGCGCGCCATAGCGGCGCAGGATCTGCAGCGCGTCATCGAACGTGCTCGGGTCCGCCACGGTCGGGCCCGAGGCGATCGCGCTGGGATCGTCGCCGGCCACGTCCGAGACGATCAGCGCGGTCACCGGCGCCTGGCTCGCCTGCGCCAGCCGGCCGCCCTGGATGCGCGAGATGTGTTTGCGCACGATGTTCATGTCGGTGATCGGCGCGCCACAGCGCAGCAATTCCCGGGTGGTCGCCTTCAGGTCGGCCATCGGGATGCCCTCGGCCGGCAGCGACAGCAGGCTCGAGCCACCGCCCGAGACCAGCACCAGCAGCCGGTCCTGCGGCGTCAGCGACTGCACCGCGGCCAGGATCTCGGCCGCGGCCTGCTCGCCCGACTCGTCGGGCACCGGATGGCCGGCCTCGATCACGCGGATATGGTCGGTCGGCATGCCGTGCGCGTAGCGCGTCACCACCAGCCCCTCCAGCGTGGCCTTGCCGGCGTAGGCGCGCTCGACCGCCGCGGCCATCGACGCGGCGGCCTTGCCCGCGCCCACCACTAGCGTGCGTCCGCCGGCGTGCGGCGGCGGCAGGTGCTGCGCGACGATCTGCAGCGGGTCGGCCGCCGCCACCGCGGCGTGGAAGGTCTCGAGCAACAGTGCGCGGGCGTCCCCCGCAAACCCGGCGCTCACAGCGCCTCCGCGATGGCGCGGCCCAGGTCGGCGGTACCGGCCTTGCCGCCGATGTCGCGCGTCAGCGGCGCGTGCTCCGGCCCGGCCGCCAGCACCTGCTCGATCGCGCCCAGCACGGCGGCGCCCGCCTCGTCATGGCCCAGGTGCTCCAGCATCATGGCGCCGCACCAGATCTGCCCGATCGGGTTGGCCACGCCGCGCCCGGCGATATCCGGGGCCGAGCCGTGCACCGGCTCGAACAGGCTGGGGAAGGTCCGGTCCGGGTTGATGTTGCCCGACGGCGCGATGCCGATGGTGCCGGTGCAGGCCGGGCCCAGGTCGGACAGGATATCGCCGAACAGGTTGCTCGCCACCACCACGTCGAACCAGTCCGGATGCTGGACGAAATGCGCGGTCAGGATATCGATGTGGTACTTGTCGACCTTGATGCCGGGATAATTTGCCGCCATCGCCTCGACCCGCTCGTCCCAGTACGGCATCGTGATCGAGATGCCGTTGGACTTGGTCGCCGAGGTCAGGTGCTTTTTCGGGCGCTTCTGGGCAAGTTCAAAGGCGAACTTCAGGATGCGGTCGACACCGGTGCGGCTCATCACCGTTTCCTGCACCACGATCTCGCGCTCGGTGCCGGGGAACATGCGGCCGCCGATGCTGGAGTATTCGCCCTCGGTGTTCTCGCGCACCACGTAGAAATCGATGTCGCCGGGCTGGCGGCCGGCGAGCGGGCTGCGGATGCCCGGCATCAGCCGCACCGGACGCAGGTTGACGTACTGGTCGAACGAACGGCGGAACTGCAGCAGGGAGCCCCACAGCGAGACATGGTCGGGCACCGTATCCGGCCAGCCCACCGCGCCGAAATAGATGGCGTCGTACTTGACCAGCGTGTCGAACCAGTCGTCCGGCAGCATCTTGCCGTGGCGGGCGTAGTAGTCGCAGCTGGAAAAATCGAAGTGATCCCACTGGAAGTCGATGCCGAAACGGCGCGCCGCGGCGTCCATCACGCGGATGCCCTCGGGCATGACTTCCGTGCCGATTCCGTCTCCGGGAATCACGGCAATCTTGTATTGGCTCATCGTTCTCGGGATTGCTAGCAGGTAGGGTGGCGCCGGGGTTGGTCCCCTTCGACCGTACTGGAGCGCCCGCGGCTTGCTTGGCAGCGGCGCGGGCGCGCGGGATAATGCCTGCATTCTATTGCAAAGCGGCAGCCCCCTGCCGACCGGTGCCCCGACATGTGCCAGCTGCTAGGCATGAACTGCGCCACGCCGACCGACGTGACGTTCTCCTTCACCGGCTTTGCCGCGCGCGGAGGCCTGACCGACCACCACGCCGACGGCTTCGGTGTCGCCTTCTTCGAAGACAAGGCCTGCCGCCTGTTCATCGACAACCAGTCCGCCGGCACCTCGCCGGTGGCGGACCTGATCAAGCGCTATCCGATCAAGTCCAAGAACGTCATCTCGCATATCCGCAAGGCCACGCAGGGCACCGTGCTGCTGGAGAACTGCCACCCCTTCATGCGCGAGCTGTGGGGCCGGCACTGGATCTTCGCCCACAACGGCGACCTCCACGGCTTTACCCCTTTCCTGTCCGGCGTCTACCAGCCGGTGGGCGACACCGACAGCGAGCTGGCCTTCTGCACGTTGATGCAGGGGCTGCGCAAGCGCTTCCCGGGCTCGCAGCCGCCGCTGAACGAACTGGGACACGCGCTGGCCGACATTACCCGCGAGATCACCCTGCACGGCGTGTTCAACTACCTGCTGTGCAACGGGCAGGCGCTGTTCGCGCACTGCTCGACCCGCCTCTACTACATCGTGCGGCAATGGCCGTTCTCGACCGCGCACCTGATCGACGCCGACCTGTCGATCGACTTCGCGCAGGTCACCACGCCGGACGACCGCGTCGCCGTGATCGCCACCGCGCCGCTGACCGACAACGAGACCTGGACCCAGTTCGCCCCGGGCGAACTGATCATGTTCGAGCACGGGCGTCCGACCATGACGCTGAGCGTGCCGATCCCGCCCGAGGTGCAGGCCAAGAACGCGGCCAATACTGCCTGTACCTGAGCGCTTCCGGCACAAGGAAAAAAGGGACGCCGAGGCGTCCCTTTTTCCATGAGTCGGCAGTCCGCTCAGTGATGCAGGATCTTCGACAGGAACTGTCGCGCGCGCTCCGAACGGGCGTCGATATTGCCGAAGAACTCTTCCTTGTCGGCGTCTTCGACGATCTTGCCCTGGTCCATGAAGATCACGCGGTTGGCCACCTTGCGCGCGAAGCCCATTTCGTGGGTCACGCACATCATGGTCATGCCTTCCTGCGCCAGCTGCACCATCACGTCCAGCACTTCGTTGACCATCTCCGGATCCAGCGCGGAGGTCGGCTCGTCGAACAGCATGCAGATCGGGTCCATCGACAGCGCGCGCGCGATCGCCACGCGCTGCTGCTGGCCGCCCGACAGCTGGCCGGGGTACTTGTCGGCCTGGCTCTTCAGGCCCACGCGCTCCAGGTATTTCATGCCCTTGGTCATGGCCTCGTCCTTGGAGCGGCCCAGCACTTTCATCTGCGCGATGGTCAGGTTCTCGGTGATCGACAAGTGCGGGAACAGCTCGAAGTTCTGGAACACCATGCCGACGCGCGAGCGCAGCCTGGGGAGGTTGGTCTTGGGATTGCCCACCGAGGTGCCGTCGACCAGGATGTCGCCCTTCTGGAACGGCTCGAGCGCATTGACGGTCTTGATCAGCGTGGACTTGCCCGAACCCGAGGGCCCGCACACCACCACCACTTCACCCTTGGCAACCTTGGTGGTGCAGTCGGTGAGCACCTGGAACGAGCCGTACCACTTGGAGACGTTATTAATTTCGATCATACAGCCACCTTTTTCTGGTAACGCTTGACCAGCAGCGAAGCGGAGAAACAAATGATGAAGTACACCAGGCCGGCGAACAGCAGCATCTCGACGATGCGGCCGTCGCGCTCGCCAATGCCGTAGGCCTGGCCGAAGAAGTCAGCCAGCGCGCTCACGTACACCAGCGAGGTATCCTGGAACAGGATGATGCCCTGCGTCAGCAGCAGCGGCACCATGTTGCGGAACGCCTGCGGCAGGATCACCAGCCGCATCGACTGCCCGTAGGTCATGCCCAGCGCCTGCGCGGCGAACATCTGCCCGCGCGACACGCTCTGGATGCCCGCCCGGATGATCTCGGAGTAGTACGCCGCCTCGAACAGCGCGAACGCCACCAGCGCCGAAGTCATGCGCAGGTCGGTCGCCGGCGACAGGTTGAAGATGCCCTGCAATACCTGCGGGATGATCAGGAAGAACCACAACAGCACCATCACCAGCGGGATCGAGCGGAAGACGGTCACGTACCCCTGCGCGAACCAGTTCAGCAGCCGGAACGACGACAGCCGCATCATCGCCAGGATGGTGCCCCAGATGATGCCGACCACCACCGCGGTGACGGTGATCTTCAGCGAGACCATCATGCCCTCGCCCAGCACGTGCAGCGTGGCCGGGTTGATCGAGGTGAAATCGAAGGAATAAGCCATGGCGCCCCCTTACTTGCCGCCGATAAAGCCGGGCACGCGCGTGCGGGCCTCGACCCAGCGCATCACCAGCATCACGGTGACGTTGATCAGCGCGTACATCAGCGTGACCGCGATGAACGATTCATACGGACGCGCGGTGTAATCCACCAGCTGGCGCCCCTGCGCGGCCAGCTCCAGCAGGCCGATGGTCGACGCCACCGCAGAGTTCTTGAAGATGTTCAGGAACTCGGAGGTCAGCGGCGGCACGATCACGCGGAACGCCATCGGCAGCAGCACGTGGCGGTACGTCTGCGGCAGGGTGAAGCCCATCGCCAGGCCGGCGTTCTTCTGCCCGCGCGCCAGCGAGTTGATGCCGGAGCGCACCTGCTCGCACACCCGCGCGGCGGTAAATGTCCCCAGGCACAGCATGGCGGCCAGAAACTGCTGCGCGAACGGGTTCATCTGCTTGATCGCCTCGCCGCCGGGCAGCAGCTCGGGCGCGACGAAGTACCAGATGAACAGCTGCACCAGCAGCGGGATGTTGCGGAAAATCTCGACATAGGTGGCGGCAATGCCGGCCAGCCACTTGTTCGGCACCGTGCGCAGCACGCCGAGCACCGAACCGATGACCAGGGCAATGACCCAGGACGAAAGCCCCAGCGCGAGCGTGACCTTGAGGCCGGAGATCATCCAGTCCAGGTAGGTCTCGTTCTGGGCGGCCTGTTCGAGGAAAACTCCCCAATGCCAGTTGTAGTTCATGTTGCGTCCTCAAAAAGAAACGGAAGGACGAGCCTTCCGTTTCGCAGTGCTGTCAACGGCAGGTCAGTCCAGCGCCTTGTCGTTAGGCGCCTTGATCAGCGTCTTCATGTCTTCGGACAGCGGGAAGTCCAGGTTCAGGCCCTTGGGCGGAACCGGTTGCATGAACCACTTGGTGTACAGGGTGTTGATCGAGCCGTCCTTCATCATGCCGGAGATGACGTTGTCGGACAGCTTCTTGAACTGCGGGTCGTCCTTGCGGATCATGCAGCCATAGGACTCGCGCGATTGCGGCTTGCCCACGACGATCCAGTCTGCGGGGTTCTTGGCCTTGGCGCGTTCGCCGTACAGCAGCGCGTCATCCATCATGAAGGCGACCGCGCGGCCCGATTCCAGCGTCAGGAACGACTGGCCGTGGTCCTTGGTGCTGATGATGTTCACGCCCAGCTTCTGCTCGTCGTTCATCTTGCGCAGCAGGCGCTCCGACGTGGTGCCGGCGGTGGTGACGACGTTCTTGCCCTTCAGGTCGGCCCAGTCCTTGATGCCGGCGTCCTTCTTCACCATGATGCGCGTGCCGATGATGAAGATGGAGTTGGTGAAGGCGACCTGCTTCTGGCGTTCCAGGTTATTGGTGGTCGAGCCGCACTCGATATCGATGGTGCCGTTCTGCAGCAGCGTGATGCGGTTCTGCGAGGTGATCGGGATTTCCTTGACCTGCAGGTTCGGCAGCTTCAACTGGTCCTTGATGGCTTCCACGATCTTCATGTTGATATCGTAGGAATAGCCGACCTGGCGCACGCCGCCGAGGTTGTAGTTGAACGGAATCGACGATTCACGCACGCCGAGCGTGATGACGCCGGTGTCCTTGATCTTCTTCAGCGTGCCCGTCAGTTGTTCGGCTGCCTGTGCCGTCCCGCACATTACACCCCCGGCAATCATCAGGGCAGCCAACTTGGCGAAATTCATAACATCTCCTTGACCATGAAGAGAAAGCGGGATTCTAAGAATAAAACCCCCACTGGTGAAACAGTATTGCGCAGCATCCGCCGCAATACAACTGGGTTTTCTCCTAGAACCCCACTTCGGGGCAATCCGTGCGCAGCGCGTCCGGATACGACAACGCGGCCTCCGGCGCTTGCCGGAGACCGCGTCTGACGGTCATGGAGCCGGGGGCCGGGGCGATTATTGCGCTGCACCATACGAGTGCCTCGCCCCGGGCCTGCCTGCCCCGATCAGGGGTACAGGCCGCGCATTTCGCGCGCCTGCAGGATACGCGTACAGGCCACGATGAACGCCGCCGTGCGCAGCGTCACCTTGTTTTCCTGTGCCACTTGCCAGATTGCCCGGAAGGCTTCTTGCATGATCCGTACCAGGCGCTGGTTGATCTCTTCCTCGGTCCAGAAGAAGCTGGAGAAATCCTGCACCCATTCGAAGTAGGACACGGTCACGCCGCCGGCGTTGGCGATCACGTCCGGGCAGACCAGGATATTGCGCTCGCGCAGGATGTCATCGGCCTGCGGGGTGGTCGGGCCGTTGGCGCCCTCGATCACCAGCTTTGCCGTGATCTTCGGCGCGTTTTCGGGGGTAATCTGGCCTTCCAGCGCGGCCGGGATCAGGATGTCGCAGTCGACTTCCCAGAACTGCTCGGTGCGCAGGACTTCGCCGCGGAAGCCGTCGATGGTGCCGCTGTGCGAGGCGTATTCCATCATCGCCGGCACGTCCAGGCCGGCCGGGTCGAACAGCGTGGTGCGGTGGTCCTGCACCGCCACCACCTTGGCGCCGGCCTCATGGAACAGCTTGGCGGCGACAGCGCCGACGTTGCCGAAGCCCTGCACCGCCACGCGCGCGCCCTTGACCTCGAGGCCGATATTGCGCGCGGCCTCGGAGCCGACCACGAACACGCCGCGGCCGGTGGCCTCGTGGCGGCCCAGCGAGCCGCCCAGCGAGATCGGCTTGCCGGTCACGACGCCGGTCGAGGTGCTGCCCGAGTTCATCGAATAGGTGTCCATCATCCACGCCATCACCTGTGCGTTGGTGTTGACGTCGGGCGCCGGGATGTCCTTGCTCGGCCCGATGATGATGTTGATTTCGCTGGTGTAGCGGCGCGTCAGGCGTTCCAGTTCGGCATGCGACAGCGTGCGAGGGTCGACGCGGATGCCGCCCTTGGCGCCGCCGTACGGCACGTTGACCGCCGCGTTCTTCACCGACATCCAGGCCGACAGCGCCATCACCTCGGACAGCGTCACGTCCTGGTGGAAGCGCACGCCGCCCTTGCCCGGGCCGCGCGACAGGTTGTGCTGCACCCGGTAGCCCTCGAAATGGGCGATGGTGCCGTTGTCGAGTTCGATGGGCACGTCGACGATCAGGGCGCGCTTGGGGCGCTTCAGGGTCTCGACCCAGCGCGCCAGCGAGCCCAGGTAGGGCGTGACGCGGTCGACTTGCTGCAGGTAGATGCCCCAGGGGCCGAGGTTGTCGGCATTGAGGTAGGACGGAAGTGCGTGCTTTTGGCCAGCAGTGTTGGTCGGTGCTGCGGAAGACATCGGGGTGGATTCCGGGGTGGAAGATGGGCGCAAGCTTAGGCTTGGCGGCCGCTCGGAATCCAATGCCGTTTGCTCATCGGGTTATGCAAGCGATGCATAACGTTGGGGCGGTTTGCTCCCTCTCCCGCTTGCGGGGAGAGGGGAGAACACAATCGCTACGCTGCCGTCAACGACGCCCACACCTGGTCCACCAGCTGCCGCTTGCGCCGCGCTCCCGCGCGCCGCTCGCCACCGTTCTCGCCCGGCTTCTCGCGATACAGCCGGATCTCCATGTCGATCGACAGCGGCAAGCCTCGCGCCGACTCGGCCCGTACCAGCCGGCCCGCCGCGACGTCGTCGCGCACCGCGCTTTCGGGCAGGAAGGCCATGCCGTGGCCAGACAGCGCCATCACCTTGAGCGCCTCGGCCATATCGGTCTCGTAGCATTTGTCCAGCTTGAGCGCCTCTGCGGTTTCGGCCAGCAGCAGGTCGACCATGCGGCCGAGAAAGGCGTTGGGCGTATAGCTGAGGAACGGCACCGGTTTCTTGTCGGTACCCGGCAGCCGGAATTGCGGCTTGCCGGCGGCATCCGGCACGCTGTAGGGCGACAGCCGTTCGGTACCGAGCACCAGCATGTCGTACCGTGACGGATCGAGCTGGATGGCCTGGCGCGCGTGGTGGTAGACCATCACCAGGTCGCAGCCGCCTTCGACCAGCATCAGCACCGCGTCATGGACGTTGAGCGCGCGCAGCCGGCACGGCAGCGTGCCGAGCTTGCGCTCCAGCGCCTTGAGCCACTCCGGGAAGAACGTCAGCGACAGCGTATGCGGCACCGCGAATTCCAGCACTTGCGCGTTGGCCGAGCGCTGGCCGCGCATCAGCGCGCGGGTCTCGCTGACCTGCGCCAGCATGGCCAGCGCCTGCTCGTAGAACACCTTGCCGGCCGGCGTCAGGCTGGTGGGATAGCTCGAGCGGTCAATCAGCTCGGTGCCGACCCACGCCTCCAGCGACTGGATCCGGCGCGAGAACGCCGGCTGCGTGACGTGGCGCAGTTCGGCCGAGCGCGAGAAGCTGTGCGTCTCGGCCAGGCTGACGAAGTCTTCAAGCCATTTGATTTCCATGACGCGGATTATCCACCGGCGCGCGGCGCTTCGCCACCTGCCGCCTCAGCCCCGGTGGGCCCAGCCGGTCATGCGCTTCTCCACCACCGCGAACAGCTCGTACATCGCCATCGCCATCACCGCGATCACTACCAGTCCGGCGAAGGCCAGCGGCATCTTCATGGCGGAGCCGGCCGACACCAGCAGGTAGCCGATGCCCTCGTTGGCGGCATTCATCTCCGACACCGTGGTGCCGACAAAGGCCAGCGTGATCGCGACCTTCAGCGAGGCGAAGAAATACGGCAGCGCGCGCGGCAGGCCGACCTTGAACAGCACGTCGCGCCGTTTGGCGCCGAGCACGCGCAGCACGTCTTCCAGTTCCGGCTCGAGCGTGGCCAGCCCGGTGGCGATATTGACCATGATCGGGAAGAACGAGATCAGGAACGCAGTCAGGATCGCCGGCCCGGCGCCGAGTCCGAACCATACCACCAGGATCGGCACGAAGGCAGCCTTGGGCAGCGCGTTGAAGGCGGTCATCAGCGGGTAGCTTGCGGCGTAGAGCAGCCGCGACGAGCCCATCGCCAGCCCGAGCAGCACCCCCACGCCGATGGCCACGCCAAACCCGACCATGGTGGTCCAGAAGGTGCGCCACGCATGGCCGGCGATCACGTCCGCGTAGTCCACCAGCGCGGCCACGATCGCGGACGGCGTGGGGAGGATGAAGTCGGAGACGTCGAAGGCCATGCACGCGCCCTGCCACAGCAGCAGCACCGCGGCCAGCAGCAGCCACGGCGCCACGCGCTGCACGCGGCGCTCCTGAGCGGAAGTCAAGGTCATCATCATCGTCAGGTTGTCTCAGTGTTGGCGCACATGGCCGATCTTCTCGCGCAGTTCATGCACCAGGTCGGCAAAGGGCTCGGTATAGGTCAGCGCGAGATCGCGCGGGCGCGGCAGGCCGATCTCCTTGCGCATCACGATGCGGCCGGGGCGCTGGCTCATCACGTAGACCGTGTCGGCGAGAAACACAGCCTCGCGCAGGTCATGCGTGACCAGGATCACGTTGAAACGCTGCGCCTGCCACAGCTCGCGCAGCACGCACCACAGTTCCTCGCGGGTGAAGGCGTCGAGCGCGCCGAAGGGCTCGTCGAGCAACAGCATGCGCGGCTGGTGGATCAGCGCGCGGCAGATCGACGCGCGCTGCTGCATGCCGCCGGAGAGTTGCCACGGGTATTTGTCCTCGTAGCCGCCCAGGCCAACGGTATGCAGCAGCCGGCGGGCACGATCGACGTATTCATCGCGGCGCGCGCGCAGGGTCGAGCGGTAGGGCTCGACGATCTCCAGCGGCAGCATCACGTTGTCGAGCGTGGTGCGCCATGGCAGCAGCGTCGGCGCCTGGAACGCCATGCCAACCTGCTTGAGCGGCCCGCTCACCTTCTCCCCGGCAATCCTGACGATGCCGCGCGTGGCCGGCCTCAGCCCGGTGGCCAGTTTCATGAAGGTGGACTTGCCGCAGCCGGACGGGCCGACGATGGCGATGAACTCGCCCGGGGCGGCCTGCAGCGACAGGTCTTCGACCGCGAACTCGCCCTGGCGCGCCAGCGTGTCGTCGTAGGCCAGCCAGACCCGGTTGAAATCGACAAAAGGCTCGACGGGTGCGGTCGCTGCGGTCGCGGCCGTTGCGGCAGCCGGCATGGATTCAGCCAGGCGCGCCATCATCGCAGCACATCCAGTTCGGCCGCGCCCGGCAGGTACGCGTCGGTCCACAGCGCATCGGCGTTGATACGGCCCTTGGTGCCGAAGGCATCGGCCACCTGCGAGGCCATCAGCGACAGGCGCGGCTTGCTGATGCGGCCAAAGCCTTCGGCCCTGGCATCGGGTGAGCGGACCACGCTGTCCAGCGCCAGCTTGAGCCGGCGCGTTTCCAGCTTCTCGTCGATGATGCCGTCGCGCGCCTTGAGCGCGCGGATGCCCTCTTCCGGACGGGCGATCACGTCGCGCGCCGACTTGCTGAAGGCGCGCAGGAACGCCTTCACCGCCCCCGGATTCTTCTTGATGAATTCCTCGGACGCGATCACGGCGTTGCCGTACAGCTTCACGCCGAACTGCGGATACGGCAGCACCACGATGTCCTCGTCCTTCACGCCGCGCGCATTCAGGTTCAGGATCGACGTGAACGAGAAGCCGGTGATGGCGTCGAGGTCGCCGCGCACCAGCATGGTTTCGCGCAGCGTCGGGTCCATCGCCTGCCAGTTGAATGACGATGCCTGCAGGCCGTTGGCCCGGGCGAAGATCGGGAAGGCGCGGCGGCCGGCGTCGAACACCGGTGCGCCCAGGCGCTTGCCGGCCAGGTCCTTCGGCGCGCGAATGCCCGACTTCCTCAGCGCCAGGATGGCCGCGGGCGTGTTGTTGTAAACCATCATCACCGCCACCGGCTTGTTCTTCGCGTCGGGGTTGTTGCCGTAGAACTCCATCACCGACGACATGTCGGCGAAGCCCATGTCATAGGTGCCCGAGGCCACGCGGTTGACCACGTTGCCCGAGCCGTTGCCGGCATCGATCGAGACCTCGAGCTTTTCGGCCTTGTAGTAGCCCTTCTGCTCGCCGAGCAGGAACAGTGCCGCCGGCCCTTCGAAGCGCCAGTCGAGCTGGAACCGGACCTTGGTGGCCGCGGCCTGCGCGTGGGCGGCGGCGGCGAATTGTGTCGACAGCACCAGGCTGGTGCCGAGCATGGCGCCCAGCTTCAGCAGGCGGCGGCGAGCCGTGTGGGATTGGGGCATGACATCTCTCCGTGGATAGTGATTTCGGAGGGATCCATCCGCAAGGGACATGCCAGCCTTGCAGGCCCCGTTTCAGGGCGTGCCCGCGCGTGATTGTCGAACCAGAAATGGGCGCGACGATTGCTGCAATAGCATCGTCGGCAGCAATTGCCGACAATCCGTGCCGCGCCCTGGTGCGAACCGGCGCAGCCGGGTCGGCCCATGGCGGCTCAGGCGTCCTGGGTGGCGTCGCCCACGTCGAGCGCAAGCGCCTCGCCGCCGACGGCGTCGCCGCCTTTGGCGGCGGCGCGCGCCTGGATGTCCCACATCTCGGCATAGCGTCCGCCCGCTCGCATCAGCTGCGCATGGGTGCCGCGCTCGACGATGCGCCCGTGGTCCATCACCAGGATCTGGTCGGCATGGACCACGGTGGAGAGCCGGTGCGCGATCAGCAGCGTGGTGCGGTTCTGCGCCAGGCGCATCAGCTCGGCCTGGATCGCCTGCTCGGTGCGCGAATCCAGCGCCGAGGTCGCTTCGTCGAACACCAGCACCGGCGGGTTCTTCAGCAGCGTGCGCGCGATCGCCACGCGCTGCTTCTCGCCGCCGGACAGCTTCAGGCCGCGCTCGCCCACGGGGGTGTCGTAGCCCTGCGGCAGCTCGCGGATAAAGGCGTCGATCTGCGCCGCCTGCGCCGCGGCGATGACTTCGTCGCGGGTCGCGTCGGGGCGGCCGTAGGCGATGTTGTAGTAGATGCTGTCGTTGAACAGCACGGTGTCCTGCGGCACGATGCCGATGGCCCGGCGCAGGCTGTCCTGGGTGATGGTGCGGATATCCTGGCCGTCGATCTCGATCGCGCCGCCGCCTACGTCGTAGAAGCGGAACAGCAGCCGCGCCAGCGTCGACTTGCCCGAGCCGCTGTGGCCCACCACCGCGGTGGTGCTGCCCGCCGCGATGGTGAAATCGACGCCGTCCAGGATCAGGCGGTCGGACTCGTAGCTGAAGCGCACGTCGCGGAAGCGCACCTGCGCGCCGTCGACCCGCAGCGCCGGCGCGTCCGGCGCGTCGGCCACCTCCTGGTGCGTGCCCAGCAGCACGAACATGCGGTCCATGTCGGTAGTGGCCTGCTTGATCTCGCGGTAGATCACGCCGAGGAAGTTCAGCGGGATGTAGAGCTGGATCATCAGCGTGTTGACCAGCACCAGGTCGCCCAGCGTCAGCTTGCCGTCGACCACGCCCACCGTGGCGCGCCACAGGATCAGGATCAGGCCGATGGCGATGATGGCCTGCTGGCCGAAGTTCAGGAACGACAGCGAGTTCTGCGAGCGGATCGCCGCGGTGCGGTACTTGCGCAGGTTCTCGTCGTAGCGCTGCGCCTCGTAGGCTTCATTGCCGAAGTACTTGACGGTCTCGAAGTTCAGCAGCGAATCGATCGCCTTCTGGTTGGCGCGCGAATCGAGCTCGTTCATGCGGCGGCGGAAATGCGTGCGCCATTCCGTTACCACGATGGTGAAGACGATATAGCCGACCAGCGCGCAGCCGGTGATGGCGGCGAACCAGATGTCGTAGTGCAGGATGAAGAAGCCGACCACCAGCGCCATTTCCACCAGCGTGGGCAGGATGCTGTACAGCGAATACGAGATCAGCGACTGGATGCCGCGCGTGCCGCGCTCGATGTCGCGGCTCATGCCGCCGGTCTGGCGGTCCAGGTGGAAGCGCAGCGACAGCGCATGCAGGTGCCGGAACACCTGCAGCGCAATCTCGCGCACGGCGCCCTGCGTGACCTTGGAAAAGAGGATTTCCCGTAACTCGGTGAACAGCGTCGCGGACAGTCGCAGCATGCCGTAGGCGACGATCAGCCCCACCGGCACCGCCAGCAGCGCGCGCGGATCGCCGGCGCTGATGTTCATGCTGTCGATCAGCCGCTTCATCAGCACCGGCACGCCCAGGTTGGCGACCTTGGCCGCCACCAGGCAGGCCAGCGCCAGCATCACGCGCCACTTGTAGTGCCAGACGTAGGGCAGCAGGTTGCGCACGGTCTGCCAGTCGCTGCGGGGGGCGCGCTGGCCGGGAAAGAGCTTGACCGAGGCAGTGTCGGGGGCCTGCTCGGCGGTCGTGGAATAGCGGCGCATACGATAGAATTCGGGCCAATGCGCGATTGTCGCAGAGATCGCGTTGCGCGGCTGGCGAAGGGTTTTTTCGCCGCGCCCGCCCCTCTCCCGTTGTCCACCAGACTGCCTCATGAACGCTCCCCACACCGTCCCCGCCCTGCCCGCCGGCAAGAATCCCGCACTGCGCGTGGTACCGATGCCCGCGGACGCCAACGTACATGGCGACGTGTTCGGCGGCTGGATCATGTCGCAGGTGGATATCGCCGGCTCGATCCCGGCGGTCGAGCGCGCGCAGGGGCGCGTCGCCACCGTCGCGGTCAATTCCTTCCTGTTCAAGCACCCGGTGTTCGTCGGCGACCTGGTGAGTTTCTACGCCGACATCGTCAAGACCGGACGGACCTCGATCACGGTCGAGGTTGAGGTCTATGCGCAGCGCATGCGCCACAGCAACGAGATCGTCAAGGTGACCGAGGCCACGCTGACCTATGTGGCCACGGACGAGTCGCGACAGCCGCGGGTGTTGCCGACGGCTTGAATGGATAGTGAGCGCCCTCGATTCCCGATCGGTTTGCTCCCTCTCCCGCTTGCGGGAGAGGGTCGGGGTGAGGGCGGGCGCTGGCCGAAGCTATCGCGCTGGAAAAAACCGTTGGCCCTGCTTTTTATGGTTCCTTGCTAGCCCGCCCCTCACCCCGGCCCTCTCCCCGTGAGGGGAGAGGGAGAACACCTTGCTAAGGCAAGCTCGGGGCGGCTTGGGAGCATTTCACGCAAACTTCATAAAATCCGGCTTCCGCTTCTCGAAGAACGCGCTGAACGCCTCCTTCGCCTCCGGCGCCACCAGCATGCGCCGGAACACCGCGCCCTCGTCGGCCATCTGTTTTTCCACTTCCGCCATCGCGCCCGCCTTCATCAGGCGCTTGGTCTCGCGCAGTGACGACGCCGGCAGGGCCGCCAGCTTGCGTGCCTGCGCCAGGGCGAAGTCATGCAGCTCGGCCACCGGCAGCACCCGCGTCACCAGCCCGATCTCCAGCGCCTCCTGCGCGCTGAAGGCCTCGCCCAGCAGCAGCTTCTCGGCGGCGCGCTGGTAGCCGACCAGGCGCGGCAGCAGCAGGCTGGAGGCGGCCTCCGGGCACAGCCCCAGCTGCACGAACGGCAGCGACAGCTTGGCGGTGTCGGACGCATAGACCAGGTCGCAGTGCAGCAGCAGGGTGGTGCCAACGCCCACCGCCGCGCCGCTGACGGCCGCCACCACCGGCTTGCTGGCATGGCTGATCTGGTACAGGAACTGGAACACCGGGGCGGCTTCGGCGCCCTCGCCCGCGCTGGGCGGGCGCTGCATGAAATCCTCGAGGTCGTTGCCGGCGGTGAAGACTTCGGGCTTGCCGCGCAGCAGGATGGCGCGCACCGCGGGATCGGTGTCGGCCGCGCGCAGCGCGTCGGCCAGCGACTGGTACATCGCCGCGGTGATGGCGTTCTTCTTGTCGATGCGGTCGAATTCGAGCGTCAGGATGCCTTGCTCGATGCTGGTACGGATGCTCATGGTGTCTTCCTCTCTGGTGGCCGTGGCGATCAGACGCGCTCGAAGATGCCTGCGGCGCCCATGCCCGTGCCGACGCACATGGTGACCATGCCGTACTTCAGGTTGTGGCGGCGCAGCGCGTGCACCACCGTGGCCGAGCGGATCGCACCGGTGGCGCCCAACGGGTGGCCCAGCGCGATCGCGCCGCCCATGCGATTGACCCGGGCGGGATCCAGCTGCAGGTCGCGCATCACCGCCAGCGACTGCGCGGCAAAGGCTTCGTTCAGCTCGATCCAGTCCAGCTGGTCCTGGGTCAGGCCCGCCGCCTTCAGCGCCGCCGGGATCGCTTCCTTGGGGCCAATGCCCATGATCTCGGGCGGCACGCCGCGCACCGCGAACGAGACGAAGCGCGCCAGCGGTACCAGGTTGAACTGCTTCAGGATCTTCTCCGAGACCAGGATCAGCGCGCCGGCGCCGTCGGAGGTCTGCGAGCTGTTGCCGGCGGTGACGCTGCCCTTGTTGGCAAACACCGGGCGCAGCTTGCCCAGGCCCTCGAGCGAGCTATCCGGGCGCGGGCCTTCATCCAGCGCGATGGTGCGCGTCTTCACGCTGACCTGGCCGCTGGCCAGATCAGGGAAGCGCTCGACGGTCTCGACTGGCGTGATCTCGTCGCGGAACTCGCCGGCCTGCTGCGCAGCGATGGCCTTCTGGTGCGACGCCAGCGAAAACGCGTCCTGGTCCTCGCGGCTGACCTGCCACTGCTGCGCCACCTTCTCGGCGGTCAGGCCCATGCCGTAGGCAATGCCGACGTTCTCGTCGCGGGTGAAGATCTCCGGCGACATCGACGGCGAGTTGCCCATCATCGGCACCATGCTCATCGACTCCACGCCGGCGGCGATCATCACGTCGGACTCGCCCACGCGGATGCGGTCGGCGGCCATCGCCACCGCGCTCAGGCCCGAGGCACAGAAGCGGTTGACGGTGATACCGCCGACGGTGTTGGGCAGCCCCGACAGCAGCGCGCCGATGCGGGCCACGTTCAGGCCCTGCTGGGCCTCGGGAATGGCGCAGCCGACGATGGCGTCTTCGATCAGCTTCGGATCCAGGTCGGGCACCTGTGCCACCGCGGCCTTCAGGATGGTGGCCAGCAGGTCGTCGGGGCGCGTGTGCTTGAAGGCGCCCTTGGGGGCCTTGCCGATCGGCGAGCGGGTGGCCGCAACGATGTATGCGTCTTGCAGTTGTTTCATGATGTCGGTTCCTCGCTTGCCCAGTTAGTTGCGCACCGGCTTGCCGGTCTGCAGCATGCCCATGATGCGCTCCTGCGTCTTGCCGGTACCCAGCAGGTCGACGAAGGCCTTGCGCTCCAGCGCCAGCAGCCATTCCTCGCTGACCAGCGCGCCGGCGTCGACGTCGCCGCCGCACACCACTTCGGCGATGCGGGTGGCGATCAGGAAATCGTGCGCCGAGATAAAGCCCCCGTCGCGCATGTTGACCAGCGACGCCTTGATGGTGGCCACGCCCGAACGGCCGGCAACCGGGATCAGCGTCGGCAGCGGCGCGCGATAGCCGGCGTCGGCCAGCGCGCGCACGGCGTTCTGCGCCACGTACAGCAGTTCATGCACGTTGAAGACGATCTGGTCGGACGGCTGCAGGTAACCCATCTGGCGCGCTTCCAGCGCCGAGGCCGAGACCTTGGCCATGGCCGCGCTCTGGAAGCGGCTGGTCAGGAACTGCAGGTAGTTGGTGCTGCCCGCGGCCTGCGCCGCACGCGCGGCCGCCAGCGCGGCTTCCTTCAGGCCGCCGCCGGCTGGCACCAGGCCCACGCCCACTTCGACCAGGCCGATATAGGTTTCCAGTGCGGCCACGCGCGCGGCGGAATGCAGCATCAGCTCGCAACCGCCACCCAGCGCAATGCCCGACGCCGCCGACACCACCGGCACCGCGGCGTACTTCACGCGCATCATGCCGTCCTGGAACTTCTTCACGAACGGCTCGATGCCCTTGGCGCCGCCCATCATGAAGGCGGGCATCGCCGCTTCCAGGTTGGCGCCGGCCGAGAACGGGCCGCCCGGCGCGCCCAGCTGCAGCGAGGTCGGCTGCCACACCACCAGGCCCTTGTAGCCGGCCTCGGCCAGGTCGATGGCGCGGGTCAGGCCGTCGATCACGTCGGGCCCGATGGTGTTCATCTTGCTCTTGAACGAGACCACCAGCACGTCGTCCTGGCCCTCGCCCACCCAGATGCGCACCGCGTCATTCTCTTCGACGGTGCGGCCGGCCTTGCGCGGGTCGGCCGCGGCGGTGCCCTGGAGCGCGGCGCGGAAGGCCTGGCGCTGGTACACCGGCAGCGTGCTGCGCGCGACGAACGACTGCGTCGCCGGCGACCACGAACCAGCCGCCGCGTGCACACCCTGGTTGTCGGCGACGGGGCCAGAGAACACCCACGCCGGCAGCGGCGCGCCCGACAGCGCCTTGCCGCCCTCGACGTCTTCCTTGACCCACTCGGCCACCTGCTTCCAGCCTGCCGCCTGCCAGTCCTCGAACGGGCCCGAGTTCCAGCCGAAACCCCAGCGAATCGCCAGGTCGATATCGGCGGTCGAGCCGGCGATCTGCTCCAGGTACACGGCGATGTAGTGGAACACGTCGCGGAACACCGCCCACAGGAACTGCGCCTGCGGGTTGGTTGACTCGCGCAGCAGCCGGATGCGCTCGGCCGGTTCCTTCTTCAGCATGCGCACCACGATCTCGTCGGCCTTCTTGCCGGCATCGACATACTGGCCGGTGCTGGCGTCGAGCACCTTGATCGCCTTGCCTTCTTTCTTGTAGAAGCCGGCGCCGGTCTTCTGGCCCAGCGCGCCCGCGTCGACCAGGCCCTTGAGCACGGCCGGGGTCTGGTAGACCGGTGCGAACGGGTCGTCGTGCAGGTTGTCCTGCATGGTCTTGATCACGTGCGCCATGGTGTCGAGGCCGACCACGTCCGCGGTGCGGAAGGTGGCGGACTTGGCGCGGCCCAGCTTGGAACCGGTCAGGTCGTCGACCACGTCGAACGGGATGCCGAACTTCTGGGCCTCGGCGAACACCGCCAGGATCGAGAAGATGCCGACACGGTTGGCGATGAAGTTTGGCGTGTCCTTGGCGCGCACCACGCCCTTGCCGAGCGTGGTGGTCAGGAAGGCTTCCAGCTGGTCGAGGATCTCCGGCTGCGTGGTCGCGGTCGGGATCAGCTCGACCAGATGCATGTAGCGCGGCGGGTTGAAGAAGTGCACGCCGCAGAAGCGCGACTTCAGGTCACTATCAAAGCCGTCGGACAGCGCGGTGATCGACAGGCCCGAGGTGTTGGTGGCGAAGATCGCGTGCGAAGCCAGGTGCGGCGCGACCTTCTTGTACAGGTCGTGCTTCCAGTCCATGCGCTCGGCGATCGCCTCGATGACGAGGTCGCACTCCTTGAGCAGGGCGATATCGTCTTCGTAGTTGGCTGCCTGGATCAGGCCGGCCTCTTCCTTCAGGCCCAGCGGCGCGGGCGACAGCTTCTTCAGGTTGTCGATGGCGCGCAGCGCGATGCCGTTCTTCGGGCCTTCTTTTGCAGGCAGGTCGAACAACACCACGGGCACACGCGCGTTGATCAGGTGGGCGGCAATCTGCGCGCCCATGACGCCGGCACCCAGCACGGCGACTTTCTTGACGATGAAATTGGACATGCTCGCTCCTGGATTAGTGAGCGTTGAGGTGAGAGATTCTTCGGGCGCTGCTATTGCTGCGGGCCTGCTCCCCTCTCCCATTTATGGGAGAGGGGTTGGGGGAGAGGGCAGGCGCTTCGACGAAGTGCCTCGGCATAACGAGCTCCTGCCCTCTCCCCCGGCCCCTCTCCCGCGCGCGGGAGAGGGGAGCAAACCAGCGGGAGCGGAAACGCCCCGGAAAATCAGAACAAATCCGCGTCCAGCGCCATCAGCGACGCGGAACCCGCGCGCGCCTTGCGGATCTCGCCGGCCGTTTCCGGCAGCAGCTTGGCAAAGTAGAAGCGTGCCGTGGCCAGCTTGGCGGTGTAGAACTTGTCGCCGCTGCCCTGCTTCTCCAGCGCGATCTTGGCCATGCGGGCCCAGAAGTACGCGAACACCAGGTGACCGACCACGCGCAGGTACGGCACAGCGGCGGCACCGACTTCGTCGGCGTTGCCCATCGCCTTCATGCCGATTTCCATGGTCAGCTTCTGCACCTTGTCGCCCAGGTCGGCCAGCGGGTTGACGAACTCCTGCATGGCTTCGCTGGTGCCTTCGGCCTCGACGAATTCCTGCACGATCTTGCCGAAGGCCTTCATCTTCGCGCCCATGTCGCCCAGGATCTTGCGGCCCAGCAGGTCCAGCGCCTGGATCGTGTTGGTGCCTTCGTAGATCATGTTGATGCGGGCGTCGCGCACGTATTGCTCCATGCCCCATTCGGAGATGTAGCCGTGGCCGCCGAATACCTGCATGCCCTCGTTGGTCGCGGTGAAGGCGTTGTCGGTCAGGAACGCCTTGATCACCGGCGTCAGCAGCGCGACCAGGTCGCCGGCCTGCTTGCGCACCGCCTCGTCCGGGTGCGACAGCTCGCGGTCGATCTGCAGCGCGGTCCAGTAGCTGAACGCGCGGCCGCCTTCGGCGTAGGCGCGCTGGGTCAGCAGCATGCGGCGCACGTCGGGATGCACGATGATCGGGTCGGCGGCCTTCTCGGGCGCCTTGGGGCCGGTCAGCGAACGCATCTGCAGGCGGTCCTTGGCGTAGGCGACCGAGTTCTGGTACGCCACCTCGGTCAGGCCCAGGCCCTGCGCGCCCACGCCCAGGCGCGCCGCGTTCATCATCACGAACATGGCGTTCAGGCCCTTGTTCGGCTCGCCCACCATCCAGCCGCGCGCGCCGTCCAGGTTCATCACGCAGGTGGCGTTGCCGTGGATGCCCATCTTGTGTTCGATCGAGCCGCACTGGATGCCGTTGCGCTCGCCCGGGTTGCCGCTGGCATCGGGGATGAACTTGGGCACCACGAACAGCGAGATGCCCTTGGTGCCCGCGGGCGCGTCCGGCAGGCGCGCCAGCACCAGGTGGATGATGTTCTCGGCCAGGTCGTGCTCGCCGGCGGAGATGAAGATCTTGGTGCCGGTGATCAGATAGGAACCGTCGGCCTGGGGCTCGGCCTTGCTGCGCAGGATGCCCAGGTCGGTGCCGCAATGCGGCTCTGTCAGGCACATGGTGCCGGTCCACACGCCGGACACCAGCTTGGGCAGGTAGGTCTGCTGCAGCTCCGGCGTGCCGTGTGCGTGCAGGGCCTCATAGGCGCCGTGCGACAGGCCCGGGTACATGGTCCAGGCCTGGTTGGCCGAGTTCAGCATCTCATAGACCACGTTGTTGACCACGATCGGCAGGCCCTGGCCGCCGAACGCGGGATCGCACGCCAGCGCCGGCCAGCCTGCCTCGACATACTGCTGGTAGGCTTCCTTGAAGCCGGTGGGCGCCTTGACCACGCCGTCGCCGACGTAGGTGCAGCCTTCGCGGTCGCCCACCTGGTTGAGCGGGAACACCACGTCCGAACAGAACTTGCCGGCTTCCTCGATGACCTGGTTGATGGTGTCCGCGTCGATGTCCGCGTGCGGCGGCATCGCCTTGAGTTCGGCTTCGGCGCCGAGCAGTTCATGGAGCACGAACTGCATGTCGCGCAACGGTGCGGTGTACTGGCCCATCAGAGACTCCTTGGAGTTGTGCGATGCCGCCACGCCGCCCGTCCCGCTTGCGCGCGACGGCCCGACCGGGCGACCTCAGGTACGGTAAGACTGAATCAGTTTGTTGAGCGCGACCATGGCAAGCTCGGCGCTGTCGGGCAGGCGCAGGAAACGGGCGTCATGATGCAAGCCTAGTTCAAGGCTGTACATCTCGAACAGCATCAGGCGCGGATCGCAGTCCGCGCGCAGATGCCCCTCTTCCTTGGCCTGGTTGATGGCGCGGGTCAGCGCTGCCCGCCAGATGGTGACGCTCTTGACCAGCTCGTCACGCACCAGGCTGCCGGCACGGTCGTCATACTCCACCGCGCCGCTGATGTAGATGCATCCCGTCGTCACTTCCTGGATGCGCTTCTCCATCCAGCGCCGCACCATCGACCACAGCCGGGGCAGTCCGCGCGGCTCTTGCAGCGAGGGGTAGAACACCTCCTGCTCGAACCGGCGGTGATACTCCCGCACCACCTCCACCTGCAGGTCCTCGCGCGAACCGAAATGCGCGAACACGCCGCTCTTGCTCATCTGCATGCGTTCCGCGAGCAGGCCGATGGTGAGACCTTCGAGCCCGTCGCGGGACGACAATTCCAGTGCGGCATCCAGAATCGCCACGCGCGTCATCTCGCCCTTGCGCATGGGCGAGGGCGACGAGGCGGCGGATTCGAGACGGGCTGACTGGTGTCGCATGTTTTTTCTCCGTTCTGCGGGGCCTGTCGCGGCTCCGCGTATGACCCTGACGTTGCATTCATTGCTTGCGGGCGGCCGGCGGATTTGCCGGTGCATACCGCGAATGCACGCAGTCTAAGCCAAAAAAGAACGGTCGTTCAGATTATTCTGGCGCGGCACCTGCCCATCAAGCTTTTAATTAGACCGCTGTTTCTAAACGGACTGCAATGCAGCATGTCCGCCAGCCGCGATGCTGCAACCGGTTTCAGCGTGGGCGTTGCCGCATGGCAGCAAACGCACACCGGCAGGCCGTTTCAGTAGCGGCCAGTGACGCCGGCGATGATCACGCCCAGCCGCAGCAGCATATAGGCCGCCCAGTTGGCCAGCCGGTGCAGCGGCGAGCGCCGCGCATGCACGTCGGGCAGCACGCGCACGCTGCGATGCGCAATGGCCCGCTCCAGCGCTTCACGCAGTTCAGCGGCGAAGGCCGCATCATAAACGGCAACGTTGGCCTCGCGCGCGAGCAGCAGGCTGAACGGATCCATGTTGCTGGAACCGACCGTGGCCCAGGCCTCGTCGACCACGCCGACCTTGGCGTGCAGGAAGCTCTCGGCGTATTCGTAGATCTCGACCCCGGCCTCGAGCAGCGAGGCATAGAGCGCATGGGTGGCGTAGTGCTGCAGCCGGTATTCGACCATGCCCTGCAGCAGCAGCCGCACGCGCACGCCGCGCTCGCGGCAGGCCAGCAGAGCGCGCCGCATCTTGTGGCCGGGCAGGAAGTAGGCGTTGGCCAGGATCACGTCGTGGCGCGCGGCGCCCAGCGCGCGCAGGTATTCGCGCTCGATGGTGCGGCGGTTGCGCAGGTTGTCACGCAGCAGCAGCGCGGCGCGGATGCCGCCGGTCGCCTCCGGGCGCGGCGGCAGGTCGGTCACCAGCGGATAGTCGGCGACCGCCGCGGCACGCTCGCTGCCGCGCGCCTCGCGCAGCGAGAGCCGCCACCACAGCCGCTCCGACGACAGCGCGATGCGGTCCACCAGCGGCCCGCTGACCTGCACCGCGAAGTCATAGCGCGGCCCCAGGTTGGCGCCTTCGAAGGGCCCGTGGTTGTGGTCGTCGATGATGTTGATGCCGCCGACGAAGGCGACATGGCGATCGATCACGGCGAGCTTGCGGTGCAGCCGGCGCAGGTGGCGCCGCGCCAGGCGGAAGCCGCGCAGGGCGCGGTAGACCCGCAGCCGCACGCCGCCCGCGCGCAGGCGCTCGGCCAGCTCGGCGGGCATGTCGCCGGCGCCGAAGCCGTCCACCGTCACGCGCACCGCGACCCCGCGCGCGGCGGCACGGATCAGCGCATCGGCGACGGCGCGGCCGATCTCGTCGTCGGCATAGATGTAGGTTTCCAGCATAACCTGGAACGCGGCCTGGTCGATCGCGGCGATCAGCGCCGGAAAGAAGTCCTGGCCGCCGTGCAGCAGCCGCACCGTGTTGCCGGTGGTGGGCCTGCCGCGGCGCCAGGCCCAGCGCAGCATGTGGTGGCGATAGGTCGGCTCGCCGGTGGTGGCGGTGTCGTGCACCGGGACGTCCTCGGCCTGGGCGGAGTGGGAGATCCGTGACATGCCGTGATTATCGGACAGTTTGCGGCGTGCAAGGCGCCGCCTGCACATTGGCGCGCTGAACTCTGCTATCGTCGATGCCGATGCGCTGCGCGCCGATGCCGGCGACCAGGCAGACTCCCGACGCCCCTACGGAAACCATGGTGAAGGTATTCGGCATTACCGGCTCGTCCGGCAGCGGCAAGACCACGCTGCTGGATCAGCTCATCCCCTGCTTCGTCGGCGCCGGCCTGCGCGTGGCCGGCGTCAAGCACACCCACCACGGCTTCGATCCCGACACGCCCGGCAAGGATTCGTGGCGCATGCGCGCGGCCGGCTGCGCCAACGTCGTGCTGGTCGGCGCCCGCCACCTGACGCTGATGCGCCATTACCCCGAGACCGTGCCTTCGCCCGAGCTCGACGATGCGCTCGCGGTGCTGCCGCCCGACACCGACCTGGTGCTGGTGGAAGGCTACAAGCGCAGCGATTTTCCCAAGCTGGAGGTGTTCCGCCCCGCGCTGGGCCGCGCGCCGCTGTGGGACGAGGTGCCGGGCGTGGTGGCGGTCGCGAGCGACGATCCCGCCGCCGTCGCCGCCATGACCACGCTGCCGGTGCTGGACCTGAACGATCCGCACGCGGTGTTCGCCTTTATCCGCGACTATCCCCTGTCCGGCCAGCCTCAGGCGTAATGCAGTTGACTGTCGTTCCCGCGCAGGCGGGAACCCAGTGACTTCAAAAGACGCTGGATTGCTCGCTACCGCTCACCCTGCGGGCCGTCCTCCGGACGTCCAATGCGCATCCGCGCATTGTCCCGCCTGCGCGGGAATGACAGCAGTGTTTGATGCCTTGACTGCACGGCGTTACAGCCTCAGGCGGCCTTGTCCGCGGGCGCGTCTCGCTCCACCATTTCGCCCAGCGGATGGCCGAGTTCCGCCACCAGCGGCACGTGGTCGGAGCGTTGCGCCCAGTCGCGGCCGGTCAGCGCGTGGGCGCGTTCGATCTCGTAGCCGCGCACATAGATGCGGTCGAGCTGCCACCATGGCATATGGCTGGGGAAAGTATGCAGCCGCGCGCCGCGCGCGTGCGAGGCCTCGACCGCGCCCAGCGTATTGCAGATCTGCGCGTCGAGCCGGTGGTTCCAGTCGTTGAAGTCGCCGGCGATCACCAGCGGCACGCCAGCCGGCACCACGTTCTGCACCCGCTCCACCAGCGCCTCGGCCTGGCGCGCGCGGCTGCGCGCAAACAGGCCGAAATGCACGCAGATCAGGTGGGTCTCGACGCCGTGCACGTCCGCCACCGCGTGCAGCAGCCCGCGCTGCTCGAAGCGGTGGTCGGAAATATCGAGGTTCTCGGACATCAGGATCGGGTGGCGCGACAGGATCGCGTTGCCGTGATGGCCGTAGTCGTAGACCGCATTGCGGCCGTAGACCGAATGCGGATAGGCGTCAGTGGCAAGGTAGTTGAGCTGGGTGTGTTCGGGGTCGAACAGTGCTGCCGCCACCAGGCGGTCGTTGCGGTCCTGCACTTCCTGCAGGAAGACGATGTCCGCGTCCATCGCATGCAGGCCGGCACGCACGTTCTGGATGCGCGGGCGTCGCGCGATGCCGGTCACGCCCTTGTGGATGTTGTAGGTGACCACGCGCAGCTTCATGGCTGCCCTCCGACGGCGGCGTGGCGGCTGGCATCGCTGCCCATCGCGTCCACTGTGCCCGGCGCGCCGGCACCGCCCGCGCGCCACGCCAGCTGGCGGATGGCGTCGGCGTTGCTGCTGGAAAAGCATTGCTGCGCCGCCTGTTGCCATGGCAGCCACTTGTATTGCAGGTGTTCGCGTGGCGCCAGCGTCACCGGTAGCGCCTCCGCCACGCGCAGGCCGAACCAGTGCTCGGTATTGCGCGTGACCCCTTCGGCGTAGCGGTGGCGCCACTGCGGGTAGATGTCGTACTGGATGGCGTGGCCCCAGTCGGTCAGCTGGTGCTCGCCGGCGATGATGCCGGTTTCCTCGGCCACTTCACGCGCGGCGGTCAGGGCCAGGGGTTCGTCCAGGGTGTCGAGGCTGCCGGTGACGGACTGCCAGAACCCGGGGCGATCGGCGCGTTCCAGCAGCAAGACTTGAAGATCTGGCGTGTAAATCACCACCAGCACGGATTCCGGGATCTTGTAGGACATGGGTCTGGGCCAAAGGACAAACCCAAGGATAGCGCAGGCGCGCGCGCTTGCCACGGGAAAGCGCCGCGGCGCCTGTGCGTGGCGCCGCAAATTCTTGACTGATCAGGCGGCGCTGCGCGCGCCCTGCATGCCATGCGGGGCGAGGTAGGGTTCGGTGCTGCCGTGGCGCTGCCAGGTGTCGAACACCTGCGGCGATTCGCCATGGCCCCAGGCCGCGCGCAGCTGCTCCATCAGCGGCGCCAGCGCGTGGCGGTAGCGCCTGGAGGCGGCATGCGCGTGGGTGGCCAGGGCCTCGGCGCGCTGCCGCGCTTCGCCCTGCAGCCGCGTGCGCTCCTGCGCGATTTCCTTCTCGCGCTGGCCCAGCGTGTTGTACTTCTGGATCAGGAAGCGCTGGTAATCGCCGCCATCCATGCCCTGCGCCGCCTGCGCGTTGACCTGCTCGAAGCGCAGCACGATGCTGCCGGTTTCCTGCTCGATATGGGCGGCCTCGGCGTCCAGCGCCTGCAGCGCCTCCTGCACGCGCTGCGCGTCGCGGCGCAGCGCCTGCACCTGCGCGGCCTCGTCCTCGAACACGCGCTGCGCATCGAGGTAGGCCTGCACCACCGGTTGCGGCGCCACCACCAGCAGCGGGTCGGCGCCGTCGGCGCGCTGGCCGGCAAGCAGGGCATCGTCGGCCAGGCGCAGGTTGCCGAGCTCGTCGAGCCAGCGCCCGCGCGTCATCACCACGCCGACGGTGTCCAGCGCCAGCCGGCGCAGGGCCTCGGCGCGCTGCATCTCGACCGGCTCGGCCACCGGCTGGGGCGACGCCGCCTGCACCGCGTGGGCGATGTCCGGCACGCAGGCGGCCACCGTGGTTGCTACCGATTCGGACATGGCCTGCGCCGCGCGGCGCTGGGCGCGGCGCAGCTCGAAACGGGCCAGCAGCATCATGATCAGCCCCGCCGCCAGCCAGGTCAGGATGGTCTCCTGGTGAGCCAGCAGGAACTGGCGGATCAGTTCGGTATCCAGGTTCAGGTTCACGAATTTCCTCCCGAGTGCCGGGAACCTTCATGACAGGGCCCCTCGGCAAATTGCGTGTCAAAGGAAGGAGACCGGCCCGCCGCCGGCTTCGTTCCGACCGGTAACAAATCGAAACCAATGCACCGGTGCACCGGCATTGCGCATAAGGAAAAAAAGCCGCGCATTCGCGCGGCTTTCTTGCGGATCGAACCGGACCCGGTCAGGCGTTGGGCTTGGGTTCGGCGCTGCGCAGGCGGATATGCAGCTCGCGCAGCTGCTTCTCGTCGACCGAGCTCGGCGCCTGCGTCAGCAGGTCCTGGGCGCGCTGGGTCTTGGGGAAGGCGATCACGTCGCGGATCGAGTCGGCGCCGGCCATCATGGTGACGATGCGATCCAGGCCGAAGGCCAGGCCGCCGTGCGGGGGCGCGCCGTACTGCAGCGCGTCGAGCAGGTAGCCGAACTTGGCGCGGGCTTCCTCGTCGTTGATCTTGAGCGCGCGGAACACCTTGCTCTGGATGTCCGAACGGAAGATCCGCACCGAGCCGCCGCCCATTTCCCAGCCGTTCAGCACCATGTCGTAGGCCTTGGCCAGGCACTTGCCCGGGTCGGTCTCGAGGTATTCCAGGTGCTCGTCCTTGGGGCTGGTGAACGGGTGGTGCATCGCCACCCAGCGCGCGTCTTCCTCGTCGTACTCGAACATCGGGAAGTCCACCACCCACAGCGGCTTCCAGGCGTCCTCGAACAGGCCGTTGGCCTTGCCGAAGTCCGAATGGCCGATCTTCAGGCGCAGCGCGCCGATCGAGTCGTTGACCACCTTGGCCTTGTCGGCGCCGAAGAAGATGATGTCGCCGTCCTGGGCGCCGGTGCGCTTCAGGATCTCGGCAATGGCGGCGTCGTGCAGGTTCTTGACGATCGGCGACTGCAGGCCGTCGCGGCCCTTGGCGACTTCGTTGACCTTGATCCAGGCCAGGCCCTTGGCGCCGTAGATGCCGACGAACTGGGTGTAGGCATCGATCTCGCCGCGCGAGATGGCGCCGCCGCCCGGCACGCGCAGGCCGACCACGCGGCCGCTCTCGCTGTTGGCCGGGCCCGAGAACACCTTGAAGTCGACGTCCTTCATGACCTCGGTCAGCTCGGTGAATTCCAGCTTGACGCGCAGGTCAGGCTTGTCCGAGCCGAAGCGGGCCATGGCCTCGCGGAACTCCATCACCGGGAACCTGGCGTCGAGGTCGACGTCGATGGCGTTCTTGAACACCGTGCGCATCATGTCCTCGAACAGGTCGCGGATCTCCTGCTCGGTCAGGAACGAGGTCTCGCAGTCGATCTGCGTGAATTCGGGCTGGCGGTCGGCGCGCAGGTCTTCGTCGCGGAAGCACTTGGTGATCTGGTAGTAGCGGTCGAAGCCAGACACCATCAGCATCTGCTTGAAGATCTGCGGCGATTGCGGCAGCGCGAAGAAGTGGCCCGGATTGACCCGCGACGGCACCAGGTAGTCGCGCGCGCCTTCGGGCGTGCTCTTGCCCAGCATCGGCGTCTCGATGTCGATGAAGCCCTGCGCGTCCAGGAACTTGCGCACCTCCATCGCCACCTTGTAGCGCAGGCGCAGGTTGTACTGCATCTGCGGGCGGCGCAGGTCGAGCACGCGGTGCGTCAGGCGCGTGGTTTCCGACAGGTTGTCGTCGTCGAGCTGGAACGGCGGCGTGACCGACGGGTTCAGCACGGTCAGCTCGTGGCACAGCACCTCGATCTTGCCCGAGGTCAGGTTGGCGTTCTCGGTGCCGGCCGGGCGCGGGCGAACCTTGCCGGTGATGCGGATGCAGAACTCGTTGCGGATCTCTTCCGCGGCCTTGAACATCTCGGGGCGATCCGGGTCGCACACCACCTGCACCAGGCCCTCGCGGTCGCGCAGGTCGATGAAGATCACGCCGCCATGGTCGCGGCGGCGCTGGACCCAGCCGGTCAGGGCCACTTCCTGGCCCGAGAATTGTTCGGTCACCAGACCGCAGTAGTGAGTACGCATGGAGGACATAAGGAGATTCCCGGTAAAACGCGGCCGCCCGATTGCATCGCGCAGCCCGTGATCAGTTTGGAGGCTCAAGGATCGGTCGTCTGGACCGGCTCCTCGCTGCTGGACCTGCCGGCCGCACTCGCCGCACTTGACGGGGCTGCCGGCCGGGGCGCGCTGCCGTTCTTGCGCGGCAATTCGGCCGGTGCCACCACGCCCATCGAGACGATGTACTTGAGCGCGGCGTCGACGGTCATGTCGAGCTCGATGGTGTCGGCCTTGGGCATCATCAGGAAGAAGCCCGAGGTCGGATTAGGGGTGGTCGGCACGTAGACGCTGACGTACTCGCCTTGCAGGTGGTTCTGCACGTCGCCGCCGGGGCGGCCGGTCAGGAAGGCGATGGTCCACGAGCCCTCGCGCGGGTACTGCACCAGCAGCGCCTTGCGGAAGGCATTGCCCGACGACGACAGCAGCGTGTCCGAGACCTGCTTGACGCTGGTGTAGATCGGCCCCACCACCGGGATATGGCCCAGCAGCGCTTCCCACCAGCGCACCAGGCGCTGGCCGATGAAGTTGTGCGCGAGCAGCCCGACCAGCAGGATGAACAGCAGCGTCAGGATCGCGCCCAGTCCGGTCACGCGCTTGCCGAACATCAGCCGGTCCGGCCGCCAGGCTTCGGGCAGCAGCGCCAGGCTCTGGTCCATCGTGCCGATGATCAGGCTGAGCACCCACAGCGTGATGCCCAGCGGCACCAGCACCAGCAGCCCGGTCAGGAACCAGGTCTTGAGAGCGGAAGTCTTCTTGGCTACCACGGGCGGGTCCGGCTCAGTGGCAGGCGCAGGCGCTGCCGCAACCGCCGGCGGCCGGCGCCGCGGTAGCCGCAGCGGTGCCGCTCGACGACGATTCAGCCGCCGCCGGCGCGCTGGCCGCAGCCGCAGTGCCGCCAGTTGCGCCGGTTGCAGCAGGCGCGCCGGCGCCGCCGCCGCTGCCGCCGCGGAAGTCGGTCACGTACCAGCCCGAGCCCTTCAGCTGGAAGCCGGCAGCGGTCAGCTGCTTCTTGAACGCGCCGGCGGCGCCGCAAGACGGGCAGTCCGTCAGCGGGGCATCGCTCATTTTCTGCAGCACATCGCGCCCGTGGCCGCAGGCGTCGCAACGGTAGGCATAGATCGGCATGGTGTTATTTCGCGAGAAAACTTGGGAATCGGTACCAGGGCAGGCATCGCCGCCAGCCATGGCGGCCGTGGGAATATCCCGCGCGGCGATGCAAAGCCTTGAATTATAAACCGTTCCGGGGCTGCCTGATCGGTGGAAATAAGGGGGTGGACGCCCCCGCGCGGTCAGGCGATATGGACTTCCTTGACCGGCGCGTGATCTGCAATCCACTGCGGCAGCAGCGAGCCGATCACCATGCCGCTGATCGAGAACAGCAGGCCGACCATCTGCGGCGGCACCACGGCATCGGCAAAGGCGACCTCGCAGGTCAGCCAGGACGACAGCCCCAGCAGGATCGCCGCCAGCCCGCCCTGGCGGGTGGCATGCTTCCAGAACATGCCGAAGGCCAGCGGCACGAACGACGACACCAGCGTGACCTTGTAGGCATTTTCGACCATATGGAAGATCGACAGGTGCGAGTTCAGCGCGAACAACGTCACCAGCGTGGTGAACACCAGCACCACGGTCTGCATCACGCGCAGGAACTGCTTGTCGTCGAGATGGCGGAAGTACGGCCGCAGGATGTTTTCGGCAAAGGTCACCGACGGCGCCAGCAGCGTCGCCGAGGCGCAGCTCTTGATCGCCGACAGCAGCGCGCCGAAGAACATCACCTGCGCGAACATCGGTGCGTGCTGCAGGATCAGCTGCGGCAGGATCAGCTGCGAATCGGTGTCGATATACTTCGCCACCATGCCCGGATCGATCAGCGTGGCCGAGTACGCCAGGAACATCGGGATAAAGGCGAAGCAGAAGTACAGCACGCCGCCCAGCACCGACGCGCGCCCGGCGATCTGCTCGGTGCGCGACGAGGTCACCCGCTGGAACACGTCCTGCTGCGGGATCGAGCCCAGCATCATGGTGAACAGCGCTGCCGCAAAGCCGATGATCTGCACGAAATCGAGCGACGGCAGGAACTCGAACTTGCCGGCCGCGGCCGCGTGCGACACCACCGCCGTCACGCCGCCGGCCTGGCCACTGACCTCGTAGCCGATATACATCATGCCGATCACGATGATGATCATCTGGATGAAATCGGTGATCGCCACCGACCACATGCCGCCGAACAGCGTATAGACCAGCACGCTGGCGGCGCCGATCATCATGCCGGCCTCTTGCGACAGCGCGCCGTCCGACACGGTATAGAACACCAGCCCCAGCGCCTTGATCTGCGCCGCGACCCAGCCCAGGTAGGAGACCACGATGCACAGCGTGGTCAGCACCTCGGCCAGCCGGCCATAGCGGTTGTGGTAGTAGTCGCCGATGGTCAGCAGGTTCATCCGGTACAGCGGCCGGGCAAAGAACAAGCCGACCAGGATCAGGCACAGCGACGACCCGAACGGGTCGGACACCACGCCCGACAGGCCTTCCTTCAGGAACACGGCGGGGATGCCCAGCACCGTCTCCGAGCCGAACCAGGTGGCGAAGACGGTGGCGGTGACGATATGGAACGGCAGGCTGCGCCCGGCGACGGCGAAATCGGTGGTGTTGCGAACGCGCAGCGCCGCCCACAGGCCGATGCCGACCGAGATTACCCAGTAGATGATGACAAACCAGATCAGCATGCCGCTGCCCTATGCAGAAGGTGCCCTTGTGGCGAGAAACCGAATGCCGGGCGGCTGGGCGCGGATGCGCGCACGGGGCCCGGAGTCCAATTCATCGGTCGGGGCCGCATATCGGGGTGCCTGGCGCGTCCCGACGAGGCGGGCAACGCGGCGGGGGCCCGCGGTCGTAGCCGAATCAAAACGCGGATTATAGCGACGCAGACCGGCGCGGGCGAAAAAAATTCCCCGCTGGCGCGAATGCGCCACGCGGGGCACCGCCTGCGCCACAGGGCGACCGGCCGGAGGTGGCTTCAGGCGCCGCGCCGGCGCCATACCTGCCAGCGCTCCTGCCCCTGGAACACCGGCAGCGGCGCGGCCGAGGGCCGGTCCTCGATGCGCGCGAAGGCCGGCGCCAGCAGCGCATCGAGCTCAGCCTCGGGCATCGCGAACGGCGGCCCGCCGCGGTTCTCGCCCAGGTAGAAGTAGCCCGCCAGCAGCCCGCCCGACGGCAGCAGTTGCGCCACCCGGGCGCCATAATCGGCCCGCAGCGCGGGCGGCAGCGCGCACAGGAAGGCGCGCTCGTAGATCAGCTCGCACGCCGGCTGCGGCGTGAAGGCGAAGAAATCGCCCTGCTGCACCACCGCCCCGGCCGGACCGAGCGCGCGCCGCGCCGAGGCCACCGCCTGCGGCGAGAAGTCGATCGCCGTCACCGGCCAGCCGCGCTCGAACAGCCACGCCGCTTCCCAGCCGTTGCCGCAGCCCGGCACCAGCGTCGGACATGGCGCGCGGCCTTCGATAAAGTGGCGGAATTCCTCAGGCACGCCGCCCAGGTCCCAGGGCGTGAAGCCTTCCTTGAAGCGCTCGTCCCAGAATGCCGGGTCGCCGGCGTTGCGCGTGCTGAAGCTCGGCACCGGCCTGGTGGTATCGCCCATGGGTCTGTCTCCGTCCCTTGTGATGTTGTCCTGCGCCTACCAGTAGCCGGCCCAGCCCAGCACGTGCGTGAGCACGATGCCGGCGACAAAGCCGCCCACCAGCAGCACCGCGGTGCCGAGCAGCCGGTTGGTGCGGCGCTGCTCCAGCACCAGCATCGCCAGCAGCTTGTCCTGCTCGCCGTTGCTGGTGAGCGCGCGCCGCTCCAGGAACTGGTGCGCCAGGCGCGGGAAGTCGGGCAGCATCTTGGCCCACTGCGGCGCCTCGACCTTGATCCGCTCCCACGCGCCCTGCCAGCCCACCTGCTCGTGCATCCAGCGCTCCAGGAACGGCTTGGCGGTCTTCCACAGGTCCAGGTCCGGGTCGAGCTGGCGGCCCAGCCCTTCGATATTGAGCAGCGTCTTCTGCAGCAGCACCAGCTGCGGCTGGATCTCGACGTTGAAGCGGCGCGAGGTCTGGAACAGCCGCATCAGCACCATGCCGAGCGAGATTTCCTTGAGCGGCTTGTCGAAGTACGGCTCGCAGCAGGCGCGCACCGCGCTTTCCAGTTCCTCCACGCGGGTCTCGGGCGGGACCCATCCCGATTCCACGTGCAGCAGCGCCACGCGGTGGTAGTCGCGGCGGAAGAAGGCGATGAAGTTCTGCGCCAGGTAGTTCTTGTCGAATTCCGACAGCGCGCCGACGATGCCGAAGTCGAGCGCGATATAGCGGCCGAAGGTCTCGGGCTGCACCGACACCAGGATGTTGCCCGGGTGCATGTCGGCATGGAAGAAGCCGTCGCGGAACACCTGGGTGAAGAAGATCTCGACGCCCTCCTCCGCCAGCTGGTGCATGTCGACGCCGGCGGCCTTGAGCGATTCGGTGCGCGAGATCGGGATGCCGTGCATCCGTTCCATCACGAACACCGTGCTGCTGCACCAGTCCCAGAACACCTCGGGCACCAGCAGCAGGTTGGTATCGGCAAAGTTGCGGCGCAGCTGGCTGGCATTGGCCGCCTCGATCATCAGGTCGAGCTCGTCGTGCAGGTACTTGTCGAACTCGGCCACCACCTCGCGCGGCTTCAGGCGCTTGCCATCGGCCCAGAAACGCTCGAGCCAGGTCGCCATGTCGCGCATCAGCGCCAGGTCGCTGTCGATCACCGGCAGCATGCCGGGGCGCAGCACCTTCACCGCGACCTCGCGGCCGTGGCATGGGCCGCCCTTGAGCGTGGCGAAGTGCACCTGCGCGATCGAGGCGCTGGCCACCGGCTGGTGCTCGAAGGTCTCGAACAGCTGGTCCAGCGGGCGCCCGAGCGAGCGTTCGATGATCCTGACCGCGACCGCCGAATCGAACGGCGGCACCTGGTCCTGCAGCTTGGCCAGTTCGTCGGCAATGTCGGGCGGCATCAGGTCGCGCCGGGTCGACAGCACCTGGCCGAATTTGACGAAGATCGGGCCCAGCCGCGTCAGCGCCAGCCGCAGCCGCACGCCGCGCGGCATCTCAAGCTTGCGGCCGATGGTGATGACCCGTACCAGGAAGCGAATCCTGCGGCTGCTGAAGCCCGAGAGCACCAGCTCGTCCAGGCCGTAGTAGAGGATGACGAAAAGGATCTTGCCAAGGCGCAGGAGGCGGGTCATTCGGGAGTCTTCACGGGGCCGGGCAGGCAGTCAGTGGATGATCGGAAGAAAGCGCGGCTGGGCCGGCTCAGCGGTGCGGCGACGGCAGCGTGCCGGATGGACCGGACTGACCCGGCGCGGGCGGCGTGCCGCCGCGCTCCAGACGCTCCAGCCGCTTCTCCAGCCGCGCCAGGCGGTCGCGCAGCCGGCCCACGTCGGCGCCGAACTCGTCCAGCGCGGCGTGGCGCACCAGCGTCGGCTGCTCGTCGAGCAGGTAGTCGGTGACGTTGTCGACCAGCGCGCGGCCCACGCGCGTGGCCTGTTCATGGACCTGGCGCGCGCCATCGACCACGCGCTGCGCCACGCTGTCGCTGACCGGCCCGCCCAGGATGCCGCGCAGCGCGCGCGACAGGTCCTCGGCGGCATCCCAGCGCAGGTTGCGCGCCAGCGTCGAAACCGTGTTGGCCAGCTCGGCGTCGCCCTCGATGCGCACATGGCGCATGGCGGCGGCCTGGCCGCCTTCGGCCACGTCGGCGGCCACCAGCGGCCACTGCTGCAACGGCACGCGCAGCGTCACCGCGGGCGCCTCGGCCGCGGGCGCAAGCTCGGTGCAGCCGTGTTCGGTCACCCTCAGCGACAGCTCGAAGGCGGCGGCATCGAAACGGATCACGCGTCCGGCAAACGGCGCCAGCTGGTTGCGGGCCCACGGCTCCTGCTCGAGCAGGTGGTTCAGTGCCGAGACGGCAGGCGTGGCCAGGGCGGAAGGCAGAGTATTCATGACAGCGCGGTGGGCGGGCAGGCGGCGACGCGCGGGACCGGCGTCGCAAACAAAAAGGCCCACGCTTTCGCGTGGGCCTCCATTCTAAGCTACTCCCCCCGGCGCATCACCGCCGCGGGGTGCGGCATCAGGACTCTTGCTGGATCCCGGCCAGCAGCCAGCCGCCGCTGCCGGAGACCGGCTTGGCCAGGTTCCAGACCTCGCCGAACGGCTGCGCCGCCTCGCCCGCCTTCTCGCGGATCATGCCCGAGAAACGCACGCTGGCCACGTGCTGGGCCGGCGAGGACTCGATGCCGAGCAGCTGGGCTTCGAGCGTGACCACGTCGGTCTTGTTGACTTCGGCGCCGCGCTCGGCCAGGTCCATCTTGATCTCGGCGAACATTTCCGGCGTGGTGAACTCGCGGATATCGTCCAGGTTGCCGGCATCCCAGGCGGCCTGCAGGCGCACGAAGTGGACCTTGGCATTGCGCAGGAACGATTCGGCGTCGAAGTCGGCCGGCACGCCCCACGGCTGCTGCGCCACCGAACCGGCGGCAGCGGCGCCAGCGACGGCACCGGCGGCGGGCAGGACCGGGCTGCCAGACACGTTGCCCACGTTACCCGACACCGGCGGCGTCGGCTCGCCGCGGAACATCGGCTCGGCATCGCGGCCCAGGTTCGGCGCATGGCCGGCACCGGCGTAGGCCGGCTGCGCGGTACGCTTGCTGCCGCCGCGGAACTTGCGGATCAGCCAGATCGCGGCAAAGGCCACCAGCGCAATCAGGATCAGGTTGGACAGGAAGGTCAGTGCCGCGCCGCCCAGGCCGAAGTGCGACAGCAGCCAGCCGATGCCCAGGCCGGCGGCGATGCCGCCCAGGATGCCGCCCCAGTTGCGCTTGGGCGCCGCGGCCGCGGCCGCGCCGGCTGCCCCGGCGGTGGCTGGTGCCGCCTGCTGTGCGGGTTGCTGCGCCTGCTGCGTGGGCGAAGTGGGCTGGGTCTGCTGGCGCTGGGTCACTGACTCGGACTGCTTGCCAATGCTGCGCGAGCCGCCCATGCGCTTGGCCTCGGCGTCGAAGGCCATGCCGACGGCCAGCGCCGTGACCAGCGACCCCACCAGGAATTTTCCACGAATTGACGACATATGCTGTTATCCCCTGTCAGTTTCACCCATATACGGGCGAGCATGGCGATTTCAAGTGTTCTTAATACTTGCGTCCGACATGGAGCGCCACCACTCCGGCCGTCAGATTGAAGTATTCGACATTCTCCAGGCCCGCATGTTCCATTAAGCGTACAAGCGAAACCTGGTCTGGATGCATTCTGATCGATTCCGCGAGATAACGATAGCTCGGGGCATCTCCTGCCACGCGCTCGCCCAGCCACGGCAGCACCTTGAACGAATAGACGTCGTAGGCCTTCTCCAGCGGTTTCCAGACCTTGGAGAACTCCAGCACCATGACCTTGCCGCCCGGCTTGACCACGCGACGCATCTCGGCCAGCGCGGCTTCCTTGTGCGTCATGTTGCGCAGGCCGAAGGCGACCGTGACCAGGTCGAAGTAGTTGTCGGGGAACGGGATCTTCTCGGCGTCGCACAGCGCCACCGGCGTGACGATGCCTTTGTTGAGCAGCCGGTCGCGGCCCACGCGCAGCATCGACTCGTTGATGTCGGTCAGCCAGACCTGTCCGGTCGGCCCGGCCTGCTTCGCGAACGCCTTGGCCAGGTCGCCGGTGCCGCCGGCGATGTCCAGCACCTTGTGGCCCGGGCGCACCCCTGCCTGCGCGATGGTGAACATCTTCCACAGCCGGTGCATGCCGCCCGACATCAGGTCGTTCATCACGTCGTACTTGCTGGCCACCGAATGGAACACGCCGGCAACCTTGCCGGCCTTTTCCGTTTCGTCGACCTTTTCGAACCCGAAGTGGGTTTCACTCATCTTTCAAGACTCCAGGATTGTCGGGGGCGGCTCAGTGGTGGCCGCAGCCGTGCCCGCCGCCGGCGGCGGGCATCGGGGTGTCGCGATCGGCGCCGGCCGCTTCCAGGCGCTGCAGGTAGTCCTGCCACAGCGCGTCCTGGTTGTCGCCCAGGCGGTACAGCAGGTCCCAGGAATAGATGCCGGTGTCGTGGCCGTCGGAGAAGCGGATCTGGATGGCGTAGTTGCCGACCGGCTCCACCGCCTCGACGCCGACCTCGCGCTTGCCGGTCTGCAGCACCTCCTGCCCCGGGCCATGGCCCTGGACTTCGGCGGAGGGCGAATACACGCGCAACAGCTCGAACGGCAGCCGGAAGCTGCGGCCGTTGTCGAAGCCGATCTCGAGCACGCGCGATTGCGTGTGGACCGTCAGCGCGGTGGGATGGGGGGTGTCTTTTTCCAGGCCTGCCATGGTGATCGCGGCCCAGTGACGGGCGCTCCAGAGGGGTGATTGCCGCGCAATGCCGCCTTGGCTGCCGCGGCAGCCCGCATCACGCTTCGCATACGACCCGATAGCTTACCCCAGGCTCGCCGGCTTGCGCAGCCCGGGCTGCTTCGGCGTCCTGCGGCACGTAGCGCAGCCGGCGCTGGTGGAAGGCCGCCACGGTGCTGCGGTGCGCAATGCTGACGATCGCCGTTTGCGGTAGCTGTTCCACCATCAGCTGGTACATGGCGCGCTCGGTGTCCTCGTCCAGCGCGCTGGTGGCTTCGTCCAGGAACAGGTAGTCCGGCTGCTGCAGCAGCGCGCGCGCAAAGGCCAGGCGCTGCTGCTCGCCCGGCGACAGCCGCAGCGACCAGTTGTCGAACACGTCGAGCTGGTCCGCCAGCGCGGCCAGGCGGGTCTGGCGCAGCGCTGCCTGCAGCACGTCCTTGCTGTGTTCGGTGCCGGCGTCCGGGTAGGCCAGCGCATCGGCCAGCGTGCCGATCGGCAGGTAGCTGCGCTGCGGCAGGAACAGCCGGCGCGCGCCCTCCGGCATGGTCACGGTGCCGCTGCCGTACGGCCAGATCCCGGCGAGCGCGCGGAACAGTACGCTCTTGCCGCAGCCCGACGGGCCGCTGACCAGCCAGCGCTCGCCCGGCGCTACCGTCAGCGAAAACGGCGCCACCAGCGGCCGCTGGCCCACCGCCGCGCCGCGTGGGGCGCGCACCGGCAAGGCCAGCGCCAGGCTGTCGATGGCGATGCCGTCCTGCGGCTGGCCGTGGTACGCCACCTCGATATCGCGGCTGCCGTCCTGCGATGCCTCCTGCCGCTCGGCCACGCGGATCGCTTCCTGGAAGTCGATCAGGCGGTTGGCCGCCGCCTTCCAGCCCACCAGCGTGGCATAGCTGTCGACGAACCACGACAGCGCGCCCTGCACCTGCCCGAATGCCGAGCTGGTCTGCATCAGCCCGCCCAGCGTCATCTTGCCGGCGAAGTAGCGCGGCGCCGCCACCAGGATCGGGAAGATGATGGCGAACTGCGCGTAGCCGGAACTGACGAAGGTCAGCCGCCGCGTATAGCGCATCAGCTGGTTCCAGTTGGCGCGGATGCGGTCGAAGCGCGCGCGCAGCCCCGCCTGCTCGGTGGGCTCGCCGCGGTACAGAGCCACCGGCTCGCTGTTCTCGCGCAGGCGCACCAGCGTGAAGCGGAAGTCAGCCTCGTATTGCTCCTGCTGGAAGTTCAGGCCGATCAGCGGGCGGCCGACCACGTGCGCCACCAGCGAGCCGATCACCGCATAGCCGGCCGCGAACCACACCATATAGCCCGGGATGGTCCACTCGGTGCCGCCCAGCGCAAAGCTGATCGGGCCCGACACGGTCCACAGGATGCCGACGAAGGACAGCAGGGTCACCACCGAATTGAGCAGCCCCAGCGACAGCGACAGCGCGCCGTCGGTGAACAGCCGCAGGTCATCGGCGATCCGCTGGTCGGGGTTGTCGGTAGCGTGGGTCTGTTCGATGCGGTAGTAGGCCTGGTGCCCGAGCCAGTGCCCCATGAAGCGGCCGGTCATCCAGGTACGCCAGCGCATCTGCAGCATCATGGTGTAGTACTGGCGCGAGATCGCCGCGACGATAAAGAACGCTGCGATCCACGAGAAGCGCAGCAGCAGCACCTTGAACGAGGCATAGTCGCGCTGCTCCAGCGCGTTGTAGAACACGCGGTTCCATTCGTTGAGCAGCACGTTGATATAGACGATGCCCAGGTTGAGCACCACCACCAGCGCCAGCAGCCCCAGCCCGGCGAGGCGGTCTTCGGATTTCCAGTAAGGCTTGATCAGCGCCCAGGTCGCGCTCATGCGCAGCCGGCTCTGGATCTTCAGGGCCTGGGCCGGTACAGCAGGGCCCGGTACGGTGACGGAGGTCGGGGTCGAGGACATAGCGGCAGCTTTCTGGCCCCCCAGCGCGCTGCCGGGCCGGGCCTGTTGTTCTGGTGCCGCGGCGCATTCGCGACCGCGGCGGCATCAGCATTCAGACGGTGGCTGGCCGGCGCGGGTTCCGCGCCCCGCTTCAGGCGTCGCCCGCCTCGACCAGCGCAAGCGCCGTACGCAGCGCCGGCAGCCGGCTGGCCAGTTCCTGCACGCGCACGGGGTCCGCCGCGCGCTGCGGCGCGGCCCAGATCGCCTCGGGGAAATGCGTGTCCCAGCGGTAGCGCGGAATGATGTGCCAGTGCAGGTGCGGCACCATGTTGCCGAACGCCGCCAGGTTGACCTTGTCGGGCGCCATCACCTCGCGCACCACGCGCTCGACGCGCGCCACCAGCCGCATCAGCCAGGCCTGGTCGCCTTCATCCAGGTCGCTCAGCTCGGCCACGTGATCGTTCCAGACGATGCGGCAGAAGCCGGGGAAGCGGTCATGCTCGACCAGGATCAGGCGGGCTCGGTCGCCCATCCAGACCAGTTCGCCGCCGTCGGTTTCGCAGAGGGGGCAGTTGGGAGAGCGCGTCATGGCGATGGCTTACACCAGCACGCGCTCGATGCCACCCGCATTGGCCTTCGCCACATACTCCGGCATCCAGTTCTCGCCCAGCAGGTGCTTGGCCATCTCGATCACGATGTAGTCCGCCTGCACCGACGCATCTTCCTTGTAGCGCGACAGCCCCTGCAGGCACGACGGGCAGCTGGTCAGGATCTTGACGTCCCCGGTGAAGCCGTCGGCGCGCAGCTTGTCGGCGCCCTTGGTCATTTCTTCTTCCTTGCGGAAGCGGACTTGGGTCGAAATGTCAGGACGGGTCACCGCCAGCGTGCCGGACTCGCCGCAGCAGCGCTCGTTCTTCTCGATCTTGCCCAGGCCGGCGTTGCCGCCCATCAGGTCGTTGACCAGCTTGGTCGGATCGACCGTCTTGATCGGCGTGTGGCAGGGATCGTGGTACATGTAGCGCGTACCGGTCACGCCTTCCAGCTTGACGCCCTTCTCGAGCAGGTACTCGTGGATGTCGATGATGCGGCAGCCCGGGAAGATCTTGTCGAATTCATAGCCGGCGAGCTGGTCGTAGCAGGTGCCGCAGCTGACCACCACGGTCTTGATGTCGAGGTAGTTCAGCGTGTTGGCGACGCGGTGGAACAGCACGCGGTTGTCGGTGACGATCTTCTCGGCCTTGTCGTACTGGCCGTTGCCGCGCTGCGGATAGCCGCAGCACAGGTAGCCCGGCGGCAGCACGGTCTGCACGCCGACGTGCCACAGCATCGCCTGCGTCGCCAGGCCGACCTGCGAGAACAGCCGCTCCGAGCCGCAGCCCGGGAAGTAGAACACCGCTTCCGTTTCCGGCGTGGTCGCCTTCGGGTCGCGGATGATCGGCACGATCTCGTTGTCTTCGATGTCGAGCAGCGCGCGCGCGGTCTTCTTGGGCAGGTTGCCCGGCATCTTCTTGTTGATGAAGTGGATCACCTGCTCGCGCACCGGCGGCTTGCCGACCGTCGCGGGCGGATGCGCGGTCTGCTTCCTGGCGATCTTCTTCAGTACGTCGTTGCCCAGGCGCTGCGCCTTGTAGCCCCAGTCGATCATGACCTTGCGGGTCAGGTTGATGGTCTCGGGGTTGGTGGCGTTGAGGAAGAACATCGACGCCGCGGTGCCGGGGTTGAACTTCTTCTGCCCCATCTTGCGCAGCAGGTTGCGCATATTCATCGACACGTCGCCGAAGTCGATCTTGACCGGGCACGGCGTCACGCACTTGTGGCACACGGTGCAGTGGTCGGCCACGTCGGAGAACTCGTCCCAGTGCTTGACCGAAATGCCGCGGCGGGTCTGCTCTTCGTACAGGAAGGCCTCGACCAGCAGCGAGGTCGCCAGGATCTTGTTGCGCGGGCTGTACAGCAGGTTGGCGCGCGGCACGTGGGTGGCGCACACCGGCTTGCACTTGCCGCAGCGCAGGCAGTCCTTGACGCTCTCGGCAATGGCGCCGATGTCGCTCTGCTGCATGATGATCGACTCATGCCCCATCAGCCCGAACGACGGCGTATAGGCGTTGCGCAGGTCGGCGCCCGGCAGCAGCTTGCCCTTGTTGAAGCGGCCCTGCGGATCGACCTTCTGCTTGTAGGCGCGGAAGTCGCCGATCTCTTCCTCGGTCAGGAATTCCAGCTTGGTGATGCCGATGCCATGCTCGCCCGAGATCACGCCATCCAGCGAACGCGCCAGGTCCATGATGCGGGCCACCGCGCGGTGCGCGTCCTGCAGCATGTCGTAGTCGTCGGAATTGACCGGGATGTTGGTGTGCACGTTGCCGTCGCCGGCATGCATGTGCAGCGCGACGAAGACGCGGCCGCGCAGCACCTGCTTGTGGATCTTCTGGGCTTCATCCAGGATCGGCTTGAACTCGCCGCCGTTGAAGATCTTGCGCAGCTCGGCGCGGATCTCGGTCTTCCACGAGACGCGGATGGTGCGGTCCTGCAGCAGATGGAACACGGTGGCGTCCGGCTGCTGCTGCAGCCGCGCCTCGAACTCCTGCCCCAGCAGCCCCAGCCCGTGCCCGATCAGCGAGGCCTTGGCCTGCGCCAGCGGCGTGTCCAGATGGCCTTGCAGGTAGCGCCAGCGCGCGCGGATCTCGCGCAGCAGCGTCAGCGCGTGCTGCACGCGGTCTTCCAGCAGCTCGGCGCTGGGGATCTCGTTGGCGTCGTCGCTGCGGCCCAGCGGCAGGTTGCCGCGCGCGAAGAAGGCTTCCAGCGTATCGACCAGCTGCAGCTTGCTCTTGATCGACAGCTCGATATTGATGCGCTCGATGCCGTCGGTGTACTCGCCCATGCGGTTGAGCGGGATCACCACGTCTTCGTTGATCTTGAAGGCGTTGGTGTGCTTGGCGATGGCGGCGGTGCGCGAGCGGTCCAGCCAGAACTTCTTGCGCGCCTCGGGGCTGACGGCGATAAAGCCTTCGCCGCTCTTGCCGTTGGCCATGCGGATCACTTCCGAGGTGGCGCGCGCCACGGCGTCTTCATCGTCGCCGACGATATCGCCGATCAGCACCATCTTCGGGAAGGCGTTGCGCTTGCTCTTGGTGGCGTAGCCGACCGCGCGCAGATAGCGCTCATCCAGGTGCTCGAGGCCGGCCAGGATGGCGCCGCCCGGCTTTTTGGTCTCGGCGTCGAGGTAGTCCTTGATCTCGACAATGCTGGGGATGGCGTCGCGCGCCTGGCCGAAGAACTCCAGGCACACGGTGCGGATGTGCTTGGGCATGCGGTGCAGGATCCAGCGCGCGCTGGTGATGATGCCGTCGCAGCCTTCCTTCTGCACGCCCGGCAGGCCCGCCAGGAACTTGTCGGTGACGTCCTTGCCCAGGCCTTCCTTGCGGAACTTGCGCCCCTCGATCGCCAAGGTCTCGGTGCGCAGCACCTTCTCGCCCGGTGCGCGGTTGCCGTCCGACCACTTCAGCTCGAAGGTGGCCACCGGCACGTCGTGGATCTTGCCCAGGTTGTGGTCCAGCCGGGTGATCTCCAGCCAGTTGCCCTCCGGGTCCACCATGCGCCACCAGGCCAGGTTGTCGAGCGCGGTGCCCCACAGCACGGCCTTCTTGCCGCCGGCATTCATGGCGACGTTGCCACCGATGCACGAGGCGTCGATCGAGGTCGGGTCGACCGCGAACACCAGCCCGGCCCGGTCGGCCGCGTCAGCGACGCGGCGCGTCACCACGCCGGCGCCGGCGAAGATAGTGGCGACCTTGTGCGGCACGCCCGGCAGGTCGGTCTGCTCGACCGGCCCGAGCTGCTCCAGCTTCTCGGTATTGATCACCGCGCTCATCGGCGTCAGCGGCACGGCGCCGCCGGTGTAGCCGGTGCCGCCCCCGCGCGGGATGATGGTCAGGCCCAGCTCGAAGCAGCCCTTGACCAGGCCGGCGATCTCTTCCTCGGTGTCCGGGGTCAGCACCACGAACGGGTATTCCACGCGCCAGTCGGTGGCGTCGGTCACGTGCGACACGCGCGACAGCCCGTCGAACTTGATGTTGTCCTTCTGCGTGACGCGGCCCAGCACGCGCTGCGCGCGCTTGCGCAGGTCGTAGGCGGCGGCGAATTCGTTCTTGAAGTCCTCGATCGCCTGCTTGGCGAAGGCGACCAGCTGCTCCACGCGATGCGAGCGGTCCTCGGCGGCGGGCTCAGCGTGCTCGGCACGGTCGGCGGCGCGGCGCTTCTCGATCTCGTTCAGGCGGTGGTGCAGCGCGCTCACCAGCATCTGGCGGCGCTTGGGATTTTCCAGCAGGTCGTCCTGCAGGTAGGGGTTGCGGCGCACCACCCAGATATCGCCCAGCACCTCGTACAGCATGCGGGCGGAGCGGCCGGTGCGGCGCTCGCTGCGGAGTTCGTCCAGGATGCGCCAGGCTTCCTCGCCGAGCAGCCGGATGACAATCTCGCGGTCCGAGAAGGACGTGTAGTTATAGGGAATTTCACGCAGGCGCGGCGGGGCGTCCTGCGCGGCGAGCTTGGCGTCGAGCACGAGTGGGGCGTTCATGGGGGGACCGCTTCCTGCTGCGCACGGGGACAGTGCGCGAATCGTTCAGTAAAGGGCGATTGTACTGCAAGCCCTGCTTTCGCCGCACCGCAACATGACGGAATCCTTGTCGGAACAAGGGATTAGCGCCTCTCCGGGGCGCCGGATGCGCCCCGAAAAACGGCCCGGCGGGCGCCGGAATCAGAACCAGGCCTTCACCGTGTGCGCAATGTTCTGCCAGAAAGTATCCGGAATCCACATCAGCGCGGCGGTCATGACCAGGTAGCGCAGGAACTTGCCGACCGCCATCCAGGCCAGGCTGGGCCAGAACGACAACCGCAGCCAACCCGCCAGAGTGCACAATGGATCACCAACACCGGGCAGCCACGACAGCAGCAGCGTGGGCGGGCCCAGGCGGCGCATCCAGCGGAAATAGCGGGCATCGAGCTTGGGCTTGGGCGGCTTGCGCGCGTGGGCGCGGTGCTCGAGGTGCTCGGCCTCGTGCTCGCGCGCGCGGCGCCGCTTGTGGTAGCGCACCAGCGCCAGCTTGGCGGCGTAGCCCAGCCACCAGTCGATCGCGCCGCCGACGGTATTGCCGGCGGTGGCCACCAGGATCGCCGGCCAGAACATCTGCGGATTGAGCTTGACGTAGCCGAACACTGCGGGCTCGGAGCCGAGCGGCAGCAAGGTGGCCGACACCAGGCTGACCACGAAGATCGCGGGCAGGCCTACCTTGGGCAAGGCAACGGTTTCGAACAGCCAATCGAAGAAGGCTTCCATGTAAGGGGGCAGGGCCGGTGGCGCGGCTCATTCTAGCGGGCCGTGCCCCAAACGGGGCGCGGGCAAACCACATGGCACCTGTGCGGGATTTGTGATTAACTGTTAGAGCCTGTCGGGGCCAAACGTTCGCCGGCCGTGCCGATGCGCCGGCCGCAAGGTTCGCTGGCGCACCAACAGCAGTTGCAGCGGCAGCACCAATATCACGAATTAGCCGTCCTATAGCCGTCTTAAGCGGCAGTACCGCGTCGTGGCCAGTCCCGCGCTTTGCTTTGGGGATCTGGGTATTGGTCATGCGCGTCCACCCCACATGGAGACAAGCATGGCGATTCCGATCCGCCTGACGGTCAACGGCAAGCCCGTTGACGCGCAGGTAGAACCCAACACCCTCCTGGTCCAGTTCCTGCGCGAACAGCTGCGCCTGACCGGCACCCACGTCGGCTGCGACACCGCGCAATGCGGCGCCTGCACGGTCCACCTGGACGGCCGCGCGGTCAAGTCGTGCAACCTGCTGGCGCTGCAGGCGGACGGCGCCACCGTGACCACCATCGAAGGACTGGCCGGGGACAAGGTCGGCAACGGCCTGCACCCGATGCAGGAGGCCTTCCGCGAATGCCACGGGCTGCAATGCGGCTTCTGCACGCCGGGCATGGTGATGAGCGCGACCGCACTGGTCCAGGAACATCCCGACGCCGACGCCGCCACCATCCGCAAGCACCTGGAAGGCAACCTGTGCCGCTGCACCGGCTACCACAACATCGTGCGCGCGGTGCAACAGGGCCAGGCGGGCATGCAGGGCGCCGCGGCCAGCGCTGAATAAAGGGGAGACCGCCATGAACGCACCTGAAAACCAGCGCCTGGTGGGCGCCTCCGTCAAGCGCAAGGAAGACTATCGCTACCTGACCGGCAACGGCCAGTACACCGACGACATCGTGCTGCCGCAGCAGAGCTACGGGTACTTCCTGCGCTCGCCGTATGCGCACGCGCGCATCCGCGCCATCGACAAGAGCGCGGCGGAGTCCGCGCCCGGCGTGATCGCCGTGCTGACCGGCGCCGAACTCGCCGCCGACAAGGTCGGCGGCCTGCCCTGCGGCTGGCTGATCCACAGCATCGACGGCACGCCGATGAAAGAGCCGCCGCACCCGGTGATCGCCCACGACAAGGTGCGTCACGTCGGCGACCAGGTGGCGCTGGTAATCGCCGAGACCCTGCAGCAGGCGCGCGACGCCGCCGAGCAGATCGATGTCGACTACGAAGAGCTGCCGCCCGTGGTCGGCGCCGCCGATGCCGCGTCGGCATCGACGCTGGTGCACGACGACGTCCCGGCCAACACCTGCTACACCTGGGGCCATGGCGACAAGGCCGCCACCGACGCCGCCTTCGCCAAAGCCGCGCACGTGACCACGCTGGAGATCGTCAACAACCGGCTGATTCCCAACGCGATCGAGCCGCGCGCGGTCAACGCCAGCTATGCGCGCCAGGACGACAGCTACACCGTCTACGTCGCCAGCCAGAACCCGCATGTCGAGCGTCTGCTGATGGGCGCGTTCGTGCTGGGGCTGCCGGAATCGCGGCTGCGCATCATCGCGCCCGACGTCGGCGGCGGCTTCGGCTCCAAGATCTTCCTGTACCCGGAGGACGTGGCGCTGACCTGGGCCTCGAAAAAGGTCGGCCGGCCGGTCAAGTGGACCGCGGATCGTAGCGAATCCTTCCTGACCGACGCGCATGGCCGCGACCACGTGACCCGGGCCGAGCTCGCGCTCGACGCCGACGGCAAGTTCCTGGCGCTGCGGGTGCATACGGTCGCCAATATGGGCGCCTACCTGTCGACCTTTGCCAGCAGCGTGCCGACCATTCTCTATGCGACGCTGCTGGCCGGCCAGTACGCCACCCCGGCGATCTACGCGGAGGTCAAGGCGGTGTTCACCAACACCGCGCCGGTCGATGCCTACCGTGGCGCGGGGCGGCCCGAAGCGACCTTCGTGGTCGAGCGCCTGGTCGAAACCGCCGCGCGCGAGCTGAACCTCGATCCGGCCGAGCTGCGCCGCAAGAACTTTATCCGCCAGTTCCCGTACGCCACCCCGGTGGGCCTGACCTACGACACCGGCGACTACGAGCCCTGCCTGGCGCGCGCGCAGGAACTGGCCGACGTCAAGGGCTTCCCGGCACGGCGCGATGAGGCAAAGCAGCGCGGCAAGCTGCGCGGCCTCGGTTATTCCTGCTACATCGAAGCCTGCGGCCTGGCGCCTTCCAACATCGCCGGCGCGCTCGGCGCGCGCGCGGGCCTGTTCGAGGTGGGCGAGATCCGCGTGCACCCGACCGGCACGGTGACGGTGTTCACCGGCTCGCACAGCCATGGCCAGGGGCACGAGACCACCTTCGCGCAGGTAGTGGCGGATCGCCTCGGGCTGCAGCTCGACCAGGTCGAGATCGTGCACGGCGACACCGGGCGCGTGCCGTTCGGCATGGGCACCTATGGCTCGCGTTCGCTGGCGGTGGGCGGCTCGGCCATCGTCAAGGCGCTCGACAAGATCGAGACCAAGGCCAAGAAGATCGCCGCGCACCTGCTGGAGGCATCGGACAGCGACATCGAGTTCAGCAACGGCGTGTTCCGCGTGGCCGGCACCGATCGCACCAAGACCTTTGGCGAGGTCGCGCTGAGCGCCTACGTCCCGCACAACTACCCGCTCGACAAGCTGGAGCCGGGCCTGAACGAAAACGCGTTCTACGACCCGACCAACTTCACCTACCCGTCCGGCGCCTATGTGTGCGAGGTGGAGGTCGACCCCGACACCGGCGCGTCGCAGGTGGTCAAGTTCACCGCGGTCGACGACTTCGGCAACATCATCAACCCGATGATCGTCGAGGGCCAGGTGCATGGCGGCATCGGCCAGGGGCTGGGCCAGGCCATGCTGGAGCAGTGCGTCTACGACAACGACAGCGGCCAGCTGCTGACCGGCTCGTACATGGACTACGCCATGCCGCGCGCCGGCGACCTGCCCGACTTCACCGTCGAGACCGCCAGCGGCACGCCATGCACGCACAACCCGCTGGGCGTGAAGGGCTGCGGCGAGGCCGGCGCCATCGGCTCGCCGCCGGCGTTCATCAACGCGCTGGTCGATGCGCTGTCGCCGCTGGGCGTGAAGGACGTGCAGATGCCCGCCACGCCGCATCGCGTGTGGCAGGCGATCCAGGCCGCGCAGCCCCAACCCTGAGCCACCGCACCTCAAAGGAAACCGACATGTACGCATTCAACTTTGAACGCGCCGCGGATGCCAAGGCGGCAGTGGCCAAGCTCAAGGCCGATCTCGACGCCAAGTTCCTCGGCGGCGGCCAGAGCCTGCTGGCGGCGATGAAGCTGCGGCTGGCATCGCCGTCGACGCTGGTCGACGTCGCGCGCATCCCCGGCATGGCCGAGATCCGCGTCGAAGGCAAGGAGATCGTCATCGGTGCCGCCGCCCGCCATGCCGACGTCGAAGCCAACGCCGAGGTGCGCCAGCGCATCCCGGCGCTGGCGGCGCTGGCCGGCGGCATCGGCGACCGCCAGGTGCGCGCGATGGGCACCATCGGCGGCGCGCTGGCCAATGACGATCCGGCGGCGGACTACCCGGCCGGCGTGCTGGGACTGGGCGCGACCGTGGTCACCGACCGCCGCAGCATCGCGGCCGACGACTTCTTCAAGGGTCTCTACGAGACCGCGCTGGAAGCGGACGAGCTGATCACCGCGGTGCGCTTCCCGATACCGGACCAGGCCGCCTACGCCAAGTTTGCGAACCCGGCGTCGCGCTTCGCGCTGGTCGGCGTGCTGGTGGCGCGCACCGGCAACACGGTGCGCGTCGCGGTCACGGGCGCGGCAGACAGCGTGTTCCGTTGCCAGCCGCTGGAGCAGGCGCTGTCGGCGAATTTCACCGCGCAGGCGGCGCGCGGGGTGAAGGTCGATGCATCGAGGCTGAACAGCGACCTGCATGGGTCGGCGGAGTACCGGGCGCATCTGATTCCGGTGCTGGCGGCAAGGGCGGTGGAGGCGGCGCTGAAGGGTTAGTGCGTCTCCATTGCCGCATGTTGTCTCCCCTCTCCCGCAAGCGGGAGAGGGGAGCAAACCGCTGGCGTGCCAGGCGCGTCGGCAAACCAGAACGCCCATGCTCCCCACCTCCATCGACGACACCCTCGCCCGGCTCGCCCACCAGCAATATTTCGCCGACCGCGAAACCGCGACGGTGCTCTACCTCGCGCTGCGCATGCAACGCCCGCTGTTCCTCGAAGGCGAACCCGGCGTCGGCAAGACCGCATTGGCGCAGGCCATGGCCGGCGTGCTCGGCACGCGGCTGCTGCGGCTGCAGTGCTATGAGGGGCTCGATGCCGCCAGCGCGCTGTATGAATGGGACTACCCGCGGCAAATCATGGCGTTGCGCCTGGCCGAGGCGCGCGGCGAGCGGCCCGAGGCGCAATCGCTGTACCACGACGACTACCTGCTCAAGCGCCCGCTGCTGGAGGCGTTGCTGCCCGACCCCGCCGCGCCCGACGTGCCGCGCGTGCTGCTGATCGACGAGATCGACCGCGCCGACGAGCCCTTTGAAGCGTTCCTGCTCGAAGTCCTGTCTGAATTCCAGGTGTCGATCCCGGAGATCGGCGTGATCCGTGCCGAGCGCCCGCCGCTGATCGTGATCACCTCCAACCGCACGCGCGAGGTGCATGACGCGCTCAAGCGCCGCTGCCTGTACCAATGGGTTGGCTATCCGGAGCGCGAGCGCGAGCTGCAGATCGTCGCGGCGCGGGCGCCCGAGGCTGCGGCCGCGCTGCAGGCGCAGGCGATCGATTTCGTGCACCGGCTGCGCGGCATCGACCTGTTCAAGGCGCCTGGCATCGCCGAGGCCATCGACTGGTGCCGCGCGCTGGCCGCACTGGGCACCACCGAGCTCGATCCACAATCGGTGCGCGATACGCTGGGCGTGCTGCTCAAGTACCAGGACGACCTGGCGCGCGTCGACGGCCCCACCGTGGCGGAATTGCTGGCGGGCGCCACGCCGGGAGCCTGAGCTGTGCCAATGCTTCACGCCGGCGCGCGCAGCGGCGGTCCGCCAGCGGGACTGCCGGTCCTGGCGCGCAACGTCACCCACTTCATGCGGCTGCTGCGCGACGGCGGCTTTGCGCTGTCGCCGGCGCACGCGGTCGATGCGCTGGCCGCGCTGCGCGTGGTGGATATCGGCCAGCGCGACGAGGTGCGCGCCGCGCTGGCGGCGCTGGTGCTGTCCGGCCCCGACCAGCGGCCGCTGTTCGATGCGGCCTTCGACCTGTTCTGGCGCGACCCCGACTGGGAAGGCAAGCTGCGCGCGCTGCTGCTGCCGCGCGTCGACGCGGGCGCGCCGCCGCCCAAGCGCAGCAACCGGCTGGCCGATGCGCTCGCCGCGCGCCAGCCAGACATGCCATCGCGCGCGGCGCAGACCGAAGCAGAACGCGTCCACGTGCCGCTGACCTTCTCCGACCAGGAACGCCTGGCGCAGCGCGATTTCGAGACCCTCAGCGCGCAGGAATGGCGCGCGCTGCAGCACCTGGTGCGCACCCGCCGCGCCCGCCTGGCGCTGCAGCGCACGCGCCGGCTTCGCGCCGCCACCTGCGGCACCCACGCCGACCTGCGCGCCAGCGCGCGCCTGGCGGTGCGCCAGCACGGCGAGTGGCTGCGCTGGAAATTCCGCAAGCATGCCGAGCGCAAGCCGCCGCTGGTGCTGCTGCTCGACATTTCCGGCTCGATGAGCCAGTACTCGCGCGCGGTGCTGTACTTCTGCCACGCGCTGATGCAGTCGCGCGAACGGCTGGCGGTGTTCCTGTTCGGCACGCGGCTGACCAATATCACCCGCTCGCTGCGCGAACGCGACCCGGACGAGGCCGTCGCCGTCATCACCGGCCAGGTGCGCGACTGGGCCGGCGGCACCCGCATCGGCGCCGCGCTGGCGAGCTTCAACCGCCACTGGGCGCGGCGCACGCTGTCCGGGCGCGCCACCGTGCTGCTGGTCACCGACGGCCTGGACCACGAGCAGATCGAGCTGCTGGGCGAGGAGATGGCGCGGCTGCGCCGCTTTGCCCACCGCATCGTCTGGCTCAATCCCCTGCTGCGCTACCCCGGCTTCACGCCGCAGGCGCGTGGCGTGCAGGCCATCCTGCCTTACGTCGACGCGCTGCGGCCGGCCCATAACCTGGACAGCCTGCTGGCGCTCGAGACGCTGCTGTCCGACCACGGCGGCCCCGCCCGGGCCGCCAGATCCGCCACTACCGCCACGCCCTACAAGGAAGCCCCGCCATGGAAATGAACCAGAGCCAGCGCCTGCCGGTCCCGCAGCAGGTGGCATGGGAAGCGCTCAACGACACCGAGCTGCTCAAGCAATGCATCCCCGGATGTGAGAGTATCGAGCCCGACGGCGACCACGCCTACCTGCTGGCCATGACGGCCGCGGTGGGCCCGGTCAAGGCGCGCTTCAAGGGTCGCATGGCGCTGGAAGACATCCAGGCGCCCGACAGCTACACCATCCGTTTCGACGGCCAGGGTGGCGCGGCGGGCTTCGGCAAGGGCAGCGCCCAGGTCCGGTTGGAACCAGACGGGGATGAAACTGTCCTGACCTATACCGTCAACGCCCAGGTGGGGGGCAAGATCGCCCAGATCGGCTCGCGGCTGGTGGACGCCGCGGCACGCAAGATGGCTGATACCTTCTTTGCGCGCTTCACCGAGGCCGTCACCCCTGACGCCACAGACAGCACGCCAGCGGCCGAGGGCGCCCCCGCCGCAGCCGCCGGCGATAGCCCCGATAACGAACCGACAGAACAAGCGAAGCGGAAACGATCATGGACAGCGTGGATCTCGAAGTCCTGAAGAACAGCGTGCAGTGGCAACAGCAAGGCCATCGCGTGCTGCTGGTGACGGTAGTGCGGACCTGGGGCTCGTCGCCCCGGCCCGAGGGTGCGATGCTGGCGGTGCGCGACGACGGCCTGGTGGTGGGCTCGGTCTCGGGCGGCTGCATCGAGGACGACATCATCGACCGCGTGCGCCGGCAAGGCATCACCTCGGACCGGCCCGAGGCGATCAAGTACGGCATCAGCGCCGAGGAGGCGCACCGCTTTGGCCTGCCGTGCGGCGGCACCATCGAGCTGGTCGCCGAGCCGCTCAAGCCGGCCAGCGGCATTGCCGAACTGCTCGATGCCGTAGAGAACGGCCGCCTGGTCGCACGCACGCTGGACATGGCCACCGGCGTGGCCACGCTGGGCCCGGCCAGCGCCACCGACGGGCTGGCGTTCGACGGCAAGACCCTGCTGACCATCCACGGCCCGCGCTACCGCATGCTGGTGATCGGCGCCGGACAGCTGTCCAAGTACCTGTGCCAGATCGCCGTCGGCCTGGGCTTCCAGGTCACCGTGTGCGACCCGCGCGAGGAATACACCGAGACCTGGGACATCCCCGGCGTCACCATGGTGCGCACCATGCCGGACGACACCGTCACCGACATGAAGCTGGACGAGCGCTGCGCGGTGATTGCGCTGACGCACGACCCCAAGCTGGACGACCTGGCGTTGATGGAAGCGCTGCGCACCCGCGCCTTCTATGTTGGCGCGCTCGGTTCGCGCCGCAACAACCAGGCGCGCCGCGAACGGCTCAAGGAATTCGACCTGACCGAGCTGCAGCTGGCACGGCTGCACGGCCCGGTGGGCATCTATATCGGCAGCCGCACGCCGCCGGAGATCGCGATATCGATCCTGGCCGAGGTGATCGCGGCCAAGAACCATGTGTCGCTGCCCGACATCCTGCAGGTGGAAGGCGCCAAGGCCGCGCGCGAAATGGCGGCCAGCACCGGCAGCAGCTGCGACGTGGCGCCCGATCCTGCCTGACGACCCCGCGAGTGCCGCCATGACCGCCGCCCCCAACGCTCCCCTGCTCCGCACCGACCTGCCCACCGGCATCCTGCTGGCCGCGGGCTTCGGCCGCCGCTTCGATGCCGCCGGCCAGCGCAACAAGCTGCTTGAAGTCCTGCCGGGTGGCCGCACGGTGGCGTGGCGCAGCGCGCGCACGCTGGCGGCGGCCCTGCCGGAGTCGATCGCCGTGATCCGCCCCGGCAACCCGGCGCTGGCCCAGGAATTGCGCCGGGGCGGCTGCCGCGTACTGGAGGCGCCCGAGGCCGAAGCCGGCATGGGCGCGGCGCTGCGCGCCGCCGTCGCGGCGACGCCGGAAGCGCGCGGCTGGGTGGTGGCGCTGGCCGACATGCCGTGGCTGCCGATGGAGCTGATCCGCGCGGTAGCGCTGACCATCACCTCGCCCGACACCATCGCCGCGCCGTGGCGCAACGGGCAACGCGGCCATCCGGTGGGCTTTGGCGCGGCCTGGCGCGACGCCCTGCTGGCGCTGGACGGCGACGAAGGCGCGCGCGCGCTGCTGAAGGACAAGCCGGTGACGCGGATCCTGACTGAGGACGAGGGGGCGTTCCGGGATATCGATACGCCGGCGGATTTGCGCTGAGACGCACGCATACGGCAGGGCTTCGCTCTGCTGCTGGTGTCCGGCTTGCGGTGGTTCAAACGCTAACGCCGCGCGCCGTCGTGCAAACAGCGTTGGCCTCAGCCGCCGCCCTGCTGCCCCTCGGCCATCTCGCTCGTCTTCACCGCCATGATGAAATCATTGCGGTGTAACCCTTTGATCTTCTTCGTGCGCCATGACACCGTCGCATGTCCCCAGCCGAAGCTGATCTCGGGATGATGCCCCTGCGCCTCGGCCAGCTGGCCGACGCCGGTCACGAAGGCCAGCGCCTGCGCGAAATTGCCGAAGGTGAAACGCCGTTCGAGCCGCGTCGCGCCATCGGCCAGTTCCCAGCCGGGCGCCTGCTGCAGCAGGGCCTCGGCCTCGTCGGGCGTCAGCGGCGGCACGCCGCCGCGGCAAGGCGTGCACGATTGCGCTGCCAGGTTTTCTTCGCTCATGGTCTTGCTCCCCGACCGCAACGCGCCGTCTCTATGCGCCTTCGGTCTCGGTCAATGCGCGCAGATATTCACGGCTCCACCAGTGCACATCCTGCGCGCGGATGCGCTCCAGCAGTTTCTGGTGGCGCTGCTGGCGCTCGGCCAGCGGCATGTGCAGCGCCTGCTGGATCGCCTGCGCGGTGGCGCGTGTGTCGTAGGGGTTGACCAGCAGCGCCTCGCGCAGCTGCTCGGCGGCGCCGGCAAAGCGCGACAGCACCAGCACGCCCGGATCCTCCGGGTCCTGCGCCGCGATGAACTCCTTGGCCACCAGGTTCATGCCGTCGCGCAGCGGCGTCACCAGCGCCACGCGGCTGGCGCGGCACAGCCCGGGCAGCCGCTTGCGCGCGGTGGTGCGGTGGATATAGCGCACCGGCATCCAGTCGAGCTCACCGAACTCGCCGTTGATCGAGCCGCTCAGCTGCTCCATCTCGCGGCGCAGGTCGACATAGGCGTCGACCGATTCGCGCGAGGGCGCGGCGATCTGCACCAGCGTTGCGCTCGAGCGGTTCTCGGGGTACTCGGCCAGCAGCCGGTAGAACGCCTTGAGCCGCTGCGGCAGGCCCTTGGAATAGTCGAGCCGGTCGATGCCCAGCAGCAGCCGGCGGCGCGCATATTGCGCGCACATCATCTCGTAGGTTTCCTGCGCTTCCTCGCCGCGGCCCAGTTCCATGAACTCGTCGACGTCGATGCCGATCGGGAACGCCTGCGCCCGCACCGTGCGGTGGAAGGCGCGGTAGCGGTGCTCGCCCATCGGCTCGGCCTGCGCTTCGGCCTGCACGTAGCGCGAGAAATGCTCGACATCGGCATGGCTCTGGAAGCCGAGCAGGTCGTAGGCAAACAGCGCGCGCATCAGCCACTCGTGCTGCGGGATCGCGGCCAGGATCAGCGGCGGTGGCAGCGGCACGTGCAGGAAGAAGCCGATCTTCTGCCCGCAGCCGATCGCGCGCAGCTCGGACGCCAGCGGGATCAGGTGGTAGTCGTGGATCCAGATGATGTCGTCGGGCTGCAGCAGCGGCGCCAGCTTGCGCGCGAACAGCTGGTTCACGCGCCGGTAGCCGTTGAGGAAGTTGGAATCGAAATCCGCCAGGTCGAGCCGGTAGTGGAACACCGGCCACAGCACGCCGTTGCTGTAGCCCAGGTAATAGGCGTCGTGGTCCTCGCGGCTCAGGTCGACGGTGGCCAGCGTGACATTGCCGGCTTGCTGCAGGTGCAGGTCGCCTTCGCCGGGCGTGCCACCCTGGGCGGTTTCCAGCGCCTTGCCGCTCCAGCCGAACCACAGGCCGCCGGTCTGCCGCAGGGCCTCGGACAGCGCGACGGCCAGGCCGCCCGCGGCGACGTTGCGTGGATCTGCAACCCGATTGGATACCGCTACAAGTCTTGGCATAGATGTTCTTTTTCAGTTCCTTGTTCTTGGTGCCGGCGCTGCCTGCCGCGCGCGGGGTGCCGCCCTCCCGCTCGCGCGTCGCCTCTCAGATCACCGTATCCCACGGCGCCGACAGCCGCATGGCGCCATTGATCAGGCCGACCATCGAATAGGTCTGCGGGAAATTGCCCCACATCTCGCCGGTCACCGGATGGGTATCCTCGGACAGCAGCCCGAGCGGGTTGCGCGCGGCCAGCATGGCCTCGAAGATTTCGCGCGCCTGGTCGCGGCGGCCGATGCGCGCCAGCGCGTCGATGCGCCAGAAGGTGCAGATATTGAACGCGGTCTCGGGCTTGCCGAAATCGTCCGGGGCCTCGTAGCGGCGCATATAGGGGCCATCGCACAGCGAAGTCTCCAGCGCCTTGACGGTGGCGATGAAGCGCGGGTCGCGCGGGTCGATGAAGTTGACCTCGGCCATCAGCAGCACGCTGGCGTCGAGCTCGCGGCCACCGAAGCTCTCGGCAAAGGCCTGGCGCGACTCGCTCCACGACTCGGCCAGGATCTGCTCCTTCATGCGATGGGCGTGGCTGTGCCAGTACGCGGCGCGCTCGGGCAGCACCAGCTTCTCGGCGATCTTGGCCAGCCGGTCGCAGGCGGCCCAGCTCATCAATGCCGACGAGGTATGCACGCGCGCCCGCGTGCGCAGCTCCCACATGCCGGCGTCGGGCGTGCCGAACACCCGCACCGCCTGCTCGCCTACGGTTTCCAGCCGGCCGAATTCGGCGGCGCCGCCGCGATGCAGCAGCCGGTGGTCATGGAAGGCCTGCGCCGCGCCCAGCACCACGTTGCCATAGACGTCATGCTGGAAGTGCTCCTGCGCCTGGTTGCCGACGCGCACCGGCCCCATGCCGCGGTAGCCGGGCAGGTGGTCGAGCATGCTTTCGGGCAACTCGCGCTCCAGGCCGATGCCGTACAACGGCTGGATATGGCCGTCCTGCGACTGCATCACCACGTTGGACAGCCAGCGCAGGTAGTCCTCCATGGTGCCGACCTCAGACAGGCTGTTGAGCGCGCGCACCACAAAGAACGCGTCGCGCAGCCAGCAGAAGCGGTAGTCCCAGTTGCGGCCGCTGCCCGGCGCTTCCGGAATGCTGGTGGTCATGGCCGCGACGATGGCGCCGGTCTCTTCGTACAGCGACATCTTCAGCGTGATGGCGGCGCGGATCACCGCGTCCTGCCATTCGCGCGGCACCGCCAGCCGGCGGCTCCACAGGCGCCAGTAGGCGGTGGTCTCCTGCTCGAAATCGCGCGCGGTCTCTTCCACGCCGTGCGCCAGGGTCTCGTCCGGGCCCAGGATGAAGTTATGCCCGCGCGTGACCAGGAACGGCGTATGCGACAGCACGTAGGCAAGCGGCGCGTCGGTGGTCATGCGCAGCGTCATGTCGTCGCCGATGTAGCGCACGTGGCTGCTGCCGCGCGTGATCTGCGGCGCCTTGCGGCCCCATTCGAAGCGCGGCGCCACCACCACGCGCACACGCGGCGCGCCGCGCACCGGGCGCATGCGGCGGATCAGCGTGGTCGGGCGGAAATAGCGTCCAAGCCGGAAAAAGCGCGGGGCGAAGTCGGTGATCTCCAGGCAGTTGCCGTGGATGTCCGTCAATCGCGTGCGCAGCACCGCGGTATTGGGCTCGTACCACTGCCGCGACGAATGGAAGTCCTCGATCTCGATCGAGAAATGGCCGGCGTTCTCGCTGGGGTCCAGCAGCGCATTGAACACCGGGTCGCCGTCGAAGCGCGGCAGGCAGGACCAGACGATGCGTCCGCGGCAATCGACCAGCGCCGAGATGGCGCAGTTGCCGATCATGCCAAGCGACAGCGACGGGTTGGCGAAGCGCGTGCCGCCGTCGACGGTTCGATTCACGCCCTCGGTCGGCGGCTTGCCCAGCTCGGCCGGGCTGCTCGGGTTGGTCACGTCGGGTTCTCCGTTACGATGTCGTGGGGCGCCGGCCGCGGCCTGGCCCGGCCTCGTGGGGCACGGCGCGCGGTGCGCCGGCGCTTGCGGATGACGCCAGCGCATGCGCCGAGCGGTGCAGCCAGCTGCGCAGCGCCGCCGGGCCGGGCACGCTCACCGCGGCGACGGTCTCGCGCTGGCCCACCAGCACGCCCAGCCCGCCCAGCTTGCGCACCGCGGCGAAGCCGGGCTCGTCGGTCATGTCGTCGCCGGCAAAGAGCGGCACGCGCTCGGCAAACGGCGCGGTCTTCATGAAGGCCGCGATGGCATCGCCCTTGTCGACGCCGGCCGGCTTGATCTCGACCACCATCTTGCCCGGCAGCGCTTCCAGGCCGACCGCATGGCGCAATACGTCAGTGACGGCGGCATCGACGATGCCGGCCAGCTCGGGTGCCTGCCGGTAGTGGATCGCGACCGCGACCGACTTGCGCTCCAGCCGCAGCGCCGGGTAGGCGCGCACCAGCGCTTCCAGGTGGGGAATCAGCGGTTCGAGCCCGGGGGCGTGGGTCTTCGACACCATGCCGCCGTCGGTGCGGAATTCGGCGCCGTGGATGCCGGCCGCGGGCAATTGCAGCGGCTGCAGGAAGTGGTCGAGTTCGAGGATCGGCCGCCCGGAGATGACGGCCAGCGCGCCGTCCAGACGCTGGTACAGCGTGCGCAGCGTGCCGACCAGTTCTGGTTCGATCTGCACCAGTTCGGGCCGCGGGGCCAGGTCGGCCAGCGTGCCGTCGAAGTCGAGAAACAGGGCGGTATTGGGTTCGATTAGCGGTAGCTGTGGCATCGCGTGAAACCGTAACACGTCGTTTTGACCGGCGTCCACCGGGCGCCGTCCTACATGGCGCAAGCGTAACCCCGGGCCGATGCAAGTGCGACGCCGGCCTGCCCGCCCACATTCCCGCCCGACCGCAAGTGAATGCCGATCCACTCCGTCAGGCGTGGCCGTGGTGTGGCGGGCACTGTCGCCAGGGGGCTGCCGGGTCTCACGGCCGGGGTGCGCGAGGCCGGCATCCTTTATCATTGACGGTTTCCGCCAGAATTTCCCGGCTTTTTTGCGCGCCTGCCGCGCGCGCGCCGGCCAGCCCCGAGACCATGACCCGCCAGTCCGCCGCCCGACCCGATTATTTGAAGAAGATCCTGACCGCCAAGGTCTATGACGTGGCGCAGGAAACCGAACTGACCTACGCTCACCAGCTGTCGGCCCGCACCGGCAACTCGGTCTGGTTCAAGCGCGAGGACACCCAGCCGGTCTTCTCCTTCAAGCTGCGCGGCGCGTACAACAAGATGGCCTCGCTGTCGCCGGAAGAGCTCAAGCGCGGCGTGATCGCCGCGTCGGCCGGCAACCACGCGCAGGGCGTGGCGCTGGCCGCGGCCCGGCTGCAATGCAAGGCCATCATCGCCATGCCGGTGACCACGCCGCAGGTGAAGATCGACGCCGTGCGCGAGCGCGGCGGCCAGTGGGTCGAGATCATGCTGCACGGCGAGTCCTACAGCGACGCCTACAACCACGCCGCGGTGCTGGAGAAGAAGCACAAGCTGACCTTCATCCACCCGTTCGACGACCCCGAGGTGATCGCCGGCCAGGGCACCATCGCCATGGAAATCCTGCGCCAGCACCCGGGCCCGATCCATGCCGTGTTCGTCGCCATCGGCGGTGGCGGGCTGATCTCCGGCGTCGCCGCGTACATCAAGGCGGTGCGTCCCGAGATCAAGGTCATCGGCGTGCAGACCGTCGATTCGGACGCGATGAAGCGCTCGGTCGATGCCGGCAAGCGCATCGAGCTGAAGGAAGTGGGCCTGTTCTCGGACGGCACCGCGGTGAAGCTGGTCGGCAAGGAGACCTTCCGCGTCACGCGCGAACTGGTCGACGACATCATCCTGTGCGATACCGACGCGATCTGCGCGGGCGTGAAGGACGTGTTCCAGGACACCCGCAGCATCCTCGAGCCGGCCGGCGCGCTGGCGGTGGCGGGCCTGAAGGCCTACGCCGAGCGCGAGAAGCTCAAGGGCCAGCACCTGGTGGCGATCGCCTGCGGCGCCAACATGAACTTCGACCGCCTGCGCTTTGTCGCCGAACGTGCCGAGGTGGGCGAGGCCCGCGAAGGCGTGTTCGCCGTGACCATCCCGGAAGAGCGCGGCAGCTTCAAGCGTTTCTGCGAGCTGGTCGGCACGCGCAACGTGACCGAGTTCAACTACCGCATCGCCGACACCAGCATGGCGCATATCTTCGTCGGCGTGCAGATCGCGAGCCGCGCCGAAAACGACAAGATCGCCGCCAGCTTCCGCAAGCACGGCTTCGACACGCTCGACCTGTCCAACGACGAGCTCGCCAAGCAGCATATCCGCTACATGGTGGGCGGGCGCTCGGCGCTGGCGCACGACGAGCTGCTGTACCGCTTCGAGTTCCCGGAGCGCCCGGGCGCGCTGATGAAGTTCCTGTCGAGCATGAGCCCGAACTGGAACATCAGCCTGTTCCACTACCGCAACCAGGGGGCGGACACCTCCAACATCCTGGTCGGCATCCAGGTGCCGAAGAACGAGAAGCGCGCCTTCCGCGCCTTCCTTTCGACGCTGGGTTACGTACACTGGGACGAGACCGACAACCCGGTGTACAAGCTGTTCCTGTCCTGATTGTCCCGATATCCGCCGAGCGCCCCATGAGCCTCCCCGAACACTCGCCGCTGGGCAAGCCCTCGGCCTACAAAACCGAGTACGACGCCACCCTGCTGTTCCCGATCCCGCGCCAGCCCAAGCGCACCGAGATCGGCTTGCCCGAGGGCAGGCCGGTGCCGTTCTTCGGCGTCGACATCTGGAACGCGTACGAGCTGTCGTGGCTGAACCTGAAGGGCAAGCCGCAGGTGGCGCTGGCCACCTTCATCATCCCGTCGGACACGCCCAACATCGTCGAGTCCAAATCGTTCAAGCTTTACCTGAACTCGTTCAACCAGACCCGGATCGCTTCGCCCGAAGCGCTGCAGCAGCTGCTGCACCATGACCTGTCCGAAGCCACCGGCGGCACCGTGCAGGTGCGGCTGGTGACCGAAGCGGAGCTCGGCACGCAGAAGATGGGCGAGCTCGACGGCCTGCTGCTCGACCGCCTCGACATCGAGGTGGACCGCTACGAGCCAGCGCCGGAACTGCTGAGCGCGGACCAGGAAGAGACGCCGGTGGAAGAAACACTGGTGTCGCACCTGCTCAAGTCCAACTGCCTGGTGACCGGCCAGCCGGACTGGGGCAGCGTGCAGATCCGCTACGTCGGCGCGCCGATCAACCAGGAAGGGCTGCTCAAGTACCTGATCTCGTTCCGCAACCACAACGAGTTCCACGAGCAATGCGTCGAGCGCATCTTCATGGACGTGATGCGCCAGTGCAAGCCGGTCAAGCTGGCGGTGTATGCGCGCTATACGCGGCGTGGCGGGCTGGATATCAATCCGTTCCGCACCAACTTCAATACGGCGTGGCCGGATAACAAGAGGAATGCGCGGCAGTAAGCCGGTGTTTTCCGCTAGGTCTCGACCGTAGTTCTCTCGGAAGTCCGCGACGGTAGCTCTCTACCGCGCCATTTGCTCCCCTCTCCCGCTCGCGGGAGAGGGGACCGTCCTGCGCCACATGCAGCGGCAACGTTGCTTGCTGGCCGACTTTAGTACCCCCAACCCTCCCGACGCCCCCGCGGCACAGCTCAAGTTGTAACCGTCCTTGAATTAATTAACGCAAAAATTAATATGGGCTGAACACCCCAATTCCGCCGAGCCAGCCGCCATGCCCCGCAAACCCGCCTCTCCCAAGCCCCCCAGGCGCAGCCCGGGCCGACCGGCGGCGGGCCAGCCCGGCCAGCGCGAGCGCATTCTCGACGCGGCGACCGAGCTGTTCTCGCGCCAAGGCGTGGCCGGCACGCCGGTCAAGGCCATCGCGGCGCTGGCCGGCGTCACCCCGGCACTGGTGCACTACTACTTCAGCGACCGCGACCTGCTGCTCGATGCCGTGATCGAAGAGAAGGTGCAGCCGCTGGTGGCCCGCTTCTTTGCCGGCAGCCAGCCCGGCGACGAGCCGCTGGAAATGCTGGTCGGCATCGCCACCCGGCTGATCCGCGCCGTCGCCGAGACGCCGTGGTTTCCGGGCCTGTGGATCCGCGAAGTGGCCAGCGACGACGGCGCGCTGCGCGAGCGCGTGCTCAAGCGCTTCGCGCTGGATCGCGCCGGGGCGCTGATGGCGCCGCTGGCGGCGGCGATTGCGCGCGGGCAGCTCAATCCCGGCCTGCAACCGGCGCTGGTGGTGCCGTCGCTGATCGGGCTGACGCTGCTGCCGCTGGCGACCACGCATATCTGGCGCCGGCTGCCCGGCGCGGAAGCGGTCGATACCGACGCGCTGGTGCGCCATGTCACGGCGCTGCTGACGCATGGGCTGGCCGCGGCGCCGGCAACGGCGCAGCCAAGCACGCCCGCAGGCACCGCCAAACGGAAGGGCCGCACCGCCAGGCATTCGCCGGAGTCCGCATGAACCACGCTGCTTCCATCCATCGTTCGCCCCTGCGCATAGCGCTGCGCGGTGCTGCCCTGCTCGGCGCCGCGTTGCTGGCCGCCGCTTGCGGCAACGCCCGCACCGATAGCTGGCAAGGCTACGTCGAAGGCGAATTCGTCAGCGTGGCCTCGCCCTTCGCCGGGCGCCTCGACGCGCTCTCGGTGCAGCGCGGCCAGCAGGTCGGCCAGGGCGCGGCGCTGTTCGCGCTCGAAGCCGACGACGAGCGCGCCGCGCGCCAGCAGGCCGAAGACCAGCTGCGCGCCGCCGAAGCCACGCTGCAGGACCTGAAGACCGGCAAGCGCCCGCTCGAAGTCGAGGTCAGCCGGGCCCAGCTCGCGCAGGCGCAGGCGCAGGCCCAGCGCAGCGCCGCGGCCTTGCGGCGCGACCAGCGCCAGTACGAGATCGGCGGCATCGCCCGGGCGCAGCTCGACGAATCGCGCGCGCAGGCCAACAGTGACGCCGCGCGCGTGCGCGAACTGCAGCGCGATATCGACGTGGCGCGCCTGCCGGGACGCGAGGCGCAGCAGGCGGCGCAGGCCGCGCAGGTGGCGGCCGCACGCGCCGCGCTGGCGCAGGCGCAGTGGAAGCTGTCGCGCAAGACCGTCGCCGCGACGCAGGCCGGGCTGGTCTACGACGTGCCCTACCGCCTGGGCGAATGGGTGCCGGCGGGCAGTCCGGTGGTGCGCATGCTGCCGCCGGGCAACGTCAAGGTGCGCTTCTATGTGCCGGAAACCGTGGTCGGCGCGTTGCGCAACGGCCAGGCGCTGCAGGTGCGCTGCGACGGCTGCGCCGCGCCGGTGGCCGCCACCATCACCTATGTCGCCAACGAGGCCGAGTACACGCCGCCGGTGATCTACAGCAACGAGACCCGGCGCAAACTGGTGTTCCTGGTCGAGGCGCGGCCGTCCGCCGCCGACGCGCCCAAGCTACGGCCCGGCCAGCCGGTGGAAGTGGTGCGGCAATGAACACGAGCGCCAACGGCAGCCGCAACAACCTCGGCCTCGCCATCGACGTGCGCGGCCTGAACAAGCACTTCGGCGACAAGCATGTCGTCAATGACCTCTCCATGCAGGTCGCGCGCGGCGAGATCTTCGGCTTCCTCGGCCCCAACGGCAGCGGCAAGACCACCTCGATCCGCATGATGTGCGGCCTGCTGACGCCGGACTCCGGCGCGGGCACCTGCCTGGGCTACGACATCCTGACCGAGTCCGACCAGATCAAGCGCCGCGTCGGCTACATGACGCAGAAGTTCTCGTACTGGGACGACCTGTCGATCCGCGAGAACCTGGACTTCGTCGCGCGCGTGTACGGCATGCCGAATCGGCGTGAAGCCGTCGAGCGCGCGCTCGAAGACCTGGGCCTGGCGACGCGCTCGGCGCAGCTGGCCGGCGCGCTGTCAGGCGGCTGGAAGCAGCGCCTGGCGCTGGCGGCGTGCCTGCTGCACGAGCCCGAGCTGCTGCTGCTCGACGAGCCCACCGCCGGCGTCGATCCCAAGGCGCGGCGCGACTTCTGGGAGCAGCTGCACCAGCTGGCCGCGCGCGGCATCTCGGTGCTGGTCAGCACGCACTACATGGACGAGGCCGAGCGCTGCCACAAGCTTGCCTATATCGCCTACGGCAGGCTGCTGGCGCAGGGCACCGCCGATGAAGTGGTGGCGAGCCAGCGGCTGTCGACCTGGAGCGTGGAAGGCGACGACCTGGCGACGCTGTCGGCGCAGCTGCAAGGCGCGCCGGGCGTGGAGCAGACCGTGGCCTTCGGCACCGCGCTGCACGTGACCGGGCGCGATGCGCAGGCGCTGGCCGACACCCTCGCGCGCCTGGCCGGCCCGGGCCGGCGCATCGAGCAGGCCCAGACCAGTCTGGAAGACGTGTTCATCCACATGATGAGCGGCGCCGAGGACAACATGGCTCGCAAGACCGGGGAGGCGTCATGACGCCCGCCGCGCGCAAGCCATACACCTCTGCACGCTTCTCGCTGCAGCGCTGGTGGAGCATCGTGCTGAAGGAATTCCTGCAGTTGCGGCGCGACCGCGTCACCTTCGGCATGATCGTCGGCCTGCCGATCATGCAGTTGCTGCTGTTCGGCTTTGCCATCAACACCGATCCGCGCCAGCTGCCGACCGCGGTGATCGCCGCCGACCAGAGCGAGTTCACGCGCTCCTTCATCGCCAGCATGGAACAGTCGACCTATTTCAAGCTGGTCGGCACGCTGCCCGACGAGCGCGCCGGGCGCGAGGCGCTGATGAAGGGCGAGGTCCAGTTCGTGCTGACCATCCCGCCCGACTTCACGCGCCGGCTGCTGCGCGGCGAGCGGCCGGCGCTGCTGGTCGAGGCCGATGCCACCGACCCGGGCGCCACCGGGCAGGCCATCGCGGCGCTGGCGCAGCTGCCCTACCGCGTCGCCGCGCACGACCTGAAGGGAGCGCTGGCGCCGCTGGCCGGCGGCAAGCCGCCGTTCGAGGTGCAGGTGCAGCGGCTCTACAACCCCGAGGGCATCACCCAGTACAACATCATCCCCGGGCTGATGGGCGTGATCCTGTCGATGACCATGGTGATGATGACCGGGCTGGCGATGACGCGCGAACGCGAGCGCGGCACCATGGAGAACCTGCTGGCCACGCCGGTGCGGCCGCTCGAAGTGATGACCGGCAAGATCGTGCCGTACATCTTCATCGGCCTGATCCAGTCCACCATCGTGCTGCTGGCCGCGCGCTGGGTCTTCAGCGTGCCCTTTGTCGGTTCGGTGCTGGCGGTGTACCTGGCGGCGCTGCTGTTCATCGCGGCCAACCTGACCGTGGGCATCACGCTGTCATCGCTGGCGCAAAACCAGCTGCAGGCGATGCAGCTGACCTTCTTCTACTTCCTGCCCAACATCCTGCTGTCCGGCTTCATGTTCCCGTTCGCCGGCATGCCGGGCTGGGCGCAGGCGATCGGCAACATCCTGCCGATGACCTACTTCCACCGCATGGTGCGCGGCATCCTGCTCAAGGGCAACGGCTGGTTCGAGCTGTGGCCCAATGTGTGGCCGATGGCGCTGTTTATCGTGGTGGTGATGGCGATCGCGGTGCGCTTCTACCGGCGCACGCTCGATTGAAGGAGCTGCCCATGCAACGTCTCACCTTCCTGTTCGCCGCCGCGCTGCTGTGCGACTGCGCGGTCGGTCCCGATTTCCGCGTGCCCGCGCCGCCGGACGACGCCGGCTACGTGCCGGGTCCGCAGCCGGTGGCGACCGTTGCAGCGGACGGTGCCGACGCCGCGGGGCAGGCCCACGCGCAGACGCTGGCCGCGGGCGCCGATGTCCCGGCGCAGTGGTGGACGCTGTTCCGCAACCCGGCGCTGGACGCGACCATCCGCGCCGCGCTCGCCGCCAGCCCGACACTGGCGCAGGCCCGCGCGCGGCTGACGCAAGCGCAGGAGAACCTGGCCGCCCGCACCGGCGCGACGCGCTGGCCTGCCATCGACGCGAAGCTGGACACCGCGCGCCAGCAAATCGATTTACAGTCGATGGGCATCACCGCCATCCCCAGCCCTGGCCCGTTCACGCTGTACGGCGCGACGGTGCAGGTGTCCTATGCGCTGGACCTGTTCGGCGGCCAGCGGCGCGAGCTGGAAGGCCTGCAGGCCGCGGCCGACTACCAGCGCTACGAGCTCGAGGCCGCGCGCCTGGCGCTGGCCGCCAACATCGCCACCGCGGCCATCCGCGAAGCCGGCCTGCGCGCGCAACTGGCCGACACCGCCGCGATGGTGGCGGCGCAGCAGCGCCAGCTCGGCATCACCGAGGCCCGCCTGCGCGCAGGCGGCGTCGCGCGCGTCGAGGTGCAGCGCCGGCGCGCCGAGCTGGCGCAAACCCAGGCGCTGGTGCCGGCGCTGCAGCGCCAGCTCGATGCCACCCGGCACCAGCTGGCGGTCTACACCGGCCAGACCCCGGCCGCGGCCGCACTGCCGGAATTCCATCTCGACGCGCTGCAGCTGCCCGACACGCTGCCGCTCAGCCTGCCCGCCACGCTGGCGCGCCGCCGGCCCGATATCCGCGCGGCCGAGGCGCTGCTGCACCAGGCGTCGGCCAATATCGGCGTGGCCACCGCCAACCTCTATCCGCAGGTCACGCTGAGCGCCAGCGGCGGCACCCAGGCCACCGCGGCGCGCGACCTGTTCAGCAGCCTCAACGTCTGGAGCCTGGCCGCCGGCCTGGTGCAGCCGGTGTTCCGCGGCGGCGAACTGCAGGCGCGCAAGCGCGCCGCGGAAGCCGCGTACGAACAATCGCTGGCCGCATACCGGCAAGCGGTGCTGCAGGGCCTGCAGAATGTCGCCGACGCGCTGCGTGCGCTCGAGGCCGACGCCGCCGCGCTGCGCGAACGCGCCGACAGCGCGCGCCAGGCGCGCGATACGCTGGCGGTGGTGTCGGAGCAGTACCGTCTCGGCGGCGTCAGCCAGCTGGCGCTGCTGGACGCCGAACGGCAGTCGCGCCAGGCCGCGCTGGATCTGGCGCAGGCGCGCGCCGACCGGCTGGCGGATTCGGCAGCGCTGCTGCAAGCGCTGGGGGGTGGGTGGTGGCAGGAGTCGCCGGATACGAACGCGGCGGCGCTGTCATCACGCTAGCACGGCAGCGCGATCGGCATTCACTTCCTGTCGGTCTGGGTGTACCAGTAGGTGCGCTTGCGCTTGCCGATGCCTGGCGGCGAGATCTTCTGCGCGCCCAGCGACGAAGTATTGTCGCCGCCCCCGGGACCGATCTGATTGCCGCCACCGATCAGCACCGGCACGTTGCTGGTGTTGCCCGACTTGTCCGTGACGGCAACCACGCCGAACACCGGCGACGGCGGCAAGCCACCATTGTTGAACACCACGTGGCGGTTGTTGTTGATGCCCTTGCCGGTCAGGAACGACACCGCATACCCGCGGGCAGTGCCAAGGTCGGGATAGCAGGCGCCGGCCTTGGGAACGCTTGGCTGGTTGGTCCCGAAGTAGGTATAGCCGGCCACGGTGAGCGGCGCGTTGACCACCTTCTCGCCGGCGCCCAGGGTCAGGTAGAACCCCTTTGCGGTCGTCGCATCGGCATATTCGGTGGTGGTGGCGTCGAACAGGCTGCTCTCGGTCAGCGGCGTCCAGGTCGATGGCAAACCGCCGGTGAGTGCGGTGTCCTTCAGCATGTAGAACCGGTTGACAACGTTGTAGGCCAGTCCCGGCGTGGTGCTGGTGGTGTATAGCGGATGCTCGCGGTCGCCACTGCCGATCATCACCGCATCGTAGGCTCCGGTGGTGATGACGTCGGGCGGGTACATGAACTTGCGCGCATCGTTGGTATCCTGTGCGCCGCCCAGTGCGGCGAACTTGCCCAGCGTCCACGCAGCCGGCCCGGTGCCAGCCGCCGTCTCGAAATCGAGCCGCCAGATATTGCCGCCGACGTCGCCGACATAGCCCTTGTCGATCAGCCCGTCGCCGTTGCGATCGACCACCGCGACGTCGGACGGAATCGCGCGGCTCATGCCGGCCGGCGTGCTGCAGACCGTGTCGGCAAGGCCGGAGCAATTCGCCAGCCAGGCGCGCACCACATTGCCTTCGAACGCGTCGAAGACAATGACACCGCGCCCCTGCGCGCCGCTGCCGCCGCCCTTCGACGGCTCCGCGTCCTCACCCGGATCGTAGCCCGCACCCATCACCACCAGCGGGTTGTCATAGCCCTTGACGCGGATCACGCGCGGCTGCGACCAGGTCTGGCCGAGTTCGGCAATCGCGCTGCTGTCGGCTTTCCACAAGAACTGCGGCGCCATCGGGTCCGTCACGTCCAGCGCATAGACCAGCCGCCCGCCGCGACGCGCGGTCAGGTAGATCACCACACGCGGCTTCGACGGGTCGCGCAGGTCCTGGTACACCGTGGTGGTACCGTCGAAGAAGTAGTCGCGCGGCCGGGCGCCCGAGCCCGTCGGTGATCCGCTCAGCTGCACCTCCGGCGCGTTGGTATAGAGCCGGCTGAGCTTGCCGTAAAACTCCGGCGGGACGAAGCCCCACAGTTCCCCGCCCGGACGCACGCCGCCGATACCGGTGGCCTGGTTGCCGTTGACCGCATGGAACACGCCATCGTTGGCGCCGTAGAAAACCACCACGCCGGTGCTGCCGCCGTAGTTGATCACCACCGGCCGTGAATGCAGTACGTCCCCGTGGACGGAACCGCGCACCGTCACGTCTCCGCCCGGACCCGCCTGGAGTTCCTTGCCGGCCACCGTGCTTTCCTTGAGCGCATACACGTCCCGGCCGCGCACCCAGTTGATGAGGTTGGCGACATCGCCCGCGGCGCTGTTCAGCGCCGACTGCCCGGTCGCGCCGGTCAGCGCGGCATTGCCAGTATCGAACGACACCAGCGCCTTGCTGGTCTTGCTGCAGCCACCGCTGGGGCAGGTATAGAGCTTGCGCGCCGACTGGTCTCTGATGATCTGCGCGCGCAGCATCTCGCCCGCTCCGCCCTTCTCGACGATCTCGCCGTCGCCGCCAACGGTGCCGCTGACACCGTCGGCCGAATCCAGCGCGCCCGCGGCGCCCGATGGACTATTGACCCAGAAGCCCTTGGCCGGCCACCCCGCCACGGCGCTGCCGGTATAGCTGTTGCCGCTGAACCCCTGGGGCGGCTCGGCGGTCCAGAAGCTCTTGGCGTTGGGCGAGATGAAACCCGTACCGGCACTGCTGATCGCACTCTGCTGGTCTTTCCCGGGCGGATTGGCGTCCAGCACCACGATCTGGTTCTTGTTGTCGTAGCCGAGCTTGTACTGCTTCAGGTTGCCCATCCACCGCGGCGCCGCGGTGGCGTCGGGCCGGAACATGCCGATATAGATCTGGTTCAGGTACGAACCCTGCCCGTTGACGCTGACCGGCAGGCTTACCGACGAGAACACGTTGTTGATCGCCTGCATCTCGTTGAAGATCTGCAGCAAGGCGTCGACCATGGCCTGGACATCGCCGAGCTCGACCACATAGCGCTTGCCGCCGGCGTTGTCGGCCATGCTGCGGGTCGATTCGACATAGTCCGGGTTCCTGCCGTCGGTGACTGCAATCGTGTAGGTGATGATGTTCTGGTTGTTGTCGAGATTGCCGTTGATGTCGGTCTCGTACATGAACCGCGCCCACTCATCGCCCCAGTTGCTGGCGTACTTGTCCTTGCCGGCCTCGAGCTTGAGCGGGGTCAGCTGCCTGGTCGTGGCACCGGCGGCCACCAGCGAGTCGTAGGCGACCGATCCGGTGTCCTGCGGCTTGCCGTTGTTGACGGCGTTGGCGATATAGATGACGAAGTTCTTCTGGCAGGGATTGGTGATGGGCGAGGTGTACTGCGTGCCCGACAAGCCCTTCCGGCCTCCGAAGAAGGCCCACGCCTCCTGCATGCCGGCGCCGACCTGCGAATTGTTGGAGTTGTCGGCCTGGCGATCGATGGTCGTGATGTACTTGAGGAATTCGGCGCCGTTCTTGGCGTCCATCACCGGCAACGTGTACGGGGCCGCCGCCGGATGGCGAAACCTGCCGCCGACGTTGTTACCGGTGCCGAACATCATCAGCCCCATGTTGATGTTGCCGGTCAGCTGCGGGTTGGTCACCAGCGTGTTGACCGCGCGGTACAGCGCGCATTGGATCGCGCCGACATCGGTGCCCGCGTTGTTGGCGCTGACCACGCTGGCGCCGTTCGCGTCGACGGCATCGCATCCTTTGATAGTGGTCGAAGCATTCCACGTCGAAGCATTGTCCAGCAGCAACAGGACATTGGGCTTGGTGCCGGCATTGGTCTGCAGGCCGGTGAACAGGTCAATGTCTTCCGCCCGCACCCCTTGCCATCCGGCCAGGGTCAGCAGCATGGCGAAGCCGGCATGCGCGAAACAGGTGCGCAGGCGAAAGGTCAGGTTCGAGGCGCAACGGCGGCGGGCAGGGTTCGTCATGCGGGTTCCCGTGCTAGGCATGGTGAAAGGTTGGCGCTGCGGCTTCGACGTCACGGGCATACCGAGCCGGTCGGCATCCGCACCGCCACACCCTGGTGGACGGTGGCCGCGGCACCCGTGGCGGCGGCGTCATTCACCGTGGCGGCGACGTCCCACTGGGTGGCATTGCACAGCGAATTGCCGGCGTTGTTGCCGGCCGTGACGATGCCGGTGTTCTGCACGTTGCTGCCGACGAAGCAGGACACGTCGTCGGGATCGGCCAGGTCCAGCTCGACGTTCTTCATCGGCTTGCTGGCTACGCACTCCGGCTTGGCCACCTGGGCGATGTAGTCGGCCCGGCCATCGGCGCTGACGTCCACCGGCACGCTGAGTGCCGCCGGTGCCTTGGTGAAGTCGTCCGAGATCACCTGTTCAATGGCCTGCTGCGCGACGTCGCGCGCCTCCATCGCGTTTTGCTGGTTCGCCGCCACCTTGACGTTGATCAGTCCGGAGTTGACCATCGCCACCGCGATCAGCAAGAACAACACCATGAACACCAGGGTCACGACCAGCGTGACCCCGGTTTGCCTGCGGCGCGGCGCCGTGCCGGATGACCTTTTCATTGCATGCCTTGACGGTTTCGGGTGATGGCGGCCTTCGGCCTATTGCTCGCGCAGCCCGGCGACGTTGACCAGGCGCGCCACCTGGGCGTAGACATGGCGCTTGTAGCCGTCGTTGAAGGGTCCGCTCGCCATCGCGCGGCCCAGGTCGTAGGTGCGGTTGTCAGCCTGGCCGCCGGAAGGCCGCAGCGTGCGGGCCAGCACGTCGACACGCACGGTGGTGACGTTGCCCCAGTTGGCGAGCGCATTGGTCCAGTCGTAGCCCGGCACGACCGCACAGGCGGCGGCGTTGTTGGCGCCCGGGTCTTCCACGTAGCAGTCGGCGGAGCCATTGCTGTCGAGATCCATGCCGTAGCGGACATGCATGTCCTGCACGCCCTGCGCGACCGAGCGTGCCTGGAATGCGCCATTGACCAGCTCTGCCATCTTCAGGGTGGGAATGCCGTCGCCGCCGTTGGTGCAGCGGTCGCAGCCGGCAAGGTAGAAGACGCGCACCACGGCCTGGCGCAGTTCCGCGCGCATGCCGGGATCGCAAGCCTTGGTGCGCAGCGGGAAAGCCGCGGCCGCGCTGGCGTCGAAAACGAAAGACACACTGTCGTCGGGACAGGCAGAGACCTGCAGGTAGGGCACGCCGGGCACCGGCGCCGCCACAGGGGTGGTCGACACGCGTCGGACCACCAGCACTTCCGAGTTGGCCGACATATCGGGAAGGCACGGAGCCACCACGCCCGGGGCATAGCCGGCTAGCGCCAGCGGCACGGTGGTGCCGGCATCGAATCCCAATGCCGCTGGATCGGTGGCACACAGCGCCGGACCCGCAAGGGTCGCGCCGCGCGCAATGCTGCCCACACCAAAGAACCCCGCCAGCTCCACCTCGCGCCGGATCTGCTCCAGCGCGTAGCGCCCGTTCTCCACCTGTTCGGCCGATTTGGCGAACTCGGTGCGCGACAGGCTGTTGGCGTAATACAGGCTCGCCAGCGCGGTCAGCAGCACCAGGCCGATGGTGATGCCGATCATCAGCTCGATCAGCGAGATGCCGCGCTGGCGGCGCAGGCGCGTGGCGCGGGCCCGGGATGAAGGCACGGAAAAATGCGGCGCGGTCATGACACGGTCCCGAGGGTGCCGATGCGGATCTGCGTACTGACCGCGCGGCGATAGGCGTCGTTGCCGTACTGGTTCTTGCCGCATCCGAGCGCCGGCGCGGCCGTGGTGGCCAGCCCCTGCCACGCCACGGTGATGCGGTAGACCTGGTTGACCGCGTCGACGGTCTCGATGCAGCCGCGCGCGCCGATCATCGCGCCCACCGCTTGCGCGGGATCGACTGCGCTGGCGCCCGGACGCATCTCGGCGTTGCCGAGCAGGGCCGCATTCCAGGCTTGCAGGTCGGCGTTGGCGGTGGCGTTCTGCGCGGCGCTGCCCTGTGTGCATGCGGCCGGCGGCGCGGCCGCGCTGCCCAGCTGCATGCCGGCGGCGCCGTTGGCATAGCACGCTGCCACCTGCCGGTTGGCGTTCAGGCGCGCGGCCATGTCCTGCAGCAGCGCCAGCGCCTGCACGCGCTGGTAGGACTCCATCTCGGTCTGGCCCGAGCGCGCCACCAGTCCGGCGGTGCCCAGCAGCGCGACCAGCAGGATCACCACCGCCACCAGCACTTCGATCAGCAGGAAGCCGGCCTGCGCGCGGCGCGCCGGCCCGCGCCACCGCGGCTTCGCGATGCGCGTCATGTGCAGGCTCCGTTGGTGGAGGCAATGCGGCCGGTCTCACTGACCTGCACGCACACGCGCGTGGTGGCCGAGGTATCGCCGCCGTGCGCGAACTCGAAGGTCATCGCCGCGCCGGTCAGCCGGCCGTCGTTGCCGACTGCCAGACCGCCGGCCGCACTGGGCGTAATGGCCACCCCGCCATAGGGCCCGAACGAACGTACCGTCTCGGCGCCCGCGCTCACGGTCCACCCTGCCGTCCACGCGGCGCCGGCCGGGGCCAGCGACACCGTGGCATTGCGCTTGACCGCTTCGCTGCGCGCCAGCACCAGCGCTGAAGCGAGATCGAGCGAAGCGCTGCGCACGCGCTGGCTGGCGAGCAGCGCGGCAAAGGAAGGCGCCGCCGCGACCGCCAGGATCGCAAGAACCGACAAGGCGCACAGCAGCTCGATCAGCGTAAAGCCGCGGCGTGCGCGCCGCCGGCGATCATTCGCGCGGGACAGATCGGGCCGCATGGTCAGTTCCAGCAGTCGGTGCCGGCGCCCGACGCGGACTTGGCGCCGGCACTGGTCAGCGTCAGCGTGCCGCAATCGGTGTCGCTGAGCTGGCTGCCCTTGGGCGTGGCGACGATGCTGTAGCGCGGCGGCGGCGCCGCGCCCGGTGTCACCGTGACGTCGTAGCGCGTGGCCAGACCGGCAGGCACCGACATGCCGAGCGCGTCGAGGTCGGCGGCATAGGCGCGGTTGTCGACCAGGAAGCGCTCCTGCGCGCCCGAGACCTCCAGCATGAAGGACTCGATCGCCGCGCGGTTGGAGCGCACGACATAACGGCTGTAGTTGGGAATGGCAACGGCGGCAAGAATGGCGATGACCGCCACGGTGATCATTACTTCGATCAGCGTGAAGCCATGCGGCGGCCTGCCCCGGCATGGCATGCCGGCAGCCCCCTGAGTCCCGTCGGCCCGGATTCCTGCGTAGGATCCGACCCCCGGGATGACCCTGAATATGACCCGAAACGGCGGGTTGACCCTCCCACCGTGTCGCACTGCCGGGCTTCTGTGTCCCATGCTCGCGCTCCGCTACTCATTATGTTCCGGACGACCGAATTCCGGAGGTTATGGCGCGGAGTGTAAGTCACGATCTGTTAAGCAGGTAAGGAAAATACGATGCGGGCGGGCCGGCGTTGTAGCGAAGTGACAGTGGCGTGGCCGCGTGTCATCAGGGCTAAAGATTGCGCCCGGCGCGGTCGTTAATCCGGCGCCATCGCTTCACCGGTGCGCAGGCGGCCGCACCTGTGCAACAATCGTTACATCCTTGAAGCCGGAGCCACCATGCCGTCCGATCCCCCCGCCGCATCCCGGCCCGGGACACCAACGCCAACATCGCCACCAGCGCCGCCCCACGACCTGGAGGCATTGCTGGAATTGCTGCGCCGCGGCTTTCCCGCCCTCAGCACGCAGTTCCAGGGCGGTGCCCGCTACCTGCTCGACCATCCGCAGGACGTGCCGGTGCTGTCGATGCGCAAGATCGCGGCCAGCGCCGGGGTGCAGCCCGCCACCCTGGTGCGGCTGTCGCAGCATCTGGGCTTCGAGGGTTGGCAGGCCATGCGCGAGCTGTTTGTCGAAGCGCTGCGCGGCGGCACCCAGCCGTATGCGCGGCGCGCGCGCAAGGTGGTACGCGAAAGCAGCGCCAGCCGCATGCTGGGCGAGATGCTCGAGGCACAGCACCACAACCTGGACCGGATCGCCGCCAGCAACGAGAAAACGCTGCCGCAAGCCGCCGAGCTGCTGTCGCACGCGGCCTGCGTGCATGTGGCGGGCTTCCGGGCATGCTTCCCGATCGCCTTCACCTTCCACTATGTCTACCGGCTATTCCGCAGCACCGTGAACCTGATCCGCGCCGATGCCGGCACGCTGGAGATGGAGCTGCGCGGGCTGGCGCCCAAGGATGCAGTGGTGGTGGTCAGCTTCGCCCCGTATTCGCAGGAGAGCATCCGCGTGGCCGGAGCCGCGCGCGAGTGCGGCTGCAAAGTGATCGCGCTGACCGACAGCACGGTGGCGCCGATCGCGCTGGCGGCGGACTGCACGCTGCTGTTCTCGGTCGAAAGCCCGTCGTTCTTCCCGTCGATCACGGCCGGCGTGGCCGTGGTCGAGGCGCTGGTCGAACAACTGCTGGCGCGCAAGGGCAAGGGCGCCATCCGCGCGCTGGAGCAGGCCGAGGGCGAATTGCACCGCACCGGCGCCTACGTGACCTCTGGCCACGGCTGAGCGCGCGGCCGGCCGAGATCGTGGCCGGCCGGCTTACTGCGTGCACTTCTCCCGATACGCCTGCTGCAGCGCCTGCTTCGGCCGGTCCCGTTCCAGCTCCGGCACCGTGCGGCCCTGGGCGGTTTCGATGGCCGACCCGGTGGCGCGGTACTCGCGCTTGGGCGCCTGCGCAATCTGCTCGGCCAGCGCGCGGCACTCGTCCGACTGGATGCTGGCCGGCGTCGCCGAGGGGTCGGGACGGTAAGGGCTGGTGCCTTGCTGCACGGCTTCATTGATGGCGGCGGCGGCACCGCCCTGGTCCTGCGTCTGCGCATGCGCGCCGCATGCCACCGCCAGGGCGCCAAGGGCGCAAAGGGCGACTAGGGCGGCAATGCGGTTCAGGATTCGCTGGCGTCTTGGCATGATGCGATGTCTCCTCTGGCTCGACGTTTCAGGCAAATACCGCGAGCTTAATCGTTCCCGCGCGGCCTGGCACTACCGGCATTTGCGGCACTTGCGACATTACCGGCCTGCGGGCCCTCTCCGGCTTCGGCTTGCTGCGCGGCCTCACGCCAGTCCTGGCGCTGCCGCCGCATCTGTCCCAGCGCCATGCGTGTCATGCTGGCCCACCCGGACGGCCGCGGATCCGCCAGCATGCTGAGCGCGCGGGCGTAATCGAGCGTCAGGCCCGGGGTCCAGGCCATGGTCTTGGCACGCTTGCGGATCTGCGCCGCCACCCATAGCTCGGGCGTGGTGAGCAGGCGCCACAGCGGCCGCCAGCCCCGCGCCTGGCGCCAGACCCGGGCCGATGCGCCTTCCAGCGCCGCTTCGAGCGCGTGCGAGACCGTGCTGGAGCAGTTGCGGTAGGTCAGGTTATAGGTGGTGTCCTGCCGGTACGCGTCCCAGAAGCGGCGCAGGCGCTCGGGGTCGTAGTTGCGGATGCGCACCTGTACCGTCGACGGGCACCAGGCGCGCGCCTCGGTCTGGTAGTCGGGCTGGTACTTGCCCGGCACGTCGTTCTCGCGGGTGGCGCGCAGGATGCGGGTGAATTCGTCCGGCGCGCGGTCGATCTCTTCGGCCGGGTACAGGCTGATGTAGATGCCTTCCGGCGATTCCAGCGCGGCATGGCCGGTGGAGATGACCCCGTCGCGGTCGACCGCGGCGATATAGCGGTCCACCAGCGGCTGGCGGCGCGCTTCGCCGCGGGCGGAGCCAACCGGGGTCCAGACGTGCACCGTCAGCGCAGGCTCGCCGGGCCCGGGCGGGCCGTCCCACAGCGTCAGTTCGGGCGCGTCGCTGGCCGTGTGGAGCGTCTGCGCGGTATCGGCCGGCACCGCATCGGCTTGGTCCATGCCGGGGTTGTGGTCCAGCCGGCGCAGGCGCGAGGCCAGCAGCAACAGGTTCCAGCCGCCGAAGATCAGCCCCAGGCCAAGGCAATACGGCACGGTGCCGACATAGTTGGTCGGGTACGGCTGATAGAAGAAGATCGCGACCAGGATCTCGAACACGCCCACGGCCATCGCCAGGCGCCAGGTGCGGAAGCGCACCACCCGCGCCGACACGATCTGCAGCAGCCCGTCGGCCAGGAACAGCGTGGCGAAGATCATCGACAGCACGAAGTGGCCGTGATGGTGGCCGGCCAGGATCAGCAACGCGGCAAAGCAGAACGATACGCCCTTGACCTGGCGCAGCGTGCGCTGCCCGCCGATGCCGCTGCGCGCCACCACCAGCGTGGCCAGGCCTTCGAGCAGCAGCACCACCGCGAACGGCGTCATCGGGAAGTAGATGGCGTTGTCCAGTGCATCGACGAACGCCACCACGCCCAGCAGCACGCTCACACAGCCCAGCCACAGCAGGCCGCGCCAGCGCGTGCGCAGGTAGTCGACGCCCAGCAGGATCATTACCAGTCTTGCCATGTCCGCTTATCCCCTTTTTTTGTTGGCCGCCGCTTGTTGTCGGCCGCAGCCCGTGGTTCGAGCACAGACGCAAAGCGCTGAGGAAGCCGGAACGATGCCGTCAGGCGCTAGCCGCGGCGATGCTCGCCGCCCTCCTCGCGCTCCAGTTCCCAGTCGCGGCGCATCATGACGTAGGTGAACGAGGTGGACCAGCCGATCAGGATCAGGCCGACCAGCGGCTCGATACTGGCGATCAGGCGGCTGGCGCCCACCGGCACGATATCGCCCAGGCTCTGCGTGGTAAAGGTTTCCAGCGCGAAGTAGGCGTACCGCAGCGCGCCCGGCTGCGCGCGCGCGGCCTCGACCCCGGGCACCGCCACCCCGGCCAGCCCGCCCAGCCCCAGCATGCGATCGGCAAACCAGAAGCCCGCGGCAAACACCAGCGCCTCGAGGCAATGGACCAGAATGATGCAGACGATCAGCACGCCGATATTCATGCGCCCGCTCCAGCGCCGCGGATGCATCGCGGACAGCAGGCGCAGCGCCTCGTAGTGGATGCCGACCACCGTCACGGTCAGCACGGCGGCGCACAGCAGGGCCAGCGAATAATGTTCGGCGGAGGTTTCCATGCGCGGGGGCGCTCCCGTATGACGTCAGTGCAGTCGGGATGGTACGGATCGGGACGGGCAAAAAAATGACGCCCTCCAAAATAACACCGGAAGGCGTGGGGGAAAACCAGGACGCGCTACGTGGCCCGCGCGCATCGTGCGCCGGCGGCCCTGGCAGAGGGTCAGGAGGCGGCCTGGCGGCCGCTGTTTTGCAAGGCGCGACGCGGCGCCGTGGTTCAGTTACCGGATTTGCACGACAGGTTCACGTACAGCCCGCCGCCCCAGTTGAAGCTGTTGTTGCCGCTGACCTGGACCTGGACCACGTCGTTGGCGGCGACCGGTGTGGTCGCCGGTGTCGAGCAGGTGCGCTCGCTGTTGTCGAGCGCGCATTGCGTCGCGTCGGTGATGGGCAGCACGTCGACCCGGTCCAGCGCCGTGCCGCTGGCGACACGGTGCGCCGTGACCGTGTACTTCGCCTTGGCCGGTACCTGGCCCGCCAGGATCGCGGTCAGCGTGAAGCCGCCCTCGCAGGCCACCGGCATCACCGCGCCGAAGTACGGGTCGCTGCTCTGCAGCGACAGCCCGGTACCGGTCATGACATAGGTGCCGACGCCGCCCGGCGGCGCCGTGACGGCGAAGTTGGCGGTGTAGACGGTGGCGCCCGTGCCGGGCTCGCCGGGGTCGCCGGGGTCGCCCTTGTCTCCCTTCTCGCCTTGCTCGCCCTGATCGCCCTGTTCGCCTTTCTCTCCGGCGGGACCGGGCGCACCGTCGGCACCTGCGGGGCCCGGGGGCCCGACCGGGCCGGTCAGGCCGACCACCGAGATCCCCGCCGGCCACCCGTCCGCCGTCTTCGGCCCGAACAGCGTGCTGGTGGCGGTATTCAGGTAGAAGCTGCCCACCGCGCCGTCCGCCGCGGTGGGATCGGCCGCGCCATGCAGCAGCGTCGCGCCCGGCGCCCCGGCCACGCCTTGCGGGCCGATCAGCGACACACCGGCGGGCCACTCGCCGCCGGCCTTCGGGCCGTACAGCGTCGAACTCGAGACATTGAGGTAGAAATCGCCATCGCTGCCCATGTCCGCGGTGGGCGCATTGGTGCCGGACAGCATGGTCTTGCCATCGGCGCCGGCGGGGCCGGGCACGCTGGCGGCCGGGCCAGCCCCCGCGGTGGTGGAATCGCCACCGCCGCCGCCGCAACCGGCGAGCAGGATGGCAAGGCACGCGAGCGGAAGCGCCGCGCGTTTCAGGTCGATCTGTTGCATGGTGGAAGCCCCCCGGTTTTCGTGGATTGAAGTCCCGGTGCGATGCCGGGTAGCTCCAATCTAGAAAGAGAGGCGACTGCAATAAATCGTGCATTGGCATGGGCTGTTTCAACCCTGAAGCGCCAGCCAGGACACAAAAAATACCCCGGTCATTGCCATGCCCGGCAGTCAGGTCAACCTGCAAAAAGGTCCGTGAAAATGCGGGGCCAGACCATCGGAATGGCCCGGTCGGGCCCCGGCGCCGGCTTCGGCCAAATGGTTGAATATCGGATGAATTGCGAACGGCAGCGCCAGTAATAGGCCGACGCGGCAGCGTTCAAAGAAGAAACAAAACCGCACGATTTACCCCTTTGAGAGGGTATGTTCCGTGGCGGCTGCGGCCCTGGCGCCGATGGCAGTGCCATGCACTATGCTGAAGACTCCAACAGTTCTGCGTGGAGGCCACCGTGCACAAGTTCCTTCCCATCGCCACGGCCATCGTGCTGTGCGGCGCCACCGGCATGGCATTCGCCCATAACTGTCCCAACGAGATGAAGGCCATCGATGCCAAGCTGTCGACCAACCCGAAGCTCTCTACGGAGGACGCCGCCAAGGTCTCCAAGCTGCGCGCCGACGGCGAGGCCTATCACAAGGCCGGCAAGCATGATGAATCGATGAAGTCGCTGCTCGAGGCGAAAAAGATCCTGGGTATCTGACAGCCGATGCCCGTCACAAAAAAACCGCCACGCGTCGGGCGTGGCGGTTTTTCAATTTCTGGCCTCAGGAGCCTGACCCGACCTGCTGGATCACGCCGTTGGGCGCCACCAGGTAATACTCTGCGCCGATCCCGACCCATCGCGTACCTTTGCGCGGCGCGGGCAGGTTGTACTGCTTGTAGTCGTCGATCACATACTGGCGGTCACGGAACTCGGTGGGCAGCCGGTCGCCCTTCTTCCACTGCTGCACCTGCACATAGGGCGAGCTCTGCGCCTCCGGCGCGGACGCCGGCATGGGTTCGGTCATCGGCCTGGACCTGGCACCGCCCTGCGCCATCGCGAACGGCGCCGCCAGCACGCTTGCCGCCAGCAACAACACTGGCATCGCTTTCTTGCTCTTCATCGTGATCTCCTTGCGTACGGGAAAACCGAACTGCCGGAGGATCCGACAGCATCTACCAGATTAGTCACAAATGCCGCCAAGCGGGCATCCGGCGGCCGTGGCGCGATGGGCAAGCGCGCGCGCGCGCGTGTTCACAATTGTTTGCCGGTCAGGCCCCCATTCGGGGGGGCGCCTCAGGCGCCACCCGTGTCTAGAATGCTCGCACAGAAACAATTTGTTACCAGCAGTTGCCGCCCAGCCCATTGCCGCGGGCCGCACTGCGGGCCCCGCCGACGGCGCCACACCGCGCCCGTGCGGCGCCGCTATCCATGTTCCCTGGCTTGCGCGCCTGGACGCGCTTCGCACCGCGGGCTTCATTCCCTGCCAGAGAACACCAAGACAGGGGACTCTCCGTGTTGCACGATGCCGGTCTATTCCTGGCACTGGTCAATCCCGCCATTGCCTTGCTGCTTGCCCTCTGCTTCCTGTTTGCATGGCACCATGAACGCACGCGGCCCCATCTGCTGCAGATGGGCGCCTGCTATCTGCTGGCCGCCGCGGCCATCGGCCTGCAAGTCCTGTGGCCGCCGCGCGCTGGCGGCGGGACCGCCACAGTCACCGGCGCGCTCTACCTGGGCAGCGCCGTGCTGCTGCTGCGCGGCATGCTGGCCCGCATCGGCGCGCGCCCCGACCGCTGCGCGGCGGTGGCGCTGCCGCTCGCGTTGTTCGGCATGGTGGCGTGGTTCGACCTGGTGTATCCGAGCCTGGTCGCGCGCATCTACGTCATCAATGTCGGCATCGCGCTGATCCTGCTGCCGGGGGTCGCGCCGCTGGCGCGGCTGCGCACCGGCCGCACCGTCGACCGGGTGCTGTTCTGGGTGTACCTGGTGTTCGCGCTGCAGTTCCTGCCGCGCACGCTGCTGGCGCTGGCGCCTGCGGCCGTGCACGATGCCGCCGTGCTGCCGACCGCCTACTGGCTATGGCTGCAAGCCACACTGGCCTTGCTGCTGCTGGCGCTCGGACTGGCCCTGCTGGCGGCGACCGCGCAGGACGTGATCGACGACCTGCGCCATGAACGCGATACCGATCCGCTGACCCAGCTGCACACGCGCCGCAGTCTCGAGACCCTGGCCGCGCGCCAGATCCCGCCGCGCCCGGGCGAGGCACTGAGCGTGCTGCTGTGCGACCTGGATTTCTTCAAGTTCATCAACGACAACTACGGCCACAGCGCCGGCGACGCGGTGCTGGCGCAGGTCGGCCGCGTCATCGCCGCGGGCATCCGCCGCCGCGATATCGCCGCGCGCCTGGGCGGCGAGGAATTCGTCGTGCTGCTGCCCGACACCCCGCACGAAGCGGCGCTGCAACTGGCCGAGCGGCTGCGCGAAACGCTCGAGCAGACCAGCATGGAGGCCCTGCCCGGCATGCGCAACGTGACCGCCAGCTTTGGCGTGGCCACCCTGCGGCCCGGCGAAGACCTGGAAGCGCTGCTGATGCGCGCGGACAACGTGCTGTACGCGGCCAAGAACAACGGCCGCAACTGTGTCGAGTGGGAGCGTGAGGCCGGCTTGCCGGCGCTGGTCTGAAACCTGTGGACGGTGGCCTCCCGGCAATGCGATGACTACGCGACCGCGTGCGTGCCGCCGGTATCGAACTCGGGACCGGCATAGTCTTCGTCCACCGCCACGCTGCCGTCGAGCAGGCGCTGGCTCCAGTGGTCGAGCGCCACGCGCGCGGCCTGGCTGACATGGCGGCCCTGTGCCAGCCGCACCGCGGCCGGCGTCTCGAGTCCGAACGCGCGCGCCGTGCCCCATACGATGCTGTCGCGCGCAAAATCCGTGATCGCGCGCTCGACGCACAAGCCGCTGTCTGCCACGGCCGAAGCCACGAACACCTCCGGGTGCCGGCGCGTCCAGTCGAGCACGTTGCCGATCTGGCGCACGCCGCCGGCGCGGCAGGCAGCGATAGCGCCGTCGCGGCCCCCGTCGATCATGGCAAAGACGATATCGGCGCCGGCCTGGGCCTGCGCGGTGACGGCGCGGCTGGCGAGTTCCGGATCATGCTGGTTGCCGCAGAAGGTGGTCAGCGCCGTCACGCCCGGCGCAGCAATGCGCACGCCATGGAGGAACGCCGCACGGCCCTTCAGGCCCGGGCGCACCTTTTCGCCGGACAGGTGCGCCACCACCCCGGTGCGCGAATCCGTTGCCGCCAGCACGCCGGCAAGGAAGGCGGACTGTTCCTGCAGCACGGTGTAGCTGGCGGTATTGGCACCCAGCACGCTGCCCTGCGTGACCACGAAACGGCGCAGCGGATGGCGCGCGGCGGCCACGGCGACAGGATAGTCGCCCTGGCCGCCGTGGGCGACGACCAGGTCCGGTTCGCTTTCGCACAGCGCGAGCACGGCGGCGGCGCGCGCCTGCGGGTCCGGGTCGGCAATCCATGCCACCGCGACATCGTGGCCGGCATCGCGCGCGCGCATGGCGCCGGCATGGCCGGCCTCGTTGAAGCTGCCACGTCCCTCGGGTCCGAACAGCACTACCTGGATGCGCGCGCTCATGACAGCGTCGCCCCGGTGGCCGCAACCACCGGCCCCCATGCCTGCACCTGCTGCCGCACGTAGGCGGCGAAGGCCTCGGGCCGTCGCTCGGCCAGCACGAAGCCCTGGGCTTCCAGGCGGCCGCGCACGGCCGGTTGTTGCAGGATGTCCTGCAGGGGCTGATGCAAGCGTTGCACGATGTCCTCGGGAAGATTGGCCGGCGCCGAGACGCCGACAAAGTTTTCGGCCACCAGGCCGGGATAGCCGGCTTGCGCCACGGTAGGCAGCCGCGGCGCCTGCGGCACCCGCTGGGCCGCGGTCACGGCCAGCAGGCGCAGGTCGCCGGATTGCAGGAACGGCAGGTTCTGCGGCAACGCGTCCACCGCGAACGGAATTTGCCCGCCGAGCAGGTCGGTGCGCATGGGCCCTGCGCCCTTGTACGGGACATGGGTCAGCTTCAGCCCGGCCTGCTGGCCGAACAGCTCGCCGACGATATGCGCCACCGACGCCGCGCCGCCGCTGCCGAACGGCACCGGATCGCGCTGCGCGCGGATCCACGCTGCCAGTTCCGCCAGGCTGCGCGCGGGCACCGACGGATGCACCGCGAACACCATCGGCACCGCGCCGATGTAATGCACATGGGTAAAGCTGTGCACCGGGTCGTAGCTGGGCCGCCGGAGCAGGAACGGCGAGATGCTCAGCGCGGCCGAGTTCGACATCAGCAGCGTGTAGCCATCGTTCGGCGCGGCGGCCACGGCCGCGGCGCCGATGGTGGAGCCCGCACCCGGGCGGTTGTCGGTGACGAACGGCTGCCCCAGCCGCTCTTGCAACAGCGGTGCCAGCAGGCGCGCGACGATGTCGCTGGATCCGCCGGGCGGGAACGTCACCACCAGCCGCACCGGATGCCGCGGCCATGCCGCGCCGCGCTCCGCACGCACGGGTAGCCCGGCCAGGGCTGGCAGCGCCAGCAGGCGCGCCATGCATTGTCTTCTGGAAACCACGATGCGTTCCTCGCCTTACAAGCGATGGCGCAGGCCGACGCCGCCGCCAAACTTGTTGCCGCGCACGCCCATGAAGGCCGGCAGCGCATAGGCACCGCTGATGCGGTTGAAGTCGGCTTCGGCGTAGACGCTGGTGCGCCGCGACAGCGCGTACTCGGCCACGCCGGTCAGCATCAGCCGATGGCCGCTGGCGGCAGTCTGCCGGTCATAGCCAGCGGCGATCGAGAGCGCCAGGGCGGGCGTCGCCTGCAGCGTGGCACCGCCGGTCAGCACATGGTTGCGGGTCGGGCCAAGGCGATAGCGGTGGTCCAGGTAGCCGAGCGCCAGCTTGACGCGGCCAAGCTGGCTGCTGCCGCCGATGCCCCAGATCGTGCGCGCTTCGGCGGTCGGCAGCGCATCGGTACGCTGCAGCAGTGCTCCCACGTCGGTCCGCGCCGTGGTCCAGGCCAGCGCCAGGCCCCGGCTGCTGCCCGCCGTCGCATCGCCAGGCACTTCGCCGAAGGTGTAGTGCGCCGCCGCCGAGAACGCGCCCAGCCGGCCCACGTACTTGACCATGTTGTCCTGCCGCGGACCGGTGTAGCCGTTGAGGATCGCCACCGCATCCAGGTTGGGATGGCCATAGGGCTGGAAGCGGAACGTGGCATCGTAGGCCGTGGTGAACTGGCGGCCGAAGGTCAGCTTGCCCCACGTCCGGTGCTCGATGCCCAGGTACGACTGGCGGCCGAACAAGCGGCCCCTGCCCTGCGTGCCGACTTGCCCGTAATTGGCGGTCGCCGTGCCCTGCAGCGAAGTGCCGGTGGTCAGGTCGAAACCGCTTTCCAGCGTGAACAGCGCAGCCCAGCCTCCGCCCAGCGCCTCGATGCCGCGCATGCCCCAGCGCGAGCCGCTGAAGTAGCCTTCGCCCAGCTCGGCCAGCCGCTGGTCCGCGCGGTTGTTGTCCGAGTAGCGCATCATGGTGTCGATCAGGCCATAGACCGAAACCGATGGTGCTGGCTGCGCGCGGACCGGATCGATGACACCGCAGCCCATGCCCGCCACCATGCCGGCCATTGCCACGGGCATGGCATAGCCGCGTCCTGCATTCCACACCCTCACGGGCACCTCCGTTTGCATACAAAATGAGAATGCAAAATATAGAGCTTGGCCGAGAGCGCGCATACGAATGTGTGCGCATGAGGTCATGCGGTTTGTGCGGGCTGTGCTGGGCCGCGCGGCCCGCTCGCACGTACCGGGCCCCAAAATGCAGAACCCCCGCAGGGCGGGGGTTCGATGGCAACTGGCAGGCTTCCGTCGCGCTGCTCAGAACGGAATATCGTCGTCCATATCCTCGAAGCCATTCGAGGCCGGCTGCTGCGGACGGCGTGCGGCGCCGCCCTGCTGGCCGCCACCGCCCTGGGCACCACGGCCGCCGCCATAGCCGCCGCCCGACGCTTCGCGCTGATAACCGCCGCCACCGCCACCGGCGCCGTAGCCGCCTTCATCACCGCCACCGCCGCCACCGCCCTGGCGCGAACCCAGCATCTGCATCTGGTCGGCAACGATCTCGGTGGAGTACTTGTCCTGGCCGGACTGGTCCTGCCACTTGCGGGTGCGGATGCGGCCCTCGATATAGACCGACGAGCCCTTGCGCAGGTACTGGGCGGCGATCTCGGCCAGCTTGCCGAACATCGCCACGCGGTGCCATTCGGTGGCTTCCTTCATCTCGCCGGACTGCTTGTCCTTGTAGCGGTCGGTGGTGGCCAGGCGCAGGTTGGTGACGGCGTCGCCGCTGGGCATGTAGCGCGTTTCGGGGTCTGCGCCGAGGTTGCCGACGAGAATGACTTTGTTGACCGATGCCATGTGAATGTTCTCCAAAAGCCACGCGCGGTGTTGAAAAGCGTGGCAATACGATAACGGTGAAAGCGGGTTGTAGTGTGACGCCGTAGTTTGACTCGATACGCCGGCGACGTAAACGAACATCGCGCCCCCGCCAGAATGCCGGGTGGCGCGATGATGCTAGGCCTCTTTCCGGCCCGAAAGCTTTACGAAATGATGCGAAACCAGCCGCCGACTCAGGCCGCGGTCGCCGGTGCGGCTTCCTGCCCGCGCGCCGGCGGCGACTTCATGCTCCAGGCGATTATAAGCCACAGCAACAACACCGCCGCGCAGCCGACGAACACGGCACTGCGGCCCTCGTGCTTGAGCAGCCAGCCGCCCGCGACACCGCCCAGGAACAGGCCCAGCGCCTGTGTGGTGTTGTAGACGCCGAGCGCCGCGCCGCGCGCGGCCGCGGCGTAGCGCGACACCAGCGACGGCTGCATCGCCTCCAGCACGTTGAAGGCAACGAAGAACAGCAGCAAGACCCCCACGATCGCCCACAGCCCGTGCACCGCGGCAAACAGCAGCTGCACCGCGGTCATCAGCGCGACCGCGCCCAGCAGCACCGGGCGCACGCGGCCATAGCGCTCGGCCGCCATCATCGGGCCCAGCATCAGCACGAACGACACCAGCACCACCGGCAGGTAGACCTTCCAGTGCTGATCCAGCGGCATGCCGGCATCGGCAAGCATCGCCGGCACCACCATGAACATCGCCACCTGCGACGCGTGCAGCGCCAGCACGCCGACGTTGAGCCGCGCCAGGTCGCCATTGAGCAGCACCTTGCGGAACGGCAGCCGCACCGGGTGCGGCGGCGGCGGGGTCGGCACCAGGAACACGGTCACGCCGATGGCGACCAGGCCCAGCACCGACATCAGCCCGAAGATGCCGGACATGCCGATGCTGTGCAGCAGCGGCGAGGCAATCACCAGCGACAGCGCGAAGGTCAGCCCGATGCTGCCGCCCACCATCGCCATGGCCTTGGTGCGATGGCGCTCGCGGGTCAGGTCGGCGATGCAGGCGGTGATGGCGGCGGAGATCGCGCCCATGCCCTGCAGCGCGCGTCCGGCGATGATGCCGGACAGCGTGTCGGAGAACGCTGCCACCAGGCCGCCGGCGATGAACAGCAGCAGGCCGCCCACCATCACCGGCTTGCGCCCGACGCGGTCGGACAGCCAGCCCAGCGGGATGTGCAGGAACGCCTGCATCAGGCCGTAGATGCCCATGGCCAGACCCACGCGCTGGGCGTCCTGCCCGTCGGGCAAGGCCCGGGCGTATTCGGCAAAGACCGGCAGGATCAGGAACAGGCCCAGCATGCGCAGGGCAAAGATGCTGGCCAGCGACACCGCGGCGCGCAGTTCAGCGCGCGTCATGCGTTCGCGCGCGGAGGCCTGGGATGCATCGGCGGCACCCGTTTCCGGGGAAGTGTCCGGGGAAGAAGACTGGATCGACGGCATTGCGATCGTGGGATCGTGTGGATTCGGGGTCGGGCTGGTTGCCGGTGGGCGGCAATGGTCGGGTCCGCTGGTAGCCGGACAACCCCGGAAACCGAAGTTGGGTATATTAACAGGTTTGCTCCTTCGCGCTTCCCGGGTCACCTGGCCATGCCGGCTGCCCCCGAGAGTGCGCCCGGGCGCGCATTCCGGCCGGGGCGGCCCGCCTGGCGACGACTTTTCGGCATATGGAAGAAATCAAGATCCGTGGGGCGCGTACCCACAACCTGAAGAACATCAATCTCGACCTGCCGCGCAACCGGCTGATCGTGATCACGGGCCTGTCCGGTTCGGGCAAGTCCTCGCTGGCCTTCGACACGCTCTATGCCGAGGGCCAGCGCCGCTACGTGGAATCGCTGTCCGCCTACGCGCGCCAGTTCCTGCAACTGATGGAAAAGCCCGACGTCGACCTGATCGAGGGGCTGTCGCCGGCGATTTCGATCGAGCAGAAAGCCACCAGCCACAACCCGCGCTCGACCGTCGGCACCGTCACCGAGATCCACGACTACCTGCGCCTGCTGTACGCGCGCGCCGGCACCCCCTACTGCCCCGACCACAACCTGCCGCTGCAGGCGCAGAGCGTGTCGCAGATGGTCGACGCGGCGCTGGCGCTGCCGGAAGACACCAAGCTGATGATCCTGGCACCGGTGGTGGTCGACCGCAAGGGCGAGCACTCCGACCTGTTCGACAGCATGCAGGCGCAGGGCTTCGTACGCTTTCGCATCCGCTCGGGCGGCGGCACCGCGCACGAGGCGCAGGCCCGGGTCTACGAGGTCGACGCGCTGCCCAAGCTGAAGAAGACCGAAAAGCACAGCATCGACGTGGTGGTCGACCGGGTCAAGGTGCGCGCCGACATCAAGCAGCGCCTGGCCGAGTCGTTCGAGACCGCGCTGCGGCTGGCCGACGGCCGCGCGCTGGCGCTGGAGATGGACAGCGGCAAGGAGCACACCTTCAGCTCGCGCTTTGCCTGCCCGATCTGCTCGTACTCGCTGCAGGAGCTGGAGCCGCGCCTGTTCTCGTTCAACAACCCCATGGGCGCGTGCCCGAGCTGCGACGGGCTGGGACAGATCACGTTCTTCGACCCGAAGCGCGTGGTGGCCTTCCCCAACCTGTCGCTGGCGTCGGGCGCGATCAAGGGCTGGGACCGCCGCAACCAGTTCTACTTCCAGATGCTGCAGAGCCTGGCGGCGTACTACGAGTTCGACACCGACACCGCCTTCGAGGACCTGCCCGAGAACGTGCAGCAGGTGGTGCTGCACGGCTCGGGCGAACAGGAAATCCCGTTCACCTATATCAACGAACGCGGCCGCACCACGGTGCGCGAGCATGTGTTCGAAGGGATCATCCCCAACCTGGAACGCCGCTACCGCGAGACCGATTCGGTCGCGGTGCGCGAGGAACTGGCCAAGTACCAGAACAACCAGCCCTGCCCGGCCTGCCACGGCACCCGCCTGCGCACCGAGGCGCGCCACGTCAAGCTGGGCGACGGCGAGCAAGCGCGCGCGATCTTCGAGATCAACGGCTGGCCGCTGCGCGACGCGCTGACCTACTTCCTGACGCTGGACATGCACGGCGCCAAGCGCGAGATCGCCGACAAGATCGTCAAGGAGATCACCGCGCGGCTGAACTTCCTCAACAACGTCGGGCTGGATTACCTGTCGCTGGAGCGCAGCGCCGATACGCTGTCAGGCGGCGAGGCCCAGCGCATCCGGCTGGCATCGCAGATCGGCTCGGGCCTGACCGGCGTGATGTACGTGCTGGACGAGCCCTCGATCGGCCTGCACCAGCGCGACAACGACCGCCTGATCGGCACGCTCAAGCACCTGCGCGACATCGGCAACTCGGTGCTGGTGGTCGAGCATGACGAAGACATGATCCGCGCCTGCGACTACGTGGTCGATATCGGCCCCGGCGCCGGCGTGCACGGCGGCATGATCGTGGCCGAGGGCACGCCGCGGCAGATCGAGGCATCGCCGGCTTCACTGACGGGGCAGTACCTGTCCGGCCAGCGCCGCATCGAAGTGCCGAAGCAACGCACCGCGCCCGACGACGAGCGGCTGCTGCGCATCGTCAACGCCAGCGGCAACAACCTGCGCAATGTCACCGCCGAAGTGCCGGTGGGGCTGCTGACCTGCATCACCGGCGTGTCCGGCTCGGGCAAGTCGACGCTGATCAACGACACGCTCTACCACGCGGTGGCGCGCCACCTGTACGGCTCGACTCCCGAGCCGGCGGCGCACGACCGCATCGAGGGGCTGGAGCACTTCGACAAGGTTATCAACGTCGACCAGAGCCCGATCGGCCGCACCCCGCGCTCGAATCCGGCCACCTACACCGGCCTGTTCACGCCGATCCGCGAACTGTTCGCCGGCGTGCCGTCGGCCAAGGAACGCGGCTACGATCCGGGCCGGTTCTCGTTCAACGTCAAGGGCGGGCGCTGCGAATCGTGCCAGGGCGACGGCGTGCTCAAGGTCGAGATGCACTTCCTGCCCGACGTGTACGTGCCCTGCGACGTCTGCCACGGCAAGCGCTACAACCGCGAGACGCTGGAGGTGCTGTACAAGGGCAAGAACATCTCCGAGGTGCTCGACCTGACCGTCGAGCAGGCGCATGAGTTCTTCAGCGCGGTGCCGGTGGTGCGGCGAAAGCTGCAGACCCTGCTCGACGTGGGCCTGGGCTATATCCGCCTGGGACAATCGGCGACCACGCTGTCCGGCGGCGAGGCGCAGCGCGTGAAACTGTCGCTGGAGCTGTCCAAGCGCGATACCGGGCGCACGCTCTACATCCTGGACGAGCCCACCACCGGCCTGCACTTCCACGATATCGAACTGCTGCTCAAGGTCATCCACAAGCTGCGCGACCAGGGCAATACCGTCGTCATCATCGAGCACAACCTCGACGTCATCAAGACCGCCGACTGGCTGATCGACATGGGGCCCGAAGGCGGCGCCGGCGGCGGCCAGGTAATCGCTCGCGGCACGCCGGAGGCGGTGGCGAAGAGCAAGGCGAGTTTTACGGGGAAGTATCTGGCGCCGTTGCTAAAGCGCGCGTGATGCGCGGATCGGCCGGCGGGCCGAGGCTCAATCCAGCCCCGCGGCCGGCAACACCCGCGCGCGCCTCGCCGCGCCACCCTGCGGCAACTCGATCACCACGCCGCCCCCGCTGTCGGCACCATGACCTGTCAATGCGGTGATGACCACCTGGTGCGTGACCATCAGGTAGGGCCCGCCGCGCGGGTCGAGCCCGTCGATCAGCCGCGACAGTTGCGCGACCTGCGCGTCGCGCCGCTGCGCATCCGCGCCGAAGAATGAATTGAGCAGCGGCTGCACCTGCACCGGTCCCAGCCCCATTAGCCGCGCCGTGTCCTGGCAGCGGCACCAGGCGCTGCTCCACACCTGCGTCGGCCGGAAGCCGGCGGCCTTCCAGCTCGCTCCCAGCCGCGCCGCCTGCTCGCGTCCGCGCGCGTCGAGGTTGCGCTGGGTGGCGCAATCCGCCAGCCGGAAGCCGGGCGGGTCGCCCACGCCCGGCGCGCTGGCATGGCGCAACACCACCACGACATTCGGGTGCCGAAGTTCGCTCACCGCGATCTCGCGCTGTGATCCCGGAGCGACCTGCGCGGCAGCAAGCGTCGGAACGATGGCAAGCATGGCAAGCCATCTGCAACAGGCGGGCATGGACGGCTCCTGGGATGGTGGGCCAACTCATCCGGTATAGCAGGCGCTGGCTTGCTTTCGCTACCTCGCGCCCTACCATGAAGCGGACGGCGACACCCATCGCACAGGAGCCACGCCATGGAACTGACGGTTGTACCGGTCACCAAGCCGGAAGCCACCAACTTCATCTTTGGCCAGTCGCATTTCATCAAGACCGTGGAAGACCTGCACGAGGCGCTGGTGGGCACGGTGCCCGGCATCCGCTTCGGGCTGGCGTTCTGCGAGGCGTCGGGCAAGCGGCTGGTGCGCTGGTCGGGCACCGACGAGCACCTGATCGACATGGCCTGCGAAAACGCGCGCGCCATCGGCGCGGGCCACAGCTTCCTGATCTTCCTCGGTGACGGTTTCTTCCCGGTGAACGTGCTGGGCGCGGTGCGCGCGGTGCCGGAGGTTTGCCGGATCTACTGCGCGACCGCGAACCCGACGCAGGTGATCATCGCGCAGACGGATGTGGGGCGCGGCGTGGTGGGAGTGATCGACGGCGCCTCGCCCGTGGGGATCGAGACCGAGGCCGATGTGGCGGAGCGCAAGGCCTTGCTGCGCAAGTTCGGCTACAAGCTGTAGCCGTGCCGCTCAGGGCCGCGCCGCCTGCACGGTCGAGACCGGCGCCACATCGTCTTCTTTCATGCGGCTGCGGTTGAGCACGCCGGCCTGCTCCAGCACCGGATAGGCGGTGGCGCAGAACAGCGAGTTCAGCCGCTTCAGTTCGCTGATCACGTCCAGGTGCAGCGAGCTGGTCTCGATGCTCTCCGCTGTCTGCACCGCCACGCGCTGCAAATGGGTGCGCGCGTACTTGCGCTCCAGTTCGCGGAAGTTGGCTTTTTCCGCCATCAGCGCCTGCGCGCTCTTCAGGTCGCCATTGAGAAACACCGACAGCCCCAGCCGCAGGTTGGCAACCAGGCGCGCGTGCATCTCGGCAATCTCCTGCATGCCGGCCTCGGAGAACATCAGGTTGTGGGCGATCTTCTTGTCCTTGGTATCGAGCAGGATGCGCTCGATGATATCGCCCGCGTGTTCGAGGTTGATGGTGAGCGAGATGATCTCGGTCCAGCGCTGGCCGTCGCGCTCGTCCAGCGCTTCCAGGCTGATGCGGGTCAGGTAAAGCTTGATCGCGGTGTAGAGGTCGTCGACCTCGTTGTCGATGCGGCAGGTGGCGGTGGCCAGCTTGGCGTCGTTGGTGCGCAGCACGCGCAGCATGTTGTCGAGCATCTGCTCGATGCGGTCGCCGATGCGCAGCACTTCGCGCGCGGCGTTGGACAGCGCCAGCGTGGGCGTCGACAGCGCGGCGGTATCCAGATGGCGCGGCGTGACCTGGCTGTCGCCGGTATTGCGTCCCGGCAGCACCTTTTCGCACAGCCGCGCCAGCGGCGCCGTGGCGCCGAGCAGCAGCACCGCCAGCGCAACGTTGAACAGCAGGTGGAAGTTGACGATCAGCCGTTGCGGCTCATGATCGAGCAGCGCCAGCAGCTCCTCGGCCTGGCCCAGCAGCGGCAGCGCGATCAGGCAGCCCAGCAGGCGCGACAGCAGGTTGCCCAGCGTCACGCGCTTGCCTGGCTGGTTGTTGCCCGAGGTGGTCAGCAGCGCCGACACGCCCGAGCCCAGGTTGGCGCCCAGCACCAGCGCCAGCGCCACGTGGATCGACACCACCCCGGCCGACGCCAGCGCACCGCAGAACAGCACCACGGCCAGGCTGGAATAGCACAGGATGGTCAGGAACGCGCCGACCAGCATGTCCAGCCCCGAATCGCCGGTCAGCGAGGCGAACAGCACCTTGACGCCGGCGGCCTGCACCACCGGCCGCGTCGCGATCGAGATCAGTTCCAGCGCCAGCGTGATCAGGCCCAGGCCGATCAGCACGCGGCCGACGTGGCCGGGCTTGCTGCCTTTCCAGGTAAGGTGGCAGATCACGCCGACGAAGATCAGCAGCGGCGACAGCCACGACAGGTCCAGCGAGAACACCTGCACCATCAGCGCGGTGCCGACGTTGGCGCCCAGCATGATCGCCAGCGCCGGCGCCACGGCGATCAGGCCCTGGCCGACGAAGGAGCTGACGATGACCGCGGTGGCGTTGCTGCTCTGGACCAGCCCGGTCACGCCCAGGCCGGCAAGAAAGGCGGTGAAGCGGTTGGAGACGCTGGTCGACAGCACATGGCGCAAATTGGCGCCATAGACGCGCAGGATGCCGACCTTGACGATGTTGGTGCCCCAGACGAGCAGGGCCACGCCCGATAACAGGTGAAGGAGAACGCCCATGGTGCGCCTTTGTGTGACCGGTGCCGAATACTGACTGGAGGCTCCGCCCGGTCATCGTGTCGTTGTCAAGGGCTCATTATGCGCCCGGCCCCCGGCACCGGCAACGGCATGCGCCCGCGTTGCGGGGCGCGGGCAACATGGCAACGCCGCCATCGTCAGCGCCATGACGATGCGGCAGCGCAGCGCCGGCGGCGCTGCCAGGGTCCGGCTCAGGGCAGCGCGACCTTGATGCCGAGCCCGACGAAGATAGCCCCGGCAGCGCGGTCCAGCCAGCGCCCGGTGGCCGGCCGCCGGCGCAGCCAGGCGCCCAGCCAGCCAGCGCACAGCCCGAACAGCGAGAACACCACCGCGGTCTGCAGCATGAAGACCACGCCCAGCAGCAGGAACTGCAGGCCGGGATGCGCGGCATCGGCGCGCACGAACTGCGGCAGGAACACCAGGAAGAACAGCGTCACCTTGGGGTTCAGCATGTTGCCCAGCACGCTCTGGCGAAATACGCGCGCGAGCGGCGCGGCATCGACCTCACCGCCCTGCGCCAGACCGCCCTTCGCACGCAGCGCCTGAATGCCGATCCAGATCAGGTAGGCCGCGCCGGCGTACTTGATCAGCTGGAAGGCCAGCGGCGAGGAACGCAGCACCGCGGCCAGCCCGACCGCGGCGATCACGGTATGGAACAGGCAGCCGACCGAAAAGCCCAGCGCCGCCACCAGCCCGGCGCGACGCCCCTGCGCCATGCCGCGCGCCAGCACCTGCAGGTTGTCCGGCCCCGGGGCCACGGTCACGGCGACGGAGGTCAGCAGGAACAGCAGCAGGTCAGGCATTGGCACTCCTTGCGTGGATCTTTACGCGGGCGCGCATCGCTCAGTGCCCCTCGAACTTGCACACGGTGAACAACGGCAGCCCGGCGCCGTGCAGCAGCTTCGACCCGCCCAGCTCGGGCAGGTCGACGATGGCAGCGCCCTCGACCACGGTCGCGCCCAGGCGCTCGAGCAGCTTGCGCCCGGCCATCATGGTGCCGCCGGTGGCGATCAGGTCGTCGACCAGCAGCACGCGGTCGCCGGCCTTGCAGGCATCGGCGTGGATCTCGACCGTGGCGCTGCCGTATTCCAGTTCGTATTCCTCGGCCACGGTCTGGAACGGCAGCTTGCCCTTCTTGCGGATCGGCACGAAGCCGAGGTTCAGCTCGTACGCGACAATCGCGCCCAGGATAAAGCCGCGCGCATCGATGCCCGCGACAAGGTCCAGCTGCGCGTCCATATAGCGGTGCACGAACACATCGATCAGCACGCGCAGGGTCTTGGGGTCCTGCAGCAGCGGCGTGATGTCGCGGAACATGACGCCGGGCTGGGGCCAGTCCGGCACGGTCCGGATGCGCTCGCGCAGGTAGCCGGTGACGTCGCCGAGGTCGGGGGACTGGATGATGGAATCTGCCATAGGAGTCGGGAGGATGGGCGCGCGGCGCGCCGGTCAGAAAGCGGTGGCGGCGACATGCGGACGGCGTGGTAACCCATTACCACCCGCGCCACCGGGGCGCCCAGCACAATGGTCCTGCCGGCCGGACGGGCTGCCCGCGCCGGCTTGCCGCGTCCGGCACCCGCCGGACATCCGTAACCATACAGGAGACCACGATGGCAAAAAAGATTCTGATGCTGGTGGGCGACTACGCCGAGGACTACGAAACCATGGTGCCGTTCCAGGCGCTGCAGATGGTGGGCCACACCGTCCATGCCGTCTGTCCCGACAAGCACGCGGGCGACGCGTGCGCCACCGCAATCCACGATTTCGAGGGCGACCAGACCTACAGCGAGAAGCGCGGCCACAACTTCACCCTCAATGCCACCTTTGCCGAGATCGACCCGGCCGGCTACGACGCGCTGGTCATCCCGGGCGGGCGCGCCCCCGAATATCTGCGCCTGAACGCGCGCGTGCTGGAAATCGTGCGGCACTTCGCCCAGGCCGGCAAACCGATTGCCGCGGTGTGCCACGGCGCCCAGCTGCTGGCGGCCGCGGGCGTGCTCGAAGGCAGGACTTGCTCCGCCTACCCGGCCTGCGCGCCGGAAGTGAAGCTGGCCGGCGGCACCTATGCCGAGATCCCGGTCGACCAGGCCCACACCGACGGCAACCTCGTCACCGCCCCGGCCTGGCCGGCGCATCCGGCCTGGCTGGCGCAGTTTCTTGCGGTGCTGGGCACGCGGATCGTACATTAGTGCTTTCCGCACGCGGCGCCCCCACGCGTGATGCATGGCTTGCCGAGGCCGGCCATGCCCAGCCTGCCGGCCGCGCCGCCCGCCAGGGAGCCCTTGATGTGTGAAATCTTTATCCGCGCCAATCCGGCGTCTTACCAGAGCCAGTCGCGCTCGCTGCGCCTGCACGGCGCGGCCACCAGCATCCGCCTGGAAAGTCTGTTCTGGGAAGTGCTGGAAGAACTGGCGCAGCGCGACGGCATGACCGTCAACCAGCTGATCACGCGCCTGCACGACGAACTGACCGAACACCGCGGCAGCGAAGCCGTGGCGGGCAACTTCTCGTCCTTCCTGCGGGTGTGCTGCCTGCGCTACCTGATGCTGCAGGGCAAGGGCCGCATCCCCGCCGATCGCGACGTGCCGATCCGCTCGCTGGATTCGCGCGCGGTGCTCGACAACCTGCCGGAATCCTGGGTCGAGCCGCGGCCGCACTGAGGTTTGCTGCTTTAAATGGCTTGCTGCAGCGCGGTTCCGTCGCTCAGCCGTTCAGGATGCGCGTTTCCGCGGCCTCCAGCGCCTCGGGCGGGCCGCGCAGCACGACGATATCGCCGGGCTCCAGCACGGTCTCGGGCTGTGGATCGAAGGCGCGGATGCCGCGCCGGCGCACCGCCGTCACCTCGACCCCGATGCGCTCCAGCCCCAGCACGCCCAGGCGCCTGCCCACCGCGGTGGATTGCGGGCCGAGCGACACCGAATGCAGCCGCACCGAGTCGCGCTCGACCATGTCCTCTTCGTCGTCGCGCCCATGGAAATAGCCGCGCAGCAGGCTGTAGCGCGCGTCGCGAGCCTGCTGCACGCCGCGCACCACGCGGCGCATCGGCACGCCCAGCAGCACCAGTGCGTGCGAGGCCAGCATCAGGCTGCCTTCGATGATCTCGGGCACCACCTCGGTGGCGCCGGCCTTCTGCAGCGTGTCCAGCTCGGAATCGTCGACCGTGCGCACAATCACCGGCAGCGCCGGCGCCAGCTCCTGCACATGGTGCAGCACCTTCAGCGCCGATTGCGTGTTGGCATAGGTCACGATCACCGCGGCGGCGCGGTGCAGGCCCGCGGCGATCAGCGCCTCGCGCCGGCCCGCGTCGCCGTAGACCACGGTATCGCCCGCGGCGGCGGCCTCGCGCACGCGGTCGGGGTCCAGGTCGAGCGCCACGTAGTTGATGCCCTCGCGCTCCAGCATGTGCGCCAGGTTCTGCCCGCTGCGGCCGAAACCGCAGATGATGGCGTGCTTTTCTGTCTGCAGGCTCTGCGCGGCGATGCGGGTCATGTTCAGCGACTGCATCAGCCATTCGTTGGCGGCAAAGCGCAGCACGATGGCGTCGCTGTACTGGATCAGGAAAGGCGCCGCCAGCATCGACAGCAGCATCGACGCCAGGATCACCTGGATCAGCACCGGGTCGACCAGATTCAGGCCGTCGATCTGGTTCAGCAGCACGAAACCGAACTCGCCCGCCTGCGCCAGCCCCAGCCCGGTGCGGATGGCCACGCCCTGGCGCGAGCCGAACACGCGCGCCAGCGCCGCGATCAGCAACAGCTTGAACAGCACCGGCACCACCAGCAGCGCCAGCACCAGCCAGATATGGTCGAGCACCACGCGGATATTGAGCAGCATGCCGATGGTGACGAAGAACAGGCCCAGCAGCACGTCGCGGAACGGCTTGATGTCTTCCTCCACCTGGTGGCGGTAGGGCGTCTCGGAGATCAGCATGCCCGCCATGAAGGCGCCCAGCGCCATCGACAGCCCCAGCCGCTCGGTCAGCGCCGCCATGCCCAGCGTGACCAGCAGCAGGTTCAGCATGAACAGTTCCTGCGAGCGCCGCGCCGCCACCACATGGAACCAGCGGCTCATCAGGCGCTGTCCCAGGAAGAAGATCGCGCCCAGCGCCACCACGATCTTGAGCGTGGCCAGGCCGAGCGCCATCACCAGGTCGCCCGGGTCGCGCGACAGCGCCGGAATCACGATCAGCAGCGGCACCACTGCCAGGTCCTGGAACAGCAGGATGCTGATGATGTTGCGGCCGTGCTCGCTCTCCAGCTCCATGCGCTCGGACAGCATCTTGGACACGATCGCGGTGGAAGACATGGCCAGGGCCCCGCCCAGCGCCACCGAGGCCTGCCACGACAACGGGAACAGCCAGTTGAAGGCCCAGCTGGCCGGCACCACCGCCAGCATCGACAGCACCACCTGCGAGCCGCCCAGCCCGAACACCAGCCGCTTCATCGCGCGCAGCTTGGCCAGGCTGAATTCCAGCCCGATCGAGAACATCAGGAAGACCACGCCGAATTCGGCCAGGTACTTGGTCTGCGCGGTGTCGCTGGCCAGCCCCAGCGCATGCGGCCCGATCAGGATGCCGACCGCCAGGTAGCCCAGCATCGGCGGCAGCTGCAGCATGCGGAACGCGACCACGCCGAACACGGCGGCGGCCAGCAGCACCAGGGTCAGTTCCAGCGGAGAATGCATCAGGCGGTCAGGGTGACCGGCGAGGCGCGCGGCCGACCCGGCACGGGCACCCTGCCGGCGGAAATACGGCGAGCACGGGCGAGCGCGGCGCGCGCCGTGGGTCGGCCAAGGTGCGGTCGCATTCGTTGGTATACTTCGTCGCCATGATAGCTAATTTCGATGCGGATCGAGCACTCAGGCTCGCCCGCGACACGCTCCAGACCGAAGCCGATGCGGTTTCCGCACTTTCCGGCCGCCTGAACGGCGACTTTGCCCGTGCCGTGCAGCTGATCCTGCAATGCACCGGGCGCGTGGTCGTTTCCGGCATCGGCAAGTCCGGCCATATCGGCCGCAAGGTCGCGGCCACGCTGGCCTCGACCGGCACCCCCGCGTTCTTCGTGCACCCCGCCGAAGCCAGCCATGGCGACCTCGGCATGGTCACGCGCGACGACGTGCTGATCGCCTTCTCCAATTCCGGCGAGACCGGCGAGCTGCTGTCGATCATTCCGATCGTCAAGCGCATCGGCGCGCGCCTGATCTCAGTCACCGGCAACCCCGACTCCAACCTCGCCAAGCTGGCCGACGTCCACCTGGACGCGGCGGTAGAAAAGGAAGCCTGCCCGCTTAACCTGGCACCGACCGCCAGCACCACCGCCGCGCTGGCGCTGGGCGACGCGCTCGCGGTGGCGGTGCTCGATGCGCGCGGCTTCGGCGAGGAAGACTTCGCCCGCTCGCACCCCGGTGGCGCGCTCGGACGCAAGCTGCTGACCCACGTGCGCGACGTGATGCGCACCGGCAACGCCGTGCCCGAGGTGCGCGAAAGCACGCCGCTGGCCCAGGCGCTGATGGAAATCACGCGCAAGGGCATGGCCATGACCGCGGTGGTGGATCCGGACGGACGCGCCATCGGCGTGTTCACCGACGGCGACCTGCGCCGCCTGCTGGAAACGCCGCGCGACTGGAAGACCGTGCCGATCGGCGAGGTCATGCACCGCAACCCGCACGTGGTCAACCAGGACCAGCTGGCGGTGGAAGCCGTACAGGTGATGGAAGCCAACCGCATCAACCAGCTGCTGGTGGTGGACGACGACGGGCGCCTGACCGGCGCGCTGCATATCCACGACCTGACCCGCGCCAAGGTCATCTGAGCCGGCGCACGAACGACGGCACCAGCAGCACAACGCCAAGGACACCATGCAGGCACTCCTCGCCTCCCTCAGCGGCATCGTCATGCGGCTGCTGCCGCTGCTGCTGATGGCCATCGTGGCGGGCAGCACGTTCTGGCTGGTCCAGATCAACTCCCCCAAGGAAGACCAGGCCGCGCAGACCGCCAAGAAGCACGAGCCGGATTACTTCATGGACCGCTTCTCGGCCACCGAGCTGGCGCCCGACGGCAGCACCAAGATCCGCTTCACCGGCGAGCGCATGGTCCATTTCGAGGACGACCAGACCTACGAGGTCACGCGCCCCGCGATGCGCGCCTACGAGCCGGACCGCCCGCCGGTGACCGCGCGCGCCGACATCGGCCGCATGAACGCCGAAGGCACGGTGATCGACCTGTACGGCAATGGCTACGTGCTGCGCCAGCAGGGCAAGGATCCGTCCAAGGATCCGCAGCTGACCGCGGCGTCGAGCTATTTCCAGCTGCTCGTCAATGACGACATCGTCAAGACCGACAAGCCGGTCAAGCTGACGCGCGGCCCGTCGGTCATGACCGCCAACGGACTGATCTTCAACAACGTCACCCGCGAAGTACAATTGCTCGGCAATGTACGCGGCACCATCATCACCGGACCGTCCCCGGGCCGCGCGCCAGGGTCCTGACTCCTGGTCCGGCGCAGCCGCGCACGCGATGCCGGCCGGCACCACCCTGCAGCGCGCCGAAGTCCGCGCAAACCGCACCACTACGCATCCAGACGCCCTCAAGCAACCCTGCCAACATGACCGCTTCCCTGACGACATCGTCCCGTCGACGCACCGCCCCGGCCCTGCTCGCGCTGGCCCTGGCCTTCGGCCTGCTGGCCCAGCCTGCCCTTGCCGAGCGCGCGGACCGCGACAAGCCGATGGTGCTCGAGGCGGACAACGCCAGCTATGACGACGTCAAGCAGATCTATACGCTGACCGGCAACGTGGTGCTGACCAAGGGCACCATGATCCTGAAGTCCGACGCCGCCGAACTGCGCACCGACCCCGAGGGCTACCAGTTCGCCGTGGCCACCTCGAAGCCTGGCAAACAGGCTTATATCCGCCAGAAGCGCGAGGGCGTCGACGAATACATCGACGGCTGGGGCGACCGCATCGAATACGACGGCAAGCAGGAATTTTCCAAGCTGATCGGCAATGCCCGCATGGCGCGGCTGCAAGGCGCCAAGCTGGTCGACGAGATCCGCGGCGCGGTGCTGACCTATGACAGCCGCAAGGAACTCTATACCGCGGCGGGCGGCGGCAGCGGCGATGCCGCGGCGGCCAACCCGTCCGGCCGCGTGCGCGCGGTGCTGTCACCGCGCCAGGACCAGAAGTCCGGCACCGCAGGCGGCTCGCCGCTGGACCTGAAGTCGGCGCCCGCGCCCGCCAACAAACCCTGACCGTACCCATGACCGATACCGCCACCATTGCCGACAAGCCTGTCGTCGAAGCCAACTCCGTACTGCCCGGCGGCAGCACGCTGGTCGTGCGCCACCTGAAGAAGCGCTATGGCTCGCGCACGGTGGTCAAGGACGTCTCGCTCGACGTCAAGAGCGGCGAGGTGGTCGGGCTGCTCGGCCCCAACGGCGCGGGCAAGACCACTTCGTTCTACATGATCGTCGGCCTGGTGGCGCTGGACGAAGGCGACATCGTGCTCGACGGCGACCACATCAGCGGCCTGCCGATCCACGAGCGCGCACGCATGGGGCTTTCGTACCTGCCGCAGGAAGCCTCGGTGTTCCGCAAGCTCAACGTCGAGGAAAACATCCGTGCGGTGCTGGAACTGCAGCTCGACAAGGGCAAGCCGCTGGCCAAGGCCGAGATCGAACGCCGCCTCGATGCCCTGCTCGACGACCTGCAGATCGCGCACCTGCGCAACAACCCGGCGCTGTCGCTGTCCGGCGGCGAGCGCCGCCGCGTGGAGATCGCGCGCGCACTGGCATCATCGCCGCGCTTCATCCTGCTCGACGAACCGTTCGCCGGCGTGGATCCGATCGCCGTGGGCGAGATCCAGCGCATCGTCAGCTTCCTGAAGGCGCGCAATATCGGCGTGCTGATCACCGACCACAACGTGCGCGAGACGCTCGGCATCTGCGACCACGCCTACATCATCAGCGAAGGCACGGTGCTGGCCGCGGGCCAGCCCGAAGACATCATCGCCAATGACGCCGTGCGGCGCGTCTATCTGGGCGAGAACTTCCGCATGTGACAACACGGCTGCCCGCGCGGGCAGCCATGGACCGCGCGGCGGGGAGAGCCAGCGGCGATCACGGCGCATAAGCGATAGCAATTTCCGTTCCAACATCGGAAAGATGCGCATAAAATAGGTCGCATGAAACCGTCGCTACAGCTCCGCCTCTCCCAGCACCTGGCACTGACCCCGCAGCTGCAACAGTCGATCCGGCTGCTGCAGCTTTCCACGCTGGAATTGCAGCAGGAAGTCGAACAGGCGCTGACGGAAAACCCGCTGCTCGAGCGGGAGAACGACTGGATCGAAAGCCCGCTGCGCGTGGCTGCCGATGGCTCGGTCAACCTCCAGAGCGCGCCAGCGCCCGCCCCCGCCGAGCCCCAGGGCAATGGCGACGCACGCGCCGAAGGCGCCGCCGATGACAACTACAGCGACAACAGCAGCGGCGACGATTATGGCAGCGGCGACTGGAGCCTGGACGATTTCGCCCGCCGGCCGCAAGGCGACGAGGACGAAAAGACGCCAATGCAGCTGCGCGATGCCGAGCCCACGCTGCGCGAATACCTGATGGAGCAGCTGACGCCGCTGAAGATCTCGGCGCGTGACAAGGGCCTCGCCATCTTCCTGATCGAATCGCTCGATGACGATGGCTACCTGAGCGCCTCGCTCGAAGAGATCTGCGCGGAACTGCCGGAAGAACTCGAGTTCGACCCCGACGAAGTCCACGCCATCCTGACGCTGCTGCAGAGCTTCGATCCGCCCGGCGTGGGCGCGCGCAATGCCGCCGAATGCCTGGCGCTGCAATTGCGCCGCCTGACGCACCCGCAGCGCGAACTGGCGCTGACCATCGTCACGCATCACCTGGAGCTGCTGGCGGTACGCGACTACACGCGGCTGAAGAAAGCCCTGCAGGTCGATGAAGTCGCGCTCAAGGCCGCGCATGACCTGATCCGCTCGCTGGCACCGTACCCAGGCCATGCGTACAGCCGCCCCGAGGCCGATTTCGTCGTGCCGGATGTGTTCGTGCGCAAGAGCGGCGGCGGCTGGATCGCGCAACTCAATCCGGATGTGATGCCGAGGCTGCGCATCAACGATATGTATGCCCAGATCCTGCGTGGCGCCAAGGGCGAGACCGGTACCGCCGGACTGCAGCAAAAGCTGCAAGAGGCACGGTGGCTGATCAAGAATATCCAGCAAAGGTTCGACACGATCCTGCGTGTCTCGCAGGCCATTGTCGAGCGTCAAAAGAACTTTTTCACCCACGGTGAAATCGCCATGCGCCCCTTGGTTTTGCGGGAGATTGCCGATACACTGGGTTTACACGAGTCAACCATCTCCCGGGTGACGACCAATAAATACATGGCCACGCCGATGGGTACTTTCGAACTGAAGTACTTCTTTGGCAGCCACGTGTCCACCGAAACCGGTGGCGCGGCTTCATCAACGGCCATCCGCGCCTTGATCAAGCAACTGATAGGAGCCGAAGACCCGAGGAATCCCCTTTCCGACAGTCGCATCGCCGAACTGCTGGGCGAGCAGGGCTTCGTTGTCGCACGCCGAACCGTCGCCAAATATCGTGAAGCCTTGAAAATCCCCGCAGTCAATCTCCGCAAGTCTTTGTAGCCGAGCCCACCGCCTGCCTGGTGAGGCTCTTTCAGAAGGAGAAGCGCTATGAACTTCAAGATCAGTGGACACCACCTGGACATCACGCCCCCTCTGCGTGAGTACGTGGAAACGAAGCTGGAGCGAATCGTCAGGCATTTCGATCAAGTCATTGGCGTTAGCGTGCTGCTCTCTGTCGACAATCACAAGGAAAAGGACCGGCGTCAGTACGCGGAAATCAATCTGCATCTAAAGGGCAAGGACATCTTTGTCGAGGCGCATCACGAAGACCTGTATGCGGCGATCGACGCACTCGTCGACAAGCTGGACCGTCAGGTGATTCGCTACAAGGATCGCGTGCAAGGCCACGACCGTGAAGCGGTCAAGTACCAGATGGCCGCAGCGCAAATGCAGCAATAAACCCGTGCCCGGCAGCCCCGCAGAGGGCTGCTGAACCAAGGATTCCACAGGCAAGCCGCGCCCCGCGCGGCTTTTTTGCACTTTGGCGCCATGCTGGCTGTGGCAGCGGAGCAAACCCTGTCACGCATGGAAGCCCGAAATGTTCGCAAGCGCAGCGCCAAGGTGTATGCTGCGCCATACAAAGAGAGAGAAATCGTGGCCGCGCCTGCTAGCGCTGCACCGCACAATGCCGGGGTAGCCCCTGCTCTATAATGGGCCGGACGTCTCCCCGCCCGCAGCGGTCAGAGAGCCAGCCGCTGCCCGGCGGAACGATCCGCCCGCTAACTGAAATCCTGCGCATCGCCCATGAATCGTTTGGCCAAATTGCTGCCACCCGGCAACATCACCCTCGACGTCAGCGTCACCAGCAAGAAGCGTGTGTTCGAGCAGGCCGGGCTCCTCTTCGAGAACAACCATGGCGTGGCGCGCGCCATCGTCACCGACAACCTGTTCGCGCGCGAGTCGCTTGGCTCGACCGGGCTGGGCGCCGGCGTGGCGATCCCGCACGGGCGCATCAAGGGCCTGAAGCAGCCCCTGGCCGCGTTCATGCGCCTGGCCGAGCCGATCCCGTTCGAATCGCCGGACGGCAAGCCGGTTTCGCTGCTGATCTTCCTGCTGGTGCCGGAACAGGCCACACAGCAGCACCTGGAAATTTTGTCCGAGATCGCGCAATTGCTGTCGGATCGCGACATGCGCGAGGGCCTGGCGACCCTGCCCACGCCCGATGCCGTGCACGACCTGCTGATCGCATGGCATCCCTGATCCACTGATTCCTCTTTAGCGGGCCGGCACCAGACCGGGCAGGCGCCACGCGCTTCGAACACCGCCTTACCAGCCATACCGCATGGAACTCACCGGCGTCACCTCCCAGTCCATCTTCGACGACAACGCAGCCGACCTCAAACTCTCGTGGGTCGCTGGCCTGGAGGGCGCGGACCGCGCCTTTGACGTGGAATTCGCCCGCGAAGCGACCTCCGCCGCAGACCTGGTGGGCCACCTCAACCTGATCCACCCGAACCGGATCCAGGTCCTCGGCAAGCCCGAAATCACGTACTACCAGCGGCTGGACGACGAGACCCGCAAGCGCCAGATGGGCGAGCTGATCCTGCTGGAGCCGCCGTTCCTGGTGATCGCCGACGGCATGGAGCCGCCGCCGGACCTGGAACTGCGCTGCACGCGCTCGTCGACGCCGCTGTTCACCACGCCGGTGTCGTCTGCCGCGGTGATCGACCACCTGCGCCTGTACCTGTCGCGCATCTCGGCGCCGCGCGTGACCATGCACGGCGTGTTCCTCGACATCCTCGGCATGGGCGTGCTGATCATGGGTGAATCGGGCCTGGGCAAGAGCGAACTGGGCCTGGAACTGATCTCGCGCGGCCACGGGCTGGTGGCCGACGACGCCGTCGATTTCGTCCGGCTGGGGCCGGATTTCATCGAGGGCCGCTGCCCGCCGCTGCTGCAGAACCTGCTGGAAGTGCGCGGCCTGGGCCTGCTCGACATCAAGACCATCTTCGGCGAGACCGCAGTGCGGCGGAAGATGAAGATCAAGCTGGTGGTGCAGCTGGTGCGGCGCAACGACGGCGAATTCGAGCGGCTGCCGCTGGATTCGCAGTACCTGGACGTGCTCGGGCTTCCCATCCACATGGTCAAGATCCAGGTTGCGGCCGGCCGCAACCTGGCCGTGCTGGTCGAGGCCGCCGTGCGCAACACCATCCTGCGCCTGCGCGGCATCGACACGCTGCGCGACTTCATGGACCGCCAGCGCGCCGCGATGCAGGCCGATGCGGTCTCGCGCGGCCAGGGCCGGCTGCTGTAAGCCACCGTCCGCCACGGTTTTCAATTGCTTACAACGGCGTGGCAACCGTTCGTCAACGTTTCTCAGGCATGCTCCGTTTTGTGCTGTAATGGGCATCACGCCCGTTACGGAAGCTGCAACGCCGACCCCGGCGCGCGGCGACAAGGTTGTCCACCCCCGAGGAGAGCAAGCATGAAGACCCTGATTGCAGTGTGCGCGCTGGTGACCCCGCTGTTCGCAGCCAGCGCGTTTGCGCAGACCGCCACGCCGGCCACCCCTGCTACGCCGGCCAAGCCGTCGGCGGCGGCTCCGGCAACGCCTGCCGTGCCGGCCACGCCTGCTACCCCCGCCAATCCGGACAAGCCCGCGGCCAATACCCAGCAGGACAAGATGAAGGCCTGCAACGCGCAGGCCTCCGGCAAGAAGGGCGACGAACGCAAGGCCTTCATGAAGGAATGCCTGTCGAAGTCCGGCGCGCCCAAGACCCAGCAGGAAAAGATGGCGGCCTGCAGCAAGTCGGGCAAGGGCAAGAAGGGCGACGAATACAAGGCCTACATGAAGGAATGCCTGTCGAAGGCAGCCTGAGCGCCACCACAGGCGAAATGGCGAACCAAATGGCGAACCGGGAGGTTCGCCATTTTTTCTGCTGTCAAACAGCTGTCATGACGCAGCCGGCACCTGATGCTATGCTTCAGGTGCTATGCGCATCATCCTCATCACCGGCATATCCGGTTCCGGCAAGTCCGTCGCACTGAACGTCCTCGAAGATGCAGGCTATTACTGCGTGGACAACCTGCCGGCGCAGTTCATCCCTGAACTGACCCGCTACCTCGACGCTCAGGGCTACACGCACCTGGGCGTGGCTACCGACATCCGCAGCCGCGAATCGCTCGACCAGTTGCCCGACACCGTGCGGGCGCTCGCCGCCGAGCACCAGGTCGAGGTGATTTTCCTGACCGCCAGCACCGATGCCCTGGTGCAACGCTACTCCGAGACGCGGCGCCGCCATCCGCTGTCGGCGCGCACCGAAGGGGCAGCCGGCGGCGGCGGCGCCTTCAACGACACGGCGCTGATGGAAGCGATCGAGATGGAGCGCGCGCTGCTGAGCCCGCTTGCCGAAGCCGCGCACCGCATCGACACCAGCAATGTGCGCACCAATACGCTGCGCAGCTGGATCAAGGAGCTGATCCGTGACGACAGCCAGCGCCTGACGCTGCTGTTCGAGTCGTTCGGCTTCAAGCACGGCGTGCCCAGCGATGCCGACATGGTGTTCGACGTGCGCTCGCTGCCCAACCCGTACTATGACCTCGCGCTGCGGCCGCTGACCGGGCGCGACGTGCCGGTGATCGACTTCCTGCAGGCCCAGCCGATGGTGCTGGCAATGGCCGAGGATATCCGCGCCTACGTGGAAAAGTGGCTGCCAAGCTTCATTGCCGACAACCGCAGCTACCTGACCGTGGCGATCGGCTGCACCGGCGGGCAGCATCGCTCGGTCTATATTGCCGAAAGGCTCGCCAACTATTTCCGGGCACATGGTAATGTGCTGGTCAGACACCGAGAGCTCGCACCGGCGGGCTGACGCACGCGGCATGGCACCCCGGGCTGCACGGGGCCTCTGAGCGCGGCGTCGGCCTGGCGGCCCAATGCTGCGCGACCCAAGCCTGCACCGCATGTCCTCGACCGACCTCTACCGTCCCGCAGGGTCCGAAGACCCGCCCCGGACGCTCGACAACCTGCCGCTGTTCCCGCTGCACACTGTGCTGTTTCCCGGTGGACGGCTGCCATTGCGCGTGTTCGAGGCGCGCTATGTCGACATGGTGCGCAACTGCCTGCGCGACAGCGCGCCGTTCGGCGTCTGCCTGATCGCCAGCGGCGAGGAAGTGGCCCGGCCCAATCAGCCCACCGTGCCCGAGCTGGTCGGCTGCCTCGCGGAAATCGTCGACTGCAACATGGAGCAGCTGGGCGTGCTGCTGATCCGCGCGCGCGGCCGCGAGCGCTTCCATATCATCAGCCACGAAACCCGCGACGACGGCCTGCTGGTGGCGCGCGCCGAAGTGCTTCCCCCCGATATCATCGACTGCAAGCTGGAACTGCTGGGCGAATGCCTGGACGCGCTGCGACGCATCGTCACGCGGCTGCACGCCGAGCAGCCCGACCGCATGCCGTTCGACGAGCCCTACCTGTGGGACGACCCGAGCTGGGTCGCGAACCGGCTATGCGAACTGCTGCCGGTGCCGCTGAAGGCCAAGCAGATGCTGATGGCTTTGCCGGACGCGGGCATGCGCATCGAGATCGTGCACCGCTACATGCGGCAGAACCACATGCTGTAGGCGGCCGTCCCCCCCGCCCGGCTCCCGCTTCAGAACAAACCCACCCGCGCCTGATCCTCCAGCAGCCGGCGCACCGGAGCGGGTGTGCCCAGCGCATCGAGATCGTCGAGCGACAGCCAGCGCTGCCCGGCCGGCGTCGCGCTGTCCTGTCGCAGCACCTTCCCCTCCGCATTCAGGTCGACCCGGATGGCGCGGATCAGCAGGCGGAAGTGCGTGAACACATGGGTCAGCTCGCCGGCCAGCATGGCGCGCGCGGGGGTGCCGAAAGCGCGTGCGTAGTCGAGCGCGCGGGCCTCGGCGGCTTCCGCGTCGAAGGGCACGGTGTCGACCGGCATCTCCGGCAGGCTCCACAGGCCGCCCCAGATGCCGCTGTCCGGACGCAGGCGCAGCAGCACTTCACGTTCGCGCCGCACCAGCAGCATCACCGTGCTGCGCTCGGGAATCGCCGCGCGCGGCTTGGGCGCGGGCAGCACGGCGGTCAGGCCGTCGCGGCGCGCGACGCAATCGGCGGACAGCGGGCACGCCGCGGCATCAGCCAGGCAAGCGGGCTTGCCGCGCGAGCACACGGTCGCACCCAGGTCCATCAGCCCCTGCGTATAGGCGACCATGTCCTCGCCCTGGCAAGGGCCGGGCGCCGGCAAGGCCAGTCCCGCCAGCTGCCACATGCGCGTTTCCACCGCGCGCTCGCCCGGATGGCCATGGATGCCGAAGCAGCGCGCGAACACGCGCTTGACGTTGCCGTCCAGGATCGGAGAACGGACCCCAGCGCTGAACGCGGCAATGGCCGCCGCGGTAGAGCGGCCGATGCCCGGCAGCGTGACCAGCACCGTGGGGTCGGTGGGGAAGCGCCCGCCGTGCTCGCTGACCACCTGCATGGCGCAGCGGTGCAGGTTGCGCGCGCGCGAGTAATAGCCCAGCCCGGCCCACAGCGCCATCACCTGGTCGGCAGGCGCGGCCGCCAGATCCTGCACCGTGGGCAGTTGCGCGACGAAGCGCTGGAAATAGTCGATCACCGCGCTGACCTGGGTCTGCTGCAGCATGATCTCGGACAGCCAGATGCGGTATGGGTCGCGCGTGTTCTGCCACGGCAGGTCGTGCCGGCCATGCCGGCGCTGCCACGTGACAACGCGCGCGCCGAAGTCGGGGGGCACACAGAGGTCGTCAGGCAGGTCGGGAGCGGTGCGGGGGGCTGGTTTGCGGGGCATCGGTGTGGCAACTGCGTGGCGAGCGGACATGGGCATCGGCGCGCCAAAGAAAAAGGCGCCGCAAGGCGCGGCGCCACATGATATACCGGTCCGCGAGAGCGGCCCGGCTACGCTACCGCAAGGCTGGCACTGTCCGCATCCGCCGCCGGCCGCATCAACCGCTGGGCAAAGCCTTCGATCCGTCCGCTGCGTTCGTCCAGCCCGTTCAGCACTTCCTCCAGCTGGGCGATGCGGCTTTCCAGCGTGTCGGTGGCCTCGTGGATGCGCTCGATCGAATCGACACGCCGGCGCAGCTGCTTCTGGTGCTCGCGCACCTGCGCTTCCAGCGGCGTCATCACCGACTTGAGCCACACCTCGATATCGCGGTTGAGGCCGCGGAAATTCTCCAGCACGCGGCTGGCCATGGTGTTGAACGCGCTTTGCACCAGCTGCGGGCGCGAGCGCGTCAGCATGTTGACCGTGCCGAAATGCGCCTGCACCAGCCGCAGCGTCTCCTGCAGCTCGGCCAGGTAGCGCTCGGCGGTGAACTGCATCGGCGCGGGCAGCGTGAAGCCGTGCTCGGCATTGAAGCGCCGGTACATGCTTTCGATCAGCTGGTGCAGCTGGCCGATCTTGTTGTCGGCATCGCTGACCAGCCCGCTCAGCTGCGCGAACAATCCGTCCATGTCCTCGCGCAGGCCGCGCGAAAAGAAGCGCTCCTTCATCTGCTCGCGCGCGCTGCGCATGGTGCGGCGCACGTCGCGCAATTGCAGGCTCTTGATGATGTCGGCGCTGTGCCGGCCGAACACCAGGCGCAGCGCCTGGAACTTGCTGATGCTCTGCTCGAACTCGTCCTTCTCGCCCTGCACCCGCATCAGCATGTGCTTGACCATCGCATGGTTCTTGCCGCGCAAGCCGCGCAGTTCGAACAGCTGCTCGACGATATCGCGGCGGCGGCTTTGCAGCAGCTGCTGCGCGGCGCGCGCCATGTCCTGCACCAGCCGGTAGACCTGGTCGGAGACGATCTCGCGCCGGCGCGGAATCAGCTGGTCCGACAGCACGTGCTCGAACTCCGGCAGGCCGCTGCGCGCCAGCAGGGTGTCGTCGTGCGTGACCTTGGCCACCAGCCCCTTCTGCGCCGACACCGGATACACGCGCGACTGCTCGATGCCCAGCACCTGCGCGGTGGTCGACACCTGCCGCGCGATTTCCTGCGCGATCTCGCCGGGCTGGCGCAGCGGATCCCACAGGCCGTCGATCTTGTTGAGCACCGCCAGGCAGCCGCGCCGGTGCCCGGCGCCGACATGGCTGCGCCACAGCTCGAGGTCGCTCTTGGTCACGCCGGCGTCGGCGGCCAGCACGAACACCACCACGTGCGCATCCGGGATCAGCCGCAGCGTCAGCTCGGGCTCGGTGCCGATCGCGTTCAGGCCCGGCGTGTCGAGGATCACCAGGCCCTGGCGCAGCAGCGGATGCGGGAAATTGATGACGGCGTGGCGCCAGCGCGAAATCTCGACCATGCCCTCGGCATCGACCGCATAGGCGGCATCGGGGTCGTTCTCGTGGTACAGCCCCAGCGCCTCGGCCTGCTCGGGCGGCACGCGCATGGTCTGCACCACGTGCTGGAACGCCTCCAGCATGCCCTCGGGCGACGACGGGTCCAGCGGCACCGAATGCCAGTGCGATGCCGAAGTGCCGGCCTCGATGAAGTCGGCGGTGGAGGCGTCCTGCAGGCGCGTCTCGATCGGCAGCAGGCGGATGCTGGGCGGCTCGGCCTCGTCGTAGCGCAGCTCAGTCGGGCACATGGTGGTGCGCCCCGCCGACGACGGCAGGATGCGGCGCCCGTAGTCGGCAAAGAAGATGGCGTTGATCAGCTCGCTCTTGCCGCGCGAGAACTCGGCAATGAAGGCGACCTTGAGGCGGTCGCTGCGCAGCACGCTCTGGATGCGCTGCACCCGGTCGTCGGCCTGGGCATCGTACAGGTCGTGCTGCTGCAGCCAGGACTGGAATTCGGCCAGTGACTGGAGGACACCGGTTCTCCAGGCGCCGTATTGTTCGAATTGGTGGGCGAGCGTTGTCATGGACCTGATGGGCTGACGTGGTTTTGCCTCGGGGCCCGCCACCTGCGCGGCATGCCCGTGTTCACGCAATGCCGGTCCGCACCCCCTGCCGTTCACACGCGGCCGGCCATTTTGTAACTTTTTATGACTGCGCACACGATACAGGTTTCTACGGCGCTTTTGTGGAATTCGCGTCCCTTGGATGGCAGTGACCCCGCCAGTGTTGCGCCGACCCATCGACCCGCTGCAGCGGGCGATCCCTGCAGCACTCCGCCCGCTGGTCAGTGCTGGCAGTTGGTGCAATAGAAGGTGGAACGCTGGCCCTGCACGATCTGGCGCACCGGCTTGGCGCACACCTTGCATGGCAGGCCGGCGCGGTCGTAGACAAAACAATCGAGCTGGAAGTAGCCGCTGGCACCGTCGCTGCCGACGAAGTCGCGCAGCGTGCTGCCGCCGCGCTCGATCGCCTGCGCCAGGGTGTCCCGCACCGCCTGCGCCAGTCGGTCGCAACGCGCGCGGCTCAGACGCCCGGCCGGCGTGGTGGGATGGATGCCGGCACGGAACAGGCTTTCGGACGCGTAGATATTGCCCACGCCCACCACGATCGCGCCGGACAGCAGCACGGTCTTGATCGCGGCACTGCGGCCGCGCGTATGGTGGTGCAGCCAGGCGCCGTCGAAGGCGGAATCGAATGGCTCGATGCCGAGGGTGCTGAGCAACGGATGCGACGGCAGTTCCGCCTCGGGTAGCGTGGTCCAGAGGATGGCGCCGAAGCGGCGCGGATCGCGGAAGCGCAACACGATGGTGCCTGGCTGCTGGCCTGGCGCTGCTACCGACGCTGCGCCGGGCCCCGCGTCGAGCACCAGGTCGAAGTGGTCGTGCACGCCCGGCGGTGGTGCCTCGGGCAGCACCCTCAGCGTGCCCGTCATGCCGAGATGCACCAGCAGCCAGCCGGTGGGCTGCGCTGCGTCGGCGTTGACGCATTCGAGCAGCAGATACTTGCCGCGGCGCTCGATGCGGCGCACCAGGCGCCCGGCCAGGCGGCTTTCGAGTTCCGGGTCGACCGGCCAGCGCAGGCCCCGGTGGCGCACCGTGACCGCGGCGATGCGCCGACCCACCACATGCGGCAGCAAGCCGCGCCGGGTCACCTCGACCTCGGGCAATTCAGGCATCGAACCTCTCCGTTGGTTACCGCTCAAAACTGCTGCAGCGCCTGCTGGCGCCAGCCTGCGGCGCCAAGCAGCGCATTGTAGCGGCAGGCTACAATGCCCTTATCAATGCGCAATCTCCCATCCTTCGCCAGCGCGCGCCGGAGCACTCAATACATGTCGGACCTGATGCCGGACCTGATGCCGGACTCCACGTTGCAAGCCACCGCGGGCGGCGGCCTGACCACATCGCCGGGCGCCGGCTCGCGAACGGCGCGCCGTGCCGGCACCTTCGCCCGCTGGTGGCAGGCGCCGCGGCGCCATGTGCGCGCGCTGGCCGCCGGTGCGCTGCTGGCGGCGGCGGGCGCCAGCCACGCCGCGCCGCCCGACGGCGCAGGGTCCCTGCCCATGCTACAACTGGCCGCGGCGGACGCACCGGCGGCGGCCAAGCCGGCGCGGCCGGCACTGCCGTCGCTGGAGCTGACCGACGATATCGTCTATATGGTGCTGGCCGCCGAGATTTCCATCCAGCGCGGCCTGGTCGGTCCGGCCTACCGCACCTATCTGGAACTGGCGCGCCAGACCCGCGACCCGCGCTTCGCCCAGCGTGCCACCGAGATCGCCTTCAACGCGCGCATCCCGCAGCAGGCGCTTGACGCCGCGCGCCTGTGGAAAGAGATTTCTCCGGCCTCGCCGGCGGCCGGCCAGGTGCTGTCGACGCTGCTGGTACTCAACGGCCGCTGGGACGACGCCCGCCCGCTGCTGCAGCAGCAACTGGCTGCGGTCCCGGCCAGCCAGCGCGGCGATGCCATCCTGCAGCTGCAGCAGCAGCTGTCGCGCACCAGCGATCCGGCCGGTGCGGCCACGCTGCTGCAGGACCTGACCCGCAACGAAACCAAGCTGCCCGAAACCCAGCTGGCGCTGGCGCGCGCGCGCGAAGTCGCCGGCGACGAGCCGGGCGCGCTGGCCGCGCTGGACCAGGCCTTGCGGCTGCGGCCCGGCTATGAAGCGGCCGCGCTGATGTCGGCCGAACTGCGCGCCGAGAAGCAGCCCGACGAAGCCGTGGCGGTGCTCAAGCGCTTCCTGGAAAAGTCGCCCGAATCGGTCAACGGCCATATCACGCTGGCGCGGCTGTACCTGCTGAAGAACGACATGCCGGCGGCCCGCCAGGAATTCGAGACGCTGCGCAAGGTGGCTCCCGCCGATCCGCGCGTGCCGCTGGCGCTGGGTCTGACCAGCCTGCAGGCGAAGAACTACGGCGAGGCCGAGCAGTACCTGCAGGAATACCTGCAGCTGGTCGAAAAACAGCCCAGCGCCAACCCCGATATCGCCTACCAGTACCTGGCGCAGATTGCCGAGGAACGCAAGGACTACGCCGGCGCGATCCGCTGGCTCGACCGCATCGAAGACATCCGCCTGGCACCGGCGGCCACCGCCAAGCGCGCCCAGCTGCTGGCGCGCATGGGCAAGCTCGACGACGCCCAGGCGCTGTTCGGCGAGATGCTCAGCGACGCCGAGGACATCCCCGATCCCGGCCAGCGCTCGCAGCGCGTGACCGCCATCCGCCAGGCCGAAGTGGCCACGCTGATGGAAACCAAGGCCTACGACCGCGCCCGCAAGGTGCTGAACGACCGCATCGCGGCGGAGCCCGACAACGCCGACTGGATCTACGAGCTGGCCATGCTCGACGAGCGCCAGAAGCGCTACGCCAGCATGGAAACCGGCCTGCGCCGCGTGATTGCGCTGCAGCCTCAGCAGAAGCAGGGCTACAACGCCCTCGGCTATTCGCTGGCGGACCGCAACGAGCGCCTGCCCGAGGCGCTCAAGCTGCTGGAGCGTGCCTCCGAGCTGGGTCCGGACGATCCGTACATCATGGACAGCCTGGCCTGGGTCAAATTCCGCATGGGCGACCTGCAACCGGCGGCCGCGCTGCTGCGCAATGCCTATGCCAAGGCCCCCGAGGCCGAAATCGGCGCGCACCTCGGCGAGGTGCTGTGGCAGCTCGGCGAACACGACGAGGCCCGCAAGACCTGGACCGAGGCCGTGCGCATCGATCCCGAGAACGAGACCCTGATCGACACGCTGCGCCGCTACAAGGTCAACGTGCAGCCGTCCAAGTAAGCCCGTGCGCCGCGGCCGGCAAGCCCGGCTTGCGGCGCCGGATTCCCGTCAGCCCGGCGGCCGCCGCGCCGCCGTCCTCACGACCATGCCCATGAACCGATCCCGACGCCTGGCGCTGCTTTGGCTTGGCGCGCCACTGCTGCTGCAGGCGTGCGCCAGCGTGGCGCCGTCGCGCAGCTTCGATGTCGACCAGGACGCTGCCAGCCAGCAGTACACCGGCCGCTTTTCCGCCAGCTACGTGCGCTACGGGCGCGACGAGGGCGTGCAGGGCAGCTTCCGCTGGGAGGAGCAGGGCCGCAACGTGCGGCTCGACCTGGTCTCGCCGCTTGGCCAGACCCTGGCCGTGGTCACCGCCACGCCCTCGGGCGCCACGCTCGACCTGCCCAACCAGCCGCCGCGCAACGCGCCCGAGGTCGACACCCTGATGGAGGAAGCGCTGGGCTTTGCGCTGCCGGTGGCCGGCATGCGCGACTGGCTGCACGGGCGTCCCACCCAGGGCACGCCTGCGCGCGCCACGCGCGACGAGCTGGGCCGGCTGGCGACGCTGGCGCAGAACGGCTGGACCGTGCGCTACGTCGCCTGGCAGGAGACACCAGCCGCCGGGACCGCGGCCACCCAGGTGCCACGTCGCATCGACCTGGCCCGCGATGCCGGCAGCAATCCACTGTCGGTGCGGCTGGTGATCGATCCACAGACACCTTGACCACCGCCATAACAGGCGCAACCACGGCCCCCTTCACCCCACCATGCCACGCAGCCATCCCCTGCCCCCGCCCGAACTGCGCGACTGCCCCGCGCCGGCCAAGCTCAACCTGTTCCTGCATGTGACCGGCCGCCGCGCCGACGGCTACCACACGCTGCAGACCGTGTTCCAGCTGGTCGACTGGTGCGACACCCTGCATTTCCGCCGTCGCGACGACGGCGTGCTCACGCGCGTTACCGACTTGCCCGGCGTGCCGGCCGAAACCGACCTGGTGGTGCGGGCGGCGCGCGCCCTGCAGGCCGCGACCGGCACCACCTTCGGCGCCGACATCGCCATCGACAAGGTGCTGCCGATGGGCGGCGGCATCGGCGGCGGCTCTTCCGACGCCGCCACCACGCTGCTGGCGCTGAACCACCTGTGGGGCCTGGGGCTGACGCGCGCCGAGCTGATGCGGATCGGGCTGACGCTGGGTGCCGATGTGCCGGTGTTCGTGCTCGGACAGAACGCCTTTGCGCAGGGCATCGGCGAGGAGCTCACGCCGGTCGAGCTGCCCGACAGCTGGTTCGTGATCATCCACCCGAAACAGCACGTGCCGACCGCTGAAATTTTTTCGGACGAGTGCTTGACAAGGGATACGCCGGTCTCCATAATTGCGGTCTTCGCTGCTCGCACAAACAAATTCGATTTCGGTCGCAACGATCTGGAACCGATAGCAACAGCGAAGTTCGGCGAAGTCGCCCGAGCCCTGGCATGGCTGAAGCAACACAATCAGCATGCCCGGATGACCGGTTCCGGAGCCTGCGTGTTTGCGCGTTTTCCTGACGCAAAGACAGCGCAGCAGGTTTTGGAAGGGTTGCCACCCGAATGGGATGGCAGGTGCGTGAGAAGTCTGGCACATCACCCGCTCGCGACGTTCGCATAGCAAGTTATCGTTCGGCGCGGTACGGCAGTTTGGTACCACGAAGAACGGCCCGGTTGTGTAGGGGAGTCGCCAAGTTGGTCAAGGCACCGGATTTTGATTCCGGCATTCGAAGGTTCGAATCCTTCTTCCCCTGCCATTACTTCCTATAGTGTCCTAACGGAACACGATATCTCCAAGTCACCGGCTTCGCCGGTGACGCCAAGCTCCCCCAGCAGCAAGACAGGTGCCCCGAATGAGCAGCGAAGGCTTGATGGTATTTACCGGCAACGCCAACCCCAAACTCGCGGAGGCTGTCGTACAGCACCTCGGCATTCCGCTGGGCAAGGCTCAGGTTGGCCGTTTCTCCGACGGTGAAGTCCAGGTCGAAATCCAGGAAAACGTTCGCGGCAAGCACGTCATCGTGCTGCAGTCCACCTGCGCGCCGACCAACGACAACCTGATGGAACTGATGGTGATGGTCGATGCGCTCAAGCGCGCCTCGGCACGCAGCATCACTGCCGCCATGCCCTACTTCGGCTATGCCCGCCAGGACCGCCGCCCGCGTTCGGCGCGCGTGGCGATCTCGGCCAAGGTGGTCGCCAACATGCTGGAAGTCGCCGGCGTCGAGCGCGTGCTGACGATGGACCTGCACGCCGACCAGATCCAGGGCTTCTTCGATATTCCGGTCGACAACATCTACGCTTCGCCGGTACTGCTGGGCGACCTGCGCGAGAAGAACTACGGCGACCTGCTGGTGGTCTCGCCGGACGTCGGCGGCGTGGTCCGTGCCCGCGCGCTGGCCAAGGAACTGAACTGCGACCTGGCCATCATCGACAAGCGCCGTCCCAAGGCCAACGTGGCCGAGGTGATGAACATCATCGGTGAAGTCGAAGGCCGCAACTGCGTCATCATGGACGACATGATCGACACCGGCGGCACGCTGTGCAAGGCCGCCCAGGTGCTGAAGGAGCGCGGCGCGCTGAAGGTCTTCGCCTACTGCACGCACCCCGTGCTGTCGGGCGGCGCGGCGGCACGCATCGCGGATTCGGCGCTGGACGAAGTGGTGGTGTGCGACACCATCCCGCTGTCCGAGGAAGCCGCCAAGTGCACCAAGATCCGTCAGCTCTCGACCGCTCCGCTGCTGGCCGAGACCTTCACCCGCATCGTCAAGGGCGACTCGATCATGTCGCTGTTCGCGGGTTCCTGATAGAATCTACGGTTTTACCGCGTTGATCATCGTTGTCTGGTGATCAACGTTACTTGATCGGCGCATATTTTTGCCTTTGCGCCGCAACGAGGCTGTCTGGTCGCGGACAGCCTTCTTACTTTTGGAGTCATCATGAAAGTTGTCGCTTTCGAGCGTAGCGTACAGGGAACGGGTGCGAGCCGCCGCCTGCGCAATTCGGGCAAGACCCCCGGCATCATCTACGGCGGCGCCGCCGAGCCGAAGATGATCGAACTGGATCACAACGCCCTGTGGCACGCCCTGAAGAAGGAAGCGTTCCACTCGTCGATCCTCGACCTGGAAGTCGCTGGCAAGTCGGAAAAGGCGCTGCTGCGCGCATTCCAGATGCACCCGTTCAAGCCGCTGGTGCTGCACGTCGATTTCCAGCGCGTGTCGGCCAACGACAAGATCCACGTCAAGGTGCCCCTGCACTTCATGAACCAGGAAACCGCTCCTGGCGTGAAGCTGGGCCACGGCCTGGTCAACCACATCGTCAACGACCTGGAAGTGTCGTGCCTGCCGGCCGACCTGCCCGAGTTCATCGAAGTGGACGTCGGCGCGATGGAGCTGGGCCAGACCCTGCACCTGTCCGACCTGAAGCTGCCGAAGGGCGTGACCGTGATCACCCACGGTGACGACAACCCGGCCATCGCCAGCATCTCGCAACCGGCTGGTGCCGTGTCGGAAGCTGCCGAAGGCGGCGAAGCCGCTGGCGAAACCCCGGCCGCCTAAGCTGCCGCAGCGGTGGCGGCCCGCGGGCCGCGCCACGAAGAAACCGCCGCTCTTGCGGCGGTTTTTTTTCGCCCGGCAGCGGACTGCCGGTTTTTCGGTATCCTTGGCGCCTGTGGCGCAGTCCCGCGCGCCAACGACACAGTCACACGCATGATCAAGCTTATCGTCGGCCTCGGCAATCCCGGTGCGGAATACGAGGCCACCCGACACAACGCCGGCTTCTGGCTGGTGGACCAGCTGGCCCGCATGGGCGGCGCCACGTTGCGCGTCGAGGGCCGCTTCCACGGGCTGGCCGCGCGCGCGCGGCTCTGGGACCAGGAGATCTGGCTGCTCAAGCCGTCGACCTTCATGAACCGCTCCGGCCTGGCGGTGGTGTCGCTGGCGCGCTTCTACAAGGTCCTGCCCGACGAGATCGTGGTGGTGCATGACGAGATGGACCTGCCGGCCGGCGCCGCCAAGCTCAAGCGCGGCGGCGGCGCGGGCGGCCACAACGGCCTGAAGGACATCTCGGCCCACCTGGGCACGCAGGACTACTGGCGCCTGCGCGTGGGCGTGGGCCATCCGCGCAATGCGCCCGGCGGTGCCGGCGGGGGCCGCGAGGACGTGGTCAACTTCGTGCTCAAGCCACCGCGGCGCGAGGAGCAGGAAGCCATCGATGCCGCAATCGACCGCTGCATCGAGCCGCTCGGCCTGCTGGCCCGTGGCGATGCCGAGCGCGCCATGGCGCAGCTGCATACCGCGCGCTGAGCGCCGCACGCCAACCAGCATATTTTTGCGACAGCAGCATGAAAACGGGCCGCATCCGCGGCCCGTCGTCGTTTGGCTGCACCGGTCTGCAGTTGCAGACATAGTGTCATCAAAGTGCCATGGGCACCACCTAAATTGCGGGGTTTCCAATCGCGTCGGTATCGCATGGTTGCCGATGCGCATGACATCCCACAGGAGGAAAGCCCATGTCGTACCTGACCGACGAAGCGCGCGCCGCAAGCCGCGCCGCCAAGCCCGACGTTGACGTGCCCGGCCAGATGCTCGAGGACATCGTCGCCGCCAACCCGGCCCGCCGCCGGGTGCTGCGCGGCGGCCTGGGCCTGTCGCTGGTGTCGGCATTCGGCAGCGGCCTGCTGGCCGCCTGCGGCGGCGATGACGATCCCGCTCCGGCTCCGGCGCCCGCACCGGCCCCTGCACCCGCACCCGCTCCGGCCCCGGCACCGGCCACGCCGAGCTACGAGGTCACCTTCGAGCCGATCGCGAAGTCCACCGCCGACACCGTGGTGGTGCCCAGCGGCTACAGCGTCGACGTGCTGTTCTCCGCCGGCGACCCGGTCGAAGCCGGCGCCACCGGCTATGCCGGCGCCTTCCAGTCGTCGGCCGAGACCGAGCGCCAGGCCGGCGGCAACCACGACGGCATGCATTACTTCGCTCTGCCTGGCGTCGATCCGCAGAAGGGTGGCCTGCTGGCGATCAACCACGAGCTGCCGGACTACAACATCCTGTTCCCGACTGCCTACGACGCCGCCACCGCGAGCCCGGAGCAAAAGCGCATCGCCCTGTCGGCGGTCGGTATTTCCGTGATCGAAGTCGAGCTGGCCGCCAGCGGCAAGTGGCAGGTCAAGCGCGACTCGATCTACAACAAGCGCTACACCGGCAACACGCTGTACCGCGTCGGCGGCCCGGCCGCACCGGTGGTCGGCGCCACCGTGGTCGGCATGCTCAACAACTGCTCGAGCGGCCACACCCCGTGGGGCACTTACCTGACCTGCGAGGAAAGCACCGACAACTACATCGACCCGAACCAAGCCGACAACGGCTACGGCTGGGTGGTGGAGATCGACCCGTACGGCACGCTGGGCGCGCCGGCCAAGCGCACCGCGATGGGCCGCTTCGACCACGAGAACGTCGCCTACATCACCGACGCCAACAACAACGTGGCCTTCTACATGGGCGACGACGGCACCCCGGGCTGCATCTACAAGTTCGTGCCGAGCAAGGCCTTCGACCCGAACAACCGCGCCGCCAACGCCAACCTGCTGGACACCGGCACGCTCTACGTGGCGAAGTTCAACGCCGACGGCAGCGGCCAGTGGATCGAACTGTCGCAGGGCAAGAACGGCCTGACCGTCGGTGCCTCGGACCCGGGCAACTGGACCCAGTCGGCGGTGTCGCCGGCCCCGACCACGGTCGACTTCGCCACCCAGGCAGACGTGCTGATCAACACCAAGTCGGCCGCGCGCGTGGCCGGCGGCACGCTGATGGACCGCCCGGAGTGGATCACCGCGGCACCGGACAACACGCTCTACTGCACGCTGACCAACAACAGCGGCCGCCAGCAGACCGACGCCGCCAACCCGCGCAAGAACAACCTGCACGGCCACATCATCAAGTGGACCGAAGCCGGCAATTCGCCGCTGGCGACGACCTTCACCTGGAGCATCCTGCTGCAGGCCGGCGACCCGTCGCTGGCCACGGACAACCTGAAGGGCAACATCAACGGCGACACCTTCTCCAGCCCGGACGGCCTGCGCGTCGATCCCAAGGGCCGCCTGTGGGTGCAGACCGATTCGAGCACCAGCGCCACCTACACCGGCACCTTCGGCAACAACAGCATGTACTACATCTCGCCGACGGGCCAGTCGAAGCGCTTCCTGGCGGGTCCGACCGGTTGCGAGATCACCGGCATCGCCTACACGCCGGACCTGACCACCTGCTTCATCAATATCCAGCACCCGACCGGCAAGTGGCCGGATGCCGCCAAGCCGCCGCGCTCGTCCACCATCGTGGTGCGCCGTGCCGACGGCAAGCCGATCGGTGCCTGACCAGTGCAGTAGGCAGTAACCGTAGTAATTGGGGAAAGGTTAAGCCCCCGTCACCTTGCGGTGCCGGGGGCTTTTTTTGCACTGCTAAAGCCGCGATAGCGAGGCCCGGATAGCGAGGCCTGGCCAGGCGGGGCCCGAGTCAGGCCGCGTGCCGGGCTGCCGTCAGCAGCCGATACCGCTGCATCAGGACCTCATGGGTCTCGACGCGGTTCGGGTCCTTGGGAATGCACGCGACCGGGCAGACCTGCTGGCATTGCGGCTCGTCGAAGTGCCCGACGCACTCGGTGCACTTGTTGGGGTCGATTTCATAGATCTCGGGCCCCATCGAAATGGCTTCGTTCGGGCACTCGGGTTCACAAACGTCGCAGTTGATGCAGTCGTCGGTGATCATCAGCGCCATGGTGTTTCCTTCCTGCGGACACGCCCGCGCCCGACTGGCCGCGGTCTGACGTGTCTGAAGCCGTATTTTATTCCGCTTTGCCGATTTTCTCTTGCAGCCAGCGCTCCACCGACGGGAACACGAACTTGCTGACGTCGCCGCCCAGTACCGCGATCTCGCGCACGAAGGTGCCGGAGATGAACTGGTATTGGTCCGACGGGGTCAGGAACATGGTCTCGACGTCCGGCAGCAGATAGCGGTTCATGCCCGCCATCTGGAACTCGTACTCGAAGTCGGACACCGCGCGCAGGCCGCGCACGATCACGCGCGCATTGTTCTTGCGCACAAAGTCCTTGAGCAGCCCGGAGAAGCCCTCGACGCGCACGTTGGGATAGTGCCCGAGCACTTCGCGTGCAATGCTGATGCGCTCTTCGAGCGAAAAGAACGGGCGCTTGTTGGGGCTGTGCGCCACGCCGACCACCAGTTCGTCGAAGATGTTCGACGCACGGCGGACCAGATCCTCGTGTCCCCGGGTCATTGGATCGAAGGTGCCGGGATAGACCGCGCTGACCATACTTCCTCCTTGATCTGCCCGCTGCCGGCCGTGGAGGGGCCGCCTCTTGCGCCGGCCGGGCCGGCGTGGGTGCTGCGTCGCGAGCGTTGTGACAGCGGCGTAGTGTAACCCTAAATGCCCCGCTTGGAAGTCGCCGGAGGCACCGTTTTGCGGCAGTGCACCCAAGAACCGGTTCCGCAATCAGGAAGGGTCCCTTCCCCGTTCCGGAACCACCGCGCCACGGGCCTGGCGGATCAGCCGGCGCCGTTGCCCGGCACGCGGTGCTGCAGCAGGTGGAAATGCACCGCCCCCGCGCGCGCGTGCCGCACGATCTCGAGCGCGGCCGGCACCGGCGCGTCGGCGCCGGTCAGCGGGTGATCGGTCTCGACATAGACCGCCCCGCCCGGCCGCGACAGCCGCGCCGCGTGCGCCAGCGACGGGCCGATCCAGTCCTCGGCGAACGGCGGGTCCAGGAACACCACGTCGAAGCTGGCATCCGGCAGTTGCGCGGCAATGGCGAAGGCGTCGCCTTGCAGCACGCGCACCTGCCCGGCATCGAGCCGGGTCACGTTGTCACGCAATTGCCTGGCCACGCGCGCATTGGACTCGACCAGCGTCACCGCGGCCGCCCCGCGCGAGGCGGCCTCGAAGCCGAGCGCACCGGAGCCGGCGAACAGGTCCAGGCATTCCAGCCCGGACAGGTCCTGGCCCAGCCAGTTGAAGAGAGTCTCGCGCACGCGGTCGGGGGTCGGGCGCAGGCCCTGGGCGTCAGGCACCGGCAGCAGCGTGCGCTTCCAGCGTCCGCCGATGATGCGGACCTGCGCGGGTGCCTGGCGCGGCACGGGAGAGACGGGAGATCGCCCGCGAGGCGCGGGCGAGGGCAATCGGGAACGCGAATTCATGCCGTGATTGTAGAGCCTGCGGCAGGCTCCGCCGCAGGCGATGCCGCCGTCGTCGCCGACGTCTTCGCTAACATCACTGCCGCGAAGCCGTGGGCGCGGTGCGCACCGGCCCGCCAACGATCACCGTGGCCATATTGTCCGGGTGCACGTGACGCTGGAACGCCGCCCTGACCTGTTCGCGCGTGACCTTGCCGATCTGCGCGGTCCAGGTATCGAGGTAATCGAGCGGCAGCCCGTACCAGCCGATATTGGCCACGTTGGTCAGCAGCTTGCGGTTGTTGTCGATGCGCAGCGGGAAGCCGTTGACCAGGTTGTCCTTGGCCGCGCGCAGCTCCTTCTCGCTCGGGCCCTCGGCGACAAAGCGCGCCAGCACCTGGCGCACCAGCGCCAGCGCCTCGTCGGTCTGGGCCTTCTTGGTCTGCAGGCTGATGCCGAACGGCCCCGGCTGCTTGGACGGCGCGAAGTAGCTGTCCACGCCGTAGGTCAGACCGCGCTTCTCGCGCACTTCGTCGGTCAGGCGCGAGCTGAAGCCGCCGCCGCCCAGCACGTAGTTGCCCACCAGCAGCGCGAAATAGTCGGGGTCGCCCCGCGCGATCGCCGGCTGGCCCAGCGCCACGCTGGACTGCTGCGCCGGGTGCGGCAGGCGCTGCTCGCTGGGCGCGATCTTCAGCCGCACCTGCGGCAGCGTGGGCGCGGCACGGCCGGGCGGCAGCCCGCGCGTCAGCTGCTCGGCGATGGCCTCGGCCTGCTTGCGGTCGACCGCGCCGATCAGCGTCACCACCGCGCGCTGCGCGCCGTAGTTGTCGCGCCAGAAGCCGACGATGTCGTCGCGCGTGATCGACGCCACGCTCTCGGGGGTCGCGGCAACGCCGTAGGGATGGTCGGGATACATGGCCCGGGCCAGCGCCTTGTCGGCGATCACGCCCGGCTTGGTGTCGGCTTCGCGGATGGCGGTGATCAGGCGCTGCTTTTCACGCCCGACCACGGCATCGGGATAGGTCGGCGCCTTGATCAGCTGCGCCGCCAGCGCGACCGACTGGTCCAGCTCCGGCTGCGCGGTCAGGGTGCGCAGCCCGATGCCGCCGCGGTCGCCGCCGGCCGCGCCGCCGAAGGCGGCACCCGTATCGGCAAAGGCATCGGCGATCTTGGCCTCGTCGCGCGCCGGCTGGCCGTCCTGCGCGGCGGCGCCCTTGTCCAGCAGGGCAGCGGTCAGTGTGGCCAGCCCGGCCTTCCCCTGCGGGTCATAGCGGCTGCCGGCGTCGAAGTCGATATTGATGTCGAGCATCGGGATCGACGGGCTGTGCACAAAAAACACCCGGGCGCCGGTGGACGCGGTCCAGTGTTCGATCGGGATCGCCGCCTGCGCCAGCTGCGCGGCCAGCAGCACCACGGCGCCCAACGCGGCGCCGGCCAGTTTGCGCAGCGGGCGCCGCGCAGAAGTGATGGACTGGGTCATCGCCTTGTTCTCAGTGGCGCAGGCCCGACGGGGCCTGCGACTTGGGCTTGTTCGGGTCGATCGGCTGCGGCACCAGCGTGGCCACGGTGAGGTTGTCGTCATTGAAATACTTCGCCGCGACGGCCTGCACCTGGGCCGGGGTGACGGCCTTGATCTTGTCGAGCATGCGGTCGATCTGGCGCCACGAGATCTCCGAGATCTCGGCCACGCCGATCTCCATGCCCTGCCCGAATACCGAATCGCGCTTGTAGATCTGGCCGGCCACCACCTGCGCCTTGACGCGCTTGAGCTCTTCCGGCGACACGCCCTCGCGGGCGATGCGCTGGATCTCCGCGCGCAGCGCGCGCTCGATCTCGTCGGTGTTGTGGCCCGCCGCCGGCGTGCCGTCCAGCACGAACAGCGACTCGCCGCGGTTGATGCTGTCGTAGCCGACATTGACGTCGTCGGCCAGGCGCTGCTCGCGCACCAGTTCGCGGGTCAGGCGCGCGTTGTCGTAGCCGTTGAGCACCGCCGCCAGCACCTCGAGCGCATAGGGGTCGACGTCTTTCTCGACGTCGCGCAGGCGCGGCACCTTGTAGGCCATCACCATGTACTGGTTCTCGGCGGGCGCCTTGACCCAGATGCGCTTGATGCCCTTCTGCGCCGGCTCTTCCTGGTCCTTGCGCACCGGCAGCGCGCGCGGCTTGAGCTTGCCGTAGTAGCGCTCGGCCAGCGCGCGCACTTCGTCGGCCCTGACGTCGCCGGTGACGATCACGGTGGCGTTGTTGGGCACATACCAGTGGCGATACCAGTCCTTGACGTCGTCGACGCGCATGTTGACCAGGTCGTCCATCCAGCCGATCACCGGGTGGCGGTAGGCGGCGGCGGTGTAGACGGTAGCCAGCAACTGCTCATAGACCGTGCCGCGCGCGGAGTCGTCGGTGCGCAGGCGGCGTTCTTCCATCACCACCTTCATCTCGCGCTCGAACTCGTCCCGGGTGATGACCAGGTTGGCCATGCGGTCGGCTTCCAGCTCCATCATCTTGGGCAGGTATTGCTTGCCGATCTGCTGGTAGTACATGGTGAAGTCGCGGTTGGTCATGGCGTTCTCGCGCCCGCCGAGTGCCGCCACCTGCTTCGAGAATTCGCCCACGCCGACCTTGGGCGTGCCCTTGAACATCATGTGCTCCAGCATGTGGGCCACGCCGGTGGTGCCGCTGACCTCGTCGATGCCGCCCACGCGGTACCAGACCTGGTGTGCCACCGTCGGGGCGCGGTGGTCTTCCTTGACGATCAGCCGCAGGCCGTTGGACAGACGGTACTCGGTCGTGCCGTGGGCGGTGGCGCCGGCCGGCGCGGTCTGCGCCGCCGGCATCGGCGAGGCCACCACGCCCTGCGCCGCCGCGGGCAGCGCCCACGGCAACAGTGCCAGCAGCAGCGCGGGGATGGAGCGCCGCGCCAGCCGCGCGGCGCGTGCGGAAGGTGCCTGCAACGGCGGTGCGTGGCGTTGGATGCGCGTTTGGGCGGCGGCGTTGGTGCCTGGTACGCCCGGTGCGCCCGTTGCGGTCATGACAGCGCAATGGTTCATGCGACCCCGTCTGCTAAAATTTTGCCGATCGATTCGCGTGCGCGACGCTGCGCGCGAATCTGCCATGTAGTGAACTCATGTAGCGAACTATACGCAATCGCCGGCCGGGACCACAACGGTTTCTCCCCAGCCATCGCGAAGCCTGCGTAACCCATTGATTAATCACCGGTTGCCTGCTGGCATTGGCTGCCGCCAGGGTTTCGGCCCCGGTATTGACCCCGTTCCCCAATGTTTAGTTTCTGGAAGAAGCGCAAGGCCGAGCCGGCCCCCATCGAGGCGCCCGCGCCAGCCCCGGCCCCCACGCCCGAGGTGCCCGCGCCCGCACCGGCACCGTCCCCGACGCCAACGCCAACGCCAACGCCTTCGCCTTCGCCCGCCCCTGCGCCCGTGCCGGTTCCCGTGCCCGTCCCCGTGCCGGCGCAAGTGCCTCCGCCCGCGCCAGCGCCGGTGGCAGCCGAGGCGCTGGAACTGGTGCCGCCGCCCGCCCCCAGCGCCGAAGCCCGGCAGGGCTGGATGCAGCGCCTGCGCACCGGCCTGTCCAAGACCAGCCGCAACCTCGGCACGCTGTTCGTCGGCGTCAAGGTCGACGAAGACCTGTTCGAGGAACTGGAAACCGCGCTGCTGATGGCCGACGCCGGCGTCGAAGCCACCGAGTACCTGCTGGGCGAACTGCGCAAGCGCGTCAGGTCCGAGCGCATCGAAACCGCCGAGGGCGTCAAGGCGGCGCTGCGCGAGCTGCTGACGCAACTGCTGCGCCCGCTCGAAAAGACCATGGCGCTGGGCCGCGAGCAGCCGCTGGTGATGATGATCGCGGGCGTCAACGGCGCCGGCAAGACCACCAGCATCGGCAAGCTGTGCAAGCACTTCCAGCGCTATGACCAGAAGGTGCTGCTGGCCGCCGGTGACACCTTCCGCGCCGCCGCGCGCGAGCAGCTGACGATCTGGGGGGAACGCAACAACGTCACCGTGGTGGCGCAGGAAAGCGGCGACCCCGCGGCGGTGATCTTCGACGCGGTCAACGCCGCCAAGGCGCGCGGCATCGACATCGTCATGGCCGACACCGCCGGGCGCCTGCCGACGCAGCTGCACCTGATGGAAGAGCTGAAGAAGGTCAAGCGCGTGATCAGCAAGGCCATGCCGAGCGCGCCGCACGAGGTGCTGCTGGTCATCGATGCCAATACCGGCCAGAACGCCCTGCAGCAAACCCGCGCCTTCGACGACGCGCTCGGGCTCACCGGCCTGATCGTGACCAAGCTCGACGGCACCGCCAAGGGCGGCATCCTGGCGGCGATCGCGCGCCAGCGCCCGGTGCCGGTGTACTTCATCGGTGTCGGCGAGAAGGTGGAAGACCTGCAGCCGTTCAAGGCGGAAGAGTTCGCCGAGGCGCTGCTGGGGTAAATTCCAACGTCTTTCAAGACAAAACGCCCCGGCAATGCCGGGGCGTTTGTGCTTTGCCGGGGCGAAATACTATTCCGCGTCAGGCTGCGACTTCGGCTCCGCCTTCTGGAACGCCGGCAGTGCCATGCAGGTTTCATAGATCTTCGCGATCGCGGGATAGCGCGCCACGTCGATATTAAAACGCTGCGCGTTGAACACCTGCGGCACCAGGCACAGGTCGGCCAGCGTGGGCGTGTCGCCAAGGCAGAAACGCCCGGCCTTGCCGCTGCGATCGAGGTTGGCTTGCAGCGAGGCGAAGCCGAGCTCGATCCAGTGGCGGTACCAGGCGTCCTTGACCTCGTCGGTCACGCCCACCGTGTGCTTCAGGTACTTCAGCACGCGCAGGTTGTTCAGCGGATGGATCTCGCAGGCAATCTCCTGCGCCAGGCCGCGCACATAGGCGCGGTCCAGCGCCGTGCCGGGCAGCAGCTTCGGCTCGGGGTGGACCTCGTCCAGGTACTCGACGATGGCCAGCGATTGCTGCAGCACGTGCTCGCCATCGACCAGCGCCGGCACCAGGCCGTCGGGGTTCAACGCGCGGAACTCCGGCTTGAGTTGCTGGCCGCCTTCCTTGAGCAGGTGCACCGGCACGTAGTCATAGGACAGGCCCTTCAGTTCCAGCGCGATACGCACGCGGAACGAGGCCGAACTGCGGAAATAGCTGTAAAGCTTGAGCATTGGTTCAGACTACCTTGATGGTGAGATCGCCCACGCCGCCGACGTGGCACTGCATGACATCGCCCTTGACCACCGGCCCCACGCCCTCGGGCGTGCCGCTGAAGATCAGGTCGCCGGGCTGCAGCTCGAACAGCTTCGACAGGTACGACACCATCTCGGGCACCGACCAGATCAGGTCCGACAGATCGCCGCGCTGCTTTTCCACGCCATTGACCGACAGCGTGACCTCGCCCTTCTCGGGATGGCCGATGGCGGCGACCGGCACGATCGGGCCGATCGGCGCGGAACGGTCGAAGGCCTTGCCGGTCTCCCACGGGCGCCCGGTTTTTTTCGATTCGTTCTGCAGGTCGCGGCGCGTCATGTCCAGGCCCACGGCATAGCCGAACACATGGCCGGCGGCCTGCTCGACCGGGATGTCGCGGCCGCCCTTGCCGATCGCCACCACCAGCTCCACTTCATAGTGGCAGTTGCTGGTGCCCGGCGGGTACGGGAAGGCGCCCTCGGTGCCGTCGGCGACGTAGCTGACCGCATCGGACGGCTTGCAGAAGAAGAACGGCGGCTCGCGGTCGGGGTCCGAACCCATTTCCCGGGCATGGGCGGCATAGTTGCGGCCGACGCAGTACACGCGCCGGACCGGAAAGCTGGTGTGGCTGCCGCGCACAGGCACGCCGACGGGCGCGGGCGGGGCGAACACGAATTCGGTCATGCATCTCTCCAGATAGTTCTGATCGGTGCTGCGACGGGGCCCGGTGCCGGGCGCAGCAGGGCAACAGGATACACCGCGGGCCGGGGGCCTGCGTACGGCCGCATACAATGAATCCAGGCACGCTCGCAGCGCCGCCGCACCGGACTGGGGCGTCATCCCTGGCGCTGCCGGCGCGAATCTTGCATGGCGCACTGCAACAGAGCCAGCCATGACACGACGCCATCCGCCCCCCACGCCCACGCCGGCAACCGCGGCCCGCACCAGCCGGGTGCTGCGCATCCTGCTCGTGCGCGACCCGCTCGATGCCGATCCCCTCAACGTCGAAACCATCCGCAGCGGGCTGGTGAACGCGGGCTTCACCGAGATCCAGATCGTCGACGCCGACATGCGGCTGCCCGACGTGATCACCGCCACCCAGCCCGACATGCTGATCATCGCGTCCGAGTCGGCCGCGCGCGACACCATCGAGCACGTGTGCGTCTCGACCCAGCATGCACCGCGCCCGATCGTGCTGTTCACCGACAACGACGACAGCCAGCGCATCAAGGCCGCGCTGAGCGCGGGCATTACCGCCTATATCGTCGACGGCCTGCGCGCGGAGCGCGTCAAGACCGTGCTCGACGTCGCCTACGCGCGCTTCGAGCTGGACCAGCAGCTGCGCGCCGAACTCGACGCCACGCGGCTGAAGCTGGCCGAGCGCAAGGTGGTGGAGCGCGCCAAGGGCCTGCTGATGCAGGCGCGCGGGCTCAGCGAGGAAGACGCCTACAAGCGCCTGCGCAGCATGGCGATGGAACGCGGGCTGAAGCTGGTCGATGCCGCCCAGCGCGTGATCGACGTGATGGGCTGAGCGTCAGGGCCGAACGCCCGGCGCCAGCCGTCGCGGTGCAACGCCGCACGCGGCTGGTGCGCTGCACGTTCCTGGCGCGCCCCTATTTCCGCCTCGCTCAGCCATTGCCGTCGGCATTGCGCCGGCTGTGTCCGGACCGCGTCACCTACGCACCGACCTCGCTCATTTCATCTCCCTTTTCGCCCCGTTCCGGCACAACGCTCCCCGAAATGCTGCACCGCACAGTGCTGGCATACGCCTTGCGTTGTGCAGGCATCGGCCAACGGCGGCCGATCGACAATTCAGGCGGACACGGCCAACGCAGGCCGCGTCACGCCACGGACAACGGCGTCCCCGCAGCGCACCGGTCTTCTGGCGAAGCCGGCTGTGTCAGGGGACGCTTTTTTCTTGGAGCCATGCAATGCCCTCTCGCCTTAGCCATGCCAGGCCGCTGCACCCGGCCGTCCAGCACTCCGACGCCGCGGCCGTTGCCGACGCGGTACCGGCCAGCAGCGGCCGGCGCCGTGCGCTGGCCAGCATCGCCGGTGCCAGCGTGATGACGCTGGTCGATCCGCTGGTGCGCGCCGGCGCCTGGGCCGCGGGCTCCGACGCGCCGGAGAAGACCGAGGTGCGCATCGGCTTTATCCCGCTGACCGACTGCGCTTCGGTGGTGATGGCGGCCACGCTCGGGCTCGACAAGAAGTACGGCATCAAGATCACGCCGACCAAGGAAGCCTCGTGGGCGGGCGTGCGCGACAAGCTGGTCAATGGCGAGCTGGACGCGGCCCACGTGCTCTACGGCCTGGTCTATGGGGTGCAGCTCGGCATCGGCGGGCCAAAAAAGGACATGGCCGTGCTGATGAGCCTGAACCACAACGGCCAGGCCATCACGCTGTCGTCCAAGCTGGCAGAGAAAGGCGTGCGCGACGGCGCCAGCCTGAAGGCGCTGATGACGAAGGAAAAGCGCGACTACACCTTCGCCCAGACCTTCCCGACCGGCACGCACGCGATGTGGCTGTATTACTGGCTGGCGGCCAACGGCATCAACCCGATGCAGGACGCCAAGGCCATCACGGTGCCGCCGCCGCAGATGGTAGCCAACATGCGCGTGGGCAATATGGACGGCTTCTGCGTGGGCGAGCCGTGGGGCGCGCGTGCGATCGCCGACAAGATCGGCTTTACCGCCGAGACCACGCAGGCGATCTGGAAGAACCATCCGGAAAAGACGCTGGGTACCACCGCCGAGTTCGTGCAGAAGCATCCCAACACCGCGCGCGCGATGGTGGCGGCGGTGCTGGAGGCGTCGAAGTTCATCGATGCATCGGCCTCCAACCGCCGCAAGACCGCCGAGACCATCGCCGCGAAGTCCTACGTCAACACCGACATGGACATCATCCTCGACCGCATGCTGGGCCGCTACACCAACGGGCTGGGCAAGACCTGGGACGACCCCGACGCGATGAAGTTCTACCAGGACGGCAACGCGAACTTCCCGTTCCTCTCCGACGGCATGTGGTTCCTGACCCAGCACAAGCGCTGGGGCCTGCTCAAGGCCCACCCGGATTACCTCGCCGTGGCCCGGCAGGTCAACCGCATCGATATCTACAAGCAGGCCGCCACCGCCGCTCAGGTGCCGCTGCCCAGAAGCGACACGCGCAGCTCCAAGCTGATCGACGGCGTGGTCTGGGACGGCAAGGACCCGAAAGCCTATGCCGACGGTTTCAAGATCAAGGCCGCCGGCACGCCTGCCGCCTGATTCGCAGTGCCCTGACCAAAGGAGCCCGACGTGAATGCCATTGCCTCTACCACGCCCGACGCCGCAGCCGACCCCGACACCAAGGAACGGACACGCCGGCGCGAGCAGGAAATCTCCGCGCAGGCCCGGCGCGCGGCACGCCGCGAAGCCGCTGCCGCGCTGGTGCTCAAGGCGGTGCCGCCGCTGCTGGGCTTCGCCCTGTTCGTGCTGGCCTGGCACGGCATCGCCACCATGATCCCGGCCATCCCCACCCCTGGCGCGACGTGGAACGCGGCGGTACCGCTGTTTGCGGATCCGTTCTACCGCAACGGGCCCAATGACCAGGGCATCGGCTGGAACGTGCTGGCGTCGCTGGCGCGCGTGGCAGCGGGCTTCGGCCTGGCCGCGCTGGTCGGCATCCCGGCCGGCTTCGTGATCGGGCGCTTCGCCTTTCTGAACGCGATGACCGCGCCGGTGATCAGCCTGCTGCGCCCGGTTTCACCGCTGGCGTGGCTGCCGATCGGGCTGCTGCTGTTCAAGGCCGCCAACCCCGCCGCGATCTGGGCGATCTTTATCTGCTCGATCTGGCCGATGGTGATCAACACCGCGGTGGGCGTCACGCGCGTGCCGCAGGACTACCTGAACGTGGCGCGCGTGCTCGACCTGTCCGAGTGGAAGGTATTCACGCGCGTGCTGTTTCCCGCGGTGCTGCCTTACATGCTGACCGGCGTGCGGCTGTCGATCGGCACGGCCTGGCTGGTGATCGTCGCGGCGGAGATGCTGACCGGCGGCACCGGCATCGGCTTCTGGCTGTGGGACGAGTGGAACAACCTGAAGGTGGAGCACATCGTGATCGCCATCTTCGTCATCGGCCTGATCGGCCTGCTGCTGGAACATGCGCTACTGGCGCTGGCCCGGCGCTTCAGCTACGGCACTCATTGAGCGGCACGGGAGAGACGCCATGGACAAGTTCGTCAGCATCGAAAACGTCGGCCAGACCTTCAAGACCCGCAAGGGCCCGTTCGTCGCGCTGCGCGACATCCAGCTGCAGATCGCCGAGGGCGAGTTCATCACGCTGATCGGCCACTCCGGCTGCGGCAAGTCCACGTTGCTGAACCTGCTGGCGGGACTGGCCACGCCCACCGCCGGCGCGCTGATCTGCGCCGGGCGCGAAATCGCCGGGCCCGGGCCGGAGCGCGCAGTGGTTTTCCAGAACCATTCGCTGCTGCCGTGGCTGACCTGCTTCGAGAACGTCTACCTGGGCGTCGAGCGTGTGTTCGCGGCCAGCGAGAACAAGGCGCAGCTCAGGGCGCGCACGCACGACACGCTGGCGCTGGTAGGCCTGAGCCACGCCGAAGGCAAATATCCGCACGAAATCTCCGGCGGCATGAAGCAGCGCGTCGGCATTGCCCGCGCGCTGGCGATGGCGCCCAAGGTGCTGCTGATGGACGAGCCCTTCGGCGCGCTGGATGCGCTCACGCGTGCCCACCTGCAGGACGAGCTGCTCAAGATCGTCGCGCGCACGCGCAGCACGGTGGTGATGGTGACGCACGATGTCGACGAGGCCGTGCTGCTGGCCGACCGCATCGTGATGATGACCAATGGCCCGGCCGCCACCATCGGGGAGATCGTCGAGGTGGACCTGCCGCGTCCGCGCGACCGCGTGGCGCTGGCGGACGACCCGGCCTACCACGCCTGCCGCACCGCGGTGCTGGACTTCCTTTACCGCAAGCAGCGCAATCCGGCGCTGCACGAAGCAGCGTAGCGGCGGGCGAGGCGGCCATGGGCGAGGCCGCCGCGCTCCGCTATCATGAACCCAGCACACACTACCCCATGCCGCCATGACCACCACCGCCGCCCCATTCCCCGCCGCCCGCTATATCAAGGAGATCGGCCGCGGCGTCAACGGCGCGCGCGCGCTGCCGCGCGAGGACGCGCAGGCCCTGTTCGACGCCATGCTGGCGGGCCGCGTGTCCGACCTCGAGCTGGGCGCCATCCTGATGGCCTATCGCATCAAGGGCGAGGCGCCGCACGAGCTGGCCGGCATGCTCGAGGCCGCCCATGCGCACTGCCAGCCGCTGCCGGCGCCGCCGGACCGGCAGGTGGTGGTGATTCCCAGCTACAACGGCGCGCGCAAGCAGCCCAACCTGGTGCCGCTGCTGGCGCTGCTGCTGGCCCGCGAAGGCATCCCCGTCGTGGTGCACGGCACGCGCGTGTTCGAGGGCCGCGTGACCAGCATGGCGCTGTTCGAGGCGCTAGGGGTGCCCCTGTGCGCAAGCACCGCCGAAGCCGCGGCAAAGCTGCGCGATGGCGATGGCAATGGCCCGCTGGCGGTGCTGCCGGTGGATGTGCTGTCGCCCGGGCTGTCGCGCCTGCTGGAGCGGCGCACCGTGATCGGGCTGCGCAATTCCTCGCATACAGTGGCCAAGATGCTGCAACCCGTGGGCGAGCATTCGCCGGCCGAAGGCCTGCGCCTGTACAGCTACACGCACCCCGAATACCGCGAGACGCTGACCGACTACTTCTCGCACGAGCCCGCCAACGTGCTGCTGGCACGCGGCACCGAGGGCGAGGTGGTTGCCGATGCCCGGCGCACCGGCCGCATCGACTGGCTGCATGAAGGCCACCAGCAGACACTGGTTGGCCAGGCCGGGGGCTCGATCGGCGACGTGCCGGAGCTGCCGCCGGGCAGCGATGCCGGCCTGACGGTGGCCTGGATCCGGCGCGTGCTCGACGGCGCGGTGCCGGTGCCGGCGCCCATCACCATCCAGATCGAGGCCATCCGCGAATGCCTGCGCCAAGGCACGCGCGTGACCTGGGCCAGCCCGGTCTGAGGCGGCCCCGGCACTACCATCAGGGCTTGCGCGGGGGCAGCGGAATGCGCTCGGTCTCGCCCGGCACGTGCGGGAACTGGTCGTCCTCCCAGCGCTGGGCCGCGGCCTCGATCGCCACCTTGCTGCTGGCGACGAAATTCCAGTAGATAAAGCGGTGCCCGTCGGTCGGGTCGCCGCCCAGCAGCATCACTCGCGACGGCGCCGTCGCCGTCAGCGTCGCCGGCTGGCCCGGCGTCAGCACCACCATGTGTTCTGCCGGCAGCGGCTCGCCGTCGAGCGAGACCGCGCCGTCGACCGGATAGATGCCGCGCTCGGCGTGTTCGGCGGGAATCTCCACGCTGGCGCCGGCGTCCAGCTCGATCGCCACGTACAGCGTGCGGCTGAAGACCTTGACCGGCGAGGTCTGGCCAAACGCATCGCCGGCAATCACCACCATGCGCAGGCCGGGCCGCTCGATGCGCGGCAGCGTCGCGGCGGGATGGTGGAAGAACGACGGCTCGGCGCCCTCATGCTGCTGCGGCAGCGCCACCCAGGTCTGGATGCCGTGCAGGCGCGCGCCTTCCGGGCGCACATGCTCGGGCGAACGCTCCGAGTGCACGATGCCGTGGCCGGCCGTCATCCAGTTGACGTCGCCGGGGCGGATCGCCTGGTCGCTGCCGAGGCTGTCGCGATGGATGATCTCGCCTTCGAACAGGTAGGTAACCGTGGCCAGGCCGATATGGGGATGCGGACGCACATCGGCGCCTTGGCCCGGCGGCAGCTGCACCGGTCCCATATGGTCGAAGAATATAAAGGGGCCGACGGTCTGGGTCGCCGCGGCTGGCAGCAGCCGACGCACGGTGAAATCGCCCAGGTCGCGCACATGCGGCTTGAGCAAGTGTTCGATAGCAGACATAACTCCTCCGATCCGATAAGAGAGGCTCGCAAGCATGCCAGTGCGCCGCCCGCCGGTCGAGTGTAGCCGTTGCTGGAACAGTGCATTGCAGCGCCAGCCAGAACCCCGCTGCCACCGTGCGCTCTAACTACCAGTGCGCGATGGCAGCAGTGTCGTTGCCGTCTCTTTACGATGTGCCCAGCTATCTAAACAGGCAGAGCGATACCCGGGAACTATCGGGATCATCGGAACTCCAATTAGCACTCACCCGGCCAGAGTGCTAAGATGTGTTGCAGTGCCGCCGTTCCCCCAGGGGGCTGCGGCGCACCGGCAACCAAACCGCCGGACGCGAAAGGAGCCATTGAGTGAACGCAGTCTTGTCTGCCGACCAAACCCTGACGAACAACCGTCTGCCGACGGTGCCCCGGAACACGGGCAGCTTTGCGCTGACCTTTCCGGCGACCGTGGGCAACCTCGACAGCTATATCCAGGCTGTCCACCGCATTCCGCTGCTGACGGCAGAGGAAGAGCAACGCCTGGCGCGCGAACTGCGCGACCACGATTCCGTCGACGCAGCGCGCCGCCTGGTGATGTCGCACCTGCGGCTGGTGGTGTCGATCGCCCGCCAGTACCTCGGCTACGGCCTGCCCCACGCCGACCTGATCCAGGAAGGCAATATCGGCCTGATGAAGGCGGTAAAGCGTTTCGACCCGGATCAGGGCGTGCGCCTGGTGTCGTACGCGATGCACTGGATCAAGGCGGAGATCCATGAATACGTGCTGAAGAACTGGCGCATGGTCAAGGTGGCCACCACCAAGGCCCAGCGCAAGCTGTTCTTCAACCTGCGCAGCCACAAGCAGGGCAGCCACACCTTCACGCCGGAACAGGTCGAAGCCGTCGCGCGCGAGCTGAACGTCAAGCCCGAAGAAGTGATGGAGATGGAAACCCGCCTGTCGGGCGGCGACCTCGCGCTCGAAGGCCAGGTCGACGACGGCGAAGAGGAATTCGCCCCCATCGCCTACCTGGCCGACAACCATAACGAGCCGACGCGCGTGATGGAAGCCAAGCGCCATGACCGCATGCAGGTCGAGGGGCTGGAAGAAGCGCTGGGCAAGCTCGACGAACGCAGCCGCCGCATCATCGAAGCGCGCTGGCTCAACGTCGAGGACGACGGCTCGGGCGGCGCCACGCTGCATGAGCTGGCCGACGAGTTCGGCGTGTCGGCCGAGCGCATCCGCCAGATCGAGGCGGCGGCGATGAAGAAGATGAAGGGCGCGCTGCAGGCATTCGCCTGATCCACCGCAACCACGCAAAAGGCCGGTCCATGGACCGGCCTTTTTGTTGCCCGCGAAGCGTTGGTGCCACCGCTCGTGCGACATTATGCCGCACCCTCTTGCCCCGACTGCGTCAGGACAACAGCTGTTTCAGGTCGTGCGCGATGGGCTCCGGACCCTGGCCGTGGCGGATGAACAGTCGCAGCTTGCCCTGCGGGTCGAACACATAGCTGCCGGCGGAGTGATCCACGGTGTAGTTGTTGGGCGAGCTGCCCGGCACCTTGGCGTAGAACACCTTGAAGTCCTTGGCCAGCTTCTGCAGCGCGGCCTCGTCGGCCGGGCGCAGCCCGACGAAGCGCGGATCGAAAGCGGGCACGTACTGCGCCAGCAGCGCCTGCGTATCGCGTTCCGGGTCGACCGTGACGAACAGCACCTGCACGCGGTCCGCGTCCGGCCCCAGCTGCTCCACGACCGCCTTCAGTTCGGCCATGGTGGTGGGGCAGACGTCCGGGCAGTGGGTGTAGCCGAAGAACATCACCACCGCCTTGCCCTTGTAGTCGGCCAGGGTGCGCACCTTGCCGGTGTGGTCGGTCAGCGAGAAGTCCTTGCCGAAATCGGCGGCGCCGGTGATATCGACATTGCGGAACGACGCCTTCTGCTGCCCGCAAGCGGCGACGGCCAAGGCCAGCGCGGCCAGCAGGGAAAAGCGGCGGAAGGCGGCGAACAGGCCGGAAGCGGAGCTGAGGCGTGGCATGCGGGGGACGGGTCAGGGATGAGAAGGAAACAGCATGCAGTATCGCCGATCATGCTGCTGCGCTCGCGCCGGCGCGGCAAGATGCCGCAGCCGGCGCCCAGGCAGGCGCAGCTCAGACCTGCGGCACGAACTTGAAGTAATGATCGATCAGCAGCGCCGCGAACAGCAGCGACAGGTACAGGATCGAGAAGCGGAAGGTGCGCTGCGCCAGTTCGTCCGAATAGTTGCGGTACAGCTTCCAGGCATAGGCCAGGAAGCCCGCGCCCAGCGCCAGCGCAGCGGCCAGGTAAATGTAGCCGCTCATGCCGTAGACGAAGGGCAGCAGCGTCGCCGCGATCATCACCAGCGTGTACAGCAGGATGTGCAGCAGAGTGTAGCGCTCGCCGTGCGTAACCGGCAGCATCGGCAGCCCGGACTTGGCGTAGTCGGCGCGGCGGTAAAGCGCCAGCGCCCAGAAGTGCGGCGGGGTCCAGGTGAAGATGATCAACACCAGGAACCAGGCCTCGGCCGGCACCTCGCCCGCCACCGCGGCCCAGCCCAGCGCCGGCGGCATCGCGCCGGACAGGCCGCCGATGACGATGTTCTGCGGCGTGGCCGGCTTGAGCAGGATGGTGTAGACCACCGCATAGCCCAGGAAGGTGGCAAAGGTCAGCCACATGGTCAGGTCGTTGGCGTAGACATGCAGCAGCCACATGCCGGCGCCGCCCAGGATGGCGGAGAACACCAGCGTCTGGCGCGTGGTGATCTCGCCGGTGGCCGACGGCCGCCAGGCGGTACGGCGCATCAGCGCATCGATCTTCTGCTCGACCAGGCAATTGATGGCAAAGGCCGCGCCGGCCAGCAGCCAGATGCCGGCGGCGCCGCCGATCAGCACCGGCCACGGCACCATGCCGGGCGTGGCGAGGAACATGCCGATGATGGCGCAAAACACGGCCAGCTGCGTCACGCGCGGCTTGGTCAGGGCGGCATATTGCCGGGCCAGGTGCCGCATGCGGCTCAACTTGCCCAGGGAATGGGGATGGGTAGCGGTAACCACGGAAGGGGTCTTGTCTTTCATGTGGCGCGGGCGGCAGTCGGCACGGCAGCGGGGGCGCCGGCGGCCCGGGTCGTCAGCCCGATATTGTAGTGGAGACGGACCAGCAGCAGCAGCAGCACCGCGGCGCCGCCGTTATGCGCGACCGCCGCCACCAGCGGCCAGTCGAACACGATATTCGACAGCCCGGTGGCCAGTTGCAGCACCAGCGTCGCCAGCAGCCAGCCGGCCGCGCGGCTGAGCCCTTCAAGCCGGCGTGCACGTAGCCCGAACCACGCCAGGTAGCCCAGCACGATCACGGCAAAACCGCGATGGACCCAGTGGATCGCCACCAGCGCCGCGTGCGGGATGTAGTCGCCGTCGGCGGTCATGCCCAGCTGGCGCCACAGCGTGAAGCCATGGCGGAAGTCCATCTCGGGCACCAGCTGGCCGTTGCACAGCGGGAAGTCGGTACAGGCCAGCACCGCATAGTTGGTGCTGACCCAGCCGCCCAGGAAGATCTGGATCACCAGCAGCAGCAGGCCGATGCGCACCGGCCAGCGCAGCCGCGCCGCCTGCGGCGCGACCGGGTGCGGCGGGTCGTTGCGCGAGCCCAGCTGGATCAGCACCGCCAGCAGCGCCATGCCCAGCATCAGGTGCGTCACGACGATGATCGGCTGCAGCTTCAGCGTCACGGTGAAGGCTCCGAAGGCGCCCTGCACGCACACCAGCAGCAGCACGCCGGTGGCGAACCACGGCGACTGTTTAAGCTCCCTCCGCTTGACCCACGCCAGCACCATCAGCGTGATGATCAGCACGCCGACGGCCATGGCGAAGTAGCGGTGGATCATCTCGATCCAGGCCTTGGCCAGCGTCACCGGGCCGCTGGGCATCGCGGTCTCGGCGGCGCGGATCGGCTCCAGCGCGGCATGGGGGTTGGAATGCCCGTAGCAGCCGGGCCAGTCGGGGCAGCCCAGCCCTGAGTCGGTCAGGCGCGTGAAGCTGCCGAACATGATCAGGTCCAGCGTCAGGAACGCCGTGATCCAGGCAAGCTTGCGGTACTTGTTGCGGTCGCCCTTCACCATCACGTAGGACAGCGGGAACAGCGCGATCAGGACGCCGATGATGGCCAGTTGCAGCAGCATGCCGTCCCCTCAACCGATGCGCGAGACCTTGAGCAGCTTCTTCAGGTCGCCGCTCATCTTCTTGGGGTCCGGATCCTGCGGGAAGCGCATCATCAGGTTGCCCAGCGGGTCGACCAGGAACAGCGTGTCCTCGGCGCGCTTGCCCGGCTCGGCCGGCAGCCACTGCTGCGCGGCCTGGCGGTCGATGCGCAGGAAGCGCACGCCGGCGTAAGGCTCGTTGTAGGCGGAAACCAGGCGCTCGTCGATTTTGCCGTCGTCGGTGACCAGCCACACCGGCACGATGCGCAGGCGATCCTGCCCCTGTCCGGCGCGGATCTGGCGGATGGTGAACAGCTTCCTGGCGCAGGCCTCGTCGCAGGCGGACGGATCGGCGCTGACCAGCAGCCACTTTCCGCGGAACTGCTCCAGCGGCACGGCTTGGCCCTGCTCGTCGGTGACGCGCACCGGCGGCATCGGCCGCTGCGGGTCGACCAGCGCGCCGTAATTGGTGGCGCCGCCGCGCGGCTTGATCACGTAATAGGTGAAGTAGGAGGCAATCACCGGAGACGCGCACACCAGCAGCAGCATCAGCATCTGCAGGCGGCCACGGCGCGTGCGCGCGTCGATGCGGGGGTCGCGCGGCGAAGCCGCGGCGGCCGGGGCGGAGTCTTGCTGTGCCATGGAGTACGTCTGTCCTTTGTCTTCGGCAAGCCCATGCACCGCTGCGCGGCGCGTGGGCGGTCAATTCATTCGATCAGGGTCCGGCCAGGCGGCGCGCGCGGCGCCAGCCCAGCACGACCACCAGCACCACCGTCAGCGCGGCCAGCCCGAACCACTGGAAGGCATAGCCATAGTGCCGCTCGGCGCCGACGTCGGCAGGCGGCCAGTCGCGCGCCAGGCCGTCTCCGCTGTCGTTGCGCTGCTCGATCACCAGCGGGTGCAGGGCCAGCCCGGTTTCGGCGGTATACGGCGCGATCTCGAGGTTCTGGCGGATCCTGCTGCCAGCGGCCTCCTGGCCCAGGCTATAGACCCGCGGCACACCGGCCAGTGCCGTACCGGTGATGGTCACCTCGCCCTCGGGCGTCGGAAACGGCGCGATCCGGGTGCGGTCCTCGGCATCGCGCGGCAGCCAGCCGCGCAGCACCAGCACGGCGCGCATGGCGCCGGCCTCGCCCGGCGCCGCGCCGATCACCAGCGGCGTCACCACCAGGAAGCCCGCCCGGCTGTCGCCGCTGCGGCCGCCGGTGCCGTGGGGGCGATTATCCAGCAATACGGTGCGCGATGCGTCGAAGCGCCCGCTCACGCGCACCGCGCGGTCCGTCACAAGTTGTGACAGCGGCGCCGTGCCCAGCACCACCGGCGGCTGCGCCGCCAGCGCCTGCAGCCGCGCGGCGCGCGCTTCCTTCTCATGCGCGCGATTAAGCTGCCAGTTGCCCAGCGCACAGGTCACCGCGATCACGACCAGTGCGGCCGCCAACGGCAACGGGCTGGCGAAGCGGCGCCAGCTCATCGTCCCTGCGGCACTGTGAAGCGCGCCCCGGTGCGATAATGGGCCTGTGCGCCGCACGTCGCGCCGCGCCTGCCCCCAAACCGCCCCGCCATGCGCTTTGTCATCATCATTGCCTTCATCCTGATCATCGCCAGCCTGGCCTCGGCCCTGTTCTTCATGATGCGCGACCGCGGCAAGACGCCCAACATGATGCGCTCGCTGATGCTGCGCGTGGGCTTCTCGGTGGCGCTGTTCCTGTTCATCCTGTTCTCGAGCTGGATGGGCTGGATCCACAGCACCGGCATTCGCATTGCGCCCTGAACCGGCGCGCCGCGGCGGCCCCGCCCGGGGCCCGCAAAAGACAAACGCCGCAGGCTGGCCAGGCCCCTGCGGCGTTTCTCTTTTGCGTTGGCGCCGGCGGTCCCGGTCAGTCCCGGGGCCCGCCGGCCGGTACGGCAGCCGGTTACAGCCAGTACACCACGATGTAGAGGAACAGCCACACCACGTCAACGAAGTGCCAGTACCAGGCCGCGCCTTCGAAGGCGAAGTGGTGCTCGGGGGTGAAGTGGCCCTTCAGCACGCGGATCAGCACCACCGCCAGCATGATCGCGCCCATGGTCACGTGGAAACCGTGGAAGCCGGTCAGCAGGAAGAAGGTCGAGCCGTAGATGCCCGAGCTGAGCTTCAGGTTCAGGTCAGAGTAGGCGTGCATGTACTCGTAGACCTGGAAGCCCATGAAGATCGCTCCCAGCAGGATGGTCAGCGCCAGGCCCTGGATCAGCTGGCTGCGCTTGCCGGCCAGCAGCGCGTGGTGCGCCCAGGTCAGCGTCACGCCCGACATCAGCAGCAGCGCGGTGTTGATGGTCGGGATCGGCCACGGGCCCATGGTCTGGAAATTTTCCACCACGCCAGCCGGGCCGGTGTTGGGCCACACCGCGGCAAAGTCGGGCCACAGGATCTTGTTGTTCAGGTCGCCCAGCCACGGCATGGCGATGGCGCGGGCATAGAACAGCGCGCCGAAGAACGCGGCGAAGAACATCACCTCGGAGAAGATGAACCAGCCCATCGACCAGCGGAACGACAGGTCGATGTTCTTGCCATACATGCCGCCTTCGGACTCGCTGATGGCGTCGCCAAACCAGCTCTTGAGCACGAACAGGAACCACAGCAGGCCGAAGCCGCACAGGTACGGCGCCCAGGGCTGCCCGTTTACCCAACCGGCGGCGCCGGCACCCGTCATCAGCAGGCCGAAGCTTGCGGTGATGGGGTGGCGCGACGGGCCCGGTACGAAGTAGTACGGAGCGTTTGCGCGATTCGCACTCATTCTTTTATCTCCAGCTCAGAGTCTTTGATTCAGTATTCGTTGTCCCCGCCTTGGCACTGCAGGCCGCCCGCCTCCTGTGGGCCGGCCCCGCCGCCGCGGTTGCTTTGTTCTGCGACTGCTTTTGTTGTCTACCCTTCCTGCCTTGCTACGCCGACGCCTGGCTCACCACCATGCGCACGATCACCACCAGGATCGCGATGAACACCGCCGCCGCGATCAGCCCGGCGAGCACCACATGCACCGGGTTCAGCCGGGCCATGTCGCGTTCGTGCTCCGCGCCCTTGCGCAGGCCGATGAACGACCACAGCACCGCGCGCATGGTCTGCGCAAACGACAGCTTGCGCTTGACCGCGTCCTTCATCTCATCCATCGCCCGTCCTCCGCCTGGCCAGCCCCTGGCCTGCCGCTCGCCAGCCGCTCGCTTCAGATGCCCTTGCCGGCCGGCGCGGGCTGCGGCGCCAGCTGGCCCTCGGGCGCCTGCGCCACCGGCGTGCCCACCTCGAAGAAGGTGTACGACAGCGTAATGTTCTTCACATCCTTGGGCAGCGCGGGATCGATCACGAAGACCACCGGCATCTCGCGCGCCTCGTTCGCCTTGAGCGTCTGCTGCTTGAAGCAGAAGCACTCCAGCTTCATGAAATACTGGGTCGCCTGCTTGGGCGCGTAGCTCGGGATGGCCTGCGCCGAGATATCACGCGTCTGCCCGTTGGCCACCTCGTAGACGATCGTCGCCATCTCGCCGGGATGCACTTCCATGCTGTTCTTCACCGGCCGGAAGGCAAAGGGCCCGCGCGCGTTGGAGTCGAACTCCACCGTGATGGTGCGGCTCTTGTCGATCTGCGTGTTCTTGACCGCGCCGTGCAGCTCGCGCGTGGTGATCACGTTGATGCCGGTGATTTCGCAGATCTTCTTGTACAGCGGCACCAGCGCGTAGCCAAAGCCGAACATCACGGCAACGATCACCACCAGCCGCAGCATCATGCCGCGGTTGAACCGCTTGTCCGCCTCCCTGCCCGACTGCTGCTCGATGCTCATCTCGCTACCTGCCGCCTCAGCCGAAGAACTTCATCTTGGCGAAGAACCCCAGAAAGAAAACCACCACGATCGACAACAGGATCAGGCCAAGGCGCCGGTTGGCGGCCTTGTGGTCCGGGCGTGACGGGCTTTTGTCTGGAGACTGCATAACGGTCTTGATACCTGCCGGCGCGGGGGACGGACGTTGCCGCCCCCCGAGGCCTGGTTACGCGGGTGCCGCCTTAGCGGACCTGCGGGGGAACTTCAAAGGTGTGGAACGGCGCCGGCGACGGCACGGTCCACTCCAGGCCCTCGGCGCCATCCCAGGGCTTGTCCGAGGCCTGCTGGCCGCCGCGGTACGACGGCAGCACCACGAAGAAGAAGAAATACACCTGCATCAGGCCGAAGCCGAGCGCACCGATCGACGCGATCGCGTTGAAGTCGGCGAACTGGGTCGGGTAATCGGCATAGCGGCGCGGCATGCCGGCCAGGCCCAGGAAGTGCATCGGGAAGAAAGTCACGTTGAAGAAGATCAGCGAACCCCAGAAGTGGATCTGGCCCCGAGCCTCGTTGTACATGAACCCGCTCCACTTCGGACCCCAGTAGTAGAAGCCCGCGAACAGCGCGAACAGCGAGCCGGCCACCAGCACATAGTGGAAGTGCGCCACGATGAAGTAGGTGTCCTGCAGCTGGATGTCGATCGGCGCCACGGCCGGCATCAGGCCGGTGAAGCCGCCGATGGTGAACACGAAGATAAAGCCGATCGCGAACAGCATCGGGGTCTCGAAGGTCATCGAGCCGCGCCACATGGTGGCGATCCAGTTGAAGATCTTCACCGCGGTCGGCACCGCGATCAGCATGGTCGCGTACATGAAGAACAGCTGGCCGGTCACCGGCATGCCGGTCGTGAACATGTGGTGGGCCCACACGATGAACGACAGGATGGCGATCGAGGCGGTGGCGTACACCATCGAGCTGTAGCCGAACAGGCGCTTGCGCGCGAACGCCGGCACCACGTGCGAGATGATCCCGAAAGCCGGCAGGATCATGATGTAGACCTCGGGATGGCCAAAGAACCAGAAGATATGCTGGTACATCACCGGGTCGCCGCCGCCGGCGGCCGAGAAGAAGCTGGTGCCGAAGTGACGGTCGGTCAGCACCATGGTAATGGCGCCTGCCAGCACCGGCATCACGGCGATCAGCAGGTAGGCGGTGATCAGCCAGGTCCAGCAGAACATCGGCATCTTCATCAGCGTCATGCCGGGGGCGCGCATGTTGAGGATGGTCACGATGATGTTGATCGAGCCCATGATCGACGACGCGCCCATGATGTGCATGGCGAAGATGGCCATGTCCATGCCCGGGCCCATCTGCACCGACAGCGGCGCGTACAGGGTCCAGCCCGCGGCGGTGGCGCCGCCCGGCACGAAGAACGAGCCGGCCAGCAGCAGCGCGGCCGGAGGCATCAGCCAGAAGCTGAAGTTGTTCATGCGCGCGAACGCCATGTCGGAGGCGCCGATCTGCAGCGGGATCATCCAGTTGGCGAAGCCGACGAAGGCCGGCATGATCGCGCCGAACACCATCACCAGGCCGTGCATGGTGGTGAACTGGTTGAACAGCTCGGGGCGGAAGAACTGCAGGCCCGGCTCGAACAGTTCCAGGCGGATCAGCAGTGCCAGCACGCCGCCCGACAGCAGCATGATGAACGAGAACAGCAGGTACAGCGTACCGATGTCCTTGTGGTTGGTGGCGAACAGCCAGCGGCGCCAGCCATGCGGGTGATCGTGCGCGTGGTCGTCATGCGCGTGATCGTGCGGATGGGCGAGTGCGTCCGGGGTAGCAGTACTCATCGCAAATGCTCCTCTAATCCTGTTCTGTCTTCAGCGGGTCAGCCCGCGACGCGGTTGCCCGCGAGGCTGGCCTGCTTGTCAGCCTGAGCGGCCGGCTTGGCCTCGGCCTTCGGCGCTTCGCCGCCGGCCGCACCGCCGCCTTCGGGGAACTTGCCCGCGCGGGCACCCACGAATTCGCTCGGCTGGATCACTTCACCCGTCTTGTTGCTCCAGGCGTTGCGCGTATAGGTCATGACCGTAGCCAGCTCGGTGTCCGACAGCTGCTTCCACGACGGCATGCCGCCCTTGCCTTCCAGCAGCATGTGCATCTGGCCGGCCTTTGGGCCGTTCACGATCTTGGAGCCGTCCAGCGCCGGGAACGCGCCGCCGCCCTTGCCGTTGGGCTGGTGGCAGACCGCGCAGTTGGCCGCGTAGATCTTCTCGCCGCGCACCTTGGCTTCGTCCAGGGTCCAGGTCTTGTTGGGATCGTCGGCCTTGGCCGCCAGCTCCTTCTTCTTGCCGTCGACCCACTTGGTGTAGTCGGCGTCGGAGACCACGCGCACCACGATCGGCATGAAGGCGTGTTCCTTGCCGCACAGCTCGGCGCACTGGCCGCGGTACACGCCGATCTTCTCGGCCTTGAACCAGGTGTCGCGCACGAAGCCCGGGATCGCATCCTGCTTGACGCCGAAGGCCGGGATCATCCAGGCGTGGATCACGTCGTTGGCGGTGGTGACGATGCGGATCTTCTTGTTGACGGGCACCACCAGCTCGTTGTCCACCTCCATCAGGTAGGTGTTCGACTTGGCCTGCTCGTTGTTGATCTGCTCGCGCGGGGTGGTCAGGGTCGACACGAAGGAGATGCCCTCGCCTTCGCCCTTCAGGTAGTCATAGCCCCACTTCCACTGGTAGCCGGTGGCCTTGATGGTGACGTCGGAGTTGGTGGTGTCCTTCATCGCGACCACGGTCTTGGTGGCCGGCAGGGCCATCGCGATCACGATCAGGAACGGGACGATGGTCCACACCACCTCGACTGTGATGCTCTCGTGGAAGGAGGCGGGCTTGGCCCCCTTGGACTTGCGGTGCGTGAAGATGGAATAAAACATCACGGCGAACACCGCGATAAAGATCACCGTGCAGATGATCAGCATCATCCAGTTCAGCCAGTGAATCTGTTCGGCGATCTTGGTAACCGGCTCGGTCAGGTTGAGCTGGCGCACGGCGGGGCCGCCCGGCATGTCGCTGACCGCGGACGCCGCCTGGCTGGCAAGCAGGGACGCGCCGGCCAGACAAACTGCGGATGCCTTCTTCCACATTTTCATTTGTTATCTACCCAATTTACAGATTCAAATCTGTCCCCGCCGCCGCTTCCGCCGCCTCTCAGAGGCGGCGCAAGGCCGCTGCGAGCTCCTGCGCGAACTTGCGTCGCCGGTACGGGTCCACGTAACACCCCACCTGTACCGCACGCCGGCCCGAGCGCAGTGTCACCAGCGCGCGGAACGATTCACCCAGTTCGATCCGCACCCAGCACGGATTGAATTCCTGGCGCGTCACCCGTCCGGCGCTGGCTGTCTCCACGACCAGCGTGCCGTCGGTGATGCTGACGCGCTCATAGTCTGTCGCATGGCGCGCATACACAAGCAGGGCGATGCCCAGCCCGATCAGCTCGATGCTGGCAAAGGGCAGCACGAGCCACGACCCTTGCCAGGCGAAAAACAACGCGATGGCAAGCGAAACCGTGAGGATCGAGAGGTAAAACCAGCCGACCTGGCGTGGACTCAGCGAGCAGTTCCGCTTCATCAGCCAGTCGTGGGGCGAGGAGGAAGGTCCGTCGAGATTTCCGCCGGAGTCACCACCTGCCGTCTGGAATGCGATACCCAAGTCTTGCATCGCCAACCACTCTGCATCGGATGCACACCCGGGACGATGGCGTCCGGACCGCACAGTGCGTGCAAACCAGGACGTTCTTGTGCCAGGGGACCACTGCGACAAACTGGCGCATTATAGGGCGCTTCCCATACACGGACAAGGGCGCGACTTGACCGCAAGGCTTGCGCGCCACCTGATTCTGTGCATGGGCCGAAATGCTGCCATCGCCCTGCCCACCGCGCCGGCACTATGTTTGCGGCAATCGCGAGCCGGCGCAAGTTAACTCAGTTTTAACCTGCGCGACGCGGTTTTGCACGGCCGATCTGGTCCAGCGGCACCACTGCGCGGCCTTCGCCGTCGCGCGCCTGCGCGCCGCGCGGTGACAGCTTCCAGGCGTGGCCGTAGACGATCTCGAAGCTCAGCGGGATCACCCCGTCGGCGTTGCGCCGCCGCTCCAGCGCCTGCGTCAGCGCCTGGTACCAGGCGCGGCCGCGCAGGCCCTGCGGCGGCGCCCCGGCCGGCACGCGCAGGCCGCCGAAGGCCTGCACCTCGCGCAGCAGCGTGGCGGGCGACTCGTAGGTGACGGTCAGGGTTTCCATGTCCATCACCGGCGTCGACCAGCCGCTGTGCACCAGCATGTCGCCGATGTCGTGCATGTCGACAAAGCGCAACGTGTGGGGCGTGTCGTCGATCTCGGCAAAGGCTGCACGCAGTTCCTTCAGGGTGTCCGGGCCGAACAGCGAGAACAGCACCAGCCCTTCGTCGCGCGTCACCCGGTGCCACTCCGGGAACACGCGGTGCGGCTCGGGATGCCAGTGCAGGGCCAGGTTGGACCACAGCAGGTCGAAGCTCGCGGGCGCAAAAGGCAGTGTGGCAAGATCGCCCTGGACCAGGTCGAACAGCGGGCGCTTGCCCAGCATGCGGCCGATCCAGCCGGGCCGGCGCTGCGGGTCGCGCTGCCCGGCCTCGGCCAGCATCGCAGCGGAGATGTCCAGACCGGCGATCTGCGCATCCGGAAAGCGCGCGCGCAGCCCGGCCAGGCCCTGGCCGTGGCCGCAGCCGATATCCAGCGCGCGCTGCGGCGCCAGGCGGATCACCTCCATGCGCTCCTGCATGCGCCGGCCGATCTCGCCCAGCAGGAAGTCGAGCTGGCCGAAGCCGCGGCTGCGCCGGTCGAAGGCGAGCCGGATCAGGCGCGCGGGCGGCAGGAAGGCATCGGGAGAATCGGCGGCATGCAGGGACACGGGCAGACAGGGCAGCAAGGAAAACAGGAACCGGCGCGCGGACAGGCTCTGCCCCAGGCGCCGGACGAACAAGGCCGCCGCGCCCGATGGGCCGCGACCGGACGGCAAGTATACGCGCGCGCCGCGCAGGCTGCCGGCGCCGCCGGCCGCGCGTGGTCCAGTGCGCGCGAACAGCTGTTGCCCAGCGCCTGCGCGCTGTGCGGGGCGGTGCAGCGGCAGGTGGTGTGCGCGCCCTGCGCCGCCGACCTGCTGCGCCCGGTGCGGCGCTGCCCGGTGTGCGCGCTGGCGCTGGGGCGGCATTTCCAGTGCCCGGCCTGCGGCGCCTCGCCCCGCGCCTTCAACCATGCCCATACGCTGGGCGACTACGCCTCGCCGCAGGACCAGCTGGTGCTGGCGCTCAAGTTCGGCCACGCCCTGCCGCTGGCGGCGTGGATCGCCACCAGGCTGGCGGATGGCCTGCCCGGGGCCTGGGCCGCGGCCCGGCATGCCGCACCCGACCTGATCGTGCCGGTGCCGCTGTCGGCGCAACGGCTGGCCTCGCGCGGCTTCAACCAGGCCTGGGAAATCGCGCGGCCGCTGGCGCGCCGCCTGGGCCTGCGCGCCGACCCGGTGCTGCTGCAACGCCAGCGCGAAACCGGCAGCCAGCGCGCGCTGGACCTCGCCGCGCGGCAGGTGAACCTGCGCGGCGCGTTCGTGCCCACACGCGCCACGCGGCTCGACGGCCTGCACGTGGCGCTGGTGGACGATGTGATGACTTCCGGCGCGACCCTGCACGAGGCCGCCGCCGTGCTCAAGGCCCATGGCGCGGTCCGTGTCAGCGTGATTGTCGCGCTGCGCACGCCATAGCGGGCGGGATGACAGGGGCACGGGCGCGCGGTAAGCTGCGCACCGTTCTGACGAAGGGCGCCCGAGCGCCCGCCATCGCCCCGCATCATGTTCCACGTCGTCCTGGTCGAACCGGAAATCCCGCCCAATACCGGCAATGTGATCCGCCTGTGTGCCAACACCGGCGCGCAGCTGCACCTGGTCAAACCCCTGGGATTTCCGCTGGAGGACGCACGCATGCGCCGCGCGGGGCTGGATTACCACGAGTACGCCACCATGCGCGTGCACGACAGCTGGGATGCGCTGATGGCCAGCGAACAACCGGACCCGACGCGCATGTTTGCCCTGACCACGCGCGGCTCCACGCCGTTCGGCCAGGTGGCGTTCCGGCCGGGCGACTGGTTCGTGTTCGGCTCCGAGACGCGCGGACTGTCGCCCGAGCGCCGCGAGTGGTTCCCGCCCGCGCAGCGCATCCGGCTGCCGATGCGGCCGGACAACCGCAGCCTGAACCTGTCCAATACGGTGGCCGTGGTGGTGTTCGAAGCCTGGCGGCAAAACGGCTTCGTGGGCGGCAGCTGAAGCTGCCGCGGCGGTTTACTCCGGCTGCACGCCGGCTACGCGGATTACCTTGTCCCAGCGCGCCTTCTCGCTCGCCATGGTCTGGCGCAGCGATGCCGGCGCGGTGCCGGCCGGCACGAAATACTGCGCACGCATCTTGTCGCGCACGTCAGCGCTGCCGATGATCGCCACCAGTTCGCGGTAAAGGCGGTCGATCACCGCCTGCGGCGTCCCCGCGGGCGCCAGCACCGCTTGCCACGAAATCGCCTCGAAACCGGGGTAGCCCGATTCCGCCACCGTAGGCACCGACGGCAGCACCGCGGTGCGCCCCGTGGTGGTCACGGCCAGCACGCGCAGCTTGCCGGCATTGACCTGCGGCATCGCGATCGCCGGCACCATGAAGGCCGCCTGCACCTGTCCGCCCACCATCGCCGTGGTGATCTGCGGAAAGCCGGGATACGGCACGTGCTGCAAGTCGACGCCCGCCGTCGCCTTCAGCTGCTCCATCGCCAGGTGCGAGGCGCTGCCGTTGCCGGGCGAACCATAGTTCAGCTCACCCGGCCGGGACCGCGCCAGCGCGACGAACTCGCGCAGGTTGTGTACCGGCAGCCTTGCATCGACCACCAGCACGTTGGGCGAGGTCGCCACCAGCGTGACCGGCGCCAGCTGGCGGAACGGGTCGTAATTGAGGTTGCGCGACAGCGTGGGCGCTGTCACCAGCGGACCGTTGATGGTGAACAGCAGCGTGTAGCCGTCCGGCGCGGCGCGCGCGACCATGCCGGTGCCGATGTTGCCGCCGGCGCCCGGGCGGTTTTCCACCACCACCGGCTGGCCCAGTGCGGCGGCCAGCTTTTCGGTCAGGATGCGCGCGATCAGGTCGGGCGACGAGCCCGGCGGGAACGGCACCACCATGCGCAGCGGCCGCGCCGGCCACGGTTGTGCGAAAGCGCTGTTGGAAGCGCCGGCAGCGCAGGCGGCAGCGAGCGCGATCAGCGCCTGGCGTCGTGTTGACATGCGATGCGTAGACTCAGAAACAGGTGGAAACGAGGACGCTCATTCGTCGCGCGCGTCGCGCTGCAGCAGCTGCGCCACCGCGTCGGCGGCGCTGAGCCCGTCGAACAGCACCGCGCAGACCGCGCGCGCGATAGGCATCTCGATGCCATGCGTGGCGGCCAGCTCGGCCACCGCCTGCGCGCAGCGCACGCCTTCGGCAACATGCCCCAGGCCGGCCAGGATCTGCTCCAGGCTCTGCCCCGCCGCCAGCTGCTGGCCCACCTTGCGGTTGCGCGACAGGTCGCCAGTGGCGGTCAGGATCAGGTCGCCGACGCCGGCCAGGCCCATGAAGGTCTCGACCCGGCCGCCCAGCGCCAGGCCCAGGCGCGTCATCTCGGCCAGCCCGCGCGTCACCAGCGCGGCGCGCGCGTTCAGCCCCAGGCCCAGCCCGTCGCTGGCGCCGGTGGCGATCGCCAGCACGTTCTTGACCGCCCCGCCGACTTCCACGCCGGTCAGGTCATCGCTGCCATAGATGCGCATGGCGTGATGGTGGAAGGCCGCCTGGGCGCGGTCCGCCAGCGAGGGCTCGGTGCCGGCCACGGTCAGCGCGCACGGCAGCCCCAGCGCCACCTCGCGGGCAAAGCTGGGTCCGGTCAGCACGCCGTAGGCAAAGCCTTCGGTGCGCCCTACGGCGTCGAGCTCGGCCCGCACCATCTGGTGCGGCAGCAGGTGGGTGCCGGCCTCGAAGCCCTTGCACAGCCACAGCATCGACACCGGCTTCGCGCCGCGCGCAGCCAGCCGGCGCGTCATCTCGCGCAGGCCCGCCACCGGCGTCGCCACCACCACGATGCCGTCCGCATCGTCGGCGGCATGCGCGACCGCCTGCTCGAAATCCGCCTGCACCGCAAGCCGTTCGGACAGTGTCACGCCGGGCAGGTAGGCAGCGTTCTCGCGCGTGGCCGCGAGCGCCGCGAGCTGCGCCGGGTCGCGTCCCCACAACACTACGTCATTGGTGGCCGCGGCATGGCTGGCGAGGGCGGTGCCCCACGCCCCGGCACCCAGGAAGGTCAGTTTCATGGCAGCTCGAACAGTGGTTGGCGCAAGCGCTCTGGCCGCTTGCGCCAACGATGGTAGCCCAAAGGCAAAACGGGGCCGCAGCCCCGTTTCAGCGGAAGGCGCAGGACGCCTGGATCAGTGGCGAGCCTGGCTGCCGTCGGGCATGACGATGCCGCTGTTGCCGCCTTCGGCACCACCCTGGGCTTCTTCCATGGCGGCCTGGAGGCGTTGCTCGTACAGCGCCTGGAAGTTGATTTCCGAAAGGTGGATGGCCTGGAAGCCGGCGCGCGTGATCACGTCCGCGATATTGCCGCGCAGGTACGGGTACAGGATGGTGGGGCAGGCAATGCCCAGCAGCGGATCCAGCTGCTCGACCGGCACATTGCGGATATCGAAGATACCGGCCTGATGCGCTTCAACCAGGAAGGCGACCTTGTCCTGCACCTTGGTCGTCACGGTGCCGGTCACCACCACTTCGAAGATGCCTTCCTGCAGCTGCGAAGCGCCGACGTTGACCTGCACTTCCACCGACGGGGCTTCCGATTCCAGGAAGATGGCCGGCGAATTGGGCTGCTCCAGCGACATGTCCTTCAGGTAGACGCGCTGGATGTTGAAGAAAGGTTGATCGTCCTGCTGGGTGTTTTGCTGGTCGCTCATGAAAGGCTTCCGGGAGGATGGGCTGGATGCGTGTCGGGGACGGCGGCGGCAGCGCCTGGGGGTGCAGGGCCGGCCGGTTCCCGGTTGGAAAACGCATATGGTACATGACGCGAGTGGCGAATTCACCCGCGCCGGAGGGGATGGCGGGACCAGCCCGGGCGAAATCAGACGATTCTGCGCAGGGGCCGTCCCGATGCGCTGGCTCAGGCGGCCAGCAGCGGCACCAGGCCGCCCTGGCGGTCGAGCGCCGAGAGGTCGTCGAAGCCGCCCACGTGGGTGTCGTCGATATAGATCTGGGGCACGGTGCGGCGGCCGGTGCGAGTCATCATTTCTTCACGCTTGCCCGGTTCGCGGTCGATCAGGATCTTCTCGATCGTTTCCACGCCGCGGGACTTGAGCAGGCGTTCAGCCATGACGCAATACGGGCACACCACGGTGCTGTACATGACGACGCGGGCCATGTGGAGTCTCCTTGAATGCAATGGGCGCGCCCGACCTGGCCGGGACACGCCGTGACGGTTACGACGGGTTGCCGCGTTTACTTCACCAGCGGCAGGCCCGCCTGCTGCCAGGCGGCAATGCCACCTTCGAGCGCGTAGATCTCACTGTACCCGGCTTCCTTCAGCGCTGCCTGGGCCTTGCCCGAGCGCTGGCCGGTCTGGCATACGACGATGATGGGGGCAGCCTTGTCCTTTGCAAGCCCGGCCGCTCGCGAGGCCAGGTCGGCCAGCGGCGCGCTCTTGGCCTGCGGCAGGTGCCCCTTGGCGTACTCCGCGGGCTCGCGGATGTCGACCACGACGGCGCCGCGCTTGTTGATCAGCTGGGTCGCGGTGGCCGTATTGACCGACTTGCCGCCCGCGCTGCGCGAGATCGCGGGCCAGGCCAGCAGGCCGCCCGACACCACGGCGAGGGCGATCAGGGCGAGGTTGTTGTAGTCGGCGAAGAAATTCACGTTGGCTTTCCGGTAGGTTGGGTCGGCGGCATTATAAAATACGCGGTTTGGCGTCCAGGCCCTGCCGCTGCACGGCCATCCGCCATTGTCGCCTGTCCGAGACATGGGATGTTTACCGAATCCCGTCATGGCCTGTTTTCACGGCCCCTCCAGGTGACGGCACGGACGCATGCAGGTTACTTACTCTCTGGAAGCAGCAGCATGTACAAGCTTGTCCTTATCCGCCACGGCGAATCCACGTGGAACCTCGAAAACCGCTTTACCGGCTGGGTCGATGTCGATCTGACCGAGACCGGCGCCGCCCAGGCGCGCCAGGCCGGCAAGCTGCTCAAGGAAGCCGGCATGGGCTTCGACGTGGCCTACACCTCGGTGCTCAAGCGCGCCATCCGCACGCTGTGGCACGTGCAGGATGAAATGGACCTGATGTGGATTCCGGTGCGCAACGAATGGCGCCTGAACGAGCGCCACTACGGCGCCCTGGCCGGCCTGAACAAGTCCGAGACCGCCGCCAAGTTCGGCGACGAACAAGTGCTGGTATGGCGCCGCAGCTACGACACGCCGCCGCCGGCGCTGGAGCCGACCGATCCGCGCGCCTCGTACGACGATCCGCGCTACGCCAATGTGCCGCGCAACGAAATCCCGCTGACCGAGTGCCTGAAGGACACCGTGGCCCGCGTGATGCCGCTGTGGAACGAATCCATCGCACCCGACATCCAATCCGGCAAGCGCGTGGTGATTGCCGCCCATGGCAACAGCATCCGCGCGCTGGTGAAATACCTGGACCAGATTTCGGATGACGACATCGTCGGACTCAATATTCCCAACGGCACCCCCCTCGTCTACGAGCTCGACGCCGACCTGCGCCCCCTGCGCCACTACTACCTGGGTGACCAGGACGCCATCGCGGCTTCGCTCGCGGCCGTGGCCAGCCAGGGCAAGGCACGCTGAGATCCGCCCGGGCGGCCGCGCGCAGATGTGCGTCCGCCCACCCTGAGCCGGGACGGGACAGGCCCATTTCTCCACTCGCACTTATACTGTCGGACAAACCGCCCGGCGCCGGGCGGCCGCAGCCGGCATAATCCCCATACCGTACACCCGTACTTCGCGTACAAGTTCAGGCAGCCCTCATGCGCAAGACGCTCAAGAACATCAGCCTAGTTTCTGTCGGCCTCGTCGCCGGCGTGCTCGCCACGCTGCAGATTTCGGCGACCGCGCAGAATTCATCGGGGCCCCTGCCGCTGGACCAGTTGCGGCTGATGGCCGATATCTTCGGGCAGATCAAGCGCGAGTACGTGGAGCCGGTCGATGACAAGAAGCTGCTGACCGAAGCCATCAAGGGCATGGTCGCCAGCCTCGACCCGCATTCGTCCTACCTCGACGAGAAGGATTTCAAGGAACTGCAGGAAGGCACGCGCGGACGCTTTGCCGGCCTGGGCATCGAGATCTCGCAGGAAGAAGGCCTGGTCAAGGTGATCAACCCGATCGAGGACACGCCCGCCTTCCGCGCCGGCATCCAGCCCGGCGACCTGATCACCCGTATCGACGACAAGCCCGTGCGCGGCCTGCCGCTGGAGCAGGCGGTCAAGCGCATGCGCGGCGAGCCCGGCACCAAGGTCACGCTGACGATCTACCGCAAAAGCGAGGAACGCACCTTCCCGGTCTCGATCACGCGCGCCGAAATCCGCGTGCAGTCGGTCAAGGCCAAGATGCTGGACAACAATATCGGCTGGATCCGCCTGACCAGCTTCCAGGAACGCACCATTTCCGACTTGTCGCGCAAGCTCACCGAGCTGGCGCAGAAGAACCCCAACATGAAGGGCCTGGTGCTGGACCTGCGCAACAACGGCGGCGGCGTGCTGCAGGGCGCGGTTGGCGTGGCCGCGGCGTTCCTGCCGGAAGACGCCACGGTGGTGTCGACCAACGGCCAGGTGCCCGACGCCAAGCGCGTGTACAAGGCAACGTACAACAACTACCGCCTGTCGTCGCTGGAAGATGATCCGCTCAAGGACCTGCCCGCGCTGTACAAGAAGATCCCCATGGTGGTGCTGACCAACGCCTACTCCGCCTCGGCCTCCGAAATCGTCGCCGGCGCGCTGCAGGATCACCACCGCGCCCAGATCATGGGCAAGACCACCTTTGGCAAGGGCTCGGTGCAGACCGTGCGCCCGCTCACCAATGACACCGGCATCAAGCTGACCATCGCGTACTACTACACGCCGAGCGGCAAGTCGATCCAGGCCAAGGGCATCCGCCCGGATATCCCGGTCGACCAGAACCCCGAAGGCGACCCGGACGACGCGCTGATCACGCGCGAGATCGACACCGAGCGCCACCTGCACAACAAGCAGGAATCGGAAGAGCCGGAAATGACCGAGCGCGAGCAGCGCCGCGTCGAGGAACTGCGCCGCCTGGAAGAAGAGAACGCCAAGAAGACCCCGGAAGAGCGCGAAAAAGAGCGCCGCAAGAAGCCGGTGGAATTCGGCTCGGCCGACGACTTCATGCTGCAGCAGGCTATCGCCCAGCTCAACGGCCAGCCGGTCAAGCGCTCCAAGTCCAAGCTGGAAACGAACCCGCCCGCCGACAACGGCAAGGCGGCGAAGCCTTCGGGCAAGAGCGGCGCCAGGGGCGCCAGCGTACCGGCCGCCAAGCCGGCGGCACCGGCCCCCGGCAAGCAGCCGCCGGCCAGCGCGCCGATCGGCGAGCCGCTGGGCACGCCGACCGGCAAGGCACCGTGACCTGAGGCCTTTACGTGAGGCTGCCGGCATGAGCGACGCGATCCACGCAGGCCCGCAGGACGACCCGTCCGACGGCCTCGACGACGAACAGCTGCTGCGCTATTCGCGCCACATCCTGCTCGACGAGCTGGGCATCGAAGGCCAGCGGCGCCTGCTGTCCGGCCATGCCGTGGTAATCGGCGCCGGCGGCCTCGGCGCGGCCGCCCTGCCCTTCCTGGCCTCGGCCGGCGTCGGCCGCATCACCGTGGTCGACAACGACGAGGTCGACCTGACCAACCTGCAGCGCCAGATCATCCACACCACCGCCAACGTGGGCCGGCCCAAGGTCGACTCCGCCCGCGAAGGCATGCTGCGCATCAACCCCGGCCTGGATATCGTCACGGTGCCGGCGCGCGTGGGCGATGCCGAACTGGACCAGCTGGTGGCGTCGGCCAGCGTGGTGCTGGACTGCTGCGACAACTTCTCCACGCGCCAGGCCGTCAACCGCGCCTGCGTGCGCCACAAGGTCCCGCTGGTCTCCGGCGCCGCGCTGCGCTTCGACGGCCAGATCAGCGTCTTCGACCGCCGCAAGCCCGACGCGCCCTGCTACGCCTGCCTGTTCCCGCCGGCCGAACCCGCGCCGGAAGTCGCCTGCGCCACCATGGGCGTGTTCGCGCCACTGGTCGGCATGGTCGGCACCGTGCAGGCAGCCGAGGCCCTCAAGCTGCTTGCCAACGTGGGCGACAGCCTCGCCGGCCGGCTGCTGATGGTCAATGCGCTGTCGATGGAATGGACCACCATGCGGCTGGCGCGCACGCCGGATTGTCCGGTGTGCGGCGGGCACTGAGCCGGGCGAGGTTGATCCACGCCCGAGCGGCCATGCCTGTCTTGCCGGCCAGCCGCACTGGCTTCCGGCCCTGATTTCTCTATTCCGCTTACCGCGCCGTGTGCGCCAGCAGCCAGTCCGTCACGGCATCGCGGTCGCCGCGGAAGACGATGCGCGCCTCGCGCTGGGCGCGCTGGTAGTCATACATGGGGTCGTAGTAGTCGCGCAGCAGCACCTCGATCCAGCCGCGGTGCAGCGCTACCTCGCCGCACTCGGCCTGGCGCGCCAGCGCCTGGTCCAGCAGCGCCGACAGCCTGCCGTAGCGGGCGCCGCCAAGCCGCGGCGCGATCGCGGCCATGGCTTCGCGCAGGCGTGTGGCGTAGGTGTCGAAGCCTTCCACGCTGCCCTTCGTGTCGATGAATTCGGCCGCCAGTCCCTGCACGTAGTCGCGCAGCACGCGTTCGACGCGGTGTTCGAACGGCGCTTCCAGCCATACCAGCGGACTGGCCTGCATGCGATGCGACAGGGCCTGCGGCACGTCGCGGCTGCCGATGAAGCGGCCTTCGTCTTCCACCACCAGCGCGCGCCAGCCGGCGTCGAGATGGCGCAGCACGTCGATGGCGAGCGCGTTTTCGAAGTCGATTTGCGGCGGCTGCGGCAGTGCGCGGCGGCCGAACGCGGAGCCGCGGTGGCGCGCGTGGCCTTCCAGGTCGATCGACGCGGGGACGTCGGCCAGCACGTCGGTCTTGCCGCTGCCGGTCAGCCCGCCCACCACGAACCATGGCTGCGTGGCCGCCGCGGTATCGATGGTCTCGATCAGGAAGCCGCGCATTGCCTTGTAGCCGCCGGTCACTCGCGGATAGTCGACGCCCGCCTCGCGCAGCCACTGCTGCACCAGCTGCGAGCGCAGGCCGCCGCGGAAGCAATACAGGTAGCCGTCCGGATGCGCACGCGCAAACTCCGCCCAGGCGGCGATGCGCGCCGCCTTGCGCTGGCCCGACACCAGCTGGTGGCCCAGTTCGATCGCCGCCTGCTGGCCCTTCTGCGCATAGCACAGGCCGACCTCGTGGCGCTCGGCATCGTCCATCAGCGGCAGGTTGACCGCGCCGGGGAAGGCCCCGCGCGCGAACTCCAGCGGCGCGCGCACGTCCAGCATGGCGACGCCACTGAGGAACAGTTTGCGGAAGTCGGCGGTATCTGGACGCATCAGCGGGCGCATCAGCGGATCTCTACGGCCAGCGCGGCGCGGGCCACCATCTCGCCGATCGGGGCGAGCGCCAGCCCCTGGCGCTGGCATTCGGCCAGGAACTCGGCTTCGCCCGCGGGCTCGACCGCGACCAGCAGGCCGCCGCTGGTCTGGGGATCGCACAGCAACGCGCGTTGCGCCTCGGTAAGCGGCGCGATGCGGTGGCCGTAGCTGTCGAAGTTGCGCTGGGTGCCGCCCGGTACGCAGCCCTGGCCGATGTAGTCGGCCACGTCATCCAGCACCGGCACCGCGGCATAGTCGATGCGTGCGGTCAGTCCGCTGCCGTCGGCCATTTCGACCAGGTGGCCGAGCAGGCCGAAGCCGGTGACGTCGGTCATCGCGCGCACGCCGGGCAAGCGCCCGAAGGCGCTGCCGGGCCGGTTCAGCACGCACATCCAGTCGCGCGCCAGATGGCGGTTATCGTCGCGCAGCAGCCCCTTCTTCTCGGCCGTGGTCAGCACGCCGATGCCGAGCGGCTTGGTCAGGTACAGCCGGCAGCCGGGCGTGGCGGTGTCGTTGCGCTTCATGTGCGCACGCTCGACCAGCCCCGTGACCGCCAGGCCGAAGATGGGTTCGGGCGCGTCGATCGAATGACCGCCCGCCAGCGGAATGCCGGCGTCGTCGCAGGCGCGGCGGCCGCCGGCCACCACTTCGCGCGCCACCTCGGGCGGCAGCACGTTGACCGGCCAGCCCAGGATGGCGATGGCCATCAGCGGGTCGCCGCCCATGGCGTAGATGTCGCTGATCGCATTGGTCGCGGCGATGCGCCCGAAGTCGAACGGATCGTCGACGATGGGCATGAAGAAGTCGGTGGTGGACACCACGCCGCGCTGGCCGTCGGCGCCGTCCAGCGCATACACCGCCGCGTCATCGCGCGAGGCATTGCCCACCCACAGCCGCGGATCCAGGTGCTGCGCGCCGCTGCCGGCCAGGATCACGTCGAGCACCTTCGGGGAAATCTTGCAGCCGCAGCCGGCACCGTGGCTGTACTGCGTCAGGCGGATGGGACCGGTCATGAGCGTGGGCTCCGCGCGGCGCGCCGGCGGGTCAGGAGCCTTGGCCCCGCCGGCAACGCCTGGATGAAGAAAGGAATTGGAATGAGAAGGGTTACTGCAAGCTGGCGAGCAACCAGGCGGCGCCGATCGGCGCCGCGCGCTGGGGCGTGCCGCCCGTCGGAGCGGCCACGCCGAAGACGGCGGCTTATTGCTCGCCCGGCTCCATCTGCGACTGCAGGTAGTTCTGCAGCCCGACCTTGTCGATCAGATCGAGCTGCGTTTCCAGGTATTCGATATGTTCCTCGGTATCGGTGAGGATATCGACCAGAATTTCGCGGCTGACGTAATCGCCGACCGACTCGCAGTAGGCAATGCCTTCCTTGACGGTGGTGTGCGCGGTCTGTTCCAGCTTCAGGTCGCACTTGAGCATCTCGGGCGTGTCTTCGCCGAGCAGCAGCTTGTGCAGGTCCTGCAGGTTGGGCAGGCCGTCCAGCATCAGGATGCGGTCGATCAGGCGGTCGGCGTGCTTCATCTCGCCGATCGATTCCTTGTACTCCACGTCGCCGAGCTTCTTCAGGCCCCAGTGGCGATACATGCGGGCGTGCAGGAAATACTGGTTGATCGCGGTCAGCTCGTTCTTGAGCTGGGCGTTCAGATGCTGGATGACCTTCTTGTCACCTTTCATTGGCGGCTCCTGTTGCATCGGGCCCGCGCAAAAAATACGAAACGGCGCCAATGGCGCCGTGCAGTCAGAAAAAAGGAATGCGCAAAAACGCGCCGTGAACTGAACTTTCAGTTCATGGGCGCGTTCAGGCCACCAGCGCCTTGCGCTGGTCGTTCGCGACTGCCGGGTCCCGAGTGTCCATTATGGTACATGGGCCCGAAGCGGAACAGGAAGAAATCTCCACAACCTGGATGCTGGCGAGGGTCGCTACCGTGACATTGCGTACCGCGGCCACGCCTTCCTGCAACACCTGCTGCGCGCACTCGCGGCAACGGCCGCAGCACGTGCCGACGCCGAGCGTTTCAGCCAGTTCGTCGAGGGTCTCGACGCCCAGGTGCGCGGCACCGTGAATCTCACGATCGGTGATCTGGTTGCAGATGCAGACGTACACAAGTCCCTCCGTTGCGGCGCGGGACACCGGCATGTCCCTGCGAATGAAACGTCAGAATATCAGAGATCAATAATGATAACAATTCCCATTAAGCCACATCCACGGAGGTCGGGAAGGCGTCACCGGACGTAAAAAGAAGGCGGCTGGTGCCGCACTTGTCCGCGTTGGAAAGTGCCGCGCCAGCCGCCTTTTTGCCCCGGATAACCCTGATCGCGTCAGGGTCGTGCGATTTGCCGCAGGACTGCGGCCTGTTCCTCGGGATCGTATGTCTGCAGCAGCTGGTCGACCAGCGGTTCCAGCCGTTCGCAGTTCGCGTGCAGGATTTCCTGCTTGACCCGCAGCAGTTGCGCCGGATGCATGGAGAATTCGCGCAGTCCCATGCCCAGCAACAGCCGCGTCATCGACGGATCGCCCGCCATCTCGCCGCATACCGCCACCGGCACGCCGGCGCGGTTGGCTTCGCGGATGGTGCGCGCCACCAGTTGCAGTACCGCCGGATGCAGCGGGTCGAACAGGTGCGCCACGGCGTTGTCGGCGCGGTCGATCGCCAGCGTGTACTGGATCAGGTCATTGGTGCCGATGGACAGGAAATCCATCTTGCGCAGGAACAGCGGCAGCAACAGCACCGCCGCGGGAATCTCGATCATGGCCCCGACCTTCATGCCGGGATCGTACGGTTCGCCGCGTTCGTCGAGCTGTCGCTTGGCCTTGGCGATCAGCGCCAGGGTCTGGTCGATTTCGCTGGCATGCGCCAGCATGGGCACCAGCAGCCGCACCGGGCCGAAGGCCGAGGCGCGCAGCAGCGCGCGCAGCTGGGTCAGGAACATGCCGGGCTCGGACAGCGACCAGCGGATCGCGCGCAGGCCCAACGCCGGATTCAGCGCGGTCTCGAAGTCATCGGCGCGGCCGTCGCCGCGGGCGTCGAGCGGCTTGTCGGCGCCGATATCGATGGTGCGGATGGTAACCGGCAGCCCGTGCATGGCGTCGACCGCGCCGCGGTACGCCTGGAACTGCTCGTCCTCGCCCGGCAGCTCGTCGCGCCGGTTCATGAACAGGAACTCGGAACGGAACAGGCCGACGCCGACCGCGCCGGCGGCCAGCGCGGCGCCGGCGTCCTCGGCCATCTCGATATTGGCCAGCAGCTCGATCTCGATCCCGTCGAGCGTCACCGCCGGCGTATGGCGCAGGCGCTGCAGGCGCTTCTTCTCGAGCACGCGCTCGCTTTGCCGGTGGCGGTATTCCTCGAGGATGATGGCGGTGGGATCGACGATCACCAGGCCGGCGTCGCCGTCGATGATGATCCAGTCATCCTGGCGGATCAGCTCGCTCGCGCTCTGCACGCCGACCGCGGCCGGGATGTCGAGGCTGCGCGCGACGATCGCGGTATGCGAGGTGCGCCCGCCCAGGTCGGTGACAAAGCCGTGGAACACGGTGTGGCGGAACTGCAGCATGTCGGCCGGGGCAATGTCGTGGGCCACCACGATCACGCCGGGCGCGGGCTCGCCGTCGGCGGCCAGCGCTGGCACCGGCGCCGGCACCAGCACCGGGGCGCCGGCCAGCGCCTTCAGGATGCGCTCCACCACCTGCTGGATGTCGGCCTTGCGCTCGCGCAGGTATTCGTCCTCGATCTCGTCGAACTGGCGCATCAGCTCTTCGAGGCGCGTGGTCAGGGCCCATTCGGCGTTGTAGCGCCGGCCCCGGATCAGCGCCTCGGGCTCGCGCGCTAGCGCCTCGTCGTCGAGGATCATCGCATGCACGTCGAGGAAAGCGCCCATCTCTTCGGGCGCGTCGCGCGGCAGGTCGCGCTTGAGCGCGGCCAGTTCGGCGCGCACCGCGGCGCGCGCGGCGCGCAGCCGTTCCACCTCGGCGTCGAGCTGCTCTTCATCGACCAGGTAGTGCGACACGTCCAGCGCCGCGGGCGCAAGCAGGTGCGCGCGCCCGATGGCGACGCCGCGCGAGACCGGGATGCCGTGCAAGGCGAAAGGCATGTACCGCTCCGTCAGGAACGTTTATCAATTCGGGTCAAGGCCGCCGGCCTCACTCCCCTTCACCAAAGCGGTTGGCGATCAGTGCCAGCAGCGCGTCCATCGCCTCTTGTTCGTCGGGACCCTCGGTCTCGATCGTGATGGTCGAGCCGATCCCGGCTGCCAGCATCATCACGCCCATGATGCTCTTGGCATCGACCTGGCGTCCGTTGCGGGACATCTTGACCTGGCTGACGAAGCTGCCGGCGAGCTGGGTCAGCTTGGCGGACGCGCGTGCGTGCAGTCCGAGTTTATTGATGATGGTGGTGTCCCTCTGCAGCATATTTGTCGGGATGATTGGCGGTTTGATTCTGGACGGTGGTGGTGCCGACCTGCAGCACGCCCTGCGAGCCGCCGGCCAGCGCCTTGGTGGCGAGCTGGTCCAGCTTTTCGGCCCGGTAGCAGATGGCACGGACCAGCATGGGAAGATTGACGCCGGCCAGCACGCGCACGCGGCCCGGCTCGGCCAGGCGCGCGGCGATATTGGCGGGGGTGGCGCCGAAGATGTCGGTCAGGACCAGCGCGCCGTTGTCTTCGCAGATGGCATCCAGGCGGCGCCTGGCCTCGGCCAGCACGGCGGCGGGATCGGCATCGGGAAGGACGTCGATGGCTTCCAGCCGCTGCGGCTGGCCACAGTAGACGTGGGCGGCGCAATCGCGCAGGGCTGACGCCAGCGGGGTGTGCGCGATGATCAGGATGCCTGCCATGATGGTGAATCCGTTGGATTGCCCCGATTGTAGCAGGCGCCCCCCGCGCTCCCGCTGCCGGTCGGGGCCGGTGGCGCCTAGCTGCCGGCAGCGCTGACGGCGTGTTCCAGCGCGTCGATGAACATCGCCGCGACATGGAAGCCGGTCTGCTGGGTGATTTCCTGGAAACAGGTCGGGCTCGTCACATTGACTTCGGTCAGGTAGTCGCCGATGACGTCCAGGCCCACCAGCAGCAGGCCCTGCTCCCACAGCCCCGGCGCCAGCGCCTCGGCGATCTCGCGGTCGCGCCGGCTCAGCTCCTGGGCGCGGCCGGTGCCGCCCGCGGCGAGGTTGCCGCGCACTTCGCCGGCCATCGGCACGCGCGCCAGCGAATATGGCACGGGCACGCCGCCGATCAGCAGCACGCGCTTGTCGCCGTCCTTGATCGCCGGGATATAGCGCTGCACCATCAGCGAGCGGGCGCCGTCCTGGCCCAGCGTCTCGACGATCGCGGCCAGGTTCATGCCGTCCGCGCCGACCCGAAACACGCCCATGCCGCCCATGCCGTCGAGCGGCTTGACGATGATGTCGCGATGCTCGGCGTGGAAATCGCGGATACGCGCCAGGTCGCGCGTGACCAGCGTCGGCGTGATGAATTCCGGGTACTGCGCAATCGCCAGCTTCTCGGAATGGTCTCGGATCGCCCGCGGCTTGTTGAATACGCGCGCCCCCTGCGCCTCGGCCAGCTCCAGCAGCCAGGTGCTGGTCACGTATTCCATGTCGAAGGGCGGGTCCTTGCGCATCAGCACCGCGTCAAAGGCCGACAGCGGCTCGAGCGCGCTGTTGCCCTCGCGGTACCAGGCGCCGTGTTCGCCGCCATCGTCGCCGGTCAGGTGCAGGCGCGTGGCCACGGTCTCGACCGTGCGCCCCGAGAGCGCCAGCTGCGGCTGCAGGCACCAGTACAGCTCATGGCCGCGCGCGGCGGCCTCGGCCATCATGGCGTAGGTGGAGTCCTTGTAGGTCTTGAAGGTCTCCAGCGGATCGGTGATGAAGAGGATGCGCATGGCGGCGTTCAGATGATCGGGTTGGGGTCGGTCTTCTCGAGCTCCAGCGACGCCGCCAGCAAGGCCAGCCGCGCCACCACGCCATACATGTAGAAGCGGTTCGGCACCGCCGCGCCGGGCTTGGCGTGGCTGTCCGGGATGCCGTTGGGTGCAAAGGCCAGCGGCACGAAATGCATGCCCGGCGCATTCAGGTTCTCGTCGTTGCCGCGGCCGGTGTGCACGCGGTAGAAGCCGCCCACCACATAGCGGTCGATCATGTACACCACCGGCTCGGCCACCGCCTCGTTGACCTTCTCGAAGGTGTGCACGCCCTCCTGGATGATGACGTCGCTGACCTCCAGGCCCTCCTTGACCACGCTCATCTTGTTGCGCTCTTTCCGGTTCAGGCCCTTGATCTCGGACGGATCGCGCACGGTCATGATGCCCATGCCATAGGTGCCAGCATCGGCCTTGACCACCACGTACGGCGTTTCCTTGATGCCGTACTCGCGGTACTTCTTGGCGATCTTCTTCAGCACGCCTTCGACCGCGTCGGCCAGTTCCTCCTCGCCCACGCGCTCGTGGAAATTCACGCCGGTGGTACGGGCGAAGTACGGGTTGACCATCCACGGGTCGATGTCGATCAGCTTGGCGAACTTCTTCGCCACCTCGTCATAGGCGGAAAAGTGGCTGCTCTTGCGGCGCGTGGACCAGCCGGCGTGCAGCGGCGGCAGCAGGTACTGCTCGTTGATGTTTTCCAGGATCGGCGGAATGCCGGCCGACAGGTCGTTGTTGAGCAGGATCGAACACGGGTCGAAGTCCTTCAACCCCAGCCGGCGGCCCTTGGTGCCCAGGCGCGCCAGCGGCTCGACCACCAGGGTCTGGCCATCGGGCAGCTCGATCGGGGTCGGTTCGGTGATTTCCTCGGAAAGCGAGCCCAGGCGCACGTTCAGCCCGGCCTGGCGCATGATCAGCGACAGCCGCGCCACGTTCTGCAGGTAGAACATATTGCGGGTGTGGCGCTCCGGGATCAGCAGCAGGTTCTTGGCATCCGGGCAGATCTTCTCGATCGCCGCCATCGCCGCCTGCACCGCCAGCGGCAGCATCTCGGGGGCCAGGTTGTTGAAGCCGCCCGGGAACAGATTGGTATCAACCGGCGCCAGCTTGAAGCCGGCGTTGCGCAGGTCCACCGAGCAATAGAACGGGGGCGTATGCTCCTGCCATTCCAGCCTGAACCAGCGCTCGATGGACGGCGTCGCGTCCAGGATCTTCTTTTCCAGTTCGAGCAGCGGACCGTTCAGCGCGGTGATGAGATGCGGGACCATATCCATCCTATAGATCGTCTTAATCGTTCGCCCCGATTGTAGAGGAACGGCCAACCAGGCGCTGGCACACCCTTTATAAGGATATGCAGCGCCTGGCATAAGGGATAACGATATGGGGATGGGTGGCGCGAAATAAAGAGGCCGCGCCGGCGCCGGCGGCCTAGGCAAAAAAAAGCGCGGCGATGCCGCGCTTTTAAATGGCCTGACAGATACGGGGAGCGTTCTGCAGGTGGAGGAAACTGCCTCAATGGCAATGTATGTGCGCCGCACATTAAAGACAATTGAAGCTTTTTAAGATCGGAGTTAAGCACTTTGCGAAAAGCCCGCGCGCGGCGCGCGGGATTGTCTGCTTGCCCGCGCCGGCATTGGGTTCGCGGGTTTCGCTGGCGATCCGAGCAGGGGTCGCGATGGTCGTGTCCGCGGCACCACGCGTGATGGCCGCAGGCTTAATGTCTGCAACCCCGCTCAACGCGACAAAGAAAAAAGCCCGGCACGCGGCCGGGCAAAACTCCTGAGAGCAGATTCCCAATCAGCTCTCCAGCACAACCCCTTTGCGCTCAGCCTTCGTAGGCGGTCTCGCCATGCGAGGTGATATCCAGGCCTTCGCGCTCTTCGTCTTCCGGCACGCGCAGTCCGATCAGCATGTCCACCAGCTTGTAGGCGACGAAGGCCACCACGCCGGACCACACCACGGTGGTCAGCACGCCCTCGAACTGCACCCACAGCTGGCCGGCGATCGAGTAGTCATCGGCCACCTTGTTGGCGACGTAGTCGTAGATGCCGGTGCCGCCCAGGCTGGGCGCGGCGAACACGCCGGTCAGCAGCGCGCCGACGATGCCGCCCACGCCGTGCACGCCGAACACGTCGAGCGAGTCGTCCATGCCCAGCATGCGCTTCAGTCCGGTCACGCCCCACAGGCACAGCAGGCCGGCCACCAGGCCCATCACGATCGAGCCCATCGGGCCGACGAAGCCCGCGGCCGGGGTGATCGCCACCAGGCCGGCGACCGCGCCCGAAGCGCCGCCCAGCATCGACGGCTTGCCCTTGCCGATCCACTCGCCGAAGGTCCACGCCAGCACCGCGGCGCAGGTCGCCAGCAGCGTGTTGACGAAGGCCAGCGCGGCCGAGCCGTTGGCTTCCAGCGCGGAACCGGCGTTGAAGCCGAACCAGCCGAACCACAGCAGCGAGGCACCCACCATGGTGAAGGTCAGGCTGTGCGGACGGATCGCCTCGCGGCCGAAGCCGATGCGCTTGCCGAACATGAAGGCACCCACCAGCCCGGCCACGGCGGCATTGATGTGGACCACGGTGCCGCCGGCAAAGTCCAGCGCGCCCTTCTGGAACAGCCAGCCGGCCTTGGCCGTTGCGGCGGAGCCGGCGGCGGCGTCGGTGTAGGCGTCGGGGCCCGGCCAGAACCACACCATGTGGGCGATCGGCAGGTAGGCGAAGGTGAACCACAGCACCACGAACACCAGCACCGCCGAGAAGCGCGCGCGCTCGGCGAAGGCGCCGATGATCAGGCCGCAGGTGATGCAGGCGAAGGCGCACTGGAAGGCAAAGTAGCCCAGTTCCGGCAGCACCACGCCCTTGCTGAAGGTGGCGGCCACGGCGTCGACCGTCAGTCCCTTCATGAACAGCCGGTCGGTGCCGCCGAAGAAGGCATTGCCCTCGGTGAAGGCAAAGCTGTAGCCGTAGATGGCCCACAGCAGCGCCACCAGCGAGAAAATCACCAGGCACTGCATCAGCACCGACAGCATGTTCTTGGAGCGCACCAGCCCGCCATAGAACAGCGCCAGGCCTGGCAGCGTCATCAGGATCACGAACGCGGTCGAAACCAGCAGCCAGGCGGTGTCGCCCTTGTTGGGCACGGGCGCGGCCGGCGCTGCGGCGGCTTCAGCCGGTGCGGCCGCGGCTGGCGCTGCTGCAGGGGCGGCAGCGGGAGCCGCCGCAGCCGCGGCAGCAGCCGGCGCGGAAGTGGCGGCGGCCGAAGCCTCGGCGGCCGGCTTGTCCTGCGCCGCGGCCGGGGTCGACATGCCCACGCCGGCCGTGCCGACGGCCAGCGCCATCGCGCCCGCCGCCAGGAATCGCTTGATCCAGGTTTTCATGGAATTCACCTTTGTCTCTATGCTGTCTTGGGTCACAGGGCATCGCCGCCGGTCTCGCCGGTGCGGATGCGGATGACCTGCTCGATCGGGGCCACGAAGATCTTGCCGTCGCCGATCTTGCCGGTGCGGGCCGATTTCTCGACCGCCTCGATGGCACGCTCGACCACGTCGTCGGGCACCGCCACCTCGATCTTCACCTTGGGCAGGAAGTCGACGATGTATTCGGCGCCGCGGTACAGCTCGGTATGGCCCTTCTGGCGGCCGAAGCCTTTCACTTCGGTCACGGTGATGCCGGACACGCCCACGTCCGACAGCGCTTCGCGCACCTCGTCGAGCTTGAACGGCTTGATGACTGCGATGATGAGTTTCATCAGGATTCTCCTGGGAGCGGACCGGCATCAGTCCGCCCGGGCTGCGTCAGAGTTAGAAAGTCTTGGTGATCGAGGCCCAGGCCGCGGCCTTGCCCAGGTAGCGGCCGCGGTTGGCGCTGGTGTAGGCCACTTCCTTGGCGTTGGTGTCGACATAGGCGACCGCCAGCGCAAAGCCCTTGCCCAGGTCCTTGGTCAGGCCGATCTTCCAGTCGGTGTACGAGGCATCGCTGTTGTGCTTCACGCCCTGGTAGCCGACGTGCGCGTTCAGCGTCAGGTCCCAGAAGTTCAGCGGTACGTTGGCGCTCAGGTCGACGTAGTAGCTGTTCTTGCTGTCGGCCCAGCCAAACAAGTTGGTGACCGAGTGCGAGTACTTCAGGAACACCGGCCCCCAGCCAACCCCGGCATACAGCTCGGTGGTGTACGGGCGCGGGTTGTTGTAGCCGCCCGGGTAGTAGTACTCGAGCACGCCCAGGTCATAGGCGAACTCGGTGCCGGCCACCTTGAAGGTGTTCTTGAAGCCGCCGTAGAAGTCCATCTCGACCGGCGCCGACACCGCCGGGTTGGCGTCTTCCAGCCAGCTGATGCTGGAGTTCCAGTTGCCCAGGTAGAAGCCGCTTTCATGCGCGTAGTCGAAACCGCCCTGGATCGCCGGGCGCAGGTTGGTCTGGCTGATGCCGCGATAGCGGTAGTCCGTGACCAGCGACACGTTGGCCGTGAAGGTATGCGGCGAGGCCGGCTCGGCAGCCGGGGCCGCGGCGTCGGTGCTCTGCGCCAGGGCGCCGCCGGCGGCACTGGCCAGGACCACCGCGCTGACTGCAAGGGCCAACTTCTTCATGGGGTTTTTCTCCTTTTCCTGATGGCTCGGATTTCGTTTAGTTGGATTCCGGTAAAGCTTTGAGGCAGCTCGCCCTCACTACTGCAACTGCCGTGCCACCCCACGGAAAGCGGTGATCGACGCGCGCCGGCCAGCATCGCGGGCGGGCTTGAATCCGCCCCGCGGCGACGCCAGATCGGGTTAAAAGGTGTGAACGGCGCGGCGCCGGTGCTTTCGCCGGCGTGCCGCTGGGGCGATAATCGAGGTCTGACGGTGGCTGGGTACGGCCCGCGTGCAGGAGGGCCGCCCGCATTCAGGGCGCCCAATTCCTGTGCGAAAGCGCGCCATACGCCAGATGCCCAACCGGATTGGCACCAGTCAGGTGCGCAAAGGAGAAACCATGAAACCGACCGACCTCTTCAACGACCTGCAGAACAAGGTCAGCGAGGCGCTGCGCAATTCGCCGGCAAGGGACATCGAGAAAAACGTGCGCAGCATGATGACCCAGGGCTTTGCCCGGCTGGACCTGGTCACGCGCGAGGAATTCGACGTCCAGTCGCAGGTGCTGGCGCGCACCCGCGCCCGCCTGGAGGAACTGGAAAGCCGAGTGGCCGAGCTGGAGCGCCGCGCCGGCATCCCGCCCGGCGCCGGCTCGGTGGACTCGACCGGGGGCGCGTGAGCACGCCGGTCCCGCCGCCATCCCCCAGCCTCCCTGAAGGCCGCCATTCCTGGCGGCCTTTTTCGTTAACAGTTTCGTGCGGTTCGATGCCATGAGCCTTGCCGTCCTACGCAGCCGGGCCCTGACCGGCATCGCCGCGCCGCCGGTGCGGGTCGAGACCCACCTGGCCAACGGCCTGCCGGCCTTCACCATCGTCGGCCTGGCCGACACCGGCGTGCGCGAAAGCCGCGAACGCGTGCGCGCCGCCATCCTCAACAGCGGCTACGAGTTTCCCAACCGCCGCATCACCGTCAACCTGGCGCCGGCCGACCTGCCCAAGGAATCCGGCCGCTTCGACCTGGCCATTGCGCTGGGCATCCTCGCCGCCAGCGGCCAGATCCCTGCCGACGCGCTGGACGCGCATGAATTTGCCGCCGAGCTGTCGCTGTCCGGCGAACTGCGTCCGGTGCGCGGCGCGCTGGCCATGGCGATGGGGCTGGCGCGCGACAATGCCGCCCGCGCCGGCGCGGGCGAGACGCCGCGCGCGTTCCTGGTCGCCGCGGGCAACGGCGCCGAAGCTGCGCTGATCGAAGACCTGGCCGTGCATGCGGCCGCCACGCTGCGCCAGGCCTGCGACCACCTCGGTCCCGTGACCGAGGCGCGGCTGCCCCGCGCCATGCCGGCCTTGCTGCCCGCATCCGCCGAGCGCGGCCCCGACATGCGCGACGTGCGCGGCCAGGCGCAGGCGCGCCGCGCGATGGAAGTGGCCGCGGCCGGACAACACTCGGTATTGCTGGTGGGCCCGCCTGGCACCGGCAAGTCGATGCTGGCGCAGCGCCTGCCCGGCCTGCTGCCGCCGATGTCGCTGCAGCAGGCGCTGGAAGCCGCCGCGGTGATGAGCCTGACGCCGGGCGGCTTCCGCGCCGAGGCCTGGGGCGTGCGCCCGTGCCGCGCGCCGCACCACACCGCGTCAGGCCCGGCCATGGTCGGCGGCGGCGGCAATCCGCGTCCGGGCGAGATCTCGCTCGCGCACCACGGCGTGCTGTTCCTGGACGAGTTGCCCGAATTCGACCGCCGCGTGCTCGAAGTCCTGCGCGAGCCGCTGGAATCAGGCCGCATCACCATCGCCCGCGCCAACGGCCACGCCGACTTCCCCGCCTGCTTCCAGTTCGTGGCGGCAATGAACCCCTGCCCGTGCGGCTACCTCGGGCACCCCGACCGGCCGTGCCGCTGCACGCCAGACCAGGTGCGGCGCTACCAGTCGCGGATCTCGGGGCCCATGCTCGACCGCATCGACCTGCAGGTCGAGGTGCCCGCGCAGGACCAGGGCGAAATGCTTGACGGTCCGCCCGGCGAAGCCAGCGCTGTGGTGCGCGCGCGCGTGCTGGCCGCGCGCGAACGGCAGCTGGCCCGTCAGGGCAAGCCCAACAATGAGCTGGGCGGGCGCGAGATCGAGCAGCACTGCGCCATGGACCCGCAGGCTCAGGCCTTGCTGCGCGGCGCGATGACGCGGCTGGCCTGGTCGGCGCGCTCGTACTTCCGCGTACTGAAGGTGGCGCGCACCATTGCCGACCTGGCCGGGGCCGACGTGCTGAACGCCGCGCATGTGGGCGAGGCGATCCAGTACCGGCGCGCGCTGCGCATGGCCGGCTAGGGCGATCCGCGCCTCAAGCTTCTTCCGACCACTGCACGCCTTCGCGCGCCATGAACGCCGACGATGCCGCCGGGCCCCAGGTGCCGGCGGTATAGGGCCGCGGCCCCTCGTCCTGCGCGCGCCATGCCTCCAGGATCGGGTCGACCCAGGTCCATGCGGCTTGCAGCTCGTCGCGCCGCACGAACAGCGCCAGCCGGCCGCGAATCACGTCGAGCAGCAGGCGCTCGTAGGCCTCGGCGCGACGCGTGGTGAAGGCCGAGTCGAGGTTCAGCGCCAGGCTCAGCGGCTTGAGCTTCATGCCCTCGCCCGGCTGCTTCACCATCAGCGTCAGCCGCACCGCTTCTTCCGGTTGCAGCCGGATCACCATGCGGTTGGGCTGCAGCGTGCTGCCCGGGTCGAAGATGGAATGCGGCACCTCGGCAAAGTGGATCACCACCTCGGTCACGCGCTCCTGCATGCGCTTGCCGGTGCGCAGGTAGAACGGCACCTGGTTCCAGCGCCAAGTGCCCAGCTCGGCCCGCATCGCGACAAAGGTTTCAGTGCGGCTGTCGGGCGGAATGCCCTCTTCCTGCAGGTAGCCGCGCACCAGCTCGCCGCCGATGGCGCCGGCGGTGTACTGGCCGCGCACGGTGTTGCGGCGCACGTCCTCGGGCGACATCGGCCGCAGCGAGCGCAGCACCTTGAGCTTTTCATCGCGCACCGCATCGGAGTTGAGCGATGCCGGCGGTTCCATCGCCAGGATGCTTACCAGCTGCAGCAGGTGGTTCTGCACCATGTCGCGCATGGCGCCGGCCTCGTCGTAGAAGCCGCCGCGCGTGCCGACGCCCACGGTCTCGGCCACCGTGATCTGCACGCTGCGCACGAACGGCGTGCGCCACAGCGGTTCGAAGATCGAATTGCCGAAGCGCAGCGCCATCAGGTTCTGCACCGTCTCCTTGCCGAGGTAGTGGTCGATGCGGTAGGTGCGGTCCTCGCTGAAATAGCGGCTCACCACCTCGCCGATGTCGATCGCCGAGGCCAGGTCCACCCCCAGCGGTTTTTCCAGCACCAGCCGGGTGTCGTCGGCAATCAGGCCATGGCTGGCGAGGTTGTCGCAGGTCGTGGCGAACAGCCCCGGCGGCATCGCCATGTAGTAGATGCGCAGCGCGTCGTTGCGCAGCTGCGCCGCCAGCGCGGGATAGTCGCCCGCCTGCGAGGCGTCGACGTGCACGAAGTCCAGCCGCTGCAGGAAGCCTTGCCATTTGCCCGGCTCGAGATAGCGCGCATCGACAAACGGTTGTGCGCTCTCGTCGGCAAATTTGACAAAGGCCTCGCGGTCCCAGCGGTGCCGGCCCACGCCGATGATGCGGGTGCCGTCGGGCAGGTTGCCGTCGCGGTGGCACATGTAGAGCGAGGGCAGCAGCTTGCGCGCCGACAGGTCGCCGGCGCCGCCGAAGATGACCAGGTCGAGCGGCCGGGTGTCGGCAGTGCCGAAGGCAGAGACGGTGCGGGTGGTTTGCATGACGGACTCCTTGCGTGCCGTGGGGCATGGGGTGTAAGGCCGGGCGCGGGGGCAAGCCGGCATCGGACGGTCTTGAGGGCAGTCTGCCGGATCAGCGGGTCTCGGTCACCTTGCGCAGGTATTGCGGCTGGTCGGGATCGCGCCCGCGCGCCAGGGCCAGCGCGGGCGCGGCGACATAGAAGCTCTGGATCGCGCAGAGCGGATCCAGCAACGGCTGCCCCGCCGGCACCAGCGGCAACTCCACCGGACCACCCGCATCATCCGTGCCAGCCGGCGCCGCCAGCAGCACGCGCGCGCCGCGTGCGCGCATCTCGGCGGCCAGCGCCAGCAGCCCGCGCTGCTCCGCCCCGCGCGGCGCGAACACCAGCAACGGGTAGCCGCTACCGATAATCTCCATCGGGCCGTGCCGCACTTCGGCGCCGGAAAAAGCTTCGGCCTGGATGCCGGCGGTTTCCTTGAGCTTGAGCGCGGCCTCCTGCGCGATCGCCAGCCCGGCACCGCGGCCAATCACCATCATGCGCTGCGCGCCGCGCAGCGCCGGCACCAGCGCCGACCAGTCCTGCGCCGCTGCCGCGGCCAGCACGTCGGGCAGGCCGCGGCAGGCATCGAGCAACGCGCGCCCGCCGCCGCGCGCCGCCTCGAGCTGCCCGACCAGCAGCGCCGACATCGACAACATGGCGATATAGCTCTTGGTCGCGGCCACGCTATGCTCGGTGCCGGCCAGCAGCGGCAACGCATGCGCGCACGCCTGCGCCAGCGGCGACGCGGGCGCGTTGACCAGCGCCACGGTGGCGGCGGCGCCGGCGCGCAGCGCCTGCATGGTCTCGACCAGGTCCGGGCTGCGGCCCGACTGCGAGAACGCCACCGCCAGTTGCCCGGCGACGCGCAGCGCGCTGTCGTGCAGCGTCACCGTCGACATCGGCAGCGACGCCACCGGCACGCCCAGCCGGCGCGTGACCAGCGCGGCGAAATAGCTGGCGGCGTGGTCCGAGCTGCCGCGCGCCACGGTCAGTACCGCAGGCCAGTCATGCGCGGCCAGTTGCGCGGCCAGCGCCGCCACGCGCGGTGCGTCGGCCAGCTGCGCGGCCACCACGCCGGGCGCGCTCAGGGCTTCTTCAAGCATTCGCGACACAGCATTCTCCTTCGACATAAACAGTGCGCACCGACAGCGCGCGGTCCAGCACCACCACGTCGGCCCAGCAGCCCTCGGCCAGCATGCCGCGATCGGCGCTGCCGAGGTACTGCGCCGGATACAGCGATACGCGCCGCGACGCATCGGCCAGGTCCAGCCCGATCGAGACGAAGTTGCGCAGCGCCTGGTCCATGGTCAGCACGCTGCCGGCCAGCGTGCCGTCGGCCAGCCGTACGCTGCCATGGGCCTTGTAGACAGTCTGGCTGCCGAGGTGGTACGTGCCGTCGGGCATGCCCGCAGCGGCGGTGGCATCGGTGACCGCGTACAAGCGCGGAATCGCGCGCAGCGCGGCGCGGATGGCGCCGGGATGCACGTGCAGCAGGTCCGGGATCAGCTCGGCGAACTCGGCATGCGCCAGCGCCGCCGCGACCACGCCGGGCGCGCGGTGCCGCATCGGCGTCATCGCGTTGAACAGGTGGGTGAAGCCGCTGGCGCCGGCATCGAGCGCGGCCACCGCGTCTTCATAGGTGCCCAGGGTGTGGCCCAGCTGCACGCGCACGCCGCGCGCGGCCAGCTGGCGAATGATGTCGAGATGGCCCGGCAGCTCCGGCGCCAGCGTCACCACCTTCAGCGGCGCCGCCTCCAGGTATTGCGCCAGTTCTGCCGGCGTGGCGATGACCGAGGTGTCCGGCTGCGCGCCGAGCTTGCCCGGGTTAATGTACGGTCCTTCCAGGTGTACGCCCAGCAGCCGCGCCGCGCCGGCCGGACGCCCGGCACAGGCGCGGCCCAGCGCCTGCACGGCGGGCAGCAGTGCCGCGTGCGGCGCGGTCATGGTGCTGCCGAGCAGGCTGGTGGTGCCGAAGCGCACATGCGCGCGCAGGATCACCGGCACCGCAGCCTCGCCGTCCATGAAGTCCTTGCCGCCGCCGCCGTGGTTAAGCAGGTCGACAAACCCGGGCAACACGTACGGGGCATCGTTGCCAGCGGGCGTGACCGGCACGCCCTCGATGCGCGCGATGCGTCCGTCCGCGCCAGCATGGATCTCGCCGAAGACCCAGCCGGTCGGCGTCAGGATGTTTCCCTTCATGGCAATGCTCTCCAAATCATCGGCTGCCGCACCCGGCCACCGTCAGAACAGGTGGATGATGCCGGCATAGGCACCCTGCTGGTTCGCCCCCGCGCGCGGCATGGTGTCGGGCGAGGCCTCCACAGAAAACGTGGCGTTGTGCGAGTTGAATACCGAGGCAACTGTGCCGTACAGCGAGGTGCGCTTCGACAAGTCATACTTTGCGCCCAGTGTGACCAGCGTGCCATGCCCGCCGCCCCGGTTCAGGGTGGCGTAGTAGATACCGGACAGCAGCGTCAGCGCCGGCAGCGCGCGATAGTTGGCGCCTACCCATGCCATCTGGCTGCGCGTGGCGGCATACGGGTTCTCCGGCGTGGCCACGGTGCCGTCCGACGACACGCTCAGGTTGTAGCCGGCAAACAGGCGCAGGTCGTTGAGCGCATAGCTGCCGCCCAGCGTGTACTGGCGCGAGTTGACGTAGAGGTTGTCCATGCGGCCCTGGGCGTCGCGCAGTTCTTCGTAGATGCCGGCCAGGCTGAGGTTGCCCTGCGTGTATTTGACCGCCGCGCTCAGTTGCCTGCCGCGGTTGAAGCTGCCCGCCACGCCGTCGCTGCCCGCCTGCGCGCGCACGCTCAGCCCGCCCCAGGTGGGCGAGTTATAGGTCACGGCATTGGGGCGCGAGCCCCAGTTGCGGCCATAGACCAGCGTGGCGATCGAACTGGCCTGCAGGCCCATCGGGTCGAGCGCGCCGCTTTCATCGTCGGTCAGGCTCATGGCGCGGCCCAGCAGCAGCGCACCCCAGTCGTTGCCGGCCAGCCCCACCTGCGCACGGCGCCCGAACAGCGGATCGGAGCGTCCGGTGCCGGAGCTGACCATGCCCTCCAGATTGAACACGCCGCGCAGGCCGCCGCCCAGGTCCTCGGCGCCGCGCAGGCCCCAGAAGCTGACGCCGTACTGGTTGCTGCCGAAGCGCAGGGTGTCGGCATCGCCGCCGGGGCGGGCGATGCCGTTGACATAGTCGAGGCCGGCCACGGCGCGGCCATACAGTGTGATGCCGGTGCCGGCGGCCTGCGCGCAGGCGCTGCCGGCCGACGCCGCGAGCAGCGTCGTCAATGCAATGCGTTTCACGATCAATGGCTCCTGGATAGGCAATCGGACTCCACCGGCACGGCAGTCATGGCTGCCGCTGTCGCTTGCTGGCCGGTGGCAGGATCGACCGCAGCGCGGCTGCGGCGGCGGGGGTCAGTCGGGCCGGGCTTGCAGGGCACGCCGGAGCGCGGCCTCGTAGCTGTCTGCCGCATGGCCGAAGGCGATATGCGCGGTGTCGTCGCTGGTCCACATCAGCGGGCTGCCGGCCAGGCGAGCGGCCTGCGCCCGGGCGCGCTCGCGCACCACCACGCGCAGCCGCGTCAGCGCCACCACGCTGACGGCGGCGATATTGGCAGGGCCGCCAAGGGCGTCGATCCACCAGTCGGGATCGAAGCTGCCGGCCACGGCCGGATCCGGCACGGCCTGCTGCAGCGCCGCGCGGATCTCGCCCGCGACCTGCTCGGCTTGCGGGCCGAGCACCACCTGCACCACGTTGGGCGCGCGCTTGAGCACGCCGCGCACGCCCAGCGCCTTGAGCCGCGGCTCGGACACTGCGCCAATATCGGCCACGCTCAGCCGCAGCCGCGTGGTGCAGGCATCGACCACGACCAGGTTGGCGGCCCCGCCGAGCGCCTCGACATAGCGTTGCGCCACGCTGCCCGCGGCAGGCTGCGCGGCGTCGCCGGTGGGCGCCACGGGCGCGGCGTCGTCGCGGCCTGGCGTCGGCAGGTTGAAGCGGCGGATAACGACGCGGAACAGGCCGTAATAGACCAGCGCGTAAGCCAACCCCAGCGGCAGTGCCAGCCAGCCGCGGCTGGACAGGCCATAGCCCAGCACGTAGTCGATCGCGCCCGCCGAGAAGGTGAAGCCCAGCCGGATGCCGAGCAGGTGGCACAGCGCCATCGACAGGCCGGTCATCAGCGCGTGCAGGCCGTAAAGCACCGGCGCCAGAAACATGAAGCTGAATTCGATCGGCTCGGTGATGCCGGTCAGGAACGAGGTCAGCGCCATCGAGAACAGCATGCCGCCCACCAGTGCGCGCCGCGGCCGCGGGGTCTCGTGGTACATTGCCAGGCAGGCCGCGGGCAGCCCGAACATCATCACCGGGAAGAAGCCGGTCATGAACAGGCCCGCGCCGGGATCGCCGGCAAAGTAGCGGTGCAAGTCGCCAGCTACCATCGCGCCGGTGGCGGAGTCGGCATAGTTGCCGAACACGAACCACGCCAGCGTATTGATCAGGTGGTGCAGGCCGGTCACCAGCAGCAGCCGGTTCAGCAGCCCGAACACGAACGCGCCGGCCGAGCCCGCGGTGGTCAGCCAGGCCCCGGCCACGTTGATGCCGGCCTGCACCGGCGCCCAGGCAAAGGCCAGCATGATGCCCAGCAGCAGGCAGGCCAGCGCGGTGACGATGGGCACGAAGCGCTTGCCGGCAAAGAAGCCCAGATAGGGCGGCAAGGTGACGCCGCGGTAGCGGTTGTAGAGCCCGCCTGCGACCGCGCCGGCGACGATGCCGGCCAGCACGCCCATGTCGAGCGACTTGTCGACGGTCTTCATCACCGTGGTCAGCACCAGGTAGCCGATCGCGCCGGCCAGCGCCGCGGCGCCATTGTTGTCGCGGGCAAAGCCCACTGCCACGCCGATGGCGAACAGTAGCGCGAGGTTGGCAAAGACGGCGTTGCCGGCCTCGGCCATCACCGTGATGCCGAACACGTCGGGCTGCCCCAGGCGCAGCAGCAGGCCAGCCACCGGCAGCACGGCGATCGGCAGCATCAGCGTGGCGCCCAGGCGTTGCACCCTGGGCAATAAATCGATCTTCATTGACGGTCTCCTCGAAGCGGTGCGCGCATGGCGCGTGGGTCAGGCGCGGCGCTCACGCCGGCCAGTAGCGGCGACACGCCTCGCGCACCGCTGCGGCCGACGCCAGCTGCAGCAGTTCGGGCGCGCGTTGCCGGCAGTCGGCGTGCGAGAGCGTGCGCACCCGCGCCTTGGTAGCCGGCACCAGTCCGGCGTCGACCGACAGCTCGGTCACGCCCAGCCCCAGCAGCACCGGCACCGCCAGCGCATCGCCCGCGAGCGCGCCGCATACGCCGACCCAGCGCCCGTGGCGCGCCGCGCCCTCGGTGGTGGCGGCAATCAGGCGCAGCACCGCGGGATGCAGCGCGTCCATGCGCGCCGCCAGTGCGGGCTGGCAGCGGTCCATGGCCAGCGTGTACTGGGTCAGGTCGTTGGTGCCGATCGAAAAAAAGTCGGCGTGCGCGGCCAGTTGCTCGGCGAGCAGCGCGGCGGCCGGCACTTCGATCATCACGCCGACCTCGATGCCGGCATCGGCACCGGCTTCAGCGGCCAGCGCGCGGATGCGCGTGCGCCAGTGCAGCAGTTCGCCGACCTCGCTGACCATCGGTAGCAGGATGCGCAGCCGCGCCTGCGCCCGCACTGCCAGCAGGCCGCGCAGCTGGTCGTCCAGCAGTTGCGGGCAGGCTTGCGCCAGGCGCACCCCGCGCAGGCCCAGCGCGGGGTTGTCCTCGGGGGGCAGGCGCAGCCAGGCGGCGTCCTTGTCGGCGCCGATATCCAGCGTGCGCACGATCGCGCTGCGGCCGTCCAGCGCGTCGGCGATGGCCTGGCAGCGGGCGGTGTGGTCCCCGACCGTGGGCGCGGCGGCGCCGTGCAGGAACAGCAGCTCGGTGCGCAGCAGGCCCACCGCGTCGGCGCCTTGTGCGACGGCATGGCGGGCGTCGTCGACGCTGCCGATATTGGCCGCCACTTCGATGCGCACGCCATCGCGCGTGCAGGCCGCGGTGTGTGCGGCGCGCAGGTCGGCCTGGCGCTGCTGCGCGCGCAGCGCGACCGTGCTGGCGGCGGCGGCCAGCAGGTCGGCATCGGGGTCGGCATACAGGCGCGCATTGTCGCCGTCGGCGATGACCGGCGTGCCATCCGGCCACTGCTCCAGCGCACCGCCGAGCGCCACCAGGCACGGGATGCCGAGCTGGCGCGCCATGATGGCGGCGTGCGCGGTGGGGCCGCCGCGCACCATCACCAGCGCGGCCACGCGGTTGCGGTCCAGCCCGGTCAGGTCGGATGGGGTGAATTCGTCGGCAGCGAGCACCACGGATTGCGCGCCGTCCGCAAGGGGTACGCCGGCCGCTGCATGGACAGCGCCATGGCTCCCCGCCAGCGCGCGCAGCACGCGCTTGCCGAGGTCGAGCACGTCGGCGGCACGGTCGGCGGCGCGGCGGTCGACCATGGCGGACAGCGTCGCGGCTTCGGCGCGGGTGGCTTCGCGCCAGGCAAAGCCCGCACTCTTGCCGGCATCGATCAGGGCAGCGGCCGCCTGCCGCAGCGCCGGGTCTTCCAGCAGCGCGCGGTGCATGGCGAAAATGCCGGCCTCGGCGGGGGCCCGGCGCGCCTCGGCGGCCGCGCTGTCGTGCGCCAGTTGGGCATCGACCGCAACCAGCGCGGCACGCAGGGCGGCGCGCTCTGCGTCCACGCCCTGGCCGGCCTGGTCCGGATCCGGCGCCGTGTCGCGCCACCAGTGCAACGGGCCGATGGCGAGGCCCGGCGCAGCGGCCACGCCGGCGATGCAGCCAGGTGGCAGTTCTCCGCCCGGCGCAACCGGCGCCGCGCCTACGGGGAACACGGCGTGCGCTTCGCCGGCATCGGTGCGCTGCAGCTCGCGCGCCACCGCATCCAGCGCGGCGTCGGCATCGCGCCCGCTGGCGGCCAGTTCCACCGTGGCGCCTTCGTCGGCGGACAGCGCCAGCAGCGCCACCAGGCTCGCCAGGCTGGCCTGGCGACCGCCATAGTGCAGCGTCACCGTGGCATCCAGCCCTTGCATGGCCGCGCGCGCGCGTGCGGCCGGCCGCGCATGCAGGCCGCCGGCACAGGCCAGCGTGACCGTGCGCCGCCGCGTGGCCGCCGCGTGGGTGACATCGGCGACATCGGCTTGCGGAGCCGGCGTTGCAGCTGGCGCCGCGCCCACTGCGCCTGCCACCCGCACCTGCAGCACCACGGTGCGGCCCGCCTCGGCCAGGCCGGCGTCGGTGCGGTCGGCAACGGCGAAGGCATTGCCGTTGGCAACCGCCATCACCGTCACCAGGCTGCGTGCCTGCCGCGCCACGCGGTCGGCATCGAAGCGGATCAACGGGTCGCCCTGGCGCACCGCGGTCCCCTGCGCCACGCACGGCGTAAAACCGTCGCCGCGCAGCGACACGGTGTCGATACCGACATGCAGCAGCACCTGCGCGCCGCACGGCGCCTGCAGCGTCAGCGCATGCCCGGTCGCCGCCAGGTGCAGCACCACGCCGTCGCAAGGGGCCACTAGGGTATCGCCTAACGGATCGATGGCCACGCCCTCGCCGAACAAGCCCTCGGCGAAGACGGGATCGGGCACCGCCGCAAGCGGCAGCAGCACGCCGCGCAACGGCGCCAGCAGCAACAGGGTTTCGCTCGTCTCAGCCATTCTGCTTCCAGGGTGCGCGGCGGCCAGTGCGGAATGCGGCGGCGCCAGAGTCAGGGGAAAGATAAACGGCTCAAGACAACAAACATACCAGTGTAAACCACTATGATTAAGATGTATTAAATTGGTATGCATAGAGCACGCGACCGCAGTATCACACGCCGACCTCGCACCAAAGTTTGATTGAGCACATAACCCGCTTGCATTTCGGCATTTTCTGGAATGCCGATGGCGGCGCGAGGCTTCCTCATTGGCGCGACCTCTGCAATACCAATTGAGGGAGATCCTGCGCATGACGGCCGCATCACCTTCTACGCCCGATTTCCGCGAGAGGCCGGAAGATGTCCTAAAGTGGTATCATCGGCACCAAGTTTTGGTACCTACGAGGAGTCGCATGGATCAACGGCTGCAGGCTCTCAAGCCGGACGAGGCGGACGCCACGCCGATCTACCTGCAGGTGGCGCGCAAGCTCACCGCCGCCATCCAGGCGGGGCAATGGCGGGTGGGCGATGCGCTGCCGTCAGAGCGCACGCTGGTCGATTCGCTGGGGATTTCGCGCGTCACCGCGCGGCATGCGCTGCAGGTGCTGGCCGACGAAGGCACCATCACGCGCAACCGCGGCGCGGGCACCTTTATCGCCCCGCGCGCCGAGCCCAGGACGGCGCGCCTGGACAACTTCAGCGAGCTGGCGCGCCGGCGCGGCATGACGCCGGCGAGCGAGCTGGTGGGATTCGAGCGGCGCCGCGCCACCGCGCAGGAATGCGCGGAACTGGCCCTGCCCGAGGGCGACGAGATCGTCAGGCTGACACGGCTGCGCAAGGCCGACGGGCAGATCTACTGGATGGATGTGACCACGCTGGCGCTGGCCGTGCTGCCCGACGCCAGCGCTATCGGCGAATCGCTTTACGCTTACCTGGAGCGGATCGGCAAGCCGGTGCTGCGCGTCACCGAGACGCTGCGCGCGGTCGTCGCCACCGCGGAACTGGCCGCGCGCCTGGGCATCGAGCCGGGCGAGCCGCTGCTGCATATCCGCCGCACCGGCTACACCCATGGCGACAAGCCGGTCGAACTGACCGACGCCTACTGCCTGAACGATTTCTACGAACTGAAGCAATAGCGACCGGCGGCGGCCACGGGCGGCTCCACCGGCGGCGGGGGCGGGTCTTCTTCTGGCGGCAGCGGCAGGTCGGGGGGCACGCCCGGCGATGGCGGCTCGTCCGCCGGGGGCACGGTATGGCGCGGCTGCAGGCGCACACCGGCGATGGAGTTCAGCAAGGCGGGCATGCGGGGTCTCCGTGGCGGGGCTTCCTCCTCATTGAAGCAAACCCCGCCCGCCCGCGCTAGTGCGGATCCGGCGCCGGTCAGGCGTGCTGGCGGCGCACGAAGAACAGTGCCGCGCCCACCGCCATCAGCACGCTGCCGAAAAACCGGTTCTGCCACAGCACCGCGCGCGCATTGCGGAACAGCCCCTGCATGCGCGACGCCAGCAGCGCGTAGCCATGCATCACCACCAGGTCGACGCAGCACATGGTGGCCGCCAGGATCGCCAGTTGCAGCGCCAGCGGCCGGTTCGGGTCGATGAACTGCGGCAGCACCGCGACCATGAAGATGATGCCCTTGGGATTGGTCACGTTGGTCAGCAGGCCGGTGGCAAAGCGCCGGCGCCGGCTCATCACGGCCACCCGCACGGGGCCGCCGTCCTGCGCGGCACTGGCGTCCACCCGCGCACGCCATTGCTGGATGCCGAGATAGATCAGGTACAGCGCGCCGATGGTCTTGACCACCAGGAAGGCCTGCTCCGAGGCCAGCAACAGCGCGCCCAGGCCGCCGCCGGCCACCAGCAGCACGATCACCAGCCCGGCCTGCAGGCCGAAGATGGTGGTGGTGGTCCGGCGCAGCCCGTACGACAGGCCATGGCTCATCGACAGCACCGCACCCGACCCCGGCGACACCGCGATCACCCAGCACGCGGCGAAATAGGCCAACCAGACTTCCCAACGCATTTCGATTCTCCTTTGACGGCAACCATGCCGGGCGGCGCACTGCGCGCCGGCACCTGTGATTCATTGCGGCGCCGCGGCGCCTCAGAGCGGGTGGAACCCGCCCAGGAACTGCTCCACCTGCTCGCCCTGGCGCGCGTCGCGCGCGGCCTCGCCAGATTCCAATACCACGGCCTGGAAGGCGCGCGTGCCCACCGCCACCAGGCGCGCGCTGAGCCGGCGCGGCGACTGGTCCTGCGGCGACACGCCGCTGGCCTGCAGCTCCAGTCCGGCCAGCGGGCGGCCCGGCCGGTCCGCGCTCATGATGGTGACCGGCCGCGTGCGCGGCTCGCCCGACAGCGTGCCCAGGTTGGCCAGCAGGCCGGCCTGCATCGCCGCCAGGGCCTCGCGCCGCAGCGCTTCGTCGTCTGCTGGCAGGGTCACCACGCCGACAGCGAAGAGCGTGTCGTCGACGCGCGCGGCCTCCATCGTCATCGGCAGCTTGCGCCCGGCAATGATCACGTCGCGCGCGGCGCTGGTGGGCTTGCCGGGATAGAGCGCGGCGTAGCCGCCCTCGCCCGACTGGATGGTGCGCCAGTCATAGCGCGGCGAACAGGCGCACAGGGCCAGCGCAAGCAGCGCGGCGCAGCATGTCAGGGACCAGCGGGGCGCGGCAGCAGGGCTCGGCGGGGGCGGCAGGGGACGCATGGGAAAACGGGGCGGAAGCACAGGCTCGGGACGGCGCGCGCGGGCGCGATCGCCGGCGCGCGGAAGCCGGTATTATCCCGGAAGCCGCGCGCCAGTGCTTGCCGCGCCGCCTGTCCCACCTGTGCCGCCCCGCGAACCGCCATGCCTGCCTCCCGCCTCGCCCGAACTGCTGCCGCCAGCACCCGTCTGCACTGGCTGGCCGCGGGCGCGCTGCTGGCGGCCATGGCCGGCGTGTCCGCCGCCAGCCCGCCGCACCTGCCGCCGGCCACTGACCTCGCCGCCCACGGCGCCGACGCCGCGCGCCGGGGCGAGCCGCTGGTGGTGCTGGTGTCGATGCCGGGCTGCGGCTATTGCGACGCGGTGCGCCGCAATTACCTGGGCCCGCAGGCGGCCGCCGGCGAGATCGCCGTGCGCGAACTCGACATGACCGCCGACACCCCGCTGCGCGATGCCGACGGCAGCCACACCACCGCGCGCGCCTGGGCCCGCGCGCACCAGATCAGGGTGGCGCCGACGGTGCTGTTCCTGGACCGCCAGGGCCGCGCCGCCGCCAGCCCGCTGCGCGGCATGCAGCCCGACTTCTACGGCGCCTACCTGGAACAGGCGCTGGCGCAGGCGCGCGCCGCGGTCGCCGCGCGCAAGTGACGCAAGGGTTCCAGCGCATCACCGCAAGGCGGTACCGCACAGCACGCGAACGCCTGCCGCATTAGAATGTCCCACTGCTGACCGCCCTGCCCGGTCCTCCGTGCCCTAACGAAACGGCTCCAGCCGGATTCCCATGACCACTACCCCCGCCTCCAAGACCTCCCGCAAGCCCTGGCCCATCGTCGCCGCCGTGGTGGTGCTGGCGCTGCTGGGCTGGTTCGGCTACCGCGCGCTGTCGCCATCCGGTACCGCGCCGGCCGCCACCTTCACGCTGCTGTCCGGCGAAAAGGTCAGCACCGCCGACCTCAAGGGCAAGGTCTACCTGGTCAACTTCTGGGCCACCAGCTGCGCCACCTGCATCAAGGAGATGCCGGACATGGTCAAGACCTACGAACAGTTCAAGGGCAAGGGGCTGGAATTCGTCGCGGTGGCGATGAACTACGACCCGCCCATGTACGTGATGAACTTCGCCAAGACGCGCGGGCTGCCGTTCAAGGTGGCGATGGACAGCGACGGCAGCGCGGCCAAGGCCTTCGGCAACGTGGGCCTGACGCCGACCACCTTCGTGATCGACAAGGAAGGCCGCATCCTGAAGCGCTACGTCGGCGAGCCCGAGTGGGACGCGCTGCACAAGCTGCTCGACGGCGCGCTGGCAAAGTCCGCGTAACTTCCGCGCTGCGAACAGACGACAAAAGGTGCTCATCGAGCACCTTTTTTTCTTTCCTGACGCGATCCTGCGCGCGGCGGGTTGCGCGGGCGGGCTGTATGGATATACAGTTGGCGCCAGCCTTTGCCCAGCCCTTCCCCGGCCTTTCCTCAGCCTTTCGATCGCCCCCGCCCGTGACCCTGGACCTTGCCCCCGCCGCCGCAGCCCCCGATGCTGCCGCACCTGACACCGCAGCGCTCCCCACCTACCTGTCCCGGCTCAACCCGGAGCAGCGCGCCGCGGTCGAGCACGGCAGCGAGGCACCGTTGCTGATCATCGCCGGCGCCGGCTCGGGCAAGACCAATACGCTGGCGCACCGGGTCGCGCACCTGGTGCTGGGCGGCGCCGATCCGCGCCGCATCCTGCTGCTGACGTTCTCGCGGCGCGCCGCCGCCGAGATGGGCCGGCGCGTCGAGCGCATCGTCGACCAGGCGCTCGGCACCAGCACCGGCGCGGGGCGCGCGGCGCTGCAGTGGTCCGGCACCTTCCACGCCATCGGCGCGCGGCTGCTGCGCGAATATGCCGAGACCCTGGGCCTGTCCCCCGCCTTCACCATCAGCGACCGCGGCGATTCCGCCGACCTGATGCACGTGGTGCGCCACGACCTGGGGCAGTCCGAGACCGCCAGCCGCTTCCCGAAGAAGGAAACCTGCCTGTCTATCTATTCGCGCGTGGTCAACACCCAGGCACCGCTGGAAGACGTGCTCAGGCAGCAGTTCCCCCGCTATGCGATGTGGGCCGACGCGCTGCGCACACTGTTCGCCGGTTATGTCGAGGCCAAGCAGAAGCAGCACGTGCTCGATTACGACGACCTGCTGCTGTACTGGGCCCAGGCCATGGCCGAGCCCACCATCGCGCAGGACATGGGCGCGCGCTTCGACCATATCCTGGTCGACGAATACCAGGACACCAACGCGCTGCAGGCGTCGATCCTGCTGGGATTGCGGCCCGATGGCCGCGGCCTGACCGTGGTCGGCGACGACGCCCAGTCGATCTACGCCTTCCGCGGCGCCACCGTGCGCAATATCCTCGATTTCCCCGCGCGGTTCACGCCACCGGCGCAGCAGGTCACGCTGTCGCAGAACTACCGCTCGACCCAGCCGATCCTGCAGGCCGCCAACGCGGTGATCGGCCTCGCTGCCGAGCGCTATACCAAGGACCTGTGGTCCGAGCGCCAGTCAGCCGAGAAACCCGGCGTGATCGTGGTCAACGACGAGGCCGACCAGGCCCGTTTCGTGGTCGAGCAGGTGCTGGCGCGGCGCGAGGCCGGCCTGGCGCTGATGGCGCAGGCGGTGCTGTTCCGCGCCGCCGACCACAGCGCGCAGGTGGAGATCGAGCTGGCGCGGCGCAATATCCCGTTCGTGAAGTTCGGCGGCCTCAAGTTCCTGGAATCGACCCACGTCAAGGATGTGCTGGCGGTGGTGCGCTGGCTGGAGAACCCGCGCGACCGCATGGCCGGCTTCCGCACGCTGCAGCTGCTGCCGGGCATCGGCCCCAAGACCGCGGCACGCGTGCTCGATGCCATGGCGCTGACGACCGAGCCGCTGTTCTCGCTGCAGGAATTCGAACCGCCGCCGGCCGCCGCGCCCGCGTGGGCCGACCTGCTGGGGCTGGCGCGCGCGCTGATGGCGCCGACCTCGCCGTGGCCGTCGGAATTCGAGCAGGTGCTGGCCTGGTACGCGCCGCACCTCGAACGCCTGCACGACGATGCCGCCGCGCGCCAGGCCGACCTGCAGCAACTGGAGCGCATCGCCGCCACCTATGGCGCGCGCGAGCGCTTCCTGACCGAGCTGACGCTGGACCCGCCCAGCGCCTCCAGCGATGAATCCGGCGTGCCCTCTCGCGACGAGGACTACCTGATCCTGTCGACCATCCATTCGGCCAAGGGCCAGGAGTGGAAGGCGGTCTATGTACTGAATGCCGTCGACGGCTGCATGCCGAGCGACCTGGCCACGGGCACCACCGAAGAGATCGAGGAAGAGCGGCGGCTGCTGTATGTGGCGATGACGCGGGCCAAGGACCATCTCGACGTCATCGTGCCGCAGCGGTTCTATGTGCACCAGCAGGTGGGCTACGGCGACCGGCATGTGTATGCGTCGCGCACGCGGTTTTTGCCGAACAAGGTGATGCCCAACTTCTACAGCCGTTCGTGGCCACCGCCGCCGATGCCGGGGGAAGGGCCGGTCAAGCCCGCGTTGGCGCCGGTGGACCTGGCTGGGCGGATGCGGAATATGTGGCGGTGAGGTTCAACGCCCCCGCGCTGTGCTCCCCTCTCCCGCGCGCGGGAGAGGGGTTGGGGGAGAGGGCCGGCGTGTGGCAAGCATGAGGCGCCTCACTTCGTGGGGGCTCCTGCCCTCTCCCCCGCCCCTCTCCCGCAAGCGGGAGAGGGGAGAAAACAAGCAGTCGGCCTAAGGCCCTCACCGCTCATTAGTCTTCTGCTCAGGCCACCTTCTCCAGCAGCAACCCCTTCAGGTACTCTCCTTCCGGAAACGCCGCCAGCATCGGATGATCCGTGCCCGCCGACAGCCTGCGCAGGATGCGCGCATCCGCCCGCGCATCGGTCACCGCGCCGGCGACGATCTTCTGGAACAGCTCCATGCTGATCGCCCCGGAGCATGAGTACGTGAACAGCAGCCCGCCCGGGCGCAGCAGTTGCGTGCCGACCAGGTTGATTTCCTTGTATGCGCGCGCGGCGCGGTCGATATGCTGCGCCGACGGCGCGAACTTGGGCGGGTCCAGCACGATCAGGTCGAACTGGCGGCCCTCGGCGCGGAATTCGCGCAGCGTCTTGAACACGTCAGCGTCGAGCCAGGCCGCGCGCTCGGGATCGAAGCCGTTCAGCGTCACGTTGCCCGCGGCGATCTTCAGCGCCTCGCCCGACGAATCGATCGACGTCACCGCTTTGGCCCCGCCACGCAGCGCGGCCAGCGAGAAGCCGCCGGTATAGCAGAAGCAGTTCAGCACCTCGCGCCCTTCGGCGAGATCGCCGACCAGCTTGCGGTTGTCGCGCTGGTCGACATAGAAGCCGGTCTTGTGTCCGTTGCGCACGTCGACGTAATAACGCACGCCGTGCTCGGTGACCGACAGCGCCGGATCGGGCTCTGCGCCGGCGAGCACACCGGTCACCAGTTCCAGCCCTTCGCGCTGGCGCACCGCGGCGTCGGAGCGCTCATAGACGTTGGGGCAGCCGGTCTCCTTGACCAGCGCCTGCACGATCGCGGTCTTCCAGTGCTCGACCCCCGCCGAGTTGAACTGGCACACCAGCTGGCCCGCTGCGCCGTTGCCGTAGTAGTCGACGATCAGGCCGGGCAGCCGGTCCGATTCGCCGAAGATCAGCCGCACCGCGTCGCTGTCTTGCACCCACTGGCGCCGGTAGGCAATGGCCGCGGCCACGCGGCGCTTGAACAGCGCGTGGTCGACCGGCTCGTTCTCGTCGAAGGTCCACACGCGCGCGCGGATCTGCGATTCGGGGCTGTAGGCGGCCTTGGCCAGGAAGCGGCCGTCGGCGGCGCGCACGATCACGGTGGCGCCCGGCTCGCAGCGGCCTTCGGTGGTGGCGATGCCTGTGGCATAGATCCACGGGTGGCGGCGCAGCAGGGATTTTTCCTTGCCGGGTTTCAGGGTGATGGTGTTCATGTTGGTATGGGGAAGGAAGCATGCCGCGCCCCGTTGCGCTTTACACGCTGCGGGAGTGGCTCCCCTCTCCCGCGCGCGGGAGAGGGGTTGGGGGTGAGGGCGGGAGCATCAACGCAGTGACGGGCGTCGACATTGCCAACGCCTGCCCTCACCCCCGCCCCTCTCCCGCAAGCGGGAGAGGGGAGCAAACAATCGGGATAGAAAGGCTTACAGCAGCCTGCGTTACAGCACCACCTTCACCATCGGATGCGAAGTCAGCGCCCGGTACAGGTCGTCCAGCTGCTCGCGGCTGGTGACCCACACCGTCACGGTCAGGCCCAGGTAGTTGCCCTTGCTCGACGGGCGCATTTCCATCTTGCCGGCGTGGAAGTCCGGGTCGAACTCCTGCACCAGCGCGACGATGGCTTCGGCAAAGCCGTCCTGCATCGCGCCCATCACCTTGATCGGGAAATGGCTCGGGTATTCGATCAGCGACTGTTCCGGCGGGATCGCGCCGGGCTTGTTGCCGCTGCCTTGGTTGTCGGTCGTCATCTCGGATTCTCCGGCGCAGGGCCGGCGCGCCGCGGGGCGCACCGGCTCGCGCGCATTCAGGTCACTTGCGCTTGAACCACAGGCGGATGGTGTCCCACAGGCGGCCGAAGAAGCCGGCCTCGGGCACCTCTTCCAGCGCCACCACCGGGAATTCGGCCACCTTGTTGGTGCCGTCCATCAGCTTGACCATGCCCACCTGCTGGCCCGCCGAGATCGGCGCGATCAGCAGTTCCTGGCGCTCCAGCACCGGCTTCAGGCGCCCGCCGGTGCCCTTGGGCACGGTGACGAAGGTCTCGTTCTGGACGCCGATCTTGACCGTGCCGCTCTTGCCCTTGTAGATGTCCGGCGTGGCCAGCACCTGGCCCTTGTCGTACAGGCGCAGCGTGTCGAAGAACTGGAAGCCGTAGTTGAGGATCTTCAGGCTTTCCTGGGTGCGCACCTGTTCGGTGGTGGTGCCGATCACGATCGAGATCAGGCGGCGCGAGCCGTCCGGCACGTTGGCCAGCGGCCGCTTGGCCGACGAGATCAGGCAATAGCCGGCGGACTTGGTATGGCCGGTCTTGACGCCGTCGACGGTCGAGTCGATGTACAGCAGGCGGTTGCGGTTGGGCTGCCTGATCTTGTTATAGGTGAACTCCTTCTGCGAGTACATGCTGTAGTACTCGGGGAAGTCCTTGATCAGGCGCGTGGTCAGCGTCGCCAGGTCGACCGCGGTGGTGTAGTGGTTGGGATCGGGGATGCCGTCGGTATTGGTGAAGTGGGTGTTCTTCATGCCCATGCGCTGGGCCTCGCGGTTCATCATCGCGACGAAGCCCTCTTCCGAGCCACCGACGGCTTCGGCCAGCGCCAGCGCGGCGTCGTTGCCCGACTGCACGATCAGGCCCAGCAGCAGGTCCTGCACCGTGACCGGCTTGTTGGGCTCGATGAACATGCGCGACTCGTCGCTTTTGACCTTGAGCACCAGGTTGGTCGGCACCACCGCCTGGTCCAGCGTCAGGCGCTTTTCCTTGAGTGCCTCGAACGCCAGGTAGGCGGTCATCAGCTTGGTCAGCGAGGCCGGCTCGATGCGCGCATCGGCGTTCTGCGAGGCCAGGGCCTGGCCGCTGGTGACGTCATACAGCATCCACGACTTGGCTGCGACCTGCGGCATCGGCACGCCCTGCGCCAGCACGGCGGCGGGCGCGGTAGCCAGCACGATGGCGGCGGCGATGGCGGCGGGAGCAAAGGCGGACGAAAGGCGTGTCGTGGCTCGATTCAGCATGTTTCTGTTTTTCCGACGGTAAGAAGGTGGCGCGGGAAATTCCGGGATGGCGGGCGTGCCGGCCTTACCGGTCCCACGCATTGACGACGAGCTGCTTGATCAGGTGCAGCTTGCGGTGAAAGAAATGGTCGGCGCCGGGGATCACGATCACCGGCAGCTCCTGCGGGCGGGCCCAGTCGAAAACGCTGGCCAGCGGCACGGTGTCATCCTGTTCGCCATGGATCACGATGGTGTCGGCCGGCACCTGGGCGACTTCCCAGCGGCTGGCGGCGGTGCCGACCAGCACCAGGCGCTGCACCGGCGTGCCGGCCTCGGCCAGGCGGCGCGCCACGTGGGTGCTGACGAAGCTGCCGAACGAGAACCCGCCCAGCGCCAGCGGCAGCGTCGCGGCCTGCGCCGACCACGCGGTCTGCTGGCGCATCCAGGCCGCCACCGCGAGCAGGTCGTCCTGTTCGCCGATGCCGTTGTCATGCTCGCCGGCGGTCGCGCCGACGCCGCGGAAGTTGGGGCGCACGGTGGCATAGCCCAGCTGCACGAAGGCGCGTGCCAGCGTCTGCGCGACCTTGTTGTCCTTGGTGCCGCCGAACAGCGGATGCGGATGTGCCACCAGCGCCAGGCCTCGGGGCTCGCCTTGCGGCAGGTCCACCGACACGTCGATCGCGCCGACGGGGCCGGCGATGGAAAGTACCTGGGTATGCGCGTTCATAGGGCGTCAGGATGGCGATGAACCGGCTGGCTCAGGCCCGGAAATCCCGGGGCAAAAATGAAAAAACCGTCCGGCGTGCGGGCGGCGGGGTCTGGCATCGGCGCTGCGGCATCGGCAGCGCCGCGGACTTCGTTCTCGTTCAGCGGTCCACCATCAGCGATCCACCATCAGCCGCTCGACCGGCTTGCCCTTGAGCAGGTGACTGTCGATGATTTCATCGATGTCATGCTCGTCGACATAGGTGTACCAGATGGCCTCGGGGTAGACCACCAGCACCGGGCCGAGTTCACAGCGGTTCAGGCAGCCTGCCTTGTTGATGCGCACGCGGCCTTCGCCGCCGGCGATGCCCAGTTCCTTGCAACGCTTCTTGGCGTATTCCTGCATGGCCTTGGCGTTGTAGTTGGCGCAGCAGTTCTCGCCGGCCTCGCGCTGGTTCAGGCAGAAAAAGACGTGGTGCTGGTAGTAGCTGCGCATGCGTACGGTGTGAAGACGGCCCCGGACGGCGGCACGGCCCGGACGGCATTGAACGGAAGCTCGGAATTATACGGCGTTGCGAGCGGCGGGCCGCGATATGCGGCAGCTTTGCGCGCACTGCCATCCACCCCGGGGCCCTGCCAGGTGGCGCCTCGCGCACCCTGTGCCCGCCCGCCATTCCGGATCGCCGGAGCCGCCCCGTCCGGGATTCCGGAATCCCGGAGGTCCGGCGCCCGCCCGCGGCCAGCCTTTCCTTGTGAAACAAGCAGTTAGCAATACCGGTTGGACTGGCATGCCGGTTGCGAATTCCCGCCCCTGAACGCGCCGCAAGCGTGACGGCGCGCGCCCGCGCGGACCCGCCCGGGTACGGTCAACACCGAGGACGACATCATGAGGAAACCCTTCTACAAGATCCTGTACGTGCAGGTCCTGTTCGCCATCTGCATCGGCATCCTGCTCGGCCACTTCTGGCCCGACACCGGCGTCGCCATGAAACCGCTGGGCGATGGCTTCATCAAGCTGATCAAGATGATCATCGGCCCGATCATCTTCTGTACCGTGGTCACCGGCATCGCCGGCATGAGCGACATGAAGAAGGTCGGCCGCGTCGGCGGCAAGGCGCTGCTGTACTTCGAGGTGGTTTCGACCTTCGCGCTGCTGATCGGGCTGGGCGCCGCGCACCTGCTCAAGCCGGGCGTGGGCTTCAACATCGATCCCGCCACGCTCGACACCAAGGCCATCGCCCAGTACGTGTCAAAGGCGCACGGCCAGAGCACGGTCGAGTTCCTGATGCACATCATCCCCGACACCGTGTTCAGCGCCTTCGCCAACGGCGACATCCTGCAGATCCTGCTGGTGTCGCTGTTCTTCGGCGCCGCGCTGGCCGTGCTGGGCGAGCGCGCCCGCATCGTGGTGCAGTTGATCGAGCAGGTCTCCAAGGTGTTCTTCCATATCGTCCACGTGATCACCAAGGTGGCCCCGATCGGCGCCTTCGGAGCGATGGCGTTCACCATCGGCAAGTACGGCCTGGGCTCGCTGGTGCCGCTGCTCAAGCTGATCGGCACCTTCTACTTCACCGCCATCGTGTTCGTGCTGGTAGTGCTGGGCACGATTGCGCGCATGACCGGCTTCAGCATCGTGCGCTTTATCTCGTACATCAAGGAAGAACTGCTGATCGTGCTGGGCACCAGCTCGTCCGAGGCGGCGCTGCCGCACATGATGGAAAAGCTGGAGAAGCTGGGCTGCTCCAAGTCGGTGGTGGGCCTGGTGGTGCCGACCGGCTACTCGTTCAACCTGGATGGCACCAACATCTACATGACCATGGCGGTGATCTTCATCGCGCAGGCCACCGGCATCGAGCTGACGCTGATGCAGCAGCTGACCATCCTGGCGGTGGCGATGATCACCTCCAAGGGCGCCAGCGGCGTGACCGGCTCGGGCTTCATCACGCTGGCGGCGACGCTGGCGGTGGTGCCGACCATCCCGGTGGCGGGCATGGTGCTGATCCTGGGCATCGACCGCTTCATGAGCGAGTGCCGCGCACTGACCAACATCATCGGCAACGGCGTCGCCACGGTGGTGGTGTCGGCGTGGGAACGCGAGCTCGACCGCAAGCGCCTGGCGCGCGTGCTGCAGCACGGTGCCGGCGACGATGCCGACGCGCTTGGCGAAGCCGGCCAGCGCGCCGCCTGAACCCGCCGCGCGCGCTGCTGACCCGGCGGCGCGCCAGCGGGTATCATCGGCGCGACACCCTCGCGCGCCGATGCCACATTCCGACGACTTTCTCGCCGTGCATGATCCCGCCGCCACCCGCCCGGTGCACGCGCCGGCGGCCGGCAGCGGGCGCTGGTGGGGCTTTGCCGTCGCCCTTGCCGCGGGCCTGCTGCTGCTGTGCGCGCTGACCTGGCTGGTCTCGGTCCAGCGCGGCCTGGCCAGCCTGCAGCAAGGCACCGCGACGCGCGCCGACCGCTACGCCGCCACGCTCGAAAGCACGCTCGACCGCTACGAGTTCCTGCCCGCGCTGGTGTCGCTGCATCCCTTCGTGCGCGGGCTGCTCGCCGCCCCTGACGACGCGCAGCGCGTCGCCGCCGCCAACCAGTACCTGGCCGAGGTCAACCGGCGCGCGCATGCGTCGGCCACCTACGTGATCGCTGCCACCGGCATCGCGCTGGCGGCCAGCAACCACGGCCAGCCCGGCAGCTTCGTCGGCACCGACTACCGCTTCCGCCCCTACTTCCAGACCGCCGCGGGCGGCAAGATGGGGCGCTTCTACGCCATCGGCATCACCAGCGACGAGCCCGGCTACTACATCGCGCAGCCGGTCGAGGCCAACGGCAAGGTCATCGGCGTGACTGTGGTCAAGCTCAACCTGGAGTGGTTCCAGCGCGCCGGCAGCGGCGCCGAGCCGCTGATGGTCAGCGACGACCACGGCGTGATCTTCCTGTCGTCGGTATCGGCATGGCAGTACCGCACGCTGCGCCCGCTGCCGCCCGCGCTGCGCGCGGAACTAGAGCGGACCCGCCAGTACCATGGTCGCGCGGTCACGCCGCTGCCGCTGGAGCCACTGGCGTCGCCGGTCACGCGCTGGCTGGCCGACACCACGCTGCCGCAGGGCGCGCGCCTGGTCCGCGTGCGCGACGAGGCCGCCGGCGGCCGCACCACCTTCGCGCCGGACGGCGCCGAACGCGCCGACCGCTACCTGGAACTGAACCGCACCGTGGGCCCGGCGGGCTGGACCATGCAGGTGATGGCGCCGCTGGACCCGGTGCTGGCCAACGCCCGCAACGCCACCGTGGCCGCGGCGCTGGCCTATGCCTGCATCTGCCTGCTGCTGGTCAACTGGCGCCAGCGCCGCCAGCGCGCGCGCGACATGCAGTACAGCCGCCGTTTGCTGGAGGCCGCCTATGACCAGCTGGAACGCCGCGTCGAGGCCCGCACCGCCGACCTGATGGCGATCAACGAAAAGCTGGAAGACGAAGTCGCCGAGCGCACTCGCGCCGAAAGCGAACTGCGCGCGGCCCAGGACGAGCTGGTGCAGGCCAGCAAGCTGGCCGCGCTGGGACAGATGGCGGCCGGCATCACGCATGAGCTGAACCAGCCGCTGGCCGCGTTGCGCACGTTCTCAGACAACACCCGCGTGCTGCTGGAGCGCGGCCAGCTGGCCGCGGCCGAGGGCAACCTTACGGCGATCGCCGACCTGACCGAGCGCATGGGCAAGATCACCGGCCAGCTCAAGCTGTTTGCCGGCAAGGCGCGCCCGGTGCAGCGGCCGGTGGCGCTGCGCGCGGCGGTCGACCACGTGCTGGCGCTGCTGGCACCGCGGCTGGGCGCGGTCACGATCCACCTCGCTGGCCTGGATGCAGTGCCGGGCCTTGCCGTGCGCGCCGACGAACTGAAGCTGGAGCAGGTGCTGCTGAACCTGCTCGGCAATGCGCTCGATGCCATCGCCGCTGCCGCGCCGGCCGCCCCGGAACTCGGCCGCATCGACCTGGAAGTGCAGGCCGGCGAGCACGCCGTCACCATCGTCGTGCGCGACAACGGGACCGGCATCGCGCCGGAAGCGCTGCCGCGCCTGTTCGAACCCTTTTTCACCACCAAGGAAACCGGCCAGGGGCTGGGGCTGGGGCTGGCGATCTCGTCGTCGATCGTGCGCGAGTTCGGCGGCCAGCTCAGCGTCGCCAACGTCCCCGGCGGCGGCGCGCAATTCACGCTGGTGCTGGCGCGCGCGCCCGCCATCGATGCCGCGCCATCGGTTTCCGCGTCACCATGAGTACTGCGATGCAAGACGGTCTGCGTGTCCTGTTTGTCGAAGACGAGCCGCTGGTGCGGCAGGCCACCGCGCAAAGCCTGGAGCTGGCGGGCTTCCGCGTGCTGGCGCTGCCCTCGGCCGAAGCCGCGATCCCGCACCTGCACGGCGCCTTTGCCGGCGTGGTGGTGACCGACGTGCGCCTGCCCGGGGCGAGCGGGCTGGACCTGCTGCAGCACTGCCGCAACGCCGCGCCCGGCGTGCCGGTGATCCTGGTGACCGGCCACGGCGACATCACCATGGCAGTGCAGGCGATGCGCGAAGGCGCCTATGACTTCATCGAAAAGCCGTTCGGCGCCGACCGCCTTACCGACACCGTGCGCCGCGCGCTGGAACGGCGCGCGCTGGAACTGGAAAACCAGGCGCTGCGCCGCGAACTGGCCGGACCCGCCGCCGGCACGCGCATCATCGGCCGCTCGCCTGCGATCGAGCAGGTGCGCGCGCTGGTGGCCAATGTCGCGCCCACCGACGTGCCGGTGATGATCAACGGCGAGACCGGCACCGGCAAGGAACTGGTCGCGCGCAGCCTGCACGCGCTGTCGGGGCGTGCCGAGGGGCCCTTTATCGCGCTGAACTGCGGCGCGGTGCCCGAAGCCATCTTCGAGAGCGAGATGTTCGGGCACGAAGCCGGCGCCTTCACCGGTGCCGGCAAGCGCCGCATCGGCAAGCTCGAGCATGCCTCGGGCGGCACGCTGTTCCTCGACGAGATCGAGAGCATGCCGCTGGCGCTGCAGGTCAAGCTGCTGCGCGTGCTGCAGGAAGGATCCCTGGAGCGGCTGGGGTCGAATGCCTCGGTGACGATCGACGTGCGCATCGTCGCCGCGGCCAAGGGCGACATGGATGCGCTGGTGGCGCAAGGCACCTTCCGCGAAGACCTGTATTACCGGCTCAATGTCGTCACCATCGCGCTGCCGCCGCTGCGCGAGCGGCGCGAGGACATCGTGCCGCTGTTCGAGCATTTTTCGCTGGTGTCGGCGGTGCGCTACCAGCGGCCCGCGCCGATCCTGTCCGAGGCGCAGCGCCAGGCGCTGGCCCAGCGCCCGTGGCCGGGCAACGTGCGCGAACTGCGCAATGCCGCCGACCGCATGGTGCTGGGCGTGCCCGAGGGCGGCCAGGCCGGCGCGCAGGCGGCGGGCCCCGACGACACCGCGCCGCTGCGCGAACGCATGGAGCACTTCGAGCGCGCCGTGATCGCCGACGCGCTGGCGCGCACCGGCGGCGCGGTCAGCCAGGCCGCGGACCTGCTGCAAGTGGGCAAGGCCACGCTCTACGACAAGATCAAGCGCTACGGGCTGTGATGTCATGCGCGCTTCATCGCGCTGCCACGGCGCCGTCACATTGCCGGCCTATGCTTCGTATGCGGCTGCGGCATTGGCAGGTGCCCGCCGTGTGTATCAGTCTTCGTGGTAATTGATGGCCCCGCGCATGCGGGGCGTTTTTTTTCGGGTTGGATCGAGTCCAGCGGCGCTTCGCCGCTTCACACCCACCACACATTGCCCTCACCCCGGCTGGCCAGACTGGAGCCCTTCGCTCTCCGGAAACCGCCATGCCCTCCTTCGACTACGAACTCGTCATCGCCGGCGCCAGCTTTGCCGGTGCCGCCTGCGCCCTGGCCGCCGCGCGCGCCGGCCTGCGCGTGCTGGTGCTTGAACGCAAGACCGATCCGGGCGGCAAGCTCCACACCACCGGCATTCTGGTCAGGGAAGCGATCGAGCAGACCTGGCTGGGCCAGGCGCCGGCCGATTGCGTGCATCGCGTCGAGCAAGTGAAGCTGTACTCGCCGCGGCTGCGCAGCCTGAGCCTGAGCGCGCCCGGCTACTACTTCCACACCACCGATACGCCGCGGCTGATGCGCTGGCTGGCGGCGGAGCTGGTGCGCCACCGGGTCGAGCTGCGGCTGGGCCAGGCCTTCGTCGGCGCGGTGCCGCGCCACGGCGGCTGGCATGTCACCGGCGTGGGCCAGACGCGCTATCTGGTCGGCGCCGACGGCGCGCAGTCGCGCGTGGCGCAATGCGCCGGGCTGGGGCGCGCGCACAGCTTTCTGTACGGCGTGGAGTATGAATTCCCGGGGCTGTCGCTGCCCGAGCCGGACGCGCTGCACTGCTTCATCACGCGCCGCTTCGCGCCCGGCTATATCGGCTGGATCGCGCAGAACCCCACCGGCGTGCAGGCCGGGCTGGCGCTGCGCTACCTGCCGCGGCGCGGCCGCGCGCCGGACCTGGACGGACTGCTGGCGCATGTGCGCGAGCGCGCCGGCCTGCCCCAGCTGACGCGGCCGGCGGCGACCCGCGCCGGGCTGATCCCGTGCGGCGGCCCGGTGTGGCCGCTGGCGCGCGACGGCGTGATCCTGACCGGCGACGCCGCGGGCATCGTGTCGCCGCTGACCGCGGGCGGCATCCACTATGCCTTTGCCCACGGCGAGTCGGTCGGCGAAGCCGTGGCCGCGCATTTGCTGCGCTGCGGGCCCGCGCCGGAAGCCGTGGCCAGCGCCAGCGCGCCGCGCTTTCGCGCCAAGCGCGCGCTGCGCTGGATGTTCGAGCGCTTCCAGTGCGACTGGCCGTTCGACCTGATGCTGTATTCGCCGCCACTGCGCCGGGTCGCGGAGCAGATCTATTTCCACCAGCGCGGTTCGGAACCGGCAGCGCCGGCGCGCGCGGCGGCCAGCGCCTGACGGGCTAGAATGCCGGGCATGGAACAACCGCGCATCCTGGTGGTGGAAGACGAGCAGGCCATCGCCGACACCATCCTCTATGCCCTGCGCACCGACGGCATGCTGGCCGAGCACTGCACGCTGGGCGGCGACGCGCTCGCGTGCCTGCGTGCCGCGCGGGCCGACCTGGTGATCCTGGACGTTGGGCTGCCGGACCTGAGCGGCTTCGAGGTCTGCCGCACACTGCGCACCTTCAGCGATGCGCCGGTGATCTTCCTGACCGCGCGCCATGAAGAGATCGACCGCATCGTCGGGCTGGAGATCGGCGCCGACGACTACGTGGTCAAGCCGTTCTCGCCGCGCGAGCTGGCCGCGCGCGTGCGCGCCATCCTGCGCCGGGCCCGCGGCGGCGGCGCCACGCCAAAGCCCGGCGAGGCGGCCGGCTTTACCCACGACCAGGACGGCGCCCGCCTGGCCTACCACGGCCACTGGCTGGCGCTGACGCGCTACGAATACCTGCTGCTGGCCCTGCTGGTGGCGCATCCGGGCCGCATCTACTCGCGAGCGCAGCTGATGGACGCGGTGTGGGCGGGCGCGCTCGACACCAGCGACCGCACCGTCGACACCCATATCAAGACCCTGCGCGCCAAGCTGCGCGAGGTGTCTGCCGAGAGCGCCGAGCGCATCCGCACCCATCGCGGCATGGGCTATTCGCTCGAGCCCTGAGCGCGCGCCATGCATATCGGCCTGCGCATCTTCTTCGGCTTTTTCCTGATCGTGGGCCTGGCCACGGTGCTGACGCTGCGCGTGTTCGTGCAAGAGGTCAAGCCGGGCGTGCGCCAGGCCATGGAAGACACGCTGATCGATACCGCGCACGTACTGGCCGCGCTAGCCGCCGACGACCTCAAGGCCGGCCGCATCGCCGACGGCGCTTTCGCGCGGCATATGGCGGCGCTGCGCGAGGTGCCGGTCAATGCCGAGGTCTCGGGGCTGCACAAGGACAGCATCGGCTATCGTGTCTACGTCACCGATGCCAGCGGCATCGTGCGCTTCGACTCCACCGGCACCGACGTGGGCCGCGACTACTCGCGCTGGAACGACGTCTACCTGACGCTGCGCGGCAAGTACGGCGCGCGCAGCACGCGCGCCGACCCCGACGATGAGACCAGCACCGTGATGCACGTGGCCGCGCCGGTGCGTGACGTCGACAGCAATGGCGAGCGCATCATCGGCGTGTTGACCGTGGCCAAGCCCAATGCGGCGATGGCGCCGTTCATCGCGCGCAGCCAGCGCAAGATCCTGCTCTATGGCGGCCTGCTGATCGGCACCGCCTGCGTGATCGGGCTGGCCTGCACGCTGTGGCTGGTGCATGGCCTGAGCCGCCTGCGCGGCTACGCGCGCGCGGTGGCGGCCGGCGAGCGCGCCGAGATGCCGCTGCGCGGCGCGGGCGAGCTGGCCGAGCTGGGGCGCGCGGTGCAGGGCATGCGCGAGCGGCTGGAAGACAAGCAGTATGTCGAGCACTACATCCACACGCTGACGCACGAGATGAAGAGTCCGCTGGCCGCCATCGGCGGCGCGGCGGAGCTGCTGCAGGAAGAGATGCCGGCGCCCGACCGCCAGCGCTTCGTCGCCAATATCCGAACCCAGTCCGGACGGCTGGAAACCATGATCCGCAAGCTGCTGGCGCTGGCCGAGGTGGAACAGCGCCAGCGCCTGGAAGTGTGCGAGCCGGTGGTGCTGACGCCGCTGCTGGCGCAGCTGTGCGCCGAGCTGGAGCCGCGTGCGCGACAGCGCGGCGTCGCGCTGCAGTGCGAGGCGGAGGCCGGGCCTGACACCGACGCCGGCCACGCCAGCGGCCACGTCTGCGGCGACCCGTTCCTGCTGCGCCAGGCCATTGCCAACCTGCTCGACAACGCCATCGACTTCGCCCCGCCGGGCACCGCGGTCACGGTGCGGCTGGAACGTCGCGGCGACGCACTGGCCATCGCCGTGGCCGACCAGGGCCCCGGCATTCCCGACTACGCGCTGCCGCGCGTGTTCGAACGCTTCTACTCGCTGCCGCGCCCGCACGGTGCGGACAAGAGCACCGGTCTGGGCCTGTGCTTTGCGCGCGAGGTGGCAACGTTGCATCATGGCGACGTGACGCTGGCCAACCGCCCGGGCGGCGGCGCGCTGGCCGAGCTGGTCTTGCCGGCGGCCTAGCCCCCGTGCCGGCCGGACCGGCATAGACTGGGGCTTCTAACGTGACTGCGCTGAAACTCCCTATAATCGAACGACCGTTCATTTAGGGCACTTCCCATTGCCCGCCAGTAGTTCAGGAGACACCATGCCCGCCGCCAAGCAACTGCCCCAGGCCCTGCAGAACCTGGCCCTGCCCGTGATTGCCTCGCCCATGTTTATCGTCAGCTACCCGGAACTGGTGCTGGCGCAGTGCAAGGCCGGCATCGTCGGCTCGTTCCCGGCGCTCAATGCGCGCCCGGCCGAGTTGCTCGACGAGTGGCTGACCCGGATCGGGGACGAGCTGGCCGCCTTCAAGGCCGCCAATCCCGGCGCACCGGTGGGCCCGGTCGCGGTCAACCAGATCGTGCACGCCTCCAACGCGCGCCTGGAGCATGACATCAAGGTCTGCGTCGAACACAAGGTGCCGATCTTCATCACCTCGCTGCGCGCGCCGCCCAGGGAACTGATCGACGCCGTGCACAGCTACGGCGGCATCGTGCTGCACGACGTGATCAGCCTGCGCCATGCCGAAAAGGCGATCGAATCGGGCGTCGACGGCCTGATCCTGGTCGCCGCGGGCGCCGGCGGGCATGCCGGCATGCTGTCGCCGTTCGCGCTGGTGGGCGAGGTGCGCAAGATCTTCGACGGCCCGATCGCGCTGTCGGGCTCGATCGCCACCGGCGAGGCGGTGCTGGCCGCGCAGGCCATGGGCGCCGACTTCGCCTACGTGGGCACGCGCTTTATCGCCTCGCAGGAGGCGCACGCGGCAGAGACGTACAAGCAGTCGATCACCAGCTCGGCCGCCGCCGATATCGTCTACACCAACCTGTTCACCGGCGTGCACGGCAACTACATCCGCGAAAGCATCAGCAACGCGGGCCTGGACCCGGACAACCTGCCGGTGGCCGACAAGAGCAAGATGGACTTTTCCAGCGGCACCTCCAAGGCCAAGGCATGGAAGGACATCTGGGGCGCCGGCCAGGGCGTCGGCCAGATCCACGACATCCCCAGCGCCGGCGAGATCGTCGCGCGCATGAAGTCGGAGTACGATGCCGCCAAGGCGCGGCTGGGCATCGCGCGCTGACCGATCCCTCACCGGGCCGCGTGGCGGCCCTTTGTCCGACCATTGCCGCCTTCCAACCCCGACCTTTCGCCCGATCCTGACGCCGTGCCGAGCCACCGCCAGCGCGTGCTGCGCGCCGCCTGGGTGGCGCTCGGCGGGGTGTGCCTGCTGCTCGGCGTGATCGGCATCTTCCTGCCGGTGCTGCCGACCACGCCCTTCGTGCTGCTGGCCGCGGCCTGCTTCGCGCGCGGCTCGCAGCGCTTTCATGAATGGCTGCTGGGGCATCCGCGCTTCGGGCCGCTGGTCCACGACTGGCAGCGGCACCGCAGCATCCCGTTCAAGGCGAAGTGCCTGGCGCTGTCGATGATGTGGCTGTCGATGGGGACCACGGCGTGGCTGCTGCGCGGGCGGCCGCTGGTGTCGGCGGCGTTGCTGGCGTGCGCGGTGGGGGTCAGTGTGTGGATGGTGCGGTTGCCGACGCGGCCGGCGGAGGGTGGGAAGACTTGAGGCTTTCCGGACTATTGACGGCCTTTACTTCGTGGAGGCTCCTGCCCTCTCCCCCACCCCTCTCCCGCGCGCGGGAGAGGGGAGCGATTGCGTGGGGCGCTGACAAGCACTAACGCCCTCGCCGGCGGACGGTTTGCTTCCCTCTCCCGCCTGCGGGAGAGGGGCCGGGGGAGAGGGCCGGCGCGTCAACTGCGTCGGGCCCGTCAGCCGCCACTAGTTTTATTCGTACTTACGCGCATCCTCGATCAGCCGCCCATCCTGCGGCAACGAGCCCGCCGCCACGAACGCCACCTCGCCTCGCAGCCGCATCACCTCGCGCAGCGACTCCGCCACCGCGCGCTGCAACTCGGCATCCTCGCGCGTCGCCTCGCAGCGCAGCGTCATCACGTCGGCGCCCGGATCGCCCGTTACCACAAGCCGCGCCGCGCGGATTTCCGGATGGCGCCGCAGCACGTCGGCCACCTGGCCGGGATGCACGAACATGCCCTTGACCTTGGTGGCCTGGTCGGCGCGCCCGAGCCAGCCCTTGAGGCGGATATTGGTGCGGCCGCACGGGCTGGGCCGCTGCGACGACGCCGGCACCACCGCCGACAGGTCGCCGGTACCGAAGCGGATCAGCGGGTAGTCGCCGTTGCCCAGCACCGTCACCACCACCTCGCCGGTCTCGCCTTCGGGCATGGGGCGCGAGCCGCCGGGCTCGACGATCTCGACCAGCACGCCCTCGTCCACCACCCAGCCGTCGCCGCCTTCGGTTTCATAGGCGATCAGGCCGACATCGGCGGTGCCGTACATCTGCTGCACGCGCACCCCGCGATCCCGGAACCAGTTGCGCAGCGACGGCGGCAAGGCCTCGCCCGAGACCAGCGCCTTGGCCAGGCTGGTGCAGGGCGTGCCGAGCTCATCGCCGCGCTCCAGCAGCAGCTTGAGGAACGACGGCGTGCCGGCATAGGCGGCCGGCTGCAGGCTGGCCAGCGCCTGCACCTGCGAATCGGTCTGGCCAACGCCGGCCGGGAACACGCAGCAGCCCAGCCGGTGGGCGCCGCTTTCCATCATCATGCCGGCCGGGGTGAAGTGGTAGGAGAAGGTGTTGTAGACCAGGTCGCCGGCGCGAAAGCCCGCGGCGTGCATGGCGCGCGCGGTGCGCCACCAGTCGGCGTCGTGGCCGTCGGGCTCGTGGATCGGGCCGGGCGACTGGAACACGTGGCGCAGCTTGCCCAGCGGCGTCGCGTTGAGCCCGCCCAGCGGCGGCAGCGCGCGCTGTCGCACGCTCAGGTCCGACTTGCGCGTGACCGGCAGTTGGGCCAGCGCCGCGCGCGAGGTCAGCAGGCGCGGATCGACGCCATCCAGCAGTTCGGCAAAGTATGGCGCGTGTTCGCGCGCATGGGCCACCTGGCGTGCCAGGGCGGCAAGGAGCGCCTGCTCGCGGACTTCCGGCGCGCGGGTTTCGAGCGGATCGAAGTGTTCTGGCATGGTGCTGTGCGTCAGGGAAGGGGATGCGGCCTGCCCCGCGCCGAGGTGCGCGTGGTGACAAGCCGGGTGAAAAACGGTCGCTTGCTAGGCCAGCCAGCGCTTGCGGCGTCGGTAACTTTTGACGTCGCGGAACGACTTGCGGCCGGGGCCGTCGGCGTCGTTGGCGGCCACGCCCAGGTAGAACTCCTTGACGTCCTCGTTGGTGCGCAGCGACTCGGCGTCGCCATCCATCACCACGCGGCCGTTCTCGAGGATGTAGCCGTAGTCTGCGTAGCGCAGCGCCACCATCGTGTTCTGCTCGGCCAGCAGGAAGCTGACGTTCTCGCGCGAGTTCAGGCCGCGCACGATCTCGAAGATCTCCTCGACGATCTGCGGCGCCAGCCCCATCGAAGGCTCGTCCAGTAGGATCATCGCGGGCTTCGCCATCATGGCCCGGCCGATCGCGCACATCTGCTGCTCGCCGCCGGAGGTGTAGCCCGCCTGCGACTTGCGGCGCGTCTTCAGGCGCGGGAAGTATTCATAGATTTTCTCCAGCTCATCGCGGGTCTGGCCGCGCGACAGGCCGCGCGTGTAGGCGCCGGTAAGCAGGTTTTCCTCGATGGTCAGGTGCGCGAAGCAGTGGCGCCCTTCCATCACCTGGATCACGCCGCGGCGCACCAGGTCGTTGGGGGTAAGCTGGTCGACGCGGTCGCCGCGGTATTCGATCGAACCCTTGGTGACATCGCCGCGCTCGGCCTGCAGCAGGTTGGAGATGGCCTTGAGCGTGGTGGTCTTGCCCGCGCCGTTGGCGCCCAGCAGCGCCACGATCTTGCCCTCGGGCACTTCGAGCGAGACGCCCTTGAGCACCAGGATCACGTGATCGTAGATGACTTCGATGTTGTTGACGGACAGGAGGCTCATGGTGCGGGTCGTGGTGATGTGGCGATGTTGCGTTGGACTTTCAGCTTGCTGCCGGTGTACTCCCTCTCCCTCTGGGAGAGGGTTGGGGTGAGGGCGGGCGTCGCCACGAAGTGAATGGCCTCGCTATGGCCAGCGCCCGCCCTCACCCCCGCCCCTCTCCCGCTAGCGGGAGAGGGGAGCAAACCGTCGGGAGTCGGGGCCCATCAGCTCTTCGAACACGCCGGCGTAATCCCCTTCTCCTTCGCGTACTGCGCCGCGGTGGCCTTGAACAGCGGGTGGATCAGGCTCTTGTTGCCCTCGATCCAGTCCGACACCACCACCCACTTGCTGCCGTCCCACTGCTGGATCTTCACCTTGCCCGAGCCCTCATGGTTCTCGCAGCTGGTCTTGATCTCCGGCAGCAGGCCGGTGGCGCCCAGTTGCTGCAGGCGGGCATTGGTCAGGTTCAGGTTCTCGAAGGCCCAGCGCATTTGCTCGCCGGTCATGGGCTTGCCCTTGCCGAACTTGGCCTGCGCCACGCGCACCGCTTCCACCGTCACCACCGCCGCCGACACGCCGCGGTTGTACAGCACCGAACCCACCTTGTTCTTGTCCTGCATATTGCCCTTGCCGGCGCCATAGACCACCTTCTCGATATCGGCGATCAGCGGCACGTTCTTGCCGGCCACGTTCCAGGTCGCGCTCATGTAGCCCTTGGAGGCATCGCCGGCCGGCACCGTGTCTTCCTCGGAGCCCGCCCACCAGGAGCCGATCATCTTCTCGCGTGAGAAGCCAACCTTTTGCGCGGCTTTCAGCGCGGTCTGGTTCATCACGCCCCAGCCCCAGAAGATCACGTAGTCAGGGTTCTCCTGGCGGATCTTCAGCCACTGCGCGCCCTGCTCGTTGCCGGGGTGCGCCACCGGGATCTCGACCAGGTTGAACTTGCCCAGCCGCGCCTCGGCCTGCAGCGCCACGATCGGCTCCTTGCCATAGGCCGAGTCGTGGTACAGGTAGACGATCTTCTTGCCGGCCAGCGAGCCGCCGTTCTTGCTGGCCAGGTACTTGACGATAGCCGAGACCTGCATCTGGTACGTGGTCACCAGCGGGAACGCGTACGGGAACACCGAGCCGTCGACCGCATCGGTGCGGCCGTAGCCCATCATCACCAGCGGCACCTTGTCGGCCGCCGTCTTGTCGACCAGCGCGTAGGAGATGCCGGTCGACATCGCGTGGTACGCGGTGCCCTTGGTGGTGGCGTTCTTGGACTTCAGGCGCTCATAGCACTCGACGCCCTTGGCGTTGTTGTACTCGGTCTCGCACTCTTCCCAGCTCAGCTTGACGCCGTTGACGCCGCCGTCCTTGAGGTTGACGTAGTTGAGGTAGTCGATGAAGCCGCCATACCAGGACTGCCCGTTGGCGCCGTAGGGTCCCACGCGATAGCTCGGCAGCGCGATGAACTGCTCGTTGCTTTGCGCCAGTGCCGGCACCGCCGGCGCCAGCAGTGCAGCCGCGGCGCTGACCACCAGGGCGGCGCGTTGCACGTTTCGGATCAGGTTGGTCATGACAGTCTCCTTCGCCCTCGGTCGAGCGTTTCGTTATACGTCTGCTTCAATAATTCAGTCAGGAACTGCTATCAGGCAAAAACACCCCGCTCCGTCAGTGCGGGAACGGCCACAGCCTCAGCTTCTCCTTGGCGATCTGCCACAGCCGGGCCAGCCCGTGCGGCTCCACGATCAGGAAGAAGATGATCAGCCCGCCGAACACCATCAACTGGATGTGCGACACGGTGGCATTGGTAAAGGGCAGGTGCAGCAGCGATGCCAGCGGCGGCAGCACGTTGTCCAGGAAGATCGGCAGCAGCAGGATGAAGGCCGCGCCCAGGAACGAGCCCATGATGCTGCCAACGCCGCCGATGATGATCATGAACAGCACGCGGAACGACAGGTCCAGCGAGAACCCGTCCGGCTCGACCGAGCCCAGGTAGCAGAACGCATACAGCGCGCCGGCCACGCCGCAGTAGAACGAGCTGACCGCGAACGCCAGCAGCTTGGTGCGCATCAGCGGGATGCCGATGACTTCCGCCGCCACGTCCATGTCGCGCACCGACATCCAGGCGCGGCCGGTGGCCGAGCGCACCATGTTCTTGGCCGCCAGCGCCAGCACCGTGACGATGGCCAGCACGAACAGGTATTTCTTCACCGGCGTGTCGATGGCGTAGCCGAACAGGTCCAGCCGCTGCGCCGTGATCACGCCCGACGAGCTGTTGTTGGAGAACCAGGGGAACTTGGTCAGCGCCCACACCACGAAGAACTGCGCCGCCAGCGTCGCCACCGCCAGGTAGAACCCCTTGATGCGCAGCGACGGCAGCCCGAACGCCACCCCCACCAGCGCCGCCGACAGGCCCGCCAGGATAAAGGTCAGCAGCACCGGCATGCCTTCGATGCGCAGCTGGAAGTTGTAGGCCGCGTATGCGCCCACCGCCATGAAGGCCGCGGTCCCCAGCGACAGCTGGCCGGCATAGCCGGTCAGGATATTCAGCCCCAGCGCCGCCAGCGAGAAGATCAGGAACGGGATCAGGATGGCCGAGAACCAGTATTCCGAACCAATGAACGGGATCGCCACGAAGGCGATCGCCATCAGCACCGCAAAGCCGATGCGGTCCTGGCGGATCGGGAAGATCTGGCTGTCGGCGACATAGCTGGTCTTGAACTGGCCGGCTTCACGATAAAACATCTTTGTCTCCTTCCTGCTCGTCGCTCCCGCGAAGGCGGGAGCCCAGCGTCTTTGAAGCGTTAGCGGTGAAAGTCACTGGATTCCCGCCCACGTGCCCTTTGGGTATGCGCGGGAATGACGGGCTTAAACGCGATCAATGTGTTTCTCGCCAAACAACCCTTCCGGCCGCACCAGCAGAAACAGCAAGGCAAACACATACGGGAACCACCCCTCGATGCCGCCGAAGTTGCCGCCGAACATCGACTGGAACACCGGCGGAATATAGATCTCGGCCAGCTTCTCCGAGGCACCGATGATCAGTCCGCCGACGATGGCGCCGGGCACCGAGGTAAAGCCACCCAGGATCAGCACCGGCAGCGCCTTCAGCGCGGTCAGCGTCAGCGCGAACTGCACGCCATTGCGCGAGCCCCACAGCATGCCGGCCACCAGCGCGACGAAGCCGGCCACGCCCCAGACGATGGCCCAGATGTTCTGCAGCGGTATGCCCAGCGAAAGCGCGGCCTGGTGGTCGTCGGCCACTGCGCGCAGCGCGCGCCCGACCTTGGTGTACTGGAAGAACAGCGCCAGCGATCCCACCAGCACGCCGGCGATGGCCGCGGCGGCAAGGTCGAACTTGGAGATGACGATGTTGAAAGTGGTCAGGATCGATTCGATCGGCTCGTCGACAATGCCCAGGTTGATCGGGCGCACTTCATTGCCGAACAACAGCGGCCCTAGCCCTTCCAGGAAGAACGACAGCCCGATGGTCGCCATGAACAGCGTGATCGGCGGCTGGTTGACCAGCTTGCGCAACACGAAGCGCTCGGTGCTCATGCCCACCAGGATCATCACCACGAAGGCGCCGATCACCGCGGCCCACATCGGCATGCCCTTGTCCATCAACCCCACCACCGCCAGCGCGGCAAAGTAGACCATCGCGCCCTGGGCAAAGTTGAACACGCCCGAGGCCTTGTAGATCAGCACGAAGCCCAGCGCCACCAGCGAGTACATCAGTCCCGACAGCAGGCCGCCGAGCAGGATTTCAAAGAAGAACGTCATGGTTCAGACCCTCAGTGCGAAGTGCCCAGGTATGCCTTGATCACGTCAGGGTTGCCCTTGACCTCTTCCGGCGTGCCGTCGCCGATCTTCTTGCCGTAGTCCAGCACCACCACGCGGTCGGAAATATCCATCACCACGCCCATGTCATGCTCGATCAGCACGATGGTGGTGCCGAACTGACGGTTCACATCGAGGATGAAGCGGCACATGTCCTGCTTCTCTTCCACGTTCATGCCGGCCATGGGTTCGTCGAGCAGCAGCATCGATGGCTCGGCCGCGAGCGCGCGCGCCAGCTCGACGCGCTTCTGCAGGCCATACGGCAGGCGCCCCACCGGGGTCTTGCGGATCGACTGGATTTCGAGGAAGTCGATCACCTCCTCCACCTTCTGCCGGTGCCGCATCTCTTCGTTGCGCGCCGGGCCCCACCACAGCGCGTGCGCGAACCACGAGGTGCGGAACTGCGTGTTGCGGCCCGTCATGATGTTGTCCAGCACCGTCATGCCCTTGAACAGCGCGATGTTCTGGAACGTACGCGCAATGCCCTGGCGCGCCGCGGCGGTCGGGTGCATCTGCTTGCGCTCCTCGCCGCGGAACACGATGCGTCCATGCTGCGGGTGGTAGACGCCGTTGATCACGTTCAGCATCGAACTCTTGCCGGCGCCGTTGGGGCCGATGATGGCGCGCACCTCGTGCTCGCACACGTCGAACGAGATATCGGTCAGCGCCTTGACCCCGCCGAACGACAGCGAGATATGCTGCAGGTCCAGGATCACCTCGCCGCCGGTGCGCGCCTGCGCGCCGGTGCGCTGCGCATGGCGCGTACCGGGATGCACGCCGCCGTCGTCCGCCAGCCCGGCGGGGGGCAGCGGTCCTGCCGGCGCCATCGCCCCGCCACCGCCCGCGCCGCTCGCATCGGTGCGCGCCGCCGCGGTCCATTCGCGCTTGCCGGCGCCTTGCCAGGCCACTTGTGTCATGTTGCTGCCTCCACCTGTGCTGTTATGGCGGTTATGCCGCGCGCCGCTACCGGCAGCCGCCTGGCATCCACCAGCTTCAGCGTGGCCGACACGCTGCCCTCGCGCCCGACTTCGAACTTGACGCGCGTCTCGATGAACTGCTCGGTCTTGCCCGCATAGAGCGCCTCGACCAGCACGCCGTACTTTTCCGCGATAAAGCCGCGCCGTACCTTGCGCGTGCGGGTCAGTTCGTCGTCGTCCGGGTCCAGCTCCTTGTGCAGCACCAGGAAGCGCGCGATCTGCGATCCGGCCAGCATCGGGTCGTTGGCAAGGTCTGCGTTCACCTGGTTTACGCATTCGCCGATCATCTCCAGCACGTCCGGCTGCGCGGCCAGGTCGACATAGCCCGCGTACGGGAGGTGGCGGCGCTCGGCCCAGTTACCCACCGCCTCGAAGTCGATGTTGATAAAGGCGCAGACCTGGTCGCGGCCGTTGCCGAAGGCCACCGCCTCCTTGATGTACGGGAAGAACTTGAGCTTGTTCTCGATGTACTTGGGCGCGAACATCGAGCCATCGGCGAGCTTGCCCACGTCCTTGGCGCGGTCGATGATCTTCAGGTGGCCGTCGGCGTCGATCACGCCGGCGTCGCCGGTCATGAAGTAGCCCTCGTCATTGATGGCCTCGCGTGTGGCATCGTCGCGCTTGTAGTAGGACTTGAGCAGGCCCACGCCGCGCACCAGCACCTCGCCGTTGTCGGCGATGCGGATTTCCATGCCCGGCGCGGCCGGTCCCACCGAGTCGAACTTGACCTTGCCGTCGGGCTGCAGGCACACATAGGCGCAGGTCTCGGTCTGGCCGTAGAACTGCTTCAGGTTCACGCCGATCGAGCGGTAGAAGCGGAACAGGTCCGGGCCGATCGCCTCGCCCGCGGTATAGGCCACGCGGATGCGGCTCATGCCCAGCACATTGCGCAGCGGGCCGTAGACCAGCGCCTCGCCCAGCGCATAGCGCGCGCGCTCGGCGAGCGATACCGGCTGACCGTCCAGGATGGCGGTGCCGCAGCGGCGCGCCACGTCCATGGCCCAGTGAAACAGCTTGCGCTTGATCCAGCCGGCATCCTCCATGCGGATCATCACCTGCGTCAGCAGGCCTTCGTAGATGCGCGGCGGCGCGAAGTAGTAGGTGGGTCCGATCTCGCGCAGGTCGGTCATCACCGTTTCGCGCGATTCCGGGCAGTTCACCGTAAAGCCCGCCACCATCGCCTGCGCATACGAGAACAGGTTGTCGCCGACCCACGCCATCGGCAGGTAGGACAGCACGTCGTCGTCGGCGTTGAGCTTGTCGAAGGCGCAGCCGTTGCGCGCCGAGCCGATCAGGCCATGGTGCGAATGGCACACGCCCTTGGGCTTGCCGGTGGTGCCGGACGTATAGAGGATGATCGCGGTGTCGTCGGGCTGCCCGGCGGCGATGGCCTCGTCATAGAAGCCCGGATGGGCCTGGTCGAACTCGCGCCCCAGTTCCTGCAGGCGCTCGTACGACATCAGCGAGGGATGGTCGTAGTCGAGCAAACCGCGCGGGTCTTCGAAGATGACGTGGCGCACCGCGCGGCCGGACTCGGCCAGCTGGGCTTCCACCTCGAGCAGCTTGTCGACCTGCTCCTGGTCCTCGACGATGGCGAATTCGATCTCCGCATCGTTGAGCACGTAGACCATCTCGTTGGCGATGGCGTCCTGGTACAGCGGCACCGGCACGCCGCCCAAAGCCTGCGCCGCGGTCATGGCCCAGTACAGGCGCGGACGGTTGTCGCCCACCACCGCCAGGTTCATGCCACGCTTGAAGCCGAGCGCGGCCAGACCACATGCCAGCGCCCTCACCTGCTGCGCCGCCTGGGCCCAGCTGTATGTCTGCCAGATGCCGAGATCCTTCTCGCGATACGCCGGATGCTCCGGCCGCTGCTGGGCGTGCGCCAGCAGCCATCGCGGGAAGGTCGTCGCCGACGATTCCTGCATCGCTGTCTCCTGTCCCTCCGGCGTGGGGGTCCACGCGCGGTGTCAAGCGTCGGTCCGGTGGTTATACTTGGCTTGTTTTGCCTGGCGGCAGTCATGCCGCAGCGCATCAAGCCCGTGGTGCCTTGTTTTGCGGCACTTCCCGGCTCCGTGGTGATCGTAAGATAGCCCATGCCTCCCACCCCGGTTGTCACGCCGGTGACAATTCCGGGTTAATCCCTACCGGAGCTTCCGCAGGCCATGCTCAACGATTTTGTCGACCGCTGCGTGTGGGCAGCAGACCTGAGTCCGGAGCAGCGCGAGCGCGTGCGTCGCGCCATGTTCGTGCACGAGTACAGCCAGGGCGACTACGTCTGCCACAAGGGCGACAAGGCCGAGCACTGGATGGGCGTGCTCGAAGGGATCGTCAAGATCACCACGGTGTCGCCGTCGGGCAAGTCGGTCACCTTCACCGGCGTGCCTACCGGCGGCTGGTTCGGCGAAGGCGCGGTGCTGAAGTCGGAGATCCGCAAGTACGACGTGATGGCGCTGCGCCGCTCGACCATCGCCTTCCTGCCGCGCGACACTTTTCAGTGGCTGCTGGATACCAGCCTGCCGTTCACGCGCTTCCTGCTGACGCAGTTCAACGAGCGCCTGGGACAGTTCATTGCGGCGGTGGAGTATGAACGGCTGCTCGACATCGATTCGCGCGTGGCGCGCGCGGTGTCGTCGCTGTTCAACGAGCACCTGTATCCCGGCATCGGCAAGACCCTGGAGATCTCGCAGGAAGAAATCGGCCTGCTCGCCGGCATCTCGCGCCAGCGCGCCAACCAGGCGCTGAAGGTGCTGGAACAGCAGGGGCTGGTGCGGGTGGACTACGGCGTGATCGAGGTGCTGGACCTCGACGGACTGCGGCAGTACGGGGAGTAAGTTGGGCAGCGCCATCGACGCCGAGACCCTGCGGGCGTATCGCGAAACGCACTACCGGGTGCTGGGCGACCCGCCGATGACCTTGCGCATCGACCAGCCCAGCGCCGCGCTGGCCGCGCTGCACCGCTCGCTGGGCGTGGACTGCAGCGCCTTCATCACCGCGGCCAACCCGTTCAGCCAGCGCTGCGACGATGCGGCCAACGCGCGCCGGCAACAGGCACTGGCACAGGATCTCGGCGCACTCGGACTGCGCGCGATCGAAGCCGCTGGCGAGCATCCTGATAACGGCTGGCCCGCCGAACCGAGCTTCCTGGTGCCCGGGCTCTCGCTGGCCGACGCGCGGGCGCTGGGCCAGGCATACCAGCAGAACGCCGTGGTATGGAGCGGCGCCGACGCGGTGCCGCGACTGGTGCTGTTGCGCTGACTGGACCGGCCAACGCGGGCCGACAAGCGATCAGTGCCCGTGGCCGCGATGGCCATGGTGGCCACGATGACCATGGCCATGGTGCCGATAGTGGTGATGCCGGTGGTGATGGTGCCGGTAATGGTGATGCCGGCCGCGCCACTCACCCCGCCCATACCAGCGCCGGCCGTCCCAGTAACGGTCGCCATGCCAGCCGTGATAGCGCGGCGCGTACACCACGGGCGGCGGCGGCGCCACATAGACCGGCGCCGGCGCGGCATAGACCGGTGCGCCGATATGCACGCCCACATCCACATGCGCCATCGCCGAACGCGCCGCGAGCAAGGACATGACGCCAGCGAGCAGCGCTGCAAAGAGAACCGGATGAGCCATGATGCGGTGTTGTCGTAAAGGAATGGGTGCACTCTACCGCGCATTCCTGTTACCAGATGCGGCGGATTGTTTCGGTATATAACGCGGTGTAAGCGGAATTGTGCGACCCGCAAGCGGGCACTTGAAACGGCAGCGGCCGCCCGCAGGCGGCCGCCGGTGGTGCGGCAAAGCCGGCCCGACTTACTTGCTATACACGTACACCCCACGCCCCGTCTTGCGCCCCAGGTAGCCAGCCGCCACCATCTCGCGCATCAGCATGGCCGGACGGTACTTCGGATCGGCGAACTCGGTGTACAGCACTTCCATCACCGCCAGCATGGTGTCCAGCCCGATCATGTCGGCCAGCGCCAGCGGTCCGATCGGATGGTTGCAGCCCAGCTTCATGCCCTCGTCGATCTCTTCCGGCGAGGCCAGACCTTCGCCCAGCACGCAGAAGGCCTCGTTGATCATCGGGCACAGGATGCGGTTGACGACGAAGCCGGGGCTGTTCCTGACCGTGATCGGGTACTTGCCCAGTTCCCTGGCCAGCGCTTCGACGGCGGCGTGGGTGGCGTCGCTGGTCTGCAGGCCGCGGATCAGTTCGACCAGCGCCATCACCGGCACCGGGTTGAAGAAGTGCATGCCGATAAAGCGGTCGGCGCGCGCCGTCACGGCGGCGAGCTTGGTGATCGAGATCGACGAAGTGTTCGACGCGATGATGACGTTGTCGCCGACGATGCCGTCGATCTGCTTGAGGATTTTGACCTTGAGGTCATAGTTCTCGGTCGCGGCCTCGATCACGATGTCGGCGGCCTTGAGATCGTCATACGACGTGCTGCCTTTGATGCGCGCCAGCGCGTCGGTCTTCTGCGCCTCGGTCAGCTTTTCCTTCTTGATCAGCCGGTCCAGGCTGCCCGACACCGTGGCCACGCCCTTCTGCACGGCGGCGTCGCTGATGTCGACCATCACCACGTTAAGACCCACCACTGCGCAGGCCTGGGCGATGCCATTGCCCATGGTGCCGGCACCGACGATGCCTACAGTCTTGATTGCCATCTTGTCTTCCTCTGCTTGCTTGGTTGAATGCTTGGATGCGTGGTTCAGGCCGCCTGCTCGCGCAGCGCGGCGATGATGCGTTCGGCATGGCCCTTGAGCACTTCCGGCTCCTGCATGTCGCGCGCGTGGCCGCGCAGCGACTGGTCGTTGTAGCGCGGCACGATATGGAAATGGATGTGCGGCACGGTCTGGCCCGCCGCGGCGCCGTTGAACTGGCCGATCGAGATGCCATCGGGGTTGAAGGCCGCGCGCACTGCGCGCGCCACGCGCTGGGTAGCGACGATGGCGGCCTGGGCGCCGCGCTCCGACAGGTCGAACAGGTTGACCGCGGCTTCCTTGGGCACCACCAGGGTATGGCCGTCGGCCTGCGGCATGATGTCCATGAAGGCGATGGTGTCGTCGTCCTCGTACACCTTGATGCACGGCATTTCGCCGCGCAGGATCTTCGCAAAGATATTGTTCGGGTTGTACTGGGTGTCCATGGTCTTGTGATGCGGTTGTCTCGGGGTTGGCTGCCGCCAGCGCTATGTTGCGCTTAGATGCGGCGCAGCATTCGAGTGTAACGCAGGGCGGCCCTTCACCGCGGCCGCCCTGCGCGATTACCGGTCAGCGCGTGGATCGGGGTCTACATATTGCGCCGGTACTGCCCGCCGACCTCGAACAGCGCATGCGTGATCTGCCCCAGGGAGCAGACCCGCACCGCATCCATCAGCACCGCGAACACGTTCTGGTTGTCGATCACCGCTTGCCGCAGCCGCTGCAGCATTGCCGGGGCTTCGTCGGCATGCGCCTGCTGGAACGCCTGCAGGCGCGCGAGCTGGCTCTGCTTCTCGGCCTCGCTGGAGCGCGCCAGTTCCAGCTTCTGCGGGACTGGGTCGCCCTCCGGGTTGCGGAAGGTGTTCACGCCGATCAGCGGCAGCGTGCCGTCGTGCTTGAGCTGCTCGTAGTAGAGCGATTCCTCCTGGATCTTGCCGCGCTGGTAGCCGGTCTCCATCGCGCCGAGCACGCCGCCGCGCTCGGCGATGCGCTCGAACTCCTGCAGCACCGCTTCTTCCACCAGGTCGGTCAGTTCCTCGATCAGGAAGCTGCCCTGGTTGGGGTTCTCGCATTTGGCCACGCCCCATTCGCGATTGATGATCAGCTGGATCGCCAGCGCGCGGCGCACCGATTCACCGGTGGGCGTGGTGATGGCCTCGTCGTAGGCGTTGGTGTGCAGCGAATTGCAGTTGTCGTAGATCGCGATCAGCGCCTGCAGCGTGGTGCGGATATCGTTGAAGTCGATCTCCTGCGCATGCAGCGAGCGGCCCGAGGTCTGGATGTGGTACTTCAGCTTCTGGCTGCGCTCGTTGGCGCCGTACTTGTCGCGCATGGTCACGGCCCAGATGCGGCGCGCGACGCGGCCCAGCACGCTGTACTCGGGATCCATGCCGTTGGAGAAGAAGAATGACAGGTTGGGCGCGAAATCGTCGATATGCATGCCACGCGCCAGGTAGGCCTCCACATAGGTGAAGCCGTTGGACAGCGTGAACGCAAGCTGCGAGATCGGGTTGGCGCCGGCCTCGGCGATGTGGTAGCCCGAGATCGACACCGAGTAGAAGTTGCGCACCTGGTGGTGCACGAAGTACTCCTGGATATCGCCCATCACCTTGAGCGAGAACTCGGTGGAGAAGATGCAGGTGTTCTGGCCCTGGTCTTCCTTGAGGATATCGGCCTGCACCGTGCCGCGCACGTTCTGCAGCACCCACGCGCGGATCTTGGCCTCTTCGTCGGCGGTGGGATCGCGGCCGTTGTCGGCGCGGAACTTGTCTAGCTGCTGGTCGATGGCGGTGTTCATGAACATCGCCAGGATGGTCGGCGCCGGGCCGTTGATGGTCATCGACACCGAGGTGCTCGGGCTGGTCAGATCGAAGCCGTCGTACAGCACCTTCATGTCGTCGAGCGTGGCGATCGACACGCCCGAGTTGCCGACCTTGCCGTAGATGTCGGGGCGCACATGCGGGTCTTCGCCATACAGCGTGACCGAGTCGAACGCGGTCGACAGGCGCTTGGCATCCATGCCCTGGGACACCAGCTTGAAGCGCCGGTTGGTGCGGAAGGCATCGCCTTCGCCGGCGAACATGCGCGTGGGATCTTCGTTCTCGCGCTTGAAGGCGAACACGCCGGCGGTGTACGGGAAGCTGCCCGGCACGTTCTCGCGCATCAGCCACTTCAGCACCTCGCCGTCGTCCTCGAAGCGCGGCAGCACCACCTTGCGCACCTTGGTGCCCGACAGCGTGGTGGTGACCAGGCCGGTGCGGATCTCCTTGTCGCGGATCTTCACCACGTATTCGTCGCCGCTGTAGGCCTCGCGCATCTGCGGCCACATCGCCAGCAGCTTGCGTTCGACCTGGCCCAGCGCGCTGTCGCGCTCGGCGGCCAGTGCAGCCAGCGCGTCCAGCGCGGCGCCATCGCCCTGCGCGGCCTGCAGCATGCGGCTGGATTCGCGCAGCTGCTGGCGCTCGCGCGCGATGCGGCTCTGCTCGGCGACACGGCGGTGGTAGGCGCGCACGGTGTCGGCCAGCTCGGCCAGGTAGCGGCTGCGCGCGGGCGGCACGATCACGTTCTGGCCAGTGGAGATGCGCCCCGCCAGCGCGGGCAGCGTGCCCGCCTTCACCTTCAGGCCATGTCCGGCCAGCGCCTCGCGCAGGCCCTGGTACAGCATGGTGACGCCGTCGTCATTGAAGCGTGACGCCTGGGTGCCGTACACCGGCATGTTTTCCGGCTTGCCGTGCCATTGCTCGCGGTTGCGCTGCACCTGCTTGGCCACGTCGCGCCAGGCATCCTGCGCGCCCTTGCGGTCGAACTTGTTGATGGCGACGAAGTCGGCGAAGTCCAGCATGTCGATCTTTTCGAGCTGGCTGGCGGCGCCGAACTCGGGCGTCATCACGTACAGCGACAGGTCCACATGCGGCACGATCGCGGCGTCGCCCTGGCCGATGCCGGAGGTCTCGACGATCACCAGGTCGAAGCCCGCCACCTTGCACGCGGCGATCGCGTCGGGCAGCGCCTGCGAGATCTCGGAGCCCGCCTCGCGCGTCGCCATCGAGCGCATGAAGATGTTCGGGTGGTTGATCGCATTCATGCGGATGCGGTCGCCCAGCAGCGCGCCGCCGGACTTGCGCCGCGACGGGTCGATCGAGATCACCGCGATCGACAGCGCATCCTGCTGGTCGAGCCGGAAGCGACGGATCAGCTCGTCGGTCAGCGACGACTTGCCGGCCCCGCCGGTGCCGGTGATGCCCAGCACGGGGATCGATGCCTGCTGCGCCTGCGCGTGCATCGCCGCCACCAGCGCGGCATCGGCCTTTCCGTTTTCGAGCGCGGTGATCAGCTGCGCCAGCGCGCGGCGGTCGCCCGCGGCAACGGGATCAAGAGAGGTCGGCGCGTAGCGGCTCAGGTCGAGGTCGCAGCGCTGCACCATGTCGGCAATCATGCCGGCCAGGCCCATGCGCTGGCCGTCTTCGGGGCTGTAGATGCGGGCCACGCCGTAGGCCTGCAGTTCGCGGATCTCGTCGGGCACGATCACGCCGCCGCCGCCGCCGAAGACCTGCACGTGCTCGCCGCCCTTGTCGCGCAGCAGGTCGACCATGTACTTGAAGTACTCGACATGGCCGCCCTGGTAGCTGGAGATGGCAATGCCCTGCGCGTCTTCCTGCAGCGCCGCGGTCACGATCTCCTCGACCGAGCGGTTGTGGCCGAGGTGGACCACCTCGCAACCGTGCGACTGCAGGATGCGGCGCATGATGTTGATCGAGGCGTCGTGGCCGTCGAACAGGGATGCCGCGGTGACGAAGCGCACCTTGTTGGCCGGGCCGGTGCCGGGCTGCACCGGCTTGGGCTGGGGCGCGCCGCGGCGCACATCATGGACATCGGAAAGGTCGGTCATTGTCTCCACCGTGTCGGGGTGTTGGCTGCGACCGCGGCGTCCGCCGGCGCCGTTCTGTGCCGGCTTGGCTGGAAACTCGCGGACTGCGCCCCGGAGTTGGGGCGGATCGATTGTATGACGTTGACGTTAACGTAAATCAATGGGGCGGAACCCGCACGGCGGGGCGCTGGCGCCCTTATAGAGTAGATGTCTGCAGGCTGCGGACAAACAAAAGGCCACCGTGTCGGTAGCCTTTGAGGCGCATCCTGATTGAGTACGACCGATTCACCGGCACAGCGCCCCGATCCGCGGGCACTCGCCGAATGCATCGGTGCTGTGCTCGTCGACCCGATGCCGCAGCGCGCGCAGCCACGCGGCCAGCCGCTGCATCGACCACGGTGCCGGCGTCTGCGCCAGCGTGAAGCGTGCTCCCGCACCATCGCCGGACAGCCAGACCCGATAGCCCTCGGGCAGCGACAGTTCCTGGCCCGGTTCCAGCCAGATATCGTTGGGATTGCCTTCCACCGTCAGCCACAGCTTGCCCGCCACCGCGCAGACGGTCTGCCCGTAACCGGCGCGCCAGCTCACCGGCTGTCCGGGTTGGTCCAGTTCGAAAGTCCGTAGTTCGCGCATGTTGTACTCCTTGTCAGCCCGGCGGTCATCGCGGGTACCGGAGCGTCCTGGATGAGGATGCCGGCGCCTTCGTCCGCCATGCTTCCATTATTCGCATCCCTCACTACAATCCCATGTACAGTTGTGAACAGTTTTCGATGGACTGTTCAGTAGTTTTTCCTGACAGTTGCCTGCCCCAGTCCCTTCCCGGCAGATCCGCCCATGAAACTCATCTTAGATGCTTCCACCGGAATTCCACTGACCGAGCAGATCGTCGAAGGCGTGAAGGCGTGGATCGGCAACCGCGAGGCACGCCCCGGTGCGCGGCTGCCGTCGATCCGGCAGCTTGCCGCGGAGAACGGCATCAGCCGTTTCCCGGTGATCGAGGCCTATGACCGGCTGGTGTCGCAGGGGCTGCTCGATTCGCGGCAGGGCTCGGGGTTCTATGTGGCGGACAGTCCGCTGGCGGGGCGCTCGGCGCGCGGCTGGTCGGATCCGAGCCTGGCGGAGGATCTGTCGGACCATATCCTGGAGCAGTTCAACCATCCCAGCGGCACCCTGAAGCTGGCGGGCGGCTTCGTCCCTGAAACCTGGCGCGACGTGGAGGGCCTGACGCAGGCGATCCGCGCGATCTCGCGCAACGAGATCGACAGCGTGATCCACTACGCCACGCCGATGGGGCATCCGGAGCTGCGCCGCCAGGTGCTGCTGCGCGTGCGCCAGCTGGGCATTGCGGCGGAGCTGCCGCAGGTGCTGATCACCACCGGCGCCAGCCAGGCGCTGGACCTGGTGGTGCGCCACCTGCTCAAGCCCGGCGACACGGTGTTCGTCGAAGACCCCGGCTACTACAACCTGTTCGGCCTGCTGCGGCTGCACGGGGTGCAGCTGGTGGGCGTGCCGCACACGCCCGACGGCCCCGACCCCGATGCCACCGAGGCGCTGCTGCGCCAGCACAAGCCCAAGCTGTTCTTCACCAACAGCGTGCTGCAGAACCCGACCGGCTCGACACTGGCGCCGCCGGTGGCGTTCCGGCTGCTGGAGCTGGCGCGCCGCCATGGCTTCCGCTTTGTCGAGGACGATATCTTCTCGGACTTCCAGACCCACTTCACCGACCGGCTGGCCACGCTCGACCAGCTCGAGCACGTGATCTACATCGGCGGCTTTTCCAAGACGGTGTCGGCCTCGCTGCGGATCGGCTACCTGGTGGCCGACAAGGCGCTGGTCAAGGACCTGGTCGATGTGAAGGTGCTGACCAGCGTGGCCGGCTCACACTTTGCCGAAGCGGTGACCGCGGCGCTGCTGGAGCGCGGCGGCTACCGCAAGTACGTCGAACGGCTGCGGCTGCGCGTGCGCGAGGCCGTCGCCAACGCGGTGCGGCAGTTGCATGGCAACGGCTGGGAGGTGTTCTGCCAGCCCTCCGGCGGCAACTTCCTGTGGGCGCGCCCGCCGGGCATCGAGGATTCGCGCGAACTGGTGGCACTGGGCGAGCAGTTTGGCGTGACGCTGGCGCCGGGCAACTACTTCCGCCCGGGCGGCGAGACCTCGGCGTGGATCCGCATCAACGCCGCCTATGCCAACGAGCCGCGCGCGGTGGCCTTCATGAAGGCGGCGGCGGAGCGCGGCGCGCGCTGACGCTCAGCCGCCGTGGTTATGCAGCACGGCATTGCGCCGCGCATAGGCGAAGTAGATCACCAGCCCCAGCGCCAGCCACACCAGGAAGGCGGCCCAGGTCAGCGCCTGCAGGTGGGCCATCAGAAACAGGCAGAAGCCGATCGATAGCAGCGGCACCACTGGCACGCCCGGGCAGCGGAACGCGCGCGGCAGTTCGGGCCGGGTCTTGCGCAGCACCAGCACCGCGACCGAGATCAGCGTGAAGGCGGCCAGCGTGCCGATATTGATCAGCTCGGCCAGCACGTTCAGCGGCACGAAGGCGGCAATCGCGGCAAACACCACGCCGACGGTCCAGGTGGCGAAATACGGCGTGGCATGCACCGGATGCACCGATGACAGCCGCTCCGGCAGCAGCCCGTCGCGCGACATGGCGAAGATCACGCGGGTCTGGCCGTAGGTCATCACCAGGATCACCGTAGTCATGCCCAGGATCGCGCCCAGGTCGACGAAGCCCGCCACCCAGTTCTGCCCGGCAAACTGCAGCGCCAGCGAGACCGGATGGTCCACGCCCGCAAACTTCGCGAACGGCACGATGCCGGTCATGATCGCCGCGACCACCACATACAGCACGGTGCAGACCGCCAGCGAGCCGATGATGCCGATCGGCAGGTCGCGGCGCGGGTTGCGCACTTCTTCCGCGGCCGAGGTCACGGCATCGAAGCCGATAAAGGCGAAGAACACCAGCGCCGCTGCATTGAAGATGCCGGCAAAGCCGAACGGCGCGAATGGCTGCCAGTTGGCCGGCTGCACGTGCCACACGCCAACCGCGATAAACAGCAGCACCACGCCGATCTTCACCGCCACCATCAGGTTGTTGACGCGCGCGGACTCGCGCACGCCGTAGGACACCACCCAGGTGATGGCCAGCATGATCAGGCACGCCGGCAGGTTCAGCACGGTCTGCACGCCCGGCACCGAGCCCGGCGCCGCGCTCAACGCCGCAGGCAGCTTCATGCCGAAGCCCGCCATCAGCGACTGGAAATAGCCCGACCAGCCCACCGACACCGCCGAAGTAGCCAGTCCGTATTCCAGCAGCAGGTCCCAGCCGATCATCCACGCGACGATCTCGCCCAGCGTGGCGTAGCTGTAGGTATAGATCGAGCCCGACACCGGGATCGCCGAGGCGAACTCGGCGTAGCACAGCGCGGCAAAGCCGCACGCCAGCGCGGCGATCACGAACGACACCGTCAGCGCCGGGCCCGCGGTCAGCGCGCCGGTGCCGGTCAGCACAAAGATGCCGGTACCGATGATGGCGCCGATGCCCATCAGCACCAGGTCGACCGGACCCAGCACCTTTTTCAGGCCGTCATCGCGCGCGACGGCCAGCATCGCGTCGATGTCCTTGGTGCGGAACAAGCTCATTCAGACTCCTGCAACGGTAGCCGGGCCCGCGACGGTAACGCGCGGGCCCGGAAAAAAGGGCGCTAGTGTACGCCGCTGGGCGGGCGCATGCGTCACTTGCGCCGGGCCAACGCGTTGCAGGAATGATAGGAAAGCCTTGCCTGCCCGGCACTGACGGCACGCAAGGCGCGCGCTCAGGCGTGCGCGAGGATATTGACCAGTTGCCCGAACGGGTCGCGCACAAAGAAGCGCCGCACGCCCCACGGCTCGTCGGCCGGGCCGTATTCGACCGCAAAACCGGCCGCCACCATGCGGCGGTGGGCCTCGTCGACATCGTCGACCTCGATCGACAGCGCGGGCACGGGCGTGCCGTTGCCGCCTTCCACGGCAAAGCTGACCTGGGTCCGTGCCGCGGCATCGCTGCCGTAGGTGCGGATCCAGCCGTGGTCCATCAGCAGGTCCAGGCCCAGCACGTCCTGGTAGAAGGCGCGGGCCTGGCCGGGATCTGCGGTGCCGATGTTGGCAACGATGCGGTTGACCTTCATGCCCGCGCTCCGCTGCTTACTTCGCCACCGGCATGGTGAACTCGGCGCCCTTGGCGATCGAGTCCGGCCAGCGCTGCATCACGCTCTTGTAGCGCGTGTAGAAGCGCACGCCCTCTTCGCCATAGGCATGGTGGTCGCCGAACAGCGAGCGCTTCCAGCCGCCGAACGAATGCCACGCCATCGGCACCGGGATCGGCACGTTGATGCCGACCATGCCCACCTGGATCTGCCGCGCGAACGCGCGCGCGATGCCGCCGTCGCTGGTGTAGCACGACACGCCGTTGCCGTACTCGTGCGCGTTGATCAGCGCCACCGCCTCGGCAAAGTCGTGCACGCGCACCACCGACAGCACCGGGCCGAAGATCTCTTCCTTGTAGATCGTCATCTCCGGCGTCACATGGTCGAACAGCGTGCCGCCGACATAGAAGCCGTTCTCGTGGCCATCGACCTGGTGGCCGCGGCCATCGGCCACCAGCGTCGCCCCCTCGGCCACGCCCTTGGCGATATAGCCCTCGACCTTGGCCTTGTGCGCGCCGGTCACCAGCGGGCCCATCTCGGCATCGGCCTCCATGCCGTTGCGGATCTTCAGCGCGCGGGCGCGTTCGGCCAGGCGCGGTACCAGCTTGTCAGCCACGTCGCCGACCGCCACGGCCACCGAGATCGCCATGCAGCGCTCGCCGGCCGAACCGTAGGCCGCGCCGATCAGCGCGTCGACGGCCTGGTCCAGGTCCGCATCGGGCATCACCACCAGGTGGTTCTTGGCGCCGCCCAGCGCCTGCACGCGCTTGCCGTGCTTCGTCCCTTCGGTATAGATGTACTCGGCAATCGGGGTCGAGCCGACGAACGACAGCGCCTGCACGTCCGGATGCGCGAGCAGCGCGTCGACCGCTTCCTTGTCGCCCTGCACCACGTTGAACACGCCGTCGGGCAGGCCGGCCTGGCGCAGCAGGTCGGCGATCAGCAGGCTCGGCGACGGATCGCGCTCGGACGGCTTGAGCACGAAGGTATTGCCGCACGCCAGCGCCACCGGGAACATCCACATCGGCACCATCACCGGGAAGTTGAACGGCGTGATGCCGGCCACCACGCCCAGCGGCTGGCGCAGGTTCCAGTTGTCGATGCCGCCGCCGATGTTGTCGGTGAAATCGGTCTTGAGCAGGTTGGGGATGCCGCAGGCGAACTCGACCACCTCGATGCCGCGCGTGACTTCGCCCTTGGCATCCGAGAACACCTTGCCGTGCTCGCGCGTGATCAGCGCGGCCAGATCGTCGTGGTGCTGGTCCAGCAGCTCCTTGAACTTGAACAGGATGCGCGCGCGGCGCAGTGGCGGGGTGTCGGCCCAGGCCGGGAACGCGGCCTTGGCGGCGGCGACGGCATCGGCCACATCCTGCGCCGTGCCCAGCGCGACGCGCGCGGCGACTTCGCCGGTGGCGGGGTTGAACACATCCGCCTGGCGCTGGCCGCCGGCGCGGCGCACGGTGCCGCCGATGAAATGATGGATTTCGGCCAGTTGCCGGTTTTCTGCGATGCTCACTTGGGGTTTCCTTCGATGGCCGCGGCGCGCAACACAGCGCGCCCCGGTGTGCACTCAGGGAGGCCGGGCCCGCGGGCCCGGCGGCAATGCGATGCGGCAGGCGCCGCTTACTTGATGTCCTGCAGCGCCTTCTTCACCGTATCGAACAGCTCGCCGATCTGCGCTTCGGAGATGATCAGCGGCGGCGAGAACGCCAGGATGTCGCCGGTGTAGCGCACCAGCACGCCCAGCTCCAGGCACTTGAGGAAGGCCTCGTAGGCGCGCGCGCCGGGCTGGCCCGGACGCGATTCCAGTTCGATGCCCGCCACCAGCCCGTAGTTGCGGATGTCCTTCACGTGCGGCGCGCCGCGCACGCCGTGCGCCGCGGCTTCGAATACCGGCGCCAGTTCGGCGGCGCGGCCGAACAGGTTCTCGCGCTGGTACAGGTCCAGCGTGGCGATGGTCGCCGCGGCGGCAACCGGGTGGCCCGAGTAGGTATAGCCGTGCAGCAGCTCGATCGTGCCCGGCGCGGCCGAATTGACCACGGCGTCATGCACTTCGCGGCGCACCGCGACGGCGCCCATCGGCACCGCGGCGTTGTTGATCGCCTTGGCCATGGTGATCAGGTCCGGCGTCACGTTGAAGCGCTCGGCCGCGGTGGCCGCGCCGAGGCGGCCGAAGGCGGTGATGACCTCATCGAAGATCAGCAGGATGCCGTGGCGGCTGGTGATCTCGCGCAGCTTTTCCAGGTAGCCGACCGGCGGCACCAGCACGCCGGCGGAGCCCGCGAGCGGCTCGACGATCACCGCGGCGACGTTGGCCGGGTCATGCAGCGCCAGGATGCGCTCGAGCTCGTCGGCCAGATGCGCGCCCCATTGCGGCTGGCCCTTGGAGAACGCAGCCTCGGCCAGGTTGTACGTGGCCGGCAGGTGGTCGGTGCCCGGCATCAGGTTGGCCGAGAAGGCCTTGCGGTTCGGTCCGATGCCGCCCACCGCCATGCCGCCGAAACCAACGCCGTGGTAGCCGCGCTCGCGGCCGATAAAGCGCGTGCGCTGGCCTTCGCCGCGCGCGCGGTGGTAGGCCAGCGCGATCTTCAGCGCGGTGTCGACCGACTCCGAGCCCGAGTTGGTGAAGAAGATCCGGTCCAGCCCCTGCGGCATGATCGCCGCCACCTTGGTGGCGGCCTCGAATGACAGCGGATGGCCCATCTGGAACGGCGGCGCATAGTCCAGCGTGGCCGCCTGGCGTGCCACCGCCTCGGCGATCTCCTTGCGGCAGTGACCGGCGGCCACGCACCACAGGCCGGCGCAACCGTCCAGGACCTGGCGGCCGTCGTGGGTGGTGTAGTACATGCCGCTGGCCGACGCCAGCAGGCGCGGCGCCGCCTTGTACTGGCGGTTGGCGGTGAAGGGCATCCACAGCGCATCGAGATCGGGAATCACGGTCTTGGCGGCGTCCATACGTTCTCCAGGAGGAATCGGGTCGGTGGGCGGCGCCGCGCTGGGGGCAGCGGCGGCGATGAAGGCCACTCTACCGGCGGCGGCTGGGCGACAAAATATACAGTCTGGACAACCGCGCCTTACCGTACAGTTTGATCACGCCAAACCGTATAGGCAAGCGGCCCGGCGCTGCCGTTCCGGGGCGCTTCGGCTGCGCCCCGCTCCTGCCGCCACATGGCATGCCACGTTGCACCGCGGCAATTTTCGGGGGATGGAGCGCCACCGGCCGCGACCGCGCCGCCAGCCGCTAAACTGTACAGGTCCACGCCCGCCCGAGTGCCCGATGCTGACCCTGAACCTGACCCGCAGCCGCCGCGACGGCGACACCCTGACCGAGCAGATCGTCGCCGGCATCGCCGCGCTGGTGGAACAGCGCGCGCTGCGGGCCGGGGCGGCGCTGCCGTCGGTGCGGCGCTTTGCCCAGCATCATCATGTCAGCACCTTCACCGTGGCCGAGGCCTATGGGCGGCTGACCGCACTCGGCTACCTGGCCGCGCGGCCCGGCTCAGGCTATACCGTGGCGCACCGCCACGCCCCGGCCGGCAATGCGCGCGCGCCGCAATGGGAGGCGCCGGGCCTGAACGCGGCCTGGCTGCTGCAGGACGTGTTCGCCGACCATTCGGTGCCGATCAAGGCCGGGGCCGGCTGGCTGCCGGGCGACTGGCTCAACGAGGAAGGCCTGCACCAGGCCATGCGTGCGTCGGCGCGCGTGCCGGCGGCGCAGCTGTCAGGCTACGGCCATCCATATGGCTTTGCGCCGCTGCGCGAGCACATTGCCGCGGGCCTGGGCCAGTACGGCATCCCGCTGCAGGCGCAGCAGGTGGTGCTGACCCAGGGCGCGACGCAGGCGCTGGACCTGGTGGTGCGCACGCTGCTGCGCGCCGGCGATACCGTGCTGGTGGAATCGCCCTGCTACTGCAACCTGCTGCAGATCCTGCGGCTGGCCGGGCTGCGCGTGGTCGGCGTGCCGCGCACGGCGGCGGGACTGGACACGGATGCACTGGAGGACGCGCTGCGCGCCCACGCCCCGCGCGCGCTGTTCATCAACACCGTGCTGCAAAACCCGACCGGCGCCAGCCTGACCAGCATGAATGCCTTCCGTGTGCTGCAGCTGGCCGAGCAGCACCGGCTGCTGGTGGTCGAGGACGATATCTACCGCGAGCTGGCGCCGGCGGGCTCGCCGATGCTGGCGGCCATGGACGGACTGTCGCAGGTGGTCTATGTCAACGGCTTTTCCAAAACCATCACGCCGTCGCTGCGGGTCGGCTACCTGGCGGCCAGCCCCGACCTGGCCAAGGCCTTCGCGCGCACCAAGATGGCGGTCGGCCTGACCTCATCGGAGGTGACGGAGCGGCTGGTGTATTCGGTGCTGACCAGCGGCCACTACGGGCGCCATGTGACGGCATTGGCCGAGCGGCTGCGCGCGCAGCAGGATCGCGTCACGGAAAAGATGGAAGCCCACGGGCTCGAGGTGCTGTTGCGCCCGGAAGGCGGGATGTTCGCGTGGGCGCGCCTGAACGAGGCCGTGCAGGCAAGCTGGCACGCCAGCCGGCGCGGCGGCCCGCTGCTCGGCAACCGGCTCGCCACGCTGGCGCTGGAACATGGCATCTGGCTGGCGCCGGGATCGTATTTCGAACCGGACGAAACCGACTCGCCATGGATCCGCTTCAACGTGGCCACGGGCGATGCGCCGCAGCTGTGGCAGTTCTTTGACAGCCTGGCGCAGGCGCGGCAGGCGGCTTGAGCTAGAGGGAGGCGGCCTGGCCGGCGCTCAGCTCCAGAGACGCTCGACCAGCCAGCCGGCGGTGGCGCAAACGCCTACCCAGGCGGCAAGACAGGTGGCAATAAAGCGATAGCTCATCTCGGTACGGTCAACAAAGTTATGACGGGGACGTGAATTTTTCGCTGGATCATACATCCATTCATGAATGTATGTAAGCGAAAGAATAGATTCCTTACGACTATCGCGGGTATGTTGTTGTGCATAAGGCACACGCTCGCAATACCGGCCCCCGCTTCCTGACCCAACCCAAACCCGCCCCTGATGCCATCGGGGGATGCCGCGGCACGCGCACGGGTCTCTGCTACCCTTGGGCCTGCCCGCCCGCTGCCGGACGATTCATCAGGATTTCAAGCGCAACGCACGTATTCCCCATGCATACCCAAGACCTGTCCGCCTGGACCCACAGCCACGCCTTCGACGCCGGCAACCGCGCCGCGGAACGCGGCACGCGCCTGGTCATGGTGATCACCGCCATCACCATGGTGGCCGAGATCGCCGCCGGGCTCTGGTTCAACTCGATGGCACTGCTGGCCGATGGCTGGCACATGAGTTCGCACGCGCTGGCGATCGGCCTGTCGGCCTTCGCCTATGCCGCCGCGCGGCGCTACGCCGGCGACTGGCGCTTTGCCTTCGGCACCTGGAAGATCGAAGTGCTGGCGGGCTTTGCCAGCGCGGTGTTCCTGCTGTGCATTGCCGCGCTGATGGCGGCGGGCTCGATCGAGCGGCTGTTCACGCCACAGGCCATCCACTATCGCGAAGCAATGGGCGTGACCGCGCTCGGGCTGCTGGTCAACCTTGGCTGCGCGCTGATCCTCGGCGGCCATGCGCATGGCCACGATCACGGCCATGACCATGGTCACCATCACGGGCACGACCATGGCCATCACCACCATGACCTCAACCTGCGCGCCGCCTATGTGCACGTGCTGGCCGATGCCGCGACCTCAGTGCTGGCGATCGTCGCGCTGGCCGGCGGCTGGTGGCTGGGCTGGTCGTGGCTGGACCCGGTGATGGGGCTGGTGGGCGCGGTGCTGGTCGGCCGCTGGGCCATCGGCCTGATGCGCCAGAGCGGCACGGTGCTGCTGGACCGCGAGATGGACCACCCGGTGGTGGACGAAGTGCGCGAGGTGCTGGCCGGGCTGGATCACGGCGACGAAAGCACCCGCGTTTCGGATCTGCATGTGTGGCGCGTGGGACGGCAGCACTTTGCCTGCATCGTCTGCCTGGTCACGCATGATGCCGCGCTGACGCCCCTGCGCGTGCGCGAGGCGCTGTCGGTGCACGAGGAACTGGTGCACGTGACGGTGGAGATCAGCCGCTGCGATGGGGATCACTGAAGCGATCACTGAGGCGATCACCGAGGCGAGCGCAGCGGCTCGCCCCCGGCTAGCGGGGAATCAGCTCAGCTCGCACCACATGCACAGCGGCGGCGTGTCCGCGGCGCGGTGGAATTCGCTCGATGCCATGACCTCGGGCGGCAGCTTGGCGGCCGGCACCAGCGTAAAGCCGTAGCGCGCGAAGTAGCTGGGGCAGCTGGAGGCCAGCAGCACCGCGCGCCGCGCGCCGTTGGCGCGGGCACGCATCAGCGCGGCACGCACCACGTGGGTGGCCACGCCCTGGTCGCGGTGTTCTGGCAGCACGGCCACGGAACGTATCACCACGGTATCGCCGCAGCGCTCACCAGCCGCGCAGCCAATGATCTGTGCGCCAAGGATGGCAACGTGGAAATGCTCGAGCAGCCGCGGCACGCCGTCCACCGGCAGCCCGCACCGTTCCAGCACCTCTCCCACGGCGGGAGCGTCGGTCGGCACGGCCACGCGGATGCGCAGGTCTTTCATCATCTGGAGCCTCTGTTTGTCACACTGCCTCGCGATGGGAAACGCCATGGAAGCCCGTACATGGCGGTGCCGCCAACTGGCGGCACGGGTTGCATGCAGGCCGGCGGGCCTGTCGGGCAACATTACCTGATTCGCTGCCGTTGATCCATTGGGGATAAACGGGTGTCCGGAACCTTTGCGGCATACCGGTCAGCGCGGGCGCGACACAGCCCGCCGCAGTCATGGCGCTGGCCGATGACAGGCGTGTGAAAGAAAGGGGAGCGGAGAGATCGCGCGCGACTGCGCAGGTGCGCCGGGCGCAATGCGCCCGCGCAGAAAGATGGAGGCGGGGATCCGGAATCGAACCGTCGTACACGGCTTTGCAGGCCGTTGCATAACCACTCTGCCACCCCGCCGCTGACCTCGCACCGGAGCGGCGCGACGTGCTGCGGGCCGCAGTGTAGCGGGAAATGAAAATCTTTGCAGGAGACCGCGCGACGCGACGCGCCGGCTCAGCCCTCGATCTCGCCCATGGCCGACTGGATGTAGTTCTGCAAGCCGACCTTGCGCACCAGCTCCAGCTGCGCCTCGAGCCAGTCGATATGTTCCTCGGTGTCTTCGAGGATATCGACCACCAGCTGGCGCGAAACATAATCGCCGACCGACTCGAAATACTTGATCGCGTCCTTGCAGCTGGCCTGCGACACCAGCTCCAGCTTCAGGTCGCAGCCGAGCATCTCTTCGGTGTTCTCGCCGACCAGCAGCTTGTCGAGGTCCTGCAGGTTGGGCAAGCCGTCGAGCAGCAGGATGCGCTCGATCAGCTTGTCGGCGTGCTTCATTTCCTCGATCGATTCCTCGTACTCATGCTTGCCCAGCGCGCGCAAGCCCCAGTGCCGGTACATGCGGGCATGCAGGAAGTACTGGTTGATGGCGGTCAGCTCATGGCGCAGCTGTGCGTTGAGCAACTGGATCACCTTCTTGTCGGTCTTCATGGCACTCCCCCAATGCCCCTGTGACAGGGACATGCGATGTCGCGATGGCACGACCACAGCAACGCCACGGCGAATCAGCCGCCGTGACTTCATGGTAGTCCCGCACAGGCGGACATCAAGCAATCCGGGGCCGCGCCGCGTCGTTCTTGCCGCACGAATTCCTTATTTCTCGGCCTGCTTGCGGATGCGAATGCCAATGGTTTTTATTCGGCTTTCATAAGCGCCCTGCACGACATCGCGACAATAAAAAACGGGCGCCGCGGTGTTTGCCGCGGCGCCCGCCCTTGGCGTTGCCATCGTTGCAGTTCAGTCCAGCTTCGCGCCCGAATCCGCCACCAGCGTCTTCAGCACCGGCCAGTCGCGCGCATAGAGCGCCTGCGCCTCGGCCGGCGTACTGCCCACGGTGCGCAGCCCCAGCGTGACCATGCGCTCCTGCATCTCGGGGGTCTGCAGGATGGCGCGCACCTCGCTCTCGAGCCGGGCCAGGATCGGTGCGGGCACGCCCACCGGCGCCACCAGCCCGATCCAGCCGACGGTCTTGAAGGCGCTGTCCTGCATGCCGGCCTCGGCGAAGGTGGGCATGTCGGGCAACGCGCTGCTGCGCTGCGTGCCGGTCACCGCCAGTGCCTTGAGCTTGCCGCTCTGGATGTAGGGCTTGGCGGTGAGGATGCTGGCGAAGCCAAATTGCACCTGCCCGCCGAGCAGGTCCTGCAGCATCGGCGCCTCGCCCTTGTAGGGCACGTGCGTGGCCTGGCCGTGCACCAGCTTGCTGTAGTAGGCGCCGCTCAGGTGCGACAGCGAGCCCACGCCCCACGAGGCATAGCTCAGCTTGCCCGGCCGGCTGCGCGCGTAGTCGCCCAGCTCGCGCACGGTGCGCGCCGGCACCGACGGATGGGTCACCAGCACCAGCTGCGCGTCGGCCAGCACGCTGATCATGCTCAGATCCTTGCGCGGGTCGTAAGGCAGCTTCTGGAACAGGAACTGGTTGGTCAGCACCGACTGCGTCAGCGTCATCAGCAACGTGTAGCCATCGGGCGATGCCTTGGCCACGGCATCGGTGCCGATGATGCCTGAAGCGCCGGCCTTGTTGTCGACCACCACCGGCTGGCCCAGCCGCTTGCTGAGCTTTTCGCCCATGGCGCGGGCAATGGTGTCGGTGCCGCCGCCGGCCACATAGGGCACGACAATGCGGATCGGCTTGGCGGGGTACGCCTGTGCCGCGGCCGGCAGGGCCATGCCGAGCGAAAGCCCGGCGACCAGGCCACTAGTGGCCAGCGTCAGCCATGCGCGTCGGTTCATGTTGTCTCCAGATCGGTTTTGGTTTTGGTGGACAACCTTAGTAGGCTTGAGAACTTACGTCCAATGCAATATTTTTCAGTTTTTGATGCGGAAATGGTTTAATTCATGGGCCTGAGGCAACTGCATCACTTCGTCACGCTGGTCGAGCAAGGCAGCTTCGCGCGCGCCGCCGCCGCGCTGCACCTGTCGCAACCGGCGCTGACGCGCAGCATCCAGGCGCTGGAGTCCGAGCTGGGCACGCTGATCGACCGCAGCTACGGCAAGGTACGCCCCACCGCCGCCGGCACACTGGCGCTGGCGCGTGCGCGCCGCATGCTGCGCGAGCAGCGCGAGCTGCGGCGCGACCTGCAATTGCTGGAGGACGTGGAGATCGGCACGATCCGCGCCGGCTTCGGGCCGTTTGCGGCCTCGTTCCTGCTGGACCCGGTGCTGGAGGCGCTGGTGCGCCGCTATCCGCGGCTGCGCATCGACCTCGAAACCGCCGACACGCCCGCGATGCGGCGTTCGCTCGAAGCCGAGCAGCTCGACATCTTTGTCGGCGAAAGCCGCAGCCTGGCAGAACTGGCACACCTGCAGATCGACCGGCTGCCGGCACTGGAAACGGCATTCTTTGTGCGCAGCGGCCATCCGCTGACCCGGCAGCGCCGGGTCACGCTGGCCGACCTGCGTGGCTACCCGGTGGCCGGGACCCGGTTGCCGCCGCATATCGTGCGCTACTTCCGCCAGGCCCTGCACGAGGCCAGCGGCGGCAGCGGCTCGCTGCCCGAGGACGAGCCCGGGCTGATGAGCGTCACCTGCAACGACATGCACGCGCTGCGCACGCTGCTGCTGGCGGTCGATGCCGTGGCCCTGGTGCCAGTGGCGATGATGGCCGAGGCGTGCGCGCAGCGCCAGGCCGTGGCCCTGCCGATGCATCCGCCCACCGCGCTGAAGGCGCAATATGGCATCGTCACGCTGGCCGGGCGCACCCCGTCGCCGGCCATGCGCGTATTCGCGGCGCTGGTGCATGAAGCGGTGGCGCAGACCGGCGCCTAGTCAGGGCCGGCCGGCGGGGCGGGCCGGCGCGATGCGAGGCGTTCAGCCAGCAGCCACCGCGGGCTGTCCGGCCGGGACCTCCGCCGGCAGCCGCGCGGCCATGCGCTGGCGCGAGCGCTCGGGGTTGACCACGCACAGCCCGGCCAGCGCCGCCACCACCATCAGCGCGCCGCACAGCGCCAGCCCCAGTTCAAAGCCGCGCGCGCCAGGCACGTTCTGCACCAGCACGCCCGTCACCAGCGGCGCCAGCACGCCGGCCACCGACGACACCGAGGCATCGATCGCCAGCACCGCGCCGCGCTGCCCGGCCGGGACCACCTCGGCCAGCATCGCCGGGCCGAGCGAATAGATCGCCGGCGCGCACACGCAGGCCAGCACCAGCAGCCCCACGCGCATGGCGGGCGTGGTGTCCGGCCACAGCAGCGACAGGAAGAAGCCGCCCGCCAGCAGCAGCATGCCGGCCGAGACCCGGCCGCGCGCCACCCGCGACGACACCCCGCGCGCGAGCAGGCGTTCCGAGCACCATGCGATCGCGATCGTCAGCGGCAGGTTGGTGCCGACGATCAGCGCGAACAGCTTGCCGCTGACGGCATGGTCGAAGCCCAGCCCGCTTTGCAGGTAGGCCGGGATCCAGGTCAGGCACAGCGCCAGGCCCCAGTACGCCGCCAGCCGCAAGGCAAAGCAGCCCAGCACGGTGGGATCGCTCAGCAGCACGCGATACGGCAGCCGCTGCGGCGCGCCGGTGTCCGCGGCGCCGTGCGTGGCCGGGCGTTCGTCGAGCGTGCCTTCGCGCCCGAGCGCGATCCACGCCACCGCCCACACCACCCCCAGCACCGCCAGCAGGTAGAAGTTGGTGCGCCAGCCCCAGTGCGCCGCCACCGCCGGGATCAGCAGCCCGGCCATCACGATGCCGATGCCCGCGCCCTGCGTCAGCACCGCCACCGGCAGGTTGCGCCGGTTGTTCGGAAACCACTTGTAGCAGGCGTGGATCGCCACCGGCGCGGCCGGTCCTTCCATGAAGCCGAGCAGCACGCGCGAGGCGATCAGCACCGCCAGGCTCGACGACAGCGCGATCGGGATCTGGCACAGCGACCACGCCAGCGCCATCACGATCAGCAGCCGCGAGGTCGGCGTGCGGTTGGCGAGAAAGCCGCCCAGCACGCCCGACACCGCGAACAGCCAGAAGAAGCTGCTGCCGACCAGGCCGAACTGCGCCGGCGTCAGCCCCAGCTCCGCCATCATCGGCGCGGCCAGCAGGCCCACCACCATCTTGTCCATGGCGTTGACCACCAGGAAAAAGAACAACAGCACCGCGGTCAGCCACGCTCGGCGGGGTTGGTAGGATGGATTCATGCGTGTCTCCCGGAAGTAAGGGATGCCCGCCGCGGCAGGCATCGCGGTTCATTCATTGATGCGCCGTCCCGGCGCCGGCGCGGCCGATATAGCCGAACAGGTAGGCGCCGACCTTGCGCATCTGGATCTCGTCCGAGCCCTCGGTGATGCGGTAGCGGCGATGGTGGCGGTAGATGTGCTCGAACGGCTTGTGGCGCGAATAGCCCAGCCCACCGTGCACCTGCATCGCGGTGTCGGCGGCCTCGCAGCACAGGCGATTGGCGGTGACATTGCACATCGAGACCTTGTCCGACAGGCGTTTCTCCACCTCCCGCTTGGGCATCTGGTCCATTTGCCAGGCGGTCTGGCGGATAAACACGCGCAGCATCTCGGCGCGCGTGGCCAGTTCCACCAGCGGGAACTGGATGCCCTGGTTGCGCGCCAGCTCCTGGCCGAAGGGCTTGCGCTGGCGCGCGTACTTCACGCTCTCGCGGATGCAGTAGTCGGCCGCGCCCAGGCTGGCGGCGGCCTGGCGGATGCGGTTCTCGTGCACGAAATGCTGGGCGATGGCGAGACCCGCGCCGGGCTGCCCCAGCACGGCGTCGTCCGGCACCCAGACCCCGGTAAAGCTCACGCGCGGATGGTCGGTGGGCATGTTGAAGGTCCACAGGTACTCTTCCACGCGCACGCCTTCGCTGTGCGCCGGCACCAGGAACGCGGTGATGCCGCGGGCATCGCCATCCTCGCCGCTGGTGCGCGCGAACAGCACCACGTGCGTGGCGGTGTGCAGGCCGGTGGTCCACATCTTCTCGCCGTCGATGCGCCAGCCGGCGCGCCCGCTGCGCGCCTCCGGACGCGCGCGCGTGGCCATGTGGGTGGCGTCGGAACCGTGCTCCGGCTCGGTCAGGCCGAAGCTCAGCTTGACGGTCTCGTCGAGCATGCCCGGGATCAGCGTGGCGCGTTGCGCGTCGCTGCCGAAATCGCGCAGCACCAGCACGAACGGCTTGTTGCCGACGATCGAATGCTCGTTCTGCAGGTCGTTGTGCAAACCCAGCCCCCTGGCCGCCAGGTGCTCGCGGATCACGGCCATCCACAGGTTGCCGCCATCGCGGCCGCCGTACTCGGCGGGCAGCGCGAAGCGCAGGTGGCCGGCGCGGTCGGCGCGGCGGCGCGCCTCGGCCAGCAGCGCCTCCCATTCGGGGCGCGGCAGGCCCTGGTTGTCGAAGTCGGTGCGGGCCCACTCGCGGCGGTGGTCGAAGAAGCGCTGGTTGTCGTGTTCGGCCTGCAGCGGTGCGATCTCCGCCTCGATAAAGGCATCGAGCTCGGCCAGGTAGGCCGTCAGCTCGGCCGGCAGCTGGAAATTCATGGAAGCGTCTCCTCGGGATCCACAATCTGGCGATAGCTGCTGTACCCGGGCTGGTCGACGGCAAGCTTGGCCAGCGTGACCGCCCACAGGTGGTCGGCAAGCCCCGGCGTGGCGGCATCGAGGCGCCCGCTGGCGATGCCCTCGCACAGGCGCCGGTTCAGTTCGGCAAGCGTGCCGTCGGCGCCCAGCAGCGCGCGCACGCGCTCATGCTCGGCGGCCTGCGCCGCGGGCGCGAGGCGCAGCTCGCGCGCGACGATGTCGAGCACGTTGGCGGCCACGCGCGCGTCGAAGGCAGCGCGGCCGCTCAGGGCTGGGATCGCGGTGTCACGCGTGAAGGCGATCACAGCGTCGATCAGTTCCGCGGCGTGGGGGGTGTCTGGCATGGTCAGTCTCCGCAGGCCGGGCCGGCCGGCGCAGGCTCGCGCGGCAGCAGCAGGTCGAGCAGGTCGATCTCGGTTTCGGAACTGCGCCGGCCGATCGCGGCGCGCTCCACGCTGCGCGGCCCGCCGCCTTCCGGCGCGCGCGACATGGTCTGGCAGGCGACGCCCCACTTGAGCACGCCGAAGATCTCCCAGAAGCGCACGCGCCCGGCATCGACCGTGCCGCCCGCGTCGGCATAGCCGGCAAACAGCTGCTCACGCGTGCCGAAACCACCCACCGGCAAGCCGGTGCTGCCGAAGCGCCAGGAATTCACGCACAGCCAGCCCAGGTCCGTCATGGGATCGCCAACATGCGCCAGCTCCCAGTCCAGCACCGCGCGCAGGCCCGTCTCGTCGACCATCAGGTTGCCGTTGCGGAAATCGCCATGGACCAGCGTGGTGCGCCCGGTGGCCGGCGCATGGCGCTGCAGCCAGCGGAAGGCCAGCTCGAACACCGGCCGCTGCTCGCCCGCCACCCGGTAGCGCCGCAGGTAGCCCTCGACTTCTTCGGCGGCATGGCTCTCGCGCAGCGGCGGCAGCGCGGCCCGGTCGATGCCGTGGATCGCGGCCAGCGCCTGTCCGCATTGGTAGGCCAGCCCTTCGCGCGCCCGCGCCAGCCGCGGCTCGCGCACGATGCGGCCGCCCAGCGTCTCGCCTTCGATGCGGTCCATTACAAAGCCGGCGCCGATGCCGTCCTGCGGCGCCAGCATCGCCCGCACCACCGGCACCGGCACCCCGGCGGCGCCGGCCAGACGCAGCAGCGCGGCCTCGGCCGCCATGCCCGCCTGGATTGCCGAGACCGTCGCCGCGGGCCGCCCCCGCGCGCCGGGATCGCGCCGCAGGATCATAGGCGCCGGCCCGTGCGGTCCGGCCAGCGTGAACGACCAGGTCTCCTGGCTGGCGCCGCCAGACAGGCGGCGCAAACCGCCGATGCCGGCCTCGGCATCGAAGCCGGGCAACTCGCGACGTACGACGCGGCGCAGGCCGGCCAACAGGCTGGCTTCCGCGTCGGGGAGCGTGGAAGGGTGCATCGGTCTCCGGGCAGTCCCGCATGGTCGCGGCACCGCTGAATTGATAATCTCAATTATGTTTTTGGCGAGTATGGTGGCCTGATACAGTTCATGACATCAGTAAAAACACGGACAAGCAGAGGCATGCGGAATCACTTCCGCACCGAATCGGGGTCGTCATGAAAGAAAAGCTGATCGCGCTCGAGGGCCATGCCGGCTATGCCGCGCCGCGCTATTCCAGCGGGCTGCGCACCACCCACCGGCTGCTCGAGGCGGGCCGGCGGCTGCTGCGCGAACGCACGCTGGAACAAGTGCCCATCCAGGAGATCTGTGCCCGCGCCGGCGTCACCACCGGCGCGTTCTACAGCCGCTTCGACGGCAAGGACAGCTATTTCAAGGCGCTGCAGGCGCTGGCGCTGGCCACGCTGCGCCAGGCCATGGCGGCGCGCCTGGCGCAGCTCGATAACGCGCCGACGACGCTGGAAAACGCGGTGCGCACCATGGCGCGCGACAGCCGCATCTGGGCCTGCCGCAATGAAGGCGTGCTGCGCGCCTCGCTGGTGGTGCGCGCCACCACCGGCGAAGACCCGATCCGGCAGCTCAACCGCCAGTACATCATCGACCTGGCCTCGCGCCTGGCGCGGCTGCATCCGGCCGGTCCGTCGCCCGAGCTGGAAATGCGCATCCGCTTCGCCCACCAGGCGCTCGCCGGCACGCTGCTGTATGCGCTGATCAACCGCGAAAGCATCTATGCGCTGTCGGACCGCCGGCTGGACCAGGAAATGGCACGGGTGTTCCTGCTGGCGGTGGCGTAGCGGCGGTCAAGTCGGAGCCACCATGGAAAAGAGGCCCCGCAGGGCCTCTTCGCAAGGTGCAGCTGCAGCCGGCGCCGTGCCGGCTTGGCTTGCCTTACTCCACCGTCACCGACTTCGCCAGGTTGCGCGGCTTGTCCACGTCCGTGCCTCGCGCGCACGCCGTGTGGTACGCCAGCAGCTGCAGCGGCACCACATGCAGGATCGGCGAGAGGTCGCCGTAGTGCTCGGGCATGCGGATCACCTGGATGCCGTCGGACGACTGGATCTGCGTATCGCTGTCGGCGAACACGTACAGGCGGCCGCCACGGGCGCGCACTTCCTGGATGTTGGACTTGAGCTTCTCCAGCAGCGCGTCGTTGGGGGCGACGGTGACCACCGGCATGGCTTCGGTGACCAGTGCCAGCGGGCCGTGCTTGAGCTCGCCGGCCGGGTAAGCCTCGGCGTGGATATACGAGATCTCCTTGAGCTTGAGCGCACCCTCCAGCGCGATCGGGTAATGCAGGCCGCGGCCGAGGAACAGTGCGTTCTCGCGGCGGGCGAAGTCTTCGGACCAGGCGATGATCTGCGGCTCCAGCGCCAGCACGCCGTGCAGCGCGGCCGGCAGGTGGCGCAGGTTGGTCAGGGCCTGGGCCTCGGCCTCTTCGGTCAGCAGGCCGCGGGTCTTGGCCAGCGACAGCGTCAGCATGTAGAGCGCGGCCAGCTGCGTGGTGAAGGCCTTGGTCGAGGCCACGCCGATCTCGGTGCCGGCGCGGGTCAGGAAGCGCAGTTCGGTCTCGCGCACCATGGCGCTGGTGGCGACGTTGCAGACCGCCAGCGTATGGACGTGGCCGAGCGCGCGCGCATGGCGCAGCGCGGCCATGGTGTCGGCGGTCTCGCCCGATTGCGAGATCACTACCACCAGCGCGCGCGGGTTGGGCACGGTGTCGCGGTAGCGGTATTCGCTGGCGACCTCGACCTGGGTCGGGATTTTGGCGATGCTTTCGAGCCAGTACTTCGCGGTGCAGCCGGAGTAGTAGCTGGTGCCGCAGGCCAGGATCAGCACGCTGTCGATGCCGGCGAAGACCTCGGCGGCGTTGTCGCCGAACAGGTCCGGCGACAGGCCTTCGACGCCCTCGAGCGTGTCGCCCAGCGCGCGCGGCTGCTCGAAGATTTCCTTCTGCATGAAGTGGCGGTACGGGCCCAGGTCCACCGACGCGGCGTGGGCTTCGACCACGCGCGCTTCACGCTCGACCGGGTGGTCGCCGGCGTCGTGGATGGTCACGCCGTCCAGCGTGATCTCGACCACATCGCCCTCTTCCAGGTAAATGATGCGGTTGGCGGTGCCGGCCACGGCCAGCGCGTCGGACGCCAGGAAGGATTCGTTCTCGCCCAGCGCCACCACCAGCGGCGAGCCGGCGCGCGCGCCGACCACGCGGCCCGGCTGGTCCTTGGCAAACACCGCGATGGCGTAGGCGCCGTGCAGGCGCTTGGTGACCGCGCGCACCGAGGCGAACAGGTCGCCGCGCGTGGCGCTGCTGGGATAGCTGTAGGCCTGGTGGATCAGGTGGGCGACCACCTCGGTATCGGTCTGCGATTCGAAGCCGTAGCCGACCGCGCGCAGCTCTTCGCGCAGCGGCTCGTAGTTCTCGATGATGCCGTTGTGCACCAGCGCGATGGTCTCGCCCGACAGGTGCGGGTGGGCGTTGACGGTATCGGGCTTGCCGTGCGTGGCCCAGCGCGTATGCGCCACGCCGGTGAAGCCGGACAGGCCGGACGCCTGAGTCTGCGCGTCGAGGTCGGCGACGCGCGACACGGTGCGCGCGCGCTCGACCGCATCGTCGCGCACGACGGCGACGCCGCACGAGTCATAGCCGCGATACTCCAGGCGGCGCAGCCCTTCGATCAGGACCGGAACGATGTTGCGCGTGGATACCGCGCCGACGATGCCACACATGCTGAACCCCCGTTTGCTGGCGCCTGCCCGCAGGCCGCTGGCGCCGGTTTGAATCCTGTGGCGCCGCCAGTCTCAGGCGGCCCCTGGTACTTACTGCTTCGGCTGCTTGACCGGACGCTGCCAGGCGTCGATGGTCAGTTGCTTGGCCCGCGACAGCGTCAGCTTGTCGGCCGGGGCCTCCTTGGTGAGCGTGGTGCCGGCACCCAGCGTGGCGCCGCGGCGCACCGTCACGGGTGCCACCAGTTGCGTATCGGAGCCGATGAAGACATCGTCCTCGATCACGGTGCGGTGCTTGTTCACCCCGTCATAGTTGCAGGTGATGGTACCCGCGCCAATATTGACGCGCGAGCCCACCGTGGCGTCGCCCACATAAGCCAGGTGGTTGGCCTTGCTGTGTGCCGCCACCTGTGCATTCTTGACCTCGACGAAGTTGCCGATATGCACGTCCTCGCCCAGCTCGGTGCCGGGGCGCAGGCGCGCGTACGGCCCGATGCGGCCGGCGGGCCCGATTTTGGCCTCATCGATATGGCAGAACGGGTGCACCTGCGCGCCGGCGCCGACGGTGCTGTTGCGGACCACGCAATGGGCGCCGATGCGCACGCCGTCTTCCAGGTGAACGCGGCCCTCGAACACGCAGCCGACGTCGATGGTGACATCGCGCCCGCAGGTGAGCTCGCCGCGCACGTCGATGCGGGCCGGGTCCAGCAGCGTCACGCCGGCCTCGAGCAGGCGCCGGGCCTGGTTGCCCTGGTGGATGCGCTCGACCTCGGCCAGCTGCAGCTTGCTGTTGACGCCCAGCGTCTCCCACACCGCCGCCGGCTGGGCCGAGACCGTCTCGACGCCGTCGGCGACGGCGCGCTCGACGGTGTCGGTCAGATAGTACTCGGCCTGGGCATTGTCGTTGCGTAGCGTCGACAGCCACTTGCGCAGGTGGCCGGTCGGGCACACGATAATGCCGGTGTTGATTTCGCGGATGGCCTTCTCGGCTTCGCTCGCGTCCTTCTGCTCGACGATGCGGACGATGCTGCCCGCCGCGTCGCGCACAATGCGGCCATAGCCGGTTGGGTCGGGCATTTCCACGGTGAGCACACCAAAGCGTTGAGCGCCGGCCTCGGCCACCAGTGCCTGCAGCGTCGCCGCGCTGGTGAGCGGCACGTCACCGTAGAGAACCAACGTAGGCTGGTTGTCGTCCAACAAGGGAAGTGCCTGCATCACCGCATGGCCCGTGCCCAGTTGCTGGGCCTGCTCGGCGAAGGCGACATCGTCAGCGGCCACCGCCTCGCGCACGCGCGCGGCGCCGTGGCCGACCACGACCACCAGCCGCGATGGCGACAGCGCACGGGCCGTATCCAGGACATGCGCGAGCATGGGCCGCCCGGCTACCGGGTGCAGCACCTTGGGCAAATCGGAATACATCCGCTTGCCCATGCCCGCGGCGAGAATGACGATATTCACAAGGAGACCCCTAAGTGAGTGTGTCCGAAAATATTCTGGAAAACGCCGTCCGGGTGTTTGGCCCGGTGTTTGGCAAAGTGCGCCGCCGGGGCTTGCCCAAGCCTGCCGCCGGGCCAGCGCATCTTCCCGCAAACCCTTGCCAGGACTTGGCTGGCGGGCAGCGAGCGGGCCCGGTTCCAATGCGCGGCGATTTTAACATGGCGCATTCTGCGCAACAGACCGTGGTTTCCGAATTTCACAATTGCTGGGCGCGGCGTATTTTGGTGATTGTGGGCGCCGCGGCGCTGTGCGCATGCAGCGCCATGAAGCTGGGTTACCAGCAGGGCGACCGCCTGGCGTACTGGTGGATCGACAATTATGTCGACGTCAGCGCAGCGCAGGAGCCGCTCACGCGCGAGGCGATCGCGCGCTTCTTTGCCTGGCACCGCAAGGCACAGCTTCCGGAAATCGCCAACCTGCTGCAGGAGGCCAAGGCCGACGTGCGCCAGCCGCTCACGCCGGCAAAGGTCGCGCACTTCCAGGACGCCTCGCAGGAACTGGCGCGCCGGTCTTTCGAGCAGGCCATGCCCGACATGGCCGACCTGCTGCTGACGCTGACGCCTGACCAGATCGCGCGCATGGAAAAGAAGTTTGCCGAGGGCAACGCCAAGTACCGCAAGAAATTCCTCAATGCGGATCCGGCCGAGCGCGAAGAAGCGCGCTACGACAAGGTAATGGAGTACGCCCGCCTGGTCTACGGCGGCTTCTCTCCCGAGCAGGAAAAGGCGATCCGCGCCAAGGTTGGTCCGGTGGTGCAGAATGCCGAGGCGCGCTACGCCGAGCGTGTCGCGCGCCAGCAGGAATGGATCAAGATGGTGCGCTACGTGCAGGCCACGCAGCCGCCCAAGGCGCAGGTGATCGACCTGCTGCGCCGCTTCCGCGAATACTGGCAGAACCCGCCTGCCCGGCACGCCGCCAGCCACGAAGCCGGCAACAACGCCGGCATCGCGCTGACCGTGGCGATCGCCAACCTGACCACGCCGGAACAGAAGGCGCATGCACAGGAGCGCTTCCAGAAATGGATCGACGACACGCATGCGCTGATGCGCGAGAAGGCGAATGCGCCGGTGCAGTCGGCCGCGGCGAACTGAAGCCGCATCGCCCTGACGCAAAAAACGCCCGCGCATGCGGGCGTTCTGCCATCCGGCTGCAGCAGGACTTACTGCGTCCCAGCCGGCTCCGCCGCCGGCGTGCGCTCGAAGCGCACGAACTCCATGCGGTTTTCGTCCAGGCTGCCGGCAAACGTCAGCGGCTGCTGCTGGAACGTGGTTTCACCGAACAGCGAGGCCTCGTCGACCTTGGCCAGGCCGGTCGCCAGCCCGGTGAACGGGAACAGCTCCGTATCCGCCAGGTGCGACGGCACCACGTTGCGCAGCGCCGAGAAGATATTGTCGATGCGGCCCGGGTTCTGCCGCTCCCACTCCTGCAGCATCTCGCTGACCTTCTTGCGCTGCAGGTTTTCCTGCGAGCCGCACAGGTTGCACGGGATGATCGGGAATTCCATCGCGCGCGCGTACGACGCGATGTCCTTCTCCGAGCAGTACGCCAGCGGGCGGATCACGATATGCGCGCCGTCGTCGGTGGCTAGCTTGGGCGGCATCGCCTTCATCTTGCCGCCGAAGAACATGTTCAGGAAAAAGGTGTTGACGATGTCGTCGCGGTGGTGGCCCAGCGCGATCTTGTTGGCGCCCAGCTCCTTGGCGGTGCGGTAGATCACGCCGCGGCGCAGGCGCGAGCACAGCGAGCAGGTGGTCTTGCCCTCGGGCACCTTCTCCTTGACGATCGAGTAGGTGTCCGCCTCGACGATCACATATTCCACGCCGACCGACTTCAGGTATTCCGGCAGGATGTGTTCCGGGAAGCCGGGCTGCTTCTGGTCCAGGTTCATCGCGATCAGCTTGAACTTGATCGGCGCGCGCTTCTGCAGCGCCATCAGGACCGACAGCATGGTGTACGAGTCCTTGCCGCCACTCATGCAGACCAGCACGGTGTCGCCGTCCTCGATCATGCCGAAGTCGCCGATGGCCTTGCCGGTTTGCGATTGCAGCCTCGTCTCGAGGCGATAGAAGTTGTTCGAGTGGCTCATGGAGCATCCTGTTGCGTGGCGCCCGCCGGATGGAATGGCCGGCGCGGCGCGAGGGGCAACATTTTACTTTAGGCGCCCGCGCACTGCAGCGGGCGCCCGCAGGACCGCTCAGGCCTGCTTGATATGGAACACCTCGACTCCGACCGAATCGCAATCCGGGTAGACGTCGGGCTTCTCGGTCGACACGCGCACGGCCCGCACCTTGGGATGCTTCAGCATGGCGCGCGCGACGTCGTCGCACAGCGTTTCCTGCAGGTGCACGTGGCCCTGCGCCATGCGCGCGGCCACGGTGTTGCGCATGAAGTCGTAGTCGACCACTTCGTCGAGCTTGTCCGCCTGCGGCGTGCATTCCTCCAGCGGCACGAACAGGTCGATATTGATCAGCACGCGCTGCTCGCCCTTCTTCTCGAATTCGTGCACGCCGATATTGATCTGGACTTCGTAGTTGCGCAGGAACATGCGTCGGCAGTCTTGCAGGCTGGGGTGGGAAAGGGCGGCGAGCATGGTCATGGGCGGAAAACGAAAGGGGGAAGTGTAAGGCGGGGGTGCCGCGCCGGTCAGGCGCGGCCGATGATGCAGGTCATTCGGTGAGGAACATCACGTCGCGCGCCAGCGGCATCAGGTGCTGGCCGCCGTCGACGTAAAGCGTGGTGCCGGTGACGGCGCGCGCCTGCGCCAGGTAGGCCACCGCCTGGGCGATGTCCTCGGGCGTGGAAGACTGGCCCAGCGGCGTCACGCGATGCGCGCGGCGGAAGCTCTGCTCCGACTGCTCGCCCGACACCAGCGTGATGCCCGGGGCCACGCCCACCACGCGCAGGCGCGGCGCCAGCGCCTGTGCCAGCTGCACCGTGGCGGTCTGCAGCGCGGCCTTGGAGAGCGTGTACGAGAGGAAGTCCGGGTTCAGGTTGTCGAGCTTCTGGTCGAGCAGGTTGATCACCACGCCGCGAGGTTCGACCGACTTCTCGGCGGCCTTGCTGGCGCCATCCGGGCCCGCGGCCGCGGCCAGCGCCTTGTGCAGTTCGCGCGCCAGCAGCAGCGGCGCGGCCACGTTGGTGCGCATATGCGTATCGAGCGACGCATAGGAAAAGCTGGTGGCGACGTCGTACTGGAACAGCGAGGCATTGTTGACCAGGCAGGTCGGCACGCCCAGCGCGGCGCTGCAATCGGCCACCAGCCGGCTGGTGGCGGCCTCGTCGGCCAGGTCAGCGCGCAGCACCGCGGCGCGGCGGCCCAGCGCCCGGATCTGCGTGGCGAGGGCTTCGGCCTCGTCGACCGAGCGATGGCAGTGCACGGCCACGTCCCAGCCCTGCGCCGCCAGTTCCAGCGCGATGGCGCGGCCAAGCCGGCGCGCGCCGCCGGTCACGAGGGCCACGCCGCGGGCGGCGGGCTGGCCAGCCGTATGGCCAGCCGCATGGCCAGCCGCATGGCCAGCCTGGCTGGCGGAAGTATCGGTTGCGGGCATTGCTACAATCGCAGGATGCAGAAAGCCGCTAGTTTACCCCTTCCCCCCGCCGACGCGCAGGCCGCTTCCGATACCCTTACGGCCCGTATTGGCGAATCGATCGATGCGGCCGGCGGCTGGATCGGCTTCGACCGCTACATGGCACTGGCGCTGTACGCGCCCGGCCTGGGCTATTACAGCGGCGGCTCGGCCAAGTTCGGGCGCGATGCCCGCGACGGCAGCGACTTCATCACCGCCCCCGAGCTGAGCCCGTTCTTCGCCCGCACGCTGGCGCGCCAGTTCGCGCCGCTACTGGCGCAGGGGATGCCGCGCCTGCTGGAATTCGGCGCCGGCACCGGCCGGCTGGCGGCGGACCTGCTGCTGGGGCTGGAACAGGAAGGCCAATTGCCCGACACCTACGCCATCGTCGAACTGTCGGGCGAGCTGCGCGCGCGCCAGCAGGACACGCTGGCCCGGCGCGCGCCGCACCTGGCCGAGCGCGTCACCTGGCTCGATACGCTGCCGGCCACCTTTGAAGGCGTGATCGTCGGCAATGAAGTGCTGGATGCGATGCCGGTGCAGCTGTATGCGCGCCGCGACGGCGGCTGGCATGAGCGCGGCGTGGCGCGCGCCGCGCCGCAGGGCGATGGCGGCGCGCCCGCGTTTCGCTTCGAGGACCGGCCACTGGCCGATGCCGACGTGCCGGCGGCGCTGCGCGCCATCCCCGGCGACCACGATCTCGTCACCGAGACCCATGCCGAGGCAGAGGGCTTTACGCGCGCGGTCGGCGCCATGCTGGCGCGCGGCGCGGCCTTCTTCATCGACTACGGCTTTCCCGGCAGCGAGTACTACCACCCGCAGCGCGCCGGCGGCACGCTGATGTGCCACTACCGCCATCATGCGCACCCGGATCCGTTCCTGTACCCCGGCCTGCAGGACATCACCGCGCACGTCAATTTCAGCGGCATCGCGCATGCCGCGGTGGAATCAGGGCTGATCGTGGCAGGCTTTGCCTCGCAGGCGCGCTTCCTGATGAATGCCGGCATCACCGAGCTGCTGATGGCGCTGGACCCGTCCGACGCGCGCGCCTTCCTGCCGCAGGCCAATGCGGTGCAGAAGCTGCTGTCCGAGGCCGAGATGGGCGAGCTGTTCAAGGTGATCGCGCTCACGCGCGGGCTCGACCGCGGACTGGAAGACAGCGAGCCGCTGGCCGGCTTTGCCCGCGGCGACCGCTGCCACGCCCTGTAAGGGCACCGGAGCCGCCATGCTGCGCTGGACCCTGACCATCTTCCTGAGCGTGATCATCCTGTCCGCGGCGCTGCCGTGGCTGCAGAAGGTCGGGCTGGGCCGGCTGCCCGGCGATGTGCGCTTCCGCGTGTTCGGGCGCGAGTTCGTGCTACCGTTCGCGTCGACGATCCTGATCTCGCTGATTGCGCTGGTGATCGGCAAGCTGCTGTAGCGCCTGCGTCCGCCAGCCAGGACGGACTCATTCGCCCGGCTGCGCCCCGAGCCGCTGCGCCACCGCCGCCACGCGCGCGGCATGGACCCGGTCCTTGATCTGTGCCACGTCATCCGCGCAGGCACGTGCGATGGCCCCCGCATCGACCGACGCCGCGGCCTCGCGCGCCGCCAGCAAGCGCGCGGCCTGCGGGTAGTCGCTGTGCTCGAATCCCTTGCGCCCGCGCTTGTCGGCCTCGCAGGCCTGCAGCGCCTGGGCGAAACGCGCGGGCTTGCGCAGTGCATCGCAGCGCTCCAGCAGCCGCACCACGGCGGCGGCGCTGAACTCCAGCGAGCGGTGGATATTGCCGTGCTCGCGCGCCACCACCACCGCCAGGTCGCGGCACTCGTTGGGCACGCGCAAGCGCGCGCAGACCTCTTCCAGCAGCTTGACGCTGCGCAGCTCGTGGCCGATATGGCGCGGCAACACGTAGTCAGGCGTGGTGCCCTTGCCCAGGTCATGCACCAGCGCGGCAAAGCGCACCGGCAGCGGCGCGCCCAGTGCCGCGGCGCAGTCGATCACCATCATCACGTGCACGCCGGTATCGACCTCGGGGTGGAAGTCGGCGCGCTGCGGCACGCCCCACAGCCGCTCCAGCTCGGGCAGCAGGCGCGCCAGCGCACCGCATTCGCGCAGCACCTCGAACATGCGCGACGGCCGCGCCTCCATCAGGCCGCGCGCCAGTTCCTGCCACACGCGCTCGGGCACCAGCGCATCGACCTCGCCCGCGGCGACCATCTCGCGCATCAGGCGCATGGTCTCGGCGGCGACGTTGAAGTCGTGGAAGCGCGCGGCGAAGCGCGCCAGCCGCAGGATGCGCACCGGGTCTTCGGCAAAGGCGTCGGAGACATGGCGGAACAGGCGCGCGGCCAGGTCGCGCTGGCCGCCGTGAGGATCGATCACGGGCCCGGTCAGGTTGCCGTCGGCATCGACCGCGCGCGCCATCGCGTTGATGGTCAGGTCGCGCCGGACCAGGTCGTCCTCGAGCGTGACATCCGGCTCGCAGTAGAAGGCAAAGCCCTTGTAGCCCATCGCGGTCTTGCGCTCGGTGCGGGCCAGCGCGTATTCCTCCTGCGTGCGCGGATGCAGGAACACCGGGAAATCCTTGCCGACCGGGCGGTAGCCGGCGGCTTCCATCTCGGCCGGGGTCGCGCCGACGACCACGTAGTCGCGGTCCTGGCTGGGCTTGCCCAGCAGTTCGTCGCGGATCGCGCCGCCCACGGCATACACCTGCATGGTTGTGGCCTTTTCATGCGCCGGCACGGGTCACCCGCTAGTGGCCGGTGCCGGCGTGATTGCTAGTGGGTGACGATTATCGCATCGGCACGGTCCGGGGCCAGGCGGTACGGTTCGTCGTCGGCCAGGAAGTCGCGTTCCTCGCGCGCGCCGGCAATCCATTGCTGCAGCGCCGGCAGCGCCAGCATGAAATCGGCATAGGCCTTGGCGTCTTCGCGGTCGTCCGGCAGGTGGATGCCGTAGGTGGCGAAGCGGCTCACCACCGGCGCAAAGAACGCGTCGGCGACGGTGAAGGTGCCGAACAGGAACGGCCCGCGCTCGCCATGCTGCTTGCGCAGCCCGTCCCAGATCGCGGCGATGCGCTCGACCTCGCGCTGCACCGCGACGTTCCAGCCACGGCCGGGCAGCACCGCGGTCACGTTCATCGGCAACTGGCTGCGCACGTTGCCGAAGCCCGAATGCATCTCGGCGCAGACCGCGCGCGCCACCGCGCGCTGGGCGGCGTCGGCCGGCCACAGCTGCTTCTCGGGAAAGCGCTCCGCCACGTATTCGGAGATCGCCAGCGAATCCCACACGGTGACGTCGCCGTCGACCAGCACCGGCACCTTGCCCGCGGGCGAGTAGCGGGCGATCTCGGCGGCGAAGCTGCCGGTGAACAGGCGCACCTGCACTTCCTCGAAATCAATGCCGGCCTGGCGCAGCAGCAGCCACGGGCGCAGCGACCAGGAGGAATAGTTCTTGTTGCCGATGACGAGCTTCATCGTGAGGTCCTTGGGGGAGGAAACGGAGGGAGATACGGCACGGACGCGGGCCGCGATCCACGCGCCGCGGCCCCGCGGGACGGCGGGGAAGCCGCGCGCCGGACCAGTCATTTTGCCAGCGCGGCCGCCCGCGTCAAAGTGAAATGCGCTCGCAACCGATATGAAATCCGGTCACATAGGCCGTGCCGCGGCTGGCGCCTCAGCGGTGCACGCTGGCGCGCATGTGGGTCAGCGCGGCATCGCGGTTGCGCCCGGACAGCGCGTCGGTCATGACGGCCTCCAGGTGTACGGGATGCAGGTTCAGTTCCGGCGCCAGCGGGCGCTCCAGCACATTGTCCAGCTGCATCGAATCCAGGTTGTCGCGCGACAGCAGCGGCTCGCCCGGCATATGCTCCATGACCGCGGCCTGCACCCGCGCCAGCGCATCGGGCAGCGCGATCACCGGGCGCGGATGACCCGAGGCGCGCCCGGCAAAGCGCACCAGTTCCTCCAGCGTATAGACCTGCGGCCCGCCCAGCTCATAGCCATGGCCGATGGTGGCCGGGTTCACCATGGCGTTCAGGTAGGCCTGCACCACGTCCTGCACGAACACCGGCTGGAAGCGCGCATGCGCGCACGCCAGCGGCACCACCGGCGCGAGCTGCTGCATATGGGCGAACAGGTTGAGGAAATGGTCGTCGGGGCCGAACACCACCGAGGGCCGGAAGATGGTCCAGTCCAGCCCGCTGGCGCGCACGATGCGCTCGCCGTCGCCCTTGCTGCGCAGGTACATCGACGGTCCGTTGCTGTCGGCGCCGAGCGCGCTCATATGCAACAGCCGGCGCACGCCCGTGGACAGGCATGACGCCACAATCTGCCGCACCAGTTCCACATGCGCGCTGGCGAAGGCCTCGCCGTAGGGATCGGCGCGCTCGCCGTGCAGTACGCCCACCAGGTTGACGACGATGCCGTCGACGCCGAGCGAGCCGATCGCGTCGTCGAGCGCGGCATTGTCGGCCAGGCCCAGTTCCACCACCTCGACGCGCGGCAGCAGCAGCAGGTGCTGCGCATGCTCGACATTGCGCGTACCGACCACGATGCGGTCCGGGGCGATGGGGGAATCGGGATTGGCGCCGGGTTCCAGCGGCGCGCCCGAGGCCGAGGCGGCGCCGGCCAGGCGCGAGACGAGATGGCTGCCGATAAAGCCGGCGCCACCGATAACGAGGACGTTGCTGGTCTGCATGTTGCCTCCGTGCCAGGAAAGAAGCACGCCGCGGCACCCGCGCCAGCCCGGGCCTGCTGCGCTACGCCGGCAGGCCCGTCGTGCCCGCCCCATGCCGGGGCGGGCGGACCAGAACAGACGACTTCAGGGCAGGCTGGTGGTGGTCACCGCCGACGGCGCGACCGTGCCCAGGCGCGACTTCAGCGACTGCGGCCGGCCACTCATCAATGCAGCATAGTACGTAGCGTTGGAAAGCACATTCTTCACATAGCCGCGCGTTTCATTGAACGGGATGGTCTCTGCAAAGATCGCGCCTTCCACCGGCCGCGCCAGCGTGCTGCGCCAGGCCTTGGGCCGGCCCGGGCCGGCGTTGTACGCGGCCGAGGCCAGCGTCCACGAGCTGTCCAGGTCGGTCAGCACCATGTTCAGGTAATTGGTGCCGAGCTGGATGTTGATGGTGGGATCGCCCATCATCGACGGCGAAAAGTCGCTCATGCCGATCTTGCGCGCCACGTATTTTGCCGTGGCCGGCATCACCTGCATCAGGCCATGCGCCCCCGCCGACGAGCGCGCATTCATGATGAAGCGCGATTCCTGGCGGATCAGGCCGTACACCCATGCCATGTCCAGGCCGACCTCGTCGGTGGCGCGCTGCATGATGTCGCGGTACGGCATCAGGAAGCGCAGCGCGAAGTCATGCTCGTTGCGGGTGCGGTCGGCCGAGTTGACGGTACGGTCGAGCAGCTCGAGGCGGCGCGCATATTCGGCCGCGGCCAGCAGCTCGCGGTCGCTCATGTTGCGCAGCTCCCAGTTCCACTCGCGATTGCCCTCGAAGCGCAGGTTCATGGCGTAGAACTTCTGCGCGCGCTGAAAACCAGGGCGCGCGCGCATTGCCATGGCCTCGGCGTCGCTGACGGTGGTGCGCGGCGGCAGCGTGATGCGGTTGCCCAGTTCCTCGCTGGCGAGCTGGCCGTAGAAGTTGAACTGGCCGGCAATCTGCTGGAAGTTCTGCTGGGCCTCGGTGTCGCGGCCATCAACCTTGAGCGCGCGGCCGTACCAGTAGGTCCAGGCGGGGTCCTTGGCGCGCAGCTCCGGGCGCATCAGCTCGACCGCCTGGCGCACCTGTTTCCAGTCGCCCTGGCGCAGCGCGGCGCGCACGCGCCATTCCTGGGTGTCGTCGGACAGCCACTGGTTGCCGCCCAGGTCCATCTGGCGGCGATAGTAGCCGGCCGCCTCGGGCAGCAGCTTCTTGGCTGCGAACTGGCCGATCACACCCCACGCCGCACCCTGCTCGTCGCGCGACAGCGTGCCCTGGGCCGTGGCCAGGTAGGCCGCCGCCTGCGACGGGTCCGAGCGCGCCATCTTGACGATGGTGGCCAGGGTGTCGCCGTCCACGCGCGCGTCAGGCAGCAGCGCGGCGATCTTGCCGGCCAGCGTGACGTAGTTCTGCTCCAGCGCCAGGCGCGACTGGAAGGCCACGTCGCTGCGCTGGATCTGCTGGCTCTGCGCCAGGTAGCCGATCAGGTCGACGCAGCCTTCGCCGTAGTATCTGGGATCGCTCAGCACGTTGCGCGCATCGGCAGCGACGTTCTGGCCCTTGAGCGCGCGCGACAGCAGCGCATAGCACTCGACCTGGGTATCGTCCTTGAGCGCGAACTGCGGATACTCCGCATCGAAATTGGCCCAGTCGCGCTTCTTGCCCAGCACCAGCAGCCAGTCATTGCGCATGCGGTCGGCAATCGCGTCGCCCTTGTAGCGCTGCAGGAACACGCGCACCTGGTCGTCCGGCGCATCGATACGGGCCAGGCCGCTGGCGTCGAACAGCTGCGGCTTGATGCGGAAGTACTCGACATAGGACGGCACCGGGTAGTCCACCAGCGTGGCCGAGATCGCGTAGGCGCGTTCGACGTCGTTCTTGCGCGCGGCTTCGCGCAGCGCGGTGAAGGCCTCGTCGGGATCGCTGGGGATCACCGTCGACGGCGCGCGCGTGACCGCCTGCGGGCGCTTCTGCGCGTGGACGGGCGTGACAAGCAATGCACATGCAAGCGCGATCCAGGCGGCCCGCCCTGCACGCTGCAGATATACTCCCTTCAGCATTCTTCTTCCTTGTCGATGACGGCGGCGCCCGCGCCTGCACCGTGTGCCGAAAACCGCGGCGCCGCCGTCCGTGTTGGTTCGGACGAGGGCATTATCCCACGCCATGTCTTCCATTCCTGCGACTAGCTCCATCCCTGCCGACGAGCGCCGCGCGCTGCGCGCGCAACTGCTGGCGCAGCGCGCCGCCCTGCCCGCGCGCGCCGCCGCCGATGCCCGCATCGCCGCCGCGCTGTCCGAACTGCTGGCGGGCCTGGCGGTGCGCTGCCTGGGCTTCTACTGGCCGATCCAGCAGGAGTTCGACGCGCGCGCCGCGGTGGCGCAGTGGCTCGCCGCCGTGCCCGGCCGCCATGCCGCGCTGCCCTCGGTCAGCCGGCCCGGCACGCCGCTGGATTTCCACCTGTGGGCGCCGGATACGCCCATGGCCACCGGCCACTACGGCATCCCGGTGCCCGACGGCACCGAGGCCGCCATGCCGGATGCGCTGATCATTCCCTGTGTCGGTTTCAGCCCGGACAAGTTCCGCCTGGGCTACGGCGGCGGTTTCTACGACCGCACCCTGGCAGCGATGGCGCAGCGCCCGCTCGCCATCGGCATCGGCTACGACGCCTGCCGCATTGCGCTGCAGGCGCAGCCGCATGACATCGCCATGGACTGGATCGTGACGGAGTCGGGCGCGTTCTAGCCCGGAGCGGGCCCGGTGCCCTGCACCAGCTCATCGACCAGCGCGCGCATGCAGCGCCAGTGCGAGCCTTCCCAGAACACCCGCAGGCAGCGGTCGCAGGTGACGAAGCTGCGATGGCGCGCCAGCACACCGTCGGGCACGCGCCCGGCCGCGCCGGACGCATCCAGCGCGCGCAGCGGCGCATTGCAGTCCAGGCACAGCGAAAACGGCCGGGCGCTGCGCGCCAGGTCCAGCCGCGCGAAGATCTCGCGCACCTGCTGGCGCGACTTGAGCGCGCGCACATAGCAGCCGTGCGTGATGCCGCGCCGCTTGAGCAGCTCGCGGTCGCGCGTCAGCACGATGCGGCCCTCGTCGACCGCGATGCGCTCGATCTCGCTGTCTTCGAAATGGTTGTCGTAGAGCGTGTCGAAACCGGTCATGCGCAGCAGATGCGCCAGCCCGCCCAGGTGGGCGTCGGCGACAAAGCGCATCACGCGCAGCGGCTGTTCGCGTACCCGCAGCAGCGGCGACACGTCGATCCGTTCGAACTTGGGATAGACCGAGACCCGGTCGCCATCACGCAGCTGCCGCTCGAACCCGCTCGACTCGCCGTTGACCAGGATCAGCTCGACCTCGGTATGCGGCACCCCCAGCGCCTCGATCATGTGCTTGACCGTGGCGGCGCGCGCGCACACGCACGACAGGTCGCGCCGGCGCTGGTCCGGCGCGAGGAAGTCGTTCAGTTCTTCGTAGAAGCGGAAGGTGGCGGTGACCATGGGGCGAGTATGGCACCGATTGTGGCGGGCGTGGCCGGCAGCTGAAGCTTGCTGCCTACGCCCGCAGCAAGCTCCCCTCTCCCGCTTGCGGGAGAGGGGTGGGGGTGAGGGCCAGGCGGATCAAAGGCCGAAGGCGGTGGGTTTACACCGTTGGCCTCGCTTGATGTGGTTCCTAGTCAAACCACCCCTCACCCCAACCCTCTCCCCATGAGGGGAGAGGGAGAACACCTTGCTTAGGCTAGTTCGGGCGCCTTGGGAGCACCTAAAACAGCTCTCTCCTTCAGCATTGTCCTTACAGCTTCAGGCGCTGCCAGATCGCCTTGGTGGCGCCGGCTGCGTTGAGCGTATAGAAATGCAGCCCCGGCACGCCTGCGGCCAGCAGCCGCTCGCACAGCGCGGTGACCACGTCGAGGCCGAAGGCGCGGATCGACTCGCGGTCGTCGCCGAAGCTCTCCAGCCGCTTGGCCACCCAGCGCGGCACTTCGGCGCCGCACATCTCGGAGAAGCGCATCAACTGCGAGTAGTTGGTGATCGGCATGATGCCCGGCACGATCGGCACCTCGACGCCCAGCGCGCGCACGTCGTCGACAAAGCGGAAGTAAGCGTCGGCGTTGTAGAAGTACTGCGTGATCGCCGAGTCGGCGCCGGCCCTGACCTTGCGCACGAAGTTGTCGAGGTCATGGCGCGGCGACTTCGCCTGCGGATGGTATTCGGGGTACGCCGCGACCTCGATATTGAACCAGTCGCCGGTCTCGGCGCGGATGAACTCGACCAGCTCGTTGGCGTAGCGGAACTCGCCGATCTCGCCCATGCCCGACGGCATGTCGCCGCGCAGCGCGACGATATGGCGGATGCCGCCGTCGCGGTACTGCTGCAGGATCGCGCGGATGCTCTCGCGCGACGAACCCACGCACGACAGGTGCGGCGCGGCCTCGATGCCTTCGCGCTGGATTTCCAGCACGGCGTCGAGCGTGCCCTGCTGCGTGGTGCCGCCGGCGCCGAATGTCACCGAGATGTACTTGGGCTTGAGCGGTGCCAGCTGCGCGCGCGTGTTGCGCAGCTTCTCGGTGCCCTCCGCCGTCTTGGGCGGGAAGAATTCAAAGCTGAAGTAGCGGTCTTGCATGATGGTGGCGCGCCGCGTTGGCGCGGCGCGCAAATAGGGTCAGGCGGGTCAGTCGTCGCGGTTGCCCAGCAGCAGGCTGGCCAGCAGCCACGAGATCACGCTGTACAGGATGGAGCCCAGCAAGGCCGCCCAGAAGCCGCCGACGGTAAAGCCGGACAGCAGGTTGCCGACGAACAGAAACAGCAGCGCATTGATGACGAAGATAAACAGCCCCAGCGTCAGCAGCGTGACCGGCAGCGTCAGGATCACCAGCAGCGGACGGATCAGCGTATTGACCAGGCCCAGCACCAGCGCCGCCAGCATCGCCGAGCCGAAGCTCTTGATGTGGATCGACGGGATGATGTAAGGCAAGACGAACAGAGCGACGGCGTTGATGATCCAGACGACCAGTAGTCTCATGACGGTTCCTTGGTTGGCTCAATGGCGGGGGCTGCGTCCCTCTCCCGCAAACAGGAGAGGGCGTTCCTTCTTGCTACGCGCATCAATAGCGGTAGTGATCCGCCTTGTACGGGCCTTCCTTCTTCACGCCGATGTACGCTGCCTGCTGCTCGGTCAGCTCGGTCAGCTGTGCGTTCAGCTTGCGCAGCTGCAGGCGCGCGACCTTCTCGTCCAGGTGCTTGGGCAGCGTGTAGACGCCGACCGGGTACTTGCCGCTGTCGCGTTCCTGCCAGAGCTCGATCTGCGCGATGGTCTGGTTGGCGAACGAGCTGCTCATCACGTACGACGGGTGGCCGGTGGCGCAGCCCAGGTTGACCAGGCGGCCCTTGGCCAGGATGATCAGCTTCTTGCCGTCGGGGAACTTGACATGGTCGACCTGCGGCTTGATCTCGTCCCACTCGTACTTCTCGATCGAGGCGATGTCGATCTCGTTGTCGAAGTGGCCGATGTTGCAGACGATGGCCTGGTCCTTCATCCTGGCCATGTGGTCATGGGTGATCACGTGGTAGTTGCCGGTGCAGGTGACGAAGATATCGCCATGCTCGGCGGCGTAGTCCATGGTGACCACGCGGTAGCCTTCCATTGCGGCCTGCAGCGCGCAGATCGGGTCGATCTCGGTGACCCACACCTGCGCCGACAGCGCGCGCAGCGCCTGCGCGCTGCCCTTGCCCACGTCGCCGTAGCCGGCCACCACGGCAATCTTGCCGGCGATCATCACGTCGGTGGCGCGCTTGATGCCGTCGACCAGCGATTCGCGGCAACCGTACAGGTTGTCGAACTTGCTCTTGGTGACCGAGTCGTTGACGTTGATCGCCGGGAAGCGCAGCTCGCCCTTCTGCGCCATCTGGTACAGGCGGTGCACGCCGGTGGTGGTTTCCTCGGTCACGCCGCGGATCGCTTCCAGGTTGCGGCTGTACCAGCTGGGGTCCCTGGCCAGCTTTTCCTTGATCGCGGCGAACAGGAAGGTTTCTTCCTCGCTGCCCGGGTTGGCGATTACCGAAGCGTCCTTTTCCGCGCGCGCGCCCAGGTGCAGCAGCAGCGTGGCGTCGCCGCCGTCGTCGAGGATCATGTTGGGGGTGCCGCCGTCAGCCCAGTCGAAGATGCGGTGCGTGAAGTCCCAGTATTCCTTCAGCGATTCGCCCTTGAAGGCGAATACGGGCGTGCCGCCCGCGGCGATAGCAGCAGCGGCGTGGTCCTGGGTCGAGAAGATATTGCACGAGGCCCAGCGCACGTCGGCGCCCAGCGCCTTGAGCGTCTCGATCAGCACGGCGGTCTGGATCGTCATGTGCAGCGAGCCGGCGATGCGCGCGCCCTTGAGCGGCTGCGCGGCGGCGAACTCGTCGCGGATCGCCATCAGGCCGGGCATCTCGGTCTCGGCAATGGCGATTTCCTTGCGGCCCCAGCCGGCCAGGTTGATGTCGGCGACGAGGTAGTCCTGCTTCAGGTCGGTCACAGCGTTCATGTTTCACTCCCGGTGAAGAGTGGCACGCAGTTGACGAGTACGGGAATCTGGCGGCCGTGGCATGGCGCTCGGGCCATGCAAAGCTCGCGGATAGGTCGACTCGCTTCCGTGCGGACCACGGATCAGCGAGCGCCGTTGAAGACAGTCCGAGCCTGGCGGATGGCAGGGGCGGCTGTGCCGCCGGCCGCGCGATGTGCTTCGCGGGCCTCCATCCGTTGCAACGCTCCTCGGAGTGGCGGTATTGTAGCGTGCCCGGAGGCCTTGCGCACCGGCCCTCCTTGATTTCCGTACAGATGATTCCAACGCCACCCCGCACCCTGACCATCGCTGGCTCCGACTCCGGCGGCGGCGCCGGCATCCAGGCCGACCTGAAGACCTTTTCCGCGCTGGGCTGCTTCGGCATGAGCGCGATCACCGCGATCACCGCGCAGAACACGCTGGGCGTGACCGGCGTGCATGCGATCCCGGCCGACATGGTGGCTGCGCAGATCGACGCGGTCGCCGGCGATATCGGCGTGGATGCGGCCAAGACCGGCATGCTGGGCACCGCCGCCATCGTCGAGGCCGTGGCCGCGGCGGCGGACCGGCACGGCATGCGCAAGCTGGTGGTGGACCCGGTGATGATCTCGACCTCGGGCGCGACGCTGTCCGACGACGCCACCACGCAGGCCATGGTGCGGCTGCTGTTCCCGCGCGCGCTGCTGGTCACGCCGAACCTGCCTGAGGCTTCTTACCTGCTGGGCCGCAGGATCGCGCGCCGCGCCGACATGGAACAGGCCGCCGCCGACCTGATCGCGCTGGGCTGCCCGGCCGTGCTGCTCAAGGGCGGGCACCTGGAAGACGATGGCGCGGCGGGCCTCGCCGGCGGGCTGGACGACATGCTGATGTTGAAGGACGGAACCGTGCGCGTGTTCACGCACCCGCGCGTCGAGACGCGCAACCTGCACGGCACCGGCTGCACCCTGGCGGCGGCGATCGCGTCGCAGCTGGCGCGCGGCGATGCGCTGGAAGCGGCCGTGGGGAGCGCGCTGGACTATGTGGCGCAGGCCATCGCGGCCGGCGCAGGCTTGCGGCTGGGCAGCGGCAACGGGCCGCTGAACCACGCCTTCGCGCCGCGCGCGCTGGGCTGAGCGCGCGTCACCGAGTGTGTCAGTTGCCGCCGCTGGACAACGGCACCAGCTTGAATGCGGCACGCGCCACGCACACCACGTTGCCGTCGGCATCCTTCACCTCGCCCTCGCAGAACGCAATGCGCGCGCCGCGGCGCAGGCAGCGTGCTTCCAGCGTCAGCTCGCCGCGCGCGGCGGCGAGGAAATGGGTCGACATGTCGATGGTGATCACGCCGGTTTCCGTCGGCGCATGCGAGCGCGCGGCGCCGCTCAAGGTGAAGTCGAGCGTCGCCATCAGCGTGCCGCCATGCACGTCGCCGCGGCTGTTCACCAGTTGCGGATGCGCCGGCAGGCGGGTGCGGCAGTAGCCCTCTTCGATCAGCTCCGGCTGCAGGCCGAAATAGCGCATCAGCGGCACGTCGATGCCGAAATAGGGCTTTTCAGGCGTGCCGGGGGCGGCGGGGATGATGGCGGGGAGCTGGGTCGACATGGTGGGCGGGGCTGGGTGGTTGGCGGGGAATGCTGGCCAACATCATAGCGGCGGGTCTTGCATCGGTTCCCGGCGCTGGGCGAATGTCGCACAAATCTTTGGAAACGCGATGGCCGTCGCCAGCGGCGGTTTGCTCCCCTCTCCCGCTTGCGGGAGATACATTTGGCTCAGAGAGTCTGCCGCATCGCCACGCGCTGCCGCAGCCCCGCGGCACGCTGCGCCGCCAGGGCCTGCGACAGCAACGGGCAAAGCTCGCTGTCCTGCAGCTGCCGGAAGCCCATCGACGCATAGAACGGCGCATTCCAGCGCAGATGCGCGAACGTGGTCAGGCCCAGCGAGCGCAGTCCGCCGGCACGCGCCCAGTCCTGCACGGTGCCGACCAGCGCGCGCCCGATGCCGCGCCGGCCATGGTCGGGATGCACGTCCATCTCGTCGAGATAGCCGCATGTGCCATGGCAGCTGGCCAGCGCGAAGCCGGCCACTTCGCCGCCATGCTCGGCCACCCACAGGCGCCCTTCGCGCTGCGCTGCGGCCAGTGCCGGCTGCGGCGTGCTGACCAGGCGCAGCAGGGCCGGCAGGTCGCCCTCCGGGAACAGCGCGGCTGCGGCCAGCTCGATATCCGGCAGCCGCGGCAGGTCGTCCACGGCCGCCAGGCGAATGCGCGGGGCGGCCACGGCGCCCTCAGCCGGCCGGGAACAGGCTGACGAGCCGGGCCACCGCGGCCGGCACGTCGTCGGCCTCGGTGACAGCGCGCACCACGGCCGCGCTGCCGACGCCGACCGCCAGCACTTCGCGCAGGTTCGACGCATTGACGCCGCCGATGCCGACCAGCGACGGGATCACCGGCTGCATCAGCATCACGTAGGCGCGGAACCGGCCCATGCCCTGCGGCTGGGTCGGCATCACCTTAGTAGTGGTGGGGAAAATCGCCCCCAGCGCCAGGTAGCTGGGGCGGATCGCCGCGACGCGCAGCATCTCGGCGTAACCGTGCGTGGACACGCCCAGCCGCAGCCCGGACGCGCGGATCGCGTCGAGGTCGGCATCGTCCAGGTCTTCCTGGCCCAGGTGGATGCCGTAGATGCCGCTGTGCGCGCCATGGGCGGCGTGGTAATCGAGCGCCGCCCGCCAGTGGTCGTTGATGAACAGGCGCGACGACGAGCCCTGCATGGCTTGGGCCGCGCGCGCAATCTCCGCGCGCACCGCGGCGGCGTCGCCGGACTTGAAGCGCAGCTGCAGCGTGGGCACGTTCAGCGGCGCCAGGCGCTCGATCCAGTCGGCGTTCGGCACCACCACGTACAGGCCCAGCGCGGGGCACGGCGCGAACGGCGCGACGGTGTGCTCGGGCGCCACCAGCGCGGCGTGGCGCACGTGCGGGAAGCGCGCGAAGTCGGACGGCCAGTCGGCCGAGCCCGGGGCCCAGGCGCGCGCCAGGCACAGCGCATCGTGGGCCGGGAAATGCAGCGACAGGCAGGCCAGCAGCACCGCGACGAAGGCTGGCGAATGCGGCTGGCCGGTATCCGCGGCGACCGAGAACACCCACGTGCCCATCGGCGAGCGCACCGTGTCGATCCACTGGCCGCCTTCGCGGTCGGTCTCGATCAGTGTGGCGCCGGCGGCGCCAACGCGCGCGATGGTGTCGGCATCGGCTTCGCCGTCGGACAGCAGCACGTCGTGGGCGCCGGGCTGCGCCGGCGCGTCCTGCAGGTGCCAGGCCTGCCACGGCTTGTCGTCGACGCCGAAGGTATCGCCATAGTGTTCCAGCACCGCCTGGCGCAGCGGGCCGTCGCTGGGGGCGTGCACGGCGCGGCGGGTCATGCGCGCTGCTCCGTGTCGTCGGCATGCCAGAACGGCATGCCCACCACCGGGGTGCTGGCCTGCGCGACTTCGCGCTCGGGCATCGGCCCGGCCAAATAGGCGGTGCGGCCCGCGGCCACGGCCTGGGCGAAGGCGCGTGCCATGTCGACCGGGTAGGCGGCCTGCGCCACCGCGGTGTTGAGCAACACGCCGTCGTAGCCCCACTCCAGCACCTGCGCCGCATGCGACGGCAGGCCCAGGCCGGCATCGACGATCAGCGGCGTATCCGGCAGGCGCTCGCGCAGCACCCGCATCGCGTGCGGGTTGACCGCGCCGCGGCCGGTGCCGATCGGCGCGGCCCACGGCATCAGCGCCTGGCAGCCGACGTCGAGCAGGCGGCGGCACAGCACCAGGTCCTCGGTGCAGTACGGCAGCACCTTGAAGCCGTCCTTGATCAGGGTCTCGGCCACGGCCGGCAGGTTGAGCGTGTCGGGCTGGAGGGTGTAGTCGTCGCCGATCAGCTCGAGCTTGATCCACGGCGTCTCGAACACCTCGCGCGCCATCATCGCGGTGGTGATGACCTCCTGCGCGGTGAAGCAGCCGGCGGTGTTGGGCAGCACCGGCACGTTCAGCGCCTTGAGCATCTGCCAGAACGCCTGGCCGCCCTCGCCATCGCCGACCGCGCCCTGGCGGCGCAGCGCGACCGTGATCATGGCGGGGGTGGAGGCCTGCACGGCCGCTTCCAGCGTGGCCGGCGACGGATAGCGCGCGGTGCCGAGCAGCAGGCGCGAGCCGAATGATTCGCCATACAGCACGAACGGGTCGCGCAGGGTTGCGGAAGGTTCGAAGGTCATGGGTCAGCCTCCCGTCACGGGTTGCACGAGGTCGATGCGGTCGCCGGCCGCAAGAGGAGTGTTGGCGTGCGCGGCGCGCGGCACGAACTGGCCGTTGACCGCCGCGGCAAAGGGGGGCGCGATCTGCGCCGCGCTGACCGCGTCCGCCAGCGTGGCGGATTCGGCAAGGGCGAGCGGTCGGCCGTTGAGCAGGATATCCATGTCAGTGTTGCGTTAATGCAGCGTTCCGGAGCGCGCGCCAACGGTGGGCGCCGGCGCTTCCGTCACCGCCTCGATCATACCGGGCCAGCGCAGCGCGGCAGGCACGGCATGCGCGGCGGGATCGCCGTTGAGCAGCGCGCCCACCACCGCGCACGCGGCCTCGGTCACCGCCGGGGCGATCAGGAAGCCGTGGCGGTACAGGCCGTTGACGCGCACCACGCGCGCGCGCTGGTCGACGCGGATCGCCGGCAGGTGGTCGGGGCGGGTCGGGCGGCGCTGCACGTTCAGCTCCAGCACGCGTGCCTCGCCGAAGGCCGGGTGCAGCGAATGCGCGGCCGACAGCAGCTCCAAGGCGGAGCGCACGCTCATCGGCGAATCGTCCTCGCTTTCCAGCTCGGTCGCGCCGATCACATACAGGTCGTTGGGCTTGGGCGCGATATAGATCGGGTAGCGCGGATGCAGCAGGCGCACCGGGCGGTGCAGCTTGACGTCGGGCGCATGCACGCGCACCACTTCGCCGCGCAGCCCACGCAGGCCGGGCTTGCTGCCGCCGGGCTGCGCCGGCCACGCGCCGCGTGCCCCCAGGCCACGGCAGTCCAGCACCACATCGGCGTGGATGCCAAGCTGGGGCAGCGAGCCGGCATCGACCTCGCCCGCCTCCCACACGCAATGCACGCCTTCGCTGACCGCGCACGACAGCAGCGCGCGCAGCGCGCCGCGGTTGTCGAGCTGGCCTTCGCCGGCCAGCAGCAGCCCCTGCGGAAAGCGGCCCGCCAGCGCCGGCTCGGCCTCGCCCACGCCTTTGCCGTCGAGCGCGCGCAGCCGCTCCGCCACCAGCTCCGGCGGCGCCACCGCGCGCACGCGGCTGGTGAACAGCGACATCTCGGCGCGGTCGCGCGCATGCCAGACCACCAGCGTGCCGTCTTCCTGGAAGAAGACCGGCTCCGCCAGCTCCGCCAGTTCGGCCAGCCATGCGCGCCACAGGTCGACGCTGGCGAGGCCAAGGTCGACGATGCGGCGCTCGGCGATGGCCGACTCGGCCAGCGGCGCCAGCATGGCCGCGGCCACATAGGCGGCCGAGCCCGCGCCGTCCGGGCCGGCCCGCTCCACCAGCGCCACGCGGGCACCGCTGCGGACCAGCAACCAGGCAGCCAGGCGGCCGGCAAGGCCGGCCCCGAGGATGGCGACGTCAAACGACTGCACTGCTGTCATGAGGGTGTTGTACCGGGCGCGCCAATGCGGCCGCGTCCGGCCTCCTTGTTATGGGTGCCGCCGCGCGGGGCGCTGCGCGGCGGCGGATCTTGCGCGGGCATGGCTTGCGAGGCCATGCCCGTCCTGCCGTGACTTCGGCAGATTTTATGCAACTGCCTTACGAGTAGATCTTGCTGCCCTTCTTCAGGAACTCGATCGACTTCTCTTCCATGCCCTGCTGCGCTTCCTTGGGCAGCGAGGCGGCGTAGTCGCGCACTTCCTGCGTGATCTTCATCGAGCAGAACTTCGGCCCGCACATCGAGCAGAAGTGGGCGATCTTGGCGCCCTCGGCCGGCAGCGTGGCATCGTGGTACGAACGCGCGCGTTCCGGGTCGAGGCCCAGGTTGAACTGGTCTTCCCAGCGGAACTCGAAGCGCGCCTTGGACAGCGCGTTGTCGCGCAGCTGCGCGCCCGGCCAGCCCTTGGCCAGGTCGGCGGCATGGGCGGCGATCTTGTAGGTGATGATGCCCTCGCGCACGTCTTCCTTGTCCGGCAGGCCCAGGTGCTCCTTGGGCGTGACGTAGCACAGCATGGCCGTGCCCATCCAGCCGATATTGGCCGCGCCGATGCCGCTGGTGATGTGGTCGTAGCCGGGGGCGATGTCCGTCACCAGCGGTCCCAGGGTGTAGAACGGCGCCTCGTAGCAATGCTTGAGTTCTTCGTCCATGTTGGCCTGGATGCGCTGCAGCGGAACGTGGCCCGGGCCCTCGATCATCACCTGCACGTCGTGCTTCCACGCCTTGGCGGTCAGCTCGCCCAGCGTGCGCAGCTCGCCGAACTGAGCCTCGTCGTTGGAGTCGGCGATGCAGCCCGGACGCAGGCCGTCGCCGAGGCTGAACGACACGTCATAGGCCTTCATGATCTCGCAGATCTCGTCGAAGTGCGTGTACAGGAAGTTTTCCTTGTGGTGCGCCAGGCACCACTTGGCCATGATCGAACCGCCGCGCGAGACGATGCCGGTGACGCGGTCGGCGGTCAGCGGCACGTAGCGCAGCAGCACGCCGGCGTGGATGGTGAAGTAGTCCACGCCCTGCTCGGCCTGCTCGATCAGCGTGTCGCGGAACATCTCCCAGGTCAGGTCCTCGGCGATGCCGCCGGTCTTGTCCAGCGCCTGGTAGATCGGCACCGTGCCGATCGGCACCGGCGAATTGCGCAGGATCCATTCACGGGTTTCGTGGATATGCTTGCCGGTGGACAGGTCCATGATGGTGTCGGCGCCCCAGCGGATCGACCACACCATCTTTTCCACTTCTTCGGCCAGCGACGAGGTCACCGCCGAGTTGCCGAGGTTGCCGTTGATCTTGACGCGGAAATTGCGCCCGATCGCCATCGGCTCCAGTTCGGTGTGGTTGATGTTGGCGGGAATGATGGCGCGGCCCGAGGCGATTTCCTGGCGCACGAATTCCGGCGTGATGTCTTCCGGACGCAGCGGCAGGCCGGCGCCCAGTGCGTTGCCGGGATGCTGGCGCAGCAGCGCCTTGTATTCCGGCTTGTCGTACAGCGCCTGCAGGTTGAGCGACTCGCGCAGCGCCACGTATTCCATTTCCGGCGTGATGATGCCCTTGCGCGCATAGTGCATCTGCGACACGTTGGCACCGGCCTTGGCGCGGCGCGGGTTGGTCAGCTGGGCAAAGCGCAGGTGCGCGGTGGCCGGGTCGTTGGCGCGGTCGCGGCCGTATTCCGACGACAGGCCTGGCAGCACCTCGGTGTCGCCGCGTTCCTCGATCCATTTGGCGCGCACGGCCGGCAGGCCGGCCTTCAGGTCGATATGCACGTCCGGATCGCTGTACGGGCCCGAGGTGTCGTACACCGGGATCGGCGGATTGGGCATCTCGCCCTTTTCCGTGCGCGTCGAGGTCTGCAGGATGGTGCGCAGCGGCACGCGGATATCCGGGCGGCTGCCGGTCAGGTAGGTCTTGCTCGAAGCCGGGTAGGCAAATTTCTGGTCGAGATCGCTTTCGAGCGATTCGAAGGATGCAGCGGGGGCAGTACGGGCCATGGGTGTCGTCCTCTCTCTCTTGCGGGGTGGACGAAACCAGGAGCCCTGTGAGCGCCGCCTGGCTTGTGGCCGAGGTGGCGAGTCCCGTAGGGACAAGAGGCTTGGTCTTGCTGAAACTTCCCACGCCGGTACTAACCGGATCGGGTTCGAAGGGACTCTCTCAGCCGCGCGGCCCATCCGCACGGCACCCCTGTTTCATCCAACGGGGTGAATTTAAGCACAGAGCACCGGTGGGCGCCAGTGCCAGTTGGCCACCGTGGGTGGTGCCACAGCTGTGCAAAAAGGTATCGAATCGCGCATGCTGCATCGCAAAAAGACACTGTAAGCGCTCCACCATGCACTCATGCGCGCGCGGCCGTGATCTACCATGCAAGCAAACGGCCAGCCCCGAACCAGGAGACACCATGACCGACGCCGCCACGCACCGCGTCTTCAACCAGGTGCCGGATCTCGCGCACTACAACCTGTTCGACAGCGATCCCATGGTGCGGGCCGCGCTGGAACGCCTGGGCGGCGGCTGGCACGCCGATGCGCTGCGGCAGTTCGGCGCGCGGCTGGGCGAGCCGGAAGTGCAGCAATGGGCAGCCGATGCCAACCGCCATGCGCCCGAGCTCCACACCCACAGCCGCATCGGCGAGCGCATCGACACGGTCGAGTTCCACCCCGGCTGGCACGCACTGCTGGGGCTGCTGCGCGGCCAGCAACTGCAGGCCCTGCCGTTCGCGCAGCCGCGCGCGGGCGCCTGGGCGGCGCGCACGGCAGGGTACTTCCTGCAGGCGCAGGTGGAATCGGGCTCGCTGTGCCCGCCCACCATGACCTTTGCCAGCATCCCGGTGCTGCGCAAGGAAGCCGCGCTGTTTGCCGAGCTGGAACCGCGCCTCTATGCGGCCGAACATGATGCGCGCGACCTGCCCTGGCGCGACAAGACCGCGATCATGATCGGCATGGGCATGACCGAGAAGCAAGGCGGCTCCGACGTGCGCGCCAACACCACGGTGGCGCGCCCGGTGCGTGGTGAAGGCCGCGGCGCAGAATACGCGCTGACCGGACACAAGTGGTTCTTCTCCGCGCCGATGTGCGATGCGCATCTTGTGGTCGCGCGCATGGGCGCCGAAGACGGCCCGCTGTCGTGCTTCTTCGTGCCGCGCTTTCGCGACGACGGCAGCCGCAACGCGGTGCAGATCCAGCGGCTCAAGGACAAGCTCGGCAACCGCTCCAATGCCAGCAGCGAAGTCGAGTTCCGCGACGCCACCGGCATCCTGATCGGCGAGGAAGGCCGCGGCATCCCCACCATCATCGAGATGGCCACCAGTACGCGGCTGGACTGCGTGATCGGCAGCGCCGCGATCCTGCGCGCGGCCTACGTGCAGGCGCTGCACCATACGCGCCACCGCAACGCCTTTGGCCGCCTGCTGTGCGACCAGCCGCTGATGCGCAACGTGCTGGCGGACCTGGCGCTGGAATCCGAGGCCGCCACGCTGCTGATGATGGAGCTTGGCCACGCCTTCGAGCACGCCGAAGGCGATCCGTTGGCTGCGGCATGGAAGCGCGTGGTCACGCCCGCGGCGAAATTCTGGATCTGCAAGCGCACGCTGGAGGCCACCGGCGAAGCGATGGAAGTCTGGGGCGGCAACGGCTATGTCGAAGAGGGGCCGATGGCGCGGCTGTACCGCGAGGCGCCGGTCAATTCGATCTGGGAAGGCTCGGGCAACATCATGTGCCTGGATGTGCTGCGCGCACTCCAGCGCAATCCGGACGATGGCGCGCGGCTGCTGCAGGACCTGTCGCGCCGCGCCGGCGGCCACCCCGCGGTGCGCGCCGAACTGGCCTCGCTGCAGGCCATGCTGCGCGAGAACGCCGACCAGCTCGAAGCCAGTGCGCGCCGCTTTGCCCAAGGCCTGGTGCTGACTGCGCAGGCGGCACTGATGCTGGCGCATGCCGACCGCGAGAACGCGGAACTGTTCGTCGCCAGCCGGCTCGGGCGCCAGCACGGGCGCGTGTTCGGCACGCTGGACGCGGATGCCGGCACGCTCTGGCGGGTGGCGTCGCGCGGCTTCGAGGGCTAGGCCTCCATCGATTCCAGCACCCGCAGCATCACGCGCGGCGCATAGCGGATCAGGTCGTGCGCGCGCTCGCCGATCATGATCGCGGGCGCATTGGTGTTGCCGCCGATCAGCGTGGGCATCACCGAGGCATCGACCACGCGCAGCCCTTCCACACCGCGCACGCGCAGCTGCGGGTCCACCACCGCCATCGCATCCATGCCCATGCGGCAGGTGCCGACCGGGTGGTAGATGGTGTCGGCGCGCGCGCGGATCAGCTCGCGCACGGCGGCATCGTCGCTGCCATCCGCGCGCAGGCCGGCCGTGTAGAGCTCGCGCCCGCCGAAGCAGGCCAGCTGCGGCTGCGCCAGGATGCTGCGCACGATGCGCACGCCGGCCACCATGTCGTCGAGGTCGCGCGTGTCGCTGAGGTACTTCGGATCGATCAGCGGCGCGCGCCGTATATCGGGTGCGGCGAGCCGGACCTCGCCGCGGCTGCGCGGGCGCAGCAGGCAGACGTGGCAGGAATAGCCATGGCCGAGATTCAGCCTGCGCATATGGTCGTCGGCCAGGCCGACCACGAAATGCAACTGCAGATCGGGCTCGGGCAGCGCCGGGTGGCTGCGCAGAAAGCCGCCGGCCTCGGCGAAGTTGCTCGACATCATGCCGGCGCGCTCGCGCCGGTAGCGCAGCATTTCGGACAGCAGCCTGGCGACGCCACCGAACGACACCCCGAACAGCTCGGGCACGGCGGTGCGCTTGTGCAGCACCACGTCGAGATGGTCCTGCAGGTTGGCCCCCACGCCGGGCAGGTCATGCACCACGTCGATACCATGCTCGCGCAGGTGCGCGGCGGGTCCGACCCCCGAAACCATCAGCAGCTGCGGCGAGCCGAACGTGCCCGCGCACACGATCACGTCGCGACGCGCGCGCAGCAGCTGCTGGCGGCCGTCACGCTGCACCAGTACCCCGGCGGCGTGGCGGCCTTCGAAGACGATGCGCAGGGCCTGCGTGTCGGTCAGCACGCGCAGCCGCGCCCGGCCGCCGTTGCAGGCACGGTCGCGCGCATTGCCGCCGTGCAGGTAGGCGCGCGCGGCATTCCAGCGCTCGCCCGCGTGCTGCGTGACCTGGTACCAGCCGATGCCCTCCTGCTCTTCGCCGTTGAAATCGTCGTTGCGCGGATAGCCGGCCTGCTGCGCGGCTTCGATGAAGCGCTCGGCGAACGGGTTGGGCGTGCGCAGGTCGCTGACATGCAGCGGGCCGTTGCCGCCGTGCAGCGGATCGTCGTCGCTGCCAGCCAGGCGCTCGTTGCATTCGGCGCGCCGAAAGTACGGCAGCACGTCGTCCCAGGACCAGCCATCGCAACCCGCGTCGGCCCAGGCATCATAGTCGGCGGGCCGGCCGCGGGTGTAGATCATGGCGTTGATCGACGAGCAGCCGCCTAGCCCGCGCCCGCGCGGCTGGTAGCCGCGGCGGCCGTTCAGGCCCGGCTGCGGCACGGTGTGGAAGCCGTAGTTGCGCGCCCCCGCGCGCGGCAGCATCGCCGCCAGCCCGGCGGGTGTGCGCACCAGCACATGGTGGTCGTGGTGCCCGGCCTCGATCAGCGCAATGGTGTCGTCGCCGCTGTCGGCCAGGCGCCCCGCCAGCGCACAGCCCGCCGAGCCCGCGCCGACGATGACGTAGTCATAGGTGGTTTCCATCTGTCTCCCCGCGAGTCCGCAGGCGGCGCGCATGCGTGAGCCGGGCCGCGCCGGCGCGCGCCCTGTCCGTCCAGCGGATGGCAAGCCGTGAGATTCAGTGTAGGCGCTGGCTGCGCCGGCTCAAGGCCGGAGCGGGCGGCGACAATCAAAGGCACGGGCTTGACGGAGAGGCGCGCGAGCGCGCCGGACGGGCGTTTGAATCGGCTTGCTGGTAGCAAGCTTCCATTGTCTTGGCCGGCGCGCTGCCTTATCTTGCGCGATGGTGCGCGAATGTGCGCGGAAATCCTGGAGCGCAGCCATGCGAGAAGTTCCCGACCTGTCGTCCGTCTTCGGTGCGATGCATGCCGCCTCGCGGCGCGACCAGCTGCCCGCGTGGACCGTGCGTGCCGACCGCCTGCAGCGCCTGCGGCGCCTGGTGACCGAAAACCAGGCCGAAATTGCCGCCGCGATCCACGCAGACTTCACCAATCGCCCGCGCCAGGAAACCGCGCTGCTGGAGGTGTTCCCCAGCCTGGCCGGCATCGACGATGCGCTGCGCCACGGCAAGCGCTGGATGCGCGTGCGGCGCGCGCCTACCGGGTTCTGGTTCCGCCCGGGACGCTCGCGCCTGGTGCCGCAGCCGCTCGGCGTGGTGGGCATCGTGGTGCCCTGGAACTATCCGCTGTACCTGACCGTCGGCCCGCTCGCCGGCGCGCTGGCGGCAGGCAACCGCGCCATGGTCAAGCTGTCGGAATACACGCCGCGTTTCGCGGCATTGTTCGCGCAACTGGTGCCGCAGCACTTCGCCCCGGACGAGATCATGGTGATCAACGGCGATGCGGAAGTGGCCAGCGCCTTCACCGCGCTGCCGTTCGACCACCTGCTGTTCACAGGCTCGACCGCGGTCGGCCACCATGTGATGCGCGCGGCGGCCGCCAACCTGACCCCGGTGACGCTGGAGCTGGGCGGCAAGTCGCCGGCCATTGTCGGCGCCGGCGCCGACCTGGAGCGCGCGGTCGAGCGCATCCTGGTGGGCAAGCTGATGAACGCGGGGCAGACCTGCATCGCGCCGGACTATGTGCTGGTGCCGGAGGACCTGCGCGGTCGACTGGTGGAGGCGGCGCGCCGCTGCGTGGGCCGGCTCTATCCCGACCTGGCGCGCAACCCGGACTACACCAGCATCATCAGCCCGCGGCATTTCGCACGGCTGACAGGGCTGGTCGATGAGGCCGCCGCGCAAGGTGCGACCGTGGTGCCGCTATCGGAGGCGCAGCCGGATGCGCAGGCGCGGCGGCTGCCGCCGGTGCTGCTGCTGGACGTGCCCGACCGCGTGACCGCGATGCGCGAGGAAATCTTCGGACCGGTGCTGCCGGTGGTGACCTACCGTACCCTGGACGAGGCGGTGGACTACATCAACGCGCGCCCGCGGCCGCTGGCGCTATACGTGTTCGAGCGCGACCGCGGCGCCATCGCCCATGTGATGCAGCAGACCGTCGCCGGCGGCGTTACCGTCAACGACACCCTGTTCCATATCGCCCAGGACGGCCTGCCGTTCGGCGGCGTCGGCGCCAGCGGCATGGGTGCGTACCATGGGCAGGCGGGCTTCGATACCTTTTCGAAGGTGAAGCCGGTGTTCCACCAGGCCAGCCTGAACGGCGCCGGCCTGCTCAAGCCGCCTTACGGCAAGACCTTCGACACCATGCTGCGCCTGCTGCTGCGCTGAGCGCGGGCGTCGCTCACGACGCCAGCATCGGCCGCCCGAGCATGCGCGACAGCACCGCCTCGGGCGAATGGGTGTGGTCCGAAATCGCCTGCGGCGCCAGGTAGATGGTCTGCTCCATCATCGCGCGCCCGCGCATGGCGGCATGCAGAAGCTGGTCGCTGAAGACGATCCAGGTCGAACCCGGCGGGAAGTGGAATTCCTGCTGCGGCACGTTGGCCTGGTAGTCCAGGTCGGCCTTGGCCAGGTCATGCAGCTGCAGCATGCGATGGTCGTATTCCGAGCGGCGGCGCTTGGTGATATGCAGCAGCTTCATCAGCGCCGCCTGTCCCGGCCACATGCCGTGGGTTTTCGGCACGAACTTCCGCGCAAAGTCGCCGAACGGCTCGCCCACCCGCCACACGCGCGGCGCGGCCGGGTCGATATTGTGGAACACGCGCAACAAGCGCTTGCCCAGCATCGGGTTGGACGGGAATGAATCGACGTGCAGGCGGGTGTCGTCCTTGCGCCAGCTGACCGGGCGCCCGGCGATCTCGCTGGGCCGCAGCGAGGTGCCGGCGCGGGTCATGTGCGGGATGTATTCGGGGAACAGCGTGCGGATCAGCGACTCGCTGCTGTCGGCGTAGCGGCGGATCAGCGTGTACAGGTCGGCCAGGTCCTGCGGACTGCCCTGCGCGCCGCGCACCGCGGTGTCGTCGGCGCGCAGGTTGATGTTCTTGGACTTGCCGTCGGAATAGCGGCTGTCGAGGAAGCGCTCTTCGCCCGGCTGGAACTGGAACTTCAGGTTGGGGAAGTAAAGTACCGCGCCTTGCTCCAGTTCGCGACGCAGCGTGGCGCGCGCTTCGGGGGTGACCTCGGGCGCCCACTCCGTATAGGGCTGCGGACGGATCAGGTCGAGCTGGCCGGCAGCAGACGGCCGGGCGGCGGGCGACGGGGCAAGGACAGGCGCTTCGGACATGGCATCCTCTGGGAACGGTTACCCGTGTTGGAGTGGCCGCCGTGGCGGCGGCAGGGCGTGGCGGAATTTTACTCCGTGCGCCGGCCGTGGCGTCGGCGTCACGCGGCAGCTGGACCAGGATCAAACCCGCGCAAAAAACCCCGCGGGCCCTTGCGGGCCGGCGGGGCTTGCCGTCAGGAGCTGACGCGGACGCGGCGCTTACAGGCCAGCCGCGGCGCGCAGCGCAGCCGCCTTGTCGGTGGCTTCCCACGAGAATTCCGGCTCTTCGCGGCCGAAGTGGCCATAGGCCGCAGTCTTCTCATAGATAGGGCGCAGCAGATCCAGCATCTGCACGATGCCCTTCGGGCGCAGGTCGAAATGCTCCTGCACCAGCTCCGCGATCTTGGCGTCCGGAATCTTGCCGGTGCCTTCGGTGTAGACCGTCACGTTGATCGGCCGCGCCACGCCGATGGCGTAGCTGACCTGCACCTGGCACTGCCGCGCCAGGCCCGAGGCCACCACGTTCTTGGCCACGTAGCGCGCCGCGTAGGCCGCCGAACGGTCGACCTTGGACGGATCCTTGCCCGAGAACGCGCCGCCGCCGTGCGGCGAGGCGCCGCCGTAGGTGTCGACGATGATCTTGCGCCCGGTCAGGCCGCAGTCGCCCTGCGGCCCGCCGATCACGAAGCGCCCGGTCGGGTTGACCAGGTACTTGGTTTCCTTGAGCATCTCGGCCGGCAGCACCGGCTTGATGATCTCCTCGATCACGGCCTCGCGGATCTGCGCCTGGGTGATGTCGGGCGAATGCTGGGTCGACAGCACCACGGTGTCCACGCTGTGCGGCTTGCCGTCGACATAGCGCACCGTGACCTGCGACTTGGCGTCCGGGCGCAGCCACGGCAGGCGGCCGTCGCGGCGCAGCAGCGACTGGCGCTCGACCAGGCGGTGCGCGTAGTAGATCGGGAACGGCATCAGTTCCGGGGTCTCGTCGCAGGCGTAGCCGAACATCAGGCCCTGGTCGCCGGCGCCCTGGTTCAGGTAGTCGTCCGAGGCACGGTCGACGCCCTGGGCGATGTCGGGCGACTGCTTGTCATAGGCCACCAGTACCGCGCAGCCCTTGTAGTCGATGCCGTAATCGGTGTTGTCGTACCCGATGCGCTTGATGGTGTCGCGCGCGATCTGGATGTAGTCGACGTTGGCGGTCGTGGTGATTTCCCCGGCCAGCACCACCAGACCGGTGTTGCAAAGCGTCTCAGCTGCCACACGCGCATACTTGTCCTGCGCCAGGATGGCGTCCAGGACGGCGTCGGAAATCTGGTCGGCGACCTTGTCGGGATGGCCTTCGGAGACGGATTCCGAAGTAAAAAGGAAGTCGTTTGCCACGAACTTATTCTCCAGGTTGGCTATTGCGTGCCAGCCTGTTCGGTTCATGGCGGCGACGCTTTAGCGGTATTTCAGGCAGCCCGGTTAGAGCCGCATCGCCCCGCAAGTTGTCAGTTAACTCGGCGATACACGCTATTATACGCGCCTGCAGGCGTCGTTGCAGCGCCACAGGCGTGCGGTACGACACCTTGCCGGCATGCCGGACCAACGCCTGCCTGCCCGTCTGATCCCGGCACAGACCCGGCGGCGGACTTGCCTGGACCCTTTTTGCGCGCCTGATGACTTTTTTATTCTGGCTGATCTCCCGTTTTCCGCTGCGGCTGCTGCAGGCCGCGGGCGGCGCGCTGGGCCTGCTGATCGCACGACTGCCGGGCCGCTATGGCCAGCGCCTGCGGGAGAACTTCCGTCTCGCCTTCCCCGACGCCACCGACGCGATGATCGACGAGGCCGCCCGTTCGGCCGGGCGCATGATCATCGAGATGCCCTACTTCTGGAGCCGCTCGCGGATCGGCGCGAAGCTGTACGGCTTCGACGACCACCTTTGGCCCGAACTGGCTAAGCTGCAGGCGCGCGGCAACGGCATCATCATCCTGACTCCGCACTTGGGCTGCTTCGAGGTGCTGCCGCAATCCCACGCCCTGCATCGCCCGGTGACCGCGCTGTTCAAGCCGCCGCACCAGCCGTGGCTGCGCGACTGGATCGAGAAGATGCGCACCCGCCCCGGCATGCACATGGCGCCGGCGACGCCGCGCGGCGTGCGCATGCTGGTGAAAGCGCTCAAGCGCGGCCAGGCGGTGGGTATCCTGCCCGACCAGGTGCCCAGCGGCGGCGAAGGCAACTGGGCGCCGTTCTTCGGCAAGCCCGCCTACACCATGGCGCTGGTGCACCGGCTGCAGCAACTGACCGGCGCGCCGGTGGTCGCGATCTTCGCCGAGCGGCTGCCGCGCGGCGCCGGCTACCGCGGCCATCTGCGCGTGATCGAGGACGGCGGCATGCTGCCGGACGATCCCGCCGCCGCCGCCGCGGTCATCAACCGCACCATCGAAGATCTCGTGGGCCTGTGCCCGACGCAATACCTGTGGGGCTACAACCGCTACAAGCAACCCGCCGGAGCGGGCACCCCTGGCACCCCGGACACGCCGGCTACCGAGGGCACGGATTCCGAGCCGGCGACTGATCGATCGACTTCATGAGCCGTGTGTTCACGTGGCTCGGCATCGGCCTGCTGACCGTGCTGGGCAAACTGCCCTATCCCTTCGTCGCGCGCTTCGGCGAGGCGCTGGGCAGCCTGCTGTACCGCATCCCCAGCGAGCGGCGCCGGGTGGTGCAGGCCAACCTGCGCCTGTGCTTCCCGGACCGGACCGAGGCCGAGATCGACGCGCTGTCGCGCCAGAGCTTCCGCATCCTGTTCCGCAGCTTCGCCGAGCGCGGCATCTTCTGGACCGGCAGCGAGGCGCAGATGCGCCGCTGGGTACAGATCGACGACCAGGCCGGCCTGGTTGCGCTCGACGGCACGCCGCACATCCTGGTGACGCTGCACCTGGCGGGCGTGGAAGCCGGCGCGATCCGGCTCACCATCCACCTGCGCGAGCATGTCGGCCGCTCCGGAGCATCGCTCTATACGAAGCAGAAGAACGCGCTGTTCGACGGCTTCCTCAAGGCGGCACGCGGGCGCTTCGGCGCCAACATGATCTCGCGCAACGACAGCGCGCGCGACATCCTGCGCTGCCTGAAGAAGGGCGAGGCGCTGCAGCTGATCGCCGACATGGACTTCGGCGAGCGCGATTCGGAATTCGTGCCGTTCTTCGGCGTGCAGGCGCTGACGCTGACCTCGGTATCGCGGCTGGCGCGCCTGACCGGCGCCAGGGTGGTGCCGATCTACACCGAGATGCTGCCCGACTACCAGGGCTACGTGCTGCGCGTGCTGCCCGCCTGGGACGACTACCCGGGCGCGAGCGTGACCGACGACACGCGCCGCATGAATGCCTTTTTCGAGGACTGCATCCGCCCGCGCGTACCTGAGTACTATTGGGTGCACAAGCGCTTCAAGCACCGCCTGCCGGGCGAGCCCGAGATCTACTGAGCGCAACTGACGCTACTGCGCTGAGCGCCCCGGCAGGTCCGGCGCCGCGCCGCTACAATCCCCACCATGAAACTCAAGTTCACCAAGATGCATGGCGCCGGCAACGACTTTGTCGTGCTCGACGGCATCCACCAGCAGATCGACCTGACCCCGGCCCAGTGGCGCGCGCTGGCCAGCCGGCATTTCGGCGTGGGCGCGGACCAGATCCTGATCGTCGAGAAGCCGACGCGCCCGGACGTCGATTTCCGCTACCGCATCGTCAATGCCGATGGCAGCGAGGTCGAGCACTGCGGCAATGGCGCGCGCTGCTTCGTGCGCTTTGTCACCGAGCAGGGCATGACCGACAAGCGTTCGGTGCGCGTCGAGGTGATGAACGGCGTGATCACGCTGACGCTGCAGGACGATGGCCAGGTCACGGTCGACATGGGCGCGCCCGAGCTGGAACCGGCGCGCGTGCCGTTCCGCGCGCAGGGCCTGCCCACCCATGCCGAGGGCGCCGACACGCTGTACGGTCTCGAGGTCAACGGCCGCACCGAATGGATCTCGGCGGTGTCGATGGGCAACCCGCACGCGGTGCAGGTGGTGGACGATGTCGAAAACTTCCCGGTGCTGCAGGACGGCCCGGTGATCGAGCACCACCCGGCCTTCCCCAACCGCGTCAACGCCGGCTTCATGCAGGTCGAAGACCGCCACGCCATCCGCCTGCGCGTCTACGAGCGCGGCGCCGGCGAGACCCTGGCCTGCGGCACCGGCGCCTGCGCGGCGGTGGTGGCCGGCATCCGGCGCGGCCTGCTGGATTCGCCGGTGCGGGTCCACACCCATGGCGGCGAGCTGACCATTGCCTGGGACGGCGGCGCCGAACCGGTGCGCATGACCGGCCCGGCCACCACTGTGTTCGAAGGCAGCATTGACCTGGCGGCCCTGCCGGCCTGACCATAGGGGCTGCGCGCCCCTTTTCACTCCCCTGCAGCGCAGTCACCGGGGCGCCCGATTCCCTGATCCCGCAGATCATCGCGAATGGAGCGCCCATGCCGCTGGACGATTTCCGCATCACCTCGGGCAAGCGATTCCGCCTTGCCGACTTCGACCCGGGCAGCAAGCCGCTGTCATGCGGCAAGAAAGAGGAAGACCTGGCCCGCATCATCGAGCTGAGCAACGCGCTCGACGCGCAGCAGGACATCTTCTATGCCGAGCACCGCCGCAAGCTGCTGGTGGTGCTGCAGGGCATGGACACCAGCGGCAAGGACGGCACCGTGCGCGGCGTGTTCCGCAGCTTCGATCCGCTGGGCATCCGCGTGGTGGGCTTCAAGGCGCCGTCACCCGAGGAGCTGGCGCGCGATTTCCTGTGGCGTATCCACCTGCAGGTGCCGAAGTCGGGCGAGATCGTGGTGTTCAACCGCAGCCACTACGAAGACGTGCTGATCACCCGCGTGCACCAATGGATAGACGGCGCCGAATGCGAACGGCGCTACCGCCAGATCCGCGAATTCGAGTCGATGCTGACCGAGACCGGCACCACCATCGTCAAGTGCTTCCTGCATATTTCGCGCGACGAGCAGAAGTCGCGGCTCGAGGCACGGCTGGCGGACCCGGAGAAACACTGGAAGTTCGATACCCAGGACCTGGCCGAGCGCAAGCACTGGAAGGCCTACATGGACGCCTACGAGGCCGCCATCATGGCCACCAGCACGCCCGAGTGCCCCTGGTACGTGGTGCCGGCCGATTCCAAGACGCACCGTAACCTGATGGTGGCCGAGATCATGACCCGGGTATTCGCGGACCTGAAGCCGGCTTATCCACCCGCGCGTCCGGAACTGGCCAGGATCAAGGTCGACTGAGCCCGCGCGCGCCGGCCGGGCTCAGCCGCCGTTGCCGCGATGCACGTCGTGCGTGACGAAGGGCTGCTCGCGGCTGGGCATGGCCAGCCAGTGCGGATGGCGCAGGGTCTGGCGGATATCCTCGAGCCCGCTGGTCCAGTGCTCGTGCATGGTCAGCGGGCCGAACTGGTAGTCCTTGGCCAGGTTCTCGAACGACTTGTCGCGGTAGATCAGCTGGATCACGTTGCGTCGCGCATCGCACGACTGCTCGGCCGCGCGCCGGTACCACTCGTTGTCGCGCTTTGACTGCGGCACCAGCGCCATCACCTCGTTGAGCATGCGGCGCAGGTTCTGCTGCTCGCGCATATAGTCGGTGATGGCCCGGGTGCGGCTGGAATACTGGATGTCCTTCTGGCGCTCGGCCACGTCGATCAGGTCGTGCGGCAACTTGCCGCGCGCGCTCCACAGGTCGACCTGGAAGATCAGCGCGTCGCGCCGCGGCTGCGCGGTCAGCACCTCGGCCAGCGGCGTGTTCGAGACCAGCCCGCCGTCCCAGTAGTATTCGCCATCGATCTCCACCGCCGGAAAGCCCGGGGGCAGCGCGCCCGAGGCCATGAAATGCTCGGCGCAGAGCTTGTCGCGGGTATTGTCGAAATAGGCGAAGTTGCCGGTGCGCACATTGACCGCCCCCACCGAGACCCGCATCAGGTCGGGACGATGATTGATCAGGTCGAAGTCGGCAAAGCGCTCCAGCGTGGCCTTCAGCGGCTTGGTGTCGTAGAAGCTGGCATGGGTCGGGTCCGAGTAGCGCGACATCAGCGCCGGCCAGCTGCGCGGCTGGAAAAAGCCGCGCTGGCCCTCCAGCATGGCGCGCGCCGCGTGCAGGCCGTCGAACCAGATCCGCATCGGCTCGGGCCAGCTTGCCGCTTCATCGGCAAACCAGGTGTAGGACAGGCTGGGCAGCCACGGCTGCGCGCAGATGTGTTCCCAGAACGCCCGCAGCTGCTCGACCCGGCGCTGCGGGGGATTGCCGGCGATGATGGCCGCGTTCAAGGCACCGATCGAAATGCCGGCGACCCAGTTAGGGAAGATGCCGCCGTCGGCCAGGCCCTGGTACACGCCGGCTTGGTAGGCGCCCAGCGCGCCGCCGCCCTGCAGCACCAGCGCGCGCACGGCATAGGCCTCGTGCGCGGGCCGATCGGGCGCCTTGGCCGCCTTGCGCACCGGCTTGCGCGGCCGCACCTGCGCGCCGCGCTCGGCCAGCGACTCGCCGTTGGCGGCGGACTCCGCCGTTGGGGACGGCGTTGCCGCCTGCCGCACTGCCCGTTCCTGCCGCTCCTTTGCCGCCACGCCGCGCTCCCTCCCAGTCTGAAAGTCAGCCGTGTGCCTACCGGCCACGCCCCGGGCGCTGGCTGCCAGCGCCCGGCCTCTGCAACGGTTTCAGACGCCGTAGCGCTGACGATAGGCCGCCACGGCCTCGCGCGAGGCGCCCAGCGCCGGATCCTGCGAGGCATCGAGATAGGCAAGCAGGTCCTTCAGGCTGGCGATGGCGATCACCGGGATGCCGAATTCGCGCTGCACATCCTGCACCGCCGAGTGGGTGCCGACCTGCTCGGCGGTGCCGCTCTTTTCCATGCGGTCCAGCGCGATCAGCACCGCGGCGGGCTCAGCGCCAGCCGCGCGGATCAGGTTGACCGACTCGCGCACCGAGGTGCCGGCGGAGATCACGTCGTCGATGATCACCACCCTGCCCTGCAGCTTCGCCCCGACCAGCGTGCCGCCCTCGCCGTGGTCCTTGGCTTCCTTGCGGTTGTACGCGAAGCCGACATCACGTCCCATGCCGGCCAGTGCCACTGCCGTCGCCGATGCCAGCGTGATGCCCTTGTACGCCGGCCCGAACAGCACGTCGAATTGCACGCCCGAGGCCAGCAGGGTTTTCGCATAGAATTGCGCCACCTGGCCCAGCATGCCGCCCTGGTTGAACAGGCCGGCATTGAAGAAGTACGGCGACTTGCGGCCGGCCTTGGTGACGAACTCGCCGAACGACAGCACGCCCGCGTCGAGCGCGAAGCGGATAAAGGTCTGGCTGAGATCAGTACCGGCTGTCGCCGCGGGCGGATTCTGCTGCGTCATCATTTCTCTCTGAATTCAAAATTTCCCCGAATGTTACGGATTATCAGCGCCAACCTCAACGGCATCCGCTCCGCGTCGAAGAAGGGCTTTTTCGACTGGATGGGCAAGCAGGACGCAGACATGGTCTGTGTGCAGGAACTGAAGGCGCAGGCCGCCGACATGACGGAAGCGTTTCTGGCGCCACACGGCTACCACGGCTTTTTCCATTACGCCGAGAAAAAGGGCTACAGCGGCGTCGGACTCTACACGCGCCACAAGCCTGAGCGGGTCATCACCGGCTTCGGCAATGCCGAATTCGACAGCGAGGGCCGCTATGTGGAAGTGCAGTACCCGCACCTGGCGGTGATTTCGGTGTACGTGCCGTCCGGCTCGAGCGGCGAGGAACGCCAGCTGGCAAAGTTCCGCTTCATGGAGGCATTCCTGCCGCACCTGCTGCAGCTGAAGGCCAGCGGGCGCGAGATCGTGCTGTGCGGCGACGTCAACATCGCGCACAAGGAAATCGACATCAAGAACTGGAAGGGCAACCTGAAGAATTCAGGTTTCCTGCCGGAGGAGCGCGCCTGGATCGGCGAGCTGTTCGACGTGCACGGCTATGTCGACGTGTTCCGCAAGCTGGACCCGCGTCCGGACCAGTACACGTGGTGGAGCAACCGCGGCCAGGCCTATGCCAAGAACGTTGGCTGGCGCATCGACTACCACCTCGCCACGCCGAAGATAGCCGACACTGCGCAGCTGTGCTCGATCTACAAGGACGAGAAGTTCAGCGACCACGCGCCGCTGTCGATCGACTATAACTTTCCGCTCTGACAGCGGGCTGGTCAGGCCGATTCAGGCCGCCCGGATTTCTTCCAGCAGCTCCGGGTGGCGGTCCAGCAGCCGCAGCAGCTTCACCAGCGCCAGTGGCGGCTTGGTCCGCCCGGTTTCGTACCGCGAGAACGCATTGACGCCACCGCCGAAGATTTCGGCGGCCTCGCGCTGGTCCAGGCGAAGCTTCTTGCGGACTTCGGTGATATAGGACGGATCGACGAGGGCGGCATTGACTTGCCGATTGAAGGCAAGCATTGCCTCGCTCACCCAGTCGCTATCACGGGGCAGCACGCCCTCGCCGCACTTGGGGCACCATTGCCCGGATACATTCGGGATCACCGTGGTCTCACCGCGGTACGTATAGGGCATGTCGCGCATTCCCGCCACCAGTTCCGCGCCACCGCACTCGGGACACTTCATCCTGCCTCCTCCGGCTGTTCGTCTGGGTGTTGTTACCTTGGCTTGAAGGAAACGACCAACACCTCGCTGGCAACGGTGAGCTTCACATACAAGGCGCCATGCGGCGTGACGGGCCGGTAGACGTCCTGCCAGATCCGATGGTCGTCGTACGTTGTCATGCTCTTGTAGAAGTCCGCTGGCTGGAGGCGGGCCAGGATGTCGCGCACCCCGCTCCTGCACAGGCCCATCATCGCCGCATGGGAATACGCGGCATACGTCATTTCCATCTTGCCCGCCAGCAACAGGGCCTTCACATCCCGCAGCTTGTAATGCGCCGACCCCTTCTCCATGTAAACTAACCTACTGGGTTAAATCCCGCAACCCGCGAACTGTGCCAAAGCGCAGGACTCCAATTGGTACAAACCCCTGCGACAGGCCCCCATCCCCGCTACAATGCGGGTTCGCCCCTGCGCCCGGCAGGAGAGGTTTCGCATTCCCGCATTTCAAAGAGCGAGTCAGCCATGGTTTTCAAAGTGTTCGTCGATGGTCAGGAAGGCACCACCGGTCTCCGGCTGCTTGACTATCTTTCCGGTCGTGCCGACGTGGAACTGCTGCGCATTGCCGAAGACAAGCGCAAGGACCCGGCCGAACGAGCACGATTCCTGAATGCCGCCGACGTCGCCTTCCTCTGCCTGCCCGACGTGGCCTCGCGCGAGGCGGTGTCGCTGGTGACCAACCCGAACACCTGCGTGATCGACGCCAGCACGGCGTTTCGCACTGCCGACAACTGGGCCTACGGCCTGCCCGAGCTGGCGCGCGGCCAGCGCGACAAGATCCGCGCCAGCAAGCGCATCGCGGTGCCGGGCTGCCATGCCAGCGCCTTCGTGCTGGCGGTGCGCCCGCTGGTGGATGCCGGCGTGCTGCCGGCCGACTACCCGCTGTCGGCGTTCTCGCTGACCGGCTACAGCGGCGGCGGCAAGTCGATGATTGCCGAGTTCGAAGCCGGCGGTAACCCGAAGCTGAACAGCCCGCGCCCCTACGCGCTGGGCCTGGAGCACAAGCACCTGCCGGAAATGCGCGTGCAGGCCGGCCTGGCGCAGGCGCCGATCTTCAACCCCATCGTCGGCAATTTCCTGAAGGGCCTGGCGGTGACGGTGCCGGTATTCGCCGAGCGCCTGGCGCGCAAGGTCAGCCCCGAGCAGATCGTCGAGATCTATCGCCAGCACTATGAAGGCGAACAGTTCGTGCGTGTGATGCCGTACAACAGCGCCGACAACCTCGACGGCGGTTTCTTCGATGTGCAGGCCAACAACGACACCAACCGCGTCGACCTGTTCGTGTTCGGCAATGCCGAGCGCCTGAACCTGGTGGCGCGGCTGGACAACCTGGGCAAGGGCGCGGCCGGCGCGGCGGTGCAATGCATGAACGTGCATGTGGGCGCCGACGAGGCCAGCGGACTGCGCGCCTGAGGCCTGCCATTCCCGCACGTCAAAAAGGCCGGCACTGCCGGCTTTTTTGTTGCTCGCTGCTGCGTCGGGCTACACGCGCTGCAGCGCGCGCAGCGCGTCGACCAGCCCGGCCCCCTGGAAGGCGCGCTCGCGCCCCAGGTCGGTGGCCGCAGCGCACAGGATGGTCTTGACGGTCTCGGGCTGGCCCATCAGTTCATTGTTGCGCGACAGCAGCAGCGCCGCGACCCCCGACACATGCGGTGCCGCCATGCTGGTGCCGTCCATCGATGCCAGCGTGCCGCCGGGCACGGTCGAGGTGATCTTCTCCCCCGGCGCTACCAGGTCGGGCTTGATGCGGCCATCGCCGGTGGGACCGTGGCTGGAAAAGTAGGAGATGCCGAAGCGGTAGGGGTCGGTGCGATGGGTCGCGCCCACCGTGATCACGGCGCGCGCATTGCCGGGATCGGTGATGGTCTGACCGCGGAAGCCGGCGCCCATGTGTTCGGCGGCAAAGGCCTCGTCGTAGCCATAGTTGCCGGCCGCCGCCACCACGATCACGCCGCTGGCCACCAGGCGGTCGCACTCGACGCATACCGGCGTGCTGCCGCAGGCGTAGCTGCGCACGTCGTGGCGCAGCGCCACGCTCAGGTTGATGCCATGCACCGATTGCCGGTCGCGGCTCTGGTTGAGCCAGCGTACGTATTGCAGCGCGCCCAGGATGCCGAACTCGTCGCCCCTGCCCTGCGCGTCGAAAATGCGCAGGTCGAGCAGTTCGATGCGCGGGCAGATGCCGCTGACATCGCCGGCCTCCATCAGTTCGGGCGGCAGCGGCATCGGGTCCGGCCGCGCCAGGTAGGCCGACGCCGGCCAGCCGGCGCCGATGATGCCCGCCACATGCGTGCCGTGGCTGCCGCCGGGAGCCACATACTGCGCCGGGTCATCGTGGCTGATTTCCAGCAGCGGCTCGATCACCGACCAGTCGATGATGCGCCCATGCGCCAGGTCCTCGGCAATCGCGGCGACCCGCTGCCTTAGTTCCGCCTCGCCAGGCCCGCGCTTGCCCTTGGGCATGGGCGGCAAGCGGCCACTGGTAATCGCCGACAGGCGCGTGAAGTCCAGCGTCCTGACCACGCGCGACAGCCGCGGCGCGATCAGCCCGTCGCGCACCGGCAGCGGCCCGTCCAGCTTGAGCGGATCGAAGAAGGCCGGATGGCGCGCGTCGATGCCGGAATCGATCACCGCCCAGCGCACGCCCTGTCCGCCGGTATCGAACACGCGGATGGCCGCATCGGCCTTGACGGTCTTGCGCGAGGCGAACACCGCGTGCTCGGCCGGCCGGTTGACGGAGATGCGCCATAGCGGCGAGATGGCGGCGGCAGCGGCGACGTCCCCGGCAGCCATGCCGGCTGCCGGCTTGGCAGCGTCCTCCACATGGTCCTCCCGCAGGCAGTCCCACAGCGTCTCCAGCACCTGGCGGCTGGCCTGCGTGACGCGCCGCGTCAGGCCTCCGGGCGGGAAACTGTCGTCGTGCAGGCCCAGCAGCGTCAGCGCGACGTACTGCGCGGCGACATTGACCAGCCGCCCCAGCGCCTGTCCGGCCGGCGCGGCGAGGCCGCCGAAGCGGGTACGCGCCGCGGTGTAGCCGATGTCCTTGAAGCGCGCCAGCGCCGCCTCGCTGCCGACATGGGCCAGCACCGATTCGCCCAGCCAGCGCACCAGCGCATCGCCGGTCAGGCTCAGCGCCAGCGCGCTGCGCGCGGCGGGCGTCCACCTGATGTCGGCCATCGGCACGCGCACCTCGCGCTGCCACCAGGCGGTAAGCGGCAGCAGGCGCAGCATGTCGAAGAAGTCGATCTGCGCCAGCAGGTGGGATTCATTGGCGGCAAGGAAGCGCGGGCCGGCTTCGTCGGCTGCCGGCCCGGCCAGCGCCGGCAGGCGCCGCAGCACCGCGGCGCGCAGCGCGGCTATGCCGGCGCCGTGGTGCGGGGTCAGCAGCAGGCCGCGCGGCACCTCGAACGATTCGCCGGACGCATACAGCAGCCAGACTTCGGAGCTGACCGGCAGGTCGCTGGTGAAGCGGTCGGGCTCGGCCTCGCAGCCGGCGAAGATCAGCATATACGCGGCCCGCCGTTCCGACGGGCTCATGCGGTTCAGGCTCATGCGGGTCCCCCTTGCGGTTGTCGCATTGTCCCTGGCGCCGGCTTCAGGCCATCAAGGCGCTGTGCGGAATGCGGCGCGGATGGCCGCGGCGCCGTTCCGTGCTTCAGCGCTTCAGCGGCTTTTGCCGGTCCTCGTCGCCGGCATCGACCGGCGCAGCGCCCAGCCCCGCCATATTGGGGCGGTAGGGCGGCAGCTTGTCCACCGTGGTGTGGATCGCGCGCGCGTACAGCGGCAGCACCTCGGGCAAGTGCTTTTCCAGGTCGGCGATGCGGCTGCGCCCGGACGGATGGGTCGACAGGAACTCGGCGCCGGACTGCGAGACCTTGCCCATCTTCTGCCACAGCGACACCGCCGCGCGCGGATCGTAGCCGGCGCGCGCAGCCACATCCATGCCGATCAGGTCGGCCTCGGATTCGTCCGAGCGGGAAAAGCGCAGCGTCAACAGGTGCGCGCCGGTGCCCAGCGCCATATTGCCGAGGTTGCCGAAGCCGAACAGCTGCGAGATCACGTTGGCGCCCAGGTTGGTAATCTCGGACTTGGCGGCGCGCTCGCGCGCATGCTCCTGCAGCGCGTGCGCGATCTCGTGCCCCATCACCATGGCGACTTCGTCGTCGGTCAGCTTGAGCTGGTCGAGCAGCCCGGTATAGACCGCGATCTTGCCGCCCGGCATGCAGAAGGCATTGACCTGCTTCGAGCCGATCAGGTTGATCTCCCACTGCCATTGGCGCGCGCGCTCATTCCAGCGCGCGGTCTGCGGCAGCAGCCGCTTGCCGATGGCGCGCAGGCGCACCAGCTGCGGGTGATTGTCGGGCGCCAGGGCGCGCTTGGCGATGGCCTCCTGCTTGAGCTGCTCGTACTCCTGCACGGCCTGCTGCTCGATCACCTCGGCCGGCACGATATTGCGCACCGCCGAGCCGCCCGGGTTCAGCCGGATGCCAGCGGCACTGCCGTCCTGCGGCTGCGCCGGCGCCGGCACGCTCCAGCCGAGCGGCAGCACGGCCGCGGCCAGCGCCAGCGCACGGGCCAGCCGCAGTCGGAAGGGACGCTGAACACCTTGGAGGCGGCGACGCATGGGCGATTCCTTGGGCGCAATCGGAGAGCAGGCAAACAGGTGGTGCAATAATACACGGCGCCCGCGCAGCCGCGCGGGCGGCACACGGCCGCCCCATCCATGAATTTCCAGACCTATCTCGATATCTTCCGCAACCGCCGCATCGGCGCCATGCTGATGCTGGGCTTTGCCTCCGGCCTGCCGCTGGCGCTGACCTCCGGCACGCTGCAGGCGTGGATGACGGTCGAAGGGCTGGATATCAAGACCATCGGCTTTTTCTCGCTGGTCGGCCAGGCCTATATCTTCAAGTTCCTGTGGGCGCCGTTGATGGACCGCTACACGCCGCCGCTGATGGGGCGCCGGCGCGGCTGGCTGCTGCTGACCCAGGTCGGGCTGGTGCTGGGCATCGCCGGGATGGCGTTCTGCCCGCCGCAGCAGGCGCTGTGGATGCTGGCGGCGCTGGCCACGCTGGTGGCGTTCCTGTCGGCCTCGCAGGACATCGTCTTCGACGCCTACAGCACCGACGTGCTACGCCCGGCCGAGCGCGGCGCCGGCGCCGCGGTCAAGGTACTGGGCTACCGGCTGGCGATGCTGGTCTCGGGCGGCCTCGCGCTGTGGCTGGCCGACCGCGTGCTGGGCTGGCAGCAGACTTACCTGCTGATGGCGGCGCTGATGGGCGTGGGCATCCTGACGCTGCTGTGGGCGCCCGAGCCCGACGTGCCCGCGCGCGCGCCGCGTTCGCTGGAAGAAGCGGTGGTGGGCCCGCTGCGCGATTTCTTCGCGCGCCCGGGGGCCTGGTGGCTGCTGCTGCTGATCGTGCTGTACAAGCTCGGCGACGCCTTTGCCGGCAGCCTGTCGACCACCTTCCTGATCCGCGGCGCGGGCTTTTCGGCGGGCGAGGTCGGCATCGTCAACAAGACCCTGGGGCTGGCCGCGACCATCCTCGGCGCGCTGTTCGGCGGCACGCTGATGGTGCGGCTGGGCCTGTACCGCTCGCTGATGCTGTTCGGCGTGCTGCAGGCGGTGTCGAACCTGGGCTACTGGATCCTGGCGGTGACCCCGCCGCACCTGTGGACCATGGGCGCGACCATCGCGGTCGAGAACCTGTGCGGCGGCATGGGCACGGCGGCCTTCGTGGCGTTGCTGATGACGCTGTGCAACCGCTCGTTCTCGGCGACGCAGTACGCGCTGTTGTCGGCGCTGGCGTCAGTGGGCCGGGTCTACGTGGGCCCCACATCCGGCTATATGGTCGAGGCCTGGGGCTGGGCGCCGTTCTATCTCGGCACCGTGGTAGTGGCACTGCCCGGCGTGATGCTGCTCTGGGCGATGCGCCACACCGTGCACCGCTACGAGGCCCAGGCGCGCGAAGCGGTCGCCTGAGCGGCCCGGCTTATTCCTTGTAGTAGACGATCTGGTGCGAGCTGGCGATCAGCTCGCCCGCGGCGCTCCACAGCTGCGCGCGCTGGTCGAAGAAGCCCTGGCGGAACACCTGCGCCTGCGCGCTTGCCAGCACATGGCTGTCGCCCAGCGCCGCCAGCGTGGCCGCATCGGCATGGAAATACGTGGTCATCGACACCGTGCCGGCCGGCACGAAGCCGGCGCGCTTGAGGAAGATGCGCGGGTAGAAGCTGTCGGCCCACGCCGCCACCGCGGCGAAGTCCGGCGTGCGCGCCGGTGCGTCGCGCAGCCAGAACTGGGTCAGGCTGTCGGGGTGCTCGGTGCCGGCCTCGGCGGTCGGCTTGGCGCCGCGCACCGGCCGCATGTCGTAAGCCTTGAGCCAGCGCACCGGCGCAAACCCGCCCATTCCCGGCAGCGTGTCGGCGGCCGGCACTTCCGGCATCACCGCTTCGCCGCAGGCCCAGGTGTCGCGCCGCACCGCGAACATCGCGGTAGCGGTGGTGGCGACGGCGTCGCCCTGGCGCAGTTCCAGGGTCCAGTGCTGGGTCGAGCGGTTGGTGCGGACCGGACGCGCCTCGATCTCGAACGGGCCCTCGGCAATGGGGCCGGCAAAGTTGACGGTCAGCGAGACCGGCTCGCCCAGGCGCTGCCGGTGGTTCATGGCCGCCTGCAGCAGGGTGGCGGCCGTGATGCCGCCGAACGGGCCGATCATGTTCCAGTACGCCGGCGTGGTGCGGCCCTGGAAGCGGTGTTCGCCGGCCGGCACCAGGGCCAGCGCGTCGTCGAAGGGATGGAGCTGGCTGGAAGCAGCGGCGGCGTGGATCTGGGGCGCAGTGGACATGGCGGAAGCAGGCTGGTCTCGAAATAGAACGATCGTTCGCTAGCTGCCTACACTAACCGTAGTCAGCGTTCCGGTCAAGCGCGGCCATGTCCCCGGCCGCGCCGCGCTACGGTTCATCCCCGCGCCCGCCGCCGCAAAGGCAGCGCCCAGCCGAGCTGGTTGGCAACCACGCCCAGCAGCACCAGCGCCATGCCGGCCACCTGCAGCGGGCCCAGCACCACGCCGAACACCATCACGTCGATGACGATCGCCACCAGCGGGTAGATGAATGACAGCGTGGCGATCGATACCACCGACAGCCGCTGGAAGGCGCCGTACAGCAGCGTGTACATCACGCCGGTATGCACCAGTCCGAGCGCCAGCAGCGCGGCCCAGGTAACGCCGCCATAGCTGCCCGCCGGCGGGTGCGCCAGCGGGGCCAGCATCAGCACGCCCAGCACCATCTGCAGCCCGGCGATCTGGCCCGGCGGGATCGCCTGCAGCCGCCGCGTGGCCAGCGTCGTCACGGCGTACAGCAGCGCCGCCAGCAGGCCCAGGCCGATGCCGGCCAGCATCGATGCGCCGCCGGCGCCGTGCTCGAGCCCGGTGATCAGCATCACGCCGGCAAAGGCCAGCAACAGCCACGGCAGCCGCGCGAACGGGAACGGCTCGCGCTGCAGCACCGAGGTCAGCAGCAGCAGGAAAAATGGCTGGGTGTGGTAGACCACCGTGGCAATGGCGATGCCGCTGTACGCGTACGCCGAGAACAGCGCCAGCCAGTTGAGCACCAGCGTGACGCCGCCCAGCACCAGCCAGCCAGCCTGGGCGCGGGACATCCGCACCCACCCGCGCTGCAAGGTCAGCGCGCCCAGCAGCGCGGCGCCGCCGAACAGGCAGCGGAAGAACACCACATCCAGCGGCGGCTGGCCGCTGGTCACCACGAACCAGCCGATGGTGCCTGACAGCACCATGGCGGCGGCCATGCGCCAGGTGCCGCCCGGCCGGGATTGTTGCGAAGGCATGAGGAACTCCGGTTTAGCCAATGGCCGCATTGTTCCACTCGGCACGGAAGTCAACAATGTGGCGGCAACTCAATTAGTATTTGACGACAGGTCAAAGACAGGAGGTTCGGCATGCTGGATGCGCCACTCAATGCAATGGCGGTGTTTGCTCGCGTGGTCGAGTGCGGCAGCTTCTCGGCCGCCGCGCAAGACCTGGGCATGACGCCGTCGGCGGTCAGCCGTCATGTCTCCCGGCTCGAAGCCCGGCTCGGCGCGAGCCTGCTGCAGCGGACCACGCGCGCGTTCGCGCTGACCGAGCTGGGCCAGTCGGTCTACGCCGCCTGCGCGCGCATGACCGCCGCCGCGCGCGAGGTCACCGCCCTCGCCGGCGAACATGGCGGCGCGCCGCACGGCGTGCTGCGCGTCAGCGCGCCCGTGTCGTTCGGGCAAGCCTGGCTGGCGCCACGGCTGCCGCCGTTGCTGGCGAAATACCCGGGGCTGGACCTGCAGCTGACGCTGGCCGACCGCATGGTGGACCTGGTCGAAGAGGGCCTCGACGTGGCCGTGCGCATCGCGCGCGAACTGGCGCCGGGCCTGGCCGCGCGTCCATTGCGCGAGGTGCGCTACCGGCTGGTCGCGTCGCCAGGCTATCTGGCCCGCCATGGCGCGCCAGCCGCGCCGGCTGACCTGCCGGCCGCGCGCTGCCTGTACCTTGGCTACGGCAATTTCGGCGAGCGCTGGACGCTGCGCCACCACGCCGGCGGCGACAAGGTGGAGGTCCGCATCCCGCCGCGCCTGACGCTCAACAACAGCCTGGCGATCATGAGCATGGTCGAGCGCGATGCCGGCATCGGGCTGGTGCCGGATTTCTCGCTGGGCGATGCGCTGGAGCGCGGGCGGGTCGTCACCGTGCTGGGCGACTGGGACATCCTGGAGCCCTACATCGGCACGGCGTATGCGGTGTACACGCCGACGCGGCACGTGCCGCCCAAGGTGCGAGCCTTTGTCGACCACCTGGCGGCGAGCGCCGGCGAGGCGCCGCGTTAAGGGTTCGCTGGCGCGCGGGGGCTAGCTCCCGGCCTGCCCCAGCACCCGGCGCAGCAGCCACAGCATCGCTTCACGCACGCCGCCGGCATCGGCGCCGGCTTCGATCTCGAGCGCGGCGCGGTCGAACGCCGCTGACAGCAGCGGCGCCACGCCGCCTGCTTCCACGCCCGCCGCCGCCAGCCCCTCGCGCAAGGTGCGGGCCGCGTTGGCCTCGTCGAGGGCCAGCATCTCGCGTAATCCCAGCACGGCCGGGCCCTCCACCAGCAGCAGGCGGGTGCGTCCGGGTACCGTCATCGCGTGCAGATAGGCTTGCGCCCCATCGAGCAGGGCATGGGGCGCGTCTTGCCCCGCCGGCGTGGCAGCTTCGATATCGGCGGCGACGGCCGCGGCTTCTTCGGCCAGCACGTGGCGGAACAGGTCGCGCTTGTCGGCGAAGTGGTGGTACAGCGCGCCGCGCGTGATGCCGGCGGCGGCGCAGACGTCAGGCGTCGAGGTCTCGGCGTAGCCGCGGCTGACGAACAGGGCGCGGGCGGCCTCGGTCAGCGCCTGGCGGGTGGCTTCGGTACGTTCGCGGTTGGTGCGGGCCACGTTCTGGTGTCCTTGCAAACATGCAGCCTGTATCTTAATATCTATTTACATACAGACTGCATGTATTTAACGAGGAGCCATCATGAAAGTCACCAGCTATTACCCGGTCATCATGACCGCCGACGTGGCCGGGACGGCCGCGTTCTACCAGCAGCATTTCGGCTTCACGGCCCTGTTCGCCAGCGACTGGTACGTGCACCTGCAACTGTCGGACGACACCACGGTCAACCTCGCCGTGCTCGACGGCAGCCACCAGACCATACCGGCGCCCGCGCGCGGCCAGCGCGCGCAGGGATTGCTGCTGAACTTCGAGGTGGAAGACCCGGATGCCGTCCATGAGCGCCTGCGCGCGGCAGGACTACCGATCCTGCAGCCGCTGCGCGACGAGGCCTTCGGCCAGCGGCATTTCATCACCGCCGATCCCAACGGCGTGCTGATCGACATCATCAAGCCGATCCCGCCGTCGGCGGAGTTCGCGGCGCAGTACCAGGCCGGCGCGCTGCCGGCCTAGGCGGCAATAGCCGTTCAGGCCGCGCAGACCCGGTACACCGCCAGGCTGCCGCGCCAGTTGACGCCCCAGCTGACGGTCACGCCCTCGTGCATCACGACGCGGTCGATCACGCGCAGGCCGACCTTGGGCGCCAGCGCCTCGAAGTCGCTGATGGTCAGCACGCGCACGTTGGGCGTGTTGTACCACTGGTAAGGCAGCGATTCCGACACCGGCATGCGGCCGCGGAACACCGACAGCCGGTGCGGCCAGTAGCCGAAGTTCGGGAACGAGACAATGCACTCGCGCCCCACCCGCAGCGTGTCGCGCAGCACCTGCGCGGTGTTGTGGATGGTCTGCAGCGTCTGCGACAGGATCACCGTGTCGAAGCTCTTGTCCTCGAACAGCGCCAGCCCGCCCTCCAGGTTCTGCTGGATGACATGCACGCCCTTCTGCGCGCAGGCCAGCACGCCTTCGTCGCGGATCTCGATGCCATAGGCCTGTACCTCGAGCTCGTCCTGCAGCACGCGCAGCAGGCTGCCGTCGCCGCAGCCCAGGTCGAGCACGGTGGAGTTGGGTTCGATCCAGCGCGCGATCGCGCGGAAGTCGGGGCGCAGCGCCAGGATATTGGGATTGGCCAGGGCGTTCATGCGCCGATCTCCTCAGCGATGCGGTCGTAGTAGGCGCGCATCAGGTTGTGGTAGCGCGGGTCGTCGAGCAGGAAGGCATCGTGGCCGTGGGGGGCGTCGATCTCGGCGTACGAGACCGGGCGCTTGTTGTCCAGCAGCGCCTTGACCAGTTCGCGGCTGCGGCTGGGGGCGAAGCGCCAGTCGGTGCCGAAGCTGGCGACCAGGAAGCTGGCCCTGGTCTGCGCCATGGCACGTGTCAGGTCGCCGCCGTGGGCCAGCGCGGGATCGAAATAGTCGAGCGCGCGTGTGATCAGCAAATAGGTGTTGGCGTCGAAGTACTCGGCGAACTTGTCGCCCTGGTAGCGCAGGTAGCTCTCGACCTGGAACTCGACGTCGAACGAGAAGCGGATGTCCTCGCTCTTGAGCTCGCGGCCGAATTTCTCGGCCATGTCCTCGTCCGACAGGTAGGTGATATGGCCGATCATGCGCGCCACGCGCAACCCGCGCTTGGGCTTGACGCCGTGCGCGTAGTAGTTGCCGCCATGGAAGTCGGGGTCCGACAGGATCGCGCTGCGCGCCACTTCGTTGAAGGCGATGTTCTGCGCCGACAGCTTGGGCGTGGAGGCGATCACGATGCAGTGGCGCAGGCGCTCCGGGTACATCAGGCTCCAGGCCACCGCCTGCATGCCGCCCAGGCTGCCGCCCATCACCGCGGCAAACTGCGTGATGCCGAAGGCGTCGGCCACGCGCGCCTGCGCATTGACCCAGTCTTCCACCGTGACCACCGGAAAGGCCGCGCCATAGGGCGCGCCGGTGGCCGGGTTCAGGCTCATCGGCCCGGTCGAGCCGAAGCACGAGCCCAGGTTGTTGATGCCGATGACGAAGAAGCGGTTGGTATCGAGCGGCTTGCCGGGACCGACCATGTTGTCCCACCAGCCCACGTCGCGCGGGGCGTCGGCATAGACGCCGGCGACATGGTGCGAGGCGTTCAGCGCGTGGCACACCAGCACCGCGTTGGAGCGGTCCGCGTTGAGCGTGCCGTAGGTCTCGACCATCAGGTCGTAGCCGGCGATGGACGAGCCGTTGCGCAGCTTCAGCGGCTCGGCAAAGTGCATGCGCTGCGGCGCGACCACGCCGACCGAATCCGGCGGCAGGTCGAACGCGGCAGGCGCGGCGGTCGGCAGGGCGACATCAGTCATGGAATCCGGCCCGTGGCGAACGGGCATAAAAAAACCCGACCGGCATTTGCGTATCAAGCGTCGCAGCCAAGTCGGGATTCGCTGGATTCCTTGCGGGATTCCGCGTGCCGGCGCCAGCCACTGCCGTGGTGGCATGGGGCGCCGACCCAACCTCTTTAGCCGCATTTATAGTGGCGAGCCACGGACCCTGTCCTTGGCTGCCGCGCGCCCGCAAGCCAGTCATCAAATCGGCGCGACCGGGCAATTATAGAGCAATCGGCCCGGCTGGTTGCATTCAGCCCAGCAGCACGCGCAGATGCGCCTCGGCATGGTCCGATGGCGACTTGCGGAAACCGCTCTTGGCATAGCGGTGCCACTGGCCCTGCACCGCCGCCATGATCAGCGCGGCGCGCGCGGGAATATCGGCATCCGCGGGAAACGCGGCCTGGGTCACCGCGACCTTCAGGCACTGGCGCAGCGAAGCCTCGATGCGGTCCACCACCTGGTTGATGCGCTCCTGCAGCCGTTCATGCTCGCCCACCAGGGCTTCGCCGGTCAGCACGCGCGTCATGCCGGGGTTCTTTTCCGCGAACGACAGCAGCATGCGCACGATCGCCTGCGCCTGGCGCAGGCCGTGTTCTTCCTTGTCGGTGATCTGGTTGATCAGCCCGAACACGGTCTGCTCGATAAAGCCGATCAGCCCCTCGTACATCTGCGCCTTGCTGGCGAAATGCCGGTACAGCGCCGCCTCGGACACGCTCAGGCGCGCGGCCAGCGCCGCGGTGGTGATCTTTTCCCCGCGCGGGTGCTCCAGCATGGTGGCCAGCGTCTGCAGGATCTGCACGCGGCGCTCGCCGGGGCGCGGACGCTTGCGCGCCGGCGCCGCCGGCTGCTGGTCGGCGTCCGGCTCGCTGCCCGCGATGACCGCCTCTGGTTCGCGCCCGTTGCTTTGCGTCATGACCCGGTTCTCCGCATTCGTCGTTGGAGTTGATGCATCGATTGTACTTTTATGTCCACATAGGTCGGCCGGTTCGGCACGCGGGCACGCACGCGCGGCACGTTGCCGGGCTGCGCCTGCGGCGCCTGGGTCTCGGCCGCCACCAGCGTCACGGAGCGCTCCTGCACTGCGTGGCCGGCGCGGCGGCGGTCCTCGGCCTCGAGCGTCGAGCGCACCGCGGCGTCGCGCCGGCTGCCGTCGTCATGCGCGGCGGAGGGACCGGCAGGCACCACGTGCGGACGCGACGGCGCAAGCGTGCGCAGGTAGCCGGTCACCCACGCGGTACGGATGCCGATGCCGGTGTAGCGCTTGAGATGCGATACGGTGTCTTCCACCAGCACCGCGCGATGCGGCGCGATGCGCGCCTGCGCCAGCAGCCGGCGCAGCATGCGGCGGTCGGGCTTGGGCCGCAGGTGGCCGTGCACCCACATCTGCTCGATCGCCACCACGCGCTCGAAGCAATGGTGGATGCCGGCGATGTCCAGCACCGCGCGCGCATAGTCCTGCGGCGCGTTGGTGACCAGGATCTTGCGCCCGGGCAGGCGCCGCAAGTGGGCGGCGAGGCCACGCCGCACCCGCACCATCTCGGCCAGTGCCGGGAATTCATGCGCGGCGCGCAGGAAATCCGCGGGGTCGACGCCGTGGTGGCGGATCATGCCGAGCAGCGTGGCGCCGTAGCGCTGCCAGTAGTCCACGCGCACGCGGCTGGCGGTGGCCTCGTCGCAGCCGAGCACGCGCGCCACGTAGGCGGTCATCAGCCGGTTGATCGCCGGGAAGATCGCGTGCGAGGCGTCGTGCAGCGTGTTGTCGAGGTCGAACAGCCAGACCGTGTCGCCCGAGGTATTGCCCGCGGGACGGCGGCGGAGGCGAGCGCGGACACGGCGCGGTGAGGGAAGACTGGAAGGCACGCCGGGCAGCTCGGAAGGTGGTGGGATATGCCGGAGCGGCCGGCGGGGGCCGGCGCCGCTCCGGGGCTCCGCTCAGTGCGAGCGGATCATGGTGCCGAAGGCCTGCTCGGTCAGGATTTCCAGCAGCAGCGAATGCTCGATACGGCCGTCGATGATGTGCACGGAATGCACGCCGCTCTTGGCCGCGTCCAGCGCCGACGAAATCTTCGGCAGCATGCCGCCCGAGATGGTGCCGTCGGCGAACAGCTCCTCGATCTCGCGCGCGGACAGGTCAGTCAGCAGGTTGCCCTTCTTGTCCATCACGCCCGGGATGTTGGTCATCATCACCAGCTTCTCGGCCTTGAGGATCTCGGCCATCTTGCCGGCGACCACGTCGGCGTTGATGTTGTAGGCCTGGCCGTCGTCGGAGAAGCCGATCGGCGAGATCACCGGGATAAAGGCGTCGTCCTGCAGCGCCTTGACCACCGCCGGGTTGATCGCCTCGATGTCGCCGACATAGCCGATGTCGATGAACGCGCCCGGGTTCTCGCGGTCGGGCATCTGCAGGCGCTTGGCGCGGATCAGGCCGCCGTCCTTGCCGGTCAGGCCGACGGCCTGGCCGCCGTACTGGTTGATCAGCATCACGATGTCCTGCTGGACTTCACCGCCCAGCACCCACTCGACCACTTCCATGGTCTCTTCGTCGGTGACGCGCATGCCCTGCACGAAGGTGCCGACCTTGCCCACCTTCTTCAGCGCCTCGTCGATCTGCGGGCCGCCGCCGTGCACTACCACCGGGTTCATGCCGACCAGCTTCAGCAGGATCACGTCGCGCGCGAAGCCGTGCTTGAGCTTCTCTTCGGTCATGGCATTGCCGCCGTACTTGACCACGATGGTCTTGCCGTGGAACTTGCGGATATACGGCAGGGCCTCGGCGAGGATCTCGGCCTTCAGTGCGGGAGCGATGGCGGCCACCGCGGTCGCGGCAGGCCCAGGGTTGTCGGCGTTCATGGGGGACATCCGTGAGAATCAACAGGTATGATGGCTTAGCCGCCGCGTCCCCGGGGGGAAGCCCGACGGATCGCCCCCGGGGATCGCCCGAAAGTGCGCCATCCGGCCACGGCAGGCGCCGATTTTACAAGAAACCGCGCGGGGCGAAAGCGCGCCGGCCCAATGCGGCGCGGCGAACCGGCCGCAAGCGGCCTGCGGGGCACCAGTGCGTTCCGTCGATGCAACAACCGCACCGCTTCGTAGCCGTTTGGCCCGGGCGGCGGCGCAGTGTTCCCGAATCGCTTCCATCATGCCTGACCGAAATTCCCGCGCCGCCTCCCCAATGCGGAGACAACCATGAGCGACGCCGCCGCAGTGCTGACCGGCCAGTTGCGTCCGGTCGAACATTGCAGCCGCTGCGGCGCCGGCTTTGTCTGCGGCTACGTGGCGGGACTGCCGACGTGCTGGTGCGCCAGCCAGCCGCTGCTGCCGGCACGGCAGATCGTGCCGGGCCAGCACTGCCTGTGCCCGGCCTGCCTGGCGGCCCGGAGCCAAGCAAGTCAGGCGCCGGATTCCGAAACCGTTCCCGCTTCTGCACCCGATCCGGCGGCCGGCTGACGCGCCGGCGCGGCCGCCACGCCGCTGTCCCACTGCATCGCCAGCATCCCGGCGACGATCAGCGCCGCGCCGGCCAGCCGCGCCGGCGTCAGCGCGCGCACCGCAAACCCCGCCAGGCCGAACTGGTCCACCAGCAGCGCGGCCAGCACCTGCCCGGCCACCACCGCGGCGATAAAGCCGGCGGCGCCCAGCCTGGGCGCCACGATCAGCGCGGCCGAGATATAGAACACCCCCAGCACCCCGCCGCTCCACAGCCAGGCCGGCGCCTGGGCCAGTGCCGCCGGCGATGGCAGCGGCACCCGCATCAGCCACAGCACCGGCAGCAGCGCCACCAGGCTGACCAGCAGCGACACCAGCGTGGCCGACAGCGGATGGCCGAGCATGCGCCCGAGCGTAGCATTGGCCCCGGCCTGGAACGGGATCGCGGCACCGGCCAGCACGGCGGTGCCAAGCGGCAGCCAGAGCGATGACGGGATCGAAAACGACAGCTGGGTGCCTGACATGGCGCGCTCCATAGGGCAAGATGCGATGCCAGCAGTTTGAAATATCGCTTTGCGAATTTCCAATTCTGCTTTCGTACGTTTAATATTCGCCGAATGAATAGCCTACGCGGAATCGACCTCAACCTGCTGGTGGTGCTGGAAGCGCTGCTGGCGGAGCGCCATATCTCCCGCGCCGCGCTGCGGCTGCACCTGAGCCAGCCGGCGGTCAGCCATGCCCTCGGGCGGCTGCGGCAGCTGCTCGACGACCCGATCCTGGTGCGCGGCAAGGGCGGGCTGGTGCTGAGCGCGCGCGCGCACGAACTGTCCGGCCCGCTGGCCGAGGCGCTGGCGCAGGTGCGCATCCTGCTGGGGCCGAGCGGCTTCCAGCCGGCGACCGCGCGGCGCAGCTTCCGGCTGGCGATGTCCGACTATGGCGCGCTGGTAGTGCTGCCGCGGCTGCTGCGCGCGGTGCGCAAGGCCGCGCCCAATATCGACCTGGTGGTGTCGCAGGCCAGCCGCGAAGGCATGACCGCGCAGGTGGCCGACGGCGAGATCGACATGGCTTTGGGGGTGTTCAGCCACCAGCCCGAGGGCGTGCAGTCCGCCGAGCTGTTCCGCGAAAGCTATGCCTGCGCGGTCGATGCCGCCACCGTGCGCGATACCGGCCGGCTCGACCAGGTGGCCTACCTGGCGCGCTCGCACGTGCTGGTCGCAACGCACAGCGAACGGATGGACGCGATCGACACGGCCGTGGCCAGGCTGGGGGGACGGCGCAAGATCGCCTGCGTGGTGCCGCACTGGAGCGTGGCGCCGGCGCTGATCGCCGGGACCAACCTGGTGCTGACCACCGCGCGGCGCAGCCTGGCCGCGCTCGAGGACGACCCGCGCTACGCCGTGTTCGCGCCGCCGTTCGCGCTGGATGACTTCACCTTCACCATGATCTGGCACCAGCGCACCGAGGCCGATCCCGCCCACGCCTGGCTGCGCGAGCGCGTGCTGGCGGCGGCGTCGAGCCCGGAAGCGGACGAGCCGATCAGCCTGCGCGGCTGACGGCCCGGCGCCGGCATCCCGGCCGCGCCAGTTGTTGCTCAGTGCTTGTGGTCGCCGTGCCCGGCGTGACCGCCGGCGGCAGCAGGCACCATGCTGCGCACTTCGGCCGTGACCTTCTGCTCGACGACCTTGCCGCCCTGCTCGATCTTCAGCGTGATGGGCACGGTATCGCCGGGCTTGAGCTGGGCCTTCAGGTCCATCAGCATCACGTGGTAGCCGCCCGGCTTCAGTTCGACGTTCTGCATCCTGGGCAAGTCCAGCGACTTGACCTGGCGCATGCGCATCACGTTGCCTTCCATCTTCATCTCGTGCAGCTCGGCCGCCGCCACCGGCGACGACACGCCGACCAGCTTCGCATCCTGGTGCGCGTGCAGCACCATGAAGGCGCCGGAAGCGGTCTGGGTCGGCACCGTGCCGCGCACCCAGGCGTTGCTGACATCGACCTGGGCCAGCGCGGCACCCGATGCCAGCGTAGCGGCCAGGGCAAAGGAAGCGGCCAGCGTGGCCGGGCGGAATTTGGCTTGCATCAAAGGCTCTCCTGAAAGCAGACATTAGACCATGGCGAGGACCGCCCTGCCTGCGCCCGGCGTGGCCGCCGGGCACGCGCGCTCGAGCGCGCAACCAGCCAGTCTGGCAGCCGCCGCGGCAGCGCGCCAATGCGGCAAGGTGTCGCACGCGCGGGCGCCCCGCGGCGGCATTGATACACTCGCGCCATGCGCCCCGCCCCAGCCATGACCCGCCTGCCTGACTTCCCGTTCCTGTCGCCCCTGCCGGCCGGCAGTTCGGCGCGCCATGGCCAGGTGACGCTGCGCCGGCTGTTCTGGCTGCGCTGGGCGCTGCTGGGCGGACAGGCGCTGACCGTGCTGGTGTGCGAGCCGATTGCCGGCATCCGCCTGCCTTACACGCCCTTGCTGGTGGTGCTGGGGCTGCAGGCGCTGTTCAACCTGCTCACCGGCCTGCGGCTGCGCCAGCACACGCGGCGCAACAGCGCGCCCGGCGAGGCCGAACTGATGGGCCAGCTGCTGGTCGACCTGACCGCGCTGTCGGCGATCCTGTTCTACACCGGCGGCGCCACCAACCCGTTCGTCTCGTTCTACCTGCCGGGGCTGGCCATCGCCGCGGCGATCCTGCCCTGGCGCCAGGTGATTGCGCTGGCGCTGTACGCGCTGGCCTGCTACACGGTGCTGCTGATCGAATACGTGCCGCTGGACCTGCACAACCCGGACAACGCGGTGACCTACCACCTGGCCGGCATGTGGCTGAACTTTGTCGCCAGCGCGGTGATGATCGCGCTGTTCGTGGCGCGCCTGTCGGGCGTGCTGCGCCAGCGCGAGGCGCAGCTGAACCTGGCACGCGAGCAGCTGTTGCGCGAAGCGCGCGTCGAAGACCTGAACGGCCAGGCCGCCGCGGTCGCGCATGAAATCGGCACGCCGCTGGCGACGCTGGCGGTGATTGCCGGCGAGCTGCGCGCCGATGCCTCCGACCCGGGCCGCGGCGCCGCCGCCATCAGCGGCTACCTGCCCGACCTGCAGACCATGGAGCAGCAGCTGGCGCTGTGCCGCTCGACCCTGGCGCGGCTGCGCGAAGACCCGGCCACGCTGGCGCCGCGGCGCATCGACGGCTGGCTGCCGGCGTTTGCCGAGCGCTGGCAGCTGCGCCATCCCAATGCCAGCCTGCAGGCCGTGGCCACGCCGGGCGCCGGCGCGCAGTCGGTCGAAACCGCGCGCGTGGGCCAGATCCTGACCATCCTGCTGGACAACGCCGCGCGCAGCCAGCAGGCCGCAGGACGCGGCGCGCAGCCGCTGCAGTTGCAGATCGCCATGGCCCCGGGCAACACCGCGCCGTGGCTGTCGTTCCGCGTCGCCGACCAGGGCGACGGCATTCCTGAAGCGCTGCGCGGCCAGCTCGGCGAAACCCCGGTGGCCAGCCAGCACGGCGGCCAGGGCATCGGACTCTACCTGGCGCAAAGCGCGGCCCGGCAGATGGGCGGCGAACTCGCCTGGCATGACCGCCCGGGCGGCGGCACCGTCGCCGAACTGCGCCTGCCCGCACTGTCGACGCTCTCCACATCGGCGGCTGCCACCACCATGCCTTCCACCTCATGACCGATACCCTCAAGCCGGTACCCGAAACGCCGGTACCCGAAGCCACCGCACCGGCCGGCACGCCCTTCCTGGTAATCGACGACGACGAAGTCTTTGCCGGCACGCTGGCCCGCGCGCTGACGCGCCGCGGCTATGCCGTGGCCGTGGCGCATGACGGCCGCACCGCGCTGGCGCTGGCGGCGCGCACCGACTTTGCTTACGTCACGCTGGACCTGCACCTGGAGCCGCCGCCCGAAGCCGGCAGCACTGCGCCCGCCGAGTCCGGGCTGCAGCTGGTGGCGCCGCTGCGGCAGGCACTGCCCGATGCGCGCATCCTGATCCTGACCGGCTACGCCAGCATCGCCACCGCGGTAGCGGCGGTCAAGCAGGGCGCCGACGAATACCTGGCCAAGCCGGCCAATGTCGATTCGATCCTGACCGCGCTGATGGCGGGCGTGTCCGAGGACGCGGCGCAGGCCGCGCTGGAAGAGCCGGTGCCGCTGTCGGTGGCGCGGCTGGAGTGGGAGCATATCCAGCGCGTGCTGGCCGAGCACGGCGGCAATATCTCCGCCACCGCGCGCGCGCTGAACATGCACCGGCGCACCTTGCAGCGCAAGCTGGGCAAGCGGCCGGTATCACGCTGAAGGCGCGGAAAACGCTGAACGGGTCTCCAATGCAAAAGGCCGCGCAAATGCGCGGCCTTTTGCATGCCGTGGCATGGCGCCGCCTTACAGGCGCAGCTGGACGTAGTCCCAGTCCAGCCCGTCGGCGCCGTCCGGCGGTGCGCCGCTGTCGGCAATGCGCATGGCATCGCCGGCATGGCGGTCCGCCAGCGTGAACAGCGCGCCCGAATCCAGTGCCAGCGTCGCCGCCGCGGCGGCAGCCGCGCCGAGGGTGCCCGATTGCGCGGCTTCGGCCGCCGGCATCGCCGGACGGATGCAAAGGAAGGCCGTGGCAGCGGCCAGCGCGGCCAGAAGGCCGCCCGTGGCGAGCACGACCCGGCGGGTCTTGTAATGGACCATGTGATTTCTCCTGCCAGTGGGTTGAGGGGGATGCGGTGGCTCCCGCACCGGTCAATCGACCGTCAAGGTGCGCAAGGGTCGCATCGCCCGGCAGCGCCGGCCAGCGGGCTTACCAATGCTTACGAGCCTTACCGGGATGTGGCAGGTCGAAACGCACGGACATGAAAAAGGCGCACCGTGGTGCGCCTTCGCTTGGCCGGTTGCAGGCTTTACAGCACGTAGCGCGACAGGTCCTCGTTGCCGGCGAGGTCGCCCAGGCGTTCCTCGACATACGCCGCGTCGATCGTCACGGTGTCGCCGGACGACTTGCTGGCGTGGAACGACAGGTCTTCCAGCAGCCGCTCCATCACCGTGTAGAGCCGGCGCGCGCCGATGTTCTCGACCTTCTCGTTGACCGAGAACGCAATCTCGGCAAGACGGCGGATGCCGTCCGGCGCGAACACCAGGTTGACCTCTTCGGTGTTCAGCAGCGCCTGGTACTGCTTGGTCAGGCTGGCATCGGTCTGCGTCAGGATGGCCTCGAAGTCCTGCACCGACAGCGATTCCAGTTCCACGCGGATCGGGAAACGGCCCTGCAGCTCGGGGATCAGGTCGCTCGGCTTGGACAGGTGGAACGCGCCCGAGGCGATGAACAGGATATGGTCGGTCTTGATCATGCCGTACTTGGTGTTCACCGTGGTGCCCTCGACCAGCGGCAGCAGGTCGCGCTGCACGCCCTGGCGCGACACCTCGCCGCCGCCGATATCGCTGCGGCTGGCGATCTTGTCGATCTCGTCCAGGAACACGATGCCGTTCTGCTCGACGTTGGCGATGGCCTTGTGCTTGAGCTCCTCGTCGTTGACCAGCTTGGCGGCCTCTTCGTCGATCAGCAGCTTGAACGCTTCCTTGACCTTCATCTTGCGGCGCGCCTTCTTGCCCTGGCCCAGGCCGGCGAACATGGTGCGGATCTGCTCGGTCATGTCTTCCATGCCCGGCGGGCCCATGATGTCCATGCTCGGCATGCCGGCGGAGACCTCGAGCTCGATGTCCTTGTCATCGAGCTGGCCTTCGCGCAGCTTCTTGCGGAACACCTGGCGCGTATTGGAATCCTTCTCTTCCGGTTGCGAGAAGCCGATATCGCGCGGCGGCGGCAGCAGCACGTCGAGCAGCCGGTCTTCGGCGGCGTCCTCGGCCTTGGTGCGCACCTTCTTCATCTCGGATTCGCGGGTCTGCTTGATCGCCATCTCGGCGAGGTCGCGCACGATGGTGTCGACGTCGCGGCCGACATAGCCCACCTCGGTGAACTTGGTCGCCTCGATCTTGATGAAGGGCGCGTCGGCCAGCTTGGCCAGGCGCCGCGCGATCTCGGTCTTGCCGACGCCCGTCGGCCCGATCATCAGGATGTTCTTGGGGGTGATTTCCTGGCGCAGCGGCTCGGCCACCTGCTGGCGGCGCCAGCGGTTGCGCAGCGCCACCGCCACGGCCTTTTTGGCCTTGTTCTGGCCGATGATGTGCTTGTCGAGTTCGGAAACGATTTCCGACGGGGTCATGGTGTGCGACATGGTATCCGTTCAGTTGGGGCGCGGTGCGCGGGGGCGTACGCCGGCCCCCGCTGGTGCCAGCGGCTTATTCCAGCGTCTCGATGACGAAATTGGTGTTGGTATAGATGCAGAGCTCGCCGGCGATGGTCAGCGCCTTCTCGACCACGTCCTTCGGCGCCATCTCGGTGTTCTCCATCAGCGCCTTGGCCGCCGACTGCGCATACGCGCCGCCCGAGCCGATCGCGGCGATGCCGCCTTCGGGATCCAGCACGTCGCCGTTGCCGGTGATGACCAGCGTGGTGTCGCGGTCGGCGGTGATCAGCATGGCCTCGAGCCGGCGCAGCGCGCGGTCCGAGCGCCAGTCCTTGGCGAGGTCGACCGCGGCGCGCGTCAGGTTGCCCTGGTATTTCTCCAGCTTGGCCTCGAAGCGGTCCAGCAGCGAGAAGGCGTCGGCGGTGCTGCCGGCAAACCCGACCAGCACCTTGCCGTTGTAGATGCGGCGCACCTTGCGCGCGGTGCCCTTCATCACGATATTGCCGAGCGTGACCTGACCATCACCGCCCAGCGCGACCTGATTGCCGCGGCGGACGCTGACGATGGTAGTGCCGTGATACTGTTCCATGGTGGCTTCCGTGAATATGTCAGGACCGTAGTTGGCGACGCCCCCACGCCGTTTCAAGCCCTGTCGTGCACCTCGCCGGCACGGCGGCAGTCTGACCAATATAGGATGCCGGCCACGACCGGTGGCGGCGCCCCGAAAACAAAAAGGGCCATGCGCGACGCATGGCCCTTCGGCAAACGCGCCGGCCAGTGGGCCAGCGCGCCGCATTCATCACTTCACCCCATCAGTCCGCATAGACGCCGGCCTTCTTGATCACCGGGGTCCACTTGTTGATCTCGGCGCCCAGGAAGGTGCGGAGCGAATCCGGCGTGGCGCGCTGCGCCGGCACGGCCTCGGCGCCCAGCTCGGCCATCTTGGCGCGGAAGGCCGGGTCGGCCACCGACTTCTGCAGCGCCGCCGACAGCTTGTCGATCACCGGCTTGGGCGTGCCCTTGGGCGCGTACATGGCGTGCCAGATCTTCACTTCGACGCCCGGCAGGCCCTGCTCGGCGGCGGTCGGGATGTCCTTGAAGGCTTCCACGCGGCGCGACTGCATGGCCGCGTACGGCTTGAGCGCGCCCGCCTTGAGTTGGCCGGCGATATTGGTGGTCTGGTCGCACATCAGGTTGACCTGGCCGCCCAGGATGTCGGTCAGCGCCGGCGCGGTGCCCTTGTACGGCACGGTGGTCAGCTCGGTCTGGATTGCGCTCTGGAACAGCAGGCCGCACAGGTGCGAGGCCGAGCCGATGCCGGCATTGGCCAGCGACAGCTTGCTGGCGTTGGCCTTGATGTACGGCACCAGGTCCTTGAAGGTGTTGGGCGGCAGCGACTTGTTGCCCACCAGCACCATCGGCACGTCGGCGATCTCGCCGACCATCTCAAAGTCCTTGAGCGGATCGAAGCCGAGGTTGCGGTACAGCGCCGGGGCGGTGGACATGCCGATATGGTGGATCAGCACGGTGTGGCCATCGTTCTTGGCCTGGACCACCTTCTTGGCGCCGATGGTGCCGCCGGCACCGCCGAGGTTCTCGATCACGATGGTCGCGCCCAGGTGCTTGGACATGATCATGGTCAGTTCGCGCGAGACCTTGTCGGTCGGGCCACCCGCGGCGAACGGCACCACCGCCGTCACCGGCTTGCTGCCCGGATATTCCTGGGCGTACGCGCCCGTCGCCACACCCATCGCGCTGACTGCCATAGCGGCCGCGACCATCTTTGCCACTCGTTTCATGCTCTCTTCTCCTGGTTCCCGGTAATACCCGTCTGCAATGCGTTGCCGCCGGCCCGGCGCCCGCGTGGGCGGGCGCACTGGCGCGGTCTCGCTGGCCGCGCTTGGACCATGCCGGCTGGCTTCGCTGCCCACCGTAAACGGCAAGGGCGGGGCTTGATGTTAACAACAGCAGACAATAGGCAGGTATAGGGGCTAACCCGCCTGCAATCCGCCGCATATGGCGGGAAAGCGTGAAGAACTGGCAGCAATCGCCCACAAAGTCAGCGTTTCGCGACAGCCGCCGCCGGCTAGCGGAAGAAACCGAGCATTTCCTCCAGCAGCGGCTCGGGAGCTTCCTCGGGGATGTAATGGCCGCAGGGCAGCGCGCGCCCGCTCACGTCGGCGGCCACTTCCTGCCACAGCGCCAGCGGCTCGAAGCAGCGCGCCACCACGCCGTGCTCGCCCCACAGCACGCGCAGCGGCAGCGCCAGGCGGCGTCCGGCCTCGCGGTCGGCGCGGTCGTGCTCGAGGTCGATGGTGGCGGCGGCGCGGTAGTCCTCGCACATGGCGTGCACGCGCGCCGGGTCGCGCATCGCCGCGGTGTAGGCGGCCATCGCGTCCGGGGCGAACGCAGACAGGCCGGCGTGGCGCAGGCCCATCAGCTTCTGGATGTAGAAATCCGGCTCGGCGTTGATCAGGGTCTCGGGGAACGGCGCCGGCTGGATCAGGAAGAACCAGTGCCAGTAGGCGGCGGCAAATGCCATGCTGGTGCGCTCGTACATGGCCAGCGTGGGCGCGATGTCGAGCAGCATGGCGCGGCTGACCTCCTCGGGATGGTCCATGCAGAGCCGGTGCGAGACGCGCGCGCCGCGGTCATGGCCGCACAGCGCAAAGCGATGGAACCCGAGGGCGGCCATCAGCGCCACCTGGTCCTGCGCCATGGCGCGCTTGCTGTAGCGCTCGTGGCCGGCATTGCCGGGCGGCGCCGCACTGCTGCCGTAGCCGCGCAGGTCGGTGGCGATCACGGTGAAGTGGTCGGCCAGCGCCGGCGCCACCCGGTGCCAGATCAGGTGGCTTTGCGGGTGGCCGTGCAACAGCAGCAGCGGCGGCCCCGAGCCGCCCCGCACCCCGGCGATCTCGACCTCGCCGACCTGTTGCCGGAACGGTTCGAAATTCGGGAACAGCAGCGCGCTCGCGTCATTCAGCATGGGGGTCTCCGGGTTCAGTGGTCCTGTGGCGATCATAGGCGCAATCCGCCGCCCCAGCTGACGCAACTGAATTGCATCAACCGGAGGGCTATGGTTAAATCCGGCCATGACCCGTCCCAGTCCGGACCGGCCGGCGCTGGCGCCGGAACCGGCAGACCCGACCCCGGCGGCCCTCGAGGCCGCCCATGAACGCCTGCGCCAGCTGGGCGCGCGCGTGACCCAGCCGCGGCTGTGCATCCTGGCCTGCCTGATCGGCAGCGACGAGGCGCTGACGCACCAGGCCGTGATCGACCGGCTGCCCGAGGCCGGCGAGACCATCGACCGCGTCACCGTCTACCGCGTGCTGGACTGGCTGGTGGACCAGGGCGTGGCGCAGAAACGCGCCGGCAACGACCGCGTGTTCCGCTTCAGCCTGGTCGAGCACGAAGCCGCGCGCGCGCAGGAGCATCGCCAGCACAGCCATTTCCACTGCACCCGCTGCGACCGCACCTACTGCCTGGACGATGCCGCCGCCCCGGCGCAGCCGGCCGCGCCGCGCGTGCCCAGCGGCTTTGCCATCGAACATGTCGAACTGACCGTGAACGGCGTCTGCGCCGAGTGCGGCAAGCGTACGCGCGCCGCCCACTGACCGGCACGCATTTCCCGGAGAACCAACAATGTCCAAACTGATTCCGGTCACGATCCTGACCGGCTTCCTCGGCAGCGGCAAGACCACCCTGCTCAAGCGCATCCTGAACGAGCAGCACGGCATGAAGATCGCCGTGATCGAGAACGAGTTCGGCGAAGAGAACATCGACAACGAGATCCTGGTGCAGGATGGCCGCGAGCAGATCGTGCAGATGAGCAACGGCTGCATCTGCTGCACCATTCGCGGCGACCTGGTGCAGGCGCTGTCGACGCTGCTGACGCGCCGCGACGCCGGCGAGATCGACTTCGACCGCGTGGTGATCGAGACCACCGGCGTGGCCAACCCCGGCCCGGTGGCACAGACGTTCTTCATGGACGAGGAAATCGCCTCGCGCTACCTGCTCGACGCGGTGATCACGCTGGTCGACGCCAAGCACGCCCACCTGCAGCTCGACAAGCAGGAGGAGGCGCAGCGCCAGGTCGGCTTTGCCGACGCCATCTTCATCACCAAGTCCGACCTGGTGAGCGAAGGCGACGTGGCCGAGCTGCGCCACCGCCTGCTGCATATGAACCCGCGCGCGCCGATCCGCCTGGTCAATTTCGGCGAGGCCCCGATCGACACCATCTTCGACCTGCGCGGCTTCAACCTGAACGCGAAGCTCGAGATCGATCCCGAATTCCTGCGCGCCGACGACCACGACCACGACCACGACCATGAGCACGGCGACCATTGCGACGCCGACTGCGGCCACGACCACGGTCATGACCACGGCCATGGGCATGGCCATGCGCACGACCACCATCACCACCACCACCACACCGACCGCATCGCGTCGTTTGTCTTCCGCAGCGACAAGCCCTTCCACTACGGCAAGCTGGAAGAATTCCTGTCCGGCATCCTGGCGGTCTACGGGGAAAAACTGTTGCGCTACAAGGGCGTACTATATATGGAGGGGGTGGACCGCAAGGTGGTGTTCCAGGGCGTTCACCAGCTGATGGGCAGCGACATCGGTGCCAAGTGGGAAGACGAGACCCCGGGCACGCGCATGGTGTTCATCGGCGTGGACCTGCCCAGCGACGCCATCCTCAAGGGCCTGGAGAACTGCCTGGCCTGAGTGCGCCTGCCGTCCCATGGGCGGCATCCCTTCCGACACCGCCGCGCGGCTGCCCCCCGTTCGGGGTACCGGGGAAATACCGAAGCGCCAGCCGGTTTTCCCCATATCTCCGAAAAATTTGTTCAAGTACAATAGGCCGGATTTGATACCGGTGGCGCACCTTTTTCCCGCCACCGGTGTCCGGTCCACCGCTAGCCGGTGGACTTGCAGGGCGGCGGTCGTCGTCAGCATGAGGCAGGCCGCCAGCAGGTGCGGTCGCAGTGCTTCGTGCGGAGACCGCCTGTTCCGCTTGGGGTACCCCGACGCGCGCCGTCACTGACTGACGCGAGAGAGAGGTGTCCCCATGACAGCCGCAACGAAGACCAAAGAAAGCCGCAGCAAGACTGCTAGTGCAGCGGCAGAGACGCTCAAGGCGCAGCCTGTGAAGGCCGCGCCCGCTCCCCGCGGCAGTACGGCGAACGCCGAAGCGGGCGCAAGGAAGGGAGGCCCGCGAAGCAGCAAGACTGCAGCCAGCCAGAGTGAAACAACCGTGGCGCGCAAGCGCGCGGACAGCGCACCCGCGCGGACTGAGACGCCGCCGGCCGCATCAACAAGAGAATCAGCAGCAACCATGAGCAGCAACAAACTTCTGACTGAAGCTGAAATCCTGAAGATGAGCGACAAGGATTACATGAACGAAGCGCAGCTCGCTTTCTTCAAGCATCGCCTTGAACAGCTGCGCGACGAAATCCTGAAGAACGCTGACCAGACCACGGAACACCTGCGCGAAACCGTGATCGTGCCGGATCCGGCCGACCGCGCCACCATCGAGGAAGAACACGCGCTGGAACTGCGCACGCGCGACCGCGAGCGCAAGCTGCTGAAGAAGGTCGAACAGTCGCTGCAGCGCATCGAGTCCGGCGACTACGGCTGGTGCGAGGAAACCGGCGAGCCGATCGGCGTGCCGCGCTTGCTGGCCCGCCCCACCGCGACGCTGTCGCTGGAAGCGCAGCAACGCCGCGAACTGCGCCAGAAGCTGTTCGGCGACTGAAGCACGGCGCGCCGGCCAGCCTGCGCAACATGACGGCCCGGGTACCCGGGCCGTTTGTTTTTGGGCTCCGCACCAGCCCTTGTCGCGCCAGGACCACGGCCTGCCATTGAGAATCATCCGGCTGTTGCCGCCGCGGCCTTTCTGGTAAATTCGCAACCTTGTTGCAACAGCGCGCCCGCGACCTATGCGCGCTGCGTTGCTCCCTCCACATTCCCTGCTGCTGTCATGGCTGATCGCCTGCCCGTCACCGTGCTGTCCGGTTTTCCCGGCGCCGGCAAGACCACGCTGCTGAACCACCTGCTCGCGCATAGCGCCGGCCGGCGTGTCGGCGTGCTGGTCTGCGGCGCGCAGGACGGGCAAGCACTGGCGCCCTTGCCGCCCGGTTGCGAGGCCACGCTGCTGCCGTCGGGCGAGCCGCTGCTTGCCGAAGCCGCAAGGCTGGCCGCCACGGACCGTTTCGACGCGCTGCTGGTCGAGGCCGACGGCCTGGACGAGCCGCTGGCGATCGCCGAAGGCTTCCTGTTCGAGGCCGAGCATGGCGCGGGGTCCGACGCGGCCGTACTGCCCGACACGCTGGTGACCGTGGTCGATGCCGCCACCGTGCTGCGCGACCTCAACGAAGCCGAGTTCCTCGCCGACCGTGGCCTGGCGCAGGGCCAGGACGACGACCGCACCGTGGCCGAAGTGCTGGTCGCGCAGATCGAAGGCTGCGACGTGATCGTGCTGAACAAGGCCGACCTCGTCGGCGCCGCCGAGCTGGCGCAGCTGCGCGCGGCCCTGCAGGCGCTGAACCCGCGCGCCGACATCGTCGAAGCCCGCTTCGGCGAGGTGCCGCCCGGGCGCGTGCAGGGCACCGGCCGTTTCGACTTTGAAGCCGCCGCCGATGGCGCCGGCTGGCTCGCCGCGCTGCGTGGCGAGGCGCCGGCGGCGGACGCCGCCAGCGGCGTCTCCACGCTGGTCTACCGCCGCCGCCGCCCGTTCCACCCGCAACGCTTCGCCGACCTGATCCATACCGAATGGCTGCGCGAGCATGGCAGCGTGCTGCGCTCCAAAGGACTGTTCTGGCTGGCGAGCCGCATGGAGACCGCGGGCGACTGGAACCAGTCCGGCGGCGTCTGCCGCCATGGCGGCGCTGGCGCCTGGTGGGCGGCGCTGGACCCGGCGGAATGGCCGGCCGACGCCGCCGAGCGCGCGGAAGTCGAGGCCGACATGCACGATGGCGGCGCCCAGGCGCCGTTCGGCGACCGCCGCCAGGAACTGGTGCTGATCGGCCTGGACCTGGACCATGCCGCGCTGCAGGCCCGTCTCGACGCCTGCCTGCTGAGCGATGCCGAGATGGCCGCCGGGGCAGATGCCTGGGCCGCCTATCCGGACCCGTTCCCAGCCTGGGTCGATGATTTCGACGACGACCACGACCATGGCCACGATCACAGCCATGGCGATGACTGCGGCTGCGGCGATCCCGGCCACGATCACGGTCACGGCCACCCGGGCGGCAATCCCCATGCGCACTGACTGGTTCGTCCGCCTGCGCGCGCACGGCCCGGGCCTGTGGTCCGCGCTGTGGCTGGCGCTGTGCCTGCTGCTGGCGCAGCATGCCGGGCTGACCCACCGCATCGTCCACGGCAGCCTGCTCGCGCCGGCCGGCGCCCCGGCGGCCGCCAACACCGGCGCCGCGTCGGACACTGACACGCACCCGCTGGCCCAGGCCTTCAGCGGGCATTCGTGCGTGCTGTTCGATGGCGCCACCGTCGCCGACACCCATTGCGGCAAGCTGCCGCCGCTGCAGCTTGCCTACGGCAAGCCGGTCAAGCCCGCCAGCCTGGCCTGGCGCTGGCCCGACCTGCCCTCCGCCCAGCCCTTCCAATCGCGCGCCCCGCCGGCGCCGGCCATCGCCCTCGCCTGATCCGGGACGCGGCCAGCGCCGCGCACCCGCCGTCTTACGCATTCCGAGCTGAACACGCGCCCTGCGGGCCGCGCCGCCATGCCCATCGCGGGTGTGCCGCGCGTGGCCGGACGCCGCCGTGCCAGCCGGGCCGATTGCCACTGCATTGCTCCGCGCGCCATGTCGAAGAACCGTTACACCGTCCGCCGTTACACCCAGCCTGCCGCCCCGCGCCTGACTCCGCTGGCGGCACTTGCCGCCTCCCTGACCGCCACGCTGGCTACCGCCCTGGTGGCGCCCGCCGCGCTGGCGCAGACCGCCACGGTGCCGGCCGTCGAGGCCGCTCCTCCCGCCGCCGTGCCTGCTGCCGCTCCAGCCAGCCCGGCAGGCGCCACGCTGCGCGAAGTCGTGGTCACCGCCAACCCGCTGGGCAGCGACCTGAACGACATGGTGGCGCCGGTCTCCACGCTGGGCGGCGAAGCGCTGACGGTGCGCCAGGCCAGCACGCTGGGCGAGACCCTCGACAAGCTGCCCGGCGTGTCGTCGACCTACTTCGGCCCCAACGCCAGCCGGCCGGTGATCCGCGGCCTGGACGGCGACCGCATCAAGGTGCTGCAGAACGGCGGCAGCACGGTCGACGCCTCGACGCTCTCTTACGACCACGCCGTGCCGGTGGATCCGCTGGTGGCCGAGCGCATCGAAGTGGTGCGCGGGCCGGCGGCGCTGATGTACGGCGGCAATGCCATCGGCGGCGTGGTCAACGTGATCGACAACCGCATCCCCAAGGAGCCGATCGAAGGCATCGGCGGCGCGGTCGACGCTAGCGCCACCGCCGGCGGCGACCAGGCCCGCAACGCCAGCGCGCTGATCGAGGCCGGCAACGGCAGGTTTGCCGTCCACGCCGACGCTTTCGCGCGCAAGACCAGCGACCTGCGCATCCCCGGCTACGCGCGCAGCGACCGCCTGCGCAACGCCGAGCCGCTGCCCGACGGCGAGGCCGAACCCTACGGCCGCCTGCCCAATACCAGCGCCGACCAGCAGGGTGGCTCGCTGGGCGGCTCCTACACCTGGGCCGATGGCTTCCTCGGCGCCAACTACAGCGCCTACCGCAACGACTACGGCACGCCCGCCGAAGACGCGGTGCGGCTGAAGATGAAGCAGGACCGTTTCGCGCTCGAAGGCGAGGCGCGCAACCTGGCCGGCAATACCGGCGGCTGGTTCGAGTCGGTCAAGGGCAAGGTCAGCTTCACCGACTACGAGCACCGCGAAATCGAGGACGGCGAGACCGGCACCATCTTCAAGAACCGCGGCTGGGATGCGCGCTTCGAGGCCCGCCACGCGAAGATCGGCAACCTGACCGGCGTGGTCGGCACGCAGTTCGGGCACACCAACTTCTCGGCGCTGGGCGAAGAAGCCTTCGTGCCCAGCACCAACACCGACAACGCCGCGCTGTTCCTGTTCGAGGAACTGCCGCTGACCGCCGGCGGCGACCTGAAGCTGAACTTCGGCGGCCGGCTCGACCACAGCAGCGTCAAGGCCAGCGCCAACGGCAATGACCGCTTCGCCGACGCCAATCGCAGCTTCAACGCCACCAGCGCCTCGGCCGGCCTGCTGTACAAGGTGAACCCGGCGTGGTCGCTGACCAGCAACCTGTCCTACACCGAACGCGCGCCGACCTTTTACGAGCTGTACGCCAACGGCCCCCACGTGGCCACCGGCGCATGGGAAGTCGGCGATCCCAATGCCAACAAGGAGCGCGCCACCTCGATCGACCTGGGCGTGCGCTTCAAGTCAGGCGCGCACAGCGCCGGCGTGTCGGGCTACTACAGCCGCTTCGCCAACTACCTCGCACTCAACGCCACCGGCCGCGCGCGCGACGAGGCCGGCGACGTGGTCGCGGCCGGCAGCCCGGACGCGCTGCCCGAGTTCCAGTACCTGGGCGTGCCGGCGACGCTGTACGGCTTCGAAGCCGAAGGCAAGACGCGCCTGCTGCAGAAGATGCTGACCAGCAGCGACACACTGGACTTCGAGGCGCGCGCCGACTACGTGCGCGGCGAGAACCGCGACACCGGCGAGCCGCTGCCGCGGCTGGCGCCGCTGCGCCTCGGCGGCGCGCTGGTGTATGGCGCCGGGCCCTGGGGCGCGCGCGTGGATGTCACGTATGCGGCCAAACAGACGCGCGTGCCGTCCAACGACACGCCGACCGATGCCTACACGCTGCTGAGCCTGGCGCTGACCTACAAGTTCAAGGTGGCGGGGACGCAAACCCTGGTGTACCTGCGCGGCGACAACCTGACCAACCAGGACGCGCGCAATGCGGGCTCGATCCTGCGGGATATCGCGCCGATGGCTGGCAGGAGTGTGAAGGTGGGGTTCAGGACGTCGTTCTGAAGACAAGACTGCGGTGCGGGTGGGGGCGGTACTTCGTGGAGGCACCGGCCCTCGCCTCCACACACTTCAAACAAACCTAATCCCGATTCACCACCCACTCCCCTTCGACCTGCGCCGCCCCCACCCGCGCCAGCGCCCCCACCGTCTGGGCGCAGATCTCCGCCATCTGCTGCCCCGGCATGAAGCGCTCGCGCATGTGGGCCATCAGCGGCGCCGCCTCCATCCACGCGGCCAATCCCGCCAGCGTCATCCGCTGCGCCTCGAGCAGCTTGAATTTCACCAGCACCTTGACCGCATGGGCTGCATTGCGCGCCGGGTCGGCGCTCAGGTACGCCAGGCGTCCCTGCGCGCGTTCGACCGCCGCCGCGACGTCGGTGAACACGCTGCCGTGGCCGGGGATCACCACGCGCACATCGAGCTGCGCGATGCGCGCCAGCACCGCCGCCTGTTCCGCGAAGCCGCTCTCGCCCTCCAGCTCGGGAAAGATCACGCCGAAGCCGTTTTGCCACAGCGCGTCGCCGGAAATCAGGATGCGCTCGGCCGGCGCGAACAGCATCACCGCGTGCGGGTCATGGCCGGGGGCCGCCACCACCTGCCAGTCGATGCCCCCCAGGCGCAGCGTGTCGCCGTCGTTCAGCACGCTGTCGTAGGTAAAGCGGTCGCACTGCTGGCCGGTAGCCTTGTAGCTGAGCGCATCGGTATCCCACGCCGCCACGGCCTCGGCCTCGGCCGCGGGGATCGCGGTGCGCGGCTGCCAGCGTGCCTGCAGCGCGGCGTTGCCGCCGCAGTGGTCGGAATGCAGATGGGTATTGATCACGCGCGCCAGCGGCCGGCCCTGCAGCGCGGACGCCACCAGCGCCACCGTCTGCGGCGCGTGGGTGACGTAGCCGGTGTCGACCAGCGCGGTATCGTCGCCGTCGGCAAACAGGATGTTGTTGGCCGACAGCCAGCCGCGCTCGAATACGCGCATGGTGGCCGGCAAGCGCGGCACGGTGCTTTCGCTCACGACGATGTCTCCTCGCCCGCCAACCATGCGGCGCGCCGCGGCAGTTGCGCCCAGATGCGGCGCTTGTCTTCGTCGCCGGCCGAAGACCAGCCGGCAATCTCCTCGATGGTGCGCAGGCAGCCCTCGCAATAGCCGCTGGACGGGTCCATGCGGCAGACGTTGCGGCACGGCGACGGCACCGGCGTTGCCCGCAGCGCGGCATCGGCCTGCCTGGCCAGTTCCGCGGCGAGCGAGGCGGGCGAGCGGGGCATCGTAGCCATGGCGTTGCGCGCGCTCGCCACTCAGCCCGCCGCGCGCGCGGCCTTGGCCGCGACCTTCTGGTTGAAGCGGCCGGCGTCGATCAGGTGGCGCTCGTGCACGCCCTCCGAGATCTTGTCCTCGCCGTCCCACGCGCTCAGCTGGAAGCGCAGGCGGCGCCCGTCGACCTCGACCAGCTCGCCCCTGACCGTCACGGTCATGCCCGGCGGCGTCGGCGCCAGGTGCGAGAAGCTGACCAGCGTGCCCAGCGACTGCTCGCGCGGCCAGTCCAGGTGCTCGCGCAACATCTGCAGGCAGGCGCACTCCATGATGCCGACCAGGTAGCCGGTGGCCAGCACGTCCGGCATCTCGGGGCAGCCCGGGATATCGTCATACAGGCGCGGCACCGTGGCCTTGGGCGGCACCGTGTATTGCCAGGTAAATGCCAGGCCGGCGCGCAGGTCCGGGCTCATGCCGCGGCTCCGGGAGTGGCTGCGATCGCGACATCGGCCACTTCGGCCCCGGTCATCTGCTGCAGCTGGTGCGGGGTCAGGTTGAACACCGCATGCGGATGGCCGGCCGCGGCCCACAGGCTGTCATGGCGGAACAGGTCCTGGTCCAGCAGCATCACCGGCGCCACCGCATGGCCGATCGGGCAGACGCCGCCGATGGCATAGCCGGTCTTCTCGCGCACGAAGCGCGCGTCGGCCTTGCCCAGCGCGCCCACGCGCGCGGCCACCTTGGCCTCGTCGACGCGGTTGCTGCCGCTGGCGATCACCAGCACCGGCGCATCGTCGGCGACGCGGCGGAAGATGATCGACTTGGCGATTTCGGCCACGCTGCAGCCCAGCCCGGCGGCAGCCTCGGCCGAGGTCTTGCCGGTCGCGGGCAGCATCACCACAGGCCGGTCGTGGCCGAGGCCGGCCAGCAGGCCGGCCACGCGTTGTGCGGACTCGGGCAGCGCTTCGTCAGGTGTCGTCATGCGTTCTCCTGTTTGCGCCCGCGCGCCTTACACGCAGGCCGGCGCCGCGTCGCTGGCGGCGGCCCATTTGGTCAGCAGGGCGCGGCCCACGCGCGAACTGTTGGCGCGGCCGATCGCCTGCGAGATGTAGTCGCCGGCGCGCACCACCGCTTCCAGGTCGATGCCGGTGTGGATGCCCATGCCATGCAGCATGTAGAGCACGTCCTCGGTGGCGACGTTGCCGGTGGCGCCCTTGGCGTAGGGGCAGCCGCCCAGGCCCGCGACCGAGGCATGGAAGATCGCGATGCCCACTTCCAGGCTGGCCAGGATGTTCGACAGGGCCTGGCCGTAGGTGTCGTGGAAATGGCCCGAGAGCCGGTCCAGCGCAAACTCCGCCGCCGCGGCGCGCATCACTTCCTGCACGCGCACCGGCGTGCCCACGCCGATGGTGTCGGCGATGTCGATCTCGTCGCAGCCCAGCTCGCGCATGCGGCGCACCACGTCGACCACCGAGCTCACCGGCACCTCGCCCTGGTACGGGCAGCCGAGCGCGCACGAGATGCTGCCGCGCAGGCGCACGCCCTGCTCCTTGGCCGCCGCCGCCACCGGCGCGAAGCGCTCGATCGACTCGGCGATCGAGCAATTGATGTTCTTCTGCGAAAACGCCTCGCTGGCCGCGCCGAAGATCACGACCTCGTCGGCCCCGGCCGCGATCGCGCCCTCGAAGCCCTTCATGTTCGGCGTCAGCGCCGAATACAGCGTGCCCGCGCGGCGCTGGATGCGCGCCATCACGTCGGCGCCGTCGGCCATCTGCGGCACCCATTTGGGCGACACGAACGAGGCGGCCTCGATATTGACGAAGCCGGCGTCGGTGAGCTGGTTGATCAGCGCGACCTTCACGTCGGTCGGCACCATCGCCTTCTCGTTCTGCAGGCCGTCGCGCGGGCCCACTTCAACGATCTTCACGTAGTTCGGCATGGTCATGGCTGTCTCCTGTCGTTTATCCGGTGGGGTATGGTTGGCTCGTATGGCGGGGGGCTGCGCAGCCGGTCAGTAGCCGCGCTGCAGGTCGACCACGCCCGCGATCGGCTGCCCGGCGCGCAGTGCGCGGATCTTGCCGGCGATCTGCGCGATGCTGTCCTCGCGCAGTGTCAGCGCCGAGATATGCGGGGTAATGGTGATGCGCGGCTCCTGCCAGAACGGGTGCTCGGCGGGCAGCGGCTCGGTGCGGAACACGTCCAGCGTCGCGCCCGCGACCTGGCCGGCCTGCACCGCCGCGAGCAGGTCGGCTTCGACCAGGTGCTGGCCGCGCGCGACATTGATCACGTAGGCGCCCTGCGCCAGCTTGCCGAACAGTTCGCCGTTCAGGATGTTCTCGGTCTGCGGCGTCAGCGGCAGCACATTGACCAGCACGCGCAGCCCGTCCAGGAACGGCGCGCGGCCGGCATCGCCATGGAAGCCCACCACGCCCTCGACGGCGCGGGCGGTGCGGCTCCAGCCGCGTACCGGGAAGCCGAAGCCGGCCAGCATGCGGGCGATATGCGTGCCCAGCGTGCCGATACCCATCACGCCGATGGTGAAGTCTTCGCGGCGGTGCGGCTTGAGGAATTTCCACTTGCCGGCCTGCGCCTGGGCGGCGTAATCGTCCAGCCGGCGGAAATAGCGCAGCACGGCAGAGGTGACGTATTCGGCCATCTGCGCCGCCATGCCGGCGTCGTCCAGCCGCACGATCGGCACGCCGGCCGGCAGTGCCTGCGGATCCTCGTCGCGCAGGCGCAGGATGCCGTCGACGCCGGCACCGAGGTTGAACACCGCCTTCAGGTCGGTGCGGCCACGCAGCATCTCGACCGGCGGGCGCCAGACCACGGCGTAATCGGCAGCTTCGCCGCGGCTGTCGTCCCAGGTCACGCAGGTGGCTTCCGGCAGCGCCTGGGCGAAACCTTCGATCCATGGCTCGTAACGGCCATCCGGAACGTACAGCTGCAACTTCATGATGTCTCCAGCGACTGTGGTGGTTCAAAGGGCTATTTTGGCAGAGGAATGCGCCGCGGGGGCGGATGACGGGAGCGCCACCAATGGAAAATGCCCCGCGCTGGCAGGGCATTTCCCGGGTTTTCGCGGCTCGCGCGCGCTTGTGCGACGGCGCCAGGCGGCGCGCGGGCCGCTAGTGGTAGTTCATGTTGAGCGTCGCGATAGCGCTCACGCGCCCGCTGGTCACGCCCTGGCTGGTCTTGAAATACCGTGCGGTCATCGGAATGCTGACGCTCTCGTTGTCGCTGGTGGTCCGCACATACGGAGACGACACCATATTCAGCGTCACCGGCACCTTGCCTTGCAGCACCTGTATCCCGACGCCGGTGGCCATGCCGCCGCCGGCCTGGTTTGCCAGCACGCCCGGGGCATTCGATGCGTCCGCCGTCCCGTCCAGTTCGTAGGCAATGCTGATGCCGGCATCGCACACCAGCGCAATGCTGAACGGCGTCGCGCCTTGCGTCGAACCAACGCCGCCGAAGCTCTGCAGGCTGGTGGTCGGCAGCTCGACGATGATGTTGCTGTTGATGACGCGGCAGCCGGCGGTCCGGATATTGACCTGCGTACTGGTGAAGTTGGCCAAGGTGGCGATGATGCCGCCATACACGGATGTGGCGGTGGGGTTCTGGAACGCGATCACGCCCGGCGTGACCGGCCCGGTCTTGATCAGCTGGACGCGATACAGCGCTGGCGGCAGATAGGCGCCGCGCATATTGGGCAGCGTCTGCTGCGCACGCGGCCAGGTCTGCACCATGGATTGGGTGATATCGGCCGGCTGCACGCTTAGGGTGTTCGACCACCCGGTGCGGATGCCGATGCCAGGGACGCCGGTTTCATAGACGCCGACGCCGGCCGCCGGCGTCATCGGCATGGCATAGCCATAGCTCCATGTTTCGAGGGGATCGCAAACGATGTACGCGGAATTGGCGCCCACCCAGCCGGTGTCGAAGAGGATGCTGCCGTTGGGCTGGTCCCGCGCAACGGTGAGGCTGGCCGGCAACGCCATGGTCGAACTGACGCCGGTGCCACTGCACGCCGCCCCGGCGGTGCCGGAAGTCAGCAAGGCCCAGAGAAGAATCCGGCATAGCGTTCGTAGCATGGCAATTGCGGGGTGACAGGCTGAAGGTCCGCAATTCTAGGCACGACGCATCCGACCCGCGAATAGGAGGTGTCTCAAGTTCCGCGGGAAAATTCATAGCCGAGTTTCCTCGCTCCCTCTGCCATTTCCGGCCCGGCGCCGTGACGCCGGACCGGTAGCCGCATGTCTATTTCCCTGCAAACGCCAGCAGTTGCGCTCCTTCCGCCACCTGCTCGCCAACGCCGTACAGGATTTCGCTGACCACCCCGTCGGCCGGCGCGCTGATGGTGTGCTCCATCTTCATCGCCTCCATCACCAGCAGCGGCGTGCCGCGCGTGACGGCGCTGCCGGCCTCGACCATCACCGCGATGACCTTGCCCGGCATCGGCGCGGTCAGCTTGCCGCCCTCGCCCTCGGTTTCACCCGCGTGGGCGAGCGGGTCGAGCCACGCCAGGCTCACATGCCGGCCGGCGTAGAAGACGTGGAAGGTATCGCCATCGGCATGCACCCGCCCGTGCGTGCGCCGCGTGCCCAGGTTGACGCGAAGATCGTCCGCCTGGCAGGTATAGGCAAAGGGCGCGGCCTGGTCGGCGTAGATCAGCGTGCTGCCGCGCGCATTGCAGTCCAGCTTCACGTCGAGCACCTGCTCGCCATAGCCGAAGCGCAGCACGCGCGACACGCCGCCATTGAGGCGCCAGGCGCCGGCGTGGGTCCACGGCGAATGCGGATCGGCTGCATCGATGCGCAGCTCGCGCGCCTCGCGATCCAGCAGCGCAGCCACCGCCAGCGCGATCACTTCCATGCCGACCGGCGCGGGCGGCGGGAACAGGACCGCCTCGTTGCGCTCGATCAGGCCGGTGTCGAGATCGGCGGTACGGAACGCCTCCGACTTGACCAGCCGCTGCAGGAACGCCACGTTGGTCGACAGCCCCACCACGTGGTAGGCCGCGAGCGCCTGGCGCATGCGCGCCAGCGCCTCGTCGCGGTCCTTGCCCCAGACGATCAGCTTGGCGATCATCGGGTCGTAGAACGGGCTGATGGTGTCGCCCTCGCGCACGCCGGCGTCGATGCGCACGCCGGCCGGGCCGTGGGCATCCTCGCCGCGCATGAACTGCACCGCCGGCGGCGTGCGCAGGAAGCGCAGCGTGCCGGTGGACGGCAGGAACTGCTTGTCGGGGTTCTCGGCGTAGATGCGCGCCTCCAGCGCGTGGCCGTCGATGCGCAGTTGGTCCTGCGTCAGCGGCAACGCTTCGCCGGCGGCAACGCGCAGCTGCCATTCGACCAGGTCCTGACCGGTGATCATCTCGGTGACCGGATGTTCGACCTGCAGGCGCGTGTTCATCTCCATGAAGTAGAACGAGCCGTCCTGGTTGGCGATGAACTCGACCGTGCCAGCGCCCACGTACCCGACGGCTTTTGCCGCGGCCACCGCTGCTTCGCCCATGGCGCGGCGACGCTCCTCGGTCATGCCGGGCGCCGGCGCTTCCTCCAGCACCTTCTGGTGGCGCCGCTGCACCGAGCAATCACGCTCGAACAGGTAGACGCAGTTGCCGTGGGTATCGGCGAACACCTGGATCTCGATATGGCGCGGGCGCGTCAGGTACTTCTCGACCAGCACCTTGTCGTCGCCGAAGCTGGCCGAGGCCTCGCGCTTGACCGACGCCAGCGCGGCCTCGAAGCCGTCGCCGGACTCGACCACGCGCATGCCCTTGCCGCCGCCTCCCGCGCTGGCCTTGAGCAGCACCGGATAGCCGATGCGGTCGGCCTCGCGCCGCAGCAGCGCCGGGTCCTGGTCCTCGCCGTGGTAGCCCGGCACCAGCGGCACCGACGCCTTTTCCATCAGCTGCTTGGCCGCGCTCTTGCTGCCCATCGCGTGGATCGCGGAGGCCGGCGGGCCGATAAAGACCAGCCCCGCCGCGGCGCAGGCCTCGGCGAAGGCTTCGTTCTCGGACAGGAAGCCGTAGCCCGGGTGGATCGCCTGGGCGCCGGTCTCCCTGGCCATCTCGATGATGTGGTCGGCGCGCAGGTAGCTGTCGCGCGCGGCGGCGCCGCCGATATGCACGGCCTCGTCGCAGAAGGCGACGTGGCGCGCCTCGGCGTCGGCATCGGAATACACCGCGACGGTGCGGATGCCCAGCCGGCGGCAGGTGGCGGCCACGCGGCAGGCGATTTCACCGCGGTTGGCGATCAGGATCTTGTTGAACATGCGCCCTCCTTGTTATCCCCTAACCGGGATATTACGGCGGCGCGCCGTCCAGCGGGCACTTTCCTGTCACATCATCCCGCGTAGCCCTCGGCGCGGATATCGAGGCGGGCCAGCAGCGCGCGGTCGCGGTCGGCCTGCGGGTTGCCGGTGGTCAGCAGCTTTTCGCCGTAGAAGATCGAATTGGCGCCTGCCATGAAGCACAGCGCCTGCAACGCTTCATCCATGGCCTCGCGGCCGGCCGACAGGCGCACCATCGCCTGCGGCATGGTGATGCGCGCCACCGCGATGGTGCGGACGAACTCGAACGGGTCCAGCGCCTCGGTGCCGGCCAGCGGCGTGCCCTCGACCTGGACCAGGTTGTTGATCGGCACCGACTCCGGATACGGGTCCATGTTGGCCAGCTGCGCGATCAGGCCAGCGCGCGCCTCGCGCGACTCGCCCATGCCGACGATGCCACCGCAGCAGACGTTGATACCGGCGTCGCGCACATGGCCGATGGTGTCGAGCCGGTCCTGGTAGGTGCGCGTGGTGATGATCTTGCCGTAGAACTCGGGCGAGGTGTCGAGGTTGTGGTTGTAGTAGTCCAGGCCGGCTTCCTTGAGCTGCTGCGCCTGCTCGGCCTTGAGCATGCCCAGCGTGACGCAGGTCTCCAGGCCCATCGCCTTGACTTCGCGCACCATGTCCATCACCGGCTCCAGGTGGCGGTCCTTGGGGCTGCGCCAGGCGGCGCCCATGCAAAAGCGGGTGGCGCCATTGGCCTTGGCCGCGCGCGCGGCGTCCAGCACTTCTTCAAGCGCCATCAGCTTCTCGGCCTTGACGCCGGCATCGTGGTGCGCGCTCTGCGGGCAATAGCCGCAATCCTCCTCGCAGCCGCCGGTCTTGATCGACAGCAGCGTCGACAGCTGCACGGTGTTGGCATCGAAGTGTTCGCGGTGCACCTGCTGGGCGCGGAACAGCAGGTCGTTGAACGGCAGCGCGAACAGCGCGGCGACGTCATCGACGCGCCATTTGGCGTCGTCGGGCAAGGCATGCGGGCGCGCGGTCTGGCGCAGCGATTCGGCGGAGATGGTGGCAACGGTGTGAGCTTGGGTCATGGTCAATGAGATTTTGTTGTTTTCAGGCGGCCAGGCCGGCAGCCTCGGCCTGGTAGCGGGTGGCGGCCGTCAATAGCGGCGCAAGGTCGAGCCGGCCGGCCGCGGCGGCGGGCGCCAGTTGCCACGGCAGCTCGCCCAGGCACGGCGCGTCGAGCGACGCGTGCAGCGTGGCGATGTTCTCGTCGGCCAGCAGCATCTCGGGATCGACCCGGTTGGCGATCCAGCCGGCCAGCGGCAGGCCGCGCGCGCGGATGGCTTCGGCGGTCAGCACAGCGTGGTTCAGGCAGCCGAGCCGGATGCCGACCACCATCACCACCGGCACGCTCAGCATCACGGCAAGGTCGGCGGTGTTCCAGCGCACGGCGCCGGCATCGAGCGGCACGTTGAAGCCGCCCACGCCCTCCACCACCACGGCATCGGCCTGGCGGCGCAGCGCGTCGAAGGCGGCACGGATCGGTGCGCGCGTGATGCGCACGCCTTCCTGCGCCGCGGCCAGGTGCGGCGAGCATGGCGTGCGCAGCAGGAACGGGCAGGTCTGGCCCAGCGGCACCGCGACCGAGCTGGCGGCGCGCAGCTGCGCCACGTCGTCGTTGTGCCAGTGGCCGTCGCGCCATTCGCTGCCGCTGGCCACCGGCTTCATGCCCGCGGTGCGGTAGCCGGCGGCACGGAGTGCATGCAGCAGCGTGGCGCTGGCGTGGGTCTTGCCGATGCCGGTGTCGGTGCCGGTGACGAAGCAGGCGAACGGTGCAATGGGCGGGACGTGCGTGTGTGGGTTCATGCGGCCTCCCGCTGCGCCACCGCGGCGCTCAGCGCATCCAGCAGGCGCTGCACATCGGCTTCGGTGTGCGCCGCCGACAGCGTGATGCGCAGCCGCGCGGTGCCCTCCGGCACGGTCGGCGGACGGATCGCGCCGACGCGGATGCCGTCGGCTTCCAGCGCGGCCGACAGCGCCAGCGCGGCGCCGTTGTCGCCGACGATCAGCGGCTGCACCGCGGTCTGGCTGTCGCCCAGGGTCCAGCCAGCGATCGCGGCGAGCTGGGCCAGCCCTTCGCGCAGCAGCGCGATGCAGCGCGCCAGTTGCGCGCGGCGCTGCCGGCCCTCGTCGCCTTCGATGATGGCGAGGCTCGCCAGCAGCGCATGCGCGACCGCGGGCGGCGCGGCCGTGGTGTAGATATACGGCCGCGCGGTGTTGACCAGGTGTTCGATGATGGTCTCGTGCGCGGCGACGAAGGCGCCCGCCACGCCGGCCGCCTTGCCCAGCGTGCCGATGTAGATAAAGCGCTCGGACGACAGCCCGAGCGCTTCCAGCACGCCGTGCCCGTGCTCGCCGAGCACGCCGAAGCCGTGGGCATCGTCGACGACGATCCAGGCGTCATGACGCTCGGCCAGCTCCAGCAGCCTGCGCAGCGGCGCGACGTTGCCGTCCATGCTGAACACACTGTCGGTGACGATCAGCTTGCGTGCGCTGGTGCTGGCCGCAAGCAACGCTTCCAGCGCAGCGGTGTCGCAATGCGGGTAGCGCTGCACCTCGGCACGCGCCAGTCGCGCGCCGTCGATCAGCGAGGCATGGTTGAGCGACTCGCAGAACAGCGTCGCGCCGGCAGTGCCGAGCGCGGTCAGCACGGCCATGTTGGCCATGTAGCCGGTGCAGAAGTACAGCGTGCGCGCCTGCGCGATGTACGGCGCCAGCCAGCGTGCCAGTTCGGCCTCGAGCTGCGCATGCGCGAGCGAATGGCCGCTGACCAGGTGCGAGGCGCCGCTGCCGGCGCCATAGCGCTGCGCGCCTTCCACCAGCGCGGCGACCACTTGCGGATGGTTGGCCAGCCCGAGGTAATCGTTGCTGCAGAAGGTCAGCAGAGATTCCACCCCGGTGCCGTCCTCGCCCACGGCCTGGTGCGGCGCGCAGGCGGTGTGGGCAATGCGGCGGCGGCGCGTCAGCGCCAGCGCATGGCGCTGTTCGGCGGCCTGCTTCAGTTGTTCAAGCAGCATGGCGCACCTCCTTGCCCGCGGTCTCGTTCACTTGCTCGGTCACGTCGTCGAGCGTGGCCAGCATCCGTTCGCCCAGCCAGCGCGCCTGCGCGGCGTCGAAGACGTAGGGCGGCATCACGTAGAGCGTATTGCCGATCGGGCGCACCAGCAGCTCGCGCGCACGCGCGGCATGGTGGAAGCGCGCGGCGAAGTCGGTGCCGGCAACGTCGTCGCGGACATCGGCGGCCCAGATCAGGCCACGCTGGCGCACATGCTGCACGCGTGCGTCGGCGGCGAGCGCGGCCATGCCCTCGGCCAGCCACTGCGCGCGCTCGCGGTTGCACGCCAGCACATCATCCTGCACGAACAGGTCCAGCGTGGCCAATGCCGCGCGGCAGGCGAGCGGGTTGCCGGTGTACGAATGCGAATGCAAAAAGCTGCGCGCGAGCTCGTCGGCGACGAAGGCGCGCTGGATTTCCGGGCGCGACAGCACCAGCGACAGCGGCAGGTAGCCGCCGCTGATGCCCTTGGACAGGCACAGGAAATCGGGCCAGGCATGCGCGGGCAGCGGCGCCTCGGTGCCGCGCGACTGCTCCCACGCGAAGAAGGTGCCCGTGCGTCCGCACCCCACCGCGATCTCGTCGGCGATCAGGTGGACGCGGTAGCGGTCGCATAGCGCGCGCACGCCATCGAGGTAAGACGGGTCATGCATCGCCATGCCGGCGGCACCCTGCACCAGCGGCTCGACGATCAGCGCGGCAACGGCGCCGGCGCGCTCGCGCAGCAGCGCCTCCAGTTCCGCCAGCGCGCGCGCCGCCACGTCGGCGGCGGTCTCGCCGCGCCGGGCCTGCCGTGCATCGGGCGACATCACCACATGCGCGCGGCGGATCAGCGCGTCGTAGGCATCGCGGAAGATCTCCACGTCGGTCACGGCGAGCGCGCCCACGGTTTCGCCGTGGTAGCCGTGGCGCAGGCAGACGAACTCGCGCTTGGCCGGCAGGCCGGTGTTGCGCCAGTAGTGGAAGCTCATCTTCAGCGCGATCTCGACCGCCGAGGCGCCGTCCGAGGCGTAGAAGACATTGCCGAGCGCGCCGCCGGTCAGCGCCGACAGGCGCTCGGCCAGCTCGACCGCGGGCGCATGCGTGCAGCCCGCCAGCATCACATGCTCGAGCGTCTCCAGCTGGCTTGCCAGCGCGGCGTTGATGCGCGGGTTGGCATGGCCGAACAGGTTGACCCACCAGGAGCTGGTGGCGTCGAAGTAGCGATGGCCGTCGGCATCGTGCAGCCACGGGCCTGCGCCGCGCACGATCGCCAGCGGCACGGCGTCATCGTCCGGACGCAGGCGCGTGCACGGATGCCAGACGGCGGCGCGGCTGCGCTCTCCGAGCGCCGGTTCGCCGCTGCCGGGGGAAAGGGACAGGTGGTCCAAGATAGCCCTCCTTGGTTGGCCGTCCGCGCTGGCGCCGCCGGCAGGGCCGGTCGGCGCGATGGTCGCGGACGGATAGGGAGGGTCATGGTAGGGAGGACTTCCGCGGCTTGGCAATGCCGCAGGATTTTTCCCGTTAGCGCAGCTTTGACGGGATTTGGCGAAGGTTGGCGGCAAGAAGCGCTGCCCTTGTGGCTAGCGTGCCGCCATCTCCACGCAATCGCCCGCAGTCTTTATTTGAACTCAGGCCGGACGCCACGACGGCGTGCGCTTCTCCAGGAACGACTTCACCCCTTCCCGCCCCTCTTCCGAAGCGCGGATCTTCGCGATGCGGTCGGCCGTGTCGGCCAGCAGGTCGTTGTCGATCACGCGCCCGGCGATGTCCTGCACCAGCCGCTTGCTCTCGCGCACGGCGTTGGGGCTGTTGGCGACCAGCGCGGCGGTCAGTTCGGCGACCTTGGCGTCGAGCGCCTCGGCAGGCACCACCGCGTGCAGCAGGCCCAGGCGCAGCGCCTCGGCCGCGTCGAAGCGCTCGGCGGTGATGAAGTAGCGGCGCGCGGCCTGCTCGCCCATGGCGCGGATCACGTACGGGCTGATGGTGGCGGGCAGCAGGCCCAGGCGTGCCTCCGACAGGCAGAAATGCGCGTGCTCGGCTGCCACCGCGATATCGCACGCGGCCACCAGCCCCATGCCGCCGGCATAGGTGTCGCCCTGGATGCGCGCGATCACCGGGCGCGGGCACGACCAGATGGTGTGCAGCATCTGCGCCAGCGTCAGCGCATCGGCTCGGTTCTGGTCGTCGGAGTAGCCCGCCATCTTCTTCATCCAGTTCAGGTCGGCGCCGGCGCAGAAGGCCGGGCCGCTGCCGGCCAGCACGATGACGCGCACCTCGTCCATGTCGCCCAGCGCGCGGAAGGCGCCGGTCAGCTCGGCGATCACGGTCTCGTTGAAGGCGTTGCGCACGTCGGGCCGGTTCAGCGTGACGGTGGCGACGTGGTTGGCGATATTGACGGTCAGGGCAGTGAATTCCATGGTTCGCTCCGTTGGCGGATATGGCGCATATAGCGGATAGGGATGATGCGGCTCAGGTGCCCGGATCGAAGGGCAGCCCCAGCGAGCGGAAGAACTCGCCCACCTCCGGCAGCCACACCGGGATGCCTTCGCGCGCGCTGAACAGCCGGTGCGAGTCGGCGCCGAACTCGCCCACGTCGACCAGCCGGGCCTGCGCCGCGGGGCCGCTGGCGCGCGTCTTGAAGGCGTTGAACATGCGGCCGGGCAAGGGCACCGGCCAGTAGCTGTCGTTCTCGCCATAGACCCACAGCGAGGGGTAGCGTGCCACGCTGCCGTAGGCGGCGAAGGCATCGACCAGGCGCTCTTCCCAGTCGGGGCAGTTCAGGTTGCGCAGCCCGCCGGCAAAGTTGACCACGCCGCGCACGCCGGGATAGGCGATGGTGCTGAACGCCATGGTGGTCAGCCCGCCATGCGACTGGCCGATCACGACGATGCGGTCCATGTCGACATAGGGCTGTGTCGCCATGTAGTCGAGCGTGGCGACGACGTCGTCGGCCTGCATCATGCCGTTGGTCTCGATGTCGCAGCTGCCGCCGATATAGGCGCCGCCCGAACGCGCGAAGCCCTGTCGCATCGGCAGCACCACCACGTAGCCCCGGCGCAGGAATTCCACGCTCTGCGCCGGAAAGCGCGCGCGCCCCTGCATGCCGGGCCGGCCCGGCGCCTTGCCGTGGTTGATCACCACCAGCGGGAACGGCCCGGCACCGGCCGGCTTGAACACCGTGGCTTCCAGGTCGATGCGCGACGGGATCGCGGCCTTGGGCAGCATCACCACCTGCTCCTGGAAACGCACGCGCGCCGCCGACTGGCCGTTGCCGTCCGCCATCTGCGCATGGCCGCACAGCGGTGCCAGCACGGCAAGCACCGTGGCCAGGGCGAGGCGGTGGAACAGGCGGGCGTTGCGGCGCATCAGCAGTCAGGCAGTATCGGTATGGCGTGGTCTACATGCGGAACACGCCGAACTTCATCTCGTCGATCGGCGCATTGAGGCTGGCCGACAGGCCCAGCCCCAGCACCGTGCGCGTCTGCGCGGGATCGATCACGCCGTCGTCCCACAGCCGCGCGCTGGCGTAGTACGGGTGGCCCTGGTGCTCGTACTGGTCGCGGATCGGCTGCTTGAAGGCGTCCTCTTCCTCCGCGCTCCACTTTCCGCCCTTTGCTTCGATGCCATCGCGGCGCACCGTCGCCAGCACGCTCGCGGCCTGCTCGCCGCCCATCACCGAGATGCGCGCGTTCGGCCACATCCACAGGAAGCGCGGCGAATACGCGCGCCCGCACATGCCGTAGTTGCCGGCGCCGAACGAGCCGCCGATGATCACCGTGAACTTGGGCACCTGTGCCGTCGCGACCGCGGTCACCATCTTCGCGCCGTTGCGCGCGATGCCCTCGTTCTCGTACTTGCGCCCGACCATGAAGCCGGTGATGTTCTGCAGGAACACCAGCGGGATCTTGCGCTGGCAGCACAGCTCGATAAAGTGCGCGCCCTTGAGCGCCGACTCCGAAAACAGGATGCCGTTGTTGGCGACGATGCCGACCGGATAGCCCCAGATGCGCGCGAAGCCGCAGACCAGCGTGGTGCCGTAGCGCGCCTTGAACTCGTCGAACTCGGAGCCGTCGACCAGGCGCGCGATCACCTCGCGCACATCGTACGGCTTGCGCGTATCGGTCGGGATCACGCCATACAGCTCTTCCACCGGATACAGCGGCTCGACCGGCTCGTGCAGCCGGATCTGGTCCGGCTTGCGCCGGTTCAGGTGCTGCACGATATTGCGCGCCAGGCTCAGCGCATGGTGGTCGTTCTGCGCGAAGTAGTCGGCCACGCCGGACAGGCGCGTATGCACGTCGGCGCCGCCCAGGTCCTCGGCGCTGACTTCCTCGCCGGTGGCGGCCTTCACCAGCGGCGGGCCGCCCAGGAAGATGGTGCCCTGGTTCTTGACGATGATCGCCTCGTCGCTCATCGCCGGCACGTAGGCGCCGCCGGCGGTGCACGAGCCCATCACCACCGCGATCTGCGGGATGCCGCGCTTGGACAGGTTGGCCTGGTTGTAGAAGATGCGGCCGAAGTGGTCGCGGTCGGGGAAGACCTCGTCCTGGTTGGGCAGGTTGGCGCCGCCGGAATCGACCAGGTAGATGCACGGCAGGTGGTTCTCTTCGGCGATCTCCTGCGCGCGCACATGCTTCTTGACCGTCATCGGGTAATACGTGCCGCCCTTGACGGTGGCGTCGTTGCAGACGATCACGCATTCTTGCCCGGCCACGCGGCCGATGCCGGTGATGATGCCGGCGCCGGGCGCGGCATCGTCGTACATGTCGTACGCCGCCAGCTGCGACAGCTCCAGGAACGGCGTGCCGGGATCGAGCAGCTGCTGCACGCGCTCGCGCGGCAGCAGCTTGCCGCGCGCCAGGTGCTTGTCGCGCGCGGCCGCGCCGCCGCCTTCGGCCAGCTTGGCGATCTTTGCCTTGAGGTCGGCCACCAGCGCCCGCATGGACTCGGCATTGGCCTTGAAGGATTCGGAGCGGGCGTTCAGTTTGCTTTCGAGCGTGGGCATCTCGGAGTCTCTTGCCAGATAGGGTTGTGCGCCGCCTGCCGCCGTCCTGCCGCGGCCGGCCTCAGCCGGCTGCCTTGGGCAAGGGGTGCCCGGGCATCAGGTCGTAGGGATGCTTCCAGCCCGGCAAGGCGCGGAAGCGCTCGGTCCACTCGTGGATATGCGGATATTCCTTGCGCCAGTGCACGCCGATCTCGTCATCGAAGAAGACGTAGCCCGCCAGCGAGAAGTCGGCGATGGTGGGGCGCTCGCCCAGCACGAAGTCGCGTCCGTCCAGGTGTGCGTTCAGTACGTTCCACGCGCCTTCGCAGCGCGCGCGGAAGAACTCCAGCACGGCGGGATCAGGCGACCTGGCGAAGGTGCGCATGAAGCGATAGGTGGCGGTGTACGAGGTGAACTTGTGGTTGTCGAACAGCAGCCAGCGCAGCACCTCGGCGCGCTCGGCTTCGTTGCGCGGGCCGAACGCATCCAGGCGCGTGGCCAGCGTCTCGAGGATGGCGCCGGACTGCGACAGGCGCTGGTCGCCGAACTCCAGCACCGGCACCTCGCCCATCACGTTGATGGCGCGGTATTCCGGGGTGCGGGTCTCGCCGTTGAAGAAATCGACAAAGCGCGCCCGCCACAACGACTGGCCGCGCTGCACGCCGACGGTTTCCAGCAGCTGTGCCACCTTGTAGGCGTTGCCGGACTGGGCAAAGCAATACAGCAGGTACTCCGGCTCGTTCTGCTTGTCGATGCTCATGGTCTCTCCCCGATGATGTCGCCATCCACATAAAGCCAGCGCGGCGCCTCACCCGGGGCGCGCGCCTCGCAGACAAAGCGGCTGCGCTCATGCAGCCGCCAGGCGCGCCCGCCTGTCTTGTAGCGCGCCACGAATTCCACTTCGGCATGTGTATCGTCCTGCTGCGCATGCGCCTTGACCGCCAGGCCCAGCCAGCGCGTCGCGGTGTCGGGCACCAGGTCGGCCGGGCAGGTCGACGCATGCCAGGTCTGGCGCAGCCAGTCGATGTCGTTCAGCACATAGGCGCTGTAGCGCGAGCGCATCAGCGCCTCGGCATTGGGCGGCAGCGCCTCGCCGCGGTGAAAGCGGCCGCAGCAGGCGTCATAGTCCGCACTGCCGCACGGGCACGGCACCGGGCCGGCCTTGGGCAGGCGCTGCGCCGCCCTGGTTGCCTTCGCCGCCCTTGCGCCCGTCATCCCACCAGCTCCGGCAGCTCGCGCATATCGGTGAAGATGGTGCGCGCGCCGGCCTCGCGCAGCTGCGCGGCATCGTTGCGCGCGGCGTAGCCGAACACCGTCATGCCGGCCGCCACGCCCGCGGTCACGCCGGTCGGGCTGTCCTCCACCACGGCGCAGCGCGCGGGCTCGACGCCCATGGTGCGCGCGGCCAGCAGGTACACGTCCGGCGCCGGCTTGCTGCGCGCCACCTCGGTGGCCGAGAAGATATGCTCGCGCTGGTCCTGCTGGAACAGCTCGACCAGCCCGGTCTTGGTCAGCTGCAGCTTGACCTTGACGCGGTCCGCACCCGACGCCACGCACACCGGCATGCCGGTGGCGGCGACCGCACGGATGGCCTCGCGCACATGCGCCACCGCCGCGACCTCTTCTTCCAGCACGGCATTGCGGCGCGCCAGCCAGGTCGACAGCCAGTTCTCGGGCAGCGGCGCGCCACGCATGCGTTCGATCATGTCAAGTTCTTCGCGCACCGCGCGGCCCAGGAACAGGCGCGTGGAGTCTTCCAGCGAGATCTCGATGCCGAGCTCGTTCAGCATCTGGTTGAGCACGCGGTTGACGATGGGCTCGCTGTCGACGAGCACGCCGTCGCAATCGAAGATCACACAATCGAAGCGGCCGGAATGGCCAGGGGTTGCTGCAGTCATGCGGGTTTCTTTTCCTTGGAATCGAGGTTGGGCACGGCCCGGAGCTCGGTCTGGCGACGGCTCTTCAGGTGGGCCTCGACCTGGTCGAAGCGGTCGAAGCCCCAGAACGGCTCGCCGTCGACGATGACGAAGGGCGAGCCGAACACGCCCTTGGCCATCGCCACCTCGATCTCGGCCTTGAGCTGGTCCTTGATCTGGTAGCTGGTGGCACCGGCATCGAGCGCCTGCACGTCCACGCCCAGCGGCTCGGCCAGCTTCATGATCTCGGCCGGCTCGGCGATGTTGATATCGTCGACGAACAGCGCGCGGTACACCGAGCGGGCGAAAGCCGCGGCCAGGTCGTCGCCGTGATGGTTCTGCAGCCACAGCATGGCGCGCGCGGCATGCGTGGTCGGCAGCGGGAAATGCGTGGGGCGCTTGTATTCGATGCCGTGAAAGCGCGCGGTGCGCTCGAAATCGCGCCAGCTGTAGTCGCCCTTGAGCGGCAGCTGCGGCAGCGGCGACGCGCCGGTGGTCTTGAACACCACGCCCAGCAGGATCGGATGCCAGGCGACATTGCGCCCGTACTTCTGCGCCAGGTCGTCGATACGGGTGCTGGCGAAATAGCCGTAGGGCGAGGAGAAATCGAAGTAGAAGTCGATCGCTGCGGTCATGTCGGGGGCCCTATTCTTGTGGTTGCAGGTCCGGTTGCGGGAAGGCGTGGCGCGGGCGCTGCACACCCGCCTCGCCTGCTCATCGTACGCGCAAATGGCGGCGCTAGGCCAGCGCGCGCGCGATCAGGATCTTCTGGATGTCGCTGGTGCCCTCGTAGATCTGGCACACGCGCACGTCGCGGTAGATCCGCTCGACCGGGAAGTCGCTGACGTAGCCGTAGCCGCCGAACACCTGGATCGCGTCGGAACAGACCCGCTCGGCCATCTCGCTGGCGAACAGCTTGGCCATCGCCGCCTCCTTCAGGCACGGGCGCCCGGCATCGCGCAGCGCGGCGGCGTGCCACACCATCTGGCGCGCGACGTCGATGCGCGTGGCCATCTCGGCCAGCCGGAACTGCACCGCCTGGTGCTGGAACAGCGGCTGGCCGAAGCTCTCGCGTTCCCTGGCATACGCAAGTGCCGCTTCAAACGCGGCGCGCGCCATGCCGATGCTCTGCGAGGCGATGCCGATGCGGCCGCCCTCCAGCCCTGACAGCGCCATCTTGTAGCCGCCGCCCTCGTCGCCGAGCAGGTTCGCCGCCGGCACGCGGCAGTCCTCGAGCAGGATCTGCGCGGTGTCCGACGAATGCTGGCCCAGCTTGTCCTCGAGCCGCGCCACCACGTAGCCTGGGGTCGAGGTCGGCACGATGAAGGCGCTGATGCCGCGCTTGCCGGCGGCCTTGTCGGTCACCGCCAGCACGATCGCGACGTCGGCATTCTGCCCGCTGGTGATGAACTGCTTGACGCCGTTGAGCACGTAGTGGTCGCCGTCGCGGACCGCCGTGGTGCGCAGCGCCGAGGCATCGGAGCCGACATGCGGCTCGGTCAGGCAGAACGCGCCCAGCATCTCGCCGCGCGCCAGCGGCACCAGCCATTGCTGCTTCTGCGCCTCGCTGGCGAACGACATCAGCATGCTGCACACCGGGCAGTTGTTGACGCTGATGACGGTGGAGGTGCCGCCATCGCCGGCCGCGATCTCTTCCAGGATCAACGCCAGCGACAGGTAGTCGAGCCCGGCGCCGCCATACTGCTCCGGCACCGCCACGCCGTACGCGCCCAGCGCTGCCAGCTGGCGGTGCACGTCCTTGGGGAAGGTCTTGTCGCGGTCCCACTGCGCGGCCTGCGGCGCGATCACTTCCTGCGCGAACTGGCGCACGGCGTCGCGGATCATTTCCTGTTCGGGGGTCAGCAGCATGTCGGTTCGGTGGTCAGGTGTGCGGGCGCCCTTACCAGGGGATGGGCGTGCCGTCGTAGTTGTGGAAGGTGCCGTTGTCGCGGCGCTTGACGCTGGCCAGCACCTGGCGCATGCCCTTGACGCTCTGCTGCACGGTCAGGTCGGCTTCCTGGCCGCCCATGTCGGTCTTGACCCAGCCCGGATGCAGCGCGACGCAGGTGGCGTGGCGCGCATCCAGCGCCACCGCGCGCAGCGCCGCGTTGGCGCCCGCCTTGCTGACACGGTACAGCCAGCTGGTGCTGTGCTCCATCGCGCCGATGCTGCCCATGCGCGAGGACAGCACCGCCAGCACGCCACCATGGCCGGACTGCCCGGCCTCGACATAGGGCAGCAGCAACGGCAGCGCCATCATTGGCCCGAGCACGTTGACATGCATGACGCGGTCGAATTCCGGCGGCGTGACCGGCTGCGCGCTTTCGGTGCGCGGCCCCATCACGCCGGCGTTGTAGACCGCGACATCGAGCGCCTCGCCATCGAGCTTCCAGCCCAGGCCCGCCACCGCGCCGGCATCGGACAGGTCGGCCTGGTGCGCCTCGGCGCCGAGTGCCTCCAGCGCACCGACGCCTTCGGGCGTGCGCGCCGCCGCGATGACGCGCCAGCCGTCGGCACGGTACTGGCGCACGAATTCAAGGCCGATGCCGCGCGAGGCACCGAGGATGAGGGCGGTTGGCAAGGTGGGCCTCCCTTTTTCTGGTTTCGCTCCCCTCTCCCATTTATGGGAGAGGGGAGCAAACAAAGCGGGAACGGGTCGCGTTACAGGATCTCGATCCCCACCGCCGTCGCCTCCCCGCCGCCGATGCACAGGCTCGCCACCCCGCGCTTGCCGCCGGTCTTGCGCAGCGCGCCGATCAGCGTGGTCATGATGCGCGCGCCCGAGGCGCCGATCGGGTGGCCCAGCGCGCAGGCGCCGCCGTGGATGTTGACCTTGTCGCGCGGGATCTTAAGGTCGTGCATCGCCGCCATCGGCACCACGGCGAAGGCCTCGTTGATCTCGAACAGGTCGACGCTGTCGGTGTTCCAGTCGAGCTTGCGGTACAGCTTGGCGATGGCCTCGACCGGCGCGGTGGTGAACCAGCCCGGTGCCTGCGCATGGGTGGTGTGGCCCAGCATGCGCGCGATCGGCTGCAGGCCCAGCGCCTTCGCGGTCGAGGCGCGCATCATCACCAGCGCCGAGGCGCCGTCGTTGATCGACGACGACGAGGCCGCGGTGATGGTGCCGTCCTTGGCAAAGGCCGGCTTGAGCGACGGGATCTTGTCGAGCTTGATGCGGCGCGGGCCTTCGTCGGTGTCGATCACGGTGTCGCCGCCCTTGCCCGATACCGTCACCGGCGCAATCTCCCAGCGGAAATCGCCGTTCTCCGTGGCCTGCTGCGCGCGGCGCACGCTTTCGATCGCGAACTCGTCCTGCTGCTGGCGCGTGAAGCCGTACTTGGCGGCGCAGTCCTCGCCGAAGGTGCCCATGGCGCGGCCCTTGTCATAGGCGTCTTCCAGGCCATCCAGCATCATGTGGTCGTAGATCATGCCGTGGCCGATGCGATAGCCGCCGCGGCCCTTGGGGATCAGGTACGGCGCATTGGTCATGCTTTCCATACCGCCGGCGACCGCGATCTCGAACGAGCCGGCGACCAGGCCGTCATAGACGGTCATGGCCGCGCGCATGCCCGAGCCGCACATCTTGTTGACGGTGGTGCAGCCCGTGCCCAGCGGCAGGCCCGCGCCGAGCGCGGCCTGGCGCGCCGGGGCCTGGCCCTGGCCGGCGGGCAGCACGCAGCCGAACACCACTTCCTCTACCTGCTCGGGCTTGAGCCCGGCGCGCTCGACCGCGGCGCGGATGGCCACGGCACCCAGTTGCGGCGCGGTGACGCTGGCGAATTCGCCCTGGAACGCAGCCATCGGCGTGCGGGCGGCTGAAACGATGACGATCTCTTCCATGTCGGGTCTCCTGGATCGGTAGGTAGGCGTTCAGTGGTGTCGGTTAAAGGCGTCAGCGGATCGACGCCTGCGGCGGTTCGCCGTACTGGCGGTAGGCCGCGGCCAGCTGCTCGTGCAGCTCGTCGTTGTTGCTGGCGGCCATGCCCAAGTCGCGCAGCAGGCCGTCGGACACGCCGTAGATCCAGCCGTGCACGGTGATGGCCTGGCCGCGGGCCCAGGCGTCCTGGATCACGGTGGTCTGGCAGACGTTGTTGACCTGCTCGATCACGTTGAGCTCGCACAGCCGGGTATGGGCGTCTTCCTCGCGCAGGATCGTTCCGAGGTAGGACTCATGCTTGTCGGCCACGTCGCGCACATGGCGCAGCCAGTTGTCGGCCAGGCCGATGCGCTCGCGCTTGAGCGCAACCTTGACGCCGCCGCAGCCATAGTGGCCGACCACGGTGATATGGCGCACCTTGAGCACTTCCACCGCGAACTGGATCACCGACAGCGCGTTCAGGTCGCTGTGCGCGATCACATTGGCGATGTTGCGGTGGACGAACACCTCGCCCGGGGCCAGGCCCAGGATCTGGTTGGCCGGCACGCGCGAATCGGAGCAGCCGATCCACAGGTATTCCGGCGCCTGCTGGTTGGCCAGGCGCGTGAAGAAGGCCGGATCTTCCGCATTGACGCGGTCGACCCAGTCGCGGTTGTTGCGGAACAGCTGGGCGATGGCGTCATTCATGCGACTCTCCTTGCAGGACCGGCAGCGGGCTGTGGGTGGGGCGGTGGGCCGGGTTGATCGACGGACGGCTCGGCGCCGTAGCGGTGAATGAATCGCTCTGAAGCGTGATAGGCAAAAAAGTCATGGACATGTCCGGCCAGCAGCCGGTCCTTGTGGCTCTGCCACATGGCAGGGTCAAAAAAATCCGCATGGTGTCGCAGGAACGCCGCGCCTACGCGCGGGTCGCCCAGCAGGAAGGTGCGGAAGGTCTCGGGAAAGATGTCGTGCGGACGCACGGTGTACCAGACTTCGCCCGACATCTCCTCTTCCTCGTTGCGCGGCTGCGGCACGTGGCGGATGTTGCAGTCGGTCAGGTACTCGATCTCGTCGTAGTCGTAGAACACCACGCGCCCGTGGCGCGTGACGCCGAAGTTCTTGTACAGCATGTCGCCCGGGAAGATGTTCGCGGCAATCAGCTCCTTGATCGCGTTGCCGTATTCGATCACGCCGTGCTCGACCTGCGCGTCGGAACCCTCCTGCAGGTAGATGTTCAGCGGCGTCATGCGGCGCTCGATATAGACGTGGCGCACCACGATCTCTTCGCCGCCGTCCTTGGCGCGCTGGTATTCGATCATCGAAGGCGCGTGCTGCTCGAACTCGCGCACCAGCGCATCGTCGAAGCGCGACAGCGGGAAGGCGACGTCAGAGTATTCCAGCGTATCGGCCATGCGGCCGACGCGGTCGTGCTGCTTGACGAGCTGGTACTTCGACTTGACCAGCTCGCGCGTGGTTTCCTTGGGCGCCGGGAAAAAATCGCGGATCACCTTGAACACGTACGGGTACGACGGCAGCGTGAACACCAGCATCACCAGCCCTCGAATGCCGGGCGCGACGATGAACTTGTCCGACGAATGCTGCAGGTGGTGCAGGAAATCGCGGTAGAACAGGTTCTTGCCCTGCTTCTGCAAGCCCAGCGAGGTATAGATCTCCGCGCGCGGCTTGCGCGGCATGATGTCGCGCAGGAAGGTCACGTAGGCCGACGGGATCTCCATGTCGACCATGAAGTAGGAGTGCGTGAACGAGAACAGGATCAGCAACTGTTCCTTCTTCAGCAGCACCGTGTCGAGCACCAGCTTGCCCGACGGCCCATGCAGGATCGGGATCGCCAGCGGGAAGGTGCGGTCGCCGTTGACGATGCGGCCGATGATGAAAGCCGCCTTGTTGCGGAAGAACAGCGACGACAGCGTATGGATCTGGAAATTCGGCGCGATGCGCAGGTCGCCGAAATGCTCGCCGACGGCGCGCACCACGTAGCCGATGTCGCGCTGCAGGTCTTCGAACGGGCGCTCGAGCTGGAAATTGTGGACGATGCGCTCAAAGCACGCGGCCATGCCGTCGCGGCTGCCCGGGTAGTAGGCGCGGAAGGTCGGGCGCGTCGGTGATTCCTCGTTCTCGATGTACTCGGTCGAGATCGCCGGACGCACGAAGATGAAATCGTTGTTGAAGTACGAGCGGTGCAGGATGCGCGTGCACACCGAGTTGAAGAAGGTCTCGGCCAGCTCGGGCTGGTGGTGGTTGGTCAGCAGCCCGATGTAGTGCAGCTTTATCTGCTGCCAGATCTCGTCTTCGATGTTCTCCGCGTCGTACTCGTCTTCCAGGATCACGCTGGACTCGCGCACGCGCTCGTTATAGAAGGCGATGCGGTCGCGCTGGATCTGCTGCAGCCCGTGCCAGTCGCCGGCTTCGAACTTCAGCTTAGCCTGGTGGCTGACCTCGCGGAACAGGCGGTAGTGCTTGTCGAACCCGTCGAGCATCGTTCTCGCCACATCGTAGGCAATCTGCGAGGAGAGCAGTTTGGGGAAGTGGGACATGGGTCGACGGGGACGACTGCGTGACGGTCTTGCGACAGGTAATGAGATTGTAAATGGGTTCCGGGCAATGGCCCCGGATGTCCGGGGACGCCGGAGGTGATTCCGGCGCCCCGCGCACGGTTACATCGTTTCGGCGAACAGCTCGCGGCCGATCAGCATGCGGCGAATCTCCGAGGTGCCGGCGCCGATCTCGTACAGCTTGGCGTCGCGCCACAGGCGCCCGGCCGGGTATTCATTGATATAGCCGTTGCCGCCCAGGATCTGCACGGTCTCGCCCGCCATCCAGGTGGCCTTCTCCGCGGTGTACAGGATCACCGCGGCGCAGTCCTTGCGCACCTGGCGCACGTGGTCGCTGCCGAGCCCATCCAGGTTCTTGCCGACCGTGTACAGGTAGCTGCGCGCCGCCTGCAGCGTGGTGTACATGTCGGCCACCTTGCCCTGGATCAGCTGGAATTCGCCGATGCTCTGGCCGAACTGCTTGCGGTCGTGGATATACGGCGTGACCACGTCCATGCACGCCTGCATGATGCCGACCGGCCCGCCGGACAGCACCGCGCGCTCATAGTCCAGGCCGCTCATCAGCACCTTGGCGCCGCCGTTCTCGGCACCGAGGATGTTTTCCACCGGCACTTCCACGTCCTCGAACACCAGCTCGCCGGTGTGCGAGCCGCGCATGCCCAGCTTGTCCAGCTTCTGCGCCACCGAGAAGCCCTTCATGCCCTTCTCGACGATAAAGGCGGTCATGCCGCGCGCGCCCAGCTCGGGCTCGGTCTTGGCGTACACCACCAGCACGTCGCAGTCCGGGCCGTTGGTGATCCACATCTTGGTGCCGTTCAGCACGTAGCGGTCGCCCTTCAGTTGCGCGCGCAGCTTCATGCTAACCACGTCGGAGCCGGCGTTGGGCTCGCTCATCGCCAGCGCGCCGATCCATTCGCCCGAGACCAGCTTGGGCAGGTACTTCGCCTTCTGTGCCGGCGTGCCGTTGCGATGGATCTGGTTCACGCACAGGTTGGAATGCGCGCCGTACGACAGGCCCACCGAGGCCGAGGCGCGGCTGATTTCCTCCATCGCGATCATGTGGGCCAGGTAGCCCATGTTGGCGCCGCCGTACTCCTCGGCCACCGTGATGCCGAGCACGCCCAGGTCGCCCATCTTCTTCCAGGCGTCCATCGGGAACTGGTCGGTGCGGTCGATCTCGGCCGCGCGCGGGGCCAGTTCGGCCTGGGCCCAGTCGCGCACGGCACCGCGCAGCATTTCGATGTCTTCGCCCAGATCGAATTTCAGGCCTGGCAATTCAGTCATGATGGTCTCCTGTAGGAATCGGTGTGTCGGTGTGTCGGTGTGTCTATGAGGTTCCGGGTTCGCCGGATCGATCGGTTCAGACGTGGCCCAGCGTCTTGACCACGCACAGCGTCATCAGCATGGTCGCCACCGGCTTGCGGCGGCCTTGCTGCTCGACGTAGACATCGCCCTGCGCCACGATCAGCGTGCGCCCGGGCTTGAGCACCCGCCCCACCGCCACCAGGCGTTCGCCCTGGGCGGGGGACAGCAGGTTGATCTTGTACTCGGCGGTCAGGCCCGCCTCTTCCTCGCCGACCAGCGTCAGCGCGGCATAGCCGCAGGCGCTGTCGGCCAGCGCGCCGACCACCCCGCCGTGGAAGAAGCCGTGCTGCTGGGTCACGCCCTCGGACCACGGCATCGCCAGCTCCACCTCGCCGCGCTGCACGCGCGCCAGCTCGGCGCCGAAGGTCCGCATCAGTCCCTGGCGCGAAAAGCTGGTGGCAATGGCGTCGGCGCGCGCGGCGGACAGCGGTTCCGGTTCAGCGGGCACGGCATGGTCGAAGGAGGCGGTCATGGCGGGTTCCGATATGGGGGCCGGTTTGACGGACAGCGCACGGCCACGCGCGTTGTCCGGCTATTCTATTTACGTTTACGTAAACGTCAATGCGTGATCGCACGTAGGCATGTCCGGGTGGCGTTCAGGCGGCATGGCTCTGGTCCGGCGCATCGCCGCCGGTCTGTGCAGCCAGCAACGCCCTGCACTGGCGCTCGTGCTGGTCGATCTCGGCCAACTGCGCCTGCAGGTCTTCCATCTGGCGCTCCAGCGTGCGCCGGTGTGCCGCGAGCGCCGCCAGGAACCGGTCCAATTGCGGGGCGGTATCGCGCGGTGATTCATACAGATCAAGGATCTCGCGGATCTCATTGAGAGTAAGCCCCAACCTCTTGCCGCGCAGCGTCAGCTTCAGCCGGGTCCGCTCGCGGCCGTTGTAGACCCGCTTGCGCCCGCCCGGCCCTTCGCGCTGCGGCGACAGCAGGCCCTGGTCCTCGTAGAAGCGGATGGCGCGCGGCGTGACGTCGAATTCACGGGCGAGATCGGTGATGGTGTAGGTGGCGGAAGCCGCCGCTGGCGTCGCTGACATGGCGTGACCAAAGAAAGTGAACGGTCGTTCGTTGCGAAGTCAAGTTTTCGCTTAAGATGGAAACGAACCCGTATGGTTGACGTTTACGTTAGCGTCAACCAGATCGGCTGGCAACCGGTGCTTGCACGCCCCACTCGCGCACGATCGGGGACGTGCCGGCAGAACGAGAAAGCCCGCGCCCCGGCGCCAGGCTTCGACCACGAGACCCCTCATGAATGCACTCGAACACCAGCTCCAATATCCGTTCGGCGACACCATGCCCGCGGCCGGCACCAGGCAGGAAGTCGCCCCCGGCGTCTACTGGCTGCGCATGCCGCTGCCGTTCGCGCTCGACCATATCAACCTGTGGCTGCTGCGCGACCGCCTGGACGGACGAGACGGCTGGACCATCATCGACTGCGGCATCACCAACGACACCATCAAGGCGCACTGGGAAACGATCTTTGCCAACGAGCTGGAAGGCCTGCCGGTGGTGCGCGTGCTGGTCACGCACAGCCATCCCGACCACGTGGGCCTGGCGCACTGGCTGTGCCGGCGTTTCGACGTGCGCCTGTGGATGAGTCTGGGCGACTACATGAGCGCGCGCGTGATGGGCAGCGGCACCGGGGCCGGGTCGAGTGCCGGCGGCGAGGCCGCCGCCGCGCATTTCGCGCTGCATGGCCTGACCGATGCCGACAGCCAGGAGAAGCTGCGCGCGCGCAAGACCTATTACCCGTCGCTGGTGCCCGACCTGCCGACGCAATACCGCCGTCTGATGGAGGGCGACACGGTGCGCATCGGCACCGACGTGGCGACCTCCGGCTGGCGCGTGATCACCGGCTTCGGCCATTCGCCCGAGCACGTGGCGCTGTATAACGCCGCCACCAATGTGCTGGTCTCCGGCGACATGGTGCTGCCGCGCATCTCGACCAATGTCAGCGTGTTCGACATGGAGCCCGAGGCCAATTCGCTGCAGCTGTACCTCGATTCGCTGGGCAAGTACGAGCCGCTGCCGCAGGACGTGCTGATCCTGCCGTCGCACGGCCGCCCGTTCCGCAACCTGCATACCCGCATCCTGCAGCTGCGCGAGCACCATGCCGACCGCCTCGCCGAAACGCTGGAGGCGTGCCGCGCCAAACCCTGCAGCGCGCACGACATCGTCAGCGTGATCTTCAAGCGCCAGTTCGATATCCACCAGATGACCTTCGCCATGGGCGAGTCGCTGGCCCACCTGCACTGCCTGTGGCACCGCGGCGCGCTGGTGCGCGAAACCGGCGACGACGGCGTGATCCGTTTCCGCGCCGCTTGATTTCACCCCAAGCTTTTGCCCGTCGTTCCCGCGAAGGCGGGAACCCAGTGACTTTTTTGCCCGCCGGAAAACGGCAAGACGCTGGATTCCCGACTACGCGGGAATGACAGTGGCTATGCGGTGCGTTCCCGCGAGCAAGGACCGCCTCAGTTCGCGGCCGCCAGCGCCGCCAGGTAGCGCACCCCGTCGACGGCGCGGCTGCCGTACCAGGACAGCATCTCGCCGTCGACCAGCAGCACCGGCTTGCCGAGCTGGCGCTCGAGCGCGTCGGCATGGTCTTCGGTAAAGCGGTAGGGCTCGGTCGACAGCAGCACCAGGTCGAGTTCGCGCACCAGCGCATCGTTCCAGCGGAAGGTCGGATAGCGCTCGCCGGGCGCATTGGGACGGCTGCAGTCGCCGCCTTCGCAAGCCTGCACGGTGTCCGCGCCGGCAGGCCAGGTTTGCCAGTTGGCCAGCGCCAGCATGCGGCTGATATAGGTGTCGCGCGACACCGTCATCCACGGGTCCTGCCAGATCGCGTAGAGCACGCGCCGCGCCGGCCACGGCCGCATGCGGATGGCATCTAGTTGCGCCTGCAGCGCCGCGCACAGGGCTTCGGCGTCGGCATGGCAGCCGAAGATCCCGCCGAGCAGCCGGTACAAGTCGAGGTTGTCCTCGGGCGCGCACGGATGGGTGACGATCACGTTGGGCACGAAGCCGCGGATCTCGTCCACGGTCTCGCGCCGGTTCTCGTCGATATTGACCACCACATGGGTGGGCGCCAGCGCGCGCAGCCGCGCCACGTTGACGTCCTTGGTGCCACCCACCTTGGGCACGGCGCGCACCGCCGGTTCCGGGTGGATGCAGAAGCCGGTGCGCGCCACCATCTGACGCGCCAGTCCGAGCGCGAACAGCAGCTCGGTCACCGACGGCACCAGCGAGGCGATCCGCACCACGCCGGTGGCGGCGGCATGCTGCTGGCCGATGGCGTCGCGCCACATCTCAGGGCTCCCCGGATGCGTCGGCACGGCGCGGCTTGCGCGGCGCGCCCGCGGCGAGCGCGTCGTACAGCCAGCGCGGCATCACGTGCAGCAGCGCCGCCACCACGCCCATCGGCCACGGGATCACGCGGAAGCGCCGGCCCGCCGCGATCACGCGCACGGCCTTGCGCGCAAACACGTCGGCATCGGTCAGGAACGGCATGCGGTACGGGTTGTGCGCGGTCATCGGCGTGCGGATATAGCCGGGCGCGATCGTGACCACGCGGATGTCGTGGCGGCGCTGCTCCAGCCGCAGGCTTTCGAGCAGCTTGATTACCGCCGACTTGGACGCGCTGTAGGCCCCGGCCCCGGGCAGCCCGCGCACGCCTGCCACGCTGGCAATACCCACCAGCGTGCCGCGCCGCCCAAAGTGGCCGGGTTCGCGCGCCTGCATCGCATGCAGGAACGGCTGGAAGGTGGTCAGCACGCCGAACCAGTTGGTCTCCATCACCTGGCGGAAGGCGTCCAGGTCTTCGCGCTCGCTGGCCACCGTGCCGACCGAGACCCCGGCATTGGCAATCACCACGTCCGGGCAGCCGAACTGAGCGACGAAGTCTTCCGCCGCCCGCGCCATCGCGTCGGCATCGCGCACGTCGGCGCCATAGACGCGCACCGCGCCCGGGTTGGGCAAGGTGGCCACGAACTGGCGCAACGCGTCCTCGCGCCGCGCCACCAGGCCCAGGATGGCGCCCTGCGCGGCGTATTCGCGCGCAAGCGCCTGGCCCAGGCCGCTGGAGGCGCCGGTGAGGAAGACTTTGAGGGGATGCATGAGGGCGGGGACTCTGAACGAAAAAACGGCTGGTACAGGATACCAGCCGTTTGGCTTGCCACAGGTCCTTGCTCCGTGGATGGGAGCAAACCCTCAGCCCATCACATCTTCTTCGCCTTGATCTGCTCCACCAGGTAGTCCATGGTCTGCACCGCGCCCTGCTTGTTGCCGGTGATCGACGGCGAGGTCACGTACTTGCCCTGCACCACCACGGTCGGCACGCCGTCGATCTTGTAGGCGTCGGCGATCTTGTTGGCGCGCTGCGAATTGGTTGTCACCGTGAACGAGTTGTACGCATCCACGAAGGCCTTGCGGTCGACGCCGTTCTTGGCCATGAAGTCGGCGATCTCGTTGGTATCGGTCAGGCGCTTGCGGTCGACGTGGATCGCGTTGAAGACCTTCATATGCATGGCGTCGAGCTTGCCGATGGCTTCAAGCGCGTAAAAGATCTTGGTGTGCGGCAGCAAGTCGTCGCGGAACGCGACCGGCACGCGCTTGAACACCACATTGCCGCCCTGCTTCTTGACCCAGGCTTCCAGGTCCGGCTCGAAGTCATAGCAGTGCGGGCAGCCATACCAGAAGAACTCGGTCACCTCGATCTTGCCCGCCGCGACCGGCTGGGGGGTCTTCAGGACCTGGTATTCCTTGCCCTCGGTGGGTGCCGCCTGCGACGGGGCGGACATCAGCAGGCCGCCCACGGCGGCGAACATGGCGAACAGTGCGGCGAGTTTTTTCATTTGAGAACGGCCTTGCGGTTTGGACGATGAGCGTATGACAGCGGCGGCGGCACCCGGTTCATCGGCGCGCCCGCCGCGTATGGCGGGAACCTGTTGCTGCGGTGTTGCGGCGGTTACCGGGTATTAAGCGGTGCCGCCTACTGCTTGGTAAAGCGGATCACCGAAGCCTCGAAACCGGACGACTGCAGCCGGTCACGTGCCTTGTTCATGTCTTCGATGCGGTTGAACGGCCCCAGGCGCACCCGGTACATCTTGACCCCGTTGACGTCACGCTCCGTGATGCGGGCCTCGAAGCCCTGCATCGCCAGGTTGGCCTTCTGGCGGTCGGCGTCGTCCGACGAGCGGAACGCGCCCACCTGCAGCAGGTAGCCCACCTTGTGCGCGTCGGCCTGGGCGATCTCGGCGATCGGGTCGGACACCGGCTTCTCGGCGGGCTTGGTGGCGAGCGGCTTGTCAGCCGGCTTCTCGACGGGCTTGTCCAGCGGCTTGTCCACCGGCTTCTCCGCCGGGCGGGTCGCCACCGGTGGCTGTCCGTTCTGCTTGGGCTCGGGCTCCGGCGCCTGGCCCACCGGCTTGGCGGGGGTCTTGCTCCACAGCGGCTTGTTCGGGTCGCTCGGGCCTTCGTCGGCGCGCTGGGCCGGGGCCGGCAGCTGGCTGGTGACGTTGCCGGGCTCGCTCGGCCGGGGGGCGTGTTTCTGCTGGAACGGCGTCGGCGACTTGGTGATGTACAGGGCGACCACCACGGCGATGGCCAGCCCGACGATCAGCCCGAGCACCAGGCCCAGGAACGTACCGCCGCGCTGCTGGCTGCGGCGGACATTGCGCGACTCGCGCTTGCGTTGCTGTTGCATGAAGTCCTCTTCGGTGATGCCGGGATTATAGAGCCAGTGCCGCCGCCGGCCGCACCGGATCGTGTCCCCGGGGCCGGCGGGTGCCGGGCGCCGGCTGCGTGCTTACATGCGGCGCGGGGCGGACACGCCGATCACTGCCAGGCCGTTGCGCAGCACCTGGCGCGTGGCGGCCAGCAGCGCCAGGCGGGCGCGCTTGACGGCTTCGTCGTCGACCAGCACGCGGTCGGCGTTGTAGAAGGCGTGGAAGTCGCCGGCCAGGTCGCGCAGGTAGAACGCCACCGCGTGCGGCGCCAGTTCGGCCGCGGCGGCCGCCAGCATGTCCGGGAACTCGGCCAGGCGCTGTCCCAGCGCCAGCGCCTGGGCGCTGGCTTCGGCGGCGGTCACGGCGGCCAGGTCGGCGCCGGCCAGCTCGGCCAGGCGCGCTTCCCAGTCCGCGCCGCCCCACGACTCGAAGATCGAGCAGATGCGGGCATGGGCGTACTGGACGTAGTACACCGGGTTCTCGTCGTTCTGCTTGAGCGCCAGGTCGACATCGAACACGAACTCGGTATCGGCCTTGCGCGACAGCAGGAAGAAGCGCACCGCGTCGCGGCCGCGGGTGAAGTGCGCGGGCCAGTCGGCCACGCCCTGCTCCAGGCAGCCGCGGATGGTCTCGTCGCCGCCGTTAGACCATTCGATCAGGTCGCGCACGGTGACGTAGGAGCCGGCGCGCTTGGAGATCTTGACCTCCTCGCCGTTCTTCATCACGGTGACCATCTTGTGCAGCACGTAGTCGGGATAGCCCTGCGGGATGCCGAGGTCCAGGCCCTGCAGGCCGGCGCGCACGCGCGCGATGGTGCCGTGGTGGTCGCTGCCCTGCACGTTGATGACCTTGGTGAAGCCACGCTCCCACTTGGTGGTGTGGTAGGCCACGTCCGGCACGAAGTAGGTATAGGTGCCGTCGCTCTTCTTCATCACGCGGTCCTTGTCGTCGCCGTCGTCGGTGGTGCGCAGCCACAGCGCGCCCTCGCTCTCGTAGGTCTTGCCTTTACCGATCAGCGACTGCACCGCGGCGTCGACGCGGCCGTCGCTGTACAGCGACGACTCCAGGTAGTAGCGGTCGAACTTGACGCCGAAGGCCTGCAGGTCGATGTCCTGCTCGTTGCGCAGGTAGGTCACGGCGAACTTGCGGATCGAGTCGATGTCCTCGACATTGCCCGATGCGGTCACCGGCTCGCCATCGGAGGCGCTGACGGTCTTGCCGGCGAGGAAGTCGGTGGCGATGTCGGCGATGTAGTCGCCGTTGTAGGCGGCCTCGGGCCAGCTGGCATCGCCCGGCTTGAGGCCGCGCGCGCGCGCCTGCACCGACAGCGCCAGGGTCTGGATCTGCACGCCGGCGTCGTTGTAGTAGAACTCGCGGTGCACGTGCCAGCCCTGCCACGACAGCAGGTTGGCGAGCGCATCGCCCAGCGCCGCCTGGCGGCCGTGGCCGACGTGCAGCGGGCCGGTTGGGTTGGCCGAGACGAACTCCACCAGCACATGGCCATGCACGCCGCGCTCGCGCGCGCCGTAGTGGTCGCCCTGGTTCAGCACCGCGCGCAGCACGTCGGCCTTGGCCGCCGGCGTCAGGCGCAGGTTGATGAAGCCGGGGCCGGCGATCTCCATGCTCGCGACCAGCTCCTGCGCGCGCGCATCGGCCTGCACCGCGGCGACGATGCGCTGCGCCAGCTCGCGCGGCTTGCTCTTGAGCGCGCGCGCGACCTGCATGGCGACATTGCAGGCAAGGTCGCCATGGGCGGCCACCTTGGGCCGCTCGAAGGTGACCGCGGGCAAGGTGGCATCGGCCGGGGCGAGCGCGCGCACGGCATCGGTGAACGCGGCGGCAAGATTGGAGGTCTGAACAGGCAGCATGGATGTCTGAAGCCCTGGGGGCTGGTATTCGGGCGCAGGCCCTGCGGGCCACGCCGGTGCCACGAACGCGGCAAGTGACGGCGAATCAACGCCGCGCCGCGTGCCAGGCATGGGAATCGGAAAACGCGCAATTTTATCAGGTGCTATGCTGACATCATGCGCAAGGACGGCCACGGACCACAATCCGCTCCGGCGGCCGCGCCAGACCGTGCCCGAACCGGCGCGGCATCCCGCCCCGGGGACGCCGCCCACCGTACTCCGTGAAAGGAAAAACCATCATGCTGATCACCTTCAAATCCCACGCCGCGCAGGACCTGATCATGATGAAGGACCTGGCCGTGACGCTCCTGGGCATCATCGGCAAGCATCTCGGGGAACGGGGGGTGATCACCGTCGAAGAACTGCCGCACGCGATCCACAAGCTCGAGGCAGCCGTGGCCGATGCGCGCCGCGCGCATCCGGCCGACACGGCCATCGAGGCCCGGCCCGATGCCGAGGAAGAAGAGGAAGAGCCGCTGCACCTGGGACAGCGGGCCTATCCGTTCCTCGACATGCTGCGCGCCTCGCAGCGCGAAGGGGCCAATGTCCTCTGGGGCGTCTGAGCAGGGCCTGCTGGCCGCAGGACATTGAGCGCTGCGCGCCAGTCCAGCGCCCGCGGATAAAAAAACACCCGGCACCACAACTGGTGGCCGGGTTTCCGGACGAGGGTTCCGGAAAGGGGGGAATTCCGGCGGAGCCCCGCTGGCGGGCCAGGGGGTCTCCGATCAGGCCTTGTCGGCCAAGTCCGCGCGCTTATTCCTCATCGGCATGGTGCCGGCCATTGGCCAGCAGCAGCCCGATCACCGCGCCGACGGCCGCGGCAATCGCCACCGCCTTCAGCGGGGATTCGGCCACACGGTGCTGGGCCTGCACCACTGCGCCATCGACGCGTTCGCGCGCGCGCATCATACCGTCGGCTGTCTGGGCGCGCAGGCGGTGCGCCATGTCGCTCGCGCGTTCGCGCAGGCGGTGGCCGGCCTGCAGGCTCTCGGCAGAGCCCTCGCGCGCCAGCACCTGGATGGTGTGCTCGAGCTGCGAGATCAGCGATTTCACTTCGCTGGATACCGGCGCCGCAGCCTCGCGCGTATCGCGCGCGGCATGCTTGATATGGCGGATCGCACTGTCGGCACTGTCGGACAGGTGGTTCAGTTCCTTCCGGACTTTAGGGTTCTGCGTCAGCATACGGTCTCCTCAGATTCGGATCGACGAGGGCGTGATGCCGGCTTGCGCCGGCTTTATCGTCCCCTGCGAACGAGTCCCATCACCGCGGCGACCAGCGCCACGACCAGGAAGATGAAGAACAGGATCTTGGCGATTTCCACGGCGCCGGCGGCAATCCCGCCGAAGCCGAAAATCGCGGCGATCAGGGCGATGACGAAAAATACGAGTGCATATTGCAGCATGGCTAGGCTCCCGAAGATTTCGGACCAGGCCAGGCGCACTGGCTGGGCCCATGTGAGGCTTGCGCCAACGGGTGCAAGCTCATAGCCTCATCGTAGAAAGCCACGCTTCGTGCCAATACCGACAGGCAGCCGATTCCGCTGTAAGTCGAGTCCTACAACCCCCGCAGCGCGCCACGCGGGGCCGCGCGGCGCGGCCCCGGAGGCCGTTTCCGGGTTGACCCATGGCGGTCGATGTGATTCCATGGGCCCTCCCTTGGCGCCGCGGCGGGCGAGCGCGCCTTCATGATAGGAACAGCCCCATGTTCAAGCAGTCGTTTCTCCCTCACACGCTGTTGCTCGCGGGCGGCATCCTGCTGACCCTGGCGGTGCTGGTGGCGTCGGAAACCGGCAATATCCGCCTGCGCGAAAGCTATACCGACGTGATCCGCTCGCAGCGCCTGCAGACCGAGCTGGCCGCGCTCAACGGCGAGCTGGTCAATGCCGAGGCCGGCCAGCGCGGCTTCCTGCTGACCGGCAAGGAAAGCTACCTGGAGCCGTACTACAAGGCGCTGCCGCGCATCGCCGAGCTGATGGCGCAGATCCGCGCGGGCTACGCCAATGACCCCGAGGGCCTGAAGCAGTTCGGCGATACCTCCAAGCTGGTCAACAGCAAGCTCAACGAGATGGCGCTGACGCTGGTGTACGGCAAGCGCGACCTGGAAGTGGCGCTGGACCTGATCCGCACCGACTACGGCAAGCAGACCATGGACAACGCGCGCCGCGGGCTCGACCAGCTGCAGGCGCGCGAGGCCGGTGCGGTCTCGCACCGGCTCGAAGGTGCCGAAAACGACGTGCAGCTGTCGCGCTACGGCATCGGCCTGCTCACCGCCATCAACATCATCCTGCTGATGGCGGTCGGCATCGGCCACGCCAAGCGGCTGTCGATGGCGGAGGCGGTGCGCACCCAGCTGGAAGAGGAAAGCGTGCGGCTGGACCGCAAGGTTCGCGCGCGCACGCGCCAGCTGTCGGCGCTGGCGGCCCACCTGCAGCGCGTCACCGAAGACGAGAAGACCCGCCTTGCGCGCGAACTGCATGACGAACTCGGCGCCATCCTGACCGCGATCAAGCTGGACCTGCACTGGGTGCGCCGCAAGGTACAGGCGGACCAGCCGGTGGCGGCCGAGCGCCTGACGCGCGTGATGCTGCACGTGGACCAGGGCATCCAGATCAAGCGCCGCCTGATCGAGGACCTGCGCCCCACCGTGCTGCTCAACCTGGGCCTGCGCGCGGCAGTCACGCAACTGGTCGAGGAAGTCGGCGCGCGCAACAACTGGGAGACCGACGTCAGCGTGCCCGAAGACCTGCCGGCGCTGCGCGACGAAGCCGCGATCGCGCTGTACCGCATCGTGCAGGAATCGCTGACCAATGCCAGCAAGTACTCCGAGGCCCGGCATGTCGAGGTGTCGCTGGCGTGCCAGGGCGAACTGCTGACGCTGACCGTGCGCGACGACGGGAAGGGCCTGCCGCCGGACTTCGACGCCGGCAGCACGGCCGGCCACCACGGCTTGCTGGGAATGGAGCAGCGCGTCACCGCGCTGGGCGGCAGCATGCAGATCGATTCGTCACCGGATGCCGGGGTCCGGATCCGGATCGAGGTGCCGCTGACCGCATCGGTGCTGGCGCCCGCCGAGGAACCGGAGAGTCCGGAGCCGGCACGCGCCTGAAGGCGCCGCGCTAGGGCGCCGCGTGTTCCTCGATCACGCGGAACACCTGCTCGAGTTCCAGCGACTTGTCGAAGAAGTAGTCGGCGCCCGCCTCGGCGCACTGGCGCCGGTACATCTCGAGCTGGGCGTGGTTGGTGTAGACGATGCGCACCGTGCCGTTGTCAGCGCGCTGCATCGCGCGCAGCACGTTGATGCCGTTACCCTGGCGCAACTGCAGGTCGACGATGGCGACATCGTACTTGCTGGCGGCGAGCAGGCGCAGCGCCATGGCCTCGGTGTCAGCCCAGTCGACGTTCTCGATAAACGGGAAATCCTTCAGGTATTCGAGCAGCATGCCGCGCAGGACCGCCGAATCTTCAATCAGCAGCACGTTCAGCGCCCGGTAGGAAGTGTTCGAATCCTGCTCCGACATATTGTGTATTGCGGGTACCCTTCCGGGGCGGCCCGCGCGGGGCCGCGATTGAACTGCTATTCCACCAGGCCGTTCTTGATCGCGTAGTAGGTCAGGTCGGCGTTGGTCTTCATGCCCATTTTCTCCAGGATGCGCGAACGGTAGGTACTGACGGTCTTGACGCTGAGGAACAGTTCGTCGGCGATCACCGAGACCGACTGCCCGCGCGACAGCTTGCAGAAGATCTGGAACTCGCGCTCGGACAGCATCTGATGCACCGGCTGCTCGGTCGGCTTGTCGAGCCCGCCGATCAGCAGGTCGGCCACCGTGGCGCTGACGTAACGGCGGCCCTGCGCCACCGTGCGGATCGCCTTGACCAGGTCGTCGGGTGCGCTTTCCTTGGTCAGGTAGCCGGACGCGCCGGCACGGATCAGGTTGATCGCGTACTGGTCTTCCGGGTACGTCGACAGGATCAGCACCGGCAAGTCGGGCTTGCGCTGACGGATCAGCTTGAGCACGTCGATGCCGTTGCGGTCCGGCATCGAGATGTCCAGCACCAGCACGTCGAATTCGCCATCGCGCAGCTGCGCCATGACTTCGTCGCCACTGCCGGCCTCGCCGGTCACCTGGATATCGGGTTCTTCGGAAATGAACTGTCGCAGCCCGGCACGCACAATCTCGTGGTCGTCGGCGATCAGGACGCGGATCATGGGGGGCTCCACGGGTTTAGCGGACCGGCACTTCGGCCCGGTGCACGTCGGGTGCAGGCGGAACCGCTTGCGATGTTGTCATTGTAGTGCCGCGCGCGCGCTCAGGCTGTCGGTGTCAGGCTGACAATGGGGCTGACGACACGGCGTGGCGGCAAGGCCGGCCGCGGGCACGCCGAGGCTGCCGCAAAAGCAAAGCGGGACGGATCAGATCCGTCCCGCTTTGCTGCGGCGCGTCAGGCCCGTGAACTTCCCTGGAGGGGGCCCGGCGCGGCCTGCACCGGTAGAGGCTGTGGCTAGTACTGCAAGCGACTACCCGGGTGCTTACTGCGCTTTGGCGCCGGCTTCCGCGCCGGCACTGACGCCCACGTTCGCGTCGGCCTTCGACTTCTTGGTCGACTTGGCGGCGTGCTTGCCATGCTTGGCCTTGCTGCCGGCCTCTGCCTTGGCCGAGCCGGTGGCGTCGGCGGCGGTGCCCACGCCCTTGTCGACGGCGGCGCCCGCGGTCGACAGGCCCTTGTCAGCCGCCGTGCCCGCTGCCGACAGGCCCTTGTCGGTCGCCGCGCCGGCGGTCGACAGGCCCTTCTCGGCCGCGCCCGCAGCACCCGTGGCGGCGCCGCCGACGGCGTTCAGGCCACCCTGTGCCGCCGCAGTGGGCGAGGGCGTGGTCACCGAGGCACCGACATCGGCCTTGGCGCCGACGGCAGCGCCGGTACCTTGGGCCATGGCCAGCGAGGAAGCCGCGGCGATCGACAGGGCGGACAGGGAGAGCAGCAGTTTCTTCATGGACAGACTCCTTTCAGGATGCCCCACGGCGAAACATTCGCCGCGGTGATCACGCTGGTGATTGCGTGTATCGAGCCCTCAGTCTAGGGAGCCGGACTGCGGCGGTCTGTGAGCAGTTGAAAGGCACTGTAAGGAGTTGTGAGGCGGCCCGCACGCCACCTCGGCAGCGCCGTGCGGGCCATCGGCAGCGCTTTTCCTGCTGCATCAACGGGCTGGCGGCGGGGCACCGCCGCCGCCGCTGCCGCCCGGTCGTCGCACCCGGTTACAGGTTGGGCGCGAGCGCGCGCGCCAGCGCGGCGCGGTCCTCATGGCGGCGCGCGACCATGTCGTCGAGCTGGTCCTGGCCGATCTTGCCGATGGTGAAGTAGGTCGACTCGGGATGCGCCAGGTAGAAGCCGCTGACCGAGGCCGCCGGCGTCATCGCCAGCGACTCGGTAATGCCCATGCCGATCTCGGCCGCGTCGAGGAATTCGAACATCGGGCCCTTGACGGTGTGCTCCGGACAGGCCGGATAGCCGGGCGCGGGACGGATGCCACGGTATTTCTCGGCGATCAGCTCGTCGTTGCTCAGGGTCTCGGCGGCGTCATAGCCCCACAGGTCCTTGCGCACGCGCTCGTGCAGGCATTCGGCGAAGCCCTCGGCGAGGCGGTCGGCCAGCGCCTTGAGCATGATCGCGCTGTAGTCGTCGTGGTCGGCCTCGAACTGGGCCTCCTTCTTGTCGACGCCCAGGCCCGCGGTGACGGCGAACATGCCGACATAGTCGGCGATGCCGCTGTCCCTGGGCGCGACAAAGTCGGCCAGGCAGCGGTTGGGCCGGCGCACGCCGTTTACCACCGGGCGCTCGCTCTGCTGGCGCAGGTTGTGCCAGGTCAGCGCGACCTTGGTGCGGCTCTCGTCGGTGTAGATCTCGATATCGTCGTCGTTGACGGTGTTGGCCGGCAGCAGCGCGATCACGCCGTTGGCGGTGAGCCAGCGGCCCTGGATCAGGCGCGACAGCATCGCCTTGCCGTCCGAGAACACCTTGCGCGCCGACTCGCCCACGATCTCGTCGTTGAGGATGTCGGGGAATTTGCCGGCCAGGTCCCAGGTCTGGAAGAACGGGCCCCAGTCGATGTAGTTGGCAAGTTCCGCCAGGTCGTAGTTGCGGAACACGCGGCGGCCGATGAACTTCGGCCTGGGCGGCACGTAGTTGCTCCAGTCGATCGGCGTCTTGTTGGCGCGCGCCTGCGCCAGCGTCACCATCGGCGTGGCCTTCTTGTTGGCGTGCTGGGTGCGGATGCGCTCGTAGTCGCTCTTCAATTCGTCCAGGTACCTGGCCGCGCCCTCATCCGACAGCAGGCTCGACGCCACGCTGACCGAGCGCGAGGCGTCCGGCACGTACACCACCGGGCCTTCGTAGTTGGGCGCGATCTTGACCGCGGTATGCACGCGCGAAGTGGTGGCGCCGCCGATCAGCAGCGGGATTTTCTTCACGCGGAAATAGTCGTCGCGCTGCATTTCCGACGCGACGTACGCCATTTCTTCCAGCGACGGCGTGATCAGCCCCGACAGCCCCACGATGTCCGCGCCCTCGACCTTGGCCTTGGCCAGGATCTCGTTGCACGGGACCATCACGCCCATGTTGACCACTTCGAAGTTATTGCACTGGAGCACCACCGAGACGATGTTCTTGCCGATGTCGTGCACGTCGCCCTTGACCGTGGCGATCACGATCTTGCCGCGCGCCTTGACGTCGCCGCCGGCCTCGGCCAGCAGGCGCTTCTCTTCCTCGATAAAGGGCAGCAGGTGCGCCACCGCCTGCTTCATCACGCGCGCGCTCTTGACCACCTGCGGCAGGAACATCTTGCCGGCGCCGAACAGGTCGCCGACGATGTTCATGCCATCCATCAGCGGGCCCTCGATCACCTCGATCGGGCGGCCGCCGCGCGCCGCCACCTGCTGGCGCACTTCCTCGGTGTCCTCGACGATAAAGGTGGTGATGCCGTGCACCAGCGCGTGCGCCAGGCGCTCGGCCACCGGCACCGGCTGCTCGGGCGTGCCGCGCCAGGCCAGGTTCTCTTCCTTCTTCGCGCCGCCACCCTTGTAGCGGTCGGCGATTTCCAGAAGGCGGTCGGTGGAATCCTCGCGGCGGTTCAGCACCACGTCCTCGACGCGCTCGCGCAGTTCGGGATCGAGCTGGTCATACACGCCGAGCTGCCCGGCGTTGACGATGCCCATGTCCATGCCAGCGCCGATGGCGTGGTACAGGAACACGGTGTGGATGGCCTCGCGCACCACGTCGTTGCCGCGGAACGAGAACGACACGTTCGAGACGCCGCCGCTGACCTTGGCGTACGGCAGGTTCTGCTTGATCCAGCGCGTGGCCTCGATGAAGTCCACCGCGTAGTTGTTGTGTTCCTCGATGCCGGTCGCGACCGCGAAGATGTTCGGGTCGAAGATGATGTCTTCCGGCGGGAAGCCGACTTCATTGACCAGGATGTCGTAGCTGCGCTGGCAGATCTCGGTCTTGCGCGCGAAGGTGTCGGCCTGGCCCTTCTCGTCGAAGGCCATCACCACGCTGGCCGCACCGTAGCGGCGGATCAGCTCGGCGTGATGGCGGAACTGTTCCTCGCCCTCTTTCAGCGAAATCGAGTTCACCACCGGCTTGCCCTGCACGCACTGCAGGCCGGCCTCGATCACCTCCCACTTGGACGAATCCAGCATGATCGGCACGCGCGCGATGTCGGGCTCGGACGCGATCAGGTTCAGGAAGCGAACCATCGCGGCCTTCGAATCCAGCATGGCCTCGTCCATGTTGATGTCGATGATCTGCGCGCCGTTCTCGACCTGCTGGCGCGCCACCGCCAGCGCCTCGTCGAACTGGCCGTTCAGGATCATGCGCGCGAAGGCCTTGGAGCCGGTCACGTTGGTGCGCTCGCCGACGTTGACGAACAGCGTGTCGTCGTCGATGGTGAAGGGCTCGAGGCCGGACAGGCGCATCGGGCGCGGGGGCAGTTTGTTATCGCTCATGTTGTCGGGCTCTCGGGCTCAGGCGGCGTCGCGATACTGGCCGGGCCAGCTGCGGGGTTTCTTGTCGGCCACGCGCTGGGCGATGGCGGCGATATGCTCGGGGGTGGTGCCGCAGCAGCCGCCCACCAGGTTCACCAGCCCGGAGGCCGCGAACTCTTCCACCAGCGACGACGTGACCTCCGGCGTTTCATCGAAGCCCGTGTCGCTCATCGGGTTGGGCAAACCCGCGTTGGGGTAGCACGACACCGCGGCATCGCAGATCTTGGCCAGCTCGGCGATATACGGACGCATCAGCGTCGCGCCCAGCGCGCAGTTCAGGCCGAAGGTGACCGGGCGCGCGTGGCGCAGGCTGTTCCAGAACGCCTCGACGGTCTGCCCCGACAGAATCCGGCCCGAGGCATCGGTGACGGTGCCGGAGATCATCACCGGCACGCGCTCGCCGGTGTCCTCGAACAGCTGGTCGATGGCGAACAGCGCGGCCTTGGCGTTGAGCGTGTCGAAGATGGTCTCGACCAGGAACACGTCGGCGCCGCCTTCGAGCAGCGCCTTGCCTTGTTCGTAGTACGACTCGCGCAATTCCTCGAAGGTGACGTTGCGCGCGCCGGGATCGTTCACGTCGGGCGAGATGCTGGCGGTCTTGGGCGTCGGGCCGAAGGCGCCGGCGACGAAGCGCGGCTTGTCGGGCGTGCTGTACTTGTCGCAGGCGGCGCGCGCCAGGCGCGCGGCCTCGACGTTCATCTCGTACGCCAGCCCGGCCATCTTGTAGTCTTCCTGCGCCACGCGCGTGGCGCCGAAGGTATTGGTCTCGATCAGGTCGGCGCCGGCGGCGAGGTATTGCTCGTGGATCTCGCTGATGACCTGCGGGCGCGTCAGCAGCAGCAGCTCGTTGTTGCCCTTGACGTCGACCTTGTGGTCGGCGAAGCGCGTGCCGCGGTAGTCGGCCTCGCTCAGCTTGTAGCGCTGGATCATGGTGCCCATGGCGCCATCCAGGATCAGGATGCGTTCTTGCAGCAGCCGGGGCAGCTCGGCAGCCCGGGTGTAGGGGCGCGGTGCGGCCGCGCGGGAATCAGGGGCACTCATGGCGGGGAACTCAGGAAAGGCGGGGCCGGCGGAGCTTCGACGGTAGGCCGCGGTGGCCGATGGCGGCCAAAGAGGTGCGATTTTATCAGGTGTATCAAGGCCTTGCGGGCGCCGTCGGTTGCCTGCCGGACGCTCTGGCGCCTACACTGAGAGACGTAAACATCACCGTCCGGCGACTCGCGCCGCACCGCTTCCGACCATGCAACACCTGTCCCCGACCGATGCCCACGCCTTGCTGGCGCAATCGCCCGAGACGCTCTTCATCGACTGCCGCAGCGAGATGGAATACCTGTTCGTCGGCCATCCCAAGGGCGCTCACAACGTGCCCTGGAACGACGGGCCCGACTGGGAGGTCAACCCGCATTTCGTGCAGATGGTGAAGAAGCTGGCCGGGCAGGCCTCGGCGCGGCCGGTGCTGCTGATCTGCCGCAGCGGCAACCGCTCGTCCGCCGCGGCACGCGCGCTCGAGGGCGCGGGGTTCTCCAACGTCCGCTTTGTGCTGCACGGCTTCGAGGGCGACCTCGACGCGGAGCGCCACCGCAATACGCTCAACGGCTGGCGCCACGACGGGCTGCCGTGGGAGCAGTACTGAGCCATCGCACTCCGCCGCAAGCAAGCAAAAGCCCGCCGAAGCGGGCTTGGTCCTCGTCGCGAAACCGGGCGGGCGGCGGCTCGGGCGCCGGCCCGGCGTGGCCGCTCAGTGCATCACCAGCGGGTGTGTCATCACGTTGTCGAACTTGCCGAGGAAGTCATCGACCTCCTCCACCGATGGCTCGCTTTCGATCAGCCGCTTGACGTCGGCACGGAAGCTCTCGGCGAGCTGGCCGCCGAGGAAAATCTCGCGCTTCAGGTTCTTGTCGACAATTTCGTAGCCCCCGAATTCGAGCGGCGCTTGCTCGACATCCGCACCGAATTCGACGATGCAGTAGTTGTCGCTGTTGTAGATCATTTGCATGGCACACCTCCTGGGCGTCATGGATGGGCGGCTCGCCCTTGTGGTTCTTGCCTCAGTTGTTGCCATGAGGGGGCGCCGCGGCTTTACCTCCAAACTTGGGGTGACGGGCGGGATATCAAGTTATTCGCAAGTTATTCGGTGCCTGTCACCACGTTGCCACGATTTTCTGCCTTACATGAATTGGGCATCGGCCAATGCAACAAGTTTCTTGAGCCTGGAACATCAGTGTGTTGCTTGTCACGGAACGTCGCACTGGCCCCCGCATGCGGCGCTCCCCAAAAAGGCGTCCAGCGCGGCGTGGAAGCGTTCCGGCTGCTCCACGTGCACCAGGTGCGCCGCTTGCGGCACCACCTCGAGCCTGGACCCGGCGATCGCCGCGGCAATGCTCTGTGCCATCGCCACGGTGGCGCCCTGGTCCTGCTCGCCCGCTATTACCAGCGTAGGACAATGAATGCGGGAAAGCGCGCCCGCCAGGTCAAAAGCCATGATGGCCTCGGCCACACCCACGTATCCGCGTACCGGAGTCGCCACCAACATGTCGCGGATACGCAACACTTCCTCGGGATGTGACGCATGGAACGCCGGCGTCAGCCAGCGGCCCAGGGTGGCATCGGCCAGGCCCGCCATGCCATGGGCCTCGGCCTGGCCGATTCGGTTGTGCCACATCGGGTGCGCTTCCATCGGAGTCTGGCTGTTGGTCGCCACCAGCGTCAGTGACAGCAGCCGCTCCGGATGGCGCAGGCCCATGCTCTGCCCGATCATCCCGCCTACCGAGATGCCGCAGAAATGCGCCTGCGGGATCTGCAGCGCATCCATCACCGCGACCACGTCATCGGCAAGCCGCGTCATGGTGTAGGGCCCGAGCGGGGCATCGCTGGCGCCGTGGCCGCGCAGGTCCGGTCGCACCACGCGGTAGCGCCCGGCCAGATGGCGGGCAGTGATGTCCCACAGGGTATGGTCGGCAGCCAGGGCGTGGGTCAGGATCACCCAGGGCCCGTCGGCGCCGTCCAGGCGCACGTGCAGGTCGGCGCCGTCGGCGTGGATGCGGCGGGTTTCGGTGGGCGGCGTGGCAACGGTCATGGCTGGGACTCCTTTCGGTCAAGCATGCGTGGACATGGGCGCACCGGCGGCGCAAACCTGCAGCGCTACGGTCCTTCCTTGCCGCGGTACACCAGGTCGATCTGGGTGCCGTCGGGCTCGGTCTGGCGCAACCGCACCGGCATCCAGCCAAGCGACGGCGCCAGCCAGACCTCGACGCGGCGCCGGTCGTTGGCGCGGCGCGGCAGCCGCACAAAGTGCTTGGCGCGCACCACGCCCTGGCCGGTGTCGACCTCGACCTCTCCAACATACTGCACTTGCATCGGTTCGACATCCCGGGTGTCGGCCACCTGGAACGATTCCGTCACACCGGGCGTGACGTAGCGCTGCGGATTGCCGCGCACCAGCCCCACCAGCTGCAGGAAGACGCTGAAGCGGTCCTGCGCGCCCGGCGGGAACGGCGCCTGCGCGCCCGAGGCAAAGGCCACGGTGCCGGCCGCGGTGTCGATGCGCGAGGCCTCGACCTTGTTGCGGCGGCGCTCTTCATAGCGTTCCGGCAACAGCCCCTGCTCGGTCACCGCGCCGCTGCTCTGGAAGGCAAAACGGAACCACAGCACGCGGGTCTCGACCGCGAGCCGGTAGCGGCTGCCGTCCTGCTCCCAGCGGATCAGGCCGTCCGGGTTCTGCACGCCGTTGACGAAGCTGGCGTAATGCATGGTCGCCGACGGCGGCGCGCTGTAGCGCACGCCGTTGACCCCGCCCTGTGGCCCGCCGGACGGGGCCGGCGCGGCGGTGGCTGCGGACGCGGCCGCGCTGCCTTCGCCGCCGCTGCCGGTGGCCATCTCGGTAGCGCCCTGCGGGCTGGCGGCAAGCGGTGGCGCCGGCTCTGGTGCGGGGGCCGGTGCGGGCACTTCCGGTTCAGGCCGCGGTGCCGCGGGCTTGGGCTGCGGGCGCGGCGCGCGCGCGATCGGTCGTGGCTTGGGCGGCGCTGGCGGCGCCGGCGGCGGCAGCAGCACGGCTTCCAGCGTGGGGGTGTCGCTGACGTCGACCGGGATCAGCGGCCCGGGCATGCGCACCAGGCCCACCACCGCCAGCAGGTGGACCAGCAGCACCAGCGCAATCACAAAAATCCAGCGGCGCCGGCGCCAGACGCGGGGATCCGCGCCGCGCCGGGCATCAGGTTCAGGCGTGGCCGGTTTGTCCGGCCGGCGTGGCGGCACCAAGGTAGCCGAGTTCCGATGAGAGCTGTTGGGCGATGGCGCGCACGCGGCGATCCATCGTACCGCCCCATTCTGCATCGAATATGCTTTGCGCGCCCAGCACGATCAGGCCCATGGCGAGATGGCCGTTGGCGTCGAACACCGGCATCGAGAACGCGTTGATGCCCGGCAGCACGCCGCCGAGCGTGCGCGCGGCGCCGTGCGCGCGCACCTCGGCGCAGATCGCGTCGTAGTCGGCCAGCGTGCGCGGCATGTCGGGCACGCCGTCATGGCCGCGCGCGCCCAGTTCGCGCTCGATCAGCGGCAGGGTCTGCTTGCGCGGCAGGTAGGCGCCGTAGAGCCGGCCGGTGGCGGAGTTCAGCATCGGCATCACGTCGCCGAGGCGCAGGCTGACGGTCACGGGATGGCTGGACTCTTCCCAGTGCACCACCGTGGGACCGTGGTTGCCCCACACCGCGATGCCGGCGGTCAGGTCCAGCTCGTCGCGCAGCTGCGACAGGATCGGGCGCGCCTTCTTGACCGGGTCGAGGCGGTTCAGCCCGGCCAGCCCCAGCTGCAGCGCGAACGGACCCAGGTCATAGCGCCCGCTGACCGGGTCCTGCGCCACCGCGCCGAGCCGCATGAAGCTGACCAGGTAGCGGTGGGCCTTGGCCGGGTTCATGTCGGCGGCGGCGGCCAGGTCGCGCAGCATCATCGCGCGCGGCGATGCCGCCAGCGCCTGCAGCAGCCTGAAGCCCACCTCGATGGACTGGATGCCGGAACGCAGCTTGGCGTCTTCTTCTTCGATCTCTGACATGCGGGTGGCAGGGCGTGTGCTTGGTGGCTTGGGGGGAGCGAAAAATCCTAGGTAAATTTACTATAGCGAAATCGATTTACCAATTTTTAAGCGCTCGGTAGACTTTCTTCGCTACAGACCTGGCCGGCGGGCGCACGTGCAGCCCGCCATACCGGGCCCCGTTTTACCATGGAGACCCCCGATGCGCCCCACTGGCTACTTCCGCCCCGCCCTCGCCGCCCTTGCCGTTGCTCCCCTGCTTGCCGTGCTGTGCATCGCCAGCGCGCCCGCGCGCGCCGACAACTGGCCGTCGCAGCCGATCCGCTGGGTGGTGCCCTACCCTGCCGGCGGCGGCACCGATGTGGTGGCGCGCACCGTGGCCCAGGCGATCACGCCGGCACTGGGCAAGCAGGTGGTGATCGACAACCGGCCAGGCGCCGCCACCATCGTCGGCGCCGATGCAGTGGCGCATGCCAGGCCCGACGGCTACACCGTGCTGACCGCCGATACCGCCACGCTGGCCGCCAATCCGTCGCTGTACAAGAAGCTGCCGTACAACGCCGACAAGGACTTCGTCTATATCGGCCAGCTGGCGCGCTTCCCGCTGGTGCTGGTGGCCAACCCGAATTTCCCCGCGCGCACGCTCAAGGAAGCGATCGACTATGCGCAGAAGCATCCGGGCAAGGTCAACTTTGCCTCGCCGGGCGCCGGCAGCCCGCACCATCTGGCGATGGAGCTGTTCATGGACCAGACCCGGGTGAAGATGACGCACGTGCCGTACAAGGGCGCCGCCCCCGCGGTGCAGGACCTGCTCGCAGGCCAGGTCGACCTGATGTTCCTGGACCTGGCCTCGGGCCAGCAGAACGTGCAGGCCGGCAAGCTGCGCGCGCTGGGCGTGGCCACGCCCAAACGGCTCACCGTGCTGCCGAGCGTGCCGACCGTCGCCGAAGGCGGCGTGGCCGGCTTCGAGGCCTACGCCTGGCAAGGCATGGTGGCGCCGGCCGGTACGCCCAAGGCCGTGGTCACGCGGCTGAACGCCGAGCTGGTCAAAGCACTGAAGACGCCCGAGGTGCAGAAGAAGCTGGAAGGCGTGGGCGTCGAAGCGGTGTCGAGCACGCCCGAGGAATTCGCCAGCTACGCGCGTGCCGAGGCCGAGCGCTGGGGCAAGCTGATCAAGGCCAAGGGCATCACGGTCGACTGAGCGGCGCGCGCGCCGCGTTAGACTAGCGCCCACACTAGCGCCCATCGCGCCTGCCCGGCAGGCGCCCCCGATCCCTACGTATCCCATGAAACTCGCAACCCTGAAGGACGGTTCGCGCGACGGCCAGCTGGTGGTCGTGTCGCGCGACCTGAAGACCGCGCACTTCGCCACCGACATCGCCGGCAAGCTGCAGACCGTGCTCGACGACTGGCAGTTCTACGCACCGCAGCTGCAGGACCTGTACGACGCGCTCAACGGCGGCCGTGCGCGCCATCCGTTCCCGTTCGCGCCCAAGGACTGCATGGCGCCGCTGCCGCGCGCCTACCAGTGGGCCGACGGCTCGGCCTACGTCAACCATGTCGAGCTGGTGCGCAAGGCGCGCGGCGCCGAGATGCCGCCCGAGTTCTGGACCGACCCGCTGATGTACCAGGGCGGCTCCGACGATTTCCTCGGCCCGCACGACGACATCGTCTGCGCCAGCGAGGCCTTCGGCATCGACTTCGAGGCCGAGGTGGCGGTGATCACCGGCGACGTGAAGATGGGCGCCACCCCGGAACAGGCCGGCGAGGCCATCCGGCTGGTGATGCTGGCCAACGATGTCTCGCTGCGCAACCTCATTCCGGCCGAACTGGGCAAGGGCTTCGGCTTCTTCCAGAGCAAGCCGGCGACGGCGTTCTCGCCGGTGGCGGTGACCCCCGACGAGCTCGGCGAGGCCTGGCGCGAGCGCAAGGTGCACCTGCCGATGACCGTGCACTGGAACAGCAAGAAAGTGGGCCAGCCCGACTGCGGCACCGACATGGTGTTCGACTTCGGCCAGCTGATCGCGCACATCTGCAAGACCCGCAACGTGCGCGCCGGCAGCATCGTCGGCTCGGGCACGATCTCCAACGTGGATCGCAAGAAGGGCTACTGCTGCATCGCCGAGAAGCGCATGCTCGAGACCATCGACGAAGGCAAGCCGGTGACCGAATTCATGAAGTTCGGCGACGCGGTCAAGATCGAGATGTTCGACGCCCAGGGCCATTCGGTGTTTGGTGCGATCGACCAGCTGGTGGCGGCCGCCTGAGGCACGCCGGGCCGGGGGCGCAGCCGCGCGCCGGATTTGCATATAATTAACCGACCGATCAGTCGGCAAATTAATCGTGCTTCCGGCGCTCGCGCTGGCATCCACTTCAAAGGCCCTCATGACCACGTCCTCCGCAGACACCTCTACCCTTTCGCCGCGCTACGAGCGCTACCGCGCGCTGACCCTGCGCCGCCACGGCCCGATCCTGGAAATCGTCATGGGCGCGGCCCAGTCGGCCAACCAGAAGCTGGCCACCGCCGACGCCAGCATGCACCGCGAGCTGGCCGAGATCTGGCGCGACGTGTCCGCCGACCCCGAGGTGCGCGTGGCGCTGATCCGTGGCGAGGGCAAGGGCTTCTCCGCCGGCGGCGACCTGGCGCTGGTCGAGGACATGGCCAACGACTTCGACACCCGCACGCGCGTCTGGCACGAGGCGCGCGACCTGGTCTACAACGTCATCAACTGCGACAAGCCGGTGGTCTCGGCGATGCACGGGCCGGCGGTCGGCGCCGGGCTGGTGGCGGGCCTGCTGGCGGATATCTCGATCGCGGCGAAGACCGCGCGCATCGTCGACGGCCATACCCGGCTGGGCGTGGCCGCCGGCGACCATGCCGCGATCGTGTGGCCGCTGCTGTGCGGAATGGCCAAGGCCAAGTACTATCTGATGCTGTGCGAGTCGGTCAGCGGCGAAGAGGCCGAGCGGATCGGCCTGGTCTCGCTGGCGGTGGATGAGGACGAACTGGTGGCACGCGCGTTCGAGGTGGCCAACCGGCTGGCGGCAGGGTCGCAGAGCGCGATCCGCTGGACCAAGTACGCCCTCAACAACTGGCTGCGCATGGCCGGCCCCGCTTTCGATACCTCGCTGGCGCTGGAATTCATGGGTTTTGCCGGCCCCGACGTGCACGAAGGCATGGCGAGCCTGCGCGAAAAGCGGCCGCCTCAGTTCAGGTAACGACGACGCAGCCGCGCTCCCGGAGGTCCGGGCACCGGGCTGCGCCGCACACGGAGCGCGCGACCATGTTCGGACAGATTCCCGATTTCACCAACGGCTTCGACTTCATGCGCCGGCTATGGGGCGGCGGCGCGGGCATGCCTGCCGGCCTGATGCCCGGCCTGCAGGCGATGACGCCGCCGATGGACCTGGAAGACCTCGACAAGCGCATCGCCGACCTGAAGGCGGTGGAAAGCTGGCTGCAGCTCAATACCAACCTGCTGCGCACCACCATCCAGGGACTGGAAGTGCAGCGCGCCACGCTGGTCGCGCTGCAGACCTTCGGCAACGCGCTGTCGCCCGAGGCGATGCAATCGGCGATGGAGAACGTCGCGCGCGCGGCCAACGCGCCCAGCGCCGAGGCGCCGCAACGCACCGGCGCGGATACCGGCGCCGGTACCAGTGCGGACACGGGCAGCGCCGCGCAGCCCGAGCCGCCGGCCGCCGAGCCGGCGCAGGCAGCCTCCAGCGACGCCGATGCAGCCCAGGCGCCCAACGCCGCGCTGTGGTGGGACATGCTGCAACAGCAGTTCAACCAGATTGCCAGCAGCGCCGCGGCGGCCAGCATGGTGCCGTTCGGCATGGGCGGCTTTGGCGCCGCCGCGCCAGCTGGCACCACCCAGTCCGGCGCAGACCAAGCGAAGACCGCGGCAGCCGGCAAGTCGCCTTCAACAGGTACCGCCAGCCCCGCCGCGAAGCAGGCGCCGGCAAAGAAAGCGCCGGCGAAGAAAGCGGCTGCCAGGAAGCCGCCCAAGGCCACGCCGGCGCGCGAGACCGAGGATGGCAATGGCGGCAACGGCAAAGGCGGTGGCAGCAACGGCACCGGCGGCAGCGTCACCAACTGAGCCTGCCGCTGCCTGACGCCCCTATCCAGCCATGCATCGCGATTCGCTGCCGCTGCCCCCTGCGGCGCCCGCTTCCGCGCCGAACCCCGCTGCCACCGCGCTGATCCTGATGGGCGGCGGCGCGCGCGCCGCCTACCAGGCCGGCGTGCTCAACGGCGTGGCGCGCATCGCCGCGCGCCATGGCAAGGCGCAGGCCGCGCTGCCGTTCGGCATCATCGCCGGCACCTCGGCCGGGGCCATCAACGGCGCCGGCCTGGCCATCCATGCCGGCGACTTCGAGGCCGCCACGCAGAGCCTGGGGGCGCTCTGGCACAGCATCCATGCCGACGAGGTCTATCGCACCGACGTGCTGCGCGTGGGCGTGTCCGGGGCGCGCTGGCTGTCGACGCTGGCGCTGGGCTGGGCCACGCAGCGGCGCGCGCCGCGCGCGCTGTTCGACAACACCCCGCTGGGAAGCATGCTTGGCGAGCTGTTCGAGCCCGCGCGGGTGCAGGCCAGCCTCGACAGCGGCGCGCTGCAGGCCTTCGCGGTGACGGCGCTGTCGTACAGCACCGGGCGCCATGTGACCTTCTACCAGTCGCACCACCGCATCCATCCGTGGCACCGCAGCCAGCGCATCGCGGTGCCGGCGCAGATCACGGTGGACCATCTGCTGGCCTCGTCGTCGATCCCGTTCCTGTTCCCGGCCATGCCGCTGGAGCTGGACGGCCACCATGAGTGGTTCGGCGACGGCACCATGCGCCAGATGTCGCCGCTGTCGCCGGCGATCCACCTGGGCGCGTCGCGCATCCTGGCAATCGGCGCGGCCTCGCGCCAGCGCTCGGGCTGGTTCGACACCATGCCCGGCGGCGGCTATCCGTCGCTGGCGCAGGTGGGCGGCCAGGCGCTGGCCAGCATCTTCCTGGACGGCCTGAACGCCGACCTGGAGCGGCTGCTGCATATCAACCGGCTGCTGGCGCGCATGCCCGAGGTGGCCGGCGACCGCGAGGGCTGGCGTCCGGTGCAGGTGATGACGGTGGCACCCAGCGAGCCGATCGAGGCCATCGCCGCCGAGCACCAGAAGCAGTTGCCGCGCACCGTGCGCGCGCTGCTGGCGCCGCTGGGCGGCACCGAGGCGCGCGGCGCCGCGTTCGCCAGCTACCTGCTGTTCGAGCCGGCCTTCACGCAGGCGCTGATCGCGCTGGGCGAGCGCGACGCCGAAGCCCAGGCCGACGAGCTGGCGGCCTTTCTCTACGGCATCGTCCCAGGCACGGCGCCGGCCCCGCCGGGCACGGACGACCACGCGGCCGCGCAGGCAATCTCCCCCTGAGTTGCCGCCGTCACATGACGGTCTCAGAGGCGCCCGCGCTGGCACTTTGACGCGCCGCCGCGGCGCTGATCGCCCGGAAAAATGCAGAAGACGCCGGCAATCCCCGCGGAGCGTTGCATATTTGCCCCGATCCGGCCTAAAAAAGGAGAGAAGAGAATAATTCGCATCTGGTAGAATCTGCCCGTAATTTCAAAGGCTTACCATGCTCTACCCCGAACTGTTCAAATCGTTGGAAGCCGTCCGCTGGCACATGGACAAGGACATCCCCTGGGATACTTTCGACGCCAGCATGCTGACGGACGACCAGGCCAAGACCATTCGCATGAATGCGATCACGGAATGGTCCGCCCTGCCCGCGACCGAGATGTTCCTGCGCGACAACCGCCACGACTCGGACTTTTCGGCGTTCATGAGCATCTGGTTCTTCGAGGAACAGAAGCATTCGCTGGTGCTGATGGAGTACCTGCGCCGCTTCCGCCCGGACCTGGTGCCGACCGAGGAAGAACTGCACGCGGTGCGCTTCGAGTTCGACCCGGCGCCGCCGCTGGAAACGCTGATGCTGCATTTCTGCGGCGAGATCCGCCTGAACCACTGGTACCGCCGTGCCGCCGAATGGCACACCGAGCCGGTGATCAAGCATATCTACCGCACCCTGTCGCAGGACGAAGCCCGCCATGGCGGCGCCTACCTGCGCTACATGAAGAAGTACCTGGCGCAGTTCGGCGACAGCGCGCGCGCGGCCTTCGCCAAGATCGGCGTGCTGATGGCATCGGCGCGCCGTACCGAGAAGCCGCTGCACCCGACCAACCTGCACGTCAACAAGGCGCTGTTCCCCAACGACACGGTGCAGTCGCGGCTGCCGGACCCCGACTGGCTCGAGAAATGGCTGGACGAGCAGATCCGCTTCGACGAAGGCTGGGAAAAGAAGGTCATCGAACGGATCCTGCACAACATGTCGCTGCTGTTCGAACGCACCTTTGAAAGCGTGCAGGACCTGAACCGCTACCGCAAGGAGCTGAACGCCAGCCTGCAAGGCGCCGGCGCGCCCCGCCCCGCGCAAGCCTGAGCGGCCCGGTCCGGATAAAAAAATGCCCCGCCGAAGCGGGGCATTTTTTTGCCTACTTTTTTACCTTCACGCATTCCCGACAAATGCGGCCCGCGGCGGCGCGCCGGATCGGGTCCGGCCTGGCGGGTGGGGTACAACGCCGTTTTCCTGTTCCCGGAAATACGGTGCCGCGGATGATAAGCGCGCCAGCGGCTGCGCAGGTAGTAGCCGGTTACTACATCCTTGCCTGGCCGACGCCTGTGCCGTGCCGCGACGGCATCAGCCAGCGCGGCAAGAACAGGTACCATTCGGGCAAGCGCGCCGGCTCCGCCATGGTGCCGGCCTCCACCTATCCCATGTCCCGATCCATGTCCGCACCCGCCTTCGAATCCAAGCTGACTCCCCCCGACGACACCGCCGCGCTGGCCGCGCGCATCGCCACACTGCCGCGCCCGCTGGTATTTACCAACGGCGTCTTCGACATCCTCCATCGTGGCCATGCGACCTACCTGGCGCAGGCGCGCGCGCTCGGCGCGAGCCTGGTGGTCGGCGTCAATAGCGATGCCTCGGTGAAGATGCTGGGCAAGGGCGACGACCGCCCGCTCAACCATGAGTCGGACCGCATGGCGCTGCTGGCCGCGCTGGCGTCGGTCGACCTGGTGGCCATGTTCCGCGAACAGACGCCGGTGGAGCTGATCCGGCTGGTGCGCCCCGATATCTACGTCAAGGGCGGCGACTACGATATCGACACGCTGGAAGAAACCCGGCTGGTGCGCAGCTGGGGCGGCCAGGCCTATGCCATCCCCTTCCTGCACGACCGCTCGACCACCAAGCTGCTGACCAAGGTGCGCCAGGCCGGCTGAGCCGCCGCGCCTGCATTATTTGGCCCACTAAGCGCCCGGCGCCGACGCCGGCGTGGCCGGCGGCGGTTGCAGCCGCATGCGCTCGCCCCGCACCTGCTGCTCCAGCCGGTGCGGCTCGCGCGGCGATTCGAACCAGCCCGACAGCGGCTGCGCGCCGAACGCGCCCAGCACCGCGGCCAGCAGCACGGCGTTGGCGAGCAGCAGCAACAGCAATGCGATGCGCAGGGAGCGGGGGATCATGGGGAATCGGATGGAGGTGAGGACGTAGCGTCGGCCATCGCCATCGCATGCAGGCCGAGCAGCACCAGATTATCGTGCATGTCGAATGGCACCGTGAGCGCCCCGGCCAGCGCGTCGCGGGCACCGCCGGACAGCAGGCAGCGCGGCGGGCGCGCAGCATCGCCGCGCTCGCTTAGCGCGCGCCAGGTGCGCTCGATGGCGCCGGCCTGCGCCGCCAGGCAGCCGGCGGCAATGGCGTCGTGGGTGTTGTCGGCCCAGCGCCGCTGCGCGCCCGCCACGCTGCCGGCCTCACCGACATCCAGCGCCGGCAGCTGCGCCGTATTGCGCGCCAGCGTGCCCAGCATCAGCGCCAGCCCCGGCAGGATCAGCCCGCCTTCGAAGCGCGCGCCATCGTCGGTCACGGTGACGATATCGAGCGTGGTGGCGGTGCCGGCGGTGACCACCAGCAATGTCTCGCGCGGCAGCCAGCGGTGCGCGCCGACCGCGCCGGTCCAGCGGTCGACGCCCAGCTGGGTGGGTTCGCGATAGCCGTTGGCAAGGTCGCCATGGGCGGCGCTGCTGCGTACCCACTGCACCGGCGCGCAGCCGCCGAAGGCGTCGGCCAGCGCGGCATCGACGGCGACGGCAATCACCGGCCCGGCCACATTGCTGATCCACACCGACGGCATCGGCCCGCTGGCGCGCAGCGCGCGCAGTTCGGCGGCCAGGGCCTGCAGCGCGCCGTCGTCGGCATGCGCGACCGCACCGGCGTGCTGCCACGGCGTCGGCAGCGCAGAGATGCCAGCGGTGGCGGGCAGCGCCGCACCGGCGTCGCACCACGCCCACTTGAGCCGGGTATTGCCGATATCGACCAGCAGGCGCGGCGCGCTCATGCGTGTCCTTCCTGGCCGGGGACGGGCCGCAGCGACAGCTCGCCGCTGGCGATGCGCTCCAGGCCGGCGGGTGTTTCCAGCAGCAGGTGGCCGGCCTCGTCGACGCCGCGCGCCATGCCTTCGGCGATCACCTGCCCGTCGTGCAGCAGCCGCACCGGCTGGTCGCGGTAGGCATCGGCGGCGGACCAGCGCCGCGCCATCGGCCCGAAGCCATGCGCGAGGAAGTCCGCACGCATCGCCGCCAGCCGCTCCAGCACCGCAGCCAGCAGGCGCGGCGCATCGCGCCCGGCATCGAAGCCGGGCATGGCCTCGGCCACGCCGGCCAGTTCGCGCCCCAGCGCGGCCTCCATCTGCGCATCGCGCACCAGGTTCAGGCCGATGCCGATCACCGCCCAGACCCGCTGCGGCCCCGCCGGCACCGATTCGATCAGGATGCCGGCCAGCTTGCGGCCGTCGATCTGCAGGTCATTGGGCCATTTCAGGCCCACCCGCGCGCCCAGTGCCGGGGCCAGGTCGCCCAGGGCCTCGGCCAGCGCCAGGCCCACCGCCAGGCTCAGCCCGCTCAGCTGCGCCGGCGCCAGCGCCAGCGGCAGCGCCACGGAAAATGTCATGCCGGCCTGCCCCTGCCACGGCCGGCCCTGGCGCCCGCGCCCGGCGGTCTGGCGATAGGCCAGGCGCAGCGTGCCGGCGTCGGACCACGGCGCCTGGCGGCAGCGCGCGGTCAGGTCGGCATTGGTCGAGCCGGTTTCCTCGACCAGTTCCACGGTCCAGTCGCGCAGCGCGGGCGACAGCATGGCGCGCAGCGCGCCGGCATCGATGCGCCACGACGTGACGGTGGAAGGATCGGGCGGAGTCGGAGGAACGGGGGACATGCGCGGCAATGGACTGGGATGAGCGGGATCGCGGTCGGCACAGGCGGGATTCCGGCGTGTAACCGGCGTCCGCGGCAGATGCCGCATTGTAGCCGTGCCGCGCGCCAGGGCATGCGACCGGCACGGCGTAGGTCGCGCCAGCCGGGCGCGTGGCTTAGAATCGAGACTCGGCCATCACATCGCTAGCCCTTGGAACGCCAGACGACGCCAGACTTCCAGATCACGCGCGGGGACGGAACCGTCAGCGTACAGCTGCGTGGCGACTGGACCGCGCTCGCGCTGGCCGGCTGCCGGCAGGCGCGGCAGCTGCGTGCGCAGCTGCACGAGCTGGCGCAGGCCCCGGATAACGCGCAATGGTCGCTGGCCGGCGTCGAGCGCCTCGACCATATCGGCGGGCAGCTGCTGTGGCAGGCCTGGAACGGCGCGCTGCCGCAACGGCTCGAGGCCAGCGAGGGCCAGCGCCGCGTGTTCGAGCGCATCGCCGCGGTGCAGGACGAGGGCTGGAAAAAGCACATGGTGGACCGCTTCAACCCGGTCACGCTGTTCGGCGCCAACGTGCTGTCGTTCGGCGCGCAGCTGGGCAACGGCATCACCATGCTGGGCCAGCTGGCGTTCGACCTGCTGCGCTTCGCGCGCATGCCGCAGCGCGGCCCGTGGCGCGAGATCTCGGCCAACATCTACAACGTCGGCTACAAGGCGCTGGGGATCACGGCGCTGGTCGGCTTCCTGATCGGCATCGTGCTGTCGTACCTGTCGGCCAACCAGCTGCGCACGTTCGGCGCCAGCACCTTCATCGTCAATATCCTGGGCATGGCGGTGATCCGCGAACTGGGGCCGGTGCTCGCCGCAATCCTGATCGCGGGGCGCTCGGGCTCGGCCATCACCGCGCAGATCGGCGTGATGCGCGTGACCGAAGAGCTGGACGCGATGCGCGTGATGGGCATCTCGCACGGCTTCCGGCTGATCATGCCACGGGTGATCGCGCTGGCCATCGCCATGCCGCTGCTGGTGGCGTGGACCGACGTGATGGCGCTGGCCGGCGGCATGCTGGCCGCGCGCATGCAACTGGGCATCAGCGCCACCTTCTTCCTGCGCGAGCTGCCCGATGCGGTACCGGTGGCCAACCTGTGGCTGGGGCTGGGCAAGGGCGTGGTGTTCGGCATCCTGATCGCGCTGACCGCGTGCCACTTCGGGCTGCGCATCAAGCCCAACACCCAGAGCCTGGGCGAAGGCACCACCGCCTCGGTCGTGACCGCGATCACCATCGTGATCCTGGCCGACGCGATCTTCGCCATCCTGTTCAAGGACGTGGGCCTGTGAACGCGCCAGCGAACCAAACCCCGCCAGGCGCGCCGCCACCCGCGCCGGAGCGCACCCCGGTGATCGAGGTCCGCAACCTGGTCAAGCGCTTCGGCAAGGCGGTGGTGCACGACCATGTGGACCTCGACGTCTACCGCGGCGAGGTGCTGTCGATCGTCGGCGGCTCGGGCAGCGGCAAGACCGTGCTGCTGCGCCAGATCGTCGGGCTGGAGCGCCCCACCTCCGGCACCATCAAGGTCTTCGGCGAAGACCCGGCGCGGCTGCGGCCGGCCCAGCTGCAGGCGCTGCGCAGCCGCTGGGGCCTGCAGTTCCAGCGCGGCGCGCTGTTCTCGGCGCTGTCGGTGATCGACAATATCGCGCTGCCGCTGCGCGAACTGCGCGCGCTGCCCGACAACCTGATCTGCCAGGCGGCGCTGCTCAAGCTGCAATTGGTGGGGCTGTCGGCGCGCGACGCCGACAAAATGCCGTCGGACTTGTCCGGCGGCATGATCAAGCGCGTGGCGCTGGCGCGCGCGCTGTCGCTGGAACCCGAGCTGCTGTTCCTGGACGAACCCACTGCCGGCCTGGACCCGATGGCGTCCGACGACTACGTCGCGCTGATCCGCGAGCTGCGCCGCGAGCTGGGCCTGACCGTGGTCATGATCACGCACGACCTCGACACGCTGGTGGCGCTGTCCGACCGCGTCGCGGTGCTGGCCGACCACAAGGTGATCGCGGCCGCGCCGATTGCGCAAGTGGTGGAGGTGGACCATCCCTTCATCCGCGAGTATTTCCTGGGCGAGCGCGCCCAGCGCGCCCTGCAGGCGCTGCCCCAGCCCGGGCAGCCCGCGGCGCCGCCCCCTGGAGAAGCATGATGGAAAACAAGTCCCACGCCTTCCTCGCCGGCGTGTTCACCATCGGCCTGGCCGTGCTGGTGCTGTTCGCGATCTTCTGGTTCAGCAGCGACCACGCGGTGCGCGTGCCGTACGACCTGATCACCCGCTCGACCGTCAACGGCCTCGGCCCGCAGGCCGACGTCAAGTACCGCGGGCTGGCGGTGGGCAAGGTCGAGTCGATCAAGTTCGATCCGCAGGTGCCGGGCCAGATCATCGTGCGCGTCAACGTCAACCGTGAAACGCCGATCACGCGCACCACGTACGCCACGCTGGGCTTCCAGGGCGTGACCGGGATCGCCTACGTCCAGCTCGACGACTCCGCCGCGCACGATGGCACCGCCGCCTCGCCGCCGCTGCCGACCTCGCCGCGCGCGGTGGCGCGCATCGCCATGCGGCCCGGCTTCTTCGAGGAACTGGAAAAGCGCGGCGATTCGCTGCTGACCCAGGCCGAGACCCTGATGGGCTCGCTCAACGACATGTTCCGCGGCGCCAACCGCGACGAGCTGATGGCGGCGATCCGCTCGGTGCGCAAGACCGCCGAAGATTATTCGCGGCTGTCCGATTCGCTCGCTCCGGCCGCGCAGCGCCTGCCGAAAGTGGCCGAGAACCTGAACGCGACGCTGGAATCGACGCGGCGGCTGACGCAGGAACTGGCCAACCCCAACGGCACCGTGATGCGCACCGTCGACAGCGTCGGGCGCGACCTGCAGTCCGCTTCCGCATCGGTGCAGTCGGCCGCGGGCACCTTCAGCGAAGAGACCCTGCCGCAGCTCAATGGCCTGGCCCGCGACGCGCGCCAGACCGCGCGCAGCTTCGAGCGCGCCGCCGGCCAGTTCAACGAGAGCCCGAGCAGCGTGCTGTTCGGCGGGCCGGCGCCCACGCCGGGCCCCGGCGAGCCGGGCTTCAGCGCGGCGCCGTAGCGCGTCCGGCCTGCGACAAAGCCCGCCCCATCGATCACGCCACACGCCAACCGCGAGAATCCGCCGTGAACCCTGCAACCGAGATGCCACGCTTGCTGCGCTCCGCGCCCGCCCGCCTGCGCGCGGCCCTGCTGATTTTCTCCGCCGGCCTGGCGCTGTCGGGCTGCGCGCTGACGCGCGGGGAACCGACCATCACCTATGACCTGGGCCCCGCCCTCGCCGCCGGCGCGGCCTCCGGCAGCGGGAACCCTGCGCCCGCCGCGCTGCCCAAACTGCGCGTGGCGCAGACCGACGGGCCCAACTGGCTGGAAGGCAATGCGCTGTTCTACCGGCTCCAGTACGCCCAGGCGCAGCGCCTGCAGGCCTATGCCACGCAGCGCTGGGTGATGTCGCCCACGCGGCTGTTCGACGAGCGCCTGCGCGAGGCCGTGGCCGCGCGCGGCACGCTGGGCTGGTCCGGCGACAGCAGCGTGCCGGCGCTGAAGGTGGACTTGCTGGAGTTCGACCAGGTGTTCGACAGCGCCACCACCAGCGAAGGCGTGGTGCGGCTGCGCGCCACCGTGTACCGGCACGGCATGCTCGGCCAGCAGACCTTCGAGGCGCGCCGACCCGCGCCCAGCGCCGACGGCGCCGGCGGCGTCAAGGCGCTGGCCGAAGCCAGCGATGCCGTGATTGCCGCGCTGCTCGACTGGATCGGCACGCTGCCGCTCAAGTAACGCCACAGGAGATTTGCCATGGAGCCGGCTCCTCCGCCGCTCTCCGCGCCGCCACCGGCGGCTCAGCCCACGCCGGCCGCCACCGGTCCGCAGCACTCGCCGCTGGCGCGCGTGGGGCTGCTCTGCTTCACGCTGCTGGTGATCTATGCCAGCCTGTACCCGTTCTCCGGCTGGATCGACAACGGCATCTCGCCCTTTGCCTTTGTCAGCGCGCCCAAGCCGCGCTATATCACTGACTTCGACCTGCTGACCAACGTGCTGGGATATTTCCCGTTCGGCGCGCTGGTGGTGCTGTCGCTGCATCCGCGCGTGTCGGGCGGGCGCGCCACGCTGGTGGCGCTGGTCGCCGGCGCCCTGCTGTCGGCGTGCATGGAGGCCTTCCAGACCTGGCTGCCCAGCCGGATATCGTCCAACATCGACCTGATCACCAATGCGCTGGGCGCGCTGCTCGGCGGTGCCGTGGTGGCGCCGTTCACGCGCGCGCTGATCGATGATGGCCGGCTGACGCGGCTGCGCCATGCGTGGTTCGAGCCGCATGCCAGCTTTGCCATCATCCTGCTGCTGCTGTGGCCGTTCGCGCAGGTGTTTCCGCAGGAGCACCTGTTCGGCATGGGCGGCATCGTGCGCGAATGGCTGACCGACCCGGAATCCTGGCCGATGCAGGTGCTGCAGATGGTGTTCCCGCAGCTGGAGGCGTGGCAGGACCATATCGGCCTGCGGCCCGAGGACATGCAGAGCCAACAGTTGCTGGAATCGCTGGTGACCGCCAGCAGCTGGGTCGGCACCGGCCTGTTCGCCTCGGTGGCGATGCGCCGCAGCGCGCCGATGCTGCGCATCCTGGCCGGGCTGCTGGCGGCGGCGCTGCTGCTCAAGGCGACCGCGGCCGAGCTGCAGTTCCCGACCGAAAGCGCCTTCGTCTGGCTGTCCGAGGGCGGGCGCTTCGCGCTGCTGACCAGTTCGCTGGTGCTGGCGCTGCTGCTGTACCTGCCGCGCTGGCTGCGCGCGGTGTTGGCGATGGCGGCGCTGATCGTGCTGGTGGCGCTGACCAACGTGCTGCCGTCCAACCCCTATGCGTGGATCTCCGAGCAGGGCTGGCGCATGGGCCGCTTCATCCACTTCAACAGCCTGGCGCAATGGCTCGGCTGGCTGTGGCCGTTCCTGGCGTTCTGCTATGTGATCTGGCGCTTCGAGCAGGTCAGCCTGCGCCGCCATGCGATGAAGAAAGCCGCGGCGCGCCGCGAGGCGGCCGCGGCCAACCTGCAGGAGTAAGCTGGCGCCGAATTGCGCGCCGACATGCGCGCCGGTGCTCAGTGCAGCTGCCCGCCCTGTTCGCGCACATCGGCGCGGGTCGACAGCGCCGTCGCCACCGCGGTGCGCAGGCCCTTCACCAGCGTCTCGTGCGCCAGGCTCGGCTGGCCCGGATGGCGCGCGGCCTGCTCGGGCAGATACGGAATGTGGATAAAGCCGCCGCGCACCGCGCCATCCGGCTGCCGCGCCAGCCGGTGCATCAGCCCGTAGAACACATGGTTGCAGACGAAGGTGCCCGCGGTCTGCGACACCGACGCCGGCACGCCGGCCGCGCGCATGTCGCGCACCATCGCCTTGATCGGCAGCGTGGCAAAGTAGGCGGCCGGGCCGTCGGCGACGATGGCGGTGTCGATCGGCTGCGCGCCGGCGTTGTCGGCGATGCGCGCATCGTCGACATTGATCGCCACGCGCTCGACCGACATCTCGGCGCGCCCGCCGGCCTGGCCGACGGCGATCACCAGGGTCGGCCGCAGCGCATCGAGCAGTTCGGCGATCGCATCGAGCGCCGCGCCGAACACGCACGGCAGCTGGCGCGCGACAATCACCGCGTCGCCGACGCGCTCGCCGTCGAGCGCGCGCACGGTTTCCCACGACGGGTTGACCGGTTCATCGTCGAACGGCTCGAAGCCGGTCAGCAGCACGGTTGGCATGGCGGGTCTCCTGCGCTTACATCAGCCAGTACAGCAGCACGATATTGGCCGCCAGGATCGCCAGCGCGGTCGGCACCTGCGCGCGGATCACGGCGTTCTTGTCATCGAGTTCCAGCAGCGCCGCCGGCACGATATTGAAGTTGGCCGCCATCGGCGTCATCAGCGTACCGCAATAGCCCGAGAACATGCCGATCGCCGCCATCACCGCCGGATTGCCGCCGAACATGCCGACCAGGATGGGCACGCCGACACCGCCGGTCATCACCGGGAAGGCGGCGAAGCCATTGCCCATGATCACCGTGAACAGCGCCATGCCGACGCAGTAGACCGCCACCGCCACCAGCTTGTAGTCCAGGTTGATATAGGCGGTGGTCAGGTGGGCCACGGCCTTGCCCACGCCTGCGTCGGCAAACACCAGCCCCAGCATCGCCAGCATCTGCGGCAGCACCAGCGCCCAGCCCAGCGACTCGGTCAGCCGGCGCGATTCGCGCAGGCCCTGCGCCACAGTGTCGCGCGTGAGCCAGCACACCACCGCCAGCGAGATCAGGCAGCCGATCCCCAGCGAAACGAAGGTCACGTTCTTGGGATCGAGCAGCGGCACGCCGGCGATCCTGACATCCTTGAACAGCATGGTGCCGATCACGGTCACCAGCGGGATCAGCAGCGCCGGGATGAACAGCTTGTTGCCGAGGCGGCTCGCACTGGCGCGGCGCTCGGCCTCGGGCAGGCTTTCGTGCTTGCCGTGGCCGACGCCGCCGAAGCCCGCGATCAGCGCCATCACCACCGCGCCGATGCCGACCGCTGCCGGCGGCAGACGGTCGCCGGCCAGGAACACGATCGCATATAGCAGCCAGAACAGGCCGGTGCTGAGGCGGCGCGGATGGGCGCGGTCGGTGAAGGTCATCAGCGCGGTGATGGCCAGCACCAGGCCGGCGAGCCAGTACAGGTATTCGATCGAAATAATCATGGCGCGTTCCTTACTCGGCGCTCTGCGCGGGCATGGCGGCGCGGGCGGCGCGGGCGGCGCGGGCGGCGCGGGCGGCGTTCGGGCCCAGCTCGCGCTCGAGCCAGCCGTCCAGGCGCTTGAGGCGCACGGCATGGATCAGGAAGGCGCAGATCGCGGTGGGGATGCCCCACACGGCGATATGCAGCGGCTCGACCTCGATGTTCGACGACAGCAGGAAGGTATGCATCAGCGCGATCGCGCCGAACGCGACGAAGATGTCCTCGCCGAAGAACAGGCCGACGTTGTCGGTGGCGGCGCAGAAGGCCAGCACGCGCTGGCGCACCGGCTCGGGCAGGTGGCCGAAGCGGTTCTCGGCCGCGCCCTCGGCCATCGGTGCCAGCAGCGGGCGCACCATCTGCGGATGGCCGCCGAGGCTGGTCAGGCCGATCGCCGCGGTCAGTTCGCGCACCCCCAGGTAGACGATCAGCAGGCGGCCGACCGTGGCCGAGGCAATGCGCGCGATCCACGCCTGCGCATGCTCGCGCAGCCCGTGGCGCTCCAGCAGGCCGATCACCGCCAGCGGCAGCAGGATGATCAGCGGCAGGTTGCGCGCTTTCACGAAGGCGGTGCCGATCGCGGAGAAGATCTGCATCAGCGGCATCGGCGCGGCCAGCCCGGTGGCCAGCGCGGCGAGCACCACCACCAGCATGGGATTGAAGCGCAGCACGAAGCCGACGATGATGACGCCGACCCCGACAAGGGGCCAGAGATTGACTGCCTGTTCCATGGAAACACCAAACGAAGATAACGAAGGCGCGCGGACAGCAGCCGTCGTGACGCGTGACGGGGCAGGCCGCGTGGGGGAAATGCCGGCGTGAAGGCGCGGGAACGCGCTCAGTCGCCGGCGCGGATCGCGATGCCTTCCGCGCCCAGCCGTTCCCGGATGCGGCGCGCGAAGGCCAGCGCGTGGGCGCCGTCGCCGTGCAGACACACGGTTTCGGCCTGAATCGGTACCCAGGTGCCGTCGATGGCGCGCACGCGCCGCTCGCGCACCATGGTCAGGGTCTGGGCGAGGGCAACTTCTTCGTCCTCGTGCAGCGCGCCGGGCGTGCCGCGCTTGACCAGCGTGCCATCGGGGTTGTAGCCGCGGTCGGCAAAGACCTCCTGCCTGACGCGCAGGCCGGCCTCCCTGGCCACGTCGATCATCTGGCTGCCGGCCAGGCCGAAGAACACCAGGTCGGCATCGAAGTCGCGCACTGCGCGCACGATCGCACGCGCCAGCGCCGGGTCGCGCACGGCCTGGTTGTACAGCGCGCCATGCGGCTTGACGTGGTGCAGCACCCCGCCCTGCGCGCGCACGATCGCATCGAGCGCGCCGATCTGGTACAGCACGTCGGCGTAGACGTGCTCCGGGTCGCGCTGCATCTCGGTGCGGCCGAAGTTATCGCGGTCCGGGTAGCTCGGGTGCGCGCCGATCGCCACGCCATGCGCCAGCGCCCACTGCACCGTCTGCACCATGGTGGGGGCGTCGCCCGCATGCCAGCCGCAAGCGATATTGGCCGAGCTGATCAGCGCCAGCAGCGCCTCGTCATTGCCACAGCCTTCGCCAAGATCCGCGTTCAAATCGATCTGCATTGCCATTCTCCTGTGCGGCGCCCGGGCGCCTTGCTCATGCGGCCGCCCGCGTGCGGGTCCGCCGGCGCGCGGCAATGGGCATGCCATCGCCCTGCCACTGCAGCGCCTGCTCGATCTGCCGCAGGTAGCGCGACAGCTCCTCCTGCGCCGCCTGCGCCTGCGCCAGCGTGACCTGCACGAAGCGCACCGGCGCGCCCAGCGGCACCTGCGCCAGCCGCCATAAATCCGCTTCGATCACCACGCCGATCTTGGGATAGCCGCCGGTGGTCTGCGCATCGGCCATCAGCGCGATCGGCTGGCCGCCCGGCGGAACCTGCATCACGCCCGGCATCACGCCGTGCGAGAGCAGGTCGGCGCTGCGCTCGGGACGCCGCGCCAGCGCCGGGCCGGCGAGGCGCAGGCCCATGCGGTTGCTGTTGGGCGTGATGGTCCAGTCGGCCTGCCACAGCGCGGCCTGCGCGGCGGCGTCGAAATCCTCGTATTCCGGCCCCGGCAGCATGCGGATCGCCGTGGCCTTGCCGTCGACCGCGGCGGGCAGCGCCCACGCCGGCGCCTGCACGCCGATCCAGTCGGTCTCGGCTTCCAGCCCCGGGCGTCCTGCGGGCAGGCGGTCGCCCTCCTGCAGCGCGCGGCCGCCCAGCCCGCCGAAGCCCGACTTCAGGTCGGTGCTGCGCGAACCCATCACCGGCTCGACCGCAATCCCGCCCGCCACGCACAGGTACACGCGCGTGCCGCCGCGCGTCGACGGCAGCGTCAGGGTCTCGCCCTTGTGCGCGTCGAACGCATGCCACGACCACACCGGCATGCCGTCCAGGTTGGCGCCGCATTCGGCGCCGGCCAGCGCCACGCGCATATCGGCATGGAAGCGCACCGCGGCGCGTCCCAGCGTGAATTCAATGGCCGCGCAGCCGGGCGCATTGCCGAGCAGGCGGTTGCCGACTTCCACCGCCAGCATGTCCATGGCGCCGCAGCGGCCCACGCCAAAACGGCGGAAGCCGGTACGGCCCAGGTCCTGCACCGAGGCGAGCGCGCCCGGACGAAGGATCTCGATCACGCGATGATTTCCTCGGCAACGAAGCGCACGGTATCGCCGGGCGCGAACAGGGACGGCGGATCGCGGTCCGCCACGAACAGCTCGGCGTCGGTGCGCCCGATCAGCTGCCAGCCGCCCGGCAGCACCGCCGGATAGATGCCGGTCTGCTCGCCGCCGATGCCGACCGACCCGGCCGGCACCGCCACCCGCGGCTCGCGCCGCCGCGGCGTCGCCAGTTCCGGCGCCAGCCCGCCCATATAGGCGAAGCCGGGCTGGAAGCCGAGGAAGTAGACCACGTACTCGCCCGCCGCATGGCGGCGCACCACTTCCTGCGGCGTCAGGCCGGTATGCGCGGCGACGTCGCCCAGGTCCGGGCCATGCTCGCCGCCGTAGCGCACCGGGATCTCGACCAGCTTGCCGGTCGCATTGCGCGCCTCGCCCGAGGCCCACGCCAGCTTCAGGTTGCGCTCGAGCGCGTCGACGTCGGCACTGCCGTCGAAGATCACGGTCAGGTTGTTCATGCCGGGCACCACGTCGACCACGCCGCGCCAGTCCGCGGCACGCGCGGCCATGGCCCAGATGCGGCGCTGGACTGCCAGCGATGCGGGCGGCGCGACGCTGTACAGCAGCGCCTGCTCGGCAAGTCGGTGGACGGTGCAGTTCATGAGATTCCCGGTAGCGCACTAGCTACCCAGTGTAGGCAGACAAGCCGGAATGTGACGTCTTTGTATTTCATCGATAATTTATCGATGAATTCATCATATCGAAATGGACCGGGCGGGGACAGTCGGGGTTGACCCTAGGAGGGCACAGGTCGGCGGGTGGACGGCACCAATCGACGCGAGTAGGATTAAATCCTACCGATGGGAGATCGTCATGCGAACCACGCAACAATTGAGCGTCACGCTGCCGACCGAGATGGCTCAGGCGGTCAAGGACAAGGTGCGGTCGGGCGAATACGCCAGTGAAAGCGAGGTCATTCGCGATGGCCTGCGTGCGCTGCTGGCGCGTGACCGGGCCGTGGACGCGTGGCTGCTGCAGCAAGTTGGCCCTGCCTACGATGCGCTCCAGACCGATCCGTCCCGTGCCGTGACCGCAGATGACGTTCGTGCTCGTCTGGCAGCCAAACAGGCTGGGAAAGCCAAAGGCCGATGAGAACCTATCCCGTCGTCTTTGCGCCGGAGTTTGTGGAGCAACTTGAGAGCTTGTACGACTATATCGCCGAAGAAGCGTCGCCCTACATCGCGGCCCGGTACACATGCTGAACGAGTCAGATTGAGTCGACGATGTCCAATGGCGCCTGGCAACGAGGCGGGCACGAGCGAAAACAAAAACGGCCGGGGAAATCCCCGGCCGTCTTCTTATTCCCAACCAACCCGCTCAGGCAAACCCCGCCTGATGCGCCTGCTGGTCGGCATGGTAGGAACTGCGCACCATCGCCCCCACCGCAGCGTGGGTGAAGCCCATCTTGTAGGCCTCTTGCTCGAACATCTTGAAGGTGTCGGGATGCACGTAGCGCAGCACCGGCAGGTGGTGGTTCGACGGCGCCAGGTATTGGCCGATGGTCAGCATGTCGATGTCGTGCGCGCGCATGTCGCGCATGACATCCAGGATTTCCTCGTCGGTCTCGCCCAGGCCGACCATCAGGCCGGACTTGGTCGGGACGTTGGGATTGCGGCGCTTGAATTCCTGCAGCAGCTTGAGCGAGTGCGCGTAGTCGGCGCCCGGGCGGGCCTGCTTGTACAGGCGCGGCACGGTTTCCATGTTGTGGTTCATCACGTCGGGCGGGCACGCCTGCAGGATGTCCAGCGCCTTGTCCAGGCGGCCGCGGAAGTCGGGCACCAGCACTTCGATGCGGGTGTCGGGCGACAGCTCGCGCGTCTGCGAGATGCAGTCGACATAGTGCTGGGCGCCGCCGTCGCGCAGGTCGTCGCGGTCGACGCTGGTGATCACCACGTAGTTCAGCTTGAGCTGGGCGATGGTGCGGGCCAGGTTGCCCGGCTCGTTCACGTCGAGCGGATCGGGGCGGCCGTGGCCGACGTCGCAGAACGGGCAGCGCCGCGTGCACTTGTCGCCCATGATCATGAAGGTGGCCGTGCCCTTGCCGAAGCATTCGCCGATATTCGGGCAGCTGGCTTCCTCGCACACCGTCACCAGGTTGTTGGCGCGCAAGATGTCCTTGATCTCATAGAAACGCGAATTACCGGTGGCGGCCTTCACGCGGATCCAGTCCGGCTTCTTGAGCTTCTCGGCCGGCACGATCTTGATGGGGATGCGCGCGGTCTTGTCGGCCGACTTCTGCTTGCGGGTCGGGTCGTACTGCTCCGCGGGGGACTGCGGGGCTTCGCTGGAAGAGGCGTTCGGGGCGATCAGTGCGTCGCTCATACATTTCTCCGCACGCGCTCGGCGTGCATTTCGCTTTTGACTAGGAGGCCAGGGCCGGGGCGGCAGGTTCTTCAGCCGCCAGCACGCGAGCCTCGTGCGCTGCCAGCACCTCGCACAATGCAGCCGCCAGGCGCTGTGCGATCTCGGGTTGTGTTGCCGCGGTCACGGGCACCGGAGCGCCGTCGGCATCCGCCACCGGGCAGGTGGCGCCCGCGGTGGCCATGTCGACCGTTTCCAGTCCGGCATAGCCGCAGGGATTGATGCGCAGGAACGGAGACAGGTCCATCTGCACGTTGAGGCTGACGCCGTGGTAGCTGCAGCCGTTGCGGATCTTGAGGCCGAGCGCGGCAATCTTGGCGCCCTGGTGCGTCCCGCCGGACAGGTAGATGCCGGGGGCGCCGGGCTTGCGTTCGGCTGCGAGATTATACGCCGCGAGCGTGTCCAGCACGGCCTGCTCGATGCCGTGCACCAGCTCGCGCACCATCAGCCGGCGGCGGCGCAGGTCCAGCAGCAGGTAGGCCACCACCTGCCCCGGGCCGTGATACGTGATCTGTCCGCCACGGTCGATCTGCACCACCGGAATCCGCTCGTCCGGGGCCAGCAGATGCGCGGGGTCGCCCGCCTGGCCCAGCGTGTAGACCGGCGGATGCTCGACCAGCCAGACCTGGTCGGGCGTCTCGGGGGTGCGTGCGGCGGTGAAGGCGCGCATCGCGTCGAAACACGGCTGATAGTCTTCGCGGCCGCGTTCGATGACTTGAATCGGATGCATGGCGAGAGTGTAACGAAAAGGGCCGGCTTGCGCCGGCCCCGACTTGGCCCATTCAGCGTGCCCCAGGCGGGCAACCGTCCGATGCGTCACGCGACCAGACCAGGCGCAGATGGCCCCGGTCCCGGTGCGATACGGACGTTGTCCCGCCCGGCCCCGCTTCAGGAGGCGGTGACCCGGTCCTGGTTAGGCGTCCACTCCGTGCCTCGAACCAGCCGGCGCAGGCTGCGGTACACCAGGTGCGGCAGGTCGGCCAGCGTCAGCGCCGGGCGGCGGGCCTCGGCAATCAGCGCCAGGCGCACCGGATGCAAGGCGCGCGGGTCGATGCTGAGCACCACCTCGTCCCCGGCACGCAGCAACAGGCTTCCGCCACAACGCAGCCAGTAGTCCTCCGAATCGTTCTCGCGGGTCAGCCAGACATCGGTACCACGGGCCTCGGCAATATGGAGGCGCTGGGCCGCATGCACCGACAGCGTGGTGACTTCGCCAGGATTCAGGGTGAACTCGGTCGTTGTGAGCACGGTTTTCATGGTGGTTCTCCGTTCAGCCGGCCCTGGCGGGGATACGCCAGACGCAATACGGATTCACGGCGAGTCGCGGAAATTGGCCCGGCAAGGGGACCAGGCCAGTTAAATCCTGCGAACATCGCTGCGAAGACGGGGGCAACTGCGGGGGCCGGTGATGGAATATTAGTGATTGCCCGACCACTATCAAAACGATATATTTTCTTTGTTCTTGTTAGCCAATCTCACATAACCCCGATCGTCTGGAGGCGGCCATGGCCTGGAAAAGCGCCTGGGAGAAAGACCTGCCGCGCGGCTGGCACCGCGAATTGCCGCGCCTGCCGGCGCTGACCGCGCTGCGCGCGTTCGAAGCCGCGGCGCGGCACGAGAGCTTTTCGCGCGCCGCTACAGAGCTGTTCGTCACCCACGGCGCGGTCAGCCACCAGATCCGCGCGCTGGAAGAGGAACTGGGGATGCCGCTGTTCGAGCGCCACGGCAAGCGCGTGGCGCTGACCCCGGCGGGCCGGCTCTATGCCGAGCGCGTGCGCGACGCGCTGCTGCAGATCGCCGATGCCACGCGCGCGCTGCAGGCCGGCAACCGCGACAAGCGCCTGACCATCAGCACCATGCCGTCGTTTGCCGCGCGCTGGCTGACGCCGCGCATCGGCAGCTTTATCGAGCGCCACCCGGAACTCGATGTCGAACTGCTGTCGTCGAACACGCTGGTCAACTTTGCCCATGAAGAGGTCGATATCGCGCTGCGCATGGGCAGCGGCGACTATCCCGGCCTGTATGTGGAGCGGCTGCTCGACGACGTGTTCTTTCCGGTGTGCAGCCCCGCCTTCAACGGCGGCCGGCTGCCGGAACGGCCGCAGGACATGGCGGGCATGCCGCTGCTGCGCGGCGAAGGCGATCCGTGGAAGCCGTGGTTCGAGGCCGCGGGGCTGGACTGGCCCGAGCCGCGCAAGGGCCTGCTGCTGGAAGATTCGTCGCTGCTGCTGCAGGCCGCCTCGGAAGGCCAGGGCATCGCCCTGATCCGCTCTTCGCTGGCGTATAACGACCTGCTGTCCGGGCGCGTGGTGCGGCTGTTCGACGTCAGCATCCCGTGCCCGTGGCTGCTGTACTTCGTGTGCGCGCCAGGTTCGCTGAACCTGCCCAAGGTGCAGGCGTTCCGAGGCTGGCTGCTGCCCGAGATCGAGCGCTTCCGCGAGGTGCTGGCGCAGTGGGAGTGAGTCAGTCTTCGGGGTTGGCGTCGATCTGCGCCGCGCTGGCGGCGGCATCGGCCGCCGTTTTGGCGCGCGCGCGGCCGGCACGCGGGTGGGCCTTGTCGTAGACCTTGGCCAGGTGCTGGAAATCGAGCGCGGTGTAGACCTGCGTGGTCGAGATGCTGGCATGGCCGAGCATCTCCTGCACCGCGCGCAGGTCGCCGGAAGACTGCAGCATGTGCGTGGCGAAGGAATGCCGCAGCATATGCGGATGGACGTCGGCCGGCACCCCGGCGCGCAGCGCCTGCTGCTTGAGCCGCAGCTGCACCGTGCGCATCGACAGGCGCCGTCCGCGCGGGCCGAGGAACAGGGCATTGGCGTCCTCGGGCGCGGCGCCCGGCCGCAGCAAGCCGTCGCGCACCGCAAGCCATGCCTGCAGCGCGGCGATGGCCTTGCTGCCGACCGGCACCGAGCGCCGGCGCGAGCCCTTGCCGGTCACGGTGACCTCGGCGCCGGCCAGGTCGAGCCAGCCGCTGGAGCGGTAGCCGTCGGCATCGGCATAGCGCAGGTCCAGCTGCACCAGCTCGGACAGCCGCAGCCCGCTCGAGTAGAACAGTTCGTAGACGGCCAGGTCGCGCAGCGCCTCGGCATCGGTGCCGGCAGGGTGCGCCACCAGCGCCACCGCATGCTCGACCGACAGCGCCTTGGGCAGCGCGTGCCCGGAGCGCGGCGCGCGCACGCCGTCGACCGGATTCACGGTCACGCCATGGCCATGGCGCGCCGCCCAGAGATAGAAGCCGCGCCATGCCGACAGCGCGCGCCCGATGCTGGTGCCGACCAGCCCGGCGGCATGCAGCCGTGCGGCGAAATGGCGGATATGGTGGGTCTGCAGCGCCAGCAGCGCGACGCCCGGCGCATGCTGCGCCGCATGTGCCTGCAGCACGCGCAGTTCGCGCGCATAGCCCGACAGCGTGTGCTCGGCCAGCTTGCGGCTGCCGCGCAGCCAGTCGAGGTAGCGCGTGACCAGCGGGTCTTGTGGCGGCGCTTCGGCGCCGGCTGGAGCGGGCGGCGCGACCGCGTCGCGCGGCGGCCGGCGTGCAGTCATGCCGAGAGCCGCGGCTTCAGTCGCGCAGCCGCTTCAGCGCGGCACCCGCGACCTCGCCGATCTGCGACAGGTAGGCGGTGCCCATGCCGTCGTGGAAGCGGCGCGGGTCGGGCGAGCCCAGCACCAGCAGGCCAAAGGCGGCGCCACGCACGTCGGCGCCGGCCTCGGCCTTGCCGGCGGGCAGCGGCACGCGCAGCGTCACCATCGCCAGCGAAGTGATATCGTCGCGCTCCAGCAGGCTGGCCGCCTCGAAGCCGCTGTTGCTTCCGCAGTACGGTGCGCGCAGGCCTTCGGCAAAGATGCGCAGGTCTTCGCTGGCGCCCTGCGCGACTTCCATGTGCGCGTACTGTTCGGCGACATCCCACATCTTGAGCGCCACCGCCGGCACGTCGAACACCTGCTGCAGGCCGTCCTGCACCGCATACGGCAGCGCGTGCGAATCCGCCTCGGCCAGCAGGCGCAGCTGCCAGTCGTGCAGGCGCTGCTGGGTGCGGTCGTTCTCGTGGCCATGGCGGACCAGGTCCGCCAGGCGCAGCTCCAGGCCCTTGTTCTTCTCGCGCAGGATTTCCATCTGGCGTTCCTGCAGCGACACGGCACGATGGCTGTGCGGGCTGGTCAGCTGCACCGCGGCCAGCAGCTCGGCATGCTCTTCGAAGAATTCAGGATGGCTCTGCAGGTAGGCGGCGACGTCTTGGGCGTTCATGGGGCGTGGACCGGTAGAGGTAAAGTGGGTGGCAGTTTAGCAAAGCGGTCGTGACGGGCGCGGCGAAAGCGCTCAAGCCCGCCTCAGATTCCACCTAGGTCTGGATCAGCCGCTTCTGCCGCGAAATGCTCATCAGGATGCCGATGCCCGCGCCCAGCGTCACCAGCGCGGTGCCGCCGTAGCTCAGCAGCGGCAGCGGCACGCCCACCACCGGCAGGATGCCGCTGACCATGCCCATGTTGACGAAGGCATAGGTGAAGAAGATCAGCGTGATCGAGCCCGCCAGCAGCCGCGAGAACAGCGTCGGCGCATTGGCGGCGATAAAGAGCCCGCGGAAGATCAGCAGCAGGTACAGCACCAGCAGCACCGCGTTGCCGATCAGGCCGAACTCTTCCGAGTACACGGCGAAGATAAAGTCGGTGTGCTTTTCCGGGATGAACTCCAGGTGGGTCTGCGTGCCCTTGAGCCAGCCCTTGCCCTCGACCCCGCCCGAGCCGATCGCAATGATCGACTGGATCGTGTGGAAGCCCTTGCCGAGCGGATCGCTGGTCGGGTCCAGCAGCGTGCAGACGCGGTGCTGCTGGTAGTCGTGCAGCACCGGCCAGTTCACGCCCGGCGCGCACATGTCGTTCTGGAACGTGATCAGCAGCGTGATGGCGACCACCAGGATCCCCATCAGCGGCAGGATCAGCTTCCACGACAGCCCGGCGAAGTAGATCACGTACAGGCCCGCGGCCATCACCAGCAGCGCCGTGCCCAGGTCGGGCTGCTTGGCGATCAGGCCGACCGGGATCAGCAGCAGGCCCAGCGCGACGATGAAGTCGAACCAGCGGATCACGCCCTCGCGCTTCTGGAAGTACCACGCCAGCATCAGCGGCATCGAGATCTTCATGATCTCGGACGGCTGGATCACCATGCCGACATAGAGCCAGCGGCGCGCGCCCTTGCGGATCAGGCCGAACATGGCCACCGCGATCAGCAGCGCCACCCCCACCGTATAGATCGGCACCGCCACCCGCATCAGCGTCTGCGTCGGCAGGTAGGCGATCACGAACATCACCACGTACGACAGCAGGATGTTGCGCAGCTGGTCCTCGACCCGGCCCGGCATATCGATGGCGGCCGAATACAGCGCCACGATGCCGGTGGCGAACAGCAGGAACACGATCAGCGAGAGCGGCTTGTCAAAACCGGTCAGCGCGGTCTTGACCAGGGACATGACGCGGCGTCGATCCATGCGCGTCTCCTTCAGCGAGTGGCGTCGGCCCCGCTGGCTGCCTTGGCAGCCACGGGCCTGACGCGTGGTTTGGGTGCGGGCGCCTTGGCCGGCACGGCCGCAGCCGAGGCCGGCGCGGGGGCCTGCGGCTTGCTGTGACCCAGCGCCTGCAGCATGCGCTGGTCCAGCGTCTGCACCGCCGAGGCCGGGGCGATGGCGTCGGGGTCGAGCATCGCGGCGATCGCCTCCGGCGTCGGCACCTGCGCGGCCGAGGCGGCCGCCACCGCGCTGGCGTCAGCGCCGCTGGCCGGGGCGCCGCCGCTGGACATCACCGTGGCGCTGGCAATGCTGGCGGTCTGGCCGGTGGTGAACACGCTCGGCGTATCCACCGGCGCGCGGCCGGCCACACGCTCAGCGGCGGGCGGCGCGATCGCCTCGAGCTCGGCGGGCCACTTGCCGGTCAGGTAGTAGTCCATCACCTTGCGCGCGATCGGCGCGGCCACCGCGGCGCCGAAGCCGGCGTTCTCGACGATCAGCGCGATCGCGATCTTGGGGTTGTCGGCCGGCGCGAAGGCGGTGTACAGCGAGTGGTCGCGCTTGTGCTCGGCGAGCGCGTGGTGGTTGTACTTCTCGCCCTTGGACAGGCTGTAGGTCTGCGCCGTGCCGGTCTTGCCGGCGGACTCGTAGGCGGCACCGGCAAACACGCGCGCAGCCGTGCCCGAGTGCGTCACCGCCACCATGGCGCGCTTGATCACGTTGATGTCGGCCTGCTTGAACGGAATGGTGTAGCTTTCCTTGGGCACCGTCAGCGTGCGCTTGCGCGTGACCGCGTCTTCGATGGCTTTGACCAGGTGCGGCTTCATCACCTTGCCGTCGTTGACGATCACCGAGGTCGCCTGCGCCAGCTGCAGGATGGTGAAGCTGTTGTAGCCCTGGCCGATGCCCAGCGAGATGGTCTCGCCCTCATACCACTTCTGCTGCTCGGGCTTGCGGTAGGCCTTGCGCTTCCACTCGGTCGACGGCAGGATGCCGCGGCTTTCGCCCTCGATGTCGATGCCGGTGATCTGGCCGAAGCCGAGCGGCTTCATGAAGTCATGGATGCCGTTGACGCCCATGTCGCGCGCCAGCGCGTAGTAATAGGTGTCGCACGAATGCACGATCGAGCTGTGCATGTCGACCCAGCCGTGGCCTCCCGGCTTGTCGTCGCGGAAGGTGTGGTTGCCCAGCGTGAAGTAGCCCGGGTCGGACATGCCCCACGCCGCGGTGCGCTTGCCGGTGGTCAGCGCGGCCAGCGCCATGAAGGGCTTGTAGGTCGAGCCCGGCGGATAGGTGCCCCTGAGGGGTCGGTTCAGCAGCGGCTTGTCGGGCGAGCCGTTGAGCTCGTTCCAGGTATTGGTGTCGATGCCCTCGACGAACAGGTTAGGGTCGAAGGTCGGCTTGGAGACGAAAGCCAGGATGTCGCCGGTGGACGGCTCGATCGCCACCAGCGCGCCGCGGCGGTTGCCATAGAGCGCCTCGGCCAGCTGCTGCAGGCGGATGTCGAGCGACAGGATCAGGTTGTTGCCGGGCGTGGCGGGCGAGGTCGACAGCGTGCGGATCGGGCGCCCGCCCGCGCTGACTTCCACTTCCTCGAAGCCGGTCAGCCCGTGCAGCTCGCTCTCGTAGCTCTGCTCCAGGCCGATCTTGCCGATGTAGTTGGTGCCCTTGTAGTTGTCGGCATCCTTGCGCGGGTCATACTTGGCGCCGTCGGCATCGTTGGCCACGTCCATGGCCTCGATGCGCTCCTGGTCGCGCTGCGAGATCCGGCCCAGGTAGCCGATCACGTGCGAGGCCGACTCGCCCAGCGGATACTGGCGGAACAGCCGCGCGCGCACGTCCACGCCGGGAAAGCGGAAGCGCTGCGCGGAAAAGCGCGCCACTTCCGCGTCGGTCAGCTGGCTGCGGATCGGCAGGCTTTCGAAGCTGCGCGACTCTTCCATCAGCCGCTTGAAGCGGCGCCGGTCGCGCGGCTGAATGTCGACCAGGCTGGACAGGCCCTCGATGGTGTTGTCGAGCGTATCGGTCAGCTTGGACGGGGTGATCTCGAGCGTGTACGCCGAATAGTTGCGCGCCAGCACGATGCCGTTGCGGTCCATGATGATGCCGCGGTTGGGCTCGATCGGCGCGACCGAAATACGGTTGTCCTCGGCCTTGGCCGAGTACTGGTCATGCTTGTACCACTGCAGCCACAGGAAGCGCGAGAACAGCAGGCCGAAGCACACCACCGTAAACAGCGCCGCGGCCGCCACGCGGATGCGGAAGCGGCCGATTTCCAGTTCGACGTTGCGGATTTCGGTCATGGTACTGCTCAGCCTGGGAGAAATCGGTGGTGGGCGATGGCGGCGTCAGATCGGCCGGGTCTCGTCGACATCGGTCGAGCGGCGCTGCGGCGCCAGCAGCAGGCTGGTGGCGAGCGGCCACAGCAACGCCTCGATCGCCGGCGCCAGCAGCAGCGGCCAGCCGGGCAGCGGCGCGCCCATCGCCAGCCGGATCAGCACCGGCACCGCGTGCGCGATGAACAGCAGCGGCAGCACATGCAGCGCTTGGGTATAGACCGTGAACCACAGCACGCGGCGGTGGATGGTGATGGCGAAGTAGGCCAGCAGCGTGTACGCCAGCGCATGCTCGCCCAGCAGCCGGGCATCGTGCACGTCCATCAGCAGGCCCAGCAGGAAGGCCACGCCCATGCCGACCTTGCGCGGCTGGTGGATGTTCCAGAACACCAGCACCAGCGCCACCATGTCCGGGATCCACAGCGTGGTGCCCCACGGCATCAGGTTGAACAGGAACGCCAGCACGAAGCTGAAGGCGATGAAGGCCGGGTTGACCGGCCGCAGCAGGTATTGGGGATTGGTCACCGTGGTGCCTCCTTGGCGGGCGCGGCCTTGTCGGCCGCGGCGCTGTCGGCGGCGGCGCGCGCCGCGGCGGACTTGGCGCCCTTGACCGGCGCCTCGGGCCGGGCCTCGACCGTTTCACGCGCCGGAATGGCGGCGTCGTAACGCACCACCAGCAGCTGGCGGTGCGCGCGCACGCCGGCCACCGGCTCGCAATAGACGCGCGAAAACGCGGTATCGGCCTTGCGCTCGATCTGCACGATCTTCGCCACCGGCAGGCCCGGCGGATAGGTGCCGTCCAGGCCCGAGGTCACCAGCAGGTCGCCCTGCTGCAGGTCGGCGGCGGCGGCCATGAAGCGCAGGTCGAGGTGGCCCGCGCGCGCGCCGCCGAAGGCCACGCTGCGCAGGCCGTTGCGCACTACCTGCACCGGAATCGCCTGGTCCTTGTCGGTCAGCAGCGTCACCTCGGACTGGAACGGCGACACGCGCGTGACCTGCCCCACCACGCCGCGCTCGTCGATCACCGGGTAGCCGGCGCGCACTCCGTGCTGGCTGCCCTTGTCGATCACGATGCGCTGGCTGTACGGGTCGCGCGCGTCGTACAGGATCTCGGCCGCGGTCACCGGCGTGGCCGACTGCTGCGCCAGCCCGAGCAGCTTGCGCAGCTGGTTGTTCTCGGCCTCGAGCTGCGCCTGGCGCACCGACGCCTGCGCCTGCTGCACCGCGTTCTGGCGCAGCTCGCGGTTCTCGGTGGCGAGCGTCGCCGACGACTGGGCGTAGTCGAACATGGTGCGCAGCGCGTCGCGCGGCGCCAGCACCAGGCGCTCGACCGGCATCAGCACGGTGGCGGCCACCTGCCGGCCCACGCGCAGCGCGTCGAAACGGGCGTCGACCACCAGCAGCGCCAGCGCGATGCCCACGTACAGGACCAGCCTGGCGACGGCCGAGGTGCCTTGCTTGAAGAGCGGCGGAGGGGAGTAATCCATTTACCCGAACAAAGGCCGGAGGCCACGCGGAAACGCCCCGCCGCCCGCCTTGCCGCGCCCCGGCCCCTGGCGGGGACAGGCGCGGCACGGTCGGGCGGCGGGAGCTGCCAGGGCCGGGCCCCGGCGGATGCGGCGCCGCGACGCCGCCATGATCGGTCGATCCGGCAGGCCGCGCATCGCCACGTGAGCGTCCTTCTTACTCGTAGGAGAAGATGCTGCCGAGCTTGTCCATGCGTTCCAGCGCCATGCCGGAGCCGCGCACCACGCAGGTCAGCGGGTCTTCGGCGACCAGCACCGGCAGGCCGGTTTCTTCCGCCAGCAGGCGGTCCAGGTCGCGCAGCAGCGCGCCGCCGCCGGTCAGCATCATGCCGCGCTCGGCGATGTCGGCGCCCAGTTCGGGAGGGGTCTGTTCCAGCGCGATCTTCACCGCCGACACGATCTGGTTGAGCGGATCGGTCAGCGCTTCGAGGATTTCGTTGGACGAAACCGTAAAGGCACGCGGGATGCCTTCGGACAGGTTGCGGCCCTTGACTTCCATCTCGCGGACCTCGGAACCCGGGAAGGCCGAGCCGATTTCCTTCTTGATGGCTTCGGCGGTCTGCTCGCCGATCAGCATGCCGTAGTTGCGGCGGATGTAGTTGACGATGGCCTCGTCGAACTTGTCGCCGCCGACGCGCACCGAACCCTTGTAGACCATGCCGCCCAGCGAGATGATGCCTACCTCGGTGGTGCCGCCGCCGATATCCACCACCATCGAGCCCGACGGCTCCGACACCGGCAGGCCGGCGCCGATCGCGGCCGACATCGGCTCCTCGATCAGGTAGACCTGGCTGGCGCCGGCGCCCAGTGCCGATTCACGGATGGCGCGGCGCTCGACCTGGGTCGAGCCGCACGGCACGCAGATGATGATGCGCGGGCTCGGGCGCAGCAGCTTGCTGTCATGCACCATCTTGATGAATTGCTTGAGCATCTGCTCGGTCACGGTGAAGTCGGCGATCACGCCGTCCTTCATCGGGCGGATCGCCTCGATATTGCCCGGCACCTTGCCCAGCATCTGCTTGGCTTCCTTGCCCACCGCCGTAATGGTCTTCTTGGCGTTGGGGCCGCCTTCCTGGCGGATCGCAACCACCGAGGGCTCGTCCAGCACGATGCCCTTGTCGCGCATGTAGATCAGCGTGTTGGCGGTGCCGAGGTCGATCGCCAGGTCGTTGGAGAAGTAGCTGCGGAGAAATCCGAACATCAGGAATCCTGTCTGTGATGGTGTTCGCGGGTAGGCGAAGCGGCCGGCGCCGCGAGCGGCCCGGCCACGAAATGGCTTGTGTTGCGTTGAATACGGAATGGTTCTCGGCTTCCCGCTCCGCCCGCCGCCCGGACCGGAGGCTGTCCGGCCGGATGGGAACGGGATCGGCACCGCCGGCGCACCGCGCGCGCCGGCCCTACGGGAACCTTTGATTAGACCCCGCCGAAAAGTTCGCGGAAATGTGCAGGCGCCGGCGCATCATGCTGGCTGTCGCGCAGCATGCGGGGACCGGCGGCAAGGCCTAATCAGAGGACCCAGGTTTGCCCTTCGGGCGCCTTCGGACACCGGGCGCGCAAGCGCCGGCCGCGGGCCATGTGGCGTAGGCGTTGCCAAAGGTCGGTAACTCGCAATGATACCTTATAATTCTGGCTGCTTCGGGCGTTTACAGCCTGAAAATACCTGCAATTCTGGCGACTGCGGCGTGCCCTCCGGCGCCTGCGGTCAGGCTCCGGGCCACCCGACGCAGCGGCCCCGCAAGCCAGCCGCCGGCGCAGCCCGCGCCGCCCTTCGTATCCCAGAATCCGAGCATCCGAGCATCGACCCACCACGCCATGGCCCTCGACCTATCCGACGTCAAGCGCATTGCCCACCTCGCCCGCATCGAAACCAGCGATGACGAGGCCGCCCAGACGCTTGCGCAGCTGAACAACTTTTTCTCGCTGGTCGAGCAGATGCAGGCGGTCGACACCACCGGCATCGAGCCGCTGGCGCATCCGCTGTCCGCGGTGCGCGACATGGTCCAGCGCCTGCGCGAGGACGTGGTCACCGAAACCGACCGCCGCGCCGACTACCAGCGCCCCGCGCCGGCCACCGAAAACGGCCTGTACCTGGTGCCCAAGGTCATCGAATGACCCTTGCCCGGCCCGTGCCGCCAGCGCCACCCGGCGCGCCACGGTCCACCCGCCAGTACAACACCCCTGATGCCAACCGACTGTCATGCCCTTTTCCGCTGATTCCGTGACCTCCCTGCGCCAGCTTGCCGACGCCCTGGCCGCGCGCACCGTCTCCGCCGAGGAACTCGCGCGCGAGTACCTGGCCCGCATCGAGCAGGCCGCCGCGCTCAACGCCTTTATCCACGTCGATGCCGAGCTGACCCTGGCCCAGGCCCGCGCCGCCGACCAACGCCGCGCGCGCGGCGAGGCCGCGCCGCTGACCGGCGTGCCGGTCGCGCACAAGGATGTGTTCGTCACGCGCGGCTGGCGCGCCACCGCCGGCTCGAAGATGCTGGGCAACTATGAGAGCCCGTTCGACGCCACCGTGGTCGAGCGCATGGCCGCCGCCGGCATGGTCACGCTGGGCAAGACCAACATGGACGAGTTCGCGATGGGCTCGTCCAACGAGAACTCGCATTTCGGCCCGGTGCGCAACCCGTGGGACGCCAGCCGCGTGCCCGGCGGCTCGTCGGGCGGCTCGGCCGCGGCGGTCGCCGCCGGCCTCGCGCCCGCCGCCACCGGCACCGACACCGGCGGCTCGATCCGCCAGCCGGCTTCGTTCTCGGGCATCACCGGCATCAAGCCGACCTACGGCCGCGTGTCGCGCTACGGCATGATCGCCTTTGCCTCGTCGCTGGACCAGGGCGGCCCGATGGCCCACACCGCCGAGGACTGCGCGCTGCTGCTCAACGCCATGGCCGGCTTCGACCCGAAGGACTCGACCAGCATCCCGCCCGCGCAGGGCGGCGTGGACGAGGACTACACCCGCCTGCTGGGCCAGCCGCGCGCCGGCGCCACCGCCGAGCGCCCGCTGGCCGGCCTGCGCATCGGCCTGCCGAAAGAGTACTTCGGCAAGGGCCTGGCGGCCGACGTCGAGCAGGCCGTGCGCGCCGCACTGGCCGAGTACGAGAAGCTGGGCGCCACGCTGGTCGAGGTCTCGCTGCCCAAGACCGAGCTGTCGATCCCGGTGTACTACGTGATCGCGCCGGCCGAGGCCTCGTCCAACCTGTCGCGCTTCGACGGCGTGCGCTACGGCCACCGCGCCGCCGAGTACCGCGACCTGCTCGACATGTACAAGAAGACGCGCGCCGAAGGCTTCGGCGCCGAGGTCAAGCGCCGCATCATGGTCGGCACCTACGTGCTGTCGCACGGCTACTACGACGCCTACTACCTGCAGGCGCAGAAGATCCGCCGCATCATCGCCGACGACTTCCAGCGCGCCTTCGCCCAGTGCGACGTGATCATGGGCCCGGTGGCGCCGACGGTGGCGTGGAAGCTGGGCGAGAAGACCTCGGACCCGGTGCAGATGTACCTGGCCGACATCTTCACGCTGTCGACCAGCCTGGCCGGCCTCCCCGGCATGAGCGTGCCGTGCGGCTTCGGCGAGGGCAACATGCCCGTGGGCCTGCAGCTGATCGGCAACTACTTCGACGAAGCGCGCCTGCTGCAGGCCGCGCACGCGTTCCAGCAGGCGACCGACTGGCACCTGCGCCGCCCCGCCAAGGCCTGACCATGACCCGCTCCCTGCTCCGCCTGCTTGCCGCCGCCTTGCTTGCCTCGCTGGTGGCGGGCTGCATCCAGCTGCCGATCATCGGCAAACCCACGCCGATCGCCAGCCGTGACATCGACCTGGCCGGCGACTGCCGCCGCACCGAGGAAGACGGCTTCCGCGAAGACGCGCAGCTGCGCATCTCGGACAACAGCGTGCAGCAGTTGTCGTGGAAGCTGTGGGTGGGCAAGCGCGGCTCGTGCAGCTTCAACCTGGCGGATTTTCGCCAGGTCCAGAAGAAGCCGCATATCGAGCTGCGCGCCAACGACGGCAGCGGCTGCAAGCTGATGGTGTGGCAGGATCCGCGCCGCGTCACGCTGGCGCACGCCAACTGCCAGCAGCGCTGCACCCCCGGCATCTATGAAGAGGCCTGGCCCGTGATGTTCGAGCCGGGCACCGGCGCCTGCGCCCGCACGCGCTGAAGCCACTGCAGTACTGAAGCCGCCATGATTCGCGCACCCGCCACCCCGCAACACGCCCCGCGCGCCGCCGCGCTGGCGGCCGCCTGGCTGCGTGCCGCGGTGGCGCTGGGCCTGGGCGCATGGCTGGCCGGCGCCGCGGCGCATACGCCCGACCTGCCGGCACCCGCGCTGGACGCGCCGGCACCGCTGACGCCGGCAGGCGTGCTGGCTCCGAACGCGGTGACCCGCGCCGCGCCTGCGTCATCGGCCGCGGCCAAGGCGGCCGTCGCACCCCTGCCCGCGCTGCGGGTCCAGCTGCGCGGCGATGCCGCCACGCCGGCGCTGACCGCCTACTGGTTCCTGCCGCGCGAGGGCACCACGCCGCGCGCGCTGCCGGTGGTGGTGGCGCTGCACGGCTGCGGCGGCCTGCTGGCGCAGCGCGCCGCGCGCGACGGCACCGCAGGCGCAACCACAACGGCAGCGGGCACCGACAGCGCCGATGTAGCCGCGCTGCTGCAGCAACGCTACCGCGAATACGCGCACTGGCTCACCGAGCGCGGCTACGCGGTGCTGATGCCCGACAGCTTCAGCGCGCGCGGCAAGCCGCACGGCATCTGCGCCGAGCCCATCGACAGCCGCGCCATCGACGACCGCACCCGCCGCGCCGACGCGCTCGCCGCGCTGCGCTGGGTGGCGCAGCAGCCCGCGGTCGACGCCGCGCGCATCGTGCTGCTGGGCTGGTCGAACGGCGCGCAGGCGGTGCTGGCCACTGTCGACGCCAGCCGCCCGTGGCCGGCCGGCACGCCGCCAGTCGAGCGCGCAGTGGCGTTCTACCCTGGCTGCAAGCGCGCGGTGCAACAGCACAGCTTCCGCCTGCGCTCGCCGCTGCTGCTGATGATCGGCGGCGCCGACGACTGGACCCCGGCGACCCGCTGCGCCATGCTGCAGAGCGCGGTGCAGGCGCGCCAGCCGGGGGCGCGCTTCCGGCTGGAGATCTACCCCGGCGCCTATCACGGCTTCGACGGCACCAGCGAGCTGCATCGGCGCACCGACGTGCCCGCCGCCGCCATGCGCAAGAGCCAGAGCGTTACCGTCGGCGGCGACGCGGTGGCGCGCGTGGCCGCACTGGCGCAGCTCGACTCCTGGCTGGCCAGCCCCGACCCCTGACCGCCACGCAGGACCAGACAGAACACCGGGGCGGCGCTGCCGCTCCCTCGCAACAGACAACACCGAAAGAACCGAACAGGAATACCGCCATGCAATGGGAAGTGGTGATCGGCCTCGAAACGCACGCGCAGCTGTCGACGGCCTCCAAGATTTTTTCCGGCACCTCCACCGCCTTCGGCGCCGAGGCCAACACACAGGCATCGCCGGTGGACCTGGCGCTGCCGGGCGTGCTGCCGGTGCTCAACCAGGGCGCGGTCGAGCGCGCGATCCAGTTCGGCCTGGCCATCGGCGCCACCATCGCGCCGCGCAGCGTCTTTGCACGCAAGAACTACTTCTACCCCGACCTGCCCAAGGGCTACCAGATCAGCCAGTATGAGATCCCGGTGGTACAGGGCGGCACCATCACCATCCAGGTCGAGGGCAAGCAGGGCGAGTCCTACGAGAAGACCGTCAACCTGACGCGTGCGCACCTGGAAGAAGACGCGGGCAAGTCGCTGCACGAGGACTTTGCCGGCATGACCGGCATCGACCTGAACCGTGCCGGCACGCCGCTGCTGGAAATCGTCACCGAACCCGACATGCGCAGCGCGGCCGAAGCAGTGGCCTACGCCAAGGCATTGCATTCGCTGGTGGTGTGGCTGGGCATCTGCGACGGCAACATGCAGGAAGGCAGCTTCCGCTGCGACGCCAACGTGTCGGTGCGCCCGTACGGGCAAAAGGAATTCGGCACCCGCCGCGAGATCAAGAACCTGAACTCGTTCCGCTTCCTGCAGCAGGCCATCGAATACGAAGTGCAGTGGCAGATCGCCGAGATCGAGGACGGCCGCAAGATCCAGCAGGCCACCGTACTGTTCGATCCCGACACCGGCGAGACCCGCGCCATGCGCACCAAGGAAGACGCGCACGACTACCGCTACTTCCCCGACCCGGACCTGATGCCGCTGGAAATCGACGCCGGCTGGATCGAGCGCGTGCGCGGCGAGCTGCCGGAGCTGCCGGCGGCGATGCAGGCCCGCTTTGTCTCGCAATACGGCTTGTCGGCGTATGACGCCACCATGCTGACCGCGACCAAGGCCTACGCCGCCTACTTCGAAGCCGTGGTCGCCGGCGCGGGCGCCGCCAGCGCCAAGCCCGCCGCCAACTGGCTGATGGGGGACGTGGCCTCGCAGCTCAACCGCGAAGGCATCGCCATCGACGCGGCCCCGGTCACGCCGGCGCAACTGGCCAAGCTGCTGGCGCGCATCGCCGACGGCACGGTGTCGAACAACACCGCCAAGAAGGACGTGTTCCCGGCAATGTGGGCGGGCGAGCACGGCGGCGACGCCGACGCCATCATCGCGGCCAAGGGGTTGAAGCAAATGTCCGACAGCGGCGAGCTGGAAAAGATCATCGACGACGTGCTGGCCGCCAATGCCAGGTCGGTCGAGGAATTCCGCTCGGGCAAGGAAAAGGCGTTCAACGCGCTGGTCGGCCAGGCGATGAAGGCAACCAAGGGCAAGGCGAATCCGGCGCAGGTGAATGAACTGCTGAGGAAGAAGCTGGGGTAAGGCGCAGGCCGATCTATCCCGCTGGTTTGCTCCCCTCTCCCGCAAGCGGGAGAGGGAGCCGTCCTTCAGTCGACGAAGGTTCGCGCACGCTCAAGCGCCCTTCACATCCCCGCCCTCCCCCTCACCGTCTCCTCCAGCAACGACCTCAGCTTCGCCAGCGCCCCCGGGTCCCCGTGCGCCGCGGAGCGGGCGTACCAGATCTTCGCCTGCTCGAGGTCCCGGTCGACCACACCCGGCTCGCCGCGCTCATAAAAGCTGCCGACGATGTACTGCGCGCCGCCGTTCCCCGCGCTCGCCGCGCGCTGGTACCACGCAAACGCCTGCGCGTAGTCGCGCGGCACGCCGCGGCCGGTGAAGTAGTTCGTCGCCAGTTCCATCTGCGCCTGCACATGTCCGCCCTGCGCCGCGCGCTCATACCAGCGGTTCGCCTCTTCCAGCGATTTCGGCACCAGCTCGCCGCGCTCGTACAGGTCGCCCCAGGTGTATTGCGCATGGGTCATGCCGTTGTCGGCCGCCTTGCGCAGCCATACCAGCGCTTCTTGCGGGCGCGCGGCTGTGCCTTCGCCGCGCAGCAGCATCATCGCGTAATTGAATTGGGCGAGGCGGTTGCCCTGGCGCGCGGCGCCGGAGAAACCCTGCAAGGCCTCATCGAAGCGGCCCGACTCGTAGGCCGCGACAGCATCGCGGGTCTGCGCCTGCGCCGGGGCAGGCGGCTGCGGTGCCGCGGCGGCGGGTGGCAACACCAGCCACGCGCAAAACGCGCCGGCCAGCACGGCGGCATGCGGGGAACGGGCTTTCGACATGGCGGACTCCGGCGCGAGGCCTTCTTGGTTTCAGTGTAGGAGTCCGCCGAGGTGCCCGGTAGCGACTGGATTATCTACACGAATAATGAACCGGCAGACATTTCCGGATCCCATCATTCGTCGCGCCAATAAACAAAACCTGGCTCAGATCCACCCCGCGCGGTGCAGCCGCCGCCACAGCGCTCCGCAGGCCACCGCCGTCACGCCGATCACCGCCGGGTACGCGTAGTGGACCTTCAGCTCGGGCATGAAATCGAAGTTCATGCCGTACAGGCTGAACACCACCGTCGGGATCGCCAGGATCGCGCCCCAGCCGGCGAGCCGCTTGACCACTTCGTTCTGGCCGACGGTCACCAGCGCCAGGTTGACCTGCACCGCCGTGGTCAGCATTTCGCGCACCACGTCGAGCGTGCGCACCAGTCGGCTGGCGTGGTCCTCGATATCGCGGAAGTAGGCGCGCAGCTCCTTCGGCACCAGCTCTTCGTGCAGCCGGATCAGCTGGCCGCACATGTCCTCGACCGGGCTGACCGCATTGCGCAGGCGCAGCACCTGGCGCTTGACCTGGTACAGGCGCTCGATTGCGGCGCGGTCGAACTCGTCGCGGAAGATGCCCTGCTCGAGCGCCTCGAAGTTGTCCTCCAGGCGCGTGACGATGGGCAGGTAGTGGTCGACGACGAAGTCCATCAGCGCGTACAGCACATAGCCCGGCCCGTTGGCCAGGCCGTGCGGGTCGTGTTCGCAGCGCTCGCGCACCGGCGCATAGGTGCTGCTGGCCCCATGGCGCACCGAGACCACGTAGTTGGGGCCGACGAACAGATGGGTCTCGCCGACCACGACTTCGTCCTGCACCAGTTGCGCGGTGTTGAGCACCACGAACACGGAATCGCCGTAGGCCTCGAGCTTGGGGCGCTGGTGCGCATTCATTGCGTCTTCGACCGCGAGGTCGTGCAGGCCGAAGGCCTGCTGCGCCTGCCGCAGCAGCGCCGGGTCGGGCTCGTGCAGGCCCAGCCAGACGAAGGTGCCGGGCACCGCCAGCACCGTCGGGATTTCCTCCATGCCTACCGTGCCGAGCCGCTTGCCCTGCCGGTAGGCCACGCTATTGACGATGGCGCCCATGGAAACTCCGCTGATCAGATGGCGCAATCGTAACAAGGCTTTGCACGATGCCCGTGCCGCGCGATACCGAGGCCGTGCAAGCCGCGCCGGCCACACTTGCGCCGCGCCACCGGCGCGTGCATGGAGCCCACGCGCCACCTGCGGTACATATCGATCCAATTGTTACAGTTCGCGACAGATACGACGTTAGAATGTGGCATTTCCACGGTCACCCGGCTATGTCCCAGAAGAAAACGCCACGCTTCGAGCTGCGCAGTGGCAACGTCGACGCCCTCCTTCTCGCCCTCCAGACCGCCGACATGGCTGCGCTGCGGGATGACCTCCTCACCCGCTTCGAAGCCACCCCCGACTTCTTCTCCAATGACGTGATCGCGCTGGACCTGCGCGCGCTCGACGATGACAGCGAAGTCGCGCTTGGCACCGTGATCGACACGCTGTCCACGCTCAAGGCCCGCGCCATCGGCGTGGTGGCCCGCGCGGGCCAGCGCGAGTGGGCCGAGCGCTTCGGCCTGCCGCTGCTCGACAGCCAGGCGCGCCGCAGCGGCGCCACCGAGCGTGCCGCCGAAGCCAAGGCCGCTGCCGCCGCCGAACAGGCCGCAGCGGAACAGGCCGCGCGCGAGGAAGCCGCCCGTGCCGCGGCGCAGGCGGCCACCGACGCCGCCGTGGCCGCCGCTGTACGCCAGACCCAGACCCTGCTGATCGACAAGCCGCTGCGCTCCGGCCAGCAGATCTATGCGCATGGCGACGTGGTCATCATGGACGTGGTCAGCTACGGTGCCGAGGTCATCGCCGAAGGCAATATCCATATCTATGCCCCGCTGCGCGGCCGCGCGCTGGCGGGCGTCAAGGGCAACACCGCCGCGCGCATCTTCAGCACGTGCATGGAGCCCGAACTGATTTCCATCGCCGGCATCTACCGGACCGCGGAGCAGACGCTTCCGGCCGACGTGCACGGCAAGACCGCCCAGGTGCGCCTGGCCGATGAAAAACTGATCCTCGAAGCGCTGCGGCTCAAGTAACCGCAGCGCCCCTCGGGACCGAATCGCAGAGAGCGCAAGCTTCAACTTATTACTGGACCAAAGAGCCATGGCAAAAATCATCGTTGTGACCTCCGGCAAGGGAGGCGTCGGCAAGACCACCACCAGCGCCAGCTTTGCCGCCGGCCTGGCCCTGCGCGGCCACAAGACTGCCGTGATCGACTTCGACGTCGGCCTGCGCAACCTCGACCTGATCATGGGTTGCGAACGCCGCGTGGTGTATGACCTGATCAACGTGGTGCAGGGCGAAGCCAACCTGCGCCAGGCGCTGATCAAGGACAAGAAGTGCGAGAACCTGTTTATCCTGCCGGCCTCGCAGACGCGCGACAAGGATGCGCTCACGCGCGAGGGCGTCGAGAAGGTGATCGACGGCCTGATCGAGATGGATTTCGAATACATCGTCTGCGACTCGCCCGCCGGCATCGAATCGGGCGCGCTGATGGCCATGTACTTTGCCGACGAGGCGCTGATCGTGACCAACCCCGAAGTGTCGTCGGTGCGCGATTCGGACCGCATCCTCGGCATCCTGGCGTCCAAGACCAAGCGTGCCACCGAGGGCGGCGATCCGATCAAGGAACACCTGCTGATCACGCGCTACAACCCCAAGCGCGTGCATGGCGGCGAGATGCTGTCGCTGACCGACATCCAGGAAATCCTGCGCATCAAGCTGATCGGCGTGGTGCCGGAATCGGAAGCGGTGTTGCACGCCTCCAACCAGGGCACGCCCGCCATCCACCTGGAAGGCAGCGACGTGTCTGACGCCTACAGCGACGTGGTGGACCGCTTCCTCGGCAAGGACAAGCCGATGCGTTTCACCGACTACCAGAAGCCGGGGCTGTTCTCGCGCATCTTCGGCAACAAGTAACGGTCAAGGAGGGCTCACCCCATGTCGATCCTTTCCTTCCTGCTGGGAGAGAAGAAGAAGTCCGCGTCGGTCGCCAAGGAGCGGCTGCAGATCATCCTGGCGCACGAGCGCACCGGCCATTCCGCCCCTGCCGACTACCTGCCCGCGCTGCAGCGCGAACTGGTGGCGGTGATCTCAAAGTACGTCAAGATCGGCGACCAGGACCTGCGCGTCAGCCTGGAACGCCAGGACAACCTCGAGGTGCTCGAGGTCAAGATCGAGATCCCGCAGCATTGAGCACAGGACCCGGCGGAGCCGGGTCCATGCCCCCGCGGGGCTCTCCGCCCCGCCCCTTCTTGCGCCTTCCCGCCCTGTCGCTCCAACGCCCAGCCGCCGTGCCAGCGCGGCTCCGAGGCTTCCCCCGCTGCGCTGCCTTATCCCCCAAATGCAGAATTCTGTAGCGGCCAGACAACGGAATTGCACCAATTTCCTGCTTGAAAGCGCGGCTCCACGGAGTTTTGTGTCCTTGTTCCTTACGTTTTGTTAAATTTTCGCGGCGTTTACACGAAACGTAGACCTTATCCCCGCCGTGATCCGGCGAAGGGCACAGTACAAGACAGAAAAGGAGCACCATGAAGAAATCGGCCATCGTCCTCGCAGCCGGCAGCCTGTTGGCAGGTTCGGCTTTCGCACAAACCTCCGTCACCCTGTACGGTATCGTCGACCAGAGCATCCGCTTCCAGACGAACGCGAACGCCAACAATGACAACTCGTGGGAACTGACCAACGGCGCCGTCACCAACAGCCGCTGGGGCATCAAGGGCAGCGAAGCCCTGGGTAACAACCTGAAGGCGATCTTCCAGCTGGAAAACGGCTTCGATCCGGACACCGGCCGCGCCAACCAGAATGGCCGCCTGTTCGGTCGTCAGGCCTACGTGGGCCTGAGCGGTGACTTCGGCACGATCAAGCTGGGCCGCCAGTACACCGAAGGCTTTAATTTCTTCGGCGACTACGATCCGCTGACCATCGGCAACTACACCAACAACGCCTGGCCGTTCTTCCTGACCAACTTCCGTAACGACAACGTCGTCAGCTACGGCGGCAAGTTCGGCGGCCTGGACGTCGGCGCCAGCTACGGCTTCGGCGAGCAGGCGGGCAGCATGAGCCAGAACCAGTACTGGGGCGCTCGCGCCGCGTACACCTTCGGTCCGTTCGGCATCGGCGGCGTGTACCAGGAAGTGCGTAATCTCACCGGCGAGAAGCAGCAGATGTGGGGCGCTGCCGGTAAGTACTCGATCGGGCCGGCCAAGGTGTTCCTGGGTTACATCGGCGGCAAGGACCGCACCGGTTCGGTGGATGCCTCGCTGAACTTCACGGGCGGCGCCACGCTGAACCCGATCCCGGCTGGCGGCAGCGCCGCAGCCAACCCGCGCAAGGACACCATCGGCTACATCGGCGTGACCTACCAGGCCACCCCGGCACTGGCGCTGACCGGCGTGTTCTACGGCGACTACGTCGAAAACGTCAACGGCGTCAACGACAACAACGGCCGCCGCTACACCGGCGTGCTGCTGGCCGAGTACTCGCTGTCCAAGCGCACCCAGGTCTACGGCACGGTTGACTTCAACAAGGTTTCGGGCGGCACCATCACCGAAATGCCGGGCCGTAACAACCAGACCGGCGCTGCCATCGGTATCCGCCACATCTTCTGATCGGTACCTGATCAGCAGTCTCGGCAAAAGGCACCTTCGGGTGCCTTTTTTCATGGGCGCGGCCGGCGCCGCAGCCACAGGTACCAGCCGGCCTGCGCGGCTTGGCCCTGCATCGGTTGCAGCGGCACCAGCAGCCCTCCATGCCGTGCCACCACGCGCTGCGCGCACAGCAGCGCCGGTCCGGGCCGCGCCAGTTGCGCGGCGCCCGCGTCATCGGCGGGCTGGAACACGATCGACAGCGCCACGCCACCGGCATGGCCGCGGCACGCGGTGCGCAAGGCCGTGCCAGGCGCCGCCGCACCGATGGCGCTGGTCAGCAGCCATTCCAGCGTAGCGGCGAGCATCGCCGCGTCGCCGCCAATGCGCGGCAGGCGCCCGGCCGGGCGCTCCAGCCGGATCCCGGCCTCGCCGGCTTCGGTCCAGACGCGGTCCAGCGCTTCATCGAGCAGGGTTTCCATGGCGATCCGCCGCATCCGGTAGGCATGCCGGGTTTCGCGCAGCAGCCGGTTCAGGTCGTCGATATGGCGCAGCGCGCGGCGAGCATGGCCGCCCACCTGCGCCAGCAGCGCCGCATCGGCCTGCGAGCGGGTCTGGCGCAGCGCCAGCCACGCCAGCAGCGAGGCATTGGGTTCGCGCAGGTCGTGGCCCAGGACGTGCACCAGCATGTCGTGCACGGCGGCCGGGTCGCGCACGTCGCAGCCGCTTGCAGGCGCCGGCATCGCAGTTGCGCTGCAGCTTCGTCGCGCCAGCCGGCTGCCGCCCAGGCACAACGCCGCAGCAACCAGCGCAAGGCGCAGCGAGCGCGCCGTCATGCCGCGGCCCGCTCGGCGTGTGCCAGGCGCTCCAGCCGATAGCCGTGCGTATAGACCGGGGTCAGCCGCATGCCGTGCTCGGCCTGCAGCCCCAGCTTGCTGCGCACGCGCGATACGTGGGTATCGATGGTGCGCGACATCGGCGAGATCTCGCGGCCCCAGACCGCGGCGGTGATGTGGTCGCGCGTGACGATGCGGCCTTCATGGCGGAACAGCAGCACGGCGAGGTCGAACTCCTTGGGCGTCAGGCCGATCGGCTGGCCGTTGCAGGTGACCCGGCGCAACGCGCAATCGAAGGCATAGTCGCCCAGCCGCAGCGGTGGATGGGGCGAGGCCTGCGCCGGATACGCGCGCCGCAGCAGGCAGTCGATGCGCGCGGCCAGCTCGGACGGGCGGATCGGCTTGACCATGTAGTCATCGGCGCCCGCGGCGAGCGCGCTGACGATATCGTGCTCGGCATCGCGGCAGCTCAGGAACATGACCGGGATGCGCCGATCCAGGTGGGTGCGCACCCACGCCAGCACTTCGCGCCCGGAAAGGTCCGGCATCTGCCAGTCCAGCAGCAGCAGGTCGAAGCCCGCGTCGCGCAGCGCCAGCAGCAGGCGCCGGCTTTCGCTGAAGCTGACGCATTCGAATCCCGCGCCGGCGACGACCTGGCGGATCAGCGCCGCATCCGCGGGCGCGTCCTCGAGCGATGCAATGCGCGTTGCCGTTTTCTTTCCCATGTTGCCTCCGACGTGACTGGCCATCAGCGGGACATTTAATCCGGTGCCGCCGCCCGCCCGAATAGGAAAGCGCTCAATCTCGCCTTTCAACAATCTTTTACTTCTCGCCTCAGCGGGCCGCTCCTACCATGGGCTTCGCTGCGGGCCTACCCGTGCCCGCGCTCACCATGTTGTCAAGCTGTGTCCACCCGGCGGCGCATTGCGGTGCGCCCGCGCACAGGAGCCACGTCCGTGAAGATCGCCGCGCTGCAGGCGGACCCCACCCTCGCCGTCAGCATCGAACAGACCCTGCGCCTGAACGGCCACCAATGCACGCGCTACCTCAGCGGGCGGGCGCTGATCGGCGCGCTGCGCGGCAGGTCGTTCGACCTGCTGATGCTGGATTGCGATACGCCGGGCCTCCCGGCACTGGAAGTGCTGGCGTGGGTGCGCCGCACCTTGGGCCACGAGATGCCGGTGATGCTGACCGGAACCTCGAACAAAGAAGCCTTTGTCGCAGCCTGCCTGGCGCAGGGCGCGGACAGCTACTTGCCCAAGCCGCTGCGCACCGCGGAACTGGCCGCGCGCGTACAGGCGCTGCTGCGCCGCGCGCGGCCGGCGAGCGCAGACTGCGACCTGGAACACGGGCCGTTCCGCTTTGCCACCGCCGAGCGGCAGGTGTGGGTGCAGGGCAAGCCGGTGCTGCTGGCCCCGAAGGAATTCGACCTGGCGGTGCTGCTGTTCCGCAACCTGGGTTCGCTGGTACTGCGCCAGACCATGGTCGACCAGGTCTGGCGCTACCACATGGACGCGGCCTCGCGCACGGTGGACAGCCACCTGTCGCGCGTGCGCACCAAGCTGGCACTGTGGCCGCACAACGGCGTGCGGCTGTCGTCGGTGTATGGGCTGGGGAGCCGGCTCGATGCGGCATAGCGCGGCGGCGGTGCCAATACGCGCCGCCCAGCTCTTGAATCAGTCAGCCTTGATGCCGGCTTCCCTGACGATGCGCGCGTTCTCCGCGGACTCTTCGCGGATGGCCTTGGCAAACTGCGCCGGCGTGCCGCCGGTCGGCACTTCGCCGCCCTTGAGCAGGCGCTCATGGACTTCCGGCTCGGCCAGCGCCTTGTTCAGCTCGGCGTTCAGGCGGTTGATGATGGCCGTGGGGGTCTTGCCCGGCGCAAAGATGCCGAAGGTGGAGGTCAGGTTGGCCTTGGGGTAGCCCAGCTCGGCCAGCGTCGGCACGGCGGGCAGGCTGTCCAGGCGCTTGGGCGCGCCCACCGCCAGCGCGCGCAGGCGGCCTGCCTGCATATGCTGGCTCAGCACCGGGCTGGCGTTGGTGCTCATCACCTCGAACTGGCCGCCGAGCGCATCGTTCATCTGCTGGCCCGCGCCCTTGTACGGGATCAGCACGATGTCGGCCTTCGACTTCTGCTTGACCTGTTCCAGCACCACATGGCCGACCGTGCCCAGGCCCGACGTGGCCCAGCGTACCGAACCCGGTTTGGCGCTCGCCTGGCCGACCACGTCGGCAAAGCTCTTGCCGCTGAAGGCGGAAGTACCCACCACCAGCACCGGCGAGTACATCACGCTCATCACCGGCGCCACGTCCTTGTGCGGATCGTAGTTGACGCGTCCCACATGCGGATTCAGCGTCAGCGGGCTGGTGGCGGCAAAGCCGAGCGTGTAGCCGTCCGGCGCAGCCTTGGCCACCGCATCGATGCCGATGCTGCCGCCCGCGCCGGCCTTGTTCTCCACCACCACCGAGGTACCCATCTGCGCCGACAGGCGCTCGCCGAGCGCACGCGCGACGGTGTCGCTGATGCCGCCGGTGGGATAGGCAACGATCAGGCGGATCGGGCGGCTGGGATAGGCGTCGGCCGCGGCGGCCGTAACGGGGGCCAGTGCGGTGCCAGCAAAGACGCACGCTGCGGCCAGCAACGACGAGCGGAAGGGAAAGGCCATGATGGGAAAGCGGGAGAGATTCGACGGAAGCGGCCGCGCGGTGGCAACGGGCCGCGGCGCGGAACAGCCGCTATCTTAGCCGATCATGCGGCGCGCTCAGCGCTCCAGCGGCCGCTCCGGCACCCACGAGACAAAGAGCTCGTTGGCGCGGTCATAGAGCCGCCAGCCGGTGCCGCAGTCGCGGCAGCAAAACGACAGCATGCTGTACGGCACCCCGGCGGCACTCTGTGTCACCACCGGGGCCGTGCCCCGCAGCGCCAGGCAGGCCGGCGGCTCGCGCCGGCGCGGATCGTCGGCCAGCGCCAGGCAGCGCTCGCAGGGCGGCGTGGCGGGGGCGGCGGAAGGGTCTGGGGCGGCTGGCATCGTCGGCGGAAACGGGGCAGGTCTGACTCGAGTGCCCGCCATGATGCCGCAAAAGTCCGCGCGGCAGCAGCACCCTTCGCGGATGACATCAGGCCGCCTGCGCGCGCGCCGCGGTGGCGGGTGCGGCCGCGCGCTGGCCAAGCCACACGCTGCCCAGCACCAGCAGCGCGCCGGCCGCCTGCACCGCGGTCAGTGCCTGCCCCAGCACCAGGAAGCCGAGCACCGTGGCGCTGACCGGACTGAGCAGGCCCAGCGCCGCCACCGCCGACGACGGCATGCGCCCCACCCCGCGGAACCACAGCACGTAGCTGAAGCCGGCGCCGACTATGCTGAGCCAGGCGTAGCCAAGCCAGTTGGCCAGCGTGAAATGCCCAGGCAGCGGTTCCAGCACCAGCGCGAACGGCAGCAGGAACAGCCCGCCCGCGCACAACTGCCATGCGGTCAGCACCAGCGGCGAGACCGGCGGCTGCCAGTGGCGCGTCAGCACCGTACCCACTGCCATCGACACCGCCCCCGCGGCCGCCGCCGCCACGCCGACGGCATCCAGCCTGGCGGCCGGCCCGAGCACCAGCAACGCCACGCCCAGCAAACCGCCCGCGCCGGCCATCCAGGCGGCTGGACGCGGTCGCGCGCCCAGCCAGGCCCATGCCAGCACCACCACGATCAGCGGCTGGATCGCGCCGACCGTGGCCGCCACGCCGCCCGGCAGGCGGTAGGCGGCGATGAACAGCATCGCCTGGAAGAAGCCGATATTGAGTACGCCAAGCACCGCCGCGCGCCACCACCAGCCGCCCTGCGGCAACTGCCTGCCGAAGGCCAGCAGCGCCAGACCGGCCGGCAGCGCGCGAATCACGCCGGACAGCAAGGGCTGCCCCGGCGGCAGCCACTGGCTGGTGACGAGATAGGTGCTGCCCCAGATCGCGGGGGCCAGGCCGGTCAGCAGGATGTCCCTCAGGCCCGGGCCGGATGCCGCGCCGGCGGAAACTCGGTTCGCCTTCATATCGATATTCTTGATGTCAAGATAAATCACTTTACGAAGGGGATTGGTTGATGTCAAGATACTTCGGTCCACCTCGCATCTGCCTGCACTGCCCCAATGACTTCTCGCCGCAAACCCGAAGACGCGCCCGACCATGTCGACGGCATCCTTGCCCAATGGGCGCGCGAACGCCCGGATCTCGATGCCTCGCCGATGGGCATCCTGGGGCGGCTGGGCCGGCTGAACCGCCATACCGGCCGCGCCATCGAAGCCGCGCTGGGCGCAACCGGGCTGCAGCCGTGGGAGTTCGATGTGCTGGCGACGCTGCGGCGTGCCGGGCCGCCCTATGCGCTGTCGCCGGGCGCGCTGATCGGCTCGCTGATGATCACCTCGGGCACCATGACCAACCGGCTCGATCACCTGGAGCGGGCCGGGCTGGTGCGGCGCGAACCCAATCCGGATGACCGACGCGGCCTGCTGGTGGCGCTGACCGACGCCGGCCGCGAGCGCGTCGACCACGCGGTGGAGCTGCACGTGGCCAACGAGCACCGCCTGCTGGAAGGGCTGACCGCGACGGAGCGCGCGCAGCTGGCCGCGCTGCTGCGCCGCTGGCTGCGCATGTTCGAGCCGCCATCGGGCGATGGCGGCGAAGGCAAGTCAGGCGACTGAATCAAGCAACTGAATCGTCGACTGAGCCGCGCTTCAGGCGCGCTGCGGCTCCTCGCGCAGGTCCGGCAGGAACACCGTCAGCAGCCCCAGCAGCGGCAGGTAGGCGCAGTACTCGTACACCGCGCGGATGCCGTGTGTGTCGGCCATGCCGCCCAGCACCGCGGCGCCGATGCCGCCCATGCCGAAGGCAAAGCCGAAGAACAGGCCCGACACCATGCCGACCTTGCCGGGGATCAGCTCCTGCGCGAACACCAGGATCGCCGAGAACGCCGAGGCCAGGATAAAGCCGATGATGAAAGTCAGCACCGTGGTCCAGAACAGACCCACGTGCGGCAGCATCAGCGTGAACGGCGCCACGCCCAGGATCGAGGCCCAGATCACGCGCTTGCGGCCGATCCGGTCGCCGATCGGGCCGCCCAGGATGGTGCCGGCGGCGACCGCGAACAGGAACAGGAACAGGTGCAGCTGCGCGTCCTGGCGCGCCAGCGCAAAGCGCTCCATCAGGTAGAAGGTGTAGTACGAGGTCAGGCTGGCCATGTAGAAGTACTTGGAGAACACCAGCACCATCAGCACCACCATGGCCCGCACCACCACGCGCGTCGCCACCGGTCTGGCCGTGGCGCCGGCCGCCTTGCGCTTGCGCGCGCCCTGCGCCAGCTGGCGTGCGTACCAGCCGCCGATGCGCCACAGCACCACGATGCCCACCAGCGCCGCCAGCGAGAACCACGCCAGGCTGGCCTGCTGGTGCACGATCAGCGCCGCCAGCAGCGGACCCATGGCACTGCCGCCATTGCCGCCCACCTGGAAGATCGACTGCGCCAGCCCGTGCTGCCCGCCCGACGCCATGCGCGCCACGCGCGACGACTCCGGATGGAAGATCGACGAACCGGTGCCGACCAGCGCCGCGGCCACCAGCAGCACGCCGTAGCTGGGCGCCACCGACAGCAGCAGCAGGCCGGCCAGCGTAAAGGCCATCGCCAGCGCCAGCGAATGCGGCTTGGGATGCTTGTCGGTGTACAGCCCCACCACCGGCTGCAGCAGCGACGCGGTGACCTGGTAGGTCATGGTCAGCAGTCCGATCTGGGTGAAGCTGAGGTTGAAGCCGCCCTTCAGCATCGGATAGATCGCCAGGATCAACGACTGGATCATGTCATTGAGGAAGTGGGCGAAGCTGATCGCGGACAGCACGCGGAAACCGGTGCGTTCCGCCTGTGGGGACGGGGCAAGCGAGGGGGTCGCGGGGGCTGCGCCAGCCGGCGCGGAGTCGATGGTTGTGCTCATTGGCGGCTCTCGACAAACGGGAAGCGGCCAGCGGGGGCGCCGGCCGGGAAGGATCTGAGCACCGATGCTAGCTGGCGGGCCAGCGCCTGTCCTGCGAGAATAGGTCCGCAACCTTGGAGAAAAGGACATGGCGCGCGCCCCCCGCCCGCATCTTGCCGCCGCCGCGGCCCCCGCCCGCCGCCGCTCGCGGCAGCCGCTGCCCGACCCCACCCCCGAAACGCTGGCGCTGGGCGACACCTACGCCGATCCGCCGCCCTACTTCCGCTTCGACCGCAGCCCGCTGCCGGTCACCGCGATGGCGGCCGACTACCTGCCCGGCCACGTGACCCAGCCGCACCAGCACCCGCATGCGCAACTGATCCATGCAGTGCATGGGGTGATGGTGGTGGCCACCGCCGAAGGCCAGTGGATCGTGCCGCCGACGCGCGGCATGTGGATGCCGGGCGGCACCACGCACTGGATCCGCATGGTGGGACGCGTGCAGATGCGCACCGCCTATATCCGCCCCGATGCCGCGCCCGACCTGCCGCAGCGCTGCACCGTGCTGGGCATCTCGCCGCTGCTGCGCGAGCTGATCCTGGCCGCAGTGGAGATCGCGCTGCCCTATGCACCCGACACACGTGACGCACGGCTAATGCGGCTGCTGCTCGATGAAGTGATGCTGGTGCCGTCGCTGCCGCTGCACCTGCCGCGTCCGGCCGATGCCGGCCTGCGCCAGATCTGCGACACCATTGCCGGCGCGCCCGACACCGCGCTGACACTGGCCGACTGGGGCGCGCGGCTGGGGCTGGACCCCAAGACCATCCAGCGCCGCTTTGCGCGCGAAACCGGCATGACCTTCGGCCAATGGCGCCAGCAGGCGCGCCTGCTGGCCGCGCTGGAAAAGCTGGCGGCCGGCAGCAAGGTGGTGGATGTGGCGCTGGACCTGGGCTACGACAGCCCGAGCGCGTTCGCGACCATGTTCCGGCGGCAGTTCGGCGTGCCGCCGAGCGCGTTCTTCCGCTAAGGCCCTGGCGCGCGGAACCCGTGCTCAGTTGCCCAGGTAGCGCTCCACCAGCCGCGTCCAGTAGGCGGCGCCGACGGTCAGGTTGTCGTCGTTGAAGTCATAGCCGGCGTTGTGCAGCAGCGGCTGGTTGGCGCCGTTACCCAGCCGCACGAAGCAGCCGGGGCGCTCTTGCAGGAAGTAGGCAAAGTCCTCGCTGCCGGCGATGCGCGCGGCCTGGTCCACCACCTTGCCGCCGCCGACCAGTTCCTCGGCCACCTGGCGTGCGAACTCGGTCTCGCGCTCGCTGTTGACCAGCACCGGGTAGCCGCGCACGTAGTCGATCTCGGCCACAGCGCCGTAGCCTTCGGCGTGCGACGTGGCGAGCTGGCGGATGCGCTGCTCCAGCGCGGCGCGCACGTCAGGGCTGAACGAGCGCACGCTGAGCTCCATGCGGGCGCTGTCCGGAATCACGTTGGGCGCGTGGCCGGCGTGCAGCGTGCCGATCGTCACCACCGCAGTTTCGTTCGGATCGACATAGCGCGACACCACCGACTGCAGCGCCATCACCAGGCTGCCCGCCACCAGGATCGGGTCGACCGACTGGTGCGGCCGCGCGGCGTGGCCGCCCTTGCCGCGGATGGTGATGGTGACGGTATCGCAGGCCGCCATGAACGGCCCCGAGCGGAACAGGAACGTGCCCTGCTCCACGCCCGGATGGTTATGCAGCCCGAAGATGGCATCGCACGGAAAGCGCTCGAACAGGCCATCGGCCAGCATGCGCTCGGCGCCGCCGCCAGCGCCGATTTCCTCGGCCGGCTGGAAGATCAGGTGCACGGTGCCGTTGAAATTGCGCGTGCGCGCCAGTTGCCGCGCCGCGCCGAGCAGGATCGCGGTGTGGCCATCGTGGCCGCAGGCATGCATGCGGCCCGCGTTGACGCTGGCGTACGGCAGCGCGGTGCGCTCATGGATCGGCAGCGCGTCCATGTCGGCGCGGATGCCCACGCTGTGGCCGCTCTCGCCACAGCGCAGCGTACCGACCACGCCGGTGCCGCCCATGCCGCGCGTGACGGTGTAGCCCCAGCCTTCGAGCAAGGTCGCGACCAGGCCGGCGGTGCGGACCTCTTCGAAGGCCAGTTCCGGATGCTGGTGGATATTGCGCCGGATCGCTTCGAGTTCGGCGCGGCTGTCGAGGGTATCGGCCAGCGCGCAGTAGCGGTGCTTCAGCGGCGACTTCAGCGATGAGGCGGGGGACTGGAGGGTGGTGCCGAGATAAGACTCGATTTCGGGGGCGTGCTCGGACATGGCGTTTTGCTCTCTGGCGAAACCTGTATAACCAGTATTTCACGCAGATAACGCGAGCGAAACGCCAGGCCCCGGATTTCCTGTAAAACCATGTAATCCGGCCACTTTCCGCGCCAGAACTGTTGCCCTAATCGTACGCTTTGTGTGGAAACCCAACGCTTTGTATAAAAGCGTATCGATGGGGAACCCTTTAAGCGGCTGTGATCAGCGTTCGCCGTACGCCACTACCCGCTGCACTTGCTCGCCCAGTCCGTCCACGCCCAACCGCATGGAGTCGCCGGCTTTGAGGAAGCGCGGCGGCTTGCATCCCATGCCGACGCCGGGCGGCGTGCCGGTCGCGATCAGGTCCCCTGGCAGCAGTGTCATGAAGCGGCTGATATAGCTGACCAGCGTGGCCACGTCGAACACCATGGTCGCGGTGGTGCCCTGCTGCACGCGCTCGTCGTTGACCTCCAGCCACAGCCCCAGCGCCTGCGGGTCCGCCACTTCGTCGCGCGTCACCAGCCACGGGCCGGCCGGGCAAAACGTATCGCAGCCCTTGCCCTTGTCCCACGTGCCGCCGCGCTCGATCTGGAACTCGCGCTCCGAGACATCGTTGACTACGCAGTAGCCGGCCACGTGCTCCAGCGCCTGCTCGCGCGAGACGTTGCGCGCAGTGGTGCCGATGACCACGCCCAGCTCCACTTCCCAGTCGGTCTTGTGCGAGCCGAACGGCAGCATCACCGCGTCGTTGGGACCATTGAGCGAGCTGTTGGCCTTCAGGAACACGATCGGCTCGGCCGGCAGCGGCATGCCGGCTTCGGCGGCATGGTCGGCATAGTTCAGGCCAATCGCGACGATCTTGCCGATACCGGTCCAGGGCACGCCAAACCGCGCGCCTTCGATGACGGGCAGGGTCTGCGGGTCGACCTGCGCCAGCGCTTGCAGCGCAGCCGGCGCCAGTTGCGCCGCATCGACATCGTTGATCACGGCGGACAGGTCGCGCACGCGGCCTGCCGCATCGATCATGCCGGGGCGCTCGGCGCCGGGATTGCCTACTCGAACCAGTTTCATCGTCTTCGTTGGGTAGTGAGTTCTTGAAGGGTGTTCAGGCGGATTGCTTGAGCGCGCCGCTGCGCGCATTGCCCTCGGCCAGCGTTTGCGCCACCACGGTCAGCACTTCCCGGGCGGTGTTCTCGGAATGGCTGCGCAGCACCTGGGCCAGCCGGGGCCGGCCGGGTTCGCGCAGCGCGGCCATGATGGCCTCGTGTTCCTCGTGCGACTCCTGCCAGCGCAGGGTATCGGCGTTGGCGGCGCCGCGCGCGCGGTGCACCTTGCTCATCAACGCGGCGTAGACGCTGGCCAGCACCGGGTTGGCGGCGCCGTCGATGATGAGCTGGTGGATTTCCTGGTTGATGCGGAAATAGTCGGTGCGCCGGCCGGCGGCATGGGCATCGATCATGGCCTGGTGGCGCCGCTCCAGCTTGGCCATCGCCGCCGCGCCCAGCCGCTGTGCCGCCAGTTCGCCCGCGAGCGCCTCCAGCCCGTGCAGGGTTTCGAAGGTGGCGCGCAGTTCTTCCAGGTCCAGCGGTGCCACCCGGTAGCCGATGTATTGCCGGTGCAGCACCAGCCCCTCGGACACCAGCACCTTAAGCGCCTCGCGCAGCGGCGTCTTGGACACATCGAAGGTCTCGCAGAAGGCCCGTTCATCGATGCGCGCGCCGGGCGGCAGTTCGCCCTCTTCGATCATGGTGCGCAGCCGCGCCGCGATTTCGGCCGACATGCCAAGCGTGCGCAGACGCGCGGAGGGGGAAAGCGTTTGTGTCACAGACGTCACCAAAATGGGGAAATGCACCACAGCAAGGCTACCACACCCCTAAATTGTGCATTCGCAACATCGTAAAATCAATGACTTACACGCGTTGTAATTACAGATTACGTATCCTATACTCCGGCCTGTTGCGCGACACCCATTAGAACTGCCTCAACCAAAGGACGAAAACAGGAGACGCCGTCATGCAGACGACAACGCGGGCAACAGCGATGACCGAGGCCAGGACCTCGGTGCGCTGGAAGATTTTCTTGATGATGCTGTTCCTTATCGCGATCAACTACATCGATCGCGCCTCGCTGTCGGTGGCCATGCCGCTGATCGCCAAGGAGTTCGACCTCAGCCCCGCCATGCAGGGCCTGATCCTCAGCTCCTTCTTCTGGACCTATGCGCTGATGCAGGTGCCGGGCGGCATGCTGGCCGACAAGTACAAGCCGCGCATCGTGATCGCATGCGCCACCGTGTTCTGGGGCATTGCCCAGGCCGTAGCGGCCTTCACCACCAACGCCACCTCGCTGCTGCTGACGCGGCTGGGCCTGGGCGCGGCCGAGGCGCCGATCTACCCGGCCGGCGGCAAGCTCAACGCAATCTGGATGACGCAGAACGAGCGCGGCCGCGGCGCCACGCTGCTGGACGGCGGCGCCCCGCTGGGCGCGGCCCTGGGCGCGATCATCATCACCTGGCTGATCGCCTCGCTGGGTTCGTGGCGCCTGGCCTTTATCGTCGCCGGCGTCGGCACGGTGCTGGCCGGCGTGCTGGCCTGGTACTACGTGCGCAACTCCCCGCGCGAGCACCGCGGTGTCAACGAACTGGAAGCGCGCTATATCGAAGAAGCGCTGGCCAATGAACACCGCGCCGAGCCGGCCAACCTGTCGGGCCGCTCGCTCGACTTCTTCAAGTACCGCTCGGTGTGGTGCATGGCGATCGGCTGGATGTGCTTCAACACCGTGTTCTACGGCCTGCTGACCTGGATGCCCAACTACCTGAACAAGGTGCACGGCTTCGATATCAAGCAGATGGGCGGCGCCAGCTTCATCATCTTCTTCAGCGGCTTCGTGGGCGAACTGATCGGCGGCTGGATCGCCGACAAATGGAAGGAAGCCGGCGGCCGGCCCAACGTGGTGATGCGTACGCTGTTCGGCATCGCCGCGGTGGTGGCGACGGCGTCGATCTTCTCGGTGGCGTATGTCACCGACCCGGTGGTGGTGGTCGTGCTGCTGTCTTCCACGCTGTTCTTCCTGCGCTGGTGCGGCCTGTTCTGGTGCGTGCCGTCGATGCTGGGCACGCGCAACAAGGTCGGCTTCCTGGGCGGCGTGATGAACCTGGGCGGCAATATCGGCGGTATCTCGGTGCCGATCATCGTCGGCATGATCGTGCAGTTCACCGGCTCGTACTTCCTGGCGCTGATGTTCTTCGCGGCGGCCGGCGTGGGCTTGCTGCTGGCTTCCACCGCGATCGACTACGAGACTAAGATCCCCGTCTGAAGACCCGTCGGATCACCGAGTTCCGCAAGACCAAGAACCCCGCGCAAGGCGCCGGCAACGTCCCGGCGCCCGCACTCACTCCTGAGACCGAACCACAATGACCAAGCAAATCCGACTCGGCATGCTGACGCCGTCTTCCAACACCGCGCTCGAACCGATCACCAGCGCGATGGTGGCCGGCCTGCCCAATGTCAGCGCGCATTTCTCGCGCTTCACCGTCACCGAGATCTCGCTGCGCGACCAGGCCCTGGGCCAGTTCAATCTCGACAAGATCCTGGCCGCGGCCAGCCTGCTGGCCGACGCGCGCGTCGATGTCATCGCCTGGAACGGCACCTCGTCCGGCTGGCTCGGCTTCGACAAGGACGAAGCGCTGTGCAAGCAGATTACCGAAGCCACCGGCATCCCGGCCACCACCTCGGTGCTGGCACTGAACGAAATCCTGGACAAGACCGGCGCGCGCAACTTCGGGCTGGCCACGCCGTATCTGGACGACGTGCAGCAGCGCATCATCGCCAACTATGAGCGCAGCGGCTTCCATTGCGTGGCCGAAAGCCACCTGGACCTGCACGTGAACTACAGCTTCGCCGAGGTCGAGGAAGACACCATACGCGAGATGGTGCGCGGGCTGGCGCAGCACCAGCCGCAGGCCATCACCACGTTCTGCACCAACCTGCGCGCCGCGCACCTGGCCGAAGAACTGGAAGCGGAAACCGGCATCCCGCTGTACGACACCATCTCCACGGTGGTGTGGAAATCGCTGCGCCTGTGCGGCGTCGATACGCGCGAACTGCGCGGCTGGGGCCGGCTGTTCCGCGAAGTCGAGTAAGCCGCGAGCCGATAAGGCTGTGCAGATTTGCAATGCGCGTCCGCAAGGACGCGCATTGCTGCATTCAGGGCCCCGATCCTAGACTGCCTGCACGGCCGCCGCATGGCGTGGCGGCCAGGCAACCACCACAGGATCGCGATGAAGCTCTACTACACTCCCGGCGTCTGCTCGATGGCCGTCCATATCGCCCTGCGCGAAGCCGGCCTGCCGGTCACGCTGGCCAGGGTCGACCTGCACACCCACAAGCTGGCCGTGCCCGAGGACGGCACCGACGACTACTACACCATCAACCCGCGCGGCTACGTGCCGCTGCTGCAGCTGGACGACGGCTCGCGTCATACCGAAGTGGCGTCGCTGCTGCAATACATCGCTGACCTCGTTCCCGAACGCAAGCTGCTGCCTGCCGCCGGCACGCGCGAGCGCCTCGAAGCCACCGGCTGGATCACGCTGGTATCGACCGAATTGCACAAGGTCTTCAGCCCGTGGCTGTGGCACAAGGAGACCGCGCAAAGCACGCAGGACGAGTGCAGGGCAAAGCTGCAGCGCCGCTTCGCCGAACTCGACCGGCACCTGCAAACCCGCCAGTTCCTGACCGGCGACACCTTCACGGTGGCCGATGCGTACTGCTTCACCATCGTCGGCTGGGCCCGCATCCTAAAGCTGCCGCTGAACGACTACCCGGCGCTGCAGCAATACCTGTCGCGCGTGGGCGCGCGCCCTGCGGTCCAGGAGGCAATGCGGGCCGAAGGGCTGGTGCGCGACTGAGCGCAGCCGCGCGAAGGATCGCTGCTCAGCGCGGCGCGGCGAGCAACGATTCGATCTTCGCCACCAGCTCCTTGTCGTCCGGCGTGGTGCGGCTGCCGTAGGCGGCCACCACCTTGCCGTCGCGGCCGATCAGGTACTTGTAGAAATTCCATTTCGGCGTGGTGCCAGTCTGCTTCGCCAGCAGCGCGTACATCGGGTTGGCCTCGCTGCCGCGCACATGCGATTTGCCCAGCATCGGGAACTTGACGCCGTAGGTGTTGTAGCAGAAGTCCGCGATCTCTTTCTGCGAGCCCGGCTCCTGCGAGAAATCGTTGGACGGGAAGCCCAGCACCACCAGCCCGCGCGCGTTGTACCTGGCGTACAGTGCCTCGAGCCCCTCGTACTGCGGCGTGAAACCGCAATAGCTGGCGGTATTGACCACCAGCACCACCTTGCCCGCGTACTGGCACAGGTTCTGCGGCGCATCGTCCTGCAGGCGGGGGAAGGTGAAGTTGAGCGATGCCGGGCATGTGCCTGCAGCGGCAGGGACGACGGCCGGCTTGTCGGCCGCGCGCAGCGGTGCTGGCAACAGTGCCGCGCTGGCGGCTGCCAGGGTCAGGGCGGCAGCCAGGGGAACGGACAGGCGGAAAGGCAGGGGGCGACGGCTCATGGCGACGGGGCTCCGGTGGTCGGCTCGCTGGTTCGGGTACGCGTTAGTTTACGCCGATGGCGGCCAGCCGGATGCGTCCCGCGTCAGTCCATCGCCAGCGTGGCGGCGTGCTCGGTGACGCTGCTGCGCAGCTCGACGTCCGGCATGCGGCGCACGATCAGCAGCGCCAGTACCGCCGCCGCCGCGCCCACCGCGAAGATCAGGTGAAAGCCGGACTCCACGCCACCGGCCAGCACCGCGCGCACCGACGGCGACAGCTGCGCGAAGGCCTCGCTGCCATGGCGCAGCGCGCCCAGGTCCAGCGCCTGCGTCACCCCGGAAGCCGCCAGCGCCTGGCGGAACTCCAGCGTCAACAGCGTGCCGGCCAGCGCGCCGCCGAGCGCGCTGCCGAGCGAGCGCAGCACCAGCAGCGCACCGGTGCCGGCGCCCGTATCGCGGCGCTCCAGCGCGTTCTGCACGCTCATCAGCGTCGCCACCATGGTGATGCCCAGGCCCACGCCGGCCAGCGACATCGCCGCCAGCACCACGGCCAGCGGCACCGCCGGGGTCACCAGCGCCAGCACAATCAGGCCCAGCGCGCCGGCGATATAGCCCGCGGTCAGGATGCCGCGCATGCGGCCCACGCGCGGCGCCAGCCACGCCACGATAAAGTTGCCCGCCACCGTTGCCAGCAGGAACGGCATCACCAGCAGGCCGGAGGTCGACGCATCGGCGCCGCGCACCAGCTGGAAGTGCAGGGGCAGGGCGAAGATGCACAGGAAGATGTCGAGCGCGGCCAGCGCCGACGCGGCCACGCCCAGCACATAGGCGCGGTTGGCGAACAGCCGCGGCGGCAGCATCGGATCCGCCGCGCGGCGCTCCTGCCAGGTCAGCAGCAGCACGGCAGCGACGGCGGCCAGCAGCAGGGCGCCCAGTTCGGGCGAGAGCCAGTCATAGACATCGCCGCCCCAGCTCATCGCCAGCAGGAACGCGACGATGGCCACCGCCAGCAGCAGCGCGCCCAGCCAGTCCACGCGCGCACGCCCGCCGCGCGCGGGCAGCATGGCGAGGCCACGGTAGCACATGAACATCGCCAGCAGCCCCAGCGGCACGTTGACCCAGAACAGCCAGCGCCACGACATGTGGTCCGAGACCCAGCCGCCCACCAGCGGCCCGGCGATCGACGCCACGGCCCATACCGTGGCCAGGTAGCCCTGGTAGCGCCCGCGCTGGCGCGGCGCCACCACATCGGCGATCGCGGCCTGCGCCAGCGACATCAGCCCGCCGCCGCCCACGCCCTGCAGCGCGCGGAACAGGATCAGCTGTCCCAGCGTCTGCGCCAGCGCGCACGCCACCGAGGCGCCGATAAACAGCATGATCGCCACCATCAGCAGGCGCCGCCGCCCGAAGCTGTCGGACAGCTTGCCGTAAAGCGGCGTGGTCACCGTCGACACGATCAGGTAGGCCGTGACGATCCACGACAGGTGGCCGAAGCCGTTCAGGTCATTGGCGATCGCCGGCACCGCCGGGATCACCACGGTCTGGTCGAGCGCGGCCAGCAGGATGCACAGCACGATGCCGCCGATCACGCGCATCACCGCGCGGTGGTCATGGGCGGGCAGGGCGGAGGCAGGCGTGGACGAAACAGCGGACGCGGCAGAACCGGCGGAGGCGGGCGAAGACATGGGCAAGCACAAGGCCGCACGATGTGCGGCAAAAGCAACGTCAAAGCAGGGAATATCGGCCGGGAACCGCGCGAGGGAGGCGTGATGCCGGGGCGGGTGGCCTAATTCAGCGAACGCATAATTATATGCGGCCCGCGACTATCGTGCTTGCGGTCGTGCTTGGTCGTGCCTGGGGCGCGATCGGGCCGGGTCGACCAGCCCTCGCGCGCCGGCTGCTGCCTTCTCCGTCGGGCCGAGGGAAGGCAGCAACCATCAAACCCTAGTGGCCGCCGCCAGTGATGTAATGCTCCAGCTGCTCGATGATGAACTGCTGTTCGGAGATGATGTCCTTGACCAGGTCGCCGATCGACAGCATGCCGATGAGCTCGTCGCCCTGCATCACCGGCAGGTGGCGCAGCCGGTGACGGGTCATCAGCGCCATGCATTCGTCGGTGGTCTGGTTGGCGCTGACGTAGATCACCGCGGTGGTCATGATGTCGCGCACCAGCGTCTCGCGCGAAGTGCGCTGCATCAGGATCACCTTGCGCGCGTAGTCGCGCTCGCTGAGGATGCCCTTGATCTCGCCATGCTCGATGACCAGCAGCGCGCCGATGCCTTTCTCGGCCATCAGCTGCAGCGCGGCGTAGACGGACGCCGTGGGCGGAATGCTGTAGATGGCCTGACTCGGCTTGGACTCCAGAACCTGGCGTGCGGTTTTCATCACCAACTCCTTTTCCGTCGACAATGCAGATACGGCTGGCGGTGCCACCTGGGGCGCCAATGCAATCAGAGTAGCAAAGTAACGCGCCGCCTTACAGGGTGACTTACGCGAATCTTTGTAAGCAAGGTTGTGATGCGCAGATGGCAGCGCGGGCGTTAGGGGTGCCGGCCTGCCCTATTTTCGGCCAGCGCCGCCAGGCATAGCGCCTGCATTTCGGACACCCATTGGTCCGGCGCCAACGCCGCATCCCGCAGCAGGAGCCGGTAGCGGCGCGCGCCCCAGACCGCCAGCACGAGAGCCTGTACCCGCTCGGGATCCGGCTTCGCAGGCAAGTCGTGGCAGGCGTCCAGCGCCCGCTGCCAGGCGTCGCAAAATTCCTCGAATACGCGCCGGTGGTGCTTGGGCTCGGCGATGCGCGGCTCCAGCGCGACGATGTCGGCATCGAACACGATGCCCGTCGCCGCGTCATCGGCGCCGCAGGCAATGGCTACCAGCCGCCGCACCCGGGTGCGCCAGTCGGCATCGGTGCGCTGCGTGACCTCGCTGTCGATGCGCGACACCATGGTCTCGACGGTGTGGCGCACATAGCCCGACGCCAGTGCTTCCTTGCTGGGGAAGTACTCGTACAGGGTACCGACCGAGAAACCCGCCTCCAGTGCCACCGCGCGCGTGGTCACGCCATCCCAACCGTGGCGGCGCCAGATCCGAACAAAAGCGTCGTAGATGGCGTTGACGGTGAAGTGCGCGCGCTGCTGCGAAGGGCGCTTGAGCGGCTTGCTGCGCGGGGATGCGGGCCGTTTCGGGCCGCTGGCCGCGGGCGCCTCGTTTCCGAACCCGGCGGCGGCGGGGCGGCGATAGATTCTTGGCATCGGCCTCACGGAAGTCATGGCGTGTCTTGCACGCCGGACGGCGCGGCCGCGAACCAGGAGAAACCATGGCAGCAACCGAACCCACCCTTGCCGTCACGCGGCTGTTCAGCCGCAAGGATGCCCTAAACGAAAGCCGTCTGGAAGCCGCCCGGGAGCCCGCCCGCGCCGCGCCCGGCGAAGTACTGCTGCGCCTGGACCGCTTCGCGCTGACCACCAACAACATTACCTACGCCGCCTTTGGCGAGGCCATGCAGTACTGGGACTTCTTTCCCACCGGCCAGCCGCAGTGGGGCCAGATGCCGGTATGGGGCTTCGCCGACGTGGTCGACTCCGGCGTCGACGGCATCGCGGCGGGCGAGCGCTTCTACGGCTACTTCCCCATCGCCAGCCACTTGCGCATGCAACCTGAGCGCGTCACCGCGCGCGGCTTCTACGACGGCGCCGCGCACCGCGCCCGGCTGACCTCGGCCTACAACCAGTACACCCGTGTGCAGAACGACGCTGCCTACGCGCCGGAACTGGAACACCACCAGATGCTGTACCGGCCGCTGTTCATCACCTCGTTCATGCTGGCGGATTTCCTGGAAGACAACCGATTCTTCGGCGCGCGCCGGCTGGTGGTGTCCAGTGCGTCCAGCAAGACCGCCTATGGCACGGCCTTCTGCCTGCGCGACACCAGCGGCATCGCGCTGACCGCACTGACCTCGGTGCGCAACCGCGGCTTTGTCGACGGCCTGGGCTGCTATCACGACACCGTCACCTACGACCAGCTGGCGTCAGTGCCCGCGACCGAGCCCACCCTCTATGTCGATTTCTCCGGCGATGAATCGCTGCGCGCGCGCGTGCATGAACATTTCGGCGGCAGCCTGGTGTACGACTGCTTTGCCGGGTCCGCGCAGAACACCGGCTTCCTGCGCGACCTGCGCCTGCCCGGGCCCAGGCCCGAGTTCTATTTCGCGCCGGTGCAGATCCGCAAGCGCAATGCCGACTGGGGGCCGCAGGAGGTGAACCGGCGCTTCAACGCCGCGCAACGGCGCTTTATCGACCATGCGCGCGACCCGGCCAATGGCTGGCTGACGCTGGTGGAAGAGCGGGGATTCGAAGCCGCGCAGGCTCGGATCGCGCGGCTGGCGACGGGCAGCGGGGCGCCGCAGGAGGGGTATGTGGTGGTAGTCGGTTAAGCGCCGACGTTTCAAACCCCTATCTGCGCGCTCCCTCTCCCGCGTGCGGGAGAGGGTTGGGGAGAGGGCCGGTGCATCAACGAAGTACTGCTAGTGGTATGCCTGTGCCTGCCCTCTCCCCCGGCCCCTCTCCCGCAAGCGGGCGAGGGGAGAAAACCAGCGGCATGGATAGAGCCTGCGTTACTCCGTCAGCATCCGCACCTTCACCTTCTTGCCCTTGACCTTGCCGGCATTGAGCCGCTTCACCGCCTCGCGCCCGATGCTGCGCTCGACGGCGATATAGGTGGACATTTCCAGCACATTGATCTTGCCGATCTGCTCCTTGGCAAAGCCCGCCTCGCCGGTCAGCGCGCCCAGGATATCGCCCGGGCGGATCTTTTCCTTGCGGCCGCCCAGCATCTGCAGCGTCACCATCGGCGGCAGCAGGCGCTCGGTGCTGGCCGGCGTCAGCTCGGCCAGCGCATGCCATTCGAACTCGCCGCCGTGGTGCTGCTCCAGGTTACCCACGCGCCCCATCTCGTCCATGCTGACCAGGCTGAAGGCCCAGCCCTCCTGGTCGGCGCGGCCGGTGCGGCCGATGCGATGCACGTGGACTTCCGGGTCGGGCGTGATCTCGACATTGATCACCGCCTCGAGCTGGGCGATATCCAGCCCGCGCGCGGCCACGTCGGTGGCGACCAGCACCGAGCAGCTGCGGTTGGCAAACTGCACCAGCACCTGGTCGCGCTCGCGCTGCTCCAGTTCGCCATGCAGCGCCAGCGCCTGGTAGCCCTGCGCGCGCAGCAGCTCCACCAACTCCCGGCAGCGCGCCTTGGTGTTGCAGAACGCCAGCGTGCTGGCAGGCCGGAAGTGGTCCAGCAGCCGCGCCACGGCGTTCAGGCGTTCACTCTCTTCCACCTCGTAGAAGCGCTGGCGGATGGTGCTGTTGTCGTGCGTGGACTCCAGCTTGAGCGCCTGCGGATTGCGCAGGAAGCGGTGGCTGAGCTTGTCGATGCCGGGCGGGTAAGTCGCGGAAAACAGCAGCGTCTGCCGGTCTTTCGGGCACCGGCTTGCGACATAGGCAATGTCGTCGAAGAACCCCATGTCGAGCATGCGGTCCGCTTCGTCCAGCACCAGCGTGTTGATGCCCGACAGGTCCAGGCTGCCGCGATCGATGTGATCCAGGATGCGGCCCGGCGTGCCGACCACGATATGCGCGCCATGGATCAGGCTGTCGACCTGCGGGCGCATCGGCGCGCCGCCGCACAGCGTCAGCACCTTGATGTTCTCTTCGGCGCGCGCCAGGCGGCGGATCTCCTGCGTGACCTGGTCGGCCAGCTCGCGCGTCGGGCACAGCACCATGGCCTGCACGTCGAAGCGGCGCGGATCGAGCCGGTGCAGCAGCGCCAGCCCGAACGCCGCGGTCTTGCCGCTGCCGGTCTTGGCCTGCGCCACCAGGTCCTGGCCGGCCAATGTGATCGGCAGGCTGGCCGCCTGGACCGGCGTCATTTCGTCATAGCCCAGCTGCGCCAGCGTGGCGAGCATGGCGGGCGACAGGGGCAGGGTGGAGAAAGCGGGGCCGGCTGGCGGCTGCGCGGGGGCTTGGACGGGGGTCGAGTTCATGCGCGATTATAGCGATCCGGCGTCAGGCATCCGCGGCGGCGGGCGGGGTCCAGCTCAGCCGCTCCAGCAAGGCCTGGGCGGCGGCCGGCGCGCGTTCCTTGGCACCGTTGATGAAGAAGATAAAGACCTCGCGCTGGCGTGCCGCGGGCTTGCGGTCCTCCAGCATCGGCAGGTCGTCCGGCTGCGCGCCCTGCGCCCATGACTGCGCGCGCGCGGCCCATTGGTCGAGCGCCTTCGGACCATAGCCGGTCTGCAGCTTCGCGTTGCTTTCCATCAGGCGCGCGTAGACAAAGTCCGCGGTCAGGTCCGCCATCGACGGGAATTTCTGCGCATCGGTGAAGACCGTGGCGGCCTGGTACTTGCGCGCGAGCTTGAGGTAGTCCGGCGACATGAAACTGTCGTGCCGCACCTCCAGCACGTGGCGCAGTTTCACGCCTTCCACGGATGCGGGCAGCAATTGCAGGAAGGCCTCGAAGTCTTCCGCGTCGAACTGCTTGGTCGGCGCGAACTGCCACACCACGGGCCCCAGCTTGCGACCGAGTTCGGCAATGCCGCTGTCGATAAAGCGCGCGACCGACTCGCCGGACTCCGCCAGCACGCGGCGGTTGGTGGCAAAGCGCGACGCCTTCACCGCAAAGACAAAGTCATCGGGGGTCTCGTCGCGCCACTTGGCGAACGAGGTGCGCTTTTGCGTGCCGTGATAGGTGCTGTTGATCTCGATGGCGCTGAGGTGTCGGCTGGCATAGGCCAGCTCACGCGCCTGCGGCAATTTGGCGGGATAGAAATTGTCGCGCCACGGCGCGTAGTTCCAGCCGCCGATGCCGACGCGCACCAAGCTGGCCGGTCCGGCGGCCTTGCGCGAGGGCGCGGTCGATGGAGCTTTGGTTGCGGCTTTTGTTGCGGCTTTGGCTGCGGCCGCAGAGGCTGCGGCAGGCGTGGCTGCGGCCTTCGCCGCGGTGCGTGCTGGCATGGCGCGATCTCCCGAGACGCGAGACTGGCAGTCTAGCGGGAAACCGCCCGATGCGGTAACGGCGCGGTGGCGATGCCGCCAAACCGGTCGCCCATAAAAAAACCGGAAGAGGGCAATGCCCCCTTCCGGCCCCGCTCCCCGATCCCCCGGGTTTCAGAACGAGAAGTTCAGCAGCACGTCCGCGATGTTGACGTCCGCGGGCTGCGTCTGCACGGCCCCGCTGACGCTGGTGGCCTGGATGCTGTACTTGCCAGCCGCGGCGCCATCCGGCGACAGCGGGATCGGCAGCGCGGCCTGGTAGGTGCCGATCACCGGCGCGGCCACCGGCAGCGCCGGTTCGGTCGCGAACAGGCTGTAGGCGCCGGTATCGCTTGCCGCTGCGGTTGCGGCGATTTCAAAGGTGCCGCCGTTGACGAGCTGCAGCGCGCGCAGCGTGGCTTCGGCCGAAGCCGGCGCCACTGCGCCCGAGACGCGGCGATAGGTCGAGGCCGGCAGCGTCATCGGCGCCGCGGCGGTCGAGATCGCCGTGGGCGTACCCACCACCACCGGCACGCCGCGCACGATGCCCGCCGCCTTGGCGTTGGCCGCACCCGGCACCACCACCACGTCGACCGGACCGGCCGTGCTGCTTTGCTCGATCGGCGACAGGCGGAAGCTGCCGTTGGCATCGGCCACGGTCGACTTCACCACCACGCCGTTGCGTTCGGCATAGACGCGCGCCCCCGGGGCCGCGGCCACCACGCCATTGACTTCGCCGCTGACGGTCATCGGGATTGCGGTCACCACCGGCTTCAGGCCATAGGTGCCATTGCCGCGCGTCACCACCGATTTGCAGGCGTCGAAGTCCAGCACCAGATCGGTCAGCGTGTCGCGCGCCACCGTGAACGGACGATTGATCTTGATGCCCGACTGCACCGCGCTGGGCGTGTCGAGCGGCTGCTCGGCGCCACCGACAGGCACGACCGAATTGGCCAGGGCCGAGGCACCGCTGCCGCGGTTGGCATCCAGCACCAGGCGCACCTGCTGGTAGTTGCCGGCCGGCAGTGCGGTCTGGCCCAGCACCGTCATCACGCCGTTGGTCAGCGACAGCAGGTCGATCCTGCGCGCGGGCACGACGTCGATATCGACCCAGCCCCCGGCGCTGGGCTCGGCGCTGGCGCTGCTGTGCACGCGCACCTTGTTGACGGTGACGAAGACATTGTTGAAACCGCAGGCCGGCGCATCGGTCATCGACACCTGCAGCGTGCCGCGCCCGGCATCGCCATCATCACCGCCGCCACCGCCGCAGGCGGCCAGCGCAAGAACGCCGCTCAACGCGAGCAGGCGCAACGGTGCAGAAGTGTTGGGAAGGAATGACACGGTGATATCTCCGCTTATTGTTTGTGGGTTGATCGGAGCATATGTCGCAGTTCGCATATCCGTTGTAAATCTTTGTAATGCGTTGTGAAAAAGTCCGTGCATAGCTTTGCATGGGCGCTGAGGGAGATCCCAGACGATCGCAACGGTATGCGGTGCATTGTCTCGTCAACGCATGACACCGCGCGCGAATGCATCACATCGCTCAAGTCGGGAGGCCGCGCTCCGTATACAGCGGAGTGGAAATCCCACGCTGCAGATTCCTGCAAACGCCCCCAATGATTCCTTACGAAGGATTCCCCTTGATGTTCACTACCATCCGCGCGCGGATCGTGGCCCTGTGCGTCGCCATCGTGGTCGCCGCGCTCGCCATCAACACAGCACTGAACCAGTTCGTTGCCAATCGCCACAACGAAGACGCCATCGACAGCAGCCTGGCCGCGGTGCAAAGCGGCCACGCCAGCGCCATCGTCGACTGGGTGGCCTCGCACAGCCGGATGATCGAGTCGCTGCAGGACGCCGTGCTGCAGCCCGAACCCGATGCTGCGCTCAAACAGATCGCCCAGGCCGGCGGCTTTACTAACGTCTACGTCGGCTACGCGGACAAGACCGCGAAGTTCTCCAACCCGCAAGGCATCCCGCCCGGCTACGACCCCACCGGCCGCCCGTGGTACCAGCAGGCTGCTGCGGCCGGCAAACCCGTGGTCACGCCGCCTTACGTCGATGCCGGCACCGGCAAGCTGGTGGTGGCGTTTGCCGCGCCGGTGGTGCGCGACGGCGCCGTGCGGGCCGTGGTGTCCGGCGATGTGGCGATGGATGCGGTGATCGCCAACGTCAAGGCGATCCACCCGTCACCGGCCAGCTTCGGCATGCTGGTGGCACGCAACGGCGACATCGTCGCCCACGCCGACGACAAGCTCACGCTCAAGCCCGTCACGGAGCTCGTGCCGGCGCTGAGCGCCGACAAGCTCGCCGCACTGGCCGGCGCAAAGACGCCGCTGGAAGTCGACGTGCACGGCAGCACCAAGCTGCTCGGCGCGCGCGCCATCCCCGGCACCGACTGGCTGGTCATCGTCGCGCTGGACAAGGCCGAGGCCACCGCCGGCATGCGCTCCGTGCTGATCGCGTCGGTGATCGCGCTGGTGCTGATCGCCGGCGTGGCCGCGGCCGTGGTGTGGGGCGTGGCGACGATGTCGCTGCGCGGCTTGTCCACCGTGCGCGATGCCATGGACGCGATCGGCTCCGGCGATGGCGACCTGACCCAGCGCCTGCCCGCCGACGGCAACGACGAGGTCGCGCAGATCGCGCGCGCCTTCAACACCTTCGCCGACAAGCTCTGCACCATCATGCGCCAGATCCGCGACGCCAGCGAATCGGTGCGCGCCGCGTCCGACGAAATCGCAGCCGGCAACATGGACCTGTCGCGCCGCACCGAGTCCGCCGCCGCCAGCCTGCAGCAGACCGCCGCGTCGATGGAAGAGATCACCGCCACCGTCGGCCAGTCGGCCAGCTCGGCGCAGCACGCCAACGCATCCGTCGCCGCGGCCTCGCGCGTGGCCGGCGACGGCGGCGTGGTGATCGGCGAAGTGATCAGCACCATGGGCCAGATCGAGACCGCGTCGGTCAAGGTGTCGGACATCATCGGCGTGATCGAGGGCATCGCCTTCCAGACCAACATCCTGGCGCTGAACGCAGCCGTCGAAGCCGCCCGCGCCGGCGACCAGGGCAGGGGCTTCGCCGTGGTCGCCGGCGAAGTGCGCGCGCTGGCGCAGCGCAGCGCCCAGGCCGCGCGCGAGATCAAGACCCTGATCGAGACCACCGTGGGCAGCGTCGCGTCGGGTTCCGAACAGGTCCGCCGCGCAGGGGACACCATGGGCGAGATCGTCAGCAACGTTTCGAAAGTGACCGGAATCATTAACGAGATCACTCACGCGACGATGGAACAGACCCGCGGCATTCAAGAGGTGAATATGGCGGTGAGCCAGCTCGACCAGATGGTGCAGCAGAACGCGGCACTGGTGGAGCAGTCGACCGCCGCGGCGGCGGCGCTGCAGACGCAGGCCGGCAGCCTTGCGGGGGCGGTGGGGCAGTTCAGGCTGGGCTGAGATTCCCGGCACTCATCGGGCTTTGGCGGGCGGCACGGGCGCCCGCTCACGCCGCCCGCCGAGCGCGCCCGTGCCCGCCGCCTGCACGATGCGCCGGAACGTCGGGCATTCCATATGGCTGGGCGCCGGACACACCGCCGCGTGCCGCAGCCCGTCGCGCATCGCCGTCAGCTTGCGGATGGTGCGGTCCAACTCGTCGGCCTTGGCGGCCAGCATCTGGCGGTCAATGCGCGGCTGGCCCTGCGGCGAGAACATGCGCGCGATGTCGTCCAGCGAGAAGCCGGCCGCCCGTCCCAGCGCGATCAGCGCCAGCCGCTCCAGCACCCCCGCATCGAACACGCGCCGCATGCCGCGCCGGCCGGTCGACGCAATCAGCCCCTTTTCCTCGTAGTACCGCAGCGTCGAGGCCGGCACCCCGGCCTGCCGGGCCACTTCCGCAATATCCAGGCTTTTCACCGCTTGACCTCAAGTCGACTTGAACTGGCACAGTGTAGCTTCCAGCCACGCAAGGGGTAAGACCATGGGTGAACAACGGCAAATCAGCGGCAACGGCGGCGAGCAGGCCGCACTGTGGAACGGCGCATCGGGCCAGGCATGGGTGGAGCACCAGGGCCTGCTGGACGATATGTTCCGGCCTTTGGAGGACCAACTGGTCCAGGCCGCCGGCGCCGCCGCGGCGCAACGCATCCTCGACGTCGGCTGCGGCACCGGCAGCACCACGCTGGCGCTGGCACGGCGCTTGGGCGAGAATGACCACTGCACCGGCATCGACATTTCCGCGCCGATGCTCGCCGCCGCGCGCTCCCGCGCGCAACGCGAGGGCATCAACGCAAGCTTTGTCCACGCCGATGCGCAGGAACACACTTTCGCGCCGGCAAGCTTCGACATGATCGTGTCGCGCCTGGGCGTGATGTTCTTCAGCGATCCGGTGCGCGCCTTCGCCAACCTGCGCTGGGCTGCGACATCCGACGCCACGCTGCACTGCATCGCCTGGCGCAGCGCTGCCGAAAACCCGTTCATGACCACCGCCGAGCGCGCGGCCGCGCCGCTGCTGCCGAATTTGCCCGCGCGGCAGCCAGACGCGCCCGGGCAGTTTGCCTTCGGCAACCGCGAACGCGTACTGTCGATCCTGCAGGCGAGCGGCTGGGGCGATATCGAGATCCGTCCGACCGACGTGATTTGCACCCTGCCGGAGCCGGCCCTGGCCGGCTACCTGTCCCGGCTCGGGCCGGTCGGGCTGGCGCTGCAAGGCGCCGACACCACCACGCGCGAGCGCGTCGCCGCCACCGTGCGCGCCGCGTTCGAGCCTTACGTGCAGGGCGACACCGTGCGCTACACCGCGGCGTGCTGGACCATCACGGCGCGCGCGACGGCGGCCGCGTCGCGCAATGGCCCGGGCTCGGACCATGCCTGATCACACCACGCAGTACCAGCCTAACGCCTGTGCCACTCACTCCGGCACCGGATACTTCCTCGCATTGATTTCCATCTTCGCCCGCACCGCGGCGTCGAGGTCCACGCCGAGCGCCGTCACCAGCTGGGTCAGATAGATGGTGATATCCGCCAGCTCCTGCTCAACGTGTTCGCGCTTGGTCGTGGACATGATGGCGCGCGATTCGTCCTCGGTCTGCCACTGGAAGATCTCGACCAGTTCCGAGACCTCGACGCTCAGCGCCATCGCCAGGTTCTTGGGGCTGTGGTACTTGCCCCAGTGGCGGGCTTCGCCGAAGTCATAGGCGGCTTGCTGGAGGTTGTTGATATCGATCAGGGGCATGGTGGTGTGGCGAAGGCTTTGTCTAACAGCACGCACGAGCGGGAAGGGATGGCTTCGGCGGTTCAAGCGCCGAGCAGTCGGCGCGCCAGCAAGGCCTGGAGGTCGCGCCGGCCATCGGCGATGACATAGATGATCACGCTGTCGTCCACCAGGCGGTAGATCACGCGATAGGGCTTGAATGCGGTCTGGCGATATTCCCGGATACCCAGCGCGATCACCTCGGCAGGGTAGCTCCCCTTCTCGGGGAAGCGCGAGATCTGATCCACCACCTCCAGCAACCGGTCCAGCACGTAGTCTGCATTCTCGACACAGTCGAATTCCGCAATGTAGTCGTGGATGGATTCCAGATCCTGTTCGGCCCCGGCGGTAAGCAGGACTTCATGGCGCTTGCCGCCCGCCGCCATCAGCCGGCGGCCCGCTTGCTGCGCAGGCGCGCGACCACGTCCTTGACAGGCTTGAGCTTGCCGGCGGCGATTTCCTGGTTGCCCAGCGCCAGGATCTTGAGCAGGGCCAGGGTTTCTTGCGTCTGCTCGAACGACGCAACGTCCTGCAGTACCGCGCGAGCCTCGCCGTTCTGGGTGATCACCAGCGGCTCGCGCCGCTCGTTGACCTGCTCCAGCACCTCGGCGGCATTGGCCTTCAGGTAGCTGATCGGCTTGACCTGGGAAGAGTAGCGCATGATGTGAGCCTGATTGTGCAATGGACCGAATATAGACTTTATTCGGTCCTGCAACAACCGGCGCCAGCCGTGCGATTTTTGCCCAACACGAAGCGGCGCCTCACGCACCCGCCCTCACAATTTCCGATCCACCAAGGGTTATCCCTAGGCAATCATTCCCATTTTCCGGGACTGGCGGTTTTGATTTCCGGGAATCCGGTCCTATTCTTGGGCCCCATGTTGAATGCTGTCGACCCAACCATCGCCCAGGAGCCGGCGGCTCCCACTTCCGTCGAATCCGCCCAGCCCGCCGGCGGCGCCGATCGCGTGCTGTTCGTGCTGGCCGCTCTGGCGCACCACGGCGCGCCGATTACGGTGCGTGAGCTGGTAGCCCGGACCGGCCTGCCCAAGAGCACGCTCTACCGCCAGCTGATGCTGCTCAAGCGCTGGGGCTTCGTGCTGGAATCCGACGGCGAATACGCGCCAGGCCCGATCAGCCTGCAGCTCGCGCTGGGGTTCGACATGGCCTCGCACCTGGCCCGCGAAGCGCTGCCCGACATGCGGTTGCTGGCGCAGCAGTCCGACGAAAGCGTCGGACTGGTGGTTGCGGTCAAGGACCACGCGGTGTGCCTGGAGATGGTGGAAAGCCGCCAGTCGCTGCGCTGCTCGTTCGAGAAGGGCCGCGGCGTGCCGCTGCGCGCGGGCGCATCGGCCAAGTCGCTGCTCGCCTTCATGCACGACGATGCGCGCGAGCGCGTGGTCCGGGCCCAGTGCGAGCCGGCCGAAGCCGAAACCCTGCTGGCAGAACTCACCGCGATTCGCGGCACCGGCTATGCCGTCAGCGAAGGCGAGGTCGATCCGGGCGTGTGGGGCGTGAGCGCCCCGCTGTTCTCGCGGCGCGCCAAGGCCGAGGCGCTTGGCGCGATCACGCTGATGGTGCCGGCGACGCGCCGACAGGGGCGCGAAAGCGCGCTGATCGACATGACCGTGGCGGCAGCCATGCGGATTTCCGCGCGGCTGCAGTCGTACTGAACACAGCCAAGCAATTTTTACCGCACCGTCCGCAGCCTGCGCGACGGCAGATTTCCCGTTCCCGGAAAAAAGGAGACCCCATGAACCTTCGTCGCAAATGCCTGATCGCCGGCCTCTCGGCCGTGGCCGGACTGACCTTCGGCACCGCCGCGCATGCGCAGGACAGCAACGTGCTGCGCGTCGCCACCGACGCCACCTTCCCGCCGATGGAATTCATCGAGAACGGCAAGCGCACCGGCTTTGACGTCGAGCTGGTCGAGGCCATGGCCAAGACCATGGGCAAGCAGGTGGAATGGACCAATATCGACTTCAAGGGCCTGATCCCGGGCCTGGTCTCGCGCCGCTTCGACATGGCCGTGTCCGGCATCTACATCACCCCCGAGCGCCGCAAGGTGGTGGACTTTACCGAGCCTTACTACACCGGCGGCCTGGTGGCGCTGGTCAAGAGCGGCAACACCGCCATCAACAAGCCGGAAGACCTGAACGGCAAGAAGGTCAGCGTGCAGGTAGGGACCAAGTCGGTCAGCTTCCTGCGCGACACCTATCCGCAGGTGCAGCGTGTGGAAGTCGAGAAGAACCAGGAAATGTTCAACCTGGTCGAGATCGGCCGCGCCGATGCCGCCGTGACCGGCAAGCCAGCGGCGATGCAGTACGTCAAGACCCGCGGTGGCCTGCGCATGGTGGAGCAGCAACTGACCACCGAGGAATACGGCATGGCCGTGCGCAAGGACACGCCCGAGCTGACCCGCGCGCTGAACGCCGCGCTGGCCAAGGTCAAGGCCGATGGCACCTACGCGAAGCTGACCCAGAAGTGGTTCGGCAGCGCCGCCAAGTAAGCCACGCGGACCGAGATCATGGAACTGGATTTTTCTCCTGTCTTCGCCGGGTGGTCTGACATCCTGCACGGCGCCGTCATCACCGTGCAGGTGACGGCCTGCGCGCTGGTGCTGGGCTGCGTGATGGGCCTGCTGGTCGGCATCGGCCGGCTGGACCCGAAGCGCCGCGTCATCTACAGCATCTGCACCGCCTATGTGACCTTCATTCGCGGCACGCCGCTGCTGGTGCAGCTGTTCCTGCTGTTCTTCGGGTTGCCGCAGTTCAACATCCTGTTGCCGGCCTTTGTGTGCGGCGTGATGGGGCTGGGCATCTATTCCGGTGCCTATGTTTCAGAGATCGTGCGCGGCGCGATCCAGTCCGTCGACAAGGGCCAGATGGAGGCGGCGCGCTCTATCGGCATGTCGTCCGGCCAGGCCATGCGCGCGATCATCCTGCCGCAGGCCATCGTGCGCATGATCCCGCCGCTGGGCAACGAATTCATCGCGCTGATCAAGAACTCGGCGCTAGTGTCGTTGCTGACCATTGCCGACCTGATGCACGAGGGCCAGAAGATCATCAGCGTGTCGTACCGGTCGCTGGAGGTCTACCTGGCGATCGCGCTGGTGTATCTGATCCTGACTAGCGCGGCCGGGCTGATCCTGCGCCGCGCCGAACAACGGCTGCGCATGGGAGGCATGGTGCAATGAGCGATTCCGCAATCATCCGGATCCGCAACCTGGGCAAATCGTTCGGCAGCCATACGGTGCTGCGCGGCATCGACTTCGATGTGGAGCCGTCGCAGGTGGTGGTGGTGATCGGCCCCAGCGGCTCGGGCAAGAGCACCTTCCTGCGCTGCTGCAACGGCCTGGAGCAGCCCGAGGCCGGCACCATCGATATCGTCGGCAAGCGCCTGGTGACCGATGGCCAGCTGATCGACGAGCAGGGGCTGAACCAGCTGCGCACCGAAGTGGGCATGGTGTTCCAGTCGTTCAACCTGTTCCCGCACCTGTCGGTGCTGAACAACGTCACGGTAGGGCCGCGCATGCTGCGCGGCGTCTCGCGCGAAGACGCCGAGCGCAAGGCAATGAGCCTGCTCGAGAAAGTCGGCCTGGCGCACAAGGCGCACGCCATGCCGGCCAGCCTGTCCGGTGGCCAGAAACAGCGCGTGGCCATCGCCCGCGCGCTGGCGATGGAGCCCCGCGTGATGCTGTTCGACGAGCCAACTTCCGCGCTGGATCCGGAACTGGTCGGTGAAGTGCTGCAGGTGATGAAGGTGCTCGCCGCCGAGGGCATGACCATGGTCGTGGTCACCCATGAAATGGGCTTCGCCCGCGAAGTGGCCGACGTGGTGGTGGTCATGGACGGCGGCGGCATCATCGAGGCCGGGCCGCCGTCGGTAATCTTCTCCGCGCCGACGCAGGAACGCACGCGCGGCTTCCTGCAGGCGGTGCTGACGCGGTCGTGAGGATGGCAGTGACGCAAAACCCCTGGCAGGGCCGTATCGACCACGGTGAACAAGGCGACACCACGCGGCTGTTCCGCATCGTGCAGGCGCTGGATCCCTCGGACACCGCGCCGCTGGGCCACGCGCCGGTATTGCTCGGCTTCCGCTGCGATGCCGGCGTGCTGCGCAACCAGGGCCGCCCCGGCGCTGCCCACGGCCCCGACGCCATCCGCCAGGCGCTGGCCAATGTGCCGGCGCACGGCCTGTCGGCGCTGTTCGACGCCGGCAATGTCAGCTGCGACGACGGCGAGCTGGAGTCGGCCCAGCAGGCGCTGGCAGATGCCGTCAGCGCCGTGCTGGCGCGCGGCGGCTTTCCGCTGGTGCTGGGCGGCGGGCATGAAGTGGCGTGGGGCACGTGGCAGGGCCTGCGCGCGCATCTGGACGCGCAGCAAGACGCCGGCCGCGTGCTGATCGTCAATATCGACGCCCACTTCGACCTGCGCACCAGCCGGCCCGCCAGCTCCGGCACGCCGTTCGACCAGATCGCCCATGCCTGCGCCGAACGCGGCCAGCCGTTCGACTATGTCTGCCTGGGCGTCAGCCGCCTCAGCAATACGCCAGCGCTGTTCGGCCGCGCCGAGGCGCTGGGCGTCTGCTACGTTGAGGACGTCGACATGCAGGAACGCCACCTCGCAGTGCGGCTGGCGGAGTTGTCCGCCCGCATCAATGCCGTGGACCACGTGTACCTGACCATAGACCTCGACGCGCTGCCGGGCGCGGTGATGCCGGGCGTGTCGGCGCCCGCGGCCTACGGCGTGCCGTTGTCCGTGGTGGAGGAAGTCGTACAGCTGGTCCGCCGCAGCGGCAAGCTGCGCGTGGCTGACCTGGCGGAGTACAACCCCCAGTACGACCGCGACCACCTGGGCGCGCGCGTGGCGGCGCGGCTGGCCTGGCGCCTGCTGCGCTGAAGCGCGGGCCATAGACCCTGCCGGCAGTTGGCAGGCGCCGCGCGCGGCGATAGTATTGCCCTTCGCTAGATTTAGCGATTCTGATCAGAATTGATAAAGCCAGGCAACGGCAGTCCTGCGCCGGCGCGGCCGCTACCGCGTCTGGGGACCGCCGCTTGCCGTTTCTCGGGCGGAAGGGTCTGCGTGATCGAACAAATCGTCATCGTCGGTTTCGGCTGCATCGGCCAGGCCGTGCTGCCGCTGCTGGAGCGGGCCTGGCCGCGGGCAGCGATCACCGTGGTCGACCGCGTGCTGGACCGCGCGCGCCAGGAACTGGTCGCCCGGCATGGGCTGCACGCCATCCAGGCCACCATCACTGCGGCCAACTATGAAACCATGCTGGTCCCGCTGCTGCGGCCCGGCGCCTTCCTGCTGAACCTGGCGCCGTCCGTCTGCAGCCGCGACCTGATCGCACTGGCGCAGGGACGCGGCGCGTTCTATGTCGATGCCGGCATCGAGCCCTGGGACTATGCAGCCGATCCGCAGGCCTCGCACCTGAGCAACTACGCGCTGCGCCACGAGATGCTGGCCTTCGCCCGCGGCCGCGAGGCGCTGCCGACCGCGCTGGTGGCGCATGGCGCCAATCCCGGACTAGTTTCGGTGCTGGTAAAAGCCGCACTGATGGCACTGGCCGGCAAGGCCGGATTGAATCAGCCGGAGCCCAGCGATCGCGCCGCGTGGGCCGCGCTGGCCCACACGCTGGACGTGCGCGTGATCCAGGTCGCCGAATATGACAGCCAGCAGGCCCCCGGTTACCCGCGCGACGGCGAGTTCGCCAACACCTGGTCCGCCGAAGGCTTTATCACCGAATGCCTGCAGGACGCCGAACTCGGCTGGGGCAGCCATGAGCCCGCGCTGCCGCCCGACGGCTACCGCCACGGCTACGGCGACGCGGCGATCGCGCTGGACCGGCCGGGCCATCGCACGCGCGTGCGCTCGTGGTCGCCGGTGCATGGCTCCTTCGACGCCTACCTGATCACGCACAACGAATCGATCTCGATCGCCGAGTACCTGACCGACACGCGCGCCGGCCAGCTGCTGTATCGCCCCACCGTCTACTACGCCTATCGCCCCACCGCCGCCACGCAGGCCTCGATGCAATGGCTCGACGACCGCGCCGCGCCGCGCGTGCGTGGCGAGCGCATCCTGCGCGACGAAATCCAGTGCGGTGAAGATGAGCTCGGCGTGCTGCTGATGAGCGGCCGGCACGGCGCGGTCTGGCATGGCTCGCGCCTGTCGGTGCAGCGCGCGCGTGCGCTGGCGCCGTACAACACCGCCACCAGCCTGCAGGTGGCATCGAGCCTGGTCGCCGGCATGCAATGGATCCTGGCCCATCCGTCCCGCGGCGTGGTGGAATCCGATGCGCTCGACTTCCGCCCCGTACTGGCCGATGCCGCGCACTGGTGGGCGCCGCTCAGCATCGAATTTACCGACTGGCTGCCGCGCCCTGGCGCCGCCACGCTCGCCTTCACCGACTTCCTGCTGGACGACACCAAGGTCCGGCCCGATCCCTCCCTGCTGGCCCTTGCCTGTTGATGCAACGCATCCCGCAAACCCCGCGCCGCAACTGGCCGCGCGAACTCGAGAAGGTGGGCTTCCACTTCCATTCGCTGGACGAGTTCAACGTCCCGCGCGAAGTCGATGACCACACCTTCTTCTACTGGCGCGAAGACGCTGCCTACGCCTTCAGCAAGCAGGAGGTGGAAACGCTCTATGCCGCCGCGTACGACCTGAACCAGCGCTGCCTGGAAGCCGTGCAGCACGTCATCGACCACGACCTGTTCGCGCGCCTGGCGATCGACCAGGACTTCGCGCAACTGATCCGCACCTCGTGGGACCGCGACGAGCCCACGCTGTTCGGCCGCTTCGACATGACGCTGGACCAGCACGGCGTGCCCAAGCTGTACGAGTTCAACGCCGACACCCCGACATCGCTGATCGAATCCGCCGTCGCCCAGTGGTACTGGAAAGACGCCGTGCAGCCGCAGGCCGACCAGTTCAACAGCCTGCACGACGCCCTGGTGGCGCGCTGGCAATGGCTGCGCAACCACTACCGCAACGCCAGCCTGCTGCACCTTGCCTGCATGTTCGACAGCCAGGAAGACGTCTGCAACACCGAGTACCTGATGGACACCGCGCTGCAGGCAGGCTGGTCCGTCAAGCTGATCGACCTGCAAGACATCGGCACCGACGGCCGCGGCAACTTCTACGACGCCGACAACGTGCCCGTCGAAGTCATGTTCAAGCTGTATCCCTGGGAATGGATGGCCACCTCCGACTACCGCGACCAGCTGGCGCACAGCCCCGTGCGCTGGGTCGAGCCGCCGTGGAAGGCGGTGCTGTCCAACAAGGCCATTCTGCCCATCCTGTGGGAACTGTTTCCCGGACATCCGAACCTGATCGAAGCCAGCTTCGACGCAGGCCACTTCGCCGGCCGCCCTCATGCGAAAAAACCCTTCCTGTCGCGCGAAGGCGAAAGCGTGACGCTGCTCACGCCGGAAGGCGATCACGTCCACAACCCTGGCGAGTACGGCGAGGAAGGCTTCATCTACCAGGCCTACGAACCGGCGCGGCGCTTTGACGGGCGCTACACCACGCTGGGCGTCTGGATCGTCGACGACGTGCCCAGCGGCCTGTGCGTTCGCGAAGAGTCCGGGCCCATCGCCAAGAACACCAGCTTCTTCGTCCCCCACTACTTCACCCACGCGTAAGCCATGGCCAACAAGAAGAAGGGCACCAAACGCTCCAAGTACGGCAGCCCATACATGCCCGGCCGGGGCGGGTCCGGCGGCCCGTCGCCGCGCATCGCCGCCTACCAGGCCGAACAGAAGAAGCAGGGCGGCTCGCCCGCGCTGTGGATCGTCGGCGCCTGCGCCGTGGTCGCCGGCGTGGCGGTGCTCGGCTCCTGCAGCGACGACGCCGACGACGACCCCGGCGTGACCGTGCGCCGCGCCAGCTACGCCACGCTGGAAGACTGCGAGGCCGACTGGAACACGCCCAACGACTGCGAAAGCGTGCCGCTCGACGACCCCAGCACCATCTATAGCTCCAGCCTCAACGCCCCGGCCAGCGAAGCCGCCGGCTCCGGCACCACGCACGGCAGCAGCGCGTACTACGCACGCTGGTACGGCCCGTACTACACCACCAGCGGCACCGTCTACCACCCCAACGGCACCCAGACCCAGCGCGATATGACGGCCGGCCCGCTGCGCCCGATGCAGGTCTACGACCGCAACGGCACGCCCACGCAGTCCTTCACCAATGCCACGCCACGCGCCGCCATGGTCGAAGAAGCCACGGTGCGCCGCAGCTCGCTAAGCGGCGGACGCTCCATGGGCCTGACCATGCGCTCCGCCGCCGTCTCCCGCGCACCGGTGGTATCGCGCGGCGGCTTCACCAGCCGCTTCGGCAGCTCCGGGCGCTCCGGCGGCGGCTGAATGCCGTTTGCCCAACGCCATCCCGCACGCAAACCCCTGACAACTGACAACGAGTCCATCCAATGGTCAATACCATGCACCCGGCGCTTGCCTACCTGATCTACATCGTCACCAGCTTTGCCATGCTGGGGTTGTTCCTGCTGGTCTATACGCGGGTCACGCCACATCGGGAATTCACGCTGATCCGCGAGGGCAATATCGCGGCGGCATTGTCGCTGGGTGGGGCGGTGCTGGGGTTCTCGCTGACGCTGTCGTCGAGCATCCAGCACAACGCTACGTTTGCGATGTTCTTGCTGTGGGCGTTTGGGGCGTTTGCGGTGCAGGTCGTGGCTTACCTGGTGGCGGCGCGGGCGCTGGGGGGTGTCAGTGAGGCGATTGCCAGTGATAACCGGGGGGTGGGGGCGGTGATGGGGGTGATTTCGTTGTCGGTGGGGGTGGTTAATGCGGCTTGTTTGACGTGAGGCGAACCGAGTTTCGAGACTCTGCTCCCCAATATTCCCTCTCCTCGCTTTATACGACCTACTATCCCCAGGCGCCCGCTGCAGACCCTGGGGAGAGAGGCCGCGCCGCTTACTTTGCCGGGGCCTTGACTACATCGCCCGTGTAGCTCAGCGATGCGAGATCTGCCTTGGCCTTCTCAGGCGTCTCCAGTTCCAGCACGACGCGGCCCACCATCAAGCCCATCGACGGCGAACTGCGCACGTACTTCGTCTCGCCGGCGTCAAGAACGAAGCTCAGCGTCTTTTCGGTTTCAGTCGAAGCCGAGGCCACGTACTTGCCGGCAGGGCGATCCACAAAGAAGAAGCCACCGGGCTTGGACTCGCCCACTACCTCGTTGTTCAGACGCAGATCCGGTTGGATCGCCGCGCCGAACATCGATGCCGAGCGCAGGAAGTAGACCCGGCCGTCACCTTGCTTCAGCGTCGGAATCGACGCCTCCATGTCGGCGTGTTTTACGCCGGAAGCACACCCGGCCAGCAGTGACGACACCGCCAGTCCGGCGAACAGCATGCGTGCGACCCGTTTCATTCTGATTCTCCCAAGTTCAAAGGTACTGCTGTGGATAGCGGGGAATAGTTCTGTTCCCCGGGCAAATAGAAGCCCATCAGGGTCTGGTTATGGATGACCAGGTAGGCTTCGTGTACCTGGCGGCCTTCGATTGTGAAGATGGTGCCGACGGGCCGGAATACATCGCCCTGTGGAATGCGGCCTGCTTTCGACCAGACTGACTTTTCAGGCAGCGTGCGGGAATAGCCAGTGTCAAGTTTGATGGTGGTGGCGCTCAGGATCTGGATGCGTCGGGCGGCCGCGCTTGGTTGGGTGACCTCGATAGCCGATGGGGCCGTTGCAATCATCGGGGCACAGGCAGCAAGCGCTAAGCAACATCCAGCAGCAAGTCCATATCGCCGCATGTGGTGTGGGAATGACAATTTCACTCGGGTAACCGTTTGAATCGATATTTTGAAAAATGCTTGGCCGTGCCAGTAGGAATCCCGGCCTCAGCTTCTGGTCACTACGGAGACATCTCGATTACTTCAAGGCGTCCGTAGCGCTATTCGCAGCGCTAACTTTGGGGCAAAAGTAACAAGCGGACTCCAGGGCAAATATAGGGCCCTTCTTAATTCTTATCGAACCTTACATTTCGTTGGCTGACTTCAACGGATTCACGCAGAAACGGCAGCATCGAAACATATCAGCTGAACCTTGACGTAGGCCATTTTTATAGCCCCGCCGATATGGATGATGAGACGACATGGCGTACCGCGAAGCCTGCTCAATCGGCTCCCGCCCTACTATCGCTATCGAATCGGCGTCAGTAGCGCCGGAGCACCGAACCCATCGAGCCGGGCATTGCTTTTTCCAAAGAAGCTTTCCCAGAACGCCTTCAACGCCTCAATACTTTGTGGCGAACGATAAGAGGCTGCTGCGTTTCGCGCTCCCTTCGGCTCTGGAACAATCCCGGCGCCCATCACATATACGGATGCCCCACCAAAGTCCGCACGCACGTTCGCCTTCTCGACCTTGCGCAACTCCTGCGCAGGGTCGATATGCCGCATGCGTTCCTGGCTGTAGAAGCTCGATACCGAGGAGTTCTCCAGCATGTCCGACACGATCAGTACAGTCTTCTGCTGGGCCGGCACCTCTCGTACCGCCTGCGATACCGCGGCAACGCTTGCCAGCACGTCGGACCGAGCCAGCGCTTCGCTGCTTCCGTGCAGGGCTGCCCGAACCGAGTCGGCCACCAGCCTGGTGCCGTAAGCGTATTGCGACTTCAGGCACGCATCGAAGCTCTTTAGCGTCTTGACCGCCGTGGCATCCCGCACGGACTGGTCGAGCAGCGGTGCCTCTAAAGTTCCGGCCGCCAACTGCTGCAGGTATCGGCCTTGCGAATAAGCGGAGAAGCTGTAGACACGGAATGACGTTCCTGGTTTCAGCAGGCCCTGCAGGTGGCGGCCCAACTCCGCAACGAGCTTGTCGTCCAACACCGTAGTCTGGTCGATCATCAGGAACAGGGCGCGCTGTGCCGATGCCGGGACGCCGAGCTGGTTGGCGGCATAGCAACTCGGCATGTCCGGTGCGGCCAGAGCGGGTCCGCACAGCAGTGTGGTGGCCAGCGCAAGCCATGCTGCGCAGCCTCGCATGCCTGCGACGGATACTTTCGCCATGTCAGAGAAGGGCTTCCAGGCGTGCACGTTCGGCTTCCTTGTTGCGTTCTTCTTCATCCTTGCGGGCTTGCTCGTCGGCGAGTCGGGCGGCTTCCTGTGCCGCCTTGCGCTCGGCAAGACTCGCCGTGACGTCGTCGCGCACATGGTCCGGAAGGCTCTGGAGCAACGCCACGGCGTCCGCCTTGCGCCCGGCGGCGGTCATGGCATCGATGCGCGCGAGCACGCTCGCGGTATCGGCGAGGTTTTCAACCGCCGGCGGGATGGTGGCCTGCGACGGGACGCCGGCAGCAGTGACGCGCGAGCGCGACGTGCGCGCATCCATCAGGTAGTCGTCGAAGGTATGCTCGAGCCGCAGGCCATCGTTGGCGCGCCGTTCGCTCATTTTCTGCTGCAAGGTCTGCAGCTTCGACTGAGCGACCTGCATCAGCGGTGTGAAGAATGCGAGGTAATCGTCATAGGTTGAGAGGCCACGCGTGCCGCGGTAGGCAGCCTGGCTTTCCTTACCGGCGAAGCCCCACTTATAACCGCCGGCGATGCCGACCAGCTGCGTGATGGCAAAGATGAACGCGAGCATCAGGAAGGCGGCGAGGCCTTCGTCGGCATAAGCGGCATGGCCATCGGCCATGGCCTTGTCATCAGCCTTCTGCTGTTCCTGGCGAAGTTCGTCCGGCAGCGACTGGCCGAGCTTGTCGAACGGATTGCCCGCGCCGGGCGCTTCGGAGACGAGGGCGGTTTGTGCAGTGCGCTCGGCCTCCAGGTGTTTGACACGCATCACGGTGGAAACGACCGAGACAAAGACGATGATGACCGCCGCCACACCCACCATGAAATAGCTCCGACTGGTGCCCACGCGGTTCACGCACTGCTTGTACTCGGGCTCAGCATCATCCTTCTCTTGCGGGTCGTTCAGCTTGATGTTGTGGCTGGCAAACTTGCCCGGCTGGCCCTCGCCGCGCCACTCCGAGTCGGCCTTGGCGATCAGGTTGCTGCGGTAGAGCTGGTGGCCGGCACTGTGCATCACGAACACAAAGATCACGCACAGCACGAACACGATCGCCCACATCAGCAACTGGCGCGCGTTCTCGCTACCGCCTTCGCCGGCCATCCACGTGCCCAGCATGTACGAGAAGCCGAGGCCTTCGGCAAGCACCAGCACGCACAAAAGCCCCATCATCCATCCCGGCGTCGGCGAACGCCCCAGGTCGTGCGCCTTGGACAGATAGGTCAGCCGCTTATTGAACTCTTCCTCCGTGGTGAAATGGATGAACTGCTTGTAGGCGTCGCACAGCGTGCGCTCGGACAACGTCCAGGACTTGTCCTTGGCGAAGCGCGTGGTGTCGCGGGACAGCCGCGCGATCTTGCCGATCAGCGGCAGGCTGTACCAGAGGTTCATCAATGCGAAGTCGATCCGAAACTTGTTGCCCAGGTACACCACCAGCAACACCGCGAGAGCGAGCGCCGAGTTCAGCGCCGCAAGGTTGTCATTGATCCATTGACTCATTGTCTTGTTCTTTGTGGATTGTTAATCAGATCTTGCCTCCCGCCATGCGCGGATTGAACGCGGCGGAGTAGCTGTTGCCGTCTTTGTCGTAGCGCAGCCACGAGCCACGCGCCTGGTCAGGCGAGGCATGCGGGATCACGATGTCGAGGCATTGCAGCGGCGCCTTGTTGACGAAGACGCGATAGAGCAGGCCCTTGTCGCCACGGTAGGTGTTCACCTGTGCTTCGGTGCGCAGGTCAGCGGTCTGTTTCGCGTCGTGATAGTCCCGATAGACCAGCACTTCAGGCCGGCGCGCCGGCGCGCCACCGTCACGCAACACCGCCACGCCTTTCAGCGCTACCAGATGACCGTTGACGGTATCCGTCCAGATGGTGTTGTACAGACCGGGCATGTAGTCGGCAGTGCGATAGGCCTTGTCGTCGCTGAGCGACTTCACTGCGCGCGCCTCGCGTGGCCGGTCCTGGTCGCAGCGAGCCAGCGGCGTGTCGGCTACCGCGGACGAGATCAAGGCGAAGCCGCCTTGCCGGTCAAGCTTGCCGAGATCTGGCACCATCGCGCTGCGGCCCGAAGGGGTGCCACCGAAGTCAAACGATGGCGTGCTTGCCGTAGCGGTCTGCGGCGCGGGACTCTTCTTCTGCGTTACGGCAGACGGGACCGAGGTAGTACCCGAGGCCATGGCTGGCTGTTTATCGTGCCGCGCCTTTGCTGTGTCGCTGTGCGCCCCGCTTTGCCGCATCGGGCGGTTGGAAGCGGTGCGTGCAGAGGGGTGTGATTTCTCTCGGTCACCCTCGCGAGTAGTCGCTGCCGATTTTGATTGCGTTGCGCCGCCCGATGCGCCGCCTTCCATGCCAGGCTGCACTCGCTCAGCGGAGGATTCGCGATAGAAGGCCACGTTGGGCCGGCGCGCGTCCAGATACTTCGCGAAGGCCGCTTCGTCGGTCACATCCACGATTTCGACGCGGCGATTCTTTGCCCGTCCCGCTTCGTCGCGATTGTCGGCCAAGGGCATCGTTTCCCCGGCGCCCTGGTAATAGAGCTGCGCTTCCGCGACGCCCGCATCACGGAACAGCGCGGCAACGGTACGCGCTCGCTGCTCCGACAACTCGGCATTAAGCCTGGAACTACCGGTATCGTCGGTATGCCCGATCAGCAGGATGCGCCGCGACTTCAGCGCCTCGACGGCCTGCCGCTCCTGTGTCGTGGATTTGGGGCCAAGCTGCCTGGCCTGCGCCGCAAAGGCGTACTGCTGGGCAATCTCTGTGAAGGCAACCCGAGCTTCCGGCGCGAGCGTGCTGGACCCCGAAGCAAACTGGGCGGTGCCGCCAGTACCCGTATCCCGCACCGACACGGACATGCCGATGCCGCCCTGTTCAGGCTCGCGCGATGCCGCCGCCATCGCACTGCCATCGGCTGCAATGTCGACCATTGTGACATCCAGCCCGTGCTTCTTTGCAATGCGCGACAACTCACAACGGCGGCGATCCATGTCCGCCCCGATCAGCCCACCCAGCGCCGCACCGACACCCGCGCCAACCAGTGTGCCGACCTTCTTGTTGCTCGATACGACATTACCAAGCACGGCTCCCGCGATAACACCCGCTGCGATCCCGATATTGCGGGCGTTATTGGAGCAAGGGTCATCGCTGGCAAAGGTTTCCTTCAGATAAGCTCCCGGGGCGGTAGCGCATCCGGTAACCATCGAACAGGCAACCGCCAAGCTGGTCCACCGCCACAGGGTGGCTGCCTTTGCCGTCCTTCGTGTCGCGCGGTGTGAGCCGCCAACCGTTTTCTTGTTCTCGTTGTGCATCGATGACCTCTGTTTCCTGGAACGCCTTGCCCGATCCAATGACAGGCACAATGGGGCGCCACGAGAATATCGGCGGATGCTGGGGAAACTTGAGGGCAGGTCCGACCGCGGAGGCGGTGGCACTCTGATAGGGGAATGGGCGGGCATCGGCCCGGCGTCGATGTTAGTGGCCGGAGGTGTGCGTGCCAACCCTCCAAGGGCCATGCTTGAGTGGGGTGCGAGCCGAAGGCCGGTACAACGTCGCGACCCACGCCCCCCGGTTTTCTACTCAAGCTCTTCCTCTACGAGTACGCCGGAAGGCGCGGTCTGTTGACGTTTTCATCGGCAGGCGGCGGCGCAATTGTGGCCCGGAATGGCGACCGTTGGATAATCCAGCAATCAACGATCTGGAGATCCCTGCATTGAGACGAAACACACGCTGGATTCGCCTTACCCTGGCGCTGGTCGGTGCCATCCTGCTCGGCGATGCCGTCGCACTGATGAGCATGGGGCTGTTCAACTTCGGCATCACGTTGCCGGCGTGCATTGGCATCGCGTTCCTGCTGCTCGCGTTGTGCTGGGACGGCGTCGCGCGATGGCGGAAGGCGGATCGGCGGCGACAGTGGCTTTGGCGTGCTGGATGGTTAGCGTTTGTTGTGTGGCTGGTCACGGTCGGCGTTTTCTTTTATGGCGTCCGCAGCGGCATGGGCGCTTCCGTGCCCGCGGGGACGGCGGTGAAGGCGATCGTCGTTCTTGGATCTGGTACCCCTAACTGCAAGGCGTCGCCAACGTTGATTGCGCGACTGGATCAGGGACTGGTGCAGGCGCGAAGGTGGCCGGACGCCAAGATCGTAGTGAGCGGTGGTCAGGACTTTGGACTGCAGTGTGTCGAGGCGGACATCATGGCCGACTACCTCGTTGCGCGTGGCATCGCGGCCGACAGGGTGATGCGCGAAGGACGCAGTACCAGTACCGAGGAGAACCTGGTGTTCAGCCGGCGGTTGCTGGAGGGCCAGGGCGTTGATGCCACCGACCCCATCGTGGTGGTGACCAGCGACTTCCATGTACGGCGCGCGGTGCAGATTGCAGGGAAGGCAGGCTTCAGCAAAGTCGCCGGAGTCGGCGCTGGAACGCCGATCTACCTTCGATATAACGCCTGGCTTCGCGAGTACTTCGCTGCGATCAGCGGATGGGTGTTGAGGGAGTATTGAGGCTTCCGCGTCCCAGCGGGGCATGATCACGACGTGACGCTTTCGGCGCACGCTGGCCCTGACTCCACGCGGTGAGCACGGGACTAAAGTGCGTGCTGCTTGTCGGGTTCGCTGACCTCGACTAGCCTGCTATGGATGTCAATCCTTCGCCGCGCGGCGACACCCATTTGATGCCAGAACCCTCGACCACCCGCTATGACAAGGCGCTGCAGCGCCTGCGCGCGGTCTTTTCACCGTTGAACCTGGCGGCGGCGGCGTGGCTGATTGCAACATGGGCGTTCGTGGCGTATCAGCTCGTGAGCGAGCGGGACCGCTTGCTGCACGACGCAGCCAAGCGTACCCAGACGCAGGCCCAGGCGTTCGGTGCGTACTCGAAATCCAGCATCCTGCGCCTGTCCGAGTTCCTGCTGGACCTGCGGGCCAGTTGGCTGGCCGGCCAGCCGGGATTTATCGAGATGGTGCGTGAGCGGGAGAACCTGGTGGTGGACCTGTCGTTCCAGGTGTCGGTGATCGACAAGCATGGCCTGCTCATCTACTCGTCCATCGCCCCGCCCACGCCCGGCCAGAAGGTCGACCTGAGCGGGCGCGAGCATTTCCGGGTCCATCAGAACGCGGGCGGGCGCGACATGCTGTTCATCAGCGACCCGGTGAAGGGCAAGGTTTCGCGCAAATGGTCGATCCAGTTCACGCGCCCCATCCTGCGCGCCGGCAGCTTCGACGGGGTCATCGTGGTCTCGGTCAGTCCGGAGCAGTTCGCCAGCTTTGCGCAGACGTTCACTGACCGCGATGGCGAGGTGGCATCGGTCATCAAGACTTCCGGCCAGGTCATTGCGCGCGTGCCGGCCCTGGAGGGCACGCTGGCCAGGGCGGTCAGCAACCGGCCGTACCTCGCCAGCGGGTCGCCGCCGTCCGGTAGTTATCGGGCGGTGTCGGGCTCCGAAGGCGTGGAGCGGGTCTTCGGCTATTACCGTTTGCCGGAGTACGGGCTCAATTTCGTGGTGGGCGAGTCGGTCAGCCTGGTGCTGGCGCCCTACGTGGTCTATCGCCGCGTTGCCCTGGCCGGTGCCATCGCTTCCACGCTGCTGCTTGCCCTGTTGTACTACAGCCTGCGCCGCTCCATGGCGGAGCGACGGCGCCATATGGAGGAGATGCGGCTGGCGTCGCTGGTCTATTCGTCCAGCAGCGAGGCGATGATGGTGACGTCGCTCGATGGCACCATCATCGACGTGAATCCGGCCTTTGCCGCGGCCACCGGCTATACCGCCGAAGAGATTCGAGGGCGCCCGGGCTATAGCGTCAGCGGAGCAGGCAATGCGGCAGGACTGGTCGATCGCCTGCGGGCCACCGTGGCAGCCAAGGGCAGCTGGAGCGGCGAACTCTCGATCCGCCGCAAGGACGGCAGCGAGTTTCCCGCCTACCTGACCGTGGATACCTACCTGGCCCACGCGTATGGCGAGCGCCGCCGCGTTGCGCTGATCCATGACATGACCGAGAAGCGCCAGGCGGAGGACGTCATCCGGCACCAGGCGAATTTCGATGCGCTCACGGACCTGCCCAACCGCCGCCTGTTCTTCGACCGGATGGAGCAGGAGATCGAGCGTTCGCGCGGCACGCAGGACGTGCTGGCGCTGCTGTTCATCGACCTGGATCGCTTCAAGGAGGTGAACGATACCCTGGGCCACGACCAGGGCGACCAGTTGCTGCTGGAGGCGGCGCGGCGCATTGCGGCATCGGTGCGCGCATCGGATACCGTGGCGCGGCTGGCCGGCGACGAGTTCACCGTGATCCTGCCCGCGGTGGGCGATGCCGGCGTTGCCGGCGACATTGCCCAGGCGATCCTGGAGCGGATTGCCGCCCCTTACCACCTGGCCGGCGAGCTGGTGGTGGTGTCGGCCAGCATCGGCGTGGCGACCTGGCCCAACGACGCCGACAACGCCGAGGCCCTGCTGGTGTGCGCCGACCAGGCGATGTTTGCCGCCAAGGCAGAGGGCCGCAATCGCTGGAAGGTCTTCTCGCAGGCGCTGCTGCAGGTGGAGCGGGAGCGCCTGCGCATCACGCAGGACCTGCGCACGGCGCTGGCGGCCGGGCAGTTCGCGCTGCACTACCAGCCCATTGTCGACCTGCGCACGGGCAAGATCTGCAAGGCCGAGGCCCTGATCCGCTGGGACCATCCGGTGCGCGGGCCGATCCGCCCGGCTGATTTCATTGCCGTTGCGGAGGAATCCGGCCTCATCATCGACATTGGCCGCTGGGTGCTGACCGAAGCGCTGGACCAGCTTGCGCGCTGGCAGATGCTGCTGGGCAAGGACTTCCAGATCTCGGTCAACAAATCACCCGTGGAGTTCTGCGCGCCGGCGAGCGGGCCCGAGTCCTGGTCCAGCATGATCGAGCGCAGGAACGTGCCGGTGGGCAGCCTCGTCATCGAGATCACCGAAGGCTCGCTGATGGAGCAGAACGCCGATGTCATGGACCAGCTCTCCCGCTTCCAGGCGGCCGGCATCGAGATCGCGCTCGACGACTTCGGCACCGGGTATTCGTCCTTGTCGTACCTGCGGCGGCTGGACATCGACTACATCAAGATCGACCAGTCCTTTATCCGCTCGCTGACGCGGGGGCCGGACGACGTGGCTTTGTGCCGCGCTATTATCAGCATGGCGCATGCGCTGCGCATCAGGGTGATTGCGGAGGGTGTGGAGACGGAGTCGCAGCGGGACATACTGGTGGCGGCTGGCTGCGATTACGGGCAAGGGCACTTCTTTTGTCCGCCGGTGGAGGCTAGGGCGTTTGAGGCGTTTGTGAGTGCGGTGACTTGAGGCGGGTGGCGTCTTTCAGTAGCTCCAGGCCACAACCAGAACGGCGCGAGACCAGCTCACGCCGTTTTACTGTCAGGCCTGCATTGCGCAGGCCTGCCCTCGTCAAGCAAGCGCCTGCAGGCGATCAGCGCACCGGTCGATCTGCCGCTTAAGCGGCGAAATCAGGGCGTGCAGGCCGATGCTGTCAGGGATATCGCCGGCCTGCAGGTCCAGCAAGGTCAGGACGGACTGGAAGCCGGCGCTGACGCGCAGAAGGTCGTCGCTGACTTCGAGGATGTGGTCCTCGAGGGTGACGGCTTTGCTGGGTTGCGGTGGGGCAGCCTTGGCGCGGCGGCGGAACTGGGCGCGGTCGACTTTGGCCAGGTTTTCGGCTAGCTGGGCTTGTTTTTGGGCGAGGGTGGGCTCTTGGGGAGCTGGGGTGGTGGGTTGCATTGCGAACCTCCTTGCATCGGTGATAGAGGCCCGCCGTCCGCTGTCAATCGGGTGGGCGAGCACGGAGCAGGGTTGACAGACCGGATGCAAGGACCGGCGAGCCCGGGGGGCTCCCCCGCCACGGCTCACCCGTAAGGGTGTGCATAGGCGAAAGACGAGAGGATACCGCCTCTTGGTTCGTCCGGCTTGCATGGATTCAGGCTGTCAAACCTGGTCAACCATTGTGCTGGTGACGCGACCAGTCTCCACCGACAGCGCTTCCGGACCAATACGGCAATTCTCAAAGATCCTCCCGGCCGCAATTGGCAAAGCCCAAGTACAGGCCTGCACATTCGTTGCCAGGACGAACCTCACTGCCGGATTCCTTATGTAGAGAATGGGATAGGTTGGATTTGATGTCACGACTGAACCCCTGGGCCGTTCAGTCGCCCGGCAGACATGCCTCCGCCCCTCTAATTCGAGAGGCCCTCCAAGCCATTGCTTGCTGGCGTCGCGCGCTACATAATGACCAAAAATATCAGAAATTTCTGATTGCAGTCATCGGTAGACGTCGCAGTCGCGGGGGAAAAATTGCACATTCCACATGTCACGCAGGCGACCATCAGGTCGGCATTAGACGAGTTCGATCGGGTGCTGCGTGGTACCCGGAAATGGGAAGATTGGGAAACCAAGAAGTCGCAGCTTTACGCGATCTCCGATCAAGGTGAGCTGTATCCGCCTAAGCAAATTCTATCGATGGCGACAGGCGTGCCCGTTTCACGCTTTAGCGGGGGAGAGCAAACAAACGCTTACCTTGAAAACCTGGGCTTCAGCATTGTCCGGCTCCCTAACGGGAGCTCCCCGTTCGCGGTGTTCGAACCTCCAAAATTCGCGCTGGGACAGGTCTACCATCGGCAAACGGAGATTCACGATCGCTTTGGCGGCAGCCGCCAAAGCGGCATAGCTGCGTCCAGCAAAGTACCAGCCATCTTCATCTTCACAGGCGAAAGCGGCGAGCAGTATGGCTACTTTGACGGCCGCGACGAGCTCGGCATATTCTCGTACACAGGGGAAGGGCAAGTCGGCGATATGGTATTCAAACGCGGGAACCTTGCCATCCGAGAGCACGCCGCTAACGGGCAGGCGCTGCACCTCTTTAAGTCGCTGGGGAAAGGGAAAGGACAGGAATATCTAGGCGAGCATACCTACGCCGGCCACACGATCCGCCGTGGTCCCGACAGGGAAGGGACGCAACGAAACATTATCGTCTTTCAACTTGTTCCTGTCGCGCTATTCGACGAGGAGAGCAATGCGCTGCCCGAAGACGAGGCGATGGATGATCCAGCGCCAACCAGTTTGGAAGAGGCCCGTAAGCGCGCCATCGAGGCTGTTCACGATTCCGGCAATGACGTGGGTGAGGCCACACTGCGAAAGCTCTATCGGCGCAGCAAGCGAGTAAAGGACTACGTACTACTGCGGGCTGCCGGCATTTGCGAGTCATGCCAGCAGCCGGCACCGTTCAAGCGAAAAGACGGCTCAGCCTATCTTGAACCACATCACACTACACGCGTGTCAGATGGGGGACTTGATCATCCACGTTATGTTGCAGCCATATGTCCTGCCTGCCATCGCCATATCCATCATGGCATGGATGGAGATGAGAAAAATATCGAGTTGATTTCCGCTATCACGGCCAAGGAACCTGAGACTTAAAAGCGTTCGTGGCAATGCCAAAGGGGTTGCGCGGGCACGTCAGAACTTAAGCGGAGAGTCTCCCGCGCGCAAGTCTGCCAGCCTGCTTTGAATCGCCCGCCCAGCGACCTCCCCGTATTTCCGCTTCGCCGAAACCGGACTCTCACACACCGTGCGGAGCTTCTCGTCTTGAAACGCTAGTTTTATGGGCATCGTATGGACTATGCCGGCGGCCGCGAAGCTGGCCAACCAACGTAACGCTCACATGGAGAGCGTTATGGTCTTTATGGATTGCGCGAACCTCTACGGGATCGCCTTGTCCTGCGAAGAGAAGGTGTTTACCGGAAGAGGGCAGGGCGGCTGGAGAGGGTTCGAGCCCCGGTGAATTAACAAGCTTAACCGGGTTGCTTAGCGCAAATCCATCTTCTTCGTATATCGCAAGTACCTTTTTAAGAAGCTGCTCAAAAATTTGCGTGGCGAAGAAATCGTCGTACTCGCCTTGATCCTGGTGTGTCAAAACGGCGTGGGCCGACTATCTCAACATCCTGCGCAACCAAAATCTTGCCGAAGACGAGAAACTAAGATCCCCCGGCTATCAGAGGTACCGGTTCGGCCAACCAGCGCTGCCTATGGCTTTCGCATGCGTAAGGCTTTCGCGAGGTGGTGCGAAGGCGAGGACAAATACGCGGGCATCATATCAACGACCACCTCAAGCTCATTGCACCGGGCGGCGAATTAACCAAAGCAAACGGAGCGCGGGCCGCTTTACCCTTTGATGGCCCTGAAGCTGTCCAGCCTTACGGCCAAAACGGTTGGCGCATGGCTGGAATTGTGTAACGCGCGGACTGCGGAGAACCACGCGGCGAGTTGTTCTCTTTGCAGGCTGTCACCGTCGTTGGTGTTGGTGCCTGGCAATGCCCTGTGACCTTGGGGGACGTGCAGCAATCCGATGGAATGGAACTCTCTTGGAGTAGGCTCCATCTGGGGAGTAACGATCTGCCAGTAGGTGCCAGCCACTCCCCCGACACCGACCTCGCTACACGGGCCATTGGGGAACAAACAGCGGCCGGAGTGGCCGCAACCGTTCAGGTAGATCACCCCGACACACCATGCCTAGGTACGTTGCCGCACGCGTAGCACCGACATAAACGAAACGGTCGAAGATCTCGGTCTTGGTTTCAGCCAATGCGTCTACACCCACGAAGAACACAGCTTCGAATTCCAGCCCCTTGATGTGCTGCACGTCGAAAACTCGGATATCACCTTGATCGCCCAACACTTGACCATCCACACAGGCGACAGCCCGCATGTTGATTTCTTCCAACCGCTGATTTAGTGCTTCAGCCACTAGCTTGACTTGATCCTCTGACGGCACAAGTATGGCGATGCTGGGCATGTCCTTGACTGTGTTCTCGATCTCTTTGATGCGCGCCAGCAACCAAGACGCCGTATCGGACTCTTGAATCAGCTCGGCAAGTACTGGCGCAACGCCCTCATGATTTGAATGTTCGGGCAACTGCGCTTGAGCCGAGACATCGCCGCCCATAAGGGCCAGCAGTTCAGCGGCAAAGGCGTTGAGCTTGCGGCTCTGACGATAGACGGTATTGATGCTACGCGCCTCCAGCCTCGCCGAGATCCAGCTCAGTTGTTCTCGGCTGCGCACGCCATGACTTGTGATACGTTGATTGAAGTCCCCGCACGCGAAGAACGACTGAGTCTTCAGATCCGTCAGTGCCTCCATGCAGGCCAATTGCAGCACCGAGAAATCCGTTGCCTCATCCACCAGCACCTGCTGCTGGAACTGCCCGGCTATTCGTTGCAACTCACCGAACTTCGGTTCGTCGAGTCTGCGTTGCACAAATCCCAGCATCATGAGTTCACGGGCTGAGCGAAGCATCAGCAGCAGGATAGCATCCAGTTCCGTCGCATCGACATGTGCCACTGCCTCCGGACGTCGATACTCGAAACCGCCTTGTGCGAGGCACTGCCGCCGGAATGCACGGTAGCTGAGAGGCACCTCCAGGAGGTAGCGCTTCCACGCATTTCGGAAGCGCCGCAATGCATTCTGAAAAGTCATCTCCTCGCCGAGGGCCTTCAATCGTTCATTCTCGGGCAGGCGATCCCCCACCCAATCCCGAATTCGAGCAGCACGCGACGCCTTGCTAGGTTGCCGGCCTTTGAATCGGCTCCGAGCATATGACTGCAGGAAGCGCCGGTACGCCTGGAAGCCTTTCTGGGCGGGGTTGCCGCTTGGCTGTTGGACGACTGTGTCGCCGACATCATCGTCGAACTCGTTCTCCTCATCCTCATCTTCGTCAGACTGGTTGAGAGATTCGAGAAAATCGTTCAAGTCATTGAAAACCGACTTGTTCTGCCGGTACAGGACACCACCCTGCTCTTCGATCCACTTCTCCGTTTTTGCCTTGCTCTGCTTGAGGAGCGGCTCGATGTCCTCCTCTAACTCGTGAAGCCTAGAGTAGACGTTCAGAATTTTCCCATCCTTCAATGCTGGTAACAGGCCCGAAATGCGTTGCAACAGGGCACCAGCACTTCCGGGCGACACATCATGCAATGTCGCCACCCCTTGTTCCAATGCAGCGGCTACCCGCTGCTGGTGGAAAATGCGGAACTGATCGAACCAGGAACGCGGATCCTCAATTACGACTGCCGGCAGATGGTCCTTGTCCTCCTTGAGGATAAGTGTCCCGCCAGTACTGGTCTTGAGGATGCCAAAGACTTGTCGAGCAAGTTCGTGACGCCGCTTTGCCCACGTCTTGATCCGCTCGTCCGGTGCCGCTATTCCTTCGCGACCGAATGCCTCCTTTAGGTATTGCTTGAGTAATTCCGAGGGTGTGAACATCATCCACCGGCCCTTGCGAGACTCAGCCGCTCCATCACGGTCTACAGCGGGGTCCTGATCCAGCTTCTGACCTAAGCGCTTGATCAGCGTCGTAGTCTTGCCCGTCCCGGGCGGGCCCAGAATGATGAGCCGACGGTCTAATGGCAAGCGGAAAATCTCATCCTGAAACTTATCGAGAACCGCTTGATCCCGCAAAGTCATGGCTGTGCGGATCTGGTGGGTCAGCCCTTCGACCACATTGCTATCGATTCTCCCGGCATCAAGAATGGCCATGAAACCGGCATCTTCCGCAGGGGGTTGAATCAACTCTCTGAGCGACTGAATGGTCAATGGAACTTCAGACTCCCGGCGCCACACGGAAGGTAAGGAATCCCATTCGTCCTGAGCCTTATGAGGCTGGAGTTCCAGCTTTTCCAACACCTTCAGCCAGACGAGCCGCTTACCGATCGCGAATTCTTCCTCGTCACCAACATTCAGCGATGCGAGCCTACCGAGATCGGTCCGATAGCCTGCCAACTTGATGCCCGGGACCACAATGCCCGTACTACGGCAGATGTAGTAGGTGTCCGGTTGGCCATCTTCGCCTGCTACGACCACGCGAGCAATTGCCGGCGTTCGGACCAATGCCAAGAGCGCGCGTGTATTGCTATCACCGATAGATGTCAGATTTTCCACTGCAGCCCGGTTATTCAGTGACTGCTGAATCGCTAGACTATTGCGGGGGTCCGAGCGCTGCGCAGATGTCAGTTGCTCTTGCGCTAGTGACTCCACCTTTCCGAAGGTCTCCAATGCCTCCTGGGCCACAACATGAATCACCTCATCGGTCATGCAACGCTCCCTGTTTTCTCTTGGTAGTTTGTAGGGCACCGTTCGCCTCCTCTCGTCGCATCTCTATAAACAATAGGAAGGTCTAGTATTAGAAAAGCTTCCGAACTTCGGCCGAGCTGAGATGCCGCTTGACACTTGATCCACGGCTCACTCAATTGACCTCTCGATCTTCAACCCGCAGTTTGTCTCATAACTTTTTCCGGACACTTTGGGGCCGCGCCAGCCCCCAATATCTCCTCGCTACAAATCAGACAGTCATCAATCGCTGACCGCCACCCGTGTGGCGCCACCGTGCTGCGTCACACGGGGCCTGCACCGCAGTTTGACAGCACCCTTTGAGAACGACTCGTCAGTGGCCTTGCTTGACCATATGTAGGCCTCACCGGCCTTAAGCTGAGCCATGCGCTCAGGCGTCAAATTACCGAGTGCAGCGTTGGCTTTCTGGATGTGTTTCAGCCAGGCAGGCGAGTTGAACTTGTGCATGATGATCTGACTAGACAGCTCGATCAGGCTGACCGGCACAGATGGTGGGTCTTGGCTGGCCACCATGATGCTCACGCCCTTGTGCCGCATTTCCCGAACCACCTCGATCAGCCCGGCAACCAGGTCTGGGCTTTCGATGTACTTGTGGGCCTCATCGAACACCACTAGCTTGTTGAAGCTGCGCCCATCAATCCGAGCATCTGCAAACAGCTGCAACAGCACAACGAAGAGCCCAAGAGCTTCATCCTTTTCGATGAACTCGTCTCGAAGGTCCACGATGATCAAGCGCCCAGGCTTAACTGCCTCGGTGAGTGAGGTCGAATCGTTGATGTACTCGGCGGCCAAGTCTAGGCGCATCTTGGCCAGCTCCTTCAAGTGATCAGGGACGGACGAAGCTTCGATACCGGCACGCAGCCCTTCCAGGCTGATGTCGTCGCGCATGGACTTCATGATGCGCATGATTTGGCGGATGTAGGTGGCCTGATTGCCCACGGCCCCCATCAGGAACTTCCAGTGCGAGGCCTTCAACTCCGACGCAGAGAATTGCAGCGACGACACCTCTATATCCGGATACTCCGCCCGCCGTTCTTCGATCTTGTCTGCTGGCACAAGCAGCAATACATCGGCCAGGGCCTTCGGCTCTGCGCCGTACACCTCCTTCAGCGCACGAATCTGGTCCTCAACGCTATTGGCGCCCACCATCGACGTAAACTCTGGCTTGTAGTCCATGGTCGGGCTGTAGTGGAAGATCACCGTGGACAGCGGCTCGGGCAGGCAGTTGATGCCAGGTATAGCCAGCGAGGCCATTTCCGCAACGCTACCTAATGTGTAGCTCTTCCCGCCCCCTTGAACACCGAACAGACTGATGGTGTGAGTCTGATTGAGGTCTAGCGCAACCTTGCGCCCAGACACCTCACCAAGTAAGCCGTACTGAGGAGTTGATCCGGTCGCGCCGAGCATGATGTCGTAGGCAACCCGACTGCCGAGGGCTGCAACTGCCTCAAATGCAGGCGCGACGGCGGGGACAGTCCCAGCCAATACCACTTCGTCCTCCTGCACCTGAGTCAGCTTCTGATTATCCGCTGCAGATGGCGTCGGCTCTGGCGTAGCGATTGGCGACTGAGCAGGTGCAATCACCACAGGGGCCACCACCACTGCAGGCTCCGGTTCGCGCGCCTGCGCGGCAGGGACAACTTCGGGTGGCTGGTAGGTAACCCGTGGGCCGTCATCCCAAGCCAGCGTTCGATCACGAGGTGGGCTCAGGAAGGCTGCAGTCTCAAAGGTCGGGACGGCTGGAGCCAGTTCCCTGCGGCGCAGCAGCTCCTGAGTGACTTCCCGTGCCGTATCTGCGGACCGGGCGACCTGCAAGCTGGCGATAGTCTCCGTGTCGGTGACCGCCGACTCAACCAATTGCCGAATCAGATCACTGCCAATTCGGTAGAACTCTATGCCGTTCTCATGCTCGGCCGGTTCTGTGCCTGGCTTGCTGAAGTCAAACACCACAGCGCTTCGCGTGAACTTCAGCGTGTAAGGACGCTCATCCAAACGCCGCAAGAAGTAGTGCGCCTCTTTTGCTGCCTCAGGCAGGACGACGCCGTACCGCTCTGAGCGATCCAGATAGAAACCCAGCAATGCAGCGAGGTCACGGTTTTTGATCGGGCGATCCGGGCGATCCACCTCACCGTGCTTGGGGTCGAAGTGGTATGCGAGAACCTGTTCCGTCTGCGCGATTTGCTCAGCAATGGACGCCTTCAATTGCGCGTAGGCAGCTACATCACCAACCTGGCTGTAGCACTTAACCTCGACCAACCTGCAAGTCAACTCGCGGCTGGCCGGATCAAGATCGAACAGGGCAAGATCAGTTCGCCGGAAGCTAACCTCATCCCCCATCTCTTCGGCGCTCTGCCGAAGGGGCTTGTACAACTCCAAATGCGCATCCAACGGCACCACGACCTGGTTCTGGAAAACACCTTGATGTTCGAGAAACAAGCGGGAGAGTGCGAGCCCCATCGCCTCAGCTCTTTGCGATGACGACGACAACAACTTCAGGGCCAAGCGGCCAGACAGCGAGCGCAGCTGATCCAGCATCACCAAGGCATGGCGCCCCGTACTTGGCAGACCGTACTCGCCCAGAATGGGCACCAACAACGACTCCAGCTCAGCCACAGAGCGCGAAGTAATTGCCAACCGATGGCTCATCGCATTGGCCATGTCGGGGGAGTGATCGATCAGATAGTCAGGGCGTGTGGAGTGCCGCCGATGGTCAAAAAACTCGATGCCCAGGTTTCGGTCAATCGTGAGCACCCAATCACTGACCTCGTGCACCTGATGAAGCATTGCTCGCTCGTCTGCCGACAGACTCAACGCCACTACAGGCCGCGCATGCGGTAAGTACTGGCTACGTGCCACGGTTGCCACGGCAACCGATGCTGCACGTGAAATGCCCCCCATCAAATCGGACAGTGCCTCCGCCCCCTCAATCGGCTCCGCGACACCGTGTAGCGGGCGACGAAGCCAGGTAATAGACTGCTCGTCCTCCAGGTAGTCCACTTCAAAGGGCTGAACCAGGCCATGGACGAAGGAGGCATCATCCGAGTCAAGAACGTCTATGGCACGAATCTCTTCGGCAGGGAACAAGTCAAACAGGAACGACAGATGTGCCGAATGTAAATCCGGGTCGTCTCGAAACTCCTTGATCGCTCGGATTGCCAATCGCAGCTTCGGGTGTAGATGGCTGTCAGTCGGCGTTGAGAATGCATCAGCCTCCTTTGCGCTCGTTCCAGAATCCGGCGCCAACAGCTCTAGCAAAGCTTCCCCTGTCGATGGCGCAGCCGGATCGAGCACGAACAGCCTAATGTCGTACCGAATATCAGCAAACTCGGGATGACGCTGCAGTGCCAGCAGCACTTCGGCCAAGGCCCCCGCTCGCCCCGCATTGAACGCGTTGATTGTCAGAGTCTCAACATACGGGTGTTGAATTAGATAGCGCTGTACCCGAGCTGCCAAGTAGGCGCTGTCGATGGTCGCGCCGCCGATGGCAGGCTCCGGCAGGCCGAGCGCGGCACATACCTCCCCAACCAAACCACGAGGGTCTTTCTCGTCAGTCGCTGCATACAGTGACCAGAACGGGTTGATGTTGTCCACTGCCAGCGCTGTGCGCCCAAGCTCCTCACCGAAGGGCAGCACCGGAGGAAAAGCGGCAGGCGCAAGCTGCTTGATCACCGCGTCGCGGGTTGGGACCACAAACTCACGGCCACTCGACTGAGTGCGCTCCACCCAGGTCTGTCCAAGCTGGCTCCACGCAGCATGCCAGTTCGCACGCAGAGGATGTGTCGGGCCCAATAAAACAGCGTCGCGTCGCCTACCTTGATAGTCCTCCAGCGCCAAAGCCACCGAATCGATGGTGAGTGCGCAACGCAACTCGTCCACCGCTTGGCGAACGACGGCGGCATCGGTTGAGCCGGATCGAACCAGTACCGCATCGATCCAAGTCAGATAGGCAGCCGCATAGTTCTGAACGGGCTCCTGCAAGCTCAGAAGATCGCTGGCCTGCATGATCAGACGCTGATCGCCCTGCAAGACAGCACCAAAGAGTGTTGCCCGAGCTTCACGGAATCTTGTCGCCTCGTCGGAGACGGGCCATTTGAAGGAGATCGTTGAGCGCGTAGCAACGCCAGATGCGCTGACCGACAGCCTCAATCGATTGATGCCGTCCGGGTCGTCAAGAAACGCACGTTCCAGGCCGGCCAATACACCAGACACCAAGACGTTCGCTTTTCCTTCTTTGCCCAGGCGAACCTCCAAGGTCTCGCCACTGGCCGCAGCCTTGCTGCTTCGCTCCACCCAAGCACAGCCCGTGATCGAAACTGAACTGGGGTCTCGATCCTGCGCCACAGCCGCAAATCGCGCGCGTAGCAAGGCGTGCATCAGGCTAGGCTCTCGCGGTACCGCGCGTTGCGGGGGCTCAACCTCCACCTCATCATCGGCGAGCACATAGAAGAGATCGCTGTCGTTGGGATTGGCGTGCGCTTCCGATGCATCGCTGTTGAAGCGAACAGGATTGCCCTCGCCATCGGCGAGCGGAATGCGGTCACCATCCTCGGTTTCCGCATACACACGAACGAAGTGCCAGCCTTCTTCCCAGTCGATCTTGCCAATCGACGAAAAGGCGATCACCCCTGAATCGGTGCCTTTGGTCCATGCCGCTTTGCGGCGGCGCAGGCCTGTTGGGCCGTTGTCACGCGACACCACCTCCGCCACAAACCGGGACAAGCCCTCCACCTTTGATGGCACGGGATCGACTCTGAACGAGACGCTAAACTTCTTCAATCCGGTCTTCGAGATGGGCAATACTCTATGCCCAATCAGCTCTGCCAAACGGGGGTCTTCGTTGTCATCCTTCACCACCGGCAAGTCTGGCAGGACAACATCGCCAATGTAGATAGTATCGGGGTTGACGCCCCCGTCCTCAAACAGCCACTTGTTGAAGGCTAGTGGCCAATGCACACGGTCACGGACGACCAGTTGCGTCCACTCCCTTGGATTGGCAACGCCGACCCGCGAAAAGAACTCGCCCAACTGCTTGCAGAAAGCTGGATCAAGCAAGCCCAACTCAAGGGCGCGGACGCGCTCCGTCTTGGTGGACCACGTGACCCGCTCGACACACTCGCGGTTGCGCCCTACCCGCACAGGCGCACGTTCGGCCTGCTGGAACAACTCAAAATCAGGCACGAGGGCCAGTTCGAACAGTGCCGCGCCCATGGCTTCCTGATCAAAGTCGTTGACCTGACAGGTGAGCAGATACCGGGCCACTGCGGCATCATCGGCATATCGCCAACGGGCATCACCACGGCGCAGCTCACTCAAACATGCCTCGACTGCAACTCGGAGATTGGCTGGAACCTGCGTAATCAGCTGCGCATTCAGCTCGGCGTAGGAGCCGTCAATTGACACCTCTTCAAACGTCGCGACCCCAAAAGAGTCCTCCGCGGAAGCACGCAGATCGTTTGGCACAAACACGAGCAGCGGTGGCCGAAGCTCGTCGTTGGGCAGCGGGTTCCGTAGCTCGACCAGCTTGGTGCTGCTGACGGCCAAATCCGGCGCCAGTGCACGAAGACTATCGTCTGCCAATACCACCACGTTGGCAGAAGGAACGGCCGCCCGAAGGCCACCGGCCAAACGAATCATCAGCTCACGGTCCAGATCCGTGACACGCATGCAATGCCCAAGGTCGCGGGCAGCCAGAAGCTTGGACAGTCTCGGCAGCAAGACGGACTCAAGCGCCGCGTTCAGTTCTTGACTGGTGAGTTCACGCAGACCCTGGCTCATGTGCGCGCTCCTTCTGCTCGTTCTGCAATCGTGTAGCGCGGCACAACTGTCTGGGTTACATACGCGTCGGACAAGTCTCGATAGAAACCAATCTCTCGGAGGCGTCCGGTGAAGGCCTGCACATTGCTTCGCAAGGCTTTCCGCTCGTCGATAGTGGGCGTTGCGAACCCTTCGCCGGGCGGCAGCTGATCGATGTAGAGGCCGTAGCGCTCACGCAGGAAGTACAGCAGATCATCGATCCGCATCTCACCTGTGAAGTAGCCTTGCTCCCCTCCTGGGCGCAAGACTGCAATCTGCAGAAGCACTTCCAGCAGGCGGCTTTCAAGCGCGAACCGTCGGGGCGCGTTCCGTGCGCGGGTCTGAGCGAGCAGCGCTCCCGACTTGTTCTTCAGCATCGTCGCGTCCAGCGACTCAATGATGTACTTCCTGTGGAAGGAGCCACGAAGGGCCACCAAAATTTCGATGTATGTCTCGAAATCCGAGAGCCCCATCTTGGTGATGGCCGCTACTTCGGCATCCAACCCCGCATCCCCTTCCGAGAGGGACTCCAGAAGCCCGGCCAGGCGCTCGCCGAAGAACTTGTTACGCTCTTCCGCGAAGGGTTCACCTTGCAGCCCATAGAGTTCGCCAACGGAGAATACTGAGTTCAAGGGGCGGATCAACTTGCCACGTCGGACCAGATGCTCTGAGAACTCGTCGAGCTTTTTGGCAACGAAGTACGCGCGGACGAAACTTGGGATGCGCCGGTAATACCCATCGGCACTGCGCTCAGCGAGCGTTGCCGTTGCTGACTCAGCGCTGCCGGAGAGGTCAACAAACAATCCCAGCTTGTAGGGGCAGTCCCCCTGCGGATCACGCTGTTCGCGCGGCTTCATGGGGCACGCCAACTCTGCGCACAGCGAATTTGCGCCCTCCAGCTTCTGCCAGGCAGGCAGCAGTTTCAACAAGCGCAGGTGATACAGCGCCAGGTGGAACGAGAGCAGCACCTTCAGGTACTCCACCATCACCGAGCGCGGCATGAAGGGCTTGTAGAACAGCAGTCGCTGAATGTCCTCCGCCATCAAGTCTGCCGATCCAATGCACACCGGCGCAAAGCGGTCGCCCCCTGCACGCGTGTCTGCCGTGTCTTTACGCTGAGACAAGAAGTGCAGCAGCGTGGCCGTCTCGATGTCCGTTAGTGCCTTGTCGTTCAGCTCGCGAGTTAGCTTGTCGAAACCATCAAAGAAGAAGGCCTTCAAGTGCTCAATGGCTTTGTGGCCTGAAAGATTCCGAGCGTGGTGCAGCATCTGATAGAGGTGCTGGGCCGCGCCGTAGTCACGCGAATGCTTGGGGTTGCGAAAACGGTAGGTGTAGCCATGCAGGGGTCGAGGGCCAGCCACAGCCGCATTCTTCTTGCCCCGGTTCACGATGTCCATCAGGTGGGTTTCCACCCAACGCTCCACCATGTCCCGGTGCTGCGTGAAGCCCAAGAATTTGTCGCTGGCGTCGAGGATATCGTCCACGAACTTGCCCACAGTCAGTTCACGCTTGTCACGAAACACGCTGGGATAGCCGCCGTGTTCCAAGCGCTCAAACAGGCCCGTGAGCACCCGGTCCATCTCGATGGTCTTGAAGTCGAGATAGCTGATCTTCGGGAGTCGGAACTCCCTGTCCTTCTTCTGCAATGCCATCATTTCCCCCTGACGCCGTGTTCTATGACCTCTTCTTTACGCACATCCGCTACCGGCCCCCGCAGCAAACGCATCTCCACACGGCCATCGTCATGGCGAGCAAGGCGATAGAAGTCATGGCCGGTCGTGGTCAGCAGAATTTCCCGATAGGGCTGTGCGTTGAGGCTGTTCTTGAAGACGCCGAGACAGAGATAGAAGCCCTGCATTTCCTCGACGCTGGGCCGGTAGCCTTCATTCAGGCGCACCAACATTTCGAACACATCAAGGTTGATGATCAGTTCACTGGTGATGGCACCGGCCCCCTGACCCTGGAACTTCAACAGCAGGCCTGTCGGCAGATGCTCAACGAAGCGAGCCTTGGGCGCAAAGTCTTGCACCTGAAGCCCAAAGCCCTCCACCGGGAAGAGCCGGTAGCTGCGAACCGTTCCGTGTTCGACCTGTCGCAACTGCAAGGCCAAGCTGGCACCTAGGCGCTCCGGTCGCTGCAGCCCCTCGCCTCGGTTGATGGCATGCAGAATTTCGCTCGTGAGTTCATCAATTGGCGTAGCGCCACGAACGATCTCCACCATGCGTTTGGCTGAGCGGTACGGCAGCATCTTTTCCCAGCTTGTGTCGCGCCTCTCGAAGAAGTGCTTGCGGCGAGCCATCGCCACATACCCCCGATGCTTACGCGCACGATGTCGCATAGACGAATCTGACAAGCCGCGCGGCAGCTCTCCGAACAAGCGCTTCAACACCTCGAAATCGAACTGGCCCCGACGCTCAAATCGGAACAAGGCGCGGTCATCCGGCTGCACGAAATCCAGCCCTCGGTCAAAACGCGGGTCTTCCTGCTTGCCTACATCAAGATCCCTCAACAAGGTGAGCAAGCGATCCGATGTTGGCTGCCCGCCGCCCATCCAGCTATTGAAGTAGAAGCTACGGGCGACTTCATCATGTTTCCCGGCCGAATACAGCGCATGAATCTCGCCGCAGTCGCGGTTGCCAATCAGCATGAACGACAGGGCCGAGCGCAGATCGCGCATCGTGATGTGCAAGCGCCCCCGCAGGTGCGCCATGGTGTAAAGCGTCTTGAGCCGCTCCAGCAAGCGAGGGCCAGCGATTTCGTCCTGGAAGCTACGCGCGTTGTAAAGGGCATAGCAGCTGTCCTTCAAATCACAGCGCTCACAGGCCGACCAGTTCTTGGGCTGCACGATGCTTTGCAGCGTACGCTCCAGAATCGAACCGCCATCAGCATCGGCCACGACACTCCGCAGGTTCAGGTTCACCACCGCCACGCCTGACTCGGCCTCACCCGTTGAGAACGCCCGCCGAACCAGCGCTGTCAGTGCCGGGAAGTCGCCCTCATGCGTCGCCAGGAAGTCCACCAACCGGCCTTCGTTGATCGCAATGAGGCGGGTCTCTTGAGGCTTCCAACCGCTGGTATCACTGCCTTTGAACGGGGCCAAGAAATCCAACAAGACCTGGTTGTTGTCCTTGTTGCCCTCATCCTGACTACCGTCGTAGTTGATCAGGTAGCGCTTGCCGTCCAAGGTCAGCTCGCTGCCGTTGGGCAGGCCGCGATTGGCCGCCCCCCCACGGGCTTCGACTTCCTTCTCCAGGCGCTGCAAGAAGGCCGTCTTGCCATCACCCGCATTGCCTGATATCAACACCAAGCGGAACTCACCCAGCAGCACGGCGGGCAACAGCGCTCGATCCAGTGCCGTGTCCACATAGGCGGAGAAGCCCAGGGCATCCATGCCGCGCGTACCAGCATTGCTGCGGCGGCTCTGGCTATAGAGCGTCAGCAAGTGCGAGACGAAGGCGTTGCTGTTGGGTTCGGATTCGAACAGCACCGCATTGCCACTACTGGCTGCGGCAGCCATCGCCGTCAGGCTCACCGTTTGAATGCGCCTTGCGTGGCGCACCTCTGCCAGGGCATCACGAAAATCCATGGCGGAGTGGTAGCGCTCTGCCCGACGCGGGGCAATGGCCTTCAGCACCACATTCACCAACTCCGGCGCCAGGTCGGCAAAGCCTGACAACTCCCGCGGGTCTGGCGCAGGCTTGTTGATGGGAGGCTCGGTCGTGTCCCAGGGGTAGCGGGAGGTCAGGGCCTCATACAGAGTCAAGCCCAAAGCGTACAGATCGCGGTCCGCGCGCTCGCCATTGTGCGGAATGACTTCGGGGTCAAAATCTGGAGGCAGATAGCGGCGCGAGCCTCCGCCGCGCGAATCTTTGTCATCGGCACGCACCGAGACGTTGAAGTCGATGATCTTCGCGCCCTTCTGTGTCCACAGGAGATTGCGCGGCTTGATGTCGCAGTGGTGGAAGCCCTGTGCATGCAAGTGCACCAAGCCTTCAATCACTTGCTTGCCCAGCTCCAGAGCGTCTTCGGGTGACAGCAAGCGATCCTGAAGATGCGAAGACGTATCTGTTCGCGCCCAGCGGGTTCAAACGGCTCAAACGGCCCCACCCAAAACCGACGCGCAGCATTGGGCTGCTGCTCGTCATACATTTTGCAAAAGATGAGATAGAGGAACTGCCAGAAGGCGGCATCCTTGGGCATCCCTTCGTTGCCATGGATGTAATTGTGGCAACGGCGGAAAGCGGTGCGCAACATCACCGGGTCGGCGCGGCGCAAGCGCCCCATCGAACGGCCTTCAACGCTGAAGGTGTCGTCACCCATTGGCCAGTCGCCGATGGGCTTGAACTTGGTGTCGAAGCGGGTGACTTCCTTCTTGAAAAAGAAGAACTCCAGGCCGTTAGTCCAAAGGCCGTAGTCGCAGCTCTCGACTCCGGCCATCACAGTTTCCAGCACCTCAAATTCTTTGCGCGCCTCTTCCGGGTCGCGCATGCGATATGCCCCCTTGGTGCCGAGCTTGGGCTCCTTCTCGACAACTACGGCGCGAGAGAGGTTGTCTCCCGTGTGAGCCTGTCCGGGCTTGAAGATGGCGATGTCGAGCCTACGGTTCTTGCCCTCCACCTTGACCTTGAAGTCGGGCTCCATATCTTCGGCCGCAATGCCATACTCGTGAATGACGGCACGTGCGATACGCTGGCGAACCTGTTCTTTGTCGCTGTCTTTCACCGGCTTGCCGGTGATGTAATCAAAGACCTTGCCCTCCTCGAGGCCGCTATCGGGCACTTGAGCATCTTGATCCAGGGCGCTCATTTCATTGTTGTCGTGTGTTGAGCGCTGCTTACGCATTGCGCGGCTCCTTGTCGTCAAAGTCATGACTGATGGCGGCAGCACCACCTTCTCGCACCCACGCGTCTACGTCTTCCTTCTTGAATTTCCAGAAGCGCCCGACTTTGTGCCCTGGCATGCCTTTAGAGGTCACCCAGGTATAGATGGTGTCTTTGGCGACACCGAGGTAATCGGCGATTTCATCGACGGAGAGCCAACGGTCGTCCATGTCTGCATCCAAACGAAATGCACCGCCAGAGTGGCGGCAACTGACCACAGTCTACGCGATTTCCAATGGGTTAGGTATGGTTTTAACCCGTTTTGACCGGGTTAGCCCCTGTCGGGATGGCCTGGGTTCGCTGAAGGCCATGCTTTGGCCTCGTCTTCAAAGTGAGTTTCAGGCCTCCTTCAACCTTGACCTACGAGGTACGGACGGTAACGGGAATGCCCGATATGCGCGCGGTTGTTTGTTCTTATTTGGAGTGTCAGAAGCCAACCGAGAGCTGCCTCATCACAGCAACTGACTCAAAATTCGCTCGCTCAGATCAGCACGCCGCGCGAAGTTCGCATCGCCGGAATAGCTCTGACAGAAAATCGCACCCTTACCCACCGGGTACTTGAACCGCAAAAAGCACAAGGGGTTACAGGAAGAAACCTGTAACCCCTTGATTTTATTGGTGCCGGCTGCATGTGATGATTACAAATCATCCGAGCTGACTATGGTGCCTCTGCCCGTGAGTGTGCTGCGTCAAGGGAGGACGCAATTCCCATCCCAGGCTGAGTCACTTATTTGTGGATTTTTCTCAAATATTTTGAGACCTACCCCGGCACCATCAGACATCAATATTCCGCGCCACCAGCGCATTAGACTCAATAAAGTTCCGCCGCGGCTCCACCTCATCCCCCATCAGCGTGGTAAAGATCTGATCCGCCGCAATAGCATCCTCAATCTGCACCTTCAGCAACCGCCGCTGCGTAACGTCAAGGGTCGTCTCAAACAGCTGCTCAGGATTCATCTCCCCCAGCCCCTTATACCGCTGCCGAGAAACCCCACGCTCAGCCTCAGCCAACAGCCACTGCATAGCCCCGTGGAAGTCGTTGACAGTCTGATCGCGCAGCTTCTCGCCTTCACCACGCTGTACCTTGGTACCTTCCGGAGTCAGACCTTGGAACGTCTTGGCCGCATTGGACAGGGCAGCATAGTCAGCCCCATGAACAAAATCAGCATCCAGATGGGACAACCTCACGTTGCCGTGGTGGCGGCGCGCAATCATCAACCGATGCTTGTCAGTCTTCTCATCAAACTGCGCGTAAACGTCAGCGGTACCGTCATCATTGACGGCCGCCCCGATCAACGTCTTGGCATGCATCTCAGCCAACTTAGCCTTCAGCGCCACCGCTGAAGCCTCCGCCGCAGCAGCACTATCCAGATCCAGCGTCACCCCATCCGCAATAGCCCGCAGCGCATCGGTATCCACAACCCGCGACAAGCGCCCAATGACACCTTCCGTCAGCTGGTACTGACGAGCCAACTCAGTCAGCGCATCCCCACTGATCTCCGACCCATCCGGCCGAACCAGCGACGCCTTCTCCATCGCCAACTTCAACAGATAAGCATTGAGTTCGACATCATCCTTGATATACCGCTCATCCTTCCCATGCTTGATCTTGTACAGCGGCGGCTGCGCGATATACACATAACCCCGCTCGATGATGTCAGGCATCTGCCGGTAGAAGAACGTCAGCAGCAGCGTGCGGATGTGCGAGCCGTCCACGTCAGCATCGGTCATGATGATGATGCGGTGGTAGCGCAGCTTGTCCAGGTTGTAGTCGTCCTTGCCGATGCCGGTGCCCAGCGCGGTGATCAGCGTCAGCACTTCCTGGCTGGAGAGCATCTTGTCGAAGCGGGCGCGCTCTACGTTCAGGATCTTGCCCTTGAGCGGCAGGATGGCCTGGAACTTACGGTCGCGGCCCTGCTTGGCGGAGCCGCCTGCGGAGTCGCCCTCGACCAGGAAGAGTTCGGACTGGGCGGGGTCTTTTTCCTGGCAGTCGGCGAGCTTGCCGGGCAGGCCCATGCCGTCCATCACGCCCTTGCGGCGGGTCATTTCGCGGGCCTTGCGGGCGGCTTCGCGGGCGCGGGCGGCGTCGACGATCTTGCCGCAGATGGTCTTGGCGTCGGCGGGCGTTTCCAGCAAGAAGTCGGTCAGGGCCTTGCTGACGAGTTCTTCCACGGGCAGGCGCACTTCGGACGAGACCAGCTTGTCCTTGGTCTGCGAGCTGAACTTGGGCTCGGGCACCTTCACGGACAGCACGCAGGCCAGGCCTTCGCGCATGTCGTCGCCGGTGGTTTCTACCTTGGCTTTCTTGGCGACTTCGTTTTCTTCGATGTACTTGTTGATGACGCGGGTCATCGCGGCGCGCAGGCCGGTCAGGTGGGTGCCGCCATCCCGCTGCGGGATGTTGTTGGTGAAGCAGAGCACCTGCTCGTTGTAGCCGTCGTTCCACTGCATGGCCACTTCCACGCCGATGCCGTCTTTTTCGGTGTTGGCGTAGAAGATGTTGGGGTGCAGCACGCTCTTGGCGCGGTTGATGTACTCGACAAAGCCCTTCACGCCGCCGGAGAAGGCAAAGTCTTCTTCCTTGCCGGTGCGCTGGTCGACCAGCTTGATGTGGACGCCGTTGTTCAGGAACGAGAGCTCGCGGATGCGCTTGGACAGGATCTCGTAGTGGAACTCGACGTTGGTGAAGATTTCTTCGTCGGCCAGGAAGTGGACTTCGGTGCCGCGCTTGTCGGTGGCGCCGGTGATCTTCATCGGCGAGACTTCAACGGGCTGGCCGTCGGGGCCGGGCACGGTCTCGATGATGCGGTTCTGCACTTCGCCCTTGGCGAATTCGATCAGGTGGACCTGGCCGTCGCGGCGCACGGTCAGGCGCAGCCACTTGGACAGCGCGTTCACGCAAGACACGCCCACGCCGTGCAGGCCGCCGGACACCTTGTAGCTGTTCTGGTTGAACTTGCCGCCGGCGTGCAGCTCGGTCATGGCGATTTCGGCCGCGCTGCGCTTGGGTTCGTGCTTGTCGTCGAACTTGACCAGCGGCGGGATGCCGCGGCCGTTGTCGACGATGGAGATCGAGTTGTCGCTGTGGATGGTGACCTGGATCTCGGTGCAGTAGCCGGCCAGCGCTTCATCGATGGAGTTATCCAGCACCTCGAACACGAGATGGTGCAGGCCGGTGCCGTCCGACGTGTCGCCGATATACATGCCCGGGCGCTTGCGCACCGCCTCCAGGCCTTCCAGGATCTGGATCGAGGAGGCTCCGTAGGTGTTTTCCTGTTGCGGATTCTGCTGTTCGGTCATGTCTTTCCTACTTGCGGCGAATGCGGGATCGGGGCCGGGCGGGCATGGCTGGCATGCCGGCGGCGGGGCGCGATGGGCCCGCATGGCGGGTTACTAAAAACGGCAAAAGGGGCGGATCGTCGTAACGATCCTGCCCCCGCGGCGGGATGGTCATCCCCTGGACGTTCCGGCCGGGGCCGGGTGTCGTAGCGTGCCGTTTGCTGCTCCGGTTGCTGTCTGCGCTGGTTGTGGCACAGGTCCTGTCACCGGATCATCAGATGCGCATCGGCATGACGACGTACTTGAAGTTGTCGTCGTCCGGCACGGTGATCAGCGCACTCGAATTCGAGTCGCCGAGGCTGACCTGCACCTGCTCGGTCTTGAGGTTGGCAAGCACGTCGAGCAGGTAGGTCACGTTGAAGCCGATATCGAGCGCGTCGCCCGAGTAATCGAGTTCCAGCTCTTCCTGCGCCTCTTCCTGGTCGGCGTTGGTGGAGCTGATCTTGAGCATGTGCGTGTCGAGGATGCAGCGCACGCCCTTGAATTTGTCGGTGGTCAGGATCGCGGTGCGTTGCAGCGCCTGCTGCAGCTGCACGCGGTCGATCGCGAAGGCGTTCTTGTAGCCCTTGGGAATCACGCGCTGGAAGTCCGGGAACTTGCCTTCGACCAGCTTGGAGATCAGTTCGATATTGGCGAACGTGAACTTGACCTGGTTGGCGGCCAGCTGCACCGTGACCGGATCGTCGTTGTCTTCCAGCAGGCGCTGCAGTTCCAGGATGGTCTTGCGCGGGATGATGACTTCCTGGCGCGCGCCAACACCGGCGGCTTCGGTTTCCAGCTCGACGCCGCAGTACGCCAGGCGGTGGCCGTCGGTGGCGACTGCCATGACCTTCTTGCCTTCGACCACCAGCAGCATGCCGTTCAGGTAGTAGCGGATGTCCTGCTGCGCCATGGCGAAGTGGACCATCGCCAGCAGGTGCTTGAAAGTCTTCTGCGGCAGGCTGACGCTGGCGTTGAATTCGCTGGCTTCAGCCACGGTCGGGAATTCTTCGGCGGCCAGCGTTTGCAGTGCGAAGCGGCTCTTGCCGGATTGCACGGTCATGCGCTTGTCGTTGAGCGACAGGGCCACGTCGCCGTCGGGCATGGCACGCAGGATGTCGAGCAGCTTGCGTGCGGCCACGGTGGTGGCGACGCTGTCGCTGCCCACGCCGCATTCGGCGTGCGTGGTGATCTGGATCTCGATGTCGGTCGACAGGAAGGATACGTTCGACCCGGACTTGCGAATCAGCAGGTTGGCCAGGATCGGGAGGGTGTGGCGGCGCTCCACGATGCCGCTCACGATTTGCAGCGGACGCAGCAGGTTGTCTCGCGAGGTTTTGACCAATTGCATTGAATTTATCCTTCGTCGTTTGTAATCGGCGACCGCAGAACGCAAACAACTCCAAATTCACTTAGGAATCAAGGAGTTAATGTGCCATTGTACCAAGGATAAGCCGCTGCGGTGAAGCGGGGCGGGACCGGCCGTCGGGCCAGCTGTGCCCAAAAAGCCACGCTGGCGCCAATCGTTCTTGCCATCCCGTCCCGACTCACCGCAAAGCCTTATCAGTGGCCACTTTCCGGACACTTGCCCCGGCGACGCTGACGTTAATTCCCCAGGCGCCACGGGATGTCCGTGGCGCGCACCCTACAGTATGCCAGCCCGGCGGGGCTGGCCCTCCAAAACTGCCTGCCTGTCGTTCCCGCGTAGGCGGGAACCCAGCGTCTTCAAAAGTCACTGGATTCCCGCCTGCGCGGGAATGACATGCAAACCATGCATCAGCCCTTGAGCGTCTGCTCCAGCACGTGCAGCTCGTGGTTGAGCTGCGCGTCCTTGCTGCGTTCGTCGGCAATCTTGCGCACGGCGTGCAGCACGGTGGTGTGGTCGCGACCGCCGAAGAGTTCGCCGATCTCGGGCAGGCTCTTCTGCGTCAGCTCCTTGGCCAGGTACATGGCGATCTGGCGCGGCCGGGCAATATTGGCAGGCCGCTTTTTCGAATACATGTCAGCGACCTTGATGTTGTAGAAATCCGCGCAGGTCTTCTGGATGTTCTCGACCGAGATCTGGCGGTTCTGCACGGTCAGCAGGTCCTTCAGCGCCTCGCGCGTCACCTCGATGGTGATGTCCTTGCCGTGGAAGTTGCTGAACGCCAGGATCTTGCGCAGCGCGCCTTCCAGCTCGCGCACGTTGGAGCGCAGGTGCTTGGCGACGAAGAAAGCGACTTCTTCCGGAACGTTGACGTTCTCGGCGGCGGCCTTCTTCATCAGGATCGCCACGCGCATTTCCAGCTCGGGCGGCTCGATCGCCACGGTCAGGCCGGAGTCGAAGCGCGAGATCAGGCGGTCGTCGATGCCGGTGATTTCCTTGGGGTAGGTATCGCTGGTGATGATCACCTGGGCCCGGTTGGCGATCAGGGCCTCGAAGGCGTAGAAGAACTCTTCCTGCGTGCGGTTCTTGCCGGAGAAGAACTGGATATCGTCGATCAGCAGCAAGTCCAGCGAATGGTAGTAGCGCTTGAATTCGTCGAAGGCCTTGCGCTGGTACGCCTTGACCACGTCGGACACGTACTGCTCGGCGTGGATGTAGCGGATGCGCGCGCGCGGGTTCTCCATCAGCATGTGGTTGCCGATGGAATGGATCAGGTGGGTCTTGCCCAGGCCGACGCCGCCATAGAGATACAGCGGGTTGTACGACTTGCCCGGGTTGTTGGCGACCTGGATCGCGGCGGCGCGCGCCAGCTGGTTGGCCTTGCCGGTGACGAAGTTGTCAAACGTCAGGATCGGGTTCAGGCGCGAGCGCTCGTGGACCGTGTCGCTGGGCTGGTGGCCGGGCATCTGGGCAGCGTTACCCATCGCGGCATGCGGATGCTGGCCCTGCTGCGGCGCGCGGTAGGAGCGGGCGCTGGCTTCGGCGGGGTCCATCTGGACCACGTCGATCTCGCCCAGGTCGGCGTTGTGGTGCGGGTGGTGCTGGCCGGGATGCTGGCCCATGCCCTGGCCACGCGCGCCGGCCGGAACCGGGGCGGCGGAGGGCATGCCGGCGGGGTTGCCTGTCGGGTGGCCATATGGCGGCTGGCCCAGGCCATATGCGGCCGCGGTCGGGTAGTCACCGTAGCCGGACTGTCCCGGCTGACCTGGCATGGCAAACGGCGGCTGGCCACCCATCGGCTGGGCGGACTGGGTGCCGGGATAGCCGCCCATGCCCGTACCCGGTGCTGCGTGATGCTGTTCCATGCGGTCCATGCCGCCCACGCCCATGCCGGGCTGGGCCGGCTGCATGTAGGCAGCGGCGCGGCCGGACGCGGCGGGATCGAGCACGAACTGGACGCTGACCTGCGCTTCCCAGTATTCACAGGCGAGGGCGGTGATGCGCCCCGAAAACTGACTCTTGACCCAGTCGAGCTTGAAACGGTTGGGCGCAGCAATCCGCAGCGCATGCGTTTCTTCATCGAACGCAACGGGCGCCAGCGGCTTGATCCACGTTTTGAACTGTTGCGGCGTCAGTTCGCGCTCGAGTTGCGCGGCTGCCGCCTGCCAGAAATCTTGCAT
>NZ_CP168302.1:0-2513395 GCF_041726985.1 Cupriavidus nantongensis | reverse complement strand
TGGGGTCGGTAGCTCGACGGTCATGGGTATCAGGCGAAGGATGGTCGGGTCAGTACGCGGCGGAAGGCTTGCCGACAGCGGCGTCTGCCTGCGGCTCACGGAACGAGGCGGCAAGCTTTCGGGCGGCATTGGCATACAGCATCACGTCCACGCCGGTGGCGACGAAGGTGCAGCCGAGGTCCAGGTAGCGGCGCGCCAGCGCCGGGTCAGACGTCAGCGTGCCGGCGGCCTTGCCGCTGGCGATGATGGTGCGCATGGCGCCTTCGATGGCGGCCTGCACATCCGGATGGCCGGGACGGCCGCGGTAGCCCATCGAGGCGGCCAGGTCGGCCGGACCGATGAAGACGCCGTCGACGCCGTCCACCGCGCAGATCGCTTCCAGGTTCTGTAGCGCGGTAACGGTTTCGGCCTGAACCAGCAGGCAGATTTCGTCGTCGGCCACGTCGAGGTAATCGGTGCGCGCGCTCCACTGCGACGCCCGCGCAATCGCGCTGCCCACGCCGCGGATGCCATTCGGCGGGTAGCGCGTGGCGCTGACCAGCGCGCGCGCCTGCTCGGCGGTATCCACCATCGGCACCAGCAAGCTGCGCGCGCCGATATCGAGCAGTTGCTTGATCAGCGGCACTTCGCCAGCCACGGCGCGCACCACGGGCTGGACCGGATACGGCGCCACGGCTTGCAGCGCGTGCAGCGTCGAGCGCAGGTCGTTGGGCGCGTGCTCGCCGTCGATCAGCAGCCAGTCGAAGCCGGCGGTGGCGGAGACTTCGGCCAGGTACGGCGTCGCCATCGACAGCCACAGGCCGATCTGCGCCTGGCGTGCGGCCAGTGCGGTCTTGAAGGGATTGTTTGCGGGCATGGGGAATTCCTGGTCCTAAGAGGGATGCGCCGGGCGTTTCAGCCTAGCTGGCCCTGGCAAAGGTACTTGGTATGCATGTAGTCGTCCAGCCCGTGGCGCGAGCCTTCGCGTCCGTAGCCGGATTCCTTTACGCCGCCGAACGGCGCCGCCTCGGCCGCGATCGCGCCTTCGTTGATGCCGACCATGCCGGTCTCCAGCGCCTGCGCCACGCGCCAGATGCGGCGGATGTCGCTGGAGTAGAAATAGGCGGCGAGGCCGAACGGGGTGTCGTTGGCGTCGCGGATCACCTCGGCTTCGTCGCGAAAGCGGAAGATCGGCGCGACCGGGCCGAAGGTCTCCTCGCACGACAGTTCCATCGCCGGCGTGGCATCGACCAGCACCGTCGGCGCGTAGTAGTGCGGACCGTCGGCGCTGCGCACGCGCTTGCCGCCGGTCACGACGCGCGCGCCCCTGGCGACAGCGTCCTCGACATGGCGCGCAATCTTGTCGACGGCGCGCGCATTGATCATGGGGCCGATCTGTGCGGCGTCCTCGGTGGCCGGGCCGACATAGAGCGCGCCGACGCGTTGTGCCAGGCGCTCTACGAAGTCGTCGTGCACTGTGTCATGCACGTAGACCCGGTTGGGGCATACGCAGGTCTGCCCGCCGTTGCGGAACTTGGACGCCATCAGGCCATCGACCGCGGCATTCAGGTCGGCATCGTCGAAGACGATGAACGGCGCGTTGCCGCCCAATTCCAGCGAGAGCTTCTTCAGCGTCGCCGCGGATTCGCGCGCCAGGTGCTTGCCGACCGGCGTGGAGCCGGTGAACGTGACCTTGCGCACGCGGCTGTCTGCCAGCCAGGCATCGACCACGCCGGGCGTGTGCTCGCGCGAGGCCGTGACGATGTTGACGACGCCCGCCGGCATGCCGGCCTGTTGGGCCAGCCACGCCAGCGCCAGCGCGGTCAGCGGCGTGTCTTCGGCCGGCTTGGCCACCACCGTGCAGCCCGCGGCCAGCGCGGGCGCGATCTTGCGGGCGATCATTGCCAGCGGGAAGTTCCATGGCGTGATGGCCGCCACCACGCCTACCGGTTCCTTCAGCACCAGCAACTTGCGGCCCGGCACGGCCTCGGCAACGATGTCGCCGCAGATGCGCGTGGCTTCCTCGGCGAACCACTCCACGTACGATGCGCCGTACTGCACCTCGCCGCGCGCTTCCTTCAGCGGCTTGCCCTGTTCGGTCGAGATGATGCGCGCCAGGTCTTCCTGGTGCTCAAGGATCATCGCATGCCAGCGCTTGAGCAATTGCGCGCGTTCGCGCGCGGGCCGGCGGCTCCATGCCGGGAACGCCGCGGCGGCGGCGCCGGCGGCAAGGCGTGCGTCGCCGGCATCGCTGTCGGCCACGTTGGCGAAGGTCTCCGCGGTGGCCGGGTCGGTCACGGCAAGGCGCGCGCCCAGGCCGGCATCGCGCCACTGGCCGTCGATCAGGTTCTGGCTGCGCAGCAGCGTGGGCTCGGAAAGCGTCAGCATCGATGTGTGTGAAAGGGATTGTTGAAGCGCGGCTCAGCTGACGATGCCGAGGTGCCACGGCACGAACTCGTTGTCCCCCAGGCCGAGCAATTCGCTCTTGGTCGGCTCGCCCGAGGCCGCGCGCAGGATATGGTCGAAGATCCGCTGGCCCATCTGCGGCACGCTCAACTCGCCATCGAGCACCAGGCCGCAGTTGATGTCCATATCCTCTTCCAGCCGGTGGTACATCGCGGAATTCGACGCCAGCTTGATCGTCGGCGCCGGCTTGGAGCCGAACATCGAGCCGCGCCCGGTGGTAAAGCAGATCAGGTTGGCGCCGCTGGCGATCTGGCCGGTGACGGCCACCGGGTCATAGCCCGGCGAATCCATGAACACAAAGCCGGCCTGGTCGATCGGCTCGGCATATTCATAGACCGCCTGCAGCGGCGTGGTGCCGCCTTTCATGGCCGAGCCCAGCGACTTCTCGAAGATATTGGCCAGGCCGCCCTGCTGGTTGCCGTGGCCGACCACGCCATTGAACTGCGCGTTGTGGCCGGCGGTGTAGCGCTCCCACCAGGCGAGGCGGTCCAGCAGCTTCTGCCCGACTTCCGGCGTGACCGCACGGCGCGTCAGCATGAATTCAACACCGTGGATCTCCGGGGTCTCGGACAGGATCGCGGTGCCGCCATGGCGCACCAGGATGTCCATCGCAGCGCCCAGCGCCGGATTGGCGCTGATTCCGGAAAAACCGTCGGAGCCACCGCACTCCAGCCCGATCTTCAGATGGCTGGCGGGCACCGGCTGGCGCACGGCGGCGTTCGCCGCCGGCAGCATCGATTCGATGGCTCGGATCCCCGCCGCAATGGTGGCGCGCGTGCCGCCGGTATCCTGCATCACCAGCGTATGCACCGCGGGCCCCGGCTCCAGCCCTTGCGACTCCACCAGCGACGCGACCTGGTTGCGCTCGCAGCCGAGCCCCACGATCAGCACGCCCGCCAGGTTGGGATGACGCGCATAGCCGGCTAGCGTGCGGCGCAGCACATCGAAATGCTCGCTCGGCGACGACATGCCGCAGCCGCTGGTCTGGGCGAAGGCGATCACGCCATCGACATTCGGATATTCGGCCAGCCGCTGCGGCGTGAAATGCGCCGCAATCTGGCGGATCACGGTGGACGAGCAATTGACCGATGACAGGATGCCGATGAAGTTGCGCGTGCCGACGCGGCCATCTGCGCGCACAAAGCCGTTGAAGGTGGCGCGCTGCGCCTCCGGCACGTAGTCGACGGGGCGCACGTCCTGGCAGAAGGCCGGATCGCGGTAGAAATCGACCAGCGTCAGGTTGTGCGCATGCACGTGATCGCCCGGCGCGATATCGCGCGCGGCCACGCCAATAACGGTGTCGAACTTGCGCACCGGCGTGCCGGCCGCGATGGCGCAGGCCGCGATCTTGTGGCCGGCCGGCACCTGCGCGCGCACGCGCACGGCGGGGTCGGCCAGCTGCTGGCCCAGGCCGAGGTCGCTGCGGGCGACCAGCACGTTGTCGTTGGGGTGCAGCCGGATGACGGGATTGGGATTCACTGGGTCTTGGCCTTCGCGCGACATCAGCTTTGCTGCAGCAGTTCTTTCAGCTTGAGGCGCTGGATCAGCTGGGTTTCCTGTTCATAGACGCTGGCGACGTACTTCTTGTACTCGGGCCCGTCCAGGTACATCACGGGCGCGTCCAGCCGCGCCGCGACCTGTTTGAACTCGCTGCTGGCGACCGCGGCGCGGAAAGCATCGCGCAGCTTCTTTTCCACGGCAGGCGGCAGGCCCTTGGGCGCGCCGATGCCGTTGGGCGCTTCCACCACCACGTTGTAGCCCAGTTCCTTGAGCGTGGGTGTGTCCTTGAAGCGGTTCGCGCGCTGCTCGCCCCACGTCGCCAGCAGGCGCAGCTTGCCGGCTTCGACGTGCGGCGCCCACGAGCTGGAATCTGCAAGCAGTTCCACCTGCCCGGCCAGCACGTCCTGCAGCGCTGCCGCGCCGCCCTTGTAGGCGATGGCATTGAACTGGATGCCCGCGGCCAGCGCGAACTGTTCCATGCCGACATGGGTGGCGCCGCCGATGCCGGCGTGCGCATAGGTGACCTTGCCGGGGCTGGCCTTGGCGGCGGACACCACATCCTGCAGCGTCTTGTAGCGCGAGTTGGCCGGCACCGCGATGCCGAAGGTCTGTCCCGAGGTGCGGGCCAGATAGGTCAGCTCGGTGCGTGGGTCCAGCTGCAGCATGCCGAGCTGCGCGAAGCGCGTGACCGAGATCGGGATCTGGCCGATGGTGTAGCCGTCGGGATTGGCACGTGCCAGTGCCTTGGTGCCAATCATGCCGGACGCGCCGGCGCGGTTCTCCACCACGATCGACTGCTTGAGGATGCCGCCGGCCACCTGGCACAGCGCGCGCATCGACTGGTCGGCGGTGCCGCCAACCGGCCACGGGCAGATAAAGGTGATGGGACGCTCGGGGTACTGGTCGGCCAACGCGCGCGTGGCCGGCAACAGTACGCCGGCGGCACCCGCGGCGGCTCCGATGAGCAGGCGGCGGCGCTTGGCATCGATGGGGAATGCTTGAGTCATTTGCGGGTGTCTCCGATGTTTTGATTATCGGCGGGGCCGGCGCTGCCAGCCTCGTCATGCCCGCATTCTGTCGGCGCTCGTCATAACAATCCAATCGCTAATTGGCATTGCTTCATAACCTTATGGTTAGCTAGACTGCGGGCATGGTACAGATCGACCGCGCGCTGCGCTCCAATATCAAGCTGCGCCACCTGCAACTGCTTGTGGCGCTCGACGAGTTCCGCCATCTGGGGCGCACTGCGGAATTCCTGTCGGTAAGCCAGCCGGCGGTGTCGAAGGTGCTGACCGAAGTCGAGAAAATGCTGGGGCTGACACTGTTCACGCGCTCCACGCGCGGCACCGAGCCGACGCCCGCCGGCGAGTCGCTGGTGCGCTTTGCGCGCTCGGTGCTGGCGCAATACGAGCAGACCCGCGACGAGATTGCCGCGGTCCAGAGCGGCGCTTCCGGGCGCATCCGCGTGGGCTCGATGGGTGCGGCCCTGCCGGTGCTGCTGGCGCAGGCGGTGAGCGCGCTCAAGCAGCGCCACGCGCATGCCACCGTGCTGGTGGAGGAAGGCGACCTGACCCACCTGCTGCCCAAGCTGCGCCTGCGCGAGCTCGACCTGATCGTGGGCCGGCTGGAACCGGGCTACGCCGCGCCGGACCTGCTGACCGAAGCGCTTTATGAAGAGCCGATGGTGGTCGTGGTGCGGTGCGGCCACAAGCTGGCACGCAAGGCCCGGCCCGGCTGGGCCGACCTGGCCGCGATGCCGTGCGTGTTGCCGCCGCCGTGGGCCTCACTGCGGGTGAAGATCGAGCAAGCGTTCTTCCGCCACGGCCTGCATCCGCCGCAGGACGTGATCGAGACCTCGTCGTACCTGGCCCAGGCCACCTTCATCGACCAGCGCGAGGGTGCCGCCTTCATGGCGGCATCGGTTGCCATGGCGATGCAGCAGGAAGGCCGGCTGCAGGTGCTGAAGATGGAGGTGCCGGTCGACCTGCCACCGGTAGGCATCATCACGTTGCGCGAACGGGCGCCATCGATCGGCACCGACCAGTTGATGTCGTGCCTGCGGCAGGCCGCCGCGGCGCTGCCCCCCTAACCCCCACCGCGCGCCACCAGCACCGGCACCGAAGTCACCAGCAGCGCCACGCCGGACACGGTCAGCAGCGACAGCACGATCTTGCGGAAGGTGGCCTCGCTGATGCCCAGGTAAAGCCGCGTGCCCAGCAGCGTGGGCACCAGCATTGCCGGCGCCACCACCAGGAACATCGGCAACATCTCGCGCGTGACGATGCCCTTGCCAACATAGGCAGCCATGGTCATGGCCAGCGTGGCGAGGTTGAAGTTCTGGATCACGGCGCGCTGCTCGTCCTTGTCGAAGCCGCGCAGCGTGCACCAGAGCGTGGGAATCACGCCGGTAAAGCCGCCGATGCCGCCCATCACGCCGCCGGCGGCGCCGGCCATGCCGTCGGCAACGCGCCCGCCTACGCCGATATGCGGCAGCCGGCGCGCCATCAGCATTACCGGGCACCACAGCGTCAGGAAGGCGCCCAGCACCGCCTTGAACCACTGCGCGTCGAGCAGCGGCAGCACCGCCACGCCCAGCGGGATGCCGGCCACGCCGCCGGCGACGAAAGGCCACAGGCGCCGCCACGAGAGCCCGCGCCGCACCGACGCGGCCGCCAGCAGCTGGCCGGTGAGCGCGCCGAACACCGTCATCGCCGCGGCCAGCCGCGGTTCGATCGCCCAGGCCCAGAACGACATCGCCACCATGCCGAAGGCAAATCCGGACAGGCCCTGGACGAAGCCGGCCACGGCGGCGCCGGCGATGACGATCAGCAAGGTGGAATCGAAGGACACAGGGAGGGACGCGAGAGGCGGACGATGCAGGGCGCATAACTATGCACTTCCCTGCCCTCGTTGTCAGCCTTCAGCGCTGCTGCGACGCGGAAATCTGATACGGTGTTTTTTCCCGGAATTGATTCTGTTCTACCTGCCGTGGGTCCGCTACGATCTGCGCATCGGCTATGGCCTGCGCGCGCAACGACGGCCGCGCGTACCCAGAAGGTGCGGCGATTTGTCGCCCGGCTGCCACCGGGCATGACGCTGCCCTTTGCGGCTCGCGCGGCGTACACTACGCTTACCGCACGCGCCTACGCCCCCGCGCCCCCGGCGCGCTCCTGCCCACGTGTCGAATTGCCAAAGCCTCTCCAAGGCAGTCCGAACCCGTTCAAGGCATGCGCCAGGCCAGCGCCACGGAGAACACGACATGTTTGGTTTGACCGCGCTCGACCTCGCCCGCATCCAGTTTGGCTTCACCATTTCCTTCCACATCGTCTTTCCCGCCATCACCATTGGCCTGGCCGCCTACCTGGCGGTGCTGGAAGGCTGCTGGCTGCGCACGCAGCGGCCGCTGTACCGCGATCTCTACCACTTCTGGTCCAAGATCTTTGCCGTCAACTTCGGCATGGGGGTGGTGTCGGGGCTGGTCATGGCCTACCAGTTCGGCACCAACTGGAGCTTCTTCTCCGAGTTTGCCGGCAGCATCACCGGCCCGCTGCTGACCTACGAGGTGCTCACCGCCTTCTTCCTGGAAGCCGGTTTCCTCGGCGTGATGCTGTTCGGCTGGAACCGGGTCGGCCCCGGCCTGCATTTCTTTTCCACGGTGATGGTGGCGCTGGGCACGCTGATCTCGGCGACGTGGATCCTGGCCTCGAACAGCTGGATGCAGACGCCGGCGGGCTTCGAGATCATCGACGGCCGCGTGGTGCCCACCAACTGGTTCGAAGTCATCTTCAATCCGTCGTTCCCGTATCGCCTCGTGCATATGAGCGTGGCGGCGTTCCTGGCCACGGCGCTGTTTGTCGGCGCGTCCGCGGCCTGGCACCTGCTGCGCGGGCGCGACAATCCCGCCATCCGCAAGATGCTGTCGATGGCGATGTGGATGCTGCTGATCGTCGCGCCGATCCAGGCCGTGATCGGCGACTTCCACGGCCTCAATACGCTCAAGCACCAGCCCGCCAAGATCGCCGCGCTGGAGGGGCATTGGGAAAACAAGGGCAACGAGGCCCTGCCGCTGCTGCTGTTCGGCTGGCCCGACATGGAACGCGAGGAAACGCGCTTTGCGGTCGAGGTGCCGCACCTGGGCAGCCTGATCCTGACCCACAGCTGGGACGGGCAGATCCAGGGCCTGAAGGAGTTTCCGCCGGAGGACCGGCCCAACGCGACGATCCTGTTCTGGTCGTTCCGTGTGATGGTCGGCCTGGGGTTGCTGATGATCCTGCTGGGCGTATGGAGCCTGATATTGCGGCGCCGCGACCGGCTCTATCGCGTCCGTCCGTTCCTGCATATGGCGCTGTGGATGGGACCGGCCGGCGTAATTGCCATCCTGGCCGGCTGGTACACCACCGAGATCGGCCGCCAGCCGTGGGTGGTGTACGGGCTGCAGCGCACCGCGGACGCGGTCTCGCCGCACGGCGTGCCGGAGCTGGCGACGACGCTGGCGATCTTCGTGGTTGCGTATTGCTTCGTGTTTGGCGTGGGCATCGCCTACATGATGCGGCTGGTGCGCAAGGGCCCGCTGCTCGAAGAGCCCGAGCCGCATGGCGGCCCGGGCCGCGAGCATACGCCGGCGCGGCCCCTGTCGGCCGTGGACGACGATGAAGTGCTCGCCCCCACCCCCACCGCACGCACCCGGAGCTGACACCATGGGCATCGATCTCTCGCTTCTCTGGATCGTCATCATCTTCTTCGGCGTGATGATGTACGTGGTGATGGACGGCTTCGACCTGGGCATCGGCATGCTGTACCCGTTCGTGCCCGACCGGCATGACCGCGACGTGATGATGAACACCGTCGCGCCGGTCTGGGACGGCAACGAGACCTGGCTGGTGCTGGGCGGCGCCGGACTGCTGGCGGCATTCCCGCTGGCGTATTCGGTGGTGCTGAGCGCGCTCTACCTGCCGCTGATGCTGATGCTGCTGGGCCTGATCTTCCGCGGCGTGGCGTTCGAGTTCCGCTTCAAGGCCAATGACCGCGAACGCCCGGTGTGGGACGCCGCCTTCATCCTCGGCTCGGCCACCGCCACCTTCTTCCAGGGCGTGGCGCTCGGCGCCTATATCGACGGCATCAAGCTGGAAGGCCACCGGTTTGCCGGCGGGCCGCTGGACTGGCTGGCGCCATTCCCGCTGTTCTGTGGCGTGGGGCTGATCGTGGCCTACGCCGTGCTGGGCAGCACCTGGCTGATCATGAAGACCGAAGGCGACCTGCAGCAGCGCATGATCCGCCTGACGGGCACGCTGGCGTGGCTGCTGCTGGCGGTGATCGCCGTGATCAGCCTGTGGACGCCGCTGACCCATCCCGAGATCAAGGAGCGCTGGTTCAGCCTGCCCAACCTGTTCTGGTTCTCGCCGGTGCCGATCCTGGTGGCGCTGTGCATGTTCATGCTGATGCGCGCGCTGCGCCACGAGCCCGATATCTCGCCCTTCCTGTATGCGCTGGGACTGGTGTTCCTGGGCTACAGCGGCCTGGCGATCAGCGTCTGGCCCAATATCATCCCGCCCGGGATCTCGATCTGGGAGGCCGCCGGGCCGCCGCAAAGCCAGGGCTTTGCGCTGGTGGGCGCGCTCTTCATCGTCCCCTTCATCCTGATGTACACGGTGTGGGCCTACTACGTGTTCCGCGGCAAGGTCCGCCACGGCGAGGGCTATCACTGATGGGCGCGCCGCATACGGAACGCGGCACCCGCACCGGCACCTGGCTGCGCCGCGTCGGCTGGCTGGTGCTGATCTGGGCCGCCAGCGTGGCGGCGCTGGGCGTGGCTGCGTGGGTGCTGCGGCTGATCATGCGGGGCGTAGGCTTCCACAGCTGACGCCCCGCGCACGGGCGCATGAACCTCAGAGCTGGACCGAGGCCTCGCCGATGCCATCGAACGCCACCGTCACCAGGTCGCCAGCGGATGCATCGAGGATGCCGACCCAGGTGCCGGTGGTGACCACGGTGCCGGCCTCGACCCGTGCCCCGTCGCGCGTGGCATGGCGCAGCCACGCAACCAGTCCATAGGCCGGATCGCCCAGCGCGTGGGTGCCGCGGCGCTCGAAGGTTTGCGTGCCGATCTGCACCAGGCAGCGCTGGCTGGCCCAGTCGCGCGCGGCATAGTCGCGCCACGCGCCCAGCACCAGCGCGCCATGCGCCTGCAGGTCCGCCAGCTTCAGCAAGGCAGGTGCCGCCACGCATTGCTGCCAGCGTGAATCGACGATCTCGATCGACACTGCCATCGAGTCGACCAGCGCCGCCGCGCCAGCGTAGTCAAGGCTGGCCGCTTGCGCCAAGTCCACGCCCTGCCCCAGCCGCAGCGCAATTTCCGCCTCGATGCCGCGCCATGCAAAGGGCCAGTCTCCGGCGTTGGCCGGGCTGGTCCAGACCCCGGCCGATGGCAGCCGTGCATGGGTCAGCGTGGCCTCGCGCGAGGGACCGCCGGACTTCCAGTACGCGGCGCCGGGCTCTTGCCATCCCATTGTTTGCGCAACGATGGCTTGCACCGCGTAGGCCTGCTCGGCGTTGTCGAGCGCCGTGGCGAATGCCTGCGCATCAGCGCAGCGGTGTTCGCGCCGCGCGCTGAGCAGGGCCTGGGCGACGCGGTCGATATCGGTGGTTGTCATGACTTGGATGATTCCTCGTGGATCAAGAATATTGCCTGGCAAGCCGCGCCCGCACGCTGGCGGGCGCGTCCAGGCTTCAGGAAACGCTGGCGTTGGCCGTTTCGGCGCGGACCTCACGCGGGCCTTCGGCGTCATCGTCGGTCTCGCCCATGGCGCGGCCAAAGGTTTCCGGCGCGAACTGCACGGCCAGCGCAAAGACGCCATACATGGCCGCCAGCATGCTGAACATGCCGCCGACGCCGTAGGTCTCGAACACACGCCCGCTGACCAGCGGCGTCAGCGCCCCGGCCAGCGTGCCAAGCGCCAGGATCACCGAGGTACCGAAGGCGCGCACATGGGTAGGATACTGTTCCGGCGCGAAGATCCAGATCGAGGTATTCAGCAACACCACGCAGAAGGTGAAGGCCGCGCCGAACAGCAGCACCAGCGCAACGTTATACGTCAGGAAGCCGAAGCACAGCCCCGCTGCGCAGGCCAGCCCCGCACCGACGGTCAGCACCCGCTTGCGCGGGATGTGATAACCGCAGTACGACGCCGCCAGCGCGCCGAACAGGCTGCCGCTCTGCATCACCATGGTGAAGAGAAAGCTCTTGGAGATGGTATAGCCCTGTGCCATCAGGATGGTCGGCATCAGCGTCAGCACCGAGATCTGCGCGCCGTACGTCATCGACACCGCAATGCCCAGCGCGATGGTGCGCCGTCCCAGCCGGCCCTTGAAGATATCGCTCAGCCGCACTTTGGCGCGCGGCGCTTCGTCCTGCACCGCCGCCTTGATGTAAGGCGTGGGCTCGCCCTCGAGCTTGCCCAGCCGCCCCGATGCCAGTATCGACAGCACGCGGTTGGCCTCGTCCACGCGGCCCTTGGACAGCAGGAAGCGCGGCGTCTCCGGGATAAAGCGCCGGTAGAAGATGACGAAGAACGCCGGCAGCACCAGGCAGGCAAAGAGCCAGCGCCAGCTGTCCGGCCCCGGGAACATGGCGAAGACCGCCAGGCCGAACGCCGGCGCCAGCATATTGCCGAGGCCGCCGCTGCCGACACTGACCAGGCCCACCGCCGTGCCGCGGAAGCGGGTCGAGCACAGTTCCGCCAGCATAGTGACGGCGATCGAGATCTCGCCGCCCAGGCCGATGCCGACGATAAAGCGGCCCGCCGCCAGCACCCAGTAGTTCGGCGCCAGCGCGCAGATGATGGCACCCAGCGTGAACAGCAGCAGGTTGGCGCTCAGCATCGCGCGCCGGCCGTAGCGGTCGGCGATATAGCCCGAGCCGATGCGCCCCAGCGCGGCGGCGCTGAACGTCAGCGTGTTGAGAAAGCCGATTTCCGCCACCGAAATCCCCCACTGCTCGCGCAGCATGGGACCGATCAGGCCGACGGCGTTCTGCTCGAACACATCGAACATCACGCCCAGCATGATCATGAAAATGATCTTCTTGTGCGAGGCGGTCACCCCGATGCCGTCCATGGCCCGGTCCAGCTCATGCTGCTGGGGGGAATTCGGCGATTGAACTACAGTTTCTGCGCCCATCTTTTGTCTCCTCCTCGTTTCGAGGTGTCGCGGTTTTTCCGCGACCTTGGCGCCGCCGCGAGCGGCGGGCATGTGTCGAGCAGCGATAAAACTTCGTTCCGGCGCGCCGTTACTCCAGGGCCGGCGTCGAGTGCGGGGGCCGGCGGCCCCGCAAGGCCTGCTCGGCGGCGAACGCCAGGCGCAACAGCACCGGCTCCGTGAAAGGCAGGCCGAAGAATTCCAGCCCCACCGGCACGCCTTGCGGCGCATTGCACTCCGGCGCGGAAAAACCGGCCGGGATGACGATGGCGGGAAAGCCGGTGGCCGAGGCAAGCACGCCGTTGCGCTCGGCCTGGGTCTCGCCGACCGGCACCACCAGCCGCCGCTGGTGCGGAAAGACCAGTGCGTCAAGCCGGTGCCGCGCCATCAGGTCGCGCAGCCATTGGCGCAAGGCGTGCTGGCGCTGCAGGCGCTCGCGGTATTCGCCTTGCTGCTCGCTCAGCGCGACCGCGGTGGCCAGCGTTCCGGCCACGCTGGGGTGCATGCCGCCCATGGCGATGATGTCCTTCATCGATCGCACCGGCACGCCGCGCGGCAGCTGTTCCAGGTAGGCGTCGAGATCGCGCTCCATCTCGTAGTGGTGCACCAGCGTGGAAGCCAGCAATTCGTCGGGGCTGATCGCGTCGTCGATGTCGACCAGCTCCGCGCCCTGTGCGGCGATGGTGGCCAGCGCCTGCTGCATCACGGCGTTGACCGGTCGATGCACGTCCTGGCCGCCGAAGAAACTGCGCAGCACGCCGATGCGCGCGCCCCTCAGTCCGTCGCGGTCGAGGCTCGCGGCATAGCTTGCCGGGAGATGGCCAGCGCCTTCGCTGGTGACCGGATCGGCCGGGTCATGGCCGGCGATGGCATCGAGCATCAGCGCGGTATCGGCAACAGTGCGGGTGATCGGGCCGATGGTGTCCTGCGTCAGCCCGCACGGGACCAGCCCGGCCCGGCTGATCAGCCCCATGGTCGGCCGCAGTCCGACCAGGTTGTTGGCCGAGGCCGGAGAGCGGATCGAATTGACTCCGTCGGTGCCGATGCCAAGCACGCCGAAGCTGGCGGCGATGCCGGCGGCGGTGCCGCCGCTGGAACCGCCCGGCGTGCGTGCCAGGTCATAGGGATTCAGGGTCTGCCCGCCCAGCGTGCTGACGGTCTCGCCACCGGACGCAAGCTCGTGCAGGTTGGTCTTGGCCAGCACCACGGCACCTGCCTCGCGCAGCCTGCGGATGACGAAGGCATCGTTACCGGACAGGTTGCCGCGCAGGCATTCGGCGCCCGCCGTGGTGGCCATGCCGGCGCATTCGATGTTGTCCTTGACCAGCACCGGCATGCCATGCAGCGGCGCCAGCGGTTGAGAGGGATTGCGCGCAGCGATGGCGTCGAGGCGGCCCGCTTCTTCCAATGCCTGCGAATGGACCTGCAGGATGCTGCGCAGCGCGGGGCCGCGCTGGTCATAGGCGGCGATGCGGTCCAGGCAGCGGCTGGCCAGCTGGCGCGCCGTCAGCGTGCCGTCGCGCATCGCGGCATGCGCCCCGGCAACGGTGGCTTCCACCACGCTGAACGGCGCGTGCTGGCCCGGGCCGGGCGGCACCGGTTGGTACAAAATTTTCATGAGGGGATTTCCATGCGCGGGCACGGGCGCGAAGGGTTGGTGGGAGTGCGGCGGGGCCACGGCAAGTTCGCCGCGCCCCGCCTTGCCCGGCTATCGGTTGACCAGCCTGGCGGGAATGGTCCAGATCGCGAAGGCCCCAAGGACCAGCATGCCGGCGATCATGTAGTAGGCGCTGTTGCCGCTCTGGGTCACGTCGCGCAGGTAGCCGATCATGTAGCCGCTGGTGAAGCCGGCCAGGTTGCCGATCGAATTGCTCATGGCGATGGCCGTCGCCGCTGCCGCGCCACTGAGGAACGCAGTCGGCAGGGACCAGAACAGCGGGGTGCAGGTCAGGATGCCGGCGGCGGCGATCGACAGGAACACCAGCGACAGCGCGGTGTTGTGCATCACCCATGGCAGCGCCAGGAAGCCGATCGCGCCCATCATGCAGGGGATGATCAGGTGCCAGCGCCGTTCGCGGTGCTTGTCGGCGCTACGGCCGAAGAAATACATCGCGACGATAGCAGCCATGTACGGGATCGCGCTCAGCAGGCCGATATGGAGCGGGTCGGCGACGCCGGTCGACTTGATGAAGGTCGGCAGCCACAGCGTGATGCCGTACTGCCCCGTGACATAGCAGAAGCAGATCAGGCTGATCAGCCAGACGCGCGGATCGGTGAACACCTTGCCGACGCGGGCCTGCGGGTCCGCCGCCTTGACGTCATCCGCCTTGGCCTGCTCGAGCACGCGCTTCTCGTCGCTGGTCAGCCACTTGGCCTTCGCGATGGAGTTGTCGAGGTAGTAGAAGCAAAAGCAGCCCAGCAACACCGCCGGCACCGCCTCGATGATGAACATCCATTGCCAGCCACCCCACCCGCCCACGCCGGCCATGCTGCCCATCAGGAAGCCCGACAGCGGATTGCCGATGATGCCGGACAGCGGCGAGCCCATGCAGTAGATGGCCATGATCTTGGCGCGCCTGTGCGACGGATACCAGCACGACAGGTAATACACGATGCCGGGCGTGAAGCCGGCCTCGGCCAGGCCCAGCAGGAAGCGCAGCGTGTAGAACTGGGCGGGCGTCTCTACGAAGGCGAAGCCCGCGGACAGTATCCCCCACGTGATCATGATCCGGCCGATCCATACCTTGGCGCCGAACTTGTGCAAGGCCAGATTGCTCGGCACTTCGAACAGGAAGTAGCCGATAAAGAAGATCCCGGCGCCCAGCCCATAGACGGTTTCGCTGAAGCCCAGTTGCTGCGACATCTGCAGCTTGGCAAAACCTACGTTGACACGGTCGAGATAGGCGATCAGGAAGCACACCATCAGAAATGGCACGAGCCTCCAGCTCACCTTGCGATAGGTCGCATCCTCGAACGTCCTGATTCTTGTTCCCGCCTGCAGGGTCGTATCCACAGCGTCTCCTCTGTATTTTTGTCGGGTACGGCAGTGCTGCGCTGATCGGTTGCGATCAGTTTCCGGCCGGGACGTGCATGCGCCCGTCCCGGTGACGGAGGGAAAGGGCTGCGTCAGGCGGCAGCCTTGAGCGACAGCGGCACGGTGTGCGCGGCGAGGTAATCCATGGCGGCAACGGTGCCGCTGGCGGCAACCGGTACGCCCGAGATCTTCAGCCCCATCTCGCAGCCGGCCAGCGTGGCCATCAGCGTGAGGTCGTTGCAGTCGCCCAGATGGCCGATGCGGAACATGCGGCCCTTGACCTTGCCCAGGCCGGCGCCGAGCGACATGTTGAAGCGCTCGTAGATGTGCCGGCGGACCACGTCCGCATCGACGCCGTCGGGCATCATCACGCCGGTCAGCACCGGGCTGTAGACCGACGGATCCGCGCACTGGATCTCCAGGCCCCAGGCCCTGACCGCGCGGCGGCAGGCCTCGGCCAGGCGCTGGTGGCGGGCAAAGACGTTGTCCAGTCCTTCGTCCAGGATCATGTCGAGCGCTTCGGACAGGCCATACAGCAGGTTGGTGCTGGGGGTGTAGGGCCAGTAGCCGGTCCGGTTCATCTCGATAATCTCGTTCCAGCCCCAGAAGCTGCGCGGCAGCCGGGCCGAACGCGAGGCTTCGATGGCCTTGGGCGATACCGCGTTGAAGCTGATCCCCGGCGGCAGCATCAGGCCCTTCTGCGAGCCCGACACGGTCACGTCGACGCCCCACTCGTCATGGCGGTAGTCGGCGGAGGCGAGGCCGGAGATGGTGTCGACCAGCAGCAGCGCGGGGTGCCCGGCCGCATCGATGGCGCGGCGCACCGCGGCGATGTCGGAGGTCACGCCGGTCGAGGTTTCGTTGTGCACCACGCATACGGCCTTGACGGCATGCGTGGCATCGGCGCGCAGGCGGGCCTCGATCATGTCGGCCTGCACCCCGTTGCGCCAGCCTTCGATGCCCGGCAGGCCCAGGAACTCAGGGCGGATGCCTAGGTTCTCCGCCATCTTCTTCCACAGCGTGGCGAAGTGGCCGGTTTCGAACATCAGCACGGTGTCGCCGGGGCTCAGCGTGTTCGACAGCGCGGCTTCCCACGCGCCGGTGCCCGAGGCCGGATAGATCACCACTGGGTGTTCGGTCTTGAAGATCTTCTTGATTCCGTCCAGCACCTTCAGGCCAAGCGCGCCGAATTCCGGGCCGCGATGGTCGATGGTCGGGTAGCTGATGGCGCGCAGGATCCGGTCCGGCACCGGGCTGGGACCGGGGATTTGCAGGAAGTGGCGGCCGGCGGGGTGAAAGTTGAGATTCAGCATGGAACTCCTCCGTTTGAGTTTTGAATGCAAAATACTCTAGCAAAGGAGTGGCAAAAAAGCAGGGCCTGCCCGGACCTTTTTCGCTAGCGTTTACCCGGTAAATTGCGGTGCTACTGGGGTTTACGATCAATCTGGCGTTCCTGTTAAGCGGCTGCTAAACTTGCATTCAATCTGTCCATCGGACGAATTGAATGCAAATACAAGCCGATTCCAACCCTGACCTGCCGCGCCAGCTTCCGCCGGTGGAACGTCAGCGCCTGCACGACACCGTGGTGGCGCATCTGCGCACCCTGATCATCGAGGGCGCGCTGGAGCCGGGGCGCAAGCTCAATGAACGCGAGCTGTCCGAGACCCTGGGCATCTCCCGCACGCCGCTGCGCGAAGCGCTGAAGGTACTGGCGTCGGAAGGGCTGATCGAGATCTCGCCCAACCGCGGCGCCAGCGTCGCGCGGCTGTCCGCGACGGAAATCCGCGATACCTTCGAGCTGTTGAGCAACCTGGAGGCGTTTTCCGGCGAACTGGCTTGCGAGCGCATCACCGCCGTGGAGCTGGCCGAACTCAAGGCCCTGCACTACGCGATGCTGGCCTGCCGCGCCCACGAAGACCTGCCCGGCTACTACCGCCTGAACCACCAGATCCATGACCGCATCAACCTGGCGGCGCGCAATGCGGCGCTGCGCCAGACTTACCTGTCAGTGAACCGGCGGCTGCAGGCGCTGCGCTTTCGCTCCAACTACCGCAAGCCCAAATGGGACAGCGCCATCCAGGACCATGAAGAGATGCTGGCGGCACTGGAAGCCCGCGACGGCAAACGCATGGCCGAAATCCTGCGCCAGCACCTGCTCGACAAGCGCGACGCCGTGCTGCTGATGCAGGCGGGCGTGGGCGGCGAAGCCGGCGGCACACCGCAGGCCTAGCCCGCGTTCACCAGGTCCGCCTCAAGAATCCGAATAGCCCCATCAGCATTCTTTGCCCCGCTGTCACCACCGTGACAACCCCGCTTCTTACTCTGCGAGCGCATTGCGGCACACGCAATCCGCCGCGCGGCCATTGCCGCCGGCGCACAACAACGCAGATGAACAGGGGAATGAACGATGGCAGGGAACCTTGCACCGGACTGGTTAGCGGGGATGGCGCGCACGGGCACGCGTGCGCTGGCCGGCACCGTCGCCGTCATGCTGGCCGCGACGCTGGCCGGCTGCGGCGGCGACGACAGCGCAACGTCCGGCGCGCCCAACGATACCGATACCAGCAAGCCCGCGCCGGAGCCTGAGCGCGCCAGCGGCCCGCGCGTACTGCTGGTCGGCGTCGACGGCGCCACCTATGCACAGGTGCAAGGCGCGGTGCTGCGGCGTGAACTGCCCAACCTGGCCAGCCTGAACCTGGTGCCGACCGCCACCGGCGGCATGCCCGGCACCATCACCGCCCAGCCCACGCTCGACGCGCCCAGCTGGGCCACGGTGCTGACCGGTGGCTGGGCCAACCGCCATGGCATCGATGACGACACCGGCAGCACCGCGCTGCGCGCGCCGACCGTGTTCCACTACCTGCGCGCAGCCGGCAAGGCCGGCGGGCAGCAAGGCGCCGTGGTCAGTGCGCCGGTACTGCCGGTGCTGCTCAAGACCGACCAGGAAGCCGGCGTGCTCGATACGCTGGTCGACTGCGCGGGCGTCGACCGCTGCGTCACGCAGAATGCCGTGCGCCAGGTGCAATCCGGCTATGGCGTGGTGTTCGCGCAGTACAGCGCCCCGGCGCAGGCCGCGCAAGCCAGCGGCTTCGGCAACGGCGCCTATGCCGCCGCGCTCGGCGAGACCGACCAGGCGCTGGGCGAACTGCTCGCCGCCGTGGCCGCGCGCCGCCAGGCGCAACCGGGCGAGGACTGGCTGGTGCTGGTCACCACCAGCCACGGCCTGGATGCCACCGGCGCCACCACCACGGTGCCGACGGTGGAGAACCGTACCGCCTTCCTCGCCACCAACAAGACCCTGAACGCCGCGCTGGCCAAACCCGGCGCCGCGGCCCCCGACACCCCGGCGGACCTGTCGGCGCTGCCGACCGAGGCCGATATCGTGCCGACCGTGCTGGCCCACGCCGGTGTCGCGCTCGATCCCGCGGCAATGCGCCTCGATGGGTCAGCGCTGACCACCGCCAGCGCCGGCGTGCGGGCCATCGGCGCCAGCATCAGCCAGTACAACGACGCCATCACGTTGACCTGGCAGAACCCGAGCCCGGCTTACGGCGTCACGCGCGTGCTGCGTGACGGCGTGCAGATCGCCGCGCTGGGACCCGAGGTGCGGAGCTTCACCGACAAGGCTTTCGACATGCCCACGGGCCTGTACCAGTTCAACTACACGCTGGTGCGCAACGACGTGCCGGTGTCGTACCTGGCGCAGATCCACTACGTCAAACCGGTCACGCTGATGCCGTCGCTGCTCGATGGCCTGGCGTCGTATTTCAGCCTGGACAGCAAGCCGTTCGCCGACGCGAAGAACGCAGCCACGCTGGGCCCGTGGGTGGCGAGCCTTGACGGCGGCACGCTCGCCGCCGACAACTTCGGCCAACAGTCGCTGCAGCTGGACTCGCGCATCGACAGCTACCAGCTCAGGCACAACGCCGCCGATATCGCGCAAAGCCCGCAGTTCACCATCGGCCTCTGGTTCCGCACCGACTGCACCCAGGGCAACGGCACCGGCGAGCCGATCCTGTCGAACAAGAACTACATCTCGGGCGGCAATGCCGGCATTGCCATCGCCCTGTTCGGCAGCTGCGAGATCCGCTTCAACCTGGGCAGCGGCAGCGGCAAGCGCGACGACATCAACGGCATGAAGGTATCGGCCAACCAGTGGGCCTACCTGGCGCTGTCGGTCGACGCGGCGGCGAAGCGCTTCAGCGCCTACGTCATCGACCCGGTGCTCGGCCTGCAGAAGACCGAGAACAAGGCGATCGCCAATACCGACGTGACCAGGCTCGCCGGCCTCGGCACCGGCTGGGGCGTCAACGACGACGCCACGCACAACTACGTCGGCAACAACCCCGGCGCGCTCAAGGGCGTGATGGGCCTGAACGACCTGGCGATGTGGACGCGCGTGCTGACGCTCGACGAGCTGAAGGCCATCACCGGCGCACGCCAGCCGTTGTCGACGCTGAATCCCTGAACCCGAGCATCCGGCGGCGCACCCGTTTCCCCAGGGAACGGGTGCTGGCCTGCCCTCACCCTCCCCGCATCCCGATCCCCCTGCAGGAGATTGACACCATGACCTTCCGACCTTCCACCCTGGCCCGGCCGCACTGGCTGGCCGCCTTGTTGCTGAGCGCGGCGCTCGCCGGCTGCGGCGGCGATTCCGGCGAGGGCACCAGCGGCACCCCGGCCGCGGCGCCGACCACGCCTGGTGCTCCCGGCACCGGCGGCAACCCCGGCCAGGGGAACGGCAGCGACCGGCCTGGCGAGACCCCGGCGGTCAAGCCGCAGCTGCGCTGCGCGCCCTGAACCCGGCCCGGCCTGTCCAACCTCCCCGCAACCTTCCGGCACCGTATCCATGAACCCGCAAAGCAGACGCAACTTCCTCAGGCTCGCCGGCGGCAGCGCCGCCGCCACCGCCGCACTGGCGGCCTTCCCGCCATCGATCCGCCGCGCCCTGGCAATCCCGGCCAACAACGCCACCGGCACCATCCGCGATGTCGAGCACGTGGTCATCCTGATGCAGGAGAACCGCTCGTTCGACAATTACTTCGGCACGCTGCGCGGCGTGCGCGGCTTTGGCGACCGCTTCCCGATCCCGCTGGCGGGCGGCCTGAACGTCTGGCAGCAGACCTATACCAACGGCAGCACCACCCGCACCGTGCTGCCCTACCACCTCGACAGCAGCGCCGGCAATGCGCAGCGCGTCAGCGGCACCCCGCACTCGTATCCGGACGCGCAGAACGCGTGGGACCTGGGCCGCATGAACAAGTGGCCCACCTACAAGCAGACCCAGTCGATGGGCTTCTACACCGAGGCGGAGCTGGATTTCCAGGTGGCGCTGGCCAACGCCTTCACGCTGTGCGACGCCTACCACTGCAGCTTCCATGGCGGCACCAACCCCAACCGCCTGTTCCACTGGACCGGCACCAACGATCCGGCCGGCGCCTTCGGCGGCCCGGTGATCGACAACAGCGGCGACTCGTTCACGGGCTCCAACAGGCCCTATACCTGGAAGACCTACCCGGAGCGGCTGGAAACCGCCGGCGTGAGCTGGAAGGTCTACCAGAACATGCCGGACAACTTTACCGACAACCCGCTCGCGGGCTTCAAGCAGTATCGCGACGCCAATGCCGCGCGCGGCAACCAGGCCAACGGCAGCCCCTATCCGCCGTACACCAGCGCCGACGACGCGGTCAGCCCGCTGCTGAAGGGCGTGGCCAACACCATGCCCGACGGCGGCTTCCTGCAGGCGCTGCGCGACGACATCGCCGCGGGCAAGCTGCCGCAGGTGTCGTGGATCGTGGCGCCGGCCACGTATTCGGAGCACCCCGGGCCGTCCAGCCCGGTGCAAGGCGCCTGGTACACGCAGGAGGTGCTCGATGCCCTCACCGCCAATCCCGCGGTCTGGAGCAAGACCGTGCTGCTGATCAACTTCGACGAGAACGACGGCTATTTCGACCACCTGCCGCCGCCGTGCGCGCCGGCCTATGACGGCGACACGCTGGCCGGCGCCACCACGCTCGACCTGGAGCAGGTCAAGCCGGAATACCACGTCGACAAGCGTCCCTACGGCCCCGGCCCGCGCGTGCCGATGTATGTGGTCTCGCCCTGGAGCCGCGGCGGTTGGGTCAACTCGCAGGTGTTCGACCACACTTCGGTGCTGCGCTTCCTGGAAGCGCGCTTCGGCGTGGCGGAGCCCAATATCAGCGGCTTCCGCCGCGCGGTGGCGGGCGACCTGACCTCGGCCTTCAACTTCGTCAGCCCCAACACCAACGCCCTGCCCGAGCTGCCCAGCCGCGACAAGGCCAGCGCCGACGCCATCCGCACCGCTCAGGGCGTGCTGCCGCAGGTGCCGCTGCCTCCGGCCGGCAGCCAGCAGATGCCGCAGCAGGATCCCGGCACGCGCCCGTCGCGCGCCCTGCCCTATGAACTGCACGTCAGCGCGCGCGAAGACGCCCGCGACCAGCGCGCGGTGTGGCTGCTGTTCAGCAACACCGGCACGGCGGCGGCGGTGTTCCACGTCTACGACCGGCTGCACCTGGACCGCGTGCCGCGCCGCTATATGGTCGAGCCGGGCAAGGAGCTGCATGGCAGCTGGGACGTCTTTGCCACCGACGGCGGCAAGTACGACCTGTGGGTGCTGGGCCCGAACGGCTTCCACCGCGCCTTCCGCGGCGACGTGGCGGCGGTGACCGCGGCCGGAGCCAGCGCGCCGGAGATCCGCGTCTGCTATGACATCGCCAACGCCGCGGTGTATGTGGACATGATCAATACCGGCAGCGCCCCCTGCACCTTCACCGTCCAGGCCAACGCCTACCGCACCGACGGCCCGTGGACCTATGAAGTGCCCGCCGGCATGCAGTTGCAGCAGCACTGGCCGGTGGCGCGCCAGGGCAACTGGTACGACTTCACCGTCACCACCGCGCAAGGCGGCTTTACGCGCCGCTTTGCCGGGCGCATCGAAACCGGCAAGGACGGCGTGTCCGACCCGGCGATGGGCGCAGCCGCCTGACGCAGCCCGTCGACCTGGCGCAACGCCAGTCCCGCCCCGGCCGGTCCCCAAGCGGACCGGCCCGGGCGGGCGTAGCCGTTTTGTCATATTGGGCCGCTAGACTGCGCGGTCGTCCGGGCCGGTCCGGACCCCCTTCCCAAACTCCGCGCGGATAACCATGCTAGGCGACCTGCTGATGACCTTTTTCGAAGTGGCGCGCCAGGGCAGCATCACCATGGCGGCGCGGCAGTTGCGCGTGAGCCAGCCCACGGTCACGGGACGCATCCGCCAGCTGGAGGAAACCTACGGCGTGGAGCTGTTCCATCGCCGCGCCAGCCGCGTCGACCTGAGCGATGTGGGCGTGGCCCTGATGCCGGTGGTCGAGCAACTGATGCAGCAGGAAGGCAATGCCGATTACCTGCTGCGCAACGCGGGCAACCTGCGCTTTGGCAACCTGCGCATCGGCGCCACCGGGCCGTATTACATCCTGCGCGCGGTGGCGGCGTTCCGGCAGCGCTATCCGGCGATCGACGTGAGCCTGGATATCGGCAACTCGCAACAGATGCTCGAAGCGCTGTTCGAGTACCGCATCGACGCGGCCGTGTCCTCGCATCCGGTGGACGATGACCGCCTGGCCTGCATCCGGCTGGCGAGCGACCCGATGGTGCTGGTGGTGCATCCCGAGCATGCGCTGGCACGGCTGGCGCAGATCGACCTGCCGCAGTTGCGCGGCTGTCACCTGCTGGTGCGCGAGCACGGGTCGATGACACGCAAGACGATCGAAACCGCGCTGGCCGCTTGCGGGCTGGAGCTGCCGCCGCACACCGTGATCGGCAGCCGCGAGGCCATCTACGAGGCGATCCGCCAGGGCCTGGGCGCCAGCGTGGTGCCGCTGGGCGAGGTGCCACGCGACCCGCTGCTGCGTGTGGTGCCATTTGCGTCGCGCGCGCCGGTGCTGCACGAATACCTGTACTGCCTGCAGAGCCGGCGGCAGACGCGGCTGGTCGGCGCCTTCCTGGACTGCGTGGCGCTGGATGCAGCGACGCTCACCGCCCACGCTGCCTGATCCGTCAGATTTCATCTTTGGAGCCCCGCTGCATGCCAGCCGCACCACGCCTGGTCCCGTTCAATCTCATGGCCGCCACCCGGTGAGTCCATGCACCCGCGCGCCGACTTCCCGGAATATGACCAGTTGCTGACCTTGCTGGATGCCGGCAGCCACGTGCTCGAGACCCAGGTGGTGTGCGAAACCACCGTGCAGGGCCACCGCTTTGGCGTGCATGTCGCCACGCTAGGCAGCCGCGACCCGGGCGCGCCGGCCATCGGCATCTTCGGCGGCATACACGGGCTGGAGCGTATCGGCACTCAGTTGGTGCTGGATTACCTGCGCTCGGTGCTGTCGCGCCTGGCGTGGGACGAACTGCTGCACCGCGAACTGCAATCGGTGCGGCTGGTGTTCATGCCCATCGTCAACCCCGGCGGCATGTGGGCCGGCACGCGCGCCAACCCCAACGGCGTCGACCTGATGCGCAACGGTCCGCAGGATGCCGACGCGCGCGTGCCCTTCCTGGCCGGCGGGCAGCGCATTGGCGCCTGGCTGCCGTGGTACCGCGGCGCGGCCGGCGCGCCGATGGAGGTCGAAAGCAGCGCCCTGCTGCGCGTGGTCCGGCAGGAACTGCTGCCGCGTCCGCTCAGCTTTGCGGTGGATTGCCATTCCGGCTACGGCTGGCGCGACAGCATCTGGTTTCCGTACGCGCGCACGCGCCGGCCGATGCCGCACCTGGCCGAGATGTACCTGCTCAAGACCCTGTTCGAGCAGGCCCATCCGCACCATGGCTATACCTTCGAGCCGCAGAGCCACCAGTACCTGCTGCACGGCGACCTGTGGGACCATGCCTATGACCTGGCCCCGCGCGGCAACCTGTTCCTGCCGATGACGCTGGAGCTGGGCTCGTGGCTGTGGATCAAGAAAAACCCGCGCCAGCTGTTCTCGCGCGAGGGCATCTTCAACCCGATCAAGGCGCACCGCACCGCGCGCGTGCTGCGCCGGCACGTCAGCCTGTTCGACTTCCTCGGCCGCATCGCCTTTGCGTCGGACCGCTGGCTGCCCCGCGGCGCGCAGCGCGACGAACTGCTGCAGCAGGCACGCCAGCACTGGCACACGGAGCCGCCATGAGCCGATGGGTATTCCTGCGGGGACTGACGCGCGAATCGCGCCACTGGGGAACGCTGCCGGCGCGCTGGGAGGCAGCCGGGCTGGGACGCCCGCTGTTGCCCGACCTGCCCGGCAATGGCGCGCTGTCGGCACAGCCCGCGCCGTGGAGCGTGCGCGACATGGTGACGGCGGTGCGGCGCCAGCTGACCGCCGCCGGCGTGCCGGGACCGTACCGCGTGCTGGCCATGTCGCTGGGGGCGATGGCTGCGACCGAGTGGGCGAGCGCGTATCCTGAGGAAGTGAGCGGCCTGGTGCTGGTCAACACCAGCATGCGGCCGTTCTGCACGCCGGCGCAACGCCTGCGTCCGCGCAACTGGGGCAGGCTGCTGCGCGTGGCGCAGCACTGGCGGGATCGCGCGTATTGCGAGCGGACCATCCACGCCATCACCTGCGCGCGCACCGACACGCAGGCCGCCGACCTTGCGCAGTGGCAGGCGATCGCGGCGGACGCACCGGTCAGCCGGCAGGCCGCGCTGGCGCAATTGCTCGCCGCCGCGCGCTACTGCGCGCCCGCCGAGCCGCCGCGCTGTCAGGTATTGCTGCTGGCGTCGGCGGCGGATCGCCTGGTCAACCCGGCCTGTTCGGCGCGCATCGCGCAGGCCTGGGGCGTGCCCTTGCTGACGCACCACTGGGCCGGCCACGACCTGCCGCACGACGACCCGCAATGGGTGTGCGATGCGGTCGCGCGTGCCGGATCACGCTTCGGCTAGCGCCTCTTCTACTGGCATGGCGCTAGCCAGCAGCGCCGCCGCGGCATCGACGCGTTCCCACGTGCCGAACAGCCGCGCACTGATCAGCCCGTTCTGCAGCGCGCCGAATACCACCTGCGCCAGTTGTTGCGGCGGCATCGAGAACGGCGCTGCGCCCCGGGCGGCGGCCTGTTCGAGCAGGCGCGTCAGCCACTGCTCGTTAAGGCGGGTGAAATCCTGCATCGCGGCGCGCACCTCGTCCGACATGGACAGCACGTCGGCCGACAGCATGCCGACCACGCAGGCCTGGTCGGTGCATGCGCCGTCGCGCAGTGGCTGCAAGTATTGCCGCGCCTGCTCGGCGCACGGCAGGCTGGTATCGATGGCTTGCAGCCGCGCCTGCTTGCGCGCGCTGTATTCGCGCACCGCCTCGAGCACCAGGTCGTCCTTGGACGGGAAGTAGTAATGGATGCTCGAGGTCTTGACGCCGACCAGTTCGGCCAGGTCGCGGTAGCTGAAGCCGTTGAAGCCCCTGCGGCGGATCAGCACCAGCGCGTGTTCGACCAGTTGCTCGCGTACGGTTTGGGGTTTCATGGCATCACTCCTCGGCTTGCCGCCGGACCCTTCAGGCCGGCAGCGTTTGTGCGATCAGCGTGATGAGGGACCCGCTCGCAAGGCAAAGTCCAACCCATCCGCCCAGGATCAGCGCAGTGTCACGCCAACGCATGATCAACTCCTGAAGCGGGGCCGCTCCGTGGCGGCCCGGTGGTTTTGGATGGCCGGCGCCGGGCCGGCCGGTTCTCAGGCGATGGCGCCGTCGGTGTAGGGGTCGGCCTTGCCGACGCGCGCACCGTCGGTGTACGGGTCGACGCTGCGGGCCGGCGCGGCCGACACGCCGCTGCGGTCCAGGCCGGCTACCGTGCGGGCGCCGTCGGTGTACGGATCAGCCTTGCCCACGCGCGCACCGTCGGTGTACGGGTCGAAGCTGCGGGCCGGTTCGGCCGACACGCCGCTGCGATCCAGGCCGGCAACCGTGCGGGCGCCGTCGGTGTACGGGTCGGGCTTGCCCACGCGGGCGCCATCGGTGAACGGGTCGACCTTGCCGCTGCGGAAGTTGTAGCCGTAGCTGTCGGCCGGCACCGTGGCCGCGATCGTGCGCGCGCCGTCGGTGTACGGGTCAGGCTTGCCGACGCGTGCGCCTTCGGTGAACGGATCGAACTTGCCGCTACGCGCACCCTCTGTGAACGGGTCGAACTTGCCGGTGCGGGCACCGTCGGTAAAGGCATCGGCGTTGCCGACGCGGTAGCTGTAGCCGTACTTGTCGCCGGCGTTGGCGTTCACGCTGGCGGCCTGCGCCACACCGCCCGCGAGCGCGGCGGCAAGAGTGGCGGCGGTGATCAGGGTCTTGGCGGTCTTGGTCATGATGGGCTCCTGGGGTGCGATGGTTCGGATCGCGTCAAATTCGGTATCAGTGGCTGTTGCAGTCCTTCTTCCGATTCCGCATCTATCAGTAGATAGATAACCGGCCTCAAAAAAATGACCGCTTCCGGTCGTGCAATGGGACCGCCGTATGCCGCCTGGTCTTGCTTGTTGGTGGCGGTGCAGCGCTTCCATGGACTTGATACTATCTACTACTAGGTAGAGAGTCAAGGAAAAACGTTTCAATCGATCCGATAGGCATTCTCCATAACGCCTTAAACCGTTGTTTATGAAGCGATTTTCCGCAACCCGCCGGCCGCGCGGCAGGCAAATAAAAAAACCGCCATGCGGCTTGGGCCACATGACGGCTTCAGACGCGCCACTGATATCGCGCGCAAACTCAACCGGATACGGCAGCCATCAGCGTGTCGGCAGCGGCTTCAACGCGGTCCGACGTGCCGAACAGGCGTGCGGCGATCAGCCCGCTCTGCAGCGAGCCGAATACCACCTGTGCCAGCCGCGCCGGCGGCACCGGAAACGGCGTGCTGCGATGCGGCTGGGCCCGCTCCAGCAGGCCGGCGAGCCATTGCTCGTTCAGCAGGAAAAAGCCCTGCAGCATCTTGTGAACGGATTCGGGCAGGCACAGCGTCTCGGTCGACAGCATGCCGCACAGGCAGATCTGGTCCGAGCCGCAGCTGGCGCGGAATGGCGCCAGGTAGATGGCGGCCTGCTCGGTGACCGGCAGGGTCGTATCGATGGCGTTGATGCGCTCGGACAGGCGGGCGCTATATTCCTTCACCGCTTCCTGGACCAGGTCTTCCTTGGTCGGAAAGTAATAGTGGATGCTGGAGGTCTTCACGCCCACCAGCTCCGCCAGGTCGCGGTAGCTGAAACCGTTGAAGCCGCGCCGCCGGATCAGGATCAGGGTGTGCTCGAGCAATTGCTCGCGTACGGATTGGGTTTTCATGCAAGCAGTTTATCTACGCGAAGATAGACGCTCAAGTTGAAATGCCCCGGGGCTGGGGTAATTCCCTAGCCTCGGGGCACAGTGCACTACATGGGCGTTAGCCAGGCAGGACCTGCGCGGCGAAGGTAATCATCGAGCCACTCGTCACGCAAAGTACCAGCCATCCGCCAAGCAACAGGATGCTGTCACGCAAACTCATGATGGACTCCATCGGACGGCGGCCGGGTGCCGCCATCGTAAGTTGTGGGCCGCCGGCCGATGCCGGCGGCAATCAGGCCAGGGCGCCGTCGGTATAAGGATCAGCCTTGCCGACGCGCGCACCATCGGTGTACGGGTCGAAGCTGCGGGCCGGCTCGGCCGAGACGCCGGTGCGGTCCAGGCCCGCCACGGTGCGGAAGCCATCCGTGTACGGGTCGGTCTTGCCGACGCGTGCGCCTTCGGTGAACGGATCGAACTTGCCGCTGCGCGCACCCTCCGTGAACGGGTCGAACTTGCCGGTGCGAGCACCATCGGTAAAGGCATCGGCGTTGCCGACGCGGTAGCTGTAGCCGTACTTGTCGCCGGCGTTGGCGTTCACGCTGGCGGCCTGCGCCACACCGCCGACGAGCGCGGCGGCAAGGGTGGCGGCGGTGATCAGGGTCTTGGCGGTCTTGGTCATGATGGGCTCCTGGGGTGCGATGAGTCGGATCGCGTCAAATTCGGGGTCGGTGGCGATTCAGTAGGTCGTTTTCCAAGCTCGCATCTACTAGTAGATAGATTACAGGGCCTGAAAAAATGACCGCTCAGGTCATGCAATGGAATCGCCACATTTTCGTGCCTTCTTGCTTCCGTTGGCAGTGCAGCGGTGCCATGGACTGAATGCTATCTACTGATAGGTAGATAGTCAAGGAAAAAGATTTCTATCGAAGGGATAGCCGCCTCGCACCCGCCAGGGAAAAGCGCTCCTGGATGAACAATTCTTCACTTGCAAAGCCCGGCCTGCTAGCCTGAAGAAGATGAATCCCGACCCCCGCCCCCCTTCTCAAAGCGCGAGGCACCGATGGCTGGCCGCGGCAGCAGGCATGGCCGTGGCGGCCGGGGTCGCGCGGCATCTGCTGTTTCGTGCGCTGGAGCGCAAAGCCTTTGTCACGCCGACGGATGAGACAAGCCTCGCGGAATCACCCGACAATTCAGCCCCTATCGTGCGGCACGCCACCTTCGCCAGCGGCGACCGTATCCTCCACGCGGCCTTCATGCCGGTGGCAGACCCCGAAGCACCGGCCCTGATGGTGTGCCATGGCGACAACGAATGCCTGCCCGACTGGGCACCGGTGCAGGCCATGCTGGCCGATGCGGGCATCGCTTCCTATGTGTTCGACTACAGCGGCTACGGGCGCAGCAGCGGGCGGCCAAGCGTGCGCCGGCTGCGGCAGGATGCACTGGTCGCCTATGGACAATTCATCGCCGCCACCCCGCAATCGAAACGGCGCGTGGTGCTGGGACATTCGCTGGGCTCGGGCATCCTGCTCGATGTGGCGCGGCGTTTTGAGCCGCAGCCGGATGGCTATGTGATAGCCGCGGGCTTCAGCTCGGCGCGGCTGGCCGCGGTGCAGACCGGGCGCATCCCCGCATGGGCTGCGTGGCTGCTGCCGGATCCGTGGAACAACGCGGCACACGCGAGCAAGCTGGAACGGCCCCTGCTGGTGGTGCACAGCCGTGATGACGTGGTCATCGTGCCGCCCCATGCGGAACGCGTGGCAAGCGCTGCCAGGCATCTGCATGCGCTGGTCATGCACGAGGCCATGCCACACGATGCGGCCATATTGCCCGAGCATATCGACACCTTCTGGCCGCCGATCCTGCGCTTCGTGCAGGCACAGGCAACCAGCCCCGAAGCGCGATCGCAGCAAGCGCGTGATACCGGGCACATCATGGCCGATTAATCTAACGTAGAGTCCCGCGAGCGGCAATCATCCTTGTGGGCGAGGCGCCACGGCCAAGTGTCCGAGGGACGCTTTCGCGATTTCTTGTCTATATTTGTCCTCATGGCGAAAGCCCGCAAACTCGCTGTTGACAGCACTGGAGGTACTGCCATGCGTTGGCTTGCAAACTTGTTCAGTCCGCCGACCCCGGAAAAAATCGCCGAAAGGGAACTGCAAGACATGAGGCTGACGCTATTCCAGGCCGAACGGCGCTTGCTCGAGGCACAGATGCAGGTCGCCTACTACCGCGACATGGTGGCGTTCCTGGAAGATGTCGCGGCCAAGGGCGTGGAAGACGTGGTCGACAAGCGCCGCGCCACACCGCCCGCCATGCCCGAGCTGCCGGCGCGCACGCCCGGCCTGACCACGGTGCCGATCGTTCCGTCCGCGGCCTGAAGCGGACCCCATGCCGCGGCGCGTGCGAGGGCATGCGGCAAGGCAGGTCCGGACCTGTGCGATACTCGCGCTGCCTGACGCCCCCGTGGCGCAGGCACACCATCCACAGGAACCGGCCCCATGAGCGAACTGCTGCCCGCGATCGAAGTTGAAACCGCGCCCAATCCCGGCTGCGCCGTTATCTGGATGCACGGCCTGGGCGCCGATGGCAGCGACTTCGCTCCGGTTGTGCCCGAGTTGCGGCTGCCGGCCGCGCCCGGCGTGCGCTTTATCTTCCCGCATGCTCCGTCGATACCGGTGACGTGCAATGGTGGCTATGTCATGCCGGCATGGTATGACATCGTTTCCCTCGATCAGGCAGGCCGCCGCGCCGACGAGACCGGCATCCGCGCATCCTGCGAGGCCATTCGCGCCCTGATCGCACGAGAAAATACGCGCGGCATCCCGAGCGGCCGCATCGTGCTGGCCGGCTTCTCGCAAGGCGGCGCCATCGCCTACACCGCCGGACTGACCCACGCGGAGCCGCTGGCCGGCATCGTCGCACTGTCCACCTACATCCCCGCACCGTCGACGCTCGCTGCCGAAGCCAACCCGGCCAACGCCGCCACGCCGGTGTTCGCTGCCCATGGCACGCAGGACGACGTGGTGCCGCTGGCCATGGGCGTGGCCGCACGGGATTTCGTGCAGGCGCGGCCGAATCCGGTGACATGGCATACCTATCCGATGGGCCATGCGGTGTGCCTGGAAGAGATTGCGGAGATCGGCGCCTGGCTGGCTTCGCGTTTTGCGCAGGCCGGCGCCGCGCCCGCCTGACCGCCTTTGACATGACCACGGCCGGCCCCGCTGCGCCGGTCCGCACCAAGCTGCAAGCATGACCCTCGCCCCACCCCGCCGGATCGATTTCAATACCCGCAAGGCACTGCTGTTCGCGCTGGCCGCGGAACGCCTGTCGGCCTACTACGAACACCGCAAGTGGATGACCGACGCCCAGGGCGCCACGCTGGCCGGTGAATGGCTGTCGCGCTCGAAGCTGCAGTTGCCGCTGTCGGAACGGCGCCTGCTGTCCGAACTGAGCGACCAGTTTGCGCGGCAGCTCGCCGAGACCCTGTCGCGCGAAGCCGGCCTCTATGCTGCGCACGAAATGATGGAAGCGCTCGATCCGAACTACCAGTCCGCGTTCGCCTACGACATGCTCGAGGAATGCGAGCGGCTGCTGCACGAACACGGCGTCACGGAATAAGGACGACGGCCAGAAAGCCCGCAAAGGGGCTGCGTTTGCAAAGGTTGACAATCGCCCGGCGTACGCGCGCTTAAACTTCGCGCACCAATGACGCCCCACTGTCCGCCACCATGGAACGCAAGCACTGCCTGGCCTGGATTGCGCTGAGCATGATCGCAGCAGCCTTGCTGACGCTGCTGTGCCTGATCCTGAACGACCACGCCGAAACCCAGGCGCAGAAGCGCGTCGAGCAAATGGCTGTCCGCGTCAAGCCGGCCGGCGCTGGCCTGATCCAGGCCAATGCCCCCTCACCCTCGTCGCGACGCCCTTAGCCGTCCCGGCATTCTGAACGCCTGCAACAGGCCAGCGCCCGCTGAGTCGGGGCAGGCGCGCTCCGGCCCGCAACTTCAGAACGACGACCAGGTAGTTAAGAAGAATTGCGATGCAGGCCGGAGCGCGGGCTTGAGTGTAGACGCGCGTTCTCCCGGCAACTGCAAAGAATTGACAACGTCCTGGTCCGTACGGTCACGCAGCCGGTGCGGGCCATTGCAGCCCTGCTGCCGCAGCCAGCGCCTGGTAAGACGTCGCCAGGTGATAGGGCGAGGTCGAGGGCATCTCCGCACGCAGCACGTCGCCGGTCGGCGCCAGGCACTCATGCCAGCCTTGCGCAGACAGAAAACGGTTGCGGAACTGCGCGGCCCAGTCAGCCAGCATGGCCAGCGACTGCGCCGAGCCTTCCACTGCCAGCGCGCGCGCGAACTCGGTCTGCGCCCAGATGCGCTCGGTGCCGTCGATGCGTGCGCCGCCCGCCTCCAGCGCCGCGCAGACACCCAGCGTGCCCGCGGCCACGCCGTGCTGCTGCGCGAACGCGAAAGCGCGGCGCAGGGCATCCGACAGAGGCAGGTCGCCAAACAGCGCTGGCCTGCCGGCCACCAGCGAGAACCATTCGAACTGGTGCCCGGGTTCGATGCGGTTGTCCGCGCTGCCTTGCGGCAGCTCCGCCACGCAGCCGCTGGCGGGATCGACAAAACGCTCGTGCACCGCCATCGCAATCTCCCGCAGCCGTTCCGCATACCACTCGTCTCCGGTGGCATCGAGCGCGGCCAGGTAGGCCTCGGTCAGGTGCATGACCGGGTTCTGCAGCACGCCCGCACCCTTGGGCCGGAAGTGCTCGGTCAGCGCCGCGTGGTACAGGCCCTGTCCATCGGCGAAGCGGTCTTCGACGATATCGACGGTTTCATCGAGCACCTCCAGCGCGTCCTCGTTACCGAAGCGCGCGTAATACGCGGCGCAGGCGAAGATCACGAAGGCATGGGTGTAGAGGTCGCGTGTGCTGTCGAGCGGCGCGCCGGCCGGGTCGACGCTGTAGATCCACGCGCCCTCGCCATTGCCGAAATACGCCTGCAGCGAGCCGAACAGCGTATCGGCGTGCGCCTGCTGCCCTGCCAGCGAGAACACGTACAGCTGGCGCGCGCACGCCATGGCGCGATAGCGCGCCGGCGGCAGCGGCGCGGCGCTACCGCCGTCGAGCCCTTCATAGGGGAGCAACAGGTCGGGATTCCAGCCAGAGGCGGTCCACAGCGGCAGCACGACGGCATCGTAATGCGCCGTCAGGGCGGCGATCCGTTGGTTGAGCTCGGGCGAGAGAGGCATGTTCAGGCGACAAGATCCGGCGCGGCGACTGCCGCAAAGGCCGTATCTTGCCATGTCGCGGCCCCAATGCCTCATGGCATTTGCGGCGCACACTTGCTAGCATCAATGCGCCTACCTGCGAACGGGAGACACCCATGTCGACTTTGCCTCTCACGCTGACCGACGACCACCGCACCCTCGTGCTGCATGTCCTGGAGGACGCACCGGGCCAGTTCACCTGGCGCATCGTCATGGAAGAACGCTGTGGCGCCGCCGACGAGGACTGCACGGTCGCAGCACCGGGCACCTACAGGTCCTATGCGGAAGCCGAAGCCGCATGCTGGGCCGCCGGCAACGGCATCCTGAACGGCCCGCGCGCCGCAGGCGAACTGCGCATCACCTGACACCCGCAAAATTCCGCGATTCACTTGCACTACGCGCCGCGTGACCTAGTCTGGAAGCGTGGCAGTGGCAACGCGGGGGGATGCATTACCCGCGATTCTCCATTCCGGCCACGTCCCGGGCAAGCGCTGCTGCCCGGTGCGCTTTTCTGCCACCTGCCTGTCATCTTCCTGGCCTTTACTGACCTGGTCGCCATGCCGCCCCAAGAAACGGGTACGGTGCCCACGGCCGCAGGAGCATGCAATGGACAAGCCGGTCGTCACGCCCCAGCGCTTCGTTGAAATGATGAACGAACGCCTCACCAAGCATCCGCTGTTCCGCGAGGGCATGCGGGTCTATGCCATTCCGCAGCACAGCGACCATCCGCGCAGCCTGGTCTGCGTGGGACCGCGCGGCACCGAATGCGTATGCGCCACCATCGAAAGCATCGTGCGCGGCGAATGCGAGGTCTTCCCCGACATCGGCCCGGACTGGCATCAACCACCCCGGACTGCAACGCCGCCCGAGGTGCGGGCGCGCTGAATGGACGCGGCGCCGTATGGCGCCGCTTGCATTTCAGACGTCGATGGCCGAATCCGACTTCACCTTGCGGCGCAGCTCGAATTTCTGGATCTTGCCGGTGGAGGTCTTGGGCAACGGGCCGAAGTAAACCGCCTTGGGCACCTTGAAGCCCGCCAGCAGCGTGCGGCAATGCGCGATCAGTTCTTCCGCGCTGACGCTGGCCCCGTCCTTCAGTTCGACAAAGGCGCACGGCGTTTCGCCCCACTTGGCATCGGGCTGCGCCACCACCGCCGCGGCCAGCACCGCAGGATGCCGGTAGAGCGCGTCTTCCACTTCCACGCTCGAGATGTTCTCGCCGCCGGAAATGATGATGTCCTTGCTGCGATCCTTGATCTTGATGTAGCCGTCGGGCATGCACACACCCAGGTCGCCGGTATGGAACCAGCCGCCGGCGAAGGCTTCGCGCGTGGCCTTCTCGTTCTTCAGGTAGCCCTTCATGCAGATGTTGCCGCGGAACATGATCTCGCCGATGGTCTCGCCATCGGCCGGCACCGGCTGCATGGAGTCGGGATCGAGCACGGCCACCTGCGACTGCAGGTGGTAGCGCACGCCCTGGCGCGCCTTCTTGACCGCACGGTCCTGCTCGGACAGCGTGCTCCAGTCGTCCTGCTCGGCGCAGACCGCGGCCGGGCCGTAGACCTCGGTCAGGCCGTAGACGTGGGTCAGCTCGAAGCCCATCGCCTCCATCTGCGCCAGCACCGCGGCCGGCGGCGGCGCGCCGGCCACCATGCCGCGCACCGGCCCACGCACGCCCTCGCGCCACACAGCGGGCGCATTGACCAGCGCGGTATGCACGATCGGCGCGGCGCAGTAATGGGTCACGCCCTCGTCGCGCATCAGATCGAACACCAGCTTGGGCTCGAACTTGCGCAGGCATACGTTGACGCCCGCGCGCGCCGCCACCGTCCACGGGAAACACCAGCCGTTGCAGTGGAACATCGGCAGCGTCCACAGGTAGACCGGGTGCTTGGGCAGGTCCCACTCAAGGATGTTCGAGATGGCATTGATGGCCGCGCCGCGGTGGTGGTAGACCACGCCCTTGGGATCGCCTGTGGTGCCCGACGTGTAGTTCAGCGCGATCGCATCCCACTCGTCAGCAGGCAGTTGCCAGGTGTACGCCGGGTCGCCGCCGGCGAGGAAGGCTTCGTAGTCGGTGTCGCCGAACGGCGCCGCCTGCGGTCCCAGCACGTCGTGCACGGCAATCACCTTCAGGCCCGGCAGTTCATGCGCCATCTGCCGCGCCACATCGGCAAACTCGGTATCGGCCAGCAGCACGCGCGCCTCGCCATGGCGCAGCATGAACAGCAGGTTGGCGGCGTCGAGTCGGATATTCAGCGCATTGAGCACGGCACCGGCCATCGGCACGCCGAAATGCGCTTCCACCATCGCCGGCGTATTGGGCAGCAGCGCGGCCACGGTATCGCCCTTGCCGACACCGGCGCGTGCCAGCGCGCTGGCCAGGCGCCGCGCACGCGTATAGGTGTCGCGCCAGTTCTGGCGCAGCGGACCATGCACGATGGCCAGGCGATCGCCATACACCTCGGCGGCGCGGACCAGGAAATCAATGGGAGTCAGCGGCACGAAGTTGGCCGCGTTGCGGGCCAGGCCGCTGTCGAAATCGGTTGGCATTACGGGTGTCTCCGCCTTATCGAGTCAATCGGGCGCTGTCATTCGGGCGCCTTGCGGCGCTGTCACTTTTTCCGGCACAAGGCTATCATCGCACACGCCGGCGCACTGTCGTCGAGACGACAAACCTGCCGCAAACCCGCGCCAGGCAAGGCTTACACGATTCTTACAGGATCCGGCGCAGCCCGCCCGTCCCGCCATGAGCGAACCCGCAGACCCCACTTCCCTCCCCGCCCCGGCGCCCGCCGCGGTGCTGGCCGGCCATGCCTGGTTCGGCGAACTGGCCCCGGCGCACCAGGCCCTGGCCGCGCGCGAAACCCTGCTGCAGCCTTTCGCCGCGGGCAGCTTCATCGCCCGGCGCGGCGAGCCGTCGCGCCACTGGATCGGCGTCGACAGCGGCCTGATCAAGCTGGCCGTGTACACGCCCGATGGCCGCGGCTGCACCTTCTCCGGCGTGCCTGCCGGCGGCTGGTGCGGCGAAGGCAGCGTGATCAAGCGCGAGGACCGCCGCTATGACGTGATCGCGATCCGCGACTCGCAGGTGCTGCTGGTGCCCGAGCCGGTCTTCAACACATTGCTGGCGCAGAGCCTGCCGTTCGCAAGCTTTGTCGTGCGCCAGCTCAACGAACGCATGGGCCAGTTCATCGCCACCGTGCAGAACGATCGCCTGCTGGGGGCCGATGCGCGCGTGGCGCAAGCCATCGCGCAGCTGTTCCATCCGGACCTGTATCCGCGCACCAGCCCGGTACTCGAGCTGTCGCAGGAAGAGATCGGCCTGCTTACCGGACTCTCGCGCCAGCGCGTCAACCAGGCGCTGCGCCGGCTGGCCGATGCGGGCATGGTGCATCTGTCGTACCAAAGCATCCGCGTGACCGACCTGCCACGGCTGCGCCACTTCGGGATGTCTGACCTGTAATGCGGCCGCCACCAGGGGCCGGGGCCGGCCTTAAACCGCTGTCCGTGGCTTGCGCCGCCCGCCGAATCCTGCGACAGTTACCCGCCGCACCGCCGCCAGCTTCCGGGTCGTTTTCCGCATGCCGCTTGTCAGCCGTCACCACGTCCGCTTTGCCCGCCTGCGCTTTCCCTTTGCCGTTCATGTGCAAGCCCTGCACGGCACGGCCAGCCTGCGCGATGCCAATGCGCGGCGCGAAGTGCGGCCCGGCGACCCGTTCGTGGTGCACGCCTTCGCCCACTTCGACTGCGACCTGCCCGGTACCTGGCAGCAGCCCTGCGCCATCGTCCTGACCGCCGTACCGGACAGCGAATGCCCGCGCCTGGCCGGCAAACCCGCCGAGCGCCCCTGGTCGCGCCAGTTCGCGGGCCTGGTCTTTTCCCGCCCTGAAACCGACTGGAACGCGGAGCGCCTGGCGGCGCAGTGGCAGGTGCCGGCACGCCTCGTGCGAGCGCGCCTGTTTGCCGAAGGCGAGGCGCTGCATCCGCTCCTGCGCGAGCAACGTGCCGCCCATGCGCTGCACGCGCTGGCCAGTGCCGTCGGCCCGGTGCCCGCGCTCGACCAGCTGGCCGCGCATGCGGGCCTGCGCTCAGCCACCGCACTCGCGCGCGGCTGGCACGACTGGTTCGGCATCGATGCCGCACGGCTGCTTGAAGATTGCCGCGCCGGTGGCCGCACGCTTGCGCCGCCGGCGACGTGGCCGGCGCTGATCCAGGCCGCAGCCTGAGTCGTCTTGTTTCCCTGGGCGGCCAACCGCCCCTCATGCCCCGCGCAGTTTGTCAATCACCTCAACGCGGGTTGGGCACGCTGAGCCATTTCACGCAAAATCGCGCCCGCAGGGCGGGTCAGCCTCCCTGTGGGCGGGGTCCTGCATGAGCCAGTGTTCCACCACGCAGCGCCCTGCCATAACAAGAACCACAGAAAACAATACAGGGATGAAAACAAAACATCTGTTTTTGACGGGTCTGGCGGCGGCCGTACTGACGGCCTGCGGAGGCGGCGGCGGAGATTCGGCGCCCACCGCGGCACCTACCGCCACGAAGATCACCGGCACCGCGGCAGTGGGGGCGGCGTTGGGCAATGCCACCGTCCAGGCCAAGTGCGCCGCGGGGAGCGGCACGGCCACTACCGCCGCGGACGGCACCTTTACGCTCAGCATCGAAGGCGCCACGCGCCCCTGCGTGCTCAGCGTCAAGACGCCTGACGGCACCACGCTGCATTCGGTACTGGAGGCGGGCACCGGCACCACCGCAGTGGCCAACATCACCCCGTTGACCGAGCTGGTGACCGCATCGCTGGCGCAAGGCAGCACCACGGCCTTCTTCGAACAGTTCGACGCTGCGGCGCAGGCCAAGCTGACTTCCGACGGCCTGCTCAGCGCGACCCAGGCGGTGCGCCTGGTGCTGACCGGCGTGGTGGACCTGGGCAGCGTCGACCCGCTAAAGGATCCGCTGGTGGCCGCCAACGGTGCCAACGCCGGCAATGCGCAGGACAAGTTGCTGGACCAGCTGGGCGATCGCCTGGAAGCGTCGCAGACCACGCTGGATGAGTTGTCCTCCGCGGTGGGTGCCAATGCCGACGCCGCGGCGGTCCAGACCGCGCTGCAACCTGCGGCGGCGACCTGCGCCGGGCTGAAGACCGGCAAATACCATGTGATCGGACTGGGCTCCGCAGCGGCGGAAGCAGGCGACCTCGACGCCGCCGCGCTCAAGCTGCAGCTCGGCAACGAGACCGTGCCCTTCACCGCCGTTGCCAACGACAACTGCCGCTTCACCGTGCCGGGCACAAACGGGGCCACCAACACCGTGATGGTCGCCAAGTCCGGCATCGCACTGGCCGTGCCGCCCGCGGGCCCGATGACCGATCTGCCCACCCTCCTGGTGCCGGCACAGGCGGTTGCCCTGGCCGACCTGGCAGGCGACTGGAACGGTCTCGGCATGGAGCGGGACCACAGCGGAGCCCCCTACGCATCGCGCCGCGTGACCTTCAGCATCGATGCCGCGGGCAAGCTGACCAAGGGTGCCGACTGCTCCGGCGTGAACACCTGCGAGCCATGGCTGCCTGAAGAACTGCCGACGCTCAGCGCCAACGCCGACGGCAGCATCAAGATCAGCGACAGCTTCGGCTCGCAGCTTGCCTATGCATTCAAGGGCACCGACGGGCAGGTGACGGTCGTGATCACCCACGATGATGGCTTCATGATGGCCACCAAGCAGGTGGTTCGCCCCCTGCCGGTGGTGGGTGCGACCAACTCGTACTGGGACACGCTTGTGTATGGCGGCCTGGTGCCCACGCTGGAAAACGCCGGCACGTGGTCGACCATCGTGACTGTGGTGGACGCGCAGACCGGCAGCTACACGCGAAAGCGCGTGGAAGACGGCCGCCTGGACAGCTGGAAGGTCAACAGCCCGGCGAACGGCCTGCGCTACCGTGCCGCCAGCATCAAGGCTTCCGAGATGATCTCGCTGGTCACGGGCAATATCGGCCTGAGCTGGGGCATCGCCGTGAACGGATCGTTCTACGATATCTCGGTAAGCCGCCCGTAAACGCCCATAACCGCCCCGCGAGGCGCCCGGTGCGGGCGCCTTGCACCAGGCAGGTCAAGCCGGTGCCGCGATGCGGTGCCGGCTTTTTTTGCTTCTCGCGGGCCAAAAAAATACCCACAGCCGGGTGGTAGTGGGTAACAAAGTGGTGCGGGCACGTCGCGGAACTGCCCACGGCTCGCATCTTTGCATCGGCATTGCCGTGCGCCAATAATCTTTCCGGACTAGTTGCGTCCCCACAGCGGTTGCATGGACAAGCGTGGTCGATTCTTGTCCAATGGATCGCCCCTCGAGTCCGCTCTGTTCAATGCCCCACGCCCGCCTGCTGCTGATCGACGACCACACCCTGTTCCGCACCGGGCTGCGCCTGGTGCTGGCCGACAGCCCGAGCGTGGCGCATATCATCGAGGCCGGTTCGGTCATGCACGCGGTGCAGGACCACGGCGGCGCGGCGGTCGACATCATGCTGCTCGATATCCAGATGCCCGGCCTGAACGGCATCGAGGGGGTCAAGGTATTGCGCCGGCATTTCCCGGCGGCGCGCATCCTGATCGTGTCGGGCACTTCGGGGCTCGAGACCATACCGGCCGAAGTGCGGCGCGAGATTGCGGGCTTCCTGCCCAAGTCCGCGGACGCAAACGAAATCGAGGAAGCGATCGCGTGCTGCCTGGCCGGCGGCACGCATTTTTCCGGCGAAGCCGATGCCGCGGCACCGCCCCAGACATCCTACGCTGCGAGCAACCTCACACCGCGCCAGCTGGAAGTGCTGCACCAGCTGACGCTCGGCCGCTCGAACAAGGTCATTGCCTACCATATGGGCCTGTCCGAGAACACCGTGCGCGTCCATGTCGCGGCCATCCTGGACCATCTCGGCGTGGTCAGCCGCGTCGAAGCCATCCTCGAAGCCCAGCGGCGCGGCCTGGTACAGGCGGTGCGATGACGGCGGAGACAAAAGCCCCGGCCGGCCCCGTGCGCGGGCCGCTGCGCTGGCTGCCCCGCTACGATGCCCCACGCATTCTGGCGGCGCAGATGACCCTGATCGACCAGAGCTTCGGTTGCGCGATGGCAGGCAGTTCGCTGGCAGCGATCTTCCTGGCGGCGGGCCTGGTCCTGAACTGGGACCGTCCCGGCGCCCTGCCCTGGGCCGGTGCGATGGTGCTGGCTTGCGCCGTCGCGTACTTCGGGCGGCTGCGGCTGCCCGGGCGGCTGAGCGAAGCCGGCGCGGCGCGCTATGCGCGCGGCATGACCGCCATGCTGATGCTGATTGGCGCGCTGTGGGGACTGGTGGCGTGGCTATACCTGGACGTGCGCATGCCGGCCGTGGTGATCTGCATCCTGTCGCTGATCGCCGGCATGAGTGCGGCGGCGCTCGCGGTGTTCTCGGCATGCCTGCCGGTGGCGATCGGTTTCTTCGTGCCGGCGATCGTGCCGGTCTGGATCGCGTTCCTGGCCACCGGCGATATCGAATACCTGCCGATGTTCCTCGCCACGCCGCTGTACCTGTGCGTGCTGCTGGTATTTGCGCGCAACTACGCGCGCGTGGCGCGGCAATCGATCGCGCTGCGCTTCGAGAACGTGGAACTGATCGCGCAGCTGCGCGAGCAGACCGCGCGCGCCGAGGCCGCGCAGCACGCGGCCGAAGAAGCCAGCCGCGCCAAATCGGTGTTCCTGGCCTCCGCAAGCCATGATCTGCGCCAGCCACTGCACGCGATGGGGCTGTTCCTGGTATCGCTGGGCCGCACCAGCCTGGATGAACGCCAGCGCCAGTTGCTGGCGCATATCGAGGCCTCTTCCGGCGCCGCGCGCGAGATGCTGAATTCGCTGCTGGACTTCTCCAAGCTCGAGGCCGGCGTGATCACGCCGCGCGCGCGAGCGTTCCGCCTGCAGCCGCTGCTGCACAAGCTGGAGAACGAGTTCGCGCCGCAAGCCGAGGCGCGCGGGCTGGTGTACCGCACCCGCGATACCACCGTCACGCTGCATGGCGATCCGACGCTGGTCGAACTGGTGCTGCGCAACCTGATTGCCAATGCCATCCGCTATACGCAGCGCGGCGGCGTGCTGGTGGCCTGCCGCAAGCGCGGCGAGTGCGCGACGATCGAAGTCTGGGACACCGGCATCGGCATCCCCGCCGCCCAGCACCGCGACATCTTTCGGGAATTCCATCAGCTGGGCAATCCCGAACGCGACCAGCGCAAGGGGCTGGGGCTGGGACTGGCCATCGTCGAGGGCCTGGCGCGCACCATGCAGACGCGCGTGACGCTCGCGTCCAGCCCCGGGCGGGGCTCGGTGTTTCGCTTCGGCATGCCGCAGGCCTGGGAGTCCCCCGAAGAGAGCCCGCGCCCGCCGGCGGCGCGCGCACTCGATGGGCTGCGCGTGCTGGTGATCGACGACGACGAGGCCATCCGTAGCGCGATGTCCGAGCTGCTGTCGGCATGGCGCTGCGAATGCCGCACGGTCGAATCGGAAGAACAGGCACTGGCAGCGCTGGAGGAATTCACGCCCAGGCTGGTGCTGGCGGATTACCGCCTGCGCGGACACCGCACCGGCCAGCAGGCGTTGGACGCGATCCGCCAGCAGCTGGGCCGCCACGTGCCCGCCATCATCATCACGGGGGATACCGCGGCCGACCGCCTGCGCACCGCGCACGCGACCGGCACCGCATTGCTGCACAAGCCGGTGGTACCGCAGGAATTGCAGGCGGCCATCGACACCCTGTTGCGCGAGTTCCCGGCACAGGTCAGCGGCGCTAAGGACCGCCAGGCGGCGGTCACGAAATGAACTACGCCCCGGTCACGCCGGGGTCAGGTCCAATGCAGGGCCAGGTCAGGGCCAATCAACCGCCCGAATGCAGCGGCGACAGCGAATAGGCCAGCACCAGCCCCGCTACGATCGCCGGCGACCCGAGCCGGATCGCCGTGCTGCGGGACAGTACGCCCAGATACACATACAAACACACCAGCACCATCGCAGTCACATACAGCAGGCTGTCATAGACTTGCATGGACGTCTCCCTTGCCATTGTTCTTATTGCTTTACTTCGGTGGGCTGCCAACGGGGCGGGATGCGTGGGGGTGCTGCGGAACTGCGTGGGGCGCTCCGTCGACAGCATGCTATGGCTGTCTGTTCAAAGGATAGTCCGGACTTCGGCGGCGCGTGGCAATTATGGAAATCCCTTTGCGGCGCTGCACCAGCAGCGGTGCGCGTCCGCTCAATCGGCTGGCAGCATCTCGGGGTTCCATGCGATTTCCCACAAATGTCCGTCCGGATCGTGGAAGTAGCCGGCATATCCGCCCCAGAATGTGTCCTGTGCCGGCTTGACCACGCTTGCCCCCGCGGCCAGTGCCTGGGCCATCACCGCATCGACCTCGGCCTTGTCGGCGACGTTATGGGCCAGCGAGAAATCGGTCAGCGCGCGCGACGTTACCTGCAGTCCGGCATCATGCGCCAGGCTGGTGCGTGGCCATAGCGCGAGCTTGAGTCCAGCCTGCAGGTCAAAGAACGCCACCGCGCCGTGCTCGAACTGCTCACCCACGATGCCGGCGGTAGGCAGGCCCAGTCCGTCGCGATAGAAGCGCACCGCACGCTGCAAGTCGTCGACACCCAGCGTGATCAGCGTAATCCTCGGTTTCATGGCAGTTCCTCACATTGTTGGTCGACAGGCTAGCGCTGTCCAAACGCTGCACCGGCGAACAGGTCTTTCAGCTCGCGCGGCTGCGAACGCCAGTATTGCTTGGGCGCCTGCACGCTCGCGCCAAGGCGCGCCGCCGCATGCCAGGGCCAGCGGGGGTCATACAGCATGGCACGCGCCAGCGATACCGCATCGGCTTCCTGGTTGGCGATGATCGCTTCGGCCTGTTCCGGTTCGGTGATCAGGCCCACTGCAATCGTCGGCAGGCCTACCTCCGCCTTCACCCGCTGCGCGTAGGGCACCTGATAGCCGGGCCCGAGCTTGATCGCCTGCTGCGGCGAGACCCCGCCGGTAGTCACGTGGATCGCCGCGCAACCGCGCGCTTTCAGCGCCTTCGACAACGCCACCGTGCCCTCGATATCCCATCCTCCCGGCACCCAGTCGGTTGCCGAGATGCGCATCCACACCGGTCGCTGCGCCGGAAACGCCTCGCGCACCGCGTCGAACACTTCGATCGGGAAGCGCATGCGGTTCTCCAGGCTGCCGCCGTATTCGTCGTCACGGTGGTTGGCCAGCGGCGACAGGAACTGGTGCAGCAGATAGCCATGCGCGGCGTGGATCTCGATGCCATCCAGCCCCAGCCGCGCCGCACGCCTTGCCGCGGCGACAAAGTCATCGCGCACCTTGTCCATGCCGGCGCGATCGAGCGCCACGGGCGCGACTTCCTCAGCGCCGTGCGGCACCGCAGAAGGTGCTACCGTATGCCAGCCACCGGGTGCATCCGGGGCAATCTGCTGGCCGCCGTCCCACGGCGCCTGGCTCGACGCCTTGCGGCCGGCGTGCCCCAGCTGGATCCCAATGGCGATTGGCGAATGCGCACACATCGCGTTGACCACGCGGCGCAGCGCCGCTTCGTTGTCGTCCGAATACAAGCCCAGGTCTTGCGGCGTGATCCGCCCTTCCGCCGAGACCGCCGTGGCCTCGACGATCAGCATGCCCGCGCCCGACAGCGCCAGCGAACCCAGGTGGATCATGTGCCAGTCGCCCGCGTTGCCGTCGTGCGCGGAATACTGGCACATCGGCGCGATAGTGATGCGATTAGCAAGGGTGAGGCCGCCGATAGCGAGCGGCGCGAACAGAAGGCTCATGTGTAATGCTCCTTGCAGGGATCTTGCTGCCCTTCCAGACAGGAATTCTGATTCTAGGCCGATGCCGGCGTTGCTGCAGGCGGCGGCTCACCGCCCTGCATGGCGCTCCGCAACCCATCCCAGGACCAGTGCCAGTGCCACAGCTACCGCACCACAGCCGAAGATCAGCGTGTAGCTCTCATGCGAATGCGCAAACAACCAGGCATAGCCATATCCCGCCAGCGCCTGGAACAACGCAAAGGCACTGGTGGCATGGCTCCACGCCGCGCGCTGCGCGGCCGCGTCATGCGGCAGGATTTCCTGGATAGCGCCGAGGCCCAGCGGCGCAATCCCCGGCGTAAAGGCACCGAGCACCACCGCGGCCACGCCGATCGCCAGCGGATGGCCCGACAGCGCCAGCGCTGCCGTCGCCAGCCCCTGCAACAGCAACGCGCCACGATAAGCGGCACCAAAGCCCACCCGGTCTCCGGCGAACCCACAAACCAGCGGCCCCGCAATCGCGCCGATGCCGTACAGCACCCAGTAAGACGCCCCCACGCTGCTGCCGCGGCCCAGCCCCCGCGCCACCAGATCCACCAGCAGCAGCATGGCCGGCACCAGCCCGAAGGCATTGATCGCGTACTGGGCGTAAAGCAGGCGCAGCTTGCGGCGGGCAGCCGGCAAGATCGCAGCCGACGCGTTTGCCGCCGTGCCCGCGCTCGCCGCGGCTTGCGGCAACTGGCCTGGCCAGCCGAACCAGCTCAACGCCGTCAGCGCCAACGACAGCGCACCCAATCCCAGCCACGTCTCACGCAAGCCGAATTCCAGCAGGCTCGGCACCAGCGTGCCGGAAGCCGCGATGCCCAGGCCGAGCCCCAGAAAGATGGTTCCCATCACCAGGCCGCGGCGCGGCACGGGGATATGCGGCAGGATCGACGTCGCCACCAGCACCATGATGCCGCCGCCTGCCAGCCCGGAAGCAAAGCGCCACGCAAAGAACCACGCCACCGACAACGGCCACGCGCAAGCAAAGAACGCCACCGTCGCCGCCAGCATCAAGCCGCGCAATACCGTCCGGTTCGACCAGACGGACACCAGCGGCCGCCCCAGCAACGCGCCGGCGAGATAGCCGGCAAAATTCGCCGCACCCAGCGTCACGGTCTGCGCCGCCGGAAACCAGTTTGCCTGGATCAGCGGAGGGACCAGCGTGGTATAGGCGAAGCGCGCAAGGCCGATCGCCACGAGGCTGGCGCAAAGGCCAGAAAATGCCGCGTAGAGGTCGCGGAGGCTTAGCGGTGCTGCAGGCATGGCGCACGACGGCGGTGCAGGGATTGGGCGAGACATGGTGTTCTCCAGTGACCGCTTGCCTTGCAGCAGGCAAGACGGGGCCGTCGGCCCCGGTGCATGGGGCCGTAAAAAAGGATGCAGTTCACCGGCACACGGCCCGGGCCGCGTACTTGGCCTCTACGGAGGAAGAGTCAGGAAAAGGCTGGGAATGTTCAGCCGGTGCCGGCGCCGAGCGGCGGCAACCCCAGCAAAGCCAGCGTCGGCCGCACCGCGCCTTCCAGCAGCTCGCGCTCGGGCGCGGCACGTGCCAACACGCGCATGCCGAGCAGGACGGCCAGCAATTGCGCGGAAACCTCGTCTGCAGAGAGGGCCGCATCCGCCTCGCCCGCCTGCTGGGCAGCGGCAAACTGACCGCGGAAAAAATCACGGATTTCGGCGAAGGCATTCGCCACGATCTGCTGCAGGTCCGGGGATTCCGGCGTGACCTCAAGCGCCGTGTTCACCAGCAGGCAGCCACGGTGCAGCGGATCGGCGAGCGATCGCTCGATACTTTCAGAGAAATAAGCCGAGATCGCGGCTGCCGGCGGCAACGCCGCCCCCAGCCTTGCCATACGCTCACGCACCGTACCGTCGAGATAGCCCTCCAACGCCGCCAGGAACAGCGACCGCTTGTCGCCGAAGGCGTTGTACAGGCTGGGCTGGGTCATGCCCATCGCGCTGGTCAAATCGCGGGTGGAGGTGGCTTCGTAGCCGCGGGCCCAGAAGGCGTCAAGGGCGGCGGTCAGGGCGGCCTGTTCGTTGAACTTGCGGGGGCGGGCCATAGGGTTGGGGGTTTTGTATCGATTGGTATGGAATGGGATTATAGAGCGGTTGATACAAAACGCAAGGGAGCTCTAAGGGACGGGAAATGGTTGCCGGCCCGCTATGGGATGCCGACGAGCTCGGGCATCGGCGGAGTCGTGGGCCGCAGGCGGATGCTCTTGAGCAAGGCATCTAGCCGCGGGCGGGCAGCGAACAGCGCGCGTGGCGGTATTAAAACTGAGTTCATACCAGCCGGGCTGAAACGCTACTCATTGTCGCGCCTTCGGGTACAAGGGCAGTTGCTCTTGCTGAAGTACTTGAGGGTCATCGGGATTTGCCTGAAGCACACGGTGTGCCTCTCGCGACCGGGCATGGGCTTCGACCTCGCTTGCAGCACCACGCCACGGCTCGAAATGGAAGTCCGAGGGCTTAACTGGATAGTCGGGACCGGGATAGTCGCGGTGGCCGGACATTAAATTCGAGACAACAATTCTGATCTTCCCTTTAGGTAGGAAATGAACCTGAACCGTGCCAGGCTCGTAATATTTCTCGATTGGCACAATTGCCTCATGCCACGTCTCCTCAGCCTCCGCGCCCGTCGCATTCGGATCCGAACTCGAGGTGGTCCACCGGACCTTGGCAGACAAGCCTTGATGCCACTTCCTTGGGTAGGTAACGCAACAAACAAAACCTCCCCCTCCGCCATATGCGAAGGAATTACCTCCCCACGCATCGTCGATATAGAATTGATGAATATAGTCAGGCGTATGATTGTAGGCAGTTATGCTGGACGCAGCCATGTCATCCTGCAATCCCTCGCTCTTGCTGCAGGCGGTAACCAGCATGCTTAATGCTGCCAGGACAATTGCCGTTATTATTGCTTGCTTTTGCTTCATGTTACTTTCCGCTCTTCCATCCTAGCATTACACGCACCTGTTTCTGTGCTGATCTCACCATGCTACCGGACTCATGGCGGCACGACCGGTACTCTTCCCTTCCAACACATTCCACAAATTGTCGGACCATTGCGCCATGCATTCCTTAAGACTGTCGCCACTAGCCACCTGTTTCCAGGTATCCGCGAGTTCTGGCAGTCGAAAGAGGGTCTAGGTACAGGTAAGGCTTAGCACTATGAACGGCAGCCGGTCTGCCGGCTGCCTTATGCCCAGTGTTGTGGAGCGATCGAGATAGCTCATCAGCGCTGCATGGAACTTGGCCCGCTGATCAACGGGAACCAATTCAGGTGTCGTGTCCAGAAGGAAGCTGAACATCGTGTCGGCCTCGCTGACCTCCAGCATTGCAGCGAACTGGCCGCGGGTCAGATGCAGAAATTCGTGCTGATCGGTGATTTCGTCGCTGCATTAAAAATCCATCGTCCCAAGCATTCGCGATGGTGAAGGAGTTCCTATCAGAGATGCCTTCGCGATTGAGGCTAGCCCAACTTCGTTGGTATGGCGTTTGCCCGCGTGATTCGCACCAGCTCAACGTCATTGCCGCCCTTCCAACAGGCTCGCCGGCATCACTGTGAACCGCAATCCAAATGCCGACTTCAATAAGGTATCAGGACGTCCCACAAAACTTCCACTATTGCAGCCCCACCAACTCCGGCATCGGTGGAGTTGTGGGCCGCAGGCGGATGCTCTTGAGCAAGGCATCCAGCCGCGGGCGGGACTGCTCATAGGGTGGCGCGTCCATCTTCAGTTTGGGGTAGGAGGCACGGGCTGCGGACTCCATCACCACCTCAATGGTCGGCAGGATTTGCGATCCAGCCCACCCGGCGTATCCCGTGTAGACGTGATAGCCTTCGCGCGGTGGTTGGCCTAGGCGTTTGGCTTCTACCACGATGCCGCCCTGCTCGGAGTTCAATGCACCGATCTTCGCGGGACGAGGACCAAGGCGCTCAAAACGCAAGGGTGGGAGGCCCCTTCAGCTTCCCTACCAAAGCCCGCGTTCAAAGCGAGCCACGATCGGCCATCATTTCCCCGACTTACTTCGATCTGCCGGCGTGGCATTTGTGGGGCGAATATGAAAGCTTTCTAGTAGAGCATCATAGCGAGACTGCGCCTCTTGATATGGCGGTGGATCGGCCTGCAGCTTCTGGTAACGCCTCCGCAATACGGACTCCATTTCTACTTCGATGCCTGATAGCAATTGAGAACCCGGGCGGCCGCCGTATCCCGTATAGACGTAATAACCTTCCCACACATTCCCTGCTTCAGTCGACTTCATTACGATTCCGCCCTGTTCGGCGGACAAGGCGCCGATCTTTGCTGAACGAGGGCCAAGCCGCTGCGTTACCGTCACCCCGTCGGGAAGACGAGCAAATAATCCCGTAGCTGAACGCCCACCAGCCTTGATCAGGGTGCTCAGCGAAACCTGCCCGGCCGGTATGGTTTCAAAATTTGCGGTATAGATTAAGGCCGGGTCCTCCGAGAATCGGAATGAAGCAGAAATCTTGTGTGCAGATCGTCCGTCATCCTTTATGAAAGCATAGGGTAAACATAGCCCAGGGTCTCGTGGAATCTCGTGCAGTTGACGCGCGCGCAACCGGCTAACCACATCTTTGATTGATGCCTCCGCCTTCGCCCATTCGATGTCACTTGGAGCAGTGGGTTCAGCGAGGCCCAATAACATGGCTTTGAAAACAACAATGTGTTCATCCAGGGTTACGGCACCTCGGATCAATGTATTACTGGCCTTGGTATCCGATCGGAATGCAGTCGCATTTGGCACTCCGAGTTCGATTTTCGGTTGATATCGATCCGCCTTGATATCTGCAATACTCCGTTCGGTCGCCCTTCTTTCCGATTCCATGGAAGCTATCGTTTCAGCAGTAGCCAGAGATTTATTGCCCCGAATCAATTTCTCTTCTCCCAGCTGGTCTTCAAGTTGACGCTGAAGTCCAGCCAGGGAGTGGGAATTCATACGATCTCTATATCCCAATATACTTTGACGCAACGCTGCCGTAGTCGGACCAAAGATTGCCAATGAAATGCGCAACCCCTGGCTCACAAACTCGATACTCCCTCTGCCCGTTCCATCATCAAAACGACCATATAATGAATCGAAGGCATCATCATTCTCCCGTAGCTTTGTCGGCACTGCCCACGCGAAACTTTTCCCTGCCCCTGCATTAAAAACCCATCGCCCGAGGCATTCGCTAGCCGAGGGGATTCGGCTCGACGATTCCTTCTCGATCGAAGCAAGCGCAACTTCGTTGGCAAGATTGTCTTGCTCAGTGCCTCGATCCGATCTACGTCCTTCGATAGTACGCCCGTTGTCTTGCCCACATGCAGCGATCAAGAGCAAGAAGAGCGCAACGACCTTTCCTTTCACCATACAATATAATCAAGCAACATTATTCAAGTCAGCATCACGCTCTGGCCCGCCTACTGCGCCAGTTGCGCCGGCCTTTGCGATGGCTGTTCCATCCGCATCTGATCGATCCGGTCCAACGGCCAGCGCAGTCAAATTCATGCCAGAGAAATTGTTCTCACCCTCGGTCCACCGTGTGGGCAACGATACTATGAATCCTTCCACTCCCACGGGGGCAGATTCGGGGAGCACTTTGTTTGCACCCCATCCATGCTCATGTTCCTTGCCGCCACTCCAAAACTGCTCATTGAACGGCATAAATCCTGACATGCCGTTACTTTCCTCTCTCCACGTTGGCCATATAGAGCTAGCGCTATCGATGGATGGCAGGAACTTGAACGCTGCGCTATAGGCTTTTGCATTTTTCGCAGCGAGCCTTTGGATTGCCAATATTGTGTCGGGAGCAGAAGGTTTATCAATACAGCTAACAAGCTGGTTTGCAGGCACACCGCCGTCGAGTCCGAAGTGCTTCCGCCATAGCGCCCTTCTTAAGGACCCAGCAAATGTACCGACACTTTGCTCCTTCTTTCCATCCAACGACTTCTTATCGGAACCATCATCATGGATTACGACTGCCAACTCAGAATCCCGCCCGCCCAACTGACTTCGATCGTTGATGTTCGCGCTACCCAGAACCACGGCCCGATCATCTGCGATAAGCAACTTGCTATGCACGTAGATCTGCTCGGTAACTGGCCTCCCCGCTAGCAACGTCCAGTTTCTTAGATTCAAGAGAGTCAGATATTTCCTCCAACTAGCATCAGGGATCTCGCGCTGCAAAACACCAACCGGTACACTATTCGCTCGCTGCAAGGCTTTTTGCCATGGCAGTTTTTCATTACGCAAATATATTCTTGCCAACAATGCACGCCGGATTCGATTAATGAGGCTATGACTCCCAAAAACCAGGGATTGCATCGTAAGATACTGTTGAGTCATAATGTTTATCGTATCCAGCGTACCCTCAGGATGAACTGGAAGAACTAGATATGCGTGAAAGGGCAAATCGTCGCGAATTGCTCGAGATATGCGCTCGCCCAATGATTCACAAATTGGATTTTCCAAACTCCGTTGACTCGGACCCAAGACGCGTGAGCCAGCAATTTGCGTCTGAGTAGCCATCATTCTCTTCAGATCAGCGACAAAGTATTTTCCGCCTTTCTTATCGCGCCGGATGTTATCAACTTGACTCCAGCGTATATATCTAGCAAATTCACTCGGGTGCTTATCATTAATACCGAGTTGCACGGCATATCGCTTGTAGGCCAGTGAGCTACGGACATCCATCAGCGCGTGCATTGGACCGGACGTAGGCATGGCATCAGTGCGAACCGCGTTGCCAATGAGCTCATCCCCGTGTTCACTTTGAAAAAACTGTCCTTCAATGTATACGAAATGAACGGCTTCCCGAATGTTCTTTACCATCGCACTGAGACAGCTGCTCTCGCATAGAGTAGGTTGCGTCGTATCGAGCTCCGCTACTGCCTCCGCTTTTTTCATCTTCAATGGTGCACTCCTAACAACCTGCACCCAGCATGAACCCGATTGCTCCTTACTCCGGACAGGCCGATGTGCGCTCGCAATCCTGGGAACTTTCAGCGGCCCCGTAATCCCGAGTTGCCTGAGAAGCGGGAGCGCGACCTTTCCGTCCGCATCTTCATACTGCTTCGCAATTCCGTTCCAACGGCGAATGAAGTTTCGGCTAAGATCAAATACAGAAGGCCCCGAAATTCGGCAATGCACGTCATGCCAAGGCATGCGCGGTTGACTATTGACATCGTGGCAACTTCCCCCTGCGGGGAGGGTCTTCTTTAGCTTCAAAAGGTTGGGATAGCGCGATTTCCTTTGGCTACCCGCCATCTGCAAGGCAAGTATAATACGTATGGAAAAGGCATGAATGGTTTGTGCGGTAGATTCAAGCAATCCTGGTGGCAGGCTCTCTAATGAGGCGCCATTTAGCCATGCCATCAAAGCTTGGGATGAGCTCTTCAATTGAGCACCACCGAAGTCGCGTGCCTGCCCAATTGCCTGCTGCAGTTCTGCGCCTAGCTTTTGATATGCCCATTTACTGAGATCGTTGGCACCATCTTGCACGGCATCTATCGCTTTATCCTGTGCTTGACGAATAAAGTCCGGAATGACATCGGACTCACTCCACCAGTCGATAAACTTTCCGCCGATATCCTTTATTTTTCCCGTAACGACGTCAATCAAATCGAGTGTGCCAGCAATCTCCTTGACAGGTGCGGAAAAAATAAACTGAGCGACTCGCCCAAGTTTTGTGTCGAAGCATGCGGCCAATAGCTCGGCTCTAGTCAAATAGGCGGTCTGTTCAACACGGGTAAGCGCGTGAATTGGCGGTATGCATGCGTTGTAGAATTCATTTCCGCTACGACCTTCGGCCTTTAAGGAACAGCGACCATCATCACGTCGTCCATATGCCAAGTCCAGCCCCCCGACAAAAGCAGTCCGGTTGTCAATAACGACAAGTTTCTGGTGGTGCGAAAAAGCGATTCCAAGTGCGCCAGGTTGGTCGCATTGAGACACTGCTGGCAAGACGAAGGCCCGAGGTACGGTTAGCCCCGCATTCAGTTGAATAACCGCAAGGGCCGTTTCCAGATCACCGGTGTCGACCCCGATCTTCGGCGACATCCAGGGCATTACATAGACATAAACACCCGGATTTTTGTCAATTGCACCCCTGAGACAGTCCCAGAGCGTTTTCGACCCTGTCAAAAGGACATCATAATTAACCTGCCATCCGGCAATAAATATACTTGCAGTGGCATTCTCGATCGCTGCGGCCACATCCTTGAAATACTCAACACCATTAACGTAGTGTTTTAATGCATTTCCCTTCTGTGGCGTGGAGAAAGCTTTTCCGTCGAGAACAAAGCATCCCGGAATTGAATCAGCCGTCTTTGCAGGTTTGCCCTCGCTCGTCAGTACTTGAAGAATCTGCTTTTCGGACGCACCCATAATTTCTATTTTTTTAAGTTGCGGTAGAGTTCTTTAGGGCCAGCGATATCGAACGCTTGCTTAGCGTAGTCCAGACGCTCCTCAATTTGGCTATCGGACAGAGTTGCCGGCGTATCTGTACTGAAATCCGCGGCATTTAGTGCATGGCGGGCGGAATCAACGTCATCCCATTCGTCTTCCCAGGCGACGCCTAGGCGAACAGTCTGCCCCGGATATACCACCCAGACATTCTCCGGATTCGCACAATATGCACGTGCCAAAGCATCTTGTTGCGAAGCATTGATTTGCAGATATCCATCCGCATCAGTTTCACCTGATGCAATAAGAGCGTCTTCGTCTATTAGCCCCAAACCCAGCGGCGCTTCACCAACCGCGATCTTCCACGGTGCAAATGCCAAGGGATGGCCACCAGGACCCGGAGTATTTGCCAATCGCATCTTGAATTCCATTGGCCGATACGCCATGGGGGCTTGCGGGAAAGCAGGAAGGGGGTAGGAGTTTCTCACCGCCCCCTCAAACTTCCTCTGCGCCGCCTTATAAGTAATCGCCCCCGGACACTCCACCGTAATATTCCCGCCCTCGATCAATATCGACGCCCCGCCCGCCGTGGCAATGCGGATCCGTTTCGCCGCGGCGAAATCCACGTTCATGTTGGCCGACACCACGGTCAAATCATCCCGTGCCGCCAGCTTCAGCAGATCGTGCTGCGCCTGGATATCGATATCATCCTGCCCCGCCGTCAGCTGCAGGCCGATATTGTTGTCCCCCGCTCCCGACAAACCCGCCGCCACGCCGATCGCCTGCCCGGCGTGCACGCGGGCCTGGCCGGCCACCGCGAAGTTGCTGTCCTGGCCGCTGGTCAGGGCCACGCTTTCGCCGTTGGCGATCTGCAGGTCCTGGCCTGCCACCATCGTCAGCCCGGCGCGGCCGTTCAGATGCACCATGGCTGCGGACTGGTGCGGAACCTTGCCGGGAGTCGTGGTGTTGCCGCTGGATGCGTCGTCCCTGGCGGTTTCCAGCGCCTGCCCGTCGACCATGCCCGACGCAGCCTGGGTCTGCTTCGGCAAGGGGGCTTCGTCATCCTTGCCGGTGGACAGCGCCTGAGTCTGGTGCGTGGTCGCGCCCTGGCTCAGGGTCTTGACGAGGCCCCCAGCCTGGCGCAGCAACGCGATGCCGGCGGCGTTATCGCCGGTGGGCAGGGTGCGGCCGGTGGCGGCGTCGCGGTAGGTGGTCAGCAAGAGCCCGGCCTGGCCGCGCACGGCGGCGTGGCCGTCGGTGCGCAGCTCGAACCCCTGGCCGCGGAAGCTGCCGCGGCGGTTGTCCTGCTGATGGATCACGTGGCCAAGATTGAGCTGGGTCGACTGCAGCGTGGTGGCCAGTTGCGTGCGCAACTGGCCGTCGCTGTCGTCCAGCACCAGTTGGTTGTAGCCCTTGCCGCCGTGTTCCTGGCTCTTGAAACCCGTCAGCGCCGCGGCATTGCGGTGGCCGTCGGGCTGCATGCCCAGGCCGTGCCAGGCGGGGCTGTTGCCGCCAGCGAGGTTGCCTTGCGCGCTGGGTGCGCTGTCCGTGCCCTGTGCGTACAGGGCCTGGCTGTCGCTGCCCGCCGCGGCGCTCTTGCCGCCGGGCGAGGGCGCGTGGCCTGCTTCGCCCTGGCCGTTGTACAGCGCGCCAATGACGAAAGGCTGGTCGATGTCGTCGTCGGCGAACTTGACCAGCACTTCTTGCCCGATGCGCGGTAACCACTGCCAGCCCATGCCGGCGCCGGCCTGGCGCTGTGCGACGCGGATCCAGCGGCTGCTGCGATCGTCGGCGCGCTCACCGCGCTGCCAGTGGAAGCGCACGCGGATCTCGCCGGCGGGGCTGGCGTGGTGTTCGGCGTTGCCCTCGGTCTGGAACTGGCCATCAGGCCCGACGACGATTGCGCTATGTACTCCCAGCGGCATGGCGCGGCTGTATAGACGCGGACAATCGACGTCGAGGACGCAAGCGCGCCAGGGGCGGCGGGCGTCGATGGCGCGAAAGATAGCGGCATAGCCCTGTTCGCGCGCCGCCGTCTGCAGCGCTTGCGTGGGAACCAGCCGCACGGGCGCTTGATCCGGCAGCACGCCCAGCAGGCCGGGCGTGGCCTCTGCGGCGTCCGGTGCGGCCGGGGGTTCGTCGAAACACAAAGCTGCCTCGAGCGGTCCCATGCGATCAGCCAGCGCCGCGCGTGTGTCGGCCGCCAGGTTGTTGATGCCGCAATGCTCCACCGCATCGAGCAGCAGCGGGTACCCTGCCGCATCGTCTTCTTGCTGCGGCAAGTGAGGGCAACCAATGACGGTCAGGCGCATCCCGCTGCGCAGCGTGCGCACGGACGCCCGGCCGGTGAACAGCAGTGCGCGGGCCTCGACGGCTTCGATCACCTGCTCGGCAACACGCTGCGCGCTCGCGGCGTCCGGCGCCAATGACAGGCTGACGGACAGGTACGGATCCGGGCTGACCGCCCGGCCCGCATTGCCAACATAACGTGCCGGCGCGTGGCCGCGGATCGCACGCTTGGCCTCCGGGTCCCATGCCGTCACGGCAACGCCGCCCACAGTCGCGCGAGTCTCGCACGCCAGCTGCTGGATGGCATCGGCCGATTCCTGGCTGTGCGCGCGATGGAAGCGGATGCCGCCACCTGCCGCAGATTCTTCGTCTTCCGGCAACTGCGCGCTGTCGGCGAAGATCACCACGGCATGCCCGCTGGGCGCTTCCTCGTCTTCCACGACGGTATAGCCCAGGCCGGCCTCGGCCAGCAGGCGCGACAGGAACTCGTGGTCGGTCTCCCGGAACTGCGCGACATGGGCACGCTCGCCGATGGCGGCGATGCGCGCTTCGGCGCCGGCCGCGTAGCGCCATTGCGCGTGCGGCGCATAGGGCTGCAGCACGGTCTCGATGATGCTGTCGAGCTTGCGGTTCTGGAACACCTGGCTGTTGCGCTGCTGCGTGGTCAGCCACAGCCACGGCACCACGGTCAGGCGATAACGCGCCAGGCTGCCGTCGGCGCCGAGCTTCTCGGCCTGCCGGATCAGGCCGGTGCGGCGCGACTGGCCGCCGCCGGCGAGCGTGGTCAGCAGCGTGACACGTTGGCCAAGCAGGCTGTCCAGTGCGATATCGGCGTTGGCACTGACCGCGACGATACGCGACTCGGCCAGCGCGGACACGCCTTCGCGGCCGATCCAGGCCTCGACGGCGAGTTCGCCCAGCGCGCCTTCACCTTCCAGCGCATACAGGCGGTGCGCCGCGCTGAAAAGATGTTGGTAAAGAGTGGTTACATCCATTCGCTGTCCGTTCGTGCAGCCGCAACTGCTTCAGGGGCCGACATGCCGGCCGGTCCACCGTTGCCGGTGCCGCCTAGATTGCAAGCACGGTGTGGCGCATGCCGGGCCGCCACACCGATTCTCTGCCATGCGATCGAACCGTCGCGAGGTTCAGTTGCGCGCCTTGGTGGTAGAGCGCGTGCTGGCCGTCGCCGTGCTGATCGGCTTGCCCTCGGGTTGGGACAGCAGCGCCGCCAGGACTTCGGCATCTGGGTCAGCCGTCGTGGCGGAGGATTTGCGACGTGTTGTTTTCGGCTTGGCCGATGTGTTGGCCTTGGCGACGGTCTTCTTGTCTTTGCTGTTCGCAGCGGTACTGGCGGTGCTTTTTTCCACCGGCGTCGTCTTCGACGTGGCTGTCTTTTTGGTATTTTTGCTGACTTCAGCGGTCTTGGGCCTGGTTCCGGCTGGCTGGGTACCGAGAGACGTCAGCGCGGCCAGCGTGGTCGCACCCGCGACGGCACCTGCGGCAACCGCTGCGCCGTCGACCTTGCCGAGTCGATCCAGCGCAGGGTCGCTGTTATCGGCATCGACGATGGTTGCGGCCTGTGGCTGAGAATTCTCGGCAACCGATTGGGCGGATTCCGCCGACGCGGCGGAAGTGACCGGCGCCGATGCGGGCGCATTGTCGGCCAGCGTCTGCCCGCCGGCCGCAGCTACACCAGTGCCAGGCTGTGCAGGGACCGCCGGACTGCCCGCCTGTATCGATACGGGCGCATCGGCGCCCTGGTCCAGCCATAGCCAGCCGGCCACAGCCGTAGCGGCAACAGCGACCAGGCCGGCTCCCAGGTAGCGCCCGGCCGGCTTCCTGGCCGGAGCCTTGGCCGCCATCGGCACGCGGCCTTCCAGGCTGGCCAGGATGCGGGTCTGCCCGGCGGCGCCGGCGTCAGGCTCGCTGCCGAAGAGCGTTGGTGGCCCTGACGGCTTCACATCGTCGCTATTGCTCATCTGTCATCAAGAAATTTGAAATAAAATGCGCGGCGGACGCTACCGGCCGGATTTACAATTACCGGCCCGTTGTGTCATATACGGCAGATTCGATCATTTTGGCCTTAGACTCCCGGATTCTACGGCTGGCATCGTCGAAAGACAAACCCGATACGGGGGACATCACCCCGGATTGAGATCAAATCGAATACAGATGTAAAAAATACTGAATATGCTCGGCACCCTTGCGGAGGTTTCGCCGCCGGGGCGCAGCCCCAGCCCGGTCAAGCAGGTAAGCATGGTCTTTGTCGCACTGGTCCTCTATTTCGTGTTGATGGTTGCCGCTGCTGCCGTGCTGCTCCTTCCCGCAGTACGGCAGCGCTGCTTTGCGGTAGCGCGCTCGCAGTGGCGCCGCGTGAGCACCAGCGCAGCGTCGGCGGGTTCGCAATCGGCCAGTTCGATCCGCCACTCCGTGGGCAGCGCCACCACGACACTGGCTTCAGCCCGTGACTTCCTGGCCAAGCGCCGCGCGCTGGTGCTGGCGGCGGCTGGAGTGGTAACGCTGCCGCCGGTGCTGGCGCTGGCGTTGCGTCACCGGCAGGTCTTCCAGTTCGAGGACGATGACGGTGTGCGCGAGCCGGATCCGCAGATCGCTGCGCTGCTCAACGGCGAGCGGCTGGTGCCGCCGCCACCGCTGCCGCCGGAGGTGTTCACCACGCGCGAGGTGGAACTGATCCGGCCGGCGATCCGCGAGGCCAGCCGGGATTGGGAGCAACTGGATGCCGAATTCCGGCAGCGGCTGCTGCTGGTCTACAAGATCATGCGCGACGAGCACGGCTATGAGATGGCGCTGCTGGAGGGATACCGCAGCCCGGAGCGGCAGGCCAAGCTCGCCGCGATGGGCAGCCATGTGACGCAGGCCGGCGCCTACCACAGCTACCACCAGTTCGGGCTGGCCGCGGACAGTGCCTTCTACCGCGACGGCAAGCTGGTGATCAGCGAGAAAGACCCGTGGGCGATGCGCGGCTACGAGCTGTATGGCCGCGCCGCCGAGTCAGCCGGCCTGGTCTGGGGCGGCCGCTGGAAGATGATGGATCTCGGGCACGTCGAGCTGCGACGCCCGGGAGTGCTGGGCAAGCGGCCGGCACAGCAATAAGGTGCAATCGCCCCGCATGCGCGGGGCTGGCAGGAACATGGATACAGGGCCGGCAGCAGCTAACCGGCGCAATTTGGGGAGAGCGAAGTGTCACGTCCTTTCATTCTGCTGGGCGACAAGACCGACCACGGCGGCGTGGTGATCACCGCCTCGGGCAACACCAGCACCAACGGCAAGGGCATTGCGTGCGTGGGGGATCGTGTCACGTGCCCTCGCTCAGGCCATGGCGGCACCACCGTCATCGTCACCGGCGACCCCAACGTGATCATCGACGGCCGTGCCGCCGCGCGGCACGGCGACAAGACCGCTTGTGGCGCAACCTTGCTGTCCAGCCAGGGCGTGACCGGCAGCGCATGAAGTCCCGGCAACGAACGGCCGTTTCAAACGCCCTTCCGCCGCTTCTCGACACGAAACCATGTTTCCAAGACTGATCAAGTCCACGCTGATCCTGTTCGCGGTGTTCGCCGTGGTGTGGGTCGCGACCATCGCCTGGTGGCAGTCGATCAACCGGATGCCGACCACCACGGATATCGTCACGCACATGGTGCTGATGCCGGCGGGCATGGTGGCGGCCTACCTGGTCATCAAGCGCGCCCTGGACGGCATCCGCACCAATGTCGCGGCCGCCAGCCAAACACCCGCCACTGCGGCACCCGGAGAAGCCGGCAATGCCGTGGAGGGGGCGCAGGTGGAGCCCAACGATCCCACCCGTGCCTGGCGCGCGGCGCTGCTGGCCACCGCCGTGCGCACGCCCGCTGGCAACGCGCCCGATGCGCTGGCGGAAGCCGCCAAGGCCGGCAACCGGCCTGGCCTGGTTGCGATGGATGGCTTGCCCGCACCTGTCTTTGCCGCCCAGGTCGAGTCGCTCGATATCGAAAGCCTGCGCACGGAATTCGCCGCGCGCACGCCTGATCTGGTCTGGGACGACGAAGCCCTGCGCGCGCTCGCGCTGGCGGCCGAGGTCACCGACGAGCTCGCCATGCAGGCGGCGGTCTTCGCGCCAGGCGGCCACGACATGGCCGTGCCGGACAGCACCGCGCCGCTGGTAGCCACCCTGCTGCTCCCACGCGGCTGGCCGGAACCGCGCCAGGCCGCGGCAGGCGACTGGTTGCGCGAGCGCTTGTCCCAGTACTGGCCAGCGGCGCGCCTCACGCTCGAGGCCACGGCCGCGCGCGGCGACGGCGATGCCCTGCTGTTGCTGGATCGCGCCACCCAGGCCGTGAACCGCCCGGTCGACGGCCAGCCCGCGCTACGCTTGCTGGTGGCCGCCGATTCGCTGATCGGCGCCAATGCCGTCGAAGCGCTGGAACAGGAAGACCAGCTGTTCAGTGCGCGCTGCCCGCATGGGCGGACTCCGGGCGAGGCCGCCGCCGGCGTGCTGCTGGGCGCGCACCACCCTACCGCCGGCGCGGCCAAGACCGGCACGGACGAGGATGCCGACGCCGAAGGCAATAGCGCACCGATCCTCGTTACGCGCACGGCAATGGCCCGCCTGGAAGCGCCTACGGCAGACCGCGGCCAGCCACAGCTCGAGGCACTGGCCCAGGCCGTCGCCCAGGCGCTCGAGACCATTGCCGGCAAGGCCGAAGCCGTGCCCCAGGAGGCAGCAGACACCGCGCCGCAGTCCGACGACGCCCCGGCGGCAGTGGCAACCATCGTCACAGACACCGGCGTCCACCCCGTGCGCACCGTCGAGATCGCCCAGGTCGTCAGCACCCGTTTCCCCACACTGGACCCCGTTGCCGACCTGCTGGCGCTGGGCCTGCCGTGCGGCTACGCCGGCGCCGCCAGTGCGCTGCTGCCAGTGGTCGTGGCCCATCAGCTGGCGCTCGATGGCGGCCGGCCCGTGCTGGCACTGAGCGCCGGCGACGCGCAGCAGCGTGGCGCCGTCGCAATCCTGCCGGCGTGATCCAGCGCCTCACCCGAACCGCGCCCCCGAATCCCGTATTGCTCCCGAGCCAAAGGCAACATGCATCGCATCCTTAACTTCCTGACCCACACACGCACGCTGTCGGTATTCGGCGTGGTCGTGCTGACCGTCTTCCTGTTGCTGATGGCGCAGACTTTAGAAATCGGGCTGGCCTGGGTCGCCATGGTCCTGGGTGTGTTGTTGCTGGCGTGGCTGGCCACCTACCTGTGGAAGCGCTGGCGCGCGCGCCGCGCCAGCGGCAAGCTCGAAGGCATCCTCGAGCAGCAGGCCGACATGGCCGCCAAGGCCGCGCCGCCCGACAAGCGCGACGAGGTCGAGGCGCTGCGCACGCGCCTGGCCAGCGCCGTGAAGACCATCAAGACCTCGAAGCTGGGCCAGATGTCGGGGAGCGAGGCACTCTACGAGCTGCCCTGGTACATCGTGATCGGCAACCCGGCGGCGGGCAAGAGCACGGCCGTGTTGAACTCCGGCCTGCAGTTTCCGTTCGCCGACAAGAACAGCGCCGTGATCCACGGCATTGGCGGCACGCGCAACTGCGACTGGTTCTTCACCACCGAAGGCATCCTGCTCGATACCGCTGGCCGCTATGCCGTGCATGAGGAAGACCGGCGCGAATGGCTGGGCTTCCTGGACCTGCTCAAGCGCTATCGGCCCAAGGCACCAATCAACGGCATCGTGGTCACGGTCAGCATTCCGGAACTGACGCAGAACCGGCCCGAGTTCGCCATCAACCTGGCCAAGAACCTGCGCCAGCGCGTGCAGGAACTGACCGAGCGTCTGGAGGTATTCGCGCCGGTCTACGTGATGTTCACCAAGGCCGACCTGATCACCGGCTTTACCGAATTCTTCGGCGACAACGAGAAGCAGGAACGCGACCGCGTCTGGGGCGCCACCCTGCCCTTCGCTCCGGAAGAGCGCCGCGACGTCGCCTCCGTATTCGACCAGCGCTTCGACGAGCTGTGCGACGGCCTGAAGGAGATCAGCGTGGCGCAGATCGCGCAGCACCGCAACGGCAAGCTGTCGCCGGGGCTGCTGAGCTTTCCGCTGGAGTTCGCCTCGATCAAGCCCACGCTGCGCGCCTTCCTGGTCACGCTGTTCGACGAGAACCCGTTCCAGTACAAGCCCGTGTTCCGCGGCTTCTACTTCACCAGCGCGGTACAGGAGGCCAGCACCACCAGCGTGTCGGCCGAGCGCATCGCGCGCCGTTTCGGGCTGAAGCTGGAAGGCGTGGCCGGCAACCGCGAGGTGTTCTCGAAAAACGGCTTCTTCCTGCGCGACCTGTTCTCCAAGGTGATCTTTGCCGACCGTCGTACCGTGCGGCAGTTTGCCAGCCCCGCCAAGACGCGGCTGCGCTTTGCCACGTTCTTCGGGTTGGTGCTGGTGCTGGGCCTGCTGTTGGGTGGCTGGACCTGGTCGTTTCTCGGCAACCGGCAACTGACCGCCAACGTGCAGGCGGACCTGGACAAGATCGTCAAGATGCAGCAGAACCGCGTCGACCTGCAGGCGCGGCTGGAAGCGCTGGACATCCTGCAGGACCGCATCGAACAGCTGGAGCGCTTCCGCGCCGACCATCCGCTGGCGCTGTCGCTGGGCCTGTACCAGGGCGACACGCTGCAGCACAAGCTGCTGGACGAGTACTACAACGGCTTGCGCCAGGTGATGCTGAAACCGGTCGGCGGCGCCATCGAGACCTTCCTCGCTGAAGTCAACGCGCATCCCGAGCAGCTCGCGCCGATGGTGCGCCCGCCTGAAACCGGCGCCGTGGCGGCGGCGTCGCTGCCATCGGCAGCACCGGCTTCCGCCCCCGCTGCAGCGACAACCGCCGCAGCGCCTGCTGCGGGCAAGCGCTACACCGACGCCTCGCCCACCAACGTGGAAGACGCGTACAACGCGCTCAAGACCTACCTGATGCTGGCCGACAAGCGCCATGTCGAGGTCGCGCACCTGACCGACCAGATGACGCGCTTCTGGCGCGGCTGGCTCGAAGACAACCGCGGCAACATGCCCCGCGAACAGCTGATCCGTTCGGCGGAGCGCAACCTGTCGTTCTTCCTGGCCCGCGTCAATGACGACAACTGGCCGCTGCTCGAAGGCAACCTGTCGCTGATCGACCAGTCCCGCGAGAACCTGCGCCGCGTGGTGCGCGGCATGCCCGCGCGTGAGCGCGCCTATGCCGAGATCAAGGCCCGCGCCTCCACCCGTTTCGCTCCGATGACTGTCGCCCGCATCGTGGGAGACACCGGCGCCTCCGTGGTCGCCGGCAGCTACGCCGTGCCCGGCACCTTCACGCGCGAGGCCTGGCTTGGCTACGTGCAGCCTGCGATCCGCGAGGCCGCCAGCAAGGAACTGCAGAGCAAGGACTGGGTGCTCAATGTCGCCGCGCGTGATGACTTGACCCTGGAAGGCAGCCCCGAGCAGATCCAGAAGACGCTGGTCACGATGTACAAGACCGAATACGCGCGGGAATGGCAGCGCTTCATGCAGGGCGTGACCATCCAGGATTTCGGCAGCTTCGAGCAGGCCGTGGCCAGCATGAACCTGCTGGGCGACCCGGCCAACTCGCCGATCCGCAAGGTGCTGGACACCGCGTATGAGCAGACCTCGTGGGACAACCCCTCGCTGCTGAATGCGGGCCTGAAGCAGGCCAAGTCCGGCATGCTCGACTGGATCAAGCGCCTGATCTCGCGCGGCACGCCCTCGCAGGTCAGCGTCAATGTCGATGTCAGCGGCGCCAATACCGCGGCCGGAACCATCCCGATGGGTCCGGTCGGCAAGGAGTTCTCCGGCCTGGCGCGCATCGTCGTCATGCATGACAACAACTCGATGCTGCGCGGTTATATGGAGTCGCTGTCGAAGGTCCGCACGCGCTTCAACCAGCTCAAGAACCAGGGCGATCCCGGCCCTGGCGCGCGCCAGCTGATGCAGCAGACGCTGGACGGCAATGGCTCGGAGCTGGCCGATGCGCTGAAGTATGTCGACGAGCAGATGATGACCGGCCTCACCGACAGCCAGCGCCAGGCGCTGCGGCCGCTGCTGGTGCGCCCGCTGCTGCAGTCTTACGCCGTGGTGATCCGTCCGGCCAGCGTCGAGATCAACAAGGTCTGGAACGCACAGGTGTACCAGCCGTTCAGCCAGACCCTGGCGACCAAGTATCCGTTTGCCTCGGATGCCAAGATCGAAGCCAGCGCGGCGGAGATCGGCCAGATCTTCGGGCCGGAGGGCGCCATTGCCAAGTTCACCACTGCCACCATCGGCCCGCTGTCGGTGCGCCGCGGCGACATGCTGGCCGCGCGCACCTGGGGCGACCTGGGCCTGACGCTGGCGCCGGAGTTCACCACCAACTTCACGCGCTGGGTGGCGCCGCTGACCGGCGGCGCGGCCGGCGGCAGTGGCGGCGCCACCGCCGCGGCAGCGCAGCAGACCGTGTTCCAGGTCCTGCCGACGCCCGCGACCGGCACCACCGAGTACACCATCGAGATCGATGGCCAACAGCTGCGTTATCGCAATACGCCGGCGCAATGGGCCAACTTCGTCTGGCCTAACCCGCAGGGTTCGCCCGGCGCGAAGATCACGGCGACGACGTTCGACGGCCGCTCTATCGAGCTGCTCAACGAGCCCGGGCGCTTCGGCCTGGAGCGCCTGATCGCCACGGCCGCCCGCAAGCGCCGCCCGGATGGCGCCTTCGACCTGACCTGGAGCCGCGACAACATCGCGGTCAGCGTGGCATTGCGCATCATCAGCAGCCCGCAGACCGCCGGCAACGCCAGCGCATCCGACTCGCCGCAGAGCCAGGGCCTGCGCGGCCTGCGCCTGCCGACCGCGATCGCCGACGCCAATGCGCCGCTCAATACCGCGACGCCGCCGGCCGCTTCACCGTCGACTTCGCCAGCAGCGGCGCCGTCCGCCCCGCCTGCCCCGAACCCGCAGGCCAGCACGCCGGGCAGCGCGCAGACCTCGGCACAAGTCAATCAAGGAGGTACGGCGCAATGAGCCAGCCGACCCAATTGCAGCTGTCCTATTTCGGCAAGCTCCCGTCCCGCGGCGACTTCGTCAAAAGCGCCAATAACACCCAGTTGCTCGATACGCTGGACCGCTGGCTTGCGCAAGGCATGGAACTGCTGGCCGAAGACCCGGCCTGGAAGGCTTGCTATGACGCGTGGAAGCCGATGCACTTCGCCTTCCTGGGCTCGCAAAGCAAGTTGGCGATCGCCGGAGCGCTGATGGCCAGCAGCGACCTGTCGTCGCGGCGCTTCCCGTTCCTGACGGCTGCGGCGATGGAGGTGGAGCGTCCCCTGCAATTCATCGCGCGCAGCCCGCTGGCTCTGGCCCGTCTGTGGACGCGCGCCGGGCAGCAGATGCATGCGCTCGCACAGGCATCCGATGCCACCGAAGGCCTGCAGCAGCTGGCCCAGTCCCAGTTGGGCGTGGAAACCGGCGCCGGCGCCCAGACCCACGACGCAAGCTTTGCCGACTTCATCGACTTCCAGACCGTGGCCGGCCTGGAGCACATGCTGGCCGGCCAAGGCCAGCATGTGCGCTTGCGCCGCACGCTGCTGGCGCTCGGCATCCTGCTGCAGCCGCTGATGTCGTCCGGCTCCTCGCACCTGGAAAAAGGCCTGACCCTGCCGCTGCCCGCCGATCCGCTGTACCGCAGCCTGGTGGCGAGCTTCTGGCTGGAACTGGTGTCGCGCTTCCTGCACCGCGCCGATTTCGAACTGTCGATCTTCCTGGGGCAGATCGGCGGCAACGAGCGGCTGGTGATCGGCTTCAACGGCGCCTCGTCACGCACGCTGCACGGCGTGATCTCGCCGCTGGCCTATGCCGAGCAGAACATCAATATCGATGACCCGGAATGGGTCGAGCAACACGTCAACGGAGACTACGGCATGGCCAAGTTCGTCAGCTACATGGACCAGCCGCAGCTGTCGCTGCGCCTGGCGCTCGACACCTTCCGTGAAGTCCTTGCCGGGGAATGAGCATGGGTGTCAATGCAGTACGCAACCGGGTGGCCCACTTCAAGGCTGCCTCCGCCGCCGTTGGAACACGCACGCCAGCGCTGATTACGGGAATGCTGGCCGCGCTGGCGATGCAGCCTGGCCATGCCGCGCCGGGCGATCCGGGCACGAGCGGGACCGCCATTTCTACCGCGCCTGCAGCGGCAGCTTCAGGCCGGGTCGTCGCAGGCGGCGCGGTCCCTGATGAAGCCACCAAGGCCAGCGTGCTGGCGCGCTTGCGCGAGCTGTATGGCAGCGCCAACGTGGTGGACCAGATCGAAGTCGGCAATGTGGTTTCGCCCCCGAACTGGTCGGCCAATGTGCAGAAGATCCTCTCGCCGCAAATCAAGCAGGTCAGCCGCGGCCAGCTCAGCATCGATGGCACGCAGGTATCCGTGCACGGCGACGTGCGCAACGAGGCCCAGCGCCAGCAGATCGCCAGCGACATGGCCACCGGCCTGGGCCAGACCTATACGGTGAAGAACGGCTTGCGCGTGCCGGCATCCGAACAGAACCTATTGGACCAAACCTTGGCCAACCGGATCATCGAATTCGAAACAGGCGCCGCCACGCTGACGCCCAAGGGCCGCGCCATCCTCGATGAAATGGCCGCGGTGCTGCCGCGCCTGAGCGGGCGCAAGATCGAGATTGTCGGCCACACCGACAACTCCGGCAGCCGCGCGCTGAACCTGACGCTAAGCCAGGCACGCGCCGAGACGGTGAAGAACTACCTGATCGGCAAAGGCGGCGAGCCCGGCATGCTGACGGCAGTGGGCGTGGGGCCGGACCAGCCCGTGGCACCGAATGACAAGGAGGAAGGGCGGGCGAAGAACCGGAGGATTGAGTTCCGGGCGGGGCAGTAATCCAGCATTGTGGTGATCCACGCCGGCGCATCGATACTGCCGGCGTGGCTTGGGATTACGCGTCGTTATCGGTTGAAGGATCCGCGCTAACGCCAAGCAGTTCCTCGATCTGCGACAGCGTGGCATCGTCCTTGACCACCGTGCGCAGCCACGCGTGCAGCGGCATGTCGCCCCACTTGGCAGCGCGCGCCGCCAGGTACGCCACCGGGCTGTGCGGCTCCGTGCGTCGGAAAAAGTCCGCGACCTCGCGCAATTGGGCCAGCGCCTGGCCACGCGTGCGAATCGGGCCGGAGTGAACGGCGTCACCAGGGGCAGCCGGCACGCTTGCATGTCCGCTCTGCGCCGGCGAGGACGATGCCAGGTTCACTTCTGCGCCGGCTGTCCGTTCCACTGGCTTCCCAACAAAGCGCTCCACCAGCATACGCACCGCCTCCAGCGCCTCGCGCGCCTGCCGGAAGCTGGGCGCATGCTCGCCGGCCCGCTCGTCCAGCACCTCGCCGAGGTGCTTCAGCGCTGCTTCGCAGGACACCAGGTCCGCATGCAGTGCCGTATAGAACGCCGCAGGCGTCTTCTTGCGCGCCGCCTCGAATTGCTCCTGGCTGGTCTTGCCCTGTGCCAGTTCGTCCGCCTGCTCCGGATCGCGCCGAATCGCTTCCGCGAGGTGCGTCGCCACCTCCCAGTCGACGTAGGTATATCCACCCGCCGATTCATCGACCAGTGGAATCTCGCGGATCAACTGGCTCGACCGCCCCGCCAGCCACGTCACGCTGCCGGTACGGTAATCGACATCGTCGGCTTCCATCACCGGATGCAGGTGATCCCAGTATTGGCCACAAAGCTCGGCCGTCAGCTGGTAGCCGTCGCGCAGCCCGGCAAAACCCCTCTCCTTTGATAGCGCCTCCGTCAACCACACCGCCAGGCGGAGATCCTTGGTCCGATCCTGCAGCAGCGAGGTGGCTATTCCGATCACCTCGCGCCAGTCTGCCTCCTTGATATCCGTCACCCAATCGCCCTGGTCTAAGGAAGGATCGTCAGCGCGGCGCGCCTCCTGGATGCGATCGAATTCAGCGGAAAACAGCAGGTCTTCGCCGCAGGGCTGGTCGCCAGGAAGCGGAGCAAGCAGACGGTCGAACTGGAGGGATGCCATGGTGGTCAGTCAGCCTTGGGAACAAGAGGTAAGTGTACCGTTGGACGTACGGTAAGGCCATGGGCTGCCTGTCGGCGCCATCCTGTCGTGGATCATATTCGTCGGTGCGGCGCTGACGGGTATGCGAGGCTATGTAGCTGCTCTGCCGTTTCGCGAACAACCTTCCATCGGAACGGCTCGTCGGCCCAATCTGGTCATCTCGTCGCGCCAGCGTCAACGGTAGGGTTCACGATGCGGGATCAACTTTAAGCAGATGTGCCATCAGGACCGAGACGATTTCTCCGCTCGGCATCGTAATCCAGGGCCATCCTCAGAGCCCGCTCGCGGTAGGTCAGTAACTCATCCTCGATTGCGGGCCCCCTCGTCTTAAGGTCCCCCGCATAGCGCGGCTCATACTGGACAAAGGCATCCTCCGGATCGATAGCGCAGGCTACCTCTACCTCTGCCGGCCAGACAGAGCGTTTGCAGGTCTTCATGGCCAGATAGCGGAACAGCGCCCACGGCAGTGTAATGAACAGCATCAGGACTCGCCAGATACCGGAAAATTGGCCGCTCACCTGCGTAATTACCGCATTCCGAAAAGTCGGTTCAGTGCTGACCGTCATTGCCAGTGGTGGAAACGGCAGCGATTGCGGCCCATCCTCCATATACCTGCGAACCATTTCCCAATGTTCCAGGACCGCACCGCGACTGTTACTGCCGTCCATTCCAACTGCGAATGTATCGCGGACCATTCTTTGATCGTCGAGGACGTGACAACGCAAATCGAACGTGAAATACGTCTGTCCGCCCATAGCTGGCCCGGAACGTCCGATGAAGAAATAGGCGTCGTCCCAAGGCACAGTGAGAACACCTCCCGGGACCGTTATGTCGAAAAACATAGACTACCCTGTTCTTGCGATTGAAACGAATCGGGTAGTGCGTATAGCGGAAAAAATCTTTCAGCCAGATGACCTTTACGACGAAGACCGCACACGAAATGCATATTATGGTAGCGATCCAACTAAATGCAACCATTGCATCGGTGGGGTCTGATCCATCGTCACGTGGCGAATATATAATAAACCCAAACAAACCAGCAAAAAACAAGGCCAAAAAAAGAATGGAACCCCACCCATTGCAGCCCACCCGCGGCGCAAAAAATACCTATCCATGTATTCGAAAAAAGTCGAATTCAACCGGAGGAGTCCACGATCATTTGGCGGTAATTCCGCAGTGACAGCTTTAGGATCCAGATATTCCTCTTCCTCATACTGATACAGTGGCCTATCTAATTTATATCGTGTAATCCAGCCTGCATACTCACCGCCTCACATTCATTAACTCCAATCAGACGTTCAGCATCGCCTCATAGGCGCATTCCGGCTCCTTCAAGTGCTTGAAACGTCAATGCGCATGACAACCAAATGATGGTTTATCGAGCCAGAGCTCAAGTTGGGTGATGAGCTTGCGCTCCCCCTCCGTAGAGGATGTCCACCAGCACCAGCTCCGTTTCACTCTGCCCGCGCCGGGCGGACCTGCGAACAGGACCACGCTGCGTGGCCTCGTAGGATCTTCCAGGCTGCCGGCGACGGTGCGCACGCGCTGCCCCGATTTCATTCAGCGTGGTCTTGGCCGATCAACCGTGCCGCCAGCAAGGGCTTCAGGTTCCCTCGACCATTGCGGCGGGGACAATTCCGGTCCATGGAATACGATCGCGGAGAGCATTTGTCCGCCCCTGAAGTGGCACCATCGGCGTCTCACTCGTATCACTCTGGAGGACACGTAGTTCGGCCAAAAGCCCGGCCGAGTTTGTCAGGTTCGGCGGCTGCAACAGACTTCCGGCCCTTCCTTGGCATCGCCACCACATCGATGTTGGCGGCTATGGCCGTATTGGCAATGTCCGCCTCCCGCGGTGCACAGCGCCTGGATCCTCCACCGCTTCGCGGCCCTGTGCCAATCGCGCATCGGCTGCGACTGCGCGTTGCTCGAGTTCGGTCCGCTGCGCCTCCAGCGCTGCGAGGCCGCCCGCGTGCGCGGCACCGGCTCGTTGCTCCCGCTGCAGCGCTACCATTCAAACAGGTACCGATTCGCCTTGCCCTTTCCTACTAGTTTCGCGAACAGCCTTCCACCGTAACGGCTCTTCCGGCCCAATCCCGCTCTCTCGGCGTTTTTGGCCGCAGTCGCTGTTCCACTCCTCTGGGAAGGTAGGCCACTTGCACAGGCGTTCAGCCAAGCAATGCAACGGCGACCAGATTGCTGTCATCATAAAAGTGATTTGCGTCTGAGCCGAGTTACTGCCTCGTCCACCAATCTCGTCCAGCACCCGGGATGGGCCTAACTCGGTTTCCTCGATATGTTGTGAAGGAGTATGAAACCCTTTACGAAGCCATTCATGCTTATTGGGAGCCGGTACTGTGTCGATGCCCTCTTCCATGAAGGTACGTATATATTGCCAAAGGTGTTCCCCCGCAAGTTTGGGGCCAACCCATAGCACGTCCTCTCCCTTCCGTTCCGGATCATCACGATTCAACGGCGGCCAATACAACACGAGGCCTCGCATCCGAAATTCCCCCCCGGCATTGTCTTGTCGGCGCTGGCGTGCGTCCCGATCATCGATTTCGTCGGGCTCCATCTCCCGCGGTGCACACCAATTTGGATGAGCCCGCACCCGATCCCAGTCAAGGACCACGTTACCCCCATAACGACTTGGCCGAAGAACATAGACCTTACGCGTCGTGCGATTGAATCGATAACGAGCACGAAGATTAGTAAAGAAATTCGGCGTGATTTGTATAGGCCAAAAATATACGCCGAAAATAATTGCACACCCAACAATCGCAGCCACAAAAAAGAATGCCAGATCGAATGGCCCACCCTCTACAATATCCATCAACATAAATGCAGCGGGAATCAATGAAACAGCGAGATAAATAATGGAGAGCAGAAACTCCAAAGAGCGATCCTCCTCACCAAGGTTAGAAAGCTCTATAAAATGTTCATTATAATCAAATATTGTTCTAGTGAAATTAAGACTAGGATTTACCGAGGATGAACTCGCATTACTTTTTTCATTCGGAAAATGAAATTTTGTATATTTATTTACATCAGCCACATATTCAATGGCTTCTTTCCTACCATGCTTTTTTTGATGTAGCCAGAAAACTGATTCACAATCGAACATTGCGGATCCCTAAATTATGCCATTTCAGCCAATGCGTCGGCCAGCTTATCCAACGTCTCATCCTCACTAGAAAAAGGCACCTTCTGGCTATTTTTCTGTCGAAACGGCTGCGATTTCAACCAATTTACCCACGCCTCACCTTTCAATTTATTGATCGCCAATGTCAGGACCACTGTCGCTACGGCAATCGCAAGGTTCAATCGCGTCAATATTAATGCCGCTTTGACATAGCGTGCGCTCTTGATGGTCGTGTAAACCCCACCGGCACCGAGGGCTAGTCGACCTAAGTATGCCGCCATCAAACTACGTTCACCTTCTCTTCGCGCTGTGGTGGCATCGACAGCATCCCATACCACGCCAACCACCATCCCCGCGGCAACGAACCGCGCCGCCGCACCCTTGAGTCGAATAAGCTCACCCTCTGCAACACTTGCAACACCAGCCCGATGTGTCTTGTATGCCCAGTCTGGCACAGTCTTGAATAGAGCCTTTTCGTAGAAATCTGCCCTCGCTTCCTTTAGCGTGCCCACTAGTGAAGCCAATGCTCCCGCCAATTCCGTCGTTGTTCGAGTATCGCGGCGTGTGTCCGCACGGCCGATTGCCGGAAAGATAGACAGCGCCGTGATCGCACAGACAGCATGCTTTAATCGCAATTCTGGCATAGCGCCCTTTGCGCCCCCGTCACGGATCCTCTTCTCTACCCGACGCTGGATTGAATTGGCTTGCCTGAACCAAGGTCGATCAAGTGCTTCGGCCTCCTGCTGCTTGAGAAACGCCATCGCCTGAACGCCAAGCCCTCGGGCCAGCAACAATGCCTGCCCCTGGGCAACCGCGCTTTCGATGCCGCTAGGCGCAAGCGCCTTGATCTTCCCCACAACAGCGGCGAACAAGACCGCTGCCATGCTATCTTTAGCCGCCTTGCCAACTTTCACCAGCGCCTCTATACGCTGTCCAGGCTTGGCAGTGCTATCGACAACCGTCCGCCATTCCTTGTCCAGCTTCTCGGCACTGGATAACGTTTTACTCATGGAGCCCAAAGCCGCCACCATGTCAGCATATGCTTTTTGAGTGCGGGCATTGTCCTTGGCCTCTTCAATAGCTGGACCGGGAACCGGCAAAGGATCGGCAAGCCGCTGCAACGCAGTGACCAACTCCTGGCTTACCTGAGCGTTGTTCAGGCTCAGCATCCGCCAAACCAGATTCTTCTTACCGGGTGAAAAGGTGTCCAGGGCAGCATACCAGTCCCGCCCCCGGCTACTGTTGTCAAGCTGAAGCAGGATGGCGCACAACTGGCCGGCACAGCGCATACCGTCCCCCGATTCGATCGGAGCCGTCGCACTGTATCGGGCCAATGCATTGTCGATAAAGCTGTCGGCCTTTAGCCAGACGATCAGGTCGTCGGCAAGACGGTCCAGCAACATATCGCGCTTCTCGATCTGCTTCTGGTGCAGTGCATCGAATGCCTGCACGGCAGCCATGTCGCAATTCGCGGCAATCTTCGCGAGAGCGTCCTCGTTTGCCTTCTTTTCGACCTTGTCCCGCTCCGCAACGCGCGTATCAATGTCGTTTTGGATTGCCTCTCGCCTGCGCCGATTTAGCTCCTGTACAGAGATCAACTCGTAGGTGCCGTCAGGTCGCGGCAGTCGTACGGGCATGGGACTGTCAGAACCGGGATAGTGCCCACCCATCCGTTCATGCACGTCACGAAGGTTTTCGGTCTGACCGTCGTAGGTCGAGATTACCTGCTTCTCCAAGGCTGCCTTGATTGTCTGGATGCTGCGGCTGGCGCTATCTTTCCATTCGTTGCTGACCTTGTTGCTGTCCGTCTCCTTCAACCAATCCATATAGGGAATGGCAGCGCTGAGGTGATGGAGGCTCAATTCCTGTGCAATGCCTATGGCATCCTCACACGCTACGACGGCGCCTTTGTTGTCCAGCAGGAACTTACGAATTCCCTCAAGGCGCGGCCCATGAGCCTCTGCATATGCAGGTTGTTTGACGTGGACGGTATGCGGTCCCTTTGCCATCCCAACCACAGCTCCCGCGCCATTTTCTACGAAATGCTTGCCATCGCGCAGTTCATCGTAGCTGCCCCAACCACGCTCACGAGGCGTAGCGCCCATTAGACCAAAGCATTGCTCATTTCCGACACGCTGCAATGACTCATTGCGAAGGGCGGCGTACTCCACCACATGCTTGTCGAGTACCGACGGCTCACAGGAATCTTTCTGCTGTGTGTTGCCACCCAGCCAGCCCGCGACGTTGAGGCGCTGCATGTACTTTGCACGATTCGGTTCGAGCTCCTGCTTCAAATGCCGGGGGTCAACAGGGTCGGGATGGAACATGTACCATAATGCCGACACCTTCTTGGCATCTTCCAGCCACACTAGACTGTTGTTGGCCTGGCGCGCCTCGCGTGCGCAGGCAACTTTAGGTGCAGCATTCTCCGGCAACATCACCGGAAATTCATTCAGGTAACCATGTGGGTGGACTGCGTAGCCTTTCCATTCCAGTTCCCCCGCGCGTTCAATGCACAAGTACAGAAAACCGGTGCGTAGCATGCGCACGACGTAACGACCGGTTTTCAGCGGAACTCCGGCAGGATTGGCCTGAAACTGCCCACCCGGCGCATGGGCTTCGAGCAGTTCCATTCCCTCAGCTCTAGGACTGTATGCCGCTGCATAGCGCGTAAACAGAATAGGCAGACCTTTTCGGTTGCATTGCTCGCACGGTGTAGCACAAGTCATGGGTTTCTCACTGTTCAATCGGACAGTTGCGCATGCAGCGCTTCAGCAAATCCTGTATCTGGGTCATTCCGGATTGTGGCCAGCACTCCGTCTAGAATGTACTTCCATCTTTCGTTGCGCCAGTCTACTGCGGGTGCTTCGCCCCGATAGCGCCAACTGCACCAGACAAAATCCTTCAGATCGCGGCTCGCCAGGCCAAGGGCGCTTCCCATATCAAGTAGCGAGTTCATTTGGCTGCCGTCAAGCTGATCTTCAAGCCTGATGGCATCCATAGCAAACCTTTGCCACACAAGATTGCCAGCCGACGTTCCGTGAGCGCATTGCCATTGTTCCTTCTGAAAAAGCTGGTGAATCCCGTGGTCGCTCGGCGGTGCGGCTCTGGCGTCTGAGCCAAGTGCACAGAACCAATGCGGATCTGCTGAATTGGTCAAGTCGTCACCAACCAGTTGACCCAGGTCCATGGCCCCCCATGGCTGGACAATAGCCCACCACTGGCTGACTGGCCCCAGCCATCGCATTTGCTGATTGGGGGACAACCGGGGCCACACCCTTTGCATTACGCGTGGATCCTGATATCGAAAGAGTCTGGGCGGCCCGCCGGTCGGCGGCACCTGCACTCCCAAAAGGGCGAAATGGTCGGCGACTTTTGTAATGGGCTGGTCAGAGAGAAGAACGGCGCAGAGCGGTATGCTCACCAGCCGCTTTTGGGACTGCTGCCACGTCAGCTCCAGCCACCGCGCAAGTTGTTCCTGTGCCTTGGCTTCCGCAAGCGACCCCGTACCTGACGGGGCAGGCAACATAGCGCTAGGCACGGGGACTAAACAAGGCGCGGAATCTTCACGGCCCTTGTAATGACTGTCTGGAACAGCAATCCGCTGGCTTGCTTCAATGGGAAAGCGCGAAGTAAAGTCCTCGGCCAGCTCTGCTTCATTCCATCGATCAAGCAACAAGTATGCGCAGATAGGTTCTCTGGTGCCTGCCTTAGAGGCGAAGTCGGCATACCCTTGCGCTAGCGACTTGCACAGCGTAATAAACTGGAACCGACGGGGACTTTCGCCTAGATCAGACATAGGCGTTGACAGCACGGGTTCTTGCATTTGGACCATATGACGTGCTAACGGGAAACAGAAGCTTCGCCGGCAGCGGCGCTATACGTCTCTTGTACATCGCAGCCCTTTAGGCTGCCGTTCGGCATGGCATGACTATTGCCGCTACCCCCCGGCCCCACAAACAAATGCTGCCCCCCCTTAAACGTAGTCATCCCCGGCGCATGCACCTCAATCGTGTTCCCGAGCACCCGGATCTGCGCCCCGGCCGCATTCAACAGCACATGCTCCTTCGCTTGCACATTGACCGCCCCCTGAGACGAGGACACCGTCACCAGCTTTTCGGCGGCGATGCGTCCCTGTCCCTGCAAGCTGGCAATACCCACCTTCCCGCTCGCCGCATGCATGGCAATCCCAGCCGCGGCTTCACCCCCAGCCTTACCATGCGTAAACAAGCTAACCCCATCAGCCACCGCCACCGACAGATTCCCACCGGCCGCCACATTGGCATCCTTTTGCGCCGCCACCGTCAGCTGCGTACCCGCGACCAGCACAGCATCGGCAGGCGTGGTTGCGGCGATGCCCTTGGGTGATGACACCTGCAGGTGGGGCTCGTTATAGGCAGTGGCGCTGGCCTTGCCATCGGCTCCCGCTTCCGTATGCCGCAGCACTTCGGTGGTGTGCTTCAGCTGGGCGATGGCCGGCAGTTCGGCGGGAGCCGGTTCGTCCGGCAAGTCCGCCTTCTGCTTGCGCGCGACATCGGCGAGCGAGGTCAGCAGTTCGGTGCTGGCTTCTACCTGCGTTGCAGCGCCTTCGCTGTCGAGCAAGGGCACGCTGGTGCTGGCGCCGTGCGCGGTCAGCAGCATGCCTGCGCCGCCGCGCAAGGCGCCGCTGTCTGATGTTTCCAGCGCGGCGCCGTGGCCGAGTGGGGCCTGGCGGGCGTTATCGCGCTGTTCCAGGTGGTGGCCCAGCGTCAGGGCCGAGGCCGCTTGCGTGGTGGACAGCAGCGTGCGGCTTTGCCCCTGGGTATCGTCGAAGACAAGCTGGTTGTAGCCGCCGGTACCGTCCTGGCTGTGGCCCAGTGCCTGGGTCTTGATGCCGGACAGCACTGCATTGTGGGCGTGGCCTTGCTGGCCGTTGGACGGGTCGCCACCCTGCTGTTTGCCATCGGCGGCCTCGTTGCTGCCGGCAAACCACGCCGGGGCGTTGCCGGTGGCGTTGGCGGCGCCGGTCTGGTTCTGGTTGTACTGGGCGCTGGCCTGGCCGCGGCCGTTGTAGGCGGCGCCGATCACGACCGGGCGGTCGATGTCGCCGTGCTGGAATTCCACCACCACTTCCTGGCCGACGCGTGGCAATGCCACGCCGCCCCAGTTGGCGCCGGCAACCGGGGTTGCCACGCGCACCCAGGTGCCCAGGCTGGCTTCGGCGCGGGCATTGTCGTCTCCGGCGGGATGAGACAGCCGGCTGGCCGAGCGGGCGCCGCGCTGCCAGTGGAACTGGACCTTTACCCGATGGTCCCGGTCGGTATGCACGGGACCGTCCGTGCCGATGACGATGGCGGTCTGCGCGCCGGTGACTGTGGGTCGCGGGTGCAATTGCCGGCCTTGTCCGTCATGCTGCTGCGGGCGGTATGGCAGCTTTGCCGGCACAACCGTAAATCGATTGCGGTAGAACGGCACGTCCGCGGCGGCAGATGTATCTTTGGCTGGCGCCTCAGGCGGCTGGCCGGTCCCGAGCAATTGATCGATGACGGCCCGGAAGCGCTCGTGCAGGTTGTTGCGGGCCGCATGCGCCACCGCCAGGACGACAAAGCGGCGCTCGTCGTCTCCCTGCACGCGCTCGTAGTCATAATGGCCGGTCAGCATGAAGCGGCTGGCGGGCGCCAGCGTGCGCACGCTGCCCTCGCCAGAGAACGACAGGCGCCTTACTTCCAATGCCTCAATCAGTTGCCGGGCATGCCGCTGCGCCTGGTCGCCGTCTTCGAACCAGTATTGGCCGGGATAGTCGGTGTCCTGCAGGGCTGGGGTGGCTGAGTTGCCTTCGACCGGCGCACCGGCCTCGGCACTGCGCACCGCCTTGGCGCGATAGTCCCAGCTGGCCACGGCCACGGCGTTGGTCTGCAGCCTGCGCGCGCCTTGCCAGCGGTCGATCACGTCTTCGGCAGCGGTGGCATCGGCGCGGCCGAAGCGGATGCTGGCCTGCTCGTTGTCCTGGAAGACATCGTTGGCCTCGGCGATCACCATGCGGTGCGTGCCGAGTGCCTCGCCGTCGGCGGCTTCATGTTCGAAGTAGTAAAACAAGCCTTCTTCGGCGAGCAGGCGCGTCACGAAATCGAAGTCGCTTTCTTCGTACTGCGTGACGATGCTGCGGCGCGGATAGGCCGACGCGTCGCGCAGCGCCCAGCGCCACGCCGGCACCAGCTTGCCCTGGCCGTTGTAGTCGCCGAACACGCTGTCGACCACGTCGACCACCGACATGTCCTGGAACAGGAAGCTGTCGCGACGGTGGCGCAGGAACGCAAGCCATGGCTCGATCACGATGCGATAGCGCGCCAGCCCGCCGTTTGCGCCGACGCGTTCGAAGCGTGTGACGTGGCCATGGAAAGGCCGCAACGTGGTGCGGCTGCGCTGCGTCAGCAAATCCACGCGCACGGCCTGGCCCAGCAGGCTTTGCGGTTCGATGCCGGCGTTGTCCGATACCGCCGTCAGTTCGATGCGGAACCCGCCGCCGTCCAGCTGCTCTGCCACCTGCAGCTGCTCCGGCATCAGCGCGTCTTGCCCAAGGGGCGTCTGCAGGCGCAGCAGGCGGTTGGCCTGCGAGAAGGCGGCGCCAAGCAGTTTGGCCAGGTCGGTCGCTGCAACCATGAATGACTCCTGCGATGTCACCAGTCTGCGCATGCAGATATCAGCTGATGCGGTACTTGAACTCACCGTTCTTGCCCGTGGTGACCTTGATCTTGTCGACGCCGCCGCCCTCTGCCATGCGCACCAGCACGGTTTGCGCGATCTCCGGAAGCAGCGTCCCGTTCAGGATATGGTCGACCGCACGCGCACCGGCATCGACTTCGGTGCAGCGCGCCAGCACCGCCTCGACCAGCGCGTTATCCCACTGGAATTCCGCCTGGTGGTTGGCGGCTACACGGTCGCGGATGCGACCGAGCTTGAGCGTGATGATCTCCACCAGCACGTCGTCCGGAATCGGGTAGTACGGCACTACCTTGGTACGCCCCAGGAAGGCAGGCTTGAAGGCCTTGTACAGCGTCGGCCGCAGCATCTCGGCCAGGGCGTCGGCGTCAGGAAATTCCTCTGCCGGCTTGTTCAGGCAGGCCTGCATGATGGCCGACGAGCCGACATTCGACGTCAGGATGATGATGGTGTTGCGGAAGTCGATGGGCCGCCCTTCGGCGTCGTCCATCTCGCCCTTGTCGAAGACCTGGAAGAACATTTCCAGCACGTCGGGGTGGGCCTTCTCGATCTCATCGAGCAACACCACGCTGTAGGGGTTGCGGCGCACGGCCTCGGTCAGCACGCCGCCCTCGCCATAACCGACATAGCCCGGCGGCGACCCCTTTAGCCCGGACACGCTGTGCGCTTCCTGGTACTCGCTCATGTTGATAGTGATGAGCTTGCGCTCGCCACCGTAGAGGATGTCCGCCAGCGCCAGCGCGGTTTCGGTCTTGCCCACGCCGGACGGGCCTGCGAACAGGAACACGCCGCGCGGCTTGTTGGGATCTTCCAGGTTCGCGGTGGCGGTGCGCACGCGCTGGGCGATTGCATCCAGCGCATGGTCCTGGCCGATCACGCGCGCGGCCAGCAAGGGCTTCAGGTTCAGCACCGTGCGCAGCTCGTCCTTGACCATGCGGCCGAGCGGAATCCCGGTCCATGCCGAAACGATCTCCGAAACCACGTGCCCGTCCACCTGCAACGGCACCATCGGCGCCTCACCCTGGAGCGCACGAAGCTCCGCCAGCAGCCGCTCGAGTTCGTCGGGTTCCGCGGCCGCTGCGGCTGCCTTGCGGCTGCCCTTGCGCGGCATTGCCACCACATCGCTGTTGGCCGCCATGGCTGGGGCGGCTGCTTCCGTCTCCGCATCGTTGCCCTGCTCTCGTGCCGTACGCAGTGCCTGGATGCGCGCCACCAGCTCGCGCTCCTGCGCCAGGCGCGCATCGGCGGCGGCCACGCGTTGTTCCAGTTCGGCTCGCTGAGCTTCCAGCGTTGCCAGACGCTCCCCGTGCGCGGCGCCGACGCGCTGCTCGCGCTGCAGCGCGGCCAGTTCCACGGCCAGGCGCTCAAGCGCCTTGCGATCGTCCTCGATCGCGCCTGGCGTAGCGTTCTGCCCCAGCGCCACCTTGGCGCAAGCGGTATCGAGTACGCTGACCCCCTTGTCCGGCAGCTGGCGGCCGCTGATGTAGCGATGCGACAGGCGCACCGCCTCGGTGATGGCTTCGTCCAGCACGCGCACGCCGAAATGGCGCTCCATCAGCGGTACCATGCCGCGCAGCATCGCTGCGGCCAGCGTCTCGCTAGGCTCGTCGACCTTGACCACCTGGAAGCGCCGCGCCAGGGCGGCGTCCTTCTCGAAGTACTTCTTGTACTCGCTCCAGGTGGTTGCGGCGATGGTCCGCAGCTCGCCGCGCGCCAGCGCCGGCTTGAGCAGGTTGGCGGCATCGTTCTGCCCGGCCTGGCCGCCCGCGCCGATGATGGTATGGGCTTCGTCGATAAACAGGATGATGGGCTGCGGGCTCTTGCGGACTTCCTCGATGACGTTCTTCAGGCGATTCTCGAATTCGCCTTTCACGCTGGCACCGGCCTGCAGCAGCCCCATGTCGAGCGTACGCACGGTCACGCCTTGCAGCGGCGGCGGCACGTCGCCCACCGCAATACGCTGCGCAAGGCCTTCGACCACCGCGGTCTTGCCGACGCCGGCCTCGCCGGTCAGGATCGGGTTGTTCTGCCGGCGCCGCATCAGGATGTCGATGACCTGGCGGATTTCGGCATCGCGCCCGATCACCGGGTCGATGCGGCCGTCGCGCGCCGATTGGGTCAGGTCGACGGTGAACTGGTCGAGCGCCGGCGTCGCGGTCAGCGCGGGCGCCGCCGTGGCACCGTTGGCGTTTGCCGTGATCCCGCTGCCCTCGGCAATATCCACCGCCTGCTCCCGCTCTTCGGAACCGGCGGTCAGCTGGTCGAAATCATGCTTGAGGCGATCCGCATCAAACTCCGCAAAGCGATGCGAGCCGCGTACCGCCAGCGGCGCCAGCGCCGGCTCCGTCAGCAAGGCCAGCAGCAGGTGGCCGGATCGGATGCGGGTGGTCTGGGAGTCGAGCGACGCAATCAGCCACGCATGTTCGAACAGCTTCGGCAGATAAGGCGAAAAAGCCGGCGTGCGCGTGTTGCCGTCCTTGAAGCGCGCGATTTCCGCTTCCAGGTCGCGCTGCAGCGCCGAGGGATCGATGCCGCTGGCACGCACGGCCACCGAGAAATCGCTGCGCGCGTTTTCCAGCAACGCCAGGAACAGGTGCTCCAGGTCGACCTCATAGTTGCCGCGCGCCATGCACAGCGACGCGGCGCGCTCCGCGGCCTGCCGGCAGCTTGCATTCAGTTTGGCGATCAACGTCTTGAGGGGAATGGCCATGGCGGCTTGGGCTCCGGTAGGTCTTAATCGCGTTGGTGGCGCGCGTTAGTGGCGAAATCGGGACGAAATCAACTTGGTACTTAGTGCACGGGGGCAAGCGTGTAGCGGGCATCGCTGCGGTCATGGCGCGCGGGCCTGGTGCTGAGGAAGGTATCCCAGCCAAGCCTGCCGCTGCCCTCGGCGCCGAGCGCGCAGCCGGATACGTCGCTGGCGCGCAGGATCAGGCCGACTTCGTACTCCAGCGTCGCGCCGCACAGCACCGTCACCATCTTGCGCAAGGCCAGGGCGCCTTCGGCGCCGGGCAGAAAGTTGCGATACTGTTCGCGGCCCAGCGGCCCCATCCAGATCCGCACGCGCAGGTCCCGCTGCCAGACGCGAGTCCCGGCAAGCGCAGTGGCGCCCAGCAGGTTGTTGGTGCCGCCAAGCCGTGAATACTGGGACGGCGGCACCTGGTACCAGCCGCCGACGAACTGCTCCACGCGCACTTCAGCCTGGAAGTAGTCGGACAGCACCTGCTGCAAATAGGCGGCCGATACCGGCCGGTGGCGCGCGGCGGTGGCATACCCGGCCAGCGCTTCGTCATGCACGACCCCGGCAGTGGCCGACAGGCTGCGCCGCATCGACTTGTCCGCCATGCCGGCGAGCGACAGCAGCAGGGGCAGGTAATGCCGGTTGCGGTCGACTTCGTGCTGGAACGGCAGCCGGTATTTTTTCCACGCCTGGTAGAACAGCGCCGTGGCGCGATTGGAAAAGATATCGAAGAAGGCACGTGCGGCGCGGTCGCGGCGCAGGGTTTCGCGCTCCGCCACGATCTCGGTGTAGTGCAGCGGCAGCGCGCCCTGCGCCCCCAGCATCCCGAAGAAGGTCGGCGTGATCGACACCTGGTCCAGCGCACCATCGGCCAGGGCCTGTGCAAAGGCCGCATCGCTATCCAGTTCGCCATTCAATGCCGTGGCGGCCTCGATGGACTGCAGCTCGCTGGGCGGGAACGACAGCGACAGGGTGTTGCGGAAGGCGACGCGCGTGGCCAGCACCTGCTCCGGCGTGCCGGCACCTTCGCGCGCATAGTGGAGCTCGAGCAACCGCACCGCCTGGAAGAACTCATAGCGATAGGGTTGCCGCAGCAGCGTGCGGATTACACCAGGATCGATTCGCCGCTGCGGGGTGCGCATCTTGCCAGTTCCTTGCCGCCGCGGCGCGATACCGCGACCAGCTGCACAAAGCTGTTCAGGTGGACATAGAGGCCAAAGAAATGATCCATGACCCGGATAAAGCGATGCAGGCCGGTGCCGACGAAGGCATCCTCGTCCAGCGTCAGCTGGATCTCGAGCCCGCGTACAAAGGTGGCGAACGGCTTGCCGGCCAGCCACTGCGTCGTCGGCTTGTAGTCCAGGCCGACGATGCCTTCGATCTGCCGCGCCGAGATCGCGCTGCGCGGCAGGTCATGCAGGCGCAGCATCTCCTTGAGCGTGGCCAGGCCGTTCTGCACCAGGGACAAATGATTCAGCGCCAGCAGCGAAACCAGCCGCCACTGCGACGAACGCCCGCTGCTCAGCCGCATCGACGGCGTTGGCTTGCGCAGGAAGCTGATGCGGCGAGCGATCGAGCTGCCCTCCATGGTCAGGTCGCCATCGGGCTGGCCGAACGCCAGCAGCGCGGGCAGGTCGCGGTTGGTGCAGGTTACGCTCAGGCTCAGCGTTTCCGTGCGCGGGCTGGCGGGATCGAAGTCCGAATCGACGATGGAGATTTCGGTCTCGAAGCCTGGGCTGCGTTCCGCTACCAGGGCATTGCGACGGGCGATCCAGTAATGGCCGGCGCTGCCCGGATCTTCACCGTGGTGCAGAGAGTAGAACGGCCGGAACTCCACCACGTCGTGACTGGCGGCGGTTTCACGCACCAGTTGCACCTGGTCGATCGAATAGATCTCGAAACCGTGCGCCCGGCGGCTGTCGGCCACCACCGGATAAGCGGTGGCGGTATGCTCGATGCGGATCGGGTCGGCCTTTTGCCGGAACAGGTTGACCACCGGCGTGCAGTGCAGGCGCAGGTGAGCCGCGCCAAGCCCTTCAAGCAGACGCGCGGTGTTGCTGTCGCTGCGGATCTCGGTCAGCACCAGGTGCAACGTCAAGCGGCGCGCGGCGGCGCCGGCCGATAGCGCGCGCTGAACCGGATCCAGGTCGAGATCGAAGAAGTTGAACTTCTCGGCAAAGCCGAAATGCTCGCTCAGCAGACGGTATGCCGGATGCGAGCGCGCGGGGGTGTCGATCAGCGCCTCGTCCGCGCCGAAACCCACTTCGCGCAGCGGCACCCGCTGCAGGCGCTTCCACACACCGGGGCGCTCTTCCACATATGCCGCGGCCACGTGCAGGAACAGTGCGTCGCCCAGCGCCGCCACGAATGACGGCTCGCCATCCAGGTAGACGCGCACCGCCTGGCGGCCCAGTGCATCGAAGCCGCCCTGCTCCCCCAGGTACTCCAGTTCGATCGAGATGGCGCCCGTGGCGCCATTCGGCAAGGTCACCGTCGACGGCGCGGACACAGCCCGCTCAAAGCCGGCGGCAGCGACCCGCAACGGCAGGAAAGTCACGTCATAGGCCGTGCGGAAACGGCACTCCACCTTGCGCACCGGGCGCGTGGTCAGCAACGTGCCGCGCGGCACTTTGACCGGCGCGCTCAACTGCGCGGCCATGCCGGCCACGTCGAAATGCGCAATGGAACAGGACGGAAACGGGCTCAGATAATGCGGATACAGCACCTCCAGCAACGCTTCGGTGAATTCGGGGTACTCGTCGTCGAGCTTCTTGCTGATGCGGGCGGACAGGAAGGCGAACGATTCGATCATCCGCTCGACGTGGGGGTCGTCGCAGCCATCGGCCGACATTGCCAGGCGCGCCGCAATCTTGGGATAGCGCTCGGCAAAGTCGCGCGAATACCGGCGCAGGAAGGCCAGTTCGCGTTCGTAATATGGCAGCAAGTCTTCCATTCTGTGTGGCCGGTGGTGACACTAGTAAGGCGGGTACGCAGCGATTGAGGTCTGTGGCTCCGACCGCCAACCCGACCCGCCGCGCTTCAGCCCCGCCCTCGCGTGACCGAGTACTGCAGCGTCGATGGCTGCAACATGGCATCGAAGCTGACCGGCTCGCGCGCGGGCCCCACCAGCAGTACTGCACTGATGCCAAAGCACAGCACACTGGTGGCCCGCTCGTTGACCGACAGCGCGACGTTGACGTTCTGCAAGCGCGGCTCATGGCGCTCAATGGCGTTGCGCAGCGACTGGCAGATGTACTGGCGGTCATCGAAGCTGGCCAGGCTCAGCCCCGCGAAGTCATTGAGCCCATAGGTCAGCAGCGACCGCCGGCATTCGGGCAAGCCGTTGAAATCGGCATCCTCATGGACGATGCGCGTATTCAGCAGCGACTCGATGTCGCGTGCGACCGTTGCCTTCAGCTCCTCCAGCGACAATTGCCGCAGCGCGCTGGGCAGCGGCGCGTGCGGCTCGTCGTCGAAGAGCTTGTCGAGCAGGCTGGGCTCAAAGCCTTTCATGGGAGCGAACAAGCAAATGCCGCGGCAACGCTGCCGCGGCAAGGCTTGACTGCAGGAACGTCAGACCGAGTAGGTCTTGTCGTTCTTGGTCAGGCTCCAGGCGCCCTGGGAGTTGCCGCCCTGGTTGCCGCCGATCTTCTGCTGCGTGTACTTCCACTGCACGGCAGCGTACTTCAGCGTGAAGCTGTCGCTCGGAATGCCCTCGGCTACCACGTTGGCCGACACCGCGCCGAGGATGGCGTTCTTCAGCTTGATTTCCAGGTACTTGACCCGCTTGCCTTCACCGTCGGCACGCAGGAAGTCGATGGTGACTTCGTCGAACGTGGTGCCGCCCGACACGTGCTGGTACAGCAGCGGGCTGACCACGTCCAGATCCTTGGTGAACACCATCTCGCCGTGCTCGCAACGCTCGGCGGTATGGCCGCCCGCGGTGGACGCGGTTGCCGAACGCGGCTGCGTGATGCTGTGTTTCCAGGTGTTGACCTCGATCCAGTCCTTGTGGTCCTTGTCTTGCGATTCGCCCTTGATTGCCGGGCTGCCGAACTTGACGTAGATATCCTTCATGGAAAGACCCTCGATGAAAATCGCTATTTAGGCTTCTTGCCAGTTTCCTGGCATTGCTAGGTACTGCGCCCGCATTCCCCCGCAGGGATCACGGTCAGGAGTTTGCCGCTTTCGGCAAATCCGCAACCAGCCGCAGCGAGATCGAAAGTTCATCAAGCTGGAAGTGCGGGCGCAGGAAGGCGACGGAGCGGTAGGTGCCCGGCTTGCCGGGTACCTCCGACACCTGGATCGAGGCTTCCCGCAGGGGGAACTGAGCCTTCTGCTCCTGGCTGGCGTTGTCGTCCAGCAGAACGTATTGCGAGATCCAGCGGTTCAGGAAGCTCTCCACGTTCTGCGCTGAAGCAAAGCTGCCGATCTTGTCCCGCATCATGGCCTTCAGGTAATGCGCCACGCGCGACACCGAGAAGATGTACTGCAGCTGAGCCGACAGCACGGCATTGGCGTTGGCGCTGTCAGTGTTGTACTTCTTGGGCTTCTGCACCGATTGGGCGGCGAAGAACGCGGCATAGTCCGAGTTCTTGCAGTGCACCAGCGGGATGAAGCCGAGGTCGCTCAACTCCTTCTCGCGGCGATCGGTGATGGCGATCTCGGTCGGGCACTTGAGTGCGATCTCGCCATCGTCGGTCTTGAAGGTATGCGTCGGCAGGTCCTCGACCAGGCCGCCGCCTTCGACGCCGCGGATGGCTGCGCACCAGCCAAAATCTTCAAAGGCTGCGGTCAGACGCGCGCCGAAGGCCCAGGCGGCGTTGCACCACAGATATTTGCCATGATCGGTGCCGTCCACGTCCTCGACGAAATTGAAGCCCTCGACCGTGGTGCCGTCCTTCGGGTTGTACGGCAGGCGCCCCAGGAAGCGCGGCATGGTCAGGCCGACGTAGCGCGAATCCTCGGATTCGCGGAACGACTTCCACTTGGCATATTCGACGGTGTCGAACACCTTGGCCAGATCGCGCGGCTTGCCGAGATCGGCGAACGTCTCCAGGCCGAGCAGCTCGGGCGACGCCGACGCAATGAACGGTGCGTGCGAGGCCGACGCCACGTGCGACATCTGCTCGATGAAATACACGTCCTCGGGCTGGCGCGTAATCTCGTAGTCGCCGATCAGCGCGCCGAACGGGGCGCCGCCAAAGGTGCCGAACTCTTCTTCGTAGACCTTCTTGAACAGCGCGCTCTGGTCGAAGTCGATCGCGGTCTTGAAGTCACGCACCAGGTCGCGCTTGGTCGCGTTCAAGGCCTTGATCTTGATCATCGTGCCGGTCTGCGTTTCCTTGACCAGGTACGACAGGCCGCGCCACGTGCTCTCCAGCTTCTGGAACTCCGGCGCATGCATCACGGCGCTCAGCTGGGCCGAGATCAGGCGATCCAGCTCGGCCACGCGCGCATCCAGCGTCGCCGACAGGTTGTCGGACACCACCACGGTGCCGTCCAGCACCTGGGTGACCAGCTCGCCGATGATGTCCTTGGCGCGCGCATGCTCGGAATCCGACTTCGCCACCTTGCTTTGCTCGACGATCTCGTCGAGCAGGTTCAACGTGCCGACAGCCGCGCCGGGCTGGGCCACTGCAGCGGATTGGTTATCAAGCATCGTCGCCACCGTTCCTGGCATTGGCACCGAGCTTTTGCAGCGACTCGGTATTGGTCAGCACTTCGGAGAGCAGGTCTTCCAGCTTGTCGTTGCCAGCCAGCTTGTTGCGCAGGTCGGCCAGCTTGGAGCGGGCTTCGAGCAGCTTGCGCAGCGGCTCGATCTGCTCGACCACGGCTTCCGGATTGAAGTCTTCGAGGGAATGGAACTTCAGGTCCACGCCAAACTTGCCGCCTTCCTCGGAAAGCGTGTTGGGCACCTGGAACGCCGCGCGCGGCTCGATGCCGGCCATCACGTCGTCGAAGTTGTCGCGGTCGATATTGACGAACTTGCGGTCGCGCAGCTTGGGCTGCGCCACTTCCGACTGGCCCGACAGGTCAGCCACCACGCCCACGACAAACGGCAGTTCCTTCTGCTCGATGGCATCGCCCTTCTCGACGTCATACGTCAGTTGCACACGGGGGGGACGCACCTTCTGCAGGCGCTTCTGGACACTTTCTTTCTTGGCCATCACTACTCTCCGATCTGGCGGAATCCGGTCTGGGAATCAGCGCAGGGCGCCGAACGGGTCTGCGCTGCCGCCGCCCGAAGCTGCGGGCTGTGCCGGCTGCGCCGCGGCGGCGGTCGGCTTGGCAGGCGCGGCACGGCGGCGCGGCACCGGCTTGGCCACGGGCGCTGCATTCTTGTCGCGGGGGAACAGCACTTGCTCGCCCAGCGTGTCGCGCAGCATCTGGGCCAGCAACTGGGCGTCGGAGCGGACGTCGCCAGCCAGGGCGCTGTCGGCGCGCAGTTCCTGCAGCGAGCGGCGCGCCACGCGCAGGCCGCTGACCGCCAGCACGCTCTTGGCCTTGCGGTCAGTGGCGTCGCGCTGCAGCGCTTCTTCGGCCGCGACGATCGCCTGCGGATAGTGCTCGGCACCAAACTCGATTTGCGCCATGCGCGACCATGGTTCTTCGCGCGTCGGATTGTTCTTGGCGATCTGCTCGAACAGGCTGATGGCCTGCTCGCGCTGTCCGCTGGCCAGGGCCGCTTCGGCCTCGGACATGCTCTGCTTGAACGACTCATCGCTCTGCGGCCCCGGGTTGGAGGTTGCACAGCCGGCGAGCAGCACGGCGGTGCTGGCCAGCATCACCAGGGTGCGATGGATTCCTGACTTGGGCTTGTAGTCGTTCACGGCGAGTCTCTGTGAAAGTTCAAGATTGCTGCGGGGCGATTCGGGCCTGGCCCTGGCAAGATCCGTCTGGGGAAAAGTGCCAAATGCCAATAATGTCAGAACTGTGTTGAACCCGAATTGGCCGGAATAGTACACTCTGCCGCTTACGGCTGACAACAGATCGGCGGATATTGTCAGCATTAGTACTTTTTGGTAGTTCTCTACCGTTTTGTCGGATAAGTCTCCGTCTGCTGAGTTAGATAGTTCTTACTTCTGTCATGCGCCAAATTGAATTCAGTCTGGAGCCGTACCGCGCGCCTGCCGCTCATGCGCCGCGCAGCTACGCCATGTGCCAGCGCGCCAGGCTGGGCGCAGGCCTGGCTGCGGCGGTTTGTGTAGCGGCGCTGACAGGCTGCTCGGTCGGCGGCACGCTGCTGGCGGGCGCAGCCAGCGGGGCGCTGGAGGCTGTTGGCCTCAAGCCGTCCAACCTGCCGGAATCCCAGAAGCCGCCGCGCGAAGTCCCGCTGAAGCTGTACGCCGGCAACAACCTGAATGCGGCAGCCGATAACCGGCCGGCCGCCATCGTGGTGCGGCTCTACAAACTGAAGGATCCCACCAGCTTCCTGCAGGCGCCGTTCGATACCTTCATCGACCCGCAACGAGAGCAGAAGACACTGGGCGCCGATCTCGTACAAGTTAGAGAGATGACTCTAATTCCCGGCCAGCGCTATGAAATCGTGGAAAAGATCACGCGCGAGGCGGGCACCTTCGGCGTGGTGGCGCTGTTTCGCAGCCCTGCCCCGCAGCGCTGGAAATTCGCCTTCGACAGCGCCAGGAGCGAGAAGTCCGGCGTGACCATTGGCCTGCACGCCTGCGCCATGACGCTGACGGTTGGCGATGCCATCACGCCGGCGGGCGCCGCGTCCAGCAGCAACCTGAACCTGGTCTCGGCAGCCGGCTGCCGCACCTGACGTAGCCGACCCGGCACCAACAAGGACAACAAAGGCAACCGTGAGTTATTCCGCCAAGATTCTGTGGGGCGAAGGCCTGTTTCTGCGGCCCCAGCATTTCCAGCGGCAGGACGCGTACCATGAGTCGCGCCTGCACGCCACCGCGCAAGTGATCCAGCCCTACGGTTGGGGCGTGCGCAACGCCAGTTTTGACACGGACGCGCTGGCCAGCGGAGTGCTGCGCGTGACCGAGCTGTCGCTATTCTTTCCCGACGGCGAGCTGTATTCCGCGCCCCAGGCCGATGAACTGCCACCGCCGGTGGTGCTGGACGCGATTCCCGCCGGTACTTCGGAACTGACCTTCTACCTGGCCCTGCAGCCGCTGCATGATGCCGGCGGGAACTACCGCGATGACGTGGAAGGATCGCTGTCGTCCCGCTATGTCGGTCTGCAAAGCGAAACGTCGGATCTCTTCACCGAAGCGGAACCGGCAGCCATCACCTACCTGAAGAAGGCCGTGCGGCTGGTGGCCGAGACCGAGCCGCGCGACCAGTTCATCTCTCTGCCGGTCGTGCGCATCCGGCGTACCGCGACCGGCGGCTTCGAGCTAGACGAGACTTTTGTCGCCCCCAGCCTGTCGATCAATGCATCGGCCGTGCTGTACCTGCGCCTGCGACGGCTGATCGATGCGCTGCAGGCCAAGGTCAATGCGCTGTACGGCTTCCATCGCGAACCCACCAAGAACATTATCGAGTTCCGCTCGGGCGACATCGCGTCGTTCTGGCTGCTGCACACCGCCAACGCCTCTTTCGCTGCGCTGGCACACCTGTTCCACCATCCCGAACTGCATCCCGAGCGGTTGTTCCAGGAGATGCTGCGCCTGGCCGGCGCGCTGATGACCTTCTCCAAGAGCCACACGCTGGCCGATCTGCCGGTCTATGACCACGACAGTCCGGGCCCGGTCTTTGCGCGCCTGGACAGCATCATCCGCGACCTGCTCGATACCGTTATCTCCACGCGCTACTTCTCGATCGCGCTGGACGAGACCCGTCCCTCGTTCCATCTGGGGCGGCTGGATTCGGGCAAGATCGACGACAAGACCAGCTTCTACCTGTCGGTCAGCGCGGACATGCCCGTGGCCGAGCTGGTCGAGGCCATCCCCAGCCGCTTCAAGGTCGGCGCGCCCGACGATGTGGACAAGCTGGTCCTTTCATCAATGCCGGGCGTGCCGTTGACCTACACGCCGCAGGTGCCGCCCGCGATCCCGGTGCGTCCGGGCGCGTGCTATTTCGCGGTCGAAGCGCGCGGCGCGCTGTACGACCGCATGCTGCAGGCCCAGACCATCACCATCTACACCCCGGCCGGCATCCGGGAACTCAAACTAGAACTGATCGCGGTGACCGCATGAGCGCTACCTCCACGCCTTCGCTGTTCGGCGCTTCGCCGTCCGGCCAGCCCTCTCCTGCTGCTGCGGGCTCCGCCGACGGCGCCATGCACGCCCGCACGCTGCTGGACCTGCTCTACGATGGCTTTTTCATGCTGTTCCTGCTGCGCAATGGGCAGCAGCCCGGCAGCGCCGAAGAGTTCCTGCAGAAGGTGCGCGACTTCCTCGATGACTTCGAGCGCGGCGCCAAGCGGCTTAACGTGGCGGCCGAAGACATCTTCGATGCCAAGTACGCGTTCTGCGCCGCCATCGACGAGACCATCCTGGCGTCGAACTTCAGCATCCGCAGCACGTGGGAGCGGCGGCCGCTGCAACTGGTGCTGTTCGGCGAGCAACTGGCCGGCGAAGGCTTTTTCACCAAGCTGGAAGAACTGCGCGCGCATGGCGCGCCGCGCCTGCAGGCGCTGGAAGTCTTCCACATGTGCCTGCTGCTGGGGTTCCGCGGCAAGTACATCCTGGAAGGGCCAGAGAAACTGGCTTACCTGACCGCGCGGCTGGGCGACGAGATCTCGGCGATCAAGGGCAAGCGGGCCGCCTTTGCGCCGCAATGGCCGATCCCGGACAAGATCTCGCACGCACTCAAGCGCGAAACCCCGTTGTGGATTTTCGGCGCGGTCTTTGCACTGATCGCACTGCTGGCCTTCCTGGGGCTGTCGACCACGCTGCGCTCGCAGACCAGCGATACGCTGCAGGGCTACTCGCAGGTGATCAAGCTGGGCCCGCGTTATTCGCACCTGACCATCTCGCTGCCCTGATGCCGCGTTGATGCCATCGAAGGCGGTCCTGCCGCATCCAGGCCCGCATGCCGAACCCTCTAGCGCGAGCCCGCTCCGATGAAGCCCTTGTCCTCATATCCGTCATCCGCGATGGCCGCCCTGTCCGGGCTGCTGGGCCAGCGCACGCGCCAGATCACGCTGGAGACGTCGCTTACCGCCGACGACCTGGTAGTGGAGCGCTTCGTCGCGCACGAGGGTGTCTGCACACCGTTCCAGCTGCAGATCGACTGCCTTAGCCCGTCGGCACACCTGGACACCGCCCGCCTGGCCGCCGAGGAAATCACGCTGCGGCTGATGCTTGCCGACGGCACCCGCCGCGCCTGGCACGGCTATGTGCAGACCTGCGCGGCCATCGGCGGCGACGGTGGCCTGGCGCGCTACCGGCTGACGGTGGGCACCTGGTTCGATCGCCTGCGCGCGCGCACCGATTGCTATGTCTACCAGGACAAGACCGCGCTGGAGATCATCGAAGACGTGCTGGATGACTACCCGCTGGCCCAATTCCGCATGGTGGTGAGCCAGCCGCTGCGCAAGCGCTCGGTCTGCTGCCAGTATCGCGAAACGGATCTTGCCTTTGTCACGCGGCTGCTGGCGGAAGAAGGCCTCTCCTATCGCTTCGAGCATCAGCAGGACGACGCCGAACAATCCAGCCAGGATGACAAGGCCCAGTCCCGCCATTGCCTGGTGATCTTCGACAACCAGGCCGAACGCCCCGCCTGCGCGCAGCCCAGCATCCGCTTCCACCGCAGCGACGCCACCGAGCGCGAAGACGCCATCGACCATTGGTCACTGCAGGCAGCCGCTGGCACCAACGCCGTCACCGTCGCCTCGTGGGACTACAAGTCCCTGGCGGCGACCGCCGCCGACGCCGGCAGCGAAAGCCTGGGCGAATGGCCCACGCTGGAGTCCTTCGAAACGCGGGGCACCTACCGCTTCCCCGACGCCGACGCCGCTCGCCGCGCCGCACAGTTGCGCGCGCAAGCCCATGAAAGCCGCTACCTGCGCTACGAAGGCGAAGGCAGCGTCCGCGCCCTGGGCGCCGGCGAACGCTTCACGCTGACCGGGCACTTCGACACCGCCTCGAACGAGTTCGTCACGCTGGCCGTGCGCCATGAAGCGGCCAACAACCTGGGGGCCGAGGTAGCGCTGCTGCTGGGCCTGTCCGACATCGAAGCCGGCAGCTACCGCAACCGCTTCGAAGCGGTGCGCGCCGACGCCCCGATCGTGCCGGCGTACTTGCCCAAGCCCACCGCGCCGGAAGGGCAGCCAGCCGTCGTCATCGCCGAAGGCGGCGCCCCGCTGACCACCGAGCGCGATCACCGCGTGCGCGTGCGCCTGCCCTGGCTGCGCGCGCCAATGGCCGACCCCAAGGCCGACACCGCCGCCGACCCGGCCCAGGACGACCTGACCCAGGTCACCGCCTGGGTGCGCGTGGCCACCGCCGCGGCCGGTCCGAATTGGGGCGTGCATCACCTGCCTCGTGCCGGCACCGAGGTCATGCTGACCTACCTCGATGGCAACATCGACCGCCCGATGGTGGTGGCGCAACTGCACAACGAACAGGACGCCCTGCCCTGGCCCGCCACCGAGGCCCCGCTGAACACTGCGCTGTCCGGCTGGCATTCGCACAACCTGGGCGACGGCGGCTACAACCAGTGGGTAGTCGACGACAACACCGGCCAGCTGCGCATGCGCCTCGCAAGCTCCGCCGCCGACACCCAGCTCAACCTTGGCTACGTCATCGCGCAGGCCCCCGCCAGCGGTGAACGCGGCGCCTGGCGCGGCACCGGCGCCGAACTGCGCACCGACGCCTGGGCCATCGTGCGCGCCGGCAACGGCTTGCTGCTGTCGACCACGGTCCAGGCCAGGGCCGCCGGCACCATGCTCGACATCCGCGAAGCCCGCGGCCAGATCACGGCCGCCGAGCGTACCGCCCAGCGCCTGTCCGATGCCGCCACCTCGCAGCAGGCGCTGCCGCTGGGAGCCGTCGCCGCTTTCGAACCGCTGACCAGGGCCATCGACCCGCAGCAGGACGGCAGCTATCCGGACCGCGTCAACGAGCAGGACGCCAAGCGACCCGATACCGGCACCGCCGCCGAGCGCTTCGGACAACCGTGGCTCGTCGCGGAATCGCCGAGCTCGATTGCACTGGCCACGCAGGCCACCACCAGCATCTTTGCCGGACGCCACCTGTTGGGCTTGGCACAGGCCGACTGGCATGTCGGCGCCGGCAACACAGTCGCCGCGGCCGCGGCCAAGGGCGTGAGCCTGTTCAGCCAGAACAACGGGATTCGCGCCATTGCGGCCGGCGGACCGGTTTCCATCCAGGCCCATACCGATGCGCTGGCAGTCATGGCGGACAAGGCCGTGACGGTGACTTCATCGACTGACGGCATCGAGGTGCTGGCGCAGAAGAAAGTGGTGCTGCACGGTGGCTCGTCGCGGATCGTGCTGGATGGGAATGCGATTACGTTTGAGACGCCGGGGTTGTTGTCGGTGAAGGGGGCTGGGCATCCGTTGGTGGGGGGTGGGGGGAATCCGGCGGAGTTGGCGGCGCTGCCGGTGGGGGCGATGTCGCCCTCGACGCTAATGCTTGATCACCGATATCACGACGACGAAGGCCTTGCAGGCGCCCAATACTTTGCGAAGTTGGCTGACGGCTCTGAACGTCAGGGAACACTCGATGCGCAGGGACGCGCCGTCATTGAAGGCATTCCTCCGGGGCCCGTGCAGGTCAGCTTCGGCCCGATGCCAGGCGCCTTCGAACGCAAAGACAAGACACCGACGCCCGGCCACGACCCTAATCCGACGGAAGCCAAGTTAGCCAGCCTGGTGGACAAATACCTGTCCACTGAGACGGATCCGGAAGCAACGTCCGCTTAGCCTACTCCAGAAGCAAGAAAAAATGCCTTCAGCTGCAAACACAACGCCACCGGGTGGCCTCACCTGGAGTCGCTTCCGTGCCATCTGCGCCGACGTCGGCAGTTGGACCTGGGGTACGGTCCAGGGCGCCTTCAATGAGAAGGCAAGTTTTTCCCAAATCATCGTAGATGCCGTAATCGGCATGATCCCGCTTGTTGGCGATGTGACCGCCGTTCGCGATATTATCGCCGTCGTTATTGGCATGGTCGACAAGCCGGAGAAGCGGGAAAGTGTCTGGGAGTGGGTGCTGCTCGTTGTTCTTGTCGTTGCCTTGATTCCTGTATTCGGTGGTGTCATCAAGGGCGTCGGCCGCATTCTCATCAAAGTCTGCAAGGAAGCCGCTGCGCTGAAGGGCGCTGCGCGAGCCGCTAAGCTGCTTGAAGGCGCTAATGAAATCATTGCTTTCCTGAACCGGATAGGTGTCAAGAATGCTGAACGGTGGCTGCTAAAGCTGCGTTTTGCGGATCATCAGGCAGCGATCATGGAACGATTCGCGGCATTGATGAACAACTTGTATAAGGTACTCGGTCAGATTAAGAACAAGGCCGGCACAGCGATCCCGGCGGTCTTGTTACGACGAATCGATGGTCTGCGCAGTGGACTGCTACAACTCAAAGCCAAGGGAAACGAAATGATTCCTAAGGCTATCAAGGAATTGGATCAATATCTAAGGGAGGTCCAAGCCTATATTAGATCGGGTGGCGAGTCGACTAGTCGAAAAACGATGCATCAGGTGGCCACAGGGCAGCGGGTCATTACTCGGGCCGATGAGGCGAGATTGGTTGAAAATGGATCGCTGCCTGTGCGCTCCGCCAGGGGAGGCTGGAAGCAAAACGAAGCTCTCGTTCGCGATCCGGGAACTTGGAGAAGCAAGTATCGGCCAGCGCCTGGATATCCGGACCTTACCGCCCGAACCTCACCTGACGGTAAATTCTATCCCGCCATTCGAGCTTATAGCGGAAAGTTGGTCAATCGTGAACTGAAGCAGGGCGAGAGAATATTCCGATTCTTTGGCCCCGAGGGCACCACTCACGGCAAGAAAATTAATGAGACCTTCCCCGGCGGGGCCTGGTGGGGACTTGGCTCACCACCGAAGTCGGCAAAGGAATGGCGCGAACGAGCAGCCGTCTTGGATGAATTCAACCGTGATGGGTTCTTCGTTACTGGAAGTGTGAACGGGAAGACCGGGCCCAAGGCAGTAGTCGGGACCGTTGCGGAGCAGACTGGCGAGATGCTACCCGGTCAATACCTTCCCGGAGGGGCAACTCAGGCATTCTTCTTCCTCGACAAGAAGGTGTCCGACGCGCTGGAAGCACTTGGAAAAAAGGTCATTGCGACCGGAAAAGCAGCGACGTGGACAGACGAGGTCAGTGGCCTGACCTTTCGCATAGCTCCCACCGGATGGACGGACGCAAACGGTGTCTGGGGATACAAGTCACCTTTGGGACAAGGTACAGTTCAGACCTTGCGGCTTGGTGCACGCGAGAAAGCAACGAAAGAAAACCGGCAAGTATTGGTGAAACCATGAAACCGAGCTCCGTCAATAACATCCATCTACCAAACGACGATGAGCGTCGAAAAATATTTCATTGGCTCAAGCGAATCAGTTCATACACAGCATGGAAACGCATTCTTGAATACTACGAGGCCTGGACGCTCGCCATCGAAAAATGTAGAAAACTGGCTAGTGAATTGGGTAAGGAGCATTCTTCACAAATTACCGAATCTCACTATATCGACGCCCTGGAAGGGCTCGCCCACTTTGAGGATGCGGTACTCCGACTTAAAGCTGGAGACAAGCTAGTATTTAAATATGACGTTAACGGCCTCCTTGCACTGGCAGATCGGCCTCGATCGTATTGGGGAAATTACCTGGTTCGTGTTGATTGGCGAGAACAACCAGCGATCGAGGAGCCTAGCAGTCCTGGGGCGACTAGCTTTCTCAATACCTTTAAAGATCTCTCGGAGGCTTGGGGAGAGTGTTCCGACATACTTGAAAGCAAATGGCTTGATGACGCCGCACCATATAGTTTTGGCAGCTGGCTGCGAGATCAACTCGCCAGCATGCATTTCCCCGATTTCCTAGTCGATGTACCTGACCCAAAGGTACCATTGCTCATTTCAACCGGAAACACCATTCCTTATTCCGGAATATGGGAACCTGTTGAGGTTCCGAAATCAGTTGGATTTTCGCTATTCAAGAAAAAGGAAGAACCCAAAGGACCATTCCCGATCAGCGGATGTATGAACTACTTGCACGCGGGATCGCCAGCCCCAGCATCGAGGTACGAACATCAGGATGAAAGTCTTTCAGAACCTGTAACCTGGCGTCTGCTATGGAAGGATACGCGCTACGAAGATGGTTCAATCCCTGCGGAGGAAGACGAGTATGTCTTCCAGAAGCCAAATGGAGCTACAGATGATTCTTCCGCGACAAGCGAAACGGATAGCACCATGATTTGGTTCGAAACAGGCCAGCCCGCCCCAAAAGCGGGACGTTGGCTTCCAGAAGATGACCTCTCCGTGAGCATCGTCGTGCAAGCCGGCGAAAAACTTCCTATGCATCGAGGCCGCTCGACCCGGTGGGTTTTTGCCTCCGATTAGACGCTTCATTGATTCAGGAATACGAGGCAAGTCCCGAAACTGATGCGGTCTGGGGTACAAGGGCGAACGCCCCGCCCGCGCACAAGCCAGCGTTCCTGACGATATTCAATGAGTTCCACCAACCTGAAACACTATCCAATCGCGCAGCGAAATCTCGACCAGGATGCTTGGTTCCTGTATCAAACCAGTTCGCTCGCCTACTATGAGTGTTGCGCGCGCCTGTGCGAGGACTTCGCCCACCTCTATGACTCCCTGATCACCGATAACGACGTACACGGTGCAGCAGCGCTAGACTACTGGGTAGCACGTTATCGCTCCCATGCGAGTAGCATCAGACGAGGCATCCGGTTCGTTGAACTTGGCGGCGATTACATGTCGCTCCTTGATCTGATCGAGGCACCGTCGACCGATTTTCGCGGCATGATCGAACAGCCGCTTGGCTGGATGTCGGATGAGGAGCGATCACGCTGGGACCTTGCCATCCAAAAGGTGATCTATGCCTGCGGCACCGCAGCTACCACACTTGACAATAACCGCGGCAAGGGCAGCCTTTGGCTGCAGCGAATGAATATCGGTGCCGACCAGGTTTACTTGAACCGTGACGACAGCCATGCCGGTGACAGCACAGAGGCAATCGAGCTTCTAAACAGGCAAGGTCTCCTTCCTAAACCCTCCGTTTATCCTCGCCACACCATCGACCAAATTTTGACCACCGCCCCAGGACATGCATGCCCTCGAAGCGGAGTTTGGGTGCCCAAGCAATGGCTCGATGGCGCGAAAGATTTCAGTTTGGCCTTCGGCGTACACGGCCAGCCAATGCAGCCGGCCTATCGTATCATCGGACTGGAGACAGATAATCCCTTTGCCGGATTCGATGACGAAATGGCCGAAGCGTATGAAGCGGTGGCCCAGGGGTCGCCTGTCACCGAGGCAATGGATACAACGTGGTTCTTTATCGATCCGGCACCCATATCGACTCAAGGTGCCGAGGACCAAACCTATCACATGCGTTGTGAAGCCGGACAACGGAAAAACTCTGGCTAGTCCCGCTCACTGCAACGCCCCTTCGATCAGGATAGCCTGCATGCGCTGCTCACGCGCTGTCCACTAGGGAAGGCTGATTTTTCAGCTGTGCTCGGCTCGGGCCAATTGGCCAAGGAAGGGATACGCGACTTGCTCCGGGCGTACAGCGAATAGTCTGGATGCGACTATCGCGCACAGCAATTTCTCCAGCATTTCACCGCCCCCTTTCCCGCTCCATCTTCTCAATCACCCTCACCCTCTGCCCACAATCCCCCGGCACCGCCTTGCACAGCGTCTTGTCATCCACCCCCAGCTTGCACTGCAAGACCCGAAACTCCCGCAAATAAACCCGCGCCGCCGCCTCGGCCCCCGGCAACGACAAACGCGCCGAACTATTGGCCCCGACCCACGCATAGTAGTAATGCCCGAGCAACCGCGCCGTCGTATCCTTGCGCCCCCGCGGAATCTCGCGGGCGACGGCGTCGATGCAGGAGCGGTATTCGTCGGCGTCGTCATGCATGTATTCCTGGCAGGCCGCCATGGCATGCCGGCTTGCCTGCGCCACGGCTGGCGGCAATTCGGTGGTGGCGGCTTGGGTAATGCCCGTGGACACGGCCAGTGCGCAGGCGATCAGGTAGGGATGCATTGGCGTTCGGTGCATGGCGTCTTTGATGGCGCTTCAGGTTAGCGCCATGGCATGACATCCCCGCGTCATGAAGCAGTCACGATAGGCCCATAGAGTGGCTGCCTGCAGCCGCTTCCCAAAGGATGGGCCACATGACACGCAAACGGTATGTCGTCGCGAGCCTGGGTGCGCTCGCTCTTGCAGGCATCGTTGCTGCCTGCGGTTCCGGGAATGACGAGAGCGGCTCGGCGCCGTCGAGCCCCGCTCCGGTGGCGGATGCTCCGGTATCGGTCAAGATCATCGGTCTCAATGATTTCCACGGCAACCTGGAAGCGCCGGCGGCAGCGTGGTGGTACAGGATGCCGCCAGCCCGGCTGGCACGCGGGTTTCGGCGGGCGGTGCCGCATACCTGGCCGCGCTGATCCAGACCCTGAAGGCGAAGAATCCGAATAACGTGGTGGTGGCCGCCGGCGACATGGTGGGCGCTTCGCCGCTGGTTTCCGGGGCGTTCCATGAGGAGCCGGCCATCGATGTGCTGGGCCAGATGGGCTTGGAGATTTCATCGGTCGGCAATCACGAGTTCGACAAGGGCCGCGATGAGCTGCTGCGGCTGCAGAACGGGGGCTGCTTTCCGCGGTCGGCCGACGGCCGGCGCGGCATTGTCGGCGTGGATACGTGCATGACCAACGGCGCCTACGCTGGGGCGAAGTTCCAGTACCTGGCGGCCAATGTCATCGACCAGGCGACCGGCAAGCCGCTGCTGCCGGCATACCAGATCAAGACCTTCGACTGGGCCAAGGTGGCCTTTATCGGCATGACGCTAAAGGACACGTCGTCGGTGGTGACACCCGCGGGCACGGCGGGCCTGACGTTCGAGTCCGAGGCAGACACAGTCAATAAGCTGATTCCGGAACTGCGCCAGCAGAACGTCAATGCGATCGTGGTGTTGCTGCATGAAGGCGGAGCGACCACGGCGGGCACGGTGAACGACAAGAGCTGCCCGGGACTGAACGGTGCCGTCGTATCGATCGTCGACAAGCTGGATCCCGCCGTGGATATCGTGATCAGCGGCCACACGCACCAGGAATATGTCTGCACGCGGCCGGACGGCAAGCTGCTGACGCAGGCGGGCTTCTACGGCCGGCTGGCTTCGGAAATCGATATCACCATCGATCCGGCCACGCGCCGGATCTCCTCCAAGCTGGCGAACAACCGCGTGGCTGTCAACGAGCTGGTGATCAAGGACAGCCAGGGCAAGCCGATCCCGCTGCCTGCCGGCTATACGGCGCTGCCGAAGGACAGCGCAGTCGACGCGAAGGTCAGCCGTTACGTGGCACTGACCGCGCCGATCAAGAACGCGGTGGTGGGCGCCATCACCGCGAGCATCGATCGCACCCAGACGGCGGCGGGCGAGTCGGCACTGGGCGGCCTGGTGGCGGACGCCTACCTGGCCGGCACGTCGGATGCATCATTCGGGCCGGCGGTGATCGCCTTCACCAATCCCGGCGGGCTGCGCCAGAACCTGACGTACGACGCCGCCACCAATGGCCAGACCACGTTCGGGCAGCTCTATGCCGTGATGCCCTTCGGCAACAGCATGGTGACGATGAACCTGACCGGCGCGCAGATCCTGCGTCTGCTGGAACAGCAATGGGAAGCCCCACAACCTGCGGGCGGGCGCGTGCTGCAGGTTTCCGGCGGCTTTACCTATACCTGGGACGCAAGCAAGCCGGCCGGTGCCGCCGCAGGACAGGGCAATCGCGTCGATCCGGCCTCGCTGCGGCTCAATGGCGTCGCCATCGACCCGGCAAAGACCTACCGCGTCACGGTGAACAACTTCATGGCCTCCGGCGGCGATAATTTCACGGTGCTCACGCAGGGCACGAACCAGCAGGCCGGTCCGGTCGATATCGATGTCTTCGAAAGCTATTTCAGGGCGAAATCCCCGGTCAGTCCAGGCGCGGCCAACCGCATCACGCGCCTGAACTGAAAGAGCGAGCGGCGGATCCCGCCGCTACGACCGCGGCGCAGCAGCCGCCAGCCGCATCCAGCTGGCCACGGCACCGGCGCCGGCAAACGCCGCGCCCAAAGCCAGCGCCAGACCCGGCCCGTGGTCGCCGGCGATGCCGAAGCACAATGCCACCAGCGCCGCCCCGGTGGCCTGCCCCAGCAGCCGCGCCGTGGCCACCACGCCGCTGGCGCCGCCGCTGCGCTCGCGCGGGGCGCTGGTCATCAAGGCCTTGAGATTGGGCGACTGGAAGAAGCCGAACCCGGCGCCGCACAGGCACATGCGGATCCCGATATCGAGCGTGCTAGGGTTGTCCGGCAGCAGTGCCAGCGACAGCATGCCGGCACTAAGCACGGCCAGGCCCACGCCGCCGAGCACGGCCGGCGGATAGCGGTCGGACAGGCGCCCGGCCAGCGGCCCGATCAGCGCCACCACCACGGACCATGGCGTCAGCAGGAAGCCGGTCTCCACCTGCCCTCGCCCCAGCACGTGTTGGAAGTAGAACGGCAGCGACACAAAGGCCAGCCCCTGCGCCGCGAACGAACACACCGCCGTCAAAGTCGACAGCGCGAACATCGGCCGCCGGAACAGGTCTACCGGCAGCATCGGCGCCGGATGGCCGCGTTCGCGCCACAGCAGCAGCCCGAACGCCACCACGAAGATACCGGCTGCAGCCAGCGACAGATGCAGCGGCGCGCGCTGCGCGCCCTCGCCCAGCGCGAGGATCAGCGCGGCAAAGGCAATCACGCTGAGCGCCGCTGCCACACGATCGAAACCGTGCGTGCTGCGCGCCGTCAGCGGCAGCGAGCCGCGCCCGATCGCCAGCGCCAGCAGGCCGATCGGCAGGTTGACGGCAAACAGCCACGGCCATGTGCCGAATGACAGGATCACCGAAGCCACTGTCGGCCCCACGGCGAACGAGACGCCGACCACCAGCGCATTCAGCCCAAGCCCGCGGCCAAGCCGGTGCGCGGGAAAGATCGCGCTGATCAGCGCCGTGTTGACGCTCATGATGGCTGCCGCGCCGATGCCCTGCAGCACGCGCGCCGCCGCCAGCGTCGGCAGCGACCACGCCAGCGCGCACACCACCGACGCGGCCGTGAACAGCAGCACACCGCCCAGGTAGATGCGCCGGTGGCCAACCACGCCGCCCAGCGCGGCGAACGGCAGCAGCATCGCCACCATCGCCAGCTGATAAGCATTGATGACCCACACCGAGGCGGCCGGGGTTGCACGAAGATCCGCCGCGATCGATGGCAACGCCGTGTTGGCAATGGCGGTATCCAGCGTGGCAAGGGCGACGGCGATGAGGATGGCTGCCATGCCGCGCCGCTCGCGCGAGGTCATGGCGTCTGCTGCGGAGGCGGTCTGGGGAGGGGCTGTGCTGGACACTGTCTTTACCGGTTGCCGCCATGGCCGGCGTCGACGATGCAGGAGCGCACCGTGGGCGAATGGCGGTCGTCAGGCAAGACGATACGGGAAAACCCTTCACCTTGCTGAAGACGGGTTCATATGTATGCACATTACCGTTACGGGGAGAGGAATTAGATGATGCCCAACATCTATTGAATAAATGACGTACATCATCTAAGCTTTGCGAAAGCCCAATCCCAGCGAGGTCAGCAGATGGCACGCGCATCACGCGAGCAAACCGACAAGAACCGCGAGGCGATCGAACAGGCGTCGTCGCGGCTGTTCCGCGAGCGCGGCCTGAATGGCGTCAGCGTGGCGGAGGTGATGGCCGATGCAGGCCTGACCCATGGCGGCTTCTATGGCCACTTTGCTTCGAAGGATGCGCTGGCGGCTCAGGCCTGCAAGCGGGCGTTCGAAGAATCCACCGCGCGCTGGCAGCGCCGCCTCGACCGTGCGGGCGGCGACCACAAGGCCATGCTCGCCAATCTGGTCGAGCCCTACCTGACCGCCGCGCATTGCGCCAACCCGGGCGTCGGATGCGCGGCAGCCGCGCTGGCTGTAGACGTTGCACGCGAGCCCGCCGGCAAACCGGTGCGCCAGGCCTATGCGGAGGGGCTGCGAACGATGATCGATGACATGGCCCAGACCGTGGCGTCAGCTGATCCCAAGCAACGCCACGACCAGGCACTGGTGCGCATGGCGCTGCTGGTCGGCGCCCTCACGCTGGCGCGGGCCACTGAAGGCGATCCGCTATCCGACGAGATGCTGAACGCGGTGCGGACGCACCTGCTGGGCAACACCGGCTAGCATCAAGCCATTCTCTTCCCAAAGCCTGACCAGCAACCCGCCGCAGCGAGCGGCGGGACGCCCTTTCTTTGCCTTTTTCAACCGCATCCAGACCGAGAGCACAAGAGCCCCATGTTCGCGCAAGCCCTTTCCCGCCGGCTCGACCGGCGCGGCATCCACTACGCGTGGCTGATCGCCGCCCTGACCTTCCTGGTCATGCTCACCACCTCGGCCGCGCTTGGCCTGCCCGGGGCCTTCCTGCAGCCGCTGAGCCGGGAGATGGGCTGGAACACCGACCAGATCTCGTCGATCCTGGCATTCCGCTTTGCCCTGTTCGGGCTGATGGCGCCGTTCTCGGCGCTGCTGATGGACCGCTTCGGCGTGCGCAACGTGGTCTGCGCCGCGCTGGCGCTGATTGCCGGTGGCATGGCGCTGGCCACGGTATCGACCGAGTTGTGGCAGCTCTTCGTGGCGTGGGGTCTGATGCTGGGCGTCGGCTCGGGGCTGACCGCGCTGGTGCTGGCGGCCATCGTTGCCAATCGCTGGTTCAGCGCACGGCGCGGCCTGGTGATGGGCATCCTGACAGCCAGCGCCGCCACCGGCCAGCTTGCGTTCCTGCCGGTGGCAGCCTGGCTGATCGAGCATATGGGCTGGCGCGTGGCCGTGTTGCCGGTGCTGGCGGCGTGCGCGGTGCTGGCATTGCTGGTATTCGGGCTGATGCGCAGCCGGCCCGCCGATGTCGGCCTTGCCGCATTCGGCGAAGTCCTGGCCACCACGCCCGTGCCGCCCGCAGCCCAGGCCCCTATGCCGTTTACGCTGAGCGGACCGTTCCGTGTGCTGCGCGACGCGACGCGTACCCAGGCGTTCTGGGTGCTGGCGGGCACCTTCTTCATCTGCGGCCTGAGCACCAACGGCCTGATCCAGACCCATTTCATCGCACTGTGCGGTGACTTCGGCATGGGTCCGGTGCCGGCGGCGTCGGCGCTGGCCATGATGGGCGCGTTCGATTTTGTCGGCACCATCCTGTCGGGCTGGCTGTCCGACCGCTACGACAGCCGCAAGCTGCTGTTCTGGTACTACGCACTGCGCGGCCTGTCGCTGTTCTGGCTGCCGCATTCGACCTTCACGCTGTACGGGCTGTCGATCTTTGCGATGTTCTATGGCCTCGACTGGATCGCGACGGTGCCGCCGACGGTCAAGCTGGCGGCCACGGCGTTCGGCCGCGAGCGCGCGCCGATGGTGTTCGGCTGGATCTTCGCGGCACACCAGATCGGCGCGGCCGTGGCGGCGTTCGGCGCGGGCCTGAGCCGTACGCTGCTGCTGACCTATACCCCGGCGCTCTACGCCGCGGGCGCAGCCTGCATGGTGGCGGCGCTGATGGCGTTGATGGTCAGCCGCCAGCGTGCAGGGGTGGCCACGGAAGCTGCGCGCGCCTAAGCCAGGCGCGAGGCGCTGTTCGCTTCAGAGCTTGCAGAGAGAACTAAAGAGAGAAATCGCCGGCGTCATGCGCGCCGGCCACTCAGAATTTCGGGATGCGCAGCGTCTTGCTGACCATCAGCGTGCCCGACAGCGCGAACAGCAGCACCAGCGGATGCAGCACGGCGGGGCCGAGCGCCCATGCGCCGCCAGGCAGTTCGGCACCCAGCTGGCCCTGCGACGCGCACCAAGTCAGCACGGCAGTCAGCAGCACGCTGGTGGGGATGGGCGTGCCTTCGAAATACGCCACCTTGCCGCTGTCGCTTCCCGCCGCCAGCGATTCGGCGGTGACGTTGAAGCGCGCCAGCCGGCTGACGCCGCAGCAGACAAAGTAGATCAACACCGCCAGGTCCCAGCCGCCGCGCATGCCAGCGGCAAAGGCCAGCGTGGCGGGGCCGACGCCGAACGAGATCACGTCGGCCAGCGAGTCCAGCTCGCGCCCCAATGCCGAATGCGCGTGGCGCCAGCGCGCGATGCGGCCGTCGAGCACGTCGAAGATAAAGGCCAGCGGTGCCAGCGCCGCGGCCGTATAGAAATGCGCCAGCTGCTGGTCGGCCACGTAGAACATCGCGAAGAACACCGACCCCATGCCGCAGGCCGCGTTGCCAAGCGTGAAGACATCGGCCAGCTGCAGTTCGCGCAGCATCGAGAAATGGCGGGGACGTTCAGGCCGGGTGTTCATAACGCGGGCTTACAGGACCTTGGACACGTGGTGCACGCTTGGCGGCCCGGCAAAGGTTTCCGCCACCAGCCCGCGCCATTGCTGGAACTCGGGCGATTCGCGGAACAGGACCATGTGGTCGTCGACGGTTTCCCAGTCCACCACCAGCGTGTACTGTTCCGGCTGCTCGATCGAGCGGAACAATTGCACCCCGTGGCAGCCGTGCGAGCGCAGGAACAGCGGCGTGGCCTGGCTTACGCCTTGCTCGAACTGCTTGTCCATGCCGGGCTTGATGGTGATTTGCGCGATTTCCTTGATCATGTCGTCGTGGCGATGAGGTGGATGCCGGCGCCGGTCGGGTACCGGCGGGTCTCTACTACCTTAGCACGATCGCGGCGTCACATGCCGGCGGCAAGGATTTCGTTACACGCGGGGGTTAGCATCGTCCACCTTGCCAACACCTGCCGAAACCGCCATGCGTCTGCCCTTGCCCGAACGCAGCATTGCGCTGCCCACCCTGTGCCTGGTCTGCCTGCTGGCCCAGCCCTTCGGCGCGGATGCTGCAATGCAGCCATGCGGCAGCCCCGCGACCGCGCTTGCCGATGTTCGCAGCCCCGGCCAGGTCTCGCCGCTTGCCGGCCGCACGGTCGAAGTCCAGGCCATCGTCACGGCGGACTTCAGCGGCGACGGCGGCCTGCGCGGTTTCTTCCTGCAGACCGCGGATGCGCAGCGCTTGCATCGACCCGGCCTTGCGGAAGGGCTCTTTGTCTACGCGCCGCGCGCCCGGGCCGAGGTCGGCGACATGGTGCGCGTGTCCGGAAAGATCGAAGAAAAATTCGGACAAACGCAACTGGTGCTGTCAGGCTCGCCCGCCGTATGCGCGCGGGGGCTGTCCGTCACGCCGCAAACGCTGACGCTGCCGCTCGCCGGCGAATCCGATCTGGCCGCGCTGGAGGGCATGCTGGTGCGGCTGCCGCAGACACTGACCGTCAGCGATGCCCACGAACTCGGCCGTTATGGCACCTTGGTGCTGAGCCATGGGCGCCCCATCGCGCCCACGCAACAGGCCCTGCCGGGGCCGGCTGCGCGGCAAGCCGCGGCGGTCAACGCACGCAACCGCTTGTTGCTCGACGATGGCTCGACACGCCAGTTTCCTGCCGTGGTGCCCTACCCGCCCCCGCGACTCTCGCCAGCGCATCCGGTACGGGCCGGCGACACCGTCACCGGCGTGCAGGGCGTGCTGGAGCGACGCCACGGTCAATGGCGGCTGCAGCCGGTGCCCGGTGCCGGCGCACCGGCCTACCAGCACGCCAACCCGCGCCCCTCGGCACCGCCGCGGCATCCGGCCACCACGCTGCGCGTGGCGGCCTTCAACCTGCAGAACTACTTTAATGGCGACGGCCACGGCGGTGGCCTGGATGCGGCCGACAACCGCGGCGCGCAGGACACTGCTGCGCTGGCACGGCAGCAGGCCAAGCTGGTGGCAGCGCTACGCGGCCTGGACGCCGACGTGATCGGCCTGATGGAGGTCCAGAACAATGGCTATGGCCCGACCGGCGCGATCCGGCAGCTGGCCGCGCTGCTGGGGCCGGACTGGCGCGTAGCCGACCCAGGCACCCCTGCGCTCGGCACCGATGCCATCGCGGTCGGGCTGCTGTACCACGCCCGCACCGCGCTGCCCGCCGGCCGGGTGGCCACCACATGGCTGGGCGAGCGCAGCCGCCAGCCGCTGGCGGCCACCTTCCGTGCCACGACGGGTGGCGCGCCGGTGACGGTGGTGGTCAATCATTTCAAGTCAAAAAACTGCGTCGAGGCCGCCGGCGCGCAAGCCGACCAGCGCGACGGCCAGGGCTGCTGGAATCCCGCGCGCGTGCAGGCCGCCGACACCCTGGCGCGCTGGCTGGGCACGGCGCCGACCGGCATCGCCGATGCGGGCGTGCTGGTGATCGGCGACCTGAACAGCTATGCGATGGAGGATCCGATACGCCTACTGGCGCAACGCGGCTACGCCGACCTGGTCGCGCGCTTTGCCGGCCCGCACGCCTACAGCTACGTCTACGCGGCGCAGGCCGGGTACCTGGACCATGTGCTCGCCGACGCCACGGCCGCGGCGCATGTGGTGGCCGTCCAAGCCTGGCATATCAATGCCGACGAGCCTGCGGCCTTTTCCTATGCCCCGGCCCCGGGATCCGGCGCCGTGCCGGGCTTCTATGCGCCCGGCCCGTTCCGGTCTTCCGATCACGACCCCCTGGTGGTCGATTTCGCCAGCAGCCCGCGCGCCAGGTAAAGCACCACCAGCAGGTTGGCCGCGGCCAGCGCGCCATGCAGCCAGCTGGGGTGGACCAGCGCTTCGTATAGTTCCAGCGGGATGTAGATGCCGCCCGACCACACCCCGAGCCAGTTGCCCCAGGCCAGCCCGCGCCATAACCCGTAGGCCTCGGCAAAACGCATCAGCGCATAGACCGCGGCGGATCCGCCGATGGCCCACAGGCGCGCGTTGTCCGGATGCTGCAGCAGCGACAGGAAGATGGTGGGATAGCGACTGGCCGGATTGACATGCCAGCGCTGGATGATGGCTTCGGCCAGGGCCTGGGCATCGCGATGCAGCAGTGCCGCCAGGCCCAACCCGGCCACGATCACCAGCAGCCCCTTGGCGGCCTCGAACAACGCAATGCTCCTGAGCCCCAGTGCGCCCTGCTTTGCCATGCGGTATCTCCGGTCGATGCAATATCTGCAAAACCGGTATTGTGCAATATCGGCAAACACAAGGACTCGGCAAGCCGAGCGCGCGCCGCCTACTGTCGTGACTTCTGGTAAGTGCCAATCAGTTCCGCGTTGCCGAGCACGTGGCCTTGCATCGCCCGCTCCAGGGCCGCCTTGTCGGGCTGGCCGAGATCCGGCAGAGTCACGTCCAGCGCATAGAGCTTGAAGACATAGCGGTGCTGGCCGATGGGCGGACAAGGGCCGCCGTAGCCGGTGCGATGCCAGTCGTTCAGCCCTGGTCGCGTGCCGGCCGGCAACCCGGCCTTGGCGATATCGGCGGGAAGCGCACTGGTGTCGGCCGGCAGGTTGTAGAGCACCCAGTGGACCCAGGTCATCTTCGGCGCGGCAGGGTCAGGCGCGTCCGGGTCATCGACGATCAGCGCCAGGCTTGCCGTGCCGGGCGGCAAGCCGCTCCAGGCCAGCGGTGGCGAAATATCGGCGCCTTCGCAGGTGTGCTGTGCCGGGATCGCGCCACCCGCGGCAAATGCGGTCGATTGCAGCTGGAACGGCATACGGGCCTCCCTGGAAGCAATGCGCAATGGCTCCAACTTAGGCCGGATCGGTGCCGCGCGCAAGGCGCCGCGCTGCGATGGCGGCGGCTCGGTCTCGAGCAGCGCCTTGAGCCGGCGCACCGCTTCGGAGGACTCTGCCTGTAACTGCTCGCGCAACATCAGGCGGTTGATCAGCGCAAACAGCAACGTGGGCGAGCGGTAGTGGAATTCGCGCTCGAAGCGCGTGCGTTCGGCCGTCGGCGTCAGCGAGGGGTTGATGGCGGGCGTCAGCCGGTAGGTGATGGTGCCAACGCGGCGCCCGTCGGCCACGCCCTCGATCGACCACGTGCGCGGCCGCTGGCTTTCGATCACGGTCCAGACCACCACGCCTCCGCGCCGCGCCAGCATGAAGGTCTCGGCGACGCGCTCGCCGCGCTCGAGCGGATGATCGGTGGCGCCCGCGACGCCGAGCGAGGCCGGATGCCAGGCGGGCCAGTGCCGGGGCGTCGCGACATAGTCGAAGACCAGCGCCAGCGGGCGCGCGATCACCACCTCGTCATGGATGGCGGTACGGTCCAGCCCCGGCAGCGGTGCCAGCAGCGCACCCACCGTGACCGCGGCAAAGATAAATCCCCAGAGCAGTTTCCTGTGTCGGACAAGCATGGCGGCGGGACCGGACGCAACCGGGACGCACCCGTGCATCCCTTGCGCATGGCGCGATGCTTACAGTGTAGTGACTGCGAGGCATCGCGCCAGTCCCGTGCGTGGTTCAGCGCGCCACCGCGGCGACGGCGCCCTCGGCCGCAGGCGCCGGCGCCGTGGCCACCGTTGCCGGCAGCGGGCCCCAGCCACCGCCCAGCCGGCGCACCAGCGACACTGTGGCGGCCGCGCGCAGGCCGGCAACCTGGTTGGCCTCGCGCTGCGACTGCAGCACGGTGCGGTCGGCATCGATCACCGTCAGGTAGTCGACCGCGCCCGCGTCATAGCGGCTGCGCGAAATCCGCGCCGCACGCTTCGCGCCGCCGAGTGCGCTGTCCAGCGCGCCGGCTTGCTGGCTGAGCCAGCGCACGTCCGCCAGGCTGTCCTCTACTTCGCGGAACGCCACCAGCACGGTCTGCCGGTAGCTGGCCACGGTTTCCTCGTGCGCGGCGCGGGCACCGGCCAGGTTGGCGCTGTTGCGGCCGCCGTCGAACACGGTCTGCGCGATGCTGGAGCCGATCAGCGGGCCGAGCATCCAGGTGCGCGAGGACCACTTGAACAGGTTGGACAGGTCGGCCGATTCAAAGCCGAACAACCCGGTCAGCGTGATGCGCGGGAAAAACGCCGCCTTGGCCACGCCGATGCGCGCGTTGGCCGCCGCCATCTGGCGCTCCGCCGCTGCGATATCCGGGCGCCGCTCCAGCAGCTCGGACGGCAGCCCGGCCGGGATTGCCACCGGCGCGGCGTCGAACGGCCTGGACGGCAGCGCGAACGCCGCCGGCGGCACCCCGGTCAGCACTGCGAGCGCATGCTCCTGGTTGGCGCGGCGACGCTCGATGCCGGCCAGGTCGGCGCGCGCGGTGCCCAGTTCCGCTTCGGCGCGGGCGGGATCGAGGTCGGTGGTTTCCCCGGCGTCATAGCGCTTCTTCAGCAGCGACAGCGCATCTTCGCGCAGCTTGATGGTGGCGTTGAGCAGCTCGCGCTCGCTGTCCAGCGTGCGCAGCGCGAAATACGCCTGCGCCACATCGGCCTGCAGCGCCAGCTGCACCGAGCGGTACAGGTCTTCGGCGGCCTCGCCTTCGGCGCGGGCGGCATTGACGCTGGACGCGACGCGGCCGAACAGGTCCAGCTCATAGCTGGCGAAAGCGCGCGCCTTCAGCACCGTCTGCGGCGGCACACGGGTGCCGTCGGGCAGGCCTTGGGAGGCCGCCGACGGCTGCGAGCGGGTCGGATCCAGCCCCACGCTCAGCTGCGGGTAGAGGTCCGCCTCGGTGGCGCCGGTGAAGGCGCGCGCCTGCTTCAGGCGGGCCGCGGCGATGGCGAGGTCCTGGTTGGATTCGCCGGCCGCTGCGATCAGGCGGTCCAGTTCGGCGTCGCCGAAGATCTTCCACCATTCGCCGCGATGCTGGCCCTCGGCCGGCGTCGCGGTCTTCCATTGCGCGCCTTCGGCCTGGGCGGCCTCGGCTTCCTTGAAGGCCGGCACGGTGGCCGTCTCCGGCACCTTGTAGGTCGGGGCCAGCGAGCAGCCGGCCAGCACCAGCGCGGCGGCCAGCGTGGCGGTTCGGGGCAACTGCCTTGTGATGTGGGCAATCATTTGTGCATTCCTTGATTGTTCTGTGCTCCGGCGGTATCAACGCCGCCGAGGTAGCTCCCCTCTCCCGCTTGCGGGAGAGGGGTTGGGGGAGAGGGCCGGCTTGTATGACGAAGTGAAGCGCGTCCGTACGGCAAGCGCCGGCCCTCTCCCCCGCCCCTCTCCCAGAGGGAGAGGGGAGCAAACATGCGTTATTCAGCCGAAGCCACGGCCTGGTGTTCGACCTGTGCCGGCTGCGCGCGGCGCTGGCCACGCGTGGCCAACAGCCGCAGCGCCACATAGAACACCGGCGTCAGGAACAGCCCGAAGAAGGTCACGCCCAGCATCCCCGCGAACACCGCCACACCCATCGCATGGCGCATCTCGGCGCCGGCGCCGGTGGAGACCACCAGCGGCACCACGCCCATGATGAACGCGAACGACGTCATCAGGATCGGGCGCAGGCGCAGGCGGCTGGCCTCGATCGCGGCCTGCACCACGGTGCGGCCGTGATGCTCCAGCTCGCGCGCAAACTCGACGATCAGGATCGCGTTCTTCGCTGACAAGCCCACCAGCACGATGAAGCCGATCTGCGTGAAGATGTTGTTGTCGCCCTGCGTCAGCCACACGCCGGTCATTGCCGCCAGCAGGCTCATCGGCACGATCAGGATCACCGCCAGCGGCAGCGTCAGGCTCTCGTACTGGGCAGCCAGCACCAGGAACACCAGCAGCACGCACAGCGGGAAGATCCAGATCCCGGCATTGCCGGCCAGGATGTCCTGGTAGGTCAGCTCGGTCCATTCGAACTTGATGCCCTTCGGCAGAGTCTCCGCGGCAATGCGCTCGGCGGCGGCCTGCGCCTGGCCCGACGAGAAGCCGGGCGCGGGCCCGCCGTTCATGTCGGCGGCGGTAAAGCCGTTGTAGCGCACCACGCTGTCCGGACCGAAGCCCTGCTTGACCTGCACCAGCGACGACAGCGGCACCATGTCGCCGGCGGCGTTGCGCGTCTTCAGCTGCAGGATGTCCTCGGCATGGGCGCGGAACGGCGCATCCGCCTGCACCTTGACCTGGTAGGTCCGGCCGAACTTGTTGAAGTCATTGACATAGGCAGAGCCCAGGTAGGTCTGCAGCGTGTCGAACACATCCGTCACCGGCACGCCCAGCTGCTTGGCCTTGACGCGGTCCAGCCTGACGTCCAGCTGCGGCACGTTGACCTGGTAGTTGCTGAAGATGCCGGTCAGCTCGGGCGTGGCGCGCGCCTTGTTGGCGAACGCGTTGGTGGCCTCGAACAGCGCGTCATAGCCCAGCGCGGCACGGTCTTCGATCATCAGCTTGAAGCCGCCGATGGTGCCCAGCCCCTGCACTGGCGGCGGCGGGAACACCGCGATGAAGGCATCCTGGATCGCCGCGTACTTCTGGTTCAGCTCGGCCGCGATGGCCGCGCCACCCAGCTCGGCGCTCTTGCGGTCCTCGAACGGCTTGAGCGTGGCGAAGACGATGCCGGCGCTCGGGCTGTTGGTGAAGCCGTTGATCGACAGGCCGGGGAAGGCCACTGCCGATTCCACGCCCGGATGCTTGAGCGCGATGTCGCTCATCTTGCGGATCACGTCTTCGGTGCGGTCCAGCGTGGCGCCGTCAGGCAGCTTGGCAAAGCCCACCAGGTACTGCTTGTCCTGCGCCGGCACGAAGCCCTTGGGCACCAGCTGGAACACGCCCCAGGTCAGCGCCAGCATCACCGCGTACACGCCGAACACCGAACCCTTGCGGCGGATCACGCCCTTCACGCCGCGGCCGTAGCTCTCGGCGCTGCGGCCGAAGAACTTGTTGAAGCGCTTGAAGAAGCCGCCGAAGACACGCTCCATCCAGCGCGACAGCCAGTCCTTGGGCGCGTCGTGGCTCTTGAGCAGCAGCGCCGACAGCGCCGGCGACAGCGTCAGCGAGTTGAACGCCGAGATGATGGTCGAGATCGAGATGGTCAGCGCGAACTGCTTGTAGAACTGCCCGGTCAGGCCGGTCATGAAGGCCAGCGGCACGAACACCGCGATCAGCGTCAGCGCGATGGCGATGATGGGGCCGCTGACTTCGCGCATGGCCTTGTAGGTGGCCTCCTTCGGCGTCAGCCCTTCCTCGATATTGCGCTCGACGTTCTCCACCACCACGATCGCGTCATCGACCACGATGCCGATCGCCAGGACCAGCCCGAACAGCGACAGCGCATTGATCGAGAAGCCGAACAGATGCATCAGCCCGAAGGTACCGACGATCGACACCGGCACCGCCAGCAGCGGGATGATCGACGCGCGCCAGGTCTGCAGGAACAGGATCACCACCAGCACCACCAGCGCAATCGCCTCGAACAGCGTGTGCGTCACCGCCTCGATCGAGTGGCGCACGAACTGCGTGGGGTCATAGACGATGCTGTAGTCGATGCCGTCGGGGAAGTTCTGCTTCAGCTCTTCCATGGTCTTGCGCACGTCATCCGATATCTGGATGGCGTTGGAGCCCGGCGCCTGGAAGATCGGAATCGCCACCGCCGGCTTGTTGTCGAGCAGCGAGCGCAGCGCATATTCCGACGCGCCCAGCTCGATCCGGGCGACGTCCTTCAGGTAGGTCACGGCACCGTCGGCAGAGGTGCGCACGACGATATCGCCGAACTCTTCCACCGTGCTCAGGCGGCCCTGCGCATTGACCGACAGCTGCAGGTCGGCGCCCGGCAGCGACGGCGACTGGCCGATCACGCCGGCCGCCACCTGCACGTTCTGCTCGCGGATGGCCTTGATCACGTCGCCGGTGGCAAGCTGGCGCTCGGCCATCTTTTCCGGGTTGAGCCACACGCGCATGGCGTAGTCGCCCGAGCCGAACAGCTGCACCTGGCCCACGCCCTGCAGCCGCGCCAGCCGGTCCTTGACGTTGATCACCGCGTAGTTGCGCAGGTAGGTCATGTCATAGCGGTCGTTGGGCGAAACCAGGTGGACCACCATGGTCAGGTCGGGCGAGCTCTTGACCGTGGTGATGCCGAGGCGCCGCACGTCTTCCGGCAACCGCGGCTCGGCCTGCGAGACGCGGTTCTGCACCAGTTGCTGTGCCTTGTCCGGGTCGGTGCCCAGCTTGAAGGTCACGGTCAGCGTGAGCAGGCCGTCGCTGTTGGACTGCGAAGACATGTACAGCATGTCCTCGACGCCGTTGATCTGCTCTTCCAGCGGCGACGCCACGGTTTCGGCGATCACCTTGGGGTTGGCGCCCGGATACTGTGCGCGCACCACCACCGACGGCGGCACCACTTCCGGGTACTCCGAGATCGGCAGCTTGAACATCGAGATGGCGCCGATCAGGAAGATCAGCACCGACAGCACCCCCGCGAAGATGGGGCGGTCGATAAAGAATTTTGAGAGATTCATGTTGGTCTCTGCTAAAAGCGCTCCCCTGGCGGCCCGCTCGTGGCGGGCACCATCAACAGCCTGGGGGACGATGCAAAACTAGGGGCGCTGGGTGTGCGGGCTCAGGTAATGGCCGTAGCTCAACTCACCGGCTTCACGTCTGCATCGCCCTTCTCGCTCGCGGCCTGCTTGCGGTCAGGCGCTGCCGGGCGCGGTTCCAGTTCGCTGCGGTAGGCCATGGCCACCGTCTTGGGCTGCACCGTGTCGCCCGGCCGCACGCGCTGCAGGCCATTGACGACGATGTTCTCGCCCGGCTTCAGACCCTTGCGGATCACGCGCAGGCCTTCATAGTTGGGTCCGAGCTCGACTTCGCGGTAGACCAGCTTGTTGGCCTTGTCGACCACCAGCACGAACTTCTTGCCCTGGTCGGTGCCGACCGCCCGGTCGTTGACCAGCACCGCCGCGTGCGGCGCGCCGCCGCCCATCTTGACCTTGGCGTACAGGCCCGGCAGCAGGCGGCCGTCGTCGTTGTCGAACACCGCGCGCACGCGGATGGTGCCGCTGCGCGTATCGAGCCGGTTGTCGACCGACTGGATCTTGCCTTGATGCGGATGGCCGTCTTCGTTGGCCAGGCCCAGGAAAACCGGCAGGTTGGCTTGTCCGCCGCCGGCGCCGGGAGCGGTGTAGCGCAGGTAGCTCTGCTCGTCGATCTCGAAGCTGGCATAGATCGGCGACACCGACACCACCGTGGTCAGCGGCGGGGTCGCCACGCCGGGCGCCACCAGGTTGCCCACCGTGATCTCGGCGCGCGACACGCGGCCGGACACCGGCGCGGTGATGCGGGTGTAGGCCAGGTTCAGGCGCGCGGTTTCCAGCTGTGCCTGCGCGGCGCGCACATTGGCGCCGGTTTCGCGCGCGGCATGGATGCGCTCGTCGAACTCGCGCCGCGAGATCGCGTTGTCGTCCAGCAGGCGCTGCGCACGTTCGCCCTCGCTCTTGGCGTGGGCTGCGCGCACCTGCGCCGCGGCCAGCGCGGCCTCGGCGCGTGCCACCTCCGCGGCATAAGGCCGCGGGTCGATGGTGAAGAGCGGATCGCCCTTCTTCACCAGCGCGCCTTCGCGGAAGTGCACGGCATCGATGGTGCCGCCGACGCGCGGGCGGATTTCGACCCGGTCCACCGCTTCCAGGCGGCCGGAGAATTCATCCCACTCGGTGATGGTCTGCCCGACCACCGCGGCCACCTCGATAGCGGGCGCCGGCGGCGGCGTGTTGGCGTGGGCTTCGCCGCTGTGCCAAGGGCGCAGGATCGAACCGGCCACGCCGGCACCGAGCACCACGACGATGGCGAGGGCAATCAGGGTACGTCGCTTCTGCTGCTGCATTTCTCAAACTCCTGGATCGGGTTTTCTTCAACCGGAAAAGCAAATGGCCGAACGCCGCCTGCCGGTCCGCGCGGGCGGATCGGAACCATGGTCAAACTGATGGTCGGACTTGGACCGCGCGCATCACGGCGCGCGCTGCGGTCCTGGCTCTGGCCGAAACAGAGCCGGCTGGCGGTTGTCTGGAGCGGCTCAGCCGGCGGGCTTGGCTCCAGGCCGGCTGGCGTTGGCGCCAGCGCAGCGTTCAGTCAAGGTGAGGTAGCGTCGGCCACGGCCAGACATCGCCGCAGGAACCGCGCACCTTCGTCGACCCATGCCTGACAGCTGTCATGGGCCTCTTCCACGCCGTCGCCGCAGGCGCCGGGCATGATCATGGCTTGGGCCGGCACACCGGCCTTGCCCAGGCGCCCGGCGAAGGCTTCGCCTTCGGCACGCAGCGCGTCGTGTTCGGCTACCTGCACCAGCGTGGGCGGCAGCCCGGCCAGGCGCGAGGCCAGCGCCGGCGCGGCATACGGATGCACCGTATCGGCCGGCGTCGGCAGGTAATCGCGATAGTTGTCGGCCAGCCGGCGCAGTGTTTCCATCGGCACCGTGCCGCCGCCAAAACCCGCGCAGGAGGCATGCTGCAGGCACGGGTCGGTCACCGGGCGGATCAGCCACTGGCCGCGCGGCTGGGCGGTGCCGCGGTCGCGCAGCATCTGCGCCAGCGCGATCGCCAGGTTGCCGCCGGCCTCCTCGCCCACCAGCGCGAAGCGGGTCTTGTCGACCTTCAGGCGCCGGGCATTGCGCAACACCCACTGCACCGTGCTGTGCGCATCCTCGGGCGCCGCCGGGAACGGGTGGTCGGGCGCCAGCGAATACGCCGGCGTGACCACCACCGCGGGCACCGTCGTGGCCAGGTCCTGCACCAGGTGGCAGGCGTGCTCCAGGCCGCCGTCGACGAAGCCGCCGGCGTGCAGGTACACCAGCCAGGGCAGCAGCGCGGCGCTGTCGATGCCCGGTGCCGGGTAGCCCGGCGGATAGCACACCCGCACCAGGATCTCGCGGCCATCGCTGGTCACCGTGTGCTCGGCCACGCGCGCCTGTCCCGGCCCGGCTGCCGTGGAGGCAGTGGCGGCGCTGGCGGCTGCGGAGCGTTGGCCTGGCTTCTGTGACATGGCATCGGCGCACGGCATGACAATGCGCTTGAGTGTTGCGATGCAACGGATTATGGTGATTGACGAGGATGGGATAAAGCGAGAGATCGCCAATGCACTGTTCCGGGATTGGAATAATCAGAAACCGGCCTGTCAGCCGTCTGCAAAATGAAATCCCCACGCATGACAAGGTCTTGGATTTTGTGATTCACTCCCGCTCTCGGCACGCGCGGCGGTTGGCCAGGCCGTTGCGCGCCCGGCCCGCAGGTGGACTTCCCGCCGCGCCGGACGCCTGACTGAATTCAGGCCGGCATCGCGCCCAGCCAGCGCGCATCCAGTGCCGGCAGCCGGCAGACTCCCCATCACAACAACAAGACAGGCCGCGTGCGCCACGAGCGCGGGCGGCACGCCGTTCGGATCTATCGTCGGAACCTCATCATGGACCGTCTCGTATCAATGCAGGCATTCACCCGGGTCGTCGACGTCGGCAGCTTTGCGCGTGCCGCCGAATCGATGGACCTGCCCAAGGCCACGCTGACCCGCCTGATCCAGAACCTGGAGACCCACCTCGGCGTGAAGCTGCTGCACCGGACCACGCGCCGCATCAGCGTGACCAACGACGGCGCCGCGTACTACGAGCGTTGCGTGCGCATCCTGGCCGATGTCGAGGAGGCCGAGCAGTCGCTGACGCGCCAGAACAATTCGCCGCGCGGCACGCTGTCGGTCGATACCACCGCCGGGCTGGCGCAACTGGTGCTGGTGCCGCACCTGCATGAGTTCTTCCAGGCCTATCCGGACCTGAAGCTGGAGCTGACCATCAACGGCAAGCCGATCGACCTGCTGCAGGAAGGCGTCGACGTGGTGCTGCGCGTCGGCATTCCGCTGGACGAAGCCATGGTGGCCCGCCGCATCGGCCATGTGCAACTGGCGTTCTACGCCTCGCCGATCTACCTGAAGCGCAGCGGCACGCCGCGCGACCTGGCCGAACTGGCGCAGCACAAGGCGGTCAATTTCCTGTCCAACCGCACCGGCCGGGAAATGCCGTGGCCGCTTGCGCGCGGCACCGAGCGCGGCGAGGTGCTGCTGCCCTCCGCCATTTCGACCAACGACGCCGATGTCTACCTCGGCTGCGCGCTGGAAGGCCATGGCATCGCCCGCATCTCGCGCGCCATGGCCGAGCCCTATGTGGCCAGCGGCAGGCTGGTGGAAATCCTCGCCGACTGGCAGACCGATGAACTGCCGATTTCGGCAATGTATCCGCAGAACCGCCACCTGTCGGCCAAGGTACGGGTGTTCGTGAACTGGGCTGCGGAGCTGTTCTCGCGCCATCCGCATTTTGGTGCGGCACAGCAGCCGCTGCCCGTGGCGGCCTGAGTGGCTGACCTGAACGACTAAGCTGCGCTGGCGCGATCCGCCAGCGGCGCGTGTGCAGGCGGCATGTAGGACAAAACCGGAAATCGGTTCAGCGGCCGCCGACCTATACTGTTTCTTCCGAAATCACGACAAGAAGAGGATTCCGATGAAACAAGTGCTTCTCCCCCTGGCGGCGTGCATCGCCGCAACCATGGCACTGGCCGGCTGCGCCGGCTCCGGCATGCCTTCGTCGTCCGCGGCCCCGCCGTCCGCCACCGGCGCCACCAGCGGCGCGCGGGCGTCGGCCACGCTGCAGCCCAAGAGCGGCTCCAACACCGCGGGCACCGTCACCTTCCAGCAGCAGCCCGGCGGCGTGATGATGACCGCCGCGATTACCGGCCTGCCGCCCAATTCGGTCCACGGCTTCCACGTCCACGAGAAAGGCGATTGTTCCGCGCCTGACGCGATGAGCGCGGGCGGCCATTTCAACCCGACCGGCAAGCCCCACGGGCAGATGACCATGCCGGACCACCATGCCGGCGACATGAACAACGTCACCGCCGATGCCAGCGGCAACGTGCGCGTCAGCATGCTGCTGCCGTCGCTGTCGGTTGGCACCGGCGCCAACTCCGTGATCGGCCGCGCGGTGGTGGTGCACAAGGATCCGGACGACTACAAGACGCAGCCCACCGGCAATGCCGGCGGCCGCATTGCCTGCGGCGTGGTGGCGGCGTCTTGAACCCAGCACGCTCGGCCGGCGGGCCTGGACCACGCGGGTCCGGGCTCGCCGCGCTGCCACACCCTCCTCAATACCCCTTGAAGTTCGCATCGACCCGCTGGCGCAGGTAATCCCCTGCGCTGATCGGCGGGTACTTGCCGGCCGGCCCTGCGATGGTCGCGCCGCGGTTGGCCTGGCAGAAAAACGCCATGCTGTAGCGCGGCCCCATGTATTCGCCCGGCGCGGGATTGCGCACGCGATGGAAGTTCGACGGCAGTCGGTCATCGCTCCAGCGCATCAGCATGTCGCCGATATTGCAGGTGATCACGGTCTCGTCCGGCTCGATCGGGGTCCATGCCTGCGCCGCCATCTCCTTGCCCGGGCACACCTGCAGGCCGCCCTGGCCGGGTCGCTGGAGCAGCAGCGTCAGGCAGTCGAAGTCCGTATGCGCGCCGGCGCGCCACAGCCCCAGCCCTTCGCGCAGCTCGGGCGGGATCGCGTAGTAGTGCAGCAGCCGCAGCGTGCTCTGGTAGTCCGGCGCGCTCGGATCGTGCGCCTGCGTGAAAAAGTCGCTGGCAAAGCCCAGCTTGTCGGCAAAGCATGACAACACCCTCATGCCGACTTCCCAGCATTGCGCCTCGAAGGCAAGCATGGTGTCGCGGAAGCCTGCCAGTTCGTCCTCGCCCGGCCACAGGCCATCCATATGCGGGCGCGTGATCTGGTACGACTCCTTCTGGTCTGCCGTGCCGGTGGAGGGCCGGACCTGCGCGCGGCTTTCCCAGCCGGCGTTGCTGGCCTTCTGCAGCGGGTATTGCGCCTTCACCTTATCGGGCAGCGCAAAGAAGCGCTCGGTCATGGCAAAGGCATGGCGCACGCTGGCCAGGTCGATGCCGTGGTTGGCGAGCTGGAAGAAGCCGACGTCGACCGACGCCTGCCACAGCGCATCGGCAATCTGCGGCTTGCGCCGCGCGTAGTCGGACAGGTCGATGCGGCGGATCTCGCGCTGGCGGGTTTCGGAACCGAACGCGCCCATGCGCGATTCGCGGCGGAGTTCGTCCAGGGAGCAGGCCTGGTCTGGCTGGGTCATGGCATTTCTCGTTGCAAGCGGGTCAGGGACTTGCCCCGCGCCGGCCAGGCATGGCCACCAACGACAATGCGCGCCGGGACAGCGCGGTCCTGAGGTCGACGGTGCCAGCCTGCGCAACGGCGCGGGGCACGGACTTCAAGAGCAATTCCCGGCCAGCCCGCATGCGCATCGATCTGGCACGCGGCTGGTGAACGCTTCTACTCTTGCCTCGGCTTATGCAGGTTCCGGGCCAGCGCCGTAGCCCACGACATGCCGGCATTTGCCCTGCCGTGCTTCGCCATGGCGCACGCCGGGGCGCAGTCTGGTGCATGGCGCAGCCGCTTGTCGCCTGCCCGAATCGGGACGCCCGCGGCGCGCCATGGCAACATGGCGCCATTGCCGCAACCACGGGGCCCCGCACCGGGGCCGTCCCGACGCCCAATGCCATTGCCGACAGACGCCGCATTCGTCCCCCACCGCCGCTTGCGCGCCGGTTCGCTAATGCTGTGCTGCGCCGCCCTGCTTGGCGGCTGCGCGCTGCCGCCGCTGCATCCCCGCACCGAATCCTCTGCGCTGACGCCGGCCGAAGCCCAGGCCACGCCGCTGGGCCAGGCGCTGGCCGGCGAAGTGGCGCGCCACCCGGGGCTGAGCGGCATCCACCCGCTGGAGAACGCCTACGCCGCCTTTGCCGCGCGGGTGCAACTGGCCCGCACCGCGCAGCGCACGCTCGACGTGCAGTACTACATCTGGCGCGACGACCTCACCGGCACGCTGCTGCTCGAGGCCCTGCACGAGGCCGCCGATCGTGGCGTGCGCGTGCGCCTGCTGCTCGATGACAACGGCATTGCCGGCATGGACGAACTGCTGGCCGCGATGGACGCGCACCCGCAGGTCGAAGTGCGGATCTTCAACCCGTTCGTGATCCGCCATCCCAAGGCACTCAATTTCCTGACGGATTTCCGGCGCCTGAACCGGCGCATGCACAACAAGTCGTTCACCGCCGACGGCGTCGCCACCATCGTCGGCGGGCGCAATGTCGGCGACGAATACTTTGGCGCCACCGACGGCGTGCTGTTCGCCGACCTCGACGTGATTGCGGTCGGTCCCGCGGCCGGCGACGTGGCGCAGGATTTTGACCGCTACTGGTCAAGCGCGTCGGCCTACCCTGTTGACCGGCTGCTGCCGCCGGTCAGCGTGGAACGGCTGCAGGCGCTGGTCGGGCACGCGCGCGAGGTCGAGCGCAACCCGGCCGCGGCGGCCTACCTGGCCGCGGTGCGCGAACTGCCCGACGTGCAGCGGATGCTGGACGGCACGCTGCAGTTCCAGTGGGCAAGCACGCGCATGGTCAGCGACAACCCCGCCAAGGCGCTGGGCGAAGCCTCGCGCAGCACGCTGGTAGCGCACCAGCTGCGCGAAATCCTGGGCGAGCCGCAGCGCGAGCTCGACCTGGTCTCGCCCTACTTCGTGCCTTCGACCGGCGGCACGTCCTATTTCGCCGATATGGCCGCGCGCGGCGTCGCGGTACGGGTGCTGACCAACGCGCTGGAAGCCACCGACGTGGCCGCCGTGCATTCGGGCTATGCCAAGCGGCGCAAGGCCCTGCTCGAGGCCGGCGTGGACCTGTACGAACTGCGGCGCGCGGCCGCGCCGCGCAAGAAGGAAGAGCGCGCCGGCCCCTTCGGCAGCTCAGGCTCAAGCCTGCACGCCAAGACCTTCGCGGTCGATGGCAGCCGGGTTTTCGTGGGCTCTTTCAATTTCGATCCGCGTTCGGCCATGCTCAACACCGAACTCGGTTTTATCATCGACAGCCCCGCGCTGGCGGGCCGGATCGAATCCACCTTCGCCAGCGTGGTCCCGCAAGCGGCCTACCAGGTCAAGCTGGACGAGGCCGGCCAGCTCTACTGGCTGGAACGGCGCGGCGATGAAGTGATCCGCCACGATACCGAGCCGAACACCAGCTGGTGGCGCCGTCTCGGCATCTGGTTCCTGTCGATCCTGCCGATCGAGTCGATGCTGTAGGCGCGCGGCTCGGTTCCGGGCACTCAGATCTGGTCGATCAGGCTGCGCACCACGTCGGCCAGCCGGCCGGCGCGCTGGCGCCCCTTCGCGTCAAGACCCATGCCGCTGCCGCCGGCCAGCGCCTTCAGGCCGAATAGTGCATCACCCACGTCGCGCCAGGCCGGGAAATCGGCATGGATTTTCTCCAGAGCGGCGGCCCCCGCCGCCACCTGGGCGGGCGCGGGCGTGTTGCCGGCCGCCAGGTCTTCCAGCGCCATGGCGGCGTCGACCAGGCCTTTGCGATTCATCTGCTGTCTCCCCGGAAGCTCTTTTGTCATGGCCGCCTGCATGGCGGCCATGACACTGTAGCAGGCCTGCTGCTGGCCTTTGCCGGGATGGGGGAAAGTCCGGGGGCAGGCTCGGTAACGGCGGCTCAGTTGCGGCCGATATCCTGCAGGATCCGAGTCATCAGGTACAGGCGCGGCACGATCGAGTCCAGTTCGATGTATTCGTCGCGCGCGTGGTAGCCGAAGCCCGCCAGGCCGAAGCTTTCCACTACCGCGGGCTTGCCCGAGCGGGCCGCGTAGCTGGCGTCGGTGGCGCCGCCGGTGCCTTCGGCCAGCGCCAGCGTGCGGCCGTCCAGTTCGGCATAGATTTCCTGCGCGCGCTTGGCCAGCGCGCGGCCGCGCGCATCGGCCACGAACGGCGGACGGCCCTCTTCCATCGTCACCGTGGTGTGCGTGTCGGGCACCAGCTGGCTGGTCTTGACCTTGTCCTGCAGCGCCACCTTCAGTTTTTCGGCGGCACCGGCGGCCGTGGTGCGCACGTCGCCGTAGGCCACGGCGCTTTCCGGGATCTGGTTGCGCACGGTGCCGGCCTGGGCCTGGGTCCAGTTCAGCTGCGAGCCCGGCACCAGGCTGGCCGCGTCGCGCGTCTGCTGCAGCTGGTGGGCCAGCTCGATCAGCGCATTGCGGCCGCGCTCGGGCGCGGCGCCCGCGTGGGAGGCGCGGCCCTTGACCTGCATGGTGGCGGTGGCGGTGCCGGAGGCGCCCAGCAGCAGCGCCTCGGCCTTGACTACATCCTTGGCCGCGGTGGGCTCGCACGACAGCACCACGTCATGCTGTGCCGCCAGCGTGGCGATGGTTTCGGCCGAACCGACCGAGCCGACCTCCTCGTCCGGGTTGAACAGCACCGTGATCTGCGCGTAGTCGCGCCAGCCCTGCTGCTTCAGGATCTCCAGCGAATGCAGGATCACGGCGATGCCGCCCTTGTCGTCGGCGATGCCGGGGCCATAGAGCCGGTTGCCTTCCTCGCGGATCGGCTGCGTGGCGAGCGTGTTGTCGGGGTATACGGTGTCCAGGTGGGCAATCAGCATGACGCGGCGCTTGCCGGTGCCGGTGAAGGTGGCCTTGACCATAGTGCCCGGACCCTTGGTCACGGGCAGCCGCTCGACCTTTGCGCCCAGCGCCTGCAGGCGCTTCTCGGTGTAGCTGGCCATCTGCGCCAGCCCCTTGGCATTGGCGCTGCCGGACTCGATCGACACCATCTCCTTGAGCGACTGCACGACCCTGGGCTGTGCGGCCTGCGCGGCCGACAGCAGCGCGGCATCGGGCTGCGCGGCAATGGCCGGCATGCCGGCCCCGGCAAGCGTCAGGGCAGCGGCAATGGCAACGTGGCGAACGGAAAACGGCATGGAATCTCCTCGGTATGGTCTTGTTGGCGGTGCCGCGGGCATGGCCGTTCGCCGCGGCACAACGGCACGATGCTAGTCCTTGCCAGCCACTATGGGGAGGTTCAATATCGCCAATCCGGATGCCGATCCCGCCACCGCGTTCGGCATCCGGCCCATCATCAACCATTCGAACGCCTCAAGCGAACGCCTCAAGGCATGCCCGCCCCCACCGCCGCCATCGCCCCCTCATCACAGAACGTCCCGCTGCATGTGCGCCTGCTGTGGCTGCCGCAAGCCATGCCCGGCAGCCTGTTCACCACGCTCGACGTGCTGCGCACGGTGGCAGGCGTGGCCAGCCTGCAGCGCCCCGGCGCCGCGCCGACGCTGAGCTGGCAGCTGTGCCGCGCCAACGGCCGCACGCTGGCCACGGAACTGCCCGGGCTGGTGTCGTCGACGCGGCGCGCGCGTGCGCCCGGCAGCCGCACGCTGCTGGTCATTCCCGCGCTGCTGGCCAGCAATGCGCCGCAGCTGGGCGAACTGGTGCTGCGCGATGCCGCGGCGTTGCGGCTGGTGGAGCGCCATGCGCGCGCCGGCGGCTGGATCGCCGCGTGCGCGTCGGGGATGGTGCTGCCGCTGCAGCTGGGGCTGCTGGATGGCGCCAGCGTGGGGGCGCCGTGGATGTTCCAGAGCTGGATGGCGCGCCAGTACCCGCATTGCGATCTCGCCAGCGACGCGGCCATGAGCGTGCACGGGCAGGTGTTTTCGTGCGTGGCGCCCGCGCTGCAGGTGGAATTCATGCTGCGCGTGCTGGGCCACCTGCACGACCCTGACCTGGCGCAGGCGGCGTCGCGGCTGATGCTGTTCCAGCCCGAGCGCCAGCGCAGCGTGCCGGCGCTGGTGTCGCAACGCTGGCTCGGCCGCACCGCCGACAGCCCGGTCTACCGCGCCATCCAATGGCTGCGCGACCATGTGTCCGAGCCCTACTGGCTGGCCGCGGTGGCGCAGGCGGCGGCGGTCAGCGAACGCACGCTGCTGCGGCATTTCCGCCAGGTCACCGGCATGACGCCGCTGGACTACCTGCACACGCTGCGCGTGGAGCGTGCCCGCATGCTGCTGGAGGTCACGCTGCACGGCACCCATGCCATTGCCGAGGCCTGCGGCTACAGCGACGCCGCGGCTTTCCGCCGGCTGTTCCAGCGTACCACCGGCATGTCGATGTCGGATTACCGCGCCCGCTTTGCGCTGCGGGCGCGGCGGCGCTACTGGCGCATGGAAGATACCGCTGCAAAGCGCGGCGCGCACCGATAGTCGGTCCCGTGCCCGCGCTCAGGGGCGCAGCGAGATGTGGTTGACCACGTCCTCCACGCCCTGCACGTACCACGCATCGCGCTCGGCCTGACGGCGCGTGCGCTCGTTGTTGACGCAGCCCTCGAGCGTGACCACGCGGTCCTGGGTATGCGCGCTGACCTGGGCGGCATCGACGAAGGGATCGGTCTCGAGCACCAGCATCAGCGCCTCGGTGATTTCATCGTCGCGGTCGGTCTCGGCGGGCGCCACCACCAGTTCGTTGACGACGCAGCGGCAGCCGCGCGACCACCACGCCAGCACGCCGGCCAGGCGCATGTGCGACAGGCTGATCACCTGCCCCCACAGTGTCACCACGCCGTCCTGCACCGCGACCTCGATCCAGCCGTTGCGTTCGTTCACCGGTTCGCGCATGGCCTCCGGCTTGCCCTTGACGCGTGCGCAAATCTTGCAATCGTGGAATTCGACGGCATTGAGCAGGCGCTCGCACACCGCGTCGCGCAGTTCGCCGTCGCCGACCGGGGCGCCGCCGTCGGCCACGCGCAGGTGGTCGATCACGCTGGTGACGCCGTCCACGCGCCGCAGCGTCGCCGCGGCCCGGGTCTTGTCGACGATATCGGCCACCTCGCCCTCGAGGATCAGCGCCCCGTCCGAGAGCCGCAGCTGGATGGTGGGATGGAGGACATGGCCCTGATAGGGCACATGGGCCAGGGCTGCGCGCGCCTGCGTCAGCACCGCTTCGCTACTCTGCATGTTGTCGCCTCGCCGGTTGGTCTGGAGATGGAGGGATGCGCGCCCCTGCCTGCAGGCGCGCGGGAGCGGCGCCGCGGCCTCCTTCACCCCCGGGACCCCGGCAACCGCTTCCTCATTATAGGAAGCGGTCCGCCGCGGGCTCGCCAGGCACCTGCCGACATGGCAGGGTTCAGGCGCCGGCCGCCTCACGCACCCGGGCGACTTCCTGGTTGCGCAGGATAAAGCGCTGGACCTTGCCGCTGGGGGTCTTGGGCAGTTCGGCGACGAACTCGATCTCGCGCGGGTAGGCATGGGCGGCCAGGCGCTGGCGCACATGCAGGCGCAGGGTCTCGGCCAGTTCGGGCGAGGCCGGGTGCTGCGGGTCCAGCACCACGAAGGCCTTGATCAGCTCCGTGCGCTCCGGGTCGGGCTTGCCGATCACCGCGGCCTCGACCACCGCCGGGTGCTCGATCAGCGCGCTTTCCACGTCGAACGGCCCAACCCGGTAGCCCGAGGTGGTGATGACGTCGTCGGCGCGGCCGATAAAGCTGATGCTGCCGTCGTCGTTGAGCTCGGCGGAATCGCCGGTCAGGTAGTAGTCGCCGGCAAACGCGCTGGTGGGCGTGCCGTGGTAGCCGCCGAACCAGCACATCGGCGAGCGCTTCAGGTCCAGCGCCAGCGTGCCGGGCTGGCCGGGCGGCAATTCGCGCAGCGCGTCGTCGACCACCACCACGCGGTGCCCAGGGCTGGCAAAGCCGGCCGCGCCCAGGCGCACCGGGTGGGCCAGGGCGTGGTGGTTGCACAGCACCATGCCCAGTTCGGTCTGGCCATAGTGGTCGTGGATGGTGACGCCCAGCTCGCTGGCGAACCAGCGGATCACTTCCGGGTTGAGCGGCTCGCCGGCGCTGCTGACGGCGCGCAGCTGCCCGCGCAGCGGGCCGGACACGGCCTCGCCCGCCGCGATCAGCAGCCGGTAGGCCGTGGGCGAGCCGGCCAGGTTGGTGATGCCATATTTGCGGATCACGCGGCAGGTGCTGTCGACCGTGAACGGGCCGTCGTAGAACGTGGTGGCATGGCCCAGCGACAGCGGGCCGGTGACGGCGTAGTACAGGCCGTAGGCCCAGCCCGGATCGGCCAGGTTCCAGAACGCGTCATCGTCGCGCAGGTCGACCGCATCGCGCATATAGCCGGCAAACGCCGCAATGGCCTTGAGCGGCACCAGCAGCGGCTTGGCCGGGCCGGTGGTGCCGGAGGTGAACATCATCAGGAAAGGATCGTCGCCGCGCCGCATCACCGGCGCCAACGATGCCGGCTGGCGTGCCAGCTCGGCCCAGAAGCTGAAATCGCCCGCATCCAGAGCGTGTTGTTCAGCGCTCCCCTGGGTGCCGGTCACGGTGACGATGGCGGGACAGCCGGCTACCTCGTCCAGCTTGGGACGGTTGGCGGAATCGGTGACCACCACTTTCGCCCCCGACGCATTGAGCCGGTGCTCGATGGCCTTGGGGCCGAAAGCGGTAAACAGCGGCTGGTAGACGGCTCCCGCGCGCCACGTGCCGAGGATCGTCACCAGCAGTTCCGCGTTGCGCGGCAACAGGCCCGCGACGCGATCGCCCGGCTGCACACCCTGCGCCTTGAGGAAGCCAGCAAACTGTGCCGACAGCGCCTGCAGTTCGGCGAAGGTCCAGCTGCGCGCATCGCCGTTGCGCCCTTCCCAGTTCAGCGCAATGCGGCCTGGCTGTGCGTGCCGGTCGCAGCATTCGACGCAGGCATTCATCGCCGCCAGGCTGCCGTGCAGTTGCCGGGCCACGGCGTCGTCATGGGAAAATCCATCGAAAGCTTGGGCGTAGTCGCGCATGGGGTCTCCTGGATCCGGCTTGTGCCTTGTAGTCGGTGGCCGTGCGCGTTGACCGCGCCACGGCTGCCGCAAGAGTGTGCGCCACGGCGCGCCGATCCGGCAATAACCGATTCCGCCAGCGCGGCTGACGGTTTTTGCCATCCCTGCCATGCGGGTCAACGGGGCGCCGAAGCGGCCTTGACGCGGCGCCCCTGGCCCCACACGATACGGGCATCACCCTCGGGAGAGAGCGCATGTGCACCAACTATGCCCCGGTCCAGCGCCGCATCCTGCGGGAGATCTTCGGCGTGGAGCCACCCGCGGGCGTGTACAAGGCCGAGACCTACCCCGACTATGCGGCGCCGATCGTGCGCGCCGACCACGGCGGTGCACGCAGCGCCGACCTGGCCTCGTTCGGCATGGTGCCGCGCGCACGCATTCCACCGGGCGCACGGCGTTACGACACTACCAATGCCCGCAGCGAAACCGTGGGCGAGCGACCCGCCTTTGCGCGCTACTGGCGCCAGGGCCAGCTCTGCCTGATACCGGCCACGGCGTTCTATGAGTTTGCGTACCCCGAAAATGTGGCGGACGGCGCGGCGCCGGGCAAGCCGGTGCGCTGGCGCGTCTGGCTGCCCGGCGAGCCGGCCTTCGGCATTGCGGGGGTGTGGCGCGGTTGGCCGGACCAGGCGCTGTCCTTCACCATGCTGACCGTCAACTCGGCGCAGCACCCGCTGCTGCAGCGCTTCCACAAGCCGGGCGACGAGAAGCGCGCCGTGGTCGTGGTGCCGCGCGCGCAGTGGGACGACTGGCTGGCCTGCCGGGACCCCGAGATCGCGCGCACCTTCCTGCGGCTGTTGCCCGCCGATGCGCTGCAGGCCGAGCCGGCGCCCAAAGTGCAGGGTGCGCCCATTCCCGACGCGGATTAGCGCGAACGGCGCGGCGGCGGCAAGGCACGATCCGCTGCCACCCTTGCCATGGCGATTTTCCCGACTACACTCGTTGCTGGACGCCGACGGGCGTCTGATTGCTGATCGGGCCCCCGACCACCCCGGCCGGGGGCTCGATTCTTTGCGCCGGTCCGCTCAGAAGCGATAGGTGACCGTGCCCACTACCGTGCGGCGCGCGCCGAAGTAGCAGTCGCCGCGCGCGAGGCAGGTCGTCAGGAACTGCTTGTCGAACAGGTTGTTGGCGTTCAGCGCGACCCGCAGCGGGCCACGGTCATAGGCGATCATGGCGTCGTACAGCGTCACGCCGCCCACCCGGTTCTGGTCGTTGCCGTCATAGCTGGGCCCGACGTAGCGCAGGCCGCCGCCCGCCACGAAGCCCGGGATCCCCAACAGCTTGAAGCGATAGTTGGCCCACAGCGAGGCCATGTTCGACGGCGTGCTTGCCAGCTTCTTGCCGACCTCGGCCGGGGTGCCGTCGATCACGCGCGCGTCCAGGTAAGTGTAGGTCGCGATCAGGTCGAGCCGGTTCGTCAGCGACGCCAATGCCTCCACCTCGATGCCGCGCGTGCGCGCTTCGCCCACCTGCACCGAATCCGGAATGCCGTTGACCACGCCGGCGGTCTTGCGGTTTTTCTCGCGCATGTCGAATGCCGCGATGGTCAGCGTGGCGTTCTTGCCCGGCGGCTGGTACTTGATGCCGGCCTCCCACTGCGAGCCGCGCAGCGGCTTGAAGGCCTGGTTGGCCTTGTTGAAGCCGGCCAGCCCCTGGAACGATTCGGAGTAGCTGACGTACGGGTTCAGGCCGATGTCGGAGCGGTACATCAGGCCGGCGCGCTTGGTCAGCTCGTTGTCGTCGCGGCTGGCAGACGGCGTGTTGTCCTGCGCGGCGCGCGACCAGTCATAGCGCAGCCCCAGCATCAGCAGCCATTTGTTCCAGGCCAGCTGGTCCTGCACGTACAGGCCGGTTTGCGCCTGCGTAGTGGGATTCAGGGCGCGCGAGCCCGGCAGCGTGAAATTGCCGTAGACCGGGTTGAACACGTTGAGCGGCGCGGCAGTGCCGCCCACGCCGGCGTTACCGGTGATTTCCGAGTGCTGGTAGTCCACGCCGGTCAGCAGCGTGTGATGGACCGGGCCCGTGCGGAAGTTGGTCTGCGCCTGGGTATCGACCGCAAACGAGTTCAGCGTCGGCTGGTTGACGTAGACCGTGCGGCGCAGCAGCGAACTGCTGCCCGGCACCCAGCCATGGCCGGCACCGTTGAAGCCGGCGGCATAAATGCTGCGGTAGTCCACCGAGCTATGCGAGTAGCGCAGGTTCTGCCGCACCGTCACGGTGTCGTTGAACTTGTGCTGGAACTCGTAGCCAACCGACTGCTGCTCGGCGGTGTAGCGATCAAAGCCGGGTTCGCTGACGAACAGGTGGTCCGGAATCTGTCCGCCCGGGTTCGGGTACAGCGTGCCGCGCCACGGGAAGAAGCCGACCGAAGTCCCGCTCACGTCGCGCTGGAAGTTGGCCAGCAGCGTCAGCGAGGTGTCCTGGGTCGGCCGCCAGGTCAGCGACGGCGCGAGCAGGTAGCGGTTGTCCTGCACGTAGTCCACTTGCGTGTCGCTGTCGCGCGCCAGCGCCACCAGGCGGTACAGCCACTTCCCCTCGGCATCGAGCGGGCCGGTCAGGTCCGCCTGCACCTGCTTGCGGTTGTAGTTGCCGAACTGCACCCCGATCTCGCGCGCCGCGTCGGCTTGCGGGCGCTTGCTGACGAGGTTCAGGATGCCGCCGACCGCGCCCTGCCCGAACAGCATCGACGACGGCCCGCGCAGCACATCGATGCGCTCGAGTGCGTAAACATCGGGACGCACGTTGTTATAGAAGCCGACCTGGTTCAGCAAGCCATCGCGATACTGCGTGAAGTCCGTGCCTCGGAACTTGCCCCAGTCGCCACGCGCATCATTGCCGAACGGTCCAGCGTAGACACCGGCGCTATAGCCGATCGCCTGCTGCACAGTCTGCGCGCCCTGCGCCTCCATGCGGTCGCGCGTGATGACGGTGATCGACTGGGGCGTCTCCATCACGGGCGTGTCGGTCTTGGTGGCGGTGGCGCTGCGTTTCGCCACAAAGCCATGGACCGGGCCAGTGGCGGTTTCATCGTCGCTGCTGGCGCGGACCGTGACGGCCGGCAATTCCGCCGCGGCCGTGGCCGCCGGCGCGGCAGACATCGGGCTCTCGCCGGACTGCGCGAACACGCCGCCGGCCTGCAGGCTCAGCACAAGGGTGGTCAGGGAAAGACGGCAGGGGGACACAAGCGCAGAGCGGGCAAAGCGCGGCTTGGCCCGACGGTTCGGGTGCAGAGGCATCACTCAGGGGTCAAAGTGTGGCGGAGCCGCCGAAGCGGCATCACAAGTGGAAAATTCTGATTACGAATAGGAATGATTCGTGATTACATCAGAATTGTAGCCTGAATGTGTCAGGGACTAGACATATGATTCGCACTTTTCGTGGGTCTTCGTTGCTCGCGTGACCGATTTTCCGCTTTATGCGATGTCGTCCACGATTTTTGCGCTGTAGCATAAAAATATTGCCTACCTTATTTTCTGCTGCTACAGTAAATCCGAATGGAAATCGAGTTTGACTTGGCAAAGGACGCCATCAACCAACGTCATCACGGGTTGTCACTGGCCGCTGCAGGGTTGATGGGTTTCGATAACGCCCTCCTGAAAATCGATGACCGCAAGCCGTACGGCGAAACCCGTTACATCGCATATGGACCGATTGGTGCGCGCCTGTATTGCCTGGTATTCACGATGCGTGGCGACGCACTCAGGGCAATCAGCCTGCGTAAAGCAATTCAAGAGAGTTGCGAGACTATGAACAAGAAACCTGACCTCATCCGCCCCACCCCAACCGAGGACGCCGCCATCGCGCGCGGTATTGCGCAAGACCCCGATGCGACGTCAGTGCCGACAGAGCAGTTCCGGAAGATGCGCCAGGCACGGGAGCTGCTCGGCGACGACAAAGCCGATGCACTGGCGAAACGTCGCGGCAGGCCGGCCAAACCGGTTGGCGAGCGCAAGGTCAATCAGACGCTACGCATCGATCCCGACGTGCTGGCGGCCTACAAGGCAACCGGCAGCGGCTGGCAAACGCTGATGAATGAGGCGCTGCGCGACTATGCGGCAGCGCGCCGGATGCTGCCCCGGCGCTAGGCCGGACGATCCCGTCATTCGCCCTGCAAACGGCCAAGGAACCGTCTGCCCGCCTCGATCACCGCGCTGTCCGGCTGCATCTGGTAGCGCACGATCATGCCCTCGATGCACAGCATCGCCTCCGCCCCCACCGCCTGTGGCTCGCGCAGTCCCAGGCGCGCCGCGATGTCGGCGACGAAGGCCTCCAGGTCGGCCTTGTGGGCCGCGGCCTGCTGCTGTGCCTGGGCGTCGCCGCCCGCCTCGGCCACCACGTTGATGAAGGCGCAGCCGCGGAAGTCGCGGCCGAACCAGTCGGCCAGGGTGTCGGCGATCACGTCAAGGCGGGGCCGCTCGGCGAGGCGGGCTTTCACGTCCTGGCGGAACCACGCCATCCACTCGTCATGCCGGCGCGCCAGGAACGCCGCGATCAGCGCGTTCTTGGAGGCAAAATGCCGGTAGAGCGACATCTTGGCGACGCCGGACTCGGCAATGATCCGGTCGATGCCGGTGGCGCGATAGCCCTCCTGGTAAAACAGGCGGGCGGCGGTGTCGAGGATGCGGTCGCGGGCGGAAGGCGTGGCCATGTGATGCAAGCGGAGTAGCGAGGGAGAACGCCCGGGGCTACGTGAAGCGCCGCCCCGGGGTTGTGCTTCGATACTATGACAGACAGACCTGTCTAGCAATCGCCGCGATCAGGCTTCCAGCCTGGCGGCCGCATCGCGCAGCGCCGTGCGCAGGCCTTCTTCCACCACCGGGTGGTAGAACGGCATCGTCAGCATCTGCGCGATGGTCAGCCCCTGCTGGTACGACCACGCCAGCAGGTGGGCGATATTCTCGGCGCGCGGGCCGGTCCACTCGGCGCCCAGGAAGCGGCCCGTGGTCTTGTCGGCATAGACGTGCATCAGCCCCCGGTTTTTCAGCATGACGCGGCTGCGGCCCTGGTCTTCGAAGCTGACCTCACCGGTGACGAAGCTGTCCGCACCGCGCGCCGCCAGTTCGGCGTAGCGCTGGCCAACCATTGCGATCTGCGGGTCCGTGAACACCACCGCGATCGGCGCGCGGCGCGCCAGCGGCTTTACCTGCGGATAGCTGGCAGCGTTCTCGCCGGCGGCCTTGCCTTCGTCGGCGGCCTCGTGCAGCAGCGGCAGGATGTTGTTGGCATCGCCGGCAATGAAGACAGGCGCGTTGCCACACTGGAGCGTGTGGGCGTCGAACAGCGGCACGCCGCGCGCATCCAGCGCCAGGCCGGTGTTCTCCAGGGCCAGGCCGCGCACATTGGGGGCGCGGCCGGTGGCTGCCAGCGCGTAGTCGAAGCGCTCGGTCACGCTGCGACCTTCGCGGTCGAGGTAGGTCACCACCACCTGGTCGCCATCGCGGCCCATGTCGGTGACCTGCGCGTCGGGATCGAGGTAGAACTCCTGGTTGAAGGTGCGCGCCGCGTCGGCGCGGATCACCGGATCGGTCAGCGGTCCGAGCGAGCCGCTGACGCCGAACACGCGCACCCGCACCCCCAGCCGCGACAGCGCCTGTCCCAGTTCCAGCCCGATCACGCCGGGGCCGAACACCACCACGCTGCCGGGCAGGTCCTGCCACGAGAACACATCGTCATTGACGATCAGGCGGTCGCCAAACACCTTGAACGGCGCCGGCAGCACCGGCGTGGAACCAGTGGCGATGACCACGCGGCTGGCGCGCACGGTGGTGTGCCCGTCCACTTCGAGCGTGGTGGTGTCGATAAAGCGGGCATAGCCGCGAATGCGGTCGGCCGGCGCGATGTTCTCCACGCCGCGCACCACGAACCCGACAAAGCGGTCGCGCTCGCTGCGCACGCGCGCCATCACCTCGCGCCCGTCGATGCGGACCTCGCCGTCGACATGCACGCCGAACGGCGCGGTGTGGCGCAATTCATGCGCGGCCTCGGCGGCGGCGATCAGCAGCTTGGAGGGCATGCAGCCCACGCGGGCACAGGTGGTGCCGTAGGGGCCGCCTTCGATGATCACGGCGCGCTTGCCCGCCGCAATCGCGGCGCGGTAGGCGGCAAGGCCGGCGGTGCCTGCGCCGATCACGGCGACGTCGGTCTGGATGGTGGTCATGGCGGTGGTTCCTTTGTGTTCTGAAGCGTCAGGCTGGGTCAATCTGCGGACTGGATGGCGCTGCCCGGCGTGGCTCGGGCAAGGCGGCGCCATCGGGTCCGGCGACTGCCGGCCCTGTGGGTCAGGGCAAGAATGGAAAACGGCTGATTGCGGCTCAGGCGGCCAGGTACTGCTGCAGCGCTTCGGCGCCGCCGATCAGCTTGCCGTTGATAAAGACCTGCGGTGCGGTCATCTCGCCCGACACGGCGCCCAGCACCTTGCCGCGCACCTTGTTGTCGAGCGGCACGTCGATGTAGTCGAAGCCGTTGTCGTCGAGCAGTTGCTTGGCCTTGGCGCAGAACGAGCAACCGACCTTGGAGAACACCACCACCTGGTCAGGCTTGCGCGCGCCGGGGGCGATGTGGTCCAGCATGGTGTCGGCATCGGACACCTTGAACGGGTCGCCCGGCTCTTCCGGCTCGATGAACATCTTCTGCACCACGCCGTCCTTGACCAGCATCGCATAGCGCCAGCTGCGCTTGCCGAAGCCCAGGTCGGCCTTGTCCACCAGCATGCCCATGCCTTCGGTGAATTCACCGTTGCCGTCGGGGATCATGGTGATGTTTGCGGATTCCTGGTCCTTGGCCCATTCGTTCATCACGAAGGTGTCGTTCACCGACACGCACAGGATGTCATCGACGCCATGTTTGGCGAAGACCGGGGCCAGTTCGTTGTAGCGCGGCAGGTGGGTCGACGAACAGGTCGGGGTGAAGGCGCCAGGCAGCGAGAACACCACGACGGTCTTGCCGTCGAACAGCTCGCCGGTGGTAATGGTCTTCCACTCGTTGTCTTCACGCACACGGAAAGCGACATTGGGAACGCGTTGGCCTTCGCGGGATTGCAGCATCAGTTCACTCCTGGTTCTGGATCGGGTTGGTTCGGCTGCGGGTTGCAGCGAAGGCCCCATTCTGGAGACCTGGAAGTGATTTGTACAATTCATCGTTTCAAAAGCGATGATTGCCAAAGACTATGATGGGCACATAGGCACTGCCTATCGGTCCGGAAGCTGTCCGACCCGCGCGGACGAAAAAGCATTTTTTTTCAAGAAAACCCCGCGGAGTGCCCTATCATGCGGCATCTTCTCCGATTTCCTTCTTCGCAATGACCCGATCTTGCCGCCTGCCGTACCGCCATCGGTGGGCACCCCTGCTCGCGCTGTCACTCGCGCTGGCCCTTCCCGCGCACGCCCAGACGCTGAAGAAGCCGGCGCTGGAAGCCCTGACCGGCAACAGCGTGGCCGCCGCCAAGGCGGCCCAGGCCGACCTGCCGGCCTTCATGGCGGCGGCGGCCAAGGCCGAGCCGATGGTCGCGCCCGCGGTGGCGGCGTGGCAGTCGAAGACGCCGCTGTCGGGCGACAACCTCGTCAATGTCGCCCGGCTGCTCGGGGTCTACAACCGGCTGCGCAACGAGGCCGCGGCCATCGATGTGCTTGGCAAGATGGTGGCGCTGCGCACCGTGCGCGACGAAAAGATCGCCCAGCACGAGAATCCCGCCATCATCGAGTTCGGCAAGATGATCGAAGGCATGGCGCGCGAGTTCGGGCTGGCCTATCGCAATGTCGACAATCGCGTGTTCGAGGTGACCCTGCCCGGCGGGGGCAAGGACACCTTCGGCATCCTGACCCACGCCGACGTGGTGCCGGCGGTGGCCGAGGAATGGGTGCTGGACGACGGCACCAGACTTGACCCGTTCCGGATGACGCGCATCGGCGACCTGCTGTACGGGCGCGGCACCATCGACGACAAGGGCTCGATCGCCGCGGTGCTGTACGCGATGAAGACCGTCAAGGAAAGCGGCGTGCCGCTCGAGCGCAGCATCCGCCTGATGATCGAAACCACCGAGGAAACCGGTGGCGACGGCATGAAATACTACCGCCAGCACACCGCGCTGCCCGAGTACAACGTGGTGCTCGACAGCAAGTATCCGGCCGTGGTGGCCGAGAAAGGCGCGGGCACGCTGACCGTCTCGTTCGGCATCAAGGCGGCCGACGACAAGCGCGCACCCAGCCAGGCCGACAGCAAGGGCCCGGCCATTGTCGCGATGCGCGGCGCGGCGTCGGCCAACGCCATCCCTGAGACCGCGACCGCGCGCATCGCCGGTGGCGATCCCGCCGCGGTGGCCGCCGCGCTGGAACAGGCGCGCGCGGATTTCGTGCGCCGCTACACGCCGCGCGGCAAGTTCTCGATCGATGTCAAGCGCGCCGGCAACGATGTCGAAGTCAAGGTCACCGGCGCCTCGGCGCACGGCTCGCGGCCCGAAGAAGGCGTGAACCCGCTGCCGCGGCTGGCGCTGTTCCTGCAGGCCAGCGGCGTGCGCTTCGCCGAAAACCACTACCTGAACGCGGTCCGCTACCTGAACGACCTGTACGGCCTGGACTACCTTGGCAACCGCATGGACGTGGCCTACCGCGATCCGTTCATGGGGCCGCTGACCATGTCGCCCACGCTGGTGCGCGAACGTGGCGAGTACGTCGACGTGGTCACCAACGTGCGTATGCCGCGCGGGCGCACGCCGGACGAGCTGGGCGGCAAGATCACCAAGCGCATTTTCGGCTGGGCCGCCACCCATGGGCCGGTCGAGATCAAGTACGACCAGGGCAACTGGATGGCGCGCGATCCGAAGGGCGCGTGGCTGTCGACGCTGCTGAACATCTTTGGCGATACCACCGGGCTGGAAGCCAAGCCGGTCTCGACCGCCGGCAGCACCACCGCCAAGCTGATGCCCAACGCCATCAACTTCGGACCGGCCATGCCGGGCAAGAAGTACACCGCGCACAATGCGCGCGAATACAAGGAAGTGGCCGACCTCAATCTCGATATGCAGATGTTCACCGAGATGCTGGTGCGGATCGGCAACCTGGACAAGATGCAGTAAGCCAGGCTTTTTTTCTCGCCCCTGTCCCGCGCGCATGACAGGGGCAAGTCCCATTACAACCCCAGCTCGCTCAAGCCCGGATGCCCGTCCGGGCGCCGGCCCAGCGGCCAGTGGAACTTGCGGTCCTCTGACCGGATCGGCGCATCGTTGATGCAGGCAAAGCGCTTGCGCATCAGCCCCGCGTCATCGAATTCCCAGTTCTCGTTGCCGTATGACCGGTACCAGTTGCCGGAATCGTCGTGCCATTCGTAGGCAAAGCGCACGGCGATGCGGTTCTCCTCGTGCACCCATAGTTCCTTGATCAGGCGGTAATCCAGTTCCTTCTGCCATTTGCGCTGCAGGAACGCGACGATATCGGCGCGGCCGTTGACGAATTCCGCCCGGTTGCGCCAGGCGCTGTCGCCGGTATAGGCCAGCGCCACGCGCTCCGGCTCGCGGCTGTTCCAGCCGTCCTCGGCGGCGCGGACCTTGGCGATGGCGGTTTCGCGGGTGAACGGAGGCAGCGGCGGGCGGGTTTCAACGGGTGCGGACATGGAGGCTCCTCTGGGGACAGGCCTTGAAGGGAAGAAAACGACGAGACGATACAGATCTGTCTCATTATTGGTAGACAGATCTGTCTTGTCAAGGCAGGATGGCGGACGGAATTTGAAAGCAAGACCCGGAGTGTGCCGCACACGGACCCGGCCTAAAGTTGGCACCATGCAAGCACAGGACAGGAGATTCGCAGTGGGCACCAGCCAGATTCAGCAGCCGGAAATGGCAGTCGCCGGGCCGCGCCGGCCGCTTCCCCGGGCACCTGGCGCGGCTGTGGCGCGTCGGCATGCGGCGGACGTCGCGACCCGGGTCGACGGCATCGACTGGGCCGCGGTCGCGCGCGAGCTCGATGACTTCGGCTGCGCCGCCATCCCGGGCCTGCTGTGCGCCGACGAATGCGACGCGCTGGCGGCCGGCTATGGCAACGACGCGCTGTACCGCTCGCGCATCGAGATGCGCCGGCACGGCTTCGGCCAAGGCGAATACAAGTACTTCCGCTATCCCCTGCCCGGCCTGGTCGCCGGACTGCGCACGGCGCTCTACCCGCACCTGGTGCCGGTGGCCAACCGCTGGAATGCCGCGATGGGCATCGACGTCCGCTACCCCGCCGCGCACCGGGACTTCATCGCTCGCTGCCACCACGCCGGCCAGTCCCGTCCGACGCCCTTGCTGCTGCGCTATGGCCCGGGCGACTACAACTGCCTGCACCAGGACCTGTACGGCGAGCACGTGTTCCCGCTGCAGGTCGCGGTGCTGCTCTCCGAGCCCGGCCGCGACTTCACCGGCGGCGAGTTCGTGCTGACCGAGCAGCGCCCGCGCATGCAGTCGCGCGCCGAGGTGGTGACGTTGCGCCAGGGCGATGCCGTGGTGTTCGCGGTCAGCCAGCGGCCCGTGCAGGGCAGTCGCGGCAGCTATCGCGTCAACCTGCGGCATGGCGTCAGCCGGCTGCATGCCGGACAGCGCTACACGCTCGGCATCATCTTTCACGACGCTACGTGAGGCATCCATGACCCGATCCATCCGTTCCGCCCAAGCAGCCGAAGCCACTCTGGTCGAACAGGATCCGCGCTGGGCGCGCGTGCTGGCGCGCGACCCCGGCGCCGATCGCGACTTCGTCTATGCGGTCAGGACCACCGGCGTGTATTGCCTGCCGAGCAGCCCGTCGCGCCTGCCGCATCCTGCCAATGTCGAGTTCTTCGACAACGCCGCCGCGGCCGAAGCTGCCGGCTACCGGCCCAGCCGCCGTGCCGCGCCGCCCGCGCTGGCGGCACGGCACGCGGCCATGGTGGCCGACGCCTGCCGCCGCATCGAAGCCGCCGACGCCGTGCCCACGCTGCCGGAGCTGGCCAGCGCCGCGGGCGTCAGCCCCTACCACTTCCACCGCCTGTTCAAGAGCGCCACCGGCCTGACGCCGCGCGCGTACGCGGCCGCGCATCGGGCCAGGAAACTGCGCGAGCAACTGGGCACCAGCGACTCCGTGACCGAGGCCATCTACGATGCCGGGTTCGGCTCCAACAGCCGCTTCTATGAGGCCTCGGACGCCGTGCTCGGCATGACCCCGTCGCGCTACCGCGCCGGCGGCGCCGACATGGACATCCGCTTTGCCATCGGCCAATGCTCGCTGGGCGCGATCCTGGTGGCGCAGAGCGAGCGCGGGGTCTGCGCGATCCTGCTGGGCGACGATCCGCAAGCGCTGCTGCAAGATCTGCAGGACCGCTTCCCGCGCGCCAACCTGATCGGCGGCGACGCGCAGTTCGAGCAGCTGGTGGCGCAGGTGGTGGGCCTGATCGAAGCGCCTTCGATCGGCCTGGCGCTGCCGCTGGACGTGCGTGGCACCGCGTTCCAGCAGCGCGTATGGCAAGCGCTGCGGGAGATTCCCGCCGGCAGTACCGCCAGCTACGCCGAGATCGCGGCCCGCATCGGCGCGCCGCGCGCGGTGCGCGCGGTGGCGCAGGCGTGTGCCGCCAACCACCTGGCGGTGGCGATTCCCTGCCATCGCGTGGTGCGCAGCGACGGCGACCTGTCGGGCTATCGCTGGGGCGTGGCGCGCAAGCGCGAGTTGCTGGAGCGCGAGGCGCAGGGGTGAAGCCGTCCGCCGTTCAGTGGGAGGCAGGCGCCTCGATCTTTGCCAGGTAATCGTGGATCTGCGCCACCACCGCCGCGCCTTCGCCGACCGCGGCGGCAACGCGCTTGGTCGATCCCGCGCGCACGTCGCCGATGGCAAACACACCGGGCACGCTGGTCTGCAGCGGATACGGCACCGCCGACGCGCAACCCAGCGCGCCGCCGCCGGTGCGCACGAAGCCCTTGTCATCGACCTCGACATGGCAGGTACGCAGCCACGCCGCATTGGGATCGGCGCCGATAAACAGGAACAGGTGCCGCACCGCCATGGTGACCGGCGCGGGATGCTCGGCGCGGCAATCGTAGTGCACCGCGCTGAGCCAGCCGTCGCCGTCCAGCGCGCGGATCTGGGCGTGGGTATGCAGCGTGACATTCGGCAGCGCGGCGATGCGGTCGATCAGGTAGCGCGACATGGTGGCCGCCAGCCCAGGGCCGCGCACCAGCATATGCACGTGCGCCGCATGCGAGGCGAGGAACACCGCCGCCTGCCCGGCCGAGTTGCCGCCACCAACCAGCATTGCCGGCTCGTTCTTGCACAGCTTGGCTTCCACCGGCGAGGCCCAGTAGTAGACCCCGCGGCCTTCGAAATGCTCGAGCGCGGCGATGCCGGGGCGGCGGTACTGCGCGCCGGTGGCGATCACCACGGTATGGGTCGGCACGATGCGGCCGTCGGCCAGCTCCAGCCGGATCGGGTCGGCGCCGCAGTGCAATGCCTTCACCTCCAGCGGAATGGCGATGTGCGCGCCGAACTTGAGCGCCTGCACGAAGGCGCGCCCGGCCAGCGCCTGTCCGGAGATGCCGGTCGGGAAGCCCAGGTAGTTCTCGATGCGCGCGCTCGCGCCCGCCTGCCCGCCCGGCGAGCGGCAATCGATCACCGCCACCGAAAGGCCTTCGGAGGCGGCATAGACCGCCGTCGCCAGCCCTGCCGGCCCGGCGCCAACCACCACCACGTCATAGACGTGGTCGGGATCGAACTCCGGCAGCAGGCCGAGGCACGACGCCAACTGCCCCTCGTCCGGGGCGCGCAGCACGCGGCCGTCGGCGCAGATCACCAGCGGAAAATCGCTGGCGGGCGCGTTGGCGTAGTCGAGCAATAGGGAACAGTCGCGATCGGCGTCGATATCGATGACGGTATGCGGATAGCCGTTGCGCCGCAGGAAGGCCTGCAGCGCCAGCAGCTGCGGCTCGGTGCCGTGGCCCACCAGCACCGGGCCGCTGCCGAACTCGATCAGTCCGACGCGGCGCAGGATCAGCGCGCGCATGATGCGCTCGCCCAGCTCGGCCTCGGCCACCAGAAGCGCACGCAGCCGGTCCGGCATGATCACGTAGCCGTGGGTCTCGGTGACGGCGACGCCGTCGACCAGCGCGGGGCGGCCGGCCAGGGTGCCGACCTCGGCCAGGAAGTGCCCGGCGCCCTGCTCGGTGATCTGGTGTTCGCGTCCCAGGCCGTCGCGCCGCATCACGCGCACGCGGCCGCTGGTGACCAGGTACATGCCGCGCCCGGACTGGCCGATGGCAAACAGCTTCTCGCCCGCGTGCCAGCTCTGCGGCGTGCCGAAACGCCGCACGCGCGCCATCTCGTCGGCGGTCAGTTGCGGGAACATCTGGTGCCAGCGTGATTCCAGCGTGGAGTACGGTGCCTCCAGCCCCCCGCCGGCCTCTGCGCCCGGCTCCGCCTCGGCCGCCACTGCCGCCGCCTGCAAGTTCGCCATGCTGCCCCCTGATGACATCGGTACAAGCCGGATCGCGCGTATCCCGGCTGCCGCGGCGCGACCTATGGATAGTAGACGGCGCGGCGGGGAATGCGAGCCCGTGGGCGCCGACAGTTGCGCATTGCGCCGGCTTGGGATTGAATGGTCGCCTCGGCGCTCCGGCAAGCCCGGGCAGCGCCGCCACCGTCAGCAAAATCAAGCCTTGATGCAATCCACCCCTGAATCCGACCCGACCCCGTCCAACGACCGTCCCGCGCGCCCGGCATTGCGAGCCCTCACGCCAGTCGAAGGACGCGTGCTGGGCGTGCTGGTCGAAAAGCAGCACACCGTACCCGATACCTACCCGCTGTCGCTCAACGCGCTGGCTTCCGGCTGCAACCAGAAGACCGCGCGCGCGCCGGTGATGAACGTCAGCGAGGCCGAGATCCTGGAGGCCATCGACGGCCTCAAGGGCCTGAGCCTGGTGTTCGAAGGCAGCAGCAGCCGCGTGCCGCGCTTCGAGCACAACATGCAGCGTGCGCTCGGCGTGCCGAGCCAGTCGGTCGCGCTGCTGGCGATGTTGCTGCTGCGCGGCCCGCAGACGGCCGCGGAACTGCGCCTGAATACCGCGCGCCTGCACAGCTTTGCCGACATCTCCTCGGTCGAGGCCTTCCTCGACGAACTGGCCAGCCAGACACCGCCGCGGGTGGTGCGCCTGCCGCGCGCCCCCGGCGCCCGTGAAAACCGCTGGATGCACCTGCTGAGCGGCGAAGCCAGCGCCGCCGCGGCCGCCGAAGACAGCGGGCGTGGCGCCGACGGCGACGCCGCACCGTCGGCCGAACTGGAACAGCTGCGCGCCGAGCAGCAGGCGCTGACCGAAAAAGTGGCAAGGCTGCAAGGCCTGGTCGAACACATGGCCGCGCAGCTCGGCATCTCCGCCGACGAGTTTCTCGGCTGAGCGCCACCACCAAGCGCCTCGCCGTCGAAGCCAACCCCCACCGCTGCTGGCCCAAGCCTGCTGGTGGGGCAAATTCATGGCGGTTAATTGCGCAATCCGAAAGAAGCTCAGGCCGGCCTCAGTGACAAGCCGCCCCTGCCGGATGGCCCCAAGGTCGCCTATCCTTTGCACAGGACGCCGACAAGCCAGGGAGACCGCCGCAGCCATGGACAAGACAGCCTTTGTATTCGCCGGCGGCGGCAGCCTGGGTGCGATCCAGGTGGGGATGCTGCGTGAACTGGCGGCCTGGGGCGTGACGCCGGATATCGTGATCGGCGCGTCGGCCGGGGCCATCAACGGCGCCTACTTTGCCTGCAACCCGGGCGTGGACGGGGCGCAGCGGCTCGACGCGCTGTGGCGCGCGATCCGGCGCACGGACATCCTGCCGTGGAGCTGGCGCAGTGTCTGGAATATGTTCGGCGGCAGCCGCGGCCACCTGGTGGAGGCGACGGGATTGCGCAGCCTGCTGGCACGGCATTTTGGGCCGCGCCAGCTGGAGGCGGCCGAACTGCCGCTGCACGTGGTGGCGACCGACATGCACAGCGGCGACGAAGTGGTGCTGTCGAGCGGCAGCATCGTCGACGCGGTGCTGGCCAGCGCCGCCATTCCCGGCGTGTTCCCGCCGGTGCAGCTGGCGGGCCGTACCCTGATCGACGGCGGCGTGGCCAATAATACGCCGGTGTCGACCGCGATCGGCCTCGGTGCGACCCGCGTGATCGTGCTGCCGGCGGGCTTTACCTGCGCCGAGCGCCGCCCGCCGCGCGGGGCGCTGGAGCATGCGTTCAACGCGCTCTCGCTGCTGGTGGCGCGCCAGCTGGTGCACGACCTGCAGCACTTCTCCAGCCACGCACAGATCAGCGTGGTGCCGCCGCTGTGCCCGCTCGATATCTCGCCCTACGACTACTCCCGCTGCGGCGAACTGATCGACCGCGCCGCCGCCACCACGGCCGAGTGGCTGCGCGGCAAGGGCCTCGACACTCCCCGCATCCCCGGCGCTCTCGCCCCGCATTCGCATGACGAGACGGCACCGAGCTGCAGTGCCGACATTCCGGCGGCAGCGCCGCACTGAAGCGCCGCGCACCGCGGGAAATCCAGCGCACGGGCCTGCAGTCTCGGGCCGGATCGAAGCGCCGCGGTATCGCGGGGACGGCAAGCTGCCCCGGCGCCGTTGCTACAATCCGGCCCATGCCCAGCCAAGCCGAACGCAGCGCCAGTACCCGCCAGTCCCTGATCGACGCCGCCGCGACCCTGCTCATCGAGCAAGGCTACGCCGCCTTTTCCGAAGCGCGCGTGTGCGAGCTGGCAGGCACCAGCCGCGGCTCGCTGCGCCACCACTTTCCGGAAGGGCGCTACGACCTGCTGCCGGCCATGCTGAAGTCGCTGCTGGAGCGCGAAGCCGACCGCCTGGCTGCGCTCGGGCCGCTGGGCCCGTCACTGCGCATGCACCTGATGCTGCATGTGCTGGCAAACCGGCCGCAACGGCATGCCTCGCTGGCAATCCTGGAAGTGTGGATGGCAACGCGCGGCGACATCCGTCTTGCCCGCGCCGTGCACGAACCGCTGGCGGCGGTGCCGCAGCGGCTGTTCGGCCAGCCGCCGGACGCACCGCCCCAGCCGGAATGGCTGGCGCTGCGTTGCTTCCTGCACGGCGCCACCCTGCACAGCTTTGCGCCCGACTACGACGCACAGCAGTTGTCCGACGCCGTGCGCTGGCTGATCGCACAGCTGCCGCGGCCCGACGGCCTGGACGCGGTGCTGGCCCGCATGCTGGCGCAGCCGCGCTAGCGCACCGAGCTGCGCGATGGCCTGGGCGCTCAAGGCAGCCGCGCCAGCAGCCGGTCGTGCAGCGGGGGCGGCAATGCCAGCCGCCCCTTGCGGCCAGGCGCAGCCGGGTCGAACACCACGGCCTGCCCGTCCCAGCTGAGCCGCACCGGCCCGGTACTGGTGAAGGTGCGGTGGGCCAGCACCCGGTCGCGTTCGGCGCCGTAGATCCGCAGCAAGATCCGCTCGCCCCCCAGGTAGCAGTATTCGGCGGCGTAGCGGGCCGCGGCATCGACTGCCGGCACCCGGCGGCAGTTGTGCGCGCCGGCGCGCTCGGTAACGCCGTGGCCGTAGGCGATGGCGGTCCAGATCGCGCCGACCGCCAGCACGCGTCCGGCGCTGACCAGCAGCATGCGCCGGGCGCGCGCCGGGCGCCCTTGCGGCGATGCCATGACATAAGCCACGGCGCGAAACGCGGCCAGTCCCAGCAACAGCAGCGCCACCGCAGCCAGGTGGAAATAGACCGCCGAATCCGGCATTGACGCCATGATATGGGCCATCCCTGCCTCCTCCCCGTAAATGCCTGAAGCCTCTGCCAGCAAAGGCCTTGGCAGCATCCGGCATTCAACCAGTCCCGAACAAAATAAATCGGCGTGATTTAGATAATCAATAATGCACGCCTTATTTCCATTCAAGGCACCAGAATAATCAAGCGCCGGGATCGCGCCAATTCGGTGTATTCCCGCTGTGCTATTTTTGCGCGGCGTTATCGTAATGGTTTGCGGAAGGCAGGCTGGCCAGCAGCGCGAGCAGCCGTGCCGCCGTTGGCGCCACAATCGCTGCCAGCGCCGCGGCCGTGGCTGCATCGCCATCTCGGGCGGCATGCTCGAGTCGCTGCGCCGTCAGCCGCAGCGCATGGCAGCCGACATAGTGGGCGGAGGCCTTGAGCCGGTGCGCGACGCCCCGCACCGCCTCCAGGTCCGGCCCGGCCCGGCGCAGTTGCGCCAGGTCATCGCGGGTCGAGGTCACCAGCGCCTGCAGCAGTTCCCTGGCGAAGGCCGGATTGCCGAAGGTCTGCGCGGCAATGGCCCCGGCGATGCCGGCGGCCTCGCGCGCGGACAGCGCCACGTAGTGCTCGCCGGCCAGCATGGCGAGCAACATCGCTTCGGTGACCGGCGCGGGCAGAGTGGCCACGCTGGCGTCTGCGCCAGCCGCCGGTACCGCGCCCGGCGGCAACACCACGGCGCAAACCGCGCCGCGGGCGCGCCATGCGTGCATCAGCGAGGCAGGCACCCCGGCAGCGGCGCTCGCCATCACCAGTTCGACATCGGCGGCCATATCCGCCTCTGGCGCGCCCACGTCGATCCGCACCACAAAGCCGAGCTCACGCAGGATCCGCGCGGCATCCGCTAACCAGCCCGGGTCGCCGCGGGGTGCCAGCAACAAGGCCCTGGGGCGGGACTGCGCTTCGGCCGCGTCCACGCTATCCCACCGCAATATGGTGGCGCCGCGCAAAATCGATGACATCGACAATCGATTTTGCGCCCAGTTTTTCCATGACCCGGGTCTTGTGCGTGCTGACGGTCTTGTTGGATATAAACAGGACCTGCCCGATTTCCTTGTTCGACATGCCCTTCGCCAGCATCTGCATGACCACCAGTTCCTTGTCCGACAGCGAGGCCAGGCGCTCGGCTTCATCAGCCAAGCCCGATTTGCCGTGGTCGATCTCCGGCATCACCGTATAGCCCGCCAGCACCGACTCCGTGCATCGCACGATTTCGGCCAGTTCCTGCGTCTTGCTGACGAAGCCATGGGCGCCGGCATGGCGCGCGCGGGGCGCGAAGGCGTTCTGGTCCTGGCCCGAGATCACCAGGATGCGCACCGTGGGATGGCTGGCCTTCAGGCGCGGAATCACGTCCAGCCCGTTGATCTTGGGAATATCCAGATCCAGGATGACCACGTCGGGCATGTATTGCCGCACGATCTCGATGGCCGCCTGGCCATTGTCGGCCTCGAGCACGTGGGTGACACCCAGCACCTGGGAAAAGTGCGTCTTGAGTACGGCACGCACGGGTGGGTGGTCATCGACGATCAGGATTGTGGTCAAACTTTACTCCGTTGCAAACTTCGCGTTTTCCGCGCGAGTCGGGCACATCATTGTCCTAAGCCTTAACGCCTTACGAAACCAGAAATTTCCGAGGCATGGGTGGTTTCTTCCGAAAGGCCGCGCTTGCCATAGCGGCGGTGCCGTCCATGTGATGCACCGCAAACGTGCCGGCATTGCAGCGCCGCTGCCATGCCTGCCATCGCGCCGCAAGCGGGCCCAGATTGTGTTCTATATGTGGCGCAGCCGACGGCAAAGTGCCTGCGATTTCGAAATTTCCGTATCAATTTCAGATTCGTCCTAATGAGATGGCGGGCCCGGGCCCCTAGAGTGAAAACACTTCACTGACCTCGCCAACCGTTTGCCGTTCCGCCCGCCCTCTCCTGCCGCGCCACCCGCCACCACGCGCCCGCTTCGTGCTGCTGTCGATTCCAGCCAACCCGCCCGGCCCCCGACACGGGCCGGCCGGAGCGCGCGTGCGCGGCGACTCGCGCGCGCCATGGCCGTGGCCATCGGCCTGTCGCATGCCCTGGTGACCGCGGCGCTGGCAGCAACCTTGCCAGCGTCCGCGCAGGTGGCTGCGCCGGATTCGCATGCGCAACTGCTGGGCTGGTCCACCGCCGTGCTGTGCGTGCTCACGCCGTTTCTGCTGGCGTGGATCGTCGCGCTGTACCGCGAGGTGCGCCGGCGCCGGGCCGCCGAGACCGCGCTGAAAGACTGCGTCGCGATCCAGACCGCGCTGCTTGACGGCATTCCGCAGCCGGTCTACTTGCGCGACGCCGCGCTGCGCCTGATCGCCTGCAACCGCAGCTACGAGGAACTGCTGGGCGCCAGCCGCGGCACCTTGGTGGGGCAACCGCTGGACGCCCTGCAGGCGTCACACCCCCTTGCCGTCGACATGGCGGAACTGGCGCGCGACTACCGCCAGGTCATCGAAAACGGCGCGCCGCTGCGCACCGACCGATGCCTTCGCCTTGGCGACCGCACCTTCCATGTGCTGAACTGGCTGACTCCGCTGCGCGGCGCCGACGGCACCGTCAAGGGCCTGGCCGGCGGCTGCGTCGACCTGACCGAGCGCCACCAGATGCTGGCCGAGCTGGCCCAGGCCAAGACCGAGGCCGAAGCCGCCAACCGCGCCAAGTCCGCGTTCCTGGCGTCGGTCAGCCACGAGATCCGCACGCCGATGAATGCCATCACCGGCATGCTCGAGCTGACGCTGGCGCAAGGCCAGCTGCCCGACGGGCAGCGGCTGCAGCTGGTCACCGCGCACAAGTCAGCACTGGGACTGCTGGCGCTGATCGACGACATCCTCGACCTGTCCAAGCTGGAGGCGGGCAAGTTCAGCATCCACCCGGCACCCGCGTCGCTGCCGGGGCTGGTCGACGATACCTTGCTGATCTTCGGGCCCGTGGCCGCGCAAAAGGGCCTGCCCCTGACCAGCGGCGTCAGCGCCGCGCTGGCGCCGCTGCATCAGGTCGACGCGCTGCGCTTCCGGCAGATCCTGGCCAACCTGGTGTCCAATGCGGTGCGCTTTACCGACAGCGGCACGGTCCACGTCCGCCTGGATGCGCAGGCGCCCTGCGACGGCGTCCAGCACGTCGTGCTGACCGTCTCCGACACCGGCATCGGCATTCCCTTCGAAGCCCAGGCGCGGCTGTTCCAGCCGTTCGAGCAGGTGCACGGCTGCGCGCGCACCCATGCCGGCGGCACCGGGCTGGGTTTGGCGATCTGCCGGCGCCTGGCCACAGCCATGGGCGGCCGCATCACGCTGACCAGCCAGCCCGGCCGGGGCACCCGCGTGGTGGTGTCGCTGCCGCTGGCCATCGCCAGCGCGCCCCAGACGGCCGAGCCAGCCGAGCCGGCGCGGCCGTTGCCCATGGCCGGCTGCCCGCGGCGCAACGCCGGCATCCTGGTAATTGACGACCACGCCCCCAACCGCCTGCTGCTGCAGCGCCAGCTGGAACACCTGGGCCACCGCGTGAGCACGGCATGCGATGGCCGCGAAGCCCTGGCCGCGCTGGACCGCGCCAGCTTCGACGTGATCGTTTGCGACTGCGCCATGCCGGTGATGGACGGCCTTGCCTTCACGCGCGCGGTGCGGGCCCGCGGCGACGCCCACCGCCGCGTGCCCATCGTCGGCTGCACCGCCAGTGCCGTGGCCGGCGATCACGCCGCGGCGCTGGCGGCGGGCATGAACGCCGTGGTGGTCAAGCCGGTGGGCCTGCAGGCGCTGGATGCCGCCGTAGCACAGGCGTGCGGCGGCCGGGCGCTGCCGTCCCGGGCGCCCGAGCCGGAGCGCACCAGCCCCGCCCATGGGCGAGATCCGTCGTCTACCGGCTCAGTGAGCGGCGACGGTTCCCGCTACGAAGCCGCCCCCGGCGCGCGGGCATCGTGGTGTGCGGTCTGCCGCGCGATGAACGTGCAGTGCGACCGCATCGATCTGCCCGAGGACTGACCGGTCCGCTTCAGGGCTCCATCGGCACCGCGCTGGTGCATTTGATCTCGTCCAGGCACACGCTCGACTTCACGCCGCTGACGCCCGGAATGCGCATCAGCGTATCCAGCAGGAAATCCGACAGCGACTTCAGGTCGCGCGCGACCACCTTCAGCACGTAGTCGATGTCGCCCGTCACCGAGAAGCACTCCTGGATCTGCGCCAGTTCCGCCACCAGCCGCTTGAAGTTGGAGAGGTCGCGGATATGTCCGCGCTCCATCGTCACGTGGATAAAGGCGACCACGCCGAAGCCCAGCGCCGCGGCGTCCAGCCGCGCCTCATAGCGCTTGACCAGCCCGGCTTCTTCCAGCCGGCGGTGGCGCCGCAAGGTCTGCGCCGGCGACAGCGCGATGGCCTCGGCCAGTTCCAGGTTGGATGCCCGCCCGTTCTCCTGCAGCACCCCGAGCAAGCGGCGATCGGTGCGGTCCAGCTCGATTGATTGCACTTCGGTTTCCTCATCTCATGAATTCAAGCAATCAAATTTCATAATCTAGGGTTTCCCTGCCTGTTTTACGAAATCCAATTTTGCCGCCCCGAATATACACTGCATCCCAAGCAAGCGCACCGCAAACCCGTGCCGTCATGGGTCCGGTGCCGAGCCGGCTGGCCCCGGCGCGACTGCGCAAGCAAGTGCTGAAGCCACAATATTATTTCCCGCCCCTACGTTCTTACCGAGAAAGCCATGGCCGACCTGTTTGACAATCCGATGCAGCTGATGGGCTTCGAATTCGTGGAATTCGCCTCGCCCACCCCGAACCTGCTTGAGCCACTGTTCGAGCAGATGGGCTTCACGCTGGTGGCAAAGCACCGTTCCAAGGACGTGGTGCTGTACCGCCAGGGCGAAGTGAACTTCATCGTCAACCGCGAGCCGCACAGCCACGCCGCCTACTTTGCCGCCGAGCACGGCCCGAGCGCCTGCGGCATGGCTTTCCGCGTCAAGGATTCGCACAAGGCCTATGCCCGCGCGCTGGCTCTGGGCGCGCAGCCGGTCGAGATCCCGACCGGTCCGATGGAGCTGCGCCTGCCGGCGATCAAGGGCATCAGCGGCGCGCCGCTGTACCTGATCGACCGCTTCGAGGAAGGCAAGTCGATCTATGACATCGACTTCGAGTTCATCGAGGGCGTCGACCGCCACCCGGTCGGCCACGGCCTCAAGCTGATCGACCACCTGACCCACAACGTCTACCGTGGCCGCATGGCGTATTGGGCCAATTTCTACGAAAAGCTGTTCAACTTCCGCGAAATCCGCTACTTCGACATCCAGGGCGAATACACCGGCCTGGCCTCCAAGGCCATGACCGCGCCGGATGGTAAAATCCGCATTCCGCTGAACGAGGAATCGTCCAAGGGCGCCGGCCAGATCGAAGAGTTCCTGATGGCCTTCAACGGCGAGGGCATCCAGCACATCGCCTTCCTGACCGACAACCTGATCGAGGTCATCGACCGCCTGCAACTGGCCGGCGTGCCGCTGATGACCGCGCCGAACGACTACTACTACGAGGCGCTCGACACCCGCCTGCCCGGCCACGGCCAGCCGGTCGAGCAACTGAAGTCGCGCGGCATCCTGCTGGACGGCACCACCGAAGGCGGCAAGCCCCGTCTGCTGCTGCAGATCTTCTCCAAGACTGCGCTCGGCCCGGTGTTCTTCGAGTTCATCCAGCGCCAGGGCGACGAAGGCTTCGGCGAAGGCAACTTCAAGGCACTGTTCGAGTCGCTGGAACGCGACCAGATCGAACGCGGCACGCTCAAGGTCGAGGCCTGACCGGCATCGACCTGTTCCTGACCGGCCGCCTTTGACGGTGAGCCGGCCCCGGAAACGCGCACACCCCCGCGCGGCAGTCACCCTGCCGCGCGGGCGGTGACGACCCCCAGGCCCAAGCGTCCGACTCCGACAACAGCCAGAGGCGCGGGCCCGCATTCCATGAGAATGGGTAGAGGAAACACTGCATGCATTCCAGCAACAATGACGGCTCGCTCAAGCGCGGGCTGAAGAACCGGCACATCCAGCTGATCGCCCTGGGTGGCGCCATCGGCACCGGACTTTTCCTGGGCATCGCCCAGACCATCAAGATGGCGGGGCCTTCGGTCCTGCTGGGCTATGCCATCGCCGGCATCGTCGCGTTCTTCATCATGCGGCAGCTCGGCGAGATGGTGGTGGACGAGCCCGTCGCCGGCTCGTTCAGCTACTTCGCCGACAAGTACTGCGGCCATTTCGCCGGCTTCCTGTCGGGGTGGAACTACTGGGTGCTGTATATCCTGGTGAGCATGGCGGAACTGTCCGCCGTGGGCATCTACGTGCAGTACTGGTGGCCGGAGATTCCCACCTGGGTCTCGGCGCTGGCGTTCTTCGTCATCATCAACGCGATCAACCTGGCGAGCGTGAAGTCCTTCGGCGAGATGGAATTCTGGTTCTCGATCATCAAGGTCGCGGCGATCATCGGCATGATCGGCTTCGGCGGCTACCTGCTGATGTCCGGCAATGCCGGCCCGCAGGCGAGCGTGGCCAACCTGTGGCAGCACGGCGGGTTCTTCCCCAACGGCATGGGCGGCCTGGTGATGGCGATGGCGGTGATCATGTTCTCGTTCGGCGGCCTGGAGCTGGTGGGCATCACCGCGGCAGAGGCGGACTCGCCCGAGAAGACCATCCCCAAGGCCACCAACCAGGTGATCTACCGCATCCTGATCTTCTACGTGGGCGCGCTGGCGGTGCTGCTGTCGCTGTATCCGTGGGAGAACGTGGTCACCGGCGGCAGCCCGTTCGTGCTGATCTTCCACGCGCTCAACAGCAACTGGGTGGCCAACGTGCTGAACGTGGTGGTGCTGACCGCGGCGCTGTCGGTCTACAACAGCGGCGTGTACTGCAACAGCCGCATGCTGTACGGCCTGGCCAAGCAGGGTAACGCCCCCAAGGCGCTGCTCAAGGTCAACCAGCGCGGCATCCCGCTGACGGCACTGGCGTTCTCGGCGGTCGCCACCGCGGCCTGCGTGGTGATCAACTACTTCATGCCGGGCAAGGCCTTCGAGCTGCTGATGGGGCTGGTGGTGTCGGCGCTGATCATCAACTGGGCCATGATCAGCCTGATCCATCTGAAGTTCCGCGCCGACAAGCGCAAGGCAGGACAGGCCACGGCGTTCCAGAGCTGGGGCTATCCGCTGACCAACTACCTGTGCCTGGTGTTCCTGGCCGGCATCCTGGTGGTGATGTACCTGACCGAAGGCCTGCGCCTCTCGGTGTACCTGATCCCGGTGTGGCTGGTGGTGCTCGGCGTGAGCTACCTGGTGCGCCAGAAGAAGGCCGGCGCCGCGCTGCAAGCCGGCGTGGCCGCGCAGCAGCTGCGCTGACCGGCCCCCAGCCAGGCTGGCGCCTGCAGCCTGTGGGCGCCGCCGGTTAAAATCCCGGGCTGCGCGGCGTCTTGCGCCGCGGCAGCCGCCCCCGACCCAACTCCATCGCATCCCATGTTCGCACACATCGAGGCCTTTCCCGGCGATCCGATCCTCTCGCTCAACGAGGACTTCCAGCGCGACCCGCGCACCGACAAGGTCAACCTCAGCATCGGCATCTACTTTGACGACGACGGCCGCCTGCCGGTGATGCAGGCGGTGGCGCAGGCCGAGGCGTCGCTGCTGGCCGACATGGGTCCGCGCCCCTACCTGCCGATGTCGGGGCTGGTGGCCTACCGCAACGCCGTGCAGGCGCTGGTGTTCGGCGAGGACTCGCCCGCGCGCGCCGCCGGGCGCATCGCCACGCTGCAGACGCTGGGCGGCTCGGGCGCGCTGCGCGTGGGTGCCGATTTCCTCAAGCGCTACTACCCGCAGGCGCAGGTGTGGATCAGCGACCCCAGCTGGGAAAACCACCGCGTGGTGTTCGAGCGCGCCGGCTTCACCGTCAATACCTACCCGTACTATGACGACGCCACCGGCGGCCTGAAGTTCGACGCCATGATCGACGCGCTGCGCGCGATCCCGGCCGGCAGCATCGTGCTGCTGCACGCCTGCTGCCACAACCCGACCGGTGTCGACCTGAACCAGGACCAGTGGCGCCAGCTGATCGCGCTGCTCAAGGCCAACCAGCTGCTGCCGTTCGTCGACATGGCCTACCAGGGCTTCGGGGCCGGCCTGGAGGACGACGCCTTCGCCATCCGCGAACTGGTGGCGCAGGATGTGCCCTGCCTGCTGGCCAATTCGTTCTCGAAGAACTTCTCGCTGTACGGCGAGCGCTGCGGCGGCCTGAGCGTGTTCTGCAACACCGCGGCCGAGGCATCGAACGTGCTGGGCCAGCTGACCGGCGCGGTGCGCGCCAACTACAGCAACCCGCCCACGCACGGCGCGCGCGTGGTGGCCAAGGTGCTGACCACGCCCGAGCTGCGCCAGCTGTGGGAACAGGAACTGGCCGAGATGTGCGGCCGCATCGCGCGCATGCGCGAGGCCATCCACCACCACCTGCGCGACCATGTCAGCGGCGAGGCGCTGTCGCGCTACCTGACCCAGCGCGGCATGTTCACTTACACTGGCCTGAGCGCCGACCAGGCCGAGCGCCTGCGCGAGCAGCACGGCGTGTACCTGCTGCGCTCGGGCCGCATGTGCGTGGCGGGGCTGAACGAGCGCAATGTCGGCATCGTGGCCAAGGCCATCGGCAGCGTGCTGAAGGGCTGAGCCCGGTCCCACACGGCCTCATGGCGGCGCCTTCGGGCGCCGTTTCTGTTTGTGGCGCAAGGTATCGCCCCACGTACGGCCCAGCGTAATTTCTACACGCACGGCGTGGCGTTTTTGACGCTTGCCGCACCGTGTTGCCATACTGCCCCGCGGCGCCATGGCCGGGGCGCTGCCCGGCACTGAACTTGCAGCCTTCCGGTATTCCCGGCGCCTCCTGACGACATGCCGGGACGCCGACAGAAGGCTCGCCCATGTCCGAAGACAACGTTCCGGCCCATTGCAGCACCACCGTCCCGTTAGGCGCGGCCACCCGCCCGTTCACGCTCCATGTCAACGGCAAGCCCTGCACGCTGCAGCTGGAACCGCGCTGCACGCTGCTCGACGCGCTGCGTGAAATCCTCCACCTGACCGGCGCCAAGAAGGGCTGCGACCGCGGCCAGTGCGGCGCCTGCACGGTGCTGGTCGACGGCCGCCGCATCAACGCCTGCCTGACGCTCGCGGTGATGCAGGAGGGCCGCCACATCACCACCATCGAAGGCCTGGCCAGCGGCGACACCCTGCACCCGATGCAGCAGGCCTTCGTCACCCACGACGCGCTGCAGTGCGGCTTCTGCACCCCCGGCCAGATCTGCTCGGCAGTGGGCCTGCTGGCCGAGGCGCAGGCCGGCCATGCCAGCGCGGTGCGGCCGCTGAGCCCCGCGACTTTGCCGCTCGGTGACGACGAGATCCGCGAGCGCATGAGCGGCAACCTGTGCCGCTGCGGCGCCTACCCCAATATCGTCGCCGCGGTCCGCGCAGCTTGCGGCAACGGCGACGGCAGCTAGGGCCCGGTATGAATCCTTTCGCTTATGAACGGCCGGGCTCGGTCGACGAGGCCATGCGCCTGGGAAGCCAGCCGGGCGCCCGCTATGTCGCCGGCGGCACCAACCTGCTGGACCTGGTCAAGGCCGGCGTGGAAGCGCCGCGGCTACTGGTCGATGTCAGCCGGCTGCCGCTGGACCAGATCACGGCGCTGCCCGATGGCGGCCTGCGCCTGGGCGCGATGGCCAGCAACACCGATGCGGCCAACCATGCGCTGGTGCGCGAACGTTATCCGCTGCTGGCGCAGGCGCTGCTGTCGGGCGCCTCGGGGCAGTTGCGCAATATGGCCACGGTGGGCGGCAACCTGCTGCAGCGCACCCGCTGCCATTACTTCTATGACCTGGGCTTTCCGGCCTGCAACAAGCGCAAGCCCGGCTCGGGCTGCGGCGCGCGCGACGGCATCAACCGTATCCACGCCATCCTCGGCGCCAGCGAGCATTGCATTGCCGTGCATCCGTCCGACATGTGCGTGGCGCTGGCCGCGCTCGAGGCCGTGATCGTGGTGCGCGCGACCACCGGCGAGCGCCGTATCCCGATCGGCGACTTTCATCGCCTGCCCGGCGACACCCCGCAATGCGACACCATGCTGGCACCCGGCGAGCTGATTGTCGCCATCGACCTCCCGCCCTCGCCCTACGCCGCCCATGCGCATTACCTGAAAGTGCGCGACCGCTCCAGCTTTGCCTTCGCCCTGGTCTCGGTCGCCGCGGCGCTCGAACTCGACGGCAAGCTGGTGCACAGCGCGCGGCTGGCGCTGGGCGGCGTGGCGCACAAGCCCTGGCGCGTGCCCGCGGCGGAACGCGCGCTGGCCGGGCGGCCGCTGAGCGCGCACAGCGCGGCCGACGCGGCGCGGCTGCTGCTCGACGGCGCGCACCCGTATGCGCACAACGCGTTCAAGATCAGCCTGGCGCAGCGCGCGGTCGCTCTGGCGCTGAAGGTTGCCAGCGGAGGAACTTCGGCATGAGCGTTACCGGCACCCCGCTCGACCGCGTCGACGGCATCCCGAAGGTCACCGGCAGCGCCCGCTACACCGCCGACCACACGCTCCCGGGACTGGTCCATGCGGTGATGGTGACCAGCGCCATTGCCCGCGGCGAGATCGTCGCCATCGACACCGCCGCGTGCGAACGCATGCCGGGCGTGCGGCTGGTGCTGACGCCGTTCAACGCCCCGCACCTGCCCAGGGCCGGCAAGGCGGCCGCGGACATCCCCACCGCCGGCCACGTGATGAGCCTGCTGCAAGACACCACGGTCCACTACAACAACCAGCCCATCGCGGTGGTGGTGGCCGATACGCTCGAGCAGGCCCGCGATGCCGCGCGCTGCCTGCCGGTGCAATACCGGCCGGCCGATGCCGTGCTGGACTTCGCGCAGGCGCGCGCGCGGGCACGCAAGCCTGACGAGGACGAATCCGCCGACAGCCGCCGCGGCGATCCCGATGCGGGCCGGCGCGGCGCCGCAGCCGTGATCGACGCGGTCTACACCACGCCGATGGAAACCCACAACCCGATGGAGCCGCACGCCACCCTCGCCGCGTGGGACGGCGACCAGCTGACCCTGTACGACGCGACGCAATATGTCACCGGCGTGCGCAAGACCGTCGCGGCCGCGTTCGGCATCGCCACCGACAAGGTGCGCGTGATCTGCCCGTACGTGGGCGGCGGCTTTGGCTGCAAGGGCTCGGTGTGGTCGCACGTGGTGCTGGCCGCGATGGCGGCGCGGCAGGTCAGCCGCCCGGTCAGGCTGGTGGTGGAACGGACCCAGATGTTCGGCCCGGTGGGCGGGCGGCCGTTTACCGAGCAGCATGTGTTCGCCGCCGCGGCGGCCGACGGCGCGCTGCACGCGCTCCGCCATGACGTGACCGCATGCACTTCGGCGATCGAGGAATGGCTTGAATCCGCCGCGCTGATCACGCGCCGGCTCTACGCCTGCGCCAACGTGCAAACCAGCCACCGGCTGGTCGAACTGGACATCGGCACGCCCACCTTCATGCGCGCGCCGGGTGAAGCCCCTGGCAGCTTCGCACTCGAATGCGCGCTCGATGAACTGGCGGAGCGGCTGGGCGTCGACCCGGTTGCGCTGCGCCTGCGCAACCACGCCGACACCGATCCGGACAAGCAGTTGCCGTTCTCGAGCAAGTCGCTGCGCGAGTGCTATCGCGACGCCGCCGAGCGCTTCGGCTGGGCGCGCCGCGATCTGGCCCCACGCTCGATGCGCGCCGACGGCAAGCTGGTGGGAATGGGCATGGCCACCGCCACCTATCCCACCTACCGCTCACCGGCCAGCGCGATGGTGCGCCTGCTGCCCGACGGCACGGCGCTGGTACGCACCGGCTCGCAAGACCTCGGCACCGGCACCTATACGGTGATGACGCAGGTCGCCGCCGATGCGCTGGGCCTGCCGCCGCAACGCGTGCGCTTTGAACTGGGCGACACGGCCTTCCCCGAGGCGCCGGTGTCGGGCGGTTCGCAGTCCGTGGCCAGCGTCGCGCCCGCCGTACAGCAGGCGGCCGAAGCGGCACGGCTGCGACTGATCCGCCAGGCCGTGGCCGATACCGCCTCGCCGTTGTCCGGCGCGCCGGTGGAAGATGTCGAGATCGTCGATGGCTGGCTGCAACGCCGCTCGCAACACCGCTCGGATGTGGCGCAGCGCGAACCGATGTCCGCGCCGATCCGGCGTGCGGGCGGGCGAGCGATCGAAGCCCGGGCCAGCACCAAGCCCGGCAAGGAGCGCCAGGCGTATTCCATGCACGCCTTCGGCGCGGTCTTTGCCGAAGTCCGCGTCGACCCGGAACTGGGCGAGATCCGCGTCCACCGCGTGGTGGCCAGCTACGGCGCCGGCCGGCTGCTCAACCGCAAGACCGCGCACAGCCAGCTGATGGGCGGCATCGTCTGGGGCATCGGCATGGCGCTGCACGAGAAGACCGAGCTCGACCTGGCCACCGGGCGCGTCGCCAACGCCAACCTGGCAGAATACCACGTGCCGGTCAATGCCGACATCGGCACCATCGAGGTCACGGTGGTGGACGAGGACGATCCGCATATCAACGCCCTGGGCACCAAGGGCATCGGCGAGATCGGCATCGTCGGCGTGGCTGCGGCGATTGCCAATGCCGTGTACCACGCCACCGGCCGGCGCGTGCGCGACTTGCCGATCACGCTGGACAAGCTGCTCGACTGAACGCCCTCCCGTCACCAGGCAGGAACCTGCGGCGCCGCGCTGGCTGCGCCAGTGGTTGCGCCCGCCGCGATCCGGTGGAAAGATGTCGTCCACGGGCCCCGCGCCCGCAACCTGGCCGCCCGCCATGCGGGCATGGAGGCTGCCGTGACCGAGCGAATTCCACCGCGTACTTCCTCGTGCATCGCCCTGCTGCTGGCCATCGGCGCGCTGCTGGCCACGGGCCCGGCCAGCGCCCAGACGCCGGCACCACTGGCCGAATGGCAGTTCTCCGCCGGCATCCCGCTGCAGAAGCTGTTCCAGGACGACATCCCCGACTGGCAGGTCCGGCTTGGCGCCGCCGCGATGCTGCGGCCGCGCTACGACGGCTCGTCCGAGTACATCGTGATCGGCGGCCCCAGCATCGATATCCGCTACCGCGACCTCGCCTTTGCCTCGATCGGGGAAGGGCTGGGCGTGAACCTGCTGCGCGGCAGGAACTGGCGCGCCGGCATCGCCCTCACCTACAACCTGGGCCGGCGCGGGCAGGAAGACTCGCCGCACCTGGACGGCATGGGCAATATCAACCCGGCGCCGGAAGGCAAGCTTTTCGCAGAATACGCAGTCTCGAAGGAATTCCCGCTGGTGCTGCGCATCGATGCGCGCCGCAGCCTGGGCGGCAGCGACGGCTGGATCGGCGACATCGGCGCCTATATGCCGCTGCCCGGCAGCTCGGAGAAGTTCTTCTGGTTCGCCGGCCCCACCGTCACGCTGGCCGACTCGCGCTACATGAACGCCTGGTACGGCGTCAGCGCCGCGCAGGCGCGGGCTGGCCGGCCGCAGTACCACGCGCGGGGCGGGATCAAGTCATACGGCTTCGGCGTGACGTCGGTGTGGTACTTCGCCAAACACTGGTTTGCCAGTTCGGACGTGGCCGTGTCGCAACTGGCCGGCGATGCGGCGGACAGCCCGATCACGCGCAAGCGCACCAACGCGGTGTTCGACCTGTCGGTCAACTACGAATTCTGACGATCCCTGCGGCCGGCCTGGTTCGGCTATCGCACATTGGATGGCCCACGTCCGCGATTCAGCCGCATCCGGTGCGGCACCGCACAGACTGCGTCCCGCATAATTGGCCGGCCGGATCTCCGGCCGCAGGCCCCGCCAGGGGATTGCCAGGCATGCCAAAGAAGGAGACGTAGTTGAAGTCCAGCATCAAGCATCGCGTCGCGCGCAGCGCGCGTTCCATCGCCCTCGCCGCTGCCGGCGTGGCCGCCCTCCACACCGCCCCCACTGCCCTCGCCGCCGACGCATGGCCGGCCAAGCCGATCAAGGTGATCGTTCCCTACACCCCGGGCGGCTCCACCGACACGGTCTCGCGGGTCGTGTTCGAGCAGGTCTCGCAACGGCTGGGCCAGCCCATCATCATCGAGAACAAGCCCGGTGCCAACAGCACCCTGGGCGTCGGCGTGGCCGCGCGCTCGGCGCCGGACGGCTACACCTTTGTCTCGGTGCTGGCCGCCTACAGCGCCAACATGTCGCTGTATTCGAAGCTCAGCTACAAGCCCGCGGACCTGGTGCCGGTGGCTGAAATGGCCGAGCTGCCGCTGTTCCTGTTCGCCAGCAAGAAGCTGCCGGTCAAGACCGTGGCCGAGCTGGTCGACTACGGCAAGAAGCATCCCGACACGCTGACCTTCGGCTCCAGCGGCGTCGGCAGTTCCGCCCACCTGACCGGCGAACGCCTGGCGATGGAGTCGAAGCTCAAGCTCACTCACGTGCCCTACAACGGCAGCGCGCCGATCCTGCCGGCACTGGTATCCGGTGAGGTTTCGGTGGCGTTCGACCCGCTGCTGGTGCCGATGCCGCACGTCAAGTCCGGCAAGATCAACGTGCTGGCCGTCGCCTCGGCCAAGCGCTGGCCGGGCGAGCCCAATATCCCGACCATGGAAGAAGCCGGCTTTCCCGGCTTCGTCATGAGTTCATGGACCGGACTGCTGGCGCCGGCCGGCACGCCGCAGCCGATCGTCGCGCGCATGGCCCGGGAAATCGCCGCGGCCACGCGCAGCCCGGAAGTCACGAAGAAGCTCACCGACCTTGGCTTTGTGCCGGTCGGCGGTACGCCCGAGGAGTTCCGCAAGCTGATCGAGCGCGATACCAGGCGCTATGCGGAGATCGTCAAGGCGGGCAAGATCACGCTCGACTAAGGCCGTGGCTGGCGGCGCCGGGCGCCGCCAGCCACGCCGCACCGCTTACCAGCGGTGCTGGTACATCGCCGTCAGCGTGATGCCCGCCGCCGGCAGCCGGCTGGTGTTGTTGCTGTTGCGCAGCAGCTGGCTGTACAGCGGGTAGTAGTTGCGGTTGAACAGGTTCTCGATGCCGACCGTGATCGTATCCTTGCGCGTCAGTTCATAGCGGCTGATCAGGTCCACGGTGGTATAGCTGCCGACCTCGCGTCGGCCGAAGCTGTTCTGGCCGTTGAGCCGGTAATCGCGGCTGGCGTAGTAGCTGAGCTGCACGCGGTTGCTCCACTGGCTGACGGGACGGAACTGCAGGTACGCCGTGACCTTGAGCGGCGGAATGCGATAACCGGTCATGTCTTGCAGGCCGGCGCTGCCCTGCGGCCGCTCGCGCCCGTTGATCCAGGTGATGGTGCCGCCCGCGCCCCAGCGCTCGTCGTCCGAGCGGTAGTCGGCGGCCGCTTCCACGCCCGCGATGCGCTCTTCGGTGCGGGTCAGGATCAGGCCGTTGTTGAAGCTCTGCACGTCGCCAAGCTTGGACGTGGTGTAGAACAGCGCCACGCTCGCCAGCGTATTGCCCAGCGCGCCGCGCCAGCCCAGTTCGTAGTTGTTGGTCTTGACCGGATCCAGGCTGGACGAATTGATATCGAAGCCGGCACGCGCGTTGCGGATCTGCAGGCCGATGTCCGGCAGCTGGAAGCCCTGGCTGAACGACGCATAGAACTCCTGTCCCTTGACCGGCGCATAGGCCGCGCCCAGGTTGAACAGCCAGGCGCCATAGTTGACCGTGCCGCCCTTGACCGTGGCCGGGTTGCTCGCGCGCGATTGCGACAGCGGCACGAAATCATCGAAGCTGGCGTTGGCGCGCTCATAGCGCAGGCCGCCCTCGGCCGACCACTGCTCGCTGAACTTGTGCTGCAGCTGGCCGAAGATGCCGCCACTGCGCGTGGTCAGCGGCGGCATGTAGGTGGCCGTGCCGATGCGGTTGAAGACCAGCCCGCCGCTGCTGTCGTAGGCGCGCGGGTCGAACAGGTCCAGCGGCATGTCGCTGCGCTCCTGGTTGTAGTCGGCGCCCCACAGCAGCTTGGTGGCCTTGGCCTGGCCCAGCGGCGTGCTGATGGTCAGGCGCCCGCCGAACACGTCGCTGTTCTGGCTGATCTGGTCGACATTGCCGCCGCGCGTGGCCACCGCACGCGCATCGAAGGGCGGGAAACGCGTGAAATAGTCGCGGTAGTAGAACTGGCTCGATACCGTGCTGCCGAACAGGTCCTGGTGCTGGTAGTCCAGGTTGACCACGGTATTGCGCAGCTCGTTCTGGTTGTCCAGCTGCAGGCCGCGGATCGCACGTGCGGCCGTGGAGCCGGCTGGCGCACGGGCCACCGACGGATCGGACGCATAGTCGGTGTTCTGCTTCGCCTGGTAACGGCTGACGCTCAGCTGCAAGCGCTGCTGGCCGTCGATGCGCCAGCCCAGCTTGCCGCTCAGGTTGTAGACGTTGGAATCGAACAGGTCGCCCTGGCTGGGCTCCGGCGCAATGCGGTGGCCTTCGGCATCGTAGGGGCTGCCGATGCGCTGCGCGCCCAGGTGGAAGGCATAGTCGATCGGGCCCTGGCTGCCGGAGAAATGCTGCTGCACGTTGGCGCTCAGCCCCTCCTTGCTCAGCCGCGTCAGCGGCGTGCCCAGCGTCACCGTGGTATCCGCGCTCGGCGGCCCGCCGGCCTGGCGCGTAGTGATCGAAATGATGCCGCCGCTGGCGCCCGCCCCGTAGAGCGCGCTGCTGCCGCGCAGCACCTCGATGCGCTCGATGTTGCTGGGGTCGATGGTGGCCAGGTTGCGCGCCGAGTCGCGGTTGGTGTTCAGCGGGATGCCGTCGACCAGCACCAGCGCGCTGCGCCCGCGCAGCGTCTGGCCGAAATCCGTCACAGTGCGGCTGGAATCGGCCATGCCCGGGATGACCTTGCTCAGCATGGTGGCAAGGTTGGTCGAACCCGTGCGCAGTTCGTCCAGCTCCTCGCGCTCGATCACCGTGACCTGCCGCATCGGGTTGACCAGGTCGCTCTTGATACGGTCGACCCGGACCTCCACGGCATTCAGGCTGCCCGCTTCGACCGACGCCGCCGGCGCCTGGGCTTGAGCTTGTGCTTGGGCCTGTGCGGCCGAGACAAGCGGCATCGTGCCCGCGATGGCACAGATCAGCAGGGACAGCGGGCGGGGACGAAGGGCGAAGCGGATGGAGGTGGCCGGAAGGGTTTGCATGGTGGCTGCAGGCGCGCGCGCTGGCTTTTAATGATTTGTAACAAAACCTGGAATGATAATGATTCCTGATTGTGTCAGCAAGCGCGGGTGTGGCCCTGCTTATGTCTGGCATGGCATATGGCAGCGCAGGACGCGATCGGAACCCGCCCCGATTGCCGTGATAGAGTCGGCCTTCGTTCGCTGTAGTCAACCTAACGTCGCCATCCATCGAGCCAACGACTGAGGAGCACCCATGTTTGACCACGTCAAATTCGGAGTCAGCGACTATGCAGCCAGCAAGACGTTCTTCCTCAAGGCGCTGGAGCCGCTCGGTGTAGCGGTGGCGTCGGAAGGGCCGCCGGCCTACGGTGTCGAACTCAGCGGAAGCGGCAAGGCTTCGCTATGCCTGTTCCAGACCGACGAGAAGCCCGCGCATCTGCACCTGGCGTTTGTCGCCGAGACGCGGCAGCAGGTCGACGCGTTCCATCGCGCAGCGCTGGCGGCCGGAGCCACGGACAATGGGGGCCCCGGGCTGCGGCCGCATTACCATGCGAACTACTATGCGGCCTTCGTCATTGGTCCTGAAGGGCACAACATCGAGGCGGTTTGTCACGCGCCCGGCGCATAACCCTTCAGACCAACATCTTGTCGTCATCATCGCGCTCCTGGTCGCGATCAAGGCGGCGCCAGCCTGCCGCTTCGGATTGATGCGCGTCAAGCGCGCATCGACGCCGGCATCTAGGCTGAATAAGGCGCCCCGCTACCTTGATTCCGCACATCCCTTCGTCAGGAGACTCATCATGTACCAGCGCATCCTGCTCGCCGTCGATGGCAGCCGTTCTTCGGACCTGGCCCTGAGCCAGGCCATCATCATCGCTAAGGCAACCGGCGCAGAGGTCAAGGCCCTGTTCGTGGCGGATGACGCCGATGTCTTCTTCGAAGCCAGCTACTTCAACCCAAAAGAACTGGTCGACAGCCTCATCGCGCATGGTCGCAAGGCGCTCGATGCGGCCTCCGTCAGGCTCAGCGAGGCGGGCGTGCCGCACCTGATGCAGCTGGATGAAAAGCCAGTGGCGCCGGGCCAGATCTCGTCGACCATCGTTGCCGAGGCCGATGCCTGGAATGCCGACCTGATCGTGCTGGGCACGCACGGACGCCGCGGCGTACGGCGCCTGTTGATGGGCAGCGTCTCGGAAGGCGTGCTGGCCAAGACCAGCAAGCCCGTGCTGCTGGTGCGCAGCGAAATCGAAGGCTAGCTCCTAGACTGCAGGCATGTGGCTGACCAGGAGCAATCATGCCAAACGTTCATGTGATACCCAGCGGGGGTAAATGGAAGGTCGAAGTGGAGCGCGGCACACAGGACACGCCGACGTATGACAGCGAGGACGCAGCCATTGTCGCCGCGACGGCGCTCGCCAGGAAGCTGCAGGGGGAATTGCTCGTACATGGGGAGGATGGGGCGATTCGCATACGAAATTCCTATGACAATGACCGGGACGTCAAGAGGTAGGCGTCAACGTTGTGCGGAAGACCGCCCTCGCGGGGGCGGGTACGAAACCTGCAAGCGCATGCTGGCATCCGCACCCATCGCATCCTTGCCATGAAACCTGTCACGCTGATTGGCGCCCCCACCGACGTCGGGGCCGGCACGCGCGGCTGCTCGATGGGCCCGGAGGCGCTGCGCGTCGCCGGCCTGGCGCAGGCGCTGTCTCGCAACGAACTGCAGGTCGAGGACGCCGGCAACCTCGACGGCCCCGCCAATCCGTGGGAGCCGCCCCGGGACGGCCTGCGCCACCTCGACGAAGTGCTGGCGTGGAACCGTGCCGTCTATGACGCCTGCCTCGGCACCCTGCAAGCCGGTCGGCTGCCGCTGCTGATGGGTGGCGACCATTGCCTGGCGATCGGCTCGATCAGCGCCGCGGCGCGCCATTGCCGCGACACCGGCAAGACCTTGATGGTGCTGTGGCTCGACGCGCACGCCGACGCCAATATCGGCACCACCACGCCGACCGGCAACATGCATGGCATGCCGGTGGCCTGCCTGTGTGGAGACGGCCCGGCACCGCTGACCACGCTGGCCGGCGCGGCGCCGGCGGTGCAGCGCAGCGCGATCCGGCAAATCGGCATCCGCAGCGTGGATGCGGAGGAAAAGCGCCGCCTGCACGAATTACATCTGGCGGTGTACGACATGCGCTACATCGACGAAAACGGCATGCGCCACACCATGCAGCAGGCGCTGGCGGGCATCGACGCACAGACGCACCTGCACGTCAGCTTTGACGTGGATTTCCTCGACTGCGTGATTGCCCCCGGCGTGGGCACGACCGTGCCGGGCGGGCCGACCTATCGCGAAACCCAGTTGTGCATGGAAATGATCGCCGATACCGGCCAGCTGGCATCGCTCGACGTGATGGAACTGAACCCGGCCTGCGACGTACGCAATCAGACCGCGCAACTGGCCGTGGACCTGGTCGAAAGCCTGTTCGGGAAATCGACGCTATGGCGTCCGCCGCCCGCTTAAAAAGTTGCACGGAGTGCCTGTCGATACTTCAATGCCGTGCAGGGACGCCGTCATGACGAAGCGCCGATGAGCTGCTATATTGGGAGCCATCGTTTCCTAATTTGCCAGTCTGGCGGCATGACAGCAACCCATCCCCAGGTCCCACCGCGCCCACGCGGCCGAGGCCGCCCGCGCGAGTTCAACGTGGACCAGGCGCTGGATCGGGCCGTGCGCGTGTTCAGCGAACGCGGTTATCACGGCGCTTCGATCTCCGACCTGACCCGCGCCATGCGTCTCGCGCAGGGCAGTCTTTACAAAGCGTTCAAGGACAAGCAATCGCTGTTCCTGGCGGCGTTCGATCGCTACCGTGCCCAGCGGGCGGAGAAGCTGCACCGCGCCATCGACAACGCCGGCACCGGGCTGGAACGCCTGCGCGCCATGCTGGACTTCTATGCCGACTCCGCCCAGGGCGCCGCCGGCCGGCAAGGTTGCCTGGTCGTCGGCAGCGCGGTGGAACTGTCAGCATTCGACAGACCAATGGCCAGCCACATCGCCGCCGCGATGTCGCGCAACGAGGCATTACTGGCTGACCTGATCCGCCAGGGGCAGCAAGACGGCTCGATCCCGGCCCATGTGGACGTCGAAGCGACTGCGCGGATGCTGTTGTGCCTGACGCAAGGCATGCGGGTCGTCGGCAAGACCGGACGCAGCCGCGAACAGATGCAAGCCGTGGCGAGCGCCGCACTCCAGGTATTAGCCTGAAAATTTTTTTCCTATTTAGGAAACAATCGATTCCATTTTGACTGAGGAGAACACCGATGAAGATCGCTTTTCTTGGCCTGGGCACCATGGGCCTGCCAATGGCTGCAAACTTGCTCAAGGCCGGCTATGCCGTGCGCGGCTGGAATCGCTCGCCCGCGCCGGTGGCGAAACTGGCAGCGCTCGGGGCGCAAGGCGCGGCCACGCCCGTCGAGGCGGTCACCGATGCGGACGTGCTGATCTCCATGCTGGCCGACGATGGCGCCACCCGTGCCACGATACTGGATGCACGGGCACTGTCCGCGCTGAAGCGGGGAGCCATCCATGTCAACATGGCCACGATATCGGTGGCCCTGGCAGCCGAACTGGCTGCGTTACACCAGGCGCAAGGCGTGGGCTATGTCGCCGCACCGGTGCTGGGCCGGGTAAACGTTGCTGAAGCGGGCCAGCTCAACATCCTGGCAGCGGGCAATTCCGACGCCATTGCAACCGTTCAGCCGCTGCTGGATGTAATCGGCCAGAAGACCTGGCGCCTGGGCGAACGGCCAGAACAAGCCAATGCTGCTAAGCTTGCCGTGAACTTCATGATCGCCAGCGCCATCGGTACGATGGGCGAAGCGGTGGCGCTGGCGCACGGCCATGGGGTGGACAAGGCCGGCTTTCTGGAACTGGTCATGTCTACGGCCTTCGCTGCTCCTGTCTACAAGGGCTATGGGCAGGCCATCGCCGAAGAGCGCTTCGAGCCAGCGGGATTCAAGCTGGCGCTAGGCCTCAAGGACGTGCGCCTGGCGCTGGAAGCGGCGGAACAGGCCAACGTTCCCCTTCCGCTGGCCAGTACGCTGCGCGATACACATATCGAAAGCCTGGCCCATGGCGAAGGCCACCTGGACTGGGCGGCACTGTCGCGCACGTCCGCACGCCGTGCCGGGCAGGCCTGAACGCCACCGCACAGTGGCCGCTTCGCAGAGGCTGGCACGAACCAAGGGCCGGCGCATGGCCGGCGCCTTTCTCATTTGAGCTGCTGGATCCGGATCATGTTGCCGGCCGGATCGCGCACCGCGAAATCGCGCACGCCGTAAGGCTGGTCGGTCGGCTCCTGCACGATCTCGGCGTCGCGGTCCTGCAGGCGCTGGAAGACGGCGTCCAGGTCCTTCGCGCCAAGCAGCAGCATGGCGAAGGTACCCTTGGCCATCATCTCGGCGATGGTGCGCTTCTCCTCGTCGGTAACGCCCGGGGTCGCATTTGGCGGGTACAGGACGATGGAGGTGTCGGGCTTTTCCTTCGGGCCGACGGTAATCCAGCGGTGGCCGCCAAAGGCGACGTCCTTGCGGATCTCGAAATCCAGGGCGTCCCGGTAGAACGCCAGCGAGACCTCCGGATCGGAATGCGGCAGAAAGGTCGAATGAATGGTGAGGTCCATGATCAGTCTCCATGAGGGGTGAGGGGTGATGCATGGACGCCAGTCTAGTCGGACGACGGTTCCTGCGCTTCTCGATTCCTGACCGGTCGCGTCAGCTGCCTGGCGATGCAGGACGGGATGCCCTCCGCCTCGCGCGCGCAATCGCGCCGGTAAATGCTGGGCGAAACGCCGACCAGCTCGGTGAACCGCGAACTGAAGGACCCCAGGGACGAGCACCCCACCTCGTAGCAGACCTCGGTGACACTCAGGTCGCCCCGGCGCAGCAGCGCCATGGCGCGCTCGATGCGCCGGGTCATCAGATAGGCATAGACCGACTCGCCATAGGCCAGCCGGAACTGCCGGCTGAGATGACCCGCCGACATATGCACGCCCCGTGCAAGCGCCTCGACGTCCAGCGGCTGGGCGTAGTCGCGGTCAATGCGGTCGCGGACCCGGCGCAGGCGGGCCAGGTCACGCAGGACGGTGTCGGGGGTGGCGGCGGGCATCGTCGTATGGCCGGGCTCAGGCCCTGGCGGCCGGAGGCGGCGCGCAGGATTCGCGCAACACCATCTGCGTGGCCAGCCGCACTTCCTGCCCCGTCGACGCCTTGGTATCTGCCCCGGATTCGTGATGGCCAATGGCCCTCAGCAGGATTTCGGCGGCGGCCGTGCCCACCGCCTCCAGGTCCCAGCTGACTGCAGTGATGGCCGGCGAATACAGCTGCGGCAGGTCACCGTCGCCGACGCAGACCAGGCTGACATCGAGCGGCACGCGATGGCCGCTTTGTCGCGTCGCCTGCAGAACGCCGGACAGTATCCGCGTGCCCAGGCAAATGAATGCCGTTGGCCGGTCTTTTGCCGACAGCATGGCCAGCGCGTCGCTGAAGGAAAAATCCATGGCAGAACGGCTGGAGCGCACGAGCGTCTGGTCCACCGCCACGCCGCGCTCCTGCAGCGCCGCGCGATAGCCGTGGATGCGTTCGCGGCCGGGGCGCAACGCGGCATCGGAGGTCATCAGCGCGATGCGCGTGTGGCCCAGGTCGAGCAGATAGCGGCAGGCTTCGTATGCGCCGCGGAAGTGATCGACGTGGACGCCGGAACCATTCTCACCAAAATCGCGGTCCATCGCCACGACGGCAAGATCGCGCGAGACCTGGTCGAGGTACTCGGACCGCTCGACTTCGCAGGGCCCCAGAATCAGCCCATCGACGCGACGCCGGCGGAACAGGTCCACCATCAGCTCTTCCTGCGCCTTGCTGTTGTGCGTGTTGCCGACCACCATGGCGTAGCCTTCGCGCTGCAGACGGCTTTCGACCGCGGTGATGATGCGGGCGTAGAGCGGATTGGCCAGATCGGAAACCAGCAGTCCGACCACGCCGGACGTACCCGTGCGCAGGCTCTGCGCGATCGGGTCGGGCGCATACGCCAGCGCCTTCGCCGCGCGCTCCACCGCCTGCAGGGCCGCGTCGCTGACCGGGCCGCTGCGATTCAGCGCCCGCGAGGCCGTCCCCAGCGACACGCCGGCCGCCCGCGCCACGTCTCGAATCGTGACGCGTGCAGGTGTGGCGGGGCTGGTAGTGCGCGTTCGACTGCTCATCGGTGTTCCTGGCGGAAAATAGCAGACGCATGGCAAGGGCGCCGCCGGCTTCTCGGCCTGCGATTATCTCCCAAAAGCGGCGGAGTGCCCCGGCCGTGGCGTCAGTACACGGCGCGCCCGCCGCTGATGTCGAAGACTGCGCCCGTGCTGAAACTGCAGCGTGCGGAACACAGCCACGCCGCCATCTCGGCCACCTCGTCGACGCGCACAAAGCGCTTCATCGGCACACGTTCCAGCAGGCGCGCCCGCAGTTGCGCGCGCTGGCTCTCGTCATATGCTCCGAAGATGTCGGTATCGGCGGCGCTCGGGGTGATGCAGTTGACCAGAACTCCCGCGTCGGCCAGTTCCTTGCCCAGGCTCTTGGTCATCGATATCAGCGCCGCCTTCGATGCCGCATAGGCGCCCGCAAACGGGTTGCCCTCCTTGCCGGCGATCGATGCCACATTGACCACCCGGCCATATCCCTGCGCCACCATCGCGGGCACCAGTGCCTGCGCACATTGCAAGGCGCCGAAGACGTTCACATCGAACACGCGCTTCCATTCGTCCATCGATGCCTCGACCGTGGGGCCATGGCGTCCGAGAATGGCGGCATTGTTGACGAGCGCCGTGGGCGTTCCCAGCGCTTCCGTGGATTGCGCCAGGGCCCGGACGACCTGCGCGCGCCCGGTAATGTCGACGGCGACATCGAGCACCGTTGCGCCGTGATCCCGCAAGGCTTGCGCGGCCTGTGCAAGCGGCCGGGCATCGCGATCCCACAGCGCGATCGAGAAGCCATCGGCGGCAAGCCGCGCGCCAATGGCGAGACCGATGCCCCGTGCCGCGCCGGTCACCACCGCGACGCGTCGCGCCGGCTCCTTGCCTTCGATGACCGTCATGGCTGCGCTCCGATCCGGCGCAGCGCCGACGCTTCACGGTAGTAGCGGAACTTCGTGGTACCGACCGCTTCCTTGTAGAACCAGACCTGGCAAAGACCACCGAACAGCAAACTCATCGGGCTCCTCCGGGATCTAATGGAAACGTTTCCATATGACCAGTCTACTCAACGGCCTGATGGTCGCCGCCTAGCGTTAACCATGATTGCAGGCCACGACGCGATTACGAAACTGGATTGGAAACGTTTCCATATCGAGTGGAACAAAGCGAAAGACACCCGCGACCAGAATGGGTGATACCCCTTGGAGACAACCATGAGAAAAGCCCTGGCAGGCGCCCTGCTCGCCGTAGCCACCACTGGCGCGCTGGCCGCCGATGACCCTGGCTATCCGGATCGGCCGGTCCGCATGCTGCTGCCCTTCTCCGCAGGCGGCGGCGGCGACATCCTCGGGCGCCTGCTCGCCGAGCGCTTTGCGGCGCATCTCCGGCAACCTGTGGTCGTGGAAAACAAGCCGGGCGCGGCCGGCACGATCGGAACGCACGCGGTGGCTACCGCGGCGCCGGATGGCTACACGATCATGATCGGCGGTATGTCGACCCACCAGCTTGCGCCGGCCACTTACAACAAGCTGCCCTACGACCCGGTACGCGATTTCCAGAGCCTTGGCGCGATCGGCAATTCGTCGATCGTCATGATTGCCGCCAACCAGTACCCCGCCAACAACATCAGGGACCTGATCGCGCAGTCGCGCAAGGACGCCGCGCCGATCCAGTACGCAAGCTGGGGGGCGGGATCGACCGGCCACTTCTGCGGCGAGGTGCTGAGCCAGAAGACCGGGATTCCGCTGCAGCATGTGCCATACAAGGGCACTGCGCAGATCGTCACCGACATCATCGGCAACCACATCTCGGTGGGCTTCGTCGACATGGTGACCGCCACGCCTTTCGTCCAGGAGGGCAAGGTCAAGGCGCTCGCCGTCTGCACACGCCGCTCGCCAAGCCTGCCGAATGTCCCCAGCTACCAGGAACAGGGCGTGGACTTCGACCGCGAACTGACCTGGGTCATGTATGTGCCCGCCAGGACGCCGAAGCCTGTCGTCGACAAGCTCTCCCGCGTCCTGGAAACCACGCTCAAGGACCCGGAAGTCGCCAGGAAGCTGCTGTCACTCGGCATCACGGCCAAGTACGTGCCGGGCCCCGAGCAGCAAGCCGCCAACGCCCGCGATATTCCGATGTGGAAGGCTATCGCCGCGCAGGCACGGATCAAGCTGGACTAGCCGCGCCAGCGCGGCGCAGGCCTCGCCATTATTCGAATTCCACCATCTCCGCAGGAGCCCTGCCTTCATGTCCAATGCTCTGAACACTGCACGCATCCAGACCGTACGCGATCACATGGCGCTGGAATGCGTGCATGACTGGGACGCCGTGATCGACACGTTCGCCCATCCCCGCTATGAAATGCACGGCAGCGGTGCCGTGTTCGACGGCGAGACCGCGGTGCGCGGATATTTCGACGCGTCGCGCATCCCCTTCCCCGATCTCAAGAATGAAATCATCGCCATTGCGGCGGCAGGCGACACGGTCCTGGTGGAATTCTGGCTCCAGGGCACGCATCTGGGACCGCTGCAGGCCAACGGCAAGACCTTTGCCCCAACCGGCCGAACCTTCCGTGTGCGCATGGCTGCCACGTTCGAGTTCGCGCCGGGCTCGGACAAGATCATCTGCGAGCGACCGTACTCGGCACCCGACGCCAAGCTGAGGGCACTTGGACTGCTCTGAGTTCGATCGCTGGCGAACGCCTGGACTGGCGGTTCCATGAGCCGTCAAGACGGCGTGCGACTCGCCAGCGCAGCATCGCGCGGCCCTGCGAACCGGCCCGCCAGTATGGCTTCCACCCGCACACGGTCCGTGGTGTCTCCCGTCACGACAAGCAGCCCGCTGTCCAGCGCTTGCCTCCAGCCAATCCTTCCTTCCAGCAAGCCGCGCAGCACCTGCTCTCCGGTCACCACGACAACATCGCCGGCGCCGGGGCCCGCTTCGTGGCCGGCATGGGGATCTGCCTGGCGTTGGCGCGACGGGGCATAGCGCGTCCAGAGCCGCGATTCGACCAGCAGCAGCGATGTCGGAGGCAATTTGGACCTGACTGACGCCAGCCGCTGTTCCAGCAGGTGCGCGGTGTCATCGGCGCGCAGGCGCGCTTGCTCGCCGGTAAGGCGCTGGGCCGGTGCCAGCGTGCCGGTGCCGAGCGCGTCGTTCATGGCGAAGGCGACGCCGACCGAAGCGGGATGGGCCGCGCCGACTTCGTCGCCGAGGACAAAAGAAGAGCCGCAGGCCGCCACCGGCTGCGGCGCCAGGACCAGCCAGCCGGCGGCCAGCACGGCCATCAGTGCGGTAGCGCTTGTTTTCATGGCGTCACGATGTTGAACCAGAAGGGGAAGTTGTCCAGCAGGCCAAGGAATTCGCCCAGCGCCTCGCGTCGGCCTTCCACTTTCATGTCTCCTTTCGCGATGGCGTTCTCTAGCGTCGTTTGCTTGAGCTGGATGGCATCGAGCGTTGCCTTTGACATCGTGATGTTCGCATCCGCCTGCGGCAACGGCTTGCCGTAGTTCAGCACGGCGTTCTCCACGGCCAGGCCGTATTGCTGCTGCAGGTCGGTGAAGTTGAGATTGAGCGAAATCTTCTTGCCCGCGGCCTTGGGTCCGTTCAGTCGCACTGACATGTAGTCGAACAGCATCTCGGGTGGCATTGCCTTGATGGTGTCCGGGCTGGCTACGTCGGTACCGCCCGCCTTGGGCACGCCATTGCGCAACTCGTATGCGCCCATCAGGTACACCGAGCGCCACGGGCCGCTTTCCGCCTGGTAGCCCAGCTGTTCCAGGGAATCGGCGAGCAGGTCCTTGCCGGCCTTGCTGTCCGGGTTGGCGAAGACCACGTGCTTCAGCGCCTCGGCGGTCCAGCGATAATCGCCCTTGTCGAAATCAGCCCTGGCGCGGCGCAGGATCGCGGCCTCGCCGCCCATGTACTCGACGTATTTCTTCGCGGCCATTTCCGGCGGAAGGTTGTTCAGGTCCGACGGATTGCCGTCATACCAACCCATGTACCGTTGATAGACCGCACGGGAATTGTGGCGCAGCGTGCCGTAGTAGCCGCGGTTCGGCCAGAACTTGTCGAGCTCGGGCGGCAGCTTGATCATTTCCGAGATCTCAGCCCCGGTATAGCCCTTGTTCATCAGGTTGACCGACTGGTCATGCGTGTATTTGTAGAGGTCGCGCTGCTTCTTCCAGTAGTCGATGATCCTGGCATTGCCCCACATCGGCCAGTGGTGGGCCTGGAACTTGAATTCCACGTCCTTGCCGTAGGTGTCGATGGTTTCGTTCAGGTAGCTCGACCACTTCAGCGCATCCCGCACCTGTGCACCGCGCAGCGTCAGGATGTTGTGCATGGTGTTGGTGGTGTTTTCCGCCATCCACATGCCCTTGAACTGAGGGAAGAAGGTATTCATCTCCGCGGGCGCCTCGGTGCCCGGCGTCATCTGGAACACCATCCTGACGCCGTCCACGGTGACTTCGGTGCCGGTCTTGCTGATGATGTCCGTGGGTACGATCAACCCTGCAGCGCCGGTCGAGACTGTCTGCCCCAGCCCGCCGTTGACGCCGCCGCGCGCATTGCGTGGCAACAGTGCGCCATACATGTACACGGCACGGCGGGCCATCGCGTTGCCGGCAATGACGTTCTCGCTGACGGCATGCTCGGTAAAGCCCTGCGGCGCGAAGATCTTGACCTTGCCAGATTTCACGTCGGCCTCGTTGACGACGCCGCGCACGCCGCCGTAGTGGTCGATGTGTGAATGGCTGTACACCACGGCCACGACCGGCCGCGCGCCGAGGTGCCTGGTCACGAATTCATAGGCTGCCTTGGCCGTTTCCTCCGAGATCAGCGGATCCAGCACAATCCAGCCGCTATTCCCCTGGACGAAGGTCACATTGGAAAGATCGAAGCCGCGCACCTGGTAGATGCGGTCGGAGACCTTGAACAGGCCGTGCTGCATGTTCAGCTGGGCGTTTCGCCACAAGCTGGGGTTGACGGTGTCCGGCGCGGGCTTGTCGATGCCGATGTATTGCTTGTATGCCTCGAGGTCCCAGACCACGTCGCCCTTGGCGTTGCGTATCGTCAGCGTGTCGGGCCTGGCCACCAGGCCGCGTTGCGCATCCTCGAAATCGGCTCTGTCCTGGAAAGGCAATTCGTTCAGCACCGCGGCGTTCGCCGCCTTCGTCGCCGCCGTGGCGGGCTTGCCGCCGACCGGCTGGGCCTGGGCCCAACCAAACGATGACCCTGTCATGCAAAGCACGGTAGTCAGGACGAATGCCGCCTTCATTGCTGTCTCCCGGGATGTCACATGGCGCGAATAGATGGGGCTGGACAGCCCATCCAAAGTCATTCGATGGTCCTTCATCGAGGAACACGACGGAAGTGAATTCTTTTTCGCGCGTATGAAAAATCGTTGTGACACCCTGAATCGGTGAGGCAGACTGGCCCCCGGACGCGCCGCGAATGGCGGCATCTGCAAGCACGCCTGCTAGCGCAACACCCGGCACTGCGCCTGCAGCATCAACGGCGCACCGCTCAGCGCCGCCACGGTTTCAAACGACACACCTTCGGCCAGCCCGGTGACCAGCAGTCCGCCGCCGGGCTGCACGTCGATCACCGCCAGGTCGGTGTAGATGCGGTCCACCACGCCGAGGCCGGTAACGGGATAGCTGCAGCGCTGCACGAGCTTGGGTTGGCCGTCGCGGGTGACATGCTCCATCATCACGAACAGCCGCGCCGCGCCCGCCACCAGGTCCATGGCGCCACCCACGGCAGGAATCGCGTCGCGGCCGCCTGTCGACCAGTTGGCCAGGTCGCCCGTGGCGGAGACCTGGAAGCCGCCCAGCACGGTAAGGTCGAGATGGCCGCCGCGCATCATGGCGAAGGACATGGCGTGGTCGGAGATGGAAGCGCCCGGCAGCAATGCGATCGGCTCCTTGCTGGCGTTGATCAGGTCGGGATCGCCCGCGCCATCGCGGATCACCCCGCCCATGCCGAGGATGCCGTTCTCGCTGTGCAGCACGATCTCCCGCTCCGGCGGCAACTGGTCCGCCACCAGGGTCGGCATGCCGATGCCCAGATTGACGTAGCTGCCGTCCGGAATGTCGGCCGCCACGATGCGCGCCATGGCGTGGCGGCTGAGCCGGGGCAGTTGCCGGATCTGCGGGATGTCATGCGGCATGGCATTCTCCGGTCTGAACCACGGCGTGGACGAAGATGCCGGGCGTCATCACCTGCTCCGGCGGCAGCGTGCCCAGCGGCACGATGTCATCGACCTGGACGATGGTGTGGCGGGCCGCGGTGCACATTACCGGCCCGAAGTTGCGGCCTGCATAGCGGTAGGTCAGGTTGCCCCAGCGGTCCGCGCGATGCGCCTTGACCAGCGCGAAGTCGCCACGCAACGGTTGCTCCAGCACATAGCCCCTGCCCTCGATCTCGCGCGATTCCTTGCCCTCGGCCAGCGCGGTGCCATACGCGGTCGGCGTAAAGAACGGTCCCAGCCCGGCGCCGGCGGCGCGCATGCGCTCCACCAGCGTGCCCTGCGGCACGCATTCCAGCTCGACCTTGCCGGCGCGGTAGGCCTCGATAAAGGCTTCGGCATTGCTGGAGCGCGGATGGGAGCAGATCACCTTGCGCACCGCGCCGGCGCGTATCAGCGCCGCGATGCCGGTGTCGCCGTTGCCGGCATTGTTGTTGACGATGGTAAGGTCGCGCACGCCGCGCGCGAGCAGCGCGTCAAGCAGCGCGCCGGGGACGCCGGAGCCGCCGAAGCCGCTCACCAGCACGGTGGCGCCGTCGGCGATGCCGGCCACCGCTTGCTCCAGGGATACCACGGTCTTGTCGATCATGTCTGAGGCCTCATTGCTGCGGAATGCCGGTGTCCTTGACCACGCGCGCCCAGCGCTCGCGCTCGTTCTTGATAAAGCCGCCGAAGTGGGCGGGCGTATCGCCGCCCGGGATGCCGCCCAGCTCCGCCAGCCTCGACTTGATTTCGGGCTCGTCCAGGATGCCGGCGACGGTCTTCTGCAGCCGGTCGATCACCTCCGGCGGCGTGCCGGCCGGCGCCACCAGGCCGAACCATGCCGTCAACTGGAAGTCGTTCACGCCGGCTTCCTTCATGGTGGGCACGTCGGGCAGTTCCGGCACGCGGCTGGCGCTGGTCACCGCCAGCGCGCGCAGCTTGCCCGAGCGGATATGCGGCAGCGAACTCGGCAGGTTATCCACCATCATGGTGACCTGTCCCGCCACCAGGTCGGCCACGGCCGGTGCCGCGCCCTTGTACGGAACATGGATCAGGTCGGTGCCGGTGCGTTTGCGGAGCAACTCGCCGGACAGGTGGACCGACTGGCCGGTGCCGGAAGATGCAAACGAGTACTTTCCCGGCTGCGCCCTGGCCAGCGCAACCAGTTCGGCGACGGTGCGGGCCGGCACGTTGGCATTGACCACCAGTACGTTGGGCACCGACACCACCAGGGTGATCGGCGCAAAGTCCTCGGCGCGGTACGGCAGTTGCCGGTACAGGCTGTAGTTGATGGCATTGGGGCCGATATTGCCCATCATCAGGGTGTAGCCATCGGCGGCCGACTGCCTGAGCGCCTGCGCGCCGATGATGCCGCCTCCGCCGGCGCGGTTTTCCACCACCACTGGCTGGCCCAGCACCTCGCCCATGCGCTTGCCGACCAGGCGCGAGGCGATATCGGCCGTTCCACCCGCGGCCGCCGGAACGATCAGCCGGATCGGCTTGTCGGGATATGCCGCCGCCGCTGCGCCCGGGGCCGCCACAAGGGCCACACCAAGCGCCAGCCACAGTCCATGGAAAGCCTGCTTCATCGTCGTCTCCTTTTATGGTCGCGCCATGTCTGTGATGTGGTTCTGGCGCGGCGTCGAGTGACGATAAGGCGCCCGTCAGGGCGACGTGAATTCACGTTTCGAGAAAGAAGGCTTTGGCTTGGCGGAAGCCGTGCGTGCGGTATGGCGCGCTAGCGGCGCGGCGTCGTGCCGTCGTGAAAAATCCGCGCTGTGCACCGGCTTTTCTCAGCGGCTTGACGCAGGATTCCAGCATCAACTCCGCCGTTTCCGCGGCAGCGAACGGATTTCCCAAAGTGGAATGCAGCCAGCCGGCGTCAGGTGCGGGACGTGGGCGCAGCCTGGCAATGCAGTGGCACGCCAGGCTGCATACCTCAGTCCCGATACGCCCACAGGTCCGCCACGCGGCCGCCGTCGTCCGCGATCAGGCGGAATGCGGCCGGCTGGTAGTCCGTATCGATGGCGAGCACACCGCTGGCACTGGCGGGCAGCGTGCCGCAGGCCGACGTCGACAGCTTCAGGCTCAGCGTATTCGGCATGGCCTGTGCGGCCAGCGTTCCCGACAGCTGGCATGCCGACGCGCCGGGCGTGATCCTGCCCTCCGCCGTGACCGTGAAGCTGGCACTCGCGCCCGTGGGCAGCACCGTGGTGTAAGCGCCGGCCACGCTGGCAGGATCGACGCTCGCCGCCGGCACCGGGGCGTGGCTCAGCAGCTTGACGTTGGCGGCGGCATCGGCGCCGGGTGCGGCGACCCAATTGCCGCCCTTGTCCCGACGATAGATGGTTGTGGCCTTGTCTTCGGCATCGGCCAGGGCCAGGTAGCGGCTGCCGTCCGCGCCGGCGTAGTACTTGCCGACGGTCGGGTTGTCGGCATCGCCCACGCTGACGACGTAGGCGCCGGGCTCCAGGTCGGTGACCGACAAGGTCGCGGTGGCGGGCGGTGCGCCGTTGTCGGGCGAATCGTTGCCGCCGCAAGCGGCCAGCCCCAGCACGGCTGCCAGGGGAAACAGGGAAATCAGGCGTTTCATCGGGACCTGCCTCACTGGCCGAATAGTTCACCCAGGCGCAGGCGCAGCCATTGCTGGCCGGCGGGGCGCTGGTCGAAGCCGATCTGCATGGCGGTAACGGCGGTCCTGGTCTTGTAGACCACGGACTCGTCCTCGGCCTGCGCGGCGGTCGGCGTGCCGCTGCCGGCTCCGATGCCAAGCCCGTACGGCGCCGTGCCGCTGAACTTCAGCGCATAGGCGTCGAAGGTGCCATGCCGCGAGAACGCGAACGGCGTGGCCGCCGTCGGCGCGTTCGGGAAGTTGACGTTCAGCGCCAGACCCGCCGGCAGCAGCGGGCCGCCATTGGCCTTGGCCTGCAGCGTGCCGAGCAGCTTGATGGTCAGCTGCGCCACCACGCCGGACACCGGGCTCGCCAGGCCGGCATTGTCGACCGAGTCCGTGCCCGCGCTCAGCGCGATCGACGGGATGCCGCGCGCCGCGCCGAACTGGGCATTGCTGACGGTGCCCGAGCTGTTGACGATGCGGCCGACGTTCTGGCCTTCGTTGGGACCGGACAGCACCAGGTCCGGGGCCTTGCCCCAGCGTGCCGGCGCCAGCACGTCCAGGCCGTACATGGTCGCCATCACCGGCGTGCCGTGGGCGTAGTGGTAGTCGCCATTGGTGTAGCCCGCCTTGGTGAAGGGCCCCACCGCCGGCTCGCCGGTCTTGGCCGCGCCGTTGTGGCAGCCGCCCTCGGCCTCGACCTGGGTCTTGTCGTTGTCCGGCACGATGACCGTGGTGCTGTACATCACGATGCCGGCGCCGCGGCCGCTCTGGCCGGTGCAGGGTACGCTGACGATGACGTTGTGGCCGGCGCCCTTGAGCGCGTCGTACAACGCCTTCAGGTTGCTGGTCAGGCCGTCGTCGTTGGTCAGCAGGATGTTCAGCGCGAAGGCAGGACTCGCCGTGGCGGCCAGCAAGGCCGCGGCGATCAGGCGGGATTTCATGTCGGTGGCAGGTCTGGGTGGTTCAGGAATGCGGGCGAAGCGTGCCCGCGCGGCAGGCAAGTTACTGCGGGCAGCCCGGTGAGGCTGGCTGGGCGCACGCGCCGGCAGCGCCGATGTAGGTGGCGCGGGCCGGGCGCAGCGCCCCGGGGTCGTCCGTGGTGGACGGACGCTACCTTAACCGCGTTTCATGTCAGTTGCGTGAACAACAAAGGGCGCTGCGCCGACGTAGTGCAGCCACCGGCCCGGCCATCAAGGACGACCCCCGGGGCCGTTACTCCCCTTGGTGGGAGGGAAGTCGATCCTCTGGCATGGATACGCTGCGATGCATGATGGCCTGTCGACCGACGCATGACCTGAATTTCCGGCCAGTACGGGATTCGCAGGAACTTGCTACATTGCTGACTGCTGGCGAAAACAGCCCAGGCAGCTGCGCCGCTCACCGCAAACCGACAGACCAAGGAGACATCGAATGCGCACCGCACTTCAACTTCGTTCGCAAATCAAGAGCAGCGGTGAACTCGAGCTGTCGCTAGAGAGCATCGACACGCCGCGGCCTGGTCAGGATGAAGTGCTCATCCGCATTGAAGCCTCTCCTCTCAACCCGTCCGATCTCGGCCTGCTGTTCGGTGCGGCCGACATGAGCACGGCCAAGGCCAGCGGCACGGCCGAGCGCCCCATCGTCACCGCGCGCGTTCCCCAAGGCGCGATGCGCAGCATGGCGGGCCGCCTGGATGTGTCCATGCCGGTTGGCAATGAGGGCGCGGGCGTGGTCGTCGATGCGGGCTCGTCCCCTGCGGCGCAAGCCTTGATGGGCAAGACCGTGGCCGCCATCGGCGGCGCGATGTACTCGCAGTACCGCTGCATTCCCGCGGACCAGTGCCTGGTGCTGCCCGATGGCGCCACGCCCGCTGACGGCGCCTCTTCATTCGTCAACCCGCTCACCGCACTGGGCATGGTCGAGACCATGCGGCTCGAAGGACATAGCGCCCTGGTGCACACCGCCGCGGCCTCCAACCTGGGCCAGATGCTCAATCAGATCTGTCTCAAGGATGGCATCAAGCTGGTGAACATCGTGCGCAAGCAGGAGCAGGCGGACCTGCTCAAGGCACAAGGTGCGGTCCACGTCTGCAACTCCGCGTCGCCCACGTTCATGCAGGAGCTCACCGAGGCACTCGTCGCCACTGGCGCAACGATCGCGTTCGACGCCACGGGCGGCGGCAAGCTCGCCGGCCAGATCCTCACCTGCATGGAAGCGGCCTTGAACAAGACGGCCCGCGAATACAGCCGCTATGGCTCGACCACCCACAAGCAGGTCTACCTCTACGGCGGCCTGGACACAAGCCCGACCGAGTTCAACCGCAACTTCGGCATGGCGTGGGGCATGGGCGGCTGGCTGCTGTTCCCGTTCCTGCAGAAGATCGGGCGCGAGCGGGCCAACGCGCTGAAGCAACGCGTAGTGGCGGAGCTGAAGACCACCTTTGCCAGCCACTACTCGAAAGAGATCTCGCTGGCCGAGGTGCTGGACCTGGACGTGATCGCCGTCTACAACAAGCGCGCGACGGGGGAGAAGTACCTGATCAACCCGAACAAGGGCCTGGCCAGATAAATCACCCGGGGCGCCTTGCGCGCCCACCGTGTCAAGAACTAGCCGCTGCGCCACAGCCAGCGGCGCGTCGCGGACGGCAATGAGTGAGCGCTTTCCAGTTCCGCGGCGGTGTGGAAGCTCGCCCGGGTACTGCCCTGGCAGTCGTCGCGCACCAGCACGCGCAGGGGCAAGTCCAGCGCAACGCTGGGTGCCGCGAGCATCAACGGCGTTCCCCGCTTGGCGTTGCCATGGATCAGGACCTGCGTCGGCGGCATCTGGCTGCTGCCAGTGATGCCGCGGCCGTCTCTGATCGACCCTGAGCCGCCGTTCGATACCTGTTTGGTGTTACGTCTCTTTTCGGAGGCGCAGGCGTCATTCCGCAGTGGGAATACCCCGGTCCGTCGTCTGGGCAATACGCCGGCTCGCTCGACCGACGCGTCAATCATCGCGCGGAAGCTTCGCGACGACCTTGATCTCAAAGTTGAAACCGTAAAGCCATGTCACTCCAATTGCTGTGAGCGTCGGATGCGGCGCGTCGCCCCAGAACTCGGGCACGACCTGCCAGACGCGCTCGAATGTCGATTGCGGATCGACCATGAACACCGTGACATCTACCACATCGTCGAACGTGCAACCGGCCTCGTGCAGGATCGCATTCAGGTTTCGAAAAGCGAGCCGCACCTGTTGCTGCAGATCCGGCTCAGGCGTTCCGTCCTCGCGGCTGCCGACCTGACCCGATACGAACAGAAAACCACTCGCCCGTACGGCCGCAGAATACCGGTTACGCTCGTAGAGCGCCTGACGTCCCGGCGGAAACACCACATCGCGCTTGCCCACTTTTACCTCCATTAATCAATCATTGGTTTCGATCAGCTCACTCTACACACCGGCGCCCGCGCGATAAACGGCCAACCCTGTCCATGACTGTTTGTAAAATACAAACAATTCAGACACCAGACCAACACTCATGGACCGCTTTGACGCGATGCGCGCTTTCGTCCGGGTAGTCGAGGCAGGCAGCTTCACGAAGGCGGCCGAGACGCTTCATATGAGCAAGACCACGGTGACGCATCTGGTCCAGCAACTCGAAGCGCGATTGCGCGTCCGGCTGCTGAATCGGACGACTCGCAGGATCAACGTCACGCCGGATGGCATCGCGTACTACGAGCGCGTGACCCGGCTGCTCGCCGATATGGACGACGCCGAGACGAGCCTGTCGAGCGCATCGGCGGTGCCGCGAGGCCGCCTTCGCGTGGACGTGCCGAGTCCGTTCGCCCGCCTGATCCTCATCCCGGCGCTGCCGGCATTCCTCGCACGCTACCCTGACATTCAACTCGACATGGGCGTGAGTGACCGCACCGTCGATATCATCGGCGAGAACGTGGATTGCGTCGTGCGTGGAGGCGAGCCGAACGATCAATCCATGGTCGCCCGGCGCGTGGCGGAGCTTCCGCTCGGCGTCTTCGCGTCGCCAGGATATCTCGCGTTGGCAGGTACGCCTTCGCATCCCAGGGAGCTCGAAAACTCGCATCACCGCATCATCGGGTTCTCGTGGGGACGCGCGGGCAATCTCTATCCGCTCGTCATGCATCACCGCGGCGAGACGGTAAAGGCGCAAGGCCGTTACGCGCTCGCCGTGGATGACGGCAACGCCTATCTCGCGGCCGGAGTGGCCGGCCTTGGCATCATGTGGCTCCCACGTTATATGTCGACAGCTCATCTGAGACGGCGCGAGCTGGTCGCGCTGTTCGAGGACTGGCAGCTCGATCCGATGCCGCTTTACATCGCGTATCCGCCGAACCGCCATGTCAGCGCGAAGCTGCGTGTGTTCATCGACTGGGTGGTCGAACTGATGCACGAACGTGCTTCCGTGCACATGCAATGAGCATGCGGGCACGGGGCTTCGTCAGGATCGTCAAGGGAGCGCCGAAGCCTTTCGCTTCGCCGCATCGCGCCGGGGGCGTTGTTACGGTTTTATCTAAAACAGCGTCGCGAGGGTCCGATATGGGATGTGCAGCAGCCCTCCGACCGACGACGTGCCTGCAATCCGGACGGTCGCTCATGGCCGATAGGCGCCCCCGCCAGCCAAGACTCCTTCCCACTGAGCAAAGCCGTCACCCTGGAGGAGCAAATCCTCGAGGCCATTGATGACATCCTGCGCGTCAGCGCCGGCCTTCAGTCCTTCCTGAGCTTGCTGGACCTGCAGAGCGACACCATCCCCCAAGGCATCGGCCTCCACGCCCTGCTTTTGCCGCTCAAGCAACAGCTGGACGAGAGCGCGGATCGCCTGCAGGCACTGGTCTGACCAGGGAGAGCCTGCTTACCGGCCCGACGGATGAGCAGCGCTGAAAAGCAAACGGCGCGAGCCAACTAGTCTCGCGCCGCTTGCATCTCCCTTATTGGCGCCGTGCGTCTCAATGAAAATCCCGGCTCCCCACCAGCAGCCGCCCCAGCATCGGGCTCAAATCCACCAGTTCCTTGGCCACCAGGTGGCGCACGTCGCCCTGGCGCTGCCAGGTGCCGACCACGCCCAGCAGCGTGGCGCCCAGCACCTCCTTGCGCTGGCGCTCGACCAGGTCGGGCCACAGGATCAGGTTGATGCTGCCGGTCTCGTCCTCGATGGTGGCGAAGATGGTGCCGCTGGCGGTGGACGGGCGCTGGCGCACGGTGACGATGCCGCAGGCGCGCACGCGGCGGCCGTTGGCGCAGCGTTCGAGCTGGCTGGCGATGATAAAGCGCATCGCCGCCAGCTTGTGCCGCAGCAGCGCCAGCGGATGCGACTTGAGCGACAGGCCCAGGCTGGCATAGTCCGCGGTCACGTCTTCGCCGAGGCGCGGCGCGGGCAGCGCCAGCGCGGCTTCGGCGGGCGGCGCTTCGTACAGCAGGTCGCGGTGCGCGGCATGCGCGGCGGCGGCGCGGGCCTGCCAGCGGGCCTGGCGGCGGTTGCCGGCGAGCGGCGCCAGCGCGTCGGCAGCGGCCAGCACGTCGATGTCGTGGCGGTCCAGGCCGGCGCGCAGCGCCAGGTCTTCGACGCTGTCGAAGGCACGCTGCGCGCGCGCGGCCTCGATGCGCAGCGCGGCGGCCTCGCGCATGCCCTTGACCCGGCCCAGGCCCAGGCGCACGCGCGGATGCGGCGGCCGATCCTGCCGAGTGCTGACCGCACTGTCCGCATCGGACTCCGGCACCGGCTCCAGCGTGCTGTCCCAGCGGCTGATGGTGACATCCACCGGCAGCACCTGCACATCATGGCGGCGCGCGTCCTGCACCAGCTGCGAAGGCGAATAGAAGCCCATCGGCTGGCTGTTCAGCAGCGCGCACAGGAAGGCCGCCGGATGGTGGCACTTGAGCCACGAACTCACGTAAACCAGCTTGGCGAAGCTGGCGGCATGGCTTTCGGGGAAGCCGTATTCGCCAAACCCCTCGATCTGCTTGCAGATCGCCAGCGCGAAGGATTCCGGATAGCCCTTGCCGGTCAGCGCGCGCACCAGCGCGTCCTGATGCTTGCGCAGGTCGCCGCGCCGCCGCCATGCCGCCATCGAGCGGCGCAGCTGGTCGGCCTGCCCGGGCGAAAAACCCGCCGCGTCGATGGCCAGCTGCATCACCTGCTCCTGGAAAATCGGCACGCCCAGCGTGCGGCCCAGCACTTTCTCGATCACCTGGTTGAAGTAGACGGGGGGCTTGCCCGTGCGGCGGAAGGCCTCGCGCCGCTTCAGGTAGGGATGGACCATGCCGCCCTGGATCGGGCCCGGCCGCACGATCGCCACTTCCACCACCAGGTCGTAGTACTGGCGCGGCTGCAGCCGCGGCAGCATCGATTGCTGCGCGCGCGACTCGATCTGGAATACGCCGATGGTGTCAGCCTTGCAGATCATGTCGTAGGTCGGCGTGTCTTCCTTCGGGATGTCCTCCATGCGCGCCGGCAGGCCCGCGCGCGCCGGATCGATGCTGGGGTTGGGAATCATCTCCAGCGCGCGCCGGATCGCAGACAGCATGCCCAGCGCCAGCACGTCGACCTTGAGCAGGCCCAGCGACTCCAGGTCGTCCTTGTCCCACTGGATCACGCTGCGGTCGGCCATGGCCGCGTTCTCGATCGGCACCAGTCGCGACAGCTTGTGCCGCGCGATCACGAAGCCGCCCACGTGCTGCGACAGGTGGCGCGGAAAGCCGCGCAGCTGCGCGGTCAGGCTGGCCCACTGCTGCACCGCCGGGGACTCGGGATCGAGCCCGTAGCGGGCGATCTTTTCGACAAAGCCCGGGCCGCCGTCCCACCATGCCTGGCCCTTGACCACCTGCTCGACCACGCTGGCATCGATGCCGAGCGCGCGGCCCACGTCGCGCAGGGCGCTGCGCGAACGGTAGGTGATCAGCGACGCCGCCAGCGCGGCGCGATGGCGGCCGTATTTGTCGTAGATGTACTGGATCACCTCTTCGCGCCGCTGGTGCTCGAAATCCACGTCGATATCGGGCGGCTCGTCGCGCTCGCGCGACAGGAAGCGGCCGAACAGCAGGTTGGCCTGCTCGGGGCTGACCTCGGTCACATACAGGCAGAAGCACACCAGCGAATTGGCGGCGGAGCCGCGGCCCTGGCACAGGATGCCGCGCGAGCGCGCAAAGCGCACGATGTCGTGCACCGTGAGGAAGAACGGCTCGTAGTGCTTTTCCTCGATCAGCGCCAGCTCTTCGTCCAGCTGTGCCTCCCACTCCGGCTTGAGGCCATTGGGAAAGCGCTCGCGCTTGCCCCGCTCGACTTCCTTGCGCAGGTAGGAGATCGGCGTTTCGTTGGGCGGCACCAGTTCCTCGGGGTACTCGTAACGCAGCGTGCCCAGCGAGAAATCGCAGGTCTCGGCAATCTTCAGCGTCTGCGCCAGCGCCTCGCGCGGGTACAGGCGCGACAGCACCTGGCGCATGCGCAGGTGCTGCTCGGCATTGGGCGCCAGCGCCATGCCGCATTCGGACAGCGGCTGACCCAGCCGGATCGCGGTCAGCACGTCGGACAGCGGCTTGCGCGAGCGCACATGCATGGTGACCGCGCCGGCCGCGGCCAGCGGCACGCCGGTCCGGGCCGAGACCGCTTCCAGGCGCGCGCGGTGCAAGGCATCGGCATGACCCTGCAACTGTTCCAGCGCGATCCAGGCGCGCTCGCCGAACACCGCGCGGCACCACTCGGCCTGCTCCAGCAGCCGTTCCGGCTCGGCGCAGTAGTCGGGCAGCAGCAGCGCCACGCAGCCGGGCATGCCGCGCAGGTGGGCGACGTCGCCGGCCGGCGCGGCGAGGTCTTCGGGATGCAGCCGGTAGCTGCCCTTCTGCGCGCGCCGGCGGCCCAGCGTGATCAGCTCGCTCAGGTTGCCGAAGCCCTCGCGGTGCTGCGCGATCAGCACCAGCCGCAGCGGCGCCTGCTCCGGGCCAGCGGCCGGGGTCAGGCTGAAGCGGCTGCCGATCAGCAGCGAGAACGCATCGGCGGCGCGGACCAGCGCCTGCAGCCGCCGGTGGCGGCTGGCGTGGAAGCCGGGATCGTCGTCGCCGCTGCCGAAGGCATCGGCGTCGTCGAGCAGCGGTTCATCGATGCCGTCATCGACACCATCATCGGCACCCTCGGCACCCTCGGCGCCCCGTGCCGCGCTGCGCGCCACCGCGTCGTGCAGGCGCTTGCGCAGGGTCTCGATGGCATCGTGCGCGCGCGCGGTGCCGGCCACCGAGCATTCATCGGTCAGGGCCAGCCCGCTGTAGCCCAGGCCGAAGGCGCGCTCGATCAGCTCGCCCGGATGCGAGGCGCCGCTCAGGAAGGTGAAGTTGGAGATGCAGTGCAACTCCACGTAATCGGGCAACGCCGGCAGCAATCCCGGCAAGGATGCAGGCAACGAAGGCGGCAAAGGCGGCGCGCTCATGCGAACAACCCATGCAGGAACCAGCGGTATTCGCCGCCATCGTCCTGCGCGGCATGGCCCGGACGCTCGCGGAAGATCCAGCAGCGCAGGCCGTCGGCGCGCTCGGCGATAAAGTAGTCGCGCGTGGCCAGGGCCCCGTCCCACCAGCCGGCCTCGATGCGCTCGGGCCGGCTCAGCAGCGCCAGCGGGCCGCCGTGGCAGGGCCGGTGGCGCTGCACCGGCAGCGGCAGCGGTTGCGGCAGCAGCCACAGCGGGCGTTCCGGCTGCGGCGCCGGCAGGCTGGCTGGCTTGCCGCCGGGCTCGTCGACCGGGCACCAGCGGTTGGCGCGCTCGGGCCGGTGGTCGGCCAGCGGGCGCGGCTGCAGCACGTTGTCGCGGCCCAGCCGCGCCATCAGCGTATCGAGCAGGCGGCCCAGGTCTTCCGGCGTGCCGCCGGGCTCGGGGAACAACGCATCGCTTTGCGGCACGCACGCGGCCATGGCCTCCACGCGCAGCGCCAGGCCGGTCACGGGAGCATGGAAGCTGAGCTTGTCGAGCTTTTCGCGCAGCAGCCGCGACAGGTGCGCGGGATCGCGGCTGGGCTGGGCCAGGCCCAGTGGCACCGGGGTGCCTTCGGTCGCCGCGCCGCGCCGGTAGCGCTCATGCTCCAGCACCAGCACGCAGCGCGTGACGCCGGCCTGCTGCACCGCCAGCCAGCCCGCCAGCGCCAGCAGCAGCCCCTGCGCGCCGGCCAGCACGGCTTCGGCGGATTCGATCCGGCCCGGCAGGTCCATGCGCTGCGCAAACGCGGGCGGCGCCACAAACCAGACAAAGCGCGCCGGCGCCTCGCCATAGGCCTGGTCCAGCCGCGCCAGCAGCGCCGGGCCCAGCCGGCGCGTCAGGCCCGCGCGCGGCAGGCGCCGCACCTCGCCCAGCGTGCGGCAGCCGACGCCATCCAGCCAGGCCGGATCGGCCAGCGTGTGCAGCGCCTCCACCGGCAGGCGGTCGAGCAGCCGGTGCAGGCGCGCCATGCCCACCGCCCGGCGGCCAGGCCGCACCACGCCGCGCCGCGTGCGCCGCAGCGGCTGGCGTGCCAGCCATGCGGCGCCGTGCGCGGTCGGGCCGCACCCCACCTGGGCCACGGTGCCCAGCTGGCGCACGCAGGCACGCACCGCGCGGCACAGCGCGCGATGGCCGCCGAACAGGCGCAGGCTGGCGCTGACATCGAGCATCAGCGTGGCCGACTCCGGCTCCTCGTCGACGGTCACGCCCGGTGTGAAACGCAGCAGCGCCAGCGCCACCGCTTCCATCAGCGCGGCTTCGGCGGCCGGGTCGCGCTCCAGCTGCACGATATCGGCCGACAGGGCCTGCACGCCGCCGCGGCGCATGCCATAGCGCACGCCCAGCTGCATCGCCGGGCCATTGGCCAGCACCACCTGCTCGCGCGCCATCACCGCCACCGGCAACGCATGGTGCAGGGTGGCGGCGGCGGCAGGCGGGCTCGCGGCGGGCGCCAGCTCAGGCCAGTTGGGCTGCAGGGCGTCCAGGGGCAGACGCGGCAGGTGCACCGCGATCCAGTACGGCATCGGAAGAAAGCTGAGAAGACTGCGCCAGCGGTTCGGGCCCGGCGGGCACCGCCGCAGTGGCCCCTGCCGGGACCGGCCAGGCGGCCGCGCGGGTGGCCGCCGCCATGCCGTCCAGGCGCAGCAGCAGCGGCGTGTCCCGCACCGGCCCGCGGCGCTTGTGGAAGGTGATCGACAGCATGTTGCCGGGCAGCGGGGCCAGCAGCAGCCGCAACACCGCGGGCGACGACTCGCGCAGCGCCGCGGCCGGGCGCAATGCCCAGGCCACCGCGTCGCCGGCCTGCGCCAGCACCTGCAGCCGCCGCAGCGCCTCCGGGCGCGCCGCCGGCAGCCACACCAGCACGCCGCCAAAGGCCTGGCTGCGCAGCACCTGTTCGGCGGCCCACAGCATGTCGGCCTGCTGCGCGGCCCTGGTCGCTTCGGCCGGAGCACGCACCCAGTAGCACTGCCGCGCCGGCAGCCCGGCCGCGGCCAGTCCCATCGCATTGGGCAGGTAAGGCGGCGCCACCAGCGCAATGCGCCGCCCCGCCCCGGCCAGCGTGCGCAGGGCCGGCAGCAGCAGGCGCATTTCCCCCGCGCCGCCCTGCGTGGTCAGCAGTTCGGTCAGGCCGCCGGTCGGCCAGCCGCCGCCGGGCAGTTCCGCCGACAGCGCGTCATACCCGGTCGGGCACACCGCGGCCCCGCCGGCGCGGCCCAGCTGGCCGGCCCGCCACAGCCCGGGATAGCGCTGCTCGAGCGCCGACAGCGCCTGCTGGCGCTCGGCCGCGGCCGGCCAGGCGGACCCTGAGGCCGCCGGCACAGGGCAAAGCAGACCCTCCGCCGCCCTTGGCGGGGCTGCGTGCAATAGCGCAGTCATGTGAAGTTAGCGTCGCTCGTCGGCAGGACGAGGATTAGGATATTTACGATGACTGTATATTTATACAGTATCGATGACAAGGCAAGAGGTAACGGCAGGAGGTAGAGGCAGCGGCACTGGCGAACGTCTCGCCGAGACGCCAGCCCTCTCGCGCACCCAGATCTTTTGGCCATCGAAGCCGCCATGCACTATCATTCGATAGAATGATTTCTCGTTAAAAAAGCTTCTATCAAATGATACGCGCGATAGCTGATAAGACAGGTATCATTCCAAAGAATGATTTTTATCATCGACTAATGCTATGTCATTAATCTCGCAATGCCGCCAGCTGCGCGAAGCCAGGGGCAAGAGTCTTGGCGAACTCGGCCGGATCCTCGGCATGGCGGCGCAAAACCTGTCGGCCATCCTGCTCGGCAAGAAGGACAGCCGCGCTTCCACGCTGGAAGCGCTGGCCGCCGCGCTCGACGCGCAATGGGTGCTGGTGCCCAACGAACGCCTCGCCGAAGTCCGCCAGGTGCTGGAAGGCAAGGGCAGCGGCCCTGACCGCGGCGCTCGTGCCGCGCTCGACATCTTCCTGGACCAGGAATGAGCTACGACCTGCATCCCCGCTTTCTGGAGGTCCAGCTATATGACCGGCTCTGCGGCTACTTGTGCGAGGCCGGCGGCAATGTCCGCTTCGTGCCCGCCGATGAATTCCGCGGCGACAACGACCGCCCCACGCTGAGCCTGTCGATCACCGTGCCGACCGAAGCCGGCCGCCGCGCCACCGCCGAGGTGCTGGACAACCCCTTCCATCCCGCGGTCTATAACACCGGCCATGAGTTGCCGCCCTACTTTGCCGGCCTGCTGCCCGAGGGCGAGCTGCGCAAGCGGCTGGAAGCCACCCGCAGCCACCCAGAAGACAAGGACGACTTCGGCATCCTGGCCTCGGCCGGCAACGACCTGCCCGGAGCCGTGGTAGTGCGGCCGGCGGACATCGGCGCCCTGCCCGCCTATGCCCGCGCCTATGGCGTGACCGGCGGCGCCGACAACCTGGAGATCGCCGTGGTCGAGGGCGCCACGCAAGGGGCCGCGTCGGTGTCCGGGGTGCAGAACAAGCTGGCGCTGTCGACGGTGCAGGACGGCAAGCGCTACACGCTGCCAAGCCACGGCAAGCTGTCCGACATCATCGCCAAGCTGCCGGCCAGGAACGACGACGCGCAGGTGTTCAACGAATCGGTCTCGATGCAGCTCGCGGCCGCCGCCGGCGTGCATGTCGCGGCCACGCGCGTGCTGCCCATGTCGACCATCGCGGTGGAGGGACTGGCCGAGGCCCTGGGCGAGGACCTGCACTACCTTGCCGTCGACCGCTTCGACCGCACCCCGGCCGGGCGCGTCCATGCCGAGGACGGCTGCCAGATGCTGGGCCGGATGCCGGCCCGCAAGTACGCCAGCATCGACGGCTACGTGCAGCTGGTCGCCACGCTGTACCGCCTGAGCCCGAGCGGGGTCGAGCATGTGCGGCAGTTCTTCCTGCGCCAGGCGGTCAATACGCTGATCGGCAACAGCGACGCGCACCTGAAGAATTTCTCGGTGATCTATCCCAACGGCGTGCTGCCGGTGCTGTCGCCGGCGTACGACATCGTCTGCGTGGCCGCGCTGCCCGGCTTTGCCTCGTACGGTCAGAACGTCGCCATCGACCGGCTGCAGCGCGAGGAAACCCTGGCCATGTACGAGGCCATCGCCGAGAAAGCCGGCGTGCCGCGCCGCATCGCCACCGCCGCGGTCAGGGAAGCGGTGGCGCTGGCGCAGGCCCGCTGGCCGCGCCTGCTGGACGAGCTCGACGCCCCGCCGGCCATCCGCGAGGTCGTCACCGGGCGCCTGGCGACGCTGCCGCTGGCGCGCGCCGCGCGCTCGGGCCGCTGACTGCCCGCGCCGCGTAGCGGCACCGAGAGTATCGCCATCGCGGATAATGCGCCATCCACCCATCGACCTCGCCCCATGTCCGCCAGCAGCCCCAGCCCCCGACGCATCGACTGGACCACCGTGTTCCTGCTGACCTTTCCCCCGCTGAGCTGGGCCGGCAACGCCATCGTGGGCCGGCTTGCCGCCGGCACGGTGCCGCCGGTCACGCTGAACTGGGCGCGCTGGGTGCTGGCCGGCATGCTGCTGGCACCGTTTGCCTGGCGCGGCGTGGTCGAGCACCGCGCGGTGCTGCGCCGGCACGCGGGCGTGATCACCGCCATGGGCATCCTGTCGATTGCCAGCTATAACGCGCTGCAGTACCTGGCGCTGACCAGCTCGACGCCGATCAACGTGACGCTGATCGGCGCCTCCACGCCGCTGTTTCTGATCGTGATCGGCGCGCTGTGCTTCGGCGAGCGGGTCCGGCCCTGGCATGTCGCCGGCGCGCTGCTGTGCATGGTCGGCGTGACCTTCGTGCTGGTGCGCGGCGAACTGGCGCGGCTGGCGCAACTCGACCTGGTGCCCGGCGACCTGTTCATGCTGGCGGCTACCATCGCCTGGAGCGCCTACACCTGGCTGCTGCGCAAGCAGCGTCCCGCGCTGCCCCTGCCAGTGCTGCTGTTCGCGCAGATCGTCACCGGCGTGCTGGCCAGCGCGCCGGTGACGGCATGGGAACTGCTGACGCTGGAGCAGCCGCTGCAATGGAGCGGCAAGGTCGCGGGCATCCTGCTCTATGTCGCGACCATCCCGTCGCTGCTGGCCTACTTTGCCTGGGACCGCGCCATCGCGCGCGCCGGCGCGCAGCTGCCAGTGTTCTTCATCACGCTGACGCCGGTCTTCGCCGCGCTGCTATCGACGGTGCTGCTGGGCGACTGGCCGCGCTGGTACCACGGCGTCGGGCTGGCCGCGATCGCGGCCGGCATCTGGCTGGCGCAGCGGCGCTGACGGCGGTCCGCCCGCTCGGCGCGCCCCCTCAGCGCGCCATGACCTTGTCCGGCGTCATCGGCGTGCTGCGCAGCCGCCTGCCGGTGGCGTGATAGATCGCATTGCTGATCGCGGCGGCGACCCCCACCAGCCCGATTTCACCCACGCCCTTGGCGCCCAGGCTGCTGACCACGCGGTCGTCCTCGTCGACGAAGATCACGTCGAGGTCCTGGATATCGGCATGCGAGGCGATGTGGTACTCGGCGATATTGCGGTTCATGAAGCGGCCGAGCGCATGGTCGCTGTGCGTTTCCTCGTGCAGCGCCTGGCCGATGCCCCACACCATGCCGCCCAGGATCTGGCTGCGCGCGGTCCTGGGGTTGATGATGCGGCCCGCCGCCACCGCGCTGACCACGCGGGTCACGCGCACAGTGCCCAGCGCCTCGTCGACGCGCACCTCGCAGAACACGGCCGAGTGCGCGGCGCGCGTGTACTGCTTCTGCTTGAACAGATTGGGCAATTGCAGGAACGATGCCTCGATCTGCTCGCGCCGGGCCGCGGCCAGGATGCCGGTCAGGGGCAACGACACGCCGGGGCTGGCGCGCAGGCTGACCCGGCCATCCTCGAACACCAGGTCCTCGTAGCGCGCCTGCTCGAAGCCTGAACCCTGCATGCGCCGCGCCATGTGCCACAGCATCCGGCGCAGCTTGTCGCACACGCCGTCGACCGCCGTGCCGACCGTGGCCACATGCGACGAGCCGCCTTCCACGGGCGCCACCGGCAGCTCCGAATCGCCCAGCACGAATGTCACCTGCTCAAGCGGCAGGCCCAGCGCCCCGGCGGCGATCTGGCTCATCACCGTCAGCGTGCCGGTGCCGATGTCGGTGGCGGCGCTGGCTACCTCGAGCCGGCCGTCGGCGCGGAACACCGCGCGAGCGCGGCTGAACATCTGCAGCGCGTCCCAGGTGCCGCTGGCCATGCCCCAGCCAATCAGCTCGTGGCCATCGCGCATCGAACGCGGCTGCGGCGGCCGGTCGGCCCAGCCGAATCGTTGCGCGCCCTGCGCGTAGCATTCCCGCAGTGCCTTGCTCGAGAACGGCAGGCCGCTGGCGCCGTCGCGCTCGGCGTAGTTTTTCAGCCGCAACGCCAGCGGATCCATCCCTACTGCATAGGACAACTCATCCATCGCCACCTCGATCGCATGCACGCCGTGCGCGGCGCCCGGCGCGCGCATGTCGGCCGGGGTTGGCTGGTCCAGGTCGACGAGTTGATAGTCCTGCCGGCTGGTCTCGGACGCATAGAGCTGCGTGGACCAGTTGACCACCACTTCGACGTAGTGCTCCATGCGCGAGGTCTCGGCCACGGCTTCATGGATCAGGCTCACCAGCCTGCCATCGGCGTCGGCACCCAGCCGCACGCGCTGCCAGGTCTCGGGCCGGTGGCAGAAGGTGAACATCTGCGGCCGCGTCAGCACCACGCGCACCGAGCGCTCCAGCGCCAGCGCCGCCATCACCGCCAGGATCAGCTGGTACTGCGGCCGCAGCCCCGAGCCGAAGGCGCCGCCCACGTATTCATTGCGTACCGTGACCTTGCGCTTGGGCAGCCCGAACACGCGCGACACCATCCAGCGCGAATTCTGCGAGCCCTGGGTCTTGTCGTAGATGGTCAGGTGGCCGTCGCCGCCGCGGATCACCGTGGTGGCGTGCATCTCCATCGGGTTGTGGTGTTCCACGCCGCTGTAGAACTCCGCATCGACTTGAAAAAGCGCGCGCGCGAAGGCGGCGTCGGCATCGCCGCGCGCCCTGGGCGGGCCGGAATAGCCCGCCTTGAAGCGCATCGGCTTGCCGGCGCGGCCCAGGTGGTCCAGCAGGCTGGTCTCGTGCTGCCACGCCTGGTAGCGCACGCGCACCAGCGTGGCGGCATGGCGCGCCGCCTCGAAGGTCTCGGCCACCACCAGCGCGACCGGCTGGCCGCTGTACCAGATGCGCGCGTCGTGCAGCGGCTTGAACGGCGAACCGGCGGGCGCCACCATGTCCTTGTAGAACAGGTCGAGCGAACGCACGCGCGGGCGGCGCTCATGGGTCAGCACCTCGAGCACGCCCGGCACCGCCAGCGCCGCGCTGCAATCGATCGACACGATGCGGCCGCGCGCAATGGTGCTGTTCACCACCACCCCGTGCGCAAGGTCGAAGGCCGGATGCTCGGCGGCATAGCGCGCGGTGCCGGTGACCTTGGCCACGCCATCGAGGCGCGGGACCGGCGTGCCGATGCCGACCGGGCCCGTGCCGGGCCGTGCGTGCGGCGTGCATTGCGGGATCGGATCGTTCATGGCTGCTCCTCCTCGCTGAAAGCGTCTTCGCCGGTATTGCTCAGCACGCCGGCGACCGCCATTTCCAGCGCTCGCACGATCGCGCGTTCAGCCAGCGCGATCTTGAAGCTGTTGCCGGGCAGGCTCTCGGGCACGGCCGGGCCGCCCCAGGCGCGCGCATCGCGCAGCAGGAAGCGGGCCGCGGAGGCAAAGAGCTCGGCCGTGGCGGGCCGGCCCTGCAGCTGCGCCTCGGCCTCCGGATCGCGCCATGGCTTGTGGGCCACGCCGCCCAGCGCCAGCCGCGCTGCGCGCACGGTGCCGTCGTCGGCGAGGTCCAGCGCGGCGGCCACCGACACCAGCGCGAACGCAAACGACGCGCGCTCGCGGATCTTCAGGTAGCAGGCATGGCGCGCGAACTCGGCGGCGGGCGGCAGCTCGATATGGGTGATCAGTTCGTCTGGGCGCAGCGTGGTGTCGATGTGCGGCCTGTCCTCCGGCAGCCGATGGAATTCATGAAACGGAATCTCGCGGCGGCCGCTGGCCGATGCCACGTGCACCACCGCGCCCAGCGCGGCCAGTGCCACGCACATATCCGACGGGTGCGTGGCGACGCAATGCTCGCTCGCGCCCAGGATGGCATGCTGGCGCGCCAGCCCGGTCGCCGCCGGGCAGCCGCTGCCGGGCTCGCGCTTGTTGCAGGGCACGCCTGGGTCGTAGAAGTAATAGCAGCGCGTGCGCTGCAGCAGGTTGCCGCCGTTGGTGGCCATATTGCGGATCTGCGCAGAGGCCCCGGCCAGGATTGCCGCGCGCAGCAGCGGATACTGCGCGCGCACCAGCGGGTGCTGCGCGGTATCGGCGTTGCTGGCCAGCGCACCGAGCCTGAGCCCGCCCTCCGCCGTGGCCTCGATCATCCGCAGCGGCAGTTGCCTGACATCGACCAGCGCGGCCGGATGCATCATGCCGCCCTTCACCAGGTCGATCAGGTTGGTACCGGAAGCCAGGAAGTGCGGCGCGTGGTCGTCGCCAAGGCTTTGCACGCCGGCGTCCCGCTGCGCGGCGGCGATCGACTGCAGCGCCGCTTCCACCGTGGCCGCGCGCTCATAGCGGAACGGGTTCATGATGGCTCCTGGTCGCGGTCAGTCAGCCCGGCGACTTCGGCGATCGCCTCGACGATCTGCGCATACGCGCCGCAGCGGCACAGGTTGCCGCTCATGCGCTCGCGGATCTCTTGCCGGCTTGCCGGCGGGTGCTCGTTCAGCAGGCCCAGCGCCGAGCACAGCTGTCCCGGCGTGCAATAGCCGCACTGGAACGCGTCGTGGTCGATAAAGGCCTGCTGCAGCGGATGCAGCGCGCCCGTGTCGCGATCGGCCAGCCCCTCCACGGTGGTGATGTCGGCGCCGTCATAGGACACGGCCAGGCACAGGCACGACTTGATGCGCCTGCCGCCGACCAGCACCGTGCAGGCGCCGCATTGGCCGTGGTCGCAGCCCTTCTTGGTGCCGGTGAGCTGCAGTTGCTCGCGCAGCAGGTCCAGCAGGATGACCCACGGGGCCAGCAGCAGTTCGTGCGTGATGCCGTTGATATGCAGCGTGGTGGGGATCTGTTGCAGTGTGCCGGCCTCGGATGCCGGGGGAGCAAGCGGGTCTTCCAGTGCCATGGGCGCCTCCGCTGGGTCATGTTCCTGGGGGAATGGAACGGAGGCAGCAAGCGTCATGCCATCGGCTTCGCCGGCTTCACCACGTTGCATCCGGCGAGCGGCGCGTGCCGCCGTGCCGGCCGGCTTTGCATATATTGCCGCCGGCGCCGTGCATGAATTACCGCAGTGCCGTGGGCTTACCCTGTTGGCATACCCTGGCTGGCGCGCCTGTACTGCGTTGGCGCGTGCCCGGTCCAGCGCTGGAAGGCGCGGCGAAAGGCTTCCTCGCTGGCAAAGCCAAGCTGCTCGGCGATCCTGCCAATGGTCCAGCGGGTGGTCCGCAGGCATTGCTCGGCGTATTCCTGCAGGCTGTGCTCGCGCAATTGCCGGTAGCTGCTGCCGTCCGCCGCGAGCCGGCGGCGCAGCGTCGGTTCGCTGACATCGAAGCGCACTGCCAGCTCGGCCAGCGTCGGCAGCCGCGCGCCATGCACCAGCGCCGCGTGCAGCGTGCCGCGCACTTGCTGGCTCAGCGACACGACCTCGACCGGCGCCCCGACCAGCCGGTACGGCAGGTCCTTCAGGAAAGCCTGAAGCTCCGCGGCCTGGCGCACCACCGGCCGGTCGAGCAAGGCCTGGTCGAACTCGAAGCCGTAGGCTGCGTTGCCCGACGTCACCGGCGCATGGAACAAGCCGAGGAATGGCAAGGCGTCCTCGCGCCGCGGATGCGCCAGGCTGACCCGGGTCGGGCGTATCGGCTGGCCCACCAGCCAGCCGAACAGCAGCAGATAGAAGAAGAGTCCCGTCAGGTCCACCAGGCAGGCGGCCGAAGATTTAACCCGCCGCAGCGAATCCATCCGAAAGACCGCCTGGCCCGCGCGCTCGCCCAGGCTGAGCGCGCCGGCGCGCGGATACAGCATCGCGCAGAAATCGGCCGCGCAGTGGATCGCCTCGCGCAGCGTCTGGCAACTCAACACGCAGCGGCACAGCAGATCCACTTCCTGCTTGCACATGGGCGGGTGGCCGTCGCCTTTGGCGACCAGCGCTTCCAGCCGCTCGATCGCGGCGCGATAGAGCGCGGTGAACTGTGCCGGCCGCGGCGGTTCCGTGCCGGCGCCCGGCACCTCGACGCCCTGCCGCTTCAGCTCATCCAGCAAGCGCTGCACCATGCCGTGCGGAACAGGGACGGGACCCGGGATGTGGGCGTTCATGGGCGCTGGTCGTGATTGCTTCGGTAGCGGTGATTGATCGTCCGGGTAGGGGTGCGTCGCCAACGGGCCTTCCATAATCGTCCCGGCGGCCATGGAGGTTGCCATGCGCGCAACGCCATGCCTATACGGGACAACCCATGAGAGGACCCACTCAGCCATGATCCACATACTCGATGAAATCGTGCTCGCGCCCGGCCAGCTGCCCGCCGTGCTGGACCTGCTGGAATCCCGCTACCTGCCCGGCAGCGCCGCCAGGGGCCTGACGCTGCTGCATCGCTGGGTGTCGCCGCCCGTGGCGCTGCAAGATGCGCCCAATACGTTGTGGTTGCTCTGGCAAGTGCCGGATGCGCCAGCCTATTACGCCATGCGCGCCGGCATTGACGGTCCCGCCCTCGCCTTCTGGTCGACGGTCGGCTCCCTGTGCCAATCCCGCCGCCGCCATGTGATGGCCGCCGCGACAAACGTGCTGCCGCAGCCGAAGGAGCATTGCGATGCGCCTTGAGACTGCGCAACTGCGCCTGCACACCGGAATTTGCGACGGGATGCCCGACCCCGAGCCAGCCCTGCTCGACCGCATTGAAAGGCTGCCGGGCCTGCAGCGGGTCGCGCTCGGCCGCAACCTGACCGGAAGCTGGGGCGCCGGCGACTACACGCTCGACCTGCAATTCAAAACTGACTCGTCCGGCGCGCAGGCCGATGCCGGCGGCCTCGCCGCGGCGCTGGACGGCATCGCAACGGCCGATCACGCCGCCTACCGCGCGATCGCGGGCGGCATGCGTGCGCCGCAACTGCACGACGGCGTCTGGCGCACGCTGATGTTCCGGGTCCGCCCTGAAGCGCAGCCCTGGCAGGTACACGCACTGGAGCAGGACCTGCTGCGGATGCCGGCGTACATGCCCAGCATCCGCAACTGGCGGCTGGCCCGCGTGTTGTCGCCGTTATCGCCGAATACATGGACCCATGTCTGGCAGCAGGAATTCGCCGGCGCGGACGACCTGCTGGGCGAATACCTGATGCACCCGTTCCATTGGGGACGGGTCGACCGCTGGTTCGACCCGGAGTTTCCGGAATGGACGGTCGAGGCGATCTCCCATGCCTTCTGCCCGCTCGCGACCAGCCTGATTGCCAGCCAGATTGCCAGCCACAGCCATAGGGAGGAAACCGCATCATGACCGCATACGGAACACTGACAGGAAAGATCGCACTGGTGACCGGCGCCAGCCGCGGCATCGGCCGTGCCATCGCGCAGCGCTTCGCGGCGGAAGGCGCGCTGGTAGTGGCCAGCGCACGGCGCGCCGGCAACTCCGGGGAAGATCCTGGCACGCTGGCCGAGACCGTGGCGCTGATCAGGCGGCAAGGCGGCCGCGCCATGGCGCTGGCGGCGGATCTGGAGGATCCCGCGCAGCGCGACCGTCTTGTGTTGCAGGCCGCCGAGGCCGCGGGTGGCCTGGACATCCTGGTCAACAATGCCGGCCTGGCCGAATACAGCCCCATCGACGCGATGCCGCTGGACACCTTCGACCGGACCGTCGACCACTACCTGCGCATCCCGTTCGTGCTGAGCCGCGCCGCGATCCCGCTGATGCGCGCCCGCGGCGCAGGCTGGATCCTGAACCTGGGCTCGGTCACGGCGCTGTCGCCGGCGCGTCCCTACCAGGACTTTGACCGCGCCGGCGGCGTCACCGCCTACGCTGCCGTCAAGGCGGCCATCAACCGGTTCACCGAAGGCCTGGCCGCGGAACTGGAGGGCGACGGCATCGCCGTCAACTCCGTGGCGCCAAGCACCGCGATCCTCACGCCGGGCAGCGAGCGCTACATCCCCGACGGCTATCCCACCGAGCCCGTGGAATACCTGGTGGAAACCGCGCTGGCGCTCTGCAGCGTGCCGGCACGACGGCACACCGGCCAGATCGCCCATAGCCTGCATTTTCCGCTTGCGCACGGACTGCAGGTTCGCACGCTCGACGGCCAAGGCGTGCTGCCGTCGCCCGTCATCCCGGCCTGGGCCCATCCGGCGCTGGCCCAGTCCGAACTGTCGACGAGGTAAGCCTTATGGAACAGAACATGCGCGCGGTCCTGATCGACCGTCACGGCGGGTCCGAGGTGATCCGGCTTGGCGAGGTCGCAAGGCCGGGGCCGGCTGCCGGCGAAGTGCTGATCCGCGTCGCCTGCGCCGGCGTGAATCCCGCCGACTGGAAATGCCGCGAGGGCTATCTGAGCGCCTTCATGCAAGCCAGCTTTCCCTTCGTGCTCGGCTTCGATGCCAGCGGCGTGGTGGCCGCGGTCGGCGCCGGCGTCACGGGCTTCGTGCGCGGACAGCGGGTGTTTGCGCAAACCGGGGTCGGCGCCGGCCAATGGGGATCGTATGCGGAATACGTAGCCGTCGGCCAGGATTGCGTGGTGCCGATTCCGGACAACGTCGGATTCGCCGAAGCCGCGGCGGTGCCGACCCCGGCGCTGGCCGCCTGGACCGGACTGTTCGACGAAGGCGGACTACGCCCGGGCCAGACCGTGCTGGTGCACGGCGGCGCGGGCGCGGTCGGCACGTTCGCCGTGCAACTGGCCAGGGCCGCCGGCGCCACCGTCGCCGTCACCTGCAGCGCGCCCCGCCGCGACGCGCTACTGGCGCTCGGCTGCGAGCTGGCCATCGACTACCGCGCAAGCGATATCGGTGGCGCCGTGCGGGCGTGGGCGCCGGCCGGCGTCGACCTGGTCCTCGACACGGTGGGATGCGGCACCTTGCCGATGGGGCTGGACCTGCTCAGGCCCGGCGGCATCCTCGTCGCCATCCTGACGCTGGTCAGCGGCGACCACGGCCCCGATCCCGCCGAGGCGGCTCGGCGCGGCGTGCGCAGCGCCGTCGCGTTCAGCAAGATGCCAAGCGGCGTGCGGCTCGCGGAAATCGCCGCGCTGATGAACGACGGGCGTTTGCGGCCGCCTCGCATCGAATGCCTGCCGCTGGAACAGGCCGGGCACGCGCTCGAGCTGGTACGGTCGGGCCAGGCGGCGAGCAAACTGGTGCTGCATGTCGCCGGGCCGTGGAACGCGTAAAGGATCGAGCGGGCGCGTGCTGCCGCTATCCGGTCCGGGCGGGGCTTCGCGCCCGGATTGCGTCCTCGAGCATGTCGAGCCGGTCCTGGCCCCAGAACAATTCGCCTTCGAACACATAGGTGGGCGATCCGAACACGCCGGCGCCGACGGCCTCATCGGTGTAGCGCCGGTACCGCATTCCCGCTTCGCTGGCGCGCGCCAGCTCCATGACACCGCTGCCGTCCAGGCCGAGGCGTTCGAGGATGGCTTGCAGCGTCGGCTCGGCCGAGATGTCCAGGTCCTCGCACCATTCGGCGCGAAGAATTGCCTTGTACAACGGAAGGACGGGCAAACCCAGCCCATCGGCAGCGATCACTATACGAGAGGCGAGCTCCGCGTCCGGACACATGTACCTGGGCGTGGGGTTCACGTGGATCCCCAGCTTCCTGCACCATCGCTCCAGCTCGACGATCCGATAGCGCTGTCGCTCCGCTGAACGCTGCCCCAGCAGCACCCCTCCCGTCCGTGCATACACCTCGGGAAGATCGACCGGCTTGTGCCGGATTTCCACCCCCGTGCGGCGTGCCAGGGCATCGAGCCTGTCTGCGCCCAGGTACGCCCAGTCGGAATTGAGCCAGAAGTAGTAGTCGATATGCCCACCGGCGTTCATACCCGCTCTCCCTTTGCCAGCGGGACCGCGTGCCTGGCCCCGTTCACATCCCGCATCAGTGCCGTACTGGCAAAGGCGATCACGCTGAGCGCACCCAGGTACCAGACGATGTATGAGGGGTCGCCGCCGCCATGATTCAACAGCGACGTGGCCACGATGGGCGCCAGGCCGCCGCCGATCGCACCTGACACCTGCACCGCGATCGAGATGCCGCTATAACGGACCTCCGGGGGAAACTGGGCAGAGAACAGGCTGCCTTCGGGTCCATAGAGGCATGCGTAGACGAGGCCGATCGCAATCGCCATGGCGATCGTGACGTTGCCCGCATCGAGCGTTTGCAGCAGCGCGAAGAACTGCGGCGCAAAGACCAGGATCCCGACGGTGCCGGCCATGAATACCCACTTGAAGCTGAAGCGGTCGCCCAGGATGCCGAACAGCGGCATGGTGAACATCGCGACCGCAGCGCCCCAGACCGTGGCATCCAGCATCACGGTCTTGGGTATGCCGAGCGTTCCCGTGGCGTAGGCCAGTGCAAACGTCACCACGGTGTAGAACCACGTAACTTCCGCCAGGCGGCCACCGACCACGGTCAGGACCTGGCGTGGATAGCGGCGCAGCACCACCAGGGCCGGCATCTCGACCTTGTCGCCAGACTTTTTCATCTGCTCGAAGTCCGGGGATTCGCTCACTTTCGCCCGGATGAACCAGCCTACCGCCAGCAGGACCACGCTCGCCAGGAACGGCACGCGCCACCCCCACGTCAGCATGTCCTGCTCCGGCAGGGTCGCGACCATGCCCATCGCCAGAGAGGACAAGATCAGGCCCGGTGCCACCCCGGCCTGCGGCAGGCTGCCAAAAAAGCCCTTCTTGCCTTCGGGTGCGTGCTCGACGGCCATCAGCACCGCACCGCCCCACTCGCCGCCGACCGCGACGCCCTGCAGGAAGCGCAGCAGCACGAGCGCGACCGCCGCCCAGTAGCCGATGCTGTCATAGGACGGGATCAGCCCGATGAGGATGGTCGGGATACCCATCATGAACAGCGTGATCAGCAGCATGGACTTGCGTCCGACCCGGTCGCCGAAATGGCCGAAGACGATGCCACCCAGCGGGCGCGCGAAGAAGCCGACCGAGTAGGTGGCGAAGGCCGCCAGGGTCCCGGTCAGCGGATCGAACGCGGGAAAGAAAATCTTGTTGAAGATCAGGGCCGCGGCGGTGCCGTAGAGGAAGAAGTCATACCATTCGATGGTCGTGCCCATCATGCTGGCGAGGCCCGCCGTGATGTAGTGGCGGCGCGAGCGCATGCCTTGTTGCGTAGTCATCGTCTTGTCTCCTTGTCTGTTCTGGTGCGTGCTGCCGGCCCGTCACGGCTTGACGTACGGCGCGATGCCGTGCGTCTGGCGCGCCCAGTACGCGAAGGTGGAGTTGACGATGGACGGCTTCAGCAGGTAGTCGTGAGCCTCCCTGGCCAGCTCGTCATCGACCGGCGTGAGCGGACCGAAAGCCTGGGCGCGGATCTGCATGCGGGCAGCGCGCTCGAGATAAACGGACAGGTAGGTCGCCTCTTCACAGCTCTTGCCTGCGGTCAGATAGCCGTGGTGCGCGAGGATGATCGCGCGCTTGTCTCCCAGCGCTTCCGAGATGATCACGCCCTCCTGGTCTGCGATCGGAACTCCCGGCCAGTCGCCGAGGAACGCGCAGTCGTTGTGCAGGGGGGTCATGTCCATCTGCGCGATGACCAGAGGCTGGCGCGCGGCAGCCAGCGCGCTGGCCCACGGCGAATGGGTATGGATGATGGCGTTGACGTCCGGCCGGGCGTCGTAGACCCACAGGTGGAAACGCGTCGCCGGGTTGGCCATGCCGCCGCCGCTCACCGTGTTGAGATCGCGATCGACCTCGATAAAGTCCGCCGGCGTCGCTTCGTCGAAGCCGAGCCCGAAACGCAGCGTCCAGTAAGCGCCCGGTCGTTCGGAGCGGACACTGATCTGGCCCGCCAGGCCGGCCTCCTGCTCCGTCATCGCCAGGATCCGGCAGGCATAGGCCATGGTTTCCTGCGTGCTGCGCGACTGGCTCGGCAGATGCTTCGCCATGTCGCTGGACGCACGCTGGTCGAAATACGACTTGTCTCTGAGGGGGGCGTTCATACTGGTTTTCTCCGGGTTTTCCCTGCGACAAGAGGTCGGAAGGATCGGGAACCAGTATCGGATCGGGGGTGCCGGCGAGCTACGGAGCCGGCTTCATAGCAGCTATGTCACGGCTTCACGTGTCCAGCGCCTTGGCAACCTGGAGCGCACAGGAGAGCAAGGCTGCTGCCAGCGGAAAGGGCTGGCGCTCGGGATGCGCCACCGCCACCATGCGCCGTTTCAACAGCGGTGTATGGATCTTCACCTTGCACAGGCCATACTCGGCCAGCAGCTTGTCAGGCACGCGGCTCGGCAGGATGCATGACCCTACCCCGGCGGAAACCAGCTTGAGCATGGCGTCCACCGTTTCCGCCTCCGCGACATAAGTGCCCTTCAGGCCGGCACTATCGAGCATCCGTCGCAATGCATAGCCATGCGGGAAGGCAACCAGGCGCAGGTCGCGCCCGGCCAGGTCGACGCCGGCGTCGTCCGCAGCAGCCGGGGCCATCGTACCCTGTTCCACCAGGCACATCGTATCGTCGAAGAGCGGATAAACCGCCAGTGAGGCAGTGTCCACCGCGGTATCGTAAGCCACGCCCAGGTCGGCCTTGCCGCTTTCCACCAGCGCCACCACTTCCGGCGAGCTACGCCCCATCATCGACAGGTTGACCCCGGGATGCGCACTGACGAAACTCGCCACCACATCGCCGATGAAGTAGTAGCTGACGGTGTGGACCAGGGCCAGCCTGACCGTCCCTTCGGTGCTGCCATGCGCGTCGCGGATCATGTCCACGGCATGATCGATGGCGCGATAGGGCCCTTCGATCGCTTGCTGCAGTTTTTGCCCGGCTTCCGTCAGGGCAACGCCGCGCCCCGTTCGCGTAAACAACGCCTTGCCAAGATGGGCTTCGAGCGCGGCCAGTTGCTTGCTGACACCGGACTGCGTCTGGTTCAGGTCATCCGCAGCCTTCGACAGCGACTTCAGCGAGGCAATGCGCAAAAAGCTGCGCAGCAGGCGGTCTGGCGTTTCCATGTCGGGGGCAGGTAGTTTTGCTGCCATTCTGCATGGGGCGTGGCCCTGGCCGCAACCACGCCGCGGCGGCAGTTGTGCGGCGCCCATGCAGGATTCCTGCCCCCGTTGACCTCACGTCGCGGCGAGGATCTCCGCGGGCGCTACCGCGTCAGGCCGCATCCCGCCGCGCCGCGCCACGATATTGCGCCAGCAGCGCCTCGCGCCGCGCCGCCGCCGCGGCCATGCTGGCCTCCTTCACATGACCGTAGCCACGGATATCGTCCGGCAGCGCGGCCAGGGCCAGTGCGGTGTCGAGGTTGTCCGCGCTCAGTGAACCCGCGAACTCTTCGACCATAGCCAGGTAGTCGCTCACCAGCGCGCGCTCGGCGCGGCGCTCGGCGGTCTTGCCGAACACGTCGAGCGCGGTGCCGCGCAGACCCTTCAGGCGCGCCAGCAGGCGGAATGCCGTCAGGGTGCGCGGACCGAAGCGACGCTTGACCAGATGGCCCTTGTCGTCGGTCTTGGCCAGCAACGGCGGCGCCAGCCAGAAATTGAGCTGGTAGTCGCGGCCGGGCTCGCCCTCGAACTGCGCGCGCAGCTTGTCGAGGAAGGCGGGGTCGGTGTACAGGCGCGCCACCTCGTACTCGTCCTTGTACGCCATCAGCTTGGCCAGGTTACGGGCCACGGCCTCGGTCAGCGGCAGTTTGCGGTCGATGCCCAGTTGCTGTTCGGCGGCACGGATGCGTTCGACGGCGCTGCGATAGCGCGCGGCGTAGGCGGCGTTCTGGTACTCGGTCAGCATCGCCTCGCGCTTGCGGATCAGCGAGTCGAGCGTCTGCGGCATCGACACGACCTGCGCGCTGGCGGCGGTCGGCGCAGCCGGCAGCAGCGCCCTGACCGCGGCCTCGCCGTGGTGGGCGAGATAACGGCCCCATTCGAAGGCGAGACGGTTCTTCTCGACCGAAACCCCATTGAGTTCGATCGCGCGCGCCAGGCTGGCGTGCTGCAGCGGGATCCAGCCCTTCTGCCAGGCATAGCCCAGCAGCAGCGGGTTGGAGTAGATCGCGTCGGCCAGCAGGGTCACCGCCCAGGCGCTGGCGTCGAAGAAGGCGCAGGCCTCGCCCACGCTGGCGCGCAGGTCCTGCTCGGCGCTGGCGCCCGGGAACTTCCACTTGGGGTTCTTGATGAACTCCGCGGTGGGGGTGTTGGCGCTGTTGACCACGGCGGCGGTCAGGCCGTGCCGGACCTTGGACAGCACTTCGGCCGAGGCCGAGACGATGGCGTCGCCGCCGATCACCAGGCGCGCCTCGCCGGTGGCGATGCGGGTCGCATGCAGGTGCTCGGGAGCGGACGCGATCTGCACGTGGCTGATCACCGCCCCGCCCTTCTGCGCCAGGCCGGCCATGTCGAGCACGGTCACGCCCTTGCGCTCCAGGTGCGAAGCCATGCCCAGCAGCCCGCCGATGGTGACCACGCCGGTGCCGCCGACGCCGGTGACCAGCACGCCGTAAGGCCGCTCCAGCGCGGGCAGTCGCGGCTGCGGCAGCGCCGCGAAGTCGGCGCCGCTGCCCTTGCCAGCCGCAGCTGCAGGCTTGCGCACCTGAGCGCCCTCGGCGGTGACAAAGCTCGGGCAGAAGCCGTTGACGCAGGAGAAGTCCTTGTTGCACGACGACTGGTTGATCCTGCGCTTGGTGCCAAGCTCGGTCTCGAGCGGCTCCACCGACAGGCAGTTGGACTTGGCCGAGCAATCGCCACAGCCTTCGCACACCGCGTCGTTGATAAAGGCGCGCCTGGCCGGATCCGGATAGGTGCCGCGCTTGCGGCGGCGGCGCTTCTCGGTGGCGCAGGTCTGGTCGTAGATCAGGATGGTGACGCCTTCGGTGTCGCGCAGCTCCAGCTGCACGGCATCGAGCTGGTCGCGATGGAGCACCGCCACGCCGGACGGCAGCATCGCGCCATCGCCATACTTGGCAGGCTCGTCGGTGACCACCACCAGCTTCTTCGCGCCTTCGGCCAGCACCTGGTGCGCGATCTGCGGCACCGTCAGCACGCCGTCGATGGGCTGACCGCCGGTCATCGCCACCGCATCGTTGAACAGGATTTTGTAGGTGATATTGGCCCGGGCCGCGATCGACGCGCGGATCGCCAGCAGCCCCGAATGGAAGTACGTGCCGTCGCCCAGGTTGGCGAACACGTGCTTGTCGTCGGTGAAGTGCATCTGGCCGGTCCACGCCACGCCCTCGCCGCCCATCTGGCTGAAGGTCTCGGTATTGCGGTCCATCCACAAGGTCATGTAGTGGCAGCCGATGCCGGCCAGCGCGCGCGAGCCTTCCGGCACGCGCGTCGAGGTGTTGTGCGGGCAGCCGGAGCAGAACCACGGCTTGCGCTCCACCGCGATGCGCGGCTGCGCCGCTTCGCGCTCCTTGGCCTCGATCAGCGCCACGCGCGCGGCAATGCGCGCGCGCACCTCGGCCGGCAGGTCGAAGCGTTCCAGCCTGCGCGCGATGGCCTTGGCGATCAGCGCCGGCGACAGCTCGTAGTGCGCCGGCAGCAGCCAGTCGCCGCGCGGCACCGACCATTCGCCGCCGTCGTTGCCGCGTTGGTCGAACTTGCCGAAGACCTTGGGCCGCACATCCTCGCGCCAGTTGTACAGCTCTTCCTTCAGCGCGTATTCGAGGATCTGGCGTTTTTCTTCGACCACCAGGATCTCTTCCAGGCCGGTGGCGAACTCGCGCGCGCCGTGCGCTTCCAGCGGCCACACGCAGCCGACCTTGTAGACGCGGATGCCGATGCGCGCGCAGGTGTCGTCATCCAGGCCCAGGTCCACCAGCGCCTGGCGCACATCCAGGTAGGCCTTGCCGGCGGTCATGATGCCGAAGCGCGCGTTGGGCGAATCGAGCACCACGCGGTTCAGGCGGTTGGCGCGCACGTAGGCCAGCGCCGCATACCACTTGTGGTCGAGCAGCCGCGCTTCCTGCTCCAGCGGGGAATCGGGCCAGCGGATATTGAGGCCGCCCGCCGGCATGGCAAAGTCCTGCGGCAGCGCGACCTGCACGCGGTTCGGGTCGATCTCGACCGAGGCGGTCGACTCGACCACGTCGGTGACGCACTTCATCGCCACCCACAGCCCCGAATAGCGGCTCATGGCCCAGCCGTGCAGGCCGTAGTCCAGGTATTCCTGCACGTTGGCGGGGTACAGCACCGGGATGCCGGCCGCCTGCAGCACGTGCTCGGACTGGTGCGCCACGGTGGAGGATTTGGCGGCATGGTCGTCGCCGGCCAGCAGCAGCACGCCGCCATGGCGCGACGAGCCGGCCGAGTTGGCGTGCTTGAGCACGTCGATGGAGCGGTCGACGCCGGGCCCCTTGCCATACCACATTGAGAACACGCCATCGCGCTTCGCGCCGGGGAACAGGTTGACCTGCTGGCTGCCCCACACCGCGGTGGCGGCCAGGTCTTCGTTGACGCCCGGCTGGAACACCACGTCGCTGGCCGCGAGATGCTGCTTGGCCTTCCACAGCGCCTGGTCGACGCCGCCCAGCGGCGAGCCGCGGTAGCCCGAGATAAAGCCGGCGGTATTGAGCCCGGCGGCGCGGTCGCGCGCCTTCTGCAGCATCGGCAGGCGCACCAGCGCCTGCACGCCGCTCATGTAGACGCGGCCTTTCTCCAAGGTGTATTTGTCGTCCAGGCTGGCGCTGGACAGGGCTTCCAGCAAGGCGGGGTTCAGCGGGGCATTCACGATGTGGGTCTCCGGGCTTTGTTCTGGCTGCTTTTATTTGCTGTCCGAAGGAGTGTAGAAACCGGCGCGCTCATCGTAAAATCATCAATTCCAACACCTGATATCCGCAAAACGGATACCTCGGAGACACCATGTTTAAAGCGCGCGAAGGCTCGGAAAGACTGGCCAAGGAAGTCACGCTGCGGCAGTTCCGCTATTTCGTCGCGGCGGCGGAAACCGGGCAGTTCTCGATGGCGGCGACCGCCGAGCACGTGTCGCAGTCGGCCGTGACCAATGCCGTGCTGGCGCTGGAGCAGCGCCTGGGCGTGCGCCTGTTCGAGCGCCGGCCGCACGGCGTGACGCTGACGGCCGAAGGCCACCTGTTTTTCCAGCATGCGCGCCAGATCCTGGATTCGGTCGAAGACGCGCTGCGCGAGCCGCGCTTCCAGGTGCACGGGCTGCAGGGCAGCGTGCGGCTGGCGGCGTCATATACGGTATTGGGATACTTCCTGCCGGGATTGCTGGCGCGCTTCCGCACCAACTATCCGGATATCGAACTGGACCTGCTCGACATGGACCGCCCCGACATCGAGCGCGCCGTGCTGGCGGGCGAGATCGAGTTCGGCATCGCGCTGCTGTCCAACCTGGAAAAGCCGCAGCGCTTCCAGCGCCATACGCTGATGCGGTCGCGGCGCCAGTTGTGGACCTCGGCCAGTCATCCGCTGCTGGAGGTGGAGCGGCCTTCGCTGCGCGATATCGCGGCGTATCCGTACCTGCTGATTACCGTCGACGAGGCCGAGGACTCGACGCTGCGCTACTGGCGCAGCCACCGGCTTGCGCCCAACATCGCCTTCCGCACCGGCTCGATGGAAGCGCTGCGCGGGCTGGTGGCGCATGGCTTCGGCGTCACCGTGCTGTCCGACATGGTGTATCGGCCCTGGTCGCTGGAAGGCAAGCAGATCGAAGCCCGGCCGATTGCCAATGCGGTGCCCGACATGGAGGTCGGCATGCTGTGGCAGCCCGGCCGCAAGCTGGGCAAGCCCGCCGATGCGCTGCGCGAATTCCTGATCCACGCCTGCGGCAGCTGACGCACACAAGCGTGTGGCGGACCGGCTTGCCCGGCCCGGAGCCCTTAGTTCAGCGTAGCGCCGGCCTGCTTGACGATGCGCGCATGCTTGTCCAGCTCGTTCCTGAAGAACGGCACCGCCGCGTCGGCGCCGGTGCCCGTCACCACCAGCCCTTGCGCCGACAGTTGCTCCTGCACTTCGCGCTCGCGCAGCGTGGCCTGGATCTTCGCCTGCAGGTCCTGCACGCCCGGCTTCGGCATGCCCGCGGGGCCGACGATCGCCAGCCACGCATCGAAGCTGTAGCGCGGCACACCCGATTCCGCCAGGGTTGGCACCTCGGGCAGCGCCGGCACCCGCTGCGCGGTGGACACGGCGATCGCCCGAAGCTTGCCCGCCTTGATCAGCGGCAGCACCGCCTGCACGGTCAGAAAGCCCATCTGCACCTGGCCGCCGACCAGGTCGGTGGTGTAGTTGCCGGCGCCTTTGTACGGCACGTGGCGGATATCCACCTTGGCCTCGCTGGCCAGCAGCTGGCCGGCCAGGTGCAGCACCGTGCCGTTGCCCGACGAGCCGTAGTTCAGTTCGCCCGGTTTCGACTTCAGCAGCGTGAGCAGTTCCCGGGTGTTGTGCGCGCTCACCGCGGGATTGACCACCAGCACCAGCGGCAGCGTGCCGATCACGGTGATCGGCGTGATGTCCTGCAGCGCGTCATACGGCAGGCTCTTGTAGATAAACGGGTTGATGACGTGGTTCGACGAGATCAGGCCCAGCGTCGAGCCGTCTTTCGGCGCGCGCACGATCTGCTGGGTGCCCGGCACGCCGCCGGCGCCGGCGATATTCTCGACCACCACCGACTGGCCCAGCTGCTTGCCCAGCGGCTGGCTCAGCGCGCGGGCCACGGCATCGGCCTGCGAGCCGGGCTGGGTCGGCACGATCAGCCTGAGCGGCTTGCCATCCTGCGCATGGGCTGGAACGGCCTGGCCGCCAAGCATTGCCAGCGTGGTCAGGGCCGCAAGCGCCTTGCACGCCTGTCGAAACAGCGAGGTCTGCATGGTTTGTCTCCGTGGGTCGAATCGCACCGTGGACGGTGGCTTTGGCACGGAGTGTAGGGTTGCGACGCCGCGTGGCCGAGTGCTAATCCGCTGGACCGGGTATCTCAGCCTGGCATAGCGTCGGCTCCCGCCTTTGGCTGCAGCGCCTCGATCATGGCGGCGATCGCACGCAGCCGCGGCTGCTTGTACGGGGCATAGATGCGCAACTGGCGCTGGCGCCACGGTTCATCCAGCGGCACGCGCACAAAGCGCCGCGTGCCCGCATAGGCCGCGCCGGCACTGGCCGGCAGCACGGCGATGCCGAGCCCCGCCTCCACCATACGGCAGGCGGCCTCGAAGCTGGAGACAGTCACGCCCTGGTTGAACGGCAGGCGCAGGTTGGCCGCCTGCTCGCGCAGGTCCTGGTCGAGCGCGCCGCCCGGCTGCACCACCACCAGCGGATGTTCCAGCACCTCGGCATAGCGCATGCGCTTGCGCCGGGCCAGCGCGTGCGACGACGGCACCACCACATTGAGCGGATCGCTGCCAAAGGCCCACGATTCCAGCCCGCCCGGCGTCTTGGCCGCGACGCCGATGCCGACGTCGGCCCGGTCATCGAGGCAGGCACGTAGCGTTTCCGCAGTGGAGCGCTCGTACAGCGCGATCTCGACTAGCGGATGCGCCGCCTTGAACGCATGCAGGCGCTCCGGCAGGAAGCCGATGATCGCCGACGGGCTGGCCGACACGCGCACCACACCGGCGACCCGGTCGCCAAGGTCCTGCACCTCGCGCGCAAAGCTGGCGATGTCCTCGTTCAGCTTGCGCCCCAATTCCAGCGCGCGGGCGCCGGCATCGGTCAGCACCACGCCGGCAGGAGAGCGCACGAACAGCACCACCCCCAGGCTGCGTTCCAGCTCCGCGATGCGCCGGCTCAGCGCCGACTGGGCGATATGCTCGGTTTCGGCCGCGCGCTTGATCGAGCCTTCGCGGGCCGCGGCCAGGAACAGCTGGATGTTGACGGGATCGATGCGGTGCATGGGTCAGAGCGCCCGGGTGGGCAAGCCGGAATGTCGCCCGATACTAACCTTGCGGCAAGCGTTGCGCATGACTCCTAATGCGTTCAGTTGAGGTATCAACCACTAATGTCATTCCCGCGAAGGCGGGAATCCAGTGTCTTTCACTCGCCTCGAGAAAAAGTCACTGGGTTCCCGCCTTCGGGGGAACGACGGTGTTGCCGAACGGCAGCTGCGGACGATTACCGGGTTTACCCTGATATGTCTGGCGCAGATAGCCGCGATGCCGCATCAGCGCTTCGTGCGCGCGCGCCAGGGCCGGTAGAGTTGCACCGAAATGCCTTCGGAGACCTGCATGAGCGCCATCGGGGCCACGGCCCGCATCCTGTTCCTAGCCGACTCGGCATCGGCCATGACGGCACAGCTGCAGGGGCAGCCGATGACGCTGGCCGGCGCCGGCGCGCTGCGCGACGACGTTTCGACCGACGAGATCACGCCGGTGCCGATCCTGACGCACTATGACGACGCGCTCGGCCGCTATCCCTATACCGGTTACAAGGTCGAAGGCGTGTGCCCGGTCCCGGCCGGCGCGATCCGCGAAGGCGGCTTCACCGTGACCGTTGCCGGCAACCGCTACGGCAAGGGCTCGTCGCGCGAGCATAGTCCGGCGGCGGAGAAGCTGGCCGGCATCCGCCTCGTCATCGCCCGCAGCTTCGAGCGCATCTACCGACAGAATGCCGACAACATCGGCCTGTTCACCTCGACCGACTTCAGTCTGCTCACCCGGCTGGAGCAAGGCGAGCCCATCGACGCGGACACGCTGGTAGCCGGGCGCGACGCCCTCGCCGCAGCCATCCTGCGGCATGGCGGCCTGCTCAGGTTCGGGCAGGCGTACCTGAGCGACGTGGAACCCGCGCCGTCCGGCCACCTCACCGGCCCGCAGACCCTGTTCGAGAAAATCGTGCAGCGGCATCTGCTGGCAACGCCGGTGACGCCGGAGCGCCCGGTTGCAGGGGACGGTATTTTCGTGCGGGCCGACTGGCGCTTTATCCACGAGTACTACACCGGCATGTGCGCCCACATGCTGCACGCGGCGTTCGGCAAGCCGCTGCAGCTCAGGGATGCGGACCGTATCGTGGTGTTCGAGGACCACACCTCCTATGTCGGTGAAAGCCCTGCCCACGTGCGCGGCGGGCTGGTCGACAACGTCGCCCGCATGTGCGCGGCGCAGCGTGACTTCGTGCGCGACTACCAGCTCCGGTGCCATCGCACGCTGACCGAGGACGAGTCGCGCGGCGCCGCGGTCGCGCGTGCGGCGGGCATCTCGCACGCCATGATGGCCGAGCGCTATGCCCTGCCCGGGCAGGTCGTGGTCGGCACCGATTCCCACACCCCGCACAGCGGCGCGCTGGGCTGCGTGGCGTTTGGCGTCGGCACCACCGACATGGCCAATGCCTTCGTGACCGGCGCGGTGCGCATGACGCTGCCGCAATGCATCCAGGTGCGCCTGCACGGCGTGCTAGCGCCGGGCGTCACGGCCAAGGACGTGGTGCTGCACCTGCTGGCCCGAGCCGACATAAAGGCCGGCGCCGGCGTCGGCAAGGTGTTCGAGTTCACCGGACCGGTGGTCAGCGCGATGTCGATCGACGAGCGCGCCACGCTGACCAATATGTGCGCCGAGCTGGGCGGCTTCACCGGCATCGTCGCGCCGGACGCCGAGACCGTGCGCTTCCTCAGGGAACGGCGCGGCATCGATTTCGAGATCGAGCCCTGGATGCGCAGCGATGACGGCGCCGCGTTCGCCGCCACCCTCGACATCGACTGCGGCACGCTCGAACCCATGGTGGCCCGCCCCGGCGATCCGGGCAACGGCATGCCGCTGGCCGCGTTGACGCAGCGAGTGCCCGTCGACATTGCCTACGGCGGCTCCTGCACGGCGGGCAAGCGCGAGGACTTCGACCGGTACCACGAGGTACTGCACTGGGCCGTGCAGCGCGGCTTGCGCCTTGCGCCGCAGGTCACGCTCTACTTGCAGTTCGGCACCACCGATGTGCGCGACTATTGCATCCGCCAGGGCTACATGGAAACGTTCCAGGCCATCGGCGCGCGCATTCTCCAGCCGTCCTGCGGCGCCTGCGCCAACTGCGGCCCGGGCTCGTCGGAGCGGCCGGAGCAGGTGACGGTCAGCTCGATCAACCGCAACTTTCCCGGGCGCTCCGGTCCGGGACAGGTCTGGCTGGCCAGCCCGCCAACGGTGGCCGCCAGTGCGATCTGCGGGGAACTGGTGTCGTTCGAGGAATTGCAGCGGCGCTACAGCGCAGGCGCCAGCGCCGCGTAATTCACGGCTGCGACAGCGCGAACTCGTAATCCGAAGTATCCAGCCTGGAGACGCGGTACTCGATGCGCTCGTTCTGGTACGACGACGCCACCCGCAGGATCTTCAGCATCGCAGTGCCGACGGGGATGCCCAGCAGTTCATGGTCTTCCTCGTCGGCCAGCGCGGCGCGCAGGCGCTCTTCGGTGCGGATGATGTTGATGCCGAAGACGTCCTGGTAGAAGTTGTAGAGCGTATTCGGCCGCTCGCGCAGCAGCTTCTCGGTGAGCGTCCGGAAGCGTTCCGCCGGGACGGTGATGGCGTCGATCATGACCGCGCGACCTTCCAGCGACAGCACGTTGGTGAAGCGGAACACGGCTTCGCCGAGCGGTAGCCCGAGCGCCGCGGCTTCTTCCTTGTCGGCTTTGGCGCGGCGGAACTTTGCCAGCTTTACCGTGGGGAACTCGCGGTACCCGTCCTGGCGCACGATGCGGAAGAAGCGGAAGAAGTGGTCTTCCTGCCGGTGCGTCGCCACGAAGGTTCCCCGTCCCTGGTGGCGGATCATGATGTTCTCGGCCACCAGTTCATCGATGGCCTTGCGCAGTGTGCCGATCGAGACGCCGAAGCGCTCGATCAGCTTGCGCTCCGACGGAATCGCCTCGCCCGGCTTCCACTCGCCCTCGGCCAGGGCCGCCAGGATGGCGTGCTTGACGTCCTTGTACAGCACGCCGCCGATGGCTGCGCCGGCATCGAATCTGGAACCCACGTTAGTGTCCTTTGCAATGCCGCCTGCGGGGCGGCCGGCCGATCCATGACTGACTCATATCGATATGGCGAATCATACTAAAGCCGGCCGCCCAAACTTTCCGCCCCCTGCCCGACGCGCCGCTATTCGACCCGTATTTGCTTCTCTTCGATCAGCCGGGCCCAGCGCGTCACCTCGCCGCTGAAGTAATCGGCGAACGGCGTGCCGCCGGCCGCGGGGGTAAAGCCCGCGGTGACGATGCGTCCGCGCACCGACTCGGCGGCCAGCATGCGTGCGACCGAGGCGGCCACCTTGTCGACGATCGGCCTGGGCGTGCCCGCCGGCATCATCAGGCCGGTCCAGTTCTCGACGATCAGCTCCGGATAGCCGGCCTCGGCCACCGTAGGCACCTCGGGCAGCAGCGGATGGCGCTCGCGCGTGGTCACGGCCAGCGCGCGCAGCTTGCCGCCTTTCACATAGGCGAGCGACTCGGGGAAGTTGGAGAAGACCACGTCGATCTGGCCGCCGATCAGGTCGGTCATCGACGGCGCGCCGCCCTTGTACGGCACATGGGTGAAGCTGGTCCGGGTCTGGCTTTCGAACAGCGCCAGCGTCAGGTGCGGCGGCGTGCCATTGCCGCTGGAGCCCGCGTTCAGCTTGGATTTCTGGGCCGCCGCGGCCAGGTCTTTCATCGACTTGATCGGCGAACTGGCAGGCACCACCACCATCATCGGCGACGAGGCGATCCGCGCCACCGGCACCAGGTCTTTCTGCATGCTGAACGGCAGCTTGGGAAACAAGGTCACGTTGGACGCATGCGTCAGCGTGACCGCCAGCCAGGTGTAGCCGTCCGGTGGCGCCTTGGCGACCTGCTCGGCGCCGATGTTGGCATTGCCGCCCGGCCGGTTGTCCACCACGATGGGCTTCTTCCACTCTTCGGAGAGCTGGTGGCCGACCATGCGCGCCATGATGTCGGTCAGGCCGCCGGCCGCAAACGGCACCACGTAGCGGATCGGCTTGCTCGGATAGTCCGCGGCGGCGGCATCGCTGCCGCCCTGCGCCACGGCGGTCCGAGGCGCCAGCGCAGCGAGGGCCGATACAACTGACAAGGCAAGCAGCACGCGGTTCAGTTGCCTGCGCGCGCCGCACATCAAGCGTCGATCCATGGTTTGTCTCCGGTAGTTATGGCCGGCCCATCTAAGCGTGGGTCCGTTGTGAGGAAATCAATGCGGCGCGCCAGCCTCCTCGCCCGCAAGCGATTGCAATTCGCGCCAGAGCGCGTCGGGCACGTCGACGCCGTCCGCTGCCGCCTGCGCCTGCGCGGTTTCGCGGCGGGCGCCCGGCACGCGCGTGCCTTCGTCGTCCAGCATCGCCGCCAGCAGCGCTTCCACGCGCGCGGCGTAGACCTGCGAGCCGGCGAAGGCGCCAGGGTCCAGCACGAAGAACAACTGGCCGATGCGCGGACGGTTGCCGGCATCGCTGAAGAAGGAATCGGCCTCGGCGCCGAACTGCGCCCCGGCCAGCGACGTCACCAGCAGCTCCACCAGCAACGCCAGCATCGCGCCCTTGACGCCACCCGCCGGCAACATCGAGCCGCGCAGCGCGGCCTGGGCGTCGGTGGTCGGCTGGCCGGCCTCATCCAGCGCCCATCCGAGCGGAATCGGCTTGCCCTGCTTGGCCGCCACCATGATCTTGCCGCGCGCGACTTCCGACAGCGACAGGTCGATTACCACCGGCGCATGGCCCTGCCGCGGGAATACCGCCGCAATCGGGTTGGTGCCGAACAGCGGCCGCTTGCCGCCCCACGCCGGCATGGCCGCGGGCGAATTGCCCATGGCGATGCCGACCATGCCGGCGCGCGCCACCGCCTCCAGCGGCAGCGCGGCGGCGCCGAAGTGGTGGCTGTTGGTAACCGCGGCCACGCCGACGCCGGTTGTGCGCGCGCGTGCCACGGCCTCGGCGATGGCCAGGTCGCACGCCGCGAAGGCAAAGCCGCAGCGCGCGTCGACCAGCACCGCGCTGGCGCGCGTGCCCTGTACCGTCGGCTCGGCATTGCCGTCGACCCGGTCATGGCGCAGGTGCGCCACGTACATCGGCACGCGCGAGACCCCGTGCGACGGCAGCCCCGCGGCATCGGCCCGCACCAGCGCCGCTGCCGTCGCCCGCGCCTGCAGGGCGCTGGCGCCGGCCCGGCGCAAGCCCGCGGCGGCCATGCGCTCCAGTTCCTGCAATGCGATCCGGCTCATGGCATCTGCTCCAGCGACTGCCGCACCTCGCGGGCAATCATCATCGATACGCGCGCATTGGCTTCACGCGTCACGCCGCCCACATGCGGTGTCAGGATCAGGTTAGGGACGCCCCGCAGCGCGCTGCCTGCGGGCAACGGCTCGCTGTCGAACACGTCCAGCGCCGCGCCGGCCAGGTGGCCGGCGCGCAGCGCGTCGGCAAGCGCCGACTCGTCGACCACGCCACCGCGCGCCGTATTGATCAGCACCGCGCCCGACTTCATCGCCGCCAGCCGGCCGACATCGATCAGGTTGCGCGTGGCCGCCACCAGCGGCACATGAAGGCTGACCGCGTCGGCCTGCGCCAGCAGCGCGTCGAGCTCCACGCAGGCCACACCGGTGGCGGCCCACACCGGATCGTCTGCGGGCAGCATCGGATCGCAGGCGATGACTTCCATGCCGAAGGCGCGTGCCAGCGCCGCGGTCTGCCGGCCGATGTCGCCAAAGCCGATCAGGCCCAGGGTCTTGCCCAGCGCCTCGCGCCCCTCCGACAGCCTGGGCCGCGGCCACTGGCCGTCCGCCACCTCGGCGCTGGACAGGTATGCGCCGCGCAGCAGCACGGCGGCCGTGGTCACCACGTACTCCGCCACCGAACGCGCATTGGCGCCCGCCGCGGGGATCACGCGGATGCCGCGCTCGCGGCAGGCGGCGACGTCGATATTGTCCAGCCCCACGCCGAGCCGTCCCACCACCCGCAAGGCCGGCGCGCTGGCGAGCAGCGCCGCGTCCACCTGGGTGCGGTTGCGCACCACCAGCGCGTGCGCCCCGTCCAGGACCTCGAGCAGCTCGCCGCGGCGATCGACCCAGCCCGGCTCGTAGCGCAGGTCGAAGCCGGCGCTCAGCGCCTGCACCGCGGCCGGGTCCATGAACTCGCTGATGCAGATGCGCTTCATCATGCCGACTCGTGGATGCGGGTCAGCACGAACTCGCGATGCCCGAGCGCCTCGGCCGCGGTCCAGCGGCCGTTGATGGTGGCCAGCATGCATTCCAGCAGCTTGTCGCCGGTCTGGTCCAGCGTCTGTTCGCGCTGCAGCAGGCCCGAGCAGTCGACGTCCATGTGCTCGCTCATCAGCCGCACGGTGCGCGGGTTGGCGCACAGCTTGATCACCGGCACGATCGGGTTGCCGATCACGTTGCCCTGCCCGGTCGGGAAGAAATGGACCACATAGCCGGCCGCCGCGCACAGCGTGACCATCTCGGCCGCGGCCGAAGACGAGTCCATGAACCACAGCCCCGGATGCGTCGGCGCCTCGGCCTTGTCGAGCACGCCGTCGACGGTGCACTTCTTGCCGATCTTCTGGATATTGCCCAGCGCCTTCTCTTCGATGGTGGTCAGGCCACCGGCGATATTGCCCTTGGTCGGCTGCGACTCGGACAGGTCGGAGGTCTTCCAGCGGTCGATCATGCCCTGGTAGCGCTCGAACATCGCCATGAACTGGTGGCGCACCTCGTCGTTGGCGCAGCGCGCCGCGACGATATGCTCGCCGCCGGTCAGCTCGGAGGTCTCGCCGAACACCAGCGTGGTGCCCAGTGGATGCAGCTTGTCGAAGGCGTTGCCGACGGTCGGGTTGGCGCCGCAGCCCGAGGTGGTATCCGATTCGCCGCACTTGGTCGACACCCACAGCTCGTTGATCGGGCACTCCACGCGGTGCAGCGCGGTGGCGTATTGCACGAATTCGCGGGCGGCCTTGGAGGCGCGCATGATGGTGTCATGGTCGCCGTGGCCCTCGATGCCGAAGCCGACCACCGGCTTGCCGGTCTGGGCGATGCCGTCGACCACTTTCTTGGTCCAGCCCTCCTCGATGCCGATTACCACCACGGCGGCGACGTTCGGGTTGCTGCCCGCGCCGATCAGCGTGCGGAAATGCAGGTCCAGGTCCGGCCCGAACTGCAGGCGGCCATACGGATGGGGAATCGCCATGGTGCCCTTGATCGCGGCGGCGACGGCCTCGGCGGCGGCGTTGGACAGGTCGTCCAGCGGCAGGATGATGACGTGGTTGCGCACGCCGACGCGGCCGTTGTCGCGGCGGTAGCCCCAGAAGGTGGTGTTTTGGTCGATCACGGACATGACGTGGATCCTTTGGATGCGCGATGGAAGCGGAATAGAAGCGGAATAGAAGCGGAATGAAGGCGAATGGAACGCAGGCGCGGCGCGCGCGGCTCACCAGCGCTTGGTCTTGATGTTGTGGACGTGGGCGTGCTCGCCGGCCTTGATCGGCGCCACCACCTTGCCGATGTCGATGCCGTACTTGTAGACCGTCTCGTTCACATCCATGTCGCGCAGCGCCACCTTGTGGCCGATGGGAATCGGCTGCAGCGCGGTCACCGTCACGATCTTGTCTTCATCCATGATCCAGGCATTGAGCTGGGTGCCGGGCTGGATCCCCTCTACCACGGCCACCGCGACGGTGTCCTTGGCGTCATGAAGCACTACGTGAATCATCGTTGTCTCCTCTCTGTGGGTCGTGCGTGAAAATCATGGTAGGCGCTACACTCATCCATGTCAACCAACTCATATATATGAATTTTGATTGAGATCGTGTTCAGCGTGCCCGGTCGCGCCCCCGCGGCGCATTCAGACGGTTTCGGGGATCAGCACCACCTTGCCGGCCGCCACGCGGCCCGCCGCCAAGTCGGCAAAGGCCGCCGGACCATCGCTCAGCGCGCGCGTCTCGACCCACTCCAGCGTGCCGAAGCTGCCGCGCTCCAGCGCCGCCACGGTGGCACGCAGGTCGGCCATGGTGTAGGTATAGGTGCCCAGCAGGGTCAGCTCGGCCAGCGTCAGCTTGCGCATGTCGATCTCGCTGGCCCAGTCCTGCAGGCCGATATGCATGACCACGCCGCCGGGCCGCGCGGCGGCGATGGCGAGCTTGCGCGTCGCGCCCGCGCCCACCGCATCGATCACCACGTCGAAGGCCGACTCCGGCAGCGGGGCCGCCAAAGGGTCGACCGCCTCGCAGCCGAGATGCCGCGTCACCGAAGCCCGGCGCAGCGCATTGGTCTCTGCCACCTGGACCTCGCCGCAGCCATATGACCGCACCAGCGCGGCGGCCAGCATGCCGATCGCGCCGCCGCCGATGACCAGCACGCGGGACTCGGGCAGCGGCCTGGCCAGCGCACGCATGGTCAGGTTCACCGCGTGCAGCGCGGTAGCCGCGGGCTCGGTCAGTGCCGCGCTGACGCTGGAGAGTGCGTCCGGAAGCGGGATCGCGCAGCGGATCGGAATCGCCAGGAACTCGGACAACGCGCCGGGCCGGCTCATGCCGACCATGCCCCGGTGCGCGCACAGGTTGTCGCGCCCTTGCAGGCAATAGTCGCAATGCCCGCAGGTCACCAGCGGGTTGGCGGTCACGCGCTGCCCGACGGCCAGCCGGGCCGGGTCGGAGGAGGCCACCACCGTGCCCGCGAACTCGTGGCCAAGCACCAGTCCTGGCTTGCGGCGCGGATCGTGGCCGTGGTACGCATGCAGGTCGGAGCCGCAGATGCCGCTGGCATCGATGCGCAGCAGGGCTTCGCCGGGGGCCAGGGCCGGCATGTCGCGATCGAGGACCGCGACGGCGTTGGGTTCGGTATAGACGATCGCTTTCATGGCCTTGCCAGTAGTCAACATGGGAGGGAAACGACATGGACGGGCGACGCAATTGCCGCCCGAAGGAAGGAATCAGGCGCCGGCTTCGGACGGTGCCAGCGCACGCGCGCCGGCCGGGCCCTGGCGCCGGCCGATCCACAGCGTGCAGGCCGCGCTGAGCACGCCGATCGCCAGCACGTAGCCGCACAGGTACCAGGGCTCGCCGCCGCCCTGTGCATTCAGCCAGGTGGCGATGATCGGCGTCAGGCCGCCGGCGAACACGCCCGCGAACTGGTAGACGAAGGAAATCCCGGTATAGCGCACGCGCGCGTCGAAGACCTCGGAGAACATCGACGACATGGTGCCGAACACGGCGGCATGGAAGATGCCGAAGGGAATGATGATCGCCGCCCATACCAGCAGCACGTTGCCGCCCGAATGCTGCATCAGCCAGAACGCCGGAAACGCCGACAGGCCCGCCAGCAGCGCCCCGGTGCCATAGACTAGCGGCCGGCCGAGGCGGTCGGACACGGCGCCCCAGAGCGGGATGAACAGCGTCATCACGCCGGCGCCGAGCAGCACGCCCAGCAACGCCTCGTTGCGCGACAGCTTCAGGGTCTGGGTCAGGTAGGCAAGCGAGAACACCCCGAACACGTTAAAGAAGACGCCGTCGATAAAGCGCGCGCCCATGCATGCCAGCACCACGCGGGGGTACTGGCGCAGCATGGCCAGGAACGGCAAGGCGCTGTCCTCCGGCTGCTGGCGTGGCGTGTGGCGCGGCGGCTGGCGTTGCGCCGCGGCAAACTCCGGCGACTCTTCGACATGCGTGCGCATGTACGAGCCGATGAACACCATCACCGCACTCAGCAGGAAGGCGATGCGCCAGCCCCATGCCAGGAAGTCCCGGTCCGACAGCAGCGCCGACAGCAACGCAATCACGCCGCTGGCCAGCACCAGGCCCAGCGACATGCCGGTCTGCGGCAGGCTGGCGAAGAAGCCGCGGCGGCCCGGCGGCGCGCTCTCGAACGTCATCAGCACGGCGCCGCCCCATTCGCCGCCGAGGCCGATGCCCTGCGCGATGCGGCACAACAGCAGCAGCACCGGTGCCCAGATGCCGATCTGGTCATAGGTCGGGATCAGGCCGATGGCCGTGGTGGCGATGCCCATGATCATCAGCGTCAGCACCAGCATGCGCTTGCGTCCCAGCGTATCGCCGAAATGGCCAAAGATCACGCCGCCCAGCGGGCGCGCGACAAACCCGGCGGCGAAGGTGGCGTAGGCCAGCAGCGTGCCGACCACCGGGTCGGTCGACGGGAAGTACAGCTTGTTGAACACCAGCCCGGCGACCACGCCGTACAGGAAAAAGTCGTACCACTCCACCATCGCGCCGATCGTGCTCGAGGTCACGATCTTCCTCAGCTTGCGTCCGGGGTCTTGTGCCGGCGGCTGCGCCGCTGCCTGTCTCGTCATGCTTGTCTCCTGTCGGGTCTGGTCCCGGGGCGGCGCGTATGGCGCTCTGGATATCGGTCAACGCGCGGGGGCGAATCGAAGCGCCCCGCGGCGGGGAATCATCTTGCCGTGTAGCCACCGTCGACCATGAAGGTCTGCCCGGTGATATACGCGGCCATGTCGCTGACCAGGAACGCGGCCAGCCCATGCAGGTCCGGCAACGCGCCGTTGCGGCCGATGCAGGTGCGCCCGGCATGGTGATCGGCCAGCGCGGCATCGGCGAACACGGGCCCGGTCAGCGCGGTGGGGAAAAAGCCCGGGCCGATCGCATTGCAGGTGATGCCGTGCCGCGACCACGCCTCGGCGATGGCGCGCGTCAGTTGCACGATGCCGCCCTTCGCCGCGCCGTAGGGCGCGCTGTTGGCGAAGGCGCGGTAAGACTGCAGCGACGCGAGGTTGAGCACCCTCCCCCATGCTTGCGCCTGCATCGCGGGCGCCAGCGCCTGCGTCAGGAAGAACGGCGCGCCCAGATGCGTGTCCAGCTGCAACCGCCATGACGCCGGCGTGACGCTGTCAAAGGGCTCGCGCAGGTTCATGCCCGCGGCATTCACCAGGATATCGATGGTGCCGCAGCGACGCTGCAAGGCCGCTGCGGCGGCGGGAATCGCATTGAGATCGGACAAGTCCAGCGCCTGCGTGTCGACCGCGATGCCCATCGCATCGAGCCGCGACGCTGCCGCATCGAGTTGCGGCTGGCGGCGCGCCGCCAGCACCACCCTGGCGCCGGCCCGGCCCAGGGCCTCGGCAAGGCTTTCGCCGATACCGGAACTGCCGCCCGTCACCAGCGCCTGCCTGCCGCGCAGGTCCGGTCCGGCAATGCCGGCCGCGTTGTGCATGGGCGCCATCGTCACACCTCCACCGGAGCGCCCATCTCGACGCGGGCGTTCGGAAAGTACTTTGCCATGCGGTCGTCCGCGGTGCGCGCGTGCGCCTCCATGCCCTCCAGGCGCGAAATGCGCGCGGTCACCTGCCCGATCTGCCGCGTCGCCTCGCGCGTCATCTTCTGCCAGGTCAGGGTCTTCATGAACTTGTGCACCGAGAGCCCGCCGGAATAGCGCGCCGCGCCCTTGGTCGGCAGCACATGGTTGGGGCCGCTGGTCTTGTCGCCAAAGGCCACCGTGGTCTCTTCGCCAAGGAACAGCGAGCCGTAGCAGGTCAGGTGGGCCAGCCACCAGTCGAGGTCGCGCGCATGCACCTCCAGGTGCTCGGAGGCATAGCGGTCCGACACCGCGGCCACTTCCTCGCGGCTGTCGCAGACGATGACCTCGCCATAGTCGCGCCATGCCGCCGTGGCCGCGTCGCGCGCGGTCGGCGGCAACGCGGCGATCAGTGCCGGCACCAACGCCATTACCTGTTCCGCCAGCGCGCGCGAAGTGGTGAAGAGCCAGGCCGGCGACTCGTGGCCGTGCTCGGCCTGCCCCACCAGGTCGCTGGCCACGATGGCCGGGTCGGCGCTGTCGTCGGCGATCACGGCGACTTCGGACGGCCCCGCGAACACGTCGATGCCCACCTGGCCGTACAGCGACCGCTTGGCCTCGGCGACAAACTTGTTGCCGGGCCCGACCACCACGTCGGCGGGCTTGCCGCTGAACAGGCCATAGGCCATCGCAGCGATCGCCTGCACGCCGCCGAGCGTCATGATCACGTCCGCGCCGGCCGCCTGGAAGGCATAGAGCACGTGCGGGTGGATGCCCTGGCCGCGGAACGGGCTGGAACACGCCACCACGGTGCCCACGCCCGCCGCCTTCGCCGTCGCCACCCCCATGTAGGCCGAGGCGATATGTGCATAGCGCCCGGCCGGTGCGTAGCAACCCACCACGTTGACCGGGATCACGCGCTGCCCCGCCGTCACGCCGGGGTGCAGTTCGACAGAGAACTCGCGCAGCGATTCACGCTGCGCCAGCGCGAACTCCCGCACCTGGCGGATCGCGAAATCGATATCGGCGCGCACCGACGCGGGCACGTCGCGGGTCTGCTGCCGGACCTGGTCCGGGGTCAGCACGATCTCGCCGCTCCAGCCGTCGAGCTTGCTGGCGTACTGGCGCACGGCGGCCTCGCCATGCGCCTGGATCTCGGCCAGCATGTCGGTCACCACTTTCTGCGCGGTGGCGGTCTCCGTCTGCGGGGTTTTCTCGGCTTGCTTCAGGTACGTGATCATCGGGGGTCCTCGGCTTGAACTCAAATGTAAGCGCTATCATTTTTATCGAAAACATAATTGGCAGGCTCGTTCTTCCTGCCAATCGATGAATGAAAGCGCTTTCATACAAGACTAGTCGGAGAACTGCGAAGTGCAAGCGAGGGTTTTCCCTCGGCCACCATGCAAGGCAACGCGCCGTTGTCGTTGTTGTCGTGTGTCGCGCACAGATCGGTGACAATGGCGCAACGGCAACCAGGACAGAAGACGTGCGGCGGACCAGACTTGAAGACGTGGCGAAGCTAGCGGGGGTATCGATGGCGACGGTGTCGCGCGCCCTGTCATCGCCCGCGCTGGTGCGGGAAGACACCCTGCAGCGGGTGCGCCAGGCGATCGACGCGCTCGGCTATGTCCCGGATGCGTCGGCGCGCACGCTGGCGTCCGGCCGCTCGCGCACCGTCGCCGCGGTGGTGCCTACGCTGGACAACGCCATCTTTTCCCATGCGATCCAGGGCATGCAGCAGGTACTGGCGGCCGGCGGCTACCAGTTGCTGCTGGGCTCGCACAACTACGACCCGGACACCGAGACCGATGTGGTGCGGGCCCTGTCCGAGCGCGCGGTCGATGCCATGGTCCTGGTCGGCGCCGACCATGCGCCGGAAACGCTGGCGCTGCTGCGGCAATCCGGCACGCGCACGATCCTCACCTGGTCCCTGTCCAGCCAGTACCCCTGCATTGGCTTCGACAATTTCGAGATTGGCGCGCAGGCCGCCCGCCATCTGTACGACCTGGGCCACCGCCGCTTCGGCATGATTTCCGGCATCGGCGCCCATAACGACCGCGCGCGGCTTCGAACCGAAGGCTTCCTCGGCACGCTGCGTGCGCTGCGCGCGCCGCTGCCACCCGGCGCCGTCTGCGAGCAACCCTACACCTTCGCCGGCGGCCGCGCCGGCCTGCGCGCGGTGCTCGCCCGTGCCCCGGCAACGCCGACGGCGATCTTCTGCGGCAACGACGTGCTCGCACTCGGCTGCCTGTTCGAGGCCACGGCCATGGGCCTGGAGGTGCCGCGGCAGTTGTCCATCGTCGGCTGCGACGACCTGCCGATCTCCGCCGAAGTCACGCCCGCGTTGACGACCATTGCGCTGGAAAGCAGCGAACTGGGTCGGCAGACCGCGCTCGCGCTGCTGCGCTGGCTGCAGGACGGGATCGAGCCGGGCCGGATGGAAATGCCGGTGGCACTGGTACAGCGCGGCACCACCGCGCCGCCGGCGCAGACGTAGGCGCTTGCCGTCCTGCGGCGCCCATCGGTAAAAAGCCCGGAGCGGCTTCGGCTCAACTGGCGGTCGCGGCAACTGCCTTGCGGCCCCAGGTCTCGGCCTGCCGCTCCAGGTGCTGGCGGATGAAGTCCATCAGCGTGCGCGTGGCCAGGGTCGGAAAGCGGTTGGGCGCGGTCAGCATGTAGACGCTGTCGCCCACGCCTTCGGCTTCGCATTCGGCCAGCACCTCGCGCATCTCCCCCGATTGCAGTTGCCGCCAGACCGCATAGCGCGGCAGCAGCGCCACGCCGAGTCCGCCCATCACCGATTCGAACAGGAACGGATAATCGCCTGACTGGATCCGCGGCGACACCCGCAAGGTCATCGGCGTGCCGGCCAGCCATACCTTCAACGTAAAGCGGCGCCCCAGCGAGGCCGGCGCAATCATGTCGCATCGTTCGAGGTCGGCCACGGTGCGCACGGGCCCGTGGCGGTCCAGAAACGATGCCGATGCGCACAGGCACCAGCCCACCTCGCAGATGCGCCGCGCCACATGGTCGTCGGGCGGCTGCGAGGTGATCTTCAGCGCCACGTCGACCTCGGCTGGAATCAGGTCGCCAATGTTGTCGTTGATCACCACGCGCAGCGAAATCTGCGGATAGCTGCGCGCGAATTCCAGCAGCAGCGGCGTCAGGTAGAGGTGGCCCAGTCCGGTCGGCAGGCGGATCCGCACATCGCCGCGGACCACCTTGCCAAGGCTGTCGATGGCGGTGTTGGCGGACTGCAGTTCATCCAGCATGCGCAAGCCATGCGCATACAGCAGCTGTCCCGCTTCGGTCAGTTCGACATGGCGCGTGGTGCGGCGCATCAGCTGCGCGCCGAGATGCTGCTCCAGCAGCTTCAGGCGCCGCGACACGTTCGAGCGCGTCATGCCGCTGCGCTGCGCGGCCGCCGTCAGCGTGCGCGACTCGACCATGGTGACGAAGAGCCGCACCAGGTTGAGATCGAAATCATTGTCAATCATCAGTCAACACCATTGGCACAAGTCGAGGGATTGTTTCGGCGGGAGGCCAACCCTAGCATAAAGCTCCTGTTTATCCCTGTCGACGAGCTCATGTCCCCACCCTCCACCACCAGCCCGGACGACGCCGACCTGCCCTTTGCCGGCCTGCGCGTGCTGGACATCAGCCAGGGCATTGCCGGCCCGTATTGCGCCCACATCCTGTGGCAGCAAGGCGCGGAAGTCATCAAGATCGAGCCGCCCGCGGGCGACTGGGGCCGCAAGGTCGGTGTCGTGCGCGGCGATACCAGCGCGCTGACGCTGGCCTATAACGGCGGCAAGCGCAGCGCCTGCATCGATGCCACCACCGACACCGGCAAGGCAGTGCTGCGGGACCTGGCGCTGCAGGCCGACGTGCTGGTGCAGAACTTCCGCCCGCAGGTGGCGGAACGGCTGGGCGTGGGCTATGCGACGCTGGCCGCGCAACGTCCCGAGCTGGTCTATGTGTCGATCAGCGGCTATGGCCCGGACGGTCCGTATGCCGACTATCCGGCTTCGGACTCTGTCATGCAGGCCGATTCCGGATTGATGTTCGCCAACCGGGACACCGATGGCAGCGCGCGCCGCATCGGCATGCTGCTGGCCGATGCCGCCACCGGCCTTTATGCCGCGCAGGCGTGCGCCGCGGCACTGTGCCGGCGCTATCGCAGCGGGCGCGGCGGCCATGTCGAGCTGAACCTGTTCGAGGCCTGCTGCGCGCTGCAGGCCAACAACCTGCTCGAGCATGCCATCGGCGGCCCGTCCGCCGCAGGTCCGGTCAGCGCGCCCAACGGCGTCTATGCCAGCCGCGACGGCAGCCTGACGCTGCTGGCGCTGAACGACGCGCAGTTTGGCAAGCTGTGCCGGGCGCTGGACCATGCCGACTGGCTCGAAGACCCGCGCTTTGCCGACAACGCCGCGCGCTTGGCCCATGCCGCGCTGCTCAACCAGTTGGTGGCGCGCTGCATCGCCACGCGAACCACCGCGCAATGGCAGGACATCCTCAGCCGGCATGACGTGCTGCATGCCCCGGTGCGCACCTATGACGAAGTGATAGCGCATCCGCAGGCCGTGCATCGGCAGACCTTCCAGGCCATTGCGCAGCCCGGGCTGGGGCCGCTGCCCTTTGCCGGCATCCCGGCGCACGGCTTGCGCCGGGATGCCGGCCCGGCGCCGGCCAACGGCGAACATACGGTCGAGATCCTGCGCGAGGCGGGATTCAGCCAGCTGGCCATCGACGACTGGCTGCGCCAGGGCGTGGCGCTGCAGGCCCCAGCGGCCAGGGCAGGTGTCCAATGAAGGCGCTGGTGTGCGAACAATTTGGCAGTGTGCACGACGTCGCCGTGCAATCCATTCCCGAGCCGGCGCTGGCTGACCCGCATGCGGTCACGATCGCGGTCGAGTATGCCAGCGTAAGCCACGCCACCGGCCTGATGATTGCCGGGCAGTACCAAAGGCGGCCCCCGCTGCCTTTCGTGCCGGGGACCGAGGCCATCGGCCGCGTGGTCGCCTGCGGCGATGCCGTCACGCGGCTGCGGCCGGGCGACCGCGTGGTGGCGATCGCGGACTGGGGCTGCTTTGCCGAACAGGTCACGGTGCCCGAATACACGGTCTATCGCGTGCCGGACGCGCTGCCCTCGACGGTCGCGCTGCCGGTTCCGATTTCGTACGGCACGGCGTATTGCGGGCTGGTGTGGCGCTGCGCACTGCGCGCCGGCGACACCGTGCTGGTGCTGGGCGCCGGCGCGGGCGTGGGGCTGGCCGCGGTGGAGATTGCGCGCGAGCTCGGCGCCACCGTGATCGCCTGCGCCAGCACCGAGGCCAAGCGTGCCGACGCACTGCGGCGCGGCGCGACGCACGCAGTGGCGCCGGCGGACCTGGCCGGCACGGTCAAGGCCCTGACCGGTGGCCGCGGTGCGGACGTGGTGGTGGACCCCGTCGGTGGCGAGCTGTTCCAGCAGGCGCTGCGCGCAGCGGCGGCCAACGCCCGCATCCTCAGCATCGGCTTTGCCAGCGGCACCATCCCGCAGGCACCGGTGAACCTGCTGCTGGTCAAGAACCTGACGCTGCACGGCTTCTTCTTTGGCCGCTATATCGGCTGGACGCCCGCCAACGAGCGCGCACAGCACGCCGCGGCGCTGCAGGACGTCATGACAACGCTGTTCGACTGGGCCGCGCAGGGCAAGCTGGCGCCGACCGTGTCCGCAACGTATCCGATCACCGGCCTGGGCGATGCCCTGGCCGCGCTGGAATCCCGCCAGGTGGTGGGCAAGGTAGCGATAAAAATCAAGGAGACAGAGACGTGAACACCCGATATCCGAAACCACATGCGATATGGACGCGGCTACGCGCGGCGCTGGTACTGTCGGCCGCCAGCGCGCTGCTGCCCGCTGCCGCCGGCGCGGAGGAATTTCCGCGACATCCTGTACGCATGGTGCTGCCCTACCCGGCCGGCGGGCCCACCGACCTGCTGGCGCGCGTAGTCGCGGTCAAGATGGGCGAAAGCCTGGGCCAGGGCGTGGTGGTCGACAACAAGCCCGGCGCCAGCGGCATGATCGGCGCCGAAGCCGTGGCGCGCGCGGCCCCGGACGGCTACACCATCCTCGCCAATGCCTCGCTGCACGTGATCAACCCCAGCATCCAGCCGAAGATGCGCTATGACGCGTTCAAGGATTTCGTGCCCATCACGCAGTTGGCTGACGTACCGCTGGTGCTGGTGGTCAACAACGCCTCGCCGGTGAAGACCGTGCAGGACCTGATTGCCTATGCCAGGCGCGAGGGCGGCGCGCTCAACTTCGGCTCTGCCGGCAATGCCTCGGCCCAGCACCTGGCCGGTGAATCGTTCAAGCTGGCGGCCAGGGTGCCGATGCAGCACGTTCCATACAAGGGCAGTGCGCCGGCACTGACTGATCTGATGGGCGGCCAGATCCAGCTGATGTTCGATTCCATGCCGTCGGCCATGCCCTTCATCAAGTCCGGCAAGCTGCGCGCCGTGGCCGTTACCACGCCGCGCCGTGCGAGTGCGCTCCCGGACATTCCGACTGTCGCCGAATCCGGCCTGCCTGGCTTCGACATCAGTACATGGTATGGGCTGTGGGCACCGCGCGGCACCCCGACGGCAGTGGTGGAAAAGCTCGCCTCGCACGCGGCGGCCGCGCTGAAACGCCCGGATGTGCGGCAGCAATATGCCGACATGGGCGCGGAGCCGGTCGGCTCTTCCCCGGCGGACTTTGCCCGCTACAACGCCGCCGAAGGCCGGAAATGGGCGGAAATCGTGCGTCGGTCGGGGGCAAAGGCGGACCAGTAGGGACACGGCATCCGCGCTCATCGCGGCGCGTCATGCCGCCATCAGCCCACCCTCACCGCCTGAACCACAACATCGACAACCCGCACGCCAAGGCCAGCAATACCACCGCCCCTGCGGCGAACAAGGCACCCAATTCGGTTTCCCTGCGCTCCAGCGCAAAGCGCGCGCTGAGCTGGCGGTAGACCTGGCTCAGGTCGGCCGCCGTGCCGGCGTGGAAGTACTCGCCGCCGGTGATGGCGGCGACCGCGCGCAGCGCCGGTTCATCCAGTTGCATGAAGTAGGCCAGGCTGGACTCCGGCGCGGACATGACCTGCTGCGAGCCGAAGCCGACGGTGTAGACGCGCACGCCACGCTGGGCGGCCATGCGCGCGGCGTCGAGCGGATCCGGGCCGGTGGTGCGCCGGCCGTCGCTGAGCAGGATCACCGCGCCGTGGGGGTACGAGCCGGGCTGCGCCGCCTGCTGGTTTTGTTCGCGCCGGCGCGCGGCGTCGGCCGCGGCGGCCTCGTCGAGCGAGGTGCCGCGCCCGGCGCGGTCCGAACGGCTGCCGAACAGGATCACTTCGAGGTCGATGCCGTCTTCGGGAAACAGCACCGCCAGCGCCTGGAACAGGCCGCTGCCGGTGGCGGTGCCGCGCTGCAACTGGAAGCGATCGATCGCGTCGAGCATGTCTTGCCGGTTGTCGGTGGGCGGCAGCACCACCGCCGCGGTGCCGGCGAAGGAGACGATGCCCAGCCGCACGCTGGCCGGCAGCCCCACCACGAGATCGCGGGCGGCCTGCTGGGCGGCGCTGATGCGGTTGGGCGGCACGTCGGCGGCCTCCATGCTGCGCGAGGTGTCCATCGCCAGCACCAGGGTCACGGTGTCGGCCGGCAGCGTGATGGTGGCGCTGGGGCGCGCGCAGGCCAGCAGCGCCACGGCCAGCGCGAAGAAGAACAGCAGCGGAGGAATGTGGCGGCGCAGGCGTTGGCGCGGGCCGAGCGCGGCGCGCGGCAATGCAAGGCTTGCATACAGCAGCGCGGCCTTCTTGCGCCGCGCGAGCAGGTACAGGTAAGCGGCTGCCAGCACCGGCAGCGCAAGCAGCAACCAGAGCATCTGCGGCCAGAGAAACTGCATGCCCTGCTCCTTGGCGCGTGGGTAAGAGGATGGTACTGTATTTTTTAAGGCGGGACGGGACCTCGGGGGCTGCGATGAAACGGGTGACGATCTACGGATGGGTCTCGGCGGCCGTCGCGCTGGTTCTTGCCGCCGGCGTGGGCTCGGCGTGGCTGTTGCAGCCCAAGCCGCGCGCGCTGACGCAGAAGGATATCGACGCGGCGGTGCTGCACACGCTCGAGACCAAGCCCCTGCCATCGCGTACCGCCATGGCGGCCGAGGCGGTGCGTGAATCGGTGGTCGAGATCCGCAACTTCCCCGCGCCCGCGAAAACCGCCGAAGCGGCTTCCGCGCCGCAGGCGGGGCGTGACGCCCCGGCCACGCCGCCCGAAGCCTCGCCCTCGACGCCCCCCGCCCCGACCGCCCCGCCCCTGCCCAACGAACGCCCGCCCGGCAACAGCGCGGAGAACAAGCCGGAATCCCGCCACATCGGCTCGGGCGTGGTGGTGACCGAGCGCGGCGTGATCCTTACCAGCCTCCACGTGATTGCCGGCGCCCGGCGCCTGGAGCTGACCTTCCACGACGGGCACACGTCCGAGGCCACCGTGCTGCAGACGATTCCCGAGAAGGACCTGGCGGTGATCCAGGCCAAGTCGATACCCGACGACCTGCCGGCGGCGACACTGGGTTCCAGCCGGGACCTGATGCCCGGATCCGAAGTGGTCGCGGTGGGCTTTCCGTTCGGCATCGGGCCGTCGGTATCCGCCGGCGTGGTGTCCGGGCTCGACCGCGAGTTCGTCGCGTCGGACAGCAAGCGGAACCTGGACAAGCTGATCCAGTTCGACGCCGCGGTCAATCCGGGCAACTCGGGCGGCCCGCTGGTGAACATGAATGGCGAGGTGGTGGGCATCGTCACCGCCATCCTCAACCCGGGCAACAGCGGCACCTTCATCGGCATCGGCTTCGCCACCACGATCGAAAGCGCCGGCGTATCCATCGGAACTTCTCCTTTCTGACGCGGGGACCTATGAACGACCAAGCCAGGGGCGCTGCTGACAGTGCCAACTTGATGGAACGCCTGCTGTACGAGGTGAAACGCGTGGTGGTCGGGCAGGACCACTTTCTCGAACGGGTGCTGGTGGCCATCCTGTCCGGCGGCCACCTGCTGGTGGAGGGCGTGCCGGGGCTGGCCAAGACCCTGACCGTCAACACGCTGGCGCGGACCATGAGCGGCACCTTCAAGCGCATCCAGTTCACGCCGGACCTGCTGCCGGCCGACCTGGTCGGCACGCGCATGTACAACCAGGGCACGGGCGAGTTCTCCACGGTGCGCGGCCCGGTCTTTGCCAACCTGCTGCTGGCCGACGAGATCAACCGCGCGCCGGCCAAGGTGCAGAGCGCGCTGCTGGAAGTGATGCAGGAAAAGCAGGTCACCATCGCCGGCGAGACCCATCGCGTGCCCGCCCCGTTCCTGGTCATGGCGACGCAGAACCCGATCGAGACCGAGGGCACCTACCCGCTGCCCGAGGCGCAGGTCGACCGCTTCATGATGAAGGTGCTGGTGGGCTATCCGTCGGAAGAGGAAGAAGTCGTCATCGTCAACCGCGTCACCGGCCCGCGCATCAGCGTCAGCCCGGTGGCCACGCCCGAGCACCTGACCGCGCTGCAGGAGGCCTGCCGCAAGGTGTATGTCGATCCCAGCCTGGTCCAGTACGCGGTGCGGGTGGTCGCGGCCACGCGCAAGCCGGGCGACTACGGCCTGGCCGACCTGGACCGCTACGTGTCGTTCGGCGCCAGCCCGCGTGCCACCATCGGCCTGGTCGAAGGCGCACGCGCGCTGGCCTACCTGCGCGGCCGCCACTACGCCCTGCCCGAGGATGTGGCCGACCTGGTTCCGGACGTGTTGCGCCATCGCCTGTCGCTCTCGTATGAGGCCATGTCCGACGGCGTGACCGCCGACCAGCTCATCTCCCGCATCACGCAGGCGCTGCCGGTTCCCGAGCGGCCCATGGAATCCCATGTTCGGGCGGCGGACTAGGCGGCGCGAGCCAGACAGCGGGCCCGGCGCCACACCTGGCGCTCCCGCTGTCGCGCTTGCCGGCGTCGGCGCAAACCAGACCGACGCCCTGCTGCGGCGCCTGGAATGGACCGTGGTGCGCCGCCTCGACGGGCTGCTGCAAGGCGACTACCGCACGCTGTTCCGCGGCTTCGGCCTGGACCTGGCCGACCTGCGCGAATACCACCCAGGCGATGACGTGCGCCATATCGACTGGAACGTGACCGCGCGGCTGCAGACGCCGCATGTGCGCGAGTACCAGGAAGACCGCGAGGTCGCGGCCTGGTTTTTGCTCGACCTGAGCGGATCGATCGACTTCGGCTCGGGCAGCGTGCGCAAGCGCGACCTGCTCAGCGACTTCACCACGGTGATGGCGCTGCTGCTGACGCGCTATGGCAACCGGGTGGGTGCCGTGCTCTATGGCGGGGCAGCAAGCGCGGACGCCACGGTGGTGCCGGCGCGCGCCGGGCGCCGCCAGCTGCTGCACCTGCTGCACCGCATGCGCGCCACGCCCGCCGCATCGCCGGGCGACACCCGCCTGCGCGACCTGCTCGAACGCGCCCGCGGGGTGGCAAGGCGGCGCTCCGTGGTGTTCGTGGTGTCGGATTTCATCAGCGCGCCGGGCTGGCAGGCGTCGCTGGGCATGCTGGCGCGGCGGCATGAAGTGGTCGCGGTGCGGCTGGTCGATCCGCTGGAAACCGCGTTGCCGGACCTGGGACTGGTAGTGCTGCAGGATGCGGAGACCGGGGAGCAGTTGTTCGTCGATACGCATGACCCGTCCTTCCGCAAGCGCTTCGCCGCCGCCGCCGAGGCGCGCGAGGCGGAACTGCGCCAGGCCTTCGCGCGCGCCGGGGTGGCGTGCCTGACGCTGTCGACCTACGCCCGGCTCGACCTGGCGCTGCTGAGCTTCGCGCGCCAGCGCCGGCGCCAGCAGGGCAGCGCCAGGGCCGCGAACATCGCCAGGGGGGCTGCATGATCGACGCGCTCAGCCGCCTGCCCGTATTCAGCTTCCTGTGGCCAGGCATGCTGTGGCTGTTCGCGCTGGTCGGGGGGCTGGCGGCGGGCTATGTCTGGCTCGACCGGCGCAGGCGGCACGCGGCCATGCATTACCCGGCGCTGAAGACAGCGGGCATTGCCACCCGTGGCGGCAGTGGCTGGCGCCGCCACGTGGCGCCGGTGCTGGTCCTGCTGGCGCTGGTCGCGCTGATCGCGGCGATCGCGCGGCCCCAGGCCGTGATGATGCTGCCTTCGCGCATCGAGACTGTGGTGCTGGTGATGGACCTGTCAGGCAGCATGCGGGCCCAGGATGTCAAGCCCAGCCGCCTGGGCGCCGCCCAGCAGGCCGCCACCACCCTGCTGGAGGCGCAACCCGCGGGCGTCAGCGTCGGCGTGGTTGCGATGGCCGGCACCGCCGCCGTGGCGCAGGCACCGACCCGCGCCAGGGAGGCCGTCGCCACCGCGATCGAGCGCCTGCAGCCGCAGGGCGGCACCGCGCTGGGCAACGGCATGCTGATCGCGCTGACCACGCTGCTACCGCAGCTCACGCCCGATGCCGAACGCCTGATGAACGACGACACTCCGCCGCCAAGACGACCGCGGGCCCTGGCCAATCCGCCCGGCGACAGCGAGCCGGTGCAGCCCGGCTCCTATACCGCGGGGGCAATCGTGCTGTTCTCCGATGGCGAAAGCAACGCCGGCCCGGCGGCGATGCGCGCCGCCCAGCTTGCCGCCGAGCACGGCGTGCGCATCTATACCGTGGGTGTGGGCACCCCCGAAGGCGTGGTGCTCTCGGTCGACGGCTGGTCCGCCCGCGTCAGGCTGGACGAGAAGGTGCTGAAGGAAGTCGCCGACGCCACCGGGGCCGAATACTTCCGGCTGGAGGATGCCACCGAACTGAAGCGGGTGTACCGGGCGCTCAACGCGCGGCTGGCGTTCGACAAGCGCAGCCAGGTCGAGATCACCGCGCTGTTCGCCGCGCTGGGCGCGCTGCTGGCGGCGTGCGCGGCGCTGTTGTCGCTGTGGTGGTTCGGGCGCGTGATGTAGCGGGCGGCCGCCGGCAAATCACCGCGCATTGCGCGGCGTGACCGAGATCGCGATCGCCTCGGTGTAGACCGCCTGCACCTGCTCGCCGGCGCGCACCGCCTTCAGCTGCTTGGGATCCGCGACATGCACATCCACCATCCGGCCCTGCGGGCCCTTCAGTGTCACCATGCCGGTCTTCGCGTCGACCGCCACCACGTCCGCGGTGACCGTGACCTCGCGCCCGACCATGCCGCCCGGCTTGGCGCCCGGCGCGGCGCGCTGCGTGATCTCGCGCTCGCTGCTGGAGCGGATGCCGCTCTGGCGGTTCAGGCTCACCGACAACGCTTGCGAGTATTCCGCCGTGACCGCATCGCCCACGCGCAGCTGCCCGAAGTTGCGCACATCGTCGCCGACCTGCACGTCGGTGAGCTTGCCCTGCTCGTCCTTGAGGGTAATGGTGCGTGTGGCCGCATCAATGGCTGCCACCGTGGCCGTGGCCTTGACCGTGCCGGTGGTGCGCGACGCGCCCACGCCGGAAACCGAGTCGACGCGGGTCTCGGGTTGCGCCATCGCCATGGCGGGCGCGAGGGACGCGGCGGCAAGCGCCGCCGCCACCATGAGCTTGCCGGGTTTCATGCCGTTCTCCCTGGTTCCAAGGTTGCCGTAGGTCGCCATGCCAGATGCCGGCCAGGGGCCGGCGCGCGTGACGGACAGGCCAGTTAACCATAGCAGAGGGAGAAGGAAGCCGTTGGCGGCGTGCAGGACGCCTCCCTATGTTCACAGCGGCCCGGGCAGCGTCTTCAGGCCCACCCACAGCACCCCGATGACAACATTGACCGGCACGCACAGCGCGCCGGGCACGTAGAACAGCGCCGACAGTGCGGGCGCGGACAACATCAGCTCCACAGCGCCGCCCAGCGCGTAGAAGAACACGCCGCACCAGAGCCAGCGCCGCATGTAGGTCAGCAGCCAATGCGCGCGCGCCTGGTTGAAGTGCCAGGCGCGCGTGCGTTCGGCGCGGTTGCCGCGGCTCGCGTCCCGGAACAGCCAGCCGAAGAAGAAATAGCGGTACAGCAGGGCGCTAAAAGTCAGCTCTTGCATGATCACTCCTTTGGCCGCTGCCAGCCGGGGGAGTGCAGAAATCAGGCGCACTTGGCGCGCAAGCAGCGATGGCAGCGGCAGGCATACCACCAGCGTATCAAAGAAGTTGCGCTAACCCGAGCCACGGATGTCCCGGCATGGCCGGCTGCACTGAGACAGTGCAGCGGGTCGCGCGATGATCGCACGCCGATCACTGCAGGCTGATATCGAGCTGCTGCACCACGCGCTTCTCGCGCTCGAACTGTTCCGCTGCGAACCTGGTGTAGTCCGCGCTGTTGAGGTGGACCGGCTCCAGGTCGATGGCCTCGAGCGAGCGCAGGTAGGCCGGGTCCTGCGCTGCGCGGAAGAACGCATCGTGCAGCTTCCTGACCACCGCCGGGTCCATGCCGCGCGGGCCGACGATGCCCACCAGCGAGCTGGCGGTGATGTCGTAGCCCGCTCCTTCAGGGTCGGCACATCCTTGAAGCGCGCAAAGCGCGTGTCGCCGACGATGGCCAGCGGCCGCACCTTGCCGGCGACGGCGTATTGTCCCCAGCCCGGGTCCAGCACCGCATCGATGTCGCCGCCCATCAGCGCCATCATTTCCTCGGCGCCGCCCTTGTAAGGCACGAAGGTGAATTTCGCACCGGCAGCCCTGCCGAGCTTTTCCATCGAGATATGCCCCGAGCTGCCGATGCCGACCGCACCGTAGGTCACTTTGCCCGGGTTCGCCTTCGCGTAGGCGAGGAATTCTTCCAGCGTCTTCCAGCGCGCGTCGGCGCGGACCACCAGGCCATAGCGGTAGTTGGTCAGGCCGATGATGTAGGTAAAGTCCTTGAGCGGGTCGTATGGCGTCTTTTGCAGGTGCGGCATGCGGAAGATATTGGCCGCGACCATCGACAGCGTGTACCCGTTCGGCGCCGCCGTCTGGGACATCACCTGTGCCGCCAGCGTGGCGCCCGCACCGGGCTTGTTGATCGGCACCACGCGCTGGTCCAGTTCCTTGCCGGCGGCTGCCAGCAGCGTGCGCAGCGAGCCGTCGGTGGGACCGCCGGGCGGGAACGGAATCCAGAACTCGATGGGCTTGGCCGGGAAATCGCCAGCGGCCGTCACGGCCGGCGCTGCCGCGCACATCGCCAGTGCCGCCATGGCCCTTACCACGACCGATAGCAAACGCCTGCCCCTTCCACACTTTGCGATAGCCATGCGCTGTCTCCTGGTTGTCGTTCTGGTGTTGCCGCCCGGTGTGCCGGCCGCGGTCGTTTTGGACAGACGTTAGAGCGTTGCGCCAGGCGGGCCAATTGCCGTTCTGCTCAATGTCATTGGCCGAAACGCCCGGCATGCGAGGCCGGAGGCGCCGGCCGCTTCACGGGCCCATCGCCGCGACCACCGTGCCCAGCACGCGCACGCCCTGCTCGATCTGTGCCGTTGTCAGGCTGGCATAGCCCAGCACCAGGCCCGCCGCGCGAGGCCGGCCTGCCCCGTGCGGCCGGGCATACAGCGCCGAGACCGGGTAGACGCCCACGCCGGCGCCGCGCGCGGCGGCCACCAGTGCCGGCTCGTCCCGCGGCCGCAGCGACGGCAGCCACAGCACCACGTGCAGCCCGGCGGCGGTGCCGCTGACCTCGGCATCGCCAGGCAGGTGGCGCGCAATGCCATCGAGCAGGGCCGCGCGGCGGCGCTCGTTCTCGCGGCGCATGCGGCGCACGTGGCGCTCGTAGGCGCCGCTGTCGATCAGCGCGGCCAGCACGCGCTGCTCCAGCACGGGCGCATGGCGGTCGGCCAGCCGCTTGGCCTGCCGGAACACCGGCACCAGCTCCGGCGGCAGCACCAGGTAGCCGAGCCGCAGCTGTGGCGACAGCGCCTTGGAGAAGGTGCCGACATAGATCACGCGGCCATCGGTGTCGATCGCGCGCAGGGTGTCGATCGGTCGCTGGCCGTAGCGGAATTCGCCGTCGTAGTCGTCCTCGACGATCCACGCGTCATGGCGCCGCGCCCATTGCAGCAACGCCTGCCGGCGCCCGATCGGCAGCACCCCGCCCAACGGGAACTGGTGCGACGGCGTCACGTAGGCCAGCCGGACCCGGTCTGCCGCGGGCAGGCTGGCGGTATCCATGCCATGCCCGTCCACCGGGACTGGCAGGCACGTCGCGCCGGTGGCCTCGAAGCAGCGCCTGGCCATCAGGTAGCCGGGGTCTTCGAAGGCAAAGGTATCGCCGTCGTCCAGCAACAGCCGCGCGCACAGGTCGATGGCCTGCTGCGAGCCATGCACCACCACGATCTGCCCGGCATCGCAGGCCAGCCCGCGCGCGCGGCGCAGGTAGCCCTGCAGCGCGCGCCGCAGCGATGCCTCGCCTTCGGGGGCGGCATAGGACAGGCTGTCGTGCTGGCGCAGCAGTTCGGCCTGCCAGGCGCGACGCCACGCCAGCGCCGGGAAGTCGCGCCAGGCCACCGCGCCGTACAGGAAATCGAAGCGCACCGGCTCGGCCGGCGGCGGTGCCGGCAGCCCCAGTGCCGCCACGCGGCGGCCGAACTGCGACAGCGCCGGTACCCTGGCGCGCCGCGCGGCATTCGGCCGCGCCGGCGGGGATGCCGCCAGCGGGCTGGCAATGCGGGCCGCCCGTCCCCTCGCCGTGACCAGGAAGCCCTCGGCCGCCAGCTGTTCATAGGCAGCGGTCACGGTGGTGCGCGATACCCCCAGCTCGGCCGCCAGGCCGCGCGTGGACGGCGCCGGCGCGCCCGGCGGCAGCGTGCCGTCGGCGATCTGGGCGCGCAGCAGGTCATAGATGCGGCGTCCCGCGCCCGTGGCGCCGGCCCGGGTGCCGGCGGACTGGTCGAACTGGCCCATTCAAATTCCTGGAAACTGGACCTTCCGATTGTGCCAGTTGTCGGCGACAGTATCGAGCATCCGATCGTCCCGAGCCCCAACGATGTACCTCCCCGACCATTTCGCCGAGACCCGCCCCGACGCCCTTGCCCGCATCATCCATGCGCATCCGCTGGGCATGCTGGTCACGCACGGCCAGCACGGCCTGGATGCCGACCATCTGCCCTTCGAATTCGACCCCGGCGCCGGCGTACACGGCGTGCTCACCGCGCACGTGGCGCGGGCCAACCCGGTCTGGCAGCGGTGCCCGACCGGCACGCCGGTGATGGTGGTGTTCCGCGGCGCCGAGGCCTATGTCTCGCCGAACTGGTACCCGAGCAAGCATGAGGCGCATCGCCAAGTACCGACCTGGAACTACGAGGTAGTGCACGCGCACGGCATCCTCACCGTGCGCGACGACGAGCGCTTCGTGCGCGGCCTGGTCGCGCGGCTGACGCGGCGGCACGAGGCCGCCGAGGCCCGGCCGTGGAAGATGGGCGACGCCCCGCCCGACTACCTCGACGCCATGCTGCGCGGCATCGTCGGCATCGAGATCGCCGTGACGTCGCTGGTGAGCAAGCGCAAGCTCAGCCAGAACAAGGAGGCTCGCGACCGCCTTGGCGTGGTCGACGCGCTGGAGGCGCGCGGCTGCACGGAACTAGCGCAGTCGATGCGCAACGCGGTCTGATCCGGCATCGCCGCAATCCACGCGGGCGCAGCCGCAACCCTGCCTCATCAACAAGGAACCCCGAACCATGTCGCTGATCCCCTTCCTGATCGCCGCAGTCGTGCTCGCCATCACCCCCGGCCCGGCCATCGCCTATGTCGTCGCGCGAACGGTGTCCGGCGGACGGTCGGAGGGCCTCGCCTCATGCCTGGGCACCGGCCTTGGCGGATTGCTGCACGTGCTGGCCGCGGCCGCGGGCCTGTCGCTGGTCATCGCCCAGTCCGCGGTGGCGTTCAGCGTGCTCAAGTACCTTGGGGCGGCCTACCTGGTGTACCTGGGCGTACGCATGCTGGTGCGCAAGGACCCGCCCGCCACGGTCGCGGCCGTGCCGTCGCGCGGCGCGCGCCGCGCGCTGATGGAAGGCGTGGTGGTCGAGGTGCTGAACGTCAAGACCGCGCTGTTCTTCCTGGCGTTCCTGCCGCAGTTCGTCGCGCCCGGCGCAGCGGCCGTGTCGCAGCTGGTGCTGCTGGGCTGCATCTGCGTCGCGCTCAACACGCTGGTCGACGTGGTCGTGGTCTTTGCCGCGCATCGCCTGCTCAGGTCCGGGGCCGCCAGCGCGGCTCGCGCGCGGCTGATGACCCGTGCCTCGGGTGTCACGATGGTGGGCCTGGGTACCTTCCTGGCGCTGGCGCGGCGCGAGGCATAGCGGACCTCGCGCCCCTGCCGCCCTCATCCGGGCTGGAAAGGCCTGCCCATCGGCTTGAGCCGGATGCCCGGGGCCAGCCTGGTCCAGGGCAAGTCCGCGGGATCGGCCGTCATCGGGCCCGGTGCCTTGGCCACCAGCACGGCATGCGCGATGCCCTGGAAATCGGCGCGGAAGTGCACCGAGCTCTTGTTGACCAGGATCTTCATCGCCTCGGGCTCGACCCCGCCCACGCGGAACAGGTTGCGGTCGAGCATCTGGGCCTTGCCGGCACTGACCACCACCTGCACATCGTCGATGCGCAACAGTGCGACCGGGCCGACATCGGCCAGCATGCCGTGCATCATCGGCCCGCCGTAGCGGCATACGCCATCGGACAGCTTCAGCACCTCGAAGCGGCCCTGCAGCGGCGCATCGCCGGGCACCCCCGATACGCCGCCGAGCGCCACCTCGATGGTCGCGCCCACGCCCGCACGGTGCGCCTCGGCCGCCGCGGCCGGGTCCCAGATCAACCCGATCGCCGCCTGCCGTGCGCCATGGCGCAACAGCGCGCGCAGCATGCCCATGGTGTTCGAATCGCCGCCCGCGCCGGGGTTGTCCTGCGTGTCGGCGATGACCACCGGGCGCGTGGCCCCCGCGGCCAGCCGCATGGCTTCGAGCACGGCCTCGTCGGGCGAGAGGAACGGCACCTCCCAGGCGGGCTCGTCGGCCAGCATCCGGTCGTACAGCGCCTGCACCGCCGCGTCGGCCGCGCCGGCATCCTCGCCATAGCCCCAGATCACCGGCCCGCACTCCGGGAAATCCGCGGCCGGAAAGCCCGGCGCGAACGACAGCGACACCACCTCGCCGCGCTCGCGCTGCTGCAACAGCGCGTACATGGCGCGCGCCGGCTCCAGCAGCGTGCACATGCCGTTGATCGGGATCAGGAACGGCAGCCGGCGCACCGCGCGGTGCAGTGTTCCCTTGCGCTCCAGCAGGCGCTGCAGCAGCGCCGCGGCGCGCGCGCCGGTCTCCGCCATGTCGACATGCGGGTAGGTGCGGTAGGCCACCAGCGCGTCGGCCGACTGCAGCATGGCCTGCGTGACGTTGGCATGCAGGTCGAGCGAGGCGACCACCGGCACGCCCGGGCCCACCGCCGCGCGGATGCGCGCGAGCAGCGTGCCCTCGCCGTCATCGGTGTGCTCGGCCACCATGGCGCCGTGCAGGTCGAGATAAACCGCGTCGAAGCCGCCCGCGCGGGCAGCGCCGACGATCTCGCCGGCGATGCGCTCGTACGCGTCCTCGGTCACGTGCGCGGACGGGCTGGCGCCGGCCCAGACCACCGGCAGCAGCGTCCAGCCGTGCCGCTCGGCGGCGGCCATGAAACCGCCGGCCGGGATATTGACGTCGCGCAGCGCGCGCATGTCATCGCCGCGCACCATCGCGGGAAAGCCTTCGCCGCGCTCGAAGCTGGCGTAAGTCGCCTTTGACGGGGCAAAGGTATTGGTCTCGTGCTGGAAGCCGGCGACCAGGATCCGTGTTGCCAAGGTTCTTCTCCGTGAAACAAAAATCCGGCGTCAGGCCGGCGATACCGCGCCCTGCGGCGACGGCATCCGGTTGGCCACCAGCACCGCCGCGCCGGCCATCAGCAGTACCACCATCACCAGCAGCCCGGCCTGCATGCTGCCGGTGGCAGTGCGCACCGCGCCGATGATGGTCGGGCTGAGGAAGCCGCCGATCAGGCCGATGGTATTGATCAGCGCAATGCCGCCGGCCGCGGCATCGCCCTTCAGGTATTGCGACGGAATCGCCCAGAACACGGTATAGGCAGCCCACATCATCGCCGTGGCGATGGTCATGCACAACAGCGACACCGGCAGGTTGCCGCTGGACTGCGTGGCCACCGCCAGCGCCACCGCGCCGGTAAAGGCCGGCACCGCGCTATGCCAGCGGCGCTCGCCGCGGCGGTCCGAGCTGCGGCCGATCACCAGCATGGCAATCGCCGCGGCAATATAGGGAATCATCGAATACAGGCCGATCTGCATGGTGTCGGTGACGCCGTCCGCCTTCAGGATCGACGGCAGCCAGAAGCTGACCGCGTAGATGCCGCAGATCATGGTGAAGTAGGCAAAGGCCAACAGGTACACGCGCGGATCGCGCGCGACCTGGCCGAACGAGTGATGCCCGCCGGCCGGTGCATTCAACTCGGCGGCCAGCATGCGCTTTTCCGCGTCGCTGAGCCAGCTTGCCTCGGCCGGCCGGTCCGCCAGCACGCGCAGCGCCAGCGCGCCGAGCAGCACGCATGGCAGCCCTTCCACCAGGAACATCCATTGCCATCCCGCCAGCCCGTGCGCGCCGGACAGCGCCGTCATCAGCCAGGTCGACAGCGGCGAGCCGAAGATGCCGCCGATCGGCCCGGCCAGCATCACCACCGCCATCACCCGGGCCATGCGTTGCTGCCCGTACCAGTAGGTCAGGTAGAAGATCATCCCGGGCGCGAAGCCGGCCTCGAACACGCCAAGCAGGAAACGCAGCACGTAGAACGTGGTTTCGTCGCGCACGAACATCATGCCCGCCGAGGTCAGGCCCCACAGCACCAGGATGCGGCTGATGGTCTTGCGTGCACCGATCCGGGGCAGCAGCAGGTTGCTCGGGATCTCGAACAGCACGTAGCCGAAGAAAAAGATGCCGGCGCCGAGCCCATACACCGCGTCGGAAAAACCCAGGTCGCTCTGCATCTGCAGCTTGGCGAAGCCGATGTTGACGCGATCCAGGTAGGCGAAGGTGTAGCACAGCAGCAGGAACGGCAACAGGCGCCAGTTCAGCTTGCGGTACAGCGCCTGCTGCGCAGCGCGGGCGGCTTCCGTGAGATGGGGTGGGGGCAGGGTTGCTGACATGTCGATCTCTCCCGTGGTGGTCGGCTCTTGTGGACGCGATGTCTTTTGGTGGCAGGCGTTGATCGTCTGGCATCTGAAAAAACAGAGCAAGAGCAACTTAAGTCGGCTATCGTTGCCCTGCCGGCAACACCACGACACGCCGGCGCCTTCCACGCCAGACAACGAGGTCCGACATGCGCGAACTGAACCAGCGCAGGCTGCGCTATTTCCATGAAGTCCTGACCCACGGCTCGATCCGCGGCGCGGCCGACAGCATCAACACCTCGCCGTCGGTGATCACGCGCCAGATCCGCCTGCTGGAAGAAGAAGTGGGTGCGCCGCTGTTCGACCGCCATGCGCGCGGCGTGCAGCCGACCGAAGCGGCGGTGCACCTGCTGGAATACTGGCGCGGCTGCCGCGCCCAACAGGAACTGTTCGAAGACCGCCTGCAGGCCTTGCGCGGGCTGCAGCATGGCCAGGTGCGCATCGCCACCAGCGAAGGCTATGTCGACGGCCTGATGGATGAAGTGCTGACGGATTTCTGCGCGCGCTATCCGCGGCTCGACGTGACCGTCGACATCCTGCCGGTCAACAACGTGCTGCAGGAGGTGGCCGAAAGCCGTGCCCATATCGGCCTGGCCTACAACCCGCCGGGCCATGCCGACATCGCCTGGGTGGCCACGTCGTCGCAGCCGGTGGTGCTGCTGGTGCATGCCGGGCATCCGCTGGCGCGCCGCGGCGGCAAGGTGCAGGTGCAGGAACTGGCGGACTATCCGCTGGCCATGATGCCGCCGGCATTCGGCCTGGGCCAGGTGGTGCAGATGCTGGCCTACGCCGAGAACATCCAGATCCGCCCGACGCTGACCACCAACTCGCTGGCGGTGCTGCGGCACTTCGTCAAGCGCCATGACGGCATCACGCTGATCGGCGGCTTCGCGGCCTACCGGGAATTGCAGTCGGGCGAACTGGTGACATTGCCGATCGCCCATCCGCTGTTCGAAGCCGCCAAGGCGCGCCTGCTGGTCAAGGCGGGCCGGCCCATGGGGGTGGCCGCCAATACGCTGCTGGACTGCATCCTGCGCGACATGTCGATGTTTGCGGCGCCGCGCCGGCGCCGCCGCAAGTAGCGCGCTACTTCAGGTATTTCATGGTGGCCACGCCGGTTGCCACCAGCAGTTCCCCATCCAGCCACACCTCGGCGCGCGAAAAGAAGATCGAGCGGCCGCGGCGGTCCACCATGCCCCTGGCCGTCAGCAGCTTGCCGGTCCCGTTGCTGAGGAAGTTGGACGTCAGCGACAGCGTGACCGCGTGCCGCGGGGTCTCGCCCGGCGCCGAGTAGAGGCCGGCATAGCCGGTGGCGGCATCGAGCAAGGTGCAGAGGGTGCCGCCATGCACGACGCGGCTGCGGTTGAGCATATTGGGCGCGAGCGGCAGTTCCAGCTCGACGTAGTCATCGCGCCAATGGGTGATCCTGACCCCGATGCTTTCCAGTGCCGGATTGTCGAGGCTGTATGCCTCGCCCTTGCCTTCAACGATTGCCGCGTCCATCGCCCGGATGTTCCTTTGCTTGATCAAGCCTCCTTTGTGCGCGATCCACGTGTTTCCGACAATCTGTATTTCGCAAACCGGACCTTCCGCCTGCATGAATCCGCGCAAGCCCCGCGGCGCGCGCGGCTTTGACTCGGCATGCAGAACGACCTAGGCTAGGTAGGCTTACCGCGCACTCGGCCACGCGCCAGGTGACGTACCGGCGATGTCGCAAGGTCCGCCAGGACCAGGGAGGGGCTCACCATGAACATGCGGCCAGATCCGACGTTTCACGCCTCGCCGGAGCTTGCGATCCACGCGCCAGCGGAATCCTTTGCCTACACGGTATTGCTGAGCCCCGACGGCGCGCAGCCCGATGCGCTCGCGGTGATCGACGTCAAGCCCGGATCGCCGACCTACAGCCAGGTGGTGCATACCGTGCCGATGACGCACAAGGGCGACGAGCTCCATCACTTCGGCTGGAATGCCTGTTCGTCGGCGCTGTCGCCGCTGACCGGCCATGCGTTCCTGGAGCGGCGCTACCTGATCATTCCGGGGATGCGCTCGTCGCGCCTGTATATCGTCGATACCAGGCCGCATCCGACCCAGGCTCGCATCCACAAGATCGTCGAGCCGGACGAGATCTTCCGCAAGACCGGCTATTCGCGGCCGCATACCGTGCACTGCGGCCCCGAGGGCATCTATGTCAGCACGCTGGGCGGCAGCGGGCCGGATGGCACCGACGGCACGCCTGGCATCTTCATCATGGACTGCGAGACCTTCGAGGTGCTGGGCCGCTGGGAGATCGACCGCGGCGAGCAGCAGAAGCACTACGACTTCTGGTGGAACCTGCCGCGCGACTACATGGTGTCGAGCGAATGGGCCCTGCCGCCGCAGTTCGAGAACGGGCTGGTACCCGAGGATCTGCTCGGCAACCGCTACGGCCACAAGCTGCATTTCTGGGACCTGCGCGCACGGCGCAACGTGCAGACCATCGACCTCGGCGCCAATCACCAGATGGCGCTGGAAGTCCGGCCCGCGCATGATCCGGTGCGCGAGTACGGCTTCGTCGGCGTGGTGGTCGACACCACCAACCTGGAAGGCTCGATCTGGACCTGGTGGCGCGAAGACGGCAAGTTCCACGCCGAAAAGACCGCAACCATCCCGCCGGAAGCCGCCGACGCGAGCCAGTTGCCGCCGCTGCTGCAAGGCTTCGGCGCGGTGCCGCCGCTGGTGACCGATATCGACCTGTCGCTGGACGACAAATTCCTCTATGTGTCGTGCTGGGGCACGGGCGAGATGCGCCAGTACGACGTCACCGATCCGCGCAAGCCCCGGCTGGCGGGCTCGGTCCATCTCGGCGGCATTGTCCGCCGCACCGCGCATCCCAACGGCAAGGCCTTCGCCGGCGGCCCGCAGATGGTGGAAATCAGCCGCGACGGCGAGCGCGTCTACTGGACCAACTCGCTGTATTCCACCTGGGACCAGCAGTTCTACCCCGACGGCATTCCCGGCGCGCAGGTCATGGCGCGGGCCGGAGCGGACGGCGGCCTGACGCTGGCCGACGATTACTGGGTCGAGTTTCCCGAAGGCTACCGCGCGCACCAGATCCGGCTGGAAGGCGGCGACTGCTCGACCGATTCGTTTTGCTATCCCTCGGCCAGGGCTTGAGCGGGCACGACTGGGAACAGCTTGGCCTGTGGTCGGCGGTGCTGGCCAGCGGGCTCTATCACGGCGTCAACCCGGCGATGGGATGGCCGCTGGCGGTCTCGAACGGTCTGCTGGCGCACAGCGGCCGCGCGCTCGTTGCCGCGCTGGGGTATCTGGCGGCCGGGCACGCGCTGGCGGTCCTGGCGGTGACGCTGCCATTCGGCATGCTGGCCGCGCTGGTCGCCTGGCAGGCGCAGATCCGCATCGGCGCCAGCGTGCTGCTGATCGCCGGGGGCATCGCGCTGCTGTTCAGGCGCGGCCATCCGCGCGCACTGGTGCGCATCGCGCCGTCGCGCCTCGCCCTGTGGTCGTTCGCGGTGGCGATCGCGCATGGCGCCGGGCTGATGCTGGTGCCGATCTATCTTGGCCTGTGCCGCACCGATAGCGAGCCGGGGCACCAGGCGGCCGCCACGCTCGCCGGCGCCAACCTGGGGATGGCGCTGGCGGTCGCGCTGCTGCATACGCTGGCCATGTTTGCCATGGGCGGCGGCATGGCATGGCTGGTCTACCGCTACCTGGGGCTGCAGTTCGTCTCGCGCAGCTGGTTCAACCTGGAGGCGGTCTGGGCCCTCAGCCTGATGCTGGTGGGGATGCTGGCGCTGGGGCTTGAAGCCTTTGGCTAGGCGCCAGGCTCAGCCGGCCAGCCGCGCCGCCAGCCGCCCGCGCGTGATGGCCGCGATCTGGGCCAGCGCCTCGTCCAGTTCCTGCTGCGTGCTGCGCCCGATGCGGCGCTCGAACGCGGCAAAGATGCCTTCGCGGGTGTAGTGGCGCACGCAGATGATGAAGGGGAAGCCGTGGCGCGCCTGGTAGTCGGCGTTTAGCTGGTCCAGCGTGGCCTCCTGCTGCACCGACATCGCATCCAGTCCGGCGCTCTTCTGCTCGGCATTGGAATCCGCCGTCATGGTGCCCGCGCGGATATTGCGCGCCGACAGCTGCGGGTGCAGGTTCAGGAAATCGCACTGGCGCGGCGCATCGAGCTTGCGCACCACGTCCATCATCGCGCCATGCAGCGCCGCCACCGAGGCGAACGGCCGCTGCGCCCAGGCGCCTGCCGCTGCCTGCGGAAAGTGCTCGAACACGCTGCCGAAGGCCTCGGCAAAGGCCGCTTCGTCCAGGGCGTTGACCGACGCCAGGTCGAGGGGGTGAGACATGGAAGCTTCTCCCGTAGGGATTCCCGCAAGGGCAATCGTTGAATACGGGGCCGAGTATAGGAACGCCCCGCCGCAGCGGCGAGAGCCCGCGCCCTATAGATCGCATAACAGAAACCGATACCATGCCGGCGCCACCGCGACCGCTAGCGGCAATGCGATTTAGTTATGGCATCAAACACTACTGTCATTCCCGCGCAGGCGGGAATCCAGCGTCGTTTAAAGTCGCTGGGTTCCCGCCTGCGCGGGAACGACAGTGGATTTAACTAAACCGCATTACGCCTCTAACGGTGCATGTCGCGCAGGTCGCGCAGTTCCTGCGAGGCCGTGCTCAGCATGCCGCGCAGCCAGACATGGGCGGCCGAGCGGTGGCGCGACGGGTGCCACAGCTGGTAGAAGCGCATGAAGGGGAACTCGATCGGCGGCTCCAGCACCGCCAGCGGCACATGCTGCGCGTGGTAGTTGGCGAAGTGGCGCGCGGTGGTCAGGATCAGGTCGGTGCCCGGGATCAGGCTGGGCGCGAGGTTGAAGTAAGGACAGCTGACCCGGTTGTCGCGGTGCACGCGCATGGTGCTCAGGCCCGCATCCACCAGCCCGCGCTGGTCGCGCGAATACGGCGTCGGCACGATATGCGATGCACCCAGGTAGGCCTGCGCCGTGAACTTGCCAGGCTGCGCGTGCACGCTGTCCTGCGCCACCACGCACACCACCTCGTCCTCCAGCAGCACCGACAGGTGCAGGTGCTCGGGCGGATTGGGCCAGTTGCCGATCACGATATCGACCGCGCCCGCCGACAGCGCCTGCTCATAGTCGAAGCTGGTCCCCAGCGGCAGCGCCGACAGCCGCGCATGCGGCGCGGCGCGGCGCACGGCGCGCACCACATGCGCAAAGAACGGCGGCGCCAGGTAGTCCGGCATCGCCACCACGAAACTCTGCTCGGTGGTGGCCGGGTCGAAGCGGTCGTCCGAGACCAGCAGGTTGTCGAGCGCGCTGAGCGCGGCCTGCGCGTTACGCGCCAGCTGCAGCGCGCGCTCGGTCGGCACCATCACGTTTTTCTCGCGCGTCAGCAGCGGGTCATTGAAGATCGCGCGCAGGCGCTTGAGCGCGGCGCTGATGGCCGGCTGCGACTGGTTCAGGCGGATCGCCGTGCGCGACACGCTCTGCTCGGCGATCAGGATGCACAGCACGCGCAGCAGGTAGGTGTCGAACGGGTCGTCGGCGCGAATCATGGTGGGTCCGTGGCAGGGGTCATAAAGGAAGCATGGCGGGTGCGGCTGCCGCCGCTCGCGGCGGGTGCCGGTATGCCAGGCCATGGCGACTTTGTAGCGTGTCGCGCACCGCACGGCAACCGGTGGAACCCGGACAGGCGCCGCCGCGCCGCGCGCGCGGCATCCCCGCAGCGGGCCGATCAGGGTAATCCATAGGTCCGCAGGCGGCTGCCGAGGATGCCCGCAAACCCACGCCAGGCAAGGGATAGCGGCCCATATCGACGCTGCTATGGGGCCTATACCAGCCCCCTCGTTTCGCATCGGCGGGCCATTCATATACTTGCTCCCAACCCGGCGGACCGCATCCACCGCCACCAGGCCCGGCCTGGCAGAACACCACAAGACAGGAGACATCATGTCGATCACGAAACAAGGCGTACCGGTCTTCGCCGGCACCGCCGAAGACGCCGAGGACAGCGTCTACCGCAAGGTAACCTGGCGCCTGCTGCCCTTCCTCGGGGTGCTGTGGGTGCTGGCGTGGCTGGACCGCGTCAACATCGGCTTCGCCAAGCTGCAGATGCTGGACGCGCTGCGCTTCAGCGAAGCCGTGTACGGGCTGGGCGCCGGCATCTTCTTCCTGGGCTACTTCTTCTTTGAAGTGCCGTCCAACATGTTGCTGCAGAAGATCGGCGCCAAGAAGACGATCATGCGCATCACCATCTGCTGGGGCGTGATCTGCATGCTGCAGAGCTACGTCACCACGCCCACGCAGTTCTACATCCTGCGCTTCCTGCTGGGCGCGTTCGAGGCCGGCTTCTACCCCGGCGTGATCCTGTACCTGACCTACTGGTACCCGTCGCAGCGGCGCGCGCGCGCCTTCGGCACCTTCATGTCGGCGTCGGCCATTGCCGGCGTGCTGGGCGGCCCGCTGGCCGGCTGGATCATGACCGGCATGGCCGGCGTCAACGGCATGCACGGCTGGCAGTGGTTGTTCATCCTGGAGGGCATCCCGTCGGTGCTGGCCGGCATCTTTGCCTGGTTCTACATGACCGACAAGCCCGAGCAGGCGCGCTGGCTGTCCGACGCCGAGAAGCGCGTGGTGCAGGACGCGCTCAAGCGCGACCACGCTGCGATGGGCGAGCGCGGCCACGACTGGCGCACGCTCTTCACCAACCCCAAGGTCTGGCTGCTGATCGCGATCTTCTTCTGCCTGCTGTGTGCCAACTCGACGCTGACCTTCTGGATCCCGACCATCATCAAGGACGTGGGCTTCACCACGCCGATGGCGGTGGGCTGGATCGCCGCGGTCGCCTATCTGTGCGGCGCCGCCGGCATGATCCTCAACGGCGCGCATTCCGACCGCCGCAACGAAGTGCGCTGGCACTTCAGCGGCGCGGCGCTGGTAGGCGGCGGTGCCATGGCCGTGCTGGCGGTGCTGCTGGGCGCGCAGGTGCTGTCGCCGGTGATCGCGCTGCTGGCGATGACCGCAGCGCTGGTCGGCACCATGAGCGCGATCCCGGTGTTCTGGCAGCTGCCCAACCGCTACCTGGCCGGCAGCGCCGCCGCGGTGGGCGTGGCGCTGATCAACTCGGTGGCCAACCTGGCGGGCTTCGGCGCCCCGTATGTGATGGGCCTGGTCAAGAACACCACCGGCAAGCTCACTTCCGGCCTGTACCTGGTGGCGGTGATCGAAGTGCTGGCCGCGGTGCTGGTGCTGGTGGGCATCCGCCAGCTGCGCGGCAAGACCGCACATCAAGGAGCCTGAGATGGACAACCACAGCTTCGATCCCGCGCGCCGGCGCTTCGCGCTGCAATCGATGACGCTGGGCGGCGGCGCGCTGCTGGCCGGCGCCAGTTGGGGCGCCACGCCGGACGCATCCGCGCCCAACCAGACCGCCGCGCCGGTGCAGCAAGGCGGCGTGAGCCCGCGCCTGACGCTGCATGCGCTGGACACCTACCACGGCACCCCGGCGGCCGGCATGCGCGTGGAGATGTTCCGCATCGACAATGGCCAGCGCGTGCCGCTGCAGACCGTCACCCTGGCCGCCAACGGCCGCAGTGAGCCGCCGCTGCTGATCGGCGACAGCTACCGCACCGGCACCTACGAGCTGATCCTGCACGCCGACGAGTACTTCGCCGCGCGCAAGGCGAGCCTGCCGCAACCGTCGTTCCTGTCGAAGATCCCGCTGCGCGTGCGCGTCACCGACGCTGGCCAGCGCATCCATCTGCCCGTGCTGTTCGGGCCGTGGAGCTACAACTACTACCGCGGCAGCTGAGCGCGCGGCCCAACCCGGAGAGATCGCATCATGGCAGGTATCAGCACGCACGTGCTCGACGTATCGCTGGGCCGCCCGGTGGCCGGCATGCAGGTCGAGCTGTTCGACGTCGCGGTGCAGCCGCCCCGGCTGCTCGCGCGCACCCGCACCAACCACGACGGCCGCACCGCTGCGCCGATGCTGCCGCCGGCGCAGGCGCGCACCGGCGAGTTCGAGCTGCGCTTCTGGGTGGCGGATTATTTCCGCACCCCAGACGTGTTCGCCGACATCGTGCCGGTGCGCTTCACCATCGCGGATGCCGCGCAGCACTACCATGTGCCGCTGCTGTGTTCGCCGTGGAGCTTCGGCACGTATCGGGGCAGTTGAACGCGAGGGCGCAAGATCTTCGCTACCGGTAGTTCCGTTCAGTTAACCACCGTCGTTCCCGCCTTCGCGGGAATGACAGTAGTGGTTGATAGCTTAACTGCACGTCATTGCCCCACTACCGCGGCTTGCGCACCTCCGCCTGGCCGTGCGACAGCACCTTGCCGTCGCCGGCGCGCGGCATCATCGGCGGCACCGGCTTGCCGGTGCGCTTTTCCACCAGTTGCGAGCGGCGCTCGCCGCGCGCGAACAGGTGGTGCTCTCCCCACTGGCGCAACGCCACCACGATGGGGAACAGGCTCTCCCCCATTTCCGTCAGCACGTATTCCTGGTAGGCACTGCCGTCCGAGGCCGGCCGCGTCGCCAGGATGCCGGCTTCCACCAGCCGGCGCAGGCGATCGGCCAGGATATTGCGTGCCACCGACAGGCTGCGCTGGAAGTCGCTGAAGCGGTGCATGCCGTCGAAGGCATCGCGCACGATCATCAGCGACCAGCGGTCGCCGACCAGCGCCAGCGCGCGCGCCACGGGGCAGGTGTCTTCGCTCGGGTCCTTGCGGGTGACCATGTCTGGCTTGCCTTGGGCGCATCGCCCGCTGTCAAAGTAGTTGCATTTTAAAACTAGCCGGCTTAGGCTTCAACTGGTTTTGATTTGCAACTACCATGGAAGCGATATGGAAACCTGCTCGCGCGCGCCGGACCCGGCATCGCCCACACCTCGCCCCGCGGCCTTGCCCGCAACGCTGCCGCGCGCCGCGGTGCTGCTGTTCGCCGGCGCCAGCGGGCTGAGCGTGGCCAACGTCTATTACGCGCAGCCGCTGCTGGACGCGCTGATGGCGGACTTCGACATCGGCGCCGCCGCCATCGGCGGCGTGGTCACCGCCACCCAGGCCGGCTGCGCGCTGGCGCTGCTGTTGCTGGTGCCGCTCGGCGACCTGCTGCCGCGCCGCCGCCTGATGCTGGCCCAGGTGCTGGCGCTGGCCGGCGCGCTGGCCGTGGTGGCGCTGGCGCCATCGGTGACGATGCTGCTGGCGGGGATGCTGCTGACCGGCCTGCTCGGCACCGCCATGACGCAGGGACTGATCGCGTATGCGGCCGCCGCAGCGGCGCCACGGGAACGCGGGCACGTGGTCGGCACCGCGCAGGGCGGCGTGTTTGCCGGCTTGCTGCTGGCGCGTGTGGTGGCCGGCGGCGTCAGCGACCTGGCCGGATGGCGCAGCGTCTATGTCTGCGCCGCCGTGATCATGCTGGTGCTGGCCCTGCTGCTGTGGCGCTCGCTGCCGGCAGTGCCCGGCCCCGCGCAGCGGATGCGCTATGCCAGCCTGGTGTGGTCGATGTTCGCGCTGCTGCGCAGCGACCGGGTCCTGCAGATCCGCGGCATGATCGCGCTGCTGATGTTCGCCGCGTTCAATGTCTTCTGGAGCGCGCTGGTGCTGCCGCTGAGCGCCCCGCCCTACCAGCTGTCGCACACGGCCATCGGCGCCTTCGGGCTGGTCGGCGCGGCCGGTGCCCTGGCCGCCGCGCGCGCGGGACGCTGGGCGGACCAGGGCTTCGGCCAGCGCACCACGTTCGCGGCGCTGGTGCTGCTGGTGGCCGCCTGGTTGCCGCTGTCATGGCTGGGCAGCTCGCTGTGGCCGCTCGCGCTCGGCATCGTGCTGCTCGACCTGGGCGGGCAGGCCATCCACGTCACCAACCAGAGCATGATCTTCCGGGCGGACGCCACCGCGCACAGCCGGCTGGTCGGTGCCTACATGCTGTTCTACGCGACCGGCAGCGGCCTGGGCGCGCTTGCCACCACGGCGACCTATGACGCCGCCGGCTGGCGCGGTGTGTGCATGCTTGGCGCGGGCGTCAGCCTGCTGGCGCTGGCGTTCTGGGCCGGCACGCGTCGGTGGATGCCGGCGCAGGCTGCGTCATAGCCTGGTCTCACCCGTTCAGGCGAAAACCGTGCGAAAGCGCAGGAAAATCCGGGCAAGGAAGCTTTAGAATCTCGCATCCAACCTGATTCGATCACGTGAAAGCCCTTACCCGCCTCAACATGAAGCAGTTCTCCCTGCTCTGCGCCGCACTGCTGGCCTCCGTTTCCGTCCACGCCGCAAGCAGCGCGGCCCAGCCTGAGCCTGCCGGCAACACTGCGGCACCGCTGGGACTCGAACTTGGCAAAGCCAAATGCTCGCGCCTGTCACCGCCGCAGAACCATGCCAGAACCGGCACCTCCGAATGGGCCGGGGGCGATACGGTCGAGCTGAAGCACCTGGATCGCTTCCATCTGCCCGGCCTGTCGCGCGTGGTACTGAACTGCGATGCGCAGGACGCGGTGGCGCTGGTCACCATGACCTTCGAGCGCCCCGCCATGGAGGAGGTGCGCAGGAAGCTGGACGAGCACTATGCCACCGTGCGCAAGACCGAAGGCGGGGCCGAGAACGGCTATGCCGAATGGAGCGCCGCCAATGGCAGCCTGGAACTGCTCTACGGGCGCGACAGCAAGCACTTCACCGTGGCCTACTGGGCCAGGGGTGCCAAGGCCAGGTACTTCTCCTACAGCGGCGGCGGCAAGAAGCCCGCCGCGACCGCCACCGCGGCACCGCCCCAACCTGCGCCACTATAGGCGGCGTGCCGGCGACGCCGACTTGCGCGGCCGTGTCGCCAGCGGCTTCCGGGCGCCGAGATCATCACTGCAAGCGCTGGATCCGTAGCGCGGAGCATTGCGCAATGCTTCTCGATTCCCCTGTATCGAAGCCGCCGTGTCGCCTATGCTTTCCAAGGCGACGGATAAAAATCCGCGCAGCATTCGCATGAACTGAATAACAAGAAGGGGCAAGTCCCCCAAACGCGGGGAAGCGCTGCCGGCTGGGGCCTTCCGCGCAATGTCTTGGCCTGGTCACGGGGTGAGTCGATCGCACATGAGCACGTGAGGCTCGTGGGCGCGATACGCCGTTGACGACAACATGACAGACCAATTCCTGTTCAGTAAGCCGTTCACGTTTCTCGCCTGCGCCGGCATGACAGAAGTCAGGGACGGCATCGAGGCACTGGAAGCGCTTCCGGGCCACCTGTTCTGGCTGGAGAACGAGGACTACATCCGCCGGGTCTACGTGCCCGATTTCCTTGAGCAAAGCCGCGCCGCGCTCGAGGCTGCGATGCCGGGCGGGCCGGAGCTGGTCGACACCCTCGCCCCCGAGATCCGCCGCAGCCAGGCCGTGCTGCCGGCACTGCGGCAGCTGTCCGCGGACCAGGCTGCGCTGGCCCACTCGTACTGCTACTGGGGCTATTGCGCCGATGTGGTCGGTCGCGCCCAGGGCATCCCGCGCAGCGCGATCGCGCGCCAGTTCGAGCGCGCCGTCGCCGCGCGCGACGGCGCGCACAAGCTGCAATGGCTGTGCCCTTGCTGCGGTGGCCGGGCGCAATATCAGGTCGATGGCTTGCTGGCATCGCAGCGGCCGGTGCGCCAGGGCGGCTTTACGCTCGAATGCGCGCATTGCGGACACCAGGAGCGGCTCTATGCCGGCTTCCTGCATGCGGGCCGGCTCGAATGCCGCTGCGCGCTGTGCACCGGTTTTGTCCAGTCGCTGGCCGGCCAGCTGGCGCGGGCCGCGCGCAAGCTGTGCGCCAGCCTGGAAGACTATGCGTGGATGCACGCGGTGGACACCGCCGCGGAAATCGGCGAGCTCAAGGATGCCTCGCTGCAACGGATTGCACACGGGGACAAGCCTTCCGCCAACGCGATGGCGTTCGCGGCAGCGGTCCAGTCCGGCGAGGCGCGCACCATGCCGGAACTGCTCGCGCGCATCGACCCCACGCTGGAAAGCCGGCTCGACAAGAACCCCAGGGCGTGGGCGCTGCTGTGCGAGCTGCTGAGCGAAGGCGTGGTCGACAGCGAATGCACCATCTACGACCACGACGGCCGCAAGCACGTGGCGCTTGAGATTACCTTGCTCGACGACGAGCCGGCGCTCGACGGCGGCACGGCGCAGGACGATCTATCGACCCTGCTGCGCGGCTACCAGCCGGCCGAGCCCGAGGCCTTCGTCGGCTGGCTGAAAGCGCTGAAGCGGCTGCGCCTTTGCAGCGGCCGCTTCAATGCGGCCGTCGACGTGTCGTGGAAGCCCAACCTGGAGCACTGCCGCATCCTGACCACGCGCTGGCTGCAGGAGTCGGCGCCACGGGACGCGCATGGCAGTGCCCCGTGGCCGCTGCCAGCGCAGCGCGCGCGCAGCCCGGAACGGCCGGTGTATCTCGACGCCGAGCTGGAGGCCGTGCAGCTGCTCAAGTCGCTCGGCTATATCCTGCTCAGTCCTGAAGACATCCGTTCGCAACGGGATCCCGCCGAGTCCGCCGGACCCGACTGAGCGCATCCGCGGCGGCCCCTGCCCGCCGCGTACCACGCATATCGAAGCGCGGATTTATTCGTTGGTGCGCGGGCGCGGCCCGCGTACGTTCGGGGATTCCGATACTGAACACCCGAACGCCATGACCGCTTCCCGACGCCAGTTCCTGCGCCGCGGCGCCGCCGCCACGGCCGCGCTTGCCTCCGGCCCCCTCCTCACCTTCACCACCTTCGCCCCCGGCGATGCGCAGGCACAGGGCCGCCCGGTGCTGAAGGCCGGCGACCAGAAGGGCGGCCTGCGCGCGCTGCTCGAATCCGCCAACGCGCTCGAGGGCCTGGCCTATGACATCCAGTGGACCGAGTTCCCGGCCGCGGCACCGCTGGCCGAGGCGCTCAACGCGGGCGCGGTCGACAGCGGTCCGATCGGCGATGCGCCGGCCATCTTCGCGCTGGCCGCCGGCACGCGCATCCGCCTGATCGGCGCAAACCGCTCTGACCCCTACGGTACCGCGGTGCTGGTGCGGCCCGACTCGCCGCTGCGGCAGGCAGTCGACCTGAAAGGCAAAAGCATTGGCACCAACCGCGGCTCGATCGGGCACCTGATCGCGCTCAAGGCGCTGGAATCGGCCGGGATGAAGCCGGACGATGCCAACCTGCGCTTCCTGCCGCCCGCGGATGCCAAGCTGGCGCTGAGCAGCGGCTCGATCGATGCCTGGGCCACGTGGGAGCCCTATACCGCGATGGCGGAGACCAGCCAGCACGCGCGCGTGCTGGTCAATGGCCGCGGGCTGTGGTCCGGCCTCAGTTACCTGGCCGCGACCGACGCCGCACTGGCAAGCAAGCGCGCGGTGCTGCAGGACTTCCTGCACCGCGTGGTGCGTGCGCAGCAGTGGTCCTACCAGCATGTGCCGGAGTTCTCGGCGACGCTGGCCCGCATCATCGGCATCTCGCCGCAGGCGGCGCGGCTGCAGTTCGAGCGGCGCCGCACACAGTGGCGCAGCATCGACGCGGCGCTGATCGCCGAGCAGCAGCGCACCGCGGACTTTTACCTGAAATCCGGGCTGCTCAGGCAGCGGCTCGATGTGCGGCAGACCTTCGACTCCGGGTTCTCCCTGAGCGCCTGAGCGCCCGAGCGCCTCTGGCGAGACTCTCGCCCCCGCCGCGGCCGGTACAGGAATTCCATGATTGACGCAGCCCCGCGCCACCGCTCCCCGCGGCCCGGCGCGGCCTGCGCGCGCGCGGCCGGTTCTGGCCCTACCGAATCCCGGCAACTGGTCCTATAGGCCGGGAATCGGGCTCACCTATAAAGCCGTGACCCCCAAACCCATTTCTCATCCGAGGAGCACAACCATGCGGTGGATCAAGCAGATCGCGATGTATTTCGCCCTGGCGGCGGCGCTGGTGCCGGCCGCACAGACCGTGCACGCGCAAGGCAAGAATGTAGTGATTGCTTACCAGGACATGGTCGTGCCCTGGCGCTACGCGCAGGACATGAAGGAACTGGAAAAGCAGACCGGCTACACGGTCTCGTTCCGGCAGTTCGGCGGCGGCGGCGATGTGATCCGCGCCATGGCCTCGGGCCAGATTGCCATCGGCGAAGCCGGCACCTCGCCGATCGCCTCGGCGCTGTCGCAAGGACTGGATGTCGAGCTGTTCTGGATCCTGGACGACATCAACGCGGCCGAAGCCATGGTCGCGCGCAACGGCAGCAAGATCGCCAGCGTTGCCGACCTGAAGGGCAAGCGCATCGGCGTGCCGTTCGTATCGACCACGCACTACCACACGCTGGTCGCACTGGAACGCGCGAAGATCAGTCCGAAGGACGTGCGCATCGTCAATATGCGCCCGCCTGAGGTGGCCGCGGCATGGGAGCGCGGCGATATCGACGCCACCTTTATCTGGGATCCGGTGCTGGCCAAGCTCAAGCAGTCGGGCACGGTGCTGACCACGTCGGGACAGATCGCCGCCGACACCGGCAAGGCGACCTTCGACGGGATGATCGCCAACAAGAAGTTCGCGCGCGAGAACCCGGAATTCATGGTCAAGCTGGTGCGCGTGCTGGCCGCGGCGGACGAGAACTACCGCAAGAACAAGGCGTCGTGGACCGCGGATTCGCCCATGGTGAAGGCCGTGGCCAAGGTCTCCGGCGCCAAGCCCGAGACCGTTCCCGCCAGCATGGCGCTGTACAGCTTCCCCACGCTGCAGGAGCAGGTCTCCGAGCGCTGGCTCGGCGGCGGCGCGGCGCGCGCGCTGCAGTCGGCGGCGCAGTTCCTCAAGGAGCAGGGCACCATCCAGACCGTGCTGCCGGACTATGGCCCGGGCGTCAACGCGGAATGGGCGAAACGGGCGCTGCACTGAGCGCGCACCCCAGTCGCTGAAGCTGGCCGCCGCTCCCCCTTCATGCGGCGGTCCCGGAGATCCTGTTGCGGAAGCCCATCATGTACCAACTCGAAATCGATAATGTCAGTGTCAACTACGGCACGGCCGGCGGCGCGAAGACGCTGGCACTGTCGCAGGTCAACCTCACCATGGAGCGCGGCGATTTCGTGGTCGCGCTGGGTGCCTCGGGCTGCGGCAAGACCACCCTGCTGTCATGCATTGCAGGCTTCATGGAGCCGTCGGAAGGCGAGATCCGGCTGAGCGGCAAGCCCGTGCACGGCCCCGGCGCCGAGCGCGGCGTGGTGTTCCAGAAGCATGCGCTGATGCCGTGGCTCAGCGTCGAGGACAACGTTGCGCTGGGCCTGCGCCTGCGCGGCATCAACCGCGCCGAGCGGCTGCGCATCGCCCATGAAAAGCTGGCCGCGGTCGGGCTGGAAAGCGTCGCCGCCAAGCCGGTCTACCAGCTCTCGGGCGGCATGCAGCAGCGCGTGGGGATTGCCCGCGCGCTCGCCTGCGATCCGGCGGTGATGCTGATGGACGAGCCGCTGGGCGCGCTCGACGCGCTCACGCGCGAGTCGATCCAGGCGCTGATCCTGAAGCTGTGGGCGCGCGAGCAGAAGATCGTCTTCTTCATTACGCACAGCGTGGAAGAGGCGCTGTTCCTGGCCACGCGCCTGATCGTGATGACGCCCTCGCCCGGGCGCATCGCGCACACCTATGAACTGCCGTTCGCGCGCCGCTTCATCGAATGCGGCGACGCCCGCGCGGTCAAGTCCGACCCGGAGTTCATCCGCTACCGCGAAGAGATCGTCGACCTGATCCATGCCACCGCCTGAGGAGACGCAGATGTCCGCTACCGTCCAACGCATCGAGCCGCCGCCGCATGCCGGCGCGGCGCCCGCGGCCGCGCCCAGCCGCCCCATGAAGACCGTGTCGGGCTACCGCCTGCCCGGCGAAGGGTCCAGCTCGCGCATTTCCACCATCACCGTGGTGCTGCTGCTGGCGCTATGGTGGCTGGCCAGCCACCTGCGCTGGCTGCCGCCGCTGTTCCTGCCCACGCCCGAGTCGATCTTCACCGCCTTTATCGATGCCTGGCAGGGCAACTTGCAAGGCGGCCAGCCGCTGACCGAGCATTTCGCCGCCAGCATGCTGCGCGTCTTCGGCGCCTTCGCGCTGGCGGTGGCCACCGCGGTGCCGATCGGCGTGATGATGGGCGTGTCGCGCATCGCCCGCGGCATCTTCGATCCGCCGATCGAGTTCTACCGCCCGCTGCCGCCGCTGGCCTACCTGCCGCTGATCGTGATCTGGTTCGGCATCGACGAGACCTCGAAGGTGCTGCTGATCTTCCTGGCCTGCTTCGCGCCGCTGGCGATGTCGGCGCAGGCGGGGGTGCGCTCGGTCACCATCGAGCAGATCAACGCCGCCTATTCGATGGGCGCAAGCCCGTGGCAGGTGGTGCGCCACGTGGTGATCCCGGCCGCGCTGCCCGATATCCTGACCGGCATGCGCATCGCCATCGGCTTCGGCTGGACCACGCTGGTCGCCGCGGAGATGGTGGCGGCCACGGCCGGGCTGGGCCAGATGGTGCTCAACGCGTCCAACTTCCTGCGCACCGACGTGGTGATCATGGGCATCGTGCTGATCGGGCTGATCGCCTATGTGTTCGACCTGCTGATGCGCAAGCTGGCCAAGTGGCTGGTGCCCTGGAAGGGCAGGATGTGATCCCGGCGGCCCCGCGGCGAGCCTGCGGGGCCGGTTGCGCTGTAACATGGCGGGCACCTCGCCGGGCCGGACCCGGCGACTCCTGCAAGCCCGCCATGAACCGCCGCCTTTCCCTCTCTCCCCTCGCCCGCCTTTGCCTGGCCGCGGCCGGCCTGCTCTGCCTGTCCACCGCCCGCGCCACCGATATCGACTGCGACCCGTCGGCCAGACCGGCCGTCGCCACCCAGGCGCAGCGGCTGGTCTGCGAATCCGCGCTGTTTTCCATGGGTTACCAGCGCATTTACGCCGACCAGCAACGGCTGCTCAAGGCGGGCGCCATCACCGAGGCAGACATCGCCGCGTTCCGGAACAAGCGTGACCGTTGCGACACGGCCGCCTGCCTGGACGCCGTGTTCCGGGAGTGGCGGACCTTCGCGGCCCAGGGCCGTGCCAGACCGTAGGCGCCGTGTGCTGCGCCCGCCGCGGAAGCCCCCCATGCCGCCGGGTATGCCCGCCGCCCGGCCTTGATACAATCCCGGTTCACACAACGGCAGACATCATGGGCTTCGAACAACTGGCAGCACTCAGGGACCAACTCGCCAAGAAGGCGGCCGCCGAATCCAGCAAGGGCGAGCGCAAGGGCCCGCGCCAAGGCGCGACCGGCGGCGCCACCGGCGACGCATCGAAGGGCACGTCCAAGGGCGCATCCAAGGGCGCGCCGAAGCGCCCCCGTGACGGCGAGCGTACCGGCGCGGGGGCAGACACGCCCGCCGGCGCCAAGGGCCGCCGCGCGGCGCCCGCCGCGGCGCCGGGCAAGCAGGTCGATCCGGTGGTGCATTCCATTGCCCGGCTGCAGAAGCACTTTCCCAAGGCCTTCCCCAAGAACCCGGCCCCCAAGGTGCCGCTGAAGATCGGCACCTTCGAAGACCTGACCCAGCATGCGGCAAAGCTCGGCCTGGACGAAGCCGAGCTGCGCGAAGCGATCCGCACCTGGTGCAGCGGCGCGCGCTACTGGTCATGCATGGTGGAAGGCGCCAAGCGGCTGGACCTGGACGGCAACGAGGCCGGCGTGGTCACGCTGGCGGATGCCAAGCGTGCCCAGCAACTAAAGGCGCGCCGCGCCGGCGCCGCGCGCCAGAAGGCCAAGGCTGCAGCGCCTGCAGCCGCTGCAGCACCCGCCGCTGCGGCCGCGGCAGAGCCGGCCGAGGCGCCTGCCGAAGCACAGACACAGGCACAGGCACAGGCTCAGGCACAGGAACCGGCAACGCCGGCGACGCCTGACACCCCGCAAACGCCCTGACCCGCGCCGCCGGCCGTCCGGCGGCGCCTATCCCAGCACCGCGCGCGCGATCACCGTCCGCTGGATTTCCGACGAGCCCTCGTAGATGCGCAGGATCCGCGCATCGCGCACCAGCCGCTCCAGCGGCATGTCGCGCGTGAAGCCGTAGCCGCCGTGGATCTGCAGCGCGGCATCGGTGACAAAGCCCACCATCTCCGACGCATAGAGCTTGGCCATCGATGCCTGCTCGGTAAAGGGCTCGCCGTCCCGGCGCCGCGCCGCGGCCTGCAGCGTCAGCAGCCACGCCGCTTCCAGCCGCGTGCGCATATCCGCGAACATCCATTGCAGGCCCTGCTTGCGCGCCAGCGGCTCGCCGCCCACCTGGCGCTGCCGGGCCCAGTCCACCGCGCAGGCCAGCGCCGCCTCGGCAATGCCAAGGCTGGTGGCGGCGACGTCGAGCCGGCTGTTGTCGAGCACCTTCATCGCGGTGCGGAATCCCGTGCCCTCCGGCCCGAGCCGGTTGGCCGCGGGCACGAAGCAGTCGAGCGCCACCTCATGGGCCGGCGCGCCGTGGATGCCCATCAGCTTCTCCGCCGGCGCCACCTGCACGCCGTCGCTGCGGCGGTCGACCACGAAGGCGCTGATGCCGCGCGTGCCCGCAGCCGGGTCGGTCTTGGCATAGACCACGATAAAGTCCGCCGCCTCGGCGTTGGAGATGAAGTGCTTGACCCCGCGCAGCCGGTAGCCGTCGCGTTCCGGCGTGGCGCGCGTGGCCATGTCGGCCGGGTTGGAACCGGCGCGCGGCTCGGTCAGCGCGAACGCGCCCAGCCGCGTGCCGGCCGCCGCGTCGGGCAGGTAGCGCGCGCGCTGGCTGTCATCGCCGCCGATCAGGATGGAATCGGTGGCCAGGTAATGCGCGCCGAGCATCGATGAAGTCGATGCGCAGGCTTTGGCGACCTCCACCAAAGACAGGATCAGGGCCACCGGCGAAGTCTCCGTGCCGCCCCAGCGTTCCGGCAGGTTCATCCCCATCAGGCCAAGTTCGGCCAGTGGCGGCACATAGCGCGTGGTGGATGTTTCCGCGCGGTCCACTTCGGCTGCCTTCGGCGCCAGCTCGCCCTGCGCGAAGCGGCCGATGGCATCGGCGATTTCGAGGTCGCCCGGCTCGACGCCCAGTCGCTTGAGCATATTAGGCATGTTGTGTCTCCTTGCTGAAATCGTGCGCGGCCAGGATGGCCGCGGTGTGCTGCCCCAACTCAGGCGCTGACGTGACACGGTTGGGGCCATACCCCGAGAACTTCACCGGCTGCGACGGCAGCCGCAGCGTGCTTCCATCCGGCCCGGCCACTTCGGTCAGCAGGCCGCGATGGACGGCATGTTCGCTCTCCAGCGCCTGCCTGACATTGCGGATCGGCGCTACCGGGATGCCCGCCGCGCCCAGCAGGCGGTTCACCTCGGCGACGGTCAGGCCTGACGACCACGCTTCCAGCCCGGCGCGCAGCGCGGGCTCGAAGCGGCAGCGCGATTCGTCGTCGGCAAAGCGCGGGTCGTGCGCCATCTCCGGACAGCCGATGGTCTGAGCCAGCGCGTGGAACAGCTTGTTGTTGAGCACCGCCACCACGTAGAACCCGTCCGCGGCGCGGTACACGCCGAACGGCGCGGACGACGGATGGCGGTTGCCGACCCGTTGCGGCGCCCGCCCGGTGGCGGCATAGCGCGCCACCAGCGTCGCGCTCAGGCTCAGCGTGGCGTCGAACATCGACACATCAACATGCGTGCCGCGCCCGTTCTTCTCGCGCGCCAGCAGCGCGGCCAGCACGCCCCATGAGGCGAAGAGCCCGCTGACCGCATCGGAGACCGCCTCGCCGAGCATGGTCGGCGCGCCGTCGGGCGCGCCGGTGGCGTCCATCAGCCCGCACATCGCCTGCAGGATGATGTCGTAGGCGGGCCGGTGCGATTCCGGCCCGGTCTGGCCGAAGCCCGACACGCTCGCATAGACCAGCGACGGATTCAGCGCCCGCAGCGCCTCATAACCGATGCCGAGCTTGTCGGCCACGCCCGGGCGGAAGTTCTCCACCACCACGTCGGCGCGCGCACACATCGCGCGGGCCAGCTCCAGCCCCGCCGCCGTCTTCAGATCGATGACGATGCTCTGCTTGTTGCGGTTCATCGCCGCAAAGAGCCCGCTCCTCCCGTCGACGAAGGGGCCGACGGCACGGTAGTCGTCGCCGCCCGGCGGCTCGACCTTGATCACCTCGGCGCCCAGGTCGCCCAGCAGCGCCGTGCAATAGGGGCCTGCCAGCACCCGGGAAAAATCGATCACGCGGATGCCGGCCAGCGGCAGGTCGGATTGGCTGGAATCGGCGGAATGGTCCAAGGCTTGCTCCTCGATGGCTTGCAAGCGCACGGGCTTGCGTTTCAGTGGCTCGATTCTGCGCAGCGCAAGCTATCAAGTAAAATATGGAATTCGACTAGCACCTATAGGTTTTCCTGATGCCTGTCTCGCGTATCTCGCTGCGGCTATTGCGCTACTTCGCCGCGACCGCGGAAACCGGCAGCACCACGGCGGCGGCGCGGCTGCTGAACGTGTCGCAGCCGTCGATCTCCGTCGCCATCCGCGAGCTGGAGACGCTGTTCGAGGAAGCCCTGTTTGCCCGCGACGCCGGCGCGCGCATGACCCTGACCCGCTTCGGCGTGCGCAAGCTGGCCGAAGCCCGCCACATCCTGGGCGCGGCGACGGCGTTCGAAGTCGACAAGAGCGGCGACGGCGCGGCCGGCGAAGTGCAGATCGGGGTGTTCCGCACGCTCGCGCCGGTCTACCTGCCGGTGCTGCTGCGCCTGGCGCGCGAGCGCTATCCGAACCTGGCGGTGCGTTTTGTCGAGGGTGACCTGGCCCAGCTGGAAGACTGGCTGCATGGCGGGCAGATCGAGCTGGCGCTGAGCTACGACGTCGGCATGCCCGACGACCTCGAGCGCGAATTGCTTGCCGAACTGCGGCCCTACGGCCTGGTGCCCGCCGGCTCGCGGCTGGCCCGGCGCCGTGGCAGCATCTCGCTGCACGACCTGGCGCAGGAACCGCTGATCCTGATCGACCTGCCGCACAGCCGCGAATTCCTGATGGCGCCGTTCTGGCAATACGGGCTGCAGCCCGAGGTGCGCTACCGTGCCACCTCGCTGGAGCTGGCGCGCGGCATGGTGGCCAACGGCCTGGGGGTGGCGCTGCTGATCACGCAGGCGCCGGCATCGTCGCAGATCACCGCCGTGGTCGAGAAACCGATACGGGAAGACACCGTGTGCCAGCCGCTGGTGATCGCCCGCGCGGCGCGCGCCACGCGGTCCCGTGCCTCGGAATTGCTGGCCGAATGCGTGCGCGCCGCCGTGGCGGAGGCAACCCCCGCCTCAGCCCGTGCGCGCCCGCGCGCTTCGTGAGCCCAGCTATTGCCAGCGCCACTGTGGTAGCGTGGCGCTTTCCGACTGGCTTGCTTCCATGACCGATTTCGATGCCGACGCCCTGAAACGCCTGGTCACCGTGACCATGCCCTTTGGCAAGCACAAGGGCACGCTGATCGCCGACCTGCCGGGCAACTACCTGAACTGGTTTGCGCGCGAAGGCTTTCCGCCGGGACAGATCGGCGCGCTGCTGGCGCTGATGCATGAACTGGATCACAACGGGCTGGCGTATTTGCTGAAGCCGTTGCGTGGCCACGCATCGCCTCAATAAGCCCGCCCCTCAGGTCACCGGCGCCGGATTGAACAACACCAGCGCATTGCGGATCTTCCAATGCTCCGCCCATGACTTCTTGCCGCTGGCCACGGCCAGCAGCGTGTGGAACAGCTCCCAGCCCACTTCCTCGATGGTGGCTTCGCCGGTGGCGATGCGGCCGGCGTTGACGTCCATCAGGTCGTGCCAGCGCCGCGCCAGGTCATTGCGAGTGGAGACCTTGACCACCGGCACTTCTGCCAGCCCGTACGGCGTGCCGCGCCCGGTGGTAAATACGTGCAGGTTCATGCCGGCGGCGAGTTGCAGCGTGCCGCAGACAAAGTCGCCGGCGGGCGTGGCGGCGTAGATCAGGCCTTTCTGCGTGACCTTTTCTCCCGGGCCGCTGACGCCGTGGATCGGGCCGGTGCCGGACTTGACGATCGAGCCCATCGCCTTTTCGACGATATTGGACAAGCCGCCCTTCTTGTTGCCCGGCGTGGTGTTGGCGCTGCGGTCGACCTGGCCCTGCTCCAGGTAGCGGTCATACCAGGCCATCTGGCGCACCAGCGCCTCTGCCACCTCGCGCGTGGCGGCGCGTGCGGTGAGCTGGTCGATGCCGTCGCGCACCTCGGTCACCTCGGAGAACATCACCGTGGCGCCGGCGCGCACCAGCAGGTCCGTGGCAAAGCCCACCGCCGGGTTGGCGGTAACGCCGGAGAACGCATCGCTGCCGCCGCACTGGACGCCCACCACCAGGTCCGACGCGGGGCAGGTCTCGCGCCGGCGCGCATTCAGGCGCGCGAGATGTTTGTCCGCAGTGGTCATGATCGATTCGATCATCGAGGCAAAGCCTACGTGCTGCTCGTCCTGCAGGCACACCACATCGGGCTCGCCCGCCTTCTGGATCGGGATGGTGCCGGCGCCGATCAGGCGCGCCGGCTGCAGCTTCTCGCAGCCCAGGCTGACGATCATCACCTCGCCGCCGAAGTTGGGGTTAAGCGCGATATTGCGGATGGTGCGGATCGGGATGCCGGCATCGGGCGCGTCGATGGCCACGCCGCAGCCATAGGTGTGCTCAAGCCCAACCACGTCGTCGACGTTGGGGTACTTCGGCAGCAGTTCTTCCTTGATGCGGCGCACCGCGAACTCGACCACGCCCTCGACGCATTGCACCGTGGTGGTAATGCCCAGGATGTTGCGCGTGCCGACCGAGCCGTCGGCATTGCGATAGCCCTCGAAGGTATAGCCGTCCAGCGGCGGCAGCGGCGTCACGCGCGTGCCGACCGGCAGGTTGTCCAGCCCCGGTGCGGCCGGCATGCGGATCACGCGCTCGTTGACCCAGCTGCCGCGCGGCAGGTCCTTGAGCGCGTAGCCGATCACGACGTTGTAGCGGATCACCGCGTCGCCTTCGCGCAGGTCGGCCAGCGCAACCTTGTGGCCTTGCGGGACGGCTTCGGCCAGCACCAGGCCGCACGGGAAAATGGTGCCTGCGGGCAGCCCACCGTCATTGGCCACGATGGCGACGCTGTCGTCCGCGTGCATCGTGATGTAGAGGGGGCGCACTGCCTGCGCGGCCGCTGTAGGGGTCACTGCCATGTCTTCTCCAGCCCGGACAGCCAATCGAGCATGTGTTACGTTGTCTGACAACATTTTACCGACTTCGTCGCTTCTGGGGCTGCGGGTAATCCCTCAGATCGGGTAAATTCGGGAGGTTTACGTCGCACATTCCTCTCTTGTTGTACGACAACATATAAAACCGACGCAGCACCACGATCAAATAAAAGCGACCTTTGCTGCGCCGCAAAATGACCGTTCCCTGCGACATGGCCTATAAGAGTGCAACCGGTTTCATGCCAGATGGCACCGGCCGATCTATGCGCCGGCCCTGCGCAACACCCTGCCCGGCTTCGAATTCCATTCCGCATCGCTGGCCGTTCTCGCGGCCAGCCACACGACAGGAGGCATGACTCATGCGCTGGAAGCAACGTCCGCAAGGTTCCAACTGGGGCGACTTCGGCCCCGACGACCAGCTCGGCCGCGTCAACCTGATCGGGCCCGAACAGGTCGTCAAGGGCGCGCGCGAGGTGCAGGCCGGGCTCAGCTTCTGCCTGTCGCTGCCGCTGGACTACCCCGGCGGCAACAAGCTCAATCCGCGCCGCCATCCGCCGGTGCTGCGGCCGACCTTCCGCGACGACTCGCCGTACACCAACTTCCCGCTGGCGAAGGTGGATCCTGCGGCGACCGATGTCATCAGCGACGACCAGGTGCTGATGTGCCTGCAGTACAGCACGCAATGGGACGCGCTGGCGCATGTGGGCGCGCTCTTCGATGCCGACGGCGATGGCCGCGCCAAGCGGGTCTACTACAACGGCTATCGCGCCAACGAGCATATCGTCGGCCCGGTCGACTATGCCGACGACGACAACTTCGCGGCGCACCCGTGCGGCCACGACCACAGCGCGGCGCACGCGCTCGGTATCGAGAACTTCGCGGTCAAGGGGATGCAGGGACGCGGCGTGCTGGTGGACCTGGCGCATGTCTTCGGCATGGACTTCCGCAACGTCGGCTACGACGACCTGATGCGCGCGATGGAAGCCGGCAAGGCGGAAGTCGAACGCGGCGACATGCTGCTGCTGCGCACCGGCTTTGCCGAAGTGGTGCTGTCGATGCAGCGCGAGCCCGATGAGGGCGTGCTGCATCACAGTTGCTGCGCGCTCGACGGGCGTGATGACAAGCTGCTGAACTGGATCACCGATGCGGGGATTGCGGCGCTGATCGCGGACAACTATGCGGTGGAGCGCTACCCTGCCCGCCCGGCGCCCGATGGCGATTCAAGCCATCCTTTGCTGCCGCTGCATCACCATTGCTTGTTCAAGCTGGGGTTGCCGCTGGGGGAGCTGTGGTATTTGCGGGAGCTGGCGGATTGGCTGCGGGGGAATGGGCGGACGCGGTTTCAGTTGACGGCGCCGCCGTTGAGGTTGCCTGGCGCCGTGGGGTCGCCGGTTACGCCGGTTGCAACGGTTTGAGGGTTCGCCATCTTCGGCATTTTGGTCGGGGATCGTGCTTGACTGGCGTGGCTGTTTCGCCGGCGTAGCCGGCGACCTCCTTTCTGTCCGAGCGACAGAAAGGAGGCAAAGAGCGCGTCGCCTGGGCGGCTGGCCAAGGCGGTGTTAGTGGTTCGAACGGTGGTGACTTACGGTGAGGCGGTTGGTGGTTCCACCCTGCTGACGCTACCTGGAGGTGCCTGGCGTTCGGGGTCGGATGGACGAACCCGACTTTAGGTCGGTGGCCGCCTACTAACTGCGTTGTCGGTGGGACGCCTTCGGCTGCGCTGCGCGCGCTCACTATCTCAGGCCTTGGGCTCAGGCACGGAGTGCGTCGCTGCGCTCGCACGCGCTATCGCGGGCGATCCTTCCGGCTTTTCTTGTCCGCTTGTTTTCTCCCCTCTCCCGCTTGCGGGAGAGGGGCGGGGGAGAGGGCCGGAGCATCGACGAAGTCGGGCGTCCAAATCCGGGCAGGTCTTTCAACGTTTGCTGTCCGCATTTTTGTGTGCAAGGCGTTTTGAATTCAAAGCACAGCACTCCCGCCATGCCAATGCCAACAAGTGAGAACGGCCAGCCTCAGGAAACAGGCAACTCTTCTTCCAACACCCGTTCCAACTGCGCCTTCACCAACCCCAATAGGCAAAACGCCCCAAAAGCCTCCTCCGACCATTCACTCTGCTGCTCTAGCAGTGCAAGCACGGCGTCTATTCCCGCTGCCACTGCCAAAAGACTGTACCGCGCCGTTGATAGATCGATTTCCGACATAGGACCCTCCAATCGTTACCTGAAGGTCCACCGCACAACGCTAGCGGAGGGCGGCGGGCCTGACGACGAGGGTGGAAGACCGATGCAAACACCAAGCCGGCCAGCCTTGCGGCTGCCTCGTGTCGGCCCGCCATGGATGACAAGCGCGTATGCGGAGACAGGCGGCGTCGAAGACGCCGACCTGTGGTGCTTGCAGTTCGGGCTTCCACGCCCGGCCACCGTTGTGTGCGATGACCGTGTCAGTCTCCCGCATCAGAGTCAGGAACTCGATAAGACAGTTCCCATTCCTGAGCGAACGCAGCATCGTGCCGTCGCTGCGCCCGTTCGCAAATAGCCGATCTCCGAAACGAATCCTCAAGACATGCCTTGGCCGGTGAAGTGGCAGATTTGCGGTCGTGACTTCGTTGAAGCTCCGGCCCTCTCCCCCGCCCCTCTCCCGCAAGCGGGAGAGGGGAGCAAACAAGAGAGAGAGAAAGACCCTTGGGCTCGCACGCGACAACGCCATGCGAGCGCAGCGATGCACTCCGTGCCCGAGCAGCAGACCTAAGATTGGGCGTGCGCGCAGCGCAGCCGAAGGCGTCCCACCAATAACGTGCTTAGTAGGCGGCCACCGACCTAAAGTCGGGTTCGTCCATCCGACCTCGAACGCCAGGCACATCCAGGTAGCGTCAGCAGGGTCGAACCACCAACCGCCTCACCGTAAGTCACCACCGTTCGAACCACTAACACCGCCTTGGCCAGCCGCCCAGGCGACGCGCTCTTTGCCTCCTTTCTGTCGCTCGGACAGAAAGGAGGTCGCCGGCTACGCCGGCGAAACAGCCACGCCAGTCAAGCACGACAGCCAACCGCCCACCACAATCACAATCGACCTACCTCCCATACTCCAACTCCGGATACCAATCCCCCCTCCCCTCCGGCGTCGTATCCAGCAGCGTCCACAACGCATCCAGATCCGGCGCCCCGCGCGGATCCTGTCCCGGATCGCACGTCAACGCATACATCTCGCTACTCCAGAAATGCCGGACCTTGCCATCGCGCCGCGAAAAGACGGTATATCCGGGCACGTCCGCATCCTCCGCACTCACGTAGTCGCGAGTGAAATCGCCGTCCACATCCGCATACACCTTTAGCTGTGTCCACCCCCGGGCCCGCTTGGCCGCGACCAGTCGATCGATCGGCGAGCGCGCCACCATCGCCAGTGCCGTGCGCTGCTCGATATCCGCAACCTTGTGGTCCCAGCCGGCCATGATGGACGTGCACATCGGACAAGGCCGCTCCCGCTGCGGCCCGAACATGTAGCTGTAGACCACCAGCGTATCCTTGCCCGCGAACAGGTCTTCGAGCGTCACCGGCCCGTGCTCGCCCTGGAACGTATAGCGCTTCGTCACTTCGCCGCCGGGCGGCAACGCGCGGCGCTGTGCGGCCACGCGTTCGATGTGCCGCCGCAATTCGATTTCTTCCGCCAGCAAGGCGTTGCGCGCCTCGCGATACGCCGCGCTTTCATTCGGAAAGTGGACGGGATTCTGCCGCGCCAGTTCGGTCGACGGAACCAGCTTTGCCGTGGTGTTCATGTCAGTCCTCCTGGAAGATCGCGTGCCGGGCGCGGCTTTCGCCATGCGGCGATGGCCGCTTCACACGCCTGTCCTGTTTCGGTCCCGCGCGGCGCGAATCGTTCCGGCGGATGGCTGCATGTTCGCCTCGCTCCGCGCCCCATCCAGCACAAACGGCGGTTCACACACAGGTGTGAACCGCCGTCTCTCGCTGCGTTACGCCGACTTAGCCTTGCTGGGACCTGGCCGTGCGCGCGGCCTGCTCGCGTAGCCGTTCCTCTTGCTCGCGGAGTTCCGGCGTCAGCTCCGCGCCAAAGTCCTCGAGCTCGAACAATGGCCGGATCTCGATGTCGGATTCGCCTTCCATGGGATTAGGACAGCGCTTAACCCATTCCACTGCCTCATCCATGGACTTGACCTGCCACAGCCAGAAGCCGGCGACGAGTTCTTCCGGCCGCTCAAAGGGTCCATCGGTCACGGTGCGCTGGGTACCCGCGAAGCGCACGCGCTTGCCCTTGGCGCTGGGCTGCAGGCCCTCGCCCGCCAGCATGATGCCGGCCTTGACCAGTTCTTCGTTGAAGTTGCCCATCGCTGCCAGCAGCTCCGTGCCGGGCATCTTGCCGGCTTCCGAGTCGCTGGTTGCCTTGACGATCACCATGACACGCATCGATATGCCTCCTCAGGTACGTGTGTGGCGATTTGCGCGCCGGGTGGCGCGCTCCACGCACCCGCGATGGGGCGTGTCGCACACCGGTCCAGCATAGACGTTATTGCGTGGAAGCTATTGCCATTGCTGCATCGACCAGGTCGAGCGCCGGCGCAGGTCTTCCTGTCCCGGCTGCCGCGGCGGCTTGCCCAGGTCATCGTCGTGCCGGGGCGGAAGCTGCTCTTCGCTCTTGCGCGAAGGATCGGCGGGCGGCACCTCGGGTACGTGCGGCCCTTCCTCTGGCCGTGGAATTTGATGTGCCATGATGCCCTCCTGCTTGCAGAGTACGACACCCTTGACGATGCAACCGCCATGCCAAGCCGGGCAGCGCGGTTTTGTGCGCCCCGACGATCCCGTGCGCGGCGCCGTGCGGCGCTGGCGGGTCCGCCGCGCAATCTCGGCACGCAAATCTGGCTGACTTTGTAATGCGGCATGCGGGTGTGCTGTCGATGCGCCGCGGTATCGCCACGTCCGGCATGGCGCAGAGGCGTTCACGCCGACAGCCATCGCCCGGCACGAAAGGTGCACTGCCCTCCCGTGGCGCGCCGGGTTCGCCCGGTGCGCCATGGATACTTCAATGCGGAGGCGCACTATGGAACAGACGGAAACGACAAGCACGCCCACCAGCACATCGGGCCTGCGCCAGCAGGAGACGCGCATGTCTTCGGTATCGGGTTCGGAGACGCGCAGCGGCGCGCCGTGGAGAGATACATCGGCACGATCGTCGGCATCGCAGGACCTCTCGCGCGAGCTCGACCGGCTGATCGATCGCTTGCCGACCTTGTCCGGCGATAGCCTCGAACAGGCCAAGGCGGAGTTCGTCGAACTTGCGGCCAGGTCGGGCAGCGCGGCGACGGAGATCGCGGCGAAATCGGCCGACGTGGCCCGGCGCGTGAAAGGACGCGTCCGCAGCGAGTGGGAAACCGGCCTCGAGCGGACCGAATCGTTCGTCCATGCCAACCCCGTGCGCGCGCTCGGAATGGCGCTGGGGATCGGCGTGGTGCTGGGCGCGCGGCTGTTCGGCTCGCACCGGCATCACCGCGACATGTGAGCCGGCGTTGGCCGGCACCGGCGCGCCGGCGAGCGCAACGGCTCAGCCGGCGCGCTCGCGCGGCAGCGCGGTGCCGAACTGCTTGCGGTAGGCCGACGGTGACACCGCCAGCGCCTGGGTGAAGTGCTGGCGCAGCGAAACGGCCGAGCCGAAGCCGACCAGCTCGGCCACCAGGTCGACGCCCTTGTCGGTGGTCTCCAGCAGGCGCCGCGCCGCGGTCAGCCGGTGGTTCAGCAGCCACTGCGTCACGGTGGTACCGGTCTTCTCCTTGAAGCGCCGCGTGAAATTGCGCCGGCTCATGCCGGCCTTCTCGGCCAGCGTATCGAGCGTCAGCGGCTCGGCCAGGTGCGCGATGGCCCAGTCCAGCGTCAGGCTGAGCCGGTCGGCGCCGTCCGCCTGCGGCAGCGGGTGCTCGATGTATTGCGCCTGGCCGCCGTGCCGGTGCGGCGCCACCACCATGCGGCGCGCCACCCGGTTGGCTACCTCGGCGCCATGGTCGCGCCGCACCAGATGCAGGCAGCAGTCCAGCGCGGCGGCGGTGCCGGCCGAGGTCAGGATCGCGCCATCGTCGATATAGAGCGAATCGCGGTCGAGCCGCACCCGCGGATAGCGCTGCGCGAAGTCGTCGGCCCAGGCCCAGTGCGTGGCCGCGGTGCGGCCGTCCAGCAGGCCAGCCTCGGCCACCACGAAGGTGCCCAGGCACAGGCCGGCGATGCGCGCGCCGCGTGCCTTGGCGGCCCGCAGCGCATCGAGCAGCGCTTGCGGCGCGCGCTCGCCCGGATCCCGCCACGCCGGCATGATCACGGTATCGGCCTGCTCCAGCACCGACAGGTCGTGCTCCACCTCGATGCGGAAGCCTGACATGGTGGCAATCAAACCCGGCGTCTCCCCGCAGATCAGCAAGCGGTAGCGCGGCACGCCGAGGCGGTCGAGGTCGTCGCCAAAGACGATGCAGGGCACGGACAGGTGGAAGGGGCTGATGCCTTCGAAGGCAATCACCGCGACGGTGTGCATCGCAATCTCGCTGGGTTGGGGGCTTGGTTAGGGCGGCTCGGAAGAAGGAACCGCATGGCCACGGCGGCATGGTTTGGCCCGATTCTATCGGATGTTGTCCATCGGGCCACTTCCGGTGCCCCCGGCGCCGCCGGAAACTACGTTCCATGCCGCGCCTGCGGCGAACGCAGCGGCCGCCACTGGCGCCGCCCACCTACTTCCCTGTCGACGAGGACCATCATGCAACACCCGACCCTACGCACCATCGCCGGCGCACCGGCCCGCACGGCCATCGACGCAGCCAGCACCGCCGTGCTGGTCATCGATTTCCAGAACGAGTATTTCAGCGGCAAGCTGCCGATCCCCGACGGCCCGGCCGCCCTTGGCAACGCGCGGCGCCTGGTCGACCACGCCGATGCCGCCGGCATGCCCGTGTTCCACATCCAGCATGTCACGCCGGCGGGCAGCCCGGTCTTCGCCGAACACGGCGCCACCGTGGCGTTCCACGGCGACCTGCAGCCGGCGCCGCACCATACCGTGGTGCAGAAGACCTCGGTCAGCGCCTTCCCGACCACTGACCTGGACCAACGCCTCAAGGCGGCCGGCATCAAGACCCTGATCATCACCGGGCTGATGACCCACGCCTGCGTCACCGGCGCGGCGCGCGACGCGGTGCCGCTGGGATACGGCGTGATCGTGGCGGCCGATGCCTGCGCCACGCGCGACCTGGATACCGCGGCCGGCACGATCGCGCACCAGGACCTGCACCGCGCCGCGCTGGCCGCGCTCGACGACACCTTCGGCGATATCCTGACCACTGAGCAGGTGCTGAAGCTGCCGCTGGCCTGAACGACCGCGGCCGGCCCGGCGATACCGGCCGGCCGCGCAGTCCCCGTTCAGAACCGGTGCCGCATTCCTACCGCCACCGCAGTCATGCTGCGATGGCCGCTGCCAAGGAAATAGCCGTTGGCAAAGCTCACCGCGGAGGTATCGAAGTTGATGCCGGCATGCTGCACATAGGCGGTGGTCAGGTAGACGTCGGTGCGCCGGGACAGGCTGTAGTCGGCGATAAGGCTGACCTGCCAGGGGTTCTTCACATTGCGGCCGGCAAGCGCCTTGACGTCGTCGTAGTAGAACGCCAGCGTCAGGTCCAGCGCCGACGTGGCGCGGTAGTTAACGCCGGCCCAGTAGTAATCGTCCCGCACGATGGTCGCGCCGTTGGCCGCCTTGTTGAGGCCCCAGCGATAACCGCCCATCAGCTTGACCGGCCCGGCGCGATAGCTGAGCGCGGCGCCGGCCTTGCGGAAGTTGCCGACCGCGCCGCCGGTCCCCAGCGTGGGGTTGAAGCGGTTGAACGCCAGCGCCGCGCCGAAGCCGCCGGCGAAGTAGTTCAGGCCGGCACCATAGCCGGTATCCCGGCGAGATTGCCCGGCGTTCTCGCCGGCGCCGAGCACGCCATTACCGAACGAATAATTGCCGACGGCGGTCACCGCGCCGAAGGTGCCCGTGTACTTGACGGTGTTGTCCGAGCGGAAGTCCAGGCCCAGTTGTGCCGCGATCGGCTCGTACTGGGTCGAATAGCCGCTGGGCGAGAAGTTGGAAAACGCGTCGAAGATGGCCGTGTACTGGCGCCCGAAGGTAAGCCGGCCGGCGCGCTCGCTCAGCAGTCCGACAAAGGCCTGGCGCCCGAACAACCGGCCGGATTGCGTCTGCCGGCCGTCGTCGATACCGAAGCCGTTCTCCAGCACGAACACCGCCTTCAGCGCGCCGCCCAGGTCCTCGGTACCGCGCAAGCCCCAGCGCGAGCCCGACAGGCCGCCGGAGCCCAGCGCCACGCGGCTCTGGCCTGGCCCGGGAAAGCCCGCCTGCGTCGGCAACGTGGCCGACAGGTGGTTGACGTACTCGATATTGGCATCGGCCACGCCGTACAGCGTGACGCTGGCATGCGCGCCCGCCCATGGCATGGCCAGCATCGCCAGCGCCGTGGGCAGCCTCATCCGGTGAAGCCTCGTCTTCATGTCTCGCTCCTTGGTTCTGTTTGGTCATCGCCGCGGCAGAGGCGCCGCGGCTGGATTGCGGACGGCAACCAGCGTGCGTAGCCGGCCGCGCCGCGAGCGCGCAGGTCCCCGCGCACGGCCTGGCGGCGTGCGGGAGAACTTGGTGCGGGGGGATTGGCCGGGCGCGCCCGGCGTGGTTCAGCGGCTGGCCGCGCCGACGATGGCGTGCGCCGCGGCCACCATGGCCTCTGACGATTCCAGCGCGCGTGCCGGGTCGTCGCGCTTGCGCACGGCGGCGGCGCTGGTCGCCCGCGCGGCGCCGTCGGGGCTGGCGGAGAACTTCACCACGGTCAGGCCCCTGGCGGGATTGATGTAGATCTTCTGGCCGAAGCGGCCGCTGGCCTCGATGCTGCCGTCGCCGTCGTTACGCTGGAACCAGTAGTTGCGGTAGCCGTAGCCGTCGCGGCCCGCGGTAGTGTTGCCGCGCGCGAAGCGGGCCTGGTTGCTGGCGGGCTGCAGCGCGATCCGCACCGCCTTCGGTGAAATGCCGAGCGTGGTATCGCCGGCCGCGGCGCGGCGCACGGTCTCGGCAAAGCGGGCGGCATCGCGCAGCGTCGAGTTCATGCCGCCGCTGGCCATTTCGGTGCCCTGGCGGTCGACCTGGGTGTAGGCGTCGTCATCGGCGAAGCGCGACCACAGCCGCTCGGTGACGAGGTCCGCCCAGCGCTTGCCGGTGATGCGGCGCAGTGCCCACGCCACCGCTTCGGGCGAGCCATTCTGGTAGTACCAGACGCCGCCGTCCGGGCCCTCGCCGGCGGTGCCGGTGGCGTGCACGACCTTGAGGAAGTCATAGATGGTATCGGGCGCGTCGGCCTTGCGCGGCACGATCCCGACGGCGCCGAACAGCCCCAGGTCAGGCGGCAGCGCCTGCGGATAGCCGACCGGCACCTCCATGTCCAGGTTCTGCTGTACCGTCGCCTCGCCGAACGGATTGCCGGCCAGCTCGGGCACGTACTGCGCCAGCCGCGCCTGCGGATCGAGCTTGCCCTCTTCGACCAGCATCGCCGCCAGCAGCCCGGTCACCGACTTGGTCATCGAGGCCCAGATGTGCGGCTGGTGCGGGCCAAAGCCGGCAAGGTAGCGCTCGTACACGATCCGGCCCTGATGCAGCACGATAAAGCCATCGGTGTGCGTGTCGCGCAGGTAGTCCCCCACCTGCACCTTCTGGCCGGCAACGCTAAAACTGACCGCGTCCAGCTCAGCCGCCGACTGGCCCGGCAGCGGCAGCGGCTGGCTCGCATGGCGGATGCCCACGGTGGGCGACATCTCGCGCGCATGCCGGAACGCCCAACGCATATAAGGCGGGCGCAGGCCGGTGCCGCGACTGACCTGCTTGTCCGGCGGTGGCGGAAAACCCTGCATGACTTCGCTCTCGGCCACCGCCGCGGGCTGGCCCGCGCCCTGCGCCAGCGCCACGCCGGCCGGCGCCGCCATCGATGCCACCAGCGGCACCACCGTCCACCACGCCCGACTGCGCCGGAACCCCGTCCCGCACGACTTCGCTTGCGCCTGCATACTGTCTCCATGGCTGTCGAGGCGGCTGCACGCGCGGTGCGCCGCCTTCTGTGATCAGATGCCAGCCTGCCGGGGGCAGGCCGCGGGCGCCATGTTGCAGGCCCGCGGCCATGGCCACAATCCTCTGTTCGGAATAGAGCCATAACCCTTGGGAATGTCGGCGGGAGCGTCGGCGCAGGCGCCGCCTTCAGACCGCCAGGCGCGCTTGCGGCCGCTCCCGCCTGACCACGCCCAGCGAGAACATCGACAGCCCTGCAATCAGTGCCGGCACGCCGATCCACGCGAACAACGCGGGCATGCCCAGGCCCATCGACAGCATGGTGGCGCCGCCGACCGAGCCCACCACCGAGCCCATCCGGCCCACGCCGTTGGCCCAGCTGACGCCGGTGGCGCGGCAGTCGGTCGGATAGAAGCTGGCCGACAGCGCATTGGCGCCGACCTGCGAGCCCGAGATGCAGAAGCCCGCGACAAAAACCGCCACGCCCGCGGCCACCGGCTCGGCGGCAACGCTGCCCACCGCGGCGATGCCCAGCGCCGCCAGCGCATAGCTGGTAGCCAGCACATGGTGCGGGTTGAACCGGTCCATCAGCCATCCCAGCGCGATCGCGCCGACCGTGCCGCCCACCTGGAACATGGTCGTCACCAGCGCCGCGGTGCGCAGCGAATGGCCGGTGCCGCGCAGCAGCGTCGGCAGCCAGCTCGACAGCAGGTAGATCACCAGCAGGCTCATGAAGAACGTCAGCCAGAACAGCAGCGTGCCGCGCAGCAGCGCCGGCCGGAACAGGTGCCGCACCGGCGAGCTGGTGTCGCGCTGCTCGCTGACGGCGAAGGTCGCGCCGCGCAGGTCTTCCTGCGGCGCGATCTTGCGCAGCGTGGCGACGATGCGCTCGCGCGACTTGCCCGTCATCACCAGGTAGCGCACCGATTCCGGCAGCAGCCACACCAGCGCCACCGCCAGCACCAGCGGCAGCACGCCGCCGGCGACCAGCACCGAGCGCCAGCCGAAGGCATCGATCAGCCCGGCCGACGCCAGTCCGCCCAGCGCGGAGCCCAGCGTGAAGCCGCAGAACATGGTGGTGACCAGGAACGAGCGCCGCTTCTCCGGGCAGAACTCCGAGGTCAGCGTGATCGCGTTGGGCATGGCCCCGCCCAGCCCGAGGCCGGTGATAAAGCGCAGCAGCACCAGCGTCCACAGGTCCGGCGACCACGCCGACGCCAGGCTGGCGGCGCCGAAGCACAGCACCGACAGCACCAGCACCACCTTGCGGCCGAACCGGTCCGCCAGCGGGCCGAACAGGAAGGCGCCGGCCATCAGGCCGCCCAGCCCGGCGCCGAACAGCGGCGCCAGCTGGGCCGGCGTCAGTTGCCATTCGGCGCGGATGGCGGGCGCGATAAAGCCGATCGCGGCGGTATCGAAGCCGTCGACGGCGACGATCAGGAAGCACAGTACGACGATGGTCACCTGGAACGCCGACAGCGGCTGGCGGTCGATGAACGCGGTGACGTTGAGCGGTTGGCTGGCAGGCATGGTGTCTCCTCCTGGTTGCCAGGTTTAGGGCGAGAGCGGACCGGCGGCTTCGTCGGCCGCCAGCTCGATGCAAGGGTTTTCAGCGCGGAAAGAACACCGCGCTCAGCGGCTTACAGCCAGGGCGTGGCGCTCAGGCACTTGTCGGCGCGCCAGCCGTGCAGCCATTGCAGCGCGTCGTAGAACTGCGCCTGTGTGCGGCCGGTCCACAGGCTGTTGCGCACCAGACGGTCGACGCCCTTGGCGTGGTAGACGCGGCCCATGTCGCGCGCGGCATAGAGCACGCGCGCGGTGCGCGGGATGCGGGCCTGCTCGTACAGCCTGAAGGCCGCGGCGTAGTCCCCATCGGCGGCCTGCACCGCCGCGCCCAGCGTGACCGCATCCTCCAGCGCCTGGCAGGCGCCCTGCGCCACGTACTGCGTCATCGGATGCGCGGCATCGCCGAGGATGGTGGCGCGGCCGAAGCTCCAGCGCTCGACCGGGTCGCGGTCGGCGGTGGCCCAGCGCTTCCATGAGGTCGGACGGTCCAGCATCTGGTGCGGCAGCGGGTGGATGCCCTCGAAGTACGACAGCACTTCTTCCTTGCTGCCCTCGCGCACGCCCCAGGTTTCGGTCTCGCGGCTGTGGAAGGTCACCACCAGGTTGTACTGCTGGCCGCCGCGCAGCGGGTAGTGCACCAGGTGGCAATGCGGGCCGGCCCAGACCACCGGCGCGTTGACCTGCAGGTCCTGCGGCATGTCGGCCACGTCGACCACGGCGCGGTAGACCACGTGCCCGGTCACGCGCGCTTCATCGCCGATCAGCGCCTGGCGGATCGCGGACTTGACGCCGTCGCAGCCAATCACTGCATCGCCGCGGTGGTGCTCGCCGTGCTGGTCGATCACGGTCACGCCGTGCTCGTCCTGCAGCAGCTGCTCCACGCGCGTGCTGGTGCGCATCGTGATCAGCGGATGGTCCTGCACCGCCTCGAGGATCGACAGGTGGATATCGGCGCGATGGATCACCGCATACGGATTGCCGAAGCGCTCACGGTATGCCTGCCCGACATCGACCTGCGCGATTACGCTGGTGTCGATGGCGTCGCGCAGGCTCAGGTAGTCGGTAAAGACCGCGCGGCCACGCGCGGCCTCGCCCACGCCCAGCGCGTCGAGCGCGGCGAAGGCATTGGCGGCCAGCTGGATGCCGGCGCCGATCTCGCCGATCTGCTCGGCCTGCTCCAGCAGTTCGATGCGGATGCCCTGGCGTGCCAGCGCCAGCGCCGCGGCCAGGCCGCCGATGCCACCGCCGATGATCAGGACCTTGCCGGTCGCGTTATGGGTATTGCTCATTTCTGTCTCCTGGCCTGCGCCGCTGGCGTCAGGCAGTGCTTAGGCGGTGTAATCCGGCTGGCGCGCGGGCGCGGCCTCGGCGAAGGCGGGATGGGCGCTGGCGTGGGCGAAGACGGCCATCGCGCGCTGGTAGCGATCCAGCTCGCAACCCATGCGCAGCGCGTTGGCGACCTGCGGCACCAGTGCCACATCGGCCAGCGTGGGCGCATTGCCGAAGCACCATTTGCCGTGGCCGTGGCGCGCCAGCAATCGCTCGACGCCGGCCATGCCTTCGTCGATCCAGTGGCGGTACCAGGCGTCCTTCTGCTCGGGCGTGACCTTGAGCGTGTCCTGCAGGTAGCGCAGCACGCGCAGGTTGTTGACCGGATGGATGTCGCAGCCGACCAGCATCGACAGCTCCAGCACGCGCGCGCGCTGCTCGGGATCCTGCGGCAGCAGGCGCGGCTCGGGATGGCGCGCGTCCAGGTAGTCGATGATTGCGAACGACTGGCCCAGCGTGAAATCGCCATCGACCAGCGCGGGCACGGAAGCGGACGGGTTGATGCCATCGACATACTCCGCGTGGCGATGCTGGCCGGTGCGGATATTGACGGCCAGGTAGTCGTACGGCAGGCCTTTGAGGGCCAGCGCGATGCGCACACGGTACGAGGTCGAGCTGTTGAAGAAGCTGTAGAGCTGCATGATTCGGCTTGCCTGGGTTCAGACCACGCGCACGGTCAGTTCGCCCAGCCCGTCGACACCAGTGACCATGGTGTCACCGGCCTTGACCGGGCCCACGCCTTCGGGCGTGCCGGTGAAGATGACATCGCCCGGCTCCAGCCGGAAGAACTGCGACAGGTACGCCACGGTCTCGGCCACCGACCAGATCAGGTGCGACACATCGCTGCGCTGCTTCGTTTCGCCATTGACCGTCAGCCAGATGCCGGCCTGCTGCGGATGGCCGATTTCACTGGCGCGGTGGATCGGGCCGACCGGCGCCGAGGCGTCGAAGGCCTTGCCGATTTCCCACGGGCGGCCCATCTCGCGCATCTTCATCTGCAGGTCGCGGCGGGTCATGTCGAGGCCGACGGCGTAGCCCCACACGTGCTCGAGCGCCTGCCCGACGGGGATATCCGAGCCGGCCTTGCCGATCACGGCGACCAGCTCGGCCTCGTAGTGGTAGTTCTGCGTCTGCGCGGGATAGGGCAGGTCGAGCGTGGTGCCGGCCTGCACCGGGACGATGGCGTCGGCCGGCTTGCAGAAGAAGAACGGCGGCTCGCGCTCGGGATCGAAGCCCATTTCGCGGGCGTGGGCGGCGTAGTTGCGGCCGACGCAGTAGACGCGGCGCACGGCGAACCGGTCATCGCTGCCGACAACAGGGATGGCAACGGTGGCGGGAGGCGTGAAGACGTAGGACATGGTGAGGCTTCCGGTGATGGGGTCAGGTAAGCGTGGCCCGACGGTGCCGGCTGGCATCGCCGGGCCGCGGCCTTGGTCGGGTTGCCGGCTCAGGTGCGCGCTTCGCGCAGCAGGTTCAGCGCGGACAGCACCGGCCGGTCGGAATAGCTGAACAGCACGGCGTCTTCGAGCGCGCCGAGCTGCACCGGCGCCCACGACGGCGCCACGAACACGTCGCGCGGCTCGAACTGGAACTGCGCATCGCCGATGCGCACGGTGCCGCGCCCTTCCACCACGCTGTACACGGTGGCGTCGGTGCTGCGGTAGGTCTTGCCCTGGAACCCCGCCGGCAGGTACTGCATGAACGTGGCGATGGTCGGCATCGGCCAGCCGCCGGTGGCCGGGTTGACGTAGCGCAGCTTGACACCGTCCCAGGGATCGAGCTCGCCGTTGCGGTAGAGCTGGTCCAGCGCCTCGCGCGAGCGCGCATACGGGTAGCTGAAGATCGGCGAGGTGGGATCGGTCACGCGGTGCCGCACCGGCACCATGTTGTGGCCGAAGCGGGCAAAGCTGTCGCCTTCGGCGCGGGTCACCGGCTGCTGCGACTCGGGGTAGTTCTCGGCAAAGCCGGCGTCGAACTGCTGCACCAGCGGAATGTCGAGGCCGTCCAGCCACACTACCGGCTCGCCGCCGTCCTCGACCGACGGATTGCCATGGTCATGCCAGGTCCACGACGGCGTGATGATGAAATCGCCGGGGTGCATGGTGGTGCGTTCGCCATTGACCGCGGTCCACGCGCCCTGGCCTTCGACGATAAAGCGCAGCGCCGACTGCGTATGGCGGTGGCTGGGCGCGATCTCGCCCGGCAGGATCAGCTGCAGGCCGGCGTACAGCGTGGAGGTGATGCTGGACTTGCCGGGGATGCCGGGGTTCTCCAGCACCAGCACGCGGCGCACCGCTTCCTCGGCGCTGATAACGCCGCCGGCCTGCATCACGAGCGGGCGGATTTGCGCGTATTTCCAGATGGCGGGAACGATCTGCGGCCGCGGCTGCGGCGGCACCAGGGCGTGCAGCGACTCCCACAACGGGGTCATGTGGCTGCGGCCGATTTCTTCGTAGTAGGCCACGCGGGCCGGGTCTGGGGTGTGCTCGGACATGCTGTCTCCGTAACTTCGTAGCGGGCGTTGCGAGAGCGCTTTGGGTGGGTGCCTGTGTCACTGCGCACCGTCTGTGTTGTCGTTATACGCCCCGCCCTATAAGATCTGAAATGAAGTTTTCATCTTATCGATACGATTTACCGTATAGGTCACCCCCATGGATTGGACCCAGAGACTACGCCTGCGCAACCTGCAGATGCTGCTGAGCCTGGCCGAGACCGGCAACATGAGCCAGTCCGCCGCCATGCTGAACACCACCCAGCCCGGGCTTTCCAAGTGGCTGAAGGACCTCGAGGACGATATCGGCCTGCCGCTGTTCGAGCGCCAGGCGCGCGGGCTGCGGCCCACGCCCTACGGCGAGTCGCTCATCGAGCACGCGCGCCGGATCGAGGCCCAGCTCGATACCGCCCGCGACGACCTCCAGGCCATGCGCGATGGCGGCAGCGGCATCGTGGTGGTGGGCACCTCGGGCGCATCGGCGGCGGACACCGTGCCGCTGGCCGCGCTGCAACTGATGCAGCGCATGCCCCGCGCCAGTGTGCGGCTGCTGGAAACCACCATGGACCGGCTCATGACCCAGCTCGCGCGCAGCGAGCTGGATATCGTGGTGGGCCGCTCGGCGCCGGAGCTGCAGGACGCGCAGCTGCACACCGAATCGCTGTACATGGAGCCGATCCACTTCGTCGCGCGGCCGCGGCACCCGCTGCTGCAGGGCGGCAAGGTGGCGTGGGACGACCTGTACCGCCACCGCTGGGTGGTATGGCCGCGCGGCACGCCGATCCGCAATGCGCTGGAAGGCGCGCTCGCCAGCGCCGGGCGCGCGCTGCCCGCGGATTGCGTGGAAAGCAATTCCACGGTGCTCAACCTGACCCTGTTCAACAACAGCGACATGGTCGGGCTGGCCTCGCACCGCACCGCGCGCCGGCTGGAGGAGCTGGGCGCGCTGCGCATCGTGCCGCTGCGGCTGGCGGGGTTCGGCTCGGTGTCGATGTACTGGCGCGCCGACGGCGAGTCGCGCGCGGCGGTGGCGGCGATGCTCGATTGCCTGCGCCAGGCGGCCGGCGTGGCCCAGGCGCCCGCTGCCAACCACGCCTAGCGCACCGCATAATCTCGTCAACCGCCACTTCCGGTGCCTGCCATGCACCTTGCCCACGCCCGCCTCAGCGACCTGCTGCGCCATCCGCTGCGCTTTGCCTGGCACACGCTGCGCCAGTTCCGCGCCAACCAGGGCCTGCTGCTGGCCGGCGCGGTGGCCTATTACGCGCTGCTGTCGATCGTGCCGCTGCTGATCCTGATGGTGATCGCGCTGTCGCACGTGATCGAACCCGAACTGCTGCTGTCGACGCTGGCGCGCTATCTCGAGTGGATCGTGCCCGGGCAATCGCGCGCCCTGGTCACCGAGCTGGCCGGCTTCCTGCGCAACCGCGGCACCCTCGGCTGGGTGCTGCTGGGCACCATGCTGTTCTTCAGCTCGCTCGCCTTCACCGTGCTGGAAAACGCCATGTCGGTGATCTTCGAGCACCGCGTGGCGATCCGGCGCCGCCATTACCTGGTCTCGGCGCTGCTGCCCTATTGCTATATCGCCGTGCTCAGCATCGGCCTGTTGCTGGTCACCGTGGTCTCGGGCGCGCTGCTGGCGATCGGCGAACGGCACGTCGAGGTACTGGGCCGCGACTGGTCGCTGGACCGCCTCTCCACCGGCCTGCTCTACCTGCTCGGCTTTATCGGCGAGGTGCTGATGCTGACCTCGATCTACCTGGTGATGCCGGTCGGCCGGCTATCCCTGCGCCACGCGCTTACCGGCGCGGTGATCGCCGCGGTGCTGTGGGAGATCTCGCGCCACGTGCTGGTGTGGTACTTCACCACGCTGTCGCAGGTCGGGCGGGTCTATGGCTCGCTGACCACCGCGATCGTGGTGCTGCTCAGCCTGGAAATCGCCGCGACGCTGCTGCTGCTCGGCGCACAGGTGATCGCGGAATTCGAGCGCGGCGCCTGGCACAAGCTGCCGGGGGGTGGTGGCCGGGCGGAGGAATTTCATACCTGAGGGCCGCAGCCGCTGCGGTATGCTCCCCCTGATCCATCGCCAGCCATCGCCCCCATAGCCCTTGCCCCGCATGACCGAAGCCACGCCCGACCGCCCCCGCCGCATCACCATCCACGACGTCGCCCGCGCCGCCGGGGTCTCGCTGACCACGGTGTCGCACGCGCTCAATGACCGCGGCGTGCTGGACCCGGCCACGCGCGCGCGCGTCAAGCGCGTGGCCGCGGAACTGGGCTACCGGCCCAGCGTGCGGGCGCAGCGGCTGCAGTCGGGCCGCGCCAACTGCATCGCGCTGCTGTCGTCGATGCCGTTCGCGGTGGCGGGCGGCACCTCGCGGCTGGGCTTCATGATGGAGGTGGCGGCGATCGCGGCCGAGGCGGCAATGGGGCGGGGGCTGGGCGTGGTGCTGGTGCCGCCGCTGGAAGGCGCCGGCGGGCTGCTCGATACGCTCGATATCGACGGCGCCATCGTGATCGAGCCGATCGCCGGCGACCCGCATATCGCGCGGCTGCGCGAGCGCGGCGTCAGCATCGTCTCGATCGGGCGCGAGCCGCTGACCGAAACCCCGGTGCCTTGCGTCGACCTGCAATCGGCCGAGACCGCGCGGCTGCTGCTGGCGCACCTGCACGGTCACGGGCGCCGGCAGATCGGCCTGATGATCGGCGCCGCGCCGCGGCATTCGTATGGGGAAACGGAACGCGCCTACCGCGAATTCACGCAGGCGCTGGGGCTGCCCTGCCATGTCGTCAAGGCGGCGGAGGAACACGGCGAGGCCGCCGGCGCGGACGCCTGCGCGCGGCTGCTGGAGATGGTGCCGGGACTGGATGCGCTGTGCGCGCCGGTCGATGCCTTCGCGGTCGGCGCGATGGCGCACCTGCAAGGGCTGGGCAGGCGCGTGCCCGACGACGTGCTGGTGGTGACGCGCTACGACGGCATCCGCGCGCGCAGCGCGCAGCCGCCGCTGACCGCGGTCAACCTGCACCTGGAGCGAGTGGCGTCGCTGGCGGTGGAACTGCTGTTCGCGCACCTGTCGGGCGAGCGCAGCCGCACGGTCATCACCGGGCCAAAGCCCGAACTGGTGGTGAGGGCGTCGTCGATGCCGGGGGCTTGACGGACTCTCGGGAAGCGATGTGCCGGACTTCGTAGATGCGCCGGCCCTCTCCCCCGCCCCTCTCCCGCAAGCGGGAGAGGGGAGCAAACAAGCGAGAGAGAAAGACCCTTGGGCTCGCACGTGACAACTTCGTTGACGCGCCGGCCCTCACCCCCGCCCCTCTCCCGCACGCGGGAGAGGGGAGCAAACAAGCGGGATGCGAGAATCCTTTGGGCTCGCCCGCGGTAGCGCGTGCGAGCGCAGCGACGCACTCCGTGCCCGAGCCCAAGACCTGAGATAGGAAGCGCGCGCAGCGCAGCCGAAGGCGTCCCACCGATAGCGCGAGCAGCAGGCTGCCTACACCCTGTTGGGATCGTTCAAAAGTGGGTGATCGAAGGCACCGCCCCTGACTCACATAGCGTTAGCAGGTTCGAACGGGCACCCACGCCAAACGGAAATCACCCCCCCCGAACCACTAACGCCGCGGAATTGATTGCCAGCCGCATAGGCGACGCGTTTCTTGCCTACTTCTTGGCGCTCGGCCAAGAAGTAGGTCGCCGGCTGCGCCGGCGAAACAGCCACGCCCGCCAAGCACGACACCTCACTCAACACCCCCACCCCTCAACCCTCACCCCCTAACCAACACCACCACCCCCGACACCAACGCAAACCCCAACACCCCCACCCTCAACATCCTTTGATTAATCCGCCGATGCACCAGATGGCTGGCCAGCATGCCGACGCCCAGCACCGGCAGCAACCCCGCGGCATAGAACACCTGCTCCATGCCGAGCTTGCCGCTCAACGCCAGCACCACCAGCGAGATCACCTCCCCTACCAGGAAGCACAGCGCCACGGTCGCGCGCAGCGTTGCCACCGGCGCGTGCTGGTAGGCCAGCGCCAGCGGCGGGCCGCCGACGCCGGTGGCGGTCTCCGTCACGCCGGTGATCAGGCCGGTGGAGGCAAAGGTCAGCCGCCCCGGCGTGAACGCCGGCGCCAGCAGCGACACCACCGCCGCGGCGATGGTGCTGCCGCCAACCAGCGCGTTGAGCCACGCCATCGGCATCGCCACCAGCACCCACAGGCCGCCGAAGGTGCCGGCCACGCGTCCGGCGCTGATCCAGCCGGCTCCGCGCATGTCGATGGCGTGGCGCTCGCGCCAGGCCACGTAGGCATTGAGCGGCAGCATCGCCAGCAACAGCGCGCCCGGCAGCATCGCCGGCGCGGCCAGCGCCAGCACCGGCACCACGATCAGGGCGAAGCCCATGCCGGTAGCGCCCTGGATCAGCGCGCCGGTAAAGACCGCCACGCCGACGCTGAACAAGGTCATGTCCATGCTCATGCCGCCTCCGTGCCGGCATGGCGCGCGCGGTGCACGTCGGCGGCGTCATGCAGCTTGCGGATCGGCGCCCCGGCAACGGTGTGCTCGGCCATCGCATGGATGTCGCGCATCAGCGCGCGCGCGTCCCAGTCGGTGGGCCAGCCCTGCCACAGGCGCAGGCTGCCGTCGACAAAGACCGCGCGGATCTGGTCGCGGTTGGCCAGGCGCACCAGCTCCCAGGTCAGGTCCCACGACGGCGTCAGCTCCGGCACGTCCAGGTCGACCAGCAGGAAGTCGGCGCGCTTGCCGGCCGCGATCTCGCCGGTGAGCGCGCCCAACCCGGCCACGTCGGCCGCATCGTGCGTGGCCATGTCGACCCAGCGCCAGCCCGCGCCGCAAGACGAATCGCCCACGCCGATGCCGAAGGCGAAGCGCTGCGCGGCCTCGGCATAGTCGAGCAGGCGGAAGCCGTCGCTGCGGGTGCCGTCGGTGCCCAGGCCCAGGCGCACACCGAAGGTAGCCATGGTCTCGGCCGGCGCCACCGCATTGCCCTTCCAGGCGCTGGCCACGGGGTTGTAGGCGACGGCGGCGCCGCTGTCGGCCAGCAGCCGGATCTCCTGCGGCGTCACCAGCGTGGCATGCGCCAGCAAGGCCGCCGGGCCGAGTGCGCCGATCGCGGCGAGGTGCTCGATCGGCCGGCGCCCGCACGCGTTGAGCGAGCGCTCCACCGCCACCAGGTGCTCGTTGGCATGGGTCTGGAAGATGCGGCCGGACTCGGCGCACAGCTGGTAGACGTGATGCAGCATCGCGTCCGAGGCCACCTCGGGGATCGAGATCGCCAGCGACGGTGCCACCAGCGCATCGCCGGCATAGCGGTCCAGGTGCGCGGCGGCGCGGCGCAGGATGGGCGCGGCATCGAGCGTTTCGGCGCCGGGCTTGTCGTTGCAGATCAGGCCCAGCACGCAGCGCACGCCGGCATCGGTGACCGCGCGCGCCACCGCGTCCAGCCCGGCCTCGCTGCGCGTGCCGGCATCGACCACGGTGGTAAAGCCGCCACGCAGCGCTTCCAGCGCCGCCAGCTTGGACGACAGGTACAGGTGCTCCGCCTTCAGGCTGCCCTCCAGCGGCACCCACACGCGCCGGAAGATCTCCGACGGCTCGCCGAAGACCAGCGACTTGCCGAACGACTGCGTCAGATGGTGGTGGGTGTCGATCATGCCCGGCATCAGCAGCATGCGCGGCAGCGGCAGGGTCTCCAGTTCCGGGAAGCGCGCGGCGACGTCTTCGGCGGTGCCGACCGCGGTGAATCGGCCGCCCTCCACCACCACCGCGTGGCCGCGTACCGCGCCCTGGCGCAGCAGGGTCCATTCCGGCAGCAGGATGCGCGGGCGCTGGAAGCTGTCCGGCGCCAGCGGGGGGTTGATATCGCCGGGCCAGGCCGGCGTCGAGGCATAAGCTTGAGTCATTGCAATGCAGGTTCGGGGTCAGTGCGTGGCGGCGGCATCGTCGCGCGCGACCGCGCCCGTGTCAGCCGTCGCGGTCCGCAGACCCGTATGGAAAAACAGGAAGTTGAGCAGCGCCGCGGTGATGGCGCCCATCGCCACGCCATTGCCCACCAGGATGCGCAGGTTTGCCGGCAGGCCGCCATAGATGCCCGGCACCAGGATCGGCAGCAGGCCCACGGCCAGCGCCACCGCCACCACGTACATGTTGGCGTGGTCGCGCAGGTCCACCTTGCGCAGCATGTCGATGCCCATGGTGCCGACGATGCAGAACACCACCAGCCCGGTGCCGCCGACCACCGCTTCGGGAATCGCGCTGATCAGCGCCGACACCGGCACCAGCAGCCCGAACGCCACCAGGATCACGCCAGACATCGCCGTGACAAAGCGCGAGCGCACGCCGGTGGCACGCACGATGCCGATGTTCTCGCCGCTGGTGATGATCAGCGAGGTGCCGAACATCCCGCCCAGCAGCGAGGTCAGCGCGTCGGCGCGGATGGTGCGCGGCACGTCGCGCTGCTGGTCCACCGGCCGGCCCACGGCATCGCTGATCGCCAGGGTCTGGCCGGTGGCTTCCACCATCGAGATCACGGCGAACACCATCAGCGGAATCGCGGCCACCACGTCGAAGGTGGGCCAGCCGAACGGGAACGGCGTCGGCAACGCCAGCACCGGCGACATCGACACCTGGCCGAAGTGGAACGCACCGGCGAGCCCGGCCACCAGCGCACCGCCCAGCAGCCCGAGCAGGATCGCCAGCTGTGCCAGCATGCCGCTGAGCCAGCGCGACGCCGCCACGGTGCAGGCGATGGTGGCGAAGGCCAGCAGCAGGTTGAGCGGGTCGACCGCGCTGCCTGCGGCCGGATGGCCGGCGACCAGCTTGCCCGACACCTGCGCCAGGTTGATCGCCACCAGCAGCAGCATGGTGCCCACCACCACCGGCGGGAAATACCGCAGGCAGCGGCGGAACACCGGCAGCACCAGGAAGTAGAACACCCCGGTCAGGATCACCGCGCCGGCCGCGGTCTGCACGTCGGTCTGCTGGGCGATCAGGATAAACAGCACGATCGGCGCGCCGCCGGGCAGCATCACGAACGGCAGGCGCGCGCCGATGCCGCGCTTGCCCAGCGACTGCAGCAGTGTGCCCAGGCCGCAGATGACGAAGGTGGCGCTGAGCAGCTGCACCGCCAGCGCGGGCGGGAAGTTCAGCGCCTTGCTCATCAGGAAGACCGACGCGATCGGCGACGCCGCCATGACCAGTACGTGTTGAAGGCCGAAGACGAACAGGCGCCGCCATGGCAGCCGTTCATCCACCGGCGCGGGGGCGGGGTGGGACATTGCTTTGCTCCTCGTTTGGTGTGTCGGGCGTTGTGCCGGTGGCGCATCGGCCACTGGCTGCGTCTGTGCGCAATTCGCCGCAGATATTATCGGTTTCCGCTAACAAAAACGTTTTGGTAAGTGTAGGGAAACCCAATTTGCGATGCAAGCGGTTTTGTCGGCGAGGCAGCCGTGGTCTTCCCCTATATCGAATAAATCGATAACGATTAGCAGCAAAACCCGTTTCACAAGTTGATGAGGCGGCGTCAAAGTACCCGCCACAGCGCCTTGCGCGCCACAACACGCCCCCGAAGGAGACGCCCCATGCAGGCCAAGAACCGTCCGCCGCAATCTGCCGACCACGACCGGCCGCTATCCAGAAGACGCCGTTTGGTGCAGGGCGCAGGCCTGCTGGCGCTGGGCGCGTCGCCGCTGGGCGCGCTGGCCGCGCGCGCCACCGATGGCGTGACGCTGGCCGACGGACCGCGCCCGCTGGTGCGCTATCCGGGCAAGCGCGCGCTGGTGCGCGTCAGCACCCGGCCGCCGCACCTGGAGACGCCCTTCTCCGCCTTCAACGAGGGGCCGATCACCGCCAACGACGCCTTTTTCGTGCGCTACCACCTGGCCAACCTGCCGCTGTCGGTGGATCTGGCTACCTACCGCCTCAGCATCAGGGGCCACGTCGGCAAGCCACTGCAGCTGTCGCTCGAAGAACTGAAGCGGCTGGCGGAGCCGGTGCATGTCGTCGCCGTGAACCAGTGCTCGGGCAACAGCCGCGGCTTCTCCGAGCCGCGCGTGTTCGGCGCGCAACTGGCCAACGGCGCGATGGGCAATGCGCGCTGGACCGGCGTGCCGCTGCGCAAGGTGCTGGAGCATGCGGGCGTCAAGGCCGGCGCCAGGGTGGTGACCTTCAACGGCATGGACACGCCGGTGTTGCCGGGCACGCCGGACTTCCGCAAGTCGCTCGATATCGCCCATGCGATGAACGGCGAGCCGCTGCTGGCGTGGGGCATGAATGGCGAAGACCTGCCGCTGCTCAACGGCTATCCGCTCAAGCTGGTGGTGCCGGGCTACTTCGGCACCTACTGGATCAAGCACCTGCACGAGATCGAGGTGCTGGACCACCCGTTCGAAGGCCATGATGCGTTCTTCATGACCAAGGGCTACCGCGTGCCGGACAACGATTGCCAGTGCGTGGCCCCCGGCACGCCGGCGGCCAAGACGCGGCCGATCTCGACGCTGGCCGTGCGCAGCTTCATCACCAGTGTCGAAAGTGGCGGCAGGCTGCCGGCCGGCCGCGCCGTCGAACTGAAGGGCATTGCCTTCGACGGCGGCTCCGGCATTCGCACGGTCGAGGTTTCGGTCGATGGCGGGCAGAACTGGCAGGCCGCGAAGCTGGGCGAAGACCTGGGCCGGTTCTCGTTCCGCGCCTGGCACTTGCCGGTCCGGTTCGCGCGCAAGGGCCCGGCGGTGCTGATGGTGCGCGCCACCAGCAACAACGGCGAAACCCAGCCGGCCAAGGCCAACTGGAACCCCGCCGGCTATCGCCGCAATGTCATCGAAGCCACGCCGGTCACCATCGCCTGAGGAACGCGCCATGAAAGCAACCATCGCCCCCGCGCTGCTGGCGCTCGCCCTGCTCGGTGCCGGCCATGCCGGTGCCGCGCCGCAGGACATCAAGCTGCCGGCGGAGAACGTCAAGCTCAAGCCGGCAAAACTCCCCGGCTATGGCATCGCCACGCAGAAATGCGCGATCTGCCATTCGGCCGACTACGTCTCGTACCAGCCGCCCGGGCTGACGCTGGCGCAGTGGACCGCCGAGATGAAGAAGATGCAGCAGGCCTACGGCGCGCCGATCGACGACGCCGAGGTCGAGCAGCTCGGCGCTTATCTGGCGGTGGCCTACGGCTCCGCAAAAATCAAGGATCCGGAGATCGTGGCGATCGCGCAGAAAGCCGGCAAGCCGGCGGCTTCGGAGGCCCCGCCCGTGGCGACCGCCACGGCCGTGGACGTGCAGGGCCTGCTGGCGAAAAACGCCTGCCTGAGCTGCCACGGCGTGACGCAGAAAATCGTCGGCCCCGCCTATCATGAGGTCGCGGTCCGCTACAAGGGCGACACGCAGGCCCAGGCCAAGCTGGAAGCCAGCATCCGCGGCGGCAGCAGCGGCAAGTGGGGCGCGGTGCCGATGCCGCCGTTCGCCAGCCTGAAGCCGGAGGAAGTGAAGGCCCTGGCGGCCTACGTCCGCCAGCAATAGCCTCAACCGCGCCGCCCTGGCTGCAAGGCGCCCCGGCTGGTCCGGGGCGCCTTGCATTTTGGCCTTGCAAGTTCCGGCTGCCTCCTTATACTTAGCCGCATGGCTAACCATTGTGCCGAGTTTGCAGACGTGTCCCAGGCTGTCGATCTTTCTCCGCTGTCCGGCGTGTTCTACGCGCTGGCGGACCCGACCCGCCGCGCCATCGTCAGCACCCTCGGGCGCGGGCCCGAAACGGTGTCCGCGCTGGCGGCACCGTTCGCGATGGCGCTGCCCTCGTTCATGAAGCACCTGCAGGTGCTGGAGCGAAGCGGCCTGATCCGCTCGCGCAAGACGGGGCGCGTGCGCACCTGCGAACTGGTGCCGCAACCGCTGTCCGACGCGCAGCAATGGCTGGCCGACCAGCGCGCCTTATGGGAGGCCCGTACCGACCGCCTGGCGGCTTTTGTCGAAGCCCTTCACCAAGAGGAACAGTCCCATGACGAATGAAAACGCCGCCGGCCCGGAAAGCCATGACCTGGTCATCTCACGCCTGCTCAAGGCCCCGCGCGCCAAGGTCTGGCGCGCGTGGAGCGATCCGCAGCTGCTCAAGCAATGGTGGTGCCCGAAGCCGTGGACCACCGAGGTCCGGGCCTTCGACATGCGCCCCGGCGGCGCCTTCCATACCTTCATGCAAGGCCCCGATGGCGGCACCAGCGACAACCCCGGCTGCTTCCTCGAGATCGTGCCGATGGAGAAGATCGTTTCGACCTCGGCACTGGTCGCCGGGTACCGGCCCGGCACGCCATGGCTGTCGATGACCGCGGTCATCACCATGGCCGACGAGGGCGACGGCACCCGCTATATCGCGCGCGTGATGCATCCCGATGAGGCCACCCGCAAGCAGCATGAGGAGCTGGGGTTTTATGAGGGGTGGGGGATTTGCATTACGCAGCTGGAGGAGTTTGCGCAGCAGTTGAAGTAACTCGCGGTTTGCTCCCCTCTCCCGCTTGCGGGAGAGGGGCCGGGGGAGAGGGCAGGCGCTGGCATACCGACGGGCTCCACTTCGTTGATGCTCCGGCCCTCTCCCCCACCCCTCTCCCACTTCGCGGGAGAGGGGAGCGTATGCAAGCGGCGGCGCCTTTCGCTGACTCTCCCGGTTGCTACGCGCCCGCCCTTCAAAACCGGTGCCGCAACCCCACGCTCACCGATTTCGCATCATCCCCACTCCCCGGATCGATCACGATGCTGTTGTTGCTGACGCTGCCGCCGGCGCTGTTGTGCACCAGCACTGCGCGCACATAGGCCGTGGTGCGCTTGCTCAGGTCGTGGTCCCAGCCCAGCGTCACTGCCAGCGGCCGCTGGCCGCCGCCGAGGATCTGGCGCTTGAGCGCGGCGGCCTTGAAGGTGTCGCGCTGGGTCACGGCCCAACTGAAGGTCACGCCGTAGTGGCGCGCCGAGCGGGTCTCGGGCCGGTCGCTGCTGGCCGCGCTGAACAGCAGGCCGATCTCCACCGGCTTGAAGCGGTACGAGCCGCCCACAAAATGGTTCGACGTCAGCGTCGGCTCCGCCGGCACGCTGGCGCCCGAATACATCCCCTGGTAGCTGTAGAACGCATAGGCGTTGCCGGCCTCCCAGGTCGCGTTCATGCCGAAGTTCAGGCCGGAGCGCGCCGACCCCGGCACCTCGCCCGGCGCCACCGCGGCGCCGAAGCCAAAGCCGCCCCACTTGGGCGAGAAGTACTGCACCGCGTTGTCGAAGCGCGCGCCGTAGGCCACGTGCCCGGTGCCTTGCGATGCTGTCGCGCTGAGCAGGTTGAACGGCGATACCGCGCCATTCAGCAGGAACGGGTCCAGCCGCAGCAGCGCATAGAACGACGGCGTGTACTGCCGCCCCAGCCGGACTTCGCCCCAGCCGCCTGACAGGCCCAGGTAGGCCTGCCGCCCGAACAGCCGGTTGTTGCCGAAGAACTCCGTGCCGGTGTCGATATTGAAGCCCGACTCGACCAGGAAGTTGGCCTTGAGCCCGCCGCCGAGGTCTTCGATGCCGCGGATGCCCCAGCGCGATGCGGCCTGCTGGCCTTCGCGCATGCGCACCACGCTGTCCGAGCCCTTGGCGTATTCGATCGACGCGTCGACCACGCCAAACAACTGCATGGTGCCGGCCGCGGCATTGCCCGCGGCCAGGGCCACGCCCATCGCCATCCACTGTGTTGCCTTCACGCTCTCTGTCTCCCGTCCTCGTTGTTGTGTGTCTGCCCTACTTCGCCTGCAGCCCCGCCACCTTCACCACTTCGCCCCAGGCGGCCAGGTCGGCGCTGAGCAGCTTGCCGAGGTCGGCCGGGCTCGACGGCGCGGCCGGCTGCAGGTTCATCGCGGCAAACTTGGCGCGGTCGGCCGGGGTCTGCAGGATGCGGTTGACCTCGGCGTTGAGCCGCTCGACGATCGGCGCGGGCAGGCCCTTCGGTCCGAAGATGGCGACCCAGCTTGCCTGCTGGAATGGCACGCCCTGCTGCGACATGGTCGGCACGTCGGGCGCGGTCAGCAGGCGCTCCGGGCCGGACACCGCAATGCCACGGATGCGGCCGGACTTCAGGTGCGGCACCGAAGAGATGGCATCGGTAATGCCGATGGTGACGTGGCCCGCGGCCAGGTCGTTGCTGCACTGGGTCGCGGTCTTGTACGGGATGTGGCGCAGGTGGATGCCGGCCTTGGCCTTCAGGTATTCCATCGCCAGGTGGCCGCCGGAGCCGACGCCCCATGAGCAATAGGCCAGTTCCGTCTTGCTGCCTTTGGCATAGGCGATCAGCTCCTGCAGGTTGCGCACCGGCACCTCGGCGCTGACCGCCAGCAGGTTGCCGCCGGGCTGGCTGGGCCGCGCGATCGGCGTGAAATCCCTGACCGGGTCGTACGGCAGCGACGGCGTGGTCCACGGGTTCACCGTCATGGTCGCGGCATAGGTGAACAGCAGCGTGTAGCCATCGGGCGCGGCGCGCGCCACGGTCTCGCTGGCGATGATGCCGTTGGCGCCGGGGCGGTTGTCGACCACCACCGGCTGCTTCAGCCCCGCGGTCAGGCGCTCGGCCACCAGCCGCGCGGTCTGGTCGGTCACGGTGCCCGCGCCCGAAGGCAGCACCATGCGGATCGGCTTGCTGGGGTAGCTGGCCTCGGCGTGCGCGCTGGCGGCGCCCGCCAGGCTCAGCGCCGCGGCCAGGGCCGCGCGCGTGGCGCGCGCCCGGCGGGCGCCATTGTGCTGGCTGCTCATATTGCTGTCTCCGTTGCGGCGCATTGGCCGCGCATGCCGGTACGTTGCCGGCGTGTCGTTTGCGGGCGCGCCGGCTGGCCCGGGCGCCCGCGCTGAACCGGCTCAGGCCTGCGCCTGCGCCGCGTGATCGAGTGCCGCCAGCCGCTCGTAGTGCCAGTCGGCATCGCCGAACAGGTTGGCGTGTGCCGCCAGGCGCTTGTAGCAATGGCCGACTTCCACCTCGTCGGTCATGCCGACGGCGCCGTGCAGCTGCACCGCGTCCTCGCCCAGCGCGCGCCCGGCCTCCGAGACAAAGGCCTTGGCATGCGAGACCGCGCGCATGCGCGCCAGCGCATCGCCCTGCAGCGCGTCGGCCGCGGCCTCGGTGATGGCGCGCGCCTGCTCGACGCTGACGTACAGGTCCACCAGCCGGTGCCGGATCACCTGGCTCGCTGTCAACGGCCGGCCGAACTGCTCGCGCGTCGCCAGGTAGTCGCGGGTCAGCTCGAAGGCGCGCGACATGGTGCCGACGGCCTCGGCGCAGGCCATCACGGTGGCGCGGTCGATGGCGGCCTCCACCAGCGGCCAGGCGCCGTCGCGCGCGCCGATGCGCGCGCTGTCGGGCACCACGGTGCGGCGCAGCGTCACGCTGGCGGTCTGGCGGCCGTCGTAGGTGGGCAGCGCCTCGACGCTGACGCCGCGCGTATCCGCCGGCACGGCGAACAGGGTCAGGCCATGGCGCTCGCGGCGCTGGCCGCCGGTGCGCGCCAGCACCAGCAGCAGGCTGGCGCTGCCGCCGCCCAGCACGAGCGTCTTGCGGCCGTCCAGCGTCCATTGCCCGGGGGCGTGGGCGTGCGCGGTGGTGCTGATATCGAAGGCGTCATAACGCCCCTGCGTTTCCCAGGCGGCCAGCGCCAGCATCGCGCCGCCCTCTGCCATTGCCGCCGCGGCGGCAGCATGCGCGGGATCGCCGCAGGCGGCCAGCAGCGGCGCGCACAGCGCGGCATTGGCCAGCCACGGCTCCGCGGGCTGGGCCCGGCCCAGTTCTTCCGCCAGCAGCGCCTGGTCGGTGGCGTCGCCCAGGCCGCCGCAGGCTTCCGGCAAACCCAGCGCCAGCCAGCCCATGTCGGCAAACGCCCGCCAATGCGTGCGCGAAAAGCCATCAGGCTCGGCCAGCGCGGCGCGGCGCTGCTCGAAGCCGTAGCCGCGTTCGACATAGCGCCGCACGCTGTCGCGCAGCATGCGGCGATCGTCCGTTGCATCGCTCATCTGTTCGTTTCCTTGTGCAGAGATTGCAGCCACCGTGGCCGCGCTACAGGCCCAGCACCTGCTTGGCCAGCAGCTCGTGCTGGATCTCGCTGGAGCCGCCGGCGATGGTGTAGCCGCGCGTGACAAAGCGGCGCGCCGAGGCTGCCGCGGCGTAGGCGGACTGGCCCGGTGGCGGCACCGCCGGCTCGAAATGCGCGGCACGGTCATAGGCCAGCGTGTCCGGACCGAGCGCGTCGACCGCCAGGTTCTCGATGTCCTGGATCAGCCGGCTGCCCAGCAGCTTGAGCATGCCGGTCTCGGGCCCCAGCGCCTGGCCTGCGCGCGCCTGCCGGCGAAAGCGCAGCACGGTGGCCGCCAACGCTTCCAGACGCACCTCCAGCGCGCGCAGCCGGCGCGCAAACCACGGCCGCTGCAGCAGCGGCTGGCCGCCCTCCTCCAGCTCCGCGCCGATGGCGCGCACCTTGGCCAGGCGGCGGCGGTTCTCGGCCACGCGCGCCAGGTTCAGCCGCTCGTGCTCGAGCAGCGACTTGGCGATGGACCAGCCGGCGTTCTCGTCGCCGACGCGGTTTTCCACCGGCACCTCCACCTCGTCGAAGAACACCTGGTTGAACAGGTGCCAGCCATGGATGCCGACCAGCGGCCGCACGCTCACGCCGGGGCTGCGCATGTCGATCAGCAGGAAGCTGATGCCCTGCTGCGCGCGCGCCTCGGTATCGGTGCGCACCAGGCAGAAGATCCAGTCGGCGTACTGCGCGTACGAGGTCCAGATCTTGCTGCCGCTGACCACGTAGACCTCGCTGCCGTCGGGCCGGGTCTTGCGCACCGCGCGCGTCTTCAGCGAAGCCAGGTCCGAGCCGGCGTTGGGCTCGGAATAGCCCTGGCACCACCAGTGCTCCTGGTTCAGCATGCGCGGCAGGAAATACTGCTGCTGCGCCGGCGTGCCGTAGCGGATCAGGATCGGCCCGATCATCTCGAGGGTGATGCCGCCGCTCTCCGGCGCGTGCGCCAGCACCAGTTCTTCCTGGAACACGGCGCGGCGCTCGGCGCTCCAGTCGCAGCCCTGCCAGGCCGCCGGCCAGTGCGGCACCAGCCAGCCGCGCTCGGCCAGCCGGTGCTGCCAGTCGACCAGCTCCTGCTTGCTGACTTCCAGCCCGAGGCGGACCTTCTCGCGCACGGCATGCGGCAGCGCGCGCGCGACGAACGCGCGCACCTCGCCGCGGAAGGCCTGCAGCGAGGCCTCGTCGTCGTGGATAAGGGAATCGGTCATGGTGTCTGCCTTCATGCGTTACTGGCGCGCGCAACGGAGGCCGCGCGCATGCCGCCCTTGATCGCCGCCACGCCTTCGGCCGGAAAGCCGCCGATAGTGGCAGCCAGCCCGCGCGCGCGGTCCAGCACCTGCGCGTCGTCGACCATCTCGGTGGCGATGCCCAGGCGCAGCAGCTCGGGCGCGGGCACGCGGTCGCCCAGCAGGCACAGGCGCGCGGCCACGGCTTCCGCATGGCGCAGCGCCAGCCACTCGGCATTTCGCGGCGCGGCCATGCCCAGGCGGATCTCGCCGATCTGCAGGAACGCGCCGGCGCCGCACACCAGCAAGTCGCCGGCCAGCGCCAGCGCCGCGCCGCCGTTGATGGCATGGCGCTCGAGCGCCACCACCCAGGCCTTGCGGCTGTGCCGCAGGCCCTGGTGCACGCGCTCCCACACCGGCGCGAACGCCGCCAGCCCGCCCGCTTCGGCCTGCAGCGCCTGCAGGTCCAGGCCGGAACAGAAGCCGCCGTCGGCGCCGCGCAGCAGCACCGCGCGCACGCTGTCGTCGGCGGCCAGGGTCTCGATCGCGTCGCCGAGCGCGCGCGCCAGCGCCATGTCGATGGCGTTGCGGCGCTCGGGGCGGTTCAGCACCAACTCGGCCCAGCCGGCGTGGCGCTGCAGCAGGACGGCAGGTTGCGGTGCGTTCATGCCGCCTCCTGCGCGACGTGTTCCATGCCGATGTGGCCGGCACGCGCCATGGCGTCGATCTCCGCGACGCCGTAGCCCAGTTCTGCCAGCACCTCGGCGGTATGCTGGCCCAGCCGCGGCACCGCGGGCACGCCGCCGGCGGGCAGGCCGGCCATGGTGAACGGCAGTCCGGGCAATTCCAGCCGGCCGCCCTCGCCGTCGTCGACAGGCCGCAGGATGCCGCTGGCGCGCACATCGGCGCTGGCGCTGACCTGGTGGTAGTCGCGCACCACGCCCACCACCACCTGGTGGCGTTCGAGCAGCGCGCGTGCGGCATCGCCGCTCAGGTGGCGCATGGCGTCGTGCAAGATCGACAGCAGCGCCGCACGGTTCTGCACCCGCAGTGCGTTGCTGGCAAAGCGCGCGTCGTGCGCCAGCGCCGGCTGGCCGATGGCTTCGCACAGGCGCGCCCAGTGTTCGTCGAGATAGGCCGATAGCACGATATGCCCGTCGGCCACCGCGATCACGTCGGCTGCGGGCGCCGCCTTGGGCTGACTGTTGCCGCTGCGCACCGGCAGCGCGCCGGAGCACTGGTACTCGGCCCACAGCTGCGCCTGCAGCTGCACGCCCACCGACAGCAGCGAGGTCTCGATGGTCTCGCCGGCGCCGGTGCGCTCGCGCCGGAACAGCGCCGCCAGGATGGCGTTTCCGGCGGCCAACGCCGTGGCCGCGTCGATCAGCGCAAAGCCAGCCTTGAGCGGCTGCCCGCCGGCCTCGCCGGTGACCGACATCATGCCGCTCTCCGCCTGCGCGGCGATATCCAGCCCGGGACGCGTGCGCGACGGCCCGCGCGTGCCGAAGCCGCTGATCGAGGCGTGGATCAGGCCGGGACGCGCGGCGCGCAGCGTGGCGGCGTCCAGCCCCAGCGCTTCCATCACGCCAGCGCGGGTGTTGTGCAGCACCACGTCGCTGGCCAGCGCCAGCCGCCGCGCCGCATCCAGCCCGCCGGGCGTGCGCAGGTCCAGCGCGATGCCGCGCTTGCCGCGGTTGTAGGCCAGGAACATCGGGCTTTGCGGGCTGGTGCCGTCAAAGCGCCGCGCACTGTCGCCGCGCAGCGCTTCCACCTTGACCACGTCCGCGCCCAGGTCGGCCAGCATCATGGCCGCGCCCGGCGCCGCGATGAACTGCCCGAACTCCGCTACGCGTATGCCTGCCAGCGGCAGGTCTTGCCGGATTGCCATGCGGTTTCACTCCCCGAAGAAGCCGGCGCGGCCGGCGGTTGGCGTCGATGTGCAGCGATCATGCGTTAGCACCGCGCCTCACGGCAGATGCCAAAACGGCTGCGGTGCAAACCATGGGTTAGCACCCCGGGTTATCCCGAACGCGGCGGATTGCCGCTATGCTGGGCGCCCTGGCCATCGCCTGAACGGGACCCTCCATGCGCCTGAACCAACTGCAGGACTTCATCGCCGTGGCCGAGCACGGCAGCATCCGCGCCGGCGCGCGCGCCCGCGACGTGTCGGCGCCGGCACTCACCAAAAGCATCCGCCAGCTCGAGGAAGAGCTGCATGTGCCGCTGCTGACCCGCACCACCCGCGGCGTGGTGCTGTCGCGCTATGGCGAGGCCTTCCTGCGGCGTGCGCGCCTGATCGCCACTGAGGCGCGCAAGGCCAGCGACGAGATGCGCCAGATGCTGGGCGCGCGCAACGGCGTGGTGCGCGTGGGCGCCACCGGCGGCCCGGCGCACCTGCTGCTGCCGGCGGTGCTGACGCGCTTCCGGGCCCAGCATCCGGACGTGCTGGTCTGCATCGACAGCGGCGTCTACCCGATGCACCTGGACGACCTGCGCGCGGGCGTGATGGACATGGCGGTCAGCCCGGTGCCGGACGAGGGCATCGAGCGCGAGTTCACCTGCGAGCCGCTCTACAACAACGATTCGGTGGTGGTGGCGCACCGCGAGCACCCGCTTAGGCATGCGCGCCGCCTGCACGAGCTGGTGGGCTCGGACTGGGTGCTGACCGGCCAGCGCATGCAGGGCCCGGGCGCGGCCATCCTCGATGCCTTTCGCGAGCACGACCTGCCGCTGCCGCGCGTGGCGGTGCGCTGCGACACCATCGGCATGATCCAGTCGCTGCTGCAGGACCGCCACCTGCTGTGCATGCTGCCGCGCCAGCTGGTGCCGGGCCAGCTCGCCGCCGCCGGGCTGGTGCCCTTGCCGATCGAAGACCGGCTGCCCAGCCACCGCGTCAGCCTGATCTACCGCGCCGATTCGCCGATGACGCCGGTCGCCGCGCAATTTGCCACGCAGCTGCGGCGCGAAGTGCACTACCTGACTCATCTGCCCGACAGCCCGCTGCGCCGTCCCGCCTGAGCGCTAATGCTTAACGACCGTCGTTCCCGCGCAGGCGGGAACCCGGTGACTTTCAAAGACGCTGGATTCCCGCCTGCGCGGGAATGACGGTAGTGATTGGTCCCTTAACTGAACGGCATTTCCCGCCTGGCGCGCGTTACCGCAGCGCGCGGCTGCCGGGAACTGCCAGTAGCGGCGTGGTGCTAACCAGCGGTTTACACCTGAAATTCCCGAACCGCCTGCGCGCCGCGCCGGCGTTGGCTTTGCGGCCGGTGCGCCGGGGCGCGGCGGGATTTTCCCCAATCCCTGCGCGGCGCCTTCTTGCCCGACAGTGGCGCTGGAGAACAACGGACCGCAGGGAGGCAAGCATGCAGGACATCGAAGACCGGCCGTCGGCGCTGGTCACGGGCACGGGGATCGACAGCGCCGGCGACGGCGTCTGGCTGCTGCACGGGCAGGGCCAGAGCTTCGTTGCCGATATCGGCGACGGCCTGCTGGTGGTCGACAGCGGCCCCGGCGGGCGCGTCACGCGGGGCATGATCGAGGCGCTGCGCACGCAGACCAGCCTGCCGGTGCTGGCGATCTGCTACAGCCACGGCCACCTGGGCTACAACGCCGGCCTGCAGCAATGGCTGGACCACGCCGCCGCGCGCGGCGAGCCCGCGCCGCGCGTTTTGGCCCACGTCAACGTGCTGGCGCGCCAGGCGCGCTACCGCGAGACCGAGCGCATGCAGCAGCGCATGGCCGAGATCCAGTTCCGCCAGCCGGCCGGCGCGCTGGCGGGCAAGCTGGCCCACTTCGCCCCCACGGAGACCTTTGCCGATGGCCTGACGCTGGGCTACGGCGAGCGCCGCGCGGAAATCCTGTGGGCGCCGTCCGAGACCGACGACGCCGTGGCGGTCTGGCTGCCCGGTCGGCGCGTGCTCTACGGCGGCCCGGCAGTAATCGACTCGATCCCCAACATCGGCACGCCGTTCCGCACCATGCGCGACACCGTGCGCTGGGCCGATACGCTGGAACGCCTGGCGGCGCTGCAGCCGCTGGCAGTCGTGCGCGAGTTCGGCGCCACCGTGCAGGGCGAGGCGGAATGCCAGCGCGTGCTGGGCGAAACCGCGCGCGCCCTGCGCTGGCTGCGCGCCGAGGTGGTGCGGCTGATGAACGCGGGCTGCAACGAGCGCCAGATGCTGGCCGCGCTGCAGCCGCCGGATGCGTTGTTCGACCAGCCCTGGATGCGGCCCACGTACGGCGACCCCAGCTATATCGCGCGCGACATCTACCGCTCCGAGAACGGCTGGTGGGACCGCAACGCGACCACGCTGCACCCGGCGCCGCCGCAGCAGGCCGCAGCGGAGATCGCCGCCGCCGTGGCCGACCACGGCGCGCTGCTGCGCCACGCGCAGGCGCTGGCCGAGCGTGGCGAGACGCAACTGGCCCTGCATGTGGTCGACGTGCTGGCGCTGGCGCCGGACGAAACCCCGAGCGTGCGCGAGGCGCGCCGGCTCAAGGCGGCGTGGCTGCGCCAGCGCGCCACGCAGGTGCGCAGCTATGTGTCGCGCAGCCTGTACGGCGCGGCCGCCGACGCGCTGGAGAGCGAGGCGGCGGACAACTTCGGCCTGCACTAGGGAGACATCATGAAGGACACCGTGCCTCGCACAAGCCTTGCAGCCCCGGCCATGCTGCAGCCCGATCCACGCCGGCGCGCGCTGCTGCGCGGGGTCGCAGCCCTCGGCCTGGGCGCCACGGCAGGCCCCCTTTACGCCGGCAACGGCTGGCCGGCGCGGCCGATCCGGCTGGTGGTGCCGACACCGCCGGGCGGCGGCACCGACCTGTTCGCGCGCACGCTGGCGGCATCGCTGGGCCAGGCGCTGGGCCAGACCATCGTGGTCGACAACAAGCCGGGCGCGAACGGCATCATCGGCAACGATGCCGTGGCCAAGGCCAGCCCCGACGGCTACACGCTGCTGTTCACCTACGCCGCCACCGTGGTGATCAACCAGACCTTGCAGCCCAAATTGCCGTATGACGGCCTGCGCGACCTGGTGCCGGTGGCCCAGATCGGCGCGGGCGGCAATTTCCTGGTGGTGACGCCGGATGTCCCCGCGCGCACGCTCAAGGAATTCGTCGCCTATGTGCTCAAGCGCGCGGATGGCTGCGACTACGGCTCATGGGGCATCGGTTCGGGCGGGCATCTGACCATGGAAGCGCTGCGGATGCAGACTGGCATGAAGCTGCGCCACGTGCCGTACAAGGGCGTGGCGCCGATCCTGGCCGACCTGCAGGGCGGCGTGATCAAGGCGGCCTTCGTCGATACCTCGTCGTCGCTGCCGCTGATCCGCGCCGGCAAGCTGCGCGCGCTGGCGGTCAGCGGCACGCGCCGCGCCCCGGCGACGCCGGAGGTGCCGACCATGACCGAGCAGGGCTATCCGTTCGACACCGACAGCTGGTATGGCCTGTTCGCGCCCGCCGGCACCAGCGCCGCGATCGTGCAGCGGCTCAATGCCGAGGTAAGCCGGCTGCTGGCGAACGCGGCCATGCGGGAGCGCTTCCTGCAGCTGAACATGGGCATGGCCCCGCCGAAAACTCCGGAACAGTTCGCGCAGACCGTGCGCGCGGATGTGGGGGTGTGGGGCAAGGTGATACGGGCCAACAATATCAGCGTCGACTGAAGCCGGGGACAAGCACGAAGGCCGGCGCGCTGTGGAAGCGCGTGCCCTCTCCCCCAGCCCCTCTCCCGCAAGCGGGCGAGGGGAGCAAACCCGCAGCGTCATCAACTGCCTCGGGCTTTTCAACTCCTGCTTGTGTACTCCCTCTCCCGCTTGCGGGAGAGGGTTGGGGAGAGGGCCGGAGTCTCGACGAAGTCCCAGGCCTGCGGTATGCCACCGCCTGCCCCCTCACCCGTCCCCGCTGGCGCGCCGCGCTGCCGTGAGGCGCCGCCGCCGCCAGCCAGTCGACTTCTTCCTATACCCATGTCGGAACTTCACCGACAGCGCGCGCCCTACCCAGCCACTAGTATCGATTCAGAAAAACAGCACGCCCCACGAAGACCCGGTGCCGCAAGCGGCATCCGGGCATGGCTGCGCGCTGCATGGAGACCGCAACAACAGAAGGAGGAGCGCCATGGACCGCCGCCAGTTTCTCAAGTGGGGGAGTTTCCTGACCGTTACCGTTGCCACCGGCGGGCTCAGCGCCTGCGGCGGTGGCGATGACGACCCGGCGCCGGAACCGGATGCCGGCAATCCCGAGAACTTCAACTTCGTGCACGGCGTGGCCTCGGGCGACCCGCGTCCCGACAGCGTGATCGTGTGGACGCGCGTGGAAGGCAGCAACGGCAGGCGCCCGGTGGTGGTGCGGCTGCAGGTGTCGACCCAGCAGGATTTCGCGCCGCCTACGCTGCTGGTCAACCAGCCGCTGATGGCGCTGCCGGACTGGGACTACACCATCCGCAACAAGGTCACGGGCCTGAGCCCGGGCACGCGCTACTTCTACCGCTTCCTGCTGGGCAACCGCCCCAGCACCACCGGCCGCACGCGCACTGCGGCCGCGGCGGGCACCCCGCTGGCGCAGCTGCGCTTCGCCTTTGTCAGCTGCCAGGACTGGAATGCCAACCACTGGGCCGGCATGGAAGAGCTGGTGCAGCAGGATCTGGACTTTATCGTCCATGTCGGCGACTACATCTACGAGGCCGTGCCGGGCGGCTCGCGCACCGGCAACGTCGAGGACCGCCACACCGTGCTGCAGCTGCCCAACGGTACCGTGCTGCCGGATGGCAGCGTCTACGCCACCACGCTCGACGACTACCGCTACCTGTACCGCAGCTACCGCAGCGACGCGCGCCTGCAGGCGCTGCATGCGGCCTTCCCGATGATCGCGATCTGGGACGACCACGAGTTCTCGGACAACTGCTGGCAGGACCGCCAGACCTACAACATCACCGACGACCAGACCCCGCGCACCGCGCGCCGGCGCGCGGCCAGCCAGGCCTGGTTCGAGTTCATGCCGGCCGACGTGACGCTGGACCAGAACAACCCGTCGTTCCAGAACATACAGATCTACCGCGCCTTCACCTTCGGCAATCTCGCCACGCTGCTGATGACCGACGAGCGCCTGTACCGCGCGGACCATATCATTCCCGAGGCCTCGGTCGGCCGCTCGATCGGCAGCCTGTATTTCGTGCCGACGGCAACGCTGGCCGCGGCCGAGGCGCAGAAGATCGCGGCCGCCGGCAACGCGCTGACACCGGTGTCGATGCTGGGCGACACCCAGCGCGCCTGGTGGCAGGACCGCATCGGCGCCGACGCCACCACCTGGAAGCTGTGGGGCAACCAGCTGTCGCTTCTGCGCATGCAGATCGACGTGCCGCTGGCGGTGGCGCGGCTGATCGCGCGGGCGCTGGTGGCGGCCAACAACGCACTGGCTGCGCTCGAGACCGCGATCGCCAACGCGCTCGCCGACGACCTGCGCGCCGCGCGCACCGCGGGAACCTATGTCAACCTGGCCTATACCGCGCTGCGCAACGTGCTGGTGCAGGCCGGCATCGACAGCGCCGCGTTCGACGCCAACATCAAGCCGGTGATCGAAGCGCGGCTGCCGGCGGTGACGCTGCTCGAGCGCTTTATCCTCAATGCCGACCAGTGGGACGGCTTCAATGCCGAACGCAAGAACCTGATGGCGTTCCTGAAGACCAACGGCATCCGCAACGTGGTGGCGCTGAGCGGCGATATCCACGCCTTCTTCGGCGGACAGGTGATGGACGACTACGATGCCGCGGCCCCGGCGCCGGTGATGGTGGACCTGGTCACGGCCGGGCTGTCAAGCAACACGCTGCTCAGCTCCTTCCGCACCGTGGTCGATACCGACGCGGCCTTTGCCGCGCTGCGCGAGCTGATCTACAGCAACGTCGGCGGCACGATCGTCAATACCTTCGATGCCACGCTGCGCGCCTTCAACCCGTGGCTGCGCCATGCCGACACCAATGCCGAGGGCTATGCGCTGGTCACGCTGACGCCGCAGAAGCTGAGCTGCACCTTCCACACCATGAAGCCGCTCGCGGGCGGCACGGCGCCGGCGCAGCCGGCAACCGCCGGCACGCGCTTGCTTGAAGTAGCGGCAGGCACGGCCGACGTGACTGTGACCTAGGGACCGTGACCTAGTACCCGGCCTGCCGGTCCACCAGGTTCCGCAGCGCGCGCCCCTCGCGCGCGCGCCGCAGGTTGTCGAGGCATTGGCGGGCCACCAGCGGGTACGACGGATCGGCCGCGATATGCGGCGTGGCCTCGATGCGCGGATGGTTCCAGACCGGGTCGTCAGCTGCCGGCGGTTCCTTGGCGAACACGTCCAGCGCGGCGCCCGCCAGGTGGCCTTCGTCAATCAGCGCGACCAGGTCGGGCTCGACCACGTGTTCGCCGCGGCCGACGTTGATCAGGTAGGCGCCCCGTGGCAGCCGCGACAAGGTGCGCCGGTCGAGCAGCCCCTCGGTGCGCGGCGTCAGCGGCAGCGTGCAGACCAGGATATCGCTCTGCGCCAGCATGGCGTCGAGGCCGTCGTCGCCGGTGAAATCCGTGACGCCCGGCAGGTGCTTGGCGGCACGGCTCCAGCCGCTGACGGGGTAACCGATGGCGGCGAACATGCGCGCCACTTCGCTGCCGATTTCGCCCAGCCCCAGCACGCCGACGCGGCACTGCGCCGCATCGCGCCCCGCGTGGCGCTTCCATTCGCCGCGGCGCTGCTGCTCGGCGTAGAGGCCCAGCGCGCGGGTATGGCGCAGCGCCATCGCCAGCACGAAGCGGGCGATGCCGGCCTGCTGGCCGGGATCGACGATGCGCGTCACCGGGATGTGCGCGGGCAGGTCGGGCGCGGCCAGCAGCTTGTCGACGCCGGCGGTGGCGGCGCATACCAGCCGCAGGTTGGGATAGGCCGGCACCACGCCGGGCTTCAGGCCCCACGCGATGATAGCCTCGACCTGTTCCGCGACGGCGGCCTCGCGGCCGTTCCACACGGTGATGTCGGGCGCCGCCTCGCGCAGCAGCGCGGTGATGGGAACCGCCATGAACGACGGCAGGTGGACGAGGATGGCCATGGTCAGTTGCGGTAGTCGGGGTTGATGCGGTCGAGGCGGCGCAGCAGCCCCGGCCAGGCCAGGTTGGAGCCCTTGCCCTTGGTGGCCTGGCGCGCCTGCTGGCCCATGTTGGCGCTGGCGGCCTCCGGCACCCGCGTCAGCGCCGTGCCGCCGCTTTGCGCCAGGATCTGGATGCGGCACGCCGACTCCAGCGTGTACATCGTCAGGAACGCATCCGCCACCGTGCGCCCGCACGTGAGCAGGCCGTGGTTGCGCAGGATCATCTGCTTGCAGCGGCCCAGGTCGGCCACCAGCCGCGCCTTCTCGTCCTCGCGCAGCGCTACGCCTTCATAGTCGTGGTAGGCCAGTCCGGTCAGCGCGAACATCGCTTGCTGCGAGATCGGCAGCAGCCCGTCCTGCTGCGCGGACACGGCGACGCCGTGCGCGGTATGCGTGTGCATCACGCAGCCGACTTCGGGGCGCGCCTCGTGCACGGCGCTGTGAATGATGAAGCCGGCCGGGTTGACGTCATACGGCGTGTCCAGCACGGGCTCGCCGTGGTGGTCCACCTTGACCAGGCTGGAGGCCGTGATCTCGTCGAACATCATGCCGTACGGGTTGATCAGGAACTGGTCCGGCGCATCCGGCACGCGCGCCGAGATATGGGTGAAGATCAGGTCGTCCCAGCCGAAGTGGGCCACCAGCCGGTACGCGGCCGCCAGATCGACGCGCATCTGCCATTCGGCGTCGGAGACGCGTTCTTTTACGGATTCGTTTGCGGCTTCGACGAGCTGGACTTGCGCCATGTGCGGCCTCCCGGGGGCATGTGAGTGAGTCATTGAACCGCTGCATTGTCCCGGCGCCCCGGGCTAAAGTCTGTTAAGTGTTAGACAATCTCGGCTCAGGCATGGAGGGCGATGTGGGACGTCAGGTGAAGGCCAGGGTGAAGCATCCGTTGAAAGCGGATGAACCGGTGCGCGCGCTGCCGCGCAGCGTGCTGGCCAGCGGCTGGCTGCGCAACGCACCGCCGCGCGTGCTGGATGCCGTGGCGCATGCCGCACGCCGCCAGCGCTTCGGCGACGGCGCGATGATCTTTGCGCGCGGCGACCCGCCCACGTATTTCTGCATGGTGGTGTCCGGGCGCGTGCGCATGAGCCGGGTCAGCAGCGGCGGGCGCGAGTCGGTGTACTCGGTGATCGGGCGCGGACGCTGGTTCGGCGAGATCTCGCTGCTCGACGGCAAGCCGCGCACGCATGACGCCTTCGCCGTCGGCAGCACCGAGCTGCTGGTGCTGGGCCAGCGCGATTTCCACCGCATCCTGGCCACGCATCCGGAAGGCATGCACCTGATCGTGCAGCAGATCTGCGCGCGCCTGCGGGTGGCCTTCGACCATGCGCAAAGCGCGGCGCAGGCCCCGGTCGACGCGCGCATGGCGGCGCGCCTGCTGGAGCTGGCCGACCGCACCGACCACGTCGTGCGCATCAGCGCGGAAGACCTGGGCGACATGGTCAGCCGCTCGCGCCAGACCGTCGCCAAGACGCTGCAGGCGTGGCAGGACGCCGGGCTGATCCGCCGCGCCTACCGCCAGATCGAACTGCTGGACCCGGCCGCGCTGAAGCGGCTTGCCCGGCGATGACGTTGCGCACGGCCAGCCCCGCGTGCGAATAACCTGCCTAGGCCGCGATAGCAAGACTGGTTAACGACCGTTGCAAAAACAAACAGAATGTCAGGTGCCCCGGCGCTACAGTGGCCATTCCCTTGCCTGTAGGCGTTTCTAGGAGGTACACGAATGAAGCAACATCTGGCGAAATCCCTGGTCATGGCCGGCGCGATGATCGCGTCCTATCCGCTGTTCGCGCAGCAGGCCCAGCCGCTGCAGCCAGGCCAGCCGATGCCGATGACCCAGCCGATGCAGCCGATGCCGTCCACCCCGCCGACGCAATCCGCGCAGGCGATGCCTGCGGCCCCGTCGGCACAGATGGCTCCAGTTGGCCAGGCTGCCCCGGCCACCGCTGGCAGCTATGCGCAGGCGCCCATGCCGCCGGCCCAGCCCGGCATGGCACCGGCGCCCGTCGATCCGTCGCTGCCAGGCGGCACGGTGTCGGCAGTGGACCCCGCCAGCATGAGCCTGGCTCCCGATGCGCTCGGCACGCGCCTGGGCCAGCGCAGCATGTTCCTCGACGGCGCCTGAGCGCCGGCCGGCGTGGGCCCGCAGCGCGCGGGCCGCGCGCCACGCATCCTCTCATCACGACACACGTAACACGCGGGCGCGCCCCGCCTCACCCTTCCCCGGCAGCCGCGCCCTGCTGCTGCAGCCATTCCAGGAAGGCGCGCAGGTGCAGCGGCTTGTCGGCATCGCGCGGCACCAGCGCATGGTAGGTGTTGCCAGGCGCGCGGATCGCGCCGAACGGCGTGGCGATGCGCCCGCCGGCGCGGTCCGCCTCCAGCGTGGGAAAGGTGCCGATGGCAAAGCCCAGGCTGTCCGCCACGGCCTGCAGCGTGACAAAGAAATGGTCGAAGCGCAGCGTGCGCACCGGCAGCAGCGACGCATGTCCGGCCTGCTGCAGCCATGACTCCCAACTGCCCGGCCGCGTTTCCGTATAGAGGAACACGCCCTCCACCAGGTCTTCCACCCCTTGCAGCGGCAACTGCCGCAGCAGCGCCGGACTGGCGATCACGGTCTGGTATTCGGCAAACACCGGCACCGATTCGAACTGCTCGCCGCGCTCCAGCGTGCGCCGTATCGCCACGTCGAAGGTGCCGTTGAAGCCCGCTTCATTGCTGAAGGCGGTAGAGACCCGCACGTCGACCTCCGGCTGCAGGCGCCGGAAATCATCCAGCCGCGGAATCAGCCAGCGCATGGCAAAGGTGGCCGGCGCGTTGACGCGCACCACCTTGCGCGTGGCGATGCGGCCATAGCGCTCGGACGCGGCGCTGATCTGGTCGAACGCCGTGCTGATCTCGCGCGCGAACGCCTGCGCGTGCACGGTCGGCACCATGCGCTGGCCCTGGCGGATAAACAGCGGCTGCCCCAGCCATTGCTCCAGGATCTCGATCTGCCGGCTGACTGCGCCATGGGTCAGGTGCAGCTCGCGCGCAGCAGCGGAATAGCTGCCGGCGCGGGCGGCTACCTCGAAGATGCGCAAGGCGTTGAGCGGGGGCAGCTTGTGCGGCATTGTGAGGTTTCCTGACGGAACCTGGAAAATAAACTCGATTGTGAGAGTTTATCGCTTAACTTAGCATCGGTCTCAGGCAAATCCCTTCACAAAACTGCGTCAAGAGATCCCATGAGCACCCAGATCCAGGCCAACGGCCATACCTACCAGCTTCCCGCCCGTCCCACCGTCATCGTCTGCATCGACGGCTGCGAGCAGGAATACATCAACCTTGCCGTGCAGGCGGGCGTCACGCCGTTCTTCGCCAGCCTGGCCAAACGAGGCACCGTACTGACCGGCGACTGCGTGGTGCCGTCCTTCACCAATCCCAATAACCTGTCCATCGTGACCGGCGTGCCGCCGTCGGTGCATGGCATCTGCGGCAACTTCTTCTACGACACCGAAGCCGGCGCAGAGGTGCTGATGAACGATGCCCGCTACCTGCGCGCGCCCACCGTGCTGGCCGCGGCGGCACAAGCCGGCGCAAAGGTCGCCGTGGTCACCGCCAAGGACAAGCTGCGCGCGTTGCTGGGCCACGGCCTCAAGGGCATCTGCTTCTCGGCGGAGAAGGCCGACCAGGCCACCCTCGAGGAAAACGGCATCGACGACGTGCTGCGCAAGGTCGGCATGCCCTTGCCGTCGGTCTACAGCGCGGACCTGTCCGAGTTCGTGTTTGCCGCCGGGGTTGGGCTGCTCGAAACCGAGCGGCCGGACCTGATGTACCTGTCCACCACCGACTACATCCAGCACAAGCATGCCCCCGGCACGGCCGGCGCCAATGCCTTCTACGCGATGATGGACAGCTACCTGCAGCGCCTCGACGCGTTGGGCGCGGTCATCGGCGTGACCGCCGACCATGGCATGAACGCCAAGACCGATTCGCTCGGCAAGGCCAACATCCTGTTCCTGCAGCAGGTGCTGGACCAGCGCTTCGGCATCGATGCCACCCGCGTGCTGCTGCCGATCACCGATCCCTATGTCGCCCACCACGGCGCACTGGGTTCCTATGCGACTGTGTACCTGCCTGCCGGCACCGACCAGCGCGCCGTGCATGAGGCCATCGCCGCACTGCCCGGCATCGAACTCGTGCTGGACAAGCGCGCCGCCAGCGAGCGCTTCGAGCTGCCGCCCGACCGCATCGGCGACCTGGTGGTGGTCAGCGAGCGGCTGACCGTGCTGGGCACCACGCCGGCGCGCCACGACCTGAGCGGCCTCGATGCACCGCTGCGCTCGCACGGCGGCCTGTCCGAGCAGAAGGTGCCGCTGCTGTTCAACCGCAAGGTCAGCGTGCCGGCCGGGCAGCGCCTGCGCAACTTCGACATCCTGCGGCTGGCGCTGAACCACGCCGACTGAAGCACAGCCAGGCCGGCCGCGGCCGGCCACACAGGCGAGGCGCCATGCAGATCCTGCTATCCCTGATGTCCGGTGTCGCCCTGCTGATCTGGGGCACGCACGTCACCCGCCACGGCATGCTCGAGGTGCTGGGCCCGCGCCTGCGTCTGGTGCTGGCCGCCGGCACCGCCAGCCCGCTGCGCGGCTTTATGGCGGGCCTGGGCGTGACCGCGCTGATCCAGAGCAGCAGCGCCACCGCGCTGATGACCAGCGCCTTCGTCGCCGGAGGGCTGGTATCGCTGCCGGCGGCGCTGCCGATCGTGCTGGGCGCCGATGTCGGCACCAGCGTGATGGCGCGCCTGCTGGCGGTCGATATCGCATGGCTGTCGCCGCTGCTGCTGGTCGTCGGCATCGCGCTGCGCCTGTCGGGAAAGGCCAGCGTGCGCGGGCAGGCCGGCGAGGTCGTGGTCGGACTCGGGCTGATCACGCTGGCGCTGCAGTTGATCCGGCTCTATACCGCGCCGCTGCTGCATGCCGAGATCGTCCGGGCCATGTTCAGCGCCCTCGGCAGCGACACCTTGCTGGCGGTGGTGGTCGGCGCGCTGGTGACACTGCTCGCCTACTCCAGCCTGGCAGCGGTGCTGCTGACCGCCACCCTCGCCATGGCCGGCGTGATCGCCCCCGCCACCGCGCTGCCGCTGGTACTCGGCGCCAATCTCGGCAGTGGCCTGATTGCGTGCCTGGCCAATGCCGGCGGCGCACCGGCCGCGCGACGCGTGTCGCTGGCCAACCTGCTGTTCCGCATTATCGGCATGCTGGCCTGCCTGCCGCTGCTCGACGCCGTGCCACCGTTGCTGGCGCGTCTCGGCAGCCAGGCCGGCACCATGGCAATCGATTTCCACATGGCCTTCAACCTGACGCTGGCCGCCACGCTGATCTGGTTCGTCAAGCCGGTGGCGGCGCTGTGCACGCGCTGGCTGCCCGATGCCCAGCGCGAGGCCGCCAGCGGTGGGGCCCGTTACCTGAGCCAGGGCGACCTGCAGCACCCGTCGGTGGCGCTCGGCAATGCCGCGCGCGAGGTCGTGCGCATCGGCGACGTGATCGAAGAGATGATCAGTGGCATGAAGCTCTCGGTGGTCGGCAACGACCGCGCCATGAATGCCCGCTGCCGTGCGTTGGATGACCGTATCGATGACCTGTATTCGTCGGTCAAGATGTACCTGACCGACGTCGACGCCAGCCGCCTCGACCATGACGATACCGCGCGCTGGGACGAGATCATGCTGGTCAATATCAACCTGGAGTATGTGGGGGATATTGTGGAGCGGATCCTGGCTGACCTGGACCAGCGCAAGCTGAGCCGCAGCTACCGGTTCTCGGACGAGGGCAGCGCGGAACTGCTCGAGTTGTGCGACATGCTGGTCGGGAACTTGCGGACCAGGCTGTCGCTGTTCGTCGCTGGCGACCGTACCGCTCCGGCATTGCTGCACGACTGTGCCGCCGTATTCCAGGCCCGTGCCGAGCGCTTCACCGCGCGCCACATCGCGCGTGTGGCACAGCGGCGCACGGCAAGCGTGGAGACCAGTGCCTTGCACCTGGATATCTTGCGCGAGCTTTCGCAGATGAACTCGCTACTGTGCGCGGCGCCCGCAGGCATGCCCAGCGCCCAGCGCAGTGCCCTCGCCGAGGACCCTCCGTTCCTGCCTGCCGAACACCCCGGCGCGCTGCACGCACCGGAACGCCTGCTTAGTCCGTGACGCCGCCTCCAAAGGAGACTTTCATGCAAGCAAAGGAGACAACATGAAAATCGGAGTACCCAAGGAAATCAAGAACCACGAATACCGGGTGGGCCTGACACCCTCTTCAGTTCGAGAAATCGCGGCACACGGCCACATGGTGTTGGTGGAAAGCGGCGCCGGGGCCGGCATCGGTGCCGGCGACGCCGATTACCGCAAGGCGGGCGCGACCATCGTGGGGTCGGCGGCAGACGTGTTTGCCAAGGCGGACATGATCGTCAAGGTCAAGGAGCCGCAGGCAGCAGAACGCGCCATGCTGCGCGAGGGCCAGATCCTCTTCACCTACCTGCACCTCGCGCCCGACCCCGACCAATGCGCCGGGCTGGTCAACAGCGGCGCCATCTGCATCGCCTACGAGACCGTGACGCAGGCTGGCGGCGGACTGCCACTGCTGGCGCCGATGTCGGAGGTGGCGGGCCGCATGTCGGTGCAGGCTGGTGCGCATTGCCTCGAGAAGGCACGCGGAGGCATGGGCATCCTGCTCGGTGGCGTGGCGGGCGTGGAGCCGGCCAGGATCGTGATCCTGGGTGGCGGCGTGGTCGGCTCCAACGCCGCCCAGATCGCAGTGGGCACGGCCGCGCAAGTGGTGGTCATCGACCGAAACCTGGACGTGCTGCGCCGCGTGGACCGGCTGCTGGGTGCGCGGGCTATGACGGTGTATTCCAACCAGGACAATGTGGAGCGCCATGTGCTGTCCGCTGACCTGGTGATCGGCGCGGTGTTGATCCCGGGCGCTGCCGCGCCCAGGCTGGTAACCAGTACCATGGTCGACGCCATGAAGCCGGGCGCCGTCATCGTCGACGTCGCCATCGACCAGGGCGGCTGTTGTGAAACCGCGCACGCCACCACGCACGCGGACCCGACCTACACCGTTGGCAATGTGTTGCACTACTGCGTGGCCAACATGCCCGGCGCCGTGCCCCGCACGTCTACCTATGCCTTGAACAATGCCACGCTTCCCTTTGCGTTGCAGCTCGCCGACAAGGGATGGAAAGCGGCGCTGTCGGAGAACACCCACCTGGCGAACGGACTGAACGTGGCATACGGCAAAGTGACTTGCCGGGAAGTCGCGCAGGATCTTGGCTACGAGTACGTGGATCCTGCCACCGTACTGGCCGCCTGAAACCGCTGGCGGCGCAATAGCAGGGCAGCGGCGCAGCACGGATGGTGCCCGCCGCAGCTTCCGCGTGCCTGGACAGTTGCTCCAGGATCGCCGGGTCAAGCGACTGCGCGCCGGGGCCGGCAGTGCAGGGACGAACTGGCCTGCCGGCCCCGGCGCGCAGGCCATCGCTGCTTACCACGGCAGCGAGTAGGTCTTGGTATTGCAGAAGCTCTTCATCGCCTCCAGCACGCCCTCTTTGTAGCCCAGGCCAGAGTCCTTGATCCCCCCGAACGGCGTCAGCTCAAGCCGGTACCCCGGCACCTCCCGCACATTGACACTACCAACCTTAAGCTCACGCACGAAGCGCGTGATGTAGTCGAGCCGGTTGGTGCAGACCGACGACGACAGCCCGTAGGCGGTGCCGTTGGAGATGCGGATCGCATCGTCAATGTCCTTGAAGCGAATTACCGGCGACACCGGCCCGAAGGTCTCATGCTTTGCCACCGTCATCTCGGGATCGACGTGATCGAGCACCGTTGGCGAGTACAGCGCCCCGCGACGGATATTGCCGTAGCGCAGCGTGGCCCCGGCGGCAATTGCATCATTGACCACCGCCTCGAACTGGATCGCCGCGGCTTCGTCGATGACAGTGCCCATGTCGACCTTCGGATCCATCGGGTCGCCATAGTTGACGGCTTCGGTCTTCTGCACCAGCAGTTGGACAAAGCGCTCCGCCACCGACTCATGCACCAGCATGCGCTTGATCGCCGTGCAGCGCTGGCCGGAGTTCTTGTAGGATCCGCTGGCTGCCAGCGTGGCGGCTTCTTCCAGGTCGGCGTCTTCCATCACGATGATGGGATCGTTGCCGCCCAGCTCCAGCACCTGGCGCTTGTAGGTGGCGGTAGCGGCAATGTACTTGCCGATCGGCACGCCGCCGGTAAAGGTCACCAGGTCGACGTCGGGGTGCGTCAGCATCTCGTCGGCGATCACGCGCGGGTCGCCGGTGATGACCGACAGCATCTGCGGCGGCAGTCCCGCTTCATACAGGATATCGGCCAGCAGATAGGCAGCCAGCGGCGTCTTCTCGCTGGGCTTGAGCACCATGCGGTTGTTGGTGGCCACCGACGGCGCGACCTTGTGGATCACCTGGTTGAGCGGGTGGTTGAACGGCGTGATCGCGGTGATCACGCCCAGCAGCGGCTCGCGCAGGGTATAGACCTTGCGGCTCTTGCCGTGATGGGTCAGGTCGCACGAGAACACCTGGCCGTCGTCGACCAGCGCCTGGTTGGCGGCAAACAGCAGCACGTCCGAGGCGCGGCCGACTTCGTACAGCGAATCCTTGCGGCACAGGCCGGATTCCAGCGTGATGGTGCGCGAGATTTCATCCAGGCGCGAGGCGATAATCTCGCCCGCGCGCATCAGGATCTTGTAGCGCTCGTAGCGTGTCAGCGTGGGCTGGTAGTCGCGCGCGATGCGGTAGGCACGGCGAACGTCGTCGAGCGTGGCCTTGGGCACGGTGGCGATGACTTCGCCGGTGTAGGGATAGGTCACCTCGATCACGTCTTCGCGGTAGATCTTCTCGCCGACGATGCGCAGCGCTTCGTGGCGGATCTCGGTGGTGGCGTGCAATGCGGTCATGGTCATGCCCTGGCGGGCCTCATTTAATAAAGGGAAATCGATGCGGATGCGCGTGCGGGCCGGCGCCGGGCCGGCCCGCGTGCTCAACGGCGGATGAAGGCCGCGATTACGGCGCTGATCATGCAGCTGGCTGCCACGATCGGGAACACCAGCGAAGTATTGCCGGACTGGTCCAGGATGCGGCCGATCAGCGGCTCGCCCAGTCCGGCGAGCAGATAGGAGAAGAAATTGAGGATGCCGGTGGCGGTGCCCGCCCGCTTCGCGCCGACCAGGTCCGGACACAGCGCCCAGAACGACGAGGCCGGACCATAGACGAAGAAGCCAGCCAGGAACAGCGCGACGATCGCGCCCATGCCGGTCGGCAGCTGGTACATGACCATCGACGCGATCGCGCCCAGCACCATGTAGAGCATGATCGCCTTGCTGCGGCTGGAGCCGAACAGCCGGTCCGAAATCCAGCCGTTGGACAGCGCGCCGAACGCCATGCCCACCGGCAGCGCGACCGAGATCCAGGCCGGGTCGATCAGCGTCTCGGCGGTCTTCCAGTTCTTGCCCAGGAAGTGCACCGGCACCCACACGATCAGGCCATAGCGCGCCGCGTTCTGGAAGCCGATCGACAGCCCCGCGATGATCAGGCGCGGATTGCGCAGCACCGCCTTGTAGCGCGACCAGGAGCTTTCCTCGGCATCGCTTTCGGCCGTTGTGCGGGCCGGCGCGTGCGGGTCGGCATCCTCGCCCTTGGCTACACCGGTATCGGGCGACCTGTAGCCCAGGTCTTCCGGCCGCTCGCGCACGATCAGGTAGAAGGTGATGCCGCCCAGCAGCATCAGCAGCACCGGCAGGCGGAAGATCCAGCGCCAGTCCAGGTGCAGGATGTTCACCACCACGATCGAGGTCACGAACGACAGCACCGAGGCGCAGCCGGCCGCGAACACATAGAAGCCGTAGACTTTGCCGCGTTCTTCGGCGCCCCACCAGTTCGACAGCAAGCGGCTGCCGGGGGCCCACCCCAGTGCCTGGAAATAGCCGTTGATGCCCCACGGAATCGCCAGGCTCTTGAAGCCGACCGCGAAGCTCACCACCCAGTTGGCCGCGCACGACAGGATCGCACCGGCGGTCATCACGCGGCGCCCGCCGAACTTGTCGCCGAGGTTGCCGTTGATGGCCTGGCCGATGGCGTAGCACCACAGCAGGCAGGTCGAGGCCCAGCCCAGCGCCGCCTTGGACAGGCCGAACTCTTCCTGGATGCCGGGAATGGCAAAGCCAAAGGTCTGCCGCCCGGTGTAGAAAAAGAAATAGCAGAACATCGCCGCCAGCAGCATGCGCCACTGTGCGCGCCGGAACGATTGCTCGGCCGGGGCGACGTATGCCCCCACCTGGATGCGATCGGCAGTTTCCATGGTTGTCTCCTTTTGTATTGTCGGCCCGTATGCCGGGCTCGTGTGGCCGGGTAAACACCGGCCGGTGGGAACGGCTAGGCAGGCACGGCGCCGATGAAGTTCTTGCCGCGGGCGCCGTCCAGCGCACGCGCGATCATGGCGCCGGCCTCGTCGTCGCTGACGCCGTAGTCGGCAAATTCGGTCTTCACGCCCAGTCCTTGCAGCAAGGCGCGCAGGCGCTGCTGCCCGCCGGCGAGCGACGGCCCGAACAGCCGCTGCAGCGTGCGGTCGCGGTCAGGGCGGCGCGCCCAGGCTTTTTCCAGCACCAGCGGCAGCGTGAACGAGCAGGCAATGCCGTGCGGCAGGCCGTGGCGCAGCGTCATCTCGTAGGAAATCGAATGCGCCAGCGCGGTCTTGGTGTTGGAGAACGCCAGTCCGGCCTTGAGTGCGGCCAGGGCCATGCGCTCGCGCAGCGGCAGGTCGTCCAGTTGCTGGACCAGTTGCGGCAGGGTCTCGAAGATGTCCTCGACCGCCGACACCGCAAAGGTGTCGGAGACCGGGTTGGCATTGACGTTCCAGATCGATTCGAGCGCATGCGACAGCGCATCGAGGCCGGTGGCAATGGTGGTGCCGCGCGGCACCGACAGCATCAGTTGCGCATCGACGATGGCGGCCTCGGGCCAGGTCTGCGGCAGGTGCAGCGAGTATTTCTTCTGGTTCGCCGCGTCCCAGATGGTGGCCCACGGCGTGACTTCGCTGCCGGTGCCAGCGGTGGTCGGCACCGCGATCAGCGGCTTGACCTGCGCCGGCGTGAACGACTTGCCGGTCGCCAGCAGGCTGATCAGCGAGTCGAAGCGGCCCGATCGGGTGCCGACCATCAGCGCCTTGGCGGTATCGATGGCGCTGCCGCCGCCGACTGCGACGATGGCGTCGCAGCGATCGGCGTGTTCCCAGAAGCGGTTGTACAGGCCGGACAGCTGCGCGACATCGGGGTTGGGCTGCACGTCTTCGATCAGCCCGGCCAGGTCCGCGCCCAGCAATGCTTCCAGCCGCGCCACCAGGCCCAGCGCGCGCGCTTCCGGGAAGGTCACGACCACGGCGCGCCGGCCGTGCAGCAAGGCCGGCAACTGGTCGAGCGCGCCGGGCCCGCAATGGATCGACACGGGGTTGTGGTAGGCATGGGTCATGGGGAGTCTCCTCGGTTCTGGCTCTGGGTTGCGTTGGCCGCGGTCGGCACCGCGCGCCTGGTTGCCAGAAGTGTGGGAGACGCCAAAACCCCGGTCCAATCGCATCTTTGACGCGCGGGTGCGCCAAAACCGATGGATCGCCGCTGCGCCCTGCCGGCCTCGGGGAAACCCTGTACGCATCGGCGCGCGGCTGTGGGAGACTCGCCGGACACGCCGCCGCAGCGGCGGCCAGCCCCCATCCATCCCATGTTCCACCAGTACTACAAGTCGATCCGCTGCTTCCACGCGGTGGCGCGCACCGGCGGCTTCACCGCCGCGGCGCATTACCTGCATATCGGGCAACCTACCGTGACCGACCAGGTCAAGGCGCTGGAGACGCGCTTCGGCGTCGAGCTGTTCCTGCGCAGCGGGCGCAGCGTGCGCCTGACCGAGACCGGCGAGCGGCTCTATGCAATCACGCAGGGGCTGTTCGGGCAGGAAGAGGAGGCCATGCAGTTCCTGCACAGCGCGCACAAGCTCAAGACCGGGCTGGTGCGGGTGGGCGCGGTGTCACCGCCGATCGCGCTCGGGCTGGCGCGCAGCTTCCGCAGCGCGCACCCGGCGCTGGAGCTGACCGTCACCATCGGCTCGGAGGCCTCGGTGCTGCGCGGCCTGCAGGACTTCGACATCGACGCCGGCATCCTTGCCGAGCCCGACCCGGTGGCGGGGCTGCATGTCGTGCCCTATCGCAAGGAACGCATCGTCGCGGTAATGCCGGCGGGCCACGCGCTGGCCGCGCGCACGGCGGTCACGCTGCAGGATCTCGCCGGCGAACCCGTGATCCTGCGCGAAGCGGGCTCGAAGACGCGTGACCGCGTCGAGCGCGCCTGCGCGCAGCATGGCGTGGCATTGCACTGCGCGATGGAGATCAACAGCCGCGAGGCCATCCTGCATGCGGTGGCCAGCGGCATGGGGCTGAGCTTCGTTACCGAGATCGAATGCATCCCGCTGCCGGGGCTGCAGGTGGTGCCGGTGGACGAGCCGCTGCTGTCGATCGACTATTCCCTATGCTGCCTGGGGGTGCGCAAGGAGCGGCCGTTGATCTCGACGCTGTTCGCGGTAGCGCTCGGCGGCGGCTGAGGCTGAGCGAGCTCGCGCTCACGCTCACGCTCGGCCTCGGCCGCGGCCTCGTGCCGGCGCGAGCCGTAGCGGCGCGCGTACTGCCAGGTGAACTCCGCGCCCAGCAGGAAGATCTGCGCGGAGTAGTACACCCACAGCAGCAACACCACCAGCGAGCCGGCCGCGCCATAGCCGTTGGCCACGCCGCTCTTGCCGATATACAGGCCGATCAGGAACTTGCCCAGCGTGAACAGCAGCGCCGTCACCGCCGCGCCCAGCCAGACGTCGGGCCAGCGCACCTTGGCGCGCGGCATGATCTTGTAGATCATGGCGAAGACCACCGTGATCAGCACCAGGCTGACCACGGTGTCGAGCACATGGGCGATCAGTTCCTCGGCCCCGAACAGCGGCCCCCACAGGCGGTTGAGCGCGGAGATGGCCGCGCTCAGCAGCAGCGACACCACCAGCAAAAAGCCGATCCCCAGGATCATGCCGAACGACAGCAGCCGCGCGCGCAGCAGCGAGAACAGGCCGGAGCTCTTGTGCCGCTCGGGCACCTCCCAGATCCGGTCCAGCGCCGACTGCAGCTCGGCAAAGACCGTGGTCGCGCCGATCAGCAGCACCACCACGCCGACCACCGCCGTCAGCGCGCTGGCCGCGGGCTTGCTGACCGCCAGCAGCATGGCCTCGACGGTCTTGGCGCCTTCCGGGCCGAGCAGCCCCTGCAGCTGCGCCACCACTTCGCCGCGCGCAGCCTCGTGGCCGAACACCACGCCCGCCACCGAGATCACGATCAGCAGCAGGGGCGCGATCGAGAACACGGTGTAGTAGGCCAGCGCCGCGCCCATGCTGGGGTCGTAGTCTTCCACCCAGGCGTTGACGGTATCCCGCAGCAGCCCGTAGAGCGCGCGGGGCGAGGACAGCAGAACCGACGAGATGGAAGGCATCGCCCGATCCCCAGTCACGATACTGCCCTGCCCCCGCAATTCCCGTTCCTGCCCGCGGCCATGTGCTGCGGCGATGGCAGGCGTGGCGCCAGGGCGCTACCGGCGCGGCACCGGGCTGCCGCGGGTGTACCAGTTGCCCGACCTGGGATGCCAGATCGCATGCATTCTTTACAACGCCTGACTCACGGCGCCTGCATCGACACCCCGTAGCCGCCAAAGATGCGCGCCAGCTCGCCGTTGCCGCGCAGCGTATCCAGAGCCGACTGCAGCGCCTCGGCCAGCTCGCGTTCGCCGGCCTTGACCGCCATGCCGACGGCCCAGCCGCGCGCCGGCAGCAGCGGCGCGCTGATGTCGCTGGCGACATAGCGGCTGGCGGCGTGGCCGCCGGCCTTGAGCGCGCTTTCATACTGGGCGCGCGTCACCAGCGCCGCGGCGATCTCGCCGGCGAACAGCGCGTGCAGTGCCAGGGCGGGCTCGGGGTAGATCCTGACCCGGTCGCGCAGCGTGCCGCCGCCGGCGGACAATAGCGCGTTGGCCCCGGCCGAGCCCGCGGCCGCGCCGGTGGGCTGGCCGGCCAGGTCTTCCAGGCCGCGCACGTCCGGCACGCGCTCGCGGTCCCGCACCAGCACGAAGGTCTCGCGATAGTAGGGGGCGACGATCAGCGCCTTGTCGTTGGCGCGCATGAAGGCGCGGTCGACCGGCACGTGCAGCATCACGTCGGCCGGTCCGTAGCCCAGGTAATGGCCGCGCCAGACCATCGCGCGCAGGTCGTCGGCCATGTTCTCGTCGGCATCGAACGGCAACAGCGCCACTGACAGGCCCAGCGCCTTGCCAAGCGCCTGCGCCAGCGCCACGTCGATGCCGGCGTACTGGCTGCCGGCCAGCGACGAGAACGGCGGCAGGCCCTTGTACACCGCCACCTTCAGCGTGCCGGCCTGGCGGATGCGGGCCAGGTCGGCATGCGCCGGCGACACGCCGAGCAAGGCGGCGGCAGAGAGCAGCATGCAGCCGAGCCAGCGCAGCATCCGGGCCGGCGGTGCGGGCAGGACGGAAATGGTAAGCCGTGGGCCGCGGACGGGGCTGTCAGGCATGGCATTGCTCCAGTTGGATGAAGGGGACCGGCGGCATCGATAGCGTTGGCGCGGCGCTTACTCGTGGCGCGATTCCAGGTAGGTCTTGATGGCCCAGACCGCCTCCTGGCTCAGCACGCCGTCGAACGGCGGCATGTAGACGCGGCCGTCGCGGGTGCGGCCCTTGCGCACGGTGGTGGCGTAGAACTGCGAGATCTCGCTCTGGCAGGCCTGCTTCTTTTTGGCGTCGGCCAGGGCGACGCAGTCGCCGTCCAGCTTGCGCAGGTCGGGGGCAATGCCGCCCGACACGGCTTCGAGCCCGTGGCAGCGCGCGCAGTTCTGGTTGTACGCCGACGAGCCGATGCGCAGCGCCTCTTTGTGCGCATCGCCGCTGCGGTAGGGATTGTCCGGACGCCATTCGTCGCCCAGCTGTGGTAACGCTTTGGTATCGACTGCCTGGGGCGTGACATCGCCGTGGGCCAGCACCGGGCCGGCGGAAAAAGCGGTCAGGGACGCGCAAAGCGAAAGCAAGGCGAGCAGGCGGCGCTGCGTTTTCATGGATGTCTCCTACAGTGATGGGGCTGGCTTTGTTTGATGCTTGTGTTTGCCCCGTTTCCGCAAGAGCCATACCAACGCGGCGACGCGCTGAAAATGCCGGATTTGCCGGGAAAAAGCGCCCGGGCAACGCCGCGGCGCCGCAGCGGTGTCCCGGAATGCCACACCCTGGCAAGTGTTTTGCTTCACCACGCAACACTGTCGAGCCCGCGCCTGGCGCGACCGGCAGCGACCCGCGCAAAGATCGCGGGCGGAATTTTCCACAAGGAGACCGAGACATGACCATCCAGCCGGATCCGCATCCGCGCGCGGACGCCCCCGGTGATACCGGGCAGCACGAGCGTGCCGAGCTGATTGCCCAGGCCCACCAGCGCTCGGAGTCTTACGGCCTGCGCCCCTACGAGTCGCCCGACTTCTGCCCGGTGCTGCAAAGCGAGCTGAAGACCCGCATCGAACGCAGCCAGTCGCTGTTCACCTATGCCCTGCCGGTGATGGAGACGCTGCACGACCAGATCGTCGACACCCAAAGCATGATCGTGCTGACCGACGCCGACGGGCTGATCCTGCACGCCATAGGCGATGACGACTTCCTCGCCCGCGCCGACAAGATCTCGCTGCGCCCCGGCTCGGAGTGGTCGGAGGCGCGCCGCGGCACCAACGCCATCGGCACGGCGCTGGCCGAGAACCGCGCCACGCTGGTCCACGGCGCCGACCATTACCTGGAGGCCAACCAGTTCCTGACCTGCTCGTGCATGCCGATCCTGGACCCTTACGGCAAGACCGTGGGCGCGCTCGACGTGACCGGCGACCAGCGCGGCTTCCACAAGCACACCATGGCGCTGGTGCGGATGTCGGCGCAGATGATCGAGAACCAGCTGTTCGGCAACGCCTTCCGCGACATGGTGTGCATCCGCTTCCATTCGCGCGCCGAGTTCCTGGGCACGCTGGTGGAGGGCATCGTCTCGTTCACGCCCGGCGGGCGCTTCCTGTCGGCCAACCGCAGCGGGCAGTTCCAGCTGGGCCTGTCCATCGGCGCGCTGCAGGCGCATACCTTCTCGTCGCTGTTCGGGTTGTCGATGTCGCAGCTGTTCGACGCGGCACGCGCGGCGCATGCGGGCATCGTCCCGTTGCACCTGCCCAGCGGCGTCAAGGTCAGCGCGCGCGTGGAATGGAAAACCCCGGCCGCGGCGCTGCCCGGCGGCACCGAGGCGCGCCAGGCCGGCACGAGCGGCGCCACCGGCGTGCCGCGCAGCCTGGCGCTGGGCCCGGCACCCTCGCCGGGGCTCGAGGAGCTGGACACCGGCGACGCGCAGATCCGCGCCGTGATCGGAAAGCTGCGCAAGGTCATCGGCAAGGACATCCCGGTGATGGTGCTGGGCGAGACCGGCACCGGCAAGGAGCTGATGGCGCGCGCCATCCATGCCGACAGCGCGCGCCGCGCCGGCCCCTTCATCGCCGTCAACTGCGCCTCGATCCCGGAAAACCTGATCGAGTCGGAGCTGTTCGGCTACGAGGAAGGCGCCTTCACCGGCGCGCGCAAGAAGGGCGGCATCGGCAAGATGCTGCTGGCCAACGGCGGCACGCTGTTTCTGGACGAGATCGGCGACATGCCGCTGCACCTGCAGGGCCGCCTGCTGCGCGCGCTGCAGGAGCGCGCGGTGTCGCCGCTGGGCAGCAGCAAGGTGATCCACATCGACGTCTCGGTGGTGTGCGCGACCAACCGCAACCTGCGCGACCTGGTCGCCAGCGGCCAGTTCCGCGAAGACCTGTACTACCGCCTGAACGGGCTGGTGGTGCGGCTGCCGGCGCTGCGCGAGCGCAGCGACCTCGACGTGGTGGCCGGCAAGCTGCTGCGCCAGGACCACGGCGGGGGCGCGGCCGGTGCGGACAACAACGCGCCCCGCATCAGCGAAGCGGTGATGGCGCTGTTCCGCCGCTACCACTGGCCGGGCAATATCCGCCAGCTCGGCAACCTGCTGCGCACCGCGCGGCTGATGGCCGAAGGCGAAGCCGAGATCACCGAGGAGCACCTGCCCGACGACTTCCTCGACGACCTGCGCGAGGCGCCCGCGCCCATGGCCGCGCCGGCCGTGGCGATGGCGCAGGGCATGCAGCCCACGCGGCTGGCCGAGGTCGAGGCGATGGCGATCGTGGCCACGGTCAAGGCGCACAACGGCAATATCTCGGCGGCGGCCAAGGCGCTGGGAATCTCGCGCAACACCGTCTACCGCAAGATGGAGGAAGCGCGCGGGCTGCCGCAGCAGGGCGGCTGACATCGGGCGCGCATGCCGGCTTCGGCCGTCAATGCAGTTCAGTTGACCACCGTCGTTCCCGCGCAGGCGGGAACCCAGTGACTTTTCCCCGAAGGGGACGTGAAAGACGCTGGATTCCCGCCTGCGCGGGAATGACAGTAGTGTTTGATGCCTTAACTGAACGGCATTCGGCTTCAAGCCGGCAGTTCTCCCTGCATCCACGCGTCTTCCAGCTGGCGCCAGGCGCGCTGCAGGTTCAGCGGATGGCGCGTCTGGAAATGGCGCCAGTGGCGGAACGGCGCCGCCGCCACGGCATCGACCGCCTGGGTCGCATCGCGGCCAGCGCCCAGCGCGGCGCCGATGCCGTCGGCGAGCGCATCGAGATAGGCCAGCGTCGGCACCAGCGTCTGCGCAGGCGTGCCGGTCGCGGTGGCGACGACGGTGTCCGCCGGCAACGCGATCAGTTGCCGCAGCGCCTGGCGCCACCGCTGCAGCGACGCTTCCTGCATCTCCGGCACACGTTGGCGATACGCCAGGCCGCCGGCGCACAGCAGCCGCAGCTGCGGCGCGTACAGCACGGTATCCGACGCGCTGTGGGCCGGCGCATGCACCTGCACCTGCCACGCCGTATCGCCGGTGTGCAGCCAGGCGCCATCCTGCAGCGCCAGCTCCGGCAACACGATCTCGGTGCCGCGCATGGCCGCGCGCCCGAGCTGCGCGGTCAGGCTGGCCAGACAGGCCTCGCATCGTTGCCGCATCAACGCGGCGGTGGCGACCGACGCCAGGAACCGCGGCCGCGGCCGCAGCCCGGCAAACGCGGCATTGGCCAGCACGTTCTCCGGATGGGCGTGAGTGTTGACCACCCAGCGCACCGGCCGCGTCGTCAGCGCACGGATCGCGCCGAGCAGCGCCCTGCCCCACGCCGCGTGCGGCCCGGGATCGACCACCAGCACGCCCGCGCGCGTGACATGAACCAGGCTGGGCACCACCGCGCCGGCGTTGGCGCGCATGGCTTCGGCGTTGGCGGCGCGGGCGACGCAGACGCCCGGCTGCAGCGGGTCCAGCGCGACCCGCGTGCCGGCCGCCGTGGCGGGCCCCCAGGCGTCGAACGCCAGCGCCAGCGTGGTTCCGAGAAAGGCGCGACGCGTAGCCATCAGCGCTGCCACGCGCTGGCGCGGATCGCGTCCGCGAGTGCGTCGCGCATGGCGCCGTCGGCCAGGTGCCCGCCGTCCACCCAGGCCAGCCGCGCGGCCGGCATGGCGTGTCGCAGCCGCAGGGCATTGGCGGGCCGGCATACCGCGTCGGCGCGGCCATGCAGCAGCGTCACCGGCAGGCCCTGCGCGGTAATGTCCCGCGCCGCGCGCAGCAAGGCGGGCTTGCCCAGGCCGGCGCGGTGGCGCAGGTAATGCGCCTGGATGCGGTACTTGCGTATCGTGGCGAACCGCTTGCGCGCGGACTGCCGGCGTTCTTGCGCAAGGCCCCGCAGCGCGAGACGGTCCAGCTCGAGCCGGCGCCACGCGGCCGCGGTGTCTCGTTTTTGAACAGCTGTCCCACTTTGCAACAGTCGAGACACCGTCAGCAGCCGGGCGCGCGCCTCGGGCAGCCGCTCGCCCGCCGGCGCGACGCGGCGGAGCAGGCCGTCGCCGGCACGCGGCGCAAACAGGCCCAGCACGTCGTCGCGCCCGGTCAGGAAGGCGCCGCGCAATACCAGCGCTGCGACCGCATGCGGATAGCGCGCGGCGTAGGCCAGTGCCAGCGCCGCGCCCCACGATCCCCCGACCACGCCCCAGCGCGCGATGCCGAGCGCCGCGCGCAGCTGCTCCAGGTCGGCCAGCAGCGCGCCGACGTTGTTGCGCCGCATGCCGCCGGCCGGGGTCGAGCGGCCGGCGCCGCGCTGGTCGGGCATCACCACGCGGTGCCGTTGCGGGTCGAACCATGCCGCCATCGACGCGGCGCAGCCGCTGCCCGGCCCGCCATGCAAGACCAGCCAGGGCTCGCCGTGCGGCGGGCCGCCCAGCCGCACGTGCAGGCGCTGCGCGTCGGGCGTGCGCAGGTGGAAAACGGTGTGGTCCAAGGTGGTGTCGGGCATGGTTGTTGCCTTTCCGGGCATTGCGGCAGCCACGCTGCCATGCCGCAACGCTAATCACTAACCATGCCAAAGGAGACCGACATGACCTGGACCACGCCCGCCTACACCGAGCTGCGGCTCGGCTTTGAAATCACGATGTATATCGCCAACCGCTGAGCGGCCTCGGCGTTCCGCAGCCAGGCGCCGCCGGTGGTTACCGGTATGGCGCCTGCGCGGCGACGCCGCGATCCACATCGAGCGCTCGCGCCATGACCACCATCCGGGTACTGGGATCGGCCGCCGGTGGCGGCTTCCCGCAATGGAACTGCAATTGCCGCAACTGCGACGGCGTGCGCCGCGGCACCGTGCGCGCCACGCCGCGCACGCAATCGTCGATCGCGCTGTGCGGCGACGGCCCGGAAGCCGTCCTGGTCAACGCCTCGCCCGACATCCTGCAGCAGCTGCGCCAGACCCCCGCGCTGCAACCCGCCCGCGCCGGGCGCGACACCGCGATTGCCGCGGTGCTGCTGATGGACGCGCAGATCGACCACGTCACCGGCCTGTTGATGCTGCGCGAACACCGCCAGGCGCTGCCGCTCTACGCCACCGCCAGCGTGCTCGACGACCTGGCGGGGGCGTTCCCGCTGACCCGCATCCTGTCGCACTACTGCGGGCTGCGGCAACATGCGTTGCCCTGCGATGGCACGGCGTTCTCGGTGCCGCCGCTGGATAACGTAGCGCTGACCGCGGTCCCGCTGCAAAGCAAGGCGCCGCCCTACTCGCCCAGGCGCCACGCGCCGCAACCCGGCGACAACATCGGCCTGCGCATCGAAGACCGCCGCAGTGGGCGCAGCGCCTTCTATGCGCCCGGGCTGGGCCAGGTTGACGACCACGTGTTCGCGCAGCTGCGCCGCGCCGACGTGGTGCTGGTCGACGGCACCTTCTGGCGCGACGACGAAATGCAGGCGCTGGGCTACTCCACGCGCAGCGCCGCCGACATGGGCCACCTGGCCCTGTCCGGGCCGGGCGGGATGATCGAGGTGCTGGACCGCCTGCCCGCCCGCCGCAAGATCCTTATCCACATCAACAACACCAATCCGGTGCTGGCGGAAGACTCGCCCGAGCGTGCCGAGCTGGCCCGGCACGGCATCGAGCTCGCCTGCGACGGCATGGAAATCGCGCTATGACAGCCACCGTTGCCTGGACCCCTGCCGAATTCGAGGCGCGCCTGCGCGCCCGCGAAAGCGGCTACCACATCCACCATCCGTTCAACCAGCGCATGGCGGCAGGCCAATGCACGCCAGCGCAGATCCGCACCTGGGTGGCCAACCGCTTCTACTACCAGGCCAGCATCCCGCTCAAGGATGCCGCGATCCTGTCCAACTGCCCCGACCGCGCCACGCGCCGCGAGTGGGTGGTGCGCATCCTCGACCATGACGGCACCGACGCCGAGCCCGGCGGCATCGAGGCCTGGCTGCGGCTGGGCCAGGCCGTCGGCCTGGAGCGCGACGCGCTGCTGGATCACCGGCAGGTGCTGCCCGGGGTGCGCTTCGCCGTCGACGCCTATGTCAACTTCGCGCGCCGCGCGCCGTGGCAGGAGGCGGTGTGCTCGTCGCTGACCGAGATGTTCGCGCCGAAGATCCACCAGGAGCGGCTGGCGGGATGGCCCACGCACTATCCTTGGATCGAGGCCGGCGGCCTCGACTACTTCCGCTCGCGCATCCCGCTGGCGCAACGCGACGTCGACCACGGCCTGCGCGTGACGCTGGACCATTTCCGCAGCGCCGCGCAACAGCAGCGCGCCCTTGACATCCTGCAGTTCAAGCTCGACGTGCTGTGGTCGATGCTCGACGCCATCCAGCAGGCCCACGCATGACCTCCGGCACGCAAGACCTCGCCACCCCGACCCTGCACCGCACCTTCCGGCTGCAGTGGGAGGACTCGCAGCAAAGCTGGGTGCTGCTGTATCCCGAAGGGATGGTCACGCTCAACGACAGCGCCGCCGCGATCCTGCAGCGCTGCGATGGCAACCATACGCTCGACATGCTGATCGACGACCTGCAGGCCGCTTTCGGCGTGCAGGGCATCGCGCCGGAGGTCCATGCCTTTGTCAAACATGCCACCGAACGCGGCTGGCTGGTCTGAGCCGGCGCCGCCCGGCCCGCCGTTGTGGCTGCTGGCCGAGCTGACCTACCGCTGCCCGCTGCACTGCGCGTTCTGCTCCAATCCGGTCGACTATGCCCGCCATGCAGAGGAACTGGATACCGCGCAGTGGTGCGAGGTGTTCACCCAGGCGCGCGCGCTGGGCGCGGTGCAGCTGGGCCTGTCCGGCGGCGAGCCGCTGCTGCGCAAGGACCTGGAGACGCTGGTGCGCCATGCGCGCGGCCTCGGTTTCTACACCAACCTGATCACCTCCGGCGTGGGCCTGACCGACGCCCGCCTGGCGGCGCTGCACGAGGCGGGCCTGGACCATATCCAGCTGTCATTCCAGGACTCCACGCGCGAGCTCAATGACTTCCTCTCGAGCACCCGCACGTTCGAGCTAAAGCAGCGCGTTGCCAGGCTGATCAAGGCGCACGGCTATCCGATGGTGATGAACTGCGTGCTGCACCGTCACAACCTGCCGCACGTCGGCACCATCATCGAGCTGGCCTTGCAGCTGGGCGCCGAATACCTGGAGCTGGCCAATACGCAGTACTACGGCTGGGCCTGGGAGAACCGGCTGGCACTGATGCCGACGCGGGAACAGCTGCGCGAGGCCGAGGCCGTAGTGCGGCAGTACCGCGCGCGCATCGGCCGGCAATGCCAGATCCTGTTCGTGGTGCCGGACTATTTCGAGGAACGGCCGAAGAAGTGCATGAACGGCTGGGGCACCACCTTCCTGGGCGTGGCGCCGGACGGCACCGCGCTGCCGTGCCACGCGGCCCGCATGCTGCCGGACCTGGCCCTGCCCAACGTCAGGACCGACACGCTGCGCGAGATCTGGCAGCACAGCGACGCCTTCCGCCGCTTTCGCGGCACGCAGTGGATGCCGCAACCGTGCCGCTCGTGCGAGCACAGCGAAGCGGATCTTGGCGGCTGCCGCTGCCAGGCCTTCCTGGTCACCGGCGATGCCGCAGCAACCGACCCCGCCTGCGCGCAGGCCCCCGGGCACGGGCGTCTGCGCGAGATCGTGTTGGAGGGCCGGCTTGCGGCGGCGCAAACGGCGGCGCAAACGCGCGAGTATCCGATGGTGTTTCGCAGCGATGCCAACTCGTTGAGATTGGGTTCGCGGAATTCCGGGGGATAAGGTCGGGCCGCGCGGACAGATGCGGTTGACTTCGTGGATGCGCCGGCCCTCACCCCCGGCCCCTCTCCCGCAAGCGGGAGAGGGGAGCAAACCCGCAGCGTCATAAACGGACTCGAGCTTTCCAAATCCCGATTGTGTACTCCCTCTCCCGCTTGCGGGAGAGGGTTGGGGTGAGGGCAGGAGCATCAACGAAGTGAAGGCCATCGCTATTGCCACCGCCGGCCCTCACCCCCGGCCCCTCTCCCGCAAGCGGGAGAGGGGAGAAAACAAGCGGACAAGAAAAGCCCGAAGGATCGCCCACGATAACGCGTGCGAGCGCAGCGACGCACTCCGTGCCCGAGCAGCAGACCTGAGATTGGGAGCGCGCGCAGCGCAGCCGAAGGCGTCCCACCAATAACGCCGTTAGCAGGCGGCCACCGACCTAAAGTCGGGTTCGTCCATCCGACCTCGAACGCCAGGCACCTCCAGGTAGCGTCAGCAGGGTCGAACCACCAACCGCCTCACCGCAAGTCACCACCGTTCGAACCACCAACGCCGCCTTAGCCAGCCGCTCAGGCGACGCGCTCTTTGCCTCCTTTCTGTCGCTCGGACAGAAAGGAGGTCGCCGGCTACGCCGGCGAAACAGCCACGCCCGCCAAGCACGACAAACCAAGAACCGACGGATGCGGCGAGCGCTGAATCAACGCCGGCGCCGGCGCCGCCGCAAGTAGGTCTTGCGCCGGCCGCCCACGACGGCCCCGCGTCCGACGCAGCGCGCGCCGCCCACGCACCGCCCCGGCTCAACCAACCCCCAGCACCCACTCCGCCAGCTTCTTCGCATCGTCTTCTCCCAGGTTGCCATGCGGCGGCATGGGAATCCTGCCCCAGGCCCCCTTGCCGCCCTCCCGTATCTTCTTCGCCAGCGACGCGGCGGCCTGGCTGTCGCCCTTGTAGCGCGCCGCCACCTCGGCAAACCCAGGGCCCACCACCTTCGACTGCATGCCGTGGCAGGAAAAGCAGCCGCTCTTGTCGGCCAGCGCCTGCATCTCCGCCGTCGTGGCGGCCAGCGCCGCGCCCGGCAACATCGCGCCAACCGCCGCCAGCGCCATCCATTCTTTCTTCATACCTGTATCCCGATCCGATGCTGTGGCGATCGTGCCCCGCGCGCGCGGGGCCGTGCCGCCGTTGTTTCGCTCAGCTCTTATGCAGCTTGAACACCCACACTGAGCCGCCCTGCTCCAGGAAATTCACGCGCTTGGCGACCTCGCCGCCCCACAGCGGCACCGCGCCGCCCCAGCCCGAGACCACCGCGACGAACTGCTCGCCGTTCTCTTCCCACGTGACCGGCGGCGCGACCACGCCGCTGCCGGTCTGGAACTGCCACAGTTCCTTGCCGGTCCTGGCGTCGGCGGCCTTCAGATAGCCTTCCGGCGTGCCCCAGAACACCAGCCCGCCGGCGGTGGTCATGGCGCCGCCCCACAGCGGCGCGCCGTTCTTGACCTCCCAGACGATCTTGCCGGTCTTGGGATTGATCGCGCGCAACGAGCCGATGTAGTCCTCGTTGAGCGGCTGGATGGTGAAGCCCGCGCCCAGGAACGCGGCGCCCTTCTTGTAGCTGATGGGCTCGTTCCAGATGTCCATGCCCCACTCGTTGGCGGGCACGTAGAACAGGCCAGTCTGCGGGCTGTAGGCCATCGGCTGCTGGTTCTTACCGCCCAGGAAACCGGGCGCCGCAAACACCGACTTACCCTTCTTCTCGCCGTTGGCGGCGGCCGGGTCGCCGGGGCGGCCCTCGGCGACGTAGTTCGGGCGGCCACTCTTCAGGTCGATGCCGGTGGCCCAGGTGATCTTCCTGACGAAGGGGAAGGCGTTGACCAGCTTGCCGCTGCTGGCATCGTTGACGTAGAAGAAGCCGTTGCGGTCGGCCTTGCCGCCCATGCGTTTGCCGTCCAGGTCGAAGGTGACGAACTCGTTCACGCCGTCGAAGTCCCAGCCGTCGTTCGGCGTGTTCTGGTAGTGCCAGACGATCTTGCCGGTGGCGGGATCGAGCGCGACGGTCGACGCGGAGTAGAGATTGTCGCCCTTGCGGATATGGCTGTTCCACGGGCCGGGATTGCCGGTGCCGAAGTAGGCCAGGCCGGTCGCCGGGTCATAGGTGCCGCCCAGCCACGTGGCCGCGCCGCCGGTCTTCCACGTCTCGCCGGGCCAGCTGGCGTTCTGGGTGCCGGTCATGCCGATCTCGGTCTTGTTGCCGTCCTTGTCGTACTTGTAGCCCATATGGCCTTCGACCACCGGCCGCGACCACACCAGCTGCCCGGTCCTGGCATCGCGCGCGTCGACGCGGCCGACCACGCCGAACTCGCCACCCGAGATGCCGGTCAGCACCAGGCCCTTTACGACCAGCGGCGCAGCCGTGTACGAATAGCCGGCCGCGTAGTCCTCCAGCTTTTCCTTCCACACCACCTTGCCGCTGTTCTGGTCCAGCGCTACCAATTGCGCGTCGAGCGTGCCGAAGATCACCAGGTTGTCGTACAGCGCCGCGCCGCGGTTGACCACGTCGCAGCACGGCATGATGCCTTCGGGCAGGCGGTGCTCGTACTTCCACAGCTTGCGCCCGGTCTTCACATCGAGCGCATAGATGCGCGAATACGAGGCGGTGACGAACATCTTGCCGTCGTGGATCAGCGGCTGCGATTCCTGCCCACGCTGCTTCTCGCCGCCGAACGAGAACGACCACGCCGGCACCAGCCGGCCCACGTTCTTCGTATTGATGCGCGCCAGCGTGGAATAGCGCTGGCCCTGCGGGCCCATGCCCCACGACAGCACGTCGCCGGGGCTCTTCGCATCGTTCTCGATCATGGCGTCGCTGACCGCCGCCTGCGCGGCAACGCTCGCCGCGGCGGCCGCGATTGCCACGACCGCCAGCCCTACTCGTAACGTCCTCATTGCCATCTCCTCTCTTGTTTTCGATTTCGCTGGTGCGCCACTGCGCCACACACCAGCACGCAAATGGCAAATCCCATGCCAGTGGGACGGGGCCCGATCACGCGGCCTGCAGGCCCGCCGCACGCTAGCGGCCCGCGCCAGCGTGCAACACTGCGTTGCAGCTGCGCCAGAATTGAACAGAGCCATCGTCGTTCCCGCGCAGGCGGGAACCCAGTGACTTTTAAAGACGCTGGATTCCCGCCTGCGCGGGAATGACAGTAGTGTTTGATACCTTAGCTGGAAGGCATTGCAGCCGATGCCGGCGCCTTCACCGCGCCAGCGCGGCTTCCTCGTGCGCCGGGTAGAGATGGATCACGTTGCGCAGATATTCGGCGGGCATCGCGCCCCAGCGCGCATAGGGCTCGGGCACCGGCATGGCCATCACCTCGGCCAGGTCGCGCCCCTGCGCCGCGGCCTCGCGCAGGCGCGTGTCGAGCCATTGCAGGTAGGCGCGCGTCTGCGCGATGGCCTCCGTACCGCCCAGCGCGGGGCCGTGGCTCGGCACCAGCAGGCGCGCCCCGCTCTGCGCCATCAGCGCCTCAAGCCGCGCCAGGCTGTCCAGCCAGCGACCGATATGCGCGTGCGGCGTGGTCGGGATGCGCTCGCGGAACACAAGCCCACCGGCGAAGACAATGCCGGCGTCGCGGTCCAGCAGCACCAGGTCGGCATCGGTATGGCCTTCCAGGCGGATCAGTTCCAGCGTGCGGCGGCCAATCGTGCGGACGCCGGGTGCCAGCGTGTGGACAGGCGGCGCGGGCTCGGTGCCGCGCATCCAGTCGCCGCACAGGCGGTAGAGGTTGTCGGCATAGGCGGCGCCCTCGCGGCGTGCGCCGTCGATGGTGGCGGGCAGCGCGCTGGCGCCCACGTCGGCATAGGCCTGGTTGCCGAAGAAGTAATCGGGATGCAGGTTCAGGTTCAGCACCAGCCGTACCGGCGCGCCGGTCAGCGCGGCGATGGCGCGGCGCTGCTGCTCGCCGTACTCGCGCGACGGGCCGGTATTGATCACCACCACGCCGTCGCCGGTGTCGATGAAGGAGGTATTGATGATGTTGCAGCCATTGGCCGGCGCGAAGTCGGCATTGGCGCCTTCCAGCAGCCACACGCCGGCGGCGATCTCGCGCGGGGCCAGGCGGTAGTCGGGCGGCTGCGGGGGCGCCGCGAAGACCGCAGCAGTAGCCAGCCAAAGCAACAACGACGGCAATACGCGCTTCATGGCGACACCCGCGCCGCGATGCGGTTACCGTTGTTGTCGTGGCCGGCCACGGTCATGCCCGGCATCACCGCCTCGCGCAGGTCGAACGAGAAAATCGGATTCTCGGCGACGGGCTCGTGCGGGGTCAGCCGCAACAGCGGCTGCCGCGCCGCGTCGGCCAGCACCAGGGTCTCGAGATGGAACGCCGGGATGCCGGCGACCAGGCCGGTGTCCATCGGGTGCATCACGCGCAGCCGCACGCGCGCGCCGGCCTGGCCGGGGCCCTGACCCAGGCCAGGGAACACGCGCGCCTCGACCCGGTTGAGGGTGCGGCTCCAGCTGCCGTCGCGGCGGGTCGCACCCGGCACGGTGCAGCCACCGCCGCCGGCGTCGACCCACGTGCTGCCGACATGCCAGATGCCGTCGCGCGTGCGCGCCGCCACCCGCACCGGCGAGGCCTGCTCCAGCTTGAAGCGGAACGACAGCGACGGCCGCACCCGCAGCGGCTCGAACGCCAGCACCGGGCGGATCGGGTTGCGGTCCACCGCCACCACGATGCGCTCGACCTCGCCCAGCGCCGACGCGTCGAAGGCGATCGGCACGCGCATCGGGTCCTCCGCAAAGGCCGGCCCGGTGACGCGCACGCGGCTGTCGAACACCACCGGGCCCTGCTGCAGCAGCTCCTTGTGGATCCAGGCCCATTGCGGCGACTGCATCGGATCGCTGTGCGCGATCGCGGCACCGGTGCCGGGCGCGGCTGACACCGTGGCGCCGGCCAGCCCCAGCCATGCCAGCGCCAGCAGCGCCATGCCCTGCCGGCGGCCGGTCATGCCGGCGCCCCGCGGCGCGCCATGCCGCGCTGCGGGTCGTAGCCGCGCAGCGCCAGCGCGAAGCACACCACCGCGCTGGCCGCGACGATGGCCAGGCTTTGCGGCGCCAGCTGCCCGTACAGCGCGAAGCGGATCGCCTCGACCGCATGCGTGAACGGGTTCAGCCGCGCCAGCTGGTACACCGCCTCGGCGCCCGACTCCTGCAGGCGCCACAGCGGATACAGCGCCGAGCTGATGAAGAACATCGGGAAGATGACGAAGTTCATGGTGCCGGCAAAGTTCTCCAGCTGGCGCACATGGACCGACAGCAGCAGGCCAAGCGCGCCCAGCATCAGCGCCGCCAGCGTCATCGCGCCCAGGCCGGCCAGCAAGTGCAGCGGCGCGAAGCGGATGCCGAAGCCCGCCGCCACCAGCAGGAACGCCGCCATCTGCAGCAGCGACAGCAGCGTGCCCGCCGCCAGCTTGCAGCCCAGCAGCCAGCCGCGCGGCAGCGGCGCGGTCAGCAGCAGCCGCATCACGCCCATCTCGCGGTCGTACACCATCGCCAGCGACGACTGCATGCCGTTGAACAGCGCGATCATGCCCAGCAGCCCGGGCGCGACATAGACCTGGTATTCGATGTAGCTGTCGTACGGCGGCGCGATCGCGACGCCCAGCGCATTCTGGAAGCCCGCGGCGAACACCAGCAGCCACAGCAGCGGGCGCACCAGCGACGACAGCAGCCGCCCGGGCTGGCCCAGGTACTTGCGCAGCTCGCGGCCGCAGACCGCGCGCAGCGCGCGCCAGCGATGGCGCATCAACGGTGGCAGGGAGGCGGGCGTGGTCATGGAGTCAGGTCGGGGCGCGGCACGCGGTGTCGGCTTCGTCGGCGCCCAGCGTGTCGAGGTTGTTCTTCGGATGCAGCACGCCTTCGACCGGCGCGGTGCCGATCACGCCGTCGGGGTGCGCCAGCATCAGCGGCTGGCGCAGCTGGCGGTCCCAGCGCCGGAACGACAGCGGCGGGCCCTTGAAGCCGTCCACCACCACTTGCCCCGCGGCCAGCGCCTGCGCCTGCGCGGAAAAGCCAGCGGGCTGCCTCACCACGCTCTCGGCAATGGCCTTGACCGCGACCCACGCGGCCCAGTCGTAACCGGTCATCGGCCGGCCCGCGGCGCGCGCGAAGCGCCGGTTGAGCTGCGGCCCGCCGTTGCGCTCCCAGGCCCAGTGCCAGGCCTGCGCGCCCAGCCCGCTGGCGCCCACCACCGGGCGCGGCAACTGCGTGGCGTAGGGCAGGCCGCGCGCGAATTCGCCGTCGGCGTCGGCCACCACCACCACGTCGTAGTCCGCGCCACTGGTGAGCAGCCTGACATTGGCCTGGTCGCGCTCGCGCGGATCGTTGGACAGCCGGAACGCGCGCTGCGCCGTCCACGCGATGCCGAAGCGCCGCGCGGCGCCCAGCAACGCCTCGCGCTGCGCGGCGTCGGCCGCGGACTGGCCGCTCAGCAGCAGCGCGCGGCGCCACTTGCGCGCGGCCAGGTACTGCATCAGCGCGTCGGCGCGCATGCGCTGGCTGGGCAGCGTATGCAGCAGCACCGGCGCGCAGCCGGCGCCGCGCAGCGCATCGTCGTCGGCGGAGACATTGAACAGCAGCGCCTCGCCCGGCCTGACCGCGCCCGCGGCGGCCCTGACCGAAGCCGGCGGCAGGTCGAGCAGGATAAAGCGCGTGCCCTGGCGCGCCAGCGCCGCGACCAGCGTGGCCACCTCGGCTTCGTTGCGGGCCTGCTGCGCCTCGACCCGGAGCGACTGGCCCGCGGCCTCCAGCGCAAAGCGCGCTTCCGCCGCCGCCACCTGCGCGCCGTCGAGCGCGCTGCCCTGCGGCTGGTCGGGATAGCGCTGCGCCAGGCGCCGCGGCGCGTGGCGGGCATCGTCGGCCAGCGACACCACCGCCACGCGCACCTCGGCGGCGTGCAGCGGGCCCGACAGCGCTACCGCAAGCGTGAAGGCCAGCACCGCCAGCGCCCGCTCAGTCATCGATCGCCACCGAATGCGGTACGCGGCCCGCCTTGAGCGTGGCCACCGCCTTGCGGCTGGCGGTGTCGACCACGCTGACATCGTCGGACAGCCCGTTGGCGACGTAGAGCCGGGCGTTGTCGCGGCTCAGCGCCAGCCCCCAGGCGCGCCGCCCCACCAGCACGTAGTCCTGCACGCGGCGCGACGCCACCTCCACCACTGCGACATGGTTGGCGCGGCCCAGCCCGATATAGGCGTGGCTGCCGTCGCTGCGCACCGCCATCCCGACCGGCGTCACGTCCTCGGCGCGCATGCCGCGCGGCGCGAAGGCGATGGTCTGGACCACCTCCAGCGTATCGGTGCGGATCACGCTGACGCTGGCCGACAATTCGTTTGAGACCCAGAGCTCCTTGCCGCCGCGCACCAGCAGCAGCCGGCGCGGCCGGTTGCCGACGCGGATATTGCGCACCACCTTGCGCGTGGCGACGTCGACCACATGGACCAGGTTGGCCACTTCGGAAGCCACGTACACCTGCCGTCCGTCCGCGCTGACCCTGACGCCCTCCGGTTCTTCGCCCACGCCGACCGCGAACACGCGCTTGCCGGAGCCGGTGTCGTAGGCCGACAGCAGCGCGTCCTCTTCATTCGACACGTAGAGCGTGCGGCCGTCCTGGCTGAGGTCGAACAATTCGGGGTCGTCTCCGACCGGCAGCGACGCCACGGTCTTGCGCGTGCCGACGTCGACCACGTCGACGCGGTGGTCGTCGCTGCAGGCCACGTACAGCCGCGCGCGGTCCGGCGACAGCTGCAGGTGGCGCGGCCGCCGGCACTGGCGCCACGACGCCAGCTGCTGGCCGCTGCCGGAGGCGTAGGCGGTCAGCGCGTCGTCCTTTTCGCTGGAGACAAAGACCTGGCCGGTGGCGACGCGCGCGGGGCTGCCCTGGCTACCCTGCGCGCCTTCGGCCAGGCCGGCGGCAACCAGCAACGCGGTGGCGATCAGCCAGGCGCCGGCGAGCCAGGCGGGGGATGGCATCGGCTTCATGCGGTGAGCTCCGTTTGCGCCGCGCGGATGACCGACGGCGTCATGGCAAGAAATGCGTCTTCCAGCGTCGCGGCCGCGGTGACGCCCAGCAGCGCGGCCGGGGTGCCGTCGAAACGCACCGCGCCGCGGTCGAGCACGATCACGCGGTCGGCCTGCTCCACCTCCTGCACCAGGTGGGTGGCCCACAGCACGCCGGCGCCGGCGTGCCGCGCCAGCCGCCGGGTCTCCGCCAGCAGCTGCACGCGCGAGGCCGGGTCCAGCCCCACCGTCGGCTCGTCCAGCAGCAGCATGGCCGGTTCATGCAGCAGCGCGCGCGCCAGCTCGACCTTGCGCCGGCTGCCGCCCGACAGCTCGCGCACCGGCGCTTGCGCGCGCGGCGCCAGGCCGAAGGCCTGCAGCAGGCGCGCGATCCGCTGCGCCGCCTCGCGCCGCGGCAGGCCATGCAGGTCGGCATGGAAGCGCAGGTTGGCCAGCACCGGCAGGTCCAGGTCGATGGCGGGCTGCTGGAACACGATGCCCAGCTGCGCCAGCGCGCGCACGGGCTCGCGCCGCATGTCGCAGCCCATCACCATGACCTGTCCGGCATCGGCGACGAACAGGCCGCTGAGGATCTGGAACATCGTGGTCTTGCCCGCGCCGTTAGGCCCCAGCAGCGCCACGAACTCGCCGCGCCGCACGCACAGCGAGACCCCGTCGAGCGCGACGCGCCCGCCGAACGCCTTGCGCACGGCGTCGCAAGCGAGCACCGGCGCTTCCTGCATTGGCAGCGCGTTCATAGCTGCTCCTTCGCCCGTGCCGTGCCCGCACGCCGGGCAAAGCTGCGTTCCGTGTCCCAGGCCTGGCGCAGGAAGGCTTCGTATTGCGCGGTGCCGAGGTAGGTCAGCTCCTGGTCGTAGCGGGCCAGCTCGGCAAGATGGCGCGGCTGATGCATGGCGACGCGGAACGCGTCGTGCAGCCGCCGGACGATGGCCGCATCGGTGCCGCGCGGCACGCCGATGCCGTAGGGCGAGTTGTGGACCGCGTCAGCGAAGCCCAGCTCGGCCACGGTCGGCACTTCGGGCCAGCGCGCCGAACGCTGCGCGCTGAACACCGCCAAGAGGCGCAGCTTGCCGGCCTCGACGAAGGGCGCGAAGCCGGTGGAATTGACCCCCGCCATCAGCGAGCCGTTGGCCACCGCCAGCATCTGGTCGGCGGTGCCGTGGTACGGCACGTGCAGGTAGCGCACGCCGCTGCGGCCCAGCACATCCTCCATCGCCAGGTGCGCGGTGGTGCCGATGCCGGTCGAGCCCACGGTCAGCTGGCCCGGATGCGCGCGGCCCCAGGCGATCAGCTCGCGCAGCGAGCGCCACGGACTGTCGGCGGGCACCACGATGCCGAAGGTATAGCCCGAGATCATCAGCACCGGCTGGATATCGCGCAGCGGCTGCCACGCGGTCTTCTGCTGGTGCGGGAACCGGTACACCGTCAGCGGCAGCTGGCCGATGGTGTAGCCGTCCGGGCGCGCTGCGGCGAGCAGCCCGCCCACCAGCGTGCCGCCGGCGCCGGGCCGGTTCTCCACCACGATCGGCTGCCCCAGCTCACGCCCGGCGAGCTCGGCCAGGATGCGCATCGAGATATCGGTGGCGCCGCCGGCCGGCCACGGCACCACCAGCGTGACCGGACGCGACGGATAAGCGGCTGCGCCCTCGGCCCGCGCGCAGCCAGCCGGCAACAGGCCGAGGCATATCGACAGCAGGCAGGCAAGGCAACGGAACATGGCAAAGCACCGGACCGGATTGGGATGCGGTGTGACAGAGCAAGGCCGATACCATGTGCGATGCAACACGGCATGCCGCATCCCCGCGCACCTTGCCGGGCCGGCGCTGCACGACTGCCGGCCGCCGCCTCGCAGCGACGCGTGCTGCGAGGCGGCGCGCGGCATTGTGCCGTGATGGAACACTGGCCCGCAGGCGGCAACGCCCCATTGTCCTGTTTTGTGACAGGGCGCAGGCCCACGCTGCTGCCCGGTACGAAAACTGCTGAAGCCCCGCCCACAGGCGCGGTCCGATGCAGGCATGCGCCGCTATCCCGAGGAGACCGACCATGCCAGCCATCCCGCGCCCTGCACCGCCAGGCCAGCGGCCATCCCGACTTCCACGCGCCGTCGCAGCCCGCCCGTGCCGCCGCGCCGCGGTGCTGTCCGCGCTGATCACGCTGCTGTGCCAGCGCGCCGCTGTGGCGCAACAGGACACTATTGCGCCAAACCAGGACAGTACGCTGTTGCCCGAAGTGCTGGTGGTGGCCGCCGCGCCGCTGCCCGGCATCGGCGTCGCCAGCGACCTGGTGCCCTACACCGTGCAGACCGTGCGCGGCAGCGAGCTCGGCGGCGCGCGCGCCGGCAACCTGGCCGACTACCTGAACCGTCATCTCGCCGGCGTCAACGTCAACGACATCCAGGGCAGCCCGTTCCAGACCGACATCACCTACCGCGGCTTCCGCGCGTCGTCGATCCCTGGCGTGCCGCAGGGGCTGTCGGTGTACCTGGACGGCATCCGCGTCAACGAGCCCTTTGGCGACGTGGTGAGCTGGGACATGATCCCGGAGGCGGCGCTGGCGAGCGCGTCGCTGATATCCAGCGCCAACCCCGCCTACGGCCTCAACACGCTCGGCGGGGCGCTCGCCATGACCACGCGTTCCGGGCTGGACTCGCCCGGCTTCACCGCCGACCTGTCCTACGGCAGCCAGGCGCGCAAGCGCGCCGACCTGTCCGGCGGCGTGCGCAGCGACAGCGGCTGGCATGCGTTCGCCGCCGGCACGCTGTTCCAGGAGCATGGCTGGCGTGACCATTCCGACGGTCGGCTCGGCAACATCTTTGCCAAGGGGGGCTACGCCGGTGACAGCAGCAGCTGGGACGTCTCGCTGCTGCATGGACGCAGCACGCTGACCGGTAATGGTCTGGTGCCCAGCTATAGCGCCGGCGACGGTGGCACGGTGCCCGAGCTGTACCAGTCCAACCGGCGCGCGGTCTACACCTATCCCGACCAGACCCGCAACCTGGTCACGCAGGCCGCGCTCAACGGCCGCCACTGGTTCGACGACAAGACCAGCGCCGCAGCGCTGGTTTATGTGCGCAACAGCCGCCGCGACACCGCCAACGGCGACGTCAACCCGGACTACGAGGCCTATGCCGAAAACTGCGAGGACGGTTTCGACGCCGACGGCAGCCCGCGCGGCGACGACTGCCGCATGACCCGCGCCGAAGGCGCGGCGCTGCACCCGGCGGTCCTCAACACCAGCCATATGCGGCAGCAGACCGTCGGCATGGCGCTGAGCCTGGCGCGCGAGACCGAACGCCACGTCATCAATGCCGGCGTGACGCTCGACCGCAGCCGCCTCACCTATTCGCAATACGCACAGCCCGGCAGCTTCACCGGCGACCGCGGCGTGGTTGCCGATCCCGCCGCGGCCAACGCCCTGTTCTCCGGCGTCAGCGGCAACGCGCGCACGCTGGGGCTGTACCTGTCCGATACCTGGTCGCTGACGCCCACCACCTTCCTGACCGCGTCGGCGCGCTGGAACCACGTCTCCGTCAGCAATACGCTGCGCAACAGCGACGGCAGCGAGCAGCCGCGCGAGAGTTTTACCTATCGCCGCCTGAACCCGGCGCTGGGGCTGGCGCAGAAGCTGGGCGGCGGGGTTACGGTGTTCGGCGGCTATGCGCAGAACAACCGCGTACCGACCGTGCTCGAGCTCGGCTGCGCCGACCCGGAGCGGCCCTGCCGGCTGCCAGCGGGCCTGCAGGCCGATCCCTACCTGAAGCAGGTGGTGTCGCATTCGTTCGAGGCCGGCCTGCGCTGGCAGCCGCGCCAGCACACCGAGGTCACGGCGTCGCTCTATCGCATCGACAACCACGACGACATCCTGTTCGTGCGCGCACCGAATACGCAGCTCGGCTACTTCGCCAACTTCGACCGCACCCGCAACCAGGGGCTCGACCTCGCCGCGCGCCATCGCCTCGGCCCCGTCACGCTGCGGCTGGCCTACAGCTACCTGCAGGCCACCTACCAGTCCGCCGGCGCGCTGGCCGCCGGCGAACGCACTATCGACATCCGCCCGGGCATGCGCATGGCAGGACTGCCGCGCCATACGCTCAAGCTGGGCGCGGACTGGCAGGCGCTGGCCGGGCTGGTGCTGGGCGCCGACCTGGTGGCGGTGTCGGGCTCGGTCTCCAGCGGCAACGAGGACGGGCTGCGCAGCGACCCGCAGGCAGGGGAAGCGCCGCAGGCCGCCGACTGGCGCACGCCCGGCTACGCCACCATCAACCTGCGCGCGGCGTATCAGGTCAGCAAGCGCGTCGAAATCTATGCGCGCGTGGCCAACCTGCTGGACCGGCGCTACGAGACCTACGGTCAGATTGCCAACGACGTGTTTCCCGGCGGCAGCCTGGTGCGCCCCCACGTCGCCCCGGGCGATGCCGCCAGCGCGCTGTTCGTGGCGCCGGGAGCGCCGCGCAGTGTCTGGCTGGGTGTGGTGTTCCGGATGTAGCGCCCGTAGCTTGCCATCCCGGCGCCGCCGTCCTCACGATTCCTTACAGACAACGGCGCTGGCACAATCTATTCTCCTGTCGCAAACGGAATCCCCCACAACAAGGAGAATTGCAATGAAATCCGTCCTGGCCCTTCTGGTTGCGTGCAGCGCGCTGCTCGGCGGCTGCGTGGTCGCCCCCTATGACACCTACGGCGGCGGCCCGCAGGGCTGCCCGCCGGGGCAGGCCAAGAAAGGCAACTGCCGCGTCGACGCGTACGGCAACGAGTCGTTCTGCCCGCCGGGCCAGGCCAAGAAGGGCCGCTGCTAAGCCGGTGCGGGGCCGGCGCCGGCGTGCCGGCATCCCGACCGGTTGCGCCGGGCGGGCTGGCAGCCGGACAATGGCGGCTGCGGACATTCCCTCTTGCAGGAGCGCGCCATGCCATCCCGGTCCCTGCCCCGCCGTCACCTCGTCCTCTTTTGCATAGCCGCCCTGCTCGGCGCCTGTGCCATGCTGCAGCCGGAGCAGACCGGCCAGCAGATGATAGGCAGCCCTGAAAGTGCAGTGCGCCAGACTTTCGGGCCACCCACCGAAACCCACCGCCTGGCCGACGGTACCACCCGCTGGCTGTGGTCGACGCAGCCCTTCGGCCATGCGGTTTACGCCGCCGATTTCGATACCGCGGGCAGGCTGACCCGCTACCGCCAGATGCTGACCGAGGCCGAGATCTATCGCGCCCGGATCGGGGTCTGGACCAAGCAGGACGTGCAGCAGCATTTCGGCTTGCCGCGCGAGCCGGTGCAGTATTACCCGCTGATGCAGCGCGAAGCCTGGTCCTGGCGCATGTACAAGGACGGCCTGCAGACGGCGCACTTCAGCTGCTACTTCGACAACGCCGGCGTGCTGCGCCAGACCATGATCATCGTCGATCCGCTCGGCGGCGACGCGCGCCGCGCGCGCTGACGCTGGCGCCGAGCGCGCCGCCGGTGCCAATGCCGGCAGCAGGGGCTCCCCGGCCCGTTCACCGTTTTGCGCGCAGAATGGAGGCGATGCGGCAATGCCCGCCAACCCTCCATGCGGAAAACCAACGTGACCACAGCCATCCTGCTCGAGAACATCCACCAGAGCGCCAACGCCCGGCTGGCCGAAGCCGGCCTGCAGGTCGAGCGCCGCACCGGTGCGCTGGCCGGTGCCGAACTGCGCCAGGTGCTGGCCGATCATGACGTGATCGGCATCCGCTCCGCCACCCACCTGCGCGCGGACGATATCCGTAGCGCGCCGGGGCTGCTTTCGATCGGCTGCTTCTGCATCGGCACCTCGCAGGTCGACCTCGATGCCGCCACCGCCGCCGGCATCCCGGTCTTCAATGCGCCCTTTTCCAACACCCGTTCGGTGGCCGAGCTGGTGGTCGCCGAGGCGGTGATGCTGCTGCGCCGGATCCCCGAGAAGAACACGCTGGCGCATGCCGGCAAATGGGCCAAGGGCGCCGCCGGCGCGTTCGAGACGCGCGGCAAGACCATCGCCATCGTCGGCTACGGCAATATCGGTTCGCAGGTGGGCGTGCTGGCCGAATCGATGGGCATGCGCGTGGTCTACTACGATGTGCTCGCGCGGCTCTCGCACGGTTCGGCCCGCGCCGCCGGCTCGCTCGAAGAAGCGGTATCGCAGGCCGAGGTGGTGACGCTGCACGTGCCCGCCACGCCGCGCACGCGCAACATGATCGATGCCAACATCCTGGCGGCGTTCAAGCCCGGCGCGATCCTGATCAATGCCTCGCGCGGCAGCGTGGTCGACATCGCCGCGCTGGCCGCGGCGCTGCGCGAGAAGCGGCTGGGCGGCGCGGCCATCGACGTGTTCCCGGAAGAGCCCAAGACCAACCAGGACCCGTTCACCAGCGAACTGCAGAACCTGCCCAACGTGCTGCTGACCCCGCACGTCGGCGGCAGCACCGAAGAAGCCCAGGAGAACATCGGCACCGAGGTCGCGGCCAAGCTCGCGCACTTCCTCGCGACCGGCGGCACCATCGGCGCGGTCAACTTCCCCGAGGTCGACCCCGGCCCGCTGCATGCGCCGGCACGGCTGCTCAACGTGCACGGCAACGCCCCCGGCGCGCTGGCGGCGCTGAACACGCTGCTGGCGCAAGAAGGCGTGAACATCACCGGCCAGCATCTGCAGACGCGCGGCCACACCGGCTACGTAGTGACTGACCTGGATCGCACGCCGTCCGAGCAGCTGATGCAGGCGCTGCAGACCCATGCCGGCTTCGCGCGCTCGCGGCTGATCCTGCGCGGCGCGGCGTAGCCACGCGTCCATCGTTGCCGGATCCCTTCCGGCAATGTCCGCCGAACTGTCTTAAATGCTAAGAATGCTCTGAATGAGAGCCTATGCTGAAGGCAGCCCACACGCGCATTGGTGGGCCTGCACGCTAGCGATGACAATGGCGGCCCGCGTCGGCGCCGCACTAACTATCGTGAGGTTCAGATATGTCGCTTGAACGGAGCAGGAAGGCCGCCGCCCTGGTCGCGCGGCTGGCCGCAGCCACGCTGCTGGCAACCGCTGCAATCGGCAGCGCGGCAGCACAGACCGGCACCATTACGTTCCTCGGTGCGATCACCAACCCCTCATGCGGATTCCGCCCGTCCGCGGGCCTGGTACAGGCCAGTTGCCAGCAACCCTCGGGCCACATCGTCTCGGCGCCCTTCGCCGTGGCCCCGCACCAGCTGGCAGGCACCACCCGCATCGGCACGGCCAGGCTGGAAGTACAACCCGCCCTCGCCGGCAAGCGCAGTAGGGCACCCGCCTACCTGGTCGTGGTGACCTATCACTAGATGACAGTCTGACCGGTCGCGCGACGCCGTAGCGGCTCAGGCCGGCAGCGTCGCGCGCAGGTTGGCCAGCATGTCGGCGACCATCTCGCGCAGCCCGTACTGCGCCCGCCAGCCCCAGTCGGCGCGCGCGACCGCGTCGTCGATCGAATCGGGCCAGCCCTGCGCGATCGCCTGGCGATAGTCCGGTTCGTAGCGGATCTGGAAGCCCGGCACCTGCTCGCGGATGGCCGCGGCGATCTGCGCCGGCGTAAAGCTCATGCCGGCGATGTTGTAGCTGCCGCGCTCGCTGAGCCCGGCCGCTGGCGCTTCCATCAGTTCGATGGTGGCGCGGATGGCATCGGGCATATACATCATCGGCAGGGCCTCGTCCTCGCGCAGGAAGCAGGTGTAGGGCTCGCCCTTCACCGCCGCATGGAAGATGTCGACGGCATAGTCGGTGGTGCCGCCGCCGGGCGGGGTCTTGTGCGAGATCAGGCCGGGATAGCGCACGCTGCGCACATCGACGCCATGGTTGGCGTGGTACCAGCGGCACCAGCCCTCGCCCGCCTGCTTGGAGATGCCGTAGACCGTGGTCGGCTCCATCACGGTCTGCTGCGGCGTGTTCGCGGCCGGCGTGGTCGGGCCGAAGGCGGCGATCGAGCTGGGCCAGAACACCCGTTCCAGCCCGGTCTGCCGCGCCAGCTCCAGCACGTTGAGCAGGCTGGTCATGTTGAGGTTCCAGGCCCACTGCGGCGCCTTCTCGCCGGTGGCGGACAGCGCCGCGGCCAGCAGGTAGACCTGGGTGATGCCATGGCGCTCGACCACCGTGGCCAGCTCGCCGCGGTCCGTGGCGTTGAGCATTTCGTGGGTCAGGTGCACGTGGCGGCCGGTGGGCACCACGTCGGAGGTGACCACATTGGCGCGACCGTAGCGCTCGGCCAGTGCCAGCGCCAGCTCGGACCCGATCTGGCCATTGGCGCCGACGATCAGGATTTTCGGTTTGGCATCAGCCATCAGATCAGCCCCAGTTCGCGGCCGGCTTCATCGAAGGCGTCCAGCGCGGCCTGCAGCGTGGCCTCGTCATGCAGCGCGCTCATCTGCACGCGGATGCGCGCCTGGCCCCTGGGCACCACCGGATAGAAGAACCCCACCACGTACACGCCCAGTTCCAGCAGCCGCTGCGCCAGCCGCTGCGCCTTGTCGGCGTCGTAGACCATGATCGGGATGATGGGGTGGTCGCCGGCCTTGACGTCGAAGCCGAGCCGGTCCAGGCCGGCGCGGAAGAACTTCGTGTTGCGCTCGAGCCGGTCGCGCAGCTCGGTGCTGCCTTCAAGGATATCGAGCACCGCGATCGACGCACCCACGATCGCCGGCGCCACCGTGTTCGAGAACAGATACGGCCGCGAGCGCTGGCGCAGCAGCGCCACCACTTCCTTGCGCGCGCTGGTGAAGCCGCCCGACGCGCCGCCCAGCGCCTTGCCGAGCGTGCCGGTGATGATGTCGATCTTGCCGAACACCCCGCGCGCCTCGTGCGTGCCGCGGCCGCGCTGGCCCATGAAGCCGGTGGCATGACATTCGTCGATGCCCAGCAGCGCACCGTACTCGTCGCACAGCGCGCGCATCTGGTCCAGGCGCGCCACGGTGCCGTCCATCGAGAACACGCCGTCGGAGAACACCAGCGTGTAGCGCGCGCCGTCGGCCCGCGCCTGTTCCAGCTGCGCGCGCAGGTCGTCCATGTCGTTGTGCTGGTAGCGGTAGCGCCGCGCCCTGGACAGGCGGATGCCGTCGATGATCGAGGCGTGGTTGAGCGCATCGCTGATGACCGCGTCTTCCGCCCCCAGCAGTGTTTCGAACAACCCGCCGTTGGCGTCGAAGGCCGAGCCGTAGAGGATGGTGTCCTCGGTGCCGAGGAAGGCCGACAGCCGCGCCTCGAGCGTCTTGTGCAGGTCCTGCGTGCCGCAGATGAAGCGCACCGAGCTCAGGCCGAAGCCGTGCGTGCGCAGCGCCTCGTGCGCGGCCTCGATCACGCGCGGATGCGACGACAGGCCCAGGTAGTTGTTGGCGCACAGGTTGATGACCTCGCGGCCGTCGCTGGTGCGCACGCGCGCGCCCTGCGGCGTGGCGATCACGCGCTCGTTCTTGTACAGCCCGGCGTCGCGGATGGACTGCAGCTCGTCGCGGATGGACGCATAGAACGCCTGGGCATTCGGCATGACTTGGCTCCGTTGGATTCGAGGGTGGACAGGTGTGCTACGATCCGATCGATAAATCGAACGCGTTCTGTATATCGAACATTTTGCGCAATATAACGAACATCATTCCATGACGCAAGCCCTGCTCCAGACCTCGCCGGCCGACGGGCCGCCCGCCGTCGGCATGGCGCTGCAAGCGCTGCGCCAGCAGCAGCGGCTGTCGCTCGACGAACTGTCGCGCCGCGCCGGCGTATCCAAATCGATGCTGTCGCAGATCGAACGCAACCTCGCCAACCCCACCGTGGCGGTGCTGTGGCGTCTGGCCAATGCGCTCGGCGTAAGCCTGACCGACTTCCTCGCCGGCGGCGCCGCGGAGCGTACCGGGGGCGGCATCACCGTGGTGCAGCCGCACGCGATCCCGTCGCTGAAGAGCCCGGACACGCGCTGCGACCTGCGCATCCTGGGCCCGATCGACCTGGCCGGGCGCTTCGAGTGGTATGAGCTGACGATCCAGGCCGGCGGCGTGCTGTCCTCCGAGCCGCACGAGGCCGGCACCCAGGAACACCTGTCGGTGCTGAGCGGATCGATGACGGTGCGCGCGGGCGCCGATGAAAAGAAGCTGCGGCACGGCGAGACCGCGCGCTATGCGGCCGATGTCGCACATGCGATCTCCAATGGTGGCAAGACCACGGCCACCGCACTACTGGTTGTAGTGCATCCAGGCTGACACGCAAAGGCAGGCGGCCGCGCGCCCGCGCTGCGGCCCGGGCCGCTCAGCGTGCGCCGGCGGCGACGAGGATCTGCTCGATCTGGCGGTAGCCGCGCTGGCGCGCGTGCTGCAGCGGCGTGACGCCGTCGCCGTCGGCCAGGCTCACGTTGGCCCCGGCCTGGACCAGCAGGCGCACGATCTCGGTATGGGCGGCACCGCCGTTGCCGAGGATGATGGCCTCGAGCAAGGCCGTCCACTTGAGCCGGTTCACATGGTCCACCGCCACGCCGGCGCCGATCAGCATACGCACGGTCTCGACATGCCCGCGCTCGGCAGCAGGGATCAGTGCGGTGCCGCCGTAGCGGTTGGTGCTGCGCAGGTCAGCGCCGTGCGCCAGCGTCAGGCGCAGGATCTCGTTGTGGCCGCGCGCGCCGGCATACAGGTAGGGACTGTCGTGGATCGCATCCTGCGCGTTCACATCGGCGCCGGCATCGATCAGCACCCGCGCCGCCTGCACGCGGTTGTGGTGCGTGGCCAGCAGCAGCGCGGTGCGTCCCTGCGCATCGCGCGCGTCGATGCTGGCGCCCTGGGCCAGCAGCGCGCTGACCTGCGCGGCGTCGCCGCGCGCCGCGGCTTCGCGCAGTTGTTGCTCGGGCGTTGCGCTCGCGGCGGCGGGAACGGATGTCAGCATGGCAATGAACAGGGACAGGGAAATGAACAGGCGTGCCACCAGCATGTGGAATCCTTCAGGGAGACATCGGCCGCATTCTGGCACGCCGCCCGCGGCACGCGAAGTTAAGGATTCGAATGCGCGCCAGTGCCAACCGCAATAGTCGGCGGGCGCCCGAATACGCTCTATAACAACCCGCGCCACCCTGCCCGCGCACGCTGTCCTATAGTCGCGAGGCCCGCATCATGTCCGCCTGCGCGGGCCAGGCCTGACCGGAGACAACGCGTGTCGACAACCGAAGCCTATCTGCTGGATTCCATCCGCCTCGCCATGGAGAACGTGCGCGAGCGCAATACCTGGCCCTTCGGTGCCGTGGTGGTCAGAGACGGCACGGTGCTGGCGCGTGCGGTCAACGAGGTTGATGCCACCTGCGATCCCAGCGCGCATGCCGAGATGCAGGCGGTGCGCGCCGCCAGCCGTGCGCTGGGCAAGCCCGACTTGAGCGGCTGCACCGTGTACGCCAGCGGCTATCCCTGCCCGATGTGCCTGACCGCGATGTACCTGGCCGGGGTCGAGGCGGTCTACTACGCGTATTCCAACGAGGACGGCGCCCCTTACGACCTGTCCGCCGAGCGCGGCTACGTCGAGCTGGCCCGTCCGCTGGAGCAGCGCGAGATGAAGCTGGCCTACGTGCCGGCCCGCGACCAGGGCGTGGACCTGTACGAGGCCTGGCGCGCGCGGCAGCGCCAGTAACGGCGGCGGCATCACCGGGAGCGGATGGCTGCCGCTCCCTTTGCCCACGATGCCGGCATGGCCATCGCCTTGTCACCTGGGCCGGCTAGTATGGGGATGACGGCGCTGCGACAGTGGGTCACATGTAACGGCCGGCGGCAGCACGGAACCGCGCGCGGGGCCTTTCGTCAAACCAGTGGATTGCGCGAGACACCGGCTGGTCCGGTGGCCGCGTTGCGCATTGCGACGCAACATGCGCAGCGCCTGGCGCGTCGTCTTCGCGATCCGTGTTACGCCCGTATGGCCCCTTTCCCGCCGGCGCGATGTCGCCGCGCAGACTCCCAGCAAACGCCCCCCTCTAGCCAAGGAGACGAACGTGCTGAGCCCGCATGAACTTGCCACGCTGCTGTTGCTGAGCGACGGCCCCGATTCCCTCGATTCCACCGATTCCCGCCAGATCGACCCCACCGACCTCAAGGCCCTGGTCGACAAGCAATTCGTTCACCTGGAAGTCCTGCACGGCCGCCGCCAGGCACCGCGCATCACCAGCCACGGCTATTCCATGCTCAAGGCCATGGGACGCTGAGGCCGAGGCCCGGGCCGACTCACGGCAAGCGCCGTCCGGCCCACTCGCAACACCACGGAGGCCACCATGACCACGGGCCCGGCGCCTGATGCCGGCGTCCCCGCAGACCCCGACGCGGCGCGCCGCCGCTTCCTGCGTGACCTCGGCCTGCTGGCCGCGGCCGGCATTGCGCCGGGCACGGCCGCGGCGGCAACGCCCGCGGCGTGCCTGCTGACCCCGGCCGCCACCGAAGGCCCGTTCTACCTGGACGACGCCCTGGTGCGCGCCGATATCCGCGATGGCCGCCCCGGCCAGCCTCTGCGTTTGCGCATCCGGGTGGTCGACGCCGGACGCGGCTGCGCGCCGGTGCCGGGCGCCCTGGTCAGCATCTGGCACTGCGATGCGCAAGGCCACTACAGCGGCGAAGGCCGCACCGACCGGCAGGCGCGCTTCCTGCGCGGGGTCCAGCCGGCGGACAGCGACGGCGTCGCCAGCTTCACCTCGATCTATCCCGGCTGGTACGCGCCGCGCGCCATCCATATCCACTTCAAGGTGCTGCTCGGGCGCGCCGAGGCCCTGACCAGCCAGCTGTATTTCAGCGACGCGCTCAACCGCGAAGTGCTGGGCAGCCACCCGGCCTACCGTGCGCACGGCGTGCCGGCGCGCGCCACCGTGCAGGATCCCATCGCCGGTGCGCGCCCAAACCTGATGGAAGTGCGCCAGGCCGCCGATGCAGCAGGGATGCTCGAAGGCCGCTTCACGGTCGGCATCGCGCGCGCCTGAACCCGCTGCAAAGTGCGCCGGCGCACACCGCGCGGGTAATCCCTAGATTGTGGTTGCCTGTGCCTTTCCTACCATGAAGGGAATCACGGGCCACCTGCCCGGCACCCCTGCCTGTCCGCAGGCGTGCCGCGCGTCCGCTGGCCTTGCATGCTCCAGTTTTTCCCGACTTTTCCGGTGTTCGCGTCAGTGGCGAGCGGCCTCGGTCCTCCATGGCCGGCACGCTCGCGGGTAGTCCCACACTCATCAGAGGGAGACGGTCATGGCATCCAGGGCGAGGAAATCAGAGGGGCGGAGCGGCGGTCAGGTTAGCGGCCAGGGCAGCAGCGTGTCCCGGCGCGGCTTCCTGGGCGGCGCCGCCGGCGCTGCCGCGGGGGCGGCTGCCATGGGCTTCCCGGCCATCGTCAAGGCGCAGGGGCCGGTCACGATGCGCTGGCAGAGCACCTGGCCGACCAAGGATATTTTCCACGAGTTCGCCGGCGACTTCGTCACCAAGGTGAACGACATGTCGGGCGGCGACCTCAAGATCGAGCTGCTGCCGGCGGGCGCGGTGGTCAAGGCCTTCGACCTGATCGACGCGGTCAGCAAGGGTACGCTCGACGGCGGCCATGGCGTGATCGCGTACTGGTACGGCAAGAACTCGGCGCTGGCGCTGTGGGGCTCGGGCCCGGCCTGGGGCATGGACCCGAACATGCTGCTGGCCTGGCACAAGTACGGCGGCGGCAAGGAACTGCAGCAGGAGATCTACCGCAGCCTGAACCTGGACGTGGTGTCGTTCCTGTACGGGCCGATGCCGACGCAGCCGCTGGGCTGGTTCAAGAAGCCCATCACCAAGCCGGAAGACTTCAAGGGGCTGAAGTTCCGCACCGTCGGGCTGTCGATCGATATCTTCACCGGCCTGGGCGCCGCGGTGAACGCGCTGCCGGGCGCCGAGATCGTGCCGGCGCTGGACCGCGGCCTGCTCGACGCGGCGGAGTTCAACAATGCCAGCTCGGACCGTGCGCTGGGCTTCCAGGACGTGTCCAAGGTCTGCATGCTGCGCAGCTTCCACCAGTGCTCGGAGCAGTTCGAGATCCTGTTCAACAAGAAACGCTACGACGCGTTGCCGGCCAAGCTCAAGGCGCTGATCGCCAACGCGGTGGACGCGGCCTCGGCTGACATGTCGATGAAGGCGATCGACCGCTATTCCAAGGACTACCAGGCGCTGCAGCAGCAGGGCGTGAAGTTCTACGCCACCCCCAACTCGGTGCTGCAGGCGCAGCTGAAGATCTGGGACGAGATCGTGGCGCGCAAGGAAAAAGAGAATCCCATGTTCAAGAAGGTCAATGACTCGATGAAGGCCTTCGCGCAGCGCTCCACGCGCTGGCAGAACGATACCAACGTCGACTACCGGCTGGCCTCCAGCCATTACTTCTCCAAGCGCGGCTGAGCCCCCGGGACGCGCGCCGTGCAACGCCTGCTGCTGCGGATCGACTGGCTCAGCACCTTCGTCGGCCAGGCCGCCTCGTGGCTGATCATCGCGCTCACGCTGATGATCAGCTACGAGGTGTTCTCGCGCTATGCGCTGGGCGCCCCGCACGCCTGGGTATTCGATGCCAGCAACATGTTGTACGGCACACTGTTCATGCTGGCGGGCGCCTACACGCTGGCCAAGCGCGGCCACGTGCGCGGCGATATCCTCTACGGCTTCCTGTCGCCGCGGATGCAGGCCGGCATCGACCTGGTGCTGTACCTGGCGTTCTTCTTTCCCGGCGTGATCGCGCTGGCCTGGGCCGGCATCGACTTCTTCGAGGTCTCGCTGGCGCAGAACGAACACTCCTCCATCGCCGCCGACGGCCCGCCGATCTATCCGTTCAAGGCGGTGATCCCGGTGGCCGGCGCGCTGCTGCTGCTGCAGGGCGTGGCCGAGACCATCCGCTGCGTCATGTGCCTGCGCACGGGCAACTGGCCGCTGCGCGAAGGCGATGTCGAAGAGGTCGACGTCGACAAGCTCAAGGAGATGGTGCAGGGCACGCCCACGGCCGAGCTGGTCGAGGCCCCGCCACCGCGCGACAACCCGCCGGGAGCCGGCCGATGAGGAAGGAACTGTGGTTCGGCGTGGCCCTGATGGCGCTGATCATCGGCGGCGTGGTGTGGTTCATGCCCGCTCCGGGAGACTGGACCAACGGCCACCTGGGCCTGCTGATGCTTGCGCTGATCGTGGTGGCGATCATGCTGGGCTTTCCCACCGCGTTCACGCTGATGGGCATGGGCGTGCTGTTTGCCTGGCTGGCTTACCGCCACGCCAACCCGGAGATCGCGGTGCAGCAGACGCTGGACCTGATGGTGCAGCGGGCCTATGCGGTAATGACCAACGATGTGCTGATCTCGGTCCCGCTGTTCGTGTTCATGGGCTACCTGGTCGAGCGCTCGAACCTGATCGAGAAGCTGTTCCGCAGCCTGCACCTGGCGCTGGCGTGGATACCGGGCTCGCTGGCGGTGGCGACGCTGGTAACGTGCGCGATCTTCGCCACCGCCACCGGCATCGTCGGCGCGGTGGTCACGCTGATGGGCCTGCTGGCCTTCCCCGCCATGCTGCGCGCGGGCTACAGCACCTCGCTGTCGGCCGGCGCGGTGACCGCCGGCGGCTGCCTGGGCATCCTGATCCCGCCTTCCGTGCTGCTGATCGTCTACGGTGCCACCGCGGGCGTCTCGGTGGTGCAGCTCTATGCCGGCGCCTTCTTTCCCGGGCTGATGCTGACCGGGCTCTATGTGCTCTACATCGTGCTGCTGGCCAAGCTCAAGCCCAGGCTGGCGCCGCCGCTGCCGGAAGCCGAACGCGTGGTGCCGCTGCCACCGGTGGCGCGCACGCTGCAGGCGCGCGGTGCCACCCATGCACTGCCGGCGCTGGGCGCGGGCCTGATGCGCGCGCTCAAGGGCCCGCGCAACGCCGAGGTGCCGAGTGCCGTGTTCGCGCGCCAGCTCGGCATCGTGCTGCTGCCGGCGCTGGCAACGGCGCTGGTGATGGGAACGATCTACAGCGTGGTCACGGCGCCGGCCGCGAGCATCGCGGTCGAATCGCCATTGTCGCTGGGCGGCGCGGAGGAAAGCAGCGCGTCGGTGGACGACCTGGCCGCGCCGCCGTCGGAAGAACCGGCAGCGCCGGCCGCCGCGGCACCGGCCACGCCTGCCGCACCGGCCACGTCCGCCACGCCCTCAGCCACCGAGGCGGAGGCACGGCCGCCCTCGATGCCTGCCGCCGCGGCCGTCGCGGCGCCGCGCTGGTTCTGGATCACGCTGGCGGTGGTGGGGCTGCTGCTGGTGTACTTCTACTGGCGCTTCAGCTTTGCGCGGGTCGAAATCTTCAAGATGCTGCTGACGTCGTTCTTCCCGCTGGCGCTGCTGATCCTGGCGGTGCTGGGCTCGATCGTGTTCGGGCTGGCCACGCCCACCGAGGCCGCCGCGGTCGGCTCGCTCGGCGGCGCGCTGCTGGCCGCCGCCTACCGCCAGCTTAACTTCCGCGTGCTCAAGGAATCGGTGCTGCTGACCGCCAAGACCAGCGCCATGGTGTGCTGGCTGTTCGTGGGCTCGTCGATCTTCTCGGCCGCGTTCGCGCTGCTGGGCGGGCAGGCGCTGGTCGAACAGTGGGTGCTGTCGATGAACCTGTCGCCGGTGCAGTTCATGATCCTGGCGCAGCTGATCATCTTCCTGCTGGGCTGGCCGCTGGAGTGGACCGAGATCATCATCATCTTCATGCCGATCTTTATCCCGCTGCTGAACAACTTCGGCATCGATCCGCTGTTCTTCGGGCTGCTGGTGGCGCTGAACCTGCAGACCGCGTTCCTGTCGCCGCCGGTGGCCATGGCCGCGTTCTACCTGAAGGGCGTGGCGCCGCCCCATGTCACGCTGAACCAGATCTTCCTCGGCATGCTGCCGTTCATGGGCATCCAGCTGATTGCGCTGGTGCTGCTCTACGTCTTCCCTGAAATCGGCCTCTGGCTGCCGACCGTGCTGTACCGCTGAGCAGCGCTGCGCTCGTTTCCTATACTGGTTGGCAATGCCAACCGATACCGCCCTCGCCAGCCCGCCTGCCGACACCAGCTTCCGCACCGACATTCCCGGGCGGCTCGACCGCCTGCCGTGGTCGCGCTGGCACTGGCGCGTGGCGATCGCGCTGGGCGTCGCGTGGGTGCTCGATGGCCTGGAGGTGACGCTGGTCGGCTCGGTCGGCGCGGTGCTGGAGCGGCCCGATACGCTGGGGCTGAGCGCGACCGAGGTGGGCTGGTCGGGCTCGCTCTACATCGCCGGCGCGGTGCTGGGGGCGCTGGTGTTCGGGCGCATGGCCGACCGGCTCGGGCGCAAGCGGCTGTTCCTGGCCACGCTCGCGGTCTACATGGTGGCCACGCTGGCGACCGCGTTCGCGCCCGACTTTGCCTTCTTTGCCGCCTGCCGCTTCTGCACCGGCCTGGGCATCGGCGGCGAGTATGCCGCCATCAATTCGGCCATCGACGAACTGATTCCCGCGCGCGTGCGCGGCCGCGTGAACCTGGCCATCAACGGCAGCTTCTGGCTCGGCGCGGCGCTGGGCGCCGGGCTCAGCCTGGTGCTGCTGGATGCGCGCGTCTTCGGTCCGGTGTGGGGCTGGCGCGCCTGCTTCGCGCTCGGCGCGGTGCTGGCGGTGGCGATCGTGCTGGTGCGCCGGCATGTGCCGGAGAGTCCGCGCTGGCTTGCCACGCATGGGCGGCTGGACGAGGCCGAGCGCATCATCGCCGCGATCGAGGCCGAAGTGCGCGCCAGCCATGGGCCGCTGCCGCCGGTGTCGCCCGATTGCGCGGCGGTGGCGATGCGCCGGCGCGCCGCCCCGGGCGTGGGCGAGGTCATGCGCCTGCTGCTGCGGCGCTTTCGCCAGCGCAGCCTGATCACGCTGGCGCTGATGGTGGCGCAGGCCTTCTTCTACAACGCGATCTTCTTCACCTATGCGCTGGTGCTGTCGCGCTTCTACGGCGTGCCCGAAGCGCGCGTGGCGCTGTATATCTTTCCGTTCGCGCTCGGCAACGCGCTGGGCCCGCTGCTGCTGGGCCCGCTGTTCGACCACGTCGGGCGCCGGCGCATGATCGCCGCCACCTACGTGCTGTCCGGCATCGGCCTCGCGCTGACCGGCTGGGCCTTCGTGCAGGGCTGGCTCGACGCGCGCACGCAGGCGCTGTGCTGGTCCGCGGTGTTCTTCCTTGCCTCCGCCGCGGCCAGCTCCGCCTACCTGACCGCGAGCGAGGTGTTTCCGCTGGAAATGCGCGCGCTGGCGATCTCGGTGTTCTACGCCGTGGGCACCGGCACCGGCGGCTTTATCGCGCCGCTGCTGCTGGGCGCATTGATCGAGAGCGGCAGCCGCGAAGCGGTGGCGGCGGGCTACGGCTTCGGCGCGGCCCTGGTGATCGTGGCCGGGCTGCTGGCCTTGCGCTTCGGCATCGATGCCGAACGCCGTCCGCTGGAGCATATCGCACCGCCGCTCGGCAGCGACGACTAGCGACGACTAGCGACGCTGCGCGGTTCCTTCTGCGGCCCCTCCTGCGGCGCCTCCTCCTCCATGCCGTGTTAAGCAGTGCTACAGCCTCCTCTTACACATTCTTACAGCAAGCGAAGGGGCAACTGACTACCTTTAACTCACCTGCGGCGGCCTGAGTGCGTGAATCTTTGCTTCAGCGGGCCGCCATGTCTTGGCCAATCTACTGGCCATTGTTCAACTCTGCCTGGATGAAGCCGGGCAACTCTACGGGCTGCACGCCGCTGCATGCGGTATGTCGGTCCGATTGCAAGGTGCGCCGATACGGCCCAGCCACATCGCGCGTGCTGCAGACAACAAGCTGAATTGGGGACTTGCAAGCCGGGCCACGCGCGACAGCCCTTGCGCGACGCCACACGCTTGCCTGACGGATACGCTCGCCCGGCATCCATGCGCCGGATGCCGGCGGGGATGCTTTTTGACTTTGCTTGCCGGAGAACAACACCATGGCCGACCAGCGCAACAACCCGCCGCCGCGCCCCCACTCACTGACCCCGGCCCCGCTGCGCCAACCCCAGGGCGACGGGCTGGTGCAGCGCCCGCAACCGGTCGCCGTGCCACTCTGGCATATCGTGCCGCGCATGGCGGGCTACGGCGTGGTGCTGTTCATCATCTGGGCCGTGCTGACGATCATGTTTCCAAATGTGTTTACGCGCTCGTCGGAACGCGCGGTGGTGAACAGCCCGGTCAGCCTGGTGACATCGCCGGTAGAAGGCGTGGTGATGAAGCAGATGGTGGCCGCGGGCCAGCCGTTCACGGCTAACCAGGCGCTGATGGTGGTGCAGAACCCCAACATCGACCGTTCGCTGCTGGTCGACCTGACCGGCAAGAAGCTCGACAACCAGCAGCGCTATGACTCGGCCAAGGCGCGGCTGGAAAGCAACCGCCGGCTGATGGCCGCCACCGATCAGGACCTGCAGCGCTACAACAGCGCCGCGCAACGCGAGCATGCCGCACGCGTGCGCGCGCTGGAAGCGCGGCTGGCCTCGGCCAAGGCCCAGGAAGACCAGCAGCAGGAAGTGGTCAACCGCAACCAGAGCATGCAGTGGGCCGGCGCGGTCAGCGAGGCCTATACCAATGCCTCGCGCTACCAGCTGTCGATGCTGTCCAACGCCAAGGCCGCGGCCAAGGCCGAGCTCGACAATGCCATCGGCGAAAGCCAGGCGTCGCGCAACAAGGTCTATGCGTCGTCCACCGACGGCCCCAGCGCCACGCTCGCGCAGCGCCGCCAGGTGCTGGGCGCGGAAGCGGCGCAGCTGACGGCGGAGCTGGAACAGCTGGAAGCCTACGGCAAGTCCGTCGACGAAATGATCGCGACCGAGCAGGAACGCATCGACCGCCTCTCCAACCTTGAGATCCGCTCGCCCGAGCCCGGCACCATTGAAGACCTGATCGCGCAGCCGGGCATGCGCGTCGCCGCCGGCGCCACGCTGGCGCGCGCCAGCAACTGCGCGCAGACGCGCGTGGTGGCGGTCTTCCCGCGCAGCCTCAGCGACAACCTGCTGCCCGGTGCGCGCCTGAACGTGCAGGTCGACGGCGTGCCCACCGCGCTGCCGGCCTCCGTGGCCGAGGTGCTGCCGCGCGCGCCGGACGGCGACCAGGCGCGCTACTTCGTGCCGTTCCCGCCGATCGAGAAGAACGAGATCTACGTCATCGCCAAGCTCGACCGCCCGCTGGGCAACCTGCCGGCAAAGGCCGGCGCGGCGTCGGGCAGCGCGGCCGCGCCCGCTACCGCAGGCACCGCTGCAGCGGCGGCGCCGGCGCAGTCCGGGCACTGCGGCATGGGCCGCTGGGCCCGCGTCACGCTGAACCAGAGCTGGCTCGGCCAGTTGCGGGCCTCGCTGTAAGCGCCCGCGCCAAGGAGAGCCGGATGCGATCGCCGATCCCGACCGCGCGCCTGCCCCGCATGATCGCCGGCGCGCTGCTTCCTGCCCTGCTGGTACTGGCACCGGCTGCGGCCCGCGCCGCCGATCCGGCACAGCAGGCGCTGCTGTCAGAAGGCTGCAAGGCGCTGGGCGACCAGGTCGTCCGCGCCGGCGGCAATGGCCCGCTGTTCCTGGCCAGCTACGAGCCCGCGCCCGGCGGCGAACCGCTGTCGCCGGCGCTGCGCAATGCCGCCTTCGTCTACGACAACGCGCTGGCCGGCATCGCGCTGGTCGCCTGCAAGCGGCCCGCGGAAGCGCGCCGCATTGCCGACGCGGTGCTGCAGGCCACGCGCCAGGACCGCCACTTCCGCGACGCGCGCCTGCGCAACGCCTACCGCGCGGGGCCGCTGCCGGCAGGCCCGGCGCCGCTGCCGGGCTGGTGGGACGAACCCAGCAAGCGCTGGTTCGAAGACGCCTACCAGGCCGGCACCGCGACCGGCAACGTGGCCTGGGCCGCGCTGTTGCTGCTGGCGGTGCATGACGCCACGCGCGATGCGCGCTATCTCGACGGCGCCGCGGCGCTGATGGGCTGGGTACATGCCACCGTGCCGGACCCGGCCGCGCCGGCCGGCTATATCGGCGGCTTCTTCGGCCATGAGCCCAAGCAGATCCGGCAGGGCTGGAAATCGACCGAGCACAACGTCGACACCTATGCGGCCTTCAGCTGGCTGGCCAGCCTGCGCAACGACCCGCGCTGGCGCGACGGCGCGGCGCGCTCGCGCGGCTTTGTCAGCGCCATGTGGCAGCCGCGCGAGGGCCGCTTCATCATCGGCACGCACGACGACGGGCGCGCGCCCAATGCCGGCCCGTCGGCGCTGGACGCGGTGCTGTGGCCGCTGATCGCCTTCCCCGACCCACCGCAGGACTGGCGCCGCAACCTGGCCTGGGTCGAGGCCAAACACCGGTCCGGCGCCGGCTACGGCTTCAAGGGCAGCCCCGACGGCATCTGGACCGAGGGCACCGGTCAGGCCGCGCTGGTGCTGCAGGCCGCCGGCCAGGCGCAGCAGGCCGCGCCGCTGTGGCCGCTGCTGCGCGCGCAGCGCGCGCCCTCAGGGATGCTCTACGCCACGCCACAGGCGCGCGTCAGCACCGGGCTGTCGATCGGCCCCACCTCCACTACCGAGGACTTCCACTACTTCCACCTGCCGCACCTGGGCGCCACCGCGTGGGCGGTGCTGGCCGCCGCGCGCTGGAACCCGTTCCGCCCGGGCGGCTGCCTGGAGCCGTCCTGCCCGCCACCGGCGATTGCCGCCGCCAGCCCCACCCCCGACAAGGACTGACGATGTTCGCCCTCTTCCTGGAAAACCAGACGCTGCTGGTCATCAACGGCGGCGTGCTGCTGGCCACGGTGCTGCTGTCGCTGCTGTGCCGGCACGAGCGGCCGGCGGACCGCATCCTGTTCGGCGGCGTCACCGCGCTGCTGCTGGGCGTGTACCTGACCTGGCGCGTGCGCGAAACCCTGCCCGACTGGCAGATGACCTTCGCCAGCGTATGGGCCCATGTGTTCTTTATCTTCGAATGCATGACGCTGGCCTACACGCTGCTGTCGATCGTGGTGCTGTCGCGCACCAGCAACCACACGCCCGATGCGGATGCGGGCGAAGCCGCGCTGCGCCGCGCGCAGCGGGTGCCGCCGGTAGACATCTTCATCGCCACCTACAACGAAGGCCTGGAGATCCTGGAGAAGACCATCGTCTCCGCGCTGGCGATCGACTATCCGGACTTCCGCGTCTGGGTGCTCGACGACACCCGCCGCAACTGGCTGCGCGAGTTCTGCGAGCGCGTCGGCGCCAACTACGTGACGCGCCCCGATAACGCCCATGCCAAGGCGGGCAACCTCAACAACGGCCTGCGCCACAGCGCCGCCGCCGGCGGCGCGCCCTACATCCTGGTGCTCGACGCCGACTTCGCGCCCCATCGCAACATCCTGCTGCGCACCGTGGGCCTGTTCGACGACCCGCGCGTGGGCGTGGTGCAGACGCCCCAGTTCTACTACAACGCCGATCCGATCCAGTACAACCTGCGCGCCACCGAATGCTGGGTCGACGAGCAGCGCGCCTTCTTCGACGTGATGCAGCCGGCCAAGGACGCGTGGGGCGCGGCGTTCTGCATCGGCACCTCGTTCGTGGTGCGGCGCGACCTGATCGAGCTGATCGGCGGCTTCCCGACCGGCACCGTGACCGAGGACATCCACCTGACCTACCGGCTGCTGCCGCATGGCTATATCACGCGCTGGCTCAACGAGCGCCTGAGCGTGGGCCTGTCGGCCGAGGGCCTGCCCGAGTACATCAGCCAGCGCAGCCGCTGGGGGCTGGGCACGATCCAGGTGGCGCTGACCGCCGACGGACCGCTGCGCGGGCGCGGCTACACCTTCATGCAGCGCCTGCACTATGTGCACGGGTTGCTGCACTGGCTGTCGCGCCCGTTCACGCTGATGCTGCTGGCGGGGCCGCTGCTGTACTGGTATTTCGGCGTCTCCACGCTGTACGGCGAGCCGCTGCAGTTCCTGGCCTATGGCCTGCCAGCGCTGGTGGCGTACTGGGCGTACAGCATCTGGATCACCGGGCAGCGCGCGCTGCCGATCTTTACCGAGGTGACGCAGATCGTCGCGGCGCTGGCGGTGACCGCGTCGCTAGTCAGCGCCATGTTCAAGCCGTTCGGACGGCCGTTCAAGGTCACCAACAAGGGGCTGGACCGCTCCAAACTGGTGATCCACGGCAAGTTCACCGCGCTGTACGCCGGCCTGCTGGGGTTCTCCGCGCTGGGCCTCGGCCGCGCGCTGGTGGTCGACCCCGATGCGCAGGGCCTGGCCTTCAACACGATCTGGACCGGCGTCGCGCTGATGCTGTACCTGGCCTCGCTGCTGGTGTGCGTGGAACTCCCGCGGCCGCGCAAGGAAGAGCGCTTTCCGCACCATGCCGCCGCGCTGCTGCGCGTCGACGGGCGCGAGTACCGCGTCGCCACCAAGGACCTGTCCTGCAACGGCGTAGCCGTGATCACGCCGCTGGCGCCGGCCTTCCGCCCCGGCATGGAAGGCGCGCTGTGGCTGGCGCAGACCGGCTGGATCCCGTGCCGCGTGGTACGCCGCGACGGCCAGCTGCTGGGAATCGCGCTGCATACCAGCATGGCCGCGCGCCATGCGCTGATCCGGCTGCTGTTCACCGATCCCGCCCACAACATTGCCCGACAGGGGCAGCCCAAGCTGGCGATCTCGCGCTTCATGCGGCGCGCGCTGATGGGCTGACCTCTTGCTGCTCCCAGTCTTTCTCTCTCCGGAACCATCCATGCGAAGCCTGCCCCGCCCCCGCCGCCATGCCACCCTGCCACCACGCCTGCTGCTGCCCGGCGCGCTGGTACTGGCGCTTGCCGCATGCACGCTGGAGCCGCAATACCAGCGCCCCGAAGCCCCGATCCCGTCGGCGTGGCCCGACGGCGCGGCCTACCGCACCTCGCAGGCCAAGCCGGCCAATGGCACCGCGCAGCCGGGCCAGCCGGCGCAGCGCCCCGGCCCCTCCGCCGCCGACCTGGGCTGGCGCGATGTCTTCGTCGACCCGCAGCTGCGCCAGCTGATCGAGCTGGCGCTGGCCAACAACCGCGACCTGCGCATGGCCACGCTGGCCATCGACGAAGCGCGCGCGCTGTACCAGATCCAGCGCGCGGCGCAGTTCCCCACCGTGGAAGGCAGCGCCGGCGTGGTGTCGCAGCGGCTGCCGCAACGGCTGCGCGCGGCGGGACAGTCGCCGCAGATCACCACCTACAACGCCGGCATCGGCCTGACCGCGTTCGAGCTGGACTTCTTCGGCCGCGTGCGCAGCCTCAAGCATGCCGCGCTGGAGGAATACATGGCCACCGAAGAGGCGCGCCGCAGCGCGCAGATCAGCCTGGTGGCGGAAGTGGCCAGCGCCTACCTGACACTGCGCGCCGACCGCGCGCTGCTGCGGCTGTCGCAGGACACGCTCAAGACCCAGCAGGACGCGGCGGAAATGGTCCGGCGCGGGCACCAGGTGGGCGCGATGGCGCAGCTGGACCAGCATCGCGCGCAAACCCAGGTGCAAACCGCGCAGGTGGGGGTGGAGCAGTACACCCGCCAGGTCGCGCAGGACGAGAACGCGCTGGCGCTGCTGATCGGCGGGCCGCTGCCCAAGTCGGTGCTGGATGCCGGTGCCGCGCCGGCGAATCCGAATGCCCCCGCGCCGGATCCGCTCGACGCGCGCATGCTGATGCGCGAGTTCCCCGAAGGCCTGCCCTCCAGCGTGCTGGTGCGCCGGCCCGACATCCTCGACGCCGAGCACCGGCTCAAGGCCGCCAACGCCAATATCGGCGCGGCGCGCGCGGCGTTCTTCCCGCGCATCTCGCTGACCGGCGCGCTCGGCGTCGCCAGTAGCAGCCTGGCCGGGCTGTTCTCGGGCGGCATGGCCTGGGTCTTTGCGCCGCAGCTGACGGTGCCGATCTTCGACGCCGGCCGCAACCGCGCCGGCCTGGACGCGGCCAACGTGCGCAAGGACATCAACATCGCCAACTACGAGAAGACCATCCAGACCGCGTTCCGCGAAGTGGCCGACAGCATGGCGGCACGCGCCACCTACGAGCGCCAGGTGCAGGCGCAGGAAGCACTGGTGCGCGAAGGCAGCGAAACCCGGCGGCTGTCGGAGATGCGCTTCAAGAACGGCGTGGACGACTACTTCGGCGTGTTCGATGCGCAGCGCCAGCTCTACACCGCGCAGCAGGCGCTGATCACCTACAAGCTGGCCGGGCTGACCAGCCGCGTGTCGCTGTACAAGGCGCTGGGCGGCGGCTGGCGTGAAGTGACCGAGGCCGCGCCGGTCGCCAGCGGCGGGGCCAGTTCGGCGCCAGCCGCCCGCCCGCAAGCCGCGGTGCGGCCGCAGGCGGTGGCGCAGCCTCAAGCCGTTGCGCAGCCTCAAGCCGTCGCACAGCCTCAAGTCGTTGCACAGCCTCAAGCCGTCGCACAGCCTCAAGCCGTCGCACAGCCTCAAGCCGTCGCGCAGCCTCAAGCCGTCGCGCAACCTCAAGCCGTCGCACAGCCTCAAGCCGTCGCACAGCAGCAGCCCGGTGCACAGCAACAGCCTGTCGCGCAGCCGCAACCCGTGGCGCAACAGCAGGCGCCGGCACCTGCTCCGGCGGCGGTCCAGCCAGCCCCTGTCGCCACCGCGCCACGCTGAGGGTGCGCGCGGCGGCGCGAGGCGGTAGTCAGAAGTACTTCAGCCAAGGCAAGTCCCGCCGCGTCGCCTTCAGCGCCGCGAACCAGCGTACCGCCGGCCACAGCAGCAGCGCCAGCACTGCTGCCGCCAGCCACAGCTGCCAGATATGGTCCAGGCCGAACACGCGGCCCTGGTTCAGGCCCCAGCGGTACACGCAAAGCTGGTACAGGCCCTGCAGCACATACAGGTGCAGCAGGTAGAAGAACATCGGCACCGCGCCGAACACGGCCAGGCAACGCGCCGCCCGGCCGCCCTGCACTCGCTCCAGCCACAGCAGCAACAGGCAGCCGGTGCCCAGCGTCAGCAGCAGGAACAACAGCGACGGCGGGTACTTGGTCACGTTGAGGAAGCTCATCGCGGTATGCAGGGCATCCGCGCCGGGCATCCATTGCTGTTCCTGGCCGTAGCCGTTGAGCGCGCGCAGCCACGCAAACCCAGCCAGCCCCGCCAGGCCGCAGGCGGCCAGCCTCAGCCGGCGCGCGCGGGCGGGCATGGCCGCGGCAAACCACGGCCCCGCCGCATAGCCCAGCGCGATCACGCCGATCCAGGGCAGCACCGGGTATGAGGTGCGCACGCGCAGGCCATCGGCCACCTCGATCCAGTTGCGGTCGTGCAGGATCGCCCAGGGCACGTGCCAGGCACTGTCAGCCGCGAAATGCAGCGGATCCAGCAGGTTGTGTCCCGCCACCAGGGCAACGCCTATTGCGACCAGCGCCGCGCGCGGCAGCCATACCAGCGCCGCCAGCGCCATCATGCTCAGGCCGATGGCCCAGATCACCTGCAGGTAGATCACCTGCGGCGGCAGGCGCCAGGTCCACGCAAAGCCCACCAGGGTCAGCTCCAGCAACACCAGGAACAAGCCGCGCCTGAGCAGGAAGCCGCTGACCGCGCGCCGGTCGTGCCCGGCGTTGCCGTAGAGCCAGGCCGAGACGCCAGCCAGCGCGATGAACACCGGCGCGCACAGGTGGGCCAGCAGGCGCGAAAAGAACAGCGCCGGCGAGGTGGCGGCGACATCCATCGGATCGGCGACCGGCACGTGCAGGAAGAACATGTCGCGCACATGGTCCAGCAGCATGATCAGCATCACCAGCCCGCGCAACGCATCGATGGACAGCAACCGGTGGGTCGGGCCGGGGGCAATTCGCGCCAGGGCTGACGGCATCATCGTTTCCCGCTTAGTAGCTCAGCTGCACGCCCAGCCGCACGCTGCGGCCGGCGCCCGGCGCGACCCACAGGCTGCTGTACGAGCTGGCGTAATAGGTCTTGTCGAACAGGTTGCCGACGTTGAGCGACACGCGCACGTTCCGGTTGTATTGCCAGTAGCCGTGCAGGTCCACCAGCACGTAGGCGGGCAAGGAGAAACTGTCCTGCACGTCGCCCGGGCGCCGTCCGACATAGCGCAGGCCGGCGCCGGCGCCATAGCGCTGCCCCACCGGCGCCGCGTCTTCATACATCGCCAGCAGGCTGGCGCTGGTGCGCGGCACGTTGGACAACGGCGTGCCGGGAGCCAGGCGGGTGTCCTGCGTGATCTCGGCATCAGTCAGCGCGAGGCTGCCCGAGACGCGCCAGTGCGTGCCGAGCTGCCCGGCCACGTCGAGCTCCACGCCGCGGCTGCGGGCCTCACCGGCGGCGAGATAGAACGACGGATCGGCCGGGTCGGCGGCCAGCACATTGCGCTTGCGGATCTCGAACACCGCCAGCGTGGCGCCGGTGCGGCGGTCGTCGCTATCGAACTTGATGCCGGCCTCGAGCGCGCGGCCACGCTCGGGATCGAACGGCTGGCCGGCGGCGTCGGTGCCGGCATTGGGTCGGAACGACTGGCTGGCATTGGCGAACAGCGACAGGTTGTTGCTGGCCAGGTAGCTCACGCCCACGCGCGGCGACACCGCGTTGTGGTGCTGCGTGGTGCGGGTGCCGCGCAGATGGTCGTCGAGCGACTGGCTGAAGCTGTCGAAGCGCACGCCGGCCAGCACGCGCCAGCGCTCGCCCAGGCTCAGCTGGTCCTGGGCGTACGCGCCGACATTGTGCTGGCGCTCGTAGGTGTCCATGTTCCACGCCAGCGGCGGCGCCGGCTGGCCATAGACCGGGTCGTAGATGTCGATCGCGTAGGGTGCCGCAGCGCTGGGGTTCCTGCGCAGGATCGCCATGGTGTTGCCGAAGCGGTAGGCGTCCACGCCCAGCAGCAGTTCATGCCCGACCGGGCCGGAGCTGAACTTGCCGGTCACGCTGGCCTGCAGCGAGATATCGTCGGACTGGAAGTCGCGGTAGCGGTGCTGGCGCCAAAGCGTGCGGCCATCGGCGGCGAGCGCGGCCGCCTCGCTCGAATATCCTGCCAGCGCGCCGCCGCGGTATGACAGGCCGAGCCTGCCCTTCCACTGCGGCGAGAACTGGTGCTCCACGCTGAGCTGGTGCGACTGGCTGTCCAGGCGCAGGCTGCCGTCGCCGGGCTCGCCCAGGAAGCGCGAGCGCGGGATGCGGCCCAGTTCGCCGTTGACGGCGACCACGCCGCGGTCCATCGGCGTGGTGTAGCGCTGGAATTCCGCCGCGTACTGCAGGATGGTGTCGTTGCCGAGCATCCACGTGATCGATGGCGCGACCAGGTAGCGCTGGCTGTGGATGAAGTCACGCGTGCTGCCCTGGTGGTCGGCCACCGCGATCAGCCGGCCGGCGATGTCCTCCCCCAGCGGGCCAGTGACGTCGACGGTGGCGCGGTAGCCGTCGCGCGTGCCCAGCTCGAAGCCGTAGCGCTGCGCGGACCGGAACTGCGGCTGGCGCGTGACCACGTTGAAGGTGCCGCCGGGCTCGCTGCTGCCGTACAGCGATGAGGTCGGGCCCTTGAGCACCTCGACGCGGTCGATGGTGGCCGCGTCCATCGGTGCGGTATAGCCGCGGTTGGCGGCGAAGCCGTTGACGAGGTAGCCGGCGCCGGTGTTCTCGTTGCCGGTGAAGCCGCGCATGGCAAAGTTGTCCCACAGCCCGCCGAAGTTGTTCTGGCGCGCGACGCCGCTGACGTAATCGAAGGTCTGGTCGAAGCGGGTCGCGGCCAGGTCGTCGAGCATGGCACGCGGCACCACGCGCACCGACTGCGGGATCTCGCGCAGCGGCGTGTCGGTGCGGGTCGCGCCCGAGGCGTCGGGCGGGTTGTATGATGCGGTGGCCGTGCCGGTCACCGAAACGGCTGGCAGCGTAATATCGGGAGCCTGCGCGGGTTCCGCCGCGTCGGCCAGGCCGGACATCGCCAGCATCAGCGCGGCCATGGGTCGCAGGGCTGGCACAGGGCGAAATACAGCAAGCAGGAAGGAAGGCGACACCGATTGACGGGCACGGCTGGGCTGCGCAAGCAGCATAAGGAACACCCCGAAAAAACGAGTCGCCGCGGCGGCCATCCGACTGGCAAACCGCGGCGACTCACTAATGATAATAGATTCTCACTAAGATTCTAGGCATGGAACGCATGACCCGTCAACGTGGCGCCGTGATCGACGCGCTGCGCGAAGCCGGCCGGCCGCTGAGCCCGGCCGAGATCCTGGCCGCGGCCCAGCGCCAGGTGCCGTCCCTGGGCCTGGCCACGGTCTATCGCAATCTCCGTGCCCTGCTCGACGATGCGCAGGTGCATGCGGTGGAATTGCCCGGCCAGGCGGACCGTTATGAGTTGGCGGAGGAACCTGGCGCGGTGACGCATCGCCACTATTTCCAGTGCCTGACCTGCGACCGCGTGTTCCCGCTGGAAGGATGCCCCGGCCACCTGGAAGAGATCACGCCGCCCGGCTTCGTGGTAGAGCACCACGAACTGACGCTGCTGGGGCGCTGCCCGGATTGCGCCGGCAAGCCCGGCAAGCGGCGCAAGGCCGTGGCGCGCCAGCACTGAGCCGCAGCCCGGCCCTCACCGCGGCCGCACGCGGCGCAACTGTACTGAGCCGCCTGCGCGCGCCTGTATATGGCGCCCGCGCCGCGCTTGCCGCATGATGCGGCAGCATTCGCACCGGCCCAACCTCGATACAGGACCCCGACCTTGCAGCACGCCACCGCCCACCGCCGCTCGACCCTGATTGCCGTACTGGCCCTGACCGGCTCGATGGCCTCGCTGTGCATCGGCACCCCGTTTGCCAAGAGCCTGTTCTCGGCGCTGGGCGCGCAGGGCACCACGGCGCTGCGGGTCAGCTTTTCCGCGCTGATCCTGCTGTGCGTCTGGCGCCCGTGGCGCATGCCGCTGACGCGCGCCAACGCGCGCGCGATCGCGTTGTACGGTGCGGCGCTGGGCGCCACCAACCTGCTGTTCTACATGTCGCTGCGCACCATTCCGCTGGGGCTGGCGATCGCGATCGAGTTCACCGGGCCGCTGGCGGTGGCGGTGCTGTCGTCGCGGCGCGCGATCGATTTCCTGTGGATTGCCTTTGCCGTGACCGGGCTGCTGCTGTTGCTGCCGGTCGGCGATGCCGCCGGCACGCTGGATCCGGTCGGTATCGGCTATGCGCTCGCCGCGGGCGTGGGCTGGGCGCTGTATATCGTGTTCGGGCAGATGGCGGGCAACGCCCACGGCGGGCAGGCGACCTCGCTGGGGCTGACCATGGCGGCGCTGGTGGTACTGCCGTTCGGCCTCGCGCATGCCGGCACGGCGATGTTCAGTCCGACGCTGCTGCTGTTCGGGCTGGCGGTCGGCATCCTGTCGAGCGCGATCCCGTATTCGCTGGAGATGGTCGCACTCAAGCGCCTGCACCGGCGTACCTTCGGCATCCTGCTGAGCATGGAGCCGGCCATGGGCGCGCTGGCCGGGCTGGTGTTCCTGCATGAGCAGCTGAGCACGGTGCAGTGGCTGGCGATCGCCAGCATCATCACGGCCTCGGTCGGCTGCACCATGACCGCGCGCGGCAAGCGCGAAGCCTGAGGCAAAAGGGTTGCGGCGGCTCAGCGCGCGCTGAACCAGTCCGCCGGCAGCCGTTGCGCGCTGCGCGCCGGCTGGACTAGCGCCAGCGAGACTTCATGCAGGAAGCTGTCCTGCGGATTGCGGCGGCTGGCAAAGCCCAGCCCTTGCAGGATCGCGAGCATGCGCCGGTTCTCGCTGAGCACGTCGCCGCGCAGGCCCTGCAGCCCGGCCGCGCGCGCCAGCTCGCACAGCCTGGCGATCAGGCGCCGACCCAGCCCCTGCCCCTGCCAGGCGTCGGCCACCACCACCGCGAATTCGGCAACCTGGCCAGACACGACATATTCGGCGCTGGCGACAATGGTCTGGCTGCCGTCCTCTCCAGGAGCGACCACCACCAGCGCCACGCCGCTGTCCCCGGGCGCGGCCAGGCCGGCGACGATTTCGTCCACCACGCGCCCACCGGTCAGGAAGCGGAAGTAGCGGCTCTCCCGCGACAGCGCGTCCACCATCGCCCGCAGTGCCGCGCCATCCTGAACCCGGGTGCGGCGCAGCGTCATCTGCGTGCCTCGTCCCGCCGTCCAGCTTTCCGTCACGCCGCCGCGCGCCAAGCCCTGGAGATCCATGCTGCCACCCTCTGGATTCATAATTTGTAGCCAGAGTATAGGAGATAACCTGACTTTTGCAAATGAAGTCAGCGTGCTATGCTTCACGGCATCATGACCACCACTGCGTCCGATCTCCGTCATTGCTCGATCGCCTCCACGCTGTCGCTGATCGGCGAAAAGTGGACGATTCTTATCCTGCGCGACGTCTTCCACGGGGTGACGCGCTTTGACGACTTTCTGCGACGGCTGGAATGCTCGCCGGCAGTACTGTCGGCGCGGCTCAAGACCCTGACCGATGCCGGCCTGCTGCGCAAGGTCGGCTACCGCGAACCCGGCGAACGCGAGCGCTTCGAGTACCGCCCCACCCGCGCCGCGGTCGAGCTGCTGCCGGTGCTGGTCGGCCTGATGCAATGGGGCGACTGCCACATGGCGCCCGACGGCGGCCCGGTCGAAATCCGCTCGCGCGCCAATGGCAAGCTGGTGCGAGCGGCGCTGGTCGACGAAGACGGCGCCGAGGTGTCGCCACGCGACATGCAGATCATCCCGGTGCAAAAGCTCGCCGGCGGCTGACGCCACGGTCTTCCTTGCCGCGGGTGCCGCACCGCACCAGCGCAGTCCACCGCACTGCACCATGAGCGTGCCGCGCGCTCCCAGCCCGCCCCACCACAGCGCATGCACCCCGCCTGCGCCCCCGTCGCCCCGCCTTTAGCCTCCATTGCCCGTCACATAACGGGCTGGCACACCCCTTGCGTAACAGGGTCCGGGCCCGTCAACGGCGACCGGCCCGCCCCCACATACACAGTCCCTATCCCATGTAGCGGCTGTCAGGACAACGGCGTCCCCTGAACCGGCTTCACGGCCGGTTTGCGGGACGCCATTTGTTTTTGGAGCAAGTGACGATGACCGGCAAAGCCACCCGCATCGAGCTGCTGAGCTTGAGCACCCCGCAGATGCGCGCCTTCCACCTGACCTGGATGGCGTTCTTCGTGTGTTTCTTCGCGTGGTTTGCCTGCGCGCCGCTGATGCCGGTGCTCAAGGGCGAGTTCGGCCTGAGTGCCGGCCAGATCGCCAACATCAATATCGCCGCGGTGGCGGTGACGATCCTGGTGCGCCTGGTGATCGGCCCGATGTGCGACCGCTTCGGCCCGCGCAAGACCTATACCGGGCTGCTGGCGCTGGGCGCACTGCCGGTGCTGGGCGTGGCGCTGGCGCAGAACTACGAAACCTTCCTGGTGTTCCGGCTGCTGATCGGCGCGGTCGGCGCCAGCTTTGTGATCACGCAGTACCACACCTCGGTGATGTTCGCGCCCAACGTGGTCGGCACCGCCAACGCGGCCTCGGCCGGCTGGGGCAATGCCGGCGGCGGCGCCGCGCAGGCGCTGATGCCGCTGGTGCTGGCCGCGGTGCTGATGATGGGCGCGGACCACGCTTTCGGCTGGCGCATCGCGCTGCTGGTGCCGGGCGTGCTGATGCTGGTGATGGCGGTGGTCTATTACCGCTTCACCCAGGATTGCCCGGAAGGCAACTACTCGGACCTGCGCGCGCGCGGCATCGGGATCAGCGGCAAGGATGGTGGCAAGGGTGGCGGTGGCTGGGCCAGCTTCCGCGCCGCCAGCGCCAACTACCGCGTGTGGCTGCTGTTCATCACTTACGGCGCCTGCTTCGGCGTGGAAATCTTCATCCACAACATCGCCGCGATGTACTACGTCGACCAGTTTGGCCTGAGCCTGAAGGCCGCGGGCATGGCCGCCGCCAGCTTCGGCCTGCTCGCGCTGTTCGCCCGCGCGCTGGGCGGCTGGCTGTCGGACAAGGCGGCGCGCCGGCGCGGCCTGGATGCGCGCGCCACGCTGCTGTTCGCGCTGATCCTGGGCGAAGGCCTGGGCCTACTGTGGTTCGCGCAGGCCGGCAACGTCGCCATGGCGGTGGTGGCGATGCTGCTGTTCGGCCTGTTCACGCACATGGCCTGCGGCGCCACTTATGCGCTGGTGCCCTTCATCGACCGCAAGGCACTGGGCGGCGTGGCCGGGATCATCGGTGCGGGCGGCAACGTCGGCGCGGTGGCCGCGGGCTTCCTGCTCAAGGGCCTGGGCAACGTGCAGCAGACCCTGACGGTGCTGGGCGTGCTGGCCACCATCGCCGCGCTGTGCGCGATTGCCATCCGCTTCAGCGCCGAGCACAAGGCGCGCGAGCAGGCGCTGTACGACAGCGCGCTGGCCAACTGAATTCCATCTCGCCCCACAGCACGACAAGCACCACAAGCAGCAAAGACTGACTACCGGACAAGGAAAGCATCATGAAACTGATCATCGTCGGCCACGGCATGGTAGGTCACAAGTTCCTGGAATCGCTGGCGGAAGCCGGCGCGGACAACCTGGAAGTGACCGTGCTGTGCGAAGAACCGCGTCCCGCCTACGATCGCGTGCACCTGTCCGAGTTCTTCGCCGGCAAGTCGGCGGAGGACCTGTCGCTGGTGCCGGCGGGCTTCTTCGAGCAGCACGACAACATGCTGCTGCGCCTGAACGCGCGTGCCGTCGAGATCGACCGCGTCGCGCGCTCGGTCAAGGTCTCTACCGGCGAGACCCTGTCTTATGACAAGCTGATCCTTGCCACCGGTTCTTACCCGTTCGTGCCGCCGGTGCCGGGCAAGGATCGCAAGGACTGCTTCGTCTATCGCACCATCGAAGACCTGGAGGCGATGCAGGAATGCGGCGCGCGCTCGAAGAGCGGCGTAGTGGTCGGCGGCGGCCTGCTCGGGCTGGAATGCGCCAAGGCGCTGCGCGACATGGGGCTGGTCACGCACGTGGTGGAGTTCGCGCCGCGCCTGATGGCGGTGCAGGTCGACGAAGGCGGCGGCCGCATGCTGCGCCAGAAGATCGCTGGCCTGGGCGTGACCGCGCACACCGGCAAGAACACCGTCGAGATCGTCGACGGCGAGGACGGCACCCATCGCATGGTGTTCGCCGACGGCACCCACCTCGACACCGACATGATCGTGTTCTCCGCCGGCATCCGCCCGCGCGACGAACTGGCGCGCGCGTGCGGCCTGGAAGTCGGTGCGCGCGGCGGCATCGTGGTAGACAACAACTGCCGCACTTCGGATCCGGACATCTACGCGATCGGCGAATGCGCGCTGTGGGACGGCAAGATCTACGGCCTGGTGGCCCCGGGCTACGACATGGCCCGCGTGGCCGCGCGCCACCTGCGCGGCGAGGCGGCCGAGTTCGGCGGCGCCGACATGAGCACCAAGCTCAAGCTGATGGGCGTGGACGTGGCCAGCATCGGCGACCCGCACGGCACCGTGCCGGGCGCGCGCATCTACCAGTTCAGCGACGACCGCAAGGAGGTCTACAAGAAGCTGGTGGTGTCCGACTGCGGCAAGTACCTGCTGGGTGGCGTGCTGATCGGCGACGCCAGCGAGTACGGCACGCTGCTGCAGATGATGCTGAACAAGATCGAGCTGCCCGAGTCGCCCGAGTTCCTGATCCTGCCGGACAGCAGCGGCAAGGCCAGGCCGGCGCTGGGTGCCGACGCGCTGCCCGACACCGCGCAGATCTGCTCGTGCAACAACGTCTCGAAGGGCGAGATCTGCGCGGCCGTCTGCGACGGCTCGACCAGCATCGGCGCACTCAAGAGCTGTACCAAGGCCGGCACCGCCTGCGGCGGCTGCGTGCCGCTGGTGACGCAGATCATGAAGGCCGAGATGAAGAAGCAAGGGATGGCGGTCAACAACCATCTCTGCGAGCACTTCCCGTTCTCGCGCCAGGAGCTCTACCACCTGGTGCGCGTAGGCAAGTTCAAGACCTTCGACGCGCTTCTGGAAGCGCACGGCAGCGGCATGGGTTGCGACATCTGCAAGCCCACCGTGGGCAGCATCCTGGCCTCGTGCTGGAACGAGTTCGTGCTGAAGGAAGAGCACGCCAGCCTGCAGGACTCCAACGACTACTACCTGGCCAACATCCAGAAGGACGGCACCTACTCGGTGGTGCCGCGCATGCCGGGCGGCGAGGTTACGCCCGAAGGCCTGATCGCCGTCGGCCAGGTCGCGAAGAAGTATGGCCTCTACACCAAGATCACCGGCGGCCAGCGCGTGGACCTGTTCGGTGCGCGTGCCGAGGAACTGCCCTATATCTGGGAAGAGCTGATCGCGGCGGGCTTTGAATCGGGGCATGCCTACGGCAAGGCGCTGCGCACGGTGAAGTCGTGCGTGGGTTCGACCTGGTGCCGCTATGGCGTGGGCGATTCGGTCGGCCTCGCGATCGAACTGGAAAACCGCTACAAGGGCCTGCGCGCGCCGCACAAGATCAAGTTCGGCGTGTCCGGCTGCACCCGCGAATGCGCCGAGGCGCAGGGCAAGGATGTCGGCGTGATCGCCACCGACAAGGGCTGGAACCTGTACGTCTGCGGCAACGGCGGCATGAAGCCGCGTCATGCCGAACTGCTGGCGAGCGACCTCGACCACGACACGCTGGTGCGCTACATCGACCGCTTCCTGATGTTCTACGTGCGCACCGCCGACCGGCTGCAGCGCACCAGCGTCTGGCGCGACAACCTCGAAGGCGGCCTGGACTACCTGAAGGCCGTGGTGCTCGACGACAAGCTGGCCATCGCCGCCGAGCTGGAAGCCGAGATGCAGCACGTGGTCGACACCTATGAAGACGAGTGGAAGAAGGCCGTGAGCGACCCCGAGACGCGCAAGCGCTTTCGCCATTTCGTCAACAGCGACCGCCGCGACGACAACTTGATCTTTATCGAAGAGCGCGGGCAGATCCGGCCGGCCACGCCGGAGGAACGGAACTTGCAGCGCTCCCGGCTGAGCCACATTCCCGTGGTATCCATGCCCGCGAAAGCCGCCTGACCGTGCCCGCAAACAAGGAGAACGTGATGAGCCATCCCCACCATCCCGAAACCTGGACCGCCGTCTGCACCGTACGCGATATCGTGCCCAATACTGGTGTGTGCGCCCTGGTAGGCGACCGGCAGGTCGCGGTCTTCCGCATCGGCCGCGGCGACGAAGTCTACGCCATCGACAACTTCGATCCCAACGCGCAGGCCGCGGTGCTGTCGCGCGGGCTGGTCGGCAACCTGGGCGAGCGCCTGGTGGTGGCCTCGCCGATCTACAAGCACCACTTCGACCTGCGCACCGGCGAATGCCTGGAGGCGCCCGATCAGTCGGTCAACGCCTACGCCGCGCGCGTCTATGACGGCAAGGTGTGGATCGCCGCCGGCGTGGAAGTGCGGGAGGCCGAGGAAGAACTCGCCGCCTGACTCTGCCTCCCTGCCCCAGATCGATGCTGCCCCTGCCCACCTGCCCTGCCAACGGAGATGCCGGCATGACGCCTTCCGCCAACCCTCAAGCCCGGCCGCGCCTGGTCGTCGTCGGCAACGGCATGGCCGGCATGCGCACCGTCGAGGAACTGCTGCGCCTGGCGCCGGATCTGTACGACATCACGGTGTTCGGCGCCGAGCCGCACGGCAACTACAACCGCATCCTGCTGTCGCCCGTGCTGGCCGGCGAAAAGACGGTGGCGGACATCATGCTGAACACGCGCGAGTGGTACGAAGAGAACGGCATCGAGCTGCTCGCCGGCGATCCCGTGGTCTCGATCGACCGGCCGCGCCGCGTGGTGCGTTCCGCCTCGGGACGCGAGGTGCGCTATGACCGCCTGCTGCTGGCCACCGGCTCGAAGCCGTTCATCATTCCGGTGCCGGGCCACCAGCTCGACGGCGTGATCGCGTTTCGCGACATCCAGGACGTCGAGACCATGCTGCAGGCCGCGCGCAACCATCGCCACGCGGTGGTGATCGGCGGCGGCCTGCTGGGACTGGAGGCGGCCAACGGCTTGCTGCGCCAGGGCATGGACGTGACCGTGGTGCACCTGGCCGACTGCCTGATGGAGCGCCAGCTCGACAAGCCCGCCGCCACGCTGCTCAAGGGCGCGCTGGAACGCAAAGGCCTGCGCTTCCTGCTGAGCGCGCAAACCGCAGAGATCCTCGGCAGCGAACGCGTCACCGGGGTGCGCTTCAAGGACGGCAGCGAGATCCCTGCCGACCTGGTGGTGATGACCGCCGGCGTGCGCCCCAATATCGAACTGGCCGCCGGCGCCGGGCTGCACTGCGAGCGCGCCATCGTCGTCGACGACACGCTGCAGACCTACGATCCGCGCATCTATGCCGTCGGCGAGTGCGTGCAGCATCGTCAGGCCACCTTCGGGCTGGTCGCGCCGATCTGGGACCAGGCGCGCGTCTGTGCCGCACACCTGGCCGGTGCCGGCCATCGCCGCTACGTGCAGCAGGCCACCGCCACCAAGCTGAAAGTGACCGGTGTCGACCTGTACTCCGCCGGCGACTTCATCGGCGGCGAAGGCAGCGAAGACCTGGTGCTGCGGGACGCGCGCCGCGGCGTCTACAAGCGCCTGGTGCTGCAGGACGGGCGCCTGGTCGGCGCGGTGCTGTACGGCGACGTGCAGGACGGCGCCTGGTACTTCGAGCTGATCCAGCAACGCACGCCGGTGGCGGCGCTGCGCCAGCGCCTGCTGTTCGGCAAGGCGCAGTGCGAAGCGCTGGCTGCCTAGCGTCACCCAAGCATATAACGCCCCCGCACGGAGAACGCGTGAACCTGTCCGACATCCCGGTTGTATCCGCAACCCTGACCACTACCACCGCCACCACGTGCCCGTACTGCGGCGTCGGCTGCGGCGTGCGTGCCTCGGTGCGCGCCGACGGCCAGGTCGAGATCGCGGGCGACGCGCAGCATCCGTCCAACCAGGGCCGGCTCTGCGTCAAGGGCTCGGCGCTGGGCGAAACGGTCGACCTGGAGGGCCGCCTGCTCCATCCCAAGCTGCGCGATGCCGAGGGCCGCTTGCAGCAGGTGTCATGGGACCGTGCGCTCGACACCGTGGCGCAGGGCTTCACCGACATCATCCGCCGCCATGGCCCGGATTCGGTCGCGCTCTACGTCTCGGGCCAGCTGCTGACCGAGGACTACTACGTCGCCAACAAGCTGATGAAGGGCTTTATCGGCAGCGCCAATATCGACACCAACTCGCGCTTGTGCATGTCGTCGGCCGTCGCCGGCCACAAGCGCGCGTTCGGCGAAGACCTGGTGCCGGGCAACTACGAAGACCTGGAACTGGCCGACCTGGTGGTGCTGGTGGGCTCCAACACCGCGTGGTGCCATCCGATCCTGTTCCAGCGTCTGTCCCGCGCCAAGGAAGCGCGCCCTGAGATGAAGATCGTGGCGATCGACCCGCGCCGCACCGCCACCTGCGAACTGGCCGACCTGCACCTGGCGATCCGGCCGGGCACCGACGTGTGGCTGTTCAACGGGCTGCTGAGTTACCTGGCGCGTGAAGGACATGCCAACGCCGCCTTCGTCGCCGCCAGCACCGCGGGGCTGGATGAAGCCCTGCAGGCCGCTGACGCCGCCTGCGCCGATCCGGCTGCCGTGGCCCGCGCCTGCAAGTTGAATCTGCAGGACGTGCTGGACTTCTACGCATTGTTCGCGCAGACCGGAAAGACCGTGACCGCCTTCTCGCAGGGCGTCAACCAGTCGTCGGCCGGCACCGACAAGGTCAACAGCATCATCAATTGCCACCTGCTCACCGGCCGGATCGGCCAGCCGGGCATGGGCCCGTTCTCGCTGACCGGCCAGCCCAACGCGATGGGCGGGCGCGAGGTCGGCGGCCTGGCCAACATGCTGGCCGCGCATATGGAGCTGGCCAACCCGCTGCATCGCGACGTGGTGCAGGGCTTCTGGCAATCGCCGGCGATCGCCGACCGCCCTGGCCTGAAGGCGGTGGAGCTGTTCGAGGCCATCGAAGCCGGCCGCGTCAAGGCGGTCTGGGTGATCGCCACCAACCCGGTGGTGAGCCTGCCCGACGCCGACCAGGTGCGCCGCGCGCTGGCCAGGTGCGAACTGGTGGTCAGCAGCGACATCATCGAGCGCACCGACACCAACGCCGCCGCGCATGTGCTGCTGCCCGCGCTGGGCTGGGGCGAGAAGGACGGCACCGTCACCAACTCGGAGCGGCGCATTTCGCGCCAGCGCGCCTTCCTGCCGGCGCCGGGCGAAGCGCGCGCCGACTGGGACATCCTGTGCGAAGTGGCACGCCGCATGGGCTTCAGCGGCTTCGACTATGCCGGGCCGCACCAGATCTTCGACGAACACGCGCGCCTGAGTGCATGGCGCAATGATGACGCGCCGCGCGCGTTCGATATCGGCGGGCTGGCCGGCCTGGATCCCGTGCGCTATGACGCGCTGGAACCGGTGCAGTGGCCCGTGCCCGCGCAAGGCGCGCAAGATGCGCGGCGCTTGTTCGGCGATGGCCGCTACGCCCACACCGACGGCCGCGCCCGCTTTGTCGCCACGCCGCCGCGCGCGCCGGCCCATGCGCCCGACGACGACTTCCCGCTGATCCTGAACACCGGCCGCGTGCGCGACCAGTGGCACACCATGACGCGCACCGGCAAGTCGGCCAAGCTCGCCGACCACCTGCCCGAGCCCTTTGTCGACATGCACCCGCAGGACGCGCTGTTGTGCGGCGTGGGCGAAGGCAAGCTCGCGCGCGTCAGCACCCGCTGGGGCGCGATGGTCGCTCGCGTGCGGCATGGCGGCGGCATTCCGCGCGGCAGCGTGTTCGTGCCGATCCACTGGAACGGACAGTTCAGTTCCGACGCGCGCGTCGGCGCGCTGGTCAATCCGGTGGTCGATCCCGTTTCCGGCGAGCCCGAGTTCAAGCACACGCCGGTGCGGATCGAGCCGTTCGGCGTGCACTGGCATGGCTTCATGCTGAGCCGCCGCGCGCTGCCGGCCGAAGCGCTGACCTACTGGACGCGCGTGCAGGGCCGCCAGTTCCAGCGCTATGAATTTGCCGGCCGCGACACCGTCGCCGACCGCACCGCCTGGGCCCGCGCGCTGCTCGGCGTGACCGATCCGGACGCCGACTGGCTGGAATACGAGGACCGCGCCGCGGGCGTGTACCACGCGGGCCACGTGGTCGACGACCGGCTCGAGGCCTGCGTCTATGTGTCGACGCGCCCTGAGCTGCCGTCGCGCGCCTGGCTTGCCGGCCTGTTCGGTCGCGAGCGCCTGGAAGACGCCGACCGCATCGGGCTGCTGCTTGGGCAGCCGATGGAGAAAGGCGCCGACACCGGCCCGACGGTGTGCTCCTGCTTCGGCGTGGGGCGCAATACCATCTGCGATGCCGTGCGCAAGCATGACCTGAAGACGCCTGCGGAGATCACGGCCTGCGTCAAGGCCGGCGGCAACTGCGGCTCATGCGTGCCGGAACTGAAAAAACTGCTGGTAGAGGTGCGCGTGGCCGAAGCGGCCTGAGCTTTTGCCAGGCTGATCTTTCGCCATGCATTAGGCATCCTTCACGAGAACCAGATTGCTGTCGCCGCGGCTTGCCGCCATGCTAGCCGCGCAACCCTGACAAGCCGCCCCGGACCCACGGCGCGGCACCTATCTGGAGACAGCAATGAAGGATGCGAAGTATCGGCTCGCCGGGCCACGATGGCTGGCGGGCATGCTGGTAATGGCTTCGGCGATGGCAGGCGCCTCAGGCGCGGCAGCGGCCGATGCCTATCCGGCCAAGCCGATCACCCTGGTCGTGCCCTACTCCGCCGGCGGCCCGACCGATGTCGTCGCGCGCACGCTGGCGCAAGCCATGTCGCAAGACCTTGGCCAGAGCATCGTGGTGGAAAACCGCACCGGAGCCGGCGGCACAGTCGCCGCCGCCTTCGTCGCCCGCGCGCAGCCCGACGGTTATACGCTGCTGATCCACCACAACGGCATGGCGACCGCGCCGGCGCTGTACAAGAAGCTGTCGTATGCGCCGCTGAAGGACTTCGACTACGTCGGCCAGGTGGCGGACGTGCCGATGACGCTGATGGGTCGCAAGGATCTGCCGGCGAAGACGGTGCCGGAACTGATCCGGTACGTGACACAGAACAAGGACAAGGTGTCGCTGGCCAATGCCGGCCTGGGCGCCGTGTCCCAGCTTTGCGGGCTGCTGTTCGAACAATCGGTGCACGTAAAGCTGAACGCCATCCCCTACCAGGGCGCGGGCCCTGCGCTGACCGCGCTGCTGGGCGGCCAGGTCGACCTGCTGTGCGATCAGACCACGGCCACCCTGCCGCATATCCAGGCCGATCGGGTGCGCCTGTTCGGCGTTACCACGCCGGCACGCATCAAGGCGCTGCCGCAGGCCCCGACGTTGCAGGAAGGCGGCCTGAAAGGCTTTGACGTCAAGGTATGGCATGGCATCTACGCGCCCAGGGGCACACCGCGGGCCGCCGTCGATCGCCTGACCAAGGCATTGCAGAAGGGGCTGAAGGATCCGGCCGTGATCAAAAAGCTGGACGGACTCGGCGCGGAAATCGTTCCGGTCGACAAGCAGACGCCGGATGGCCTGCGCACGCTGCTGAAGGCGGAAAGCGACAAGTGGCAGCCGCTGCTGAAGTCGATGAAGGTCGAGGCCGACTAAGCCCGCACTCCTTTCCTGGCAATACGTTAAAATCTTCCATCTTCCGGGCGGACCTTCCTGGTCCGCCCAGTCCGCCTGACTGGTGCCCCCGCGCACCGCTTCTGTCTGCGCCCGGCTCTGCGGCGCCGCTCAATTCCCCGATTTAGCTGGTTTTAGCCATCGATGCCGTCGCGTTGCCGTCTCGGCGCGCGCTTCGGCGGTCCGTCATCTCACCCGGAGTTCCCGTATGCCATCGCCGTTTCTTCTGCCCGTCCTGGCCCTTGCCGTCTGCATGGTTGGGGCCGCGGAGTTCATGCTCGCACCGATGCTGGCCCCGCTCGCCTCGGCCTTCAACACGTCCCCGGCGCATGTGTCGGGACTGGTCTCGGCCTACGCCTTCTCCTACGCCGCGGCGGCGCCGCTGATGGGCTGGCTCTCGGATCGGGCCGGACGCCGCAGGGTGCTGCTCGCTGCCATGCTGCTGTTCGCGATGGATAGCATTGCGCTGACGCTGGTGCCGACACTGCAGGCGGCAATGGCGCTGCGAATCCTTGGCGGCCTGGCCGCCGCCGCGACGATCCCGACCGTGTTCGCCCTGATTGCCGACCGGATTCCGCCGGCGAGACAAGCCGGCGCCATGGGTGGCGTCATGCTTGGCATGACGGCGGGGATTGCGGCTGGTCCCGCGGTGGCCGGTTTGCTGGCGGAGGCCTGGGGGTGGCGCGCGCCGTTTCTGGTAATCGCCGTCAGTTGCCTGGCGGTCTTCGCAACAGGCTGGCATGTGATTCCCCGCGCTTTGCCGTACGCCCGCGCGGCTGAGTCATTGCCTTCCAACGAGAAGGCATACGCTGGCATCTTCCTCCTTCTATTCGCAAAAGGGGCATGGAACGGCAGCGCAGTAGCGGGCTATGTCTTTGCGGGCGAAGTGTTGCGGATGCGATATCAACTGGAGGTTGGAGCCGTCGGCATTGCCGTTTCCGTATTCGGTGTGGGGCTGGGAATCGGCAATATGCTGGCGGGATATTGCAGCCGGCGTTACCAGCGCCAAGAGAACACCTTGGTTGCAGCCACCATGGTTGTGGCCGCGTCCATGACATTGTTCCTGACGACTGCCGTCGGGCTGCCCGCGGCGCTGGGATGTCTGCTGGCCTGGGGAACTGCGCTGGGGATCGCGGCACCTGCGAGCACCGCCATCCTCGCGCAAAGGGCCGGCGCAAACAAAGGAAAGGTGCTGGCGGTGTCGGAAAGCCTCAATAACGTGGCCGTATTGATGCTGTTGCCGGTCGCTGCAAGCGCGTCGGCAACCGACGGTGTCACGCCTGCCGCGGCGTTACTCGGTGGAATCTGCCTGGCTGGTGCCATCGGCAGTGCCACGGCACGGCGTCGGGAGGTGTAGCAAGAAAATGCGAGCGCAACGTTTTGGCCGCGCCAAAGACAAAACCCCTCGCAGCACACGCTGTCGAGGGGTTTTGCACAATAAGAGCCTGGCGATGACCTACTTTCACACGGGAATCCGCACTATCATCGGCGCGGAGCTGTTTCACGGTCCTGTTCGGGATGGGAAGGGGTGGTTCCAGCTCGCTATGGTCACCAGGCATGAGGGGTTGTGGCGCTGTCTGTGGACAGCGTCACGAATCGGGATGTAGTGTTGGTTGTGCGTGTATCGAGGCACAAGGCGATCGCTCTACCCGTGTGAAACACACTGGTTATAGGATCAAGCCTTACGGGCAATTAGTACTGGTTAGCTTAACGCATTACTGCGCTTCCACACCCAGCCTATCAACGTCCTGGTCTCGAACGACCCTTCAAGGAGGTCAAGCCTCCAGGGAATCCTCATCTTCAGGCGAGTTTCCCGCTTAGATGCTTTCAGCGGTTATCTCTTCCGTACATAGCTACCCTGCGATGCCTCTGGCGAGACAACAGGTACACCAGCGGTACGTCCACTCCGGTCCTCTCGTACTAGGAGCAGCCCCCGTCAAGATTCCAACGCCCACGGCAGATAGGGACCAAACTGTCTCACGACGTTTTAAACCCAGCTCACGTACCTCTTTAAATGGCGAACAGCCATACCCTTGGGACCGGCTACAGCCCCAGGATGAGATGAGCCGACATCGAGGTGCCAAACACCGCCGTCGATATGAACTCTTGGGCGGTATCAGCCTGTTATCCCCAGAGTACCTTTTATCCGTTGAGCGATGGCCCTTCCATTCAGAACCACCGGATCACTATGTCCTGCTTTCGCACCTGCTCGACTTGTCGGTCTCGCAGTTAAGCACGCTTTTGCCATTGCACTTTAGGTACGATGTCCGACCGTACCAAGCGTACCTTCGAACTCCTCCGTTACACTTTGGGAGGAGACCGCCCCAGTCAAACTGCCTACCATGCACTGTCCCCGACCCGGATTCACGGGCCAAGGTTAGAACCTCAAACAAACCAGGGTGGTATTTCAAGGACGGCTCCACGTGAACTGGCGTCCACGCTTCAAAGCCTCCCACCTATCCTACACAGATCGGTTCAAAGTCCAATGCAAAGCTACAGTAAAGGTTCATGGGGTCTTTCCGTCTAGCCGCGGGGAGATTGCATCATCACAAACACTTCAACTTCGCTGAGTCTCGGGAGGAGACAGTGTGGCCATCGTTACGCCATTCGTGCAGGTCGGAACTTACCCGACAAGGAATTTCGCTACCTTAGGACCGTTATAGTTACGGCCGCCGTTTACCGGGACTTCAATCAAGAGCTTGCACCCCATCATTTAATCTTCCGGCACCGGGCAGGCGTCACACCCTATACGTCCACTTTCGTGTTTGCAGAGTGCTGTGTTTTTATTAAACAGTCGCAGCCACCATTTTATTGCAACCCCTTCACCCTTCTGGCGCAGGCCAGTCAAGCTACCAGGGCGTACCTTATCCCGAAGTTACGGTACCAATTTGCCGAGTTCCTTCTCCCGAGTTCTCTCAAGCGCCTTAGAATACTCATCTCGCCCACCTGTGTCGGTTTGCGGTACGGTCTCGTATGACTGAAGCTTAGAGGCTTTTCTTGGAACCACTTCCAATTGCTTCGCAGCACTAGGCCGCTCGCCCCGTAGCCTTGAATTACGCGCCCGGATTTGCCTAAGCGCCTTCTCCACTACAGGGACCGGGACTTCCAACACCCGGACAACTTTCCGCGATCCGTCCCCCCATCGCATCATACGACGGTGCAGGAATATTAACCTGCTTCCCATCAGCTACGCATCTCTGCCTCGCCTTAGGGGCCGACTCACCCTACGCCGATGAACGTTGCGTAGGAAACCTTGGGCTTACGGCGAGGGGGCCTTTCACCCCCTTTATCGCTACTCATGTCAGCATTCGCACTTCTGATACCTCCAGCATCCTTTACAAGACACCTTCACAGGCTTACAGAACGCTCTCCTACCACGCACTTGCGTGCGTCCGCAGCTTCGGTATATAGCTTAGCCCCGTTACATCTTCCGCGCAGGACGACTCGATCAGTGAGCTATTACGCTTTCTTTAAAGGGTGGCTGCTTCTAAGCCAACCTCCTGACTGTTTTAGCCTTCCCACTTCGTTTCCCACTTAGCTATATTTGGGGACCTTAGCTGGCGGTCTGGGTTGTTTCCCTCTTGACACCGGACGTTAGCACCCGATGTCTGTCTCCCGTGATTGCACTCTTCGGTATTCGGAGTTTGCTATGGCGGGGTAATCAGCAATAGACCCCCCAACCATGACAGTGCTCTACCCCCGAAGGTGAGACACGAGGCACTACCTAAATAGTTTTCGGAGAGAACCAGCTATTTCCAGATTTGTTTAGCCTTTCACCCCTATCCACAGCTCATCCCCTAACTTTTCAACGTTAGTGGGTTCGGTCCTCCAGTACGTGTTACCGCACCTTCAACCTGGCCATGGATAGATCATCTGGTTTCGGGTCTACACCCAGCGACTCAACGCCCTGTTCGGACTCGCTTTCGCTACGCCTTCCCTAACCGGTTAAGCTTGCCACTGAATGTAAGTCGCTGACCCATTATACAAAAGGTACGCCGTCACCCCCGAAAGGGCTCCGACTGTTTGTATGCATGCGGTTTCAGGATCTATTTCACTCCCCTCCCGGGGTTCTTTTCGCCTTTCCCTCACGGTACTGGTTCACTATCGGTCGATCACGAGTATTTAGCCTTGGAGGATGGTCCCCCCATCTTCAGACAGGATTTCACGTGTCCCGCCCTACTTGTCGTACACCTAGTTCCACAATCGTGTTTTCGCATACAGGGCTATCACCTGCTATGGCCGGGCTTTCCATCCCGTTCTGCTAACACCACTGCTAAAGAGTACAAGGCTCTTCCCATTTCGTTCGCCACTACTTTGGGAATCTCGGTTGATTTCTGTTCCTGCAGCTACTTAGATGTTTCAGTTCGCCGCGTTCGCTTCCCACACCTATGAATTCAGTGTGGGATGATGACCCATTCGGGCCGGGTTTCCCCATTCGGACATCTCCGGATCAAAGCTCGTTTGCCAGCTCCCCGAAGCTTTTCGCAGGCTACCGCGTCCTTCATCGCCTGTGATCGCCAAGGCATCCACCACATGCACTTGTTCGCTTGACCCTATAACGAGTGTGTCTCGATCGCTCGAAACAGTCGCTACAGGTTGAGTTCTCGCATTTGTGCCGTATTCCAAGTCATCTTTCGATCACTTTAAAATACATTTGGTTGATACAATCACAACCCGGTATCGCGTTTGTACTGCAGCGTCTCATCAACGCTCGCGACACCTTTACTACATCCCATATTGTTAAAGAACAGCCGATCTTGCGATCGCTTGGCAATGCCAAAGGAAAGCACTCAGCAAGCGCTTTCCTTTGACAACCAACTCCAGGTATCCGTACTCACTCAATTAGAGGTAGTGGTGGAGGATGACGGGATCGAACCGACGACCCCCTGCTTGCAAAGCAGGTGCTCTCCCAGCTGAGCTAATCCCCCTCGGATAACTTGGTGGGTCTGGTAGGACTTGAACCTACGACCCCCGCCTTATCAAGACGGTGCTCTAACCACCTGAGCTACAGACCCTTGGCTGTAACAGCAAACAAACCGATAAGTGTGAACGCTAGGCTTGAGACACAAGCCTCTGGAAAGGAGGTGATCCAGCCGCACCTTCCGATACGGCTACCTTGTTACGACTTCACCCCAGTCATGAACCCTGCCGTGGTAATCGCCCTCCTTGCGGTTAGGCTAACTACTTCTGGCAAAACCCACTCCCATGGTGTGACGGGCGGTGTGTACAAGACCCGGGAACGTATTCACCGCGGCATGCTGATCCGCGATTACTAGCGATTCCAGCTTCACGTAGTCGAGTTGCAGACTACGATCCGGACTACGATGCGTTTTCTGGGATTAGCTCCCCCTCGCGGGTTGGCAACCCTCTGTACGCACCATTGTATGACGTGTGAAGCCCTACCCATAAGGGCCATGAGGACTTGACGTCATCCCCACCTTCCTCCGGTTTGTCACCGGCAGTCTCTCTAGAGTGCCCTTTCGTAGCAACTAGAGACAAGGGTTGCGCTCGTTGCGGGACTTAACCCAACATCTCACGACACGAGCTGACGACAGCCATGCAGCACCTGTGTCCACTTTCCCTTTCGGGCACCTAATGCATCTCTGCTTCGTTAGTGGCATGTCAAGGGTAGGTAAGGTTTTTCGCGTTGCATCGAATTAATCCACATCATCCACCGCTTGTGCGGGTCCCCGTCAATTCCTTTGAGTTTTAATCTTGCGACCGTACTCCCCAGGCGGTCAACTTCACGCGTTAGCTACGTTACTGAAGAAATGAATCCCCAACAACTAGTTGACATCGTTTAGGGCGTGGACTACCAGGGTATCTAATCCTGTTTGCTCCCCACGCTTTCGTGCATGAGCGTCAGTGACGTCCCAGGGGGCTGCCTTCGCCATCGGTATTCCCACATCTCTACGCATTTCACTGCTACACGTGGAATTCTACCCCCCTCTGACATACTCTAGCCTGACAGTCACAAGCGCCATTCCCAAGTTGAGCTCGGGGATTTCACGCCTGTCTTATCAAACCGCCTGCGCACGCTTTACGCCCAGTAATTCCGATTAACGCTCGCACCCTACGTATTACCGCGGCTGCTGGCACGTAGTTAGCCGGTGCTTATTCTTCCGGTACCGTCATCGACCCGGGGTATTAGCCCAGGCCATTTCTTTCCGGACAAAAGTGCTTTACAACCCGAAGGCCTTCTTCACACACGCGGCATTGCTGGATCAGGGTTGCCCCCATTGTCCAAAATTCCCCACTGCTGCCTCCCGTAGGAGTCTGGGCCGTGTCTCAGTCCCAGTGTGGCTGATCGTCCTCTCAGACCAGCTACTGATCGTCGCCTTGGTAGGCCTTTACCCCACCAACTAGCTAATCAGACATCGGCCGCTCCTATCGCGCGAGGCCTTACGGTCCCCCGCTTTCACCCTCAGGTCGTATGCGGTATTAGCTAATCTTTCGACTAGTTATCCCCCACGACAGGGCACGTTCCGATGTATTACTCACCCGTTCGCCACTCGCCGCCAGGCCGAAGCCCGCGCTGCCGTTCGACTTGCATGTGTAAGGCATGCCGCCAGCGTTCAATCTGAGCCAGGATCAAACTCTTCAGTTCAATCTCTGTGTGGACCCGAAGGTCCTCGCTCTTTCGAGCGGTCGCTCACTCTCAGAAAACTGACTGACCAGATCCGAAGACCCAGTCACGTTTTGCTGTGCGAGCACTGTATAACTTGAAGCAGCACTGTCCGGAGACAGCGGCGTCCGCTACCCAGCGCCCACACTTATCGGTTGTTTGCTTGTTAAAGAACTTCGCCACCCGGCTTTGCCGTTCAGCGCGCTGCGTTGTCTGCAGCAGAGAAACGAGATTATGCAGAGCTTTCTTCGTTTCGTCAACCGTTTGCAGCAATCTTTTTTGCTGCCGTCAGCGCTGCAAACCTCGCTGCGCCAACCTTCCGGCCAACCCCGCAACCCTTGCTGCGCCTGCCTTGCAGGGACCGCGTCGTGTTGCGAGGGGGCGAATAGTAAGCGAGCGCGGCGGGGTTGGCAAGGGGTATTTGAAAACTTCTTCGTGCCGCCATCGGCGGCCCCTTAAAATCGGCAAATGCCTGACCTGCCTACCTATCAACCGTCGCGCCTGCCAGCGGACGGTACCCGCCTGCTAGACGCCCAGTCGCTGGCCGCCGCACTGTCGCGTCCTATTGTCTTTGTCGATCTGGAGACCACCGGCGCCGACGCCCAGCGTGACCGCATCACCGAGATCGGCGTGGTCGAAGTGGGCCCCGACGGTATTGTCGAATGGGAGACCCTGCTCGACCCCGGCATGTCGATCCCGCCGTTTATCCAGCGCATGACCGGCATCAGCGACGACATGGTGCGCGGCCAGCCCACCTTCGAATCCCTGGCCGAGTCGCTCGCCGAGCGCCTGCAGGGCCGCCTGTTCGTGGCCCATAACGCACGCTTCGACTACGGCTTCCTGAAGAATGCGTTCCGGCGTGCCGGTGTGACGTTCCGGGCCGACGTGCTGTGCACCGTCAGGCTCTCGCGCTCGCTGTATCCATCGGTCGAGCGCCATGGCCTGGACGCGCTGATCGCCCGCTTCGGCCTGACGCCCAAGGGCCGGCACCGCGCGCTGGCCGATGCCGAACTGCTGTGGCAGTTCTGGCAGAAGATCCATGCCACCTATTCGGTCGACCTGGTCGAAGCGGCGGTGCGCACGCTGGTGCGGCGCGCGAGCCTGCCGGCCGGCCTGGAAGAGACCGCGCTCGAAGACGTGCCCGCGGCACCGGGCGTCTATATCTTCTATGGCGACCAGGACGTGCCGCTCTATATCGGCAAGAGCGTCCACCTGCGCCAGCGCATCGGCGCGCATTTTTCCGGCGACTACCGCTACGGCAAGGATATGCGGCTGGCACGGCTGGTGCGCCGGGTCGAATGGCGCGAAACCGGCGGCGAAACCGGCGCGCTGCTGCTGGAAGCCCGCCTCGTCAAGGCCATGCAACCGGTGCACAACCAGTTGCTGCGCCGGAATACCCGCCTGTACGCCTGGGAGCTGCCGCAGCAGTTGCCGGTGCCGCGCCTGCGCTCGGATCGCAACACGGACTTCTGCCGGCCTCGCGACCTGTTCGGCGTCTTCGGCAGCCGTGGCGCGGCCGAGGCACGGTTGCGCGCGCTGGCCGAGGAGCACGGCCTGTGCATGGCCACGCTGTCGCTCGAAAAGACCACCCGACGTGGCAGCCCCTGTTTTGCGCGCCAGGTCCACCGCTGCGCCGGCGCCTGCGTCGGCGTGGAATCGTCGCGCGAACATCGTGCCCGTGTGGCCGCCGCGCTGGGGCCGATCGCGCTGGTGCCATGGCCGTTCGACGGCCCGGTGGCCTGGCGCGAGCAACACGGCGCGCGCGCCTGGTGGCATGTGGTGGACGAGTGGTGCTACCTGGGCTGCGCGGACACGCTGGAAGACGCCGGCGCACTGGCCGCCGCGCCCGCGCATTTCGACCTGGACACCTACCAGATCCTGGCGCCGCGCCGGGAGCAATGGATGCCGGACGCGGTGCCCCTGTCCGTGCGGCGGGATTTCACGCTGACCGCGCCGGAGACCGCCGCTGAAGCCCCGCGTCCTGCACGCACGGTGTCGACGCCTGCTGCACGAAAGTCCTTTGCCACAGCAGGGCAGCAAACCCTGGGCTTGTTTGCCGAGTAGGTCCGCCTTACCGCAGGCCCCGGCAATCTGTACGCCAAGCCCCAAAAGCCCCTTGCAATCGATGTGACGGCTCCACTAGTCTCCACAGACCGGCCCTTGCCGACGGCCGCGCCGATGTGGAGTCCCCATGCCCGCCGATCCAGCCCCAGTAGCGTATGCCGCCCGAACCGTGGCGCGCAGGCATGCCCGCGTCTCGGTCCTGTGCGCGGCGACCTTGGGGGCAAGTTTGGCGGCGGCCTGCGCCGGAATCGGGACGGGCGCGATGCAAGACGTCATCGATTCCTGGAAGAGCGTTCCGGTCGATGAGGCGAAGCGCCAGTGGGGCCCACCTCAGGCCGTACAGGCCCTTCCCGCCGGCACCGCCTACGTCTGGACCGATTCCGTGCCGGCCGCGCGGCCGCCAGGCAGCGGCCCGCGCGATGCCGGCATGGAGCGCACGCCTGTGCCGGGGCAATGCCAGCGCAAGCTGGTGGCCGATCCCAATGGCATCGTGACCGGCGGTGAATGGCGCGGCGACGCCTGTTGCATCACCGCGCTGGCCGGGCGCTGCGCCGCGCTCAAATACCGGGCGCGCGGCTGAAGCCGGCCATCGCCCGGCTCTGCTCCAGCCGTGTTCAGCGTTCCGGCCACGCGCCGGTATCGGCCAGCACCGGCGAGAATTCCCGGAACGCGAAGCGCAGCGGCAGCACGCGCTCGCGCCGCACCACGCGCTCGACATGCAGCCGCACCAGCCGCTCGGCGCCGGCGTAGGCGGCCAGTTCCTCGCCCTCCCAGATAACCTCGGCGCGACCGCCCACATGCAGCAGCGAACCGTCGGCAAAATCCGGCACGACGATGCCCGCACGCGGATCGGCCAGCAAGTTGCCGATCGTGTTGAAGAAGTTATTGCCGTTGAAATCCGGGAACGTCAGGGTATGGGCGTCGTCCACGCGGATAAAGCCAGGCTTGCCGCCGCGGTGCGAGACGTCGACACCCCCTGCGTGCTCGCCCTCGTCTTGCGGCGACGCGATATGGCTGGACGCGATGAACAGTGTATCGGCGCCGCGCAGCCAGGCACTGGCATGCGCGTCGAGCGCGTCGCCGTGCCATGTCGCGGGCGCGGCGGCAGGCTCGGCAGCGGCTACGTCGCGCAGCTGGATGTAGCGCGGGCAGTTGCCGAAGCTCTGCTCGACCTCGACCGTCAGCCCCACCTGATCGCGCGCCACGATGATCCCGTTCATGCGGTTGCGCCGGCGCGTGGGCAGCTCGATGCCCAGCAGCCCGATGCGGGCGCCCTGCTCCAGCGCCGCGGCCAGCGGATCGCCGGGCAATGGCACTGCGTCGATGCGCAGGTGCGTGGCGTCCGGCGTCTGCGCAAACCCGGGCGGTCCGACCAGCAGCGTGGCCCACGGCATGCCGTCGGCATCGACCGCGCCGGCCAGCAGGAACGGCAGTTGCGCAAAGAACGTGCGGTGCTGTTCCGGCATCTCGCCGCGGATCACGCGCGGACCCGCCGCGGCCATGCGCTCGCGCTTGCCGGCGCGCTGCTGTGCCGCGAGTTCGCCGGCGTGGAATGGCAGGCCGGCATGCGGCCAGGTGGGCAGGTCCATGGTTTGCTCCTTCGCAACGGAAATGGCTTGGCGCTCGCCGGATGCAAGGGCTAGGCGGCCAGGCTGGGCTTCGATACCACCATCGGCACGAAGCCGGGCAATGCCTCGACGCGGCGCAGCCAGGCACCGAGCGCCGGGTACGGCGCCAGCGGCACGTTGCCTTCCTCGGCGCGGGCGATGTAGCTGTAGGCGGCCACGTCGGCAATGGTGGCGTGATCGGCGGCGAGGAAGGAGCCCCCGGCCTGCACGGACTCCATCAGCGTGAACAGCCGCTGCGCGCGGGCGACGGCGTCTTCCATCGGCACCGGGCGCCCGAACAGCACGCCCAGGCGCGCGGCGGCCGGGCCGAACGCAATCTCGCCGGCCGCCACCGACAGCCAGCGCTGCACGCGGGCGGCACCGACCGGATCGCGCGGCAGCCAGCGGCCGTCGTCATAGCGCGTGGCCAGGTAGACCAGGATCGCGTTGGAATCGCCCAGCACCACGCCGTCGTCGTCCAGCACCGGCACCTGGCCGAACGGGTTCAGGCGCAGGAAGGCCTCGCTGCGCTGCTCGCCGCCGCGCAGGTCGACGTCCACCAGCCGGTAAGGCAGGCCCAGCAGCCCCAGCATCAGTTCGGCGCGATGTGCGTGGCCGGACAGCGGCGAACGGTACAACACCAGCGGCCTGGCGGGCACGGCGGGGGAATTGGTCTGTTGCATGGCACTCTCCTGAGCGGTTGGTATGGACGGATTCTCGGGGCCGGCGACACTGGAATAAATGGGGCCATTGATATTTAACTACTCCAGAAAATGGAGTAATGTTTGGCGCCATGGACAAGCTACGTGCGATGCAGACCTTTGTGCGGATCGTCGACGAAGGCAGCCTGACGGCCGCCGCGGCGTCGCTGCATACCTCGCTGCCGGCGGTGGTACGCACGCTGGCGGCGCTCGAATCCGAACTGCAGGTGCGGCTGCTCAACCGCACCACGCGGCGGCTGTCGCTGACCGCCGAGGGGCGCAGCTACCTGGATGGCTGCCGGCGCATCCTGGCCAATATCGACGAAGTCGAAGCCGGCCTGACCGAGAGCCATGTGGAGCCCAGCGGCCAGCTCACGCTGACCGCCTCGGTGCTGTTCGGCCAGATGTACGTGGCGCCGGCGGTGACGCGCTTCGTGCAGCGCTATCCGCGCGTGCGCTGCCGCATGGAATTCACCGACCGCGTGGTGAACCTGCTCGAGGAAGACCTGGACGTGGGCGTGCGCATCGGCCCGCTGGCCGACTCCACGCTGGTGGCGCAATCCGTCGGCCGCATCCGCCGCGTGGTGGTCGCCACGCCCGCCTATCTGCGCAAGCACGGCGTGCCGCGCCACCCGGACGAGCTGGCCGGCGCCAACTGCTTGCGCTTCACCGGCAACCATGCGCACTGGTGGTCGTTCCGCGACGGCGAACGCGAGTTCCATGTGCCGGTGTCGGGCAACCTGGAGTTCAACCAGACCGCGCCCGCCGTGGCCGCCTGTGCCGCCGGTGCCGGCTTCGGTCATTTCCTGTCGTACCAGGTCGCGCAACTGGTCGAAGAGCGCAAGCTGCGCATCGTGCTGGAAGACTTCGAGCTGCCGGCATGGCCGCTGTCGCTGATCTATCCCCACGCGCGGCTGCTGCCGGCGCGCACCCGCGCCTTTATCGACTGGATGCGCGACGAGCTGAGCCCGCGGTTCAGCTAAGCCCTGACCTCACGCACGCATTCAGAATGTTCTGATGGATGGCCCCGCAAAGCGCAAGGCACGCGGCTCGCGCCGTCGTGCGCCACACGGCATCCGTGCGGGGCATTTGCAGGGCCAACCGACAAAACCCCTTGACGCATTGCGGTGCGCACCGGTATTTTCAAATTCGAATCCGAATTCGAATACGGAAATACGACCATGTCAGCGACGCCGTCCAGCTTCCCCGCCAACGCTTCCTTCCCCCGTATCGACACCCCCTCGATCCTGCAACCGCCCCGGCAGCGCCGGGCGCGCGAGACCGAACAGGCCTTGCTCGGCGCAGGCCGCGAACTGCTCGCGACGCGCGACTTCGCCGCGGTCTCCGTGGCGCAGATCGCAGCGGCGTGCCAGGTCTCGGTGGGCGCCTTCTACGGGCGCTTCCGCGACAAGATGGCCTATTTCGAGGCGCTGCGCGCGCTGGTGATGGAAGAGACCTCGGCCTCGATCGACCGCTACCTGGCGCAGGAACGCTGGGAAGATGTCGCCACCCCGGTGCTGCTGGAAAAGACCGCCAGGTTCATGGTGCTCGGCACGCTGGCCAACCGTGGCGTGATGCGCGCGTCGCTGCGCCATGCCTCCACGCGTCCCGAGGAATGGCTGCCCCACCGCCAGAACGGTGAAGCGATCGTGGAGCGGATGGTGCAGCTGCTGGTGCCGCGCCTGCCGCTGCCCGCCGACACCGCCGAACTGCGCGTGCGCTTTGCCATGCAGGCCGTCTTCAGCGTGCTGGTCAATGCCGTGCTCAACGAGTCCGGCCCGCTGCACCTTGACGACGAGCGGCTGATCACCGAGCTGAGCCGCCTGATGGCTGGCTATCTCGACGTCAGGCCGGCCGGGACCGCCTGAGCCTGCCGGGTAATGCAGCCGGGCCATGGCTGCTATGAATTTGGGCGGCGCTTGCTTGGCGGTGGCGCCGGCGCTCCCTACAATCTGCCCACGCCCGGCCCCGCGCCGAGGCAGCCCTATCCGCCTCACTGCTTATCGGGACCGCTCATGGCCACGCTTTTCCTCGTCCGCCACGGACAAGCCTCGTTTGGCGCCGCCAACTACGACTGCCTGTCGCCCACCGGCCGGCAGCAGGCGCGCTGGCTTGGCGAATATTTCGCTGAGCGCGGCGTCAGCTTCAGCCGGGTCGTGGCCGGCACGCTGGTGCGCCAGCAGGACACCGCCACGGAAATCCTGGCCGGCATGGGGCAGCCGCAGGCCGCGGTGATCTCGCATCCCGGCCTGAACGAATACGACGGCGAGGCGCTGTACCGCTGCCACACCGGCGGCGCCGACCACCGCGCCCACCAGAACTCCGATTACAACGACTACTGGCGCACCTTCCGCGCGGCCTACGCGGCCTGGACGCAGGACGGGCTGGCCGACATGCCCGAGAGCTGGGCCGACTTCGGCGCGCGCATTGCCGGCGCGCTGGCGCAGGCCAGCGAGGGCACCACGCGCGAGGACGCCATCCTGGTGGTCAGCTCGGGCGGCGCCATCGGCCGCGCCACCGCCGACCTGCTCGGCGCGCCGGCGCAGGCCGCGATCGAGATGAACCTGCAGTTCCGCAACACCGCGTTCTGCGAGATCATCGTCGGCCGCGGCGTGCAGCGTCTGCTGAGCTTTAACAACGTGCCCCACCTCGAGCGTGCCGACCGGCGCAGCGCCGTGACCTTCGCCTGACGCGCATGGCGCGCATTGCGCGCTCGGCGCTATCCGCCGCTCCAATGACAATGGCCGCGATTGCGCGGCCATTTTTTTATCTTTCTCCGGCTGCTGGCGCGGGCACTTTGACATGCCCGCGCCGCCGGTCCTTCTCCCTTTACTGCCTTTTCTCGTGCTCGGTGTCGTCGCTGCGCCTCTGCTTTACAGGCGCTCGACAATGGTCACATTGGCCAGCCCGCCGCCTTCGCACATGGTCTGCAGGCCGTAGCGCTTGCCATGCGTATGCAGCGCATGCACCAGCGTGGTCATCAGCTTGGCGCCGGAGCCGCCGAGCGGATGGCCCAGCGCGATCGCGCCGCCATGCACGTTCAGGCGCTCCGGGTCGGCGCCGGTGGCCTTGAGCCAGGCCAGCGGCACCGGCGCGAAGGCTTCGTTGACTTCGAACAGGTCGATATCGCCGATGCGCAGGCCGGCGCGCTTGAGCGCCACTTCGGTGGCCGGCAGCGGCGCTTCCAGCATCACCACCGGGTCATGGCCGATCACGGTCATGCTGTGCACGCGCGCCAGCGGCTTGACGCCCAGCTTCTTCAGGCCGGCCTCGTTGACCACCATCAGGCCCGCGGCGCCGTCGCAGATCTGGCTTGCGGTAGCGGCGGTGACACGGCCGCCTTCCGCGATCAGCTTGACGCTGCCGATGCTTTCCAGCGTGGCGTCGTAGCGGATGCCTTCGTCGGTGGTGTGCATCTCGCCATTGGCGCCATCGGCGGTGCGCACTTCCACTGGCAGGATCTCGGCGCTGAAGCGGCCGGCCTTGGTGGCGGCGATGGCGCGCTGGTGGCTTTGCAGCGCGTAGGCGTCGAGCTGTTCGCGCGACAGCTCGTACTTGCGCGCGATCATCTCGGCGCCGGTGAACTGGCTGAACTGCACGCCGGGGTAGCGCGCCTCGACGCCCGGGCTCTTGGGCACGCCGAAGCCGTTCTTCGCCGGCAGCTGCGAGGACAGGCCCATCGGCACGCGCGTCATGCTTTCGACGCCGGCGGCGATGACGATGTCCATCGCGCCCGACATCACCGCCTGCGCGGCAAAGTGCAGGGCCTGCTGCGACGAACCGCACTGGCGGTCGACCGAGGTGCCTGGCACGCTTTCGGGCAGGCGCGAGGCCAGGATGGCATTGCGCGCCACGTTGCCGGCCTGCTCGCCGACCTGGCTCACGCAGCCCATGATGACGTCTTCGACCAGCGCAGGGTCAGCGCCGGTGCGTTCCACCAGTGCGTCGAGCACCTGGGCGGCCAGGTCGGCCGGATGCCAGCCCGACAGCTTGCCGCCCTTGCGGCCGCCGGCGGTACGGACCGCCGCGACGATGTATGCCTCTGCCATGTGATCTCCTTGGTTCGGTGCAGGCCGCCCGGGCAGCCCTTGTGTTGTGCGGCATGCCGGCGCGGGTGCCGGCAGCATCGATGGTTATTGTTGCGCCGCGGGTGGCGGCGAGCGTCGTCGAAAGCGACGAAGTTGCCGCAACGCTCAGGCGCGCGGCGCCAGCACCGCGAAGATCGCCGTGGCGCGCAGCAGGCAGCGCTCGCCGCTGAACAGCCGGCAGGTACCGTAGCGCAGCCGCGAGCCGAGCTTGTCGAACTCCACGCGGGCCTCGACCCAGTCGCCCGGGCGCGCCGAGTCGAGGTAGTCGAGGCTCAGGTTGACCGTGACCGCGCTTTTGGCGCGGCCGGTTTCCAGCGACATCATCATGCCGATGGCGGTATCGGCCAGTGTCGCCAGCATGCCGCCGTGCGGAATGCCCAGGTTGTTCAGGTGGCTCTCGTCGATGCGCACTGCCAGCGTGCGGCGTTCGGCGTGCAGGTAGAGCTGGCCGAAGCCCGCCATGTAGCCGCTCATCCGGCGCAGGGGGACAAAACCCTCGGGCACGTCAGCGCCGGGTTCGGCCGGCGCGACGATGGCGCGGGTCATTGCCGCCTCGATTTCCGCCTCGGCCATGGCGTCAGGCAAAGTAGCGCGAGGCCACGCTGAGGTGTTCGCGGCAATCGGCCACCATGCGCGCGATCAGTTCTTCGCAGCTGGGCACGTCATCGATCAGGCCCACGCACTGGCCGGCGCTGATGATGCCGCCGTCGGTCTCGCCGGCCTTGAGCGCGGCCTTGCCGCGCACGCCGGCGACCAGGTGCTTGACGTCCTCGAACTGCGCACCGCCGGGACGGCGCTCGATGCTCACCACTTCGTCCGACACGGCGTTCTTGAGCACCCGCGCGGTGTTGTGCAGGGTGCGGAAGATCAGGTTGGTGTCGCGCTCGCTGGCCTGCACCAGCGCCTGCTTGACGTTGTCGTGGATCGGCGCCTCGCGCGTGGCGCAGAAGCGCGTGCCCATGTTGACGCCCTCGGCGCCCAGCACCAGCGCCGCCGCCATGCCGCGTCCGTCGGCGATGCCGCCCGAGGCGATCACCGGGATCGACAGCTTGCGCACCGCCTGCGGAATCAGCACCATGCCGGGCACATCGTCCTCGCCCGGATGGCCGGCGCACTCGAAACCGTCGATCGAGACCGCATCCACGCCCAGCCGCTCGGCCGACAGCGCATGGCGCACCGCCACGCACTTGTGGATCACCTTGATGCCCGCGGCCTTGGCCCGAGCGATATGTTCCCTGGGGTTGTTGCCGGCGGTCTCCAGCACCTTGACGCCGCTCTCGATGATGACGTCGAGGTAGCGCGCGTACGGCGGCGGGTTGATCGACGGCAGCAGGGTCAGGTTCACGCCGAACGGCTTGTCGGTCATCTCGCGGCAGCGGCGGATCTCGGCGGCCAGGTCCTCGGGCGTGGGCTGCGTCAGCGCCGTCAGGATGCCCAGGCCGCCGGCGTTGGAAACGGCGGATGCCATTTCGGCGTAGCCAACCCATTGCATGCCACCCTGGATGATCGGGTAGCGGATGCCAAGCAGTTCGGTGATGCGTGTCTTCATGGTGGTCCTTTTGCTGTCTGCGGGCAGCGGCAACGGCGCAATGTCGCGATGTGCCGGCCCTGCCGCCTGATCGGCATCAGTCTACGGTGGTGGGCGCCGTTACAGCCTCGTCGGAAGCGACGATTGCGGGCGGCGCAATCTGCACTAGTGTTGGGCGAGCCCCGCCCCGCTGCCGGCACGTGTTCCGGCACCCTTCGGCATCCTTCCCATCTCCAGCAGGAGTCCCGCATGACGCCAGCCACGCCTTCGTTCGAAACCTTGCGCTATGCCGTTGAAGACGGCGTCGCCACCATCACCCTGCACCGCCCGGACCAGCTCAATGCCTTCACCGCGCAGATGATGCACGAGCTGATCGCCGCGTTCGACGCCACCGATGCCGACGACAACGTGCGCGCGGTGATCGTCACCGGCTCCGGGCGAGCGTTCTGCGCCGGCGCCGACCTGTCCGGCGGCAGCTCCACCTTCGATTTCGAGAAGCGCTATGGCGCCAGCCCGGACACCGCGCATCGCGATGGCGGCGGGCGCGTGTCGCTGCGCATCTTTCGCAGCCTCAAGCCGGTGATTGCCGCGGTCAACGGCGCCGCCGTCGGCGTCGGGGTGACCATGCAGCTGCCGATGGATATCCGGCTGGCCTCGACCGATGCCAAGTTCGGCTTTGTCTTTGCACGCCGCGGCATCACGCCGGAAGCGGCGTCGTCGTGGTTCCTGTCGCGCGTGGTCGGGATCTCGACCGCGCTGGAGTGGTGCTATACCGGCCGCGTGTTCTCGGCCCAGGAGGCGCACGAACGCGGTCTGGTGCGCTCGCTGCACGCGCCCGAAGACCTGCTGCCGGCAGCGCAGACGATTGCCCGCGAGATCGCCGCCAATGCCGCGCCGGTGTCGGTGGCGATCTCGCGCCAACTGATCTGGCGCATGGCCGGCGCCAGCCACCCGATGGAAGCGCACAAGATCGACAGCCGCGCGATCCAGTCGCGGGGACGCTCCGCCGACGTGAAGGAAGGCGTCAGCGCATTCCTGGAAAAGCGCCCCGCCGCGTTCCCGGAAACCGTGTCGCACGACATGCCGGACTTCTTCGACTGGACCAGCGAGCCGCCCTTCGCCTGATCCGCCCACGTCGATCCCTGTTTCCGGAGTCACCATGAAAGTCAGCCAGGCCGTCGCCAGCCGCAAGTCCGTCCGCGGCTTCCTGCCCCGGGCCGTTGCGCCCGACACCATCCGCCGCGTGCTCGACGCCGCGGCGCGCGCGCCGTCCGGCGGCAACCTGCAGCCGTGGCACATCCATGTGGTCGGCGGCGAGGCGCTGGAGCGGCTGCGCGGCATCATGCGCGCGCGCATCGCCGAAGCCCCGACCGGTGAAGCGCGCGAGTACGACATCTATCCGCGCGAGCTGGCCTCGCCCTACCGCGAACGCCGCTTCCAGGTGGGCGAGGCGCTCTACCACCACCTCGGCATCCCGCGCGAGGACAAGGCCCGGCGGCTGGCGCAGTTCGCCAGCAACTTCACCTTCTTCGGCGCGCCGCTGGCGCTGTTCTGCACGGTGGACCGGCGCATGGGCCCGCCGCAATGGTCGGACCTGGGCATGTACCTGCAGACGGTGATGCTGCTGCTGCGCGAAGAAGGCCTGGACAGCTGCGCGCAGGAGTGCTGGGCAATGTATCCGCAGACCATCGCCGAATTTTTGTCGCTGCCGGCCGAACGGATGCTGTTCAGCGGCATGGCGATCGGCTACGAGGACCCCGAGGCGCCCGCCAACCGGCTGCGCGCCGGGCGCGCGCCGCTGGCGGAATTCACCGAGTTCATCGGTATCTGAATCGGTATCTGAGCCGGAGGTTCAGAGCAGGCCGAGCTGGCGCGCGATCGCAACCGCCTGGGTGCGGTTGCTGGCGTGCAGCTTGGCGCTGATATTGCGGAGGTGCGTGCGCACCGTGGTCTCTGAAACGAACAGGCGCTCGGCCATGGCGACGTTGGAATAGCCCTCGGCCAGCAGGTGCAGCACCTTCTGCTCCTTGGGCGTCAGCGGCTCGACCAGCGTCGCCGGTGCGGGCCGGCCGGCGCTGCCGGCCTGCTCCGCGGCGGCCTGGCCGCAAGCCTGCAGCAGCTTTTCGACGTAAGGGGCTGGCAGGCTCGCCGCCTGGCGCGTGCAGGCGTCGGCCACCAGCCGGCGCACATCGTCACCCTCGTCGGCAAAGATGCGCACGAAGCCTTCGGCCGCGCCGAAGCGCAACGCCTCGCCCATCACCACCAGCGCATGCGCGCCGTCGCCGCAACGCTGCCACGCCTGCGCCAGCAGGATGCGCAGCTTGAGCGCGCGGCGCATCAGCTGGTTGCCCGCGGCGGCCGCCAGCTCGCGCTCGATGGCCTCGCGCACCGGCGTGCCCGGGCGCGCGTACAGGTCCAGCCGCAGCCGGCCCAGCGTGATGTCTTCGACATCGCTGGCAAAGGAGCTGACGCCAGGGCGCGTGCGCCACAGCGCCGGATCGGCGGCGCGCTCGATCGCCTCCTGCGCGGCATGCACATTGCCCTGGCGCAGCGCCAGGCGGGCGCGCTCCAGCATCGCCGCCATCACCAGCCGCGTCAGGCCGCGATGGTGGCCCAGCGCTTCGAGCTGGGCCAGCCATTCGTGGGCCTGGTCGGTCTCGCGGCGCTCGAAGGCGATACGGGCCAGCACCGCGTGGCCGGTGATGATCTGGTCGGGCAGGCCGAGGTCGCGCGACAGCGGCAGGTAGACGTTGAGCAGCCGGCTGGCGCGCTCGGAATCGCCGCTCTCGTACAAGCCCTCGGCCAGCAGGATGCCGGCCATGGCGTTGCCGTTGGTGGGCCCGAAGCGGTTCGGCAGCATCGTGCTGGCGGCGATGCGGAAGCGCGCCAGCGCCTGCTGCAGCCGGCCCTGGCGCAGGTCGATCAGCCCTTCGACCGATTCCGAGAAGATCTTGTTGAAGTTGCTGTCGGACCCGCGCACCGCGTGGCGCGCCACCTGCAGCAGCCGCCGCGCCTCGGGGTAGTCCCCGGCCACCGCGGCCAGCCGCGCCATCGAGGTGGCCAGGATCGCGTCGGGGAAGGCATAGCCCATCGGCAACGGCGGCAGCTCGTTGCGGGCAAAGGCGCGCGCGTCGTCGAAGCGGTCCATCATGTTCAGCAGCATGTGGCGCAGTGCGCGGATATGTGCCAGCAGGTCGCCGGCCGCGCCCTCGGTGGGGATCTGCTGCAGCAGCGCGATGGCTTCGGCCGGCCCGCGCGTGAACGATACCGCCCATACCCGCGCGATCTGCAGCTTGGGCAACCGCGCCAGTTCGTCGGCGGGCACCGACTCCAGCCAGCGCGTCAGCAGCCGCATGCGCCCCTGTGCCAGCAGGTCGTCGGCAGCGCTGTCGAGCAACTGCAGCGCATGCGTCAGCGCACCGGCGGCGAAGGCATGCTCGATGGCCGGCACCAGGCGCCCCTGCGACTCATACCAGCGCGACGCCGACAGGTGCAGCTGCGGCACGGACTCGGGCATGGCCTGCGCCAGCTGCGCGCGCAGGAAACCGGAAAACAGGCTGTGATAGCGATACCACTGCTCGGGCGCGGCGCCCGAGCCGCGTTCGCCATAGCGTTCGCTCTCCAGCGGCAGCAGGAACAGGTTGGCGCGCTCCAGCCAGGCGAGGATCTCCTCGCTGCTGCCGGCGGCGGGCTGGCACACCGCGTCGCACAGCGGCCCGCACAGCTGGTCCAGGATCGAGGTGCGCAGCAGGAAGTCGCGCACCGCTTCGGGCAGGTGCAGGAAGACGTCTTCGACCAGGTAATCGGCAATCGCCGCGTTCGAGCCCGAGAAGCCGGCGATAAAGCCCTCCGGATGGGTGCGCCGCTCCAGCGCCACCGACGCCAGCCACAGCGCCGTGGCCCAGCCCTCGGTGCGCCGGTGCAACACGCTGATGGCGGACTGTTCCAGCTTCAGCCCGCGCGCCTGGCGCAGGAAGGAAGCGGTCTCGTCGGCGGAAAAGCGCAGCTGCGCGGGCTCGATCTCGAGCAGCTCGCCGCGCGCGCGCAAGCGGCCCAGGCCGGTTTCGGGCACCCAGCGCGTGCCGATCACCACGCGGCAGCCCGGCGGCAGGCTTTCCACCAGCTGCCAGACCAGTCCGGCCACGGCAGCGTTCTGCACGGCTTCGAAATCGTCGAGGAACAGCGTGAAGTCGCCGTGATGGCTGGCGAGGCGGTCGATCAGCGCCAGCGCCTGCTCGCCCGGATCCTGCGCCAGCGCCTGGCGCGCGGACCGGTCCGGCCCGCCGCTGCCCAGGCCCTGTGCGATGGCGGCCTCGATCGAGCCGAGGAAGCGCGAGGGGTCATTGTCGGAGCGGTCCAGCGTCAGCCATGCGGTGCGGCCGCCGGCGGCCTCGAGCCGCGCGCGGCACTGGAGCATGGCAGTGGTCTTGCCGAAGCCGGCGGGTGCGCGCACCAGCACCAGCTTGACGAAGCCCGCCGCGCACACGGCATCGCAGATTGCCGCGCGCTGGACCTGGAACGGGGTCAGCAGCGGCGGGCGCAGCTTGGCGGCCAGCGACGCCGCGCCGGCGGGTGGCGGCGTGCGCCGTCCGGTCTCCTCGATACTTGCCATTGGCTGTCAGTGGTCTCCCGCACATCGCGGCCCCTGGCGGGCGCGCCATGCGCCCCCGGCGCTGCAGGATGCAGGCGGGTGGCCGTGGCTGTGTTGTAGCGAGGCATTATGACGTAAACCGCCGCGCTGGCGAAAACGCGGGCAGCGGCCAGGCACCGTTTGCCGCTGCCTCACACCAGCTTGCTGGCGTGTCCGGCCCAGTAGCGGTCGCGCAGCAGCCGCTTGAGCAGCTTGCCGGTGGGCAGGCGCGGCAACTCGGGCTCGAAGTCGACCGAGCGCGGGCACTTGATGGCGGACAGGTTGGCGCGGCAGAACGCAATCAGCTCGGCGGCCAGTTCGGGCCCGGCCTGGCCCATGTCGGCGGGCTGCACCACGGCCTTGACCTCTTCGCCGAAATCCTCGTTGGGCACGCCGATCACGGCGACATCCATCACCTTCGGGTGCGTCATCAGCAGGTTCTCGGCCTCTTGCGGATAGATGTTGACGCCGCCGGAGATGATCATGTTGGCCTTGCGGTCGGTCAGGTACAGATAGCCATCCGCATCCACGTAGCCGACATCGCCGATGGTGCTCCAGTCCGGATGCTGCGGATGTCGCGTCTCCGCGGTCTTGGCCTCGTCGTTGTGGTACGTGAACGGGCGGCCCTCGGCAAAGTAGATGGTGCCCGGCTCGCCCGGTGGCAGCAGCGCGCCATCCGGTCCGCAGATGCGCAGCTTGCCCACCATGGCGCGCCCGACCGTGCCCTTGCGTTCCAGCCATTGCGGCGTGTCGACCACGGTCACGCCGTTGCCCTCGGTGCCGGCGTAGTACTCCCAGATCACCGGCCCCCACCACGCGATCATCGCTTCCTTCACCTGCACCGGGCACGGCGCGGCCGCGTGGATCGCCACGCGCAGCGACGACACGTCATAGCCCTGCCGCTGCGCCTCGGGCAGCTTGAGCATGCGCGAGAACATCGTCGGCACCAGTTGCGTATGCGTGATGCGGTGTTGCTGCACCAGCCGCAGGAACTGCTCGGCATCGAAATGCTCCATCACCACCGCGGTGCCGCCCAGCGCCTGCACCGACATGGTGTAGCGCAGCGGCGCCGCGTGGTACAGCGGCGCGGGCGACAGGTAGCGCGAGTCGGCATCGAAGCCATAGAGCCGCTGGCACAGCGCGGTCAGCGTCGTCGGCGCGTCGATGTCGGGACTGGACGGGGGCGCGTACACGCCTTTGGGCCGTCCCGTGGTGCCTGAGGAATACAGCATGTCGCCGCCGGTCACCTCGTCGGCGATGCGCGTGGCCGGACAATCGGCCAGCGCGGTCTCATAGGCCTCATAGCCGGGCACCGTGCCGTCCAGCATCAGGCGCGCCTGCAGCGCCGGCGTCTGCCCGGTCAGCGCCGCGGCGATCTCCGCCTGCGCGTGCGTGGTGACCAGCACGCGCGCGCCGCTGTCATTGACGATATAGGCCGCGTCGGCCGCGTTCAGGCGCGTGCTCAGGCAGATATAGACGATGCCGCTGCGCTGCGCGCCCCAGCACAGCTCGAACAGCCGCGGATGGTTCTCCACCATGAAGGCCACGCGGTCGCCGGGGCGCAGGCCGAGCTTGCGGAACAGGTGGGCGACCTGGTTCGAGCGCTGGTCCAGCTCGCGGTAGGTGACGACGACGCCGCTGCCGCCCATGATGACGGCGGGCTTGTCGTGCGTGCGCTGCGCGTGGATGTGCGGATGCATGGCGTTGGAGCTCCTCGACTGGGACGGTGGGTGGACGGATGCCGATCCCGCATTCTCGGAACCCTGGCCGGTTCGACCATCGTCGGAAGCGACGAAGCGGCACGGCCGCGTTTTGCCGCAGCGCCGCAAAAAGAAGGCCGCCGCCGGCCCGCCACAGGCACCGCCTTCCGGCCCGCATCTGAGCTTCGTCCGATGCGACGATGCGCCGCCCGCCGGCCTGGCCGGAAGATGCCCGCCAGACTACCGCCCTCACGCCTCACCCTTATCCGAAGGAGCCAAGGTGGATTTCCAGTTCAGCGAAGAACAGTCGATGCTGCGCGACACGCTCGCGCGTTACCTGGCCGATCACTACGATTTCGAAGCCCGCCGCGCGGCGGCGCAGTCCGCGGCGGGTTGGCGCCCGGACTGCTGGCGCGCGTTTGCGCGCGACCTGGGCATCCTGGGCGCCGCGTTTCCCGAGCACCTCGGCGGCCTGGGCGGCGGCGCCGTCGAGCATATGGTGGTGATGGAACAGCTGGGCCGGCACCTGGTGCTGGAACCCTACCTGGGCACCGTGGTGCTGGGCGGCGGCGCGCTGCTGCACGGCAGCCCCGAGCTGGCCGCGCAGTGGATCCCGGCCATCATCGGCGGCGAGGCTACGGTGGGTTGGGCCCATGCCGAGCCCGCCAACCGCTACTGCCGGCACGACGTGCAGGCCAGCGCCACGCGCCAGGGCGACGGCTACCGGCTCAGCGGCCACAAGCACGCGGTGGCCGGCGCACCGTTCGCCTCGCATCTGCTGGTCAGCGCCCGCAGCAGCGGCGCACGCCGGGACCAGTGCGGCATCAGCCTGTTCTGGATCGCGCGCGACACGCCGGGCGTGACGCTGCGCGAATATCCCACCTTCGACGGGCAGCGCGCCGCCGAGGTGCTGCTCGACAACGTGCAGGTGCCGGCCAGCCAGCGCATCGGCGCAGAAGGCGAAGCGCTGCCGCTGATCGAGCAGCTGTGCGACCACGCCATGATCGCGCTGGCCGCCGAGGCCAATGGCGCGATGGCGCGCATGCTGGCCGACACCATCGACTACGCGCGCCAGCGCAAGCAGTTCGGCGTGCCGATCGGCACCTTCCAGGTGCTGCAGCACCGCATGGCCGACATGTACATGCAGCTGGAGCAATCGGTGGCGCTGACGCAGGTGGCAGCCATGCAGGCCGCCGCCGCGCCGCAGACGCGCGCGCAGGCCGCGTGCGCGGCGAAGATCCAGGCCGGTCAGGCGGGCACCTTCGTCGGCCAGGGCGCGGTGCAGATCCACGGCGGCATGGGCGTGACCGAGGAGCTGGCCGTGGGCCACTACTTCAAGCGCGTCACGGCGATCGACCTGCAGTTCGGCTCGGCCGAGCACCACCTGCGCCGCTATGCCGACCTGCTCTATCCCGCCCGGGACGCGGCCTGAAGCCGCCCCGATCCCACGATCGATTACCAGCGAGGCCCGTCGATGCATCTCGATTTCTCCCCGCAAGACCAGCAGTTCCGCGAAGAAGTGCGCGCCTGGATTGCCCAGGCCTATGACGCCGACCTGCGCGCGATGATGGCGCAGTCCAAGAACGGCTACCTCGACAAGGCCGGACAGGTGCGCTGGCAGAAGGCGCTGCACGCGCGCGGCTGGGCCGCGCCGAACTGGCCGAAGGAATACGGCGGCCCGGGCTGGAGCGCGACCGAGCGCTTTATCTTCCAGTCCGAACTTGCTGCCGCGGGATGCCCGCCGGTGTCGCCGATGGGCCTGAAGATGGTGGCGCCGGTGATCATGAAGTACGGCACGCCCGAGCAGAAGCAACGCTTCCTGCCGCCCATCCTGAGCTCCGACGTGTGGTGGTGCCAGGGCTATTCCGAGCCCAATTCCGGCTCCGACCTGGCGTCGCTGCAGCTGCGCGCCGACCACGGCAGCGACGGCGACGGCGAGCACTACATCCTGAACGGCTCCAAGATCTGGACCACGCATGCGCAATGGGCCGACTGGATGTTCTGCCTGGTGCGCACCAGTCGCGAATCGAAGCGCCAGGAAGGGATTTCGTTCCTGCTGCTCGACATGCACACGCCTGGCATTACGGTATCGCCGCTGCCGACGCTGGATGGCCCCGTGCCCGGGCAACAGGAGGTGAACCAGGTCTTCTTCGAGAACGTGCGGGTGCCGGTGGCGAACCGCATCGGCGAGGAAGGCAAGGGCTGGACCTACGCCAAGTACCTGCTGGAATTCGAGCGCGGCGGCACGTATAGCCCGATGCTGCGCAAGCAGCTGTCGAAGATCGCGGAGATTGCGGCGGAGCAGCCTGGCGACGACGGCGGGCGGCTGCTTGACGATGCGGTGTTCCGGCGCAAGCTGGCCGCGCTGCACTTGCGTACAGCGGCGCTGGAAGCGGTGGAGCTGCGCGTGTTTTCCGGGGTGGAATCCGGCACCTCGATCGGCGCCGCGTCGAGCATGCTCAAGCTCACGGGCACCGAGACGCTGCAGGCGGCAAGCGAGCTGGCGGTCGAGGCGGCGGGTCCGGCGGCGCTGCCGTTTGTGCGGGACACGTGGGCAGAGTTGCAAGGACGCGAGGCGTCGCCGCGGGTCGGCCCGGACTATGCGGCTGTGCTGGCGCCGCGCTACTTCAACTATCGCAAGGCGTCGATCTACGGCGGGTCTAATGAGATCCAGCGCAACATCATCGCCAAGCTGGTGTTGGGCCTTTGAGCGTCCGGGACATGCGCCGTTGACCGCATCCGGTCGATGTGAACAGCCGCTACGTGCGGCTGTTTTTTTTGCCTGAACGCCAAGCAAGGCCCCGAGGCGCTCCTAGGGGTTCTCCCCTGGTTGACGCCGCCCCAATCGCTCAATAACCTTTTATGAACGATTCGTTCATTTATGAACATAACCATAGGGCAGCGCATTCCTGCCCGCTTCACAAGGCAGCCCCATGCCCCTCAAAATCGGAATCAACGGCGCCGGCATCGGCGGCCTGGCCGCAGCCATTGCACTGAGCAAGCTAGGCATGGAAGCCGTGGTCTACGAGCAGGCGCCCCGCTTTGCCCGCGTCGGCGCCGACATCAACCTGACCCCCAATGCCGTGCGCGCCCTCGACGGCCTGGGCGTCGGCGAAGCCCTGCGCGAGACTGCCGCGCGTCCCAGCCACCGCATCAGCCGCATGTGGGACACCGGCGCCGAAACCTCGCGCCTGCCGATGCAGGAAGAGGCCGAGCGGCGATACGGCGCGCCCCAGTTGACCATGCACCGCGCCGACCTGATGACGGCACTGGAGGCCGCGGTGCCGGCCGCTTGTGTGCGGCTCGCCCACAAGGCCGTAGCGATCGAGACCCGCGCTGATGGGGCGACGCTGCGCTTTGCCAACGGCGCGCAGGAAGATGTCGACGTGCTGGTGGGTGCCGACGGCATCCATTCCACCGTGCGCACCGCGCTGTTCGGCCAGGAAAGCCCGATCTTCACCGGCGTGGTGGCCTATCGCGCCGTGGTGCCCGCCGAGCGCCTGGCCGGGGTGCCCAACCTGGAGGCCTTCACCAAGTGGTGGGGTCCGGACGCGTCCACGCAGATCGTCACCTTCCCGCTCAACCGCGGCCGCGACATCTTTGTCTTCGCCACCGTCGCGCAGGACGCGTGGCGCCATGAGTCGTGGACCACGCCGGGCCGCGTGGAAGACCTGCGCAGCGCCTATGCCGGCTTCCATGCCGAGGCCCGCGCACTGCTCGACGCCTGCGACGACGTGCTGATCTCCGCGCTGTACGTGCGCGATCCGCTGCCGGCCTGGTCGGCGGGCCCGGTCACGCTGCTGGGCGACGCCTGCCATCCGATGATGCCGTTCATGGCGCAGGGCGCGGGTATGGCGATCGAGGATGGCGTGGTGCTGGCGCGCTGCCTGGCCGATGCCGCAACTGACGGCGCCGCCGGCGTGCCGGCCGCGCTGGCGCGCTACCAGGCCGCGCGCCACGCGCGCACCAGTCGCATCCAGGTGGGCTCGCGCAGCAATGCCTGGCTCAAGGAAGGCGGCAATGCCGACTGGGTGTACGATTACGACGCCTGGAACGTGGCCCTCGGCTGAAGCCGCCGGCCTGCGTTCCACGCCAGCACGGCCGCCTGCGCGGCCGTTTTCCATGGACAGTCCAAGCCAACATGCCCAAGTCCCACCTGCCGACCGAACCTGAGCTCGACGATGGCGCAGCACCGGAGGATGCCCGCGAGGCCCAGCTGGTGTCGCCAGTCATCCGCGGCCTGCGCTTGCTGCGCTTTATCGCCGAAGGCGGCGCCACCGCCAACCTGAGCGAAGTCGGCCGCCGCATCGACGTGAACCGGGTCACGGTGATGCGCCTGCTCGATACCCTCGAGCATGAAGGCATGGTCGAACGGCTGCCCCAGGGCGGCCACCAGGTCGGCTTCAATTTCCTGAAGCTGGCGTCGCGCGTGCTGGCCTCCAATGACCTGACCAGCTTTGCCGGGCGCGTGCTGGCGCGGCTCAGTGCGTCGCTGCAGCTGTCGGCCTACCTGGCGGTGCGCGATGGCGGCGATGCGCTCTACCTGCTGCGGCAGATGCCAGCCGCAGCGCTGGTCAGCAATATCCAGGTGGGCAGCCGCGTTGCCGCGCACCTGACCACGCCGGGCCGGATGCTGATCGCAGAGCTGCCGCCCGAGACGCTGCGCGAGTTGCTGGGGCCCGATCCGCTGCCGGCGGTCACGGGGCAGAGCCCGGCCACCCATGCGCGGCTGGCCGAGATCCTGGCCGCTGACCGCGAGCGCGGCTGTGCCTGGAGCTTCTCCGCCTACGAACCCGGCATCGATGCCTGCGCGGCACCGGTGCGCGGCGCCGACGGCGCGGTGATCGCCGCCATCAGCGTGGCCGGCCCGCAGCAGCGCTTCGACGCCGACGGCACGCTGCGCGAGCGCGTGCAGAAGGAAGTCCGGCAGGCAGCGCGCGACCTGTCTGCGCTGATGGGCTACCGGAGCGACGCTGCGCCGCGGTGACGCCGTACCGGCGGCCCCGGTTCAGGCGAACGGCCTGGGCACCTCCGGCCGGTAATCGAGCAGCCGCGACAGCTCCGCCGCGGCCCGCCGCACCTGTTCCACCATGTTGTCGAGCTGGTCCGGGTCGATGCGCGCGGCCGGGATGGTGGCGCCCAGCGCCGCCGTGACCTTGCCGCTGCGGTCGCGCACCGGCGCGGCGATGGTGGAGATGCTGGCCTCGAAGAAGCCTTCATGCAGCACATAGCCGCGCTGGCGGTCGCGCTGGACCATTTCGTACAACTCTTCGACCGTGCGCGGCGTGCTTTCGGAATAGACTTCCAGCCGCTCTTCCGGATAGAGCGCGCGCAGCTCGGCCAGCGACAGGTCTTCCAGCAGCACGCGCCCCAGCACCGTGGCATGCGCGGGCAGCCGCGTGCCGACATTGACGGTACTGGCAAACGGACGCGACGCCACCGACTTGGCCACATAGACGATGGAGCGCCCGTCGCGCACCACCAGGTTGCATGGGTAGTGGATTTCGTCGCGCAGCCGGTCCAGCAGCGGGCGCCCAAGCTCGGTCAGCTCCAGCGAGGCCAGGTAGTCGAACCCGAGGCGCAGCACCGCCATGCCCAGCCGGAACTCGCGCCCGCCGTCGGTGCGCTCGACGAAGCCCATCATTTCCAGCGTGGCCAGCAGCCGGAACACGGTCGAGCGCGGCACCTTGAGCCGGCGCGCCAGCTCGGCGGCCGACAGGGTGCGCTCGCGGTTGCTGAATTCGCCCAGCAGGCGCAGGCCGCGCTCCAGCCCCGGCACGATGTACTTGTCCTGCGCGCTTTCTGGTGCACCCTCCTGCGCACCCTCCTGGCCGCCTTCCTGCGTGTCTTCCTGCGGCGAATCGGTCGTCATGGTCTGTCTCTGCAATAGTCGGTCTTGGCGCAACGCTCTCATATATCACGCCCGCACCCGATAGGGTACCCGTATTGCGGACAGTTCCCCGCCGGCAAGGCCGCCGACGCCGCTACGTGCCCGCGCGCAGGTAGTCGCGCAGCCACGCCGCGCACTGCTCGCCTTGCGCCACGGGCCAGCGCACCACGATAGTCTCGTCGGGGCGGCGCAGCTCGATGCAGATCTCGGCATGCGGCCCGCGCGCGGCGTCGGCGCGCCCGAACAGCCGCGCCAACAGCCCGGCCGGAACGGCTCGCGGCGCCTCCGGGCGGGCCCGCAGCACTGCGTGGCCGTTGGCGACCGAACTCGGCGCGACGGCGGCCGCCTGCGCCGCGGGCGCTTGCTGCGCCGCCTCGGGCGCGGGCTGCCCGTCCTGTGGCGACAGCCGCGCCAGCAGGTTGGCTCCGAACTCGTCCCACATGCGGTCGGCCTTGGTTTTCATCACGCTCAGGCCGAAGGTGCCCAGCCGGCCCAGCACATCGACCTGCACCTTGATGCGCAGCTGCGTGCCGCCATGGTCCAGCGGCGTCAGGAACAACTCGCTCGACTGCCGCAGCGAGCTGGCCACCGAAGCGTCCTCGCCGGTACCCTCGGTGCGCAGGTAATGGGGCGCGCGGGTCTCGACGATCTTCGTATGCAGGCGGAAGCGCGCGTTGATGAAGGCGATCTTTGCCGCCATGTGCGCGACGTACTCGACCTCGCTGAGCACTTCGATCGATTCCATGCCGGGCACGCAGGCGCCCATCACGTTGGGGTCGAGCAGCAGTTCCCACACGCGCGCCGGCGGCGCCGCGGTAACCAGGGTCTTTTCAATTTCCACGCATTGCCTCCGCGGCGGACAGGACTGATTCGACGATGCCGACATAGCCGGTGCAACGGCACAGGTTGCCGTTCAGGCCATGGCGGACTTCGTCTTCGGTCGGATTGGGATTGTTGGCGAGCAGCGCGCACGCCGCCATCAGGAAACCGGGCGTGCAATAGCCGCACTGCAGGCCGCCGTGCTCCATGAAGCTTTGCTGCAGCGGATGCAGCTGGCCGTCGGCGGCCAGGCCCTCCACCGTCATCACATGGCGGCCGCGCGCCTGCACCGCGAGCATCAGGCAGGACTTGACCACCTCGCCGTCGACCAGCACGGAGCAGGCGCCGCAGATGCCGGTCTCGCAACCGCGCTTGGTGCCGGTCAGGTTCAGGTCGTCGCGCAGCAGGTCGGCAAGCAGGCGCCGCGCCGGCACCTGCACCTGGTGTTCTTCACCGTTGACGGTGACTTCGATGCTGACTGGATTCATGAGTAGGCTCCTTACTCCGATGCCACGCCGAACAATGCGGCAATGGCGCGGCGCGCGACCACGCGCACCATCTCGCGGCGGTAGTCCTCGGCCCCGCGCGCGTCCGACACGGCGTTGATGTCCTCGGCGACGATGGCCGCGGCTTGGGCGGCCAGTTCCGTCGTCACCGCCTGGCCCGCCAGCAGCGCCTCGGCGCGCCGGAGCCGGCATGGCACCGGCGTCGACGCGCCCACCGCCAGGCGGGCCTCGACGCAGAACGCCCCCTCGCGCCGCACCGCCAGCGCCACGCTGGCCAGCGGCCGGTGCTCGGCGGCCGTGCGCAGGAAGCGCGCATAGTGGCCATCGGCGCCGGCACCCGGGGCCGGCACGCGGATCTGCGTGACGATTTCATCCGGCGCCAGCGCCGTGACGTAGTAGTCGACCAGGAAGTCTTCGATGTCGATCACGCGCTCGCCGCCGCGGCCACTGACCACGATCTGCGCGCCCAGCGCCATCAGGCAACCGGGCGGATCAGTGGCCGGATCGGCATAGCAGAGGTTGCCGCCAAGGGTGCCCTGGTTGCGCACCTGCGGATTGGCGACGCGCGCGGCCATGCTGGCCAGCATCGGATAGTGCGCCTGCACCAGCGGCGAACGCGCGAGCTCGGCATGCAAGGTCAGCGCGCCGATGCGCAGGCCCTCGCGCGCATCGAAGCTGATGCCGCGCAGCGCATCGAGCCGGCCCAGCGAAACCAGGTGGCTGGGCGCCAGCATGCGCTGGCGCATGCCCAGCATCAGCGCGGTGCCGCCGGCAAAGAGGCGGCAGCTGTCGCCCAGGTCGGCCAGCATGTGGCTGGCCTCGGCCACGGTAGCCGGTTCCAGGAAATCAAAGTCACGCACGGGCAGCCTCCTTTTCGTTCAGCGCGCGCAGGGCCGCCAGCACCTTCTCGGGCGTGATCGGCAGCGACTGGATGCGCACGCCGACCGCGTCGAACACGGCATTGGCGATCGCCGCCGCGCCCGGCAGGATCGCGGTCTCGCTGGCGCCCTTGGCGCCGTAGGGGCCGTTGGGGTCGTTCGATTCGACCACGTCGGTGCGCAGCATCGGCACGGCGTCGGCGGTAGGCATGGTGTAGTCGGCGAAGTTGCCGTTCATCAGGCGGCCGTCCTCGTATTGCAGGTGCTCGTACAGGGTCCAGCCGATCGCCTGCACGGTGGCGCCGTGGGTCTGGCCATGCACGGCGAGCGGGTTGATGGCCTTGCCGCAGTCGTCGGCGACAAAGCTGTCGATCACGGTGACCTGGCCGGTGCAGGTATCGACCTCCACTTCCACCGCCTGCGCCGCAAACGAATGTGCGGGCGCGACGTTGCCGTAGTAGTCGGCGTCGTGCATCACCGTGGGCGCGTCGTAGCTGGCGCGCACGTGGATACCCTCGCCGCCGTGGCGAAAGATATGCAGGCGCGCGATCTCGGCCAGCGTGGCGGACTTGTCGGGCTGGTCCGGTACCAGGATGCGGCCATCGGCGATCACCAGTTGCCGCGCCTCCACGCGGAGCTTCTCCGCCGCCAGCGCCAGCAGCTTCTGCCGCGCCTCGCGCGCCGCGCGCAGCACCGCGTTGCCGGAGATGATGGTCACGCGCGATGCCAGCGAGCCCAGGCAGAACGGCGCGGTATCGGTATCCGGCGCCATCACGGTAACGTGCGACAGCGGAATGCCCAGCTCCTGCGCGCAGATCTGGCTGAGCATGGTGTTGGCGCCCTGCCCCATGTCGCACTCGCTGGTCTGCAGCATCACGCGCCCGTCCTCGTTCATCTTGAGCAGGATGGTCGAGCCGTCCCAGTTGCCCAGCGTGCGGTTGCCGCTGACGTGCATCGCCGCGGCAATGCCGACACCGCGCCGGCGCGTGCCGGTGCCGCGCGGCGCCGCGCGCTTGCCGTCCCAGCCGATGGCGCGGCGCGTCATGTCGAGGCATTCGGCCATGCCGGTGCTGCTGATCTTCCAGCCATGCACGCTGGTCTCGCCGGCGCCGATGGCATTGCGCTTGTGCACTTCGATCGGATCGATGCCGAGCATGCCGGCCAGCACCGTCAGGTGGCAGTTCAGCGGAAACTGCATCTGCTGCCCGCCGAAGCCGCGGAAGGCGCCGCGCGGCGGGTTGTTGGTATAGGCCATCACCGCGTGCGAGCGCACGTTGTGCAAGCGGTGCATGTTGTCGCTGCGCATGGCGGTGACGTGCATTACATCGCCTGCCAGTCCGGAATAGGCGCCGCACTCGGCCGTGATGCGCACGTCCTTGGCCCGGATCACGCCGTCGGCTGACACGCCCAGGCGCAGCCACACCTGCATCGGCACGCTGGCGCGCGCGCCCTGGAAGTCCTCGAGCCGGTTGTTGACCAGCCGCACCGGGCGCTCCAGCCGGCTCGCCAGGAAGGCGCAGATCAGGCTGTTGTTCTCCTCGACGATCTTGGCGCCGAAGCCGCCGCCAGTGGTGGCCTGCACCACGCGGATGGTCGAGACCGGCCGGTCCAGCGCCTCGGCCAGCCGCGCGCGCGCCAGGAACACCGACTGCGTCGACGCCCACACCGTCAGCCGCCCGTTGCCGTCCTGCGCCGCGACCGAGGCCATCGGCTCGAGGTAGCCGGGATACTGCGAGTGCATCTCGTAGGTGGCTTCATACACCGCGGCGCAAGCCGCGAACGCGGCCTCTACATCGCCGCGCTCGATGCGCATTTCATGGCCGATATTGCGCGTGCCGGCATGGATCTCCGGCGCGCCCTCGGCCAGCGCCGCGGCCGGCGTCAGCAGCGCGGGCAGCGGCTCGTACTCGACCCGGATCAGGTCCAGCGCATCGCGGGCGACCTCCTCGCTGAGCGCCACCACCGCGGCCACTTCCTCGCCGACGTGTCGCACTACGCCGCAAGCCAGGATGCGCTGCTCCTTGCGGTGCGGGCCCCAGTGACGGGCGGGCACGTCGTGGCCGGTCACCACCAGCTTCACGCCGGGCAGCGCCCTGGCGGCGGCGGTGTCGATGCGCACGATGCGCGCGTGCGGGTGCGGGCTGCGCAGCACCTTGGCGTGCAGCATGCCGGGCAGCTTGATGTCGCCGGCATACTGTGCGCGCCCCATGACCTTTTCCCGCGCGGTCACCTGCGGCGTGGACGTTCCCACGATGGCCCTGCTCATGCCGGCCTCCTGTCTGTCTTTGTTGTTTCCGTTGCCGATGGCGTGGTGCTGGAAGGCGATGCGCCGGCGCGGCTCATTCCGCGGTGATCGCCAGCTCGCGGACCACCTTGCCCAGGCGCTCGTAGTCGCCCGCGTTGACCTTCTCCAGCGCCGCCGGCGCGCCGCCGACGGGGATGGCGCCGAAGGTGGCCATCTTGTCGGCCACGTCGTGCAGGCGCAGCACCTCGTTGAGCTGCTGGTTCAGTGTCCTGACCACCTCGGGCGGTGTGCCTTTGGGCGCCATCACGCCGTGCCACGCGCCGACCACCACGTCCTTGTAGCCCAGCTCGGCCAGCGTCGGCACGTTGGGCAGCAGCGGCGAGCGCCGCGCATCGGTGATCGCCAGCGGGATCAGCCGGCCCGTATTGAGGTACTGCGCCACCGGCCCCAGCGTGACGTAGGCAAACGGCACGTGCCCCGCCACCACGTCGTTGACCGCGGGCGCCACGCCCTTGTACGGCACGTGCTGGATCTTCACGCCGGCGGCGCGGTTCAGCATCTCGCCGGCGATATGCATCGGCGATCCGGCGCCAGGGCTGCCATAGGTCAGCGCCTTGCCGGCCCTGGCCGCCGCCACCATCTCGCCCACGGTCTTTACGCCCGCCTGCGGATTGGCCACCAGCAGCACCGCCTGCACCGCGGTCTGGATTACCGGCGTAAAACCGTGCAGCGGGTCATAGCTGGCCGACGGCGCCAGCTTCAGCACCGTCGGCGCCAGCGTGAAGGGGTTCGGCGTGTACAGCAGCGTGTAGCCGTCCGCCGGCGCGCGGCTGACGAATGCGGCACCCACCACGCCGCCGGCGCCGGGACGGTTCTCGACGATGACCGGCTGCTTCAGGCGCGCCGATAGCTTGTCGGCGTAGAGCCGCGCCATGGCATCGGTATCGCCGCCTGGCGGGTAGGCCACCACCATGGTCACGGATTTGGCCGGATACGTGGCAGCAGCCAGTACGCTGCCCGTGCTCAGTCCGAGCACGGCCATGGCAGCAATGGCGACGGCGGCGCGTCGGGAACGTTGTTGTCTCATCTACAGCTCCTGTGGGGGCGCATTCGCGACGCGGGAGTTAGCGGTTGTGCACATCGCGAAAACAGGGGTGGCTTGGGTACAACTCTCTTTTGGTTGTTTTATTAATGAAACGTAAGTCCACAAAAGGAACAAACCTATCGTAGGCTCTGTAAGTTGACAACTCAACTTACGTTAACCACTAATTGACTATCTCGTTTCTTGCCGATTTATTTCCGATCATCCGGATCGCCACACAGTGGCGGCAATGGCAAGCGCCTGTGAGACAATCTGCCCCGCCAACCGGCCACGCATCCTGGCCGGCAGACCAGACCAAGAGGAACGCATGCCCCGTGATGCCGCGCCCGCCCATGGCACGCCCGCGCCCACCCCTGCCCCCGCCGCCAACGCCAGCCCGTGGACCGACCTCGACGAGGCCGGCAGCGGCCTGACCGTCGATAACTTCCTGACCACGATGCTGAGCCAACTGGTGACGGCGCTGCGCAGCACGGTCACCAAGCCCTACGCGGAGCAGTTCGGCCTGACCGTGCCGGAATGGCGCATCCTGGCGCTGCTGGCCCATGCGCGCGCATTGCCGTTTGCCGAACTGGTGACCCAGTCCACCTCGGACAAGGCGCTGGTCAGCCGCACCCTGCGGCTGCTGGAAGACCGCGGACTGGTGCAGCTGACCTCTGCCGGCAATACCCCGCGCAAGAAGCTGCTGTGCGCCATCACCGAAGCCGGCATCGCGCTGCACGACCAGGTGATGCCGTTGGCGCGGCGCGGACAGGCCGAGGTGATCCGGCAGCTGTCGCCGCAGGAGCGCGAAGCGGTGTACCAGGGACTGCGCAAGCTGTTGCGCGCGCAGGCATAAGAAGAAGGGGCCGCAGCGCAGATCGTCGGACTGGCCAACGCCGGCGGCGACGCCATCAACGCGATCAAGGCGGCATCGGAATTCGGCCTCACGCGCAACAACGCCCAGCGCATGGCGGGGCTCCTGCTGTACGTCAACGACATCCACGCCGCTATTTCGAGAAGCTGAAGAAGATGCCCAACATGAGCCAGGCCGGCGCGTATTCGTCGGTGATGCACTACCTGAAGGCAGTGCAGGCGGCGGGCACCGACGAGACCGCGGCGGTGATGAAGCAGATGAAAGCGATGCCGATCAACGACTTCTTCGCGAAGAACGGCCGCATCCGCGAAGACGGCCGCATGATCCACGACATGTACCTGTTCGAGGTGAAGACGCCGGCCGAATCGAAGTACCCGTGGGACTACTACAAGGTGGTGGCGACGGTGCCCGGCGAGCAGGCTTTCATGCCGGCATCGAAGTCGAAGTGCCCGCTGCTGCGGCACTGACAGCGTTGATCGGGGTGCAACGAGCCGCGCTGCCCATGCGCTCCTGACGGAAGCAGCATGGGCACGTGCCCGCTCAAACCTCCAGCTCTTCCAGCACCCGTCCCTTGGTCTCGATGCCAAGGCAATGCACGGTGATGGCGGCCAGCGCCGGCACCACCGACAGCGCGAAGAACGCAAAGCTCAGGTCGCCGCTGCCGATGGTGCTGGCGATCAGGCCCGGCGCGAAGATCGCTGCCAGCTTCAGCCACGCTCCGCCGAGGCCGCAGCCCATGGCCCGCACACTGGTCGGGTACAGCTCCGGCGTATAGACATAGGCGGTGATGAAGCCGCTGGCGAGGAAGCCCATCGCCAGCGCGCAGAAGGTCGCGACCACGTACACGCTGGAGGCGTGGAACACCCCGGCCAGCACCAGCGACAGCGCGCACAGCAGGAACGACACATTGATCACCGGCTTGCGCCCGACCTTGTCGACAATCATGGCGCAGACCAGCGAGCCCACCACGCCCAGCACCGATGCCGCCGCGGCCAGGTTCAGCGCCAGCTGCAGCGGCGCGTGGTAGACCGTCTTGTAGACCGTGGGCAGCCACGTCGACAACCCGTACTGGATGAAGCCGCACGTAGCCCATAGCATCCACACCGCCAGCGTGCGGCCGAGATAGGCCTTGCTGACCAGGTCACGCACGCCCCGGCGCGGGTGATGGACCATGTGTTCGTAGGCGCCGGCGTTCTGCGGCGGCGGCAGCGGCCCCCTGGCGCGCGCCTCGAACGCGCGCAGCGCGGCGTCGGCCTCTTCCAGGCGGCCTTTTTCGGCCAGCCAGCGCGGCGACTCGGGAATCACGCGCCTCAGGATGAAGAACAGCACCAGCGGCACGCCGCCAATGAAGTACATCACCTCCCAGCCGTAGTGCGGCACCAGCCAGGCGCCGACGCCGTTCGACACCATCAGGCCGATCGGGAACACCACCTCGTACAGCAGCACGAAGCGCCCGCGGCCGTGCGCGCGCGTGACTTCGTTGATATAGGTGGCGGCGACCGGCAGCTCGCCGCCGAGGCCCAGGCCCTGCACGATGCGCAACAGCAGGAAAATCTCGAACGACGGCGCGAAGCCGCAAGCAAGGCTCATCAGGCCGATGATGCCCGCGCTCCAGCCGATCGAGCGTAGCCGGCCAAAGCGCTCGGCCAGCCCCGGAAACAACAGCGCCCCGACCAGCTGCCCGACCGACGGCGCCGCGATCAGGACCCCGATCTGCCCGGGTGTAAGCGACCACTGCGCGATCAGCAGCGGCAGCGTGGCGGCGATGGCGATCACGTCGAAGCCATCGAAGAAGGTCGCCAGGCCGATCAGCAGCCGGGCGCGCACATGCATGGCGTTGCCGGGCATGCGCTCGATGCGGGCGACGATATTGCCGCGCGTCAGCGGGCCGGTGCGGGCGCTGGCGGCGCGCTGGCCGGCGCTGTCGGCCGTGGCCACGATACCTGCGGTGGCGGCCACCGGTGCGCCGGGGGACGCTGCGTCTTGTCTCTGGGTTAGCACGGGAACTTCTCGGTAGATTCTGGGGCGGCCCGCTTGGGGAAGGTTTGCTCCCCTCTCCCGCCTGCGGGAGAGGGGCCGGGGGTGAGGGCCGGCGGCTCTAACGGCGTGGTGCCTTGCCAAACCACCCCTCACCCTGCCCTCTCCCCATGAGGGGAGAGGGGAACACCGTCGGCATGCGATGGCGCTACGGCAGGATTACAAATCCAGCACCAGCTTGCTGCCCTTGCATCCCGACACGCACACCATCATGGTCTTGTTGCTGGCGCGCTCGCTGTTGCTCAGCACGCTGTCGCGGTGGTCCGGGCAGCCTTCCAGCACGGCGGTCTCGCACGAGCCGCATACGCCTTCGCGGCAGCTGTATTCGACCTCCACGCCGGAATCCAGCAGCGCGTCCAGCAGCGACTTGCCCGACGGCACCTTGACCAGGCTGCCGGTGCGCGACAGCTGCACCACGTATTCGCCTTCCTGCACCGCTTCGGTCGACGGGTCGGCGGCGAAGCGCTCGATATGGACGTTGGGATAGGCATGCGCTTCGCAGGCGGCCTCGAACGCATTGAGCATCGGGCCGGGGCCGCAGCAGTAGAAATGCGTCTGCGGATCCAGTCCGCCCAGCATGTCCTTCAGGTCCGGCGGCGCGCCCGCTTCGTCGTCGAAATGGAAGCGCACCGCATCGCCGTACTCAGATAGCTGTCCGACGAAGGCCGCCTCGGCACGCGAGCGCGCGCAGTAGATCAGCGTGAACGAGCGGCCCAGCTCTGCCAGCCGGCGCGCCATGCAGACGATGGGCGTGACGCCGATGCCGCCGGCGACCAGCACGGTGTGCGCGGCGCTCTCGTCGAGCTCGAAGTTGTTGCGCGGCGCGCCCACGGTCAGCGTGGCGCCGACGCGCAGCTGCTCGTGCACGTAGCGCGAGCCGCCGCGGCTGCCGCGGTCCAGCAGCACGCCCACGGTGTAGCGGGTGCGCGTTTCCGGCGCGCCGCACAGCGAGTAGCTGCGCACCAGGCCGTTGCCCAGGTGCAGGTCGATATGGGCGCCGGGGGTGTACTCGGGCAAGGTCTTCCCTTCGGGGTCTTGCAGTTCGATGCTGACCACGCCGCGCGCTTCGTAGCGCATGGCCTGGACCCGCAGGGTCAGGGACTGGTGGGCACTCATTTGCTGCTTCCTTCGTCTGTCATTCCCGCGAAGGCGGGAATCCAGTGTCTTCTTGAATGTCGCCAGCGCTTCAAAGACGCTGGACTCCCGCCTGCGCGGGAGTGACGATGGCTTACCGCTTCTCGGTCAGGAACTTTCCTGCCGGGCCGCCCGCGTCCTTCTGGCGGCGGGTGTTGCCGTCGATGCCGCCCTCGATCGCCCATTCGGCGAACATGGTCGGGCCCGGCTCGAAGGCGCGCGGCTCCCAGTGCTCGTCGAGCTGGTCTTCGTCGGCGTAGTACTCGATCAGGCCGCCGGCCGGGTTCCTGAAGTACCAGAAGTAGGCCGACGAAATCGGGTGCCGGCCCGGGCCGAGCTGCGTATCCCAGCCCTTGCGCGACACATGCATGCCGCCGCCGAAGACCTCGTGGATGTCGCGCACGGTGAAGGCGACGTGGTTCAGGCCGCTCTTCGGCTCCGGCAGCTGCAGCAGGAACAGGTCGTGGTGGCCGCCGTCGGCGGTGCAGCGCAGGAACGCGCCGCGGTCGGGGTAGCGGTCCGACGGCACGAAGCCGAACTTCTCGACATAGAAGCGCTCGGTCGCCTTGACGTCCTTGACGAAGAACACCACGTGGCCCACTTCGATCGGCGTGGCGTGGTCGTAGATCGGGCTGCGCTGGTTCAGGCGCGGCTTGTCGTTCCACGTGTTCATCAGCGCGCATTCGACCTGCACCTCGTGCTTGCGCGTGACCTGGAAGCGCACGGCCAGGCCGTTCGGGTCGGTGCAGCCGAGGCGCAGGGTGTCGCCTTCGCCCTGCTTCACAAAGCCCGGCGCATCGGCAATCGCTTCGGCGAGGTGGTCGAGCGATGCCTGCGATTCGACGCCCCACACCACTTCGCGCAGCGTCGGCCCGGCCTCGATCGCGGGCGGCAGCGACGGATCGTCGATGCGACGCACCAGCACGCGGCAGCCATTCAGCGTTTCGAAATCCAGACCCTGCGCGTCGTCGCGCTTGATGGCCAGGCCCCAGTCGGTGAAGAAACCGCGGCAGGCGTCGAAGTCATCCGCGCCGTACACGATCTCGTCGATTCCCAATACCTTGATCATGGCTTTTTTCTCCAGCGTGCCGGGTTCAGTGGTTGGCCCACGGCAGCGGTTGTTCATTCAGGCCCCAGTACACGCTCTTCTGCTCCATGTACTGCAGGATGCCCAGCCGTCCCTTCTCGCGGCCCAGGCCGCTGTCGCGCCAGCCGCCGAACGGCGTCGAGATCGAGAACTGCTTGTAGGTGTTGATCCACACGTTGCCCGCCTGCACCGCACGGGCCACGCGCCAGGCGCGCTTGTAGTCGCGCGTCCAGATGCCGGCGGCGAGCGCGTAGACGCTGTCGTTGGCCTGCGCGATCAGGTCGTCCTCGTCGTCGAACGGGATCGCCACCAGCACCGGGCCGAAGATTTCTTCCTGGCTGATGCGGGCGTGGTTATCCAGACCTTCGATGATGGTCGGCGTGTAGAAATAGCCGTTGGGCAGGCCGGCCACGTCGGGGCGCACGCCGCCGGTGCGCAGCTGGCCGCCTTCGTCCACGCCGGCGGCGACATACGACTCGATCGAATCGCGATGGCGGTCGGTGATCAGCGGGCCCATCTGGGTGCGCTCGTCGGCCGGGTCGCCCACGCGCAGCTGCGCGGCGCCATGCGCCAGGCGGTCGATAAAGGCCTCGTACTGCGAACGCGCCACGAACAGGCGCGAGCCGGCGATGCACGATTCGCCCGACGAGCTGAAGATGCCGTACAGCACGCCGTTGACCGCATGGTCGAGGTCGGCATCGTCGAACACCATGGTCGGCGACTTGCCGCCCAGCTCCAGCGACACCGGCATCATCTTGTCGGCGGCGATATGCGCGATGTGCTTGCCGGTGGTGGTGCCGCCGGTGAACGACACGCGCCGCACCAGCGGATGCTTCGTGATGGCGTCGCCGATCACCGAGCCCTTGCCGGGAAGCACGCTGATCAGACCCCTGGGCACGCCGGCCTCCTCGCAGATGCGCGCCAGTTCCAGCGCCATCAGCGGCGTGACCTCGGCGGGCTTGACTACCACGGCATTGCCGGCGGCGAGTGCGGGCGCCATCTTCTGCGCCTCGCTGGCGATCGGCGAATTCCACGGCGTGATCGCCGCGACCACGCCCATCGGCTCGTAGACGCTCATGGTCAGGCAGTCGCCGCGCTGCGGCGTGATGGTTTCTTCCAGCGTTTCGCAGGCGGCGGCAAAGAACTGGAAGGTGCCGGCGGCGCTGGCCACCAGCGCGCGGGTTTCGCTGATGGGCTTGCCGTTGTCGAGGCGCTGGCGCTGGGCCAGTTGTTCGCCCTTGGCACGGATCAGTTCGGCGACGCGATACAGCACGGCGGCGCGCTCGTGCGGCTTGCGCTGGGCCCAGCCGCTGGTAAGGAACGCGTGGTGGGCACCCTGCACGGCTTCCTCGACGTCGGCCAGGCTGGCGGCGTTGAGTTCGGCGACGACTTCGCCCGTGGCGGGGTAGCGCGTGGCGTAGCGGTCGCCGGTGCCCGGGCGCCAGTGGCCGGCGATGCAGATGGAGAGTACTTCTTGTTTCATGTCGTTGCCTGCTAGTTCTGTTTGCCTGCGGAGCGTTGCTGCCGGCTGTACTGCGTTATCTCGGTGCGATGCCCCCACCCACGCCGGGGCGGGACTCCCCTCTCCCGCTTGCGGGAGAGGGGTGGGGGAGAGGGCGGGAGTCTCCACGAAGTGACGCGCGTCGTGCCTGGCACGCTCCTGCCCTCTCCCCCGGCCCCTCTCCCGCGCGCGGGAGAGGGGAGCAAACCGTCGGTCCTTCAAATCGATACCGCGTGCGCCCTATTCCCCAGCGCCCTTACCACGCTGAACACCGTCAGCGCCGACGTCTTCGGATTCGCCGCCAGCGGCTTGCCGCGCATGGTCAGCTCAAACCCGCCGAACGCCCCGCGCGCTTCCACGTGATGCACGTTCTCCACGGCATGCGGATCGGCCAGCAGCTTCACCGAAGTCCGGTCCAGCCCGAGGCCAGCCAGCGACACGGTGGCGGCGACATTGGCGTTCTTCGGATAGAGGCGCGCCGCATCGCGCGCGGTGCCTTCGAAGATCACCGTGGTCTCGGTCAGCGCCTCCAGGTCGAACAGCTGCTCGGCCGGCGTGCCGGTCCATGCGCGCGCGGGCTTGCGGCCGGTGTAGATGACCTCGTCGAGCCCGCCGACACGGGCCGCGGCCAGCGCGTCGATCGCGCCGATCGCGCCGGACAGCAACTGCACCTGCGTGCCGCCGCGGCGCGCCGCGGCTTCCAGGCGCTCGGCCATGCCCGGCTCGGACAGCGCGCCCACCGACACCACCATGCACGGGATGCCGCGCTCCAGCGCCGGCACGATGTGCTCTTCCAGCGCATGGTGGCCGGCGCACTCGACCAGCAGGTCGGGCCGCTGGTCGTCCAGGTGGGTGGCGACGCGCGCGCGCGGCGCCAGCGCGGAGACTGCGCCGCGGGCCTCGTCCATCGTGTGCTCCGGCACGATCACCACGTCAAACACCACGTCCGGATCGCTCTTGAGCAATTCCAGCACGCCGCGGCCGATCGCGCCGCAGCCAACCATGGACACATGCAGCATCGCGGCTCTCCCTCAGGCGTTGACAGTGGTTTGTTCGCGCGCCGGCTCTTCGTTATCCTTGTTCACCGGCGGACCGGCGAAGATGGTCTTGAAGGAACCGATCGACAGCATGTCGATTTCCAGCAGGAACGGGCCGGACTCGGCCGTGGCCGCCGCGAGCGCAGCGCCCACCTCGGCCAGGTTGCTGACACGCGCGTGGCGCAGCGACAGCGACTTTGCCAGCGTGGCGTAATCCGGCGTATGCAGGTCCACATAGTGGCGGCGGCCGCCGTACTGCGCGTCCTGGATGTTCTTGATCACGCCGTAGCCCTTGTCGTTCATCAGCACGATCACCATGTCGGCGCGTTCCTGCACCGCGGTCGCCAGTTCGCCCAGGTTCAGGATGAAGCCGCCGTCGCCGGCCAGCGTGTAGGTCTTCTTGCCGGAGCCGGTGGCCGCGGCACCGATCGCGGCGCCGATGCCCATCGCCAGGCCCTGGCCGATGCCGCCGCCCAGCGCATGCACGCCGGCGCGGGAGTCGAAGATACGCAACTGGCGGTTGCCCCAGGTGCTGTTCGACACCGTCACGTCGCGCACCCAGTTGAAATTGCGGCCGACCGCGTCCTGCAGCGCCCGCACCAGCGACGAGTACGGGCCCAGGCCGTCGACCAGGCTGTTGACCGCGGTATCGTGCGCGCGGCGCAGGTCGGCGGCGAACGCCGGGTCGACCTGCATGCGGCTTTGAAGCCGATCCGCCAGCGCATCCAGCGCCAGCGCGGCGTCGCCGCTGACAAAGTAGTCGCTCATATAGCAGCGGCCCTCGGCGGCGGGATCGGCGTCGATGCGCAACAGCGGGCGCGGCAGCTTCAGCTCGTACTTCAGGGTTTCATTGCCGCGCAGGCGCGAGCCCACCACCAGCATCGCGTCGCAGGTCTGGTAGAAGTTCTCGACCGGCTTGTGCAGGTTGAACGCGCCCAGCGAGCGCGGATCATCCTCCGGCACGATGCCGCGGCCCTGCGTGCTGGTGACCACGCCGAAGCCCAGGTCCAGCAGGCGCTGCACCTGCTTGCTGGCGTGGCGCGCACCGCCGCCCAGCCACAGCAGCGGGCGCTTGGCCTTGACCAGGCGCTCGGCGAGCGCGTCCAGCGCATGCGCCGACGGCACGTGCTGCGGCACCGGCAGCGGCTGCAGGTCGGCCGGCAGGTCGATCAGCGCGGCCTGGATGTCGATGGGGATTTCCACGCTGACCGGGCCGGTCGGCGCCGTCAGCGCGGTCTGCACCGCCAGCTTGATGGTGCTGATCGCGGTGTCGGCGCTGCGGATGCGGAAGGCGGCCTTGGAAACGGCCTTGAGCATGGTGAGCTGGTCCGGGGCTTCGTGGATGTACGCGAGGCTCTGGTCCAGGTAAGGCGTTTCGATCTGGCCGGTGATATGCAGCATCGGCGTGCCGGCGGTCAGCGCTTCGACCATGGCGCCGGCGGCGTTGCCGGCGGCGGTGCCGGTGCTGGTCAGGCACACGCCCAGGCCGCCGGTGGTGCGTGCGTAGGCGTCGGCCATATTGGTGCCGCCCGCTTCGCCGCGCGCCGGCACAAAGCGGATCTTGCCGCGCTCGCCCATGGCGTCGAGGATCGGCATGTTGTGGATCGAGATCACGCCGAACGCGGCCTTGACGCCGCACTGCTCGAGAAACGCCGTGATGGCGCAGCCGACGGTAACCTGCTGCTGTTCGTACGGTTGTTGATTAGGCATGACGGGAGTGTCCTCCGGAGATATCGATATGGCTGCCCGTGGTGTACGAAGACAACGGCGAGGCAAGGAACAGGATGGCGCGGGCTGCCTCGACGGGCAGGCCCAGGCGGCCAAGGGGAATATGTTTCTGCCGGGCCAGGCGCGCGGTCCACGCGGCCCAGTCCAGGTGACGGTCTGCTTCGGGACGCGCGTCGAAACGGCGGCGCCACTGGCCCGACTCGACCAGCCCGATCAGGATGCCGTTGACGCGCACGCCCTTGGGCGCAAACTCGGTGGCCATCGAGCGCACCAGGTTGAGCACGCCGGCGCGCGCGGCGGAGGTTGCCACCATGTGCGGCTCGGGCTGTTGCGCCAGCAGCGAGTTGACGCAGACGATGGCGCCCTGCCCCGACTGCTCCAGCTGCGGCAGGAATACGCGCGTCGGGTGGATCACCGAGAAGAACTTGAGCTGCAGCTCGTCCATCCAGGCCGCGTCCTCGGTATTGGCGAAGGTGGACACGCGGCCCTGGCCGGCGTTGTTGACCAGCATGTCGACGTTGCCGAGCCTGGCCTGCACCTCGGCGGCAAAGGCGGCGACCTGTTCGGCCTGGAGCACGTCGCAGCTGGCGGCATGGAGCCGGCAACCGGGGAATTGCTCGCGCAGCTGCGCTTCGGCGCTGCGCAGGCGGGCCTCGTCGCGGCCGCACAGGGCGACGGCGGCGCCCGCTTCGAGCAGCAGTTCGACGGTCGCCAGCCCGATGCCGGAGGACCCGCCGGTAACGACGGCAACCTTGCCGCCGAGATCAATCATGGACATAGTCCTCACTCCCGATACAGATTCACCACCTTGCCGGCGCTGTGCAGCGACGGCCGGTAGTCGAGCAGGCGCGACAACTCGCCCGCGCTGTCCCTGACCTTCTCCACCATCGCGTCCAGCTGGTCCGGATCGAAATGCGCCGGATCGATATGCGCCGCGGGGATGGTCGCGCCCAGCGCCGCCACCACCTTGCCGGTGCGGTCGCGCACCGGCGCCGCGATGGTCGAGATGCTCGATTCGAAAAAGCCTTCCTGCAGCACGTAGCCGCGCTCGCGGTCACGCTGGACGATGGCGAAGAGCGCATCGGCCGTGCGCGGCGTGCTGTCGGAGAACACTTCGAGCTGCACCTCCGGGTACAGCGCGCGCAGTTCCGCCAGCGACAAGTCTTCCAGCAGCACCCGGCCCAGCACGGTGGCATGCGCGGGCAGCCGCGTGCCGACGTTGACGGTGCTGGCGAAGGGCCGCGGCGACACCGCCTTGGCCACGTAGACGATCGAACGCCCGTCTCGTACCACCAGGTTGGTCGGATAGCCGATCTCGTCGCGCAGCCGCTCCAGCAACGGGCGGCCCAGCTCGGTCAGCTCCAGCGACGCCAGGTACTCGAAGCCGAGCCGCAGCACCGCCATGCCCAGCCGGAAGTCGCGGCCGCCGTCCGCGCGCTCGACGAAGCCCAGCATTTCCAGCGTCGCCAGCAGGCGGAACACGGTGGAGCGCGGCACCTTCAGGCGGCGCGCCAGTTCCGCGGCCGACATGCTGCGGTCCTTGCTGCTGAACTCGCCGAGCAGGCGCAGGCCGCGCTCCAGGCCCGGGACGATGTACTTGTCCGGGGTCTCGTTGGCGGCGGGCGTGGTCGGGATGGCGTTGGTGCTCATGGTGGCGGCGTGCGGCTGGGCCGAGGGCGCGTCAGCGCTTGATCTTCGTCAGCGGGTGCTCGGGCGGATAGGTCGGTGTGATCGGCTTCTTGGCGCCGAGCATTACGCACATCAGCGCGTCTTCCTCGCCGATATTGATTTCCTCGCGGTACACGCCCGGCGGCACCGAGACCAGGTCGCGGTCGGTCAGGATGGTCTCGAAGCGCTCGCCGTCCTTTTCCAGGATCAGCTTGATCTTGCCGCGCAGGATGAAGAACACCTCTTCCACGTCGGTGTGCAGGTGCGACGGGCCTTCATGGCCGGCCGGGATGATCATGGTGGAAAACGTGAAATGCTCGCTCGGCACGGTGTTGGTATCGGCGGCCACGCCGGTGCCGCCGGTGCCCAGGTAGCGCATCTGCGCGCGGCGGTACTTGGGGTCATAGTCGGCCTGAAACTTCAGCGCGTCCCAGTCGTACTTGCGCGTGGCGAAGCGCGCGACGCGGCTTTCCATCCACTGGTCGAACGAGGCGCCCTCCGGCTGGTCCCAGGAACGCTTGATGTTTTGCTGTTGGGAAAGATCGCTCATTTGGATTCCTTCTGCTTGATGGGTCTTTCAGTGGATCGGTTGGATCAATGCATGACAAAGCCGCCGTTGACCGCCAGGGTCTGGCCGGTCACGAAACGGGCAAGGTCGGACAAGGCAAACAGCACCGCGCCGCAGACGTCGTCGGGCAGCTGCTCGCGCGAGATCGCGCGCTGCTCGCGGTACAGGTCGTGGCGATGCTGCGGCACGTATTCGGTGGCTTCCACCAGGGTCAGGCCCGGCGCCACGGCGTTCACCGTGATCTGGTCCTTGCCCAGTTCACGCGCCAGCGAACGGGTCATGCCGATGATGGCGCTCTTGCTGGCCACATAGGCCAGCAGGTTGGGCGCGCCCCACAGCGGCGTATCCGAAGCCAGGTTGACCACCGCGCCGCGGCCGCTGGCGCGCAGCGCCGGCAGGCAGGCGGTAGTCATCAGCCAGGTGCCGCGCACGTTCACGTTCATCACGCGGTCCCAGGTGGCGACGTCGATGGCAGCGGCGTCGCGGCCACCAGAGTCGGTCACGGCGGCGTTGTTGACCAGGCCGTCGAGGCCGCCCAGCGCCTTCACCGCCGCGTCGGCGCAGGCCTGCACCGAGGCGGGATCCGACAGGTCCAGCGTGACCGGCACCACCTTCAGGCCGCGGGCGCGCAGCGCATCGGCTTCCTGCTGCAGGCGCTCGGCCAGGATGTCGGCCATCGCCACGCTGGCGCCGGCTTCGGCCAGCGAGGTGGCGAAGGCCAGGCCCAGGCCGCGCGCGGCGCCGGTGACCAGCACCTTGCGCCCCGCCAGCAGCGGGTTGTGCTTGATGGCTTCAGGCATGGCTGGCGGCTCCGGCAGGCTTGAGCATGGCCACCGGCTCGTCGGCGACTTCCTGCTCGGCGCGGCGCTTGAGCAGGCGGCGCACGCGCGTGATGCCGGCGTCGTGCTGGTACAGCATCTCGTGGTCGCGCGCGTTGGGCGCCATCATTTCCAGCACCACGCGGTCCTGCTCGAGCACGTCCCAGTGCAGCTGCTCCAGGCGGTTGCGATACAGGAAGCGCCACACGTCGCGCTCCCAGCCCTGCACGTGGCGGGTGCGCCAGAAGAACACCATGCAGTGGTCTTCATCCACCGGCGTGGCCATGCCGACGATGCCGAAGGGGCCGCCGGGGCCGACCTTGGCGCGGTACGGGATCGCCAGGCGCAGCCACAGCGTGCCGGTCTCGCCGAACTCGACCCAGTCGAAGTTGACGCCGCGCTGGCCGGTCTTCTCGAACACCAGGCCATGCTCGGTCTCGCGGATCTGCATCACGGCGGACTTCTCGCCGGACGCCATCGAGTGCGACACCGCATGCAGGTAGGCGCCGTGCATCGGGTCCATGACGTTGTCGATGGCGTAGCGGTAGTTGCAGTCCCAGTGCGCCACGCAGAGGAAATGGCTGTGTTCGTCGCTGACCAGTTCCTCCGGCAGGCGCAGTTCGTCGGGACTGCCCTCGGCCTGCGGGGCCTGGTCGCCGAACCACAGGAAGATCGCGCCGGCCTTCTCCTGCACCGGGTAGTTGCGCACGCAGGTGCGGCCTTCCAGCGGGCAGCTTTCCACTGCCGGCACGCTCTTGACCTGGCCATCGCCGCCCACTTCCACGCCGTGGTACCAGCAGGCGACGCGGTCGCCCAGGTTCCAGCCCATCGACAGCCGCGCGCCGCGGTGCGGGCAGCGGTCTTCCAGCGCATGCACCTGGCCGGCGCTGTCGCGCCACAGCACGATGTTCTGGCTCAGGCGGGTGATGCCGATCGGGGCATGCGTCACCGCCCACGAGGCGGCGACCGGGTACCAGTAGTTGCGCAGGCCGGTGTTGAGGCGGGCTTCGGCGCGGGCTTGCTTGTTCGATTCCATGTGGTTCTCGCTAAGACGCTGTGCTGGGGCGGCTGGGGCTTACGCGTTCAGGCGCCCAGGCGGCGCATTTCCGACAGGAAGCGCTCTTCGGTCCAGGGCTGGCTGTCGGCGGTGAGGAAGCCGGCGGCGTTGAACGCGCGCACGATGTCCTGCGGGTTTTGCGCCCCGCCTTCGAAGGCGGCCTCGAGCGCATCGCCCAGCGCGTTCTCGTACGCGCTCGGTGCGGCGGCGCGGGTCTGCCAGACGATGTTGGCGACCTTGCCGGGTTGCTCGATATGGCCCTTGCCCGCCACGTTATTCGGCGCCGGACGCTCCCACGGCACCAGGTTCGGGTTGTACGAGAGGCTTTCCATTGCGCTTGGCTCCATGTCTTGCAGCAGGGGGACCGTGTTCCGCGTGTGCGGCGGGCCTTTTCCGGCTGCCACGCTACGTTTTACTAATGAAACACTGGTTTAGATATTGAACACAGGTACGACTATAGACAACGACGGCGCAAAAATTGACTGGGGTTAACCCGCGACCCGGGCTGATTGCCCGGCGCTGCGGCGCAAGCGAGGCGCCGCCGATGCGGAGACCGCGGCGGCAGGAGGCCGCCGCGGGATTCAGTGGCCGGCCGGCAGCGCCGAACGGATCAGCCGCGCCGTGGCGGCGGCCTGGTCGATATAGCAGGCATGTCCCGCATCCGGGATCAGCGAGAACGGCAGGCCGAAGCGCTCGGCCAGCGCCGCGCAGGCGGGCGGCGTGGTGACGACGTCGCGGCCACCGCAGGCGATCTGCGTCGGCAGTCGTTGCGGGCGGCGCGCCAGGTAGGCGTCGATGTCGTCGCCGCACAGCATCGCCACGGCCTGCCGGTAGCCGTCCGGGTTCAGCCGCCGCATGTTCCAGCGCACCCAGGCCTGCGCGCCTGCATCGGCCGCTTCGCCGAGCAGCCGCGCCGGGCCGCGCTCGGCCAGCCCGTCGACGCCCAGCGACGCCAGCGCCTCCAGGCGCTGGCTTGCCACCGCGCTGGCCTGCGCCTCCTTGCCGGCCGCGCCGTAGCCTTGCGCCACACTCAGCAGCAGCAGGCGCGCCGGCAACTGGCGCGCGGTGGCGGCATAGGCGGCCGCCATCAGCGCGCCCAGCGAGTGCCCGACCACCAGCGCCGGCTGCACGCCAAGCGTCTGCAGCAGGCCCTCGAGCCGCCGCGCGTAGTCCGAGGCCAGCGGCCGTGCCTGCGCCAGCGGCGAAGAATCGCCGTAGCCGGGCGCGTCCCAGGCGATCACGCGCGCATGCGCGGCAAGCAGGCTGGCGCACGGCAGCCACGACGCCGCTCCGGAACTGATGCCGTGCAGCAGCACCACCACCGGCCCAGAGCCGCCGCCGCAGCGGTAGGCGACACGCTCGCCATCCACATGCGCCACGCGCTGGGCAAAGCCGCTGTCGAGTGCCTCCAGCAAGCCGCGGTCCGGATCGGGGGGCATCTGCGGCTGATTTTGTTCCATATATAAAACTTTAGTTGGTAAATAAAACCATTGAAGGATAGGCGCTGTCGCGATGCCGGCGGGATCAGGGTTAACGATAGGCAAGCCTGTAAACGGCGTCGCCACGCCAGCGCCGGTCATCAAGGTCCCCGGCTTTAGGGATAACCCTCCTCACATCTTCCGGAAAGTCGCGGCTATATTTTGCTCAACGTTTCTTATGTTGTTTGACGTTTCATATATAAAACACAAAAGAGACCGAGACGACATCCAGTGCCGCCATCCGCAGGGGTACCGGAGCACAAGACCAAAACACCACAAGACGGAAAACGGAAGGAAACTGGTAGATGAAACTTGCACGAACCGCCGCGGCGCTGCTTGCGGCTTTCCCCCTGCTGGCCTCGGCGCAATCGTCGCAGTCGTCGGTCACGCTGTACGGCGTGATCGACAGCGGCGTCGAGTACGTGAGCAATGTCGGCGCTAACGGCGACGGCCTTGTGCGCATGCCCAACAACACCGCCACGGTGCCGTCGCGCTGGGGCATCCGCGGCACGGAAGACCTCGGCGGCGGGCTCAAGGGCCTGTTCGTGCTGGAATCGGGCTTCTCGCCCGACACCGGCAGCGCCAACCAGGGCGGCCGGCTGTTCGGGCGCCAGGCGCTGGTCGGCCTGAGCAACCCGTACGGGCAGCTGTCGTTCGGCCGCCAGTACACCATGCTGTTCTGGGCCATCCTCGATAGCGATATCCTCGGGCCCAACGTCTACGGCTCGGGCTCGCTCGACAGTTACCTGCCCAATACGCGCGCCGACAACGCGGTCGCGTACAAGGCCAATTTCAAGGGCTTCGTGGTCGGTGCCACCTACAGCTTCGGGCGCGACGCGGTCAACGCCGGCCCCAGCCCCGCCGGCACCAACTGCGCCGGCGAAAACCCGGCCGACAAGAAGGCATGCCGCGAATGGTCGGCCATGGTCGGCTACGACAACAAGAGCTGGGGCGTGATCGCCGCGTACGACTCGCAGCGCGGCGGCCCCGGCGCCTTCGGCGGCCTCACCAACAGCAACCTGACCGACGACCGCCTGTCGCTGGGCGGCTACATGCTGCTGAAGAACACCAAGCTCGGCGCCGGCTGGATCCGCCGCGACAACGAGGGCAGCCCGACGCCGGTCAGCGACCTGTACTACGCCGGCATCTCGCACGACATCACGCCGGCGGTCAACCTGGCCGGGCAGGTGTACTTCCTGAACTACCACGGCAGCGACAACCAGGCCCTGCTGTACGCGCTGCGCGCGACCTACAGTTTCAGCAAGCGCACCTCGGTCTATGCCACCGCGGGCTTTATCAACAACGGCGGCCAGCTGGCGATGTCGGTCAGCGGCGGCTCGCCCGGTTCCGCCCCGCGCGCGGGCGAGAACCAGTGGGGCTCGATGCTCGGCATCAAGCACATCTTCTAAGTCCGCACTATCCATCCGAGCCGCCGACGCGCGCCGGTTCCACGCAACGCGGCACCGCCCCCGGGCCGGTGCCCGGTTTTACCGAGGTCTGAAGATCATGAAGTCCGCACGACGCCACCTCCTGGCCACGCTGGCCGCCGCCACGCTCGCTCCCGCCGCCCTGCTGGGCGCCGGCAGCGCGCTGGCCCAGGGTTCGTACCCGAGCAAGACCGTCACCATCGTCGTCGCCTACCCCGCCGGCGGCGACGTAGACGTGCTGGCGCGCATGCTGGCCGAGAAGCTCGCCCCGCGCCTGAAGCAATCCGTGGTGGTGGAAAACCGCACCGGCGCCGCCGGCACCATCGGCAGCGCCTACGTGGCGCGCGCCAACCCGGACGGCCACACGCTGCTGCTCGCGCCCAACACCGTCGCGATCGCGCCGCTGGTGCTGCGCGCCGGCACAGGCGCCAGCTACGACGTGCAGCAGGACTTCACGCCGATCAGCCAGATCGGCACGCAGTCGCTGTTCGTGGTGGTCAACAAGGGCACCGGCATCACCAAGGTCAGCGACCTGGTGGCGCGCGCCAAGGCCGGCAAGGTCGAGACCTATGCCACCCCCGGCAACGGCTCGCCGATGCACATCATGGGCGAGCTGTTCAACAAGTCGGCCGGCATCAAGATCAGCCAGGTGCCGTACCGCGGCCTGGCGCCCGCCATCGTCGACGTGATCGGCGGGCAGGTGCCGGTCACTTACATCACCTACGGCGCGATCTCGCAGTACGTCGGCAATGGCAGCCTGGTGCCGCTCGCGGTGGCCGACCCGAAGCGTTCGCCGTTCGCGCCCAACGTGCCGACGCTGGCCGAGCTGGGCTACAAGGATGTCGAGATCGGCGCCTGGCAGGCGCTGCTGGGGCCGAAGAACATGCCGGCCGAGGTGGTGCGCACGCTCAACGCGCACGTCAACGAGATCCTGAAGATGCCCGACGTGGTGGCGCGCATGGCCACCATCGCGGTCACCCCTTCCGGCGGCGAGCCGGCCGTACTCTCCAGGCTGATCGCCAGCGATACGTCCCGCTATACCAAGGTCGTGAAGGAGTTCGGCATCCAGGCCGACTGAGCGCGCCCTGCAGGCACGGCCAGGCCGTGCCTGTAAGAATTACCATTCGATACCTGCGGTATAGCGGCGCCGGCGCCACCGTGCGGGCGCTGGCCACTGTCAATGTGCTGGCAAGAAAGTTGCAGCGCCGCCAGCATGGACTTATCGTTCGACTGGCGCGAAGCGCTCTTCTTCACCATCTCGCCGCTTGAGATCATCGTGCGCGGCACGGTGATGTACTGGTCGCTGTTCCTGCTGTTCCGCTTCGTGGTGCGGCGCGATATCGGCTCGATGGGCATTGCCGACCTGCTGCTGGTGGTGATCGTCGCCGACGCGGCGCAGAACGGCATGGCCGGCCAGGGCGAAGGCGTGGCCGACGCCGTGCTGCTGGTGCTCACGTTGATCGTATGGAATCGGCTGATCGACTTCCTGTCCTACAAGTACCCGGCCTTCCAGCGCTTCGCCGAAGCCAAGAAGGTGCTGCTGGTGCGTGACGGGGTCAAGCTGCACGAGAACATGCGGCGCGAGAACATCACCGACGACGAACTCGAGGCCAAGTTCCGGCAGGAAGGTGTCGAATCGATCGAAGGCGTCAAGGCGCTTTACCTGGAAGCGGACGGCAAGGTCAGCGTGATCAAGAAGGAGTAGGAATCGGGCCACCGTCGTTCCCGCGCAGGCGGGAACCCAGTGACTTTGAAAGACGCTGGATTCCCGCCTGCGCGGGAATGACAGTAGTGTTTGATACCTTAGCTGGACAGCTCAGTTCACCTGCCGGTTCATCCCCTCCCAGAACGGTTCGCGCAGCTTGCGCCGCAGCAGCTTGCCCGACGGGTTGCGCGGCAGCGCGTCGACGAACTCGATGCTCTTCGGCACCTTGAAACCGGCCACGCGCTGGCGCGTCCAGGCGAGGATGGCATCGCGGTCCGCCGCCTGCCCCGGCTTGAGCACGACGATGGCCTTGACCGCCTCACCCCATTTCTCGTCCGGCACGCCGATCACGGCCACGTCGGCCACCTGCGGATGGCCGTAGATGGCGCTTTCGACCTCGGCCGGATAGACGTTCTCGCCGCCGCTGATGATCATGTCCTTGACGCGGTCGTGGATGTACAGGTAGCCCTCGGCATCCATGTAGCCGGCGTCGCCGGTGCGCAGCCAGCCGTCGGCATCGATGGTGCGCGCGGTCTCTTCGGGCTGCTTCCAGTAGCCGGCCATGTTGTGCTGCGAGCGCACCACCACTTCGCCGACCTCGCCCGGCGCCAGCTGGCGCCCTTCGTAATCGACCACCTTCAGCTCCACCCCCGGCAGCGCCTTGCCCGCGGCGCGCATGCGCGGCACCTCGTCGGTGGTGTGGTCCTCGGGCGGCAGCGCGACGATGGTGCCGGTGGTTTCGGTCATGCCGTACTGCTGCACGAAGCCGCAGCCGAACACTTCGATGCCTTCGCGCAGCAGCGCCGCGGGAATCGGCGCGGCGCCGTACAACAGGTACTTCAGGCGCGAATAGTCGACCTGGCGCGCGCGCGGGTCGCGCAGCACGATCTGCATCGCGGCCGGCACCAGGAACAGCTTGCTGACGCGTTCCTTCTCGATGAAGTCGAGCACCGCGCGCGGATCGAACTCGCGCGCGACCACGCCCTTTGCGCCCGACAGCAGATTGCGCAGGCCCCAGCCGGAGCCGCCGATATGCGCCACCGGCATCGCCACCAGCGAAATATCGTCGGCGACCCAATGCGACCAGGCCAGGTGCTCGCGCTCGCTGACCTCGGTGCCGATGGTCAGGTTGCGGTGCGTCAGCATCGCGCCCTTGGGCCGGCCGGTGGTGCCCGACGTGTACAGCTGCAGCACCACGTCGTGCGCGGCCGGCTCATGCGCCGGCGGCGTAGCCGGATGCGCGTCGCGCCACTCGGTGTAGCAAGGCCAGTCGCCCTGCCCGTCGCACGGCTCCATCACCACCACCTTGCGCACCAGCGGCAGCGCCGGCAGCAGGTTGCGCACCATCGCCGCCGACTCGGCGCCGACAAACAGCACCACGGCATCGCAATGCGAGAGGATGAACTCCACCTCGGGCGGCGCCAGGCGCCAGCTGGCCGGCGCCATCACCGCGCCGGTCTTGCCCGCGCCCAGCAGCAGTTCGAAATAGTGGTCGCTGTTCTTGCCGATATAGCCGATGCGGTCACCCGCGCGCACGCCTTCGGCCAGCAAGGCCTGCGCCACGCGGTCGGTGTTGCGCTCGAATCCGGCGTAGGTGGTCTGCCGGCCTTCGAACGAATACGCCACCGCCTCCGGCCGCAGTCGCGCGAAATGGCGCACCGCGTGAGGCAGCGTCGTCAGATAGCTGAAATCCATCCGCGTCTCCCAAAGATTTCATGCCATGCGCGGACTCGCGTGACGCGGATCCGCACAGGGCGACATGCCGCTCGTGAGTTCAGCGCGGCGCCATGCGGATGGCGCCATCCAGTCGCACCGACTCGCCGTTGAAATAGCCGTTGCGGCACATCTCGACCGCCAGCGAGGCAAACTCTTCGGGCTGCCCCAGGCGCTTGGGGAACGGCACCGACGCGGCCAGTGCGGCCTTGACGTTCTCGGCCGCGCCCTGCAGCAACGGCGTATTGAAGATGCCGGGCAGGATGGTGTTGACGCGGATGCCTTCGCCCGCCAGGTCGCGCGCGATCGGCAGCGTCATGCCAACCACGCCGGCCTTCGACGCCGAGTACGCCGCCTGCCCCATCTGTCCGTCCTGCGCCGCAACCGAGGCGGTGTTGATGATCACGCCGCGCTCGCCGCCGGCGGTGTCCAGCGTCAGCATGCCGGCAGCCGAACGCGCGATGCAGCGGAAGGTGCCGATCAGGTTGATCTGGATGATGCGTTCGAAGGCGTCGGACGGGAAATGCTTGATCTGGTCCGGCGCCTCCTTGGAGCGCGAGGCGGTCTTGATGGCGTTGCCGGTGCCGGCGCAGTTGACCAGGATGCGTTCCTGGCCGATGGCGGCGCGCGCCTTGGCAAAGCCGGCCTCGACCTCGGCCTCGGAGGTCACGTTGACCTGGCAGAACACGCCGCCGAGTTCACGCGCCAGCGCTTCGCCCTTCTCGGCGTTCAGGTCGAACAGGGCCACGCGCACGCCCTGTGCCGCCAGCGCCCGCGCCGTCGCCGCACCCAGCCCCGAAGCGCCACCCGTTACCACTGCCGATACCGATGCATTGAGTTCCATGCCGTCTTTCCTTTGTCTCTTGTTGCCATGCGGCCGGCGCTGCGCGGCCGCGTTCTGGTTGAAGCCGGCAGGCGAGAAGCGCCTGTACCGGTGTGGGTTCGAGATTCGGGGATCGGGGCCGCCGATGCATCGTCTGAAGCGACGAATGCGACGAATGCGCCCGATGCGTGCACCAGAAGGCCGCCCGGCACACCACGCGACCGATGCGTTACAGTGGCGCGATCGATGGCCATTCCGGCGCCGGCGCCAGCCGGCAAACGATCACCCGCCATGCGCAAACCCGACTCTCACGCTTTCGCCCGACGCCGCCGGCCAGCCGCCCTGGCCACGGCACTGGCCTTGCTGGCCAGCCTGCTTGCGCTGCTGTGCGCCATGCCGTTGCGCGCCGCCCCCGCCGGCCCACTCGCCGCGCTGCTGGCGCCGGCGGAAAAACCCGCGGCGCCCGCCAGCACCGCTGCCGCCAGCATGCCGCTGGCGCAGTCGCTGGACCAGGTGATCACCACGCTGCAGGACGACGGCGAGCGGCGCGCGCTGGTAAGCCAGCTGCAAACCCTGCGGCAGGGCCTGGCGGCGTCGGCGGCCACGGCGCCGCCGGCCGCGGCCTCGGCACCCGGGCTGATCGGCGCCGTAGCGCAGGTGCTGGACGAAGTCGACTTGCACCTGCGCGAAGATCGCGGCCCGTGGCAGTACTGGGGCTGGCGCACGCGCTTCGCGGCCGAGGAATGGCGCGCCGCACTGACGCAGGGCGGCACGCGCCCGGCACTGGACGCGTTGCGCGAATTCGCGCTGGTGCTGGCGGCTTGGGGTGTATGCGGCTGCCTGCTGCGCGAGGCCGGCCATCGGCTGCGGCTGCGGCGGCGCACGGCCGGCGCCGCGCACGCGCCGCGCGGCAAGCTGCCCGAACTGCCGTCGTGGCTCGACGTCGGCATCTACATGCTGCGCCATATCGGGCCGTGGGTAGTGGCGTTCGGGTTGACGCTGCTGCTGGCCCGCCAGCTGTTCGCGCAATCGCCGGCGAGCGTCGCCGCCGTGCTGCTGGCCTACGCCATCGTCGCCGGCGCGGTCGCGGCGGCGGTGTGCCAGGTCATCTTCGCGCTGTTCCGCAGTGCGCACCGGCAACTGGCGGTGCGGCAACTGCTGACGCGTTCTCCGTGGCTGCTGTTCTGCACCGGCGCGCTGGCAGCGCTGGGCAACGGCGCCGCCGACGGCCGCGTGGCCGCGGTGCTGGGCGGCAACCTGTGCGCGCTGGTCTCGACCCTGGCCAATATCGCCGCAGCGCTGGGGATCGGCGTGTTCGCGCTGGGCTTCCGGCGCCAGGTCGGCCAGTTGATCAGCCAGCGGCCGCTGGGCTTCCGCCAGGCCCATCCCGCGGTGACCGACCTGCTGCGCCTGGCCGGCCACGCCTGGCACCTGCCGGTGCTGGCGGTGGTGGTGGCATCGGTGATTGGCACGGTGCTGGCCACCGGCCATGCCGATGTGTTCCTGCGCCGCACCGTGGCGTCGGTAGTGCTGTTCGTCGCCGCGCTGCTGCTGACCATGGTGCTGGGGCGCTCGCCCAAGGCCGGCGCGCGCGCGCCGCGCATCCGCGACCGCCGCCGCTCGGCCTACCTGCAGCGCTTCGGGCGCTTTGCGCTGGCGCTGGTGCGCGTGCTGGTGTGGGCGGTGTTCGTTGAAATGGTCATGCGCGTGTGGGGCTCGTCGCTGGTGCGGCTGGCCGAGTCGTCGGCCGTCGGGCGCCACCTGACCGAGACCGCGTTCCGCGTCACCAGCACCGTGCTGCTGGCCTGGCTGGTCTGGCTGCTGATCGACACCGCGATCATGCAGTCCCTGTCGCCCGCGCATGCGCGCGCCGCGCAGCCCAGCCTGCGGGCCCGGACCATCCTGCCGCTGGTGCGCAATGCCTCTTTCATCGGCCTGCTGGTGCTGACCGTGATCGCGGTGCTGGCCAACCTGGGCGTCAACGTGACGCCGCTGCTGGCGGGCGCCGGCGTGGTCGGCCTGGCGATCGGCTTCGGCGCGCAAAGCCTGGTGCAGGACCTGATCACCGGCCTGTTCATCGTGGTCGAGGATTCCATCGCCATCGGCGACTCGATCGAGCTGCCCGACCACGCCGGCGTGGTCGAGGCCATGACCATCCGCACCGTCAAGCTGCGCGACGGCCGCGGCGCGCTGCACACGCTGCCGTACAGCCAGATCAAGGCGGTCAAGAACCTGTCGCGCGGCTACGGCTACGCCGTGCTCAGCATCGGCATCAGCTACCAGAGCGACCTGGACCGGGCACTGGAGCTGATCCGCACCACCGGCGCCGAGCTGGCGCGCGACCACCGCTACAGCCGCAAGCTGATGTCCGGGCTCGAGATCCTGGGCCTGGACCGCTTCGATCCGAGCGGCCCGGTGGTGATGGCGCAGATCAAGACCCGGCCGCTGATGCAGGCGGAAATCACGCGGGCCTTCAATGCGCGGCTCAAGCGCAACTTCGACGCCAACGGCATCCGCATGGCCTCGCCGAACCTGCCCATCCAGGTCGATAGCGGCGCGGTGGAACTGCCCGCGGGCGAACTGGCGACCAAGGCGGCGCCCCAGTGACCACGATCGCGCCCGCCAGAGTCAAAAAAAGCGTCGCGCAATGAGCCTTATCAGGAATCTTGCGCCCACAATCGGGGTTTCCCCCCCCAACACGGGGTATAAAACATACAACATTGTTTGGCATGATTGCGGCACGGCAAGCGCGACCGACCAGGCGCGCTGCCGGCAGCAGCCGTATCGGCGCCACTACAGAACGCCAGAACGGAACCGATAACACGAAGGGATGTGGCCACTTTGCCGTGGCGCAGAGCAAGAGGCGTTTGCCACCGGGGGGATTTGAACATGGGCGAACACCCGACAACGGACGAGGACTTCCATCGTCTGGTCGACTCCATCTATGAGTCCGCGCTGGACGTCGCGGCCATGCCCGCCGCCCTCGACCTCTTTTCACGGTACACCTGCACCGTCAGCCCGCGCTACCTGATCTGGGACAAGCTGGCCGGCCACGCCCGCCTCGGCGTGACCCCGCACGGCTGCTTCACCGGCGGTGCCAGCCTGCCCGACCGCCTGCCGGGAACGCCCGACGGCGCCTGCCACGGTGCCGGCCCGGCCCCGCTCGACGCGGCCGCGCTGTACTACGGCGGCGCCGCGACCGCCACCGATGTCGCGGCGCTGGCCTGCAGCGAACTCGAGCAAGGCATCCGGCTGGTCGAGAACGCCGAAGTCTGCGTGCTGATGAGCGGCACCAACGCCGGCAGCATCAGCACGGGCCAGCGCGAACGGCGCCTGTCACATGTGATGCCGCACTGGGTGCGCGCCGCGCGCATGCAGCAGCGCAACTTCGAACTGAGCGGGCTGGCCAGCCTGGGCCTGGCCGGGCTGGATACCCTGGACTTCGGCGTGATGGTGCTGCAGGCCGACCTGCGCGTGCGCTACGCCAACAGCTGGGCCGAAGCGCTGGTGCAGGCCGACAGCCACCTGTCGCTGCAGGACGGCGTGCTGCGCGCCCACAGCGACACGCTGCAGGCGGTGCTGCGCAAGCTGCTAGACGGCGCCATGCGCGGCCGCGGCGCCGACGCCGCGTCGGGCTCGTGGATGCATATCACCTCGGGCGGGCAGCCGGTGCCGATCATCGTCACGCCGCTGGTGTCGCGCCAGCCGGTGGAGGGCCCGTGGCAGTTGCCCGCGGCAATGCTGCTGCTGGGCAACTCCGAATCACGCTCGGTGCTGGATGCCGGCGTGCTGACTTCGCTGTTCGGGCTGTCGCGCAAGGAAAGCATCATCGCCATCCGGCTCGCCGCCGGCGAAACCCTGAACGAAATCGCCGAACGCGAGTTCCTCTCGCCCCATACCGTGCGCGTGCATATCCGCGACACGCTGCGCAAGACCGGCACGCACCGCCAGTCCGAACTGGTGCGGCTGCTGCACCTGCTGCCGGGCGTCAACCTGGAGCGGGCCGGCATGACCTCCGCGGTGCGGCCGCGCGCGCCGCGCCCGCGCGCCGCCTGACGCGGCGCAGCCTGCTTCGGCTATTTGTCCGCCGCCTGCACCGCGGCCTGCGCCGCCGCCAGGAAGCGCTGCACCTGGCGGTCACCGTCATCGGGCCGCGCCGCCAGAGCAATGCCGATGCGGCCGGCCGGCCGCGGGCTCGACAACGGCAGGAAGCGCACGCGCTGATTGGCGTAGCGCGCCGCCACGCTCGGCACCAGTGCCACGCCCAATCCGCTTTCCACCAGGCTCACCTGGGTCTGCACCTGCACCGCCTCCTGCGCGACGCGCGGCACGAAGCCCGCCTGCTGGCACAGCATCATCGCCACCGCATGCAGGTTGGGCACCTGGGCCGCCGGATACATGATGAAGGGCTGCTCGGCCAGGGCGCGCAGCGCGATCGCGTCCGCGCGCGCCAGCGCGCTGTCGGCCGGCACCGCGGCGACGAAGACATCGTTCTCCAGCGGCGTCAGCGCATAGCCGCCGCTGCTCAGGATCGGGAAGCGCACCAGCCCGGCATCGATCTGGTGCTTCTCGAGCCGGTCGAGGATTGCGGCGGTGGTCGATTCATGCAGGATCAGCTCGATGCCGGGATGCGCGGCGCGGAACGCAGGGATCAGCTTGGGCAGCAGCGCATAGGTGGCCGAGCCGATAAAGCCGATGCGCAACGCGCCGCGCTCGCCCTGCCCCGCCGCGATCGCCGCGGCGCGCGCCTGCTGCGCGTGGAACAGCGCCCGGCGCGCGTCATGCAGCGCGGCCTCGCCCGCCTGCGTCAGCCGCACCCCGCGCGAGGTGCGCACGAACAGCGCCGTGCCGAGCTGCTCCTCGAGCTTGCGGATCGAGATCGAAAGGGGCGGCTGCGCCATGTGCAACCGCTCGGCGGCGCGGTGGAAGTTGCCGGTCTCGGCCAGGGCGACAAACTGCTGCAGTTGGCGCAGGTCCATGGTTGCCAATATTCAGGGAATATCGATTGCTAAAAAACTAATATTAGACCAGCCGTTGCCCCGTGATCTACCCTGTGGTCCACAGTACAAAAGACCGGAGACACTATGCTGCCGCTTGCAGGCATCCGCGTGGTCGGCCTGTCCACGGTGGTGATGGGGCCGTATGCCAGCCAGTGGCTGGCCGACCTCGGCGCCGAGGTGATCAAGGTCGAGCCGCCCGAAGGCGATTCCACACGCCGCACCGGGCCCGCCGCCGAACCCGGCATGGCGGCGATCTTCCTGGGAGTCAACCGCAGCAAGCGCAGCGTGGTGCTGGACCTGAAGCAGCCCGCCGCGCAGGCCGCGCTGGAGCGCGTGCTGGCCGGCGCCGACGTGCTGATGCACAGCATGCGCCCGCAGAAGCTGGCGGCGCTCGGCCTGGACCCCGACGCGGTGCGAGCGCGCCATCCGGACCTGGTCTTCGTCAGCCTGCTGGGCTTTGCAGAGGACGGACCCTACGGCGGCCGGCCGGCCTACGACGACATCATCCAGGGCCTGTCGGGCAATGCCGCACTGATGGCGGCGCAGACCGGCGACAGCCGCTACTTCCCCACCATTGCCGCAGACAAGACCAGCGGGCTGGTGGCAGCGCTGTCGGTATGCGCGGCGCTGGCCGGCCGCGCGCGGCGCCAGGCCGATGGCGGCGCCGGCCATGGCACGCTGGTGGAAGTGCCGATGTTCGAGTCGATGGTGGCGTTCAACCTGGTCGAGCACTTCTACGGCCGCCACTTCGAGCCGCCACGCGGCCCGAGCGGCTATCCGCGCGTGCTGGCGCCATTGCGCCGTCCCTACCGCAGCGCCGACGGCCATGTCTGCATGATGCCGTACACCGATGCGCACTGGCGCGACTTCTTCCACGCCGCCGGACGCCCCGAGCTGGCTGCCGATGCGCGCTTTGCCGACATCGCCGCCCGCACCGAGCATATCGAGACCCTGTACGAACTGACCGGCGAGATCGTGCAGGCGCACGGCACCGCGCACTGGGTGGCGCTGTGCGAACGGCTGCAGATCCCGGTGGCGCGCATCAACACGCTCGACGACCTGCCCCACGATCCGCACCTGGCCGCGACCGGCTTTTTCGAGACCGCCGACGATCCGGCCATGGGCAAGCTGCGTTTTCCCGGTGCGCCGGTGCGTTTCGACGGCCAGCGCGCGCCGCTGGCGCTGCCGCCGCGGCTGGGCGAGCACACCCGCGCGGTGCTGGCCGACGCCGGTCTCGACGCCGAACAGATCGCACAACTGCAACAGAGCGGCGCCGCGCATTGCGCCACCGCCACGGAGACACCATGACGCATGCCGAACTGCCCCGCCTGGGCCAGGGCTTCTACTGGCAAGACCTGCACGAGGGCCAGGCCTTCCGCACCTTCGCCCGCACTGTCACCGAGACCGACCTGGTCAACTTCATCTCGGTCACCGGCATGGTCGAGGCCATCTTTATCGAAGCCGGCTACGACGGCGGCGCGATCCAGGGCCGGCCGGTGCCGGCCGCGCTGACCTATGCGCTGATCGAGGGCTTCATCCTGCAGACCATGATCCAGGGCACCGGGCTGGCAATGCTGGAACTGACGCAGCAGATCCACGGCCCGGTGCTGGTCGGCGACACCATTCACGCCACCGTGACCGTGACCGGCATCCGCCCCACCTCGCGCAGCGGCCGCGCCGTGGTGGACTCGCGCATCGAGGTGTTCAACCAGCGCGGGGAACAGGTGATGACCTATACCGCGCGCCGGCTGCTGGCGGGACGGTGACGCTGCGCGGAATCTCAAGCACGCCTCTGCCATATCCAGCGACAGGACTCAAACGTGACAGCATTGCTCTCCACCTTCAGCCTCACCACCCTGCCGCCCCACGCCGCGGCATTCCGCGCCGAGGTGCGGGCCTTCCTCGACCAGCACCTGCCGGCGCTGCCGCCCGAAACGCGGGCGCGCTCGTGGATGGGCTTCGATGCCGGCTTCAGCCGGGCGCTGGCCGCGCGCGGCTGGGTCGGCATCACGCTGCCGGCGCAGTACGGCGGCGCCGGGCTGGATCCGTTTTCGCGCTTCGTGCTCGTGGAAGAGCTGCTGGCGTGCGGCGCGCCGGTGTCGGCGCACTGGATTGCCGACCGCCAGAGCGGCCCGCTGATCCTGCGCTACGGCAACGACGCGCAGAAGGCGCGCTACCTGCCCGCGATCAGCCGCGGCGAGGCCTTTTTCTGCATCGGCATGAGCGAGCCCAATTCGGGCTCGGACCTCGCCAGCGTGGCGACGCGCGCGGTGCGCCAGCCGGATGGCAGCTGGCGCCTGAACGGGCGCAAGATCTGGACCACCAACGCTGACCGCTGCCACTTCATGATCGCGCTGGTGCGCACCTCGGGCACGCCGCAGGACCGGCAGGCCGGGCTGTCGCAGTTCATCGTCGACCTGCAGGCGCCGGGCGTCACGGTGCGGCCGATCCGCGACCTGGCCGGCGATGCACACTTCTCGGAAGTGACCTTCGACGACGTGGCGCTGGCCGCGGATGCGCTGGTCGGCAACGAAGGCAGCGGCTGGGAACAGGTCAACGCAGAGCTGGCGTTCGAGCGCAGCGGTCCGGAACGGCTGTATTCCAGCGTGGTGCTGCTCGACACCTGGCTCGACGCCGTGCGCCAGCTGCCGCCCGCACGCCGCGACACCGTCACCGCGGGCCGCCTCGCCGGCCACCTGGCGGTGCTGCGCGCGATGTCGCTGGCGGTCACGGCGCGGCTGGCCGGCGGCGAAAGCCCGGTGGTGGAAGCCGCGCTGGTGAAGGACCTGGGCACCACCTTCGAACAATCGATCCCGGCCCTGGTCGAAGCCGCGCTCGGCGATGAGCCCGCGCTGGCAGCCGACGGCGCACTGTACCGCACGCTCGCCTATGTCACGCAGATCGCGCCGTCGTACTCGCTGCGCGGCGGCACCCGCGAAATCCTGCGCGGCATGATCGCGCGCGGACTGGGCCTGCGCTGATCCGCTCCCGTCGACCGCCATCCTGAACGAAATTGCCCATGCATAACGCCTACTCCGATGCCCTCGACGCGCTGCTGCGCGACTGCTGCACGCCCGCCACGGTGCGCGCCCTGGAACAACAGGCCGACCCGCAGCCGCTGTGGCAAGCGCTGCAAGACAGCGGCTTCGCCGACTGCCTGTTGCCCGAATCCGCCGGCGGCGCCGCGCTGCCGCTGCGCGAGCTGGCGCCGGTGCTGTTCGTCACCGGCCGCCACGCGCTGCCGCTGCCGCTGGCGCAGACCCTCTTTGCGCGCGCGCTGCTGCATGCCAGCGGCGTCGCGCTGGTCGACGGACCGATCGCGCTCGCAAGCCTCGACGACGGCGCCGCCGCCACGCTGGTGGCGGACGCCCGCCATGCGCGGTGGTTCCTGCTGCAGGACGGCGAGCGCTGCCTGCTGCTGCCCGCCGCGGCGGCACGTGCCGAGGCCACCGGTGCGCACGGCGACCTGACGCTGCGCGTGCCGCGCCCCGAAGCCGCCGTGCCTGCGGCATTCCAGCTGCCGGCCGGCACCGTGCGCACGCTGGGCGCCTGCCTGCACGCGGCGCAACTGGCCGGCGCGCTGTCGCATGTGCTTGACGTGACGCTGCAATACGCCAACGACCGCCAGCAGTTCGGCCGCGCCATCGGCAAGTTCCAGGCGATCCAGCACCAGGTCAGCGAGATGGCAGAGCATGTCGCCGCGGCTCGCATGGCGGCGCAGCTGGCCTGCGACAGCGACGGCGCCACGCCCGACCCGCTGCGCGCGGCAATCGGCAAGCTGCGCGCCAGCGACGCGGTCACGCCGGTGGCCGCGATCGCCCATGCCGTGCACGGCGCGATCGGTATTACCGAGGAATACGACCTGCAGCTCTATACGCGCCGGCTGCATGCGTGGCGCGTGGCGGACGGGTCGGAACGGTGGTGGAGCCGCGTGCTGGGCGAAGCGGTCTGTGCCAGCGACGTCCGCAACGCGGTGGAACTGGTGCGCGACTGGTGCGAGCCGGCGCCCGCCGCCTGAAGCGGCGGGGCCAGCGGTGCCGCCTGCCGGTCAGGCGGCCAGGCTCAGCCCGCTGCCGTGCGGGCGGCGGTGGCGGCGCTCAGGCTTGCATTCGTACTTGAGCTCGGTGCGGCCGTCTTCATAGGCCACCTCCAGCCGCACGGTAAAGCCCCACAGCCGGGTCACGTGCCGCACCACCTCGTCGAAGTTGTGCGCCAGCGGACGCCGGTCGTTCTGCAGGTGGCGCAGCGTCAGCGAGCGGTCGCCGCCGACATCGACGTTGGTGACCTGGATATTGGGCTCCATGCTGGACAGGTCATACTGCGCCGCCATCAGCTGGCGGATCGAGCGGTAGCCCTCGTCGTCATGGATGGCGGTGACGCGCAGCTTGCCCTCGCGGTCATCGTCCAGTACCGAGAACAGCTTCAGCTCGCGGATCACGCGCGGCGACAGGAACTGCAGCAGGAAGCTCTCGTCCTTGAAGTTGCGCATGGCGAAGTCCAGCGTCTTGCGCCAGTCCGTGCCGGCGATCTCGGGCGCCCAGCGGTAGTCTTCGTCGGTCGGGTTCTCGCACATGCGGCGCAGGTCCTGGAACATCAGGAAGCCCACCGTGTAGGGGTTCATGCCGCTGTAGTAGGGGCTGTGATACGGCGGCTGGTAGATGACGTTGGTGTGCGCCTGCAGCAGCTCCATCATGAAGGCGTCGTTGACCAGCTTTTCCTCGTACAGCTGGTTGATGATGGTGTAGTGCCAGAACGTGGCCCAGCCTTCGTTCATCACCTTGGTCTGGCGCTGCGGATAGAAGTACTGCGCGATCTTGCGCACGATGCGAACGATCTCGCGCTGCCATGGCGCCAGCTTGGGCGCGTTCTTCTCGATGAAATACAGCAGGTTCTCCTGCGGCTCGGGCGGGAACGGCACATCCGGCTCGGGCGTGTCGTCGTCCGACGCCAGCGCGTGCGGCCGGTGCTTGGGCAGCGTGCGCCACAGGTCGTTGACCTGCATCTGCAGGTAGTTCTCGCGGTCGGCCTGGCGCGCCTTTTCCTCGGTGATCGACAGCTTCTTGGGCCGCTTGTAGCGGTCCACGCCGTAGTTCTGCAGCGCGTGGCACGAATCCAGCAGCAGCTCGACCTCCTGCTCGCCGTAGCGCTGCTCGCACTCGGCCACATAGTTCTTGGCGAACAGCAGGTAATCGACGATGGCATCCGCGTTGGTCCAGGTGCGGAACAGGTAGTTGCCCTTGAAGAAGGAATTGTGGCCGTAGCAGGCATGCGCGATCGTGAGCGCCTGCATCGGCATGGTGTTCTCCTCCATCAGGTAGGCGATGCAGGGATTGGAGTTGATGACGATCTCGTAGGCCAGCCCCATGTGCCCGCGCTGGTAGCTGCGCTCCGACGCCAGGAAGTGCTTGCCGTAGGACCAGTGGCTGTAGCCCACCGGCAGCCCCGCCGACGCGTAGGCGTCGAGCATCTGCTCCGCGGTGATGATCTCGATCTGATTGGGATAGGTATCCAGGCCGAATTCGCCGGCGATGCGAGAAATCTCGCGGTCATACCGGTTGATCAGCTCGAAGGTCCATTCCGAACCCGTGGACAGATAAGCCATCTTCGCCCCTTTCGTCCGCGCAAGACAGGCAGGCCGGTGCTTGCGGCATGGGCGCGCCGCCGGATCCCCTGTCTTGCCAATTTTGCCTTCTTCACCGCGGCTTTCCGGCCCTTGCCGCCAATGGCCGGCCAGCACTGATTATGCCGCGCGTTTCTGGAACAGGTCGTGCAGCACCGGGTAGATCTCGTCCGCGCCGATGATGCGCTGCATCGCAAAGTGATCGAACTGGCTCTTCACCGTCAGATACTCTTCCCAGAGGTTCTGCGGCTCTTCCGAGGCTACCTCCACATAGGCGTAATACTGCACCAGCGGCAGGATCGACTCGCGCAGCAGCCGCCCGCACAGCTCGGAATCGCCGGCCCAGTTATCCCCGTCCGAGGCCTGCGCGCAATAGATGTTCCACTGGCTGGGCGGATAGCGGTCGTGGATGACCTCCACCATCAGCTTGAGCGCGCTCGACACGACGGTGCCGCCGGACTCGCGCGAGTGGAAGAAATCTTCCTCTTCGACTTCCTTCGCCACGGTGTGATGGCGGATGAATACCACGTCGATGCGCTCGTAGTTGCGCTTCAGGAACAGGTACAGCAGCATGAAGAAGCGCTTGGCCAGGTCCTTGCGGCTCTCGTCCATCGAGCCGGACACGTCCATCAGGCAGAACATCACCGCCTGGGCCTGCGGGCGCTTCTTCAGCACGCGGTTGTTGTAGCGCAGGTCGAGCTTCTCGATAAAGGGGACGCGGTCGATGCAGGCGCGCAGGTGCCGCATCTTCTCCATCAGCTCGAGCGTGCCTTCGGCATACGGTCCGTCCTGCTCCAGCGCCTCGGCATAGGCCAGCTCCAGCTGGCGCAGGCGCTTCTGGTAAGGACTGGACAAGGCGATGCGCCGCCCCAGCGAACTGCGCATGGTGCGCAGGATCGACAGGTTGGACGGGGTGCCGTCGATGGAATAGCCGGCGCGCACCTTGCGCACCTCGGCAATCTTGGCGAGGTGGCGCTTGGCCAGGTCCGGCAGCGCCATGTCCTCGAAGAAGAAATTGAGGAAGTCCTCGCGCGACAGCGTGAAGACGAAATCATCCTCGCCCTCGCCGCTGTCGCTGGCCCGCGAACCGGTCCCGCCGCCGCCCTGCTGCTGGCGGTCGAAGGAATCACCCTTGACGAACTTCTTGTTGCCAGGGTGAATCCACTCGCGCCGCCCGCCCGGGCCGTGGTGGAAGATCGGTTCGCTGATGTCCTTGACCGGAATGGACACCTGCCCGCTCTGCTCGATGTCCATGATCTTCCGGCCGGACACCGCCTTTGCCACCGCTTGCCGGATCTGCTCGCGGTAGCGCTTGATGAAGCGTTGCTGGTTGACGGCACTCTTGTTGCCGCCGTTTTCGCGCCGATCGATGACCGTAGCCATATGTTGCCCTCGTTGAGAGACCTGTTCCGCGGCGCCGTTACGATGACTTTCTTACGCGCAGATACCACTCCACCAACAGTCTCACTTGCTTGGGCGTGTACCCCTTCTCGACCATGCGGTTGACGAAGTTCTCGTGCTTGTCCTGGTCTTCGCGCGAAGACTTGGCATTGAACGAGATCACCGGCAGCAGGTCCTCCGTGGTGGAGAACATGCGCTTCTCGATCACCATCCGCAGCTTTTCATAGCTGGTCCAGACCGGGTTCTTGCCACCGTTGTTGGCCCGCGCCCGCAGCACGAAGTTGACGATCTCGTTGCGGAAGTCCTTCGGGTTCGAGATCCCCGCGGGCTTTTCCACTTTTTCCAGCTCGTCGTTCAGCGCGTTGCGGTCGAGGATTTCGCCGGTGTTGGGATCGCGGTATTCCTGGTCCTGGATCCACAGGTCGGCGAACACCACATAGCGGTCGAAGATGTTCTGCCCGTACTCCGAATACGACTCCAGGTAGGCGGTCTGGATCTCCTTGCCGATGAACTCCACGAACGGCGTGGTCAGGTACTCCTTGATATACGACAGCAGCTTGGCTTCCTGCTCCGGCGGGAACTGCTCGCGCTCGATCTGCTGCTCGAGCACGTACAGCAGGTGCACCGGGTTGGCCGCCACTTCGGTGTTGTCGAAGTTGAAGACCTTGGACAGGACCTTGAACGCGAAGCGCGTCGACAGCCCGTTCATGCCCTCGTCGATGCCGGCGTAGTCGCGGTATTCCTGGTACGACTTCGCCTTCGGGTCCACGTCCTTCAGGCTCTCGCCGTCGTAGACGCGCATCTTCGAGAAGATGTTGGAATTCTCGGGCTCCTTGATGCGCGTGAGCACCGCGAACTGCGCCATCATCTTCAGCGTGTTGGGCGCGCACGGGGCGGCCGACAGCGAACTGCTGCGCAACAGCTTGTCGTAGATCTTGACCTCGTCGGACACGCGCAGGCAGTACGGCACCTTGACGATATAGATCCGGTCGAGGAAGGCCTCGTTGTTCTTGTCCGCCTTGAAGGTCTGCCACTCGGCCTCGTTCGAGTGCGCCAGGATGACGCCGTCGAACGGGATCGCGCCGAAGCCTTCCGTGCCCTTGTAGTTGCCTTCCTGGGTCGCGGTCAGCAGCGGGTGCAGCACCTTGATCGGCGCCTTGAACATTTCGACGAACTCGAGCAGGCCGCGGTTGGCCAGGCACAGGCCGCCGGAATACGAGTACGCGTCCGGGTCATCCTGCGGGAAGTCCTCAAGCTTGCGGATGTCGACCTTGCCTACCAGCGACGAGATATCCTGGTTGTTCTCGTCGCCCGGCTCGGTCTTCGAGATCGCGATCTGCGACAGCACCGACGGGCGCAGCTTCACCACCTTGAACTTGGTGATGTCGCCGTTGAACTCGTGCAGGCGCTTCACTGCCCATGGCGAGGCAATGGTATTGAGATAGCGCAGCGGGATGCCGTAGTCCTCTTCCAGGATCTTGCCGTCTTCTTCCGGCGAGAACAGGCCCAGCGGCGACTCATGGATGGGCGAACCCTTCAGCGCGTAGATGGGGATCTGTTCCATCAGCGCCTTGAGCTTCTCCGCGAGCGAGGACTTGCCGCCGCCGGGAGGCCCGAGCAGATACAGGATCTGCTTGCGCTCTTCCAGGCCCTGCGCGGCGTGCTTGAAGAACGAGACGATCTGCTCGATCGTGTCCTCCATGCCGTAGAAGTCGCGGAAGGCCGGATAGATGCGAATGACCTTGTTGAAGAACAGGCGGGACAGCCTGGGATCGTGGTGGGTATCCACCAGCTCAGGCTGACCGATCGCGGCGAGCATGCGTTCGGCAGCGGTCGCGTAGGCAGTCGGATCCTTCTTGCAGATCTCCAGGTATTCCTGGATGCTGTATTCCTCTTCCTTGCGAGCTTCGAACCGCGTAGCGTAATGGCCAAAAATGTCCATACCTCACTCCCGTCAGAGTTCACGTCCGAGGCGTAGGTAGTGCTACCCCCAAGGCTTCGCGCAACGTTCGCGGTACACCACCCCGGCCTGGCGACCTGTCATGTTGCGAAGTCTTTACTTCATCATAGTCAAATAACGGCGATGGTGGAGGTCGAGTTGACGAATCCGGCATCGACGCAACGGTTGTTTCGTACTGCCTTTCCGCTGCATTTGCGGCCGGATTCTTCTGTCAGCCTTCGGCTGATTTTTACTCGGCTTCGCCCCCGCGCGCGACGGGCCATTGACCATGCTTGTGACACACCTTACACCTTTCCCGGGATCCGTGCACATCCGGTTTTGTAACCATAAGCACGAAAGCCGGCAATGGTGCCGGCTCTCATTTTTGCGCATGTGGTCAGGCGTTTTGCGACGTCTCGCACTACTTGCGCGCACTAGCACACAGACAGTGCTGATAGCGCAGCGCCCGCGCTGACGTGCTCAGAGCGTGCGTGCGACCAGCTCCTTCATGATCTCGTTGGAGCCACCGAAGATCTTGCTGACGCGTGCGTTCGCGTACATGCGCGCGATCGGGTATTCCAGCATGTAGCCATAGCCGCCGTGCAACTGCAGGCACTCGTCGATGACCTGGCAGTTCTGTTGGGTGCACCACCATTTGGCCATCGCCGCGGTCGCCGCGTCGAGCTGGCCGTCCATCAGGCGCTGCATGCAGTCATCGACGAAGGTCGCGGCGATGGTGGCCACGGTCTTGCACTCGGCCAGCTTGAAGCGCGTGTTCTGCAGCTCGCCGAGCGGCTGGCCGAACACCTTGCGCTGGCGCACGTAATCCGTGGTCAGCTCGATCGCGCGCTGCATGGTGGCGACCGCGCCCAGCGCAATGATCATGCGCTCCTGCGGCAGCTGCTGCATCAGCTGGTAAAAGCCCTGCCCCTCCTGCGTGCCGAGCAGGTTATCGCACGGCACCAGCACGTCGTCGAAGAACAGCTCCGCGGTGTCCTGGCCCTTCTGCCCGATCTTTTCCAGAATGCGGCCGCGGCGGAAGCCCGGCAGGTCGCGGGTTTCCACCATGACCAGCGACACGCCGCGCGAGCCGGCTTCCGGATCGGTCTTGGCCACCACGCAGATCAGGTCGGCGTGGTACCCGTTGGTGATGAAAGTCTTGGCGCCGTTGATGCGATAGCAGTCTCCGTCCGGGGTCTGTTCCCGCAGCGCGCGGGTGCGTATCGCTTTGAGGTCGGAACCGGCGCCGGGTTCCGACATGGCGATGGCGGCCACCAGTTCGCCGCTGGCCATCTGCGGCAGCCATTTTTTCTTCTGCGCTTCGGTGCCGTAGCGCAGCAGGTAATGCGCCACGATGCCGCTGTGCACGTTGTTGCCCAGGCTGGTGCAGACCGCGCGCGACATCTCCTGGGTAATGATGGCCTCGTGGGCGAAGGTGCCGCCGCCGCCGCCGTATTCCTCGGGGATGCTGGCGCACAGCAGCCCGATCTGGCCGGCGCGGCGCCACATGTCGCGGTCAATGTAGCCTTGTTCGGCCCAGCGCGCCTCGTTGGGGGCGAGTTCGCGCTCGACGAAGCGGCGCACCGTGTCCTGGAACATTTCCAGCTCTTCGTTCATCCAGGGGGTGTGGCGTGCGGCGGGCGCCGCGTTCTGGTCTTGGGATCCCATAAGTCGTACCGGTATCAGGGTAAACGTGAACAATGAAGCGGCAGGCGTCGGATGATGCCGGAAACCTGCCTATATAAATAGGGGCGAAGAACAGGGTGGCGATGCTGCGGGGCAGCAAGCCTCGCCCTGTCCTTTCAGTCCGGCCAGCGGTAGCGCAGCGGCTGCTTGGCCATGAAGCGGTCGGCGGCCTCGCGGCGGTAGCCGGTGGAGAAGGCGATGCCCTGCGCGTCCGCCTCCATCGCCAGCATGGTGCCCAGGTCCTGGCCCAGCGACGCATTGAGCGCCTGCTTGGTCAGGCTGACCGCCACCGGCGAGGCCTCGGTGAATGCCTGCGCGAGCGCCCGGGCGCGCGCCTGCAGGCCGTCGGCCGGCACGATTTCCATGACGATGCCAAGGTCTTGCGCGGCCTGGGCATCGAGCTCTCGCATCGAGAACATCAGCGCCTTGGCCCGCTGCAGGCCGATCATGCGCGGCAGCGTGTAGAACACGCCACAGTCCGGCACCAGCCCCATGCGCAGGAACGGCAGCCCGAAGCGCGCGCGCGGCGTGGCCAGGATGATGTCCGCCGTCAGCGCGAGGCTGAACCCTGCGCCATAGGCGGCGCCGTCAACCGCGGCGATGACCGGCACGTCGAGCTGGATCAGGTCTTCCAGCCAGCCGTGGAGTTTGCGCAGGCGCCTGCGGCCCTGCTCGGCGCTGATCTCGACCTGCATCGAGCTGATGTCACCGCCCGACGAGAAATCGGTGCCGGCCGCGGTCAGGATCAGGGCGCGCACGCTGCCGTCGTCCCGTATCCGGCGAATCACTTCGCCGATCTCCTCGCGCATCTGCAGCGACAGCGCGTTCTTGCGCGCCGGCGCGTCCAGCGTCAGCGTGGCGACGCCGTCCTCCAGGGCAAAACGGATGGTTTCCATGGCTTGGGCTCCGCGATGTTGTCAGTCGAGCTGGATGTTGGCGTCGCGCACGATCCTGGCCCACTTGGGCGTGTCCCCGGCGACCACGGCAGCCAGTTCCTGCGGCGTCGAGCCGACCGGCTGCAAACCCATGCCGGCGAGCTTTGCCGTCACTTCCGGCAGCCGCACGATGCGCGCGGTCTCGGCCGCCAGCTTTGCGGTCACGTCTTTGGGCGCGTTGCCCGGCAGAAACAGCCCGAACCAGCCATTGGGCTCGAACCCCGCCAGGCCCAGTTCGGAGAAGGTCGGCACATTGGGCAGCGCCTTGTAGCGCTGGGTCCCGGTGATGCCCAGGATCTTGAACTTGCCGCTGGTGAGATAGGGGTTGGCCGAGGTCACGTCGACGAAGGCGCTGTCCACCTGGCCGCCCAGCAGGTCGCTCATCAGCGGCGCCGCGCCCTTGTACGGGATATGTGTGATCTCGATGCCGGCCTGCTGCCGCAGCAGTTCGCCATGCAAGTGCGACGAGGTGCCGTTGCCGTACGAGCCATAACTGAGCTTGCCGGCCTTGGCCAGCGCCAGGAACTCGCGCATGGTGCTGGCCGGCACCCGGTTGGGCACCACGAACAGGTCGGACGACTTGGCGATCAGCGACACCGGGGTGAAGTCTTTGGCGACGTCGTACGGGGTGCGCTTGTACAGCGCGGGCGACTGGATCAGCGCGGTGATCGCCAGCAGCAGGGTGTAGCCGTCGGCGGGCGCCTTGGCGACGGTGTCATTGCCCAGCATGCCGCTGGCGCCGGGCTTGTTTTCGACCACCACCGGCTGGCCCAGGCTTTCGGCCAGGCGCTGGCCAATCAGCCGCCCTACGGTATCGGTGCCGCCCCCGGCCGGGTATGGCACGATCAGCCGGATCGGCTTGGCAGGGTACGGTTGCTGGGCGAAGGCCTGGCCCGCGTTGCCAAGGATGGCCGCGCCGGCCAGGGTGCCGGCCTGCGCCAGCCAGTTGCGTCTGCTCTGCTGCATGGTGTCTCTCTCTTTGCTGCTCGGGTTGCTGCTCGGGTTGCTGCGCGGGGCCGGCATCACCGCTACGCTCAGGCGCCCGGTTGGTCCGCCTGCATCTCGCGCTCCTGCAGCGCGCGCCACAGGATCTTGCCGGTGGCCGACTTGGGCAGCGCCTCGACCACGTCGACGATGCGCGGCACCTTGTACGCCGCCATATGCTCGCGGCACCAGGCCATAATGCGTTCGGGGTCGGCCTCGGCCGTGCCGCGCGCGTCGGGGCGCAGTGCCACCACCGCCTTGACGGTTTCGCCGCGGCGCTCGTCGCGCGCCGCGATCACGCAGGCCTCGTGGATGGCCGGATGGCCGTACAGCATGTTCTCCACCTCGGCCGGCCAGACCTTGTAGCCCGACGCGTTGATCATGCGCTTGAGGCGGTCGCGCATGAAGAAGTAGCCCTCCTCGTCCATGAATCCCAGGTCGCCGGTGCGCAGGAAGCGCTTGCCGTCGAGCTCGATAAAGGTGGCGGCGTTGGCGTCCTCGTTGTGCCAGTAGCCCTGCATCACCTGGCCGCCGTGGACCACGATCTCGCCGGTCTCGCCGTGGGGCAGCTCGCGCAGCGTCTCGGGGTCGACCACGCGCGCGTCCACGCCGAAGGTGGCGATGCCCAGGCATTCGCGCTTGGGCTGGTTGCGCGGGTTCGACAGGATGAAGGCCGCGGTCTCGGTCATGCCGTAGGCCTCGACATAGGGCAGGCCGAAGCGCTGCTGCAGCATGTTGGCCACCGCTTCCGGCATGGCCGCGCCGCCGCCGCCGACGTAGGCCAGGCTGGACAGGTCGCGCGCGTCGATGCCGGGCTGGGAGAAAAAGTCCACCATCATCGCCGGCGGCGCGCCCCACACCGAGACGCGGTAGCGCTCGATCAGGTCCGCGGCCAGGGCCCGGTCCCAGCGCGGCATCAGCACCACCGTCGCGCCCAGGTAGAGCGGCGAGTTCATGCAGTTCTGCATGCCCAGCAGGTGGAACATCGGCGCCACCGCCAGCACCACGGATTCGGGCGAGCCGCCGCGCCAGATCACCGAGCCGGCGGCCGCGGTCATCAGCGTGCCGTGCGTGTGCATGCAGCCCTTGGGGTTGCCGGTGGTGCCGGAGGTATAGGCCAGCATGCATAGCGTGTCGTGGCCGGCCTGGTGCGGCAGCGGCCGGTGCCCGGCGTGGCTGGCGGTGTCCCAGGCCACCGGCATCGCCACCGAGGGTGCGGCCTGCGGCGCGGGCGGCGCTTCGCGCAGCCAGGCCGGCACCGGCAGGCCGCCGTCGTCGCGCAGCATGCCCGCGTAGTCGTGCAGGATTACGTGGCGCAGCGCGGGACCGTGCAGCGGCGCCATGCGCGGATACAGCTCGCTGCCGGCGAAGGCCGCGACCGCGCCGCTGTCCTGCACCACGTGTGCGAGCTCGGCTTCCAGCCACATCGGGTTGGCGGGCACGACCACGCCCTCGGCGCGCAGGATGGCGTAGTAGGCAATGATGAACTGCGGGCAGTTCTGGCTGAACAGCACCACCCGGTCGCCGGGCTGGATGCCGCAGGCCTGCTGCAGGTAGCCGGCCATCCGTTCGATCTCTTCACGCAGCTCGCCATACGAGATCGCGGTGCCGAAGTACTGGATCGCGGTCTTGTCCGGATAGCGCTGCGCCGCGACCTCGACGTTGTAGAACAGGCTGGTGCGCGGCGTATGCAGCGTCGCCGGCAGGCCGGGCGGCCAGGCAGGGGAACGGAACGGCTGGGTGGTGCGTGTGGCAGGCTTCATTGCAGCAATGGGTAGGTCAGATGCGGTTCAGACAAGGCTAAAGCGGAGACGACTCAGTCCAGGCGGATATTGCGCGTGCGGATCACCTTGCCCCAGCGCACGTAGTCGGCCTGGATGGTCTGGGCGAACGCATCCGGCGTGCTGCCGGTCAGGATCACGCCGAGGTCGTTCATGCGCTTGCGCACGTCGGGCTGGGCCAGCACGCGGTTGACGTCGGCGGAGAATTTTTCGACGATCGGGCGCGGCGTGGCGGCCGGCAGCAGCAGGCCGAACCAGCCCATCGCGTCCATGCCCTCGATGCCGGCCTCGCGGAAAGTGGGCACGTCGGGCAGTTGCGGCGCGCGCGCGGGTCCGGTCACCGCCAGCGCGCGCAAGCGGCCGGTGGCGACATGGGGCTTGGCCCCCATCACCGAGATCACCGCGGCCGGCACCTGGCCGCCGAGCAGGTCGTTCAGCTCCGGCGCCTCGCCCTTGTACGAGACATGGAGCATGTCGATCTTGGCGGCGTCGTTGAAGACCTCGCCATACAGGTGGCCGCTGGAGCCCGCGCCAAACGAGCCGTAGGAGAACTGCTTGGGCTTGGTGCGCACCAGCGCAATAAAGTCCTTCAGGTTGGTGGCCGGCACGGCATTGGTATTGACCGCGAACACCAGGTTGGTGGTGCCGAGCTCGGAAACAGCGGCAAAATCCTTCACCGGGTCGTACGGCGCGCGCGCATACAGGCTCGGCGCCTGCACCAGCGGCGTGATCGTCAGCAGCGCGGTATGGCCGTCGGCTTCGGCACGGGCGACCACTTCGGCGCCCAGCATGCCGCTGGCGCCCGGGCGGTTCTCCACCACCACCGGCCGCTTCCACTGCTTGCCCAGGCCCTCGGCCAGCGCGCGCGCCAGCACGTCGGTAGCACCGCCGGCGGGGAACGGCACCACCATGCGCACGGTGCGTGTCGGGAATTCCTGGGCGTGGGCCATGCCGGCGCCCAGCATGCCGGCTGCCAGTCCGCTCCACGCCAGCAGTCCCGCGCCCAGGCGGCCCAGGGTACGGCGACGCGGACTACGCTCCCCACTACGACGATCTGACTGCATGTGCTGTCTCCTTTGGTTTTTCCGTGGGCGGGCACGGGCTTTTTGCCGCGTTGCAGGATCCGCCCGGGCCGGTGGGCCGGCCTTGTAGAGGTGCTTGCCGGAGAGTGCGCGATGCTGCGGTGCGTGGACAATGACCAGACGCGCCAAAATGATTGGCCGAATCGCTCAGGCGGAAGGCAGGCTTTGGCAAATCCCGATTGTGCGGCGCCGCGCTGGCTTGCTAAGGTGACGCCATGATGTGGCCAGAGGGCTGAAAGGCCTGGAGAGGCCGGCACCGGCGTGTCGCCGTGACGAGGAGACCCATGCAAACAGCCGTTCTGCCATCCCTGCGCCCGCCGATGCCGGGCAAGCCGCACATTTCCGGCCACGCGCTGCCGGGGGCGCGCCTGCGCGACGCCGGCAGTCCGCCGGCATCGGGCGCGACGGTGGAACCGCCCGCGCCGGCTCGCCACACCATTGCCATCCAGCATGTGACGCATATCCTGCAGGGAGCGCGGCGGCTCGGCTACGACATCGACGCGCTGCTGCGCCGCGCCGACATCTCGCCGGCACTGCTGGCCTCGCCCAGCGCGCGCGTGACGCAGGGCCAGTATGCGTCGCTGATCCGCACGCTGCGTCGGGTCATGCGCGATGAATTGTGGGGCCTGCTGGACCGGCCCGTGATCCCCGGCGTGTTTGCGCAGGTGTGCCGCAGCCTGGTCCATTGCGCCACGCTCGAAGACGCGATCCGCACCGGGCTGCGCCTGTACCGGCAGCATATCGACGCGTTCGCGCCGCGCCTCCATGTCGGCGCCGACGGCAAGACCGCCGCGGTGGTGCTGCATCCGCGCGCGCCCGCGTCGGCCTGCCGCAGCTTTGCCGAATCGACCTTCGTGTTCCATGCCTATGCGCTGGTCAGCTGGCTGGTCGCCAGTCAGATCCCGCTGACGCGCGTCGACCTGAGCGCCGCCGCGTCGCAGGGCCGCACCGATACCGAGCGCGTGTTCAAGGCCGCGGTCAGCTATGGCCAGCCCGTCACCGCCCTGCACTTCGACGCCGCCTCGCTGCGCCTGCCGGTGATGCAGGACGCCGCCAGCCTGCGCGACTTCCTGCACGAGACCCCGCGCAACCTGCTGATCCGCTACCGTGACAACAGCTGCCTGGCAGAACGCATCCGGCAGCACCTGCGCTCGCACCTTGATGACGAACTGCCGTCGCTGGAGCAGATGGCGCAGCTGCTGCGGCTCACGCCGCAGACCTTGCGCCGCCGCCTGCGCGACGAAGGCCGCGGCTACCAGAGCATCAAGGACAGCCTGCGGCGCGACGTGGCCATCGGCATGATGGAGCGCCCCGGCATGACGCTTCAGGACGTGGCGCTGCGGCTCGGTTTTTCCGAGCCGAGCACGTTCCATCGCGCCTTCAAGAAATGGACCGGCGTGGCGCCGGGGGAATACCGGATGCGCGGCATGCGCAAGGAAGGCGTGCCGGCGGCCTAGCCGGCGATGGCGCAGCCGCCGGCCTACTCGAGCCGGATTTCGCCGTCAAAGCGCGCCTGCAGCTTCACCGCCGCCAGCTCCAGCGTCACCGACACCGGCAGGTGCTCATTGCCGGCCAGCGTGCCGTCGGCCACGGCGCGGGCGATGGCCTGTTCGATCTCGCGCTGGGAATTCACGCCGACCACCTTCAGGAACTTGCGGATGCTGAGGTTGAAGGTCTCTTCGTCCATGGCTGTCTCCGGGAAGGGAGCGGCACGACGCCGCTATCCGGACAGCCTACGCCAGTGACGGCATCTGTCCAAGATTGAATCAGGTTCATGGCGGAGGTCCGGAGACGATGTGGGCGCTGATGCGGTTGACTTCGTGGAGGCGCCGGCCCTCTCCCCCGCCCCTCTCCCGCTAGCGGGAGAGGGGAGCAAACATGCGGGGAGAGAAAGCATTCAGGCTCGTCCACGACAGCGCGTGCGAGCGCAGCGACGCACTCCGTGCCAGAGCATTAGACCTAAGATAGGGAGCGCGCGCAGCGCAGCCGAAGGCGTCCCACCAATAGCGCCAGCAGCAGGCTGCCTACACCCTGTTGGGATCGTTCAAAAGTCAGTGATCGTAGGCACCGTCCCCGACTCACATAGCGTAGCAGGGCCGAACGGGCACCAACGCCAAACGGAAATCACCACCGCCCGACCCACCAACGCCGCGGAATTGATTGCCAGCCGCACAGGCGACGCGCTTCTTGCCTACTTCTTGGCGCTCGGCCAAGAAGTAGGTCGCCGGCTACGCCGGCGAAACAGCCACGCCCGCCAAGCACGACAGTCCAATCAAGCGCCTCAAATTACGCCCTGCTCGCGCATACGAGCGATGCGTTCCCCCGACAAACCCAACACCCTCTCCAACACTTGCTCCGTATGCTGCCCCAACCGCGGCGGCGGCGCATCATATTGCACCGGCGTGACCGACAGCCGCAGCGGGCTCTTGACAGTCGGGCACAGGCTGCCGTCGTCGCGCACCAGATCGACTTGCAACTCGCGATGCCGTACCTGCGGATCTTCCAGCACCTGGCCGTAATCGTTGATCGGCCCGCACGGGATGCCCTGCGCTTCCAGCGCCTGCACCCAGTGCGCGGTCGGCCGCGTGCGCATATGCGCCTCGAGCAGCGGCACCAGCGTGTCGCGGTGGATGATGCGGCCGGGGCCGGTGGCAAAGCGCTCGTCGGCGGCCAGGTCGGCCCGCTCGACGCCGCGGCAATACGCCTGCCACTGCCCGTCATTGCCGGCCGCGACGATCATGTAGCCGTCGGCGGTGGCGAACACATGGTAGGGCACCATGTTGGCGTGCGCGTTGCCGTAGCGCGGCATGGCCTGGCCGGTCACGCGCTGCGCGATGATCGGGGTGGCGCCGACCGCCACCACCGCGTCGAGCAGCGCCATGTCGATATGCTGGCCTTCGCCGGTGCGTTCGGCATGGCGCAGCGCGGCCAGCACCGCCACGGTGGCGTACATGCCGGTCAGCATGTCGACCACCGCCACGCCCACCTTCTGCGGCCCGCCGCCGGGCAGGTCGTCGCGCTCGCCGGTCACGCTCATCAGGCCGCCCAGGCCCTGGAAGATAAAGTCGTAGCCGGGCTTGTGCGCGCTCGGCCCGGTCTGGCCATAGCCCGTGATCGAACAGTAGACCAGCGCCGGATTCACCGCCTTCAGGCTGTCATAGTCCAGCCCGTAGCGTTTCAGGTCACCGACCTTGTAGTTCTCCAGCACGATCTGCGACTTCGCGGCCAGCTCGCGCACGATCTGCTGCCCTTGCGGGCTGGAGATATCGAGCGTGACCGACTGCTTGCCGCGGTTGGCGCCGGCAAAGTAGGTGGCGTCGCGCGACGGTTGCCCGTCCGCGCCAGGCAGCCACGGCGGCCCCCACGAACGGGTATCGTCGCCGGCGCCGGGCCGCTCCACCTTGATCACCTCGGCGCCCAGGTCCGCCAGGTTCTGCGCGCACCACGGGCCGGCCAGGATGCGCGACAGGTCCAGCACGCGCACGCCGGCAAGCGCGCCGCGCACCGGGGCCTGAGCGCGCGCCGAGGCTTGAGCGCCCGTCATCAGATCGGGTCCCAGCTGATCACGTCGGGCGAGCGCTCCAGCTTGAAAAAGCTGCTGCGCATCGCCGGCATGGCGACCTCGCCCACCGACTCCGGCGTCCAGCCCTCGCTCATATGGACCGAGCGCACCGGACGCGGCTGGCTCATCAGGATGATCTCGTTGGCGCGCACCGCGAAGATCTGGCCATTGACTTCGCTCGCCGCCGGGCTCGCCAGGTAGACCGCGACCGGGCCGATCTTGCCGGCTTCCATCTTCTGCAGCTTGGCCACGCGCGCCTTTTCTTCCGGGGTTTCGGCCGGGATCGAGCTGGTCATGCGGCTCCAGGCGAACGGTGCGATGCAGTTCGAGCGCACATTGAAGCGCTGCATGTCCAGCGCGATCGACTTCGACAGCGCGGCGATGCCCAGCTTGGCCGCCGAATAGTTGGCCTGGCCCAGGTTGCCGATCAGGCCCGAGGTCGAGGTCATGTGCACGTAGGCGCCGCTCTCCTGGTCCTTGAAGTAGTTGGCCGCGGCGCGGCTGACGAAGAAGGTGCCGTTCAGGTGCACGTCGATCACCGAGCGCCATTCTTCCTCGTTCATCTTGAAGAACATGCGGTCGCGCAGGTTGCCGGCGTTGTTGACCACCGCGTCGATGCGGCCGAAGTTGTCGAGCGCGCATTGCACGATGGCGTTGGCGCCGGCCCAGGTCGACACGCTGTCGGTGCTGGCCACGGCTTCGCCGCCGGCGGCGCGGATTTCCTCGACCACGCGCTGCGCGGGGCCGGCGTCGCCGCCCTCGCCCGTCATCGACACGCCCAGGTCATTCACCACCACCCTCGCACCGGCGGCCGCCATGGCCAGCGCGATGCCGCGCCCGATCCCACCCCCGGCGCCCGTCACCAGCGCAACCTTGCCTGCCATCAAACCGCTCATTGCATGTCTCCTCTGAACTCGACCTCTGAATACTTTTTGTGCGGTCACCGACCGCAAACCCGGTGAAACAGCCTCCGCGCAGCGGGCAACGCCCGCCGCTGCGGTCAATCCGGATGTCCACGCCGCAGCGGATACGATAAATTGACGCCCGACCCTTTGGAATTCACGAATCACAAAACTGGCCTTTGGCCTGACAGAAGCCCATGCATTACGACCTGACCGACCTCCGTCTCTTCCTGAATGTCGGCGAGACGGAGAACCTGACCCGTGCCGCCGAGCGCAGCTTTCTGTCGCTGCCCGCCGCCAGCACGCGCATCAAGCAGCTGGAAGAGGCGTTCCAGACACAATTGCTGATCCGTCAGGTCAAGGGCGTGCGGCTCACGCCGGCGGGCGATGCGCTGCTGCGCCACGCGCGCGAGGTCTTCCGCGAGCTCGAGTGCCTGCACGCCGACCTGAGGCCGTATGCCAAGGGCGTGAAGGGCCGCGTGCGGCTGTTGGCCAACACCACCGCGACCAACTCGTTCCTCGCCACCGGGGTGTCGCGCTTCCTGAGCGAGAACCCGGACGTCGACATCGAGCTGGAAGAGCACCTGTCGCAGGAAATCGTGTCGGCGATCAGCGCCGGCGCGGCCGACCTGGGGATCGTCGCCGGCGAGGTCGCCACGCAGGACCTGGATGCGATGCACCTGTGCAGCGACGCGCTGATCGTGATCGCGCCGGTCAACCATCCGCTGCCGACCTTCAAGCGGCTGCATTTCGCCGACCTGCTCGATACCTGCCGCTTTGTCGGCCTGAACCAGTTCAGCGCGATCCAGTCGTTTCTCGACCGCATTGCCGCCGGCATGGGCAAGCGCATCAGCCTGCGGATCCAGGTGGGCAGCTTCGATGCGGTCTGCCGCATGGTCGAAGCCGGCGCGGGCATCGCCATCGTGCCCAACAGCTGCGCGCGCCGCTATGCCAGCCGCAAGGTGCTGCGCTTTATCCCGCTGGAAGACGAATGGGCGCGGCGCGAGCTGCGCCTGGTGCGCCGGCCGGGGCGCGAGCTGCCGCAGTTCGCCGAAACCCTGATCCAGTACCTGGTCGACGCCGCGCGCGAGCCCGTGTAGCGCGGCGCGCGGGTTTCAGTGTTTCAGCCGGCGCCCGGCGCGCCGCCCTGCACCATCAGCGCCGCCAGCGGACGCAGCGACACCACCATCACCAGCAGCAGCAGGCCCATGGCGAACACGCCCGGCCAGCTGGTGCGGCCGCGGCGCTCCAGCGAATCGGTCACCAGTTCGGGCGAGTAGTGGTACTCGCGCACATGGCGGATGGTGGCCTCGGCGTGCCAGCGGTACAGCTCGTTGCCGTACAGCCCCAGCAGCAGCGCCATCGCGTACAGCAGCGGCCGGCCCGCCATCGGCAGCTGCAGGCCGAACAATGCGTGCAGCAACGGTTCGGTCCCGACGATCAGCGCATACACGCCCACCTGCCAGTACATGCGCCGGTACGCCATCCAGAACGGGCCCAGCAGGCACGCCGCCCAGTTCCACGAAATGCCGCCGTGGGTCTCGGCTACCGCCCAGCGCTCGCCGTAGTACGGAAATCGGGGCCCCACGAATGCGGCCAGCGCCGCGTCGTCACGGATCGATGCATGCATGCCAACCTCCCCTCTGCTGCGTCGGCGGCGCCCTGGCTTCTCGGCGCGGCCTGTGCCACAGCATATGGGGCACGGGGCTCCCGCTGTGTGCGCCGGCGCGCATTCGGCGCGGATTGGTCGCACGAAAGCCGGGCGAAAGGCGTGGATTGGCGCGCAAGGGCACAGACCGGCGCACCAGTCCGTGGCGCGGGGTGCTACTTCCAGCGTTGCAGGATCTGCAGGATCACCAGCGTGAACACCGTGGCGATCACCGCCGTGGTATCGCGCCCGAGCCCGGCCGCGACGCCGATGGCTGCCACCATCCAGATGCTGGCCGCGGTGGTCAGGCCCTTGATATGGGCCTCGTCGTTCTGCTTGAGGATGGCGCCCGCGCCGAGGAAGCCGATGCCGGCGATCAGCCCCTGCAGCACGCGACTCATGTCGGCCAGCGGCACGCCGGCCTGCAGCGGCACCAGCACAAACAGCGCCGAGCCCAGCGCCACCAGCATATGGGTGCGCAGCCCCGCCGCCTTGCCGGAAGACTCGCGCTCATAACCGATCAGGCCACCGAGCAGCACTGCCATGGTCAGCCGCACCAGGATGCGGGTGGCCTCGGCCGCGTCCGGCACATCGGCAAATTCCGCGCGAAAGGTACGGAAGATATCGGTCCAGACAGACTCCATCGCCAACCTCCGGGGACTAGGGTGCAGGCCTGAGCGTAGCACGGCACACCTGGGCCGCGGCAAGACTTGCGCGCCACATCGGCAGGCGATCCGGCCTGTGCGGCGGCGTCCTACACGGCAAGCGGAAGCTCCCCGACAGTCCCGCCGGCGCGCCATTCCTATATTGGAATCACCAACCACAGTCCTCCCATGGAGTTGCACCATGCCCTATATCCTCGCCTGGCTACTTGGTGTTCCGGCCTTTGTCCTGGTCCTGATCTGGCTCTTCGTCCACTGACCGGCCGGCGGTGCCACGGCACCGGCCCACCCTTCCACCGGCGCCCCGCGCGCCACACCTGCACGCCCGGTTCGCCGGGCGTCTTGCATGGTCGCGCCCGCCCCGCTGCGACGCTTGCTGCTCACCTAAGCCGCCCCTAAGCCGCTCTTTCGCAAATCCGAATTTCAGCGTGCAGGGGCCTCGGGAATAATGGCCTCCAGTTCCAATCGACCCGGCGACCATGCACGCAGACCAGGATCCCGACCAGCTGTACCCCGAAATCCGCGAGGCCGTGCGCAGCCTGTGCGCGGACTTCGATTCGGCGTACTGGCAACGGGTGGAAGAGCAGGAGGCCTTTCCCGAAAGCTTTGTCCAGGCGCTGACGCAGGCCGGCTGGCTGTCCGCGCTGATCCCGGAAGCCTATGGCGGCTCGGGACTGTCGCTGACCGCTGCGTCGGTCATCATGGAAGAGATCAACCGCAGCGGCGGCAACTCCGGCGCCTGCCACGGGCAGATGTACGTGATGGGCTGCCTGCTGCGCCATGGTTCCGACGCGCAGAAGCAGCGCTGGCTGCCTGCCATCGCCTCGGGCGAGCTGCGCATGCAGTCGATGGCCGTGACCGAGCCCAGCACCGGCACCGACACCACCAAGCTGAAAACCACCGCGGTGCGCCAGGGCGACAAGTATCTCGTCAATGGCCAGAAGGTATGGATTTCGCGCGTGCAGCACTCGGACCTGATGCTGCTGCTGGCGCGCACCACGCCGCTGGACCAGGTCAAGCGCAAGACGGACGGCCTGTCGGTATTCGTGGTCGACCTGCGCGATGCCATCGGCAAGGGCCTGACGGTCAAGCCGATCCGCAACATGGTCAATCACGAGACCAACGAGCTGTTCTTCGACAACCTTGAAGTCCCCGCCGATAACCTGATCGGCGAGGAAGGCAAGGGCCTCAAATACATCCTCGACGGCCTCAACGCCGAGCGCATCCTGATCGCCGCCGAGTGCGTCGGAGACGGCTACTGGTTCGTCGAGCGCGCCAGCAACTACGCGCGCGACCGCATCGTGTTCGACCGCCCGATCGGCCAGAACCAGGCCGTGCAGTTTCCGATCGCGCGCGCGTACGTCAACGTCGAGGCGGCCAGCCTGATGCGCTACAAGGCGGCGCGGCTGTTCGATGCCGGCAGGCCTTGCGGCAAGGAAGCCAATATCGCCAAGCTGCTGGCCGCCGATGCCTCGTGGGAAGCCGCCAACGTCTGCCTGCAGACGCATGGCGGCTTCGGCTTCGCCGCCGAATACGACATCGAGCGCAAGTTCCGCGAGACCCGCCTGTACCAGGTGGCGCCGATCTCGACCAACCTGATCCTGTCCTACGTGGCCGAGCACGTGCTCGAGTTGCCGCGTTCGTTCTGAGAACTCTACATGTCCCACTCCTCCCAAGGCATCCGCCCGCTCGACGGCATCCGCGTGGTCTCGCTCGAGCATGCCGTGGCCGCGCCCTTCGCCACGCGCCAGCTGGCCGACCTGGGCGCGCGCGTGATCAAGGTCGAGCGTCCCGGCGTGGGCGACTTCGCACGCGGCTATGACCAGTCCGTGCACGGCCAGGCCTCTTACTTCGTCTGGCTCAACCGGGGCAAGGAGAGCCTGGCCCTGGACCTGAAGGACAACGAAGCGCAGGCCATCCTGCACCGGCTGCTGGCCGATGCCGACGTGCTGGTGCAGAACCTCGCGCCGGGCGCCGCCGCCCGCATGGGTCTGGATTTCGACACCCTGCACGGCAAATACGAGAAGCTGATCGTCTGCGACATCTCCGGCTACGGCGACTCGGGCCCCTATCGCGACAAGAAGGCCTATGACCTGCTGATCCAGGCCGCCGCCGGCCTGGTGGGCCTGACCGGCGGCCCGAACGAGCCGTCGCGCGCCGGGGTCTCGATCGCCGACATCTCCGCCGGCATGTATGCCTACAGCGGCATCCTGTCGGCGCTGCTGCAGCGCGGCCGCACCGGCAAGGGCCTGCGCGTGCAGGTGACCATGTTCGAGGCGATGGCCGAGTGGATGAACCAGGTGCTTTACTTCGGCCACTACGGCGGCACGCCGCCGGCGCGCTTCGGCGCCTCGCATCCGACCATCGCCCCGTACGGCGTGCATCGCACCAGCAATGGCAGCGTTATCTTCAGCGTGCAGAACGAGCGCGAGTTCGCCAATTTCTGCGAGATCGTGCTGGGCGACCGCGCGCTGGCGCAGGATGAGCGCTATTCCAGCAATACCGCGCGCGTGCGCAACCGCCCCGAACTGACCGCGCTGATCGAAGCGCGCTTTGCCTCGCTGACGGTGGCGCAGGCCGAGGCGCTGCTGGACCAGGCGCAGATCGCCAACGCGCCGATGAACGACATCGAGGCGGTGTGGAACCATCCGCAACTGCAGGCGCGCCAGCGCTGGCGCGAAGTCAACACGCCGAACGGCCCGATCGGCGCGCTGCTGCCGCCCGCCAACCTGTCGGGCGTCGAGCCCGTCATGGGCGACGTGCCGGCGCTGGGCGCGCACAGCCGCAGCATCCTGGCGGAGCTGGGCTATGGCGACAGCGACATCGACGCCCTGGCGAGCAAGCACACCATTTGAGCCGACACCGGCGCCCGCAGCTAGCCGGGCGCCCTTCTCTTTCCGCAAGCACTGTTCAATCTCCGGAGCCGGCATGAGCCAAGCCGCAGACACCACTTACCCGACCCGCCAGCTTTGCGAGTTCCTGGCCAACCTCAAGCTGGCCGACGTGCCCGCGCCCGTGATCGAGCGCACCAAGGACCTGTTTCTCGACTGGATTGCCTCGGCCATCGCCGGCAAGGACGCCCCGGCGGTGCGCAAGCTGCAGGAATTCGCCGCGGCCATGGGCCCGTCAGACGGCGGCGCCGAAGTGCTGGTCGACCGCCGCCGCACCTCGCCGTACTTCGCCGCGCTGATCAACGGCGCCTCCTCGCACGTGGTCGAGCAGGACGACGTGCACAACGGTTCGGTGCTGCATCCGGCCGCGGTGGTATTCCCCGCCGTGGTTGCGGCCGCGCAGGCCGAGGGCAAGACCGGCGCCGAAGTGCTGCTGGCCTCGATCTCCGGCTATGAAGCCGGCATCCGCATTGGCGAGTTCATGGGCCGCTCGCACTACCGCGTGTTCCACACCACCGGCACCGTCGGCACGCTGGCCGCCGCCGCGGCCGTGGCCAAGCTGTTCGGCCTCGATGCCGAAGGCATCAACCAGGCGCTGGGCTCGGCCGGCACGCAGGCCGCCGGCCTGTGGGAATTTTTGCGCGACGCCGCCGACTCCAAGCAGCTGCACACCGCCAAGGCCGCCGCCGACGGCTTGCAGTCGGCCTGGCTGGCGCGCGCCGGCTTTACCGGCGCGAAGCAGATCCTGGAAGGCGCGCAGGGCATGGCCGCCGGCATGTCGAGCGATGCCAACCCCGCTTGCCTGACCGATGGCCTGGGCACCCGCTGGGCCACCGCCGAGACCTCGTTCAAGTTCTTCGCCTCGTGCCGCCACACCCACCCGGCCGCCGATGCGCTGAAGGCGCTGATGCAGCGCGAAGGCGTTGCCGCCGACCAGATCGCCAGCGTCACCACGCACGTGCACCAGGGCGCCATCGACGTGCTTGGCCCCGTGGTCAATCCCGCCACCATCCACCAGGCCAAGTTCTCGATGGGCACGGTGCTGGGACTGGTGGCCGTGCATGGCCACGCCGGCCTGGGCGAGTTCGAGCAGCATGCGCTGCAGGACCCCGCGGTGGCCGCGTTCCGCGGCAAGGTCGACATGGAACTGGATGCCGAGATCAACGCCGCCTACCCGCGCCAGTGGATCGGCCGCGTGACGGCAAAGACCACCGACGGCCGCACGCTGGCCGCGCGCGTCGATGTGCCCAAGGGCGATCCCGACAACACGCTGTCGCGCCCGGAACTGGAAGCCAAGGCGCTGCAGCTGGGCGCGTTCCGCCAGGGCGCCAGCGAGGCCGAGATGCGCGCCATCATCGCGCGCGTGTGGGCGCTGGAACAGGCGCCGAACGTCAACGACTGGCTGCCCGCCGCGCGCTGAGGATCGCCATGTCCACTGCCGTCACCTACCTGTTCGTGCCGGGCGACCGGCCCGAGCGCTTCGACAAGGCCGCCGCCGCCGGCCCCGATGTGATGATCCTCGACCTCGAGGACGCGGTCCACCCGGATGCCAAGCCCGCCGCGCGCGAAGCCATCGCCGCATGGCTGGCCGGCCGGCCCGCCGCCAACGCCTTCGTGCGCATCAACGACAGCGCCTCGCCCGCCTTTGCCGCCGATTTGGCCTGGCTGCGCGCATTGCCGCCGGGCACCGCCTTGGCCGGGCTGCTGGTCCCCAAGGCTGAGGATGCCACTGCGCTGAACACAATCGCCCAGGCCCTGCAAGCCATCACCCCACAGGGCGAGCTGGTCGCCATCATCGAGACCGCGCTCGGCCTGCACCAGGTCGACGCCGTGGCAGCGGCCAGCGGCGTGGCGCGCCTGGCCTTCGGCTCACTCGACTATGCGGTCGACCTGGGCTGCAGCCATACCCGCGACGCGCTCGCCTTTGCCCGTGCGCGCATCGTGCTGGCCTCGCGCGTGGCCGGCCTGCCGCCGCCGGTCGACGGCGTCACTACCGCGCTCAAGGACGAAGCCGTGCTCGCCAGCGACGTCGCCTACGCGCGCGAACTCGGCTTCGCCGGCAAGCTCTGCATCCACCCGGCACAACTGGGCGCGGTCCGCGCCGGCTTCCTGCCCAGCCCCGAGCAGCTCGACTGGGCCCGGCGCGTGCTCGACGCCACCGCCAGCGGCAGCCACGCAGTGCAGGTCGACGGCAAGATGGTCGACCGCCCCGTGATCGAGCAAGCCCGCCGGCTGCTGGCACTGGCGCAATAGCGCGCCATCCGACTCCCCTCATGCATCTGAAGGCCACCTGCCATGACTGACGCCACTTCTGAACTCGAACGCCTGCGCGGCTGGATCGGACGCAGCGAAACGCGCACCGAAACGCTGTCGCCCGAACCGGTCGCCGGCCTGGCCGCCACCTTCGACCTCGACCCGGAAGCCGTCGCCGCCGGCCCGCTGCCGCCGCTGTGGCACTGGCTCTACTTCCTGCCGCGCGCGCCGCAGCGCGAACTCGGCCGCGACGGCCATCCTACCCTCGGCGGCTTCATGCCCCCGGTGCCCCTGCCGCGACGCATGTGGGCGGGCAGCGAAGTCAGCTTCAGCCATCCGCTGCATATCGGCGACACCGTCACGCGCACCTCCACCATCCGCGACGTCCAGTACAAGACCGGCCGCACCGGCGAACTCTGGTTCGTCGCCGTCGACCACGAACTGACCGTCAACGGCAACACCGCCGTCAACGAGCGCCACGACATCGTCTACCGCGCCATGCCCGACCCCACCAAGCCGCAACCACCACGCCCGCGGCTGGAGCAGACCGCGCAATGGCAGCGCACGCTGCAGGCCGACCCGGTCATGCTGTTCCGCTATTCCGCGCTGACCTTCAACGGCCACCGCATCCATTACGACCGCCAGTACACGCGCGAGGTCGAGGGCTACCCCGGCCTGGTGGTACACGGCCCGATGCAAGCGATGCTGATGCTGGACCTGGTCGCGCGCGAGCAACCCAAGGCGCGCGTGCGCCGCTTCGGCTTCCGCGGGCTGGCGCCGTTGTTCGATCAGGACACTATCACTGTCGGTGGCGCGGCTGATCCGGCGCAGCCTGGGCGGCTGGTGCTGTGGACGGGGGATGATGCTGGCGGGCAGGCGATGCAGGGGTGGGCGGAGGTGGAGGGGTAAAGGCGCGTGCCTCGGCTCTTGTTAAAACAAGAACTTCATCTGTCGGACCACGCATAACAACCTACCTATTTTCTTGTACCAAAAATTTGCGTGGCGTGAATCCACGGAACGACTCCGGCAGTTAACGAAACGCGGACTGCCTATGCAAGACAACCAGGCTGCGTTCAAACGCGGCCTGGTACCTATCTGAAAGTGGGGAAATCAGTGCGGCAGCCGCAGGACGTACACGCCGGCGGCTGGAGCCGAGGCAGTCACGTTCACATTGGTCCCGTTCACGGTGCCATTGCTGCCTGGCGCGGCGGTATAGGTGACACCGTTGGCGGTGCCCTGAGCCACTTCGATGGCCGGCGCGGCAGCGAGAACAGTCGGGGTAGTGAAAGTCAGGCTGATCTGCGGGTTGAGCAGGCTGGCATAGCCACCGTCCGCCTTGACCTCATAGGTGTAGTCGGCAGCGACACCGGCAGGGACCGGGTCCGGCTTGCCGAGGCAGATCGTGACATTGGCAAGGCCCGTGGCAGGCGTCTTGACGGTCAGCTTGGCAATGCCGTCGTCCGTCACGATGGACATGTTGGCGTTCGGCACTGAGCTGTTGGACAGCGTGAGTTTCCTGTAGCTATCGGGGCAGGAGAACGCAGCCGGCGCGGGCGTTGGGGTTGGGCTGGACGCGCCGCTATTTGCGGCAGACTGGTCGTGCGGGGACGTGCCGCCGTTGCCATCGTCGCCCCCGCCGCCGCAGGCGGCAAACAGCGCGACACTGGAAACCAGACCTACGTACATCGCCAATTTTTTCATTGCTCAAGTCCTCTCCGGATGGGTTAATCGTTCCTGACGGCACCCACACATCTGATTGCCGGCGGTGAACGAATTAACCGTTTTCCAGACTAAGGCGTCTATCAGACTTGCCTTAAAACTTATAGAACAATGAGAACGTTGGCTCTATGTGATGGATCGGGATAACTTCCGCAAAAAATTCGCGTGCGCTGGATGAAACGCACCGAATATTCCGATCCGAACATTCCGAATATTTTTTGGAAATTTCGGATTCACAAAATCACTTCGAAGGAAAAAAGTCCGACGTAGCTTGCGAGAGCGAAAAACGCCCGATCAACACGGCGCATTTCCCGAATCCCGCCCCAAAAAACGAAAAAGGCCGGGGTCGCAGGACGCGCTTATGGCTTATCGCCCGATCGCCAGACGAACGGGCTTGCCAATGCGGCTCAACATCTCGACCAGTGTGTCGATGGTGAACTTGGATGTCTTTCGGTTCACGACGTCCGACACGCGTGGACGAGACACCATCAGGATTTCAGCAGCGTCCGCCTGTTTCAGATGATGCTGCTCAATCCATGCAGCCAGTTCGTCCATGAGTTGTTCCTTCAGCTGCACGGTATCGTTGATCTGCTTTTTCGACGCGGCCTGCAGCCGCTTGGCTTCCGCGGGCGGAAAACCCAGTTCCAGGAACAGGTTAGCGCCCGGCTTGGTGACGTGGCGAATTTGGGTGTCGATCTTCATGGTTTGCCTTTCCTCGCGTTGGTGATAGCTCGATAGCGAGCTTCGGCGATGCGCTTGTCGGCCAGGTTCGTTGCCTGCGTCTTCTTCTGGAAGCAATGCAGCACGTACACGGCTTCCTCGAACTTGGCGACGTATATCACTCGAAATGCGCCGCCTGGTTCACGCAGGCGAATCTCGCGGGTGCCAGGCCCTATGTCATCAAAGGGCTTCCAGTCATCCGGGTCCAGTCCCGCCTGAACCATGCCCAACTGGAATCCCGCCTGCTGGCGTGCCTGCGCGGGAAAAGCCAGCAGGTCGTCATAGGCTGACCCGACCCAGCGAATCTCTTTTTCCATCACGGCATCTGTATAAAATTTTATACGAAAACCACGCCAACGGGAACCGCATGTACACACGGCCACAAGATGTTCCCTCAGCCCCTTCCGTACGTCAGTTCACTGGACGAATCCTCGGCGCGCTTCGTGCCGGCCGGCACGAAGCCTCGAGGGCCGCGCTTGATTAACAGACCATCGCCCCCTCAATGCCCTCCGCGACGTCTTCCACCCTGTCGGCCAGCAATCCAAGGAACGCCTGGCAGAGCCCGCGCAGGGCATCCAACGTAGCGGCCTGCAAGGCTACGCTCCCTTCTTCCTGTGCATCGCATTCGCTGTGAGTCACCAACGTCAGCACGCATGCAGTCCCTCGCGCAACCGCATCGGCCTGGTCCAACAGATTCAAAAGCAACAGTTGTCGAGGAACAGGCAGCGCGTCCCTTCGCGCTGCATGCCGGGTTTCGGGACTGAACCGCGAAAGCGAATCGTCGAGTCGGGGTGGGATGAAGGAATCGGGTTCGATGGCGGATTGGGACATTGCTGACCTCCATAATGAAGACGAGGACATAGCGCACCGGGTTCTCACTCCCGACTCCTGTTAGTCAGGACTCCAGCCAGTCTAGAGAAGCTTGCCGTTCACAATCAAGGCGCAGATTGTGACGGATGGATACGTCGAGACTGTCGCAGAAGTTGCCAAGCTCAGCGTAGCGCTACGAGCAACAACCGGACGGCTTCACTTCGTTGAAGCGCCGGCCCTCTCCCCCGCCCCTCTCCCGCAAGCGGGAGAGGGGAGCACACAAGCAGGAAAGAAGGGCTTCGGGCCTGGCGCGCGACAGCGCCGTGCGAGCGCAGCGACCCACTCAGTGCCAACGCTGTAGACCTGAGATTGATTGCGCGCTCAGTGCAGCCGCCTCAAAAAAACAAAAAGGCCGGCTTCCGCCGGCCCCTTCGCAATATCCACAAATCCTCAATCCGCCTGGATATTCGCCTTCTTCACCACCCCACCCCACAACGCCAGCTCCCGCTGGATCCGGTCACTCAGCGCCTTAGGCGTGCTGATATTGACGTCATAACCACCGGCACTCATCCGCTGCCGGAACGCGGCATCCTCCCCCACCGTCTTCTGTGCCTTGACCAGCTTGTCCACCACGTCGGCCGGCAGCTTCTGCGGCCCAACCAGCGCGTACCAGCCCGTCAGGTCATAGTCCTTCTGCCCGGACTCGATCATGGTCGGGACGTTCGGCAGCGCAGGGTTGCGGGTCTTCGACGTGACCGCCAGCGCGCGCACCTTGCCGCCGTTGATATGGCCGATGGCGGTGCCGGTGATGTCGAACATGAAGGTGACCTTGCCGCTCATCACGTCGGCCATCGCGGGCGCGTTGCCCTTGTACGGCACGTGCAGCATCTTCACGTTGTTCATCTGCGCCAGCAGCTCGGCCGACAGGTGGTTGGACGCGCCCACGCCGGCGGAGCCGAACGAGACGCCTTCGGGATGCTTGCGCGCGTAGTCGACCAGCTCACCGACGTTCTTCGCCGGGAAGTCCTTGTTGACCAGCAGCACGTTGGTGTAGTCGGTGATCAGGCCGATGTAGGTGAAGTCCTTGACCGGGTTGAAATTGACCGAGTGCTGGATCAGCGGGGTCATGGTCATGGTGGGGCTGGCGACGAAATACAGCGTGTAGCCGTCCGGCGCCGCCTTGGCGGTCATGTCGGCGGCGATCGCGCCGCTGGCGCCGGCGCGGTTGTCGACCACCACCGGCTGTTTGAGCACGCGGCCGAGCTGCTCGGCGTAGATGCGCGCGGCGGTATCGACCGGGCCGCCGGGCGCGTAGCCCACCAGCAGCTTGACCGGGCGCGACGGGTAGGCGTCCGCGGCCCATGCCGCGCCCTGCAGCAGCAGCGTGGCGGTCAGTGCAGCCAGCGTTTTCCATGTTTTCATTTGTTCTCCTCCAGGATGGCTTATTGCCCGGGGCCCCGTGCCCCGGGGCTTAGTCGAGCATGGCGCGCAGCGGCTGCTTGAGCAGCTTGCCGCTCGCCGTGGTCGGAATCACGTCGACGGTGCGGACTTCGGCGGGCCGCTTGTACGGCGCCAGGCTGTCGCGCAGGTAGGTGTCCAGCGCCTTGCGGTCGAGTTCGGCGCCTTCCTGCAGTTCGATGAAGGCCACCACCTCTTCATTGCCGTCGCCCGTGGTGCGCCCCACCACGGCAGACTGGCGCACGCCGGCAAAGGCGTTGATCACCGACTCCACTTCGATCGGGTACACGTTGAAACCCGAACGGATGATCAGGTCCTTCGAGCGCCCCGAGATGAACAGCGCGCCGTCGGCATCGAGATAGCCAAGGTCGCCGGTATTGAGCCAGCCGCCCGGCAGCAGCGCCTCGGCAGTCTGTTCGGGATTGCGGTAGTAGCCCACCATCACGCCCGGCCCGCGCACGCGGATCTGGCCGCGTTCGCCGGCGGGCACCGGCTTGCCCTCGGCATCGGTGATTTCGATCTCCACGCCTTCGACGATATAGCCGGCCGAGCAATCGGCGCGCGGCGCGTCCATGCGCGTGATGAAGAGCGAGCCAGCGTACTCGGTGATGCCGTAGCCGTGGTGCAGCGGCTGGCCGAACAGCGTTTCGACGTCGCGCTTGAGCGTGGGATCGAGCGGCGCGCCGCCGGTATAGAGGTAGCGCAGGCGCGGATAGGCGCCCGGCTTCGCGCCCAGCGCGGGTGCCACCGCCATGATGCGCGTGAACATGGTCGGCACGCCCTGCAGGATGGTGACGCCGGGCGCAGCCAGGGCCTCGAACACTTCATTGGCGTCGAAGCGCGGGCGCAGGAACAGGCTGGCGCCGGCGTACAGCGTGGCCATCAGCACCGTGGCGATACCGAAGATATGGGACATCGGCAGCGCGCCGTAGGCCACGTCGGCCGGGCCCATGTCGCGCGAGGTGGCGGAGATGCGCGCAAACTGCGTCAGCCCGGCGTGCGGCACCATCACGCCCTTGGGCGCGCCGGTGGTGCCGGAGGTATAGATCAGCGTGGCGACGCGGCGGGCCAGTTCGGCCGGCTCGCGCTGCGGCGCGGAGGCTGCACGGGCGACGCGCATGCCGTCGTCATAGACCGCGCAGGCGGTGGCCTGCGCGCCCAGCCGCTCGCCGTGCGCCGCGGCCACCTCGGAGACATGGCCGGTGAACAGCACCAGTGCGGGCTGCGCGTGGTCGCGGATATTGTCGATTTCGCGCGCGGACAGGCGCGCGTTGACGTTGATCGGCCATGCGTGCAGCAGGCTGCAGGCGAACAGCGTGACCACCATCTCGTTGCAGTTCTCGCCGACCACCATGACGCGGTCGCCCTCGCCTGCGCCCTGCGCCGCCAGCCAGTCACGCACGGCTTCGATGCGCCGCCACAGTTCGCCATAGCTGACGACAGTGCCATTCTCGTACAGGCATGGTGCCTGCGGGGTCTGCGCGGCCCAGTGGGCGGGGATCTCGTGGATGAATTGCGGGCGGAAGGAAGACATGGTGCTGGTGGATCTCTCGAATGCAAGCTGACTTGGATATGCGGCGGAATGCACCCGGCCACATCAAAACTGGCCGCATCAGTTTGCGGCAAGCCCCGCGCCGCAGCCATTTGGAATTCACTAAGGTCGTGTTCGTCCACGCTGGGGTCCTGACGCTGGCGCCCATGGCGCAGGCATGGCGGGTGCGGCTGGTTCCACCTGCGCGAAGGACGCCTTCCGGATTGATAAAGCAACGAATCCCGGCCCGCCAATACAATCGGCCGGCACAGCAAGGGCTTGCGCCATGACGCGCCGCACAACCCGGCAACCTCGCCGGTTCGCGCGCCGGCATTGCGCAGCCGGCGTACCACAGGGGACATTCAGATGGATTTGCGTTTCACCGCCGAGGAACAGGCCTTCCGCGAGGAAGTCCGCGCTTTCGTGCAGGCCAAACTGCCGGAAGACATCCGCAACAAGGTGCTCAACCACCAGCGCGTGGAGAAGGACGACTACGTCCGCTGGCACCGCATCCTGCAGGCGCAGGGCTGGGGCGCCCCGACCTGGCCGAAGCAATGGGGCGGCACCGGCTGGACCGCGCTGCAGCGCCTGATCTTCGAGATCGAGACCTTCCGCGCCGGCGCGCCGCGCCTGCTGCCGTTCGGCCTGACCATGATCGGCCCGGTGCTGATGAAGTACGCCAGCCCCGAGATGCAGCAGCGCTTCCTGCCGCGCATCCCGGGCGTGGAAGATTTCTGGTGCCAGGGCTACTCCGAGCCGGGTTCGGGTTCCGACCTGGCCTCGCTGAAGACCCGCGCGGTGCGCAAGGGCGACAAGTACATCGTCAACGGCCAGAAGACCTGGACCACGATGGCGCACTTCGCCGACTGGATCTTCTGCCTGGTGCGCACCGATCCCGATGCCAAGGCGCAGGAAGGCATCTCGATGCTGCTGATCGACATGAAGTCGCCCGGCGTGACGGTGCGCCCGATCACCACGCTCGACGGCGGCCACGACGTCAACGAGACCTGGTTCGAGGACGTCGAAGTGCCGGTCGAGAACCTGGTCGGCGAAGAGAACCGCGCCTGGACTTACGCCAAGTACCTGCTTGGCCATGAGCGCACCGGCATCGCCGGCATCGGCCATTGCCACCGCGAGCTGCGCCAGCTCAAGCACTACGCCGCGCAAGCCACCGATGGCGCCGGCCGCCCGCTGATCGAGGACGTGCGCATGCGCGACAAGATCGCGCGCGTCGAGATGGACATCATGGCGCTGGAGATGCTGCTGCTGCGCGTCGCCACGCAGGCCGCCGGCACGCCGGGCCCGGAAGCGTCGATCGTCAAGATCCGCGGCTCGGAGGTGCAGCAGGACCTGGCCATGCTGATGATGGAAGTGGCCGGCCCCAATGCCTGGCCGTATTCGCCGGACTGGCTCGAGCCCGGCGCGACGCAGCCGGTGTCCGGTCCGGATTGGGCCGCGCCGGCCGCTTCCACCTACTACGACATGCGCAAGACCTCGATCTACGGCGGCGCGACCGAAGTGCAGAAGAACATCATCTCCAAGATGATCCTGGGTTTCTGAAGGGATAGCTGACATGGACTTCACCTACAGCGAAGAGCAACAGATGCTGGCGGACAGCCTGCGCCGCTTCATCGATACCGAATACACCTTCGAGGCCCGCCGCAAGAGCGCGCGCCAGGGCGAAAGCCTGGACCGCGGCGTGTGGAACAAGCTGGCCGAAATGGGCGTGCTGGGCCTGACCGTGCCGGCTGACTTCGGCGGCTTCGGCGAAGGCCCGGCCAGCCAGCTGGTGGTGCAGCGCGAGCTGGGCCGCGGCCTGGTGCTGGAGCCGATCACGCCCAGCGGCGTGATGGCCGCCGCGGTGCTGTCCGGCTACGGCAGCGACGCGCAGAAGCAAGAGTGGCTGCCCGCGATTGCGTCGGGCGAGCGCATCGTCACGCTGGCCTACCTGGAGCCGACCACGCGCTACCGCCCGGAATCGGCCCGCGCCAGCGCCGAGCCCAGCGGCGACGGCTATGTGATCAGCGGCACCAAGAGCGTGGTCTGGCACGGCGCCGCCGCGGACGCATACCTGCTGACCGCGCGCATCGCGGGCAGCAACGAGATCGCGCTGTTCCTGGTGCCGCGCGACAGCAAGGGCCTGACGGTGACCGCCTATCCGACCATCGACGGCCTGCGCGCCGCCGACCTGTCGCTGCAGAACGTTGCCGTGCCGGGCAGCGCGCTGGTGGGCCAGCCCGCCGACGGCCTGGCCGCGCTGGGTGTCGGCCTGGAGCACGGCATCGCCGCGCTGTGCGCCGAGGGCGCCGGTGCGATGGAAAAGCTGATCCAGATCACCGGCGAATACCTGGGCACGCGCCAGCAGTTCGGCAAGCCGCTGGCCAGCTTCCAGGCGCTGCAGCACCGCATGGCCGACATGCTGGTGCAGAAGGAACTGGCGCTGTCGATGGCCTACGTCGCCGCGCAGGCGCTGGACGAGACCGACCCCGCCGCGCGCCGCCGCATGCTGTCGGCCGCCAAGGTGACGGTGGCCCGCGCCGGCCGCTTCGTCGGCCAGCAGGCGGTGCAGCTGCACGGCGGCATGGGCATGACCGACGAGCTGTCGGTGGGCGACTACTTCAAGCGCCTGACCATGCTGGACCAGCTGCTGGGCGACAGCGACTATCATCTGCAGCGTTTTGGCGAAGTGATGGAGGCTTGATTCAAGCGCTGGCGATCAGTCAGACTCCAGAGGCCGGGCACTTGCCCGGCCTTTTTGTTGCCCGCTCCCTCGCCTAGGGGAAATCCACTAGTCCGTTCCAACGATTCCCGGCCGCGACGCCGTCACTACCCTGTGACCACAGGCACGGACGTCGCCGGCCATTCCCAAGGAGCGAGACTGCAATGACATCCACTACACATCGACTGCTGCGCGGCGGCCTGCTGGTGACCAGCATGGCACTGGCCGCGGCATCGTGGGCCAAGGTCACCCCGGAAGACCTCAAGCAGCTTGACGGCAACCTCACGCCGATGGGCGCCGAGCGCGCGGCCAGCAAGGACGGCGATGTCCCCGCATGGACCGGCAAGTGGCTGGGCACGCCGTCACACGTCAAGTACCAGCGCGGTGACCGGTATCCGGACCCGTATGCCGACGAGAAGCCGCTGTTCGTCATCACCGCGCAGAACATGGCGCAATATGCCGAGCGGCTGACCGAAGGCCAGAAGGCGATGTTCAAGAAGTACCCCGACACCTTCAAGATGCCGGTGTACCCCAGCCATCGCGATTTCCGCTACGAAGACGCGGTGTACAAGGACATCCGCACCTACGCCACCACCGTCAGCATGACCCCCGACGCCAACGGCCTGAAGAACGCGGGACCGCAGGTGCCCTACCCGATCCCGAAGACCGCGATGGAGCTGCTGTGGAACCAGCGCTTCTCGTCGGCCATCGGCGCGGAGAAGGCGCAGTATGACCAGGCCGTGGTCTATCCCAACGGCTCGATCGCCTGGGGCCGGGTCTCGTACAACATCTTCTCGCCGCGCAATCACGGCACGTTCGACCCGGAAAACAAGCTCAACGACCGCTCCTTCTTCCGCACCGCCACCGACCTGCCGCTGCGCGACCGCGGCCAGGTGATCGTCGGCTATGCGGTGTGGGACCAGGAAGGCTCGGACACCAACCGCACCTGGATCTACAACCCGGGCACGCGGCGCGTGCGCCAGGCGCCGGAATTCGGCTTCGACCAGCCGCAGGGCCCCGGCGGCTTCCGCACCGTCGATGACGACCGCCTCTTCAACGGCTCGGGCGAGCGCTACAACTGGAAGATCGTCGGCAAGAAGGAAATCTATGTCCCGTACCACAACTACAAGCTGCTGAGCGCTTCGGTCAAGTACAAGGACCTGCTGACTAACGGCCACGCCAACCCGGACGTGATGCGCTACGAGCTGCACCGCGTATGGATCCTGGAGGCCACGCTCAAGCCGGGCTTCCGCCACCAGTATGCGAAGCGCGTGCTGTTCCTCGACGAAGATACCTGGCAGGCCCGGGCCGCCGACAACTACGACGGCCGCGGCCAGCTGTGGCGCACCAACCTGCAGGCCTCGGTGTATGCCTACGATGCCCGCCGCTACTATCCGACCACCACGTTCTACCATGACCTGATCTCTGGCGCGTACCTGGCCGACCGCCTGACCAACGAAGGGCCGATGCCGAAGCTGAACAACAGCCCGGAGTTCAGCGAGGCCTTCTTCTCGCCGGATGCGGCGCGCGGATCGGGTACCTGATGGCGTCATAGTCTGTGGCCGGGCGAGGCTTCGCCCGGCCTGACTTGTTTTCCTGCGCTGCTCCTCTGCACCCCCCCTTTCGCCACAGGTCGCGCGCTTCACCGTCACGGCTGGCGCCGGCGTGGCCAAGCGCCATGACCACTTCCCCTTCCCACGCTCTTCCCCACCCGCCTTCCCACGCTCTTCCCCACCCGCCTTCCCTCTCGCACCAGTCCGGGCCGTTCCATGCGATGGCCAAGCCCAGCGGATCCGACTGCAACCTGGACTGCGCCTATTGCTTCTACCTGGAAAAAGCCGCGCTGTATGAACCGGGCGCCGGCGAACGCAAGCGCCGCATGCCGGACGATGTGCTGGCCGCCTATGTGCGCAACTACATCGCATCGCATCCCCCTGGCGCCGAAGTCGTCTTCACCTGGCAAGGCGGCGAGCCCACGCTGCTGGGCCTGGACTTTTACCGCCGGGCGGTCCACCTGCAGCAGCAGTTGCGCGCAGGACGGTCCATCCGCAACAGCTTCCAGACCAACGGCCTGCTGCTGGACGACGAATGGTGCGCCTTCTTCGCCAGCCACGACTTCCTGGTGGGCCTGTCGCTCGATGGCCCGGCGGAAATCCACGATGCCTACCGCGTCTCGGCCGGTGGCCAGCCGACCCACGCGCTGGTGATGCGCGCGCTGGCAACACTGCAGGCGCATCGGGTCCGCCATAACGTGCTGGCTTGCGTCAACCGCCGCAGCGCGGCCGAGCCGCTGCGGACCTACGAGTTCCTGCGCGCCCACGGCGTCAGGCATATCCAGTTCATTCCGGTGGTGGAACGCCGCCCCGGCGCGGCCGACAGTGCCATCGGACTCACGCTGCATGGTCCGGGCGGCAAAGTGCTGGCGCAAGCCTTGCCCGGCGCCGCTGGCAGCGTGACCGAATGGTCGGTACCGTCCGGCGGCTACGGTGACTTCCTCAATGCCATCTTCGACGTGTGGGTGCGCCGCGATGTCGGCACCGTCCACGTGATGAATTTCGAATGGGCGCTGGCGAACTACATGGGGGAACCGGGCGCTGCCTGCCATCACCAGCCGACCTGCGGCCGGGCCGTGGTGGTCGAGCACAACGGCGACGTCTATGCGTGCGACCACTACGTCTATCCGGCGTACCGGCTCGGCAATCTCGGCACCGCGTCGCTGGCGCAGATGGTCGACTCACCGGCCCAGCATGCATTTGGCCAGGACAAGCTGCGCTCGCTGCCGCGGCAATGCGTGGGCTGCAAGATGCTGAAGGGCTGCTGGGGCGGCTGCCCGAAGCACCGCTTCACCACGACGCGGGACGGCGAGCCCGGGCTGAACTACCTCTGCGACGGCTATTACCGCTTCTTCGGCCACGTGGCGCCGTACCTGCGCACCATGTCCGAACTGATCCGCGCTGGCAGGCCGGCCAGCGACATCACCCGGGCCGTCGTTCTGCGTGCGCCGGCCACGCCGTAGCGCAGGCGAACAGAGGGGCCGCAGGCGCCCCCCGCCCCTAGCGCAGGTCGATCGAAACCTGTTCGATGCGCCCGCCGCTGAACGCATAGCCCGGCAGCGCGTCCGCGGGATAGTCGCCCGCGGCCGAACCATGGTCGATGCCGACATCGAAGGTCTCGTCGATGGTGTAGAAGCCGGGCGGGCTCGCCGGCAAGCGGCCCTTGCCCGCGGGCTTGCCGTCGACCAGCAACTGCACGTCGGCGCCCCTGGCATAGCCGCCGCCGTCATAGCGGAAATCGAAGCGCAACTGGTGGCGCCCGGCGGTCAGCGGCGCCGGCCCGCGCAGCGTCACGGTCTTCAGGTTGAACAGGCGGTAGCTGAACACCGGAACGCCGGCGCCGTCCAGGTAGAGCGACCATCCCGCGCTGTGGCCGCCCAGCGTGGCGATCACGCCGCGCGCGCGCTCACCGGCATCGACGGTTGCCGACACGCTCCAGGAGCGGTTATAGGTCTTGGGCAAGGCCGACTCGGGCACGCCGACGACGCCTTGCCCGAACGTCATGCTGGTGCGGCCCGCCGACAACGACGGCAGTGCCTTGGCCGGGTTCGGCGACATATTGCGCAGCGGCAGCACCTGGTTGCGCTGCGCCTCGCGCTGGAACAATGCCTGCATGCGCGCCAGCCGCTCTGGCTCGCGCTGCGCCAGGTCATGGGCCTGCGAGAAATCGCTGTTCAGGTCATAGAGTTCCCATTGGTCGTCCTCGAACTTCTTCTGGCCATAGTCGATCACGGTCCACGGACGGCGGCTGTGGAAGGCCGACGCCATCCAGCCATCCTGGTAGAGCGCGCGATGGCCGAATACCTCGAAGTACTGCGTGGTATGGCGCGTCGCCGCCCTGGAATCGGCGAAGGTGTAGAGCAGGCTCACGCCATCCATCGGCTTCTGCGCGATGCCGTTGACCACCGTGGGCGCCGGGAGTTTTGCGGCTTCCAGGATGGTGGGCACGATGTCGTTGACGTGGCCGAACTGGCTGCGCAGCCCGCCGCGCTGGGCGGCATGCCTGGGCCAGGTCACCACCATCGGATTGCGCGTGCCGCCCAGGTGCGACGCCACCGCCTTGGTCCATTTGAACGGCGTGTCCAGCGCCCAGGCCCAGCCGGCGGGATAGTGCGGATAGGTGCCGGGTCCGCCCAGCGCTTCGAGCTGCGCCAGCCGCGTGGCATCGCTTTCCGGCAGCCCCTGCACCGGCGCGAAATAGCTCGCGCTGCCAAGCAGGCCGCCTTCGGCGCTGGCACCGTTGTCGCCGACGATGTAGAAGAACATCGTATTGTCGAACTGCCCGTTCGCCTTCAGCGCCTCGACCAGCCTGCCGACCTGCGCGTCGGCATGCGCGAGAAAGCCGGCATAGACCTCCATCAGCCGCGACGCGACCCGCTTCTGCTCCGGTGTCAGCGTGTCCCACGCCGGCAGGTCCGGCATGCGCGAGGTCAGCTGCGTGCTGGACGGGATCACGCCGAGTGCCTTCTGGCGCGCGAAGATCTCTTCGCGCAGCTGGTCCCAGCCCTGGTCGAACTTGCCGCGGTATGCCTCGATCCACGCCTTCGGTGCCTGCAGCGGCGCATGCGCGGCACCCGGGGCGAAGTACAGGAACACCGGCTTGTCCGGCGTCACCGCGTGCTGCACGCGCAGCCAGTCGATCGCCTTGTCGGCAAGGTCCGACGTGAGGTGGTAGTCGCGCCCGGGCGGGCGCATCACCGGCGTGGTGCCGTCATAGAGCGAAGGCTCGTACTGGTCGGTTTCGCCGCCATGGAAGCCATAGAAGCGCTCGAACCCTTCGCCGGTCGGCCAGCGGTCGAACGGGCCGCTTGGCGACAGCTCCCAGTCCGGGGTCTGGTGCCATTTGCCGAACGCCGCGGTGTTGTAGCCGTTCTGGCGCAGCACCTCCGCGATGGTGGCGGTGTCCTTGGTATGGAAGCTGCTGTACCCCGGGCGCTCGTCGGCAACGTTCGCCACCGCGCCGATGCCGGTCGCATGCGCATTGCGCCCGGTCAGCAGTGCCGAGCGGGTGGGCGAGCAGATCGCCGTGGTGTGGAAGTTGTTGTAGCGCAGGCCTTCGCGCGCCAGCGATTCCAGCACCGGCGTCTGCACCGGGCCGCCGAAGGTCGAGGCCGCGCCAAAGCCGACATCGTCGAGCAGCACGATCACCACGTTGGGCGCGCCCGCCGGTGCCTTGACCTGGTACGCCGGCCTGCTTTCCGCACCGGCAACGACCGGGGCGTGCTGTGTGTAGGCCGGCGTGGCGGCCAGCGCCAGGCAAGTGGTGATGAACTTCCGGGAGAATGGCATAGGCGTCCTGCGATATCGTTGGCCGGTGCGGCGGCGTGTCACTGCCCCACCCCGCATTGTTCCTGTCACGCCGCGCCGCGGTCATCGTCCGCCCGGACTATCCAATCCGGCCGGACGAACGCCGGCCGGGCTGCCGCTACGGCTGCGCCGGCATGACGTCGCCGAGCTGCCACTTGCCCGCATACAGCGCCTCGGTCGGCCCATACAGGCGGTAGAGCAGGAAGAAGCCGCGTCCCGGCACGGTCTGGATCCAGTTCGACGCCATGCCCGCGGGAGCCGCGGGCCCGAAGTACAGGTCGACCGAACCATCGGCGTTCCGCTTCAGTTCCCTCAGCGAAGACAGCGACGGACGCCGCTCGTCGGCCTGCACGAAGCTGAAGGTGTCCGCGTCATAGGCCGATACCGACCAATAGTCCTGGACCGGCACGTCCGCCGGCACGCGCAGGCGATAGGTGGACGAGCCCTGCAGAAAGCGCCCGCCGGCATCGCGATAGGTGGTTGCATAGATCGCACCTTTCCCCACCAGCGGCTTGTAGCCGGGCGCAAGGAACTTGTGCATGCCGAAGCCGAACCGGAACAGTGCCGCGCGTTCGTCGATCTCCGTGCGCGGACCCAGTTCCTGGGTGTAGTGCGACATCCCGGTTGCCGCACGCCACTGCGTGTCCTTGAACATCCGCCCGCGCGGCTTGCGTGGATTGAATTCCAGGTTCGCGACCATCATCCGTCCGGTGCGCGCGGCGCGCTCCAGGATGGCGGACAGGCGCGCATCCGGCGCGAACGGCTTGCCCAGCTCGATACCCAGCGTGGCCAGCATGCCGAGCATCATGCGGTCGCGCTCCTCGCCCGGCTCTTCCGTCACGCGCTGCGCCAGCAGCCGGAAGAAGTCCAGGCCCTGGGGCGTGAGGCCGTCGTAGTCGTCCATGCCCATGCGCCGCATGCGCAGCGGCGGCGGCGCGGCCCGTGCCGCGAAGGGATACAGGTTGGTTTGTGCCAGCCGTGCCACGGCACCTTCGATGGCTTCGCCCGGCCTGCGCACCGCGCGCAGGAACAGCATGCCGTGGTGAGTCGGCGACCGGCGCACCAGATACCCGTGCGCCGGCAGCTCGCCGCGATAACCGGGCGGCACGATCAGGTAACGGCCGCCATTGCCGGCATCTGGCCCGATCCGGCCGACATCCTCGATCGGCCGCTGCCACGCATCCAGCATCACGCCGTACTGGTTGCCGGCCGGAATCTCCACCACCAGCGGGCCGCTGTCGCGCAGGTTGAAATAGCTGAACGAATAGACCACGTCGTCGTTGCCGGTCTGCAGCCGCTGGTTGACCTGTTCCAGCTGGTCGAACACAAACAGCTCCATCGGCCGGATGCCGATCCGGCGCGCGCCCTCGGCCATGGCAGCGAGCCCGACCAGCGGCTGCGCCCAGATATAGGCCTGCACCGCGCGCTGGTAGTCGAGCTCGTCATAGAGCCGCGCTGCCGTATCACCCTCCGGATAGTGCGATGCCGCGAAGGCCAGGGTGCCATCCGGCCTGGCCGCGCTCCCGCCCGCGGCGTGCGCCAGGCCGCTTGCCGCGGCGACAATGGCAGCGGCAACAAGGGCCGCCGCCAGCCGCGCCGATTTTTGCCATCTCATTGCCATCTCCTCAGTCCTGCCGCACCAGTTGCGGCATGGCGTAAGTCCCGTCGACCAGCGGCGCGGTCGGCCCATAGAAACGTGCCGCCAGCCGGAACGGACCTTTGGCCGGCAGCGGCATCCAGTTGCGCGCCTGTGCCGCGTCGGACGGCTGGTCGCGCTGGAAATACAAGGTGAGCTTGCCGTCCTTCACCGCGAACTGGCCGGCCGCGACCTGGTAGCTGGTCACGCTGTAGCGGTCGATCGGGTTGTCGACGAAGTAGCCGTGGTCGTCGTAGACCGGCAGCTCCCAGAACTCGGTGACGGGAGGCAAGTTCTTCATGTCCAGCGTCATGGTGTAGCGCCCGCCGCTGTCCAGCGGCTTGCCATGCGCGTCTGTCATGGCATAGGCGATGGTGTGCGACTGGTATGGCACGGGGCTGCCCCAGGCGATGTCCGCGGCGCCGGCCCTGACCTTGTAGTCGTTGCGGTCGTAGAACAGGCTGCTCTGCAGCTTCCAGCCGTTCATGTCGACTTGCGCCGCGCTGAATGCCGCGCGTGCCTCGGCGCGCGCGGCGTCGAAGCCCTGCTGCACGGCGCGGCGCTGCGCGGGCGTAAGCCGCTGCGGATCGAACTGCACGCCCTTGCGCAGGCCCAGCGGCGCCAGCGCGCGCAAGGTCTCGCGCTCGGTCACCGAGTCCCTGCGCTGGGTCAGGGTGTCGTCGTTGATCACCAGGCTGGCCAGTTGCAGGTAGTCGGTCGCGGTCATCGAATTGGCCACATCGGGAATCTGCGCCATGCGCGCAAAGGTGCGGTAGCTGGCGGGCTGCTTCGGCACCTCGGCCAGCGCCAGCGGCTTGCCGCCGTTGCGCTGCCAGCGCTCCAGCGGCTCGACACTGACGCCGTCCATCAGCCGGTGCGCGGCCGCGAAGTCGGCAGCATCGCGCGTGGTGACCGCCACGCGCAGCGTGATCGAGAACGCGTTGGAAGGCGCCCGCACCACCTCCGTGCCGCGGAAACCCGCGGGCAAGGTGCCCTTCCAGTCCGGCCCGACGATCAGGTAGCGCTGCGCCGCGTTGCCGGTGAACTGGCTGCCCACCATGAAAAACCAGTCGGCGTACTGGTCCAGTGCCTGGATGCTCCAGTAGCGGCCATCGTCGACCCTGGGCGAGCTGACCACCACCGGCTGTTGCGACAGGTCGAAGAAGCCGCCCGAGTACAGCGTCGAGGCGTTCGGGGTGGTGGCGAAGCGCTCCCTCGCGGTGAACAGCTGGCGGTTCTGCGCCAGGCGGTTGATGCCGCGGTAGGCCGGCATCTGCTGCGCCTGCGTGAAGACGTAGCGCAGCTCGTAGAAGCCGGTCTGCTGCAGGCCCCAGAAGTAGGCCTGCCGAGTCAGCGCTTCGATCTGCGCGGGCGTTATGCGAGCATCGATGCCAGCGGCGGGTAGCGGTGCCGGCGCCGGCGCGGACCAGGCGTGGGACTGCAGGCAGGCGAGGGCAAGGACAGCGATGCGGGCGTGCCGCATCCAGTTGGCGTTCATCGGCAGGCTCCTTGAGCAAAAGAAGGCGGCACGCTGCGCCGCCACGCATGCCAGTGTCCCGGCAACGCCGGCGGCCGGCATCGTCTGCCTGGGCAAGAGGCCTCTACTACAAATATGGGTGGCGCCGCGACGCGCCGCGTGCCTGGCTCAGCTGAGCGACACGACGCTGTTGAGCAGTGTGCGCACCAGCTCCGCCTGCCGCGTGACGCCCGCCTTCTGGAAGATCGCGCGCAGATGGGCGCGCACGGTATTGGTCTTGACCTTCAGCGCTTCGGCCGCGTCCTCCAGCGAAGCGCCGTTGGCCATCAGCAGTGCCAGCGATGCCTCCGTCGGCGTGAAGTCGAACAACTGGCGCAAGACCTCGACCGAGGTCTGTGCGCTGCACGCAGGGTCGCGGATCACCACCACGCAGGCCGGGCACCACTTGTTTTCGTCCGACCACTCGCGCATCGGGATGGCGCGGATCAGCACCTCCAGCCGGCCCGTGCCGGAAGGCCTGGCCAGCGACATCGCCTCCACCATGGGCACGGCGGCGCCGTCATCATGCGTGGCCGAGATCGAATCGATCGAGCGCCTGACCAGCTCACGGAAGCGGCCGCGATCGCGCGTGTCCGCAAACTCGAACTTGCCGCCGCGCAGGCGGATACCGTCATTCTCGCCCAGCAGCGTGCGCGCGGCCGCATTGGCCTTGAGCACCATGCCCTGGTCGTCCAGCAGCACCATGCCGATCAGCATGCGGTCCACCGCATACTCGTAAAGGCCGCGCTCGGATTCGGCCACGTCGATTCGGGAATACAGGTCGACCGCGCGCTTGATATGCGGCAGCAGCGCCAGGCAGATGGCCTGGTCCTTCTCCGAGAAGTCGTGCGCGTCATGGCCCCGGCACAGGCGGAAGCGGCACACCACGCCGTCGGCGGTCTGGATATCCGCGCCGAGCACATAGCGCATGTCCAGGTCCTTGAGCAGTTCCTGGTAGATCGGGCTGCGGCACCATGCCTCGGCGCCGACGAACCTGTCCACCGTGGTCACCATGCCCGGCGGGAGGTCGACAAACGGGTCCAGCGAGTGGTAGTAGCTGTTGTACGTGACGCCCTGCCGCCGGTAAGTGTCCCGCGGCGGCATGTTGAACATCGAGCCGGGGCGGTCGAACGTGGGCGGGCGCAGGACCAGGGTCGCCGAGCAGGCGTTGAGCAGGACACGCACGGACTCGAGCGCGCTGGACCATGGGGTTTCCTCGAGCGGCCCGCGATAGATGGCGTCGAGCAGTTCGCCATACTGTGCAACGGAAAAGCCCGCCAATGCATAGATTGACGGCTCGACCAAGTGCCCGGTAGTCGCCATCAACTTGTCCCTCTCGTGTCCAGGTGAAAATTTGCCGACGGGATTGTTCCACGCCCGCCGTGGCGAGCGCTATTGGCGTTCACCCGAAGGCATGCCGGCATGGCCGCCGATCGTTCGCCCTCGTCCCGCATCGTCCATGTCGGCAGGGGCCGTCTACTCCATTCCGAGGTGGTGCGCCGACGCCGCCCCCGCCTATCGTCTCCCGACACAACCTCGCCTGGAGATTCCGCCAATGCGTCCACCAGCCCCTTGCCGGCTGAAGGCCGGCGCCCTTGCCTGCCTTGCCCTGCTTTACTCGACCGTGACCGTACCGGCATACGCTGGCACCCTGCCGGATGCCAGCGGGCTGACGCTGCCGCTTTCCGACATCAAGACGAGCCCTGGCATCATTGGCCACACCTACAAGGACTCGACCGCGCCGGCGCGCCAGTGGCAACAGGCCCCGGCGGGTGCGCCGAATGTGGTGGTGGTGCTGCTTGACGATGTCGGCTTCGGAGCTGCCGGCACCTTCGGCGGCCTGGTTCCCACGCCGGCACTCGATGCGCTTGCCAGCCGCGGACTGCGCTACAACCGCTTCCACACCACGGCCATGTGCTCGCCGACACGCGCCGCGCTACTCACCGGGCGCAATCCGCACGCGGTCGGCTGGGGCGTGGTCAGCGAGCTGAGCACGCCGTACGACGGCTATCTTGGCCTCCTCCCGAAGAGCGCCGCCAGCGTCGCCGAGATCCTGCGCCAGCACGGCTACGCCACCTCGGCATGGGGCAAGTGGCACAACACTCCGGTGTGGGAGTCATCCTTCAACGGGCCGTTCGACCACTGGCCCACCGGGCAGGGCTTCGAGCGCTTCTACGGCTTCCTCGGCGGCGAGACCGACCAGTACGAGCCCGCGCTGGTGGACAACACCGCACCGGCACGCCGGCCCGACAAGTCGGGCTACCACCTGACCGAGGACCTGGCCGATCAGGCCATCGCCTGGATGCAGCAGCAGAAATCGGTGGCGCCGGACAAGCCCTTCTTCGTGTACTGGGCACCCGGCGGCACGCATGCGCCGCTGCAAGTCCCCAGGCCATGGATCGATCGCTTCAAGGGCCGTTTCGACCAGGGCTGGGACCAGGTGCGCGAAGAAATCTTCGCGCGGCAGAAGGCACAAGGCGTGGTGCCCGCCGATGCCGTGCTGACACCACGACCGAAAGAATTGCCCGCGTGGGACAGTCTTGCCCCCGACGAAAAGAAGGTCGCCGCGCGCCTGATGGAAACATATGCGGGCTTCCTGGCCCATACCGATGCCCAGGCAGGACGCCTGGCCGCTTCGCTGGAGCGCATGGGGCAGTTCGACAACACGCTCTTCGTCTACATCGTCGGCGACAACGGCGCCAGCGCCGAAGGCGGCCTGCATGGCCACTTCCACGAGATCGATAGCTTCAATGGCGTCGCCGAGGATGCGGCCGTCATTGCCGGGCGCCTCGACCAGATCGGCGGCCCGGCATCGCTGCCGCACTACGCCGCGCCGTGGGCATGGGCCATGAACACGCCATTCCAATGGATGAAACAGGTGGCTTCCCACCTGGGCGGGACCCGCAATCCCATGGTGATCAGCTGGCCGGCGCGGATTCGCTCGCCGGGCGGACTGCGCACCCAGTTCAGCTATGTCAGCGACCTGATGCCGACCATCCTGGAAGCGGCGCGGATTCCCGTGCCGAAGCAGGTCAACGGTGTCGCCCAGCAGCCAGTGGATGGACAAAGCCTGCTCTACACCTTCGACGCCCCGGATGCGCCGCCGCGCCGCCGCACCCAGTATTTCGAGATGGTGGGCAACCGCGCGCTCTACCATGACGGCTGGATGGCCTCGACCCGGCCGGCGCACATGCCGTGGAACGTCATGGCCAGGGGCCCGAGCGCGCTGGGCACCGAGCCATGGGAGCTCTATCACCTCGACCAGGATTTCACGCAGGCGCATGACCTCGCCGCGCAGCATCCGGGCAAGCTCGAGGAGTTGCAGCGGCTGTTCTGGCAAGAAGCAGAAGCCAACAAGGTGCTGCCGCTGGACGACCGCTTCGCCGAGCGGCTGTCGCTGACCAACGATGCCGGACAGGCGCAGTTGCGCCCGAGCCTGACCGCGGGACGCACCCGCTTCGTCTACTACCCCGGCGCGGTCGGTATCAATGAAGCCAGTGCGCCCAATCTCAAGAACCGGTCCTACACCATCACCGCAAGGGTGCGCGCGCCCGCGTCCGGCGTGCAAGGCGTGCTTGCCGCGCAAGGCGGCTCCGGTTCGGGCTGGGCGCTGTACGTGAACGAGCGCGGGCAGCCCGTGTACACCTATGCGTTCGCCGGCAAGCGCACGACGCTGACCAGCGCAGTGGGCCTGCCCGCCGGTGACGCCGAGGTTCGCCTGGACTTTGCCTACGACGGCAACGGGCGCGGCAAGGGCGGCATGGCAACGCTGCTGGTCAATGGCCGCAGCGCGGGCCAGGCCCGCATCGAGCGGACCGTCCCGGCGCTGTTCTCGATCAGCGAGCCGTTCGATGTTGGGACTGACAGCCAGTCGCCGGTCGGCGACTATCCGCGCGACTACCGCTTCGCCGGCGACATCGACAACGTCACTATCGATCTGCGCTAGACACCCGCGCCCCCGCCGCGGGCGATGGCGGGGGCGCGGCTCAGAACGTCAGCGGACGCTGCGCGGCATCGAGGCCGCCGTCGATAAATACCACGTTGCCGTGCATATAAGCCGCCTGCGGCCCACACAGGAATGCGATCAGCGCAGCCACCTCCTCCGCTTGCGCACGGCGGCCCAGCGGCGCAACGAAATCGCGGATGGCATCGCCATAGCGCGGGTCGGCCAGCCCCGCCTTCAGCAGCGGCGTTTCGACCGCGCCCGGCGCGACCACATTGAGGCGCACTCCTGCCCTTCCCCACGCCGCTGCGCGTTGCCGCGCGGCGGCCGTCACCGCATGCTTGGAGCTGGCGTAGGCGATGTACCCGGCCTGGTCGCGCGTGGCTTCGGCCTGCGCGGCGGCGGCCAGCATGGCCAGCACGCCGGCCTCGTCACCGGCCAGGTAGGCGTCGCGCAGCGGACTGCCTTCCCAGGACTGCAGCGTCGCCGAGTTCGACGACACCACCACCGCGCCAGGGTCCGAGCCCTGGCGCAGCGCATCGAACAAGCCATCCAGTAACGCCACCACGCCGAAGTAGTTGACCGACGCCACCAGCGTAGCGGGATCGACATGCGGACCCAGGCCGGCGCAGCAGACCAACTGGTCGATGCGGCCGCCCGACTGCGACAGCACGGCGTCGATGGCCGCGGCGCGGCCCTGCCCGGTGGACAGATCGGCCAGGATGTCCGCATCGCGCAGGTCGACCCCGATCACGCGGCAGCCGTCGGCCAGCATGCGCCGGCGCACCGCCGCGCCCATGCCGGACGCGGCGCCAGTAACGACCACTGTTTTCATGGCTCAGTCCTCGAACACGTGGCGCAGCAACGGCGGCTCGATGTTGCCCGGGTTCATCTCGACCACGCGCCGTGCCACGCTGGACGGCCGCACCTGCTCGACGTCGGTATAGAACTGCTGGTACCAGTCGCGCATCTGGTACATCGGCCCGTCGCCTTCGCACAGCAGCGGGTTGTCGATGCGGATCTTGTTGTCCCAGATCGCCACGTCCTCGTAGAATGCGGCGCGGGCCTGGTCGACATAGGCTTGCGCCATGGCGCGGTTCTGTTCGTCTGACAGCCCGGGCACCTTCTTCACCAGCACGCCGTAGCGCAGCACGAAGCTGTTCAGGTCGATCGGCACATGGCAGTTCAGCAGCACCGAATGGATCTCCTGGTCGCCCATGCGGCCGCTCATGTCGGTGATGTGGTAGGCCGGGCCGAAGTACGTCGACAGTGCGGTCAGCTGCGAGTCGCCGGAGAGCCGCGCGCTGCGGCCGATCATCAGCTGGGTGGCCTTGTGGTTCTCGAACAGGTTGGCGAAGTAGTCGACCGGCGCGCCATGGACGGTGCCGAAATGCGCCATGTCCGAGATGTTGTCGACCAGCTCGCGGCAGTTGGTTTGGATCACCATCTCGTCCATGGCCCAGTCGGACCACTCTTCCGAGAAGCAGGCGTCGATGCGCGGAATGGCCACTTCCGGCGGGGCCGGACGGCCTTCGGGATCGTGCCAGATAAACAGCAGGCGGTTCTGCTCGCAGGTCTCCCAGGCGCCGATGCGCGCCTTGGGCGGGACCCGCTTGCAATAGGGGATGGACTTGCAGCCACCGTCGCCGCCCCACTGCCAGCCGTGGAACGGGCACACCAGGTTGTCGCCCTGCACGGTGCCGGTGCTGAGGTCGGCGCCCATGTGCGGACAGTGGCCGTCGATCACGCGGATGGCACCGGTCGAGTCGGCAAACGCCGCCAGGCGCCTGCCAAAGATGTCCAGCGTGTGCGGCTTGCCGTCGCGGTAGCTGTCAGCCAGGCCCAGGCAATGCCAGCCGCGCGCGTAGCGGGCCTCGGGCGGGCGCGATTCGATCTTGTAGCCTTGTACGCTCATGGCGTCTGTCTCCTTGAAATCCCGTGGGACTTTCAAGATAGGGGCGTCCGGCCCGGCCCTCATCGTCCCATCGGACTACTGCAGCGCAACCATGCGGGTCAGCGCCGGGTCGTTGCCCGGGCCATGCACGCAGCTGACGCCGGCGGGATCGTAGATGCGCGCCACGCAGCCGTTGCAGCTGTCACAGGCCGAACGCCGCAGCGCGCCGGCGCGCCAGCCGGAGACCAGCGCCGGGTCGTGGATCAGCGCACGCGCCAGGGCGACGGCGTCGAAGCCCTCCCCCATCAGCTGCGCCACGTTGTCGAGCGACTTGACCCCGCCGATATAGGCCAGCGGCATCCGCACCGCCTGCCGCACCACGCGCGAGGCTTCCAGGAAATAGAGTTCGCGGAAAACCAGGTCGCGCGGCGTGCGCTTTTCCAGCATGGTGATGCCCAGGCGCGCCAGCGCGGTCGGCGCCGCCGCCTTCATCTGCGTGGTCGGCATCGGGCTGCCGAACAGCGCCCACGGGCTTTCCACGTTGCGTCCGCCGCTGAGAGTCAGCAGGTCCGCGCCCTCCGCTTCCAGCAGGTGCGCCGTCAGCGCCGAGTCTTCGGGCTGGTTGCCGCCCGGCACGCCGTCGCTGACGCTGAGCTTGCAGCACACCGCAAGGTCGGCGCCGACCGCGTCCTTCACCCGGCGCAGCACCGCGGCCGGAAAGCGGCTCCGGTTCTCCACGCTGCCGCCGAAGGCATCGCGCCGCCGGTTGCTCAGCGGCGACAGGAACTGGTTGAGCAGGTAGCCGTGCCCCATGTGGATTTCGACCGCGTCGAAACCGGCGTCGCGCGCCAGCCGTGCGGCCGCGGCAAACTGGCCGGCCACGCGCTCCATGTCCGGCGCGCGCATGGCGCGCTGGAAATACACGCCGTGCATCATGCCGAAGGCATTGAGCCCCGACGACGCACTGCCCGGTGCCCGGCTGCCGCCGTGGCGCATGGTGGTGAACGAGCCCGCGTGCGTGATCTGCAGGCAGGCCGCCGCGCCTTCGCGATGGACCGCGTCGGTCAGCACGCGCAGGTGCGGCACCAGCTCCGCGCGCATGCTGAGCTGGTGCGCGAAGGTCAGCCCGTCGTCGGCAACCGCCGCGTAGGCCACCGTGGTCATGCCCACGCCGCCCGCGGCCATGGCGCGATGGTGCTCCACCAGCGCCCGGGTCGGCAGCCCTTGCGGCGTCATGCCTTCATTCGCGCCGGCCTTGATAAAGCGGTTGCGCAGCGTCAGCGGGCCAATGCGGAGCGGCGTGAAGGCCGGCGCGGCGGAGGTCTGGATCTCGGGCATGCAGTCTCTCCGGTGGTGATGTTCAGGCCGCGTCTGACTTCAGACCATGCGTCACCGGCGCGCTGTCGCCGCCGATGGCGGCGCCGGCCAGCCTGGCGGCCACGCCCCGGGCACGGGCGCGCTCCTCCTGCTCCACGCCCAGCCATGCCGCCAGCGCCGGCAGCAGCGACACCGCGCCGAACAGGTTCACCAGGAACATGAACGCCAGCAGGATGCCCATGTCGGCCTGGAACTTGAGGGCGGCAAAGGCCCACGTGCCCACGCCGATGCACATCGTCAGCGCGGTGAACAGCGCCGCCGAGCCGCGCTGGCGCATGGCCTCGGCAAAGGCCTGCGGCAGCGCCTGCCCTTCCTCGCGGATCTGGTGCTGGATGCGCTCGTACAGATAGATGCCGTAGTCCACGCCGACGCCCACGCCCAGCGTGATCACCGGCAGCGTCGACACCTTCAGGCCGATGCCCAGCCGCGCCATCAGCGCGTTGCACAGCACCGACACCAGCGTCAGCGGCACGATGATGCACAGCACCGCGCGCCACGAGCGGAACGTCAGCAGGCACAGCAGCGTGATCGCGCCGAAGATTGCCAGCAGCATCGCGACCTCGGCCTCTTCCACCGCCTCGTTGGTCGCCGCCATCACGCCGATATTGCCGCCCGCCAGGCGGAAGGCCACGTTCGGGGTTTTGTCGCTGGCATCGAAGCGGCGGATCTCGCGGATGATGTGGGCGATGGTCGCGCCTTCGTGGTTGGCGGTGTAGATCAGCACCTGGATTGCCTGGCAGTTCGACGTATTCATGCCGTTGTCGGGGTCGAAGGCCTTGGCGCCCTGGCTCAGGCCGGCGCTGTTGCGCGGCAGCGCCTCCCAGCGCGGGTTGCCCTCGTTGTAGGCGCCGATCACCACCTTGGCCAGCGACGACACGCTGACCACCGACTGCACGCCGGACACGCCGCGCATATGCATCTCGAAGCGCTCCACTGCGCTCATCACCGGATAGTGCAGGCAGCCGTCGTCGAAGCCGGTGGGCTCGACCACCACGGTGAGCGCGTCCGAGCCGATGTTGTACTGGCTGACGATGCTGGCGCTGTCGCGGTTATAGCGCGAATCCGCGCGCAGCTCCGGCGCGCCGGTGCCGACATCGCCGATCTTCAGGCCGCGCGACTCGATCGCGCCGAACGCCAGCAGCGCCAGCGCCGCGACGAACACGCCCAGTGCCGGCGCCGGACGCGCCAGCACGCCGAACTTGTGCCACAGGCTGCCCTCGCCCTTTGCGTTCGATGCACGCGTTGCGCGCGCCAGCGCCGAGGGCTCCAGCCTGGTGTACGACAGCAGGATCGGCAGGAACACCTTGTTGGTCACGATCATCAGCAGCACGCCCAGGCAGGCGGTGATGCCAAGTTCGCGCACGATATCGATCTCGATGCGCATGATCACCATGAAGCCCAGCGCATTGGTCAGCAGCGCCACGGTGCCGGGGATGAACAGCTTGCGGAAGGCCGCGCTGGCGCTGTCCAGCGGGCCGTGTCCCTGCGCCACTTCCTGCTTCCAGGCATTGGTCATCTGCACCGCATGCGAGACCCCGATCGAGAAGATCAGGAACGGCACCAGGATCGACATCGGGTCGATGCCGTAGCCGAGCAGCGGCAGCAGCCCCAGCAGCCACGCCACCGGTAGCAGCGCCACCACCAGCGCCAGCGCGGTGATGCGCAGCGAGCGCGTGTACAGCCACAGCAGCAGCGCGGTGACGGCAAAGGCCAGCGCGAAGAAGCCCATCACGCCGGCGATGCCGTCTTCGACATCGCCCACCAGCTTGGCGAAGCCGACGATATTGACTTCGACATCGGTGCCGCCGAACTGCGCGCGGATCTTCTCCAGCTGGCGCGCCACCGAGCCGTAGTCGATGGTCTTGCCGGTAGCCGGGTCGGTCTCGCGCAGTTCCGCGCGGATCAGCGCCGACTTCAGGTCATTGCTGACCAGCCGGCCGATCTGGCCGGAACGCGCCACGTTGCGCCGCACCTTGTCGAGCTCGTCCGGCGCGCCGGAGAAGCGCCCGGGCACCACCACGTCGCCGCGGAAGCCCGCTTCGGTGACCTCGGTGTAGCGCACGTTGGGCGTAAACAGCGAGAACACGCGCGAGCGGTCCACGCCGGGGATGAAGAACACTTCATCAGTGGCGTGGCGCAGCTTGTCCATGAAGGCGGCGTTGTAGATGTCGCCGTCGCCCTTCCAGCGCAGGCTTACCAGCACGGTGTTGGCACCGGAGAAGGTGCTGGCGTACTTGGTGAACACCTGCATGTACGGGTGCTGCAGCGGGATCATCTTGTTGAAGCCGGGATCGAGCCGCAGGCGCGTGGCGGAAACGCCCAGCGCCACGGTCACGGCCAGGCACAGCAACAGCAGCAGGCGGCGCCGGTGCATCAGCACGCCGGCGCAGGCGTCGACGAAGCGGTTGAGGCGGCCGAGGCGGCCGGAGGATTGGGGGCGGGTCATGATGGTTCTCGCGTCCGGTCGGTCGGTTTCAGGGATTGGCGGCCAGCGTGGCGCCGGCCAGGCCGCCATTGCCGCCGAGCGCCAGCGTGTCCTTGCCCGTGGGGGCCAGCGCGGCCAGGGTCTGCGGGCTGCCCGCCGGCAGCACGGCGAAGCGGCGCCCGCCGTCGGCGGACATCACCAGCACGCCGCCCTGCCCGGCCAGCACGATGCGGCCGTCGGCAAGCTCGGCGCCGCCGAAGAACGAGGTCCTGAGGCCAGTCTCCGCCGCGCGCCAGGTGGTGCCGAAGTCTTCGCTGCGCAGGGCGTTGCCGCGCATGCCGTAGGCCAGCCAGGCGCCGTCGCGCAGCGGCAGCACGCCGTACAGCGAGCCTTCATAAGGGGTCTTGAGCGGCTCCCAGTGGCTGCCGCCGTCGCTCGAGCGCAGCACCAGCCCGGCCTCGCCGACCAGCATCAGCCGCCCCTGCCCGTCGCTGGCGATGGCGTTGAGGTGGCGGTCCTGCATGGCCCTGGCGGCGGCCTCTTCCCAGTGCCGGCCCTGGTCGCGCGACACCAGGAAACGGCCGAAGCTGCCCACCGCGAACCATGGCCCGCTGGCCTGCGCTAACGCGCCAAGCAGCGGATCCGACGATTCCGGATCGAACGCGACCTGCTGCCAGTGCGCGCCACCGTCTTCCGTGCGCAGGATCTGGCCGCTGTGGCCGACCGCGATGCCGCGGCGGCTGTCGGCAAAGGACACCTGCGTCAGCGTGGCGCCTTGCGGCTTGTCCACCGTTGCCGGGCGCCAGCTGCGCCCCAGGTCATCGCTGAACAGGATCTTGCCGCGCTCGCCGACCGCGACCAGGCGCTCGCCGGCGCGGGCGATGCCGTTGACCTGCAGGCCGTCCGGGCGCAGCGCGGTAGCCGGGAACGGCGGCAGCGGACGCGGCGCGAAGGCCCATACCGCGGTCGCCAGCACAGCCAGCGACATGGCGATGCCGATCAGTCGTTTCATGATGTCTCCTCCGTGTTGGAGTGATGTTGTTTGTTTGCTCCCCTCGCCCGCTTGCGGGAGAGGGGAGCAAACCAGCGGTGCTTACAAGACGTCGAACAGCGCCGCCGCCCCCATGCCCCCACCAATGCACATCGTCACCACCGCCTGCTGCACGCCGCGGCGCCGGCCTTCGATCAGCGCGTGCGCGGTCATGCGCGCGCCCGACATGCCGAACGGATGGCCGATCGAGATGGCGCCACCGTTGACGTTCAGCCGCGCATCGGGGATGCCCAGCTTCTGCTGGCAATACAGCACCTGGCAGGCAAAGGCTTCGTTCAGCTCCCACAGGCCCACGTCGGCCACCGTCATGCCATGGCGCGCCAGCAGCTTCGGCACCGCGAACACGGGGCCGATGCCCATCTCGTCCGGCGCGCAGCCCGTCACCGCCATGCCGCGGAAGCGCCCCAGCGGACGCAGGCCGCGGCGGCGCGCCTCGTCGGCGCTCATCAGCAGCACCGCGGCGGCGCCGTCCGATAGCTGCGAGGCATTGCCGGCGGTGATGTGTTCGCCCGCGGCCACGGCCTGCCCGCCGCTCCAGACCGGCTTGAGCGCCTCCAGGCTGGCGGCGGTGGTATCGGGCCGGTTGCATTCGTCCTGCGCCAGACGCACGGTCTCGTGCCCGGTCAGCGCGCCGGCCTTGTCGAACAGCGCGCGCCGCGTTTCCAGCGGCACGATCTCGTCATCGAAGGCGCCGCGCCGCTGTGCTTCGGCAGTGCGCTGCTGGCTGCGCCAGGCGTAGGCGTCCTGCTCGGCGCGGCTGATGCCGTAGCGGCGCGCCACCACCTCGGCGGTCTCGATCATCGCCATGTAGGCCGCCGGCTGGCGCGCCAGCACCGCTTCGGACTGGGCGCGATAGCTGTTCTTGTGCTTGTTCTGCGTCAGCGAGATCGACTCCGCACCGCCGGCGACGATGATGTCGGCCTCGCCGCATTGAATCGCGCGCGCACCGGCCGCAATCGTCATCAGGCCGGAGCCGCACATGCGGTCCATGGTCATGCCCGGCACGCTGTCGGGCAGGCCCGCCGCCACCGCGCTCAGGCGGCCCAGGTTGTAGCCCTGGGTGCCCTGCTGCGCGGCCGCGCCGATCAGCACATCGTCGACCTCGGCCGGGTCCACGCCGGCGCGCTCCACCGCCGCGCGCACCACGTGGCCGCCCAGCACCGGGGCTTCGGTATCGTTGAAGGCGCCACGGAAGGCCTTGCCGATGGGAGTGCGCGCGACGGCGACGATGACTGCGTCTTTCATGCTGTGTTCCTGTTCAGAAGTAGTAGCGGCTGATGGTCTCAGCCACGCAGGCAGGCTTGGGCTCGCCTTCGATCTCGACGGTCATGCGCACCACCGACTGCACGCCGCCATCCAGGGTCTCGGCGCGCACCACCTCGCCCACGCCACGCACGCGCGCACCGACGCGCACCGGCGCCGGGAAGCGCACCTTGTCGCAGCCGTAGTTGACGCCGAACTTCATGCCTTCGACGGCGACCAGCTCGGGCAGGAACTGGTTGACCAGCGCCAGCGTCAGGTAGCCGTGCGCGATGCAGGCGCCGTAGGGACCCTGCGCGGCGCGTTCGGCGTCGACGTGCAGCCACTGGTGGTCACCGGTGGCATGGGCAAACTGGTCGACCTGTTGCTGGGTGATGCGGGTCCAGGCGCTGGCGCCGAGGTGGTGGCCGACGGCGGCGTGGATGTCTTCGGCGCAGCGGAAGATTCTTGGCATTGCTGTTTCCTTCGATTCCTCATCGGTGCAAGCTTCACCGGTGAGTCCTGCATCCCGCTTGTTTTCTCCCCTCTCCCGCTTGCGGGAGAGGGGCCGGGGGAGAGGGCAGGCGCTGGCATACCGGCGCGCTTTACTTCGTGGAAGCTCCGGCCCTCTCCCCCACCCCTCTCCCGCGCGCGGGAGAGGGGAGCTTTTGCGAGGGGTGGCGGCAAGCGCCAGTGCTTTCACATACCGGCTGCCTATGCCCGCTGACTACTCACGGGCAACACTTCCCCCGTCATATACGACGCGTAATCGCTGGCCAGAAACACCATCACATTGGCCACCTCCCACACTTCCGCCGCCCTCCCGAAGGCCTCGCGCTCGCTCAGCTGCCGCAGCAGGTCCGCCGGCGCCGACTTCTTCAGGAAGTCATGCAGCGCGATGCTTGGCGCCACGGCATTGATGCGCACGCCAAACTCCGCGGCCTCCATCGCGCTGCAGCGCGTCAGTGCCATCACGCCGGCCTTGGCCGCGGCGTAGTGAGCCTGCTCCTTCTGCGCCCGCCAGCCCAGCACCGAGGCGTTGTTGACGATGGCGCCGCGGCGGCGGGCCTGCATGTGCGGCAGCATCGCGCGCGTCATGCGGAAGGTGCCGGTGAGGGAAATATCGATGACGCGCGACCACTCGGCATCGTCCATATCAACTAGGCGGCGCGAGCCGCCCAGGCCGGCGTTGTTGATCAGCACGTCGGTGCCGCCAAGTGCTTCTTCCGCCGCGGCCACCAGTGCGCGCACCTGCGCTTCGTCGGACACATCGCACAGCTGCCCGTGGATGGCCTGCAGCCCGGTTTCCGCGCGCAGGCGTTCGACCGCCTCGTCGAGCCGCTTGGGATGGATGTCGGAGATCATCAGCGCGCGGCAGCCCTCCTCCGCGCAGCGGCGCGCGGCAGCAAAGCCGATGCCGGCGCCCGCGGCGGCGGTGATCAGCACGCTCCTGCCGGCGAGCAGTTGGTGGCCCGGCACATAGGCCGGGGCGCTGGGGGTTTCTGCATGAAGGGTCATGACTGTCCTCGCGCCTCGCGCGGCATGCCCAGCCCGCGTTCGGCGATGATGTTGAGCTGGATTTCGTTGGTGCCGGCGTAGATGGTGTCGGCGCGCGAGAACAGCGCCATCTGCTGCAGCCGGGTGCGGCGCGTGTCTGCGGGGTCCAGCACGTTGGCGAGCGGGCCCAGCACGTCCAGCGCCAGCTGCCCCAGGTCGCGGTGCCAGTTGGACCAGTAGTACTTGTAGATCAGCGCCTCGCGCTGCAAGGCGGTGCCGCCGTCCTCGCTGGCCTGTGCCGCACCGGCCAGCATGCGCAGCGCATTGGCGCGCATCACGCGCAGGCCGGCCCAGGCGCGCGCGATGCGCTGGCGCACCAGCGCGTCGCGGCTGCTGCCGTTGTCGCGCGCGGCCTGCGCCACCCATTCCAGCTCATGCGTGAACTGCATCTGCTGGCCCAGCGTGGAAATGCCGCGCTCGAAGCCCAGCAGCGCCATGGCGATGCGCCAGCCGTCGCCGGGCTCGCCCAGCACGTCGATGGCCGCGGCGCGCGCGCCGTCGAAGAACACCTCGTTGAACTCGGCGCCGCCGCCCATCTGGCGGATCGGGCGGATTTCGATGCCGGGCTGGTTCAGCGGCAGCATCAGGAAGATCAGGCCCTTGCTGCCGCGCGAGCCGGGCTCGCAGCGCGCCAGCACGAAGATCCAGTCGGATTCATGCGCGAGCGAGGTCCAGACCTTCTGCCCGCTGACCAGCCAGTCGCCGCTGGCGGCATCGCGCACCGCGCGCGTGCGCACATTGGCCAGGTCCGAGCCCGCGCCGGGCTCCGAATAGCCCTGGCACCAGAACGTGGTGCCGTTGCGGATGCCGGGCAGCAGCCGCGCCTTCTGGTCTTCGGTACCGAAGGCGATCAGCGTCGGGCCGATCAGCCCCTCGCCGATATGCCCCATGCGGCCCGGGCCGCCGGCGCGCGCGTATTCCTCGTGGAAGATCACCTGCTGCATCACCGGCAGCTCGCGGCCGCCATGCGCGCGCGGCCAGCCCAGGCCGGTCCAGCCGCCTTCGGCAAGACGCCGCTCCCACGCCTTGCGCAGTTCGGGGTAGGCCTCTTCGTCGCCGGGGCCGCCACGGTGCTTCAGGCATTCGAATTCGCCGGCCAGGTTCCCGGCCAGCCACTGCGCCACCTCGGCGCGGAATGCCGACTCGTCATTCGTTTTCATGCTGTCCTCCATGCCTGCGGGCCGTTGGCGGCAATGTAGGCAAGCGCGGCGCCGGCACCCCCCAGCCACTGGCTGGCGGCCTGCGCACGCTTGAAATAGAGCTGGGGGTCGTATTCCCAGGTGAAGCCGACGCCGCCATGCAGCTGGATGGCTTCCTGCGCGCCGAAGCGCAGCGCGTCGTCGGCGGCGACGGCGGCGGCGCAGATCTCGAGCCGCGCGTCGGCGACGGCCGCTGTCTCCCACGCCTGCGCCGCGCCATACACGGCCGAGCGCGCCGCTTCCACAAGCACCATCATCTGCGCGCAGCGGTGCTTGACCGCCTGGAACGAAGCAATGGCGCGACCGAACTGGATGCGCTCCCCTGCATAGGCAACGGTCAGGTCCAGGCATTGCTGGGCCGCGCCCAGCTGCTCGGCCGCCAGCATCAGCTTGCCGTGCCACCACGCCTGGGCCAGACCCTGGACGGCGGCGTCCCCGCGCGCCAGGCAGGCGCTTGCGGCAACGGGCACGCCGTCGAGCCGCAGCGACGCCAGCGGGCGCGTGCGGTCGAGCGTGTCCAGCGGCGCGCTGGCGAAGCGCGCATCCTCCGCCAGCGCGGCGGGCTCCAGCAGGAACAGCGCCGGCTCGACGCCGTCGAGCCGCGCCGGCACCAGCAGCCAGTCGGCCCCGGCGAGGTCGGCGACCTGCGCGGCGCTGCCGCGCAGCACGAAGCCATCCGCGCCGGCCTGCGCAGTGATCGGGACACCGTCGTAATGCCAGCCGCCATCGTCCGGCAGCACCGCCGCGGCGCGGCACTCGCCCGTGGCCAGCCGCTCCAGCCACGGTCCACTGTGGCCGACGCTGGCCTGCAGCCACGGCGCCGCCACGCAAGCCGTCGACCAGAACGGCACGCACGCCAGCCGCTGGCCCAGTTGCTCCTGCAGCAGCACCAGCCCGGGCGCGCCCAGGCCGGCGCCGCCCACGGCTTCAGGCAGCGCGATGCCGCACCAGCCGAGCTCGCCCGCGAGCGCACGCCACAGCGCATCGTCGTGAGCCGGCCCGGCCTCGGTCACGCGCCGCACCGCCGCCGAATCGCTGTGCGCGGCGAGGTAGTCGCGTGCGCTGTCGCGGACCATCTGGTGTTCGACGCCGAATTCAACGGAACTGGAAAAATCCATGGCCGTCGCGCTCAACTGCCGTACACCGCCTGGGGCGGCTGCGCCTGCGCTAGCAGCCCCGCTACTGCCGCACCCACTTCGGCGGGTTGCCAGCGCCCGCCCTTGTCGGCCTTGGGCCCGGTGCGCCAGCCGTCGGCGACCGACACCATGCCGCCGGCCGCCTCGAACATGCGGCCATTGACCTGCGCGGACTCCGCGCTGCCCAGCCACACCACCAGCGGCGCAACGTTGGCCGGGTCGTAGTAGTCGAAGCCGCCTTCCGGCGCCTTCATCATGTCGGCGAACACGTCTTCGGTCATGCCGGTGCGAGCAGCCGGCGCCAGCGCATTGGCGGTGATGCCGTAGCGGCCCAGCTCCGCGGCCTGCACCAGCGTCAGCGCGGCAATGCCGGCCTTGGCCGCGGCATAGTTGGACTGCCCGACCGAGCCCTGCAGGCCCGCGCCGGAGCTGGTGTTGATGATGCGCGCATCGACCGCACGGCCTGCCTTGGCCGCATCGCGCCAGCGCCGCGCCAGCAGGTTGGCCAGGCAGAAGTGGCCGCGCAGGTGCACGCGCATGACGTCGTCCCAGTCCGCTTCGGTCAGGCTGACGAACATGCGGTCGCGGCAGATGCCGGCGTTGTTGACCAGCACGTGGACCTCGCCATAGGCCTCGACCGCGGCATCGACGATGCGTTGGGCGGTGGCAAGCGTGGTGATGTCGTCATCGCTGGCCAGTGCGCTTCCACCAGTTGCGCGGATCTCCGCGCAGACCGCCTCGGCCGCATCGCGGCGGATGTCGTTGACGACCACGTTGGCGCCCTCGGCGCCGAAGGCCTGCGCATAGGCACGGCCCAGCCCGCCGCCGGCGCCGGTGATGATGACGGTGCGTCCCTTGCAGATTCCCATACCACTACTCCTTGCGATCACGCAAAAATGGCGACCGTCATTCCCGCGTAGGCGGGAATCCAGCGTCTTTCAGGCCATCCGATGGCCGTTAAAAGTCACTGGGTTCCCGCCTTCGCGGGAACGACGAACTTACAGCCGTTCGATGATGGTGACGTTGGCCAGCCCGCCGCCCTCGCACATGGTCTGCAGGCCGTAGCGGCCGCCGGTGCGTTCCAGTTCGTGCAGCAGCGTGGTCATCAGGCGTGCGCCGGTGGCACCCAGCGGGTGGCCCAGTGCGATCGCGCCGCCGTTGGGGTTGGTGCGCTCTGGGGCATAGCCGGTCTCGGCCAGCCACGCCATCGCCACCGAGGCGAAGGCTTCGTTGATCTCGACCACGTCGATATCGGCCAGGCGCAGGCCGCTGCGCTCCAGCGCGCGCTTCGTCGCCGGAATCGGCGCGGTCAGCATCCACAGCGGGTCGTCACCCAGCACGCTCAGATGCGCGATGCGCGCGCGCGGCGTGAGGCCGTAGCGTTTGAGCGCGTCCTCCGAAACGATCAGCAGCGCGGCGGCGGCATCGGCGGTCTGGCTGGACACGGCAGCGGTCAGCGAGCTGCCTGGCATCAGTGGCTCCAGCGAGGCCATCTTGGCCAATGTGGTATCCGGGCGCGGGGTCTCGTCATGCTGTACGCCTTCGCAAGCGATGATCTCGCGCGCGAAGCGCCCGTCCTCCCTTGCGGCCGCGGCCCGCCGGTGGCTCTCCAGCGCATAGGCCTCCATGGCCTCGCGCGACAGCTTCCAGTGCTCGGCAATGCGCTGCGCTGCGTGGAACTGCGACACCGGCGCATCGCCAAAGCGCGCCTGCCAGCCCTTGCTGCCCGAGAACGGGTCGGCAAAGCCCAGCGCCTGCCCGGCCAGCATCGCCGACGAGATCGGGATCTGCGTCATGGTCTGCACGCCGCCGGCGATCACCACGTCCTGCGTGCCGCTCATCACCGCCTGCGCGGCGAAGTGGACGGCCTGCTGCGACGAGCCGCACTGGCGGTCCACCGTCACGCCCGGCACCGTCAGCGGCAGGCCTGCTGCCAGCCACGCGCTGCGCGCGATATTGCCGGCCAGCGGGCCGATGGTGTCGACGCAGCCGAACACCACGTCGTCATAGTCCTCGGTCGGGATGCCGTTGCGGCGTACCAGCTCGGCCAGCACGAAGCCGCCCAGGTCGGCGCCGTGCACGTGCGACAGCCCACCCTTGCGGCGCCCGGTAGGGGTGCGCAGGGCATCAACGATATAGGCGTGTTTCATGGTCTTGGGTCTCCTTGGGATCGGGCCATTCAGGCAAAGGTGGCGCCGGCGCCGATCGCGGGCTCGCCATCCAGGATGTGCGCGCCCACGCGTGCCTTGTGGAAGGCGCGGTCGCCCCAGCTTCCCGCCAGGGCCCAGGCGCGCTTGGTGAAGATCTGCAGGTCCAGCTCCCAGGTGTAGCCCATCGCGCCATGCACCTGGATCGCCTGCCGCGCCGCGCTCCACGCGCAGCGCGCGGCGGCGACGCGGGCATGCGAAACATGCAGGCCGGCATGCGGCAGGCGATGCGCCAGCGCGGCGGCGGCGCGCAGCAGCACTGGTTTGGCAAACTCCAGCTGGATCGCCACGTCCGCCAGCAGGTGCTTGACCGCCTGGTAGGCGCCGATGGCCTTGCCGAACTGCTTGCGCTGCGCGCTGTAGTCGATGGCCAGGTCGAGCATGCGCTGCGTCAGGCCGAGCTGCTGCGCGGCCACGCCCAGCGCGCCGCGGTTCAGCGCCGCGTCCCACAGGCCGGCACCAGCTCCGGCCGGCACCAGCTCGGTTTCGGCGCTCGGCGTCCACGCCAGCTCGAACAGCCGGCGCGACGGGTCGAGGCCGGTGCGCGCGGTCAGCGTGGCCTGGTCCGGCCGCAGCAGGTGCACAGCGCCTTCATGCGCACACAGGATGGCGTCGGCGACATGTGCGTCGGCCACCAGCCGCTGCTGCGGATGGGCCACCGCCACGCGCGCCTCGCCGGCGGCGACGCGTTGCAGCAGCGCAGCGCAGCGCGCCCGCGTTGCGTCGTCGGGCGCGGCGTCGAGTGCGTCGCGCAGCAGGCCAGCCGCCACCAGCGCGGTGTCGAGCAGCGGCTCGGGCAGCGCGAAATAGCCGCACGCCTGCGCCAGCGGCGCCCATTCAAGCTCCCCCAGCCCCAGCCCGCCCTGCTCCGCCGGCACCATCACGGCGGTCATGCCCTGGTTGGCCAGCTGCCGCCAGAGCGCATCGGAGCGGCCGGTCTCGGTCGCCCACAGCTCGCGCGTCAGTTCCGGCGTCATCTCGGTCATCAGGAAGCGCCGGATCGCCTCGGCAAACTGTTCCTGCTCTTCGGTCAATGCGAAATCCATGTCTATTCCCCGGGTGCCGTCATGCGCGCGGCATGCCGAGCAGGCGCTCGGCGACGATGTTGCGCTGGATCTCGTTGGTGCCGGCATAGATCGGCCCGGCCTGCGCGAACAGGAAGCCGTCCAGCCAGTGGCCGAGCGAACCCGGCGGCTGGCCGGCGGGCGCGACTTCGGCGGCCTGCCCCAGGATGGCCAGCGCGGTATCGTGCATATGGATGTCAAGCTCGGACCAGAACACCTTGTTGGTGCTCGACTCCGCGCCGATGTGGCCGCCCTTTACCAGCCGGCTCGCGGTGGCGTAGGTCGACAGCGTGTAGGCTTCCGCATCCATCCACGCGCGCAGCACCGCTTCGCGCAGCGACGGGTCGCGGTTCGCGGCCTCGCGATTGGCCTGGTACAGCCGCACCAGCGCGCGCGCGGTTTCCTGGAAGCGGGCCGGCGAGCGCAGCATCAGCCCGCGCTCGAAGCCGGCGGTGGCCATCGCCACCTGCCAGCCGGCGCCCTCGGCGGCCAGCCGGTTCTCCACCGGCACGCGCACGTCGTCGAAGAAGATCTCGGCAAAGCCGGTCTGGCCGTTGAGCTGGCGGATCGGGCGCACGGTGATGCCGGGCGTGTCGAGCGGCACCAGCACGAAGGTCAGCCCGTGGTGGCGCGTCGACGCCAGGTCGGTGCGGAACAGGCCGAACAGCCAGTCGGCCCACACCGCGCGCGTCGACCAGATCTTCTGGCCGTTGATCACGTAGTCATCGCCGTCGCGGATCGCACTGCAGCGGATCGCGGCCATGTCGGAGCCGGCGTTGGGCTCGGACCAGCCCTGCGCCCAGATATGCTCGCCGGCGGCCATGCGCGGCAGGAAGCGCCCCTTCTGCGCCTCGGTGCCGAATTCCATCAGCGTCGGGCCCAGCAGGAAGATGCCGTTCTGGTTCACGCGCATCGGCGCGCCGGCGCGCCAGTACTCTTCCTCGAAGATCAGCCACTCGATCAGGTCGCAGCCGCGCCCGCCCAGCTCGGCCGGCCACGTGACCATGCTCCAGCGGCCCTGGTTGAGCGTGGCTTCCCAGGCGCGGTGCTGCGCAAAGCCGGCTTCGGTGTCAAAGCTCTCCAGCGGGTTGCGCGGCACGTGCGCGGCCATCCAGTCGCGCACCTCGGCGCGGAACGCGCGCTGGGCGTCGGTGTATTCAAGCTGCATCGCGCGCCCCCTTTGCGAAGGAAGCTTCTCGGCCTTCGACAAACGCGGCGCGCGCCTCTCCGGAGTCCGCGCTCATATAGGCCTGCAGCGTGAAGCCCTGCTCCCAGCGGTACTTGTCTTCCAGGTTGCCGTCTTCCACGCCGTTGAGCGCTTCCTTGGCCAGCTGCAGCATGGCCGGGCTCTTGGCCGCGATCTGGCGCGCCAGCGCCATGGCGGCGTCGCGCAGCTCCGCGCGCGGCACCACGCGCTCGACCGCGCCCAGGCGATAGGCCTCGGCGGCATCGATCATCTCGCCGGTGAAATACATCGCCCGGACCTTCTGCACGCCGAACATGCGCTGCAGGTGCGCACCGCCGCCCATCGCGCCGCGATCGATCTCGGGCACGCCAAAGCGCGCGCACGCCGACGCCACGATGATGTCGGCCGCGCCGCAGATGCCGATGCCGCCGCCCAGCACAAAGCCGTGCACGGCGACGATGACCGGCTTGGGATTGCGGTGCACGGCGCGGAAGGTGGCGTAGTTGCCGGCATTGACGCCGACGATGCGCTCCGGGTGCGCCGACAGCTCCTTGATATCGACACCGGCGCAGAAGCCGCGGCCTTCGCCGCGCAGCACGATCACGCGCACCGCGGGATCGGCGCCGAGGCGGTCGATGGCGGCGGACAGCGCATGCCAGCCGGCGTTGTCGAGCGCGTTGACGGGCGGGTGGTCGATCACCAGCTCGGCGATGCCGTCGGCGGTGTCGATGCGGAAGGGTTGGTCCTTCGTGTTCATGGTGGATTTGCCTGTGATGGTTGTTTGTGCGTTGGGTCGGCTTTTTTTACGGCTCGCTGCGATGGAAACGCCGGCCCTCTCCCCGGCCCTCTCCCGCAAGCGGGAGAGGGAGTACACAAGCGAGATCTCGAACGCATGTGGCCTTGCCCATGCCGCCGGTTTGCTCCCCTCTCCCGCTTGCGGGAGAGGGGCTGGGGGAGAGGGCCGGCGCATCAACGAAGCTCGGCCTCCCGCGATGCCAAGGCCTCCATCCGCGCTCGCGCCTGCACCACCATCCCCCCCACGATCTGCTCGCACGACTCGATCGCGCCGATCGCGGCAGCAGCCTGTCCGCTCGGCAGCACGCCCTCATCCGGGCACCCCTCCACCATCGCGCGCTGGATCAGCACCGGTGCATTGGCAGCCATCAGCGTCTGCGCGGCGCTGTAGTCCTGCTCCCGCATCGCGCGCCAGGCGGTCGCCAGCAGCTGCGTGCTGCGCATGCCGGTGCGCGCCTGCCATTTGCGCGCGGCGGCCAGCGCCAGCCAGGTGCGGCGCAGCGGGCCGGCCTTTTCCAGCCCGACCAGCAGGTCGTTGTCGATCATCCGCTGCGGCAGCCCGTCGATCGCCAGCGAGACGCGGATCTGGCCAGCGTCACGCACCTTGACGTAGCGCTCCAGCGTCTGCGCCGGCACCGGCGACTCGGCCGACATCAGGAAGCGCGTGCCCATGGCCACGCCGGCGGCACCGTAGGCCAGTGCCGCGGCCAGCCCGCGCCCGTCGAAGAAGCCGCCCGCCGCCACCACCGGCACGCTGACGCTGTCCAGCACCTGCGGCAGCAGCAGCGTGGTCGGCGTGCCACCGGTATGGCCGCCGCCCTCGCCGCCCTGCACCGTAACCACGTCGGCGCCCATTTCCACCGCCTTGGCCGCGTGCTTGGCCGCGCCCACCGTCGGCATGCAGACGATGCCTGCCGCCTTGAGCCGGCCGACCATCTTCGCGTCCGGCCCGCGCCCGTAGCTGACCGCGCGCAGCCGGTGGCGGATCGCCATCTCGATGACCTCGTGCGCGTTGGGCTGGAACATGTGGAAGTTGATGCCGAACGGCCGGTCGCTGAGCGCCTTGACGCGCAGGATCTCCTGCTCGACCTCGCCCGGCGGAATGGTCGCGCCGGCCAGGAAGCCGAAGGCCCCGGCATTGCCGCTGGCGGCGACCAGCTTCGCATCGGCGACCCACCCCATCGCCGTCTGCACGATCGGGTAGCGGCAGCCGAGCAGGTCGCACAGCACGGTGTGCAGGCCCGGGGCGTTCATGCCTTCCCCTCGCTGCCAGTACGCTGCGACGCCGCCATCGCGCGCGCGTCGTAGCCGCCCAGCTTGTCGCCGCTGACCAGCTCGTTGTGCGCATGGGCAAAGTGGTGCCAGGCAAAGACCGCATCCATCGCGCTGCGCTTGCCCTGCAGGTCTTCGACGTGGTTGACCGCCTGCTTGGTCAGCGTCAGGCCCAGGCGCGGCATCTGCGCCACCTTGGCGGCCATGCCGTAGACGGTGTCCTCGAGCGCGTCGCGCGGCACCACGCGGTTGACCATGCCCATGCGCTCGGCGCGCTCGGCGCCCATGCGCTCGCCCAGGAACAGGAATTCCTTGGCGATGCGGGGGTGCAACTCATACGCATGCGCGAAGTATTCGACGCCGGGAATCCCCATGCGCACCACCGGATCGGCAAAGAAGGCATCGTCGGAGGCGACGATCAGGTCGCACACCCACGCCAGCATCAGGCCGCCGGCGATGCAGGCGCCGTGCACCATGGCGATGGTCGGCTTGGGCAGCTCGCGCCAGCGCCGGCACATGCCCAGGTAGACCTCCTGCTCGCGCGCATAGAGGAATTCTCCGCCCGGCTTGTTGACGTGGTCGTACCAGAGCGAGGCGCGCTCGAAGGTCTCGTTGATATCGCGCCCCGGCGTGCCGATGTCGTGCCCGGCCGAGAAATGCTTGCCGGCGCCGCGCAGCACGATCACCTTGACCGCGTCGTCGGCGGCGGCCCGCCGGTAGGCCTCGTCCAGCGCATACGTCATCTTCGAGTTCTGCGCGTTGTGGAACTGCGGCCGGTTCATGGTCACCGTGGCGATGCCGTCGGCGACCTGGTAGAGCACCTCGGCGTTCGGACCGAGGCTGATGGGTTCGATGGCAGGCGATGTCATGGCAGTCTCAGGCGCGTCCGGAAGGATTGCCGCGCACGATCGCGGCGCGCAGGTTGTGCGGGTCGAGCTGCGCGATCAGCCGCAGCTCTTCCGGCGTCGGTGCCGCCGTTTCCGGCAGCGCTTCCTCAGGGGTATTGGCCAGCGCAAAGCCGGTGGCGGCCTGTACCTGTTCCAGGCTGATGCCGGGGTGCAGCGAGCGCACGCGGATGGCGTGATCCGATCCGCCGAAATCCATCACGCACAGGTCGGTGACGATCACGCGCAGGTCGACGAAGCTGCGCATGCCTTCGATCTGGCGCGCAGGGTTGTAGCCGACGCTGCAGACCATGTCGACTTCGCCGGCGACAAACGAGCGCGTGCTGTGTCCCGACACGAAGTACGAATTGGCGTGATTGATGCTGTTGCCGGGGAAGCCGCGCGCGCCCAGCAACTGGGTCTTGGGCTGCGCATGGGTGCCGCCCAGGCACGAGATATTGGCCTGGCCGAAGCGGTCTATCTGCGTCGGCATCACCAGCGCGTGGCGGCGCCCTCCCCACAGGCAGTCGAACACGCGCGCATAGCCCATCCAGCCGCTTGCGCGCACCTGGTAGTCCGGTTCGCGCGGGCCCAGCGGCACCGGCGTTTCGACCAGGTAGGCCTCGCCGTCGGTCAGCAGCAGGCCGGGGTTGTGCGCAAGCCGCGCCAGGCCGGCGGCGATGCGCGGGCCGGTGCCGATGCCGGTGGCCAGCACCTCGCCGTCGTCGCGCCAGGCGCGGGCGGCGACGGCGATCATCAGCTCGGCGCGGGTAAATTCATAAGTGGCGCTCACGGTCGCTCCTTCGGGATCAAAGTACGGGAAGCGGCAGGTCGTGCACGTGGCCAAGGCCGCCGATGCACGCCAGGTAATGCGCCTCGCTGTCGCCCACCACCTCGTCGCGGTAGGCGCGGAAGCCGTCTTCCGCTTCGGCGCTGGCGCAGTAGGACTTCAGCGCCGGCAGGTCCCAGCCATAGGCCGGCGCGCACGAAGTGGGATGGGCGCCCGCCGGCGCGTGCACCACGCCGGTCACCAGCGCGCGCTCGAACGGGTTGTTGCGGGCGCGCGCCAGCTCGGTGTCTTCCAGGCGCGGGTGCAGCGTTTCGCAGCTGACATAGCAGCGCTGCGCGGCGCGCGCGAACCACTCATCGAAGAACGGATCGGGGCCGTCGATGCGGGTGTTGCCCAGCACATCGCTTTCGTTCACGTGCAGCAGCGCCGCATCCAGCGGGATCGCCGGCATCGCCAGCAGGACTTCACCGTCTTCGTATGGCGAACGGACGGTCTTCAGGTGCGGGTTGCGGTCCAGCACATCGGTGCCCAGCGCGGCGCGCGTCGGCAGGAACGGCAGGCGCGCCGCGGCGGCGCGCAGGCCCAGCTGCAGCATGCCTTCGTCCAGCTCGGTCACCGCCAGCAGGCCGCGCTCGCGCGCCTGGCGGAAGTAGGGCTCGAGCGGGATCACGTCGAGCGAGACAAAGCCGAACACCAGCCGGCGCACCTTGCCGGCGGCGCACAGCATGCCTACTTCGGGGCCGCCGTAGGCCACCACGGTCAGGTCTTTCAGCGGCGAGCGCAGGATCTCGCGCACCAGCGCCATGGGCTTGCGGCGCGGGCCCCAGCCGCCGATGCCGATGGTCATGCCATCGGCGAGCTGGCCGACCACGTCGGCCGCGCTCATGGTCTTGTCGATCGTCTTGGTCATAGGTCTGTGCCGCGCTTAGCGGTATCCGATGCTGAAGTCATGGCCCCACAGGCTGACCCGCGTGGCCTCGTAGGCGGCGTGGTGGCTCCAGTCCACCACCAGCCCGCCGTGCCCGAACTCGAGGTCGAAGCCGCCGGGGGTCTTCATGTAGAAGGAAGTCATGCGGTCATTGCAGTGCTGCCCCAGCGTGGCCGACAGCTTCACGCCGTGCTGCTGCACCCGGTCCAGCGCGCGGCCCACCTCGGCCATGTCTGGCACCTCGGCCATCACGTGGATGCAGCCGGCTTCGGACGGCATCTCGAAGATCGCCAGGCTGTGGTGGCGGCCGTTGGCGCAATGCAGGAAGTGGATGCGCTTCTCCGGCTCGTTGGGGTCGGTGGTGAAGCGCACGCGGAAGATGTCCGACAGGCCAAAGCCCATCACATCGCGCAGGAAGGCATAGGTCCGGTCGAAGGCCGGTGCAGGCAGCACGGTGTGGCCCGCCCCCATCGGGTCGGTGATGAAGCGCGGCACGCCGACCGGCGAGACGAAGCGCAGGAAGTCCGAACGCATGCCCCACGAGATCTCGTGGCGGTTGCCAGACGGATCGGCAAACCACGCCATCGCCTGCACGCGGCGCTGCGCCAGCTCGGCGGGGCTGGCCTGCACGACTTCGACCTTGGCCTGGCGCAGCGTCTCGAGCGCATGGCGGTAGGCGGGCTCGTCGGCCAGCTCCCAGCCCGATGCCAGGTAGCGGTCGCGCGTACCCGGCACCACCAGGTAGCGATAGTCGCGATCATCCATCTTCACGTACAGCGCACCGCCGGGCGCGCCGGAACAGGCCATGCCGAGCACCTGCTCGGCATAGTGTCGCCACTGCCCGATGTCGGTGGACTCGACCACGATGTAGCCAAGCGCACGAATATCCAACATGCCGGTCTCCTCAGGTTCGATGTGGGTGCTGGCTGCGGCGCGGCTGCAGCCAGTCGATGGGACCGATTCTTTCGTGTGCGGGCGCCCGGTGCATCGTCCTGGCGGACTAGCCGGTCTCGCCACGCCGGGCTTGCCGCCCGACGCGCGGGCGCGGCCCGGGGTAGTCCGAACGAGTGATGTGCCAACGGTGTGCTGGCCGCACCCTCTGCGCGGGACAGACCCCTACACAGAGGAGCAGAGATGACGGAATCAGGACAAGCCTGCGTCGCCGTGGTCACCGGCGCATCGCGCGGTGCGGGCCGGGGCATTGCGCTGGCGCTGGGTGCGGCGGGCGCCACGGTGTATGTCACCGGCCGCACCGAACAGGAAGGCAGCGCGCCGCTGCCGGGCACCATCCACGCCACCGCGCGCGAGATCGATGCGCTCGGCGGGCGCGGCATCGCGGTGGCCTGCGACCACGGCGACGACACGCAGGTCTCGGCCCTGTTTCGACGCGTGCGCGAAGAAGCCGGACGACTCGACATACTGGTCAACAACGCCACCTTCCTGCACGACCAGCTGATCCAGCCGGGGCCGTTCTGGCAGAAGCCGCTGGAGATGGCCGGCATCCTCGACGTAGGGCTGCGTTCAGGCTACGTCGCCAGCTGGCACGCCGCGCCGGTGATGGCGGCGCAGGGGCGTGGGCTGATCGTGTTCACCTCGTCATTCGGCGCCAACTGCTATATGCATGGGCCGGCGTACGGCGCCCAGAAGGCCGGCATCGACAAGTTCGCGCACGACATGGCGGTGGACCTGCGGCCCTACGGCGTGGCGGCGGTGTCGCTGTGGATGGGCCCGCTGCGCACCGCGCGCACGCTGCGGGTATGGGAAGAACATCCGGACAAATACGCGGCGTTTGCGCCGGTGGCGGAGACGCCGGAATTCACTGGCCGCATCATCGACGCGCTGTACCGGGATCCGGCGTTGATGGACAAATCCGGGCAGGTGCTGATCGGCGCGGAGGCGGCGCTGGCCTATGGCATCGTCGATGCGGAGGGCGTGCAGCCGCCGTCGTACCGGGACGCGCTGGGCGGGCCGCCGGCGGTGCATCCGGCGATTGTGGAATAGGGGTCGGAGGCACTGGCGTATTGGACGCGCCTGCCCTCTCCCCCGGCCCCTCTCCCGCAAGCGGGAGAGGGGAGCAAGCCCGCAGCATCATCAACGACCTCGGGCTTTCCAACTTCAGCTTGTGTACTCCCTCTCCCGCTTGCGGGAGAGGGTTGGGGAGAGGGCCGGAGCATCAACGAAGTAAAGACCGTCGCTATTGCACGCGCCCACCCTCTCCCCTGCAGTTGGCCAACTCAAGCGCCGTCAGCCTACTCCCCCACCGACAACAACCCCGTCGTGAACACCGTCGATCGAATCACCCAAGCCCCCTGCTCCCGCACATACACATCCACATAGCGCCCAGTCAGGAAAGTCCGCGTCCCGCTGGCATCATCCAGCGCCAGGTAAGCCAGGTCCCAGCTCCCCTCCGCCGTGCCGTCCTTCCGCACGCGAATATCCCCCTGACCCGCAAAATGCATCTCCCGCAGCGTAGGCCGGCAGGCCAGTTCCGCAAAGCACTGCACCAGCGCATCGCGGCCAGCAAAGGTCCCGATCCGGTCATAGTGGATATGCGCTCCCTCTGCGACAAAGCACGCCCGCATGGCCTCGGGGTCCTTGTCGTCGCAGGCGCGCAAATAGCGCAGCTTGAGCGCACGGATCGCCTCTGCAGCCTCCAGCCGGTCCAGCCTTTCGGCAAGCGACTTCATGTCCGTCATCGCGTATCCCCTATCACGACGCCCGCAACTGGTACTTCAGCACCTTCCCCGCCGCACTCACCGGCAGCGAACTCACGAACAACACTTCACGCGGCACCTTGTAATTGGCCATGTGCCGCCGCGCCCACGCGATCAGCGTGTCCGCATCGACGCGCGCGCCGTGGCGCAGCACCACGTAGGCGCGGCCCACCTCCCCAAGGCGCTCATGCGGCATGCCCACCACCGCCACCTGCGCCACCGCCGGATGCGCGACCAGCAGCTTCTCCACCTCGGCCGGATAGCAGTTGAAGCCGCCGACGATAAACATGTCCTTGATGCGGTCTGTGATGCGCAGGTAGCCGCGCGCATCGAGCGTGCCGACGTCGCCGGTATGCAGCCAGCCGTCGCTGTCGATGGCTTCGGCAGTGGCTTCGGGCAGGCCGAAATAGCCTTGCATCACGTTGTAGCCGCGCACCAGCACTTCGCCCGGCTCGCCGGTGGCGACCGGCTCGCCCTGCGCGTCGATGCAGCGGATCTCGATGCCCGGCATCGCGCGGCCGGAGGTGCCGGCGACGGTCTCGGCGTCGTCGCCGGCGCGCGTCAGCGTGGCGAAGCCGCACGATTCGGTCAGGCCATAGCCGGTGATGATGGTGTCGAAGCCCAGTTCGTCGCGCATGCGCTGGATCAGCGCCGGGGCTATCGCCGAGGCGCCGGTCACCGCTACGCGCAGCGAGGACAGGTCGAATTCGCGCAGGCGCGGCGCGTTGAGCAGCGTCTGGTACAGCGTGGGCGGGCCGGGCAGAACCGTAATGCCTTCGTTTTCCACCCGCGTCATCACGGCCTCGGCGTCGAACACCAGGTGGGGCAGCACCGTGGCGCCGCGCGACAGCGCCGCCAGCCAGCCGGCCTTGTAGCCGAAGGTATGAAAGAACGGATTGACGATCAGGTAGCGGTCCCCTGCCCGCACCCCGGTGATGGCGGCCCAGCCGTCGATGGCGCGCAGGTTCTGCGCATGCGCGGTCATCACGCCCTTGGGCCGGCCGGTGGTGCCGGAGGTGAACATGATGTCCATCGGCGTGTCGCCGCGCACGCCGGCTTCGCGCGCGGCAAATGCGGCCATGTCGGTGCGCGTCGCCAGCGCGAGGAAATCTTCCCATGTCAGTTCGTCCGCGCCCGCGGCCCGCCCTTGCCCCGGGCGCAGGATCACCAACTTCTCCAGCGTAGCGGGACGGTGCGGCGCCAGCATCTGCGGATAGCTTTCGCCGAGGAAGCCGTCGACGCAGAACAGCAGGCGTGCGCCGCTGTCGGCCAGCACCGCGCCGGCTTCGGCTCCTTTCATGCGCGTATTGAGCGGCACCAGCGCCGCACCCACGCTGTGCGTGGCCAGCGCCGCGATAATCCACTCGGAGAAATTCGGCGCCCACAGCGCCACACGGTCGCCAGGCTGCACGCCGAGCGCGATCAGCGCGCGCGCCGCCTGGATCCGGCTGTCGTCGAGCGCGGCGTAACTCAGGCGCAGCCCGTCTTCCTGGATGGCGATGCGCTCGCCGTGGCGGCTGGCCGCGCGCCGCAGCAGTTCGGGAATGGTCTCGGCGATGCTGTCGTTTGCCGCGGCTTCGATGCCGGCCGGTGCCACTATGGCGTCGAGGGTGTCAGATGGAGTCATGTCAATCCGGGAACTTCAGGTGGATCTCGCTGCTGGCCGGGCGCGCCTGGCAGGCCAGGGTCCAGCCCGCCTCCAGGTCGGCGCGGTCGAGCACATGGTTTTCGCCGAGCGTCACGTCGCCCTGCGTCACCTGGCACATGCAGGCGCCGCACAAGCCGGCGCGGCAGGAATTGGGCGCCGCCACGCCGGCGCGCTGCAGCGCGTCGAGCACGGTCTCGTCGGGTGCCACGCTGACCTGATGGGTGGCGCCGTCCAGCTGCACGGTGAGCGCGGCGCCGCGCATCGCGGATACGGCCTGGCTGGCCTCGGCTGCCACGCTGGCCGGCGCGGTTGCCGCCGGCGCATCGGGCAACGATACAAAGCGCTCCACGTGCAGCTGGCCACGCGGCACGCCCAGCGCCTGCAGTGCGGCCTGGGCGCCGTCCATGAACGGGCCAGGCCCGCAGACAAAGCACTGCGCCATGCTCCACGGCCGCACCAGTTCCTCGAGCTGGCGCTGCGTGGGCGGGCCCTGCACACTATCCAGCCAGTGGATCACGCGCAGGCGGCCGGGATGGCTGCGCGCCAGCTCAGCCAGCGCCTCGCGGAAGATGATGGAGCGCTCGTCGCGGTTGGCATACAACAGCGTGACCGCGCCGCGTCCGTGCCGCAGCGCCGCCTTGGCGATCGACAGCACCGGCGTGATGCCGCTGCCGCCAGCCAGCAGCAGGAAATCGCCCTGCAGCGCGGGCGGCGTGAACACGCCGGCGGGCGGCATTGCCTCGACCGTGTCGCCGGCGCCGAGATGGTCGCAGATCCAGTTGGATACGCGCCCGCTCTGCACGCGCTTGACGGTCACGCGCAGCGCGCCGTCCACGCCCGGCGAGCTGGACAGCGAATAGCAGCGCTGCAGCGGCACGCCGTCGACGGGCACGCGCAAGGTCAGGAACTGGCCCGGGCGGTAGGCGAAGGTCTCGCGCAGCCCGTCCGGCAGCGCGAAAACCAGCGAATGCGCCTGGTCCGTCTCCGCGACCACTTCGGCAATCTGCAGCCGATGGAATTGCACTGGCGCCATGATGTCCTTGTCCTGCGGTGAGTGCGGTGAGCGCCTTCAGGCCACGCCCATGATGGTCTGGGCGTTGTCGATGCGCAGTTCCGCGCCGTTGATGAAGCGCGATTCGTCCGATGCCAGAAACAGCACCAGGTTGGCCACGTCGCGCGGATGGCACATGCGCTGCATCGGCTCGGCGCCGCCGACTTCTTCCGGCAGCGCGGTGGCGCCGCCGGGCAGGAAGGCCGCGGTCATCGGCGTCAGGATGCCGTCCGGATGGATCGAATTGCAGCGGATACGGTAGCCGCTCTGCTTGCAATGGCCCGCGACGGCGCGCGTCAGCGCGGCCACCGCGCCCTTGCTGGCGCTGTAGGCGCAGAACGCGCCCATGCCGCCCAGTGCCGCCGCCGACGACATGTTGACGATGCTGCCGCCGCCCGCCTTCATCGCGGCCACGCCGTACTTGCAGCCCAGGAAGTAACCGTCGGCGTTGATGCGCATCACGCGCTGCCACTGCTCCAGCGTGGCTTCCTCGACCGTGCCGAGCATCAGGATGGCGGCGTTGTTGACCAGCACGCTGGGCGCGCCGAAGCGCTGTTCGGTGCGCGCCATCACCTGCTGCCAGCCGGCTTCGCTGGCGATGTCGTGCGGCACGAACAGCGCGGTCTCGCCGATCTCGCGCGCCAGGGCGTGGCCCGCTTCCTCGTTCACGTCGGTCAGCACCACGCGCGCGCCTTCGCGCGCCAGCAGCAAGGCGTCTTCCTTGCCGACGCCGCTGGCGGCCCCGGTGACGATGGCGATCTTTCCTTCAGTACGTCGGCTCATGGGTACTCTCCTGGTTGGTATGCGCCTGCCGTCCACCGGCAGGCTGTTGTGCGAGATGGCGGCCCGCGTTGCGTCCCGACCAGATGCAGTCGGCAAGCGACAGGCCGCTTACGTAGTGATTGGAGGCGATGCCGACGGCGGTACGCCCCACGGCATAGAGCCCGGGTATCGGCGCGCCGCCAGCGGCAGCCAGCACGCGGCCGCTGGATTCCTCCACCGCCAGCCCGCCCAGCGTGATCGCCGGACACGGGAAGACCCGGCTGCCGGCCGAGATGTCGATGGCCAGCCACGGCCCGTTCTCGAGCGACGCGCACATGGCCGCCGACTTGCCGGCCGGATCCGGCGTCTCGCCGCGCGCGGCGGCGTTATACGCGCCGAGGGTCGCGCGCAGCGCGGGCGCCGGCATGCCCAGCTTGCCGGCCAGCGCATCGATGCTGGCGGCGCGGCGCGCACCGGCCAGCATCAGCAATGCCGCCGGCACTGCCTGGAATGCCCACAGCCGGCCGCCCAGGCATTCGCGCAGGGCCTCGCGCGCCAGCGCCCGGTTCAGCACCAGCCAGGCGCGCCCGCTGTGCCGCTCGCAGATGGCATGGCCAAGGGTGGCGCCATAGGTTTCCTCGTTGCCGATGCGCGCGCCCTGCGCGTCGACCACACAGCCGCGCGCCCACGCGAACGGCGGATTGATGAAGCGCCACGCCGACACGCGCTCCAGGTGCCGCGTGGCGCCGCCGGCCGACTCGCCCAGGCGGATGCCGCTGCCATCGCAGCCGGTCGCGCCCAGGCGCCAGGCCTGCTGGTACTTGCCGGCATGGCGCGCCACCATGGCGCGGTTGAAGATAAAGCCGCCGGTGGCCAGCACCACCGCGCTGGTCCGTATTGCGACCGGCTGTGCATGACGCAGCTCAAGCTGCAGCACAAGCGCGCGCAGACGGTCGGCCAGCGCCGGCAGGCCGTTGTGCAGGCGCTCGGCCAGCCGCGCCAGGCGCGCATGGCGTTTCTGGTGACGGCCCGGCGGCAGCTGCCACAGTTCGACGCCGACCACCGCCCCGTCGCGGTCGAGGATCAGCCGCCGCGCCGCGCACTGGCGCATGACGGTGATCTGCCGGCTGTCCTCCACCGCGCGGCGCAGCACGCCATACAGCGTGCGGCCGGACATGCCGGGGCCTTTCACGCGATGACCGCGCGGTGCGGGCTCGGCATGCTGCGCGTAGGCGGGCACCGCTTCGTTGCCGGAGTAGTACAGGTAATAGGGCTGCGCCGGATACGAGGTCTTGCGCGGCGGCACGGTCGCGGCAAAGCGAACCCCCAGCGCCTCCAGCCATCCGAGCATCGCGCGGCTGTGCTCGCAGAAGTCCCGCAGCGTGGCGTCGCTGACGACCGCCTCGGTTTCCTGGCGCAGGTAGCTGGCCATGGCCTGCGGCGTATCGTCATAGCCCGCGGCACGCTGGTAAGGCGTGCCGCCGCCGGCATAGACCACGCCGCCGCTCCTGGCACTGGCGCCGCCGCCGTCGAATCGTTCCGCCACGATCACGCGCGCGCCGCCCTGCGCGGCTTCCAGCGCGGCGCAGGCGCCGGCGGCGCCGAAGCCGACCACCACGGCATCGCAGGCGGCCTGCCAGGGATGCGCGTCGGGGTCATCGAGCCGCAACGGGGCGTGGACGGGGGTGACGGCGTCGTAAGCCATGCTGGCGCTTGCTCCGGATCAGGCCGAACACAGTGCGCCCAGCGGCGCTGAGGTGGTATAGGCGCCGTCGACGTAGACCAGCGGCGAGACCTCGCCGGCCAGCCTGACCTCGCGCAGCCGGCCGATAAAGACCGCATGGGTGCCGTAGTCGAAGCGGCCGTCCTGCTGGCAGATCAGGTTGGCCTGCGCATTGCGCAGCGCTGGCACGCCCAGCAGGTCGTCTTCCCACTCGCCGCTGGTGAAGCGTGCTTCGCCCTTGAGCCGGCCGCTGCAATCCACCGCGATATCGCGATGGTCGGCGGCGAGCAGGTTGATGCAGAAGTCCGCGCCGGCATCGAGCGGCGGGTAGATCGACGCATTGCGGTTGATGCAGATCAGCAGCGAGGGCGGATCGGCCGACAGCGAATCGACCGCGGTCACCGACATCGAATAGCGGCGCTCGCCGTGGCGGCAGCTGATCACGGCAACGGAGCGGGCCATGCGGCGCATCGCCTTCAGCATGTCATCGCGCAGCGCGCCACCGATGTCAGTGCTGGAATCTGCGCTGGAATCCGGACTGGATTGGGTTCTGGCGCTCATAGAGCCTCCTGTACAGGTTGAGCGGGGTGCGTGGCGGCGGGCTGCCGCACAGGCTGCGACATCACGTCCGCGGCGATCATGCCGAAGGTCATCGCCGGGCCCAGCGTGGAGCCGGCGCCGGGATAGCTGGTGCCCATCACCGAGGCGCTGGTATTGCCGATCGCGAACAGGCCGGCGATGGCGCTGCCGTCATCGCGCAGCACGCGCGCGCTGGCGTCGGTCACCAGTCCGCCCTTGGTGCCAATATCGCCAGCGTCGAGCCGCACCGCGTAGAACGGCGCCTTGCCGATCGGCGCGAGGCAGGGATTGGGCCGCACCGCCGGGTCGCTGTAATAGGTGTCGAACAGGTTGTCGCCCTTGCCAAACTCCGCGTCCACGCCGGTGGCGGCGTAGTCGTTCATGCGCGCGACGCTGGCGGCCAGGCCATCGGCATCCACGCCGATCTTCTGCGCCAGCTGCGCGAGCGTGTCCGCGCGCACCAGGATGCCGGACAGGCTGGCCGGGATGCTGCGGTCCGGCATCACCGAGCCGGGCAGGATCGGCCCGCACGGGTACTTGTGGCGGAAGGTGGCGTCGAACACCATCCAGGCCGGCACGCTGCACCCGGTCTGCTCGTGGTCGCGGTACATCGCGGGTACGAACTCGGAATACGGCGCGGCCTCGTTGACGAAGCGCCGGCCCTGCCCGTTCACCACCAGGCAGCCCGGCATGGCGCGCTCGATAAACAGCGCGCGCTGTTTCTCCTCGCCCTGCACCTGCACCGTGGGTGCGCCCCAGATGTGCGACATCAGTGCCACGCCAGCGCCGGCTGCCTGCGCGGCGCGGATGGCGTCGCCGGTATTGTTGGGCGGCGTCGCGCTCCACGCGGCGCGGGTCGGCTGCGGCAGGTATTGTTCGCGCATGGCCTGGTTGCGCTCGAAGCCGCCGGCTGCCAGGATCACGCCGCGCAGCGCGCGGATCTCCACCACGCGTCCGTCCTGCACTGCGCGCACGCCACGCACCGCGCCGTCCTCGACGATCAGGTCCTGCAAGGCGGTATCGAGCCACAGCGGGATCGCGCGATCCATCATCGCGCGCCGCAGGCCGCCGACCAGGCTGTTGCCAAGCGTGAGGCGGCGGTCGCGCCGGGTCCTGCGGCGCCAGCCCAGGTCGAGCCAGTAGCGGGCAAACTGGCGCACTGCCAGCCCGAACCAGCCGGGCGCGCGGCACAGCAGCGCGTGGGCCTCGGCCGAGGTCACGGCCACGCGGCGGCCGACCAGCGTGCCCGGCGATGGCGGACGCAGCCGGTCGAATTCTTCGCGCAGGCGCGCGCCGTCGAACGGCATCGGGTCGAGCGCGCGGTAGCCCGGCATCGCCCCCGGCAGCTTCTGGAAGTAGTCTGCGTAGCGCGGCAACGTGTAGTAGCGCACGCCGGCCTGCTGCTCCAGGTATTGCAGCATGCGCGGCGCCTGTTCGAGATAGGCGCGGATGCGCTGCGGGTCGCCGTGCTCGCCGGTGCAGGCGAGCACGTATTCCAGCGCGCTGGCGTAGTCGTCCTGCCCGCCCGCCGGCGCGATATGGTGGTTCAGCGGAATCCAGATGCCGCCGCCGGACACCGCCGAGGTGCCGCCATACTGGCTGCTCTTCTCCAGCACCACCACCGACAGGCCGCGGTCGGCGGCGCGGCAGGCGGCCAGCATGCCGCCGGCGCCGGAGCCGACCACCACCACGTCAAACTCGCCGGGCTGCATGCGCGCTCTGCTCTGGCTCATGTTGGGTCCTTGTGCCGGTGCGGCTCAGATGAAGAAGTCCGTGTTGGCGCGGCCCATCATCACGCCACCCAGGTTCTGGCCGAAGCGGTCCATGTTGTTGGCATAGTGGGCGCGCGCCGCGTGCAGGTCGAGGAAGCGGCGCACCATCGGGTTGCTGCGGTAGATGCCGTTGCCGCCGGCGTAGCGCAGCAGGCCATTGGCCAGCTGCGCGCAGCGCTCCGCCACCTGCGCGGACTGGTAGCGGAAATGCAGGCGGCGCGGGGTCTGGACCTGGCCGCCGTCGCGGGCCACCGCCAGCAACTCGTCAAAATTGCGCTCCAGGATGGTCCGCATCTCGTCGATGGCCACCTGTGCACTGGCGCACGCCATCTGCGCGCCGCCGTCTTCCGCGGTCTTGCCGCCGCCGTTGCTGCTGACGCGGCCGTCGGCGTAGGCGACGAAGTCGTCCAGCGTGCCTTCGAGCGCGCCGATGCAGGCGGTGCAGACCGCGCGCACGAAGATCTGCGCGAACGGCAGCCGGTACAGCGGCACGTCATTGACGGCCAGCCCCGGGCTGGTGCCCATGGCGCCGTCGACGGCGCGGTGGGTGCGGTAGTCGGGCACGAACACGTCGTCGACCACGATGTCGTGGCTCCCGGTGGCACGCAGGCCCAGCACATCCCAGTTGCGCACGATCTTGTAGTCGGAGCGCGGCAGCAGGAAGGTGCGGTAGTCATAGGCGCCGCCCGGCTCGGCGGGGGGTACCAGGCCACCCAGGAAGATCCAGTCGCACAGCTCGCTGCCGCTGGAGAACTTCCAGTGGCCGGAGAAACGGTAGCCGCCTGCCACCGGCGTGACCTTGCCGACCGGCATGTAGGTCGAGGCAATCAGCGTGGCGGGATCGTTGCCCCACACTTCCTGCTGCGCGCGTTCGTCGAACAGCGCCAGCTGCCAGTTGTGCACGCCGACCACGCCGTAGACCCAGGCGGTGGACATGCAACCCTTGGCCAGCGCCATCTGGATGCGGAAGAAGGTCTGCGGGTCCAGCTCGTAGCCGCCGTGGCGGCGCGGCTGCAGCACCTTGAAGAAGCCCGCGGCCTGCATCTCGGCAATGGTCTCGGCGGGAATGCGCCCGTCGGCCTCGGCCTGCGCGGAGCGCTGGGCCAGCGCCGGGATCATCTGCTCGGCACGCGCGATCAGGCGCGCGGCCAGTTCCTTGGGATGGTTGTCGTGATGCACCGCGGTCTCCTTGTTGGCCTGGTTTTGTGGCTGGCATCGATGTTTGCACCGGCGCGGCGGCGTGCCATCGTCTGTTGGGACTAGCTGGTAGCGCGATGTGCGGCGCCGTACTTCGTGGAGGCGCCGGCCCTCTCCCCCGCCCCTCTCCCGCAAGCGGGAGAGGGGAGCACACCGTCGCGGAGCAAGCAGCGCCTGTCAGGCCACGCGCAGCTTGTGGCCCTGCTTGCGGAAATGCGGAATCACGTGCTCGCCGATATTGCGGATGGTCTCCAGCTGCGCCCACTGCGGCACCGTGCCCATCTGGCAGATAAACAGGATTTCATCGGCGCCGGCATCGATCAGCCGCTGCACATAGCCGATGCAGTCCTCCACCGTGCCGTAGGCGTGGTTCGGGTTCAGCATCATCATCGACGGATCGCTGAAATCCACCGACACCTTCTCCGATGCGAACTTCGTATTGATCACCGCCTTGCCCTGCGCGTCGGTCGCTGTGACATGCTCGTCGTCCCACGCCGACGGGTCGGGACGCTCGCCGCCGGCATACCAGTACGACAGCGATTCCATGAAATAACGCTGCCCCTTGATGCCGATCTTGCGCGCGGCCAGGCCGTCTTCCAGCACGATGGTCGGGCACAGTGCCGCCAGGTGCTGGTGCGGGCGGAAGCCCACCTGGTCTTCCGGCTTGCGCGTTTCCCACGCGGCGCGGTAGATCTCGTTCTTCCTGGCGACATCCTCCGGTCCGCCGAAGCCCAGCACCAGCGCGCCCATGCCGCGTGCGCCGGCGCGCTGCAGCGTGTCGGCGTTGGTGCAGGCCAGGTACATCAGCGGGTGCGGGTCCTGGCGCGGCTTGGGATGGATCGGGCGGCGAGGGATCTTGATGAATTCGCCGTCGTGCTCGATCTCGTCCTGCGTCATGATCTTCGGGATCAGGTACATCGATTCGTCGATCATGGGGTGCAGGGTGTTCAGGTCGTAGCCGAAGGTGCCGGCCTCCTGCTGGGTGCCGCCCTTGCCGACGCCGAAGTGCACGCGGCCGCCGGACAGGATGTCGAGCGTGGCGATGCGTTCGGCCACCTTCACCGGATGGTTCATCGCCGGCGGCAGGCACACCACGCCGTGGCCGATGCCGATGCGCTGCGTGCGCCCGGCGACGAAGGCCAGGAAGGTTTCCGGCGCGCTCATGTGCGCGTAGTTGGTCAGCGCGGTGTGCTCCACCGCCCAGACCACGTCGAAGCCCATGTCCTCGGCCAGCACCACCTGTTCCATGATTTCATCGAACACCTTGTGGTCGCCGGCGCGCGAGGCATCGACGGTCTGGGCTTCATAGATCAACGAAAAACGCATTGCAGTCCCCTCTCGCTTTGTCGGTACAAGACCGCATCCGGGGCACTGCGAGGCGCTGCGCCTTGGGCCGGAAGCGGCCTGCGTGATCGCAGTGTGGTCGGCGCAAGACGTCGCAACATCGTCTGATTGGATTATGAGCAGCGCCGGGCGCGTCCCTATCATGGGCAGCGGGCAAACCGCCCGCGCTTATCGAAAGGAACCTACACCATGCAAGCCAGGCTGCTGCTTTACCCCGTTGCGGACATCGACGCCGCGCTGCCGTTCTTCACCGAAGCCCTGGGACTGCCGGTGAAGTTCCGCGACGCCGACCGCTATTGCGCGCTCGACGCGGGCGCGCTGACGCTGGCGCTGGTGGCCGGCGAGGAACAGCTGGTGGACCAGCCGGCGCTGGCCTTCAAGGTGGATGAGGGAGTCGATATTGCCGCGGCGATGGCGCGGCTGGTGGCAGCTGGCGCCACCGTGGCGCAGCCCGCGGCGCAGGGACCGCACGAGACGCGCGCGGTACTGCGCACGCCGGAGGGCTTTGCGCTGGTGCTCAGCGCAAAGCCCTGACGCCTTGCCCTAGCCCAGCGAAATCACGCTGCTCAGCAGCATGCGCACCAGCGTGGCCTGGCGGGTCACGCCGGTCTTGGAGAAGATCGCGCGCAGGTGCGCGCGTGCGGTGTTCTTGCTGATGCCGAGCTCGTCAGCGGCTTCATCGAGCGTGAGGCCGTTGGCCAGCTGCAGCGCGAGCTGCGTCTCGGCGGGGGTGAAGTCGAACAGCTGGCGCACCACGTCGTGCGAGGCCTGCGAGCGGCGCTCGGGATCGCGGATAAAGACCACGCACGCGGGGCGCTTGCGGTTGTCCTCGGACCACTCGCTCAGCGGAATGGTGCGGATCAGCACGCCCAGCCTGGCGCTGCCGGACGGGCGCGTGATCGACATCGCTTCCATCAGCGCCGGCGCGGTGCCGAGGTGTCCCATCATGGCCTGGCGCAGCAGGCGCTGGAACTTGCGGTTTTCCTGGCCGTACTCGACATCGAGACCGCCCTTGGCAACGCGGATGCCATCCTTGGCGCCGAGGATTTCATCGGCGGCGGCATTGGTCTTGATGATGGTGCCCGACTCGTCCAGGATCACCATGCCGACCAGCATGCGGTCGATGGCGCTGGCGTAGACGGTACGTTCGGACTCGACCACGTCCAGGCGCGAATGCAGGTCCACCGCGCGCTTCAGGTGCGGCAGCAGCGAGGTGCACAAGGCCTTGTCCGCCGCGGAGAAATCCGGGCCGTCATGGTCGCGGCACACGCGGAAGCGGCATTCCACGCCGTCGTCGGTGCGGAGGTCGGCGCCGAGGATATAGCGGATGCCAACGTCCTTGAGGAACTGCAGGTACAGCTCGCTCTTGCACCACATGCCGGGCCCGAGGTGCTCGTCGATGGTCACCACCCGGTCCGATGGCAGCCCGATGAAGGGATCCAGCGCGTAGTAGTAGTTGTTGTAAGAGGTCTCGCCCGGCAGCGTCGACCCATGCTCGGAGGCGTTGATCATCAGCCCGGGACGGTCGGTGGCGGGCGAGCGCAGGATCAGCGTGGCGTAATTGGCATTGAGCTGCCGGCGGATCTGCTCCAGCGCCTTGCCCCAGGGCACCTGCTCCATCGGGCCCTGGTAGATATTGCCCAGCAATGCGCTGAACTCCGACAGCGACACCGTCGCCTGCGCGAACAGGTGTGCGGCCGCCTGGCTCTGGCTAACCTCCATCAGCATTTTCCTCTGTCTCCATTGTGGCGTGCTCAGCGCTCCGGTCGAGCCGGGCCGCTGGCTTGTGCGGGCTCTGTGGCCCTTTTTTGTGCCCCGATTATAGGGACGGCAAAGGGGTCGCGGCTTGCCCCCCGCCTTCATGGTTTGCCCTAGGCGGCCTGGCCACACATGTGGGGCCACACATGCCCGCCGGACTAGTCCCGCGGGACAGGCCCATCGTCACGCGGCGGCGGCGCAAACACATACTCCAAACAGACTAAGGACAGACCCATGCCCGCCCGCCAAGGGCAAACCCCTATGCAACCGGTAGCGCAGGTGCGTCCTACCCAAACAGACGATGCCCGCGCGCCGCGCCGCCGCTACAACGAGCCATGCGCGGCGATCGGCGCCGCCGTTTTCAGGAGACTTCCACCATGGCGGCAAACCCGCGGCAACAGGCCGCAGTCATCACCGGCGCAGCCGGCGGCATCGGGCTCGGGCTGGCCCATGCGCTGGCCGCGCAAGGCTATGCGCTGGCGCTGGCCGATATCGATGCCGAAGCGCTCGAAGCCGCACGCGCGGCGCTGGCACGCGACGGCGCCACCGTCGTCGCCGTGCGCACCGATGTCGCCGACGCGCGGCAGATCGCGCACCTTTGCGACGAGAGCTTCCGGCAACTGGGCCGGGTCGACCTGCTGTTCAACAACGCCGGCGTGCTTGCCACCGGCCGCTGCTGGGAATTGCCGCCCGAAGTCTTCGACAAGGTGATGCGGGTCAACCTGTGGAGCGTGCTGCATGCGCTGCGCTGCTTCGTGCCGCGCATGGTGGCGCAGGGCTCGGGGCATATCGTCAATGTCGCATCGATGGCGGGCCTGGCCGTGGGACCGTGGCTGGCCCCTTACACGCTGTCCAAGCAGGGGGTGGTGGCGCTGAGCGAAGGGCTGGCGCTGGAGCTGCAGGCGGCGGGGCTGCCGATCAAAGTGTCGGTAGTCTGCCCGGGTCCGGTTGCCACAGGCATCGCGGCGGACCTGGACGGCGCCGCGCCGCAGGAGGTGCACCAGATGAACGGCGCACTGCGCACCGGCATCGCTGCCGGCCTGACGCCGGACCAGGCCGCGCGCGTGATCCTGGACGGCGTCTCGGCCGGGCAGTTCTGGATCCTGCCGCACGAACAGGCCGCGCACGCGGCGCTGGCGCGCGCGCAGGGCATTGCCGCGGGCAACGCGCCGTCGTTTGCGATGCAGGTTTGATTCCCACAGCCCTCCAGGAGACACCATGCCGCTCGATCCCCAGGCCCGTGCCATGCTCGATGCCATGGCCGCCATGCCCGGCCTCGACTTCTCCAAGCTGCGCGCCGCCGACTACCGCGCCGCACTGGCAGCGATGCCCGGCTTCGCGCCAGGCGACGCCATCGCCGCGCAGCAAGACCTGACCTTAGACGGCCCGGCCGGTCCGCTGCCGGCGCGCCTTTACCGGCCGCACGCGCCCGATGAAGCCCAGGGCAACGCGGCGCTGCCGCTCGTGATCTATTTCCACGGCGGCGGCTTCGTGCTGTGCGGCCTCGATTCGCACAACAACATCTGCCGCAGCCTGGCGCGTCGCAGCGGTGCGCTGGTGCTGTCGGTGGACTACCGCCTCGCACCCGAGGCACGCTTCCCGGCCGCCGCCGACGACGCCGTCGCCGCGGTGCGTTGGGCCGCAGCGCATGCGGCGCAACTGGGCGCCGACCCGTCGCGGCTGGCGGTGGCCGGCGACAGCGCCGGCGGCAACCTGGCCGCCGTGGTGTGCCAGCAGCTGCGCGGAAGCGGCATCGCGCTGCGGCACCAGCTGCTGCTCTATCCCTGGCTGGACTGCAGCGATGCCGCAACGAGCAGCGCCAGCTATCGCGAATGCGCGCAGGGCTATTTCCTCAGCGCCGCGGAACTGGCGTGGTATCGCGCCCAGTACCTGGCCACGCCCGCCGACGCCGGCGATGTCCGCGCCAGTCCGCTGCAACAGCGCGACCTGCGCGGCCTGCCCCCGGCCACCATCATCACCGCCGAATTCGATCCGCTGCGCGACCAGGGCGAGGCCTACGGCGAGGCGCTGCAGCGCGCCGGCGGCAATGCGGCCGTGCGCCGCTGGCCCGGCCAGATCCATGGCTTCGCCAGCATGCAAGGGGTGATGGATGCCGCCAGCCATGTGCTGGACGCGGCCGCGGCGTCGCTGCGCCAGGCCTTCGACCCAGGCAACCGGCAGGAGGCAGCATGAGCGCGGCCAAGCTCCTGGCGCCGATGGCCGAAGTGCTGGCAGCGCTCGCCGCGGGCGAGCGCGTGGTGGTGCTCGAAGACGAGAGCGCGGAAGCCACCGGCTGCGTGCTGGTGGCCGCCGAGCGCGCCACCGAGGCCGACGTCAACTTCATGGCGGCCGAGGCGCGCGGCCTGGTGTGCATGGCCATCACCGAGGCGCGCCGCGCGCTGCTGCAACTGCCGCCGATGGCCGCCAGCCAGCGCCAGCGCGAGCGCTACACCGTGTCGATCGAGGCCGCCAGCGGCGTCAGCACCGGCATCTCCGCCGCCGACCGCGCGCTGACGCTGCGCGTGGCCGCGGCGCCGCGCGCCCGGCCGCAGGACCTGGTCCAGCCCGGCCACGTCTTCCCGGTGGTGGCGCAGCCGGACGGCGTGCTGCGCCGCGCGGGCTTTGCCGAAGCATGTTCCGACCTGCCCCGGCTGGCGGGGCGCGTCGCGGCCGGGGCCTATGCGCTGGTGCTCGACGACGACGGCGAGCTGATGCGCGGACCGGCCCTGCTGGACTTCGCCAAACGCCACGGCCTGCCGGCGGTCTCCGTCAGCGCGCTGATCCACCATCGGCTACTGACCGAGGGCGCGCTGCGCCGTACCCGCACGACCGAACTGGCGACGCCGTTCGGGCGCTTCACCGTGCACGCCTACCATGACGCCCCGGTGGATGCGCTGCACCTGGCGCTGGTGCTGGGCCAGCCCGACCCGCACACGCCCGTGCTGACGCGCGTGCAGGCGGTGGAGATGCAGCGCGACGTGCTGGCCTTCGGCACGCCCGCGCAGCCGGCGTGGAACCTGGAGCGCTCGCTGGAACGGATCGGCGCGGAGGGCTGCGGCGTGCTGGTGCTGCTGGATGAGCGCGAGTCACCGCAGCAACGGCTGGATCGGCTGGCCGCTCCGGCCGCGGCAGCGCCCGCGCCGGCTTTCGCGCAGCGCGCGCTCGGCGTCGGCGCGCAGATCCTGCGCGACGTGGGCGCGCACAAGCTGCGCCTGCTGAGCCATCCGGTGCCGTACCGCGCGGTCACCGGCTTCGACCTGGAAGTTATGGAGTTTGTCCCGCCGGGCTGAGCGGCTTAGCCTTGCCCGTCGTCCCCGCGCAGGCGGGGACCCAGTGTCTTGTCTGTTCGCGGGCCAGGGACAAAGACGCTGGATTCCCGCCTGCGCGGGAATGACTGTGGTTTATCGCAGCACCTCGGCTTTTAGACGGCTCAGCATGACTTGCCGAAGCAGTCGGCAAAGCTGCGCGTGAAGCGCTCCACGTCGGCGTCGGGCAGGTAGTTGATGCCGCCGGCCAGGCGCCGGCCGCCGCCGGTGTCGAAGCCGCGGCAGAAGTCGGCCGCGCCGGTGGCGCTTTGCGGCGGCACCCGCACGCTGACGGCAAAGCCGCCGCCGGACCGGGGCGACAGCAGGCCGATCGCATCGCCGGGGCGCCCGCGCACCAGTTCGTTGGCAAGCACGCCGATCGCGCGCCGTGCCCACGGCGCGTCGGGCAGCACCAGCAGCGCGGCGCCGGGTATCTCATGCATGGGCGAGAGGCGGCGCGCCTGGGCCATGTCGTCCTCGTAGCCCTCGCACAGCAGCGTGAAAGTGGCGCACTGCGCGGCGAAGTCCAGCGGGTCGGCGAAGGGCAGCATGTGCTGCGCCAGTTCAGCGGGGTTGCAATGCAGGTCGGCCACGCACTCGCCGTACGCGTTGTAGTTGAGGCAGGTGCCGAGCCGTTCCAGCACCGCCGCTTGGCCCGCGTCCAGGCCAAGCTGCGCCGCCATCGCGCGCGCCACGTCGCCGAGGTTGTCGCCAAAGGCAGCGGTAACCGCCCAGCGCCGGTGGCGCCCGCCCAGGTGGCGGTCGACCAGGATGCTGGTGCAGACCTGCGCGGCCTCGTCGATATGCGCGCGCAGGCCGGCATGCGAAGGCACGTCGCCGGCGTGGTGGTGGTCGAAGTAGTCCACCTCCACCCCGGCGTCGAGCAGCCGCAGCAGGCCATCGCGGTTCTGGTCGAGCGAGATGTCGAGCGCCGTCACGGTATCGCCGGCGCGCGCGTCGATGCGCTCCAGCAGCCGGATATCGCGCTTGACGCCGGTGACCAGCATGGCGTCGCTGGCGTGCGAACCGCCGGCCAGGCGCAGTTGCTGCAGCGCGCACAGGCCGTCGGCGTCGCCGTTGAAGGCAAAGTAGCTTGTCATGGCATGCGGTGCTGTGGGCTCAGGGCATGAAATCGCCACCATTGGCGTCCAGCGAGGCGCCGGTGATGGCCCTGGCGTAGTCTGACACGAGAAACAGCGCAGCGCGCGCGCAGTCGTCGTCGGTCGGCATCCGGCCCAGCGCGATCTGCGCGGTCACCGGCGCGATCACCGCGTCTTCGCTCACACCCTGTTCGGCGGCGGCGTGGCGCACATAGCCCTGCACCGGCGCGCCCCACATCCAGCCCATGAAGATGCTGTTGGCACGGATGCCATGCGGCCCCAGCTCGCGCGCCAGGTACTTGACCGCCACCGCCAGCGCCCCCTTGGACGCGGCGTAGCCGGATTCGCCCGGCATCGGCTTGCGCGTGGCCTGGGTGTTGATCATCACGATGGCGCCGCCGCCCTGCGGCTTCATCAGCGCCGCCACCTCCTGCGTCAGCGTCATGGTGCCGAAGACATTGGTGTCGAACACCTGACGCCACACGTCCAGGTCGGCCGCTTCCACCGGCTCGGGGAAATTGCCGTGCTGGAAGGCACTGTTGACCAGCGCATCGATGCGGCCGAAGCGGCGCAGGGTCTCGCCGGCGAGATGGCGCGACTGGGCGCGGTCGGTGATGTCGGTCACCACCTTCAGCACTTCGCAATCGGCGCCGAGGGCATCGATGCGGGCCTGCGCTTCGTCCAGTTTCGCTTCGGTGCGCGCGGCGATGGCCACGGCGCGGGCGCCTTCGCGCGCCGCTTCCACCGCCAGCTTGATGCCCAGTCCGGGGCCGATGCCGGATACGATGACGATCTTGTCTTTCAGCAGCATGTTGGTGTCTCCTGTTTTGGTGGTCTTGAGTGGCTGTCAGATAGGCCGCGTGTTTTCTCCCCTCTCCCGCTTGCGGGAGAGGGGCGGGGGTGAGGGCAGGCGCTGGCATACCGCAGGCGCGACTTCGTCTGACGCTCCCGCCCTCACCCCAACCCTCTCCCGCAAGCGGGAGAGGGAGTACACCATTGGGATTTGAAAAGTCCGCGGCATTTCGCTGTGCCACGTGTTTTCTCCCCTCTCCCGCTTGCGGGAGAGGGGCCGGGGGAGAGGGCAGGCGCGTGCAATAGCGACGGCCTGCACTTCGTTGACGCTCCCGCCCTCTCCCCAACCCTCTCCCGCAAGCGGGAGAGGGAGTACGCAAGCGGGAGTTGGAAGGCCCGAGGCGAGTGCTGGCGTTGCGGGTCATTCGTTTGCGTTGCGGCTCAGGATGTGCCGCGCACGGTAACTGGCGAAATCACGTTCCAGTTGCGCCTCGCTCAGCCCAAACCGTTCCGGCGTATACGCATGCGCCGCGCGCTGGTTGCGCGGGTTGCTTTCCATCCAGCCCCACATGCCGGCGCGCGCGGCCTCGGTCAGCGGCATGCCGGCGAAGCGGTAGACCGCCTGCGCCACGCCGAAGGGATCGCGCACCGTGTCTTCGAAGCGCACGTCGAGGAAGCGCTCGGCGGGCATGGCGTCGCGCACGGCCATGGCGTGGTCGGTGCCGCGCCGCATCTGTTCGCTCCACTGGCGGCCGGCCGTGACGGGATTCGGATCGTCGGCGTACAGCTTCCACAGCGTATGCGCCATGCTCGCCATAGACGGAATGGTCTGCAGCGGATCGCGGTGGGTGAGCACCACCTGCGCGCCCGGGAACACCCGGAACAGCACCTCCAGCGTATGCAGGTGCTGCGGGGTCTTCAGCACCCAGCGCTGTGCCGGCGCCTCGCCGCGCTGGCGCTTCTGCCACTGCAGGAACTGCAGCATGGTCTTCAGGCAGGCATAGACTTCCGTGTGGTCCTGCTGCGCCAGCCAGCCGGTGTAGGCGGGCACGTTGACGTAGGAATCCATCGCGCACAGGAACGAATGCTCCATCAGCATGAATTCCTCGTCCGCGGCCATCGCGTCGAGCGGGTGGATGGCAAGGATGTCCGGGATGAACCGGATCATCTTCCCGACTTCCTCGCGCGCCGCGGCGATGCGCCGGCTCGGATCGCGCACGTCCTCGCCCGGCAGCGGGGCCGGATAGCGGGTCTCCCACCACGCCGCCGAGCTGAAGCGCGCGTCGGTGGCCAGCATGCGCTGCAGCAGCGTGGTGCCGGTGCGCGGCAGGCCGACGATGACCAGCGGGTCTTCCACGCGCTCCTGCAGGATCTCCGGATGGCGCCGGCAGTAGTCCTGGATCACCAGCCGGTTGACCAGCTGGGCCTGCAGCTTGCCTTGCAGCATGTGCGTGCCTTGCGGCGACAGGTTGGCCTCGCGTGCCAGCGAATCCGACAGCACCCGCAGCGCCTCGCGATAGTTGCCCGGACCGAAGTCGTCCAGGCCGCCGGCCTGCTCGCTCGCCTGTGCCAGCAGGCGTTCCACGTTGATGGCGTTCATGCCTTGTTCTCCCTGAGCGATGCAAGCTTGACCACGCGCGTGCGCGGATGCGCTGGCTGCGCCGCGCCGACCCAGCGCCAGCACATGGTGCCGTGGTGATGGCCGGCGGTTTCCAGCCAGTTGGGCAGGCCGGGATCGCGCGCGCTGAGGATCACGGTGACGCCGCCATTGGCGTTGAGCCGGGCACCGTGTTTGTTGAGGCAGATGTCGTGGTAGCGGTAGTCGAGCGATTCCATCCAGTAGTTGTTGATCTGGAAGTTCCAGAACTCGCACTCGGGCACCCGCTCGACCTCGACCACCAGCGCCTCGTCATCGGCCAGTTGCCAGCACGAGTGGTAGTAAAAGATATTGGGATCGCCGCCCGCCGCCTGGCACACCGCCTGGTCCGCGGGCGGCAGCGCGTTGACATGGCCGCCATAACCCTCGGCCCAGTCGGCAAAGATGCGCGCGGTGCCCTCGACGAAACCCGCGGCGCGCAGCAGGCCAGCGTGCAAGCGCTCCGCGCTCAGCGCGGGCGGCTTGCCGTTGGCGTCGATGCGCTCGATCTGCAATTCGGCGGGCGTCTCCGCCTTGCGGTCGAGAAAGGTCTGGCGCACCACCAGCGCGTTGGTCGCTGGCTCCATGCGCACCCAGTTTCCCGGTTGCGGCTGGGCGCTGAGCACGATCTCGAAACTCCCGTCCGCCGCCACCGCCAGATTGTTGCTGTCGATAAAACCGGTCTGGACCATGCGTCCGTCGGTTTCGTAGCCGCCCTTCTGCGTGCCGAAGCTCAGATACGCCACCGTGCCGCGCCGGCCGCGGATGCGGTACGCCGCGCTGCCGTCCAGCCGCGCGTAGCGGTACAGGTTGTCCGGATTGTCGGCGCCGATCTTGGCGGTTTCGTGCGACGGCGAGAACAAGCCGGGGAACGCCGGATCGGCAAATTCCACATGCATTTCCAGCGCAATGCGCAGCAAGCGGCTCAGGTAGCGGAAGCCCTCGGCGCGCGTGAGCGCATCCGTCGGCGCTTCCGGGCGCAGGATCTGCTGCCCGCTGCGCTTGAGCACGTCGCAAAACTCGGCCCAGGTCTGGCCGCTCAGCAATTGGTCTTCGGCGTTGGTCGCCATCTGCCTGCTCCCGTGGTTCGTCGGCGCAGCAACGATACCCAGCGCAGCACGCCCCGTTCCTCGTCCGGGTGGACTAGGAAATGCGCGCCGCGCCCCGCAATTTCTTAGTCCGCCCGGACGAAGTGGCGCAGGCCCCCGGCTCGCTACCTTGTGGCCATGCCAGACGGCCGCGACAACCCTGCGCGGCGCCGGCAAATCAATAGGAGACCCCGATGTTGACCCACCTGGAGCAACTGGAGGCCGAGAGCATCCACATCATGCGGGAGGTGGTGGCGGAGTGCGAGAACCCCGTCATGCTCTATTCGATCGGCAAGGACAGCGCGGTGATGCTGCACCTGGCGATGAAGGCCTTCCATCCCGCACGGCCGCCGTTCCCGCTGCTGCATGTCGATACCACGTGGAAGTTCCGCGAGATGATCGCGTTCCGCGACCAGACCGCGGCCCGGCTAGGGCTGGACCTGCGCGTGCACATCAACCCCGAAGGGCTGGCGCGCAATATCAGCCCGCACGAGCACGGCTCGGCCGTCCACACCGACGTGTGGAAAACGCAGGGGCTGAAGCAGGCGCTGGACCACTACGGCTTCGACGCGGCATTCGGCGGCGCGCGCCGCGATGAAGAGAAATCCCGCGCCAAGGAGCGCGTGTTCTCGGTCCGCACCGAGCAGCACCGGTGGGACCCCAAGATGCAGCGTCCCGAACTCTGGCGCCAGTACAACACGCGCAAGCGCAAGGGCGAGAGCCTGCGCGTGTTTCCGCTGTCGAACTGGACCGAGCTCGACATCTGGCAATACATCTACCTGAACCAGATCCCGATCGTGCCGCTGTACTTCGCCAGGGAACGGCCGGTGGTCGAACGCGACGGCACGCTGATCATGGTCGACGACGAGCGCCTGCCGCTGCGCCCCGGTGAAACCCCGCAACTGCGCAAGGTGCGCTTCCGCACGCTGGGCTGCTACCCGCTCACCGGCGCGATCGAGAGCGACGCCGACACGCTCGGCGGCATCATCCAGGAAATGCTGCGGGCGACCACGTCGGAGCGCCAGGGACGGCTGATCGACAGCGATTCGGCCGGTTCGATGGAGAAGAAAAAGCAGGAGGGATACTTCTGATGGAAACCCTGATCGACAACGCGCCGGCGATGGCGCAACCCGCGGGCGCGCAGAGCGAGATTGCCCAATACCTGCGCGCCCAGCAACACAAGAGCCTGCTGCGCTTCATCACCTGCGGCAGCGTCGACGACGGCAAGAGCACGCTGATCGGCCGGCTGCTGTATGAATCGAAGATGCTGTTCGAAGACCAGCTGGCGCAGCTCGAAGCCGATTCGAAGAAGATGGGCACGCAGGGCGAGAACCTGGACTTCGCGCTGCTGGTGGACGGCCTGGCCGCTGAGCGCGAACAGGGCATCACCATCGACGTGGCCTACCGCTTCTTCGCCACCGACAAGCGCAAGTTCATCGTCGCAGACACCCCGGGTCATGAGCAGTACACCCGCAACATGGTCACCGGTGCCTCCACCGCCGACCTGGCCATCCTGCTGGTCGATGCGCGCCGCGGCGTGCAGACGCAGACGCGGCGCCACAGCTTCCTGGTCGCCACGCTCGGCATCCGGCGCGTGGTGCTGGCCGTCAACAAGCTGGACATGGTGGACTACTCGCGCGAGGTCCATACGCGCATCGAAAAGGAATACCGCGAGTTCGCGCGGCAGATCGGCCTGACCGATATCGCCTGCATCCCCATGTCCGCGCTGCGCGGCGACAACATCACCGCGCCCAGCGCCAATACGCCGTGGTACCAGGGCCCGACGCTGATGGACCACCTGGAGAGCGTGCCGATCGACCACGTTCCCCCGCAGGACGAGTCGTTCCGGCTGCCGGTGCAGTGGGTCAACCGCCCCAACCTGGACTTCCGCGGCTTTGCCGGCACCGTCAGCGCCGGCGTGATCCGGCGTGGCGACCGCGTGCGCGCACTGCCCTCCGGCCGCGAAAGCCGCGTGACCGGCATCGTCGGCGCCGGCGGCGAATGCGAGCAGGCCATGCGCGGGCAGGCGGTGACGCTGACCCTGGCCGACGAGATCGATGTCAGCCGCGGTGATGTGCTGGCGTGCGCCGAAGACCCGCCCGCGGTGGCCGACCAGTTCGAGGCCACGCTGGTGTGGATGAACGAAGACGCCATGCTGCCCGGGCGCCCCTACCTGCTCAAGCTCGGCACGCGCACCGTGGGCGTGACCGTGGCGCAGCCCAAGTACAAGGTCAACGTCAACACGCTCGAGCACCTGGCCGCGCGCACGCTGGAGCTGAACGAGATCGGCGTCTGCAACCTGCACCTGGACCAGCCGGTAGCGTTCGACCCCTACGCGCGCAACCGCGAGCTGGGCGGCTTTATCCTGATCGACCGCCTGACCAACAACACGGTCGGCGCCGGCATGCTGCACTTCGCGCTGCGCCGCGCGCAGAACGTCCACTGGCAGGCCATCGACGTCGACCGCCGCGCGCATGCCGCGCTGAAGCACCAGTCGCCACGCATCGTCTGGTTCACCGGGCTTTCCGGCGCGGGCAAGTCCACTATCGCCAACCTGGTGGAAAAGCGCCTGCACGCGCTGGGGCATCACACCTATCTGCTCGACGGCGACAACGTGCGCCACGGACTGAACAAGGACCTGGGCTTTGCCGAGGCGGACCGTGTCGAGAATATCCGGCGCGTGGCGGAAGTGGCCAGGCTGATGCTGGATGCGGGGCTGATCGTGCTGGTGTCGTTCATCTCGCCGTTCCGCTCGGAACGCGAAATGGCGCGCGCCCTGGCCGGCGACGGCGAGTTCATCGAAGTCTTCATCGACACGCCGCTGGCCGTCGCCGAGCAGCGCGACCCCAAGGGCCTGTACCGCAAGGCACGCCGCGGCGAACTGAAGAACTTCACCGGCATCGACTCGCCCTACGAGCCACCCCAACAGCCGGAGATCCGCATCGACACCACCGGCGACAGCGCCGAGCAGGCGGCGGAGCGGATCGTGGCGTGGCTAAGGGACAGGCCCTAGGCTGAACGGACGATGAGGCGGTGTTGGGGGTGGGTACGATGGGCAAAACCTGAACCGATGCGCTTGCAACGAACCGCCTGGGTGCTCCCTCTCCCGCTTGCGGGAGAGGGCTGGGGTGAGGGCGGGCGCCTCGACGAAGTGCAGGTCGTCGGCATTGCCAGCGCCTGCCCTCACCCCCTGCCCCTCTCCCGCAAGCGGGAGAGGGGAGCAAACCGCCTCTCTGCCACATGCCGCCAGCCCCGTTGCCCGCCGCCGAACTCAGCGCCCTCCTCGCCCAACTCTATCAAGGCCCCACCGAATCCGTCCCCTGGGCCGCCTTCCTCGAAAGCCTCCGCCAGCGACTGGCCGCCGCCTTCGTCACGCTGGTGCTGCGCCACCCCGCCACCGACCGTCCCGGCCTGATCGTCAACGCCTCCGACTACGGCCCCCACCTGCCCGGCGAGCCTTCATACAGCGAGCAATACTATGCGCTGTGCCCCTTCCTGGACCTGCACCCCGACCGCCTCTTCAGTGCCGACGAACTGTTCGGCGAAGCCGGCTGGCTGTCGCATCCGTTCCATGTGCAATACCTGCAGCCGCTCGGCCTGCGCTACATCCTGGCCGCCAACCTGGTCACGCCGGATGGCGTCGAATGCGCGCTGTTCATCAGCCGCACCCCGGCGGGACAAGACTTCACCGCCGCCGACAAGGCGCTGCTGCAAGACCTGCTGCCGCACCTGAAACGCGCCGTCGACCTGCATGCCGCGCTCGACGTGCTGGCCTCCGAACGGTCGCTCTACGCCGATGCGGTCGACCGCATGCAGGTGGGCACGGTCATCCTCGACGAGCACGGCCGCTGCATCCGCAGCAACGACGTCGCCGGCCGCCTGCTGCGCGCCCGCGACGGCCTCTACCTGGCAGACGGCGCGCTGCACGCGCACTGCCCGATGGAAAACCGCAGGTTCCGCAAGATCCTGGAGAGCGCCGCACAGGCCCACGCGCTGGCCACGCCCCGCAGCGAAGTCACCACGCTTAGCCGGCCCGCCGCGCCCACGCCGCTAAGTGTGCTGGTGCGACCCATCCCGCTCAGCTACCGCAGCGAGGACAAGGCCTGCCGCCCCGCGGTGGCCGTCTTCATCCGCGATCCCGCCGGTTCGCCGCGTAACACCCACGCCAGCCTGCGCAAGCTGTTCCACCTGACCCCTACCGAGATCGAACTGGCCCTGCTGATGGTCGACGGACTGACCCTCGATGAGGCCGCAGCGCGGCTGGGCGTGAAGAAGAACACCGCGCGGGCGCATTTGCGGGGGATCTTTGCGAAGACGGGGGCGACGCGGCAGGCGGTGTTGGTGAAGATGTTGTTGTCCAGTGTGGTGGGGATGGGGTGAGGCTGGTGCGGGCCTTGAGCGCGCGTCCACGGCACAGTGCCGCCGTCAGCGGGATCGCCTCCTGCCCTTGCGAGCTCACGTCGCCGGCGCCGCCCCCGCCATCAGGGTGCCATACAACGCCTGCGCGGCAGGCTGCAAGGGCCGGTCATGGCGCCGTATCAGGCCAAGGACTCGGTCTACGGAAGGATCCACCAGTGGCACGCCGCAAAGCCGGGGATGATCGTGCGTCAGCGCCATACCGGGCAGCACGGCCATGCCCAGGCCGGCCTCCACCAGGCCCAGCACCCCGACCACGTGGTTGGCTTCGTAGTGGATGGTCGGGCGTTGCCTGAGGTGGGCGATGGCATTCTCGATCAAGGCGCGGTTGCCGCTTTGCTTTGAGACGCTCACCATCCGCTGGCCGGCAAGCTCATCCCAGGCGATGGCATCCCGCCCCGACCAGGGATGGTCGCGCCGCATCACCAGCCGGTAGGGCTCTGCGCGGATTGCACGAAATTCGATGTTGGCCTCCTGCGCCCCCATGAAATTGAGCCCGAAATCGGACTCGCCGGACATCACGCTGGCCAGCACGTCGTTGGCGTTTTCGTCAATCACCCGCACGCGCACGCCGGGGTGCCGGCAGCCGAACTCATGAATCGCGTCGGGCAGGAAATGCAGCACCGCCGACGGTATCGCGGCCACGGTCACCAGGCCGCGCTGCAGCGTGACCTCGTCACCGAGCCGCAGCACCGCGCTGTCGAGAATCGCCAGCGCAGCGCGGGCCTCCTCCAGGAACTGCCGGCCAATGTTGGTCAGCTGCACGCGTCGCGTGGTCCGCTCGAGCAGGCGGGAGCCAAGCGTCCGTTCGAGTTTGTCGATGCGCCGGCTCAGCGCAGGCTGGGAAATGTGGAGGGCCTCCGCGGCCATGCGGAAGCTGCCTTGTTCCGCAGTGGCGACAAAGGCCTGTAGGTCTTCCAGCCCGAAATTAATGCGCGGCATGCATCAGCTCTTGAATAAGTTGCAATTCACAGATTAATACGCCGCGCATTAAGCTGGCAATGCGTCCACACGGCGCCATAACGTGCAGTGAAGCGCATAAATACAGGCCAGCATTCCCCAAGGGAGACAATATGAAGTCCGCCACTTCTGCCGCCCGGCATACCGTTCTGATCTTGCTGTTGGGGCTGATAAGTCCAGCCTGGGCCGATGACATCCGTGTCATTACCTCGGGCGGCTTCACGGCGGCCTACCAGAAACTCGTCCCGCTTTACGAGGCCGCCACGCAGGATCGCGTCATCACCGCCTACGGCGCATCGATGGGCAATGCACCGGATTCCATTCCCAGCCGGCTGGCGCGCGGCGAGACCTTCGACGTGGTCATCCTGGCGGACTCCGGACTGGAGAAACTGGCCGCCGAAGGCAAGGTCCTGGCGGGCAGCCGCGTCGACCTCGCGCGCTCGCTGATCGGCATGTCGGTGCGCAAGGGCACGCCCAAGCCGGATATCAGCAACACCGACGCCCTCAGGCAGACGCTGCTCAACGCGCGCTCGATCGCCTACTCCGCCAGCGCCAGCGGCACCTATTTGTCCAACGAACTGTTTCCCCGGCTCGGTGTCGCGGACCAGATCAAGGACAAGGCCCGCAAGATCTACAGCGAGCGCGTCGGCGCCGTGGTCGCACGCGGCGATGCGGAAATCGGCTTCCAGCAGGTCAGCGAACTGCTGCCATTCAAGGAACTGGATTACGTCGGCCCCTTGCCCGACGAGCTGCAGCAAAAGGTCTTCTTCTCGGCCGGAACGATCGCGGGCCGGCAGACGGTGGCCACCTCGCGCTTCGTTGGCTTCCTGGCCTCGCCGGCCGCGGCTGCAATCGTGAGCAGCACCGGACTGGAACCGGTGGCGACGCCGCTGCCGCCACCGGCACCGCCGAAGCTGGGGCAACCGGCGAAGCCTTGATGCCGGGCATTGATTACGACTTTGCAACGATCTTGATGGAGACTTGGATGACCGACCGGTCGGGCTAACAACCCATTGGGGGGATGGGGTTCTGCCAATTCGTCCGGGCACCGCATCAGAGGCCAAGGGACCAACGCAGAAAATATTCGAGACCATCGACAAGGACATTGAAGCCTCGGTGATGGCCACCTAAGATGGAGCTTCTGGCGCGAGCGGCAAGCCTGCCATCGCCAGAATGTGGTCTGCGATGACTGGACCCTCCGATCCAGGCGGACCTGCGGTGTAGTGTAGTCCCGTAGCAAGAATAGACCTATAGCTTGGGAGACAACTGTGCTGAGTCATCATGAAATCGCCACGCTGGTCCTGGTAAACGACCACTCCGACGCCACCGAGCTGGACGACGCAGACATGCAGGCGCTGCTTGAAAAGCAGTTCATTACGCTCGAACGCCTCGGGCCGACCCTTGCCCACCCGCAAGTCACGATTCAAGGCTACGCCTTTCTCAAAGCGGTCGGTCGTGTACGCGCAAGCGGCGGCAAGGCACGCCAGCAAACCGCCTGCAGGGCATTCCTTTAGCCCTTCGGGAGCTGTCGACTCCGGGGCCGGCGCCGCGTGCTAGCATGAACGCCTTCGTTCTCCTCCGCCCCGCTTCCCATGACCACGCTCTACGCGACGCTTGGCGTACAGGCCGATGCCACCCTGGACGAGATCAAGCTTGCCTATCGCCGCGCGGCAATGAAATGGCATCCGGACCGCAATCCCGGTCGCGAAGCCGAAAGCCATGCCGCCTTCCAGCAGATTCGCGATGCCTACGCGATTCTGTCCGATGCCGAGCAGCGCCAGGTCTACGACGACGTCTTCGAACGTGAAATGCGCCGGTGGGAAGCCGAGCACGCAGCACAAGAGGCCGAAGAACGCCAGGCACAGGAGCAGGCGAGGCGCGTCGCGCAGGAGCTTTACGAGAAGATGGTGGCCATCGCGATGCGCTATGCCGACGAAGGGCATTCGCGCGACGTCCTGTTCGGCATCCTGCTGGGCAAGGACTGCGAGACGGAGCTCGCCGGACAGATTGCCGATAGCGTTGATGCCCTGCATCAGTCGCGCAAGGCGTTCGCCGAGGACGAGGCCGTAGTGCCGGCGGATGCCGGCACGGCGCGTACCGAAATACCCATCAGCCCGTTCGAGGCATTCTGGCAAGGGCTGTTCAGGTTTCGCTAGCTGCCGATGGCGGATTCGGGCGTCACTGCTCACCACGCAACAGCATCCGACGCCAGGAATCCTCATGGGGGTATTGCGCTGCGCCTGCCGGTGTATCGCAGGGCCCTGAACCTGGATTCCATGGAGGCGCGCCGGGTGTCAGGTGATTGTGAATGCGCGGCTGGGCCGCGCATTTTTTTAGCTGGGCGGCAGGCCTGATCGTCCGGTATTTTTCCGTCGAACCTCGGAGAGGAGGCGAACACGCGCATATAGTCCAGGTCTTCGTGATGGCTCGTCATGCGGCCTGGCTGCAGTTCTCCGCACAGCGAGGTGGCTTCACGCAGCAATGCCGGGTCGGTGGCGGTCGCGAGCAGCACGTCGTTGGTCTGCAGGACCAGGTCATCGGCGGACGGGTGGTTGTGGTGGGCGCGACGGCAATCGCTACCCCGCCCGGCAGGACGCGCTACCGCCTCCCATGGCAGGTCCTTTCTGATGCCTGCAAGCATGGCTGGCGGACCTGGCCGGTTCTGGGGCGCTACCTGGCCGCAGCCGGCTGTACGGACACTGCAACGGCCTCGGTATAGACCGCTTCGACACGGTCGCCCTTCTGGATGCCGTTGAGGCGTGTCGGATCCCCTACCAGCAGGACCATGGTGCGTCCCTTTGGCCCCTTCAGGGTGACGGACCTGGCGCTGGTGTCGAAAGCGACGACCTCTGCCGTGACGGTCACTTCCCGGCCGACGGTGCCGCCCGGCTTTGCTCCCGGCGCAGCGCGCTCCGAGATCTGGCGCTCATGCATGGCAAGCGGACCACTGCTCTTCTTGAGGCTCATGGTCAGCGCTTCCCTGTACTCGACCGTGACAGTGTCGCCGACCTTGAGCTGCTCGAAGTTCCTGGCCTCCGGCCCCACCACGAGATCCCTGGTCTTGCCGTCGCTGGATTTCAGCCGGACCGTCCGCGTCGGCGCATCGATCTTGGTGATCGTGGCGGTGAGCTTGGCGGTGCCGGTCGCAGTCGCCCCTTCAGGGGACCGCGTGACGTCCACGCGGGTTTCGGGTTGCGCCCATGTTGCCGTGGTTGCCACCAGCATTGCCGCCGCGGTCAGTAGTGTCTTGCTTTTCATGCCATCCTCCGTTTGCTTGTCTCGGGTACCGTCGCTTCCGGCGCAAGCGCGGTAGCCAGGCCCCGATGTGCGTCTTGTCCCGAACTCTAACGTTAGCCCCGGACGCAACAGAACTGAATCTTTTCGGATGACGAGATAAGAAAAATTTCCCCCACGGAGCGCGGGAGCCGATTCAGAATTTTGACTAACGCGGCGGGCGCAATCGGACCATGATTTTCGTCCGGGGCCATCGGTGCGAAGCGCGTAGCAGCGCCGGCCAACGGATACGTCCGCCGTAACTAACCTGACGTCACGGTGGACATGTCTCCTGTGCGCGGCTTTTACTGAGGCAGTTCACTTGAAACGCAAAGTGAGTCCTTCAATTGCACGGCGTACCTGGGAGAGAGATTCCATCAATGGTTTTTCCACGACAGAAATCACTGGGAGTAGCGGCAATGCCCTCCAAGTCCAGCTCTCGGTCGAGGGGCAGTTTGCCGATTTTGGTGCAGCAAGAGCGAAACTCAGTCGAAAGTGCTGGAGTATTCGTCATAGCGGGAGAATCCACGGCGGGTTGCTGAGGTATCGGGCCACTTTTGGCCACCGAGGGCTGGGCGGGTGGTTCAGATGCCGGGCCAATCTTTCTCGCTGGAGCAGTCTTCGCTGGCTGTCCGGCTGCCGGGACATTCCCCGTCGCCGGACGAACCCTTGCAGGTGGCTCGGGTGTCGGGACGATTTTTGTCGCAGGAGATGGTGGGACAGGTCGTTCTGCGTTCGGGCCTGTCGACGCAGGAGAGACGCATTGGCCCAGTTGGCAAATGCGCTCGCCTTTGCACTGCATGTCATGTTCGCATCCAACTGCACCGGCGTGCGGCGCAGTCCCCATGGCGAGTGACAGGGCGAGGAGCAAGCCTGGCGTTTTCATCTTCAGCTTCGCCTCCTTCCTCTACGTTCGGTGATTGGCAGGCTGCTCGGCCCTGGCGCAAGCCAGACTTGACCTTTTCGTAGTCCTAGGGGGCCATGTAAGGTGATGGCGTCCTATATCGCAAGACGATGCGACCCACGAAGGCTCATTCCGACGGAGGGCGACACCCCTAGTATGGAATGTTCAAACAGTGAGCGCCACCCGCGCTGCTCGGCTCCATTTCCGGAACGAGAGCAAGCATGCCGCTGCGTGCAGTACGCCGGGCTTCCGGCCGGACCATGGTGGCGCCATACCGAGAAGTTCCTCGCGAGCGGGCGAGTCGCGGCAACGCTCGCCGTCAGACAGCCCGCGCCAGTGCAACGGCATCGGCACCCGCCGGGAAATGCAGCCGGTCAGAGGTGTCGTTGACGGCATCCCGTCAATCAGTCCGCGAAATCCGTGGCTTCAGACGAGCCCCTCCAGGCCTCGAGATCCCTTGAGACAGCGCTCGCCTTCGCGGCCGCCAGTTCATTGGCAATCTTGCCGGCGAACAGATGCAGCGGGGCCGATTCAACACTCGCGGCCTGGATGATCAGCAGCGCCAGCTTGTCAGGATCCCCCGCCTGATGGCCATGCAGGGTGTCGAGATGCAGGTCCAACGAAGCCTTGGCCTCCGCGTAGTCGTCGATCTGCCGCTTTGCCACCGCCAGCGCACCGTTCGACAGGAAGTCGGTGCGCACGGGGCCCGGGTACACCACCGTCGCACGAATCCCCAGCTCCGCGACTTCTGCCGCGAGCGATTCCGTCAGGCCCGACAGCGCGAACTTGCTCGCAACGTAGCTGCCCCATCCCGCATACCCGCCCTGAAAGCCGACGATGGACGAGATGTTGATGATGTGCCCGCTGCGCTGGCGGCGAAGCTGCGGCAGCGCATGGCGCACGACGGCCATCGGCGCGAAGAAGTTGACCTCGAAATTGCTGCGAACCTCGTCGTCCGACAATGCCTCGACGGTGCCTTGCTGGGCGTAGCCGGCATTGTTCACGACCACGTCGAGAACGCCGAACCATTGCACGGTCTTCTCGATGGCTTCTTGGACGCTGCGATCGTTGGTCAGGTCGACCTCCAGCGGCAGAAAGCGGTCGGACGCCGCACCGAATGCCTGCGTCAGCGATGCGGCCGTGCGGGAGGTTGCCGCCACCCGGTGGCCTTGCTCCAGCAGGCGGGTAGCGAGTTTTTGGCCGACGCCCTTCGATGCGCCGGTAATGAACCAGGTACGGGATGCTTGTTTCATGATCTGAATTCCTTGAGTAAGCAAAAAAATCTGGCTTCGGACTGGCTATGTCTTCAGGGCAGCGCCACGCTCATGCCCCCGTCCGCCATGACGACGGCACCGACCATGAAGCTGGCCTTTTCCGAGGCGAGGAAGGCGATCACCTCGGCAATTTCCTTCGGCTGGGCAGCGCGGCGGATGGGTGCCTTCTTGCCGTGCTCGGCAAGGAATGCTTGGCCGTCGGCATGGATGTGGTTGGTAATGTTGGTGATGACATCGCCAGAGCCGACCGCATTGACGCGAATGCCGTGTTCGATGGCTTCCAGCGAGAGCGCCCGCGTCAGCTGCGCAAGCGCGCCCTTGGACGCCGCATAGGCCGCGATCAGCGGAAACGCCTGATAACAGGCGTAGGACCCCACGTTGACGATGGCGCCAGTCTTTGCCGGCATCATCGCGCGCATGGCTTCCCGCGAGAACAGGAACGCGCCCGTGGCGTTGACGGCCTGGATGCCGTTCCAGTCCTCAAGCGACATATCCACCAGCGGTTTGTTGATGATGACCGCGGCGTTGTTGACCAGGATGTCGAGCTTGCCAAACCGGTCGATCGCTGTGGCCACGGCCTGAATGGCGCTTTCCTCGCGCGCCACATCGGCGACGACCGGAACGATGCCGGGACGAGCCAGCGCTTCCACGTTGCTGCTGCGCCCGACGGCAATCACATTCGCGCCCTCGGCGTGGAGCAGTTCCGTCGTGGCCAGGCCAATGCCACTGGCTGCACCGGTAACGATGGCGACCTTGCCTGCGAAGGCGCCGCTGGCTGTGTTGCGTGATGTCATGATGTTCTCCTTGATCGGGTTGCGTAGTACCTATCGGTTGGATCAGAACGGGCTGGCGGTGGGGCGTACGACGATCTCGCTGACGTCGACTTCGGCGGGCTGCTCTACCGCGTAAGCAATGGCGCGGGCGATGGCGTCTGGCGTCATGGCGATGCGGCGGAACGCCTGCATGGCCGTGCGCGCGGTGTCGTCGGAGATCGTGTCGGCCAGTTCGGATTCCACAACGCCCGGGCAGATCACCGTCACGCGGATCTTGTCGGTTTCCTGGCGCAGCCCATCCGAGATGGCGCGAACGGCAAACTTGGTGGCGCAGTAGACCGCGGCAGTCGGCGACACGGAAAGGCCGCCAATCGAAGAAATATTGATGATCTGGCCGTGACCTTGCGCTTCCATCGCCGGCAGCACCGCGGCAATGCCGTGCAGTACGCCGCGGATGTTCACATCGATCATCCGGTTCCACTCGCCTACCTTCAGGGCGTTGAGCGGCGAAAGCGGCATCACGCCCGCGTTGTTGACCAGCACGTCGATGCGGCCGAAAGCGTCGAGCGCGAAGCGGGCGAATGCCGCCACGTCATCGGCCGACGTCACGTCGAGTTCGCGATAGCGAACGATGCCGCCGGACGCTTCAATCGATTGCGTCAGCTCGGCGAGCCTGTCGGTGCGGCGCGCGCCAATCACGAGGCGGTGTCCTTGCGCGGCGAGCAAACGGGCCGCGCCCTCGCCAATGCCGCTGCTGGCGCCGGTGATCAGGATGACTTTCGATTCGGTGGAAGTGTTTGCCATCTTGCATACTCCTATTTTTGCTTCGGATCGGGGCGCCGGTATCCTCGCTTTTCCGCGAAACCATATCTGCCCGGTTACGGCCTTCAATAAAGCGAAATGGTTCGTCGGCCGGTGAGTGAATGATAGGGATGGCGGCTCTTCCGGCGAAGACACGGACCTATGCCGTTATTGCCTATTCCTATCACGTGCGCTGGCGGCTCCGGCTAGGCACGGCTAGAATGGCGCCTGTAGCGAACAACAGGAGACTGCGGTGTCGAAGGTCCGCTCCCCCGCTTCGGTCAGCATGGTCCGCCTGATCGAGAAGCTGGCGCCTAACGAGGGATACACCCAGTCGGGGCTGGAAAGTGTCCGGCTGATGCGTTCCGATCGGCCCCTTGGGCGCACGCCGGTGCTGTACGAGCCGAGCATCGTGATCGTTTGCCAGGGCCGCAAGCTGGGCTTTCTGGGCAATGAGGTCTATGTCTACGACGCACAGCACTATCTGGTGCTGTCCGTACCGCTGCCTTTTTCAACGGAAACCCAGGCCTCGCCAGAGGAACCCATGCTCGCGGTGTCCATCCGCCTCGACCTCATCGAGCTCAGCGAGCTGATCACGCAGATCGGTGCAGCGGGCCATCTTCCTGACGAGCCGCCGAATGGCATGGTGTCTACCCGGCTGGACGAGAACCTGGCCGGCGCAACAGTGCGGCTGCTGGAGGCCTTGACGGTGCCAATGGATGCGCAAATCCTTGGTCCCAGCCTGGTGCGGGAGATCTGCTACCGCGTCCTGACGGGAGCGCAGGGCGGCGCGATGCGTGCCGCGCTTGCCCACCACGGTCGCTTCGGTCGCGTCGCGAAGGCACTGAAGCGGATCCACACCGACTATGCGACGCCCCTCAATGTGACGTGCCTGGCCGAAGAAGCCGGCATGAGCGTGCCGGCATTTCACGCAAACTTCCGCACGGTGACGCAGACTTCGCCGATCCAGTACATCAAATCCACCCGCCTGCACCAGGCGCGGCTGATGATGATTCGCGACGGCGTCACCGCCGCGGCGGCAGCAGGCCGCGTCGGCTACGAAAGCACCTCGCAGTTCAGCCGCGAGTTCAAGCGCCTGTTCGGCAGGACGCCCATCGAGGAGGCGCGCGACATGCGCGAGTCGTTCACTCTTTCGCCGGCGGTTCGCTTCGGTGCCTAAGCAATTCCTACCGGGCCATGTCCACAACGACCTTGCCTCTCACGTGGCCGCCCATGCTGTGGCCAAGCGCCTGGCCAGCGGCTGAAAGAGAAAAGACTGAGTCGATGTGGGTGCGAAGATCGCCCGAGGCGTGGAGCGCTGCCAGCTTCTCAAGCAGCGGGCCATCGCTACGGGTCGCAAAATGCCTGCCGATCGCCTGCGCATCCCGGGCGCGTGCCGCATCAGGCCGGGCGACGGTCGAAACCAGCGTGCCGCCGGGTTTCAGTACTGACCATGACCTCTGCTGGGTTTCGCCACCGATCAGGTCTAGCACGAGGTCTACCCTCGGGACACGCCTGGTGAAATCCTCGGCACGGTAATCAATGAACGCGTCCGCGCCAAGGCTTCCCACATAGTCGCGATTGCCGGCCGAGCCGGTGCCGGTCACGCGCGCACCGGCCAGTTTGGCAAGCTGCACGGCTGCACTGCCCACGCCGCCCGCCGCACCGTGGATCAGCACGGATTGACCGGCTTGCAGGACTCCATGCTCGTGCAGCGCCTGCCATGCCGTCAGTGACGCCGCGGGAATCGCAGCGGCTTGGGCGAACGTCAAGCTCGCAGGCTTGCGCGCCAGACGGGCCGCTTCCACGACAGCGCGGGTGGCGAAGGCTCCGACGATGCCGATGAAGCCCATGACTTCATCCCCCGGCTTCAGTGAGGTGACGTTGCGCCCCACCGCGATGACAGTCCCTGCGGCATCCACACCCGGCGTAAATGGCAAGGGAAGCGGAATAAAGGCCTGCATGGCGCCGCTGACGATCTTCCAGTCGATGGGATTTACCGAGGCCGCCGCAACATCGATCAATACCTCATTGTCGTCGGGCACCGGGTCGTCCATCTCGACCAGGGGCAGGCGGTCGGGGCTGCCATAGGCAGTAACTCGAATAGCTTTCATCAAATGCTCCTGGAAGAGACGCCCACCACCGGGGCATCGAGGGCAAGGGCGGCCTGTACGGGGTCGAAATACTCGCGCAGATGCACGATGCGGCCGTCATGGGCGGTCAAAAACACGACGTACTCCTGGCGGTAGGTGCGGCCAGTCGCTGCAATCAAGCCCTCGCCACGCACCCGTGCGATCGCATGCTGGGGGTCATCCGTCGCCGTCACGATGGCATCGAAGAAGCGAAAGTCCCTGACAGCACCCGCGAACCAGCTTGCGTGCCGCACCACGGATTCGCGGCCTTCGAGCCTTAGCGGATGGCCCAGGCTGGGGGCGTAGGGCAAGTCCCATACGATGTTCTCGGCGATCAATTCCTGCCATTGCTGCGGCTCGTCCACCAGCCATTGGAGGTGTTGCTGAAGAAGCGTTGTTGCGATGGTCATGATGTTGTCTCCAGGTATGCAATGGTCAGGCGACCGCACGCCCGGCCGGCGCGCGACGGTTGTCAAGGCTGAAGGCCCCCGCGCCAAATGCGACCACCTGCAAGAGGCCACCAGCCATTGCCAGGTTCTTCAGGAAATGGAACATCTGGTTCTGGTCGGCGCGAGCATGGTGAAAAATCAGCGCGGTTGCGACAGCGTAGACAGCAAGCAGGAGAGCAACCAGGCGCGTCTTGTAGCCAACGACCAGCAGCGTGGCGCCCGCCAGTTCCAGCGTCAGTGCGCCAATCAGTCCGAGTGCTGGTGCGGGGAGCCCAAGCGATCCGATATAGGTCATCGTCGCGCCCGGGGCCAGGAGCTTGCCGATGCCGCTGATGAAGAAGATGGCTGCAATGAGCGTGCGGCCAGCGGCAGGAAGCGCCGAGTTTGCGTTCAGTGAAACATTGAGGTTCGGGTTCATGGTGATCATCCTTTCAAGAGAGTGGATGACCGAAGATTAGGGCCTTGACACGTATCAAGGAAGTCTATATTTCTAGATGCAATCCATCTATCCTATAGATACATGCTCGACGCCGTCTCACTGGATCAGCTTCGCACCTTCATCGCCGCCGCCGACGAAGGCAGCTTCTCCGCCGCTGGCCGCAAACTGCGGCGCGCGCAGTCCGTGGTCAGCCATACGCTGGCTAACCTAGAGAGCCAGATCGGCGTACAGCTCTTCGATCGGGCCGGGCGCTACCCCCGGCTGACGGACGAAGGCGCCGCCTTGCTCGCGCAGGCGCGCCTGGTGGTCAGCGGCATGGACGGTTTCAAGGCCAAGGCGCGCGTGATATCCGACGGACTCGAACCCGAACTGTCCGTCGTGGTGGACGTGATGTATCCGATGGCGTCGTTGACCGACGCCGTAGGCGCGTTCCGAAACGAATTTCCGCACACGCCATTGCGGCTTTACGTCGAGGCGCTTGGCGCCGTCATGCAGCCTGTACTTGCCCAGGCGTGCCGGCTCGGCATCAGCGGCTCGATGCCATCGGTGCCTGAGATTCTCGATGCCGAGAAATTGCTGGATGTGCCAATGATCACGGTCACCGCGCCGTCACACCCGCTGGCGTCAAAGCAGGGAATAATCCGGCTGGCGGATCTCAAGGGACATGTGCAACTGGTGCTGACCGACCGCACGGCACTGACGGAGGGCAAGACGTTCGGCGTCTTCTCTCCACAGATATGGCGACTTGCCGATCTGGGCGCCAAACATGCATTTCTACGCGCCGGATTCGGATGGGGCCATATGCCGGTTGCAATGGTTCAAGATGACCTCGACTCCGGAACCCTCGTGCCCTTGCGGCTTGAAGCCTTTCATCCGTACACGCCCCCTATCGCCATGTTCGCTGTGTATCGGAAAGACACGCCGCCGGGCCCCGCCGGGCGTTGGTTTCTTAAACGGCTTAAAGCCACGCGTGGTGGCGAATAGCGTTGGCTATCTGACAAGATGCGCGGACCCACTAATCATGTAAGTCTTCGACACTCCAAATGAATCAGCGCGCGTCGTCGTATAAAGGGGCCTGCCTTTGCGGGCAAGTGGCGTTTGAACTTGCTGGTGAGCCTCTAACCTTCTATGTATGCCACTGCACCGTCTGCCAGCGGCGAACCGGGGGTGCGGCACTCCCTGTCATGCTGGTCCGCAGGACTCATCTGCATGTTCTGTCGGGCGACGCTCCGCTAGTAGAGTTCCAAGTCAACGAAAAGCATCGACGGCGTAGCCGAATATGTCCGCGCTGTGACACGCGACTTTGGGCAGAACCCTTGGACAAGCCCAACATCTCGATACTCAGGCCGGGTAACCTGTACGATCAACGGAGCTTCGAACCGGTTGCTCACGTCTACACGCGTAGTAAGCAATCCTGGTTTCTCATTCCAGACTCCGTGGCTCAATTCGAGACTTATCCTGCGGATCCGGAAATGCTAATTTCGCTGTGGCGGCAAGCACGCGGGAGTGGCGCGGGTGATTAGAGGCTGCGCGTTACGCGGCCGGCACGGGTCCAACACCCTTGACTTTCCGCTCAATAAGAGAAGCCCGAGTCAAGTCCGACTGGCTGTCCGCAGCGTGCCGGTCCAATTCCGCCCGCACTGGCCCAATCGTTCTATCACTCAACCCCTAACATGGGGGCCGGTCGCTTGATTGTTACCCTTTGTTACAGGTAACATGCGCCCCGCCAACAACCACAACAGGGAAAAAAAGATGAGGAGGACGCTTGCAGCCGGCGTAGTAGCACTGGCACTGAGCGGTTGCGCCAGCATCATGAGCGGCGGCACGCAGCCCGTGACCATCAAGAGCGTACCGGAGGGGGCTTCAGTCACGGTCACCAACCGTGCTGGCGAAAAGGTTCATAATGGCACCACCCCGGTAACGCTGACACTCAACCGGGGCGCCGGTTACTTCAAGTCGGAAACGTATAAGGCCGAGGTCAAGAAGGAAGGTTACGAGCCGAGGCAATTGGACATCGTCAGCACAGTCAACGGCTGGTACATCGGGAACATTCTGTTTGGCGGCGTAATTGGCTTGCTGGCCGTTGACCCGGCTACAGGTGCTATGTATTCGTTCCCGGATTCCGTCAACGCGACGTTGAATGTTTCGGAGAAGACCGTCGCTGGTTCAGCACAAGCCTTGACCATCGTCTCGACGGAAAGCATGACGCGCGAAGCTATGAAGAATGCCCGCGAGGTCGTGGCGCCGAAGTAAATCGCTTCGCACTGTTGTCCGGAAATGCCGGCCCAGGTGGCCGGTTTTTTTTGGAAGTGAGGAGCATCACCGGCCGAGGCCCGCTGCACGGGGACATAAGTGCAGAAGCGCTCCGCCCGAATGCCAGTCAAATTGTTTTGCCACAAGGTGCCATCGTCGCTCCTTATCGTCGATGGCCAGGCCTTCGACGCGCCGACTGTCGGATGGATGGCGCCCGACCTGATGTTCCACATCGTTGCAGAGCGAGCAGCAAGCTGGCTGACCTTGGCGATTTCTGCACCGTTGGTGATGCGCTGGGTCCACACTCATGCCGACGAGTTCGACGCGACGCTGCTATCCAACAACCTGGTGTGCACCAGGTGCCGGGGCGTGATTGCACTACTGACGACGATATGGCGAATCATGCGTGTCGAGCGCGATGATCCCGCCCAATTGCGCTATCCGGGCGTCGAGCTCGCTGCGCGAACCGAACTGGTCGACCTGGTGTTTCGCGCCGTGCTTACGATCGATGAAGACGCGGCCAGTATCCGGCAAAAGCCGCGCCATCGGCAGATTCTCAGCCGCGCACGCTAAGGGCTCGCCGCGCATCGGCGAGAGCATGACTGCCGCAATAAATTCCCAATTGGCCCAACGGGCTATCAACGCCACGCCTGAGTGAACTCGCTGATCACCCTCTCCAGGTGGTTACGCATTGCCGCCCGCGCCGCTGGTGCGTCGCGCGCCATCACCGCCGCGAAGATCTGCTGATGGTCTTCCTGCGATGCCTCCCGCAGCCGCGTGGTATGGAAGTGTTCCTCGATCTTGCCCCATAGCGGATCGCTGCGCCCGCTGTCCCACAGTGCGGTGACCATATGCAGCAGGACCCTGTTGCCGGTCGATTCGGCCAGGTACAGATGGAACTGCCGGTCCGCCGCCTCGTTGGCCTGCTTGTCGTCCATGTGCTCGCGCATCAGGCTCAGGGCCGCGAACATTCGGTCAAGGTCGCTGTCCTTGCGCTCGATGGCGGCCAGGCCGGCGATTTCCGATTCGATCAGCGCCCGGGCGCGCAGCGATTCTATCGGCCCCGGCCGCCAGGGCATCTCGAACGGCTCGCGACCGGGCGCGGGCGCTTCTGCGCAGACGTAGATCCCGGAGCCGCCGCGCACTTCGACCAGCCCCTGCACCTCCAGCGCGATGATGGCCTCGCGCACCAGGGTACGGCTGACACTGAACCGCTCGGCCAGCGTGCGTTCGGACGGCAATCGCATGCCGGCGGAGAACTCTCCGGATGCGATCAATGCCTGCACCTGGCTGGCCAGGCTCAGGTACGAACGGTCGCTGGCCGCTGGTGGGTTCTCGAGTATCGGACGGGTTGCAAGATCGCTGGGGGAATGTGGCATCGCAGGTAAGGCGGCGGCTGCCTGATGTGATCACCGGTTGACCATTCGCCACAAGGAAGGCATGGCCGGGCAGCGCCTGATGTACACCATGGTAAACCATGACGGCAAAATTGGGCAACCTGTTCATAATTGGTGAACCAAACTGCCCGATCCGGTACACCAGTGCCGCGTGGCCTACCGGCCATGACGCGCGCCGGTTCAGGCCGGATTTCTTTTCCGTTCTCTTCTGCAGCATCAGAGTCGCCCCAAGGAAGCCCACCCATGAAGATGTCGTTCCGCTGGTTTGGCCCGACCGACCCCGTCCCTCTCGAATACATCCGGCAGATCCCGGGCATGACCCACATCGTCTCGGCCATCTACGACGAACCGGTTGGCGAGGTATGGCCGCTGGACAAGATCCTGGCGCTCAAGTCCACCATCGAGGGGGCGGGGCTGCAATTCAAGGTGGTGGAGTCGGTTCCGGTCCATGAGGACATCAAGCTCGGCAAGCCGACGCGCGAGCGGCTGATCGCGAACTACCAGCAGAACATCAGGAACCTGGCCGCCGCGGGCATCGAGGTCATCTGCTACAACTTCATGCCGGTGTTCGACTGGACCCGTACGGAACTGGCAAAAAAGCTCGATGACGGCTCGACCTGCCTTGCCTTCAGCACCCGCGAGGTCGAACAGGTCGACGTCAGCCAGGGTATCGCCCTGCCCGGCTGGGATTCGAGCTACGCGCCAGGAGAACTGCAGTCACTGCTGGCCGAATATCGTGGCATCGACGAAGGCACGCTATGGGAGCACCTGGAGCATTTCCTGCGCGCGATCATTCCGGTGGCCCAGGAGTGCGGCATCAAGATGGCCATTCATCCGGACGATCCGCCGCGCCCCATCTTCGGACTGCCGCGCATCGTCAAGAACCGCGACGACCTGGCACGCATCCTGGCGATCATCGACACGCCGGCAAACGGCCTGACGCTGTGCTCCGGCTCGCTTGGCGCCGGCCCGCAGAACAACGTCGAGGCGCTGGTGCGCGAGTTCGGCGCCATGGGACGCATCCACTTCGCCCATATCCGCAACGTCAAGATCACGCCGGAAGGCGATTTCGAGGAGACCGCCCACCTGTCGAGTTGCGGATCGCTGGATATTGCCGCGATCGTCAAGGCGTACCACGAGGTCGGCTTCCAGGGCTATTACCGCCCCGACCACGGCCGCATGATCTGGGGCGAGACCGGCAGGCCGGGATACGGCCTCTATGACCGGGCACTCGGCGCGGTCTATATCAACGGGATGTGGGAAGCGATGGAAAAGTCGGCCTGAAGCGCCATGGACTGCGGTCCATTCAAAACATAATCGGAGACCTGTCATGACAATCACCAAGAAATCGCCCGTGAACTCGCGCCGTTCCGCGTTGATACTGAGCGTCGCTGCGCTCGGACTTGGCGCGCTGACGACGAACGCCGCGTGGGCGCAGACCTCCTGGCCAACCAAGCCGGTGACACTGCTGGTCGGCTTTCCGCCCGGTGGCCAGACCGACTTCGCGGGACGTGCGCTGCTTAACGGCCTGCAGAGTTCGCTCGGCCAGTCGTTTGTCATCGACAACAAGGCCGGCGTGAACGGCAATATCGCCTCCATTGAGGTCATGCGCGCGGCGCCCGACGGGAACAAGCTGCTGATCGGCAACGGCTCGATGACGATCATGCCGCATGTCTACACCAAGCTTGGCATCGTCGATCCGCAGAAGCTGACGCCGATAGGCGTGATGCTGCAGTCGCCGCTGGTCCTGGTCGTGCCCGCCAGTTCGCCTATCAAGACTTACGCGCAGTTCGTCGAGGAGGTCAAGGCGCGTGACAAGTCGGGCAAGACCATCGACTATGGCTCTGGCGGTACCGGCGCATTGCCGCATGTCACCATGGAACTGCTGCGCGAGCGCATGGGCGGCCCCAGGATGAACCATGTGCCCTACAAGGGCAGCAGCCCGGCCATGGTCGACCTGATGGCCGGACGCCTGGATGCGATGTTCGATGCCACCTCGGTCGTCGCGCCTTTCATCAAGTCGGGCCAGTTGCGGCCGCTGATGGTCACGGGACCCAAGCGCGTGGCCATGATCCCGGACGTGCCAACGGCCACCGAGGGCGGCATCAAGGACTTCACCATCATCTCGTTCATCGGCCTGTACGGACCGCCGGGCCTGAGCCCTGATATCGTCAAGAAAGCCAACGCCGCATTGAATACGGCGCTGAAGGACCCGGCCGTCGTCAAGAGCATCGTCGACCGCGGCGACGAGCCCGGTGGCGGCACCTCGGAGCAACTCGCTACCCTAACCCGCACCCACTACAAGATGTGGGGCGAGGTGGTGAAGGCCAACAACATCACGGCTGATTAAGGCTGCGCAGGCCCGTGAATGCCCGGCCTGTCGCAACCTGATGCCCGGCAAAACGCGCGTATTCATCGGCCTCGTTGTGAAAGCTTTCCGCCGCGACGGGCTGGCAGAGCGGTTAGCGGATAGCCTTGGGATTTCAGGTTGACTAGCCACCGTTATCCACTGCAGGTGCCTGGCGATGTGCGCGCGTGCCAGCGTCGAACACTGCAACACTTAGCAGGGCGAAAGCCCACGCACCGATCGCCCCGTACATCATCACGAACCCGAAGCCGTGTACGAGAGCTGCATGAAGGGTCACGCCCTGCGGGTCGACAGCCGCAATTTCAGCGCCGCTCTGCGTGAGATGCCCGATATTGCCTCCGGCTACCTGTGCCGCGAGCAAACGAAGCGACGAGGTTTCTGGAAAGCTGGAAAATGCGCGCGTGAGATAAGCATGCACGCCCTCGAGAAGAATAAGGCCCATCAGCGCGATATTGACGGCCAGGCTGATCAGTCTCGCGCTCATATCGATACCCGACGCCATGCCTGCGCGATTTGGCGAGACCGAACCCATGGCTGTATTTGTGACCGGTGTATTGGTCAGGCCCAGCCCCGTTCCGCACAACAGGCAACCCGGCAGCATTGTGAGCCAACTAGCGTGCTCCGCGCCAGCGCCAAACATCATCAGCAGGAAGCCAAGGCCGATGGTGAACATGCCGAGCGGAATGACCCTGCGCGCCTCAAACCTGAGTGCCAGTCGTTCTGCAACCGGTGGCACGATCAGCGTCGGTACCGTATAGGCGAGCAGCGACAGCCCGGCGGTCACGCTCGTGTAGCCAAGAGCGCCCTGAAAATAGATCGGCAGGTAGATCATGAACGGCCAGTAGCTGAAGTTCATGCCGATTGATCCGAACAGCGCGCCCGAGAACGAGCGGATCCGGAACACCGAAAAGTCGAACATGGGTCGAGAGCTGCGCTTCTCGACAAAGATAAATGCAACGAAGCTCAATACCGTCGCGGCAATGAGACTCAATGCGGTGGGACTGGAATATCCGAGATCCGAGCCTTGCGTGATGAAGTAGACGAGCCCGAAACACGACGCGGAAAGAGTGAGGATGCCGGGAACGTCCAGACGTTGCGCATTTGGGTCCCGGGATTCCTGTACGCCGGCCAGCACCAGAGCCAGTGCGACGATAGCGACCGGCGAATGCACGAGGAAGACCCACTGCCAGTTGGCAACTGCGACGATCAGGCCTCCGATAATCGGCCCAAAACCAAGGCCGATGCCGAAGATGATTCCCCAGGCGCCGAATGCCTTGCTGCGTTGTTTCCCTTCCGGGAATTGATGCGAAAGCACTGCCACTTGGCAGATCAGCATGGCTCCTCCGGCGATTCCTTGAAGAAACCGACTGGCGATCAGAACCGGGGCGCTTTGCGCGAGCCCGCAGCCCAGGGACGTGAGCCCGAACAGCACGATGCTGGCCACATAGATGCGCTTGCGTCCGAAGCGGTCCGCCAGCGCCCCAGTCGCCATCAGCACCGTGGTGCAGGCAAGTGTATAGGCGTTCATGATCCATTGAATCTGGCTGAAATCGGCGTTCAGCACATTCTCAATGGTCGGGAGGACCGTCGGGACACTGGATATTTCGAGACCGAACATCAGCGAGGTCAGGCAGACCGCAGCTAGCGCAAGTACGTTTTTTGGAAGGCGGACGAAAGTCATGGAATGTGCGGGTGAAAGGAGCAGTCGCATGTTCACATCGGATGTAGACGATGCAGAGGTCTGCTAGGGACCGGCCGGACGCCTCCACTCCGCTTGTCTGATCCATCGGTTGGCAAGCTTACGAAACGTCGTCAGATTTGGCGCGCCGTTTCCGGTCATCTCCTTTCCAGACCGAGTGGCAAAAACGGGGCGATCTCAGTCGGTCGCAACCACATCAACGGCAACGACCAAGTTCACCTGCAGCCTTGACCGACCTGCCCGACGGTCGCGCAACCAATGAGGCCCGTCGCGCCGGCAACGGGCCATTTGTTCGTCGGACCTGTACCCGACCGGAACGAGCGTTACGGTCAGCGGGGGCAGAGGGGGATGGACAGAGATTACGAATGGTGTCGGAATCTGGACAAGATGCCGGCCCCGGCGGCGGCGCATTGCGCAGGCAGGATCGCAGCGTGGCTTCCTTGCAGCGGGTTTCCTGCTTGTTCACTATCCTAATCAAGACCATGCGTTTTGCCCAGAATGCTGGACATGTGTCAGCCTTTACCGATACTAGCGGCAAAGAACAGCGTAGGCGAAGGGCGCCTTACATTGATGCATTTCGCGCGCCATCAACCCGGCCTACAAAGAAGCGTTCGGCAAGGTTCTTGTGCTCTGCGGTTTCTACGCATCGCATGAACGCCTCGTGTTCGGCTTTGATGCCGTCAGCCAAAGGTAACTTGGTCGCCGCGGAAACCAGACTGAGAATGAACTCGTGAGCTGGACCGATTTCCCCCTCGTCGATGAGTTGCGCGCGCGCCGCGGCTACCAAGTCTTCCAGTCCCTCTCGCGCATCCGCCCTTAATCTCCCCGTCCGGCGAAGTTGGACATTGCTTCCTGCAAGCATTCTCGCCATGGTGAATGCCTCCGAAAGGAGTGCTTCGTCTTCAACCACTTTGTCTACGAGGCCCACTTCAAAGGCGTATCCGGAGGCGATTTCACGTCCCGACAGGATCATGTCCACCGCATTCTCCACCCCTATCAATCTCGGAAGCCTTTGGGTGCCTCCCCCGCCCGGGAGCAAACCAAGCTTGACCTCAGGGAGAGCGAATCTCGCTGATTTCGCAGCCACGCGAGCATGCGTCCCTAGCGCAAGCTCCAGTCCTCCTCCCAGCGCGTATCCCGACAGGGCGGCGACGGCCGGCTTTTTCCCCTCTTCGATCGAGCCCGCGACTTCGCTAGTGAATGGCGAGCGCCGCGTTCCATTGAACTCGCGTATATCGGCACCGGCCGAGAATCGGGCTCTACAACCATAGATCACCATCGCGTGGACAGCGTCATCCGACTGTGCGGTTGCGACGTGGTCAAAGAGAGCTTGTCTGACCCGATTGTTTAGCGCGTTCACCGGTGGATTGTCGATGCCAAGCATCAGGATGCCGTGCCGGATCTCCGCTTTCACTACGGCTGCTTCGACCGCCTCCATCCTCATGTCTCCTCCGTGGCATTTGTCGCGCGAAAGAACGTCGCCACGCCGTCGTCCAAGACCGTCCGCCGGGTCCGATCAGAGGTGCAGCGAAATACGGCTTCTCCGTTCTCGTGCCACACCTCCGTCTTCAACATATCGCCCGGATAGAACACATCGGTGTACCGCGCGCCGATACTACGCAGCAGCGGTAGTCCTCCCGGCCAATCCCGGGCCACAGCGATGGACGCAATCCCGAGATTGCACAGTCCGTGAAGAATTGGGCGCTCCAGGCCAGCTTCGACAGCCACTGCAGGATCGGCATGGAGCGGATTGAAGTCTCCGCACAGTCGATACAGCAGCGCCTGATCTGGCTGGGTCGTCCATTCGATCAGGTAGTCGGCGTGACGGCGTGGAAAGCCCGGATGGCTTCTACGCACCGGAGGTGCGCCGCCAAAACCACCATTGCCGCGCGCGAGGGCCTGCGCCGTAAGGGTTCCAAACTCTTTGCCGCTAGCCTCATCAATGACTGCGCGCCGCCAGTTGATGATCGCACCTCGCTCCGCGCCTCGGTCATGGACACTGTCCACTGTCGTTCTGCCCAGCACGCTTCCTGATGTGGGTAGGGGCGCAGACAGGCAGATGTCATGCGATAGCGCCACCAACTGTTCCCACCGGATACCGGTTTCAGGATCGCGCATCCAGTCTGAGGAGGAAGCAAGTACCGCCAGCAGCGTAGGGACGGCTTGAAGGTTCTCCTCATAGACGTATCGCAAGTCTGGACCCGATGCCTGACTACCCAGACCAAGTCCCAGCGCATAGAGGATGCAGTCTTTCGCGCCATAGACGTGTCGGATGTCTGCAATCTCACGGTCCACCAGTTTGCGAAGATCCGGCGTCGTCATGACGGGTCTCCGTGCATGCGACGGCCGTCTCGGTCAACTTCGTTCAGTACTTCCGCGGTGTGTTGACCGAGCCGCGGAGGACCGCAACGCAGCGACGACGGCGTAGACATCAGGTGCATGGCATTCCTCGGCATGAGCAGTTCGCCTTCGGACTCGTGCTGGAACACCTGAAAAAAATCGGTGTCTGCCAGATGCTCATCTGCGCGGATATCTGCAAGCTCGTTGGCCGGACCCGCCGGGATGTCCGCCGCAGCGAAGGCCGCAAGCCATTCCGTTCGGGTTCGACCCTGAAGTGCGCCTTCGACGAGGTCGTATAGCTGCACGACGTTGGCCATCCGCTGACCGATAGTCTTGAAGCGATCATCGTCGCGCAATTCCCCTTTCCCAATCAGCTCGAAAAGGCGGTGCCACTGCGCGTCGGTGTTGGCGATGAGGCAAATCGGCCCATCGCGCGTCATGAGGGGCCGGTGCACCTTGCTGAATACCCGACCGTAGCCAATGGGCGCAGCTTGTGTGTCAGGTTCTGGGACAAGGACATGGTCGGCCATGTGTTCAAGCAGGTTGAACCCGACCATGGTCTCGAACATGGGAAGTTGTACCTCCTGCCCCCTTCCCGTTCGTTCCCGGTGCAACAGGGCGGTCATGACGGCACCGTACAGGTACACGCCGCAGAGCTTGTCGGCCAGCAACATGGGGATGTAGCCGGTCTGACCCGTCATGCGCCGGTTCAGCCCCGGCACACCGCTCAGGCCCTGGATGACGTCATCATAGGCCGGACGGTCGAAATAGCGGCCGCCTTTGCCGAAACCCAGCGCCGTGGCATGCACCAGCCTCGGATGTGTAACCGACAGGCTCTCAAAGTCGATGCCAAGCCGTTTCGCCGCGCCGCTGCGCATGTTGTGAACGAGGACATCTGCTCCATCGATCAACGACCGGAGCGAGGCACGCCCCTCCTGATGCTTCAGGTCGAGCACCACGCTTCGCTTGTTCCTGTTCAGATTCAGAAAAAAGGAACCCATGCCGGGGGAGCGCATCTGTCCGATGCCCCGCGTCGGGTCGCCTTCCGGTGCTTCCACCTTGATCACGTCCGCCCCCATGTCCCCCAGCATTTGAGTTGCAACCGGTCCCAGCACGAAAGTACTGATATCGACCACGCGTATGCCTTCCAGAGCGCCTGCCATTGTTCGTCTCCTGTGTCGTGTCTTGTGGTTCAGGCCCGGCAGGCCTTGACGATGCCGCTGCCGATGATCAGGCGCTGCACCTCGCTGGCACCTTCATAGATGCGGAGCGCGCGCACGTCGCGATACAGCGCTTCCACTTCTTCTCCTACCCTCACGCCCGCGCCGCCCCATATCTGCACGGCAGAATCCACAACTCGCTGTGCGGATTCGGTCGACACCAACTTGGCCATCGCAGCCTCGCGAGCGGTCGTCCTCCCTTGATCCCTCATCCACGCCGCCCGGTAGACATGGAGTGCCGATGACTCGACGGCAGTGGCCATGTCGGCGAGCGTCGCCTGCGTCAACTGCATGTCCGCAAGGAACGTACCGAACATTTCGCGTGTCATTGAGCGCTGTATCCCCAGCTTGAGAGCTTTCCTGGCAAATCCCAACGCGGCGGCGCCAACCGATGTGCGGAAGATCTCAAGCGTACGCATGGCGAGCTTGAAACCTTCGCCCTCGCCTCCCACGCGCATGCGCTCATCCACATGGCAGTCCCTGAATCGCAGTCGTGCCAGGGGGTGGGGTGAAATGACGTCGATGCGTTCGGCGATTTCCAGGCCGGGGTTGTCTGCGTCGACAATGAAAGCCGAGATGCCCGCGGATCGCGTGGTATGCGGCTCGCGCGCGAATACGACGTAGAAGTCTGCGATGCCGCCGTTGGAGATCCACATCTTCTCGCCATTCAACACATAGCCACTCTGGGAGCGTACAGCTTCACAGCGCAGCCCTCCGACGTCAGATCCAGCCTCGGGCTCGGATAGCGCGAATGCGGCGATCTTTCTGCCGTGCGCCACCTCGCCCAGATAGGCTGCCTTTTGTTCGTCCGAGCCGGCCAGCGAAATCGCACCCGAGCCGAGACCCTGCATCGCAAAGCTGAAGTCGGCCAGCGGACTGATTTGTGCCAGCAGTTCGCGCGCCAGGCACAGTGACCGCGAGTCAATACTGGCATTGCCGAAACGACAAGTCCGAGGCACGCAGAGCGACAGAATGCCGGCCTTGCCCAGGCTGTCAACAAGCGACCGGCACTGTTGGTCGACCTCGTCCCTGGTTGGCTGGACGGAGAGCTGCACGTCGGCACTTTCCGCCCACGCTACGATTTGCTCGGCCGCATGCCGATGCGCACCGTCAAAAAAAGGAAGATCGAGGTGATCCAAGGCTTGCAATGAGAGCTTCATGACGAGACAGGTGACTAATCAGGCGGCGTACGAGCGCCTCCGTGCTGGAACCGAACACAACAGCGTGAATCGGGCTTGACCAAAAACATACTACTGCGTAGCATTATTTTCAAGTTTGCTGTGCACAGTGCGCCAACTCGCCGCGCGGCAAGGGAAACTCAACATGGAGATACCATGGCACTGCCTTTGGAAGGAATTCTGGTCGTGGCGGTTGAACAGGCTGCGGCCGCGCCGTATGCCTCGTCCCGGCTCGCCGACGCCGGCGCCCGTGTGATCAAGATCGAACGCGCCGAGGGGGACTTTGCCCGCGGATACGATTCGGCCGTCAACGGAGACAGCACCTATTTCGTCTGGCTCAATCGCGGCAAGGAGTCCGTAGTCCTCGACTTCTCCGTAGCCGAGGACGCTGCTTTGTTGCAGCGCATGATCGGGCAAGCGGATGTCCTCATCCAGAACCTTGGACCGGGTGCGGCGAAGCGTGCCGGATTCGGGTGGGAGGAAATGCGGGCGCGGCATCCCCGACTCATCACGTGCGATATCACGGGATACGGCGAGGAAGGGCCCTACGCAGGCATGCGTGCCTACGATCTACTCGTCCAGGCGGAAAGCGGCATCGCATCTGTCACCGGCACGCCCGAGGCACCTGGGCGTATCGGCGTCTCCGCTTGCGACGTTGCCACGGGCATGTACGCCCACGCGGCCATTCTGGAAGCATTGCTGCAGCGCGAACGAACCGGCGCCGGCATCGCCATTCACGTCTCTTTATTCGACGCGATGAGCGACTGGATGACTGTGCCGCTGTTGCACTACGAGTACGCCGGCATGGTCTGGCCTCGCGTGGGACTGTCCCATCCCACCATCGCGCCATATGGCGCCTTCCCGGTCGGCGGAGCCATCGGCGATCCGGAAACAGTCCTGGTCGGCGTACAGAATGACGGGGAATGGAAGCGGTTCGCCTCCGACGTCCTCCAGCAACCGGCGCTGCTCGACAGGCCCCAGTTCTCGACCAATCTTGCACGGGTCGAGCACCGGGCAGAGCTGGATCAGGCAATCGTTGAAATCCTCTCGACTAAGTCCAAGGCGGAAGTCATCGAGGCGCTGAAGGCCTCCAGGATCGCATTCGCGTCAGTGAACGACGTGACCCAACTCTCCACGCACCCCCAACTGCGGCGCGTCACGGTGCCTACGCCGCATGGTGAGGCCAACCTCGTGGCACCGCCTGCCGTATTCCGCAACGAGCCGCGCACGTTGCGCGATGTTCCCGGCATCGGCGAACACTCAAGCGCTATTCGCGACGAGTTCGCGCAGTGAGCTTCAACACAATCGACCGGTAGCACAGCCATGAACCCAAAGATACTGACCGAGAAAAGCGGTCCCGTCACCACCATCATCATCAACCGGCCTGAGGTCAGGAACGCACTGGATCGCGAGGCAACGGCGGCGCTCGGCGCTGCGATCCGGGCGTTCGAGGAAGATGACGAAGCCCGGGTTGCCGTACTGTTCGGCGCGGGCGGTGCCTTTTGTGCCGGAGCGGATTTGAAGGAATTGGCCGACGGTGCGGAATACGACGCCTGGGCCGGGTGCGACGGCCCGCTGTCGAGACCGGCGCGCAAGCCCATCATTGCTGCCGTCGCGGGCCACGCGTGCGCTGGCGGCCTGGGTCTGGCGCTCTGGTGCGACATCCGCATTGCCGAAGACTCTGCGTCTTTCGCAGTCCTGTCGCGCCGATGGGGGGTTCCCATGAGCGACGGCACGACGGTTCGGCTGCCACGACTGATCGGCACGAGCCTTGCACTAGACATGCTGCTGACAGCCCGCATGGTATCCGCCACAGAGGCCCTTCAGATGGGCTTGGCCTCCCGCGTCGTACCCGATGGTTCCGTGCGCGCCGCCGCCGAAGCATTGGCCGCCACCATGGCGGCGTTCCCCCAGATCGCGATGAATTCGGATCGCGAGTCCGTCTATCGGCAGGATGGCGCGTCCATGGGCGATGCGCTCGAAATCGAGGCAGAGCTGGCGGAGCGCGCCAAGCGCATCGAAGCCAAGGCCGGTGCCACCCGCTTTGCTTCGGGCATGGGCCGACACGGAGCCGTTGCATGAAAGCCGTCGTCTGCCGTCAGCTTGGCCTCCACAACACGGCGTTGGCCGATGTCGATCCCCAACCCCTCCGCTCCGACGGCGTCCGGATTCGCGTCCACGCCGCTGGCGTGAGTTTCGCCAACCTGCTCGTGCTGGAAGGCAAGCATCAGAATCGCTGGGAGCCGCCATTTACCCCGGGCACCGAGGTCGCGGGCGTCGTCGTCGAATGCGGGGACCAGGCCACCCTTTTCAAGGCAGGAGATCGCGTGGTCGCAGCCGTGCGTATCGGCGGCTTTGCCGAAGAGATCGTCGCCCCGGAATCCACGGTGTTCGCCCTGCCGGACCCCGTGAGCTTCGATGCGGCTGTGCAGTTCCCAACGATCTACGCGACCGCTTACGGTGCCCTGAAGTGGCGCGCCAACCTCGCCCAGGGTGAGACGCTCCTCGTTCATGGTGCAGCTGGCGGCAGCGGACTGGCAGCCATTGAGATCGGGAAAATCCTGGGCGCCCGCGTCATCGCAACGGCTGGCGACGCCACCAAACTCGAGGCCGCGCGGCGTCACGGTGCCGACCTCGCCATCAACTACCGCGCCGAGAACTTCCGCGACGTGGTGCTACGCGAGACCGGCGGGCGTGGAGCCGATGTCATCTTCGATCCAGTCGGCGGCGAGACCTTCAACGAATCGCTCCGGTGCATCGCCCCGGATGGAAGGATTATCCCGGTGGGATTCGCCGGCGGCACGATTCCGCAGATTCCGGCCAATCTGGTGCTCGTCAAGAACGTCTCGGTGATCGGCATCTACTGGGGCTACTACATGGGCTGGGGCAAGCAACTGCCGCCACCAGATATGAAGGATCGCGTACGCAATGCGTTCACCGAGATGCTTGGCTGGGCGGCAGCCGGAAAACTCAATCCGGAGACCTACGCAACCTTTCCCCTTGCAGCGTTCAGAGACGCCCTGAACGCGATTTCCGAACGCAAGGTCATCGGGCGAGTCGTTCTGCATCCATCAACGGCTTCCTGAAAAACACAACCCGAAGAGGAGACACACATGAAACAGTATCTGGCAATCATGGCCCTGGCCGTCATCCCGCTGCTTCCGCAGACTGCCCTCGCCCAAGGCGGCTATCCGGACCGGCCGATCAAGCTCGTTGTGCCCTATCCTCCTGGGTCCGGCACGGACACGATGGCTCGCTATGCCGCCAAGCGGATGGAGACTGCCTTGGGCAAACCCGTCGTCATCGAAAACAAGCCGGGAGGCAATGCGATCATCGCGGCGCAAACGGTGGTCAACGCACCCGCAGACGGCTATACCCTGCTCTGGGCGGCGAATGGTCCGGTGACAACCAATGTCGCCTTGTACGAAAAACTGCCGTACAACCCGCTCACGGATCTCGAACCCGTGGCGCGTCTGGCGTACTCCCCAATGGGGCTGTATGTCCCTGCCGAGTCGCCCTACAAGACCGCTGCCGATTTGTTCGCTGACGCGAAGAAGCGACCCGGCAAGCTCAACTATGGTAGCGGCAGTGCCACCTACAATATCGCCACCGAATGGCTGATGTCATTGGTAGGCGCAAAAGCGAACGCCATCTCCTACAAGGGAAGCAGCCCCACGCTGACGGATCTGGCGGGCAAGCAGGTCGATTTCGCCATCGCAGAATACAGTGCCGGACTGCCGCTCGTGAAAGGCGGAAAGATCCGCCTGTTGGCTATGACGTCGGACCGTCGCATGAAATCCGAGTCCGAAACCCCGACACTTCAGGAACTCGGCTACAAGGAGTATTTCCAGGTCGCGTGGTGGGGCGTTTTCGCCCCAAAGGGCACGCCCAAAACTGTCGTTACTCGACTGGAAACTACGCTTATTGCCGTCTTCAAGGATGCGGAAACGGCGCAGTATCTGGAGCAAAACAACTTCAGCGCGTTCACCGGAACGGCCGAGCAGCTTCGCGCGTTCCAGAAGGCCGAGATCGAAAGAGAATCCTCGCTGGTCAAGCGATTCAACATTCCAAAGCTGTAATTCCGTCAAAGGCGGCGCCGCGCCGAGAGGCGCCGCCAGTGCGAATCTGATATCTTTGCTCCCCTCGATACCAACCGAACCAGAAAGAATAAAGCAGACGGAAATATGGGGCGAAAACGTCAAATCGGAACGCCGGAAGGCGATGAAAAGCAACTGGCCATACTGGATGCAGCCGCTTCAGTCTTCATGAAGCTCGGCTTCGCTGCCACGTCACTCGATGACATCAGCGACAGCTATGGCGCGACCAAGGGCATCATCTACTACCACTTCCGCAGCAAGACGATTCTGTTCTTTGCCGTCCAACGTCGCGCGATGGAACTGACCCGGGCAGCCATCGAGCCAGCGGCAAATGCCGATGCGCCAGCTCGCGAACGCCTGGAGGCGATGGCCTTCGCTCACTCGCTACTAATGATGGAGCATCTGGACTATCTGAGAGTCGCCGCCCAGGGGCTGGAGCTGCAATTGGGCGGCCGCACGACGGAGGAAGAGCGTGCGGAGATCAAGCGAATCACGGCCCTGCGCGACAGCAACGAGCGACTCTACCTTCAAGTTCTGGAGGATGGCATGGCCAAGGGGGAATTCCGCGAAATGGACGTTCGCATCGTCGTCAAAGCCATGCTTGGCGCACTGAACTGGACTTCACGCTGGTATCAACCCCGAAAATCCGAAACGAAGAAGGATCGTGAGGCCATCGCGGCGGAGATTGCCCGCTATGCTGTGCAAGGCCTGACGCGATAGAAACCAGTGGTCAGCCCAATGATTGCCGTACGCGGTCAAGCAAGCAACCATGACGTCCGCTGTCCGCTGTCCGCTGTCCGCTGTCCGCTGTCCGCTTTGCTTGCGGTAGCGGACGTTTCTGCTTGGCGGGGCGACCGTCCGTAATTGGTCGACTACAGCCGGACTAAGCGGTTTCCGGAGACACAGTGCAGGCAGTAATATGAGCATTCCCTCCCCGAATTGGAAATACCGCGATGCAAGTATTGGTTGACGCAGACGCCTGCCCGGTTGTCGTCAAGGAAATGTTATATCGCGCCGCGCAGCGTGTCGAAGTGTGCGTCACGCTGGTGGCGAACCAGTATATGCGCACGCCGCCTTCCCGCTTCATCAAGGCACTGCAAGTGCCGGCGGGCTTCGACGCGGCGGATGAACGTATCGTCGAACTGGTCAACGGCGGTGACCTCGTGATTACGGCGGACATCCCCCTTGCTGCTGCTGCCCTCGATAAGGGCGCTCACGTGCTCGACCCACGAGGAATCTGGTTTAGTCGTGAGAATATTCAGGAGCGCCTAACCATGCGTGAGGTGATGGACCAGCTCCGCGGCTCGGGTGTCAATACTGGCGGTCCCGCACCGTATGCCCCACAGGATAGCAAAGCGTTCGCTGGCCAATTAGACCGATTCCTGGCACGCCATGCGCCTCCAGGTGCGGTCGCCTGAATCAGGGCTAGGCTACAGCAACGCGTAGTGGACCGGCTCTGACGCGCCAGCCCGTTCGCTAGCAACGCCTTCCATGGGCCTTCCATAGTTTCGTCATCATGAAATTACCGGATGGGCACCACCCAGACGGCTTGAGTCTGCCAGGCAAGGACAGATCATGGTGCCCGACTTACACCGGATACCGGCCATCCAGCGGCCCCACGGGCTGTTCGCCGTCTTCAGGAACCACAGAGCGCGAAATCGACATCTTCACTCCCGATGACTCCGCCCGATCGGCCCGGCGCCCGTTGATTGCTCCGGTATAGATGTGTGCCTGGCCACAGCATCCGGCGGTGGCGCGCCCCTTTGCCTCCTGAATTGAGTCGCGCCCAATACAGTGTTTACCGCCTCCCTTCGGCTCCCCTACCCGCTCCAAAAATACGCGCGACGACTGACTTTCGCTATGGTCACCGTCGGAACCACAGCAATGACAGACTACAAGCAGCGATCAGCAGCACAACTGAGGTCCCGGCCAGCAAAGAACTGATTTCGGTCTCCCTGCGTTCCAACGCGAAACGGGCGCTAAGCTGCCGATATACCCGTGTCAGATCCGCGGCCGAGCCGGCCAGGAAGTACTCGCCAGCAGTCAGCGTCGCGACCGCGCGCAAAGTCGGCTCATCCAGTTGTGTGAAGGAGGACTGGCTCGACTCTGCTTGGCCGTGCGGGGTACCGTAGCCTACGGTATAGACGCGAACCCCACGCTGTGCAGCCATGCGCGCGGCGTCTAGCGGATCTGGCCCAGTGGTCCGGCGACCATCGCTGAGCAGGATTACCACTCCGTGCCGATAAGAGCCGGGCATCGTCGGTGGCTGTTCCAGTTCGCGCTTGCGAACGGCGTCCGCCGCAGCAGCTTCAGACTGCGTTCTTCCACCAGGTCCCGGAGCTAAGGTCTCGCCGCGGAAAAGGATAGCTTCGAGGTCGATGCCATCATCGTCGGGAAACAATACCGCCAGGGCCTGGATCAGTCCGCTGCCTGTCGCCGTGCCGTGTTGGAGTTGGAAGCGATCGATCGCATCTAGCATATCCTGACGGTTGTCGGTTGGAGGCTGCACTACGGTGGCCGTGGCGGCAAACGAGACAATGCCCAGGCGCACGCTTGCCGGCAGTCCGATGATCAAATCTCGTGCGGCCTGCTGCGCGGCGCTGATCCGAGTGGGCGCCACGTCGGTTGAATTCATGCTGAGGGAGGTATCGACAGCCAGCACCACTGTGATGATGTCTGACGGCAGGGTGATGGTCGCGGCAGGACGAGCGCATGCCAGGAGGGCCGCGCCCAACGCCAAGAGAAAAAGCAGCGGCGGGATGTGACGCCGAAGGCGTAGGCTGTGCCCCAACGCGGCGCGCGGCAGAGCAAGACTGGCATACAACAGAGCAGCTTTCTTGCGTCGTGCTATCAGGTAGAGGTAAGCACCTGCTAGCAAAGGGAGAAAGCACAACAGCCAGAGCAATTGCGGCCAGAGAAACTGCATGCCGTACTCCATGGCGCGTTGATAAAGCGATGATACTGCAGGCTTGTGCGCCAGGTACATGAGCATGTTTGCCGATCGGCAACGGTAAAATGCGCACGAAAAGAAACTTACCGCACACGGAGTCCCGGCCTCTTCCCTACGGCCGTCATCACTCCTGCCGCCATCGGCCTAGCTGTACGCGCCAGGCAATTCGGGAGTAACGTCCTTGTGTATCCTCTGTGGAGCACGGCGCAGCCGCCGTCAAGCGCCCCCTGTAGCTGGTTGGCGCGCAGGAGGAGCAGGCGCAGGCGGTGGATCTCCCATAGCAACTCGCGCACCTCTGCAGACGGGTTGCGTTCGTAGATGGCACGTAACTAGACGCAGTCAGCCGGGGGGTACTGGTATTTCATAACCAGGCCCGGCGCCGCACGCCACCTGTGACAGGGTCCGCCTAAAACTTGTGCCGGAGCCCCACCGCGGCGCCAACCATCGCGCTTTGGCCATTGGCAAGGGCGTAGCTGTTCCCCAGTGAAAGGCTGCTTGCAAAGAAGAATCCGGCCGACTCCATCCCGACACCTGCGTGCCTGGCATAAGCCGTGGTCAGATAGAGATCCGTCCGTTTGGATAACGCATAGTTCGCGAGCAAGGAAATTTGCCAGGGATTGGCAGCGTTGGCATTGCCAAACTGGTTTCTGACGTTGTCGTAGTTGTACTCCAGCGTCAATGCGATGGACGGCGTCACCTGGTAGTTGCCGCCGATCCAGTAGAAGTCGTCGCGAAAGAACACGGCCCCGTTCTGGTTCTTGTTCTGTCCCCAGCGGTAGCCCGCCATGATTTTCGCCGGTCCCACCGTGTAGCTGGCGGCGACGGCAACCTTCCTGATGGTGCCGTTGCCGGCATTGCCAGGTGCCGCTGCGGGCGCGATGGTGGGATTGAACTGGTCATAGGCAATCGCCGAACTGAAACCGCCCCCGTTGTAGACCAAGCCGGCGCCATAGGCGGTGTCGCGCCGGAAGCTGCCGGGCACTTCACCATTGCCGCCGAGGATGATGGGCGCGCCGACGGTAGGCGGCAAGGCGACGCCCGTGCCGAACGACCAGTGCGCCAGCATGGCCACCGGCCCGAATGCCGCGCTGTACTTGACGGCGTTGTCCTCGCGAAAATTTGGCCCCGCCATCGCCACGACGGGCTCATATTGGGTCGAATAGGATGCCGGCACGAAATTGGCCATGGCCTCGAACAAGGCCGTATATTGGCGGCCAAGCGAAAGCTGCCCGTACTGGCTCTGTAGCCCGACATAGGCCTGCCGCCCGAAAAACCGGTTCTGCTGCGTGGTGCCGGTGTCGAGGTTGAAGCCGCTCTCCAGCACGAACATCGCCTTCATGCCGCCACCGATTGCCTCCGCGCCGCGCAGGCCCCAGCGCGATCCGGATACGCCGCCCGAATTCATGCGGTAAGCGTGCTTCGCCGGCCCCGGGTCGAACCCGTTGGCCGCCGTCGGCACTGCGCCAAGATGGTTGACGAATTCCACGTTCATGTCCGCGACCCCATACAGGGTGACGCCGGATTGCGCGTGGGAATTGCCGGATACCAAGGCGCCCGCAGTAGCCAGCACGAGCTGTCGCCCTTTGCGCCTGGCAAAGTCCTTCATGGATGTCTCCTCAATTTGTTTGGTAAGGGCCGGCCGTTCCGGCTCGCGCAAGCGGGTCTTGCGAATCGTTCCGGTGGCGGCCGTGTTGCGCGGATCCGGAACCTAATCAGCGACGCGCCGGATCACCGGCGGCTTCCATGTGCCATCCAGTGCCGCGGGGCCGGGCAGGTAAAGGCGCAGGTTCATGGAAAAATTGCCCGTTGCCGGCGTGGGCAACCAGTTGGTCTCGGCGCCCTTGGGCGGGTCGCGCTGGATCAGCAGGTCCAGCGAGCCATCGGCGTTGTACTTGAGCGGGTCTCGATCGCCGATGGCGAAGCGGTGGATCGGATTGGCGGCAAAGAACTGGCGATCGGTGTACATCGTCAGGGACCAGAAGCTGCGCGCGGGCGGCAGCTGCGCCTTGTCGAAGTGGATCACGTACCTTTCCGCACTGTCCAGGGGCTTGCCATCGGCGTCCGCCATCGCAAGCGGGTAAACGGCGTCTTCGACCGTGTTGGCCCCGAGGCCGGCAAAGGCAATCACCGCACGGCGCAGGTAGTCGGTACCGTAGGTGCCAATCGGATTGCCGATCATCCTCCAGCCGTTGCTGACGGAACCGGAGCGCGGCAGCGCCTGCGCCATTTGCTGGCGTGCCTGCGCCGGAGCGGCCTGAAGCGCCGCCTGCACGTCCAGGGCCAGGCGGTTCATATCGAAGTCCTGACCTGGCACCAATCCCAGCCTCGCCATGCGATCGAGAATGGGATAGTCGTTCGCATGCGGCGGGTTGCGCTTCATCAGTTCGGCGAACATGCCGAAGTAGCGCGCGGCGTCCATCCTCGCCACCTGTTCCACCGGTGCGCTCATGTCCTGCCGCGGGTTCGTCCCGCCCTTCGGTGGCTCGTAGCCGCGCCGGCCCCAGGCACTGAGCGGCCTGGCATGGAGGCCGGCCTGGAATTTGTGCACGGCGGCGTAGTCGGCGCTGCCATTGGTCTGCGTCCGGCCGATCATCCAGCCTACGGCCGTCGGCGAGATATAGGCCGGCATGCCCGCGGGCAGCTTGCCATGCCAGCGCGGGCCGACAATGGCAAACTGCCGCGGGCCGTTACCGGTGGTGCGTGATCCGGGAGAAGTAAAGACATCCGTCCACATGTCGAGGATCGGCAGCAGATAGTAGCGGCCACCGGAGTCCGGCACGGAAATGATGAGCGGCTCGCGAGAGACGTCATACCAGAGCGACGAGTAGAGCGTGTCCGCATTCGGGCGCACCACGGCGTCGAACTTGTCGTCCGGGAAGGCGGGCACATGCGCGAACTGGTTCATGGGCGCGCGGATGCCGCCCCGGGGATCCGGCGCCGCGACGTTGGTCGAGACCCGTCGCGTCACTTCCATCAGCACCATCGGATAAGCATAAAGATAGGCCTCGATGGCAATCTCCTGTGCCTCGGCCAGGTCGTGCGGTGCAGCGCCTGCGCTGCCCTGGAGCGCGGCCATGCCAAGCAGCGCGGCCAGGGCGCGTCGCAACCAGGCAATATGAGTCAGGGTCGGCATGTCTCCTCCTGTTTGAGCCGGGACGATGTGTTGTTGTCAGCGCGCGGATCAGCCCTCGAAGGTGGACAAGTCCCTGGGCTGGATGTCGTTGGCCTTGCAATAGCCGAGGTAGCGGTCCATCGATGTCTTCCAGTTCTCGACCGCGATAATGTTGTCCTTGTCGTCGAGGTACAGCAGCTCGCCCGAGACGATATTGAAGGTGATGATGTCCGGGCCCTCGGCATACGCCGCCTGAGGCGTGTGCCGCGTGGAGGCGGTCTCATAAACCACGCTGCCGGGGTGGGCGGTCCAGTCGTGCTCCTTGTAGCGCCAGCTTCCCTGAACGGTGTAGACAATGACCGTGCCGGTATGGTGGTGGCGCGGCATCTCCATGCCGGCAGGCGCCTTCAGCAGCGTAATGGTTTCCCCCCGTACCGGATCGATCTTGAAGTACTTGATCATCACGTCGTTGCTATACGGCGCAAACGGCATCCACGGCGTATCGTTGCCGTCCAGGCAACCGGTATTGATGGATTCGAACAGCATGGCCTGTCTCCTGTGGTTGCCGCATCCGGGACGGATCCGGCTGGTTCAGGCTCCCATTCTGGGGAGGCAGACCCGCTGCTGACTTGTCATTTCCAGACAGGGATCTATCATTTTCAGACACAGCATTGCGCCGATCTCAGATCGTTTCTCCTCTGCCTCTCGAAGATGAAAGCCGCTGCCCGCCCTCTGCTACCGGCACGCTATTTCTTGCTGCTGGGTGACTACTTCAAGTCCGCCGGCACCTCGCTGGACGAACTGGCACGCGCAGCGGATATTGACCCGGACCGCTTCCGCGACACGGACTTCGGCCTCAACTCGCAACAGATCGACCGCCTGCTGGCAGAAGCGGTACGCGCGACCGGACGTAGCGACCTCGGCTTTGAGTGGGGGTGCCGCCTGAAGCTGAACTCGCACGATATCCTCGGCTACGCCATGCTCTCGTGCACCACGCTGGACCAGGTGCTGCGGCTGTGCTCGCGCTACTACCAGCTCCTGACGCGGATGTTCAGGATGAGCTACGAGCGCAGCGGCGACCGCGCGGAAGTCGTCTTCCGGCCGGCCCTGCCAATGGGCCGGGACACGCTGAACCTGATCCAGGAGGCGATCGCCGTATCGGTGCACATGCAATGCAAGTCCTTGCTGCGCAACCCGTCCGCGGTCTACGACATCTACATGGCAATGGAAGCGCCACCGCATGCGGCACGCTATCGCGAACTGGCCCCGGCGCGGGTGCATTTTGGCGCGTCGCCGCTGCCCGGGATCCGCATGGTGGCCGATACCTGGAGCCTGGACGCACCGCTACCGATGGCCGACGCCCACGCGGTGCGCATGGCGGAGCAGCGCTGCCGCACGCTGCTGCAGCGGTATAGCGAGCAGGGCAACTGGACCGGATGGGTGGTCATGATGCTGACCGAAGCCGAGGACAGCCAGCCGACCCTGGAGGAACTTGCCGGCCTGCTCGGCATCTCGGCGCGCACGCTGGACCGCTACCTGAAGAAAGAGGACAGCAGCTTCCGCGACCTCGCCATCGACGTCCGTAACGGACGCGCACAAAAGCTGCTGCGCGAGGGGCAGTTGCCGATTTCACAGATTGCCTACCGCCTCGGATTCACCGACGTGGCTAACTTCAGCCGGGCCTTTCGGCGGGCCAATGGGGTCAGTCCGTCGGATTTTCGTGGCGGCGGCGGAGGCGGGCGGTCGTAGTGAGCGCGTCGACAGGCGGTGCCACCGCGGCGACGCAATCCGAGAGTGGTTCGAAAGTTTCGACGATGGCAGTTCGACATGGCGACTGTCGTCGAAGCGATAAGAAGCCGGCCCCGGGTGGCCAGCCCCGAGCTTCGGCGTGCCAGGGAGGACCGTTGCCGGCCAGTATCTGCCGTCCCGCTCGACACCGCCGGACGGCCGAACTTGACAGAAAAGCAGTCGTCCGTGGCTCTTGACGTGCGTTGGTATGTTGCTCAGTCAGCGCGGATCTGAGCGGCGGCAGCCACCGATCTCCACGCCCGGATGTCGTTTTGGATCACCCGCGCAAACTGCTCCGGCGAATTCTTCTCGACCCACAGCAGACCCTGCTGCGCGAAGCTAGCTTGTAGCGCCGGCGCCACCATCACCCTGGCAATCTCGTCGTTAAGCCGCAGCACGATCCCGGCAGGCGTATGCGCGGGCACGAACACGCCGTACCAGCCATCGAGATCCAGGTCGAATCCCTGCTGCTTCAGCGTCCGCACCTCCGGCAGCATCGGCGAACGCCGCGTGCCGGTCATGGCGACCGGCACCAGCTTGCCGGCCTGGATCAGCGACAGCGGCGAACGTGCGTCGACGAACGCGATGCTGACGACCCCGCCCTGCAGGTCGGTGAGCAATTGCCCCATGGTCTTGTAGGGGATATGTCGTATGGGCAGGCCGCGCGCGCGGGCGATGGCTTCCATCGCCAGGTGGCCGGTCGAGCCGACGCCCCAGGTGCCATAGGCAATATTGGGATGCGCGCGGACGTAGTCGACAAAGCTGGCGAGGTCGCGCACCTGAGTCTCGGCCGTTGCCACCAGCAGCACGCCCCCGGCGCTGACCTGGATCACCGGCGTGAGGTCCCTGAGGGTGTCGTAAGGCATGCCGTCACGCAGGGCCGCGTTGACCGCAATGGCGGAGGCGTTGCTGAACAGGATGGTATAGCCGTCGGGTGCCGCCTTGGCCGCCAGATTGTTGCCGACGATGCCATTGGCGCCGGGCCGGTTTTCCACCACCACCGGCTGCCGCAGCGCGCGCGAGAGCGGTTCCGCGAACACCCTGGCGATAAGGTCGGTACCCGAGCCCGCGCCGCCCGGCACGATCATTCGCAATTGGCGCGATGGCCACGCCGAGGGCGCAGGCGCTTGCGCGAGTACCCTTGGCGCGAGGCAAGCCGCCATGGCGGCGGGAATCAGGTGCTGCAGCCAGCTGCGTCGGTTCATGTTGTCTTCCTCCGGATTTGTGCTGCCATGCATTGACCGGGCGCGCCGCTGCCTGGTGCTGGATCGCCACCGCGGCAGCGGCCCTGTCGGTCGCCGGTGCTGCTCAGCCGCGTCTGGGCGGCGGCTGGAAGCCAACGAAGGCGCGATTCCACGTGGGGCTGATGACCAGCTCGTTCACCGTGGCGCGCGCCGGCAGCGACACCACGAACGCCACCGCCGCGGCCACGTCTTCGGGCTGCAGCATGCGGGCGAGGTCTTCCGCGGCGGGCGGCGTGGGCCGGTTGATCAGGATCGGCGTAGCAGTCTCGCCCGGATAGATGGCGCAGGCACGGATGCCGTTGGCGCACTCTTCCATGGCCACCGACGTCGTCATGGCCGCCATGGCGTGCTTGCTGGCGCCGTAGGCGGCACCGGTCAACGCCGAGGCGTAGCGCCCGGCCCACGACGAGATATTGACGATCGTGCCCTCACCCTGGTCGCGCATGCCCGGCAGCACCGCATGCATGCAGTAGAACGCGCCGTTGAGGTTGATGTCGATGACCTGGTCCCAGTCGGCCGGCGTCAGCCTGGACAGCTTGCGGTTGGCCACGTTGATGCCCGCGGCATTGACGAGGATATCGACGGCGCCGACGCGCTCGTGCAACTGCCGGCCGGCGGACGCCACGGCCTCGCGGTCGGAGACGTCCAGCGGCAGCGCGATCACACGCTCGTTGCGGCATTCGGCAACCAGGCTGGCGATCGCCGCTTCGCTGCGTGCGGAGATCACGACCGTCGCGCCCGCTTGCCACAGCGAAAGCGCGCAGGCGCGGCCAATGCCGCTGGAGCCGCCGGTGATCCAGGCGGTCTTGCCGTGAAGGGAGATGATGGGGGCGTTCATTGCGGAGGTTCCTTGTCTGGGATAGCGGAAAAGAGGGACGCTTCAATGCGTGGTCACGCCCATGATCTGGTTGACGTCATAGATCGGCGGACGCGGGTTCTTGGCCCAGGCGTCGGTCAGCAGGTAGCGCAGCCGGAAGCTCTCTGGCACGTCGGCCAGGCCCGGGGTGAACAGCCACAGCCGCAGCAGGTGGCGCTTGCGGTCGAGCTCGGGATAGTCCTCGTAGCTGGTGCGCGAGTGCAGCACGACGTAGTTGTTCAGGAACTGCATGTCGCCGGGCGCCAGCTCCATGTCGATGCGGAAGCGCGGGTCCTGCGTGTATGCGTCGAACCTGTCGAGCGCGGCAATATCCTCGGGCGCCAGCCGCGGCGCGTCGGGGAAGCGCTGCGCAGTATTGATGAAGCTGCGGATATAGCGGTTGAACAACCGGCCGTTGTGCCAGCTGAAGACATGGGTCATCGTGAACGGCGCCTGGCCTGGTGCCTCTTCGTGCCGGCGGTCGAACGCAAACGGCTGGTACAGCCGTGCCAGCAGTTCGGGGTGCTCGCGCAGCATGGCGTTGTGGATCGCCATCGAACTGGCGATGCTGCTCATGCCGCCGCGGCGCGCCGTGCGCAGGCACAGCAACCCGACCACGTCGGCGCCGTCAGTATGGAACGGCAGGCGATGCCGCGACTGGTAGCCGCGCGCCGTCATGTCTTCCTTGGGGTCCTTGCCGAGGTCCCAGACATGGCCCAGCACGTCGCCAAACGCGTTCTGAGCGACGGCGCGGCCCAGGTGCATGCCGATACCCCAGTAGATCGTGCCGGCATCCATCTTGGTATAGCGCTCCACCGGCAGTCCGCGCAGCAGCACCACGCCCAGTCCCCGCTCCAGCCGATGGCGCAGGTCTTCCAGCTTCGCGGCAAGGCTGCCGAGCGGGAACGTCTCCTTGCCGATGGCTGGCACGGCGAGGCCAAGCGCTTTCGTATGCGCCAGCGCTGTGTCGAGTTGCGCGATCTCGTCCGCGCTCAGCCTGACCACCCATTCGCCCTCCTTCGCGGCAATGTCGCTGGCCTCCCATGCCGCCGGGGTGTCCACTGCCTTCAGTGTCGCTGCCGCCTGTGCTGCTTCCATTGCTGTCTCCTTGTTGTCCGGGCCATTGCCGGGCCGGTACAGCCATTGTGCGAAGGCAGCGCGCGCATGACTAATGAAAGTTGATGCGTCTGACCAAACCAAAAGGTAATATCACGCGGCGAGGAGTGTGACCACTGCCGGCCGCGCCGCAATGAATCAAGCTTTGTTTCTAGGGGTTTTCACCATGAACGCGATCGGTTTCCTGCGCAGCGGACTAAAGCTGCGCCATCTCCGTCTGGTCATAGCACTGGAGGAGTACCGGCAGGTCGCGCGCGTCGCCAACGCCATGAACCTCACCCAGCCAGCGGTATCGAAGACCTTGGCCGAGGTCGAGGAAGGCCTGGGCTACCCGTTGTTTGTGCGCCGGCCACGCGGCATCGAGCCCACGCCGCACGGCATGATCTTTGTCCGCTATGCCCAATCGATCCTGGACGAGCTGGACCGCGCCGGCGACGAGCTGCTGGCGTTGGGGCAAGGCGCATGCGCATCGATCGCCGTCGGCGCCATGCCGGGTTCGACGCTCGCGCTCGCGCCGCGCATCATCGCGCTGGCCAAGGCGCGGATGCCGACGCTGAACATCGCGGTCTACGAGGCGCCGATGGACGTGCTGATGGGCCAGCTGCGCACGGGCCGGCTGGACATCGTGCTGGGAGCGCTGTCGGAGCGGGCCACGGCCGCGGATATCGAGCAGCGCCACCTGTATGAGGAAGTGCTGCGCGTGGCGGTCCACCCGGAGCATCCTCTGGCGGCACGCGCCAAGGTGGGCTGGCCCGACCTGGCGCCGTACCCGTGGGTCGTGCCGCCGCGCACCGCCAGGCTGCGCCAGAGCCTGGACGCGTCGTTGCGGCGCATGAAGGTGGAAGTGCCGGCCAATCACGTCGAATCCGTATCGGCCGGCCTGGTGCTGGGTCTGCTGGAGGCGATGCAGGCGGTGGCGACGATGACCGGGCGCCTGGCGCGCACCTATGAAGACCGCGGCCTGGCCCATGTGCTGCCGCTGGAGATACCCGGCGTGCTGCTGCCAGTGTCCACCTTCACGCTGGCTGGCAAGGCCCCCTCGCCGGCCGTCGAACTGTTCCAGCATTGCGCGGAACAGGCTGCGGCCGGCTGACTGGCCTGCGCTTCACCTGCAATGCGCCCCGCTATTCCGGCCTGATGCCGTTGACCTTCACCACGTTGGCCCATGTGGCATAGTCGTTGCGCACCGTGCGCGCGAATTCTTCCGGCGTGGTCAGCGGCGGATCGGCCATCATGTTTAGCTGCTGGAAGCGCGTGGTGAGCGCCGGCGAGCGCAGCGCCTTGTTGATCTCCCGGTTCAGCGTCACGACGATCTCGCGCGGCGTGCCTTTGGGCACGAACAGCCCATACCAGCCCTCGTTGGTCATCGGGAAGCCTTGCTCGGCCATGGTCGGCACATCGGGGAACGCGGGCGCGCGGTGCTTGCCGGTGATGCCCAGGGGGCGAATCTTGCCGCTCTTCACCAGCGGCATCGAGGTGGTGATGTCGACGAAGGCGATCTTCAGCACGCCGCCCTGCAGGTCGGTCAGGATCGGCGGCACGCCCTTGTAGGGGACATGGGTGAGCTCGATGCCCGCCAGCGTATGCAGCTGCGCCATGGCGAGATGTCCGCCCGAGCCGATCCCCCAGCTGCCGTAGTCATACTTGCCGGGCTGCGTCTTGACCGTTGCCACGAACGACTTCATGTCCTTTGCCGGAAAGTCCGGCGTGACCACCAGCAGCACCCCGCCCGAACCGATCTGCGCGACCGGCACCAGGTCATCGACGATGTTGAACGGCAGCTTCGGCTGGATCGCCTGGTTCATCACGGTGGCAGAAGCGCTCGCCAGCAGTACGGTATAGCCGTCCGGCTGCGCGCGCACGACGGCATCGACCGACAGTTGCCCGTTGGCGCCGGGCTTGTTGTCGACCACCACGGGCTGCTTCAGCGCCTTCGAGATCTGTTCGGCGAACACGCGCGCCAGCACATCGGGACCGCTGCCGCCGGGGCTCGGCACGACCATGCGGATGGGGCGCGAGGGCCACGTGTCCTGCGCGAGGACGGGGGCCGCAGCCAGCGCGGCGGCAGTCAGTACTGCGAGATGCCATGCGCGCGTGCGGCGCGAGGTCTGGCGTGATTTCATATTGTCTCCGTAAGCCCACGCCGTTTCTGTGGATGGCGATGCCCGAGGTCAATGGCGCCGAGGGCATCGGTGGCGTGTGTGCACCGGGATTTTGCGCACGATCCGGCCGTGAAAACCAATGAAATAAAACCGCAGAAGCATAAGCGATTGGTCATGCCAGCGCAGCGCAAACCCCGAAGCGGCTTAATCGCGGTGCAAGGTAAGCCGCGGCCGCCGCCGTTTGCCCGCGCGCATGGCGCCAGGCGCGACCCCCTGCCAGCGGTGGAAGGCCTTGTTGAATCCCGCCTGCGTCTTGAAGCCCAGCGCCCGCGCGACATCGCCAAGCGGCATATCGGTATGGCCCAGCAGCCTTCGCGCCAGCGCTTCGCGCTCTTCATCCAGCAGTTGCGCGAACGAGGTGCCGTGGTCTTGCAGGTGGCGATGCAGCGTAAAGCGATGCACCGCGAACAGCGAGGCCAGCCGTGGCGCGGTGCACTCGCCCAGCAGCATCAGGTCGCGCAGCGCCTGCCGGGCCTGGCCGAGGAAATCCGGCGCCACATGCGATTCCAGCTCGCTCAGGTAGCGCACCACCGAGGACTCCACTGCCTCGTCCGCCACGCCACAGCGCTGCTCCAGCGTGCCGGCCGGGAACGCGAACTCATCGCGCGGCTGGCCGAAGCGCACATCGGGGCCGAAGTGCGCGACGAACGGCGCCAACTCGGGAGGTGGCGGTCGCGACAGGGAGACCGCCGCGGGCAACCAATGCTTGCCCAGCATCAGCCGGAACATCTGCAGGTTGGCCGCGAGGTAGGCAGTCAGCAGTTCGTCGCGGCCCGCGAAGGCACCGTCGATCTCGATAGAGAACGCGGCATAGCCTTCGCGCACGGTCAGCGCCGTGTCTATGCCCTGGTACCAGATGCGCCCGTAGCGCAGCAGCCCCTCCACCGCGTCGCGCACATTGCGCGACGACAGCAGCAACAGGCGCAGCGGCCCGGCGTTCTCCATATTGGCGCGCGCGCCCACCTGCACCGCGAAATGGGGCCGGCCGGAGGCGTCGGCCGCATCGGCCAGGATGCGGCCGCAGAGTGTCAGCGCCAGCGGCGCCATGGGCTCTTCCAGCGAGGCCGGGCCGATGCCGTGGCGGCGCAGCAGCGGCCAGGGATCGGCGCCCTGCGCCCGTAGCACCTCGACCACCCGTGCAAGCGTGCCGACCGGGACCGAACGGCTCTCCGGCTTCATGGTTCGGGTTTTCACCAGCTGTGACAAAAGAATAGGAAATAGTGACAGCAGGATAAACGCAGCACACGGCCGGCGTCCAGAATACCTGCACCGCCCCCATGTCAGGGGCTTCACCATCAGGAGACTATCCATGCATTTTCTCGACGACAGCCTGCTTCCCGAAAACCAGGAAAAACTGGTGATCCAGGTCGCACCTTACGGGCCGCAGTGGCTGCCCACCGACTCGGACGACATCCCCGTCAGCATGGATGCCCAGATCCAGAAGGCCGTCGATTGCTACAACGCCGGCGCTACCGTGCTGCACGTGCATGTGCGCGAGTCGGACGGCAAGGGCTCCAAGCGCCTGTCGATGTTCAACGAAATGCTGGCGCGCCTGCGTGAAGCCGTGCCCGACATGGTGCTGCAGGTGGGCGGCTCGATTTCGTTCGCACCCGAAGGGGAAGGCAAGGCCGCCGAGTGGCTGGACTATGACACGCGCCACATGCTGGCCGAACTCGACCCGAAGCCTGACCAGGTCACGATCGCGATCAACACCAGCCAGATGAATATCTGCGAGATGCTGACCGCCGACGACGTGCAGGGCACCATCCTCGAAAAGCCTGAGTACCTGAAGGCGTACAGCGAGATGGTGGTCGACTCCAAGCCGTCATTCTTCATCGAGCATTTGGAGCGCCTGAGCAAGGCCGGCATCCAGCCGCACTTCATGCTGGGCCACGTGGCGCAGCTGGAGACGGTCGAGCGCCTGATCCGCAAGGGCCTGTACCGCGGTCCGCTGATCCTGAACTACGTCGCCATCGGCGGCGGCGCGGCGGGCCTGCACCCGGCCGACATGATTGAGTTCGCGCGCCGCACCCCGGACGGCGCGGTGCTGACCATCGAAAGCGCGATGCGCGCGGTGCTCCCGATGAATGCGATGGCGATCGCACTGGGCCTGCATGTGCGCGTGGGCATCGAGGACAACCTGTGGGGCCGCAAGGGCGAACGCATGACCTCGGTGCAGCAGATCGAGCAGACCGTGCGCCTGGCGCGCGAACTGGGCCGCGACGTCGCCAACGGCAAGGAAGCGCGCCGCATCTACAAGATCGACGAGTGGTACGACAGCGCCGACGAGACCATCCGCCAGCTCGGCATGGCGCCGAACCGCCAGCCTGGGCAGCGCGGCTTCACGGTGCCGGGAAGCGTCTGAACGCAGCCATCCGCCACGGCGCGCGATGCCTCGGCAGCGCGTGCCGTGGGCTCCTGAGCACAGCTTCCTCTGCAGCAACCGATCATGAAACTGACCAACAAGATCGCCCTCGTGACCGGCGTTGGCCCGGGCCTGGGCCAGGGCATCGCCGTGGCACTGGCACGCGCCGGTGCCGACCTGGTGATATGCGATATCAATCCGGCATCGCTGGCCGCGGCGCGCGAGGCGGTCCTCGCCGAAGGCCGACGCTGCCTGTCCGTCGTCTGCGACGTATCGTCCAGCCAGCAAGTGGCCGATATGTTCGCGCAGGCGCGCGAGACCTTCGGCACGGTGCATATCCTCGTCAACAACGCCGCGCTGACCCCGAACCGACCGGTGGACACCGAGCGCCGCAACCAATTGTATGCGTACCTGCAGACTCCGGTTCCGCGCGCGTCCCTCGGCTTCACCAGCGAGATCACCGATGAGGAATGGCTGCGCTACTGGGGCGTGAATGTGCATGGCACGTTCTACTGCACCCGCGAGGCGCTGCGGCTGATGCAGCCACAACGCTACGGCCGCATCGTCAATATCGCCTCGATCGCCGGGATCTCGTCGCGCAGCGCACACAGCCCGCACTACAGCGCAACCAAGGGCGCGGTGATTGCCTTCACCCGTTCCGTGGCAATGGAAGTGGCCGGCGCGAACATCTACGTCAACGCGATGGCACCTGGCGGCGTCGCGACGCCCGCCTTCAACGATTACCTGGAAAAAATCGGCGAAGACGGTCGCAACCGGCTCTGGCAAAGCTGCCCGGCGGGACGCTTCGGCACCGTCGAGGAATACGCCGCCACCGTGCTGCACCTCGCCAGCGACGAGCACTACCTCGTCGGACAGATCATCAGCCCCAATGGCGGCTCGGCTATCTGAGCCAGCCCCGGATTTTTCTACAGCCATGCAACACAACCTCTTTCCCAACTACAAGTCGCTGCGCGACACCGGCGTGCTTGGCAGCGAACTCGATCCGCTGACCGAATGGGATCCCAGGTGGATCGCCAGTTGGGTCGCGCTGGCGCGCGATGCGCATGCCGAAGGCGTGCTCGATCCCAAGCTCGTCGCACTGATCCGACTGAATATCGACGTCACTGCCACGCATCTGTACAAACCGGGCGTGTCGCGCCACGTGCGCGAGGCGATCCGGCTGGGCGCCACGCGCGCCGAGATCCTGGAAGTCTTCAAGCTGGCCAGCGTGGTCGGCATCCATGCCTGTGCGGTCGGCGTGCCGGCGCTGGCCGAGGAACTGGCGCGCGCCGGCATCCCGGATGAACCGGTGGCGCCGGGCGCGACGCCGGTGTGCGACGCGGTGCGTGCCAACGGCATGTTCAACCCGCTGTGGGAAACACTGTACCGCTGGGATCCGCAATACCTGGAGAAATTCCTGGCGATGGGCTTCGGCCTGTGGCAGGACCACATCCTGCCGCCGCTGTGGATCGAGTTCCTCTGCATCGCCGGCGATGCCGCGATCACGCACATGTACGGCCACGGCACCCAGCGGCACATCGAAGCCGCGCTGCGCCTGGGTGCCACGCGCGCGCAGATCCTGGCGGTGCTGAAGATCGTCAGCCTGCAAGGCATCGAGGCCTGCGAACTCGCGGTACCGATGCTGGACCGCGCCATGCGGGAAACCGCAGCCTGACCCCCGGGGGCCGGCTCTTGCCGGCCCCATCGCGCAAGTTCCCAGGAGTACGTAGTGCAACCACTCGCCCCCGCCTCAGCCGTCACCTCGGCGCCATCGCAGGATGCCAGCTCGCTTGCCGCGCTGTATCGCAAGATCACCTGGCGGCTGCTGCCGTTCCTGTTTGCGGCCTATGTGCTGAACACGATCGACCGCATCAACATCTCGTTCGCCAAGCTGCGCATGGCCAGCGACCTGGGCCTTTCGGATGCGGCCTACGGCATCGGCGCGGCGGCCTTCTTCGCCGGTTACATCCTGTTCGAGGTACCCAGCAACCTGTATATGCAGAAGACCGGCGCGCGCCGGACCATCACCCGCATCCTGCTGCTGTGGGGCCTGGCAACCGTCGCCACCAGCCAGGTCAATTCGCCCGAAGCGCTCTACGCCGCGCGCTTCCTGCTGGGCGTGGCCGAGGCCGGCTTCTTCCCGGGCGTCATCCTGTACCTGACCTACTGGTTCCCGGCGCAGCGCCGCGGTCAGATCACGTCGCTGTTCCTGATGTCGGGCACCTTCGCCGGGATGATCAGCGGCCCGCTGGCGGCAGCAATCATGCTGCACCTGGACGGGTGGCTGGGGCTGCGCGACTGGCAGGCCTTGTTCGTGGTCGAAGGTCTTCCCGCGATGCTGCTGGGCCTGGTGGCCTGGCGCTACCTTGATGACGGCCCCGCGCAGGCAACGTGGCTCACGCCGGCGGAGAAGGCCATGCTCGCAGGCGACCTCGGCAGGGAAGTCCACGCGCGCCAGCACGGCGGCATCGTGGCGCTGCTGAAGGACCCCCGCATCTATGTCATCGGACTGGCCTTCCTTTCTATCTATGCCTGCACCAACACCATCGCCTACTGGATGCCGACGCTGATCCAGGACTTCGGTGAAGCCCGGGTGGCGCGCATCGGCTGGATCTCTACCCTGCCCTATGTCCTTGGGCTCGCGACCATGTACCTGCTCGCGCGCAGCTCGGACCGCCGTCTGGAACGGCGCTGGCACGTGGCAGGATGCCTGCTGGTGGCGGCCGCCAGCTTCCTGCTGATGGGCATGCTGCGCGGCTATCTGGTGCCGGCAGTGGCGTGCATGACAGTCGGTGCTGCGGCGTGCCTGGCCGCGCTGCCGGTTTTCTGGACGATTCCGCCGGCGTACCTGGGCGGAACGCAGGCCCCCGCCGGGATCGCGCTGATCAGCAGCCTGGGCGGCGTGGCGGCCTTGCTCAGCCCGATCGCCGTGGGAGCGATCAAGACCCGTACCGGCGAGCTTTACCTCGCGTTCGACCTGCTTGCCGCGCTGCTGGCGGTGGGAGCGTTCGCGCTGTTGCTGGCGCTGCCGGCCCGGCTGCTTTGGCATGGTGGCCAATCTCTCGATGGGCCTCGCGACAAATCCAAAGCAGTCCACGCAGCATAGCCGATTGACGAAGAGGCATCAGGTGTCGCCCGGCGTGCCCCGATTGACCGAAATGGAGCAGGTTCGCCGTTCAGCCTGGCACTGCTAAACGACCGAGAAGGTCGATCTCAGCCAGTCGCCAGACACATGAATTGCGAATCATCTGATCGCCATCCCCCACCGAAAAAGCAAAACTATGCCCATCACCGAAACAACGGTGATCGGGCGTCGAAACCCGCTTCTCGTGGACGGATGGTCGCTCAGGCGACCATCTCCAAACGCACGCGCGCGTCGCTTCACCATGGCGGGCCGGGCGGGGCAGCCAATTAGGCTGGCCGGTTGTTCGTCTGCGAGCCGGTTTTTCGACCCCCGCTGCCAGGCCCGCCACCCTCTACTGTTTGCATCAGGCGGGTCTCCCAACCCTCTATAGGAGAACGCAATGCAAGAGAAACCCCATCCGCAGCACGAAACCATCTTCGTCGGCATTCCGGCGGAAACCCTGGAATCGCTCGACCGAATCCAGGCCGGTTTGGGTAGCGTCCTGTCGCTGCTGGAAGTGGAAAGCGAACGGTCCGAGGGATGCCACGGCGTCCATTGCCTGCTGGCGATGATCAAGATGCAGGTGGATCAGATGGCAGAGGCGTTGCAGCCTGAGGCTGAGTCGTTATGACCACCGGTCATCCGGCTCTGCCGCTGCCGCGGCCACGTCTTCGCGCAACCAGACGATAAACTCCGCGCCCTGCCCGACTGTGTTTTCCACGGCAATACGGCCGCCATAGCGCTCGACCAGCGCGTAGCTGATGGACAGGCCGAGCCCGGTCCCCCATCTGCTACTTGGTGGTGAAAACGGATTGAACGGACTGGGCAGGTCCTTCCCGCTTGGGAGCTGACCGCAATTTTCCGCACCAGTCGTGTGACAAGCACTTAGCCAATATCCGATGTGACCGGAAAGACTTTTTTGTAGAGACCTCTACAACATTGAAATACCCGTTATAGGCTTCTAACATGCGCCCATGACCGGAACCACACCACCCTGGGCGCTGCTGATCGTGACGCTTCCCACGTCCGGCGCCACCGCGCGCATGCGCATCTGGCGCGCGATCAAGAGTATGGGTTGCGCCGCCCTGCGTGACGGTGCCTATCTTTTGCCCGGGGGCGTGGAGCAGGTCGGCCAGTTGCGCCAGCTGGCTGACGAAACGCGGCAGGAAAACGGCCAGGCCTGGCTCCTGCAAGTCAATGCCGAAAATCCGGATGAAGAGGGCGCGTTCCGCGCCTTGTTCGACCGGGGCGCTGATTATGACGAGCTGCAGGCTGCGTTGACCGAAGCGCTTGAGGTGCTCTCCGATCAGAACGGCGCTGAACTGAATCGACTGCTGCGCCGCCACGAGCGCGCCTATGAAGCGATCCGCCGGATCGACTTCTTTCCGAATGAGGCATCGCGCCGCGCAGAAGCCGGATGGAATGATTTCAGCCGGGCCATCGAGGCAATTCAGTCGCCCGGCGAGCCCCGGCCGCTCACACGTGCGATCCCGCGCCGGGATGCCGCGCAATATCAGGGGCGGCGCTGGGCCACGCGCCGCCACCTGTGGGTGGACCGCGTGGCCAGCGCCTGGCTGATCCGGCGCTTCATCGATCCCCATGCCCAGTTCCTCTGGCTGGAAAGCCCCGCCGATTGCCCGGACGATGCATTGGGCTTCGACTTCGACGGAGCGACCTTCACGCATGTGGGCGAGCGCGTTTCGTTCGAAGTGCTGCTGGCGAGTTTTGGACTCGAGGCTGACCGGGGACTCAGCCGGCTTGCCAGAATGGTCCATGCACTGGACATCGGCGGTATCTCGGTGCCGGAGGCCAGCGGCTTCGAAGCCGTGCTGGCCGGCGCGCGAGCGCGGCTGCAGGATGACGACGCGTTGCTGGCGGAAATCATCTCGGTGCTGGATTCTCTCTACGCGCATTTTTCAGCCAACAAAAGACCCTGAACAGATTCCACCATGGCACCACAGCAACGCCCTGATCATCCCGCCTATACCCTCTGGCAGTTGGTGGTTTATTTCCTTCGCTTGGGTACCTTGGGCTTCGGCGGCCCGGTAGCACTGGCCGGCTATATGCACCGCGACCTGGTGGAGCGGCGCGGCTGGATCACCGATGGCGATTACAAGGAAGGCCTCGCGCTGGCGCAACTGGCACCAGGCCCGCTGGCCGCGCAATTGGCAATTTATCTCGGCTACGTGCATTACCGCATTCGCGGCGCCACGCTGGTTGGTCTGGCATTCGTGCTGCCGTCCTTTCTCATGGTGCTGGGATTGGGCTGGGCCTATGTCCGCTTTGGCGGACTGACCTGGATGCAGTCAGTGTTCTATGGCGTGGGCGCCGCCGTCATCGGCATCATTGCCATCAGCGCCTATAAGCTGACCACCAAGAGCGTGGGCCGCGACAAATTGTTGTGGGCGATCTACCTGACGCTGGCTGCCGTGACCGTCATCACGGAATCCGAGATCGCCTGGCTGTTCCTCGCCGCCGGCGTACTGGTCTGGTTCTGGCGCGCACCCCCGAAGTGGCTGCGCCAAAGCGGCGCCAATGCGCTGGCGGCCACGCAGATGCCAGCCGCAAGCGGCCTGTTCAGCGCACTCGACTGGCCGCTGCTGTCGCAGCTCGGGATGTTCTTTGCCAAGGCGGGCGCCTTTGTATTCGGCTCGGGTCTTGCGATCGTGCCGTTTCTCTACGGCGGCGTGGTAACGGAATACCACTGGCTCAACGAAAAGCAATTCGTCGATGCGGTAGCCGTCGCCATGATCACTCCCGGCCCGGTGGTCATCACGGTCGGATTCATCGGCTACCTGGTGGCCGGACTGCCCGGGGCCTGTGTGGCGGCATTGGCTACCTTCCTGCCGTGCTACCTGTTCACGGTACTGCCCGCGCCCTACTTCAAGAAATACGGGAAGCTTCCCGCCATCCTCGCCTTTGTCGACGGCGTCACGGCGGCGGCGATTGGCGCGATTACCGGCGCCGTCATCGTGCTGGCCAAACGCTCGATCATTGATGGCCCCACCCTTCTGCTGGCGCTGGTTACGGTCGCACTACTGCTGAAGTTCAAAAAGCTGCCTGAGCCGGTCATCATTACCGGTGCCGCATTGATCGGCCTGGCCGTTTATCCGATGCTGCACCACTGAGCCCCTGACAAGGCAACCTGGCTGTAAACCCTGTCACTCACGCCCCCGCTCGTCGCCCGTCCAGCGCCAATTGTTGCGGCCCGCTCAACATACTGAAGGCCTCCGCGACGCTACTGGCAATCGCTCCCGCTGCCTAGAATCGGTTGCAACGATGGTCGCACGGAACCCGCGACGGTCGAGAAGGATGTCCGCGCAACGCCGCGGAACACGCCTGCCGCCCAGTGCGGCTTTCCCACCCATTGACAGGACTCCCGATGATGAGCGAAACAACTCGCAATGTGCAGCCGGTTACCGCCAACCTTGGCAAGGATGGTGCCGGCGAACTCGTGCCCTCCCGCTACGCCGTGCGCGTGGGTGACGTCGATGTCGTGCTGATCAGCGATGGCATCCTGCCGTTGCCGACCTCGACCATGTCCACCAACGTAAGCCAGGCCGACCGCAACGCCTGGTTCGATGGCCGCTTCCTGCAACGCGACACCTTCGACTGGGCGCTGAACATCGCGCTCGTGCGCAGCGGCGAACGTCTGATCCTGATCGACTCGGGCGTGGGCGACGGCTTCGAGTACTTCACGCGCGCCGGTCGGTCGGTAATGCGCCTGGAATCGGCGGGCATCGACCTGGCCGCGATCACCGATATCGTGATCACGCATATGCATATGGACCACGTCGGCGGGCTGAACGTCGATGGCGTCAAGGCCAAGCTGCGGCCGGACGTGCGCATTCACGTAGCGGCCGCGGAAGTGGAGTTCTGGAAAAATCCGGACTTCAGCAAGACGGTAATGCCGGAAGCGGTGCCTCCCGCGCTCCGCAAGGCGGCGGCAATGTTTGCGCAGACCTACAGCGAGAACATCGTGCAGTTCGACCAGACCGTGGAGATCGCAGCGGGCGTGTCGGCGCGCGTGACGGGCGGGCACACGCCGGGGCATTGTGTCGTCGACGTGGCATCGAACGGCGAGAAACTGACATTCGTCGGCGACGCGATCTTCGAAGTCGGCTTCGAGCGGCCCGACTGGCAGAATGGCTTCGAGCATGATCCCGAAGTGGCCACGGACGTGCGTATCGCGCTGCTCAACGAAGCCGCTGCAACCGGCGCCCTGCTGGCCGCGGCGCATGTTGCGTTCCCGTCGATCGGGCATGTTGCGAAGCACGGCGAACAGTTCCGGTTCGTGCCGGTGCAATGGGACTATTGATTGAGGGTCCAATAACAACCATAGTCGTATTGCACTGGACGGCCCGTCGCCCTGCTGCCGACGGGCCGTCAACGATCTTGCGCTTCCGTCGCCTCCCGCTGCGCCGCAGCCATTTTCCGTGGCCAGGTACTTTTGATATACGCCAGCACGGCGACGATGTCGTCGTCGGACAGCGATTGCCCGAACGCCGGCATATCGCTGACATACCCCTCCGGAGCCGTCACGCCGGGTACGAGCCCGTTCTTGGTAATCGCGAACAACACGGCGTCGGGATGATGCCAGGTATGACCGGACGCATCATGCGGAGGCGCCGGCATCCGGCCGTTCGGTAGCCGCTCGCGCCAGTTGGGCTGGCCCTCCAGGTTGGCGCCATGGCATGCGGCGCATTGCTGCGCGTAGATCTTGCGACCCTGCGCGACGCTGGCCGCATCGGTGGCATCGATGCGCAACTGCCGCATATCGCGTGGCTTGCCGGCGTCGGAGGGCGTATCAAGGTAACGCCTGGTCTGCAGTGCAACGGCGGTGGCAATCGTCCCACCGAGCACAAGCAGCACCACGATTCGCCAGCGTGGTTTGCCTGATTTGTTCATGTCGCGCCTGCACCAATAAGCTTCATCACTACACCTGACTCCTGACAAATAAGTAGGATCACCCCGTATCCACCCGCATCCGCCTTACGAAGCAGCGTTCCTGAGACGCAGCGCATTGGCGATGACCGAGGCGGAACTCAGGCTCATCGCCAGCGCCGCGATCATCGGTGACAACAACAGGCCCGTCGCGGGATACAACACGCCGGCCGCCAGCGGCACGCCGAGGGCGTTGTAGATGAACGCAAAACCGAGATTCTGCTTCATGTTTCGAATGGTCGCGTGCGAGAGTTGCCGTGCACGGGCGATGCCGCGCAAATCGCCCTTGACCAGCGTGACCTGGGCGCTGTTCATCGCGACGTCGGTACCGGTTCCCATGGCGATACCCACATCCGCCTTCGCCGGCCATGGCAACCACCGCGCCGGCCTGCTGCAGGGAATTGACAAGTTCGAGCTTGTCGGCTGGCTTGACCTCGCCGTGGAATTCGTCCAATCCAATGGTATGAATCCAACTCGCACCAAAACCTTGCGCGAGCATGACATCCCGGTAAGCTGCGACGGAAGTTGTCGGTCAGGCCATCGACGGCATGCCGGATCAGGTGCGCTATCGCCCCTGGACGGCAAGTCAGTGAGCTCCGCCGCTCCCGCGGCGGAGCACCTGGCCCCCCAGGTTAGTGCACCGACCCAGGCTGCAGCTCTACCTTGATCCACCCAGGCTGCCGCTGGTCAAACGCCTGATAAGCCTCGATCGCCGAGGTCATCGGCTCGCGCCGCGTCAGGATGGCGGCCGGGTCGACCGCACCGGTGCGCACCAGCTCGACCAGCCGCGGGATATAGGCGCGGTGGTTGCAGTTGCCCATGCGCACCGTCAGGTTCTTGTTCATCGCCGCGCCGATCGGGAAACTGCGGTCGGTGGGCGGATACACGCCGATGATCGACAGCGTGCCGGCCTTGGCCAGCGCGCGGATGGCCCAATCCAGTGCCTGCGCCGGCGCGTCGCCGGGGACCCAGTTGCCCTGCTCCGTGGGGTGGGCGTGCGGCGCCAGGCGGGCGGCCTCCTGCTCGCTTTCGGGGATGGACGGATCCTGCGCCGCCGGACCGTGGTGCGCGTGCATGGCATCGACGCCGACGGCATCGATGGCCCGGTCCACGCCGATGCCGCCGGTCAGCTCCACGATGGTCTGCACCGGGTCTTCGGCATCAAAGTTCACCACCTCTGCGCCCTGCGCGCGCGCCATGTCGAGCCGGTCGGCCACCGTATCCACGGCAAAGATGCGGCCAGCGCCCATCAGCTTCGCCGACGCGATCACGAACTGCCCCACCGGGCCGCAGCCGAACACCGCCACCGTGTGGCCGGGATGTATGCTGGCGAGGTCGGCGCCGAAATAGCCGGTCGGGAAGATGTCGGAGAGCATGATCGCCTGCTCGTCGCTGATGTTGTCCGGCAGCTTGACCAGGTTGACATGGGCAAACGGCACGCGTGCCTTCTCTGCCTGCAGCCCCTGGAACGGTCCGGTCTGCTCGGGCCCGCCATAGAAGGCGGTGCCGGCCTGCTTGCCGTGCGGGTTGGCGTTGTCGCACTGGGCGTAGTAGCCGGCGCGACAGTACGAGCAATAGCCGCAGGCAATGGTGGACGGGATCACGACCCGGTCGCCCACGCTGAGGTTGCGCACGCCGTCGCCGAGGGCCTCGACCACGCCCACGCCTTCGTGGCCCAGCACCGTGCCCGGCGCCAGCCCTTCCATGGTGCCGCGCACGAAGTGCAGGTCGGTGCCGCAAATGGCACTGGCGGTCAGGCGCACGATCGCGTCGGTATCCTGCTCGATCACCGGCTCCGGCACGTCATCCAGCCGGATGTCACCGATGCCGTGAAATACAACCGCTTTCATGGTGTCCTCCACATGAAGCCGGAGCCACCTCCGGCGAGGTCAGTCGGAGTACCGCCGCTGCAAGGAACATTCCCAACGGCTTCCCCTGCGCCGGCGCAGGGAACCGAGGCCGGAAACGCCCGCCTGGCAATTTCTGCTACGCGCCTTGCAATCCATTCCGGCGCGACCAGGCGCTGGCTGCCGAGGCCACGCGACACACTGGGCCGCCGGGATTGCACGCTTCCGGCTTCGGCAACCGGGCGGAGAGAAGCGGCTTGGGCATGTCGATTGCTAAATTCCCCCTGACGTCCCCACGCTGGCGCACATTACCAAGGAGGCACCCATCATGAAGCTCTACTACGCTCCCGGCGCATGTTCCCTGGCGGCACATATCACCCTCATCGAGGCCGGCCTTCCCTTCTCCACCGAGCGCGTCGACCTGCGCGCCGAGCCGCACAAAACCGAGAGTGGCACCGACTACAAAGACATCAATGCCAAGGGCTATGTGCCGACGCTGGAACTCGAGCAGGGCGACCGGCTGACCGAGGCGGCCGTGGTAGTCCAGTACATCGCCGACCAGGCCCCGGATAAAGGACTTGCTCCGGCGTGCAACACGCTGGAGCGCTATCGGCTGCAGGAATGGCTGAACTTCATTTCGTCCGAACTGCACAAGGGCTTCGGGCCCTTCTGGAAACCCGGCACGCCGCAGGAGCAGAAAGAGGCGACGTGGTCACGCCTGTCACAGCGGTTCGACTGGCTGGCTCCGCAGCTGGCGGACAAGGATTACCTGATGGGTGATTTCAGTGTTGCGGACGCCTACTTGTTCACCATCCTGAGATGGCCGGATCATTTCAAGCTGTCGCTTGACCGGTGGCCTGCGCTGCAGGCGTATCGGGCCAGGGTTGGCGAGCGGCCGGCGGTGCAGCAGGCGTTGAAGGATGAAGGGATTGGTTGACCTGGGACGGCGCCACTGCCTCCAACTGAACCTCTACATAGATTGACAGATCCCGGCCAGCCAAAAGCCGGGGCAATGGCAGCCAGCAAGGTCAGGTGAGTGCAATCCCGCCATCGACGCGCAGGTTCACCCCGGTAATGAAGCTGCCTTCCCCGCTGGCAAGCATCAGTGCCGCAGATGCAATCTCCTCGGCGCGACCAAGGCGGCCCAGTGGAATGGCGCTTGCCATGGCCGCCTCGAAAGCTGGCCTGTCATCCTCGGCAACGCCGAGCTTGGACAGGATCGGCGTATCGACAGGACCTGGGCTGATGACGTTCACCCGAATGCCACGCGCCTTGAACTCGAGCGCCCAGTTCTGCGCAAACGCTTCAATGGCTGCTTTCGTCCCCGCATAGACGGCGTGTCCATCGAGTACCTTGGCGCTGGCAATCGAACTGACGAGGAGAATGGCGCCGCCGTCGCGTAATACCGGTACGATCTTCTGCACGCCAAAGAACACACCTCGGGTGTTGGTGTCGAACTGTGCGTCGTATTCATCGACGCTTACCTGGGAGGAAGGCGTGATCTGGTTCATGCCGGCGTTGGCCACATAGATGTCGGCCCCGCCAAACCGCTCGGTGACCGCCTTCGCCACACGCTCATGCGTGGCGAGGTCGGCGATATCGCCCGTCAGGCCAATCGCCCGCGGCCCCAGTTCGGCTACCGTCGCATCGACGGCGTCGGCACGCCGGCCAACGATGAGCACCTGCCCACCCTCGTTGACGAAGCGCCTCGCTATTTCCAATCCGATACCGCTGTTCCCGCCGGTAATGACTGCCACCTTTCCTTCGAGCTTGTTCATCGTGTACCTCGACATTCCTGTTGGAAGAGGTTCCCTCTCGCCACGGGGAACCGCTTGGAGGTCATCGTAGTGCGCAGTGCTGCGTGCCGGTAGTGTCGTCACGGCGCCCACACTGTTGCCGCGCCAACACCAATCGCTTACCGCCCGGCACGACGACCCTGAACGCGATCAGTCAATCACTCTCACAATGCTGTGAATGCCCACGCGGGCCATCTTGGCGTAGGGGCAAAGGCGCTCGGTGTCGCGCACCAGCTCTTCGGCCTGATGCCGGGCCACGCCGGGCATGCGCACGCGGACCTCGGCGTTCAGCCCGTATCCGCCGTCGACGGGATCGCGGCCGAAGGACACCTCGACCGCAACCGTCGCCTGCTCAATGTCCACCTGCGCACGCTGGGCAAGAAGACTCAGCGCCCCGTGAAAGCAGGCGGCGTAGCCGGCGGCGAAAAGCTGCTCTGGATTGGTGCCATTTCCCGGACCACCCATCGCCTCAGGCAACCGCAGGTCGAGGACGAGATTGCCATCGTCGGACCTGGCAGTTCCGGAAGCCCTGCCGTGCGCGGCCTCCCCTCCGGTCACCGTAACGGTTGTCGTATAAAGCGCGGTGAATCCCTGCCCCCGGTATCTGTCGAGCAGTGTCAATGGCGGAGGCTTCAAGCTCTCGCGATCCATCATCGTCTCCGGCTCATTTTTGTCTTTGTTGACCAATCCATTCCCCGAAGTGGATGTGTCCGAGGCGAGCCTCGCCTTCCGGGACCAGCGTGCCCTCCCGGAGCTCGGCGCCAAAGTAGCGCGCTGCCGGATCGGCCACGACGGTGCGCGTGTCGCCGATCGCCTGCAGATAACGCTGCACAAGGTCGCTCATGCGGAAGCGTTCGGGACCGGCAATTTCGACGATGCCGTTGACCGGGGCGGCCAGCGCTGCGTCGGCCACCGCCTGCCCCACGTCATCCGAGGCAATGGGCTGGATAAACGCCGGCGTCAGGCTGATCGTGTCGGCCTGCCCCGCCGATTGGGCAATGGCGCCAACGAATTCCATGAACTGCGTGGCGCGCACGATCGTATACGGAATGCCTGCACCGCGGATCAGCGCTTCCTGCGCCATCTTGGCGCGGAAGTAGCCGCTCTGCTCGAGTTTGTCGGTGCCCACCACGGACAGCGCGACGTGGTGGGCCACGCCAGCCGCATTTTCGGCAGCAGCGAGGTTGCGGCCCGAGGACTCGAAGAACTGCAGCACCGCCTGGTCTTCGAATGACGGCGAGTTCGCAACGTCCACCACCACCTGCGCGCCGGACATTGCCTGGGCCAGGCCTTCACCTGTGACGGCGTTGACCCCGGTGCCCGGCGAGGCAGCCAGTACGTCGTGACCCTGCGCGGCCAGCCGTGCCACTACCTTCTTGCCGATCAGGCCGGTGCCGCCAATGACAACAATCTTCATGATGTACCTCCCCTGGTAAGTGACGCTCGTTCACATTCAAGCATGCTAGGCGCGGCCGTGGCCTGGCACCAGACCGGTGCCAGGCCCACGGTGTTTCCTGTTTTGCATCAATCGGATTTGAGGGCGGGCCGGACCAACCCGGTGCGCCGGGGCGCCCCTAGCGGTTGACTTTCAGCCGGTATTCGCTGGGCGACAGTCCGAAGTGGCGCTGGAACGTCACGCGCATGCGCTCTTCGCTGCCGAAGCCGCACTCGCGCGCGATCACGTCGATGGGCCGGCCCGCGTCCTGCAACTGCCGCCGTGCCGCTTCGAGCCTGAAATGTTCCACGCCCTTGGCGGGCGTGCGACCGGTCTTTTCCTTGTACACGCGCGCGAAGTTGCGGGGGCTCATGCCGACATACCCGGCAAGCTGCTCGACGGACAGCTCCTGCATGGACAGGTTCTGCACGATCCACAAGTGCAGCGACTCGAACATGGGCATCTGCCGGCTCTGGGAAATCAGGATCTCGCTCAACTGCGGCTGGGCCCCGGGGCGCTTCATGTAGACCGCCAGCTCCTTGGCGGATTTAAGCGCCACTTCATGTCCATAGTCGGCTTCCACCATGGCCAGGGCCAGGTCGATGCCGGTGGTCACGCCGGCCGACGTCCAGAGATTCTGCTGCTGCACGAAGATCGCGTCGGGATCGAGATCTACAGTGGGGAACAGTTCGCGGAACCGGTCAACCATGGCCCAGTGCGTGGTGGCCCGCTTGCCGTCCAGCAAGCCGGCGAACGCCAACAGGAACGCGCCGCTGCACACTGAGGCCGTGCGGCGGAACTTGCCCGACGCGTTGCCCAGCCAGTCGATCAGCGCCGTCTCTTTCTTCGCCACTTCGAGGATCGTGGGCGATCCTGGCACGATCACCGTATCGACCACCCGCAGGTCGAACGACGCCAGGGACACCGAACTCAACGTGGTGCCTTCCACTGTTGCCACCATGCCGCCCGAAAGGCTGGTGGTGTGGCATCGGTAGCCCGCCATCCCGCGTGCCCGTGCGTAGTTCGAGGCCGCCCAGAACACGGTCTGAGGCCCGGCGAGATCGAGCAGGCTGACATTGGGATACGCCACGAACAGGATGTTGCGGGGCATGTCTTCAATGTCTTCCGAAGCAGCGGTGGGCTGGTGTTGAAGCATAAGAGAAATTGCGGGAACCGCGCGATGCTATGTCAACGGGGCGATCCCGCGCAAGTATGCGCTCCGGGCGTGGGCGGTACCGGCAGGAAGCGCTGCTGCACTGCGGAAAAACCCCGGGTGCATGCCTGTCGCTCTACCAGCTCACGCATTGTCAGTGCTGTCATCGCAAGACGGTCCGAACCGCGACACCGTTTCCGTGAATGCACCAATCCCGGACGCATTTCCGGTGAGGTGAGCCGGGAGGCTCGCAGGCTGGCAGAAAATATGGGCAGGTTGTCATTTACGGTCTATTAGGCCCTCGTTAACATCCAGTCGAGGTCGGCCATGGCGGTCGAGGACATGACAGGCGACCCATCGAACGCCGCAGCAATACCGACACAATGCAGCGGCATGCATTGGGGGAAAGAAAGCATGGAATCGACGCAACAGGCGGATGTCGCGGACCGCAATATCCGGATCAGCCTGCCGAATCGCCCTGACGCGCTGTCGACAAGCTTTGCAGCGAGCTACGCGGGGATCATGGCATTCCTGGCCGTGGCCAGCGAAGGCAGCTTTGCCAAAGCCGGTGAGCGCCTGGGCATCGGGCGATCAGCCGTGAGCCGCAACGTGCAAAAGCTGGAAGCACAGTTGAGCACCAGGCTCTTCTTGCGCACCACGCGTGTGACACAACTCACGCGCGAGGGTCAGCGCTTCTTCGAGAACTGCCACCCGGGCGTCACGCATATCGTGGAAGCGATGAACGACATGCTGGAGTTGCGCCAGGGCCCCCCGCGTGGTCTGCTGCGCATCAGTGCCACCGTGGGATTCGGCCGGAAGGTCGTGGCGCCGTTGCTCGAAAGCTTCGTCAAGGCCTATCCGGACATTGCCATCGACCTGCTGCTCGATGACCGGCCGACGGACTTCGCTTCGGAACAGATCGATGTCGCGTTTCGCAATGGACGCATCGAGGACTCCAGCATCATCGCCAAGCAACTGATGCCGATGCAGATGGCACTCTGCGCGGCGCCGTCGTATGTGGCCCGGCACGGACTGCCGGAAACACTGGACGACCTCGCGCACCACGAATGCATCAACTTCCGCTTATCCAGCGGGCGTATCTTCGAATGGGAGTTCAAGGTCGACGGTATCGTACGCAAATACCTTCCCAGGGCGCGTATGACATTCAACGATGCGGACCTGGTGCTGCACGCAGTACGGGAAGGATGGGGGATCGCACAAATGGCCGGCTACCAGATCCGGGATCATGTCGCAAACAATGAACTCCGAATCGCGCTGGCACGGCACGCGCCAGATGATCGCGGCCACTACATCTGCTACCTGAGTCGCCAGCACCTTCCCACGCGTATCCGCGTGTTTATCGACTTCATGACCGAACAGATCCGCGCACTCGGTATCGATTTCATGACGAATTTCAACCCGGAAAAGAGTGAGGCGCTCAAGCGCCATCACCCGCAACTCGTATGGCGGGAGTAGCGGCATAGGCATGATGGCTGGATGCGCGCGACCGGTGCGATCCAGCTGCATCGCGTGCGCGCCGGCCCAAGGGGCATGCTGCCGGTCCGCCAAGAAGCAGACCAGGCAGTTATCTCCGGCCTCGGTCGATCAGGCCTGGAGGAAATCCAGGAGATCAGCGTTGATAACCTCCGCCTGCGTCGTCGGCATTCCATGCGGGAAGCCCTTGTACGTCTTCAGAATGCCATGCTTCAAGAGCTTGGCCGACAAGGGTCCGGATTCCGAGTAGGGCACGATTTGATCGTCATCGCCGTGCATCACCAGCACGGGTAAATTGATCTTCTTCAGATCCTCGGTAAAGTCGGTTTGCGAGAACGCCACGATACCGTCGTAATGAGCCTTCGCGCTCCCCATCATTGCTTGCCGCCACCAGTTCTGGATCATGCCTTCCTGTGCCTTTGCGCCCGGCCGATTGAAACCATAGAACGGCCCCGCGGGAAGGTCCCGGAAAAACTGCGCCCGATTCGTGGCCGTCTGCAGCTGCAGGCCATCAAACACCTCCTTCGGCAGGCCCCCTGGATGGGATGAAGTCTTGACCATGAGAGGCGGAACCGCCGCAATCAGGCAGGCTTTCGAGGCTCGCTTCTCGCCGTGTCGCGCCAGGTAGCGTACAACTTCACCGCCGCCCGTGGAGTGGCCCACGTGGATGGCTTCCTTGAGGTCAAGATGCGTGACCACTGCCGCCAAGTCGTCGGCGTAGTGATCCATATCGTGTCCTTCCCAGACCTGCGACGAGCGGCCATGGCCTCGCCGATCATGGGCAATGACGCGATAGCCCTTGGCTAGAAAGAACATCATCTGCGCATCCCAATCGTCAGAGCTCAGCGGCCATCCGTGAGAGAAGACGATCGGCGTTGCACTGACAGGCCCCCAGTCCTTGTAGAAGATTTGGACACCGTCCTTGGTAGTGACATAGTTCATGGCGAAATTCCCTTGTAAGGTTGCCGCGCGGTCAGGTGCGGTTGACTTCCCGTTGGACAGCCGTAGCTGTGATGGGCAAGGATGCAGCTACTGAGGCACTCGTTCCAAGACTGGAGCACAGATGAACCAGTTTGGCGGGTACCAAAAAAATGGGCTGGCATCACACACATCGCCATCGCAAAGGAGCGATGTATCGATACTTGTGTTGCGTTGAATCCTAGCCATAGGTTTTGGTGGACACTAGGCTAGCGTGACGAAACAGCAAGTTGTTCGCCCGGCACCAATCCGCTCGCCTGATTGCGGAACTCGTCGAATGCAAATGATGGCTCGCCTCTTTGCAGCACGGCCTCTATCCGAATGCCAGCATTCGCCCCGCCAGCATCACCGTAGCCCACAGTCCAATGGACAGCAGCCCGGCGACTCGGGCATGGTGTCCATTCGACTGTCGGAACGACGCTAACTGCAAGACTATCGCATTAAGAGCGGCCACACCCATCAACGCCAACTTGGCCGCAAACCATGGATTCGACTGATACTCGCGCGCCGCTGGAGCAAACAGCAGCATGCCTGTGAGTGCGGCGAGCACGAAGCCGCCAAGCGATAGCGGCACCAGCGTCTCGCGCACTGTTGCCTCCTCGAGCCGCCGCAAGCCACCGGCCAGCCGCAGATCGACGACCGCGACGGTTCCGAACAGAAGGCCAATTCCGAGCAGATGCAGCCAGCTGACCAACGGATAGGCCCACGTCGATGCACGTAGCGCCACCACCGGTTGCCATGTCTCGATGGCTGCGAACAGAGCGTCCCACGTTTCCATTTCGTCTTTCCGCTCAGCCGCGCGGCGTACCGCTGCATCCCGCCGGCAGCGCGACCGATTGCTGGCGCACGCCAACGCCGTCCAGAACGATCAATGCTGGTCGCGCGATATGGCGGTCGTTGCAGGAAGGAAACCCGATGGCCTCGAGCCGGTCGCCGGGTCGCGGCTCGCGCGGCATGCCCCATCGTTCAAGCCGGTTGATCGGCGCCAGGTCGAGGGTCCAACGGCCGGGCGAAGCCGATGCGCGCACTGCCGCCAGCGTTCTGGCAAAGTCCAGTTCGGCAAGTTCTGGCGGAATGGGCAGCGCATTCCAGTCAGGCGGCAAGGTATTGGCTTCGACTTCGATTGTCACCTGCGGATGCGGGTTGCGCCATGTCACCGTCACCACGCGTCCCGAGAAATAGAGCGGCGTGGCAGTGTCGTAATAACCCCAACCGTGATGCGCCAGTGCAGGCCATCCGAGCGTCATCGCGACGCCCGCGACCGCTATTGCCACCCATCGTGTCATGGTTCGCCTCATTCGATACCTCCTCAACTCGTTGTGGTGACGATAGCCCTCGCCAATTCATGCATCAATAACCGAGAATGGCATCATTCGATACGATGCGAGGTATCAATGGAATTCCAGCAGCTGAAGCTTTTCCTGGCCGTTGCCGAAGCCCTGCATTTCGGCCGGGCTGCGCAGCAGGTCGGCATGGCACAACCGCATCTGAGCCGCGCGATTGTCAGGCTGGAAGAGGAAATCGGCGTGCGCCTGTTCGACCGAACCAGCCGCCGTGTCGCCCTGACGGCCGCCGGCGAGTGCTTGCGCGAGGAAGCCATCGCCCTGTTACAGGCGCAACGGCGTGCGCAAGAGACTGCCCGCACTGTGGGACAGCAACGGCGGTGCCTGCGTATTGCTTATGTGTCGGCCGCGCTGTATCAGGCGTTGCCTGCGGCGCTGCGGACGCTGTCAGGCGGGCAGGAACGGGTCGAGTTTGCGCTGCAGGAAGCGACTACCAATGAACAGTTGTCCCTGCTCGCGGCCGGCGAGATCGATCTGGGCATTGGGCACCCGCCCTTCGAGACGCATGCGCGCCTGGACAGTGTTCTGCTCTCGAATGACCACTTCGAGGCCGTGCTGCCCGCTGACCACCGCCTCGCCAACCAGGCCACCATCTCTTTTGCCGATCTGGCCAGCGAGCCTCTGGTCTTGTTTCCGGAGGCGCAGGGGCCGGCATTGTATGCAGCGATACGCGATCGTTGCCGTCTCGCGGGCCATGCGATGCGGGTGGCAGCGACCGCGCCTCGTTTGCACGGGCAGTTATCGCTGGTTGCCGCGGGCCTGGGCATTGGGCTCGCCCCAACACAGTCGCGCAGCCTGTCAGTGGCAGGCACGGTCCGCATGCCGATCAAGCCTTACCCCGCCGCGCTGGTGCTGACACTGACGGCGCTCTACGATCCGCGATCGCGTCATCCGGCATTGCCGCTCGCGCTGACGGCCTTGCGGCGCGGCGTTGCGGCAGGTAAGCGGTCTCGTTGATACGGTGCCGGGCCATTGTTGACTGCTCGTTCAAAAACCTTCACACTGGTGTTATTGAACAATCGTTCCATAACTGGCGAATGGGTGTCGCATGGCTAGGCCAAGGACGTTCGATGAAGACGTTGTAATCGCCCGCGCGGCGGAGGTTTTCGGTCGTATTGGCTACAACGCCTGCTCGGTCGACGACCTGGTGGAGGCGACGGCGTTGCATCGAGGCAGCCTGTACAAGGCATTCGGTTCCAAGCGCGGTCTATTCGAAAAGGTGCTGGAGCAAGTTCTTGTCGGCGAGTGGTACCGGGACCCGGCCGTGCTCGACCTGCTCATCACCGCCCTGCGCGAACTCGCGCCAACAGATCTGCCGATCGCTGCCCGTTGCCGCGACGCCTTGCAGGCTTATGGAGAAGACGCTGCCGAACTACTTGGCGCGCGTCTGCTCGATCATCTGCCCACTCACGATTCCAACAAGGAATAGCGATGCCTCGACTCGAATTAACCGACCGCGAACTCGTTGTCCACCTGACACCGTGGGAATCGATCTGGTCGCTGCGCCGCGGCTTTCGCGTGCCGCTTGCGCAGGTTCGCGGTGCTACCGAAGACAATGGCTTCGATGGCAAAGCGCTCGGCCTGCGCCTTCCAGGCACCTACTTTCCGGGCCTGATCGCCGCAGGCACCTTTATCAAAGGTGGCGACAAGCAGTTCGTCTACACCTCGCGCAAGCTGCAGACCATCGTGATCGAACTGGCCCGAAATGACTGGGCCCGCCTGGTGATCGGAGTGCCCGACGCGCGCGCCGAGGCAGCGCGCATCAATGCGGCCGTCGCTAGGCGCCGCTAGCATCAGCATCAAGTTCGTCTTCCGTGACGACCCGAACCGCAAAACCAAAGGCTCTGCTAAGCGTAGCCAGCAATGGTCGAAGCATGATCACGGAGCCGGGATTAGGTCGTCTGGTCCCCGGACAGGCTTCGATTATCCGCGTCGTTCAGATCGCTTTTTTGCCGAACCGGCGACCCCCTGTCTTGCCTTCAGGGACGGAGCGGCCTTACTCGCGCTCTCACTCGCCTGTTGCTTGACGCCAGCGATAATCAGTTCCAGCCCCGTACTGAACCGTGCGTCGAAATCGGTCGAAAAGATGGCCTCCCGAGCAGCCAAATTCCTCGGGTAGCTGCGCTTCGCCAGCTCCTCGAAGGCAGTCTTGCGTGACGTGACATCGAACTCGTTGTGGGGTCCGAGTGCCTGTTCTTCCATCACGAACCCCAGGATGTAGTAGAGAACGCTGAAGGAATACGTCGAAGCACGGGACACATCGACGCCAGCCAGCGCGAATGCTTCCAGCATCGACTCGTTAATGCGCAGCACGTTGTCCGAGACTACGTACGTGCCCGCAAAGACACGCGCACCATCGCGGCGCTGCAATAGCGCCTGCCGCAGCGCCGCGGCAATTTGCCTGAGCCGGCTGTCCCACGGCTGATCCGGGCTCTGGGGCAAGACAACATTCATGACGAGTGCGTCCGCCACAGCATCAATAAGTGCTTGTTTCCCGCTGAAATGCCAATAGAGCGACGGGGCCTGTATGTCGAGGGCCAGCGCCAGCTTGCGCAGCGTCAATCCATCAAGACCCTCCTGATCCAAAAGGTCTAACGCAGCTTGAATGACCTGATCACGTCGAATTTTTGGAGCCTTCATTCACATCTGTGTTTGCAATCTAACACCGTTAGTGTACCATCGATCGCGACTATCTAACATCGTTAGGTTTCGAACCGCGCTGAGCCACTTCGCACAGACCAGCGCCCGCTGAGCGAGAGTTGGCCGTAAAGCCAAAGGAGGCAATAGATGAAACATGAGGACCGGAAGAGCTTCACGGATAACCAGGTCAAACGGTTGGCCGGCGGCCTTCAGCTCGGCACCTGGACGGAGGAGGAGAAGATCGCGCTTGCATGTCGCATGCTGGCGCTCGAAGGACACTCGCGCACACTCGCGGGGCAAATCACGGTAAGAAGCGCCGAGGGCACTTTCCTGACAACTCCACTGGCGGTGGGTTTCGACGAGGTCGACACCGACCAGATCATTCGCATCGATGAATCTATCAACGTCATCGAAGGCCGGGGGGCGGCCAATCCGGCGATTCGGTTTCACCTTTGGATATACCGCGAGCGTCCGGACGTCAATTGCATCATCCATACACACCCGCCATCCGTATCGGCCCTGTCCATGACCGGGACGCGCTTGCGCGTGGCCCACATGGATGCAACACCGTTTGCCGATGACTGCGGCTTTCTCGCCGAGTGGCCCGGACTGCCGATCGCCGACAGCGAAGGAAAGACCATTTCCACAGCCCTCGGAAAAAACAGAAGCGTGCTGCTCGCCCATCACGGCTTTCTCTGCGCCACCGCGTCCATAGAGGAGTCGGCTTATCTGTCGATGCTGATTGAGAACGCTGCACAGCTACAACTGATGGCTGAGTCGACCGGTTCGATTGCCGAACTCAATCCTGACCTTGCAAGGGAGTCGCATGATTTTCTGCTGCGCCCGGAAATCGTCCAGGCGAGCTTTGCAATGTTTGCCCGACGGGCACTCCGCGCCGGTTTGCCAACGCCATGGGGCAGCGGTGCTTCCTGAATGTCCGTCGGGGACTGACCCCGGACCGATGTCCCTGGGGAAAACACGTCGGAAATCGCTACGGACAACGACCTCCAACCCAAGAACCAATATCTTCGAGCGTAAAAAGGATGCTTATGAAATATCAAGTCGTCATTTCCGGTGCTGGTCCAGTAGGGTGCTGGCTCGCGGGCGAATTGCAACTCGCCGGAGTCTCGACACTAGTGGTGGAACAAAGCGAATCGATTGATCCTCAGTCGCGCGCTTTGACAGTGCACCCACGCACTATCGAGACCTTTGCATCGCGAGGCGTAGAAGAGGCGTTTCTCGAAGAGGGTGTTGCAATCCCCGCCGGACATTTTGGGCTTCTGGACTATCGACTCAACTTCCGTCCGCTTGAGTCGCCCTATGCCTTTACGCTGGCCATTCTTCAAGCGCGGACAACCGAGCTGCTGCAACAGCGCGCACGCGATCTCGGGGCCGAGATCCGACGCGGGCACAAAGTGCAGTCATTTGCGGAAACCGACTCGACGGTGACCGTCGCAGTACAAGGTCCAGGCGAGCCCTACTACGTGGACACTGAGTACCTCGTAGGCTGCGATGGCGTGCGAAGCACGGTACGGAACTGCGCGGGGATTCCCTTCCCCGGTACCGATGCCACCGTCTACGGGTGGCTGGGTGACGTCATTCTGGAATCCCCACCCGACGACGTTGCCATCAACAAATGGACGTCCGCTGGAGCGATTGCGGTAGTCAAGCTCCCAGGAGAGCGTCATCGGCTTGTCGGCATTTCGCCTGACGACGTCCGAACGGATCGTCCAGGGGAGTTCACGCTGGAGGAACTGCGGGCAAAAACTGTCGCCATCATGGGGACTGATTATGGCATGCATAGTCCGTCGTGGCTGTCGCGTTATAGCAATGCAGCCCGGCAGGCGCAGGCTTACCGGAAGGGACGCATCCTGCTGGCCGGCGACGCTGCGCACCAGCATATGCCGGCCGGTGGCGTCGGCCTGAACGTCGGCATCCAGGACGCCATGAACCTTGGATGGAAGCTCGCAGCAACGATCAATGGCTGGGCGCCGGCAGGACTACTCGACAGCTACCACACCGAACGCCATCCGGTCGGTCAGAACCTTCTCGAGCACACTCAGGCGCAGACGCTTCTGATGAGTGTCTTCACCAATGAATGCCGGGATCTGCGTTCATTGCTCCAAAAGCTGATCTTGGAAAACCCGGCGCTCGAGATAAGTCTTGTCAAGCGGCTGACTGGGCTGTCGGTTTCCTACCCGTCCGCCGATCCAGCTCATGCTCTCGTTGGCGAGCGTGTTCCCAACCTGATGTTCCAACGTTCAAGCGAGGGCATGTTCCAGAAGCTTCACAACGGGCGGTATGTCCTGCTTGATCTGCGAGCCAATACGGCGTTGTCCACCCCACTCAGCGGCGATGACCTTGGTCCCCACGCTGGCTCCTGCGTGGATATGCATTTCACTGCGTTGGCACCCGATGCGCCCGCCCCCTGGGCCGGTCTCACCGCCATGCTGGTGCGTCCTGATGGATATCTTGCCTGGGCGAGCGAGGACCACGAAACCGCCGCACTAAAAGCCGAGCTAGGCAGGGTAGGCATCGCAACGTTTGCGCCAGCCTCAGCACCATCGATTGCCGCGGAGGTCCACTGATGACCTCGTACCCGGTGCAACAACTCAAGACTAACGAGGGCTCAACAGTCTTGCCCGACGGTATGCTGATTGACGGTGTCTTGGTTAAAGGCGCCGCCACAATGGAGGTAGTGAATCCGGCCACTGGCATGGCCCTCGGTGTCGCGCCGCGCGCATCAGCCAACCAGGTAGAACAGGCCATAGCAAGCGCAAAAGCAGCGCTGGAGAAGTGGTCGCGCAGCGATCTAACGCACCGACGCAGTTTGCTACGTGACATTGCCGACGTCGTCGATGCGAATGCCAGCCAGCTTGCATGCCTGCTCACGCAGGAACAAGGTAAACCCATTGCCGATGCGATGATGGAAGTCCAAGGCACAGCCACGTTCTTTCGGCATGTCGCCGACGCCGAACTAAGGCCGGTTTCCCTCGAACACAGTGGGGTCCGCCAGGTTGAACTGCATCGACGTCCGCTGGGTGTGGTCGCGGTGATCGTGCCTTGGAATTTCCCGTTGCTGCTGATGGCCTTCAAGGTTCCTGGCGCGCTCCTGACCGGTAACACTGTCGTGATCAAGCCCGCCGCGACGACCCCGCTGACGACACTGATGTTCGCCCGGCTGGTTGCTTCCATCGTTCCAGCCGGTGTTCTCAATGTGATAACCGACAGGAACGATCTGGGCAGCATTCTGACCTCGCATCCGGATGTATCAAAGGTGTCGTTTACCGGGTCGACGGCAACCGGATACTCGGTAATGGCTAATGCGGCGAAGACGCTGAAGCGTGTCACCCTCGAGCTAGGCGGAAACGACCCGGCCATCGTGCTTGATGACGCCGTTCCTGCAGACATCGCGCAGGGCATCTTTCGTGCCGCCTTCTTCAATGCAGGTCAGGCGTGCATTGCCATCAAGCGCCTATACATCCACTCATCCATCTATGACGAACTCTGCGATGAGCTGGTCAGTCTTGCCACAGGTGTCACCGTTGGCGACGGATTGGACAGCCGGACGACCATGGGACCACTTCAGAACCGTGCCCAGTTTGAAAAGGTCAAGGGCATTCTGGCGGACGCCGCTACCAGGGGACGGATTGTAACTGGCGGCCAAATTCACGATGGCGAAGGCTACTTCATCCGTCCGACCATTGTCGCTGACATCGAGGAGGGTGCCAGATTGGTCGACGAGGAGCAGTTTGGCCCGGTGCTCCCGCTAATTCGTTATACCGATCTCGACGACGCCATTCGGCGCGCAAACGCCAGCGAATACGGTCTCGGTGCTTCGGTGTGGTCCTCGGACGTCAGCCGGGCCCGGGATGTGGCGAAACGACTGGAATGCGGCAGCGTCTGGATCAACCAGCATCTGGATCTGGCACCGCATATTCCTCAGGCGGGCGCAAAGCAGTCTGGATTCGGCGTCGAGCTCGGCGGCGAAGGTCTTCTGGAGTTCACCCAAATTCAAGTCGTCAACATCAGGGGCGACAAGGTACAAGAGGAGCTGAGTTGATGCGAAACAGTTTACGCAGGATAAACCCCCCAGGACTTCCGCAACTTGAGAGCGTGATCTCTCATGCGATCATCGCGGAGCCGGCGGGCTTGGTCTATACCTCCGGCCAGCTTTCATGGGATGAGAGCGGTGCATTGGTCGAGGGAACAATGATCGAGCAGCTTCGCCGAGCCTATGCCAACATAGACCTCGTACTTCAGGCCGCAGGTTCTTCGCGGGAAAAGATCGTGAACGAGGTCATCTACCTGGTCGACTATTCACCTGATACCGCCGGTGAACTGGTTGCAGCGCTCGCATCGGAACGGCCCCCAGGGTCGGTTCCGCCCACGAGTACCGTCGTCGGGGTCCAAACGCTCTTCGCACCTGGCTTCCTTGTCGAGGTGCAAGTCGTTGCAACGACCTGACCAGGTCACGCGCCGGCGTCTCGCACGTGGACCGGGGCAGGCGTTGGCTAGCGTCGGCGGTACGCATGCCGAACGCCTTCCCAGGCAGCCACTTGAAACGTGGCAAACCAACGTCGCAGGAGGGTCGTTTTGAGGCGCCCCTTCGGGGCGGCCGAAATTTTGCGCGACTCACCCTGCCCCTATCACTGCCTGAGCATCAAATCCAGGTTCTGCACCGCAGCCCCGGAAGCCCCCTTTCCAAGGTTATCGAACACCGCGGCCAGCAGCACATGCCCGTTTTCGACGTTATGAAAGACGCCCAACTGCATATCGTTCGTACCGTTCAGCGCTTGCGGATCCAGGTGTGTCAGGGCGCCCGATTCGTGCAGCGGCAAGACTTTCACGTGAGTTGCCTCCGCATAGTGGCGCGCAAGGCAGTCGTGTAAGGTCGCGCCATCCACGCCGGGTGGCAGCTGCCGCAACGCCAGCGGCACCGTCAGCACGATGCCCTGGCGGAACGCCCCGTACGCCGGGATAAAAATGGGACGCTGCGCGAGGCAGGCGTGCAGCTGGATCTCGGGCGCGTGCTTGTGCGCGAGTTCCAGGCCATAGACCTGGTATGAAGGCGCATTCGCGGCGCCCGGCCCCTCATATTCCTCCACGCCGGCACGCCCGCGTCCGGAGTAGCCGGATACCGCATGGATGCTGATCGGGTAATCGGCCGGTATCAGCCCGGCCTGTGCCAGCGGACGCAGCAGGCCAACGGCACCGGTCGGGTAGCAACCGGGATTGGTGACCCGAGATGCGTTCGCAATGTGCTCCGCCTGCTCCGGCGCCATTTCCGGGAAACCGTAGGTCCAGCCCGGCTGTGTGCGGTGGGCGGAGCTGGCGTCGATCACCCGGACGGCGGGATTGACGACCGCACTCACTGCCTCGCGCGCGGCGGCGTCCGGCAAGCAGAGGATGGCGATGTCGCAGGCGTTGATGGCTTCCGCGCGGCGCAGCGGATCCTTGCGCTCCGCGGCGGGAAGTGTGAACAACCGGATGTCGGTGCGGTGGCGCAGCCGCTCGTGGATTTGCAGCCCGGTGGTGCCTTGGTCGCCGTCGATGAAAACTACGGGAGAGCTCATAGGTGGATAACTCCGCTGACTGTGGGGGTGAACAGGTGAAACGGAGTCGCTATGTTGCGCGGGCGACTAGAATAGGGAAAGTTGAATTTCATAACGAAAACATTCAGCTTTCCTGAATCCGGACTTCGCCATGCGAGAGATCAGCCTGGACCGCCTGCGCACCCTGGTCGCAGTTACCGACCGTGGTTCCTTTGCCGATGCGGCGCGCGCCTTGCACCTGGCGCCACCGACGGTCAGTCTTCACATCGCCGAACTCGAAGACCGCATCGGGGCGCCACTGCTGATTCGCAAGCGCGGCCAGGTGGGACCGACGCCTGTCGGCGCGGTGCTGGTGGAGCGCGCACGCCGGTTGCTGGCCGACGCGGAGCAGGCGCTGGACGATATCCAACGCCAGGTAGATGGGCTCGAAGGGCGTGCGCGGCTCGGCGCGTCCACGGGCGTGATCGCGCACCTGCTGCCGCAGGCGCTTGAGGTCCTGCGCGAGCACCATCCCGCCATCGACATCCAGATTGCCGTGCATACTTCGGAAGAAACCCTGTCCCGGCTGGTGGATGGAACGCTGGATATCGGCGTGGTCGCGCTGCCTCAGCCTCCGGTGGCCGGGCTGGTGATAAAGCCGTGGCGCCGCGACCCGGTGATGGCCTTTGTGCCGGCGCACTGGCGGTGCCCGACCCGCGTTACCCCGGAATGGCTGGCCGCTCAACCGCTCATCCTCAATGACGCGACCACGCGCCTGTCGCGCCTGACTACGGAGTGGTTCGCGACCGCTGGGCACCATCCCGCGCCGCGCATTCAGCTGAACTACAACGACGCGATCAAGAGCCTGGTGGCGGCAGGTTACGGCGCCGCGCTGTTGCCCCATGAGGCCACTACGCCATTGCCCGACAGCCGCATTGTCATGCGTCCGCTGCGCCCGGCGTTGTGGCGACGGCTCGGTATTGCCTGTCGTGCGGGTTACGTTGAGCGCTCCACGCAACACGTACTGGATGTGTTGTGGGAATTGCGATTGCCGTAGGCGTTGCACCGGCTTCGCGCCGCCCGCCGTCTGCGCAGGAGATGGCGGCGGGAGACCGTGCCCCCGCCGCCGGTCCCGCCTACTTGATGCAGGCGAGGTTCACGGCAAGGCCGCCCCAGTCGGTAGCCTGGTTGTTGTCGACCTGTACCTGGAGCTTGTCGCCATGGGTGACCGTCCCGGCCAACACCTCCTTGCTGCAGTTCTGCAGGCCATTGGTGATCTTGCAGCTCAGGTTGCTGACCTGTGCGAGCACGACCGAAGCCCCGGAACCAGTCACCTTGTGCACCGAGATGTCGAGCGTGCCCTGCACCTTGCCCAGCGTGCTCGCCGTAAGCGTGACGCGCGTGCAATCGTAGGGGATCACGACCCCGAAGTCGGACGGCAACGGCACCGCCCCGCCGGCGCCGGTCATGGCATAGCGGCCACGGCTGAGCGAATCCGGCACGTTGAAGTTGCCGTTGTAGACGGTGCCGTTGGCCATGGTCACACCCGTGGTCGGCCACTTGCCGTCCTGCTTGGGCCCGTACATGGTCCACGTGGTGGTGTCGAAATAGAAGTCACCGTTCACGCCGATGTCGTCGGTCGGCGCGCCGCTGCCGTACAGGACATGGCCGCCATTGCCGACCGTGGTGCCACCGGTACCGCCCGTGCCGCCGCTGCCGCCTGGCTGGGTGACCAGCGAGACCCCTGCCGGCCATACGCCGTCTGCCTTCGGCCCGTATAGCGTCCAGGTGCTGGTGTCGAGGTAGTAGTCGCCGTTGTTGCCGAGGCTATTCGCCGGCGCGCCGGTTCCTGACAACACCGTGCCGCCGCTGGGGGGCGGCGTGCCGGTGGCGCTGCCGAGCGGCACACCCGCCGGCCACGTGCCGTTGGCCTTGGGGCCGAACAGCGTCGAGGTCGCGGTGTTGATGTAGTAATCGCCGTCGTTGCCGACGCTGTCGGTCGGATCGACCGAGCCGGACAGGATGGTGCTGCCCGCCGCACCGGTATTGCCGCCGGGACCCGCCAGCGAGACCCCTGCTGGCCACACGCCATTGGCCTTGGGCCCGAACATCATCCACGTCACGGTGTTCAGGTAGTAGTCCCCGTCTTTGCCGATCTCGGGCCCGGGATCGGTGGTGCCGGACAGCATGGCACTGGTGGTCGCCGCGGCCGGAGCGGGCGTAGTCGGCGTGGTAGTTGTGCCTGGCGAGGTGCCTGTCGAAGTGCCAGGCGACGTGCCAGGCGAGGTGCCTGTCGAAGTGCCCGGGCTCGCGGCGGCGCTGGTAGACGGGGAGTCGCCCCCTCCGCCACCGCCGCAGCCGGCGAGCGTGATGACAAGGCAGGCGAATGGCACGGCGGCCATTCTGATGTGGGCGTTTTTCATGGGCTCCCCTTCCTCGGACTCTGCGGTCGTAAAGGTCGACGGCTGCGAAGGCGCCATCGATGAACCCAATCTAGTTGGCGGGAATGGAATGGAACATCGGCTCGATGGATGACCGAGGTATGTGTCCGCGATGAAACGCCGCTGGCGATGCGCGCGGGTGCCTCGATGCCGACGTGCCCTCCCCGGCTCCGCCTGACCGGGCTCTTACTCTTGAAACAAACTCAAAAGTATTTGACCGATACAAGGCTTACTCAACAAATATAAACCGCGCAAACTTCGGTCCATTGAAGCAAGCCTGCACCCCGCGGCCACGCAGCCGACGGCGGTGCTCTTCCTGATCGAGGCCCTCAAATGACTCTGCTGTTCAAGCCCTTCGCCCTGGGCGAGCGCCAGCTCGCCAACCGCATCGCCATGGCGCCGCTGACCCGTTCCCGCAATCCGGACGGGGTGCCCAACGATCTCAACGCGCTCTATTACAGCCAACGCGCCGACGCCGGACTGATCGTGACCGAAGGTACGGTGATCTCTCCCAGCGCACAGGGCTTCCTGTTCAACCCCGGCCTTTACACGCCGCAACAGGTGCAAGGCTGGCGCAAGGTCACGGACGCCGTCCATGCGAAGGGCGGCACTATCTTCACACAGCTCTGGCATGTCGGCCGCGTCAGCCATGTGTCGATCCAGCCCGGCGGCATCCAGCCGGTCAGTGCCACCAGCCAGGTCGCGAAGGACACCAAGGCCTGGGGCTATACCGCCGACGGCACGCCGGGTGCGGTCGATGCCTCCCCGCCCCGTGCACTGACGACCGGCGAGGTCTATGGGGTGATCGCCGATTTTGCTGAAGCGGCGGCCAATGCGGTCGAGGCCGGCTTCGACGGCGTCGAGTTGCATGGCGCCAATGGCTACCTGATCGAGCAGTTCCTGAACCCGACCGTGAACGACCGCACCGATGAATTCCGCGGCGACACGCTGGCAAGCCGCACCCGTTTCGCCCTGGCCGCCATCGATGCGGTGGCGGCGCGCATCGGTGCGCATCGCACGGCCATCCGGCTGTCTCCCTATGGCGGCCTCGGCGACATGGGCCACTACGCTGATCTCGAGGAGACCTACCTCCATCTCGCCGATGAGCTCTCGCGGCGCAAGATTGCGTACGTGCACCTGATGGACCAGAGCACGCGCGGCAGCTCGGCAATGCCGGATGATTTCCTCGCCAAATTCCGTAGCCGCTTCCAGGGCGTGCTGATCCTTGCGGGTGGCATGACGCGCGCGCGCGCCGAGAACTTGATCGCCGCTGGCCGCATCGACATGGCGGCATTCGGCGAGCCGTTCATTGCCAACCCCGACCTCGTCGCACGACTGCAGAACGACTGGCCCCTGGCCGCGTCGAACCGCGCGCTCCACTACGGCGGCGGCGCCGAGGGCTACACCGACTATCCCGCCTACGACGGCCGGGCCGCGGCCTGATCGGGTTGCCATGATGAAATCCAATACCGCACTGCTTGCGCTGGCCATCGGTGCTTTCGGCATCGGCACCACCGAGTTCGCGCCGATGGGCTTGCTGCCCGTGATCGCCGAAGGCGTCGACGTCAGCATTCCCACGGCGGGGATGCTGATTACCGCGTATGCGATTGGCGTGATGGTCGGCGCGCCGGTGATGACGTTGCTGTTCAGCCGCTTCGGCAAGCGCGCCGCACTGATGGCGTTGATGGCCATCTTCACCATCGGCAACCTGCTGTCGGCGCTTGCGCCGGGATACGCGACGCTGCTTGCCTCGCGCCTCGTCACCAGCCTGAACCACGGCGCCTTCTTCGGCCTCGGTGCCGTGGTGGCGGCAAGCGTGGTGCCGAAGGACAAGCAGGCCAGCGCCGTGGCCACCATGTTCATGGGCCTGACCATCGCCAATATCGGCGGCGTGCCGGCGGCAACCTGGATCGGCCAGCAGGTCGGCTGGCGCCTGGCGTTCGCCGGCACCGCCGTGCTGGGGCTGGTCGCCATCGTCGCGCTCTGGCTGGCGCTGCCGCAAGGCGAGCGTGGCACGCCGCCGGATGTGCGCCGGGAACTGGCCGTGCTCACCCGTCCCAATGTGTTGCTGGCGCTGGCGACGACGGTGCTGGGCGCGGGCGCGATGTTCACGCTCTACACCTATATCGCGCCGGTGCTGGCGGAGTTGACTGGCGCTTCCGGCAGCTTTGTCACCTTCGCGCTGGTGCTGATCGGGGTTGGCTTCACCATCGGCAACCATGTGGGCGGCCGGCTCGCGGACTGGTCGCTCGATGGCGCGAGCAGGATCGTGCTGTCGGCGCTGGCTGTCATCATGCTGGTGCTGCCGTTCGCCTTCGCCCACCACGTCACCGCGGCGCTTGGGCTGTTGCTGTGGGGCGCCGCGACCTTCGCCGTGGTGCCGCCGGTGCAGATGCGGGTGATGGAAGCCGCCGCGGAAGCGCCGGGGCTGGCCTCGTCGATCAACGTCGGCGCCTTCAATCTCGGCAATGCCCTCGGCGCCGCGCTGGGGGGCGGGGTCATCAGCCTGGGACTCGGCTATCGCGCCGTGCCGGTTGCCGGTGGCCTTCTGGCCGCGGCCGGATTGCTGCTGGTGTGGCGCGGCAGGGCAAGCCGGCGCGCGCTTGCTGCTTCGTAAAGGCCGCTGCTCGCAAACCCGCAGCGTCATCAACGGAGTCGGGCTTTCCAACTCCAGCTTGCGTACTCCCTCTCCCGCTTGCGGGAGAGGGCCGGGGTGAGGGCCGGAGCATCAACGAAGTCCCGAAAATACACAGCAAAGACAACGCGCAAAAAAAAATGCCGGCCATCCCCAGATGGCCGGCACCAAGCTCACAGCAGATGGAGAAATGCGGCCCCGCCGCGCAGCGCCGCCGCCGGACAGCGCGAGCGCGGGGCCGAGGCTCAATTTGCATCAGCGCGGTGGCGCCGCCTTCGTCCACCCGGACTCGTCCGTTCGGGGTATGCGGAGCGCTGGCGGGTGGCTCTAGTGTTTCCCTTCCCAATGACTTTGATGAAGGAGGAGACCATGGCCAAGGCCGAGAATCTGGTGACGTCGATCCAGGTAGAAATCGAGGCGCCGGCAGCGCTGGTGTGGGAGGTACTGACCGACTTTGCGCGCTACGGCGAATGGAACACGTTCTGTCCCGGGCTGGAGACCACCGGGCGGCTCGGCGACATGGTGCACATGCAGGTGCGAATTCCGGGCACTGACCAGCTGATCCCGGTCAACGAGTACCTGGTGGCGTGGGAACCGGAGCGGCTGCTGTCGTGGGAGCAGCGCCCGACCGACGACAACAAGGACGCCGCGCGGCGCGACCAGTACCTGGAAGCGATCGGCCCGGGACGCACCCGCTACTTCACCACCGATCTGTTCCTGGGCCTGAATGCCGAGACCATCATGCGCGAGCACGGCGCCTGGGTGAAGCAGGGCTTCGACCAGGTGGCACGCGACGTCAAGGCGCGCGCGGAAGCGCTGCAGGCACAGCGGCAGGCCAGCCGCAACTGAGCAAGCGGCGCGTGACCGGCCCGGAGCCCGGGCCGGCCGATCCTTACAGCGTTACTGCGGCGGGCGCTGGCTCAGCACCACCAGCGCCGCGGCGCCGCGGCTGCGCACGCAGGCGTCATCGCAGCGCTCCAGGACGGCTTCGGCGGAGTGCCTTGTCACCGTGGGCCGATCCTCCTGGCCGGCATCCATCGCCAGCCCCCAGGCCACGCCCATGGCGGCACCGGCCCCCACCAGGCCTGCCGCCCAACGAAATCCGAGCCGCTTCATCGCTGTCTCCTCCGCTTGCCCTGCATTTTTTCCGGGCTATGGAAAGCATCGTAGTCAGCGGCGGGCCGGAGCTCTTCGTCCGAGCAGACTAAGGGGTATCCCGCATCAGCGCGGGAAGGAAGTGGCGTCGGATCGACAAGACGCGCGCGCGGCGGGCAGCGCCGCATGGCCCTGGTACAGCCGCGCCAGCGCCGCGGCGCTGCCGGACAGGCCGGAAGGCGCCAGGTGCATGGCATGCGCGCCCAGCAGGCCCCACAGGTGCGCCACCAGCAGGCCGGCGAGGCCCGGGTTGGGCAGCAGCATCGCGAACGTGACGCGCAGCGATTCGATGCCGCGCAGCACGCGCTCGCGCAGCGGACACAGTTCGCAGGCGTCGCTGCACTTGTGCTGCAGCAGCGCTGCGATCAGGCTGACATGGCGCGCGAGTTCGTCGCCGTGCAGAAGGGCCTGCAACGCCTGCGCCAATGCGTCCGGACCGGCGCCACCCTGCGCCAGCGGCGCGAGCCGCGCGGCGAAGTCGGCTTCGGCGCAGGACAGCAGCGCGCCCAGCAGTTCGGCACGGGAACGGAAGTGCCCGTAGACGGCACCGCGCGTCATGCCGATGGCGCGCGCCACGTCGTCGACGGTAACGCAGTGCAGGCCGCGGTGGCGGATCAGCTGCTGCGCGCTGGCGAGGATGCGCGCGCGCGTGACGGCGGCATCCTCGCGGGTGTGGCGGGCCATCGGCGCGGCGCGCTTACACGAAATGGACGTCGTCCGGGCCCCAGTGGGCGCGCATGCTGCGGATGCGGCCGTCGTCGCCGAAGCTCATGATGTCGGTCACGTCGATGCGCGCCGGCCGCCCTTCCAGCCGCGCATGCACGGCGAAGGTCAGTGCGGCGGCGTTGCCGTGCGAGCCGCGCGGCGGCGCCACCACCTCCAGTCGCGCGCCCAGCGCGGTGGCGTGCTGGTAGAACGCGAGGATGGCGGGCTTGCCAGCGATGGGCTGCGCGCCGACCGGATCTTCCACGGTGGCGTCGTCCGCGTAGAGCGCGGCAACGCCCTGCGCGTCGCCGGCGTTGAAGCGCTCGACATAGGCGAGCAGTGCCGCCTTCATCGCGGCGCTGTCGGGATGGGGATTGGGGCCCTGGGACATGGGATGCTCCTGGTCGGGGGGGTTTCAGCGTGCGGTGTAGCCGCCGTCGATCACCAGTTCGGCGCCGGTGACGTAGCGTCCCGCGTCGGACACCAGGTACAGGATGCCTGCCGCAATGTCGCGCGGCTGTCCCACCTTGCCCGCGGGCGTAAGGCCGCCCAGGTAGTCGAACAGCCCCTCGCCCTGCCCCGAGGCCTGGGCCACGTGTTCCAGCATCGGCGTGCGGATAAAGCCCGGATGAATCGAATTGGCGCGGATGTTCTTGCCGGCGTACAGCAGCGCGTCGGTCTTGGCCATCATCCGCACCGCCGCCTTCGACGCGTGGTAAGGCGGCACGTCCGGCCCGCCGGCGATGCCGTACATCGACGACACATTGACGATGGCGCCGCCGCCGGCACGTTCCATATGCGCGATGGCGTGCTTGGTGCACAGGAAGGTGCCGGTTACGTTCACCGCCATCACCTGCTGCCATTGCTCCAGCGCCAGTTCATGGGTGGGCGCATTGGGCCCCTCGATACCAGCGTTGTTCACCAGGATGCCGAGGCCACCGAAGCGCTCGGCGATCTCGGTGAATACGCGCGCCACCTCGTCTTCGCGGGTGACGTCGAGCTTCCAGAAGGCGGCTTCGCCGCCGGCCGCGCAGATCGCTTCGGCCGTGGCCTTGCCGTCTGCTTCCAGCACGTCGAGCACGGCCACCCTGGCACCAGCGGCCGCGAGCACACGCGCGGTCTCGGCGCCGATGCCGCGCGCGGCCCCGGTGATGGCCGCTACCTTGCCTTGCAGGCCGAACAGGTCATACGGGTATTCCATGATGTCTCCTTGGTATTTGTCTTTTGGGTGGAGGACATTATGCCGTGCCGCCCGGTGCGGTATCGGCCAGGAAGCCCAGGCATTCGCGGTTGAAATACGCCGCGTGCTCGACCATCACCCAGTGGCCGCAGCGGTTGATCATGACAAAGCGCGCATCGGCGCAGCCGCTCAGGAACTTCGCCGCGCCCGAGGCGGGATTGAACTGGTCCTCGGTGCCCCAGAAGCCCAGCACCGGGCAGCGGATCTCGCCCAGGCGTTCGGTCAGGTTGGGCACCTTCATGGTGGCCAGCACCTCGCGCGGCTGCTCGCGGCATACCGCCATGCGCTCGTCGACCAGCGCGTCCGTGACCAGGCCGGCGTCGTGCACAAGCAATTGCAGCAGCTGGCGCATGGTGTCGGGGTTCATGTGGCCGCCGGTGAACAGCGACACCATGCGCTGGATCCCGGCCATCTGGAAATAAGTCTCGCGCTCTTCCACGCCGCCGGGCGCCATCATCACCAGGCGGCTGACATGCTCGGGATAATCGAGTGCGTACTGCAGCGCGATGGCGCCACCCAGCGAATTTCCCACCAGCACGCAGCGCGGCAGTTCCAGCGCCAACAGCTGCTCGCGCAACGCGGCGACGAAGAAGTCCAGCGTGTATTCGACATCGTCCGGCTTGGACGACAGCCCGTAGCCCGGCAGGTCCACCACCACGGTGCGGAAGCCCGCCGCGGCAAACGCCGGCACGTTGTGGCGGAAGTTGCTGTGCCCGCTCGCGCCCGGTCCGCTGCCGTGGATAAAGACCACCGGCTCGCCGGCGCCGGCATCCAGGCAGTGCAGGCGCAGGCCCGTGGCGGTGGTGATGAAGCGTCCCACCGGCAGGTTGGGGTGGAGCGAAGCTGGCTTGGTGGAGGTGGACGGAGGTGTCGAGGGCGTGTGCTGCGAGGTAGCGGACATGAGGGCGTCTCCCTTGGTTTGCCAGCATCTTGCGCAGCGCCACCGCCGTGGGCATCGTTCATTCGGACTACGAGCCCCCGCGCCACTTCTCCTACGATGGGCGCTCCATGCAAAACGGGGCAAGCCCATGACAGGATTCGAATACACCGGCCAGACCGTGCTGGTCACCGGCGGCATGCGCGGCATCGGCCGCGCCATCAGCGAGGCCTTCCTGCGCGCCGGCGCGCAGGTGTTCGTGTGCGGCCGCACCGCGCCCGCCGACGACAGCGAACTGCCGGCCGCGGACGGCCGCTGCGCCCGCTTCATTGCCGCGGACATCCGCGACCTGGAACAGGCCGACGCCATGCTGGCGCAGATCGCGCAGGCAAGCCCGACGCTGGACGTGGTGGTACACAACGCCGGCGGCGCGCCGTTCGCGCTGGTCGCCGATGCCTCGCCGCGGCTGCTCGAGTCGGTGATCCGGCTCAACCTGGTGGCGCCGCTGCAGCTGGCCCAGCGCTGCAATGCGCGCATGCAGCAACAGGCCGGCGGCGGCACCCAGCTGTTCGTCGGCAGCGTCAGTGCGCTGCGCCCGTCGCCCGGCACCGCGGCCTACGGCGCCGCCAAGGCGGGCATCCTCAACGCGGTGCGCACGCTCGCGGTGGAATGGGCGCCGCGCGTGCGCGTGGCCGCGGTGAGCCCGGGCATGGTGCTGACCGATACCTCGCAGCAGCAGCACTACGGCGATCCGGCGGCCTTGCGCAGCATGGCGGCGACGGTGCCGCTGGGCCGGCTGGCGCTGCCGGACGACATCGCCGCCGCCTGCCTGTTCCTGGCGTCGCCCCAGGCCTCGTACGTGAGCGGCGCCAATCTCGTCATCGATGGCGGCGGCGAACGGCCGGCCTTTCTCGACGCGGCCTCGATCAATCGCACCTGAGTCGCACCCGGGTCGCACCTGAGTCGCACCCGAGCCGCTGCCCGTAGGGTAAGCGCCTAGTCCGTTCTGCCGATTTGTGCATGGCTCCCCCTCTCTACGCTTCTCGTCCAGGCGAGGGCCGATCGAAGTGCCAGGCAATGAACCAACACCGATTTCACGGGGAGACCACCATGCACCAACCACCACGCGGGCCACAGCAGCGCCGCAACCGGCTGCGGCCCATCGCCGCGGCAGCGGCCCTGATGGCGCTGGCCGCGCTGCTTGCGCAGCCCGCGCAAGCCGGCGACACCATCGACTTCGGCAACGACACCACGCTCGACTACAGCGTCACCGCGTCCTACGGCGCGGCGCTGCGCACCGGCCGCCAGAGCGACGCGCTGCTGAGCCCGGCCAATATCAATGGCGACGACGGCGACCGCAACTTCAAGCGCGGCGACATGACCGCGAACCGCGTCTCGCTGCTGGGCGAAGCGCACCTGAAGCGCGGCGAATTCGGTGCGCTGCTGCGCGGCAGCGTGTTCTACGACTGGGCCTACAGCGGTACCAACTCCAACAACGCGCCGTTCACGGTCAACCACAGCGGGCCGTTCAACCAGTTCACCGAGTCGGCGAAGGACTACCACGAGCACCGCGCACAGCTGCTCGATGCCTATGTCTACGGCGCCACGCCGATCGGCGGCACGAAGCTGAGCTTCAAGCTGGGCAACCAGGTGGTGGCCTGGGGCGAGAGCCTGTTCTTCGCCAACATCGCCGGCGCGCAAGGGCCCGCCGATGCGACCAAGGCCTTCGTGCCCGGCGCCGAGGTCAAGGACATCCTGCTGCCAGTGCCACAGGCCTCGCTGCAGCTGCAGGTGACGCCGACATTCAGCCTGATGGGCTATTACCAGTTCACCTACAAGCCGAACCAGATGTTCGCGCCGGGCAGCTATTTCAGCACCACCGACGTGGTCGGGCCCGGCGCCGAGTTCATCATCGGGCCCGGCTTCAACATCCCGCGTGGCCCGGATATCCGCCCGTCCGACTGGGGCCAATGGGGTGTCGGCGCGCGCTTCCGCGTGTTCGAGGACACCGAGATCGGCATCTACCAGCTGCGCTACCACGACAAGAACCCGAGCGTGGTCACTTCGCTGTTCCCCACGCTGCAGTACCAGCAGAAGTTCTACGGCGGCATCAACCTGACCGGCGCCAGCTTCTCGACGCAGCTGCTCGGCGCCAACGTCGCCGGCGAAGTCAGCTACAAGGACGGCGTGCCGATGCTGGTGGACGTGGCGGGGTCGCCCACCGCCTCGCGCGGCAAGGCGCTGCAGGGCCAGCTGTCGGCGATCTATTCGGTGGGGCCGACCTTCCTCGCCGACTCGCAGTCGCTGCTGGGCGAAGTCTCGTACCTGCACGTGCTGGACGTGGACCCCGTGATGGGCTTCAGCAAGCTGGCGAACACGCGCAACTCGGCGGCGTTCCAGGTGGGCTGGTCGCTGACCTACAACAACGTGTTCGACGGCTGGGACATGACCGTGCCGCTGACCTATGCGCAGCAGTTCAGCGGCAAGTCGGCGGTGGCCGGCGCCTTCGGCACGCTGATGGGCTATGGCGACAAGCGCGCCAGCGTCGGGCTGACCTTCAAGTACCTGAACAACCTGGAGCTCAACCTGACCTACGCCGCGTTCATCGGCGGCGCCAATATCGTCAACCGCCCGCTGGCCGACCGCGACTACGTGGCCTTCAACGCCAAGTATTCGTTCTGACCCGCGCCCCGGTCCGCACCGCCTGCACGGCCGCGCGGACCGCCCTGCTTTCTGCCCTGCTCCCTGCCATGAACGCCGACCTGATCACCACGCTCAGCAACGAACTCCACCAGGCGCTGGTCACGCGCACGCCGGTGCCGCCGCTCAGCGGCCGCGGCCTGGCGCTGGATGTCGGCGCTGCCTACCGCATCCAGCAGGGCTTTGTCGCCCACCGGCTGGCGGCCGGCGACCGCGTCACCGGCAAGAAGATCGGCGTGACCAGCGCCGCCGTGCAGCAGATGCTGGACGTGCACCAGCCCGACTTCGGCATCCTGCTGCAGAGCATGCACTACGCCGCCGGCCAGCCCATTCCCACCGCGTCGCTGATCCAGCCGCGCGCCGAGGGCGAGATCGCCTTCTTCCTGCGGCGCGACCTGCGCGGCCCGGGCGTGACGCGCGACGACGTGCTCGACGCCACCGAGGCGGTGGCAGCCTGCTTCGAGATTGTCGATTCGCGCATCCGCGACTGGCGCATCCGCATCGAGGACACCGTTGCCGACAACGCCTCGTGCGGCGTCTATGTGCTCGGCGACGAGCGCGTGAGCCCGCTAGCGGTGGACCTGGCCGCCTGTGCGATGACGCTCGACAAGAACGGCGAATGCGTCGCCACCGGCCTGGGCAGCGCCGCACTGGGCCACCCCGCCGACGCGGTGGCGTGGCTGGCCAACACCCTGGGCAGCTACGGCATTCCCCTGCTCGCCGGCGAGACCATCCTGTCGGGCTCGCTGGCGGCGCTGATTCCCGTGCAGGCGGGCGACCGCCTGTCCATGCATATCACTGGCATCGGCGGCTGCGCCGCCGTGTTCTCCTGACTGTCTGACCTTGCGATCCCAAACACCATGAACAAGATCCGATGCGCCCTGATCGGTCCCGGCAATATCGGCACCGACCTGCTCTACAAGCTGCGCCGCAGCGACATCCTGGAACCGGTCTGGATGGTCGGCGTCGAGCCGGGCTCCGAAGGCCTGGCGCGTGCGCGCGAGGTGGGGCTGAAGACCACCAGCGACGGCATCGATGGCCTGCTGCCGCACCTGGAGGCCGACGATATCCGCATCGCCTTCGATGCCACCTCGGCCTATGTCCATGCCGAGCACTCGGCCAGGCTGACCGCGCGCGGCGTGCGCGTGATCGACCTGACGCCGGCGGCGATCGGGCCGTTCTGCGTGCCGCCGGTCAACCTCGAGGCCCATATCGGCAGCAACGAGATGAACGTCAACATGGTCACCTGCGGCGGGCAGGCCACCATCCCGATGGTCTATGCGGTATCGCGCGTGCAGCCGGTGGCGTATGGCGAGATCGTGGCGACGGTGTCGTCGCGCTCGGTCGGGCCCGGCACGCGCCGCAATATCGACGAGTTCACGCGCACCACCGCGGGCGCGATCGAGGCCGTGGGCGGCGCGCGCCAGGGCAAGGCGATCATCGTGATCAACCCGGCCGAGCCGCCGCTGATCATGCGCGACACCATCCACTGCCTGACCGAAGACGCGCCGGACGTTGCCGCCATCACCGCGTCCGTGCACGACATGATCGCCGAGGTGCGCAAGTACGTGCCCGGCTACACGCTGAAGAACGGCCCCGTGTTCGACGGCAAGCGCGTCTCGATCTTCCTTGAGGTGGAAGGACTGGGCGACTACCTGCCCAAGTACGCCGGCAACCTCGACATCATGACCGCCTCGGCCGCCAGGACCGCCGAATGCATCGCCGCCGCCATGCGCGCCGGCAACCCCGAAACCGCCACTGCCTGAGGAGCCCGGCCATGGCCCAACGCATCACCCTGCACGACATGACCCTGCGCGACGGCATGCATCCGAAGCGCCACCAGATCTCGCTGGAGCAGATGAAAGGCATCGCCCGCGGGCTCGATGCCGCCGGCGTGCCGCTGATCGAAGTCACCCACGGCGATGGCCTGGGCGGCGCCTCGGTCAACTACGGCTTCCCCGCGCACAGCGACGAGGAATACCTGCGCGCGGTGCTGGGCGAGCTGAAGCAGGCGCGCGTGTCGGCGCTGCTGCTGCCCGGCATCGGCACCGTCGACCACCTGCGCATGGCGCACGAGATCGGCGTGCAGACCATCCGCGTTGCCACGCACTGCACCGAGGCCGATGTCTCGGAACAGCATATCGGCATGGCGCGCAAGCTCGGCATGGACACCGTCGGCTTCCTGATGATGGCGCACATGGCACCGGTGCAGACGCTGGTGCAGCAGGCGCTGCTGATGGAAAGCTACGGCGCCAACTGCCTGTACATCACCGACTCCGCCGGCCACATGCTGCCGCACGATGTCACCGAGAAGCTCACCGCGGTGCGGCAGGCGCTGCGCCCGGAGACAGAGCTGGGCTTCCACGGCCACCACAACCTGGCCATGGGCGTGGCCAATTCGCTCGCCGCGATCGCATGCGGCGCGACCCGCATCGATGCCGCGGCGGCGGGCCTGGGCGCCGGCGCCGGCAACACGCCGATGGAAGTGCTGGTGGCCGTGTGCGAGCGCATGGGCATCGAGACCGGCGTCGACGTATTCCGCATCGCCGACGTGGCCGAGGAGCTGGTGGTGCCGATCATGGACCACCCCATCCGCATCGACCGCGATGCGCTCACGCTGGGCTATGCCGGGGTGTATTCGTCGTTCCTGCTGTTTGCCAAGCGCGCCGAGGCCAAGTACCGCATTCCCGCGCGCGAGATCCTGGTGGAGCTCGGCCGGCAGCGGCTGGTAGGCGGCCAGGAAGACATGATCGAGGACACGGCGATCACGCTGGCGCGCGCGCGTGGCCTGCCGGTCGCGTAAGGACCGCACCGCTTTCCCTCCCGCGCGGCCCACCGGTAATGCCGTTCCGTTAACCACAGTCGTTCCCGCGAAGGCGGGAACCCAGTGACTTTATCCCCGAAGGGGAATGACAGTCCCACAAAGAAAGAGGAGACAGGTACCCATGCTCAGACTTCGTGCCCGCCCGCGGCTTGCCGGCTTCGCCTTTGCTGCCATGGCACTGGCCGTCGCGTCCAGCCCGGCCCACGCCCTCAATGTCCTGCTGACCAATGACGACGGCTGCGCCGCGCCAGGCATCACCGCGGTGCGCAAGGCCCTGCAGGACGCCGGCCACCGCGTGATCACGGTCGGCCCCGCCACCAACCAGAGCGGCTCGGGCGCCGCCTATGCCCCGCCAGATGGCCGTACCCGGCTGGTGCTGGACCCGCTCGCCGGCAGCGCCGATACCTTCTGCGTGCACCGGGTCAAGCCCACCTTTGTCGCGGGCAGCGCGCTCAACAGCACCAATCCGGACTATATCGGCACCGGTTCGCCGGTCGACGCCACCGCCATGGGCCTGAAGATCGTCGCGCCGGAAAGCGGCTTCACGCCGGACCTGGTGGTATCGGGCGCCAACTTCGGCGAGAACCTGTCGGATTCCATCCCGCATTCGGGCACGGTGATGAACGTGCTGTTCGCCGCGCGCCGCGGCGTGCCCGCCATCGCGCTGAGCGTGGGCGTGGACTTTGCCGAGGCACGCTCGGGCTTCCCGGCTACCATCGCCGCGTTCCCGAAGGCCGGCGCCTTCCTGGCCCGCGTGGTCGCGACCCTGGAGGCCAGCCGCCCCGCCGGCCAGCCGCTGCTGCCCGTGGCCCACCCGCTCAGCATCAACTATCCGGTCGGCGGCACCCCCGCCGGCGTGCGCCTGACCGTGCCCGGCACCGTGGATTCCTTTACCACGGCCTACAAGCGCAATCCCGACAACACCGTCTCGATCGACGTGGGCGCGGCGGAGACCGAACTGGCCGCGCTGGCGAAGACCGCCGAGACGCCCGCCTTCCTGGCGAAGTACATCACCATCTCGCCGCTCGACGTCGACTTCCGCCCGACGCCGCTGGCGCGCGGCTTGTTCAACCGCTCGCGCCGCGAGCTGGCCAACCTGGCTCCGTGAGCACCGATACCATGGGCAAGCAACTTCGACACTGGCGCCACCTCGTGCTCGCATGCGGGGTCGCGGCCGTCGCGGCATGCGGGGATGAGCCCGCGCAGGAGGTGAGCGGCACCGCGGCTGTCGGTGCAGCGCTGGCCGGCGCCACCGTGCAGGTGCGCGACACGCAAGGGCAGGTGCGGCACACCACGGCCGATGCCAGCGGCGCGTTCCGCCTGTCCGGCGTGCCGAACGGCGCGCTGATGGTCCGCTGCGAGGGCGGGCTCGTAAGCGGGCTCACACAGGGCGAACCGAATCGGCAACGCCTGCACGGCCTGGTGCTGGGCGGGCGCACGGTGAATTGCACGCCGCTGACCGAGCTGGCGCTATGGAAGCTGACGGGCGGCCCGCCGGCCCAGGCCTTCGACGTCTTCGGCTCGGCAAGCACCAAGGGCCTGTCAGCCGAAGCGCTGGCCGAAGCGGAGAGCGCCGTGCTGGCGGCACTCGCCGCGGGGGCCGGGGTCGATGTCGATCCCGCCGCGATCCCGCGGCGCTGGCACGACACCCCGCTGCAGGCGGGCAATGCCGGCGATCCCCACGATGCCGCGCTGGACGCGCTGCGCGAAGCCATCGCCGACCAGGCCTCGATGGATTTCATGGGCGAGATGGTGGTGCACGGGCTGTGCGTGGCGGACGGGAACTGCGGGTGATGCAAGGAATGCGGGGCGCGAGAGAACCACCGCCCCGCAACGCCGCGGCGGTGGCTCTTTCAGGGTTCCGCCGCCGGCAACATCTCGCATACCGGCAGCCGGAACATGAATTCGCTGCCGCCACTGCGCCGGTTGCGCACTTCCAGCGTGCCGCCATGCGCCTCGATGATGGAGCGGCTGATGGCGAGGCCCATGCCCATGCCGTCTTCCTTGGTGGTGAAGAACGGATCGAACACCTGGCCCAGCACGTCATCGGGGATGCCCGCACCGTGGTCCTGCACGCTGACGACGACGGTGTCCTGCTCGCGGTACGAGGTCACGATCAGCTCGCGCTGCGCGGGCGGGGTCTGCGCCATGGCGTCGAGCGCGTTGGTGATCAGGTTCAGCACTACCTGCTGCAGCTGGACCCGATCGGCTTCGACCACGGCGGCTCCCGCCGCCAGCCGTGCGACGACCCGGACCTCACGCGCGTCGATGTCCAGTCGCGCCATCTCCAGTACTTCACGCAGGACATCGTCCGGATGCAGCGGCGCCAGAACCGCCGGCACTTGCCTGGCCAATGCGCGCAGCGCACGGATGATATCGGCGGCGCGCAGCGCGTACTGCTTGATGTCGGTAAAGCCGTCGAGCGCCTCGGCCACCTCCGGCCTGGGCCGGTTCAGCCAGCGCAGGCTGGCGTCGACGGTGGCGACGATGGCGGTCAGCGGCTGGTTCACTTCATGCGCGATCGATGCGGCCAGGCCGCCCATCACGGTCAGGTGCGAGGTGCGCGCCAGTGCCGAGCTGGCGCTGCGCAGCCGCATTTCGGCGGCGACGCGGCGGTTGCTTTCGTCGATCAGCTGCTGGTACAGGCGCGCGGTCTCGAGCGAGATCGCCACCTGCGGCGCCAGCACCTCGAGCTCCGCGATCCGGGTGGCGTCGAACACCGCCGGCGCCAGGCTGTTTTCCAGGTAGAACACGCCGACCAGGCTGCCGCCGCGCAGCAGCGGCAGGCACAGCACCGAGCGCGGGCCGCCGGCAATCGCGCCCCTGGTGCGGATCGACGGGGCATCGACCATGGCGTCGTCCAGCGCCAGCGTCTGCCGGGTGCGCAGCACGCTGTTGAGCACCGCCAGCGGCAGTGCCTGCTCGCTCGGCATCGCGCTGCCGAGCGTCACCGCCACCTTGCCATCGAGCACGCGTGCCGAGGCCTCGATCATCGGCTGCTCGCCGCGCATCCGCAGCAGCAAGCCGTATTGCGCGCCGGCATGGACCACCACATGGGTCATCAGCGTTTGGATCAGCCGGTCCATCACGATCTCGCTGGACAACGCCCTGGCCGTCTTCATGCCGAGCTCCCAGCGGCCCGCGCTGAGCTTGCCGTCGGCGCCGCCGTGGTCTTGCCCCGCCACATTGCGTTGCGGATGGCGCGCCTCCAGCAGCATCGCCTTGTGGTCGGCGCCCCAGCGGCGGTAGCCGGCATGGGCCAGGCGCCAGTGCTGCGCGGCCGCGGTCGGCAGGCCGCGCGCTTCGCACAGCATGCCGGCCAGCTCGTGCGCGAGCGCCGCCTCATGAACGAATCCGGCCGCGGCGGCATCCGCCGCTGCCTGCTCGTAGCCGGCCAGCGCCTGGAGCGAATCACCGCGCATGCGCGCCAGCTCTGCATCGACCAGCGCCAGCTTGCCGCGGAAGGTGAGCGGGTTCAGCGCGGCCCAGCGGGCAAAGCAATCGCGATGCGCGGTTACCTCGGTCATGACGTCGTCCGACGCCGCTCCGGTAGTCGCGTGCGACAGCGCAAGGGCCAGATACAGCCGGCAATCCGCGACGTTGATATGGGCCGGCGCCGACCAGATCAGCGTCTCGGCCTCGCGCAGGCTGCGCACCGCGTAGTCCCATTCCTGCCGGAACACCGCCGCCATGCCGTCGTAGAGCCAGATCCAGAACCGGGTCGGCAGCGAGTTGGCGCGCGCCAGCCGCTGCGCCGCGCTCATCTGCTGCACGGCCTCGCCTTGCGGCTGCGCTTCGTCGCCGCTGCGCAGCCGGCGCAGGAAATGGTGCTGCGAATACAGGATCAGCTCGATATCCCGGTACTGCACCAGCCGCGTCAGCGCCAGCCCGCGGCCGATCTCTTCCTCCACCAGCCGCAGGTGCTCGCCCATGGCGAGCAGGTCGGACGCGATATGGTTGCAGGCATAGCAGGCCATGCCGATATCGCCGGAAGCGCGGCCCAGCGTGACCGCGCGCTGCGCATGCGCCAGCGCGTAGGACAGCGGCCGGGTCCAGGCGCTGACCTGGTCGATCGCCACCAGCGTGGCGATGCGCTCGGCCTCGTAGCCATGGCGGTCGGCCAGGTCCATCGCCGCCAGCCCGTAGGCCAGGCCGTCCTCGTATTCCTCGTACAGGCTGGCGATAAAGACGCCGAACCACGACAACCCGTATGGCGACTCCGCGGTGGCGCCGTGCGCAAGCGTCAGCTCCACCATCTTGGCCACGTGCAGGAAGCTGATGCCGTCGCGCACGAACAGCGACGAGATCAGCGTCGACAGCAGCCCCATGATGGTCTGGATGCGGCTGTCTTCGGTGGCCGGCAGGCTCCCCAGGCTGTCGATCGCGCGCCCGCCCAGCGCCTGCTTCACCGCGTCATAGGCCTCGCGCATACGCGCGGGGCCGGGCCTGCGCTCCAGGTGGATATCGAGCAGCGCCAGCCCCGACAGCGCGGCGTTGATCGCGCCCTCGTAGTCGGATCGCACGGTCTGCAGGCTGGCCTTGAGCCGATGCACGGCAGCCTTGTCCACGGCCGGCAGGTCGCGCGCGAGCAGCGCGTCGATCTCCTGCGAGGCCGGCTCCAGCCGCGCCTGCGCCAGCAGGCATTCGCAGTGCAGCACGCTGGCGGCGTAGGCCAGCGCGCAGTGCGTGGTCCACCATGATGGCTGCATCAGCGCGAACGCCGCGTCGGTGTAGCGCGTCGCCTGCGCCATCGCCGCGCTGCGCCGGGCGCGCCTGGCCGCCACCAGCAGCACCTGCACGAAGGCCACGCGTTGCGGCTCCGGCAGCGGCTGGCCGGCGGCGCGCTCGATCTGGTTGCCGATCTCGAAGGCATGCGCGGCCAGCTCGCCCTGCCAGTGCCCGATCATGATGGCTGCGATGCGCGCGTGCGCGGCCGGGCGCGCGCGGGGTTCGATCATGGCGTACGCGGCTTCCAGCACGCGGTCGTGCTGGAACGCATAGCCGTCCTCGCTCCGTACCAGCAGGCCGGCATCGACGAAGGGGCGCAGCCGCTCGCCGAGCTGCGCCGCGCCGAGTTGCGCCACGCACGCGAGCAGGTCTTGCTCGCAGCGTATGCCCACGCAAGCCAGCTGCCGGAGCAGCTCCGTGCCTTCCTCCGGCAGCCGCGCGAAGCGGCGGGTCATCAGGTCGGTCACGCTGTCGGTGTAGCGATGCTGCGCGGCATCGGCCTCGTCCCAGTGCCAGCCGGCGCGGCTGTCGCGGTCATCGCGGTAGGCCAGCACGGCGTCGTCGACCAGCGCACGCAACAGCTGGTACGAGAAGAAGGGATTGCCGCCGGTCTTCGCATGCACCAACTGCGCCAGCGCTTGCACGCGCGGCGCCGGCTCGTTGAGGGCGGCCGCCACCAGTTCGGTCAGCTCCCACACGGCCAGGGGCCGCACGGCGATGCGCGTGACCGGCAGCGCGCCGGCACGGCTGGCGTGCAGCAGCCACGAGAAGCGCTGCTCGACCTCGTTGCCGTGGTCCCGATAGGCGGCGATCAGCAGCAGGTTGCCCGGGCGCTGCGTGGTGAAGGCCTCGAGCAGCGCAATGGTCGACGCATCGGCCCATTGCAGGTCATCGAAGCACAGCACCAGCGGCGCGCCCTGGTCGGCAAAGGTGGCGAAGGTGGCAAGGATGGCCTGCTGCGCGCGCGCCTGCGCCTGCCGGGCCGGCACGTCGGCCAGCGGTGCGGTGCGTCCCAGCACCTGCTCCGCCTCGGGCACCAGCACGGCAACGGCCCGGCCCTGGCCCGCGAGCGCGCCCAGCCAGCGCTCGCGCACCGGCGCCAGCGCGGCTTCCGGCTCGCCCAGCAGCGGCAGCGTCAGCGCGCGGATCATCTGCGCGACCGGCGCGTACGGAATGTCGAGCTGCAACTGGTCGCTCTTGCCGCTGGCAAAGCGCATGCCCTGCTGCCCCGCCTGGCACGACAGCCACGCCGCCAGCGCCGACTTGCCGGTGCCGGCGGCGCCGGCGATCAGCACCAGCTCGGACTGGCCGCTATGGCGCACGCGCGCCAGCGCATCGGCGAGCTGCGCGGTTTCGCGCGCGCGACCAAAGAGCTCGCCGGACACGTTCAGCGTCGAGGTTGCACCGGCGGCATCGAGCCTGAACGGCGCGATCTCGCCGCGTTCGCGCCAGTCCGCCTGGCAGCGCAGCAGGTCGGCGAGCAGCGACATGGCGCCGGCATAGCGGTCAGCCGGGTCCTTGGCCAGCAGCCTGAGCACGATCGCCCCCAGCAACGGCGCGATGCCGGGGGCGCACACGTGCGGCGGCACGGGTTCGACGGCGAGATGGGCGTGCTGCCACGCCGCGGGCGAATCGGCCGTGAACGGCAGCGTTCCGGTCAGCATCCGGTAGAAGGTGACGCCGAGCGAATACAGGTCAGAGCGGGCACTGGTGCGCGCCTGGTCGGCGCGAGCCACTTCGGGCGACTGGTATGGCCACGATGCGGGGCCGGGGCGCGGCACCACGGAAGGCATGGCGTCCAGCGCGGTGGCATGGTCGAAGCCGGTCAGGCGCACGCCGGCGCTGTCGTCGGCGCTGTCATCGGCGCTATCGTCGATGAGCAGGTTGTATGGCCGGATATCGCCATGCAGCAGGCCGTGCGCATGCGCGCCCGCCAGGGCGCGCGCGCTGCCGATGGCCAGTTCGAGGAAGCGGGCGACCGGGAGCCTGGCATCGCCAAGCGTCGCGGCGAGGGTCGATACGGGCGCGCCGCCATACACCACCACCATCTGTTCTGCGCTGCGCAGCGTGGCAACCGGCACCGCGGCCCAGTCCGCCTGCAAGCGCCCCGCCAGCCGGGCTTCTTCCTGCAGTGGCCCGCTGTCGGCCAGCGGCGCACGCCTGGCGAAATAGCGCAGCCCGGTGTCCGGGTCCGACAGTTGCAGGTAATCGATGCCGTCCGACACGTGCAGCACGGTCTGCGCGGCCCGCGCCAGCCAGGCGTCGTCAAAGACCGGTGCGGGGCTTCGATGCGCGGGTATGCCAGGCGTCATGGGGGCGGGAATGATGACAGGCTGGGCGCCACGGCGCGCTCAGCCGCCGACCTTGCACAGGCCCAGCTGCTGCGCCATCAGCACCAGCTCGGCAAAGGTGCGCGCCTTCATCTTGCGCATGGCCTGGCCGCGGTGGATCTTCACCGTCACCTCGCTGATGCCGATCTGCGCGGCGATCTGCTTGTTGAGCAGCCCCGCCACCGCCAGGCCCATGACCTCGCCTTCGCGCGGCGTCAGCGACTGGTAGCTGGCGCGCAACGCGTCGAGCTGGCGCACTCCAGCGCGCCGCAGCCGGTCTTTCTCCAGCGCGGCGGCGACCGCATCGAGCAGGTCCTGGTCGCGGAACGGCTTGGGCATGAAGTCTTCGGCGCCGGCCTTCATGGCGGCGACCGTCATGGCGATGTCGCCGTAGCCGGTCATGAAGATGATGGGGATATGGACGCCCAGCTGGCCCAGCCGCGCCTGCAGGTCAAGCCCGCTCTGCCCCCGCAGCCTGACATCGAGCAGCAGGCAGCATGGCGTATCGGGCAAGCGCGTTGCCAGCAGTTCGGCGGCCGAGGCGAACAATGCCACGTTCAGGCCGACCGAGCGGAACAGGTTGCCCAGCGCCCGGCGCAGCGCGGCATCGTCGTCGACCACCAGCACCGTCGCGTCATCGTTCGCACTGGTGTCGGCTGGCTCCAGGCTCGGTGATGTCACGGTCAGGTCTCCAGTGCGCTCGGAAAGGTGTTGCGGATTATAACCAGCGGGCATGTCATCGCAAGGACCGTCATCGGTTCACGGCAGTGATGCACCGGGCACCCATACCATGGTGTTAGTTGCGGGCGCGTGCGGCGACAGCGCGTACGCCGCGCACCGCGCACCATGCCTGGGCACGGGGCGCCGCCGCCGGGTAATACGAACATACGATTTGCGTTGGCGCCAGCACCGACTAGTCTTCCTTCCGGCAGCGCTGCGGCCACGCGACCACGCCGCCCTGCTCCGCCCCCCTCCCGCGTTACGGCCTTGCGTTGAAGCAAGGACCGCACCCGGGCTCAACCCTGTTCCCAAGGAACGACACCATGTCCAACCCGAAGCTCGAAGTCCTCACCCCGCAGAACAGCCAGCTGATCATCATCGACCATCAGCCGCAGATGGCCTTCGGCGTGCAGTCGATGGACCGGCAGGCCATGAAGAACAACGTGGTCGGCCTGGCCAAGGCCGCCAGGATCTTCAATATCCCGACGACCATCACCACCGTCGAGAGCGAGTCGTTCTCGGGCTTCACCTATCCGGAACTGCTGGACGTGTTCCCGGAGCAGAAGACGCTGGAGCGCACCTCGATGAACTCGTGGGACGACCAGAAGGTGCGCGACGCGCTCAAGGCCAACGGCCGCAACAAGGTGATCGTCGCCGGTCTGTGGACGGAGGTCTGCAATACCACCTTCGCGCTGTGCGCGATGCTGGAAGGCAACTACGAGATCTACATGGTGGCCGATGCCTCGGGCGGCACCAGCAAGGAAGCGCACGACTACGCCATGCAGCGCATGGTGCAGGCCGGCGCCGTGCCGGTGACCTGGCAGCAGGTGCTGCTGGAATGGCAGCGCGACTGGGCCCAGCGCGACACTTATGACGCCGTGATGAAACTGGTCAAGGAGCATTCCGGTGCCTACGGCATGGGCGTCGACTACGCTTACACCATGGTCCACAAGGCCCCGCAACGCACCGCCACGCCGCACGAGTCGATCGCGCCGGTGCCGGCCCGCTAAGCCTGGCGATCTCGCCGCCTCCTGTCGTCCTCCTCCATCGCAAAGGTGAACCATGAGCTTTATTACCAGCAAAGACGGTACCCGGATTTTCTACAAGGACTGGGGCTCGGGCCGCCCGGTCGTGCTCTCGCACGGCTGGCCGCTCAATGCCGATGCCTGGGATGCGCAGATGCTGTTCCTGGTGCAGCAGGGCTTCCGCGTGATCGCCCATGACCGCCGCGGCCACGGCCGCTCGGACCAGCCCGCGCAGGGCAACGACATGGACACCTATGCCGACGACCTGGCGGCGCTGCTGGACGCGCTGGACCTGAAGGATGCGACGCTGGTGGGCCACTCCACCGGCGGCGGCGAGGTCGCGCACTACATCGGCCGCCATGGCACCAGGCGCGTGGCCAGGACGGTGCTGATCGGCGCGGTGCCGCCGGTGATGCTGAAGACCACGGCCTACCCCAACGGCCTGCCGATGGCGGTATTCGACGGCATCCGCAAGGGCGTCGCCGACAACCGCTCGCAGTTCTACCGGGACCTGGCGGTGCCGTTCTTCGGCTTCAACCGCGACGGCGCCCAGGTCTCGCAGGGCACCATCGATGCGTTCTGGGCGCAGGGCATGGCCGGCGGCATCGTTGGCCAGTACGCCTGCATCCGGGAGTTCTCGGAGGTGGACTACACCGAGGACCTGAAGAAGATCGACGTGCCGACGCTGATCCTGCATGGCGACGACGACCAGATCGTGCCGATCGGCAATTCGGCGCGCCTGTCGGCCGAGATCGTGAAAGACGCCACGCTGAAGGTCTACCCGGGTGCTTCGCACGGCATGTGCGTGATCAACGCCGACCAGGTCAATGCCGACCTGCTGGCCTTCCTGAACGCCTGAGCTTATGTCAGTTACCCGCCGGCAATTCATCGCCTCCGCCGCCGCACTCGGCGCGAGCGCCTCTTCGGAGATCTTCGCCATGTCACCAGGCACCCCCGACCTCATCCTCGTCAACGGCAAGTTCGCCACGCTCGACAAGTCCAACCCGCAGGCCGATGCCGTGGCCGTGCGTGACGGCCGCTTTGTCGGCGTCGGCACGCGCCAGGACATCATGAAGCTGGCCGGGGCGCAGACGAAGGTCATCGACCTGAATGGCCGGCGGGCCATTCCCGGGCTGATCGACAGCCACATGCATATCATCCGCGGCGGCCTGAACTACAACATGGAGCTGCGCTGGGACGGCGTGCGCTCGCTGGCCGATGCGATGCGGATGCTGAAGGACCAGGTCGCGCGTACCCCTGCGCCGCAATGGGTGCGCGTGGTGGGCGGCTTTACCGAGCACCAGTTCGTCGAAAAGCGCCTGCCGACCATCGAGGAACTGAACGCCGTGGCGCCCGATACGCCGGTGTTCATCCTGCACCTGTACGACCGCGCCATCCTGAACGGCGCCGCGCTGCGCGCCGTGGGCTACACCAAGGACACGCCGAATCCGCCGGGCGGCGAGATCGTGCGCGATGCGCGCGGCAACCCGACCGGCCTGCTGCTGGCCAAGCCCAACGCCACCATCCTTTACGCGACGCTGGCCAAGGGCCCGAAGCTGCCGCCGGAGTACCAGAAGAACTCGACCCGCCATTTCATGCGCGAGGTGAACCGGCTGGGCGTCACCGGCGTGATCGATGCGGGCGGCGGCTACCAGAACTACCCCGAGGACTACAGCATCATCGAGGAACTGCACAAGGAAGGGCAGCTGACGGTGCGGCTCGCCTACAACCTGTTTACGCAGAAGCCCAAGGAAGAGCTCAACGACTTCAAGACCTGGACCTCGAAGGTCAGGCCCGGCCAGGGCGACGACCTCTACCGCCACAACGGCGCCGGCGAGATGCTGGTCTACACCGCGGCCGACTTCGAAGACTTCCGCGTCGAGCGCCCCGAGATGGCGCCGTCGATGGAAGCCGACCTGGAGCCGGTGATCCGCTTGCTGGCGGAAAAGCGCTGGCCGTGGCGGCTCCATGCCACCTATGACCAGACCATCTCGCGCGCGCTCGACGTCTACGAGAAGGTCGCCAAGGACATTCCGTTCGATGGCCTGAACTGGTTCTTCGACCATGCCGAGACCATCACCGACCGCAATATCGACCGCATTGCCGCGCTCGGCGGTGGCATCGCCGTACAGCACCGCATGGCGTACCAGGGCGAGTATTTCGTCGAGCGCTACGGCGCGCGCGCGGCCGAAGCGACGCCGCCGGTGAAGAAGATGCTGGAGAAAGGCGTCAAGGTCGGCGCCGGCACCGATGCCACGCGCGTGGCCTCGTACAACCCGTGGGTGTCGCTGTACTGGCTGACCACCGGCAAGACCGTGGGCGGCATGGCGATGTACCCGCAGGCCAACCTGCTCGACCGCGAGACCGCGCTGCGGCTGTGGACCGAGGCCAATACCTGGTTCTCGTCCGAGGTGGGCAAGAAAGGGCAGATCAAGGTGGGCCAGCTCGCCGACCTGGCGGTGCTGTCGGCGGATTACTTCAGCGTGCCGGGCGACGAGATCCAGGACATCGCCTCGGTGCTGACCGTGCTCGGCGGCAAGGTGGTCTATGGCGACGGCGACTTCAGCAAGCTGTCGCCGCAGATTCCGCCGCCGATGCCGGACTGGTCACCGGTGCGGCATGTGGGCGGCTATCAGCCGCGGCCGCAGGCACGCAAGCTGGCGATGAACACCGCGTGCGGCTGCGCCAGCAGCTGCGGCGTGCACGGCCACGCGCATGCCAGGGCCTGGACTTCCAGCGTGCCGACCTCGGACGAAAGCACCTTCTGGGGCGCGCTCGGCTGCTCGTGCTGGGCGTTCTGATCCCGGGCACCACACCCATACTCACCACGCCCCCAACCCGGAGACCGGCCATGCCTGAACCGACCACCACGCTGACGCCGCCCTCCGCCGGCGCGGCAACGCCCCTGCTGCCGCGCTGGCTGCACTGGCTGGCGCTGTTGCTGCTGTGCGCGGCCTACCTGCAGGGCGGCCTGGTCAAGCTGGCCGACTTCGGCGGCGCGGTCGCGGAGATGCAGCACTTCGGCCTGTCGCCGGCGGTGCCGATGGCGATCGCCACCATCGTGCTGGAGCTGGGCGCCTGCGCCATGATCCTGCTCGGCTGGCGCCGCTGGCTGGGCGCGCTGGCGCTGGCGGCGTTCACGCTGGCCGCGACCTTCGTCGCCAACCGCTTCTGGCAGGCACCGCCCGACGCGCGGTTCATGATGGCCAATGCCTTCTTCGAGCACCTGGGACTGGTGGGCGGCTTCCTGCTGGTGGCCTGGCATGACCTGCGCGAACGCGCGCTGCGCACGCAGCTTGCGCAAACGGACCGGTAACCAGCATGGCCGAACAAGCACTCCGTCCCGCGCCCTCGCCCGCCAACGGCGGCACCTTCGCGCCGCTGGCGCAGGCCACCTTCGCGGTGCTGTGGGCCGCAACCATCCTCGGCAATATCGGCAGCTTCATGCGCGACGTGGCCAGCGCCTGGCTGGCCACGGACCTGTCCACCTCTCCCGCCGCGGTCGCCACGATCCAGGCCGCGGCCACGCTGCCGGTGTTCCTGCTGGCAATCCCCGCCGGCGTGCTGTCCGACATCCTCGACCGCCGGCGCTTCCTGATCGCGGTGCAGGTGGGTCTGGCCATGGTCAGCGGCACGCTGATGGTGCTGGCCTGGCGCCAGGCGCTGACGATCGAGATCCTGATCGGCATGGCCTTTCTCGGCGGCATCGGCGCGGCGATGATGGGCCCGACCTGGCAATCGATCGTGCCCGAGCTGGTGCCGCAGCAAGAGCTCAAGCGCGCGGTCGCGCTCAATGCGCTGGGCGTCAATATCGCGCGCGCGATCGGTCCCGCCGCCGGCGGCCTGCTGCTGGCGGCGTTCGGCGCGGCCACGACCTATGGCGTGGACCTGGTCAGCTATATCTTCGTGATCGCCGCGCTGCTGTGGTGGAAGCGGCCGCAGCGCGCCGCCGACCCGCTGCGCGAGCATTTCCTGGGCGCGTTCCGCGCGGGGCTGCGCTTTACCCGCGCGCACAGCAAGCTGCATATCGTGCTGGCGCGCGCGGCCGTGCATTTCGCCTTCGGCAGCAGCATCTGGGCCTTGTTGCCGCTGGTGGCGAAGCAACTGCTAAAGGGCGGCGCCAGCCTCTATGGCGTGCTGCTGGGCGCGGTGGGCCTGGGCGCGATCCTCGGCGCGCTGGTGATGCCGCGGCTGCAGCGGCGCCTCGATGCCGACGGCATGGTGCTGCTGTCGGCCATCGTCACCGCTGTGGTGATGGCGGCGCTGTGCGTCGCGCCGCCGGTGTGGCTGGCGCTGCCGCTGCTGCTGTTCCTCGGCGCGGCGTGGATCACGGCGCTGACCACGCTGGGCGGCGTGGCGCAGGCGATCCTGCCCAACTGGGTGCGCGGACGCGCGCTGGCGGTCTACCAGATGGTGTTCAACGGCGCGATGGCGGCAGGCAGCCTGGTGTGGGGCTTCGTCGCGCAGGCGCTGGGCATCTCCGGCGGGCTGCTGGTGGCCGCCGGTGGCTTGCTGGTCGCGGCGCTGCTGCTGCACCGGCTGCGGCTGCCGCGCGGCGAAGAAGATCTCGCCCCCGCCCAGCACTGGCCCGAGCCGGAAGGCGCCGACGAGATCGCGCACGACCGCGGACCGGTGATGATCCTGATCGAATACTGCGTGCGCGCGGAGGACCGCGATGCCTTCCTCCGTGCGGTGCACAAGCTCTCGGAAGAGAGGCTGCGCGACGGCGCCTTCAACTGGGGCGTGATGGAAGACCCCGCCGATCCGGAACTGCTGACCGAATGGTTCCTGGTCGAGTCCTGGGCCGAGCACCTGCGCCAGCACCGCCGCGTGCCGCACGCCGATGCCGACCTGCAGCGCGAAATCACGCGCTTCCATGCGCGCGAGACGCCGCCGCGCGTGCGGCACCTGCTGGGCGTCGGGCTGCCGGCAGCGCCGACGGCGCCGCACTGACCTGCCAACCTCACCGGAAATCCCCATGAAGCTCTACCTTGTCTCCCTGGCCGCCGGCATCCTGGTCGGCATCATCTACGCGCTGATGCAGGTCCGCTCACCGGCGCCACCGGTGGTGGCGCTGATCGGCCTGCTCGGCATGCTGATCGGCGAACAGGTGGTGCCGCCAATCAAGCGCATGCTGGCCGGCGAACCGGTGACCGCCGCATGGTTCCATGCCGAGTGCATGCCCAAGATCACGGGTACCCCCGGCCCGACGCTGAACGCCTCCAGCAAGACCCCCGCCGACGATGCCACGCACTAGCCCGGCAGTCCGCGCGCTGCTGGGCACGTGCTGCGCACTGCTGTGCGCGCCTGCGCTGGCGGCGGGCAGCGTCACCGTCTACGGCCGCCTGAACACGTCGCTCGAGTTCAGCCACGCCAGCACCGCGACCGACGGCACCGGGCTGGGCAGTATCGTGCGCCTGAACAACAACCGCTCGGTATTCGGCCTGCGCGGCGAAGAAGACCTGGGCGGCGCGCTCAAAGCCGTGTGGCAGATCGAAAGCGCACTGTCGCTCGATTCCGGCCAGGGCCAGATCGCCAGCCGCAATTCGCGCATCGGCCTGCGGGGCAGTTATGGCCTGCTGTTCCTGGGCCACTGGCACACGCCCTATACCGAGGCGACCATGGGCTACGACCCGTACTACCCGACCACCGCCGGCTATATGGCGCTGATGGGCAACGGCTCCGCCTCGAGCACGGACAACGTCGAGAACACCAGCTCGTTCGACCGGCGCCAGAAGAACATCGTGCAGTACCGCACGCCGCGCTGGGCCGGCGTCAGCCTGTGGCTGGGCTGGGGCTTGCCCGAGGAGAAGACCACCGTCGCGCGCAATCCCGCGCTGTACTCGGTGGCGGCGGTCTATGAGCGCGGCCCGCTCAACGCGACGCTGGCCTGGGAGCGCCACCAGCACTACCAGGCCGCCGGCCGCAACGACGACGCGCTCAAGGCCGGCATGGCGTGGCAGCTGCTGCCCGGCACGCGCCTGGCCGCGGTGGTCGAACACCTGCACTACCGTACCGATACCGGCGACCTGCAGCGCAACGCCTACTATGCCTCGCTGGTGCAGCAGGTCGGGACCGGCAGCGTGCGCATTGGCGTGGCGTACGCGGCCAACGGCACCGGATCGTCGGCGGATACCATCGGCTTCTTCCGCAGCGGCGCGCAGACCCATGCCACGCAGTTCACGGTGGGCTACGACTATCCGCTGTCGCGCCGCACCGCGCTGTATGCCTACTACAGCCGCATCGACAATGCCGCCAACGCGATCTACGACTTCGCCATCAACGACCTTGGCATCCGCGCCGGCGCCGATCCGCAGACGTTTGCGCTGGGGCTGCGGCACACCTTCTAGTGCCGCCCACGCAGCAAGGGGGCGTGCGTGACCCCTGCCACCGCGCACGCCTGTTCGAGGAGTTCGCGTGAATGCCACGCCCGTGATTGCCATCGTCGACGACGACGCTGCCGTGCGGCACGCGATGGGGCGGCTGCTGCGCGCCTTCGACCTGGCCGTGGAGCTCTACCCCGGCGCGGGGCAGCTGCTCGCGTCGCCGTCGCTCGACGGCATTGCCTGCGTGATCGCGGACGTGCAGATGCCGGGCATGGACGGCTTTGCGCTCATCGATACGCTGCGCGCGCGCGGCCTGCGCATGCCGGTGATCTGCATGACGGCCTTCGACAAGCAGGGATATGAAGGGCGCGCGCAGGCGGCGGGGGCGGCGTGCTTTATCGGCAAGCCGTTCGAGGATACCGAAATCATCCGGTGCATCGAACGGGCGCTGGGGTTGGCGGGCGACACGCGGTAGGATGGCCCTCCCCTGGAGCAGTCGGACCGGCGCAGGCATGCGCTCACCGCTAGAATGCAGCAACGACGCCGCGTCGCGCGTCGGTTCGCCCCCCGGAGCCGGCATGGAACCCCTCTCTTTTGAATTCGTCACCGTCGAGGAAGCCAAGAAGATCCTGGACGGCGCGCCGCCGGTGCAGGCCGCGCCGGACTGGAGCGAACAGCGGCGTGCGCCGTCGCCGGAAGATGCGGCGCTGTCGGACGTTGCCATGCGCTGGCTGGTGTCGCTGCCGGCCGGGGCGCGCCCGCTGGTGCTGTGCCGGCGCTATCCGCGCATCGGCAACCAGCTGGCGGCGCTGGCCGCCAATCCCGCCGCGCTGCATGCCTTCCTGGTCGAGTTGCTGATCGACAAGCGCGGTGGGCGGCAGGGGTTTCCGGATGGCATCGCGCTGGAGCTGTCGCGCTTGCATGAATACGTGGTGCAGCAACTGCCCGGCGCCAACGAGGCGCCGGGGTGGCCCGACCTGACCGACTGAAACGCCGGCAGGTTGCGCGGCTTGCCGGGCGGCGCGACAGACGCGCTTGCCCGCCGCGCCCGCGCTCAGATCACCAGTTCGATCAGGAACGGTCCCTTGCGCGCGTTGGCCATGCGGAACAGGTCGGCAAAGCCTTCCATGTCGGTGGCCTGCGCCCCCTCCACGCCCATGCCGTTGGCCAGCTTGACCCAGTCCAGGTCCGGGTTGCCGATATCGAGCATGTCGAGCGCGGTCTTGCCGGGATTGGCGCCGACGCCGGCCAGTTCGCCCAGCAGGATGGCGTACTTGCGGTTGGCCAGCAGCACCACGGTGACGTCCAGCTGTTCGCGCGCCATGGTCCACAGCGATTGCAGCGTGTACATGGCCGAACCGTCGGCCTGCAGTGCCACCACGCGCCGGCCGGGCTCGGCCACGGCCGCGCCGAGCGCCAGCGGCAGGCCCGCGCCGATGGCGCCCCCGGTCAGCTGCAGCCAGTCGTGCGGCGCGGCGTGGACGGTGCCGGGATAGAAGGCGCGGCCGAAGCTGACGCTCTCTTCCACCACGATGGCCTGCTCGGGCAGCAGCGCGGTGAGCGTGCGCGCCACCGCCTCGGAGGTGACCGCGCCGCGTGCGGGTTCCACCGGCGCGGGGATGGCGGCGGCGGGCAGTTGCGCGTGGCGTGCGCCGAGTTCATCGGCCAGCCGGGCCAGCGCTTCGGCCAGGTCTTGTTCCGGGCGCGCCAGCACATGGACCGCGGCATCCTCCGGATACGGGCGCGGCGACTTGCCCGGGTAGGCAAAGAACGTTACCGGCGCCGGCGCGCCCACCAGGATCACGTTGCGGATGCCGGCCAGCTTGTCGCGCGCGGCATCGCCGGAATACGGCACGCGGTCCACCGCCAGGCGGCCGCGCCCACGCGCCACGCGCGCATTGGACATCGGCGAGATCAGCCGCGCGCCGGTGGCCGCGGCGATGCGGTGCGCGTCGGCCAGCGGCGCCTCGCGCAGCGCGCTGCCGGCCAGCACGATCAAGGTCGGCTGGCCCGAGCGCAGCACGCGCGCGGCCTGCTGAACGGCATCGGGCGACACCTTGGGCACCGGCAGCGCCGGCAGCGGCGCGGCCACCGCGCCGCCCGCATCCCAGCACACGTCAGACGGCAGGATCAGGCTGGCGACGCCGCCCGGCGCGGCGCAGGCGGCCTGCACCGCGGCCGACGCATCGGCCCCGACCGAAGCCGCCTGCGTGGCGGTGCGCGTCCACACCGAGACCGGCCGGGCCCAGCCTTCGGTGTCGGCCGTCAGCGGCGCGTCCAGCGGACGGTGGTAGGTGGCCTGGTCGCCGATGATATTGACCACGGGCGTCTGCGCACGGCGCGCGTTGTGCAGGTTGGCCAGGCCGTTGGCCAGCCCCGGGCCGCAATGCAGCAGCGTGGCGGCGGGCTTGCCGGCCATGCGCGCATAGCCGTCGGCAGCGCCGGTGACCACGCCCTCGAACAGTCCCAGCACGCAACGCATGCCGGGAATGCGGTCCAGCGCCGCGACGAAATGCATTTCGCTGGTGCCGGGGTTGGCAAAGCAGGTGTCCACGCCATTGGCCAGCAGGGTCTTGACCAGGCTCTCGGCGCCGTTCATCGGTTGTGCGTTGTCCATCTGGGGTCCGTTGGTTGGAAAGTTGGCTGGAGGGTTGGCTCGGGGCCGGTCAGTCATGCCGGATGCGGGCGCGCGGCCAGCAGGTCGAAATCGAGGCAGACGAACTCGGTTGGGAATTCGATGCGGGCGAAATAGACGATGCGCTCGGCGCCCGCCGCCGTGGCCGACGGCACGCAGGCAAAGCGGCGCAGCTCCGCCACCGGCGCGCCGACCGCCAGCGCCAGCGCGGCCGCCGATTCCGCGCCGGCCGCGACGATCGACAGCCGCTGCCGCGCGCTGCTGACCGACAGGCCGGGAAAGCGGTCGAGCACCGGCACCGACGCGCCCTGGCGGAAGCCGTCAGGATCGCGCGCGAACACATCGGCCTCGATATAGACCTCGCCCACGGCGAAGGGGCGCCCGTCGAGGCGGTGCAGCCGGCGCAGGAAGTGGTAGGCGGGCGCGCGCTCGCCGCTGCACGGCATGCCCAGGTCGTCCGGCAGCGGCACATTACCGGCCAATTCGACCATGGCTTCGGTATCGAGCTGCGCGCCGACGGCGACGGCCTCGTCCCAGTGGGTCGACAGCGATACCTGCCGCCGCGCCTGGCATGGCGCCTTGACGAAGGTGCCGCGGCCGCGGGAGCGCTCCAGCAGTCCTTCCTCGTCGAGCATCGACAGCGCATGGTGCATGGTCATGCGCGCCACGCCGTACTGGCGGCACAGCTGCTCCAGCGACGGGATGCGTGCGCCCTGCCGCCAGGCGCCGCTTTCGATCTGGCGGCGAAAGATGGTGGCCAGCTGGAGGTAGACCGGCTGGCGGCTGCGGGACAGCAGTTCGCTGGAAAGAGGATCCGGCATGGGTGGGTGCCCGGTGCCGGGCGAATTGAGGCGCCGGCGGATGCCGGCGGGTAGTGAGGGACAGTATAAAAAGTCTATATAAGTAGACTACTAGGGTTTACCTTGGTGGGGCCCGAAGTGACTCTGCGGCTACGCCAGTCGAGCACGACAAACCCGACCCCAGCGGACGCACAAAAAAAAAAGCGCCCCGGGGGCGCTTTGCAAGACCGTTGTGCAGCGTCTTACCACCGCACATCCCGTTCCCACTCCTTCATCTCTTCCTCGGCGCGTTCCTTGGTATAGCCATAGCGCTCCTGGATGCGGCCGGCGAGCTGGTCGCGCTTGCCGTTGATCTGCGCGATATCGTCATCGGTCAGCTTGCCCCACTTCTCCTTGACCTTGCCCTTGGCCTGTTCCCACTTGCCTTCGATCTGATCCCAGTTCATGTCGTGCTCCTTGCGGTCATGGCAAGGGGGCGCCGGCAGCGTCCCCTTGCGTGTGGTGCGATGGACGGCCCGCCCCGGCGGGGCAGGACCGGTCGCGTCTTACTTGCCGTACTTGGCCTTCACGTCGGCCTGGCACTTGTCCTTGGAATCACCGGACATCGCGTCGCAGCGTTCCTTGTCAGCCTTGTAGGCGGCGTCCATGGTGTCCTTCTTCGCATCGGCGCGGGCTTCCGCCACGTCGCTGCGCGAACCGGTCGCCGCGGCCTTGTCGACCTTGGCGGCGGTCAGGGCTTTTTCATGTGCAGCCTTGGCGTCCTTCTTGCAGACGTCCTTGTCGTTGCCGGTCTTGTCGTCGCACATTTCCTTGGCGACGTCATAGTCGCGGTCGGCCTTGGTCTTCTCGGCCTTGGCCATCGACTTTTGCGTGCCGTCGCGGCGCGCTTCGGCCTGGGCCTTGGCCACGTCGCGGTCGCGCTTGGCCTCGGCCTTGCAGACGTCCTTGGCGTTGTCCTTCATGCCATCGCACTTGGCAGAGGCAGCCTTGTAGTCCGCGTCGGCCTGCTTCACCGCGGCGTCATAGTCTGCCCTTGCGCCGGTTGCAGCGGTTCCGGCCGTCGTTGCCGGTGCCGGTGCCGTCGTCTGCGCCAGGGCCATGCCTGCCGGGGCGGCAACCATCATCGAACACACTGCTGCGGTCAGCCATTTCTTCATCATGTCGAGCTCCTTTCCGGGTGATTGCGTAAGGGTACGCATGAGAGGCCGGCGGCTATGCTGCTGGCCATGCCGTATGTACAGAGTAGGCCCGGGGGGATGGGGTCAGCAGGCGTCCGGCTCCGAAAGGAACGTCAGACTATTCCGACATAGATTCGCGCGCAGCACATGCCTGGCTGCATCGGGTTGCGCAAGGCTTGTGGATTGCGCCTGCGCATGGAAAACGCCCCCCACGATGGGGCGGCGCCAGGCATCGCCATGTCTGCGATGCCAGACAGCCCGCGCCGGGACTAGCCCCGCGCGGCGCTGTCATCAGCCTGAAATCGCAGGCGTGATCCGGTTTCCGTCAGGCGCGGCGCCCTCCTCGTCCGGCCAGTTGCGGCCCACCATCCATTCATAGAGCGTCGGCAGCACGATCAGCGTCAGCACGGTCGCGGTGATCAGCCCGCCGATGATGACGATGGCCAGTGGCCGCTGCGTCTCGGAACCGATGGCGCGCGAGATGGCCATCGGGAACAGCCCGAGCATGGCCAGCAGCGCGGTCATCAGCACCGTGCGCAGCCGGTCCATCGAGCCGGTCAGCACGGCCTGGCGCACCGGCATGCCCTCTTCGCGCAGCTGGTTGAAGTAGGTCACCATCACCACGCCGTTCAGCACCGCCTGGCCGAACAGCGCGATAAAGCCGATCGCCGCCGACACCGACAGCGGGATGCCGGTCAGCAGCAGCGCGAACACGCCGCCGATCAGCGCGAACGGGATGTTCGAGATGATCAGCGTGGCGCTCTTGAACGACTTGAACGCATTGAACAGCAGCAGGAAGATCACCAGCACAGACAGCGGCACCACGATCGACAGCCGCGCCATGGCGCGCTCCTGGTTCTCAAACTCGCCCGACCAGCTGATCTTGACGTCGTCGGCCCTGACGTTCTTCGCCACCAGCTTCTGCATGTCCTTGACCACGCTGCCCATGTCGCGGTCGCGGATGAAGATGCCGATCGAGGTGGTGCGCTGGCCGTTCTCGCGGCTGATGTTCATCGCGCCGGAGGCGGCGCGGAAGGTTACCAGCTGCGACAGCGGCACCTGCGCGCCGTCGGCGGTCTGCATGAAGATATTGGGCAGGTTGGGCAGCGCGCGTTCCGAGGGCTTCAGGCGCACGGCCACGCTGAAGTGCTTCTCGCCTTCCCACAGCTCGGTCGCGGCCTTGCCGGCCAGCGCGGTTTCCATCAGCTCCTGCACGTCGGCCACGTTGATACCGTAGCGCGCAGCCTGGGCGCGGTCGAATTCCAGCACGTATTGCGGCAGCTCGCCGTCGCGGTCGATAAAGGCGCGCATCACGCCCTTGACCGACTGCACGTTGGCGAGGATCTGGTCGGCCACCTTCTTGTTCTGCTCGAGGCTGTCGCTCTGCACCTTGATCACGATCTGGCCCTTGATCTGCGAGATGCTCTCGAGGATGTTGTCGCGCACCGGCTGCGAGAAATTCGGCTCGATGCCGGGCAACTGGCGCAGATGCTTGTCGATCTCGCCGATGATGGCGCGCTTGTCGAGGCCGGCGCGCCATTGCTGCTCGGGCTTGAGGTCGACCAGGATCTCGACGGTGTTGATCAGCTTGGGATCGGTGCCGTCATCCGGGCGGCCGACCTTGGAGATGGTGGTGTTGACCTCCGGCGTGCGGCGGATCACGCTGCGCAGCAGCCGCGCCTGCTCGCGCGCCTCGTCGATCGAGACCGATGCCGGCAGGTCGAAGCTGACCCACATCGAGCCTTCGTCCAGTTCGGGCAGGAACTCGCTGCCGAGGAACTTGCCCGCGCCCACGGTCGCCACCAGCAGGCCCACGGCCGTGCCCACCACCAACTTCTTGTGGTCGAGCGCCCAGGCCAGCATCGGTTCGTAGAGCCGCTTGCAGTGGCGCACCAGGAAGTTGTCGTCGTGCGCGATATTCTTCTTCAGCAGCAGGTGGCACAGCAACGGCACCAGCGTCAGCGACAGGATCAGCGAACCGATCAGCGCGCCCGTCACCGTGTATGCCATAGGCGCGAAGATCTTGCCCTCGTGCCGCTGCAGCGTAAAGATCGGGATGTGCGCCGCGATGATGATGACCATCGAGAACACGGTCGGGCGGCCCACCTCGGTGGTGGCCTGCAGGATCGCATGCAGGCGCGCCCGGCTGTCCTGGATCTGCTGCGCCTTGAGCTCGCCCAGCCGCTTGAAGATGTTCTCGACCACGATCACCGCGCCGTCGACGATGATGCCGAAGTCCATCGCGCCCAGCGACAGCAGGTTGGCCGGAATCCCGACCCAGGTCAGGCCGATGAAGGTGGACAGCAGCGCCAGCGGAATGATCAGCGCGACGATCGCCGCGGCGCGCACGTTGGCCAGGAACAGGTACAGTACCGCCATCACCAGCAACGCGCCCTCGACCAGGTTGCCGAACACCGTATGCAGGGTCTTGTCGATCAGCGTGGAGCGGTCGTAATACGGCACGATCTTCACGCCCTTGGGCAGGATCTGGTCGTCGAGCAGTTCGATCTTCTGCTTCAGCGCTTCCAGCACCAGCGACGGGTTCTCGCCCTTGCGCATCACCACGATGCCCGAGACGATATCCTCTTCGTCGTCCTGGCCCATCAGGCCCTGCGGCGGCGCACTGCCGACGCGCACGTCGGCGATGTCCTTGACCAGGATCGGGGTGCCGTTGTTCTCCGCCACTACCACGTTGGCGATATCGGCCGAGGTGCGGAAGCTGCCCAGCGAGCGCAGCAGGAACTGCTGGCGCCCGTGCGCCACCGCGCCGCCGCCGGCGTTGGCGTTGGCGCGCTGCAGCGCGGTGAACAGCTGCGACAGCGAGATCCGCGCGTCGCGCATGCGCGCCAGGTTGGGGTTGACCTCGTACTGCTTGATGGTGCCGCCGATGGTGACCAGGTCGGCCACGCCCGGCACCTGGCGCAGGTTCTTCTCGACCACCCAGTCCTGCAGCGTGCGCAGCTCCTGCGGCGTATAGCCCTTGCCGGTCAGGCGGAAGCGGTAGATCTCGCCGATCGCGGTGGACAGCGGCGCCAGGTCCGGATGCACGCCGTCGGGCAGGTCGACGCTGCGCAGCCGCTCCAGGATCTGCTGGCGCGCGGCGACGTCGGTGGCCTTGTCATTGAAGGTCACCATCATGAACGACAGGCCGAACTGCGTATGCGAGAACACCCGCACCGCGTTGGGCGTACCCGCCAGCGCGGTCTCGATCGGGATCGTTACCTGGCGCTCGACTTCTTCAGCGGCGCGCCCCGGGTACAGCGTGATGACGTTGACCTGGATGTCGGACACATCCGGGAAGGCTTCGATCGGCAGGTTCTTGAACGCGGCGATGCCGCCGCCGACGAAGAGGATCAGGCCCAGCCAGACAAAGAGCTTCTGGTGCAGGGCAAAGCTGACGATGCGCGAAATCATGGGGCGATCGTCCTCAACGTTTTTCCGCCGCGCGCGCCGCGTTCACCGCGGTGGCATCGCGCAGGATGTCCTGCAGGTAGAGGTTGCCTTCGCTGACCACGGTCTCGCCGTCCTTCACGCCTTCGAGCAGCTCGGTGGTGCCGGGCAGCGTCACGCCCACGCGAACCTGGCGGCGCTCGAACGTATTGGGCGCGGTGCGCACGAACACATAGTTGCGGTTGTCGGCCAGGAACACTGCCTTGGACGGCACCGCAATGCCCTTGAACGAGGCGGCCGGCAGCTTTGCGGTGACGAACATCTCCGCCTTCAGGCGGCGTTCGGGATTGGGCACGCTCAGCCGCACCTTGATGCTGCGCGCGGTCGGATCGACATAGTCGGCAATCTTGACCACGGTGCCGGCAAAGGTTTCGCCGGGCCAGGCGGCGGTGGTCAGCTGCACATCGACACCGGGCCTGAACAGCTTCAGGTCAGCCTCGCCCGCGTCGACCTGCGCCCAAAGCGTGGTCGGGTCGGTGACGAGGAACAGCGGCGCGGCGGGGGGCTGGTCGGGGCGCAGTTCCATGCCTAGGTTGATATTGCGCTCGACCACCAGGCCGTCGATCGGGCTGCGCAGCGCGAAGCGCTGGTTGACACCACCCGGCCCTGCCGGGGCCGCGCCGTACTGGCTCAGCGCCGCCCGGGTGCGCTGCAGGTCCGCCGCGGCGCGCGCGGCATCGGCCTGGGCCTGCTCCAGTTCCTTCTGCGCGATGATGCCGGCGCCATACAGCTCGCGCTGCCGCGCCAGCGCCTTGGCCGCCACCGCACTGTCGGCGGCTGCCTTGCGTGCATCGGCCTGGGCCACGCCGAAATCCGGTGAGGTCAGCATCGCCAGCGGCTGGCCGGCCTTGACGGTGGCACCGGGCTGCACCAGCACCTCGGTCACGCGCCCGGCAAACGGCGTCGCCACGCGCACGGTCTTGTCTTCGTTCCACACCAGCCGGCCGGGCAGGCTCAGCATGCGCTCGCCGCCCGTGGTGGCGGCCTCGCCGGCGATGCCGGGCAGCGTCTTCACGCTGGCCGGAAACTGGATGGTGTTGCCGCTGACCTTGGGATCGTCATCGGCCTTGGGGGCTTCGGACTTGCCGCACGCGGCCAGCGCGAGCGCGCACAACGACATCGCCAACAGGGCGGAAATGCGGGCCGGCACGGCGGCGCTGGGAGATGACATGCGGCGGGACATGCGTGACAGGAAAGACATGAGGGGGATCGCGGGAACGGCGGTTCAGGGACGCGCGGGCGTGGCGGCAGTGCGGGCCGGCGCCGCGGTGGTCGAGGTTTGCAGCGCGGCGCGGTACGCCGACAGCGCCTTGGCGTATTCGCCCTGCGCCGCCACCGCATCGAGCCGGGTCTGGCGCAGCGCGCGGCGTGCATCGAGCAAATCGAGCACACCGCTTGCGCCCTTGCTGTAGGCGAACTCGGCGTTGCCGGCGACGCTTTCGGCGGCAGGCAGCACCTCGTCGCGCATCTGCCGCAGCGACTGGCGCGCGGTCTCGAGCTGGCTGCGCAGCCGGTCGATCTCGTTGCCGGCCTCCAGCATCACGCGGTTGCGGTCGTCGAGCGCCGCGTAGTAATCGACCTCGGCGCGGCGCGCCTCGCCGCCGTTGCTGTGGCGCACCGGCAGCGGGATCGACAGGAACACGCCGAAGCTGTTGCCGGAGCCGGAGCTGTTGGATGGCGAGGTCGGATAGTGCTCGGCCTGCGCGCCGATGGTCACGTCGGGGACACGGCCGGCACGGGCCAGATCGCGCGATGCCGCGGCGGCGGCCAGGCGTGCTTCGGCGGCGGTCACGTCGGGGCGGCGCTGGAGCGTGTCAGGGTCCGGCGGCGGCACGGCGGCATCGAGCCCCGGCCAGTCGGCCACCAGCCGGTTACCGGCAAGCGTGCCGGGCACGCCCATCGCCTGCGCCAGCAGGGCCTTGTCGCGGTAGTGGTCGGTGATGGCCTGGCGCATATCGTTCTGCGCACGCAAGGCGTCGAGCTGCAGCTTGGTCACGTCGGCGCGCGCCACGTCGCCGGCCCGGAGGCGCGTCTCGCTGGCCTGGCGGGTGCGCTCGTACAGCGCCAGCGTCTCGCGCAGCACGGCCACGCGTTCCTGGCTGGCCAGGGCATCGAAGTAGGCCTGCTCCACCATGCCGGCCTGTTGCGCCACCACGGCCTGCACCACTTCGCCTGCGGCGGCGCTGGCCTTGCGCGCGGCGTCGACGCGCAGATTGCCCTTGTTGGCCGTCTCGAACAGCTGGTCCACGCGTACGGTGGAATCCACGGTCTTGCTGCGCAGGTTGCCCGCGCCGACGCCGGCATGCGGGTTGATGTTCTCCACGCCCAGGCTCAGCACGGGATTGGGCCGCTGCGACGCGATCTGGACATCGGCCTGGCTGGCTTCCACGCCCCGGCGCGCGGCGATGATGGTGCGGTTGCAACGCAATGCGTCAAGGCGCGCCTGGGCCAGCGTCAGCGCAGCGCCCGCGGGCGGCGGCGTGCACGGGCCATCGGCCTGTGCAGCTTGGGCGACTTGCACGGAATCCGCGGCAGGCAGCGGATCGGTGAGACGTTCGGCAGCCAGGCTGGCTGCGGCCGCCAATACCAGCAGGGAAGCTGCGGCAACACGGGTTAAGACAAAAGGCACGGTCAGTCAGGCTCGGTTCGAAAACGGTCTGCGGTTAAACGACCGTGCCCGCCAAACGGTTCACCGGCAGCGCAAAAGAATCATCCTGCGCCACCGTCCGCGATGCGGTTGCGCGGCGTGGCTGTCTTGGTGCGCCCTCGCCCGCTGTCCTGATGCTGTCTACGCCATCCGGACACGATCTCCCGCCCGCATTCAAACCGAACCGCTTTACAAACGGCTTTCATTCGCCTGACAAAAACCTTTAACCCCGCGAATTTACTGAACCGTCGGAAAAAACGACAAACGGCACGGCCGTTGCCAGCCGTGCCGTCGGCGCTTTCCTGACTGCGCTTATGCCTTCACCCGGTCATCCAGCCCCAGGCTGCGGCCGATGATCTCCTTCATGATCTCGCTGCTGCCGGCATAGATGCGCGAGATGCGCGCATCGGCATACATGCGGCAGATGCGGTACTCCTCCATATAGCCGGCGCCGCCGTGCAGCTGCACGCCCTCGTCGACCATGCGCCCCTGCAGCTCGGAGGTCAGCAGCTTGGCCGACGCCGCGGTCTCCACCGTCAGCGTGCCGGCATTGTGTTGCAGCACGCACTGGTCGACAAAGGTCTGCAGCGCATCCAGCTGCGCGCGCAGTTCGGCCAGCTTGAAGCGCGAGTTCTGGAACGTGCCGATGGTGCGCCCGAAGGCCTTGCGCTCGCGCACGTAGTCCAGCGTGATGTCGAAGGCCACCTGCGCCGATGCCATGTAGCCGCAGGCGCCGATCAGGCGCTCTTCGGCCAGATGGCGCGTCAGGTAGCGGAAGGCCTGGCCGGGCTCGCCCAGCACGTTGGCCTTGGGCACCTTGACGTTGTCGAAGAACAGCTCCGAGGTGTCCTGCGAATGCAGGCCGAGCTTGCGCAGCTTGCGCCCGCGCTCGAAGCCGGGCATGCCGCGTTCGACGATGAAGAGCGTCAGGCCATGGCTGCGCTCCGGGTCGGTGCGGGCCACCACGACCACCACGTCGGCCAGTTGGCCATTCGAGATATAGGTCTTGGCGCCGTTCAGCACCCAGTGGTCGCCATGGTCCTCGGCGCGGGTGCGAATGCCAGCCAGGTCTGAACCGGTCTGCGGCTCGGTCATGGCCACGGCGAAGATCGACTCGCCGCGCGCCGCCGGCGGCAGCAGGCGCTGGCGCTGCTCTTCATTGCCGATGCGGCCGATGTAGGGTGCCACCAGGCGCGAGTGCAGCGTGCCGAAGAAGCCAGAGTCGCCGTGGCGCGCATTTTCCTCGATCAGGATCTGCTCGTAGCGGAAGTCCTGCACGCCGGCGCCGCCGTATTGCTCGTCGGCCCACATCAGCAGGTAGCCCTGCTCGCCGGCCTTGCGGAACACCTCGCGGTCCACGCAGCCCTGCTCGCGCCAGCGCTCGCCGTGCGGGCCGACCTCGCGCTGGTAGAAGCGTCGGGCGGATTCGCGGAAGGCGTCGTGTTCGGCTTCGAAGATCAGGCGTTGCATCGGGGTCTCCAGGTGTTTTGATCGACCAGGCCAGTGTCGGCCGCGCGACGTCTATGAGATTCGTCGGAACAGATGATTTTTCTTACCCCGGGGAACAGCCTTCGGCCGCACTGGAAAGCCGGTTCAATGCAATTTTATTGATATGAAGCACAAATAACTTTCATTTACCCGCCGGCACGCTTTGTGCCAATACTGGAACCACAGATAACGATTCGATGGAGCGGGAACATGGAAGCCATCCTCTGGATTGGGCTTGCGCTGGCACTGGTGGCGTTGGGGGGCTGCGTCACCTGGCTGATCGGCACGCGGGTGCCGGAACCTATCTTTGCGCGCGCGCAGTTGCATGGGCGCTTTGCCGGCCTGGAACCACGCCCGCCGCGCCGCGGCGGCGGCGGCCGGGCGCGGCGCGTGCAGCAATGGCGCCTGGTGGCCGTGCCCGCGCCTTCGGCTCGACTGGTACCGGTGCGAATCTGACTGCCAGGCGGCAACGCCTGGTCACTATTGCGGGAAGTCCCAGCGCTGCGACCAGTCGGATTCTTCCCGCACGATCTCGCGCAGGATATCCACGGCTTCACGCGCCGGTCCCGCGGGCGCCTCGGCGCAAACCAGGAACACGGGATACGAAAACTCCGGCGCGCCGGTCACGCGCGCCAGGGTCCCGTTGTCCAGGTAACTCTGCGCCACGCGCGTGCGGAAATAGCCGCTGCCGCCGTACTGCAGGATGTACTGCAACGCCAGCGGCCCCAGGTTGAAGTACAGCGACGCGCGCGCATGCTCCGGCAACGCGCTGTCATGCTGGCGGCGGAACTCCGGTCCCCAGTCGACATAGACATAGCCGCCGTCGCGCTGCGTCGAGCGGATCAGCACCAGCTTCTCTTCCATCAGCGCTTCCACGTGCATGCCCGGCGCGTACTCCGGCTGGTACACCAGCGCGGCATCGAGCGCGCCCGACTGCAGCCTGCGCTGCAGCTCCGCGCCCTCACCCACTTCCGCGCGCACCGCCTGCGCCGGCATGCGCTGGCGCAGGCGTGTCGCCCATAGCAGCACCAGCGGATTGCCAAGGCTGATCTCGGTGCCATAGCGGAACAGGCTGGCCAGCCCCGCCGGCAACGGCAACTCGCGGCACGCCGCCTCCCAGGTCTGCACCAGCTGGCTGGCATAGCCGAGGAAACGCTGCCCGTCCGGCGTCAGGCGCGCCCCGGCCTTGTTGCGTTCGAACAGGCGGCAGTTCAACTGCGCCTCCAGGCTCTTGATGCGCGCGGTGACGGCGGTCTGGGTGACATGCAGCTTGTCGGCGGCGGCCAGCAGGCTGCCGTCGCGCACGACTTGCAGGAAGGTGCGGGCGAGTTCGATGTCCATGGTGGCAAAGGATCCGGGACGACGTGGCGCATTGTAGTCAACAGTAGCCGATCGAGAATCGACCCATACACACCCGGATGTACTTCTGCTGTCATGGTGCTATGCTTTGTACCTACAGGGATGTACATGGAACTCTCGATGCCTTTCACCCGTATCTTCCGCAACGGAAATTCCCAGGCGGTGCGCATTCCCGCGGAACTGGCCTATCCCGACACCGACATGCAGTTTGAAATCGAGCGCATCGGCGATGAGTTGCGCATCCGGCCCGCGCGACGCCGCCTGACCGGACTGCTCGATGTGTTCGCCGCCTTCCCGGACGACTTCATGGCGCCAGGCCGAGACCAGGCGCAGTCCGAGCGGGAGGGGTTCTGATGGCCAGGTATATGTTCGACACCAATATGTGCATCTACCTGATGAAGAACCAGCCGCCCCAGGTCGCCGAGCGTTTTAGCCGGTGCTTCGAGGGGGACGTGGTGCTGTCCGCCATCAGCCTGGCCGAACTGGAATTCGGCGTCACCGTGTCGCGCGATCCGCACGGAGCCCGGCGCGCCTTGCAGGCGCTGATCGGGCGCGTGCCGGTGCTGCCGCTGAATGCGGCAGCGGCGCGCGCTTACGGTCCGGTCCGTGCCGCCACGCGCGAACGCAAGGCCGATGCGCTGGACGAGCTGATCGCGGCGCATGCCATTGCCGAAGGGCTGATCGTGGTCACGCGCAACGTCCGCGACTTTGCCGCATATCCCGGCCTGCGCGTGGAAGACTGGACCGAGGGCGAGGTGGCAGTGCCGGGCAGATAATGTGTTGTCATTCCCGCGCAGGCGGGAATCCAGCGTCTTTCACACTCCTTCGGAAATAAAGTCACTGGGTTCCCGCCTTCGCGGGAACGACGGTGGTCAACTGAACGGCATTGCCGATTCTCCGCGCCAATTCCTGATCCTTCTCGGCTCGCGCCGACACGCTGCGCGCCTCGCGTGGCGGCCGCAACGGTGCGATGCCTTCCGGCTCCTGCCAGGCCAGGCCATTGTCATAGCCGGTGGCGGCCGCCTCGAGGTAGCCGGGCGCAAACTTGCGCTCCGGTGTCACCGCCTGCACGGCGGGCGCCGTGGCGGCCTGCGGCGCCTCGGACTGTGCGCAGGCGACGCTGTTGAGGCATAAGCCCAGCACACGCAGCAGCACCATGGCTTGGCGCGAACGGCGTCGGATAGCGGACGGGCGCGACGCGGCCTGCCCGTTCTGGCATGGGGATCGGGTATTCATCGGGATTCTCCGGGAAGCCATTGCTGGCAGGTGGCACAACGAGCGGCGCGCCGCGCTCGCTGTCCATTGCGCAATGACTGTGCCACCGGGCTAATGCCGGCTAATGCGGGCTAGGGCCGGGATTGCGGCACATTCCGAGCGTGGAGTGGTGGGACCGGGCCGACGCTGGCAATGCAGGTGTCGGCCGGCGTCCAACATGCTTGCCTCAGGGCTTGACCGCCGCCGCCAGCACCGCCGGCATTGGCACCTCGAAGCCACTGCCGCGCATATAGCCGGCAACGGTGCCGCGCAGCACGGCGCGGATTTCGTCGCGGGCCTTGGGGGTCTGCGCGCGCAGCGTGGCGGCGGCGCGCACGGTGCCCTGGGCCAGTGCGTCGAACAGCTGGTCGGGCGTGGAGAAGCGCCAGACCTGGGGCACGCTGCGGCAAGTGGGCATGACAAAGCCGGCCTGCTGCAAGGCGCTGCGGCAATGGCTGGGATCGCTGAACAGGAAGAAATTCGGCCCGACCGGGATATCGACGTCCATCGAGCCATAGGCGCGGATCGCGGCATAGACCGCGCCGAAGCCGACCGCACGCTCGGGCGTATCCCATACCGTAAAGGCGATCCGCCCACCCGGGCGCAACACGCGAAAGGACTCGGCCAGCGCCGCGTCCGGGTCGGACATATGGCACAGGCCAAAGCCGTTGACCACGGCGTCGAAGCTGGCATCGTCGAACGGCAATGCCTGCGCGTCGGCCTGCTGGTACTGGACCTCGGGATGCAGCTTGCGCGCCAGTTGCACCTGCGCCTGCGCGAAATCGATGCCGACCGACTCGGCCCCGCGCTGCACCGCCCCGGCCGCGACGTAGCCGGAGCCGGACGCGACGTCGAGCACGCGCTGCCCGCCGGCCACATGCGCGGCGTCCAGCAAGGCCTCGACCGATTGCCGGGTCACGTGCGACAGGTGCTCCTGGTACCGGCTGACGACTTCCGGGTCTTCCCAGCCAGCCAGCTCAAAGGCGCGAAACGAATCTGCGGTGTGGTCCATGCCTACTCCTCGGCGACGATGTCCAGACGGGCGGGCGTGTATTGGTGATGTTGGTGTGCGGACGCAGCGCAGATGCGTCCAGAGAACCCGGTCAAGCCAAGTATAGACAGCGCCGCGCACAATCAGCGGCCGGGCGCTCGGGCGAGCACCCCGGCCGCCGGGCTTCACCCGTTCAGGCGAAGCGCAGCGTCGCCACGCCGGCGGCGATCAGGCAGGCCGCGCCCAGCCGCGCGGCGCCGACCCGTTCCTTGAGCAGCAGCGCGGAGATCAGCGCGCCGAACAGGATCGACGATTCTCGCAAGGCGGCCACCGGTGCCACTGGCGCGCGTGTCATCGCCCACAGCGACAGCCCGTAGGACGCCAGCGTGCCGCCCCCGCCCACCAGCGCGAACAACAGGTTGCGCCGCACGTAACCGGCCAGTTGCGGCCGGCGCGTCGCCAGTGCCCACGCCGCCAGCGGCACCGCGGTCAGCACGAAAATCCAGAAGGCATAGGCTACCGGCGCGCCGGAGCGGCGCACGCCGGTGCCGTCGATCAGGGTATAGGTGGCGATCACCAGCGCGTTCAGCAGCGCCAGCCACACGCCCTCGCGGCTGCCCGGGAGGCCACGGTGGCCACGTGCGCCGCCGGCCATGGCCAGGATGCCGAGGCTGATCACGGCGATGCCGCCCCATGCCAGTGCCGACAGGTGCTCGCCCAGCCAGCCCACGCTGGCCAGCGCCACCAGCAACGGCGCGCAGCCGCGCATCAGCGGGTAGGTCAGGCTCATGTCGGCGCTGCGGTAGATGCGCGCCACCAGCGCAAAGTACACCACGTGCACGCCCACCGACGCGGCGATGAAGGGCCAGCTTGCGGCCGCCGGCTGCGGCAGCGCCGGCAGCGCCACCGCGGCCATCAGGCCAGCCGTGACCGCCACCATCACGGTGGACAGCAGCTTGTCGCCGCCGCCCTTGACCACGGCATTCCACGCGGCATGCAGGAAGGCGGCAAGCAGGACGACGGCGAAGACGGTGAGCGACATGGGCGGCAGCGAAGTCGGCGCCGGCAGGCAGCGCGGGATCGCGCCATTCTAGCCGCGCCGGCATGCCGCGCCGCGGCCCGGCTATCTGGCGCCGCTGACCCGCCAGACCGTATTGCCGACATCGTCGGCCACCAGCAGGCCGCCGCGCTGGTCGATCGCCACGCCCACCGGGCGCCCGCGCGCCTTGCCGTCGTCGTCGACAAACCCGGTCAGCACGTCGAACGGCGCACCCTGCGGCCGGCCCTGGCTGAACGGCACGAAGATCACCTTGTAGCCCGCCAGCGGGCGCCGGTTCCAGGAACCATGCAGGCCGACGAACATACCTTCGCTGAAGCGCGCCGGCAGGCTGTTGCCGCCAGCCGCGGCCAGGCCGAGCGCGGCGGTGTGCGCGCCCACGGCATAGTCGGGCACGATGGCCTTGGCCACCAGGTCCGGTGCCGGCGGCTTCACGCGCTGGTCCACGTGCTGGCCGTAGTAGCTGTAGGGCCAGCCGTAGAAGCCGCCGTCGCGTACGGAGGTGATGTAGTCCGGCACCAGGTCGCTGCCGATCTCGTCGCGCTCGTTGACGGCGGTCCACAGCATGCCGGTGACCGGCTCCCACGCCATGCCGTTGGGATTGCGCAGGCCGCTGGCAAAGATGCGGTGCGCACCGGTCCTGCGATCGACCTCCCAGATCGCGGCGCGGCCGACTTCCTTGTCCATGCCGTTCTCGCCCACGTTGCTGTTCGAGCCCACGGTCACGTACAGCTTGCTGCCATCGCGGCTGGCGATCAGGCTCTTGGTCCAGTGATGGTTCAGCGGGCCGCCGGGCAGGTCGACCACCTTTTGCGGCGCGGCGCTGATTTCGGTCTGGCCGGGCTGGTACGGGAAGCGCAGCAGCGCGTCGGTGGCGGCCACGTAGAAGTCATTGCCGACCAGCGCCATGCCGAAGGGTGAATTCACGTCTTTCAGGAACACCGAGCGCTGGTCGGCAACGCCGTCGCCGTTGCTGTCGCGCAGCAGCGTGATGCGGTTGGCGCTGGGCGTGCCGGCGCCGGCGCGCTTCATCACCATCTTCATGATCCAGCCCTTGATGCCCTTGCCGTCGTCGGGCTTGGGCGGGGCATTGCTCTCGGCTACCAGCACGTCGCCGTTGGGCAGCACATAGACCCAGCGCGGATGGTCAAGCTTGTCGGCGAAGGCCGTCACCGCCATGCCTTTGGCCGGCACCGGGCGCTGGCCCGCGGCCCAGCCGATGGCCGGCGCGATCTTGACGGTGGGGATGGCGGTCTCGTGGGGCGGCGGCAGCTGCGGCGTGGGTCCGAAGCCGGCTTCGGACGGCAGCTTGGCGGATTCGCCGCAACCGGCGAACGCTGCGACCAGGGGCACGGCTCCGGCTAGCATGGCGGTGCGCAACAGGCGCAAGGGGGTGGGCATCGGCATGGTCCAGGCTCCTCAGGCAGCGCAGGGCGGCGCACCTGTGTGCTTGGACTATAGGACGCGCGGCGCGCGGCGCTCTGTAGGCGTCGCGGAAGGCACCGGGTAGGACGATGCCGACGCCCGCGTCGCGCCCTGCCCCGGCGCGCTCAGCCCCGGTGCGGCGTATCCAGCCCCTTCACCACCGCCGGTCGCTGCACGAACGCATCCAGCACGCGCCGCACATTGGCGAAGTCCTTGAAGCCGACCAGGTCGCCCGCCTCGTAGAAGCCGACCAGGTTGCGCACCCAGGGCAAGGTCGCGATGTCGGCAATGGTGTACTCGTCGCCCATGATCCAGGCGCGGCCTTCCAGGCGCTGCTCCAGCACCTTGAGCAGGCGCCGGCTCTCCGCCACGTAGCGGTCGCGCGGGCGCTTGTCCTCGTAGTCCTTGCCGGCGAACTTGTGGAAGAAACCCAGCTGGCCGAACATCGGGCCGATGCCGCCCATCTGGAACATCACCCACTGGATGGTCTCGTAGCGGCGCGCCGGATCGGAAGGGATCAGCTTGCCGGACTTGTCGGCCAGGTACAGCAGGATCGCGCCCGATTCGAACAGCGCCAGCGGCTTGCCGCCCGGGCCGTTGGGGTCGAGGATCGCGGGAATCTTGTTGTTCGGGTTCAGCGACAGGAATTCCGGCGACAGCTGGTCGTCGGTATCGAAGCGCACCAGGTGCGGCTCGTACGGCAGGCCGGCCTCTTCCAGCATGATCGACACCTTGACGCCGTTGGGCGTGGGCAGCGAATAGAGCTGGATGCGGTCGGGATGCTGCGCCGGCCATTTGCGGGTGATGGGGAAAGCGGACAGATCGGGCACACGGGCTCCTTGGTTCGGGCGCTTCCTCATCGTGGGGAAGCTGCCGGACAACGAAAGAGCCCGATCATAAACCGGTGTTGGCGGGCTTGCAGGGCGGCGCCCTGCACAAACAGAAGGGGCCCCGCGGGGCCCCTTCCTCATGCCAATCGGCTACGGCAACTTACACCGTCACGCCGTCGGCCACTTCCTTGAAGTCCTCGATCTGGTCGAAGTTCATGTACTTGTAGATCTTGTCGCCATTCTGGTTGATGACGCCAATATCGGCCATGTACTCTTCCTTGGTCGGGATCCGGCCCAGGCGCGAGCAGATCGCGGCCAGTTCCGCCGAGCCCAGATACACGTTGGTGTTCTTGCCCAGGCGGTTCGGGAAGTTGCGGGTCGAGGTCGACATCACGGTCGCGCCTTCGCGCACCTGGGCCTGGTTGCCCATGCACAGCGAGCAGCCCGGCATTTCGGTGCGGGCACCGGCGGTGCCGAACACGCCGTAGTGGCCTTCCTCGGTCAGCTGCTTCTGGTCCATCTTGGTCGGCGGGGCGACCCACAGCTTGACCGGGATGTCGCGCTTGCCTTCCAGCAGCTTGGACGCCGCGCGGAAGTGGCCGATGTTGGTCATGCACGAACCGATGAAGACTTCGTCGATCTTGGCGCCGGCCACGTCCGACAGGGTCTTGACGTCGTCCGGGTCGTTCGGGCAGGCCACGATCGGCTCGTGCACGTCGGCCAGGTCGATCTCGATCACGGCGGCGTATTCGGCGTCGGCATCCGGCTCCAGCAGCTTCGGATCGGCCAGCCAGGCTTCCATGGCCTTGATGCGGCGCTGCAGGCTGCGCGGATCTTGATAACCCTGGGCGATCATCCACTTCAGCAGCGTGATGTTGCTGTTGATGTATTCGATGATCGGGTCCTTGTTCAGGCGCACCGTGCAACCGGCGGCCGAACGCTCTGCCGATGCATCCGACAGCTCGAACGCTTGCTCGACCTTCAGGTCGGGCAGGCCTTCGATTTCAAGGATGCGGCCGGAGAAGATGTTCTTCTTGCCTTGCTTGGCCACGGTCAGCAGGCCTTGCTTGATCGCGTACAGCGGGATCGCGTTGACCAGATCGCGCAGGGTCACGCCCGGCTGCATCTGGCCCTTGAAGCGCACCAGCACCGATTCCGGCATGTCCAGCGGCATCACGCCGGTGGCGGCGGCAAAGGCGACCAGGCCCGAACCTGCGGGGAAGCTGATGCCGATCGGGAAGCGGGTGTGCGAGTCGCCGCCGGTGCCGACGGTGTCAGGCAGAAGCATGCGGTTCAGCCACGAGTGGATCACGCCGTCGCCCGGGCGCAGCGAGATGCCGCCGCGGGTGCTGATGAACTCGGGCAGGGTGTGGTGGGTCTTGACGTCGACCGGCTTCGGATAGGCGGCGGTGTGGCAGAACGACTGCATCACCAGGTCGGCCGAGAAGCCCAGGCAGGCCAGGTCCTTCAGCTCGTCGCGGGTCATCGGGCCGGTGGTGTCCTGCGAGCCCACCGAGGTCAGCTTCGGTTCGCAGTAGGTGCCCGGGCGGATGCCCTTGCCTTCTTCCAGGCCGCAGGCGCGGCCAACCATCTTCTGCGCCAGCGTGAAGCCCTTGCCGGTATCGGCCGGGTTCTGCGGCAGGCGGAACAGCGTCGACGGGGCCAGGCCCAGGGCCTCGCGCGCCTTGGCGGTCAGGCCGCGGCCGACGATCAGCGGGATGCGGCCGCCGGCGCGGACTTCGTCGAACAGCACGTCGGACTTGACCTTGAACTCGGCGATCACTTCACCGTTCTTCAGGGCCTTGCCTTCGTACGGGCGCAGCTCGACCACGTCGCCCATTTCCATCTTCGACACGTCCAGCTCGATCGGCAGCGCGCCGGCGTCTTCCATGGTGTTGTAGAAGATCGGGGCGATCTTGTTGCCCAGGCACACGCCGCCGAAGCGCTTGTTCGGGATGAAGGGGATATCTTCACCGGTGAACCACAGCACCGAGTTGGTGGCGGACTTGCGCGAGGAACCGGTACCGACCACGTCGCCGACGTAGGCGACCAGGTGGCCCTTTTCCTTCAGCGATTCGATGAACTTAACCGGGCCGCGCTTGCCGTCTTCTTCGGGCTGGAAGGCCGCGCCTTCGCGCTTGTTCTTCAGCATCGCCAGCGCGTGCATCGGGATGTCCGGGCGGGTGGTGGCGTCCGGGGCCGGCGACAGGTCGTCGGTGTTGGTTTCGCCCGGCACCTTGAACACGGTGATGGTCAGGCTTTGCGGCACTTCCGGACGGCTGGTGAACCATTCGGCGTCGGCCCAGCTTTGCAGCACGGCCTTGGCGTTGGCATTGCCCTTGTCGGCCTTCTCCTTCACGTCATGGAAGGCGTCGAACATCAGCAGGGTCTTCTTCAGCGCGTCGGCGGCGACGGTGCCGACTTCGGCGTCGTCCAGCAGCTCGATCAGCGGCGAGATGTTGTAGCCGCCCAGCATGGTGCCCAGCAGCTCGGTGGCCTTCGCACGCGAGATCAGCGCGCACTGTTCCTTGCCCAGCGCCACGGCGGCCAGGTACGAGGCCTTGACCTTGGCGGCGTCGTCAACGCCGGCCGGTACGCGGTGGGAAATCAGCTCCACCAGGTTCTGTTCTTCGCCGGCGGGCGGGTTCTTCAGCAGTTCGATCAGCTCGGCCGTCTGCTTGGCGGTCAGGGGCAGAGGGGGGATGCCAAGCGCGGCGCGCTCGGCCACATGTGCGCGATAGTTTTCAAGCATGGGAACCTGCTGAGTAATTAGGTTTAGAAAGACTCGGTACGTCGCGATTGTAGTCGGAAGCGGCTCCTGGGTCAAATGTCTTATATCTTATATAAGAGTGTTTTGGTGAAATTCCATGTTAAACAACGACTTGGTGAATGGATGAGTTTCCGTTTTGCATGGATTGCTACCCGAGTAGCGTAGTAGGGAATGCGAAAAACTGGCTACCGCCCGGCCGCGACCGGGCCGACCATAACGTCCATCCCAGCCGGCCATGTCGAGCGTCATCCCGCCATCCCCTGCCCCGCCGCCCTCAAGTTCCCCGACCAAGCAGCGTTAACCAGCCTGCAGGCGCGCAACACAAAGGCGCCCGCTCGCGTAGCCGTGCCTGCTCCCTTTCCGCTCAAATGGCCAAGCTGAAAGGGTTTCCCCCTTTTTTTCGGCCCTTTGCTGGCCTGCGATTCCGGAAGAATGGCAGGCATTCCGATACAGGCTTCTCATGGCGAACACGGCTTCCCCTCCCCGGACTGGCAACACAGGCAAGCGCGGCCGGCTGCTGCTGATCGGCGCCGGCGTGCTGGTTGTGGCACTGGGTGCCGGAGGCTTCGTGCTGGGCAGCGTGCTGAGCAACCGCCAGCCGGCGGCGCCCGCAGTGCCCGCCGCTCCGGTTGTCCCGCCGCCGATCTTCGTGCCGCTGGACGCGTTCACCGTCAACCTGCGCAGCGAGGACGGCGACCGCTTCCTGCATACCGGGCTGTCGCTGAAGGTGGCTGACGCCGCCACCCAGGCGCGCCTGGCCCAGTACCTGCCCGAGGCGCGCAGCCGCATCCTGCTGTTGCTGTCCGCGCGGCAGCCGGCCGAGCTGGCCACCGTCGACGGCAAGCGCAAGCTGGCCGACGACATCCGCGACACCATCAGCAAGCCGTTTGCCAGCGGCCTGCCGGCGCAACACGTGCTGGACGTGCTGTTCACCTCGTTCGTGGTGCAGTAAGCGCAAGCCAGGGCAGCACGTTTCATCCATAACGCCGCACAAGGGGCAGGACACTAGATGGCCTACGACAAGTTCCTCTCGCAAGACGAGGTAGACGAGCTGCTCAAGGGCGTATCCGGCGAGGCCGATACGCCCAAGGCCAGCGAGACTGCGCCCGACGAGGGCGGGGTACGCCCCTACAACCTGGCGACGCAGGAACGCATCATCCGCGGCCGCCTGCATACGCTGGAAATCATCAACGAGCGCTTTGCGCGCTCGCTGCGCACGGCGCTGTTCAACTTTATCCGCCGCGGCGCGGATATCTCCGTGGGCAGTGTCAGGATCGAGAAGTTCGGCGATTTCGCGCGCAACCTGCCGATGCCGACCAACCTCAACCTGGTCCACCTGAAGCCGCTGCGCGGCACGGCGCTGTTCGTCTACGACCCCAACCTGGTCTTCCTGGTGGTCGATAACCTGTTCGGCGGCGACGGCCGCTTCCACACCCGCGTGGAAGGCCGCGACTTTACCCAGACCGAGCAACGCATCATCCAGCGCATGCTGGAGCTGACGCTGACCAGCTACGGCAATGCCTGGCGCACCGTGCATCCGATCGAGACCGAGTACATCCGCTCGGAGATGCACCCCAAGTTTGCCAACGTCGCCACGCACAACGAAGCCGTGGTGACCACCGCCTTCCACATCGAGCTGGGCGCCGTCGGCGGCCAGCTGCACGTATGCCTGCCGTACGCGATGATCGAGCCCCTCAAGGACCTGCTGATGAATCCGCTGCAGGACGAGAAGGAGGTCGACAAGGGCTGGGTCACGCAACTGTCGACGCAGCTGCGCGCGGCCGAGGTCGAGCTGGTGGCCGAGTTCGCGCACCTGCAGAGCACGGTGGCCGAGGTGCTGGCGATGCGCGCCGGCGACGTGCTGCCGATCGAACTGCCCGAGAAGGTGTTCGGCAAGGTGGACGGCGTGCCCGTGATGCAATGCGGCTTCGGCACCATGAACGGCCAGTACGCGCTGCGGGTAGAACGAATGATCAATCACCAGGACGGCGATTCCCACCTGGATACCGAGGACACCGATTATGACTGACGGCATCGAGGACAAGCCGGTCGACCCGATGGACGACTGGGCCAGCGCGCTGGCCGAGCAGACCAGCGCCACTTCCGCCGAAATCCCCGCCGCTGCCGCGCCGGCGTCGGCAGCCGCCACGCCCGCGGCCGCCACGGTCTTCCCGCCGCTGGCCAAGGAAGCGCCGAGTGGCTTCCGCAACGATATCGAGATGATCCTCGATATCCCGGTGCAACTGACGGTAGAACTGGGCCGCACCAAGGTGCCGATCAAGAACCTGCTGCAGCTGGCGCAGGGCTCGGTGGTGGAACTCGACGGCCTGGCCGGCGAGCCGATGGACGTGCTGGTCAACGGCTACCTGATCGCCCAGGGCGAAGTGGTGGTGGTCAACGACAAGTTCGGCATCCGCCTGACCGACATCATCACGCCGTCCGAACGCATCCGGAAGCTGAACAAATGACAGCCGCAACCCGCGCCCTGCTGGCTGCGCTTGCCGCGCTTCCCGGCGCCGCAATTGCCGCCGAAGGCACGCCGGCGCCCGCCATCAGCGGCGCGGCCAGCCTGGCGCAGGCCGGGCTGGGGCTGTTCGTCATCATCGCGCTGATCCTGGGCCTGGCCTGGATGGCACGGCGTGCCGGCCTGGTGCGCCACGCCACCGGCGGCACGATGAAGGTGGTCGGCAGCACCATGCTGGGCGCACGCCAGCGCCTGGTGCTGGTCGAGGTCGGCGATACCTGGCTGGTGCTGGGCGTCAGCCCCGGCGAGATCCGGCCGCTGCATACCATGGCGGCAGGCTCGCCGGCCGCCGGCCAGACCGGCGCGCACATCGCCGCCGGACCGTCGCAACCGCCTTCCGGCGGCAGCTTTGCCGAGAAGCTGCTGCGCTCGATGCAGGCCCAATTCAAATCATGACTTACCCCCTCGCCACGCCATGGCAACTGCTGCCGCGCGCAGGCCGCGCCGCGCGCCCGGCCTCGCAGCTTTCCGCGTTGCTGCCCTCGCCGCTGTTGTCCCGGTTGTCCGTGCTGGCGCTGTTGCTGGCCCTGGCCGCGCTGGCGCCCGCGCAAGCGTGGGCCCAGGCGGCGCTGCCCGGCGTGATCAGCAAGCCCGCCCCCGGCGGCGGCCAGATCTGGTCGCTGCCGGTGCAGACGCTGGTGCTGCTGACCTCGCTGTCGTTCCTGCCCGCGGCGATGCTGATGATGACCGGCTTCACCCGCGTCATCATCGTGCTGGGGCTGCTGCGCAACGCGCTGGGCACGGCCACCTCGCCCCCCAACCAGGTGCTGGTGGGCCTGTCGCTGTTCCTGACCTTCTTCGTGATGGCGCCGGTGTTCGACCGCGTCTACAACGACGCCTACAAGCCGCTGTCCGAGAACAAGCTCAGCCTCGAAGCCGCCGCAGCCAAGGCAGCCGAGCCGCTCAAGGCCTTCATGCTGCGCCAGACCCGCGAGAAGGACCTGGCCATGTTCGCGCAGATGGCCAAGGCGCCGGAGATGCAGGGTCCGGAGGAAGTGCCGCTCAGCATCCTGGTGCCGGCCTTCGTCACCAGCGAGCTGAAGACCGCGTTCCAGATCGGCTTCACCATCTTCATCCCGTTCCTGATCATCGACCTGGTGGTAGCCAGCGTGCTGATGGCGATGGGCATGATGATGGTGCCGCCGGCCACCATCTCGCTGCCGTTCAAGCTGATGCTGTTCGTGCTGGTCGACGGCTGGCAGCTGCTGCTGGGCTCGCTGGCGCAGAGCTTCATGAGCTGACGCCGGGCGCCCGCGCCAGCCATTTCTTCGCAAGAGCCATGACCCCAGAGACCGTAATGACCATCGCCACCCAGGCGATGAAGATGACCCTGCTGCTGGCCGCCCCGCTGCTGCTGGTGGCGCTGGCCGCCGGCCTGGTGGTCAGCCTGTTCCAGGCCGCGACCCAGATCAACGAGATGACGCTGAGCTTCATCCCCAAGCTGATCGCCCTGTTCGCCACCATGGTGCTGGCCGGCCCGTGGATGATCAACGCGATGGTCGACTACATGCGCGAGGTGTTCCAGAGCATCCCCGCGCTGGCGCACTGACGGCGGCCGACGCCGCCATCCGCCGCTGTCCGCCACCGTTGCCGTCCCTCCTCCTGCCTGCCCGCTGACCCGCCGCCGTGATCGAGTTCACCTCAGCCCAGCTCTACGGCTGGCTCGCGGCTTTCCTGTGGCCGTTTTTCCGCATCCTGGCGCTGATCGGCACCGCGCCGCTGTTCGGTGAATCGACCATCCCGCGGCGCGCCAAGATCGCGCTGTCGGCGATGATCGCGATGGTGGTCTCGCCCACCATCGCCCAGCTGCCGGTGGTGCCGGTGTACTCCTTCGACGGGCTGCTGATCATCCTCAATGAAGTCGGCATCGGCCTGGCCACGGGCTTCGTCATGCGTCTGGTCTTTGCCACGGTGCAGCAGGCCGGCGAGATCATCGGGCTGCAGATGGGCCTGTCGTTCGCGTCCTTCTTCGACCGCGCCGCCGGCGGCCAGACCATGGTGCTGTCGCGCTTCCTGAACCTGATCGCGGTGCTGCTGTTCCTGGCGCTGGACGGCCACTTGCTGATGCTGGGCGCGCTGGTCGACAGCTTCAACACCCTGCCCATCGGCGGCACCCCGCTGTCTGCAGGCGGCGCCCTGGCCGTGGCCCGCGCCGGCGGCATGGTGTTCGCCTCCGGGCTGCTGCTGGCGCTGCCGATGATCGCCGCCTTGCTGATCCTGAACCTGGCCATGGGCATCCTCAACCGCGCCTCGCCGCAACTGTCGATCTTCGCGGTGGGCTTTCCGGTGACGCTGTCGGGCGGGCTGCTGGTGCTGATGCTGGTGATGCCGCAGATGGGCAGCTATATGCAGCACATGATCGAGGCGGGGCTGGAGGCGGTGGGGACGGTGCTGGGGCAATTTGGGCGCTAGTGAGTCTGGCGTGGCGCTTCCGACGGGCATAAACTTAGACGTCGAATATTCCTTGACAGGGCCCCGCAAGGCGCTAGTATTACGCCATGTACTTCGATCTCTAAGATTATTGAGGTACGACACCCACCGTTCAGGAGCCCTCACATGTACGACCTCTATGCCACCGACAAGCTGATTGACCTCTGGCTGACCGAAGACATCGGTATCTGCGACCTGACCGTCCAGACCATGATCGAACCGGGTGAAACCGGCACCTTCTGCATGAACGCCCGCGAGTCGATGATCGTTGCCGGTATCGACGTCGCGGCACGCATCTTCGCCCGCTACGATCCAACGCTGTCCATCGACGTGCGCGTGGCCGACGGCGACAAGGTCGGCAAAGGCGCGGTGCTGCTGAACGTGAGCGGCAATGCACGCAGCGTGCTGACGGCGGAACGCACCGCACTGAACATCCTTCAGCGCCTGTGCGGCATCGCCAACCTGACCGCCACCTATGCGCAGGCCATTGCGCATACCAGGGCCCGCCTGATCGACAGCCGCAAGACCACCCCCGGTCTGCGCGCGCTGGAGAAGCACGCGGTCACCTGCGGCGGTGGCCTGAACCACCGGCTGAGCCTGGACAACGGCGTGATGATCAAGGACAACCACATTGCCGTTTGCGGCAGCATCGCCGCCGCGGTGGAACGCGTGCGCCGCAAGCTGCCGGTGCTGACCAAGCTGGAAGTGGAATGCGACCGGCTCGAACAAGTGCACGAGGCACTGGCCGCCGGCGTCGACGTGATCATGCTGGACAACATGTCGGTGCCCGACATGAAGGAGGCGGTGCAGATCATCAATGGCCGCACCAGGGTCGAGGCCTCGGGCGGCATCCGGCTGGAGACTATCCGGGCGGTGGCGGAAACCGGCGTCGACTACATCTCGACCAGCCGGATTACGCAGTCCGCTCCGGCCGTGGATATCGGACTGGACGAAGCCTGACCCCCTGAATCCGGGCCCCTGCGCGCGGCGGGGGCCGCACACCGGTTTCACGCCTTCTACCCGAGGCATTCACCCTCGCCGGCCGCGCCGGCGGGGGCCTTTTCATTGGCAGTGGCCGTCTCGGTCTCGGGCTACAGGTCCGACAGCAGCCGCCCGACTTCCTGCGTCGACGGCACGCGCCGCCCGTTTTCCGCCGAGGCGATCTCGTCGGCGACCAGGCGCTTGGCGATGGTGATCAGGACCCGGCGCGTGGTCGCAACGTCCTGTTCGCTCACTCCCTCCACACTCAGCGCATTGACCTCGGTTGCCAGCGGCTCGAGCTTGCGGCGCAACGCGCGCCCGGTCTTGCTGAGGAACACATGCACCTTCTTCTTGTTGCCGGGCAGGTGCGTGCGTTCAACGTAGCCAAGCGCCTCCAGCGCCTTGACCGCCGCAAAGGTGGTGGGCTCGGTCACGCCGGCGCGCTCGCTTAGTTCGCGCTGCGACAGGCCGTCATGGCGCCACAGGATGCGCAGGATGGTCCAGTGGCCGTACGACACCGAATGTTCCGCCAGGCGCAGTTGCAACGCCCGGATATAGGCGCGCGCGGCGTCTTTCACCAGGTGGGCAAGCCGCTCTTCATCGGCTTCTTCCGGGGGCGTGATCGTGACCGGGGCATCCGGCTTTCTTGTGGCCATAGTGGTAAGCGGAAAGTGAAACGCATCCATGCGGCACCGGATCCACGGTGCCCGCAACAGCGCACATGATAGCGCCTCCACCATGCGCGCGGCGGCGTCGGACTGCGTCGCCGCGCCCTCCAATGTAGCGTTCACTCCATCGGTGCGCGATGCGCGCAACCGAAGCACCAGGCACCGCGAACGCGCACGCCGCGCCCCCGTGTTTTCCCCTACAAACACTCGCATCCCGCGTAACCGCTGGATTTGCGGGCGCTGGTCCGTTGCTTGCATAACCTTAGACATCGAACTTTCCTTGACAGTCGCGAGGCCGGTGCTAGCATTGCCAAACAACTTCGACATCTAAGGTATTAGTCATGAACGCGAGCGGCACCTTCTTCTTTGTGGTGGGCCCCAGTGGCGCGGGCAAGGATGCGCTGATGGACGGGGCGAGGGTGGCGCTCGATGACAACTATGTATTCGCCCGGCGTGTCATCACGCGGCCGGAGGGTGCGGCCGGCGAGGCCCATGAAGCCGTGTCGGAAGCCGAGTTCGCACGGCGCCAGCGCGGCGGCGAATTCCTGGTGACCTGGGATGCGCACGACCTGCGCTATGGCTTGCCGCGATCGCTACTGTCGGAGCTGGAACGCGGGCGCAACGTCGTCGCCAACGGCTCGCGCACCGTGATCGCGGAACTTGCCGCGCGCCTGCCGCGCTTCGTGGTGGTCCTGGTGACGGCGCCGCAAGAGGTGCTGGCCCGGCGCATTGCCGCGCGCGGGCGTGAATCGGGTGAGCAGGTAGCCCGGCGTGTGGCACGGACCGGCGCCGCGCTGCCTGCGGAAGTCCGGTGCATCACCGTGTCGAACGACAGCACACTGGAGGTGGGCAGGGCCCGCTTCGTCGAGGCGCTGCGGCACGGCACGCGTGCATCCGGTGACGGAGCGCCTGCGAGCCGCACCAACCTGATGGCCAAGCTGCGCGGCGAGCCGCTCGACCAGGCCGCCTACGTCGCGATACTGCAGGACGCCATGTCGGGCCGCTACACCGAGGCCGAGCTGACCGAATTCCTGGTCGCCGCGACCCGCTCGCTGGGCGACCAGGAGGTGGTGGCACTGGCACGTGCACGTACGGCATTCACGCCCCGCATCGAATGGGACGAGCCGATCGTGGTCGACAAGCACTCCATCGGCGGCGTGCCCGGCAGCCGCATCACGCTGATCGTGGTGCCGATCGTCGCGGCGTATGGCCTGGCCATGCCCAAGACTTCGTCGCGCGCGATCACTTCCGCTGCCGGCACGGCCGACGCCATGGAAACCGTGGCGCGCGTCGACCTGGCGCACGACGACGTACGCCGCTGCGTGGCGCAGGCGCGCGCCTGCATTGCATGGAACGGCCGCCTGAACCACTCGGTGGTCGACGAAGTGATGAACGCGATCACGCGCCCGCTGCGGCTGGACTCGCGGCGCTGGTCGGTGGCGTCGATCCTGTCGAAGAAATACACAGCCGGGGCTACCCACGTCATCGTCGACCTTCCCTATGGGCCGCAGACCAAGCTGGCTACGCGCGCCGACGCCGAGGCGCTGGGCGCGATGTTCGAGCATGTCGGCAAGGGGCTCGGCCTGCATGTGCGTGCGCTGGTGACCGACGGTGGCCGGCCCATCGGGCGTGGCATCGGGCCCGCACTGGAAGTGCGCGATGTGCGCCAGGTGCTCGCCAACGATCCGCTTGCTCCCGCTGATCTGCGCGACAAGGCCTTGCGCTTTGCCGGCGAGATCATCGCCTTCGATGCGCGCGTGGGCTCGCAAGCGGAGGGCCTGCGCATTGCCACCGCGCTACTCAGCGAAGGCAAGGCCAAGGCCGCCTTTGACCGCATTGCCGCCGCGCAGGGCGCGCGAACCGAGCCCGTGGCGCCCGGTGCGCATACCTGCGTGGTAAGCGCGGCCATGCAGGGCCGCGTGGCCGCCATCGATGGACTGCGCATCTCTGGGGTCGCACGCGCCGCCGGGGCGCCGCGCGAGCTCGGCGCGGGAGTCGATCTGCTGTGCACGATCGGGGCAAAGGTTGCGTCAGGGCAACCCCTCTACCGCATCCATGCGGGTAGCGAGGCGGCACTTGCGGCGGCCGCGGCACTGGCACGCGCGGGCGGCGAGTGCAGCGAGGCGGTGCGTATAGATCCCGATTGACCGGCTTCCCCCTTCCCTTCACCCTAAACCGACGAGGCAAATCAATGAGACTCCTATCCGTCGTCCGCAGTCTGGCATCCCTGCTCCTTGTCGCAAGCAGCCTGGCAACCGTGCCGGGGCGCGCCGAGGCGAACCTGGCGAGTACCTTCCCGCAGAAGCCCATCCGTATGGTGGTGACGTTCCCGGCCGGAGGAGGAACCGATTCGCTGGCGCGCCTGATCGGGACCGACCTCAGCAAATCGCTCGGGCAGCCGGTGGTGGTCGATAACCGCCCTGGCGACAGTGGCAATATTGGCGCGGAGTTTGTCGCCAAGAGCCCGGGTGACGGCTACACCCTGCTGATCGTCAACAGCAGCTTCGCCATCAACCCGAGCGTCTTCAAGAAGCTGCAGTTCAATCCGAAGTCGGATTTCAGCGCGGTCATCACCTTCGCTTCGGTGCCCTCGGTGATCGCCGTGCCGGCGCACTCGAAGCTGCGCACGCTCAACGACCTGCTCACGGCCGGCAAGAGCGGCACGCCGCCCAGCTACGCGTCATGCGGCAACGGTACGCCGCAGCACCTGGCCGGCGAGTTGCTGAAACTCTCGGCGAAGATCGACATGTTGCACGTGCCGTACAAGGGCTGCGCTCCCGCCATCGCCGACGTGCTGGGCAACCAGGCCGACGTCAGCGTCAATACGCTGACCAACACCATTCCCTACCTGAAGAGCAACAAGCTGCGCGCGCTGGCCGTCACGTCGAAGACCCGCTCGCCGTTCCTGCCCGACGTCCCTACGGTGAGCGAGCTGGGCGTGGCCGGCTACGACGTCGACCAGTGGTTCGGCATCCTCGCCCCGGCCAATACGCCTCCCGAGATCGTACAGAAGCTGAACGCCGAGATCGCCAGGGCCATCGCCAAACCCGAGATCAAGGCATCGCTGACGCAGCTCGGCTTTGCCACGACGACCAGCACACCCGCTGAATTCCAGAAGCTGGTGAACGCCGACATCGACCGCTGGCAGAAATTCACCGCCAAAATGAGCCTGGTCGTCGATTGAACGACCCGGGCACCGACCACGGCGGCCTTATCCCTTCACGCACACCACCTGCCGCAGCGTATGCACCACCTCCACCAGGTCTGACTGCGCAGCCATCACCGCGTCGATGTCCTTGTACGCCATCGGGATCTCGTCGATCACGGCGGCGTCCTTACGGCACTCCACCCCTTCGGTGGCCTGCTTCTGGTCGGCCACGGTGAAGCGGCGCTTGGCTTCGCTGCGGCTCATGGTGCGGCCCGCGCCGTGGCTGCAGGAACAAAATGACTCCGGATTGCCCTTGCCGCGCACGATGAACGAGCGCGCGCCCATCGAGCCCGGGATGATGCCCAGCTCGCCGGCGCGCGCGCTGACCGCGCCCTTGCGCGTGACCAGCACGTCGGCGCCAAAGTGATGTTCCTTCTGCACGTAGTTGTGGTGGCAATTCACGGCCTCGAGTTGCGCCTGGAACGGCTTGCGCAGCACTCGCTGCGCCGCGGCCAGCACCGCCTCCATCATCAGCTCGCGATTGCGGCGGGCGTACGCCTGTGCCCATGACACCGCGTAGATGTAGTCCTCGTAGTGCGAGGAGCCTTCCACCAGGTAAGCCAGGTCGCGGTCCGGCAGGTTGGCCAGGTGCTGGCGCATGTCCTGCTGCGCCAGCGTGATGAAGGTGGTGCCGATCGCATTGCCGATGCCGCGCGAGCCGCTGTGCAGCATGAACCAGACCGACTGCGCCTCGTCCAGGCACACCTCGATGAAGTGGTTGCCGGTGCCCAGCGTACCCAGGTGATTGCGATGGTTGGCACGCGCCAGGTGCGGGTATTTGTCGGTGATGCGGCGAAATCCCGGCGCCATCTCGGCCCAGGCGGCGTCGACATGCGCCGGCGCATTGCCCCACGCACCCTGGTCGCGCCGCCCGCCCTGCGCACTGCGGCCATGCGGCACGGCATGCTCGATCGCGCTGCGCAGCTGGCCCAGGTTATCGGGCAGATCGGAGGCGGTCAGCGAAGTCTTCACCGCCATCATGCCGCAGCCGATATCGACGCCTACCGCGGCCGGAATGACGGCGCCGACGGTCGGGATCACCGAGCCGATGGTCGACCCCTTGCCCAGATGTACGTCCGGCATCACCGCCAGATGGCGGAAGATAAACGGCATCCGGGCGGTGTTCACCAGTTGCTCGCGCGCGGCGCCCTCCACCGGCACGCCGCGCGTCCACAGCTTGACCGGCTTGCCGGCGCCGGTGTCGAGTACGTCGTATTGGGTATCGCCTGACATGTTTGCCCAAACCCCTGTGGTATCGGTCTGGAGCTTAGAGAGCCCGCGCCGGCAAGGATTCCCGGCGGCGGGCCTGTCAGCTGGCTCCGACAAACCCCGCAAACGTCCGCAGGTCCACATTCCCGCCCGACACGATAATGCCCACGCGCTTGCCCTTCACATCGAGCTTGCCATGCAGCACCGCGGCTGCGGCCAGGCAGCCGGTGGGCTCGGCGACGATCTTCATGCGGCCGGCGAAGAACTTCATGGTCTCGACCAGTTCGGCGTCAGACACCGTGGCGATATCCGTCACCAGCTCGCGGATCACGGCGAAGGTGTGGTTGCCCAGGTACGGCGTCTGCGCCCCGTCGGCAATGGTGCGCGGGGTATCGATGCGGACGATCTCGCCGCTGCGCAGGCTGCGCTGGCCGTCGTTGCCGGCCTCCGGCTCGACACCGTACACGGCGCAGCCGGGCGACATTGCCTGCGCCGCAACCGCGCAGCCGGATAGCAGCCCGCCGCCGCCCAGGCACACCACCAGCATGTCCAGCGGGCCGGTTTCCTCGAACAGTTCCTTGGCCGCGGTGCCTTGCCCGGCCATCACGTGTGGGTGGTCGTAGGGCGGAATCAGCGTCATGCCGCGCTCGCCGGCGATGCGACGGCCCAGGGCCTCGCGGTCGTCGCGGTAGCGGTCGTACAGCACCACCTCGGCGCCATAGCCGCGCGTGGCCTCGATCTTGATCGCGGGGGCGTCCTGCGGCATCACGATCACCGCCTGCACGCCCAGCAGGCGCGCCGACAGCGCAATCGCCTGCGCGTGGTTGCCGGAAGAAAACGCCAGCACGCCGCCCGCCTTCTGCTGCGGCGTGAACTGGGCAATGGCGTTGTAGGCGCCGCGAAACTTGAAGGCGCCGATGCGCTGGAAGTTCTCGCACTTGAAGAACAGCTGCGCCCCGGTGGCCGCGTCTGCGGTAGCGGAGGTCAGCACCGGGGTGCGATGCGCGGCCACGCGGATGCGCTCGTGCGCGGCGGCAACGTCGTCGAAGGAGATCGGCAGGGCGGTCATGGCGGTGGCAAGGGAGGTGGGAGCGGCCCAGTTTACCCGCCCCGCCGCCGCCTTGCAGCCGCGCCGCCCTCCAGCCTGCCGCTAGGCAGCGGCCATCTGGTGCGCCACGCGCCGCGGCGCGGCCGGCGTACCGGCGCCCGCCGCCATGGTCCCCGCTTCACCCGGCAGGCGGAAGAACGCCACCACCTCGCTCAGTTCGCGGCCCTGCTCTTCCAGCGCGCGCGAGGCGTTGGCCGCCTCGCTCACCAGCGACGCGTTCTGCTGCGTGACCTGGTCGATCTGCACGATGGCCTGGTTGACCTGCTCGATGCCACGGGTCTGCTCGGCCGATGCCGTCGCGATCTCCTCGACGATGCCGGTCACGCGCGCCACCGCCTGGGTCACCTCGGCCATGGTCTGGCCGGCCTCGCTGGCCAGCGACGAGCCATCCTGCACCTGCCGTCCCGAGGCCTCGATCAGCTCCTTGATCTCCTTGGCCGCGCTCGACGAGCGCTGGGCCAGCCCACGTACCTCGCTCGCCACCACGGCAAAGCCGCGGCCCTGCTCGCCGGCGCGTGCCGCTTCCACTGCGGCATTCAACGCCAGGATATTGGTCTGGAACGCAATGCCCTCGATGATGCCGGTGATCTCCGCGATCTTGCTCGAGCTGGCGCTGATGTCCTGCATCGTGCCGACCACGCGCTCCACCGTGGTGCTGCCGCGTTGCGCCACATCGGCGGCGCTGCGCGCGAGTTCGCTGGCCTGGCGCGCGTTCTCGGTGTTCTGGCGCACGGTCTCGGTCAGCTCCTCCATGCTGGCCGCGGTCTGCTCCAGCGAGGCCGCCTGCTCCTCGGTGCGGCTGCTGAGGTCGGCATTGCCGCGGGCGATCGCGCTGGTGCTGATGGCGATATTGCCGCTGCTGGCGCGCACGCGGGTGACGGTGGCGGTCAGGCGTTCGTTCATGTCGCGCAATGCCGCCAGCAGCCGGCCGGTCTCGTCATGGCGGTCCACTTCGATGCGCGCGCCCAGGTCGCCGCCGGCAACGGTGCCGGCCACCTCCACGGCTCGCTGGATCGGGCGCGTGATGGCACGCGTGATCAGCACGCCGCCGGCCAGCGCAATGACCGCGGACACCAGCGAGATCAGCACCAGCAGGTTGCGCTGGCGCTCGTAGTCCGCCTCGAGCCTGCGCTCCATTTCCTTCTGGCGGGTCTTGGTGAATTCGGCGTAGGCATCGGTCGACTTGATCAGCGCCGCCAGCAACGGACGGCATTGCTTGTCGATCCGGCCGATGGCTTCCTCGATCTTGCGTTCGATCGCCAGCCCGACAATGCCGGTGGCAACCGGGCCATACTGCGCCTCGACCTTGGCGACCTCCTCGACCAACTTGCGGGCCTCGTCGCTGACGCCAGGCTGGCGCACCATCTCGTTGAGGCGCGCCAGCCGGGTCTGCACGTCTGCGTGCGCGCGCAGGGCGTCGGCCTTCTCGCGCTCCAGCTCCGCCGCATCCGTCACCAGCACCAGGTTGCGCGCCGCGATGGCACGCCGGTCCACCGCGCTGCGCACCTGCGCCGCCATTTCCGCCCGGGCGTTCAACCCGTTCAGGTAGTCATTGAAACCCGCCGTCGCGTCGCCAAGCGCATGCAGCGAATACGCCGACACCACCAGCACCACGCCCGCCAGCGTGCCGAACCCGGCCAGCAGCCGCGTACGGATAGACAGACTCCTGAAAACACTCATGATCACTCCCCTTACCGTCCAAGAAGACGTATGCGCTTCCGTTGTTATGGTTCTACCCGTGTTGCATGCCCGACTGCGGCATGCCACTGCGCGCCCGTTCCTGTGGTCGGCACGGTGTCTCTGTCCGCATGGCGCGTGTTGCCCCGCCGGCCCGGATCCGTGCTCTGGTTGCGGTGGCTAACGGCGGGGATAAGGAGAACTGGTCCCCACGGGAGTGGGGAGTCGGCTGTGTCAGGCGCCGGTAAACCGCGGCTTGCGTTTTTCCTGCCAGGCCAGCGCGCCTTCGCGGATGTCTTGCGACTGGTTGGCGGCGCCGATGTCGACGGCCAGGGCCGCGGCATCCAGCGTGCCGTGACTGATGGCGTTCAGGTGCCGCTTCATGCCTTGCACCGCCAGCGGCGCCAACCCCGCAACGGTATCGCTGAGTTGGTCCGCACGCTCGCGCAGGCGTTCAGCGGGCAGCAATTCGGTCAGGAAACCGCAGCGGAACATCTCGTCGGCATCGATGCGCTCGGCGGTCAGGAACAGGCGCTTGGCATGGTTCAACCCCAGCCGGCTGATATAGCGCTCCATGCCGCGCTGGTAGAAATGCAAACCCAGCCGCGCCGCGGGCATGAACATGTCGACCGCGGCGGTGCCGAGCCGGAAATCGCATGCCAGCGCCAGGTCGGTGCCGCCGCCATAGACGCCCCCGTGGATCTCGGCAATGGTCACCGCGCGGCAGTCTTCCACCGCGTTGACCAGGGTTTCGAAGCCGGCGCCGCGTTGTCCGGCCGCCAGGCGGCCGATATCGAAGCCGCTGCAGAAGTATTTGCCGGTGCTGCGCAGCCGCAGCACCCGCACATCGCTGGCATTTACGGCTTCGACATGGCGCTGCAATTCAGCCAGGTCATCCGGCCCGAGGCGGTTGGCCACTTCCGGGCGGCGCAAGGTGATGGTGGCGACATGACCGGCAATGTCGAGCGAAGGAAGAGAACCGTCAGTTTGCATGGGCAAATAACTCCAAGAGGGAACTTCAGGGAATCAATGGGCCTCGGCGGCTTGCACGCCGCGGCGTGCCAGCGCGATGTCGAAGCGTTCCAGCCGCGCCTGCGCAAACGCGGGCCGGGCTTGCACGCACTGCCACCAGGCCGCTACGGCCGGCGCTGACGACAACGCGCCGGGCGCCAGTTCGGCAATGCGGGCGATAAACGGCGCCGCCGCGATATCGGCCAACGTATAGCGGGCGCCGCAGAGCCAGTTGCCATCGGCCAGCATGGCTTCCATTTTCGGCACCAGCAACAGCAATGCGTCGAGCGCGCGGCGCTTCTCTTCATTCGTGTAGGGCTGGCGCGCGATGCGCAGCCAGGCCTCGCGGCGCTCCGCGGTCGGGATGCGCGCCAGCCGCTCGGCCAGCATGGCATCGCTCCATCGGGTCGCAACCGGCTGCAGCGCGAGGCTCCAGTTCAGCACCAGCAGGTTTGGCAGCGCTTTCTCGTCGGTCCAGCGCACGAAGTTGCGCATCACCGCGCGCTGGTACGGGTCGTCGGGCCGCAATGGCGGCAACGGCCAGGCCTCGTCAAGGTATTCGCAAATAGTGCCGCTTTCATGGAGAAAGCGGCCATCGTCCAGCACCAGCGCCGGCACCACGCCGTTGGGGTTCATCGCCAGGAAGGCGGCCGTATGCTGCTCTTGTGCCGCCAGGTCGACCGGCACGCTGTCATAGTCGATGCCTTTCTCGGCCAGGCACAACCGCACCCGCCGCGACGCACTCGACAACCAGCCATGGAATAGCTTCATGTTGCGCTCGCCGGGCTCAGGGGATCAGCACGGCCGAGCCCGTGGTGGCACGGCCCTCCAGGTCGCGGTGCGCCTCGCGCACGGCAGCCAGCGGGTATCTGTGATGGACTTCCAGCCGCAATTGCCCTTCCGCCACCGCGCCGAACAAGGTAGCCGCGGCGCCGGCCAGTGCCGGCGGGGTGGCGATGTAGGTGCGCAGCGTGGGCCGCGACACGATCAGCGAACGCGCGTGCAGCAGCTGCAGGTCGAAGGCTTCGACATCGCCCGACGCGGTGCCGTAGTTGATCGCCATGCCGCACGGTCGCAGGCATTGCAGCGACGGCACGAATACGTCCTTGCCGACGGCGTCGTAGACCACGGCAACGCCCTCGCCGCCGGTCAGCGCCAGCACCGCGTCGGGAAAATGGTCCTCACGGTAGTTGATGACGTGGTGGCAACCGTGTGCCAGCGCTACCGCCCGCTTGGCCTCGCTGCCCACGGTACCGATCACGGTTGCACCCAGCGCGCGCGCCCACTGCGACAGCAACACGCCCATGCCCCCGGCCGCGGCATGCACCAGCACCGCGTCGCCCGGCTGCACCGCATAGAGTCGGCGCAGCAGATACTCGGCGGTCAGGCCGCGCAACAGCGTGGCGCCCGCCACCTCTTCGGAAACGCCGTCCGGCAACGGCACCAGCCTTCCGGCCGGCACATTGCGGGTCACCTGATAGGCGCCCGGGTGCATGCAGGCAACCCGCTGGCCGATCTGGAACCCCGTCACGCCGGGCCCGATCGCGATGACCTCGCCGGCGCCGACCGAGCCCAGCGTGACAGGAAACGGCACCGCCGCGTGGGGACCATGCGCGCCCTTGCGCTGATAGACGTCTGCGAAGTTGAGGCCAATGGCCGACTGGCGCAGCCGGACTTCGCCTTGCGCCGGCGGTGGCACCGATACCTCGCATGCCTCCAGAACGTCGGGGCCGCCGGTTTTGTTTATACAGAAGGCTTCGGAAAGCATACAAATCCTGTAGCGTTGTTCAGAAGGAGACCAGTTCCGCTCAAATGCCCGGGGTGTAGCGCTTTTCAGTGGTGCCACCCGTTTCCAAGGGGCCCCGAGGGCGACTCGGAGGCGCGATCTGCGCACAGGCTACGCGCATTCCCCGGTCTTCAGCATCATGGAAAATCCGTATACGTATTTTTATGCATGTTATTTGTATACTCAATCCGATCTCCATTGCCAAGGATTTGCCATGACGTCCCTGCCTCCGGGTGCCGAAGCCGGCGGGTTTTCCGCCAAGTGCGGCGACCAGCCGCTGTCGGGCATCACCGTGCTTGACCTGTCCATCGCGCGCGCCGGCCCGGCCGCCGTACGCCTGCTGTCGGATTGGGGTGCCGACGTGATCCGCGTGGAACCGCCCCCGCCGCAGGACCGCGGCTCGGTGACCGGGCGGCGGCGTGGCTCGGACGAGCAGAACCTGCACCGCAACAAGCGCAGCCTGTGCCTGGACCTGAAGACGCCACAGGGCGCCGAGGTGCTGGCGCGCCTGGTGCGGCGCTCCGACGTGGTGGTGGAAAACTTCCGCTCGGTGGTCAAGGAGCGGCTGGGACTGACCTACGAGCGCCTGAGCGCGCTCAATCCGCGCGTGATCCTGGCCAGCATCTCGGGATTCGGGCAGGACGGGCCGTATTGCGAACGCCCGGGCCTTGACCAGATCGTGCAGGGGATGTCGGGACTGAGTTCAGTCACCGGCGAACCCGGGCAGGGGCCGCTGCGGGTCGGCATCGCCATTTCCGATACCACGGCCGGCATGTTCCTGGGGCAGGGCATCTTGCTGGCGCTGCTGCACCGCACACGTAGCGGCCGCGGGCAATGGGTGCATACCTCGCTGATCGAGGGCATGCTCAACAAGCTGGATTTCCAGGCCACCCGCTATACGGTCGACGGCGACGTGCCGACGCAGCAGGGCAATGCGCACCCGACGCTGGTGCCGATGGGCACGTACCGCTGTCGCGACGGCGTGGTCAATATCGCCGCCAGCACCGACCGCATGTGGGCCAACTTCTGCCGCACCGTCGAGGCCGGCTGGCTGCTGGACGATCCCGCCTTCCAGACCGCCGCGGGCCGCGCCGCCGAGCGCCATCGGCTGGACGCCGCCATCAACCAGTGCACCGCCGCATTCACCGCCGCCGAGCTGACCTCGCGCCTGAATGCGGCCGGCGTGCCGTGCGGTCCGGTACTGGATATCGGCCAGGCCTTCGAGGACGCCCAAGTGCGCCACCTGCGCATGACCCGCCCCGCCGAACACCCGGTACTGGGGCCACTTGCGCTGCTGCGCTCGCCGATCAACCTGTCGGCCGCGCCGCACCCCGAACGCTTTGCCCGCGCCGCGCCCGATCCGGGCGAGCACACCGATGAGATCCTGCGCGGGCTGGGCTACGACGACGCTGGCATCGCCGCCTTGCGCGAAGCCAGCGTGGCGTCCTGAACACCGCCCGACACCGCAGCGGCAGCGACTACAACAAGGAGACAACCATGAACCATGCTCTCGGGCGCATTGCCATCGGCGCGACCCTCGCCACCCTGGCGGCCTTGCCGGGCCTCGCCGGCGCGCAGGAATATCCGGCCCGGCCGATCCGGCTGCTGGTGGGCTACACGCCGGCCGGCGCGGCCGACTTCGTCGCCCGGGTGTTCGGCGAAGCGCTGTCCAGGGAACTGGGCCAGACCGTGGTGGTCGAGAACAAGCCCGGCGCCGGCAGCACGCTCGCCTCCGCGGCGCTGGCACAGGCCGCCCCGGACGGCTACACGCTGGGACTGGCCACGGCCACGCTGTATGGCATCGACCAGCAGCTGTACAAGGCCCGCTACAAGGCGACCGATTTCACCCCGGTGACGCGGCTGACGGTGTCGCCGCTGATCCTGGCCGTCAACAAGAACCTGAACGTCAGTGACGTCAAGACACTGGTAGCCAAGGCGCGCGCTCAGCAGGGCAAATTCAACTACTCGTCGTCCGGCATCGGCGGCTCGCCGCATATCGCCGCGCTGCAGTTTGAAAAGGCCACGGGGGCCAAGATGACGCATGTCCCCTATAAGGGCGGCGCCCCGGCGCTGCAGGCCGTGGCCGCTGGCGAGGTGGAATTGTCGTTCGGCACCGCGGCGTCGGTGCTGCCGCTGGGCACGCAAGGCGTGGTGAAGATGATCGGCGTGACCACGCCCAAGCCGTCGGCGGTGGCGCCGGGCCTGCCCGCGCTGGCGGAGATGGGCCTGCCGGGCTTTGACTTTACTTTTTGGTTCGGACTGTTCGGGCCGGCCGGACTGCCCGACGCCATCCGCGACAAGCTCTTCGCCGCCGCAACCAGGGTGATGGCCGACCCGCAATTGCGCGCCAAGCTCGCCGGCAACGGCAGCGAGGTGTCGACTTCGGCGTCGCCCGCGGAGTTCGGCAAATGGGCGGCAGCCGACGGCAAGTCGGCAGTCATGCGTATCGAGCAGGCAGGCGTCAAGCTGGACTAATCCGCCGGTCGGCCGGGACTAGCGGCGGCCGCGGCGGCCGCCGGCTTCGTCGTCGGGCATGGCCGCGATCATGTCCGCATAGACGTCGCCGCCGGTGGCGATATGGCGAACCATGGCGGCCGCGGCGTCTTCCTCGTTGCCCCGCACGATGGCGTCCTTTACGTTCTCATGCTCCGCCAGCGAGGCCAGGATACGCGCCGGCTTCTCGAAGCGCAGATCGCGCATGCCGCGCATGCGCGCGCGCATGGTGCGGATCTGCCGCGACAGGATGTCATTGCAGCACGCCGCGTAGATGACGTCATGGAAGGCATCGTTGGCTTCGCGGTAGCGATCGGAATCGGCTCGCTCCGCTGCCGCGCGGCATGCATCGAACGCCTGCTGCAGCGCCGTGCGCTGCGCCGCGGAAATACGCCGCGCCGCCAGCCGGGCCGCCAGCGCCTCCAGCTGGACCAGGATCTCGTTCATCGCCACGTACTCGCGCAGCGTGATCGACGACACGATCGCGCCCTGGCGCGGCACCAGGTCCACCAGGCCGGCCGACTCCAGCTGGATCAGCGCCTCGCGCACCGGCGTGCGCGACACGCCGAAACGCGCCAGCAACTGCTGCTCCTCCAGCTGGGTACCGCTGGGAAGTTTTCCGGAAAGAATCTCCTGCTCGATTGCGGCGCGGATGGTTTCGGACAGGCTCTTCTTTTCTTCGGACATGGACTGCGGCAAGCAGGAACAGGGATAAGGGATTCTAACCCGCCCTGCGTATTCACAGGCTTGCTTTGTGTGCACACGGCTGGCTGCCCGAGGCCGGGCAGCAGCCGCCTGAGCCCTACGCCAACACGCGCACCTGTGGCTCCCTATCCCAGTGCCGCGTCTTCGCCGCGGCGATAAAGCGGGCGGTGTCGTTGGCTGGCACGATGCCCTGGTCCGGCTGTACTCGGGCCTGGGCCAGCAACTGCTCGCCGCCCGCATCCGCGGCGATCGCCTTCAGATGGGCATAGGCAAAGCAGACAAAATCCAGCGCCGCGCTCTCCTGCGCCAGCATCGCGGCACCGTCGGCCGACAGCACCACGGCCACCGCATCGAACATCACCGAAGGCGTCCCGGCCAACTGTCCATCCGCTGGCAGCTTGGTGCCATCGGCCAGCACCGCGCCGCCGACCTTGGGCGCGACGATCTTCACCGTGGCGCCGGCGGCGCTGGCCGCCTGCCGGATCGCCTCGACGGTGGCACCGTCGGAGCCGTCGGCGACCAGGATGCCGATCTCGCGCCCCTGTAGCGTGTCTTTCATCTTGCCGATGATCTGCAGCGCCGGCGAAGGCGGCAGGTCCTGCACCGGCGCGGCGGTGGGCAGCGGTTCGGGCACCTGGTCCAGCGCCAGGCCGTCGGCAACGCGCCGGCCCAGGTCCGGGTCGATATTGAGCAGGTGGGCCACCATGCGCTCGCGCACATGCACGTGCTCGACCTTCGACAGCTCGAACACCAGCGCCGAGGCGATATGCGCCTGCTCGGCACGGGTCTGGCTGCGGTAGAAGAGGCGCGCCTGGCTGTAGTGGTCGGCAAAGGTCTCGGGGCGGATGCGGCCCTTGTCGCCCTGCTCGGGCACCAGCGCGTGGCGGAAGCCCAGGTCGGGCGCCTCGCGCGGGGAGTCGTCGGACAGCGAGTTGGGCTCGTAGGCGACGCGTCCCTTGGGCCGCTGCATCTGCATATGGCCGTCGCGCTGGTGGTTGGCGAACGGGCACTTGGGCGCGTTCACCGGAATCTGGTTGAAGTTGGGTCCGCCCAGGCGCAGCAGCTGCGTGTCGAGGTACGAGAACAGCCGGCCCAGCAGCAGGGGATCGTTGGAGAAATCGATGCCGCGCACGATATTGGCGGGGCAGAACGCCACCTGCTCGGTCTCGGCAAAGAAGTTGTCGGGCCAGCGGTCCAGCACCATGCGGCCGATGATCTTCAGCGGCACGGTCTCTTCCGGGATGATCTTGGTCGCATCGAGATGGTCGAACGGGAACTTCGCGGCATCGTCCTCCGTGAACAACTGCACGCCCAACTCCCATTCCGGGAAGTTGCCGGACTGGATCGCATTGAACATGTCGCGGCGATGGAAGTCCGGATCGGCGCCGGCGATCTTGACGGCTTCGTCCCACACGGTGGACTGCAGCCCCAGCTTCGGGCGCCAGTGGAACTTGACGAAGGTGGACCGGCCCTGCTCGTCGAGCAGGCGGAAGCTGTGCACGCCGAAGCCTTCGATCATGCGCAGCGAACGCGGGATGGTCCGGTCCGACATGATCCACATGACCATGTGCATCGACTCCGGCGTCAGCGAGATGAAGTCCCAGAACGTATCGTGCGCGGTGGCCGATTGCGGGAAGCCGCGGTCAGGCTCCATCTTGACCGCGTGGACCACGTCAGGGAACTTCATCGCGTCCTGGATGAAAAACACCGGGATGTTGTTGCCGACCAGGTCCCAGTTGCCTTCCTTCGTATAGAACTTGACCGCAAAGCCACGCACGTCGCGCGGCGTGTCGACCGAACCTGCGCCACCAGCCACGGTGGAAAAGCGCGCGAACACCGGCGTCTTGACGCCGACCTCGGTCAGGATGCGGGCGGTGGTGAATTGCGCCAGCGAATCGGTCAGCTCGAAATAGCCGTGCGCCGCGGTGCCGCGCGCATGGACGATCCGCTCGGGAATGCGCTCATGGTCGAAGTGTGTAATTTTTTCACGCAGGATGAAATCTTCGAGCAGGGTTGGGCCGCGCGGATTGGCCTTGAGCGAGTTCTGGTTGTCCGCGATGGGCGCGCCCTGGTTGGTGGTCAGCGGCGCATGGGTGCCGCCGGCAACCTGGTGCAACTCACCGCCAGTGCCGCGCTGGGCATCGCCATAACCGGCCGGAGCGCCCTGGGCAGTGGTGGCAGGTGTGGAGTTTGACGTGGGCTTGGCCTGGGCGTCGGACGTGTCGGGCATATCGGTCTCCTGTGTCGGGTTGACGGTTGAAGGGATTGCAATCCGGCAAGGCTTGCAATTGCCACGCCCGCTTTCGGACACTTTTGGTTACAAAGGCGAAATGCCGGAAGTGCGGTCTGTCAAACATCTGACATTTGATCCGTCAACAATCGCCCGCTGTCGCGGCAAGCCATGGCCATTTCACTGACCGGCCCGATCTGCGCTTGCCATCTGCCCTCGGGCGGAAGTCCATCGCGTGCAGCCCGCTGTCGGCGCATGGGCGCGGCCACCGTTATTCCCTTAACCAAAACGAAAGGCCCTGCACCAATGAGACCAATCTTGCTGTCGCATTCCGTCCGGCCATGGCTGGCCGCCGGCACGATCACCCTGGCATTGATGCTTGCCGCTTGCGGCGGCGACGATTCGCCGGGCGCGGGAGGCGGCACGCTGCAGCCCAGCGCCGCCAACGGCAACGCGCTTGACGCAGCCGGCAAGCCCGGACACACCGGCAAGCCCGGCAACTGCAGCACGCGTTGCGCCCCCTGACGTGCGCCTGAAGCGCGCCGCTTTCCGATCCAGCGACAGAACGACCTCACCTACGCCATGACCTTCAATCCGTCCAAGCGACAGTTCCTCAAGACCAGCCTCGGCACCGGCGCCGCCGCCGCGGTGCTGGCCAGCTTTCCGCCCAGCATCCGCCGCGCGCTGGCGATCGAGGCCAACAACGCCACCGGCACCATCCAGGACGTCAAGCACGTCGTGATGGTGATGCTGGAAAACCGCTCGTTCGACAATTACTTCGGCACCTTCAAGGGCGTGCGCGGCTACGGCGACCGCTTTGCGATCCCGCTGCCGAATGGCAAGAACGCGTTCTACCAGACCGATGCCAACGGCAATACGCTGACGCCTTACCACCTCGACGAAACCCAGGGCAATGCGCAGCGCGCCGGCGGCACGCCGCACACCTGGCCCGATGCGCAGGCCGCCTGGGACCACGGCCGCATGGACCGCTGGCCGGTGGCCAAGAAGGCGCTGTCGATGGGCTACTACGACAACGCCGAGATCCCGTTCCAGCGCGCGCTGGCAGACGCCTTCACGCTGTGCGACGCGTACCACTGCGCGATGCACACCGGCACCATCCCCAACCGCCTGTTCTACTGGACCGGCAGCAACGGTCCGACCGGCGACAACGTCGCGGTGATGATCAATGAGTTCAACGCCGGCGCCGACGTGGGCCCGTCCACCGAGGGCTGGACCTGGAAGACCTACGCCGACCGCCTGCAAGGTGCGGGCGTGAGCTGGAAGGTCTACCAGAACGTGCCGGACAACTACGGCTGCAACCAGATGATGAGCTTCCGGCACTGGCGCGCCGAGATGGAAAAGATGCCCGAGGGACGCAAGCTGTCCAACACTGCCGGCACGGGCGTCAATCCGCCCTACAACCCGGATATCGACGACCAGTACAGCGCGCTGGCCAAGGGCTTCTGCAACACCATGCCCGACGGCGGCTTCCTGCAGTCGCTGCGCGACGACGTGCTCAACGGCCGGCTGCCCGAGGTGTCATGGATCATCCCGCCGGCCGAGTTCAGCGAGCACCCCGGCCCGTCCAGCCCGGCCAAGGGTGGCTGGTACGTGCAGGCCATCCTCGATGCGCTGACGGCATCGCCGGAGGTCTGGAGCAAGACCGTGCTGCTGATCAACTTCGACGAGAACGACGGGTTCTTCGACCACAGCCCGCCGCCGACGGCGCCGTCGCGCAACCCGGACGGCACGCTGGCCGGCAAGTCGACGCTGGACGATGCGCAGATGGCCTACGAGTACTTCAACTACCCGCCCGCCACGCCCAGGCAGCCGCCGCAGGATGGCAAGCCGTTCGGGCCGGGGCCGCGCGTGCCATTGTGGGTGGTGTCGCCTTGGAGCCGCGGCGGCTGGGTCAACTCCGAGGTGTTCGACCATACCTCGGTGCTGCGCTTCCTGGAAGCGCGCTTCGGCGTGATGGAGCCGCAGATCAGCGCCTACCGCCGCGCCGTTTGCGGCGACCTGACCAGCGCCTTTAACTTCGCCACGCCCAACACCGAGACGCTGCCCGTGCTGGCGGGGCGCACCACGCGCGCCGACGCCATCAGCCTGACCGCCTGGCAGCAGACGCAGCCCGCCATCCCGGTGCCAGCCTCGCCGGCGCTGCCGGCGCAGGCCACCGGCTCGCGCCCGTCGCGCAAGCTGCCGTATGAACTGCATACCAGCGCGCGCGTCGATGCCGCGTCGCGCACCGTGCGCCTGCTGTTCGCCAACGGCAGCGCGCACGAGGCGGGCGCGGTGTTCCATGTCTACGACAAGCTGCACCTGGACCGCATCCCGCGCCGCTACGTGGTCGAGGCCGGCAAGGCGCTGGACGATGCGTGGGACGTCAATGCGGACGGCGGCAAGTACGACCTGTGGGTGCTCGGCCCCAACGGCTACCACCGCGCCTTCACCGGCGACCTCAACGAGACTGCGACTACCTCAACCGAAATCCAGGTCTGCTACAACCCCTGCAAGAAACCGACGATCCAGGTCAAGCTGCACAACGACAGCGATGCCGACGTGACCTTTACGGTCAAGGCACTGGCCTATCGCGACGACGGCCCGTGGACGCAGCGGGTCAAGCGGGGCAAGGTGGAAACGCTGGAATGGCCGGTGGCCGAAAGCGGCAACTGGTACGACTTCGTCGTTACCTGCGAGGCCAGCCCGGCATTCACGCGCCGCTTTGCCGGCCGCATGGAGACCGGCGAGGATACCGTCAGCGATCCGGCGATGGGCGTGATCTGACGCTCGAACGTACGGGGCGCCGGGCGCCGGAACGCACTACGGCGCAAGGCCAGGGCTGTTTCGTCCGCAAGGGACGAAACAGCCCGTCGTTCTCGTTGCTGCGAGACTGCCTTGCCCCCCGCCCCCTCGTTATTCCTCCTGGAACGCCTCTTCGCGCTTGGCCTTGATCGACGGCAGCGCCACCACCGCCACCAGTGCCGCCGCGGCCACCAGCAGCCCCAGCGACAGCGGACGCGTGGTGAACACCGAGAAGTCCCCGCGCGACAGCAGCAAGGTGCGGCGGAAGTTCTCTTCCATCATCGGCCCCAGCACGAACCCTAGCAGCAGCGGCGCCGGCTCGCAGCGCAGCTTGTGGAAGACATAGCCGATCAGGCCACAGCTGGCCGCGGCAAAGACGTCGAACACCGTGTTGTTGACCGAGTAGACGCCGATGCTGCAGAACACCAGGATGGCCGGGTACAGGAAGCGGTAAGGCACCGTCAGCAGCTTCACCCACACGCCGATCAGCGGCAGGTTCAGCACCACCAGCATCAGGTTGCCGATCCACATCGACGCGATCAGGCCCCAGAACAGCGCGGGATTGCTGCTCATGACCTGCGGGCCGGGCTGGATGTTGTGGATCGTCATCGCCCCCACCATCAGCGCCATCACCGCATTGGGCGGGATGCCCAGCGTCAGCAGCGGAATGAACGAGGTCTGCGCCGCGGCGTTGTTGGCCGATTCCGGACCGGCCACGCCTTCGATCGCGCCCTTGCCGAATTCTTCCGGGTATTTCGACGCCTTCTTCTCCAGCGAATAAGCCGCGAACGAAGCCAGCGAGGCGCCGCCGCCCGGCAGGATGCCCAGCGACGAACCCAGTGCGGTGCCGCGCAGCACCGCCGGGATCATGCGCCGGAAGTCTTCCCGGGTCGGGAACAGGTTGGTGACGCGGTCGGTGAAGGTCTCGCGATGTTCCTTCTGCTCCAGGTTGGCGATGATCTCGGCAAAGCCGAACAGGCCCATCGCCAGCGCGGTAATGCTGATGCCGTCGGTCAGCTCCGGCACGTCGAACGAGAAGCGCGCGGCGCCCGAGTTCACATCGGTGCCCACCAGCCCCAGCAACAGCCCCAGCACGATCATCGCCACCGCCTTGACCAGCGAGCCAGAGGCCAGCACCACCGCGCCGATCAGGCCCAGCACCATCAGCGAGAAATACTCGGCGGGGCCGAACTTGAACGCCAGCTCCGACAGCGGCGTGGCAAACGCGGCCAGGATCAGCGTGGCCACGCTGCCGGCGAAGAACGAGCCCAGTCCCGCGGTGGCCAGCGCCACCCCGGCGCGTCCGCGCCGTGCCATCTGGTAGCCGTCCAGCGTGGTCACCACCGCCGACGATTCACCGGGCAGGTTCACCAGGATGGCGGTGGTAGAGCCGCCGTACTGCGCGCCGTAGTAGATGCCCGCCAGCATGATCAGCGCGGCCACCGGCGGCAACGTGTAGGTGATCGGCAGCAGCATGGCGATGGTGGCCAGCGGCCCCAGGCCCGGCAACACGCCAATCAGCGTGCCCAGCACACAGCCCAGGAAGGCATAGGCCAGGTTCTGCAGCGACAGCGCCGTGGAAAACCCCAGCGCAAGATGACTCAGCAACTCCATCCGATATCCCCTAGTTGACGAAAGCGGCCGGCCACACCGGCATCTGCAGGTTGATGCCATAGACAAAGGCCACGGTGCTGATAAGCACCAGGATCGCGGCGTTGAGAATGGCGCCCTTCCAGGTGAACTCATGGCTGGCCATCGACGACACCAGCACCAGCGCCAGCACCGACAGCACCATGCCGAGCGGCTTGAGCACCAGCCCGAACAGCACCACCGATCCCAGGATCCACAGCAGCGTCTTGATGTCCCAGCGCGCCATGCGGTCTTCTTCGCTCTTGTGCGACAGGGATCCGGCGGCGACCACGGCGCCCAGCAGCGCCAGCACGATGCCAAGCCAAAACGGGAAATAGCCCGGTCCCATCCTGGCGGCAGTGCCCATTGAATAGCCGCGGGCAACGAAGGAAAAGCTGAGGCCAAGGATGATGAACATCAGGCCGGAACAAAAGTCGGTTTGCTTGCGTATGCGCATGCAGGCTCCTTGAAGCGGGGGGCGACGCGACAACACCATCGGGTGGTGCCGGCTTCGGGAGTCCCGAACAATACATCATGTTGTGATATATTTTTCGGTCCGCAAGGGTTATTCCCTATAAATCGGTCGCAGGTTCAGGGCGCGCGTTGGCCATGGCGGCTGGCTTGCCGCTGGCGCCAGCAATGGCGTGCAGGGTAGAGGCAGGGAGCGAAAGGCGGTGTGCGAGGTCGGCGCTGCGACCGGGCGATGGGATGCGGTTCAGGACCTACAGGGCGCTAGCTGCGCCCCGCTGGACAAGCGGATGACCGGCCTGCCTCGGTTTATGCCTTGCGCCAGACCGGCGATGCCGACACCGCCACCTTGCGCGGCAGGATGCCCTGCGCGGCAAAGGCATCGGCAATGCGCTGCTGCTCGGCCAGCGCGGCCGCGTCGACCGTGCGCACGGCATAACTGCGCCGCGCGTTAGCGGCTTCCACGGTGGCGGCATCCAGGCCGATCAGCGGCGCGTGCCAGCGCGCGGCCTCGGCGGGATTGCGCTTGACCCAGTCGCCGGCGTCGCGCAGCGAGTCGAACACCACCTCGAGCACCTCGGCATGCGTGCGCGCGAACGGCGTGGCCGCCAGGTAGAAGCGGCGATAGCTCGACAGCCCTTCGCCGTCGCGCAGCACGCGCGCATTGGACTGGCGCTGCACCGCCGCCAGGAACGGGTCCCAGATCACCCACGCCGCCACGCTGCCGCGCTCGAACGCCGCGCGCGCATCGGCGGGACTCAGGTAGGCCGGCTCGATGTCGCGGATCGACAGTCCCGCGCGCGCCAGCGCTTCGAGCACCAGGTAGTGCGCGCCGGCGCCCTTGGCAAACGCCACGCGCCGGCCCTTGAGCTGGGCCACCTCGCGGATCGGCGAATCGGCGCGCACCACGATCGCCTGAGCCTGTGGCGACGGAGTCTCGGTCGCGTAATACGTGAGCGACGCGCCCGCAGCCAGCGCGAACGGCGGCACCGCATCGGCCACGTCGGCACTGAGGTCGATGTTGCCGAGGTTCAGCGCCTCCAGCAGCGGCAGGCCGGAGGTGAACTCATACCACTGCACCGCCACGCCTTTTGGCGCCAGCGCCTGTTCCAGCGTCTGCCTCGATTTCAGCAGGATCATCAGCGTGGAGGACTTCTGGTAGCCGATGCGCAATGTTGTCGGGCCCTGGCCCAGGCTGATGCCGGGCAGCGCACTGGCCGCGGCCGCGCCCGCTGCGGCCAGAAGCCAGCGGCGACGGGAATTGTGGGTCGGGGTCATGGCGGTGCTCCGGGTAGGCAAATCGGAGCGCCAGCTTAGTCGCGGAACCGGGCCGAGCCAACGAAGATTGTCGCCGATGCTTATGCGGCGGCAATCATCAGGGTTCCCGCGCCACTCCCCCACCAAATTCCATGAACCTGTCCGCCGGCATTCCCATCCTCCGCATCGTCTCGGTCGACAAGGCCATGGAGTTCTACCTGGTAGGGCTGGGCTTCCCGTTGTGTCGGGAAGCCGGTGCCGGCACGCCGCTCAGTTGACCGGCTGCGGCTGCGGGAAATTCCAGGCGCCGCTCAGCACCTCGGCGCGGGGCCGATAGAGCCGCACTGTGTAGTTCCAGCCCTCGACCACCGGCAGGCAGTTGGGTACCTGGCCGTCGCAGCCGCCAAACTGGATGGCGATGGCGCCATCGCTGCCCTTCTTTGCGGTCAGGTTGTTGACCGTGTAGGCATTGGCGGGATTTTTCTGGAAGTAGCCGGCGGCGTTGTAGACGCTGACCGACCAGAACGCATCGACGGGCACGTCCTTCACATTGAGGCGATACACCGTCTTGCCGTCGTTCTTCGCGGGCGTGATGTTGAGGTAGACGGCATCCTTGTCAGGATTGCCGCCCCATGCCGCGGCAGTGCCGATCAGGCGCCGTACCGGGTCGACGGTATCCGGGGTGCCGAACGCCTTCCTGAAGTCCGGCATGGTCGAGGCCAGCACCAGCAGCGCATCGCGGACCTTCTTCTGGCTGGCGGCATCCCACGCGGGCGTCTCGAATTTCCCCGGCGTCTTCTGGCTTACCTTGATCGCATCCTGCAGCGCATGGACCTGCCGGATGTCGTCCGGACTGTTCGGGTCCACCAGCGTGCGGATTGCCGTGGCCACGTAGCGCGTGCCGACGTTCTCGCGCGTCAGCGTATGCGTGCCCTTGCCGTAGAACACATTGGGCACATAGTGGTCTTCGTTGATCACCTGCAAGGCCATGAAGCGCTTGCCCGGGTCCGGCATCGTAATGGTCACCGGTCCGGCATCGAGGTCGAACACGCCGGACGAATACAGCGTATCGCGGTTAAGGCGGATCACGGTCTGGTGGTCAATCGATGCCGGCTCGCGGCGATGCAGCAGCTTGCCGATGCCGCCCTGCTTGGCCAGCCCGCCCATAAACATGTCGGTCTCTGCCCGAATGAAGTTGTCGACGGTAACGGGAACGGGTGTGCCGGCCGGCGGCGTTGTTGCCGGTTGGGCGTGGACGGTGCCAAGCATGGCGAACGCAATGCCAGTCGTGCAGGCGGCGGTCAGTTTCATCTTCATGCTGAATTCCATGTGTTTGGATGGATTGGAAGCGGGCCCTGCCCCAAGGGCATGGCGCCGGGGCCAGGCTTGGCTGATCAGTTACGCCTGACCAGCGGCGCGGGGAACCACTGCCCCGACAGGATTTGCTGGTCCGGCCCATACAGGCGGAAGGTCAGATTGTAGTTCTGCCCCCTGGGCGTCGGCAGCCAGTTGCCATCGGGCACACCCTTAGGCCTGGCAGGCGCGAAGAACAGCGTCAGCGAACCGTCCTTGCCATAGCTCAGCCTGGACTGCTTGTTGATCAGGAACCGGTTGTTCGCATTGGGGATCACGCGGAAGTCCCTGGAATCCACTGCGATCACCGACCAGAAGTACTTGACGTGTCGGGCGGGCAGTTCCTCTTTGGGGAAGGTGATGGTGTAGACGTTGCCGCCGTCCAGCTTGGCGCCTGCGCCGTCCGTATCCGTCTTGAAATAGACCACCTCGTCAGTGCTGTTGGCCCAGATCCCGGCCAGGTTCACGAGGGTACGGGTCTGGTAGTCGCTGCCGTACTTGCCGATGGTCGCTGGCCGGTTCCAGCCGTTCTTGAACGTCCCAGCCGTGGAGAACGACCTGAAGAACGCGGGCAGGGCCTTCTCGCGGATGACCTTGTCCACCCGCGCGCGTTCGGCGGGCCCGCTGGCCACCGCGGCGCTGACGGCTCGCACCTTGGCCTGCAAGGCGTCCATGCCCGGATTGATGTCCGGCTCCGAACCGAGCGCAAGGGCCGCCGAATCAAAGGCTTCCGCGCCGGGCAGCTTGTCATTGCTGAAGGCGGGCGTGGCAGGCACCGGGGCGATCGTTGGCGTGCCGGTGGTCCGCATCGTAATCCGATGCTGCAGCGCGACCGCCTGCTTCTTGTCGGCGCCGATTTCCACGCGAGCCAGTACCCGTGCGGTCTTGCCCGGCAGATCGATGCGCCGCGCAGAAGGCGGGAGTGCCACGCTGGCCCCCTTCAGGCAGACCGCGAAGTCGCCGCCCGGATGGTCCGGATAGTTGCGCTCGTTGATATTGGCAACGGTTTCGCCCCAGCCGTTCAGGAACTGGATGGTGTAGTAGCGCCCCTTGATGGCCGGCACGCTGAAGATCGTGCAGCTCTTTTCATCGACGGCGACCCAGGCCTCACTATAGGCAACGTCCAGGTTCGGATTGGCCCAGGACACTCCGCCGACGTCGCGATGGATGATCTGGTTCCAGCGGAAGCCTTCCTTCTGGAAGTCGGCCTGCTCCTGGCGCAAGACCAACAGCCGGCCCAGCAGGTAGAGGTAGGCATCATGGATGTCCTGTTCCGACACCGCACCCGCCGGGGTGCCCGTGGCCGCAGCCTGCGGGTGGCTGCTGCATCCGGACAGGCCCGCCAGCATGGAAACGGCCAGCAGGGCCACACCAGCCGCTCGCTTTGGGAAGTACATGGGTTCCTCGTTCCAGTAGGGTGGCTGCAAAGACCAAACTGTCGCAGAGGGGTAGCGAAAAGTGAATTAAGTTTATTGCTCAGGTGATCTAAACCAAATCAGCCGGCCAGACCATCAGTCCTGCTGCGCGCCCACCACCAGAAACACCGCGGTGGTACTGGCCACCGGCTTGCCGCCGGCGCTGATCAGCGCCTTCGCGAACGCCAGCCGAGAGCCTGCCTTGATGACCTCGACCTGCGACTCGATCCAGTCGCCCAGCTTCGCCGTGCCGACGTAGTCGATGCTCAGGTTGGCCGTGGTCATGCGCAACGGCGGCTGCTGCGAGGTCGCGGTGACATAGCCGAGCGAGACATCGGCCAGCGTGGCAACCAGCCCGCCGTGCACGGTGCCCGAGGCATTGGTGTGCTTCTCTTCCACTCTGAGCGCCACCGTGAAGCCCTGTGCCAGCGGCTTGTAGAAATAAGGCCCGGTAGCGTCCAGGAACGGGCTGGTGCGGAACAGCGGTTGATAGCCTTCGGGCAGGCCTTCAGGTTGCATGGCGTGGCTCCGGGTCGGGTTGGGCAGGATCGGGGCGGTACCGGTCGCGACCGGTCGGGACCAGTCGAAAGCGGATTCCCGCCATCATCCACCAGCCCCGCCGGTCGCGCCACTGCCCGGGGCGTGTAAACTGCTGCCTTTTTCGAATCCAGCGGAATGTTACAAGTGCCCCGGCGCACAGGCCTGAGCGGACCCACGCTGGTCCGCCTGCTGGCCCGCCTGGCTGACGCCGACGCCCCCGCCCCTGCAAGCTCGCTTTCCAGCCAGCTGAGCCAATGGCTTGGCTGGGCGGATGCGATCGCGCTGTCATCTGCGCTGAAGGCCCATGCGCCCGCCATGCCAGCGACTGCAAGTGCCGGCGGCAGCACCGAAGCGCAGGAATGCGCGCGCGTGCGCGCCCGGCTGGCGGATGCGATTGCCGAAGACACGGCGCCGGCAGCCCGGCGGCGCGGGCCGGCGCGACCGTCGGCGCTGCCCGACCCGGTCGATGCGCAGGTCGACTACGCGGTCCATCGCCAGCGTTACCAGACGCTGCAGCAGACCATGGAAACCGCCATCGGCAGCGCGCGCGCGCGCCTGCGCGCCGCACTGTCGGCCCGCACGCCGGCGCTGGCCAAGCTGGCGATGGTCGACGCGGTGATGGAGCGCGTGCTCGGCACGCGCGAGCAAAGCCTGCTGGGCGCGGTGCCGAACCTGCTGGAGCCGCACTTCCAGCGCCTGCGCCAGGCCGAAGCCGCGGCACTGGAGGCGCAGGGGCAGGGGCAAGAACAACCCGCGGCGGTGCGGCCCGGCACATGGCTTGGGGCGTTCCGCAAGGATATGCAGAGCGTGCTGCTCGCCGAACTCGAAATCCGCTGGCAGCCCGTCGAAGGCCTTCTGGCGGCGCTGCAAGACAGCTAACCCGGACATCATGACCCGATACCTATCCCATATTGTTGCGTTCCTGGCGGGCCTGGCGGTCGTCTGCTGGATTGGCGCGGGCTATGCCGGCACCAATTTCCTCGCGCTCGTCGTCACCCTGCTGATCGGCGGTTTCTACATCGGCGGCGCGCTGGAACTGCTGCGCTACCGGCAGGCCACCGCCACGCTGGCGCAGGCACTGGCCGGCCTGGCCGAAGCACCGGCAAGCCTGGGCGGCTGGCTGGAACGCCTGCACCCCAGCCTGCGCGACAGCGTGCGGCTGCGCGTCGAAGGCGAACGCGTGGGCCTGCCCGGCCCCGCGCTGACGCCGTACCTGGTCGGGCTGCTGGTGCTGCTGGGCATGCTGGGCACGTTCCTCGGCATGGTGGCCACGTTGCGCGGCACCGGCATCGCGCTGGAAGGCGCGACCGACCTGCAGGCGATTCGCGCTTCGCTGGCGGCGCCGGTCAAGGGCCTCGGCTTTGCCTTCGGCACCTCGGTCGCCGGCGTGGCCACCTCTGCCATGCTGGGCCTGCTGTCCGCGCTGTGCCGGCGCGAACGCATCCAGGCAGCGCAGACGCTCGACGCCCGCATCGCCACCACGCTGCGCAGCTACTCGCGCGGCCATCAGCGCGACCACCAGCGCGACCAGGCCCTGCAGCTGCTGCAGCGCCAGGCCGACGTGATGCCGGCACTGGCCGAACAGATGCAGGCCATGATGCGCGCCATGGCGCAACAGCACGAGGCCCTGGCCGAGCGGCTGGTGGCAAGCCAGGACGCCTTCCACGGCAAGACCGAGGCGGTCTATGCGCGCCTGGCGTCATCGGTTGAGCAATCGCTGAAGGACAGCATCGCCGACAGCGCCCGCGCCGCGGGCGCCGCGATCCAGCCCGCGGTGGACGCGACCATGGCCGGCCTGGCGCGCGAGACCACGGCCCTGCGCGAAACCGTCACGCAAGCGGTGCAACAGCATCTGGACGGCGTTTCGAGCCGGTTCGAGCGCGCCACCGCCGGTGTCGCCGATACCTGGAACCAGGCGCTCGCCGGCCATCAGCGCACCAGCGAGGCGCTGGCGGTGGACCTGCGCACATCGCTCGATGGCTTCAGCCAGACCTTCGAACAACGCTCGGCCAGCCTGCTGGATGGCGTCGCCAGCCGCTTCGATGCGGTCGCGGCCAGCACCGCCGGGGCCTGGCGCGAGGCGCTGTCGCAACAGCAGCAAGCCGGCGAAAAACTGGCCGGCGACAACCAGCAGGCGCTGGCCGCCGCCGCGGCAACGTTCGGCGAGCACGCCGCGGCGCTGGTGCGCAGCGTCGACGCCTCGCATGCCGGCCTGCAGGCACAGCTGGCCGCGCAGGACGCGCAGCGCCTGTCGGCCTGGGCCGACACGCTCGACGGCATGACCGCGACCCTGCGCCAGCAACTGGAACAACTGAACGCCCACACCGTCAGCCGCCACGACGAAATCAGTGCCACGCTGGCGCAGAACGTGCGCGAGGTCTCGGCGCAGACGCAGGCGCATGCCAGCAGCACGCTCGCCGAGATCAACCGCCTGGTGCAAGCCGCTGCCGAAGCGCCAAAGGCCGCTGTCGCGCTGCAGGCCGAACTGGCGTCGCGCGATGAAGCGCGCTTTGCCGCATGGACCGATACGCTCGGCAGCATCACGGCAACGCTGCGCCAGGAATGGCAGCAGCTGAACGCGCACACGGTCGCGCGCCAGGACGAAATCAGCGCGACGCTGGCGCAGCACGTGCAAGAGATCTCCGCGCAGACGCAGGCGCATGCCAGCCGCACGCTCGCCGAAATCGACCGCCTGGTGCAGGCCGCCTCGGAAGCGCCGAAGGCCGCGGTCGCGCTGCAGGCGGAACTGGCCGAGCGCGATGCAGCGCGCTTCGCCGGCTGGACCGAAACCCTCGGCGGCATCGCCGCGACGCTGCGCCAGCAGTGGGAGCAGTCCAGCACGCATGCCGCCGCGCGCCAGCAGGAAGTCTGCGAGGCGCTGGCACAGACTGCGCGCGCGATTTCGACCGAAACGCAGGCGCACACCAGCACCACCCTGGCCGAGATCGATCGCCTGGTGCAGGCCGCGGCCGAGGCACCCAAGGCCGCCACCGCCCTGCAGGCCGAACTGGTGGCGCAGGACGCGCAACGCCTGGCCACGTGGACCGAAACGCTGGGCACCATGGCAGCTTCGCTGCGCGGCGAATGGGAGCAGGCCAGCACGCACGCCACCGCGCGCCAGCAAGAGATCTGCGAAACGCTGGCCGTCACCGCGCGCGACATGGCGGCGCAGGCCCAGGCCCAGGCCACCGATACCGTCGCCGAAGTCTCGCGCCTGCTGCAGGCCGCGAGCGAAGCGCCCCGCGCCGCCGCCGAGGTCATTGCGGAGCTGCGCGAGAAGCTGACCGAGGGCATGGCGCGCGACCACGCCATGCTGGAAGAACGCAGCCGCATGATGGAAACGCTGGGCACGCTGCTCGACGCCGTCAACCACGCCTCCACCGAGCAGCGCACCGCGGTCGATACGCTGGTCGCTACCACCGCCGACCTGCTCGAGCGCGTCGGCGGCCGCTTCACCGACAAGGTCGAGGCCGAGACCGGCAAGCTTGCCGACATCGCCGCGCAGGTCACCGGCAGCGCGGTCGAGGTGGCCAGCCTGGGCGAAGCCTTCGGCGTGGCGGTGCAGCTGTTCAGCGATTCGAATGGCAAGCTGATCGAACACCTGCAGCGCATCGAGGCCGCGCTGGACAAGTCGATGACGCGCAGCGACGAGCAACTGGCCTACTACGTGGCGCAGGCGCGCGAGGTGGTCGACCTGAGCATGCTGTCGCAGAAGCAGATCCTGGAAGACCTGCAGCAGCGCGCAGACCGGCAGGCGCCCAGCGCAGAGGCGGCATGAGAGAAGAACTCGACGCCGGCGTTGAGCCGACGGTGCCGGCCTGGGCGGTCTTTGGCGACCTGATGTCGGTGCTGCTGGGCGCGTTCGTGCTGGTGCTGCTGGGGGTCATCGGCGTGCAGATGGAGCTGTCGGCACGGCTCGAAGCCGAGGTGAAGCAGCGGCAAGAGGAAGCCCAGCGCCGCGAAACGCTGGAAAAGGCGCTGGCCGGGCCGCTCGCCGCCGGCCGGGTGACGCTGGTGAACGGGCGTATCGGCATCAGCGGCAGCGTGCTGTTTGCGCTGAATTCCGCCGAGCTGCAGCCCGAAGGCCGTGACCTGCTCAGGAGCCTGGCCCAACCGCTGTCGGCCTACTTGCGCAGCCGCGACGAGATCCTGATGGTCAGCGGCTTTACCGACGACCAGCAGGTACGCGAGGGCAACCGGCGCTTTGCCGACAACTGGGAACTGTCGGCGCAGCGCGCCCTGACCGTGACCCGCACGCTGATCGATGCGGGCATCCCACCGTCGTCGGTGTTCTCGGCCGCGTTCGGCTCGCAGCAGCCGGTCACGCCGAATGCCGATGCCGCCGGCCGCGCGAAAAACCGGCGCGTGGAAATCTCGCCGGTGCCGCGCGTGACCACCGGCACGGTGAAGGCGCATGGCTGAGCTCGACGCGGCGGCCGGTGCCCGCGCGCAACTCGACGCCTGGCAGGCCAGCGGCGCCGATCGCGCCGACCCCGTGCGCTTTCGGCTGATGCAGGCCCTGGCCGCCCGTGCGGCCGGACACGGCGGCGCGGCGCGGCACTTGCTGGAGGCGCGCCTGCAGGAACTGGTTGCCGCTTATGCCGCCATCGTGCCGGGCAACGCCGATAAGGCTGGCGACACCGCTTGCGAGCCGCCGCCGACGCCAGCCGTGAGCGCGCTGGGGGCACTGGTCCACGACCTCTCCGCGCGCGCCAGGCCTACCATCGCGGCGGCTTCGAACGATGCCCGTCCGCGGCCGCCGGCACCGGCGCAAGCGGTGGACACGCCGCTGGTCGACACCCTCGCCGACTACTTCCGCGAGACCTGGGCCAGGGTCAGCGTCGAGCAGCAGTTCCGCCAGTCGCTGGAGCGCGTGCCGGAGAACGCCGGGCCTCTCAATACTGACCATCTCGTGCATCGCGCGCTATCGCTGATGCGGGAGACCTCGCCGGAATACCTGCGGCATTTCCTGTCGTATGTCGAGGGCATGGCGTGGCTGGAACAGTCAAGCGCGGCCGCAGCGGCGCAAAAGGAAGCGGCCCGCGCCGCCGCCAGGAAAAATACGCGCGCCAAGGCCCGCAAGTAGCAGCCGGGCCGCCTCAGTCCAGCCGCACCACCACCTTGCCGAAGGCGCCCCGCTCGAGGTGATCGAGCGCCGCCGGCAATTCGCCGAAACCATACGCGCGCTCGACCACGGGGCGCAGCTCCAGCCAGTCGACAGCGCGCACCAGGTCCTGCAACGCGCGTCGGTGCGACACCCCGATGCCCTGCACGGTTACGCGGCCATGCAGCACCGGATAGACGTTGGCGCGCAGTTCGTCGCCCTGCAGGTTGCCGATCACCGAGATCCGGCCGCCCTGTGCCAGCGCAGCCAGCGAGCGGCCAAAGTTGTCGCCGCCAGCCAGTTCCAGCACATGATCGGCGCCATGGCCGCCGGTCAGCTCGCGCACCGCGGCGGGCCAGTCCGGCGTGCGGCCGCGATGGATGCCGTGCGCCGCGCCGAGCGCCTGCGCGCGCGCCAGCTTGTCGTCGCTGCCCGACACCACGATCACGCGCGCGCCCTGGGCACGGGCGATCTGCACCGCGAACAAGGCCACGCCGCCAGTGCCAATCACGACCACGGTATCCCCGGGCCGCGTCACCGTGGCCTCGGCCAGCGCCTGCCATGCCGTCAGGCCGGCGCAGGTCAGCGTGCTGGCGTGCGCGGCGTCGAGCGTGCGCGGCGCCGCCACCAGCGCGTCCTCGGCCAGCACCACGTATTCGGACAGCATGCCCGGGCCCGGCACGCCCAGCGGCTTGCTGCGGCGCGGCTGCACGCCATCGAGCCAGCCGGTGAAGAAGGTGCTGATCACCGCGTCGCCCACGGCAAAGTCGGCAACGCCATCGCCGACGGCCACGACTTCGCCGCGCATGTCCGACCCCGGCACCAGCGGCGGCTGCACCGGCATGCCCATGCCGTCGTGGATGATCATCAGGTCGCGGTAGTTCAGGGCCACCGCATGCACGCGCACCAGCACTTCGCCATGCCCCGGCGTGGGTATCGGCGCATCGACGCGATGCAGGTGGTTGCGGCCGAATGCCGAAAGTTGCCAGCGTTGCATGGAGGAAGTCATGGGTGCAGTCCTGTGTGTGGAAAACGGTGAACCCACTATACTGATTCCCCTTTAGATCCATTGGGCAATTGAAGTCCTTCCTGTGTATCCATCGTGGAACCAATCACCCATGACCGGCTGGCCGGCATCACGGCCTTCGTGGCCGCGGCGGAAGCCGGCAGCTTTGCCCAGGCGGCGGCGCGCCTGGGCCTGACGCGCTCCGCCATCGGCAAGGCCATTGCCCGGCTGGAGGCGCGCGTCGGGGCGCGCCTGTTCGTGCGCACCACGCGCAGCCTGGCGCTGACCGACGACGGCCAGGCGTTCTACGAGCGCTGCGCCCAGGCGCTGGAGGAACTGGATGCCGCGCAGCACATGCTGGAAGCCGGGCGCGGCGCCGTCGCGGGCCGCGTACGCGTGAGCGCGCCGGTAGTGTTCGGCCGCCATCATGTGGCGCCGCTGCTGCTGCAACTGGCGGAGCGTCATCCGCAACTGCGGCTGGAAGGGAATTTCACCGACCGGCTGGTGGACTTTGCCGACGACGGCATCGACCTGGCGATCCGCAGCGGCCGCCTGCCGGACAGCGACACGCTGGTGGCACGGCCGCTGGGCACACAGGCCATGGTGCTGTGCGCGGCGCCCGACTACCTGCGCCGTCACGGCACACCTGCCAGCGCTGCCGGACTCCTGTCGCACCAATGCCTGGTCTACCTGCGCGGCAGCCAGCCCGTACCCTGGTCGCTGGCCGACACCGACGGCGATCCGGTGCGGCCGGAGCTGTCGCACCGGCTCGCCTTCGACGACATCGACACCCTCGCCATGGCCGCGATCCACGGCGCCGGCGTGGCCAACCTGCCGCTGTGGCTGGTGCGCGCGCCGCTGCACCAGGGCACGCTGGTGCGCTTGCTGCCGCAGGCCTCGCTCAGCCGCACGCCGTTGCACCTGGTATGGCCACGCACGCGTTTCCTGCCGCACAAGCTGCGGGTGACCATCGATTTGCTGGTGGCCGCGCTGCCGGCGGTGCTGACGGTGGATTGAAGGCTCGCCGGGCGACGCCGCGATACCGCTACGCCGCCATAGCAAACCCGTAAAGCGCCGCGGCGTTGCGCCAGCGCAGCGCGGCGGACAACGCCGCGTCGTCACCATCCTGCCCCCGCCACGCGGCCAGCTCGCGGCACTCGTCCAGCCGCTGCGGCCCCTCGTGATTGGTCCACGGCCAGTCGCTGCCCCACAGCAGACGGTCATCGCCGACGGTGTCGCGCCAGCGCTGCGCCAGCAGCGGCCAGTCGTGCGGCGATGCCAGCCGGTAGGGCGCGCTGATTTTCACCCACACCTGGCGGCGCGCGCGCACTGCCCTGGCGGCATCGAAGAGCGCATCCGCGATCCCTGCCGTGCCGGGGCGGCCGAAGTGGTCAAGCACGACCGGCGCGCCGGCATCGCCAAGCGCCGCATCGAGCTGCGCCAGCACCATGGCGCCCTGCCCGTTGCCCGTATGCAGCTCGACGTGCCAGCCCAGCGCGGCAATCCTGTGGAACAGCGCACGCCATGGCGGGGTGCCGATGCGTTGCCATTCGGGATCGCCGTACAGGTTCAGGCGGATGCCGCGCACGCCGGCGGCCTGCAGCGCCGTCAGTTGCGCGTCCGTGATCGCCGGGTCGATCACCGCCACGCCGCGCAGGCGGCCGGGGAGCGCCTGCAGCGCGGCCAGCAGCGCCGTATTGTCGGTGCCGAGAAAGCTGGTCTGCACCACCACCCCATACAGGTCGCCCTGGCCGTCCAGGCTGCCGAGCGCTGCCTGCCAGTCGTGCAGCCCGGCGGCATAGGCCGGCCGGTAGCGTGCCGAAGCCGTGGCCACGCCGTTTTCGAACACGTGGAAATGGGTATCCACCAGCGGCGAAGCGCGCCTGCTCATCATAAGCCTCCGTGGGGCGGGTATATCCGGATATGGCATCCAGAACCGCGTCAGTATTCTAGTCCTCTAGAGGACATAAGCATTCAATCAATTTAGCACGGCTTCGGCATGCCAGACAACGCACCGCTCCAGACCCCCACCGCCACCGCGGGGCTGAGCCGATACGGCCAGATCGCGGCGGCACTACAGGACAGGATCGTTTCCGGCGCCTGGGCCCCGGGCGATGCCATCCCGGCCGAAGGTGCATTGGCCAGGGAGTTCGGCATCGCACTGGGCACCATCCGCCAGGCCATCGCCGTGCTGGTCCAGCAAGGCCTGCTCGAGCGCGTGCAGGGCAAGGGCACCTTCGTTCGCAAGGGACTGAGCGGCGCAAGCCTGATGCGTTTCTTCCGCTTCGGCGGCGCCGACGGCGCGCCCGCGGTGCCCCGCTCTGAAATCCTGTCGTGCCGCGCCGTCCGTCTGGACAAGGCCATGGCGGCGCGCTTCGGGCTGGACAGCGGCACGCGCGGGCTGGCGATCTCGCGCCGCCGCTGGCTGGAGCAGACGCCACGGCTGCTGGAGTCGATCTGGCTGCCGCTGCCGCGCTGCGAAGCCCTGCAGCAGTTGCCGCCGGCGCAGTGGGGCGACCTGCTCTACCCGTTGCTGGGCAGCGCCTGCGGCGTCACGGTCCATCGCGCCGTCGACGAGGTGACCTTCCGCACGCTGGCGGCGGACGAGGCCGCGTTGCTGGCGCTGCCCGATGCGCATCCCTGCGCGGTGGTCACGCGCCACGCCTATGACCTGGCTGGCCACTGCGTCGAGTACCGCCTGACGCGCGGCGACGCCTTTGCTTTTCGCTATACCGCGGACGTCCGCTGACCTCCGCTAGAGAACGCCCCAGGGAGACAGACTCATGCACGCACGCCATGCGATCACCGCCGCGGTCGCGGCCATGATCGCCACCACCACGCAGGCTCAGGCCGCGGACACCGCGGCAAGCTGGCCGGCACGCCCCATCACCATCGTAGTGACATACCCGCCGGGCGGCGGCGCCGACCTGATGGCACGGCTGATCGCGCCCGGCCTGGGGCGCGAGCTGGGGCAGACCGTGGTGGTCGAGAACCGGCCGGGTGCCGGCGGGCAGATCGGCGCGGCCTATGTCGCCAAGGCCGCGCCCGACGGCTACACGCTGATGGTCGATGCCTCGTCCTATGCGGTAAATCCCAGCCTCTATCCGCGCCTGCCCTACGATCCGGACAAGGCGTTCCGGCCGGTCGGCGTGCTGGCACGCTATCCCAATGTGCTGGTCGCCACCGCCAGCTTTGCGGCGGGCAAGGTCAGCGATGTCGTCGCCATGGCCAGGCAGAAGCCGGGCTCGGTGGCCTTTGCGTCTTCGGGCAACGGCTCGGCGCAGCATCTGGCCGGCGTGCTGTTCGAGCAGCGCGCCGGCGTCGACCTGCTGCACGTGCCCTACAAGGGCGGCGGCCCGGCCATGACCGATGTCATTGCCGGACAGGTGCCGCTGTTCTTTGCCAACGTGGCCTCAAGCCTGCAACACATCCGGGCCGGCAAGCTCAAGCCGCTGGCCGTGACCAGCCGGTCGCGCTCCCCGGCGCTGCCGGCGGTGCCGACCATGCAGGAAGCCGGCGTGGCCAGCTACGAGGTGTATGAATGGAACGCGGCCTTCATCCCCGCCGCAACGCCGGAGCCGATCGCCGCGAAGCTTGCCGACGCGCTGCAGAAGGTCATGACAAGCGCGGAGATCCGCCAACGCGTGGCCGAGCTCGGCGGCGAAGTGGTGGCGGCGCCCCCGGCCGAGGCGCGACAGTTCATCGACGGACAAGCGCGGCTCTGGGCCAAGGTCATCCGCGACGGCAACATCAAACCCGAATAACCACCCGTATCGCCCCGGCCATGCCATGGCCCGGCTACCGCAATCCCAGGAGACATGCATGACCGCAGCCAATCCCTTCCGCCGCCAACTACTCAAGGCCAGCGCCGCGCTGGGTGCGTGCGCGCTGGCACCCACGCTCGCCCGCGCCCAGGCCTGGCCAGCCAAGCCGGTCCGGCTGGTGGTGCCGTTCGCACCGGGCGGCAGCTCGGAGATCGTCGCGCGCTCGACTGCGGCGGAGCTGACCAAACTGCTCGGCGTGTCCGTGTTCGTCGAGAACAAGCCGGGCGCCGCCGGCAATATCGCGATGGGTGAAGTCGCGCGCGCCGATGACAACCACACGCTGATCCTGGGCCATATCGGCACGCTGGCGGTCAATCCCTTCATCTTTCCGAAGCTGCCGTATGACCCGGTCAAGGACTTCCGCGCGATCTCGCTGCTGTCCAAGGTGCCGAGCCTGTACGTGGTCCATCCCGACGTGCCCGCGAAGAACCTGAAGGAATTCGTGGCGCTCGCCAAGAGCAAGCCCGGCAAGCTCAACTATGGTTCGGCCGGCAACGGCAGCGCCGGCCACCTGGCCTTCGAATACCTGAAGGCCGCCTCCGGCACCTTCATCACCCACGTGCCATACCGCGGCAGCGGCCCGCAGATCACCGACCTGCTGTCCGGCCGCCTCGACGCCGCCGCGGTCGGCGCGCCCGCGATCCTCCAGTTCATCAAGGCCGGCAAGGTGCGCTGCATCGCCACCGGCACGACCCAGCGCATCGCACAGCTGCCCGACGTGCCCACGGTGGCCGAGCAAGGCTATCCCGGCTTCGAAATGACGCAGTGGTACGGCCTGCTGGCGCCGGCATCGCTGCCCCAGGCGGCCGCCGACAAGCTGGCCGACGCCACCATGAAAGCCGTCAAGAGCCAGAGCTCGGTCGAACGCCTGAGCGCGGACGCGGCCATCGTGGTGGGCGGCACGCCGGCGGATTTCTCGCGCTTCATCGCGCAGGAACAGCAGCGCTGGCGGCCGATCATCGCGCGCGCCGGCATCAAGCCGGACTGATATCGGCCAGCGGGGCCGGCGGCTTATTGCTTCTCCTGCCACACCGCAATGCCGCCCGGGGCCCCGGTGCGGCCATCCAGGCTGATGTCCACGCGGGTCAGGTCTTCGCCAACCAGCAGTTCACCGGCGTAGGTCTTGCGCACCCGCTCGACGATCTGCCCGACGGTGGCATCGCCGTTCAGGCCGATGTGGCTGAACACGGCCAGCTTCGGCGCCGCGGCCTGGAACACGCGCGCGGCATCTTCCGGCGAGGACAGATGGTCGTAGATGGCGCGGTACGCCGGGTTGGATGCCAGCAGCGCATCGGGGATCAGCGTGACGCAATGCACCAGCAGGTCCGCGTTCCTGGCCTGCGCCACCACGGCGGGACTGAAACGGGTATCGCCCGACAGCACCACCACCCGGCCGCGATAGTCGATGCGGTAGCCATACGACGGGCGGATGTGGTCGCCGTGATCGTTCTCGAAGGCGGTTACGCGCACGCCGTCTTTCTCATAGACCACGCCCGGCGCCACGTCATGCGCATCGATGGTGATGCCGGTAAGCGCGCTGCCCTCGTCCTTGTGCCGGGTCGCGATGTCCGCGGCAAAAGCCTGGCGCAGGCCGTCCGCCAGCGCGCGCGTGCCCGCCGGGCCGTACAGTGCCATGGGCTTGTCACGGCGGCCGTAGGGCGGCCGCAGCCAGCCGGTCAGCCACAGGTCGGGCAGGCCCACCAGGTGATCGGAATGGAAGTGCGTGAGGAAGTGCGCATCGACGCTGCCCAGCGGAATCCGCAGCTGCCACAGCCGCACCGATACGTTGCGGCCGAAATCGAACACCAGCTTCTGGCCACCGGCTTCCACCAGCGTGCTGTAGCCGGCGCGGGCGGGCGAAGGCACCGGCGTGCCGGTGCCAAGCAGCGTCACGCGGAAATGGTCGGTGCGGGCAGTGCCGGTTGCGGCGCCGGAGGTGGGCGCGGCAGCGGTGGCGGTGGCCGTGGCCGGTGCGGCGACGGAAAGCGCCGAGGCGCAGATCAGGACGATGCCGGTCAGCATCGACAGCAAGCGGGAAGGTTTCATCGTTCTACCTCTGGAAAGAATGCTGCAACGGCTCAGAAGATCTGCTTGAGGCCCAGCATGACGCCGGCCTGGTTGCCGCCGGGCGCGGGATTGCCGCCCGGGCTGCCGCCGCTGACCGACAGCGCCGACTGGCCGCGATTGTCGAGATAGCCCGCGGTGGCATAGACAGAGGTGCGCTTCGAGAACGCATAGGTGCCCCGGATGGCGCCCAGCCAGGCCCTGTTGGCGCTGTGCCGGTAACGCAGGTAATAGATTTCGCCGGCAAGGTTGAACGCGGGCGTGATGTCGTGCGAGGCGCCGGCAAACCACAGGTCGCTGCGCGGGGTGGCGCTCGCCTGGTTATTGCGCGACAGGAGGCCGAGGCCCAGCTTGGTCCGCACTAGCAGCAGGTAGCCGCCCAGCGAGAAGCGGTCGTCCTTCAGGCTGCTGCGGGTCAGGCCGCCAAACGCGCCCGGGCCGCCGCGCAGCGAATCGTAGGCCGCGCTCACGCCCCACCCGCCGGTCTCGTACATCAGCATGGCGGACCATTCGCGGCACGCGCGTGCATCCGCCGGGTTCTCGCCCGCGCAGTTTGTGCCGGCGGGTCCGGGCCCGGCATTCACCGCATCGCGGCCCAGGCTGTATGTCGCGCCGACGGTGACGCCACCGAACTTGCCCTTGTACGACACCGCGTTGTCGGCGCGCGTGTTGGGGATATAGCTGTCGATCGAGCCGACGCCATAGACGTTGGAGGTCAGGATGTCGGTATCCAGCCGGGCCCAGAACAGCATGGTGTACTGGCGGCCGAAGCCGACCTGTCCCCACGGCCCGCTCAGCCCGACGAAGGCCTGGCGCCCGAACAGGCGTGCGCCCTGGTTGGACACGCCGGAGTCAGGCGCAAACCCCGATTCCAGCACGAAGACGCTTTTCAGCCCGCTGCCGAGATCCTCCGAGCCGCGCAGCCCCCAGCGCGACGGCACGGTCGCCGCCAACGACGGCTGGCGCACCAGCGCATGCCCGCCCACGCCAACGTGGTTCAGGTATTCCACCCCCGTATCGACCACGCCGTAGAGCGTCACCGACTGCGCAGCCGCCACGAGCGGCATGGCCGCGGCGAGCCCGCACGCGAATATGCGCAATTTCATCATGCCTCCTCCGTGCCTGCCCACGACCCGCCCGAATCGCGAGTCGCCGTTGTGTGTTCATATTTGAACATCTGTTTCTTTAATGAACCATCGAGCTCGAATCATAATCTCTGCCGACGACACAGGAAGAGTGGGGAAACTACTGACCCAAGGAGTAATGAAGGGCATATCGGTGGCGAGATACGTCGCCTATGCCAGCGCTGCCGGCGGGAAGCCGATCCCGCTACATGCAGCATTTACAAAACGGTGCGGCCTGCGCGCGCCATGGCACCGCGTCCCCGCGGTGGCGCGGAACCTGCAAGGGTTTCCTGCCCCGATCCCTCATTCAGGAGCCCGCCATGAGCATCTTCAAGGACATCCTCAACAAGCTGCTGGGCAAGGAAAAGCCCGCGGCTACCACCACCGCGACCACCGGCACCCCGCCCGCCGCCGGAACGCCGACTTCAGCAGGCGCGCCGGCCGGCACCGCGCCCACCGCCGGCACCGGCGCGGCGCCCGCGGGCAACGTGCAGGGCACCACCGGTGCGCCGGCCGGGGCGCCGGCCGGGTCTCAGGCAACGCCGCTGTCGGGCGTCGATGTCGAGGCCATCATGGACCGGATGGCGCAGCAGAGCGGGCAGACGCTGAACTGGCGCACCTCCATCGTCGATACGATGAAGGCGCTCGGCATTGACAGCAGCCTGGAACACCGCAAGGAACTCGCGCGCGAGCTGCACTACAGCGGCGACATGAACGATTCCGCGGCGATGAATGTGTGGCTGCACAAGCGGCTGATGCAGGAGCTGGCCGCCAACGGCGGCAAGCTGCCAAAGGAACTGTCCTGAGTGAGGCCGTGAAAGGCGGCGCCGGGCCGGCGCCGCCGCGGCCTCAGCTCGCGATGCCGGCCCAGCGCAGGTGCCTGGCCCAGTCGCCTTCGCTGATGACGCCGGACACGCCCTGCCGCTGGCCGTCGGCGCGATAGAAGTAGGTGCGCGGCATTTCCCCCACCCAGTCCGGGTCGACCGCATAGCGCAGCCGCTCCTGCGGCTCGTGCCCGAATACCCACGCATTGCGCGTGAGCCGGACGCGTTCGAGCATCTTTTGCACCTGCGGCGAGGCCTCTGCACTGTCGGTCGCCAGCGTGACGACGCGCAAGTCCGGATGCCGCGCGCGCAGCTTGCCAAGCGCGTCGAAGTTGCGCTTGCAATAGACGCAATCCAGCGACCAAACCACCAGCACGAAAGGCTTGCCCTGCTGGCTGGCGGCGATGCGCGCGGCGCTGGCGGATTCGAACACGGCAAGGCGGTCGGCTGCATTGGCGGTGCCGAGCATCAGCGCGCATGTGGCAACGGCGGCGGTAATAACGGCGGCGAACAGTTGGCGGCGCGATCGCATCATGCGCCCTCCTGCCCGAGCGCGAACACCTGGAAACCCTCGGCCTCGGTGCGCCACAGCACGTAGGCGCGGCCGGCGTGCTGCAGCAGGTGTGGCTGGTCGGAGTCGCGTTCGGTGCCGGCCAGCTTGCGCGTCTGCCAGGTCTTGCCGCCATCGTGCGACAGCATGGCGGAGAGCCGCGTCTGCTGGCCGTCGAACGATTTCCACACCACCGCGATGTCGTTGTCGTTCAGCGCGACGATATCGGCATGCTGTGCACGCGCGTCATCGAGCGGGCGTTGCGCCTGCAGCTTGCCGTCGCGCCAGCGCCCCACTGACACCGTCGGCTTGCCGTCGCGCATGCTGAACCAGACCATGTGCAGCGTGCCGTCAGGTGCCATCGAAGCGCCGGGGCCATGGTGCGGGCACGCGTCGATGCGCCAGTCGTCGAAGGTGGCGCGCTGCATCGGCGTGGCCTTGCCGTCGGCGCCCAGCAGAGCCAGTGCGTGGTCGCGCGCGTTGGGCGGGAACACATGGCGCCACAGCGCCAGCATCCTGCCGTCGGGCGTGGGCGTCAGCGCGATGCGGCAGCATTCGCATGACTGGTCGGCGATCTTGTAGTCGCCCTGGAAGGTCTTGCCTTGGTCGGCCGAGACAGCGTAGTAGATCGCCGCACCGGCATACGGCTGCTTGCGCGCCTCGGCGGCGGCGACGTCGCGCTTGTCGATCCAGCTGACGAAGACGCGCCCGGCCGGGTCCACCGCGATGGCGTCGAAGCGGTGCGCGATCTGGTCGCGATTGGCATGCACCGTCAGCGGTTCGGCAAAGGTCTTGCCGCCGTCAGTGGAGCGCGCAAAGCGGATAAAGCCGGTCCATGGCTTGGGCAGCGGCTGGGTCCAGGTGATGTAGACCTGCCCGTCGGCGCCGGCAGCCACCTTGGGGCGGCTTTCATGATCGGCGGCGACGGGCTCCGGGGTGGCGTTGACGTGCCGCGCTTCGCTGAAGCTGCGACCGTAGTCCGTCGACGAACGCACCGCGACATGCTGGCCGTCCTTGTAGGCAATCCACAGCTTGCCGTCGCGGTCGAAGGCGGCGCCGGTGCCCAGCTCGCTCATTTTCGGCCTGGCCTGGCCGCCATGTCCGGCGTGGCTGCCGTGCGTCTGCGCGGTCGCGATGGCCGACGCCAGCGTGGCACAGGCCATCAGTCCGGCAGCGATCAGGCGGACAGCGCGGCGGGCGCCTGGCAGGGTTGGGGTCAGCGTGTTCACGTGCTCAGAAGGAAAGTTTCGCCTCGGCGTAGAACGTCCGGCCCGGGTACGGGTGGTAGACGTAATAGCGCTGGTCGGTGAGGTTGTCGATGCCAAGCCCGAGGCGAACGTTCTTTGCGGGCTTGTACGTCACCTTGACGTCGAAGGTCAGGAAGCTGCTGGTGCCGCCGAAGGTGTCGGGGTTGCTGTCCGAATTGTCGAGCGTATTGTACTGCCGGCCCGAATAGGTCATCGCCAGCGTGCCGGCCCACGCCGGCGTGAAGCGATAGGTGCCCACCAGGTTGGCGCGCCACTTCGGGATGCGGTAGAAATACTTGCCCACCGAGGCCGGGTTGCTGGCGTTCTCCAGCGTCTTCGAATGGTTGTAGGCGCCGCTGGCCGACAGGTCGAAGCCGCGCACCAGCACGTCGCGCCCGTCATAGGCCAGCTCGATGCCGCGCGTGCGCACCCGGTCAACGTTCTGGAAACTGGTGACGGTGGGGAATACCGTGGTGTTGGTCTGGCTGACCAGCGCATCGCGGATATCGTCCTCGTACAGCGAGAAGCGGAAGTTCGACGCCTCCACCGTGCGTTCGAAGGTCAGGTCCTTCGAGAACGAGCGCTCCGGCCGCAGGTTGGGATCGTTGTTGATCAGCGCGGTGCCGGTGATGCGGCCCTGGAACAGCTCGCTGACGGTGGGATAGCGATAGGCCTGGCCCAGCGACAGCCGGCCCAGCCAGTCCTGCCCGAACGCCTTCTCCAGCGCCAGCTTGGGCGACCAGTTGGATTCGCTGCGCACCGGATAGCCGATGTCCACGCCGGGCTGGCTGCGGCTGCCGTCATAGGCGCGCCAGTGCTCGTAGCGCACGCCGGGGATCAGCTTCCAGTCCTCGGCAAAGTACCAGGCGTCCTGCGCGTAGAGCGCCTGGGTCTCGGTCTTGCCGGTGAAGGCATTGTTGAACGCGGTGATGGTGGCCGCGCGCCAGTCCGAGGTGTTGTAGGTGGTGTTGCTCAGCCGGTAGTTGTCATAGTGGTAGCCGAAGGTGACCCAGTGCCCGCCCTGAAGGCGCTCGGGGCGGTAGTCGGCCTTCAGGTCGAGCGTGCGCCAGCCGGTGCCGTCGCCATAGGTGACCGTGCCCGGTCCGTTGCCGACGGAATTGGCGCTGCGGCTTACGTCCTTGCTGACATCGAACAGCGACGCCACGCCGGAAAAGTTCCACCCCGCCTGGTTGCGCGTGCGCAGCGACAGGCCGTAGAGCCAGCGCGCATCCTCGCCATTGCCGGGCGCAAAGGCGTTGGCCGGAATCACGTACTGGTAGCCGCCGATGTTCACCGGGCCGCCGGACACCACGTTGCCATTGGCATCGCGCAGGTAGCTGCCGGTGGTGTTGGAGCGGTCCTGCTGCCAGTAGGCGGCGGTGAACTGCGCCTGCAGCGTGCTGGTGATGTCGTAGCCGAGCTTGAGCTTGAGCTGGTCCTGCACGGTGTGCGTAACGCCCTCGCTGTTCACGCCCATCACCACGCGGTCGCGCCCGCTCTGGTCCTGGTCGAAATAGGCGCCCGATACCGGCGTGTCCGCCGCGCCCGCGGGCCGCGTCGAGCGCGACGCGGTATAGAAGCTCAGCGGCTGGCTCTTGCTGTCCTGCCGGTCCACGCTGACCAGCCACGAGAACGCGCCGACGCGATCACCCACATAGGCGTTGGCATGCACCCCGTTGAAGTTATCGTGGGTGCCATACAGGTTGAAGCGCTGGGTGAACAGCTGCACGCTGGCATCGCCCTCGAACTTCTCCGGCGTGCGCGTGGTGATCAGCACCGTCGCGCCCAGCGAATTGCCGGGATACAGCGCCGAATAAGGGCCGTACAGCACGTCCATGCGCTCGATCTCGGCGGCATTGACCAGCGACCAGCGCGGCGGGAAGCTGAAGTCCGAGCCCAGCAGGTTGGACAGCAGCAGGCCGTCCGCATAGACCAGCCCGCGCGCCGACTGGCGCGAACTGGTGCTACGCACCGAGATGATCGAATTCATATCGCCGATAAAGCGCTTGCGCACGGCGAGGTTGGGCGCGTATTTCAGCGCATCCTCGGTGTTGACCACGTTGAAGTCGGCCATGCGCGTGCTGCCGATGCCGTAGGCCGGCGCCGGCGTGTTGGGCGGGATAGCGGGCATCTCGCCGCGTTCGGGGCGGGCCGATACCACCACCTCCTGCAGCGGCGCGGGCGCCTCCACCGCTTGGGCGGCGGCCACGGCGGGGCCCATCAGCACTGCCGAAACGGCCAGTGCAATGCGATTCTTCTTCACTGAATACCTTGTTTTTGTCTTGTTCTGGCTCGCTGGCCTGCGCGGCAGCAGGCGCACCTCCCGCATCTCTCCGAGAGCGAGCGCTGACATTTTATGGGGTCTGGCGGCGCCGGCCGATGCGACATAGCGACGCGGCAAGCGGCGCCAATTCCGCCTGCATCCGTGTTAACCCGCATATCCAATGCACGGCCTTGTCACTACATTGCCCCGACTGGCGTCAAGCCAGCGTGATGCAGGGAGAGACTGTCGCGGCGCCCGCCGCGCACGGCGCCGAAGGAGCAACCGCCCCGGAAACTCTCAGGCAAAAGGACCGGCATCACCCGTCAGCACTCTGAAGAATGCCGGACGCCATCGTCCGCCCGGCATACCGAAGGAGCAAACGCGCCCGCCCCGCGGCAAGGCGTCGTGAATCTCTCAGGTCCAGAACAGAGGGGGCGTCCTCCACGCATGTTGCGTGCGGACTCCCCCCCCGACGTTCCCGGAACCTGCAGATCATGAAGACAATCGCTGTCATTGGCGGTGGCATCACCGGTGTCACCACGGCCTACGCGCTGGCCCGGCGCGGATTCTCCGTCACCCTGTTCGAACGGCACCGCTATGCCGCCATGGAGACCTCGTTCGCCAACGGCGGGCAGCTCTCCGCCTCCAACGCCGAGGTCTGGACCCACTGGTCCACCATCGTCAAGGGGATGAAGTGGATGCTGCGCAACGATGCGCCGCTGCTGGTCAATCCCCGGCCCAGCTGGCACAAGCTGTCGTGGTTCGCCGAGTTCATCGCGTCGATTCCCCACTACCGCCGCAATACCATCGAGACCGCGCGCCTGGCCATCGCCGCGCGCGAGCACCTGTTTGCGTGGGCGGCGCAGGAAGGCATCGACTTCGACCTGAAGCGCGCCGGCATCCTCCACATCTACCGCGACCGCGCCGGCTTCGAGCATGCTGGCCGGGTCTCCGCGCTGCTGGCCCAAGGCGGGCTCGAGCGGCGCGCGGTGACCCCGCAGGAGATGCGCGCGATCGAGCCGACACTGGCGGGCTCCTACTACGGTGGCTACTTCACTGAAAGCGATTCGACCGGCGACATTCACAAGTTCACCAGCGGCCTGGCCGCCGCCGCCGCGCGCCTGGGCGTGTGCTGCCTGTATGGTCAAGATGTGCGTGCAGTGAAGACCGACGGCCGGCGCGCCACCATCACCGTGCAGGACGGCAACGACAGCACCAGCGCCACCTTCGACGGCGCCGTGATCTGCGCCGGCACCGCCAGCCGCGCACTGGCCGCCGCGCTGGGCGACCGCGTCAACATCTATCCGGTCAAGGGCTATTCGATCACCGTCAACCTGACCGACGATGCCAGCCGCGCCTCGGCACCGACGGTCAGCCTGCTCGACGACGAAACCAAGCTGGTCACCAGCCGCCTCGGCGACGACCGCTTCCGCGTTGCAGGCACCGCCGAGTTCAACGGCACCAACCGCGATATCCGCGCCGACCGCATCCGCCCGCTGGTGGACTGGGTGCAGCAGTGCTTCCCCGGCATCAGCACGCGCAGCGTGGTGCCATGGGCCGGTCTGCGGCCGATGCTGCCCGACATGCTGCCGCGCGTGGGGCGAGGACGTGCGGCCTGCATCTTTTACAACACTGGCCACGGGCATTTGGGGTGGACCTTGTCGGCGGTGACGGCGGACATGGTGGCGGGGGTTGTGGGCCAGGCATTGGGAAGCGCTCCGGCGATGGTGCCTGGCGCTGCCCTGACGCCTGCTCAAGCCTGAGCCTGCACTCGCATTTTCGCGAGTCAGCGATTTCTGAATCCGTACGAGGTTGCCTCTTGGGCCATCTCCGAGAGTCGCTTTTCGCCGAACAATTGAAGCAACGTTCCTTCTGCTGAACCCAACGCTTCGGCGATGTGCCGATTTACCACTGCCTCCACCGGACAAGCGCGATTCTCGTCGGTCAGGCCAACCACAAACGGTGCGGTATGTCCAATGGCCTCGTAGACATCTCTCACCGTCAGATCGTTGAGATTGCAGGCGAGCGCCCATCCTCCACCAGGACCACCGGTCGACTTTACATACCCCGATTCGCGTAGCGCGGCCATCGTTCGGCGAACAACGACGGGATTGGTATGCAGCATCAGCGCAATCGTCTCAGAGGTGGTGGTGCCTCCGCGAAGATGCATGTGGATGAGGACGTGCAGAAGTCGAGCCAGACGGGTATCGCGTTGCATGTTCAGAAACTTGATAATGCGCAACTTTTGATGTTACGCTGCTTCCGGATTTTTGTGTGCAACCGTCTGTGCCAGAGCAATCATGACCGCAATCCGTCAGGCCTTTATTGAAGCAAACGGAATACGCCTCCACGTCGCTGAGCAGGGCGACGGTCCGTTGGTACTTCTTTGTCACGGCTTTCCCGAGACTTCTCACGCCTGGCGCCATCAACTGGCGGCACTTGCATGCGCTGGTTTTCGCGCAGTGGCGCCGGATCTGCGAGGCTACGGGTCAAGCGAATGTCCAACGGCAATCGGCCCGTACACAACGTTAGACGTTGTCGGAGACCTGGTGGCGCTGGTTGACGTTCTCGGAGAACGAGACGCAGTTGTTGTCGGAAACGATTGGGGTGCAACGATCGCCTGGCAAGCCGCTTTGCTTCGGCCGGACCGCTTTCGTGCTGTCGCTGCGCTCGGGGTGCCAATGATGGGCCGTGCACCGATGGCGCCGAGCAAGTTGTTTCCGCAGAACGCCCACACATGGTTTTATACGCACTACTTTTCCGAACCTGGGTTGGCCGAAGCCGAACTTGAGCGCGACGTTGCCACAACATTGCGCAAGATCTATTTTTCCGCATCGGGCGACGTCGGGGCCCGTGACGCTAGTACGCCCAATCCTTTCGGACTCGTGCCGCGGAATGGTGGACTCCTTGACTCCTTGATTGATCCCCCTGTATTGCCCGCCTGGCTCGCACCCGCCGACTTCGACAAGTTTGTGCGAGCCTTCAATGCGACTGGCTTTCGCGGGGGATTGAATTACTACCGCAACCTCGACCGCAATTGGGAATTGCAAGCTGCTTTGGAAGGCCTGCTCGTCGACGTTCCCGCCCTGTACCTTGTTGGCGAGCGAGACACAGGTCTGGCAATGCCAGGCATGCACGACATCATTGCCGGCATGCCACGGATCGTGCCGAGACTGTCAGCCTCCCGAGTCGTTCCGCGGGCAGGGCATTGGCTACAACAGGAGGCGCCGGACTTCGTCAACTCGGCATTGATCGAGTTTCTCCGCGATCTTTGATGTTTTCCACTTAGCCGGTCACCTTCCGCAGACACTCCAGAAACCACTGCGCCAGCGCCGGCACCGGCCGCTGCGGATTGAACAGGATGTGGCTCTCGAAAGCGATGACCGGCTCGAACGGAATCGCCTTGACGCCCGCCGGCTTCAGGCTGCGCACCACCAGCGGGTTGACCACGCTGACCCCCAACCCCATGCCCACCATCGTGCAGATGGTGGCCGCATAGGGCGTCTCCAGCGTCAGCACGCGCCGGTCATCCGGCATGAACGCGGCGTCGACCGTGGCGCGGGTGCCGTCGCCATGCGTGAGCGAGATAAAGCGCTCGCCATCGAGGTCGCTGGCGTGGAGGCGGCGCTTGCGTGCCAGCCGGTGCGTCGCCGGCACGATGCACACGCCGTCCTCGCGGCGCAGCAACTTGCTGCGGGTGCCGGTGGTATCGGCCAGGTACGACACCAGCCCGATATCGCAGAAGCGCGCCGCGGTCCATTTGGCGACCGTGGGCGAATCGTTCGTATGCACGGCGATCGGCACGTCCGGATAGCGCTCGCGGAAGGCCAGGATTGCCTGCGGCATCACGCTCATCGCGATCGACGGCACGGTGCCGATGCGCAGCGTGCCCACGCCCGATTCACGGATCGACCGGGCCGACTCGCGCAGGCTGTCGAGGCCGACGAAGGAGCGCTCCACATCGAAAAACAAGGCCTCGGCTTCGTCGGTCGGCGCGAGCCGGTTGCCGACGCGCTCGAACAGCCGGAAGCCCGCCTCGCGCTCCAGTTGCCCGATCACGCGGCTGATGTTGGGCTGCGAGGTATGGAGCTGCGCGGCGGCTTCGGTCATCGAGCGCGTCAGCATGACTGCGCGGAACGCTTCGATCTGCTTGTAGTTCATGGGTGGTGGCGGTTGGGGTCGGCGGGGTCCCCCGCAGCATATCAAATCCGCATAGCTCCGAGAGAAATGCTGATTTGACGATATATCCAGCGGATTTCCATACTTGCTCCATCGTTTCGGAGATCACACAGCATGGAATCCAAAGTCAGCCGACGCCTGACCCAGCCCACCGCCGCCGAGGTATGCGAGCACATCTACCTGCCGCGCCTGATGCGTGAATTCGGCAGCGGCTTTCGCTACCTGACCGATATCAATCAGGCCCACCTGCTGATGCTGCATGGCACCGGACTGGTCCCGGCGGACGTGGCCGCGGTGCTGGCGCAGTCACTGCTGCGCATCGAAGCCGAGGGTCCTGCCAACGTACCGCTGGATCCTGCGCGCGAGGACGCCTACTTCAACTACGAAGCGCACCTGATGCAGATGGCCGGCGCCGATGCCGGCGGCAGGTTGCATGTCGCGCGCAGCCGCAACGACATCCTGGCCACGCATGACCGGCTGCGTGCACGCGACCTGGCGCTCGATATCCTGGAAGCGATGCTGGCGGTGCGCACCGTGGCGCTGGAGCAGGCCGACGCCCATGCCGCAGTGGTGATGCCGGGCTATACGCACCTGCAGGCCGCTCAGCCGATCACTTATGGCTACTACCTCGCCGGCTTTGCCGAGTCGCTCGGCCGCGATATCGCGCGCATGGAGCAGGCGCTGGCGCGTCTGGATGCCTGCCCGCTCGGCGCCGGCGCGCTGGCCGGCACCGCCTTTGCGATCGACCGCGCGGCCACGGCACGCTGGCTGGGGTTTTCCACCCATGCGCCGAATTCGCTCGACGCGGTAGCCTCGCGCGACTTTGCCTGGGAGATGCTGGCGGCGATCACCATCGGCGCGGTGAGCTGGGGCCGCGTGGCGCAGGACCTGTACGTCTGGGCCACGCCCGAGTTCGGCCTGATCGACTTCCCGGACAGCGTGGCGGGCACTTCCAGCATCATGCCGCAGAAGAAGAACCCGGTCGTGCTGGAATACCTGAAGGGCAAGGGCGGCCACATGATCGGCCTGCTGACCGGCGCGCTGGCGGCGCTCAAGGGCAGCCATTTCACGCACTCGGGCGACGGCAACCGCGAGAGCATGCGCGGCTTCTGGGAGGCCGGCGACGAATGCCTGCGCTGCCTGTCGCTGCTGCGGCTGGTGATCGCCAACGCCACGCCGCTACGCGCCGGCATGCTGGCGCGCGCGCGCCGCGATTTCTCCACCGCGACCGACCTGGCCGATGCGCTGGTGCGCGAGGCCGACATGTCGTTTCGCCAGGCGCATCACATCGTCGGTGCCGTGGTGCGCGACGCGCTCGACCAGCACTTGCCCGCCGACGAGATCAGCGCCGACATGGTCGATGCCGCCGCGATGCGCGTCGCGGGCCGCGCGGCCGGGCTGGATGCCGCCGCGGTCGCCCGCTGCCTCGATCCCGAACAGGGCGTCGCCGCGCGCATGGCCGCCGGCGGACCCGCGCCGGTACTGGTGCGCGACAACGTCGCCGCGCAGCGCGCCGCCACCCGCCGCGCGCGCGAAGGCCTCGACGCCACCCGGGCCCGCCTCGACGCCGCGCGCGCGGCGCTGAAGCGCTCGGTCAACCACCTTGCATCACAAAGCTGAGCCGCGCGCGCATCGCAGCCGGCATTGCCCTTATCCTTGTCCCACGGAGACCCTGCCCCCATGAAAACCATTGCACATGCCCTGGCTGCCACCTGTCTGACGCTGGCGACGAGTCTCGCCATGGCCGGCCCCTACCCCGACAAGCCCATCCGCATGGTGGTGCCCTTTCCGCCCGGCGGCACCACCGACCTGCTTGGCCGCGTGCTGGCCACGCGCTTGTCCGAAACCCTCGGCCAGCAGGTGGTGGTGGACAACCGGCCGGGCGCCGGCGGCACCATCGGCTCCGACCTTGTGGCCAAGGCGCCGGCCGACGGCTACACGCTGATGTTCGGCACGGTGGGGACGCAAGCGATCAACGCCACCCTCTACAAGAAGCTGCCGTTCGATCCGCAGAAGGATTTCTCGGCGGTGGCCTTGTTCGCCGGCGTGCCCAACATCCTGGTGGTCAATCCGAATGTGCCGCCGAAAAACGTGCGCGAGTTGGTCAGCTATGCCAAGGCCAATCCCGGCAAGCTAAATATGGGCTCGGCCGGCAACGGCACCACCAACCACCTGTCCGGCGAGTTGTTCAAGTCGATGGCGGGCGTCGAGATCGTGCACGTGCCTTACAAGGGCAGCGGCCCGGCGATGGCCGACCTGCTTGCCAACCAGGTGCAACTGATGTTCGACAACCTGCCCGGCTCGCTGCCGCATGTGAAGGCTGGCAGGCTGCGCGCACTGGCCGTGACCAGCGCCACGCGCTCGCCGGCACTGCCCGACGTGCCGACCATGGCCGAGGCGGGCATTGCGGGCTATGAGGCCGATGTCTGGTTCGGCGTGGTGGGTCCGCGCGGATTGCCGCCCGAGGTATCCAGCCGCTTGTCGCAGGAAATCACGCGCATCGCGCAGGACAAGGCGATGCGGGACAAGCTGGTGCAGGCCGGGGCCGGGGCCGCGCCACTGACCGCGACGCCGGAGCAGTTCTCGGCGCTGATCCGCCGCGATACGGACAAGTGGGCGAAGCTGGTACGGGAATCGGGGGCGAGTATTGACTGAGGGGGTGTGGGGGGGCGAGTCGGCGCGATATCTCAAACCACCCCCTCCCCCCGCAACCGCTCCAACTCTTCCGCCCCAATCCCCACCTCCCCATACACCTCCGCATTGTGCTCCCCCACATCCGGCCCGGTCCGCGGTAACACCGGCGCATAACCCGAAAACCGCGGCACCACGCACGGCGCCGGCACCGTGCCAAGGTCCGCATCGGGCAGCCGCACGATGGCCTGGCGCGCCACCATCTGCGGATCCTCGACGATATCGGCGATGCTGAAGACCTTGCTGAACGGCACCTGGCATTGTTCCAGCCGCGCCGCCGCGGCGTCGTACGGCTGTGCTGCGAACCACTCGGCGATGCAGCCGTCGAGGGCGTCGATATGGCGCACGCGGCCGGCGTTGGTGGCGTACTCCGGGGCCTGGGCCAGTTGCGGCGCGTCCATGGCCTCGGCCAGGCGGCGGAAGGTGGCGTCGGACGAGGCCACCACGGTGACCCAGGTATCGTCAGCGGTGCGGTACATATTCGAAGGCGCGGCGTAGGTGGTGCGGTTGCCGGCGCGCTGGCGCACGTGGCCGAGCTGTTCGTATTCGATGGCTAGCGGGTCCAGCAGGCGGAACAGCGCCTCGGTGGCGGCCAGGTCGATCTCGCGGCCGGGCTGGGCCGGTCTGGCGCGCTGCTCGGCCACCGCGGTGGCGATGGCGAAGGCGCCGAACAGGCCGGCGATCATGTCGCCCACCGGGTAGTTCATATGCATCGGCCCGCTCTGCGCCGTGCCGGCCAGGTTGGTGAAGCCGCTCCTGGCTTCGAAGATGCGGGCAAACCCCGGGCGCGCCGCATCGGGCCCGGTCTGGCCGAAGCCGGTCAGCCGCAGCACGGTCAGCCTGGGGTTGGCCGCGTGCAGCGTTTCAAGATCGAGCCCCCAGCGCGCCAGCGTGCCGGTGCGGAAATTCTCCACCAGCACGTCGAAGCGCGGCAGCAGGCGCAGGAAGATCTCGCGCCCGCGCGGCGTTCGCACGTCCAGTGAAATGCCGCGCTTGCCGCGGTTGGTGACCTTCCAGTACAGGGCGTGCTCTTCGGTGACCGGTTCGAGTCCGCGCAGCGGATCGCTGCCATCGGGCAATTCCAGCTTGACCACCTCTGCACCCATGTCGGCGCACAACGTGGCGGAAAACGGTGCCGCCACCACGGTGGCCATGTCGAGGATGCGCAAGCCGGCGAGCGGTCCGGCGGCGGGTGCTTCGGGCGATACAGGCTGGGCGTGGGGGTCTGGCATGCGGGTCTCCGGCGGCAAGGTTGTCCGCTGCAAGGTGGCAGGCAGCCCGCCCGGGCGCAAGTACGGTTTCGCTGTGCGGAACGGTCGTGCTACAACATTGACGCCCTCTTTTCCGGATCCCAGCATGGAACCCAAGCAACCACCGCACAGCATGGACCGCAACCCGGAAGCCCTGCCCCTGCCCGGCCTAGCCAGCGAGGACGCCCTCGCCACGGACCGCCAGTTCGCCATCAACCTGTCGCGCGGGCTGGAGGTGTTACGCGCCTTTACGCCGTCCAGCCCAGTGCTGGGCAATCAGGACATCGTGGCGCGCACCGGGCTGCCCAAGGCGACGGTGTCGCGGCTGACGTACACGCTGGGGCTGCTGGGCTTCCTCAGCCGCGTGCCCGGCAACCAGAAGTACCGGCTCGGCGCCGGCGTGCTGGCGCTGGCTTATCCGATGCTGGCCGGGCTGGCGATCCGCCAGGTGGCCCGGCCCTATATGGAGGCCATCGCGCGCGAAACCGGCTGTACCGTGAACCTCGGCATGCGCGAGCGCCTGTCGGTGGTCTACGTGGACAGTTGCCGGCTGGACCCCGGCAACTTCTACCAGCCAGACATCGGCAGCACGCGCCCCTTGCTGGCCAGCGCGATCGGCCGCGCGGTGCTGCTGGCCTGCAGCGCGGACGAGCGCACCGCGCTGCTGAACCGGCTGCGGGTGGAGGACCCACAGCGCTTCAGCCAGGAGCGCCAGATGTGGACGGAGGACCAGAAGCATTACCGCGCGCACGGCTATTGCCTGAGCCGCGGCGAGTGGCGGCCCGAGATCCACGCGATCGCGGCGCCGTTGCGCCAGTCGCTGCACGAGGACCCGTTCGCGCTGAACTGCACCATCGCGGCATCGCGCAATCGCGACAACCTGCTCGAGCGCGAGGTGGCGCCCCGGTTGCGCGAAGCGGTGCGGCAGATCGAACTGAGCTGCGCGCGCTGACCCGCTACGGGACAGTGGCGTGCCAGCGCAGCCTGCCGGCAATGTCGCCGGCAGGGCCATGACAGCGGCCCGGCAGAGGCCTGCATGAGACCGACCTCGCGCCTGGCAACGTCCCGGGCGCAGGCAACCAAGGAGACAAGATGGATGCCTTTTACCCATGGCGCCGGCTCGCTGCCGGCCTGCTGGCCTGCGCCGCGCTGGCGCCTGCCGCTCTGGCCGCCGCCGACGACGCGGCGCGCTTCCCGGACCGCCCGGTGCGGATCATCGTACCGTTCTCGGCCGGCGGCGTGGTCGATTCGGTCACCCGCATCGCCGCCGAGAACATGGCCAAGGTGCTGCAGCAACCGGTGATCGTCGAGAACAAGACCGGCGCCGGCGGTGCCATTGGCGCCGACCTCGTCGCCAAGGCGCCCGCCGACGGCTATACGCTGCTGGCGGTCAGCCCCAGCTTCGTGGTCGGGCCGCTGCTCAATCCGTCGATCCAGGGCAAGGGCGGCAAGGACTTCCGCGCCGTGGCCGGCATCGGCGCCGTGCCCAACGTGATCGTGGTGCCGGCCTCGTCGCCGCTGCGTACTTTGCCGCAACTGCTCGATGCCGCGCGCAAGCAGCCGGGCACGCTGACCTACGCCAGCGCGGGTATCGGCACCTCGAACCACCTGTCGGCGGAATTGCTGGCGCAGATGACCCGCGTCAAGCTGACCCACGTCCCCTACAAGGGCCAGCCCGAGGCCCTGAGCGACCTGCTCGGCGCGCGCGTCTCGATGATGGCACTGACCTCCGCCATTGCGCGCCAGCAGGTGCAGAGCGGCAAGCTGCGCGCGCTGGCAGTGACCTCGGCCAAACGCACGGCGGTGCTGCCGGACGTGCCGACGGTGGCCGAGGCAGCGCAGCTGCCTGGCTATGCAGTGGGCGGCTGGTTCGGGCTGGTGGCGCCGCAGGGCACGCCGGACGCAGTGGTGCGCAAGCTGGCCGACGCCGCCGCGCGCGCCACCGCCGACCCGGCCACCGCACGCCGCCTGGCCGAACTCGGCATGGACCTGGCCCCGCAACCCGCGGCCGAGTTCGACCGCTTCCTCGATGCCGAAACCAAGAAATGGACCGGCGTGCTGAAGACCGCCGGCATCACGGCACAGTAGCCGCGTCCCTACCACCTTCAACCCACCACCGGAACCCCTTCATGATCCGCGACTCCGCCCGCCAGCAAGCGCTGCTTGCCGAACTCCGCCGCTTCGTGCTGGAAACCTGCATCCCGCTCGAGGTGCAGATCGACCGCACCGATGTCATCCCCGAGCCCGTGGTCGAGCAGATGCGCCGCCTCGGCCTGTTCGGTCACAGCATTCCGGAAGCCTACGGCGGCGCCGGCCTGACCACCGAAGAGCTGGCGCAGGTGAACATCGAGGTGTCGCAGGCGGCCACGGTGTTCCGCGCCCGCTTCGGCGGCAATACGGGCATCGCCTCCGAATCGCTGGTGGCCGACGGCACCGAGGCGCAGCGCCAGCGCTACCTGCCGCAGCTGGCCTCCGGCCAGATGACCGGCTGCTTCGCGCTGACCGAACCGGGGGCCGGCTCCGATGCCACCGCGCTGCAGACCACGGCCAGGCAGGACGGCGACCACTACGTCCTGAACGGCAGCAAGTGCTTTATCACCAATGCGCCGATCGCCGACCTGTTCACCGTGTTCGCCCGCACCGACCCCGGCACGCCGGGCGCGCACGGCATCAGCGCCTTCCTGGTCGAGCGCGGCACGCCGGGCCTGAGCACCAGCGAGCCGGAACGCAAGATGGGCCAGCACGGTTCTCCCGTAGGCGACGTCTACCTGAAGAATTGCCGCGTGCCGGCCAGCGCCATCGTCGGCGGCAAACCCAATGTCGGCTTCAAGACCGCGATGAAGGCGCTGAACAAGCAGCGCATCAACCTGGCCGGCCTGTGCGTGGGCCCGGCGATCCGGCTGGTCGACGAGATGGTCCGCTACGCAGCGCAGCGCCGCCAGTTCGGCAAGCCGATTGCCGACTATCAGCTGGTGCAGCAGATGATTGCCGACAGCAACACGGAACTGCACGCGGCGCGCGCGCTTGTGCTCGAAACCGCGCGCAAGCGCGATGCCGGCGAGGACGTGACCATGGAGGCGTCGATGTGCAAGCTGTTCGCCTCGGAAATGGCCGGCCGCGTGGCGGACCGCGCGGTCCAGGTGTTCGGCGGCAGCGGGTATATGGCCCGCACCGTCGCGGAACGCTTCTATCGCGATGTGCGGCTGTTCCGGCTGTATGAAGGCACCACGCAGATCCACCAGCTCAATATTGCGCGCCGCACCCTGGAAGCGCGCGGCGCGGCGCTGGAGGGCGCCGGCGCGGGCTGATTGCCGGATCGATGCACTACGGCGGGTCAGCGGTGCGTGTGCATAGCCGCCCCGCACCCGCTGCGCGGCCGCCAGTGCCGCACCGCGGCAAACCACCCAGACCTTCCATCGCAGCGCACCGGGCCATCCCGCGTCCGGTTCGCGCCCGCTCAGCACAAGTGCTCAATCGAGCATGTTTTGTGCAAAAAATCCCTCTGAATACCCGCAGCCTTGCGCTGCCGCGTGACCGATTTACCTGGCCAACCTAGTCTGCAAGCAGACATTGGGATTGGTGGAAGTCCCGTCACAATCCTTGGCTAACACTGGCACAGTGGTCGCTACATGAACCGGGCCCCTATGGCATGCCGGCACACGGCGCGCCATGGGAAGACGTTGCGCGCGGCACCCCCCACGCATGGGCGGCTGGCTTTGGCGCAGGCGCCATGCAAGCCTAGCCAATTCCCCTCCGATTTTCATCCTGTTGAAGGACTACCGATGTTCGCCGAAGCCCAGCCTGTGCAATCCCGCCACCATGCCTGCCGCAACAAAGCCCCGAACCTGCCGCCCTGGATCACCACGCGCATGGCGCAGCATTTCGAAGAGCGCATGGGCAAGCTCTGGGGCGGGGACCACCTGCTGCACGGGCTTGCGCCCGGCCCCGATGCGCTGCACCTGAGCAGCAACGACTACCTGTGCCTGCTGGGCGAGGCCTCGCTGGTGCAGGCGCAGATGCGGGCCTTTGTCGATGACGCGCCGGAGCTGCTGATGTCGTCCGTGTTCATGCACGGCGATACGCCGCAGCGCCGGGTCGAGCGCAAGATCGCCGACCTGATGCAGGCCGAGGACGGGCTGATCGCGCAGTCCGGCTGGGCCGCCAACGTGGGCCTGGTGCAGTGCATCGCCGGCCCCGGCATTCCGGTCTATATCGACATGAACGGACATGCCTCGCTGTGGGAAGGCATCATCGCCGCGGGCGCGCAGGCGGTGCCGGTGCGCCACAACGATTGCGATCATGTGCGCCGCCAGCTGCAGCGCTTCGGCCCGGGCGTGATCATGGTGGATTCGGTCTACAGCACCACCGGCAGCGTGGCGCCGCTGGTGGATTATGTCGAACTGGCCGAAGCGTCCGGCTGCGTGCTGGTGGTGGACGAGTCGCACTCGCTCGGTACGCACGGCCCGCGCGGCGGCGGCCTGGTGCCGGCCCTGGGGCTGTCGGAGCGCGTGCACTTCCGCACCGCGTCGCTGGCCAAGGCCTTTGCCGGGCGCGCCGGCTATGTGGCCTGCTCGACTGCCTTCAAGGACTTTTACGCGGTGGAATCGCGGCCGGCCATCTTCAGCTCCGGGCTGCTGCGCCACGAGATCGCGTGGTTCGACGCGGTCACGGACTTCATTGCCGCAGCGGACGAGCGCCGCGCACGGCTGCATGCGATCACCCGCGAGACCCGCGGCGCGATCGCCGCATTGGGCTACAACATCAGTGAGGGCTCGGAGCAGATCATCGGGCTGGAGGCGGGCTCCGAGCCGCAGGTAAAGGTGCTGCGCGATGCGCTGCAGCGGCGCGGCATCTTCGGCGCGGTATTCTGTGCGCCGGCGACGCCGAAGAACCGGGCATTGATGCGACTTACGCTGCATGCGAAACTTGGCGCCACCGAAATCGACCGCCTGGTCGGCGTGCTCGCCAGCATCCGCGATGAAGTCCGGCTGGAAGAGTGGTCCTCGACGCGCCGGGCCCGGCGCAAGTCCTGAAAATCCCACAAGCGGGCCGATCGCAGGCATCCGCGAGGAGTAGTCCTGGAGATGGATGCAAAGGTAGCGCAAGCGGAGGACGGCCGCACCACGCTTGCCGGGCTGGCGCGCAAGGCGTGGCAGGCCGTGTTCGAGACCGCCGCGCGGGCCACGCTGCTGGACGAGGAGAGCGTCATCCGCCTGCGCCGGATCCAGATGGTGGGCGCGCTGGGCGTGGTGGGCCACCCGCTGTACTACGTGATCTGGTCCTATGTGTTCCCGCAGCCCTATGAAAACCTGTGGCTGCGGCTGGCCTGCACCGCGTTGTTCGTGCCGCTGCTGTTCGCCTCGGCATTCTCGGGCCGGCGCTGGCTGCCGCCCTATGCGCTCTTTGCCATCACGGTAGGCCTGCCGTTCGCCTTCATCTTCTTCTACCTGGAGAACGGTGGCTCGATGGTGTGGGCCGAGTCGGTCATCATCGCGGTGGTGATCCTGTATCACTTCAACACCGCGTTCGCCACCATCGCCCTGTTCGCGGGCGGCGCGGCGGCGATTGCGCTGTTCGTGCTGGCGGGCAATTCCATGGGCGGCATCCCGTGGGAGCCTATCCTGCTGCAGTTGCCGGTGATCGGCTTCGTGATCGCGGTGCTGGTGGTGATCAAGATGGACCGCCAGCTGCTGGCCGAGCAGAAGCGGCGCGGCATGGCCGCCGCGCTGGCGACCGTCGCGCATGAACTGCGCACGCCGCTGACCAGCCTGGCCATGACCGCGCGCGGCCTGAAGGCCCGGCTGCCCGCGGCGCTGGACCAGGACACGCCGCAGCGCGACGGCCTGATGCAGGCCGTGGCCCGGATGGAATCAGACCTTGCCCATATCAGCAACAGCATCGAGCTGCTGGTGGCCAACTCCAAGAACCCGGAAAACGCCACCCAGGCACTGTTCGAAGTGGGCGAGGTGATCCGCGACGCCGTGGGCCGCTTTCCGTTCGAGCCGGGCGACATGGAGCGGGTTACGGTCGACCTGCCGGGCCGTGCCTACGTGATGGGCAACGCCCAGCTGTTCGGCCTGGTGACGACCAACCTGCTGAAGAACGCGCTGGAAGCGATCCGGCGCGCCGGCAAGGGCACCATCCATATCCGCTGCGAGGTCGAGTCCGACGCGGTCCACGTGGTGTTCCGCGACACCGCTACCGGCGTGCCGCCGCAGGTGCTGGCGCGGATGTTCCAGCCCTTCTTCTCCTACCCCGCGCACCGCGGCACCGGCATCGGGCTGGCGTTCTGCCAGAAGGTGCTGGGCAGCTGGGGCGCGGGCATCAGCTGCCGGTCCGAGGAACACGTGTTCACCGAGTTCGACATGCGCTTCCCGCGCAAGGGCAAGTGGCCGGAGCCGCAGCAGCCTGACGCGTCTTAGCCCGCGCCGGCCAGCCACCGGCCCGGCTTGCGCCGGCCCTTACACCACCCCCGCAGCCTTCAGCGTGGCCACCCGCCCGGCGTCCATGCCGAGCAGGTCGCCCAGCACGCGCTCCGTGTCCTGCGACAGCAGCGGCGGCGCGGCGCGCACCGGCACGCGCTCGCCATCGAGCCGGTACGGCGGCGCCAGCACCTCGACCCGGCCGGTTTCCGGATTGGGCAGCTCGGCCAGCAGGCCGGCTTCGGCCGAGCGCCGCGAGCGCAGCGCCTCGAGCAGCCCCAGCACCTCGCCGCACGGAATGCCGGCGGCGCTCAGCCGCGCCAGCAGCAGCTCGCGCGGTCGGCGCGCCAGTTCGGCACGCAGTTCCGGCAGCAGCGCCTGGCGGTTGGCCGAGCGGCCGGTGTTAGTGGCAAAGCGCTCGTCGGCGGCAAGGTCGGGACGCTCGATCACGTCGGTGCAGAAGCGCTGGAACTGCGCGTTGTTGCCGACCGTGATCACCAGCGGGCCATCGGCCGCGTCGAACACGCCGTAGGGAACGATCGACGGATGGGCGTTGCCGTACTTGGGCGGGTCCTCGCCCATCAGCAGCGCCTCCAGGCCGTAGTAGGCCGTGACCATCAGGCCGCAGTCGTACAGCGCCATTTCCACGTGGCGGCCCTGGCCGGTGCGCTGGCGGTCGTACAGCGCGGCCAGCACCGCCTGCGCCGAATACATGCCGGTGAACATGTCCACCACCGCGGTGCCGAACTTGAGCGGCCCCTGCCCTTCCTCGCCATTCAGCGCCATCAGGCCGGCCTCGCCCTGCACCACCAGGTCGTAGCCCGGGCGGGTCGCCTCGGGGCCGTTGCTGCGGTAGCCGGTGATGGAGCAATAGACCAGCCCCGGGTTGATCGCCTTCAGCGCCTCGTAGCCCAGCCCCATCTTGTCGATGCCGCCGAACTTGAAGTTTTGCACCAGCACGTCGCACTTGGCCGCCAGCTCGCGCACGATGCGCTGCCCTTCGGGCTGCTGCAGATCGATGCCGATGGACTGCTTGTTGCGGTTGGCGCTGTTGAAGTAAGCGGTGTTGCGCGTGCCCACGCGCAGGCCCCAGTCGCGCGTATCGTCGCCGCGGCCGGGGTGCTCGACCTTGATCACCTCCGCGCCCAGGTCGCCCAGCGCCTGCGTGCACATGGGTCCGGCCAGCACGCGGGACAGGTCCAGCACGCGCACGCCGGCCAGCGGCAGGCGCGGGGAATTGTTGGTATCAGCCATCAGGCGATCTCCTTTTTGTGTGTCGTTCGGGCGCGCGGTGCATCGGCCCGGGCTTCGCCCGGATTTTGCACTGTCAAGGCGGGGTCGACAATTCCATGGATCGTTGACACGGTGTCAATCAAAAATTAACACTCCGCCGATCCTGGACTGATGGCTGTCGGCGACAGCGGGTTTACCTTAGTGCGCGGCTACACAAGAGTTTGGGGGGAATCGCCCTACTGCCCGTGCACGCCCGCTCCCTAGTATTGACTCACCGCGGCGACGCCAGCTCGCCAGCGGAAGCAGGCCAAAACCCCTGCGACACATCGCCAGTTTCCAGACCGATTCGACCACGCCAGCCGATCACCCGCTGAACGGCTGTGGATGCGGTCGTGGATACGGCGGCAAAAAAACCAAGGAGACAACCATGCTGCACGACCTGCCCGCCCGCCCCGAGACCATCCACTGGGGCTACTTCGATGCCACCCAGGCGCCCGCGCTGACCGTGAAGAGCGGCGACCTGATCCGCGCCGAAGCCGTGACCCACCACGCCGGCGACGCCCCCGACCTGATGATGGACGACGCCATCCGCGAGATCTACCGCAAGATTCCGCACGACGACCGCCACCCCGGCGTGCACATCATGACCGGGCCGATCTATGTCGACGATGCGAAGCCGGGCGACGTGCTCGAGGTGCGCTACCTGCAGATGATTCCGCGCTTCCGCTTCGGCGCCAATGTCGCCGCCAACTGGGGCCAGCTGTACAAGGAGTTCGAGAAGGAACGCGTCACCATCTACGAGCTGGACCAGGCCTCCAACACCGCGCATGCGCTCTACGCCTATGACTATCCCGGCAAGCTGACCATCCCCGGCAAGGTGGTCGACGAGCGCGAATGCTGCCGCCAGCCGGCGCTGGCAGGCGTGCGCGTTCCGGTGCGCCCGCACCTTGGCACCGCCGGCGTCGCGCCCGACGCGCGCGGGCGCGTCACCACGGTCGAGCCGGGGCTGCACGGCGGCAATATCGACAACTGGCGCATCGGCGCGGGCGCCACCATGTACTACCCGGTGCAGGTCGACGGCGCGCTGTTCTCGATCGGCGACCCGCATATCTCGCAGGGCGACGGCGAAGTCAGCGGCACCGCGATCGAGGCCTCGCTCAACGTGCTGTTCCAGATCGTGCTGCGCAAGGACTTCCATTTCCCCTCGCCGCTGCTGGAAACGCCGGACTGCTGGGTGGTGCACGGCTTCCACGAAGACCTCGATGAAGCTGGCAGGAACGCGGCCCGCGACATGATCCACCTGCTGACCGAGCAACAAGGGCTGTCGCGCGACGATGCCTATTCGCTGATGAGCGTGTCGGCGGACTTCGGCGTGACCCAGGTGGTCGATGGCACCCAGGGCATCCACTGCACCATGCCGCGCACCATCTTCCCACCCAAGGCCAAGGGCTGAGCCCGCGGCTGCCACGGAGAACGCGCATGCAATACGTCTACATAGGCCGCAACGAACTGGTGGCGCTGGTGGTCGGGCTGGTCACCGGCACCCTGTATTCCTGGCTCAACCTGCCGATTCCCGCGCCGAATGTCACCGGCGGGATCTGCGCGATCCTGTTCACGTACATCGGCTACCTGATCGTCCACGCGTGGCGCCGGACCATCGCCTTCGGGCGACCGCCGGCCAGCCGCTGAATCATCGCAACTCATGCGTTGGGGGAATGACATGGTTGAAATTGCATTGGGCAGTACCGAACTGCAGGCCGCGGCCGTTGGCCTGGTGACGGGTCTTCTTTACACTGCGGTACGGGCGCCGATACCGGCCCCGAACGTGCTGGGCGGCATCTTCGCCATCTTCGGCACCTTCGCCGGCTTTGTCCTGGTAGCCGCGATGCGGGGGCAGCTGCTGATCGGCTAAGGCATCGCCGGGCCTTCGCCAGCAACGTTGCGCAGCGCGGCGGACCGCCATGTCCGCCGCGCCTGCGCTGTGGCAGCCAGACCCCAGGGAGGCACCATTGCATCTGCAGCGTTTTTCCACCGAAGCGTATCCGCGCAACCGGCGCGGCGCCGCATGGCGCGACGAGCTCAGGGCCGCGCGCCTGCAGTGCGAAAGCCTGTGCGCCGACCACACCCTGCACGGCACGATCCAGTCGCGCACCACCCCTGCCGGCATCGAACTGACCTGCGTCGGTGCCGCAGACGCTGGCGATCACCGCCGGCGACGGCCGCGGCCTGATGCTGCTGATGCTGACCGAGGGCGAAGCACACCTCGCCAGCCCGGACCTGCGCGAGCCGCTGCGTCCCGGCCAGGTGGTCTGTGTGCCCGAGCACGCGGCGCGCAAGGTGGCGCTGACCACCGGTTTCCGCCTGTTGATCGTGCATATCGGCCAGGCCTTGCTGCACGCGCGCATCACCGCGCCGTTGCCGCGCTCCGCGCTGGTGCTGGGCGGGGATGCGGCGGAACTGTTCGCGCGCCTGCTGCAATCGATGGCGGCCAGCATCGACACCCTGGTGTGCGCCGACGACCGTGCGGTGCAGCCCTTCGACAGCACCATCGTCGCCTGCCTGGGCGCGGCCCTGGCGGACAACCAGCCGAGCGCGCCGGCGGACATGACGCCGTCGCGAGCGGCGGTGTTCGCCCGGGTCTGCAGCCGCATCGACGCACGCCTGGCCGAGCCCGAGCTGAGCCTCGCCGCCATCGCCGCGGACGAACACATGTCGGCCCGCTACCTGCAGAAGCTGTTCGAGAAATCCGGCAGCAGCTTTTCCGCCTACCTGCGTACCAGCCGGCTGGAGCGATGCCGCGCCGACCTGGCCAATGCGCAGTACGACAAGCTGTCGGTCTCCGACATCTGCTATCGCTGGGGCTTCAACGATGCTTCGCACTTCAGCCATGCGTTTCGCGAGCAGTTCGGGATCTCGCCGCGCGCGTACCGCGAGCAGGCCGCGGGCACGCCCGCGCAGCGCCCGCCGCTGAACGTGTCGCGCGGGCTGCCGGCCGATGCCAAACGCGGTCCCGCGCAACAGCGCGCCCCGTCCCACGACGGTTGGCGCGCACGCGTGCAGCCCGCGCCGTCCGTGGTACCCATCACCCAGGCCCGCTCGCACGCGGCCCGTCCCGAAGGCCGCCACCACTGGCTGCAGGCCACCGACAAGACCGTGCACTGGGGCTACCTGAGCCACGAGCTGCCGCCCGTGCTGGAAGTGATGTCGGGCGACACCATCACCATCGAGACGCTGACCCAGCACGCCTCGGACGACCGCGAGCGCATGATCGACGGCGACCCCGGCGCCGAAAGCGTGTTCCACTGGACCGCCGAGCAGAAGAACGTCGACCGCCGCGGCGCCGGCCCGATCGACGCCTCGGTCTACGGGCGCGGTGCCGGCGAGGGTTTCGGCGTGCATATCTGCACCGGCCCGGTCGCCGTGCGCGGCGCCATGCCCGGCGACGTGCTGGAGGTGCGCATCCTCGACGTGCGCCTGCGCCCGTGCGCCAACCCGCGCTTTGCCGGCCGCGCCTTCGGCAGCAACGCCGCGACGTGGTGGGGCTTTCACTACCGCGACATGCTGACCGAGCCGCGCGAGCGCGAAGTGGTGACAGTGTTCGAGATCGACTGCGAACGCGCCGACGGCTGCGCCCGCGCGGTCTACAGCTTCCGCTGGACGCCGCAGCGCGATCCGTTCGGCGTGCTGCATCCCACCATCGACTATCCCGGCGTTCCGGTCGACCACGACACCATCGTCAAGAACCACGACGTGCTGCGCGATATCGAGATCCCGATCCGCCCGCACTTCGGCGTGATCGCGGTGGCGCCGGCGCAGGACGGGCTGATCGACTCGATCCCGCCCTCCAGCTTCGCCGGCAACCTCGACAATTGGCGCGTCACGCGCGGTGCCAGCGTCTACCTGAAGGTGGCGGTGCCGGGCGCGCTGCTGTCGATCGGCGACCCGCATGCGTCGCAGGGCGATTCCGAGCTGTGCGGCACCGCGATCGAATGCTCGCTGACCGGTGACTTCCAGCTGATCCTGCACAAGAGCACCATGATCGAACGCAACGCGCCATTCGCGGATCTGAGCTACCCGCTGGTGGAAACTGCCAACGAATGGATCCTGCATGGCTTCAGCTCGCCCAATCATCTGACCGAGCTGGGCCAGATGGCGCAGAGCCACATCTACCTGAAGTCCACGCTGGACGATGCCATGCGCGATGCCTTCCGCAAGACGCGGCGCTTCCTGATGACGGTCAAGGGGGGCGAGGACGAGCGGGCTGATCTCTGGCCCCCCCCCCCCCCCCCCCCCTGTGACGGTCAAGGGGCTGAGCGAGGACGAGGCGGTGACGCTGATCTCGGTGGCGGTGGATTTCGGCATCACGCAGGTGGTCAACGGCAACTGGGGCGTTCACGCCATCATCAGGAAGGCGTTGTTTACGCGGTCGTGAGGGTGGGCCGGGGCCTGCTGCCGGCCCCTATAGTATTCTCGCGGGTTCCCCGACCCGTACCACGAGATTGATGCCACACACTGAAGACGCGCTGCCCGAGCACGAAGCCTCAGCCATCCACGAACCGCGCCTGTGGCGCGACAAGGGCTGGACCGCCCGCGTGATCAAGAACGAGGATGGCGAAGGCTGGGCGGTGGAGATGATCCGCGACGGCAGCGCCGAGCCGGCGCTGGTCGGCCCCTGGACCATGGGGCGCAACAAGGTCGACCCCAAGCCGCTCGATGCCACCGCGCACCAGACCCTGGTCAAGACCGCGTCGGAAGTGATCCGGCGCCACGAGCAGCAGCTGCACGCGCAGCTGAACAAGCAGGTCAGCATCGAAGCCGAAGCAGGCAGCGTGACCGTGAAGCTGGCGATCACGCCGGATGAGTTCGAGCCCTTCGGCACGCTGACCGCCGAGGATGGCTTCGGCGAAGTGCTGGCCAGCATCAAGGTGCGGCCCGACTTCCGGCTGACGCGCGACAGCGCCGAGCGCTGGGCCGCCAGCGGCTTCGACAAGATCCGCTAGCCGGGACGGTTACTTGCGCAGCCGCAACAGCTCGGCGTAGGAGACCAGCTTGCTTTTCTCCCTGGCCAGCGTTTTGGTCTTGGCAGCCGGGCGCTTCGGCTGGCCACGCTCGAATTTGGCGGCGGCGCGTTCGTCTTCGCGCGCGTAAGTCCGTTCGGACCGGGCTTCCGCCTTCAGCCGTTCCGCTTCCAGCCGCGCGGCGCTGCGTTCCTCGCGCGCGATATCCTGCGCGGCCGACATGATCTCGGCCCTCAGCAGGTTGCGCCTCTGCCTGGCGGCGGCACGGGCCGCCTGCAATTCTTCCTTGCGCTGCCGCAGCCAGTCCCTGCGGTTGACCGGCGCGGGCCTGGCTTCCGCCGGCACGCTCAGGCGCAAGGCACGGCTGAGCGAGACCTGGTCGGTCCGCCGTGCACGCCGCCGCTCTTCCTTCCCTTTACTCACGCTGCATGACTCTCCTGACACCGCACGGGTGGCGCCTGCATCTCGTCCATGGATGTCGTTGAACCCTTCACCAACCTTACCACAGCAACAAAAGCTGCTTGCCCGGTTTCCATGTTTCGAATATATTCGAAACATGGAAACCGATGACGCCCTTACCGCGCTGGCAGCGCTCGCCCACTCGATCCGCCTGGCCGTGTTCAGGCTGCTGGTACAGGCAGGCCCGGGCGGCCTGCCCGCCGGCCGGATCGCCGAACTGATCGAGATCCCGGCATCCTCGCTGTCGTTCCACCTGAAGGAGCTGCACCGCGCCGGCTTGCTGACCAGCCGCCAGGACGGCCGCTCGATCATCTACATGGCGCATTTCGACACCATGAATGGCCTGCTGGCCTACCTGACGCAGAACTGCTGCGGTGGCAATCCTTGCTCGCCGGTGTCGCCCTGCTCGGTAGCCTCGTCGTCCTGAAATTTGTTGACCCGCTCCCGTGACCAACAACGTACTGATCCTTTGTACCCACAACTCGGCGCGCAGCGTGCTGGGCGAAGGGATGCTGAACCACCTGGCGCGGCGCGCCGGCCGCGATGTCCGCGCCTATAGCGCGGGCAGCGCGCCCAGCGGCCGGGTCAACCCGTTCGCCATCGAAGTTCTCGGCAACGCAGGCGTCGATGTAAGCGACTTGCGCAGCAAGAGTTGGGACGAATTCGCGGGCGAAAACGCCCCGCCCATGCGCATCGTGATCACGGTGTGCGACAGCGCGGCGGAAGAAGCCTGCCCGTACTGGCCAGGCAGCCCGGTGAAAGTGCATTGGGGCTATCCCGATCCGTCCCGCACGGAAGGCAGTGACGACAACAAGCGCCAGGCCTTCGAGCTGACCCGACAGGCCATCGCCTACCGCATGCAGCAACTGCTGCTGCTCCCGCTCGACGACATGAGCAACGCCGAACTCGAGAGGGCGCTGCAGCGCCTGGCGCGGAGCTGATCCATGACCAGCCAGCACGTCGTCACATCGACCCCGGCCGCCCCGCCTGCCATCGGCTTTTTCGAGCGCTACCTGACGATCTGGGTGGCGCTGTGCATCGTCGCCGGCATCGCGCTGGGGCAGATACTGCCCGGCGTATTCCAGGCCATCGGGCGGATGGAATATGCGCAGGTCAACCTGCCGGTGGGACTGCTGATCTGGGTGATGATCATCCCGATGCTCGTCAAGATCGATTTCGGCGCGCTGGCGCAGGTGAAATCGCACTGGCGCGGCATCGGCGTAACGTTGTTCATTAACTGGGCGGTCAAGCCGTTCTCGATGGCGCTGCTCGGCTGGGTCTTCGTGCGTCATCTGTTCGCGCCGCTATTGCCGGCCGACCAGATCGACAGCTATGTGGCCGGCCTGATCCTGCTCGCCGCCGCTCCATGCACGGCGATGGTGTTCGTCTGGAGCCAGCTGTGCAAGGGCGACCCGTACTTCACGCTGTCGCAGGTGGCGCTGAACGACGCCATCATGGTGGTCGCCTTCGCGCCGGTGGTGGCGCTGCTGCTGGGCCTGTCCGCGATCACGGTGCCGTGGGATACGCTGCTCACGTCAGTGGCACTGTACATCGTCGTGCCGGTGATCTTCTCGCAGGCGCTGCGCAAGCTGTTGCTGCGCCGCGGCGCTGGGCATTTCCAGCGCGTGGTCCGGCGCCTGGGGCCGTACTCGATCACCGCGCTGCTGCTGACGCTGGTGCTGCTGTTTGCGTTCCAGGGCAAGGCCATCCTCGAGCAGCCGCTGGTGATCGCGCTGCTGGCGGTGCCGATCCTGATCCAGGTGTTTTTCAACTCGGGGCTGGCTTACCTGCTGAATCGCAAGCTCGGCGTTGCGCATTGCGTCGCCGGTCCATCCAGCCTGATCGGCGCCAGCAACTTCTTCGAGCTGGCCGTGGCCACCGCCATCAGCCTGTTCGGCTTCCAGTCCGGCGCGGCGCTTGCCACCGTGGTGGGGGTGCTGATCGAGGTGCCGGTGATGCTGCTGGTGGTCGCCATCGTCAACCGGTCGCAGCGTTGGTATGAGGCCGGGGCACGCTAGGCAGCCGACCGCATAGTGGCGCGGCGTGCGGACATGGCCTGCGCCGGTTTCATCACGCCGCAGCGCACCCGTATCGACGACGGTCCACCGAACATGCGTGCGATGACGCACAGACCAGAATCTGCCAGCCATTAATCTCGATGCCATGAACACGCCATCACTTCGAATGGCGTGCGCCGGTCTCTCAGGAGCATCGGATGGATCGATTTTATTTGTTGGACGCCTCGTTCTGCCCGAGCGTCAACCAGGGTCGCACTCCCATTTACGTCAGCTCGCCGGAGCGCGCCGTGGCGTCGCAGATGACCGCGTTTACCGCGGCGCTGCAGGCGTACACCGGTCAGTCGTTCCACCGCTACGGCGCGTTGCACGATTTCTCGGTACGGGAATACCGGACCTTCTGGCGCTGCTTCCTGCAGTGGTCGCAAGGGCTGGCGTGGTCGGGCGACCCCGAGCCGGTCTGCGTCGGCGACGATTGCGAGCATGCCCGCTTCTTCCCGAACCTGCTGCTGAACTATGCGGACAACCTGCTTGGGCTGGAAATCGCTGGGCCCGATGCACCGGCGCTGACCGCCTGCCACGCCGATGGCCGGCGTGAACGCCTGACCCGGGGCGAACTGCGCGAGCGTGTCGCGCGCGCGGCACATGCGTTGTCACAGCTCGGCTTGCGCGAAGGGGACCGTGTGGTGGGCGTGATGCGCAACGACGCCGAGGCCATCATCGCCGCGCTGGCGGTGACCGCGCTCGGCGCCACGCTGTCCACCGCCGCGGCCGAGATGAGCGTCGAGACCCTGCTCGATCGCTTCGCGCCGCTGGCGCCGCGACTGCTGCTCGCGCACACCGCGCAGCGCGCCTTCGACACCGGCATCCCGCTGGCGGACAACGTCGCCGGCGTGGCTGCCGCGCTCCCTTCGCTACAGGGCATCGTCCAGCTCGACGACGGCACCTTGCCGGCCACGGTCAGACAGCCGGTCCATGCGCTGGCCGACCTGATCCACCGCGGCGACGCGGAACGCTTCGTGTTCCAGCGCTTCCCGTTCAACCATCCGCTCTTCATCATGTTTTCGTCGGGCACCACCGGCAAGCCCAAATGCATCGTGCACGGCGCCGGCGGCAGCCTGCTGGAGCACCTGAAGGAGCACCGGCTGCACTCCGACCTTCGCACCGGCGACCGCATGTACTTCCACACCACCTGCGCGTGGATGATGTGGAACTGGCAGCTGTCGGCGCTGGCGTCCGGGACCGAGATCGTCACCTATGACGGCCCGATCGCCACGGTCGACGCGTTGTGGCGCCTGGTCGCGGACGAGCGCGTCACGGTGTTCGGCACCAGTCCCGCCTACCTGAAGATGTGCGAGGACGCCGGCCTGGTGCCCGGCCAGCAGTTCGACCTGGGCGCGCTGCGCGCAGTGATGTCGACCGGTTCGGTGCTGTTCGATGCGCAGTTCGAATGGGTGCGCGATCACGTCAAGCCGCTGCCGCTGCAGTCTATTTCCGGCGGCACCGACATCCTGGGCTGCTTCGTGCTGGGCAATCCGAACCTGCCGGTCTATGCGGGCGAAGCGCAGTGCAAGAGCCTGGCGCTCGATGTGCAGGCGTGGGAACACGGCGCGCCCACCAGCGGCATCGGCGAGCTGGTGTGCGCCAACCCGTTCCCGTCGCGGCCGCTGGGCTTCTATGGCGACGTCGACGGCCAGGGCTTCCACAAGGCCTATTTTTCGGCCAACGCGGGGGTCTGGACCCACGGCGACCGGATCGAATTTCCGCCCGAAGGCACGGCGCGCCTGCATGGCCGTTCCGACGGCGTGCTCAATGTGCGCGGCATCAATGTCGGGCCGGGCGAGATCTATCGGGTGCTGCGCGATATCTCCGAGATCCGCGAGGCGATGGTGGTCGAGCAGCGCGCGCGCACGGCACCGCCGGACCGCACACATGCGGAGCGGTACGACCAACGCATGGTGCTGCTGCTGGTGTTGCAGGACGGCGTTGCGCTGACCGGCGCGCTGGCCGCGCGCGTGCGCCGCGACCTGGCGCGCCGCGCCTCGCCAACCCATGTGCCCGACCGCATCCTGGCCGTGCCGGCGCTGCCGGTCACGCACAACGGCAAGTTCTCCGAAGCGGCGGCGCGCAACGCGGTCAACGGCCTGCCGGTGGGCAACGCCGCGGCGTTGCGCAATCCGGACTGCCTCGACGCCATCCGCCATCATCCGGCCCTGAACCTCGCGGCGCGCGAACTGCCCGCCCCCGGCACGTCGCGCGAGCAACTCGAGCGTCATTTGCAGGCGCTGTGGGAGCGCTTGTTCGATTTCGCCCCGATCGGCCGCGACGACAATTTCTTCGACCTCGGCGGACATTCGCTGCTGGCCGCGCGGCTGCTGGCGGACGTGCACCAGTCGACCGGCCGCACGATTCCGCTGGCGACGCTGCTGTTCGCGCCCACCATCGCCGGCCTGGCTGCGGCGATCGACGAAGCCGCATCCCCGCGGCCCTCGCCCAACCTGGTGCCCGTGCGCAGCGGCACCGGCTCGCCGCTGTTCCTGGTGCACGGCGCGAGCGGCTCGGTGATGGAGTGCTGGGGCATGGTCAACGCGCTGCGCACTTCGCGCCCGGTCTACGGGCTGCAGGCACGCGGCCTTGACGGCGAACAGCCGACGCAGCGGCGCGTCGAAGACATGGCGGCCAGCTATATCGAGCAGATCCGCAGCCTGCAGCCGCGCGGTCCCTATGCGCTGGCCGGCTACTCGTTCGGCGGGCTGGTGGTGTTCGAGATGGCGCAACAACTGACCCGCGCCGGCGAGCAGGTCGAACTGCTGTGCCTGCTCGACACCTATGTCTGCGAGCATTTCCTGCCATGGCGCACCTGGATGCGCTACTGCTGGAACTATCCCGGCTGGCAGTTGCGCAAGCTGCGCGCGGTGCCGGCGGCACAGCGCGTGCGCTACCTGAAGTACGCGCTGCGCCGGGCCGCGGAAGGGGTCGGCATGCGCCGCGGCGGCATCACCTGCAAGCCCGACGCGTTGAGCGAATCGCTGCCGCCGGCACTGCGGCAGGTGCGCGAGACCATGGTGCGTGCCATGACCACGTATCGACCGCGGCCGTACCACGGCGGCCCGGTGCTCTATCTGCGCGCCGCAGTCAGGCAGCAGCAGCGCGGGGATCCGCTGTCGTTGTGGCGGCGCGTCGCGCTGGGCGGCCTGACCATCGCCGAGGTGCCCTGCAGCCACTTCGAGCTGGTCGTCGAACCCAACCTGCTGGCGGTGGCGGCGATCCTCGACGAAGGGCTGGCAGGCGCGTGACGCCGCGGACATGGCACAGCATGCAGCATGACGGCCTTGCCGCGCAGGGCGCGGCAGCTCCCGCGCCGCTCGCGCCGTTCCTGCTGCCGCAACCGGAGCGCCTCGCATTGCCGGACGGCGCGGTACAGGTATGGAGGCTGGATGACGCGCAGGTCGATCCGGCATGCACGCGGCTGGCCCATACGCTTGCGGCGGATGAGCGCGCACGTGCCCTGGCCTACCGGCACGCCAGGCACCGCAATGGCTATATCGCCCGGCGCGGGCTGCTGCGCTGGCTGGTCGGCGGCTATCTGCACTGCCGGCCCGAGGCGCTGCGCTTCATTGTGTCGGCCTACGGCAAGCCGGTGCTGCAATGGCCGCAGGCGCGGCTCGCTTTCAGCGTGTCCCACACCGACGGCCTGGCGCTGCTGGCCTTCGCCCGGGATTGCCGCCTCGGCGTGGACGTGGAGCGGCGTGCCGGTGGCGTGAAGGTAGCGGACGTCCCCGGATTTGGACGCGGCATATTTTCCGCGCAGGAAGCGCAGGTCCTCGCGCGCGCTCGGCTTTCGGCCGAGGCGCTGCTAAGCATCTGGACGCGCAAGGAAGCGCTGCTGAAAGCGCTCGGCACCGGCCTGTCGGCCGATCCCACCGCGTACACGACGGAAGACGACTGGCGGCGCGGCGCGGGCCATTGGCAGGCTTCGCGTGATGGCATACCCATGTCCGGCTGGACCTGCCTGGACCTGGATGCCGGTGCCGGGTTCCGGGCGGCGCTGGCCGTATCGCTGCCGGACGCAAGCGTCACGTGGCACCGCTGCTGACCGGTCCCGCGGCTCGGCAAGGGTCGGGCCACGTAACACGTTACGTTACACGTAACGCCTGCCGCCCTGACACCAGCCATGCACGCGGGCCGGTCCACATGGGCCGACCTGCCGCAAACCCGCGACCCGCCTGGGTCGTGGCGCTGACCGGGCGCGCAGGCCCGGGCCCTGCCGGAGTTGGCATCGCCTTTGCTGATTGCGGTGAAATGCGTTGGCCACCAAGCCAATGCCGGATACAAAGCGGAGCAAGGAATGAGCTGGACTAACCGTGGAGCGCCGGCCCCGGCGCAGGTGCTGGAATGCGGCGGCGAGGCCCATGCCGTGGTCATCGACGACATGCCGATGTACCGGCACGGCATTACGCGCCTGCTTGGCGAGATGCCAGGCATCGGCCGGGTAGAACCCGTGGAGACCGAGGCCCTGGCGGCGCGCAACCTGCGCTTGCCGGCGCCGGCGCTGCTGGTGTTCGGCATGCCGCCGGACCTGGCCGAAGGCTGGAACCAGCTGCGGCTGGCCAGCCTGGCGCTGCGGCCGCGGCGCCTGCTGCTGATCTCGGACAATATGTGGCTGCGCCTGCCGCCCGGCCTGGACGCCCGCTTTGCGCGCACCCTGTGCCGCTCGGCGTCGCTGGCAACGATCGAACGGGACGTGCGCGCGCTGCTGGACCTGCCGCTCGCCGCGCCGGCCCGGCCCGAGCCGGAGGCCATGCCGGCTGGCTTCCGGCGTCCCTTCCACGCGTTCGCGTAAGACGCGGCTATCCGGGCCTATCGCGCCGGCGAGATCCTGTGCACCTGCGCCGTGGCGCCGAAGCCGCGGCGCGCGAACGCGCCTGCGTTCTCGTTCTCGCCGTAAAAGAATGTCGGAGCGGGGGCGAGATGCCTCAGGAACGGCTGGACTTCCCGGCTGCCGATGCAGATCTTGGACCGCTCCGAGGCCGCGCCCAGCAGCACCTCCCTGGCCGCATGGTCGGCTCTGTCCATGCCGACAGCGCGTGCGCGCTGGTCGGTCAGGTCATCGTCAATCAGCACATAGCGCCCCGGCAGCAGGTGCGACAGCATGAAATCGCTCAACGCTTCCTGGACCGATATCGACAGTCCGAACAAGCGCCGGGGCATGTTCGCGGGATTGATACCGCCCCAGTCATAAGTGCCGCCCTCGCGATTGCGGCGCGGGTTCACGGTGAACTTCGACGACATCGTTCCGATCGCCATGACGTGCACCTCGGCGGGCGAGCGCAGCAGGGAATACTGCGCTTCATGCACGGCCAGCAGGCCGGGCGCATTGGCATAAAGACCGCCGTCGACGAACTGGTTGTGGTTGAACGTGTAGCGCGCGAAGTAGGCCGGCGCGGCACTGGTGGCCATCGCTATATCCGCGATGCGGAACTTGTAGTCGCGCTTGAAATTGACATGGTGCGGCGTCTTGAATATCTGCGGCCGCCCGGTGGAGTAATTGATCGCGGGTATGACGACCCGGTGCGCGCAGGCGCCGAGCAGGCGTTCGCCGAACAGATGCTCGGCGCAGAGCAGTTCCAGCAGCCGGCGCGATCCGAACGGCGCGCGCCAGATGCCGGCAAGCGACCAGCGCCGCTGGAAGATCTGCTCGCCGTGCCGCGTCAGCAGGTCGACGATGCGGCTTGCCGGCAGCTCCAGCGCCAGGGCAAGCGCAATGACCCCGCCGATCGAAGTCCCGGCGATCAGGTCGAACCGGGTCGCGATCGGGGCCCCGATTTCCTCCTCGAAATCGGCAAGCAGCCTGGCGGTGTACAGCCCGCGAAAGCCGCCGCCCGAGAGCGCAAGGATCTGAAACCGGTCCGGAGCCGACTCGTCCAAGGATTCCCCCTGCTGCCGTATGAACTGTCGTCGCACGGCTGCCAACCCATGTCGGGGTCGCATCGCAATGCAGTCCCCCGAGTGCCATGCGCATCCATACTAGGCGACGGCTGGGTGTTTTTACAGAAAACGCCGTGAGCGATGTAGCCCGATCATGCAGGCAATTAGATGGCATTTCATTCTGATTTGCACGACGGCACTGTCATGCGCCACAGGCCCCGCGACCGTCCGCTGCCAGCGCGGCCATTGACGCCTGGCCAGCAGCGGGTCGTTGCGTACGGCGATGCGCCGCCACGGTAAAGCCGAATGCCAGTGCAATGAGCAAGGCCGCGACCAAGCCAAGGTACTGCGCGTCGGTAGTCCGGAGCACGAGCCCGCCAAGCACGCCCGAGCACGCAAGGCCGAGATACGTGGCGGTATTGTTCAGCGCGAGCAGCAGCGGCGCCACCTGCGGCGACAGTTCCACCAGCCAGTGCTGTTGCGGCACGATGAGCCCCCATCCGCACAGCCCCCAGACCACCAGCGCGATGACGGCACTGAGCGGATGCGCCGAGGTCCATGGCAGCGCGCAGAAATTGACAATGGCCATCCACAGCATCGCGCTGACGATATGGCGACTGTCGAACCGGTCCACCAGGCGGCCGGCCAGAAGATTGCCCACGGTGGCGGCGACGCCCCACAGCAGCAACAGACCCGCGAGCATGCGGCCATCGCCGCGCGTCACCGGTTCCAGGACCACGCCCGCATACGTATAGACCATCAGGAAGCCGCCGAACGCGAACAGCGAGGTCATCAACGTCAGCGCGATGCGCCCGTCGCGTAACGGGGCAAGCCGCTCACGCAGCCGGATCGATGCCGGCGGTGCGATGGATGGCAGCAGCGCCCAGACCCCAATCATCGCCGCGGCTCCCAGCGCGGTGACGAACCATAGCGTCGTCCGCCAGCCGCCCAAGCCGCCGATCAGCGTGCCGATCGGCGAACCTAACGCGGTGGCACCCGTCAGGCCGGCGGTCACGGTCGCCAGCGCGCGCCCCCGCTTGTTCGGATCGGCAAGTACCGAGGCCACGCCCAACGCGGTCGGCGCGAACAGTGCTGCGCCGAATCCCGCCAGGGCGCGGCTCATCAGCACCCATTGCATGTCCGTGGCGAGGGCGCTAACGGCATTGCCGACCACGAAGACGCCAAGCGCCGCCACCAACAGCAGCTTGCGCGGCAAGCCGCCTGCGACGGCTGCCATCACGGGAGCGGCCAGCGCGTAGGTCAGCGCGTAGAACGTCACCATCAGGCCAGCCGCGCTGACCGAGGTATGCAGCGACGCCGCCACGCTCGGAAGAATGCCGGCGATGACGAAGTTGTCGGTGCCCAATGCGAACATGCCCAGCGCGAGGATCAAGAGTCGACGGTCCATACGAAAACCCGCTGCGAAATGCGGTGAAGGTCAGGGTCTGAGGCGGCGCACGCGCCGTGAGATTGTTGTGCGGTTTCCGCCACGGGCGGCCGGTGGAGAAGACTGCCAGTCGATCATAGCCAACGTTGACCGCGTCTCAAATGTCATATATACGGTCAATTCAGGACATGACTTTGCGGCGCATCTGCCAGGGGACTTCCATGCACACGATCGGCTTTGTCGTATCTCCAAACTTTTATGTGATGGGCCTGGCGGCGATCACCGCATTCGAGCTGGCCAACGGCGTACTGGAAGAACAGGCCTATGTGGTGACCGTCCTGTCCGAGAAGGGCGGACTGGTGACGTCCTCGGCAGGCATACGCGTCGAATCGGAGCCCTTCGGCGACCGCACCTTCGATACGGTGATGTTCGGCTCCGGCGTCGAAATCGACCTGGTTTCCGGCACGCTGACAGCGTTTGTCAGACGGGCAATCGAGACGTCGAGACGGGTTGCCGCCCCTTGCACTGGCGCCTTTGTCCTGGCGCACGCGGGCGTGCTGGATGGCCGGCGGGCAACGACCCATTGGCGCTTCGCGCACGACCTGCAGCGGCACTTTCCCGAGGTCACCGTCGAGGAAGACCAGATTTTCATCGTGGACGGCCCGATCTGGACTTCGGCCGGGATGACGGCGACCATCGACATGGCGCTGGCCATGATTGAAAAGGACCACGGCGCCGAAGTCTCGCGCGCGGTCGCGCGCAAGCTGGTGATCTACCACCGGCGCGCGGGCGGGCAATCGCAGTTCTCCACCTTGCTCGATCTCGATCCGAAATCCGACCGGATCCAGAAGGCCATCGATTACGCCAGCGCCAACTTGCGCAACGCATTGACCGTCGATGAACTCGCCGGCATCGCGGGGCTGAGCCCGCGCCAGTTCAGTCGGGCGTTCAGCGCCGAGACCGGGCAGTCGCCGGCCAAGGCCATCGAACTTCTACGCGTGGAGGCCGCCCGGCTGATGCTGGAGAAGGGACGGCTCTCGCTAGACGTGATCGCGCGAGAAGTAGGATTTGTCGACCGGGACAGGATGCGCCGCGCATTCCTGCGTACGACTGGTCAGCCACCTCAGGCGGTCCGCCGCATCGGCAGGGAAACGCGCGGGCGGGTACCTGGTTGAACGCAACAGCGCCCGTGCAGAATGGCTGCGCATAGAAGCGCTCGCGCCGTGCACGGACAGCTCGACCGCCAGACAGGTGATGCACGCGTCGCAGTGCAACACGCCGATTTTTCTAAGCTCGCCGCCCAAAAAGTTTCACTTCCGCTGCAAATCGCAAGCTGTAACCATGCACCCAACTCTGTCCCCGGCCCGCATGGATGGGGAACGCGCGCGGCGGTGGCACCGCCGTTTCCCAAATCACGCGAGCGACGGATGACCATGGTGTTCTTGCTGATGCGGCGGCTTTCCGTGCTGGCCATCCTGCTGTGGCCTGGCATCGCCACAGTCCAGGCCGCGCCGGACCCCGTCGCCGAAGCCAGGGCCGCGCCGGTCGAAGTCCGCCTGATGAACCGCCCGATCGTGGTGCTGCGTGCAACGCTGGCCGGCGTCACGCCCGAAGCGCGCGTCCGGCGCGCGCGCGACCGCTTCGAAGCGCTGACCCCGGCCGACCTGCGCCAGCCCGTGCGCACCAGCCCTGGCGAGCTTGCCGGCCAGCATGGCGAAGCCATCTATGTCGGCGACCGGCTGCTGCTGGCCGTGGTCGAAGGCGACCTCGATCCCGAGGACAAGGCCGCCTCGCTCGAGACGCTGGTCCGCCAGACCGTCGACAATGTCGGCCAGGCCGTTGCCGCGCGCCGACAGCAACAGCACTGGCCCACGCTGATTCGCGGCGCCCTGCGCACGGGCGGCGCGCTGGCGGTCGCGGTGTTGCTGGTGTGGGGGCTGACCCGGACCCGGCGCTTGCTGGGGCGCGTGGTGGACGCCTCGCTGCAGCGGCACCTGAAGGCACGCACCGCCAACGGCTTCGACTGGACCGCCGCGCTCTACCAGCTGACCGACCGTATCGTGCGCATCCTGGCGGTGGCGCTGTTCGCGCTGGTCGCCTTTGTCTGGCTGGAATTCTCGCTGCTGCAGTTTCCGCTGACGCACCCGCTCGGCGCGCGCATGGGTGCCTACCTGTGGCGGCTGCTGGAAGGCATCGGCGACGCCGTGGTCCGCGCCATCCCGGGCCTGCTGGTGGTCGCCATCATCCTGTTCATCACGCGTGGCGTGCAGGCCGTGGTCTCGAGCGTGTTCACCGCCACCGAGCGCGGCAACCTCACGGTGCCCGGCCTGCATCCGGAGACGGTGCCGGCGACGCGCCGCCTGGCCACGGTGCTGGTGTGGGCGCTGGGCTTCACCTTTGCCTATCCCTACATTCCCGGCTCGCAGAGCGATGTGTTCAAGGGCGTGTCGGTGCTGCTCGGCTTCATGCTGACGCTGGGCTCGGCCAATGTCGTCAACCAGCTGATGAGCGGCATGGTGCTGGTCTATGCGCGCGCGCTGCGCGTGGGCGACATGGTCAGCATCGGCGATACGGTGGGATGGGTTGAGAGCCTGGGTCCGCTGTCGGTCAGGCTGGTCAACCTGCGGCAGGAGCAGGTCACGCTGCCGAACGCGGTGGTGGTCGGCAGCGCCGTGCACAACTATTCGCGCTCCGGGGACATCAACCAGGGCAGCGCCGCGCTGCTGTCATCAGCGGTGACGATCGGCTATGACACACCCTGGCGCCAGGTCCATGCGATGCTGCTCAATGCCGCCCGCCAGGTGCCCGGGCTGGATACGGCCACGGCACCCTTCGTGCTGCAGCGCGGGCTGTCGGACTTCTACGTCGAATACGAACTGTTCTTCGCCATCGAAGACCCGCGCCGCCGCTTCTTCGCCCTGTCCACGCTGCATGCCGCGATCCAGGATGAGTTCAACCGCCACAACGTCCAGATCATGTCGCCGCATTTCGTGCTGCAGCCGAAGGAGCCGGTGATGGTGCCGACCGAACAATGGCATGCGCCCCCCGCCACGCCCCCCGCGCAACAGCGCAGCGACGGTTGAGTCGTCCGCACGGCGCGGCGATCACGCATCGGTGCACGCCATGCCGGCCTGCCCGGCCCCGCGGGTCTTCACCAAGGAGCGGACATGAACACGGCATACCGCAATGCAGAGCGTCCTGACTCCGGTCGCGAGATCCTCGCTGATACCTTCTCGCTGGTGCGGGACGACGTGCTGTACCGGCTGCAACGGCGCATCGGGCTGATCCCCGCCGAGGGCCTTGGCGTGGCCAGGCGCGCGCTGTTCTACAGCATGCTCGCGTGGCTGCCGCTGGTGGTTTGGGCCGTGATCCATGGCCGCGTGACCGGGCAGGATGGCGAATCGCTGTTCGGGCACTACGCCATTCATGTCCGTTGCCTCATCGGCATTCCGCTGCTGATCTGCGCCGAAGCCATCGCGCACAGCGTGATCCCGCTATGCCTGCAGCAGTTTGCGCGCAGCGGCCTGGTCGACGAGGGGCTGGCGCCGCGCTTCCGCGAGATCGTCGAAGGCGCCGCCCGCCTGCGCGACCGCACCTATCCGTGGGTCATCATCGGCGGGCTGGTGCTGGGCTGGACCATCGCGGTCTCGGTGGCGCCCAGCCGCGACGAGATCGGCTGGGGCGATCTTGATGGTGCCGCGGGCTTTGCGACGTGGTGGTTCCTGCTGGTGTCGCGGCCGGTCTTCAACGTGCTGCTGCTGGCCTGGCTGTGGCGGCTGCTGCTGACCACCATCGTGCTGATGCGCATTGCCCGGCTGCCGCTGCGGCTGGTGCCCAGCCATCCCGACCGGGTCGGCGGGCTGTCGTTCCTGAACCGGGTCCAGTTCATCTTCGCGCCGTTCTCGTTTGCGGTGTCCGCGGTGATGGCCGCGGCGTGGGCGCACGAAGTGATGTACCACGGCGTCGCCATTCCGTCGCTTTACCCGCAGATGGGCACGCTGGTGGTGGTGCTGACGCTGCTCACGCTGCTGCCCATGTTCGGCTTCGTGCCACTGCTGGCCAGCACGCGCAAATGGGCCCTGCTCGACTATGGCGCGCTGCTGGCCGACCATAACCGCAAGGTGGACCGACGCTGGATCCACGGCGAACCGGGGCAGGCCGACGATCCGCTGCTGGATGCGCCAGAGCTGGGGCCGGTCGCGGACACGCATGCCATCTACAACGCCGTGGCCGGCATGCGCAGCTCGCTGGTCGACAAGCGCGTGCTGCTGGCCACCGCCCTGCCCGCGGCGCTGCCGATGCTGATGCTGGCATCCACGCAGCTGCCGCTGAAGTCCACGCTGGCCAAGCTGCTCATGACGTTGCTGTAGACGGGGTGAGGATTTCTGCTGTCGCCTTGAGAATCACGCAGGCTTAAAGAGCTTATAAGCTGTACTAATCAATCCGGCACGGCAATCTTGACGACAATGATGGCCTTATGACACCAGCGCGTGCGTCCGCGCGCCTTGGCATGGCACCGTGCCATTGTCTTCACAAGGAGTTCCCCCATGACAAGATTCCAGGTCAATGGCCAGCCCAGGGACGTCGACGTTCCCGACGAGATGCCGCTGCTGTGGGCATTGCGCGATGAGCTCGGCATGACCGGCACCAAGTTCGGCTGCGGCATGGCGCTGTGCGGCGCCTGCACCGTGCACGTCGATGGCACCGCGATCCGCGCCTGCGTGACGCCGGTCTCTGCCGTCGCGGGCCGCTCCGTCGCCACCATCGAAGGCATGGAAGGCGACCGCGTGGGCCAGGCGGTGCAGCAGGCGTGGATCCAGCATAACGTGGCCCAGTGCGGCTACTGCCAGGCCGGGCAGATCATGACCGCTGTCAGCTTGCTCAAGACCACTCCGGCACCGACCGACCGGCAGATCGACGAGGCCATGAGCGGCAACATCTGCCGCTGCGGCACCTATCCGCGCATTCGTGCCGCGATCCGGCAGGCGGCCAGCCGCCTGGCGCAGGGAGGCAAGTAAATGGACAACATCGCTCGACTCTCCCGGCGCGGATTCCTGCGCGGCAGCCTGGGCCTGATGACGCTGGCCGTGACCAGCGGCGGCCTGGTGAGTGTGGCCCATGCTGCGGACGCCACGCCAAAGAAGTTCGGTGCCGACTCCATGCCCGGCGGCACCGTCGACGACCCACTGGCGTTCGTCTCGATCGCCGCCGACGGTACCGTCACCATCGTGGCCCATCGCGCCGAGATGGGCACCGGCGTGCGCACCAGCCTGCCGATGGTGGTGGCCGACGAGATGGAGGCCCGCTGGGAGCGCGTCAAGGTGGTCCAGGCCGAGGCCGACGAGACCCGCTACGGCAACCAGAACGTCGACGGCTCGCGCAGCGTGCGGCATTTCCTGATGCCGATGCGGCGCGTCGGCGCGGCCGCCCGTCAGATGCTGGAAGCTGCTGCCGCCGCCCGCTGGTCGGTGCCGGTGTCCGAGGTCCGGGCTGTCAATCACGAAGTGCTGCACCAGCCTACCGGGCGCCGCCTGGGCTTTGGCGAGCTGGCGACCGACGCGGCGCGCCAACCGGTGCCGAAGGGCGATGCACTCCGGCTCAAGCCCCGCACCAGGTTCCGCTATATCGGCAAGAACGCGGTGCGGCCAGTCGACCAGGAAGCCATCGGCTCGGGCCGCGCCGTCTATGGCATGGACCTGCGCCTGCCCGGCATGGTGTATGCCGTGGTGGCGCGCCCGCCCGTGGTGGGCGGCAAGCTGCGCCGCGTCGACAGCCGCAAGGCGCTGGCGGTGCCGGGCGTATTGAAGGTGGTGGAGATTCCCGCCTTCCAGGGCGCGCCGGCGTTCCAGCCGCTGGGCGGCGTGGCGGTGGTCGCCCGCAACACCTGGGCTGCGATGCAGGGCCGTGCTGCGCTGGAGATCGAATGGGACGACGGCCCGAACGGCAGCTATGAGTCCGACGCGTATCGCCGCACGCTCGAGGCGGCTTCGCGCGCGCCGGGCAAGGCGATGCGCAACCAGGGCAATGCGCAGCAGGCCTGGGAGCAAGCGCCGCCCGCCGAGCGCATTGCCGCCGACTACTACGTGCCGCACCTGGCCCATGCGTCGATGGAGCCGCCGGTGGCCACGGTGCGCATCCGCGGCGGCAGCGCCGAGGTCTGGACCTCGATCCAGAATCCGGTTGCCGCGCAGACTGCCGTAGCCAAGCGGCTCGAGCTCAAGCCCGGCAACGTCAGGGTCAACGTGCTGCTGCTGGGCGGCGGCTTTGGCCGCAAGTCCAAGCCGGATTTTGTCGACGAGGCCGCCATCGTCGCGCAGGCGATGCCCGAGGGCACGCCGGTCAAGCTGGTGTGGACGCGTGACGACGACATCCACCACGACTACCTGCACACCGTCTCGGCCGAGCGGCTGGAGGCCGTCATCGACAGGCAGGGGCAGGTAAAGTCCTGGCTGCACCGCAGCGCCGCGCCCACTATCGCCTCGCTCTTCACCGGGGGCGCCAAAGGCCAGCAGTTGTTCGAGTCGGCCATGTCGGCGATCAACATGCCCTACCGCATCGACAACGTGCGCGTGGAAACCGCCGAAGTGCCCGCGCATGCGCGCATCGGCTGGTTCCGCTCGGTGGCCAATATTCCGCATGCGTTCGCGGCGCAGTGCTTTATCGCCGAGCTGGCGCACCGCGCCGGCAAGGACCACCGGCAGTTTGCGCTAGACCTGATCGGACCCCCGCGCAAGATCGACCCCGGCACGCTGGCCGACACCTGGAATTACACCGAATCGCCCGAACGCTATCCGTATGACACGGGCCGCCTGCGCGGAGTGATCGAGGCCGCCACCCGCGGCGCGGGCTGGGGCCGCAAGCTGCCCAAGGGCCACGGTCTGGGCCTGGCGTTCTGCTACAGCTTCATGAGCTATACCGCCACCGTGGTCGAGGTGGCCGTCGATGCGAAGGGCGAGGTGCGTGTTGTGTCAGTGGACATGGCGATGGACTGCGGCCCGCAGATCCACCCCGACCGCATCCGCGCACAGATGGAAGGCGGCGCCATCATGGGCCTGAGCCTGGCGCTCGCCAGCGAGATCACCTTCGACAAGGGCCGCGTGATGCAGAGCAACTTCCACGACTACGAAGTGCTGCGCCACCATGCCTCGCCGCGCGTGATCCGCACCCACCTGGTCAACGACAACCATGACCTGCCGCCGGGCGGCGTGGGCGAGCCGCCGGTGCCGCCGGTCGCGCCCGCGCTGTGCAACGCGATCTTCGCCGCCACCGGCAAGCGCATGCGCAGCCTGCCGGTGCGCAAGGTGGCATAAGGGAAGACGCCGCGACCCTGGTCGCGGCGCCGTTCGAGCAAAGCGCTTCAGGCGACCCGCGCCGCTTCGGCGCGACCCGTCAGCCAGGTAAGCAGAGCCGCGATACCCAACAGCGCCGCGCTGGCTGCGAAGGTGCTTTCATAACCGCTGCGGTCAAACAGCAGGCCACCGACCGTGGAACCCAGCGCGATGGCAAGCTGGACCACCGCCACCATCAGGCCGCCGCCGGCCTCGGCATCGTTCGGGAAGGTCCTGGCGATCCAGGCCCACCAGCCGACTGGCGCCGCGGTGGCAACAAGGCCCCACACGCCCAGCAACGCGACCGTCGCGGCAGCCTGGCTGCCGAATGCCATCAGCCCCAGCGCAATCCCGGCCATCACCGCCGGTATGGCGATCATCGTCGCGTAGAAGCCGCGCCGGAGCGCCGCACCAATGGTCATGGTGCCGATAAGGCCCATGACACCGATCACCAGCAGGATCAGCGACAGCGACGACACATCCACCCGCGTCACCGTCTCGAGGAACGGCCGCACATAGGTGAACAGCGTGAACTGACCCATGAAGAAAACGCTGGCGCCGAGCATGCCCAGCACCACCAGCGGCTGGCGCAACAGCCGCAAGCCGTTGCGGGAACCGGTGCTGCGCGCTGCCACCGGCATCGCAGGCAAGGTCGCCCACTGCCACGCGAAAGCGATCAGCGCCACCGGCACCAGGCAGAAGAACGCGCCGCGCCAGCCGATCACCGCGCCCAGGTAGCTGCCCAGCGGCGCCGCCACCACCGTGGCCAGCGCGTTGCCGCCGTTGAAGATCGCCAGCGCGCGCGGCACGTGGCCGGGCGGAACCAGCCGCATCGCCGTTGCCGCCGACATCGACCAGAAACCGCCGACCACCACGCCGATCAACGCACGGCCCGCCATGTAGGCCAGGTAGTTGGGCGCCATTGCAATCACCGCGCCGGAGACCGCCATCAGCGCCGTCAGCCCCAGCAGCAGCGTCTTGCGGTTCATGCTGCCGGCCAGCGTGGCGATGAACAGGCTGGTCACCACGGCAAAGGCGCCGGAGATCGCAATGCCCTGGCCCGCCAGGCCTTCGGTGACATGCAGGTCGGCGGCCATCGGCGTCAGCAAGCTGACCGGCATGAATTCCGAGGCAATCAGCGCAAACACGCACAGCGTCATCGCAAACACGCCGCCCCAGTAGGCGGGCTGGCGTTCGGCATCGTGCGCAGGCAGGGTCGCGCCCACGGGGGCGTCACAGAGTTGGGTTGTCATGCAGTTCGGGAGATGTATTGCGCGCACGACGCCGCGTCGCTCCGTTAGGGTCGGGAGCGGCGGGGCTGCGCGCGCTGTGCGGAGAAAATGTGCCGGAAGCGGCAATGGCGAAGCCGGATCCCGGCCTCTTCGTCCCACTCATCTTCGCGCGTGGACGCTCCCATGACTAGCTAATGAATGCTTAAAGAGGTTATAAGCAACACTAATCAATATGACGATGGAGACCGACGCATGGTCCGACGCAATCTGAACGACCTGCTGGCATTCGTGACCGTGGCACGCGAAGGCAGCTTTACGCGGGCCGCCGCGTCGCTGGGCGTGACGCAGTCCGCGCTGAGCCAGGCCGTGCGCGGCCTCGAGGAACGGCTGCGGATCCGGCTGCTGACGCGCACCACGCGCAGCGTCTCGCCCACCGCGGCGGGCGAACGGCTGATGCAGGCCATCGGCCACCGCTTCGACGAAATCGAGGCCGAGCTCGACGCCCTGACCGCCTTGCGCGACAAGCCCGCCGGCACGGTCCGCATCACCTGCGGCGACAACGTGCTGCACACCATCCTGCTGCCCAGGCTCACGCCGCTGCTGCACGAATACCCGGACATCAAGCTGGAGTTCGACGTCAACTACGGCTTCCGCGACATCGTGGCCGACCGCTTCGACGCCGGCGTGCGCCTGGGCAGCACCATCGACAAGGACATGATCGCCGTGCCCATCGGCCCACCGCTGCGCATGGCGGTGGTGGCATCGCCCGCCTACTTCGCCGCCAATCCGCCGCCGAAGACACCGCAAGACCTGATGGCGCACCGCTGCATCAACCAGCGCATGCCCACGTCCGGCGGGCTCTACGTCTGGGACTTCGAGCGGCGCGGCCGCCAAGTGAACGTGCGCGTCGACGGGCCGCTGATCTTCAATACCACCCAACCCCAGGTGGTCGCCGCCCTGGCCGGGCTGGGCATCACGCTGCTGCCCGAGGATGAACTGATGCACCATATCGAAGCCGGCCGGCTGGTGCGCGTGCTGGAGGACTGGTGCCCGAAATTCAATGGCTACCATTTGTACTACCCCAGCAGGCGGCAGCCGTCGCCGGCGTTTGCGTTGGTGGTGCAGGTGTTGCGGGGGTAGGAGCGGGAGCGGAGACAATCGATCGCCGCGGCCAGGCCCGTGGCCTGCGCCTATTTCTCCTGCTCCTCCATGAACACAGTAATCGCCGCCATTTCCGCTTCCGTCGCGTTCATGACACGCCACAGCTCGACGTTCTCGAGATAGAGATCCTGCGGTATCGATCCGGTTGGCGTAATTGCTCAGCGCCTTTCCAACCGCCTCGGAACGGGCGCGGGTCTGCTTGAATTTTTGATCCAGTTCCTTCATCCGCTTTTTCAATGCGCTGGCGTCCAATCCGGCCAGTTGCGGGAAGCTGGCGCGATAGTCCATGTACTTGTCGTCGTAGACCGTCCGCCACCGCAGATAGCCCCACATCTGCCAGAACTCGCGCCCACTGGCCTGCTGCGGCAGTTGGTCGGTGTAGGAGGGATCCTTCAGGGCTTCGTCGACCGACTGGCCCTTGGCTTCGCGTTGTCGTTTGAGGCGGGCCTGTGTCTCCAGCATCGCCTTTTCCTGTGCGCTCAATGGCGGAGGCGGCAGGACGCCGACCTTGGCCGTCATGGGCGAGATCGTGGCCAGCGCTGCTTCGTTGCGGGCGGCGGCTTTTGCAGCAGCCGCATCGAGCTTGTCCTGCTGTTTGCGGTACCAGACATCGTCGTCGTCACCCATGGGCTTGAACCAGGCGCGGGAGTCGTGCACATGGCGCGAGAAGAAGACGTCGATAGCCGGCGGAACATCGGTGTTGTCCCAGGCCCGCTTGACCTCCTTCCACATGCCGAACTTGATGCCGATCGCCCTCTTGGCCTGATAGAACATGGTGGCGCCCTGCACGGCACCGACGGCCGGCATCCAGGCGATCGGCCCACCGGGTGCTTCGGGCACCGCGGCCTGCACGGCCGGGCGCACGGCTGATCCGGCGATTGCCGCGGTTGCCGCGCCGAGGTTGGTGACCTGGGTTTCGGCGACCCATTTCGCGCCTTCCATCAGCCAGCCGGTGTAATGGCCCCGGGCCCAACTCGGTACCAGGTTCTCGTAACTGTCCTGGTGCCTGATCCACTTCCATTCCTCGGCCAGTTCAGCATCGGCGTTGATCAGGTCCGTGCGGTCGTTCCTGGGCGCGCGTTGGACGCTGGGCATGGTTGCCACCTTGCCCAACCAGCGACGGCGCCAGCGCAGAAAGTAGCCGTAATGGTGTCGGATCAGGTTCGCGGTAGTGTCGGGCTGTGAGCCTGAGGTAGCTGTAGCGTCTCGGTAGGCGTTGAAGGCTGCGATGAGATCAGGATCGACCTTGAACTGATCTTGCAACTCGCTTGGCGCGCTCGACGGACTCCTCAGCGGCACACCTGCAATGACAGCCTCCCGGTACATGTGCGCCAGCGGAACCTGTGACAGCTTGGCGCTGTCGTCAGGTGTCCCGTCGGCGCGGCAGCCGCGGCCCTGTTCGCCGGGCTCATAGCCACCGCCGAGGTCGGAATGGACGCCCGGATAGACGAACTCCTCCACGTTGCCGCCTTGCGCACTGTCCAGCGGAAAGGAGCCGCGTACCTCATGGCTCGATACCAGATGCACGCAGCGCTTGACCAGGTCAGGGCCGGGGATTCGCAGCCACCGCTTCTGCGCCCACGCGCCATGCCCGGAAACCATAGTCTCCATCATGCTCTGCGCAATGCCAGCGGAGGCGACGGTATCGAACAGCCCAAGGAAATCGACCTGGACGGGTATTCCGCACAGGCTGAGCTTGTCCCCATTGGTATCGCACGCATCACGCAGCCAGTTGCAGAAGACGCGCGCTTGTGCTGCGCCGCGCGAGAAGCCAAATACATGCAGGCGAATGCGCTTGATGATCGGCTTGCGGTCACGCGGAAGGTTGCCCAGAACCCTCGCCAGTTCTGCCTTGCGTTCGTTGAGCACGCGCCGGCGGCCCTTGGTATTGACCTCACGCCAGTTGGTGCGGGCCACCGCAGTCAGGGAGGCGAGGGGCCCAACGCCTGAGCGCAACTTCCGATCGAGTTCCCCCTTGGCGCGGTACTTGCGCTTTAGTTCGCGCTCGATATCGCTGCTGTTCCCGAGGTTCGGGATCCGGATTTCGGGGGCGTTCAGGTCGGCGCTCATCTGCTTGACGAGGTCTCGGTCCTTGGATGCCCCTGTCATGGCGTGACTATGGTAGTGGGCGTGAAGATGATTGTGTAGCTGCAACAAGGCCCAGTTAATGCGCGCCTCGCCGCCCCAGCCCGCTGCGGCGCCGGCGACTGCCTGAATGCCAATGCCTACATCTCCCACTTCCCTGTAAAAGGGCGTACCGACGCCCGCCGCGTAGCTACGAAACCTGTATCGCTTCAACTCGGATTGCTTTGGTTCAATATCGAACAAGTCAAAGAGTCTCGCGACGTTGCTCTGAGCACTGCGCGGCCGGTCATTGTCCGCGTTGTTACGGGTGCCGTCGAAGAAGAAGCCGAAGTGAAGTTCCTCTTCGCATGGAAGCGGTCTTTTGAGACAGATATTGAGTCCGGTGTATTGGCGATACTTTTCTTGCGGCGAGAGTTCAAACGGCTTGACGGAGCATGGCGGCGCGAACTGAACGACAGTCATAGATTCTGCGGTCTAGCGGAATGGTCGGTACGAGAATCAAAGCAGCCAAGTGGCCACCTATCGGCTTGTCCCAGGGAGTTCAGGGGGATCTCGCTTTTCAGGGCTGTAGCACAGACGCCGGTCTTGCGGGGCGCGGCGCTTCAGGCACGCTTCCTTGGGGTCCTCAAGTTTCGCGGGATCGTCCTTGGCACCCGGCAGCCATTTGGTCAAGAACAGTTTGACCTGTTGGTTCGGAAAGACGGCCACATAAAAGTAGGCCGCATCCTCCGTCGAGTACTTTTCAATTGGAACCTCCTTGGTGTACAGCGCCTTCTTGTCCCTTGCGTACAACTCGTCGTCGCTCCACTTGATCGTGACCTTGAAGTTCGGATCCCAGTGTTTGGGTACGGAAATTCCGCCGGTCCAACTGGTGCCCCCAGCGTTCGCGACCATTCCTCCCGCCCATTGGCCATCGACGTACACAACGCCGATCGGCACGTCGGTGTAATTGAGCACGCCGATCTGGCCGCCGAGCGTATCGTCCTCTTCGACAGTGGCCTGCGGTGGCTCCGCCTTACCGCAACCGGCCATCCCGAACAAGGCCGCGGCCAGAATTAAAACAAGCGAACCTCGGATCATTCTTATTGCCATCATTGGTTATCCGTTATGCGCCTGGATGATGCCATGACGCCAGTCCAGCAAAAGGCCAATGCCGTCGTCGAGGCCTTCACTATCATGCCTCCGCGAGCAAATACTCGCGCAACGCTTCCGGGGAGTGGTGTGATTCACGCAAGCATTGCTGAAGCTCGGGCGCCTGCAGGCCGGGCTCGCCTGTTGCCAAAGCATACGAAGCCAGCAGGAGCATGTCCGGTATGGCCTCAATGCGATGCTGCCTGGCCAGCGCAAAGGCCCGAGCGACGAGCTGATGCGTTCGCACTCGTTCTGTTGTGGGCAGGATGCCGGGAGATTGCCGGTACAGCGAGTCCAGCAAAGCATCCGGCATCGCTGCGTCCACCATCCGATCGAGTTCTTCCTGGGAGAGCATCAGCGGGCCGGATGGCTGCGCTCCAGGTCCGGTCCGACGCTCGCTAAGCGGCACCGACTCGATTAGGCCTTCCCGGTTCACAAGGTGCCACTGCGCGACAGGGGCTGTGAGCTGCGCCCACGCGGCTGGTCCAAGGGCAAGAGGCAGAGCGGAAAGCACGCGTGTGTCGGCAAAGCGCAGCAGGAAACGCGTGTCATCGCCCTCGACTACCGGCTGCAGGCAGGGTTGCCATAGCTGCGCCAGACGCTCCGGGGATTCGCATGACGCCACAAAGCTCAGCATCGGCCTGCCCTGGCAGTGCTTGCAAAGCGCCAGGATCATGGCGCGCCGTTCATCGCCGGCCAGGCCGTCCAAGGGCAACAGGTAAGGGGAGACCGACAGCAGGTCGCGAAGCACGCCCGCCTCGCTGTACAAAGGGTAGCGCGGGACAGGTGACGCGAAGGGTCTCGCGCCGTGATCGAACGCAGCATCAACGAGGGCAGACCAGTGCAGGCCCTCGGTACTGTCAAGGCGTGGCAACAAGCCATCAAGCCATATTTCGGGATCGCACGACTCGACTGCGACGTACATAGGCGCCTCTTCTATACGGTAGCCAGCGGCATGCCGGCGGCGGCCGCATTGAGCAGGCAGTCGAGACACGCTGTCTGCGGAAACTGTGGCAGCGCATACGGTGTGCTCTCCGCCCCCTCGAACGTCCTCTTCGCGGCCTTGTAGGTGATTGGTCCCGGGCACTCGACGGTGATGTTGCCATCCTCCATCGTGATGGCGGCGCCGCCTGCGGTCGCGATGCGGATGCGCTTGGCCGCAGCAAAGTCCACGGTCATGTTGGCCGAGACGATCGTCAGGTCATCGCGCGCGGCGAGCTTCAGCAGATCATGCTGCGCCTGGAGATCGATGTCGTCCTGCCCCGCCGTCAGCTGCAGGCCGACGTTGCCTTCGCCGGCAACGGACAGGCCGGCCGCAATGCCGATGGCCTGGCCCGCCTGTACGCGCGCCTGTCCGGCCACCGCGATGTTGTTGTCCTGCCCGCTGGCCAGCACCACACTCTCGCCATTGGCAAGCTGCAGGTCCTGTCCCGCCACCATCGCCACCCCGGCCCTGCCGTTCAGGTGGACCATCGGCTCGCCTTGATGCGGGACCTTGCCGGACGTACCGGTATTACCGCTGGCCGCATCGCCTCTCGCAGCCGCGAGCGACAGCCCATCGACCATGCCCGCAGCGGCTTTGGCCTGTCTCGTCAGCGGCGCTTCGTCGTCCTTCCCGGTCGACAGACCCTGGCTCTGGTGCGTGGTCGCACCCTGGTCCAGCGTCCTGACCAGGTCCCCGGCCTGGCGTAGCAGCGCGATACCGGCCGCATTGTCGCCCGTGGGCAGCGCTCGGCCCGTCTTCGCATCGCGGTAGGTCGTCAGCAGTAGCCCGGCCCGGCCCCGCACGGCAACGTGGCCGTCGGTGCGCAGCTCGAACCCCTGGCCGCGGAAGCTGCCCCGGCGATTGTCCTGCTGGTGGATCACATGGCCAAGGTTGAGCTGGGTGGCTTTCTCCGTGGTAGCCAGCTGTGTGCGCAACTGCCCGTCGCTGTCGTCCAGCACTAGCTGGTTGTAGCCCTTGCCGCCATGTTCCTGGCTCTTGAACCCCGTCAGCGCGGCGGGGTTGCGATGGCCATCTGCAGCCGCGCCCATGCCGTGCCACGCTGGGCTGTTGCCACCGGTCAGGTTGCCCTGGGCGCTCGGCTGGCTGTCGGAGCCCATCGCATAGATGCCGCTCGGGTCATAGGGCTGGGCGAAGGTCGTGCTGTTCACGGACTTTCCGCCCGGCGCGGGCGCGATGCCGGCTTCACCCTGGCCGTTGTACAGCGCACCGATTACGAACGGCTGGTCGATGTCGTCATCCGCAAACTTGACCAGCACCTCCTGGCCGATACGGGGCAGCCATTGCCAGCCCATGCCGGCGCCGGCCTGTCGCTGTGCCACGCGCACCCAGCGACTGCTGCGGTCGTCGGCGCGCTCGCCGCGCTGCCAGGGAAAGCGCACGCGAATCTGCCCGCGCGGGCTGGTGTGATGTTCGGCATTGCCGTCCGGCTGCGTCTGCCCGTCGGGGCCGACCACGATCGCCGTATGAACGCCGAGCGGGGTAGCGCGGCTGTAAAGGCGCGGACAATCAGCGCCCAGGACACGCGCGCGCCATGGCCGCCGCGCGTCGTAGGCGCGGAACAGGCATGCGTAGCCCTGTTGTTGCGCTGCCGCTTTCAGCGCTGAGGTAGGGCTGAGCCGATCAGCCTCGCAAAACGGAAAGGGGGTCGGCAAGCCAAGCGTGAGTTCGGCAATATCGGGGGCCGGTAGCGGTGTGTCGAAGCACAGTGCCGCGTCCAGCGGCCCCAACCGGTCTGCCAGCGCCGCACGCGTGTCGGCGGCGAGGTTGTTGATGCCGCAGTGCTCGACGGCGTCGACCAGCAGCGGATAGCCGATGGCATCGTCATCCAGCGGCGGCAGGTACGGGCAGCCATTGACGGTCAGCCGGGTGCCGCTACGCAGCGAGCGCACCGAGGCGCGTCCGGTGAAGCGCAGCGACCGGACTTCGATCGCTTCCATGACTTGCTCGGCGACTCGCTGGGCGCTGGCCGCGTCCGGCGCGAGCGACAGACTCACCGACAGATAGGGATCCGGGCTCGCGGCGCGGTTCACATGGCCAGCGAAGCGGGCCGGTGCGTGAGCCCGGATCGTGCGCTTGGATTCTGCGTCCCACGCGGACACGGCGACGCCTCCCACGCCCAGCGAGGTTTCGCAAGCCAGGTGCTGGATCGCGTCCCGGGCTTCCTGGCTATGCGCACGGTGGAAACGGATGCCGCCGCCATCCGCCGACTCGGCGTCTTCGGGCAGTTGCGCGCTGTCGGCAAAGATCACCACCGCGTGCCCACCGGCGGCTTCGTCGTCTTCCACCACGGTGTAGCCCAAACCGGCCTCGGCCAGGAGGCGCGACAGGAACTGGTAGTCGGTCTCGCGGAACTGCGCGATGTGGGCGCGCGCGCCGATCGCCGTGATGCGGGCCTCGGCGCCGGCGGCATAGCGCCACTGCGCGTAGGGCGAATATGGCTGCAGGATCGCCTCGATGATGCTGTCGAGGCGACAGTTCTGAAAGACCTGGCTGTTGCGCTGCTGCGTGGTCAGCCACAGCCACGGCACTACGGTCAGCCGATAGCGCGCCAGGCTGCCATCCGCGCCGAGCTTCTCGGCTTGCCGGATCAGGCCGGTACGGCGCGACTGCCCGCCACCCGCCAGCGCGGTAAGCAGCGTGACTCGCTGTCCAAGCAAGCTGTCGAGCGGGATGTCGGCATTGGCGCTGAGCGCGATGATGCGTGATTCCGCAAGCATCGAAACACCTTCGCGGCCGATCCATGCTTCAACGGCAAGTTCCTGGAGCGGCGAGCTGCCGTCCAGCCTGTACAGGCGGTGGTGCGATGAAAAAAGGTGCTGATAGAGCGTGGCACGGTCCATTTTCCGAACAACCAGGGCAGCGCAATCGCCGGGAGGCGAACACCCGAATTTGCCCCGAAACCTTGCGGAAGTCCATCAGAAATGTATCAAATGATATTTATATCTATTTTTATCAGATTAAAGAAACCGTCATGCCTCTTTGCGGCTTCGCTAAACAAAAAAAGCCGCTCCAAAGAGCGGCTTCCCCTTGACGCAAAGCAGGCCCCAGCCCGCCCCCGCATCAATCATCCAACAGCGACAAATCCCGCACCGCGCCCTTGTCCGCCGACATCACCAGCTTGGCATATGCCTTCAGCGCTGCCGACACCTTGCGCGGGCGCGGCTTGGCCGGTTTCCAGCCCTTGGCGTTCTGCGCTTCGCGGCGGCGTGCCAGTTCCTCGTCGGACACCAGCACGTTGATGGTGCGGTTGGGGATGTCGATGCGGATCTTGTCGCCGTCCTGCACCAGACCGATGGCGCCGCCGGCTGCGGCCTCGGGCGAGCAGTGGCCGATGGACAGGCCCGAGGTGCCGCCGGAGAAGCGGCCGTCGGTCAGCAGTGCGCAAGCCTTGCCCAGCCCCTTGGACTTGATGTAGCTGGTCGGGTAGAGCATTTCCTGCATGCCGGGGCCGCCCTTGGGGCCTTCGTAGCGCACGATCACCACGTCGCCGGCCTTGACCTTGTCGTTGAGGATGTTCTCGACCGCTTCGTCCTGCGACTCGGTGACGTGGGCGGTGCCCTCGAACACCAGGATGCTCTCGTCGACGCCGGCGGTCTTCACCACACAGCCGTCGAGCGCGATGTTGCCCGTCAGCACCGCCAGGCCGCCTTCCTTGGAGAAGGCGTGCTCGTAGGAGCGGATGCAGCCTTCGGCGCGGTCCAGGTCCAGGCTGGGCCAGCGCGTGTTCTGGCTGAACGCGACCTGGGTCGGGATGCCGGCCGGGCCGGCCAGGTAGAACTGCCTGACGGCCTCGTCCTCGGTACGGGTGATGTCCCACTGCGCCAGGGCGTCCTTCAGCGTGGGCGCGTGCACGGTCGGCACGTCGGTGTGCAGCTTGCCGGCGCGCTCCAGCTCGCCAAGGATGGCCATGATGCCGCCGGCGCGGTGCACGTCCTCGATGTGGTACTTGTTGGTGTTGGGCGCGACCTTGCACAGCTGCGGCACGACGCGCGACAGGCGGTCGATGTCGGTCATGTCGAAGTCGATTTCCGCCTCGCGCGCGATCGCCAGCAGGTGCAGGATGGTGTTGGTCGAGCCGCCCATGGCGATGTCCAGCGTCATGGCGTTCTCGAACGCCTTGAAGCCGACCGCGCGCGGCAGCACGCGCGCGTCTTCCTGTTCGTAGTACTGGCGCGCCAGTTCGACGATGCGGCGGCCGGCGCGCTTGAACAGCTGCTCGCGGTCGGCGTGCGTGGCGACCACGGTGCCATTGCCGGGCAGCGACAGGCCCAGCGCCTCGGTCAGGCAGTTCATCGAGTTGGCGGTGAACATGCCCGAGCACGAGCCGCAGGTCGGGCAGGCGGAACGCTCCACCTCGGCCACGTCGGCGTCGGAATACGCGCTGTCGGCGGCGATCACCATGGCGTCGACCAGGTCCAGCTTCTTGAACTCCATGGCCTTGGTGACGGGGTTGGCCAGGCGCGTCTTGCCGGCTTCCATCGGCCCGCCCGAGACGAAGATCACCGGGATGTTCAGGCGCATCGCGGCCATCAACATGCCGGGGGTGATCTTGTCGCAGTTGGAGATGCACACCATGGCGTCGGCGCAGTGCGCGTTGACCATGTATTCGACCGAGTCGGCGATGATGTCGCGGCTGGGCAGCGAATAGAGCATGCCGTCATGGCCCATGGCGATGCCGTCATCGACCGCGATGGTGTTGAACTCCTTGGCCACGCCGCCCGCGGCCTCGATCTCGCGCGCGACCAGCTGGCCCAGGTCCTTCAGGTGCACGTGCCCCGGCACGAACTGCGTGAAGGAATTGACCACGGCAATGATGGGCTTGGAGAAGTCTTCGTCTTTCATGCCGGTGGCGCGCCACAGCGAGCGCGCCCCCGCCATGTTGCGGCCGGCGGTGGAGGTTTTGGAACGGTATGTGGGCATGGTCTTGCTTTAGAAGTATCGCGGTAGGAAGCGGGCCGCGGGAATAAGGGCCCTGGCATGCCCGTGCGATCAACCTCTTGAGCTGCGCCGTGGGCAAAGCCGCAATTATCCCACAGCCGGCGCGGCAGGCGCTTCCCCCGCCGCGCGGCGCGACGTCACCCGCCAGGTCGGCCGCAATGTTCGGGCGGCCACCATGGAAGCGCACCATCGGCCGCCGATACCCTTGCGCGATTGCCGATTCGGGGAAATGCTTGCGTTTATGTCACCTGCGCGGAGCAACGTCATGGACACTTCAAGCGAACTGCAAGCCACCGTGGACGCCCTGGCACAGCCGGGCAAGGGCCTGTTGGCCGCCGACGAAAGCGGCCCGACCATCGCCAAGCGCTTTGAGCGCATCGGCGTGGAATCGAGCGAAGAAAACCGGCGCGCGTGGCGTAACCTGCTCCTGGGCACGCCGGGGCTGGGCGACTACATCAGCGGCGTGATCCTCTACGAGGAAACGCTGGGCCAGAACGCCGACGATGGCACGCCGCTGCCGGAGCTGGCCGCGCGCCAGGGCATCGTGCCCGGCATCAAGGTCGACAAGGGCAAGCTCCCCCTCCCGCTCGCTCCTGGGGACGAGATCACCGAGGGGCTCGACGGGCTGGGCAAGCGGCTGGCCGGCTACCGGCAACAAGGCGCGCGTTTTGCGAAGTGGCGCGCGGTCTACAACGTGTCCGACACCCTGCCCGGCCTCGCCGCCGTGCAGGCCAACGCCGAAGCGCTGGCCCGCTACGCGGCGATCTGCCAGCAGGCCGGCGTGGTGCCGATCGTCGAGCCTGAAGTGCTGATGGATGGCGGTCACTCCATGGCCCGTTGCGCCCAGGTCACCGAGGCCGTGCTGCACGAAGTCTTCCACGCCCTGCATCGCTACGGGGTGGCGCTGGAACACATGCTGCTCAAGCCCAGCATGGTGCTGCCCGGCAAGGACGCCGGCCACGCGCCACCGTCGGAGGTGGCGATGCAGACCGTGCGGGTGCTCAAGCGCACCGTGCCCGCGGCGGTGCCGGGCATCTTCTTCCTGTCCGGCGGACAAACTCCCAGCGAAGCCACCGCCAACCTCGACGCCATGAACCGCCTGGCGCCGCTGCCGTGGCGGCTGTCCTTCTCCTATGGGCGCGCGCTGCAGGAACCGCCGCTGCTGGCCTGGCGCGGCGACCCCGCCAACGCCGCGCAGGCGCAACAGGCGCTGCTGCTGCGGTCCCGGCTGAATGGCATGGCCTGCCTGGGAAAATATGAGGCGGCACTGGAGGGCGCTGCGCGCTAAGCGTCCACGATGGGCCCCTGCGGGTGCAGGCGTGCGACGCAAACGCCGGCGTCGCACGCCTCGCCCTTGGCCGATCACATCGCGCCCTTGCCCTTTCCCTTCACCAGCTTGAGCACGGCACCCTTGTGCGCGGCGATGTGATCCGTCTTGTCGCTCTTGATCTCGTATTGCGGATCGTCTTCCGACGCCCGGTGCCTGTGCCCCTTGTAGTCGAAATCGGCCGTATGGACGGCGATAATGGTGCCCGCGACGCGGCCGGCCTCGGAATTCCAGGAGACGTGGTCTCCTATCTTGAAGTGTCTGGTCATCTCACTATCCTCCGGCAGGCGAAAGTTCTGCTCCAGGTAACTCACGCCGAATGAGACGATGTCCCTGGCATCGAACAGGTAGCAGTGGGCGGCGCCTACCTGGCCTTCCGTGTGCCGGCCCAAGGCGGCATAGGCGTTGGCGATGGTTTCAACGCCATCAGGCCGGCCTTCGATGGCAAAGCAATCCAGAATGCCGTTGGAGTCAAAATCCTCTACCGCCTGCCAGACCGTTTGGCCATCAGGGTCGAGCACGGGCATTTCGTAGGTGACACGGCGCTTCGCGGGGATGTCGGCGACGGCCTCGGCATAGTGCAGGACCGTGACTGCGTCGAGCCCAGCGCCAAGAAGCAGGACTTTGCCGCCACACTGGATAAAGCGGTCAAGGGGAGAGCCCGCGCCAAACGCCTGGCCAAGCCGATGTGGCTCGGTCAGATATCTTGCGAGCGGCCCGATTGCGACCATTGACGCGTCGGGGTGCGCACTGCGCAATGCACCGGGATACTCGACAAGGAACTGATTGAGCAGACCAAAGCCGCGATAGGCTTGTGCTGTTCCGGGATCGAAGGGCGGCCAATTTCGGCGGACTTCTTCATGCATCCGGGCGCCATTCAGGGTTTCCTCGTAGGGTGACCGATCCCATGAGGCATAACCCATCAGGGTTCCTTCGGGGCCAACGGCCGCGAGCAGCGCGGCAACCAGGGTGGAGGCCCCTCCCTCCACGGCGCCCGTTGCCTTTAGCGATGCGTGCACCATCACGAGGTCGCGGTCGCGGATGCCAAGGGCACGAAGTTCGTGTTGGATTGTTGCTTTGCTTTTCATGTGCAGCGGTGTTCACCGTTGGCCTGGCAACAAGATCCAATGCTAGCGCAGCTCCATGGAAATAGCAGTCAGGGCAGTCAGGCCGAGCGCATCGCCAGCGCATAGTACGAGCCGCCGTCCTCGCCGGGCTCCAGCACCGCGCGGACCGTCACCGCCAGCTCACTTCCGTCTTCCCGTAGCAGTTCAGCGGCGAACTTCGCTTTCGGCCGGGCGCGCGTCATCCTGCGCAAACGAGCCCCGGCGTCGGCGAAGCGTTTGGCGAGCCCGTCGCCCAGCAGCGCTTCCGCGTCGCAGCCGACCATCTCGACCAGCGCCGCGTTGACCGATTCGCAGCGCAGCTTGCCGTCCAGCAGCGCCATGCCTTCCGAGGTCAGATCGAACACCGCCCGGAAACGCGCCTGCTGCTCGCGCAGCGACTGCTCGGCAAGCTTGCGCGCGGTGTTGTCCATGCTGATGCCGACGATCTTGACGGTGCGACCGTCCAGTTCCCGCACCGGCGTGGCGCGCGAAGAGATCCAGCGGATGCTGCCGTCGGGCTGGACCAGGCGGAAGTCGAATTCATGGGCCTTGCCGGTGCGCACCGATTCCTCGTAGGCGGCGTTCATCATCGGAACGTCATCGGCGGGCACATGCTTCCAGAAGCTTTCGTTGCTGACGATGCGCCAGCCGTACACGGCTTCGACATTGGACGAGTAGGTCACGTCGTCGGTGATCAGGTTCCACTCCCACGTGACGATGCGCGCGCCCTCCTGCGCCAGCTTCATGCGCGCCTCGCTCTCCATGATCTCGGCGGTGTAGCGGCGGCGCATGTCGGTCATCGGGATTTCCACCGCGCTGGAGGTCTCCGCCTCCTGCCGGGCCTGCTCGCCGTAGCGCAGCCAGATCCAGTTCACATCGAGGAACGCCGCCAGCTTGCGCAGCTTCTCGTAGTCGATCTCGCCGCCCCGGGTCCACTTGTGGACCGCCGGACGCGACACGTCGAGCGCGTTGGCCACCGCCTGCAGCGTGAGCTTCTTGTGTTCGAGCAGTTCCTTGAGGCGGAAGGCAAAGCTGTTTTCTGTCATGTTGTGGATTCCCCGGTGGCACCGCCGAGATGGCGCATGAAAAACTCGACGCAGGCGCGCACGCGCGCGGAGCCGGACAGGCGCGAAGGATACACCGCCCAGATATCCGCGTCCTGGCGGTAGTCGGGCAGCACCTGCACCAGGCGTCCGGCCTCGAGATCTGCCGCGACATCCCACATCGAGCGCAGCATCACGCCATGCCCGGCCAGCGCCCAGCCTGTGACGATCTCCCCGTGATTGGACGACAGCCGCCCCCCAACCTTGACGCTGCGCTCGCCCTCCGGCCCCGTCATGCGCCAGATGCCGAAGGGATGGTCGCGCTCCTTGGTGACCAGGCAGTCATGCTCCGACAGCGCCTCGAGCGTCCGCGGCACGCCGCGCACCGCCAGGTACGAGGGCGCCGCGCACAGCACGCGCCAGTTGCGCGCCAGCCGGCGCGCGATCAGGTGCGGGGCGATGTCGTTGCCGATGCGGATGTCGAGGTCGATGCCTTCGGCCACCAGGTCGACCAGCTTGTCGAACACGTCGAAGCGGATTTCCAGGCCGGGAAACTGCTGGCACAGCGTCGAGATCAGCGGTGCCACATGGCGCCTGCCGAAACCCACGCTGCTGCCGATGCGCACCAGCCCCCGCGGCGCGCCACCGGCAGCGATTTCATCCCTGAGCTGGCCGATCTCGTCGAGCATGTCGCGCGCCCAGCGGCATACGCGCTCGCCGTTTTCCGTCAGCGACACGTGGCGCGTGCTCCGGTGCAGCAACTGTGCGCCCAGCACCTGTTCCAGCGCCTTGACGCGCTTGCTGACATAGGCGGGCGAACTGCCCAGCTCTTCCGCGGCGGCGACGAAGCTGGCGCGCTGCGCGACCAGGCAGAACACCCGCAGGTCTTCCAGTGGGGGCAGATTATTCACGATTCGTGTTTCCTGTATCCACGCTTGCGCGGATGATCCGCGCCGGCTTTCCCGGCATTCTCGATCGCACCTGACCACCAGACCCGCGCGAGACACCGCCATGACCACACCCACCTTGACCACACCATCTTCTGCTGCGTTCCGGATCGCCGCCATTGCCGGCGATGGCATCGGCAACGAAGTCCTGCCCGAGGGGCTGCGCGTCGTCGAAGCCGCCGCGCGCAAGTTCAACTTGCCGATCGAAGTGCGCCACTTCGAATGGGCCAACTGCGACTACTACCTGCGCCACGGCAAGATGATGCCGGACGACTGGAAGCAGCAGCTCGACGGCTTCGACGCGATCTACTTCGGCGCCGTCGGCTGGCCCGACAAGGTGCCCGACCACATCTCGCTGTGGGGCTCGCTGCTCAGGTTCCGCCGCGAGTTCGACCAGTACGTCAACCTGCGCCCGGTGCGCCTGCTGCCCGGCGTGCCGTGCCCGCTGGCCGGCAAGAAGGCCGGCGACATCGACTTCTACGTGGTCCGCGAAAACACCGAGGGCGAGTACAGCCCGGTCGGCGGCCGCATGTACGAGGGCACCGAGCGAGAGGTCGTGATGCAGCAGTCGGTCTTCAGCCGCCACGGCACCGACCGCATCCTCAAATATGCGTTCGAGCTGGCGCAATCGCGGCCGCGCAAGAAGCTGACCTCGGCCACCAAGTCGAACGGCATCGCCGTCAGTATGCCGTGGTGGGATGAGCGTACTGCCGCGATGGGCGCGCAGTACCCCGAGGTCCAATGGGACAGCCAGCATATCGACATCCTGTGCGCGCGCTTCGTGCTCCAGCCAGAACGCTTCGACGTGGTGGTCGCCTCCAACCTGTTCGGCGACCTGCTGTCGGACCTCGGCCCGGCCTGCACCGGCACCATCGGCCTGGCGGGCTCGGCCAACCTGAACCCGGAGCGTAAGTTCCCGTCGCTGTTCGAACCGGTGCACGGCTCGGCGCCGGACATCTACGGCAGGCAGATCGCCAATCCCATCGGCATGATCTGGTCGGGCGCGATGATGCTGGATTTCCTGGGCGGCGAAGCCGGACGCCGCGCGCATGACGCCATCCTCGCCGCCATCGAAACGGTGTTGCGCGAAGGGCCGCTGACGCCGGACGCCGGCGGCAAGGCCGGCACCAGCGAGGTGGGCAAGGCCATCGCCGCCGCGCTCTGAGCCTGCGCGGCGAGCGGAACGTGATGCCGGGTTCGCGCCCGGCATCGTGTTCCCACAACGCAGTGCGCATCGTTCGTCACACCCGCAAATTTTTTCCACGCGGAGCTTGTGCATGTCCGGAATTTTGCATAGAGTTTCCGTTAACTAGTAGTTACTGTAAACCATTAGTTAACAAAATACAAGCAAGCTGAACGCGGGCACCGCCCGCGCCGGGCAGACAAGTTCCATCACAAAACCAAGCCATGCGCCAAGACGCATCGGAGGAGACGCACTTGAAAACTCCCACGCCCCGCCTCGACGGCTTCCTGACCGCCTGCACGCTCACCGCCGTGCTGGTCACCGTCATCGCCATGGTCCGCTGGCCCGCTGAAGCGGCCGCCACCGCCACCCTGCTGTTCGAATGGTCCACGCGCTCGTTCGGCTCGCTGGTCCAGATCTTTGTCTTCGGCTGCGTCATCGCCTGCCTGGCGCTGGCCTTCAGCAAGTACGGCAACGTGCGGCTGGGCGAAGGCAAGCCCGAGTACTCCACGTTGTCATGGGTGTTCATGTTCATCTGCGCCGGCATGGGGTCGTCGACCATGTACTGGGGTGTGATGGAATGGGTCTACTACTACCAGTCGCCCGGCCTGAACGTGCCCACCGGCACGCGCGAAGCGCTGGAGCACTCCATCAGCTACTCGTTCTTCCACTGGGGCCTGAGCGCGTGGGCGGTGTATGCGCTGCCGTCGCTGGCGATGGCGTACCACTTCCATGTGCGCAAGAACAAGGGCCTGAACCTGGCGTCCATTGTCGAGGCCATCACGGGTTTTCGCGCCACCGGGCCGGTGGGCCGGCTGGTCGACCTGATCTTCCTGCTGACGATGTTCGGGGCGCTGACGGTGTCGATCGCGCTGACCGCGTCGACCTTCACGCGCGGACTGTCCGGGCTGTTCGGCGTGCCGGATACCTTCGTCACGCAGCTGGTCGTGATCGTCGGCGTGTCGGTTCTGTTCTCGGCGAGCGCCTATGTCGGCATCGACGGCGGCATGCAGCGCCTGAGCCATATGGTGTGCTGGGGCGCGCTGCTGCTGGCCGCGGTGGTGTTCGCGATCGGCCCGACACTGTTTGCCGGCAATAACATCGTCAACGGCCTGGGCCTCATGCTGCAGAACTACGTGCACATGAGCCTGTTCACCGATCCCACCGGTGACGGCGCCTTCAGCCGCGGCTGGACCGTGTTCTACTGGCTGTGGTGGGTGTCGTACTCGCCGGGCGTGGCGATGTTCGTGGCGCGCGTGTCCAAGGGCCGCAAGATCAAGGAAGTCATCTACGCCCTGCTGCTGGGCGGCAGCGTCGGCTGCTGGTTCTTCTTCGGCGCGCTGGAAAGCTACAGCATGCACCAGTTCATCACCGGCACCATCGACGTGCCGCGCATCCTGAAGGAACATGGCGGCGAGGCCGCAGTGGAAATGCTGCTGAGCGCGCTGCCCGCCGGCAAAGTGTTCCTGGCGGTCTACCTGGCGATCATGATCGTGTTCCTGGCCGCCCACGTCGATGCCGTGGCCTACGCCGTCGCCGCCACCACCACGCGCAACCTGAAGGAAGGGCAGGACCCGTCGCCGACCAGCCGCGTGTTCTGGTGCGTGATGCTGACGCTGGTGCCGCTGGCGATGCTGTTCGTCAAGGCCTCGCTGGAGACCATGAAGACCGCCGTGGTGCTGACCGCGATCCCGTTCCTGGTGATCCTGGGGATCAAGCTGTTCGGCCTGTTCCGCTGGCTGGTGCAGGACTACGCCGACACGCCGGCCCACCTGATCGAGACAGCCCGGCCTGAAGCCGACAGCGCGACCGTGACCACCGAGCGCGAAACCGCCATCGCAAAGGCCTGATCGCGCGACAGGGGACGCCTCGGCCGTCCCCTGTCACCGGAAAAACTGCCTGCCCCAAGGCGCTTTTTTTAGGTCTTGATGTTAAACCACATTTAACCTGTAACCACAAATTAACCGAGGAAACGGAATCATGGAGAAGACCCTGGACACCGCCGCCGTCAAGCTGCCTGCCGGCTTCTGCGCCGACGACGAAAACGCCTGGACCCTGCCCGCCTCCTTCTACACCCGGGACGCGGTGTTCGAGTACGAGAAGGAAAAGATCTTTGCCAACAGCTGGATCTGCGTGGCCCACCGCAGCGAACTGGCCGAGTCCAACGACTACGTCACGCGCGAGATCATCGGCGAGAGCATCGTCGTGCTGCGCGACCGCGAAGGCGTGCTGCGGGCCTTCTACAACGTCTGCCCGCACCGTGGCCACCAGCTGCTGCAAGGCAGCGGCCGCGCCAAAAACGTCATCACCTGCCCGTACCACGCCTGGACCTTCAAGCTCGACGGCGAACTGGCGCTGGCGCGCAACTGCGACAACGTGCCCAACTTCGACAAGAGCAAGTCCAGCCTGGTCCCGGTCAAGGTCGAGGAATATGCCGGCTTCGTCTTTATCAACATGAACCCGGACGCCGGCAGTGTCGAAGAACAGCTGCCCGGCCTGGAAGCGCGCATGCGCGCCGCCTGCCCGGTCATCGACGACCTTCACCTCGGCGCCCGCTTCGTCACCGAGACGCCGGCCAACTGGAAGTCCATCGTCGACAACTACATGGAGTGCTACCACTGCGGCCCGGCCCACCCCGGCTTCTCGGACTCGGTGCAGGTCGACCGCTACACCCATACGCTGCACGGCAACTGGACGCTGCAGTTCGGCCACGCCAAGTCGTCGGAGAAATCCTTCAAGCTGGACGAGTCGATCAAGGACCCGAGCTTCAGCGGCTTCTGGGCCTGGCCTTGCACGATGTTCAACGTGCCGCCGGGGGCCAATTTCATGACGGTGATCTACGAGTTCCCGGCCAGCGCTGAAGTCACGCTGCAGCACTACGAGATCTACTTCCTCAACAAGGAACTGACCGAGGAACAGCAGAAGCTGGTCGAGTGGTATCGCGACGTGTTCCGCCCGGAAGACCTGCGCCTGGTGGAAAGCGTGCAGAAGGGCTTGAAGTCGCGCGGCTATCGCGGCCAGGGCCGAATCATGGTCGACCGCCAGCGCAGCGGCATCAGCGAGCACGGCATCGTGCATTTCCACCGCAAGGTGGCGAAGGAATACGAGGGCGCCTGAGCCCGGCCCCAATCGAAACGGAGACCAGACCAATGCAACTGAAGGACAACACCCTGTTCCGCCAGCAGGCCCTGATCGGCGCCGAATGGACCGACGCCCCCGACGCCGCCACCGTGGCCGTGACCGACCCCGCCACCGGCGATCTGGTCGGCACCGTGCCGCTGATGCGCGAGGCCGGCGCCGTGGCCGCGATCGAGGCCGCCAATGCCGCCCTGCCCGGCTGGAAGGCCCGCACCGCCAAGGAGCGCGCCGCGCTGCTGCGCAAGTGGTTCGACCTGATCATCGCGCACGAGGACGATCTCGCTGCCATCATGACGCGCGAGCAGGGCAAGCCGCTGGCCGAAGCACGCGGCGAGGTGCGCTACGCCGCCTCGTTCATCGAGTGGTTCGGCGAGGAAGCCAAGCGTCTCTACGGCGACGTGATTCCCTCCCCGGCCGCCGACAAGCGCCTGGTGGTGGTGCGCGAGCCGATCGGCGTCTGCGCCGCGATCACGCCATGGAATTTCCCGGCGGCAATGATTGCGCGCAAGGCCGCGCCAGCGCTGGCCGCCGGCTGCACCATGGTGGTCAAGCCCGCCAACGAGACCCCGTTCAGCGCGCTGGCGCTGGCTGAGCTGGCGCTGCGCGCCGGCATCCCCGCGGGCGTGCTGAACGTCGTCACTGGCGACGCGGCGGCAATCGGCAGCCAGTTCACCGGCCACCCACTGGTGCGCAAGCTGTCGTTCACCGGCTCCACGCCGGTCGGCCGCCTGCTGATGCAGCAGTGCGCCGGCACGGTCAAGAAGGTGTCGCTGGAGCTGGGCGGCAATGCCCCCTTCATCGTGTTCGAGGACGCCGACATCGACGCGGCCGTTGAAGGCGCGATCCAGGCCAAGTACCGCAACGCCGGCCAGACCTGCGTCTGCGTCAACCGCCTTTATATCCACGACGCCGTCTACGACCAGTTCGTCGAGCGCTACGTGAAGAAGGTGGCCGGGCTGCGCGTCGGCAACGGCTTCACCGCGGGCAGCGAGATCGGCCCGCTGATCACCGACAAGGCCGTCGCCAAGGTCGGCGAGCTGGTGGCGGATGCCGTCAGCAAGGGCGCGCGCATCGCCATCGGCGGCGGCGTGCATGAGGCCGGTGCGCAGTTCTTCGCGCCGACGGTGCTGGCCGACGTCAAACCCGGCATGCGTGTACTCGATGAAGAAATCTTCGGGCCGGTCTCGCCCATCGTCCGCTTCACCTCCGAAGCCGACGTGGTGCGCATGGCCAACGACACCATCTACGGCCTCGCCGCCTACTTCTTCAGCCGCGACATCGGCCGGGTCTGGCGCGTGGCCGAGCAGCTCGAGTACGGCATCGTCGGCATCAACACCGGCCTGTTCTCGAATGAGGTGGCCCCGTTCGGCGGCGTGAAGCAGTCGGGCCTGGGCCGCGAGGGCTCCAAGTACGGCATCGAGGACTACCTCGAGATGAAATACCTCTGCATGGCGCTGTAACGCGCGGCAGCACACCCGGAAGACAGCAGCATGGGCAATTTCTACCAGACCCTCCAGGTGCGGGTCTCGCGCATCGAGCACGTGACCCCGCTGATCAAGCGCTTCACCATGGAAGCGATCGACGGCAGCGAGCTGCCGCCCTTTACCGGCGGCAGCCACGTCATCGTGCAGATGCGCGACGGCGAGCGCCAGTACAGCAACGCCTACTCGCTGATGAGTTCGCCCGACGCGCTCGGCAGCTACCAGATCGGCGTGCGTCGCGAAGAGAAGTCCAAAGGCGGCTCCGCGTTCCTGCACGACAAGGTGGCCGAGGGCGACGCGCTGACTATCACCACGCCGAACAACCTGTTCGCGCTGGACGATGGCGCGCATCACCACGTGCTGATCGCCGGCGGTATCGGCATCACGCCGTTCATGTCGCAGATGCACGAACTGCGCAAGCGCGGCGCGTCGCACGAGTTGCACTACGCGTTCCGCGCCGACGAGCACGGCGCGTTCCGCGATGAACTGGCGGCGCTTACGCAGCAGTCTTCCGGGGGCCGCGTCAGCTTCTATGTCGACAGCAAGGGGCAGAAGCTGGACCTGTCCGGCCTGCTGCGCGGCATGGATGCCGGCGCGCATGTCTATGTGTGCGGCCCGGCCCCGCTGATCGACGCCGTGCGCCAGGCCGCGCAGGACGTTGGCGTCGATCCGTCGCGGGTGCATTGGGAACAGTTCGCCGCGCCGGAACAGGCGGGCGAGGCCTTCACCGTGGTGCTGGCGAAATCCGGCAAGACGGTGGAGGTCGGCGCCGGCGAGTCGATCCTGAAGGCGATCGAGCGCGACGGCACCGTGCCGGTCGAATGCCTGTGCCGCGAAGGCGTGTGCGGCACCTGCGAGACCCGCATCCTGGAAGGTGAGGCGATCCACTTCGACCAGTACCTGAGCGACAAGGAGAAGTCGGCGCAGAAGACCATGATGATCTGCGTCTCGCGGGCCCGCGGCGGCAAGCTCGTGCTCGACCTGTAAGACAACAACAGGCCGGCGCATCGGACGCCGGCCAGCACCACCGAGGAGACCCCATGAGAAAATCAGCCAGCCTGTGGCTGCTGGCGGGCGCACTGCTGCCCGCCCTTTCGTCCGTTTCGTCCGTTTCGTATGCGCAGTCCAGCCTGACGCTCTACGGTGTGATCAGCACCGCCTTGCGCTACACCTCCAACATCGATGGCCGCCATCACGACCAGGGCGAACTGGTCTCCAGCGGCATCGGCGGCAGCCGCTGGGGCCTGAAGGGCGACGAAGACCTGGGCGGCGGCAACAAGGCAGTGTTCCTGCTCGAGAACGGTTTTGGCACCGACGACGGCAAGACCGCCTATAGCGCGCTGTTCGGCCGGCAGGCATACGTCGGCCTGTCCGGCGACTGGGGCACCCTGACCTTCGGCCGCCAGTACAACGCGCTGAACAACATCGCCTGGTCCTTCGATCCGCTCGACCAGGGCTGGGGCAACTTCTGGTCCGATCCGCTCTACACCGGCGGCGACATCTTCTTCCAGGGATACCGCGTCAACAACAGCGTCGTGTACAAGAAGAAGTTCGGGCCGGTCAGCGTGCAGCTCGACTACGGCTTCGGCGAGCGCCCCGGCAGCATGGCGCGCGGCGCCACCTTCGGCGGTGGCGTGATGGTCCAGGACGGGCCACTGGCGCTGGGCGTCGCCTATGACCAGCAGCGTCCCGGCAGCGGCGACAACACCCTGCACAACTACTCGGTCGGCGCTTCCTACGTGGTCGGCAAGGCCACCGGCTATGCTGGCTACATGGGCCGCCGCGAGACCAATCCGGAGGCGCGTTTCTGGATTGCCTTCGTCGGCCTCGGCTATCAGCTCACGCCGGCGCTGCACCTGTCGGGCGCCTATTACCGCTACCAGCAGAGCGGCACGGTGACCACCCAGTTCCAGGCCACGCCGCTTGTGCTGGGCAGCGGCAATGCCGATGCGATCTCGGCGGTTGCCGACTATGCCTTGTCGAAGCGCACCAGCCTGTTCCTCGAGGCCGACGCCACCTTCGCGCGCGGCGGTACGGTCGGCCGCGAGACCGAGTACTGGGCCGGCACGCCGGTGACCGATGTCCGCAGCACCACGCGCGTGGGCGTGATGGCCGGGATCCGGCACGTGTTCTGAGGGCGCTCTTCGCACGCCGCCGGCCGTTGCCTCCGCGCAGGCGGGAGCCTGGCAGCAAGACGCCCGGCGCACGGTGCGGTCAGCCGGCAGGTCGAAATCCTGGCGCAGTGGCTCACATTTTTGCGCAAGCCTTGTGGCGCAAGAGGGGCTTTATATAGAGATGTCTACAACATTGAAATGCCAGTGATGGGCTTCTAACATGCGCTCATGGCCGCAATCACAGATGCCCTGACCTTGCCGGCGGTCACGCCGCCAGGCTCTGGCGCGCGCGCTCCCCATGCCCGCTGCCTTTGGCAGGAAAGCCCGGCCAGTTGCCCCGATGAAGCGCCGGGCTTCGATGTCGACGGTGCGACCCCGATGTCATGAAACCATCCACCGGCTCGGATGCCAGGCATCCGGCGCGCGCCGGCAATGGCTGGCTCACCCGCATCGCGCTGCCCGCGGGCGTCCACCCCGATGCCTTGCCGCTGCTGGCCGGCCGCGCGCTGCGTGGCCTCTGTGATGGTTATGTCGCGGTACTGCTGCCCTCCTACCTGCTGGCACTTGGCTTTGAGCCGATCGCAGTCGGAGTCATCAGCAGCGCGACCCTGGTCGGCTCTGCCCTGGCCACGATCCTGGTCGGGATCGCCGGGCACCGCTACCCGCAACGCCGCTTGCTGATGCTGGCGGCCGCGCTGATGGTTGCGACGGGTCTTGGCTTTGCGGGCTTCACCTCGCTATGGCCGCTGCTGGTGATCGCTTTCGCTGGCACGCTGAACCCCGGCTCTGGCGATGTCAGCGTCTTCCTGCCGCTGGAGCACGCGCGGCTGGCGGAATCGGCAGCGCCCGACGCCCGCACCGCGCTGTTTGCCCGCTATGGCCTGATCGGCGCGTTTTCGTCGGCGCTGGGCGCACTGGCGGCGGCGATACCAGCATGGCTTGCCGCGCAGTCGCGGCTGTCCCCGCTCGATGCGATGCGCCTGATGTTCGTCTTCTACGGGATCATCGGGCTGCTGCTGTGGCGCCTGTATGCGCGCCTGCCGGCCACCCTGCCGCACGGCGCAGCGACCACGCCGCTGGGTCCGTCCCGTCCGATCGTATTGCGCCTGGCCATGCTGTTCAGCGTGGATGCATTCGCCGGTGGCCTGGTCGTCAATGCGCTGCTGTCGCTGTGGCTGATGCAGCGTTTCAGCCTGACTCCGGCCGTGACCGGCCAGTTCTTCTTCGTGGCGGGCCTGCTGACAACGTTCTCGCAGCTTGCCGCGGTGCCGCTGGCCCGCAGGATCGGCCTGCTCAACACCATGGTGTTCACGCATATCCCATCGAGCCTGTGCCTGATTGCGGCAGCCTTCGCCCCCACGCTGGCGCTGTGCCTGGCCTTGCTGCTGGCGCGCAGCGCACTGTCGCAAATGGATGTGCCGACCCGGACGGCGTATGTGATGGCCGTTGTCACCCCGCCTGAACGCGCCGCGGCGGCAAGCCTGACCGCCGTGCCGCGCAGCCTGGCCGCCGCAGTCAGTCCTGCGCTGGCCGCCGCGCTGATGGCTTACGGCTATGCCGCCACGCCGCTGGTCGCCTGCGGCTTGCTCAAGATCGCCTATGACCTCGCGATGCTGCGCGCGTTTGGTCGGGTCAAGCCATTGGACTGATCCAGCGGCGACCGGCTTCACTGGCCGGCGAGCCGCTCGCGCAGCAGCACCAGGAAGTCCTGCAGCAAGCCCGGCGCGTGCTGCGCGGCATGCGCCACGCCCAGCGGCGACAGCGGCACCGACAGCGCCACGTCGAGCCGGCACACACGCGCACCGGCGAGCATGCCGGCCGACACGCTGCGCGGAATCAGCGTGACCGCGCCCGGCTGCTGCAGCAGGCCTTCGAGCGCGGGCAGCGACAGCGTCGACACCGGGAACCACTTGGCTTCGGGCAGCGCGCCGAGCACCACGGTCTCGAAGACCTCGCGCAGCTGGATGCTGGCGGCGGGCAACACCCAGCGCGCGTCGGCCAGCGCCGCGAGCGGCAGGTCGCGCCGTCCGGCCAGTGCATGGCTGGGCGCGGCGAGGATCACCACATCGTCATCGAGCAACGGCTCGAACACCAGGCTGGCCGGCAGCCGCTGCGGGGTCCGGCAGAACACCGCATCGAGGTTGCCGCCGGCGAGCTGCGGCAGCAGGGCCGCGCCGCTGTCTTCCTGCAATTCGAGGTGGACCTCGGGATGCTTCTCGTAGAACGCGCCCAGCAAGGGCGCGATCAGGGCACCCGAGGCGGCGGGGATCGCGCCGATGCGCAAGGCGGTGCTGGCGCCCTGCCGGATCGCGGCGAGCGACTCCGCGGCCTGCTGCAGCCTGGCCATGACACCGCGCGCGGCGGCGATCAACGCCCGCCCTGCCGGCGTGGGCCGGATGCCGCGCGCATGGCGCTCGAACAGCTGCGTGCCGAAGATGCGCTCCAGTTCGGCCAGCGCCTGCGTCGCGGCCGACTGGCTCATATGCATTTCGCCGGCGGCACGCGCGATGCTGCCGCAATCGTCCACCGCCATCAGCAGTTGCAGTTGCCGCAGCCGGCCATGGCTGGCGAGCCGGGTGTAGAGCACCTTGGCCAGCGCGGCGGTGCTGGCGTCGGCGAGCTCAGGCCAGGCCGGCGGCAAGGATGGGGAATCGCTGGCAATGCGAGGCATCGGGCGGGCGCGGAGCTATTGATATTGCCGATAGCTGAGGGGGAAAAGCGGCTGGTGGCGGCCACCTGCCGTTCCTACATTAGCGAACGAGCATAGCACGGCCGCACCGGTCAAACGGCGGCAGCGCCGTATCCGCAACTTCTCCCATTCCAGTCGGAGTCCGCATGTCGTTCCCCCTTTCGCGCAAGCTTGCCGGTCTTTGGCCGGCGCTGGCCTTCTGTCTGTTGCCGTCGCCGGCTGCCGCCGAGCCGGCCTTCCCGGGCAAGCCGCTGCGGCTGATCGTGCCGTTTGCCGCCGGCGGCTCCAGCGACCTGGTCGCACGCGTGGTGGCGGAGCGCATGCGCAAGGAACTGGGACAGCCCGTGGTGGTGGAGAACCGCGCCGGCGCGGGCGGCATGATGGGCTCCGAGGCGGTGGCGCTGGCGGCACCGGACGGCTATACCCTGGGCCTGGCCACGGTCAGCACCATGGCGGTCAATCCGATCTTCTACGACAAGGCCGCCCGGACCAACCAGCAATTGCGCCCGCTGGCGATGCTGGTCAGCATGCCCGCGGTGATCACCGTGAATCCGGCCATGCCGGCGAAGGACTTTGCCGGCTTCGTCGCCGAACTCAAGCGCAAGCCTGGCGCCTACAGCAGCGCGGTGCCCGGCGTCGGCAGCCTCGGGCACCTGCTGGTCGAGGCCATGAACGACAAGCTGGGCGTGAAGATGGCGGTGGTGCCATACCGCGGCATCGGACCCGCACTCAACGATACCCTCGCCGGCGTGGTGCAGATCCTGCCCGACCAACTGCCGTCGGCACTGCCGCACGTGAAGGCGGGCAAGCTGGTTCCGCTGGCGGTCGCGGGCGACAAGCGCGTGCCCCAGCTGCCGCAAGTGCCCACGCTCAGGGAACTCGGCCATGGTGAGCTGAGCGACCTGGGCAACAGCTGGTTCGGGCTGGCGGTCCCGGCCAAGACCCCGGCGGCCGTTGCCGACAAGCTGCGCGCCGCCGCGCTGAAGGCGGTACAGGCGCCGGACGTGGTGGCACGGCTCGAGCAGATGGGCGCCAGCCCGACCGGTGGCGACGAGGCCCACTTCCAGGCGCTGATCGACACCCAGCTCAAGCGCAACCGTGCCATCGCGCAGCGCGCGGGCATCAAGGTGGAGTGAGCCCGCATGCATCCCATCGCACAGCTTCACGACTTCTTCGAACGCGAAGCGCCGCGCTTCGCCAAACTCAGCGACGAGATCTGGGCGCTGGCCGAACTGCGCTACGCCGAGCGCGTCTCCGCCGGCCTGCATGCCAACGCCCTGGCGCAGGCGGGCTTCCGCGTGCAGACCGACCTCGCCGGCATTCCGACTGCATTCCAGGCCGAGTTCGGCGAAGGCGGCCCGGTGATCGGCCTGCTCGGCGAGTACGACGCGCTGTCCGGGCTGAACCAGGAGAGCGGCGCGCTGCAGTGCATGCCGTCGAGCCAGAGCCCCGGCGCGAACGGCCACGGCTGCGGCCATCACCTGCTCGGCGCTGCGGCGCACCTGGCGGCGCTCGCGGTGCAGCAGTACCTGCGTGAACAGAACTTGCCGGGGCGCGTGCGCTTCTACGGCTGCCCGGCGGAGGAAGGCGGCTCGGGCAAGACCTTCATGGCGCGCGCCGGCGCCTTCGACGACCTGTCGGCCGCGCTGACCTGGCATCCGGCCAGCTACACCGGCGTGTTCAGCCAGGCCACGCTCGCCAATATCCAGGCCAGCTTCGTCTTCCACGGCCGTGCCGCGCACGCCGCCAACTCGCCCCACCTTGGCCGCAGCGCGCTGGACGCGGTGGAGCTGATGAATGTGGGCAGCAATTACCTGCGCGAGCACATGCCGCCCGATGCGCGCGTCCACTACGCCATCACCGACAGCGGCGGCCTGTCGCCCAACGTGGTGCAGGCCCGCGCCGAGGTGCTCTACCTGATCCGCGCCGCGCGCAACGACGATGCCGCGGCACTCTACGCGCGGGTGTGCGACATCGCCCGCGGCGCCGCGCTGATGACCGGGTGCGAGGTCGAGATCCGCTTCGACAAAGCCTGCTCCAACCTGATGCAGAACACGGCGCTCAACCGTGTGCTGTACGCCGAGATGCAGCAACTCGGCAACCTGCCGGTCGGCGCGCGCGAGCAAGAGGAAGCGGCGCGCCACCATGCCACCCTGCCCGACAGCGACGTGGCCGAAGCCGGCCGCTCGCTGGCCAGCGTGCTGCGCGGCAAGCCGCCCTCGCTATTCGATGGCCTGCGGCCGTTCGACCCCGACGACACCGAACTGCTCTACGGCTCCACCGACGTCGGCGATGTCAGCTGGATCACGCCGACCGCGCAGTGCTGGGTGGCGTGCTATGCCTTTGGCACGCCCTTCCATTCCTGGCAGATGGTGTCGCAAGGGACGTCATCGCTGGCGCATATCGGCATGGTCCATGCGGCAAAGTCGATGGCCGCGACGGCGATCCGACTGCTCGAGCAGCCCGAACTGCTGGCCGCGGCGCGCGAAGAACTGGTGGCGCGGCGCGGCGGCAAGCCCTACGTCTGTCCGATTCCTGACAACGTGGCCCTGCCGATCGCCAGAACCAGACCTTAGCGTGCAACCGGCTGGCGGGCGCTGTCGGCTGCCCGTACCGGTCATGGCTAGTCCGTTTGCACGATGGCGGCGGCCCGGCCACCGGATAGAATCCGCCCCGGCAGCGCGCGGTCTTGTTCTCGCCACGATGGACAGGCCGGCCGACCACGATGCGTTGTGCCGTCAACGCCTAACCGGAAGTACCAGGTATGCCCGCCAAGACACCCCTGCCAGCGGACCCGCCAGCGCTGTCGATGCTGGATTTCGACCAGTTCAGCAAGCTGCTGGCATTGCTGTACGAGGGGCCGATGGAGGACATTCCATGGAGCCGGGCGCTGGAAGCGATCCGCACCGGCCTGCGCGCCAACTATGTCACGCTGATCCTGCGTTCACCCGCCTCGGGCCGCAGCGGCCTGATGGTGCATGCTTCCGCGCAAGGCACCGTGCTGCCGGGGGAAGCCTCCTACAACAACTACTATTTCGCGCTGGACCCGTTCGTCAACCTGCCGACCGACCGCATCGTCACCGTCGACGAGCTGGTGGGAGACAGCCACTGGCGCAGCAGCGACATGTACAAGCAGTTCCACCAGCCGTTCGACGTCGGCTACATGATGGGCGCAGACCTGCGCACCGAGGATGGTGTCGAATGTCGCCTGCGCATCTGCCGCAGCCATCAGGGCACCAATTTTTCCGATGCCGACAAGGCGGCTTGCGGTGCGTTGCTGCCGCACCTGAAGCGCGCGGTGCGGCTGCACTCCCGCTTTGATATCGCCAATGCGGAGCGCAAGCTCTACGTCAACGCCTTCGACCGGATGCTGGTCGGCACGATCATGCTGGACGAATCCGGCGCGGTAATGCAGACCAATCCGCTCGCCGACGAGATCTTCGCGGAAAACGATGGCATGCGCCGGCGCGGCGCCACGCTCGAACTGAAGTACCAGACCGAAGACCGCAAGTTCCAGAAGCTGGTGCGGCAGGCACTGGCCGAGCGCGCGGCCAACGCGTCGTCGGTGGTGCACGCCGTCGCGGTCTCGCGGCCCTCGGGCAAGCCGAGACTGGGTGTGTTGATCCGCAATATCCCGCTCGGCGAAGGGCCTGAAGACACCTTGCGGCGACCGGCCTGCGCCATCTTTGTCCGCGATCCGGCGCGCAAGTCACTGGCGTCGCAGGAGCTGGTCGGCAAGCTGTTTGCCTTCACGCCCGCGGAATCCAGCCTGGCGCTGGCGCTGACCAATGGCCTGACGCTCGAGGAGGCCGGCGAAGAACTGGGCATCAGCAAGAACACCGCGCGGGCGCACCTGCGCGCCATCTATGCCAAGACCGGCGTGACCCGCCAGGCGACGCTGGTCGGTTCCATCCTGAACAGCGTGTTTTCCCTCGGCTGAGGGCGTGCCGACTAGTCCGAATTGACGTTGGCCAGCGGCCAGGGCCCCCGTATCCTCGTCTGCGCGCCGCTTGCCACCGCGCATGGCAGCAGCCGGCGCGCCATGCAGACTGAAACCCATGCGAGGAGGCCACCAGATGAAGTCATTCGAAGGTAAGGTTGCGTTTGTCACCGGCGCGGCGACCGGCATCGGCCGCCAGACGGCATTGAGCTTCGCCAGCGCCGGCGCCGACGTCGTCTTGCTCGATACCGCCACGGTTGCCGCCGAGGAAACCGCGCACGCCATCGAAAAGGCCGGGGCCAGGGCCATCTTCATTCGTGCCGACGTGTCGCGCGGCGCGGACGTCGCCGGCGCGATCGACCAGACCATCCGCTCGTTCGGCCGTCTCGACTTCGCGTTCAACAACGCCGGCATCGCGCCGCGCGGTGCGCCGATCTGTGAGTTCTCCGAGGAAGAGTGGGACAAGACCATCGCCGTCAACCTGAAGGGCATCTGGCTGTGCATGAAGTATCAATGCGCGCGGATGCTGGAACAGGGCGCAGGGGTCATCGTCAACACCTCCTCCATCATGGGCCTGGTCAGCGGGCCCGGGCTGTCGGCCTATTCCGCGTCAAAGGCCGGCGTGCTCGGGCTGACGCGTTCCGTGGCCGTTGACTACGCCAGCCGCGGCATCCGGGTCAATGCCATCTGCCCCGGTGGCATTGCCAATACCGCCATCACCGATCGGCCGGAAAACCAGGACAACATGGCGCGGCTAACGCTCGCCACGCCGATGCAACGGCTGGGCGAGCCGGCCGACATCGCCAGCGCCGTGATGTGGCTGTGCTCGCCCGGCGCAAGCTTCGTCACAGGCCAGGCCATCGCCGTCGATGGCGGCTTCACCGTCTGGTGAGCCAGGATGCCGTGCTACAGCCTCGACGGCCTGGTCCCGGTCGTCGACCCCAGCGCCTACGTGCACCCGACCGCGGTGCTGATCGGTGATGTCATCGTCGGCCCCGGCTGCTACGTCGGCCCGCTCGCGGCGCTGCGCGGCGACTTCGGCCGCATCACGCTGGAACAAGGCGTGAACCTGCAGGACACCTGCGTCATGCACGGCTTCCCCGGCAGCGACACGGTGGTCGAGCGCAACGGCCACATCGGCCACGGCGCGGTGCTGCACGGTTGCCGCATCGGCGCCGATACGCTGGTGGGCATGAACGCTGTGGTCATGGACCACGCGCATATCGGCGAGCGCTGCATCGTCGCCGCCACGGCCTTGGTCAAGACCGGCTTCACCTGCCCGCCGCAGAGCCTGGTGATGGGATCGCCGGCCCGGGTCACGCGCGCACTGAGCGAGCAAGAGATCGCCTGGAAACAGCGCGGCAGCGCCGAGTACCAGGCGCTGGCCCGGCGTTGCCTGGCAGGCTTGCGGGAATGCGCGCCGCTGCCGGCGATGGAGCCGGACCGTCAGCGGCTGCCCGACTCCGGCGTGCGGCCGAAGCGGCCTGGGGGCTGAGATGCAGCGCGGTGTGTGATTGCCTACGCGGCCTGCTCCGCCTGGATCGCATCTGCCACCGTAATCACCTCGCCCCGTATCCAGCGGTGCGCCGCATCGCTATTGCGGCGCTCGTGCCAGACCATCGACACGGTAAACCGGATCTGGTCGACCGGCGGCTCGAGAATCTGCAAGGGCAGTTCCCTGGCGATGCGCTTCGCCGTCAGCTCGGCGATGGTGCCGATCAGGTTCGACTCCGCCACCAGCTTGTAGGCCAGCAGGAAATGCGGCACCACCACCGCGGTCTTGCCGCGCGCCTTGTGCTTTTCCGAGGCTTCGTCCACCGCTTCCTTCACGGCACCGTGCTGGCTGCTGATGCGCAGGTGCCGCGCGGCGAGAAACTGCTCCAGCGACAGGCTGCCCTGTATGTCGGGATGGTCGATGCGCGCGATCGCCTTGAGGCGATCGGAAAAGAGCTTGCGCGAAAAGAAGTTCTGCGGTGCCGTCTTCTCGTTCCACAGCACCAGGTCCACCTCGTCACGCCGCAGCGCATCCATGTCATCGCTGGGCCGCAGCGGCCGGATCTGCAGCTCCAGTGCCGGGCTGGCTTCGCCCAGGCGCCGCACCAGGCCGGGCAGCAGGATAAAGCCGATGTAGTCGGTGGTGGCGATACGGAACACGCCTTCGAAGGCGGCCGGATCGAACGGGCGCGAGGTCTGCACCAGCGCGTCCATGGCATCGAGCGCCTGCCGCAGCGGCTCGCGCAGCTCCAGCGCGCGCGGGGTCGGCACGATGCCGCGCCCGGCGCTGACGAAGAGCGGGTCGCCGAACAGTTCCCGCAGCTTGGCCAGCGTATGGCTGATCGATGACTGGGTGGCTTCGAGCTGCTGGGCAACGCGCGTCACGTTGCCTTCCTTCAGCAGGGCAGCAAAGATAAGCAGCGACTTTCGATCGATGTTGTACACACAGCCCCCAGCCGCAGACGTCTCGCTGTAGCCACCGGGCAGGCACATGACTAGACGTCTCCAAGCACGGCCGCGTGATGGTGCAGGTGATCCGCGATGAACGTGGATATGAAGTAATAGCCGTGATCATAGCCAGTATGCCGACGCACTGTCACCCGCTGCCCTGCTTGCGCGCACGCGGTCTCCAGCAGGTCAGGACGAAGCTGCAAGTCCAGATACGGATCGTCGAGGCCCTGGTCCACGAGGATGGTGCCGGGATACGCGTTGCACCGGGACTGGATGAGCTCGCAGGCATCATGTCGCCGCCACGCCTCGCGGTCGTCTCCCAGATAGGCTGCAAACGCCTTCCAGCCCCATGGCACGCGTGAAGGCGCGCAGATAGGCGCTAGCGCCGACAAGGACCGGAATCGCCCCGGGTGCGTCAGCCCGAGCGTCAAGGCACCGTGTCCACCCATGGAGTGGCCGAACAACCCCAGCCTGTCCGTATCGATCGGGAAGGCCGAGGCCAGCAGCGCCGGCAGTTCCTCGGCAACATAGCTCGCCATCCGGTAGCGGCGCCGCCACGGATCCTGTGTCGCGTCCAGGTAGAAGCCGGCACCGGTGCCGAGGTCCCAGTCCGCATCCTCTCCCGCGACGCCCGCACCGCGCGGACTCGTGTCGGGAGCGACCAGCGCGAGCCCCAGCGCCGCGGCGGTCCGCTGCGCCCCGGCCTTGATCATGAAAGTCTCTTCCGTGCAGGTCAGTCCGGCCAGGTAGATTGCCGCCGGAACCGGCAACGATGCGGCCTGGGGCGGAAGATACACGGACAGTCGCATCGGCAGTCCGATCGCCTCGGACTGGTGCGTGTAGAAGCCCTGGCTTCCGCCATGGCAAAGGTGTTGGCTCAGAGTGTCCATAGTTGAATGGAAGCGGCTGGCAGCCCGCGCCGACGCAGGCCGCCAATCCCTGGTTTCAGTACACCACCACGGAACGGATCGACTCGCCCCGCTTCATCAGGTCGAAGCCGTCGTTGATCTGGTCGAGCGTGAGCCGGCGCGTCACCATGTCGTCGATGTTGATGCGGTTCTCCATGTACCAGTCGACGATCTTCGGCACGTCGGTGCGCCCCCGGGCACCGCCGAAGGCCGAGCCTTTCCACTCGCGCCCGGTCACGAGCTGGAACGGCCGCGTGCGCACTTCTTCGCCGGCGGCGGCCACGCCGATCACCACCGACTGGCCCCAGCCCTTGTGGCAGCACTCGAGCGCCTGGCGCATGGTGTGGACGTTGCCGATGCATTCGAACGAGTAATCCGCGCCGCCATCCGTCATCTGAATGATGGCGTCGACGACATTGTCGACCGTCTTGGGATTGATGAAATCCGTCATGCCGAAGCGGCGCGCCATGGCCTCGCGCTCGGGATTCAGGTCGACCCCGATGATCCGCCCCGCGCCCACCATGCGCGCGCCCTGGATCACGTTCAGGCCGATGCCGCCCAGGCCGAACACCACCACGTTCGCACCCGCCTCCACCTTGGCCGTGAAGATCACCGCGCCCAGGCCCGTGGTCACGCCGCAGCCGACATAGCAGACCGTGTCGAAGGGCGCGTCCTCGCGGATCTTCGCCAGCGCGATCTCGGGCAGCACGGTGTAGTTCGAAAACGTCGAGGTGCCCATGTAATGCAGGATCGACTGCCCGTCGAGCGAGAACCGGCTGGTGCCGTCCGGCATCAGCCCGCGGCCCTGCGTGGTGCGGATGGCCTGGCAGAGATTGGTCTTCTGCGACAGGCAGAACTTGCAGTTGCGGCATTCCGGGGTGTATAGCGGGATCACGTGGTCGCCCTTGCGCAATGACCTGACGCCCGGGCCGACGTCCACCACCACGCCCGCGCCTTCATGGCCCAGGATGGCCGGGAACAAGCCCTCCGGGTCGGCGCCGGACAGCGTGTACAGGTCGGTATGGCAGATGCCGGTTGCCTTCAGTTCGACCAGCACCTCGCCCTCGCGGGGGCCGGCCAGGTCGACCGTCTCGATCGTCAATGCTTCGCCGGCTTTCCAGGCCACGGCGGCTCTTGTCTTCATCTTGATATCTCTCCGGAGTACATGGATTGGCTGCCTGCGGCAGCCGCGTTAAAACCTGTGGCGCACGCCGGCGCCGAAGGTGTCGCCGTGGCTCAGGCCCTGGATCCTGTCGTAGAAATAGGCAACATAGACATCGGTACGCCTGGACAGGTTGTAGTCGTAGCCGATAGCGGCGCTGTTGCGGCGGAAACCACTCTGCGCGTTGTCGGTCTTGCCATGCGCATAGGAGACCAGCAACGATCCGGCACCCAGCGGCACCGACGCACCGACCTGCCCGTTCCTGTGCTTGATGTCGCCATTCGGGTTGTCGTTGACATCCGTCTTGATGTACTGAAGCTGGGCAAACAGCTTCGCCACGCCGAAGTCATAGCTGAGTCCGCCCTGGACCGCGGTCTGCTTGCCGAAGCCGGCCAGGAACGCATTGCCGGCGTTGGCGAGGTCGCCGGACGTGCTGTCGAACTTCACCTGCTGGAACGCCAGCGTCGCCGCAAACGCGCCGCTGAAATACATTACGTTGCCGCCCCACTTGTTCTGCGCTGCATCGCCGGCCTTTTCGCCCAGGCCGTAGATGAGGTTGAAGGTCAGCCCGCCAAAGCCCGGCGAGCTATACAGCAGCGAGTTGTCCCAGCCGGAATCGCCGATGATGCCCGGGTCCAGCACCCTGCCGTTGCCCGCGCCGAGATAGGTGTGAAACACGGTCGGCGAAAATACGAACGAATCGACCAGCGGGTTGAACAGGATGGTCGAGATGAAGTATGGCGCCGTGGTGCGGCCCAGCTTGAGCGAACCCGCCTTGTCGCTCTCCAGCCCCACGAAGGCATTGCGGCTGAACATGGCATCGCCGTCGAAGCGGCCGGTGCGGCCGCTGTCGGTCCGATAGAAGCCGTTCAGGTCGAACACCGCGCGCAGGCCACCGCCGAGATCCTCGGCACCCTTTATGCCCCAGTACGAGGTCTGCATGCCCCCGCTGTCAGCCACCAGCGCCCGCGAGGACGTGCCCGGCGCCTTGACGGCGCCGACGAGCATGTCGGCCTGGCCATATATCGTCACGCTCGACTGCGCCGCTGCGGTCCCCGCGCAGATCGTGGCGGCGAGCGCCACCAGAACGCGTAGCCGCGCCCATTGCCTGGTCATGATGAAGTCTCCCCGGTTTGTCTTCGGACTATCTGGTCCGGCGCCACGACGCTGCGCGCCATGGCTGCCCTGTTGTATGCCGTGTTGTATGCCGTGCACCGCCCAGCTTCATTGGGACGCGGCACCGGCTTTGTGCGCGCCATCCGCATGCTGGGGCGCGGTACCCTCCTCGCCGACGCCGTTGAGCAGCCAGTTCAGCAGCACCGCGCAGATGGCCGCCAGCACGATGCCGCTCTGCAGCAGCGGTGCCAGCTCGGTGGGGAACTTGTCGAAGAAGGTCTTGGAAAATGCCGGGGTCAGGCCAACGCCCACGCTGATCGCGACGATGAAGCCATTCATCGGCTGGTTGATGAAGTCGACGTGGCTGAGCATCTTGATACCGGTCACCGCGATCATGCCGAACATGATCATGCCGACGCCGCCGAGCACGAACACCGGTATTGCCGCCACCGCAGCCGAGAGCTTGGGCACCAGCGCCAGCAGGATCAGGAACACTCCGCCCATCGCGCATACCCAGCGGCTGCGCACGCCGGTCACCTCGAGCAGGCCGACATTCTCCGAATAGGAGGTATAGGGAAAGATATTGAAGATGGCGCCGGCCACCGAACCCAGGCCGTCGGCGCGGAAGCCGCGCACCATGTCGTCGCGCGACATGGTCCTGCCGGTCATGCGCCCTACCGCGACGAACACGCCCGCGGTCTCGATCACATTGACCAGCATCACGATGGTCATGCTGACGATGGACCAGAAATCGAACTTGAGCATGCCGAAATGCAAGGGCAGCACCAGCCCGAGCCAGGGCGCTTCGCTGACCGCCGAGAAGTCGACCTTGCCCATGGCCAGGCTGAGGGCCAGGCCAAAGGCAATGCCCAGCAGCACCGCCACGTTGCCGACAAATCCGCGCGCATGCCGGGTCACCAGCAGGATGAACAACAGCACCGCAACCGCGACCGCGACGTAGGCGGGATTGCCGAAGTCCGGGCTGCCATAGCCGCCGCCGGCCCAGGTCACGCTGACTTCCGTCAGCGACACGCCGATGGCGACCAGGATGGTCCCGACTACCACCTCCGGGAAGAAGCGCAGCATGCGCGCAATCAACGGCGCCAGCGCGATCACGATCAATCCGGCCACCAGCATGGCGCCGAAGATGCCGGGCAGCCCCAGTTCCGGCTTGGCGCCGATCGCGATCATGGTGCCGATGCCTGTGAAGGACACCCCCATCATGATCGGCAGGCGCACGCCGAACCAGCGCACGCCGACGGTCTGCACGATGGTCACCAGTCCGGACACGAACAGGTCGGCACTGATCAGGAAGGCGATCTGCTCCTTGGGCAGGCGCAGCGCGCCGCCGATGATCAGCGGCACCGCGATGGCCGCGGCATACATCACCAGCACATGCTGGAAGCCCAGTACCGCAAGGCGTCCGAACGGCAGTATTTCATCCGCCGGACTGCGCGAGCCGGCTGGCTTATAGGATCTGGTCTCCACCTTGGTCTCCTCGACGGGCTTTTGCAGCCCTGTTTTATATGGACGGCGCCGACCGCCGCCCTAGAAAATGCCCGACATGGCGACGAATCCGGGCAAGCGCTTGACCCGATCCGTCCAGCGCCGGATGGCCGGGTATTCCTGCAGGGAGATGCCGCCTTCGTCAGACAGCATCACGTAGGGAAAGCAGGCGATATCCGCAATGGTCGGGTGCTCGCCACGGCAGACCCAGCCGCCATGGTCCTGCTCGGAGAACCACAGCTGCTCGTCCAGCACGCGGAACAGTTCGTGCGCGCCGGCCCGTGCCTTGTCCACGTCGAACGGATAGCGAAACAGGTCGTGCAGCCGTGCGGCCGATGCGGTTGCGGTAATGCTGTCGGCGAAGGCCAGCCACATATTGACTTCGCCCAGCGCCTGAGGATCGTCCGTCGGATACCAGCGGCCGGTCTGGTCATAGCGCGCGGCCAGGTAGCTCAACGTGGCCTGGGCGTCGCGCATGACAAAGCCGTCGTCATCGAGCACAGGCAATTGCCCGAGCGGATTGAGCGCAAGAAAAGCATCCCGCTTGTGTTCCTTGCCGGGAAAGAACTCGATGCCCTGCTTGCGGTAAGCCACGCCTGTCAGGCTCATGAACAGGCGCAGCTTGTAGCAGTTACCGGATAACTCGTAGTCGTAGAGGATGATCATGCGCGGGTCTCTCAAAGGTCCAGCACCAGCAGTTCGGATTGGCTGCGCGACACGCACGGCAGCAGGCAGCGTCCGCTGGCCTTCTCCTCGTCGGTCAGGTAGACGTCGCGATGCTCGGGCGTTCCTTCGGCGACGGCGGTCAGGCACGATCCGCACACGCCCTGCTCGCACGAGGTGGCGAGCGCAATGCCTCGCGCACGGATGGCATCGCTCAGCGCCACGCCGGCCGGCACCACGAATTCGCCGCCGCTGCGCCCGAGCCGGACCCGGAACGGCCGGTCCGCGTCATGCGACACTTCATTGGCAAACAGCTCGCTGTGCACCCTGTCCGCGGCGATGCCCAGCATGCCGCTGCGCTCGCGGACCAGTTCGATCAGCGGGAGCGGCCCGCAGACATAGAGGTGATGGCTGGCCGGGACCTGACGCAGCACCTCGTCGAGCGCATCTCGCGCGCCATCGTTGGAAAGCCCGAGATGCAACCGGACGTTGCGCAGCCGCTCGAGCCGCTCACTGAACGCGACATGCTCGGCACCGCGCGCAAAGTAATGCAGCGCAAAGGACAGGCCCGCATGCTGCAGCCGGGCGGCCATCGCGAGGATCGGGGTGATGCCGATGCCGCCGGCAAACAGGGTCGCGCCGGTCTCCGGCACCAGCGCGAAATGATTGCGCGGCACCGACACGGTCAGTGTGTCGCCCACCTTGACCTGCTCATGCACGTCGCGGGAGCCGCCACGCGACTGCGGTTCGCGTTTGACGCCCAGCACGAAGCAGTCGCGCTCCTCGGGCGCATTGACCAGCGAGTACGGGCGCACAAACCCGTTGGGCGTATGCACGTCGACATGCGCGCCGGCAGGCATGTCCGGGCGCTCTCCTTCGGGCAGGGCGAGCCGCAGCGCGACGATGTCCGGCGCCGTCATCCAGCGCGACACCACCGTGGTGCGCAGCAAGCGCCGTGGCGTGGCCGTCCTGGCGGGCGGCAGGAACGAGATCACCTCGGCGCGCTGCGCTGGTTGCGCCGCAGCCTGGCGCTCCAGCCCGCGGCGCAGCGTCGACAGGCGCTGGTTGAACCAGCGGCGCGCCGCGGCAGCATTGCCGCCGCCCGGGTCCATCGCCGCATGCACGACGGTGAGGCCGGGGCTGGCGGGCTGCAACCAGAAGCGCATGGCGCAGCTTCCGTCCGGCGTCTGCCAGCGGGCATCGATCATGCTGCCCGCCCGGGAAGCGCGCGCCGGGCCGTCGTTGTAAGCCAGCAATGCGGCAGCCACCGTGTCGACGTCAGCGCGAACCGGCAGTGCGCGCAGCGCCAGCGGAAGCCCGGGAAAGTCAGGCACCTGGCCGGTTTGTGCGGGATCCAGGCTGACCCAGACGTAGCCGTTCGCCTCGGCCACGGCAAACCGGCGTGCACACAGGCTGGCCGGCGGCTCGGCATCGCTGGACGCGGGGATGAAGCTGCAGCGTCCATCGCCGCTCTGGTACTGCCAGCCGTGGTACTGGCAGCGTAGCGTCTGGCCGGTGTTCACCCCCAGCGTGAGACGCACGCTGCGGTGCGGGCAGCGGTTCTCCCAGGCATTCACGGCACCATCGTCGGCGCGCCACAGCGCCAGTTCGATGCCGTGCAGCTGGGCGTGGACGACATGGCGCGGCGGCAGGTCTGCCGGTTGCGCCACGGCATGCCAGGGGGTCATTTGCGGGTTCATTCCGTCGATCTCCATAACGCCGGCTCAGTGGACGCGGTACGTTCCATAGTCGATGTTCTTGTCGCGCAGCCAGCGGCGGTATGCCGCCGACATCGCGTCGGCTCGCGTCGGCACTTCGAAGTCCGTTGCCAGCGGCAGGGTCCTGGGCAGGTGGTTGGTCAGGATCATCAGGTCCTGGCCGACGATGGTCTGCTGGAACAGGCGCAGCTCGCTGTCGGTGTGTTCCTTGTCGACGCAGGCGATCAGGAAGTGGCCCACGCAAATGTCTTCGCTGACGGGCTGGACAAACAGGCAGATCACATCGCGCCTGGCCGCATCGGCGACACTGGTCTTGTAGAGGATCGACACGAACGGCCGGGCGACCCGGTAGACATAGTGGGCATCGATCCCTTCGGTTGCGGCCGCTCCCGCCATCGGCTGGTAGAACCTGCAGTCCTCGGCCAGGATCTCGTCGTGTTCCCGGTCGACCACCACGCGGTAGGGCCTCACGTCGGTATGCGGCACTTCCCCCAGGATCCCGCCATGCACATACGGAAAATGCGCCATGTCCAGGAAGTTCTCGACGACCCGCAGGCCGGAGGCATGGATCTGCACCGAGCCAAGGCCCAGGATGCGGCGATCCGCCTCGGCGAATTCGCCGATGGCGAAGAACCCGTCATCCGGGTTGCCAAGCGAAACCCAGCATGTATGAAAGCGCGTGATCGCGCGGCACGGCGTGCCGTGGTCCAGCCGGCGCGCCGAGAATGCGCCGCTGTCATCCCGGCTGAACTCGATGTCCACGTCCAGCAGGCGCGTCTGCTGGCGGGTATTGCGGGGAACGTCTTCCACGACCGCGACCGGGTACCACTCGTTCCACACGCTTGCTTCGATGCTGCTCATCCAGCCCCCTTTTTTGGTATGTCGTTGTCAGAGGCAAGATACGGATACCGCCGGCCCGCAACAACGGCGCAATGCGAATTTCTGGTATGAAGGAAATCGATGGGAGGCCCCTGGCGTCACGGTCGTGCGTACCGCGCCGCCAGCGCGCGGAGCCGGCGTGTACAGGGCTTACGGTTGCGTGGCGGATGCCGACTTCGCCTTGTCGACCTCGGCGCGCAGCCACTGCGCCAGCGCCACGCTATGCTCGAACAGCGAATACCTGGCGCCGTCGCCGTAATCGGGCAAGTCGATGATTTCGGTGGTGACGTAGCGCAGCCGGCTGTCGGCATTGCCGAAGTGCGCGGCCAGCACCTTGCGCACCACCTCCTTCGATGGTTCCAGCTTGTAGGCGAACCAGTCGCTGTGCCATTCGCCCGGCCGCGGTCTCAGGAAGGGGTACTGGCACGCCCGGCCCGGGCTGCCGTCCGGATGGCTGGCCCACTGGTTCAGCGGGCCATTCGGCGCCACCGGCCGCACCGAATGCCACAGCGTCATGTTCTCCGCGATCCAGGCATCGACGATATTGCCGGGCTCGAACGGATCGAGGATGAGCCGGCCCGCCTCCACGTCCGCGCGGATGCCGGACCGGTCCTGCTCCGCGGGAGACTCCAGCTTGAGCAGCACGTGGCTGTGGTCGAGCAGGAAATTGAACGGCAGGCCGCGTTCGCGCACCTTGCGCGCGACCGCCAGCACGCGACGGAAGTCTTCGGACCACATGTAGATGTGGACTTCGAACGTAATCTCGATACCCAGCCGCGCCGCTTCTTCGAACGCCAGGCAATAGAACGCCACGACCTCGTCGTCGCTGAGCGAATGGCCGTCGGCGTGCGCGTCGAACAGCATGATGTTGTGGCACAGGCTGCCGGCGCGGCTGGCAAGCCGCAGGTTCTGCCGCAGCAGGGCCTCGTCCTTGCCGGCGGTATAGGTCCACAGCCCGGTCAGGATGGGCAGGCCATGCTTTTCCGAGGCGCGCAGGTACGCGTCCTCCTGGCCCGGTTGCGGCAGGCGGTCGAAGAAATCGAACACGCCGGCGGCCTTGACCATGCGGAACTGTTCGTCGATCGAGGGCGCATTGCCCGGGGCGTGCTGTGCGCTGCGTCCGTTGCAGCCGATCAGGAGTTCGTGCATGCCTGCTCCACGACAGGAATGGCGATGGAAACGGGTTGGACGCCAGTGCCCTGTTCCTGCTCCAGCAGCCGGTCCAGGACGCGGCGCAGCCGGATCGAAGCGTTGTCGATGGCAAGCCGCAGCGGGTTGCCGAGCATGTCTCCGGTGTTCGCCTGGATCGCCCCCAGCAAGGCGCGGTCTTCATCGAAGGTGACGATGTATGCCTGCCGCATTTCATCGGTCACGGCGGCATCGCCCAGCGCAAAGGTGCGCAGCACAAACCAGAAATAGTGCGTGGTGTGGTCGCTCTCCGGCGTCAGCGCCGCGTAGGACAGCGTGCGGTACTGCCGGTTCATGCTGGCCTCGTCACGCGCGCCGCCGGCGTCGACGGCGCCCATGTCGACCAGCGACAGGTTCGGCGCGTACAGGTGGTAGAACTGCCAGCGGTCCACGCGGCCCCGGAAGCCGCCGTAGCGCTGCATCACCGGTACCGGCTCGGACTGTTCGATCCAGCGGCCGACAGTGATCCGGGTTTCGTGCTGCTCGACCACCAGCGGGACCTCGCTGGCATCGGCGCCGCCAATGGTGCCTTGGTGGACAAAGGTCGTGTGCGCGGGGTCGACCAGGTTGTCGAGGATATTGGCAATGCTGGCGGGGAACAGCGTGTGCGGGCCGTGGAAGGCCTCCCAGCCCGACGCGCCATAGTTCGGGATGTCGCACAGCAGGGCCGGGTCCGCCAGTTCGGGGTCGCCGGGCCAGAACCAGGCAATGCCGTAGCGCTCCAGGCAGGGATAGGCCTTCAGCCGTGCCGTCGGCGGAATATTGCCCTGGCTTGGAATATGAATGCACTTGCCGGTGCCATCAAACTGCAAGCCGTGATACGGGCAACTGACCACGCCGTCGCAGAGCTTGCCGCGCGACAGCGGTGCGCCCTTGTGCGGGCAACGGTCGCTGAGCATCGCCGGGCGGCCCGCGGCGTCGCGGAACAGGACGATGTTTTCGCCGAACAGCCGGCGCGAGATCATGGCGCTGCCGAGCTCCTGACTCAGTGCCGCGGCGTACCACCGGTTTTTAATCCATTTCATGCTGGCTCCTACAGGTCGAGTTTCAGCGTGGCCGTGCGGGCCCGCGACACGCACACGCACAGGCTTGCGTTGGCCGCCTTCTGCGCCTGGCTGAGGGCGTAATCGCGATGGTCCGGAATGCCGTCGAGGACCGGCACGGCACAGACGCCGCATTCACCGCGTCGGCAGTCGTGGAGCAGGTCCAGCCCATCACGCAGCAAGGCGTCCAGCAGGCTCTCATGCGGGGCCACATGGACGGTGCGCTGGCTTCGCGCCAGTTGCAGCTCGACCGGCTTGTCCTCGGCGCGCACGGCATTTCCGAACAGTTCGAAGTGCACGGCTGCCCGCGCCCATCCGTGCTGCGTGGCAAGCGCCAGGGTTGCATCGATCATCGCTTGCGGTCCGCAGACATAGAGATGCCGGCCCGCTGCGGGCGGGCCGATGATGTCGCGGATCGGCATGCCCCGCGCCGGCTCGCCGTGATCGAAATAGAGCCGGGCCCGCGCCCCGAGCTGCGCTGCGATGTAGTCGCGGTACGGCATGGCCTCCGGGCTACGCGCGACGTAATGCAGCTCGTAGGACTTTCCCGCCGCCTGCAACGCCTTCGCCATGGCCAGGATCGGGGTAATGCCGATGCCGCCCGCGATCAGCACATGCTGGCTGGCGTCCGGCGCAAGCGGGAAATCGTTGCGCGGTGCCGCGCATGCCAGCACGCTGCCCACCGCAACCTGCTCGCACATAAACGCCGAGCCGCCGCGGCTGTGCGGGGCACGGTGCACGGCAATGCGATAGAGGTTCGAACGATTGCATGCGTCCAGCAGGGAATAGCAGCGTTCATGGCGCACCCCGCCCGCGTCGAGCATGAAACGCAAGTGGGCGCCGGCGGCGTAGGGCGGCAGGGTTACGCCAACGGCATTGCGCAAGGTGAATTCCTTCACCTCTGGCGTGATGCTGCGGATGGCCGCCACGGCCAGGGATAAGTTGTCACCACTCATTGATCAGTCTCCGTTCCGGACCGCGGCGGCAAACCCCTGCGGTCCGTTTCATCGTCAATGCAACGATGAGGGAGAGTCTATGAAGCGGCGCGGCCTCAGGCATCCAGCCTGGCTCGATAATGAATAGCGAGAAATCCGATATCCGGCCGGCTGCCGGTGCGCCCACCGAGAACGCCGACTTAGGAAATCGATAAAGCCGATACTGGCAGGGTTTTCCGCATCCGCACATCGGCAATGCCCTGCTGGCGAGGCGCCTTTCGCCTTGCACGCGTGCGCGATGTCCGCCATCGGGCCTGGCATGTCATGCTGCGCTGCAGCGTGCGCGCCGGCGGCTTGCCTTGCACTGGCCGAATGCGGAATATGCAGGCACACCGATGCCCATCATCGACATGAGGAAGCACAAGACTTCCCATCCATTCCTGGAGTGAGACTATGAACGCCCCCCAAGCCTACCGGGTCCATCCGGTCGATGCCTGGCTGCCGCCCGGCAAGAACCTGATCCTGGCGCTACAGCATCTGCTGGTCATGTATGCCGCGGCGGTTTCCATCCCGATCGTGGTCGGTAACGCCATCGGCCTGTCCCACGATCAGCTGGTGATGCTGATCAACGCCGATCTGTTTGCCTGCGGGATCGCCACGCTGATCCAGTCGGTCGGCTTCTGGAAGTTCGGCATCCGCCTGCCCCTGATCCAGGGATGCAGCTTTGTCGCGGTGACACCGATGATCCTGATCGGCAAGGAGCATGGCATGCCGGCGGTCTACGGGGCCACCATCGCCGCCGGCATCTTCTGCATGCTGGTTGCGCCCTTCTTCGGCAGGGTCCGGCGCTTCTTCCCGCCGGTGGTGATGGGCACGACGATCCTGCTGATCGGCCTGTCGTTGCTGCCAGTGGCGGTGCGCTGGTCCGCCGGCGGCGTGCCCAAGGCCCCCGACTTCGGTTCGCCGCCCAACCTGATGCTGGCCGGCGTATCGCTGGGCACGGTGCTGCTGGTGTTCGGCTTCGGGCGCGGCCTGCTGCGCAATGCCGCGGTGCTGATCGGCCTGCTGACTGGAACGGGACTTGCCATGGCCATCGGCAAGGCGGATTTCTCCAGCCTCGGCAATGAGCCATGGCTGGGAGTGATCCGTCCGCTTGCTTTCGGCATGCCGGTGTTCGACCCGGTTTCGGTGGTGTTGATGTGTGTGGCGATGCTGGTGATCCTGACCGAAGTCACCGCGGACTTCTTCGCCGTGGGCGAAATGGTCGACAAGGAAATCGATGATCACGCGATCGCCCGCGGCTTGCGCGCGGATGGCCTGTCGACCGTGATCGGCGGGTTGCTGAACACCTTCCCCTATTGCGCCTACAACGCCAACGTCGGCCTGGTGGCGATGTCGGGCGTGCGCAGCCGCTGGGTGGTGGCGACCACCGGCGTGCTGCTGCTGGCCTTGGGACTGTTCCCCAAGCTGGCGGCGGTGTTCGCGTCGATGCCGCTGGCGGTGCTGGGCGGAGCCGGGCTGGTCATGTTCAGCATGATCGCGACCACGGGCCTGCGCATCCTGGCCAAGGTGGACCTGACCGACGGCAACAACACCATCGTGATTGCCGCCAGCCTGGGCATCGGCCTGATAACGGTGGCGGTGCCGAACTTCTACGAGCACGTCGACGGCACGCTGCGGATCTTCCTGCACAGCGGTATCACCACCGGCTGCCTGACCGCCATCGTGCTGAACGCCGTGTTCAATCGTAGGTCCAGGAAAGGCGCGGAGCAGGCCGCCCTGGTAGTCTGAGCGGCCAACATCTGGGTTGACACCGATGAAGCATCCGAGCGACCAACTCGATGGATTCCTGCTCCGCCTGCTGGTGGCTGTCATGGAAGAAAAGAGCGTATCCCGCGCTGCCGGGCGGCTCAATCTGCCGCAATCGACGGTCAGCGCCGGCCTGTCCAGGCTGCGCAACATCTTCGACGACCCGCTCTTTGTGCGAGGCCGCAACTGCATGGTGCCGACCGAGCGCATGGCCTCGCTCTATGAGCGCATGCAGGGTGCCCTGGAAGAGCTGGATGCCCTGTGCGTGCCGCCCCCGGTGTCAGGGCCCACACAGATCAACCGAACCTTTCACCTGGGCTCGCTCGACTATGTCAGCTCGCGCTTCATTCCCACGGTGATTGCAAGGATCCTGCGCAGCATGCCGGGCGCTTCGGTGGAAGTGCATTCGCTGACCATGGATTTCGACTACCTGGAAGCGCTCGAATCCGGTGCGCTGGACCTGGTGGTCGGCAACTGGGGCACGCCTCCGGAGCACCTGCACCTGCTGCCGCTGTTCGAGGACGAAATCGTTTGCCTGATGCGGCAGGGGCACCCGATCCTGAAACGGCCCGAGTTCACGCAGGCGGACTACCTGGCCTGCGACCACCTGGGCCTGCTGCCGTTCAACGTCAACCAGCTCGGCGTGATCGACGCCTACCTGGCACAACTGGGGCTGCGTCGCCACGTCAAGGTGGTGCTGCCCTACTTCAACAACGTGCCGGATCTGCTGACGCAGTCGGACCTGATCTTCACCACCAGCCGGCGCTTCGCGCAAGCGCATGCGGCAACGCTGCCGTTGGCGGTGGTTGCGCCACCATTGTCGTTCCCGCCCATGCGCTTCTACCTGCTGTGGCATGACCGGACGCACCGCTCGGCCGCATGCCGGCTGCTGCGGGAAGCCGTCGCAGACGCCATTGTCGGCTTTCAGCAAAGCCCACCAGGGTCTGCTCGTGCCGCACCCACGACGCCAACGACCACCTAACTAGACCGGAGACAACATGCGAAGGAATCGATATGCCGCCGCGGCGGCAGGGGTGCTTGCGTGCCAGGTTTTTGGCGCGCACGCGCAAAGCGCAGTGACATTGTATGGACTGACCGATGTATTCGCCGGCTCGCTCAAGCCCAGCGGCGCCCCGGCACACACCGCTGCGATCCAGAACGGAGGCATGACCACGTCCTACTTCGGCTTGCGCGGCCGCGAGGATCTGGGCAGTGGCCTGGGCGTCTTCTTCGCCCTGGAAAGCTACCTCCGGGTGGACCAGGGTGCTTCAGGCCGCTTCAACGGCGATCCGCTTTTTGCACGGGGCGCGTACGTGGGCATGGATGGCAAGCTCGGCAAGATCGCACTGGGGCGCAATGCCAACCCCTATTTCGTTTCGACCCTGAGCTTCAACGCATTCCGGGATTCGTTCACCTTTTCGCCGATGCTGCTGCATACCTTCATCGCTTCGGGCCTGGGCAGACCGTCGATCCAGGGCGACACGGCATGGAGCAACTCGTTGCTGGTCACCACCCCGTCGCTAGGAGGCCTCACCGGCAATGTCATCTACGCACTCGGTGAAGCGCCGGGCCACGCCGGACAAGCCAACTATGGCGCCAACCTGACATACGCGGGTGGCAAGTTCGGTGCCACGCTGGCGGCGCAGTACGTTGCCATCGCGCCCTTGTTCAACAATGGCGCGACGACCCAGAAGGCGGTCCAGGGCGGCATCTCCTATGACTTCACCGTGACGAGGTTGTTCGCGCAGTACCAGTACGCCAGCAGCAACAACGCCCTGCGCGACCATACCTTGGCCCTCAGCGCGTCGACACCGGTTGGTGCGGGCAATGTACTGGTCGCGTGGGCACACACGTCGCGCCGCCTTGGCGAGGCGCAGGTCCAGCGCAGGAACACGGCTGCCATCGGCTACGACTATTATCTGTCCCGGCGCACGGATGTCTACGTCAACTACATGTACGACAAAGTCAGCGGATTGGCCACCGGCAACAGCATCGGCTTGGGGATCCGTCACCGGTTCTGATGCGCCCCCCCTGCGCTACGCGGCCGGGTCGCCAGTCCGCCGTTGCAGTGGTAACGATGATGTGGTCGCATGGAGCGGTTTGGCCGCGGCGCGGATGCAATCGGCCAGCGCTTCGGCCATCGGGCTGAGCGTGCGGTCGCGGTGCCGCAACAGGCCGATCGGTTCCTCCGTACCCTGCGTATCGAGCGCCAGCAACACCAGCTCACCCTCGTCCACCGCGCGCTGCGCGGCGGACAGCGGCGCCGCCCACACGCTGTCGCTGTGGCTGGCGAGCAGCCGTCCGAGGTAGGCGTCCGACGTTTCCACGCATCCGCCCGGCAGGGGCAGGCCGTGGCGAGCGAGCAGGCTTTCGGTGTTGTGGCGGGGGATCGAGCCCACTGCAGGGATCACCAGCGGCCACGCCAGCACGTCGAGCAAGGTCGGCCGCGATACGGCGGCAAGCGCATGCGTGGGGCGCACCGCCAGCACCAGCGAGTCCGGGCCCAGCGATTCGAACCACAGGCTCTCCATGGCAACCGGGTCATCCATCCGGCCAATGACAAGATCCAGCACATCGGCCTTGAGCTGGTCGATCAGGCCGCGGTTCATGCCGGTCTGGACCGCAAGCCCGACCGCGGGGTGCGCGGCACGGAAGCGCAGCAAGGCATCGGTCAGCACGGCGGGCACGACGCTGGGCAGCGCGCCCAGCCGGATGCGCTCCTGTGGCTGCGCCTGCTCGCCGGCCATGCTGTCGGCCGCCGCATCGATATTCGCGAGGATGCGCAACGCGTGTCGAAGGAAGCGCGTGCCGGCCGTGGTCAGTTCGGTGCCCGCCCGCCGGCGCACCAGCAGGCCCGTGCCGGTCAGGGCCTCCAGTTCGCTCAGCGTCTTGGAGACGGCGGGCTGCGTCAGCCCGAGGCGGTCGGCGGCACGGCCAAGGTGCTGGGTCTGCGAAACCGCCACGAAGCAATAGAGATGCCGAAGTCGCAGGCGGTTGCGAAAGCTTTCAACGGATGAGGGGGCGCGCGTTTCCATAAAGGAAAGTTATCGTAATTCTAAAGAAAGTCAATTTACATGAATTTAGGTGTTGCCTAAAGTCGTGCCATTCCCACCACAAGACTGCGCAAATGACCCGCCTTGCCCAATACCGCCGTCCCTACTGGGACACGCAGCCCGAATACCGCTTCGATCCCTATGCTTCCACGCAGAAGCGCTCGCCCGGCCGGCCGCTGATTGCGCTGCCGCAGTCACTGTCCGAAATGACCGGTCCCGGCTTCGGCGCCGAGTTCGTGCGCGAGGGGGATAACGATCTCACAATCGGCAATGGCGGCGAGCCCATCGGCGAGCGCATTCTCGTGACCGGCCGCGTGCTGGACGAAAACGGCAGGCCGGTGCCGAACGCGCTGATCGAGGTGTGGCAGGCCAATGCAGCCGGCCGCTACGTGCACAAGCGCGACCAGCATGACGCGCCGCTGGATCCGCATTTCTCCGGCGCAGGCCGCACCGTCACCGACGCCAACGGGCACTACCGATTCAAGACCATCAAGCCCGGGGCCTATCCCTGGCGCAACCACCACAATGCCTGGCGACCGCAGCATATCCACTTCTCGCTGTTCGGCAATGCCTACGCCACGCGACTGGTGACGCAGATGTACTTCCCCGGCGATCCGCTGCTGCCGTTCGACCCGATCTTCAACTGCGTGCCGGACCAGAAGGCGCGCGGCCGGCTCATCGCCAGCCTGGACTGGGAGACCACCCAGCCCGAATACGCGCTCGGCTACCGTTTCGATATCGTGCTGCGTGGCCGCGATGCCACGCCGATGGAGTAAGACCATGCTTTATGCCACCGCATCCCAGACCGTCGGTCCTTACCTCCATATCGGCCTGAGCGGGCTCGACTGCGCCGACCTGACCACCGGCGCGCCGGCACTGTCGGGCCAGCGCATCGTGATCGAAGGCCGCGTCATCGACGGCGACGGCGAGCCCGTGCCGGACGGCATGGTCGAGATCTGGCAGGCCAACCCCGCCGGCCGCTACCGCCACGCCGAAGACACGCGTGAGTTGCCGCTGGTGTCCGGCTTTACCGGTTTCGGCCGCGTGCCGACCGAGGCCGACGGCTCGTTCCGCTTCGTCACCGTCAAGCCAGGCGCCGTGCCCGCTGTCGATGGCCGGCAGCAGGCGCCGCACATCATGGTGTCGGTATTCATGCGCGGGCTGGTCAGGCACCTGGCCACGCGCTTGTACTTTCCGGACGAGGCCGTGGCCAATGGCGCCGATCCGGTGCTGGCGCTGGTACCGCCGGAACGACGCGACACGCTCGTTGGCAACGACGCCGGCAACGGCACGCTGCGCTGGGATATCGTGCTGCAGGGCCCGGACGAGACCGCGTTCTTCGATATCTGACACGCCGTGCCGGCAGCCAGAGCATCCCGGCCACCCACGACAGACGAGTAGTCGGGTGGTCATTATCGCCACGAATCCCAACCGATCGCCTCCATGCCAACCGTGACGCGTCTCACCGCCCCCATGTTCGGCAGCCCAGCGGTGCTGGACATTTTTTCCGACGCCGGCACCGTGCAGCGCATGCTCGACGTCGAGGCAGCGCTTGCGCGCGCCGAAGCGCAATGCGGCGTGATCCCGGCCGCTGCCTCGACGGTTATCACCGAAGTCTGCCGCGACGTCGGCGCCATCGATCGCGATGCGCTGGCCCAGGCCGCGGTCGCTGCCGGCAATCTCGCCATTCCGTTCGTCAAACAGCTGACCGCCGCCGTGGCCGAGCGCGATGCCGAGGCCGCGCGCTTCGTACACTGGGGTGCCACCAGCCAGGACATCATCGACACCGCGCTGCTGCTCCAGCTCGGCGACGCGCTGCGCATACTCGATATCGATCTGGTACGCGTGGGCGAGTCCTGCGCCGCGCTGGCCACCACGCATCGCGCTACGCCGATGGTAGCGCGCACCTGGCTGCAGCATGCGCTGCCGACCACCTTTGGCTGCAAGGCGGCCGGCTGGCTCGACGCGCTGCGCCGTGACCTCGCCCGCCTCGATGCGGCGCGCGCGCGGGCCCGCGCACTGCAGTTCGGCGGCGCCGCGGGAACGCTTGCCAGCCTGGGCGACGCCGCGCCCTCGGTGGCTGCCGCGCTGGCCCGCGAACTGGGCCTGGCCAACCCCGTGCTGCCGTGGCATGCGCATCGTGACCGCATGGTTGAAGTTGCCACCACGCTCGGCATGCTGACGGGCACGCTTGGCAAGATGGCACGCGATATTTCGCTGCTAATGCAGACCGAGGTGGCGGAAGTGGCCGAACCCACTGGCCCTGGGCGCGGCGGTTCCAGCACCATGCCGCACAAACGCAATCCGGTCGGATGCGCGGCGGTACTGACTGTATCGGTGCGCGTGCCGCCGTTGGTGATGATCATGCTGGCTGGCATGGTGCAGGAACACGAGCGCGCACTTGGCGGCTGGCAGGCGGAATGGGACACGCTGCCGCAGATCGTCACGCTGGCCGCTGGCGCGCTGCGCCAGATGGGCGAGGTATTGGCGGGGCTGCACGTCGATGTGGCACGCATGCGTGCCAACCTCGATCTTACGCACGGGTTGATCCTGGGCGAGGCCGCGATGCTGGAACTAGGCGGGCGCATCGGACGGCTGCAGGCGCACCATCTGGTGGAGCGCGCCTCGCGCCGCGCCGTGGCCGACGGCACCAGTTTGCGCGATGCGCTGGCCCGCACGCTGCGGCAAGAACCCGCCCATGCGGGCTTGCTCGACGATGCCACGCTCGACCGTCTTGCCAACCCCGCCAACTACACGGGCCAGTCATCGGCTTTCGCGGATGCCGCGGTACAGGCCTGGCAAGCCACCCTTGCCGGACGCGCAGCACGCTGACTGGCCAACATTTCAGGAGACTGCATTGCCCTATCTCGATCACGCAGATGCCCGGATTTTCTACGCCGTCGATGGTCCCGAGGCAGCCCCCGCCATCATCTTCTCCAACTCGCTTGGCACCGACTACACCATGTGGGACCCGCAGGCCGCGGCGCTGGCCGGGCGCTTTCGCGTCGTGCGCTACGACACGCGCGGGCATGGCCGCTCGACCGCGTCCGGCGATGCCTTCACTGTGGCGCAACTCGGCCAGGATGTGATCGCTATCCTGGACGCGCTAGGCATCCGTGAATCCGTGTTTTGTGGCCTGTCGATGGGCGGACTGACCGGTATGTGGCTTGGCATCCATGCTCCCGAGCGCTTCTCGCGCATCGTGCTGGCCAATACCGCCGCCAGGATCGGCAACGCGCAGGGATGGAACGCTCGAATTGACACCGTCCTGCGGGAGGGCATGGGCGGGATGGTCGCGCCTTCGCTCGAGCGTTGGTTTACTCCCGGGTTTTCGGCCACGGCGGATCGCGCGCTCGACGGCCTGCGCGGCGTGCTGGCAGCACTCGATCCACGCGGATATGCGGCCAATTGCGCGGCGGTGCGTGACGCCGACTTCCGCGAGACGGTATCGGCGATCACGGTCCCGGTGCTGGTCATTGCCGGCAGCGAGGATCCGTCAACTACCGCGCAGGAGGGCCGTGCGCTGGCCGATGCCATTGCCGGTGCGCGCTTCATGGAATTGCCTGCCGCGCATCTCTCCAGCTTCGAGCAGCCGGGCCGTTTCACCGCCGCACTGGTCGATTTCGTGCAAGGCCGACTGCCCGTGGCAGACGAACACGCCCGCTATGACGCCGGCCTCTCGGTGCGGCGCGAGGTGCTCGGCGACGCGCATGTCGATCGTTCCCTGGCGCGGCTGTCGCCGCTCAATGAAGAATTCCAGAATCTCATCACGCGCTACGCCTGGGGCGAGATCTGGACGCGCGAGGGGCTGCCGCGCCATACCCGCAGCCTGCTGACCATCGCCATGATGGTGGCGCTGAACCGTACCGATGAACTGAAGCTGCATCTGCGCGCAGCTGCCAACAACGGCGTAACCCGCGACGAGATCAAGGAAGTCCTGTTGCAGACAGCGATCTATTGCGGTGTGCCGGCCGCGAACTCGGCGTTTCACCTGGCCGAAGTGGTGTTTGCCGAATCCGGTACTGACTGACTCAGCGCGGTGCGTTCGTACCCGGTCTGGTCACGAACGCAGGCAGACTGCCGCGGCCGGATTCCCGGAAAGCGGTCGGCGTCTGGCCAGTGATGCGCGCGAAGAAACGCGAGAAATAATTCGTATCCGTGAATCCCAGCGAGATGGCGATCTGCTTGACCGCCAGGTCGCTGAACAGAAGATCGCGCTGGGCTTCGGCGACAATACGCGCGTGGATGATCTGCAGCGCTGACCGTCCTGCCAGCCGGCGGCAGATGCGGTTGAGCTGGGTCTCGGTCACGCCTATCTTCGCGGCGTAGTGCCCAATATCCTTGTACTCGCGATAGCCTCCCTCCAACAACTGATGGAAAAGGTCGAAATGCCGTATAGGCCGGCCTCTGCCACGGGCGTCGCCTCCTCCCTCGCTTTGCGCGAGCCGGGCAATTTCGATCAGTAGCAGTGTCAGCAGCGCCGACAACGCGGCTCCTCGCCAGATAAGCGGCTGCTTCATCTGTTGGCGCAACAGGACAAGCGTCCCCGCTAATGCGTGCCGCCGGCTGATGCGGTCATGACGCGGTACATCCAGCCTGGCCACGGCGTCGGGCACCCCGCCTAGCAACGTGCGCAGGTAACCCCCCGTCATCGTGACGATGATGCCATCGGTGCCTCGGGAGAACTGAAACCCGTGGACATGCCCAGGCGGCATCGTGATCAGCGAGCCGCCGCAAAGGCGCTGCCGCCGCCCCTCGAGCAGCGCCTCGCCACCTCCCTTCTGGATGTACAGGATTTGAAGGAAGTGCTCGTGCTTGTGCGGCCGGATTTCCCAGTCGTAGAGACGGCTGCGCGCTGCGATCGACTCAAGATGGAGCTGATCGGCCAGCGGCTCGGCCGAGCTCACGCCATACAGCGAATAGGTCGGTACAGTGTTCAATGGGACGGGGCGCATATCTTCTTGAATGTTCCGATTTTGCTGTCGTTGGTTCGATCTGTCCATTCCAGGGCGCCCATCTGGAGCCTATCTTGCAATCGTCATTTCGATAGCGATCCAGGAGACAAAGCATGGCTATTGCCAATCCCGACCCCGCCCTTCCCACCTCAACCCGCGTTGCGATCATCGGCGCCGGGCCCGCTGGCCTGCTGCTGGGACAGTTGCTGACCGTCGCCGGCATCGACAACGTCATCATCGAGCAGCGCAGCCCGGAATACGTGCTTGGGCGGATTCGCGCCGGCATCCTAGAGAGCGTCACAGTCGACGCGTTGACCAGGGCAGGTGTCAGTGCGCGGCTGCGTGAGCGTGGCCTTGTGCATCACGGCATCGAGCTGTCGTACGGCGGCGCCCGGCGCCGGATCGACCTGCACGCGTTGACTGGCCGCAGTGTCACGGTCTACGGCCAAACCGATGTCACGCGCGACTTGATGCAGGCGCGCATGGATGCTGGCATGCCGACCGTCTACGAGGCGCAGGATGTCTCGCTTCACGATTTCGATGGCGACCGCCCCGCCGTCCGATACCGGCATGGCGGCGCCGACCACACCTTGCTGTGCGACTACATCGCGGGCTGTGACGGATTTCACGGGGTCAGCCGGGCCAGCGTGCCGGACTCGGCCAAGCGGATCTTTGAACGGGTCTATCCATTCGGCTGGCTGGGCGTGCTGGCAGACACGCCGCCCGTGTCCGACGAACTGATCTACGCATCCCACGCACGCGGCTTCGCGCTTTGCAGCATGCGATCGATGACGCGCAGCCGCTACTACGTGCAAGTGCCGTCCGACGAGAGCGCAGGCGAATGGTCCGATGCGCGGTTCTGGGACGAACTTCGCAGCCGGCTCGATCCCGAGGCGGCCGAGCGCCTGGTGACCGGCCCCAGCATCGAGAAGAGCATCGCGCCACTACGCAGCTTTGTCTGCGAGCCCATGCGCTTCGGTCGGCTGTTCCTGGCAGGGGATGCCGCGCATATCGTACCTCCCACGGGAGCAAAGGGACTCAATCTGGCGGTCAGTGACGTGCTCCATCTCGCGGATGGCCTGATCTGCCGCTACCACGAAGGCGATACGCGCGAACTCGATGCCTACTCTGAAAAATGCCTGCGCCGGGTATGGAGGGCTGAGCGCTTCTCGTGGTGGATGACCTCGCTGTTGCACCGGTTCCCGGACGCGGACGACTTTGGGCACCGCATCCAGCAAGCCGAGCTGGACTACCTGCTCGGATCCGAGGCCGCAAGCCGCTCGCTGGCTGAAAACTATACCGGGCTGCCCTACGAAGGACGCGCGCCGGTGGCAGCTTGAATCGGAGCCTGGTCGGTCTTCTCCGGCCAGATTTCCTGGAAACATGCCACCAAGGGAGAGCAAGCCGGGTCGTCTTCTAAAGGTCCAGAACCAGCAGTGGAGACTTGGACCGGGAACAGCAGGGCAAGAATTGGTCATTGGCCTGCTGTTCTTCGGCCGTCAGATAAGAATCCCGGTGATCGGGCGACCCTTCGAGGATTCTGGTGAGGCAGGTGCCGCAGACGCCTTGTTCGCAGGAGCTGAGAATCTCCACCCCGTGCGACGACAGCGCTTCCAGCACGGTACAGTTTGGGGCGACATCGATAAGGGCGCCGGTGCTGGCGATTTGTACCTGAAAACTGCCGTCGGTTTCCTGCTTCTCCACCTTTGCGCCGAAGAACTCGTAGTGCAGCCGGCTCTCAGGCCAGCCGAGTTCCCTGGCGTTGCCAAGTACCGCATCCATAAAGCCGCGCGGTCCGCATACATAGAGGTGGCTGCCTTGCGGCACGCTGGTGAGGGTTGAGCGGAGGTCGATGCGCTGGACATCGTCATGGTAAAACGTGACCGCCTTTGCGAACGCCGATGTCGAAATTCGATGCAGGAATGCGGTTCGCGCTCGCGAACGGCTGCAATAGTGCATCGAGAAACTCTGGCCGGTTCTAGCCAGACGCTCGGCCATGCAAAGGATCGGCGTAACGCCGATGCCGCCGGCCAGCAGAAGGTGATGCGGCGCTTCGTGTGCAAGCGCGAAATGGTTCCTGGGGAAATTGACCGTCATCAGGTCCCCTTCGTGCACCTGGTCGTGGATCGACTTCGAGCCGCCGCGACCGGCCTCGTCGCGGAGCACGGCAATCTGATACCGCTGGCTTTCTGCGGGATCATTGCACAGGGAGTACTGGCGAACCCGGCCTTCGGGAAGATGCACGTCGATATGAGAGCCGGCGCTGAATGCCGGTAGCGGCAATCCATCTGCGCGAACGAGTTCGAAGCTGCAGACATCGATGGCTTCCACCGTCTTGCGCGCGATGCGGACGGTGAGGGTTCCGTCTGTCATGCGCCCTCCTTCGCGCGCGGGCGTTCGGCTTGTGCCTGCGAACGACCGCCTTCCTGCTCCAGCAGCCGGTCAATGACGCGACGCGACAGTACCCCACCCGCATCGATATTCAGCTTCAGCAGCGCGCGTTCAGGCCAGGCCTGCAGGTTTGCCTGCTGGCGCTCAAGCATTTCGAGGTCTTCGCTGAAGATCTTTCCCTGGCCTTCACGGATCGTCTTCGTCAGCTCGGCATCATCGGGCTTGAAGTTCCGCGCCATGCCCCAGAAGTACCAGATGGAGGTCTCGGTCTCCGGGGTAATGAAATCCACCACGATCGAGGCAGCTTTTTTGTCGGCGGGCGCCTCGTAGCCACCGTTTCCTGCGTGCGCAACACCGACTTCGATCATGACGTGGCTAGGCGGCGTGAAGCGGCAAATCTGCCAGCGGTCTACCGGAACGTCATCCGCCAATCCATTTCCACGCAGGGCCAGGCGCCAGAACGGGGGAGCCGATATGTTGTCCATGAAGCGGCTGGTGATAACGGTATCCCCGCTGGCAGACGTCTTCGGCGCCGCTTCATCGATTTCCTTCTGGCCGATGCTGTCTGCGTGGACATAGGTCTCGTGCGTCAGATCCATCAGGTTATCGATCATCAGGCGATAGTCGCACTTGATGTGATACAACCCGCCGCCGTAGGCCCATCCTGGATCTTCTGCCCAGTCGAGCCTGTACAGCTTTGCGGGGTCGGCTTGCCCAGGGTCGCCGGGCCAGACCCAGATGAAGCCGTACCGCTCGATGACCGGAAAGCTGCGGATGGCAGGGAAGCCGTTCACGCGCTGGCATGGCATGGCGAGGGTCTTGCCTTCACACCCCATTTCCAGGCCGTGATAGCCGCAGACCAGCGTGTCACCACGAACGAACCCCAGCGACAGCGGCGCGCCGCGGTGCGGACAGAAGTCTTCCAGGGCCGCCACGCCCTTGCTTTCGGTGCGGTAGATCACCATTGCCTGGCCACAGATTTTCCGGCCGAGCGGCTTTCCGGAGAGTTCGTCGGGCATGCAGGCGACGTACCAGGCGTTCTTCAAAAACATCGTCTCACTCCTTGACTTGTGAGTTGTGGGGATATGACCTCGTCAAGTTGACGCAGCGCCGACCGCTAGCGCGGCAAGCTGCAGCAAAGAAATGACAGGTCCGGGACGTCGGCACAGAGCGGCGGGTTTCGACCGTCATCGTCTTCCGTTTCAGCCCTCGTCAACGCTTGCATCGCTGTGCTGCCCTGGCGGACCCGGCCGCTCGCCCGCCGGATCCCGACGCAGCGCAACGAATTCCCGGAGCGGCGCAAATGCCGCTTCCTGAACGGCTGGCACCGGGCCATGCACCTCGATTGCCTTGCAGCCGCGAGCGAACACGTCCCGGCACGGGAGATCGAAACCCAGGGTACGCACGCCACCTTCAAGCAGCTCGCAGACCTGCTGCTCCGACGCCGCGAAGACCACCCGGCCGATGTTGCTCCAGTAAATGGCGCCGGCGCACATCGCGCATGGCTCTGCCGACGCGTACAAGGTGCAGCCGCGCAGAAACTCCGGCTGGTAGAGGCGCGACGCCGCGGAAACCAGCCGCGTCTCAGCATGTCCCGTGCAATCGCACTGCGATAGTTGAGTGTTTTGCTGCCGCAGCAGCATGTGCCCGCTGGGGTCCACCAGGATGGCGCCAAACGGAAGATTGCCCGCCGCACACGCGGCATGCGCTTGCACAATCGCTTCGTGCAGCCACTTGAGGTCGGCGTTGCTCGGAAAAGTTGGATGATGAGGCTTCATGCGCGTCTATATATCTCTCTCTTTCTGTCCTTGCCGCGCTCGATGCTGCCCGGATCCGCTTCGCCAAGGGAACGCCGAGGCGTGGATCGCCTCGGCGCAGCGGATCGGACCGTATCTGGATCGAAGCAGGAAATACAAAGGCGCCGTTCTTCGTAGCGACAGTCGGCGCCCTGGTTCATGCCCGCCTCCCGCACGTGTCCAGATGATGGGAGGCCGGTGAGTTTGAAGGCCAGTGGCAAGCCGTGCGCTTCTCGGGCGCTATCCGCCACGAGCCGCCACACGCGCATTGGTCAGGCGACGAGCGATTGCTTGCGCTGCATGCGTGCCAGCTTGAGCGGCGCGGATTCGTGCAGGAAGAGCGCGGTGCAGGCACTGAGCAGCGCAGCGCCCGCGGCGATGAGTAGCGGTGCGGACGGCGCGAAAGCGTCGCCAGCAGCGCCCGCAACGAGCGGTGCCACGAAGCCGCCTACGATTTCGGCTGTGCCGACGGCGAAGGCAACCGCGGTCGCTAGCATGTGCGGTGGCACCGATTCGGACGGCACGGTCGCAGCAGCCTGCGGAAGGCATCCGCAAGCCAAGTAGCCGATGAACAGCGGCACCACCAGCGTTCCGAGCGAGGCATCGAGGAACACGACACCCAGCGGCCCGACCATGCCCAGCAGCGAAAACACAATCAGGGTCGGGCGTCGCCCGATCACATCCGACAACTTGGAGACAAACACGGCCGCTATCACTGACGAGATGGCCGCCAGGCTGAGCAGCATGCCCATGTGCTGCGCGCTCATGCCACGCACCTTCGTCAGGTAGATGGGCAGGAAAATCAGCTGCAGGATCAACCAGGTCACCATGGCGCAGGCGATCACCGTGCTCTGCACCATGTTGCGGTTAGCCAGCAGCTGGCGCAAACCCGGGGCCGGCGCCACGACTCCGGATGCCTGGACCGGCGCCTTCGGCTCACGCAGCGTCCTTGCACACAGCAGCGCCAGCAACAGGCCAGGCACACTGGCGATGAAGAACGCACTGCGCCAGCTGAAGGCTGTGGCCAGCCAGACCAGAACGACGGGCGCCAACAGGTTCCCCAGCACGCTGGACGACAGGTTCTGCAGAATGCCAAGATTGAATCCGCGCCGGTGCTCGGACGACTCCGCGGCCATGATGGTCTGGGCCAGCGGTAGCACCGGTCCCTCCGCCAGGCCCAGGCAGATGCGGGTGGCAAGCAGCGCGATGAAGGAAGTCGCGAGTCCCGACGAGATCGAGGCGAGCGAGAACAGCACCACCGACGCAATGAACCACTGCTTGCGACGCTGCTGGCGGTCGGCCACCCTGGCGACCACGTAGCCCGAGACGGCCCAGGCCAGTCCGAGCCCCGACGCCAGCAGGCCGATCTGCGTATTGTTGAGCCCAAGCTCCGGCGCAATGAATGGCAGCAGCATGTTGAGCGCGAGCCGGTCGAACATGACAAAGCCGAAGGTCAGGCTCATCAGTGCGAGGATCTTGTTCTCGTAAGTCAGTAGTGGGCGGTCGTTCACGGGCGTGTCTCCATGTATGAATTGTGGTGATCGATGGGCAAGGGATGGCGACCTAGGGGACAGTGGACTGGTCCAGCGCCCGGATGACTGTGCCGGTGCTGGCTACCCAGCCAAACAGGCCGCCCTGTTGCACGGTCATGGCGACGGCCGCGGCGTGGAGTTCCGGGTCGAAGCTCGCGCACGCGTCTTCGATCAACACGCAGTTGAAGCCGCGATCATTGGCTTCGCGGATGAAGGTGTGAACGCAGACGTCGGTGGTCACGCCCGTCACCAGCAGGTGGTCCACATCGGAGCGGTGGAGAATGGACTCGAGATCGGTGAGGCCGAAGGTCCCGATGCCGGGCTTATCGATGATGATCTCGCCTGGCGCAGGCGCCAGCTCGGGAATGATTTCATGTCCCGGCTCCCCCCTCACCAGGATCCTGCCGAGCGCACCCATTTGGCCGACGAGAGGTTGGCCATTTCGCTGGATGCGCTGCAGCATCGACGGCGGGCAATCCGACAGATCGGGAAGGAATCCCTCACGCGTGTGAATCACGGGCAGGCCGCGGTCGCGGAAAGCCGAAAGCAGTCGCTGGATGGGATCGATAACGCGGCGCGCGCAGCCGATGTCAGCGCCCGAGTCGTGGCTCAGTCCGCCCGGAGAGCAGAACTGATGCTGCATGTCGATCACGACTAACGCGCATCGGTGCAGAGGCAGCCGAAGAGGCTTGGGACGTGCTTCAACGTCAATGTGATGCGTCGGTCTTGCTTTGTGCTGGGCGCTCATGTGTGCGGCTTCCATCCATTTCTCCTGAGGACACTGCGAGGCTAGGTATGCGGCTCTCCCCGGTAAAGGATGTCTGTCGAAACCGTGCGCCAGCACGAAAGATGCGGATGAAGTATCGGCTCGGCAACCAAAGCATCCGGGGCCCTCGCCAGGATGATGGAGGGACCTGGCGGCACAAGCCAGCGACCGGGTCACGGCTTGATGCCCTTAGCCTGCATCTCAGGGTGAAGCACGCTCAGGCGGCGACGGCACCCAGCTTTGGCTCGCCGGCCAATGCCATGGCGGATGGCTTTATCCAGACGCCCAAAGTCGACCGCCTTCGCGCCTGAATGGATCGGTCGTCACTACTCTGGACGCCAGGCGGCAACGGATCGGCAAGATTCGCGGCCCCACCGTGTATCCACCCAAAGGACAACCATGAAGAACTGGGACACCTATCTCACTACGCGCGACAAAGCGGTCTTCGAACAAGCCGGATACGGCACCCGCGCCGGCTTCGGAGCGCGGCCGGCACTCGTCATCGTCGATGTCAACTATTCGTTCTGCGGCCATCGCAGCGAACCGGTTCTTGACTCCATCAAGGCGTGGCCGAACAGTTGCGGCGAGGAAGCGTGGGAGGCCATCGGCCATCTGCAACAAGTACTTGAAGTTGCACGGCGACAGCATATTCCGGTGTTCTACACGACGGCCAACCCGCGCCGGCCGGACGGATTCGATGCGGGCGGCTGGAAGCGCAAGAACAAGCGCGCCGGTGGCCCCATCGGCGTGCCGGGCTATCACATGGACCAGATCGTGGCCGAGGTTGCCCCGGTTGCCAGCGATGTCGTCATCGAGAAGCTGAAGCCATCTGCATTCTTCGGCACGCCGCTGATCGGTTACCTGACCGACCTTGGCGTCGACACCGTGCTGGTTTGCGGGTCGACCACCGGCGGGTGCGTACGTGCCACCGTCATCGACGCGTTCTCGTACAACTTCCGCGTCTCGGTGATCGAAGAATGTACGTTCGACCGCGGGCAAGCGTCGCATGCGATCAATCTGTTCGACATGAACGCGAAGTATGCGGACGTCGTGTCGGCGCGCGAAACGATGACGTACCTGGACGGGCTCGACGGCCATCTGTTCGATGAGAAGATCGGATTCTGATCCGGCCACTTACAGGAGATCAAGTTGGAACACACACGCTTTCCGTACTCGCCGATCAACGAACGACCACGGTTCGCCCTGCCCAATGGCGCGCGCGTTGCCGTATGGGTGATTCCCAATATCGAACACTTCCATTTCGACAAGCCTTCCACGTCGCTGACCAACTTCTCAACCCGATTCTCGCCCGACGTGCTGAACTACTCGTGGCGCGACTACGGTGCCAGGGTGGGAGCGTTCCGGCTGATGGATCTGATGGACAAGTATGCGATCAAAGGGACGGCCGCGCTTAACGCGGAAGCCTGCGACCGCAATCCCCAGATCATCGAAGCCGGGCGGCAGCTGCGTTGGGAGTGGATGGGGCATGGTGCCAACAACAGTACGCTGCTTGCCGGTCTCGACGAGGCCGACGAGCGCGCGATGATCGCAGACGTGCTGGCCCGGATCGAGCAGGCAACGGGGTCGCGGCCGCGTGGCTGGCTGAGTCCCGTGCTAACGGAAACGTTCAATACGCCCGACCTTCTTGCCGAGCAGGGCGTGGACTATGTCGCAGACTGGGTCAACGACGATCAGCCCTATCCGATGCGCGTTCGCAGCGGATCGCTGTACAGCATCCCCTACTCGATGGAGATCAACGATATTCCGGCCTTCATTGAACATCATATGACCGGCGAGGAATTTGCGCGGATGATCATGGACCAGTTCGACGTGCTGTATGAGGAGGGAGGGGAGACGGGCCGGGTCATGTCCATTGGCCTGCACACCTTCCTGGTCGGGCATCCGCACCGGAGCAAGTACCTCGAACAGGCTTTCCGCCACATCACCAGCCGGAGCGATGTCTGGCTTGCGACGGGCAGCGAGATCATCGACCACTACAAGCGCACTGTGCCTGCAGACAGTGTGATGCGCTGACCCGCCTGGCGCCGTCCTGACGTCGGCGAAGGCCGCCGCCGGGATGGCGCCGGATGTTTCCACGGCGGTCTATTTTGCGCGCGGCTCCTGCGTCAGTTCCGTCCGGTAAAGGATCTTGAGCAGGATGAAGGCCAGCTTTACCCGCAGCAGATCCGTGGTCTTGCTGAAATCAATGCCAAGTGTTTCGGCCAGTTTGTCGAGCCGATAGGCAAGCGTATTCTTGTGGACGCCGATCGCGCTCGCGGCTTCCAGCACACGGCCCTCGTGTTCGATATAGGCCTCAAGGCTTTCCATCAGCTTCCGGTCGCGCGGCTGCGAACTTGCGGGAAGCGACTTGAGCACGCTGCGCGTATAGCGCGCCATGTGTTCTCGTGTAGCGCCTTCGAACAACAATACGAATTCGAACTCGCCGAACATGAAGACGGCGCCTTTGTAACCCAGGCCCTTCGCCGCGCGGGCAACATCGAACGCTTCGTCGCAGGCGTCCGGCAAGTCCCTGAGTTCACTTTTCCGGCTGCTGACCGCAATTCTCCAGTTGTCCCTGTCGGGAATGCCCGTGCATCGATCCAGGGCATTGGTCAACGCGCAACGCATGGTCCCCGCGCTGATTCCCGTCGGCTGCGGGACGATGACCAGGGTGGCCGGGCCGATGCGGAACCGAACGATGCTGTCCGCGTCGATATGCAGAAACGCGGCAACGTGCTGGACCAACGGCTCCAGATCAATTTCCGAAAGCGCGGCGTCGCGCGTGCCGCGATGGGTCGCGAGCGCACAACAGAATGGCGAGGCCGGCATGGCAATGCCGAGATGCGCGGCATGCTCGAGCACGGACTCGAGCGAAAGCTCGCGCGTGCAATAGCGTTCCAGTGTGCGCGCGAAGCTGTCCGCGTCAGTGTCCGGCGTGCTGGGTTCGGGAGACACGGCAATTGCCATCGCCACGATGCCGGCGACGTGCGCCAGCAGTTCGGCTTCTGCCGCCGAGATCGTATGCCGTGTGTCCTTGAACAGGATATTTCCCACCCGCGTGTCGCCCCGGGCAAGCGTTTTGCGGAGGAACGGTACGCCCTCGATTCTCAGCCAGATTGGCCGTGTCTCCCAAGGCCAATGCTCGATCAACGCGGACGCACGCAGACCGGTGTTGTTGAAAATCACACGGCCGTGAAAATTGATCACTGCGAAGGGCGTATCCACGAGGACCGAAAGCTCAGCCAAAGCATCCCTGGTGCAGCGCTTGTGCAGCAGGAAATCGAGAAGACGGCTTTGCTTCGTCCGTACGGTCTCGAGGGCTTCCTCATCAATCAGGGATTCCATGGTGAGGGTCTCCGGGTTGCGGAACACGCGTGACGATCAAGACAGCCTCGCGTCCGCCTGACTCCAGGGGTCCGTCGGTTCCCTGGATGGGGACCGATTGTAGGAAGCTCCGGGCTGTATGTAAAATGCATAACGGAGCTTGCTAGCATTACCTATATGCATAGGACTGAAGCGCCGCAACCGAGGCACGCGTGAACCTTATCCAGCTCAGACACTTCATCGCCCTGGCAGAGACCGGATCGTTCAGCCAGGCAGCCACGCAATTGCAGATCACCCAGCCTGCGCTAAGCCGCAGCATCCAGGCGCTCGAGGCCGAGATCGGCCTGCCGCTGGTGGACCGTATCGGCAGGAAGAATGTGCTCACCCCGTACGGCAATGTCGTTCTGGCGAGCGCAAGGCGCGTGCAGGCCGAGGTCGTCGAGTTGACCGAGGCATCGCGGCGCCTGAAGGGCGGCGAGGCAGGTAGCGTGCGCGTCGGACTCGGGCCGGGCCCGGGCACCCTGCTGATGACGCCTTTCATGGCCCATATGGCGACGGACTTTCCGAAGGTGAAAGTGACGATTTCGCGTGGGGCGACGCATCTCCAGTTACAGTCCTTGCGCAGCGGGATGCTGGATGCTCTTGTGGTCGACCTGCGCACGCTGGTCGTGGCGCCGGATCTCGACGTGGAGCGGCTTCCAGACCTGCAGGCAGGATTCCTTTGTCGTCGGCGCCACCCGCTGCGGCGCCGCCGCCGCGTGTACTTCGACGATTTGCTGCAGTATCCGATCGCTGCGGCACCGCTGTCGGACGAGGTGGCCAGAATCCTCGTCGCGCATTTCGGGCCCGCGGCACATCCGGACTCCATGGTGACCTTACGCTGCGAAGATCTGTCCAGCCTTATCGATGTCGCCGTGCAGACTGACGCCGTGTTCCTTGGCATTCTCGCGGCAGGGCGCCATGCGGTTGCACGTGGCGATCTCGCCGAGCTACCGGTACATCCGCTTCTGGATAGCGCTGCACAGTTCGCCCTTGTCACCCTTCGCGACCGAACCGAACCGCCCGCGTTGGAGCTCCTTCGAGCCTTTATTGCGCGGGCGATGGGCTGATTCCCGGACGATCAGAATTTGTGCCGCAGGCCGACGCCGAACGAGTCCCCGTGCGATTGGCCGGAAAGGCGGTCATTGGTGTAAGCCACGAAGACGTCGGTCCGCTTGCTCAGGTTGTGGTCGTAGCCCAATGACCACGTGCTCCGGCTCGTATCGTTTGCGCCTCGGTTACGGGTGTACGCGTAGGAGGCCAGCCAGCTGCCCGACCCCATCGGCACGGCGGCGCCGAGTTGCCCGCCGTCGTTGCGCAAGTTGCCTGATGCCATGGTGTTGACGATATGCTGGTACTGGCCAAACAGCTTGACGAATCCGGCATCGAAGGACACGCCGAGCTGGACTGCGTCCTGCCGCCGCATATCGGGTGCTATGGCTGCCAGATCACCCGGGGTCGCGTTGAACCGGATCTGTTGGTAGGCGACCGTCGCGGCCAGCGCCCCCCCGAAATAGAGCAGGTGTCCGCCCCATTTGGCCTGGCCGTTTGCACCGGGCCTCTCACCGAACGAGTAGGCGGCGTTTGCCTGTAATCCGCCAAACTTTGGCGACTGGTACACCACGGCATTGGCCCAGCCGGTATCGCCAATCACCCCTTGGCCGCCCGCCCCGCGATAGGTATGCGCCATCATCGGCGAGAAGGTGAAGGAATCGACGAAGGGATTGAACAGGATGGTCGAAAGGAAATAGGGTGCGGTGATCCTGCCAGCCCTGGCCTGGCCGAGACTGCCCGACAGGCCAACATATGCATTTCGCGAGAAGAGCGCGTCGCCGCGGAACCTGCCCTGGCTGCCATCGTCTGTAGCGAAGAAGCCTTCAAGCCCGAAAAGCGCGCGACGGCCTCCGCCCAGGTCCTCCTCTCCCTTGATGCCCCAGTACGGCGCCTGCATGCCACCGCCATTGATGCCATAGGTGCGTTGCGATCCGGGTTGCTTTTGCGCGCCCGCCCATGCGCTGACCTGGCCATACAGCTCGAGCTTTGTCTGGGCTAGCGCCGGGCTGCATGACAGTCCTGCCCATAGGCCGCCAATGATTAGCCGGTGATGAAACTGCATTGATCTCTCCTCCTTTTGTAGTCGTTCTGATTTCAAGCCGGTCTCAGGTGAAGCGGGAACCGGCGTAGTACGCAAGCGCAAACGCCGGCAGGTGTTGCATCCGCAGGTACCAGTCGGCGAGTGCGGACATTGACTTCCAGCGGTCGGAGAGCCCAAGGTCCTCAAGTCGGACGATGGCTGGAAGCACGGCAATATCAGCCAGACTCATGGAAGATCCCGCCAACCACTGGCCGCGTTCGAGCGACGCATTCATGCGCCGGAGTACCTGATCGATTCGCTCTTGCTCAAGGGCCAGGCGGCTTTCTGTGAAGCCGTTGTCACCCATCTCCAGCCAGAAGCCCTTGCGCAGGGGGAGTGTGTCGGCAAAACGGCGCCGCGCTTGCGCCGAACGGCTCTGGATCTGGGCAAGATAGAAGTGCTGGAAAGACAGGTAGCGGACCGCGGGCATCATGACTTCGTCGAAGTAAGTCACCCAGGTCCGCATCGTTGCTCGCACGAGCGCGTCGCCGGGGCGCAGCGGCTGTTCCGGAAAAACGTCATCGAGGTACTCGTTGATGACGCTCGACTCCACCACCACGTTGCCGCCGTGAAGCAGCGTAGGGACGAGGCCATTGGGATTGAGCGCGAGATACTCCGGCGACAATTGTTCGTCGCGGTCAAGCCGCAGTGCGCGTTCCGTGAAGCGCAGGCCCTTCGCCGCGAGGGCGAGCCGCACGCGCAAGCTGCAAGTCGACCGTGCCGAGTCGTAAAGAATCAGATCGCCGTCCATTCGCTCACCCGATGCGTTCTTCGGCGCTGACTCGGCGGAAATCGAGTTCGACTTGCGACGGACCGATTGGCGGCAGTGCATGGGTCCATTGCATGCCGTTCCAGCTTGCCGGCTCCGTCCTGCTCCGCATCGGGCCGGTGATGACGGCATGCAAATCGGACGTGGAGTACAGGTGGATGTCGGTGACGCTGCTCCAGTCCAGCCCTGCGTCGTTGAGCCTTGCATCGGCCACATCGAGGATGTAGGTGACCTTGTTCAACCAGGCGGCGGGACTTGTTTCGCCCTCTGCCACGACCGTCTCGCCCTGCGGGGTAAAGCGGACTTCCGGAATTGCGGAAAAGATGAAGTCCTGAGGGCTCTCAGCGGAATCGGCGGGCTCGGCGGGAACCGTATAAGAAAACGCGTGCAATGCATCACCGTGGTTGCCGTTGTCGACGACCACGTTCGTCCGCGCGATCGGGACGGCGCCGTCAATCAGCAGTCCCTTGGCGGCAAGTCGGTCGATGTAGGCCTGGTTGAATACGCCGAATTCATCGCGCGTGAGTTGTCGCGACGAATACTGGCGAAACTCCATGCCGCACAGGGCAGCCAGGGGTCGCCCCTGTTCGTGCAGATGCGCTTCGATGACCTCCAGCGCTGCGGCAGCCGGTGGACCATCGCGGAATACGGCGCGGCGAATTCTGTAGCCGGGGCTTGCAAAGGTGGCGAAGCTGAGGAAAGAAATGCCGGGAACAAAACTGTAATTGCCTTGATGATTAATGCGCATGATTTGTTTGGTGCGTAAGGTACTGGGGAGCCTCGGGCGAACGAGGTGGGTCAGGGACGGGCTTCGGGTTCCACACGGTTGCGCAACGTGCCGATGCCTTCGATCTCGACTTCAACGAGATCGCCTGCACGCATATAGCGCTGCGGCTGGCGCGCCATGCCGACGCCGCCGGGCGTGCCAGTCAGCAGCACGTCACCGGGTTCGAGCGTCACTGCTTCGCTGATCTGGGAGATGAGGGTCGCGACGTTGAAGATCAGGTCTGCCGTGGAAGCTGACTGCATCATCTCCCCATTGAGGCGAGTCTCGATCTTCAGCCCTTGTTCCACAGGGCGAGGTAGCTCGTCGGGCGTAACGAGGACAGGACCGAACGCGCCGGTATCGTCAAAATTCTTGCCCCAAGTCCACTGGGACGAACGAAACTGGTAGTCGCGGAGCGTCGCGTCATTGAAGACCGAATATCCGGCAATGTGGGCGTGCGCATCGGATCGGCTGATATAGCGCCCGCCGCGTCCGATCACGACGGCGAGTTCGCCCTCGTAGTCGAGCGCGCCGGAGACCGACGGGAGACGGATCGGCTGGTCGCACGCTACAAGCGTCGTTGAAAATCGGACGAAGAAATCGGGGTATTCTGCTGGCTTCGAGATCGCCGCCTCGGCGCGGTGGTCGACGTAGTTGAGTCCGACGCAAAGGATCTTCGACGGGCGCGCAATGACAGGCAGGAGCGTGATCGTGCTCTCGTCAAGATGCGGTGCGGAGGCGATTCGCCTGGCTGCGGCCGCCAAATCTTCGGTTCGCAGCAAATCGGACAGTTCTCCGGGGCCGAGATCAACCGGGACGCCATCGCGGTACGCCCCTACGCGCGGGCTTCCCTCGCCGAGACGGTGTGAAAAAAAGCGCATTGTCTTCCTCGCGATCGCCCTTTCAGGCGCGGTGTTGTGGTCGTCGGAGTGTGAGATGACGCGCTGAGCCACTCAAACGATTCGCGAAGGATTAGTCGGAGATCCAATGAATTGCCGAGCTTCTTGTGCAGGCTGCACTAAGTGTTTGCGACCCCGGGCGGCCCTGACACGGCAGATCTCGCGCCGTCCGTGCACCCACATCCCACCGCTACGCCTGGGCGTATTTCAAAGGAATCAAAGATGATCACCGGACACGTCTTCATTGCTACCAGCCTTGATGGTTTTATCGCCCGCCCCGATGGCGACATCGGCTGGCTCCTCGAGCGGGATGACCCCGCCGAAGACCACGGCTACACCGACTTCATCGCCGACAAGGGCGCGATCGTGATGGGCCGGGGCAGTTATGAAAAAGTCGTCACGATGGGTGAATGGGCCTACGACCGGCCGGTGCTGGTGCTGTCCCGGCAACTGGCCGGCAAGCCGGTGCCCGACGCGTTGCAGGGAAAGGTGCGCTTCTCCGATGCGACGCCCCACGATGCAATGGCGCACCTGGAGGCCGAAGGCGTGCAACGCGTCTATGTCGACGGCGGCCAGGTGGTGCAGTCGTTCCTGCGCGAAGGATGGATCGCCGACATGGTGGTCACCACGGTGCCGGTGCTGATCGGCGCAGGCAGGCCATTGTTCGGCAAGCTGCCGCATGACGTGAGCCTGAAGCTCGAGTCGAGCCGTCACTTCCCTTCCGGACTGGTGCAGTCCTCTTATCGCGTGCTGCGCTGATCCCTGCTCAGGGGCGGGCGCCCTTTCTCACAGGCCCAAGCCGTTGCTGCGAATTTCGCAATAATCGCTCGGGCCAATGCATTAAAAAATTACTTAATACACCCTTAAGAGCGACATAGTTGCGCACGCAACGCGGCTCCTATATGCTCCCGGCTGCACCAAGGGCACCAGTTTGGTGCCATTCTTTTACGGGAAAAGGTGTGCGAGAAATACATGTTCAAAAATCATGCCTTTTGACACACTTACATTTGTTTACAGTTGATTTGTCTTTTTCCTAATTGTTGCGGCTATCATCGCCCCGCGAGTGATGTATTGGACATAAATGCATTAAGACATTTGTAACGATATGTAGGCCATGGCAGTGACAAGCGATGGACCGAACCGAACGATATCCGTGCAGTGCCTCCAGACAGGCCCGGGCAAGCGCCGCAGAGCGCAATGCGTCCGGTCTTGTCCTTGCATCGACAAGGAAGACAGACAATGCTTGCGCCCCTCCTCACCCCAGGCCACTCGTCCGACCGTAGCCTGGCCGCCCTCTTGCTCGCCATGATCACCGCGCTTGCCGGGGCAACTCCCGATGCGCGGGCACAGTCGAGCGCACCAGCCGGCCAGCCACGGCCCGGGGTCACTGTGTTCCAGGGCCAGGCCGCACAGCTCGGCGTGAAATCCTGCGCCGGCCTGATCGCGCAACTGGGCGACAGCCTGACGCAGGGCGCCCGCTTCACCGCCAACACCCAGGCCCAGAAAAACGCCCCCAACGACCACGCCGCACAGGCAGTGGCCGGCCTTGCCTATGACGCGCCGGGCTACAAGGGCAAGGCGGCGGGCATCGTGTTCACCGCGCCGACCCGCACCGGTTGCGAAGGCAACCTGGTACGCGTGGCGCCCTTCACGCAGTCATGCCAGGACGTCGTGCGCCTGCTGCCCAAAGGCAGCGCGCTGACCGCGGACCTTTCCGGCACGCCGCTTTACACGCTGGGCGGCAACCAGGGCCAGGCACTGCTGGTGCCGAGCGGGTCCGCCTGCGTCGTCGTCACGGTGGCGAGCGCCAGGACCAGCCAATAGCGTTGACCAGGTAGCCGCCACCGGCACACCGCACCGGCCGGTCCAGGCCGGGCGTCTTTACGTTTGAGTGGAATCGATCTCCGGCTTCGTGCCGGAGCGGGGGGCTTTTGTCCGCATTTTTTGCGCGGACCGGGGCCGATCGTCGTTGGCGAACACATCTAGGGAGAGTCGTCGCCATGCAGCAAACCAGAACAATGTCCCGGGCCGATGCCCGCCGGACGCATGACAACACCTTGCCCGCGGTCTCGGGCGTTGCGGGCATGCACGCCTCGCAGCGGCGGCGCATCTTTGCCGCACTGCGACGCGCGCACCGGGTGTTGGGGATGAAGCGGGATGGGCTCGGGCTGGGGGTCGGGCTGAATGGGTCAGCGGTGGGGTCGATGACCACGAACGGCGTCGCGGTGTCGCTGCAGTTGGCAGCCGCACGCATGGGCGGTGGATGGCTGTCCGGCGGCGGGCTCGCCGCGCTGGCATCGCCGCTGGCGCTTGCGATCGGACTTGCCGCCATGCCGCAGGCGGCGAGCGCCCAGAACTATCAGGCTGGCACGGGCGCCGTTGCAACCGGCGGCGGCGGCACAGCGGTCGGCACCAATGCCTCGGCAACCGCCACCGGTGGCGGCGCCCCGATCGCCATCGGCGCCAACTCCGATGCGAATTCGACCGGCGCGGGCTCACCGATCGCGATCGGCACGGGTGCCAATGCCAGCGGCACCGCCCCTGCGGGCAACAGCTTTGAAGCGATCGCTATCGGCACCGCCGCGCAGGCCACCGGAGCATGGTCCACGTCTGTCGGCAATGTCGCGACAGCCTCGGGGACCGGAGCCAGTGCCTTCGGCACCGCAGCCGCGGCGTCGGGGAACCAATCCACGGCGGTTGGCAACGGTGCAAACGCGTCGGCCGTTGGGACGATCGCCATGGGCTACGTCGCCACCGCGACGCAGGCGCAGGCCGTTGCGATCGGCTACCAGTCCAACGCGACCAGCCAGAACGCACTGGCGCTGGGCGCCTCCGCCAACGCAAGCGCCGACTCCTCGTCGGCGCTCGGCCGCGCCGCAACTGCTTCCGGCATCGCGTCGACGGCACTGGGGAACCTGGCCCAGGCCCAGGCGGATTACTCGCTTGCCATCGGCTCGGGCGCCGTCGGCGCTGGCCAGGCAGCCGTTGCCCTCGGACAGGGTGCGGGCGCCGGCTCGACAGTGGGCAATGCCAACTCCATCGCTGTCGGCATCGGCTCGGGCGCGCTGGTGAGCGGTGCGCAGAATACCGCCATCGGCGGCGGCATCGCCGGTGCCATGCGGGGTGCCGGTTCCGGTGTCTCGGGCGCCCGCAACGTTGCGATGGGCAGCGGCGACGGCAATGTCGCTTATGACGGCACCGTCGACGCGTCCGCAGGCAGCCTGGTGACGGGCAATGACAACGTCGCCATCGGCACCAATGCCGGCATCGGGGTCGCCGCGAATGCGACGACGTCGATCGGCTACAACGCCATGGCCACCGGCATGAATGCCACCGCGCTTGGCGCGGGTGCCGCCGCCAGCGGGCTGAACTCGGTCTATCTCGGCGCACGCACCATGCCGGGCACCGGTGCCATCGGGCAGGGCGCCATCGGCGTCGGTACCGACGTCACCGCATCCCAGACCGATGCCATTGCGATGGGGCGCCAAAGCCAGGCGAGCGGTGTCAGTGCGATCGCAATGGGCACCATGGCCGTCGCTGACACGGCGGATGCCGTGGCCATCGGCAATGGCTCGACCGCCACCGGCGGCAAGGCGGTGTCGATCGGCTCCGGCAATTTTGCGTCCGGCAATGGCGCAGTGGCCATCGGCGATCCGAACACGGCCACCGGCGACGGTGCCGTTGCGCAGGGCATGGACAACACCGCGACCGGAAATGGCTCGGTCGCGCTCGGCAACACCAATATGGTCGGCGGCGGCGGGCAGGCAGTCAGCACCGCCGGCACCGCCGCGCAAGGCGCGGTCGGCATCGGCTACCAGAACACCGTGGTCGGCCAGGGCAGCGTCGCGATCGGCAGCACCAGCCGGGCGCTTGCCGCCGGCGCGGTCGCGTTCGGCGATTCCGCTGTGGCAAACAACGCGCGGGATGTCGCGCTTGGCTCCGGGTCGGTGAGCGCTGCGCCCGTGCCGACGCCGAACACGGTGATCCGCGGCACGACGTACAACTTTGCCGGCGCCAGCCCCACCAGCGTGGTCTCGGTGGGCGCAGCAGGCGCGGAGCGCCAGATCCAGAACGTGGCCGCCGGCCGGATCAGTAACACGTCGACCGACGCCATCAACGGCTCGCAGCTCTATGCCGTGCAGCAGTCGCTGCAATCCGTGGTTGCAGGCGCCGCCCCGCATTACTACAGCGTCAACGACAACGGCACGATCGCCGCGAACTACAACAACGATGGTGCCACCGGGCGCTTCTCGGTAGCAGCTGGCGTAGGTGCCACGGCCGCCGGAATCCAGGGCACGGCTACCGGCTATCTTGCCAACGCCAGCGGCCTTGAAAGCACGGCCATCGGCTATGCGAGTACCGCAAGCGGGGTCAACTCCACTGCAATCGGTAACCAGGTGGTCGCTGCCGCGAGCGGCAGCATTGCGATCGGTACCAACAACACCGCACTGCCGCACGTGGACGCGGCGTCGACCAACGGCATTTCGATCGGCCTCTGGTCGACGGTCAACAACGCGCCATCCGGCATCGCCTTGGGCGATCGCGCGGCGGCTTCCGGCGCGAACACCACGGCTGTCGGCGCCACTGCGGCGGCAACCAATACCGGCGCGACGGCGTTCGGCTCGGGCGCGACGGCCAGCAATGTCCAGACGCTTGCTGTCGGCCAGAACGCGACGGCAACCGGGCCGGAGTCTTCGGCTTTCGGCTACAACGCCGCCGCGGTCGGATCGAACTCGGTCGCGCTCGGCACCGCCAGCCGCGCTGCCGACAACACCACCATGGCGATCGGCGCCAATGCCAACGCGTCCAACTACGCGACGATTGCGATGGGGCTGGACACCCTGTCGGACGGCAACAGCACGCTCGCCATCGGCCGTGGCGCGCAGTCGCATGACTTCCAGAGCGTCGCACTGGGCGCAGATAGCCAGGCCGCCGCCGGCGGCACTGCGGTGGGCGGCGTAAGCGTTGCCACCGGCGTCAATGCGACGGCGCTTGGCCGGTCGAGTACCGCGACGGGGAGCGGTGCCGTCGCCGTGGGCGTGGCCAACGCCTCGGCAGATGGTGCTGTTGCCATGGGCAGCAGTGCCGCGGCGAGCGCCCTCAACAGCATCGCGGTGGGTCGCGGTGCGGTCGCCAATGCCGAAGATGCAGTCGCCATGGGCACCAACGCCGTGGCAACGGGCGGCAAGGCAGTCTCGATCGGATCGAACAACGTCGCCTACGGCAATGGCGCGGTCGCCATTGGCGATCCGAGCTACGCCAGCGGCACCGGGGCGTTTGTCGGCGGTGCGAACAACATCGCCAACGCCGACGGCACCGCGAGCGCGACGGCCGGCAACGCGGCCAATGGCGCCGTGGCGATTGGTAACGCCAACACCGCGATCGGCCAGGGCTCCGTCGCCTTGGGCAACGGTTCGCGTGCCGCGGCAGCGGGTGCGCTCGCCTTCGGTGATACCGCAACGGCAAGCAATGCCGGCGATGTGGCGCTCGGCTCGGGCGCCATCACGTCGGCGGCAGTCGGCACGCCCGGCGCCACCATTGGCGGCAACGCCTACACCTTCGCGGGTGCCACGCCGGCCTCGACGGTCAGCGTCGGTGCGCCGGGCGCGGAGCGGACCATCACCAACGTCGCCGCGGGCCGCCTGAGCGGCACCTCGACCGATGCGGTGAACGGCTCGCAGCTGTATGCGACCAACACGCAGGTGGACCTGAACACCGCGAACATCGCCACCAACACCACCAATATCGCCAACCTGAGCACCACCATCGGCGATATCAACAACGGTGCCGGCATCAAGTACTTCCATGCCAACTCGGCATTGCCGGACAGCCAGGCACTGGGCACGGACTCGGTCGCGATCGGGCCAAACGCGGTCGCCAACAATGCCGGCGATATCGCGCTGGGCGCGGGTTCCGTCACGGCTGCGGCCGTCGGCACGCCCGGTGCAACGATCGGCGGCACGGCCTACACCTTTGCGGGCGCGACGCCGGCCAGCACGCTCAGCATCGGCGCGGTGGGCGCCGAGCGGACCATCACCAACGTCGCGGCGGGCCGCCTGAGCGCCGGCTCCACCGATGCGATCAACGGTTCGCAGCTGTATGCCACCAACCAGGCGATCGACCAGGTGGCGCAGCAGGCTGGCGCCACCAACGAACGCGCGCTGAAGTACGACTGGAACGACGCCAACGGCAATGGTCAGATCGACCCGGGCGAGGTCAACTACAACTCGGCCACGCTCGCCGGCGCCGGCGGCACGACCATCTCCAACCTGGCCGATGGCGCGGTCAGCGCAACCTCGACCGAAGCCATCAATGGTTCGCAGCTGTATGCCGTGAGCAGCAGCATCACTAACCACCTTGGCGGTGGCGCGGTCGTGAACCCGGATGGCACCATCACCGGTCCGGTCTACAACATCCAGGGCGGCAGCTACACCACCGTGTCGGATGCGTTCACCGCGGTCGACGGCAGCATCACCAATATCAACACGGCCATCGACAACATCAGCAACGGCGGCGGCATCAAGTACTTCCACGCCAACTCGACCCTGCCCGACAGCCAGGCGCTCGGCACCGACAGCATCGCAGTGGGGCCGGCGGCGTTGGCCAACAATGCCAACAGCATTGCGATGGGCACCAACGCCATCGCGGGCGTCGATGGCGGCGTGGCGCTGGGCGCTGGTTCGGTCTCGAACCGTGCGCTGGCACCGGCCAGCGGCAACATCGTCGCGGGCACCGGACTGGTGCCCTACAACACCAGCGACGTCACCCTGCTGGGCGCGGTGTCGGTGGGCAACGCGGCGACCAACAGCCTGCGCCAGATCACCAACGTGGCCGACGGCACCGAGGCCCACGATGCGGTGACGATCCGCCAGCTGCAGGGCGCGATCGGCTCGGTCTCGGCCACCGGCACGCGCTACTTCCACGCGAACTCGACCGCAGTCGATTCGCTGGCGGCGGGACAGGAGTCGATTGCCGTGGGTCCGACCACGGTCGTCAATGGCGACAACGGCATCGGCATCGGTAACGGCGCGCTGGTCGAGATGACCGCCCCTGGCGGCACCGCCATCGGCCAGAACGCGCTGGTATCGCAAGCCGATGGCGTCGCGCTGGGCACCAACGCTCAGTCGCAGGGGATCCAGTCGCTGGCGCTGGGCGCGGGCTCGCAGGCGCTGTTTGCCAACAGCGTCGCGCTGGGCGCGGGCTCGGTCACCACGGTGGGCGCTCGCACCGGCTATATCGCCTACGGTGTCGGCGGCGGGCAGAACTCGGTGGGTGAGGTCTCGGTCGGCACGGCCGCCGGCCAGCGGCAGATCACCAACGTCGCGGCCGGCTCGGCGCCGACCGATGCGGTCAACGTCAGCCAGCTGAACCAGGTCGCGCAGAACACCGCCACCTCGCTCGGCGGCGGGGCTGCGTACGATCCGAACACCGGCAGCTATACCGCCCCAACCTATGCGGTCGGCGGCGGCACCTACAACAATGTCGGCGACGCACTGGCCGCGCAGAACACCATCGTGACCAACCAGGGCAGCAGCCTGGCCAACCACCTTGGCGGCGGCACCACCTATGACCCGTCCACCGGCAACCTCGGCGGCGGCTTCACGGTCAACGGCAAGACCTACGCCAACGTCGCCGACGCCATCGGCGATACCGCCGGGCAGGTCGGCAACTCGATCCAGTATGACAACTCGGATCGTTCGCAGATCACCCTGGGCGGCACCAACGGCACCAAGGTCACCAACGTCGCGGCCGGCAACGTCAGCGAGAACTCGACCGACGCGGTCAACGGCTCGCAGCTGCACGCCACCAACACCACGGTGAACAACCTGGTCGAAGGCAAGGTCGGCATCGTCAAGCAGGAGAACAGCAGCGCGCCGATCACGGTGGGCGGCGACACCGGCGGCACCAGCATCAGCGTGGCCGGCAAGGACGGCGACCGCCAGATCACCGGCGTTGCCGAAGGCCGCGCACCGACCGATGCCGTCAACGTCAGCCAGCTGAACCGCGTCAGCGAGGGCATCGACCAGAAGCTCGCGAGCATGGACAGCCGCGTGCGCGCCACCGAGAACCGCTCCAACGCGGGCATCGCCTCGGCGATGGCCATGGCCAGCCTGCCGCAGGCATACCTGCCGAGCAAGAGCATGCTCGCCATCGGCACCGCCACGTTCAATGGCGAGACCGGCTACGCGCTGGGCCTGTCGCGGGTGTCGGAGAACGGCTCGTGGGTGATGAAGGCGTCCGGCGCGGCGACCTCGCGTGGTGATTACGGCGGCGCCGTGGGCATGGGCTATCAGTGGTAAGCCGCACGGACCCATCCGTGCAGCAGACGGCACCGGCAGCACCGCGGTGCCCGTCTGCCCGCTTCAGAACATCAAGGAACTCGACACCATGTATGCATCGATAAAACACCACGCGGCGCCCTGCGCTGCCCTGCTGCTGGCGCTGGCGCTGACCGGCTGCGGCAACCTCAGCAAGATCGACGACCGCGGCGCCAGCACGGCGCCGGTCTGGCCTGAGATGACCGATACCACCATGACGCTGCGCGAAGGGATCTATCCCGACCCGGCCAAACTGGCGCTGGTCAAGCCCGGCATGACCAAGGACCAGCTCTACCACCTGCTGGGCCGGCCGCATTTCCTGGAAGGCTTCTTCTTTGTACGGGAATGGGACTACCTGTTCCGCCTGCAGACGCCGTCCGGCGACAAGGCGTGCCAGTACAAGATCCTGTTCGACAAGGATGTGCTGGCGCAGCAGTTCCTGTGGCGCGAGAAGGAATGTGAGGAAGCTGCCCGGGCTGTGACTGGCAAGGGCAAGGCCTGATGTAGCTGTGCCTGCCGCGAAGATCGGAAGTCGCTGTGTCCCGGTCTTCGCGGTGAAAGAGTCGAAATCGCCGGGTCCTGAATCCTGCGCTTCCGCCCATCTCGCCAGGCGCGCGGGCGATGAAGTCAGCAGTACGCCATTCCCAACAGGCGGGCCAACGCAAGGATGTCCGTTTGCACGCGGTCTATCCGGGACATCGTTGCACGCGCGCCTCTTGCGCCGGTCAAACGTCGCGATTTGAAGGCGAAGACGCCGGGGATGCCGCCATCCCTGGTCCAGGATGCGAAAATGACCGTTCCATGCCATGCGCAGGGCAACGGCCCTCGCGCGCAGAAGGGACCACGGCAATGCAACTCGACGCGTACGACCGCAAGCTGCTGCGGCTGCTGCAGGACAACAACAAGCTCTCGCAGCGACAGCTGGCCGATGCTGTCAACCTGTCACCGTCCGCCGTCAACCGGCGCATCGCCGCACTGGAAGCTGAAGGCGTGATTGTCGCCAACACCGCCGTGGTCGATCCCGCACAGGTCGGCAAGATGATCACGGTACTGGTCGAGGTGACGCTGGAGAACGAGCGGCTGGACCTGCTGGACGAGGTCCGCAAGCGCTTCGTCGACTGCCCGCAGGTCCAGCAGGTGTACTACGTGACCGGCGACTTCGATTTTCTGCTGGTGCTGGCCGTGGCGGATATGACCGAGTACGAGCGCCTGACGCGCGAGCTGTTCTTTGTCTCGGGCAACGTCAAGAACTTCAAGACACACGTCGCCATGCAGCGGGCCAAGGTGTCGCTGGGCGTGTCGATCGAGCCCTGAATGGGCTCGATCATGCATCGCGTCTTCAGTACGCCGGGCTCAGCGTGCCAGCCAAGCTGCCTGGCGCGCCAGGACGGATTCCGCGGATTCGCCCACCAGTTGCTGGTAGACGGTCGGAGCGGTGGCGCCTTCGGTATTGATCACCAGCACGCGGGAACCGGCGTCGAGGCCGGCCGCCGCGGACAGCGCCGGCTGCGCGCGCAATACCGCCAGTCCCGCGACGCCGGCCGCCCCCGATTCACCGGCGACGATAGGCACGTCCCCGTCCTGGCCGCTGGCCAGCCGATGCATCGCAGTCACGGCGTCGTCGTCGGCAATCGTCATGAAGACGTCCACGCTGGGTTCCAGGAAGCGCCAGGCCAGCGGCGAGGTCTCGCCACAGGCGAGTCCCGCCATCACCGAGTCGACCGAGCCGGTTGCGCGCGCGGGTCGCCCCTGCAGCGCACTTTGGTACAGGCAATCTGCCTGCGCCGGTTCCACCACGACGAATGTCGGCCGGCCGGCACCGAAGCGCTCCCACAGATAGCTGGCCACGCCGGCGGCCAGGCCGCCGACGCCCCCTTGCAGGAACACATGGGTGTACGGGCATGGCTGGCCGGGCGCGACGCCGCGCTGCGCCAGCACTTCCGCGGCAATGGCGCCGTAGCCCTGCATCACGTCGCGCGGGATGTCCTGATAGCCCTCGTAAGAGGTGTCGGAGACCACGGTCCAGCCGTTGGCGGCGGCCAGCCGGGCGGCTTCCTCGACCGACTCGTCATAGTTGCCGACGATGCGCACGATGCGCGCGCCGCAGGCGGCAATCGCGTCTTCGCGCTCCTGGCTGACGTTCGCATGCAGCACGATCACGCAGCGGCAGCCGAAGCTGCGCGCCGCGGCAGCCAGCGCGCGGCCGTGATTGCCGTCGGTGGCGCTGATCACGGTGAAGTCGCGCAGCAGCGCGGCATGGCGGCCGGCGATCAGTTCGAGCGGATCGAGACCGCTCTCCGGCAACATGCGCAGCACCAGCCGCACCAGCGCGATCGGCGCGCCGAGCGCCTTGAAACTGCCGAGCGGCGAGCGGGCCGACTCGTCCTTGACGCTCAGCTGCGCGATGCCAAGGCTCGCGGCCAGGCCGGGCAGTTCGCGCAGCGGCGTGGGCCCGGCGTTGAGCTGGTCCCAGTGCGACAGCCACGCGTGGCTACGCCCGGCTTCGGCGATGCTCATCAGTTGCCTCAGCTCGGCCGGATAGTCGCACAGGTGGGCGCGGGAATTGATGGTCAGCATGGGGGTATCTGCGGTCATTGGGGAAGGGATCACTCAGTGGTATGCCCAATGCGGGCGAGGATGACATCGAGCAGCACTTGCGCGCCCATCAGCAGCTGGCCGTCGTCGCTGTGCTCGCGCGGGTTGTGGCTGATGCCACCGCGGCTGGGCACGAAAATCATCGCCGCAGGGGTGATGCGCGCGATCATCTGGGCGTCGTGCCCGGCGCCGGAAGTCATGCGTCGATGCGTGTAGCCAAAGCGCGCCGCCGAGGCTTCGATGGCGCCGACGATGCCGGCATCGAAGCTCACCGGCTCGAAGCGCGCGAGCGGCTCGGTGCGGATCGTGACGCCCTCGGCTTCGGCGACTTCTGCCAGGAAATCCGCCAGCCGCGCTTCGGCACGCTTCAGCCGGCTTTCATCGGGATCGCGCAGATCGACCGTGAACACCGCCTTGCGTGGGATCACGTTGATCACGCCGGGCTCGACGCGCAGGCACCCCACCGTTGCCAGCGTGGTGCCGTCCGACGCGTTGGCCAGGTCACGCAGGAACGCCACCGCCGCGGCCGCCGCCCAGCCGGCATCGTGCCGCAGCCGGGTGGGCGTGGTGCCGGCGTGGTTGGCGTTGCCCTGTACCGTGACCTGTTGCCACGAAATCCCCTGCAGGCTCTCGACCACGCCGATCTGCGTCCCCTCGGCCTCCAGCACCGGACCTTGTTCGATATGGAGTTCGATGTACTCGTGCGGCACCACGGCGCCGGGTTCCATGTCGCCGGCATAGCCGATGCGCGCCAGTTCGTCGCCAAGCCTCGTGCCGTCGGTGCCGACCGTGTCGAGCGCCCGCTGCACGGGCAGCCCGCCGGCATACACCAGCGAGCCCATCATGTCGGGCTGGTAGCGGATGCCCTCCTCATTGGTGAAGGCGCCGATCATGATGGAACGGTTCGGCGTGACGCCGGCCTGGCGGAAAGCGCGCGCCACCGCGAGCCCGGCGAGCACCCCGTAGCAGCCATCGAGCGCACCGGCATTGGTGACGGTATCGATATGGGAGCCGGTCATCAGCGGCGCCTGCCTGCCGTCATCGGTCGCCGAGCGAAGGATGCCGAAGACGTTGCCGATGCGGTCGATGCGAACCTCGAGATCCAGCTCGCGCATCCATTGGACAACCTGGTCGCGGCCGGCTTTCTCGGCGTCGGTCAGCGCGATGCGGGTCCGGCCGCCGCCTTCGGGGTCGGCGCCGATTTCGCCAAGCGCCTGGATCTGGTCCAGTAGCCGTGCGCCGTCCAGCGAAATCGGGTTTCTCCGGGTGGGGGTGTGTTCCATTCGCTCTCCATGTCGGTCGGCCCCTCCGGGACGCTGGTGCGGCGACCTGGCCGTCGCAACGGAGGGATCACGTCAATGGTAGAGGCGGCGGGATGAAACACGCGCCCTATCCCGGGCGCGCAAACGCAACAACGGTGCAATTTCCGCGGCGGATTCGGCGCGGCGCTGCGTAGCGCGATGCGCAGCACATTACCGTCTGCGCGAACGGCCGCGCCGCCCGGCGCGGCCAGCTTCCCCCAGCACCAGCGCCCGGCCGATGGTGTCGAGCGCGTCGCGCATCAGCAAGGCTTCCTCGACATCGCTGGCATACGCGCTTAAATCCGACCAGGTCACATGGCGGAGCAACCTGGACAGAGCGGCTGCGCGCCGCTCGTCGAGCGCCAGTTGGAAAGTTGATGCCATCGCCGTCCTATTGCATCCCCGTTCCCGCATTGGGCGCCTCGGCCAGGGCCGGCTGTTCTTCCCTGGTGTAGAACTTGTAGGCGACGAAGACGATGGCGACCCACGACGCGGAGACGATCAGCGACATCCGCATATCCGGCAGGATCGCAATGCAGACCAGCACCGCGGCGATGAACACCAGCGCAATGTAGTTGCCATACGGGAAGAACGGCATCTTGTAGGACAGGCTGTCCGCTTGCCCGGTCTGGATCTTGAGCTTGCGGAAGCGCAGGTGGCTGACCACGATCGAGGTCCAGGCACACACCAGCGCGAACACCGTGATCGACGAGAACAGCTCGAACGCCTTCTCCGGCATCAGGTAGTTCAGCAAGACACCCGCGAACATCGTGGCGAACACCAGCATGATGGCGCGCGATGGCACATTGCGGCGGTTGACCGTGCCCAGGAACGCCGGTGCGTTCTTCTGCAGCGCCAGGTTGTAGAAGGTGCGGCTGTTGGTGAACACGCTGGCGTTCACGGCCGACAGTACCGCGGTGATGACCACCAGGTTCATGACCCCGGCCGCCGCCGGCACGCCGATCCTGGCAAAGACGTCGACGAACGGGCTGCCCTTCGCGGTCAGCGAGGTCCACGGGAAGATCATCAGCAGCACCGCAATGGCACCGACGTAGAAGATCAGCAGGCGCCAGAACGTCGCGCTGACGGCCTTGGGCATGGTGGTCTTGACATCCTTCGCTTCGCCGGCAGCCAGGCCGAGATTTTCGATGCCGCCAAACGAGAACGCCACCATCACGATCGAAAGCACCATGCCGCCGATGCCCTTGGCGAAGAAGCCGCCATGGTCCACCAGGTTGTGATGGCCGATGGGCTCGCCATTGTTGCCCAGGCCGAAGAAGATCATGCCGACGCCGAACACGATCATGGCGACGATCGCGGTCACCTTGATCAACGCGAACCAGAACTCGGCCTCGCCGTAGAACTTCACGCCGATCATGTTGACGCAGAACATCACCGACACGGCTATCAGCGCGGTCACCCAGATCGGCATGGTCGGGAACCAGAAATGCACGTAGTTGCCCAGAGCATTCAGCTCGGCCGCGCTGGTTGCCAGCAGGAAGATAAATGCGTTCCAGCCGTTCAGGAAGCCGGCAAACCGGTGGATATAGCGGTTCGAATAGGAAATGTAGGACCCGGAGACCGGCTCCTCGACCGCCATCTCGCCCAGCGCCCGCATGACGAAGTAGATCGCCACGGCGGCGACCAGGTACGTCAGGATGATCGCCGGACCCGCGGTCTTGATGGCCCACGATGACCCATAGAAGAGGCCGGTGCCGATCGCTCCGCCAATGGCGATCATCTGGATATGGCGGCTTTTCAGATCTCGTTTCAGCTCTTCCTGTTCATAGGACTGAGCGTCGATGTTCCTGCGCATTGCACTGTCTCCTGTGGTACATCTCTTTGTGATGCTTGTCGTTGTGAGTGGCTGTGCGACGGACGAGCGCCGTCCGCAGCCGATGGCTCCTTTTCCATCGACTGCCGGCTGGCTTCGTCTTGCGTTCGCTGAGCCGGATCAGAGTCCGGCGATGGCGGCAGTCAATCTGCCGATGGCTTCCTCCACGGTCGCGCGCGGGCATCCCAGGTTGACGCGCATGTAGCCGTGGCCTTCGATGCCGAACTTCTGGCCCTTGTCGAGCCACAGGCGAGCCCGGGTCAGCATGAACTTGTCCAGCGACGGCGCGTCCATGTCGAGGCCGCGGCAGTCCATCCATGCCAGGTAAAGCGAGTCGGCCGGCAGCACCTGGACGCGTGACGTGGCCCGATGCACCGACTCGCGGAAATGGTCGTGATTGGCGCGCAGGTACGCCAGCATCTGTTCGAGCCATGGTTCGCCGTGAGCATAGGCCGCCTCTGCGGCAACCATGCCCAGCGTATTGACTAGCGGGAACATATTGCGGTCGTACTGGCGGCGCAGTTCGTCGCGCAGGCGCCGGTTCGGCACGAACACGTTCGCGCTTTGCAGCCCCGGCAGGTTGAAGGTCTTGCTGGGTGCGGTGCAGGTGATGCTGTGCTGCGTAAACTCTTCGCCGAGCGAGGCAAAGGGAATGTGCTTTTTCTCCGGGTTGATGATCAGGTCCTGGTGGATCTCGTCCGAAATGACCAGGATGCCCCGGCGCAGGCAGATCTCGCCCATGGTCCGCAGTTCGTCTTCCGACCAGACGTTGCCGGTAGGGTTGTGCGGATTGCTCAGGATGAAGAGCTTCGTATCGTCGCGGATCGCCGCTTCAAAGACGGCCGGGTCGAAGCGGTAGCCGGCATCGGTGCGCTCCAGCGGCGCAAAGGCGAGATGGCGGCCGTTCATCAGCACGTCGTTATGGAAGTGCGCATAGACTGGCGGCTGGATCAGCACCGAATCGCCCGGTGCGGAGAATGCCTGGATGGCGGTCTTCAGGGTGGTGATGATGCCGGAGGTCTGCACCACCCATTCCTTTGCCACCTCCCAGCCGAAGCGCTTGCCCTGCCACGCGACCACGGCATCGACATAGCTGTCGGTCGCGCCGCCGGGGTAGCCGAAGATGCCATGCGCCACCGCCTCCTGCAGCGCGTCGATGACGGCTTGCGGCGAGCGGAAATCCATGTCGGCGACCCACATCGGCAGCGGCTTCGCGGCCGCCTCGTCCCGAGCGAGGAGTTTTTCAGGGATGGCCCATTTCATCGAGTGCGAGTTCGCGCGATCGATGACTTCGTCGAAAACGCTGCCCGCGCGGCCGGCTGCCCCAGCCGACATCTCGCCTTGCACTGCCGTTGCATTGACCTTCATGACTTCCTTTTCTCGCTATGGAACGGCGCCGAAGGGCGCCAGATGGACTCGATGGAGGCCAGCATAGCAACGCCATTACATGAAAAAAAATGGTATCTTTTCATGAACCAATGAGCTGGAGTCATGCGTGCTGGATCGCCAACATCTTGCGGCACTGGTCGCGGTAAGCCGTACCGGAAGCGTTACCGCCGCCGCGGAAAAGCTGAATGTCACGCAATCCGCGCTCTCGCACATGGTGAAGAAGTTGGAAGACCACCATGGCGTGAAGATCTGGACCAAGAATGGTCGCGGCCTGCGCTTTACGCAGGCGGGGGAATACCTGCTCGCACTGGCGGAACGCCTGCTACCCCAACTGGATCACGCCGAGCGCATCCTTGCGGACTTTGCCGAAGGGCGGCGCGGTGCATTGCGTATCGGCATGGAATGCCATCCCTGCCAGAAATGGCTGGCGCGACTGACGCCGCATTATCTTGCCGCGTGGCCGGACGTCGACTTCGATGTCCGGACATCATTCCGGTTCGACGGCGTCGCCGCGCTGCTCGGGCACGAGATCGACCTGCTGATCACGCCCGATCCGATCAAGGTGCCCGAGTTGTCCTTCACGCCAGTGATCGACTATGAGCTGGTGCTGGTCGTTCACGAGACCCATCCGCTGGCGGCGCAGCCTTACATACGGCCACAGGACTTGGTCGATGAAACGTTGATCACGGTCCCGGTCAGCATCGAGCGTCTCGACATTTACACCCGCTTCCTGGTCCCGGCGCATTGCCAGCCGCGACGCCACCGCACCGCCGAAGTGACAGACCTGATGCTGCAGCTCGTTGCCGCCGGGCGGGGCGTGGCCGTGTTGCCCGACTGGCTGGTGGAGGAAGAAGGCGCCGGCATGCCATTGCGGGCGGTGCCGCTCGGCAAGCACGGTATTCGCAAGCACATCAATCTCGGCATCCGCCGCGGCGACGAAGGCACCGCCTACATTGCAGGCTTTGTCGAGATGGCGCGGCAATCAGGCCGCTAGGCGGTTAACGTTTCTGCGGGCCACACGCCAGCCAGGCTTGATGCAGGGCTTGTAAGCACTGACCGGGCAGCAGGCTACCCGGCCACTACAATCTCACGCCATGCTTTGGTGTTCAGCTACGGCCTTGTTCCTTCTCATCGCCACGGCGAGCGCCACCAAGGCCAGCGCCAGTGGAACGAACGAAACCCACAGCACTGTGTTCCAGCCATAGGCGGACAACAGGCCGCCGGACGAAAAAGAGCCGATCGCCATCAGGCCAAAGACGATGAAGTCGTTGAGGGACTGCACTCGCGTCTTTTCCTCGGGACGGTGGCACTCCAGCACCAGCGTCGATGCGCCGAGGAACCCGAAATTCCACCCAAGGCCGAGCAGGATCAGCGTGGCCCAGAAGTGTGCCACGTCGACGCCTCCGAGTCCGACAGCGGCAGACAGCCCGGTGAGCGCCAGGCCCACGATCGCCACGCGGCTTGCTCCGAATCGCGCAATCAGAGAACCCGTAAAGAAACTCGGCGCGTACATCGCGATGACATGCCATTGCATCCCCAGGTTGGCGGAGGCCTGCGGATGCCCGCAGATGTGCATCGCCAGCGGTGCGGCGGTCATCAGGAAGTTCATCAACATGTAGGACACCGCGCCACAGATCGCGGCGGCAATGAAACGCGGCTGCCGTGCGATCTCGGTGAGCGGCCGGCCGCCCGCCATTTCTGCAACGCTGGGCCGGGGAAGCTTTACCCCGAGCAGAACGAACGCCGACAGCACTGCCACGAGGGCCTGCACCAGGAAGGTCATGGCAAATGTATGCCGCGGCCACAGATCCATGGTCCAGGTCACCAATTGCGGCCCGACCACGCCCGCGGCCACGCCACCCGCCATGACCAGCGATAGTGCCCGTGCGCGCCGGGCTGGAGCAACACCATCGGCTGCCGCAAAACGAAAGGACAGCACGACGGCGGCGTAGCTGCCTCCAAAGAAGGTGGCCACGCAGAACAGCCAGAACCAGCCCAGGATGACAGCAAGCATGGCCAGCAGGCCGGTCAATACACCGGCCCCGGTGCCTGCCAGGAAGGCAGCGCGCCTGCCGTACCTGCGGGAGACCGCCCCGATGGGCAGAATGCAAGCGGCCATGCCCACCACAAAGATGGAAATGGGCAGCGTAGCCAGCATGGGTATCGGCGCAAGCATATCGCCGACGATGGCGCCCGTGGCATAGACCACCACCGAGTTGGCGCCGGCCAGTGCCTGGGCGATGGACAAGCGCCAGATGTTGCCGCTCTGGACCCGGTCGGGGAGAAGACCGGAGGCGTTGAGGGCTGATTGGGTGTTGTGCTGGGTCATATTAGTATTTGGCCGCCCTGCTGAGTGGTGTAGCGCTTTCAACGGGGATTATCCATCGTCAGCACCATGCGGTATTTCGCGCGACCGGATTTCATCTTTTCGTAGGCCTGAGCTGCTTTCTCCAGCGGCATGGTTTCTATCCGGGGCCGCACATTCGCGAGCATACTGAAGTTCAACGTTTTTTCGTTGTCGTAAGGCGTACCCGTGAGCGATCCGAGGATGCTGCGTTGTCCGCCGACAAGCAGAGCTAGGGGAATGTGTAACGGGCTGCTGGCGGGGTTGAGAACAACCAGCCGCCCCTGGGGTGCCAGGCCTGGCAGCAATGCCGTAATTGCCTCGGCACGATCGATCATGGTCACGATGGCCTGGGCGCCGCCCATGGCCTTGAGCCGCGCAGCGGCATCTTCCTGACGGTTATCGATATAGAGATGTGCGCCCAGCGCCAGCGCGTCGCCTGCAATATCGTCGCCTCGCCCGATCGCCACGACCCGGAAACCCATGTTTCTTGCATATTGCAGCGCCATGTGCCCCAGCCCGCCGATGCCAAGGATAGCCACCGTATCGCCAGCTTGCGCGCCGCACTTCTTCAAGGCGTTGAAGGTAGCAATACCTGCGCACAGGATAGGCGCGGCCTCTTCTGCGCCAAGCCCATCTGGAATGGCTACGAGACCGGTGCTGCGCGCCAGCATCATCTCGGCGTAGCCGCCGTCGACGGTGGCGCCGACCACAGGCTGGTTCAGGCAAAGCTGGAGCCGCCCCTGCCGGCATTGCACGCATTCGCCACAGTGGCCACCCAGCCGGCCCACGCCCACGCGCTGGCCTGTCGTCCAGATCGATGGCGTGCCTGGGCCCACCGCCAGGATTCGGCCAACCACCTCGTGACCGGGCACACGCGGCGGCTGCGCAGCAGGGCCTGTTCTTTCGATGTCGGCCGCATCCGCTCCGCAGATTCCGCAGGCTTCCACCCGGATCAGCACCTCTGCGACGCCAGGCTGGGGCGCAGCCCGCTCCACAAGCTCCAGAACGCCTGGCCTGCTGATCTGCATGGCTTTATAGGTAGGCTTCATCTCGACACTCCAAGGTCTCTTCTGGTCCCGCGCGGCGCGGAAAGGCAATCACTGCAAAAGGGAATGTGCAGTATTGCCAGCCGTCAACGCGGCCACGGCCCGCCGGGCAGCGTCCACTGCGCCTGCGACATAGCCGCCAAACTCCGGCGACCATTCGCTGGCAATTCCGGTGAGCCGGTTGCACCAAACGCCGGACACCGCGCAGGAAGGCAATGGCAACATTTGGTGCGCGCCCACCTTGTTGTCGGCCTCCAGCGCGGTGTAAGGGTCGCGCGCCGAGTCTTTCAGACAGAAGCGATCCGCCCGCCCGAGGCGTCGCGAGCTTCCAGCAACACGTAATCCCGGATGCCACGTTGCTCCAGCAAGTAGGCCGCGTACAGGCCACTCAGGCCGCCGCCGATGATGGCAATGCGTTCGGTCAGCATGACGCGCCCGCCAGGCTGACGGGGTTCGCGAAACGTCCGGTCTTGAGGTACACGCAGGCCCCGCATCTGCCTGCGACGAGATCCGGATACGTCCCCGGCGGCAGCCGCACCCAACTGCCCCGCTCGTATTCTTGCGCATGCTCCCGCAAGCTGCCCTCCACTACCAGCATTTCGGCACTCTCTACCGGACCGCCTAATACGGTGGCGCCCGCCGGTATGCGTTCGAGCGAGACATGTTCGATGCCGTCCGAGAACAGCGGGCAGCATTCACGACCATGCCTGACCGTCCAGCGCGACACATCACGCGTGTCGGCACGAACCGGGCGGGATTCTCCCCGCTGCATCTGGCCGAGTTTCACAAAGATGACCGCGCCCTCGGCGCTGGAGGGCTGGTGGCTGGAGCCCGGCGGGTTGCGCAAATACCAGCCGGCCGGATAGTGCGTGTCTCCTTCAGAGAACGTGCCCGAAAGCACGAGAATTTCCTCGCCTGCCGGATGTGGGTGGTGGGGAAACCAGGAATCGGGCGCGTAACGCACGATGCTGGTGGCGCGCCCTTTTTCGCCCCCCACTCGATTCAGCATCACGCGCTCGACGCCCGGCTGGGGCGAGGCGATCCACTGGTACTGATGTGGCGTGACGGCTGCGCGCAGCGAAAGATCCGGATTAACCAGCATGGGGACTCCTTTAATGACAAGCGGGTTCAGGACCGCGGCGGCCCGATGACCCCAGATCCCGCGACCTCGTAGACCCGCACGTCAGGCGCGGCGCGCAGGCTCGCCCCCCCGCATCAGTTGCGGCCAGCCATCACGCCACCATCCACGTCCCAGATTGCGCCCGTTACCCAACCCGCCTTGCCGGAGAGCAGGAAAACGACAGCTTCGGCAACGTCCCGCGGCGTACCAACGCGGCCGATGGGATGGAAGTTGTTGAAGCCTTGCAGTGCGCCATGCACTTCAGCCTTGGGAATGAAGCCCTCGTAGATCGGCGTTTCGACCACGGCAGGCGACACCGCGTTGACGCGGATGTTGCTGGAGGCCAGTTCCATCGCCAGATGCTGCGTCAGCGAATGCAGGCCGGCTTTCGCCATCGAATACGCCGAAGAAGGTGTGGCTGCAATGGCCTGCCTGGCCCACATCGAGCCGATGTTGACGATGGCGCCGGTTTTGCCTTGCGCGACCAGGTTGCTTGCGACCCGTTGGGTAATGAAGAAGAACGCCTTGTTGATCTTCATGTACTGGTCGTAGTCAGCTTCCGAATGCTCGAGGAAGGACTTTGGAAAGAACACGCCGGCGGCGTTCACCAGCAGGTCGATGTCGGCATGCTGCCCGTCGATAGTCTCGAGCAGTACGCGGACGCTCTCATCGCTGGCGAGGTTCACTGTCAGTGCCCAGACCGGCCCCAGTGCGGCCAACTCGCTGCGCGCCGCCTCGGTCTTTTCAGGGCGATTGCCCACGATCACCACACTTCCGCCTTCGGCGAGCACCATGCGGGCGGTCTCCAGCCCGATTCCGCTGGTGCCGCCGACGACCAGCAGCTTCTTGCCCTTGAACTGATTGCTCATATGAAATCCCTCTGCCTGTCTGATAGGCGAAATCGGGTTTAAAGAAAGGAGCCCGGCGAGGCAGCTCGTGCAAATTGATGTCCGAACCTGAGCGACAGACATGCATCGAAGAAGCGATGCCGCCATCATCCGGTCAATGCGACCTGAAAGGGAAACTATCCGCCAGAGTTGCGACAACGGCGCTCGGGACATGTGCCCCACCCGAGTAACTGTCTTGTATCACCGTCAATTCTTTGCCAAACCCACACTCTCGGCAAACGAGATAAAATTTCCGCGATTGAAAGAAAACCTTTACCACGATGAAGCTTCCGATCCATCTGAATGCGCTGCGCGCCTTTGAAGCCAGTGCCCGACACGAGAGCTTCTCTGCAGCAGCGGAGGAGCTCAACGTCACGCCCGCTGCCGTTGGCCAGTTGGTTCGGGGCCTGGAGGATTGGCTTGGCTTCCCGTTGTTCGTCCGGGGCAGCAGTGGTCGGGCACGTCTTTCTGCCACGGATGCCGCACTGCGCGCATTGCCGGACATCCGAGCCGGATTTGACAGGCTATCCCTGGGCCTGGAACGGCTGCAGGAGGGTTCCGTCCGTGGAGTACTGACCGTTACGGTCAGCCCCGCTTTCGCTGCCAAATGGCTGCTGCCACGCTTTGAGCGATTCCAGGCAATCTGCCCTGACACTGATATCCGCCTGGAGACCAACCTCAAACCTGTGGACTTCGTCGCGCAGCGGGTGGACATTGGCGTGCGCTACGGTACCGGCACATGGCCCGGACTGACTGCGGAAAAGCTCATGGAGGAGGAGGTGTACCCGGTTTGTTCGCCTGAGCTGCTGCGGCAGCATCGAACTCTGCGCCGCCCCGGGGATCTGGATGGCATCACCCTCATTCACGATCTCTCCATGGACGGCCATGCGGGCTTTCCCACATGGAACCAGTGGTTTCAGAAAATGGGCGTCTCCGGTGTAGCGACCGCGCGCGGTATGAAGATAAACAACTCCGCAGCGGTGTTGCAGGCAGCAAGCGAAGGACGCGGCGTGGCGCTGGCGCGCAGCGTCATGGCTCGCGACGATCTGGCGGCCGGGCGCGTGGTACGGCTTTTCTCAAAATTGAAATTCCCTTCCGAGTTGGCCTACTACGTCGTTTATCGGCCGGAGAGCGCTGCCTTGCCGAGGTTGCAGGCATTCCGTAACTGGTTGCTGAGTGAAGCAGCCTTATAGAACAAATAGAACCAGGCCTAACAGGACCAATGCCAGCGCGAGGCCGATCACATTCGACGCATAGACGGATATCGCCACTGTCGCGGCCGCGTTCACGGCCGGCTAGACGTTGGTGTAGCCGGAAATGAAGGTCTTCTGTTCCCCGGTTTGCTCGTCATAGACATGACGGGAAATCTTGCCGATGTTGCCGCCATACACATGAATGCTGATCGACACGCTGTCGTCGTAGGCATTCGCCACCCGGTGGATATCCCCGATCGACGGCGACACCCGATCGATATGGCCAGGCCTGAGCATATCCTTGCCAAGGGAACGCATCGGCTTCCCGGGCGCCACAACTTCGAATCGCTCCGAAGTCTCGGCACCACGCAGCATGCCGATGAGCGCCCACACAGTGTGGTCATGCACGGGCGTCTTCTGGCCCGGGCCCCAGACAAAGCTGACCACCGAGAACCGGTCGCTCGGATCGGCATGGAGCAGGTATTGGCCGTAGTACTGGGGATGCGGTTTCGCGTATGCCTCAGGCAGCCAGTTGTCCACAGCAACCAGTTCGCCAAGCAACTGCTCCCCGGCATCGAGGATGCGGCGCTCGTTGCCATTGGCGGTTTCTACGATCCGGGTCATTGCTGCGATAAAGTCGCTGAAAACCTTGGACATGGTCATGGGTTATCTCCTATGTGGGGTCAAAGCCCTGCTCTTCTACGCAGTGCTACTCGACCCGGATATTCGCGTCGCGCGCCACGGCGCTCCAGCGATCGACTTCGCTCAGCAGCAGCTTGCGCAGCACCTCCGGGTTGCCCCCGCCCGACTCGGCACCCTGGCGCCGCCATTGCTCGACGAAGGCCTCGTTGGCAAAGGCGCGGGCGGTGGCGCCGTTCAGCGCAGTGACGACCGGCGCCGGCGTGCCGCGCGGTGCGAACAGCCCGTACCAGCTGGCCGCGTCGTAGTTAGGCACGCCAGACTCGGCGATGGTCGGAAGATCCGGCAGGCTGCGCGAGCGCTGCCTGGAGGTCACCGCGAGCGCCCGCACGCTGCCGCTGCGGACGTATTGCAGCGCCGATGGCATGGTTTCGAAGTAGACCTGGATGGTCCCGGAAATCAGGTCGACCAGCGCGGGGCTGGAGCCCTTGTAGGGGACGTGCATCATCCGGGTTGCGGTCACGGCCTTGAACTGCTCCGCCATCAGATGGTGCAGCGTGCCGGTGCCGGGTGAGCCGTAGGCGAGCTTGTCGGGATTCGCCTTGAGGTAGGCGATCAGTTCGGCGACGGTCTTCACCGGCAGCTTGTTGGTCACCAGCAGCACATGGTCCACCCGCCCCAGGAAGCTGACCGGCACCATGTTGCGGATGTCGTAGGGCAGCGCGGGGTAGACGGTCTGCGCGATGGCGTGATGCGCTGCGCCGAACAGCAGGGCGTAGCCGTCCGGCCTGGCGCGCGCCACCACGTCCGCGCCGATGGTGCCGCCCGCGCCGGCGCGATTCTCGACGATCACCGATTGGGATAGCTCGCGCGCAAGCTGCGCCGAAACCAGTCTCGCCAAAATATCGACGGTCCCGCCTGGCGGAAACGGCGCGACCAGCCGCACCGGCGAAGCGGGATAGGCCCCGCTCGCTGCGCGCACACCCACGAGCGGCGCCATCGATCCCGCTCCGATACAGGACATGGCCTTGATGAAGTCTCTGCGCTTCATATCTTTGTCTCCTCCGTTTTTCTGCGACCGGCCTTACTTCGCCAGGTAGCCGTGTCGCGTTTGCGACAGCTTCATCTCGAGCACGCTCGCTGCCACCTGCGTTCTCAGGATCTGCGCGGTGCCGCCGGCGATGGTGAACATGCGGGCATCGCGGACGTGCCGCTCCATCGGGTTGTGGCGGCCATAGCCGGACGAGCCGTAGAGCTGCAGCGCATCGTTGGTGACCTTGTTGGCCGTCTCGGCGGCGAAGATCTTGGCGCGGGCGGCGCGGGCCATGTCGGGAAACTCTTTGCCGCTGCAGGCGGCCGAGTGCAACAGCAAGCGCGCGGCCTCGAGTTGCACCGACATATCGCTGATCATCCACTGCAGGCCCTGGAACTCGGCGATGGGGCGGCCGAACTGCTGGCGCGATTTCGCGTACCGCACGCCTTCCTCGAACGCAACCTGCGCGATGCCGAGCGCCACCGTGCCGGCGCCGACGCGCTGCGCGTTGTACGCGTTCATCAGCGCCGCGAAGCCGCGCTGCAGGCCGCCCGGCGGCACCACCAGCATGGACTTGTGGATCTTCAGGTCGCGAAACTCGATATGCGTCTCGGGGATGCCGCGCACGCCCATCGCGTAGAGACGGCGACCGATCACCAGGCCGTCGGGAGCGTTGCCGTCGCGCACGCAGATGAACGCGCCGATGCCCTGGTCGACGCCGTTATCGAACACGCGGGCGAAGATCAGGTGCAGGCGCGAGACACCGCCGCCGGTGATCCAGTACTTTTCGCCGTTCAGGATGTAGTCGTCGCCGACCCGGTCCGCGCGGGTGGTCATCTCGCTGGCGGCGCTGCCGGCGTTGGGCTCGGAGATGCAAATGGCGGGCTTGTCGCCGCTGAGCACGGCCGCGGCAGCGAGCTTGCGCTGCTCGTCAGTGCCATAGCGCAGGATGGCACCGATCGCACCCATGTTGGCTTCGACGGTAATCCGGCCCATGGTGGCACAGGCCTTTGCCATCTCCTCGATCACGATCACCGTATCGTGGTAGCTTCGCCCCTGCCCGCCCAGTTCCTTCGGGATCGTCATCCCCATGAAGCCTTCGGCCAGCAGCCGATCCACGTTCTGCCAGGGATAGGCCTCGGTCAGGTCGGTGTCGGCGGCAGTCGGTGCGAATGCGTTCTGCGCCAGGTCGCGCGCGGCCAGTTGCAGTTCTCTTTGTTCAGCGGTCAGTTCGAACATGCGTCTCTCCATTGGTTTATCAGTTGCCGAGCCAGTCTTTCAGGATCGCGTCGCGATGCTCGTCCAGCCGTGGCGGCGGTTTTCGATAGGTCGCGGGCGTCTCGGACAGCTTGAGCGGGTTGGCGAGCAGCCGCAGCTGGCCGTCCTTTGCCCATTCACAGGGCATGCGGATCTCAGCGCCACGCGCCTTGACATGCGGGTCGTTGAAAACGTCTTCGAGGTTGTTCACCGGGCCGCATGGCACCCCCGCGTCTTCCAGCGCGGCGAGCCATTCCGAACGGCCGCGTTGGCGTAGCGCCGCGGCGACCAGTTCGCAAAGCTCCTTGCGATTTGCCACGCGCGCCGGGTTGGTCCGGAACCGCGTGTCCGCAGCCAGGTGCATCAGGTCCGCGACCTCGCAGAACCGCTCGAACTGGCCATCGTTGCCGACTGCGAGGATCATCGGCGCGTCGGCGGTATCGAACACCTGGTAGGGCACGATATTGGGATGCCCGTTGCCCAGCCGCCGCGGCAGCACACCGTCGGCAAGGTAGTTGGTGGCGCCGTTGACCAGCCACGCAATCTGCGAATCGAGCAGCGACACATCGATATGCTGGCCGCGGCCATGCGCGGCGCGATACTGCAGCGCGGCGAGGATGCCCACCGTGGCATACATGCCGGTCATGACATCGGCGATGCCGACGCCGACCTTCATCGGCTGTCCGTCGGGCTCGCCGGTGAGGCTCATGATCCCGCCCATCCCCTGGATCAGGAAGTCATAGCCCGGGCGCTGCGCGTACGGGCCGGTCTGGCCGAATCCCGTGATCGAGCAGTAGATCAGCCTGGGGTACTGCGCCTTGAGCTGTTCGTACGACAGTCCGTAGCGCGTCAGCCCACCGACCTTGTAGTTCTCCACCAGCACGTCAGCGTGTTGCAGCAGGTCATGGATCAGTGCGCGCCCTGCCTCCGACGCCAGATCGATCGCGATCGAGCGCTTGTTGCGATTGGCGCTGAGGTAGTACGCGCTTTCCTGCGTCGGGTTGCCGGCAGCGTCCTCGATGTATGGGGGGCCCCATTTGCGGGTATCGTCGCCTTCCCCAGGGCGCTCGACCTTGACGACATCGGCGCCAAGGTCGCCAAGCAGTTGCGTGGCGCTCGGCCCGGCCAGAATCCGCGACAGGTCCAGGACCTTGATGCCGGCCAGCGCCAGGCGGTCAGGAGGCACGTTCATTGCGCACCTCGCAAGCATGGGGCCGCTGCGCCACCGCCTTCTATGGCAATACTGCGGTCCGGCGTTCTACTGCTTCGCATGACAAGATCTCCTTGCTGGTCATGCGATCGATTCTAAGAATCCGGGTCTGACAACCTCAATTGAATTGCGGCGCAAGGAGAGGAGAAACCCCTAGGCAGCCGCCAGTGTTGTCATTTGCGCAGGGCGATGGCAAGCATCTCGGCAGTGGCGCAGAGGGTCTCGCCCGCCGTGAGTGTCATCTCAACCCACACCTTGCGGCCGTCGATGGCTTTCAGCTTGCCCGACACCGTCAGGACCTGCCCCTGCGGCGTGGGTGCAAGGAAGTTGACGTGGAGTGAAGCGGTAACGAACCGGCCCAAGGGTTCCGAGGGGTCGTCCGACTGCTGCCTGTGAAAGGCGGCAGCGGACGCCGTGCCGTGGCAATCGAACAGCGATGCGATCATGCCGCCGTAGACGTTGCCGGGCACGCCACCGCTGTACATCGGGTCCGGTGTGAAGCGGGAAACCGTTTCGGCGCCGTTCAGGTAGGTCCTGAGTCCGTTGCCATGCGGGTTGGCGACGCCGCACCCATAGCAGTGGCTGTTCTCGGGGGAATATTCTTTCTGGATCCAGGCGTCGGCGGACTCGATATCACTCATGGTCAAGAGGCGGTGGTGGCCGGTCCCCGTTTCGCCGCGGCATGCGGCGGGCGGGTTCCGGCAAATGCCCCGAGGCTAAGAGCGGCCTCGCTCATGTGCAATTGAATCGGTTTTCAATGCGCGCCGGACCACGGCCTCAGTACCTGGCCACGCTGAACCGCTTCGCCTCCTGCCACAGCGCCTTGGCCGCGGGCGACAGCTTGTTCTCGCCCAGGCATGCCAGACCGATGCTGCGGCGGGTCTGCGGCAGCAGCGGAACATAGCGCACGCCAGGATACGTATCCGGAACTGCGAGCCGGGCCAGGATCGAGACGCCTTCGCCACGGGATACATACTCCAGGATCGACATAATCTGCAGCAGCTCGTGCGCGATCGTGGGCCGGCAACCATGGCGCGCGAACAGTCTCTGGATCAGTTTCTGCGAACCCGCGCGCGTCATGATGAACGGAAAGCGGGTGATATCGGCGAGCTGGACTTCGGGCTGCGCGGCCAGCTCATGGTCTGCCGGCAGCACCGCAACCAGTTCGTCGACCGCCAGGGTAATGGTCTCGAAATCGGGCTTGGGCAAGGTGACCGCGGCCAGCTCGATGCGGCGCTCGATCAGGTCCTGGCTGGTTTCCTCGTCCGGCCGTTCAGTGACGACCACGCTCACGCCCGGATACCTGGCCCGGAACTGCTGCAGCAGCGCAGGCAGCGCGTGCAGCGACGCACTGGCGCCGAACGAGCCGATGCGGATCAGCCCGGTCTTCAACTCCGCGCCGGCACGCGCAGTGGCGGTCACCAGCTGCAACGAGGCGAACACGTCCCGCACATGCGGCAGCACCTGTTCGCCAGCGTAGGTCAGCGACAGGCCGCTCTGGTTGCGCTCCACCAACTGGACCCCGAGTGCATCCTCCAGCGCCCGCAACGCGTGGCTGGTGGCGGACGGCGTCATGCCGAGCTTGGCGCCAGCGCCCGCTATGCCATCGGAAGAAACCAGTGCGAGGAGCAGCTCCAGTTGCCGCAGGGTGGGGTGCTGAGCTCTTTCAGACTTGCGCATGGACGATCCGGAGGCAAAACATCGAGTGTTGAGGCGGATCTCATCCACCCCGTGGATCGCTGAAAATAGAGTCATTGTGCCGGCGTGTCAATCGACGGGCGTACACGGGCCTTATAGCGGGCACGCCTTCGGCTACCTGCGTGGAAGCACCTCCGCCAGCTGCGCGATGGCGCGGTCCAGCGTGCTGCGCGGGCACGCCAGGTTGGCCCGCATGAAGCCATGGCCTTCCTTGCCGAACTTCGGTCCGCGATCGAACCAGACGCGTGCCCTGGTCAGCAGAAAGTCCTCCAGTTGTGCGGGCGGCAACTCAAGTCCCCGGCAGTCGAGCCACGCCAGATAGAGGGAATCCGTGTCGAGTACCCGGATCCCCTCGACACGTGTGTTCAACGCGGCGCGGAAGTACGCATGGTTCGACGCCACCTTTGCCACCAGGGCATCGACCCATTGGTCGCCGGACTTGTAAGCGGCCTCCGTCGCTATCGCGCCGATCATGTTGACGTGCGCGTTCATGTTCCGCTCGATCGTTCGGCGGATCTCGTCGCGCTTGCGCGGGTCCGAGACGACGATGTTCGCGCACTGCAGGCCGGCCAGGTTGAAAGTCTTGCTTGCCGAGATGCAGGTGACGCTGTTCTGCGCATACTCGTCGCCCAGCGAGGCGAACGGGGTGTGGCGCCTGCCGCCGAAGACGAAGTCGCCATGGATTTCATCGGAGACGACCAGCACCCCGTGGCGGCGGCAGATATCGCCCATGGTGCGCAACTCGTCCGGGGTCCATACGTTGCCGGTCGGATTGTGGGGATTGCACAGGATAAACAGCCGCGTATCCGGCCGGATCGCGCGCTCGAACGCCTCCGCGTCGAAGCGGTAGCGCTCGCCGTCGAACGCCAGCGGTGCCGTGGCGAGGTGGCGCCCGTTGATCAGCACATCGTGGTGGAAATGCACGTAGACCGGCGGCTGGATCAGGACCGAATCACCGGGCCGGGAGAAGGCATGGATCACGGTCTTGAGCGCGGCAATCACGCTTGCCACCGGCACGATCCATGCATTCTCGACATGCCAGCCGAAACGCCGTTGCTGCCAGCCTGCCACGGCGCTGAAGTAACTGTCCGGCACGGAGCTGTACCCGAATACACCGTTGGCCACCACCTGCTGGATGGCCGCGGTCACCGTAGGCGGAGAGCGGTAATCCATGTCCGCCAGCCACATCGGGATCGGCCTGGCCCGGACCTGCTCCGGCGTGAGAAAGCTGCCCGGAAAGCACCATTTCATCGAGCTGGACTCGCTGCGATCCACCACTTCGTCAAAATCAAACTCTGCACCGCTTGCCATCACATCCCTTCGTTTCCATTCGATCATCGCGACCTCAATATCCCAGCGCCTTCAGTACCGGCGTCATGCATACGACCACGCCGACGAAAAACACCAGGTACACCGATCTCGACTTGTAGGCGTGCAGAGCGGGAACCTTGTAGACCAGCAGGCAGGGAATCATGAACGAGGTCACGCCATAGATCGGAGCGGCAATCTGCTGCAACAGCAGGATCGAGAACTTCGACTGGACCCAGAACCAGAGCGCACCGACGATCAGCACCGAGGTCCCGACCGATACCGACTTCCGGTTGATGCGCTCGCGCGGAATGAAGCGCGACAGCACATTGATGGCGAGCCCTGAAACCGCCTCGTCGATGCCCAGGTACAGGCCAAAGAATGCGGTAACGATGGCAAACACATTCAGCGCGGTGGTCATCAGCAGCACGTCAGCTCCGGGGATCACGCTGCCGGCGAGGGCCAGAGCCGAAATGTTCTGCGCCTTGGCGGACAAGGCCTGCTCGTGCGACAGCGAGAACGTGAACGAGGTCGCAAAGAACAGCACCGACACCACCAGCACCGCATAGGCCACCCGGTGCGCGCGGATCGCGCGGTAGGTGGCGATCCGCGGATCGGATTCCTGCTTGCGGAAAGCAATGTTCATCGGGCTCAGGATCTGCACGAACAGGATCGAGAACACCGTGAAGGGCAAGGTCAGCACCGTGTCGATCGCCAGCTGCTTGAGGTCGGGCAACGCCGGCAGATTCGCCATGACGTTCCAGTGGGGGATCATGACCAAGCCGAGCAGCAGCACGATGGCGAGCTTCAGGATCACCAGCGGCCCGGACACCTTGAACAGCAGCTTTTCGCCCTGCGCGGCGATGGCCACCAGCCCCGCCAGCACTGCGAGGGAATACAGCGGCTTATCCGACAGCAGCTGGTCGGTGACACCGAAGGTCTGCAGATACTTGGCGCTGTCGAAGGTGACGGCCATGGAGTAGGTCAGCATCCCCTTCAGCAGCATCAGCAGATAGGCAATGCTCAGGAATAGCCCCCAGTTCTTGCCAAGATAGTGGGTGATGATGCTGGCGTAGCTGTCGCAATCCGCGCTCTCCGACAGGGTTCTCAGGTACAGGTTCTGCATCAGGTAGAGCGCCGGGTAGGCCAGGATCACCGATGCAATGAATACCCAGACTCCCATGATGCCGATCTGGACCGGCAGGAACACCACGCCGGCACCGATGGCCATGCCGATACACAGGATCACCCAGCCGAGGTCATAGCGGGTGAACGGCACGCGCATCTCGCCGGCCGAAATGGTTAGTTGTCTCAAGTCTCCTCCGTACTTCTTTTTGACGGATTGTCAGAACGCTGCGCAGGTCGCCAGCTTTGCTGCTACAGGATCTCTGCGGCCGCGAGGAACGACGCTTCGATCCGGGCCGAGACGGCCAGGTGAACGACCTGGGCAAACTGCGCCGGCAGGAGGCCCAGCGCCCGCGCCGCATCGACATGACGCTCCATGCAATAGAAGCATTGGGTAATGGTCGCGCAGCCGATCGCAAGCAATTCGTAGTCGGCCCGGGACAGCGGCAAGCCATCCTTGTGCATCTCGTCCAGCATCTTGGTCAGGCGCTCGAAATCGGTCGGCGATGATTTGCGGAATTGCGTCATCAGTTCGCGGTCCCGCTTGATTTCCGACACCGCCGAGGAGACTCCGGTCCCTTCCGCATCCCCGTTCAGATATTTGTAGGCCAGCCTGCCGTACGCCACCGCGGCACCGGCACGCAAGGCCGTGGCAACGCTGACGGCTTGTTCGATCTCGTCTCGCGCCAGCATGCCCTCGGCCTCGCTACTGCAGCTTTGCAGTATTTCCTTGCAGGGGATAGCGACGGCAACCGCGATCCGGACAAGCAAGCGCTGCCGGGCAGTCAGGACCTCTTGCGCGTCGTTCGGCGCATGCAGGGAAGTACGGTGAGCTTCGAATGCCTGCACATAGCTCGATGCCGGTCCCTTGATCCTGGATATCACTTCCGTCAGGCTTGCAGCGGCCATCGGTGTCTCCCTCGCTCTCATGGTTATGCATTCGCGCTAGGCTATCGCGCCAGGAAAACCATGCTCAATTGAAATGAAACTCAAGCGGGCGTGCAGGAAGGGTTGGCTGCGCCCACACGTGTCCCCCTTGCGTTGTAGCAGCGCTGTCGCAAGATGCACTTTCCCGCGCATCTTGTCAGACGGCCTCCGATACCCCGCGTCCGCCTCCGCGCGCAGACTGGCCGCATCACTCCTGGAGACCGCCATGGCCGGGAAGAACCTCCACCTCGTAGCCGCCGATGGGTCCTGGCACCTGGCGGCGTGCGTGTCCTGCGCGGCGCCCACCGAGGTCCGGTGATCCGGGCAACGACATCGGGCAACGCCATGGCAAGCCGCAAACCCCGGGCTACGTCCGCCAGCAGGCATGGCAGCACGGCGCCCGCGGGCGGTCTCGAGCGTTACAGCAAGAAGAGAAATTTCGGCTCCACGCCCGAACCCAGTGGGAAGGAAGCGCGGCCACGGCCGCGCCAGGATGGCGGGCCACTGCGGTTCGTCGTGCAGAAGCACTGGGCCAGCCGCCTGCACTATGATTTCCGGCTCGAGCTCGATGGCGTGCTGCTGAGCTGGGCGGTGCCCAAGGGACCGTGCTACGACCCGGCCGAGAAGCGCATCGCGATCCATGTCGAAGACCACCCGCTCGACTATGCCGGCTTCGAAGGAGAGATCCCGCCGAAGCAGTATGGCGCGGGGTCGGTGATCGTGTGGGATCGCGGTAGCTGGACGCCGGTTGGCGACCCGCATGACGGCATGGCCGCCGGCAAGCTCGTCTTCGAGCTGCACGGCGAGAAGCTGGCAGGCCGCTGGGAACTGGTGCGCATCGCCAAGCCGGGCGACAAGTCCGAGCAATGGATACTCTTCAAGAAGCGCGACGCCTGGGCGCGGCCGCTGGCGGAGTTCGATGTGCTGGCCGCGTTGCCGGACAGCGTCATCGCGAAGCCGCTGGGCGCATTGCGCGAGGCACCGGGCGTCGCCGACGATGATGATCCGACACAGGCCATCCAGCGCGCGCCGCGCGCGCCATTGCCGGCAAAGCTGCGGCCGCAGCTGGCCACGCTCTCGCCTACCCTGCCCGCCGGCACCGGCTGGATCATCGAAACCAAGTTCGACGGGTATCGGATCCTGGCAAGGATCGACGATGCCCGCGTGACGCTGTTCACACGCAACGGGCATGACTGGACGCGCAAGCTGAGTTCGCTCGCGGCGGAGATCGAGAAGCTCGATATCTCGCAGGGCTGGCTGGATGGCGAGATCGTAGTGCTGCGCGATGGCATGCCCGATTTCAACGCCCTGCAGAACGCCATCGACGGGCACCGCCACGAGGCGATCGTTTACTTCGCCTTTGATCTGCCGTACTGGGAAGGTCGCGACCTGCGTGAACTGCCGCTGGCGCAGCGCCGCGCCAAGCTGGCTGCGCTGGTCGCCGAGCGCTCGGAGCGGGTGCGCTGCAGCGAGGCCTTCGATGCGCCGCCGGCGCAGATGTTCCAGGCGGCATGCCGGCTGGGCCTCGAGGGTCTGATGTTCAAGCGCGCCGATTCCCCCTATGTTTCGGCACGGACGCAGAGCTGGCTGAAGGCGAAATGCAAGCTGCGCCAGGAGTTCGTGATTGGCGGCTTCTCCGACCGCGAAGGCGCCGCCGCTGAGGTGGGCAGGCTGTATCTGGGCGTCTACGCGGATGGGGCGCTGGTCTATGCCGGTGGCGTCGGCACCGGTTGGGACAGTGCCACCGCTACGGATTTGCGCAGACGCCTGGCGGCACTGGAAGTCAAGAACAGCCCGTTCTCCACGGAGGCCCGCGGCAGCGGACGCTGGGGCGGCCGACGGCCTGCCGTGGCGCGCTGGGTCAAGCCGAAGCTGGTCGCGGAAGTCGAGTTCACCGAATGGACACCGGAAGGACAGGTCCGCCAGGCTTCGTTCAAGGGCCTGCGCACGGACCATGCCGTCAGGTCGATCCGGCGCGAAGCGGTGCAAACCGTGGTCACGCCCCATGGCGTTGCCGGCATCAAGGTCACCAACCCGGAACGGGTCATCGACCAGTCCAGAGGCATCACCAAGCTGGAACTGGTGCGCTACTACGAAAGCGTCGCCACCGTGATGCTGCCGCACCTGCTGGACCGCCCGCTGTCGTTGGTGCGCGCGCCGGAGGGGATCGACGCGCCCACGTTCTTCCAGAAGCATGCGGAGACCGCGATGCCGGGCCTCACCGAGCAGCCGCCTTCGCTGTGGCCCGGCCACGCGGCATTGCTGACTGCCGACTCGCCGGAAGCCATTGTCGCGGCCGCGCAGATGAACGTGGTCGAGTTCCACACCTGGAATTCCACCGCGCGCGACATTGACCATCCAGACCGGGTCATCTTCGACCTGGACCCGGGCGATGGCGTGGCGTGGGAGACCATGCTGGAAGCCGCCATGCTGGTGCGCACGCTGCTGGATGAGCTGGGCCTGCAGTGCTGGCTCAAGACCAGCGGCGGCAAGGGCCTGCATGTCGTGGTGCCGCTGGCACCGCGGCGCAACTACGATGAAGTGAAGGCGTTTTCACATGCGGCCGTCAAGCACCTGGCCGCCGCGCTGCCGCAGCGCTTCACCGCCCGCTCCGGCGCCGCCAACCGCAAGGGGCGCATCTTTGTCGATTACCTGCGCAACGGCTTCTCGCAGACCACTGCCGCCGCGTTTTCGGCACGTGCGCGGCCTGGCATGGGCGTGTCCATGCCGGTGTCGTGGGAGCAACTTTCCAAACTGAAAAGCGGCGCGCAGTGGACCATCCGCGATGCGCGCGAGTATTTGAGCTTCCAGCTGGCCGATCCGTGGCAGTCGTATTGGGAAACACGCCAGACTTTGACGGAAGCCATCGAACGGTTAAGCTGAATCCAGGCGCACCCCAATGTGGAGTATCCAATGGCTGCCCGATCCCTCGCTTCGCTGTCGCTGTCGTTTGGCCTGGTGTCGATCCCGGTCAAGCTCTATACCGCCACCGAGAGCAGTTCCGCCTTGCGCTTCAACCTGTTGAGCAAGGAAGGCTCGCGCGTCAAGCAGCAGTACATCTCCGAACAGACCCAGCAGGTGGTCGAGCGCGCCGACATGATCAAGGGTTATGAGTTCGAGAAAGGGCGCTTCGTCACGTTCGCGCCCGACGAACTGAAGGCGCTGGAGGAAAGCGCCAGCCATATGGTCGATATCGTCGCGTTCATTCCCGAACAAAGCGTGGATCCGCTGTACTACGACAAGGCCTACTTCATCGCGCCCGACAAGCGTGGCGGCAAGCCCTACAGCCTGCTGCGCGAAGCCATGTCGCAGACCGGACGCTGCGCCATCGCCAAATGGGCGTCCAAGGGCAAATCCCATATCGTCCAGATCCGCCCGGTGGAAGGTGGGCTGGTGTTCCAGCAGCTGTTGTTTGCGGACGAGGTTCGCAATATCGCCGAACTGAATATCGAAGAGGTGGCGGTGTCCGATGCCGAGCTCAAGCTGGCAATCCAGCTGATCGAGCAGGCCTCCGAAGAAGAATACGATCCCACCCAGTACAAGGACGAGGAAAAGGCCAGGATCCTGGCCGCCATCGATGCAAAGATCGCCGGCAAGCATATCGTCGCGCCCGAGCCGGTGGAGGCCGGCGAGGGCGGACAGGTGATCGACCTGATGGACGCGTTGCGCGCCAGCCTGTCGAAGAAGGGCGCGCCGGCCGCCAAGGGCAAGGCTGCCGCAGCCGCCCCACCGGCCCGCAAGTCTGCGCGGCGGGGCGCCGCGGCCGAGCCCACGCCGATCCGACGGACCACCAAGAAATCAGCGTGAAGCGCAGCGGCGGGCTTGGCACGCGCGACCTCGAGGCGCGCCTGGGGGTGTCGAGGCGGCTGATCGGCAGCCTGGTCGCCGCCGGGCTGGTGCAACCCACGCGCGGCCCACGCGGCGAACACGTGTTTTCTTTCCAGGACGTGGTGCTGATCCGCACCGCCGATTCCCTGCACCGCGCGCATATCGGACCGGCGCAGATCCTGCGCGCGCTGCGCCATCTGGAACGGCTCAAGCCAGACCGGCACCTGTCCGCGGTACGTATTTCCGCGTGCAGCGGCAAGGTGTCTGCGAGGGACCATCACGGAGACTGGATCGTGGAAACGGGCCAGCGGCTGATGGACTTCGGCATCCGGGACGACGACGGTGTCCGGGTCATGGCGCTGACGCGGGAAGCGTCAGCGTACGCGGCCGCCGACGAAGCGCTTGCCGATGGCCTCAGGCTGGAACCGGTCGATGCCCGCGCCGCCGAAGCGGCTTACCGGCGCGCGGTCGCCCGTTATCCGGGGATGTTGAACGCGTATCTCAACCTTGGCTGCCTGCTGGCCGACCAGCAACGGCTGGACGAGGCCATCTCGCTCTATGAATCCGCGCTGGCCGAGCTGCCCGACGAGCCGGCACTGCATTTCAATCTCGGCGTGGCGCTGGAAGATACCGGGGCCACGCAGGCCGCGCTGGCCGCCTATGAGCGCAGCATCGAACTGGCGCCAGGCGATGCCGACGCGCACTACAATGCCGCGCGCCTGCATCAGGAACTCGGGCACATCCAGAAGGCGATTCGGCATTTCAACCAGTATCGGAAGCTGGATCGGTCTGAATGAAAGCCCAATCAGTTTCCAGCCCTTCCCCCTTTACAAATACTTGAACAGATTCATCCCCTGAATCTGCATGAACGACTGCTGCGCCCCCTGCAGCGCCACCTGCCGCTGGTAATACTCGGTAATCGCCTTGGCGTAGTCCAGGTCCTGCAGCCCCGACAACGTCTGCGAATACGTCAGGTCCCGGTTGGCACCCACGTCATCCAGCGCATCCAGCTCATTCATGCGCGAGCCCACCGAGGCGCGCACGGTCAGCACGTTGTCGAGCGAGTTGGAGAACTGGCGCACGGCGGTCGACAGCACGTTGCCCAGGTTGGCGCGGTCGTTCTCGGATGCGGCGGGCTGGCGCAGCGTGTCGATCACGGTCTGCAGGTTGGCGAACATGTCGGTGCCGGCCTCGCTGGCCGGCTGCATGGTCAGGGTGTCGCCGGCCTTGGGTGCGCCGGAGACGTTGAAGGTGAAGCCCGCGACTTCGATCTGTGCCGGCGAGGTGTAGGCCACCGGGCCGGTGACCACCGGGGCGGGGGTGGCGCCGGTCGAGGTGTCGGTGATGGTGTATTCGATCTGGCCGGTGGCGTTGGCCGTGAACGACATCTGCAGCGCGTGGCCGAACAGCGGGTGGCTCGGGTCGGTGGTGGACACCGTGCCGAAGGTGGCAGTGCCGGTATTGGCGGGGTTGCCCTTGACCACATAGCCCGCGCCGCCGGTCACGCTCATGAAGACTTCGCGGCCGGTGTTGCCGGCGGGCATCTGGCGCGCGACGTCGACCTGCAGCAGTTGCTGGCCGTTGTCGCCGATGTAGTTGCCGGCGCCGGCGCTCTGCGTGAAGGGGGCGCTGCCGGAGCGGGTACCGCCGAACAGGAACTGGCCGTTGCCGTCGTCGGAGTTGGCCAGGCTCAGCAGCTGGTTGTACAGGCCTTCCAGCGCGGTCGCGAGCGAGCCGCGGTCGGCATCGCTCATGGTGCCGTTGCCGGCCTGCACCAGCATGGTCTGGATGTTCTGCGTGATGGTGGTGACGGACTGCAGCGCGTTCTCTTCCGCCGCCAGCGCGATATTGGCCTGGTTGCGGGACGTCGCGTACTGGCCGTTGACGGCCTGCGCCTGGCTGACGCCCAGTGCGCGGGTGGCGCCGACGGGATCGTCCGACGGGGTCAGGATGGAGCGGCCGGTGCCGAGCTGCTGCTGGATATGCATCAGCGCGCCCTGCTGGAAGTTCATCGATGCCAGGCCTTGCTGGTACAGGGTGGAGCTTGCAACGCGCATATTGGGTTACCTCTTTTGACGCGGGTTGGTGCGGCGCTTAGCGGCCGATGCCGATAATGGTGTCGAACAGCGTGCCCGCGGTCTGGATCACGCGCGCATTGGCCTGGTACAGCTGCTGGAAACGCAGCATCGACACGGTTTCCTCGTCCATGTTGACGCCGGAGACCGACTGCTGCGCGGTCTTGATCTGCGTGGTGATGCTGTCCTGCGAGGCCGAGGCGATCTTGACCGACTTGGCGCGCGTGCCGACATCGTTGACCAGCTGCGCATAGGCTTCGCTGAAGCTGGACACGCCGCCGATGGTCTTGGCGTTCTGCAGCTTGGCCAGCGCCAGCATGTTGCCGTTGTCCTTGACTGCGCCGGCGTTGCTGCCCAGCGTGAAGCTGTCGCCGGCCGCAGGCGTGCCCCCGAAGCTGAAAGTCAGGCCGTTGAGGGTGAAATCGGTATTGCTGCCGTTGGGCACGCCCACCGGCTGCGGCGCCATGGCCACGCCACCGACCTTGAAGATGTAGCTGGTGCCGTCGAACTCGGCGGTGATCTTGCCGGCCGGCGGCATGAATCCGGGCGCGACCTTGCTCAGCGACGCGGTGGCGTTGCCCTTGTTGCCGGCGGTCGCCTCGATGTAGGCGGGCGATGCCGCCGCGATCTTCGCCGGATCGTTGATCGCCATGTCGAAGCCGGTGGCGGCGTTGCGGGTGGGCTGCACCGTGAACGAATCGTTGGTGCCCATCGGCGCGTTGATCTCGACGGTAAAGCCGTCGGCGCTGAATTGCAGCGGGTACGTGGCGCCGCCGGCGGGAACGGGCGTGACCACCTGCTGGTTGTCGGACAGGCGCGTCAGCGTGTAGTTGGTGCCGTCGAAGTGGAGCTTGTAGTCGCTGGTCGTCAGCGCCGACGCATTGTCGATGGTGGCGGTGGCGACCGTGGTCTTGACGGTGTTGTTGGCGTTGGGGAGGGTGGTGGCGCCGCCCAGCTTGAACATGTCGGTGCCGGCGGCACCGTTCAGGTCGATGCCGAGCTGGTGCTGCGCATTGAAGCTCGCGCCGATCGCCAGCGACAGGCGGCCGATCGCGCTTTGCGCCGGGTCCAGGGTTTCGGTGCGGAACTGCAGCAGGCCGCCCAGCGAGCCGCCGGTGAGCGCGCCCGGCTCGCTCTCGATCACCGCGCCGGAGGGCAGCGTGTAGGCCACCACGGTGCGGTTCGGGTCGGCCGCCGAGGCCACGGCCTTCAATTCATAGGCGTCGTTGCCCATCACCAGCGGCTGGCCGTTGCCGACGAAGACGTTGTAGGTGCCGCTGTCCTGGACCACCACCTTGGCGCCGACGAGCTTGGTCAGCTCGGCCACGGCCTGGTCGCGCTGGTCGAGCAGGTCGTTGGGCGGCTGGCCGCCGGAGGCCGCCTTCAGGCGCGTGATTTCCTGGTTCAGGTTGGCGATCTGCTTGGTGTACGCATTCACCTGCGTGACGGCGGTGCCGACCTGCTCGTTGACGCCGGACTGCAGTTGCTTGAAGTAGTTGCTGGCCGAGCGCACCTGGCCCACCAGCGCCTGGCCCGCCGACAGCATACCCTGGCGCGCGGCCGGATCGGCCGGGGTATCGGCCACGGCCTGGACCGCGGCGAAGAACTTCTGCATCAGCGGCGCCAGGCCACCCTTCTGGTCGGCCAGCAGGTTGTCGATCTGGCTGATCTGGTCCGAGTACATCTCCAGCGACGCGCTGGCCGAGGTGGCGCCGCGCAGCTGGCCGGTCAGGAACTCGTCATAGACGCGGATCACCGTGGTGGTGTTGGAGCCGAAGCCGTAGAAGCCCTGGCTGGTGTACTGGCCGCCGGCAGACGCGACGATGGTGTTCTGGCGCGAGTAGCCTTCGGTTGCCGAATTGGCAAAGTTGTGGCCGGTCGTCGTCAGCGCGTTCTGCGCGGTGTTCAGGCCGGAGAGGCCAATACTGAAGAGAGACATGGTGCTCTGGTCCGGGATTGGTGGGACTGCCGCGGTGAGGGGCGGCGGTGTGGTATGTGGGAGTTATCGGCTCGGTGAGGGCGGGACTTTAGTTATGGCGGTGATCTTCGCCAGGTCCCGCTGGTTTTCTCCCCTCTCCCGCTTGCGGGAGAGGGGCCGGGGGAGAGGGCCGGCGGTGGCAATAGCGATGGGCTTCACTTCGTTGATGCTCTTGCCCTCTCCCCCACCCCTCTCCCGCAAGCGGGCGAGGGGAGCCGGGTTCTTGCGGTGTCGGCTGCGGTTAGCCGCTGTATTGCAACTGAAGCCCCGCGCCTTACGCCGCCACCTTCTTCATGATCTTCACCAGCTTGTGCCCGTACGCTGGATCCGTGGCATAGCCTGCCTTCTGCAAACCGTGCGCCGCGTCTTCGGCGTTCGCCGCGCTCACCACGCCCGCATAACGCGGGTTGTTCGTCAGCAGGCGCGCGTAATCGGCGCAGGCTTCGTCGTACGAGCCGTAGGCGCGGAACTTTGCCCGCACCTTCTGCGGCTGGCCATCGATGTATTCCGTGGTGGTGATTTCCGCGACGCGGCCCTTCCAGCTGGGGCCGGCCTTGATGCCGAAGACGTTGAACGTGGTCGAGCCGTCGGCGTGCGTGATCTCGCGCTGCCCCCAGCCGGATTCCAGCGCGGCCTGGCCAACGATCAGGCGTGCCGGCACGCCGCTGGCGCGGGACGCGGCTTCGGCGGGGCCAGCCATGCGGGCGACGAAGGCGCTGACATGCGCGGGTGCATCGTCGGGCAGTCGGCCCAGCCGGTCTTCGCCCTGGCCGCGGTCCGCGTAGGACTGCGGCTGGTACTGGCGCAGGCCGGCGGTGGGATTCCATTGCTGGCCCGCGACGGTGGTGCCGATGGCCGGCAGGTCTGCCTGTTCGCCCGCGTCGGCGGGCATGGCGCCCGCGCCGCGGCTGTCGAGCAACCTGGCCATCTCGGCATCCGCGGCCTTGCCGGCCTCGGCCGGATTCAGCGCGTTCATGCCGGACGGCATCGCCGTGCCGGTGGCGCGCGCGAGCTGGCGCACCATCACGTCAGCCAGGCCGATGCCGCGCGACGACATCTGCTGCGCCAGCTGCTGGTCCATCATCGACAGATACAGCTTGCTCTGCTCGTTGTCGAACAGGCCGTCCTGCGGCGTCGCGTCGCGCATGCTCTTGAGCACCATCTGCGTGAACACCGCCTCGAACTGCTTTGCGACGGCGTGCAGCGTATTGGCGTCGGCGCCGCCGCGCGCGCTGTGCTTGAGCGCTTCGAAGCCCTGCGTGTCCAGCGCGAAGCGCTGGGTCAGGTCGGCGCCCGGCGCGTGCAGCGCGCCACCGTTGAGGCCGCTGTTCATGGTCAGATCACTTCCAGCTCGGCGCGCAGCGCGCCGGCCGCGCGCATCGCTTCCAGGATGGTTTGCAGGTCGGCCGGGGTCGCGCCCAGCGCGTTCAGGCCCTTGACCACCGCGGCCAGCGAGGCGCCCGCCTTGACGATCTGCAGCGAGCCGCCCTGCTGCTTCATGTCGATCTGCGACACCGGCGCCACCACGGTCTGGCCGCCGCTGAACGGCGCGGGCTGGCTGATCACCGGTTGCGTGTTGATCACCACCGACAGGTTGCCGTGCGCCACCGCGCAGTCATCGACGGTCACGGCCTGGTTCATCACGATGGAGCCGGTGCGGGCGTTCAGGATCACCTTGGCCGCGGCCTTCGCCGGCGTCACGTCGATATTCTCGATGCGGGCCAGGAAGCCCACGCGCGCGGCCGGCGATGCCGGCGCGCGCACCTGCACCACGCGCCCGTCCAGCGCCGCGGCCACGCCGCCGCCCATGTTGCGATTGATGGCTTCGACCACGCGCTCGGCGGTGCCGAAATCCGTATCCTTCAGCTCCAGGTTGAGCAAGCCGCCATCGGGCTGGAACGGCGCCACCGCGCGCTCGACGATGGCGCCGTTGGCGATGCGCCCCACCGCCAGCTGGTTGATCTGCACCTTGCTGCCGTTGGCCGACGCGCCCGCGCCGCCCACCAGCATGTTGCCCTGCGCGATCGCGTAGACTTGCCCGTCGGCGCCCTTGAGCGGCGTCATCAGCAGCGTGCCGCCGCGCAGGCTCTTGGCATTGCCCATCGACGACACCACCACGTCGAGCTGGCTGCCGGGCTGCGCGAACGCGGGCAGCGACGCGGTCACCATCACCGCGGCGACGTTCTTGAGCTGCATGTTCTTGCCGGCCGGCAGAGTGATCCCCAGCTGCGACAGCATGTTGGTCAGGCTCTGCGTGGTGAACGGCGTCTGCATGGTCTGGTCGCCGGTGTTGTCCAGCCCCACCACCAGCCCGTATCCCACCAGCGGGTTCTCGCGCACGCCCTGGAAGGTGGCCAGGTTCTTCAGGCGCTCGGCCTTGGCACCGGTGGCGAAAGCGCCGAAGGCCACGCCCGCCACCAGGCTGACCATGGTCAGCCGCAGCAGGCGGGACAGGAAACGAGCAAGCATCTGGGCAGACATGGCGCGGTCAGAACGGAGAGACATTGAGGAAGAAGCGCTGCAGCCAGCCCATGTTCTGCGCTTCATCGATCACGCCCTTGGCGGTGTATTCGATGCGCGCATCGGCGACCTGCGTCGACAGCACGGCGTTGTCGCCGGTGATAGTGCGGGGATTGACCACGCCCGAGAAGCGGATGAACTCGGCGCCCTGGTTGATCGCCATCTGCTTTTCGCCGGAGACCACCAGGTTGCCGTTGGCCAGCACCTCCAGCACGGTCACGGTGATGGTGCCGTTGAAGGTGTTGGCCGCGCTGGCGCCGCCGCTGGCCTTCATGGTGTTGGCGCCGTTGACGTTGGCGTTCTGGCTGGTGCCGAACAGCCCGCCCAGCGCACGCGGCACCGCGTCGAACGCCAGCGCGGCGTTGCCGGTGCGGCTGGTGTTGGTGCCGGAGTTCTTGCTGGCGTTGACGTTCTCGGTGATGAGGATGGTCAGGATGTCGCCCACGTTGCGCGGGCGCCGGTCCTCGAACAGCGGATTGCCGGCATACGACGACTGGTAGATCGAGCCCGACGCCGGGCCCATCGGGCGCGGCTCGGCGCGCGCCGTGGTCGGCATCTGCACCAGCGGCTCGCGCGGCATCAGCGCACAGCCGCTGGTGGCCAGCATTGCCACGCCGGCCAGGCAAACCAGCGCACGCGCGCCCAGGCGGGAAAGCAAGGTGGCCATGTTCACACCAATCAACCCAGTTGCGACAGGCGCTGCAGCATCTGGTCGGAGGCCTGCACCGCCTTGCTGTTGATCTCGTACGCGCGCTGCGTCTGGATCATGCTGACCAGTTCCTCGACCACGTTGACGTTGGACGCCTCGACGTAGTTCTGCTGCACCACGCCCGCGCCGTTCAGGCCCGGCACGGTGGTGTTGGGCGCGCCCGAGGCGTCGGTCTGCACGTAGAGGTTCTCGCCCATGCTTTCCAGGCCGGCCGGGTTCATGAAGGTGGCCAGCTGCAGTTGCCCCACCTGCACGTTGGCGCTGGAGCCGGGCTGCGTCACCGACACGGTGCCGTCGCGGCCGACGGTCATCGACAGCGTGTTGGCCGGGATGGTGATGGCGGGCTGGATCACGAAGCCGCTGGAGGTCACCAGCTGGCCGTTCTGGTCCACCTGGAACGAGCCGTCGCGGGTATAGGCGGTGGTGCCGTCCGGCAGCGCCACCTGGAAGAAGCCCTGGCCCAGGATGGCCACGTCCTTGGCATTGCCGGTCTGCTGCGGGTTGCCCTGGGTGTGGATGCGCTCGGTCGCCACCGGGCGCACGCCGGTGCCCAGCTGCATGCCCGACGGCAGCGTGGTCTGGTCCGACGACAACGCACCGGGCTGGCGGATGGTCTGGTACATCAGTTCCTCGAACACCGCGCGGCCGCGCTTGAAGCCGTTGGTCGAGACGTTGGCCAGGTTGTTCGAGATCACGTCCATCTGCGTCTGCTGCGCATCGAGGCCGGTCTTGGCAATCCAGAGAGAGCGGATCATGTGGGTCCTTGCTTGGGTGCGGGGGACCGGCACGGTACGCCGTGCCGGTCAGTCATTCGGTTCAGTTGGTCGAGAGCAGCTGGTTGGCGCGCTGCTCGTTGCCGTCGGCGCCCTGGATCATCTTCATCTGCATCTCGAAGCGGCGCGCGTTGGCGATCATCTCGACCATGGCTTCGGTCGGGTTGACGTTGCTGCCTTCGAGCGCGCCGGAAATCACGCGCACGGTGGGATCGGCCTCGAGCGGCTGCGCGCCGGGGCGCAGGCGGAACAGGCCGTCATCGCCGCGGGCGATGGCGTCGTTGGGCGGATTGACCACGCGCAGCCGGCCCACCTGCGCCAGGCCAGCCGAGGCTTCGCCCGGACCGCGCGCGGTGATGGTGCCGTCGGTGCCGATGGTCACCTGCGAGCCCGGCGGCACCGCCAGCGGACCGCCGTCGCCCATCACCGGCAACCCGGAAATGGTCTGCACCTGGCCGTCCTGCGCCACCTGCAGCGCGCCGGCGCGGGTGTAGGCCTCAGTGCCGTCGGGCGCCTGCACCACCAGCCAGCCATTGCCCTGCAGCGCCACATCCAGCGTGCGGCCGGTGTAGGTCAGCGGGCCGGCGCGCATGTCGGCCCCGGGCGTGGAGGCCAGCGTGAAGGCGCGCGTGCCCGCCTCTGGCCCCACCACCGGCACCGCGCGGTACAGGTTGACCTGTGCGCGGAACGCCGGCGTCGAGACGTTGGCGAGGTTGTTCGATACCGCCGCTTGCTGGTCGAGTATCTGCTTGGCGCCCGACAGGGCGGTGTAGATCATGCGGTCCATGGCGGCGGCTCAGTTCAGCGTGGCGGTCACAGGTTGACCAGGGTCTGCATGACCGTGTCCTGCGCCTTGATGGTTTGCGCGTTGGCCTGATAGTTGCGCTGGGCCACGATCAGGTTCACCAGCTGGCCGGACAGGTCCACGTTCGACGCTTCCACCGCGTTCGAGCGCAGCGTGCCCATGCTGCCCCCGGCCACGCCGACCAGCGGCTGGCCGGACGCGCCGGTGGCCGACCACACGTTGTCGCCTTCCGGCTTCAGCCCTTCGACGTTGCCGAATGCGGCCATCACGATCTGGCCCAGCGGCTTGGTCTGCTCGTTGGAATAGCTGCCGGTGATGGTGCCGTCGCCGTTGACCGAGAAGCCCAGCAGGCTGCCCGAGGTATAGCCGTTCTGGCTGAGCTGCTTGACGTCGTTGTCGGCGCCGAACTGGGTGGTGCCGGTCAGGTCCAGGCGCATGGCCATGGCCTGCGCGCCGTTGGCCGCCGGCTGGGTCAGCGTGACCGCGCCCGCGCCAGGTGCCTGCAGCGCGCCGGCGTTGTCGAACGACAGCGTGACCGGCGCGCCGCCGACCGCATTGCCGTTGACGTCGGTCACGTACATCTGCCAGTCGGTGCCGCCCGGCACGGTCGGCGCCGCGCCCGACTTGGCGAAGTACGCCATCAGCTGCTGCTTGTTGCCCAGCGAGTCATAGACGTTGATCGCCGTGCTGTAGTTGAACATGTTGCTGGTCGGCGGCACGCCGGGCGCGCTGGCAAACGCCTGCGTCGGCACGGTGGCGCGCGAATCGAGCTGGAACTTGGCGGTGATGCTGCTGGTGGCGCGCGGCTCCATCTGCGCGTTGCTGATCACCAGCGGCTGCGGCTGCACGCCCGCGCCGCCGGCCACGCCGGCCGGATAGCCCGTTACCTGCAGGCCCTGCATATTGGTGATGCGGCCGTCTTCCTGGCGCTGGAACTGGCCGTTGCGCGAGTAGTAGACCGCGCCTTCCGGGCTGGTCAGGCGGAAGAAGCCGTTGCCGTTGGTGATGGCCACGTCCAGCGAGCGGCCCGAGGCCTCGATATTGCCCTGGTTGAACGACTGCACCACCGAGTTCACGCGCACGCCCAGGCCGATCTTGGTGCCGGCGTAGACGTCGGCGAACTGCGCGGCCGATTGCTTGTAGCCCACCGTGTTGGCGTTGGCGATGTTGTTGCCGATCACGTCCAGGTTGGACGCGGCGGCGTTCAGGCCGCTTACCCCTTGACCGAAACCCATGATTGCTTCCTTTTGACTAGGCTATCGTTGAAGCCGGTTGGCGCCCCCGCGCTGCCGGCACCTGCTTTCTGCTTATCTACGTATTAGAGAATGCGGCGCACGTCGTCGACATTGGCGGTCTGGCCGTCGCCCAGGTCCACCAGCACGCCGCTGGCGTCGCCGCTGATGCTCTCGACCTTGCCGTACACCAGCGCCACCGGCTGCACCGAGGTGCCGTTGGCGGTGGCGGTCACCTTGAAGGTGTAGTCGCCATCGGCCACCGCCACGCCGGCGTTGTTCTTGCCGTCCCACGCGATGTTGTGCACGCCCGCGGTCTGGCCCTTCATGTCGATGGTGCGCACCACGTTGCCGTCCTTGTCGAGCACGTCGACGGTGACCGCATCCGCGGTCGACGGCAGGTCCAGGCCGATCTTGCCGGGCACGCCGCCTTCCACCGATACCTGCTTGCCCGGCACCATCACGGTACGGCCGATCAGCGCGGCCGAATCCATCGCGCGGCTGGCGCTGACCTGCCCCAGCAGCTGCGACAGTGTGGCGTTCATGGTCTGCATGCCGCTGACCGTGCTGATCTGCGCCAGCTGCGATGTCAGCTGCGCGTTGTCCATCGGGTTGAGCGGGTCCTGGTTGTTCATCTGCGTGACGAGCATGGTCAGGAAGTTATTCTGCAGCTCGGACGCGCTGGCGCTGCCGCTCTTCAGCGCGTCGTTGATGCCTTGCGTATTGCTGCCTACCGGTGGGGTGGTGGTCATGTCAGTTGCTTGTGTGCGAGGTGCGGATGGAGCCGTTTCCTTGACGGGCCGAGGCGCTTTATTGGCCGATCGTCAGCGTCTTGAGCATCATGTTCTTGGCGGTGTTGAGCACTTCCACGTTGGCCTGGTAGGAACGCGATGCCGAGATCATGTTGACCATCTCCTCCACCGGGTTGACGTTAGGCATCACCACATAGCCCTGCGCATTGGCCATCGGATGCGTGGGGTTGTGCACCATGCGCGGGGGCGACGGATCCTCGCTCACGCCCTGCACCTGCACGCCGCCGATATCGGTCTGGCCGGGCGTGGGCGCCATGCCGAACACCACCTGCTTGGCGCGGTAGGCCTGCCCGTCCGGGCTGACCACGCTATCGGCGTTGGCCAGGTTGGACGCGGTCACGTTCATGCGCTGCGACTGCGCGGCCATGGCCGAGCCCGCGACGTCGAAGATGTTCATTGCCGGCATGGTTCGTTCCCCTTACTGCTGGATCGCGGCCAGCATGGTCTTGATCTTGGAATTCATCACCGTCAGGCCGGACTCGAAGTGCACGGCGTTGTCGGCGAAGGCCACGCGTTCGGTGTCCATTTCCACGGTGTTGCCGTCGACGCTGGACTGCAGCGGGATGCGGTAGGCCAGGTCGAATTCCTCGCGCCCCGGCGCCTGCGCGGGCAGGTGGCGCACCGAGGTGGTCGACAGCGACACGCCCTCGTTGCGGTGGCCACGCTCCACGGTCTGCGCCAGCGTGCTGGAAAAATCAAAGTCGCGCGCCTTGTAGCCGGGCGTGTCCGCGTGCGCGATGTTGGAGGCAATCACCGACTGCCGCTGGTTGCGCAGGCTCAGCGCTTCCTGCTGGAAACGTAGCGCCGCATCAAGTCTGTCAATCATCTGGGATCTCCCCTGCTGGGCAGGCGCTCCCGCAATCGGAGCGCACGTGGCTTCTTCAGGGTTGGCATCTTAGGCGGGGAGCTGTCACGCCAATCGGATGAATAAGGACGGGAAATCCGCGCATTTCGGCCCGCGCGCGCGCGGGGCGCTGCCTACAATGGGCCCCGATGACAGATGTATACGGCGCGCCCAGCCAGTCACGGGGCCGCGCGCCGTCCTTGCCGGGAAGTCCAGATGAAACAGAATTGCCGCAACGTCCGCCGCCTGGCGCGCGCCCTGCTGATCGGCTGCGCGGCTGGTGCTGCCGGTGCCGGTGCCGGCGCCGCGCCGGCACAAGTCACGCCGGTCGCCATGCAGGCACCGGCGCAGGCTGTCCAGGCGGGCGCCGCCAGCCCGTTTGCCGAAGACCCCGCGCGCGTGGCGGTCGAGCGCTTCCTGCAGCAGCAGACCGCCGGCCTGCCCGGCAAGGTCAGCGTGCAGGTGGCACCACCGTCAGGCGGGCGCGCGCCCGAATGCATCACGCCCGACCCGTTCCTGCCCGCCGGCGCTTCGCCGTGGGGGCGCGTTTCGGTAGGCGTGCGCTGCGGCGGCGAGCGGCCCTGGGTGCGCTATATGCAGGCGCGCGTCTCGGTGCTGACCGACTATTACGTGGCCGCGCGCGCGCTGGGCGCGGGCGAGCCGGTCGGCCAGGCCGATGTCGAAATCCGCCAGGGCGACCTGGGCGCGCTGCCGCGCGCGGTGATCACCGATCCGGCGCAGCTTGCCGGCGCCATCACCGCCAACCGCATCGCCGCCGGCTCGCCGCTGCGCACCGACCTGCTGCGCAAGGCCATCGCCGTGCGCCAGGGCCAGACCGTCACCGTGGCGGTCGAGGGCGAGGCCTTCCAGATCACCAGCGAAGGCAGGGTGCTGGCCGACGCAGCCACCGGCAATACGGTGCAGGTACGCCTGCGCAGCGGCCAGGTGGTCAATGGCCTGGTCCGCAGCGGCGACACCGTGGTGCTGCAGTGACATTGCGCCAGGTGCTGTAAGCGTGGCTGGAATGACTGGAATTCCAAGGCAAGCGGCGTGCGAAAATGCCGCCGCAGCCCCCGCGCAGCGAATCCGGGCCAGGCGCCCTAAAGAATTCGCCGGCGCGGCCGTAATGCCATAGGAAACCAGCAAGGAACGCCCCGTGAAGATCAACCACTCCACCTCGTCCCGGCCCGCCGACGCCGCCGCTGGCGACGCCGCCCGGCCCCAGGCCGCCCCGGCCGCCGCCGCCGACGCCACTGATGCCGCGCCGTCCGCTGGCCTGAGCGTCAGCCCGCTGGCCGCCCAGGTGCGCGACATCAGCGCCCGCCTGGCCCAGCCGACTGACGACGATATCGATACCGCCAAGGTCGAAGAGATCCGCCAGGCCATCGCCGAAGGCCGGATCCGCATCGACCCGGGCAAGATTGCCGACGGCCTGCTCGCCACCCTGCGCGAGCTCGGCCAGGCCGACGCCAAATAGCCAACCATGAGCCAGAGCCTGATCCAGTCCCTGCAGCGCGAAACCGAAGGCATCCGGGCCTTCGGCCAACTCCTCGCCGAAGAGCGCGACGCCCTCAAGCGGGGCGACTTCCAGTCCCTGAGCGGACTGCTGACGCGCAAGGTAGAACTGGGCCAGGCCCTGTCACGCCAGCTCAAGGCCCGCGAAGCCCAGATGGGCGCGCTGGGGCTGCGCGCGGGCCCGGAAGGGCAACTGCTGGGACGCCAGGTCGAACCGGCGGTCGCCGATGCCTGGCGCGGGCTGATCTTTGCGGCTCGCAGTGCGCGTGATGCCAATGCGCTCAACGGGGCGGTCGTTGATGCCCACCTCGATTTCACCCGCGAAGCTATCCAGGCGCTGCGCCAGCATAGTGGCGGGGATGCGGGGTTGTATGGGAAGGATGGGAAGGCGGCGGCGGGGGTTGGGGGGGTGAGTCTGGCGGCTGGTTAGGGTTAGGCTTCGGCTGCTTCACGCCTCATGTTTGCTCCCCTCTCCCGCTCGCGGGAGAGGGGCCGGGGGAGAGGGCAGGCGGTGGCAATTGCGAGAGCCTTCACTTCGTTGATATTCCCGCCCTCACCCCATCCCTCTCCCGCAAGCGGGAGAGGGAGTACCCAAGCGACAATTGGAAAGCTCGAGGCCGTTGATGACGCTGCGGGTTTTCTCCCCTCTCCTGGCTAGTCGATCGCCTGATGTTCCGTTTTTTCGTCACTTGTTGATAAGTGACGAAAAAACGGAACATCCCTCCCTACCTGAACCCCACCACCACCTCATTACTCCGCCCCTGCAACACCGGCACCAGGCTCCCCTGCCCCGGCACGCGGAACGCAAACACAAACCCCTTGGTGGCATCGTCACCAAAGAACGCATCGGTCTTGCCCTCGGCCTGCGGCAGCAGCACGCAGCGTTGCGCATTGCACAGATAGGCCTGCAGTTCCACCGGCGGCGTCTTGGCGAAGCTATAGCGCCAGCGTACCGAGGTAATCACCCCTTCCGATTGCGGCAATACGCCGGTGGGCAGGATCGGCGGCGACACCGCGCGCTGGCCGCGGCCGTGCAGGGCCGGGCCGTTGACCGAGCCGGTCCAGGCGTGGCGGGTGCCGGCATCGAACGCCGCCCACGCGCATGCGGATACGGCGGCCAGCAGCCAGCACGCGCAGCGCGCGACGCGCGCCTTCACCTGCATCACAGCAAGCCGCGCAACTGGCTGCGCAGCCGGTTGATGGCCTGGCCGCGGATCTGGCATACGCGCGATTCGGTCACGTCGAGCACCGCGCCGATCTCGCGCAGGTTCAGTTCCTGGTCGTAGCACAGCGACAGCACCAGCTTCTCGCGCTCGGGCAGGCGTTCGATGGCGCGGACCAGCGCCTGGCGCATGCCGCTTTCCATCAGCACGGTCAGCGGATTGCCGTCATCGCTGCCGCCGAGGTGGCGGTCGAGGAAGTCTTCTTCGCCGGAGCGCTCGAAGTCTTCATAGTGCAGCAGCTGGCAGCCATAGACCTCGTTGAGCAGCAGCTGGTATTCGTCCAGCGGCATCTCCATGGCCTCGGCCACTTCGGAGTCGATCGGCGTGCGGCCGAGCTTCTGTTCCAGGTTGCGCTGGGTGCGTTCGATGCGCCGGGTGAACTGGCGCAGGCTGCGCGATTGCCAGTCGTTGGCGCGCACTTCGTCGAGCATGGCGCCGCGGATGCGCTGGCTGGCGTAGGTTTCGAAGCGTGCGCCGTGGGTGTCTTCATAGCGCTTGGCGGCGTCGAGCAGGCCGATCATGCCGGCCTGGATCAGGTCGTCGATCTGCACGCTGGCGGGCAGCCGTGCGGCGAGCTGCAGCGCGATGCGGCGCACCAGCTGGGTGTGCGCCTTGACCACATCGGCCTGTTCGAGCTTTCCCTGGATCGTGTACATGGTGCAATTCTCGTGACTGCTGGATGGCTGGACCGGCACGCTCTCGGCGGCCGGCTGGCTGGCTCAGGGTGTGGTGGTTTCGGGTGGCATGGCTGGCAGGCTCAGGCCATCGCGGGGGCAGCTACTGGCGCGGCGGCGTCGGCGCGCAGCGGCCAGGCGCCGATGCCGCCGGCGCTGCGGCGCAGTGCCGCGGTGGCCGGCGCTGCCGGGAAGGCATCGACCACACAGCGGCCCAGCTGCGCGGCGCGTGCCACCAGCGGGTCGGCCGGCAGCCAGCCCGCGCACAGCACTTCGACGCCGAGGTACTGGCTGGCGGTGCGCGACAGGTTGCGCAGGATGGCCTGCACCGTGGCCTCGCTGGCCGCCAGGTTGACGATCAGGTGGAACTGGCGCCACGCATACAGGTGATGCAGCCGCTTGATGCAGGCGTAGGCCGCGGTGATCGACGCCAGTTCCGGGCGCATCACCACCAGCACGTTATGCGCATCGCCCGCAAGCGGCGACAGTGCGCCGTCGGCGTCGAGGCCGGCATCGACCAGCACGCTGCGAAAATCGTTCGCCGCCGGCGGCAAGGCAGCGCCCGGCATCGGCCGGCCCGCGGGCAGCACCGACAGCACCCCTTGCGGACTCACACCCGCCGCAGCCTCCAGCGACAGCCGGCCCGCGTGGACGTCGGCCAGCGTGCCCGCCGGCCTGGCGCCGGACAAGCGCGTGGCACGGGCGTTGGCGTCCTCATCGACCAGCAGCACGCGCTCGCCCTGCATCGCCAGCGCATGCGACAAACCCAGCGCCACGGTCGTAGCACCGGCGCCGCGTTCGCTGGCGAGCACGGCGATGCGGCGCGTGGTGCGCGGCGCCAGCATCCGGCGCAGGCTTGCGGCCTGGTCCATGGCGAGGGTGCTCACTGCAGGGCCTCCATGGGAGAAGCCGAAGCAGCCGGAGCAGCTGTGCCACGGCCCGGATAGTTTTCCAGTACGTCGAGCAGGGCCAGCATGCGCCCCATGCCTTCATTGAGCACGGTGCCCGGCACCGGCGCGCCCGCACGCACCGTACGGCCCGCCAGGCGCGCAAGGAATGCGGGCGCAGCCGCGGTCGGCGCATGTTCCAGGCGCAGCACCGACAAGCCCAGCTGCAGCGCGGCCACGGCGGCGGCCTCGTGCGCATCCCCTGCGTCCTGCGCGAAATGGTCGATGGCGTGGCGCAGCGTGCGCAGGCCGGCCTCGGCCTCGTCGGTCCACAAGGCCCAGCGCGCCACTTGCGCGGCATCCTGCGCCAGCGCCGGATCGCACAGCAGATAGCGTGTATCGATCAGCTCGCCGGTGGCGCGGTCGGCCAGGCGAGCCACCACCAGGCAGGCGTCGATGCCGCCTTCGGGCGTGCCCTTGCCGCGCACCGGGCTGTCCGGCACGCGCACGTCGGCAGTCGCCAGCCAGCGCACGGCGTCACGCTCGCGCACGGTGTCCTCGCCGACGGCATGGAAAGTCAGCGTGTCGGCCAGTGCGTCGAGCTTCCACGCGGCACCGGCGCTGACCACGCGCGCGGTCTTGCGCGCGCTGGCCATCCAGCGCTCGCCGGCCTGCTGCCACCGCGCCAGCGTGGCGGCGGACGGCACTGCCTCGACCAGGTTGACGACCTTGCGCGCGGCGCTCATCGCGGCGCGCAGGTTGGCGGCATCGGCTTCGGCTTCGCCCAGCGGCTGGCCGGCACGGCCCGTCGGCGTGACGGCGGCCGCCAGCGGCATGCCGTTGCGGTCGGCCAGCCACAGGGTGTGCTGGATCGGCTGGGGCGAGCGGCGGCCGGGCACGGCCACCTGCAGCGTGGCGGCGACGGCCAGCACGTACTGCTCGCACTGGCGCGTCACGTCACGGCACACCGCTTCACGCACCTGCTGCGACATCGCGCGCAGTGCGGGCGCGCCGGCGCCGCGCTGCTGCCACAGCGAACGCGCCAGGTCGAAGCCCAGGCCCGCGCCGTTGAGTTCGGCCACGCACTGGCCGAGCGCGTCCGCGCTATCGGTCAGCGAGCGCAGCACGTCGGTGGCGCCACCGCGCGCGGTTGTCTCTTCACCCGCGCCAGCGGCGGCACGGCGCGCGGCATCGGCATCGGCAAACACCGAGCCGCGGCGCGGCGTCAGGAAGGCACGCTCGACCAGTGCGGTGCTGCTGGCCAGTTCCAGGTGCTCCGGCACGCGCTGCCCGGTGGAGGCATAGAACACCGGCAGCCGGTGGCGGATCACCACGTCCAGCACCGATCCCAGGTGCGTGGCTTCATCCAGCTTGCTGATGATGCAGCCATCGATGCCGCCGCCATCGGGCGCGGCATCGTGGCGGTAGGCGTGCACCACTTCATTGAGGGTATCGCCATGGCTGGCGCCGTTGAGCAGCAGCACGCGCTGCACCGGCGCGGGCACGCCGGCCAGCATCGCGATCTGCTCTGACAGGCTGCGGTCGCGCTGGCTCATGCCGACGGTGTCGATGATCACCAGGTGCTTGTCCTTCATTGCCGCCAGCGCGAAACGCAGGTCGGCGGCGTCCTTCACCGCATGCACCGGTACGCCGAGGATGTCGCCATAGATGCGCAGCTGCTCATGCGCGCCGATACGGAAGCTGTCGGTGGTCAGCAGCGCCAGCTTGTCGGCGCCGTGGCGCAGCACGTAGCGCGCCGCCAGCTTGGCCGTGGTCGTGGTCTTGCCGACGCCGGTGGGGCCGACCAGCGCCAGCACGCCGCCTTGCGCGAACAGGTGGTCTTCGTCGGCCAGCACCGGCAGCTTGCTGGCCAGCTCGCTGCGAATCCATCCCATTGCCGCAGGCCGGTCATAGCCCAGTGGCAGCCGCGCCAGCAGCGTGCGCGCCAGCTGCCCGGAGAAGCCCGCGCCCACCATCCATTCGAACAGCGATTCGCGCAGCGGGTCGCTCGCGGCCACGCCGTGCGCCGCCGCGCTGGGGGCTACGCCCGGCGCCGCGCCGATGCCGGCCAGCTGCCGCTCCAGCATCGCCCGCATTGATTGCAGCTCGCCGCGCAGGTCGCCGATGGCCGCGGGCTCGGGTGCCGATACCTGCGCCGGTGCCGGCGGCACATACACCTGCGCGGTGGCCTGCACGCTGCCCAGATCGGTATCGCGCATGGCGACGATCTCGACCCCGCCCTCGACGGTGCGGTTGGACAGCACCACGGCGTCAGGGCCCATGGCTTCGCGCACCTGGCGCATGGCTTCGCGGCCGTTGGCCGCGACAAACTTGGCTACGCTCATCGTTGACTCCTCACGCGCCGATCATGGCGGTGATGCGGATGTTTCGGTTATCCGGCACTTCGGCGTGCGACAGCACCCGCAGCTGCGGCATGGTCCGGCGCAGGAAGCGCGCCATCAGCGGGCGCAGCTGCGACGGCACCAGCAGCACCGGGTCCATGCCCAGCTGCTCCTGGCGCGTGACCGCGCCCTGGGTCTGCTGCAGCAGCGCGTCGGCCAGGCCCGGCTCGATGCCGCCGCCATTGGTCAGCGCCTGCGACAGCACGCGCTCCAGGCCGGCATCGAGGCCAATCACCTGCAGATCGGCATTGTTGGGGAACAGCTGCTGCGTGATGGCGCGGCCCAGTGCCACCCGGACCATCGCGGTCAGCTCGTTCGGGTCGCTGATCTTGGGCGCGTGCTCGGCCACCACATCGAGGATGGTGCGCATGTCGCGGATCGGCACGCCTTCGTCCAGCAGGTTCTGCAGGATCTTCTGCAACGCCGTCAGCGAGATCGTCTTCGGCACCAGGTCTTCGGTCAGCTTGGGCGATTCCTTGGCGATGCGGTCCAGCAGCGCCTGCACTTCCTGGCGGCCCAGCAGCTCGGCCGCGTGCATGTGGATCAGGTGGTTCAGGTGCGTGGCGACCACGGTGCTGGCATCGACCACGGTGTAGCCGTACGCCTGCGCCTGTTCCTTGATGCCGGCATCGATCCACACCGCCGGCAGGCCGAAGGCCGGATCGCGCGTGGCCGCGCCGGGCAGCGTGCCGCTGACCTGGCCGGGATTGATCGCCATCCACTGGCCCGGCATGGCTTCGCCACGGCCGATCTCCACGCCCTTGAGCGTGATGCGGTAGGCGTTGGGCTTCAGTTCCAGGTTGTCGCGGATATGCACCACGGGGACCAGGAAGCCGATCTCCTGCGCCACCTTCTTGCGGATGCTCTTTATGCGGCCCAGCAGCTCGCCGTCCTGCGCGCGGTCCACCAGCGTGATCAGGCGGTAGCCTACTTCCATGCCGAGCGGATCGACCAGCGTGACGTCGTCCCAGGTCGCTTCGGTCGATTCCTGCGCCACCGCGGGGGTGCGCTCTTCGCGCTGTTTGGTCTGCGCCTGCGTGGCCGCGCGGCGCGCGACATAGCGGCCCATCCACACCAGCACACCCGCCAGCAGCAGGAAAGCAAAATGCGGCATGCCCGGGATGATGCCCATCAGGCCGATGATGCCCGCGGTCAGGTACAGAACGCGCGGGTTGGCGAAGAGCTGGCCGGTCAGCTGCTCGCCCACGTCCTGCTCATTTGACACGCGCGACACGATCACGCCGGCCGCGGTGGAGATCACCAGCGCCGGAATCTGCGCCACCAGGCCATCGCCGATGGTCAGCAGCGTGTAGTTGTGCACGGCGGTGCCGAAGTCCAGGTCGTGCTGGACCATGCCCACCACCATGCCCGCGGCTACGTTGATAAACATGATCAGCAGGCCCGCCACCGCATCGCCGCGCACGAACTTGCTGGCACCGTCCATGGCGCCGTAGAAGTCAGATTCCTGCGCCACCTCGGCGCGGCGCTTCTTGGCGGCGGCTTCGTCGATCAGGCCGGCGTTCAGGTCGGCATCGATCGACATCTGCTTGCCCGGCATCGAGTCCAGCATGAAGCGCGCGCCGACCTCGGCAATGCGCCCCGCGCCCTTGGTGATCACCATGAAGTTGATCACCACCAGGATCGCGAACACCACGATCCCTACGGCAAAGTTGCCGCCCACCAGGAAGTGGCCGAAGGCCTCCACCACCTTGCCGGCCGCGTCCGGGCCGGTATGGCCTTCCAGCAGCACCACGCGCGTGGACGCCACGTTCAGCGACAGCCGCAGCAGCGTGGTGAACAGCAGCACCGCCGGGAACGCCGCAAAATCCAGCGGCTTCTGCGTGTACATGCTGACCAGCAGCACCATGATCGCCAGCGCGATATTGAAGGTGAACAGCAGGTCCAGCACAAAAGGCGGCAGCGGCAGGATCATCATCCCAAGGATCATGATGATCAGCAGCGGCCCCGTCATGGCCTTGAGCTGGCCGGCCGAACGCAGGCCAGGCAGGTTGAACAGGTTGCTCAGAGCGTTCATTCGCGCATTTCCGGTACGGCGAGTTCATCGGGCACCGGCAGGTCCGCGGGGGCCTGCGGCTGCGGGCCCTGCGAGTAGTGCCAGTGCTTCAGTTGATAGACCCAGGCCAGCACTTCGGCCACGGCGGTATAGAGGCCGGCCGGGATTTCCTGGCCCAGCTCCACATGGCGGTGCAGCGCGCGCGCCAGCGGCGGCGCCGACATCAGCGGCACGCGGTGCTCGGCCGCCAGCGCGCGGATGCGCGCGGCAATGTCGCCGGTGCCCTTTGCCACCACGCGCGGCGCGCCCATGCGCCCTTCCTCATAGCGCAGCGCCACGGCAAAGTGCGTGGGGTTGGTCACCACCACATCGGCCTTGGGCACCTCCGTCATCATGCGGCGGCGCGCCATGGCGCGCTGCTGCTGGCGGATGCGGTTCTTGATATGGGGATCGCCCTCGCTCTCCTTGAACTCCTGCTTGACTTCTTCCTTGGTCATGCGCAGCTTCTTGAAGAACTCCCAGTACTGCCACGGCACGTCGATGGCGGCCACCACCAGTAGCGACAGCGACACCACCAGGCAGCAGAACATCACCAGATCGACCATGTGCAGCAGCGCTTCCTGCACCGGCGCATTCATCAGCGCGATGGCCTCGGGCAATCGACGCCACAGCACCCAGGCGCCCACCGCGCCCACCAGCAGCGACTTGGCCACGGCTTTGAGCAGCTCCACCAGCGAATGCGCCGAGAACATCCGCCCCAGTCCCGCAATCGGCGACAGCCGCGACAGCTGCGGCGCGAACGACTTGCCCGAGAACACCCAGCCGCCCAGCAGGAGCGGCGCGGCCAGCGCGGCCACGCCGAACAGCAGCAGCAACGGCAGGAAGGCCAGCAGGCTGTCCCACACCATCAGCGCAACGCGCGACAGCATGCGCGCCGGATCGAACGCCGTGGCCGGCTCGAAGCGCAACGCCCCCTGCATCACCTGGTTCAGGCTGCGGCCCAGGTGGCCGCCCAGCGTCCACAGGCCGGTCACGCCGGCAATCAGCATCACGAACGTGGCGAGCTCGCGCGAACGCACCACCTGCCCCTCCTCGCGCGCCTTTTCCAGGCGCCGGGGTGAGGCGGGTTCGGTTTTCTCGAGATCGCTTTCTTCGGACATCCACGCTCCGTGCGAAGCGGCAGGCCGCTATTCGTCAGCGGGGATTATCGAAGCGGGGTGGGATTCCCATTCGCGCGAAAAGGCGGGGGAATTGGGTGCTGTTTGGGAAATGAGCAACCGTCAGCGTTAACGGCGGACGGTTCGGGAGTCTTTAGCGGAAAAGTGACGAAGCCGCCGGCAGGCGGTGCGCTGACGCCCCTTTGCCCGCTCACTGAAAGCGCGTTTCACATCGTGGGATTTTGATGTTGCGCTGCGCCGCGTCCGCTTTCGTTCTGCGAAAAAACGTTCCGTATCGTGAGAAAGCACACTCATCCCATTGAAAACAAAGGAAAAACAAAGTCTTATGTCTTATATAAGACATAGCCGCAACGGCGGCGGATCCCCCTACAATGAGTTCACGCTGTTTGCTTCGACCCACGGTCGGCACGCCAAACGATTTTTCTCAAACGCGCCTTATCTTAGGAAACTGACATGGCCCAGTATCAAGACGACATCAAGGCAGTGGCTGCTTTGAAAGAAACCCAGGGCAGCGCCTGGAATGCCATCAACCCCGAGTACGCTGCCCGCATGCGCGCGCAGAACAAGTTCAAGACGGGCCTGGACATCGCCAAGTACACCGCCAAGATCATGCGCGCCGACATGGCCGCCTATGACGCGGACCCGTCGAAGTACACCCAGTCGCTGGGCTGCTGGCACGGCTTTATCGGCCAGCAGAAGATGATTTCCATCAAGAAGCACTTCAACAGCACCGAACGCCGCTACCTGTACCTGTCCGGCTGGATGGTCGCCGCGCTGCGCTCCGAGTTCGGCCCGCTGCCCGACCAGTCGATGCACGAGAAGACCTCGGTCAGCGCGCTGATCCGCGAGCTGTACACCTTCCTGCGCCAGGCCGACGCCCGTGAACTGGGCGGCCTGTTCCGCCAGCTCGACGCCGCCACCGGCGCCGAAAAGGCCGCGATCCAGCAGAAGATCGACAACCACGTCACCCACGTGGTGCCCATCATCGCCGACATCGACGCCGGTTTCGGCAACGCCGAAGCGACCTACCTGCTGGCCAAGCAATTCATCGAAGCCGGCGCCTGCTGCATCCAGATCGAAAACCAGGTGTCCGACGAAAAGCAATGCGGCCACCAGGACGGCAAGGTCACCGTGCCGCATGAGGACTTCCTGGCCAAGATCCGCGCCATCCGCTACGCCTTCCTGGAACTGGGCGTGGACGACGGCATCATCGTCGCCCGCACCGACTCGCTGGGCGCCGGCCTGACCAAGCAGATCGCCGTGACCGCCAAGCCGGGCGACCTGGGCGACCAATACAACTCGTTCCTCGATTGCGAAGAACTGTCGGCCGACCAGCTGGGCAATGGCGACGTCATCATCAAGCGCGACGGCAAGCTGCTGCGCCCCAGGCGCCTGCCCAGCAACCTGTTCCAGTTCCGCGCCGGCACGGGCGAAGCACGCTGCGTGCTGGATTGCGTGACCGCGCTGCAGAACGGCGCCGACCTGCTGTGGATCGAAACCGAAAAGCCGCACATCGCGCAGATCGCCGGCATGGTCAACGAAATCCGCAAGGTCATCCCGAACGCCAAGCTGGTGTACAACAACAGCCCGTCGTTCAACTGGACCCTGAATTTCCGCCAGCAAGCGTATGACGCGATGAAGGCCGAGGGCAAGGACGTGTCGGCCTACGACCGCGCACAGCTGATGAGTGTGGAGTACGACGATAGCGAACTGGCGAAGCTGGCGGACGAGAAGATTCGTACGTTCCAGGCGGATGCGTCGCGTGAAGCTGGCATCTTCCATCATCTGATTACGCTGCCGACGTATCACACGGCTGCGCTGTCGACGGATAACCTGGCCAAGGAATACTTTGGTGACCAGGGGATGCTGGGTTATGTGGCTGGGGTGCAGCGGAAGGAAATTCGTCAGGGGATCGCCTGCGTCAAGCACCAGAATATGTCGGGGTCGGACATTGGGGATGATCACAAGGAGTACTTCAGCGGGGAGGCGGCGCTGAAGGCGGCGGGGAAGGACAATACTATGAATCAGTTTTGATTGCTGGTAGTACCTAAAGCAGAACGCCAGCCCGTATGGGCTGGCGTTTTTTTATGAAGCGGGTTACTTGCACGTTTTTTCTTTTGAGGGTTAAAGACGCGCATGCCTGCTACCGTGCTGGGATGGGGCCAGAACGCGCTGCATCACTCTCACTTGATTGTGTTTAATACGAAAAAACGATTGAAAGAAATTGCCGGTAGCACAAATAGCTTCGATGCCATGAAAAATACCATGCCACCCAGTCTCACACGCCAAGCGCAGCTTAAATCGACACCAGCCATCCAGCACGAAGCATGGGGCTAAATCCCGCCCTTTGTCTGTCGCGTTGTTCAAGCATGCGTTGACCTGTTCAAATGCAGGCCCGGGCTCCACGTCGTAGGTCGCTTGCCACTAGTCGTCTTCGCCAGGCAGTTCCTACAGTTGAGCGGTAGGCTTGAACGTCTGCCCGTCTGCCCGCCAGCAACCGCTAAGAAAAATATCGTGCCGAGGGATTCTTCCAAACACATGCTTTGCCTCATTTGCTAGATTCGATGAATGCGTCGAGTTCGTGCGAACGGAACATGGAAAGGCCGGGCCTCCGTGTTAGCTCAAGATTTAACACCTTGAATACGCCGGCCGGGCGGCGGCCGGTATGACCTAGGTGGTGCAGAACTCCTTGATTCAGTATTCGGACTTAACGGCGGCGTCGTTTTTCAGACTGCCTTCCGCTCTCCCCGCGTACCATCCATGTGCGTTCCATATGCTTTACCCGAGCAGCTTGTCGACGTTAGAAAGCACCGATCCAGTGAGAGGCGGCGACTTGAGGAGGTCACGTGAAATAGCAGGATCGGGTAGCGCTGTATTAATCAATTGATTGAGCCGATCAAACCAAGTCCCGTCATTTGCGGAAAAGAGGCTATACAAAGCCTCATTCTTTGACCTACAACCGAACTCCTTATACTTCGCACCGCAATATTTCGATGCAGCAGTCATCACATGCCAACGCAACTTTGAGTACTTTCCGTCGAATCGCTTGTTCGACGTGAGCATCCGCAACCGATAGTGGGCGAAGCAGGCCGTATAGTAGTCTTCCTCTTGTGCGCCTTTAGAAAACACATCATTGAGGAGTTCTCCGGTTAGTCTATTGGGATACCTGCTGGAAATGTCCGGTCGCATCATGAACATTGCTGCGTAGCACCGCGCAGTCTCGCGAACATCAAAGATCCGCACTGGAGCCACATTCTCAGGACGGTATTGCCCTTTGCGCCGTTCGAAATATATTCGGTTAACTTCCCCAGCACCTCGCGCATTGAAATACTGCTCCAATTCCCGTAATGCGGCCAGCGTTGAAATGAATTGAGCATCTTCAACCTTTGACTGCCTATTTGTTGCGCGCACAATATCGTCGATCACTGATGGCTCATCAGCTTCAATCAGCTTGACCATGAGGCAGACGGTATTGTCGACCTGCGCATCCAAGGAAACCAAAATGTTCGATGTCTGGCATCCATTGACGATTTGGAAATCTCTAATGTAAATTGCTTGTCCGGCTGGGCGCACGCTAGATGCAACAATGGTCACACCATTATTCATCAGGCCAAACCTTGGTTTCTTATTCTCATCAGTCAAGGTTTCTGCAATTTCAGAATTCACTTCGACGTCAATCCCGAGGAAGTCGCGTACATTTTCCTCAAAAAGCTTCTTCCGTGGCAAACCATTTTGGTCCTTAAGAATGGCGTCGATAAAGCTCCGAGCGGTCACCGTGGCAACGTAAGCGTTATTGATATTTGGCACTGCCGGGAATGGGGCATAGCCAACCGTCGCCAGCTGGGCTTCCATTGGACCATCTGCTGCCAACCACATCTCATGAATGACATCACGGTGCGCTTTGATGAAGCGCGTCTCGTTTGAGTAGCCCATTTTCTTGAGGGCAACCTCTCCCACCTGGAATGCGGCGTTTATCTCAACTGCGTCCGTATCCGGTGCAGCGGTAAAGAAGTATGCAAAGATGTTCGGCAATCCACCTTTGATACGGCCGATATTCGCGAAAATCGTGCCGAACATCTTCCTGAAATCTGCCAAATATTGACTGTGCGGTTGAGCGGGATTTTCAGAAAGATAGTCAACAATTGCAGAGACAAAAGAGTCTACTTCTTGTTTCGACCAATTCGTGGACCGCTTTGCCTGAGTCAGGACAATAGATACCTGATATTCCCGCTTGGTAGTTTGGAAGATATCTTCGAGCTCCTCCAACGAAAAAACGGCACGATCATCAAGGAACAAGAGCGCGCCATCAATCCCTGGATCAGCGCCTTCATAAACCAAGTCACTTACCTCGACGCTATCCCCGGAAAAATTTGAAAGCGCACAGTAATTGATGAACGCTTCGAAATTTTTCGCCTCGTCATATGGCGCTCCGAAGTCTTTACAAAAGGTATCAAAGTAAGATTTTGTAACGAGATGCATGTTTCCTCAATGGCGCAAGTTAACGACTGAAACTTCAAGCTTCTGATAGCTGCGATCCTATAATACGTGCACACGACTACCCTGTTTTATAATTCGATCTACCCTAGCCGAGACAGCCTTCATTCGAGCTGATTCAGTCGCCATAAAACACGGAGGCGACGCGTACGCAATGCCATTATGCAATGATCAGGCTCTGTGCAGCCATCGACCCTATTGCTCACCACTTCTACGTAGATGAACTGAGCTTCTGTGTCATGCATAGCAGCGTCCTGCAGATCGAAATTCTGGCCATCTTTCGACACTAAAGCATAGCCGATTCTTTCATACCGACGATTGCCAGAAGCTGAAAAATTGACGGAAACTTTAACAGCTCCGTTGAACACATTTCGGGTCGTGCAATTTTGCGGTCTAACAGCAAGAAAGTTGGGCATGGGTTGAAAGAAGACCGCGACTGCTTGCAAACAGCCCACGTCGGCCGTATCTCTCACGGCTCGGCTCCTTGATGAGTAGTGGACTCGACCAGAGGCACAACCATGAATAGCCGTGCCGCCCCATGACTACTTCCAACCCCTGATCGGTCATCGCAAACCGGGTCTCCGGCAGGTCGGTAAGAGCCATTGGGGGATCGGAAGTCCGCATATCGACTCGCGCATTGAAATCGAGCGAACTAGCGCCTCTTCTAATTTCGCGCCCTAAAAAATGTACTCATGCGCGATCGCCTTCGTCCACCATGCAGAGATATGGCAGCACTTCAGGCCCAGCCGTGCGCACTAGGCAGAACGGCTGACACCGCGCCGCTGTTTCGCCCGTTTGGAGGTATGACGCCTTCTGGCGCATGGTCTACGCTGTCAGGAATGAATTCGCTCACGGGCCCGGGGGAAGCTATGAGAAAGCTTTTGGTGACTATAGCGACGTCTATCTCCATGGAGGCCCACGCCGGCCTCTTTAACGCGGAGTCATTTGAAAACTGCATCTTGGCCAACATGCCCGGCACGGCGGAATGGGCCATAGGCGTAGTTGTGTTGAAGTGTGGGAATAAGCCGGCCGCCAGACCGGGCGCGGGCAGGGGGTTATTTGCCAAGTATCCGAATGGTATGGATTGCTTTCTCGACAAAGGCACGAAGGTCGAAAGCCAGACGGGTAAGGGGCTGGTTTTCATGTCGTGCTCAAATCTCTACGACAAACCAAAATGAGACCAGCGGGCTCGGCCGGATCCCCAATCGACATGGCTTGCTCATCGCCTGCCTGTTAGGCGGCCCCAGAACAGGGTCATATCGCCCCGATGCAAGACGATGTGGTCGACCCACAATAGATGGAAGAACGCGGCCCAGCGCTTTGCCCACGTTGCACTCGCACAGCTGCAGATAGGCCGCACCAGGCGTTGCGCCGTGCGGCGGTATAGCCGCGCACGGCATCCTGTCGCGCAGCGCGTTCACCCGCCGGTGCTCGTCCAGGGTTTGGGGAGTGTTCATCGCCGGTTTCCGGGACGGCCGTCGATCCGTAGGGTGAGGTCGGCGACAAGCGGCCGATGGCATCAAAGGAAAGCTCTCACCGGCCTGTCGCGGCTTACCGTGGCAGCGCCGGTGGAACGATCGGGTGGGGCCATTGGCCTCACGCACGATGTGACTTTAGGCCATTAAAAAATGCACTGCGCACAGCCCATCGCACGGCGTCGTCTGTTCTGACGCTCTTCCAATGATCAGGATGGCGCATCACGTCACGAACTTCGTATCGGTCATCCTCTGGATAACGCACTTCGAGGAAGCCGATTCGGTATAGAAATCGCGCAAGTGCAATATCAGGTTCCCCGTAGGAGACACCGTTTTGAAGCTTGACTTGGCCATTCCCAATTAGACCTCGAAGATGCTTATACAGATCCGAAGCAATCCATTCCAGAGGTTTGCCGGTGAAGGACTGAAGGCAAATATCAAGGCCAGTACAAAGCCCGCCAAACTCAGTCTTCAAGAACTCAAGCTGGTCAGTCGAGTAGCTCCACTCGGCATCCTGAATGACGACTTCGGAAACAGGTAGCCGATCTGCTCCATCAAGTGCAAACTTGATCATGGCCCGCAAGCTCCGTGGCGTATACATAGATCTTCGAACAAAGTAGCTGAAAGAATCACTTTTGGACCTGTTCTTTAACGTTACTTCCGGAGTAAAGAACACGTGCCACATATCATCAAACGGCAGACGAATCGCCCTTGGATCAACCTTCAGAGCGATTGCAATGGCAAGCCGGAGTCTCTGAGCAGTCCAATTCCTTAAATCCCCGACGTCCCAATTAAGTTGCACGACGCCGCTTACCTTGTCTGAATAATGCCAGCCTGGATTAATGTTGAGCCACAAGTCTTGCCGCATGAATAGATGGACTTCAGCGTTCTTGTTGTGATGTGTGATCCTATCTGCTGCCTCGACGGCGTCACGAATTAACCGGACATTGGTCGCCCCGCCCTTCTCTTGCAGATTATCGAAGTCATCGACATACAGCGCGAAGCTTGTGGCTCGCGCAACGCGAGCAATCCTTTCGGCACTATCCTTCTGCTGATCTGCATTCTCAGCCAAGATCGCCTTGGCCCAAGGTACGAGTGTCTTCAGAACATCGACTATGCGTTCACCGAAATCTCGTTCCGTAATTCCTTTGGTCTTAGCCCAAGCGCGTATGGCGACCTCGTCGTCGTTGGTAAGTAGCCGTCCACTCATCTCATGGGCGAGCCTTCGACAGATCAGATCTGCATAAATTTGCATCCAATCGGCGACCGCTCCGTATCCCCGCTCTGCCGCTTTGGCCAAGCGTTCCGCGTGTAGTGAGGCGAGTTCGTCCGCTGAAGCCTCCACAATTAGCGTTTTGGAGTCTGCCTTGCGACGCTCAATGCTTGTTAGCCGAACCGCTGATTTGCCGGAACCCTTGCGAGCCACAGCGACCGTTACGGCAGTGGATATCGCACTCGAGAACCAACTTGGCTGTACGAGCAGATTGTCGAACCAACGGTCTTGGACTGTGTCACGCTCCGCATCTGGGAAGCCGATAAAGGACGAGTCACCTAGCCAGCGCGTATGGATGTCATGTACTTGTGCAGGCGTCAGTGACTTAATTTGCTCAGACTTCATTTGCCTCCCCATGAATTGCATAGTGATTCGAATTTTCGCCCAACTTAGGTGTAGACCCGCCGCACGCAGGCGTCACCCACCAACTCACGCCCGATGACCGATATGGGTCGTTCTGCAACCCCAGTCTCAAGATCAACTCAACTGTACTGGAAAGGTGGGGCGGCACCCGCACTGGCTTCCGACCCACCCAGCATCACTCAACCTCCAACCTCTGCCCCTCCACCGCAGCCAACTCACTCAACACTTGCGTCTCATGCGCCAACCACGCCGCAAGGGAAAGCAAACTCTCCCAAATCCCCTGCTCCAGATCCACCGCCTCCAAACTTGCAGCCCCATGCTCACTAGCCATAAGCAATAGCCCATGAAGCTGCGCCGCCCGTTGCAGTGCGAGACTCAACGGGTTCTCCCCCGCGCTATGAGCAGTCACGAGGGTGTCGACACCATTGTGTTCCGCCGTAATACCGTGATGACTATGGCTATACATGGCGCACCTCCACATACGCGGTTCGCGTGCGCTGCCGCATTGTGCACGTACTGGAGATTGCCGATCGCCCAAAATAGGTAATTAAGAACTGAAGCATGGGAATGCCCCTTATGCATACAGGTTCAGTCCCGTCCTCCGGTGCTGATTGGGGTGGACGGGCGCAAGGCAGGGTTAGCAGACCGGGGATTAGGAGCCGGCGAGCCCGGAGGCTCCCCTGCCAGGGCCCGCCCAATGAAGGAGCATGCTCAGGCACGGCGAACGTAAGGATACCGCCTGACAGCGGTCGTTCGGCCCTAATCCATTCGGGCTGCTAAACCCGGTCGCCACGACGCAGCGACGAACCCAGTATGAAGAGGGGCAGCAAGCGCGAGTATGGGCAAACTCTTAAAAAGCGTTCATCGCCGGATTGCCGGGATGAAGCGGTGCGCAGGTGTTGATGCGGTTGACTTCGTGGATGCGCCGGCCCTCTCCCCCGCCCCTCTCCCGCAAGCGGGAGAGGGGAGAAAACACGCGGCACCGCGAAATGCCGCAGACTATTCAACCCTCAAAACCCCAAACTAGCCAACAAATCATCCACCTGCGCCTGGTCCGACACCACATCCGGTTTCCCTTCCGGATTCACCTGCGGACCATTCATCAGCGTCGACGGCGCCTGCACTTCCACGCGGCGTTCTGATGGCACGTTGTCGATCAGCACCTGCAGCAGTTCCTGCTCCAGCGCGCGGATCATGTCCATCATCTTCTTGATGACCTGGCCGGTCAGGTCCTGGAAGTCCTGCGCCATCATGATGTCGAGCAGGTGGCTGTTGGTGGCGCGTGCTTGGCCGGGCACCTCGGACAGGAAGGCACGGGTGTCCAGTACCAGCGAGCGGGCGTCGGCCAGTTCCACCGGCTTTTCAAACCAGGCAGCCCAGCGCTTGTCGAGCGTTTCGGCCTGCTGTTCGATGTCGGACTGGATCGGCTGCGCCAGTTCAACCGCGTTGAGCGTGCGCTCGGCGGCCTGCTCGGTCATCGCGGCGATGTAGTTGAGGCGGTCGCGCGCGTCGGGGATGGCTTGCGCGGCGCGCTCGATTTCCTTGTCGAGGCCGAGTTCGCGCATGTTGTCGCGCAGCATGCGCGTCAGGTTGCCGATGCGCAGGATCAGTTGTTCGGCGGAATCGTTGCTCAGGGTGGGGGTCATGACAAACGCGCCTCCGCCTCAGCCGCCGAGTTTCTCGAAGATCTTGGTGATCTTCTCGTCCAGCGTGGCGGCCGTGAAGGGCTTGACCACGTAGCCGTTGGCGCCGGCCTGGGCCGCGGCGATGATGTTTTCCTTCTTGGCCTCGGCGGTGACCATCAGCACCGGGATCTTGCCGATGTTGGCGTCGGCGCGGATGGCCTGCAGCATCGACAGGCCGTCCATGTTGGGCATGTTCCAGTCGGAGATCACGAACTGGAAGCTGCCGTCCTTGGCCTTTTCCAGGCCGGCGGCGCCGTCTTCGGCTTCCTCGACGTTGACGAAACCCAGCTCCTTGAGCAGGTTGCGGATGATCCGGCGCATGGTCGGGAAATCGTCCACGACCAGGATCTTGATGTTCTTGTCCACTTTAAAGACTCCAGTAAATGCAGTGATGGCTGGTGGGTCCGGCTTTGTTGTTTCGGCTTGCCGGCTCGCTTAGACCCGTTGCGCGCGCGTGCCGTAGGTGGCCAGGCGCGCCATGACGCGCTGGGTCATCGCCGGCAAGGGCACGACTTCATGCACGCCGCCGGCGGCGATCGCCTCCTTGGGCATGCCGAATACGATGCAACTCTGTTCGTCCTGCGCCAGGTTGTAGGCGCCGGCCTCGCGCATGCGCAGCATGCCGCGCGCGCCGTCCTTGCCCATGCCGGTCAGGATCACGCCGATCACGTTCTTGCCGCCGTGCTGCGCGGCGGAATCGAACAGCACGTCCACCGACGGGCGATGGCGGTTGACCGGCGCCTCCTGCGACAGGTGCGCGACGTAGTTAGCGCCGCTGCGTGCCAGCAGCAAATGCGAGTCGCCCGGCGCGATATACGCATGGCCGGGCAGCACGCGCTCGCCGTGCTCGGCTTCCTTGACGGTGATGCGGCACAGGCCGTCCAACCGCTGCGCGAATGATCGCGTGAAGCCGGCCGGCATATGCTGCACGATCATCACCGCGGGGCTGTCGGGCGGCAGCGGCATCAGGAATTCCTTGATGGCCTCGGTGCCGCCGGTGGAAGCGCCCAGGATGATCAGCTTCTCGGTCGACAGCAGCGGGCTGCGCAGCATCGGCACCGGCGCGGGTCCGCTGGCGGAGGGCGCGGCCGGTTGCGCGGCGGCACGTACACGCGCACGCGACGCGGCGCGCAGCTTGTCGGCGATGGTGTCGGTGTATTCGAGCAGCCCGTCGCGGATGCCCAGCTTGGGCTTGGTGACGAAGTCCACCGCGCCCAGTTCCAGCGCGCGCATGGTGATTTCTGATCCGCGCTCGGTCAGCGACGACACCATCAGCACCGGCATCGGCCGCAGCCGCATCAGCCGCTCCAGGAAGTCGAGGCCGTCCATGCGCGGCATTTCGACGTCGAGCGTCAGCACGTCGGGGTTCAGGCGCTTGATCAGGTCGCGCGCGACCAGCGGGTCGGGCGCGGTGCCGACCACTTCCATGTCGGGCTGGCTGTTGATGATCTCCGTCATCAGGCTGCGGATCAGCGCGGAGTCGTCCACGCACAGCACCTTGATCTTGGCGGCAGTCATGATTGGTCGTGCTTGTAGGGTTTCAGGGAAGCTGGCGCGATTGCACCTGCCGCGCAAACAGTTCCGGCGAGCGCGATGGTTCGCGCGCCGAAGTGGCAATGGCCCGTGCCAGCGCGCGTTCCTCGCGCGCCACCGAAACCTGGTCGTCCTGCCGCGTCAGGCGGCGCACCAGCGCCAGCCCACCGATCGGGAAATAGCTGACGCGGCGCGCATGCGGGCCGCGCAGGTCCTGCGCCGCCACGCGTACCTCTTCCGCTTTCAGGTAGCGCAGCACGAAGTCGGCGTTGCGGTCGCCGATGTTCAGCGTGGTCATGTTGGCCAGCACCGCGCCGCCACCGAAGACCTTGGCCTCGAGCCGCTCGCGGCGCGCGCCCATCTTCAGCAGCTCGTTGATCAGCACTTCCAGCGCATAGCTGCCGTAGCGCATCGATGCGGACAGCATGCGGTCGGCGCTGCCGTCGTCGTCCGGCAGCATGAAGTGGTTCATGCCGCCGACGCCGGCCACTTCGTCCCGAATGCACGCGGCCACGCAAGAGCCCAGCACGGTGGTCAGCACTACGTCGTCGCGCGTTACGTAGTACTCGTTGGGCAGCAGCTTGATGGCCTGCTTGCCGAACTCACGGTCGAAGTAGGTGCGCGTGGCCAGCGCTTCGGGCAGGTGGGGCGTGCGCATTACGATTTGCCCCGACCAGCCGCGGACAGCGCGCCCGGTGCCAGTTCATAGACAGTCTGCCCGCGCAGCTGGAACGCGCGCGTGACGTAGGAGAAGTTCTCCGAATGGCCGGCGAACAGCAGCCCGTGCGGCTTCAGCAGCGGCACGAAGCGCTCCAGGATGCGGCCCTGGGTCGGCTTGTCGAAGTAGATCATTACGTTGCGGCAGAAGATGGCGTCGAACTGCTCGCGGATGCCCCAGTCGGGCGCGAGCAGGTTCAGCGGCTCGAACGCGATGGTGGCGGCCAGCTCCGGCTTGACCTTGACCGATCCGGTGCGCGGGCCGGTGCCCTTCAGGAAGAAGCGCTTGAGCCGTTCCGGCGACAGCCGCGCCACCTGCTCGGCCGAATAGACGCCGCCGCGGGCCTTGGCCAGTACCTGCGTGTCGATGTCGGTGGCCAGCACGGTGCCGGCGCGGTCGCCCAGCGCCTCGGCCAGGGTGATCGCGATCGAGTACGGTTCTTCGCCGGTCGATGCGGCCGAGCACCAGACACTGTAGGGCCGGCCAATCTGCTTGGCATGCTCCGCCAGCAGCGGGAAGTGGTGCGCCTCGCGGAAGAACGAGGTCAGATTCGTCGTCAGCGCGTTGGTGAAGAACTCCCACTCCGGCGAGCGGTCGTCCGCTTCCAGCAGCGCCAGGTACGAGGCAAAGTCGGTCAGCTGCAGCGTGCGCAGCCGGCGCGCAAGCCGGCTGTAGACCATCTCGCGCTTGTGGCTGCCCAGCGAGATGCCGGCGCGCCGGTGGATCAGCGTGCGGATCTGCTCGAAGTCGCGCTCGGTCAGCAAAAAGTCGCGCGCGTCGTCGCGCCGCAGGAGGGCGGCCGGCGCGGTGACCGGGCCGGTGTGCGCGGGGGCGGCGTTGCGGAACGGCGTCATGGGCTGTGCTTCGGTAATGCTGGGTCAGGCGTAATCGGCTTCGACCAGTGCCATCTCGGGGCTGGTCATCAGCTTCTCGATGTCGATCAGCACCAGCATGCGGCCGTCGATGGTGCCCAGGCCGGTCAGGTGCTCGGTCGAGATCGATACGCCGAACTCGGGCGCGGGCTTGATCGCATCACCGGTCAGCGTCAGCACGTCCGACACGCCATCCACCACGATGCCGACCACTCGGCCGGCCACGTTGAGGATGATGACCACGGTCTGGTGGTCGTAGCGCACGTTGCCGAGGCGGAACTTCAGGCGCAGGTCGACGATGGGCACGATCACGCCGCGCAGGTTGGTCACGCCCTTGATAAAGTCGGGCGCGCTGGAGATGCGCGTGACGGTCTCGTAGCTGCGGATCTCCTGCACCTTGAGGATGTCGATGCCGTATTCCTCCGACCCCAGCGTGAAGACCAGGAACTCCTGGCCCGAAGCGTCGCTTCCGGGGGTATCGATGTGTCCGATGCCGGCCATGATGTCTTGTTCTCCTGTGATCGATTACTGCTGCAGCGCCGGTTCCTGCCGGCGCACGCCGGTGCGCTGCAGCGCGCCGACATCGACGATCAGCGCCACGCTGCCGTCGCCAAGGATGGTGGCCGCGGAAATGCACGGCACCTTGCGATAGTTGGTTTCCAGGTTCTTCAGCACTACCTGGTGCTGGCCGATCAGCTGGTCCACCAGCAGCGCGAAGCGCTTGCCCTCGGCCTGCAGGATCACGGCGATGCCTTGCGTCGGTTCCTGCAGCGCGTTGGCGACGTTGAACACGCGGTGCATTTCCAGCAGCGGCAGGTATTCGCCGCGCACGTGCATGACGCGGTCGGAATTGGCGGCGGTATGGACGTCTTCGGCCTTGGGCTGCAGCGACTCCATCACGCAGTTCAGCGGCAGGATGAAGGTCTCTTCACCCACCTTGACCGACATGCCGTCCAGGATCGCCAGCGTCAGCGGCAGCACGATGCGGATGGTGGTGCCCAGGCCCGGGCGCGAGCTGATCTCGACATGGCCGCCCATTTCCTGGATGTTGCGCTTGACCACGTCCATGCCCACGCCGCGGCCGGACACGTCGGTGATGACCTCGGCGGTGGAGAAGCCCGGCGCGAAGATCAGCTGCCAGACCTCTTCGTCGGTGATGTTCTCGGACACCGGCAGGCCGTTCTGGATGGCCTTGGCCAGGATGCGCTCGCGGTTCAGGCCGCCGCCGTCGTCGCTGACTTCGATGACGATATTGCCGCCATGGTGCTGCGCGGACAGGATCAGCTGGCCAGTCGCGTCCTTGCCGGCGGCGACGCGCTTGTCGGGGGTTTCGATGCCGTGGTCCAGGCTGTTGCGCACCAGGTGCGTGAGCGGATCGATGATGCGTTCGATCAGGCTCTTGTCCAGCTCGGTGGCCTTGCCGAAGGTGACCAGGTCGATCTGCTTGCCGAGCTTGCTGGCCAGGTCGCGCACCAGCCGCGGGAAGCGCGAGAACACATAGTCCATCGGCATCATGCGGATCGACATCACCGCTTCCTGCAGGTCGCGCGCATTGCGCTCGAGCTGGCCCATCCCGGAGAACAGGCGGTCGAACAGCACCGGGTCCAGCGACGACGCGGTCTGCGCCAGCATCGACTGCGTGATCACCAGTTCGCCCACCAGGTTGATGATCTGGTCGACCTTCTCGGTGGGCACGCGGATCGAGCCTTCGCCGTGCGCGGGCGGGGGGGCCGGCGCGGCCTTGGCTTTCTCGCGCGCGGCAGGGGCCGGGGCCGGCGCGGGTGCAGCAGCCACCGGTGCCGGCGCGGGCGCGGCAACCTCGGCCGGCGCCGCCACCGGCGCATCGGCCGCCTCGATCACGATCTGCTCCATGTCGATCACGAAGCAGCACACCGCGATGATGTCGTCGGCGCTGCATTGGGTGTTGAGCCACACCACCAGTTCGCCGTTGGCTTCCTGCTGCCCGGTGATCTCGCCGAGGTTGGCCAGTTCTTCGCGCAGCAGCGCCTGGTCGGAGGCCGAGACCTTGATCAGGCGGATCTTCAGGCCGCCGCCGGCGGGCGCGGCTGCGGGCGCTGCGGCCGCGACAGGTGCGGGCGCGGGCGCCGGAGCAGGTGCCGCGTCATGGCCGGCGGCTTCCTGCGCCAGCTGCTGCAGCACGGCGCAGATGCGCGCCAGCGTTTCCGGATCGGGTTCGGTGCCGTTGCGGTAGGCGTTGAGCTGGTCTTGCAACACGTCCTTGGTTTCCAGAAAGGTGTCGATGATGGTCCTGGTCAACGCCAGTTCCTGCCGGCGCGTGCGGTCCAGCAGGTTCTCGAAGATATGGGTGGTCTCGGTCAGCGCGGCGAAGCCGAAGGTGGCGGCGCCGCCCTTGATCGAATGCGCCGCGCGGAAGATCGCGTTCAGGTGCTCGGCATCGGGCGCCTCGATGTCCAGGCCGAGCAGCAGCTGCTCCATTTCAACGAGCAGCTCTTCCGCTTCCTCGAAGAAGGTCTGGTAAAACTGAGTGATATCGATATCGACAGACATGGCGTCCTGACTTACCTGCGGTTATTCACTATTTCGCGACAGCGCAACAACTACCACTGTCATTCCCGCGCCGGCGGGACAATGCACCTTTGTGCATTGGACGTCCGCAGGACGGCCCGCAGGGTGAGCGTAGCGAGTAATCCAGCATCTTTAGAAGTCACTGGGTTCCCGCCTTCGCGGGAACGACAAGCATCGTTCTTCATGGTGACGTACCTTTTGAAGGCGCTGCCGGCGCCGACGCCGCCGCCAGCCCGGCCTGCATCTCCTGCGCGGCCTTGCCGGCCTGCGCCGCCACCGTGACCTCGGCCGCGCTGGCGTTCTCGGCCTCGAAGCGCGCCTGCGCCTTCTGGTTCAGCACCACGATACTGATGCGGCGATTCACCGGCGCGAGCAGGTCTTCTTTGTCCAGCGGCATGGTCGCGGCCAGGCCCAGCACGCGCAGAACCTTGCCCTCCTGCATGCCGCCCGCGATCAGCTCGCGGCGCGAGGCGTTGGCGCGGTCGCCGGACAGCTCCCAGTTGCTGTAGGTGCGCTCGCCATTGGAGTAGTTGGCCGCATCGGTATGGCCGGACAGGCTGACCTTGTTGGGCAGCTCGTTCAGCACCGGGCCGATCTCGCGCAGGATGGTGCGCATATAGCTTTCGACCATGGCGCTGCCGGTGCGGAACATGGGGCGGTTCTGCGTATCCAGGATCTGGATGCGCAGCCCTTCGCTGGTGATGTCCAGCAGCAGCTGCGGGCGGAACTGGCGCAGCACCGGATTGTTTTCGATGATCTGTTCCAGGCGCTGCTTGAGCGCGCGCAGGCGCTGCGCTTCCTGCTGCTCGTTGCGGCGCTGTTCGTCGCTGGGGTCGTTGTCGTGCGCGCGCATGATCTCGCCGTCCTTGCGCATCACGTCCATGCCGCCGCCCGGAATCACGCTGGGCGACTGGCTGCTCTTCTCGCCGCCGACGATGGCCACCTTGAGCGGCATGCGGAAGTATTCGGCAATGCCTTCCAGCGTTTTCTTGTTGGCGCTGGACAGCAGCCACAGCACCAGGAACAGCGCCATCATCGCCGTCATGAAGTCGGCGTAGGCAATCTTCCAGCTGTGGTTGCCGTGCGGCCTGGCGTGCGATTTCGCCCGGCGGACGATGATCGGACGCATATCGTGTGCGCTGCTCATGTGGTGCCCCTTGCTGCGTGCGTTGCCGGCTGCTTAGTTCAGGCTCTTCACTTCACGCACGTGGTCGTCGAGCTCGAGGAACGACGGACGCACCGTGGAGTACAGCACCTTGCGGCCGAATTCCACCGCCACCAGCGGCGCGTAGCCGTTCAGGGAGGCCAGTAGCACCACCTTGATGCACTCGTAGACCTTGACGTTCTCGGACACCTGCAACTCGATGCGCGCGGCCAGCGGCGAGATAAAGCCATAGGCCAGCAGGATGCCGAGGAAGGTGCCGACCATGGCGTGCGCGATCAGCGCGCCCAGCTCCGCGGGCGGCAGGTCGGCCGAACCCAGCGCGTGGACCACGCCCATCACCGCGGCGACGATGCCGAACGCGGGCAGGCCATCGCCGACGCGCGACAGCGCATGGGCGGGGATCTCGGCTTCATGGCGGAAGGTCTCGATCTCGTGGTCCATCAGGGCCTCGATCTCGAACGCATTCATGTTGCCGTTGACCATCATGCGCAGGTAGTCGGTGAGGAATTCCATCACCACCGGATCCGACAGGATGCGCGGGTACTGGCTGAACACGCTGCTGGCGGCGGGGTCGGCGATTTCCTTTTCCAGGAACAGGATGCCCTCGCGCCGTGCCTTGGACAGCAGCACGTACAGCAGCGACATGACGTCCAGGTACAGTTCTTTCTTGTACTTGGAACTCTTGAACAGGCCCGGCAGCGCGCGCGCGGTGGCCTTGATGGCCTTGCCGGTATTGGTGGCGATAAAGGCGCCGATGGCGGCGCCCGCGATGATCACCACTTCGGCAGGTTGATATAGCGCGCCCATATGGCCGCCGGTCATGGCGTAACCGCCAAGCACCGCCGCTACCACGACGACATAGCCAAGAACTACTAGCACGATCGGATCCCCGTCTAAAAACGCGCGTCAGCCACGCTCATTGGCCCGATGCACGGGCGCACGGAGAGAATCCGTCCGCCAGCGCAGCAAGCTTGCCAGCCGGCGGACCTTGACCAGGATCAGGCGTTGGTCTGCACGGCGGCGGCGTCTTTCGAGAGCTTCTTCACTTTCCCTGCGCGCGACGGCGGACGGCACAGGCTGCACACGAAGTTCGCGTGCGGCTCATACGCGTGCGTGACAAACTGTCCGCCGCAACACGTGCACCGGGACAGCTGCAGCATGTTGCTCTCGAAGAACCGTACTAACGTCCAGGCCCGCGTGAAACTTAAGACAATTTCACCGCCGAGCAGCGAAACGTGCTCGAGGTAGAGGCGGTAGGCGGCCACCACCGCGCGGATGCCCACGGTCTCGCCTTCCTGCACCATGAACTGGTAGGCAGAGAAGAACAAAGACGAGTGGATATTCGGCAGCCAGGTGGTGAACCAGTCGGTCGAGAACGGCAGCATGCCCTTGGGGGGCGAGACGCCGCGCAGCTCCTTGTACAGGCGTATCAGCCGGTCACGCGACAGCGTGGTCTCGGCTTCAAGCACCTGCAGGCGCGCACCCAGGCCGATCAGCTCGATCGCGAGCTGGGTCTGGTTGGCATCCTGGAGCACGCTCTTGCGGCTGGGAACGGAGGTGGCCGTATAACTCCGGCTTGGCTCGGCCTGCAGGAGCGCGGTCAATTGAGCGACTCCACAGGCTGACGTGCAAGCAGGATCGCGGCGTGGATCTGCTGCATGTCATGGCTCTTGGCCGTGTGGGTCAGAGTAGAGAGAAGCGCATGGTCGTCGAAGCGGAACCTGCACAGCACCATGTTGGATGCCGCCAGCTTGACGAGTTGCGCTGAGGTCAGCTTGGCAAGGATATCCGCAATTTCCTTGCTGACCCCGAGCCTGAACATGGCTTCGACCTGGTTTTCGCGCACAAGGCGTTGCGCGAGCAGCAGATAGGCGAGGTTAACCTCCCTGATCTCCTGGAGAACTTCACTGCTTTCCAATTTATCCCCGCTACCAAAAACCCACCGTGGCCGCTTGTCCGGCGCTTACCGTTGCCCTGGCGGGCCCGGCGACCAGATCGTTTGTTTGCGGCTGGGCGGGTACAACGTACGACTAAGGAACTACGCCCAAGTCCAACTGTAATCAACTCCGTTACAAGTGTTACAGAGTGTAAGCAAGACCGTTACGTTTATATCGGCAATCGCCCCGCAATGCCAATCCCTACTTACGCGGGGGGGAACCAAATGTCGTAGGAAAAAGACATTGGCGCCGCACATTTTGTAACAAGTCACACGTTTGACTTTTGCTTTGGCTCAAGACGGCACGAGCAAAAGCCCTCTGCATCAAACGCGCGGGCACGCCGTTGGTAGCCTGCTGGATTCCTCTATTGACGACGGCCGCGCGGAGTGTATCGCCGCGCACGGTGTTCGTAATACTGTCCAAAATCTCCGGCGCGAATCGGCGTGACGCAGCAGTGCCAGCGTCAATGTCCGAACAATCGGCGCAGCCAGTTCGCGAGCCGCGCGAACACGTCGTCGGGCGCTTCGCGGAACAATGCCGGGCGCACGCGCTCCACCTGCTCCAGCACCCGCGACGCCTCGTCGGGCTGGATCGAGCCATACTCCAGCGCCAGCCCCAGCATGCCGCGCAGCTCGCCCACGCGCGCGCGGCCGGCGGCTTCGTTGTCTTCGGTCTGCAGCGCGTACATCAAGTCATAGGCGCGCTGGCGCAGGCTTTCGGCCAGGCGCCACGCGGGCGTGCGCATGCGCTCTTCCAGCGCGCGCAGGTCTTCGGCCGACGCCGCCACCTGGGTCGCCAGCGCTTCGGTATAGGCGCTATCGGCGCCGCATTCGGCCAGCACCTGCGCCGCCCATTCGCGCGCATGCGCCAGGCGCTGCTCGCCGCTCCAGCCCGGCTGCACCGCCAGGCCGAAGCCGAAGCGCTGGGCGTCGCGCATCAGCGCCGCGAGCGCATTGGGCAGCTGCTTGTCGAACACGCGGCGGGCCCAGCCGTATTCACCCCCGGACAGCAGCCGCGAGACCGCGCGCTCGGTCAGCGGACCGTCATGCTGCAGCAGCCGCGCGCGCAGGAAGTCATGGAACTCGGGCGGCAGGAACTCGCGGTCCAGCCCGGTCGAAACCCCGATGAACTGGTCGAATTCCTTGCGCAGCCTGGCCGCGTCTTCTTGCGGCAGGGCCAGGGTGATATCGGTCGTCATGGCAACACTCAGAACGCGCTCCAGTCGCCGTTGTCGGCCGCGGCGAGCGCGGGACGCGGCGTCATCGCCGCTGCGCGCGGCGCGGCCTTGGCTGGCGCCAGCTCGGCCGCGTCGTGCGGGGCGTCATCGGCGCTGGCGGATTCCGCCTTGGCCATGGGCAGCTTGGCCGCGCGCTTGCTTGCGGCGATGGCACGCACGGCGCCTGCGCGTTGAGTCCTGGCGGGCACCGCGGCGGCGGCCGGCAATACCTCGAAGCGCTCCGCGCGCTCGTCCTCCGCGGCCAGGCGGAAGGTCGACACCGCGGATTGCAGGCGGCTGGCCTGCTCTTCAAGCGCACCGGCAGCGGCAGCGGCTTCCTCGACCAGTGCCGCGTTCTGCTGCGTCACCTCGTCCATCTGCGCCACCGCCTGGTTCACCTGCTCGATGCCCGAGCTCTGCTCGGCCGAGGCCGCGCTGATCTCGCCCATGATGTCGGTCACGCGCTTGACCGCCTGCACGATCTCATCCATGGTCTTGCCGGCCTGGCCGACCAGCGCCGAGCCGTTGTCGACGCGCTCGACCGTGTCGCCGATCAGGCCCTTGATCTCCTTGGCGGCGTTGGCGCTGCGCTGGGCCAGGCTGCGCACCTCGCCTGCGACCACCGCGAAGCCGCGGCCCTGCTCGCCGGCGCGCGCCGCTTCCACCGCGGCGTTCAGCGCCAGGATGTTGGTCTGGAAGGCGATGCCTTCGATCACGCCGATGATGTCGACGATCTTCTTCGACGCATCGTTGATCTCGTCCATGGTCTGCACCACCCGGCCCACCACCTCGCCGCCGCGCAGCGCCGTGTCCGAAGCATTCGCCGCCAGCCCGCTGGCCTGGCGCGCGTTGTCCGCGTTCTGGCGCACCGTGCTGGTCAGCTCTTCCATGCTCGATGCGGTCTGCTCCAGCGATGCCGCCTGCTGCTCGGTGCGCTGCGACAGGTCATTGTTGCCTGCGGCAATCTCGCGCGACGCGCTGCCGATCGATTCGGCCGAGGCCTTGAAATCCCGCACCATGCGCGACAGCTGCTGCTGCATCTGCTGCATCGCGAACACCAGGCTGCTCTTGTCACCGGCGCGCGTGGTCACCGGCTGCGAGAAATCGCCCTCGGCAATGCGTGCGGCAATGGCCGCGGCATACGCCGGCTCGCCGCCCAACTGGCGCGATAGCGCGCGTGCCAGCAGCACGCCCAGCAGCACCGACAGCGCCACCCCGCCGAGCACCAGGCCCAGCATCCACAGGCGCGTTTCGTCGTAGACGCTGCGCGCTTCTTCCATGTTGTTGCGGGCGCGGTCGTCGCGGCGCTTGACCATCTGCAGCATCACCGCTTCCAGCGCGTGGCTGTCCTTGAGCAGGTCGGCGCTTTCGGAGAACACCTGGCTTTCGAACTGCGAGGTATCCAGCGGCTGCTTGCTGACCCGCTCGACATACTTTTCCATGCGCGCGCGGAACGCCGGCGACAGGTCGTGGTACTGCTTGACCAGCGCCTTGCCCTCGGGCTTCTCGAAGGCGCCGGCCACCTGGCGGATGCGCTCGTCCATCGCGGCCAGCGATTTGCCGATCTGCTCCTTCTCGACCGAGCGCTCGCCCATGGTCGATGCCGACAGCAGCGCGATCTGCGAGCGGCTGGCGTAGACCAGGTTGATGTTGGCGTCCTGCACCGCCTTCAGCGCGCGCAGGTCGTCGTGGTAAATCTTGCCGGTCCAGTCGGCCATGCGGCCCATGTTGACGACGCCCAGCAGCCCCATCACGGCGCCGATCACGGCGACCACCAGGAATCCGGCAACCAGCCTGGTCGTGACGCGCAATTGATTGAACCAATGCATAGCAACTCCCCCTTGTAACTGAAGCCTCGGGCACGGCCTGCCGCACCCTGTGTACGCTGGCGGCGCGGTACGCCGCGCCTGCCTTCACTTCGATCTCAACCGCGCCAGTCCCGGGCCTAGGCCCGTGCCAGCACCGCATCGCCGCGGGCCTGCGCAGGCTGGCGCTGCGGCCGCACCTCCGCCTGCATGCTGACGCGGAACGTCGCCACGGCATCGCGCAGCCGCAGCGCCTGTTCTTCCAGCGCGCCCGCCGCGGCGGCCGCTTCTTCGACCAGTGCCGCGTTCTGCTGCGTGCCCTCGTCCATCTGCGCCACCGCCTGGTTGACCTGCTCGATGCCCGAGCTCTGCTCGGCCGACGCCGCGCTGATCTCGGCCATGATGTCGGTGACCGACTTCACCGCCTGCACGATCTCATCCATGGTCTGGCCGGCCTGGCCGACCAGCGCCGAGCCGTTGTCGACACGCTCGACCGTATCGCCGATCAGCCCCTTGATCTCCTTGGCCGCGTTGGCGCTGCGCTGCGCCAGGCTGCGCACCTCGCCCGCCACCACCGCGAAACCGCGGCCCTGCTCGCCCGCGCGTGCGGCTTCCACCGCGGCGTTCAGCGCCAGGATGTTGGTCTGGAACGCAATGCCTTCGATCACACCGATGATGTCGACGATCTTCTTCGACGCATCGTTGATCTCGTCCATGGTCTGCACCACGCGGCCCACCACTTCGCCGCCGCGCAGCGCGGTGTCCGAAGCATTCGCCGCCAGCCCGCTGGCCTGGCGCGCGTTGTCCGCGTTCTGGCGCACCGTGCTGGTCAGCTCTTCCATGCTTGACGCGGTCTGCTCCAGCGACGCCGCCTGCTGCTCGGTGCGCTGCGACAGGTCGTTGTTGCCCGCGGCCACCTGGCGCGTCGCGGTCGAGATGCTGGCCATGCCTTCCTGGATCTCATGCACCACCGACAGCAGGCTGCGCTGCATGGTCTGCATCGCCTGCGCCAGCGCGCCGATCTCGTCGGCGCTGCGGTGCTCGAAGCGCGTGGTCAGGTCGCCCGCGCCCATGCGCAGCGCGAAGTCCAGCATGTCGCGCACCGGCCGGTTCACGCGCGCCAGCAGCATGGTGCCGGCGGCGAAGGACGACGCCAGCGCCAGCGCAAAGCCGCCCCACAGCCACGGGCGCAAGCTGGCCACGGCGGTGCCGCCCAGCGCTTCCACCGCGACCAGCGCGGCCAGGAACCACACCAGCCCGCCGGCCTGGGCCCACAGGATGCGGCGCTTCAGGTTCAGCCGCAGCAACCCCTGCACCAGGCCGCGCAGGCCGGTGCGCACCACCGCGCCGTGGCGGATCGCCAGCCCGTCGGCACGCCCCGCGCGAAAGCGCGCATAGGCGGCGCCCGCGGCCTGCACTTGCTCGCGCGTCGCCATCGAGCGCACCGAGGTGTAGCCCACCACGCGGCCGTCGACGCGCGTCGGCGTCACGGTCGCATTGACCCAGTAGAAGTCGCCGTTCTTGCGGCGGTTCTTGACCACGCCCATCCATGTGCGCCCGGCCTGCAGGTCCTGCCACAGGTCGGCGAACGCCTCGGGCGGCATGTCGGGGTGGCGCACCAGGTTATGCGGCGCGCCCAGCAGTTCTTCCGCCGTAAAGCCGCTGGCCTCGATAAAGGTGCGGTTGGCAAAGGTGATACGGCCCTTGAGGTCGGTGCGCGAGATCAGGTAGTCGGACGGAGACAGCGGATACTCGCGCTGCGTAACGGGTTGGTTGTTTCGCATCTAAGTCTGTACTGCTTGCCTGTGGCGCGCCGCATGGGTCCATGCGGTGCGCACCGCGGGCGGGTTCGGTCCGGCGCGCGGATGGCGCGTGCCGGACGGCGGGGGCGCTACTGCAGGATCAGGACACCGCTTCCAGCGCGGCCAGTTCTTCGGTATTGAGCAGCTTCTCGATATCGACCAGGATCAGCATGCGCTGCTCGACCGAACCCAGGCCGCGGATATAGTCGGTCGCCAGTTCGCCGGAGAAGTGCGGCGTGGGCTTGATCTGCCCGGCGCTCAGCGTCAGCACGTCGGAGACGCCGTCCACCACGATGCCGGTGGTGCGTTCGTTGAGGTCGACGATGATCACGACCGTGTACTGGTCGTAGCTGACATTGGGCTGGCGGAACTTGATGCGCAGGTCGATGATCGGCACGATGATGCCGCGCAGGTTGATCACGCCCTTGATGTAGTCTGGCGCATTCGCGATCTGGGTGACCGACTCGTAGCCGCGGATCTCCTGCACCTTCAGGATATCGACGCCGTATTCCTCGCGGCCCAGGGTAAAGGCCAGGAACTCCTCGCCCGCGCCGTCTGCCTTGTCGATGTGCTGCATCGTCTAGCCCCCCAAATTTGGCTCATGCTGGTGTCTGGCGCCGCAACGGCCAAGGGCCGCTCGCTGCGCCGGGGCGTGACTTCGCCCACCAGTGTTTACGGCAGGATCCGGGGTGACTGAAGGGCGACGCCGCCGCTTTCCTTACCCTTCCGAGGTAGGGGATGCCGCGTCCAGCAGCGCGGCCACGGCCTGCATCAGCCCGTCGGGGTCGAACGGCTTGGGCAGGAAGCCCGACGCGCCCGCGGCGCGGGCCTGTTCGCGGATGCTGCCGTCCTGCTCGGTGGTCAGCATCAGGATCGGCATGCGCGCGTAGCGGGGCGTGGCGCGCAGGTTGCGGATCAGCGTGAGGCCGTCCATGCCCGGCATGACCTGGTCGGTGACCAGCATGCCGAAGTTGCCCGCGACGGCCAGCGCATGTGCCTGGTCGCCGTCAGCGGCCTCGGTCACGTCAAACCCTCCGGCGCGCAGGCAGGCGCCGATCATGCGGCGGAGCGAGGGAGAATCGTCGACGACGAGGATGCTGGGCAGTGACATGGGCGCCTCCGGAGGTGCAGGAACGGGTGGGTCCGCCAGGAACATCGATGGCACGGGCAACGCGGCGGCGACGGACGGGCCGGCGCAGGGCTGGCGCCGACGCGGGCCAGCCTGCCAGAACGGTTATCGGCGGCGTGGCGGCCAGGCTTTAGGCATCAGGCAACATCAGGCCGCGGATTGCGCGGTCAGGGCCTCGGTAAACCCCGCGGCGTCCAGCGGCAGCGACAGCAGGTAACCCTGCACCTCGTCGCAACCCATCTGGTTGAGGATCTCCAGCTGCGAGGCCGACTCCACGCCTTCGGCCACCACCTTCATGCGCAGCTCGTGCGCCAGCGCCACCATCGAGCCGACGATGGCGCGGCCCTGCGCATCGGTATCGAGCCCGCCGATCAGCGTGCGGTCGATCTTGAGCGTGCCCACGCGCAGCCGCTTGAGATAGCCCAGGCTGGAATAGCCGCTGCCGAAATCGTCCAGCGCCACCTGGATGCCGAGCGACTGCAGCTCGGCCAGCGTTTCCAGCGACTTGCCGATGTCCTTCATCGCCGCGGTCTCGGTGATCTCCAGCGTGATCGCCGACGGCGGGATGTCGTGCTGGTGGATCTGTTCCAGCAGGTATTGCGGGAAATTGCGGCTGGCAAAGCGCAGCCCCGAGACATTGATCGCCACCGGCACGGTCGGCACGCCGGCGTCGCGCCACTGGCGCACCTGGCGGCACACGCTGGTCAGGACCCAGTCGTCGAGCTTGTCGATCTGGCCGGACTGCTCGGCCACCGCGATGAACTCGGCCGGGCTGACTTGGCCCAGCGCGGGATGGCGCCAGCGGCACAGCGCCTCGGCGCCGACCACGGTGCGGCGGCGCGCGTCGTACTTGGGCTGGAACTGCAGCGACAGCGCATCGTCCTGGATCGCCACCCACAGGTCGCGCCGGATCACGCGGGTGCGGCGCGCGCGCTCGCCCGCGGCGCTGTTGAACAGCCGTACCTGGTTCGAACCGCTCTGGCGGGCTTCGGCCAGGCTGACGCGGGCCGCCTGCATCAGGGCTTCGGAGGTCTGCGCGTCGCGCGGATAGATGGCGATGCCGATATTGACGCCGATCTGCATTTGCAGCCCGCGCGCGGCGATGAACTCGGCCAGCGAGCCCAGCATGCGCGAGCCCAGTTCCTGCGCGCGCCCATGGTGGACCAGTTCGGGCACGCCTACGGCAAATTCGTCGCGCGCCAGCCGCGCCAGGAAGTCGTGCGGCTCCAGCACGGCCTGCGCCAGCGCGCCGGCGTCCTGGGCCAGGATATCGTCGGCGCGCACTTCGAACACTTCGTCGACTTCGCGGTAGTCGGCGATATGGATCAGCAGCACGGCGCAGCCGGTCTCGGCCAGGCGGGCCTGGCTGATGGCCTGGTCCAGCCAGCGGCCAAAGGCCACGCGGTCCGGCATCACCGTCGCCACGCTGTATTCGCCTACCGTCTCCTGGCCACGCGCGCCGGCACGCACGGTCAGCCGGCCCGGGCGCCCGGGGATGCGCGCGCCGCGCCGCGCCAGGCGCGGCTCGGCGCCGCGATGCAGCTCCGGCAGGTCATCGACAAGTTCGTCGGCCAGCGTGGCTTCGGCGCGCGCCGGTGCCGGCAGCCAGCCGCGCGACTGGGCCCGGTGGACGACGAACAGCAGCGCGCACAGCGCGGTCAGCCCCCCCGCCAGCCAGGCCGGGTGCGGCAGGCCGGCGGCGTCGATGCAGTCGCGCGCGGTCACGGTGCCGGCGCCGCACGAGCGGCCCAGGTGCGTGCCGGCGGCCGCGACCAGCCCGGCCCCGGCCACCACCGCCATCAACGCCGCGCCGCGCCACAGGCGCGCGCCCTGGCGCAGCCACTGCACCAGCAGCTTGACCGCCGTTGTGGCCGCCGCCGCGGCGGCAAAGCTGGCCGCCAGCTGCGCGGTGTCGTTGACGGCCGGCACGCTGCCCGAAAGACCCACTACCAGCACCGGCATGCCGATGCTCAATTGCGACAGCAGCGCCGCCGACCACGTCAGCACGCGCAGCGACCGGCTGCCGGCCGGCTGGTCCGCGCGCCCGGCGCGAACGCCGAGGGCGGCGGCTACGCCCAGCAGGGCAGCCAGCAGCAACAGGACGGAACTCAGGGCAATCATTGGGCTGCGCGATGATGATGAAGATGCGCGAAGACGGTCAGGACGCGGGGCAAACCCCGCATCATGTCATCTTGCAGTCGCCGTGTGAACAAGGCAATGACTCGAACGCAGGGGTCAGAATGCGCTCCAGTCGTCATCGCCGCCGGCCGCGGCGACGGCAGGACGCGCTGCGGGCCGGTTTGCGGCGCTGTTTGCCGCGCTGTTTGCAGCACTGTTTGCCGGCTTGCCTGCGGGCGCACCGGCAGGACGGGCCGGCAGGCTACGCGCCGCCGTGGTGCGCATACCACGGCTCGCACCGGCGCCGGCGGGCGTAGCCGACACGGGCGATGCCAGCGCTTTCGCCGGGGCCTTGGCCCCGGTGCTGGCTGCCACCGCCGGCGCCGCTGCGGCGCCGACCGTGAACACCGAGACCACGTTCTTCAGCTTCTGCGCCTGCTCTTCCAGCGCACCCGCCGCCGCGGCAGCCTCTTCGACCAGCGCGGCGTTCTGCTGCGTCACCTGGTCCATCTGGGTCACGGCCTGGCTGACCTGCTCGATGCCGCTGGTCTGCTCCTGCGACGCGGCGCCGATCTCGTTCATGATGTCCGTGACCCGGCGCACCGCCTGCACGATCTCGCCCATGGTCTGGCCGGCTTCGGCCACCAGCCGGGTGCCGCTCTCCACGCGCTGCCCCGACTCGCTGATCAGCGACTCGATTTCCTTGGCGGCCGAGGCCGAGCGCTGCGCCAGGCTGCGCACCTCGCCCGCCACCACGGCAAAGCCGCGGCCCTGCTCGCCGGCGCGGGCGGCTTCGACCGCGGCATTGAGCGCCAGGATATTGGTCTGGAAGGCAATGCCCTCGATCACGCTGATGATTTCCACCACCTTGCGCGAGGCGCCGTTGATCTCGTTCATGGTGTCGACCACGCGGCCCACCACCTCGCCGCCCTTGAGCGCGATCTGCGAGGCCTCGCCTGCCAGCACGCCGGCCTGGCGCGCATTGTCGGCATTCTGGCGCACCACCGTGGTCAGCTCTTCCATGCTCGCGGCGGTCTCCTCCAGCGACGAGGCCTGTTCCTCGGTGCGCTGCGACAGGTCCAGGTTGCCGGTGGAAATCTGCTGGGTGGCCGATGCCATCGAATCGGCGCCGGTGCGCACTTCGGCGACGATGCCCGACAGGCTCGACTGCATTGCCGCCAGCGCCTGCATCATGCGCCCGATCTCGTTCTTCGAGACGCTGGTGATGCGCGTGGTCAGGTCGCCGCGGGCGATGCGCTCGAACACCGCCAGCGCCTCTTGCACCGGCGCGACGATGGCGCGGTTCAGCGCGACCGTGCACAGCGCGGCAATCGCCAGGCCCAGCGCGATCATTACGATCGACAGCATGCGGATGCGCGCAAAGCCGGCCTGCGCCGCCGCGAAATTGGCCTCGCCCGCCGCCATCTGGAACTTCTGCAGTTTTTCATGCGCGCTCGACATGCTGCGCTGCAGGTCGGGCAGCACCTTCTTCGCCAGTCGCACCGCCTCTTCCTGGTTGCCCGCCAGCGACGCCGCCTGCAGCGGCAGCACGCCCTGCTCCATGAAAGCCTGGCGCTGCTTGCCCAGTTCTTCCGCCAGGGATTTTTCCTCGGGATTCTGCGGCAGGCTCATGTAGCGTTTCCAGGCCGCGTCCGACGCCTCCACGAACACGCGGGAGCGATCCACGTTGACCTTGGGATCGTCCTGCTCGCCCTGCATCACGTTGCGGTCCAGCGCCAGGCGCATGCGCGTGGTGGCCAGCATCGCATCGCTGAGCGCGACGGTCGAGCCAAGCTGGTTGGCATAGGTTTCCTTGAGCGCGTCATTGCTCTGCGCAATGCCGTACAGGCCGGCGCCGCCGACCAGCAACAGCAGCATCGACAGCATTCCCATGGCGCCCCGTAGCAGGGTCTTGATCTGAATATTGTTGTGGAAGGACATGATGAAATAAGACTTAGGCAATCCGCGGGACACACCCCTTGCCCCGGTCCGGCAGGATCGTTACCGTATTGATCCGCCCTGCCCGGATAACGGCGTGCCCCCCTCATCCTTGAGTCGCCGTCCGGCGCGCACGGTTATGGTGAATCGGCGATAAACGCCATGTCGGATATCAGCCACGTAGAGGGGTTGGGCTGGCGGGTATGGCCTGAAACGGGGGTTGCGGCCTGTCCGTAAATGCCGGCGCGATTAATGTCATGGCCGGTATCCGCACAAAACGACGACAGACCGGTTCGGTCGGGAATACCGCCGGGATTCCCGGCACTGCTGCCCCACCACGCAGTAGCCTTGGCGCACGGCAAAATCTGCGGCGACTCGCCCTGACACTGAAAGTTCACACAATTATCAGCAGCAAGAATTTTCGCAAAAACCGTCCGGGATTACGCGAGCAGGATTTGCAGCCGGCAGCGGGCCCGTTATAATTGTTTTCAGCATTTTCCCCCGCCCACCAGCGCACCCAGCGCAATTCAATCACCGGAAACCGAGGACGCAATGGCGACGTATCAGGAAATCGTTCAGAAAATCAGCGAACTGCAGAAGCAAGCCGAGGAAATCAAGGCGCGCGAACAATCCGCCGTGATCGCGGATATTCGCGAGAAAATCGAGCAATATGGCCTGACCGCGGAAGACCTGGGTTTTGGCGCGAAAGTCCCGGCCGGCAAGAAGGCGGCCAACCGCAAGGTGCCGGTGCGTTATCGCGACAACGCCGGCAATACCTGGACCGGCCGCGGCAAGCGCCCGGGCTGGCTGACCCAGGCCCTGGCCCAGGGCAAATCGGTCGAGGACTTCCTGATCCGCTGAAGCGCGCGATCCGGCAGACGGCAAAACGCCACGGAGATCTCCGTGGCGTTTTTGTTTTGGCTGGCGGACACCAGGCCGGGCTCAGGCGTCGAAGCCGTGCGGGTTCATCGACTGCCAGCGCCACGAGTCCTGGCACATGCGGTCCAGGTCGTGCTGCGCGCGCCAGCCCAGCAGCTCATGGGCCAGCGCGGGATCGGCGTAACAGGCGGCGATATCGCCGGGGCGCCGGTCCACGATCTGGTACGGCACCGGCTTGCCGCTGGCACGCTGGTAGGCCTGCACTACCTCCAGCACGCTGTAGCCGCGCCCGGTGCCCAGGTTCACGGTCATGCCGCGGCCCTGCCGGCCCAGATAATTGAGCGCCGCCATGTGGCCGTCGGCCAGGTCGCAGACGTGGATATAGTCACGCACCCCGGTGCCGTCGACGGTCGGGTAATCACCACCGAATACCATCAACTGGTCGCGGCGCCCGCCCGCCACCTGCGCGACATAAGGCATCAGGTTGTTGGGAATGCCGCGCGGGTCTTCGCCGATCAGGCCGCTTTCATGCGCGCCGACCGGATTGAAATAACGCAGGTAGGCAATGCGCCAGGCCGGATCGGATTTTTCCAGGTCGCGCAGGATTTGCTCGCCCATCAGCTTGGTCTGGCCATAGGGGTTGGTCGCCGACAGCGGGAAATCTTCCAGGATCGGCACGGTGTGCGGATTGCCATAAACCGTGGCCGAGGAACTGAACACCAGCTGTTTCACCCCGGCCGCGCCCATGGCGGCACAGACCGTCAGCAGGCCATCGAGGTTGTTGCTGTAATAGGCCAGCGGCTGGCTGACAGATTCGCCCACCGCCTTGAGCGCGGCAAAATGAATCACCGCGCTAATGCGGTGTTCGGCAAAGAGCCGGTCCAGCAGCGCGCGGTCGCGCACGTCGCCCTGCACGAAATGCGGAGCCTGACCGGTAATGGTGGCAAGCCGGTCAATCACGGCCGGGCTGCTGTTGCACAGATTATCCAGGCCGATCACGTGGTAGCCGGCATTGAGCAGCGCGACCCAGGTATGCGAGGCGATATAGCCGGTGGCACCGGTCAGCAGCAGGGTTTCAGGCATGGGTATTGGCGTCGATCGATTCGGTTCAGCGTTTTGCGGAGGGCAGCCGGTGCGTCGTGTGCGCGATAAACAACTTGACCGCCATGCCCGGCACGGGAAGGTGCCTATTATCCACGAAGTGCCATGGCGCCCTGACAGCCGCGCCGGTTACGGCTTTAGTCAGGAATCCGCAGAAGCCGGCGCCACCAGCCCGGCCCGCGCCTGCCAGGCTTCATACGCCGCGCGCAGCCGCCAGCCCGATTCCAGGTCGCGCATGCCCAGGCTCTGCGCCACCTCGGCGGGCGCCGTGCCTGCCTCGAAATGCATGGCCGCGCAGGTATTGCGCAAGGTCTGCGGCGACGCGCGCTCGCTGCGCCCGGCCAGCACGCCGGCTTCCTCCAGCAGGATTTCCACGCGCCGGTAGACCGACGCCGCATGCATCGGCCGCCCCGTCGGCATAGCCGGAAACACCAGGCTGCCGAGCGTGCCGGAGGCCTCGCGCAGTGCCAGCCAGGCGCGCAGCGGCGCATGCGCCAGCGGGAACAGCGGCACCGTGTAGGCCCGGCCGTTGTCCGCGCGCACCATGCGCAGCGCCATCCGCCCGGGTGCACCGTCGGCGATCACGTCGACCCGCAGCGCCCGCGCTTCCGCCACCTTGAGGCCGCCGCCGAGCAGCACGGCCAGCAGCGCCGCGTCGCGCGCGCGCTTCCATTGCGTAGGCGATGCCGCGGCGCCGGTGTCCCCAGCCGGCGCGCCGGCCGGGCCCAGGATGCGCGCCACCAGCAGGTCGCGTTCGCCCGGCAGCAGGAAAGCGGTGGGGTCGTTCTCGCCCTCGGCCAGATGGGCGCGCACCGCCTGGCTGCCGGGGTTGTGCATGCCCTCGCGCAAGCGCGACAGGTGGTGGAACACCCGTTCGATCAGCCGCGCATAGCGGTAGCGGTGCGATTTGTGCAGCTGCTGCGCGTCCAGGAATTCGCCGATCTGCTCGGCGGACCAGCTCAGCGGCGGCAGGCCGCGTTCGGCCGACCAGCGCAGCAGCTTGCCCCACATCGCGCGGTAGACCACGCTGGTGCCGTGGCGAAAACCGTGCTGCGCCAGCCAGCCGTCGAACGCGCGCTCGGGGTGGTCGCGCCAGGCGGCCAGGTCGGCATCGAACAAGGCCGCTTGCTCGAGCTGGGCGGCGCTGGGCTTGGTGGTCACGGACTCTCCTGCTCTGCCGCCTCAGGCCGGCGGCCGGCGGACGATTCCGACTATTGTAGACAACGCGTCACTGCGCACCGCCAGACGCGTGCCGATCTTGCAGCGGGCCGCGCGGCGTGCTACCTTTCGATCCACTATGCAACTGGTTGCATATAGTTGGCATAGAACCGGAACGAGATCGCAGCAACCTACCGTGCCCCGCCAGGAGACCCCGTGACCACTGCCCTGCTCCCCGCCGCCCAGGCTTCGCTCGACGCCTGGCGCCAGATGATCGCCACCCATTCCATGGCCGGGCTCGATGCCATCGTTGCCGATGACGTGGTGTTCCGCTCGCCGGTCGCGCACACGCCGTATCCCGGCCGCGCCGCCATCGCCCTGGTGCTGACCACGGTGAACCAGGTGTTCCAGGACTTTCGCTACCACCGCAGCTTTGTCAGCGACGACGGCCACAGCGTGGTGCTGGAGTTCAGCGCCAGCGTGGACGGCCAGGCGCTCAAGGGCATCGACATGATCCGCTTCGACGACGCCGGCCGCATTGCCGAGTTCGAGGTCATGGTGCGCCCGCGCTCCGGCCTGGAGGCGCTGGCCGCCGCCATGGCCGCGCGCCTGGCCAGCCAGAAAAATGTGCTGACCGGCGCCGCCTGACGCGCGCCAGCCGACAGCGCCACCGCCTCGCTTCACCGAATCCACCGGAATTACCCAGGAGACTTCCCCATGGCCCTTCCCATCCAGTTGCAGAACCGGCTTTCGCTGCCGGTGGTCTGCTCGCCGCTGTTCATCATCTCCAACCCCGACCTGGTCATCGCCCAGTGCAAGGCCGGTGTGGTCGGATCGTTCCCCGCGCTGAACGCGCGCCCCGCACCGAAGCTTGAGGAATGGCTGGACCGCATCACCACCGAACTGGCGGAACACGACGCCAAGCACCCCGAGCGCCCGTCGGCGCCGTTCGCGGTCAACCAGATCGTGCACAAGTCCAACGACCGGCTTGAGCATGACCTGGAGCTGTGCGTGCGCTACAAGGTGCCAATCGTGATCACCTCGCTGGGCGCGCGCAAGGAAGTCAACGACGCGGTCCACTCGTACGGCGGCATCGTGCTGCATGACGTGATCAACAATACCTTCGCGCGCAAGGCGATCGAAAAAGGCGCGGACGGGCTGGTGGCGGTGGCCGCCGGTGCCGGCGGCCATGCCGGCACGCTCTCGCCGTTCGCGCTGCTGCACGAGATCCGCGAATGGTTCGACGGCCCGCTGCTGCTGTCCGGCGCGATCTCCAGCGGCGACGCCATCCTGGCCGCGCAGGCCGCTGGCGCCGACCTGGCCTATATCGGCTCCGCCTTCATCGCCACGCAAGAGGCCAACGCGCAGGACGGCTACAAGCAGATGATCGTCGACAGCTCTGCCAACGACATCGTCTATTCCAACCTGTTCACCGGCGTGCACGGCAACTACCTGCGCGGCAGCATCGAGCGCGCCGGGCTGGACCCGAACGCGCTGCCGGAATCGGACCCGTCGAAGATGAATTTCGGCTCGACCAGCGTGAAGGCGTGGAAGGACATCTGGGGCGCCGGCCAGGGCGTCGGCGCGATCAAGCGCGTGGTGCCGGCCGCCGAACTGGTGCGCCGTTTTGCCGAGGAGTACGCGCTGGCGCGCCGCCGCCTGGGACTGGGCGAAGCCAGCCCGGCCGGCGCGCGCGCCGTCGACCTGGCCTGAGCGCGCGGGGGGCAGCGGCCCCGCTGCCGCTACAGCAGCGGCAGCAGGGCCTCGCCCCAGGCCACCCAGTCGGTCTCGAAGCGGATCCCGCGCTGCAGCAGCGCATAGCGCAGTTGCTGCGCGCGGTCCATGTCCGGCGCCGAGAAATCGCGCCGCTCGATCGCCAGGTAGGTCTCGAGGCGGGCGCGGTGCAGCGCGATCAGCCGCCGCATTTCGTCGCCCAGGCCAAGCGGGCCGATCACCGCGTCGGCGCGCAGCTTGACCAGGATCTCCTCGCGCTGGTCCAGCCCCGCCCCTGGCGCCAGCACCCAGCGCGCCAGTTCCTCACGGCCCGCGGCCAACACCCGGTAGACCTTCTTGCGGTTGCGCCTGTCGGCGTTGCCCTCGCCTTCGGCCGCGTCGCTTTCATCGGCGGCAATCCAGCCGCTGTCCGCCATGCGGCCCAGTTCGCGATAGATCTGCTGGTGCGTGGCATGCCAGAAATAGCCGATGGAGCGGTCGAAGCGCCGCGCCAGGTCGTAGCCGGACGAAGGCTTTTCGATCAGGGAGATCAACAAGGCGTGCTGGGTCGACATGCGTCTGCTGGGGCGCGGGGTTATCGGAGTGGGGTCAGGCAGCACAGCGTGCCGGCAGGCGCGCCGGTCACCGCACTTTCAAAAACTGGCGCTATGGTAGCGCATGCCGGGCCCGTTCCCGACGGACGCCGCGCGATATGGCGGGAAACGATATATTCGTCGATTTTGTCAGTTAAGAAATTTCCCACCAGACAGAATTAAAAAATGCTGAATGGCATTTCCGGCCGCTGTGCCATACATTCCATACATTGACGCTGTGCGAGCAATAACCACCCGCCCCCGGCCGCACTATGCAGAACTTTGGAGTGTGTCCATGACCGGAAGAATCCTGCTTGCCGAAGACCGCGACGTGCCCTGGGAGGCCGACGCGCGTCCGCTCGGGCTGCTGGCGCCAGTGCACGACAAGGCGCCAGTTTATTACCGGCTGCCCGATACGCCTGACGGGCACCATATCAAGGAATATCCCAGCGGCCTGCGCCAGCTGGTACGTTTTGTCGGCGTCGAGGAACAGGTCGTCAAATACAACCTGAGCTGATCCCGCGCCACCGTTTTCCCTGTGGTTGTCTCCTCCAAGCCCGATCCTGCGGGCAGGGACTTGAACCCGCGAGCTTCGCGGGTTTTTTCTTGCCGTGACGGTATCGGCGCGTGCCTGCCTCAGAGCTGCGGCACACGGCAGGCGGCACCGCCCGCATTGGCCGCCTCGGGCATGCCAAACACCGCCCGTGCCCCGCACTGCGACCCGAACATGCGCGCCTGGTCGTGCCCCACGCCCACCACTTCAAAGGCCTGGTGGCGCATGACGAGGTCCGGACCGGCAAGGTAGCGCTCATAGCGCAGATAGCCGCGCGCCCGCTGCAGCCGCGTGGGGCCCTCGGCCTCGGCGCCGCACGATTTGTCGAGCACGCGATGGTTGGGATCGTTGTCCTCGGTGCCGGCCAGATAGGTCACCTCGCGACCGGCATAGCGCCGGTAGAGCGCCATGCCATCGGCGCCTTTGGCATACGGCACCATGTCCTGCATGCCGTAGCGGTACTTGTCGTAGTCCGGGCAACGGGCCACGTCATACGGTGCGAACGACTTGCCATCGGCGCCAGCCGGCCGCATCGGCGTGAAATACAGGTACGAAGACGGGTTGGCCACGACATAGCGCAGCTCGATGCCGCGCGCGCGGATGCGTTCGTCGACATGGTTGAGCACCGCGTAGCGGTGCACGATCTGCGCGCCGCCGGAGTGGCCGGCCACCGTCACCTTGCGCACCAGCGGCAGCCGCGTCTTGTCGGTAAAGCGCGCGAGCAGGTCGTCCAGCACCTGCAATGAGCTGACGCGGGCCGGACCCTCCAGAGCGCCCTCGCCGCTGAGCCAGCCTTGCACCGACCAGTGCGGCATGCCGGTAAAGCCCTTGTTGCGGTCAGGCGTGCCGGGAAAATTCGGCGCCACCAGCAGCACCTCGTCCGGGTTGCGGCCGCTGGCCTGCAGCAGTGCCGCGCCGGCGGCAAAGTAGTCATCGCCGTTGCGCTGCAGGCCATGCTGGACCAGCACGACTTCGCGAATGCGCGACAGGTCGCCGTCGAGCCGGTGGTTGGCATAGACCGGGAAGTCATAGCCCGCGCCGGAGCCGAGATGCACGCGCTGCCACTGCGGCGCGGCGGCCATGGGACCGGCGGCCTTGTCTGCGGCGGGCGGCACTGCCTGCGTACCGGCACAACCGGCCAGCACCGCGACGGTGGCGGCGGCGGCAAGGGCGCGCGTCACACGCGAACGGGCGGGCTGCGGCAGGCGAGCGATCGATGGCGTCATGGCAGGTGGTCTCCGGTTGGCATGCCGGGGATGGTAGGGCAGTGGCGCGGGGCATGGCAATGCCTGCCTCACCACCATGCAGCCCTATGCCAGCCGCCTGGCCAGCGCCGCAACGTCGGACCACGTCACGCGCCGCACCATCACGCGCAGGTCGGGCCCATGGAAATCGTCCTCGAACGGCTCGGAGGCCTCGCCGCCCAGCCGCTGGTAGAACTCACGCGCCTGCGTATTGGCCTCCAGCACATAGAGGAACAGCGGCTGCCCTGGCCAACCCTGCATGACACGTTGCGCGCAATGCGCCAGCAGCCGCTTGCCCAGCCCATGGCCATGGAAAGCGGGCAGGACATGCAGGTTGTCCAGGTAGACGCCGAAGCGCGGGTCGGCCTGCGGCAACAGGCAGGCAAAGCCGGCGGCCTCACCGTCCACCATTGCCAGCGTGACCTCGACCGGGCCATCGGCGCCGTCGTGCATGCGCGCACGCCAGGCGACCAGCCGTTCGGGGTAGGCCTGGTCGCGCAGGTACGCGTCCGGCAGCATGCCGGGATAGGTGTGCTGCCAGCTGGCGGCGTGCATGGCGGCCAGCCGGTCGGCATCGGCGGCGGTGGCGGGTATCAACGCAAGTTCGGGCATGGGACGAGACGGGAAAGGCACAGCGATGCAGGCGCATGCGACAAGCGCCCATTGTGCCCGTGCCATGCCAAAGCTTGCAAAAGGCGGAGGAAGGGTTTGCAATCGTGGTCCCCGGCACAGCCGGCCTACCCTTGCACGCCGCCGCGGCAGCGGGAACGAAGGTTGCAGCAACCTGGCACACCCCCGCGCAAGCAAAAGGAAGCCTTATGTACATGGTCTACTGGTCCGAAGCCCTCGGCACAGGACTGACGCCGCACGCGCAGTCGTTCCCCAGCGACGCGATGCGCGAGGCGCTGCGCTTTACCGAAGCGCTGCGCCAGCGCCAGCACGCGGGCGAGGCGGTCAGCTTTGTCACGCTGTGCTCGGAAAACCCCGACTCGGTCGGCCGTGCCGGCGCGGCCGATCCGCCGCCCGACTACGAGTGGAAAAAGCGGCGGCCCTGATCCGGTTCGATCCGGTTCGATGGGCGCGCTCAGGCGCGCGCTGCCGCCGGCCGCAGCGCCGCGCGCACGACGAAGGCCATCAGCACCGCAAACAGCAGCATCGCCGCCAGGAAGTACAGCCCGGCGGCAAGGCTGCCGGTGGCGTCCTTGATCACGCCAATGCCATACGGACCGAAATAGCCGCCCAGGTTGGCCAGCGAGTTGATGGTGGCGATGCCCACCGCGGCGCTGGCCCCCGTAAGGAACTCGCCGGGCAGCGCCCACACCACCGCCTGGATCGAATAGATCGAGAACGCGGTCAGGCAGATAAACAGGAACTGCAACACCGGCGACTGCACCCATGCGCTCAGCGCCATGGTGATGGCCGCCATGCCGGACACCACCACGATATGGCCATAGCGCTCGCGCTTGCGGTCCGAGTGGCGCGGCACCAGCCAGAGCCCGACTACCGCAAACAGGTAGGGCACGGCCGACAGCAGGCCGGTCATCGCATCGGTGACACCGAACTGCTTGATGATGGTCGGCAGCCACAGCGACAGCCCGTAGATGCTGAGCGGAAACGGCAGGAACAGCAGCGACAGCAGCAGCACGCGCTTGTCCTTGAGCGCCTGCAGCGGATTGCCGTGCGATTTCAGCGCATAGGCGGCCTGGTCGGCGGCCAGCTCGCGCTCGATCCAGCCGCGGTCCGCCGGCGCCAGCCACGCGGCGCTGGCCGGCGACTCGGGCAGCAGCCTCAGCGTCGGCAGGCACAGCAGCACCGCGGGCAGGCCGCTGAGCACGAACAGCGTCTGCCAGTTGCTCATGCCAAACAGGCCGTGGGTCGACAGCACCAGCCCAGCAAGCGGTCCGGTGATGATCAGCGCGATCGGCTGCGCCAGCACCAGCAGGCCGATGATGCGGGCGCGATGCCGCATCGGGAACCACTTGGTCAGGAAATACAGGATGCCCGGGTACAGCCCCGCCTCGGCCGCGCCCAGCAGGAAGCGCAGCACGTAGAAGCTGTGCGCGCCCTGCGTGAACGCCATCGCCATGGTGATCACGCCCCAGGTGAACAGGATGCGCGCAAACCAGCGGCGCGCGCCAAAGCGTTCCAGTGCCAGGTTGCTCGGCACTTCGCACAGGAAGTAGCCGACGAAGAACAGGCCGGCGCCCAGCCCGTAGGCTGCATCGCTGATGCCGATGGCCGCGTTCATGTGCAGCTTGGCGAAGCCGACCACCGAGCGGTCGATGTACGCCACCACGTAGATCAGCGCCAGGAACGGGATCAGGCGCCGCACCAGCATGCCGATGATGCGCTGTTCCTCTGCGGCTTGTGAAGTTTCACCCCGGGTCGGGGCGGCGCGCTCCAGCGGCGCGGTCTGGGTGCCTTGCATGGCGGGTCTCCTTGTTTTGTCTTGTTGTGGCCGGCGCGTCTGGCGGCCGGCACTTGGGGGCAGTGGCTCAGTGCGAGTGGCGCGGCACCTCGCGGCCGCGGCAGCCCACCAGGAAGTCGAGGTCGCAGCCCTCGTCGGCCTGTAGCACGTGGTTGACGTACAGCTTGCGATAGCCGCCGTCGGCGGGCGCCTGCAGCGGCTGCACGTCGGCCATGCGGCGCGCGAACTCGGCTTCGTCGATGTCCAGGTGCAGGCGCCCGGCCTCGCAGTCGAGCTCGATCCAGTCGCCGTCGCGCACGATGGCCAGCGGCCCGCCCGCGGCGGCTTCCGGCGCCACGTGCAGCACCACGGTGCCGTAGGCGGTGCCGCTCATGCGCGCGTCGGAAATCCGCACCATGTCCTTGACGCCCTGGCGCAGCAGCTTGGGCGGCAGCCCCATGTTGCCGACTTCGGCCATGCCCGGGTAGCCGCGCGGCCCGCAGCGCTTGAGCACCAGCACCGAGTTCTCGTCGACCTCCAGCGACTCGTCGACGATGCGTTCCTTGTAGTGCTCCAGGTTCTCGAACACCACCGCGCGGCCGCGGTGGCGCAGCAGCTTCGGCGTCGCCGCCGACGGCTTGAGCACCGCGCCGCGCGGCGACAGGTTGCCGCGCAGGATGCGGATGCTGCCGTCGCGGATCAGTGGCTGGTGCAGCGGGCGGATGACTTCATCGTTGGTGATCGGCGCGTCCTTGACGTTGTCCCAGATCGCCTTGCCGTTGACGGTGAGCGCGCCGGGATGCGGCAGCACCCCGGCCTCGCCCAGGCGGCGCAGCACCGCGGGCAAGCCGCCGGCATAGTAGAACTCTTCCATCAGGAAGCGGCCCGATGGCATCAGGTCGACGATGGTCGGCGTGTCGCGCCCCACCGTGCTCCAGTCTTCCAGTTCCAGCGGCACACCAATGCGACCGGCGATCGCCTTCAGGTGGATCACGGCGTTAGTCGAGCCGCCGATTGCCGCATTGACCCGGATCGCGTTTTCGAACGCCTGGCGCGTCAGGATCTTCGACAGCGTCAGGTCCTCGCGCGCCATCTCGACGATGCGGATGCCGGACATGTGCGCCAGCACGTAGCGGCGCGCGTCCACCGCCGGGATCGCGGCATTGTGCGGGAGCGAGGTGCCGAGCGCCTCGGCCATGCATGCCATGGTCGAGGCCGTGCCCATGGTGTTGCAGGTGCCGGCCGAGCGCGACATGCCGGCCTCGGCCGACAGGAACTGGTGCAGGTTGATCTCGCCCGCCTTCAGCGACTCATGCAGCTGCCACACCGCGGTGCCCGAGCCAATGTCCTTGCCGTCGAGCTTGCCGTTGAGCATCGGCCCGCCGGTGACGACGATGGCCGGCACGTCGCAGCTGGCCGCGCCCATCAGCAGCGCGGGCGTGGTCTTGTCGCATCCGGTCAGGAGCACCACGGCGTCGATCGGGTTGCCGCGGATCGCTTCCTCGACATCCATCGCGGCCAGGTTGCGCGTCAGCATCGCGGTCGGGCGCAGGTTGGATTCGCCGTTGGAGAACACCGGGAACTCGACCGGGAAGCCGCCGGCTTCATACACGCCGCGCTTGACGTGCTCGGCCAGCTTGCGGAAGTGCGCGTTGCACGGGGTCAGTTCCGACCATGTGTTGCAGATGCCGATCACCGGGCGCCCGTCAAAGGCGTGGTCGGGGATGCCCTGGTTCTTCATCCAGCTGCGGTACATGAAGCCGTTCTTGTCGGCGGTGCCGAACCACGCGGTCGAGCGCAGCGGCTTGCGTTGCTTGTCGTTGGAATCCGACATGTTGTTCCTGGTGCGGAGGCCGCCATGGCCGGCGGCGGGAATGGCAGGGACGACGGATCCAGCGCCTGGCAGTGCGGGAGCGGCACCACGCTGTCTCCGGTCGTATTGTTTTGTGGGAGGCAGTGTATGCAGCTTGCCGATATGCTACTAATGAAGAGTTCGGCCTCTGCCATATCGATTTCGGCATCAGTATTAACCCTAAAATGCCAGCTACCCCCACTTCCTCCGCGACTTCCCCGGCCCCCGAGGCCTTGCCCATGTGGCACAACCACACCCGCCTCAAGACCCGCCAGCTATTGCTGCTGCTGGCCGTGGCGGACGAAGGCAGCATCCACCGCGCCGCCGAACGGCTGGCGATGACGCAGCCGGCCGCGTCCAAGCTGCTGCGCGAGCTGGAGGAACTGCTGTCGGTGCCGCTGTTCGAGCGCCTGCCGCGCGGCATGGCCCCGACCGACTACGGCCACGCAATGATCCGGCATGCGCGCACGGTGGTAGGCAGCCTGAACCAGGCGCGGGAAGAGGTATTGGCGCTGAAGGCCGGGCGGCTCGGCCATGTGGCGATCGGAGCGATCACCTCGCCGGGGGTGCGGCTGCTGCCTGCGGCGATCGCGCGCATCAAGGCGCGCTATCCGGGGCTGCGGGTGTCGGTCGAAATCGACAACAGCAACGTGCTGCTCGACCGCCTGGGACAAGAAAAGCTCGACATGGTGGTGGCGCGTCTGTTCCCGGAGCACGACAAGGGGCGCCTGCGCTACGAGCCGATGGCGGAAGAGCCGGTATGCGCGGTGGTGCGGCCGGGCCATCCAATGCTGGCGGCGCGCGGCCTGTCACTGGCCGATGCCGCCGATGCCGCCTGGCTGATCCCGCCGGCCGGCACCGTGCTGCGCCACCGCTTCGAGCTGATGTTCCAGCGCGCCAGCCTGGCGCCGCCGGTCAATGTGGTCGAGACCGCCGCACTGCTGTTCCTGACGCGCATGGTGACGCAGTCGGACATGATCGCGGTGCTGACCGCCGACGTGGCGCAGTACTACGCCGCGTTCGGCATGGTGGAGATCTTGCCGATGGCGATGCCCTGCCATATGGACGACTTCGGCCTGATCACGCCGACCGACCGGCTGATGTCGCCGGGCGCGCTGCTGGTCGCCGAGGCGCTGCGCGAGGCCGCGCAGGCGATCTATGGCGGGCACGCGCCGGGGTGAGTCGTCATGCCGTTCAGTTAGCGACCGTCGTTCCCGCGAAGGCGGGAACCCAGTGACTTTATCCGGAAGGGGACGAGAAAGACGCTGGATTCCCGCCTGCGCGGGAATGACAGTAGTGATTGATCTCTTAACTGAACCGGCATTTTGGCGTCAGCCGATGATGTCGAACTGGTCGAAATACGCCGGGTTCAGCTCCAGCCCCAGCCCCGGCAGGTTGTCGTCGAGCTGCAGGTAGCCGTTGTCCGGCGCCGGGTCGCCCTTGAAGATGTAGTAGAACAGCTCGTTGCCGACCTCGACGTCGTGCACCGGGAAGTATTCGGCCATCGGCGACGCGGTCGATGCCATGGTCAGGTGGTAGTTGTGCATCTGGCCGGCATGCGGGATCACCGGCACCGACCAGGCCTCGGCCATGGCGTTGATCTTCTGCGCCGCGGTGATGCCGCCGACGCGGTTGGTGTCGTACTGGATCACGTCGACCGCGCGGCGTTCCAGCAGGTCCTTGAAGCCGTACGAGGTGAACTCGTGCTCGCCGCCGGAGATCGGGAACGGGCTGGCTTTCTTCAGCTCGACATAGCCTTCGATGTCGTCGGCAATCACCGGCTCTTCCAGCCAGCGCGGATTGAACTCGGCCAGGCGCGGCAGCATGCGGCGCGCGTATTCCAGGGTCCAGCCCATGTAGCACTCCAGCATGATGTCGACGCCGTCGCCGACCAGCTCGCGCAGCAGCCGCACCTGCTCGATATTCTTCTGCATGCCGGCGGGGCCGTCCTTGGGGCCGTAGCCGAAGCGCATCTTCATCGCCGTGAAGCCCTGGTCGAGATAGCCTTGGGCTTCCGCGAGGAAGGCGTCGCGGTCGTCGTTGTTGTAGAGCTTGGAGGCATAGCACCAGATCTTCTCCTTGGTGCGCCCGCCCAGCAGCTTGAACACCGGCTTGCCGACCGCCTTGCCCATCAGGTCCCACAGCGCGATATCGACCGCCGAGATCGCCGCCATGCCGATGCCCTTGCGGCCCCACGCATGGGTGCGGCGGAACATCTTCTGCCACAGGTATTCGTTGTCGAACGGATCCTGGCCGAGCACCACCGGCGCCAGGTACTGGTCGACGATCTGCTTGGCCACGCGCGGCGCCAGCGCGCAGTTGCCGATGCCGACCAGGCCGGTATCGGTCTCGATCTCGACCACCATCCAGCCGTGGAAGCGGAACGAGCCCATGGCGTCGCCGCGCTCGTACAGGATGTCGGTGGCGTTGGTGCAGAAATGCGCCTGCGGCGGCACGGTCTTGCCCTTCCATTCGAAGACGCGGGCGCGGACGTTGGTGATCTTCATGTTGAACTCCTGATGGCAATGCGTTGGCGCGAACGCGCCCCGGCCGCGCCGGGGGCGGTCATGCTGGATTCGGGTATGGATTGACGGGTGGCTAAGCTTGCGCGGCAGCGCGCCGTTGCGCACCCATGCGGCAGGCAAGCTGGAACGCCTGCTGCGTGGCGCCCGGATCGGCGCGGCCCTGCTGCGTGATGTCGAACGCGGTGCCGTGCGCGGGCGTGGTGATCGGCACCGGCAGCCCGCCCTGCACCGTCACCCCGCGCGAGAAGCCCATCAGCTTGATGCCGATCTGGCCCTGGTCGTGGTACATGGTGACGATGGCATCGAACTGCCGCTGCGACGGGCCGCCCTGCACCTTCAGGAAGATGGTGTCGGCCGGGAACGGGCCGTCCGCGTTGACGCCCCGTTCACGCGCCGAGGCCACGGCGGGCGCGATCACGTCGATCTCTTCGCGGCCAAAGGCGCCGTTGTCGCCGTTGTGGGGGTTCAGGCCGCACACTGCGATGCGCGGGCGGGCCATGCCGGCACGCCGCAGCGCCTGGTCGATCAGGTCGATGGCACCACCCACGCTGTCGGGCGTGATCATCGCCGGCACGTCCTTGAGCGCGACGTGCGAGGTCACTCGAGAGGTCCATAGCCCGTCCAGCACATTGAACTCGCAGAAATTGCCGTGATAGCCAAGCTGCTCTGCGAACCAGTGCAGCTCGTCGCTGTGGGCCATGCCGGCGGCATGCAGCGAGCTCTTGTTCAGCGGCCCGAACAGGATCGCATCGGCCTGCCCGGCCTGCGCCAGGTCCAGTGCCAGCTTCAGCGTGCCCAGGCTGTAGCGCCCGCCTTCGGCGCTGGCCACGCCGCGCACATAGGCCGGGCTCTCGGGCAGTTGCCAGTGGTACAGGCGCGGCTGGCCGTCTGCGGCGAAGGCGGGCACATCGGTCTCGGCCAGCGCCAGCTCGACCCCGGCGACCTGCATGCCGTGGCGCCATTCGGCGCGGTCGGCGATCAGCAGGATCTCGGCCTCGGCCTGCGCGGCCGTGCCGGCATCGGCCAGCAGCCGGGCGATCAGTTCAGGGCCGATGCCGGCGGGGTCGCCCAGCACCATGGCGATTCTTGGACGGGAATTCATGGGACTTCCGAAAGATTATTGGTCGAGCTTGACGCCCAGCTCTGCGATCAGCTTGCCGTAGCGCACATACTCGGCTCGCGAGAATGCGTCGAACTGCGCCGCGGTCAGCGTGCCGGGCACGGCGCCCACGTCCCCGAGCCGGCGCACCGTGTCGGGGTCCTTGATCACCGTGGCCAGCGCGCTGCCAAGCTTCTGCAGCGTTGCAGGCGGCGTGCCGGCCGGGGCATAGACACCGTACCACGCGCTCATCTGGATGCCGGGCACGCCGGCTTCGGCCAGCGTCGGCACGTTGGGCAGCAGCGCCGAGCGCTGGTCCGCGGTCACCGCCAGGGCGCGCAGCTTGCCGGCCTTGATATGGCTGATGACGGACGGCATGGTCTCGAAGCTAAGGTCTACCTGGCCGCCCATCAGGTCCACCAATGCGCTGCTGCTGCTCTTGTACGGCACATGCAGCAGCTTGCCCTTGATCTGGCGCGCAAAGGCCGCGCCGGCCAGGTGCTGAGTGCTGCCGACCCCCGACGAGCTGTAGCGGAACTTGTCCGGATTCGCCTGGATCTGCGCCACCAGCGCCTTGACGTCGCGCGCCGGCACCTGGTTGTTGACCACCAGCACATTGGGCACGGTCGATACCAGCGCCACCGGCACCAGGTCCTTGAGCGGATCGAACTGCAGCTTGAGCAGGTGCGGCGCAATCGCCTGCGAGGTGACCACGCCCATCAGCAGCGTATTGCCGTCCGCCGGCGCCTTGGCGGTCAGGTCCGCGGCAATGGTGTTGGACGCGCCGGGGCGGTTGTCCACCACCACCGGCTGCTTCAGCTGCGCGGCAAGCTTGTCGGAGACGATACGCGCCATCACGTCGGTGCCGCCGCCCGGCGCGGCGCCTACCATCAGCCGCACCGGCCGCGTGTCCTGGGCCATGGCCGTGCCCGTTGCGGCGGCCATCGCGGCGAGGCCGGCGAGTGCGCCGGCGATCCATGTCTTCATTGCTGTCTCCGTCGTTTTGCTGTCCGGGCTCTACGGCGCGGATGGCCAGACTATAGGAGCATCAGCGATTCGCTACTACTGATGTTTTTTGAACTGGCGATCACCTGGGGTTATACCTTGGCACCGGACCCCGAGGACGCAGCCGGACCCGCTTTAAGGATAGCGACCAGCTGCCGCGCCGCGGCCGACAGGCCGCCCCCGCGCCGCGTGACGATGCCGAAGGTCTGCTGGCGCGACTGCAGCCGCACCGGCAGGACGCGCAGCATCTTCTGGCGCGCGAACATGGCGGCGACGCCCGCGGGCAGCAGCGATACCAGGCCGGGATCGCCCTGCAGCATCGCCACCGTGACGAACGCGGACGAGGTCGACACCGCATTGGCCGGGAAACTCATGCCGGCGAGGTCCAGTTCGCGCTGCAGCAGCGCATGCATCGGCATATGGCCGGCATAGGTGATCCAGCGATATCCCGCCAGGTCGGCGAATCCCATCGAGGCTGCACGCGGCGCGGGATGCGAGCGCCCGACCACCACCGCCACCTGCTCGTCGCCAAGCGGGTGGTAGTGGTAGCGGGCCGGCTCGTCGCTCACCAGCGAGCGGCCAATCACCAGGTCCAGGTGGCCGTCATCGAGCAGTTCCAGCAGGCGCCGGCTGGTGTCCTCGATGACTTCGAGCGCCAGCTCCGGGTGCGCCTGGCGCAACTGCGCCAGCGCCGGCACCAGCACGTCGGGCACCGCGCCCATGATGGTGCCGACGGCCACGCGGCCGCCACTGCCGGCGCGGATGCCGGCCACTTCTTCGCACATCGCGCCCAGGTCCGCCACCAGCTGGCGTGCATGCCGGATCACGCAGTGGCCAAAGGCATTGGGCCGCATGCCGCGCCGCGAGCGCTCGAACAGCGGCGCCTCCAGCATGCTCTCCAGCTCCTGCAGGGACTTGCTCGCCGCGGACTGGGTCATCGCCATGGCCGCGGCCGCCTGGTGCAGCGAGGCGTGTTCGTCCAGCGCGATCAGCAGTTGCAGCTGCCTGACACGCAGGCGGCCCATGACGGTCTCCAGCGTCGATTTCATGACATGACGGTGAGTCGCAAAAGCGATCACGAGATGGAAAGGTTTCAATATACAGCGCGCCGGGCGGCTCGTATATTGGCCCAACCCTTTGATCGACAGCCGGAGAGAGACCGATGACCCGCAGCCCAACCCCCACCGTCTACCGCGGCGTATTCCCGGTGGCGCCCACCATCTTCGACGCGCACGGCGGGCTCGACCTGGACGGACAGCGCCGCTGCATCGACTTCATGATCGATGCCGGCTCGCACGGCCTGTGCATCCTGGCCAATTTCTCCGAGCAGTTCGTGCTGAGCGACGACGAGCGCAACGTGCTGATGCAGACCGTGCTGGAGCACGTGGACGGCCGCGTGCCGGTGATCGTCACCACCACGCATTTCAGCTCGCGCCTGTGCGCCGAGCGCAGCCGCGCGGCGCAGGACGCGGGCGCGGCCATGGTGATGGTGATGCCGCCCTACCACGGCGCCACCATCCGCATGCCCGAGCGCAGCATCTATGAGTTCTTCGCCACGGTCTCGGACGCGATCGACATCCCCATCATGATCCAGGACGCGCCGGTCAGCGGCACCGCGCTGAGCGCACCGTTCCTCGCGCGCATGGCGCGCGAGATCGGCAATGTGTCGTACTTCAAGATCGAGGTGCCGCAGGCCGCGGCCAAGCTGCGCGAGCTGATCGAACTGGGCGGCGACGCCATCGTCGGCCCGTGGGACGGCGAAGAGGCGATCACGCTGATGGCCGACCTGGAAGCGGGCGCGACCGGCGCCATGACCGGCGCGGGCTTTCCTGACGGCATCCGCCAGATCCTCGATGCCTGGCAGGCCGGCGACGCGGAGCTGGCCGCGCAGCGCTACCAGCAATGGCTGCCGCTGATCAACTACGAAAACCGCCAGGGCTGGCTGGCCACCAGCAAGGTGCTGATGCAGGAAGGCGGCGTGATCGCGTCGGACGCGGTACGCCACCCGCTTCAGCCGATGCACCCGGCCACGCGCGAAGGGCTGATGCGGATCGCGCGGCGGCTGGATCCGATGGTGTTGCGGTGGGGGCGGTGAGGATTCAGGTCATGCCGGCGCCTCGCATCGAGAGGCGCTGGCCCTCTCCCCCGCCCCTCTCCCGCAAGCGGGAGAGGGGAGCAAACCACCGGCGAGTGAAACCACCACTGTCCCTAAAACGCCCGATTGCGTGCTCCCTCTCCCGCTTGCGGGAGAGGGTTGGGGAGAGGGCCGGAGCCGCCACGAAGTCACGGCGCACGCCAGCCCCCTTCCCGTTCTGAACGCACGCCCGCCAACGCCTTCCCAAATTCCACCATGACTCTCACCGGCAACCTCCTGATCGGCCTCCAATCCCCCCGCGGCACCCACGGCACCCTCCACGCCATCGACGCCGCCACCGGCGCCCAACTGGAACCCGCCTTCGGCGGCGCCACGCCACAGCAGCTCGACCACGCCTGCGCCCTCGCCTGGCAGGCATTCGACACCTACCGCGAGACCGCGCCCGAGCGCCGCGCCGATTTCCTCGAAGCCATCGCCGCCAACATCCTGGCATTGGGCGATACGCTGATCGACCGCTGCGTCGCCGAATCCGGCCTGCCGCGCGCCCGCATCGAAGGCGAGCGCGGCCGCACCGTGGGCCAACTGCGGCTGTTCGCGAACATGCTGCGCCAGGGCGATTTCCTTGAGCTGCGCGTGGATCCGGCCCAGCCCGGGCGCAAGCCGCTGCCGCGCCCGGACCTGCGCCTGCGTCATATCCCGTTGGGCCCGGTGGCGGTATTCGGCGCCAGCAATTTCCCGCTGGCCTTTTCGGTCGCCGGCGGCGATACCGCATCGGCGCTGGCCGCCGGCTGCTCCGTCATCGTCAAGGCGCATCCGGCGCATCCCGGCACCTCCGAGCTGGTCGGCCGCGCCATCCAGCAGGCCGTGGCCGGCATGGACCTGCCCGAAGGCACGTTCTCGCTGCTGTTCGACGCCGGCCTGGAAATCGGCCAGGGACTGGTGCGTGATCCGCGCATCAAGGCGGTGGGCTTTACCGGCTCGCGCACGGGCGGCATGGCGCTGATGGCGCTGGCCGCGGCGCGCGCCGAGCCGATTCCGGTCTATGCCGAGATGAGCAGTATCAACCCGGTGCTGCTGTTCCCGCATGCGTTGGCCAGTCGCGCCGAATCCATTGGCACCGCCTTTGCCGATTCGCTGACGCTGGGCGCCGGGCAGTTCTGCACCAACCCCGGCCTGGTGCTGGCGGTTGCAGGGGACGACCTCGAGCGCTTCCTGCAGGCCGCCTCGGCGCGACTGGCCAAGCTGCCCGCGGCGACGATGCTGACCCCCGGCATCCATCGCGCCTATTGCGCTGGCGTCGAGTCGCTCGCCGGGCACGCCCGGGTACAGACCGTCGCGCGCGGCCCTGCAGGATCGGCCACGCAGGGACAGGCCGCGCTGTTCGCCACCGACGCCGCGGCGTTCCTCGCCGATCCGGCGCTGCGCCACGAAGTCTTCGGCGCCGCCGCGCTGGTGGTGCGCTGCCGCGACCTCGCCGAGATGCGCAGCGTCATCGATGCACTGGAGGGCCAGCTGACCGCCGCGCTGCACCTGGACGACGCCGACCACGACGCCGCCCGGCCTTTCCTGCCCGCGCTGGAACGGCTGGCGGGGCGCATCCTGGTCAACGGCTTCGGCACCGGCGTGGAAGTCGGCCATGCGATGGTGCATGGCGGCCCGTGGCCGGCCACCTCGGATGGCCGCAGCACCTCGGTCGGCAGCCTGGCCATCGCGCGCTTCCTGCGCCCGGTCAGCTACCAGGACATGCCGGCGGGCCTGCTGCCCGCGTCGCTGCGCCCGGACAGCCCGCAACGGCACAGCTGGCGCGTGGACGGCAAGCTGCCTGGCACTGCGGACTAAGTGCGGGCGCGCTGGCGCGACAGCGCCCGCAACGCATCGATCAGCAGGCTCATCGATGCGGTCGGCGGGCGGCCGCGCCGCGTGACGATGCCATACGGCCCCAGCTTGCGCGGCAGCGGCAACGGCAACACCGCCAGCGCGCCCAGCCGGCCATAGTAGGCCGCGACCGACTCCGGCAACACCGCGATCAGCTCGCTGTCCGCCAGCAGCGAGGTGGTCATCAGCACCGCCGCGGTCTCGATGGTCGACGGCGGCGCCGCCACACCGGCATCCTCGAACGAGCGGTCGATCAGCGCGCGCATCGGGCTGGGACGCGGCTGCATGATCCACGGATAGCGCGTCAGCTCCGCGAACGACAGCTTGCGGCGCCGCGCCAGCGGATGCTGCGGCCCGACCACGATCGCCAGCCCCTCGTCGCCCAGCTGCTCGAACTCCAGCCCGCTGCTGTCCCAGCCATCCGGCACCCGCCCGAGCACCAGGTCGAGCTGGTCGCGCTCGAGCTGCGGCATCAGCACATCGCTGGTCTCGACGTGGACCGCCACCTCAAGCTGCGGATGATCGCGGTTCAGTTGCCGGATCACGTCGGCAAGCAGCCCCGGCGTCGGCGCCATCACCGCGCCGACACGCACGCGCCCGATCTTGCCCGATTCCAGCGCCACCAGTTCGTCGCGCAAGCCGCCCATATCGGCAAACACCAGCCGCGCATAGCGCGTCGCCGCCAGCCCGAAGCGCGTCGGCCGCAGCCCGCGCGCATGGCGCTCGAACAGCGGCACGCCGAGCAGGTCTTCCATGTCCTGCAGCATCTTGCTGACCGCGGGCTGCGTCAGCGTGAGCGCTTCCGCGGCCTGGCGCAGCGAGCCGCGCTCTTCCACGGCCAGCAGCAGGCGCAGGTGCTGCATCTTGAGGCGGCCGTGGAGGGTGCTGACGGGAGGGATCATGGGAGGGGACAGGGAACGACATGAGCGCAAGAGGTGCGCCGCGATGACGAATTCTTCTCGCTTGAGGCGGGTTGGTCAAGCTGACTGTTCCGGGGCTTGCCGGCCTGGCATTCGCGCACCTGAAGCCGCGTCAATAGTGCAGCAGCCCGCTGCACAAATCCGTCCCCACAGGGTAATGCCGTTCAGTTAACCACTGTCGTTCCCGCGCAGGCGGGAACCCAGTGACTTTCAAAGACGCTGGATTCCCGCCTGCGCGGGAATGACAGTAGTGATGAACGGCATTAGTCCCCACGGGGTTCAATTTTCCTCGTACCCCAGCGCCCTGGCGCTACTGGCGACCAGCAATATCGCGCCCGATTTGAACTGCCCGACAAAGGTACAATGCCGCGTATCCCGCACCACGGCCCGCCAAGCCGCCGTCATTCAGCAAACCGCTTCTACGAACAGGACACCAGCCATGGGCAACCCCAGCCGGGCTTACCTTCTCGGTCCGCTGCTCAAAGGCGTCTCGCGTTCGTTCTACCTGACGCTGCGCGTGCTGCCCGCCGGCATGCGCGATCCGGTCGGGCTGGCTTACCTGCTGGCGCGTGCCGCCGATACGATTGCCGATACCTCGCTGATCCCGCCGCCAAGGCGGCTGGAGTTGCTGCTGTCCTTGCGCGACCGTGTCAACGGTGCGTTGGCGGACGAAGCACTGGCCGACAGCATTGCCATGGAGGTGGCGACCCGGCAGGAACAATCGGATGAGCGCGTGCTGCTGGAATCGCTGGGGCCCGCGCTGACGGTGCTGTCGCAGCTGGATACGGCCGACCAGCAGGCCGTAAGGCAGATCGTCTCGACGCTGACCGAAGGCATGGAGTTCGACCTGCGCACCTTCCCCGACGAACACGCCGGCCGCATTGGCGCGCTGCGCGATGCGCAGGCGCTCGATCATTACACCTACCTGGTCGCAGGCTGCGTGGGGGAATTCTGGACCCGCATGGCGGCCGCCCACATGCCCGGCGCGATCGGCGATGTCAACGACATGCTGCGCCGCGGTGTCCGCTTCGGCAAGGCGCTGCAGATGACCAACGTGCTGCGAGATTGCGGCAAGGATTTGCGCATCGGGCGCTGCTATCTGCCCGAGACGATGCTGGAGAACAATGGTTTGCGTCCGCAGGACCTGCTGCGCCCGGACGCCTCCACGCTCGCGCGCCCGCTGATGTTCGAGCTGGTGCGCTTGGCGCTGGAGCACTTCGAACAGGCGCTGGCCTATACGCTGGCCATCCCGGCACGCTTCGTCAGGCTGCGGCTGGCCTGCCTGTGGCCGGTGCTGATCGGCATGGAGACGCTGAAGCGCCTGGTGCGCAATGACGACTGGCTCGATCCCGCCAGGGCGTCGCGGCTGCCCCGCGGCGGGGTCTACCGGATCCTGGCGGGCTCGCTGCCGGCGGTGCTGTCGAACCGGCTGTTGCGCCTCTGGTTTGCGCGCCAGCGGCGCGGCATCACCGCTATCCTCCGCTGACGCGCGAGTGCCGGAAGGTTTCGTCGACCACGGCCACGGGCAGCACGTAGTAGCCCGATTCCGCCAGCGGAAAGGTGGGCTTGCGACAGCATGGCGTAGGTGGCCTTGATGTCCGGCGACGTATTCTGCGGCGGCAAGACCACGATCGAACGGGGCCGGCTGGACTTGAAGGCGGCGTAATCGAAACTGGCAGATCCTTAGCCGCGCCTGGCGAAAATAAAAAAACCGGCCCAACGGGCCGGTTCGATACTGCAGGCAGCACAGGCGTGGCGGAGGCTCAATCCACCGTCGCCCCCGAAGCCTTCACCACCTTCGCCCACTTGGCCGTTTCCGACTTCATGAACGCGGCCAGCTGGGCCGGCTTTTCCGGGTTGGGCTCGGCGCCCTGGTCGGCCATCTGCTTCTTCACGTCCGGCATGGCCAGGATCTTGACCACTTCGGCGTTGAGGCGGTCGACGATGGCCTGCGGCGTGCCGCCGGTGGCGTACAGCGCGAACCACGAGGTGGCTTCATAGCCCGGCACGCCCGATTCGGCCACGGTCGGCACGTTGGGCAGCGCCGGCGAGCGCTTGGCAGAGGTCACCGCCAGCGCGCGCAGCTTGCCGGCCTTCACGTGCGGGTACGACGACGGCATGTTGTCGAACATCAGGCCGATCTGGTTGCCCAGCAGGTCGTTGACGGCCGGGGCGCTGCCCTTGTACGGGATGTGCTGGATATGCAGGCCGGTCATCGAGTTGAACAGTTCGCCCGACAGGTGCATCGACGAGCCGCTGCCCGACGAGCCGTACGACAGCTTGTCCGGGTTGGCCTTGACGTAGGCGATCAGCTCCTTGATGTTATTGACCGGCACCTTCGGGTTGGCCACCACCAGGTTCGGCACCATCGCCACGCGCGTGATCGGCGCGAAGTCCTTGACCGGGTCGTACGGCAGCTTGGAGTACAGCGACTGGTTGATGGCGTGCGTGCCGATGGTGCCCATGAACAGCGTGTAGCCGTCGCCCGAGGCCTTGGCGGCCAGCGAGGCACCGATGTTGCCGCCCGCGCCCGGACGGTTGTCGATCACCACCGGCTGGCCGAGCGCCTTGCCCAGTTGCAGGCCCACGATGCGGGCCAGGATGTCGGTGGTGCCGCCGGCCGAGAACGGCACGATCAGCGTGATCGGCTTGGTCGGATAGCCGCCCTGCGCGTGGGCCGCGCCGGCGAAGCCGGCGAGGGTGGTGGCCAGTGCCACGCCGGTGGCAAGCAGGCGGCGGCGCGTGGTGGAGGTCTGGGAATCTTGTCTCATCGGTAATGCTCCGGTGCTATGTCGTTCCGGCGGTGATCGGGTACCGCGGGAGGTTGTGCTGAATGGCGTGATTGCCGTTCCCGAACGGAGCGCGCACACGCGCGCTTCCGGTGGGCGGCCCGCTTACGGGCCGCCATGCGTGACGCTTGGTTAACGTCTCTTCTTGTTGAATGCTTGAATCGCCCAGCCTGCCGGTGCCTACACCGGCGCCACGCCCAGCGTGGTGCCGCCGCACACGTACAGCACCTGGCCGGTGACGAAGCCGTTGTCGGGCGACAGGAAGAACATCGCCGCGCGCGCGACATCTTCGGGCGTGCCCATGCGCTTGACGGTGATGCTGGCGAGGATGCGTTTGGTCTGTTCGGCGCCTTCCGGATTGCTCTTGCGGAACAGCTCGGTGGCGATCGGGCCCGGTGCCACGGCGTTGACGGTCACGCCGTCGCCGCCAAGTTCCATCGCCAGCGTGCGCGTCATGCCGATCAGGCCGGCCTTGGTGGCGGAATACACCACACGCTCGGCCTTGCCCAGCGCCGCGCGCGACGCCATGTTGACGATGCGGCCGAAGCCCGCGGCGCGCATCGCCGGCAGGCATGCCTGGGTCAGCAGCAGCGTGGCCTGCAGGTGCAGCCCGGTGACGTAGTCGAGGTCGGCGACGGTGGCGGTGTCGGCGGTGCCGGGGCGCGTGGCGCCGGCGTTGTTGACCAGGCGCGTGACGGCAAAGCGCGACGTCACCTGCGCGGCCACGGCGCGAGTGGCCTCGGCATCGGTCAGGTCGGCCTGGAAGAAGCTCAGATTGGGGTGCGACCACGCCGGCTCGGCATAGTCGACATTGACCACCTGGGTCACGCCATCGGCCAGCAGCATTTCACAGATGGCGCGGCCGATGCCGGAACTGCCGCCGGTGACGAGGGTGGCTACGGGGAGGGACATCTTTGACTCACTCAATAAAAACTACCGCTGTCCTGCTCCCTCTCCCGCTTGCGGGAGAGGGTTGGGGAGAGGGCGGGAGCCCCCACGCAGTGCAGGCTTGTCGTGCTTGACATGGGCCTGCCCTCTCCCCCGGCCCCTCTCCCGCAAGCGGGAGAGGGGAGACAACACTCAGCAATTCACAACCGCCGCGCTTACACGCGCTCGATCACCATCGCAATGCCCTGTCCCACGCCGATGCACATGGTGCACAGCGCGAAGCGGCCGCCGGTGCGATGCAGCTGGTACATCGCGGTGGTGACCAGGCGCGCGCCGCTCATGCCGAGCGGGTGGCCCAGCGCGATCGCGCCGCCGTTCGGGTTGACACGCTGGTCGTCGTCGGCCACGCCGAGTTCGCGCAGCACGGCCAGGCCTTGCGCGGCGAAGGCTTCGTTCAGCTCGATCACGTCGATCTGGTCGATGGTCATGCCCAGTTGCTTCAGCAGCTTCTGCGTGGCAGGCGCCGGGCCGATGCCCATCACGCGCGGCGCGACGCCGGCGGTGGCCATGCCGACGATGCGCGCGCGCGGGGTCAGGCCGTGTTGCTTGATGCCGGCTTCGCTCGCCAGCAGCAGCGCGCAGGCGCCGTCGTTCACGCCCGAGGCATTGCCGGCGGTGACGGTGCCGTCAGGACGGACCACGCCGCGCAGCCTGGCCAGCGCTTCCATGCTGGTGGCGCGCGGATGTTCGTCGCGCTCGACCACGATGGCATCGCCCTTCTTCTGCGGAATCGTGACCGCGGTGATTTCCTGTGCCAGCGTGCCGTCGGCCTGCGCGCGCGAGGCCTTTTCCTGGCTGCGCAGCGCCATCAGGTCCTGGTCTTCGCGGCTGATCTTGTAGTCAGTGGCGACGTTCTCGGCGGTCTCGGGCATCGAGTCCACGCCGTAGGCGGCGCGCATGGCCGGATTGATGAAGCGCCAGCCGATGGTGGTGTCGAAGATCTGCGCATCGCGCGAGAACGCGCTGGTGGCCTTGCCCATCACGAACGGCGCGCGGCTCATGCTTTCCACGCCGCCGGCGATCATCAGGTGGGCCTCGCCGGCCTTGATCGCGCGCGCGGCGGTGCCGGTGGCGTCCATGCCCGAGCCGCACAGGCGGTTGATGGTGGCGCCCGGCACGTCCTGCGGCAGGCCCGCCAGCAGCGACGACATGCGCGCGACGTTGCGGTTGTCTTCGCCGGCCTGGTTGGCGTTGCCGTAGATCACGTCGTCGATGGCCTTCCAGTCGACGTTGGCATTGCGGGCCATCAGCGCCTTCAGCGGCACCGCGCCGAGGTCGTCCGCGCGCACCGCGGACAGGCTGCCGCCGTAGCGGCCGATGGGGGTGCGGATGGCGTCGCAGATAAAGGCTTCGGTCATGGTGCGTCTCTCTCTCTTTGTGATGGATGTCGATGCCGGCGCTCAGGCCTGCTTCAGGGGCACGCCGGTCAGGCGCTGCAGTTCGTCAAAACTCAGGCCTTCGACCAGGTCGCGCGCGACCAGGCCGTCGGCGGTCACGTCGAGCGTGGCCAGGTCAGTGTAGATGCGCGTCACGCAGCCGATGCCGGTCAGCGGATAGGTGCACTGCGGCACGATCTTGCTTTCGCCCTGCTTGGTCAGGTGCTCCATCATCACGAATACCTGCTTGGCGCCGATCGCCAGGTCCATCGCGCCGCCCACGGCGGGGATGGCGCCCGGTGCGCCCGTGTGCCAGTTGGCCAGGTCGCCCTGCTGCGACACCTGGAACGCGCCCAGCACGCAGAAGTCGAGATGGCCGCCGCGCATCATCGCGAACGAATCGGCATGGTGGAAATACGAGCCGCCCGGCTTGATCGTCACCGGCTGCTTGCCGGCGTTGATCAGGTCGCCGTCCTCTTCACCGGCGGCGGGCGCGGGGCCCATGCCGAGCAGGCCGTTCTCGCTGTGCAGCAGGATTTCCTTGTCGGCCGGCAGGTGGTTGCCGACCAGGGTGGGCAGGCCGATGCCGAGGTTGACCACGGCACCGTCGGGAATGTCTTTGGCCACGCGGGCGGCCATCTGATCGCGGGTCAGGCGTTGCATGCTGTTTCTCCTGTATTCGCGCTCAGGCGACCTTGACGACACGCTTGACGAACAGGCCCGGCGTGACGATGTGCTCGGGGTCCATCTCGCCCAGCTCGACCACGCGGCTGACCTGCACAATCGCGCATTTGGCGGCCATCGCCATGATCGGGCCGAAGTTGCGCGCAGTCTTGCGGTAGGTCAGGTTGCCCCAGCGGTCGGCGGTGTCGGCCTTGATCAGTGCAAAGTCGGCGTGGATCGGGGTTTCGAACACATAGCCCTGGCCGTCGATGATGCGCGTTTCCTTGCCCTCGGCCAGCGGCGTGCCATAGGCGGTGCGGGTGAAGAAGCCGCCGATGCCGGCGCCGGCGGCGCGGATGCGCTCGGCCAGGTTGCCCTGCGGCACCAGCTCCAGCTCGATCTCGCCGGCGTGGTAGAGCGAATCGAACACGTAGGAATCCGCCTGGCGCGGGAACGAGCAGATGATCTTGCGCACGCGCTTGGTCTTGAGCAGCGCGGCCAGCCCGGTGTCGCCGTTGCCGGCGTTGTTGTTGACGATGGTGAGGTCGCGCGCGCCCTGCGCGATCAGCGCGTCGATCAGTTCCGCGGGCATGCCTGCCAGGCCGAAGCCGCCGGTCAGTATGGTGGCGCCGTCGTGGATGCCGGCAACCGCCGCTTCCACCGAGTCGTATAGCTTGTTGATCACTTGCGTTCCAGGTCGGAAGATCCGCCAGGCTTACCGGAGCGGGCCGCAAGCCGCGGCGCATGAAAGACGGTCTCCGGTAGTCCTGCCGGAAGGATGTTCGTTGCGGCGGGCGGCGTGGCCTGCCCGGTGAACGAGTCCAGCAGTCTGCGCGTGCTCTGCATTGGTCGAAGTGGACCAGGCACTCGTCGATCGAACCTTCGGATAGCCCGGAATAGACCGATCCAACCGAAATGTTCTATATACGAACTTGAATTCGCAGAATGAACAGGTTACACCTGGCCGTCCGCGACGGTCAAGCCGACCGGGCGGTCGGCAAACCAGATTGTGCGATCAGCGCGCAAGGTGATGCAGACACCCTCTGTGTAGGACAGAGCCGACATCACAATCGGCTCGCGCGGGATAGGGTGCGACGCCGGCCGGGCCTATCGTTGAAGCAGAACAAGGCAGCGCCGCACAGCAGCCTCCGGACCACCCGGCTGAGCCGGCCTCGCCTGGCAACACACAAGAACGAGGAGCCCGTCACCATGGCCACCGCCAACGTCCCGTTTTCTTCCACGCCCCATGCAGCAGCGCTCGCGCGCATCCTGCATGTCACCCGCAGTGCCTGGGCATTGGATCGTCACCCCGCCACATTCACTGCCACGCCGCCTCTATCGCGCCGCGCGCGCCTGGCCCGTTCGGCCGCCCGCGCCTTCGAGGCGCAGGTGATGGCGATTCGCTGCCGCCAGGCCGTCGTCGCCTGACCCTGCCCTTCCCCGTCTAGGCCGCCACCGGCACACCCGTCAGCAGCACGCGGCTGCCGCCCGTGCCCGGCTTAACTTCCAGCCGCACGTCGATGCGCTCGCGCAACTCCGTCACGTGCGAGATGATCCCGACCAGTCGCCCGGCCTGCTGCAGGTCCAGCAGCGTGCGCAGCGCGAAGTCCAGGCTTTCGGGATCGAGCGTGCCGAAGCCTTCGTCGACGAACAGCGTATCGAGCTGGATGCCGCCCGCGCGCGACTGCACCACGTCGGCAAGCCCCAGCGCCAGCGACAACGACGCCAGGAAACCTTCGCCGCCTGACAGCGTGTTGGCCGGGCGCGCCGCGCCGGTATCGTGGTCGAACACTTCGATATCGAGACCGCCGGCGCTGCGCTGGTCGGCCTGCTCGCGCACGCGCTGCAGCACATAGCGGCCGCGGCTCATCGCCAGCAGGCGCGCGGAGGCGGCTTCCAGCACCTCGTCGAGCAGCGTGGCCAGCACGAAGCGCTGGAACGTCATGCGGCGCGGGTTGTTGCCATTAGCCACTTCGGCCAGCCGGCCCAGCACGGCAAAGCGGGCTTCGATGTCGCGGCCTGCCTGGTCCAGTTGCTGCAGCCGCTGCTGGCATTGCAGCAGCGCGTCGCGGGAACGGCCGCGCTCGGCCTGCTGCCGCACCAGGTCCTCCACGGTCGCGGCAGAAGCCGCCAGCGCCGCGCGCAGCGCGTCTACGTCCGGCGCATCGAGCGCTTGCGCGGCGGCTTCCGCGCGTTCGCGCCGGTCGGCGGCGGCCGCCAGCTGGCTATCGAACGTGCGCAGCGTGGCGTCCAGCGCTTGCATCGCGTCATCGTCCAGGCAGGCGTCGGCGTGCGCCCGCGCATCGTCAAAGCCCTGCTGCGCGAGCGCCTGCGCCAAGGCCGCGTCGGCGCTGGCCAGGCGTTCGGCGCTCTGCGCCTGCGACTGCCGTGCCGACACCAGCGCGGCCTGCGCACCGGCATCCTCCGCCGCGGCCTGGCGCTCTGCCGCCTGCGCCGCGGCCAGCGCCTGCTCCAGCCCTGCCAGCGCAGCCTGCGCCTGGCGCAGTGCGTCGCCCAGCGCCACCGGATCGCGCGAGTCCTCGGGGACCTGAGCGCTCTCGGCCTGCCATTCGCCGCGGCAATGTGCCAGTGCCTGCGTGGCGGCATCGGCGGCGGCAACGGCATCGCGGTGCGCGGCCTCGGCGCTGTCGCGCGCCGCGCGCGAGGTCGCGATCGCGGCTTCGCGCTGCACCAGGCTTGCCGACGCCTGCCGCTGCTGCGCCAGCGCCGCTTGCCGCGATTCGATGTCAGCGTTGACGCTGGCGGCCGCAGCCTCGCTGGCATCGCCCAGTGCCGCGGCCAGTTCTTCCAGCCGCTCGCGTGCCTGTGCGATCGCCAGTTGCGCGGCCTGGCGCTGGCCGGCGCAGCGCACCGCATCGGCCTCCGCTTCCAGCAGGGCCTGGCGCGCGGCCTCCAGCGCCAGGTCGGACAGCGGCTGTGCTACGTGCCGTGCCGGCTCGGGATGCGCGGTACTGCCGCACACCGGGCAGGCATCGCCTGACGCCAGCGTCTGCGCCAGGCGCGCGGCCTGCCCGGCGCGCCACGCGGCTTCGGCGTCAGCCAGCACGGTGCGGCAGCGGTCGCGCTGATGCAGCGCCTGCTGTTCGGCCTGCGCATGCCCGGCGGCCTGCGTGTTCGCGGCGTCCAGTAAACGTGCCGCCTGCCGGTACCGTTCGAATTGCCGCGCGCGCTCCTGCAGCGCGGCCAGCTGCAAGGCGGTCGCCTGTGCCTGCGCCGCGGCGAGCTGCGCCTGCGCCAGTGCCGATTCGGCGGCCACGGCGGCAGCGCGGCATGTCTCAACCTGCGCCAGGGCGCGCTCGCGTGCGGTGGCGGTGGTGGCTTGCCTGGCTTCGGCCTCGTGCAAGGCGCGCTGCAACGCCCCCAGCCGCTGCGCGCGCGGCAGCATCGCTTCCAGTTGCGTCACACGGCGCTGTGCGGCCTGGCGTACGTCGGCCTGCTGCGCCTGCGCCTGCAAGGCCGCGGCGGCCTGCGTGGCCCGTTGGCCAGCGCGCGCGGCGTGTTCGGTCGCTTGCGCCAATGCCGCGGCGCCGGCGGCGTGATCGCGCTGCGCCGCCTGTGCGGCCTGCACCGCCGGCATCACGCGCGCGGCTCGCTGGGCCGCCTGCGAGCGGCCACGCTGTTCATCGATGGCCGGCTGCCGCGCCAGCAGCGCCGCGTGGGCGGCCTGCGCCTGCTGGCGCTCCTGCAAGCGCGCGGCCACTTGCTCGCCGGCCGCGAGCGCGGCCTGCGCGGCGGCTTGCGCGGTGCGTGCGCCTTGCTCCTGCCCTTGCAGCGCCTGCAGCTCGGCCTGCATGGCCGCGATGCCGTCTGCCAACGCTTGTGCCGATTCCACGCCGGCCTGCCGCAACGCTTCGTCGCGCTGGATCGTGATGCGCTCGGCATCGCGCCGGATGCCGGCGGCCTCGGACTTCAGCAACTCTTCCACGCGGCGGTACAGTTCGGTGCGGAACAGCCGTTCCAGGATGGCCTGCCGCGCCTGCGAGCTGGCGGTCAGCAGTTCGCGAAAGCGCCCCTGCGGCAGCACGATGACCTGCCGGAACTGTGCGCTGTCGAAGCCCAGCAGGTCGCGCACGGCATCGGTGACCTTGCCCGGCTGGCTGGCCTTGCTGACCCAGCCGTTGCCGTCGTGCAGGTCCAGTTGCGCCCGGGCCGGTTCCGTCACCCAGCCCTCGCCGCGCTGCTTGGGCCGCTCTTGCACGGGCGAGCGCACCACGCGCCAGCGCTGCGCGCCCAGGCTGAAGGTCAGCGTTACCTCGGTGCGCAAGCCCGCTGCCGCGTTGGCGCTGCGCATCGCCTGCGCGCTGCGCTCGCCGCCGGAGGTGTCGCCGTACAGCGCAAAGCAGATGGCATCGAGCAGCGTGGTCTTGCCCGCGCCGGTGGGGCCATGGATCAGCACGAAGGCCTGCTCGCCCAGCCGCGTGAAATCGATCTCCTCGGTCGCGGCAAAGGGGCCGAACGCCTGCAGCGTCAGATGCAGCGGTCTCATGCCGACTCCCGCTCCGCCGCGGCAATGCCGGCCAGCACCTGGTCGAGCGCGGCACGCTGGTCCGGGTCCAGGTCGGCATCGGCCACTTCGCGGAAGAAACTGGCGAACAGCTCGCCGGTGCCCAGCTGGCGCAGCTTGCGCCCCGCCTCCGACGCCATGCCGCTACGCGCCAGCACCGTGCGCTCGATCGCAAGCGCGTTGGGATAGACCTGGCGCAGCCGCGCCATCGGGTCCAGCAGCGCGCCGGTATCGGTCAGGCGCGCGTGGATGTAGTCGTCGCGCTGTGGATCGTCGGCACCGGCGGCCAGCAACTGTGCCAGCTCGCCCTCGAGCACGCGCACGTCGCGCAGCGGCTGCAGCGTCAGCGGCGTGATGGCGACGGCGCCGTCCGCGCCCAGCTCGATGCGCGATACCGACTTCTGGTGCGCGCATTCCGACAGCGAGTATTTCAGCAACGAACCGGCATAGTGGATGCGTCCGCCGCCCAGCGTCTGCGGCCGGTGAAGGTGGCCCAGCGCGACCAGGTCGAAGCCGGCAAACAGCTCCGCGGCCACGGCGCCGCTGCCACCCACGGACAGCGGCCGCTCCGATTCGCTGGCAGCGCCGCCGATCACGAAGGCATGGCCTACCACCACCGCGCGCACGCCCGGCGGATGCACCGCGCGGATGGCATCGAGTTGCGCGCGCAACGCGGCTTCGTGCGACGGCATGTCCGTGCCGATCGCATCGCGCACGACGGCAGGCTCGGCATACGGCAGCGCATAGACGCGGACTTCGCCATGCGCATCATGCAGATGCACGCAACTGACTTCGGCCAGCGTGCGGCCGGCCACGTGCAAGCCCTGCGCGCGCATCAGGCGTGCGCCGAATTCCAGCCGCTGCGCGCTGTCGTGGTTGCCCGCGATCATCACCACCGGCACGCCGGCATCGATCACAATGCGGGCCAGCACATCGTCAAGCAAGGCCACCGCCTCGGGCGGCGGCACGGCGCGGTCATAGACGTCGCCGGCAATCAGCACCGCATCCGGGCGCTCGGCGCGGACCAGTTCGACAAACTGGTCGAGAAGGTGGGCCTGGTCTTCCAGCAGGCTGCGCGCATGGAAGAGGCGGCCGAGATGCCAGTCGGCGGTGTGAAGGAAACGCAATCCGGGGTCCGTTGAAGTCGCGGCGAAACCCGCATCATAATGCGTCGCGGCAGGCCAGCCATGGCGCGGCGCGCGCAAAAAGCCGCGGATGCGCAGTTATGCCGTTCAGATAAGGGATCAACAACTACTGTCATTCCCGCGAAGGCGGGAATCCAGCGTCTTTCTCGTCCCCTTCGGGATAAAGTCACTGGGTTCCCGCCTTCGCGGGAACGACGATAGTTAACGGAACGGCATTAGCAGATGCGCAGACCACCGTGGCGCTGACAGGCGTTCAGACCGGCTCGGCCTCGCTGTCGGCGATCTGGTACTTGCGCATTTTCTCCCACAGCACCTTGCGGCTGATGCCCAGGCTGGCCGCGGTGTCCTGCCGCCGCCAGGCGTTGGCGTCGAGCGCGGCCAGGATGCGGCGGCGTTCTTCCATGTCGCCGCGCAGGTCGGCGCGCTCGCCGCCGTCGAACGCGCCCGGATGCAGCGCGCGGAACAGCGGCCGGATGCGCTCCTCGTCCCAATGCCCGGTCTGCTGCACGGTGATGCCGACGCGCTCGGCCAGGTTACGCAGCTCGCGCACGTTGCCGGTGAAGTAAGCGGTGCCAACCGCGCCCTTGAGCCAGTCCGGCATCGGCGGCAAGGCCTCGTAGCCGGAGGCGCCCAGCATATGGCGCAGGAACGACTGCAGCAGCGCTACCTTGTCGGCCGGGCCGCGCTCTTCCAGGCTGGGGATGCGCATCTCGATGACCGCCAGGCGGAAGAACAGGTCGGCGCGGAAGCGTCCCTGCCGCACCGCATCGCGCAGGTCCTTGTTGGTCGCGGCGACCAGCCGGAAATCCAGCTTGACCGCAAGCGTCGAGCCCAGCCGGGTGATCACGTTCTCTTCCAGCACGCGCAGCAGCTTGACCTGCTGGAACAGCGGCAGGTCGCCGATCTCGTCGAGAAACAGCGTGCCGCCGTTGGCCTGCTCGAAGTAGCCGCGATGCGCGAACGAGGCCCCGGTAAACGCGCCCTTGGCATGGCCGAAGAACTGCGACTCGAACAGCCCGTCGGGAATCGCGCCGCAGTTGACCGCGACGAACGGGCCCTTGCCATAGGTGCTGTTGCGCTCGTGGAACAGGCGCGCAATGCGCTCCTTGCCCGCGCCGGTCTCGCCGTACAGCATCACGTTGCTGCCGAAGTCGGCAAAGGTTTCCACATGCTGCAGCAGCTGGCGCATCGCCGCGGAGCCGGCCACCAGGTCGGCCTCGCGCTCGCCGGTCGCCTCGGTGGCGAGCAACTGCGGCAGCAGCTTGCCGATCTGGCCGCGCAGGTCGGCGCCGGTAAAGTCGTCGGCCAGGATATGCGCGTACTCCGGCGGAAAGCGCCCGGGATCGGTCTCGCGCCCCGGCCCCGCCACCCAGATCACCGGCATGCCGTGCGCGGCCTCCCAGTCGAGCGAGAAGCGCGCGGCGCCGATCACCGACACGCTGATCACCGCGATGCACGGCTTCAGGCGCGGCTCGGCTGGCAAGGCCTCGAGCGCGCCGGCGCGGATCACGTCCACGCCCAGCGGCGCCAGGAAACGCGTGACGCGGTCGGCAATCTCGTACTTGCCTTCCCACACGTAGACTTCAAGGTTTTCGTAGGCCCAGCGGTCTGTCTTCATTCTGTTTCTGCCATCAGGCGGTTTGGCGCGATCATGGCTCAGTACACCAGTTCAGCGTTGTTGCAATCGATGCTGTGGACCCAGAGGTCGGCGGTGCCGAGCTGGATGCCCAGATTGTTGAGCAGCGGCGGGACCAGTGCGTCGAGCGTCGCTCCCAGGGGTGCCAGCACTGGGCCGAGATCAAGGGGCACACCGATGAATCCCAGCAATTTGGTCCGCACCTTCAGCGACAGCACCTGCGAGAACAAACCGCCAAAGGGATCGGCCATACCCGCTTGCGCATGCTCGCCGGGCGCCAGGGTAATTTCCTGGCCGGCCGTGTTGCCGTAGCGCGGTACGTCGGCGGCGACTACGTCCGCGATGCCGACGCCAAGTACCTCGGCCTTCCCGAGCAACACGTCGCCGCCCGTGCAGCCCTCCGTCAAGCACGCCGTGGCCAGGCCGCTCTTCACCTGCATCGTGGCCCGACGGTGCGCGGGATTGGCGGCGCATTGCAGCCGGGTGAGGTCGGCCGTGGCGCCGGCGACATCGAGATAGAGCGGCACGTTCAAATTGGCGTCCAGAACCGGCTTCAGGATGTCGGCCTTGATCTGGAGTGTCAGCGTCACCCTGACCTGCGAGGAGGTGGCGCTGGTCTGCCACGTGTCGGGCTTGCCGGAAAGCTGCCGCGCCGGACCGGCCGCCGTGACCGGTGGCTCGATCACGCGCAGGTTGGCGCTGATGCCGCCCAGGCCGAACGGCAGGCTGGGGATGTTCAGCGGCAGGGCGACCGCGGTGTCGCCGCGTGCGACTTGCGCGCCAGCGAGCAGCAACTGCGCGACATTCAGACCCACTTCCACCGCCGACGACGCCGCGGGTGCCATCAGGCCGAGGTCGAGCAGCCTTGCCAGCGATACCGTCGCGGCCGCCCCGCTCGCTGCCAGCGTGGTCGGCGGGCTGCCCAGCATGGTGTTGAGCAGCGTGTCGCGCCCGGCCGCGCCGAGCACCAGCGCATAGAAATCGCGCAGGTTCAGCGACGCATTCAGCAGTTGTTCCACGGTGCCGACGTCCGCCTCGAGCCGCAGCTGGTCCAGCGTCACCGTGGAATTGACCAGTCCCTGCCAGTCTGCCACCGACAGGTTCACCGCATTGCCGAGCAGCACGCTCAGCATGCCGTTGGCGGTCGAGACGTCCAGCAATCCCGTGCCCAGCGAAAACGCCGCGACTGGCGGGCTGCCGCTCGCAATCGATTCGGCAAACAACTGCCGACCGCTTCCGCCGTTGAACATGAACAGGATCGGCACGGTCTGCGTGGCCTGCACGCGCACGGCATTGGGCGAGACCGTGGCCGCGTTGTACACGGCACTGAAATGCCGGGGTCCGGCGGTCGCCGGGTCCCACACGCCGACGCAGGCCGTCATGGCATCTGCGCCGCCGCCGGCGGCCGCCGCACAGCCCATGGCGATGCCTGACGAGTAGCCGTTCTTCGCGCCGATATTGCTGACTGTTCCCAGCACCGCGGCGTTGAGATTGGCTGGGCTATCCGCCCGCTTGAGCTGCTGCGCCGCCGACATCGCCGCCAGGTCCACCATGTTTTGCAACTGCCGCTGGCGCATAAACACATGGCCGACGTCGATCGACACCAGCGCGGCGATTGCGACGGTGGCGATCAGCAGCGCCGCCATCACGCTGACGGCGCCGCGTGCGGAGCGACGGGTGCGGGGCACCGGCGGCTGGCGCAGGCTCATTTTCCGCCCAGCATCTGCCCCGCCGAGCCGGCGCGCGTGGTGCTGGCGTTGGCCTGGCCGGTGTAGAACTCGGGCAGCGCGAAGCGGAAGCTGTTCAGGTAGCGCTCATAGCCCAGCGCGGCCTGTTCGCCGTGCATCGGCAGCAGCGGCCCGGCCTGCGTGCCCTCGCGCTGGATCGCCAGGATCGTGCGCGTGTCGGCGCCGATCTCGCGCTGCGCGGGTCGCGCCGTCGGCATGCCGGCGGCTTCGGCCGGCGCGGCGTCGCCCTGCGCGTGTGCAAGGGGGGTCAGCGCCCACAGGCAGAGTGCGATGCACGCGGCGTGCTTTCTGATCGCAACAAGATATTTGGCTGTCATGGTGTAGCGCCGGCTTGCGCGGCGATGGCGATTGGCTTGGCCACGACCGCCACGGCGGCGGGCGTGGAAATCGGTTTGGGCTGGCCCTGGCGCGCCGCGGCGCGATCGCGCGCGGCGGCGGCGCGGGCGATGCGGTCGGCTTCCTTGCGGATCGCGCTGCGCGTGGGCTCGGGCAATGCGGCCTTCTGCATCATGGCGTTGGCCTGGGCGCGCTTGCCATCGGCCATCAGCCACACCACGGCATTGCTGATCACGCGCGGATTGCGCGCGTCCAGCTCGAGCGCCTGCATCACCGGCACGCGCGCCTCCTGCAGCGCGCCGGCGCGCATCAGCGCATAGCCCAGATCGCTGGCGATGCGCGCGTTGACCGGGTCCAGCTCCGCTGCGGCGCGCAACTCGGTGACCGCGCGTGCAAAGTCATCCTGGCGCCCGGCCAGCAGGCCCAGGCCGTGGTGCGCATGGGCGGCCTCCGCGCCCTTGGCGGTCGCGGCAAGCTGCTGGTACGCCTCGGTGGCGGCCTGGTCCTGTCCGGTTTCGCGCAGCGCATCGGCGCGCATCACCTGGATCTCGGGGCCGGTGCCAAAGCGCTGCACATAGACTTCGATATGCGCGAGCGAGGCAAAGTAAAGGCCGTCCTGCTGCATCTTGCGAATCAGGCCCAGGTAGACCGCCTGTTCGCTGTATTCCGCGCGCGCGGTCTTGTCGCGCAACTTGGCCAGTTCGACCTGGGCTTCGGCCTGATCGTGCATGGCCGAGGCGCCGTTGTTGCCGGCGGCGCAGCCGGACAGCGCGGCCACCATCACGCACGCCACTGCGATCGAGCGCGCCATGAAACCCATCATCGCGTTCCTCCCATGTTTGCCAGCATGCGGATCACCCCGAGAAAGCCGGGGCCCGCGGTCAGGATCAGCAGCACCGGCAACAGGCTGACCACCATCACCGCGGTCATCTTGACCGTGAGGCGGCCGATCTCGTCCTTCAGGCGCGACTTGCGCGCCTCCTGCATGCGCAGGCCGAATTGGCGCAGCGGCTCCTGCACCGCGCCGCCATGCTTGTCGACCTGCGTCAGCAGCGTGATCAGGCTCTTCAGGTCTTCGCTGTCGAACAGCCGGCCGATGCGCAGCAGGGTCTGCTCGCGCGAGCGGCCCGACGCGAACTGCTGGTTGGCGCGCGCCAGCTCCGGCCCCAGCACGCGCAGCATGCTGCCGAACTCGGCCACGATCACCTGCAGGCTCTGGTCGATCGACAAACCCACGCCCTGCAGCAGCCGCAGCATATCGATCAGCACCGGCAGCTCGTCGTCGACCAGGCGCAGGCGCGCGGCGGCGCGCCGGCGCAGGTACCATTTGGGCGCCAGATAGGCCACGGCGAAGGTGCCGAAGCCCCATGCCATCACCATGAACGCACTGGCGCCGAGATGCCCCAGCATCGCCAGCACCGACAAGGCCAGCGGCAGGCCCAGCCGCAGCACGCCGAACACCACGCGAGCCTGCAGGCCATACCAGCCGCATTGCTCGAGCAACTGCTGGTCTTCCGGCGTCACCACCGCACGACCGAGGCGCGATTCCAGCCAGTGGGCATCGAAGCGCTCGCCCACGCGCGCACCCAGCTGGGCGCCCAGCGCGGTGGCGACGTCGGACGTTGCCGCAGGGGTCGCGGCATGAGTCGCGGGGCGCGCGCCCGCGGTACGCGGCATGCCGGGCACGCCCTGCGCACGCGGTGCGGCAGCAGTCGCGGCCTGGGCGGCCTGGCCATTCTGTGCGGCTTCCATTGCGCGCTGGCGCGCCAGCGCGGCGTCGATGGTGCGGGCCGACAGCCGGCGCTGGCGCCAGTCACGCAGCAGCGGTAAGGCCAGCACGCCGACGCCGCAGGCGGCGGCGAGCAGGCTCAGCGAGATCAGCGTCAGGCGGTCCATGGGGGCGATGTCATCGTTGCCGTCAGATCGACTTGGCCAGCCGGTACAGCATCAGCGCGCCGGCGACTTCCAGCGCCGCGGCCGACAGCAGCATGGCCTTGCCGGTGGGGTCCTTCCACATCATCAGGATGTAGCCGGCGTTCAGCGTGAACAGGCCGCCGGCCACCACCAGCGGCAGCAGGCCCAGCACCCAGGCCGACAGCCGGGTCTCGGCCGACAGCGCCATCAGCTCGCGCTGTGCCTGCTCGCGATCGCGCATGAAGGTGGCGGTGCGCTCCATCACCACGTCGGCGCGGCCGCCGTAGCGCACCGACAGGCGCAGCACCGAAGCCACCAGCACCAGTTCCTCGACCTTGTAGGCACGCCCGACCTGCAGCACCGCCTGGTCCAGTTCCTTGCCGGCGCGCTGCAGGTGCACGGCCTGCACCAGGCACTGGCGCAGCGGCGCCTCGGTATTGGCGATGGAATTCTGGAACGCCGCCGGCACGCTGCTGCCGATGGTCATCAGCCGCACCACGCCATCCAGGAAGCCGGGCAGCTGCGCCAGCAGCTTCTTGTGCAGCCGGCGCACGCGGTGCCAGGCCGCGCACGCCGTCACCGCCAGCGCCACGACCAGCGCCGACACCGCGCCCAGCCATTGGCCCGCCACCGCGCCGGCGAGCGTGCACAGCACCAGCGGAGACAGCCACAGCAGCGCGGTGCGGCGCGTCGGCGCCAGGTCGGCACGGCGCAGGAAGTCGTCCCAGCGCCGGCGCAGGTCGCGTGCGGGCAGCTGCAGCGACGGATCGGGCGCCTGCGTGTAGCGCATCCGCACCTGCTCGGTCTGCGCCTGCAGGAAGGCCTGCTGCTGCTCGCGGCGCGCGCGTGCCTGCGCACTGGCGAGCAGCAGCAGCCCGAGGCCGGTGATGACCAGGGCGAGCGCGGCGAGCAGCAGCGCGGCGCTAGACATCGAAGCGGTCGTCCAGCATGAAGCCCGGGCCGCGCATGCGCGCCAGCTTGGGCGAGTGGGGCAGCAGGCCCAGCGACAGCCAGCGGTCGGTCTCGGTGCCGTCGGCGTTCATGAACGGCTCATGCCGGTACAGTTCCTGGGTCGAGATGATGTTGTCGCCCAGGCCGGTGACCTCGGTGATCGAGACGATGCGGCGCTTGCCGTTGGACAGCCGCGCGATCTGCACGATGAAGTCGATCGCATTGGCGATCTGGCGACGCAGGCTCATCTCGCTGCCCTGGAAGCCCGCGAAGCCGGCCAGCATCTCGAGCCGGTACAGGCATTCGCGCGGGCTGCTGGCGTGGATGGTGCCCATCGAGCCGTCGTGACCGGTGCTCATGGCCTGCAGCATTTCCAGCACCTCGCCGCCGCGCACTTCGCCGACGATGATGCGGTCCGGGCGCATGCGCAGGCTGTTGCGCAGCAAGTCGCGGATCGACACCACGCCGGTGCCCTCGAAGCCGCCGGGCCGGCTTTCCAGCCGCACCACGTGCGGATGGTTCAGCGCCAGCTCGGCGGTATCCTCGATGGTGATGACGCGCTCGGTGGGCGGCACGAAGGTGGCCAGCGCATTGAGCAGCGAGGTCTTGCCGGAACTGGTGCCGCCGCTCACCAGGATATTGCAGCGCGCCTGCACCGCGGCCTGCAGCAGGTCGCAGATCTCCGGGCTCATGGTGCCGAGCGCCTGCAGGTCGGCGGGCGTCATCGGGTCCTTGCGGAACTTGCGGATCGACACCACCGGACCTTCCAGCGCCAGCGGCGGGATCACCACGTTGATGCGGCCGCCGTCGGGCAGGCGCGCGTCGACCATCGGGTTGGACTCATCCAGGCGCCGGCCGATCGGCGCCAGGATGCGGCGCACGATGCGCAGCAGGTGGCCGCTGTCGGCAAAACGCACCGGGATGCGCTCGAGCACGCCATGGCGCGACACGTACACGTCCAGGTGGCCGTTGACCAGGATGTCTTCCACCGCGGGATCGTTGAGCAGGTCCTCGATCGGGCCGAAGCCGGCCAGCTCCTTGGTCAGCGCCTCGGCGATCTGGCGCAGCTCGGCCTCGTTGATGGGGATGCGCCGCAGCCGCGTAAAGCTCTCCAGTTCCAGGTCGACAAAGCGCTGGATTGCGGTGCGCGACCAGCGGCCGAACTCGGCGCCCAGCTCTTCGATGCGCGTCAGCAGGTGCTCGTGCGCGGCTTCCTTGATGTTGTGGAACTCCTGCGACACCGGGAACGGTGCGGGGGCGTTGTCGGAGAATTCGATCGCTTGGGTCATGTCAGCTTCCAGTGCGAGCCGTGCGCGCGCCGCGCGCTACCAGCGCTGCGCGCAGCGCCCCGGGCAGTTTGTCCTTGATACGCGCCAGCAGCGTGGTGTCCCTGGCCGCGGCGGTGCGGTAGCCCAGCCGCGCCAGCAGCTCGGCCAGCGCGCGCACATAGGGGCAGTGCGGATCGTCGTCGGCCAGCACCGCGCCGCGGTTCGTCGCCAGCACCAGCGCCTCGCGGCTGTCCGGCAGCGTCGCCACCGAGTCCACGCCCACGCGCCGCGCGATCTGCGCGGCATCGACGCCCAGCCGCGCGTCGAAGCGCGACACCAGCAGGTGCAGATCGTCGCGCTCCACTTCGCGCGCGCGCAGTTCATGCACCAGCTCCGCCGCCGACACGATCGCGCCCACGCTCTGGTCCGCCACCAGCACCACGCTGTCGGCGGCCTTGACGATCTGCGCGGTGAACTCGGCATTGCCGAAGCCGCCCAGGTCGACAATCTGCAGGTCGAAGAACGCGCGCAGGCGCTCGAGCAGGCCGATCGCATCGGCGTACGAGATGTCGCGCAGCTCGCTCAGCGCGGCCGGCAGCGGCAGCACGCACACGCCGTTGCCGTGACGCGTCAGCGCGGTCTGCACGAAGACCTGGTCGAAGCGGCGCAGGTTGCGCACCGCCTCGACGAAATGGAAGCCGGGGCTCAGGTTCAGGTAGAGCGCGCCGTCGCGCGCCGGCAGGCCCAGGTCGGTCAGCAGGACTTCGGCGCGGGCATCAGTCTTGGCATGGCGCGGCAGGTGGCGGCGCGCCGCCGCAGCCAGGTTGACCGCCAGGCTGGTCACGCCCACGCCCGCGCGCGCGCCCAGCAGCGCGATGATCTTGCCCTGGCGTGCGGCCTCGGCCGGGCGCACCTGCTCGCTCGGCACGGCCAGGCGCTTGACCACGGCCTCGGCTTCGGCCGGCGCGTCGCGCAGGTCGATGAAGTCCTTTACGCCCGCGCGCAGCGCGGCCAGCATCACGCCGGGCTCGCCGGCATGGCCCACGGCCACCAGCGGCAGGCCGGGGAACAGCCGCTGCAGCTGCTCGGCCAGCCGCGCCGACGGCGCCGCGAGTTCCGCCGAGAAATGCAGGAACACCAGGCCCGGGCGCAGCTCGGAGACGCGCTCGATAAAGCCTTCCTGGGCGCCGCCATCGGCCACCAGCGTGCCGTGCGCGCCGATGACCTTGCCCAGCCAGTCCCTGACTTCGCCCTGCGTTGCGTGCAACAAAAAATAGTCCATCTCTCCGCCTCAAAGCTGTTGGCCATGCCAGCCGGCATGGCCGGCGGCTATTTCGAGAAACCCGGCAAAGTCGGGTCCGCGTACTCACCCATCACGTACCAGCCCCACACGTTGGGGCTGGCACTGGTGCGGCCGTCGGCGCCGAGGGCCTGCGCCGCCGGCGCGTTCTTCGCCATCGGCTTCACCAGGCGCGGCGTGACGACGATCATCAGCTCGCGGTCTTCCTGGTGGAAGTTCAGGTTCTTGAAGAACACGCCGATCACCGGCAGGTCGCCCAGCACCGGCACCTTGTTGACGTTGCTGACGGTGTTGCGGCTGACCAGCCCGCCAATCACGAAGCTTTCGCCATCGCCCAGCTCGACCGTGGTGTCGGCGCGGCGCGTGACGATGGCCGGCACCACCGCGCCGTTGATCGAGATGCCGCGCGACGGATCCAGGTCGCTGGCCTCGGGCGCGACCTTCAGCGCAATGCGGTCGGCCGACAGCACCGTGGGCGACACCGTCAGCCCGATGCCGAACGGCTTGAACTGGATCGTGGTGGTGCCCAGCGCCTGCGGCACCGGGATCGGGATCTCGCCGCCGGCCAGGAAGCTGGCGCTCTGCCCCGACAGCGCCACCAGGCTGGGCTCGGCCAGCACGCGCGCCAGGCCGTTGGCTTCCAGCAGGCTGATGTTGGCGAAGATGCCGTGCGTGAGCGACGCCGCCACCAGGTTGAAGGCATTGCTCATCGGCGACGCGATATCGGCGCTGAAGCTGCCGGGCGCGCCGCCGCTGCCCGGCGTGAAGGTGAACTTGTTCAGCGTCGACGGCGAGAACGTGCCGAAGGCAAAGCCCGAGTTGTTGCGGAAGAAGTTGATGCCGACTTCCTTGAGCACGGTCTTGCTGATCTCCACCACCTTGACGTCGACCTGCACGGTGCCGCTCAGCGGCACGGTGGAGCGGTCCACCACCAGGCCGGGCTTGCCGTCGGTCTTGCCCGCGGTGGCCGCACGCGCCGCGGCTTGCGCGCGCGCGGCGCCATAGGCATCGGGCGACTGGCCGGTGATGGTGGCGCCGGCTGCCGAGTAGCCCAGCTGCGCGCCATTGGCATCGGGCGCGATGGCATCGACCTGCACGCTGTAGCTCTGCGGCTCGGCGCTGCCGCGCGTCCACACCATCACGTCGGTCACGCCAGGCTGCTTGGCCACCAGCAGCACGCTGGGCGCGCCGCGGGTGCGCAGGATCAGCGCATCGGCGACCGCGGGGTTGCCCACGGCGACGCGCTCGACCGGCTGCGCGCTGCGCAGTTCCTTCTGCGCGCCGGCCATCAGGCGCAACTGCCGCGCGGTGGCGGCGTCCTGCGCCTGCGCGCGCGGCGCCAGTGCGCACCATGCGGTGGTGGCGATCATGGCGGCAAGCGTGAGCTGCATCAGCCGGCGACGCAGCGTTACGGCATGGGCGGGTGTGTTCTGGATTGGCATGCGAGGGGCGCCCACGTTCTTATTCAATGTCGCGCTTGCCGGCGCGGATCACTTCCACGCCAGCGCGTTCTCTGGCTTGTGCCGGTGCCAGCGGCGCTGCCACCTGCAGCGGCCGCGGTGCCGGCGCTGCCGCCGGTGCGCGCGCGGCCGGCGCGCCGTTGGTGGCGGCCAGCCCGGACAGCAGCACGCCGGCAGTCGCCTTGTCTGCGGCGGCACGCGCTGCGTCGGCGGGGACGCCGGCGCGCGCGGCCAGTGCTGGCGGGGGCTCGGCAAACATGCCATCGCTGGGCATGGCTTGGTCCTGCGGATTGCGCAGCGCCAGCATCAGGCGCCCGGATTGCTGCGCCATCGCCAGCCGGCTGACCTGTTCCAGCGGCACCGACAGCACCGCGGTCTTGGCGCCTTCCTGGCGCGCCATCATCTGTTCCGGCTTGGCCGCCTGCGGCCGGTTGACCGAGGCCACGCCGTAGGCCAGCACGCGCAGGCGCGACAGCAGCATGCGCGCCTGGCTGTCCGGGATTTCCTGCTGGTCGCGCCGCAGCACCAGGAATACATCGACATAGTCGCCCGGCTGCACCTGGTTGCCGACGCCGATGACTTCATCGACCGACACCGCCACCGCACGCTCGCCTTCCGGCACCTGCGCGGCGAGGCCGGACAGCAGCTGGCCTTCCAGCACCGGCACGTTGGCGCCCAGCTCCACCAGCGGCACCTGGCCGGTCACGCGCGCCACGTCGCGGTAGGCGCCGGCAGGATCGATCGGCAGCATCTCCACCTTGAGCGCCTCGGCATCGAGCGGCTTGCCGGCTTCCGCCGGCCGCGTGGTGACCACCACCGGGTGCAGCGGCCTGGCGCCGGTGGAAGCCGCCGGCTGGGCCGGCTGGCGTCCCACCTGCCACGCCAGCAGCGCCAGCAGCAAGGCCAGGCCGAGCAGCACGACGGCCAGTAATCGGATCTGCTTGCTGGTCATGCGGAAATCCTTGGTTCGGGCATGGGGCAGTTCGTCATGCGCATCAGATATCGGGAGAGAGCTGGACCATGGCCGAGCCAGACAGCGCGGCCGGCAGCGGCACCATCGGCACCGCGGGCATGATGTTGGTGGTGGTCAGGCTCAGCGTGACCTGTACGCAGACGTCGGCCGAGCCAACCGCGCACGGCACGGCCGCGGCGACGCCGGCGGGCGGAATCAGGTCACGGATGGATGCGGGTAAGGTGCCGCGCGCCATCGCGGCCGCGGCATCGACACGTGCCTGCTGCGTGGCTGCAAGGCTGGTGCCGGAGACCCCTGCGGGATAGCGCAGCGCGGCGCGCGCGCCTTCCTCGGCGGCCAGCGTCAGCACCTGCTGCAGCGCCAGCATCACGCCGTAATAGACGATGCCGATCACGATGGTGACCAGCACCGGCGCCACGATGGCAAATTCGATCGCGGCGCTGCCGGCACTCTGGCGGCGCCGGCTGATCTTCCTGTTGACCCTTGCGTGCAACAACATCTGAAACCCCGGTCTCTTGGTGTTCCGCCGCGCCGACCGGCGGCGCGACCTGCTGGCCTCAAGCCATTCCGGCTATTGGCCCGCAGCCATCCAGAACAGCACCCCCACGGCCAGGTACGCCGCATACGGGATGCCGCGCGCCAGCGAAAACTGCGCCGTTGGAAGGGACTGGTCCTGGGAATGCAAAGCGTGATCCGCGGCCGGCGTGCGGCGCGCCAGTGCCAGCGCCAGCAGCGCGTGCACCAGCCCGAGCAGGCTGCCGACGACCCATGCCACCACCAGCCCTTGCGGACCGGTGAACAACCCCGCCACCGTCAGGAACTTGACATCGCCCGCGGCCATGCGCCCGAGGGCGTAGACCGGCAAGGTGACGGCAAGACCCAGCCCTGCGCCGATCAGGCGCGCGGCCAGCGGCGGTTCCGCAGCCTGTCCGGCGAGCAGCGCCAGCCCGAGGACCAGCACGGCGATCGCCAGCAGCAGGTTCGGAACCCGCCGGTAAGCGAAATCTGTGTAGAGGGTCGCCGCGCAGAACAGCGCAACGAACACAATGAAGGCTACTGATTAACTGGCAGCCTTTGGCAGAAGCTCAGCCACTTTGTCGGCAAGAGCCTTGAAGCTGAGGTTCAGATTTGTGCCAAGTGTCCCAGCCGAGACTGCAATGGCGAGAGCGATAAGTCCCGCGATCAGCCCATATTCAATAGCGGTCGCCCCGCGCTCATCCTTAATAAAGCGTGCAATGAGTCGTTTCATGATTTGTTGACACTCCCGAAGTGATCTGATGCCGCGATCACGCTTCCCCCGTTCGATTATCACGGTGCTCTGTGGCCCGCTCTTTTATCGACTATTTCACGCTTGCTGCGCTTTTTTTATAAGTCATGGTATGTCTCAACCATACCCCTCCCTCGGGTGATAGTAATGACCCGAAGGGGTTAAAGCATTCGTTTGAAACGACCCGGCACGCGCTGGATCGCAACTTGTTAAAGAGCAGCGGGCCGGCGCAAACCGGCCCGCAGCCTGACCATGCCGGCAATTCAGCGGCGTGGCCAGGTGGAATAAAAAGATGCGCTGCGACGGGGTGATGAGCGACAGCGCACCGTGAAAACACCTATGCGGGTTGAGACATTTCAGTGGTGGAGCAGGCCGCCCAGGATCGGCAGTTGCGGCTTGCCGTCGCTACCGCCCGAGCCGCCGCCGACACCGCTCTTGATGCCGCCGACCAGACCGGTGACCGGCGCCAGCAGCGCACCGACCGGGCCCAGCGCACCGCCGCCACCGGCACCGCCATCGCCGCTACCGGGCTTGACCAGTGGCAGGCTGCCGAGCAGGCCGCCGAGCGCATTGCCGCCGTGGCTGCCATCGCCGCCCTGGCCGTTGCCGGCACCAGCCAGCGGCAGGTTGTTCAACAGGCCGCCCAGCGGGTTGCCGCCGGTCTGCCCGTTGCCGTTGACCAGCACGCCGACCGCGGCAACGGTCTTGCCGGCCTCCGTCACCACGCCGCCGAGCGGTGCGACCACCGGGGCCTGCGTGTTGCTGAGCATGCTGCCGCCGGTGGCCACCGTATTGCCGACCTTGTAAAGCAGGCCGTCGACCGGTCCCCCCAGGCGCGTGGCCGCGCCCAGTGTTTGCGTGCCGTCGGTGACCTTGCTGGTCAGCGGCACGATGACCTTGCTGAGCGAGTTGGTGGCCTGCGCGACGGCGCCGTCGGACAGCACCGTCTGCAGCTTGTCGCCGCCGCCCTGCACCACCGTGCCGACCTTCTTGACCAGGCCGCCCACCGGCGTGGTCAGCGGTGCCAGCGGCGCCAGCTTCTCGGTGCCCAGGCCCTTCACCAGGTCGCCGCCGCTGACCACGGCATCGCCCACTTCGCGCACCACGTTGCCGGTGCTGGACACGGTCACGCCGACCGGGTTGTCGACCGAGCCCATCTGCCCGAGCCCGTCGCGCACGCCGGCGCCGAGCGCGCCGACCGCTTCACCTGCATTGACCACCACGCCGCCCGCGCCCTTGCGTGCGTCGGTGGGCAGCAGCGGCAACGGTGCGTCCTGGATCGACTTGCCGATCTCGCTGACGGCATTGCCCGCCGACACCACGGTGTTGCCCGCGCCTTCGGTGACCTTGCCGGTCGGCGTGGTCTGGGCAGCGGCCGGCGGCGGCGGCGTGACCGGCGTATCGGCGCCACCGCCGCTGGGCTGCGGATTGGCGCCGCTGCCGCCGCCGCTCGACGAGCAGCCCGACATCAGCAAGGCAAGGGCGGCCATGCCGGCCGCAGCCAGCGAGGTCATGGAAAGCGGTGCGGGATGCTTGGTCTTCATTGTCCTTCTCCTGTCTGGTTGGCCACGGCGCTGCCGGGCCGTCTTTTCTTGTGAACCGCATGGAATGCCGACGAGCCCCCCCGGTGTCCCGCTTTGTGCCACCTGCCTGCCATCCCCATCTGTCATGGCAACACGGTGGCACGCGAAATCGTCGGCGCGTCGGGAGAGCAAATGGCAAGGCGCGTGCCAGCGCGGCAAGGTGGGCCGGCGCACAGACCGGCGGGCCGCTTGCAGGCCTTGCGCAGCGCGGCTTGCAGGGCGAATCAAGGTGGCGGCGAAGCACGCGCGCGCAGCATCGCTGCAGGGTGCGGACGTGTTACGTGCTACGTAACGTGTTCCGGACAAGCGGGAACACGCAACGGCAGCGCGGAGGGCACGCGACAGCCGGTTGCGCGCGGCCTTGCCCGCGCTGTCTTGTTCCCCGCGCACGACACACGTTACGTAACGCGTAACGCGCCACGCCTTCCCCGCCCACGTGCCGCCAGGTCTCGCGGCGCTTGCCGCTAACACCACGCAGGCCGCATGCCGCAAGGCCTGGCGGGCACCACACCCGACTTCAGCGGGGGTCTGTGCGGTAGCACGCCAAAGGGCTGGCATACCGATTGCGCCATCACCGTCACCGCCGCACGCAGCAGACGAACGCGTTGCGCGGCCGAGCGATTGAAACGACGGGAATGAAGGAACAGATCATGCGCAAACAACAACTCGCCGTAACGGCACTCCTTGCAACCCTGCTGGCCCTGGGCGGCTGCGCCAGCGGCAGCGGATCGACGTCGATGGGCACCAGCGATACCGCGGGCACCAATGGCGGCACTAATGGCGGCACCAATGGCGGAAACAGCGGAGGCACCGGCGGCACGGGTGGGGGCACCGGCGGGACCGGTGGCGGCACCGACCTGGCCGGTGGCGGTACCGGGGGCACGGGTGGCACCGGTGGCACCGGTGGCGGCAGCGGCGGCACGGGGGGTGGCAATGGTGGCAACACCGGCGGCAACAACGGTGGCAATACCGGCGGTGGCGAGACCCCCACCGCGCTAACCCCGACCGCGACGGTGATCAACAACGCCGGCACGGTGCTGGGCAATACGGGCAGCACCGTCAGCGACCTCGGCAACCAGCTTGGCAACGCCAACCTGCCGCTGGTGCCGGGCCAGACCCAAAGCGGGCTGGGCGGCGTGGTGGCCGCGACCGGCGATGCCGTCGGCGCGCTGGCCACTGGCCTGCAATCCGGGCTGGGCAGCATGCCCAATTCGACCAACCCGGTCGGCACCACCGTCGCCAGCACCGGCAACGTGGTGACCGAACTGGGCAAGGCGGTGACCAGCGCCGGCACTGCGGTGAGCGGTCTGGGCACCGGTCAGCTGGCACCGCTGGCGCCGCTGGCTTCGCCGCTGGGCGCGGTGGTCGGCACGCTCGGCAATACCGTGAGCAACACCGGCGGGACGCTGACCTCGGTGTTGTCGAGCGGCGCGGTCGAGCAGGTGACCATCACCACCAGCAAGCTGATCGTGCCGATCACCTCGCAACTGACCGGCACCACGCAGGCACTGGGCGCGGCCACCGGCCTGGGCGCCCCGACCAGCAGCTTGCTGGCGACCGTGGGCGGCGCGCTGGCCACCGCCGGCACCAAGCTGCAACAGACCAACACGCCGGTGGTCGCGGGCGTCGGCGGCGTGGTCAACACCACCGGCACCACGGTGGCCTCGCTCGGCGGCGCGGTCAACGGCCCCGCCAGCGGCGGTGGCCTTGGCGCGCTGGGATCGGTACTGGCACCGGTTACCACGCTGGCCGGGGGGCTGGCAGGCGGGGCAGGCGCCGGCGGCACGGGTTCGCCGCTGGCGCCTGTCACCGGCCTGGTCGGCGGCGTCACCGGAGGGCTGACCGCCGCCACCGCCAACACCCCGCTGGCGCCGGTCACGTCGCTGGTCAGTGGCGCGGTGGGCGGCCTGGGCAGCGCCACTGGCGGTACCGGCGGTTCGCCGCTGGCGCCCGTCACCAGCCTGGTCAGCACCGTCACCGGCGGCCTGGCCTCCGCCACGGCCAGCACGCCGCTGGCTCCGGTCACCGGCGTGGTGAATGGCGTCGTCGGTGGCGTGGTCGGCAGCGTTGGCGGCGCAACCAGCGGCACTGGCACCACCAGCCCGCTGGCACCGGTCACCAATGTCGTCTCCGCCGTGACCGGCGGCGCCACCACCACCGCGGGCACCACCACCACCAAGGGCTCGACCACCGGGCCCATCGGTGGCCTGGTCGGCGGTCTGCTCGGCGGCCTGACCGGCGCGCTCGGCCAGAAGTAATCCTGCCTTGGCCGCTGCCCCGGCGATCGCGTGATTGCGCGATCGCGGGCAGCGGTGCTCACCTGATTCAACGTAGCGGCCACGCGCTGGACCGGCAGTATCGGCCAGCAGGCGCCCGGGGGTAGCGGCAATCCCCACGCCGGTGGCACGCGACGTCAATAGCCGCAGTGTTTCTTACAGGGGTTTTGCCATGCGTGCACGTCATCGCGTTGCCGCGCTGCTGGTCGGCGTCGGCGCGTTCCATCACGGCCTGGTGCAGGCCGATCCGCGCAGCCCGGTCCAGGGCGATCCGACCCAGACGCTTCCCAAGATTGCGCCGGCCCGGCCCGACAGCCGCGTGACCGTGCAGGTCGAGCGGCCGCAGCCTGCCATGCAGGACCTGCTCAACGCACGCCTGACGCCGCGGCGCTTTCGCATCGAGGGCGCGAAGACGCTGCCGTTCGAGGAGGTGGCCGCGCAGTTCCAGCCGCTGGCCAACCGCGAGATCACGGTGGCGCAGCTGCTGGAAGCCGCCAACGCGGTGACGCAGATGTACAAGGAGCGCGGCTACCCGCTGTCGTTCGCGTTCGTGCCGGCGCAGGACTTTGCCAACGGCGACGTGCTGGTCACGGTGGTGGAAGGCTACGTCGCCAAGGTGACCGTGACCGGCAAGGCGGGGCCGGCCGAGCGCCGCCTGCGCGCCATCGCCGAGAAGCTGCAGCAGGACCGCCCGCTGCGCCAGGACCGCTTCGAGCATTACGTGAACGCGCTGGCGCTGCAGCCCGGCCTGCAGGTGGCGGCCACGGTGCAGCCGCCCACCACCACCGACGGCGCCTGCGAGATGGTGCTCGAGGTCAAGCGCAAGCCCTTTACCTTCGGCACCGGCATCGAATACATGTCGCCGGGCCTGCGCGCCATCGCCACGGCCACCACCAACAGCCTGACGCCGCTGGGCGAGCAGATCTCGGTGTCGGCGCTGTTCCCCAAGGGCCGCGACAGCGAGGAATACTACGCCGCCAGCTATGCGCAGCCGATCGGCACCGAAGGCATGGTGGCGCGGCTCAATGCCTCGCACTACCGCGGCGTGCCACAGAACGCGACGCTGGCGCCGATCGGCTTCAACCCGCGCTATGTCAACGACACCAAGCGCATCGGCGGCACCCTGAGCTATCCGCTGCTGCTGTCCAACGCGCATACGCTGACGCTGACCGGCGGCGTCTACGGCGCCGACCAGTTCGAGCGCTATACGCATACCGCCACCGGCACGCGCGTCACGCTCGGCACCAACGTGCGCGTGGCCACGGCGGAGCTGACTTACCTGCAACGCGGCGAAGGCGTCAGCCGCAACGCCACGCTGGGCCTGTACAAGGGCTTCGATGCGCTGGGCGCAAGCCGCCAGAACAACAGCAACGACCTGAGCTTCTTCCGCACGCGGCTGCTGCTGTCGCAATCGAAGGACCTGCCAGCGGGCTTTGGCCTGACCGTGGCCGCCGCCGGCCAGTACAGCGGCGACCGACTGGCCTCGGGCGAGCAGATCAGCTTTGGGGGACGCTTCTTCGGCCTGGGCTACCCCGCCGGCGAAGTCGCGGGCGACAAGGGCTGGGGCGCGTCGGCGGAAATCAGCCGGCTGTTCCTGCCGGACCTGACCTACCTGCGCACGATCCAGCCCTATGTGTCCGCCGACGTGGCGCGCGTGTATTCGAACAGCGTGTCGCTGTCGCACCGCAGCCTGTCGTCGGTGGCGCTGGGGGCGCGCATCTCGGACCGTCGCTACTACACGCTGGACCTGTCGCTGGCGCAGCCGGTCGGCGACAAGCCGACCAACGCCAGCCGCCGTTCGCCGCGCATCAACATGATCTATTCGTACCAGTTCGACTGAGGCCTGGCCCTAAGTCCTGGTTTTCCAAGGTTCCCTGCACGGCCGGCGGCAGTTCAGCGCCGGCCGATTTTTTTGGCAGCGCAACGCAGCGAGTTACGTGCCGCAACTCCGCAACATTTTTGTCATGTCCGCAATTGTCAATCTTGACCAGTCAATCGTAACCAAATGATAATTCTTCTCATTATTGTTTCGTTTTGCGATACGAGAGGTCAAAAGTGCAGTATTCGGCAGTCATAACAAGAAAGAGCCACGGCAAGCTGGGTGCCATTCCACGATTGACCGGCATGGTCGGCGCAGCGGTTGCCGCGGCACCGGTCGCCGCGCAAGAGGCGCCCAAGCCGGTCAACCTGCCGCAGGTGACGGTCACCGGCGACAGCGGTTTCAAGGCGGAAAGCTCGTCGTCGATCAAGAATCCCGAGCCGCTTCGCGATACGCCGCGCTCGATCACGGTGATTCCGCAGGAAGTCATCCAGAGCACCGGCTCGACCACGCTGACCGACGTGCTGCGCACGGTGCCGGGGATTGCGTTCGGCGCGGGCGAGGGCGGCAACCCGGTCGGCGACCGGCCGTTTATCCGCGGCTATGACGCGCAGGCCAGCACCTTCCTTGACGGTTTCCGCGATATCGGCGCGCAGTCGCGCGAGCTGTTCAACGTCGAGAACGTCGAAGTGACCAAGGGCCCGGCCGGCGCCTACGACGGGCGCGGCTCGGCTGGCGGCAGCATCAATATCACCAGCAAGGCGCCCCGGCTGGGCAATTTTGCCGAAGGCAATATCGGCGTCGGCAACGCGCAGTACGTGCGCGGCACCGCCGACGGCAACTGGCAGTTCGCCGACCACGCGGCGTTCCGCCTCAATGCGATGTTCCACGACCAGGACGTCGCCGGCCGCGATGCCGTGCACCAGAAGCGCTGGGGCGTGGCGCCGTCGGTGGCGTTCGGCCTGGGCACCGACACGCGCCTGACGCTGTCGTACTACCACATGCAGACCGACGACATCCCCGACGTCGGCATCCCGTACAACAACCCGGCCTTCACCGCGCGCCGCGACGGCCGGCCGCGCACGCGCCAGGCTGGCGACGGCTCGCCGGTCAACGTGCCGCGCAGCACTTACTACGGCCTGCTCGACCGCGACTTCCGCAAGGACCAGGCCGACATGGGCACGATCCGCTTCGAGCACGATTTTTCGCCGGCGCTGAAGTTCCGCAACCAGACCCGCTTCTCGCGCACCAACCAGGACTACATCTACACGCAGCCTGACGACAGCAAGGGCAACATCTACTACGACCTGCTCTGGCGCCGCGTGAACACGCGCTATTCCACCGCGCGCACGGTGGCCAACCAGACCGACCTGTCGGGCGAGTTCCTGACCGGCGCGATCAAGCACAAGTACGTCTTCGGCGTCGAGTTCTCGCAGGAAAAGAGCGAGAACGACAGCTACAACGTCGACACCGGCAACAGCAGCTGCCCCAACGGCGCGGGCGCAGCCGGCGGCTACAACTGCACCACGCTGCTCAACCCCAACCCCAACGACCCGTGGCGCGGCAGCATCGCGCGCGCCAACAACCCCACCAACGCCAAGACCAACACGGCGTCGGTGTACCTGTTCGACTCGGTCGAGCTGAACAAGCAGTGGATCGTCAATGGCGGCGTGCGCTTCGACAGCTACCGCACGAGCTTCACCGCGGCACGCGCCGCCAACGGCTCGCGTGCCGAATATTCGCGCGACGACAACCTGTTCAACTACCAGCTGGGCGTGGTGTACAAGCCGGTGGAAAACGCCAGCTTCTACGTGTCGTACGGCACTTCGTCGACTCCCGCCGGCGCGTTCCTGGCGCAGGGCTCGGACCCCAACGGCCTTGCCCCGGACCGCAGCGGCAACCGCGGCGACCAGCTCGCGCCGGAAAAGAACCGCTCGTTCGAACTGGGTACCAAGTGGGACGTGCTGAAGAGCCGCCTGGCCCTGACCGCGGCGATCTTCCGCATCGAGACCACCAACGCCCGCATCGTGCAGCAGGACGGCACCGCGGCCATGGCCGGCAACAAGCGCGTGGACGGCTTCGAGCTGGGCTTCTCCGGCAACCTGACCGAGAAGTGGGCCATGTTCGGCGGCTACACCCACCTGAAGAGCGAGCTGCGCAACAACGGCGGCGCCGGCGCGGCCTTCGGCCTGACCGATGGCCAGGCGTTCCCGAATACGCCGGAAGACAGCTTCAGCCTGTGGACCACGTACCAGCTGCTGCCCAACCTGACCATCGGCGGCGGCGCGTACTACGTATCGAAGATCTGGGGCAACGAGGGCACCAACAAGTGGGTGCCGCCGTACTGGCGCTTCGATGCGATGGCCGCATATCGCATCAACAAGAACGTGGCGCTGCAGCTGAACGTGCAGAACCTGACCGACAAGACCTACTACAGCCAGGCCTATACCTCGCACTATGCGACGGTAGCCCCGGGCCGCACCGCGGTGCTCAACCTGAACCTGCGCTACTGAGCGCGGCGGCCGCACAGGCTGCACCACGCGGCACGCGGCCGGCTCCGGTCGTGTGCCGTTTTGCCTTTCAACCGAAGCCCTGTGTATGGATACCCTGCCCTTTCGCGTCGCCACGCCGGTCGAACTGGAACAGCTCGGCCCCGCCGGACTGCGCGACAAGCTGGCCGGCCCGCCGCAGCTGGCGCTCCCCTGGCTGGGCGGCGCCGCGGTGGCAGGCCAACTCGACGCGCAGATGGTGCTGGGCCAGTGGTTCCTGGCCGGCCATGGCGTCGCGCGCGACCCGGTGCAAGCGTTCGCGTGGTTCAAGCACGCGGCGCACGCCGGCCACGCGGGTGCGGCCAACCTGGCCGGCCGCTGCTACGAGAACGGCTGGGGCACCGCGCCGGACGAACGCGCCGCCGCGCACTGGTACACGCTGGCGGCGGAGCGCGGCTCGGACTGGGGCATGTACAACCTGGCCACGGCGCTGGTGCTGGGCCGCGGCATCGCCACGGACCGGCGCGCCGCGCTCGGCTGGTACCAGCGCGCGGCGGCGCTGGGCCATGCCAAGTCGCTCAATATCCTCGGCGGCTTCCATGAAGATGGCTGGGAGGTGGCGCAGGACTTGGCGCGCGCGACCGCGTTCTACCGCCAGGCGGCCGAAGGCGGCGACTTCCGCGGCCAGTTCAACTACGCGCGCATGCTGGCGCTGGCGGGCAGCGAGGCCGAAGCACAGCAGTGGATCCGGCTGGTGCCGCAGACCGCCACCGGGCCCTTTATCGACAAGATGCTCGCGTTCCTGCGCGACGCGCCGCAGCCGGCGCTGCAGCGCCTGTACGCGCATGCCAGCCAGGCCGCGCAGTCGGAGCCGCAAGCCGCTGCCGCCGCCTGAACGCTGCGTGGGATCAGGTCACGCGGAAACCCACCTTCAACGTGACCTGGTAGTGCGCGATCTTGCCGTTCTGGATATGGCCGCGCGTTTCCACCACTTCGAACCAGTCAATGTTCTTGATGGTCTCGCCGGCCTTGGCGATGGCGCTCTGGATGGCCTGGTCGCAGCCGTCGGGCGAAGAGCCGACGATCTCGACCAGCTTGTAGGTGTGGTTGGTCATTGCCTCTCCTTGGCGGCCGCGGCCGCATGGGTTGCATCCATCATAGGCGCCGGTCGCGGATAGTCCCAAGGCTGCGGCGCGACCCCGTGCGCCCCACAGATCCTGTTACACAATCCCGCTTTGCCAGTGGCGTATGCGGCTGCTACGCTGCGTCCCGCCCCGGACAGGTGCGGCGCGCGGCGCGCGCACGCTGTCCTTCACCGACGCCAAGATCCGCCGTGACTTATCGCTTGATTCGCCGGGCCGTGCTGGGCCTGGGCCTGGCCGCCGCCTTGTCGGCCTTCACTTCGTTCAGTCCCTTCGCGCTGCTGGCGCACGCCCGTTCGACCTCGACCTTCGACGAGGTCTCCGAGACCATCGCCAACAGCATCAGCCAGACCTTCAACGAGGCCGTCGCCAATCACTTTCCGTCGCGCGCCGGCAAGCCCGCGCAACCGGCCCAGCCGCCCGACGCAAGGCCGCTGCCCGCCAAGCCCTTTGCCGATGGCAGCGGCTACACACTGTGCTTCGTGCCGGATGGCGCGAGTTGCCAGGCGCTGCTGATCAATGCCATCCGCAGCACGCGCCAGCGCCTGCTGATCCAGGCCTATTCGTTCACCAGCGCGCCGATTGCCGAGGCTGTGGCGCAGGCACACCGGCGCGGCGTCGACGTGCGGGTGATCCTGGACAAGAGCCAGCAGAGCGAGCGCTATACCAGCGCCACCTTCCTCAAGCACGCCGGCGTGCCGGTGGTGATCGACAACAAGCCCGCGATCGCCCATAACAAGGTGATGGTGTTCGACGACCAGGCGGTGTTCACCGGCTCCTTTAACTTCACCAAGTCGGCGCAGGAGCGCAACGCCGAGAACGGCATGCTGATCCGCGGCGACGCGGCGGTGGTCAAGGCCTATACCGACAACTGGCACAAGCGCTACCGGCAATCACGCGCCTACTGAAGGCAGCATCGACGCGGCCGCCTGCACGATGCGGCGCGCGATGGCACACTGGCGGGCTGACATTACGGCAATCCTTGCCAAGCCCTTTCCGGAGAACCCTTCGCCATGACAGCCATTCCCGACAGCCAGTGGATCCGCGTCGACACCGCCGCGGGCAGCTTCGATGCCTACCTGAGCCTGCCGCCGGCGGGCGTGCAGCCCGGCGCGCCGGGCATCGTGCTGCTGCAGGAGATCTTCGGCGTGAACGAGCATATCCGCGCGGTGGCCGACCAGTACGCCGCCGACGGCTATGCCGTGCTCGCGCCGGACGTGTTCTGGCGCCAGGCCCCGCGCGTGCAGCTGGGCTACGAGGGCGACGACATGGCGCGCGCCATGGCCTTGCGCAAGGCCGTGGACGTGTCCGCCGCGCTCGACGACATCGCGGCCACGGTGCAGGTGCTGCGCCAGCATACCGGCGCCGGCAAGGTGGCCGCGGTGGGTTACTGCTTCGGCGGCCTGCTGTCGTACCTGAGCGCGGCGCGCGGCCTGGTCGATGCCGCCGTGCCCTACTACGGCGGCGGCATCCAGAACCAGCTGCAGGAAGCCGACAACATCCGCGTGCCGGTGCAGTTCCACTACGGCGCGCTCGACGCGCATATCCCGACCGACGCCGTGCAGGCCGTGCGCGACGCGATGGCCGGCAAACCCGCCACCGAGATCCACGTCTACCCGCAGGCCGACCACGGCTTCAACTGCTGGGCACGCGGCTCCTACCACCAGCCCAGCGCCGCGCTGGCGCACGGACGCGCGCTGGTGTTCCTGTCGGCATCGCTGTAGTCTGCCCAAGGCGTGCGGCTTGCCATGGCAAGCCGGCACGCCTTATCCTCGGCGCTTGGCTTCAAGACTTGCTGGACCCCAACCATAACAGTGGAGACCACCATGCAGTCAGAGCAGCAGCGCGCCCTGCGCAACACCATCCCCGACGCCATTGCCCGCGCGGTGCGGCGCAGTCCGGACAAGACCGCGATCCGTTTCGGCGAGCGGTGCTGGAGCTACCGCCAGCTCGATGACGCCACGGCGCGCGTGGCCGGCGCGCTGGCGCAATGGGGCCTGCGTCCCGGCGACCGCGTCGCCGCCTTCGGCAAGAACTCCGACGCCTATGTGCTGCTGTGGCTGGCCTGCCTGCGCAGCGGCCTGATCCATGTGCCGGTGAATTTCTCGATGACGCGGGCCGAGGCCGAGTACATCGTCACGCAAGCAGGCGCCAGCGCGATCTTTTCCGACCCGGCGCTGGCCGAGCGCGTCGACGGCCTGCCGTGCAAGGTCCACGGCACGCTGCACAGCGGCGATCGTCGCACCGATATTCTCGCCGCGGCCGCCGACGGCCCCGCCGTGCCGGTGTCCGACGCCCTCGCCGAGTCCGCGCCCGCGCAGATCCTGTACACCTCAGGCACCACCTCCGCGCCCAAGGGTGCCGTGCTGACGCATCGCGCGCTGCTGGCCGAATACTTCAGCACCATCGCCGCCTGCGATATCCGCGCGTCGGACTATTCGCTGGCGGCACTGCCGCTATACCACTCGGCGCAGATGCATGTGTTCCTGATGCCGCTGCTGCTGTGCGGCGGCACCACGCTGATCGCCGACAGCCCGGAAGCCGGCTATTGCCTTCGCACCATTCACGCCGAACGCATCACCAGCTTCTTTGCGCCGCCGACGGTATGGATCGCGCTGCTGCGCCACGCGGAGTTCGACCCGGCCCGGCTGGGTACGCTGACCAAGGCCTATTACGGCGCCTCGATCATGCCGGTGCCGGTGCTGCTGGAGCTGCAGCAGAAACTGCCGGCGCTGCGCTTCTACAACTGCTACGGGCAAAGCGAGATCGGGCCCCTGGCCACGGTGCTGGGACCCGACGAGCACGCCGCGCGTCCGGCCTCGGCGGGGCGGCCGGTCTTGAATGTCGAGACCCGTATCGTCGATGAAACCCTGCGGGACGTGCCGCCGGGCGAGCTGGGCGAGATCGTGCATCGCTCGCCGCAGTTGCTGACGCACTACTGGGACAAGCCGGAGCAGACCGCCGAAGCCTTCGCCGGCGGCTGGTTCCATTCCGGCGACCTCGGCTACATGGATGCCGAGGGCTACCTGTATGTGGTGGACCGGATCAAGGACGTGATCAACTCGGGCGGCGTGCTGGTGTCGAGCCGCGAAGTGGAAGAGTGCCTGTACACGCATGGCGCGGTGGCCGAAGCGGCGGTCTTTGCGCTGCCGCACCCGAAGTGGGTCGAGGCGGTAACGGCGTGCGTGGTGCGCAAGCGCGGCCACGAGGACGCCACCGAGAAGGATCTGATCGCACATGCACGCGAGGCGCTGGCACCGTTCAAGGTGCCCAAGCGCATCGTGTTCGTCGCCGACCTGCCGCGCAATACCGCGGGCAAGCTGCTCAAGCGCCAGCTGCGCGAGGATTACGCGCAGCTGTTCGGCACGGACTGACGCGCTCAGTACGGCACGGCCACGCCGTTCTCGATCCTGACGCGGTCGCCGATGCGCATCTGGTAGGCGTTGGACTGGGTCAGCGTCAGGTAGGCGTTGTCGCTGGTGCGCACGCGCACACGGTAGGCCGGGGCATTGGTGCCGGTGCGCTTCTCGACTTCGTTGCCGGCCACCGCGCCCGCCACGGCGCCGCCGATCGTCGCCACGGTATTGCCGCGGCCGCCGCCTACCTGGTGGCCCAGCAGCCCGCCGACGATGCCGCCCACCACGGCGCCCGCGCCGCTGGTCGACGGCGGCTGGCCCGGCACCACCTCGATGCCCTCGACCCACCCGTAGCGCACGCCATAGGCCGGGTTGCCGTAGCCGTTGCCATAGCTGCCGTCCTGGTACGAGGGCTGGGGATACGGCTGCTGCGGATACGAAGACTGCGGATAGTCCTGCTGCGGATACCCCTGCTGCGGATACCCCTGCTGCGGATAGCCCTGCTGCGGGTAACCGCTGATGGTGGTGCCGCTGCCGTAGCCCGTGCTGCCATAGACACTGTTGCCATAGCCTCCGCCGTAGCCCCCGCCATACCCGGCGCCATAGCCGTTGTCGTAGCCATACGGCGTGGCACACCCGGCCAGCGCACCGGCGCCAAGCACCGCAAGCACAACCGAACGAAAGGGGATGGACATGTCAGGACTCCTGCGCGCTGCGCGTGTTGGGGAATGCGCGCGAGTCTAGGGCCGCCGCCGGCCAGCGGGTGTCACCGGAGCTTGTGATTGGTAACCGCCTGTAACGGCCTGCGGTGCTGGCGTGACCGCGCCCGGCGGCATTCAGCCGCGCTCCGCGCCGTCGTCGTTGAACTGCGTGATGCGGGCCACGCGGAACGCGCCGCGCAGCGATTCCAGCTCGGTCCGGTGCAGCATCGCCAGCCGGTTCAGGTAGCGCTCGCCCTTGGCGGTCAGGTGCACCTGCACCACGCGGCGGTCTTCGGGATTGAGGCGCCGCTTGACCAGCCCGGCCGCCTCGCAGCGATTGACCAGTGCCACCACGCCATGCTGCTTGGCCTGCAGGCGCTCGGCCAGTTCGCCGATCGAGGCCCAGTCCTTGTCGGCGCAGCCGCGGATATGCAGCAGCAGCAGGTACTGCTGCACCGTCAGCCCTTCCGCGCGCGCCGCGTCTTCGGAAAACCGCAGGAAGCGGCGCAGCTGGTAGCGGAAGTCGGACAGTGCCTCGAAGTCGGCCTTGCTGAGCGGGGCGGGTTGCGGCGACGAGGCGGACTTGCTGGGCATGGGCGGCAAAAAAACGCGAAAAGAGAATGAAGGCGCGGCAGTCCGCGCACGCCCGCGGCGGGCGCTCGCAATTATAGGGGCCGCGCGGCACAGCGGCAGCCGATCCCGGTTTGCGCCGTGCGCGTGCCCGGCTATGGCAGAATCTGTGCGGTTGCAGACACCTTCACCCGTCACCGGAAAACGCACCGATGTTCTCGGAAATCGCTCTCTTCCTGCTGGATACCGTCTTTACCCTGTTCGGCATGGCGCTGCTGCTGCGCGTCTGGATGCAGCTGACGCGGCTGCCAACGCGCAACCCGGTCTCGCAGGGCGTGTTCCAGATCACCGACTGGCTGGTGCGGCCGCTGCGCCGGATCATCCCGGGCGTGGGCGGCATCGACTGGGCCACGATCCTGGCGGCGTGGCTGACCGCGGTGGTATTTCTGGCTTTGGTCGCGCTGATCAGCGGCATCGACCTGCTGGGCTTCCTGCCCGCCATGCTGCTGACCGCCGTGCTCTATGTGCTGAAGTGGGCCATCAGCCTGGTGATGTGGGTGACGCTGCTGATGGCGATCCTGTCGTGGGTCAACCCGCATTCGCCGATCACCCCGGCCATCGACCACCTGACCGCGCCGGTGCTGCGCCCGATCCAGCGCGTGGTGCCGCGCCTGGGCGGCTTCGATATCTCGCCGCTGGTGCTGTTCGTGATTGCGCAGATCCTGTTGATGGTCCTGGCCCGGCTGGGCGCTGGCATCATCGGCATGCACTGACGGATCCGGGCGCAGGACCGGCCAACGCCTTCACCGACTGCGCCCTCAGCCCGCCGTGCGCGCCTCTCCCGGGGCCAGCCCGTCTGCGGCGGCATCCAGCCCCGCGTCCCGCGCCGTCTCGGCATCGCCTTCCGGCGGCAGCTCCGACACCATCATCGATTCGATCGCTTCCATGAAGGCCCGCACCTTGCGTGGCTGCAGGCGGCGGTCCGGCAGCAGCGCGAACACGCGCAGCGGCGGCAGCGGATAGTCAGGCAGCACGCGCACCAGCCGCCCCTGTGCGACCTCGGCCTCGCAATAGATCACCGACAGCCGCGCGATGCCCAGCCCCGCCAGCGCGCCCTGCAGGCGCAGTTCGGCATTGTGGGTCTGCATGCGCGGCCGGATCGGCACCGATACGGTCTGGTCGTCGCGCGTGAATTCCCACACCGTGTCGCCGGGCGTGGTCAGCGTCGGCATATTGGCCAGGTCTTCCGGGCGCAGCTGCGCCGGCAGGCTGGCCGCCAGCGCCGGCGCGGCGAACAGGCCGCGTTCGACATGGTAGATCCGGCGCGCCACCGTGCCCGAATCAGGCAAGTCGGCGTCGACAATGACAAAGGCGATGTCAAAGCCGTCCCGGATCGGATCGACCATGCCCTGCGTGATTTCCACCGCCACATCCAGCGCGGGGTGTGCCGCGAGCGTGCGGCAGATCACGCCGCCGAGCTGCTGCGCGCCGAATTCATAGGGCGTGGCGATGCGCAGCACGCCCTGCACGCGCTCTTCCCGCGCCAGCGTTTCCTGGCGGATTTCGCGCAGCCGCGCGAACAGCGGGGCGACGTCGCGATAGACCGCCTTGCCGGCGTCGGTGAGGCGCATGCGGCGCGTGGTGCGCTCCAGCAGCTTGGCGCCGATGGCGGTTTCCAGCCGTGCGACCGCGGCCGACACGCGTGACTTGGGACAGTCGAGCTGCTCCGCCGCGGCCGTGAACGTGCCCTGCTCGACCACGCAGCAGAACGCCTCCCAGTCATTCCATTGGATTGTTTCGTTCACCGGACAATGTTTCCCTGACAACCTGTAGTTCTCGACGGTGGGCCTACATTATGCTTGAGCGATGCAACAAACGCCTGTCCAGGCTGGATCGGACGCGCTAGCCCCCGCCATTCCAGCCATCCCCGCCCCCGCCGCCCCCGGCACCGGCAGCTTCCAGCGCCCGCCTATGCAAATCGCCAGTCACCCAGAGATGGGTCACTGGCGTCTTTCATTGTTCGGCCTGACGCTGGGTCTGGTGACCGGCATCGACTTCTCGTCCACGCTGATGATGGGCGTGGCCAGCCAGCATATCCAGGGCGGCGTCGGTGCCGCGCCGGAAGACTACCTGTACGCGATCTCGGCCTACGCCGCCACCGCGGTGCTGATGAACATGGTGCTGGACCAGCTCGCGCGCCGCATCACGTACAAGCGCTTCACCATGGTGTCGCTGCTAGTGTTCATCGCCGGCTCGCTGATCTGCGCGGAGTTCGCCAGCCCGGCCGGGCTGATCACCGGCAAGGCGGTGCAGGGGCTGGGCGCGGGCGGCCTGTTCGCGGCCTCGCGCATCCTGGTGCAACTGGTGTCGACGCCGGCCGAGCGCGCGCCGCTGATGCTGCGCTTCGGCGGCGGCGCGTTCTCGATGCTGGCGATCACGCCCTGGCTGACCAGCATCTTCCTGGACGATATCGGCTGGCGCGCGGTGTTCCTGTTCCAGGCCGGCATTGCGGTGCCGGTGCTGCTGTCGGTCGCGCTGACCTACCCTACCCGTGCGCCACGCGATCCGCATCCGCCGGTGTCGACGCTGGACTGGCCCGCCGCCATCGCCGCCGCGCTGGGCGCGCTGGTGTTCCTGCATACGCTGCAGGAAATGCGCTACACGCGCTTCTTCAGCTCGCTGGAGATGCCGCTGGCCGCGCTGTGCGGCGTGGCGCTGTTTGCCTTCAGCGCCTGGCGGCTGTATCGCCATCCGGACCCATGGATCGACTTCTCGCGCCTGGCCGGGCGCCAGTACCTGTACGGGCTGGGCTTCTACACGCTGTACTACCTGCTGTCGTCGGCATGGTCGTTCCTGCTGCCGACGCTGACGCAGACCGGGCTCGGGCTGACCTTCCGCACCACCTGCATGCTGCTGTCGACCAGCGGCACGGTCTCCGCCATCGGCGCCATCGTGATCACGCTGGGCATGGCGCTGGTGTTCCGCAAGCGGCGCGTGATCGCGATCGGCTTTGTCGTGTACGCCTGCGCGGCGATGCTGCTGTCGACCCAGCTGATGCCGGGCGCGCCGGACTACGCGCTGGTGCCGGTGGTGCTGCTCGAGGGACTGACGCCGGTGCTGCTGATGGTGCAGGTGGCGTCGATGACCTACCTGGAAGTGCCGGTCGAGGATTTCTCGCACGCCTACCAGTTCAAGAACGTGTGCAAGCAGATCGCCTCGGCCATGGGCACCGGACTGGCGAGCGTGTTCATGCAGGACGGCCTGGCGCAGCACCGCACCCACCTGGTCGAGCACATCACCCGCTTCAACCCGGCGCTGCAGATGCCCGACGCGCTCTCCGCCGCGGGACTGGCCAAACTGTCGCAGGAAGTCGACCGGCAGGCCACGCTGCTCGCCGGCATGGACCTGCTGCATGGCTTTGCCGCGCTGTGCGTGGCGGGGGCGGTGTTCGTGCTGGTGCAGCGCAGCTTCCGCTGAGACCAGCCTGGCCGCCGCGGGCCGTCCGGGCCCGGCACTGGCGCAATGTCGGCATTTCCTCTACCCTTTCGGCCTTTCCGTGCCAATCCGGCGAACCGCGCCGGGCTACGCAGATGGCCAGTCCCACCGATTCCCGCCAGACCCCGCCGCCAGCATCGCCGACCGCCGACAGCGCCGCCGCGCCCGAAAAGCCGAGCGACAGCTATGTGCAATCCTTTGCACGCGGGCTGTCGGTGATCCGCGCCTTCAACGCGCAGCACCCGGCCCAGACCCTGACCGAAATCGCCCAGGCCAGCGGCCTGACACGCGCCGGCGCGCGCCGCATCCTGCTGACGCTGGTGGGGCTGGGCTATGTGCGGGCCGAAGGGCGCCTGTTCCGGCTCACGCCCAAGATCCTCGACCTGGGCTTCGCCTACCTGACCTCGATGCCGTTCTGGAACCTGGCCGAGCCGATCATGGAGGCGCTGTCGCAGCAGGTCCATGAAAGCTGCTCGATCTCGGTGCTGGACGGCACCGAGATTGTCTACGTGCTGCGCGTGCCGGCGCGCAAGATCATGACCATCAACCTGTCGATCGGCAGCCGCCTGCCGGCGTATTGCTCGTCGATGGGACGGGTGCTGCTGGCCGGGCTGAGCGAGCCCGAGCTCGACAGCGTGCTGCGCGCCACCGAGCTGCGCGCGCGCACCGGGCGCACCGTGACCGACGTGGACGCGCTCAAGGCCATCGTCGCCGATATCCGCCAGCGCGGCTGGGCCCTGAACGACCAGGAGCTGGAGGAAGGGCTGGTATCGCTGGCTGCGCCGATCCGCAACCGCGCCGGCCACACCATCGCCGCCATCAACATCAGCGGCCAGGCCAACCGCACCAGCGCGCAGGAGATGCTGGAGCGCTTCCTGCCGCCGCTGCTGGAAGCTTCCGAGAAGATCTCCGGACTGGTCGGGCTGCGCACCTGAGCGCAGCCGCGCCGGATCAGACCACCGCGGGCAGTTCCACGCTGCCGAATTCGGCCGAGCGCGTGCCGTCCAGCGGCCGGTTGCTCGCGCCGAAATAGGCGAACGCCACCGACAGCTTGACCGCGTTGGACGCATTGCGGCCGGCCGCATGGAACAGCCGGCTGTCGAAGCACAGCACGTCGCCGCGGTGCAGCGCCAGCGGCTGCGCGGCATCCAGCAGCGGCTGGCTGGCCGGGTGCGCTTCGATCAGGAATTCGGCCGGGTCCAGCTGGCCGGGCTCGAGCCTGGCCAGGTGCGAACCCGGGATGACGCGCAGCACGCCATTGCGCTCGTCCTCGTCGCCCAGCGCCAGCCACACCGTCACCAGTTCCGGCCGCGCAAACGACCAGTAGCGGGTATCGCGGTGCCAGCCGGTCTGGCTGCCGTAGTGCGGATGCTTGGTCATCACGCAGTTGTGATGCGCCAGCGTGATGCGGGCGGGCTCGCCCAGCAGGGCCTGCACCACCGCCACCAGCTTGGGATCGCTGGCCCAGCGGCGGAATACCGCATCGCGCCCGTAGGCCTGGCGCAGGCGCCTGACCGTGCCGCCGCCGGTGGCATCGCGCGTGGCCGGGGCGCCCGGATAGCCGAGGTCGGCCTCGAACTCCACCGGCGGCACCGTCGCGGCAAGATGCTGGCGCGTCACCGCCTCCAGTGCCGCGCACGCCGGCTCGTCGGCAAAACCGCGCAGGATCACGAAACCGTTGGCATGGAATGCCTGCACCAGGCGCGGCAGCGCGCCGGCATCGGCGGACAGGGTGGAAGCGGGCAGGTCGGCGCAGGGATCCAGCGAGGTCATTGCAGCAGGCGCGGCGCACGGCCGCACAAAGAGGCGAAAACAGAAACAGGGGCCGCGGTGGCCCGACAGGCTCATGATGCCAGAAGCGGCGCCATCTGGCGCAGGCGCCGCATCCGCAGCCTGCGTGCCGCGCCGGGCCAGCCGCTGCCTGCGTACGGCAGCAGACGGTCGCGCCTGCGGTGCGCGCCGCTACAATGCGCTGGTCTTTGCCCGATAATTCCTGCATCCACCGCGATTTTTTCAGGCTCCGCGCCGAGGTCCCACGTGACTGCACGCCCCCGCATCGTCGCTTCGCTGGCCGAGGCCCAGGCCCAGCTGGGCCGCATTGTCCTTGGCAAGCCACAACAGGTGCGGCTGGCGCTGGCCTGCATGCTGGCACGCGGCCACCTGTTGCTGGAAGACGTGCCGGGTGTGGGCAAGACCACGCTGGCGCATGCGCTGGCGCGCACGCTGGGGCTGCACTACCAGCGCGTGCAGTTCACCAGCGACCTGTTGCCGGCCGACCTGATCGGGGTGTCGGTCTTTGTCCGCGATGCCGGCGAATTCCGCTTTCACCGCGGCCCGGTGTTCGCGCAGGTGGTGCTGGCCGACGAGATCAACCGCGCGCCGCCCAAGACCCAGAGCGCGCTGCTCGAGGCGATGGCCGAGGGGCAGGTGACCCATGACGGCGCCACGCACGCGCTGCCGTCGCCGTTTTTCGTCATCGCCACGCAGAATCCGCTGGAGCAGATCGGCACCCATGCGCTGCCCGAGTCCCAGCTGGACCGCTTCACCATGCGGCTGTCGCTGGGCTACCCCGACCCCGCCTTCGAGCGCGTGCTGTACCTGGGTGGGGCCAGCGCGGCGGAGTTGCCGCCGGTGATGGATGGCAGCCAGGTGCTGGCGCTGCAGGAAGCGGCCGCGCAGGTGTACGCCAGCCCGGCGCTGGTCGATTACGTGCTGGCGCTGGTGCAGGCCACGCGCAGCCACGGCGGCTTTGCCGCGGGGCTGTCGCCGCGCGCCGGGCTGGCGCTGCTGGCATGCGCGCGCGCCTGGGCCCTGCTGGCACAGCGCGACCTGGTGCTGCCCGAAGACGTGCAGGCGGTGTTCATGGCCGTGGCCGCGCACCGCCTGTTGCCGGCCGGCGCCGGCGGCCACGCTGCCGTCGACGGCCTGCTGGCCGCGCTGCTGGCCGGCGTGGCGATCCCCTGAACGCCATGGCGGCGCGCAAGGGCGTGCTCGGCGGCACGCCACGCCTCGCCCGGCGCCGCACCGCAAGCCGGCGCCCTGCTGGTGGTGCGGGCGGCGTGGTGCTGCTGGACCGCCGCCATCTCTATATCCTGCCCACGCGCGGCGGCGTCGGCTTTGCGGTGGTGCTGGCCGCGATGCTGATGACCTCGCTGAACTACAACATCAGCCTCGGTTTTGCGCTGACCTTCATGCTCGCCGGCATCGGCATGTCATGCATGTGGCTGGCCTACCGCAACCTGCTCGACCTCGCCGTGGCCGCGGGGCCGGTGGCGGCGGTCCATGCCGGGCAGGACGCCGTGTTCCACCTGCGCGTCGACAGCCGTGGCGGCGATGCGCGCATCGGCATCGAGGCGCGCTTGTCCGCCATGCCGGAAGTCGCCGCCGCAACGCTGACGCTGGATGCCAATGCCAGCGGCATGCTGGTGCTGCACGTGCCGGCGCCACAGCGCGGCCGCCTGGTGCTGCCGCGGGTCACGATTGCCAGCCGCTTTCCGTTCGGCCTGTTCCATGTCTGGAGCCATGCGGACCTGGAATTGTCGACGCTGGTCTACCCCGCGCCGGAAGCCGACGCCCCGCCGCCGCCGCCCGCGCACCGCCCCGACCATGGCGACGACACGCATGCGGCCGCCAGCACAACGCACAGCGAAGACGGCATCGACCAGTTGCGCCGCTACCGCAGCGGCGACCCGCTGCACCGCATCGCCTGGAAGCACAGCGCGCGCACCGGCCGCTGGTTCAGCCGCGCCGGCGATCCGCCGCGGCAGCCGGCGCGCTGGCTGGACTGGCACGCGCTGCCCGCCGGCATGGAGTCCGAGGCGCGGCTGTCGCGGCTGTGCGCGTGGCTCCTCGCCGCCGGCGACGAGGCCGAGATCGGCCTGCGCCTGCCCGGCATCGAACTGCAGCCGGCGCGCGGTGCGAGCCACCGGCGCGCGTGCCTCGAGGCGCTGGCCTTGTGGCCGCAGCGTCCTGGCACAGCGCGCGCCGCGGAACACGCATGAAACCCGCGCCCCGGCCGCTGCGGCATGAAGACCACGGCCTGCTGCTAGGACAGCTGGCGCTGGTGCTGGCGCCGCAGGCGCGCACGCTGCCGGTGGCGGTCAGCCTGCTGCTAGTGCTGTTGCTGGCGTGGCGCTGGCTGCTGTGGCGGCGGCGCGCGCCGCTGCCGTCGCGCTGGATGCTCGGCACCACTGCGATGCTGGTGCTGCTGGTGGCCTGTGCGCTGGTGTGGCAGGACGGTGGCGGCATCGGGCGCGAGCTGGCGGTGGCGCTGCTGGGCGCCTTCGTCATCCTCAAGCTGCTGGAATGCCGCGCGCTGTCAGACGCGACCCTGGTCACGCAGCTGTCCTTCTACCTGCTGCTGACGCTGTACCTGTCCGACCAGCCGTTCTGGCTGGCACTGTACAGCCTGGCGATCGGCGCCTGGGTGCTGCGCAACTGGCTGTTGCTGCATCACCCCGAAGCGCGCAGCCGGCTGGCGATCTGGCCGCTGCTGGGCCGCATGACGCTGCTGGGCCTGCCGTGGGCGCTGGCGCTGTTCGTGCTGTTCCCGCGCCTGGAGCACCCGTTGTGGCAGCTGCCGCAATCGGCGCAGAGCGGCACCACCGGCATCAGCGACACCATGCGCCCGGGCAGCGTGGGGCAACTGATCCGTTCGCCCGAAATCGCCCTGCGTGCGGAAATTGCCGGCCCGCCATTGCCTGCATCCGCGCTCTACTGGCGCGCGCTAGTGCTGTGGGAATACGACGGCACCACCTGGCACCCGTCGCGGCTGCGGCGGCAGCAACTGGCCCCTGCGGCCGGCGCCGGCGGCACGGCGGGTATCGACATCAGCATTACGCTGGAACCCAGCCGGCAACGCTGGCTGTTCGTGCTCGACCGGGGCCAGGCACTGTCCGCCGGCGCGGATGCCGCCATCACGCCCGATGGCGAATTCATGGCGCGCCGGGCGGTGGAGCAACGCATCCGCTATCGCACGCATTCCACGCTGTCGCCGCCGGCAGAAGCGCTGCCGCCCGCCACGCTGCGGCTGGCACTGAGCCTGCCGCCGGGCAACCCGCGCGCCCGCGCACTGGCCGCGCAATGGGCGCAGCACCATGCCGATCCCGCGGCGCGCGTGCAGGCCGCGCTGCGGCTGTTCGCGGCGGCGCCTTTCGCCTATACGCTGACCCCGCCACCGCTGGGAGCCGAACAGATTGACAGCTTTGTGTTCGACACCCGGCGCGGCTTCTGCGAGCACTACGCCAGCAGCTTCGTATTCCTGATGCGCGCTGCCGGCGTGCCGGCGCGCGTGGTCACGGGCTACCAGGGCGGCGAGTACAACCCCATGGCCAATCACTACGTGGTGCGCCAGTCCGATGCGCATGCATGGGCCGAAGTCTGGCTCGACGGCCGCGGCTGGATCCGCGTGGACCCGACCAGCGCGGTCGCGCCCAGCCGCATCGAGCAGGGGCTGGATGCGGTCGTCGGCAACGAAGCCGCCGACTGGCGTCCGTCGCGGCAGCCGGCATGGCTAAAGGACCTGCGCTGGGCCTATGAGGGCATGGTCTACACCTGGCAGCGCTGGGTGCTGCAGTACGACCATGCGCGGCAGCAGCGGCTGCTGCAGGCGCTCGGCACCAGCGCCGGTGCCGGACCGTTGCTGGCGGCCGTGCTTGGCATGCTGTGCCTGCTGGCGCTGGTGCCGCTGTGGCGGCGGCGGGTGCCGGCGGATCCGGTCGGCGCGGCCTATGCGCGCTTCTGCGCCGTGCTCGCCCGCCACGGCTGCATGCGCGCGCCGGCCGAAGGACCGCAGGACTTTGCAGAGCGGGCCAGCAAGCAGTTGCCGCGCGCCGGCGAGGCGATCGCCGCCGTCAGCGCCGCCTATGTCAGCCTGCGCTACGGCAACCTGCCGGCCGAAACACGGGCGCAGGTTCTGACGTCGATGCGGGCGGGCATCCGCGGCATCTCGGCGGCATTGCGTCGATAACGGGCGGCTGCATGTTGGGCGCGCCAATCACGCAGCAGGCGACACGGATCGCTTTCGAGACATCTATCGGCTGATTGCCGGACTGGCCAGAACTGCGCCGGCTGAAGACTACGCCAGGGGAGATTACAGAAACAACTGGGAAGATCAGGGAGAAGCGAAGGCGCCGCGCGCGAAGGGTGGGCGCGGACGGGTCGCAGTGCCGGCGAACGCGGCACCGGCGAAGATCCTGCTCAGAACAGCGACAGCTGGCGCATGCCGAAACCAATGGTCTCTTCCACGCGCGCACGGGCGTGGGCCAGCGAGCCTTCCGCGCCGGAGTAGTTGCCGGCGGCCCAGTGGTAGACCACCGGAAGCTCGCCGCGTTCGGACAGGCGCACTTCGCCAAGCTTGTCGCCGCGCTCGTTGCGGTAGAAATGCGAACGGTAGCCGCGCTCCCAGTGCGGGGCGACCTCTTTCTTGCGCCGCCGGGGCTTCGGCGCGGAGCCGGTGGCTGACGTCGTGGACGTCAGTCGCCGTGCTCTATCGGTACCCGGCATCGGGGCACGGGTGAAATCCAACTGCATAGACTTCCTCTTTGTCGATTCAGCAGAACCAGGGCCGGCGGGGGCTGCCGCCGCATGCTTCGTGCATCGCAGTCGAGATGATACCTGCTGGCGCGCTTTCTGTAAGCAGTTCGTTGCGCTGAATCCCGCCTCTGGTAAGGCTTAGCGGGCCGTATACCTGCACGTATACCCACTCGTAAACGCGTCGGTATACGTGCGGGTATACGGCCCGCGAGGACGTCAAAGCCTTGCTGGTTAACGGCTTGCGGGCACGCAGCGGTGCCCGCGAGCATCAACCCAGATCGAGTGGAATGAAGATGCGCGCATCATCGCGCTGCACCAGCAGCGCCACCTGCTTGCCTGATTTGCCCACCAGCGTCCGCAGCTGATCGACCGATGCGATCGGCGTACCGTTGAGCGACAGGATCACGTCGCCGGGCTGGATGCCCACGCGCGCGGCGGGACCGGTCACGTCCTCGACCACCAGGCCGCCTTCGATACCGCTTTCGCGCTTCTCCGCCGGCGACAGCGGGCGCACCGCCAGACCGAGCCGGCCGTTGGCCTCCTTGCCGCCCGCTTTTTGCGCCACCGCCTGGTCACGCGCGGTGCCGACGGTCACCGACAACGTCATCGGTTGCCCCTTGCGGATGATCTTCAGCGAGCTCTGCGTGCCCGGCTTGATATCGGCCACGTGCTCCGGCAGGTCGCCCGAATGGTCGATCACGTCGTTGTCCAGCTGCACGATGACGTCGCCCGGCTTCAGTCCCGCGCGCGCGGCTGGGCTGTCAGGCTCGACCGAGTTCACCAGCGCGCCGGTCGGCTTGGGCAATCCGAACGACTGCGCCAGCGCCTGGTTGACCTCCTGCACGCTGATGCCGAGGCGCCCGCGCGTGACCTTGCCATGCGCAACCAACTGCTGCTGCACCTTGGTCGCCACGTCGATCGGGATCGCGAACGACAAGCCCTGGTAGCCGCCGGTCTGGCTGTAGATCTGCGAGTTGATGCCCACCACCTCGCCGCGCTGGTTGAACAGCGGACCGCCCGAGTTGCCGGGATTGACCGCCACGTCGGTCTGGATGAACGGCACATAGGTGTCGTCAGGCAGCGAGCGCGACTTCGCGCTGACGATGCCCGCGGTCACGGTGTTCTCGAAGCCGTAAGGCGAGCCGATCGCCAGCACCGGCTCGCCGACGCGCACCTGCGACGGATCGCCCAGGCGCACGGTCGGCAGGTCCTTGGCATCGATGCGGATCACTGCCACGTCGGTCTGCGGATCGGTACCGAGCACCTTGGCCTTGAACTCGCGGCGGTCGGTCAGCTTGACGGTCACTTCCTGCGCGCCATCGACGACGTGCGCATTGGTCAGGATCAGGCCGTCGGGGCTGACGATAAAGCCCGAGCCCTGGCCGCGCACCAGTTGCTGCGGGCCACCCTGCGGCCCCTGGAACTGCGGCCCGAAGCGCTTGAAGAACTGGAACAGCGGATCGTCCGGATCGATGCTGGGCGGCATCTGCACCGCCGTGCGCTGTGCGCGCGCGGTCACGCTGATATTGACCACCGCGGGTCCGTACTGCGCGACGATGCCGGAAAAGTCCATGGGCCTGGCGACGGCAGCCGCTGGCTGGGCCGCTGCCACCACGGGCGTGGGAGCCGCGTAGCCCGGGGTGATGACTTCTCGTTGCAGATAGGCATAGCCGCCGCCGAGCGCGGCCAGGGCCGCGATCCCTACGGCGGTGCGAGCAATGGTCTGGCGCATCATAGGTGTTCCTTTCCTTTTGGCATCTGGCGTCGGCACGATGCGACGCAACACCGTCATGCTAGCGACCAAGACTTAAAACAAACTTAAGGGTCCGTGATCCCCCCTGCCACTTGAATCGCACATGAATGAAAATTTATCTTGCGCACAATCTAATTGCGTCTAATATATGGGCATGGAACGCGACAACGACTCCGCCACTGACTGGCTTTTGCTGGACCACCAACTATGCTTTGCGCTGTATTCGAGCTCGTTGGCGATGACCAAGCTGTACAAGCCACTGCTAAGTGGGCTTGGGCTTACTTATCCGCAGTATCTGGTGATGTTGGTCTTGTGGGAGACGGAAACGTTGTCGGTCTCGGAACTCGGTAACCGCCTGGCGCTGGATTCGGGCACGCTGACACCGTTGCTGAAGCGGCTCGCCGGGTCGGGTCTGGTGACCCGCACGCGGGACGCGGCTGACGAGCGCAGGGTCCTGGTCAGCCTGACTGACGCTGGCCGTGCGCTGCGTCGACGCGCTGAGGGGATTCCTGAACAGATGTTATGTGCCACGCAATGCCCGGTCGAAGAGATCCAGGCGCTGACGCGGCGCTTGCATGCACTGCGGTCGACGCTCGAACAAGCGCGGACCGATTCCAGCTTGCCGGACTAACGGCGGGCATTAACGATGGCGCCCCTGCGGGCAACCAAAACCGGAGCCTTAGATGAAACTCGAGAAAGTCGTATATACCGCCCATGCCACCGCCACTGGCGGCCGCGATGGCCGTGCCACCACCTCCGACGGCCAGCTCGACGCCAAGCTGGCGGTGCCCAAGGAAATGGGTGGTGCCGGCAACGGCCTGAATCCGGAGCAGCTGTTTGCTGCCGGCTATTCGGCCTGCTTCCTGGGTGCGATGCGCTATGTCGCCAGCCAGCAGAAGATCAACGTGCCCGCCGATGCATCGATCCAGGGCGCGGTCGGAATCGGCCCGATCCCGCAGGGCTTCGGCATCCAGGTCGAACTGAAGATTTCCTTGCCCGGCTTCGAGCGTGAAGCCGCCGAGAAGCTGATCGAGCAGGCGCATCAGGTGTGCCCGTACTCGAATGCGACCCGCGGCAATATCGACGTTACGCTGACCCTGGTCTGAAGCGGCAAGCCAAAAAAGAAAAGGCCCCGCATCGCAAGCGCGATGCGGGCCTTTTTTTCCTGATATCAAGCCGTCTGCTGCTCCGGGGTTAGGGGCGGCAGCTGGGCGCAAAATGATCGCTTCTGCGCCGAACTCATGCGTTTGATTTCGATTTCCGCCTTCAACGCTTCGGACTTGGTGGCGAAGCGCAACTGGCCGAGCACGCGAATCGGTTTGCGCGAGCGGGTATATTTGGCGCCTTTGCCGGACTGGTGTTCGGCAAAACGGCGCGCCACGTCCGTGGTGATTCCGGTGTAAATGGAATCGCCGGTGCATTCGAGCAGGTAGAGATACCAGGCGCAGTCAGCAGACATGGGCGGAAACGGTGAACTGCGGGAATGGTATTACGGCGTTACGGCAATAGCGAGCGCAGCGTTTTGGCCGCGCCAAAGCAAAAACCCCTCGCAGCACACGCTGTCGAGGGGTTTTGCACAATAAGAGCCTGGCGATGACCTACTTTCACACGGGAATCCGCACTATCATCGGCGCGGAGCTGTTTCACGGTCCTGTTCGGGATGGGAAGGGGTGGTTCCAGCTCGCTATGGTCACCAGGCATGAGGGGTTGTGGCGCTGTCGGGTGGGACAGCGTCACGAATCGGGATGTAGTTGGGGTTGTGCGTATCTGGCACAGACACGATCACACACACCAGGTGAAACACACTGGTTATAGGATCAAGCCTTACGGGCAATTAGTACTGGTTAGCTTAACGCATTACTGCGCTTCCACACCCAGCCTATCAACGTCCTGGTCTCGAACGACCCTTCAAGGAGGTCAAGCCTCCAGGGAATCCTCATCTTCAGGCGAGTTTCCCGCTTAGATGCTTTCAGCGGTTATCTCTTCCGTACATAGCTACCCTGCGATGCCTCTGGCGAGACAACAGGTACACCAGCGGTACGTCCACTCCGGTCCTCTCGTACTAGGAGCAGCCCCCGTCAAGATTCCAACGCCCACGGCAGATAGGGACCAAACTGTCTCACGACGTTTTAAACCCAGCTCACGTACCTCTTTAAATGGCGAACAGCCATACCCTTGGGACCGGCTACAGCCCCAGGATGAGATGAGCCGACATCGAGGTGCCAAACACCGCCGTCGATATGAACTCTTGGGCGGTATCAGCCTGTTATCCCCAGAGTACCTTTTATCCGTTGAGCGATGGCCCTTCCATTCAGAACCACCGGATCACTATGTCCTGCTTTCGCACCTGCTCGACTTGTCGGTCTCGCAGTTAAGCACGCTTTTGCCATTGCACTTTAGGTACGATGTCCGACCGTACCAAGCGTACCTTCGAACTCCTCCGTTACACTTTGGGAGGAGACCGCCCCAGTCAAACTGCCTACCATGCACTGTCCCCGACCCGGATTCACGGGCCAAGGTTAGAACCTCAAACAAACCAGGGTGGTATTTCAAGGACGGCTCCACGTGAACTGGCGTCCACGCTTCAAAGCCTCCCACCTATCCTACACAGATCGGTTCAAAGTCCAATGCAAAGCTACAGTAAAGGTTCATGGGGTCTTTCCGTCTAGCCGCGGGGAGATTGCATCATCACAAACACTTCAACTTCGCTGAGTCTCGGGAGGAGACAGTGTGGCCATCGTTACGCCATTCGTGCAGGTCGGAACTTACCCGACAAGGAATTTCGCTACCTTAGGACCGTTATAGTTACGGCCGCCGTTTACCGGGACTTCAATCAAGAGCTTGCACCCCATCATTTAATCTTCCGGCACCGGGCAGGCGTCACACCCTATACGTCCACTTTCGTGTTTGCAGAGTGCTGTGTTTTTATTAAACAGTCGCAGCCACCATTTTATTGCAACCCCTTCACCCTTCTGGCGCAGGCCAGTCAAGCTACCAGGGCGTACCTTATCCCGAAGTTACGGTACCAATTTGCCGAGTTCCTTCTCCCGAGTTCTCTCAAGCGCCTTAGAATACTCATCTCGCCCACCTGTGTCGGTTTGCGGTACGGTCTCGTATGACTGAAGCTTAGAGGCTTTTCTTGGAACCACTTCCAATTGCTTCGCAGCACTAGGCCGCTCGCCCCATAGCCTTGAATTACGCGCCCGGATTTGCCTAAGCGCCTTCTCCACTACAGGGACCGGGACTTCCAACACCCGGACAACCTTCCGCGATCCGTCCCCCCATCGCATCATACGACGGTGCAGGAATATTAACCTGCTTCCCATCAGCTACGCATCTCTGCCTCGCCTTAGGGGCCGACTCACCCTACGCCGATGAACGTTGCGTAGGAAACCTTGGGCTTACGGCGAGGGGGCCTTTCACCCCCTTTATCGCTACTCATGTCAGCATTCGCACTTCTGATACCTCCAGCATCCTTTACAAGACACCTTCACAGGCTTACAGAACGCTCTCCTACCACGCACTTGCGTGCGTCCGCAGCTTCGGTATATAGCTTAGCCCCGTTACATCTTCCGCGCAGGACGACTCGATCAGTGAGCTATTACGCTTTCTTTAAAGGGTGGCTGCTTCTAAGCCAACCTCCTGACTGTTTTAGCCTTCCCACTTCGTTTCCCACTTAGCTATATTTGGGGACCTTAGCTGGCGGTCTGGGTTGTTTCCCTCTTGACACCGGACGTTAGCACCCGATGTCTGTCTCCCGTGATTGCACTCTTCGGTATTCGGAGTTTGCTATGGCGGGGTAATCAGCAATAGACCCCCCAACCATGACAGTGCTCTACCCCCGAAGGTGAGACACGAGGCACTACCTAAATAGTTTTCGGAGAGAACCAGCTATTTCCAGATTTGTTTAGCCTTTCACCCCTATCCACAGCTCATCCCCTAACTTTTCAACGTTAGTGGGTTCGGTCCTCCAGTACGTGTTACCGCACCTTCAACCTGGCCATGGATAGATCATCTGGTTTCGGGTCTACACCCAGCGACTCAACGCCCTGTTCGGACTCGCTTTCGCTACGCCTTCCCTAACCGGTTAAGCTTGCCACTGAATGTAAGTCGCTGACCCATTATACAAAAGGTACGCCGTCACCCCCGAAAGGGCTCCGACTGTTTGTATGCATGCGGTTTCAGGATCTATTTCACTCCCCTCCCGGGGTTCTTTTCGCCTTTCCCTCACGGTACTGGTTCACTATCGGTCGATCACGAGTATTTAGCCTTGGAGGATGGTCCCCCCATCTTCAGACAGGATTTCACGTGTCCCGCCCTACTTGTCGTACACCTAGTTCCACAATCGTGTTTTCGCATACAGGGCTATCACCTGCTATGGCCGGGCTTTCCATCCCGTTCTGCTAACACCACTGCTAAAGAGTACAAGGCTCTTCCCATTTCGTTCGCCACTACTTTGGGAATCTCGGTTGATTTCTGTTCCTGCAGCTACTTAGATGTTTCAGTTCGCCGCGTTCGCTTCCCACACCTATGAATTCAGTGTGGGATGACCCATTCGGGCCGGGTTTCCCCATTCGGACATCTCCGGATCAAAGCTCGTTTGCCAGCTCCCCGAAGCTTTTCGCAGGCTACCGCGTCCTTCATCGCCTGTGATCGCCAAGGCATCCACCACATGCACTTGTTCGCTTGACCCTATAACGAGTGTGTCTCGATCGCTCGAAACAGTCGCTACAGGTTGAGTTCTCGCATTTGTGCCGTATTCCAAGTCATCTTTCGATCACTTTAAAATACATTTGGTTGATACAATCACAACCCGGTATCGCGTTTGTACTGCAGCGTCTCATCAACGCTCGCGACACCTTTACTACATCCCATATTGTTAAAGAACAGCCGATCTTGCGATCGCTTGGCAATGCCAAATGCAAACGCTCAAGTCTTAAGCGCTTGCATTTGGCGGCCAACCAAAGTTACCAGGTAGTGGTGGAGGATGACGGGATCGAACCGACGACCCCCTGCTTGCAAAGCAGGTGCTCTCCCAGCTGAGCTAATCCCCCCTCGGATAACTTGGTGGGTCTGGTAGGACTTGAACCTACGACCCCCGCCTTATCAAGACGGTGCTCTAACCACCTGAGCTACAGACCCTTGGCTGTAACAGCAAACAAACCGATAAGTGTGAACGCTAGGCTTGAGACACAAGCCTCTGGAAAGGAGGTGATCCAGCCGCACCTTCCGATACGGCTACCTTGTTACGACTTCACCCCAGTCATGAACCCTGCCGTGGTAATCGCCCTCCTTGCGGTTAGGCTAACTACTTCTGGCAAAACCCACTCCCATGGTGTGACGGGCGGTGTGTACAAGACCCGGGAACGTATTCACCGCGGCATGCTGATCCGCGATTACTAGCGATTCCAGCTTCACGTAGTCGAGTTGCAGACTACGATCCGGACTACGATGCGTTTTCTGGGATTAGCTCCCCCTCGCGGGTTGGCAACCCTCTGTACGCACCATTGTATGACGTGTGAAGCCCTACCCATAAGGGCCATGAGGACTTGACGTCATCCCCACCTTCCTCCGGTTTGTCACCGGCAGTCTCTCTAGAGTGCCCTTTCGTAGCAACTAGAGACAAGGGTTGCGCTCGTTGCGGGACTTAACCCAACATCTCACGACACGAGCTGACGACAGCCATGCAGCACCTGTGTCCACTTTCCCTTTCGGGCACCTAATGCATCTCTGCTTCGTTAGTGGCATGTCAAGGGTAGGTAAGGTTTTTCGCGTTGCATCGAATTAATCCACATCATCCACCGCTTGTGCGGGTCCCCGTCAATTCCTTTGAGTTTTAATCTTGCGACCGTACTCCCCAGGCGGTCAACTTCACGCGTTAGCTACGTTACTGAAGAAATGAATCCCCAACAACTAGTTGACATCGTTTAGGGCGTGGACTACCAGGGTATCTAATCCTGTTTGCTCCCCACGCTTTCGTGCATGAGCGTCAGTGACGTCCCAGGGGGCTGCCTTCGCCATCGGTATTCCTCCACATCTCTACGCATTTCACTGCTACACGTGGAATTCTACCCCCCTCTGACATACTCTAGCCTGACAGTCACAAGCGCCATTCCCAAGTTGAGCTCGGGGATTTCACGCCTGTCTTATCAAACCGCCTGCGCACGCTTTACGCCCAGTAATTCCGATTAACGCTCGCACCCTACGTATTACCGCGGCTGCTGGCACGTAGTTAGCCGGTGCTTATTCTTCCGGTACCGTCATCGACCCAGGGTATTAGCCCAGGCCATTTCTTTCCGGACAAAAGTGCTTTACAACCCGAAGGCCTTCTTCACACACGCGGCATTGCTGGATCAGGGTTGCCCCCATTGTCCAAAATTCCCCACTGCTGCCTCCCGTAGGAGTCTGGGCCGTGTCTCAGTCCCAGTGTGGCTGATCGTCCTCTCAGACCAGCTACTGATCGTCGCCTTGGTAGGCCTTTACCCCACCAACTAGCTAATCAGACATCGGCCGCTCCTATCGCGCGAGGCCTTGCGGTCCCCCGCTTTCACCCTCAGGTCGTATGCGGTATTAGCTAATCTTTCGACTAGTTATCCCCCACGACAGGGCACGTTCCGATGTATTACTCACCCGTTCGCCACTCGCCGCCAGGCCGAAGCCCGCGCTGCCGTTCGACTTGCATGTGTAAGGCATGCCGCCAGCGTTCAATCTGAGCCAGGATCAAACTCTTCAGTTCAATCTCTGTATGGGTCCGAAGACCCTCGCTCTTTCGAGCGGTCGCTCACTCTCAGAAAACTGACTGACCAGATCCGAAGATCCAGTCACGTTTTGCTGTGCGAGCACTGTATAACTTGAAGCAGCACTGTCCGGAGACAGCGGCGTCCGCTACCCAGCGCCCACACTTATCGGTTGTTTGTTTGTTAAAGAACTTCGCCGCCCGGCTTTGCCGTTCAGCGCGCTGCGTTGTCTGCAGCAGAGAAACGAGATTATGCAGAGCTTTCTTCGTTTCGTCAACCGTTTGCAGCAATCTTTTTTGCTGCCGTCAGCGCTGCAAACCTTGCTGCGCCAACCTTCCGGCCAACCCCGCAACCCTTGCTGCGCCTGCCTTGCAGGGGCCGCGTTGTGTTGCGAGGGGGCGAATAGTAAGCGAGCGCGGCGGGGTTGGCAAGGGGTTTCTTGGAAATGCCTGACCTCGGCACCAATGGGCCTCTTTCGACGCCCCGATCTGACGCGCCAGCTACTTATAGAATGACCGTTCCGGCCCGCGGGGCCGCTCTTTGATGAGATGGGGACGTTCGATGACTATCCAAGCGACATGGAAGCCAAGCCAGGGCAACAGCATCTGCCAGCTGACCAACGGCACCGCCGAGTGGCAAGCCGATCTCGACGCTTCCGCCGGCGGCGACACCCGCTACCCGAACCCGCATGACCTGCTGGACTCGGCGCTGGCTGCCTGCACCACCCTGACCTTGCAGTTGTATGCGAAACGCAAGGGCTACGCGGTCACTGACGTCCATGTTTCGGTCGGTCATGAGGAAGCCAACGGCACCTATACGATGCAGCGCGAGGTCAAGGTCAGCGGCGACTTGTCGCCCCAGATCCTGGAAGACCTGCTGCGGGTCGCCAATCGTTGCCCGGTGCACAAGACCTTGTCCGGGCAGTTCTCGATCCAGACCTCCATGGCATGACGTGGCACACCCCGTTCACCGGATGGGGTTGCCACAGCAAATGAGAATCGTTAGCATTTGATTCCTCGGGTTTTGACACCACCTGAGTCAGCAAATGGGTTAGCCGGGCGCGTGAATCGTGCCCGGCTTTTTTCTTTTGGGTGGGCGGGGCTGTCACGGTCCTGACAGCCAGCCGCCCTACGCTACGCTGCGATCCGTCCCGCTCGACGCAACACCCATGTGCTGTGTTGGCTGGCCCACCAAATTGCGTCCGGGAAGGCGTCAAAACGGCGGTGCCGACACACTCTGCGCCGCACCGCCGGCTTACCATGGCGAAAAGCAAAAACAATAAAAACGCTTAAATAACGAAGCGAGCGGGGGGATGCCTTGACCAATTTCATTGAAGCCTATTGCGCGCAGATACGGCTGGCGGGCGCCGGCAGCGTGATCGCAAAGCCCGTCGTGGTGGCGCGGGACAGCACCTACGCCATGCATTACGTGCCGTGCGAATACCTGAATCCGCAGGCGGCGCTGGTGCTGGTCAGCACCACGCCGGGCCATGCGCACGTGCGGCTGGCTGCCGCGGTGACCGAGGAACTGCTCCACAACCGTGCGCCCGGCCGAGTGGTCCAGCGCGAGAACAAGCGGCGCGTCGAACTGGGTGGCAAGCTGGTGCGGCCCAACCTGATCCGCATGCTCGACCACTTCCGCGTGCCCGAACTAGTCGGGCTGCCGCATGCCGCCGCCTTGTGGAACGATGGCTTCGAGCGCCTGCAGCCGCTCGCCCTGTTGCCGCATGCGACCACACGGCGCGGACTGGCATTCGACGGCCCGCTGGAAGAACTGCTCGACGCGCCGATGCTGCGCGACGTCTTCGAGACGCAGTTCCTCGGCGCCGTACGGCAGATGCGCACGGACGCGCTATACATCGCATTGGGCCGCACCGCCTGGGCCGCGCTCCAGCACGCGGTCACGCGCCGGTTGCTGGCGCGGCGCCAGCTGCTGGGGATGATGCCGGTGCCGGCGCGCGCGGGCAGCATGGTGCGTTACTTCCTGCGCGAGATCGCCGCCAGCGCGCTGTCGGCCAAGGACCCAGTGCGGCATCGCGTGGACTGGCTCGATGCGGCCCACGCGGAACTGGAAACGAACGTCCGCAGACTGCGCGCCTCCGTCCGGCCGGATCCGCCTCCCACCTACCTGATCGCGTAAGCGGTCGCTCGCATTCATATTTGCGATCCATAGACCCCACGGAAGTGGGGTCTTGAGGCGCCGGTTTGCGTCGATAACGTCTCCTGAGGAATTTGACACTCCTCGCATTCCCGATTTGCGGCCCCTCCGTGGGCCGCGATTTTTTTTGCTTGGCCAGATCGGCCAGCGCGCGCAGCGCTCGGGCACACGGTTTGCATTCGGTCCCACGTCTCGTATTCCGCTGCTCCGCCATGACGACCCCCCATGCGTTGCCCCTTGCCTTGTGTGCCACCCTGCTGCTTGCCCCCCTTGCAGCGCCGGCGCAAAGCAGCAAGCCCGGGCTCGTCCTTTCCGACCGCAAGCCGGGCGGCGCGCTGCCGAATGACTGGAAAAATTTACCGGTCGCCGAAGGCAAGGCCCGGACCGAGTACCAGCTGGTGACCGAGGGCGGCACCACGGTCCTGCGGGCGCAAGCCAATGACTCGGCGTCCGCGCTGATGCATGCGGGCAACGTGGACCTGTCGCGGACGCCCGTGGTGGCCTGGCGCTGGAAGGCAGACGGCGCGATACCCGGCGCCGACAACCGACACGGTGCGCGTGAAGACGCGCCGGCGCGGCTGGTGTTCTTCTTCGACGGCGACACCAGCAAGCTCTCGCTGGGCGACCGCGCCGCGATGCAGCTGGCGAAAACCGTGGCGGGCGAGGAATTGCCCTATGCCACGCTGATGTATGTCTGGTCGACCAGCGCCGCGCCCGGCAGCGTCATCCCCAATCCGCATACCGGCCGCGTGCAGATGATCGTGGTATCCGGCGCCGACGATGCCGGCAAATGGCAGAACCTGCGGCGCAATCTGGCGCGGGACTATGAGCGCGTGTTCTACGAGCCGCCCGGACCGCTCAAGGCCTACGGCATCATGACGGACACGGACAATACCCACGCCGCCAGCCGCGCCTGGTATGGCGATATCCGCTTCCTGCCGGGCACCGCGGCGAAGGACTAGACCGGGACGGGATGCTGTCCGAGGCTCCATCGCAGCGCAGCCGCGACCTCGGCCATCAGTGCGACATCGTCCTTCACGGCGGGTCCGGCGGACAGCAACGCCTCGCGCACGCTGACCACCTTGTTCGCGTCATACCGTCGTTCGCTGCCGATGGCCGCCTCGAAGGCATTGGCGCGGGCATTGATCTGCTCAGGGTCAGCGCTGACCAGCAGCACCGCGTGGGCGAGCACCAGGTGGCGCTGGCCGTCGGCCGCCTGCATGGCCGCTGGCGCGCGCCGCCAGTACTGGGCCGTGCCGGCGATCTTGCGGGCGGCGTCGGGCGGGCCCCAGGTGAGGTTGTAGCGGCCGTCGCAAAAAGAGCCAGCCACAGCCTGCCAGTGGGTCTCGATGCCGAGCGTTCGCAGCGCGCCGCCGATCACCGCGCACAGGTGCAGGTAGACCGCGTCGCTGAGCGCGCCCGGCGGCTGCTCGACAGGGTAAGCCAGGCTCAGGTTGAGGATGCCGGGCCCCTGCGGAACCAGGCCGCCGCCGGACATGCGCAGGAACACGGGGCAACCCTGCTGCGCGAAATCGGCGCGCGCAGCTTCCAGTGCCGCGTGGCGCAGGTAGGTGCGCGGCACCACCAGCGACTGCGGCGCCTCCCACAACTGCGCCACGTGCCGGCCCTGCGCCGCGAGTTCGAGCAGCGCCAGTTCTTCCTGCAGCGGGTCGCTGCCCGCGTGGGCCGGGGCGACGGGATCGAGAAGTTCAAACTCAGACGGCATCGGTTTGGGAACTGCCCGGGAATGGCAATGCGCCGAGTCTAGCAACCCTAGGCATTGAGCGCATCGAAGTACGCCAGCGCCTTGGCCGCGTACATCGCGCCGGGGCCGCCTCCCATTTCGATATTGACGGCCAGCACTTCGGCCAGTTGCTCGCGGCTCGCGCGATGGCGCAGGGCCTGGCTGGTGTGGAACAGCACGCAGTCGTCGCAGCCTTTCTGCACGGCCAGCGCAACCGCCACCAGTTCCTTGATTTCGGCAGGCAGGCTGCCCTGTTGCGTGGCGGCCTTCATCACGCCCTGGAAGGCACTCATGGTGCCGGGCTGGGCCTGTCCGAGCGCGCCGAATTGCTTGTTGATCTGCGCCAGGCGGGTCTTCAGGTCTGTGGTCATGGGTAAGTTTCCGTTAGGGGATCGGCCAGGCTGGTATCAGGCGCGCGGACGGCCCAAGCTGGCGCCGTCCGCGGGCGGCATCAACCGGCCAGGTGGACCTTCAGCAGCGCATTGAAGTCGTTGGCCTTCTCCATCTGGCTCATGTGGCCAGCGTCGGGGAAAACCTTGACGCTGGCCCCCGGCGGCGCGGCTTCGGCATGTTCGGCGGGGATGATGCGGTCCTGTCCGCCCCACACCACCAGCACGCGCTTGCCACTGTTGGCCAGGCGCTGGCCCGGCTGCTCGCGTTGGCGGCCGCCGCCGAACAGGCCCTGACCCAGCGCGGTCAGCGCCTCGTCGACGCCATCGAGCCGCTTGTAGCGCAACAGGTCGTCCAGCATCTGTCGGCTGACCAGCCCCGGATCGGCAAACAGCAGTTCGACTACGGGCTTGAGCTCGCGCCGCGACTGCGCCTTGACGAAGCCATCGGTATAGTCGCTGTTGACGGCATCGCCGAAGCCCACCGGCGACACCAGCGCCACCGACAGCACCCGCTGCGGCGCATCCACCGCCAGTTGCGCGGCCACGCCGCCGCCCATCGAATGCCCGACCAGATGCGCCGCCTCGATCCCGGCCTCGTCCATGAAGCGCGCTACAAAGCCGGCCATCTGCGCCAGCGTCGTGCCCGCGAGCCGCGGCGACGACTGTCCGTGGCCGGGCAGGTCGAGCGCCACAACGGTGTACGCATCGGCCAGGGGATCGAGGTTGAACAGCCAGTTGTCCAGGTCGCCGCCAAATCCATGGATGAAGAGCACGGTCTGGGTGCCGTCGCCCTTGCGGGCATAGCGGACCCGGATGCCGTCGACCTCGGCGAACTGGTACGCGGCGGCAGCGTCCTCGTCGCCGCCGTCGTCCGCCGGCGTTTCATAAGCCGCCACGTATTCATCGATCTGCGCATCGCTCACCTCCGCAGGGGCCAGCACGCCAAGCAGCGCCTTGACCGGCAGCACGTCGCCGGCCTGCGCCACCTTGCGGCGCAGCGTGCCGGCGTCGGGCGCCTCCACCGCGTTGGCGATCTTGTCGGTTTCCACATCGAGGATCGGCATGCCCACCGTGATCTCGGTGCCTTCGTCGACCAGCCAGGCATTGACGGTGCCCTCCTTCATCGACAGGCCCCATTTGGGCATCACGATCGGGGTAATTGCAGGCGTGGCCATCAGTGCTTGCCTCCCTTCACGGTCTTGCGCGCGGCATTGGCGATCTGTGCCGCACTGGGGATATACAGGTCTTCCAGCGTGGGCGAGAACGGCACCGGCGTATGCGGCGGGCATACCATCTCTATGCCGGCCTTGAGCGCGCCGAAGGCCTGCTGCGCGACCTGCGCGGAGATATCGGTAGCGATATTGCAGCGCGGGCTGGCCTCGTCAACCACCACCAGGCGGCCGGTGTTCTCGACCGACTCCAGCACCGTGTCCATGTCCAGCGGCGACAGCGTGCGCAGGTCGACGATCTCGGCCTCGATCCCTTCCTTGGCCAGCGTCGCCGCCGCTTCCAGCGCGCGATGCACCATCAGCCCGTAGGTGACGATCGACACGTCCTTGCCATCGCGCACGATATTGGCCTCGCCGAACGGGATCGCATAGGCGCCTTCCGGGACATCGCCTTCCAGGCCATAGAGGTTCTTGTGCTCGCAGAAGATCACCGGGTCGTTGTCGCGGATCGCCTGGATCAGCAGGCCCTTGGTGTCGTACGGCGTGGACGGGCACACCACCTTCAGGCCGGGGATATGCGTGAACAGTGGCGTCAGCATCTGGCTGTGCTGCGCGGCGGCGCGGAAGCCCGCGCCGATCATGGCGCGGATCACCACCGGGGTCTCGGCCTTGCCGCCAAACATGTAGCGGAACTTGGCGGCCTGGTTGAAGATCTGGTCGAAGCAAACGCCCATGAAGTCGATGAACATCAGTTCCGCGATCGGGCGCATGCCGCACGCCGCGGCGCCGATGGCGGCGCCCACGTAGGCGGATTCGGACAGCGGCGTATCCAGCAGCCGGTCGCCGTGCTTGGCATACAGGCCCTTGGTCACGCCCAGCACGCCGCCCCACGCGTCCTTCTCCCCATCCGCGCCGGCGCCGCCGACGATGTCCTCGCCCAGCATGATGACGCTGGGGTCCCGGGTCATTTCCTGGTCGATCGCCTCGTTGATCGCCAGCTTGATGCTCAGTTTGCGAGCCATGCCTGTCTCCTGATAATTGGTTTGCGCGTGGCGGATCAGTAGCTGACGTAGACGTCGGTCAGCAGGTCTTCCGGGCCCGGCTGCGGCGCCGCCTTGGCTTCCTGCACGGCGTGGTCGATCAGCGCGGCGACTTCGCGGTCGATCACGTCGAGCTCTTCGCGCGCGACCACGCCGGCCTGCGTCACGGTGCGGCCGAACAGCTTCAGGCAATCCTTGTTGGCGCGGATGTCGTCGAGTTCGCCGGCGGCGCGGTAGGTCTGCGCATCGCCTTCGAAGTGGCCGTAGAAGCGGACCATCTTGCATTCGAGCAGCGACGGGCCGCCGCCCTCGCGCGCGCGGCGGATGACTTCGCCAGCGGCTTCGTGGACCGCGAAGAAATCGGTGCCGTCGACAGTCACGCCCGGGATGCCGAAGCCGGCGGCCCGATCGACGTAGCTGTCCACCGCGGTGCCGTAGTCGCGCGAGGTCGATTCGGCGTAGCCGTTGTTCTCGATCACGAAGATCACCGGCAGGTTCCATACCGCGGCCAGGTTCAGGCTTTCGAGGAAGGTGCCCTGGTTGGAGGCGCCGTCGCCGCAGAACGTAATGCCGACCTCGCCCTTGCCGCGGAACTTGGCCGCCAGTGCGGCGCCGCAGATCAGCGGCGCGCCAGCGCCGAGGATGCCGTTGGCGCCCATCATGCCCTTGGACAGGTCGGCGATATGCATCGAGCCGCCCTTGCCGTTGCACGAGCCGCCTTTCTTGCCGTAGATCTCCTTCATCATCGCCACCGGGTCGACGCCCTTGGCAATGCAGTGGCCATGGCCGCGGTGCGTGCTGGCGATGCGGTCGCCGTCGTGCAGGTGATGCAGGATGCCGACGCCCGCGGCTTCCTCGCCCGCATACAGGTGGACGAAGCCAGGGATGTCGCCGCGCGCGAAGTCCACGTGCAGGCGTTCCTCGAAATCGCGGATAGTGCGCATCTTGCGGTACACCGTAAGCAGCGTCTCTTTGTCGAGCGGCAGCGCGGCATGTTCTTGTGAAGCTCTGGCTGTCATGTCTGTCTCCTTCGTTTTCAGGTGTTGCACTTCAAGAAAATCGGGGCCGGGCGTGCTCAGGCCAGGGCGTGCTGCGGCACGCTGCGCATCAGGTGGTGGCGCGCCGCGTGGCGCATGCAGGCAGCGACGTCGATGCTGCGAAAGGCGTGGTCGTGCAGCGTGACGGTGACTTCGTCGTCCGGGCCGAAGGTCAGCTCGCGCTCGCCGTCCAGCGCGACCACGCCGCTGCGTTGGCGCACGCGATGGGGGCGGCCGTGCGCCAGCCGCTGCCAGCCGGCAATTGGCACGGTGCACATCAGGCCTGGCGCAATCGGCGCGCTCAGTTCGAATTCGCCCGCGCCCGGCGCGGCCAGTTCGATGGCAAGGCCGCCAGCTTCACGCCGACCCACAGGCTCGAGCAAGCCGGCGATCGATGACAGCCCGATCGCTTCGGGATCGGCAAACGACACGTAGACCGCGGCCAGCGTGTCGGTCTTCCACAGCGCGCGCGCGCCGATGAAGTGTTCGTGCGAAATCACCGCATCGACCAGCGCGATGTCGCGGCGGAAGTTGCCATTGCCGTCGCGGATGACGATGTCCAGGCGCTTGTTCGATGCCAGCGCCTGGCTGGCGGGAATACGGCCGGTGGCATAAAGGCCGGTGGCGAGCCCGGTGACGGTGGGTTCGCGCATCTCGGGGTAGGCGTTGTTGGTCCCGGTCGACAGGCCCGCGATCGGCACCGCGCCGCACTCGCGCACCACGGCGCGGTGGGTGCCGTCGCCGCCCAGCACGATGATGGCGGCGACGCCCGCATCCGCCATGCAGCGCGCGGCGTGCAGCGTGTCGTCGACGCGCGAGGCCACCGGCATGTCGAGATACGCGACCTCGGGCAGGCTCGAGTCCGGGCCCTGGCGATGCGCCAGGTGCCGCGCCAGCATGACGCGCAGCCCCTCGCGGTCGGGCATCATCAGCACGCGCCGCACGCCGCACGATGACAGTGCGGCCAGCAGTCGCAGCACGATATTGACGCGGTCAGCCAGCTGCAGGCTGTTGGCGTTGGCGATCACGCGGCGGATGTCGCGCGCCGAAACCGGATTGGCGATGATGCCGACCAGCGGCGCATCGGCGAACCTTGGCTGCCCCATTGCCTGTCTCCTGTGTTGTCGTTGTCGTGACAGGCGACTTTGCAATGGCTGTGCCAGTGGCCGAATGGCGTCGGGGCGGCGCAAAGCGGGTGTTTGCGGTGCCCTGGCTTCAGGGATAACCCGCAAAAATCGGTGCCGCTTCGGCCAGGCGAGCGGCAGCGGCGGACGTCAGGGCGAGACAGGTGTCACAGTACAGGTGTACGGACTGGACACGCGTAACGTCTCATCATCGGCGTCGCCGCACGCCTGGCGAAAGCCGACGTCAAGAGAAATCGGGAAGACGAAAGGCCGCGAACGGCTTCGCAGAAACGGGTACGCTCGGCAGCCGCGCCAGCGCTGCCGGCTTCTTTCCACGGCGTAGTGCTACGACTGCTCCCCGCCGTCGCGCCGGTTAGGCGACTGGATGCCGTAGCGCTCCATGCGCCGGTACAGCGTCATGCGGCTGATGCCGATCTGGCGCGCGACCGCGCTCAGGTTCCAGCCCGAGGCGCGCAGGTACTGCATCAGCAGCATGCCCTCGGGGGGCAGCTGGTGCGGGTCGAACGGGGCGGCGGTGTCGTGGTCGGGGGCGCTATCGACCGGTGCCGGCTGGGCCGCAACGGCAGCTGGTTCGGCGGTGCGGGCGACGGCATCGGGCAGGTCGTGCACATCGATATAGCCGCCGCTGCAGACCGCGCGCGCGTACTCCAGCACGTTGCGCAGTTCGCGCAGGTTGCCCGGCCAGCGGTGGCGGCGCAGCCGCTCGCTCGCCGCCGGTGACAGCGTCACCGGTTCGCCCGCGCCTTCCTGCAGCAGCTTGCGCACCAGCCAGTCCAGGTCGGTGCGGGCGCGCAGCGGCGGCAGTTCGAAGCGAGCGCCGTTGAGGCGGTAGTAAAGGTCCTCGCGGAAGCGGCCTTCGGCCACCAGCTGTTCCAGGCGATGGTGCGTGGCCGAAATCACGCGCAGGCGTACCGGCACCGGGCGCGCGGCGCCCACCGGCAGCACCTCGCCCTCGGCCAGCACGCGCAGCAGCCGCGACTGCAGCTCGCGCGGCATGTCGCCGATCTCGTCCAGGAACAGCGTGCCGCCGTCGGCCTCCTGGATCAGCCCGCGCTTGCCGCGCGAGCCGGCGCCGGAGAAGCTGTTGGGCAGGTGGCCGAACAGCTCGCTCTCGATCAGGGTCTCCGGAATCGCCGCGCAGTTGACCGCGACAAAGGGCCCGGCGCGGCGCGCGCTGGCCTGGTGCAGCGCCTTGGCGAAGAACTCCTTGCCGCTGCCGGTTTCGCCCTGGATCAGCAGGTGGATCGGCGAATCAACCAGGCGCGCGGCGCGCTCCAACTGCTGCGCCAGCGCGGCATCGCCGCCGCTGAGCGCGGCCAGCGGCGCCGGCATCGCCACCTGCGCCGGTGCCGCGGGCGCCTGCCAGCCCAGCGCGGGCGGCATCACGCTCAGGTACAGCAAGCCGCCGCTGCGGTTGAGCGCGACCAGGCGCTGCTCGCTGGGGCGCGAGTAGACATAGCGGCCCAGGTCTTCGAGCCGGGCGTCGAACAAGGCCTCGAACGGTTGCCCCAGCACGGTCGCGCCCAGCATGCCGGCCAGTTCGGTCTCCAGCATCAGGCGGGCACGATGGTTGTGGCCTACGATGCGGCCGGCATCGTCGAGCGCGAGCAGGTATTCCGGGTTGACGTCGACGAACTCCGGCGCGACGTTCAGCTTCAGGATCCAGTCGCGCCGGTGCGCGCGCAGGAAGTTGGCGTTCTCGATATGCGCGGCATAGATGCGCACCATCTGGAGCGCCAGGCCCTGGCTGTCCTTGGCCTGCGGCGAGACCAGCGCCGAGATGTCGAGGATGGCGTGCAGCTTGCCATGCGTGTCGAACAGCGGCGCCGCGGTGCAGGTCAGCGGAATATGGGTGGCGTCGAAATGGTCGGCCTGGTGCACGGTCAGCGCCTGCCCGGTGACCAGCGCGGTGCCGACCGCGCACGTGCCGGCGCCGCTCTCGCTCCATTCCGCGCCAAGGTAGAGACCGGCGTGGCGCAGCGCGGCATCGGCGTGAGTATCGCCGATATAGTCGACCGTAACGCCCTGCGCATCGGTCAGCAGCACCACGTAGCCCAGCGCAGCCACCTGCGCGTGCAGGCTCTGCAGGCCGTGGCGGGCGATGCGGGCGAAGTCGTCGATGCGTTCCTGGTGTTCGCGCAGGCGCGTCTGCGGCAGGATGCGCGCCTCCTGCATGCGCGACGGGTCTAGCCCGTACTGGTGCACGCAGCGCCGCCATGAATTCTGGATGATCGCGTCATGCGCGATGCGGTCCGCGAGCAGGGCTGGCGGGGATAGGTAGGCGGTGGCCTGGACCACCGTCTCGATGTGCTCGCGTTGCCGCAGGTCCATCGCTGTCTCCTGTCGTCGCTGCCCTCGGCCCCGGGATTTTGCTTGGGGGCGGCGGATCGGGCGGACTATGCGGGCGCGTGCCTGGGTGGGCCACGCCTCTGTCTGGTGTCGGCCTTCTAATGTATCCGAGCGCCTCGGCACTGTGCAAACCAGAACCGGCAGGAAATGAGAGACAGCGGAAAGACAGCGGCCGGCGCACGCCGCAAGTGCGGCGTGCGTCATACCGGAAACGGCTCAGGGCGCGGCGTTGGCCTTGAGGTCGCGCGCGGCAGCCGCGGCAATCTCGAACGATCGCAGCCGCGCCTGGTGGTCGAAGATCTGCCCGGTAATCATCAGCTCATCCGGGCGCAGGTCATCGACAAAGCGCTGCATGCCGGTGCGCACGGCCTCCGGATCGCCCACCACCGAGCAGGCCAGCGAGCGCCGGATATGGTCGGCCTCGCTCTCGTTCCACAGCGCTTCGATATCGTCGACCGGCGGGCGCAGCTGCCCCGGCGTGCCGCGCACCAGCGCCAGGAACTGCTGCTGCAGCGAGCTGAACAGCCGGCGCGCCTGGTCTCCGGTATCGGCCGCGAACACATTGAGGCCCAGCATCACGTAGGGCCGGTCCAGCGTTTCCGACGGGCGGAAGGTGCGCCGGTACAGGTCCAGCGCCTGGCGCATGAAGCCCGGCGCAAAGTGCGAGGCAAAGGCGAACGGCAGCCCCATCGCCGCGGCCAGCTGCGCGCTAAACAGGCTCGAGCCCAGCAGCCAGATCGGCACCTTCAGGCCCGCGCCGGGCACCGCGCGCAGCCGCTGGCCGGGGCGCACGTCGTCGAAATACGCCTGCAGCTCTTCCACGTCCTGCGGGAAAGTGTCGGCGCTGTCGCTGGCCAGATGGCGCCGCAGCGCGCGCGCGGTGGCCTGGTCGGTGCCGGGCGCCCGGCCCAGGCCCAGGTCGATGCGGCCCGGATAGAGCGAGGCCAGCGTGCCGAACTGCTCGGCAATCACCAGCGGCGAATGGTTGGGCAGCATCACGCCGCCGGAGCCTACGCGAATGCTTTGGGTGCCGTTGGCCACATAGCCGATCAGCACCGCGGTGGCGGCGCTGGCGATGCCCGGCATGTTGTGGTGCTCGGCCAGCCAGTAGCGGTGGTAGCCCAGCTGCTCGGCATGGCGCGCCAGGTCCAGCGAGTTGCGCATGGCCTGGCCGGGATCGCTGCCTTGCGGGATGGGAGCGAGGTCGAGGACCGAATAGGCGATGCCGTTGCCGGCGGGGAGAGAGTCGCGGTTCATGTCGTGGTCGGGCGGGCGGCGCACGCCACACGAGCGCCGCCCGCTGCAATGCGGATGGTTCGCTATGGTAGTGAGCCTGCGCCGATCGTGCTGGCGGCGGCTTTGCGGCCCTGCGGGCGGCGTGGGTATCGCCGGGCGCGGTGGGGCCACAGCGGGGAGCAAGGATTGAGCCGGGCGCCGCTTGCCCTTACCATTCAGCCCGATGCGAAGGAACGATCGATGACTCTCAAGACACTGGACGGCGCGCTGGCCCTGCTGACCCACTTCACCGTGCGCCAGCCCACCTGGGGTGTGCGCGAGCTGGCCAAGCACAGCGGCGTGCATTACGCGGTGGTGCACCGCGTGCTGGCCACGTTCGCCGCCAACGGCTTCCTGGTGCAGGACGCGGCCACCGGCAAGTATTCGCTGGGGCTGCGGCTGTTCGAACTGGGACAGGTGGTGCGCAAGAGCTTCTCGCCGGACGAGATCGTGCGACCGGTGCTGGAGAAGCTGGCCGCGCAGAGCGGCGAGACCGTATTCCTGTCGTGGCTCGACGGCCATGAAGGCCTGTGCGTGGGGCTGGTGCACAGCCAGCACCAGCTGCGCTTTTCGATCGAGCTGGGCGAGCGCTTCCCACTGTATGCCGGCGCGCATGCCAAGGCCATGCTGGCGTTCCAGGATGAGGCCTTCCGTGACGAGGTCTACCGCCAGGGCGTGGCACGCATGGGTCCGCATACCACGCTGGAACGCGAACGCATCGAGCAGCAGCTGGCCGAAGTGCGCGAGCGCGGCTGGGCGCATACGCGCGAGGAAGCCGCGGCCAGCGTCGCCGGCCTGGCCCTGCCGCTGTGGTCGCGCGACCGCAGTGCGGTGGTGGGATCAGTCGCCATCGCCGGGCCGCAGCAGCGGCTGGACGATGCCGCCGTGCCGCGGCTGCTGGAAGCGCTGCGCGACGCCAGCGGCCGGCTGGAAGACGTGATCGGCTTCGTGCGCTAAGACCAGCGCAGCGCGCGCTCACACCAGCAGCGCCCTGCCCACTTCACCGCCCAGCACGCGCTTGCCAAGCGCGTGTCCCAGGGCCCGATAGCTTTCCCATTGCGCCTCGTCGAAGAACTGGTCGCCGGTGCCCTCCTGCGGGAAGTCCGGGTGCGTGGCGCCATAGTGCCGCACGTCGGCCGGCGCCCATGACACCAGCCGCGGCTTGATCAGCACGATGCGGCAGACGCGCGCGCGCGGCGCCGCGCAGGCCGGGTCGGTGCGAAACACGTCGAGCAGCACCGCGCATTTTTCGGCGGAGGCGGCGCTGGCCGGCTGACCCGGCACGAAATCGTCCGGCACGCCGAAGACGCGGCTCAGCACCGGATGCGTGGTGGCGGCCTCGGTATCGACGACGATCTCCAGGCCATGATCGATGCGCGCCAGGCGGATCAGGTTGGCCAGGTCGCCGAAGCGATAGTCGGGATCGGCCCCGCAGTCGCACAGCACGATCAGCGCGACGTTCCGGCCCGGACGCAGCAGCTCGTAGACACCGGTGTTGTCGAAATGGCCGCCGTCCGACAGGTACTGCCAGCCGCGCCGCGTGCCATGGAAGCGCGCGCTCAGCTCGCATCCGAGGTAATACTGCGTGCGGAAGATGCCGGCGGCCAGCCATGGGTGCGTGGCGCGTTCGGGATGGCGCCAGCGCTCGCCCTCGCGCCCGCCGCGGCGCGCGTAGCGGGCCGGGAACGACGGCCACCACGTGCCCAGCCGCAGGTTGGCCAGGCCAAGCAGCAGCGATGTGCCGAGCGTGGTGGCGCGGCCCAGCCCGGTGGACACCGCCGCGCCCGAGATCGCAATCCAGTCACCCACCGTCAGCGCTTGCGCCAGCTTGCCTGACGACGGCCATGACACATCGGGGCAGCACTGCCAGCCATCGACGGTGAAGCGCGCATAGGCGTCCGGCGCGATTGCGCCTGCCGCGCCCGGCTGCGGCAGTCCCGCACCGGGTGCCAGGCACAGTGGCTTGCCCTTGCGGTCGCGCTGGACCAGCTGCTCGGCCGGATCGACGGTCAGGTTCAGCGTCACGTTGATCAGGTGCAGCGGCGCCAGCACGTGCGGATCGTAGTAGGCGTTGAGGCTGAGCTGGTCGCCGGGCACTGGCTCGGCCACGCTGAAGCGCGCGCGCCGGCGCCGGTCCGCCGCCGGATCGGGTTCGGGCGCGGCAAAGCGCTCGCCATTGGACGCGCCCAGGTAGGCGCGCGTGAGGCGTGCCGCGTAGAAGGGTTGCAGCGTGGACAGGTTCAGGAAGCCGGTAAAGCGGCCGGCGACCAGCGCCAGCACCAGCGCCACGGCCGTCAGCGTGGCCAGCGCCGGGCCGGTGTAGGCCGTGCCATACACCAGCCAGTCGACCGGCTCGCGGCCATTCCAGCGCACCCACAGCACCAGCCACGACCACAGCACGTACAGCAGCAGCGCAAGCACCGCCGCGGCCGCCCCGGCCAGCAGCGAGACCGGCAGGCGTGCCCACAGTGCGCGCCAGGCAGTCCCGGCACTGCCCTTGCGGCCTTCGTCGAGCCGGCGCGCGCCGTAGCGCACCAGCCAGACCAGCACGCCCAGCGCGCTCGCGGGCAGCGCCACGCCCCACGGATGGCCGGCGGCCTGCGCATACAGGTAGGTGGTGCGCGCGACGGTATCGGCCACGCCCAGTGCCACCAGCCACAGCGTCAGCGTGACCGCCGTGCGCAGCGCACGCGTGGCGCGCACGCGATAGCCGGACACCGTGCGCGGCTCGCCCTGCAGCATCACCAGGCAGGCCAGCACGCCCAGCCAGGTCAGCACGCCCAGCGCGGCAAAGAGCTGCGCTGGCAGCGGCTGCGCACCGATCCGTTCCGACCAGTACGCGGCAGCGAGCAACAGCAGTCCCAGCAGCGTGGCCACCATCGGCGCGGGGCTGAAGAAGCGCCCCGGCGCCTGCGGCTCGCTGGCGCGCGGATAGACCAGCCAGTACGCCAGCCCGGGCGGCACCGCGCCTAGCACCACCGTGACCAGCGGCAGCCACAGCAACGGGCTCCACCAGATCGCGCATTCGCCCTGGTTGAAGGCCTGCCGCGCATCGTGGAGCAGGTCCATCTCATAGCGTCCAAAGCCGTACCACGCGCCCGCCGCGCCGTGCAGCAGCAGCGCCAGCAGCGACAGCAACACCAGCAGCGCGCTGCCGATCACGTAGTGCATCGCCAGCCAGTTGCGCGCTACCAGCGCGGCGGCATAGAGGTTGTCGCCCGCGCCCGTGGGCGACAGGTAGCGGCCGTTCTCGCGCAGCCACGCGACCGCGCCTCGGCCGGGATCGGCGGCATAGGAGACCGAGGTGTGGATGCGGCCGGGCGGCTCGCATTGCAGCGTGTGGTAGGCGTCTGCCGCGGCCTGGACCGGGCCGGTGCCGCGGCGCAGGCGACCGGGCACGAACAGGCTGACGAAGAAGGCGCCGAGGTAGCCGCCGCCGCTGACGGTCGACAGGTAATCGAACTGGGCCAGCAGCGAGGCCAGCCCGGGAACGGTCTGCGCCGAGGCGGCGGTGCTCGCCGCGGGCGTCTGGGGCGCGCCGCTGTCCGGTGTCGCCGCGGTCGTGTCTGCCGGCATGTCGGTGCCGGCCATCGCCTGCATCACACCCAGGCAGAACGTGGCGCTGCGAATGCCGCCGCCGGACAGCGCCAGCGCCCAGTGGCGCTGCCCCTCATGCGTGCGCGGCGCGATGCCGAGCAGGCGGCGGCGGTGCGCGATGCGGGCCGCTTCGTCGCCGTAACCGTGGTCTTCCGCAGCCATGGGCGCCTCCCGTAGCAGTCGGCCTGCGCCAAGTATAGGCAACGGCGCATGGACGATATTCGCCCGGATCGCGGAGACGACTGCGCGTTAACCCTGATTGTTGCGGGTGAGAGCGAGGCCTAGCATTTCCCTGTATCAGAGACGTTGTCTCTTAAATAGAGACATATGCAATTCGAGGTTCAGCTCGGCAATGCTCAAGACCCTGGACGGCGCGCTGGCGCTGTTGACCCACTTCACCGTGCGCCAGCCCAGTTGGGGGGTGCGCGACCTGGCGCGCCATAGCGGCGTGCACCACGCCGTGGTGCATCGCGTGCTGGCCACCTTTGCCGCCAACGGCTTCCTGGTGCAGGACGCGCAGGGACGCTACGCGCTCGGGCTGCGCTGGTTCGAGCTGGGACAGGTCACGCGCAAGACCTTTTCACCGGCCGAGGTGGTGCAGCCCGCGCTCGAGGCACTGGCGCGGGAATGTGGTGAAACCGTGTTCCTGTCGTGGCTGGACGGTGACCACGGCCTGTGCACGGACATCGCGCACAGCCAGCACCAGTTGCGCTTTTCGATCGAGGTGGGCCAACGCTTCGCCCTCGACGCGGGCGCGCATGCCAAGGCCATGCTGGCGTTCCAGCCGGAACCGTTCCGACGCCGGCTTGGCGGCGACGCGCCCGGGCTGGAAGCGCGGCTGGCGCAGGTCCGCGCCGACGGCTGGGCCTACACCTGCGAGGAATCCGCCGCCACGGTGGCCGGGCTGGCGCTGCCGCTATACCACCGCGACAGCCAGGCGGTGATCGGATCGCTGGCCATCGCCGGTCCGCTGCAGCGGCTGACGCCCGACGCGGCGCCGCGCTGGCTGCAGGCGCTGCGCACGGCGCGCAGCACCATCGGCCCGGTGGCCGGTTTCATGCGCTGAGCGGGCGCCAGGCATCACACACAACAGACAAAACCAGACAACACTACGGGGAGCGGTGGAAGACATGACCATGCCAACACAACTGAACGCGCCGATGGCGGCGCAGCCTGCGACACGGACGCGTTTCATGGAGCCCTTGCTGCTGCTGGTCTCCGTGGGGCTGTCCGTGTTCGGCGCCATGATTGGCATGCAGCTGATCGTGTCGCTGGGGATCTCGGCCAATACCTCGATCATCGGCGCGCTGATCGCGATCGTGTTCTCGCGCATCCCGCTCGAGGTCACGCGGCGCTTCCGCGTGCTGGAGCGGCAGAACCTGGTGCAGACAGCAATCTCGTCGGCCACCTTCGGCGCCGCCAACTCGCTGATGATCCCGATCGGCGTGCCGTACGCGATGGGCATGCCCGAGCTGGCCACGCCGATGCTGATCGGCGCGGTGATCGCCATGTTCGTCGACGGCGCGATGCTGTACTTCCTGTTCGGCAGCAAGATCTTCCCGGCCACCGGCACCTGGCCGGCCGGCATCGCCACCGCCGAGGCCATCTGGGCCGGCGACCGCGGCGGGCGCAAGGCGGCCTTCCTGGGCCTGGGCATTGCCGTCGGCGTCGGCGGTGCGTGGCTGGGCGTGCCGATGTCCGCGTTCGGCGCGGCGTTCCTGGGCAACCTGGCGGCGCTGACCATGTTCGGCATCGGCCTGCTGGTGCGCGGCTATTCGGTGGCGCTGACCGGCATCGATATCGCCAGGGCGTATATCCCGCACGGACTGATGATCGGCGCGGGCATCGTCGCGCTGTTCCAGGTGGCGCACGAGATCCGCCGCGCGCGCCATGTCCCGGTCGCCGCGGGCACCATCGAAGTCCCGGCCGCGCGCGCCAGCCGCATCCTGTCGGGCGGCTTCCTGGTCTACCTGGCGATCGCGCTGCTGATCTCGGTGCTGGCCGGCCATATCTCGGACATGTCGCTGGGCATGCTGGTGCTGTTCGTGCTGTACGCCGCCTTTGCCGCCTATGTGCACGAGCTGATCGTCGGCATCGCGGCGATGCATTCAGGCTGGTTCCCGGCCTTCGCGGTGGCGTTGATCACGCTGACCATCGGCATCCTGATCGGCTTCCCGCCGACGGCGCTGGCGGTGCTGGTAGGGTTTTCGGCCGCAACTGGGCCGGCGTTCGCCGACATGGGCTACGACCTCAAGACCGGCTACCTGCTGCGCGGCGAAGGCCGCGACATGGAGGCCGAGCTGGCCGGGCGCAAGCAGCAGTTCCTGGCCGCGATGATCGGCTTTGCGGTGGCGGCGGTGGTGGTGCTGGTGTTTCACGGCAGCTTCTTCGCGCAGGGCCTGATCCCGCCGGTGGACCGCGTCTACGCGGCCTCGATCAAGGCGGGCTCGTCGGCGGAGATCGCCCGCAACCTGATGATCTGGGCCGTTCCCGGCGCGCTGCTGCAGTGGCTCGGCGGCTCCAAGCGCCAGCTCGGCATCCTGCTTTCCACCGGCATGCTGATTGCCTCGCCGCTGGCCGGCTGGGCGGTGCTGGCGGGCCTGGCGATCCGCTTCGTGCTGCAGCGCCTGCGCGGCGACAGGCACGTGGCCGAGATGAGCGCCTTCGCCGGCGGCGTGATCGCGGGCGACGCCCTGTTCAGCTTCTTCGGTTCGGTCACCAAGCTGAAGAAGTAAGTCATCCCTGCGGGCGCAGGCGCTGCGCCCCTCTGTCATTTCCCGAGACGTTCCATGGATATCCAGGCAATCCGCGCCGACACCCCGCTGACGGCGTCCACCATCTATCTCGACACCGCCGCGGCCTCGATCCCGCCCGACGCCGTGCTCGACACCGTGCGCAGCTACCTGCTCGACACCGGCCATGTCGGCATCTACCTGCCGGCATTCCGCAAAGAGACCTATGCGCGCGTCGAAGCCGTGCGCGCCACGCTGGCCGCATGGCTGAACTGCGCGGCCGACGAGCTGGCCTTCACCAAGAACGCCACCGAGAGCATCTCGATCGTTGCGCGCGGCATCGCCTGGCAAGCCGGGGATGAAGTGCTGGTGGCCGACACGGAGATGCTGAGCAACCTGCTGCCGTGGCGCCGGCTGGAGCAATCGCACGGCATCGTGGTGAAGATGGTGGCGGCCAATGCCGAAGGGCTGCTGTCGCCCGAGGCCTTCGCCGCTGCGATCACTCCGCGCACGCGCCTGCTGACCTTCTCGCACCTGCCCAATTCAACTGGCGCGGTGCAGCCTGCCGCGCAGATCTGCGCGGTGGCGCGCCAGCACGGCGTGCTGTCGCTGGTCAACGGTGCGCAGAGCGTGGGCATGCTGCGCTCGGACGTCGCCGAACTCGGCTGCGATTTCCTCGCGGGCTGCGGCCGCAAGGCGCTGCGCGCGACGGAAGGCTCCGGCTTCCTGTATGTGCGCCGCGAACGGATCGCGCAGGTCGAGCCGATGCTGGTGGGCTGGTGGAACGGTGCCTATGACCGCGCCACCGGCGCGTTGTCGCTGGTAGCGGGCGCAAAGCGCTTCGAAGCGGGCTGCCCGATCGTGCCGGCCATCCTGGGCCTGGGCACCGCCATCGACTACGCTGCCGCGATCGGCATCGGCGCCATCGAAGCGCGCGTGCGCGACCTGACCGAGTATGCGGTGGCAAAGCTGTCGTCGATTCCCGGCTTCGAGCTGTATGGTCCGGCCGACGTGGCGCACCGCATCGGCATCGTGCCGTTCAACGTGCGCGGCGTCGACCCGGCCCGCATCGTCGCGGCGCTGGAGGCGCAGCAATGCATCATCGAAGCCGGCAACTTCATGGCCGACGCCATCCTGGCGCTCTACGGCGTGTCGACCATGGCGCGCGTGTCGCTGCACTACTTCAACACGCACGACGAGATCGACCGCGTCGCCGCGCTGGTGCGCGCGGCGATCGCCTGACCTGATACCTGAACCGACGGAAACGCAAGACATGACCCAACGCATCCTCCTGATGAGCAGCTCGCGCAAGGACAACCTCGGCTACCTCGAGCACGCCGGCGAGCAGATCCACACGCTGCTGAAGCACGAGCCGCGCAAGGTGCTGTTCGTGCCGTTCGCCGGCGTGACCTTCAGCTTCGATACCTACGAGGGCATGGTCAGGCCGGTGTTCGAAAAGCTGGGCTACGCGCTGGAATCGATCCATCACAGCGCCGATCCGCTGCGCGCCGTGCAGCAGGCCGAGGCCATCGCGGTCGGCGGCGGCAACACCTTCGCGCTGCTCAAGCGCCTGTACGACGCCGGCATCGTCGACGCGATCCGCGTGAAGGTGCGTGCGGGCACGCCATACGTGGGCTGGAGCGCCGGCAGCAACGTCGCCTGCCCGACCATCCGCACCACCAACGACATGCCGATCGTGCAGCCGCCGTCGCTGCGCGCGCTGGGCCTGGTGCCGTTCCAGATCAACCCCCACTTCATCAGCGGCAAGCCCGCCGGGCACAACGGCGAAAGCCGCGAAGAGCGGCTGGCGGAGTTCCTGCACATCAACGCGCCGGAGCAAGTGTTTGCGCTGCCGGAAGGCTCGGCGCTGTATTCCGATGGCACCACCGGCACCGTGCTGGGCGAACGCCATGCGCTGTGGTTCCCGGCGGAAGGGCAGGTCGAGACGATTCGCGAGGGCGAGGCGTTCGCACTGTCGAAGATCACCGGGCCGGCGGGCATGCAGGACTGGCCGGGCTTTGCCGTCTGATTTGCCTGAACCGCTGATGCACTGACGCCGGGCCCCGACCCGGCCACAACAATCAAGAATCCCCGTGGGCCGCGTTGCGCCGCCCGCGCGGCCCCCTTTTGCCTTCCGGAGGAGAACACAAAAATGAGCCCAACCCTTTGCCGTGCCATGCGCCTGGCATGTCCAGCGCTGCTGGCCCTGCCCGCCACCACCATGGCCCAATCCGGCGTCACGCTGTATGGCGTCATCGATACCGCGCTGACATACCAGACCCATTCCAACCCCGCCGGCGACGCGCAGGTTGGCCTGCAGCAGGGCGGCGAAGGCTTCCTGTCCGGCAGCCGCTTCGGCCTGAAGGGGGTCGAGGACCTGGGCGGCGGCGTAAAGGCCGGCTTCGTGCTGGAGAACGGTCTGCTGGCCGATACCGGCCGGCTCGACCAGCAAGGCCAGCTGTTCGGCCGCCAGGCGTACGTGAAGATCGGCAACCGCTGGGGCGAGCTGGCGCTGGGCCGGCAGTACACCACCGCCAACACCATGCTGTACTACGTCGATCCGCTCGGCGTGGGCGCGGCGCCGTCGAATGCGTGGATGGTCTACCTGACCGGCCAGCGCTACGACAACGCCGTCAGCTATACCGGCAATTTCGGCCCGGTGTCGGTGATCGCCGAATACGCGCTGGGCGAGACCGCGGGCAACACCCGTGCGATGTCATCGATGTCGTTCGGCGTCAAGTACGCGGCCGGTCCGATCACCGCCGTCGGCGACTTCCAGCAGACCCGCGACAGCCAGAGCCGCAACGCCAACCTCTACCTGGCGGGCCTGAAGGCCGCGGTCGGCCGCGCCAGCCTGTTCGCCAACTATATCCACAGCGACCGCGACCCGGGCTTCGACGCGTCCAGGGGCGGCACCGATACGGCCACCATCACCAGCATGTCTACCGCGGCCACGCCGGCCAACCGCGCGGCGATCAGCTCGGTGTTCGGCGGCAGCCGCCACGACGACTTTTTCACGCTGGGCGCGAGCTACGCCGTGACCGGCAACGTCACCCTGACCGGCAGCGTGATGCACAACCGCACCCGCGCCGACAACTTCAGCGGCAACCGCACCACCGCGTATGCCGTGGCCGGCTACGCCTTCAGCAAGCGCACCGACGCCTACCTGGCGCTGGCCTATGACCGCGTCCACGGCGACTGGTCGGGTCTGTTCGGCAACAACACCACCAGCTGGACCGGCGGCAGCGGCACGCCGCTGGACGGGCGCGACACGCAGACCACGGTGATGGTCGGCCTGCGCCATCAGTTCTGATCGATTTGTAGAACGCCCCGCCCGCGCCGCGCGGCCGGGGCAAACTTTGGAGAAAGCCATGGCCCTGCAGCAGACGCTGGTCATTCACGAAGCCCTGGACAGCCCGCACGCCAACGGCGCGCTCGTCAGCGAACTGTTCGCGCCGTACGCCGACGCTGGCGTATCGGTGCAAGTCACCACGGTCAACAACGCGCCGCCCGAGAACACGGCCAACACCACCGACTTCATTACCATCGTGATCCCGGGCAGCGCCGGCAAGCGCGGCGGCGGCAAGGCGCCGACGCTGGGCGTGATCGGCCGCAACGGCGCCATCGGCGCTCGCCCGGAACTGGTAGGGCTGGTGTCGGATGCCGATGGCCCGATCGGCTGCCTGGCGGTGGCGCTCAAGCTGGCGCAGATGAAGGCGCGCGGCGACCACGTGGCGGGCGACGTGATCGTGACCACGCACCTGTCGACCAATGTCTCGATGGTGCCGCACGACCCGGTGCCGTTCATGGGCATGCCGGTATCGTCCGACACCATGAACGACTACCAGGTGCTGCCGGAAATGGATGCGATCCTGTCGATCGATGCGTCCAAGGGCAACAGCATCGTCAAGCACCGCGGCTTTGCGATCTCGCCGACGGCGATGCAGGGCTATATCCTGCGCGTGGCGCCGGACCTGGTGGCAACCATGGAATCGACCACCGGCTGCCCGGCGGTGACCTTCCCGATCTCGCTGCAGGACATCACGCCGTACCACAACGGCCTGTACCACTTCAACAGCATCATGCAGCCGCACGTGGCCACCCAGGCGCCCGTGGTGGGCGTGGCGGTGACGGCGCAGTCGGTGGTGTCGGGCAGCGCGACCTCGGCCAACCACGAGATCGACATCGCCGAGGCGGTGCGCTTCTGCGTCGAAGTGTCCAAGCGCTTCGGTGCCGGCAAGTGCCAGTTCTTCAATGCCGCCGAGTGGCAGAAGATCCGCGCGATCTACCCCGACCTGTCGGTGTTCCAGACCGCCGGCAAGCGCTGAGGCCCGCGGCTTAGCGTGCCGTCGCCTGGCCCGGTCCGGGATGGGTGACGGCGGGCGGCACGGTGGCGCCGTGCCGCCGCTTCCATTCGTCGAAGCCGCCGGCCAGCGCCCAGGTCCTGGGATAGCCGGCCACCCGCAGGCGTTCGGCCAGCAGCGCCGCCGACATCTCGTTCGGGCAGGCGCAATAGACCACGATGTCGGCTTCGGCGGGCGCCACGCCGAGCGCATCGAGGCTGTCGAGCGCGCCCTGCATGCCGAGCACCATCGAGCCGGGAATGCGCTCCATCGGCACGTCGCCATGGGCGCGCACGTCGATCACCACCGGCAGCGCGCCGGCCAGCCGGCGCGATTCCAGCTCATCCACGCTCATGCGCGGCACGCGCCTGGTGATGCGCAGCAGCCGCAGGCGGCGCCACGAGCGCCATGCCAGGAATACCAGGAAGGCCCCCACCACCGCCACCAGCGCCATATGGCCGTAGGTGCTGAAGCCCTCGAGAATGGCATCGATGAAGTCGCTGAACACCACGCCGATCAGTAGCCCGCTGCCCGCCCACACCAGCGCGCCGAGCGCATCGTAGAACAGGAACACCGGCAGCGGCGTGCCGGTCATGCCGGCCATCGCGGTCGACAGCGCGCCGGCCCCCGGCAGGAGCTTGGCGACCACCAGCGAGCGCGGCCCCACGCGCAGGTACAGCGACTGGGTCTGGCGGATGCAGGAATCGGGCGAGATCGACACCTTGCAGATGGTGCGCAACATCGGCTGGCCCAGCCGGCGCCCGGCGAAGTACCAGCCGGTATCGGCAATCAGGCAGGCAACGATGACCGCGGCCAGCACTGCGCCGATCGACGGCCCGGTCTCCTGCACGCCCAGCGCGCCGGCGACGAACAGCATCGGATAGGCCGGCACCGGCAGGCCGGCCTGCTCGACCAGCACGTTCAGGAACACCAGCATCAGCCCGTGGTTTTCCAGCAAGGCCTGTAACTCTCCCACCGCTCTCTCCCCCTTTGGTTCAGGACGCCAGTGTGCCAGCCGGCGGTTCGTCGTGGCGTGGAAGCTTTGCATGGTCGCTTCAAATTGACTGAGTGAATCACTCGGCATGTGACTTACGTTGTCCTACAACATACGCCCCTTCACGACTGTCATTCCCGCGCAGGCGGGAACCCAGTGGCTTCAAAGACGCTGGATTCCCGCCTGCGCGGGAATGACATTAGTGTTTGAGCTGACGCCCGTGGAGGCCCTTGTACCGCTCCCGGTTAACCCGGGGTACGCCGCTGCCCTATTGCCTTCGTCATTCCGTTGTCGTACGATGACTGATAACTCGACTGACCTGCCACGCCGCAGTCAGCCGCCTCTGCCACCCCGGGCCACCGGCCCGCCCTGGACTGCCGCAATGCTCGCACCCAACGAACTCAAGCAAATCGTCTCCGAAGGCCTGCTGTCCTTCCCCATCACCGACTTCGACGCCCAGGGCGACTTCGCGCCGAAGCCCTACGCCGCCCGCCTGGAATGGCTGGCCCCCTACGGCGCCACCGCGCTGTTCGCGGCCGGCGGCACGGGCGAGTTCTTCTCGCTGACGCCGCAGGACTACTCCGCCGTGGTCGACACCGCCGTGCGCACCTGCGCCGGCAAGGTGCCGATCCTGGCCGGCGCCGGCGGCCCCACCCGCACCGCCATCGCCTATGCGCAGGAAGCGCAGCGCCTGGGCGCCGCCGGCGTGCTGCTGCTGCCGCACTACCTGACCGAAGCCAGCCAGGACGGCATTGCCGCCCACGTGGAAGAAGTCTGCAAGGCGGTCGATATCGGCGTGATCGTCTACAACCGCGCCAATTCGAAGCTCAATGCCGACCAGCTGGCCCGCCTGGCCGGGCGCTGCCCCAACCTGATCGGCTTCAAGGACGGCGTGGGCGACATCGAAGCCATGGTCAGCATCCGCCGCAAGCTGGGCGACCGCTTCTCCTACCTGGGCGGCCTGCCCACCGCCGAGGTCTATGCCGCGGCCTACAAGGCGCTGGGCGTGCCGGTGTATTCGTCGGCGGTGTTCAACTTCATCCCGAAGACGGCGATGGACTTCTACCGCGCCATCGCCGCGGACGACCATGACACCGTGGGCCGGCTGATCGACGACTTCTTCCTGCCCTACCTGGCCATCCGCAACCGCAAGGCCGGCTATGCGGTCAGCATCGTCAAGGCGGGCGCGCGCCTGGTGGGCCGCGACGGCGGTCCCGTGCGCGCGCCGCTGACCGACCTGACCGGCGAGGAGATGGAAATGCTGGGCGCGCTGATCAACAAGCTCGGCCCGCAGTAACGCAGCACGCGGGCGGCGAGCCGTTCCGCATTGCATTCCGGACCGCCGGCCGCGGGGCACATGCCCTCCGGCCGGTTTCCCCGTTCCAAACGCTGACAAGGAATCCTTCCATGCAAATCACCGGCGACATGCTGATCGGCGCGCAAGCCGTGCGCGGCACCGAAGCGACGCTGCAGGCGATCAACCCCGCCACCGGCGCGGCGATCGGCCCTGACTTCCACGGCGGCGGCGAGGCCGAAGTCGAGCGCGCCTGCGCGCTGGCCGAAGCGGCCTTCGATACGTACCGCAACACCACGCCCGAACAGCGCGCGGCCTTCCTCGAGGCCATCGCCGCGGGCATCGAGGCACTCGGCGACACGCTGATCGAGCGCGCCCACCTGGAAAGCGCGCTGCCGATAGCGCGCCTGCAGGGCGAGCGCGGCCGCACCGCCGGCCAGCTGCGCCTGTTCGCCACGGTGCTGCGCGAGGGCCGCTGGCAGCAAGCCACCTTTGACGCCGCGCTGCCGGAACGCAATCCGCCGCGCCCGGACCTGCGCATGCAGCGCATCGCCATCGGCCCGGTTGCGGTGTTCGGCGCGAGCAACTTCCCGCTGGCCTTCTCCGTGGCCGGGGGCGACACCGCCGCGGCGCTGGCGGCGGGCTGCCCGGTGGTGGTCAAGGCCCACCCGGCGCACCTGGGCACGTCCGAGCTGGTCGGGCGCGTGATCCAGCAAGCGGTGCGCGACGCCGGCCTGCCCGAGGGCGTGTTTTCGCTGCTGGTGGGCGCGGGCAATGCCATCGGCACCGCGCTGGTGTCGCATCCGGCGATCCAGGCGGTGGGCTTCACCGGCTCGCGCGCCGGCGGCATGGCGCTGATGCGCGCTGCCAACGCGCGCCCGCAGCCGATCCCGGTGTACGCCGAGATGAGCAGCATCAACCCGGTGTTCCTGCTGCCCGCCGCGCTCGACGCGCGCGGTGAAGAGATCGGCCGCCAACTGGTCGATTCGCTGGTGCTCGGGGTCGGCCAGTTCTGCACCAACCCCGGACTGGTGATCGGCATCGAAGGCCCCGCCCTCGACAAGTTCCGCGCGGCGGCGCTGGGCGCGCTGCAAGGCAAGCCGGCGGCCACGATGCTGACCCCCGGCATCCATGCCGCGTATCAGCAGGGCGTGGCCCAGCTGGCATCGCTCGACGGCTTGCAGCGCATCGGCAACGGCGTGGACGCCAGCGGCACCAACCAGGCCCGGCCAGAAATGTTCGAAACCACCGCCGCGCAGTTCCTGGCGGACCACCGCATGCAGGCGGAGGTATTCGGCCCGTCGACGGTGCTGGTAGTGTGCCGCGATATGGACGAGATGCTGACCGTGGCGCGCCAGCTCGAAGGCCAGCTTACCGCCACGATGCAACTCGACGACGCCGACCACGCGGCGGCGCAACGCCTGCTGCCGGTGCTGGAACGCAAGGCCGGGCGCGTGCTGTGCAACGGCTATCCCACCGGCGTCGAGGTCGCATACGCGATGGTCCATGGCGGGCCGTTCCCGGCGACGTCGGATGTGCGGACGACTTCGGTGGGTGCTACGGCGATCGACCGGTTCCTGCGGCCGGTTTGCTATCAGAATCTGCCGCAAGCATTGCTGCCGGCGGCGCTGCGGAAATAACGAGAGCTGTTGAGATATGCCCCGCCTGGTGCGGGGCTTTTTGTTTTTTGCAAGGGGCGCAAACCTACGCTCCCAGCGAAATGCCGCAGGCCTTCCCAATCCCGATGGGGTACTCCCTCTCCCGCTTGCGGGAGAGGGTTGGGGAGAGGGCGGGAACTTCAACGAAGTGCGAACGCCTCATGCTTGCCACACGCCCGCCCTCTCCCCCGCCCCTCTCCCGCAAGCGGGAGAGGGGAGCAAACCCACGCCACCTCAAGCCCCCAAGAAAAAACGGCCCGCATTCCCATGCGAGCCGTCCTTTGCCAGCGACCCCCATCAAGCCTCCAGCTTGATCCCCGCCTGCTTCACCACCCCCGCCCAGCGCGATTGCTCGGCGACGAAGAACTTGCCGGTTTCCCCCGGCGTCATCGTCACTACTTCGGCGCCTTGCGCCACCAGCTGGGCGCGCAGGTCCGGCGCGCGGATGATGCGGATCAGCTCGGCGCTGATGCGTGCCACCATCGCATCGGGCATGCTGGCCGGCGCCATCACGCCCTGCCAGGTGCCCGATTCAAAGTTGGCCACGCCCTGCTCGGCAATGGTCGGCACGTTCTGCAGCAGCGGCATGCGCGTGCGCTTGGATTGCGCGATCAGCTTGAGCTTGCCCGACTGCACATGCGGCAGCGTGGCGAGCATTCCGTTCATCAGCACCTGCGCGCTGCCGCCGACGGTATCGGCGATGGCCTGCGAGCCGCCCTTGTACGGCACGTATTGCCACTTGGCGCCGGTGGCCTGTTCCACCGCCACGCCGGCCAGGTGAGGCGCGCTGCCGATGGCGGTCACGGCGAAGTTGAGCTGGCTGCGCTGCGACAGCGCCACCAGTTCCTTCACGCTGGTCACCTGCACCGACGGATGCACCACCAGCAGGTGCGGCGAATAAGCCAGCATCGACACCGGCTTCAGGTCCCTGGCGATATTGAAGGTCAGCTTGGTGTAGACCGACGGGCTGATCGCCAGCGCACCGATATCGCACAGCAGCAGCGTGTGGTTGTCGGTTGCCTGCGCGACCAGCGCCGCGCCGACGTTGCCGTTGGCGCCGGGGCGGTTGTCGACCACCACCGACTGGCCCAGCGCCTCGCCCAGCTGCTTGCTGATCAGGCGCGCGATGATGTCCGACGAGCCGCCGGCGGTGTATGGCACCACCAGGCGGATCGGGCGGTTGGGCCAGTCCGCGGCGTGTGCGGCCGGGGACAGGCCGGCGAGGGGCCCCGCGGCCAGGCCGGCGGCCAGCGCGGAGGATTGCTTGAGGAAGTTGCGGCGTCCGTAAGTCATGCTGTGGTCTCCAGTCGAGGGCGCGCGCCGGCGCGGCACGATGCACGTGCAGGCCGGCGCGGTCGGTGCTTTGGTATCGGGTTTTATGCGGCGGTAATCAGTCCAGCGCGATCTTGCCCTTCTCGATCACGGTCTTCCAGCGCTGCAGCTCCTGCGCCTCGAACTGGTTGAACTGCTCGGGGGTGTTGGCCACCACCTCGAAGCCGCTCTCGGACAGCTTCTGGCGCATCTTCGGGTCGTTCAGCGACGACACCAGCGCGCCGTGCAGGCGGCTCTTGATCTCCGGCGGCAGGCCGCGCGGCGCGGCTACGCCCTGCCACGAGTAGACCTCGACATCCTTGATGCCGGCCTCGGCCATGGTGGGCACATTGGGCAGCACCGGCGAACGCTTGTCGGAAGTCACCGCCATCGCCTTGAGCTTGCCGGCACGGATATGCTGCAGCACCGCGTTGACGTTCTGGAACGACACGTCCACCTGTCCGGCCAGCAGGTCAGAGATGGCCGGGCCACCGCCCTTGTACGGCACATGCAGGCCGTCGGTGGCGCTCTTCTGCCAGAACAGCGCAGCGGTCAGGTGGTCGGACGAGCCGGCGCCTGACGAGGCAAAGCTGACCTTGCCCGGGTTCTTCTTCATGTAGGCCACCAGTTCCGCTAGCGTGTTGGCCGGGAACTGCGGGTTGGCCACCAGCACGTTGGGCGCGCGCACCGCAACGGTCAGCAGGTCGAAGTCCTTGGCCGGGTCATAGGCCAGGTTCTTCTGCAGGAACGGATTGACCGCATAGACGCCGATCGACGCCACCATCATGGTGTAGCCGTCGGCCGGCGCGCGCTTGACGTAGGTGGCGCCGATGGCGCCGGTCGCGCCGGGGCGGTTGTCGATCACGAACGGCTGGCCCAGCTTTTCATTGAGCGGCACCGTCAGCATGCGTGCGATGGCGTCGCTGGAGCCGCCCGGCGGGAACGGCACCACCACCGATACCGGACGTTGCGGCCAGTCCTGCGCCGCGGCGCGGGCCGGGCTGATGAAGGTCAGCGCGGCGACCGCGGCGACCGAGCCGAGCGCGAAGGCGCGCAACCAGTGAGGCAGGCGCGGCGCGCCCTGGCGTTGGAAGGTGGTCATGGTTGTCTCCTGCAGTGTTTTTGATGAGAAAGGCCGGCCGCCCCGAGGGTCGGCAACGGCCGTTGGCGTCGTCGCCGGTGGCGCTTCAGCGCACCATGCACGGCGCCTTGTTGTTGAACTTCCAGCCGGGGATCAGGAACTGCATCGCCGCGGCATCGTCGCGCGCGCCCAGGCCCTTGCGCTGGTACAGCTCGTGCGCGCGCGCCAGCGCATCCAGGTCGAGCTCGACGCCCAGTCCCGGGGTCTTGGGCACCTGCACCAGCCCGCCTTCGATCTTCAGCGGGTTGCGGGTCAGGTGTTCGCCGTCCTGCCAGATCCAGTGGGTGTCGATCGCGGTGACGCGTCCCGGCGCGGCCGCCGCCACGTGCGTGAACATCGCCAGCGAGATATCGAAGTGGTTGTTCGAATGCGAACCCCAGGTCAGGCCCCATTCGGCACACATCTGGGCCACCCGCACCGAGCCCTGCAGGGTCCAGAAATGCGGGTCGGCCAGCGGGATGTCGACCGACTGCAGCCGCACCGCATGCCCCATCTGGCGCCAGTCGGTGGCGATCATGTTGGTGGCAGTGGGCAGGCCGGTGGCGGAGCGGAACTCGGCCATGATCTCGCGGCCCGAGTAGCCGTCTTCGGCGCCGCACGGGTCTTCGGCATAGGCCAGCACGCCGCGCTTGTCGCGGCACAGGCGCACGGCTTCCGCCAGCGACCAGGCGCCATTGGGATCCAGCGTGATGCGCGCCTTGGGGAAGCGCTCGGCCAGCGCCAGGATGGCTTCCATTTCTTCGTCGCCGCGCAGCACGCCGCCCTTGAGCTTGAAGTCATTGAAGCCGTAGCGCTCATACGCCGCTTCGGCCAGGCGCACCACGGCCTCGGGTGTCATTGCCGCTTCATTGCGCAGGCGGAACCACGCGTTGTCCGCGTCCGGCTCGGTGCGGTAGTCCAGCGTGGTGCGCTGGCGCTCGCCGATATAGAACAGGTAGCCCAGCATCTCCACGGCGTCGCGCTGCTGGCCTTCGCCCAGTAGCGCCGCCACCGGCACCTCCAGGTGCTGGCCGAGCAGGTCGAGCAGCGCCGCCTCCAGCGCCGTGACGGCGTGGATGGTGATGCGCAGGTCGAAGGTCTGCAGGCCCCGGCCGCCGGCGTCGCGGCCGGCAAAGGCCGCGCGCACGCGGTTCAGCATGGCCTGGTACTGGCCGATGGGCTGGCCCACTAGCAACGGACGCGCGTCTTCCAGGGTCTGGCGGATGCCTTCGCCGCCCGGCACTTCGCCGACGCCGGTATGGCCGGCGCTGTCGCGCACGATCACGATATTGCGCGTGAAGTACGGGCCATGGGCGCCGGACAGGTTCATCAGCATGCTGTCATGCCCGGCGACGGGCACCACGGTCAGTTCGGTCACGACCGGCGTATGGGCGGGCGCCATGGGGGCGGCGGTAGGGGTCATCTCGGGACTGTCTCCGGCGTGGCCGCGGGCGTACGATCCTTCACCCCGGCCTTTGTGTTGCGTATGTTATCTGTCATCGTATGACTGATAACCCAGTATAATGAGGCTGTCTCGGGCCGGTCAAGTCCGGGAAAGCCCGCCCGTATCCCCGAGGTATCCCCGTATTCGTACGTAGCAGCCATGCCGAACGCCCAGCCCCTCGCGCCGCCCCCGAGTTCCGCCCCCACCCCATTGCGCCGCCGTGGCCGCACACTTGCCGAGGAAGTCGTACAAGCCCTTGGCGAAGAGATCCGCCAGGGCCAGCTCAAGCCCGGCGACAAGCTGCCCACGGAATCCGAGATCATGGCCACCATGGGCGTGAGCCGCACCGTGGTGCGCGAAGCGCTGTCGCGGTTGCAGGCCAGCGGCCTGGTGGAGACACGCCACGGCATCGGCACGTTCGTTCTGGAACGCCCGGCCGAGGCGCCGTCGCCGTTCCGAATCGGGCCGGATGCGCTGGGGACGGCCATGGATGTGATGGCGATGCTGGAATTCCGCGTCAGCGTGGAAGCGGAAGCGGCCGGCCTGGCGGCCGCGCGCCGCACCGAGGCGCAACTGGCGGCAATGCGCCAGGCGCTGGACGAGCTCAAGCATGGCGCCGGCGAGGGCAATGACGCGGTGGAAAGCGACTTCGCCTTCCACCTGGCCATCGCACGCGCCACCGGCAACCGCTATTTCACCGACATCATGGGCCACCTGGGCACCATGGTGATCCCCCGCAGCCGGCTCCAGGTCAACACCCCCGAGCGCGTGCAGTACCTGGAGCGGGTCAGCATCGAGCACGAGAACATCTACGACGCGATCGAGCGCCGCGACCCCGACGCCGCCAAGGCCGCCATGCGCATGCACCTGACCAACAGCCGCGAGCGGTTGCGCAAGGCGTCCGGTTCGGCCGGCCAGCAAGGCTGAAGCGGGACGCGCATGCGGCGGGCATGCGCCGGCAAGTCATACGATGTCTAATGAATAGTGACGCCGGCGCCCGCCGCTAAGGCGTCAGCCGGCAGCGGCGCGCAAAGTCGACCAGTTCGACCAGCGACGACACCTGCAGCTTGTTCATGATGCGGGCCTTGTAGCTGCTGACGGTCTTGTTGCTGATAAAGAGGCTTTCGCTGATGGCCTTGTACGACATGCCGCGCGCCAGCATCTGCAGCACCACCAGTTCCTTGTCGGACAGCCGCCGCAGCATCTCGTCGTCGGCCGACATCGACTGGCGCGGCGCGCCGCCGCGGCCCAGCACCGGGAACACGGTATAGCCGGCCAGCACCGCCTCGACCGCGCGCAGGATCTCCTTGATGTCCTGGGTCTTGCTGACGAAGCCCTGCGCGCCCGCCTGCCACGAACGGCTGACGAACACGGCCGGGTCCAGCGCCGTCACCACCAGGATGCGCACCTGCGGATGGATCGCACGCAGGCGCGGCGCCACGTCGAGCCCGCTCGAGCGCGGGATGTCGAGGTCCAGCAGCACCAGGTCCGGCATGCGTGCCCGCACCATTTCGATGGCGCATTGCCCGTTGTCCGCCTCGATCACCTCGTCGACGCCAAGCAGTTGCGACAGATGGTGCCGAAGCACCAGCCGCATCGCCGGATGGTCGTCAACGATCAGGATGGTTGTCATGCGCGAGGTCCAGGTTCTAGGCAGGCATCGGCTAGGGCAACATCCCGATGCTGGAACGGGCTGGCAGGAACGGCGCACGCCGGTGCGCGATGCCACGCCAGTATAGGGAGCCGCAGGCGCGCACAGGATGGGAGGAATCCGCTTCGGTTGCAGCGAAAATCCTAGGCCGGCCTCAGACGCGCGGGACCGTCCGCGGGCCGCCCCGAAGCGCGTGTCCCTGCCCGCGGCAGGGGCAACGGGGAGCGGCCAGTGGTGCTACTCTATTCGGGCGTGTTTCATCCATGGAGAACACTGTGCCCCGCAAGACCCCCATCGAGCGCTACCGCAATATCGGCATCAGCGCGCATATCGACGCCGGCAAGACCACGACGACCGAGCGCATCCTGTTCTACACGGGCGTCAACCACAAGCTGGGCGAAGTGCACGATGGCGCGGCCACCATGGACTGGATGGAGCAGGAGCAGGAGCGCGGCATCACCATCACCTCGGCCGCCACCACCGCCTTCTGGAAAGGCATGGCCGGCAACTATCCCGAGCACCGCATCAACATCATCGATACGCCGGGGCACGTCGACTTCACCATCGAAGTCGAGCGCTCCATGCGCGTGCTGGACGGCGCCTGCATGGTCTACGACGCCGTCGGCGGCGTGCAGCCGCAATCCGAAACCGTCTGGCGCCAGGCCAACAAGTACGCGGTGCCGCGCATCGCGTTCGTCAACAAGATGGACCGCATCGGCGCTGACTTCTTCCGCGTGCAGGCGCAGATCGCCGAGCGCCTGCGCGGCCGCGCCGTGCCGATCCAGATTCCGCTGGGCGCCGAGGACCACTTCCAGGGCGTGATCGACCTGGTCAAGATGAAGGCCATCGTCTGGGACGAGGCCAGCCAGGGCGTGCGCTTCGAGTTCCAGGAGATTCCGGCCGAGCTGCTCGCCACAGCGCAGGAATGGCGCGACAAGATGGTCGAGGCCGCCGCCGAGGCCGACGAGGCGCTGCTGAACCAGTACCTGTCGGGCGAGCCGCTGAGCGAGGCGCAGATCAAGCAGGGCCTGCGCAAGCGCACCATCGCCAACGAGATCGTGCCGATGCTGTGCGGCAGCGCCTTCAAGAACAAGGGCGTGCAGAGCATGCTGGACGCGGTGATCGACTACCTGCCGTCGCCCGCCGACGTGCCGGCCATCCTCGGCCACACCGAGGACGACCGCGAGGCCGAGCGCCACCCCAGCGACGACGAGCCGTTCGCCGCGCTGGCGTTCAAGATCATGACCGACCCCTTTGTCGGCCAGCTGATCTTCTTCCGCGTCTACTCCGGCGTGGTCAGCTCCGGCGACAGCGTCTACAACCCGCTCAAGGGCAAGCGCGAGCGCCTGGGCCGCATCCTGCAAATGCACGCCAACGTGCGCCACGAGATCAAGGAAGTGCGCGCTGGCGACATCGCCGCGGCGGTGGGCCTGAAGGAGGCCACCACCGGCGACACGCTGTGCGACCCCGACAAGGTCATCATCCTGGAGCGCATGAGCTTCCCCGAGCCGGTGATCTCGCAGGCGGTGGAGCCGAAAACCAAGGCCGACCAGGAGAAGATGGGCATCGCGCTGAACCGGCTGGCGCAGGAAGACCCGTCGTTCCGCGTGACCACGGACGAAGAGTCGGGTCAGACCATCATCTCCGGCATGGGCGAGCTGCACCTGGAAATCCTGGTCGACCGCATGCGGCGCGAGTTCGGCGTCGAGGCCTCGGTCGGCAAGCCGCAGGTGGCGTACCGCGAGACCATCCGCCTGCCGGCGCGCGACGTCGAGGGCAAGTTCATCAAGCAGTCGGGAGGGCGCGGCCAGTACGGCCACGTGGTGCTGAACCTGGAGCCGATGCCGCATGGCGGCGGCTACGAGTTCGTCGACGCGATCAAGGGCGGGGTGGTGCCGCGCGAGTTCATCCCCGCGGTCGACAAGGGCATCCGCGAGACCATGCAGTCGGGCGTGCTGGCCGGCTATCCGGTGGTCGATATCAAGGCCACGCTGGTGTTCGGCTCGTACCACGACGTGGACTCGAACGAAAACGCGTTCCGCATGGCCGGCTCGATCGCGTTCAAGGAAGGCATGCGCCGCGCCCGGCCGACGCTGCTCGAGCCGATGATGGCGGTCGAGGTGGAAACGCCTGAAGAGTTCACCGGCAACGTGATGGGCGACCTGTCGTCGCGCCGCGGCATGGTGCACGGCATGGAAGACATCGCCGGCGGCGGCGGCAAGATCGTGCGCGCCGAAGTGCCGCTGGCGACCATGTTCGGCTACTCCACTACGCTCCGCTCGCTGACGCAGGGGCGCGCGACCTTCACCATGGAGTTCAAGCACTACGCCGAAGCGCCGGCCAATGTGGCGGAAGCGGTGATCTCGGCGAAGCGGGTGGGCTGACGAACGTTTCGCCGGCGGACTTCGTCGACGCGCTCCCTGCCTGACGCACCACTTCCGAAGCGGCGGCCGAATGCCGGCGTGGGCGCCCATGCGGATGCGTTGTTTTTGCAAGCCTCGCGAAAGAATTACCTTCGCCGGGGGCGCCAGCGGGCGCCGCCGCGCGGCGATCCACGTGGAAACCACGCCAAAGCGGCGCAGGCATGGTCATTGCGCGCGCCAAGCATTCCACCGTCTCGCGACAAGGAGCACAGCATGCAAACCCAACCTCCCAGCAGTCAAGGCGCAGCCATCGTCGGTTCCGGCGTGGGCGAAGGCCCGGGCCCGGAAGTGATGGCGGCTTCCAGCCTGGATGGCACCAAGGCCTATTCGTCCGACGGCGAACATGTCGGCAAGATCTCCGAGATCATGCTGGACGTGCCGCACGGGCGCATTGCCTACGCGGTGCTGACCACCGGCGGCTTTCTCGGCATGGGCGACACGCTGCACGCCATCCCGTGGAATGCGCTGGTGATGGATACCGACGAAAAGTGCTTCCGGATCGCCGTGACGGCGGACCGGATCAAGTCCGCGCCGGGCTTCAACAAGGACAGCTGGCCGAGCATGGCCGACCCGCAGTGGGGCAAGTCGCTGCACGAATACTACGGGCGTGACCCGTACTGGGTCGCTCCGCCGCTGTAAGCGCATTGCAGCAGGCCACCGGATAGGCGGCGAGCGCGCCCCTGCCAGGCGCCTCGCCGCCTGCGCTTCGTGCCAGCCTCGCGCCAGCCGGTCCCGCTCGGCTGGCGGGTTGCGCTGCTGCGGGAAACTACAGGCGAAAATCCGGCATTGCGCCGAAGCTCGAGCTCCCTCCGGCCTGCTCGTCGGGCAGGCCAACGCGGGCCCCTTGCATTGCCGCATCCGTGTCTCTTCCTGGCGGCAGGCCAAACATCCGGCGGTACTCTCGCGTAAATTGCTGGACGCTTTCATAGCCTACCGAAAAAGCCGCGTTGCTGGCCGATATGCCTTCCGACGTCATTAGCCTGCGTGCCTCGATAAGGCGCAATTGCTTCTGGAACTGTAGCGGCGACAGCGAGGTCGCCGCGCGGAAGTGGTGGTAAAACGAAGACGCGCTCATGCCGGCCGCAGATGCCAGGCGCTCGATCGGAAGCGGCTGGGCGAACTCGGCGCGCAACAAAGCGACGGCGCGGGCTACACGCTGAACGTGACTTTGCGACCGGCCGATCTGCCGAATCACGGCACCGTGCTTTCCCACTAGCAGCCAGTAGTACATTTCGCGCACTAGCTGAGCCTGCAGCACTGGCCTTGCCGCCGGACGTTCAAGCAGCCGCATCAGCCGCAGCGCGGCGTCCGCAACCTCCGCATCTGACGGCTCGACCTGTACCGGCGACTCGTGAGCGACCGGCCCCAGCTTCATTTCCGCCGCCAGTTCTGCGATGGCGGCCACATCGAGATCGAGCACCAGGGAGTAGTACGGCGCGGCGGCGCTGGCGCGCGTGATCTGGCTGACCGTCGGCACGTCAGACGTAATCAACAGCGAGTCGCCAGCGCTGAAGTCGAAGGTCTGCTTGCCGATCGCCACCCGCTTGCCGCCTTGCAGCACAAGGCAGGCGAGCGGCCTGGAGATCGCGTAGTCGATGCCGCTGGGCGCCGTCGCCCGGATGGCGGTCAAGCCCGGAATCGGGGTTCCGGCCACGCCGGTTGGGCCGGCATGCGCCTCGGCATAGCGGCGCACAGCGTCGAGCAACAAGTCACTCATTTCCGGGGAACGTTGTCATTGATTACCCGCCATCGTAGCCGGTCCGGATGACCTAAGACACCACGTTCGGAGAAACAGGCCAAGAACCAAGAGATTCAGGCAAGGAAGTCTGGCGTGTCCGACAACAGAATGGTCACCGGCTTCCACCCCACTCCCAAGGACTCGCCCATGACCACGATCTCTCTCGTTACAGGTTCCAGCCGCGGCCTCGGCCGCAGTACCGCCCTGTCGATCGCCCGCAAGGGCGGCGACGTCATCGTCACCTATCAGAGTCGCAAAGCGGAGGCGAATGCGGTCGTCGCGGAGATGGAGACGCTGGGCCGCAAGGCTGTTGCCTTGCAACTCGACGCCGGCAATACCTCCGCCTTCCCGGCCTTCGCAGAAGGACTGAAAGCCGTACTGCGCCGCATCTGGCAGCGCGACAGCTTCGATCACCTCGTCAACAACGCTGGCCACGGCGAGGTTGCGCCGATCGCCGAGATGGGCGAGGCGGCGTTCGACAAGCTTGTCAATGTGCATTTCAAGGGCGTGTTCTTTCTCACGCAGACGTTGCTGCCGCTGCTTGCGGATGGCGGGCGCATCGTTAACCTCTCGACGGGGCTGACGCGCGTATCCGCTGAAGGATGGGCGGCCTACGCTGCCGTCAAGGGCGCGGTGGAAGTGCTCACCGTCTACATGGCGAAGGAATTGGGTTCGCGCAGAATCACGGTCAATGCGGTGGCGCCCGGTGCTATCGAAACGGACTTCTTCGGCGGCGCGGTGCGCGACATGCCAGCGTTCAACCAGTACTTCGCCGGGATGACCGCACTGGGTCGCGTCGGCGTGGCCGACGACGTGGGCCCGATGATCGCCAGCCTGCTGTCGGAGGACAGCCGCTGGGTCAACGCCCAGCGGATCGAAGTGTCTGGCGGACAGGGCATCTGAGCGGAAGGCGATACGGCGTCTTGCGCCGGTCGGGGCGGCCTGCCACTGGTGCGTTGACCTCCTTCAGCGCGGCCAATGCACCAACGGCGTTCAGCCCAGAGCAACATGGCGGGCCGCCTCCACGCGTGCCAGCCCGGCGCGGGTGACCCGGGGGGCGGCAATGGGATCGAAGCCGAATTCACCAAGATGGGCCCAGGCCGCGTTGTACTGCACCGGCATACGCGCGGCTTCCGACTGGCCGAGCGCCAGCGCGGCACGCATCGGCCAATACGGATCTCGCAGCAGCGCGCGAGCGAGCATGACCAGGTCGGCCTTTCCCTCTGCCAGGACCGCCTCGGCTTGCGCCGCGTCGTCAATCCATCCAACCGCCGACACTGCCATGCCCGCGCCGGCACGAATCGCCGCGGCGCCGGGCACCTGATAGCCCGGTCCCACGGGGATGCGGGGGCGGGGCACGCCACCACCCGAGCTGACGTCGATCAGGTCCACCCCATCCTGTTTCAGCCACTTTGCGAGCGTGACGGACTCGTCCAAGGTCCAACCGCCCTCGCTCCAGTCGGTATATGACAGCCTGAACGCCAGCACGTGTTCCGACGGCAAGACCGCCCGAACGGCTCGTGCGATGGCGCGCGTCAGACGACAACGCCCTTCCAGGCTGCCGCCATAGTCGTCATCGCGCAGGTTCGACGCGGAAGACTGGAACGAATGCAGCAGGTATCCATGTGCCGCATGCACCTCAACCCAGCGGTATCCCGCCCTGGCGGAGCGCTCAGCGGCCAGGGCGAAAGCGTCGATCATGTCGGCGATGGCACTGGCCTGCAGCGCTTGCGGCACGGTGAATCCGGCATCGAACGGCACCGCACTCGCACTTGCGGGGATCCACCCACCTTCTTCCACGCCCAGCGGCCGGCCTTGCGTCTGGCCAGGATCGGTTTCCCAAGGCGGGACCCGGGACGCCTTCCGCCCCGCGTGCGCCAGTTGAATACCTGCCACCGCTCCTTGCGATTCGATGAACGAGACCAGTTCCCGGTGCCCGGCGACGTGCGCGTCGGACCAAATCCCGAGATCCGAGGGTGTGATGCGGCCCTCGGGCACGACAGCGGTAGCCTCCGTCATGACGAGCCCGGCTCCCCCCACGGCGCGGGAGCCAAGGTGGACGAGATGCCACGGATTGACGAATCCGTCGACCGCGCTGTATTGGCACATTGGCGAGACGCCGATGCGGTTGGGAAGCGTGACGCCCCGGATGGCGAGGGAATCAAAGAGACTTGCCATAGCAGATCCAGCAAGAAGATTGATAGCGGTTAGTCGGCCAGGTAATACTGGACTTCGAAAAGCAGGCATCCGCGCGGCGAGAAGAAGGGCCCGTGAGGCGTACCGGGCGGCCGCAGCGAGTAGCGAAGAACTTCGCCTGGCATGGGGTCCGCGCCAAGATGCTCTCCGACCGGCGCGGATTCGCCCGCCGCCTCCGGCGTCTCAAGGCTGCCGGACACCAGGAGGGTCTCCTCCCAGTACGCGTGCACCAGTCGCTCATGGGTTCTCGCGCCAGGGCGGAATCGCACCAGCCGCGTTCTGGCGCCTGTCCTTCTGCCCTCGTCCAGGGTGTCGCCCAGAAGCATGACATCGAGCCCGGGGTATCCCTCCAACCCGGACCATGTAGTGCCGCTGGCGAGGTCGATCATTTCGCGCGGGATGCGCGGATGACGTTCTGCATTCATGGCTGTCTTCTTTCGTTCAGATAATGTTCTGGTCCCGCAGGCATGCGATCTCGCCCTCGGTATAGCCGACTTCGCGCAGGACTTCCTCGGTGTGTTCGCCGGGCCTTGGGGGCCGGCCGCGAATGGCCGACGGCGTCCGGGAGAGCTGAGCCGGTGCCGTCACCAGCGGCGCCGGACGCGGCAGACCAGGATAGTCGGTCCATACCAATGCCCCGGAGGCGCGGATGGTCGCGTCCATGAGCGCTTCGCCCGGCGAATAGACCGGCCCTGCCGGTAACCTGGCCTCTTCCAGCAGCGACAGGACTTCGATCCGGGTGCGCGTGGCGCACCATTGCGCCATGATCCGGCTGAGTTCCCTGCCATGCTCGCCGCGCCGCCTGTCGTCCGAGAACCGCTGGTCGTGCAGCAGGTCGGGACGCGAGACGAGTTCGGTCCAGCGCTCGAACATTGCCGGCCCAATCACTTGCACGATGACCCAACCGTCCCGGGTCCGGAAAATGTCCGAGGGCCCAGCCACCGGGCTCCTGTTCCCCGAAGGCTCCCGGTCCGCTCCCAACGACCCGGCCTCGATCAACGCGCCACTGGCGAGGTTCAAAGCGGTATGCAGAAGCGAGCCTTCCACCAGTTGGCCGCGCCCGCTCTGTTTCCGTTCGTAAAGCGCAAGCACCGTTCCGAGGGCACAGGAAAGCGCAGTCGAAAAATCGATCACTGGCACCATCGCCTTGGCGGGCTGATCCGGTTGTCCACCCAAGTACACGGCCCCGCTCATGGCCTGCGCCACCCCGTCGAAGCCGACGCGATGCGCCGCATCCTGATGCGAGCCGAAGGCGCTCGACGCCGTCACGATGATGTCTGGCTTGACCGCCGACAGTGAAGCGTAGTCCAGACCCAGCGCGGCCAGCGTGCGCGGTGGCATGTTGGCAACGACGACATCGGCATGCTTTACCAGCGAACGAACCACGCCGCGTCCTGCTTCAGAGTCGATATCGAGCGTCATCGAACGCTTGTTCCGGTTGGCCTGGAGGAAGAATGCACCCTCCCCCTCCTCCGACACCGGCATGACGAATCTGTCCTCGCTGCCGCCCCGACGGTCGACGCGGATCACGTCGGCGCCGAAGTCCGCCAACAATGCCGCGCAATACGGGCCGGCAATGTACCGACCGAAATCCAGCACGCGGATGCCGTGTAGAACGCCCAAGCCTGCCATCGCGCGCCTCACCGATGCTTTCCGACGAAATCAGGGCTGCGCCGCTCCCTGAATGACGCCAGGCCTTCGCGTACATCGTCGCCGCCGAAGCCGAGCATCTCCAGTGCCAGCGAGGTATCGAACAGCGGCCCCGCCTGACGAAGCCAGCCGTTCAACGCATACTTCGTCCAACGGATCGCGGTGGGGGAACCGCTCGCGAGCCGCCGTGCCAGAGAAAGCGCAGTGTCTTGCAAGGCGTCATCGTCGACCGCGACCGCGACGAGCCCGTTACGTTCGGCGTCCGCGCCGGACATCGGCTCACACAGCAGCAGGTGATACTTGGCCTTGGCCATGCCGCACAGCAGTGGCCAAATCATGGCGGCATGGTCCCCCGCAGCCACGCCCAGCCGCGTGTGGCCATCGACAATGCGCGCAGAGCGGGAGGCCACCGCGACATCGGCCAGCAGCGCGGCGACAAGGCCGGCCCCAACCGCTGCACCCTGAATGGCCGACACAATCGGCTTGGAGCAATGGATGATGTTGTAAACAAGGTCCTTGGCTTCCCGCCATACGCGTACCCTGGCTTCCTGTGAGGTGCTCATTTCCTCGACCAGGCCGAAGTCTCCGCCCGCGGAAAAGCACTTTCCTTCGGCGCACAGCAGAATGGCGCGCACCGAGTCGTCGGCATCGGCATCCCGCCAGATACGCGCAATCTCGTCGTGCCCCCGCGCATCCAGCGTATTCATCCGGTCCGGCCGGTTTAACGTGATGCGAAGAATGCCCGCATCGGGCCGATCGATCGCAAAGGCTTCATAGTGGTCGTATGCCTGGTTTGCTGCGGCTTGGGTCATTCCGGTCTCTCGTGACTGGGTGCTACTCATGCGATGGATCGGCGGGCGCTGATCCCGCCGTCGATGGTGACAATGGTTCCCGAGGTGTAAGCGGACCGGTCCGAAGCGAGGTAGACGAAGGCGTCCGCCACCTCCCCCACCGAAGCTGGCCGCCCCAGGGGATAACCTGCCATCAATTCTGTGTAGCGTGCCGGGTCGCCAAGCGCGCTGGCCGCACGCTTCTTCAGCACATTGGTAATGCGCGTCGTCTCCACGGGACCGGGATTGACTCCGAGCACGCGGACGCCGTGGTCGGTCAAGCTGCGCCCGCCCAGCGTGCGGGTGAAGGCCATCAGCGCAGCGTTGCCGGTCGAGCCGGCGATGTAGTGGAAGTCGTAGTTTTCACCACCGTTCCCGATGTTGTTGAGGATGACGCCACTGCCACGAGCCCGCATCCTGGGATAGATCTGGCGGGTCAGATTGATATAGCCAAACACCTTCAGTTCCCAGCCGGCGCGCCAACTGGCTTCATCGACGTCCCACAGGTCGCCGCCGGGAATGCTGCCAGCGTTATTGACCAGAATGTCGGCGCTGCCACCAAACTCGGCGGCGCGGTGGATGGCGCCAGGCTGCGTCAGATCCACGGGGAGCGTCTCCACCCCCACCCCGCAGGTCTCGCGCAGTGTTTGAGCCAGCGTCTCCAGCCGTTCTCCGGAGCGGGCCATCAACTTCAATTCGCATCCTTCCCTGGCGAAGCTCCAGGCGAGGCCTTCTCCGATGCCTTGCGATGCGCCGGTGATCAGGACGGATCGCCCTCTGAGTCCAAGCTCCATGGCGGTCTCCATATTTTGCAGGTGGGCTTTGCGGCCGCCCGCGGGTTCACTGCTCCGCTGCCAGCCCTTCGATTTCTGCCAGTGCGGCGGAGTTATCGAGCGCCGACAGGTCACCGGTCGGCTGGCCGGTGTACGCGCTGCGGATCGCCCGCCGCATGATCTTCGAGCTTCGTGTCTTCGGTAACTGACTGACGATGTGGACATGCGCCGGCCGGAATGGTCGGCCGAGTCTGGTGTCGACGTGTGCCCCCACCCTCGCGGCGAGTGCGCTTCGATCGATCGCGGCCCCCGGCACGAGTACGAGGAACGCGACCAGTTTCTGGCCCTTCACCGGGTCATCAACACCGATAGCTGCCGCCTCGGCCACCTCCGGAAGTTCCAGCAGCACGTCTTCCACTTCCGCAGGGCCAAGCCGCTTGCCGGCGAGCTTGATCGTGTCGTCGGACCGGCCAAGCAAGAAGAAGGTGCCGTCGTCGCGGCGCAACGCCAGGTCGCCATGCACCCACAGGTTTGGGATCGTGCTCCAGTAGGACTCCAGGTACCTCGACGAATCGTTCCAGAACCCTTTGGTCATGCCGATAAAGGGTGCGCGAATGGCCAGTTCGCCGATGACGCCGGTGACGCTGTTTCCCAGTACATCGACGACATCAGCGCGCACACCCGGAGAGACGGTATTGAAACCCGCGGGAGCGATCGGCCGGACGATCACACTGGACAACAGCGCCCCGGATACCTCGGTGCCTCCCGTGTAGTTCACAACCGGCGTATCGCCCTGGCCGAAAGCGCGGCCGAACCACACAAAGTGCTCGGGATCGATGCCTTCTCCCGCGGTGATGAGAAGCCGGACAGACGATGTATCGGCGCGCGTCGCTGTCGCTGCATTTGCCGCGAGTCCGCGGATCAATGTCGGCGCGGACCCGAAGTGCGTGACGCGATGCCGTTCGATCACGCGCGACATCCGGGACCAGTCCGGAAAGTCCGGCGCGCCGTCGTAGCAGACCAACGTCGCACCGCGCAGCAAAGCCGAAGACATGACGAGTGAACCGGCGATCCATCCCATGTCGGCGGGCCAGCAAAGCACATCGCGCTCGCCCAGATCAAAATGGAGAGCCGCATCGTGCGCGATCTTCAAGGGGAAGCCGCCGTGGGTGTGTACGGCACCCTTGGGCTTCCCGGTGGTGCCCGAGGTGTAGATCACCATGAACGGATCGTCGGCGCCCATGGATGCCGCTTCCAGCATGGGCGCGGCAGCGGCGACCTCGCTCCAGTCCACGCTGCGGACGGCCGAGCCAGGCAAGACCGGCAAACCCGCTCCGCATTTCCACACCATTGCTTCGATCGAAGGCAAGGATTCCAGCGCCCCGGCAATGGTCTGCCACGTATCTATGCGCTTGCCGCGTCTCTGCAACGCGTCGGACGCGACCAGCCATCTGGCTTCGCAAGCGGACAATCGCGATGCGATGGCATCCACCCCGAAGCCGCTGAAGAGCGGCACGATGATCGCGCCGCACCACGCCACCGCGAGCGCAGTGACCGTGGCCTCGATTCCGCTCTCCATCAGCATGCCGACGCGATCCCCCCGCCGCACGCCCTGGGCCACCAGCCCGCCCGCAAACTGCTGTACCCGCTCGGCCAGCGCCTCGTACGTGATGCGGTCAACCTTCCCGTCTTCCCGCTCGGCCACCACGGCCCAGCGGGCAGCGCTGGCTGGCGTCTGGGCCCAGCGGGTGACGGATTTCACCCAGTTCAGCCGCCCGCCTTCGAACCATCGCGGGAACGGCAGCCCCTCCCTGGTATCGATGAAGGACGCATACGGCTTGTCCCAGACGATGCCGCAATACTGCATCACCTCACGCCAATAGCGCTCGGGCGCTTCGGTGGAAATGGCAAGGAGCGCGTCGTAGTCGGCGGCACCCAGACGGCGCCCGAGCGCGGTGACGTTTGCCGACTCGACCACCTGTGGCGTCGGTACCCAGCTACTTCGTAGCGATTCATTCATCGTGGTTCCAAAGGATCGTGTCTCGAGTTTCGGCAGCCCCGCAGGTCGGGGCTGCGCTGCGTGGGCTCTTTAGCTGTCTCGCGTTGCGTGGCGCAGCTGGCCGGGCCTCTGTAGTCGATCGTGGTCTCACGCATGGGCTGCGTCAACGACGGCACACCGAATGTTCCGTACTTCGGAAATTCGCGTTGCTCATGCACGGTAAGCCAGGCCGGCTGCCGGGCCAGCCCCATGGCGTCTTTCCAAAGTACGGAATCTTGCTCGGCCGCGCATTGACGGGTCATGGCACGCCAACGCATCGTCAATGAAGTTTCGGCGCATTGCGCGACTCGCGATGAGCGGGCGGCCAGAGCAGCCGCATTTCATGCTTTCGACAGGAGACAGACAAATGAATCACCCCGTTGGGATCGACACACCGATCGATGGCGCCGCGGCGTCCACGCCACCCATGGGCCGGGCCATCTGGGCCGCCTCCATTGGCACGGCATTCGAGTGGTACGAGTTCGCCTTGTATGGCTCGCTGGCATCGGTTCTGGCCACGCAATTCTTTTCCGCTGTCGACAGCACGACCGCCTTCGTCTTTGCGCTGCTCACCTTCGCGATCGGCTTCATGACGCGCCCACTGGGCGCATTGATGTTCGGACGCATCGGCGACATGATCGGCCGCAAGCGCACCTTCCTTGTCACGATCTGCCTGATGGGCATCTCGACGGTAGCCGTGGGGTGTCTGCCGACCTACGCATCGGTCGGCATCTCCGCCCCCATCGCCCTGATCCTGCTGCGCATCTGCCAGGGCCTTGCCGCGGGCGGCGAGTACACCGGCGCCCTGACTTACGTCGCCGAATACTCGCCTGCCAGAAACAGAGGGTTCAATATGTCCTGGACCACGGCAGCGACCACGGCGGGCCTGCTGATGTCGTTCCTGGTGATCTACCTCGCGCGGCAGGTGTCCGGCGACGGCTTCGATACCTGGGGCTGGCGGCTGCCCTTCCTCGGGTCGGCCATCCTGCTCGCCATTTCGCTTGCCCTGCGCCTGAAGATGGAAGAATCTCCCGCCTTTCAGCGGCTGCGCCGCCAGAAAGCGCTGTCAAGCTCCCCGATCCGCGATGCCTTCCTGAACCGGAAGAACTTCGGCCGAATTGCCACCGCCTTTGCGCTCTGTGCTGGCATGACCTCGATGTACTACATGGCCGCCCTGTATCCGACGTACTTCATGACGCAGACACTCAAGGTCGACGGCGGCACCGTTAATACGCTCGTCCTCCTTGCCACCGCCGCTTCCCTGCCTTTCTTTCCGATTTCGGGATGGCTGTGCGACCGCATCGGCCGAAAGCCGTCCCTCTGCATCGGCTATATCGCCACAGCATTGCTGGTGCTGCCCATTTTTCACGGCCTCGAACGCTACGCGAATCCGGCGCTCGCCGCTGCACGCGTCGATGCGCCTGTGGTGCTGCAAACAGACCTGGCGCATTGCTCGCTGATGTTCAACCCATTGGGCAACCGCCGCTTCACGTCCCCTTGCGACACGGCAAAACAAGCGCTGGCGGGTCTCGGCGTCAGTTACCAACTGGTGGATAGTCGCAACACAACGGTGATCCGTGTCGGCGACGCGTCACTGAACGGCTACGACGCCGCCGGCCTTGACGACACAGCGCGGAAGCAGCGGGCGGAGCAGTTCTCGGCAGCACTGGTCAACGTGCTGACTGCCAATGGGTATCCCGTTGCAACCGGGAGCCATGACATTAACAAGCCGATGATCTTCGCGCTGTTGGTGATCTTCCTCGCCTGTTCCGTCCTGACCGTCATGTGCATCGGGCCAGCCCTGGTGGAGATGTTCCCCACGCGCATCCGGTACACCTCCATGTCGGTCCCCTACAACCTCGCTACCGGCTGGGTGGGCGGCCTATTGCCTACGGTGGTATTCGCGATCTCGTCGCAGACCGGCAACATTTTCTCGGGCCTCTGGTACCCCATCGGCTGGTGCGTGCTGTCGGTGGTTGTGTTGCTCGTCTGCTTCGAAGAAACCCGGGATGTGGACATTCACGCCGAGATCTAGATCCCGTCGGGTCTGGCGACCAGCGCCGATGCTGGGACCGGACCCGTATCCAGCTTTGCCACTGCCATCTCCAGCTCGTGCCGTAGCGCCAGGAGTTCGGGTACGATCCGCGGCTTCGCCACGCCAAGGCGCGAAGCCAGTCCGACAGCGCCGCAACTCAGTGCCATCGGCGTACCGTGCACGCCGATGGCAGCGGGCGTTGCAATACCGACGGCATCCCTCTGGAATTCGCCGATACAGGTGCATGTCTGCGAGGCTTCCAGGTCTTCAAACGCCGCCCGCGCGCCAGACGCGATGGCGTCGGCATGTCGTGGATCGGCTTGCCCTAGCCTGGCGAGCATCGCTCGCCTGGAATCGGGTGCGAGCGAATAGAGGTAGGCCCTGCCCACCGCGGTCAATCCCATGGGCAGGAACGAGCCGACTCCCAGCCTGAGCGTGGCAATGCGTTTCCCCGGCGCGTATGCCACATAGAGCATATGGATGTTCTCAGCCATCGCAAGGGCCACGGAAACATTCAGCCGATCCGCAACGCGCTGCATCAGCGGCATGGCGGTGACGTGCAATGGGCTCCCCTGCAAGAATGCGTGCCCGAGTCCCAAACCACGTGTGCCCAGCTCGAAGCCAACCCCAAGCGCGGCGCGACGCAGGAAGCCAAGTTGCACCAGAGTCGTTGTCAGGCGGGAAACAGTGGCCTTGGACAGTCCGGTGCGTCGCACCAGTTCACCGTTGGTCAGCGGCTTGCGATCCCCTCTGAACGCTGTGAGCACGTCGAGCCCGCGTTGCAACGTCTGTGTGCCTTCGTGATCCCGTGCGCTTTTCATTCCGTTGCGTCCGGTGCGTTGTTGGCCACGTGAATCTCCTGCAGCCTCATGGCCATGCCCGCCATGCGCGGACCGATTTCGCGGTTGACCCGGGCCTTCGACATTCGCCGGGCACGACTGATGCATGCAAGCGCAAGGGGCGCGCTGCCGGCGAGGAGGACGGGCGCAGCAACGATGTGCAGTTCGGGCTCCCACTCGCACGGCGCGCTGCAGAATCCCTGGTCGGCGATCTGCGCGATCGCCTCGCCCATACGCCGGCGCAGTCGCGCCCATTCCCTGGGATGCTTGCGCTGGATGTTGTCAAGCAGGTAAAAGCGCTCTCCTTCAGGCAGCGCTCCCAGCATCGCCCAGCCTGATACGGATGACGAAAAGGAGTAGCGCTGCCCGGCTGCAAATACCACGTCCATATCGAATTCGCGGCTGCGGCATGCCTCCAGGACAAAGAGATCCAGCCTGTCGCGCACTCCGAGCGTCAGACACCCGCCCACGTCATCAGCCAATGCCTGCATCGGTTCGCGGGCGGCGCCGCGCACATCGGACTGGGCGATGGCGGCATAGCCGAGGGCAAGCACCCGCGGTGCCAGGACGTACCTGCGCGATGCCGGATCATGCTGCAGGTATCCGCACGCAGTCAGGGACCGAAGTATCCGGGACACGCTGGCAGGGGGAATGCCCGTCAACCTTGCGATATCGCCATTGCCAAGCCAGAGATAGCCACTGCCGAAGGCCTCCAGTACGGCAAGCCCGCGCGCAACCGGGGACACCACACCGCGATCCGGCCAGGAGCTTTGCCGCGCGCCACGCGGCGCAGGCCTAGACGCCGACGCCGGCGCGGTTTCGTGAGAATGAGGTGCACCCATGTCTTCTCCTGTTTCCGCGAGGAACGACTCGCCACCCTTAGGTTTGCCACCTTAAAGGACGCCCGAAACAGGTCTCTATTTCTTTGCCCTTGGTTCCGTACTTTGGTACGAAATCGCCTGGTATGCACGAGCAACCCGCTGCGCACATCCGGACAGAAGCGGGAGCCCATCACGCGGCGGAGAACCTGAAGTGCTCTTGCAGCCGCGCGACACGCTTGGCGTGCTTCCGCCCGGCCCCGTCGTCCCGGTGCCAGCGCGCCGAGTTCGGACACCGCGGCCAGCGCAACGACTACGGCGAATGCCGATAACGGCGGCCATAAATGAGAGCGCGAGGGTGCATCACAGCGTCAAAGATTCTGGAGGATTGGAAGCTTGCGGAGCGGCTTTTTGTTCAACGCGAACAGGGCGTTGGCCACCGCGGGTCCGGCGCCCGGCACACCGGGCTCCCCCGCGCCTGAAGGCGGCGCGTCGGATTCGACGATATGGACTTCAACACGGGGCATTTCATTCAAGCGCAGCACGTCGTAGTCGCCGTAGTTGCCCTGCACGACGGCCCCCTTGTCCAGGGTGATCTGCGACTTCAGCGCCGCGCCCATGCCGAAGCCGATGCCGCCTTCCATCTGGGCGCGCACCTGGTCGGGACTCACGACAAGACCGCAGTCGACAACGCAGACCACCCGGTGAACCCTGACGTTGCCACTCTCGTTCGACACCTCGGCGATCTGCACAACCACCGTGCCGAAGGTCTCGGTCACGGACAGGCCGCGCGCACGTCCCGGCGGCAGAGGTTGGCCCCAGCCCGCTTTTCCGGCCGCCAGGCGCAGCGCGCCCGCGTGACGGGGATGGGCGCTCAGCAGATCCAGCCGGAACTGCAGCGGATCCTTGCCCGCCAGTGCGGCGACTTCATCCATGAAGCACTCGACCGCATAGCCGGAGTGATTCATCCCGACCGAGCGCCAGAAGGTCACTGGCACCCCTACCTCGGTGGACGTGACATCTACGCGCCGGGCGGGCACTGCGTAGGGCATCGTGGCGGCTCCTTCCACCGTGGTCGGGTCCACCCCGTCCTTGATCCAACCCTCGAACGGTGTCCCCTTGCACAGTGACTGTCCTACGATGGTGTCGCGCCAGCCAACAAGCTTGCCGCTGGCGTCAATCGCTGCCTTTAGCTTATGCAGATACATCGGCCTGTACTGACCGGCGCGCATATCGTTCCCGCGGGTCCACTGGACTTTCACCGGCGCGCGGTAGTCTATTGCCTTGGCGATGCTGACCGCCTCGAAGATGACATCGGCATCGAATACTGCACGGCGGCCGAAGCTGCCGCCCGTGCGCATGACGCGGAGAATGACTTTGTCGGCAGGCAGGCCAACGAGGTCGGCAATCAGCGCCAGATAGGCATCCTGGTACTGGTGTCCACCCCAGACTTCAATCGTGCCGTCCGGATTCTTCCTGACGGCCGCATTCAGCGGTTCCAGCGGCGCGTGTGCAAGGAACGGAAATTCGTAAGTCGCCTCGATGACCTGCGCGGCCGACGCGAAGGCGCCATCGATATCGCCTTGGTTCACCGCCACGGCTTCACCGCCCTTCTGCGCGAGCGTGTGGTACTTCATCGTCAGCTCCGCCGAACCGAGGCTCTCGGCACGCGACTCGTCCCAGACGACCTTGACGAGGTCCCGGGCCTTCAGAGCCGTCCACATGTGATCGGCGACGACGGCCACGCCGCGGGAAATCGTGACGGTCTGTACGAAGCCCTTGATCCGGCGTGCTTCGCTGTCGTCTACGGACTTGACCGTTGCCCCGAAGCGTGGCGGGTGGAGCATGATGGCCGTCAGCATCCCCGGCACTTTGATGTCGATGACGAACTGGTGCTTGCCCACGACCTTCGGCGGTGTGTCATACCGGCGCAGGGATTCGTTACCGATATAGACCCAGTCCTTGGGTGACTTCAAGGCGACGTGTGCGGGCGGCGAAAGCGTAGCTGCCAACGCGGCAACGCTGCCATAGGTCGCAGACCGCCCGGAAGCGTGCGTCAGGACGCCCTTGGCTGTGCGAATCTCGGACGCCGGCACGCGCCACATCTGCGCCGCCGCGGCGATCAGCATCTGGCGCGCCGCCGCACCAGCCTGGCGATACCGGTCAAACGAGATCGCCGTGCCCGTGGAGCCGCCTGTCGCCTGCATGCCAAGCACCTTGTTCGAATAAAGGCGCGGATTCCCGTAGCCGCCCACTACATCGATGTCGTTCCAGTCGGCATCGAGCTCCTCCTGGACCAGCGTCGCGATGCCGTGCCAGATGCCCTGCCCGCTTTCGAACTGCGATGCGATCACGGTCACCTTGTTGTCGGCGCCGATCTGCACGTAGCCCGTGAAAGGATTGACATCGGCCAGCGCGGGATCTGCCGCCAGGGGTGAATTGGATGCCAGGCGGTGGAAGCCGACCATCAGCCCGGCGCCAACGGACATGGCGCCAATCATGAAGCGCCGGCGGCCTGCGTTCTGCGGACCACGCAGCGCGAAGATCTTCGGGACATGCATGTCAGCCTCCCAGCGCGCGCGCAGCCTCGTGCACCGCCGAGCGAATCCGGTGATAGGTGGCGCAGCGACATAGATTGCCGGACAGGGCGGCCTCAATCTCGTCGTCGGTCGGGGCGGGCTTTTCCGTCAGCAGCGCGGTGGCCGCGAGGACCTGGCCAGACTGGCAATAGCCGCACTGCGGAACATCCAGCCGGACCCATGCCTGCTGGACCGCCTCGGCAACCTTGCCCGCCACGCCTTCGATGGTGGTGACCTTTCGGCCGGCCACATCTTTCACCTTGGTCTGGCATGAGCGGATCGGCGCTCCGTCAAGCAAGACCGTACATGCGCCACACAGCGCCATGCCACAGCCGAATTTTGTACCGGTCATCTCCAGCGTGTCGCGCAGCGCCCAAAGCAATGGCATATCCGGATCGACGTCCAGCGATATGGCATTACCGTTGAGTGTGAGGCGGGTCATGGCTTCGACTCGAAGTTCTCGATAGCCGTATGTTGCCGACCGAGGGCGCCTCGATTAAGCCACTACCTGCGCTTTGAGAATTCGGCCTCGCCGAATAATCGGGCGAGATCATCGGCCGGCGACGCCGGTGCGGAAGGGTCAAGCCTCGGCGCTTTTGATGTCCGCTCGGACCCTGCGGGGTGTTGGCGGCTTCTTGAATCGCGGATCGGCGGCAAAAATGGCCTGGACCCAGTCGATGAATGCCCGCAGCGCGGGTGGCTGATGGCGGTTGCGCAGATAGAGGAGAGAGACCGCCACCGGGCCAGACACATATTCGGGGAGCACTTGCCGCAACCGTCCGCTGTCGAGGTGGGGCTTCAGCATAAAACTGCCCGCACGGATAATTCCCAATCCCTCGATGCCGCAAGCGATGTAGCCTTCCGTATCGTTGACCATCAGGTTGCCGGCGGGATGGAACGCCTTGAGTTCGCCATCGACCTCGAATTGCCAGACCATCGGCCGCCCTGTGCGGCTTAGCAGATAACCGATGGTTTCGTGGCTGCGCAGCGACGCAAGATCCGAGGGCCGACCGGCTCTGCCGAGATATTCCGGCGAAGCGCATGTCAGCCAGGTGAAACTGCCGATCTGCCGCCCCACCAGGACTGAAGAATCCGCAATGGCGCCAGTGCGAATCGCACAGTCAATACCTTCCTGGACGATATCGACGGTGCGATCGGTCAGCGTAAGCGTCAGCGCGATGTCCGGGTATCGCTGCCGGAAGTCCTTCAGGGCTGGAATGAGCACCGCTTTACCCAGCGACGTTGGCGCATCCACACGCAGTCTTCCGCGAGGATTTCCCTGCAAGCCGGGGAAGCTGCCTTCCACGTTTTCCACGTCCTCGAGAATGCGCTTGCAGTGCTCGTAATACCGCTCGCCGTCCTCGGTGAGCTTGAGGCGGCGGGTGGTCCGATGCAACAGCCTGACCCCAAGATGGGCTTCAAGACTCTTGATGGTCTGCGTTACGGACGATGCGGGCAGGCCAAGGGTTTCGGCCGCTTTGTTGAAGCCATTCACTTCAACGATGCGCTGGAAGACCTGCATGGCCTGAAATCGATCCATCGTCGGCGGCCTCATTGCGAGTGGGAACGGGAGCAAAGCGGCAAGTATGGCACCTGGACGCGGTCGCGGTGCAGCGCAAGCCGGCTAGCCGGGGCCTCAGCCGGGCAGCAGCCAGCCGGCGCCCGCGCCAGCCAGCCCGATGAGCGCCATGCCGGGCAGCAGTCGCTGCACCGCGCGCGGCGCGTAGGACAGGCCCAGCGCCACGGCAATGGCACTGGCGGTCAGCGTGCCCACCCACGACACCGTGCCCATCGGCCCGCCCTGCGCGGCGATATGCAGTCCCCACGCCAGTGCCAGCGCCACCGCGCCCGCCAGGCGCAAGCGCGCCACCGTGCCGCGCGACGGCACGCTGCCGCGGCCATGGATATCGGCATGATGGCGCTCCAGCGACAGCGCCAGCGCGGCAAACCCGGCCAGCGACAGCGCGAACGAAGCCAGCGCGTTCATGCGGCCTCCTGCGTAGCGGCGGCGACGTTGCGCGGGCGCGATGCCACGCGTGAGCCCACGGCTTGCCGGCGACCCGTGATCCAGGCCGCGGCGCCAAGCGCCAGGCCGAGCGCCAGCGACACCAGGTCGAAGCCGGCCACGGCGGCCGGACCACGCCCCTGCAGCAGCGTCACGCCGAGATGCGAGCCGGTGGTCAGCGCATTGAGCAGCGGGATGGCGCCGAACAACGCCGCGCCCGCCCACAGCTGCGCGCACCACATGGCGCGCGTGGGCCGGCACAGCGCCAGGACCGCGCACGCGGCCCAGGCGATGAAGAACCAGCGGATCTCGGCCTCGGGCCGCTGCGCCATTGCCACCGGCAACAGCCGGTTGGCCCAGAAGTAGCTGGCAAAGGCCACCGGCAGGCCGGCGATCGCGCCGATATTGAGCGCCTCGACCAGGCGCAGCCCGAAACCCGGCCGTCCCCGCGCCGCAATCGCCCTGGCCTGTTGCTGGCGCGTGCGCACCGCCCACAGGATGGCGCCGGTGGCGACCATGGCGGAACCGGCCAGCCCGCACAGGAAGAACAGCGCGCGCAGGCCGGGGGGCGCAAAGCTGGCGATATGCAAGCCGGTCATGACGCTGCGCGTCAGTTCGGCGGCGGACTTGTCTTCGGCATACGCGCCCAGCAGGGCGCCGCTGGCACCCGCGAATTCCAGCGCGAGCGGATCGTGCGACAGCGTATCGGGCTCGGCGCGCGAGAGAGTCACGGTAGCGTTGGCATCGCCCGGAAGGTTCACCACGATGCGGCGCACCTGCCCGCCCTGCCACGCGCGCCCGGCCTGCGCCATCATGTCCGGCACGCTTGCCAGCGGCGCGGCCGTGCCGGCGGCCTTGGGCGGCAGCGGGCGCAGCCTGGTCTGCGCCTGGAACGCGCGCAGGTCGCCGCCGTATGCCGCCTCGACGCCCCACGGCATGTACATGAACAGCAGCGTGACAAGCCCGGTGTAGGTGATCATCAGGTGGAACGGCAGCGGCAGCACCGCCAGTGCGTTATGAGCATCGAGCCAGGAACGCTGGCCCTTGCCGCGCCGGAACGTAAAGAAGTCGGCAAAGATGCGGCGATGGGTGATCACGCCGCTGACGATCGCCACCAGCATGAACATGGCGCAGAATCCGGCGATCCAGCGCGCCCACTTGGCCGGCATGTAATGCAGGTCGAAGTGCAGCCGGTAGAGGAATTCGCCGCCGCGGGTCTCGCGCGCAGCCTGCAGCGGCGCACCGGTGGCCGGATCGAGCAGGCGCGTGTCGAAGCGGCGCGGCTTGCCGTCGGCATCGCGCGGCGCCTGCCCCGGCTTGTAGGTCCACAGCACATTGACCGCGTCGCGCCGCGCATCCGGCAGCGTGATGATCCAGCGCGCGGTATCGGGCGCTTCGCGCTCCAGATAGCGCAGAGCGTTCTGTGCCATCTGCGCGGCCGGAATCTGCGCGGCATCGGCGGGCGCGGTGCGATGCAGCTCCGGCCGCATCCACAGCGAAATCTCCTCCTTGTAGTAACTGGCGGTGCCGCCGCAGAACATCAGGAACAACACCCAGCACACCAGCAGGCCGCTCCAGGTGTGGAGCCATGCCATCGACTGCCTGAATCCCGCGCGCATCACGCCCCCTGCCCGAACGCCAGCATGGCGGACAGCAGCGCGGCCGGCAGCGCCAGGCCCGCCCACGCACGCCAGGCGCTACGCACCGCAAACACCCAGACCGCCGCGCCGGCATAGATGGCGAACGACAGCAGCGTCGCCGTGGTCACGGCATCGTGCCGCGCCATCGGCAGATAGCGCGCCAGCGTCGCGGTGGCCAGCGCGGCCAGCGCATAGCCCCCGGCAATAGCCGCCAGTGCACGCGCACCCACGCCCGCGCGATAGCGCCACCCGCCCGCCTGCAACGACTTGCTCACGCCGGCACCCGCAGCGCCGCGCGCGCGGCGGCATTACCCGCGCTATTGGCGTGACTGAGACAACAAGGATGGCAAGCGGGAGCGGGAGCGGGAGCGGGGGCGGCGGGCATGGCGCGATGCGGGCAGGGAATGACCCAAAATGATAACAATTCGCATTTCCAACCTCAAGGCAATCGTGGCCGGCCACGCACGAGCGCGCGATCCTTTTATCAATTTTTTTGAATAACCATGACAATCCATGCCAAGAAAAAGCATCACGGCGTTGGATATAGTTCTGCACATGGGAGCGATACAGACGAAACCGCGCCGCCACAGACAATCAACAATTTTGAATCGTTTAGGAGACATCATGTCGAACGCCAAGCTCGAAGTCCTGACCCCGCGCAACAGCCAGCTGATCATCATCGACCACCAGCCGCAGATGGCCTTCGGGGTCCAGTCGATGGACCGCCAGACCATGAAGAACAACGTGATCGGGCTGGCCAAGGCGGCCCGCGTGTTCGACGTGCCGACCACCATCACCACCGTCGAGAGCGATTCGTTCTCGGGCTACACCTACCCCGAGCTGCTGGATGTGTTTCCCGGCAAGCAGACCCTCGAGCGCACCTCGATGAATTCGTGGGATGACCAGAAGGTGCGCGACGCACTGCAGGCCGCCGGCCGCAAGAAGGTGGTGGTGGCCGGGCTGTGGACCGAAGTCTGCAACACCACCTTCGCGCTGAGCGCGATGCTGGAAGGCGACTACGAGATCTACATGGTCGCCGACGCCTCGGGCGGCACCAGCAAGGAAGCGCACGACTACGCCATGCAGCGCATGATCCAGGCCGGCGTGGTGCCGGTGACGTGGCAGCAGGTCCTGCTGGAGTGGCAGCGTGACTGGAAGAACCGCGACACCTATGACGCCGTCACCGGCATCGCCAAGGAACACTCGGGCGCCTACGGCATGGGCATCGACTACGCCTACACCATGGTGCACAAGGTGGCGCAACGCACCGCCACGCCGCACGCATCGATCGCCCCGGTGCACGCCCCGGTGATCGAGCGCTGACCCACGCAGCCAGCATCTGACAGGAGACCACACCATGAACCCAAGCCGAAGCCTCGCCCACGGTGCCCTGCTGCTCGGATGCTGGCTCGCCATAGGTACCTCGAGCCTGGCCGCCGCGGCCATGGTCGCGCAGACGCTGGCCTGAGCAGCGCTACGCTGCCGCCAAGACGCCGCGGCCGGACTGGTTACGTCATGTATCAAGTCCTGTTCCTGCCGATGGCTTTATCGCGTGCCGGCGAGCCCATAGAGTCTGCCGTGTGAGCCACGACAGCGGAACGCGAGATGCGCCTGCTGCCGTCTCCGATGCCGCGGCCGGCCCTCGCCGTGCCGTTTGCGACACCACCTTTGGATGGGAGCCACCATGTCTGTCCAGCAACGACTCGCGGCGCGCGGCCTGGCGCTGCCGCAACCGCCCCAGCCTTTGGGCAGCTATACCGCGGTCAGCCAGGCCGGCGACCTGCTGTTCATTTCCGGGCAATTGCCGCTGCAGGACGGCAAGGTCGTCTGGCAGGGCCAGGTCGGCAAGGACCTGAGCGTCGACGAAGGCAGGCGTGCCGCCGAACTGGCCGCGCTCAACGTGCTGGCGCAGATCGACGCGCATCTGGGCGGCTTTGCGCGGCTCGATCACATCGTGCGGGTCGACGGCCACATTGCCAGCGCGCCCGGCTGGTTCGCGCAACCGGCGGTGCTCGACGCGGCGTCGGACCTGTTCCGCGACGTGCTGGGCGACAGGGCCGGCCACGCGCGCACGATCTCTTCGCACTTCCAGCAGCCGGGCAACGCGGCCGTGATCCTGGTGGTCATCGCCCAGGTCCGGCCGGCATGAGCCGAACGGCTACGCCGAGAATTTTTCGAGCAGGAAGTCTACGAAGACCCGGACCCGGCGCGTGACATGGCGCGCGGACGGGTATAGCAGCACGAAGGGGCGCGCGCTGCCGCCGTATTCGCGCAGCACCTCCACCAGCGTGCCGTCGCGCAGGTCCTGCTCCACCACGAAGCGATAGGTCTGGAACAGGCCGGCGCCGGCGCGCACCAGCGTGGCGCCGCCAAGGATGTCCTCCGACGCCGTGTACGAGCCGGTCGTCACGATATCGGTTTCCGTGCCGTCGATCCGGAGGGTCCAGGGAATCCTGCGCCCGCTGCTGGGGCGCTCGAACTGTATGCACTCATGCCGCAGCAGATCCTCCGGCGTTTGCGGCGTGCCGGCTTGCCGCAGGTACGCGGGCGCCGCCACCACCACCAGCTCGGCGTCCTCGAGCTTGCGCGCGATCAGGTTCGAGTCGTCCGGCGCACGTCCGCGCACGCACAGGTCATAGGTGTCATCGGCGAAATCCACATTGCGGTTGCTGATGTGCACGTCGATCTGGACTTCCGGGTACCGGGCCCGGAATGCCGGCAGCACCGGCAATACGCGATAGTGGGCATACGGCGTCGGCAGGCTGATGCGCAGCCGCCCGGCCGGCGTCGCGTGCTGGCCGCCGATCTGCCGTTCGGCATCGACCAGCTGCGCCAGCGCGGCGCGGCTCTGCTCGAAGTACAGGCGCCCTTCGTCCGTCAGGCGGATCTGCCGCGTGGTGCGCACGAACAGCCGCACGCCCAATCTCTCCTCCAGCCGCTGCACGGTACGGCTGACCGCGGGCGGCGTCACGCCAGCGGCGACCGCGGCCGCGGTAAAGCTGCCCAGTTCCGCGGCCAGGCAAAACAGTTCGATGCTGCCGAGCTGGAGGTCATCGAATTGGCGTTTCATGGCTTCCCCTGCTGGTAACGGACCTCGCCCGGTATCCAGGGCAGTCGCCATCATAGGTTCGCGCCCCGCCGAAGTCGACTGACGCGCCCGTGCATTAGTACGCGCCACGCATAACTGTTTGTCCGGCCAGTGCCTTCGAAAGGCCGGCCCGAGCCCCTAGATTGGAACCCATCGGCGCCGCGGGCCCGATCGGCACGCTAGCCGGACCAACCTACATCGAGGTGAAAACATGAGTGCAGCACAGAAAGTCGTCGTCATCACAGGCGCATCGCAGGGCATAGGCGCGGAACTGGTCAAGGCCTTCCGCGAACGCGGCGATCGCGTCGTCGCCACGGCGCGCAGCATCCGCCCGTCCGACGACCAGGACCTCCTGGCCGTCGCCGGAGACCTGGCCGACCCGGCCACCGCGCGCCGCGTCATCGCCGAGGGCGTGGCCAGGTTCGGTCGTATCGATACGCTCGTCAACAACGCCGGCATCTTCGTTGCCAAGCCGTTCACCAGCTATACCGGCGCGGACTACACAGCGGTCACCGGCATCAACCTGGCCGGCTTTTTCCATATCACGCAGATGGCCGTCGCCGAGATGGAGAAACAGCGCAGCGGCCACGTGGTCAGCATCACCACCAGCCTGGTCGACCATGCCCTCAGCGGCGTGCCTTCGGTGCTGGCCTCGCTGACCAAGGGCGGCCTGAATGCGGCCACCCGCTCGCTGGCGATCGAATACGCCCGCACCGGCATCCGCGCCAACGCCGTCTCGCCCGGCATCATCAAGTCGCCGATGCACGCGCCCGAGACCCACGCGGCCCTGGGCGCGCTGCACCCGATGGGCCATATGGGGGAGATGCGCGATATCGTCGACGCCGTGCTGTACCTGGATTCGGCGCCATTTGTGACCGGCGAGATCCTGCACGTCGATGGCGGGCAGAGCGCCGGCCATTGACCAGCGGCAAGCGACCGCGGCAGCCCAGGGCTGCCGCGGTCATGAGATGCAGGATGGGGGCTGCCTCGCGATCAGGCAGCCCCTTGCTTCAGACCAGCCGGGTCTCGACGTGGACGTTGCCGCGCAGCGCCTTGGAGTACGGACAGGTCTGGTGCGCGGTATCGACCAGCCCCTGCGCCAGCTCGCGCTCGATGCCGGGAATGCTGACATTGAGCCGGGCCTGCAGCAGGTAGGCGTCGCCCGCCATGCCCAGGTCGATCTCGGCATCGACCGACAGGTCCGACGGCAGCTTGATTTGCCGCTTGCCGGCGGCCAGCCCGATCGCGCCGATAAAGCATGCCGACCAGCCCGCCGCCAGCAATTGCTCCGGGTTGGTGCCGGCGCCGCGCGAGCCTGGCGAGGACAGCTGCAGGTTGAGGCGGCCATCGTTGCTGCGCGCCTCGCCGTCGCGGCCGCCCGCGGTGATATGGACCTTGCCGGTGTACAGCACTTTCTCGATACGGGTCATGTCTGGTTCCTGTTGCGTGGTGTTGGTGGAGATGAACCGGGCCGGCGTGCCGGCCGGCACGGCTCAGGCGTAGGCGCCGTCGAGATACGGATCGATGCTGCGCGCCGGGTCCGCCGACACGCCGCTGCGGTCAAGCCCGGCGACCGAACGGGCGCCGTCGGTGTAGGGATCGACGTTGCGCGCACCGTCGCTGAACGGGTCGACGCTGCGGGCGCCATCGCTGTACGGGCTGCGCGGCTCCTGGACCGAGCGCGCGCCCTCGCTGTACGGGTCGCGGGCATCCACCGCGCTGCGGGCACCGTCGGTGAACGGGTCGCGTGCGCCGGCGGCGGAGAAGCTGGCGGCCTGTGCGCCGGCAGCGGCGGCAGCGAGGGCGAGGGCGAGGACAAAGCGGCGGGCGATTTGGGTAGTCATGATCGGTTTCCTTAAGTTCACGTTGAGGGTTGAGCGGGCCGGCTTTCGCTTTCGGGGTATCCGACGCCGCGGCCACGGAACGTATTTAAGGTGACCGGTGTATCGGCCATGTAGCCGATGCGGGCCGCCTTTGTCAGCCGCCGTGTCGGGGCCAGAGGCCGGATACAAAGCGGTACAAAGTGGCGGCGCCCACCCGTGTCGACTAACCGGCCGTTGCGTCCGGCTCTTCACCCAGCCCCAGGCGCCCCGCTTCCTCACGCAAGCTGCGCACAAACGCGTGCACAACCTCGCCTGCCCCACCCTGGCGCCATACCGCGCCCACCGGGCCGAACGATTCGGCGTCGGCCACGGGCAGCACGCGCAGCAGGCCCAGCGCTTCCAGGTGGCGCGCCATCGCGCCGGAACAGACGCCGATGTAGTCAGTGCCGCGCAGCACCGCTTCCAGCGTCAGCACGGAACCGGTTTCCACGCGCGGCTGCAGCCCGGCCGCGCCGCGCTCCAGCAGCACGGTGTCGAGCCGGGTCCGCATCAGGGTCTCGCGCGGCGGCATCACCCACGGGAAGGCGAACAGGTCGCGCCAGGCGATGCGCTGGCGCCCCGCGAGCGGATGATGCCGTGCCACCACCACGCCGATGCCATCCTCGAACAGCACCTCGTGCGCCAGGTGCGGGCCATAGGCGCGCGCGTCGATGGAGCCGACGATGACGTCGTAGTCGCGTCGCTCGAGCCGCTCCAGCAAGGTATTGAAGACGCCTTCCGTGACCTCGATCTGCACGTTGGGCTGCGCCCGCTGGAAGCTGACGATAGCGCTCGGCACCAGATGCGCCACGCCGGCAAAGACGCTGCCGACATGCAGCCGCGCCACCGCGCCCTTGGCGATCGAACCCAGTTCTTCATGCGCGCGCGACACCTCGCCCAGCACTCGCAGCGCCAGCTTGCGCACCGCATCGCCGGCGGGCGTGAGCTGAAGCCGGCGCCCGCGCACCAGCAGCCGTGCGCCCGCGAGCGCTTCCATCTCGCCCAGCCAGTGCGACATCGCCGATTGCGTCATGTGCAGGCGCTGCGCCGCCGCGGACAGCGTCCCGGCGTCGAGCAGGATCAGGAAGGATTCGAGATGCCGCATGCGCAGCCGGCGCGCCCAGGCGACGCTATCTGCAGGATCAGTCATGAGTGTTTACTAATACATCTATCGGAACAATTCACTGGCGCTCATGGTAAGCCAATTCAATAATGCGCAGGCGTTCCCGGGCGTTCTCAGCTTCCTCACATTGTTCTCAGGCTTTCTACCTATGAAGAAACTCTCAGTTATTTCGTACCTGGCCGTCGCGGCGGTTGGCCTGGGCCTGGCCGTGCCCGCCTGGAGCTGCGGCGAGGCAGGCTCGAACCGGCCCATCCGCCTGGTGGTATCCCAGCAAGCCGGCGGCAGCACCGACACCATCGCGCGCATGTGGGCCGAGCATGCCGGCAAGGAACTCGGCACCACGGTGGTGGTGGAGAACAAGCCCGGCGCCGGCGGCGTGATCGCCGCCAAGTCGGTGCTGGCGCAGCCCGCGGACGGCTGCACGCTGTTCCTGGCGGGCGTGTCGCAGATGGTGCTGAACAAGTTCGCCTACGCGCCGCTGGCCTATTCCCCCGAGAAGGATTTCACGCCGGTCGCAACCCTGACCAACGTGCCGTTCGTGCTGGTGGCCAATCCGCAGACCGGCCTGCGCACGCTGGACAACCTTGCTGAAGCGGCGCGCGCCAAACCCGGCGCGATCAATTTCGCCTCGTCGGGACTCGGCAATTCGACCCACCTGGTGGTCGAGATGCTGCTCAAGCAGCGCGGCCTGCGCATGACCCATGTTCCTTACAAGGGCGAGCCTGATGGCGTGATCGCCACGGTCTCGGGCGAAACGCAGGTGATGGCGCCGGTGCTCAGCACCGCACTGCCGCAGATCCGCGCCGGCAAGCTGGTGCCGCTGGTGGTGTTCGCCGCGAAACGCGTGCCGGACCTGCCGGACGTGCCGGCGGCGCCGGAAATCGGCCTGAAGGGCTTCGAGGACATCGGCTGGTCGGGCATCGCCGCCAAGGCCGGCACGCCCGCGGAGCCGATCCGGCGCATGCATGCGGCCACGCAGAAATTCCTGTCGGATCCCGCGGTGGTCGACAAGCTGCGCGCGATGCAGGTCACGCCGATGCCCGGGCCGGTCGGCAAGCTGGCCGAGCTGACCGCGCGCGACACGGTCAAGTGGAAGGACGCCATCGGCGACCTGAACCTGCGCGCCAACTGAAGCCCACCCGACACCAGATCCCGAGGTCACAATGAAAAAAGGCATGGTCGTCTGCCCGCAGCCCGAAGCGGCGGAAGCAGGCATCGAAATCCTGCGGGCCGGCGGCAATGCGGCGGACGCCGCCGTCGCCTGCGCGTTTGCCCAGACCGTGGTCGATCCGCTGATGTGCGGCATCGCCGGGTTCGGTACCGCCGCGGTGTATATGCCGTCGCACCAGGCGCACGAGTACATCGATTTCCACGCCACCGCACCGGCGCGCGCCACGCCGGACATGTGGGCCGACAAGCTGGAAGGCGAGGCCCGCGACGGCTTCGGCTTCTTCGTCAAGGACCGGCTCAACGACATCGGCTACCAGTCGATCGCCACGCCGGGCACGCTGCGCGGGCTGGAGGCGATTCACCGCAGCTACGGCAGGCTGCCCTGGCAGGAAGTCATCGCGCCGGCGATCCGCTGGGCGCGCGACGGCTATTTCGTGCGGCCGGGCATGTATGCGTTCTGGATCGACGAAGGCACGCTGGGCCGCGCCAGCAACCGGGAACGCCTGGCGTACAGCGCCGATGGCCGGCGCCTCTATTGCCGCGAAGACGGATCGCCCAAGACCATCGGCACGCCGCTGCGCAATCCCGGCTTCGCCGACACCCTCGAACAAATCGCGCGCGAAGGCGCGGACGCGTTCTATCTGCATGATATCGCCGGGCGCATCGTCGCCGACATGGAAGCCAACGGCGGGCTGCTGTCGCGCGCGGACCTGGCGGAATACCAAGTGGAGCGCACCGCGCCGCTGACCGGCACCTATCGCGACCGCACCATCACCACCAACCAGCCGCCGGGCGGCGGCGTGATGCTGATCGAGATGCTGAACATCCTCGAGCGCTTCGACCTGGCGCGGATCGGCCACAACACGCCGGAATACCTGCGAATTGTCTGTGAGGCGATGAAGGCGGCCACCCGCGACAAGGACCTGCACGTCGGCGATCCGGCCTTTGTCGACGTGCCGCTGGCGCGCCTGCTCGACAAAGGCTATGCCAGCGAGCTGGCAGCACGCATCGTCGCCGGCGACAAGGTCGACATTGCCCGCGTCAATCCCGGTCATGTGGTGCCGCGCGATACCACGCACCTGTCGGTGGTCGATGGCGAGGGCAACTGCATTGCGCTGACGCATTCGCTGGCGATGCCGTCGGGCGTGATGACGCCGGGGCTGGGCTTTTTGCACAACGGCTGCATGGGCGTGTTCGATCCGCGCCCGGGCCGCGCCGGCAGCATCGCGCCGGGCAAGCGGCGCTTCACTTCGTCCTGCCCTTCGATCGTGTTCCGCGACGGCAAGCCCGAGATCGTGCTCGGCGCGCCGGGCGGCACCCAGATCGCCATGGGGGTGCTGCAGGCCATCCTGAACGTGGTGGATTTCGGCATGGCGATGCAGCCGGCCGTGTCGGCGCCGCGCTTCTCGTCGACCAGCAATGCCATCGACGTGTGCAACCGGATTCCGCGCTATTTGACCGCGGAACTGGAAGCGCAAGGCTATGAGGTGATTCGCAATCCGTACAACTACACCATTGCCTGGGTGCATGCGATCCGGCTGGCGAACGGGCAGCTGGATGGCGGGGCGGACCCCGGCCGGGACGGGGTGGCGCTGGAGACGGAGATCGCCTGAGAGACATCGCGGGCCAAAAATCCCTCACCCCGAAAATTTTCCTTGTAATGAGATCGATTCCCATTTACTATCCAATCACTGCCTGACGCACGGTGTACCGAAGCAAGCACCGGACGGCGCGGGCAGACCGGCCAGGCTGGCACCGCGCGGCACGCGACGGCAGTCAGCGCTGGCAGGCATGACAGATTTCCGGATGCCGCCCCCGCGGCCTTCGATACCGACTTTTGTGGGGACCGCTCCGTCACGCGGAGCGTTTGGTAGTAGCCAGTCGCCGGAAGATCGGGAAAGCAACCAGACCCCGCTTTCCCGATCGCGTCTTCCGGCGGCAAGCCAGGCCACCTTTTTATTCCGCGCGCCGTGCAGGCACGTCGCGCCGCCAGGGACGGGAGCGCCAGCGCCCGGCCGGCCCTGGCGCTTCCCGCCTGAAATCCCGCCAAGCCACTGACGCCGTGCCCCGTGCGGCGCCAGGCCGGGCGCCGCCCTGACTGCGGGGCGCCAGCCGCAGCATGCCTATGCCATCCGCCATGTCATCCGAGAGCACCAACCCGATCCATCTCAAGCGCGCTGGCCTGAAGGCGACGTCGCCGCGGATGCGCATCCTTGAAGTGTTCCGCACCAGCGCCAGGCGCCACCTGAGCGCGGAAGATGTCTATCGCATCCTGCTGACGCAGGACGAGGATGCCGGGCTGTCGACGGTGTACCGCGTGCTCAACCAGCTGGTGCAGGCCGATATCCTGCTGCGGCACAGCTTCGAGTCGGACCACGCCGTATTTGAACTGAACGAAGGCGGTCACCACGACCACCTGATCTGCGTGGCGTGCGGCCGCGTGGAGGAATTCCGCGACGAGAGCATCGAGCAGCGCCAGCGCCAGGTCGCCGCCGACAACGCCTTTGTGCTGCGCGAGCATATGCTGGTGCTGTACGGCGTATGCCCGCAATGCCGTGCCGACGCCGTCGACGCAGAGCGCATGCCGGACCTGCCGGCCAGCGCCTGATCCCGCCCCCGCCGCCGCATGTCGCGCGCCTGACGGAGTCATCCATGGAGCGCCTGACCAAACCCCTGTCTGAACTGAAGCACCTGATCAACCTGTGCCTGCGCCAGGAGCCTGGCTGCCAGGACTGCCAGCTGCGCGCGGTGTGCGTGCACCGTCCCGACCACACCGGCTGCAACTGGAGCGCCGAGGTCGATTTCCCCGAACGCAGCGAAGCCGACGCCGTGCGTCACTGGCGCCAGGCCCGTCGCGTGGTGATGATGGTGCGCGAGCAGTACAACGTGGGCACAGCGGCGCAGGCCTGATCCGGCTACTCAGATCAGATATCGAGTTGTGCCGCCGTGATGCCTAGCGCTGCGGCAATCCGCTCGCGCGATGTCTTGCGCAGTCGGGTACTGTTTTCCTGCTGCGCGTAGGCAGACTGCGAGATGCCAAGCCGCGCGGCGACTTCCGCCTGCGTCAGGCCAAGATGTTCGCGCCAGGCACGCAGCGGCGGTACGTCATCGATTAGCACGCGCCGGACCACGGCATGCGGGATCAGGTCCGCGGCATGGGCAAATCGCGTGAGGTAATCTCCGTACGGGATCACGACAAAAGCCGGCTTGCCGTCCGCCCCAACGATCGTCTGAAGGTTAGTAGGTTCGTTCATCCCGTTTCTTCACTTCCTGAATTTCCACGATTCGTATGGCACCGTCCCAGTCGAACAGCACGCGGTAATTGCCAACCCTCAGCCGAGCGCCATAGACATGACCGGCCAGCGCTTTGACGTGCTGGCAGTTCGGCATGTATGCCAAGGCTTCCACCGCATCCACGATAGTGACGCGCATCGGCTTGTCGAGCCGAGGACCTGCTTCGAGGCTCTTGCGTCCAAAATATCGAGTTCATCACTCGAATATAAGGAGATTATAAGCCCCGAAGCATGTTTCGGCTGAATTATAAGTCTCTCACGTTTTCAATTCATCGTTCGGCGGCAGCGCCGGTGGCCTGCCGGGTTCCGGTCTGTGCTGCCGTCCCCGGCCGCAATACCAGCCACACCGCCATGCCGATCAGCGCGCCGCCGGCGGCATGCGCCCATGACAGCGCCTCGCCCAGGAACAGCGCGCCCCAGACGATGCCGAACGGCGGGATCAGGAAGGTGACGGACAGCGACCGCACCGGACCGAGGTCGGCGATCAGCCGGTAATACAGGATGTAGGCCAGCGCCGTGCACAGCGTGCCCAGCCCCAGCATGGCCGCCCAGACACCGGCAGCGGCGTCGGGCAGCGTATTGTGGCGCCACAGCGCGGCGATGCAGAAAGGCAGCAGGAAGGCGCCCGCGCCGACCAGGCTGCCGGCCGCGACCAGCCGGCTGTCCAGCCCGCCGCGCTGCGTGATCCAGCGCCGGGCAAGGAAGCCCGACAGGCCGTAGCACGCGGTGGCGAACAGGCAGGCCAGCGCGCCCAGCAACACTTCCGACGAAAAAGCCACCGGCCCGGTGCGGGTCAGCACCGCGACGCCCGCCACCCCGAGCACCACGCCCAGCGCTTTGGCCCGCGTCAGCGGTTCCGAAAAGGCGATGGCGCCGATCAGCACGCCCATCAGCGGAGTCATGGCGTTGAACACGGCCGAGTAACCGGCCGGCAGCCACAGCGCCGCCACCGCATACATCGTGAACGGAATACCGGAGTTGACCACCCCCAGCGCCAGCACCGCGGGCCACTTGCCCTGCATGTCCCAGCGCAGGCCCAGCAGCGGCAGGCACGCCGCCAGCGTCAGCGCACCGATCAACACGCGGAGGAAGGCCGTCGGCATCGGCCCCAGCACCGGCGCACCGATGCGGATAAACAGGAAGCTGGCGCCCCACAGGGCGGCCAGGGCCAGCAAGCGAAACAGGTCGATCGGTTTCATCGGTCAGGCGAGGCGGGGCCCGCCGGCAAGGTCGGCGATGCCGCATTGGACGCCGCCGCCGCGTTCGCCGCAAGCCGGATTCGGACCTGTGCCCCCAGCCCGGCGCTTGCGCGTGCCCTCACTACTTGGTCGACTATGCGCTACGTTGACGAATCTACACGGCTCTTAGGCGCCGTTTTCTGCACAATGTCACACAAAAACATCACTTTCTTACCGCCAGCTCTCACCATCACCCCCTCGCAGGAGGGGACGCGTCACCGACGCGTGACAATCCGTATTCGATTAAATTAAAATCTGGTCTGCGCCAGAGTTAATTGACCCCTCCGACGCATTCCCGACAAGCCGCCAGGCCTCCTGGCGGCTTCTTTTTTTGATCCGGTAAAATGCGCGCTGCCCGGTGCACCGGCAGGCGACATCCCCGTTGGCCCCCGTCGCGCGGCGCTGCCGGCATCACATTGCCCGCATCCTGCGTCAACCGGCGCGGCGCCGGCCGCGTTGCCAATCCACATGAAACGACAGTTCCTGGGCCTGCTGGCCCGCGTCTACGTCCTGCAATTCGCGCTGGAAGTCCCCGCCACCGTGGCCATGCTGGCCGACATGCTGCTGGAGTACGGCTTCCAGGTCGATATCGGATCGGTGCGGCCCCTGCTGCGCGCGCTGCAAATGGAAGGCTACCTGGAAAGCGTGCTGCGCGACGGCATCGGCCGGGTCTACCTGCTGACCGAACGCGGCCGCGAAGAACTGCAGGCCAGCCGCCAGCGCATCGACGAACTCTACCGCCGCCTGCACGCCGGCCTGCCCGTGTCCGACGACCCCCAACGCTCCACCTGAATTGGGCCGGAATCGGCGGCCGCGGCGCCGCCGGCGTACCCGTTTCTGCGGGCCGCTGTGGGTGCCGCGGCGCCCGGCCCAACGGCCTTACTTCTTCTCCGCCTTCCCTTCGTAGCGCTTGCTCCATTCGGCCAGGATGCGGTCGCGGTTATCGCTGGCCCAGCGGAAGTCGTTCTTGATCAGGCGCTTCTCGTAGTCCGCCGGCAGCAGCGCATCGGGCCTGGCGATGCCGGGCACGGCCAGCACCGCGAAGTTCTTTTCATACAGCGCCATCGCCTCGCGCGACGCCGAGAAGTCGGCCAGCTTGCGCGCCGCATCGAGATGCTTCGTGCCCTTGACGATGGCGGTGGCCTCGATGTCCCAGCCCAGGCCTTCGCTGGGTAGCACGATATCGATCGGCGCGCCTTCCTTCTTCGACTTCATGGCACGGTACTCGAACGCGATGCCGATCGGGAACTCGCCCTGCGCGGCCATCTTGCACGGCTTGGAACCCGAGTGCGTGTACAGGCCGATGTTCTTGTGCAGGGCATCCATGTACTGCCAGCCCTTCTGCTCGCCCATCATCTGCAGCCATGCGCTGACATCGAGGAAGCCCGTGCCCGACGAGGCCGGATGCGGCATCACCACCTTGCCGGCATAGATGGGCTTGGTCAGGTCGGCCCACGAGGCGGGCTTGGGCAGGCCCTGCTTCTGCGCCTCGACCGTGTTGAAGCAGATCGCCGCGCCCCACACGTCCATGCCGACCCATGCCGGCGGGTTAGCCGGGCTGCGGTACCGGGCGTCGATCGCGGCCAGGTTCTTCGGCGCGTACGGGTCGAGCATGCCCTCCTTGTCCAGGATGGCCAGGCTGGAACCGGCCAGGCCCCACACCGCGTCGGCGCGCGGCGCGGCCTTTTCCGCCAGCAGCTTGGCGGTGACGATGCCGGTGGAGTCGCGCACCCACTTGATCTCGATATCGGGATGCACCTTCTCGAACGCGGCCTTGTAGGCGGCGATCTGGTCGGCTTCGAGCGCGGTGTAGACCGTCAGCACGGTGGCGGCGGCGGCGTGGCCGGCCAGCAGCGGCAGCGTGGCGGCGGCCACGGTTGCAATGGCCGCGGAAAGGCGGGTGATGCGGGACATGGTTTCCTCCTTTGGAATCGGTCAGTGTGTTGCGCAGTGCAGCGGGATGACAAAACGGAAGGCTCAGCCGGCGCGCCAGCGCTGCGCGCGGCGCAGCCAGCCGGCCGAGAGCGCATGCAGCAACAGCGCGGCCAGCACGGCGGTCAGCAGGATCAGCGTCGACATCGCCGCGGCGGGCGCGGTATCGCCGGCATCGTCCATGTTCAGCACCGAGATCGCGGCCAGCACGGTGTCGGGGCTGTACAGGAAGATCACCGCCGAGACCGTCGTCATCGACGACACGAACAGGTAGCGGAAAATGTCGAGCAACGCCGGCAGGCACACCGGCACGGTCACGCGCCAGCACGTCAGCAGCGGCGCCACGCCCAGCGACAGCGCGGCGGCCTCGAACTCCTGGTCGAGCTGGCGCAGGGCGGCGGCCGCGGTCAGGTGGCCGGTGGTGTAGCAGTGCGCGACATTGCACAGCACCAGCAGCGCCATGGTGCCGTACAGCGCGTGCAGTGGATTGCCGGGCGCGTTGAAGAAAAACACATAGCCCAGCCCCAGCACCAGGCCCGGCACCGCCATCGGCAGCAGGAAGCCGGCGCGCAGCACGCCATGCAGCCAGGCCGGTCCGCGCGTGCGCAGCGTCAGCCAGGCGCCGAGGAAGATCGCCACGGTGCCGGCCAGCGCGGTCAGTACGGACAGCTTCAGGCTGTTGCGGTAGGCCAGCCAGCCGCCGCCGTCCACGTTGTCGAAGTCGTAGTGCGCCAGCGTCAGGCTCAGGTTGTACGGCCACAGCTTGACCAGCGACGCGCCCACCGCAGTGACGACCACCGTCAGCAGCGCGGCGCTGACGACCAGCACCAGCAGCAGGCAGGCGCTGTCGCGGCCGCGCTCGGGCGCCGGCACGTACACCTGCGCGCGGCTGCCCAGCTGCGTGCGCTGGTGCCGCTGCAGCGCCATGTCGACGGCAAAGGTCAGCAACGCCGGCGCCAGCAGCAGCATGCCGATCAGCGCGCCGCGGTCGAACTGCTGCTGCCCCACCACGGCCTTGTACGCCTCGAGCGCCAGCACCGGGTAGCCACCGCCCACCACCTTGGGCACGCCGAAGTCCGTGATCACCAGCGTCAGCACCAGGCAGGCCGCGGCGAACAGGCCCTGGCGCGCGGCCGGCAGCGTCACGGTGCGGAAGGTCCGCCACGGGCCGGCGCCCATCGCGCGCGCCGCTTCGTAGAGGCGCGCATCGGCCAGTGACAGCGTCGCCACCAGCACCATCAGCGCATGCGGGAAGGTGTAGAAGGCCTCGCCCAGCACGATGCCCCAGAAGCCGTAGATGCCACCCGGGCCGAAGGCGTCGCGGAAGATGCCCTGGTTGCCGAACAGGTAGACCAGTGCGATCGCCGGCAATAGCGACGGCGCGAACAGCGGCAGCAGCGCCATGCAGCGCCACAGCGGCCGCAGTGCGATGCAGGAGCGCTGCAGCGCATAGGCGAAGCCGAACGCCAGCGGCACCACCAGCGCCACCACCGTCAGCGACACCGCCACGCTGCGCCCGAGCATCGGCAGGAAGTTGGGGCCGGATACCAGCGCGGCCATGCGCGCGCCCAGCACCCACTGGCCCGCGCCATCGAACCAGGCCTGGCGGAACAGCGCCAGCAAAGGCAGCAGCAGGCCCACGCCAAGCCCGGCCAGCCACAGCCACTTCATCGCGGCGGGAGCCCCGTGCGCCAGCCGCGCGGCCAGGCCGGTGCCGCGCTGCCGGGACGCCGGTGCTTGCGCCGGCAGCAAGGCGGTGGCGGCGCGCATCATGCGAACACCCGCAGCGCCGTTGCCGGCAAGGCGATCCAGAACTTGTGGCCGCCCGCCTCGGGCAGCCGGTGCCGCGCCTCGCGCGCCACGTCGGCAAACAGCGTCAGGCCGGGCAGGCGGTCGGCTTCCAGCGCCAGCCGGTAGCGGTTGCCCAGGTAGGTCTGGTCGACCACGCGCGCCAGCAGCCGGTTGGGCTCGGCGGGGTCCGGGTCCAGCCGCACGGCCTCCGGGCGGCAGCACAGCCGGCCGGCGCCCGCCAGCGGCTGCGGCGCGTCGACCTGCAACTCGACCGCCTGACTGCCTTCGCCGATCGTGAAGCGCCCGGCCGGCGCGCTGTGCCCGGGCAGCCAGTTGGCCTGCCCGACAAAGCCGGCGACAAAGGCCGACGCCGGCTGCTCGTAGATCTCGGCGGGCGTGCCCGCCTGCACGATGCGCCCGCCATCCATCACGGCGATGCGGTCGGCCATGGTCATGGCCTCTTCCTGGTCGTGCGTGACCATCACGGTGGTGATGTTCAGGCGGCGCTGCAGCTGACGCAGTTCCACGCGCAGGTGCTCGCGCACGCGCGCGTCGAGCGCCGACATCGGCTCATCCAGCAACAGCAGCGACGGCGCCGGCGCCAGCGCGCGGGCCATCGCCACTCGCTGCTGCTGGCCGCCGGAAAGCTGCCCCGGGAACTTGCGTTCGCTGCCGGCCAGGCCGACCAGGTCGAGCATCTCGGACACGCGCGCGTCGCGGTGCGCGCGCCCCATGCCGCGCCCGTGCAGGCCGTAGGCAACGTTCTGCGCCACGGTCAGGTTGGGGAACAGCGCGTAGGACTGGAACAGGATGCCGTAGTCGCGCGCCTGCGGCGGCAGGCCGGTCAGCTCGCGCGCGCCGGCGTGGATGCGGCCGGCGTCCTCGCGCTCCAGGCCGGCGATGATGCGTAGCAGCGTGGTCTTGCCGCAGCCGGACGGGCCCAGCAGGCACAGCAGCTCGCCCTGCCCCACCGACAGCGACACGCCGTCCAGCGCGAGGAAGCCGCCGGAGCCGCCAAAGCGCTTGCTGACCTGCTCCACGGCCAGGAACGCCCTGCCCTGCGTTGGCTTGCCTGCCTGCATCACCGAATCTCCCTGCATCTCGATCGAACTGGCCGCCAGCATAGGCAGCGCAGATGCCAGCCATATGGCAGATCGGCAAAGGTTTCCGATGGAGGTATCGGGGGATTTGGGATGCGGCGCGCGGTGCGCGAGTCAGGCCTGCAGCGGTGTGGAGGCCATGGACATGTCAGTGTCGGGCACCGGCAGCGGCTTGCTCAGCACATCGCGCAGCGCCTGCCGCGGCACGCCCTGGCTGAACAGGAAGCCCTGCAGCCCATCGCATCCCTGCGCGCGCAGGAAGGCAAACTGCGCTGCGGTTTCCACGCCTTCGGCGATCACCTTGAGATGCAGCTGGTGACCCAGCGCGATGATGGCCGCCGCCACGGCCTGGTCGTGGCCCGGCGTGGCCACGCCGTCGACGAAGGACTTGTCGATCTTGAGCCGGCTGATCGGCAACCGGGTCAGGTAGTTGAGCCCGGAATAGCCGGTGCCGAAGTCGTCGATCGACAGCCCCACGCCCAGCTCGCGCAGGCGGCGGAAGGTCTCGATGGTGGTCTCGCCGCCATCGACCAGGATGCCCTCTGTGACTTCGATCACCAGCCCCTGCGGCGGCAGGCCGGCCTGCCGCAGGCAGCGCGCCACGGTATCCGGGAAGTCGGCCTGGCGCAGCTGCAGCGGCGAGATATTGACCGCCACCTCGAGCTCGCGTCCCAGCTCCATGCGCAAGGCCTGGATCTCGCGGCAGGCGGTGGCCAGGGCCCATTCGCCGAGCGGCACCACCAGGCCGCTCTGCTCGGCAATGGGGATGAACTCGGCCGGCTGCATCACGCCGCGCTCCGCGGTCTCCCAGCTGATCAGCGCCTCGACCGCGGGGATGGTCAGCGTGGCGGTATCGACGATCGGCTGGTAGCGCAGCCGGAATTCGTTGCCGGCCAGCGCCCGCCGCAGCAGGCCTTCGATGGTGAAGCGCGTCAGCGAGGCCTCGGCCATGGCGCTGGCAAAGCGGCACAGGCGCGCGCGCCCGCCCTGCTTGGCGGCGTAGACGGCGGAGTCGGCGGACTTGAGCAGTTCGGTCAGCGTGTCGCCGTCGTCGGGGAACACCGCCATGCCGATCGACGGCGTCACGCGCAGCCGCTGGCCGCCGGCGACCAGTTCCTCATTGACGCGCGCCTGGATCTTGGCGGCGATCAGTTCGGCTTCGCTGTCGTGGCGCAGGCCGCTCAGCACCACGCCGAACTCGTCGCCGCCCATGCGCGCCACCAGGTCACCCTGGCGCACCGTGCCCTTGATGCGGTCGGCCATGGTGCGCAGCACGTCGTCGCCCACCGGGTGGCCGAGCGAATCGTTGATGCGCTTGAAGTGGTCCAGGTCGAGCAGCAGCAGCGCGACGCGCTCGCCGCGGGTGCGCGCGTGCAGCAGCAGGGCCTGGGCGCGCTCGCTCAGCTCGGCGCGGTTGGGCAGGCCGGTCAGCGGATCGTGCAGTGCCAGGTGGCGGATGTACTCATCCACGCGCAGGCGCTCGGTCAGGTCGTAGCCGAGCGCCTGGTAGCCGGGCGACGGCACGGCGCTCGCTTTCACTGGCGATGCGGGCGCGGGCAACGCCGACACCGCCAGCCGTACCGGCATGCGCGAGCCGCCCTTGCGCACCCAGGTCCATTCGCGTTCATCGGTCAGCCCCAGCCGCGGCCTGGCCAGCAGCGCGGGCAGTCCCGGCGGCACCGGCGCGCCCAGCTCGGCGCTCAGCGCGCGCGCGTGGTCGGCCAGTTCCGTGGCGACATGCAGTCCGGTCATGGGCATGTGGCCGACCAGTTCGGCGCTGCTGTACCACAGCATGCGCTCGCCGGCCGCGTTGATGCCGGTGATCAGGCCATGCTCGTCGAAGGTGATGACGCAGAAGGCGGCGTGGTCGAGCAATCCGGCATAGCGCGCCGCCTGCACCGCGGCGGCGTCCTGCGCGCGCCGCTCGGGCGCCAGGTCGGTGACCGCCCACAGCCAGTGCGGCGCGGCGCCGTCGCCGGCGGACAGCCGCGCGACGCTGACGCGCAGCGCAAAGCTGTCGCCATCGGCACGCACGCCGGCCAGTTCGCGGTGGATCGCGGAACCGGCGGCGGCGTCGGCGGGCACCACGCCGGCGGCGCCGGGAATCAGCGCGTCCAGGCTGCGTCCGGCCACGCGCGTGGCATCGGCGCCCAGCAATTGCCCGGCGCGCTCGCTGGCGCGCACCACCACGCCGTGCGCATCGGTCACGACGAAGCCGTCGGCGGACTGCGCCAGGCAGGCCTGCAGCAGGGCGCTGTCATCTTCCCAGGCGTGTACGGCCCGTGCCCCGCGCAAGCGCGCGGCGCGGCCCTGGCGCGCCAGCGCAAAAGTCAGCAAGGCCAGCAGCAGCGTCGCCAGCGCACCCGCGGCCGGGACCAGCAAGGCGGGCCGCGGCCCATGCGCGGCTTCGAAGGCGGGACGGGTCGCGGCGCGCAGCGTCCAGCTGCGGCCACCGTAGTGGAACTGGCGCTCGCCCCGCAGCTGCGGGGCGCTGCCGTCCTCGCGCAGTTCGCCTTCGGTGGGGCCGCCCGACAGCAGCGCGCCGGCGGCGGCGGGGCCGCCCTCGTGCAGCGACAGCTCGAGTTCGTTCGACGCCGAGGCCCCGATCGCGCGCATCAGGTCGCCCAGCCGCAGCGACAGGTAGACGTAGCCCAGCACGGCCTCGCGCCGCTGCGCCACCGTGCTGAGCGGAGCGCCGCCGCCATAGACCGGCAGGAACACCAGCGCGCCGCGCTGGGGCACCACGGCCCCGGCGGCTTCGACTTCGCCGATCGGATCCAGGCCGGCGCTCAGGCGCGGCTCGCCGCTGTCGCGCGCGGCTTCGAGCGCGGCCTCGCGGGTGGGCTCGGACAGCATGTCGAAACCGGCGACGCGCATGCTGCGCCCGTCCAGTGGATCGATGTAGAGGATGGGCGCGTACAGCTCGCGCGAGCCGGCGGGATGGACGCTGTAATCGGCAAGGCCGTCGGCGCGGGCGGCCTGCACCAGTTGCGGCACCTGCCGCGGCGTGGCGAGCGGCGCGTAGCCGATGGCCTGGGTGCCGGCCGGCAGGTCGTCGCGCTGCGCGGTATAGAGGTAGTTGCGCCATTGCGCGCGCGAGGTGGCGGGATTGGCCGTCATCACCGCGGCCACGCCGCGCAGCAGCCGTTCGTTCTCCAGCATGCGCTCGCGCAATGCGCTGCCGGCTTGCGCCAGCAGCGCGTCGAAGTGCTGCTGGGCAGCGCGGCGCTCGAGCCGGTCGGCCTGCAGCCATGCTCCCGCCGTCAGCAGCGCGCCGCCGGCCGCGACCAGCAATGACAACAGGGCGGGAGAAAGCGAAGTCAGTCTCATGGTCGGTAGGTTCCGGCATGCGGCAGGGGCACCTTCCCCTGCGCAGGCATGCCGCCACGCGGCCGGCCTTCGCCTTAGCGGGGGACTATACCGTGGGGCCGGCAGCGCGCACAGCCCCGCTGCGGCATGGAGACGGATGCGAAGGGTGCGGGGAAATGCCCGATGCCCCACCAGGGCGGGGCTATGGTAGGGTTGCACCCGAGACTCGACCTGCAGTTTGCGACAAGCCTGCGCTCCTCCCCGCTGCCCTTGCGCCCCCACTGCACCCGACATGCCCGTTTACACGCCCACGCTGAAAGCGCGCATTGCGATCATCACCACGGTGCTGGCCGCGGTGTTCGGCACCGGCATCATCCTGATCGCCCTGTATGACGCGCACCGCGATCTGCACGATGCGCTCGAGGGCCAGCAGGATTCCGTGGTCAAGCTGACCGCCAACCAGCTCGATACGGCCATGAACGACCGTATCCAGCTGCTGTCGCACCAGGCCGACCAGCTCGGCGGCCTGCTGGCGCAGGCGCACGGCGCGCAGGCGGCCGCGGCGCGGCAGCGCGCGCTGCAGGCGCTGTCCGCCGCGATCCCGGTGCCGGCGGCGTTCAACGCGTTGCTGGTGGCAGACCAGCACGGCAATGTCCTCAGCGACCAGGGCGGCGGCGCCGAAGTGAGAGACCGCGTCTACTTCCGCGAGGCAGCGCGCACGCTGGCGCCGGTAGTATCGCCGCCGATCCGCTCGCGCAGCAGCGGCCAGATGGGCGTGCTGGTGGCGGTGCCGGTGCTGTCGCCGCAGCGCAGCTTCGTGGGCCTGGTGGGCGGATGGCTGGACCTGTCCAGCGCCAACTTCCTGGTCGACATCCTGCACAACCGGCTGGGCACCACCGGCTACTACTGCCTGGTCTCGGCCGGGCGCGAGCCGGTCTACGTGCGCCATCCCGATCCCGCGCAGGCCCGCCAGCCGGCACGGCCGGTGGCCGACACCTGCGGCGAGGACGACAGCCCCGCGCCGCTGGAATTCCTGACGCCGGCGCGCCCGGTGATCGCGCGCTACCTGATGTCGACCACCGGCTGGGAACTGGTGGCATTGCTGCCGGCGCGCGAGGCCTACGCGCCGCTGCGGCAGATGCAGCAGCGCTTCCTCGGCATGGCGGGCGTGGCGATGGCCGGGGTGGCGCTGCTGATCTGGCTGGCGGTGCGGCGCCAGCTGACGCCGCTGTCGCGGCTGCACCGGGTGGTGGTGGCCAGCGCCAACGACCTGTCCGCATTCGAGCGGCTGCCCACACGCCAGCAGCGCGACGAGATCGGCGACCTGACGCGTGCCTTCATCAAGCTGATGCGCGACGTGCGCGAGCGTCGCCAGGCGCTGGACCGCAGCGAGCGGCGGCTGCGCGCGGTGACTGACACGCTGCCGTCGCTGCTGGCCTTTGTCGATACCGAAGCGCGCTATGTGTTCAACAACCTGGCCTACGAGCGCGTGTTCGGCCTGAAGCCGGAAGAGCTGCGCGGCAGGCCGATGCGCGAGGTGCTGGGCGAGGCCCGCTTCGCGCGCGTGCAGCCGTTCCTGGAGCGCGCGCTGGCCGGCAGCGCGGTGACCTTCGAGACCGAGGACGAGGGCCCCGACTACCACTGCATGGAAACCAGCCTGCGCCCGGAATGGAGCGCCGACGGCAGCGAAGTGGTGGGCGTGCATGTTCACGTGCAGGACATCACCCAGCGCAAGCTCGAGACCCAGCGCTTGGCGCGCATGTCGCGCACCGACCACCTGACGCAACTGCTCAACCGCAGCGCCTTCGAGAGCCAGCTGCACGCGGCCATGGCGCGCAGCCGCGAGCACGGCACGCTGATGGCGCTGCTGTATCTGGACATGGACCGCTTCAAGGCGGTCAACGATATCCACGGCCACGCCGCCGGCGACCTGCTGCTGCAGGACTTCGCCCAGCGCGTGCGCCGCTGCGTGCGCGACAGCGATACCGTGGCCCGGCTGGGCGGCGACGAGTTCGCCGTGGTGCTCGAAGACCTGGCGCACCCCGCCGCCGCGCGCCGGGTCGCGCAAGCGGTCCTGCAGGCGATGGACGTTCCCTTCAGCTTCGAGGGCGTGCGCGCCGACGTCGATGTCAGCATCGGCGTGGCGCTGTACCGCGGCGGTCCGGCGCAGGACCAGGAGCTGATGCGGCTCGCCGACGTGCTTCTATACCGCGCCAAGGGCGCGGGTCGTGGCCGCTACGAGATCGGGCCGCCCGAGCTGGCGGATGAACCCAGCCCGCAGCAGGCGGGGCCTTCCGCGGCTCAGTGAAGCGTGCCCGCCGGCTTGTCCGGCACCGCGCCGGCCGCGCCCTCGGGCTCGAACGGCACGTGGCGGCCGTCGCTCGACTGGTAGCCGAGCTGTGCGTCGGCGCCCAGCATCTTTTCCCAGGCGATCATGGCCTGGGCGACGGCTTCGGGCGCACCCTTGAACACCACCACGTCGTTGCCGCAGTTGGGGCATTCGCCGCCGAACACCGCGTCGATGCCGGGCAGGCCCGGCACGTCGAGCGCGTCGAACTGCGAAAACGCGGTCTTGCAGTGCCCGCACACCAGCTGGGCTGGGCGCAAGGCCTCGATCTTCGCGCGTGCCTGTGCCGCACGCTCCTCGGGGGTTCCCCGCCGTTTTGCCTCGCCCATGATGTCCTTCCTTCCCCGTGCTGCCGGTGTGTGTGTTTGCAGCGGCCGGCCGCTCGGGCCGGTGCCGTGCCTGTTAGATGCGCAATGCGGGCCGGTGGTGCCCCGGACCGTGGCGCAGGTGACGGCCGCGATGCCTGCAGGCCGGCGCCTGCCTGCCGCCCCTACCCGGCATTGTAACCAGCGCGGCGCTGCAAATACCGGGCCGACAGGAAGCGGTAGCGCCTGCTATTGTGGATAACGATGCCCCGTGCGGGCGCGGATGCGCCGCTTGCCGCACCGCGGGCATGCCGGTTCCATCCACCTACCCCCGAAGGAGGACGTTCCATGATCCGACCCACCGTGCAGGAAAACGCCGCCCGCTACGCCGACTGCATTGCCGCCTGCAATGCCGCGGCGGCGGCCGCCCTCAAGTGCGCGGCCGCGTGCCTGGACGAACAGGACGTGCGCAAGATGGCGCGCTGCATTGCGCTGGACATGGATTGCGCCGGCATCGCCCAGCTGGCCGCGTCCTACATGCTGCGCAACAGCGAGTTCGCGCCGCTGGTGTGCGAGGACTGCGCCGAGGTCTGCAAGTGGTGCAAGGAGGAATGCGAGCGCCATGATGCCGAGCACTGCCAGGAATGCGCGCGCGCCTGCGCCGTCTGCATGGAGCAGTGCCTGAAGATGACAGCGTAGCGCCAGCGGACTCAGTCGGCCGCGCCGCTCGCGTGCTCCGGCGGCGAATCCCCCGGCGACTCCCGCGGCGAATCCGCCAGCGCGACGAAGGCATCGATCAGCCGCGCGCCGCGCCGCTCGCGCAGGCAATACAGGTATTCGTGCAGGCACGGCGCGGCATCGGTAAAGCCCAGCACGCGCAGGTCAGGATGGCTCGGCACCTCGTGCCGGGCGATCACCGATACGCCCAGGTTGCGGATCACTGCTTCGCGGATCGATTCCCGGCTGCCGATTTCCATCTGCGCCGCGGGGCTGACGCGCGCCTGCGCCAGCATCTCCTCGGTGGCGATGCGAGTGGTCGAGCCCAATTCGCGCATCAGCAGCCGGCAACCTCCCAGCGCGCTTACGGGCACTTCGGTATGGCCGGCCAGCGCATGGGTGCGGTGCACCACCAGCATCAGCGGATCCACCCCCAGCAGCATGCGCGACAGGCGCGCATCGTCAACGCGCTGCGACGAGGTGGCGAGGTCGACGCGGTATTCCTGCAGCGCCTCCAGCACCTCCTGCGAGTTGCCGGTGACCACGCTGACGTCGATCGCCGGGAAGCGCTCGCCGAAGCGGCGGATCAGTTCCAGCACGTAGTAAGGCGCGGTGGCGCCCACGCGCAGGCTGCCGGTGCGCAGGTCGCCCGAATGGCGCAGGAAGAAGTCGATCTCGGTTTCCTGCTGCACCAGCGCCTCGACCCGCGGCAACAGTGCCAGTCCGGCGTCGGACAGTGCCAGCCGGCGCCCGCCGCGATGGAACAGTTCGACCCCGTAGGCTTCTTCCAGCGCGCGGATCTGCGCGGTGATGGTGGGCTGCGACAGGCCAAGGCGCTTGGCTGCCTGGGTAACGCTGCCGATGCGGGCCACCATGAAGAAGGATTTGAGCTGGGCGATGAGCATGCGGCGGGAAGAGGTCGCGAGAGCCGGCAACGCGGCAAGACGGCGGGGCTCGGGCACCCGCCATGGCGAAGCGGTATTCTAATGGACCGCACCACGCCCTCCGGCCCAGCCGTCCGCCGCCTTGCCAAGGAGCCAGTCCATGCCAGATCCGTCCACCGCCACCCGCATCGAAAAAGACAGCCTGGGCGACGTGCCCGTGCCCGCCGAACACCTGTGGGGGGCGCAGACCGAACGCTCGCGCCAGAACTTCCGCATCGGCACCGAGAAGATGCCGCCCGCGCTGATCGAGGCCTTCGCCATCCTGAAGCTGTGCGCGGCGCGCGCCAACGGCGAACTGGGCGTGCTGCGGCCCGAACTGGCGCAAGCCATCGAGCAGGCCGCCGCCGAGGTCATCGAAGGCCGCTGGCCCGACGAGTTCCCGCTGTCGGTGTGGCAGACCGGCTCGGGCACGCAGACCAACATGAACCTGAACGAGGTCATCGCCAACCGCGCCATCCAGTTGCTGGGCGGCGAGGTCGGGAGCAAGACCCCGGTGCACCCGAACGACCACGTCAACGCCAGCCAGTCGTCCAACGACAGCTTTCCCACCGCGATGCACATCGCCGCCACGCGCGCGATCCAGCAGGAGCTGCTGCCGGCGCTGGAGCAGTTGCAGCAGACCTTCGCGCGCAAGGTCGAAGCCTTTGCCGATATCGTCAAGGTGGGTCGCACCCACCTGCAGGACGCGGTGCCGCTGACGCTGGGGCAGGAGTTCTCCGGCTACATGGCGCAGGTGGCCGATGCGCAATCGCGCCTGCAGCAGGCCATGCTGCGCGCGATGCCGGTGGCGCAGGGCGGCACCGCGGTCGGCACCGGCCTGAACGCGCCGCACGGCTTTGCCGCCGCCTTTGCGCGCGCGCTGGCCGACTACACCGGCCTGCCGTTCGAGCCCGCGCCCAACCGCTATGCGCTGCAGGCCGCGCATGACGCGCTGGCCGACCTGTCGGGCGCGCTCAACACCACCGCTTCGTCATTCCTGAAGATCGCGCGCGACTTCATGCTGCTGGGGTCGGGCCCGCGCGCCGGCTTTGCCGAGCTGGTGCTGCCGGCCAACGAGCCAGGCTCTTCGATCATGCCGGGCAAGGTCAACCCGACCCAGGCTGAAGCGCTGGCGATGGTGTGCTGCCGCGTGATCGGCAACCACACCACGGTGACGCTCGCGAACGGGCTGGGCACGCTGGAGCTGAACGCTTACAAGCCGGTGATCATCTACAGCCTGTTGCAATCGGTGAGCCTGCTGGCGGGCGCGGCTTCGAGCTTTGCCGAGCATATGGTCGAGGGGGTCGAGGCCGACCGCGCGCGCATCGCCGAACTGCTGGAGCGCTCGCTGATGCCCGTGACCGCGCTCAATCCGCATATCGGCTACGACCGCGCGGCGGAAATTGCCAAGCTGGCGGTCAAGCGCAACTTGTCGCTGCGCGAGGCGGCGATCGCCTCGGGGCATGTCACCGAGGCGCAGTTTGCCGAGTGGATCGATTTGAAGGGGATGACGCGCGAGGTGTAGCGCGCGCGGTGATAAAACAGAAGCGCCCGGCGCGTGAGTGCGCCGGGGCGCGCCGGGGCGCGCCGGCCTCAGCCGACGAAAGCCTTTTCCAGCACGAAATGGCCGGGGTGGCTCATATTGCCTTCGGCAAAGCCGCGCGCTTCCAGAATGGCGCGCACGTCCTTCAGCATATCGGGGCTGCCGCACAGCATGATGCGGTCGTTCTCGGTCGAGAACGGCGCCACGCCGAGGCGATCGAACAGCTCGCCCGAGGCGATCAGGTCGGTGATGCGGCCGCGGTTGTCGAACTCTTCGCGGGTCACGGTCGGGAAGTACACCAGCTTCTCGCGCACCAGCTCGCCCAGGTGCTCGTGCTGCGGCAGGTGTTCCTGGATCAGTTCGCGGTAGGCCAGCTCTTCGACGAAGCGGCAAGTGTGGGTCAGCACGACTTTGTCGTAGCGCTCGTAGACCTCCGGGTCGCGGATGATCGACAGGAACGGCGCCAGGCCGGTGCCGGTGGCCAGCAGCCACAAGGTCTTGCCGGGCAGCAGGTTATCCACCAGCAGCGTGCCGGTCGGCTTCTTGCCGACGTAGATCTGGTCGCCTTCGCGCAGGTGCTGCAGGCGCGAAGTCAGCGGGCCGTCGGGCACCTTGATGCTGAAGAATTCCAGCGTCTCTTCGTAGTTGGCGCTGGCGATGCTGTAGGCGCGCAGCAGCGGGCGGCCATTCACTTCCAGGCCGACCATGGCGAACTGGCCGTTTTCAAAGCGGAAACCGGGGTCGCGCGTGCAGGTGAAGCTGAAAAGGGTGTCGGTCCAGTGATGGACGGAAAGGATGGATTGCTGGTTCAGATTGCTCATGGCAAGACGCGGAATGCAGCGCAACGGCGCGCCAGAAAACGGCTGGGAAGGAAGCGATCTTAACGCATGCCTCGGGTCGGCGCAGGCGGAGCCTGCAACGCCAGCAAGGGATTAGCGCCAATCCGGCGCGGGGTGCGGCAAAGCCATCACGTTTTGGATTGTTGATCGGTTTTGGCTAATCCTTTTGCCGTCCGGCCATTTATCCAGAGATCGCCAACATCCATCATGCAGCCATTCCCACCCAACCAGGAAAACTGCCATGACCACCCTTCCCGCTACCTCCCGCCGTGCTGCGCTCGTCACAGGCGCCTCCCGCGGCATTGGCCGCGCCATCGCCTTGCGGCTGGCCGCCGACGGCTTTGACGTAGCCATCGGCTATGCCGGCAACGCCGCCCGCGCCGAAGAAACCGCGGCTGCGGCACGCGAAGCCGGCGCCAACGCCATCGCCGTCCAGGGCGACGTGGCGCAGGCGCCCGACGTGGCCCGGCTGTTCGATGCCGCGCAACAGGCCTTCGGCCGGCTCGACGTGGTGGTCAACAGTGCCGGCATCATGACACTGGCGCCGGTGGCGCCGGCCAGCATCGAGGCCTTTGACCAGACCATCGCCACCAACCTGCGCGGCGCCTTCCTGGTGCTAGGCGAGGCCGCGGCGCGGCTGGGCCAGGGCGGACGCATCATAGCGCTGTCGACCAGCGTGATTGCGCGCGCCTTCCCCGGCTACGGGCCATACATCGCGGCCAAGGCCGGCGTCGAAGGGCTGGTGCGGGTGCTGGCCAACGAGCTGCGCGGCCGCGGCATCACGGTCAACGCGGTGGCGCCGGGCCCGGTCGCGACCGACCTGTTCTTCGACGGCAAGTCAGAGGAGCAGGTGGCGCAGCTGGCGAAACTGGCGCCGCTGGAGCGGCTCGGCACGCCCGACGACATCGCCGGGGCAGTGGCCTTCCTGGCGGGGCCCGACGGCGCGTGGGTCAATGCGCAGGTACTGCGCGCCAATGGCGGCTATGCCTGAAGCGTCGACGTCCCGGCCTCACCCGCCGGGCGTGGGCGCACCGGACAGTTCGCAGCGCTGGCGCGCCAGCGCGTCGCGCGAATAGCCGTGGCGCACGCGCAGCTGATGCTCGACGGCGTCGGCCTGGTCCAGGCACGCGAACACCAGGTCGTCCTTGACGCGTTGCGACACGCCCTTCAGGCGCGGCGCCTCGTACGCGACCTGGCGCGCGCGGCAGCGCAGGAACAGCAGGGTTTCCTGGGAGGCGATGATCAGCTGGTCATGCTCGATCCGCTTGCATTCGACCAGATCCTGGGCGGAGGCGCTGGCGCCGGCAAAGAGCAAAGGCAGGCACAGCCATCGGCGCAACGAGCGGTGCATGGCAAACGGGGGCGCAGAAGGCCAGTTGGGGGTCCGGCTCGAATCATTGCCCAGACCCGCGCTCAGTGCAAGCCGCAGTGCGCGCAATACGCCATTGCGGCGGGGTGCCGGACGGTGCGGGTCCGGATTCCGTGTCCACTCGGCGACCTTCGTCATCCCCGGCGCCATGCCGCCGGCATGGCAATATAGGGGGCTGTCACCGCCCCCTGTCTTTCCCTGATCACCCCATGGACCTGAACGCCCTGCGCCTGTTCGTCGACATCGTCGACGCCGGTAACCTGAGCGCGGCCGCGCGCAAGCTCAAGATGACGCGCGCCAATGTCAGCTACCGGCTCAAGGCGCTGGAAGAAGAGCTGGGCGTGCAGCTGCTGCGCCGGACCACGCGCCATGTCGAGCCAACGCCGGTCGGCGCCGGGCTGTACGAGCACGGCCGCAATATCCTGGGCGAGGTCGCGGCGGCCAATGCGCTGATCAGCAACATGGGCAAGAGCCTGCAGGGCCATGTGCGGCTGTCGGTGCCCACCGGGCTCGGCCATTCGCTGCTGTCGCCGCTGCTGGTGCGGTTCAAGCAGCGCTATCCGGACATCACGCTGGATGTCGTGTTCGACAACCGCGTGCACAACCTGGTGTCCGAGGACGTGGAGGTGGCGCTGCGCATCATCTCGACGCCGCCGGATTCGGTGGTCGCCACCGAGATCGGCGCGGTCGACTGGATCGTCTGCGCCGCGCCCGCGTACCTTGCCGGCCACCCGGCGCCGCAGGCACTGGCCGGGCTGCAGTCGCATGCCATCGTATGCGCGTCGCCGGTGGGGCAAAAGCTCAAGGCATCGGGCTCGCGCGCAGGCGGCAACGATGGCGAGATGCGCGAACAAGTGGTGCTCGAGCCCACGCTCAGTTCGGAGAATTTCGCCTTCCTGAAAGAGGCGGTGCTGGCCGGCCTGGGCGTCGGCATCTTCCCGATCTATGCGATCGGCGCCGAACTGGACAGCGGCGCGCTGGTGCCGCTGCTGTCCGACTACCGCATCAGCGTGTTCGGCAGCAAGCTCTACATGCTGACCATGCCCAACCGCTACCAGACCCTGGCCACGCGCTACCTGCTGAATTTCCTGAAGACCGAACTGCAGGCGGTGTGGCCGCGGCTGCACCGCTAGCAACAGGCCATCGCCATGGCGCCGGCGCACTATATTAGGAGCACAAGGATAACCGTCGGCGCATCCGGAACCTAGGAGCAACCATGGCCCTGGCTAGTACGCTCGCTAACTGCCTGAGCAGCAAGAACACCCGCTACGACATCATCCGCCACCCCTACACCCTGAGCAGCATGGCCACGGCAGAGGCTGCGCACGTGCCCGGGGACCGGCTGGCCAAGACGCTGTTGCTGGAGGATGAACGCGGCTACGTTGCCGCTGTGATCCCTTCGAGCCATCACCTGCAGATGGCCGCCATCTGCGAACAGACCGGGCGCGACCTGGTGCTGGCGCACGAGGACGAGATCCGCGAGATATTCAAGGATTGCGACCTCGGCGCGATTCCGCCGGTGGCGATGGCATACGGCATGCAGACCTATGTGGACGACAGCCTGATGCAGCAGCCCGAAGTGTATTTCGAGGGCGGCGACCACCAGGACCTGGTGCACATGAGCGGCGACCAGTTCAAGCAACTGATGTCGGATGCGGGGCATGGGCAGTTCTCGCGCCGCATGATGTAAGCGGTGCGACGGCAACGGCCACCACGCGGGTTGCGGCCCGCGTGGTGGCCGTTTTGCTGTTTTCAGCCGATCTGCGGCGTTGGTCCGGCGCCGCCCGCGGGCAACGCCGGCGCACTGTCGTCCTTCAGGTCCACGCCGGAGCGCCCGAGCGCCGCCGCGCCGCAAAGCAGAAACACCAGCCGCCCGGCGGCCTGCGCGTAGGACAGCCCTTCGGGGCGCACATTGGAGATGCAGTTGCGCTCGGCATCGGTGCGGCCGACGCGCGGCGCATGGGTCAGGTAGATGCCGAGGCTGTCGGGCGAACTCAGCCCGGGCCGCTCGCCGATCAGCATCACCACCTGGCGCGCGCCCAGGCGCTCGCCGATCTCGTCGCCCAGCGCCACGCGTGACTGCTCGGCCACCACCACGGGACCGATCTGCCAGTCCGGCGGCAGGCGCTGGCGCGCCGCCTGAAGCAGGGGCAGCGCATGGCGCTGCGTGGCCAGCGCGGACAGGCCATCCGCAATCACGAACACCACATCCGGCGCCTGCTGCGGCCGTGCCGCGTCCAGCCGCGCGCGGCTGGCTTCGTCGAGACGACGGCCCAGGTCGGGGCGGCGCAGGTAATGCTCGCGGTCCGGCGCCGCGCTGTGCACGGCCGCGTGCGCCAGCCCAGCCGCATCCAGCGCCGCAGTCACCGCGCCCACGTCCAGCGCCAGGTGTACCGCATCGCGTGCCTGCGCGTGGGCCAGGCCGAACGCCAGCACGGCGTCGGTGGGCTGGCTGTGGCCGGTGCGGCCCAGCGCGATGCGCGCGCGCGTGAAGCGGCGCAGCCGTTGCCACGGGTCGGCTTCTGCCACGGCGGCGTGGTCGGGGTCGGGCATCGCGGGAGCCTGTCGTTTGGCGGTCATCGCGGCTCCTTACAAGCTGTGGGCCATCTGCAGCAGCGGCTGGCGCGCGGCGGGCTCCAGCAGCCGGCCGGCGCCATCGGCAATGCCCATGCGCTGCAGCCACGCCTCGAATTCCGGCGCCGGGCGCAGCCCCAGCACTTCGCGCAGGTACAGCGCATCGTGGAACGAGGTGCTCTGGTAGTTCAGCATGATGTCGTCGGCGCCGGGCACGCCCATGATGAAGTTGATGCCGGCCACGCCGAACAGCGTCAGCAGTGTGTCCATGTCGTCCTGGTCGGCCTCGGCATGGTTGGTGTAGCAGACGTCGCAGCCCATCGGCACGCCCATCAGCTTGCCGCAGAAGTGGTCTTCCAGCCCGGCGCGGATGATCTGCTTGCCGTCGTACAGGTACTCCGGCCCGATAAAGCCGACCACGGTATTGACCAGCAGCGGCGAGAACGCGCGCGCCACCGCATAGGCGCGCGCCTCCATGGTCTGCTGGTCGACGCCGTGGTGCGCGTCGGCCGACAGCGCACTGCCCTGCCCGGTCTCGAAATACATCAGGTTGTCGCCCACGGTGCCGCGCGCCAGCGCCTGCGCCGCGTCGTGCGCCTCGGCCAGCAGCGACAGGCTGATGCCGAAGGCCGCATTGGCGCGCTCGCTGCCGGCCACCGACTGGAACACCAGGTCCACCGGCGCGCCCTGGCCGATCGCACGCAGCGTGTTGGTGACATGGGTCAGCACGCAGGACTGCGTGGGGATGTCGAAGCGGCTGCGCAGCTCGTCGATCATGCGCAGCAGCGAGACGATCGCGCCGAGGTTGTCCGAGGCCGGATTGACGCCGATGGTGGCATCGCCGCAGCCGTAGAGCAGCCCGTCGATGATCGAGGCGGCGATGCCCTTGGGGTCATCGGTCGGGTGGTTGGGCTGCAGCCGCACCGCCAGCCGGCCCGGCAGCCCCACGGTGCTGCGAAAGCGCGTGACCACCTGGCACTTGCGCGCCACCGCCACCAGGTCCTGGTTGCGCATCAGCTTGCTAACCGCCGCCGCCATTTCCGGCGTGATGCCCGGGGCGACCCGCGCCAGCATGGCGCTGTCGGTCTCATGCCGCAGCAGCCAGTTGCGCAGGTCGCCCACGGTGGTGGCATCGATCGCGGCAAAGGCGGCGGCGTCGTGGCGGTCGTGGATCAGGCGCGTGATCTCGTCGTCTTCATAAGGCACCAGCGCCTCGTTGAGGAAGCGCGTCAGCGGCACCTCGGCCAGCGCCAGCCGTGCCGCCATCCGCTCCTGTTCGCTTTGCGCGGCGAGGCCCGCCAGCGCGTCGCCGGAGCGTGCCGGGCTGGCCCGGGCCAGCAGCGTGCGCAGGTCGGCAAAGACGTGGCGGTGGCTGCCGATGGTATGGGTGTAGGCCATGCGTTGCGTTCCTGTACCTGGCGACAATCGAAGACAGCGCGGCGACCGGCTGGCCGTGCACGATTCCCCCTAATATAGACACCCTTTGCGTGTGCCGATATGCCAACATCGGCGCCAGGTCGCGGCGCGAGCTCGCGGCGGCCGGGCGACCGAAGCCGCGACTGACGCAGCCATTACATCTGGATCGGCGAGAATCCAGGAATTCTTTTCAGCAAACTGCATGCCGGAGACACCAATGAAAGACCCCGAACCGACCGTCACCCCGCGCCTGCCGCCGGCCGCGTGGTACAGCGTCGGCACCGTCGCCTACCTGCTGACCGCGCTGGCGCTCTGGACCGTGCTGCATGCCAACCTGGTGGCGGCACTGCTGTCCGGGCTGCTGCTGTATTCGCTGGTGGACGTGCTGGCGCCGCGCCTGAAGCGCCTGCACCAGCGCCACGACGCGCTCGCGGTGGCGATCCTGTCGGCACTGATCCTGCTCGGGCTGACGCTGGCGGGCTGGCTGCTGGTGCGCTTTGTCAGCGGCGAGGGCAACACCCTGGACGGCCTGCTCAACCACGTCGCCGACATCATCGACCGCTCGCGCGGGCAGCTGCCGCCGTGGGTCAGCGACGCCCTGCCCAATGGCGTCGACGAACTCGCCAACACGCTGATCGATACCCTGCGCGAGCACGCCGCGATGGCGCAGAAGCTGGGCGCCGAGGTGCTGCGCACGCTGGTGCATATCCTGATCGGGCTGGTGATCGGCGCGATGGTGGCGCTGTACCGCGCGGTGGCGCGCCCCAACCGGCGCCCGCTGGCGGCCGCGCTGGTGGCGCGCGCGCGCACGCTGCAGCAGGCGTTCTCGCAGTTCATCTTCGCGCAGATCCAGATCTCCACCATCAACACCGTGCTGACCGCGGTCTACCTGCTGCTGGTGCTGCCGCTGTTCGGCGTGCATCTGCCTTTGAGCAAGACCCTGGTGGTGATCACCTTCGTCGCGGGCCTGCTGCCGGTGCTGGGCAACCTGATCTCGAACACGGCCATCGTGGTGGCCTCGCTGTCGGTATCGCTGCCGATCGCGGTGGGCTCGCTCGTGTTCCTGGTGGTGATCCACAAGCTCGAGTATTTCCTGAACGCGCGCATCATCGGCGCGCGCATCCAGGCGGCGGCGTGGGAGCTGCTGATGGTGATGCTGCTGATGGAAACGCTGTTCGGCATCCCGGGCGTGATCGCCGGGCCGATCTTCTACGCGTACCTGAAGCGCGAACTGGCCGGCGCCGGGCTGATCTGAATGCAGTGGCCGGCACGCCCGGCCGGTGGTCCGACCAATAGCGGGCCTGTGCTGCTTGTATTCAGGCCCCGTCTTGCTCCACGCGGCTGCGCACGAAGTCGATATGGGTCTGCATCGCCGTGCGCGCCTCTTCGGGACGGCGCGCGCAAATCGCCTCGCACAGCGTGCGGTGCTGCAGCAACAGCAGGTCCGAGGCGCCGTCGTCCTGTTCGCGCAGGCCGGTGCCGTTGATGGTGATGTGCTCGCGCAGCATGCCGATCACGCTGGTATGCAGGTGCAGGAACATAGTGTTGTGCGAGGCCTGTGCGATGGCGTCATGCAGCTGCGCGTCGGCATCGGCCTCGGCCTGCTTGTCGTCGGCGGCGCGCGCGCGTTCCAGTGCGGCCATCAGCGCGCGGATGCGCCTGACGTCGGCGGCATCCGCGCGCAGCGCCGCGAAGTAGGCGGTGGCGCCTTCCAGCACGCGGCGGAACTCGAGGATGTCATCGCGCAGCGCGGGATGGTCCGCCACCAGCTGGCCCCACGGCGAGGCAATGCCGGCGCGCAGCTGGTCGGTGGCATAGACGCCCGCGCCGCGCCGGCTCTGCAGCAGGCCGCGCGCGGCCAGGCGCTGGATCGCCTCGCGCACGGTGTTGCGCGCCACCGCGTACTGCTCGGCCAGCACGCGCTCGGCCGGCAGCCGCGTGCCGGGCGGCCAGGTGCCGTCGAGCAGCGCGGTCTCCATGCGCCGCATCACAGACTCCACGCGTCCGCGGGTGTGCCCGTGCCTGGCTGCCGTCATGCCATTTCCTCGCTCCTGAATTTGCGCGAACCGTCCTGGGAATTGGTCCAACCAATTTGAAGCGCCGCGCGGAAGCGGGAATTATGCGCCCAAACGTGCGACCCAGCACGTGTGGAGCGAGACATGAAGGATCGTCAGTACCCCAGCGGCGCTGCCCCCACGCAGGCCTACCTGTTTGCCACCTGCCTGGTCGACATGTTCGTGCCGCAGGCCGGCCTCGATGCCGTGCGGCTGCTCGAGCGCGAAGGCCTGACCGTGCATTTCCCGCGCGGCCAGAGCTGCTGCGGCCAGCCCGCCTACAGCAGCGGCAACCCCGACGCGGCCCGTGCGGTGGCACGCGCCCAACTGGACCTGTTCGGCCAGCCATGGCCGGTGATCGTGCCGTCCGGCTCGTGCGCCGGCATGATGCGCCACCACTGGCCGCAGCTCTTTGCCGACGATCCGGTGGCTGGCCCGAAGGCCCGCGAACTGGCCGGGCGCGTCTATGAGCTGGGCGAGTTCCTGCTGCACGTGCTGAAGGTGGATTTCGCCATTGCTGCGCCATCGGCCCAGGCGCCGGAGCGCATCGTGCTGCATACCTCGTGCGGCGCGCGCCGCGAAATGGGCACGCGCCAGCACGGCGTGGCGCTGGTCGATGCGCTGCCGGGCGTGACCCGCGTCGAGCATGCGCGCGAGTCGGAATGCTGCGGGTTCGGCGGCACCTTCGCGCTCAAGCATCCCGATATCTCGGGGGCCATGGTGCGCGACAAGGTGGCCTCGGCCTGCGCCACCGGCTGCGACCGCCTGGTCTCGGCCGACTGCGGCTGCCTGCTCAATATCGGCCACACCGCCGCGCATGACCGCGCGCCGCTGCAGGTGGAACACCTCGCCAGCTTCCTGTGGCGCCGTACCGGAGGTGCCGCATGAGCACGCCCGGCGCCCGCGAACGCATGCTCGGCCGGCTGCGCGCCGCCGCGCCCGTGCCCTCCCCGCAGACCACCGAACTGGACCGCCGCATCGACAGCCATTTCGAAGCGCGCCGGCATGGCACGCCAACGACTGGCGCACGCGTCGCCGCGATGCAGGCCGCGCTGCAAGGCTTGCATGCCGAAGTCTGGTGCGCCGACGCCAGCACGTGGCCAGCGATGCTCGCTGCCGAACTGGCCAGGGCGGGCGTGAAACGCCTGCTGCTCGATCCGGCCACCGCGGCCGGCGCGGCGATGGCAGCCGCGCTGCCGGCCGGCATCGAAGCCATCGGCTACGACCGCCCGATCGAGGCGTGGAAGGCCGAGCTGTTCGGCACCGTCGACGCCGGTTTCACCGTGGCGCGCTCCGGCATTGCCGCCACTGGCACGCTGGTGCTGGCGCCCGACGCGGGCGCGCCGCGCACGGTGTCGCTGGTGCCGCCGCTGCATGTCGCGCTGGTGCGCGCCTCGACCCTGCATGACGACCTGCATATGGCCGCGCGTGCCGAGCACTGGGCCGACGGCATGCCGACCAACCTGGTGCTGGTCTCAGGCCCGTCCAAGACCTCGGACATCCAGCAAACCCTGGCCTACGGCGCGCATGGTCCGCGCCGGCTGTGGGTCGTGATCGAAACGGACACTGCGGAGGCCGCGTGATGAGCCAGCAGACTTTGCAATTCGTTGCGCCGCAGGACTTCAAGGCCCGCGCCCGCGAGGCGCTGGACGATCCCAAGCTGCGCCAGAGCTTCCGCGGCGCGATGGACTTCCTGCAAGGCAAGCGCCTGGCGCAGTTTCCGGATGCCGACGAGCTCGAACGCCTGCGCGACCTGGGCGAGGCGGTGCGCCAGCACGCGCTGGCCAACCTGCCTGACCTGCTGGTGCAGCTGGAACAGAAGCTGACCGCCGCCGGCGTGCAGGTGCACTGGGCCGAGACCGCCGACGAGGCCAACGCCATCATCCACGGCATCGCCAGTGCCAGGCAGGCCACGCGCGTGATCAAGGGCAAGTCGATGGCCAGCGAAGAGATCGAGCTGAACCATTACCTGGCTGGGCGCGGCGTCGATTGCATCGAGTCGGACATGGGCGAATACATCGTCCAGCTGGCCGGCGAGAAGCCCTCGCATATCGTGATGCCGGCGATCCACAAGACCAAGGGCGATATCGCGCAGCTGTTCACCGAGCATATCCCCGACACGCCCTATACCGAGGACGTCGACGCGCTGATCCAGACCGGCCGCCGCGCGCTGCGCCAGGCCTTTGTCGAGGCCGACATCGGCCTGTCCGGCGTGAATTTCGCCGCCGCCGACACCGGCACGCTGTGGCTGGTGGAAAACGAAGGCAACGGCCGGCTGTCCACCACCGTGCCCGACGTGCATATCGCCATCATGGGCATGGAGAAGGTGGTGGCCCGGCTCGAGCACATCGTGCCGCTGTCGACGCTGCTGACGCGCTCGGCCACGGGCCAGGCCATCACCACGTATTTCAACCTGATCTCAAGCCCGCGCCGCGCGGTCGAGCGCGACGGCCCGCGCGAAGTGCACCTGGTGCTGCTCGACAACGGCCGCACCCAGGCCTATGCCGACGCGCAATTGCGCGCGACGCTGCAATGCATCCGCTGCGGCGCGTGCATGAACCACTGCCCGGTCTACACCCGCATCGGCGGGCACGCCTATGGCACCACCTACCCGGGCCCCATCGGCAAGATCATCTCGCCGCACCTGCTGGGGCTGGACGCAACCGCCGACCTGGCCACCGCCTCGAGTCTGTGCGGCGCCTGCGGCGAAGTCTGCCCGGTGCGCATCCCGATCCCGCAGCTGCTGGTGCGCCTGCGCACCGAGGCCAACCGCGACCCCGCAGAACCGGTAGCCAACCCGCTGCGCGGCCAGGGCGCCAAGTACAGCCGCGGCGAGCACCTGGTGTGGCGCTTCTGGAGCGGCGCCTATTCGCACCCGGCGGCCTACCGGCTGTTCCGCTGGGCCGCGACGCGCCTGCGCGCGCTGACACCTGCGCGGCAGATGGGCTGGACGCAGCACCGCACGCCGCTGAAGCCGGCGGCGAAGAGCCTGGCGGATTTGCTGAAGGAAAAGGGGCAGCCGGAGTAAGCGGCAGCGCCACGCGCGGCGCAGTACAGCGCTGACGCTTTCCCCACCACCCGATTGTTTGCTCCCCTCTCCCGCTTGCGGGAGAGGGGCAGGGGGTGAGGGCAGGCGGTGGCATACCGACGACCTGTACTTCGTCGACACATCGGCCCTCACCCCAACCCTCTCCCGCAAGCGGGAGAGGGAGCACACAAGCGCGCGGACTGATGCCACCGCGCTTTTCAGAACAACAAAGCTTTCCCGAACCACCACCAAATCAGGAGACCACCCTTGCAACCCTGGACCCAACTCTACACACCACTAGGCAGCCTGTGGCTGTCCTCGCTGGCGGCAGCGATCCCCATCGTGTTCTTCTTCATCGCGCTCGCGGTCTGGCGCATGAAGGGCCATGTCGCCGCGGCGGTAACGCTGCTGCTGGCGCTGGCCGTGGCGATCTTCGCCTACGGCATGCCCGCGCAGCAGGCGCTGGCCTCAGCCGGTTTCGGCTTCGCCTACGGCCTGTGGCCGATTGCGTGGATCATCGTGACCGCGGTGTTCCTCTACAAGATCGTGGTCAAGACCGGCCAGTTCGACGTGATCCGCGCCTCGGTGCTGTCGATCACCGACGACCAGCGCCTGCAGATGCTGCTGATCGGCTTTGCCTTCGGCGCCTTCCTGGAGGGTGCGGCGGGCTTCGGCGCGCCGGTGGCGATCACCGCGGCGCTGCTGGTGGGGCTGGGCTTCAACCCGCTGTACGCCGCGGGTCTGTGCCTGATCGCCAATACCGCGCCGGTCGCGTTCGGCGCGATGGGCATTCCCATCATCGTGGCCGGGCAGGTGACGGGCCTGGACCCGTTCCATATCGGCGCCATGGCCGGTCGCCAGCTGCCGCTGCTGTCGCTGCTGGTGCCGTTCTGGCTGGTGTTCATGATGGACGGCGCCAAAGGCGTGCGCGAGACCTGGCCGGCGGCGCTGGTGTGCGGCGGCAGCTTCGCCGTGACGCAGTACTTCACCTCCAACCATATCGGGCCGGAACTGCCGGACATCACCTCGGCGCTGGTGAGCCTGGTGTCGCTGGCGGCGTTCCTGAAGGTGTGGCAGCCGCGCAGCGCGTCGCAGCGCGCCGGTGGCAGCGCCGGCAACGTCAGTGGCGGCACGGTCGCGCTGGCGGGCTTTGGCGGCGGTATCGGTGGCGGTATCGGTGGCGGCATCGGCGGCGCAATGCAGAGCCGCAAGGCGTCGCCCTACACGCTGGCGCAGACGCTGCGCGCGTGGGCGCCGTTCGGCATCCTGACCGCCATCGTCACGGTGTGGAGCCTGCAGCCGTTCAAGGCGCTGTTCGCCGCCAACGGCCCGCTGGCGGGCACGGTGCTGAAGTTCAAAGTCCCGGGCCTGGACCAGCTGGTGATCAAGGCCGCGCCGATCGTGGCCACGCCCAAGGCCTATGACGCGGTGCTGAAGATCGACCTGCTCTCCGCCGTCGGCACCGCGATCCTGCTGACCGCGCTGATCTCCGCGGTGCTGCTGCGCATGAAGCCACGCGCCCTGCTGGCCACGTTCGGCGAAACGCTGGTGGAACTGGCGCGCCCGGTGCTGTCGATCGGGCTGGTGCTGGCGTTCGCCTTTGTCGCCAACTACTCCGGCATGTCGTCGACGCTGGCGCTGCTGCTGGCCGGCACGGGTGCGGCGTTCCCGTTCTTCTCGCCGTTCCTGGGCTGGCTGGGCGTGTTCCTGACCGGGTCCGACACCTCGTCGAATGCGCTGTTCTGCGCGCTGCAGAACACCACCGCTCACCAGATCGGCGTGTCCGACACGCTGATGGTCGCGGCCAACACCACCGGCGGCGTCACCGCCAAGATGATCTCGCCGCAGTCGATCGCGGTGGCCTGCGCAGCGACCGGGCTGGTGGGCAAGGAGTCGGAGCTGTTCCGCTTCACCGTGAAGCACAGCCTGCTGTTCGCGGTGATCATCGGCGTGATGACGATGGTGCAGGCGTATTGGCTGCCGGGGATGATTCCGGGGTAACGGGCAAGTCGTCGATGCCGCCGGTGTGCTCCCCTCTCCCATAAATGGGAGAGGGGAGATAACAAGCGTGGATCAGGCGTTGTCGGCAAACTCGGCGTCCAGAAACGCCTCGCCCTCTGTCAACGGCGCATACCGGTACGTCGCCGGCGTCCGGCTCAGCTTCACCGGCGCGCCCAGCCCCTGGTACCCCCCTTCCATCTCCACCACCATCTCGCGGTGCCGCGTATGCGGATGCTGCAAGGCATCGGCCACCGACAGCACCGGCGCGCACGGCACGCCGGCGGCCACCAGCGTATCCGCCAGCGCCTTGCCGTCGAGCGTGCGCATGCGTGCTTCCAGTTCGGCCTTCAGCGCCACGCGATTGACCGAACGCGCGCCGGCGGTGGCGTAGCGCTCGTCGTCGGCCAGCGCCGGCACCTGCAGGTGCTCGCACAGGATGCGGAACTGCCGGTCGTTGCCCACTGCCAGGAAGACCGGGTCGGTGGCAGTGGCGACGGTGTCGTACGGATAGATGTTGGGATGCGCATTGCCGGTGCGCTGCGGCGTCTTGCCGCTCATGAACCAGTTGGCCGCATGCGGATGCAGCAGCGACAGCCCCGAGTCATAGAGCGCGGCCTCGACGAACTGACCGCGCCCGCTGCGGGCGCGCTCCTGCAGCGCCAGCAGCACGCCGATCACGGCGTTGAGGCCGGTCACCATGTCGACCACCGGCAGGCCCACGCGCAGCGGATCGCCATCGGCCTCGCCGTTGATGCTCAGGATGCCGGACATGGCCTGGATCGCGGCATCGTAGCCGGGCAGGCCGCCCAGCGGGCCGTCGGCGCCGAAACCGGACACGCGGCAATGCACCAGCCGCGGGAAGCGCGCCGAGAGCACGTCATAGCCCAGCCCCCACTTCTCCAGCGTGCCGGTCTTGAAGTTCTCGACCAGCACGTCGGCCTCGGCCAGCAGCGCCAGCAGCACCTCGCGGTCGGGTTCCGCGGTCAAGTCCAGCCGCATCACGCGCTTGTTGCGGTTGAGGCCGAAGTAGTAGGAGGCCACGCCGTCCCTGAACGGCGGGCCCCAGGTACGGGTGTCGTCGCCCTGCGGCGGTTCGATCTTGAGCACGTCGGCGCCGTGGTCGCCCAGGATCTGGCCGCAGTACGGGCCGCCCAGGATGCGCGACAGGTCGACCACGCGGATGCCGGCAAGCGCGCCGGGATTGGCTTGGGTCATGGCTGCGATTCCCCTGGCGTCGTCAATCGAGCTGGGCGCCGGACTTCTGCACTACGGCACGCCACTTGCCCACCTCGGCCTTGACGAAGCTGCCGAGCTGCTCCGGCGTGGTCGACGGCGCGAACTCCAGGCCTTGCGCCTGCAGCGTCTTGCGCACGTCGGGCTGCTTCAGCGCCTCGGCAAAGGCGCGGTTGAGCTTGCCGACCACCTCCGCCGGCGTGCCGGCGGGCGCGACCACGCCGAAGAACACCGACACGTCAAACCCGGGCACGCCCTGCTCGGCCACCGTCGGCACGTCGGGCAGCGCCTGCGAGCGCGCCCTGGTGGTCACGCCCAGCGCGCGCACCTTGCCGCTCTTGATGAAGGGCATCGCGGTCAGCACGTCGGTAAAGGTCATGCTGACCTGCCCGCCCAGCAGGTCGTTCAGCGCCGGGCCGGTGCCCTTGTACGGGATGTGCTGGAAATCGGTGCCGGTAACGTTGTTGAACAGCACGCCCGCCAGGTGCGACGAAGCGCCATTGCCGGACGAGGCATAGGTCAGCTTGCCCGGGTGCGCCTTGCCATAGGCGATCAACTCATTGACGTTCTTCGCCGGCACCGACGGATTGACCACCAGCACGTTGGGCAGTTGGCCGATCTGGATCACCGGGGTGAAGCTCTTGACCGGGTCGTAATTGATCTTGCGGTACAGGCTGACGTTGATCGCCAGCGGCGCCGAGGTGCCGAACATCAGCGTGTAGCCGTCGGGCTCGGCGCGCGCCACCGCCTCGGCGCCGATATTGCCGCCGGCGCCGGCACGGTTCTCGACCACCACCGGCTGGCCCAGGCTGGTCTTGAGCGCGGCGGCAAGCGTGCGCGCCATGGCGTCGGTGGGGCCGCCCGGCGGATAGGTGACGATCATCATGATCGGCTTGGACGGGAAGTCCTTCTGCGCGAAGGCGGGGGCGATAAACAGCGAACACGCGGCGATGGCCGCGACGCGGTGCCAGAGTTTCATGGCGTTGTCTCCTGGTGTAGGACGTCTCCCGCGGGGGCGGGATGGGTTGAGGCGTCTTCTCGTGGTGGGGGTGCTCCCTCTCCCGCAGGCGGGAGAGGGGAGCAAACCGTGGGCTTCGGGGTGGCGGTGTCAGAACACGTTGACGTCTGCGACCGCTCCTGCTGCGCGCACCACGCCGTCAGCAGGGGGCGCCACCGTTTCGGCCAGCCATGCCGGCTCGGCGCTTGCCGCGAGCGGGTCCTGCGGCAGCACGCGGTGGCGCAGCACCAGCTGGGCCAGCCGCATGCGGCGCACCGAGCCGATGCGCCCGGCTTCCCAGGCCATCGCCACCGCGCTGGTCACGTGGTACAGCGCCGAGGCCGCCTGGCGCGCCAGCAGCTCGCCGTCGGCACCGGCCGCGGCGGCGTGCCCGGCCAGCTGCGCGGCGGCGGCGATGGCGCCTTCGAACACCGCGCGGGCGTCGGCCTGCATCGGGGTATCTGCCAGCAGCCCGGCCAGGTGCACCTGCAACACCGGCAATGCGCCCTCGCGCCGCACCGCGCGCAGCACGTCGAGCGCGACGATATTGCTGGTGCCTTCCCAGATCGAGCCCAGGTGGGCGTCGCGCACCAGGCGCGGGTCGCTCCATTCCTCGATATAGCCGCAGCCGCCGCGAATCTCCATGGCGTCGCCGGTGACCTTGCGCGCGTCGCGGCAGGCGCGGAATTTGATCAGCGGGGTCAGGATGCGCATCAGCGCGTAGGCGTCGGGCTCGCCGGCGTCGGCGCGGCGCAGCGCCTCGGCGGTCTGGAACACCATGGTGCGCGCCTGCTCGGTGGGCAGCGTCAGCTTGAGCAGCTGGCGGCGCATCAGCGGCATGTCCTGCAGGCGCTTGCCGAAGGCCTGGCGCTCGCGCGCGATGAACAGGCCCTCGGTCAGCGCGCGGCGCATCAGCCCGGCGGCGCGCACGCCGTTGGACAGGCGCGAGTTGTTGATCATGTCGGCCATCTGCACGAAGCCGCGGCCGGGCTCGCCGACCAGGTACGCGTGCGCGCCTTCCAGACGGATCTCGCCGCTGGCCATCGAGCGCGTGCCCAGCTTGTCCTTGAGCCGGATGATGCGGTAGTGGTTGGCGCTGCCGTCTTCCAGCTTGCGCGGCAGCAGGAACAGCGACACGCCCTTGTGGCCGGGCACGGCGTTGCCGGCCTCGTCTTCCACGCGCGCCAGCACCATCGCCAGCGCGGCATCGGGGTTGGAGCAGAACCACTTGTCGCCATGCAGGCGCCAGCCGCCTTCGGCCGAGGCATCGCGCACCGCGCGGGTGGCGGTGGCGGCCACGTCGGAGCCGGCGCCCTGCTCGGTCATGAACATCGCGCCCTGGTACAGGTCGTCAAAGACCTGGGTGGTCAGGTTGGGCAGGAAGCGCTCGACCAGCGCCGGGTCGCCGAACTTGCGCAGCGTGCGCGTCAGCGAATCGGTCATCGACAGCGGGCAGCACAGGCCGAACTCCGCCTGCACGAACAGGTACGTGAGCGCATACTTGGCCGCCGGCGGCATGGGCTTGTCCCAGCCCAGCACGCCGCCGCGGTGCGACGCCGCGGCCAGACCGAATTCAGCAAAGGCCACGCGCTCCATCTCGACATAGGCGGGGTGCTTGTCGATGCGCTGCGCGTCGACGCCGGCGCGGGTGCGGTAAGTCAGCTCGGGCGGGTTGCGGTCGGCCACGCCGGCCAGCTCGTCGAGCACGCCGCCGGCCAGCGCGCCCATCCGTTCGAGGTGCGGGAACAGGTGGTTGAACAGGTCGGGCGGCAGGTACAGCGGCAGCAGCGCGCGCAGGTCCGGGTCGGCGGCGAGCAGGCTGCCGCCCTGGCGGTCCGGCACCGGGTGTACCGCAACCGCAGCGGGCGCGGCCTGGTGTTGCTGAGGGATGTCGCGCACGGCGCTGGATGGCATGGCTGGTCTCCTGGTATGGGCGGGTGCCGGCTAGCGGCCCCTTTGGCCTCCATTATTCAAACCCCAAGGATTTGCGTCTAATTCTAAAATTGGCTTGATCCATATAAATTCTGTATCGCCATGGAATTCCGCCACCTGCGTTACTTCCTCGTATTGGCCGAGGAACTGCACTACGGCCGCGCCGCGCGCCGGCTGGCCATTTCCCAGCCGCCGCTGTCGCTCAATATCCAGCAGCTCGAGGCCTCGGTCGGGGCGCGGCTGTTCGACCGCGACAGCCGCGGCGTGCGGCTGACCGCGGCCGGGCGGGCCTTCCGCGAGTCGGCCACGGCGCTGCTGGCGCAGGCCGAGGCGGCGCGGGTGCTGGCACGCGAGATCGAGGCCGGGGCGGTCGGGCGCCTGCGCGTGGGCTTTGTCGGCTCGATGCTGTACCGCGGGCTGCCGCAGACGCTGCGCGAGTTCGAGGCGGCCTATCCCGGCATCCACGTGGCGCTGACCGAGCTGAATTCGCAGGAACAGATCGACGCGCTGCTGCATGACGAGCTCGACGCCGCCTTCATCCACACCGGCCGGGTGCCGGACACGCTGCAGGCCACGCTGGTGCACTCCGAACCATTCGTCTGCTGCCTGCCCGCCGACCATGCGCTGGCCGCGCTGGCGGAGTTGCCGCTGACATCGCTGCGCGGCGAGCCGTTCGTGCTGTTCTCGCGCAAGGCCTCGCCGGACTATTACAGCCGGATCTTCGACATGTGCGCCGCGCAAGGATTCTTCCCGCAGATCCGGCACGAGGTGCGGCACTGGCTGTCGGTGGTGTCACTGGTGTCGCAGGGCATGGGCGTGGCCGTGGTGCCGGCGGCGCTGGCGCGCTCCGGCATGGCCGGCGCGGCGTTCCGGCCGCTGGGGGAGGCGGCGGTGCGCTCGGAGGTCTATTGCGCCTGGAAGACGGCACCGGACCATCCGGCGCGCGACCATTTCGTCGCCATGGTGGCGGGCAAGGCGGCGCAGCCCCAGCCCGGCCATAAAGGCGGGCATAAAGAAAAAGCCACCGGTCCAGGGACCGATGGCTTGTGAAGTACGCGTGGAACGGGGTGTTCAGCGTGCTGTGAGCTTAACGCCGCTGGCTTACGGCAGCCATAACGCAAATGCAGTAATTGCGCGCGATGACAGGAATCGCGCGGATTCGTGTCTCATTGCCGAACCGCGGTTCTTGCATCGCTTGAATAACGGGCACGTCGGGCCGTATTGCCACCGCCTGCGCGCTCAGCCATTCATCCCCTTAGCGGTTATCATTCGCCTCCTGCCGTGCCCGCCGCGGCAAGGCTGGCGTGCCCGCCCTTTGAGGGGGCAACGTAAAGCCTCATTTGCGATACAATGAAAACGATTTTCATTTACACACCCCGGCGCGGTCGCACCGACCGCTTGGCGGCAGGCCGCGCCACGGACTGGAAGCATGATGCGGTTGTCTGAACTTCCACGGCGCACGCCCGCCGTAGTGCAATCGGTGGACGACGCCACCCCAGGGGATCCGGTTGCGCGACGCCTGCGCGAACTGGGCTTCGTCGCCGGCGAAGCCGTGCAGGTCATCGCCTACGGGCCGTTCGGCATGGACCCGCTGGTGGCGCAGGTAGGTTTCACGCGCTTTGCGCTGCGACGCTCGGAGGCGGCGCGCATCGGCGTGGAAATCGCCAGCGCCTCCGTCACCCGCATCGCCCCCGCCGCGCAGGGCGACGAGACTGCCCAACCGTCCGCCAAGCGGACCGCCTGAGCCCTCCCCGGATTATGTCTGCAGCTGCTTCCCCTTCTGCCCTGCGCATTGCGCTGGTCGGCAATCCCAATTGCGGCAAGACCGCACTGTTCAACCGCCTGACCGGCAGCCGCCAGAAGGTGGCCAACTACGCCGGCGTCACCGTCGAGCGCAAGGAAGGCTACTTCGTGTCGCCGGCCGGCCGCCAGGTGCGCATCCTGGACCTGCCCGGCGCCTACAGCCTGCATGCGGCCAGCCTCGATGAAGCCATCACGCGCGATGTCTGCCTGGGCCAGCGCGCCGGCGAAGCGCGCCCGGACCTGCTGGTGTCGGTGGTCGACGCCACCAACCTGCGCCTGCACCTGCGCTTCGTGCTGGAGCTGCGCCAGCTGGGGCTGCCGATGGTGGTGGTGCTCAATATGAGCGACGCGGCCGCGCGCCGCGGCATCCAGATCGACCGCGACAAGCTGTCGGCCGCGCTCGGCGTGCCGGTGGTCAGCACCGTGGCGGTCCGGCGCGACGGCGCCGCGGCGCTGGTGAGCCTGCTCGATGCCACGCTGCCGCCCGCCCCGCAGCCCGGAGCGGAATCCGGCACCGACTTCGACGTGCATGCCGAAGTCAACCGCCTGCTGGCCGCCGCGGTGAGCATGCCGGCGCGCACCGCCGCGCTGGACGACCGCCTCGACCGCATCGTGCTGCATCCGGTGTTCGGCCTGCTGCTGCTGGCGGTGCTGCTGTTCCTGATGTTCCAGGCGGTGTTCTCGTGGGCCGAGCCGCTGATGGACGGCATCGAGGGCGGCGTGCACTGGGCCGGCGAGATGCTGGGCGCCTGGCTGCCCGACGGCATGCTCAAGAGCCTGCTGGTCGACGGCCTGGTCGCCGGGCTGGGCAGCGTGGTGGTGTTCCTGCCGCAGATCCTGATCCTGTTTCTGTTCATCCTGACGCTGGAGGAATCCGGCTACCTGCCACGCGCGGCGTTCCTGCTTGACCGCCTGATGATGGGTGCAGGGTTGTCGGGGCGCTCGTTCATCCCGCTGCTGTCGAGCTTTGCCTGCGCCATCCCCGGCATCATGGCGACGCGCACCATCCAGGACCCGCGCGACCGGCTCACCACCATCCTGGTGGCGCCGCTGATGACCTGTTCGGCACGGCTGCCGGTCTATGCGCTGCTGATCGGCGCCTTTATCCCCGAGCGCACCGTGATGGGCCTGTTCAACCTGCAGGGGCTGGTGCTGTTCGCGCTGTACGTGGCCGGCATCGTCAGCGCGCTGGTGGTGGCCTATGCGCTCAAGTTCCTGCGCCGCGACCGCACCGACCATCCGCTGCTGATGGAGCTGCCGTCGTACCGTATCCCGAACCCGCGCGACATCGCCATCGGCCTGTGGGAGCGTGCCCGCATCTTCCTGTCGCGCGTGGGCAAGGTGATCCTGGCGCTGACGGTGCTGCTGTGGTTCCTGTCGACCTTCCCGTCCGCGCCCGAGGGCGCGACCGCGCCGGCGATCGACTACAGCTTTGCCGGCATGATCGGCCACGCGCTGCAGAAGGTGTTCGCGCCGGTGGGCTTCAACTGGCAGATCTGCATTGCGCTGGTGCCGGGCCTGGCCGCGCGCGAAGTCGCGGTGGGCGCGCTGGCCACCGTCTACGCGCTGTCGGGCAGCGAAGAGACCGTGGCCACGCAGCTGGCACCGATGATCGCCGCTCAATGGTCGCTGGCCACCGCGCTGTCGCTGCTGGCGTGGTTCGTGTTCGCGCCGCAGTGCATCTCCACGCTGGCGGTGATCCGGCGCGAGACCGACTCATGGAAAGTGATGGCGCTGTCGGCCGCCTACCTGACCGGGCTGGCCTACCTGGCCGCGTTCGTGACCTATCGCGTCGCGCTGATGTTCAGCTGAGGCCAGCCGCCGCCATGAGCCTCTACCACGTCATCGAAACCCTGCTGGTCCCGCTGATCGTGCTGGCGTGCGCGGTGTCGGTGGTCGCGCGCTATGCGCCGCGCACGCGCGAGCGCGTCAAGGCGGCGCTGGCGGCGCGCCTGGGCGGCCCCGCCGCCGCCGGCTGGTGCGGCCGCCTGGCACGCTGGCTGGCCCCGCAGGCCGCCGCCGGCTGCGCCAGCGGCTGCGACGACGGCGGCTGCAATACCTGCGGCTCCAATAGCAGCACTCCCAACAGCCAGGACAAGCCTGCCGAGCAGGTGGTGCGCTTCGTCCGCAAGCGCTGAAGCGCGCTTTTTCCTCCCTTATCCTCCACGCAGAAACGGGTACGCCCGCTGCTGCCGCATGGTCGCGGCAAGCGGCGGAGGGGATGCGGGCGGGCGTCTTTGCAGCCGGCTGCGCGGGCTTTACCGTGGTCAATCCGGCCCTTCGCAAGGCTTGCGCTCATGCACGCAGAATTGGGTACGCTTTGCGTGCTCGTCTGCCGGGCAGCCACGCAGAAACGGGTACGCTCCACCAGTTATCCCTGCCGCTTGTGTACTCCCTCTCCCGCTTGCGGGAGAGGGTTGGGGTGAGGGCCCGGCGTCGCAACGAAGTCAACGCGTTGGCATAACGAAGTCCCGCCCTCACCCCCGCCCCTCTCCCGCAAGCGGGAGAGGGGAGCAAACCGGCAGCCTTTCTGTTGCCCTCAATAGCAAAAACGCCCTCCACCGGAGGGCGTCTCGCCAGTTGCGGGATACCGGCGCTTACCTGACCGTCCCGTAGAAGACCAGCTTCAGCGGCGTATTGTCGGCGACCGCGGTGCAGGTCGCGGTGATGGTGAAGTCGCCGGGTCCGGTGCCGCTGGCGCGCACCTGGTTGGGCAGCATCACCATGCTCGGGCTCAGCGACACCGGTCCGGTGCTGGACCATGCCCAGTCCTTGCACGCGGTGAACTGCGCATCTTCACCGAGATGCTTCATGCGCGCGGTCACCTCGATCGGCATCGGCGCGAGCAGCAGCAGCGTGATCGGATCCTGATTGTCGCCCACCAGTGCCCATAGGGGGTTCTCGGTCACAGTCAGGGTGGCGCTGCGGCGCTCGCCCAGCTTGCTGCTGACCGCGGTCACCGTCAGGCTGCCCTGCACCGGACCGGTGTCGCCGGCCAGGCTGGTGCGCACCGTGGCGTCATGCGTACCCGCGGCTTCCGTTGCCGACAGCGTCGCCGAGCTTGCCGTATAGCTCCAGCTGCCGTCGAAATCCGCGGTCACGTCCTGGCCGTCGTGGCGCAGCACGCGCGCGCTGAAGGTGTCGGGACGATTGCTGAACACCTGCAGCGCGTTGACCTCGCGCCCGCCCTTGGTGGTCACCACGCGATAGGCCGCGGCGCCGTTCTTCTGCACCGTCACCGCGATGACGCCGGCGAGGGCATGACCGTCAGGCGCGGTCACCGACACCGCGACACTGGCCGTGGCCGCGGTCGTGGGCGAGCCGTTGCTGGCCTTCAGCGTGGCACTGTTCTGGCTGGCCGTGACCTGGACCGCGGTGCCGCTGCTGGACCAGGCCCAGTTGGCGACGCTGGCCGACACATCGCTGCCGTTGCTGTCGAGCAGCGTCACCTTGACCGGCAGCTCCTGGCCGTCGCTCATCGACAGGCTGGTGGCGGGCATCGACAGGGTGTAGCTCAGCGCCGATGCCGGCACCACGGTGATGGTGGCCGATTGCGGGGGCAGTTGCACGGTGGTGTTATCGGTGCCCCGGACCGTGGCCACCACCTGCACGGTGGTGGTGCCCGGCGCAACGCCCCTGACCACGGCGTTGCCCGGCGTGCCGGCGCCCGGCGTCACGGTGGCGACGGCGCTGTCGGTGCTGGTCCAGTCAAAGGTGGTGTTGCCCGATACGTCGACGCCGTTGCTGTCCACGGCCAGCGCGCTGATGGTCAGCGTGCGGCCGACACCGACTTCGCCCGAGGTCACGCTCATCTTCGCGGTATAGGTCAGCGGCGTGGTGGTGCCGCCCGATGCCGGCGCGGCGGGCGCGCTGCTGCCACCACCGCCGCCGCCGCATGCCGCCAGCAACAGGGCCGCGGCCGAACCCGCCAGCCAGGATGTCCACATTCTCAGTCTCATGATGTTCCCCCCAGTCGTGTTTTTCCCGCGCTATCAGCCTAGGCACAAAGTGGCCCCCGCAATACCAGCCAGAGGACTGAGGTGCAGCGCACAGAACATCGCCGCGAGTCATCCATTCAGCGCAGTACATCGCCATTCGGCCGAGGAAAACCGCGGCCGAATGGCGCGCACTGCGGCGGCCTCCCAACCGTTTGGCGCAACCCATTCCGGCCGTCGACGAATCGCGTCACCACGGATTGGCGCGCACGATGGCACGCGCGCCATGCTTGACCAGGTCGGGACTTGTCGACTAACCTTGCCCGTTCCTATGGACCTGCGCTGCATGCGCACCCACGCGGAGCGGCCCGCGGCCCCTCCCACTCCAGCCACGATGATCCATAACACCAGCACTCCCTGCCAGGTTGCCGATGCGTCCCGCATCGCTGCCCGCGCGCGCGTGCTGGCTGCCCTGGCATCGGGCCGCGCCCTGCGCGCTTCCTCGCTACTGCTAAGCCTACCGATCGGTTGCCGGGCCTAGGGCCCCGTGGCAGTTCGGCAGCCTTGCGCCACCCTTTTCCCGTTTTTCGATTTTTCATCTTCCCTTGCGAGGAAGGAGACCCCGTATGCTCGTCAATCCCGCCACCAAGTACCGCCCCGCCGCCACCGTCGACCTTGCTGACCGCACCTGGCCCGGCCGCACCATCACGCGCGCGCCGCGCTGGATGAGCACCGACCTGCGCGACGGCAACCAGGCCCTGATCGAGCCGATGAACCCGGCGCGCAAGCTGCGCTTGTTCGAACAGCTGGTGAAGATCGGCCTGAAGGAAATCGAAGTGGCGTTCCCCGCCGCATCGCAGACCGACTTCGATTTCGTACGCATGCTGATCGAGGAGCAGCGCATCCCTGACGACGTCACCATCGTCGTGCTGACGCAGTCGCGCGAAGACCTGATCCGCCGCACCGTCGAATCCGTGCGTGGCGCGGCACGCGCCATCGTGCACCTGTACAACCCGATCGCACCGGCCTGGCGGCGCATCGTCTTCAATGCCTCGCGCGACGAGATCAAGGAAGTCGCGGTATCGGGCACGCGCCTGATCAAGGCGCTGACCGATGCCATGCCCGAGACCGCGTGGACCTACGAGTATTCGCCCGAGACCTTCAGCCTGGCCGAGCTCGATTTCTCGCTGGAAGTCAGCGACGCGGTGTCGGCCGCGTGGCAGGCCGGCCCGGGCCGCCCGATGATCCTGAACCTGCCGACCACGGTGGAATGCAGCACGCCCAACGTGTTCGCCGACCAGATCGAATGGATGCACCGCCGCCTCGCGCGGCGCGAGCATATTGCGCTGTCCGTGCACCCGCACAACGACCGCGGCACCGCGGTGGCGGCGGCGGAGCTGGCTTTGATGGCGGGCGCTGACCGCGTCGAGGGCTGCCTGTTCGGCAACGGCGAGCGCACCGGCAACGTCGACCTGGTGACGCTGGCGCTGAACCTCTACACGCAGGGCATGGCCCCGCAGCTCGACTTCTCCGACATCGATGCGGTGCGCCAGTGCGTCGAGCACTGCAACCAGCTGCCGGTCCATCCGCGCCATCCGTACGTAGGCGACCTGGTGTTCACCGCGTTCTCCGGCTCGCACCAGGATGCGATCCGCAAGGGCTTTGCGCAGCAGCAGCCGGACGCGATCTGGGAAGTGCCTTACCTGCCGATCGATCCGGCCGACCTGGGCCGCAGCTACGACGCGGTGATCCGCGTCAACAGCCAGTCGGGCAAGGGCGGCATGGCCTACCTGCTGGAACAGGTGCATGGCCTCTACCTGCCGCGCCGCCTGCAGATCGAGTTCAGCCGCGCGGTGCAGGCCATGACCGACGGCACCGGGCTGGAGGCAAGCGCGGACGACCTTTATCGCCTGTTCCAGCGCGAGTACCTGGCGCGCGAGGCGCCGCTGCGCTATGTCTCGCACCAGCTGGCAAGCGACAGTACCGGCGCCACCGTGATCACGGTGCAGCTGGAGCGCGACGGCCAGCCCTGCAGCGTGCGCGGCAGCGGCAACGGCCCCATCGACGCCTTCATCGATGCGCTGGACTTGCCGGTACGCGTGATGGACTACCACGAGCATGCGATGACCGCCGGCGCCGATGCGCGCGCAGCGTGCTACGTCGAAGTCCGCGTGGGCGATTCGCCGACCGGGTTCGGCGCTGGCCTCGACGCCAACCTCGTCACGGCTTCGTTGCGTGCGGTGCTGTCGGGCGTGAACCGGCAGCTGCAGGCGGGCTTTGCTGCCGGCGCTTACTCCACGGCCAGCGCCGCCGCAGCCTGATGCGCGACGTGTAGCGTTTCGCAAGAAAACCGGTGTGCCCCGCCCCCACGGGGCACACCCGGAAAGACGCCCTTGCGGACGCCCACGACATGCCTGGTGCGGATCCGGACACGCGTTGCGCGCGCTCGGATCTTTCGCACAGCGTAAGCGGCAGCATCGGGCCGCGCTACGAATCATTTCGCATGTGGTTAGAAGCGAAGTCCGAGGCCGCGTCGGGCGTGGCGGCGCTGTAGCGCGATCGCGACGCCGCGCGCGCCATTTGGTTCCGCTTGTTTTGTGTCAAGGCCCCCGTCGGCACGCTCGGCCACACTGGGCGCGGCTTCGATAACAAACCAAGCAGACCTCATGAAAACACTGTCTCTTCGCACCGCCACCTGTTCGGCCATCGCCGCCTGCGCCATGCTCGGCGCCTTCGCCACGCCCGCGGCCGCCGCGGACGACGCCCAGGGCAACTGGATGGTGCGGCTGCGCGGCACCTACCTCGACATGGCCCACAGCTCCGATCCCGTTGGCGGCGTCGGCCGTTCAGACCGCATCACGGTCAACAACAAGTGGATTCCCGAACTCGACGTCACCTACTTCTTCACGCCGAACTTTGCAGCCGAACTGGTGCTGACGGTGCCGCAGAAGCAGAACGTCTACCTCGACGGCAACAAGATCGGCACCTTCAAGCACCTGCCGCCGACGCTGCTGATGCAGTACCACCTCATTCCCAACGGCACCTTCCGCCCGTATATCGGCGCGGGCCTGAACTTCACCCGCATCTGGGACGAGAACCTCGCCAACAATTCGTTGCAGCTGGATAGCTGGAGCGTGGGCCCGGCGCTGCAGATCGGCATGGACTACAAGCTGACCCGGAACTGGTTCCTGAACGCGGACATCAAGAAGATCTGGCTGAAGAGCGACGTGAAGGCGGGGGACGCCAAGGTCTCCAAGGTTAGCCTGGATCCGTGGCTGTTCAGCGTTGGGGTGGGGTATCGGTTCTGATCCTGCCGTACGAAAAAAAGGCCGGCGCCCCTGTGGCGCCGGCCTTTTGCATTCCGCGAGAAGGCGCAGGGGACCGTTACCTGAACGCGGGCTCGTCGAAGCTGCGCAGCTTGCGCGAATGCAGCTGTTCGACGCCGTTCTCGCGCAGGATGCGGATCGCTTCCAGGCCGATGGTCATGTGCTGGCTGACGCGCTGGCGATAGAACGCGTTGGCCATGCCGCGCAGCTTGAGTTCGCCATGCAGCGGCTTGTCCGATACGCACAGCAGGGTGCCATACGGCACGCGCAACCGGAAGCCATTGGCGGCCACCGCCGCGCTTTCCATGTCGATGGCGATCGCGCGCGACTGGTTGAAGCGTGCGTACAGCGACTTGGACTTCAGTTCCCAGTTGCGGTCGTCGGTCGATACCACCGTGCCGGTGCGCATGCGCGTCTTCATCTCGTTACCGGACAGGCCGGTCACGCGCGCCACGGCTTCCTGCAGCGCCACCTGGATCTCGGCGATCGGCGGCACCGGCACCCACGGTGGCAGGTCGTGGTCGAGCACGTGGTCGTCGCGCACATAGGCGTGCGCCAGCACGTAATCGCCGAGCTGCTGCGAGCGGCGCAGGCCGCCGCAGTGTCCCACCATCAGCCAGCAGTGCGGGCGCAGCACGGCGAGGTGGTCGGTCATGGTCTTGGCGTTGGACGGCCCCACGCCGATATTGACCAGCGTGACGCCCAGCTTGTCGCCGCGCACCAGGTGGTAGGCCGGCATCTGCGGCAGCACGCGCGGGCGCGTGGCGTCGTCGGGTTCGGCCGCGCCCAGGTCCTGCACCACGTCGCCGGGCTCGACGAAGCGCGTGTAGCCGCCGCCGTCGCCATCGCCGTTGCCATTCCCCATCAGCGCGCGCCCCAGCGCGACGAATTCATCGACATAGCGCTGGTAGTTGGTGAACAGCACGAAGCGCTGGAAGTGCTGCGGCGCCGTGCCGGTGTAGTGGTACAGCCGCTGCAGCGCCAGGTCCACGCGCTCGGCGGGGAACAGCGACAGCGGCCAGGCTTCGCCGGGTACCGGCTCATAGGTGCCGTTGGCAATGCCGTCGTCGATGCGGTTCAGCTCCGGCAGCACGAACGACGCTTCCAGCTCGCGCGCCTGGGTATAGCTGATGTCGGTGGTCGAGGCCTCGATCACGAACGGCAGCGGGATCGGGCGCCGGCTCAGGCCCACCACCACCGGCACGCGGTGATAGCGCATCAGCCGCTCGATCTGGTCGCGGTAGTAGTCGGCCAGCAGGTCGGGGCGCGTCACCGTGGTGCCGTATACGCCGGGGTAGGCCACCGTGCCCCAGGAGGGGCGGCTGTCGGTGACCATGGTCTCGATGTTGACCGAGATGCCCAGGTACGGATAGCAGGCATGCGCGGCCGAGGGCAACGGCTTGCCGTCGGCAAAGGCATCGAAGCGCGCGCGCACGGCGCCGACCGATGCATCGTAGATCTCGCGGATGCGGGCGACCGCCGCATCCGCGTCGGTGAACTCGGCAAGCTGGTCGGCCGGATGCGCGGAGGAAAAGACGGGGGCGTTCATGGAGGGCATGATACCGCGCCGGCGCGCTGGCGTGAGCAGCGCCCCACCCCGCCAGAAGCCAAATTGACGCGCCCGCGCACGCTCGCTACACTCCGCCAATTGCGCAGCACGGCTTGCCGTGCCGTTCTCGACTCGCGGCGCCCCTGGTGGCAAGGGGCGGCGAGGGGCCGTACACGTTTTGCTGGGAGAGCCGCCAATGGAAATCCGTAACCTGTTGCCCGACGACCTCGAGGCAGCCAGACAACTACTGATCGCCAATGGCTGGGCTCACCGGGTGGGCGGCCCCGAAAAATTCGCGCGCCTGGTGGCCAACTCGCAGCGCGTGGCCGTGGCGGTCGAGAAAGGCGAGGTAGTCGGCTTTGCCCGCGCGCTGTGCGACGACGTCTGCGACGGCTTCCTGTCGATGGTGGTGGTGGCGCCCGGCCACCGCCGGCACGGCATCGGCCGCGCCCTGGTGCGGCATATCGTCGGCAGCGATCCCGATATCAGCTGGATGCTGCGCGCGGCACGCTCGTCCGAAGCCGCCTTTTTCGGCCAACTCGGCTTTACGCCGTCGATGGTCGCGATGGAGCGGCGCCGGCCCTGAGCCGATCCGCTCCCGCACCGACTCGGACGCAACGTCAGCGTCCGCCCATCTTGCGCCGGAACTCCTCGGCCGTCCCCACCTGCCGGAACAGCGGCCCGCCCGGTGCAAAGCGGTCGGCACTGGCCAGCGGCCCCACCACCACCGGTTCGAATCCCGCATCGCGCACCAACTGCGCGGCCACCTGCAGCGCGGTCGGGTCGTCGCCCGCGATCGGCACCGCCACCAGCGCGCCGGGCCGGTGATGCTCGCTGGCAAACTGCGCCGCGCCCATGAAGTTGAAGGCCCGCACCACGCGTGCGCCACGCAGGTAGCGCGCGGTGGTGAGGCCGATGCCGTCGCGCCGGGCCTCGTCGGCGATCGGGCCGTCGCGGTGTGCGTAGGCGTTGGTGGCATCGAGCACGATCTTGCCTTGCCAGGCGCCGGCATGGTCACGAGCGAGTTGAGGCAGCGCGCCATAAGGCGTGGCCAGGAACAGCACGTCCGAGAACGCAATGGCCTCGGCCACGGTGCCGGCGCGCGCGAGCGTACCCAATTCTTCGACCAGCGGCTTGAGCGCCTCGGGGTGCCGCGACGAGAACAGCACCGGATGCCCGGCCTTGACCCACAAGCCGCCGACGGTGCCGCCGATGCGGCCCGAGCCGATCACGCCGATGCGCTGCGCCGCTGCCTCGCGGGCCGGCGCCGGGCCGGGCTGGGCGCGCACGGCGCGCGGCAGTGGCGCGACCAGCAGCAGCGCCGCGGCGCCGGCGCGCAGCCAGCGGCGGCGGGTCACATTGGCAGGCATGGCAAGTCCTCCGGCAGGCGGGGCCACCGCCCGGTACGCGTGGTGGCCCCTGGGATGACTCTAGGCGAAAAGCCGCCGCGCGTGGCTAGCGGTCGTTGCGGATCGGGCCATATTCGGCCGGCACCCACGTATAGCCGGCGGTATCGCGGCGCACATGACCCAGGCCCGGGAACGGCATGTGTGCGCCCCCTACCCACAATCTTCCCTTGGCGGCCTGCTCCAGGATGCGCTTGCGCGTAATCACGGCCTGGTTGCTGTCGACGTCGAACTCGATCGCCACCTGCGGCCGGCGCAGCTGCAGCGCGTGGTTGTGCACGATGTCGCCCCACAGCAGCAGGCTGTCGTTGCCCGAGGTGAACAGGTAGCCGCTGTGGCCCGGGGTATGCCCGTTGGCAGGCAACACGCGCACCCCGGGAACAAGCTCGGGAATGGACCCACTACTGGCGCCGCCATTGAAGGTGCGCAGGCGCTGCGCCGCCTGGTATGGCGCCACCGCGGCCCGCGCCATGGCGAACAGGCCCTGCGCCTCCTTCGGCGCGGCGGCGGCGTTGGCATCGCTCAGCCAGTAGTCGAGGTCGGCCTTGTCGACATAGACCGTGGCATTCGGGAATGCGGCCTTGCCGTCGGTGGCCAGGCCGCAGGCATGGTCGCCATGCAGGTGCGTCAGCAGCACGGTATCGACCTGCTCGGGCGCGTAACCCGCGGCGCGCAGGTTCTCGCCGATGCGTCCCAGCGTCGGCCCGAAGCAGCCGGCCGCGCCGGTGTCGACCAGCACCAGGCGGCTGCCGGTATGGATCAGGTAGGCGTTGACGGCGGTCTGCATGCCTGGAGTCGAGGCCACGAACATGCGCGCCAGCAGGCTCTGCACTTCGCGCGCGCTGGTGTACTTGAAGATGCTGGGGTCCAGGTCGATGTAGCCGTCATAGAGCGCGGTGACTTCCAGCTGGCCGACCATCATGCGGTAGTAGCCCGGCACCTGGGTCTTCTGCTGCGCCGGCGGCGTGGCGGTCTGCGCGCTGGCCACGCCAGCGGACAGCACGGCGCTGCCCATGGCGATGGCGATGACGGCGCTCGATACGGCCCGGCGCAATGCCGGCCGCGGGCCCCGGTCGAAGGTGGCATAGCGCACCTTGGGCTGCAGCTTCATATCCTGATCCTGTTCTGGTTGGCGTTATCGAGGAACAGGCCGGCGCATTGGAGCGCGCGGCCAGCGCATATCTTAGCCGCGCCTTGCCCCATAAGGCCGCAAGGGTCAAAGCGTACCTACTTCTGCGTAAGAAACGGAGCCGTGTGGCACCTCACAGGCCCCGTTTTCCATGCATGGGAGCTTGCGCCCCCCGGTTTTTACTCTGGCTGGATATTCGCCGCCTTGATGATGCGGCCCCACTTGCCGGACTCCTGCGACTGGAACTTCGCCAGTTCCGCGGGCGTGCTGGTGAAGACCTCGGTACCGGTCGACTTGTAGAAGCCGGCGGCGCTGTCGCTGCGCGCGGCCTTCACCATCATCGCGTTGAGCTTGGCCACCACCGGCTGCGGCGTTCCCGCGGGCGCGTAGGCGGCGAACCAGTAGCTCATCTCGTAGCCCTTGACGCCGGCTTCATCGATGGTGGGCACGTCCGGCGCCAGCGGCGAGCGCGCCTTGCCCGACACGCCCAGCGCGCGCAGCTTGCCGCTCTTGACCTGCGGCAGGCCGGTGGCGGTGTCGGTGATCATCATCTGGATCTGGTTGCCGAGCAGGTCGGTGATGGCGAGCGGGTTGCTCTTGTACGGCACGTGCAGCAGCTGCACCTGCGCCATCTGCTGGAACAGCTCGCCGGCGATGCGCGACGACGAGCTGCCGCTGCCGAAGCTGAGCTTGCCCGGCTGCTGCCGTGCCAGCGCGATGAACTCGCCCACGGTCTTGGCCGGCACCTGCGGATTGACCACCATGATCTGGCCGCCGCGTCCCAGCGCCGTGATCGGTGTGTAGTCCTTGACCGGGTCGTACGGCAGCTTCTTGAACAGGTGCTCGTTGGCCGCATGCGTGGTGTTGGTGCTGATCAGCACGGTGTAGCCGTCCGGCGCCGCCTTGGCCACGTCGGACGCGGCGATAAAGCCGTTGGCGCCGGGCTTGTTGTCGACCACCACGGTGACCTTGCTGTCCACCGTGATGGCCTGGCCAATGGCGCGCGCGAGCTGGTCGGTGGCGCTGCCCGCGGCAAACGGCACCACGAAGCGGATCGGCTTGTCGGGAAACTCGGCCCAGGCCTGGCCCGCGGGCAGGTTCAGTGCGAGCGCGGCAACGGCCAGTGGCTTGAAGAACGGATGCATGGAGGTCTCCTGTTGAAATCGTTATCGCTGAGTCGTTATCGTTGAGGGCAAAAGCTCAAGGGTGCTCCGAAGCCCCCGGCGCGAGCCGCGGCGGCAGCGGGATCTCGAGCTGCAGCAGGCGGAACGACAGCGCCTTGCCGTGGGTGTCGAGATTGAGCGCATCGTTGACGCCGCCATCGAGCACGCCGTCGAGCACGAAGTTCATCGCGTGCAGCGACGGCACCACGTAGCGCGTGACCGCCGCGGGCCGGCGCTCGCGAAACAGCGCGCGCACCGCGTCTTCGGTCACGTGCGCGACCAGGTGGTCGAAGTCGCGCGGGTCATAGGCGATCACGCTGATGTTGGAACGGTCTCCCTTGTCGCCGGTGCGGCCATGGGCGAACTGGTAGAGCGCGGCGGTGGCAGTCATGGCGGGCTCCTCAGTCGATGAAGGTGTAGGTGGACGTGACCGCTGCACGCGGCACCAGGCATGACACGGCGTTCAGCCGTGCGCGCTGCGCCGTGCGCACGCCGCCGCCGCCGGCGGGGCCGCAGGTATAGAGCGCGTTGACCTCGCGCTGCAGCGCCTGCGCCACCGCCAGGTCGTCATGCGCCAGCGCGGCACGCAGGCGCACGTCCTGCGCCTGCGCCTCGTGCGGCTGGGGCTGCGCCAGCATGGCGCCGGCATCGTCGGCCAGCACGCTGAGCACGCCGATCAGGTCGAAGCGGATCGGCGCGTCGTGGCCCAGCATGCGCATGCGCCGGCGCAGGATGTCGGCGGCCAGCCGCGCGCGCGCCGCGGCGTTGGGGCCGGCGTAGGAGATCTCGCCCTCGGCCAGCCAGCCGCCGTGGCTGAACACATTGGCCTTGAGCTGCGCCGGACGCGGGTGTCCGCGCACATTGCGCACGGACACGCGGTCCGGGCCCAGCTGCGCCACGGTGACGGCGCCGATGTCGGCCACTACGTCCGGCGTCAGGTAGGCGCACGGATCGTGCACCTCGTACAGCAGCTGCTCCTTGACCGTGCGCAGGTCGACGCAGCCGCCGGTGTCGGCTGCCTTGAAGATCTCGATGCCGCCGCCGGCATCGAGCTGCGCGATCGGAAATCCCAGCGCGTGCACGTCCGGCACCTCCTTGCGGCCCGGGTCGGCAAAGTAGCCGCCGGTGACCTGCGCCCCGCATTCCAGCAGGTGCCCGGCCATGGTGGCGGCGGCAAGCCGGTCCCAGTCGTCCCAGGCCCAGCCGAAGTGCGCCATCGCCGGCCCCAGCGCCAGCGCCGGGTCGGCTACGCGCCCGCACACCACCACGTCGGCGCCGGCGGCAAGGGCGTCGGCAATGCCTTGCGCGCCGATATAGGCGTTGGCGCAGACAAAGCGTTCGGCGTCGAAGGCGTCGCCGAGGATGCCGTGCAGGCGCACGCGCCCGGCCGCGTCGGACAGGTCGTCGCCCTCCACCACCGCGACGCGCGGCGCGGCCAGGCCCAGTTCGCTGGCCAGTTGCAGCACGCGCCGCGCCGCGGCGCGCGGATTGGCGGCGCCGAAATTGCCGACGATGGCAATGCGGTGCTGCAGGCACAGGGCCAGCACCGGCGCCAGCAGCGCGTCGAGCAGCGGCTCGTAGCCCTGCGCGGGATCGTTGCGCCGCGCCAGTTGCGCGAGCGCCAGCGTGCGCTCGGCCAGGGTCTCGAAGATCAGCGCGGCCGGCTGCGCCGCGGCGATCAGCGTGCGCACCACCGGCAGCGCGGCATCGGTACGGTCGCCGGAGAAGCCGGCGCCGGAGCCGATCAGCAAGGGAGCAGTCATGGTCGGGGAGGCAGGGGTGGGAGGTCGATCCCATTCTAGGGTGCGCAGGCCCAGCCAAAAAACGGATTATTTGGATTAATCTATCGACTTCCTGGATAGATCCACTGGCGCCATGAACCTGTCGGTCAAGCACCTGCGCGCCTTCGTGGCGCTGGCCACCTACCGCAATTTCACGCGCGCGGCGCGTGCCTGCCACCTGTCGCAGTCGGCCTTCAGCGCGCTGGTGCAGACGCTGGAAGAGCAGGCCGGCAGCCGGCTGTTCGAACGCACCACGCGGCATGTGGAGTTGAGCACTGACGGCGTGCGCTTCGAGCAGACCGCGCGCCGGCTGCTGGCCGACTTCGAGGCCGCCTTCGAAGATTTGCGCGCGCACGCGGAGCGGCGCAAGGGGCGGGTGTCGATCGCGGCGCTGCCCTCGCTTGCCGGTGGCGACCTGCCGCCGCTGCTGGCGCAGTTCCGCGCGCGCTATCCGGGCATCGTGCTGGAACTGTTCGACCAGCTTGCCGATGGCTGCATCGAGCTGGTACGGCAGGGCCGCGCCGACTTCGCGCTGGCGCCCGCGCCGGCGCAGGACGACGACCTGCGCGTCGAGTCGCTGGTGCGCGACACCTTCCACCTGGTGTGCCCGGCCGACCATGCGCTGGCGCGCAAGCGGCGCATCACGCCGGAGATGCTGGCGGGGCTGCCGTTCATCCAGCTGTCGCGCACCACCAGCGTGCGCCAGCACCTGGACGCCGCCTTGCATCCGTTGCGGCTGGCCAGCGTGATGGAGGTGGAACACCTGGCGACCGTGGCGGCGCTGGTACAGGCGGGCCTGGGCATCAGCGCGGTGCCGTCGTTGGCGCTGTTCCAGTTCCGGCGCGAAGGGCTGGCGATCCGGCCGCTGCAGCTGCCGTTGCTGGTGCGCGATATCTGCCTGGTGCGGCTCAAGGATCGCGGCGATTCGGCCGCCGCCGCCGCGATGATCGAGGCCCTGCAGGCGTTCTACCGCGGCGGCAAGGCGCCCGCGCGGCGCTGAATCGCGCGCGCGAGCGGTACGCAGAATTGGGTACGCTTTGGGAAGAATGCAGCGTGCGGCGCGTCAGAAGTGCCCGAGATAACCGCCGTCGACCGCCAGCACCTGCCCGGTGACATACGACGCCGCCGGCGATGCCAGGAACACCACCGCGCCCGCAACCTCCTGCGGCTGGCCCCAGCGGCCCAGCGAGGTGCGCTGGCGCAGCCACTCGGCCACGCTCTCGTCCTCGACCATGGGCTGGTTCGGTTCGGTGGCGAAGTAGCCGGGGGCGATCGCATTGACGGTGACGCCGTGGCGGCCCAGGTCAGCGGCCATGGCGCGCGTGAGCGCGTCCAGGCCGCCCTTGGTGGCGGGATAGAGCACGTCGCCGGCGCGCGCCACCTGGCCCGCGATCGAGCTGACATTGACGATGCGCCCGTAGCCGCCCTCTCGCATGCGCTGCGCGGCCAGGCGGCACAGCGCATAGGGCGCCACCAGGTTGGTCTCGAGCATGGCGCGCAGGTCGCCGGCATCGAGCTGCGCCATATTGCTGCGGTTGCGCGTGCCGGCGTTGTTCACCAGGATGTCGAGCCTGCCGTGGTCGGCATCGATGCGGTCGAAGGCCGCCGCCACGGCGGCCTCGTCGGTGATGTCGAGCACCAGCGCCTCGGCGCTGCCGCCGCGCGCCGCCAGCGTGGCGACGGCCTCGTGCACGCGCGGCGCATTGCGGGCCACCACCAGCACATGGGCACCGGCATCGGCCAGCCCAGCGGCGATCGCCAGGCCCAGGCCCTGCGCGCCGCCGGTCACCAGCGCCACGCGGCCATGCAGCGCGAACGGGATACGGGAATCGGGGGAGGGGGTAGGAGTAGCCATGCGGGCGACTATACCGCAGCGACAGGCTCCGAGCGCCCGCCGTCGCCGCGCTAGCGGATCAGCTTGCCGGTGGACGACACGATCGACATTTCCACGAACGACGAGCCGGTGTGGCGCGCGGCGCTGTAGCTGATCAGGATGCCGCCGAGGTCATAGTCGCGCATGCCCTCCAGCGCCGTGACCAGCCGCTCGCGGGTCAGGTCGGCGCCCGCGCGGCGCAGGCCTTCGACCAGCACCTTGGCCGACATGAAGCCCTCCATGCCGGCGTTGGACGGCTCCACGCCCTGCTGCTTCGCCAGGCTGCGGTATTCGCTGGCCAGTGTCATCTGGCTGGAGTTGGTGCCCGGCACCACCTGCGTGATGATCAGGCCGCGCGCGTCGTCGCCGAGTTCGCGGATAAAGGCATCGGCGGCATTGTTGGACAGCGTGACGAACTGCGCCTCGCTGCCGGCGCGGCGCAACTCGCGGATGATGCGCGCCGCCTCCGAGCCCGAGCCGATCACCAGCACCGCCTGCGGGTTGGCCTTGTGCATGGCCGCCACGCCCTGGCTGATGTCGCCCATGGGCCGGGCGAAGTTGACCGTCGCCGCTGGCTGCACGCCGCGCGCCTGCAGCGCGGTGCTGTAGCCTTCCAGCACGTCCTGGCCGAAGCCGTCGTTGGCGTAGAAGATGCCGATGCGGCTCATCCCGGACGTGGCCAGGTGGTTAATCGCGCGCGCCACTTCGTCCTGGTACTTGGCGCGCACGTTGAAGACGTAGCGGTTCACCGGCCGGTGCAGCGTGATGGCGCCGGTCAGCGGCGCGATCAGCGGCACCTTCTGCGCGGCGATGATGGGCAGGATGCTTTCGTTCTGCGGCGTGCCGCGCACCATGAACAGCGCGAACACCTTGTCCTCGTCGAGCAGCTTGCGCACGTTGTCGGGGGTGCGCTTGGCATCGAAGCCGTCATCGTAGGTAACCAGTTCGATGCGCCGGCCGGCGACGCCGCCGCTGGCGTTGACCGTGCGCAGGTACACCTGCGCGCCGGCGATCTGCTCCTTGACCGAGCCCGCCACCGGCCCGGTGACGCCGGCCGACTGGCCGATGCGGATGGTGTTGCGGGTCACGCCCGGCTCCGCCTGGGCCGTGTGCGCGGCCCACCCCAGCGTGGCGGCCAGCACGCCGCACGCGATCCATTTCGCCTTCATTGTCTCGACCCCTCCGCCTGGACGGCTGCTTTCGTTATTTTGTGGCGACGCCGCGGGCAGAGCCCGCGCGCCGTCACGCAAGGTACCGCATGCGTCCGACGTGGGCAAACCGGGAAAACAGGGGGTGTTGCAGCGGCATCACACCGGAACCGGGGACGGTTCCGGTGCGGGCCGGGGCGCGCGGCAGGTAGCGCGCCGAAGCGCGCCGCGCGGGCGCGCGCAGAGAGACATGCGGCGCCCCGTGGCGCCGGGGGGCGGCAGGCGCCCGATCAGGGAAACGCCGGAATGGCCGGATCGACGCCGGCGAAGCTGGCTTCCGGATGCGCGTTGCGCAGCAGGGTTTCGACTTCCTCGACGCGGCTGCGCGGTACGTCGACCATCAGCAGGATCTTGCCCGCCTCGATGTCTTTCTCGAACGCGCGCAGCCGGCTGTTGGGCGCCGAACTGCCGATCATGCTTGCGGCCCAGGCCCCGAACACCGCGCCCAGCACCGCCAGCACGCCGACCAGCCCCCACTGCGGGGTGTCGCTGACGATCGGGAACATGGCCACCACCACGCCGGCCACCACGCCCACGCCGCCGCCGACCATCAGGCCCATTTCGGCCGCGTGGACGATATCGGAAGTCTGGAACAGGTTGGCTTCATGCAGGCCGGTCATGTCGGCACCGTCGCGCGCCACGAAGTGGATGTGGCGGTTCTCGACGCGGGCCAGCAGCAGGTCATCCATGGTGCGTCGGGCACTCGCCAGGTCGGGCAACAACCAGAAGATGCGTTTGCGCATGTCTCTCTCCTTGTTCAGGCCGCACCACCGGTGAGGTTGAGGCTGATCGGAAAGTACCGCTGGCGGCGCGGGGTTATTTCTTTGTACGCCGTTCATGGGGCCAGCGCAAGGCGCGTTTCGGCGCTGGCGCACGGTGCCGGCGCATGTGATGCGCACGCGTGTCCCGCCCGGGCGGGGCACGCGTCACGTCTGCATCATGGCCTTCAGAAAGTGATCGGCAGCCGCACATTGACCTGCAGGTCGGGCGTGTCGCGCGTCAGCCCCGCGCCTACCGACAGGTTGAGCGTATAGCGGTTGTTGAAGCGGTACGAATACCCCACCAGCAAGGTGCCCTGCGTCACGCGCACCGAGCCGGGCACGGTCATGCCGTTCTGCTTGGTCGGCCAGATGATGGCCTGGTCGTAGCCGATACTGAATGACGCCTTCTCGTTGAGCGACAGCCCCATGCCGAAGCTGAACTCGAAGATGTCGCCCGGCGCGATCTTGCCCAGGTTCTCCTTCTCGCCGTTCAGCACGGTGCGGCTCACGTTGTTGCGCGCAAAGTTGTGCAGGTAGCTGAAGGTGCCGAAGAACACCGCCGGATCGGTCGGCAGCAGCCAGGTGATGCCGGGCTGGATCGCCTGGAAGCCGGTGCCGGTGGGCAGCCCCAGCGGCAGGCCGGTGCCGGTGGTATTGCCCACGCAGCGCGTCACGCAATCGGTCACCACCTCGAACGGGTCCTTGCCGGTGGCGGACTTGTAGCGCAGCCAGCCGACAAAGTACGGGATGCGCTCATTGCCGTAGTTGAGCTGGTAGCGCACCGTCGCCTCGACATCGCCCAGGCCCTTGCCGCTGGAATTGAACACGTTGTCGACCGCGGTGCCGGTGAACACTTCGCGGCTGATGGTCGAGCCCGAGGTCTGCACGTACGGCACCTTGGCCTCGATCTCGAGCCGCTTGGTGACGCCGTAGCGCAGCGCGATCGATTCGATATACGTCGAGGTCTTGACCTCGCGCACGTCGATCAGCCCGATCAGGATGGCCGGGATGATCGAATAGCCGACCAGCGCGACACGGTTGTTCGACGAATAACCGTACTGGAAGCCCGGCTCCACCACGAACTTGCCTTCGCCGGTGAGCACCCCGGGCTGGTCGATCAGCGGCGCCACCTCGGGCGGGCGCTGGTCGCTCTCGGGCGGACGGCCCACGGGCTCGTCCATGGCCACGGTCTGCGGGCTGGCGGACTCGCCCTGCTGCGCCCCGGGCTGCGGGCCCTGGGCGATGACTTGCTGTGGACTGTTGGCCAGACCCGGCGCACTCTGGGTGGCACTGGCGGCCGCTGCCGCGGTGGCGGCATTGGTGGCGTTATCGGCCGGCATCACGCCGGGCCCGGAGCGCTGCCCGCCGCGCTTGGTGGCCAGCACCTCGGTGCCGATCACGCTGCGCAGTTCGCGGATCACTGCCTCCTGCTCGGCCAGCGCCCGCTTCATGGCATCGAGCTGGCTGGCCTGGTCGGCGAGTTCCCTCTGCAGTGATTCCAGTCCGGCCGCGGGTGGCCCCGCCTCCGGCGGCGTCTGGGCCTGCGCCAGTCCGCCGAGCAACAGCAACGTCGAGCATCCCGCATTGCGGATGCCCTGCATCGACCGCTTCTTCATCACGTCTTCCTCCCCCGGACTGCAGGCTGTTATGCAGGAGCCTGCGACCTGTACTGCCTGCTACCTCGCTAACGGCTATCTCATGCTCGCGGCCCGCAGCAGCGCATTGTTCAGCGCCGTGTTGGCCAGTTGCGACCGGAAGGCCTGCAGCGTATTGACGCTTGCGTCGATTGTCATCAGGCTCCGGATGCTCTGGTTGTTCAGCGTGTTCTGGATCACGGTCACCGGCGTACCCGCCAGTGCCCCCACTGATGCGGCATTGCCCGGGCCGTTCTGGATCACGTTCAGCAGCCCGTTGGTCACGACCTGGCCGGTGGCGGTACTGACTGCTGTCGCCGGCGGGCCCGCCGCACCTGCGGCACCCGCGGCAGAGGCACCAGCATTGGCCGCTGCCGCCGTACCGCCCGCCTCCGCACCAGCCGCAGCCGATGCCGCCGTGCCGGTGCCATTGGCATGCGTCGCCGCGGCGGCGTCGGCCGTGACCGGATTGCCCGCCAGCGCGTTGGCCACCGCGGCATTGGTGCTGGCCACAATGGCAGGCCCCAGCGTCGCGGCGAGCCGCGCGGCCTGGTCGGCAGTGATGCGGCTGACGTCTGGGATGTTAATGCTGGTAGCGACCACCAGGTCGCCGTTGATGTACACCGCGCGTTCGATACCGAACGAAACCTGCAGCCCGGGCATCTCGAAGCCGCCGCGCATGTCGTCGAGCTTTTCATGGGCCACCGGTTTCCAGCCGGCCATGCTGCCGCGCGCGGCAGCCACGGGGTAGTCGCCGCGTTCGCGCGCGGCCATGGCTGCCTGCGCCGGCGGCGCCGCGGCATCGGTTGCGCCGGGCTGCGGCGGCATGCCGGCCTGTGCCGCGCCGGCGTACGCCAGGCCGGCGCCCAGCACCATCGCCGCGGCCGCCGAGGCGGCGCTGCGTGGCACGGCCGGGGGCGGCAAGGAAGTCTGCAACATGATGCGTTCCTCAAAAATCTCCGGCGCCATGGCGGGGCATGACCGTGAAGAACAGGTTGTCCCGGTTGACGCCCATCCAGTAAGGACCGCTGGGCGCGACGCGCCAGTCCGCGGCGACATTGAAGCGCGCGCGGTCGGTGCGGTTGTGGATCACGAACAGCAGCTGGCTGTCCCAGATGCGCTCGAACTGTTCGCGCGACATGGCGCGCGTGCCGCGCGCCGGATCGCCGACCAGCACGCGGTTGCCCTTCACGCCCTTGACCACCACGAAATGGTGGTAGCCGTTCTCGACGATCAGCACGATCGCCGGCACCTGCGTTTCTTCCAGCTTCGACAGCGGCAGCTCGAAGCCATCCGCCTCATAGCCCAGCGCCGCCAGGAAGCGCTTCATGTCCAGCAGCGAGAACCCCTCGGCGCGGATCTTCTGCTGGTCGCCGTTGAGGTACATGTTCTTGAACACGGTGGCCTCGTTGATCGGATGGCCGTACTGGTACGTCAGCAGCGTGGCCACCGCGGCCGAGCCGCAGCTGAAGTCGAACTGCTGGCGGATGGTGGACTTGAAGCGCGCCTCGCGGATGCTGGTGACCCTGACGCTGTAGGGTTCGCCGACCGGGCCGTACATCGCGACGTCGGCGGCGTGCGCGCCGGGCACGTGCGCCGAGGCCAGCAGCCACGGCACGCACGCCAGCAGGATTCGCAGCGGCTTCATCATTTGAACTGGACGTTGACGATGGTGGCGTTCTGGATCAGCACGTTCGATCCCGAGTTCTGGATCGCGGTGGGAATCCCCGCCGCATTCGAGAACGCGCCTTCCGTGATGTGGTTGGTGCCTGACAAGGTATTGACCGCGGCGTTGTCGGCCACGGTGCCGTGCAGGCGCATATCGTTGACGGTGACTTCCGCACCGCCGCGGACATCCTCCAGCCGCGACACGGGCACGGCCTTGGTCGCGCCGGCAAACAGCGCGGCCGGCGTTGGTGCCGGTGCGGTATCGGCTGCGGCTACCGCGGTGGCGGCGGCAGCGTCCGCGCGCGCCGCGGCCATGGCGGCCTCCAGCCCTGGCGGCTCAGCGTGGGCCGGCAATGCTGGCCAGGCGAGTAATGCCGCGGCACAGGCGCCGACGGCGAAGCGGACCGGTTGCATGGTGTTCCCCCCTTGCCGGTGCGCCGACTCTCTCCAGTCGGCTGCATGGCAACTTGGCTTGCGTGGGCATGACAGGGCCCGGGCGCCCGCACACAGGATGCGGGCGCCGGTCCTGCCGGCATGACTGCGAAACCGCCGGCCGGCCCCGGGGCAAACCCGGGCTCCGGCCGCGTTGCGCGTCTTACCTGCCGCCCACGTTGAGGTTGGCCTGCACGTTCACGCTTTGCTGCACCAGCGAGGCGACGCCGCTGTTCTGGCTGGCCATCATGATGCCCGCCGCCGTCTGACCAACGCTGGTCATGGTGTTGGACATGTTGAAGGTGCCTGCGTCGACCAGGTTGTAGCCGCCGTTGCCGCCGGTACCGCCGGCGCCGCCGTTGCCCACGCCACCCATGCCACCGGTACCGCCAGTGGCCGCGCCGCCGCTGCCGCCGTTGCCGCCATTGCCGCCGTCGCCGCCGTCACCGGCGGTGGCGCTGCCGTTCGAGGCCATGGTCGTGGCCGCGCCCGAGGTCGCTGCCGCGCCTGCGCCGCCGGCACCGCCGGTGCTGCTCTGCGCGCCGCCGGCACCGCCGGTGGCCGTGCCGTTGCCTGCCGTCGCGGTCGAGCCCGCGCCGCTCGAGCCGCCCGCGCCGCCAGTGCCGCTGCCGGCGCCGCCGGTCGCGACCGCGCCGGAGCTGCCCGCACCGCCCGCACCGCCGGTGGCACCCGCGCCGCCGCCCGTGCCAGTGCCCGCGCCCGCCGTGTTGGTACCGGCCGCGCCGGACCCGCCACCAGCGCCGCCGGCACCGCCTGCGTCCGCGCCGCGGCCATTGGCATCGCCGCCGCTGCCGCCCGCGCCGCCGGCCGAACCGGCCAGCCCGCCGAGCGCACCGCTGGCACCAAGGCCGCCGCCGCCGATCGCGCCAGCGCCGCCGCCACGGCCGCCTGCGCCAAGCGAGGCGCTCAGAGCGCCGCCGCCCTTGCCGTAGGCATCACCGCCGCTGCCACCCTGGCTGCCCGCGGCGCTGAGCGCGCTGCCGCCCTTGCCATAGGCACTGCCGCCATCGCCGCCCCAGCCGATCGCGGCGCCACCATCGCCACCGTCACCGCCCACGGCCCTGCCCGTGGTGGCATCGCCGGCGCGCGCACCGCCGTTGTAGGCAAAGGCCTTGGCGCCCACCGCACCGACCGCGCCGGCAGCACCGTTGCCGCCCACGCCGCCGGCGCCGGTACCGCCGTTGCCGCCGGTGCCGCCCTTGCCGCCGAAGCCGGTGCCGCCATTGGCATTACCGAAGTTCTTGGCCACGTTGCCGATGTTGGCGACCGTATTGCCGGTGACCTGCCCGTTGAGCTTGCTGACCGCGATCGCCTTGCTGGTGTTGAAGGAATTGGCGATGCTCGACGAGGCATTGCCCGCGTTGGCGGCGGCATTGCCCAGCCCGCCCTGGTCCAGCGTCAGGCGGGTGCGGTTGTCGGAGTTGGTCTTGCTCTTGTTGTTGGAGTTGGTGCGGTTGTTGGAGTCATTGGTCGACTTGTCGACCGCAACGTCGACCGTGGTGTTGCGGGTGCTGGTGCGGGTGCTGGTGCTGTGATCGGAGTTGTCCTGGTTGGACGTCGAGTTCTCATTGGCCAGGGACCCGGCGCCGCTTTGGGTTGAATTGGCGGTGGCGGTCTGATGGTTCCAGCCATCCGTGTTGGTATTGGTCGGGTTACCCCACGCCGAACCAGCAAAGGCGAGGGCAATCGCCGACGCCAGAATTGTCTTGTTCATACGATGCTCCCAGGAGGATTTCACAGTCACAGCGGCTCAGCTCCTGGCCGGCACTCATCGACGAGCGCGGCCGGAGGTTCCGGTCAGGCTTGCTGCCAAACCAGCCTGCCCTGCGCATAATCGGTGCCAGCTTCGTCACCCCGGGCGGCAAGTCCTTGTATTACAAGGGCCACCTGACGTCGCGGCAGGGGTGTTGGCCGATGTTTTGCCGGATCAACATCAGCCCGCGCCGATGTGCGGCCGGGGACATGTCACATTGCTGTGACAGAGGGGTCCCATCGGGTTTTTCGGGCCCTTTGGGGTTCGTCAGGAAAGCCTTTGTTTTCAAGGGCTTGCAGCGGTCGCTCGGGATTTGCCCTGATGCTTCGGGCGCGTATCGGCGGTGAAACATGGGGCCGGGGGTGCCGCCGCCGCCGCCCATGTGGGCCGCCCCACATTGCCGGCTTGACGCGACGCTGGCGTCATAGGCAAGCGGACACGCGAGCCACGCCGGCGGCATCGCCCGCAGGCCGGCGCGCCGGCGTCGCAACGGGGCGAATCCGGCACAATGCGTCACCGGGCCTTGATGCAGCGCGGCGCACCGTCGCACCCGCGCCAGGCCCTTGTCGCGAAAACCCCTCAGCGGTTATCCTCGCTAGGCCCTATGTCTGATTTAAAGTACATTAGAGGCATTACAGACTTGTCATCTCTCCACAAGGGAAACCATGAGTGAAGCCGTCGTTCCCCTGTATCACCAGATTTACGTGGTGCTGCGCCAGCAGATCGTCGAAGGCCGCTTCGGCCAGGGTCCCTTGCCCGGGGAGATTGACCTCGCCAAGCAGTTCCACGCGTCGCGCGTGACCATGCGGCGCGTGTTCGACCGGCTGGTGCAGGAGGGGCTGGTGCGCCGCCACCGCGGGCTCGGCACCTTCGTCAACCCGCATCCGGTGCGCCCGGCCGGGGCCGCCGGCGAAGAGCGCGGCACCAGCCTGCTCGACAACATCATCGACATGGGCCAGAAGACCTCGGTCAAGGTGATCTCGATCGATGAGGTGCATGCCACGCCCGATGTCGCCGACTCGCTGAAGATCGAGCCGGGCGACCCGGTGGTCAAGATCGTGCGCGTGCGCCACTACCGCAACCGCCCGCTGTCGCACATCACGGTCTACCTGCCCGCGGCGCTGGGCCGGCCGATCACGCGCGAGGCGCTGGAAGAGACCCCGGTGCTGCGCCTGCTGGAAGCGGGCGGCGTCAAGCTTGGCCGTGCCAGCCAGGTGCTGTCGGCACGGCTGGCCGACGTGGTGGTGGCGCCGCTGCTGGACGTGCCGGTCGGCGGCGCGCTGCTGGCGGTGCGCCGCGTGGTCAAGGACCAGTCCGGCCGCCCGGTGCAGCTGCTGCTGGGCCAGTACCGCCCGGACCGCTACGAATACCGGATGGAACTGTCGCCGGCCGGCGTCGACAGCGCCAACGTCTGGGTCGAAAGCGAAACCCGGCCGGGCTTGCGCGATTGATTCACGACTGACGCGCGACTGACGCCACGGGAGTTGCCCCGCACTTGCGTTGCCGGGGTGCGCCGGACCCCGTTCCGCGCCATACTGCGCATCCCTGATCACATCAAGCGAGGAGCCGCCGCCATGCCTGAGTTCCGTTCGTCCAGCCTGACCCGTCAGTCTTCGATTACGCGCCGCGCCACCATGCGGCGCCTTGCCACGCTCGGCACGCTGGCCGCCTGCGCACTGGCCCTGCCGCTGTCGGCGGCCGCGCAGGCACAAGGCCAGCAGCAGGCGCAGCTTGCCGGCGGCAAGCCGATCCGGATCCTGGTGGGCGCACCGGCCGGCGGCACGACCGACACGCTGGCGCGCACCATCGCCCAGGAAATGTCGCAGGAGCTGGGCCAGCCGGTGGTGGTCGAGAACCGCCCTGGCGCCGGCGGCAATATCGCCGCGGACCTGGTCGCCAAGAGCGCGCCCGACGGCAGCACGCTGCTGATGAGCTTCACCAGCCATACCATCAACGCCACGCTGTACAAGAAGCTGCCGTTCGACCCGGTGCAGGACTTCACGCCGATCACGCTGGTCGCCACCGTGCCCAGCGTGCTGGTGGCCACGCCCCGGCTGGCGGCCAACAACGTGCCCGAACTGATCCGCCTGGCACGTTCGGAGCCGGGCAAGCTGAACTTCGCCATCGGCTCGGTCGGCTCGTCGCTGCACATGGCCGGCGACATGTTCAAGATGATGACCGGCACCTACATCGTCAACATTCCGTACAAGGGCACCTCGCCGGCGCTGACCGACGTGCTGGCGGGCCAGTGCGACCTGATGTTCGCCAGCACCATCAACGTGCTGCCGCACGTGCGCGCGGGCAAGCTCAAGGTGCTGGGCGTGACCAGCCCGGCGCCGCTGCCGCAGTTCCCGGGCGCGGCGCCGATCGGCAATACCGTCAAGGGCTTCGAGTCGAGCGCATGGTTCGGGCTGTTCGGCCCGGCCGGCATGCCAAACGAGACCACCCAGGCGCTGTATCAGGCCGCGCGCAAGGGGCTGGAATCTCCCGCCGTGCGCAAGCGCCTGGAGAACGACGGCGCGCAGCCGATGGGCACGCCGCCCGAGGCCTTCGCCGCGTTCGTGAAGCAGGACGTCAAACGCTGGGCCGGCGTGGTCAAGTACTCGGGAGCGTCGCCGGAATGAGCACCGTCCCCGCCACGCTCGCGCAGAAGCTGGTGGCGCGCGCCGCCGGGCTGGCCCATGCCGAGCCCGGCACCGTGGTGATCTGCCAGGTCGACCTGGCGATGTCGCACGACTCCAGCGGCCCGCGCCGCGTGGCGCCGCTGCTGCAGGAGCTTGGCACCGGCGTCTGGGACCCGTCGCGCTATGTGGTGGTGACCGACCATTTCGTGCCCGGCGGTGACGCCGAGGCCGAATCGATCCTCCGCTTCACGCGCGACTGGACGCGCCAGGCCGGCGCCCACTTCATCGACGCCGAAGGCATCTGCCACGTGGTGCTGCCCGAGCGCGGCCATGTGCTGCCGGGCCGCCTGATCGTCGGCGGCGACAGCCACAGCCCCACGGGGGGCGCCTTCGGCGCGTACATGTTCGGCGTGGGCGCGACCGAGATGGCCGGCGTGCTCGCCACCGGCGAGATCTGGCTGCGGGTGCCGGACACCATCCGGCTGCAATGGGACGGGCGGCTCGCGCCCGGAGTGTGCGCCAAGGACATGATGCTGTTCCTGTGCGCCACGCTGGGCATGGGCGGCGGGCGCTACCAGGCGCTCGAATACACCGGCAGCGCCGTTGCCGCGCTGCCGATGCAGGAGCGCATGACCCTCACCAACATGAGCACCGAGCTCGGCGCGCAGACCGGGCTGGTGGCACCCGACGCGGTCACGCTGGACTGGCTGGCGCAGGCCGGCGTGCCGGCACAGACGCTGGCCGCCATCGAGCTGGACCATTGGCGCAGCGATGCCGGCGCGCCGGTACTGGCCACCCACCGCTTCGACGCCGCCGCGCTGGCGCCGCAGGTGGCCGCCCCGCACTCGCCCGCCAACAGCGCGCCGGTCGACCAGGCTGCCGGCGAGCCGGTGCAGATCGCCTACCTGGGCGCCTGCACCGGCGCCAAGCTGGAAGACCTGCGCATGGCCGCGCGCGTGCTGCGCGGGCGCCGCGTCGCCGCCGGCGTGACGCTGCAGGTAGCGCCGGCCTCGCGCCGCGACCAGCTGCAGGCCGAGCAGGAAGGCACGCTCGGCATCCTCGCCGAGGCCGGCGCGATGCTGCTGCCCAATGCCTGCGGCGCGTGCGCGGGCTATGGCGCGGCGCGCTTCCCGGCCGGCAGCCGCGCGATTGCCTCGACCGCGCGCAATTTCTCGGGCCGCATGGGCGACGCCGGCAGCGCGGTGTGGCTCGGCTCGCCGATGACCGTAGCCGCCAGCGCCGTCACCGGCCGCATCACCGATCCGCGCACGCTGCTGGAGTAACGCGCGGCCCCCACCTCGTGCCCGCCGCCGGCGGGACAGACTTACCGCATGACTTCTGCCTCCGCCCCCGCCCCTGCTCCTGCCCCTGCCGGCCGCCTCTGGCGCTTCGGCGACAACATCGACACCGATGCCATGGCCCCCGCCGTGCTGATGAAAGCGCCGCTGCCGGTGCTGGCCCGGCATTGCCTGGCCTCGGTTCGCCCCGAGTTTCCCGGCAGCGTGCGTCCCGGCGACGTGCTGGTGGCGGGCGCGAACTTCGGCATCGGCTCCTCGCGCGAGCAGGCGCCGCAGGCGCTGCGCGAGCTCGGCGTGGGCGCGGTGGTGGCGCAATCGTTCGGCGGGCTGTTCTATCGCAACGCCATCAACCTGGGCCTGCCGGTGCTGGTCTGCGCCGACACCAGCCGGCTGGTCGACGGCGCGCACGCCGTGCTGGACCTGGATACCGCGCAGTTGCGGATGGACGACGGCAGCGTGGCGGCGTGCGAGCCGATTCCGGCGTTCCTGCGCGCGATCCTGGCCGCGGGCGGGCTGGTGCCGCACCTGAAGGCGCGCCTGGCGCGCGAACGCGCCCGCCAGGACTGAAGCCAGCGCAGCCGCTCAGGCCGCGGGCGGGGTGCGCAGCAGCGCCAGCGCCTCTTCGTCGCTGGTCTGGCTGAAATCGAGGTAGAACGCGCCCACTGCGCCGAAGCTGGGCGGCGTGTTCAGGCAGATCACCTCGTCGGCGGCCGCGGCCAGGCTCGCCAGCCCGTCCTGCGAGCCCACCGGGACGGCCGCGATCACGCGCGCCGCGCCGGCCATGCGCACGCCTTCGAGCGCGGCGCGCATGGTGGCGCCGGTGGCCACGCCATCATCGACCACGATCACCACGCGCCCGGCACGGGCCGGCACCGGCTTGCCGCCGCGATAGCGCTGTTGCCGCCGGGCGATCTCGTCGAGCTGGCGCCCGCGCTCCGCATCGAAGCTGCCGCTGCCGACGGCGCGCCGTGCCCAGGGGTCGTCATTGACCACCGTATGTGGTCCGCCGCCGCCGGCATCGCCCTCCACCACCGCGCCCAACGCCAGTTCCGGGTAGCCCAGCGCGCCGATCTTGCGCACCAGCAGCACGTCCAGCTGCCCGTCCAGCGCGCGCGCCACCTCGAACGCCACCGGCACGCCGCCGCGCGGCAACGCCAGCACCAGCGGCGGCTGGCCCAGCTGCGCGGCGCCAAAGCCCAGCCCGGCCAGGTGGCGGCCGAGGTATTGGCCCGCCTCGCGGCGGTCGGCAAAGCACGGGGGCAGGGACATGGCGGTTTCCATGGGAGGGGGACAGCCAGCGCAGCGGTCCCTTCGCCAAATATAGACCCTGGCGCTGGCCGCGACGGCCGCTCGGGCGGCACATGCGCAGGCAAGCCCGCGCGCCCAGCCGCCATTAGGCTCGCTGGTGCAACAGTGTGTTGAGGCCGGGGTGGCTGACTTCGCCGCAGTGCAGCATTACGATGGCCGCTGGCGCTGACAACGCCGGACCGACATTGCCGGGCAGGCCATCGTGCCCGCCCGGCCCGATCGCAATGAGCCCTGACATGACCACGCCCTCCCCCGCCCGCGCCGCGACGGCGCAGACTCAAAACAACGCCACCACCACCACGGCAGACGTCTCCCTGCTCACCGCCCCCGATATTCCGTTCGGTTCGCTCGAAGCCGCCGCGATGGCCGAGCTGCCCTACACCTTCCGCCCGGCCGGCACCTGCAGCCGCTACTACAACGAGTTCTTCGGCTGAAGCCGGAGCGGCGCGCCCGCCGCCATCACCGTCTCGCACAGCGCGGCCAGCCGCGCCGCCATGTCGCGCGCCGCGGCCGGCAGGTCCGGCTGCGCGTGCAGGCTCAGTTCGACATCCGGCACCGCGGCGGGCCAGCCGTGCTCCAGCACGGTGTGATGCGCCGTGGCAAGCCGCCGCGGCAGCAGCGTCACGCCCAGGCCGTCGGCCACCGCCGCCAGGATGCTGGCCAGGCTGGCGCTGACAAAGGCCACGCGCCAGCGCCGGCCGCCGGCGTCGAGCGCGTGCGTCATCTCTCCGCGGTACAGGCCGCCCACCGGGAACGCCACCAGCGGCACCGGGTCGCGTGCCACCGCCGGACGGCTGCGGCTGTCGATCCAGCACAGCGGCTCGGGCCAGCTGGCGAGACCCTGCGCCTGGCCGGTGCGCTGCTTGACCAGCACCAGGTCCAGCTCGCGGTCCTGGAAGCGCTGCCATAGCTCGTGGCTCATGCCGCTGGTCACCTCCAGCCGCATGCCCGGCCAGTCATCGGCAAACCCGGCCAGCACCGGCGTCAGCGGCCGCGCGGCAAAGTCCTCGGGCACGCCCAGCCGGATCTCGCCCTGGCCGGCGCTCTGGCGCAGTTGCCCGACCGCCTCCGCCATCAATTGCTGCAGCCGGCGCGCATAGCCCAGCAGGCGCTCGCCTTCCGGCGTGGTGGTGACATAGCGCCCGCCGCGGTCCAGCAGCACGCAGCCCAGCTGCTCCTCCAGCCGCCGCACCTGCTGGCTGACGGTGGACTGGGTCAGGTGCACGCGCTGCGCGGCACGGGTAAAGCTGCCGCTCTCGGCGACGGCGACAAAGCTCTGCAGCAGCACGGGGTCGAGGCGGGGGTCCTGCATGGCGGTGTATCCATTGGTTTTTCCACTGCCGGCGATTTCATCATTTAATTTCCCAATTACCAAGCGCCCGCGTAGAGTTTCGCCACGATGCCCCGGCCTCCGTCCGGGCGCCATCGGCCCCACTCTAGTCACCATGCCGCGTTGCACGCGAGCATGTACCCACTTTTTCTGCCAACCATGACCACTCACCAGGAATTCATGCGCGAGGCGGTGCGACTCGCGGTGGCCAACCGTGACCGCGGCGCCCGCCCGTTCGGCGCCGTGCTGGTGCTCGACGGCGAAACCGTCGCCACCGGCGTCAATGACATTGTCCACAGCCGCGATCCCACCACCCATGCCGAGATGGAGGCAGTGCGCGCCGCCGCGCGCAAGCTTGGCCGGCCCGACCTGCGCGGCAGCGTGGTCTATGCCAGCGGCCATCCGTGCCCGATGTGCCTGGCGGCGATGACCATGGCCGGGGTGCAGGCGGTCTACTACGCCTTCGACAACCAGGATGCCGCGCCCTACGGCATGTCGAGCGAGGCCGCCTACCAGGCGCTGCGCCTGCCGCTCGACCCGCCGCCGCTGCCCCTGACGCGGGTGCCGGTCGACCTCTCCGCCGCGCAGCTCTACGGCATGCGCCCGCGCCGTGGCTGAAGGCACGCGTCCGGTGCGGCCCCGGCCGCCGCGCTGGCTGGTGCTGGCGGCGGTGGCCGGCATCGGCCTGAACCTGCGGCCGTTCCTGACCGCGGTCGGGCCGCTGGCGCCAGCCATCCGCGGCGGCACCGGCCTGAGCTACCAGGGCATGGCGTGGCTGACGCTGCTGCCGATGCTGCTGATGGGAGTGGGGGCCTTCTTCGGCCCGGCCATCCGCGCACGGCTGGGTGCGCGCACCGCGGTGCTGGGCGCGCTGGCCTTGCTGGGCGCCGGCTGCGCGCTGCGGCTGGGCGTGGCCGGCGGGACCTGGCTGATCGCCTCGGCGGCGCTGTGCGGGCTGGGCGTGGCGGTGGTGCAGGCGGCGTGTCCGGGACTGGTCAAGCAGGAGTTCCCGTCGCGCGTGGCGCCGGTAATGGGCTTGTATTCGGCGGCACTGATGGGCGGCGGCGCGCTGGGCGCGCAGCTGTCGCCCTATGTGACCGAGCTGGCCGGCAGCTGGCGCGGGGCGCTGGCGCTATGGGCCGTGCCCGCGCTGGCGGCGCTGGCACTGGCGTGGGTGGCGCTGCCGCGCGGCCCCGCCCGCCAGCCGGCATCGGCCCCGGCGGCGCCGTCTGGCCGCCCGGCCAGCGCCGGCAAGACCCGCACGCTGCTGCGGCGCCCGCGCACCTGGCTGCTGATGATCAGCTTCGGCGTGATGAACGGCGGCTATGCCTCGCTGGTGGCGTGGCTGGCGCCGTTCTACCAGAGCCACGGCTGGAGCGCGCCGGCCAGCGGCTCGCTGGTGGCGCTGATGGCGGTGGCGCAGGCCGCCGCGGCGCTGCTGCTGCCGACACTGGCGGCGCGCAGCCTGGACCGGCGCGCCTGGATGGCACTGGCGCTGGCGCTGCAGGTCGCCGGCTTCGCCGGGCTGGCGTTGTGGCCGGACGTCGCGCCGCACGCCTGGGCCGTGATCGGCGGTGCCGGCCTGGGCGGCTGCTTTGCGCTGTACCTGGTGGTGGCGCTGGACCACCTGCCCGACGCCGACAGTGCCGGCGCGCTGAGCGCGGTGATGCAGGGCGGCGGCTTCCTGCTGGCGTCGCTGGCGCCGTGGATCACCGCCATGCTGCAGGCGCGCACCGGCAGCTTCGCCGCGGGCTGGTGGTACCACCTGGCGTGCGCGGCGGTGGTCGGCGTGCTAACCATGCGGCTCGACCCTTCGCGCTACGGCGCGTCCTTTGCGTTGCCTGCGCCCGCCGGCTGCGCGCGGCAGGCGGGGTGAAGCCGACCCGGCCGCGCTGACGGCGCCAGCTCCCGCGTCAGCGGGCCGGCGCGGCCTCCACCATGGCCGTGGCATCCGCCGGCGCCGGGGCTTGCGGCAGCGCGAACAATGCCGCGGCGGGCGGCGACAGCCCCTGCAGCCATTGCAGGGCAAGCACGATAAGCATGACCGGCATGGCGCCTCCTTCCCGCATACGTGGTCACTTCTCATTGGTATAGCCCATCGCGCCCCGGTAGCGTCCCATGCCGACGCCCGGCCCGCCCCTGCGTACCTGTCCCTGCGTACCTGTCCCTGCGTACCCGTTTCTGCGTGCCTGCCGGACGGGACAGGCCACGCTAGCGGCGGCACCAAGCCCGCCCGTCTTGCGAGATTTATTTCCCATGTAACGTCACATTACCTTCCCGGTTCCGGTCGCATGGCGTCCGCGCGGGCCGCCGCGATGCCCGCGAAGCCTTATCGGGCAAGGGTTTCCGGCGGGGCATGCAGGTGCGACAGGCGCGCCCCCGTGCCGCCGCTGCATGTGAGACAGGCTTACAAGTGCAAGCGCGCAGCGCGCCAGCCGGCCGCTACATTCAAGCCGTGTCCAACGCGATCCCGCCAGGAGCCAAGATGAAGCGAGCCCTCTCGCTGGTGGTGCTGCTGTCTACCACCGCCGCACTGCTTTCCGCCTGCATCGTGGTGCCCCCGCGCGGCGGCCCGCCGCCGCGCCACCACCACCATCACCACTACTGATTCCGCCACCCCAAAGGAGCCCCCCATGAAACGTCAACTCCTGCTTGCTGCAGCCGTCCTTGCCACGGGCGGCGCCTTCGGACTGACCGCCCCTGCCGAAGCCCACCAGGCGCCGGTCGCCCGCGGCTACGGCCACCCGCCCCCGCCGCCGCGCTACGAGCCGCACCCGGCAGCGCGCCGCGGCCAGGTCTGGGTGCCGGGCCACTGGGAAGCGCGCGGCGGACGCTACGCCTGGCGCGGCGGCTACTGGCAGCCGCAGCGCGTCGGCTACCGCTATGTGCCGGAGCGCTGGGTGCGCGGCCCGCATGGCTGGGTCATGCGTCCGGGCCGCTGGGTACGCTGAGCCGGCCGGCGCCATCATCCCCGCCTTGAGGCCTTGCTCCCCACCGATGGGTGGTGGCAAGGCCGGCGCGGCCGGTGGCGGCGGCGCCGCAGCGCTCATCCATGGTGGTAACCGCGCCTCATCCAGAAGCACTAGACCATGTGCGCGAGCTGCCAGCAAATCTGCCGGATTGATTTCACAACAAACATTTCCGCGGCGCGTTTCATAATTGGAGCAGCGCCATTGATGGTGTATTCCGGACATCCCTCAATAGGGTTATAAAGGCGTCATATCGGCCCAAAGATAATAGAATCTGTTTCAGAATTGCAACCAATTAAACTCTGAATGTCACATCGGTGAAACCACCGGGAATGGCGTCAGCGCGGCGTTTCCGGAACCTGCGAGGTATAAATACGATATATTTGGAAGGATTATGAGGGTCCTTTCATTCCCTCCTTCATTCCACCCCGGTCCCACTTGCTTGCAATCCCCTCACCCAGCCCATAAGATGAATTCCAACTGATTTAGGAGCAACAAGCACCCGGTTCGGTTTCGGGGTCATCCTTCCAGCCATGGGCAAGTTCCAGCCACAACAACGGAGCCGCCCGGCATGGAAGCATGGGGGTCAGCCACAGAGCCAGCTACCAGTCACCAGCCATCGCGGTGACGGCGGTCCTGTCACGTCTTCCATACGCAAAGTGCCCCGCAGTCCGACCCCGGGTAAAAACGGGGAGTGAAGTCCATGAATGCGTTGCTGATCGAGGAGCATCCGCTGCTCCGGCTCGGGCTTTTGCAGATGCTCGAGAACATCCAGGAATCCGCCCAGGTGGCAGCCATTGCGCCCGCGGATATCGCCAGGCTCGACGCCCGGCACCAGAACGCGGACCTGCTCGTGTTCGGCATGCCGGCCGACCCCGCGCCCGGCTGGGGGCTGCTGGAACAGGCCCGCCAGATGTTCGCGCCGCAACGCATCCTGATCCTTGCCGACACCCTGCCGCTGCATGTGCCCACCGCGGACAGCGCGCGCGGCGTCTGCGGCTGTCTGCCCAAGTCCGCCTCGCTGGCGGTGATCGAGGCCGCCATCCGCATGGCCGTGTCGGGCGTACAGGGGCTGCTCTTCACTGCCGAGACCGGCACCCTGCCCTCGGCATCGCGCTCGGCGATGCCCGCCACGCAGTCACTCGCCTCGGCTGCGCCGCTGCCGCTCAGCGCCGCGCATCCGGCCCAACCGCCGGGGGAGCAGCTGGCGCTGGCGTCCTGCGCCAGCACCCCGCGCGCCGCCATGCGCACCACCGTGGCGCTGCGCGACCTGACCGAGCTGCGGCCCGGCCAGCCGCTGTCCGCGGCGGCCCCGGCAGCGGTCTCGCCCACAACCGCAGCCATGCCGCTGACCGAGGAAGAACCCGGCTACGACGAGGCTGAGATGCTGAAGATCACGCCGCGCCAGTACGAGGTGCTGGTGCTGCTGGCGCGCGGCTATCCGATCAAGACCGTCAGCCGCATGCTCAACATCTCGGTGGCGACGGTGAAGAGCCACGCCTGCACGCTGTACCAGCGGCTCAAGGTGCGCAACAAGGGCGAGGCGGTCTACGCCGCCCTGCAGCGCGGCGCCACGCTCGAATGGGTCAGCGGCGACGAACGCATCACGCGCGAAACCAATGGCGCCGGGGCGGCGCCAAGGCGCAACGAACTGCCGAGCCAGGCGGTCCGGCCGGCGGTCTGATGCCGGCCTGAAGCTTTGCCGCGCGCCGCGCCCGCACAGACGGGCCGGCGCCAACCCGGCGCTTGCCGGACGGGAGGGGTCATCATGCAAGCCAGCACGTTCTTGCCCAGCTTTTCCGTGTGCGTCAGCACGCGCGACCATCCGGACGGCCTGCGCCGGACCCTGCAGTCGATCGCGGCCTCTACCATGCCGCCGCACCAGCTGATCGTCTGTGACGACAGCAGCCACGACGCCACGCGCGCGCTGATGCGCGACGCCTTTCCCGACATCCCCTGCCTGGACGGTCCCCGGCGCGGCGCCGCCGCCAGCCGCAACCGCCTGCTGCGCGCGGCCACCGGCACGCATGTGCTGTTTCTCGACGACCACGCCACGCTGGGGCCGACTTTTTTGCAGCAGATGAGTGAGCGCCTCGCCGACGACTTCATCTACCGGGTCGCCGCGGGCGGCAACGCCGACGCGCTGGTGCTGACCGGCTCGGCGATGTGCGCGGGCCAATGCCTGCGTCCGCAGCGCGAGGATTTCCTCGGGCAGCCGTTGCGCCGGCCGCCGCGCCGTGCCGCGCGGGCGCGGCCGCTGTGCGCGGTGGTGTTGTCCAGCACGGTGTTTCCGCGCGCGCTGCTGGAGCGGCTGCCGTTCGACGAATGCCTCGATGCCGACTACGACATCGCCGACCTGACCGGACGCGCGGTGTATGGCTGCGGCTGCCGCATCGAGCTGATTCCCAGCGCGGTCAATCAGCTCGATGTCCGGCGGCCGACGCCATGTGCGGGAAGCCCGGCCGCCGATGCCGCGCGCATGGTCGCGATGCTGCACCGGTACGGGCGCAGCCAGCACCGCCACGACAAGGCCGCGCTGTTCCTGATGCTGGCGCTACCGCACAACCTGGTCCAGCACCTGCACCGCAGCGGCTGGCGCGGCGTGGCGCCGTTCTGGGCCACCACGCGCCTGCTGTGGCAGCACTTGCGGTTTGCGCCCGGCCATGACGGCACTGCAGAGCGCGCCGGCGCCGAGGCCACGACGCCGATGCCGCGCACCTGATCCGTTGCGGAGCGCCCACACGGCCGGCCGCCGTTGTGTGGGGTAGCAGACGGTGCGGCGCCGCAGCGCGGCGCTACAGTCGCCCCACTTGCTAACGGATCAGAGCCATGGGTGCAAACGAGCTGGACACACTCGGTCATATCACCGCCACCGGACCGGAGCGGGCCGCGCCACGCGGGCGCAACGGCATCCGGCGCGCGCTGATCACCGGCATCACCGGGCAGGACGGTTCCTACCTGTGCGAACTGCTGCTGAGCAAGGGCTATGAAGTCCACGGCATCAAGCGGCGCAGCTCGCTGTTCAACACCGAGCGCATCGACCACCTGTACCAGGATCCGCAGGCGCAGGAGCGCCGGCTGATCCTGCACCACGGCGACATGACCGACACCGCCAGCCTGGTGCGCGTGGTACAGCAGTCGCAGCCGGACGAGATCTACAACCTCGCCGCGCAGAGCCACGTGCAGGTCTCGTTCGAAGAGCCCGAGTACACCGCCAACACCGACGCCATCGGCACGCTGCGCCTGCTTGAGGCGATCCGCATCCTGGGCATGGAAAAGCTCACGCGCTTCTACCAGGCCTCCACCTCCGAACTCTACGGGCTGGTGCAGGAGATCCCGCAGAAGGAAACCACGCCGTTCTATCCGCGCAGCCCGTATGCCGCGGCCAAGCTCTACGCCTACTGGATCACGGTGAACTACCGCGAGGCCTATGGCATGTACGCCTGCAACGGCATCCTGTTCAACCATGAAAGTCCGGTGCGCGGCGAGACCTTCGTCACCCGCAAGATCACGCGCGCGATCGCACGCATCGCGCTGGGACTGCAGGAAACGCTGTACCTGGGCAACTTGTCGGCGCTGCGCGACTGGGGCCATGCGCGCGACTACGTCGAGATGCAGTGGCTGATGCTGCAGCAGCCCGCGGCCGAGGACTTCGTCATCGCCAGCGGCGAACAGCACAGCGTGCGCGAATTCGTGCAGCGTGCGGCGCGCGAGCTCGGCATCACCATCACCTTCCATGGCAGCGGCGTCGACGAAGTCGGCATCGTCGAGCATGTCGATCCGCCCGCGCGCGGCGGTGCCATCGCGCCGGCGTGCAAGCCGGGCGAGATCGTGGTGCGGGTCGATCCGCGCTACTTCCGCCCGACCGAGGTGGAAACGCTGCTGGGCGATGCCAGCCGCGCGCGCGAGCGCCTGGGCTGGAGCCCGCGCATCGGCTTTGCCGAACTGGTCCGGGAAATGATCGAGGCCGACTACGCCGCGGCGCGCCGCGATGCGCTGGTCAGGCTGGCGGGCTTCCAGGCCTTCAACCATCTTGAGTAGCCGCTGGCTCGGCGACCGCGAGGATCCCATGAACCAGGCCCTGGCAGCGCACCCGCGCATCTTTGTCGCCGGCCATCGCGGCATGGTCGGCTCGGCCATCGAGCGTGCATTGCGCGCGCAGGGCGGCGCCGACATCGCCACCCGCACCCACGCCGAGCTGGACCTGTGCGACCAGACGCAAGTGCAGCGGTTCTTCGCCAGCCAGCGCATCGACGCGGTCTACCTGGCCGCGGCGCGGGTCGGCGGCATCCACGCCAACAACACGTACCCGGCCGAATTCATCCACCAGAATCTCGCCATCGCCACCAACGTGATCCATGCCGCCTGGCAGGCCGGCGTGCGGCGGCTGCTGTTTCTGGGATCGAGCTGCATCTACCCGCGGCTGGCACCGCAGCCGATCCGCGAAGCCGCGCTGCTGACCGGCGCGCTGGAGCCGACCAACGCGCCCTACGCCATCGCCAAGATCGCCGGCATCATGCTGTGCGACAGCTACAACCGCCAGTACGGCACCGATTACCGCTGCGTGATGCCGACCAACCTCTATGGGCCCGGCGACAACTACCACCCCGACAACAGCCATGTGATCCCGGGACTGGTGCGCCGCTTCCACGACGCCCGCCTGGCCGGCAGCGCGCGCGTGTCGGTGTGGGGCACCGGCAAGCCCTTGCGCGAATTCCTGCACGCGGACGACCTGGCGCGTGCCTGCCTGCATGTGATGGCGCTGTCCGCGCCGGCCTACCGCGAAGCTGCGCCCGCAGGCTTTCTCAACGTCGGCAGCGACGACGAGGTCTCGATCGGCGCGCTGGCGGCACTGGTGGCGGAGGTTACCGGTTATCGCGGCACCATCGGCTTCGAAGCCGACAAGCCCGACGGCACGCCGCGCAAGCGGCTCGACAGCAGCGCCATCATGCGCACCGGCTGGCGCCCGCGCATTGCGCTGCGCGACGGCCTGCGCGGCGTCTACGAAGAGGCCTGCCGCACCGGCACCCTGCCCGGCGGCATCGCAGCCGCGTTCGCCTGACCCCGGACACGCGCGGAGCGGCCATGAAGATCCTGATCTACTGCCAGAACTACGCGCCCGAACTGACCGGCATCGGCAAGTACACCGGCGAGCAGGCGCAATGGCTGGCCGCGCGCGGGCATGAGGTGCGCGTGGTCTGCGCCCCGCCGTACTATCCCGCATGGCGCGTCAGCGACGGCTACAGCGCCTGGCGCTATGCGAGCGAGCGGCACGGCGGCGTGACGGTCTACCGCGCACCGGTGTGGGTGCCGCGCAGGCCGTCCGGACTGCTGCGCATCCTGCACCTGATGAGCTTTGCGCTGAGCAGCGTGCCGTGCATGGCGGCGCAGCTGCGCTGGCGTCCCGACGTGATCTTCGCGGTCGAGCCCACGCTGATGTGCAGCCCGGCGGCGCTGCTGCTGGGCAGCTGCACGCGCGCGCGCACCTGGCTGCATGTGCAGGACCTGGAAGTCGATGCCGCGTTCGCGCTGGGCGTGCTGCGCCATCCGCTGCTGCGCCGCCTGGCCACGCGCATGGAACGCGCGCTGACCACGCGCTACCAGCGCGTCTCGACCATCTCGCAGGCGATGGCGGACGCGCTGCGCGCCAAGGGCGTCAGCCCCGCGCGCCTGCAGCTGCTGCCTAACTGGGCCGACCTGCAAGAGGCCCCGGCCGACGCGGCGCTGGCGTTCCGGCACGGCCTGGGCATTCCCGCCGATGCGGTGATCGCGCTGTACGCCGGCAACATGGGCAACAAGCAAGGTCTGGAAGTGCTGGCCGATGCCGCGCAGGCGCTGCAGGGCCACCCGCGCATCCACATGGTGCTGTGCGGCGACGGCAGCGGCCGCGCCGCGCTGCAGGCACGCTGCGCCGGCCTGGCACGCGTGCATTTCCTGCCGCTGCAGCCGCAGGCGCAGTTCCACGCCATGATGGCGGCCGCGGACATGCACCTGCTGCCGCAGCGCGCCGATGCCGCCGACCTGGTGATGCCGTCCAAGCTCACCGGCATGCTGGCGAGCCGGCGCGCGGTCATTGCCACCGCCCAGCCCGATACCGAGCTGGGCCGCCTGGTGGCGCGCGTGGGCGTGCTGGTGCCGCCCGGCGACGCCAGCGCGCTGGCGCACGCCATTGCCACCCTCGCCTGCCAGCCGCAGCGGCGCGCCATGCATGCCGCCGCCGGCCGCGCCTGGGCCGAAGCCCATCTCGGCCGCGACGCGGTGCTGGCGCAACTGGAATCCGCACTGCAGGCACTGGTATCGCCGCCTGCCGCGCAAGACGCCTCCGCGGTGGCCTGAGCGCCGCCGCGGTCAACGCAACGCCCAAGGGGAACCTGCCATGAGTCCTGAGACCGCGACCACGCACCCCGCGCTGGTGCAACGCCTGATGCGAACCATCAAACCCCTGGTGCCCGCCTGGCTGCGCACCTACTACCACGTGCGCCGCGAGCAGCAGCATGACGCACGCTACGGCGCCAAGCCGCCGGGCGAAGTGTTTTCCGACGTCTACCACAGCAGCCTGTGGGGCGAGGCCGACGAGCCGGGTTTCTTCAGCGGCACCGGCTCGCACGATCCGCGCATCGTCGAGCCCTATGCCGAGGCGGTCATCGCGCTGCTGCGCGAGCTGCCGCGCAAGCCCGACGTGGTCGACCTGGGCTGCGGCGACTTCCATATCGGCAGCCGCATCCGCCCGGCCTGCGGGCGCTATGTGGCCTGCGACGTGGTGGCGCCGCTGATCGCGGCCAACCGCGCGCGCTACGCCCATCTGGACGTGGATTTCCGCTGCCTCGACATTGCCGGCGACGAGCTGCCCGCCGGCGACGTGGTATTCCTGCGCCAGGTGCTGCAGCACCTGGACAACGACAGGATCGCGCGCGTGCTGGCCAAGCTGCACCGCTACCAGTTGCTGGTGCTGACCGAACACCTGCCGCTGGCGCCGGACTTTCCGCCCAACGCCAAGAAGCAGCTGGGGGCCTCGACGCGGCTGGCGCGCATGGTGCCGAGCGGCGTGGTGCTGACCGCGCCGCCGTTCAACCTGAAGCCGGTGCACAGCCGCGTGCTGTGCGAGGTGCGCGAAGGCGCGGGCGTGATCCAGACCGTCGCCTACACCCTGCATTGAGCCGGCGCCCAGCGTTGTGCGGGCCTGCTCCCGGCCCCCGCCGGTCTCTCGCTGATCTCGATTGATCTCAGCTGGCCTCGGCCTCCGCCGTCGCGGAGGCCGAGGCCGGGGCCAGCGCGGCCAGGTAGATGGCCTCGTACTGGTCCAGCGCGCGATCCGCCGAGAAATGCCGCACCCACGCCAGCGAGTCGGCCGAGAGCTGGTCGAGCCGCGCCTGCGGCCACGACAGCAACTCCAGCAGCACGCCCACGTTGCGCCGGGCCCAGGCCTGCGCCTGGTCCGGTTCCATCGGCTCCATCAGCAGCGCCAGCCCGCCGCCGATCTCCTGCATCGGCGCGCGCGCCGTGGTCAGCACCGGGATGCCGCACGCCATGGCTTCGATCACGGGCCAGCCGAAGCCCTCTTCCAGACTCGGGAACAGCAGCACCGCCGCAAGCGCATAGGCGGCGTGCACGGCCGCGGTGGACATGCCCTCCAGGAAGCGCACCTTGCCGCCCAGCCGCTCCGCGCCGGCGGCCAGCTCGCGCATGGCGGGGGTCGGCTCGGGGCCGATCATCCACAGCGGGCGCGGCGCCGCGGCGGCGCCGGTGCCGCTGCCCGCATGGCCGGCCTCGCAATAGGCCTGGTATAGCGCCAGCACGCCTTCGCGGTTCTTGTACCACTGGTTGCCGCCGATATGGACCAGCATGCCAGGCTCGATCTCGTCGACGCCGGCCACGCGCAGCATGCGCGTGGCGACATCGGGTGCGAGCGGGCGGAACGGGTAGTTGAGCCCGTTGTGCACCACCCGCACGCGCGGCGTCGGGCCCGGATGCAGGCGCAGCAGGTCATGCGCGGTCTTCTCCGACACCGCGACAAAGTTCCGCCCCAGCCCGATGCCGCGCAGGATCAGCGCCTGGTAGAGCCGCCCGCTGGCCGACAGCTGGCGCCCGGGAAATTCGCCGGCGGCAGTGCGCTGCGCGATGAAGTCATGGCAGTGGATCACGTGCGGGCGCCGGTGCAGCAGCCACATCCACATGCCCAGCGAATGGTCGGTCAGCACTACCAGCGCGCCGGCGCCCTCGCGCCGCAGCCGCCACCACGCCCATGCGGGGAACAGCATGTACTGGTCGACATAGCCGAGCCACTTGCGCAGGCCCGGGCGCGTCGACAGCCGCACCAGCACGGCGGGCGGGGTCCACAGCTGGGCCTCGTGGCCGCGCTCGCGCATGCCCTCGACGATCATGGCCGCGAAGCGGTCCATGCTGTGGCTGCCGAAAAAGACGGGGTGACCGAACAGGATGAGCCTCATATTGCTTTTCTTCGCGGATCGATGTGGATGCCCGGTGTGGATGCCAGATGGTGCGTGGCCCGCCGCCCGCCGCTAGCGCGCGTGTCGTCGCCGCGGGCGCGCCGGCTTGTTCGCGCCCGTCAACCGCCCCTGCCGCTCCAGCCGCGTGACCGCCATGGTGAAGCCGACAAAGAGAAAGCCCAGCACGTTGGCGGTCAGCTGGCCGATCAGCGACCACGTCAGCAGGCACAGCGTGCTCACCAGCCACAGCAGGATGGCAAAGCAGTTGCCGCTGCGGCGCGCCGCGCCGATCGCAAGCCACATGCCGGCCACGCACACGGCGAACTTCAGCGCCACGTACAGGTAGCCGAGCAGGCCGGCCTCCTCGATGGTGCGCCCGGTTTCGGTCTCGGACAGCATGAAGGTGATTTCGCCGCGCTCGAGGTAGCTGGCCAGGTTGCTGCCGCGCCCGAGCCCCGCGCCCAGCAGGGTCGGCCTGGCATAGGCCTCGCTCTCGCCCAGGAACATGGTGCCGACACGGTCGCCGAAGTCTTCGTCTTCCGCGGCGTCGTGGAAGCGCTGCACCGTGCTTTCGACGGACGCGCTGAACACGGCCATGCCCACCGCCCCGATCAGCAACGCCACGCCGACCCAGACCAGCACGCGGCGCTTGGCCACGCCGCGCCCGAACATCAGGGTGCACAGCGCTGCCACCGCGAACAGGCCCGGCAGCAGCAGCACGGTGGCGCGCGAACCGCTCACCAGCACGCTGACCAGCAGGCTGCCCAGCACCACCAGGGCATACAGCCAGTGCCGCTTGCCGTCACCGCCGAGCACGTATTGCAATGCGATCGGCATGGTAATCGCCAGGAAGGTGGTGTAGCCCAGCGTGAACGAGAAGGTGCCGGTGGTGCGCACGATGTCGCCGACCATCATGAAGACCCGGTCTTCGTCGCCGTCGACCTGCCGGTTCAGGAAGCTGCCGGGCGGCAGGAAGTGCTGCATCACCACCAGCGGCGCCATCAGCACCATCAGCACCAGCGTGGTCTTGCAAATCGCGGCAACGTCCTCGGGCTCGAGCAGCAGCGCCGCGGCCACGCCGAACCACACATAGAGCAGCCAGAAGCGCAGCCCGACCAGCATGATGGCGAGGGTGCCGTCGCCGGCGATGGTCTGCACCAGCCCCCACGCCAGCACCAGCGCGCTCCACAGCAGCAGTAGCCGCATCGCCGGCCGCGCCGGCGTGAAGCCGCCATAGCGCATCGCGTAGTAGATGCCATAGACCGCCAGCAGGTCGCGCAGCAGCACCAGCGGCAGGCTCAGGGAACCCGCTATCCACTTGCGCGCCGCGCCTTCCAGGACGGCCACCAGGAACACCAGCAGGAACACCGTGCCGAAGGTGGTGCGGGCCTGCCGGCGGATGCGCGCGCGCGCCGGCGGCGCCAGGGGTGCGGCGGAGTGGCTCAGCATAGCGTCGCGATGGTTGCGACCGCGGCGCGGCGATACCTGGCCCAGGTGTACTTCTCCCCGGCCAGGCTCGCGTACGGGCGCGCCTCGTCCAGGCTGGCGCGCACCGTGGCAAGCTCCAGCATGCGGTCATACAAGGATTGCGCGCTGACCTGGACGACCCAGCCCGCGCGCGGGAATTCCTGCAGGATCTCCTTGGCCCCGACCCGCTCCGACACCAGCGCCGGCGTGCCGCAGGCGAGCGCCTCGGCCACCACCATGCCGAACGAATCGAAGCGCGACGGCAGCACCAGGCAATCGGCGTCGGCCAGTTCCTGGTACAGCGCCGGCTGCGGCAGCGCGCCGAGCAGCGTGACTCCGGGCGTCGACGCCAGGGCCGCGGCCAGCGCGGGCTCGGCACCGCCGCCGGCCACCGCGAGCTCGGCCTCGGGCACGCGCGCGCGCACCATGGCAAAGGCCTGTTGCAGCAGGTCGACCGCCTTGAGCGTGGTCAGGCCGCCGGCGTACAGGAAGCGCGTGCCGGCGCGCGTGCGCCGGCGCTGCACGTTGCCGGGCAGGCTGGCGCCGAGCAGGATCGGCCTGAGCTTGGCGTCCGGCACGCCGGCCTGCGCATAGGTCTGCGCGGCGAATTCGGAGCAGGTGATGACCAGATCCGCCAGCTCCACCTCGCGGTCCTTGCGCGCGTCGATGCAGGCCAGGTACGGGTCGGGCTGCAGTCCCAGCAGGGCCGCCGCCGTGGCGCGATGCACCGCCGGCGCGTCGAGCACGCAGCGCGCGCCGATCCGGCGCGCCGCCTCGAAGGTCTGCATCGCCGAGTTCTCGTAGGCCACCACCACGTCGGGGCGCAGCGCCTCGACACGCCGCGCCGCCCATGCATCGAACAGGTGGAACACGCGGTGCGCATAGGCCGACTGCGACATGCGCAGATAGCGGTGGAGGCCGACGCGGCGATGCAGCCCCACCTTGAGCATGGCCGGAAAGCACAGCGGATGGCGGCGCAAGGCCCGCGGGATGCCTACCTCGCGCACCTTGGCGCCGAGCGCGGGCGGCAGCCACCACGGCACCGGCTCGCCCGGCCCGCGCACCGGCACGCCCGACCAGTACTGGCACAGCAGCCCCTGTTCGTGGAGCGCCTGCGCCATCTGGTGCGAATGCTGCAGGCCGGGATGGGTGACCAGGACCTTCATGGGCGGCCCCCGTCGACGCTCAGCACCGGGGGCGGCAGCAGCCGCCCGGCGCGGATCGCGCCCGCCAGCTCGCACAGCACCGCGGCGCCAAGCCCGGAAGCCAGGCCGGCCTCGAACCACAGCACGCCGCGCAGCGTGGACAGGTCGAGCAGGTGGGGCGCGACCAGGCACCAGGCGACCACCACCGGCACCTGCATGTAGTTGAAGTGGTTCAGGCCGCGGTTGGCCAGCAGTTCCCAGGCCACGCCGGCAATGCTGTAGGCGCCGGCGCCGAGGCAGGCGATCAGCAGCTCGGAGGTCAGGCCGGCGTAGTTGGCCCCCACCAGGCGCAGCAGCAGCTCGGGCCACAACCAGGCCAGCAGCACCAGCGTGCCGGCCGGCAGCGAACCCAGCAACAGCCAGCCCAGGTACTGGCGCAGCACGTGTTCGCGCGCCTGCGCGAAGCGCGGCACGACATACGCGCCCACCACGATGCTGACCGGCACCAGCAGCTGGCCGATGCGCGACAGCGCGCCGATTGCCGCGGTCTGGCTGACCGCGCCGTAGAACGCGACGATGGCGAAGGCGAACTGCGACTGCAGGCAGTAGAACGCGTCCATGGGAATCTGGCGGCGCGTGATGGCGCGGATCGAACGCTGGTCCTCGGCCACCGGCTCGACCGCCTGCGCCGGCAGCTCGCGCCGCAGCCAGCGGCGCACGAACGGCACGCGCAGGCCGGCGAAGAGCGTATTGACCAGGCTGGCAGCCAGCGCGCTCTGCAGCCCCAGCACGTAGACGCCCCATGACAGCAGCAGCCGCGCGCCCGACAGGCCGGCATCGAGCGCCTGCAGCGCCGGCGCGCGGTTGGCGAACAGCAGCACCTGGTCCACCACGCGCGATTGCATGTCGAAATACCACATCGTCAGCAGCGTCAGCAGCAACGCCGCGATCAACGCCAGCGATGCGTGGTTGCGGTACATCAGCACCCCGGCGACGATCAGCAGCGGCGGCAGCAGGAAGGCCGAGATGCGCTTGCGCTGCGCCAGCGCGGCGCGCGTGGCCTGCGCCGCGCGCTCGCGGTCGGGCCAGGTGCGCCCCAGGATGGCATTCAGGCCGAAATGGATGCCGCCCTTGGTGACGATCGACATGGCGCCGACGATGGCGCCGGTGACGGTATAGATCGCGTAGTCGCCGACGCTGAGCCAGTGCGCCAGCAGCAGGCCGGTGATGGCGCCGAGCCCCTGCGACAGCACCGCGAAGACGAAGATGCGCAGCGCTTTCATGGGGTGCCGCCCCGCGTGGCGCTGTGGGCAGCTGCATCCGCGGCAGGCGCCAGCACCGGCCGCTCGCCCAGGATGTCCAGCAGCCGCTGCGCGCTCTGGCGCACCTCGAAGCGTCGCTGGAAGCAGGCTTGCGCCTGCACCCGCATGCGCGCCTGCGCGCCGGGATCGGACTGCAGCCACTGGCGCAGGCACGCGCGCGTGCCTTCGACGGTATCGGCGCCCGCCAGTCCGGCGCCATCGGCAACGATCTCGCGCCAGATATTGACCTTGTCCGAAATCAGCACCGGCACGCCGCAGCCCAGCGCCTCGGCCACGGCCACGCCAAAGTTCTCCTGGTGCGACGGCAGGGTAAAGACTTCGGCCGCGTGATAGGCGCCCCACTTCAGGTCACCCGACAGCATGCCGGTCCAGCCGAGCCGCTGCGCCAGCCCCTGGCTTTCGGCCTGGCGCGCCAGCCGCTCGCGCAGCGCCGCCTCCACCGGCCCCGCCAGCACCAGCTGCAGCCGCGGATCGGCGGCGGCCACGCCGGCAAAGGCTTCGACCAGCAGGTCGCAGCCCTTCTTTTCATGGATCCGGCCGAGGAACAGCACGATGCGCTTGCCGCGCAATGCCGGAAACGCAGTGAAAAACGCCTCGCGCAACGGCACGGCCGCGGTGGGCGGCTGCGCGGTGCCGTACCCGGCCACCAGCTCGCGGCAGCGATAGGGCCAGAACGCGTTGCGCGAACGCCGCTGCTCTTCCTCGCAGGTGAACAGCACCGCGCGCGCGCCGCGCAGCACCCAGTACTCACCCAGCAGCCAGTACAGGCTCTTCTTGACGTGCTTGAGCGGATAGCGCTCGCGGAACCACGGATCCAGCATGCCGTGGGTATAGACAAAGTACGGCACCTCGCTGCCGCGCAGCGCGAGGCAGGTGGCGAGCGAATGGAACTGCCACAGGCCTTCGACCAGCACCGCGTCGTAGTCGGCCGCATGGGCGCGCAGCCACGCCAGCATCCTGGGGTTGAAGCCGTATTTGGTCGAGGTCGGACCCAGCGCGACCACGTTCATCTCGCTGGCGAGCACGAACGGTGCATCGGGTGCATCGCCGCAGCAGACGTCGATCTCGGCGCCGCGTTCGCGCAGCGGCTGGCGCAATTGGCGGATGCCTTCGATGGGCCCGCCCCCGGCGGGGTCGATGGAGGGTATGACGTGCAGCAATCTCATGGTGCAGGGCGATCTCCGGAATCCGCGCGTCGTGCCCGCTGTGTGCCTGGCACTGGTCCCCCGGCTGGCGCCATTGGCAAGCGGGGCCATACGTCCTCGTGCCCGCAGCATGAGCCAGCGCGCCCGCGGCCTCTGTTCGCTGCCACACACCCGCGCGGGTCAGTGCCGGCGCCGCCAGGCCAATGTGGACCAGCGCACCGAGCCAGCCCCCGCAGCGCACCAGAATGGCCTGCACCGGCGCCATTTGCATGGCGCGCACCTGGTCCCTGCCATGCCGATTCCGATCCTGATGTACCACCAGATCGACGCGCCGCCGCCACGCCGCTCGCCCGGGCGCGGGCTGTGGGTGCCGCCCGCGCGCTTTCGCCGCCAGATGCGGCTGATGCACTGGCTTGGCTATCGCGGCCTGAGCATGCGCGACCTGATGCCGTACCTGCACGGCGAGCGCAGCGGCAAGGTGTTCGGCATCACCTTCGACGACGGGTTCCGCAATGTGTTCGAGCACGCCATGCCCGCGCTGGATGCGCTCGGCTTCACCGCCACGAATTACTTTGTGTCGCGCCAGCTTTCGGGCAGCAACGTCTGGGACCGCGACCTGGGCATCCGCCCCGCGGCGCTGATGAGCGTGGCGCAGATGCGCGCATGGCACCAGCGCGGGCATGAAGTCGGCTCGCATACGCTGGACCATGTCGACCTGCGCCGCATGGCGCCGCACGAGGCGCGCCGGCAGATCGCCGCGTCCAAGGATGAGCTGGAACAGTGGCTCGGCGTGCCGGTGACGGCCTTCTGCTATCCCTACGGCAGCCAGGATGCCGCGCACCGGGAAATGGTGCGCGAAGCCGGCTACGCCAACGCCACCATTACCGCACGCGGCCTGGCGCGCGCCAGCGACGACCCGTTCGGCCTGCCCCGCGTCAGCGTCTATTGCGCCACCGGCATGCTGGGCTTCCTGCGCAAATGCCTGACCGCGCACGAGGACCGCTGGCGCGAAGCTTAGCGGCCTGCTTCGGAACCCTGCTGCTCGGTGTTGAACGGTACGGGCTCGTGCGGCTCGCTCGGATGCTGCGTGAAGCGCGCGATGGCCTCGGCATAGCGCTGCGCCACCGCCTTGCGTTCGTGCTCGTGCAGGAACTGGCGCGTGCCGGCTTCGTCCCGGCGTGACGCGCCGGCCAGCACCGCGGCCATGGCCGCATGCAGCGGCTCGAGCGCCGGCTCGACCACCCAGCCGAAGTCGCCAACCGCTTCGGGCAGGCCGCCGCGCTGGCTGACGATCACTTCGCAGCCGGCTGCCAGGCCTTCCAGCGCGACGATGCCAAACGACTCGAAGCCCAGCGACGGCGCCACCAGGCATCGATGCCGGCCCAGCAGCGCCGCCACGCCGGGGGCGCACTGGCAGCCGGCAAAGTGCACCGCGCCCGCGCAGCCTAGCTCGTCGGCGAGCCGCGCCAGGGCTGCGCGCTCGGGCCCGTCGCCAACGATGGTGAGGCGCGCATGCGGGTGGCGCGCGTGCAGGCGCGCGAAGCTGCGCACCAGCAGGTCCACGCCCTTCTCCGACACCAGCCGGCCGACGAAGATGAAGCTTCCCGGCGGCCGCGCGTCAGCGGGGGGCACCCCTGCGAATAGTTCGTCGCGATAGCCGTTGTGGATCACCAGCGGCTGGCCCGGCAGCCAGCCGGCCAGGTAGTGGCTGACGCAGATGCCGTCGTAGAAGCGCGACAGCCAGCGCTTGATCGCACCGGTCCAGGTGCCGCGCGTGTGGCCGTGGACCACGTAGGGGCCATGGTGCGTCAGCACGATGCGGCGGCGCAGCGCGCTGGCCAGCATCACGTCGTAGAAGGTGAGGCCGACGAACAGCACGCGCCGGTGGCGCAGCATGGCGCGCGCCAGCTGCAGCTTGCCGCGGACCCGCGTCACGGCGAACGGGAAAGTCGTGGCGTCGCCCGGCGCGGCCGGCGTGCGCGTGGCCACTTCGACCGGATAGCCCAGTTCCGCCAGCCCCCTCGCCAGCTCCTCGGCGAAGCGCTCCATGCCGCCGATCAACGGATGGAAGGGGGCGCTGTAGATCAGGATGCTGGGCAGCGGCGCAGGGGTCTCGCGCAGCTGCAAGGGATGCATCATCGCGTCATGGCTCCGGTCGCACCGCGTGCAGGCAGGTCTGTGCAGGCGGTGTCCTGCCTGCAGCATGCGCCAGCACCGGGTGCCGTTCCGTGCGCTGACGCACCTGTGTGGAGCGTGATGGCGGCCGCGGCAAGTCCGCAAGCTTCCCGCCCGGCTTCTGTGGCGCGGCGCACCGATGCGCGGGGCGGCTTCGCGCGAGCATCGCGGCAATGTCCGTCGTCCCGGAGACGCTCCGTATGATCATTCAGCACACCCACCGCACCTCCGGCCCGTCGTTTTCGCTGTCCAACCGTGTGCGCCGGCAGCTATGGAACTGGGTATGGCTGTGGCTGTTCCGCCCCAGCCTGCGCCCGATGCATGCCTGGCGCGCCGCGTTGCTGCGGCTGTTCGGCGCGCGCCTTGGCCACGATGCTCGAGTCTACCCCGCGGCACGGATCTGGGCACCGTGGAACCTGGTGATGGGCGAGCACACCGCCGTCGCCGACGGCGTGACCCTCTACAACATCAGTCCGATCACGCTCGGCGACTACGCCATCGTGTCACAAGGCTCGCACCTGTGCACGGGCTCGCACGATTACAACAGTGAAACCTTCCAGCTGATCGCGTCGCCGATCACGCTGGAGCGCCATGTGTGGGTGTGCGCCGAAGCGTTCATCTCGCCGGGCGTGACCTTGCCCGAAGGCGCGGTGATTGCGCCGCGCACGGTGGTCACCAAACCGCTGCGCGATGCATGGACGGTGTATGGCGGCACGCCCGCCCGGCCCATCGGCCAGCGCCGTCCGCAGCCATGAGTCAGCACCGGACTGCATGCCCGCGGCGCATTCGACCAGTGCGCGGCAGGCCACCCAAGGCGCCCGCGGCAGTGTGCGAGAGCGCACCGATTCACCCTACCCACCGCCCTAGGCTGGGAGCATCAGGGGCCTGCCGTCCCAGCGCGGGCCCAGCCTAATGTGCAGGAGCAATGTCGTGGAAACCATTCAATGCCGCACCGCTTGCCCTACCGATCGCACCCGCCGTTCGCGCCGTCGCTCGCTGCCAGGCCTGTGCGCCGTGCTCGGCGCCGCCCTGCTGCTGGGCGGCTGCGCCGCATCGCCGGGGATGCATTTCAGCCCTAGCGCGAACGTCGATGCCGTCGGCCCGGACGCGAAGCCGGACATCACGCCGATCACCATGGACCTGGTGCGCGAGCTGCGCGCCAAGAGCAAGCCCACCAATGACCGCGTCGAAGAACTGTTCGCTACGCCCAAGCCCTATGTGATCGGCCCCGGCGACATCATCTCGGTGGTGGTATGGGACCACCCCGAACTGGTGTTCCCGACGCAGACCTACAGCATCGGCGCCGGCTTCGAGGTGCCGGCCTCCACCGGCGGTTCCAACATGCCGGGCTATGTGGTCAGCCCCAATGGGGACATCCAGTTCCCGTATGCCGGCGTGATGAAGGTCTCGGGCAAGACCGCTAACCAGGTTCGCGATGAAATGGCGCGCGTGCTCTCGCGCGTGGTGCGCAATCCGCAGATGACGGTGCGCGTGCTGGGCTTCCGCAGCCAGCGCGTCTATGTCGACGGCGAGGTGCGCACGCCCGGCATGCTCGCCATCGACGACGCGCCGATGACGCTGGTCGAGGCGCTCAACCGCGCCGGTGGCGTGCTCAACAACACCGGCGACAACAGCCGCGTGCGCGTGACCCGGGGCGAACGCAGCTGGTACGTGAATATCCCGGCGATGCTGGCCAAGGGCGTCGACCCGTCGCGCATCCTGCTGCGCTCGGGCGACATCGTGCGCGTCGAGCAGCGCGAGGACAGCAAGGTCTTCGTCACCGGCGAAGTGGTCCGCCCGACCTCGCTGCTGATGCGCAACGGGCGCATGACGCTGAACGAGGCGCTGGGCGATGCCGGCGGCGTGAACCCCAACTCCGCCAACGCCGAGCAGATCTACGTGATCCGCAAGACCGCCAACGATGCCCCCAAGGTGTTCCACCTCGACGGTACCTCGCCGGTGGCGCTGGCGATCGCCGAAGGCTTCGAGCTGGAGCCCAAGGACGTGGTCTACGTGGACGCGCGCGAAGTGGTGCGGTGGAGCCGTGTCATGAGCCTGCTGGTCAGCCCGCTGGTGGGCGTCAACAGCCTCACTACGCGGCCGTGAGCCATGGTGCAGGCGCCGCTACTGATCTCCGATGAAGCCGCGATGATCCGCTCGATCCTGGTGGTGTGCCTGGGCAACCGCTGCCGCAGCCCGATGGCCGCCGACCTGCTGCGCCAGGCCTTGCCCGACTGTCGCATCAGCTCCGCCGGGCTGGCACCGCCGGTCGGCGCCGGTGCCGATCCGCGCGTGATCCGGCTGCTGGCCAAGGACGGGCTGGACCTGGCCGCGCATCGCGCGCGCGAACTCGACGACGACATGGTCGACGGCGCCGACCTGGTGCTGGTGATGGACAGCGAGCAGCGCGAATGGCTGGAGCAGCGCTTCCCGCGCGCGCGCGGCAAGACCTTCCGCCTGTGCGAGGCGGCGCAGGCGGATATTCCCGATCCCTACGGCGGCTCGCAGGCGATGTTCCTGATCGTGCTGGGGCTGATCCGCGAAGGCGTGCAGGCATGGACGGCACAGATTCAATCCGAAGCACAGGCAACCCGCTACGGGGAGGCAACATGAGCAACATCAAGAACCTGCGTGACTACGAGGCCCAGGCCCCGGAGGGCGATGAGACGTCGTCGGACCTGACCTCGTATGTCGACGTGCTGATCCGTTACCGCTGGACCTTCCTCGCGGTCGCCGCGGCGGTGATGGCGGTCGGGCTGCTGTTCGCGTTGCTGTCCAAGCCGGTCTACCGCGCCGATATCCTGGTGCAGGTGGAAGACCTGAACAGCGGCAGCGTCAACAACACCAACAAGCCCACCGCCACGGTGTCGCCGGTCTACGACGCCAGGCCCGCCCCTTCGACCGAGATCGAGCTGCTGCGCTCGCGCATGGTAGTCGGCAAGGCCGTCGACGCGCTGCAGCTGGACATATCCGCGTCGCCGTACTACTTGCCGGTGGTGGGCGCGGCCGTGGCCGGCTTCAACCGCGAGCTGTCGCAGCCGGGCCTGTTCGGCCGGGGCGGCTATGCGTGGGGCAGCGAAGCGATCGCGGTCTCGCGCCTGGAAGTGCCGCCGGCAATGGAGCGCCGGCTGATCACGGTGACCGCGCTTGGCAACGACAAGTACCGGGTGGGCTTCGCCAGCGACAATGCCGTCGCCGAAGGCCGCGTCGGCGTGCCGCTGACGGTGGCGACCAACAGCGGCAAGGTCACCATCGAGGTGAGCCAGCTCGAAGGCCGCCCCGGCGCGGTGTTCCATGTCTCGCGCGTGCCGCGCGCAGTGGCCATTGCCGACCTGCAGAGCAAGCTGATGATCACCGAGCGCGGCAAGCAGAGCGGCGTGATCGGCGTCGCGCTGGAGGGCACTTCGGCCGAGAAGACTGCCGCCATCCTGAACGAGATCGGCAACGAGTATGTCGAGCAGAACCTGCGCCGCAAGGCTGCCGAGGCCGAGAAGTCGCTGGCCTTCCTGGAAGCGCAGCTGCCGCAGCTCAAGCAGCAGCTGGAAAGCGCCGAGTCGCGCTACAACGCCATGCGCAACCAGCGCGGCACCATCGACCTGAACGAGGAATCGCGGCTGGTGCTGGCGCAGTCCGTGGCTGCCCAGACCAAGCTGGCCGACCTGCGCCAGCGGCGCCAGGAACTGATCGCGCGCTTCACGCCCAACCATCCGGCGATCGAGATCATGGACAAGCAGATCGCCGACGTGAACGCCGAGATCGGCACCGTCGGCGGCAAGATCCAGCGCCTGCCGGATATCGAGCAGAACGTGCTGCGGCTGATGCGCGACGTCCGGGTCAGCACCGAGATGTACCAGTCGCTGCTGAACGACGTGCAGCAGCTCAGGCTGGTCAAGGCCAGCAAGATCGGCACGGCGCGCCTGGTGGACCCGGCCGAGGTTCCGATCCGCCCGGTCAAGCCCAACCGCAAGCTGATTGCCGCGGCCTCGGTGCTGCTGGGCCTGCTGGCCGGCACTGCGGTGGTGGTGCTGCGCCGGCTGTTCGACGGCGGCGTCGCCGATGCGGACGAGATCGAGCGCGAGACCGGCATGACGGTGTATGCGACGGTGCCCTACAGCGCGGCGCAGTCGCGCCTGCGCGGCGGGCCCGATATCGACAAGCTGCTCGCCAGGCGCATGCCGGACGATCCGGCGGTGGAAAGCCTGCGCAGCTTCCGCACCTCGCTGCAGTTTGCACTGCTTAACAGCGACAGCAACAACGTGGTGGTGATCACCGGGCCGGCGCCCGAAGTGGGCAAGTCGTTCATCTCGGCCAACTTTGCCACGGTGCTGGCCACCGCCGGGCGCCGCGTGGTGCTGGTCGACGCCGACCTGCGGCGCGGCGGGCTCAACCACCATTTCGGCAAGCCGCGCGTGCCGGGGCTTACCGAGCTGCTCACCGGCACGCCGCTGGAGCAGGTGCTGCAGCGCGACGTGGTGCCGGGACTGGACTTCATCGCCACCGGCTCGGAACCGCCGCTGGCCGCCGACCTGCTGCAGACGCGCGGCATGGATACGCTGCTGGCCACGCTCAGGAACCGCTACGACGTGGTGCTGCTCGATACCCCGCCGGTGCTGGCCACCTCCGACGCCGGCGTACTGGCGACCAAGGCCGGCGCCGTGTTCCTGGTGGCGCGGGCCGATGCCAGTACGGCATCAGAACTCAAGGCCACGCGGCGCGCGATCGTGCAGGCGGGGAGTGATATCAAGGGGGTGATTTTCAATGGCCTGAAGGTGGAGGGGCGGTGGTATCGGGCGCATTATCACTTTGGGAAGTATCGGTATATGAATCAGTATGGGGGGGCTAGTTCTAAGAGGGCATGAGGTGTGGTCGTTTTGCCGCTCCCTTTTGAGTTGGGCGCTGTTGGTGACATGCTGTCGGCGTTTGAACCGCGTGGTTCCGCCCTGCTGGGCGGGTCACTTTTTGGCCGAGCGCCAAAAAGTAACCAAAAAACGCGTCGCCTAAGCGGCTGGCTAAGGCGGCGTTGGGGGTTCGAACGGTGGTGACTTCCGGCAAAGCGGTTGGTGGTTCGACCCTGCTGACGCTACCTGGATGTGCCTGGCGTTGGGGGTCGGATGGACGAACCCGACTTTAGGTCGGTGGCCGCCTGCTAAGCGCGTTATTGGTGGGACGCCTTCGGCTGCGCTGCGCGCGCTCCCGATCTCAGGTCTGCTGCTCTCGCACGGAGTGCGTCGCTGCGCTCGCACGCGTTGTCGTGGGCGAGCCCAAAGGATTTTCGCCTTCCGCTGGTTTGCTCCCCTCTCCCGCTTGCGGGAGAGGGGCGGGGGAGAGGGCGGGAGCCTCAACGAAGTCGTGCCCATGCAGAGCGGTGACCCAGGCAATCTGCCGATACCCCATCAACGCCTTTGCCTGAGCTACGCGAAAACGCCCAAACACCGTCAGCGCATATTGAGCCTGCGCAGCAGCCGCAGGCGTCCCCGAGATATCGCCCGCAGCAGGCTGCCTACACCCTGTTGGGATCGTTCAATAGTGGGTGATCGCAGGCACCGTCCCTGACTCACATAGCGTTAGCAGGATCGAACGGCCACCCACGCCAAAGGGAAATCACCACCGCCCGAACCACCAACGCCGCGGAATTGATTGCCAGCCGCACAGGCGACGCGCTTTTTGGTTACTTTTTGGCGCTCGGCCAAAAAGTGACCCGCCCAGGAGGGCGGAACCACGCGGTTCAAAAGCCGACAGCATGTCACCAACACCGCCCAACCGAAAACCCTTCAACACACCTTAGCCCCCCGCAACACCCCCTCCCCCGCCGCGTCCATCGCCTCCAATCTCGCCACCACATGCTTGACCACCTGGTCGCAAAACACCTGCCTCCCCCCCGCCAGAAACAACGCATGATCCATACACCCATGCCGATGCACGGTGATATGCGTGAACGCCGCGAGGGCTTCCAGATCTCTGCCAAAGCGCAGCTGAGCCTCTTCGAGCCCCATGTCCTCCGACCCATACAGCATCTCAGTCCGCACCCCGCGCTCATTCAGGCTGCGCATCGCGGCCCGCGCGTAAGCCGTGGCTGACGCCAGATCTTCGCCACCGCGCAGCCGCGTCAAGCGGAACGCCACGCGCTCGGTAGCGTGCCGGTAGGCATGGCGCGCCATGGCCGCGGCGAGCGGGCCGACCCTCACCTCGCCCTGCAACATCCGTTGCCAGTTGCCGCCACGGCGCGCGGCCGACAGCCAGCCCTGCCACGAGCGCGCGCCCTTGCCCCCGCTGCGGTCATCGGCGCGGTCCCAGCGGAATTTCACCAGGTTGGCCAGCACCAGGCCGTTCACGCCGGGATTGGCCAGGGCGGCGTGCAGGCTCAGGAAGGCGCCGGAGCACACGCCGGCCAGCACGATGCAGCGGTAACCGCGCGCGCGCATCCAGTCGACCGCGGCGCTCACGTCGGCGCGCGGCCCGGGCGAGTAGATCGCGGAGATGCTCATGCTGCGTGGCGCGCGCGGGCTGTCGCCGAGCGCCGACACGTCCAGCCGCAGCGAGACCACGCCCATCTTTGCCAGCCGGCGTGACAGCGTGACGAACATGCGGCCATCGCCGACATGGTGGTTGCCGCCGGTATTCGGGAAGATCACCGCGACTGGCGCGGGCGCCGCGTCGCCCGGCATGCAAAGGATGCCGAACTGGCGGCGCGCGCCGAGCCAGACCGATTCTTCGACCACGCCATCGACGGCTACGCGCTGGGACGCCGCCCGCACCATGCCGGACATGTGCCGACGTGCCGCCGGCAGCGCGGCAGGTATCGGCGCCAGCCACTGCACCAGCTGCCGCCACGTCTGCGCCGGCACCCCGGCAAACTCGGCCGATTGCATCATGTCGGCGTAGTCGGGAAACGCGGCCGCATCGACCTTCGCGCCGCCTTCGGTGTAGTACTGCGCCAGCGCACCGGCCGCGGACGCTGAGCCCGGCCAGGGGTCGAGCACCAGCACGCGCGGCGCGGGGCAGTTGGTGCCACGGTCGAGCCGCAGCGCGTCGAGGTCGCGCACCGTGTCGGCGCTGAAGCGGAAGGCCAGCACGTCGAGCGCGCCGGCCGGCGGCGGTGGCGGGGTTTCGGACGGCCCGACGCTGTTGAGCCAGTTCAGATGCAGCGCGCGCAGCTCGCGCAGGTAGGCACGGCCATTGACCACGGGCGCGAGCAGCACCAGCGCGGCAACGCCGCCCTGCCATGCCGGGTGCGAACGCATCGCCTCGGCGGCCTGCACCGCAAGGCTGGCGCCGGCGCGCAGCCCGCACAGCACGATGCGCTCCACGCCGGCCAGCGCGCGCAGCTGCGCGGCCGCGGCGACGATGCTCGAGGCGGCGCGGCCGAGGAAATGCGGCGCGTCGCAGGCGCCGGCGGAATCGCCGGTGCAGGGATAGTCGAAACGCAGCACCGGCATGCCGGCCGCGGCGAGATCGTCGGCAAGATGCCGCCATGCCCGGTGCGACCACATGGCCTCGTGGCCCAGGGGGGCGCACAGTACCACCCCGGTCTTTCCTTGTGCCTCGTGCAGCCAGCCGGCACAGCCTTCAAACATAAGCCGCCTCATGTCGCCTCCTGGCGAGCGGATGGCCAGCCGCCGAGCCGGTGGAGCCAGACCCGCATTTGCACGCAGAAACGGGTACGCGCAGCTGCGCTACCCGCTTCCGCGCCCCCTTATTCTTTTTTCTCTTCGCGGTGCAGCGCCTGCCCGATCCGGCGCGAGATCGGCGCGGTCGCCGGCATGCCAAGGTATGGATTGACGCTGTTGAACTCGGCCCGGTTGCTGCGCTTGGCGATCACACAGTTGAGGACGCCGCCCAGCAGGCGCGCATCGGCCCGTTGCAGGCGTTTGAGCGTTTCATCGACCTGGCCAGGCAGCGTCGCGTCGGCACGCAGCACCACCAGGGTCGAACCGGCCAGGTTCGCGACCAGGCTGGCATCGGCCACCGCCAGCACCGGCGGCGTGTCGATCAGCACCAGGTCGAAGCGGGCGGCGCACTGGCGCAGCGCTTCGGCCATGCCCGGGCGCATCAGCAGTTCGGAGGGATTCGGCGGCGGCAAACCCGCCGGCAGGATCGACAGGCCGTTGACCACCGTGGGCCGCACCGCGGCGGACAGCGGCACGTGCCCCGTCAGCAGTTCGGCCAGGCCGGATTCGGCGGGCTGGTCGAACCAGCTCGCCACGCGGCCGCGGCGCAGGTCGGCGTCGATCAGCAGCACGCGCTGGCCGGCTTCGGCGAACAGCACGGCCAGGTTCACCGACGCAAAGGTCTTGCCCGCGCCGGGGGCCGGACTGGTAACGGCGATGACATGGTCGGGCGCGCTGCGCAGCGCGAAATGCACCGCGGCGCGGATATTGCGCAGCCCTTCCACCGCCAGAGAGTGCGGCGCGTTGCGCGCCAGCAGGAACTGGTCGTGCAGGCCCAGCCGCAGCATCCGCTCGGCGCTGTCATCATCTTCCAGCGCGGACACGTCGATCACCGCGCTCGACGGCCGCGGCCGCTCCAGGCGCGCCGACGGCGGCGCGGCATAGCCCGCGGCCAGGCCAAGCAGGGCCTTGGCCGAGACCATGCGCTCGAGCGCGGCCTGTTCGCGGCTGAAGGCAATGTCGCCCAGCATGGTGATGCCGAGCTTGTCCTCGGCGTCGTTGGCGGTGGCCACGGTGGGCCGCACGCGCTGGCGCAGCGTCAGCGCCCCGGCGGCCAGCAACATGCCCAGCACGCCGCCACCCGCAGCCGGCGTCCACGGCCCCATGCCGACCGGCACGGTGGGCGTAAGCGCGTTATCGACGATGCGCACCTGCCCGGTGCGGTCGAGCTGCGCCAGCGACAGCTGCTCGACCTTGTTGCGCAGCGTCATGTACATGTCCTCGGCCACCTTGACGTCGCGCGTCAGCGCCACGGATTCACGCTCCGACGCCGACAGGTTCTGCATGCGCGCGTCCATCTCCTGGCGCTCGCGCGTGAGCTGCTGGATCTGGCTGTCGACGGTGCGGACCTCGTTGGCTTCGGTGGTGAAGCGCTGCAGCAGCTTGGTGCGCTCCAGCCGCAGCAGCGCGATCTGGCGCTGGTACTCCATGCTGCCGTTCAGGTAGGACTGCACATCCTGGCTCGGCGCCAGCGAGCCCGAGCGCGAGCGGTAGCGCGTCAGCGCGCTCTCGGCGCGCTCCAGTTCGGCTTTCACGCGCGGCAGTTCGCCCGACAGGAAGGCCAGCGTCGCGGCGGTGTCGTCCTGGCGCTGCTCGGCCTGGCCCTTGATATAGGAATCGGCAATGCCGTTGACCAGCGCCGCCGCGGTGGCCGGGTCGCGGCTCTGCCAGCTGATGCGCAGCGTGGTGGCGTCGCTCGATTCGCTGTCGACGCGCAGCTCGCGCGTGACGGCATCGACGGTCAGCGTCAGGTCGCGCCGCGTGACCAGGAAGCGCGTGCCCGGGCGCGCCTCGATCCGCCCCACCAGCATCGAGATGCCACCGGCCTCGGCCACCTGGCCGGCGCGGCCCTCGACCTGCGCCTCCGGCCCGCTCAGCCGGAAGCCGTTGTCGGGCAGGATCTCCAGCGTCAGCGGCACGTTGAGCAGGCGCGCCGGCACGTTCAGGCGCTCCACCGCCACGCGCTCGCCGCCCCACGCATAGCCCAGCTCCGCCGGCCACGGCCCGCGCAGCTTGCCGGGCTCGGCGAAGTGGTTGACCAGGCTGCCCAGCAGCGGCGCGCGCAGCGGCTGGATCTCGATATCCAGGTGCAGGCGCTCGACCACCGGGCCGACCACGGCGCGGCTCTTCAGCATGCCCAGGTCGAGCTGCGGCGTGGCCGTGCGGCCGGCGGCGTCGCGGGTCTGCAGCTGCACCAGCGACTTGGCGCGATACAGGTCAGGGGTGGACAGCCACGCCAGCCAGGCAAGGGCCGCCCCGGTCAGCCCGGCGGCAAGGATCCAGCCTGCGTGGTCCAGCAGCACGCGCGCGTTCGCGCCGCTGCGCGGCGACACCTGGTCGGGTACCGGAACGGCTCCGGCAAATGACATTCTGCTCACGACATCTCTCCCGCCAAACGCTGCCTCACGCCAATCACGCAGCCGCCGGTGCGTGCCCGCGCGCCTGCCGGCACCCGGGCGCATGCACTGGCCGCCGACCCCTTTACTTGCGCCCGTAGTTGTCTTCGAACCTCACGATGTCGTCCTCGCCCAGGTAGGCGCCCGACTGCACCTCGATGATCTCCAGCGGCGTCTTGCCCGGGTTCTCGAGCCGGTGCAGCGTGCCGATGGGGATATAGGTCGACTGGTTTTCCGAAAGAATGCTGATGTTGTCGCCGCAGGTCACGCGCGCGGTGCCACGCACCACCACCCAGTGCTCGGCGCGGTGGTAGTGCATCTGCAGCGACAGACTGGCGCCGGGCTCGACCACGATGCGCTTGACCTGGAAGCGGTCGCCGCGGTCGATCGAGTCATAGCAGCCCCAGGGCCGGCGCACCTTGCGATGGTTCACCACTTCATTGCCATGCTCGGAGCGGATACGCTGGACGATGTTCTTCACGTCCTGCACGTGGGCCTTGTCCACCACCAGCACCGCATCGGCGGTTTCCACCACCACCACGTCCTGCACCCCGACGCACGCGATCAGGCGGCCTTCGGAATGCGCCAGGCACGAGCTGGCGCCGTCGAACAGCACGCGCCCGCGCCCGGCATTGCCGCTGGCGTCCTTGGGCGCGATATCCCAGATCGCCGCCCACGAGCCCACGTCGGACCAGCCTGCGTCCAGCGGCACCAGCATGCCGGCGATATCCGGCAGGGTCTCGAGCTTCTCCATCACGGCGTAGTCGATCGAGTCCGACGGGCACGCGTGGAAGGCTTCCTTGCCCAGGCACAGCACTTCGCCTGCGCACGCGGCGTGTTCGCTCGCCGCATAGGCGGCGCGGCATTGACGCGCCATCTCGGGCTGCAGCTCGGCCACCGCGCGCAGCCACACCGAGGCGCGCACCACGAAGATGCCGCTGTTCCACCAGAATTCGCCCGACTCGACATAGTGCTTGGCCAGCTCCAGGTGCGGCTTCTCGACGAAGCGGTCCAGCATGAAGGCGCCCTGGTCGGCGCCGCCGGCCGCGCGGATGTAGCCGAAGCCGGTCTCGGGCGCCACCGGCTTCACGCCCAGCGTGACGATGGCACCGTGGTCCGCATGCTGGATCGCGGTGGCGATGGCCTCGCGGAACGACGCGACGTCGGCCACGCTGTGGTCGGCCGGCGTTACCACCAGCACCGCATCGCCGCCCTCGCCCGCGGCCGCGAGCGCATGCAGCGCGGCCACGGTCAGCGCCGGCGCGGTATTGCGCCCGCACGGCTCGGACAGCACGCGCGCCGGCTTGCCGGCGCGCTTCATCATGTCAGTGATCATGAAGCGGTGCTCTTCACCGCAGACCACGATCTGCGCCGCTTCCATGCCGTCGGGGCGGCCCGCCAGCGCCGCCACGCCGGCGAGGCGGTTGGCGGTGGCTTCCAGCAGCGTGTCTTCGGCAATCAGGTTCAGCAGCTGCTTGGGGAACTGCTCGCGCGACAGCGGCCACAAGCGCGTACCGGCGCCGCCGGCGAGGATCACGGGCTGCACCACCGGCAACGCGGCGCCATGCGCCGCCCTGTCGCCCAGCCCTTGCAGCGCTGCATGGATTTCGCCGTTGACCGGCGGCGGCGTCTGGTTCTCTTCCCGGGTCCGAATTCGCATCATGCCTCCTGGCGTGTCGGCTGTTCCAAGCGTCCCGCGCTTCCCGCGCGTGAGGCCCGGTCCTGCGCAACCACGGCGACGGTCTCGCAGAAACGGGTACGCCCGGCAGCGGTCCCTGACCGCCATGACGGGGATGCCAGCCAGTCTAGGCAGGCCTCCTGGCGCAATCTGTTCGATTCCGCACACGCTACTTGCGCCGCCGCGGCAGACCGCGCGCACGCGTGCCGCAGTGGCCTGCGATCGCACGCGCTCTGTTGGAGAACGCACCGATAGCCACGGCCGTCGGCGTTGCAATACAGTGGGCCGTGCAGGCGCAGCGCCTGCGATCGCGGCCCGGCGGCATGCGCGCACTGCGAAGGAACGACATGGAGCGGGCGGTGGCAACGACGGCAACCACGGCAACCACGGCGACGATCGCGCCAATGGCAGCGACCACGGCAACCACGGCCACCGACCGCGGCGGCTACCACTACACGCGCCAGCTGCCGTGCCACGTGGCCAGGCCGGTGCAGCGCTGGCTGCACGATGAAGCCTCGGTCTGGCAGGAGACCAATTGCTACATGGACCTGTGGATCGAGCTGCTGTATGGCTGGGGGCTCGACCCGCGCGCGGCGCTGGCGTTCACCGTGGCGCAGGACTACGAAGGGGACCATTTCACCTTCTTCAAGTACCCGCCGGCGGACATCGAGCTGATGTACGGCACGGTGGTGCAGGAGATGGCGCTCTACGACACGCTGCAGGCCCACCTGGTCGAACAGATCGGGCGCGGCCATACCGTGCTGGTCGAGATGGACAGCTTCTACCTGCCCGACACGCGCGCCACCGCTTACCGCGAGGCGCATGTGAAAACCACCATCGCCATCGACGTGATCGACCCCGCGGCGCAGCGGCTGTGCTACTACCACAGCCTCGGCTACCACACCGCCGCGGATGACGACTACCGCGGCCTGCTGCGCCTGGCGCCCGAGCTGCGCGACGGCAACATCCTGTTCCCGTACGCCGAATGCGCCAAGCGCATGCGCGCGCCGCTGCGGGGCGCGCACGCGGCCGATGCCGCCGCGGCGCTGATGCGCCATCACCTGGGCCGCCGCCCCGCGCTGAACCCGGTCACGCGCTGGCGCGCCGACTTCGACCAGCACGTCGCGGTGATCCTGGCGCGCGGCGAGGCCTACTTCCACCACTACGGCTTCAACCTGCCGCGCCAGTTGGGGGCGAACTTCGAGATGCTGCATCACTGCCTCGCTTGGTTCGGCGAGCATGGTTACGATGTGCCCGCGCACGTCGCACGGGCGGCCAACAGCATCGCTGCGGAAAGCAAGGTGCTGCAGTTCCGCCTGGCCCGGGCCATGGCACGTGGCCGTCCGGACCGCTGCAGCGAGTGCCTGGACACCATGGAGTCCGCTTATGAAACGGTCATCGCCGGCCTGCTGTCGTCATTCGGCGCCGCCGATCCCGCACAGCCGGCCTGCGCCTGACGCCAACGGCAAGCGCCGCTGGCAAAGCGGGCGCACGGCCGCTGCCGTGCCGCGCGCCCGTGGCGCTTCAGGCGTGGGCCAGCGCGGGCAGCAGGCGGTCGTACTCGCGCTTGACCAGCTTGTAGCATTCGCAGGAATGCTTCTCGAGCCCGCAATGATCGAGGATGGTGATATGGCCGCGGCTGTGGTGGATCAGCCCCAGGTTTTCCAGCTTGCCGGCGGCTTCGGTAACGCCTTCGCGGCGCACGCCCAGCATGTTGGCGATGACCTGCTGGGTGATGACCAGCTCGTTGGAGTTCATGCGGTCGCGCGCCAGCAGCAGCCAGCGGCACAGTTGCTTGTTCAGCGAGTGGTGGCGGTTGCATGCCGCGGTCTGCGCGATCTGCGTCAGCACCGCCTGCACGTACAGCAACGTGACCCGCTGCAGGGTCGGCAGATAGGACAGCTCGGCGCGCAGCGCGCGCGCGGGAATGCGGTAGGCGAAGCCCGGGCTGCGCACTTCGACGCGGCTGGGCATGGTATCGCCGCCCGTCACCACCGGAATGCCGACCAGGCCTTCATTGCCGACCGCGGCAAACTCGACCGTGGCGCCGTCCTCGAGCAGCGACAGCAGCGACACCACCGACGTGGTCGGGAAATACACATGGACGATGCGCTGGCTGGTGTCAGTCAGCAGTTCGCCGGCACGCAGCCGGACCAGTTCAAAGTGGCGCGACAGCGTTTCCCATTCCTGCCGCGGCAGGGCATTGAGCAGATGATTGACATGCAGGTCCGACCGTTGCGTGATCATGCTGATTCTCCCCGTTGACCCGGGACCGGCACTGGGCCGCCGCTCGCGCACTGGCTGCGTGGTGCAAAGCCCGGCTGTACCGCTCCACCCGTGACTGATGCTTACCGACTTGTTGACACCGCGTATGACTGACTGATGACGGCCGCGATCCGCTTCCCGTCCCGACGCGCAAGCCCTGCGGTGCGCTGTGTGCCTGCTGCGTCGTTTGACTGTATTAAGTGCTATGGCGCACTGAAGCGACAGTAGGCAGACGGTTGGTACTCGTTCATCCTTTGGTTGGTTGGTAGCAGGCCAACGTGGCGCCAGCGGCTGGCGGCGAATGCAAGTACCGGGGCGCCGGCATGTCGGCATCGGCCGTGCGACGACACACTGCCAGCCTAGTCTTGTCAACGGAGGAACCGCCCGGCGGGGGCGGCTGGCGGGGCCTGTATGCCCTATGCGGCCGGTGCGTCGTAGCTGGCGGGCCGGTCGGCGTTGATGGCGTAGATCTCGCCCGAAGGGATGGCGCCGGCCGGCGCGGCCGGGCCGCTCTCATGCATCAGGCGGATGCGCCGCGTTTCACCGGGGCCCAGGTGGAACCAGTCTTGCTCAGGCAGGAAGGCGTGATCCTCGATATGCACCCAGCGCGCAAAGCGGCGGGTGCCGACCTGCAGCCACCACTGGCCCTGCACGCATTCGACGCTGCCATGCAGCTCGGGCGCCGCCAGCGCGGCGGCGCTGCGGTCAGGCAAATAGACCGCTTGGCTCAGCGGCGTGCCGGCGCTGTCGTCATCGGCCAGCGTGGCCAGCACCACGTCGTGGGCAGGCGGCCCGAAGCGATAGGCGTAGGTGAAATCGAAGAACCGGTCGAGCATCGCCGCGGCGGCAATCCGGCACGACTCGCGCGGCCGCAGCGTCAGCACCTGTTGCGCCTGCGCCGCCACCGCCTCGCCGTCGCGCAGGCAGCGCAGCGTCAGGCGCACCGTGCGCGGCTGCGCGGTTTCATTGATGACATGCACGTGCAGGCCGTTCAGGCCCTCGTCGGTCAGCAGCACCTGCAGCGGCTGCCACACCGTGCGCAAGGCATGCCAGGGCGACTTGGGGCGCCCGCACGCGTCGACGATGCCCCAGCCGGCGCCGGGCAGCAGGTCCTGCAACTGCCACACCAGCCCGCCGGCGCAGGTCGAACCCACGCGGCGCCACTCGCTGAAAACCTCGGCCATGAGCTCGGCCACCACCGCGCGCGACAGCGCCAGGTAGCGCGCCGGGCGTTCATAGCGCAGGCGCGGCGGATCGACCTGGTACAGCGCGCGCAGGTAGAAGTCGCGGATATCCTCGAAATCCCATGCCGCGCCGGCATCGCGCGGCACCCGTGCCTTCCAGCGCGGATCGTGCAGCGGCTGGGTCAGGCCGTGTTCGCGCAGCGTGCGCGCGCACGGCACGTTGGCAAAGGCCAGGCATTCGGCAGCAAAGCGCACGTTGGCCAGGCGCGCATCCGCCAGCGAGCGCTGGTAGGCGCCCACGCCGTAGTAATGGGTGACGCCGGTGTCGGGCTGGAACGGCCACGCGCCTGCGCTGGGCGAGTTGCGCACATAGACCACGTCGGCACGGTGCCGCGCCACCAGGCCGGGAATCAGCTCGTCGAACAGCGGCTGGCGCCAGTCGCCGCGCGGCGTGCCCAGCATGGCCGCCTGCTGCTCGGCTTCGCTGCCGCCGCACAGCACCGCGATGGCCGGATGCGCGCGCGTCGATTGCAGCCACTGGCCGACTTCGCGCGCGGCATCGTCCATCAGGCCGCGCGATGCCTGCAGGTCCGCGCCGTAGTCGAAATTGGCGAACATGAAGTCCTGCCACACCAGCAGGCCCAGCGCGTCGCAGGCGCGATAGAAGGCCTCGCCGGGGTAGCAGGTGACGCCGCTGACCCGCACCATGTTCATGCCCGCGTCGCGCGCCAGTCTCAGCCAGCGGCCCACGGCCTCGTCGCTGTCGGCCAGTCCGGGCAGGTCATGGCTGGACACGCAGGCGCCGCGGCAGAAGATGCGCTCGCCGTTGACGCGCAGCGCAAAGGCGCCGGGCTCGCCGTCGCAGTCTTCCTCGACGGTGCGAAAGCCCACTAGCGCGCATTGCAGCACGCGCGTGCCGAGGCGGGCCTCGACCCGGTACAGCGCGGGCTCGCCATGCGTATGCGGCCACCACAGGCGCGCGTGCGGCACGCGCAGCGTGCCGGCCAGAACATGCTCCGACGTCCGCGCCAGGCTGCCCCACGTTTCATTGTCGCCATGCGCTGCCAGCCAGCGCGCCTGCGCCGGCGCGGGCCCCGGGAAATGCAGCGTCAGCGCGATGATGCCGTCGGTGCCGTCCAGTTGCGTGCTGGCCTCGGCGCGCACGCCGTGCAGCGGATCGGCGCTGGCCGGATCGAGCAGCTCGATGCTGCGCCACGGCCCGACCGCGTGGACCGGCGGACACCAGCCCGGCATATGGCCCAGCAGCGTGGTGCGGACCGCTCGCAGCGTCGGCGGCACGATCATGCGCGGCTTCCAGCGGACCTGGCCGCGCTGCGTGCGCAGCCACGGATGCAAGGCGCGGAAGCACAGGTGCAGCGTGTTGTCGCCGGCCAGCTGCACCGACACCTGGTGGGCGGCAAACATATGGCGCGTGGTCAGCACCAGCACCCCGTTGAGCCACACCTCGGCCAGCGTCGCCAGGCCATTGCAGCGCAGCGTGCGCGCGCCGCTGCCGGCAAAGCGCACGCGGTACCAGTAGTCATGCCGGTGCAGCGGCGGCGGCGCGCTGTCGTCCCATCGGCCCGCCGCGCGCAGGGCCGCGGCCACGGTGCCGGGCACGGGCGCGGGCAGCCATGGCGCATCGGGTGACAGGCCGGCCGGCGCCTGTGCCGCGCCCGCGAGCGTTTCCAGCCAGCACCATTCGCCGGCGAGGGCGCACGGGCCCACGGCCACGCCGGGGGCAAGCGCCAGGTCGGTGGAGGCGTTGGAGGCGTTGGAGGCGTTGGAGGCGTTGGAGGCGGTCGGGGCGGTTGCAGCGGATGTGGCGGCGGTGGTGGCGCTGGTCGTTCCCGCGGACTGGCCTGGCACCAGTGCCGCCGGGTCGCGCGCGCTCATGCCACGCTCGCGCCGAAGTGCGAGGCCAGCGCCGGCACCGTGCCCTGGTAGGCCTGTTCGAGCTGGTCCAGGCAGTCCTGGCAGGGATCGGACTTGCGGCTGATCACCGCGCGCATCAGCCGGAACTGCATCACCATGGCTTCGGAGGCCATGGTGTAGCAGGCCTCGCCGATGCAATCGGGCAGCGAGTGCCCGTGCAGCACCAGCCAGCGCAGGTAGCGGCCGAGCAGCTCGAAATTGACGCCGAGCTGGCGCAGCACGCTGGCCGCATAGACCTGGAAGTTGGGCTCGCCGCGCGCCATCAGGTGTTCGAGATGGCCCGGGAATGCCATGCGGAACACGCTGATCGGGTTGTGCTGCGGCCGGCGCGACAGGTGATGGCGCAGCAGTTCCAGCGAGGTCCGCATCAGCGCGGCATCGGTCAGCGCGGCAAAGCGCCGCCGCGCCACCGATGCATGCGGAAACGCCGCCACCTCGCCGTAGCCCACGGTCGCCGGGCGGAAGATGGCGGCATAGTCCTCGCCGCTCGCGGTGTGGTAGCCGTCGCCATGGAAATAACCGACGGCGGCGGCCTCGGGCACCAGCACATCGATGCCGATGCACGAGCGCATATGCTGGCGGCGATAGGTGCCGGCCGGCTGCGGCAGCTGGTAGCTGTCGACTTCGAGCAGCACCACGTTGCCGCGCGCGGTCTGGGTGGCCACATGCGCCTCGAGCCGGTCGTACATCGACAGCTCGTGCGTGACGATGCCGTACAGGCGTTCAAGGTCATTGGCGGGGAAAGCCGAGAGCGTGAACTGGTCGCCCTCGAAGTCCTGCGCCACGGTGAACGGCAGCGCGGCAATGGGTTCGAGGTCCCAGCCCTGCAGCAGCTCGACCCACAGGTCGATCTGCTGGTTCGCATGGGACCAGACCGGATTGCCGCCATGCCAGGTGGAGCGGCCTGCGCGAACCCTGGCCCTGCCGTCGCCGTACATTTACCCCCCCCACAGCGTGTCGCGGACGGTTTGGGGCCAGCGTGCCGGATCCAGCCCGTGGTGACGCAGCAGCGCCAGCGCCATGCGCTCGACGCCGATGCCGACACAGCCCGTGTGCGCAGTGGCGCCGTCCGCGCTGCGCAGGTTCCACATGTGGCCGAAGTGGTCCATGTGGTAGTTGAAGCTCATGCACGCCGAGGGCGGCGCGCCGTCGTTGATGGGGATCAGCAGCTCGAACTTGAGCCTGAGCTCGCGCTGACTTTCGGCAACGAGCTTGCCGCCGCGCCCGAAGAACGGATCGTTGGCGACATCGATCTCCACCGGCAGCTGCAGCGCCGTGGCCAGCTCGGGCACGCGCTCGAGCCACTGCTCGCGGAACGCGGCAATGCGCTGCGGGGTTCCCAGGCAGACATACTCGCGCTGACGGAACAGCTGCATGCGGGTCGGCTCGAGCGAGGACTCATGGCGGAAGCAGTACGACATCACATCTACCACCTTGCCGTCCTCGGGCAGCGGGCCGCGCCGCGCGATCACCGGGTAGACCGGATAGCACGCCGCCGGGGTCAGCACCACGCCGGTCGGCTGCTGCTGGTCGGTCCAGTCGTCCTTGTCCTCCAGCCGCGCCAGCAGGCGGCGGTGGCCCTTGTCGTCGCCGCAGAAGCTGTGGACGGTACCCGCCAGCTGCGGAAAGCTCTTCATGTAGCCGCTGGTCTCGAAATCGGCCTGGCCCATGGCCGGCGGGAAGTGCAGCGTTTCCGCGCCAAGGCCCTGGCCCAGGTGCGTCATGACGTTGTTCATGCCTTCGCAGATCGATTCGAAGGTGGTGTTGCGACCATACAGGCCAGGCACGCCGGTCGGGATCATCAGGCCCTCGGCCACCAGCTGCTCGAGGAACGTGGGGCCGGATACGTGCGGCGCCGGCTTGCCGCCCCGCGTGGCGGCGCCGGGCTCGGCCGCGGCGCCACCCTGGGCGGTGCCGTCGGTCAGGGTATGGAGGTCCATGCGATCTCCCTCAGGAACGATCGGCCAGCAACAGATTGGCCGTGTTGGTCAGGATGCGATCGTTGTTGATCATCAGCGGCGCCGACCACAGATCGCGCAAATGGCGGCCCAGGCTGAACGGCGTGCCGTGCTTGTAGCCCGCCATGCCGCACACCAGCATGGCCTGCTGCACCGCCTCCAGCGCCAGCGCGGACACCGCGGTCTTGAGCCCGTTCATGCCCGCGGCCAGTGCGAACGCGCTTGCCACCGGCGGCTCGGCATGGCGCCGGCGCTGTTGTTCCAGCGCCAGTTCCAGCCGCCCCTCGATCAGCTGCAGCAAACTGACCGCTTCGGCTACACGCGCCGCCGACGGCGGCAGCGCGCCGGACCGCGCGCGCGCCTGCCCCTGGAAGTAGGTCTTGGCGCGCGCCACCGCATCGCTGCAGATGCCGAGCCACAGCGCACTCCACAGGATGTGCGACACCGGCGTCATGGTAGCGTCGGCGATCTCCCCGAAGGGCACCGGCAGCACCTGCGCCAGCGCGCCCGTGGCCTCGAGCCGGAAGCCGTTGCTGCAGGTGCCGCGCATGCCCAGCGTGTCCCACGCGTTCAGGCTTTGCAGCGTGTAGTCCGGCTTCAGCGCACACACCAGCACCTGGTCCGATGGCCCGGCGTCGGCATGGCGGCGCGACGTGATCAGGATGCCGTCGGCATGCGCGCCATACGAAATCGTCGGCGCCATCTTGAGCAGGTGGAAGCGCTCGCCGTCGACGTTGAGCGCGCAGCCGCTGCTGCGCAGCGCGCCGCCGATGGCCTCCTCGGACGTGGCCGAAGCCAGCAGCAGCTGCTCGGCGGCAATGCGCGCGAGCAGGCCCTGGTGCCAGGGGCTGGCGGTGCCGTGTTCGAGCACGCAGGCCACCTGGATCTGGTGCATGGCGTAGATCATCCCGGTCGACGCGCACGCCGCGCCGAGCACGCGGCAGATCGCCGCCACCGTCGCCAGCGAAGCGCCGGCACCGCCCTGAGCGGCCGGCACCATGGCGCCGATCAGGCCGTGCTCGCGCAGGCTGTCGAAGGCTTCCTGCGGAAAGCGCGCGTCGCGGTCGACGGCGTCGGCGTGGGCCTGCGCGACCGCGGCAGCGGCCTGGGCGGCGGCTAACAGCGCCTCGGCGCGGGCGCGCACGGCGCCCGTGCCCACGCTGGAATGCGCCAGTGCCACCGTGGCCACGGGGGTCATGCCGCCTCCTGCTGCTGCCGGATCTGCTCGACCGCGGCGGCCAGGGAATCGATGCTGCGGAACAGCTGGCGCGTCAGCATCTGGTCCGGGATTTCGATGTCGAAAGCGTTCTCGAGCGCGAGCATCACGTGCACGGTGGCCAGCGACGACAGGCCGGCGGCATACAGGTCATCGCTGTCGGCCAGGTCGGCGAGCGGCACCTCGAGCCGGGCAACTTCGCCCAGGATGCTGCGGATGGTTGCTTTCATGGAACACCTCCGGTTTTTATGAGTGCGGCCTATTGCACGCTTAACCGGCTGCGGCTTCGGTACGTTTGCGCACCAATCCGTGCGCCCCCGGGTACCGCCGCAGCTGCGCCTCAATACGCACTGGCGCCGGTCCAGCCGTGCAGCGCGGTGCGCAGGATGATCTGCAGGTCGAGCTGGAACGACCAGTGCTGGATGTAGTAGATGTCGAACTCGATCCGCCGGCGCATCTTCTCGACGGTATCGGTCTGGCCGCGCAGGCCGTTGATCTGGGCCCAGCCGGTGATGCCTGGCTTGACCCGGTGCCGCAGCATGTAGCGGTCGATCAGCTCCTTGTAGAGCTCGTTGTGCTCCATCGCATGGGGGCGCGGGCCCACTACCGACATCTCGCCGCGCAGCACGTTGAAGAACTGCGGCAGCTCATCGAGGCTGGTGCGGCGCAGGAAGGCGCCGACCCGCGTCACGCGCGCATCGCCGCGTACCGCCTGCGTCACGCCCACGTCGGCGTGCTGGCGCATGGTGCGGAACTTGAAGACGTCGAACGGGCGCCCGTCCATGCCCAGCCGCCGCTGCCGGAACAGTACCGGCCCGGGCGACGACAGCTTCACCAGCACGGCCACCACCAGCAGCAGCGGCGCCAGCCCGACCAGCGCGGCCAGCGCGAAGGCACGGTCGAAGCTGGCCTTGAGCAGGCCGGTGATGCCCGATACCGGCGGGCTGTTCAGGTCGATCACGGGCAGGCCGAGGAACTCGCTGAAGCGGTGGCCGAGCAGCTCCACCGACATCACGTCGGGGATCCAGCGGATGTCGATCAGCTCGTTGCGGAACTGCCGCACCACGTCGTACAGGTCGCGGCACGCCACCATCGGCAGCGTCAGCCAGATCTCCCTGACGGCCTGGCTGCGCACGAACAGGTTGACCTCTTCCATGGTGCGCAGCGAGACCACGCCGTCGGGCACCGCGATCGGCTCCTCATGGTAGATGCCGACCACGCGGTAGCCCGCGGCGCGGATCTGGTCCACGCGCAGGTACATCTCGCGCCCCAGCGGCCCGTAGCCGAAAATCACCACGCGCTTGGCATTGATGCCCTGCTCCCGCACATTGCCCAGCATGCGGAACATGACGGCACGCACCCCCGCCAGCGCCAGCAGGCTGGAGCCGAACCAGCCCAGCGACCAGACCCGCGACACCGCGGCGATCTGGTGCATCAGGAACGCCGTCATCAGCCCGACGATGAATACCGTGGCCCATGCGGCGAGCAGGCGCAGCACCAGCGCCGCACGGCTGCGGCCGCGCCATGATTCATAGATGCCGAAGGCGGGAAACACCGCCAGCACCCCGATCGAACACAGCGCGGCAAGAAAGCCGTGCACCGGCGCGGCACCGCGGATGCCCTCGGGAAAGTACAGCGCACCGATCATCACCGCGCAGGCGCCCACCAGCACCGCGTCGGCCAGCCGGTACAACAAGTGCAGCGCCGTGTGGCGCTCTGCCGTAAAGGTCGAACTGGATGCCATGGCTGCCCACCGCGAATGCAATGCTCGATGGGGCGATGGTTGCCGAGCCGCCCGCCAGTGTCTGTTGGCGGGCGCACACAGGCCGTGGCGGGGAAATCGGCGCTGGCGGCCGCGCTCAGCAGGGTTCGGTGCGCCCCGCGGCGTGGATCTTGGCGTACCCGGGCGCGCGCCAGTTCAGGGCCCATTCGCCGCGCTGGAAAGGGCGGTCGCGGCCGGACAGCAGCATGGCAAGCTGCTGGATCAACGCGTGCGAGGCGCCCACGGTGCGGGTCATCGGCATCACCAGCGCGGTGGCCAGCACCACGCTCGCCAGCACCATCGCCAGCGGACCGTGCGGCGTGGTGCGCCGCACGATGAACGGCAGGCTCACGCACAGGCCCACGCCCAGGCCGCCCGCCACCTCCGACACCGAGTGCGCATGCAGCGCCAGCCGCGACACCCCCACCAGCAATGCCAGCGCCACGCCCGCGGCCGCCGCCAGCCAGCCCAAACGCCGCCACGCGGCCGGCACCGCCAGGTAGAGCAGCACCGGCAGCACCGACGCCGCCATCATCGCGTGGCCGGAGAAACCGGTGAAGTTCAGTGCCGCACTGCCAATGCCCCAGCCCATGAACGCGAGCTTGGACGCCAGCACCAGCAGCGCGGCCGCGGCAAACGCCAGCACCCAGTGGCGCGCGCTGCCGGGCGCGCCACGCCAGTACAGCCACAACGCCAGGAACACGGCGCAAGGCAGCAGGTACGCGGATTCGCCGAACAGGGAAACGAGATGCCAGTGGCTCATGGGCAGGCGCAAGCGGTAAGTGTCAGGGTCTGGTGGCGCAGCGTATCACCGCGTCGCGCGTGGCGGCATCGGCCGCTTGGTCCAGCGCCGCACGCGCGCGCAGCGCGGCCGCGGCCGGCGCGGGTCAGGGTGCAGACAGGTTGAGAGTGCATGACTGCATTGGCCGTCTGGTGGATAGAGAGTCTTTGCGCAATTCGATATGTTCAATCGGGATCGCTGCCCTTGCATCACCGGGGCAGCGTTTTCAAAGCCCGCATGGTCCCCCGGTCGGCGGGCTTCTTTTTTTGCCGGCCGGGAAGGCATGGTCGAGATGGCGGCAGCAACGGCGAGATCATGCGGCCCACACAATGCGGCCTATCAGTGCGGCCCTTCAGTGCAGCCCACCGATGCGGCCAACCCGATGCGGCCCGCACAAATGCACAGCGGCACCGGGCGCTCGCGCCGGGTGCCGCTGCACAACAGCTGCGCGTGCCTGCAGGTTCAGCTCACCACTGACGGCGGCACGCGGTGCCGATGCTGCGCGATGATCAGCGCCTTGAGGCTTTCCACGCGCAGCAAGGCTTCGCGCTCGCCGGCCGCGCGCGCGGCATCGGCGGCGGCCAGCTCGCAATCGAACTGGCGCCCGTGCAGTTCTCCCCGGTACAGCAGCGGCTCATCGCTGCCGGCAGCGCCATCCGCGCCACCGCCTTCGTCATGACGGGCGGCGAGCCTGATCTCGAAGCAGCACGCCCACTTTCCCCGGCCCTCGCGCACCGCAAAGCCGCGCACGACGAGGAACTCCAGTCCGGCCTCCATACGACCCCCTTCTTCCCGGGACGGCCAGCCTGCAAATGAGGGCCAGCTTCTGCCTCCGGGCGAATCAAGCATAGGCCATCAGCAATATTGCGCCCTCATCCGGTGGTTGTAGGAGGGGTCGCACAAAGGAGGGAGGGCGCAGTCGCACGCGCCCCGCCCAGCGACAGCGCCATGCGCGGGAAACACTGGCCGCCTGCCCACACCAGCGCGGTAGCCGCGCACACCAGCTCCATCGCCGCGGGCAACGCGAGGCAGCCGCTGGCACCGAGCAGCGCGGCATGCAGGATCAGTGCGGGATCGAGGCGATCCGACAACACCAGCCAGCGCCGCGGCGCCAGGCGCGCGTGCAGCTGGTCCAGCCACGCGCGGGGATCGCCTTCGAGGCCGCTGCAATCGATCACGGCAATATCCGCGGGATCCGGCGGCAGCTGCGCGGCGGCCTGCGCGGGCGTGTGGCCCGGGACGGCCTGAAGGTCGTGCGTTGCGGTCTGCGCCGGCGCAGCCGATGACGGGGCATGCGCCGCGGCTTGCAGCCATTGCGGCGTGCGGCAGTTGATCGGCCTGGGCAGGTCGAGCGCGTGCAGGCGTCGTGCCAACACCCGGCACATCATTTCATTGCTGGCGATCAGGTAGGTCGGCATTGACTCTGTCCGGCGGCAACCCGTGCGGCCATGACAGCGGCCGCGCGGTCGGAGCCGGGCTGCGGGCGGCCCGGCGGGGAAGGCATCGCACCAGCGCCAACCGCCGGCGTCGGTCTGTGCGGATGTCTTCCCTCAGAAGGTAGCAAGCCGCCGCCACCCCTGCCTCATGCTTTTGGCGGAGCATCTCGCAGCAGAAGGATGAGGCGAACGGAAGCGCGCGGCCAGCATCGCCGGCACGCGCCACCGGCTCAGGCCGCCTGGCCTACCGGCGGCATGCGCGCCGGCGCGGCAGCCGGGTCCGGTCCCGCCCAGTTGAGCGTGGCACCTCTTTGCAGCGCCACGTAAACCGCTTCGCCCTTGTTGCGCACATGGAGGCGCTGATACAGGGTGCAGGCATGCGTCTTGGCGGTGGCGATCGAGATGTTCAGCATGCGGCTGACGGTCTTGATCGGATAGCCGCGCGCCAGCAACGCCAGCACTTCGTACTGGCGCTCGGTGATGTTGAGCAAGTGCGCGCCGGCCGATGGCGTTTCGTACGCGGTGGCTTGCGCGGCAAACTGGCGTTGCGCCACCGGCGCCGCGCTATCGTGGCCGGCATCGTCGACGCCGGGGCGCAGCGTCACCACCCGGGCATCGCCGGGAGCCGCCGGCGCGACGCGCGCCGCAGCGTCCGTGCCGGCGTGCCGCCCCGGCAACGGCTGGCTCGACGCCGGGAAGCATTCGCCGCCGGCCAGCACCAGCCGCACCGCCGCATCCAGCGCGTCGGCGCTGCAATGCTTGGGCACGCAGCCGCGCACCGGCTCCGGCAGCCCGGCCTCGGGCAGCGCCGGCATCGCTTGCTCGCTGAGGACCAGCACCCGCTGCGGCCGCAGCCGCTGGCACAGCTGCTCCAGCATGGACCAGCCGCTGGCCTGGTCGGCCGGCAGTCCGTAGACCATCAGGTCGGCGTCGTTGAGCCACAGGTCGGAATCGATGGGCGCCAGCGGATCGATGTCCAGCAGGTCGCCGTCGAGGTGTGCTTGGGCCAGCAGGTGGCGCAGACCCAGGCGCAGGAGGGGGTGAGGCTCGATCAAGAGGATGGTGGCCATGGCCGCTCTCTTATTATTGCGGCAAGCGCGGACCCCGCGAAAATCCGTGCTTGCTTGTCGGACGTGCCCCGCTATCCTGCGGTTGCACCTCCCTACGATCCGCCTTTGCTCCGGGGACGCCGCACAGCCTTCCCGTCTGGCTGCAGGTCGTCGTTTCCCTGGAGATACCGGATCGCCCCGGTGTGCGTGTGAAACGCTTCTGTTGCAAGAGCCTTAGATTCGGCTGAAGTCTGATCTAAGTATTTATAACTCCTGAGCTGCAGCATATGAAACGCGCCCAATGAATGCAAGGTGATGGTGCGCTGCAGCGGGTAATCCCCAACCGGCGCTTTGCGCCACGCCCGCCGGTCTGACGCCGGCTGATTGCAGCATATGGACGAAAACTGGGTGGCGGGCCTGTGCATACTACGCCATCGCGCATAAAATTATCGGCATTGTGTTTTGCTATGCATTTTGGGTCGGACGATTTCTGCCTCGCTCTGGGTGCGTTATAAATCAATAAGTTAGCGATACTGCGCAAGCTGCCGAATGATTCCTGCCGCGCCCTCTGTCAGCCTGACCCGCAGCGAATTCGCCGCCGTGCGTGCCTATGTCCAGGGCATGCCGGCCGCGATGGTGGTCCCCCGCTATCTCTCCGACGACACGGATGACGATGACGCCGCCGCCGAGTCGGCGCTGCGCATGCTGCTGGCCTTGCGCGACCGCATGGTCCAGCTCGCGCACCTGCACGGGCGCGCGGACCTGGCCGAGCTGCTGCTGGCCGGCCCCGGGCGCTCGAACCGCGGCATGGATCGTCGGGTGGATGCGCTCGGCGAACTGGAGAGACTGGGCACGGCGGCTCCGCAGGCCCAGCACAGCGTGGAACTGTGGTTCGCTCCGGCACTGGCACGGCGCCTTCGCAATGCCGGTATTGTGACGCTTAAAGCTCTTTTGGACCTGTCCAATCAGCGCGGTACTGCCTGGTGGCGAGCCGTGCCACGCATTGGGGCGCTTGCCGGCACCGCCATCAACCGCTGGCTCGGCGAGCATCGCACGGTCTTCAAGGGTGCCGATGGCGCGCCGCTGCTGCACGCGCACGTTGGGAACCGGGCGCCGCTGCAAGCGGCGGCGCTGGGTCCGGCGCTGCGGCAGCCGTTGCCGCTCGAGTTGCTGAGCGAGGCGCCGGCGGCGGCTATCGGCGCCGGCGACGCCTGTCCGTACAGCCACGGCGTAACGGTGGTCAAGGCGTGGCTGCGTGATACCACCGACGGCCACGGCAGCACCTTTGCCGCGTATCGCAAGGAGGCGGAGCGGCTGTTGCTGTGGGCGGCGCTGGAGCGCGGCAAGGGGCTGTCGCAACTGGACCTGGACGACCGCCAGGCCTACCTGGGCTTCCTGGCCAGCCCCGAACCCGCCAACCGCTGGTGCGGGCCGCGCGCGCCGCGGCACCAGGCCGCATGGCGGCCGCTGACGGGCCCGCTGCGCCCGGCCAGCCAGCGCCACAGCCTGCGCGTGCTGGCCGCGTTGTTCCGGTGGATGCATGATAACGGCTACCCTTGCGCGGCGCGCTGGCCGGCGCAGATCGGGGCCGAAATGACGACGGTGCCGGACGCGGAGGCGGCTGCGCCGTCCGCCCGCGCTCCGCTGCCGGAAGACAGCGTCGCTGCCTTCCTGTCATGGCTGACATCGCAGGCCGAGGCCAGCGACGGCCAGCGCTACCGCGCCGCGCACGCCGCCATCCTGCTGTTGCGCGAGCGTGAGCTCAGCCTGGATCAGTTGTCATCGGCGACGCTGCGATCGCTGTCCTCAGGCGGGCCCGCAGATGGCATGGCCATCGCATCAACAACCCTGGGCAATCACGTGGACGCGCTCTTTGCGGGGAGCGGCCTTGCGCCCGCGACCCGGACGGCGCTGGCGCGCCACTGGGAGGACCGGAATCTGCAATGGGATGGTCCAGGCATGGAGGACGCATGCCTGATCGGCCCGGCGACGGCGCCGCCCACCGGGCGTGCCCGCCGCAAGCGCGCGGCACAACCGCTGGGGGGCTATTCGGTGCGCGGCCTGCATGCCTTGCTGGCGGCCATGCTGGAGCGCTATCGCAAGCGCTGTGACCCGGCATTCGCGGCACGTTCGCCGCGCGATCTGCTGGCCTGAAAAACGATGGGGCAGTGTCGCCGCTGCCCCCTGCATATCGCCCGCCTGGCATGTCGGCACCCGCGTCACCGCGGCGCCGAACCGCCGACCGTTTCAAAGCTTCAAAGCAACGTCTTGTCGAGTCCGAAGCGAGACTTCAGGGCTTCAACCAGGGCCTCGCGCGCGCTGCGATCGGTCAGTTGCACGTCCAGCATCACACGTCCGGAATCCCATTCCTTGATGGTGCCGAGCAACTGGCCGCTGTCGGTGCGGATCTTGTACTGGCGGCTGATCTCCTTTACCTTGCGCGCCTTGCCTTCCTGCGCCTGCTTGCGGATCGCCTCGACCTCACGGCTCGACAGGCCATCGTGGATGATGCGCCCCGCCAGCTCGCGGGTCCGTTCTTCGCCCGCCAGCTTGAAGTACAGCGTCAGCTCGTAGCCGGCGGCAATGCCGATCGCGCTCGGGCATTCGCGCATCACACTCAGCACCGACTCCGGCAGGCGCAGCAACGCGAGGGTCTTGTTCACCGTGCCCGCGGAAATGCCGGTCAGCTCACAGATCTCCTCTTCCTTCTGGACCTTGCCTTCATCGAGCAGCTGGCGCCAGGCAATGGCATTGTCGAGCGCGGACTGGTCGGAGCGCTGCTCGTTCAGCATGAACGACAGCCGGTAGAAATCCAGGTCGCTCAGGTCGTTCTCGACAAAACATTCCATTTCGAGCTTGCCGGCGGATGCCAGGGCTCGCTTGCGGTAATGGCCGTCGATCAGGATGTAGTGGCCGGGGCGCGCCGGATCCGGCGCCGCCAGGCCCGGGGTCTTCTGGCCGTGCGTGGCGATCGATGCGGCACGCTCCTGCACCACGGCAGGATCGTAGATGCGTCGCGCATTCAGCGGGTTGTCATGCAGCTGCGCCAGCGGAATCCGGATCAGCTGCCGGCCCGCGGCGACGTCGTCGAGACTTTCAGCGCTGAAACCGGGAGACGTTTCGGCCGCCCCCCTGCCCTGCAGCAGTCCGTTGGGATGCTGGGAAATAGCCGCTTCCGCCCGTGCGAAGCGGTCCATCGTATCGTTCCGGCTCTTCTCGGCCGCCATGCCGGCGAGCATGCCTGCCTTCAGGCTCTTTAGTTTGGTAGCCATGCCTATTGCTCAATCAAAGACAACACTTCATCGACCATCATGTCGACCTCTTGCACCGCCTCGCGCGCGCCAGCCACGCCGTGGACGGTGCAGCCGATCGCCTGGCATTCGCGGAACGCCGAACGTGAGCCGATCATCGAATTCAACAGTGGGACGTCGCCATCGTCCCCAAGAATTTCAATCGCCTGGCGGGCAATCGACACGCGGCGCTGGACCATATTGGCCATGACCCGTATCAGCAGCGATTCGTTCTGTACCTGCGCGTGCTGGGCCAGCGTCTTGGCAGCCACTGCCGCCCACAGGTCAGGCGGGGACGGCACGACGGGAATGATGGCGAGATCGGAGATCAGCAGCGCGCTGGATGGCGCCGCCGAATGGACCGCTGGCGGGCAATCCACAACGATGTAGTCATAGTCCTGGACGAATTTGCGAACTTCGCGGTGCATGGCGCCGCCGGAGGGCGCCAGCCCGATGACCGAGGCCGGGAACGGCCGCTCGTCGCTGGCCTGCGCCGCCCATCGGGTGGCGGTGCCTTGCTCGTCCATGTCGACCAGCATCGAACGCGCGCCGCGCAATCCCAGTGTGCCGGCAAGGTGCATGCTGACCGTCGTCTTGCCGCAACCGCCTTTCTGGTTGAAGACCGTAATGATTTTGGCTGGCACTGCGACCTCTCTTTCAGCGCTGAAAGCGCGGTTGATTCTTAAGGCGCAACTGTAGCCAAAACCAGGTGACGTATCAACCGTTTTCCAATTTAACAAAAAAAGTGTTTCATCCCCACGGACGCAGAACTGTCCCTAAGACGGGGGAAATCACGCAAGTCGGTAAAATTGCTTGAAAATCGGACCGGAATGTGCCTAAAGTATCTGTAGTGCGCATTACGCCGCACATGACACCGTAATCCAAAGTGGTTATGATGCGCGCTACAGTCGAGTCAAGTCGTGTCACCTCGTCGGCTTCCGTTCGGTATCTACGAGAACTCAACGTGCTTGAACGGTTGTTTGCGTTGTGTACAAGAACTTGCTTCGAAAAGGAAATTCCTATGGCAACCGGTACGGTCAAGTGGTTCAACGAGACCAAGGGCTTTGGCTTCATTACCCCGGACGACGGTGGTGCAGACCTGTTCGCGCACTTCTCGGAAATCCAGGGCTCGGGCTTCAAGACCCTGAAGGACGGGCAGCGCGTGACGTTTGAAGTCAAGCAAGGCCCGAAGGGCCTGCAGGCTTCGGCGATCAAGCCGGCCTGATCCAGCCTCGGCTGAGCTCTCACCCGCCGCGACGCGTTCGCAGCGGGCAACAAAAAAGGCAAGCGTTTCGCGCTTGCCTTTTTTGCGTCCGGGCCGGTTTGCCCGTCGCCGGTGTCAGCCCAGCTTGCGCACGCTGGTACGCGACGGCTGCAGGATCAGCGCCTTGGACGAATCCGCGTCGACCTTGGCACCGGGGTAGACCACCAGCACGTCTTTCAGGGCCTTGCGGAACAGCGCGCGGAACTTGCGTTCGCTTTCGGTTTCCGTGCCGAACTGCATCTGCAGCGCCTCCCAGGGGATCTCGGTGCGGCGCTGGATCGTAAAGAACCGGTAGGTCAGCCACGAATAGACGTCGAGCGCAAACGGCGACTGTTTGAGCGCCTTCAGCGCGCGCATATCCACCGGCACCGGCCGGTTGACCAGCTCGTTGAAGAACGGCTCGGACAGCACCACGAAGCTCTCGAACATCGAGCCCTGGCCGGGCTGCATCGGATCCCACCAGGTCGACAGCTGGTCGGCCAGCAGGTAGCCCACGCGATCGATCGACAGCGGCTCGTGGTTGGGGTTCTGGTTCTGGCTCGGCGTCGACTTGTTCTGCACGATGGCGATGGTCGCCGAAAACAGGCGGATCATCTGCTGGCGTACCAGCGTCATGGTGCCGCGCTTGCCCCCGGTGGCCATCGGGATGCCGAGGTTGTACATGAACTCCGACAGCGAATTGCCAAGCGAGATACGCCGGTCTTCCACCGTGCCGGTGAATTCGCCGCGCTTTTTCTTCGCCATGATCTCCTTGCCGATCCAGGCCAGCATCAGGCGCGGATAGGAGCCATACGGGTATCCCAGCGACACCGTCTCCGACACCAGCTTCTGGCGGCCGTTGGCGGCGCGCTCGGAGCGTTGCTGGGTGAAATAGCCCGGCTGGATCATCAGCGAGATATTGCCGCTGGTGCGGGTCCAGACCGGCGGCGCGCCTTTCGGCGCGCGATATGGCAGCGTGACCTGGACGCTGGCGCGGCTAAGGAAGCCGACCTCGCCGCTTTGCCAGGCGTCTTCGCGCTCCATGGCCTGCGCTTCGTCGAACAGGCGCTGGAATTTCTCGGACGGAACCAGGTTGTTCTCGTTGCCGGGAACAATGATGCGGGAGGGTTCGGCGTCCAGGTCGAGGACGCTTCGATCCCCCGTGGCGGCCGGGGAGCGTTTGATGGGCATAGTGGCTTGCTTCGGATTACCCGCCTTTGTACTCGAAGCCGCAAAGCTTGTCACGCAGAAACAGGTACACAAGCGACCGCATTGCCAGCGGGGTTCCTGCCAGCCGGGAGGATCTAATGGCTGGTCGCATGGTGGCGGACGGTGGGCAACCCGGCAGGGTTGTCCACGGTTCGCCAGCCATTACCTACCAGTAAACGATACCGATACGGGTTAACTACTTGTAAACCGTATACGTGAAGCCAAGCCCATTGATTCGTAAGGGGAAATCACCGCCCCGCGAACCCGATTCTGCGGCGATCCGTACCCGATTCAGCGAAGGGCCGAACCCGTATCTGCGACCACCCGAACCCGTATCTGCGGCCGGAGCGAACCGGATTCTGCGGGGATAACCGCCGTCGCCCACAGGCTTCTCCACAGGCAAGACCCCGCAAAGCGTACCCGATTCTGCGAGATCCCCGGCCGCAAGGCGCGCCGGAGCGCCGGTTCCCGCCCGAAATCGGTGGATAACTGCGCCGCCAGGCGGTTATCCCCGCAGAAACAAGTTCGCGCGCCGATGCACAACCGGCACCGCGACCCCCGCATGCGTACCCATTTCTGCGAAAGTCCCTGCCAAACCGTACCCGTTTCTGCGCCGGCCTCAGATCGCCTGCCCCTGGATCCTGTTGCGTACCTGTTTCTGCGGCGTACCCGTTTCTGCGCCCGGGCCCCGCGCTCGGCTGCGCTCTTCAGCGTACCTGTTTCTGCGTGTTCGGATGAGGTAGCGACCTAGCAGGGCGTACCCGATTCTGCGTCAACTGCACCCTGAACGCGAACGGAGCTTTCACCAAGTTTCCATTATACGCATGGCTTAAACAAAAAGCTAGTACTCACACCCGACGTATACGTGATGCGGAGAGGCGTCGCCTTGGCGTACCCATTTCTGCGGCGCTGTTGAAGGGCGTCCTGGCCTCCGCGAATGGCCCCCTGACAATGCGGCGTCGGTGCGTACCCAATTCTGCGAAAGCGCCTGCAGGCTAATCGGCGTAACTCCGTACCCGTTTCTGCGAACCGACGGCATGGGGAGGCATCAATGGCCGCGTTCTGCGCCGCAACACGGCGCGTACCCGTTTCTGCGGCGGCTGGCCGGAGCCTGGGATGTGGATAGATCAAGGTGTGGACGGCGCCGGGAAGCGCAGACTGGTTCGCAAAAAATTTTCGCTGCGTACCCAATTCTGCGTACCCAATGGGCGCAATCCGCGGGGCAGCCGGCTAGTGCGTACCCGTTTCTGCGTGATTATTCGGCGGGTGGGGTGAGGCCCAGGGGGATAGCCCGTACCCGTTTCTGCGAGCACTGCGCTGCAACATTGCGTACCCGTTTCTGCGAAGCTGGGCGACGCGGTGACAAGCTGCGTCCGATCAGGGCAAGCGCGGGAAAAGAGGAGAAAGAGGCGGGAGAAAGAGGAGGCGAAGCCGAGGCCGCACCGTGATGCGACAGAAAACAAAAAACCCCGCCATGGGCGGGGTTCTTACGCTGTGTGGCGCACACCAGGTGCGCCGTGGCGTCAACGCTTACAGCGGGGTGATGTTCGCGGCCTGCAGGCCCTTCGGGCCATTCTTGACTTCGAACTGCACGCGCTGGTTTTCCTGCAGCGACTTGAAGCCTTCGGAACGGATTTCCGAGAAGTGAGCGAAGAGGTCGTCACCACCCGCGTCCGGCTTGATGAAGCCGAAGCCCTTGGCGTCGTTGAACCACTTGACGATACCGGTTTGCATGATCTGCTTTCCAGAAAAAGGACAAAAATAGATCGCATGACGAACACGTCATCCGACACGGGGAACTCAAGGAAAGGACACCATGGACAACCGAAGTACCAGACGGTGGCTAACGAATGAACTGTTGCCTCGTCGCTTGAATCTAGGCGCGTTTATACGGGGGATTGTCCCCACCGTCAAGATGGGGGTGGCCCCATGCCATGCCCGCTGCGCCGGTATCGGGGCTGGCCCGCCGCGTGCGCGTCGTGGGATCATCACGCCTTTTTCATGTTGCTTATTCGTGCCCGCCGTGACGGGGCCGGGCCGCGCGGTACAAAGTACGCTTGCCGATCGGGGCATGCGCGGCGGGCAGGCCCAGCCCGACCGGCACCGGTACTGACCCACGGGTTGCAGTTGCCGCGGACACGATAAGACACCAGGAGACCATTCATGTCGATGCCGGATCCCGCTTCCAAGCCGGGCACATCCACCCCCGCAGCGCCCCACGCCGCGCCGTCGCTGCTCGAGCGGGTATTCAGGCTGCGCGAGCACCATACCGATGTCCGCACCGAGATCCTGGCCGGCATCACTACGTTCCTGACGATGGCGTACATCATCTTCGTCAATCCCTCCATCCTCGGCGATGCGGGCATGCCAAAGGACGCGGTGTTCGTCGCCACCTGCGTGGCCGCGGCGATCGGCACGCTGATCATGGGCTTCTACGCCAACTATCCGATCGCGATGGCGCCCGGCATGGGCCTGAACGCCTATTTTGCGTACACGGTGGTCAAGGGCATGGGCTTCCCGTGGGAAGCGGCGCTGGGCGCGGTCTTTATCTCCGGCTGCCTGTTCCTGCTGGTGACGCTGTTCCGCGTGCGCGAGATGATCGTCAATGGCATTCCGCATTCGATCCGGGTGGCGATCACCGCAGGCATCGGCTTGTTCCTGGCCATCGTTGCGCTGAAAAACGCCGGCATCGTCACCGCGAGCCCGGCCACGCTGGTGACCATCGGTGACCTGCACCAGCCTTCGGCGGTGCTCGCGATCGTCGGCTTCTTCGTGATCGTGGCGCTCGACCATCTGCGCGTGAAGGGTGCCATCCTGATCGGCATTCTGCTCACCACGCTGCTGAGTTTCGCCTTTGCCGGCAACACCTTTCACGGTGTCTTTTCCGCGCCGCCGTCGCTAAGCCCGACGCTGCTAAAGCTCGATATCACCGCGGCACTGTCGATCGGCATCATCAACGTGGTGCTGGTGTTCTTCCTGGTGGAGCTGTTCGATGCGACCGGCACGCTGATGGGCGTGGCCAACCGCGCGGGCCTGCTCAAGGCGGGCAAGATGGACCGAATCAACAAGGCGCTGATGGCCGACAGCACCGCCATCATGGCGGGCTCGTTCCTGGGCACGTCGTCCACCACTGCGTATATCGAAAGCGCCTCGGGCGTGCAGGCCGGCGGACGTACCGGCCTGACCGCGGTGACGGTGGCCGTGCTGTTTCTCGCGGCACTGTTTATCGCGCCGCTGGCGGGAACGGTGCCCGCCTATGCCACCGCGCCGGCGCTGCTGTATGTGTCGTGCCTGATGTTGCGCGAACTGCTGGAGATCGACTGGAACGACGTCACCGAGGTGGTGCCCGCGGTGATGACGGCGCTCGGGATGCCCTTCACCTATTCCGTCGCCAACGGCGTGGCGTTCGGCTTTATCAGCTATGCGGCGCTCAAGCTGCTGACCGGGCGCGCGCGCAGCGTGCCGGTGATGGTGTGGATCATTGCCGCCGTGTTCATCTTCAAGTTCTACTACCTTCCGGGACACTGACCGGCACGCGAACGGATCACCACGAGTTTCGCTGTCAGGGCGGCCTCGGGGCCGCCTTTTTTATCGCCGTGACGGCGCGCAGCGTAGCGCGTGCGATGTTGCTGCGTACCCGTTTCTGCGCGCTGCCGATGCGGCACGGCCGGTGAAGCGTACCCGATTCTGCGTGCCGTCCGAGGCCGCAGCTACATGGCTGTTTCCTTGCGGCAGCGTGCGCATGTCCCTGCCGCGGTGGGGTGTTGGAGCGTGCCCGTTTCTGCGTAGTATGGTCGCGCCGTATGCACGCGGGGGCGTGCCGCGGCGTGCCGATGCCAGCGCGCTCGCGTGTGTGCGCGAGGGCTCATACCAATGGATGAGATTGGCTGTAAGTCACCCACACGGGGCTGGACAAACCGCCGCAAATGCACTGAACTATAGGCGTGGCAAAGAGGGGCGCGGCAAGCGCCCCTTCTTGACTCCGGTGTATGCGGCAAGGTGCCGGAGCCACGCCGGAAGCGCGTCGGCGCAATGCGCCAGGACGGCAGCGCTTTCGCGACAGAGACCGTCAATATCAATGACGGCGCCGTCCACGATCCGGGAGCGTGCGGACAACATGCGCGCCACGCAGACAAGAAAATTCCAAGACTGAAAAGTGGTAAACGTAGACGTGCAGTGCCGGGGGATGTTGTTCAACGGGGATAATCATGACCGCAGGAGAGATCCGGCGACCCGTCATCGGGCCTGTCAGGGAGTCCAGTAACCGATCCATCCGATCTATGCATCCAGCCTGGGCTGCCGTGGGGGAAGCCGCAGGCGAAGTGCCCGCCAAACGGGCCGTGAGCGACGCGGCCACCGCCGATGTTGCCGCGCTGCTTGCCGAAGACAGCGAACTCAGCGACAGCGCCCGCGCGGCGGTGTCCAACCTGCTGCGTCGCCATCGGCTGCTCGAAGGGGAACTGGCGCGCCAGCGCACGCTGCTGCAGGAATGGATCCTGAGCCAGCTGACCTACAAGACACTCTACTACCAATACTCCGGCCAGTCGCCGCAGGCGCCTCGCGTGGAGTTGATGCGCGAGAAGGAGGCCATGCGGCGGCGCATCCGCGAGCAGCTCCAGCCGGGCGCGGATTACCTTGCCGCGCCTGATGAATCCACCCGCAGTCTGTCCAGCTCGTGACACCGACGTCGACCGCGGGCGCATGCCCGCAGCCAGTTCAGCCCCACCGTCCGCCACGGACGCGCGCCGCTGCGGCGGCCACGGGTGCCGGCACCAAGAACAAGCCTAACGTCCGGGAGATCGTGATGGACCGACTGTGCAAGGCGTCACGCACTGCACAGCTCGTGGTCGTGTCGCGTCATGAAGATTTTGGTTTCGACCCGTCCGTGATCGGCACGGAATGGGAAATCCGCCGCGTCGCGCAGGTTCGCGATGCCGAGCGCACGGTGCGCGCCTGCCCGCCTACGGCCGGCGTGATCGACCTGCAGTCCGATTACAGCGAGGCCGAGTTCGCGCAGCTGGAACAGGCGCTGCAGTACCTGCATGTTACCTGGGTGGCGATCACCTCCGATGCGATGCTGGCCAACGAGCGTGTACGGCGGATGATCCGTGACTATTGCGTCGACTACGTGCGCCTGCCGTTCTCGATGCCGGAGTTGCTGTACACGCTGCGGCATGCGCGCGGCATGGCGTCGCTGCACGGCACGCGCCCGCAAGAAAGCGCGTCGCGCGGCACCATGATCGGCGAATGCGCGGCGATGCGGGCGATGTTCCGCTCGCTTGCCAAGGTGGCGCACAACGAAGCGCCGGTGTTCATCTCGGGCGAGTCCGGCACCGGCAAGGAGCTGGCCGCGCAGGCCATCCACGATGCCTCGAGCCGGCGCAAGGGCCCGTTCATCGCCATCAACTGCGGCGCGATTCCCTCGCACCTGGTGCAGTCTGAGTTGTTCGGCTACGAGAAGGGCGCGTTCACCGGCGCCAACCAGCGCAAGATCGGCTGGATCGAACAGGCCCAGGGCGGCACGCTGTTTCTCGACGAAATCGGCGACCTGCCGCTGGAAAGCCAGGTGGCGCTGCTGCGCTTCCTGCAGCAGGGCACGATTACGCGGCTGGGCGGCCACCAGTCGATCCCGCTGAACCTGCGCATCATCTCGGCCACGCACGTGGACCTGGTCGCGGCGCAGAGCGACGGCCGCTTCCGTTCAGACCTGTTCCACCGGCTGTGCGTGCTGACGCTGTCGATCCCGGCGCTGCGCGAGCGCGGCGAGGACATCCTGCTGCTGGCCAATGCGGTGCTGGCCGAGCACGGCCACGAGGCGCACCGGCGCATCCGCGGGTTCTCCGCGTGCGCGACGCAGGCGATGATGCAGTACGCCTGGCCGGGCAACGTGCGCGAACTGATCAACCGCGTGCGCCGCGCCATCGTGATGACCGACAACCGCAAGATCACCGCCGAAGACCTGCAGCTGCACAACGGCGCCGACTTGCCGCGCAAGACCCTCGATGCGATCCGCGAAGAGGCCGAGCGCGAAGCGATACGCACCGTGATGGCCAGCCACGGCTTTCACGTGGTGCCGGCCGCGCGCGAACTCAACGTGTCGCGCGTGACCCTGTACCGGCTCATGCACAAGCACAACATCCGTGTGGAGAGCCACGCCTCGGCGGGGGAATAGCGGCAGTCAGCAGCACCGGTCACGTGTCCCGGTTGTTCGCACGGCCGGTGCCACGGCCATGACAGGCGCCAGCGGGAAAGGGGAACCGGCGACGTCCGCTCGCCGGTTCCGCCTTTCCCCGTGCCGGCCGGCACGTCAGCGCACTACCCGCGGGGGCTTCGTGGTCCACTTCCCGTCCGCGAATCCGTCCCTGAACCCGCCGCCGGCTGCCTGCGCCGGTGCGGTGGCGAGGTTCATGCTGATCTTGCCGCGCGCCCGCCGCGGCGGCTCGCAGGCGTCCTGCGCAGGCCCCGGCACGACGTCGCGGCGGTGCTGGCCGTCGCGTGCGTGCCGCGCGCGCGGCGCGAGCGTTTCGCCGCCGGTCGTGTCCGGGTCCAGCCTCAGCTCTCCCCAGGCCCAGCCGAAGCCGCGCACATAGACGTCATGACTGACCGCGGCGTGGCTGTTCGCGTCATCCGCGTCAGGGCGGTCGAACCACGCGTAGCTGGCCGCCGCCGCGCTGCCCGAGCCGATCGCCAGCGCCGTGGCGAGCATTGCAGCTTTCATGGTCGGCTTCTCCCTGTGGAAAAAAAGTGCCCGCCGGGGGACGGAACACTAATCCGCGCGGTCACGCTGGCTCGCGTGCCCGCTTGTCGTGTCGGCCTGTCATGCGCGCCGCTTGCCCGCGTGCCGGCGGCATGCCGCACTGGCCTGCGCCGGTCTGCGGATCGCCACGCAAGCCACGCCGTGCGCGCTGCGCGCGACTTGCCCGCGCGCGCGCGGATAGGGCAGCAGCGGCGCCGACACCAGGTCCATCTCTGACGGCGGCGGGCCGGCCAGGCGGTATGCGCGCCGGCGCGCCGTCATGCGGGAAGGCGGGTGACGCATGTGGTGATCTCCAGCGCGAGGACGGGTTTGACGGAACTGGCGCAGGCATGCACTGTGCGCCCTGGCCAAGCCAGAGCGACAAGTGTGCCAAGGGCCGCAAACGCTTGTGGCACGCGGCTTTGCGAGACGGTCCGCAGTACCTTGTCGCCACTGCACGGCGGCGCTGGATCAATCGGTTTCGCCACTGCAACGCGTTGCGCTGGTGCCATGGCGGCGCAGGCATGGCGCTGGCGGCCGCTGGCGCGCACCGGCCGGCGCTTTGCCGTGCGCGCGGCGCGTGGCGCTACGGCCGCGCAGCCCGTTGCACGGTTGAAACTGGCCTTACATCAGTCATGCACGCGAGTAACCGCGGTGCATCGCGCCAACAAGACGGAACGCTGCATGGCTACGCAGAAACGGGTACGCGCGGGGCACGGCGCGCGTGCCGTCAGCGGGGCTGGCCCGAGGTGCCAGGGGGATTCGCGGGGCTGGACGGTGTCGCAGCGGGCGCTGCCGAGGGCACGGCGCCCGACGCGGTGCCGGAGATGGGCTTGGGTCCGGGCTGGCTGCGCTCGCAGCCGGCGCAGCCGAGCACGGCGATGATTGCCAGCACGGCCGCCGGGCGTGCGCGGAGGTTGCAGGTCACGGGTGCCTCCTTGCGCCGGCGCGCGGGCAACGGATGCGCCGGCAGGTATGCCTGGTCTTACTGTAGCAGGTCGCCCGCCGCGCGCCGCGCCAGGCCCGCCTTGGGCAAGCGGCGCAATGCGCAGTATGATGAACGCAGCGCCCGCCGCGCGGGCAGGCGCAATCCATCCGCGGTCCCCGCGCCGGATCGCGCCAGCACCAGGCCGTGACTGACAAGACCGAACCTTCCTCTTCGCCCGCCGCCGACGGCGTGCCGCCGCCGCGCCGGCACCGTCCGCACTGGCTGCCCGACCGCCACACCGGTGCGCGCACGCTGCGCGTCGTGGGCGCCGCGATCACCTCGTGGTTCGCGCACCGCGCCGCCAGCAAGGGTGCGGCGCTGTCCTTCTACATGCTGTTCTCGCTGGCGCCGATCCTGGTGCTGGTGATCTCGATCGCCGGCCTGTTCTTCGGCGCCGAGGCGGCGCGTGGCGAGATCTTCGCGCAGCTCGAAGGGCTGGTGGGCGATCAGGGCGCCGCCGCCATCGAGGGCATCCTGGCCGCGACGCACCGCGCCGGCGGCAGCGGCATGGCGGCGCTGATCGCGACCGGCATCCTCTTCGTCGGCGCCACCAGCGCCTTTGCCGAACTCAAAAGCAGCCTGGACGACATCTGGCACGTGCCGGTGCCCGACACCGCCGGCTGGCGCCAGTTGCTGCGCACGCGCCTGCTGTCGTTCAGCCTGGTGCTGGTGCTGGCCTTCATGCTGCTGGTGTCGCTGATCGTCAATGCGGCGCTGGCGGTGGTCGAGCGCATCTGGGGCCAGCTGTGGACGCAATCGTGGTTTGCGCCGGTGGCCGAAGTCATCTCCTCGCTGTTTTCGTTCGCGGTGGTGACCGTGCTGTTCGCGGTGATCTTCAAGATGCTGCCCAATGCGCGCATTGCCTGGCGCGACGTCACCATGGGCGCGGTCATCACCGCGCTGCTGTTCTCGATCGGCAAGCGGCTGATCGGGCTGTACCTGGGCAACAGCGCCGTGGCCTCGTCCTATGGTGCCGCCGGTTCGGTGGTGGCGCTGATGCTGTGGGTGTACTACTCGGCACAGATCTTCTTCTTCGGCGCCGAGCTGACGCGCCAGTACGCACTGCAGTTCGGCAGCCTGCGTGGCAAGCCGGCGGACAAGCTGGCCGAGTAGCAGAGGCGCGCGGAGCGGCCACGGAGCGCGGTGCGGGCCCGCCAGGCGACAACGCAAATCCCGTAGCGGCGGCCAAACCGGTAAAATAACGCCCCATTCCCTTCGCGTGCCCGCAGGGCCCGGCCCTGCGGCCGCCCGCGGCGCTGCCGGTCCTGGTTCCGGCCACCGCCGGGCCATCCCAATATTTCCCAGTCTGATTCCGCTGCCGTGAGCTCGCTCGTTCCTGAAATTGCGCGTCGTCGCACCTTCGCCATCATCTCCCACCCCGACGCGGGCAAGACCACCCTGACCGAAAAGCTGCTGTGGTTCGGCGGCGCGATCCAGGTCGCGGGCGAAGTGCGGGCGCGCAAGGCCGACCGCCATGCCACCTCGGACTGGATGGAGCTGGAAAAGCAGCGCGGCATTTCGGTGACGTCGTCGGTGATGCAGTTCCCGTACCGCCGCGACAGTGCGGACGGCAAGGCACAGGAGAACATCGTCAACCTGCTCGACACCCCGGGCCACGAGGACTTCTCCGAAGACACCTACCGCACGCTGACGGCGGTGGACTCGGCGGTGATGGTGATCGACTCGGTCAACGGCGTGGAAGCGCAGACGATCAAGCTGCTGAACGTCTGCCGCTTGCGCGACACCCCCATCCTGACCTTCATCAACAAGCTCGACCGCGAAGGCCGCTCGCCGATCGAACTGCTCGATGAAATCGAGGACGTGCTGCAGATCCAGTGCGCGCCGATGACCTGGCCGATCGGCATGGGCAAGGCCTTCCGCGGCGTGTACCACCTGATCGACGACAAGGTGCAGCTGTTCGACCCCCACGGCGACAAGGGCACGGCCGCGATCCTGGACGGCCTGGACAATCCCGAGCTGGACCGCATCCTCGGCAGCCAGGCCGAAGAGCTGCGCATCGAAATCGAGCTGGTGCGCGGAGCCTCGCACACCTTCGACAAGGAGGCCTTCCTCAACGGCAAGCAGACGCCCGTGTACTTCGGCTCGGCCATCAACAACTTCGGCGTGCAGTCGCTGCTGGATGCGCTGTGCGAGCTGTCGCCGCCGCCGCTGGCGCGCAATACGGATTCGCGCGTGGTCGAGCCGCAGGAGCCCAAGTTCACCGGCTTCGTGTTCAAGATCCAGGCCAATATGGATCCGCGCCACCGCGACCGCATTGCTTTCGTGCGGGTGTGCTCGGGCCGCTTCGAGCGCGGCATGAAGCTGCTGCACGTGTCGGCGGGCAAGACCGTGGCGATCAACAACGCCATTACCTTCATGGCGCAGGACCGCAACACCACCGAAGAGGCCTACGCCGGCGACATCATCGGCGTGCCCAACCACGGCACCATCCGCCTGGGCGATGTCTTCACCGAGGGCGAGCCGCTCAAGTTCACCGGCATCCCATCGTTCGCACCGGAATTCTTCCGCCGCGCGCGCCTGAACAACCCGCTCAAGGTCAAGCAGCTGCAGAAGGGCCTGCAGCAGCTGGCGGAAGAGGGCGCGACGCAGATGTTCCGCCCGCTCGCCTCCAACGACCTGGTGCTCGGTGCCGTCGGCATCCTGCAGTTCGACGTGGTGGCGCACCGGCTGGAGCATGAGTACGGCGTCGATGCCATCTTCGAATCGCACGAATGCGCCACCGCGCGTTGGCTCAAGGGAGCGCCGGCCGAGATCGAGAAGCTGATCGCCAAGGCCGGGCATAACGTGGCGCTGGACGGCGCCGGCGACCATGTCTACCTGGCGCCGAGCATGGTCAACCTGCGGCTCACGCAGGAGCGGTTCCCGGAGCTGCAGTTCCTGGAGACGCGCGAGATCGTCTGATCATCGCGCTCGTGCAAAGCAAAACGGCTCGCCATGGCGAGCCGTTTTGCTGTTCTGAGAGTTTGCCTGGCGCTTTTACAGCCAATCAATACGCCAGCGACGCCTGGATATAGAACGTCCGCGGCATGCCCACATACTTCCCGGCATTGTTGTCGGTCGAGCGCGTGAAATATCGCTTGTCGAACACGTTCTTCACGCCCACCGCCAGCTTCAGGTTCTGCGCCGCCTTGCCGAAGTCATAGCCCACGCGCAGGTTCATCAGCGCATAGCCCGGGATATCGCCCAGCGCGCCGTTGGCACTTTCCGCGGTCTGGTAGGTGGTCGAATTGCTCGGGTCCCCCGGCGAATGCTGCTTGGACTGCGCAAAGCCATCGACATTGAACGACCAGCGGTTGCGGGCGTAGCGCATGCCCACCGTGGCCACATGGCGCGAATAGAACGGCAGGTCGCGCCCGGCGAAGTTGCCCTGGTTGTAGGTAGCTTCGGTGTAGGTGTAGGTGGCATACGCCGACAGGCCCATCAGCGACTTGTCGAGCGCGCCGAAGTCATAGCGCAGCGACGATTCCACGCCGCGGTGGGTGGTGGCGCCCAGGTTGGTCCACGCCTCGGGCGAGCCGCCGGTGCTGCCGCGCAGCTGCAGTTCGTCGTCGAAGTCGATGTTGAACAGCGTCAGCTCGCCGCCCCAGCCATTGGCGTTGAAGTGGGTGCCGATCTCGTAGGTCTTGGCCTTCTCCGGCGTCAGCCCATTGGTGGTCTGCGCGATCTGGAAATACTGCAGCGGGCCGAACGACACGCCGGCGTTGGCGAACAGCTTCCACTGGTCGCTGACGTGGTACATCACCGCCAGCGACGGCAGCGGCTCGTTGGACGAGACGTCGCGGCGCACGCCGTTGAAGCGGTCGGTCACGTACGAGCGGATGAACTCGTAGCGCAGCCCGGGCGTGATGGTCCAGTTGCCGACGTTGATGGTGTCGTCGATATAGACGGCATTGGCCGTGGTGCCGCCGGTGCGCCACTGGTAGACGGGCGAAGGCAAAGTCGTGGGGTCGATCGAGCCAGCCGGGTAGAAGACGGTGCGCGAGGCTTGCTCGTCGCTGGCTTCGCGCAGGAAGCGGTAGCCGACGCTGACCTCATGGCTGATGCTAGTGCCACGAAACAGTTGCGAGTATCGCGGCTCGATTGCGAAGGTGTGATAGTTGCGTGGAGCCGCTGTCAGGCGTAAGGGACGTGGGTTCGCGTTGCTCCGGACGTCCTCTTGCTCGATATTGCTGCCGCGGAAGCTGTCGGTGTAGTACGTCAGCACCTCGAACTTGCGGTCGGCGTCGTTGTGGCTGTATTTCAGGCTGAAATCGTGGCGCCGCCCGCTGAAGTTGTCGTAGGGGCGCACCGACTGGAACGGGTCTGCGGCGTACTGCCCCGGCGTCAGGCCGCCCGGCATGCCGGCCGTGCCTTCGTAGTAGTGGAAGGCGGCGCTGAGCGAGTCGGTCTTCGAGATCCGGTACGCGCCCTTGAGCAGCAGGTCGTCGATATTGACGTGGTCGTTGCTGGCGCGATAGCCGTTGCCGTGGATGCCCGAGTACAGCAGCGCGCCGCCCAGTCCCTGCTCGTTGGTGCCGCCGATGAATGCGGTCGGGTTGGTCTTGACGTTGCTGCCGTGGCTGTAGATGTCGGTCGAGACCGAGGCATCGGCGGCGAAGGTCGTCGGGATCGGGCGCGTCACGAAGTTGATGATGCCGCCCACGTTCTGCGGGCCGTAGCGCACCGAGCCCGCGCCGCGCACCACGTCGATGGTCTCGAGGTTGCCCAGCGACAGCGGCGCCATCGACAGCTGCGGCTGGCCGTAGGGCGCCACCGCCAGCGGGATGCCGTCCATCAGGATGGTCGAGCGCGGCGACAGCCGCGAGGCCAGCCCGCGCACGCCCACGTTGAGCGAGACATCGCTGCCGCCGGTGCCGTTGTTCTCCTGCACCTGCACGCCCGGAATGCGGCGCAGCACCTCCCGCACATTGTTGGCGCCGGCTTCGGCGAAGGTCTCGCGGTCGACGATGGTACGCGCGCCCGGATGCTCCAGCACCTTGGCCTCGTTGGCGTTTTCCAGCCAGTTGCCGACCACGGTGACCGTGTTCAGCGTGGCTTCGGCATTGGCTGCAGCGTTTGCTGCGGCAGGGGTGACGGGCGTTGCGGAAGCCGGTTCGGCGGCGTGGGCCGGCGTGGCGGCAAGCTGGGCAAACAGCAGGGCGGCGCCGATGGCCCCCCCGGTCAGGCGGAAAGCGGGCTGCAAGGTGAGGTTCCTGGGGAGAGCGGCGCGTCCCGCTGCGCCGGAAGCGGTGGTCCGGACGGTCGCGCCAATGGGCGGCGATTATAAATGCGAGTGATTCTCAAAGGCGAGAAGCCTGCTGCTGCGCAGTCGGCGCGTGTCGCGTCTCTGCATCATTGTGCTGACAACGAGGCAAGATTAGCGCTTCATTCGGCACATTGCGAAAGTGCCGTGTGCAGGCGTGGGCATTTGCATGCAGCAATTAAGCGCACGCTTTAGAATCTGCCCTTTGCGCGCCGCGAATCCGCTTCCCGTGCGCACGCTCCGCTCCCTTCCTGCCCCATCCATGTCTTCCCCTGCCACCGTTCCGGCCGCCGAGCCGGACAGCGTTTTCCGTGATTCCGTCTTTCGCCGTTACTGGTTCGCGCGGCTATGCACCACCATCGGCTACCAGATCTTCACCGTGGCGGTGGGCTGGCAGATGTACGACCTGACGCGGGACCCGCTGATGCTGGGCATGGTCGGGCTGGTGCAGTTCCTGCCGTCGGTTGCGCTGATCCTGATGTCGGGCCACGTGGCGGACCGCTTCGACCGGCGCCGCATCGTGCGCACCTGCCAGTCGCTCGAGGCGCTGCTGGCCGCCGGCATGGCTGCCGCCAGCCTGGGCGGCTGGATCGACAGCCATCACATCTTTGTCTTCGTCGCGCTGATCGGCGCAACGCGCGCGTTCGAGAACCCGACGCTGCAGGCCTTGCTGCCCAGCGTGGTCACGCCGCGCCAGCTGCCGCGCGCGGTGGCGCTGGCAAGCTCGGCGGGGCAGGCCGCCATCATCATCGGCCCGGCCATCGGCGGCTTCGCCTATGTGGCCGGACCGGGGGTGGTGTACACGCTGAGCGCGACGCTGTTTGCCATCGCCGCGCTGCTGGTGGGCGGCATCACGCTGCGCCAGGCGGCGCAGCGGCTGACCGCGCCGGTCAGCGTGCGCACCGTCTTTGCCGGTTTCGCCTATATCCGCAGCCGCCCGGTGCTGCTGGGCGCGATCTCGCTGGACATGGTCGCGGTGCTGCTGGGCGGCGCCGCGGCACTGCTGCCGATCTACGCGCGCGACATCCTGCATACCGGGCCGTGGGGGCTGGGACTGCTGCGCTCGTCCCCGGCCATCGGCGCGCTGGCGATGGCGCTGTGGCTGGCGCGCCATCCGCTGAACCGGCGCGCCGGACGCGTGATGTTCGCCGCGGTGGCGGTGTTCGGCGTCGCCACGGTGGTGTTCGGGGTCTCGACCTGGCTGCCGCTGTCGATGGCGGCGCTGGTGGTGCTGGGCGCTTCCGACATGATCAGCGTGGTGGTGCGCTCCACGCTGGTCCAGCTCGATACCCCCGACGATATGCGCGGCCGTGTCGGCGCCGTCAATTCGGTGTTTATCGGCGCTTCCAACCAGCTGGGCGAGTTCGAGTCAGGCGTCACCGCCGCGCTGTTCGGCCCGGTGGGCGCAGTGGTCCTGGGCGGTGTCGGCACGCTGCTGGTGGTGGCGGTGTGGATGCGCTTGTTCCCGGCGCTGGCGGCGCGCGACAAGCTCCATGAACATCCCGCGTAAATCGGCCGCATCGCGCGTGCAGGCCAGCATGGCAATGGCCGGAGCGTACCCGTTTCTGCGTGCGGGCGGTGGCGCTGGCGGCGGTATAGTGACGCCTCTCGCGCCAACTTTCGTCGCTGAAAGTTCGTGCCGATCATCGCCGCCCGCCTCCCACCATGCCTTGCGTCCCATGACCTTGCCGACCGATCCGCTCCAGCGCCACGCGGTGTTTGCCGCGCTCAGCGGCTCGCGCGCTTCGCTGGAGCGTGCCGCCCCGCTGGGCGACGGCCTGGGCGTAGCGCTGTGGCGCAATCGGGACGACAGCACCGGCTATGCGCGGCCCGGCCACCACACCATGTCGGTCTACCTGCAGGGCGGCCACGCCACGTACCGGCGCGACCAGCCCGGCAACAGGGGCGCCCCGGGCAGGCTGTGCCTGTTGCCGGCCGATCATGAGTCGCGCTGGCATGTCGGCGGCCCGCAGCGCTTTCTGCATCTGTATTTCCGGCCGGAAACCCTGGCCTGGCACTGCGTGCGCGTGCTCGACCGCGAACCGCGCTCGGTGGCCTTGCGCGACCTGACCTTTGCCGACGATCCTCGCCTGCATGCCCTGAGCCAGCAGCTTGCCGCGCTCGACTGGCGCTTGCCCGAGGCCCGCATGGCCGGCAATGCGCTGGCCCACGAGGCGCTCAGCCACCTGGTGCTGACCCACGCCGGCCGCGCCGCCCCGGCCGACTGGCGCGGTGGCTTGTCGGCGCAGGCGCGGCGAACCGTGCGCGACTGGATCGAAAGCCATCCCGACAGCAACCCGACACTGGGCGAACTGGCGGCCATGGTGGGGCTGTCGGAATTCCACTTCGCGCGCATGTTCCGTATCTCGTTCGGCATGCCGCCCCATGCCTGGGTGCTGCAGACCCGCCTGGAGCGGGCGCAACGGCTGCTGGCCGACCCGCGCCGCCCGCTGCATGAAGTCGCTGCCCGCGCCGGGTTTGCCTCCGCCAGCCACCTGAGCCGCCGTTTCCAGGCTGCATTCGGCGTGACGCCCGGCGCCTGGCGCGCGGGCGCTTAACCCCTACGCGCTTGCGGCCGGCCGGCGCCAGCCGTTGCGGCGCAAGGCCTGGCACCCACACCCCACGAATCCGGCCCCAAGTCCTGGGAACCCGCTTCCACTTCGCTTGTCCCCTTCTATGTGTCGTGTTTCCGGCTTTGTCGGTGATCGTCTGACATCGTGCATTCAATGCGCATCAATTTGTCAAACATGAATCTCCGACCAGCGTTCCGGCAAGTCTGCCCGAGCATCGCCACGGCACGCAGAAACGGGTACGCATCGCCGCCCCAGGCCAGCACCGTCGACAACCCTGACAACAACCGCACACGGAGCCGCTCCCATGGATCTCAACTTTATCGATGCCGACCAGCTTGAGGCGGGCTGGTCCTACCTGGTCCGCTTCGCCATCAACCAGGGCATGAACTGCCTGGCGGCCATCCTGATCCTGATGATCGGCTGGTGGCTGTCGGGCCGAGTCGGCACCGCGGCGCGCGCTGCGCTGGGCCGCACCCATGTCGATGCCACCATGCGCCCGCTGCTGGCCAATGCGCTGCAGTGGATGGTGCGCGTGCTGACCATCGTGCTGGTGCTGTCGCAGTTCGGCGTGCAGACCGCCAGCATCATCGCCATGCTGGGCGCCGCCGGCCTGGCGATCGGGCTGGCGCTGCAGGGCACGCTGCAGAACATTGCCGCCGGCATCATGCTGGTGCTGCTGCGCCCGTTCCGCGTGGGCCAGTACATCGACGCGCAGGGCGTGGCCGGCACCGTGCGCGAGACCGGGCTCTTCATGACCGAGCTGACCACCTTCGACGGCGTCTGCCTGCGCGTGCCCAACGGCAAGCTGTGGGGCAGCGCCATCACCAACTACAGCGAGAACGCGACGCGGCGCGCCGACATCGAGGCCACGGTGACCTTCGACAGCGACGTGCAGCGCAGCCTGGAAGCGCTGCGCGCGATGCTGGCGCGCGAGCCGCGGCTACTGGCCGAGCCCGCCCCCGAAACCATGGTGGTCAACTACACGCAGCAGGGCATTACGCTGAACGTGCGTTACTGGACCTCGAACGACGATTACTGGAACGTGCGCTTCGCCTTCTACGAGCGCATCAAGCAGGTACTCGAGCAGGCCGGCAGCAAGCTGGCGGTGCCGATCCAGGAGCTGCACGTGCCGGGCGCGTCGTCGGTGCCGGGCGTGGTGAAGGTAGCCGACAGCGCGCCGTCGGCTGCGCCGCGGCCGGCCGCGCCGTCGACGCACCAGCCGCCGCGCCAGCCGGCGCGGCAACCGGGCTAGCCGCGCGCGTCCTGCGCCTCGCCCTCGTCCGAGAACAGCGTGCAGGCCCCGCTTTCGGCCGTGCTGACCTGGCAGCGGAAGGTCGCGAACAGGTCGCGGCCGACGCCATGGCGATTGGCGCTCAGGTCCGGGCGCGCCGGCGTGCGCGCGTGCCATGCGTCGTCGGGCACCAGCACGTCGAGCGTGCCGGTGGTCGCGTCGACGCGCATCATGTCGCCGCTGCGCACGCGCGCGATCGCTCCGCCGCGCAGCGCTTCCGGGCAGACGTGGATGGCGGCCGGAACCTTGCCCGATGCGCCCGACATGCGTCCGTCGGTCACCAGCGCCACATGGAAGCCGCGCTCCTGCAGCACCGTCAGCGCGGGCGTGAGCTTGTGCAGCTCCGGCATGCCGCATGAGGCCGGGCCCTGCCATGGCAGCACCGCAACGAAGTCGCGCTCCAGCTCGCCGCGCTTGAAGGCGTGCAGCACATCGTCCTGATGCTCGAACACGATCGCCGGCGCCTGCACCACCTGGTGCTCGGGCTTGACCGCCGAGGTCTTGATCACCGCGCGGCCGAGCTTGCCGTCGAGCAGCTTGATGCCGCCGTCCGGGGCAAAGGGCGCATCGGCGGCGCGCACGATGCTGTCGTCGAGCGGCGCGGCCGGACCATCGATCCACGTCAACTGGCCATCGCGCAATACGGGCTCGCGCGTGTAGTCCTGCAACCCGCGGCCGACGATGGTGGTGACGTCGTCGTGCAGCAGACCGAGCGCGAGCAGGCCGCGGATCACCACCGGCAGCCCGCCGGCGGCCTGGAACTGGTTCACGTCGGCCTTGCCGTTCGGGTACACGCGCGCGAGCAGCGGCACCACCGCCGACAGTTCGTCGAAATCGTCCCAACTCAGCACGATGCCGGCCACGCGCGCCATCGCGATCAGGTGCAGCGTATGGTTGGTCGAGCCGCCGGTGGCCAGCAGCCCGACGATGCCATTGACGAAGGCGCGCTCGTCCAGCACCTCGGCCACCGGCGTATAGCGCTCGCCGCCATGCACCAGCTTCAACGCCTGGCGCGCGGCCTCGCGCGTCAGCGCTTCGCGCAGCGGTGTGTTGGGATTGACGAAGGCCGTGCCCGGCAGATGCAGGCCCATCATTTCCATCAGCATCTGGTTCGAATTGGCGGTGCCGTAGAAGGTGCAGGTGCCCGGCCCGTGGTAGGAGCGGGTTTCGGCCTCGAGCAGCTCCTTGCGGCCGATCTTGCCTTCGGCATAGAGCTGCCGCGTATGCGCCTTCTCGTCGTTGCTGATGCCGGTGGTCATCGGACCGCCGGGCACGAACACCGCGGGCAGGTGGCCGAAGGACAGCGCGCCCATCACCAGGCCGGGAACGATCTTGTCGCACACGCCGAGGTACAGCGCGCCATCGAACATCTGGTGCGACAGCGCCACCGCCGTGGCCAGCGCGATCACGTCGCGCGAGAACAGCGACAGGTCCATGCCGTCCTGGCCCTGCGTGACGCCGTCGCACATCGCCGGCGTGCCGCCGGCAAATTGCGCGGTGCCGCCGGCTTCGAGCGCGGCTTCCTTGAGCCATTGCGGGAACGCGGCCAGGGGCTGGTGCGCGGACAGCATGTCGTTGTAGGCCGAGACGATGGCCAGGTTGGGCCGCTCGTCGGCCTTCAGCCGGATCTTGGCGGCGTCCGGCATGGCGGCCACCGCGTGGGCGAGGTTGGTACAGGAAAGCTGCGCGCGTTCGACCTTCTGCCCGGCCATGGCGCGGGTGCGGTCAAGATACGCCTGGCGCGAGGCGGTGCTGCGGGAGACGATGCGGGCGGTGACCCGCTCGAGCACTGGATGACATGGCATGGGGTTCTCCTGCGGGGGAGCTTTCAGCCTAGCGCACTTTGCCGGGCCCTGCACGGCAGAGGGGCTGCCGGTCGACAGCCGGTGGCCAACGCGAACCACGCAGAAATGGGTACGCTTGCCTCGCCAAGCCGTAGCGACTCACGTAAACTGGCCGCTACCCGGCCGGCCATCGCGCGCTGGCCGCGACAACTCGAATCCTCAAGGAGCGCAGGGTGAGCATGCCTGATTTCGACATGGTGCTGTTTGGCGGCACTGGCGACCTGGCGCGGCGCAAGCTGCTGCCGTCCCTGTTCGATGCGCACCACGCGGGGCTGCTGCATCCGGCCGCACGCATCCTCGCCACCGGCAGCCAGCCGATGTCGAGCGCGGACTACATCGCCTCGCTGGAACAGACCGTGCGGCCCGCGCTGGCCCATGCGCCGCCTGAGTCATGGGACAGGTTCTGCGCACGCATCGTCTACGTGCAGGCCGATGCACGCGTGCCGGCGCATTTCGATGCGCTGGCCGAGCAGCTGCTGTCGCGCAAGCCCGAAGTGGTGGTGTGCTATCTGGCCACCGCGCCGCACCTGTTCGTGTCGATCTGCGAGCAGCTCGCGCGCACCGGCCTGAACACGCGCCACGCGCCCAATGTGCGCATCGTGCTGGAAAAGCCGCTGGGCCATGACCTGGAATCGAACGAGGCCATCAACTCGGCGGTGGCGAAATTCTTTGCCGAAGAGCAGATCTACCGCATCGACCATTACCTCGGCAAGGAGTCGGTGCAGAACCTGATGGCGATCCGCTTCGGCAACGCGCTGTTCGAGCCGCTGTGGCGCCGCGAGTGGGTGCAGGACGTGCAGATCACCATCGCCGAAGAACTGGGCGTGGAAACGCGCGGCGATTTCTACGACCGCACCGGCGCGCTGCGCGACATGGTGCAGAACCACCTGCTGCAGCTGCTGTGCATGGTGGCGATGGAGCCCCCCGCCAGCCTCAGCGAAGACGCCATTCGCGACGAGAAGATCAAGATCCTGAAGGCGCTCAGGCCGATCACGCCGCAGGACGTGGCCGAGAAGACCGTGCGCGGCCAGTACCGCTCCGGCGCGATCGGCGGCAAGCCGGTGCCGGGCTACCTCGAGGAAGAGGGCATCGCGCCGGACAGCCGTACCGAGACCTTTGTCGCGATCAAGGCCGAGATCGCCAACTGGCGCTGGGAAGGGGTGCCGTTCTACCTGCGCACCGGCAAGCGCATGCAGTCGCGCGTGGCCGAGATCGTGATCCACTTCCGCGACGTGCCGCACGCGATCTTCCCGCGGCCGCTGACGCAGTCGCCGCAGAACCGGCTGGTGATCCAGCTGCAGCCCGAGGAAAGCATCCGCCTGTACTGCCTGGTCAAGCAGCCCGGCGATACGCTGGAACTGACGCCCACCTCGCTCGACCTGGATTTCGCCAACTCGTTCAAGGTGCGCCGCGCCGGCGCCTATGAACGGCTGCTGCTGGACGTGATCCGCGGCCGGCTGGGTCTGTTCGTGCGCCGCGACGAGCAGGTGCAGGCGTGGCGCTGGGTCGAGCCCATCATCGACACCTGGGAAGCCAGCACCGTTCCGCCCAAGCCCTATACCGCCGGCACCTGGGGGCCCGCGGCATCGTCGGCGCTGATGTCGCGCGACGGCGGCCTGTGGCACGAGGAAGCCTGAGCCATCGGCTCGCACCACTGCAAAGGAAGCCGCCATGCGCCTGTTTGAACATCCCACGCCGATGGACCAGGCCGAGGCCCTGGCGATCTCGATCGGCAATGCGCTGGAGCTCGCCGTGCGCGTCAAGGGCTGGGCGGTGCTGGCCGTCTCCGGCGGGCGCTCGCCGGTGGCAATGTTCGAGCGGCTGCGCCACCGGCACGTGCGCTGGGACGCGGTGACCATCACGCTGGTCGACGAACGCGTGGTGCCGCCCGACCACGCCGACAGCAACGCCGCACTGGTGCGCGCCCACCTGCTGCGCGAGGCCGCGGCCAGTGCCGCCTTCGTGCCGCTGATTGCCGATGCACAGGACGCCGCCGCGCCGGCGCAGGCGGTGGCGCGCGCCAACGCCGCGTTCCGCCAGCCGGACGTGGTGGTGCTGGGCATGGGCGAGGACGGCCATACCGCCTCGCTGTTCCCGGATGCGCCCGAGTTGCAGAGCGCGCTGAGCGAGCCGCAGCCGGGCTACGCCATCACCCATCCGTCGGTGGCGCCGCATGCGCGCATCACCCTGAACCTGGCCGCGCTGCTGGCCGCCGAGCGCGTGTTCCTGGCCGTCTCCGGCGCGGCCAAGGCCGCGGTGCTGGAGCGCGCGCTGCAGGGCCCCACGCCGTCATTGCCGGTGAGCCTGGTGCTGTCGCGGCACCGGCACGGGTTTGACGTGTTCAAGACCTGACCGCCCACTTGCCCCACCCTTGCGCGAGGAACGAGATCCGCTGCCATGGCCACTACCGCATCCTTCTCCGCTGACTTCCCGCGCCTGCTCGGCGATGTAGGCGGCACCAACGTGCGCTTTGCGCTGGAGACCGCGCCCATGCGGATCGGGCCGGTGACGGCGCTGAAGGTGGCGGACTTCCCGTCGCTGGAGGCGGCGCTGCGCCAGTACCTCGACGGCCTCGCCGGGTCCGGCCAGCCCACGCCGCGCCACGCCGCGATCGGCCTGGCCAATCCGGTGACCGGCGACCAGGTCCGGCTGACCAACCACAACTGGACCTTCTCGATCGACGGCATGCGGCGCGCGCTGGGGCTGCAGACGCTGGTGGCGATCAATGACTTCACCGCGCTGGCGCTGGCCCTGCCGCACCTGCCCGCCGACGGCCTGGCGCAGGTGCGCGCCGGCACCGCGGTGCGCACCGCGCCGCTGGCGCTGGTCGGGCCCGGCACCGGCCTGGGCGTTTCCGGACTGGTGCCGGCGCCGGGCGGGCAGGCCGTGGCGCTGGCCGGCGAAGGCGGCCATATCGAGCTGATGCCCGACACCGACGATGAATGGATCGCCTGGCGCGCGGCGCATCGCAACGTCGGCCGGGTCTCGGCCGAGCGGCTGCTGAGCGGCAGCGGCCTGTCGCATATCCATGCCGCGCTGGCCGCAGAAACGGGTACGCTTTTGCTCGCGCCGCTGCAGCCGTCGCAGGTCACCGCGGGCGCGTTCGAGCGCAACGACCCGCTGTGCCAGCGCGCCATGGCGGTGTTCTTCGGGCTGTTGGGGTCGGTCGCGGCCGATATCGCGCTGGTGATCGGTGCGCGCGGTGGGGTTTATCTGGGCGGCGGCATCCTGCCGCGCTTCGTGCCGGCGCTGCGGGACTCGGTGTTCGCCGAGCGCTTTGTCGCCAAGGGCCGCATGCGCGGCTGGCTCGAGGCGGTGCCGGTCCATGTCATCACCGCCAGCCATCCGGCGTTGGCGGGGCTGGCGCAGGCGCTGGCCGAACGCCTCGGTGGCGCGGACGGGAACGGTTAGCCATGCGCGTGCTGCTGGTCGAAGACGACGCCATGATCGGCGAGAGCGTCAAGCTGGCGCTGCGCCAGGAAGGCTTTGCCGTCGATTGGGTGCGCGACGGCGACGCGGGCCTGGCCGCGGCCACCACCGTGCAGGACAACCAGGCCTGCTATGACCTGATCCTGCTCGACCTGGGACTGCCGCGCCGCCCCGGCCTGGAGGTGCTGCGCGCGCTGCGGGCGCGTGGCGTGCCTACGCCGGTGCTGATCCTGACCGCGCGCGACGCCGTCGCTGACCGTGTTGCAGGGCTCAATGCCGGCGCCGATGATTACCTGGTCAAGCCCTTCGACCTACAGGAACTGGCCGCGCGCATGCATGCGCTGGCACGCCGCGCCGCCGGGCGCGCCGAACCGCTGGTCAGCTACGGCGACATCGTGCTCAACCCCGCCACGCGCGAAGCCACCTGCCGCGGCGAACCGGTGCGGCTGTCGGCGCGCGAGTTCGCGCTGTTGTCCGCGCTGATGGCGCGCCCCGGCAAGGTGTGGTCGGTGCCGCAGCTGCAGGAGCGGCTCTATGGCTGGGACGACGAGGTCGGCAGCAATACCGTCGAGGTCTACATCCACGCGCTGCGCAAGAAGTTCGGCGCGGCGCTGATCCGCAATATTCGCGGCGTGGGCTACGTGGTGCCGCGCCTCGACAGCGAAGCGGCGGGCGATGGCGAGGAGGAGGGCAGCTGATGCGCTCGATCCAGCGAACGCTGCTGGCCTGGCTGGCGGCCGGCTTGATAGTCGGGATCGCCATCGCCACCGCGCTGATCTACGGGCAGGCGCGGCAGGAGGCCAACGCGCTGTTCGACTACCAGATGAAGCAGATGGCCGCGGCGCTGCCGAGCCAGTTCCCCAACCCGGTGGCACCGCCCTTTGTCGGCGCGCCCGGCGACCTCGCGCATGCCGACGAGGACGTGGTGATCCATATCTGGGATGGCTCCGGGCGCAGCCTTTACCTGTCGCACTCGCATCCGGCACTGCCCGCGCGCGCCGAGCTGGGGTTCTCCAACGTGACCACGCAGCAGGGCGAATGGCGTCTGTACAGCATGCAGCTGGGGCCGGCCGTGGTGCAGATCGCGCAGCCGATGAGCGCGCGGCGCACACTGGCCGCGCGCATGGCGCTGCGCACCGTGGCGCCGCTGCTGCTGTTGCTGCCGCTGCTGGGCTGGCTGGTGTGGATGGCGGTGGGCCGCGGCCTGCGGCCGCTGCGCGAGATTGCCACCGAGGTGCGTGCGCGCGACGCCAACACGCTCGCGCCGCTGGCGGTGCGCCCGATGCCCGACGAGATCGCGCCGCTGAGCGCGGCGCTGAACCAGCTGCTGGCGCGGCTCTCGCATGCCATCGACACCCAGCGCGCCTTCGTCGCCGATGCCGCGCACGCGCTGCGCACGCCGCTGACCGCGCTGCAGCTGCAGGCTCAACTGGTCGAACGGGCCGACGACGGCGCCGCGCGCGACGAAGCCATCGCCAAGCTGCGCCAGGGGCTGGAGCGGCTGACCCACCTGGTCACGCAACTGCTGACGCTGGCGCGGCAGGAACCGGGCGCGGCCGTGCCCCCGCACGAACCGGTGGAACTGCATCAACTGGCCGCCGCCGTGGTCGCCGAAATGGCCCAGGCCGCGCTCGATCGCGACATCGACCTGGGCCTGGACGGCAGCACCGACGCCAACCCCGCCGTGGTGCGCGGCGACGCCGATGCGTTGCGCATCCTGCTGACCAACCTGCTGGACAACGCGCTCGCCTACATCCCCGCTGGCGGCCGCATCGACGTGGCGGTGCGGCGCACCGCCGACGGCCGCAGCGTCGAACTGGTGGTCAGCGACAACGGACCCGGCATCCCCGCCGAAGAACGCGCGCGGGTGTTCGACCGCTTCTATCGCGTCGCCGATGCGCCGACCGGCGGCAGCGGGCTGGGGCTCGCCATCGTCGCCGAGATCGCGCAGTCGCATGGCGCGCGGGTGGTGCTGGAGGATGCCCGGCCGGGGTTGCGGGTCAGGGTGGTGTTTCCGGCTTAGCCTGCGTCGGCAAACATTGCGGCCTGCCCGTTGCGAAACTGGCTGAAGCGGGAGCGCAAATCCAGTTTGTCTTCTGCCTTGCGCAGGGCTTGCCAAAAGCGACACCCCATCGATCGCTACGCAGAAACGGGTACGCTTTGCGCCCGCAGGCCGGGAATGCGACGCGGTTGCGTGCGCTGGCTACGCAGTCAAATCAAGCGTTATCGCCTGCCCGAAGGCGCCGCGGCATGGCGTTGACTGGCCCCACCGCAGCACGCAGAAACGGGTACGCTTTTGCCGCGCAAACCCTCTGGCGCCATGCCGGCGCGACGCCATTGCGTATCATGCGTGTTCCTCTCCTCACTGGTGCAACGACAGCATGCGCGCGATCGGCAACTTCCTCTGGTTCATCCTTGGCGGCGTGGTGATGGGCCTGGCCTGGTGGCTGGCAGGGCTGCTGGCCTTTATCTCGATCATCGGCATTCCCTGGGGCAAGGCCTGCTTCGTGATCGGCAGCTTCACCTTCGTTCCGTTCGGCAAGCAGGCCATCAGCCGGCGCGAGCTGACCGGGCGCGACGATGTCGGCACCGGCGCGCTGGGGCTGGTGGGCAATGTGTTGTGGTTTGTCTTTGCCGGCGTGTGGCTGGCCATCGGGCACGTGATGGCGGCGGTGGCCAACTTCGTCACCATCATCGGCATCCCGTTCGCGATCCAGCACCTGAAGCTGGCCGGTATTGCGCTGGCGCCGATCGGACAGACCGTGGTCAGCAACGAGATGGCGGAGGCCGCGCGCCGCGACGGCGCCCGCGCGCAGGTGGACAACCTGCGCCGCTGAGCGCTCAGGCGTCCGCGTCGTCGTCGGGGCCTTCCGCGTCCTGCTGGCCGGCGTGCGCCACCAGCCGGTCGAGCAGGCTGCCCAGCAGTGCCTGCTCGTCTTCGCTCAGGCAACCGAAGATCTCCTCATTGCGCCGGGCGATCATGGCGATCGCCTGCCGGTACAGCGGCTTGCCCTGCGGGGTCAGCGACAGCACCACGCCGCGCCCGTCGGCCGCGCTGGCTTCCTTGCTGACCAGCCCGCGTGCCACCAGCGCCTGTGCCGAGCGGCTGGCCTGGCCCTTGGTCAGGTTGGCGCGCTGCGCCAGGGCGTTGACCGACAGCGGCGCGAAGGCGCCGATCGCCGCCAGGCAACGCCCCTCGCTGAGCAGCAGCCCGCATTGCTCCAGGTAGGCGGCGGCGCTGTCCTTGTCGCTGAGCTTGTTGACCTGGTGCAGGCGGTAGGTCAGGAACTGTTCGAGGCGTGGCAGTGGCTTCATGGTGTTTCCGATTCGGGCGTCGGCATTGTAGAGCCCCCGGGCCCCTCTTGCCGGCTTCGGGCCTCGGCCTCGTCGATCAGCGCCAGCACCGGCGCCAGCGCTTGCTGGCGGCTCATCAGGCCGAGGCACACCATCGCCAGCAGCAGCGGCGCACGCGCTTCGCCGGTGCGGCCCATGGCTTCGCACAGTCGGGTATAGGCCTGGTCGAGGTCTTCAGCTTGCATGGCGGGCTCCGGTTTGCAGCAGGGGGGCGAGGGTGGCGCGCACGGCGTCCCATGACGGTTCGCGCCAGCGTGCCAGCACATAGCCATCGGGACGAATGAGATACAGCGTGCCTGGGTTGGCACCATAGCGGGGGTGGGCCTGGCCATCGACGTCGGCCAGCGCGGTGGCGCCGGCCGGGGCGCCGGTGACCACCTGGTGCGCTTGCACGGCTTGCGGATGTTCCTGCGCGAGCGCGGCCAGCGGCTCCGGCAGCGCCGATCGATCGGCGGCATGCCCGAACCAGAGCAGCGTGAAGCGCTGCCCGAAGCATTGCGTCAGATGCCGGATGCCGTCCGGGCCGTCCACGCGGAGTTCCGGCGCGGGCACGCCCGGTGCCGCGCCCGGGCAGTCGTCGCCGAAGTCGCTGGGGCCGTTCAGCGCCGAATCGACATAGGCAACCGGTGCCGACTGCCGCGGATTGATCAGCGAACGCACCGCCGGCTCGGATGGCGCCAGCCGCAGCGTGGCTTCGCGCATCAGCTTGAAGGCGAAGTCGGGCGGCGCCATGAACTCAGTGCTCTTGGCGCCGTAGGCAAGGTTCTGGCGCGTGGCGTGCAGGCGTTCGGCGGAGTAGGTATCGAGCAGGCTGTCGCCGGCCTGGCCACGCAGCACCCAGGCCAGCTTCCACGCCAGGTTGCCGGCATCGTCCAGCCCCGAATTGAGCCCGCGCACGCCAAAAATCGGGACCAGGTGCGCGGCATCGCCGGCGAACAGGACACGGCCGTGGCGGTAATCCTGCAGCGTCAGGCACTTGGCGTTGTACATCGAGATCCACAGCGGCCGCCACGGCTCTGTCTCGCCGATCATGTCGAGGTGGCTCTGCACGCGCGGCAGCACGTTCTCCGGCCTGACCGCCTCGTCCGGGTCTTCGTCGTCGCGGATCTGGTAGTCGATGCGCCAGACGTCGTCGGGCTGCCGGTGCATCAGCAGGGTCGAGCCCGGGTTGGAGGGCGGGTCGAACCAGGCCAGCCGCTCGACCGCGCGCCGCGTCTTCTGCACGATATCGACGATCACGTAGCGGCCCTCGTACTGTGTCCCTTCCATGCGCAGGCCCAGTTGCTCGCGTACCGTGCTGCGTCCGCCGTCGCAAGCCACCAGCCATTGCGCATCGACCTGTACCGCGCCAGCGCCGGTCTCGATCTCGGCGACCACGCCGCCGGCGTGCTGGCGCAGCGTCCGCAGGCGCGCGGCGAAGCGCACCTCGGCAGGCGACGCGCCGCGCAGCGCGGCATCGTGCGCGAAGGCCTCCAAGTAGTACTGCTGGATATTGACCATCGGCGCAAAGCGCTCGCCCGGCTCGCTCGGCATCTGGAAGTGCAGCACTTGCGTGTCGCGGTAGTAGCTGCGCCCGCCGACCCAGGGCAGGCCGGTTTCGACCGTGGCCCGGTCGGCGCCCGCCCAGCCCAGGATTTCCAGCGAGCGCCGTGCCATGCAGATCGCGCGGCTGCCGGCGCAGTAGCCGTCGTCGGCTTCCACCACCAGCGTGGCAATGCCCTGGCGCGCCAGCAGTGCGGCCAGCGTCAGGCCGACCGGGCCGCCGCCGGCGATCAGGACCGGGATGCGCTGCGGCCAGGGACGGGACGAATCGGGCGGCGGTGCGGGCGGCACCGGCAGGTGAGGAGCATGGAGGTCTGGCATGACGGGCGAGGGTCTGTGCGGGATGGTTGTGGGCGCAACTATATCTGCAATATAGTTGCGTGCGAAACTAGTGTAAACCCCTCCGGCAAACGCCGGCACTGCGGTAGCGCAAACTAGCAGCATCCGCCGCGCACCTCCCCCTGTGCTTCGCCTATGCTTCGCAACAGGCACACTGTTCCGCTGAAGGGGCCCGCGCCATGCCCGTCCTGCCCTCCGACGCCGCGCCCCGCGTGGCCTGGCTGCCCTCGCCGGGCAGCTGGCAATACCACCTGATGCTGGGCGCGGCCGGCATGCTGGTGCTGGGGCCGCTGGGTGGCGTCGCCGCGGCGTACATGAATTTCTCGCTGGGGTTCTTTGTTGGCGGACAGGTGCTGGCGGGCATCCTGGGCTCGGTGGTGACGGCCGGCTATGGCGCGTCCGGCCGCCATGGCGCCAACTACATCCAGACCGCGGCGGCGTCGGTGGCGGGCATGGGCGGCATGGCGGTGGTGCTGCAGGCGATGGCGTGGCTGGGCATGGCGCAGCCGCCGCTGTGGCAGCTGGTGCTGTACCTGCTGTGCATCGGCATGTTCGGGGTAGGCGTGGGCATGCTGTACACGCCGCTGCTGGTGGACCGCATGCAGCTGACCTTTCCGTCGGGGCTGGCGGTGGCCAACATCCTGCGCGCGCTGACCGATCCGGCACTGTTGCGGCGCTCGGTGGCGCGCCTCGGCGGCGGCATGGCGCTGGGCCTGGCCAGCGGGGTGGGGGCCGGGCGCGTGCCGTGGCTGGCCGCGCTGGACCTGTCGGCGGCCACCTTCGGCGCCGGCATGATCGTCGGCGCGCGCGTGGGCGTTGCCGCGCTGGTGGGCGGGCTGGCCGGCTGGGCCATGACCCCGTGGTTTATCGACGCCGGCTGGCTGGCGCCGGGCGAGCCGTACCGCAAGGCCACGTTCCTGGTGGCGCTGGGCATGATCATGGGCGCGGCCGTGGTCGACCTGGCGCAGCTGCTGGTGCAGGCGTGCCGGCGCTGGCGGGCACGGCACCATCGGCAACCGGACGCGCGGCGGCGCGGGCCGGGCATGGGCTGGGTGGCGGCCTGGGCGCTGCTGTGGGGTGTGGCCACGGTGGCGGCGGGTGTGACGTGGTTCGGGCAGCCGCTGGCCTTCCAGCTGATCGCCGTGCTGCTGGCGCTGGTGTTCGCGCTGGTCAACGGCATCTCGGTCGGCATGGTCGACCAGAACCCGATTTCATCGGCGTTCGTGCTGTCGGTGATCCTGATGGCAGCCACCGGCCTGCGCGCGCCGCAGGTCGGCCTGATCGCCGCCACGGTGCTGCTGGTGGCCACCGCCGAAGCCAGCGACATGCAGCAGGACCGCTCCACCGGCTGGCGCCTGGGCAGCGACCGCATGGTGCAGTTCGGCTACCAGGTGGCGGGCATCGTGGTCGGCGCCCTGGTCGCGGTGGCGATGGCGCGGCTGTTCCTGCAGGCCTATCCGGTGCTGGCGCTGGACCAGACCAGCCTGCCGGCCGACCAGCAGCCGGCGCGCTGGACCTCGGCCATGACCTACAAGATCGTGGGCGTGCTCCATGGCCTGTCGCAGGACCGTGCCGGCCAGTACCTGGCGGTCGGGGCGGGCTTGGGGATCGGGCTGGCCACGGCGCTGTTGCGCCGCGCCATCCTCGGCCATCCTGCGTGGCAGCGCTTTGCGCGTTCCGGGCGAGGCGGGCAGGCGGCGGATTTCGTGCTGGATGCGGTGATCCTGCCTTCGCCCTATGCGTCGTCGTTCGGCGGCTTCGTCAACCTGGCGGCGGCGGCATGGATGGCCGCGGGCGGCGTGCTGGCCAGCGTGGGAGCCGCGCTCGGTACCGCCGGGGCGCGCCGGCAAGGCTTGCCGCGCGACATGAACACCGCGTCGCTGCTGGGCGGGGGGCTGATTGCGGGCGATGCGCTGGCGGCACTGGGCATCGGCATGGCCGGCCTGCTGTCTGTCACCTGAGGGTCCGGGGCGGCCGATTGTCAAATTTCGCTGACGCTTCTGTCCAAGATCCAATGGATTGTCAAATCGCGCCACCGGCGTACCATAGGCGGCCACACTGACGTACTGGCTTGACCCGGAGAATCACCATGGCCCTAGACCAAGAATCCTTTGCCCTGCTGCGCGCCTCGGTGCAGCGCTTCATCGACGAACGCCTGAAGCCCGCCGAAGACACGCTGGAGGAAACCGACGACGTGCCCGCCGAGATCGTCGCCGACATGAAGGAGATGGGGCTGTTCGGCATCTCAATCCCCGAGAACTACGGCGGCATCGGCCTGTCGATGTCGCAGGAATGCGATGTGGTCTATGACCTCGGCCATACCGCGTTCGCGTTCCGCTCGGTCTTCGGCACCAACGTCGGCATCGGTTCGCAGGGCATCCTGATGGATGGCACCGAGGAACAGAAGCAGCAGTACCTGCCGCGCATCGCCAGCGGCGAGATGATCATCTCGTTCGCGCTGACCGAGCCCAACGCCGGCTCCGATGCGGCCTCGCTGCAGACCAAAGCGGAGCTGGACGGGGACCACTACGTCATCAACGGCACCAAGCGCTTCATCACCAACGCGCCGCGCGCGGGCGCGTTCACGCTGATGGCGCGCACCGGCGGCCCGGGCGCCGCGGGCATCTCGTCCTTCATCGTGCCGGCCGACACCCCGGGCATCTCGCTGGGCAAGCCCGACAAGAAGATGGGCCAGCGCGGCACCAAGACCTGCGACGTGGTGCTCGAGAACGTGCGCGTGCCGGCCGCCAACATCATCGGCGGCGTGCCGGGGGTGGGCTTCAAGACCGCCATGAAGGTGCTGGACCGCGGCCGTCTGCACCTGTCGGCGCTGGCCTGCGGCATGGCGCACCGGCTGATCACCGACGCTGTGGCGTATGCCAAGGAGCGCAAGCAGTTCGGCCGCCCGATCGGCGACTTCCAGCTCATCCAGGCGATGCTGGCCGACAGCCAGGCCGAGCTCTACGCGGGCCTGTCGATGGTGCGCGACTGCGCCCAGCGCTACGACGCCAAGCCTGCCGGCAAGAGCGATCCGGAAGTCAGCATGCTGGCTTCGTGCACCAAGATGTTCTGTACCGAGATGGTGGGCCGCGTCGCCGACCGCGCGGTGCAGATCCACGGCGGTGCCGGCTATATCGCCGAATACAAGGCCGAACGCTTCTATCGCGATGTGCGCCTGCTGCGCCTGTACGAGGGCACCACGCAGATCCAGCAGATGATCATCGCCAAGCACCTGCTGCGCGACTGACCCCAACGGCCCCCGTGGCAGGAGTCGACATGGACACGATGCAATACCGCGGGCGCGACGGCGCGCCGCACCGGCTGCGCGCGGTGGTGGCGACCTATCGCCCCACGCTGCAGGCGTACACGCTGGCGGTGTCGCCGGCCGAGCTGATGGCGCTCTGCGCGCTGCCGGCACAGATGGCGGCCAGCGTCGGCGCCGCCCCGGACCCGCGCGTGCAGGCGCACCTGGCGCGGTTGCGTACCAAGGTGCAGGGCAGCGGCATTGCCTTGCCCGGCGCCATCGTGGTGGCGGTCAGCGGCGGCCGCATGCAGTGCGAGTGTGACCACCTGTTCACGCTTACGCTGCAGCCGCGCCATGGCGACCGCCTGATCGTGATCGACGGCTACGAGCGCCTGCTGGCGCTGGCGCATGGCGAGCGCCGCCAGTGCAAGACACTGGTGTCGGCGGTGCTGTGGCGCACCGCGCTGGAGGCTGCCGCGGCGGCACCGGCCGACGATGCCGCCAACGACATCATCGACGCGCCGGTGGCGCAGTCATGCGCGGCGCGCTGGGCCAACGCGACACGGGTCTGGCATTGATCCGCGTGCCTGGCGTAGCCGGCGTGACCGGCGCAACGTAACGGAAGCCGCCTGCAGGGCGGCTTCTTTATTTTCTGGTGAACGCAGGCGCGCTCAGGTTGCTCGGGCCGCTTATTGCGGCCACACGCCATCGACCTCGCGCAGCAGGTGGCCGGCGAGAATATAGTCCCCGAGCCGCGTGGCCTTGGCTTCGAGGTCGAGCAGTTCATGGTCCGCCAGCGTGCCGAGATCGAACTGGCAATAGAGATTGCGTTGACGGAATGTGGCCTTGGGTTTGGCCAGCCCTTCGATCAGGGCTTCGCGGGAACGGACGGCGATGCTTTCTTGTCCGCGATATTGCACCTTGATACCGCGCTTTTCTCCGAGCCTGCCGAGTTCGACGGCGTCCTGCCATCCGGTCTCGTAGTCCAGCTCAAGCGCCAGCACGCCTTCCGAGGCCAGAAGCCTGAGCGCTTCTGCCTTGCTGCCAGCTCGCACGATTGACATCCACACCTCTTGTATCGACTTATACTGTACGAATATACAGTCAACCCGGGGTCGGGGCAAGGGCCTGGCGCCTCGTTGCACGCGCCGCGGATGACCCCACGCCGGGCGAGTATGGTTGCCGATGTATGTCAGGGCCATGTCAGAGGCTTGCGGGCGGCGTATCGCCGGCGGGCGAGCCGCTTGCAGTGTCGGCGGGCGTGCCGGCTGCCTGGCCAGTTGCAGCGCCCTGCGCCGCCGCGCCCGCGAAGTCGCCGGCATAGGCGCGTGACAGCGTGCCCGGCTGCATATAGCGGCGGATGGCGGCGTTGACCGCTTCAGGCGTGGCGTCGCGCAGTCGTTGCTCGAGTTGCGCCGTGAAGGCCATGGTGCGTCCCAGGTAGAGCTGGCTGGCCAGCGCGCCGGCCAGTGCGGCGTCGTTGCTGCGACTGACCATGCCCTGCTGCAGCAGGCCGCTGACGGCCTCGGCCAGTTCCTGCGTGGTAATGCCGTCGCGCACCAGCCGCTCGAGTTCCTCGCTGACTGCGCGCTGCACCCGCGCCAGGCTCTGCGGCGCATATTGCGCGCGCACGCCGAAGCGGCCGGCGCGGTCGAGCGCGCCCACCTGCACCCAGCTGCTGGCGCCATAGCTCATGCCTTCACGCTGGCGCAGCCGGTCCGCCAGCCGGCTGCGCAGGCTGGCGCCGCCCAGCACGCGGTTGGCAATCATCATCAGCGCATAGTCGGGCGCATCGTTGGTCAGGTCGACTGGGGCGGTGGCCAGGTACACGGCGTTGGCCTTGCCGGGAGTGGCCAGCGTGAACTCGGCCGGCGGGATCGGCACGAACGGACGATCGACGCGCGCATACGGCTGCGGCGCGGTCCAGTCGCCAAACAACGTGGCCGCCTGCGCCGCGGCAGCCGTGCCATCGAAATCGCCGACCAGGCTCAGCTGCGCGTGCCCCGTGCCATAGAAGCGGGCATGGAAGTCGCGCACTTGCGCCAGCGTGGCCGCGCGCAAGTCGGCAATATTCTCGGCGATGGTGCGCGCATGGCGCGGGTCGCCGGCGGGGTAGGGGTCGCCGTGCCGGCTCAGCGCATTGGCGGCCAGCACGCCGGGTTCGCGCTGCACGCTTTCAAGCTCGGCGATGCTGGTCTGGCGCAGGGTCTCGAATTCGGCCTCGGGAAAGGTCGGCGCGCGCAGCAGGTCGCGCAACAGCGACAGAAGCTCCGGCAGGTGCGCACGGCGCGTCTCGAAACTGACCGTCACCTGTTCGGAGCCGCCCGCGATGCCGACGCGCGCGCGCAGGGCCTCGATACGGTCGGCGATCTGCTGGCGGTCCATGCCGGCGCTGCCGCGGCGAAGCATCGCGGCGGTGAGCGCGCCTACCGTGGTCAGCCCCTGCAGGCTCTGCGCGTCGCCCATGCGCAGCACCAGCACGCCGTGCACCACTTCCCCGCGCGCGGGCTTGGGCAGCAGCGCCATCTGCATGCCGTTGGCGAGCGTGTGGCGCGTGGTATGGGCCTCGATGTTGGCGGGACTGGGATCGAATGCCGCCACCGCGGCCAGCGCCGGCCGGCCCTGGTAGCCCTTGACCATGGCCGCGATGTCGGGCACCGCCGGCACTTGCGCGCGCTGCGGCTGCTCGGCCGGAAGGAACACGCCCAGCGTGCGGTTCGAGGCCTGGAAGTAGTTCAGCGCCACGCGCTGCACGTCGGCCAGCGTGGTGGTCTCGATGCGGTCGCGCGCCAGGAAGAACAGGCGCCAGTCGCCCTTGGCGATGGCTTCGGAAAGAGCAATCCCGAGCGCGCCGGGGTCGTTCATGTACTGCTCGTAGGCGTTGCGCATGCGCACGCGCGCGCGCTCCAGCTCGGCCTCGGTCACGGGCGCTTCGGCAAAGCCCTCGATCTGCGTGATCAGGCCGGCGCGCACGGCCGCGAGCGGCTGGTCTTTCGAAGCCTGCGCCATGAACAGCAGGGCGCCGGGGTCCTTCATCGCATAGAACGCGCTGCCGATCGACGCGGCCTGGCCGCGCTCTACCAGCGCCTTGTACAGCCGGCCGCCGGGAGTGTCGCCCAGGATGATGGTCAGCAGCGACAGCGCGGTGGTGTCGGGGTGCGCGCCGGGGCTGACATGGTATTGCGCAGCCACCAGGCGGGTGTCGCCGGGGCGCATCACTACCAGTTCGCGCGCGCCTTCCTGTGCGGGCTCGACGGTGGGCTCCGGCGGCAGCACGCGCTGCGGGCGCGGAATCGGCCCGAAATAGCGCTCGATGCGGGCCAGCGTGGCGGCGGGATCGAACTTGCCCGCCACCACCAGCACCGCGTTGTCGGGCTGGTAATAGCGGCGGTAGAACGCGCGCAGGTTGTCGAGGCTGACGTTTTCCACGTCGCTGCGCGCGCCGATCGGGGCCTTGCCGTAGTTGTGCCAGCGATAGGCGGCGGCCATGGTCTGCTGCATCAGCATGCGCCCGGGGCTGTTTTCGCCCATCTCCATCTCGTTGCGGACCACCGTCATCTCGCTGTCGAGGTCGGCGCGCGCGATCACGCTGTTCACCATGCGGTCGGCCTCCATGCGCAGGGCCCAGTCGAGGTTGTCATCGCTGGCGGTGAAGGTCTCGAAGTAGTTGGTACGGTCCTGTGCGGTGGTGCCGTTGACGCTCATGCCGCGCCGCGCGAACTCGCCCGGGATGGTCTTGCCCGGCAGCGACGGCGTGCCCTTGAACAGCAGGTGCTCGAGCAGGTGGGCCATGCCGGTCTCGCCGTAGTTTTCGTGGCGGCTGCCGACCAGGTAGGTGATGTTGACGGTGGTGGTGGGCTTGGCGGCATCGGGTGCCAGCACGATGCGCAGGCCATTGGGCAGGCGGTGTTCGGTAATGCCTTCGACCGACGCCACCTGCACCGCCTGCACTGCCTGTACCGGCGCTGCCGAAGGCTGCGCCAGCGCCGGCGGGCAGGCCAGCGTGGCAAGCAGTGACAGGTGCAGGGCGGTGCGGCGCATGGGGTCTCCGATGAAAGATAAGGGCAGGGCAACTGTGCCCCAACCGATCCCCGCGCGCCAGAGGGAAATGTCCGAAACCAGCGGATGTGCGCCGGCATCTGGCGGTAGCATGCCGTCATGAACCTCGATCCCGATACCTGCTACAAGGCCGTGGCCTCGCACGACCGCCGCTTCGACGGACGCTTCTTCGTGGGCGTCTCGTCGACCGGCGTGTATTGCCGCCCCGTGTGCGCGGTACGCACCCCCAAGCGCGAGAACTGCTCGTTCTATGAAAGCGCCGCCGCGGCCGAGAAGCATGGCTTCCGCCCGTGCCTGCGCTGCCGTCCGGAGCTGGCGCCGGGGCACGGCCTGGCTGATATTTCCGGCCGGCTGGCGCAGGCTGCCGCGACGCTGATCGACGAAGGCTTCATGGCCGACGGCAGCGTCGCCGCGCTGGCGGCGCGCATCGGCGTGACCGAGCGCCACCTGCGGCGGCTGTTCGACGCGCAGTTCGGCGTGTCGGTGCTGGAGTACGCGCAGACCCAGCGGCTGCTGCTGGCCAAGCGGCTGCTGGCCGATACCGCGCTGCCGGTCACGGACGTGGCGCTGGCGGCGGGCTTCGGCAGCGTGCGCCGCTTCAACGATGTGCTGAAGACCCGCTACGGCCTGACGCCGCTGGCGCTGCGCCGGCGTGCCGCCGAGGGTGTGGCCGACCGGCTGGTGTTCGAGCTCGGCTACCGGCCGCCCTTTGCCTGGGACGCATGGCTGCGCTTCCTGGCCACGCGCGCGGTCGACGGCATCGAAGCCATCCGCGATGGTGCCTATCTTCGCACCTTGCGCGTCGAAGCCGGTGGCAGTGCGCACCTCGGCTGGGTCCGCATCGAACATGTGCCGCGCCGGTTGGTGCTGCGCGTGACGCTGTCGGCCTCGCTGGCGCGCGTGATTCCGCAAGCGCTGGGCAAGGTGCGGCGGCTGTGCGACCTGGGCTGCCGCCCCGACGTGGTGGATCGGCACCTGGGCGAACTGGCCCAGGCGATGCCGGGCGTGCGCCTGCCCGGCTGTGTCGACGGCTTCGAGATCGCGGTGCGCGCCGTGGTCGGGCAGGTGATTTCGGTGGTGCAGGCGCGGCGCACCCTGGCCGCGCTGGCGCAGCGCGCCGGGCAGGCGCTGGACGGCGCGCCGCCGGACGGTCTGCGCTATACCTTCCCGACCGCGGCCGTGCTGGCGGCATTGCCCGAGGCTGCGCTGCGCGAGGCGGGGGTGTCGCCGGGCAAGGCCCGCACGCTGCAGGCGCTGTCCTGCCGTGTGGCGGACGGCACGCTGGTGCTCGACCCGCATGCGGCGCCGGAGCAGGCGGTGGCGGCGCTGCGCGAGATCGACGGCATCGGCGACTGGACCGCGCAGTATGTCGCCATGCGCGCGCTGGGCTGGCCCGATGCCTTCCCCGGCACCGACTATGCGCTGCGCAAGGTGCTGGGCGTCAGCACCGTGCGCGCGATGCATGAACGCACTGCGCAATGGGCGCCGTGGCGGGCCTACGCCGCGATCCACCTTTGGCACCGCTATGAAACGATGAAGGACACGCCGCCGGCCGCGGCGCAACCGGAGACCCTCCCATGACCAGCTATCGCCATATCGACAGCCCGCTGGGCACCGTGCTGCTGCGTGCGCGTGATGGGCACCTGACCGGCCTCTTCTTCGCGGGGCAGAAGTACCATCCCGCCGGCATTGCCGACAGCCGCGACGTGCCTGCGGCCGATGCCGCGGTGCTGGACCGCGCCGCCGTCGAGCTGGCTGAGTATTTCGCCGGCCGCCGCGACACCTTTACCGTTCCGGTGCGCTTTGCCGGCAGCCCGTTCCAGCAGCGCGTGTGGCAGGCGCTGCTGGAGATCCCGTGCGGCGCCACCGCTTCCTACGGCGAACTGGCGCGCACGCTCGGGCTGCCGCCCACGCATGCGCGTGCGGTAGGTGGCGCGGTCGGCCGCAACCCGCTGTCGGTGATCGTGCCCTGCCATCGCGTGCTGGGCAGCGCCGGCGCGCTGACCGGCTATGCCGGCGGCATCGAGCGCAAGCGCGCCCTGCTGCGGCGCGAGGGCATCGCCGCCACCACGGGCTGAGGCCCGCCGCGCAGCGATGGCACGCCTGTTCATCGCGGTGGAAGTGCCGCCCGCACAGGCGGTGGGGCTGTTGTCGACGCTGCCTGCCGCACCCGGCGTGCGCGCCGCGACACCCGCGCAAGTCCACCTGACCCTGCACTTCCTCGGCGAAGACCTGGGCGAGGCAGCACAGGCCGCCGAAAAGCTCGGTGCCGCGCTCGCGGCGCTGCGCACCCCCGCGTTCACGCTGCAGGCGTATGGCACCGGGCGCTTCCGCAGCGGCCCGGGGTCGGTGCTGTGGGCCGGTCTCGCGCCCGGTCCCGGGCTGGACGCGCTGCGCGCCTTGCACGCCGAGGTGGGGCAGGCACTGGCGGACGCCGCCGGCTTCCCGCCGGAGCGGCGGCGCTTCCATCCTCACGTGACCCTGGCTCGCTGCAAGCCAACTGTGCCCGAAAGCGCGCTGCGCGCGTGGCTCGATGCGCACCGCACGCTGGCCAGCGTGCCGTGGCGCGTCGCGCGGCTGGTGCTGTTCGAAAGCCGGCTCGGACCGCAGGGGCCGCAACACCTGCTGCGCCAAACCTGGCCGCTGGCGGCGCCGGACCCTACGCCAGGTTGCTGAAGCCCAGCGCCACGCCTAGTCCGCACAGGGCCGAGCCGATGGCGCGGTCGAGCAATCGCTGGCGCCGCAGCATGGCCGCGCGCAGCGCCGGCGCGGTGAACACCCACGCCACCACGCTGAACCACGCCAGGTGCGCCACCGACATGAACCCGCCATAGGCCCACTGCACCGGAACCGGGGTGTGGGCATCCACCACCTGGGTGTAAGTGCTGACGACGAACAGCGTGGTCTTGGGGTTCAACGCATTGGTCAGGAAGCCCATGCGCAACGCCGCCAGCGGGGCCAGCGCGCGGTCGCCGTGCAGGTCGACCGCCAGCGCGTCTCGCTTGCGCAGCGTCTGCAGGCCAATCCAGATCAGATAGACGGCGCCCAGCGCCTTTACCACCGTCAGCACGCCATGCGCGTGCGCCATCAGCAGCGAAACCCCGAACATCGTATAGAGCACATGCACCTGCACGCCCAGGCCGATGCCGAGTGCACTGAGCAAGCCGGCGCGGCGGCCGTACAGGTAGCTGTTGCGGGTGACCATGGCGAAGTCCGGGCCGGGACTGATCACGGCCAGCACGGTCACCGTGGCGACCGCCAGGGATTCGGCGAGAGGGGGCATGTTGCGTCAGGATATGTTGTGGTTTCGGGCCGATCCCGAGTCGCGGGGACCAAAGCGTACCCAATTCTGCGTGCCGGGATGCGCACCCACAACCGATATATACTCGCGCGATTCCGTGAGAAAAACTGACCGATGCACTGGCTGGGATGGATCCGATTCTTCGAGGCCGCGGCGCGCCACGAGAGCTTTGCCCGCGCGGCGGAGGAGCTGCACCTGACGCATGGCGCGGTCAGCCGGCAGATCCGCCAGCTCGAGGACACGCTTGGCGTGGCGCTGTTCGAGCGGCGCAACCGCGGCGTTTTCCTGACCGAGGCGGGGCGCTCGCTGTTTGCGGCGGCGACGCAATCGATGGAGGGGCTGGCCGCCGCCGCCGCGCGCATCCGCACGCAACCGACGGGGCGGGCCCTGGTGCTGTCGTGCGAGCCGACCATCGCCATGCGCTGGCTGATCCCGCGGCTGCCGCGCTTTGCCGCGCGCCATCCCGACATTCCGCTGCACCTGATGGCGGCGGGCGGGCCGATCGACTTTACGCGCATCGGCGCCGACCTGGCGCTGCGGCGCAACGACTTTGCCTTCGATGCGCGCTGGCATGCGCGCGAGGTGGTGCAGGAACGCGTGGGTCCGGTGTGCCGGCCTCAGGCCGCCGAAGGTGCCGCGGTGGCGCCGGTGCGGTTGCACACGCGCACGCGGCCCGAGGCCTGGCAGCGCTGGCAGGCGGCGTGTCCCGATGACGCGGGCCGCCTGCGCCTGGACGGTGACGCCTGGTACGAGCACTTCTATCTGAGCCTGCAGGCCGCGGCGGCGGGCCTGGGCTGGGCCATGGCTTCGCAGCTGATGGCTGCCGACGAGATCGCCGACGGCCGGCTGGCCGCGCCGTTCGGCTTTGCTGCCGACGGCTCGGCCTACCACCTGCTGTCGCCCGCGCCGTTCGAGCACGACGCGCGCCGGCTGGCCCTGCTGGCATGGCTGCGCGAAGCGGCGCAGGCCACGGTGGCGCCGCCGCCGCACGCCTGAAAGCCGCGCCAAGGCTACCCCCCGGAAGTCTGTCCTTAAGTTCTGCCACAGATTTGCCGAAGTGAGATCATCGGTCTTGCCGGCCAATGGTGCAGGCGCTTAACATGCGGCGCGCGGCCGGCAGGCCGGTGCCGCCGACGGGCTCCCGGCTGGTCCGCGGCTGTGCCATAGCCGTCGCTCCCAGCCCCTCCAGATGTTGCGTGAACCTATGAACCAGCACGACGCCCCCGGGCCCGCCGATCCCGACGCCGAAGCCGACCCGGCGGACGACCGCTATCGCCTGACCCACAACTCGCAGATCGGCACGGTGCTGCGCGACCTGGCGTGGCAGAAGTGCATGCTGAGCGTGCGCACCCGCACCGCGCACCAGTTCGTCACGTCGATCCTGCATGTCGATCCGGTCAACCGCACCTTCGTGTTCGACTGGTGCAATGCCGAGCCCGAACGGATGTCGCTGATGACCTCCGAAGAGAACGCGTTCTCCGGGCTGCTGCGCGGCGTGCCGGTCAACTTCGTGGTGGGCCAGCCGGCGGCCACGCGCTATGAAGACGGCCCCGCCTTCGTCGTCGGATTTCCGGAAAAGCTCTATCACTTCCAGCGCCGCCGCCATTTCCGCGCGCGCACGCTGGTGACCAAGGGCTACCGCTGCGAGATGCCGATGCCGGACAAGACCGTGCTGGGCCTCGATATCGCCGACCTGTCGCTGTCCGGCGTGGGGCTGCGCTCCAAGACCGTCACCGCCGATCACCTGCCGGTTGGGACCACGGTGGCGAAGTGCCGGCTGGACTTCCGCGAGCTGGGCAAGCTGGAGGTGGACATGCAGGTGGTCGGCCACTGGCTGGTGGGCCACGACGACAGCGCCATCCACCACTTCGGCTGCGCCTTCGTCAATCCGGACGGGCGCATGGAGAACTTCCTGCAGCGGCTGGTGTTCGCGCTCGAACTGGCGCACCGCGGCTGACGCCGCCTCGGACCCGGCGCGCTCCCCCTCCGCGCCCGGGCCGGTTTACGCTACATTGCCCGCCAGTTCGCATGACACGAGAGGCGCACGGCAATGGTCCACAGCGATCCGGCTCCGGCCGGCGGCAAGCAGTTTTCGGCTGACTACCTGGTCATCGGCGCCGGCATTGCCGGGGCCTCGGTGGCGTACTGGCTGGCGCGCGCGGGCAGCGTGATCGTGCTCGAGCGCGAGGCGCAGCCGGGCTACCACGCCACCGGCCGTTCGGCCGCGCTCTACCTGGAAAGCTACGGCACGCCGCAGGTGCGCGGCCTGACTATGGCAAGCCGCGCCTTCCTCGATGCCCCGCCCGCGGGGTTTGCCGACCATCCCGTGCTGTCGCCGCGCGGCGCCATGATGCTGGCGCGCCCGGGCGAACAGGACCAGCTCGATGCGCACTGGCAGGTGCTGGCCGGCATGGGCGCACGGGCACAGCGGCTGGACCAGGCCGGCGCGTGCGCGCTGGTGCCGGTGCTGCGGCCGGAACTGGTGCTGGGCGCGGTGCTGGAACCCGATGCCGCCGACATGGATGTGCATGCCTTGCACCAGGGCTACCTGCGCGGCGTGCGCCATCACGGCGGCGTGATTGCCTGCGGCGCCGAGGCCGGGGCGATCGAGCGGCGCGACGGCCTGTGGCACGTCCATGCCGGCGCCGACATCTACCGCGCGCCGGTGCTGGTCAACGCGGCGGGCGCGTGGTGCGACGTGGTGGCGGCGCGCGCGGGCGTGGCGCCGGTGGGCCTGCAGCCGTGCCGGCGTTCGGCCTTCGTCTTTGCCCCGCCCGACGGGATCGATGTTTCGCGCTGGCCGATGTTCTACGGCTTCGACGAGACCTGGTACATCAAGCCCGATGCCGGCATGCTGCTCGGCTCCCCGGCCAATGCCGACCCGGTGCCGCCGCACGACGTGCAGCCCGAGGAACTGGATATCGCCATGGGCATCCACCAGATCGAGGCCGCGACCACGCTGACGATCCGCCGCCCCGCACGCACCTGGGCCGGCTTGCGCTCGTTCGTCGCCGACGGCGACCTGGTGGGCGGGTTCGATCCCGACGCGGAAGGTTTCTTCTGGGTGGCCGCGCAAGGCGGCTATGGCATCCAGACCTCGGCAGCGATGGGCGAGGCCTGCGCCGCGCTGGCGCAGGGCCGGCCGCTGCCGGCGCATATCGCCGACCATGGCGTGACTGCGGCCATGCTCAGTCCCGCGCGGCTGCGCGCACACGCGGGCCGGTAACCCGGCTGCCGGCCAGCGGCAGGATCAGGAGCCGATCATCCGGCCGATCGCCGCGGCGGCCTCCCGCATCGGCGCCAGCAGCCGCGTGATCATGTCCGCTTCGGAGACGCGCGCGGCGCGCACGCTTACGCTCAGCCCCGCCAGCACGATGCCGGAGGCCGAGCGCACCGGCACGGCCATGGCGCGCAGGCCCGGCTCCAGCTCTTCATCGACGATCACATAGTCCACTTCGCGGGCGCGCTCGAAGCAGGCTTCCAGTTCCTGCCGCGAGACCTTGGTCTGCAGCGTGCGCGGGCGCAGCTCGGCATGCTCGAAGAAGCCGTCCAGCACCGTGGCGGGCTGGTGCGCCAGCAGCAGCCGGCCGTTCGAGGTGCAGTAGGCCGGCAGGCGGCTGCCCATGCCGAGCGAATAGTTCAGCACGCGCTGCACTTCGGAGCGCACCAGGTACAGGATGTCGGTGCCGTCCAGGATCGCCAGCGTGCAGGTCTCGTGGATGCGCGCGCTCAGGTTGTCCAGGATCGGCTGCGCCAGCGACACCAGCGAAGTCGACGAGAAATACGCGTGCCCCAAGTGCAGCACGCGCGGGCGCAGCGCGAACTGTCCGTCCTGTTGGCTGACATAGCCGAGCTGCTCCAGCGTATACAGGCAGCGCCGCACCGACGCGCGCGAGAGCTGAGTCCGCTGTGCCACCTGGGAGATCGTGAGCGGGCGCTTGCGCTCGGAAAACGCTTCCAGCACGGTCAGGCCGCGCGCCAGCGACAGCATGAAATTGGGATCGCCGGCAAAGCTGGCGAGCAGGTCGGCCTGGGGCCGGGCAACGCGGACGGTGTCGGCCTGGGCATGGCCAAGACCGATGGGGCGGAGGACATCCATGGGAGGCTGGGAGTGGTCTACGGTCGTTCGATAATCGCGCAATGTTAAACCGCTCCGGCGCTGCGGGCCAGTACTGGTTTCATGCTGCGATGCGTCATTGGCGGCGCCGGGTCAGCGCTTCTGCCACCTCGAACAGCGCCATGCCCGCGAGCATCGCCGCGACAAAACCCCACGCCTTGGCATAGCCCGCACCCAGGGCAACCAGCGCGGGGCCCGGGCAGAAGCCGGCCAGCCCCCAGCCGATCCCGAAGGCGGCACTGCCCAGCAGCAGGCGCGGCGTGACCGCAGCCAGCGCCGGCCACTGCATTGGCAACCCCAGCAAAGAGCGCTGGCGCCGGCGCGCCAGCGCAAAAGCCACCACGCCGACCCCGATCGCGCCGGCCATGACGAAGGCAAGCGATGGGTCCCACGCTCCCGCGAGGTCGAGAAAGCCCAGCACCTTGGCCGGGTTGGCCATGCCGGAGACGATCAGGCCGATGCCGAACACCAGTCCGGCGAGCAACGCCAACAACGTGCTCATGATTCAGCCTCCCTGCACGTGGCGCTGCACCAGCACCGTCAGGAAGCCGGCCGCCATAAAGGTCACGGTGGCCGCCAGCGAACGCACCGAACCGCGCGAGAGGCCGCACACGCCGTGGCCGCTGGTGCAGCCGCCGGCGTAGCGAGTGCCCACGCCGACCAGCAGCCCGGCCACCAGCACCTCGGTCCAGCCCGCATCGATGTGTGCCACGGACATGGCATCGAACGCGGTGGCCAGCCACGGCGACAGCAGTAGCCCTATGACAAAGGCCGCGCGCCATGCGGTGTCGCCTTGCGGCAGCCGCAGCAGGCCGCCGACGATGCCGCTGATGCCGGCGATGCGGCCCAGGCCAAGGATCATCAGCGCCGCCGCAAGGCCGATGACAAGCCCGCCGGCGAGCGAAAGCCACGGCGTGAAATGCTGGAAGTCGATCTGCATGAAGGGTGCGCGCGGAATCTGGCGCGGAGGCGGCCGCAAGTGCAGCCCAGGGCAGGGATTATAGGCGCGCCATCGTCGGCCACGCGCCCAGAAAAAAGTCGCCGCTGGGGAAGCGGCGACCGGGGAAGGTTGTCATTCAAGAGGGGGTCTTGGTGACAGGGAAAAGTATAGACATTTGAATTAAGACATTACATACAACTTTGGAGGGGTACGGCAGACCGCACATTGCCGCGCCGCGTCAGAACGGTTTGCCCAGGTACAGGTAGAAGCTGAACACGCCGGCCGCCGCGCGGCCATAGGCCAGGTACAGCGGCCCGAGCGGGCTGTCGAGCGCCAGGAACAGCGAGCCGGACTTGAGCAGCCCGGTCGGGCTGCCCGGCACCAGCGGGTCGCCCACGCGGCCCGCCTCCAGCGAGAAACCGGCGTAGACACCTTGCAGCAGGGTTTGCCGCGCCAGCTTGTTGTAGTACACCAGCCGCGCAAACTGCAGGTTGCCGCCCATCAGCTGCCCGGTCGCATAGCCGGACTGCTGCAGGAAGCCGCCCCACTGGAACAGGTCGTAGTTGGGCAGCGGCTTGCCGCCGGGATTGCCGCCGACCTTGAAGCCGAACGACAGCGTATGGTCGCCGAACGAATGGGCATAGATGCCGTCGGCCTGTGCCTTGATATAAGACCGGTCGGCCCCGAGCCCCGGTTGCGAGGCATAGATCCGCACTCCGCCCGCATAGCCGAAGCGCGGGAAGTCCACGCTGTCGAGCTGGTCGAAGAAGAGCCGGCCGGTGATGGCTCCGCGCCGGATACTGCCGGGGCCCGGTGACAGCGCCGCCGGGCCGGTGCTGAGCGTGGCATGCTCGGAGCCCGACTGCACCCCGACGCGCAGCTCGCCGTACTTGGTGAACTGGCTGCCGAGGTCGAGCGCCAGGTCGAAGCGGCGCACGTCGTAGGTGGCAATGCGCGTGCTGCCCTGGAACACATTGACCGGGCGCCGCTCCAGCTCGATGCGCGGCGCGATGAAGAAGAACTGGCGCGTATCCAGCGGCTGGTAGAACTCGCTGCTCAGCGCCGAGGTCTGGCCCACCTGCATGTCGGTGCGCCATTCCGCCCCCAGCGCATTGAGCCAGGTGCGCCGGTAGCTGCCGACCAGGTTGAAGTACGCGTCGCCGCGGAAATCCGAACTCAGGCCCAGCCCGAAACGCAGGTAGTCGGGGCCCCACGATTTTTCCACGGCATTGACTGTCAGCACGCGCCGGCCCGGCTCTTCCAGGATGCCGTAGTTGACGTGCTCGAAGTCGCCGGTGCCGAACAGGCGGCGCATATCCTGGTCCAGCGCGGCCTGGTCGATCGGCTCGCCCGCCCGGGTCTGCATCACCGCGGTGGCATAGTCCGGATTGACGCGATGCAGCGGCGCCAGCAGGATCTCGTCGACGGGGCGGGTGTCGGGCGGCTGCACCGCCTGCTGGGCCGCGCGCAGCTCGGCATACTGCGCCGGCGGCAGCGCCAGCGGCGCGAGCCGGTCGGCGACCTTGCGCGCGGCGGCCTCGCCGATCGGGATGGTGGTCGGCAGGTGGTCGAAGTCGGTCGCGGAGAAGTCGCCCAGCGCGGGCTCGATCAGCACGTCGGTGGGCCGCAGCGAGGCCAGCGACGCGCGTACGTTCTGCTCGGTCAGGATGTTCAGCATCTGGCCGGTCACGCCGATCACCGAGGTCAGCGCCTCGCGCTTCATCAGCGGCGTACCCAGGTTCACGGCGATGACGATATCGGCGCCCATGTTGCGCGCCACGCCGACCGGCAGGTTGTCGGTCAGCCCGCCGTCGACCAGCAGCCGGCCCTCGTATTCCGCCGGGGCTACCGCGCCCGGCACCGACATGCTGGCACGCATCACGTTGGCCAGTTCGCCCTGGCTGAACACCACCGGCGTGCCCGCCACCAGGTCCGTCGCCACTGCGCGGTATGGGATCGGCAAGCGGTCGAAATCGCGGAACCCTGGGGTCCTGGCCAGCTGGCGCAGCACTGTCTCGAGCTGCACGCCAGAGACCGCGCCCTTGGGCAGCAGCACGCCGCTCGCTTGCAAGCCGATCTCCGGGGATAACAGGTTGGTGAAGTCATCCTGCTTGCGCCGCACGGTCAGGTCCTGGCGCGGCGGCCGTTCCTTGAACAGCTTGTCGGTGCTCAGCCCGCTGACCAGCCGCTCCATCTCCGCGGGCCCCATGCCGGTGGCATAGGCGCCGCCGACCAGCGACCCCATGCTGGTGCCGGCGATGCAGTCGACCGGAATGCGCATTGCCTCCAGCACCTTGAGCACGCCGATATGCGCGGCGCCGCGCGCGCCGCCGCCCGACAGCACCAGGCAGATGCGCGGGCGCCCCGCCGCGGCAGGCCGGGCGTGGGCGGGGACTGCGGGAGTCGCGGCGGCGGCATCCTGACCGGGCGCCGGGCGCTCCGCGGCCGTCGCGGCGCCGGCAGCCAGCGCGATGGCGGCGAGCAAGCGCTTAGTGCCGGCGTGGCGCAGGCGTTGGTGTGGGGCTGCCTTCATGGCTCGATCGGGGTCGCAGTCCGCTGCGTGGCCGGTTGCCGGGGCGGGAAGTCCGGCTATCTTCCGGCAAAACGTGGCGCGCAGGCCCTGTGCCGCGCTGTCCGCCAAAACAATTCAACACGCGGCTCGGAAGCGTTCAGATCGGCTGGCGGCACTTCCAGGGGCCGCCGGGCATGGGCAGGCGCACCGGAATATACTGGGGGCTGGTCTGCCATGGCGCCGCGCGCGCGATTTGCAAGTGTCTCAAGTGTCCCCCGTAGTCCCCGCCGCTGGTTCCACGCTTACTCCTGACGATCCCCGCCCGGAGCCGCCGGAGCGGCCCGCCGACGGCGAGTGCTGCGGCTCCGGCTGCGATCCCTGCATCTTCGATTACTACTACCAGGAGATGGACCGCTACCGCGAGGCGCTGCGGGCATGGGAAGCGCGCCAGGCCGCGCGCCATGTCGAGGATCCGGCCGCTTGAGTACACACCTGAGCGTCCCGGCCATGCAGCCATCGCAGCCCTCCCCGGCAGCCGGGGCGGCGCTGTTCGATTTCGTGCAGCGCCACCCGCGCCTGTTCGTGCTGACCGGCGCCGGCATCAGCACCGATTCCGGCATTCCCGGCTACCGCGACGCGCGTGGCCAGTGGCAGCGCTCGCCGCCGATCACGCTGCAGGCCTTTCTCGGCTCGCACGCCGGGCGGCAGCGCTACTGGGCGCGCAGCATGCTCGGCTGGCCGCTGGCGTGGCAGGCGCGGCCCAACGATGCCCACCACGCGCTGGCGCGGCTCGGTGCGCAGGGCCGGATGACGGCGCTGGTCACGCAGAATGTCGACGGCCTGCACCAGCGCGCCGGCAGCCAGGGCGTGATCGAACTGCACGGCAGCCTGGCCAGCGCCATCTGCCTGGACTGCGGCGCCAGCCACGACCGCGCCGGGCTGCAGGACTGGCTGATGTCACGGAATGCCGCGCTGCGTGACGTGATTGCACCGCCCGCCCCCGATGGCGACGTGCATTTCGAATCGCCGCTGTTCGCGCAGTTCCAGGTACCCGAGTGCGGCCATTGCGGCGGCATCCTCAAGCCAGACGTGGTGTTCTTCGGCGAGTCCGTGCCGCGTGCGCGCGTCGACGCGGCACGTGCGGCGCTGGCAGCCGCGGATGCGATGCTGGTGGTGGGATCGTCGCTGATGGTTTATTCGGGCTACCGCTTCTGCGTCTGGGCCGGCCAGATGGGCAAGCCGGTGGCCGCGCTCAACCTGGGCACCACGCGTGCCGACGCCATGCTGGCGCTGAAGGTCGAGGCCAGCTGCGCGCCGGCGCTGCAGGCACTGGTGTCGCGGTTGGAGCAGGCCGCAGCTGGTTGACGCCAGCGCCGCGCGGGCATAGGATCGCCGAACCGCCTGCTTGAAGCGGTTCGATATTTCTTCGGGATTCCCATTTCCACCATGACCGCAGACCGCCAACGCCCCGTCATCGCCGCGCCTCCGGGCCGCGCGTTGCCGTGCCCGCGTCGCGCGCCTGCGTTCACATCTGTCGCGCCGCCGCCGCCGTTCTACGGCGGTGCACACCCGCCGCCGCCGCGCGGCTGACGGGCACGCGCCCCAGCCCTTCTCGTCTCCGGTAATCCCGCCTTCGTGCGCCCGCGCGCACGGCCGCCGCACGCCTGTGCGCGCTGCCGCCGTGCCGTGGCCGCATGTCGACGCGCGTCGCCGGAGTCCGCCAAGCTGACGACAGATGACAAGCCATGACCAACCAAGAAGATTGCGCGGCGCGCTTCGACGCCGCGCGCAACACGCCCACCACGCGCACCACTTCCTCCGCCCTCTGGGCCACACCACTGTTCGTGCTGCTATGGAGCAGCGGCGCCATCGCCGCCCGGCTGGCGCTCGACCATGCCACCCCGTTCGCCCTGCTGACGCTGCGCTTCGCGCTGGTCTGCGCGGTGCTGGGCGCCATCGGCCTGGCGCGCAGGCGCCTGCTGCCGCCGCGCGGCGAGCGGCTGCAAACGGCCGGCACGGGCCTGCTGCTGATCGGCGGCTATGCCGTCTTTTACTTCCTGGCGCTGGACCACGGCATGACGCCCGGCGTGCTGGCCACGGTGCTGGGCGCGCAGCCGATGCTGACGCTGCTGCTGACCGAGCGCCGCGCCAGCGTCGCGCGGCTGGGCGGCCTGGCGCTGGCATTCGCCGGGCTGGCGATGGTCGTCGCCGACAGCCTGCTGCTGGCCCGGCTGTCGCCGGCGGGCGTACTGTGCGCGCTGGCCTCGCTGGCCAGCATGACGGTCGGCGCCATCCTGCAGAAGCGCAGCCCGCGCGCGCCCGCCGAAGTGCTGCCGCTGCAGTACGGCGCAAGCCTGGCGGCCTGCCTGCTGTGCCTGCCGTTCCAGCCCTTCGCCTTCGAAGCCTCGCTGGCGTTCGCCGCACCCCTGTTGTGGCTGGCGCTGGTGATTTCGATCGGCGCGACGCTGCTGTTCTACCGCCTGATCCACGCCGGCAACCTGGTCAACGTAACCAGCCTCTTCTACCTGGTGCCGGCGGGCACCGCGGCGCTGGATTACCTGCTGCTGGGCAACCGCATGGCGCCGCTCGCGCTGGCGGGGACGGGGGCGGTGCTGGCGGGGTTGGGGTTGGTGTTCAAGCGACCCAAGGGCTGATGCCGAGGTAGGGTGGGATGGGAGGGAGTAGGCAGCCCGAAAGCCGAGCCTACCGCTGCTTCACCTCCACCCGCACCTCATCCTTCCCCACCGTAATCGCCCCCGGTTCCACCTCCTTGCCGCCTACGCGCAGCTCTTCCGGCTTGAACGTATAGATCGGGTAATCCTTCAGCAGCTGCTGCGCGACCACGGCGCCGATGGCGTTGAGCTGTTCGCGATAGGGTCCCATGCCGGCGACTTCGACCTGCTGCACGGTGGGGTTGTCGAGCAGCACCGCGCGCCTGCTCGCGTCATAGCGGATGCCGCTGTTCAGCGCAAGCTTGCCGTCGACGGGAGGGGAGGGCAGCAGCGCGTTGGTCAGGCGTGCGTCGACGTGGGTGGTGATGCGGTTGCTGGCTTCATCCAGCACCAGCCGCGGGTGGCTGAGCTGGACGCTGACGACTTCGGCGTAGCGCAGCGTCGCGGGAAAGCGCTTGTCGAGTTCGGTCTGCAGTTCCTGGCGGGTCAGGGAATACTCGCCGGTCCAGATGTTGTAGCCGGCCAGGGCGGGAGCAGAGCCGGCGATGCAGGCGGCGGCAAGCAACAGGAAAGGTTTCAGGCGCATGTGCAGGATGGGGCGCGCCGTGGGACGCCGCCTTGATGGAATCAGCCTGTCAGACCGCGTGGCAGGGGGCAGCGTTCCGTCACATCGGCCAAGGGGCCGGCTCAGTAGTGCGGCGGGATTTCCTGCAGGGGGTCGGCGTCGGCCGCGGTGGTGGCGGCGCTGCGCACCTGCTGGTACAGCGCGCGGAACTGCTCCTGCAGCAGGTCGATCTGCCGCTGCTGGCGCGCCACGGTGCTGTTCAGGGTATCGAGCAGGTCTTCCTGGAAGGCGAGCTTGATTTCGAGTTCGTTGATGCGATCGTCCATGGCTAGTTTCTCCGGCGGGCGGCGCGCATTGTAAACCCATCGCCGGGCTGTGGCCCGAAGCGCGCCGCTGGCCGGGAACCTGCTCCCTGGCTTACTTGGGCGCCGTCAGCAGCATCCACATGATGCCGAAACGGTCGGCCACCATGCCGAACTGTTCGGCAAAGAAGGTCTTGTCGAGCGGCATCAGCACCTGGCCGCCTTCCTTCAGGCCGTTGAAGGCCTTCTCGACCCCGGCCTTGTCGGGAAAGGTAATCGCCAGGCCGAAACCCTGGAATGCGACCTGGTTCGAGCACTGCCCGTCGGAAGCCAGGATGATGCTGTCGCCGACCTGGAATTCCAGGTGCATGACCTTGTCCTGTGCGCCCGCGCCGGGCTGGCAGCCTTCGCCGCCCTTGCCGGCGTCGGGATTGTCGGCAAAGGTCATGCGGGCGTTCACCTTGGCGCCGAGGGTCTGCTTGTAGAACTCGACCGCTTCATCGCAACGGCCTTCGAAAAACAGATAGGGCTGGACTTGCATGACAACTCCTTTGAAGGCGCGGCCTGTGGGGCTGTAGGGGGCCGCGGGGATCTCGGCAAAATGGCGACACGCTTTGTGTACGCCGTCCACAATACCTTAGCAAAGAAACTGGACGGCGTCCACATCGAATGCGCGATGGGCGCGGGAGTGCGGGTGGCGCGGTGCACTAGAATGGCCCGCTAGACCGCCGCCCATCGCCAACCGTTTCGACCGCCGCGGCCCAAATGGAGTTGCCTTGCGTTACGAACTGACCGACCTGCGCCTGTTCCAGGCCATTGCCGATGCGCAAAGCCTGTCGGGCGGCGCGTCGGCCACCCACATCACCGCGTCGGCGGCGAGCTACCGGCTGAAGAACCTCGAGCACGCCATGGGCACGCCGTTGTTCGTGCGCAGCGCGCGCGGCATGGAGCTGACGCCTGCCGGCGAAACCCTGCTGGTCCATGTACGCGAACTGCTGCTGGGGGTTGAGCGCATGCATGGCGAGGTCGGACGCTTCTCTGCCGGGCTGAAGGGCAATATCCGGCTGCTAGCCAACAGCAGCTCGCTCAACGGCTTCATCATTCCCAGCGTGAGCCGCTTCCTGCTGGCCAACCCGGACGTGAACATCGACCTGGAGGAGCGCGCCAGCCAGGCGATCCTGGCCGCGGTGGCGGCGCACGAAGCCGATGTCGGCATCCTGGCGGGAGATTTCCATACCGGCGACGATGCCGCCGGCGTGCGCTCGGTGCACTACGCGCGCGACGAATTGATCCTGGTGATGGCGGCGGACCACCCGCTCGCGCGCGAGCCCGAGGTGCGCTTCGGCGCGGCGCTGGCGTTCGACTTTGTCTGCATGAGCCGCACCAGCAGCAACTTCCTGTTTCTGCGCGAGATGGCGCAGCGTGCCGGCAAGGGTCCAAACGTGCGCCTGCATGCGCACAGCTTCGATGCGGTGCTGTCGCTGGCCGAGGCCGGCGTCGGCGTGGCGCTGGTGCCGCGCAGCGTGGCGGCGCAGGCGCTGCGCGAGGCGCGCGTGGCCGGTGTGCGGCTGGCCGAGCCGTGGGCCTTGCGCGAACTGAACCTGATCGTGCGCGCCGACGGCAAGCTGCCCGGGTTTGCCGAGGCCTTTGCGCAGTTTTTGCTCAACGATCCGCGCGTGGTGGCCACGCGCGAAGGCGGCGCCGTGGCCGCCACGGCGCCGTAGCTTCCTCTCCGCGCTTCAGCGCTTGCGGTTCAGGAAGGTGGCCATGTGCTGCTGCGGCTCGCCGGTGTCGAAGGCGCTGCCGAACTCGGTCACGCTGTTGTTGATCGAGACCTCCAGCGGCGCATCTTCCCACTCGCGCAGCAGGCGTTTCTGCTGGCGCACCGCGACCGGACCAAAGCCCGCCAGCAGCGCGGCCACGCGCTCGACTTCCAGGTCGAGCTCGGCCAGCGGCACCACGCGGCTGACCAGCCCCCACTGCAGCGCTTCGGCGGCGTCGGCGATCTCGCCGGTCAGCAGCATCCACGCGGTGCGCGCATTGCCGATCAGGCGCGGCATCAGCGCGGCATGGATCACCGACGGGATGCCGACCTTCACCTCGGGCATGCCCAGCTGCGCGGTGTCGGCGGCGATGCGCAGGTCGCACGCCAGCGCCAGTTCCAGCCCGCCGCCCAGGCACCAGCCCGGCATGCGCGCGATCACCGGCACCGGCAGGTGGCGCACGGCATCGCACAGGCGGCGCAGGCCGCTGATAAAGGCCTCGGCGCTGGCGCGGTCGAGCGCCGCCATCTCCTTGATGTCGGCGCCGCCGATAAAGCCCTTGTCGCCGGTGCCGCGCAGCACCAGCACGCGCAGCGCGTCCTGGGCGGCCAGCGCTTCGATCGCGCGCGTGAGCGAGGCGATCACGGGTGTGCTCAGGATATTGAGCGAGCCGGCCTCGCGGATGGTGATGGTGGCAATGCCGCGTGCGTCGATCTCGACGCCGGCGTGCGGTTCCTGCTGAAGTGCGCTCATGTCGGTCCTCGTGGCTTACTGGAGCTTGGTGAAGTGGATGGCCTCGACCACCTGCTTCCAGTGCGCGTTCTGCCCACGGACCAGGTCGCCAAAGGCCTTGCGCGAGGTCGGTGCCGGGATCGCGCCCTGTTTCTCGATGGCGGCGACCACCTCCGGCTCGGCCAGCACCTGGCGCACCGCGTCGTTGAGCTGGTCGAGGATGGCGGCGGGCGTGCCGGCCGGCGCGCCCAGGCCGAACCACGACGGGTTGTTCATCGCCGGCAGGCCGGCCTCGGCATAGGTGGGCACATTCGGCAGCACCTTCAGGCGCTGCTTTGCTGCCACCGCCAGCGGCTTGAGGCGGCCGCCCTGGATCAGCCCGGACGACGACGGGATATTGTCGAACACCACCTGGATCTGCCCGGCGACCGCATCGTTGAGCGCCGGGCCCAGGCCCTTGTACGGCACGTGCAGCATGCGCGTGCCGGTGGCGTTCATGAACAGTTCGCCGTTCATGTGGCTGAGGCCGCCGTTGCCGGACGAGCCGAACGAGTACTTGCCGGGATTGGCCTTGAGCTGCTTGATGAACGACGCCAGGTCCGTGGCCGGGAAGGCCGGATTGACCACCAGCACGTTGGGCACGTCGGCCAGGTTGCTGATCGGCGCGAAGTCCTTGACCGGGTCGTAGGCGGTCTTCAGGTAGACGTTGGGGTTGACCGCGTGCGAGCTTTCCACCTCCATCACCAGCGTGTAGCCGTCGGCCGGCTGCTTGGCCGCGTAGGCGCTGCCGACCGCGCCGCCGGCGCCGGGGCGGTTCTCGATCACCACCGGCTGGCCCAGCACCGGGCCCAGGCGGGTGCCGACGATGCGGGCAATGATGTCGGTGGTGCCGCCGGCGGCGTAGGGCACAATCAGCTTGATCGGCCGCTCGGGGTAGGCGGCGTGCGCGCTGCTGGCGATGCCGAGCAAGGCCATGGCAAAAAGGGCGGGTTTCATCGGGTGTCTCCGGGTCAGGGTTATAGATCTCGTGGCAGGGCGGTCAGCGCTGCGGGCTGTGTTCGCCCAGCAAGGGCGGTGGCGGCGGCGGGCCGTCGTGCCCGGCCAGCATCGGGTTGCGCACCATCGGCACGCGGCCCATCACGGGGTGCTCGGCCACCTGCATCAGCCGGCGGTGCCTGACCTGCGGATGGGCGAAGACTTCGTCCATGGTGTGGATCGGGCCCCACGGCACGCCGGCGGCGTCGAAGGCCTCGGTCCAGGCGGCACGGGTGCGGGTGGGGAAGAGTTCGGTCAATTGCGCGCGCAAGGCGTCCAGGTGTTCGATGCGCGCGGAATTGGTGGCGTAGCGCGAATCCTGCGCCAGCGCCGGGCTGCCGGCCACGGCGCAGAAGCGTGCGAACTGGCTGTCGTTGCCGATCGCCAGGATCAGGTGGCCGTCGGCGCAACGGAACACTTCATACGGGGCGCAGTTGGGATGGGCGTTGCCGCTGCGCTGCGGGTTCTGCCCCGACACCAGGTAGTTGGCGGCCTGGTTGGCATTCATCGCCACGGCTACGTCGAGCAGGGCGATGTCCAGGTGCGCGCCCACGCCGGTCGCCTGGCGCTGGTACAGCGCGGCCAGTACCGCGGAGGTGGCATACATGCCGGTGCTGAGGTCGACCACCGCGACGCCGGTGCGCAGCGGGCCGGCGCCGGGCGTGCCGTCGGGCTGGCCGGTGTAGCTCATCAGCCCGCCCATGCCCTGGAACACGTAGTCGTAGCCAGGCTTGTCCGCCATCGGCCCGCTCTGGCCGAAGCCGGTGATCGACAGGTAGACCAGGCGCGGGTTGATCGCCTTGAGCGTGTCGTAGTCCAGCCCGTAGCGGCGCAGCGTGCCGACCTTGTAGTTCTCGACCAGCACGTCGGCTTCGCGCGCCAGCTCGCGCACCTGCGCCGCGCCTTCGGGCGTGCCGTAGTCGATTGCGATCGAACGCTTGCCGCGGTTGCAGCAGATGAAGTAGCCGGACAGGCGCGCATCGCCCTCGGTGCCGGCCGGTGCGTCGAGGTAGGGCGGCCCCCAACCGCGGGTATCGTCGCCGCGTTCGGGGTGTTCGACCTTGGTCACTTCGGCGCCCAGGTCGGCCAGGTTCTGGGTACACCAGGGACCGGCCAGGATGCGCGACAAATCCAGGACCCGGACGCCTTCCAGGGCGCGATGCAGCATGACGACTCCGCTTTCCGATGACAGTGCGGCGCAGTATAGGGAGGGGTATCGGAGCGAGCCAGTCGATAGTTTTGAAAGGCGCGTTCGCCGGATTTGAACGGTACGGCGGCGCTGCGGCATCGAGGCGTCCGGCGCGCGTGCGGGTGGCGCCGGCGCCCCGGCCCGACCCCGCGTTTGGCGCGTGGGCGCTGCCGTGTCACAATTCGCGTTTGGCACTGACTCGGCACGTGACTCGGCCGGCCGCGTCGCCGTGCTTCCCGCCGCCCCCCGGCCGCTTTCGGCCGACGCAGTGGAAGCCCGTCCAAGAGCCGACAAATTCACATTGATCTCTGGCGATGACTACCATCCTGCAGCACATTCCTACCGGCCAGCGCGTCGGTATCGCCTTCTCCGGCGGCCTTGACACCAGCGCGGCACTCCTCTGGATGCGCCAGAAGGGCGCCGTCCCCTACGCCTACACCGCCAACCTGGGCCAGCCCGACGAGCCCGACTACGACGACATCCCGCGCCGCGCCAAGGCATACGGCGCCGAGGAAGCCCGCCTGGTCGACTGCCGCGCGCAGCTGGTGGCCGAGGGCATCGCCGCGCTGCAGTGCGGTGCCTTCCATATCTCCACTGCCGGCATCACCTACTTCAACACCACCCCGATCGGCCGCGCCGTCACCGGCACCATGCTGGTCGCCGCGATGAAGGAAGACGGCGTCAACATCTGGGGCGACGGCAGCACCTTCAAGGGCAACGACATCGAGCGCTTCTACCGCTACGGCCTGCTGACCAACCCGGGCCTGCAGATCTACAAGCCGTGGCTGGACCAGCAGTTCATCGACGAACTGGGCGGCCGCGCCGAGATGTCCGAGTTCATGCGCCAGAACGGCTTCGACTACAAGATGTCGGCCGAGAAGGCGTACTCGACCGACTCCAACATGCTGGGGGCGACCCACGAGGCCAAGGACCTGGAGCACCTGGATTCGGGCATCCGCATCGTGCAGCCGATCATGGGCGTGCAGTTCTGGCGCGACGACGTCGAAGTCAAGCGCGAGGAAGTCACGGTGCGCTTCGAGGAAGGCCAGCCGGTGGCGCTGAACGGCCAGACCTTCGCCAATGCTGTCGACCTGTTCATGGAAGCCAACCGCATCGGCGGCCGCCATGGCCTGGGCATGAGCGACCAGATCGAGAACCGCATCATCGAGGCCAAGAGCCGCGGCATCTATGAAGCCCCGGGCCTGGCGCTGCTGTTCATCGCCTACGAGCGCCTGATCACCGGTATCCACAACGAAGACACCATCGAGCAGTACCGCGACAACGGCCGCCGCCTGGGCCGTCTGCTGTACCAGGGCCGCTGGTTCGACCCGCAGGCCATCATGCTGCGCGAAACCGCCCAGCGCTGGGTCGCCGGCGCCATCACCGGCGAGGTCACCATCGAGCTGCGCCGCGGCAACGACTACTCGATCCTGAACACCACTTCGCCCAACCTGACCTACAAGCCCGAACGGCTGACCATGGAGAAGGGCGAGTCGATGTTCACGCCGCTGGACCGCATCGGCCAGCTGACCATGCGCACGCTGGATATCGTCGATACGCGCGAGAAGCTGCAGACGTATGCCAAGACCGGCCTGCTGTCGACGCAGGTCAGCGCTTCGCTGCCGAAGCTGGAAGACTGAGCGTCGCGATTCTCCGCCTGACGGCGGGGCCGCCAGAAACCGGCACCTCAGGGTGCCGGTTTTTTTGTCTCCGCGTTTTCCCGACCTGTCCCATAATGTCAAGCGAACGTCCCGGAATATCAAACCGCGTGGTGCCGATCGCCTGATACTGGCTGCGCTCGTCCGCCACTTAGCGCGGGCACTGAACGCACGGCGGCGCCAAGCCCGCCGGCCGGTTTCCGGAGACGCCCGATGCCCAGATCCCGCCTTGCCCTTGCCGCCGCCGCATCCGCCGCGTCGACTCCCGCTGCGCCCGCGGCTGCCGGATCGCGCTATGCGTGGCTGGTGTTTGCGCTGACCTTTGCGCTGCTGCTGTCGGACTACATGTCGCGCCAGGTGCTCAATGCCGTGTTCCCGCTGCTGAAGGCCGAATGGCAGCTCGGGGATACCGAGTTGGGAGCGCTCGGCGGGGTGGTGGCGCTGATGGTGGGCGTGCTGGCGGTTCCGCTGTCGCTGCTGGCCGACCGCTGGGGCCGGGTGCGCAGCCTGGTGCTGATGGCGGCGCTGTGGAGCCTGGCCACGCTGGGCTGCGCGCTGGCGGGCAGTTTCGGCCAGATGTTCCTGGCGCGGCTGTGCGTCGGCATCGGCGAGGCCGCGTACGGCAGCGTGGGGATCGCGGTGGTTGTGTCGGTGTTCCCGCGCCATCTGCGCGCCAGCCTGAGCGCCGCGTTTATCGCCGGCGGCGCGTTCGGCTCGGTGCTGGGCATGGGGCTGGGCGGCATCCTGTCCGCGCATTTCGGCTGGCGCATGGCCTTTGCCGGCATGGCCGCGTTCGGGCTGGCGATGGTGGCCTGCTACGCGCTGACAATCAGCGAGCGGCGCTTGCGCGGGCTGCAGCAGCGCGTTGGCGCCGCCAACGACGACGGTGGCAGCGACGCGGCCACGGCGCGCGAGCTGGCGCCGCGCCGGATCGTGCGCGAGCTGCTGACGCTGCCTTCGATGCTGTGCGCCTGCGCCGGCAGCGCCTTGCAATTGCTGGTGATGGCCGCGCTGCTGGCGTGGCTGCCGAGCTTCCTGGCGCGTGAGTACGGCATGGCCACCGGCCGTGCCGGCGTGGTGGCGGCGCTGCTGGTGCTGGTGGCCGGCGCCGGCATGGTGGTCTGCGGCGCGCTGACCGACCGCGTGGCGCGGCGCGCGCCCGGGCGCAAATGGCAGATGGCCATCGCCTACAGCCTGGCCTGCTGCGTGTTGCTGATGACGGCGTTCCGACTGCCCGCCGGCACGGTCCAACTGGTGCTGATCGGGGCGGGCATGCTGGTGGTGGGCGGCTGCGCCGGCCCGGCCAGCGCGATGGTGGCCAACCTGACGCGGCCCGCCATTCACGCCACCGCGTTTGCCACGCTGACGCTGATCAACAACCTGCTGGGCCTGGCGCCGGGTCCGTTCCTGACCGGCGTGCTGGCCGACCGCATCGGCCTGACCGGCGCGCTGCAATGGATTCCGCTGGCCGGCGCCGCCGCCACGCTGCTGTTCTGCATCGGCCGTCGGCACTATGCCGCGGACCTGCGGCGCCTGGATGGCCAACCCGTGCCCCACGCAGTTCCTGCCTGACCCTTTCCCGATCCCACCATGACTGCTACCCCCTCACCCACCATCCTGATGGTGCCGGGCCTGCGCGACCACGTCGCCGAGCACTGGCAGACCCTGCTGCAAGCCGAACTTCTGGCCCAGGGGCATGACGCCCGCTGCGTGCCACCGCTGGAGCACGACAAGCTCAGCCGCGCCGCCCGTGTCGCCGCGCTCGAGGCGGCGCTGGCGGACATCGACGGGCCGGTGGTGCTGGTCGCGCACAGCGCCGGCGTGATGATCACCGTGCATTGGGCGGCGCTGCACCGCCGCCCCATCCGCGGCGCGCTGCTGGTGACGCCGCCGGATTTTACGCAGCCGCTGCCGCCCGGCTATCCGGCGCAGCAAGCGCTGGCGCAAGCCGGCTGGCTGCCGACGCCGCTGGCGCCGTTGCCGTTCCCCAGCCTTGTGGCGGCCAGCCGCAACGATCCGCTGGCCAGCCATGCGCGCGTCACTGAAATGGCCGCCGCGTGGGGCAGCCGGCTGGTGGACCTGGGCAACGTCGGCCACCTCAACCCGGCCGCCGGCTACGGCCCCTGGCCGCGCGCCCATGCATTGCTGGCGGAGCTGGAGACGCTGGTCGCGCGGCAGGCGTGAGCGCGCCGCAGCGCGCGCCATAACAAGAGCATCCGGCCGCCAGGGCCGGGCCAACAAGGAGGAGACCAATGAAAAACCGAAACGCCGTCATGGCGCTGATGCTGGGGTGCCCGCTGGCGGCCGCCGCGCAATCGTCGGTCACGCTGTATGGCGTGGCCGACATCAACGTCGAATACGTGAACCGCGTTGGTGCTGTGCCGGTCGCGGCGAACGGCTTCAACCCGGGGGCGGGCGACAAGGTGTTCCGCATGGCCTCGGGGGGCCTGTCCGGCTCGCGCTGGGGCCTGCGCGGCATGGAGGACCTGGGCGCCGGATGGCAGGCATCGTTCGTGCTGGAAAGCGGTTTCGGCGTGGACAACGGCGCGCTGCAGCAAGGCGGGCGCCTGTTCGGTCGCCAGGCCTTTGTTGCCGTGCGGCACGCCGGCATCGGCCAGCTCAGCCTGGGCCGCCAGTACACGTCGATCTTCGAAGCCCTGGCAAATTTCTCGCCCACGGCCTACGCCACGCAATACGAGCCGGTGGTACTGCAGGCCGGCGCCAATTTCCGCGAGGACAACACCGTCAAGTATACCGGCCAGTTCGGCCCGCTGACCGCGCGCGCGCACTGGTCGTTCGGCGTCGGGCTGGCGCTGCCGCAGACGGTCGGCATCGCCACGCCGATCGGGGGCAGTGGCGAAGTGCCCGGACAGTTCCGCCGCGACACCGCCTATGGCGCCTCGCTCGCGTATGCCGCCGGACCCTTCGGCGCCACCGTGGGCTATGACCAGTGGAACCCGACCATCGGCACCGGCAGTGGCACCGCGCGCAAGGCCGTGGTGGCAGCGAGCTACACCTTCGGCCCGGCCAAGGTCATGGGCGGCTATCGCTGGGGCCAGAACAAGAACGCCGCCGACGTGGTGATCCAGCGCGATGACTACTACTGGATCGGCGCCAACTACCAGGTCAGCCCGGCGGTGGGGCTGACGCTGGAATACAACTACGACAACGTCAGGAGCCTGTTCGGCGATACGCACGTGGCCAATCCGTGGCAGATCGCCTTTGTCGCCAATTATGCGTTTTCGCGGCGCACCGACGTGTACCTGTCCACCGCCTACGCGCGCAATGCCGGGCTGATGCTGGAATCGCTGGCCACGGTCTATGCCAACAGCCTGTCGCTGGGCAACAGCTATGCCGCGGCCAACGGGCAACGCAGCATGGTTGGCGTGGCGCTGGGGATCCGGCACAAGTTTTGATCGGGGCCTTGCTGCCAGCCAGGGCTCGTTATGGCCGCCGCGCCGTAGATGCGCGTGCGGCGTCTTTTTACTGATCCTGCCGCCCGCGCCATGCCGACACGCTGCGCCCGAAACGCCCGCTGAACCAGCGCGAGAACGCGCTCAGCGACGAAAACCCCAGCAGCGCGGCCACTTCCGACAGCGGCCGCTCGCGGTTTTCCAGGTAGCGGATCACCAGGTCGGCGCGGGCCTCGGCGAGGATGTCGGAGTAGGTGGTATGCGCCTGTTCCAGGCGCCGGTGCACGGTGCGGCGGTCGACGCTGAGATGCTGGGCCACGCGCTCTACCGAGCACAGCCCGGTCGGCAGCAGCGCGTACACCAGCTTGCGCACCATGTCCGGCATGGTGGCCGCGGTCGACTGCGCCAGCAGCGTGCCGAGATATTGCTTCACCTGCTGCGCCATCACCGGGTCGTACGACGGCAACGGCGCTTCCAGGTCCGCGGCCTGGCAGACGATGCCGTCGAAATCCTGGTTGAAGGAGCCGGCCATGCCGAATACGCGCGCGTAAGTCGCCGTGCTGGCCGGCGCCGGATGCGTGAAGCAGATGCTGCGCGGGCGCCACGATGGCCCCAGGAACAGCTTCAGCATGCGGAACATCACGCCTACCGCCAGGTCGGTGGCCTGGCGCAAGGTGCCCGGCGCTTCGCTGAGCACCTGCAGCCGGATCATCACCAGGTCATCGCTGTCTTCGACCCGCATCGACAGCGATTCGTTCTGCAGGCCCATGTAGCGCACCATCGATTCCAGCGCACGGCGCAGCGTCGGCTCCTCGCGCACCACGAAGGCCAGCGGGCCCAGGTTGGAGAACTCGCGCAGCTCGGCCATGCGCAGGCCGAAATCCTCGGCCCCGGCGGCGCGCGCCGACGCGTCCAGCAGGCGCCCCACCGCCGCCGCCGGAATGCGGATATCGGGGTCGAGCAGCACTGAGCGGTTGATCTTCGCGGCCCTGAGCTGCTGGTACGGATCCAGCCCCAGCGCACGCGCGACTTCGACGTAGTTGGTCAGGCTGGCACTGCGCAGGTAGTAGGACATGACAGCGGCTTTCCGGGCTTTCCCTGAGTGTCCCGAAATGTAAATCGGTTGTCCCGGATCGTCAAATCGCGACGGTTCGTTGATCGATACTCCAGTCACCAACCAACCGGAGCGATCTATGCAATTCCTCGACGATTCCCTGCACCCCGAGAACATGGACAAGGTGGTGATCACCGTGGCGCCGTATGGCCCCGAGTGGATGCCGCAGGACTTCCCCGAGGACATCCCGGTGACCATGGAGGAACAGGTGCAGAAGGCGGTCGATTGCTACAACGCCGGCGCCACCGTGCTGCACCTGCACGTGCGCGAACTCGACGGCAAGGGCTCCAAGCGCCTGTCCAAGTTCAACGAGCTGATCGCCGGCGTGCGCGCCGCGGTGCCGGACATGATCATCCAGGTCGGCGGCTCGATTTCGTTCGCGCCGGAAGACGACGGCCAGGAGGCCAAGTGGCTGTCCGACGACACCCGCCACATGCTGGCGGAGCTGCAGCCAAAGCCGGACCAGGTCACCGTGGCCATCAACACCACGCAGATGAACATCATGGAGCTGCTCTATCCCGAGTACCTGAAGGGGACCTCGCTGGAGCACCCGGCCTACCAGGCCGCCTATCGCGAGATGACCGTGCCGGCCGGCCCGGGCTGGGTCGAAGAGCACCTGCGCCGGCTGCAGGCTTCTGGCATCCAGCCGCACTTCCAGCTGACCGGCATGCATGCGCTGGAAACGCTGGAGCGGCTGGTGCGCGCGGGCGTCTACACCGGTCCGCTGAACCTGACCTGGATCGGCATCGGCGGCGGCTTTGACGGTCCCAACCCGTTCAACTTCTTCAACTTCGTGCACCGCGCCCCCGACGGCTGCACGTTGACCGCCGAGTCGCTGCTGAAGAATGTGCTGCCGTTCAACATGATGGCGATGGCGATGGGCCTGCATCCGCGCTGCGGCATCGAGGACACCATCATCGACCAGCACGGCAACCGCATGACCTCGGTGCAGCAGATCGAGCAATGCGTGCGCGTGGCGCGCGAGCTGGGCCGCGAGATCGCCTCGGGCAAGGAGGCGCGCGAGATCTACCGCATCGGCACCTGGTACGACAGTGCCGAGGCCACGCTGCAGGCCAACGGCATGGCCCCCAACCGCAAGTCGGGCCAGAAGAATCTGCCGCTGCGCGCCGCGGCCTGACGGCAGTGGTCGGGGCCGGTGCACCGCCGGCCCCGCAAGGCATGACAGGAGTCCGCCATGCATCACCCCGACGCGCTTGCCAATCCCTGCATCAACATCTGCCGGATGGATCTTGCCAACCGCTATTGCCAGGGTTGTGGCCGGACCCGGCTTGAAATCGGCCGCTGGCTGCACCTGAGCGAGGCTGAACGCGCGCAGGTCCTGGCCGAGGTGCCGGCACGCCGGGCCGGCAGCCGCCATACTAGATAACGGAGACAACATGACCACCCGCCCCGCCTTGCTGCTGCGCATCGCCGCCGCCGCGGCCAGCCTCGCGCTGGCCGCCCCTTCTGCCATGGCCTGGACCAGCAAGCCGGTCCGGATGCTGGTGCCGGCGCCGGCCGGCGGCACCATGGACGTACTCGCGCGGCTGCTGGCCGACCAGCTATCGGCGGACCTCGGCCACCCCGTGGTGGTCGACAACAAGCCCGGCGCGGGCGGCGGCATCGCCATCACCACCTTGCTGGCGGCGCCCGCCGATGGCCAGACCATCATGGTCACCGCCAGCAATGTGCTGACCGAGGTGCCGCACGTGCTCAAGCCCGCGTTCGACCCGCTCAAGGATGTCCGGCCCATTGCCGCGGTGGCGCGTTCGCGCATGGTGATGATCGGCGCGCCCGGCCTGCCGGCCAGGGACCTGAAGGGCCTGGTCAGCTACGCGCGCGCCAATCCGGGCAAGCTCAGCTTTGCCTCGTACAGCGCCGGCACCGCCTCGCACTACGCCGGCATGATCATGAACCAGAAGGCCGGGCTGGACCTGCAGCATGTGCCCTTCGCCGGCTCGGCGCCGGCGCTGGCGCAGGTGATGGGCAACCAGATCGCGGTGATGTACGACGGCATGGTGACCTCGCTGCCGATGATCCGCGCCGGCAAGGTGCAGGTCTATGCCGTGGCGGCGAAGAGCCGCTCGGCGCTGCTGCCGCAGGTGCCGACCTTCGCGGAAATGGGCTACCCGGAGATGGAGTTCAGCAACTGGGTCGGCGTGATCGCCTCGGCGCGGCTGTCGCCCGAACTGGCCGACAAGATCCACGCGGCGGCGTACAAGGCCGCGGCTTCGGCCAGGGTGCGCGAGCGCATGGAGGCGCTCGGCTATGAGCCGCTGCCGGGGCAACCTCTGACGCAATTGAGCGAGTCGGTGCGGGCCGAGTTCGAGCGCAATGCCGGCATCGTCAAGGCCTTCAATATCCAGCCCTGAAGCCGCAGCCGGCAATACGCAAAAGGGCAGCTCCGCCAGGCTGCCCTTTTTTGTTTCTCGCCTGCCGTAGTCAGAACGGCACGTCGCCGATGATGCCGGCACGTTCCATCTTGCGCACCGTGGGCGCATAGTCCTGCACCGCGTAGTGCTGCGTGCAGCGGTTGTCCCAGATCGCCACGCTGTGCTTCTTCCAGCGCCAGCGCACCTGGTATTCCGGGATCTCTGCCTGCGCGCACAGGTAGTGCAGCAGGTCGCCCGCGCCCGGCATGAAGTCCTTGCCGAAGCGGATCACGTCGCCGCGGTGGTAGTTGGCGAAGTGGGAGGTGAAGGCGTTGACGAACAGGACCTTCTCGCCCGTTTCCGGATGGGTGCGCACCACCGGGTGCTCCACCATCGGGAATTGCGCCGCCAGCGCGGCGCGCTTCTCCGGCGGCATGTTGGCGCCGAAGGTGTGTTCGATGCTGTGCTTCGCGCGCAGCCCTTCGATGCGTGCCTTGATGTCCTGCGGCAGGCGCCGGTAGGCTTCGCCCATGTTGACCCAGATGGTGTCGCCGCCGACCGCCGGCGTTTCCACGCAGCGCAGCACGCAGCCCATCGGCGGCGCCTGGCGCCAGGTGGCATCGCAATGGAATGCATTCTCGTAGTGCTCGACCTTGCTGTCGGGCGACTTGTAGATCTGCACCAGACCCGGATGCTCCGGGTCGCTGCCCACTACGGGATGGTCTTCCAGTTCACCGAACTGGCGGGCAAAGGCAACGTGTTCGGCGCGGGTGATGTGCTGGTCGCGCAGGAACAAGACCTTGTACTGCAGCAGCAGCGCCTTGATTTCAGCGAACAGGCCGGCGTCGCGCGAGGCATCGGCCAGGCTGACGCCGGTCAGTTCGGCGCCGATGGTGCAGGTCAGCGGTTCCGCATGCATGGGTGGTCTCCTCTTTCTTTGTTTTTCAGATGACGAAGATCGATGATCCGGTGGTGCGGCGCGCTTCCAGGTCCTGGTGCGCCTGGACCGCATCTTCCAGCGCATAGCGCTGGTTGATGCCGATGTGGATGCGGCCCGCGGCGACGTGGCCGAAGATCTCGTCGGCCAGCGCCTGCTTTTCCGCGGGATCGGCGATGTAGTCGGCCAGCGCGGGCCGCGTCAGGAACAGCGAGCCCTTCATCGCCAGCAGCGCCGGATCGAACGGCGGCACCGGGCCCGAGGCGGTGCCCACGCAGACCATGGTGCCGCGCCGCCGCAGCGAATCCAGCGAGCCCATGAAGGTGGTCTTGCCGACGCTGTCGAACACCACCGCCGCGCCCACGCCATCGGTCAGTTCGCGCACGCGTTTGGCCACGTCTTCGCGCGTGTAGTAGATGATGTGGTCGCAGCCGTGCGCGCGCGCCACCTCGGCCTTGGCCTCGGTCGACACCGTGCCGATTACGGTCAGGCCCAGCAGCCTGGCCCATTGCGACACGATCAGCCCGACCCCGCCTGCTGCCGCGTGCAGCAGGATGGTGTCGCCGGCCTGGAACGGATGGATGCGGCGCATCAGGTAGGCCGAGGTCAGCCCGCGCATGGTCATCGCCGCCGCGGTTTCGAAGGCGATGCTGTCGGGCAGGCGGATCAGCGGCGCGGCGGGCACCAGGCGCTCGGTACTGTACGCGCCCAGCGTGTTGACGAAGCCGGTGTAGGTGACGCGATCGCCCGGCGCCACGTTGGTCACGCCCGCGCCCACCGACACCACCACGCCGGCGGCTTCCACGCCCATGCCGCTGGGCAGCGGCACGGGATAGGTGCCGTTGCGGAAGTAGGTGTCGGCGTAGTTCAGGCCCACCGCGACGTGGCGGATGCGGACCTGTCCCGGCCCGGGCTCGCCGACTTCCATGTGTTCGTAGCGCAGCACTTCGGGGCCGCCGGTCTCGTACATGCGGACGACATTTGCCATGGTTCTGGTCTCCTGGAATTGGCGTTGGTGCAGATGCGCTGCACATGCCTGCCACTGTAGGGAGAGCGATCCGCGCCGGCTTTGCATTGGCTACCGCCGACTTTGCATTTCATGCCAGGAGGCCTATGATCCTGCTGCGGCGGGCCGGCAGGCCGCCGCCACGGCGCAGGAAATCGGAACCCATCGCAAGGCAAGAACGGTTTGGAAACGCTCATACGTGCCGCCGCACTGACCAACTTCCTGGAGGTAGCGCGCGACCTCGGCCTGGACCCGCAGCCGCTGCTGCGCCAGGCCCGGTTGCGCCGCGCCTGGCTGGACGATCCTGACCAGCGGGTGCCGCTCGGCGCCTGCGTGGCGCTGCTGGAAGCCGCTGCGCAGGCCTCGGGCTGCATCACGTTCGGGCTGCGCATGGCGGAGTCGCGCCAGCTGTCGGACTTTGGCGTGATGAGCCTGCTGATCAGCCAGCAGCCCACGCTGCGCGCCGCGCTGGCCACCACCATTCGCTATCGGCACCTGGTCAACGATTCGGTGGCGCTGTTGCTGGAGGATGCCGGCAGCGCCGTGGTGATCCGGCAGGAGGTGCTGAGCGACGCGCCCTCGCGGCAGGCCACCGAGCTGGCCATCGGCGTCGTGTTCCGCATGTGCGCGCTGCTGCTGGGGCCGCGCTGGCAGCCGATCGGGGTGAGCTTCACGCATGCGGCGCCTGCCGACCTGCGCGTGCATCGCCGGCTGTTCGGCTGCCCGCTGGAATTCGATGCGGACTGCAATGGCATTGTCTGCCGCGCCGCCGACCTCGACGCGCCCAACCCGGGTGCTGATCCCGTCATGGCGCGTTATGCGCAGCAGTTCATCGACACCCTGCCGCGCGCCAACCCCCAGTCGATCGGCCACGAAGTGCGCGCCGCCATCTACCTGATGCTGCCGATGGGCCGCGCCACCTGCGAGGCCGTGGCCGAGGGACTGGGCCTGAGCCTGCGCACCATGCAGCGCCAGCTCGACGACGCGGGCGAGACCTTCACGGGCATCCTCAACGACGTGCGGCGCGAGCTGGCGCGACGCTATGTCGAGAACCCGCGCTATTCGCTGCTGCGCGTGTCGCAGCTGCTGGGCTATGGCTCGGCCAGCGCCTTCACGCGCTGGTTCTCGGCGCAGTTCGGCACGGCGCCGGCCAACTGGCGCAGGGACCGTGCCGGGCGGTAGGACGTCAGCCCACCAACGCTGCCGGGGATTCGCGCAACGCCAGTTCCGCGTCCTTGATGCCGGCCAGCGGCGCCAGCACCGCGGCATCGAACGGCCGTAGCGGTTGTCCCGCGCGCACCCGCACCGGCCAGTCCGGATTCGCCAGCGCCCCGCGTCCGAGCGCGACCAGCGTCGCGCCTTGTTCGAGCATGCCGGCCGCGCGCACCGGCTCCGTCAGGCCACCGTTGGCGACGATGGCCAGCCCCGGCGCCGCGCGCCGGGCATGCTGCACCAGCGACGCATCGCCGTCGGCGAAGGCGGGCTGCCAAGCTTCATGCTCGGTCACATGGAGATAGTCGACGCCGCTTGCCGCAATGCCGGCAAACACCGCGGCAGCGCCCTCCGCGCCTTCGGGCCACTGGTAGGTGAAGTCATTGACCTTGGCCTGCGAGATGCGCACGCCGACGATGGCATCACTCCCCACCGCGGCGCGCACCGCGCGGATCGTCTCCAGCATCAGGCGCATGCGCTGCGCGATGCCGCCGCCCCAATCATCCTGGCGCAAGTTGGTATGACCGTTGAGGAACTGGTCGAGCAGGTAGCCGTTGGCGCCGTGGATTTCCACGCCGTCGAAGCCGGTCTCGCGCGCCAGCCGCGCTGCTTGTGCAAAGCCATCGATGGCCTGCAGGATCTCGGCCTCGTCCATTGCGCGCGGCATCCGGTACGCGCCGGTGCCGCCATACGCTGTCATCTGCAGGCCCCTGGGCTGCACGGCCGAAGGCCCGGCCGTATCGTCGCGGAAGCGGTTGGCTTGAGACAGCGCCCCCGCATGCATCAATTGCGCGACCATGCGCCCGCCGGCATGGTGGACCGCGTCGACGATCCCGCGCCAGCCCCGCGCCTGCTGCGCGTCGGTCAGTCCCGGCTGGCCGGCATAACCCTGCGCATAGGCACGGTCCGTATAGATGCCCTCGCTGACGATCAGGCCAAAGCCGCCGCGGGCAAAGCCCTCGTAATAGCGGCGCATGGCCTTGGTGGGGACGCCGGTGTCGGTGGCGCTGATGCGCGTCATCGGTGCCACCACCAGGCGGTTGCGCAGCGGCACGCCGTTCAGCGCCGGCGTATCGAACAGCGAAGGCGCGGCGGGGGTGGTCATTGCGCGCCCTCCGTGGTCAGCGCGATGGCTTCGATCTCGATCATCGCGTCCGGCGAATACAGTGCCGAGACTTCGACGATGGTATCGGCCGGATAGGGCGCGGAAAACCACTTGCGGCGCAGCGCGACGATCTTCGGGAAGTATTCCATCGACGTCAGGAAGATCGTCACCTTGGCTACGCGGTCCAGCCCCGAGCCGCCCGCCTGCAGCGCGCGCCTGAGGTTGCGGAAGGCCTGCTCGGCCTGCGCGTCGAAGTCGCCGCGGCCGACGATGGCGCCATCGTCGCCGACGCCGGCCTGGCCGGAAACGAACAGCAGACCGCCGGCCCGGATGGCCTGCGATAGCAGGTAGGGGGCATAGGGATCGGGCTGAGTGTGGACTTGTTCCAGGTGCATCGCTGACTCCGGTAATGATTTAGTAAAATTCATCTTGCAGTTGGCTGTTCGTCTTGCAGGCCAGCCGACGTGCAAAGTATCGGAGCCGATGTCGACCGCGACAAATGGTCGATTTTCAGTCGATACATGAGGCAAACTCATCCATGGAGACACCTTGCGCAAACTGCCGCCCCTCGGCGCCCTGCGCGCCTTCGAAGCCGCCGCCCGCCGCGCCAGCTTCAAGCACGCCGCCGATGAACTGCACGTCACGCCGACGGCCATCAGCCACCAGATCCGCGCGCTGGAAGAGAGCCTGGGCGTGAGGCTGTTCGAGCGCCAGACCCGCAAGGTGCGGCTGACGGCGGCCGGGCATCAGCTGTTTCCGGCGGTGCGGGACGGCCTCGACGGCATGGAGCGCGCGGTGCAGGCGGTGCAGCGCAGCGGCCGCCCGCACGTCGCCACGCTGACATCAACGGTGGCATTCATGGCCAGGCGGCTCGCACCGCTTGCCGGCCAGTTCCGCGCCGCGCATCCCGACTGGACCCTGCGCCTCGATGCGTCGGACCAGATCGTCGACCTGGACCACGATGCCGACGCGGCGATCCGCTACGGCAGCGGCAGCTATCCGGGGCTGGTGACCGAGCCGTTGTTCCGCGACCGCTTTGCGCCGGTCTGCAGCCCCGCCCTGGAACTGGCATCCATGCAGGACCTGAAGCACGCCACGCTGGTTCACTTCGAATGGGGCGCCGCCGCGCGCGATGACGCGCGCGCGCCGGTCTGGCGCCACTGGCTGGCGCAGGCCGGCGTCGAGGTAGCCGATCCGCAGGCTGGCCTGCGCTTCACCGACGAGATCCACGCGGTGCAGGCCACCATCGCCGGACAGGGCGTGGGCCTGCTCAGCCTGACGCTGGTGGCGGAAGAACTGGCGTCGGGCGCGTTGGTGCAGCCCTTTGAACTGGCGCTGGAGAGCTTCCGCTATGACCTGGTGTACAGCGAGCGGGCGGCGGAGCGGCCGGCTACGCGGTTGCTGCGGGATTGGGTGATGGGGGTGTTTGCGGGTTAGTGCGGTCCAAATGCCTTGAACGGCAACGTCGCCTTACCGGCGGATTTCACGTCGCGCCTTGAACCCGCATGCTGGACGCGAGGCATATTATTGTGTAGATTTGCGCAAATGAAGAGCGCGGATCTGATCAGGAAACTGGCATCCGACGGCTGGTACTTGACGCATGTCGTGGGATCCCACCACCAGTTCAAGCATCCAACCAAGCCCGGCAAAGTCACGGTGCCGCATCCGAAAAAAGACCTGCCCCTGGGCACAGTGCGCAGCATCCTTAAACAGGCCCGCATCCGCTAATAAATCCTTATCGATTCGCCCCATGCTATATCCCGTTCACATCGAGCCGGGCGACGCCACCCACGCGCACGGCATCTCGTTTCCAGACTTCCCGGGTTGTTTTTCTGCGGCTGACGACTGGGCTGACATCCCAGCCAATGCGCAGGAAGCCGTTGAGGCGCACTTTGCCGATGGCGAAGTCATTCCCGAGCCCTCAGGCCTCGACCAATGGTTGAACGATCCCGCCTATCAAGGCGGTGTTTGGATGCTGATCGATATCGATCTCTCCCGTGTCAACACGAAGGCAGTGCGCGTTAACATCAGCCTGCCGGAGCGACTGGTGCATGCGATCGACGACGCGGCAAAGAGCAGACATATGACGCGGTCCGCATTTCTTGCTCTGGCGGCTCAGCATGAGATGGAATGCCGCTAACAGGAAGTCAAGACGGGGACCCCCTTCTCCGGAGATCACCCATGCCCGCCCTACGCACCCTCTACCCCGAAATCGAGCCCTACGAAACCGGCACGCTGGATGTCGGCGACGGGCACGTCGTCTACTACGAGCGCGTGGGCACGCCCGGGGCCAAGCCCGCGGTGTTCCTGCATGGCGGGCCGGGCGGCGGCATTGCTCCGGACCACCGGCGGCTGTTCGATCCGGCGCGCTATGACGTGCTGCTGTTCGACCAGCGCGGCTGCGGGCGCTCGACCCCGCATGCGGGGCTGGAGGCCAACACCACCTGGCACCTGGTCGACGATATCGAGCGGCTGCGCGTGCTGGCGGGGGTGGAGCGCTGGCTGGTGTTTGGCGGCTCGTGGGGCTCGACGCTGGCGCTGGCCTATGCGCAGAAGCACCCGCAGCGCGTGAGCGAGCTGGTGCTGCGCGGCATCTACACGGTGTCGCAGGCGGAGCTGGACTGGTACTACCAGTACGGCGTGTCCGAGATGTTCCCCGACAAGTGGGCGCGTTTCCAGGCGCCGGTGCCGGAAGCGGAGCGCGGCAACATGATGGCGGCCTACCGCAAGCTGCTGACCGGCCCCGACCCCGACAAGCAGGTGGAAGCGGCACGCGCCTGGAGCGTGTGGGAAGGCGAGACCATCACGCTGCTGCCAGATGCGGGGAACAGCGCCAAACATGACGACGGGCACTTCGCCCTGGCCTTCGCCCGGCTGGAAAACCATTACTTCACGCACCGCTGCTGGCTGGAAGAGGGCCAGCTGCTGCGCGACGCGCACAAGCTGGCCGATATCCCCGGCGTGATCGTGCACGGCCGCTATGACATGCCGTGCCCGGTGCGCTATGCCTACGCGCTGCACCAGGCGTGGCCGCAGGCGGAGTTCCACCTGATCGAAGGCGCCGGCCATGCGTGGACCGAGCCGGGCATCATGGACCAGTTGATTGCCGCGACCGATCGGTTTGCGGCGCAGCGCTAGTTGCGCGCCAAACGCGGTCTATTGCCCGCTGTTCCCGGCGGGCGCGCCGGAGCCGAACAGACCGGCATCGCCCGGCCACACCGTTTCGAACTGCGCCGCCATGGCGCGATAACCGGCATCGCCGGGATGCAGGTGGTCGCCGCTGTCGAAGGCCAGCAGCAGTGACTGCGGCCGCGCCGGATCACGCACCGCCGCGTCGAAATCGACCACCGCATCGAACGCGCCGCCATGGCGGATCCAGTCGTTGACCGCCAGCCGCACGGCTTCCTTTCCCGGACTGTCATAGCCGCGGATCGGCGTATCGCGCAATGCGCCGGCAAACGGCGTGATGGTGGCGCCGATCACGCGCACGCCGCGTGCATGTGCCCGGGCGATCAGGCGCCGGTAGCCCTCGATCAGTTCTTCAGCTTTGGGCACGGCGTCGTGCGGCGCGAAGGTCGAGCCCGGCCAGGCAATGTCGTTGATGCCGATGGCGGCGATCACGGTGCGGACATGCGGCTGGCTCAGCACGTCGCGATCCAGCCGCGCCAGCGCGGACACCCCCATGCCGTCGCGCAGAAGCCGGCCGCCGGAGATCCCGGCGTTGAGTACGGCCACGCTGTCGCTGGCCAGCCGCTGCGCCAGCAGGTCCGGCCAGCGCCGGTTGGCGTCGGGGGTAGAGCCGTTGCCTTCGGTGATCGAATCGCCGATCGCGACCACCGCACCCGCGCCGGCCGGGGCTTCGACCTGCACCTCGCTCAGCAAGACCCGCGCGCTGAACACTTGTGGCGCAGCCAGCATGGCTCGCGCGGTCGCGTTGCCCGCAGCCAGCCATGCGGTCTGGCGGCCATCCCAATGGAACGATTCGATCGCGGTGCGCTGCGGCAGGTAGAGGCTGAGCGCAAGTTCACCCAGGGCCGGCGTATCGAGCGCGATCGCATCGCTTGCCACCGACTGGCCCGCCGGGATGGTCACCGTCGCGCTGCCGCCGAAGGTCACGGCGCGGTTGTCGGCGAGGTCGATGCGGCCGCCGCCGGCGTGGGGTGCCAACTGCGCTGCGCCGATCACAAGCGGTTGCCGGCCATAGGGGTTCGACAGCACCACGCGCAGCCGCCGCCCGCCCACGCTCAGCCGCACCACCTGGCGCACCGTCTGGTCCGTCAGCACCGAGGGCACACCGGCAGGCAGCGGCAGGGCATCCGGTTGCCACACCGGCTGGTGGCTGGCCATCCAGCTGGTCAGCCAGCCCTGGTCTTGCAACGGGCTGGCAAGCGCTGCGCCGCTGGCGACGGCGGCGGCAAGGGTTGTTGCCGCGAGGCGGCGCAGGAAACGTAGATTGGAAATCATGGGTTGGTCCTGTCAGGTGGACCGGCAACGTTGCCGGCATGGGGCCAAAGTTAGGCCATTCCACTCATGCCAGGTAGCAGGCAAAATGGCATATTGCTCATTCCAATCCGGAATGACGTAAGACAAGGAGCGGCATGGACACCATCCGGGCAATGCAGGTCTTCGTGCGCGCGGTGGAGCTGGGCAGCCTGTCGGCGGTGGCGCGCGAGCAGCAGTCGACGCAGCCGACCATCAGCAAGACCGTGGCCGCGCTGGAGCGCGACCTGGGCGTGCGGCTGCTGGCGCGCAGCACCACCAGCCTGTTGCCGACCGAGGCCGGGCGGCGCTTCTACGAGCGCGCTCGGCGCGTGCTGGACGAATACGGCGAGGCCGTCAGCGACGCGCGCGGCGTGACGGGACAGCCCGCCGGCCGCGTGCGCGTGAGTGCGCCAGCCAGCTTCGGCGTGCTGCGGCTCAACGCGCTGGTGCTGGCGTTCCAGCAGCGCTATCCGCAAGTCGAGGTGGAATTGCTGTTCGACGACCGCTTCGTCGACCTGGTCGAAGCCGGGGTCGACGTGGCGGTGCGCCTCGGCGCCACGCTGCCGCCGCATGTGGTGGCGCGCCGGATCGCGGTGTCGCAGCGCGTGCTGGTGGCGGCGCCGGATTATTTGGCGCGGCACCCGAGGATCCGGCAGCCGGCGGACCTGGCGCGCCATCAGATCTTGCGCTTTACATGGCTCGCCAGCGGCGACGACATCGTGCTCGACGGTCCGGGCGGGCAGGCGCTGGTGAGCGCGCCGTGCCGCTACCGTGTCAACAACTCGCTGGCGATGCGCGAGAGCTTTCTTGCGGGCGCCGGCTTCGGCATGACGCCGGCGTGGCTGGTGCAGGACCTGCTCGACAGCGGCGCGCTGCGACGGGTGCTGCCGCGCTGGCAGGGCCCGGCGCAGGAAGCCTTCCTGGTCTGCCCGACGCGGCGCTACCAGCCGGCGCCGGTGCGGGTGCTGCTGGAGTTCCTGGCGCAATCCATTGCAGGGCTGCCTGGATTTTCGTCGCCATGAGCAGCCGCGGGCGGCGCTGCGTGACTCAGGGCAGGCGCTCCCGTGCCACCAATATCGTCAACGGTCGCGCCAGCAAGGTGCTCAGCAGCGCCATCAGCAGCAGTCCGGAAAATGCGGCGGTACTGATGATGCGTGCGTCCAGCAGTACGGTCAGGACCACCACCTCGACCAGGCCTTTGGTCTGCAGCAGCGTGCCCAGTGCCAGCGCATCGCGCCACCCCATGCCGGCGTGTCGCGCCGGCAGCGCGACGCCGGCCATCTTGCCGGCGATGGCGACGGCCAGCGACAGCGCGGCTATCCATAGCGTCATGGGGTGGTTCAACGAGATCTCGGTACGCAGCCCGGCGGCGAGAAAGAAAAAGGGCAGCAGAACAACCACCGTGACAGGTTCAAGTTGTCGGCGCACACGCTTCGCTTCGCGCGTCGGCCATACTAGCCCGGCGACAAAGCCGCCCATCACATGGTGCAGTCCTGCCAGTTCACCCAGGAATGCCGACGCCAGCACCAGGCACAGCGCCATCGCCAGAAGCAACTCGGTCTCCGGCTCCCTCCGGTGCAGCAGCCACGCGAGGGTCGGGCGCACCGCCAGGAACATCAGCCCCAGGTAGGCAGCCGCGCCGGCCGCAACGGTGAAAGCGCCTGCGCCACCGTGGCCGCCATGCTGCAGCAGCACCAGGGTCAGGAACAGCCAGACCCAGGCATCGTTCACGGCCGCGCAGCGCAGCGCCAGTTGGCCCAGGTGCGTGCCGGTAAGGCGCATCTCGCGCAACAGCGCACCCAGTACCGGCAGCGCCGTGACGGCGGTGCAGATGCCCATGGCGGCGGCGAACCATTCAGGACTGGCCAGCGCGCCGACGACCGGCCAGCCCGCCGTGGCCATCCACCAGCCCGCCGCAGCACCGAGTCCGAACGGCGCCGCAATGCTGCCCAGCGAGATCTTTACGGTATCGCGCCACTGCGCGGGCACGCTGCCTTCGCGCAGGTGCAGGCCGGTCAGGAAGCAGAACAGCGTTACGGCCAGCCATTGAATGCCGGACAGCATCGGCAGGCGCTCGGGCCCGAACAGCGCAGTCCAGCCCCGCGGCGCGAGCGCGCCGAATACCGATGGTCCCAGTACGATGCCGGCGAGTACCTGCACGCCAACCAGAGGAAAAACCGAGCGCAGTCCTGCACCGCGCCACAGCAGATAAGGTAGCGCGACCACCAGCATTGCCTGCAGGAAGAAAATACTGACACCGTTCATCAGGGCTTGTGGTTAGCGCCAGCACAAGACGGCGCAATGAGTTCAGGCATAGGGCTCGGATTCCGGTCTGCGGCATCGGCCAGATGGGATGTGCCGGCCGGAACCACGCGCCAGTAGCGCCGGGCTGCTGATATCTCGGAGATGTTCAGGGTAGTGATGTCGGCGGCGCAGAGCGCCACAACATGCCCGTCATGCAGCCAGGTACAGGCATTGGCCTCTTGGGCGCACGAGGGCTCTAGCAATAGTGCATGGCCAAGCATGGTGGCGAACAGGCCACCGCCGTTACGCTTGATGCAGGCCTCTTTCAGCGTCCATGCATGCGCGAAGCGATGCATGGTGTCTGCCGGTGCCACGTGGCTGATGAGCGCGGCGCGTTCTGCGCAGGTCGTGATCGCGGCATAGAGATCGTCCAGGCCCTTGCGCGGCCGCATTGGTTCGATATCCAGGCCGAGGGCGCCGAGCCCCACCGCGCAGCCGACCAATTCCGCGCTATGCGAGATCGACAGGCTAGCCGGCACCGGGCCGCAAGCCTGCGGTGGCGCATCCTCGCTATCGGTCAGCAACCAGTCGTTCCAGTTGCCGCCGAATGCTTGTGCCAGAACATTGCGGGCCAGCCAACGGCCCGCGACGAACTGCGCGCGTCGGCGCGTTGCCGGCATACCGGCCAGGCGCGCGCGTTCGCTGGCAGACATCCATGACTGCCCCCCAGGGGCTTGCGCAGCAAGCGCGCTCACGCTGCCAAGGTGCAGCCAGACCGTCATTACTTCCCGATCCTGGCGTAGGTGCCCTTCAGCGCCACGCCTACCACGACGGCACCCGCGTGACATTCATAGTCGGTCGGGCTCGCGACTTCGTTCTTCTTGTAGTAGCTGACGATGTCGACGACCGCGTTGGCGCCCTTGGTCTTGGCCGTGTCCTGCAGCGCGATCAGCGCCGACAGCGCAGCCCAGCGGCAGCCATCCTCATCGCTCTTGCCGACGCCGTTGGTCTTGCGGTTGGACACTCCCGAGTCCAGGCGCTCGATCACCTTCGGCGTCTTTTGACCGGACAAGTAGAAGCGGAAGGAATCGTCGAGCTTTTCCTTGGCTTCCGGCATGTCGAGCACTTCCTGCAGCGGCAGCATGTACTTGGTATCGCGCGCCATCGCGGGGCTGGCGAACATGGCGCTGACGCTGAGCGTCAGGGCGACGGCGGAGAGAACGTGCTTCATAGATTTTCCTTCTTTTGGTTGGTATGTGGCTGGCAATCTAAAAAGGACTTCGGAACAGGACTTCAGTCTTCCCAACGGCGGAACACCAGCGATGTGTTGATGCCGCCAAAAGCGAAGTTGTTGCTCATCACATAGTCCACCGCCAACTCGCGCGGGGTCTGCATGATGTAGTCGAGGGGCGCGCAGCGCGGGTCCGGGCTGCTCAGGTTCAGCGTGGGCGCAAACCAGGCGTCGCGCATCATCTCGATGGTCATCCAGGCTTCGAGCGCGCCGCAGGCGCCCAGCGTATGGCCCATGTAGCTCTTGAGCGAGCTGACCGGCATGGTGGGGCCGAACACGGCATGGGTGGCGTGCGACTCGGCCACGTCGCCGTGGTCGGTGGCGGTGCCATGCGCGTTGACGTAGCCGATGCGAGCGGCATCGAGACCCGCGTCGTCCAGCGCCAGGCGCATCGCCACGGCCATGGTTTCGGCCTTGGGCTGGGTCACGTGCGCGCCGTCGCTGTTGGTGCCGAAGCCGACGATCTCGGCCAGGATGCGCGCGCCGCGCGCCCGGGCATGCTCCAGCTCTTCCAGCACCAGCGTGCCCGCGCCTTCGCCCAGCACCAGGCCGTCGCGGCCGCCGTCGAACGGACGCGGCGTGGTTTGCGGGGTATCGTTGCAGGTACTGGTGGCAAAGAGCGTGTCGAACACGGCTGCCTCGGTCGCGTCGAGCTCTTCCGCGCCGCCGGCCAGCATCGCCACCTGGCGGCCGCTGCGGATCGCTTCATACGCGTAGCCGATGCCCTGGCTGCCCGAGGTGCAGGCGCTGGAGGTGGTGACGATGCGGCCGGTGATGCCGAAGAACACGCCGATATTGACGGCAGTGGTGTGGGGCATCATGCGGATGTAAGTGGTCGCGCTGATGTCCTCGGTGGTGCGCTCGCTGCGCATCCGGCCAAAGTCGGCGACCGCCTCGGGCGTGCCGGTGGATGAGCCGTAGGCGACGCCAACCCTGCCGCTGGTCAGCAGCGGGTCGCCGAGCAGGCCCGCGTCCTGCAATGCGGCTTCGCTGGCCAACACCGACATCAGCGCCACCCTGCCCATCGAGCGGGTCCGCTTGCGCGTGTAGTGCGCAGGCAGGGTCAGCGGCGGCACGGGGGCGCCCAGCAGCGTATTCAGGCCCTTGATGCCTTCCCAGTCGGACATGCGCACCACGGCGCTGCGACCCGCCGCCATGAAGCCGCGCACGGCCGCCCAGTCATTGCCCAGCGCGCTGATGGCGCCAGCTCCGGTAATGACGACGCGTTTCACCCGAACATCCCCCCGTTGACCGAGATCACCTGCCGCGTGATATAGCCCGCATCCGGCGACAGCAGGAAGGCCACGGTGGCGGCCACTTCCTCGGGCGTGCCCATGCGCCGCGCCGGGATCATGCGCAGCGCTTCGTCACGCACGTGGGCCTCGACCATGTCGGTGTCGATCAGGCCCGGCGCGACGCAGTTGACGGTGATCGCGCGCTTGGCCAGTTCGATCGCCAGCGCCTTGGTGGCGCCGATGATGCCGGCCTTGGCCGCGCTGTAGTTGGCCTGGCCGCGGTTGCCCACCAGCCCCGACACCGACGACAGCGTGACGATGCGGCCCGGCTGGCGGCGCTGCACCATCGGCATCACCACCGGGTTGAGCACGTTGTAGAAGGCATCGAGGTTGGTGTGCACCACCTCGTCCCATTCGGCGCCGGTCATGGCCGGGAAGGCGGCATCGCGCGCCAGGCCGGCGTTGCACACCACGCCGTAATAGCAGCCATGCGCGGCGATATCGGTCAGCAACGCGCTGGCGGCGTCTTCGCGGCGGGCCACATCGAAGCACAGCACGCGCGACTTGCGTCCGCACGCGCGCACCGCGTCGGCGACGGAATCTGCCTCGTCGCGACGCGAGCGGCAGTGCACGACGACGTCGTAGCCATCGCGGGCCAGCCGCAAGGCAATGGCGCGGCCGATGCCGCGCGACGAACCCGTGACCAGTACGGTCGGATTACTCATGGCTGTTGTCCTTGCAGAAAGGCCTGCGCATCCGCAGGCTGGAACACGGAGACATTGGCGCGCGCGACCTCGCGGCCATCGAGTGCGATCCGGCAGGCGAACTGGCCGAGGCCGTTGTCCCCCGTCAGTTCTGCTTGCGCGGTGATGGTCAGCTCGCTACCGATGGGGAAGGCCGGCACGTCGCAGGCGTAGCGGCGCGAGCCCAGCAGGAAGCCGATGGCAGGCGGGCGACCGGCACGCCGGGCGCGCATGCCGGCCCAGGCGGCGATGGCCTGGGCCATGTATTCGATGCCGACCCAGCCGGGCATGCCCGTCGCATCGGTGAAAAGCTGTGCGGATCGCACCATGGCGCGCACCGTACAGCTTTCTTCGTCGGCATGCAGCAACGCGTCGAGCAGCAACATGGCGCCGCTGTGCGGCACCACTTCGGCAACGGGAGGAAGAGTGTCCATGTCTTGCATGCCTATCCCTGCCCGAGCACCAGCACGCCGTTGCTGCCGCCAAAGGCGAATGAAAGGCTCATCACGTGGCGCGGCGCTCGCCCGAGGGTGCTTCCGGGCGTGGCCACGTGCAGCGGCGGGAGCGCGGCGTCAGCCACGCCGTCCCACCAGTGCGGCGGCAGCTGGCCGCGCGGATTGCCGGACAGCGTGAGCCACATCAGAGCGGCTTCGATAGCGCCGGCCGCCCCCAGCGTATGCCCCGTCAACGGCTTGGTAGAGCTGACTGGCACCTCGTTGCCCAACACGGCAGCCACGGCATGGGCTTCCATCACATCGTTGGCGGGCGTGGCGGTGCCATGCAGGTTGACATAGTCGATAGCCTGCGCCTCAATGCCGGCGCGGCTCAGCGCGTGCCGCATGGCCAGTTGGGCACCCTTGCCCTGTGGATCGGGCGCCGACATATGGTAGGCATCGGATGACTCGCCCCAGCCGGCCAGGCGTACCGGCCCGGCTTCGCGCGACATCAGAAACAGCGCCGCGCCTTCGCCGATATTGATGCCATTGCGGTTGGCGGACAGCGGGTTGCAGCGCACCGGGCTGATCGATTCCAGTGAGGAAAAGCCGGCTACGGTAAATGCGCACAGTGTGTCGACGCCGCCGGCCACGACCACGTCCGCCAGCCCGTGGCGCAGCAGCCTGGCCCCAGCCGCCAGCGCCTTTGCGCTGGATGAGCACGCGGTGGAGATCGTGTACGCGGGTCCCGTAGTGCCCAGCACGCCAGCCAGGAAGCCCGCCGGCGAGCCGAGCTCCTGCTGACCGTAGTGGTAACCCGGCGGCAGCACGCCCGCGTTCGTCAGTGCCTGCACGGCCTGTTCCGCTTCTCGCATGCCCGAAGTACTGGTGCCAAGCACCACCGCAACGCGACGCGGGCCGACGCGGGCAATGGCTTCGTCCACCGCTGGGCGCAGCTGGGCCAGGGCATCGAGCAGCAAGGCATTGTTGCGGCTGCGATCCCGCGGATTGGCGTGCGCGGGCACGGCATCATCGTCCAGCTCGCTGACGGTTCCCAGCAGCAGCGGACGGCCTGGGCTGTAGCGGTCGGTGACTTCGCCGGTCGTCGGTGCGCCAGCTTGCCACATGGCTGCGCGCACCGCCTCCTGCCCGTCTCCGAGCGCGCAGCGGATGCCGATGGCGTTCAGATATACCGTCATGCCGGACCACCCGGATTCGCGCCGGTCGCGCCTGTTGCGGCCGGCAAGTTGCGGATCGTGAGGCGGTAGCCGTCGCGGCGTTGCAAGAACAACGTGGTTGCTGGATCGGGGAAGCGGATCTCTGCCACGGCTTCACTGCCGTGGCGCAACTGGCGCAGCGCGGGAGAGGCGTCCAGGCTCCAGTCCGGCGGCAGCGCCGCACGGATCGCCGCGGCAGGCCACAGCGCCAGCTGCAGGTCGCTCAGGATGCGTTCGGGCTGCAGCTCCGCCGGTGCCCAGGGCGAACGCGATACCTGCAGTGTCGTGCCGTCCCAGTCCAGCCGCGCCAGCACCTGCCCGCCGCTGACGGCGGCCAGGCGCGTGCGTGCGGCATCGGCCTCCAACAGCGTCAGCAGTTCGCGGTGCTCGGTGCGGCCCTGCACGGTGAACTCGACGGTGATGTGCTGCTGCAGCTTCAACTCGCGCTGCAGCGACGCCGGCGACAGGCGCAGCAATGCAGTGCCGCTGGCAGCTAGTGTCGTGCGTTCCGGGGCGGCGCCGGGTGACGCGCAGCCCGCTATCAGGGCAGCGCTCAGCGCCAGCGCAGAGAAGATAAGGCAGTTCATCAGACCTTGCAGAATTCTTCCAGCACCGCCAGCCGACGGCGCGGCTCGGTAACGAAGGGGTTGTCGCGGTCCCACGCGTAGCCGGCCAGGATCGCTGCGATCATGTCGCGGATTTCCGAGGTGGCATTGGGATGGAAGATCAGCTTCTGGAAACGCCCTTCATACCAGGCCTCGACGAACACGCGGAAGCAATCGACGCCGGCCTTGAGCGGCCGCGCGAAATCCTGCTCCCAGTCCACGGTCTCGCCGCGCAGCTGGCGCACCAGGCACTGCGCCGCCAGGCTGGCCGATTTGAAGGCGATGGTCACGCCGGACGAGAACACCGGGTCGAGGAACTCGCCGGCATTGCCAAGCAGCGCGTAGCCGTTGCCCCACAGCGATTTCACATTGGCCGAGTAGCCGGCGATCTGGCGCGCCGGGGTATCCCATTGCGCATCGGCCAGCAGCGCGGCCAGGCCCGGCTCTTCGGCGATTAGTGCCTGCAGCCGTTCGGTCTCGGTGCCGGTGTAGCGGTCCAGGAACGCCTTTTCGGCTACCACGCCCTGCGAGCAGCGCCCGTCGGAGAACGGGATGGTCCAGTACCAGACGTCCTGGTGCTGCGGATGCACGCTGATCAGGATCTTGTTGCGGTCGAAAGTGCCGGTCGGGATGCGGTCTTCCACATGCGTGAAGATCGCGCTGCGCACCGGAAAGCCCGACGGCGTTTCCAGCTGCAGCAGGCGCGGCAGGATGCGGCCGAAGCCGGAGGCATCGAGCAGGAACTTCGCACGCACGGTGTACTGGCTGCCGTCGGGCGCGCGCACGGTGACTTCCGGCTGCGCGCCGCTGACATCGACGTTCTCCACCACATGCGAGAAACGCACCTCGGCACCCTGGCGCTCGGCCTCGCGGATCAGCACGTGGTCGAACTGCGCGCGCTGCACCTGGTACGTCGTGCCCCAGCCGGGCGAATACTTCTGGCGGAAGTCGAAGGCGGTACGCTGCGTGCCGCGTGCGAAGGCGGCGCCGTTCTTGTACTGGAAGCCGGCTTCCACCACCGCGCGCAGCATGCCCGCTTCTTCGATGTAGGCCATGCTTTGCGGCAGCAGGCTTTCGCCGATGGAGAAGCGCGGGAAAATTTCTTTCTCGATCACCAGCACCGGAATGCCGTGCTTGCGCAGCAAGCCGGCAGCGACCGAGCCGGCAGGCCCTGCGCCGATGATGACGACGTCGGTAGTTTCCGTTTTCATAAGCTTCGAATTCCGATTCGTGAGATTGCAGGTTAGGGGCGCGAAAGGGGGCCGCGTTCAGTGCCCGTCCGGCGCATCGCCTGGCGGCGCCAGCGGCCGGAACCATGGCGACAGCACCCAGACCGCGCCGACCCCGGCCAGCATGGTGAGGCCAAATGCATGAAGCGCGGGGGTGGACGACAGCGCCAGCAGGCCGAATGCCAGCAGGGTGCTGGCCGCGCCCAGCACGATGGCGGTCCACGATACGCCATCGCCGGGATGCTCCAGCAGGAAGATGCCATAGTCGACGCCAACACCGAGCAGCAGCGCCAGCGCCAGGACCGAAAACAGCTGCAACGGCACCTGCATCCAGCCCAGCATCGCCACGCTGAACAGCGCCGCGAGCAGCGTCGGCGCCAGCGCGCGCCACGCGCAGCGGCCGTAGCGCCAGGCCAGCAGCGCGCTGACGGCAACCGTGCCGGCCAGCAGCAGCCAGGTCATCAGTACGCGGTAATGGTGCAGCAGGCCGGACAGGTCCGCCACGCGGTCGACCCATTCCACCCCCGCCACACTGGCGACCGCTGCCTGTACCGCTGGCATGGTCTTGGGGTCGTCCAGGCCGCGCAGCAGCATCACGCTGGCGTAGCCGCCATCGTTGCCCCCGGTTCCCTCGCGGCCCAGCCACAGATGGCGCAGCGCCGCCGAGACGGGATCGGCGAGCCATGCCTGCAGGGTCAATACGTCGTGGGTGCCCGCCATGCCGGGTGCCGCGGGCGGGCCCGACGCTCCCGCCATCCGCGCAACGCGCTCGCGCACCTGCGCTTCCAGCGGCGCGGCCAGCGCTGCATCGGCGCGCTGGCGCGCCGCGGAAGGCACCCAGTCGGACAGCGCCACGAAGCCGCCCAGCCGGCCCTGCGCCACGATGCCCGCCAGCGCCGCCTTGGCGGCTTCCTCGCGCTGCAGGACCTGGTCGGCGGAGTCGCCGCGCACCAGCAGGAACTGCGCGGGGCTGGGGCTGCCGAGCAGGCGCCCGGCGGTGCGCTGGGCCTCGACCAGCGCGGGCGGCGAGCTCTGCAGCTGGCGCACGTCGTCGGCCACGTTCACTTGCCACAGGCCGGGCACGATGAACGCCGCCAGCACCGCCGACAGCCCCAGCGTGCGGCGATCGGCGCGCACGCGCGGCCAGCGTGCCAGGCTGTCGGCCAGCCATGTCGACAACCGGGTGGGCCGCAGGCTGCCGCGGTCGAGCAGCGGCAACCACAGCACCACGGTCAGGAACGCGGCCACCAGGCCCGTGGCGGAAAACAGCGCCATCTGCCGCAGCCCCGGGAATGGCGCGATCCCCAGCGCCAGGTAGGCGACCACGCTGGTGGCCAGCGCCAGCGTCATGCCGGGCAGCAGCCGGCGCATCGTGCTCGCCGGCGCGCGCCGGCCATCGGCCTGGCGGGTCACGAAGTAGTGGATGCCGTAGTCTTCGGCCACGCCGACCAGGCTGGCGCCGAACACCAGCGTGATCAGGTGCACGCGCTCGAACACCGCTGCGGTCACCGACACCGCCGCGGCGGTGCCGATCAGCAGCGACAGCGCCACCAGCGCGATCGGGCCCAGCGAGCGGAATGCCAGCCATACCAGCAGCAGCACCGCGGCCAGCGAACCCAGGCCGATCACGTTCATCTCGAAGCTGGCTTGCGCCGCCGCGGCTTCGGCATGCAGCGGGATGCCTGCCTTCACCACGTGCACGGCGTCGTGCCCGGCGCGCGCGCTGGCCTCGGCGCGTGCCAGCAGGTCGCCATAGTCGGTAGCGCCGCTGACCGAGAACGCGGGCTTGCTGATGCGGTAGGTCAGCAGCACCCAATGCATGCCTTCGGCGGTAAACGCCGGCCAGCCGTCGCGCTCGCGCACGCGGGTCAGGTCCGCGCGCGACAGCCACCAGTCCTGCCACAGCCCGAGCGGATCGGCGGACCAGCCCGACAGGCTGGCGCCGGCCGAGAGCTGGTACAGGCGCGCCAGCGCCTGCTGCGCCAGCGTGTCCGCTTCGGCCTGGCCGAGCATCGCGCGCTGGCGGTCGGTCAGCAGGTGGCTGCGCCACGGACGGTAGAACGCCAGCGCGGCATCGAAGTCGAAGGCGGCGATCTGGTCGACCGGACGCAGCAGTCCGGGATGCGCGCCGGTGCTCTGGCCGAAGCGTTGCGCGGCGTCCCTGGCCTGCGCCCAGTCCGGGGCACCCACCAGCACGACGATCTCGCGCGAGACGCCGTCGGCCAGCTGGCGCAGCACGCGATCGGCGGTGGCGGTGCGTTCGCTGCCGGGCAGCAGCGCCATCACGTCGGAATCGATGCGGGCGCTGCGCCAGAAGCTGGCCTGGTGCAGCGCGACGCCGATGACGACGACGAGCCAGGCCAGCGCCAGCAAGCGCGCCAGCGGCGTCATGCCCGCGGCTGCGTGCGCCCCGGTATTGGCGCGGTGGGCCGAATTACTCAAAGCGCTGGGCCTCCGCAGCGGACAGGCGCGGCGCAGCCACGGGCTCGATCAGCCGGATTCGGGTGACATCGCCACCGGCCTCTTCCAGCCGGATGCTGCGTACGAAGCGGTCGCCGGCCAGCTCGATGCGCGCGAAGGCGCGGCGGATGCCGCTGTCGGTGGGGGTCAGCGTCAGCGCCCAGCCGTCCTTGCCGGACAGCCGGGCGTCGATGGCAAAACGTGCCGACAATGCCGACAGGTCACCGCGCAGCACGGCAATCATCGATTCGCCGACCACGCGCATGGCGGGCTGCGCGTCTGCCGCCAGCCGCTGCTGCACCTGCCCGTCGGCCCCGCGCACCACCAGCTGCGCAGGCGTGACCAGCAGGCTCGACACGATCGGCTCGCGCGTGGTCCAGGCCAGGCCCCGGTCGCGCGCGAGGATGAAGTCGCCGCGCGACACCAGCGGATGGGTGAAACCGGCCAGCTGGCGCTGCTGCTCGAAGCGGCCGTGGATCACCGGCGCATCGGCCAGCCGCGCGGCGACCGCGTCCAGCGTGCGCGCGGGCGTGGCCAGGGGCGCCTGCGCCGCCAGCGCGGGCAAGGCAGCTGCAAGGGCAAGGGCGGCAACGGCGCACAGGGTGCGGCGCTTCATCGCGGGATCCCCAGCCGCTGCCACAGTACCGGCGGACACTCGAAGCACATTTCGCCATTGCGCATGTCCACCGCCACCTGCACCGAATATCCCTTGGTCAGGCGTTCGCCGGTGCCCGCATCGCGCAGCAGGTAATCGATCTTGAGCCGGTTCTCCCACTCGACGATGGTGGCGCGCACCTTCACGGCCTGGCCATAGACCAGCGGCCGCACATAGCGCAGGCGCAGGTCAACCACCGGCCAGGCATAGCCGGAATCGCGCATGGCGGGATAGTCGTAGCCAAAGCGCGCCAGCAGGGCGCAGCGCGCCTGCTCCAGGTAACGCACGTAGTTGCCGTGCCACACCACGTCCATCGGGTCGAGGTCATGGAAGGCGGGGCTCAGGGTGATCTCGTGGCTGAGGTCTGGCGTCATGGCACGGTAGGGGTCGGTCAACGGCTCAGCGCGCGCGCCCGGCGCTGGCGTCGGGGTCTGCCCAGAAATCGTAGAAGTTGAACCAGTCATAGGGCGACAGCACCAGCAGGGCGGCCAGCCAGTCGGCATAGGCGCGCGCGTAGCCGGCCAGCGCCTCGGCACGCCCGGCGCGCGGCAGGCGCACGGTGCGCGCCAGTTCGGTAAAGCGCAGCAGGTGGCCGTTGCCGTGGCGGATGCAGCCCATCGCGAACAGCGGGCAATCCAGCAGCGCGGCCAGCACGTAAGGCCCGACCGGAAAGCGCGCCGGCGCGCCCAGGAACGGCACGCTGACGGCTCGCCCGCCATGGGCCGGGGCGCGGTCTCCGGCAATGGCGACAAACTCGCCGGCACGCACCTTGGCGGCCAGTTCTTCCGCGGTGGCCGGCGAAATTTCGTCGACCTGGTACAGCTGCAGCGTGGCGCCAGGATCGATGCGGGAAAGGATGCGGTTGAAGCGCTGCGCATGGGCGGTATGCACCAGCACCGTCAGGCGCAGCCCGCGGCGATGGCGCGCCAGCACGCGGCACAGCTCCAGGCAGCCCATATGGGCGGTGACGATGATGCCGCCCTGGCCGCTTTCGATCTGGCGCAGCATCACCTCGGCGCCTTCGCGCGTGACGTTGCCGAAGGCATAGCGCCCCCCGATCGCCAGCAGCTTGTCGAGCAGCGTGTCGGCGAAAGCGTACAAGTGGCGCAGCGTGTGGCGGGCGCCGGGCCCGGGGCCCGCGGCGCCGGTCACGCGGTGTACGCGGCGCAGATAGTCCAGCGAGGCGCGGCGCGCGGCGCCGTGCGCGAGCCAGTAATACGTGACCACGGGATACAGCACCGCGCGGAAGGCCACGCGCCCGAAACAGCGGTGGATGGCGTACAGGCACCATACGCCCCACACGCAGGTGGCTTCCCCGATGCGGCTCCAGTGTCGTGCGGCGTGGTTGCGCGCGGCAGTTGCGGCGCCGGGTGCGGTGGTGCTCATGCCAGCTTGCGCCCCACCAGCACCGGCAGGCGCCGCAGCATGCCAAAAAACAGTCGCGTGTGCATCCAGGAAATACGCAGGTTGTCGCGCCAGACCCGGAAGTGCGAAACGCCGTCGCTGGGATAGGTCACGGGCGTGGGGATATTGACGATGCGCACGCCGCGCCAGACCAGCCGCACCAGCACTTCGATATCGAATTCCATGCGCGGGCCGATACGTGCTGCGCGCGTCAGCGGCACCACGTCGGCCAACGGGTAGACGCGCAGTCCGCACATCGAATCGCGCACGGCGAAGGACAGCGTATGGATCCAGACCCAGACGTGGGTCAGGTAGCGGCCCACCAGGCGTCCGCGCGGCACTGAGGCATCGTATATCGGGGTGCCGCACACCATCGCACGGGGGTGGCGGCGCGCCATGTCGAGGAAAGCCGGGATGCAGCCGGCGTCGTGCTGGCCGTCGGCGTCGATCTGCAGCGCATGCGTGCAGCCGGCGCGCCAGGCGGCCTCGAAGCCGGCGGTCACGGCCGCGCCCTTGCCCTGGTTGCGCTCCAGCCTGACCAGCGTGACGCGGCCAGGATCGCGCACCGCCAGTCCGCGCAATACCGCCGCGCATTCGGCGTCGCTGCCGTCGTCGACCAGCAGGCACGTCACCGGGTGGGCCAGGATCGCGTCGACCATGGCGCCGATGGCGCGCGCGTGGTTGTAGACCGGCACCAGCACGATTGGCCGGAAGTCGGCATCAGCCATGCTCGCTCCTGAAGACGATGCGGCCGCTGGCATGCGGGCCCGATGCCGAGCTCAGGCGGAATGCCAGCGCCAGTTTTTCCGGCTGCCATTCGAGGTCCAGGCGCACCTGGGCGCCGGGCCGGATGATGCCCTGGAACTTGAGCACGTCCAGGCGCGCAAAGCGCTCCCGCGGCGGCACCGGCAAGCGCTGCGGCGCCAGCGCCATGGCCCAGTCGATTTGCGCCACGCCAGGCACGATCGGCGTACCGGGGAAATGCCCGTCAAAGATCGGCAGGTGCGCGCCGACATCGAGCACGGCCGCGGCGGCGTATTCGCTGCATTCGATCCAAACCGCGTGCGGCAGGATTTCCGTCATGCCCGCGTTCCCCTCAAGACTTGCCGACGTACCAGCCATTCGGCGGCGAACATGGCGCCGATCAGCACATAGGCAATGGCGCCGTTGTAGAGCGCCCAGACCCGATTGCTGGCAAACAGCGCGGTGGCGGCGGCGACGCTGCCGTTGATGAAGAAGAACAGGCACCACGCGGCGGTGACCTTGCGCGTATAGGCCACGCCCGAGGACGACAGCGCTGGCTCGCGCAGGCGCGCGATGCGCTCCACCACGCTGGGCCCGCGCCACAGGCTCCAGCCGAACACCGCCAGCAGCACGGCATTGACCAGGGCTGGATACAGCTTGAGCGGCATCGCCGCACCGGACGCGAACACCACCAGCGCGAGCGCTGCCGCCGCCAGCGCCTGCGGGCGCCAGCCGGCGTGCCGCACGGCAGCCAGCCGCAACGCCAGCAGCGCCAACAGCAGCAGTGCCACCGTGCGCGGCGGCCAGTACTGCAGGCCGACGTAGACCGCGATCGGATAGCACAGCGTCAGCACGCCTAATGCCAAGGTCCGCCAGGACATCAGGCCGTCGCGGCGGAATCGGTGTCGATCAGCAGTGCCAGTGCCTGCACCACGTCCTGAACGGTGCGCACGGACTTGAACTGCTCGGGCTTGAGGGGCTTGTCCAGCATCGGCTTGAGCTTTACCAGCAGGTCCACCGCGTCGATGCTGTCGATGTCCAGGTCCTCGTAGAGCCGGGCTTCCGGCCGGATGCGCTGCGCTTCGATTTCGAAGGAGTCCTGCAGGACTGCGGAAATGCGCGCAAAAATTTCGTCGTGGGTCATGGCCATGCCTTCCAGCTTGAAGGAGTCAGGGTACGTCGGGTCAGTCAGAGGCCGTGGTAGCGAGCCTCAGGCCGGAGTCTGTTCAGCGCGCTGCGCGGCCACGAAGGCGGCCAGTGCCGCAACGCTGGCAAAGCGGCTTCGTACTACGTCTTTGTCGCCGCTCATGGAGACACCGAAGCGCTTCTGCAGCGCCAAACCAAGCTCCAGCGCATCGATAGAGTCCAGTCCCAAGCCCTCAACGAACAACGGCGCGGCGGTGTCGATGTCGTCTGGCGCCACGCCTTCAAGCGACAGCGAAGAGACGATCAGTTCTTTGATTTCTTGCTCAAGCGCCTTCACGGTGAATCTCCCTGGAAAAAAAATCAGTCAGTGCCTGCGTAACGGCGCGAACCGCCATGGCGTCGTCGGCGCCGGTCGGGGCCAACCGTGCGGTGTCGATATCCTCGCGCACATCGATGACATAGCGCGGCCGGCGCATTGGCACGCGGTACCATTTGTCGCCCTTGCGCAGCGTGGGCGGCTCGCACCGAATGATGACCGGCGTCAGAGCAAAGCCGCCGCGCACCGCGATATTGGCGGCGCCGCGCTGCAGCCGCAAGCTGCCGTCGGGCGGCGTGCGCGTTCCCTCGGGAAAGATCACGAGGTTGTTGCCGGCACGCAGCGAGGCGATGCAGTCCTGCACCATCGCGGCACCCGAATCGTTGGTGACATAGCCGGTGGCCAGCACTGGACCGCGCGTGAACGGGTTGCGCGCCAGGCCGGCCTTGACCACGCAATCGGCGCGACGCGTCAGTGCGATCAGGAAGATCACGTCGATCAGGGACGGATGGTTGGCGACGATCAGCAGGCCCTGGCGGTGCAGGCGCTGCGCGTTGCGCACTTCGTAGCCGATGACACCGACCGCGCGCATCAGCCACAGGAACAGCCGGAACGCATGGCGGATCACATCCTTGCACACGCGCTGGCGCTGCAGCGGGCGCCACGGCACCAGCGCCAGTATTGGGAACACCAGCACGCGCAGCACCAGGCTGCCCAGCCCGAACCACGAAAAACACAGTCCGGTGGCGCACACGCGCCAGGCGCGATCGAGCCGCTCAACCATGGCGCTGCCAGTGCCAGCTGGCGCGCTCGCCCCGATGGTGCAGCCGGGCGTCTCCGGACAGCATGAAGCGCAGCACGTCGAGCCCATGCGGAAGCGGGGACGCCGGCGTCCCGGCGGGTTCGTTGGACAGGGTCAGGGCGTACCAAGGCTCGCCCTCACGCGGAGTAGCTATGCGCCAGCACCAGCTGTACAGGCAGCCGGGCTCGTCCGCGAACGGGGCATAGGGGCCTGCTATCGGCGCATCATAGTTGACCAGCATGACCTCCGGCGCACCGTCGGCCAGCAGGCTGCAGGCTTCGAGCACGGCGGTTTCCACGGTGTCGCGTCCGGCCGACAGCGCCTGCAGGTTGTTCATGTCAGCGAGGTCGATCGAGCGCACCGCGCCGATCGCGTTGTGCACCGCCAGCCCGAACGCAGTCGGCGACAGCGGCTCGGCGGCCGCCAGGTCGGTCAGCATGGTCACCAGCCTGGCGGTATCGCCGTGACGCGAAGCAAAGACGGTGGGCATGCCGGCCGGCCGTGGGTCATCTGGTGCGCACGCATAGACTGACGCCAGCGCCACGCGACCTAATAGCGGCAGACGCCTGCGCAGCATGGCTGCCATTTCCGGCAAGGCCGGCGCCTGCGCTGTGGCAGGGGGCAGGTGCGGGTTGGCGCTCCATGCCTGCCAGTCATGCTGAGACTGCAAGTCGCCAGTCCAGGCTGACCACGCGCGAATGCCAAATGCCACGCCGCCGTCACTTGCTCTGATACTGTGCGCGTTTCCCGAAGTCATGCCGCCCCGTCCCTGCCGCACGCCGTGCGCGCGTCCGCCGGCAAGGCGTGCTTGCCATGCAGGCGAAGGCCAGCAAACGGGCAGGGTTGGAGATCCGGGATCAGGTTGGGAAAAATCACGGGGGAAACGGAGGGCTTTTTGCGGGCGTCATTTTACTCAGATCGCACTCCGGCGCATGGCAAAAATATTGCCACTGTGGCGAAAATGCTTACTCCGGAAAATTTGCTCTGCGCGCTGGTGAAATGTCTTTGCCAAAATATTATGTCGGCGCTTTTCACCATTTCTTTAGGCCGTTTGCCGCCGCAAAATTCGTCGCCATACTTTCTGGTCGCTGGCCGTCAGACATGCGTCCCCAGCGCCCGGTTGATCCGCAGCGCCAGCAGCGTGCAGGCCGCCCCGGACAGCAGGTAGCCGCTGACCGCGACCAGCCCGAATTCCGCCGACAGCCCCAGCGCCACCAGCGGCGCGAAGCCGGCGCCGAACAGCCACGCCATGTCGGTGGTAAGGGCCGCGCCCGTGTAGCGGAAGCGCCGCTCGAAGTTGGAGGTCACGGCACCTGCCGCCTGGCCGTAGGACAAGCCCAGCAGGCCGAAGCCGAGCAGGATGAACAGGTCCTGCGCCAGCGGGCCGCCGCCCATCAGCCAGGGCGCGAACAGGCTGAAGAGGCCGATCAGTATGGCCATCAGCGCCAGCGTGGTGCGCCGCCCGATGCGGTCCGCGATCACGCCCGAGGCGATGGTGCCGAGGATGCCGATGAAGGCGCCGGCAATCTGCACCGCCAGCACGTCGGTGACCGGCTGCGAGCCGTTGAGCGCGACCCACGACAGCGGAAACACCGTCACCAGGTGGAACAGCGCAAAGCTGGCCAGCGCGGCGAATGCGCCCAGCAGCAGGTTGTAGCCCTGCTTCCGGACGATTTCGGTGGTGCTGATGGGCTCGAGCTCGTCCTCGTCCAGCAGCTGCGTGTACTCGTGCGTCACCACCAGCCGCAGGCGCGCGAACAGCGCCACCACGTTGATCGCGAACGCGACATAGAACGGATAGCGCCAGCCCCATGCCAGGAACTCGTGCGGCTCGAGGCTGAGGTTGAGGAACAGGAACAGCGAACCGGCCACGATAAAGCCGGTGGGGGCGCCGAGCTGCCCCAGCATCGCGTACCAGCCGCGCCGCTGCGCGGGCGCGTTCAGCGCCAGCAGCGAGGGCAGCCCGTCCCACGAGCCGCCGAAGGCCACGCCCTGCAACGTGCGGAACACCGCCAGCAGCACGATGGCGGCCGGGCCCAGCGCGGCATAGCCGGGCAGGAAGGCGATGCCGACGGTGGCGGTGCCCAGCAGGAACAGCGACGCGGTCAGCTTGACGCCCCGGCCCCAGCGGCGCTGGATGCCCATGAACAGCGCCGTGCCGAAGGGCCGGCCGATAAAGGCCAGCGCGAAGATGGCGAAGGCGTAGAGCAGCGCGTCGAGCCGGTCGGCGAACGGAAAGTAGACCGCCGGGAACACCAGCACCGAGGCGATGCCGTAGACGAAGAAATCGAAGTACTCCGAGGCGCGGCCGATCACAACGCCGGTGGCGATTTCCGCGGGCGCGACATGCGCAGCGCCGGGCGCTGGAGGTGCTGTAGGAGACGCCCGGTGCTGGTGGGTCGCGGTGGTCATCGGCATACCTCCCGTGTCGGTGAGCAAGGTGGTGAGCGAGGGCGCTGCAAATTGCACCATGAAGAATGGCACTTGAGCGCCTACACTGCCATAGTTGCTCAGACCAGTCTAAGTCACTTGCGCCGCGGCGTACAAATGGCGCGGCCCGAAAGCTATGCGATCTTCCGGTCAGACAATGTCCATGCACCGCCCGATCTGCTGGTTATTGCTGCCAGTCCTGCTGTCGCTGGCCGGCTGCAACGCCGTGCTGCTGTCACCGGCCGGCGATCTTGCGGTCCGGCAACGTGACCTGATCATCATTTCCACCGGGCTGATGCTGCTGATCATCGTGCCGGTGATCGTGCTGACGCTGGTGTTCGCGTGGCGCTACCGCGCCGCCAACGCCGATGCGCACTACAACCCCGACTGGGACCATTCCACGGTGCTGGAGCTGCTGATCTGGTCGGCGCCGCTGCTGATCATCATCGCGCTCGGGGCCATCACCTGGGTCAGCACCCACAAGCTCGATCCCTACCAGCCGCTGACCCGGCTCGATGAAAGCCGCCCGCTGCCGCCTGGCACGCAGCCGCTGACGGTGGAGGTGGTGGCGATGGACTGGAAGTGGTTGTTCGTCTACCCAGAGCAGGGCATCGCCACCGTCAACGAGCTGGCCGCCCCGGTCGACCGGCCGATCCGCTTCAAGATCACGTCCACCACCATGATGAATTCGTTCTTCATCCCCGCGCTGGCCGGCCAGGTCTACGCCATGCCGGGCATGGAAACGCGCCTGCATGCGGTGGTCAACCGGCCGGGCGTCTACGAGGGCTTCTCCGCCAACTACAGCGGCGCGGGCTTTTCGCACATGCGCTTCCGCTTCCATGGCCTGAGCGACGATGAATTCGGCCGCTGGGTGCAGACCGTGCGAGCCGCCGGCGCGCCGCTGAGCCGGACCACCTACACGCAGCTGGCGCAGCCCAGCGAACGCGAGCCGGTGCGGCGCTACGGCAGCGTCGACGCGAACCTGTTCGATGCCATCGTGAACCGTTGCGTGCAGGCCGGGCAGGTCTGCCAGAAGGACCTGATGGCGCGCGACGCGCAGCGCGCCGCGGGGCTCGGCGCCGCCGTCTGCACCGCCAGCAACACGCTGGCCGAACCGCTGTTCGGGACCGGCGCGGCCGGTGCCGGCGAGCTGCTGCGCTAGCGCGCCCGCGTCGGTGGCCGGCGCTGCGCCGGGCCGTGCGCAAGACCGTGCGAATGACCGTGACCTGGAACGCCGTTGTTGTCCTGGAGAACCACATGCCGGAGCGATCCGAACTCGCCACGCAACTCTTCGGCCGCCTGAGCTGGGAGGCCATCCCGCTGCATGAGCCGATCCTGATTGCCACCTTCGCGGTGGTGGCGCTGGGCGGGCTGGCGCTGGCCGGCGGGGTCACGTACTACGGCAAGTGGGGCTACCTGTGGCGGGAGTGGTTCACCAGCATCGACCACAAGCGCATCGGCATCATGTACATGATCCTCGGCATCGTGATGCTGCTGCGCGGCTTTGCCGATGCCATCATGATGCGCATCCAGCAGGCCATTGCCTTCGGCGACAACCTGGGCTACCTGCCGCCGCACCACTATGACCAGATCTTCACCGCGCACGGCGTGATCATGATCTTCTTCGTCGCCATGCCGCTGGTGACCGGCCTGATGAACTTTGTCGTGCCGCTGCAGATCGGCGCGCGCGACGTGGCCTTTCCGTTCCTGAACAACTTCAGCTTCTGGATGACGGTGGGCGGCGCGGTGCTGGTGATGATGTCGCTGTTCGTCGGCGAATTCGCGCGCACCGGCTGGCTCGCCTATCCGCCGCTGTCCGGCATCCTGCAGAGCCCGGACGTGGGCGTGGATTACTACCTGTGGTCGTTGCAGGTGGCGGGGGTGGGCACGCTGTTGTCCGGCATCAACCTGCTGGTCACCATCGTCAAGATGCGCGCGCCCGGCATGACGCTGATGCGCATGCCGATCTTCACCTGGACCGCGCTGTGCACCAACGTGCTGATCATCGCCGCGTTCCCGGTGCTGACCGCGGCGCTGGCGATGCTGGCGGTCGACCGCTACCTGGGCATGAACTTCTTCACCAGCGACCTTGGCGGCAGCGCCATGATGTACGTGAACCTGATCTGGATCTGGGGCCACCCGGAGGTCTATATCCTGATCCTGCCGGTGTTCGGCGTGTTCTCCGAGGTGGTCGCCACCTTCTGCCGCAAGCGCCTGTTCGGCTATGCCTCGATGGTCTATGCCACGGTGGTGATCACGGTGCTGTCATACCTGGTGTGGCTGCATCACTTCTTCACGATGGGCTCGGGCGCCAGCGTGAACTCGTTCTTCGGCATCACCACCATGATCATCTCGATCCCCACCGGGGCCAAGCTGTTCAACTGGCTCTTCACCATGTACCACGGCCGCATCCGCTTCGAGGTGCCGATGCTGTGGACCGTGGGCTTCATGGTGACGTTCGTGATCGGCGGCATGACCGGCGTGCTGCTGGCGGTGCCGCCGGCGGATTTCTCGCTGCACAACAGCCTGTTCCTGGTCGCGCATTTCCATAACGTGATCATCGGCGGCGTGCTGTTCGGGCTGATGGCCGGCATCACCTACTGGTTCCCCAAGGCCTTCGGCTACCAGCTGGATCCGTTCTGGGGCAAGTGCTCGTTCTGGTTCTGGCTGGTCGGGTTCTACGTGGCGTTCATGCCGCTCTATGTGCTGGGGCTGATGGGCGTGACCCGGCGCGTCAGCCATTTCGAGGACCACTCGCTGCAGATCTGGTTCCAGCTGGCCGGCGTGGGCGCGCTGCTGATCGCGCTGGGCATCGGCTGCTTCCTGGTGCAGCTGGTGGTGAGCTTCCTGCGCCGCGAGTCGCTGCGCGATGTCACCGGCGATCCCTGGGACGGCCGCACGCTGGAGTGGTCGACCTCGTCGCCGCCGCCGCCGTACAACTTTGCCTTCACGCCGCTGGTGCATGACACCGATGCCTGGTGGCAGATGAAGGCGCACGGCTACCAGCACCCGGCGCACGGCTTTATCCCGATCCATATGCCGAAGAATACTGGCGCGGGCATCATCCTGGCCGGCCTGAGCACGCTGTGCGCCTTCGCGCTGATCTGGCATATCTGGTGGCTGGTGGTGCTGGCCTTCGCCGCCACGCTGGTCACGGCGATCGGCCATACCTTCAACTACCGGCGCGATTTCTACATCCCGGCCGACACGGTCCACCGCACCGAGGCAGAGCGCAGCGCGCTGCTGGCCAGCCATGGCTGATACCTTCGCTCCCTTTACCGCCGAAGGCACGCGCCCGCACGAGCTCCCGCCGCAACGCGCGCCCGCGCCCGCTCAGCCGGCCGAGCTGCGCTTCTACATGACCGAGGAGTACCACGTGCCCAACGGCACGCTGCTCGGCTTCTGGCTCTACCTGATGAGCGACTGCCTGATCTTTGCGTGCCTGTTCGCCGCCTACGGCGTGCTGGGCCGCAACTACGCGGGCGGTCCGTCCGGCGCCGAGCTGTTCGACCTGCCGCTGGTGGCGCTGAACACCTCGTTCCTGCTGCTGTCGTCGATCACCTACGGCTTTGCCATGCTGGAGACGCAGCGCGGCCGGCTGGGGCCGACCCAGGGCTGGCTCGCCGTCACCGGGCTGCTGGGCGCCGCCTTCCTCGCGGTCGAGATCTACGAGTTCGCGCACCTGGTCGGCGAAGGCGCCGGGCCGCAGCGCAGCGGCTTCCTGACCTCGTTCTTCGCGCTGGTCGGCACCCACGGCCTGCATGTGACCTTCGGCATCGTGTGGCTGGTCACGCTGGTGGTGCAGCTGGGGCGCCACGGGCTGATTCCCGAGAACAAGCGCCGCCTGATGTGCCTGTCGATGTTCTGGCACTTCCTCGACGTGGTCTGGATCGGCGTCTTTACCTTTGTCTATCTGATGGGAGTGCTGCCATGAGCGCGCACGACGACACGCTGCCGGCCCACGGTCACGGGCACGCGAGCGGGCATGGCCACGGCCACGGTGATGGCGAGATCCATATCTCGCTCGGCGGTTACGTGACCGGCTTCGTGCTGTCGGTGATCCTGACCGCGATCCCGTTCTGGCTGGTGATGGGCAAGGTGTTCGAGCAGTCCTCCACCACCGCGATGGTTCTGCTGGCCCTGGGCGCGGTGCAGATCGTGGTCCACATGATCTATTTCCTGCACCTGAACGCCAGGTCCGAGGGCGGCTGGAACATGCTGGCGCTGATCTTCACGCTGGTGCTGGTGGTGATCACGCTGACCGGCACGCTATGGGTGATGTTCCACCTGAATTCCAATATGATGCCGGGCATGCATACCACCAAGACCCTGCCTTGACCGGTTCCACCGACGACCGCGCGCCGGTCGGAAATCCGCGCGCCGCCCACGCCAGCCAAGGCGCCCCCGAATCCCCGCGCCCGCTGTCGACAGTCTGGCTGACCGCACTGGCCCTGTTCGCCGCCGCGGCCATCGCCGGCCTGGTGGCGCTGGGCAACTGGCAGGTCGAGCGCCGCGCGTGGAAGCTCGGCCTGATCGCCCAGGTGGCCGAGCGCGTCCATGCGCCGCCGGTGGCGGCGCCCGCGCCGGCGCAATGGGCGGGGCTGACCAAGGCCAATGCCGAATACCGGCGCGTGCGTGCCAGCGGCACCTTCCTCGACGAGCGCCAGACCCTGGTGCAGGCCGTGACCGAGCAGGGCGGCGGCTACTGGGTAATGACGCCGCTGCGGCTGGCCGACGGCAGCACCGTGCTGGTCAACCGCGGTTTCGTCGCCGAGCCGTTCCGCGCCCGCGTGGCGCCCGCCGGCAGCGGCCCCAGCGAAGTCGTCGGCCTGCTGCGCATGAGCGAGCCTGGCACCGGCCTGCTGCGCCAAAATGACGCGGCGCGCGACCAGTGGTTCTCGCGCGACGTGGCGGCGATTGCCGCGCACCGCGGCCTGGGCGAGGTGGCGCCGTATTTCATCGACGCCGCGGCGGTGCCGCCGCCGGCCGGGGCGGACCCCAAGGCCTGGCCGGTGGGCGGGCTGACGGTGACAGCCTTTACCAACAACCACCTCGGCTACGCACTCACCTGGTACGGGCTGGCGCTGATGGTGGCGGCCGCCGCGGCCTACGTGGGGCGCGAGGAATACCGCAAGCGCCGCGGCGCAAACACTGCCGCCCCCAGGTCCGATCCACGCGCCTGAGGGCGCGCCGGCAAGCCTGGCCGGCTGGCGGCACAATGTGGGCTGTCCCAACCAAGGAGCCGCCATGCCAGACCTCTCCATGCCGTACCGCCGCCTCGGCGCCAGCAACCTGCGCGTCTCGGCGCTGTGCCTGGGCACCATGATGTTCGCCGACCAGACCGACGAGGCCGAGGCCGGCCGGATCGTCGCCAGCGCGCGTGACCACGGCGTGAACTTCATCGATACCGCCGACGTGTACAGCAAGGGCGCGTCCGAACAGATGGTGGGGCGCCTGCTGACCGGCGACCGCCACGACTGGGTGCTGGCCACCAAGCTCGGCAACGCCATGCAGGCCGCGCCCAACCACGGCCACTACTCGCGCGCGTGGATCATGCGCGCGGTCGAGGACAGCCTGCACCGGCTGGCGACCGACTATATCGACATCGTCTACCTGCACCGCGACTACCCCGGCGCCAACCTGGAGGAGCCGGTGCGCGCCATGGGCGACCTGGTGCGCAGCGGCAAGATCCGCTGCTGGGCGGTGTCGAACTTCCGCGGCTGGCGCATCGCCGAGATCGCGCGGCTGTGCGGCGAGCTGGACGTGCCGCGCCCGGTGGCGTGCCAGCCGTATTACAACCTGCTGAACCGGCTGCCGGAGGTGGAGATCCTGCCCGCGTGCGAGCACTACGGCCTGGGCGTGGTGCCCTACAGCCCGGTGGCGCGCGGCGTGCTGACCGGCAAGTACGCGCCTGGCCAGGCCCCGGCCGAGGGCACGCGCGCAGGCCGCGCCGACCGCCGCATGATGGAGACCGAATTCCGCGAGGAATCGCTGGTCATCGCCCAGCAGCTCAAGACCCATGCCGAGGCGCGCGGGCTGACGCCGGGCCAGTTCGCCACGGCCTGGGTGCTGGCCAACCCGATCGTGTCGTCGGTGATCGCGGGCCCGCGCACGCTGGCCCAGTTCGAGGATTACTTCGGCGCGCTCGGTGCCGCGATCACGCCCGAGGAAGAGGCGATGATCGATGCGCTGGTGTCGCCGGGCCATGCCTCGACGCCGGGCTACAACGATCCGGGCTATCCGCTGATCGGACGTCCGGTCGGGCGCGCGGCGGCTGGCCGATAATCCGCGGCGCCTTCCGGACGCGCCGGAAGTGGCGCAGGCGCTGCCTGAGATGACGCCCGCCTGCAACGGCACGCGACCCGTGCGCGTGCTTGATGCACCCGGGCGCGACTCCTACTAATATCAAGACAGGCGGGCGCGCGTGAGGCGCGCACCGCGAGAACATCGCGCTTCGAGCCGGCGCAAGGAGAGTTTGCGCGCTGCGCCGGCCCAACGAGGAAGCCCAAACGTGTCGCGTCGTGGCTGGATTTTCGCTGGCTTGGCGGTCGCCCTCACGGGCGGCGCCTATGTCGTGTATAGCGTTGTCGCAAGCGAGGTGCGCAACTCGCACTGGCAGGCGCGGCTGATCGGCAGCCTGGGCCAGCGGCTCACGTTCGAGGTCCAGCCGGGTGCCAGCGACAGCATCCGTTTCCCGCATTCCGGACCCTATGACGCCCGCATGGGCTACGGCAGGCTGCCGCAGTTCGCGCAGCGGCTGGAGCAGCGCGGCTATGTGCCCGCCGAACAGGCGCGCATGTCGCCCGACATGGTGCGGCTGATCGACGAGGGCCTGTTTACGCCCTATCGCGAAAAGAACCAGGCGGGCCTGCTGCTGCGCGACTGCAACGGCCTGACGCTGGCGTTCGAGCGTTACCCGCAGCGCCAGTACGCCGATTTCGGCGCGGTGCCGCCGGTGCTGGTGAGCGCGTTGCTGTACGTCGAGAACCAGGGCCTGCTCAATCCGGAATATCCCAACATGAACCCGGCGCTGGACTGGCGCCGGCTGTCGCGCGCGGTGCTGGACCAGATGATCCGGCTGGCCGACAAGTCGCACGACGCGCCCGGCGGCAGCACGCTGGCGACGCAGATCGAAAAATACCGGCATTCGCCCGAAGGCCGTACCACCTCGATCCCGGAAAAATTCCGGCAGATGGCGTCGGCATCGCTGCGCGCCTACCTGGACGGCCCCGACACCCAGCGCGCGCGCGAGCGCATCGTGGTCGACTACCTGAACACGGTGCCGCTGTCGGCGCGCGCCGGCTTCGGCGAGATCAACGGCATCGGCGATGCGCTGTGGGTCTGGTACGGCGAGGATTTCGGCGAGATCAACCGACTGCTCAAGGAGATGGACCAGCGCGCGCCGGACCCGCGCCAGGCGCAGGCGTTCAAGCGGGCGCTGTCGCTGATCATCTCGCAGCGCCGCCCGTCGTACCACCTGCGCCGCGACGACACCAACCTGGACGCGCTGACCGGCAGCTACCTGCGCCTGATGGCGGCCAACAACATCATCACCGCCGAGTTGCGCGACGCCGCGCTGGCGCAGCCGCTGGACAAGGCGTCGGCGCCGCAGCGCCCGCCGCAGGAGCCCTTTGTCACGCGCAAGGCCGTCAACCGCGTACGCGCCGACATCAGCCGGCTGACCGGGGTCGAGAGCCGCTACGACATGGACCGGCTCGACCTGACCGTGGACAGCACCATCAACCGCGAGGCGCAGCGCATCGTCGTCGACACGCTGCAGCGCGTGAACAACAAGGCCGACGCGCGTGCCATGGGACTGTATGGCCACAACCTGCTGCGCGACCACGATGATCCGTCGAAGCTGATGGCGAGCTTCACGCTGTACGAGCGTGTGGGCAATGCCAGCGTGGTGCGGATCCAGGCCGACAATATCGACCAGCCCTTCGACATCAACAGCGGCGCGCGCCTGAACCTGGGCTCGACCGCCAAGCTGCGCACGCTGGTGACCTACCTGGAGATCATCAGCGAGCTGCACGCGCGCTATGCCGGCATGACCAGCACCGAACTGGCCGCGGTGCCGCTGGCGCGCCAGGACGCGCTCAGCCGCTGGGCGGTCGACTACCTGGCCAAGGCGCGCAAGCCGGCCGAGCGCGAACTGATGGCGATGCTCGAGGCGGCGATGGAGCGCAAGTATGCCGGCGGTGCCGGCGAAGCCTTCTACACCGGCGGCGGCCTGCAGAGCTTCACCAACTTCGAGCGCGAGTCGGGCCTGCGCAACCTGACCGTGCGCACCGCGTTCCAGCATTCGGTCAACCTGGTGTTCATCCGCATGATGCGCGACATCGTGCGCTACGAGACCTTCCACGCCAGCCCGGATATCGGCGACCTGTTCGAAGACCGCGACGCGCCGGGCCGGCGCGCCTACCTGGAGCGCTTTGCCGACCAGGAGGGCAGCGCCTACATGACCAACTTCTACCAGCGCTACCGCGGCAAGACTTCCGAGCAACGCCTGGCCACGCTGCTGGGGCGGGTGCGCATGACCACGCCGCACCTGAACGCGGTGCGCATGTCGGTGACGCTGCTGAGCGCGCGGCCCGCGCTGGACGAAGACAGCTATATCCGCATCATGCGCGCGCGCCTGGGCGACAAGCAGCTGGCCAAGGAAGACCTGCCGGCGCTGTACCGCAAGTACGGCAAGGACAAGTTCAACCTGAACGACCGCGGCTACCTGTCGCGGGTGCATCCACTGGAACTGTGGATGGTGGAATACCTGGACCAGCACCCCGACGCGACGCTGGCGGAGATCCTGCGCGCCAGCACCGCCGAGCGCCAGGAGGTGTACAAGTGGCTGTTCAAGACGCGCAGCAAGGCCGGCCAGGACAACCGCATCCGCACCCTGCTTGAGCAGGACGCCTTCGTGCGCATCGCGCGGCGCTGGCAGCGGCTGGGCTATCCGTTCGACTCGCTGACGCCGTCGTATGCCAGCGCCATCGGGGCCGCCGGCGACCGCCCCGCGGCGCTGGCCGAGCTGGCTGGCATCCTGCTGTCAGGCGGCGTGGTCACGCAGAACGCGGCGGTGCGCAGCCTGGCGTTTGCCGACGGCACGCCGTACGCCACCCGCTACGTGCTGCAGCCCGGCCCGGGCAAGCGCGTGCTGCCGGCCGAAGTCGCCGAACTGGCGCGCCGTTCGATGCTGGATGTGGTGGAGCGCGGCACCGCCAAGTCGATCCGCGGTGCGTTCACGGTGCCGGGGCGCGATGGCGCCACCCTGACCGTGGCCGGCAAGACCGGCACGGGCGACCAGCGCTTCCAGGTCTACGGGCCGGGCGGGCGGCTGATCTCGTCGCGCTCGGTGAACCGTTCGGCGACCTTCGTCTTCACGCTGGGCGAGCGCTTCTACGGCACCGTGGTGGTCAATGTGCGCGAACCCTACGCGGCGCGCTACAGCTTCACCAGCGCGCTGGCGGTGCGGGTGTTGCGCGCGATCGCCCCGCAGGTGTCGGCGATGGCGCCGGGCGGCGACCGCGCGCTGCTGCGCTGCCGCGACGCGGCCCCGGGCTTGCGCGCGCCGCGCGCGCCGACCATGGCGACGCCGGGAGACGGCATGCCCGGCCCGGTCCTGGCCGACGGGCTGGAAGCAGGACTGGGAGCCGCGCTGCAGGCACCGGCGCGGCAAGAGGTGGCCGCGATGCCGCCGCCTCCGCCGCCCCAGGCGCCGGGCCTGGCCGACAACGACGCGGCCGGCGTGCGCCGCGCCAGTCAGGCCTTGCGGCGCACCATGCCGTAGATCACCAGCAGCACGATCGCGCCGAGCACCGAGGCGACCCAGCCCGCGGGCTCACCCGGCTGGTACCAGCCCAGCGCGCGGCCGACATAGCCCGCGACCACCGAGCCCAGGATGCCCAGGATGATGGTCATGATCCAACCCAGCTTGTCGTCGCCGGGCTTTACCGCCCTGGCGATCAGGCCGACGATAAGGCCAACGAACACGGTGCCAATGAATGCCATCATGGTGCGCTCCTGTCAGTGGTCTGCGGTAACGGTCTGATGCACGGGGCCGGCCGCCTGTGCGGCCGGCTTCGCTTCATCATACACGCAGGGCGCGGCCGACGGATGGCACACGCGGGGCTTTCGCCCTGGCTGCGCCGCTCAGGCCGCCAGGCGGAACTGGCCCACGGCGCGGTGCAGCGCTTCGGCCTGGTCTTCCAGCGACGCGGCGGCGGCCGCGGCCTGTTCCACCAGCGCGGCGTTCTGCTGCGCCATCTGGTCCATTTGCGACACCGCCTGGTTGACCTGCTCGATGCCGCCGGTCTGCTCTTCGGTGGCGGCGCGCATTTCGCCCATCAGGTCGGTCACGCGCTTGACCGCGTCGACGATCTCGTCCATCGCCTTGCCGGCGTTCTCGACCAGCACCGCGCCGTCTTCCACGCGCTGGGCCGAATTGCCGATCAGCGCCTTGATTTCCTTGGCGGCAGTAGCGCTGCGCTGGGCCAGCGTGCGCACCTCGCCGGCCACCACCGCGAAGCCGCGCCCCTGGTCGCCGGCGCGGGCCGCCTCGACCGCCGCGTTGAGCGCCAGGATATTGGTCTGGAAGGCGATGCCCTCGATCACGCCGATGATGTCGACCACCTTGCCCGAGGCGCTCTTGATCTCGCCCATGGTGCCGACCACCTGGCTGACGATGGCGCCACCGCGCACCGCGATGTCCGACGCGCCCTCGGCCAGGTGACTGGCCTGGCGCGCGTTCTCGGCGCTCTGGCGCACGGTGCTGGTGAGCTGCTCCATGCTGGCGGCGGTTTCCTGCAGCGACGCGGCCTGCTCCTCGCTGCGGCGCGACAGGTCGGCGTTGCCCGCGGCGATCTGCTTGGCCGCACCGGCAATCGAATCGGCCGAGCCGCGGATGCTGCCGATCGCGCCGGTCAGGCGCGCCTGCATGCGGTGCATGGCATGGAGCACGCTGTGCTCGTCGCCGGCGCGCAGTTCGACCTGGCTGGCCAGGTCGCCTTCGGCAATGCGCCCGGCGATCTGCGCGGTGGTGGCCGGCTCGCCGCCCAGCTGGCGCTGCAGGCTGGCCGCGACCCGCACCATCACCAGCGACATCAGCGCACCGACCGCCAGCAGCAGGCCCAGCGCCTTCCACAGCTCCTGGCGGAACGCCGCCTCGATGTCGTCCAGGTAGAGCCCGGCGATGAAGTTCCAGTCCCAGGGGCGGAAGTTGGCCACGTAGCTCAGCTTGGGCTGCGGTGCCTGGGCGCCCGGCTTGGGCCAAAGGTATTCGACGAAACCCTTGCCCGGTCCCTTGCCGATCGCGGCGATGTCGCGGAACAGGTAGACCCCGTTCGGGTCCTTCATGCCCTCCATCGCCTTGCCGTTCATCTCCGGCTTGAACGGGTGCATCAGCACCACGGTGTCGGAGCGCATCAGCGTGAAATAGCCGTCGGCGCCGAAGCGCATCGCGCGCACGCGCTCGACCGCCTGCTGCTTCGCTTCCTCGGCCGGCAACTTGCCGGCCTTGGCCAGCGCCTCGTACTCGGCCACCACCGAGACCGCGGTGTCGGTGACGTGGGCCAGGTCGAGCCGGCGCTCCTCCATGCGCAGCGTGCGGATGTGCCACGCGTTCCACAGCGTGATGCCGAGCAGGCAGACCCAGCTCAGCACCAGCGGCAACAGCAGTTTTTTCTTCAGGCTCAGGTTGTGCAGCATCGCTTCCACTCCTCCATCTTCTTCGCGCTTTACGCTTCTCGTCGGTGATGCGCATCGCCGTGCCACGCCGGTGGGCGCGCGTGACCGCCTGCTGGGGGACAAGGGCCGACGGCGCATGCGTCTGCGGCATAACGGCGCAAAACGGACGTAACTTGATTGAGGTAGCTACGCCACACTGACGGTGTGGTTGATTGGTTTCAAAAGCCGGGCGCGACCTTGTGCGCTATGCAACGCTTCGCACGTGCCGCTCGGCGCGAGCGCGTGCTTCCGCCTCCGCTTTGTCACCCCGCGCCTGCAAAATCGGTCAGAATCTGCGCTGTCCTCCGCACGCCTCCACACGCTTCCGTTTGCCCGCAAACCGCTCCATGGCTTCCTTGCCCAGTCCTTCCGACGACACCCGCCGCCACGACGGGCCGCTTGCCGTGTTCCTGATCTTCCTGCGGCTCGGCCTGACCTCGTTCGGCGGTCCGGTGGCCCACCTGGCGTATTTCCGCGAGGAACTGGTGCGCCGGCGCGGCTGGCTCAGCGAGCCTGCCTATGCCGACGTGGTGGCGCTGTGCCAGTGCCTGCCCGGACCAGCCAGCAGCCAGACCGGCATCGCGCTGGGGCTGGCGCGCGCGGGCTATGGCGGCGCGCTGGCGGCATGGGTGGGCTTTACGCTGCCGTCGGCGCTGGCCATGATCGTGTTCGCGCTGGGGGTGACCCATTACGGCATAGCCGCGGCGCCGGGCGTGCTGCACGGGCTGAAGCTGGTGGCGGTGGCGGTGGTGGCGCAGGCGGTGTGGGGCATGGCGCGGACACTGTGCGTCGGCCCCGTGCGCATCGCCATCATGCTGGCGGCCGCCGGCACCGTGCTGGCGTGGCCGGGGCCGTGGGCGCAGGTGGCGCTGATGGCCGCCGCCGCGGTGGCCGGCATGGCCCTGTTGCGGCCGGCGCTGGGCGGCGCGCATGAACCGCTGCGCCTGCCGGTGACGCATCGCGGCGGCGTGCTGGCGCTGGCGCTGTTTGCCGCGCTGCTGGCCGGCCTGCCGCTGCTGGCGCAGTGGGCCGCAGATCCGGCCGTGCGCGTGTTCGATGCCTTTTACCGCGCCGGCGCGCTGGTGTTCGGCGGCGGGCACGTGGTGCTGCCGCTGCTGGACGCGGCCGTGGTCGCGCCCGGCTGGGTCGGCAAAGAAGCCTTCCTGGCGGGCTACGGCGCCGCGCAAGCCATGCCCGGGCCGCTGTTTTCCTTCGCCGCGTTCCTCGGCGCTGCCATGCAAAACCCGCCCACCGACCTGGCCGGCGGGCTGCTATGCACGCTGGCCATCTTCCTGCCCGGCGCGCTGCTGGTGCTGGGCGCGCTCCCGTTCTGGGAAAGCCTGCGTCGCAACCAGCGCGCCCAGGCGGCGCTGGCCGGCATCAACGCCGGCGTGGTCGGGCTGCTGCTGGCGGCGCTGTGGCATCCGGTGTGGACCAGCGCGGTGCAGGGCCCGCTGGACATCGTGCTGGTGGCGCTGGCACTGGTGGCGCTGATGCGCTGGAAGCTGCCGCCGTGGCTGGTGGTGGTGGCCAGTGGCGTGGCGGGCTGGGCGGTTACGGCGGTCGTTTGAGGGCGGTCCTGGCCCACGGCTTGACGTTGTAATGCGCTGTAATCCGCCACGCCGGCCGACCGTTTGCACTTTCAAATGCGAACGATTATCCTTCTCTCTTCCGCACCTCCTTGTGCCGTCCATGGCACATCCTGACGCCTTGTGAGCGTTCCAGGGGGCGCTCCAGCTACCCGTATCAAGGCAAGACCGGGCGTGCTCAGACCAGATCGCGCCTGCCGACTCACCGCAATGACCGACACCCAGCCGGCCGCCGGCCAGCAGCGCCGTGCCTTCTGGCTCAAGCATCTCCATCAGTGGCACTGGATCAGTTCCGCGATCTGCCTGATCGGGATGCTGCTGTTCGCGGTCACCGGCTTCACCCTGAACCACGCCGGCCAGATCGAGGCCAGGCCTGCCGTGCAGACCCGGCATGCCACGCTGCCCACGCGCGTGCTCGACCAGGTCCGCGCCGCGGCCCCGGCCGAGGCCGCCCAGGCTAGCGAGACCAGGGCGCCGGTGCCCGCGGTGCTGGCCGACTGGCTGGCGCAGGCGCTGGATATCGACGCCCGTGGGCGCGAGGCCGAATGGTCCGCCGACGAGATCTACGTGGCGCTGCCGCGCCCGGGCGGCGACGCCTGGGTCAGCATCGCGCTCGACAGCGGCGAGGCGCAGTACGAGAACACCTCGCGCGGGGCCGTCTCGTACCTGAACGACCTGCACAAGGGCCGCCACACCGGCGCGGCGTGGAGCCTGTTCCTGGACGCGTTCGCGCTGGCGTGCCTGGTGTTCTGCGTGACCGGCCTGTTCCTGCTCAAGCTGCATGCGGGCGGGCGCGTGGCGACCTGGCCGCTGGTGGGGCTGGGGCTGGTGGTGCCGGTGCTCCTGGCGCTGCTGTTTATCCACTGATCGGTCGTGCTGGCGCCGATCTTCTTCCTGCATCTCACTGACGAGGTTTCTCCGATATGCGCCGACTGCTCTCCGTCTCCCTGACCGGCATGGCCGCCGTGCCGCTGGCCGGCCCCGCGCTGGCCGCGGACCTGAACGTCAAGGTCGACATCCCGCGCCTGACCGTGGCCGAGTACCACCGGCCCTATGTGGCGATGTGGGTGGAGCGCGCCGACCAGAGCCCGGTGCAGACCCTGGCGGTCTGGTACGACGGCAAGCTCAAGGACGGCGAGGGCACCAAGTGGCTCAAGGACATGCGCCAGTGGTGGCGCAAGGCCGGCCGCGACCTGCATATGCCGGCCGACGGCATCTCCGGCGCCACGCGCGCGCCGGGCGAGCACAGCGTCAGCTTCAGCGACGGCAAGGCGCCGCTGGGCAAGCTGCCCGCCGGCAACTACCAGCTGGTGGTGGAGGCCGCGCGTGAAGTGGGCGGGCGCGAGTTGCTGCGCGTGCCGTTCACGTGGCCGCCGCAATCGGCGCAGAGCGCCCGCGCCAAGGGCGAACACGAACTCGGCGGCGTCACCGTCGACCTGAAGCCTTAACCTTCCCGGAGCCCGACCATGAAACCTTCCCTGATGTCCGCCGCATCTTCCCGCCTGGCGCTGCGCGCCGCCGTGCTGGCCCTGGCCGCGCTCGCGCCGCTGGCCGCGCACGCGCACCGCCAGTGGCTGCTGCCGTCGGCCACCGTGCTGTCCGGCAGCGATCCGTGGGTGACCGTCGACGCCGCGGTCTCCAACGACCTGTTCTACTTCGAGCACGTGCCGATGCGGCTCGACAACCTGCAGGTCACCGCCCCCGACGGCAGCGCGGTCAAGGCCCAGAACGCGGCCACCGGCAAGTACCGCAGCACCTTCGACCTGCACCTGACCCAGCCCGGCACGTATCGCGTGGCGGTGGTCAACAACGGCCTGTTCGCCAGCTACAAGCTCGACGGCCAGAGCAAGCGCTGGCGCGGCAGCGCCGAGAACTTCGCCAGGGAAGTCCCGGCCAACGCGCAGGACCTGCAGGTCACGCAGGCCGAGGGCCGCATCGAATCCTTCGTCACCGCCGGCAAGCCCAGCGACAAGGGCCTGCGCACCGTCGGCCGCGGCCTGGAGCTGGCGCCGATCACGCACCCGAACGACCTGGTCGCCGGCGACACCGCCAGCTTCCGCCTGCTGCTCGACGGCAAGCCCGCCAGCAACCTGAAGGTGGCGGTGGTGCCGGGCGGCATCCGCTACCGCGACCAGCTGCAGGAATTCAGCGCCACCACCGACGCCGACGGCAAGTTCAGCGTCAAGTGGCCTGCCGCGGGCATGTACTGGATGGAAGCCGAGGTCAAGGACGACAAGACCACCTTCAAGCAGGCCAAGTCGCGCCGCGCCGTCTATGCGGTGACGGTGGAAGTGCTGCCGCAATAAGCCGGTTGCACGGCGTGAACCGCGTCCTGGTACCCGTTGCGCTGAGCGCGCCGCCCGAGCCGCCGCTCGCCAATGCGCGCCTGCAGTGCTGGGGCGGGCCCACCATGGGCACGAGCTGGTCGGTGGCGGCGCTGCTGCCGCCGGAAACGGATGCCGGCGCCATCGCCGCCGGCATCCAGGCCGTGCTCGAGCGCGTGATCGCGCAGATGAGCAACTGGGAAGCGGATTCGGACCTGAGCCGGTTCAACCGCGCGCCGCCGGGCAGCTGGCACGCCTTGCCGGCAGACTGCTTCACGGTGCTGCAGACCGCGTTGCAGGTGGCACGCGACAGCGGCGGGGCCTACGACCCGAGCGCGGGTCCGCTGGTCGACCTGTGGGGCTTCGGCCCGGCCCCGGCACGCCATGCGCCGCCGTCGCCAGACGACGTGCAGGCCGCGCGCGGCCGTTGCTGCTGGGCCCGCATCGAAATCGATGCCGCGGGCGGGCGCGCCCGCCAGCCGGGCGGCGTGGCGCTGGACTTTTGCGCCATCGCCAAGGGCTTCGCCGTCGACGCGGTGGCGCGCTACCTGTGCGAACAGGGGCTGGACCATCACCTCACCGAGATCGGCGGCGAACTGCGCGGCCATGGCGTCAAGCCCGACGGCATGCCGTGGTGGGTCGCGCTGGAAGCGCCGCCGGGGCCGGGCAGCGATGCCGCGCAGCAAACGCTGGTCGCGCTGCACGGGCTGTCGGTGGCCACCTCCGGCGACTACCGGCGCTACTTCGACAGCGATGGCCGCCGCTTCGCCCATACCATCGATCCGCGCACCGGCTATCCGGCCAGCCACGCGCTGGCCTCGGTCACGGTGATCCACCCGCAATGCATGCTGGCCGATGCGCTGTCCACCGCGCTGACCGCGCTGGGGCCCGAGGCCGGCATGGCACATGCGCGCCGCCACGGCATCGCCGCGCGCTTCCTGGTGCGCACCGCGGACGGTTTTCTCGAACATCTTTCGCCGGCCTTTGCCGCGATGCTGGCATGAGCGGCAACACGGTGTCGTCAGCCATCGCCGGCGCCGGCTGGCTGGCCGTGGCCGGCGGCGTGGCGCTGTCCGTGCTCGGGCCGTCGCGCATGGCCATGGCCGCCGGCGTGGTTGCCGCGTACGCGGGATTCTGCGGCGCGGTGGTGGCCCATCACCGCCAGCGGCGCGCGCGGGTGGCGGCGCTGGCCGGCACGGGCGACGGTGCGACGCTGGTGGTCTATGCCAGCCAGACCGGGTTTGCCGAACAGCTGGCGCTGCAGACCGCCACCGCGCTGCAGGGCGCGGGCCTGCCGGTGCAGCTGCTGTCGCTGGCCGAGGTCGATGGGCGGCGCCTGCGCGCATGCCGCCAGGCATTGTTCGTGGTCAGCACCACCGGCGAGGGCGACGCCCCGGACAGCGCCTCGGGCTTTGCCCGCCGCCTGCTGGCGGGCGCCGATGGCCTGCACCGGCTGCGCTACGGCATCCTCGCACTGGGCGACAGCAGCTACGCGCGCTTCTGCGCCTTCGGCCATGCGCTGGAGGGCTGGCTGCAGCGCCAGCGCGCGCAGCCGCTGTTCGACCTGATCGAAGTCGACAACGGCGACGCCGGCGCGCTGCGCCACTGGCAGAACCACCTGTCGGCGCTGAGCGGCGGCGCCGAGATCGCCGACTGGGAACGACCGCGCTATGAACACTGGCGGCTGGCGCAGCGCCATCACCTGAACCCCGGCAGCCAGGGTGCGCCGGCCTTCCATCTGGTGCTTGCGCCGCCGGACGGCGCGGCGCCGGACTGGCAGGCCGGCGACATTGCCGAGATCGGCCCGTGCCACGCGCCGACCGAAGTCGACCGGCTGCTGGCGCTGCTTGGCCTGGATGGCGACACCCCGGTGCGCTGCGATGGTGCCGACACCACCCTGGCCGCGGCGCTGGCCACGCGCATGCCGCTGCCCGCACCGCACCTTGCCGCGATGCAGGGCGTCGCGCCGCAGCAGCTGGTAGATGCGCTGGCGCCGCTCCCGCACCGCGAATATTCGATCGCCTCGCTGCCGCGTGATGGCCAGCTCGAACTGCTGGTGCGCCAGACCCGCCACGACGATGGCAAAGGCGGTGGCCGGCTCGGCCTGGCCTCGGGCTGGCTGACCGAGCACGCCGCGGTGGGCAGCCGCATCGCGCTGCGCATCCGCACCAATCACAGCTTCCATCCGCCGGCGGACGCGCGGCCGCTGATCCTGGTCGGCAACGGCACCGGGCTGGCCGGGCTGCGGGCCCAGCTCAAGGCCCGCGCCGCGGCCGGGCGGCGGCGCAACTGGCTGCTGTTCGGCGAGCGCTCGGCGCAACATGACGCCTTCTTTGCCGGGGAACTGGCCGGCTGGCTGGCGGACGGCACGCTGGCGCGTGCAGACCACGCCTGGTCGCGCGACGGCGGCGCGCCGCGCTACGTGCAGGACGCGCTGCGCCTGCACGCGGATGGCGTGCGGCAATGGGTGGCCGACGGCGCGGCGATCTATGTCTGCGGCAGCCTGCAGGGCATGGCCGGCGGCGTCCATGACGCGCTGGCCGACATCCTGGGCGAGCATGCGCTGCACCGCCTGGCCGACGACGGCCGCTACCGGCGCGACGTCTACTAGGCATCCTGGCCGCCGGTGCCGGCACGCCACGCCGCGTGCGGAGATCGGCCGCCGCGCTCGCGCCGCGGCCGGCCATGCACTATCTTCGGTGTGAACTGCAAGACATCTGCAGCCATCACAACACGAGGAGACCCGATGTTACGCACCCCCCGCCGCCTGGCCGCTGCGCTGGCCCTGCTCGCCGCCATCCCGGTCGCCATGGCCGAAGCGCCTGCCCGGCCCAACACCTTTGCCGTACCCGGACTCGAGAAACCCGCCAGCGTGCTGGTCGACCGCTGGGGCGTGCCGCATATCTATGCCGGCACGCTCTACGACGCCTTTTATGCGCAGGGCTTCATGGCCGCGCGCGATCGCCTGTGGCAGATCGACCTGTGGCGCAAGCGCGGGCTCGGCGAGATGGCCAAAGACTTCGGCCCGGCCTATGCCGATGGCGACCGCATGGCGCGCGCGGTGCTGTTCCGCGGCGACATGTACCGCGAATGGCTGGCCTACGGCAGCGACGCCAAGCGCGTGGCCGAGGCCTTTGTCGCGGGGGTGAACGCCTACGTGGCGCTGACCGAGCAGAAGCCCGAGCTGCTGCCGCCCGAGTTCCGCAAGCTCGACTACAAGCCGGCGCGCTGGCAGGCGGAAGACATCGTGCGCATCCGCCACCACGGCCTGACGCTGAACTTCACCGGCGAGATCGATCGCGCCCGCCTCTACTGCGAGGCCAAGACCCATGCCGCGCGCGCCGACTGGCTGCGCCGCGAGCTCGACCCGCAGATCGAACCCAAGCTCAACCCCGGCATCGACCCCTGCACCGTGCCCGCGGCCGAACTGCGCCGCGCCTACGAACTGGCCACCGCCGCCGCGCGCTTCCCAAAGGAAGCCTGGGGCGACGCGCGCGCCGCCGGCATCCCGCTCGACCAGCTCTACGCTGTGGTCGATGCCAACAGCGATACCGGCCGCAGCCTGGGCTCGAACAACTGGGTCATCGGCGGCAAGCGCACTACTACCGGCCGGCCGATTTTGGCCAACGACCCGCACCGCTCGCACGGCGCGCCCAGCCTGCGCTACATCAGCCACCTGAATGCGCCGGGAATGTCGGTGATCGGCGCGGGCGAGCCGTTCCTGCCGGGCATCTCGATCGGCCACAACGGCACCATTGCCTTTGGCCTGACGCGCTTCTACATGGACCAGGAGGACCTGTACGGCTACGAGCTGAACCCGGCCAACCCGCGCGAATACAAGTACAAGGGCCGCTGGGAGCCGATGGAGACCATCACCGAGGAGATCGCGGTCAAGGGCGAGCCCGCGCCGCGCAAGGTCACGCTCGACTTCACCCGCCACGGCCCGGTGCTGGTGTCCGGGTCCGGGCACGCCTGGGCGCTGCGCGCGGCGTGGCTGGACTACGGCATGGCGCCGTACTTCGGTTCGATGGACTACATGCGCGCGCGCAACTGGGACCAGTTCCGCGCCGCCATGAACCGCTGGGGCGCGCCCGGCGAGAACCAGGTCTATGCCGACACCGGCGGCAATATCGGCTGGATCCCGGGCGGGCTGACCGTCAAGCGTCCCAACTGGGACGGCCTGACGCCGGTGGCCGGCGACGGCAGCTATGAATGGGCCGGCTACCGCAACATGGACGAGCTGCCGTGGGCCTACAACCCCGCGCCCGGCTATATCGTCACCGCCAATGAAAACAACATCCCGCCCGAGCATCCGGCGGCGAAGCTGGGTGTGGGCTACGAATGGAGCGACAGCTCGCGCGCGCGCCGGCTCAAGGCCGTGGTGGGCGCGAATCCGCGCAGCTCGGTGCAGGATTCGATGGCGTGGCAGAACGACACCGTGTCGCTGCCAGCCCAGCGCGTGGTCGCGCTGCTGCAGGACGTGCGCAGCGACGACCCGCAACTGGCCCGCGGCCTGGAGCTGCTGCGGGGCTGGAACGGCAACGAGCGCGCCGACAGCGCCGCCGCGGCGCTGTTCGAAGTCTGGTTCAGCAAGCACCTGCGCCAGGCCGTGGTGCGCGCCGCGCTGCCGCCCGAAGCCGCACGCCTGGTCGGCGCCGGCGATGCCGCGCGCGTGGTGGCGGTGCTGGAGCAGCCCGGGCCGTGGATGCCGCCGGAGCGTCGCAACGCGGTGATGCTGGAATCGCTGAAGGCCGCCATGGCCGAGGTCGAGTCCAAACTGGGGCCGGACCCGCGCGCCTGGCAATGGGGCAAGCTCCACACCGCCGTGTTCACGCATCCGATGGACCCGATCCTGAGCGATGCCGAACGCCAGCAGTTCAACGTCAACGCGGGCCCGATCGGCGGCTCGGCCTTCACGCCGATGAACACCAGCTACCGCAATACGGATTTCCGGCTGACCGCGGGGGCGTCGTTCCGCATGGTGCTGGACGTCGGCAACTGGGACGCCTCGCGCGTGATCAACACGCCGGGGCAGTCGGGCAATCCTGCCAGCCCGCATTACCGCGACCTCGCGCCGCTGTGGGCCAAGGGGGAGTATTTCCCGCTGGTGTATACGCGCAAGGCGGTGGAGAAGGCTAGCCGGGAGAGGGTGGAGTTGGTGCCGCAGTGATTCTCCCAGCTTCGTAACTCCCGCTTGTGTACTCCCTCTCCCGCGTGCGGGAGAGGGTCGGGGTGAGGGCGGGAGCCACCACGAAGTCGAAGCTCAGCGTGCTTGCCGAGCGCTTGCCCTCACCCCCGCCCTCTCCCGCAAGCGGGAGAGGGAGCAAACCGGCAGCGGACCCGAACGCCGCAGCTCGCCGTAGCCTTACTTCAACAACCCCAACACCGCCTCCGCCCCCGCCTCCGACGACGCGGGGTTCTGCCCCGTCACCAGTCGCCCGGCCACCGCCACGTGGCTGGCCCAGTCATCCCCGCGGGTAAACCGCCCGCCGCTGGCCTTGAGCACATCCTCCACCAGGAACGGCACCACCTCGGTCAACTGCACCGCCGCTTCCTCGCTGTTGGTAAAGCCCGTGACTTCCTTGCCTTTCACCAGCGGCTGGCCATCCACGCCCTTCACGTGCCGCAGCACCCCCGGCGCATGGCACACCGCACCCACCGGCTTGCCCAGCCGGTCGAACTGCTCGATCAGCGCGATCGAACGCTTGTCTTCCGCCAGGTCCCACAGCGGGCCATGGCCGCCGGGATAGAACACGGCGTCGAAGTCCTCGGCCTTGACCTGGTCCAGCGTCAGCGTGCGCGCCAGCGCCTGCTGCGCGGCGGCATCGGCGCGGAAGCGGCGCGTGGCATCGGTCTGCGCATCCGGATCGTCACTCTTGGGATCGATCGGCGGCTGGCCGCCCTTGGGCGAGGCCAGCGTGATGTCGGCGCCGGCGTCCCGGAAGACGTAGTAGGGCGCGGCGAATTCTTCCAGCCAGAAGCCGGTCTTCTTGCCGGTATTGCCGAGCTGGTCATGCGAGGTCAGCACCATCAGGATTTTCATGTTCATGCTCCGGTTTGCGTCCATCGGTCGGCCGGGGCAGCCCCGGCATTGGCAACATCCTACGCAGCTGGCTATGATTCGAAAACTTCGAATCTTCGATGCCTGCCATCCAAAAAATGAATATCGCCGGCAAGGACCTGAACCTGCTCTACGTCTTCCACGTGCTCTATCAGGAAGGCAACGCCTCCCGCGCGGCGGCGCGCATGGCGTTGAGCCAGCCGGCGCTAAGCCACAAGCTCAACCGGCTGCGCGACGAACTGGGCGACCCGCTGTTCGTGCGCGCACCGCGCGGCCTGACGCCGACGCCGCGCGCGCATGCGCTGGCGCCGCAGGTGCAGCGGCTGGTGGCGGACCTGGATGCGTTCTACGACGCCTGCGACGGCCGCGATTTCCTCGCCCGCAGCGAGGCCGTCCACATCTACACCACCGATTACATGGAGCAGTTGCTGCTGCCGGCGCTGTTGCCGCGGCTGCGACGTGACGCGCCAGGGGTGGTGCTGGTCACGCACAACACGCGCGGCGAGCTGCCGCGCGAGGAACTGGAGAAGGGCACCTGCGACCTGGCGATCGCCGGCTTCTACGAGAACCTGCCCGACACCTTCCACCAGCAGCGGCTGGGCAGCGAGGATTTCGTGGTGCTGGCCTCGCGCGCCAATCCACACATCGTGCACGGCCTGGACCTGGACGCGTTCCTGGCGTGCGAGCACCTGCTGACCACGCTGACCGGCGACCTCAACGGCGTGGTGGATCGCGCGCTGGCGCGGCTGGGACACCGGCGCACGGTGGTGGCGGGTTTGTCGAGCTTCCTGGCGCCGAGCCGGCTGGTGCGCGGCTCGGCGCTGTTGCTGACCTGCCTGCGCTCGGTCGCGCAGGAAGCGGTGGCGCGCGACCCGGACCTGGTGATGCTGCCGGTGCCGTTCGCGCTGCCGCGGGTCGACCTGATGCAGATCTGGCACGCGCGCACCGATGCCGACCGGCTGCGGCGCTGGCTGCGCCAGCAGATCCAGGAAGCGGCCGGCGTGCTTGGCGCCACCCCCGCCGCCACCCCCGCGGCGCGCCGGCCGCGCGTCAGGCGCGGTTGACCACAGGCAGCAACGCGCCGTGCACGGCGCGTGCCGCGTCCGACGCCAGGAACAGGATCACGTCGGCGAGCGCGTCGAGGCCGACCCAGCGCGTGGTGTCGGCATCCGGCATGGCCTGGCGGTTCTCGGGCGTGTCGAGGATGCTGGGCAGCACCGCGTTGACGCGGATGCCCTGGTCGCGCAGCTCGGCCGACATCGATTCGGTGACGCGCGCCAGCGCATCCTTCGAGGCGCAGTAGGCGCCCATCTGCGCCAGCCCGCGCGCCGCCGAGTTGGCGCCCACGTTGACGATGGCGCCGCCGCGCGCTGCCAGCATGTGCGGCACCACTGCTCGCGCCATGTTAAGCACCGTGCCCACGTTCATGTCGAACAGTCGGTTCCAGTCGGCCGCACTGGTTTCGTGGATGCCCGTGCCCATGGCAAAGCCGCCGGCGAGGTTGCACACCACGTCGATGCGTCCGCACGCCTGCACGGCCTGGTCGATGGCCTTGCCGAGACTGTCCGCATCGAGCAGGTCGGCCTGCAGTGCCAGGTGCCCGCTGCCGGTCTCGGGCAACGGTGCGTCATGGCGGTCCAGCAGCACCACGCGCGCCCCTGCCTGCGCAAAGGCGTGCGCGACCGCCCGCCCGAGGTTGCCGCGTGCGCCGGTGACCAGTACGTTCTTGCCGTGGAAGTTCATTTGCGTGCTCCTGCGCCGTGGCGGCGCGCATTGTCGTGATTCAGGCTTCGCCCGGCCTTTCCTGTCCAACCATCGTGGCCGGCGGCGAAAAACGCAAGCCAGTCTACGCAACGGCACGCAACATAAGCTTGCGAAAACGCCTCGGGGTAACCCTCGAAACGCACAGGAAGTTGCGCGGCGACTTACCGCCTGCGCCGTGCCCGGGCCGGCGCAGGCACCGCGCCCGCGGACTCCTTCGCCGCCGCGTCCTCCAGGAACTGCACCAGCAACTGCGCCGCGGGCGACAGCAGCGCAAAGTTGCGGCAGCAGATCGCAAAGCGCCGGCGCGCCCAGTCGTCACGCAGCGGGATCACGCGCAGGCCGAAGGCCGTGGCGACGAGCGTGGCGATCTCGGCCGGGATGATGACGATGCCGAGTTCCGCGCGCACGCAGCGCAGCGCCGCGTCGAAGGTCGACACCACGGCCCTATGCGCCATGCGGCGGCCCACAATCGCGGCATAGCGCGTCAACATGATCTGCACCGCGGTCTGCGCCGGCATGGCGATCTGGTCGTAGTCCAGCGTGTCTTCGAACCGGCAGCTGTCCGCGCGCGCCAGCGGGTGCCCGGGATAGACCACGGCGGCCAGGTGGTCGGCGCGGTAGGGGCGGGTCTGGAAACCCTCCAGGTCCGCGGCGTCCCAGCAGACGCCCAGCGGCGCGGTGCCGTCGCGCAGCGCGCGCACCACCTCGCTGCTCAGGCTCTCCTCGATGGTCACGCGCACGTCGCGGTGCGCCGGCAACTGCATGAAGGCGGCGATGTCGTCCGGCAGCGATTCGGCCATGGTCGACACCGTCGCCAGCAGCCGCACCTGCCCCCGCACGCCCGAGCCGTAGTCGGCCATGTCGCGCGTGACGCGGTCGGCCGCGGCCAGCATGGCGCGCGCGTGGGCCAGCACGATCTCCCCCGCCGGCGTGGGGATGACGCCGCGGCGGCGGCGTTCCAGCAGCGTGGCGCCGACGGTCTCCTCGAGTTGCGCCAGGCGCTTGCTGATGGCGGAAGCGACGATGTGTTCCTGCTCGCCGGCGCGCGCCATGTTGCGGGTTTCGCAGACGGCGACGAACAGGCGCAGCGTGGTGAGGTCGAGGTCTCGCATAGTGGGGGCGGCAGTGTTTCCGGATTGGAATGCTACGCCGCTTGGCGGCGCGGTGACGTCGCTTACGGGAAATCCCGAAGCCCGACCCAAGTCACCTCGGTGGCTTTCCGTTTCGGCATGTTTGGCTTCGCCAATCATCGTTTCAGCTTCGGCGCAGAAACTCTTAGAGTTGTCCCATCGCTCCCACAGAGGGACGCCACACCTGTCCCGGAGATCCATGACCCGCCCATTCCCCAGCCACGCCGTGATCCGCGAAGTCGGTCTGCGCGACGGCCTGCAGAGCATCCGCACCATCCTGCCCACCGCCAGCAAGCTCGCCTGGATCCGCGGCGCCTACGCCGCAGGGCTGCGCGAACTGGAAGTCGGCTCGTTCGTCCCCGCGCGCCTGCTGCCGCAACTGGCCGACACCGCCGAGCTGGTGGCTTTCGCGCGCACGCTGCCGGGCCTGTTCACCTCGGTGCTGGTGCCCAACCTCCGCGGCGCGCAGGACGCGCTCGACAGCGGCGCCGACCTGATGATCGTGCCGCTGTCGGCCAGCCATGCGCACAGCCTGGCCAACCTGCGCAAGACGCCCGATGAAGTTGTTGCCGAAGTGGCGCGCATTCGCGCCGCGCGCGATGCCGGCGGCGCGAAGACGCTGATCGAAGGCGGCGTCGGCACGGCGTTCGGCTGCACGCTGCAGGGCCATGTCGATGCGGAAGAAGTGCTGCGGCTGATGCAGGCGCTGCTCGATGCCGGCGCCGACCGCGTCAGCCTGGCCGACACCGTCGGCTATGCCGATCCGCGCATGGTGCGCGAGCTGTTCGCGCGTGCCGTCGACATCGCGGGTGACCGCTTCTGGTGTGGCCATTTCCACGACACGCGCGGGCTCGGGCTGGCCAATGTCTGTGCGGCGCTCGATGCCGGCGTGACCCGCTTCGATGCCTGCCTGGCCGGCATCGGCGGCTGCCCCCATGCACCCGGCGCCAGCGGCAACGTGGCCACCGAAGACCTGGCCTACCTGCTCGGCAGCATGGGCATCGAGACCGGCATCGACGTCGGGCGATTGCTGGCGCTGCGCGAAGACGTGGCCGGCTGGCTGCGCGACGAGACCCTGCACGGCACGCTGTGGCGCGCCGGCCTGCCCAAGACCTACGCGGGCCGCCCCGCGGCCATCGCTGCATGAGACAGGACATGACCCAAGACAACAGCAACTCCCTGCCGCTCGCCGGCGTGCGCGTGGTCGAATTCACGCACATGGTGATGGGCCCCACCTGCGGCATGATCCTGGCCGACCTCGGCGCCGAGGTGATCAAGATCGAACCGCCCGGCGGCGACAAGACCCGCAACCTGCCGGGCCTGGGCATCGGCTTCTTCCGCGCCTTCAACCGCAACAAGAAGAGCGTGGTGCTCGACATCACCACCGACACAGGCCGCGCCGCCGCGGCGGAACTGGCGGGCCAGAGCGACATCCTGCTGGAGAACTTCCGCCCCGGCCTGATGCAGAAGCTGGGACTGGACTACGCCACGCTGTCGCGCGACTACCCGCACCTGATCTACGTCTCGCACAAGGGCTTCCTGCCCGGTCCGTACGAGCACCGGCTGGCGCTCGATGAAGTGGTGCAGATGATGGGCGGCCTGTCCTACATGACCGGCCCGAGCGGCCGGCCGTTGCGCGCCGGCACTTCGGTCAACGACATCATGGGCGGCATGTTCGGCGCCATCGGCGTGCTGGCCGCGCTGCGCGAGCGCGACCGCACGGGCAAGGGGCAGGAGATCCAGAGCGCGCTGTTCGAGAACTGCGTGTTCCTGGCCTCGCAGCACATGCAGCAATACGCGATGACCGGCGAGCCGCCGCCGCCGATGCCGTCGCGCGTGTCGGCGTGGAGCGTGTATGACGTGTTCACGCTGGCGCAGGACGAGCAGCTCTTTATCGGCGCGGTCAGCGACAAGCAATTCGTCACGCTGTGCCAGCTGCTGGAGCATCCGGAACTGATCGACAAGCCGGAGTACGCGAGCAACACCTCACGCGTTGCCGTGCGCCCGCAACTGCTGGCAGAACTGGGTGCGATCCTGCGCCACCATCGCTCCGCGGACCTGGCGCCGAAGCTCGAAGCCGCCGGCATTCCCTATGCGCCGATCGTGCGGCCGGACCAGCTGCTCGACGACCCGCACCTGCTCGCCAGCGGCGGGCTGGTGCCGATGCAGGCCGACGATGGCACGACCACGCCCACGGTGCTGCTGCCGCTGCTGATGGGCGGCCGCCGTCCCGGCGTGCGCGGCCCGCTGCCCCGTGCCGGCCAGCACAACGAAGAGATCCTGGCGCGGCTCGGCAAGGACCGGCGCGCAAGCACCTGAGGGCAAGCCGCACCACAGCGGCAAGGACCTACGATAACGATACGGAGACAACCCATGCAACGTCGCACCCTGCTCAAGTCCGCGCTGGCAATTTCCGCCACGCTCGCGGCCACCCTTGCCGTCCCCGGCGTCGAAGCGCTGGCCCAGGGCGGATCTGGCAAGCCCGTGCGCCTGATCCTGCCGATCAGCGCGGGCTCCGGCGTCGACAACATCGCGCGCGCGGCCGGTCCGGCGCTGGGCAAGGCCCTTGGCCAGCCGGTGGTGATCGAGAACCTGCCCGGCGCCGGCGGCATCACCGGTGCTGCCGCGGTGGTCAAGGCGCAGCCCGACGGCAGCACGCTGGGGCTGGTATCGAACAACCACGTGATCAATCCCAGCGTGTTCCGCACCATGCCATTCGACGCGATCAGGGACGTGACCCCGATCAGCGTGATCGGCACCACGCCGCTGGTGCTGGTGGTCAATTCCAAGGTGCCGGCGAAGAACGTGAAGGAGCTGGTGGCGCTGCTCAAGGCCAAGCCCGATGGCTACAACTACGCCTCGTCGGGCAACGGCACCATCATCCACCTGGCGGGCGAGATGTTCCTGGATGAGGCCGGCGTCACGGCACGTCACGTGCCGTACAAGGGCACAGGCCCGATGGTCAACGACCTGCTGGCCGGACAGGTGGAAATGGGTGTGGTCGCGCTCAACGCGGTGGCGCCGCACCTGAAGGCGGGCACGCTGCGCGCCATCGGCCTGTGCGGCGACAAGCGCACCGCCGCCGCGCCGGACATCGCCACCATCGCCGAACAGGGCCTGCCGGGCTACAACGTCGCCGGCTGGTTCGCAGTCATCGGGCCGGCCGGCATGCAGGCGGCGGAAGTCAAGCGCACGCACGATGCCTTTGCCAAGGCCTTCACGTCGCCCGAAGTGCTGGAAGCGATGAAGAAGCAGGGCACGGTGATCGAACCCGGCACGCCCGAGGCCGCTGCCGCATTTTTCCGCAGCGAAGCCGCGCGCTACGCCGCGCTGGTGAAGAAGGCCAACGTCAAGGCGGAATAACGGTCCTGCAGGCTGCGCGCCAGGCGCCTAGAATGGCCTGCAGCCACCGTGGCGATGCCCACCAGGAGCGATGACCATGACCGACAAGCCCGTCAGGATCCCCGGCCCCGACCATCCCATCACCATCACGCCGACCGCCGGCAGGGTGGTGGTCAAGGTGGCCGGCATCACGATCGCCGACAGCGATGCGGCGCTGACCCTGCAGGAGGCAAACTATGCGCCGGTGCAGTACATCCCGCGCGCGCATGTCGATATGGCGCGGCTGGAGCGCAGCGCGCATGCCACCTACTGTCCGTACAAGGGCGATTGCAGCTATTTCTCCATTCCGGCCGGCGGCGAGCGCGGGCGCAATGCGGTGTGGAGCTATGAGGCGCCGTATGCCGCCGTTGCCGCCATCGGCGCGTACCTGGCGTTCTATCCGGACCGTGTCGACAGCATCGAAATCATCGGGCCCTAGGTTTCGAGCGCCGCATCGATCATCGCCGCGGCCAGGCCGATCACCAGTGCAATGGCCGAGGCGATAAAGCAGCGCACCGTCTTGCGGTACTCCGGCACCGCATCGTCCTCGACGCGCAGCGCGCGGAACAGCGCCACGATCTGCAGCACCACCGCGGCCAGCAGCGCCACCGCCGCCAGCAGCGAGCGCCAGTCCCATTCGCCCGGGCTTTCGAAGCCCCAGAAGCGCCAGAACCCCAGCGAGAAGCCCAGCAGCACGGTGATGGCGGTGATGATGCCCTGGCGATAGCCGGTGGGCACCACTTGCGGTGTTGGCGGCGCCGCGGGTACCACGGCGGAAGGGACAGGCGGGGCGGCAGTCTTGCCAGCATCCATGGCACGTCTCCGGTGGCGATGGCCTGGATGCAGTCTAGTCCCGATCAGCCCTTGCTGAAGATGCTGTAGAAATCCGGCGCGCCGCTGTCCGGCATGCTCAGGTCGAGCGAGCCTTCGATGTGTTCCAGGTGTTCCGCCATCAGCGCGCTGGCGCGCGCGGCATCGCGCTGCTCAATGGCGTCGATCAGCTGCCGGTGCTCATGCTCGGCGCAGGCGGGAGCGCCGGGGCGGTCGTACAGCGTGATGATCAGGCAGGTCAGCGACACCATCTCGCGGATCAGCTTTTCCAGGATGGCGTTGCCGGCCATCTCGGCCAGCAGGATATGGAACTCGCCCGACAGGCGGATCATCGCCGCGCGGTCGCCACGGGCGCGCGCGTTGTCTTCTTCCATGGCATGGCGGCGCAAGCTGCGCACCTTGGCCGGCGTGGCGCGTTGTGCCAGTTCGGCGGCCAGCGCGGGCTCGACCACGCGGCGCGCCTGGAACACTTCGCGCGCTTCGTCCACGCTCGGGCTGGAGACAAAGGCGCCGCGGTTGGGCACCAGCGTTACCAGTTTCTCGTGCGCCAGGCGCGCAAACACCTGGCGGATGCGCGCCCGGCTGGCGCCGGTGACTTCGCACAGCCGTTCCTCGACCAGCTTGGTGCCCGCCAGCAGGCGGTGCTCCATGATGGCGTAGAGCAGGCTCAGGTAGATCGCCTCGGTGGCAGAAGCCTCGCTGGCGGCGCCTTCCGGGCCGGTCTCGTCGTCCGGGGCGGCATTGGCTGCGGCTTTGGGCACGGTTTTGGGGGCGGCCTTGGTGGCCGCCCGACGCGGGGTTTTGGCGGCGGCGCCGGGCACCGCCTTTTTCGATGTGGTTGCCATATCAGGGTACGGACATTCAGCCTGTCGCCCGAACTGGCGACGAAACACGGCTATATCGTACACAACTATGGCGACAGCGACGGCGCGGGGTCAGGCCGGGGCGGTTTCCTTGCAGGCAGCGCGCGCTTCGGCAGCAGCGTCGCCCGCCTGGAACGGATGCACCTGCGCCCAGTGCCGGGCGATATCGACACGGCGGCAGATCCACACCTTGTCGTGCCCCTGCACGTAGTCGAGGAAGCGCTGCAGCGCGCGGAAGCGGCCCGGGCGGCCGAGCAGGCGGCAGTGCATGCCGATCGACAGCATCTTGGGGCTGTCCTGGCCGCCGGGGTCGCCTTCGTCATACAAGACGTCGAACGCGTCCTTCAGGTACTGGAAGAACTGTTCGCCGGTGTTGAAGCCCTGCGGCGTGGCGAAGCGCATGTCGTTCGAATCCAGCGTGTACGGCACCACCAGGTGCGGCTTCTTCTCGCCGCCGGTGACTTCCACTTCGGTCCAGAACGGCAGGTCGTCCCCGTAGTAGTCCGAGTCATACAGGAAGCCGCCGTGCTCGACTACCAGGCGGCGCGTGTTGGGGCTGTCGCGGCCGGTGTACCAGCCCAGCGGCAGCTCGCCGGTCAGGTCCTTGATGATCTGCATGCCGATGCGCATGTGCTCGCGCTCGGTGGCTTCGTCGATGTTCTGGTAGTGGATCCAGCGCCAGCCGTGGCAGGCGATCTCGTGGCCCAGCTCGACGAAGGCGCGGGTCAGTTCCGGATGGCGCTGCAGCGCCATCGACACGCCGAAGATGGTTAGTGGCAGGCCGCGCTTCTCGAACTCGCGCAGGATGCGCCAGACGCCGGCGCGCGAGCCGTACTCGTAGATGCCCTCCATGCTCATGTGGCGGTCGGGGTAGGCCGCGGCGCCGACGATCTCGGACAGGAACTGCTCGGAGGCGGCGTCGCCGTGCAGCACGCAGTTTTCGCCGCCTTCTTCGTAGTTGAGCACGAACTGCAGCGCGACGCGCGCGCCGCCCGGCCAACGTGCGTGCGGGGGCTGGGCGCCGTAACCGATCAGGTCGCGGGGATAGCGGGACTGGAGCATGGTGGTGGAAGCGGACAAAGTGCGGGAAGACATAGGGTTCAGTTCAAGGCATAAGGCGCCAGCATGCCGGCATAGGCCTTGGGCAGCGGTCGCGCCCAGTCGCCGCGCTTGCTGGTGCCCAGGCGCACCGAGACCAGCGCCTCGGCCAGCTTGACCGCGCACGACACGCCGTCGATCACCGGCGCGCCGATGGCGTCGGCGATCTCGTCGCACAGGTCGGTCATGCCGGCGCAGCCCAGTACGATGCATTCGCTGCGATCTTCGGCCAAAGCCACGCGGCAGGCCTCGGTGATGATGCGGCGCGCATCGGACCCGGGGCGCTCCAGCTCCAGCACCGGCAGGTCGCAGGCGCGCACGTTGCTGCAGAAGCGCTTCATGCCGTAGCGCTCGGCCAGGTGCCAGGCGATATTGCAGGTGCGCGCCAGCGTGGTGACCACGCTGAAGCTGCTGCCGACCACGCTGGCCATGTGCATGGCGGCCTCGGCGATGCCGATCACCGGCCCGCGCGCCACTTCGCGCGCGGCGTACAGGCCCGGGTCGCCGAAGCAGGCGATGACGTAGCCATCCACGCCTTCCTGCTCGCCGGCCAGGATCTCGTCGAGGATGCCCGGCACCGACAGGGCTTCGTCATAGTGGCTTTCGATCGAAGCCGGGCCCATGCGCGGACTGACCGCGCTGATGCGCGTGCCGGGCGCCGCCACGGCGGCGGCGCACTGCCCGATCTTGTCGGTCATGCTCTGGGTGGTATTGGGATTGATGATCTTCAGCTTCATGGACACGGCTCGGTTCGGTGCGGTCGGAATCGTGGGTCGTTTCAAGGATGGCCGGCATCACGCCTGGGTGGCGGCGCGACTGCCCAGGTGCCCGGGCATCATGCGCGGGGCCAGCTGCCGGTACAGCACCAGCGCAATGCCCATGCCGATAAACCAGCTGTAGTTGGCCGCCGCCTGCCAGGCCGGCACCACCACGCACAGGATCGGGATGATGGCCGCGGGAATCATGGTGGCCACCGCCGCCGGGTTGAAGCCGTTGCGGTACCAGTAGCGGCCGCGCGGGTTCAGCGTGTACAGGTCATCCACCTCGACATGCTGGCGCCGCACCAGGTAGTAGTCGGCGATCAGGATGCCGAACAGCGGGCCGATGAAGGCGCCCAGCACGTCCAACGTGTAGTGAATCACTTGCGGGTTGTTGTACAGGTTCCAGGGCGTGATGAAGATCGAAGCCACCGCGGCGATCATGCCGCCGGTGCGCCAGCTGATGTGCTTGGGCGAGACGTTGGAGAAATCGAACGCCGGCGAGACGAAGTTGGCGACGATATTGATGCCGATGGTCGCGGTCATGAAGGTGAAGGCGCCCAGCAGCATGGCGAAGGTGCTGTCGATATGGCTGACGGTCTCCACCGGGTCGGTGATCAGCTTGCCGAATACCGGCAGCGTGGCCGAGGTGGTGATCACGGTCAGCAGCGAGAAGCCGAGGAAGTTGACCGGCAGGCCCCAGAAGTTGCCGCGCTTGACCGCCTTGAAATCCTTGGCATAGCGCGAGAAGTCGCCGAAGTTCAGCATCGGGCCGGAGAAGTACGACACCACCAGCGCAATCGCACTCAGCATCACCGGCACCGCTTCCCAGCCGGTGTACTTGACGAAGCTCAGCGTGAAGTTGACGTTTTCCCAGCCGGCCTTGTTCACCAGCCAGATCGCCAGCGCGATCATCACCACGTACACCGCCGGGCCGGCCCAGTCGATGAACTTGCGGATGGTCTCCATGCCGGTCCAGAACACCAGCGCCTGCAGCACCCACAGCACCATGAACGCGGCCCAGCCCAGTGCCGACAAGCCGGCGAAGCCATGCAGTTTGACGTCGGCATATGGCGCCAGCGCCGGGAAGAAGTGCAGCGCCAGCACCAGGAAGGCGCTCGACGCGAGATAGGTCTGGATGCCGTACCACGCCACCGCGATCAGCCCGCGGATGATGGCCGGGATATTGGCGCCGAGCACGCCGAACGACGCCCGGCAGATCACCGGATAAGGCGTGCCGGTCACCTGGCTGGGCTTGGCCACCAGGTTGCAGAAATACTGCACGATCACGATCCCCACCAGCAGCGACACCAGCACCTGCCAGCTGGTCAGCCCCAGCGCGAACAGGCTGCCGGCGGTGATATAGCCGCCGACGCTGTGCACGTCGGACATCCAGAAGGCAAAGATGTTGTAGGTGCCCCAGGTCTGCTTGCGCAACGGGGCCAGGTCCTCATTGGTCAGGCGTTCGTCATAGCTGGGCTTGATCAGGGCATTGCCGTGTGCGGCATGCCCGCCCTGCGCCTGCGCTGCGTCGGCGGGTGTGGCGGTGGTTTGCATCATCTGAGTCTCCTGGCAGATGTGTGTCTTGACGATAGGCGACGCGCGGCCCTTCGGGGCTCTGTGCGGTGCGCCAGGGGAGAGTGATTATGTGTCTACTAAATTGTCTACAAAATCGATTGAGTGTGTAGACGATGTTGTAGATCACGGATTTGTGATTGTCAACATTCGTTTTCCCTGAAGGTGGGGGTGGGGGATGTGAGTGGGGAGTGATGCGGTGGACTTCGTGGATGCGCCTGCCCTCTCCCCCGCCCCTCTCCCGCAAGCGGGCGAGGGGAGCAAACCAGCGGGCATGAGCAACAGAGGGGTGGCCCGCGATAGCGCGTGCGAGCGCAGCGACGCACTCCGTGCCCGAGCCCAAGACCTGAGATAGGGAGCGCGCGCAGCGCAGCCGAAGGCGTCCCACCGATAGCGCCAGCAGCAGGCTGCCTACACCCTGTTGGGATCGTTCAAAAGTGGGTGATCGCAGGCACCGCCCCTGACTCACATAGCGTTAGCAGGCTCGAACGGGCACCCACGCCGAACGGAAATCACCACCGCCCGAACCACCAACGCCGTGGAATTGATTGCCAGCCGCATAGGCGACGCGTTTCTTGCCTACTTCTTGTCGCTCGGACAAGAAGTAGGTCGCCGGCTGCGCCGGCGAAACAGCCACGCCCGCCAAGCACGACAAACCAACCAACTGCCGCACCCCAAGCAAAGCATGAACCAACAAAAAACCCGCTCGGAAGAGCGGGTCCTGTTGCAGGCGTGCGGCAAACTTCAATACGCGATCTTCGCCGTCAAGCTGATACTCCGCGGATCCGCCGGCTGGATGTAGTTCTCATACTGGAACCCCCAGTAACGCTTGTTGGTCACGTTGTTCAGCGCAGCTCGCAGCGTCAGGTCCTTGCCCGCAACCCGCGTGCTGTAGCTGGCGCCGAGGTTGAACACCGTGTAGCCGCCGGCGTCGAGCGTATTGCCGGCATTGAGCTTGGTGCTGCCGGTGTATTTGCCGTCGACGCCAAGGCGCAGGCCCGGCACGAATGGCACGCGGTAGCTGACGCGGCCGGCCATGATGAAGCCGGGCGCGCCGGCGACGCGGTTGCCGCTGTTGGCCACGCCCTTGTCGTAGTACGAATCCAGATACATCGCGCTGGCGCCGAACTCCCACTGCGAGCCCAGGCGGTACACGCCCGCCAGTTCCAGGCCCTGGTAGATCGAGGTGCCATCCTGCTGGCGCGTCGGCACGCCGCCGCTGATGCTGTCGTACTCGGCGCCGCGCTCGATGCGGAAGGCGGCCGCGGTCGCGCTCCACGCGGCCTGGTCGGCCTTGACGCCGATTTCATACTGCTTGCTGCGGATCGGGCTGAGCAGCTGGCGCGCGTTGGTGTAGCCGTCCGGCACGATCGAGCCCGGCTCCAGCGCCTCGACATAACTGGCATAGACCGTGGCGGTTGGCACTGGCTTGAACATCAGCGCCAGCGTCGGCGTGACCACGCCGTTCTTGCTGTAGCTGGAGGTGACCGGCACATAGCCGTTCTGCTCGAAGTTGGTCACGCGCAGGCCGGCCAGCACCGACCAGCGCTCGCTCAGCTGCACGGTATCGCTGGCGAACACCGACTTCTGCGTGATATCGCTGTTGCGCACCTTGTTGAAGGCGGTCGAGCTGTAGTACGTATTGGTGTTGGGCGCGAAGATATTGCCGGTGCCGATGACCGCGCCGAAGCCGTTGTTGTCGTAGCGGTCGATCTGCTTCTGCCACGACAGGCCCGCCACCAATTGATGCCCGAACGGGCCGGTGCGGAACTTGCCCTCCAGCATTGCCTGCCATTGCCCCACCTGCTGGTTCTGCGCGGTGTCGTAGCGCTGGTCGATGTAGTCGCCGGCCTGGTTCAGCAGGTTGTAGGTGCTTTCATTGCGGCTGCGGTTGACCTTGGTGAAGCTGTAGCTGGTGCTGACCGCCCAGTCCGGGTTGATCTGGTAGCGCAGGCCGGTGCTGTACAGCTGCAGGTTGGTGTTCAGGTGCTGGTCGGCGCCGGCGAAGTTGCGGATGCGCCCGGACACCGCGCCCGGCAGCGCCGTATCGCCATAGCTCCACAGGCTGAACGATGGCATCTGGCCGGTGGCGCGGCGGTCCTGGTAGATCGAATCGAAAGTCCAGGTCAGGTCTTTGGTCAGGCGCGCGTCCAGGCCCAGCGACACGCTGTCGCGCCGGATGTTGCGTGCGTTGTAGGGCGTGCCTTCCTCGTGCGTCGCGTTCAGGCGGTAGCCGAACATATTGTCCGGCCCGGCGCGGCCGCCCAGGTCGACGTGTTCGCTCCAGACATTGGCGGCGCGGTAGCCCAGCTCGAACGACGCCGTGAAGGTGTCGGTCGGCTTCTTGGTGACGTAGTTGACGATGCCGCCCGGCGTGGCGAAGCCGTACATGAAGCCCGGCAGGCCCTTGAGCAGTTCCACCTGCTCCATGTGCTCGTACGGCAGCGTGATGCCGTAGGCCACGAACGGCAGGCCGTTGATCTTGAAGCCGTTCTGCCAGTCGATCTGCAGGCCGCGCACGCTCAGGTAGCTGGACCAGCTGTTGTAGCCGTTGCCGTTGTCGCTGACCGACGCATCCATGGTGAACACGTCGCCGAGCTTGGCCACCTGGCGCTCGGCCAGGTCTTCGCCGGTGACGATGGTGGTGGAGTAGGGCGTGTCCAGCTGCGTGCGCGAACCCAGCGCGCCGGTGTTGGCCTTTTTCTCAAGCTGCAGGCCGGAATCGTCCACCGCCGATGCGCTTACCGTCACCGCCGGCAGCGACGCCGCATCGGCCGGCGCCGCCGCTTGCTGCGCCAGCGCGGCCGTCGCCGGAAAGCCGGCGAGCACGGCAAGTTGCGCCAGCACGGCGAGATGGCGGGGTTGGGGTGCGCGCGCACGCGCGGCGCGAAGGACTTGGCGGCTCATAGGGAACAGCAGAAGACAGGCAGGCCTGTATGTAAATGTCAATACAAATGCGAATAATTCGCATTTAGGAAAAGACCGAATGATGCCTATCCCGCGGCTGCGGCGTCAAGGCGCAAGGTTGGGCTTTGTGGTGAAAGCAACGGCACACGGTGCGGGCTGCTGGCGCAAACATCGCCCGTTGCTGCGCGCGTACCGTCCGTTGGACGACCTGAATTCCGTCCCGGCGCAGGCGGTCGCGGGCGGGGCGAAATCCGATACCGGATTGTTATGGCGCCCGGCGAAAAATGATGTTGGACTTGCCTGTTGGCGGTTCATAAAGTTGCACGAACAGAGGCGAACGCCCTCTCGTTTTCCCAACTTCATGACACCGAGGAAGCAATATGGATCCGACCCCACAGGAAATGGAAGCCACCCGCATCGCGCGCTGGGGCAAGGTCAAGCCTTACGGCGAGACCTTCATCGAAAGCCGCCTGCCCGGGATGAAGAAGAACATCTACAAGATCATGAATCGCGGCGTGCTCGAGAACAAAGGCGTCGAGCCCGCGATCCCCGGCAACCACCGCTTCGGCGTGACCTTCATTGAAATCCCGGTCGGCCAGGGCGCCAGCCTGCACGCGCACAAGACCGAGGAAGTGTTCTGCCCGCTGAACGGCCAGATGGAAGTCATTTGGGGCGAGAAAGGCCAGTACTCGCTGATGCTGAACCAGTGGGACGTGATCTCCTGCCCGATCGGCGTGATGCGCGGCTTCCGCAACCCCAACGACCACGCGCTGGTGGTCTACTCCGTGGTGGGTGGCACCGACGAAGAATGCGGCCGCATCGCCTGGCACCCGGACGTGGTCAAGGCGGCCGAGTCCACCGGCCTGGTCTACGGCGCCGACGGCTACATCAAGGAAAGCGGAGCGGACACGGCGCAGCCGCGCACCGAAGGCTGACGACGTCCGCGGCGACCCGGACGCGTGGTCAACGAGCAGGCGCTTGCGGCATCCAGCGGGGCGTCACATCGACGCCCCGCGCCGCGCCAGATCGCACCCCCACTTCCCACAGGAGCTGACCACACTATGACTTCTGCTTCCGTAGCCTGCGCAGGCGCCGCTTCCGCGGCGGCCCCGCAGTCGATTCCCGCCACCCCTGAGGCACTGCTGGAAGCCGTGCTCAAGGCCAATGCCGGCACCGCCGACGCGCGCACGCGCACCATTCTCGATGCCCTGATCCGGCATGCGCATGCGTTTGCCTCGGAGGTGCAGCTGACCTATGAAGAACTCCACGCCGGCCTGGACTTCATGGTCCGCATCGGCCAGGCCACCGGACCGAAGAAGCACGAGGGCATCCTGCTGGCGGATATCCTCGGGCTTGCCACGCTGGTGCTGCTGATGGATGCCAAGGCCGTGCTGGCCGCCGGCGGCACCGAGCCCGCGCTGATCGGCCCGTTCTGGCGCGCCAACCAGCCGGTGCGCCCCAACGGCGCGCATATCGCCACCCCCGACACCACCGGCGACCCGTTGACGGTGCGCGGCCGCGTGGTGTCGATCGACGGCACGCCGATCCCCGGCGCGCGCATCGAGACCTGGCAGGCGGCGCCGAGCGGCCTGTACGAGAACCAGGACGAACACCAGGAAGACATGAACCTGCGCGCCGTGTTCGAGACCGACGCCGACGGACGCTTCTGGTTCGACAGCGTGCGGCCGTCGGGCTATGGCGTGCCGATCGACGGCCCCTGCGGCGAACTGCTGAAGCTGCAGAACCGCGACCACATGCGTCCGGCGCACCTGCACTTCATCGCCATCGCACCGGGGCACAAGGTACTGACCACGCAGATCTTCGATGCGCTCGATCCTTATGCCTTCAGCGACGCGGCGTTCGGTGCGGTCGGCTCGCTGCTGCGCGATTTCGAGCCGGATGGAAACGGCGGCTTCCGCCTCGATGTCGAGCTGAAGCTGGAACCGGGAGAGACGCGCCTGCCCACGCCGCCGTTGCCGTGACGCTTTCGGACTCGCGCTCCACGTTGATCCATCCGGGGCGGCTCGCACCGCCGGTTTTTTTGCGCTACGCGGACGAGGCAACATGCTGTAGCGCGGACATCCGGCCGCGCTATGCTTGCCTGCCTCAGCGTGCCGAGTCCAGGACTTCGCCGTCCTTCTGCACCGCCTGCGCCTTCATGTAGCTTTCGATCAGCAGCTGGTACGCCGGGAAGATCTTGGTGTAGATCTCGGCCCATTGCTGGGCGTCGTCGCGATGCCAGGTGCGCTGCAGCTCGGAGGCGACGGCGGCCGTATCCATCGGCACCACGCCGGCCTGGACCACGCGCGCCAGCGTGATTTCCTGCGCCATCTTCGAGTACGTGCCCGAGGCATCGACCACGGCGAAGACCCGGTAGCCGTCGGCCACCGCGCTGATCGACGGGAAGGCCATGCAAACACTGGTGATGGTCCCGGCGATGATCAGGCTCTTCTTGCCGGTGGCTTCCACGGCGGCGACGAACTCCGGGTTGTCCCACGCGTTGATCTCGCCCTTGCGCGCCACATACTTGGCGTGCGGCGCGTTCTCATGGATTTCCGGGATCAGCGGACCATTCGGACCCTGCGGCACCGACGCCGTGGTGATGACGGGCAGCTTGGACAATGTGGCCATCTTGGCCAGCGCCGCGGCGCGCAGGCGCAGTTCCGGCATGGGCATGTCGCCCACGGTCTGGAACAGGCCGCTCTGGTGGTCGATCAGCAGCATGGCGGTATCGTCGGGGTCGATGGCCGGGCGCTTGCCGTTGAAGTTGGCGGGGCTGCTCATGGTGGGTCTCCTTTTTGACGAATGCTGCGTGGACATCGGCTGTGGGGATGGCTGCCGCTGGGTGGCGCCCGGCACTCGCTACCTGGCGTGTGCGTACGGGTTAGATGAATCTAGGAGGTCGGCGTGCGATCCGCAACCATTTCCGCCTTGCCGCTGGCAACAACGTACCGCCCGGCATAGTGCCGGCGGCCGATACCAAATGCTGATGGCACCTGGAGAAAAAAGTGATTGGATCTGGTCAACGGCTCCGCATAACGTCGAGGATTCGGAACGCCATTTTCGGCTGCGAAAGCCTCGATCCGCTCCGGATGAAAGCGGCACGCGGGCGCTCAGAACGTATAGGCCGCCGACAGGTACGTGAAATTGGTATTGCGCCCGCCCACGGCGCTCAGCACCGGCGCCACTTCGACGTGCACCAGCCCCGCATTCACCGCGACATGGCGGCTCACTTGCCAGAACACGTCGAAAGCGAGCTGGCTGCCGGTGTAGCGCCCTGGGCGTCCGGCCGTGCCGACGATGGGGACTGCGGTTGCCGTATAGACCGCGTCGCCGGTGGTTTGGCGCCAGATGAAGTCCCACGACACCGTCAGGCGCAATGATGAGGTTGGCTTGAGCGTCAACGACGGCTGCAGGTCCACCACATTGGAGGCGCCGACCAATCCGGCCTGGTTGAAGTAGGCCAGCTTGGGGAAGAGCCCGCCGTAGGTGCCCAGCCTGCCGTCGGCCGGGTCCTTGTCGCCGCTGCCGGCGGTGGCCTTGATACCGGCGCGCGCTTTCCATCCGCCCATGGCGAAGGCATAGCCCGTGTCGGTCGAGAAGCCCCAGGCGCGCAGGTCTTGCCTGCCGAAGCTGCCGAACTGCGCCAGCGCCTCCCAGTCCCAGTCCCAACGGCCATGGCTGCCGAAGATGCGCCCGCCCACGGAATGGCGGCGCTCCACGCCCGCGCCGATGCTGTACAGCGCACGGCTGTTCTCGAAGCCCAGATAGTAGAGGTCCACGCCGGATGCCGGCACGACACTGCGCGGGAACGTCGTGTACACGCCCCAGAAGCCCTGCGCATGATTGGGGTGGTCATCGAAGTTGCCGGCCTTGAGCAGCACGGGCCGGGTAGCGAAGGCATCGATGCGGACGTCGCTGGCTTGTCCGCCGAGGCGAACGCCGTCGAAGGCGCGGCGCACGTTCGGCGCGTCGCGCACGGACACCAGCCGTTGCGCGCCGAACGCCATTTCCTGCCGGCCCACACGCAGGTTGGGATCGGCCGCCGCGTTGCCGGACAGCGGCAGGCGCGCATCGACAAAGGCCTGCTGCAGGTCCAGCCGGTCCTCATAAGGAGGCACGGCCACATCCTTGCCGGCGGCGAGATGATTGCCCAACTGGACGAAGCCGCGCAAGCGTTCGCCCGCATGCAGGTCGGCGTGCAACAGGATGCGATGCAGCAGATAGCCGTCGGCCTCGCGGCCCGGTGTGCCGAAGTTCGGGGCCGAATAATGTTCGAAGCGTTCGCGGATCTCGCCGCCCAGGCTCAGGTAGGTATCGGGTGCGCCAAGGGGGATGTACTTGATGGGATCCCAGAAATCGCGGGGCGCGGCGTCGGCGCTGTCGCCTTGCAGGTAGCGGTAGTCTTCGTCGTAGCGCAGGAATTTGTAGGCAGGCGCGCTGCTCGGTACCTGCGCGAGCGCGGTACCGTAGAGGGCGATCAGGGCGAGGGCAAGCGCGTGGTGGTTGGCCAAGAGAAGCTGCTGCGCATCGCGCGCCGTGGATTGCTTTAAGCCAACATAGCATCTTGCGATGAGAGCGCAAGCTGCCCGGCACACTAGCATCCATTTCAAGCCAGGCTTTCCGCGTCGCTCGCCGCACGTACCGTGCGACAATCCCGCAGGCGCCTGTGCACCGCTTCACACCCAATGGTCCGTGCGGCAGCGCGGCCCCGCGGACTATTCCCGCCCTACACCATGAACCGACCAGCCTCCCTCTCACGTTCCGACTGGGTGCGGCACGCCAGGCCGACAGAAGGCGTCGAGCGTATCGAAGCTTGGTTTCACGGCAAGGCGTATGCCATGCACCGCCACGACACTTACGCGATCGGCCGCACGCTTGCTGGCGTTCAGCGGTTCAGCTATCGGCGCAGCCAGCGAGACAGCCTGCCCGGCAACACCATCGTGCTGCATCCCGATGAACCTCACGATGGCCAGGCAGGCACCGACGAAGGCTTCCGCTACCGGATGATCTATGTCGAGCCGGTGCTGTTCCAGAACGTCCTGGGCGGGCGCGCGCTGCCGTTCCTCGAAGGCGGCGTCACGACCGACCCGCGCCTCGCGGCAGCCACCGAGACACTGCTGCAGCATGTCGGCTGCACGCTCGAGCCGCTCGAACAGAGCGATGCACTGGCCGACCTGGCGCATGCGCTGGCCGCCGTCGCCGGCACACCCGCGCGGCGTTCCCGGGGCGACTATCTGGCCGCGTGCCGTGCACGCGAGTATCTGCATGCCAACTGCACACGCGTGGTCACGCTCGACGAACTCGAAGCCGCGACGGGGCGCGACCGCTGGAGCCTGTCGCACGACTTCCGCACGTTCTACGGCACCAGCCCGTATCGCTATCTGACCATGCGCCGCCTCGATGCGGTGCGCCAACTACTGCTCGCGGGCAGGTCGCTGGCTGACGCGGCCGCGGCCGCGGGTTTCGCCGACCAGAGCCACATGACGCGGCATTTCGCCAAGACCTTCGGGCTGACCCCGGGGCGCTGGCTGCAAGTCGCGGGGAGCATCCGGGGCGGCTGAGAAATTCCCACGATCGTTCAATACGTCCGCCCGGCGCATGCGTATCCTTAGCCCGTCAACTTGTGAACGGAGAGAACCATGTCCCAATCCTCTATCCATTCCCGCGCACCGGCCTGCCGCGGTCAATGCCAGAGCATCGACCTGGTCGGCAAGATCGCGCAGATCGACGGACACTGGCAACCGCGCGTCGTCGCGGAAATGAACGACTACCAGTTCAAGGTGGTGAAGGTCGAAGGCGAATTCGAGTGGCACCGGCATGCCGACACCGACGAAACCTTCATCGTCCTCGAAGGCGAGTTGCGCATCGATTTCCGGCAGGGGCCCGCGGGCGACGGCTCGATCGTGCTGCGGGCTGGCCAGATGGCGGTGGTGCCGAAGGGTGTCGAGCACAAGCCCCGTGCCAACGCGGAAGTCAAGCTGTTGCTGATCGAGCCGCGCGGCGTGGTCAACACGGGCGACGGTCCGGCGGGAGAGCGTACGGTGGAGAACGACGAGTGGATCTGAGGCTTGCCCCGACACGGGCACGATTGCCATCGATCCGAACGAGTCAGTTCAACGTCGGATGTCTGCAAACGAAAAAGCCCGTTGCTGTCCGCAACGGGCTGGCTCGCTGATTCGGCCCGATTTCAGGGGCGAATCACAACTTGCGGGCTCACGACAATGGCTGGCTCAGGGTAGTAGACCGCTCCGGGCGGATGGTAGGCAGCGGGGCGGTCCTTGCACTTGCGCTCCTCCTTGTACTCGCCATTCTTTTCCCATTTCCGTTCGACCTTGCACCGGCCGTCCCAGTACTCTTCCTTATAGTCGCCGCGCTTGTGCTTGCGTCCATAGCCGTGGCCCGACTCATCCTTCCACGGGTCGGCATGCGTGGCAACTGATGTGGCGCTCAAGCCTGCCACGAGGAGCAGGCTGACGAAATGGCGAACCATAGAGACCCCAACGTTAATTATTTGCGATAAACCGAGGGTAGCAGCTTAAGCGCCCAGCCACTGTATCCAAGCCGTAGCGCCGGTAACTCCGCCCCGCTTCCTGCGCGAAGAGATGTACGCGGAGTCCGGGGGGTGACGCTAGCCACTCTACGGCGCTTTCGCTCCACGGCAATGGCGGAAACCGTCCCAGCGCCTTCAGAGCGCTGCTTCCGTCGCGGCGCCCCGCCTTGATTTCCCGGAGGCCCCGGCTTTGCGCTGTTGCAGGTACTTTAGGACAAGATCTGTGGTGTGCTGGAAATGGTCAGATAGCAGCTTGCACGCCTTGGTCGCATCCCGCGCCAGGATGGCATTGACCATGGCCTCATGCTCTGCCGCCACGTCGCGGCTGCGCTCGGCCTTTGGTGCAGCCAGGGACAAAAAGCGATAGCGCGCGGTCTGGTCCCTCAGCACGCGCGAGAATCGGCGCATCCAGGGCGAGCGGCAACCGGCGATCAGCACTTCGTGAAACGCAGCGTGGGCGGTTTCCCATTCGGGATTCATGACGCCCCCCTGACCACGCAGCACCATCGGAATGCGCGTGAGGCGATGGTGAGCGGCAATCACTTCGGATTCCCAAGCGATATCGGCCGATTCAATGGCATCGCGCAAGGCCGCAGTCTCGATCTGCTGCCTGACCCGCGTGACATCCAGCAATTCGTCCGTCGACAGTTCCGCAACACGGAAACCCTTCTGGTCGATGGCCAGCACGAAGCCCGTCGTGCACAGGCGCGAAAGCGCCTCGCGCAGCGGAATGACGCCGGCCTGATAGCGGTCGGCCAGTTCCTTCAGGCGCAGCTTGCTGCCGGCGGGCAGCTTGCCATTGATGATGTCTTCGCGCACGGCCTGCTCAAGGACCGATGCCCAGGTCCGCCCGCCCAGGTCGGGCGGGACGGCGGCGGTATCGTCGTTGACTGCCATGTTTGCTGACTTGGCTGGCACGGTTGCGTCTCGCAGAATGATAGATAGTGGCATTCATTATATATATTCCTGTCGACTTACCGATATCGCAGCCGTGCGTCAGGAGCCACCCCGCGCAGACGGCAAGAGCAGTTTCGACGAGACTGGCAAGGCCTCCAGCCCGAAGCGCTGCCGCACCCATCCCCACAGTCCCTGCGGAAAGAGCAGGGTGACCAGGATGGCGGTGGCGCCCAGGCCAATCAGGTAGCCGGTACCGTACTGGCCGAACCATCGATCCAGCGCCCAGAACAGGCAGGCGCCCACCAGCGGGCCTTCGATCGTGCCGATGCCGCCTACCACCACCATGAAGATGGCAAAGGCGGTCCAGTCCACCGCGAAGGCGGCGTCGGGGGAGATCCGCAGGTTGCCGATAAAGTAGAGCGCACCGGCGAGTCCCGCGCCGCCGGCGCAAACGACATAGATGACGTAGCGCGACTGGCGTACGTTGATGCCGTGCGAGGCGCTGGCCAGCGGTGCGTCCTTGATGGCGCGCAGGGCCAGCCCATGCCGCGTCGACAGCAACAGGTGGACGCCGAACAGGCCGCAGGCGGCCGCGGCCAGCGTCATCCAGTACACCAGTGCTTCGCGGGTTGCGCTGTCGAACTCGGCAAGCCCGAGCAGGCTGGTTCCGGTGCCGCCACCGAGCCATGGCATGTTGGCGATCGTCAGCCGCGCCAGTTCGGCAAGCGCCCACGTGCCGATCGCGAAATACCCGCCATGGAGGCGGAAGGCAATCGGTGCGACCAGGGCTGCCGCAGCGGCGGCCGCCAGCGCCGACAGCGGTACCGACCAGAACGGGTCGAGGCCGGCATTGTTCGACAGGGCCACGATGGCGTATCCGCCCAGCCCGAAGAAGGCCTGTTGTCCCACGGACACCATGCCGGCGAATCCGGCCAGCAGGTTCCACATGGCAGCAAAGACAAAGTAGCAGCCGATGCGCGTCAGTTCGCGCATCCATGCGGGGTCGCCCCAGGCCGGCAGCGTGGCTGCCGTCAGCAACAATGCCAGCAGCAAGCCATAGCTGGCATAGCCGGCGCGGGTCATCCGAAGCACCCGCCATGCCGGTTCGGCCTGCAGTAGCCCGGAAGGGGGGATGGCGGTCGTATCGATGTGTTCCATGTTTTCAGTCCCTGGTTTGGGGAAGAAGTCCCTGCGGCCGCACCAGCAATGTCAGCAGGAAGACGAGATGGCCGAACCACGTGCCCCAGCCCGGATCGAAGTACATGCCGACGGACTGCGCCACGCCAATCAGCGCCGCGCCCAGCCAGGCGCCCCAGAACGAGCCCATGCCGCCGACGATGACCGCCTCGAAGGAGAACAGCAGCAGGCTGGGTCCGTCGGCCGGCGACACCGTGGTGCGCATGCCTTGCAGCACGCCCGCGGCGGCGATCAGCATGAAGGCGATGGCGGTCGCCAGGCCATACACGTGGCGGGCATCCAGGCCGGTCAGCTGCGCGGCTTCCGGGTCATCGGAGACCGCGCGGAAGGCGCGGCCGATCGCCGTGCGCGTCATCATGGCCTGCAGGCCCGCGGTGGCCAGCAATGAGAAGGCGAAGACGAACAGTGGCAAGGCGCCAATGGACAGGTCTTGCGTCACCTGCAGGGCCACGAGGTTGAGTCCGCCTGCGTCGATGGAGCGCGGGTCCGACGTGAACACGGCAAGCAGGACGTTCTGGATCACGATGGAGAGCCCGAAGGTGACGACCAGCGCGGGCAGCGGGTCGCGCGACAGCACCCGGTTGAGCAGCGCACGCTGCAGCACGTAGCCGAGCGGGAAGAACAGGCCCACCACCAGCACGGCAGCGGCAAGCGCGGACCAGCCGCTGGCAAGCATCGCGGCGATGGCCGCGAACGCCGCCAGCACGAGGCAGTCGCCGTGGGCGATATTGGTCAGCCGCATGACGCCATACATCAGCGCCAGTCCGAGCGCAAACAGGGCGTACACGCTGCCGAGCAGCAGTCCCTGGATCAGTACATCTGTCAGTAGCATGGCTTACCTCAGCAGCCGAAATAGGCTTGTGTGATTTCCGCGGCAGACAGCGCGTCGGCACGCCCGGAAAGCGTGACCCGGCCCCGCTGCAGGCAATAGAGTCGCTCGCTGACCCTGCATGCCGTGGACAAGTCCTGTTCCACCACCACGACGGTGGTCCCGTCCTGGCCGACTGCCGCGAGCGCCGCATAGACTTCGCGTACCACGGCCGGCGCGAGACCGAGCGAGATTTCGTCGCACAGCAGCAGCCGTGGATTGCCCATCAGCGCGCGACCGATGGCCACCATCTGCTGCTGGCCGCCCGACAACGAGGTGGCCGGCACCGTGCGCTTGTCCTTCAGCGCTGGGAACAAGGCGTACACGCGTTGGAGATCCCACGGCCCGGTCCGGCCGGTGTGCTTTCCCATCAGCAGGTTTTCCTGCACCGACAAGCTGGGGAACAGCCTGCGGCCTTCCGGGACCAGGCTGATTCCCGCTCGCGCCGTTGCGGCGGCACCGATCCCGCCGATGGCGGCATCCCCGAATCGCACCGCGTCCGCCTGGACCGGCAGCAGCCCGACGATCGATTTCAGCAAGGTGGACTTGCCGGCGCCATTGGTCCCGATGACCGAGACGATTTCGCCGGGGTAGACGTCCATGTCGACCCCGTGCAGGGCCTGTAAGTCGCCGTAGCGGCTCGACAATGCCCTGACTTGCAGGATGGCGTTCATGTGCCGTGCTCCTCGGTTCCCAGGTAGATCTGCCGGACCTTCGGATCGGCCATCACGGCATCGGGCTTGCCGTCGCAGACGATTTCGCCGAAGTTCAGCACCACCAGACGGTCCGCCACCTTCATCAGGGCATGCAATACATGCTCGATCCATACGATGGTGATGCCCGACTGCTTCAGCATCTGCAGTTCGGAAACCAGCAGCGCGGCCTCCGCCTCGGTCAGGCCGCCGGCGATTTCGTCGAGCAGCAGCAGCGTGGGCGAGGTGGACAGCGCGCGAGCCAGTTCCAGGCGTTTGCGATTGAGCAGCGTCAGCGTGCCGGCAGGCTGGTTCGCCAGCTCCAGCATGCCGCTCATGCGCAGCGCGTCGACCGCGCGCGCCTGCGCGGCGCGCGCCCCCAGCCCCGCGCCGAAGCGTGCCGCGGTGAGGCAGTTCTCGAATACCGTCATCGATCCGAACGGGCGGGGAATCTGGTACGACCTGCCGATGCCCAGCCGCGCCCGCTCATGCGCGGGCCGGCTGGTCACGTCGGCACCATCGAAGACAACGGTGCCACTGTCCGCGGCAACATCGCCGCTGATCAGGTTGAACAGCGTCGTCTTGCCGGCCCCGTTGGGACCGAGGATGCCGACCGTCTCGCCACGCCGGACCGACAGCGAGACGCCCCGGGTGACATGGATGGCGCCGTAGTGCTTGCTGACGCGCCGCAGTTCCAGTGCTGACATGAGTGCCTCACTTCAGCGGGAACGCCGCCTTGAGCCAGAACGCATCGCCGGCCGCGCGATTTTCGACGCCGAGCTCCTTTTGCCACTTCAGCGTGAGGAACCAGCCCTTGCCGCTGTCATACTTGACCGACGGGCCGATGGCGAAGGCCTGGCCGCGTCGGCCCGGCAGCGTTTGTCCCTCCTGCTTGTCGTCCGTAATCTGCTTGTAGAGATATCCGCCTACGCCGGCGACCCAGTGCGGTGACACGCCCCAGCCAACGGCATAGTCGGCATGGAGTTCCTGCCCGGAACGGTATCCGGTATCGCGATTGCGGGTGTTGATGGCCCACATCGCCTTGAAGTCGAGGTTCAGTCCGTCCGGCTTGACGCGGGAGATGGCGATGACAGGTTCGACCGCCCAGTAGTTGCGCCCGATGTTGGCGAGATCGTTCCGGTCGTAACGGCCGGTCGGCGCATAGATGTCGAGCGCATAGACGACATGCCACTCGGGCGAATAGTGATAGCCGATGCCAGTGCCAAACGTGATGTCGCCAAGGCCCGACCTGGACTGCGCGGTGCCATTCACGCCGACCTTGAGATCGACCAGCGGCGCGATCGCATGCAGCACGATATCGCCGCCAAGGAATTTCTGTCCGGGTACCCAGACGATGCGCGGGGCAATGGCGCTTGCGCGCACCGAGAAGTCCACCGGCACGCGGTTGCCATCGCCATCCATCAGGCGATCCGCGCGGTAGTGGCTGGCAAATACCTGGCCATAGAGGCCGGGCGGCGGCAAGGCGCCGGTCATGTAGTTCTCGGCGCCATGCGGGTAGATCGAGCCACCGTTCTCGGTGGCCATGCACGCGGCACTGGCGGCGACGAGCGTCGCCGCAGTCCAGGCTTTCATCCTGACTGACATGCAGTCTTCCTCCAATTGTGTGTTCTTCGGGCGAGGGGCGGCCGGCGGGCAAGCCCCGGCTTTGGCATCAGAGCGGGATCAGCTTTCCGCCAAGCGGTACTTGCGGCGAGCTTTCGTTGCTGACGACGGTCAGTTCGAACCTGCGCTTGGCACCGCGCTTCCATTGGCCGCCGACCAGCCCGGTCTTGGCGACATTGCTGACCGGGCCACCCTGCCAGCGGATCGGGCCGACCACGGTGTCGAGGTTGGTCTGGGCGAGCGCATCCCGGATCGAGGCGCGGTTGCCCGGATCGCGGGCGCGCCGGATGACGTCGACCGCCACCTCGAGCAAGGCATGCACGAAGCCGATCGGCTGGGTCCATTGCCGCCCGGTGGACTGCTCGTATTGGCCCGCCAGGTCAGCGGCGCTCTGGGCGGTCAGTGACGACCGGTACGGATGCCACGGCGTCCACCAGACCTCCGTGGTGATGCCCTCGGCCAGGTCGCCCAGCGCTTCGACGGTGGTGGGATACAGCATGGCCTTTGCTACGGAGATCACCCTGGGGCGGAAGTTCTGCTGGCGTGCCTGGGTCAGGAAGGTCTTCATGTCAGGCGGGATGACGACTCCGGTGACGATGTCCACCGACTCGCGCCGGAACGCCGACAGGTGCGACGCGAACGATTGCGTCATGTTCTGGTAGCGGCCGGGATCGACCAGTGCAAAGCCCTTGCGCGCGAGCGCCGGCGGCAAGCCAAGCTTGCGATCGCCCCAGGCGTTGCCATCGCTGTCGTTGGGAAAGAGGCCGCCGACCTTTTTATTGGTCGCGGCCATGGCCCACATATTGGTGAAGACGTCGATGACGTCTTCCAGGCCCCAGAAGAAGTGATAGGTCCACTTGAAGCCGCGCTCCGCCGTGCCGCCGCGGCCGAAATACCAGGGTTGCCACGGTGCCATCGTCGAGATGCAGGGAACGCCGTTCAGCTCGCAGGCGTCCGAGACCGGATTGGTGGTCTCGGGTGTCGACGACACCACCATCAGGTCGACCTTGTCCTTCAGGATCAGCGCGTTGGCGACTTCGCCGGCGCGGTTCGGGTTGGACTGGCTGTCGCGCAGCAGGATCTCGACCCGCGCTGCGCCACGCTTTTCCAGTGTCGGCATGACCTGCTGGATGCTCCACCGGTCGGCCTCGCCGAATGCGGCGAGCGGGCCGGTCTGCGGCGAGACCAGGCCAATGCGGATGGTGCGGGACGGCTGCGCCATCAAGGGCGAACCGACCGTGGCGGCGGCCAGCGTTGCCGCCGACGCCCGCAGCAGTTTCCGACGCGATGCGTTGATGTGATTCATGTCTTCCTCCATGTTCGCGCCTGGTCTTGTGTGTCTTTTTTCAGGCGCATGCTCCCCTGGCGCCGGGGCAGGCCCGGGACCATTGGCTGACGCTGTGGAAAAAGGGCGCGGCTGGCGGATGCCGCCGCGGGCCCTTACGCGGTAAGCCTGTGTGGGACGCCGTCAGGCGGCGCGCCGGCAGCCGGTGGCATCCGGTGCGCGGCCCAGGATGCCGTGCATGGCATCGGACAGCGACTGTTCCGCTTGCGCGCCCAGCTCCTGCCGGCGCCAGCCGACGAAGCGGTCCGGCCGCACCAGGATCGCGCCCGAGTCCGAGATGCCGCGCAGCCGGCTCCAGGTGCCATAGACGTCGTGGGCATCGCAGTTGGGGCCGCCGATGCTGACAACGTCGATCCCGACACCGAGGCGGTCCGACAGCCGGGCCGCGATGTCCTTCCAGGCCTGTCCGCCGATGCCGGTTAGCAGCGTGAAGCGGCCGTGGCCGACCAGGTCCAGGGTCGACACACGGGCCTTGCGATGCTCCAGCCACGCATGGGGCACCACGCCGCCCGGCGAGGTGCTCGGGTGGTAATAGAGTTCGGGATCGCGGGCGGCGGGCTCGCGGGGCAGGCCATCGGGCACCACGGCCGACGATTGGTAGACCTGCCCGAGTTCGACGCCATGGCAATTGAACTGGTAGTTCTGCAGCTCGACCGCCTCCTGCAGCGCGGTTCTCCGCGCGCGGCCGGTCTCGGTATCGCTGAACAGCTCATTGACGTTGGCCCAGCCCTCGGCCTCGCTCTGGCCCGGGCCGAAGCCGAGTGCCCTGGCGATCGGCAGCATGTCCTGTACCGATTTCATGGCGCGGTCGACGACCTGGCGGGCCACCGGCTGGCGCTCGGCCGAGTAGGTGTCGAGCAGGGAGTCATCCGCATTGCCGCGGATCACGTACGCCAGCTTCCACGCCAGGTTGAACGCATCCTGGATCGAGGTGTTGGTGCCGAGGCCGTTGGCCGGAGGATGGCGATGCGCAGCGTCGCCGGCGATGAAGACCCTGCCCTTGCGCATGGTCCGCGCCGCCACATGGTTGATCTGCCATTTGCTGACCGCCTTGACCTTGATGGGCAGGGAGTCGTCGCCAATGGTGGCGCGGGCGCGGCGGATCACGGCCTCCTCGCTGAGATCGGGCTCGCCCTGCGCCGGGTCGTACATGAACAGCAGTACCCATTCGTTCCAGGGGCGCACGCAGATGTAGGTGCCGCTGCCGACCCAGTAGTCGTTGCCGGGCTGCGTCATCCAGTACAGCACGCCGGGACGGTGTTCGCAGTATTTGGCGAGATCGACTTCGAGCCAGCAGTTGACCGCCGCGCCGAGGCCCATCTTTCCTTCCATCTCGAAACCGCACTGCGGCACCACGGTGCTCGCCCCACCGTCGGCGCCGATCACGTAGCGTGCCTTGACCCGGATGGTTTCGTCGGTCACGCGATCCTTCAGGATGGCCGTCACTTCGTCATTGTCCTGGCTGATTTGCGTCAGTTCCGTGTTGAACAGGAACTCCGCGCCGCGCTCGCGCGCGCACGCCAGGATTTCGGGTTCCAGCAGGTGCTGCGGCGCATTGCACATCTCGGAGGGACTCGCCAGCGCATAGTCGGCCTTGCGCTGTTCCGAACTGCCCCAGGTCTGCAGCCGCGCGATCTCGGTGCCGGCAAAGCTGGTGGCCCAGATGTTGTTGCTCATCAGCGCATTGGGCGTGGCAAGCTGGCGCACGCGCTCCTCGATGCCCAGGTCGCGCAGTACTTCCATCGTGCGCTGGTTGGTGATGTGCGCGCGCGGGGAATTTGCCGTGCCCGCGTATTTCGTGATGGTGAGCGTGCGAATGCCATAGGTCGCAAGCAGGGCCGTGGCGGTCAGTCCAGACGGTCCTGCGCCGACAACCAGGACGGGTACTTCAATGGTTTTCAACTTCGTCTCCTCTCGATTTGTATTGGTGGATGCCTCAGCGGGTCGATTCGTCGACGATCGGGTTTGACAGCGTGCCAATCCCTTCGATGCTGACTTCGCAGAGGTCGCCATCGCGCATCAGCAGCCGCGGGCTGCGCGCCCAGCCGATACCGGATGGCGTGCCCGCCACGATGACGTCTCCCGGTTCCAGCGTGATCGCCTCGCTGATGATCGAGATCAGCGACGGCACGTCATGCAGCATGTCGGAAGTGTTGGCGGACTGGACCACCTGCCCGTTGAGCCGGGTCTCCAGGCTCAGGCCGACGGCACCCGCCGGCAGCTCGTCGGCGGTCACGAGGATCGGGCCAAAGCCACCGGTGGCATCGAAGTTCTTGCCCACCGTCCATTGCGGCGACTTGAACTGATACTCGCGCACCGAGCCGTCGTTGAAGATGGAGTACCCGAACACGTGGGAGAGGGCGTTCTCGCGTGCGATATGCTTGCCGCCCTTGCCGATGATGACCGCGAGTTCGCCTTCGAAGTCCAGCGAGTCGCTCGCCTGCGGTCTGACGATGGCGCCGCCATGCCCCACCAGGCTGGTTGGCACGCGCAGGAACAGCGTCGGGTAGTCCGGCTGCTCGTAAGGCGACTCCTTGGTGTGGTCGGCATAGTTGAGGCCGACGCAAAGAATCTTGCGCGGATTGATGACCGGCGGCAGGTAGCTGATCTGCGCGGAGGCCGGCACGGGCGTCGCCTCGGACGCCAGGTTGCGCCATTGCTCGGGACTCAGGCCCGCGGCAATCAGCGCGCCGGCATCGATGCCGGCCGACAGGGGCAGGACGGCGATTCCCTGGTCGGACACGATGCCCACGCATTGCTGGCCATCGAGCCGTAACGTTGCCAATTTCATATCGAACTCCTGTGTGGATCAATGCCGTTGTCTGGAACGGCTTAAAGATATAAATAAAGAAAAATGTATATATTCAGGCGCGAGACGAGCGAACCGCAAACTCGCATCCTGCTGTTGCAGGCGCCGAGCTAGTGGCGTTGCTTGCCCGGCGTTTCAGGCTTCGGTGTTGTGCACGAAATCCGCAGGAACATCGGGACCCCACTGGTACAAGGAGTCCTCCGGGGGGAAATCGCCGGCTGGCCAGGTTTGCCCGGCGGCGATGTAGTCGATGTCGGCCGAATACTCGAAGAACGAGCCCCAGGGATCGCGCACATAGAAGAAGTAGTTGGACCCCAGCACATGGCGGCCAGTCCCCCAGCCAGCGGGATAGCCGGCGGCGGCCATCTGGCTGGCGCCCTGGCCGACTTCGTTGACGTTGGCGACGTCCCACGCGGAGTGGTGCCAGCCTTTGGCCGAACTCTTGACCAGCGCCAGCAGATGGTGGTCGCTGCCGTGGGGTGCATGGGTGAAGGCGATCAGGTCACCGGAGCGGTCGGAAAGGCGCAGACCGATGGCATCGCGATAGAAGTCCAGCGCCCTGCCCACGTCGGGCGAGAACATCAGCACGTGAGAAAGGCGTCGCGGCCGGATCTGGAGTACCTGGCTGCGCGGCGCCGAGCCGCGCACGCCGGCAGGCGTACTCTCGATGCGCATCACTGACTTGCCGCTCGGGGAGGTCTTGGGGCCCGCCTTGACCTGGACCAGGTTGCCGTCCGGGTCGAAGAACCACACGCCTTCGCGGCTGCCAAAGCCCGCGTCGTCAACGAACTCCACGCCACGCGCCGCGAGCTGTTGCCGGATGCCCGCGAGTTCTCCCTCGAAGCAATTGAAGCTGAGGTACGCGAGCCGCTTGCGTTCCCCCTGGTACACCCGCGCCCAGCGATGCTGGTCGGCGGCAAATACGTCGAGGCAGTCACCGTTGCGCAGCACGGTCAGTCCGAACGACAGCAGGAAGTGTTCGGCGACGGCCAGGTCAGGCACTTCCAGCGCGAAGTGGTCGATGGAATGTACCGCATGACGGGCTGGTGTCCGCGGTTCGTCAGGAAGTGGCCGGTCGTTGGCCTGGCTGCTTTCCATCCTTTGTCTCCAAGTTGTTCTGGTGTTGATCAGGCTTCATGCCGAGCCCTGTGCGCGTCGTCTGGGATAGGACGATGCAGATGCTCTGCCGCGCATAAAACCTATACTAAAGCAAAAAATATATAAAAACAACGTTTGACTATGATGTTGTCGGATCAACCGGCGCGCTCGTCACTCTGTTGCGAAGGTGAGCCAGGACATCCCCGGGATGTCGGTTGACCGGTGCGGCGTATCGACGGGCGAAGGCCATCGCGCCGCGTCGGTGCCATCGGCACCGCTGTCATGCCTGGCCGCTGAACACGGGCAAATGCGTCGCTGCTTCCTGCGCCGCATGCGTATTGTTGTGCGACTTCACGCTATTCGGCCGACGGTCCCACGCCTTCATTGTTTGAATATATATATTCGTAGGGTTAACGATGCTTTAAATGAATAGATATGAAGAAGTGTTTTATATATATTTCTCGGCGGGCGTCCCAGCATGGCAACAGGCAATCGAAGTACGCCGTGTCATGCATGGCAATGGTCAGGAAGAGCGGCGCGAGCGCGCTCGTCGCCTGCGCCGACGTCGTTGTACGGCCGCGTTCTGGCCGGTTGATCCATTGCGCAGCACAGAGAGTCACGCATGAAGCAAATCTTCAAGACATTGATTTCCGGCCTGCCATTGATGGTGATCGGCGGCCTGCTTTACGCCGGCCTGTTCATCAAGCCCAAGCCCTCCGGGGTCAACCTTCCGCCTCCGCTGTTCCAGCGTGATGACATGTTCTTCGGCATTACCCGCGGTCCGGCGAACACGGCGTGGCTGGTCGGCGCGCATGGCCGGGTGCTTCACAGCCGGGATGCGGCAAAGACCTGGCAGCCGCAGGTTTCCAACGTAAGCGCCACTCTCCAGGACGTCGCCGCATGGGATGCACTGCATGTGGTGGCGGTGGGCGACGACGGCGTCGTGGCCATTACGCAGGACGGGGGCGACAGCTGGCGCCAGGTGGAGGCACCGCGGTCGCGCATCGCGAACAAGCTGGTGCGGGTCAAGGCGATGCCGAACGGACAGGCGTGGGCCGTCGGCGAGGGCGGTGCCACGTTGCGCACGCTCGACCACGGCGCGAGCTGGACGCGCGTCGGCGCGCAGGAAGACGTCGCGTGGAACGACATTGCCGTGCTTGGACGGCACGCGTGGCGCGTCGGCGAATTCGGCCGGATCGAATATTCGACGGACGACGGCGCGAACTGGCAGGCGCAGCAGACCCCTGCCAAGGCAAGCCTGACCGCGGTGGCCTTTCGCGATGCGCAGCATGGCGTCACCGTCGGCCTTGGCGGCACGGTCCTGACCACCAGCGACGGCGGCCAGCACTGGCGCGTCGAGACCCGTGCAACGGAAGAGCACCTGTTCGACGTCATCTGGGACGGCGGCCGCTGGCTCGCCACCGGCGACAAGGGCGTGGTCCTGCTGGGCGATGCCGCGGGACGGCCCTGGCGCGCCACGCGCGCGGCGCCCGGTGACCGCACCTGGCACACCAGGGTGGCCGCGGACGACACCCATTACTACTTCAGCGGCACGCAGCCGCTGGTGACAAACAAGCAGGCGCTGTAGCGCACGCGGTGCCAACAGCCAAGGAGGAGGCGGTGAACAAATTGTTTTCCAATCAGCTTGAACGCTTTGTCGATCTGTGCCTGCGACGGCGCGCGTACGTGGTGGCGATCTTCGTGCTGCTGACGGCGGTGATGGCAGCATTCGCCGCGCGCGTCAGCATCCGCACGGTGTTCGACGACCTGCTGCCGCAAGGCCACGCCTACATCAAGGTGCACAACGAGTTCCGGCAGGCATTCGGCAGTTCCAACATGGTCAGCATCATGCTTGAGGCCGAGCGGGGCGACATCTTCGATCCCGCGCTGCTGGGCAAGGTCAGGGCGATCACCACCGCGCTGCAGCAGGTCGACGGTGTCAACCAGTTCCAGATCGTTTCGCTGGCTTCGAAGAAGCTCAAGGAGATCCGCGGCTCGACCGATGCCATCGAGATGCGGCCGCTGATGTGGCCCGACGTGCCGGACACGCCGGCTGGCCTGGCGGCGTTGCGCGAAGCGGTGCTGAACAATCCGCTGGTCTATGGCGCCTACGTATCGAAAGACCTGAAGTCGACGCTGATCACGGTGGACTTCTACGAGGGCGCGGCCGACTACCGCAAGATCTTCCCGCAGGTGATGAAGATCGCCGACGCGCAGCGCGGCGACGGCGTGGTGGTGCGCGTGGTCGGCGAGCCCATCCTGTACGGCTGGGTGAACCACTACCTGCCGGAGACGCTGAATATCTTCCTGGTCACGGTGGCCTGCCTGGTCGCGTTGCTGTTCATCGCGGCGCGCACCTGGCGCGGGACCCTGCTGCCGCTCCTGGCCGGACTGACCAGTGCCGTGTGGGCGCTGGGATCGGCCAGCCTGATCGGCTACAACCTGGACCCGCTGGTGATCGTGATTGCCTTCCTGATTACCGCGCGGGCGATCTCGCATTCGGTGCAACTGGTATCGCGCTTCGATGACGAACTCGCTGCCGGCGCTCCCACCACCGTGGCGGCGGCGCGGGCGGCGATGCTGCAGCTGTTCAAGCCCGGCATGCTCGGCGTGCTGGCCGATGCGGGCTGCATGATCGTGGTCGTTCTCACGCCGATCCCGCTGATGCACAAGGTCTCCATCATCGGCTCGGTATGGGTGATGACGATTGCGGTGACGGCCTGCGTGATGACGCCGGTACTGCTGTCGTGGATCCGCCGTCCCCAGGGCCATGCGCATCCGATCGACGTGTCGCCGGTCCTGCGCGGCATCCTGTCGTGCGCCGTGCGCGTCGTGACATCGAAAGCCCGCTACGCCGTGCTCGCCGGCGCCGCGCTGCTGTTCGTCGCATCCGGCCTCTATGCATTCAACCTGACCGTGGGCGACGCCGAGCCGGGCTCGCCCATTCTCTGGCCGGACGCGGTCTACAACCGCGACGCGGCCGCGGTCAACCGGCAGTTCCAGGGTGCCGATCGCATGTATGCCGTGGTGTCGGGCGCCACGCCCGGTGCCATCAAGGATCCCGAGGTCTTGCGGACCATGAGCGAGATGCAGCGCTATATGGCGGCGCAGCCGGAAATCGGCGGCAGCGTCTCGGTGGCCGACGTCATTCCCGCGGTCAAGCGAGTGCTGCGCGAAGGCAATCCGCGCTACCAGGACCTGGGCGGCACCGCGCAGGAGAACGGCGAACTGCTCTATATGCTTGCCTCGGGTTCGGACCCGGGCGACATGACCCGGCTGCTGGACGCGCAAGCCCGCAATGCCTCGGTCACCTTCTTCTTCCGCGACCACCGCGGCGAAAGCGTCCGCACCGCGATCGAGCGCCTGAAGACCTTCATCGCCGAACATCCGCTGGAGAAGGTGCAGTATCAGCTCGCCGGCGGGCTCGTCGGCGTGCTCGCCGCCGTCAACGAAGTGATCCTGGCCGGCCAGATCGAGAGCATCGCGCTGGCATTGCTGGTGCTGATTATCTGCTGTGCGGTGGCCTATCGCTCCACCATGGCCGGACTGTTCTTCATGGTGCCGGTGGTGCTCTCCAACACCGTCACGTTCAGCTACATGGCATGGAAGGGCATCGGCATGAACCTCAGCACGCTGCCGGTGGCCGCGCTTGGCATCGGGCTCGGCGTGGACTACGCGTTCTATATCGTCGATGGCATCCGCGAAGAGCTGGAGCACGATGACGACCTGGTGCGCGCCATCGTCAATTCCCTGGCCACCGCGGGCAAGGGCGTGCTGGTCACGGCCCTGACGCTGACCGTCAGTGTGGTGCTGTGGTGCACCTCTTCCCTCCGGTTCCAGGCGGACATGGGCATCCTCATGGCGCTCTGGCTCTGCATCTCCGCCGTCAGCGCGCTGTTCCTGATGCCGGCGATGGTCTACGTATTCCGGCCACGCTTCATCGTGGGCCCAGCGTCGCCCGTCCGGGCCGCGCCTGTTGCCGATGTGCCATTGAAGCGGGCCGCCTGACGCTGTCAGCGGACATGCCGGGGGCATGTCCCGCGCAATAAAAATCAACAGTGGAGGAGACACCATGATGCAAGGAGGAAGGCTGCCCGTGCGGCGGCCGGGACACGCCGCGCCGGCGCTGAAACGCATTCCCGCCCTATTGCTTGGCCTTGGCATTGGCCTTGCCCCGGCCGCAGCCATGGCGGCGAACACAGAAACGCCAGAACCGACGCGCGTCGCCAGCACCGTCGCCCAGGCGTCCACGGCGGCAGCCGAGCCGGCCACGCCCGTGGACGAACGAGCGCGGCTTCTTTCACGGCTTCCACTTCGGCGGTTATGCCCGCACCTGGGCGTCCTGGAACCTGGAGGATCATCCGGAGATCCCGCAACGCAGCGCGGGTTCCCTGCAGATGCTGCGCGGGTCGCTGTCACTGAATGCCGAGGCAACGACCGGGCCGCTGAAGTGGAAGGCCATAGGACGCGCCGACAAGGAGGTCAATACCTTGTACCAGCGCGATCTGGAGGAGGCCAATCGCAGGAACTCTCCGGGAGGCCCGGGCAGCAACCTGATGAGGCAGTACGACAAGGCTGAGCTGCGTGAGCTCTATGTCGACATGGATCCGACGGAGCGCTTGCACCTGCGACTGGGCAAGCAGCAAGTGGTGTGGGGCGAGACCGATTTCTTCCACCCGACCGACCTGATCCATGGCTTTGATTACCGCTGGCGTTCGTTTCTGGAAAGCGACAACGACGAACTCAGAAAACCGCTCTGGCTGATCAACGCCAAGATCGATGTGCCGGAGGCCGACGGCTCGCTGCAACTGGTGCTGCGCCCCGGCATCGATCGCGAGCGCGATATCGGCAACAGCTATGACCTCTACGGCGGCCGCTGGGCCGCGCAGCCGTACAAGGGCGTCGACTTCCTCGCGCCGGGATTCCTGAACTACGACCGCCGCCATCCGGCGGGGGATACCCATAATCCGACCGGAGGCCTGCGCTGGACCGGCCTGGCGGGACCGGTCAACTATGCCATCTCTTACCTGAAGACCTATAAGCCGGACCCGGTGGTGAATTCGGTCTTTGCGCCGTACCAGAAAGCACCAACTGGCGGACTTGGCGATTTCATCTTTCCCAAGATGGATGTGTACGACGTCAGCGTCAGCGGCCAGATCCCCGGCCTGGATGCGGTCGTGACCGGCGAGGTCGCTTACCAGCGCAACGTTGCCTACAACGTCGGCAGCAACTTCATGAATGGGGCGCTGCCGGGCTTTGGCGGGATCATCCGCAAGGATGCCGTGTTGACTACGCTGCGTTTCGACAAGCAACTTCGGCTGATGGAGTGGCTCGGCACAAACCAGGCTTCGTTCTTCTCGGTGCAGATATTCGACACCTGGCTGCCAGGCTACAAGCGCTCCGACGACATCGTCGAGCAGGTTGGCTTTGGGGCCCGGCTGCGCGAGCATACCACGCTGGTCACCTCGTTCATCCAGCTGAATTACCTGAACAGCCGGCTCAATCCCGGCCTGGCCGTCGGCATGGATGTCAGCAACGGCGACGCGTTCGTGATTCCCAGCGTGTCGTTCCAGATCGGCAATCACTGGCGCTTGCTGGCCGAGGCCAATCTCTTCTTCCCCAAGCACACCAGGAAGCCGGGCCAGGTCGAGAGCTCGACGCACACCCTCGGAGACTTCGCACGCAACAGCCAGTTCATGCTGCGGGCGACCTATCAGTTCTGAACCACGACAAGCAAAGGAGACAGGTGATGAGAAATCGCATGAAGGGGCTACAGGCGGCGGTCCTGGCCATGGTGGCCATGGCATGTGGTGTCCGCTCGCGGCAGAACTGCCCGAAGGCACCGTGATCGAGAAAGCCAATCTCGACAAGGTCAGGAACGACACGTTCCAGGGCCACACCATTGCCAGCCTGCTGACCGATAATGGTGGAGTGGCAGATCCGGAACTGGAACCTCAAGCTTCCGCTTTCCCACGCCAAGCCGGTGGCGCTGGACCCGCGCTATCTCGAGGCGACGAAGAAGTATGCCGGGCAGGTGAAATACGATGCCAAGACCAGGGAGGTCTCGGACTGCGGGGTCGCCGGCATTCCATTTCCGGAGGTCACGGCGAATGACCCGGACGCTGGCGAGAAGCTGATCTGGAACTTCTACTACGCATCGCCGGAAGGAGACATCGCCAACAACAAGGCCACCTATCTGCTGATCAGCGGCGACAAGGGGCTGGAACAGACGCAGGACTGGCTGTTTCATGCGGTATTACCTGAAGGGCCGCCTGGGTGGCGAGAACCCCGTGTCCGGCGATGGCAGCACCCTGACCAAGACGCTGTTCGTCGCGACCGCGCCGGAGGATATCCGGGGCCTGGGCACCTTCACCATCCGCTACGACAACGCAAAGCTCGAAGACAGCTGGGCGTATATCCGCTCGGCCCGGCGTACGCGGCGCCTCTCCGGTGGCGCCTGGATGGATCCGATCGGAGGTCTCGACCAGCTCAACGACGACATCTATATCTGGAACGCCCGCCCGTCCTGGTACCGGCAAATCAAGCTGGTCGGCCGCCGCTGGATCCTGGCCAGTTCCGATGCCAGACTGGGCTACAACGCTGCCAAGAAGGGCTCGCCTGATGAGTGGCCCACGGTCGATTTGAAGGAAGCGCCTTACTGGAATCCCGTCCAGAAATGGCAGCCACGCGAGGTCTGGGTGATCGAGGCGACGCCGCCGGCCGAGCATCCGTACAGCAAGAAGATCGTCTATATGGATGTCAAATATCCCCGCCTGTATATGGGCGAGGCCTATGACAAGAAGGGCGAGTTCTGGAAGTTCTTCAACTTCCATATGCGCCCGACGGTGGCGCAGGACGGCATCCGCTACGTCTCGTCGGTGCAGGGCGACACCATCGATTTCAAGGCCAGGCATGCATCGATCTTCCTGTTCCGCGATTACAAGCTGAATGAGAAGTCCATCAAGGAAGGCGATGTCTCGCTGAGCGCGCTCGAAACCATCGCGCGCTAGTCCTGTCTCTGCCGCGCCACCACCTTTGCGACGATACGCGAGGCGGCGCGGCAGTTCTTTTCTGAACGAAGGACCTGAGAACACCATGCCTCAACTGGACGACTCGACATCGCGCATCTCGCGGCGGGACTTTCTTCGCGCCGGCGGTGCAGGCGCGACCGCTACCGCACTGGGTGTGTTGGCGCACGATGCCGTGGCAGGCACGGCCAAGCGGCCCTGGCGCCATCATGCGGACGTCGTCGTGGCAGGCAGCGGCGCTTCCGCAGCCGTAGCCGCGCTGACCGCGCACAGCCAGGGTGCGAGCGTGATGATGCTGGAGAAATCGCCCGTGATCGGCGGTACCTCTGCCAAATCCGCGGGCATGTTCTGGATTGCCAACAACTTCCGGATGCGGGCAAAAGGCATTCAGGACGCCAGACCGGATTTTCTGGCCTACTGCATCCGGTATTCCTACCCGCATCTCTACAACCCCGCCTCGGCGGACGCTCGGTGTCTCGCAATCGATTTACGACCTGATCGGCGCCTACTACGACCACGGCGCGGCCATGGTCGACCTGATGCGGTCGAGCGGCGCGTTGCGTGTCGGCAGGTTCCATATCCTGCCGGAAACGGAAGCGGACGACCTGCCTGACTACTTCGAGCATGGCGCCGAGAACAAGGCCCCGCGCGGCAGGGGGCTGGGCGCGCTGAAGGCCGATGGCACCCTCGGCTTCGGCGGCGAACTGATGGGGCAGCTCAAGGCAAGGATTGACCAGCTCGGCATTCCGGTGCTGACCAGCCATCGCGTGACCAGCCTGGTGACCAATGCGAGCGGCGAAGTGGTCGGCGTCATGGCCGAGAGCGACGAGGGGCCGGTGGCCGTGCGTGCCCATCGCGGCGTCATCTTTGCGACCGGCGGGTACTCGTACAACCGGGAACTGCTGAACCTCTACCAGACCGGCCCTGTCTTCGGTGGCTGTGGCGTGCCTACCTGCACCGGCGATTTCATCGCCATTGCCGCCGGCGTGGGCGCCAAGCTCGGCAACATGGGCGGGGCCTGGCGGGCCGAGATCGTGCTGGAAGAAGCGCTGCAGTACCTCAGCGTGCCCAACGACGTCTGGCAGCCGCCGGGCGACAGCATGATCGTCGTCAACAAGTACGGCCGGCGCGTCTTCAATGAGAAGCGCAACTACCACGACCGCGCCCGTGCCCACCATGACTATGATGCGAACAAGGCCGAGTACCCGAACCTGCTGACCTTCATGGTCTATGACCAGCGCGCCGCGGAGCTGTACGGCGGCAACCATCCGCTGCCCACCCAACCGACCGGTGCGCCCTATGTGCTCACCGGCAATACGCCGGCCGGCCTTGCCGCCGCCATCGACGCACGGCTGGCCGTGTTGTCCGCCCATACCGGCGGCATCCAGCTTGCGCCCACGTTCGCGCGGGAGCTAGAGCAGACCATCGCACGCTTCAATGCCTTCGCCCATGCCGGTCGCGACGCGGATTTCCAGCGGGGGGAATTTGCCTACGACCGGGATTACCGCCCGATCTTCGGCATGCCGCGCCAGGGCACGCGCTGGGGCGACGCGGCGGGGAAGAACCCGCTGCTGTATCCGCTGCAGGAAAAGGGCCCGTACTACTGCATCATCCTGGCCCCCGGCACGCTGGACACCAACGGCGGTCCGGTAATCAATGCGCGGGCGCAAGTGCTGCGCAGCGACGATCGGCCCATCCCCGGGCTTTACGGCGCGGGCAACTGTATCGCCAGCCCCGCGCATAACACGTACTGGGCCGGCGGCTGCACCCTGGGCAGTGGCATGACGTTCGGCTACCTCGCCGGCCTGCACGCGAGCCAGGCATCGCCGCACGCAGTGTGAAGCGAGTCCGGCGGAGACGAAAATGCGCCGCTCCACACTGGAGTACCACTTTGCACCCGGCACGGATGCCAGGCCGCCGCGGGTGCTGGCCCTGCATGGCGCCGGCGCCGACCAGCGCCAGCTGTTGCCGCTGCTGGCGCGCACCGCGCCGCACGCGGCCATCGTCGCGCCGAAGGCCGGACGCTGGTCTGCCTGGACGCCGGACGGACAGCGCTATGCCTGGTACCAGGACTTGTCGTTCCCCGCTGTCGAGCCGATCGGCTTTGGCGACGCACTGTGGCAGCTGGAGCGCTTCTGCGCGGAGCGCGCGGGCGGGAGCACCGGCGGAAGAACCCGGCCGCCCGATCGGATGGATATCGTTGGATTCGGTCAGGGCGCGGTGCTCGGACTGGTGCTGGCCGCGGTATGGCCGGAACGCTTCAGGCACGTCATCGCGCTGGGCGGATACTGGCCATGCATCAAGGGGTGGCAGCCCGCGCGGCGTGCCATGGCCCAGGTACAGGTGACCCTGTTGCTGGATCCGTCGGGCCCGGTGGGTTACGCGCTGGCGCAAGCCACCGGCGCCGAGCTTGTGCAACGCGGGGCTCGTGTCGAGGTGGCGTGGTGCGCTGGTGCCGGCGATCTGCGGTCGGCAAGCCTGGACACGCAATTGGCGGTGTGGCTGTCGCGTCCGCACTCATGACAGGAGGAAGGCATGAAGGCATTCGTTACCCCTTGCCTGGCGCTGGCCGCCGGTGTGCTGTCGGCAACGCTGAGCGGCACATGCCGCGGTGAAGGTGTCAGCTTCGCCAGGAATATCAGGCCCATGCTGGTGCAGAACTGCGCCGCGTGTCACCAGGGCGCGAATGCCCCCGCGGGCCTCGATCTGCTGCCCAAGGTGGTTCACTCCAATCTGGTCGGGGTCAGGTCGACGCAGAGCTCGATGCTGCGGGTCGCCCCGTCGGCGCCGGAGCAAAGCTACCTGATGCGCAAGCTCCAGGGCGCCCACCTGGAAGCCGGAGGGCAGGGCGTAGCCATGCCTCCCGGCGCACCGCCGCTAGACCCCGCCCAGATCGGCGCGATCCGGCAGTGGATCGCGGGCGGAGCCCTGAATGACTGAGCAACGGTGCCAGGGATCGCGCCTGCGCTGCTAAACGTTTATCCCATCATCCGGCGCCACACACATACTGGGCATGCCGGAAACAACATCAGGAGACACCATGGAAATCCGTGCCATGACCGATGAGCAGCGCAAGGCGATCGCGCTGGAGTACCTGAAACGGCTCGACCGGGCGCAGGATGTACTCGACCTGTTCGACGTGCACGCGGAAGTGTACTTTCCCAAATGGGGCGTCGCCGCCGGCAAGGACAAGATCGGCGAGCTGTTCACCGACCTGGTTGCACTGTTCGACTACATCAGCCACGACTACACCTATGCCAACGTGATTCAACAGGGAGACAAGGTCGTGGTGGAATCCACCACGCATGGACGTACGCGTGCCGGCGTCGAGTGGCGCGCCGGCGTGACCCACGCGGGGCGGTGGTGCGATGTCTTCGAGATCCGCGATTTCAAGATCCAGCGGCTGTATATCTACCTGGATCCGGATTACGAAGGGGCCGACACGGAACGGTACCCGTGGCTGCGCAAGCCCCAGCGCGCCTGACGGAAGACAGAGCCGAGCAAACCGGGGCGGGGCCAGCCGCCCTTGCCCCGGTTGCCGCCAAGGCGCGTCCGCAGTAACCTCTGTCCTGTCGAGTCGGCCCCTCAGCCGGCCATCCCACAGAGGAGCCCCATCATGCCGGCAGCGCCGGGCACCAAGGCTGGCACGCCATGAGCATGCCACGGACCACGCTCGAGCAATGGCGCGTGGTGCAGGCCATTGTCGAGCACGGCAGCTATGCCCAGGCCGCCGAGGCGTTGCACCGCAGCCAGTCGTCGGTCAGCTACATGGTCGCGCGCCTGCAGGAGCAGCTGGGCGTGGAGCTGTTCTCCATGGAAGGGCGCAAGGCGCGGCTGACCGAGAACGGCGCGGCGCTGCTGGCGCGCGCCAATGAACTGCTGGGCGATGCCTACCGCATCGAGCAGCTTGCCGAGAATCTGCGGAGAGGCTGGGAAGCCGAAGTACGCCTGGCGGTGGACGCCGCGCTGCCGGCCGAATTGCTGCTGTCGGGCGCTGAAGGCCTTCGCACGCCTTGCGCCGCAGACGCGCGTGCATGTCACCGAGGTGGTGCTGTCCGGCGCCGACCAGGCCTTGCTGCAGCGGCAGGCCGGGCTGGCGGTCGGCACTCGCATACCGACCGGACACTTCGGCGAGCGCCTGCTGGACATTCCCTTCGTCGCCGTTGCGCACCCGGCGCATCCGCTGCACCAGCTTGGCCGCGAGCTGACCGCCGAGGACCTGAGCCGCGAAATGCAGGTGGTGCTGCGCGACTCCGGCCAGGCCAACCCGCGCGACGACGGCTGGCTGGGCGCCACGCTGCGCTGGACCGTCAGCCATATGGAAGCCATGCGCATGCTGGTGGCGGGCGGCCTTGGCTTTGCCTGGCTGCCGCAGCACCTGGTCACCGAGCCGCGCGCGCGCGGGTACGCTGCTGCCCTTGCCGCTGCGCGAAGGCCGCATCCGGCACGTGCCGCTGTTCCTGACCCACAGCCAGCCCGACATCTCGGGCCCCGCGCTGCGCCACCTTGCCGACGTCCTGGCCAAGGCCGCCGGCGCCTACCTCGCCCATCACACTGTCTCCACCGCCGCGCCCAACATCGGCTAATCCGATCGGATCGCCCGGATTTTCGGATCAATTGGCGCACAAGCGCGCCCTACCATTCGGGAATCACGAATAAGGAACGCGTTCCGCGCCGGTTCGCCATTGCCTCCGTACGGAATGCGTCCAGACAAGGTGGCCGCACGCCGCCAACGGAGACAACATGAACCACTTCCTTGCCATCGAGGCCTTCGTGCGCGTGGCGGAAGCCTGCAGCTTCGCCGAGGCGGCGCGCCAGCTTGGCGTGGCCGGATCGATCGTGACCAGCCGGGTCCAGCAGCTTGAAAAATTCATCGGCGCGCCGCTGTTCCACCGCAGCACCCGGCATGTGCGGCTGTCCGAGATCGGCGAGGCCTACTACAAGGAGTGCGCCGAGGCGGTGTCGCAGCTCAACAGCCTGACCGACCAGATGCGCGACCTCAACGGCACGCCAACGGGCCGGCTGCGCATCCAGATGCTGCCCGGCTATGCCATCGGGCATTTCGGCGCGCTGCTGCATGACTTCACCCAGCGCTATCCCGGCATCCAGCTCGACATCATCGTCAATGACCGCGTGGTCGATCCGGTGGAAGAGGGTTTCGACGTGGCCTTCCAGATATTCCCGCCGATCTCCGGCGCGCTGATCGAGAAGCGCCTGTTCCCGGTCCGGCGCCTGTTCTGCGCCACGCCGGCTTACCTGCAGCGGCGCGGCACGCCGATGGTACCGGCCGACCTGCTGACCCATACCACGGCGCTCTACGCGGGCTATCCATCGCGCAATCGCTGGGTCTTCACGCGCGGCGAGGAATCCGTGACGCTGGAGTTGCCAGGCCAGGTGCGTTCCAACTCGGTGCACCTGCTGCGCGACTATGCGGTCTCTGGCGCCTGCATTGTCTGCCTGCCCACGCTGGTCGCCAGCGAACACCTTCAGAGCGGTCAGCTGGTGCCGGTGCTGACGGACTACACGCTGGCGCCGTTCTCCTTTGCCGCGGTCTTTCCCGCCACGCAGCGCCAGGCCGTCAAGGTCCGCATGCTGGTCGATTTCCTGCTGGAGCGCCTGGCGGGAGATCCCGCCTGGGACGTGCCGCTGCTCGCGCGCGGCTGGGTCAGCTGACGCGGATTATTCGAAAACACCGAAGGGCGCATTCGCCGTCCCGGCCATTGTTGTGGCGGTGCGATAGCCACTATCGTAGTCGCAACGAATGAACAACGACCGCAGGAGACCAAGCCGATGAATCCCACCTTGAAGACCCACTTCGGATCCCTTGCCGACTACCGCAAGGGCAACATCGAAGTCACCCAGGGCGATGCCCGCCACTACGTGTTTTCCAATGTGTTCGAGGTGGCTGCGAAGTCCGCGCCGTACGAGCGCGTGGTGGTCGGCAAGAACCTCGAATACGTGATCGAGACCCTGCGCGCCGAAGGCCAGTCGCCATGGTTTGCCTGCGCGCATGACGAGTTCGTGATCGCCATGGATGGCGAGGTGCGGGTCGATTTCGTCGCGCTGGACCAGACGCTGGCGCAGGTCGACGGCGCAGTGCTGGCGGAGCCTGCCGGCCGCGCGATGGGTTACGTGGTGCTGCGCCAGGGCCATCAGAGCCTGCTGCCCGCGGGCTGCGCCTACCGCTTCAGCGCCGCCGGGGCTTGCACGCTGATCCTGCAGGGCAAGCTCGGCGCGCTTTCGGTCCAGAAGTGGGCGGAAATCTGCCTGCACTGATCCGCTTACCGCTCACGCACCCGCCATCATTCCAGGAGCCACATCATGGCCATGCTCGACCTCGCAGACAAGCCCGCAACCGCCAGGGGCTATGCCGCCGACCAGGTACAAGCCGGCGCAGCCGACCCCGTCACCGGCTATCGCACTTTCACGCTCGGTGCCTTCCGGTTCTCGCGCGACGCTTATTTCGCCACCATCCAGTGGCCGTCGCACGGCCAGACCCGCACCCATGCCATGCCTGCCGATGCCTTCCTGCGCGCCATGATGCGCGACGTGGCGTGGGGCTTTTTCTACGGCTGGGTGAACTTCGATCATGTGTTCGGCACGCGCAACCATTACGGCAAGGTCGATGTGTATGCCGGCGCGTTCAACGGCGTGATGAAGGAGGCGGGCGTCGACTACACCGAGACCTTCGAGACGCCGCTGATCATGGCGACCTTCAAGGCCATCCTGCACGACTGGACCAACGCCGGCTTCGATCCCTTCGCCGCGCCGGAAGAGACGGGCTCCGCCTTTGGCCCCAAGCACGGCGAGAACGCCGGGGCGATCGAGCGCACGCGCATTGCCACGCGCCGCATGCCGGGCCTGCCCGATGACTCGCCGCTGCGCGACGACCTGCCCGTCAACCGGGCCTTCCTCGACGTGCCGCAGGACGAGCCCACGGTGCACTGCGAGCCGGGCTTCGAGGGCCAGCTGCATGCGTTCAACCTGTTCAAGTACCTGTCGCGTTCGGACGTGACCTGGAACCCGTCGGTGACTTCGGTTTGCGGGCAGAGCCTGTTCTGCCCCACCACCGAGGAATACATCCTGCCGGTGTTCCACGGCAACGACCGCGTCGAATGGTTCCTGCAATTGTCGGACGAGATCATCTGGGACATCGGCGACAAGAACACCGGCGCGCCGCGTGCCCGCATCACCATGCGTGCCGGCGACATCTGCGCAATGCCGGCCGATATCCGCCACCAGGGCTATTCGACCAAGCGCTCGATGCTGCTGGTGTGGGAGAACGCCACGCCTAACCTGCCCCGGCGCTATGAAAGCGGCGAGCTGAAGCCTTACCCGGTGGACTTCTGAGGTCCGACCCGCGCCTGGCCAACGACACCAAGAATCCCATCGAATCATGCAGAACAAACTCTTCATCAACGGCCGCTTTGTCGACGCGCTCGCCGGCGGCACCATCGACGTGCTGAATCCGCACGACGGCAGCCGCATCACCGCCATTGCCGCGGCCGAGGCGGCCGACGTCGATGCCGCGGGTGGAGGCCGCGCGCCGCGCCTTCCCGGCGTGGTCGCGCATGGCCGCCGCCGAGCGCGGCCGCCTGCTGCTGAAGCTGGCCGATGCCATCGAAGCCCACACCGAGGAACTGGCGCAGCTGGAATCGCTGGACACCGGCCATCCCATCCGCGATTCACGCGCGCTCGACGTGCCGCGCACCGCCGCCTGCTTCCGCTACTTCGGCGGCATGGCAGACAAGCTGGAGGGATCGGTGATCCCTGTCGAGGCGGGCTTCCTCAACTACGTGCAACGCGCGCCCATCGGCGTGGTCGGTCAGATCGTGCCGTGGAACTTCCCGCTGATGTTCACCAGCTGGAAGATGGGGCCTGCGCTGGCGGCCGGCAATACCGTGGTGATCAAGCCGTCGGAACTGACGCCGCTGTCCTCGCTGCGCATTGCCGAGTTGATGGCCGAAGTCGGCTTTCCGGCCGGCGTGGTCAACATGGTGCCGGGTTACGGGCATAGCGCCGGGCAGCGCCTCGCCGAGCACCCTGGCGTGGGCAAGATCGCCTTCACCGGGTCCACCGCGACCGGACGGCGCATCGTCGCGGCGTCCCAGGGCAACCTCAAGCGCGTGCAGCTAGAGCTCGGCGGAAAGGGCGCCAACATCGTGTTCGACGATGCCGACCTGGACGCGGCCGTCAACGGCGCCGCGTGGGCCATCTTCCATAACCAGGGCCAGGCGTGCATCGCCGGTTCGCGCCTGGTGCTGCAAGAGCGCATCGCCGATGCCTTCCTCGAGCGCTTTGGCGCGCTGGCAGCGTCGATCCGCCTGGGCAACCCGCTCGACCCCGAAACCGAAATGGGTCCGCTGACCTCGGCCCAGCATCGCGACAAGGTGCTGTCCTACGCCGGCGTGGCGCGCGAGCAGGGCGGGCGGGTGCTGACCGGCGGCAAGGCGCCTGCGCTGGCGGGGCTGGAGAAGGGCTATTACGTCGAGCCGACCATCGTCGAAGCCAGGCCGCACGACCGCGTCGCGCAGGAAGAGGTATTCGGTCCCTTCGTCACCGTGCTGCGCTTCGGCAGCGACGACGAGGCGCTGGCCATCGCCAACGCCACCGAGTACGGGCTCGGCAGCGGCCTGTGGACGCGCGACCTGAGCCGTGCCCACAAGCTGGCCCACAGCATCGATGCCGGCATGTGCTGGATCAACTGCTACAAGCGTGTCAATCCGGGCAGCCCGTTCGGCGGCGTCGGCCAGTCCGGCTATGGCCGCGAAATGGGCTTCGAGGCCATGCACGACTACACCGAGGCACGTTCGGTGTGGGTCAATGTCGACGCGACCGTGCCGCCGCACTTCAAGCGCTGAGGAACATCATGCAGGGTTTCGTCTACCAGTCGGCGCCGTCGCGCGTCGTGTTCGGCGCGGGCGCGCTGGCGCAGCTGCCGGACGAGTTGGAGCGGCTGGGCGCCCGCCGCGCGCTGGTGCTGACCACGCCCGAACAGCGTGGCCTGGGCGAGCGCGTGGCCGCGCTGCTGGGCGACCGCGCCGCCGGCGTCCACGCCGAGGCGGTGATGCATGTGCCGGTCGAGGTCGCCCGCGCCGCCCGCGCAGCGGCGGCGCGGCTGGGCGCGGATTGCTACGTAGCGGTCGGCGGCGGTTCCACCATCGGGCTGGGCAAGGCCATCGCGCTGGAATCCGCGCAGCCCATCATCGCCGTTCCCACCACGTATGCGGGGTCGGAGGTCACACCCATCTACGGCCTCACGGAAGGGCGGCGCAAGACCACCGGGCGCGATGCGCGCGTGCTGCCGCGCACGGTGCTGTACGACGCGGAACTCACGCTGACGCTGCCCGCCGAGATATCGGCCGCCTCCGGCATGAATGCCATGGCGCATGCGGTCGAAGCCCTGTACGCGCGGGATGCGAACCCGATCATCAGCCTGATGGCCGTGGAATCCATCCGCGCGCTGGCGCAGGCACTGCCGGCGGTGGTGCGCCGTGCGGACGACATCATGGCGCGCGGGCAGGCGCTGTACGGCGCCTGGCTCGCTGGCGTCTGCCTGGGCAACGTCGGCATGGCGCTGCACCACAAGCTCTGCCATACGCTGGGCGGCACCTTCAACCTGCCGCATGCGCAAACGCATGCCGCGATGCTGCCGCACACCGCGCACTACAACCATCGCGCCGCACCGCAGGCACTGCAGCGCGTGGCCCGGGCGCTGGGCGGCGAACAGGCCCATGATGCCGGGCCCTTGCTGTACCGCCTCAACCAGGCGCTGGGCATCCCGGCAGCCCTGGCGGCGCTGGGCATGCCGGAAGCCGGGCTGGACGATGCCGCCGCGCTGGCCTGCGCCAATCCCTACGACAACCCGGCGCCGGTGGAACATGCGCCGATCCTTGCCCTGCTTGGCCGCGCCTGGCGTGGCGCGCCGCCGGCCTGAGCCGGCACTGCAAAGAACACAGGAAGACCGCCATGAAGACCAGGCATACCGAGGCCGAGGCCGCCATCACCGAGCAAGTGGTGGCGCGCCTCGCCAACACCCCCGACGCGCGCCTGAAGACGCTGATGCAGGCCCTGGTGCGTCACCTGCACGCGTATGTGCGCGAGGTCGAGCCGACCGAGGAGGAATGGTTCGCGGCGATCCGGTTCCTGACCGAGACCGGCAAGATGTGCGACGGCCTGGTGCGGCAGGAATTCATCCTGCTCTCCGACACACTGGGCGTGTCGATGCTGGTCGATGCGATCAATCACCGCCAGGCCACTGGCGCGACCGAGACCACGGTGTTCGGGCCGTTCTACATCCCCGGCATGCCCGAGCGTGGATGCGGCGAGAACATGGCCGAAACCCCCGGCACGCCCGCGCTGGTGCACGGCTACGTCCGCGCCACCGACGGCACACCGGTGGCCGGCGCTGTGCTCGACATCTGGCAGACCGCCGAAAACGGCATGTACTCCGGGCAGGACCCCGCGCAGCCCGCCGACAACCTGCGTGGCCGGTATCGCACCGATGCCGAAGGCTACTACGCCATCCGCACCATCGTGCCGGTCAGCTACCCGGTCCCGGCCGACGGCCCGGTCGGACGCATGCTGCAAGCCACCGGCCGCCATCCCTGGCGGCCCGCGCACCTGCATTTCATGGTCGATGCGCCCGGACACCGCAAGCTGGTCACGCACCTGTTCAACCAGGGCGACCCGTACCTGCAGTCGGATGTGGTGTTCGGCGTCAAGCCATCGCTGCAGGTCGCCTACGAAGAGCGCCCGGCCACTGACGCGCTGGCCAGCCGGTTCGGCATCGACGGACCGTTCCGCGAAGCGCGCTACGACTTCGTGCTGGCATCACGATAACCGCGGGGAGCGCCATGTCACGCTATTACGCCATCTTCGCCACCGACAAGCCCGGCATGAGCGCGGTGCGCGAGCGGGTGCGCCCGGCGCACCGGGCCTACCTGCGCAGCGCCGACCGCCACCGCGTATTGGTGCGGCTGGGCGGCCCGACCCTGGATGTGGCGGACGATGCCATGAACGGCACGCTGCTCGTCATCGAGGCCGACCATATCGAGGACGTCGAGCGCTTTCTGCACGGCGACCCCTATATGCACGCCGGATTGTTCGAACGCATCGAGGTGCGCCCATGGGACTGGAGCCTGGGTAATCCGGAGCGCAGGGTCTAGGAGGGCGCCATGGAAACCGTTTTGCTCTGCCGGCTCGATTCGGTGCCGGATGGCGGTGCCTGCGTGGCAAGCACCGGCCGCTCCGGCGATGTGGTGGTGGTGCGCCGCGGCGAGCGCGCGTGGGCCTACCTCAACCGCTGTCCGCATTTCTCGGTATGCCTGGACTATGAGCCCGGTGACGTGCTGACCTACGACGGACAGGTGCTGATGTGCGCGCACCACAGCGCCCTGTTCCGTTTCGAAGACGGCCATTGCATCGAAGGACCGTGCGCCGGCGCCGCGCTGACCCCCGTCGCGGTACAGGTGGTCGACGGCGAAGTCCGATGCTGGTGCTCCTGACGGCCTAGCCGCCCCGGCCCCACACGCCATTCATCGACAAGCAGCAAGAGGCGCAATGCCTCGCAGGACGGCACCGGTTGCACCGGTGCCGAGGGGAGCGTTTTTTTCACAACAACGACAGGAGACAGGACACCATGGCCGAGCACTCATTCCATCGCAGGCGCCGCACCCTGGTTCAACTCGCGGCGGGCGGCGCGCTGGCCGCCACCACGCCATGGCTTTCGCCGCTGGCACGCGCGGCCGGCGGCCGCGCCCTGAAGATCGGCCTGGTCTCGCCGCAGACCGGGCCGCTGGCACCGTTCGGCGAGGCCGACCGCTACATCGTCCAGCAGATGCAGGCCGCGCTGAAGGAGGGGATCGAGATCCGGGGCAAGCGCTTCCCCGTCAGCATCGTGGTCAAGGACAGCCAGTCCAACCCCAACCGCGCGGGTGAAGTGGCAAGCGACCTGATCCTGAAGGACAAGGTGGACATCATGCTGGTGTCCGGAACGCCGGAGACCGCCAATCCCGTGTGCGATGCCTGCGAACTGAACGAGACGCCATGCGTGTCCACCGTGGTGCCATGGCAACCCTGGTTCTTCGGGCGCAAGGGCGACCCGAAGAAGGGCTTCAACTTTACCTATCACTTCTTCTGGGGCCTGGAGGATGTGATCGGGGTCTATACCGCGATGTGGCAATCGGTGCAGACCAACAAGTCGGTCGGCGCACTGTTCCCGAACGACGGCGATGGCAATGCCTGGGGCGATAACAAGGTCGGCTTTCCTCCGGTGCTGTCCCAGAAGGGCTTCGCGCTCAGGGATCCGGGCCGCTTCCAGAGCATGACGCAGGATTTCTCCGCGCAGATCGCGGCCTTCCGCCAGGCCGGCGCGCAGATCGTCACGGGCGTGGTGATTCCGCCGGATGCCAGGAACTTCCTGGTGCAGGCGCGCCAGCAGGGATTCCGTCCCAAGGTCATCTCGATCGGCAAGGCGCTGTTGTTCCCCGGGGCGATCGAGGCGCTGGGCGATCTGGGCGAGGGCCTTTCCACGGAGGTATGGTGGTCGCCCTCGCATCCGTTCAAGTCCTCGGTGACGGGGCAGTCGGCACAACAGCTCGCCGGCGCCTACGAGAAGGCCACGAACAAGCAATGGACGCAACCGCTCGGCTTCGCCCATGCGCTGTTCGAGATTGCGGTGGACGTACTCAGGCGCACCAGGGACATCGATTCCAATCTCGCCGTGCGCGACGCGCTGGCCGCGACCCGGCTCGACACTATCGTCGGCAACGTGGCATGGGGCACGGGACCGGTGAAGAACGTGGCCAAGACCCCGCTGGCCGGCGGCCAGTGGGTAAAGGGCCAGAAGCACAAGTTCGACCTGGTGATCGTCAACAACCAGTTCGCACCTGCCGTGCCGGTCGGTGCCCCGCTGCGGCTCATTGGCTGATGCGGCCCGGCATGGAGAGCGCATCATGAGCTTCGTTCTGGAACTGGCGCGGGTATCCAAGCGCTTTGGCGCGCTGACGGTCACCGACGACATCAGCTTTGCCGTCAGGCCGGGCGAGACCTACGGCATCCTCGGCCCCAACGGCGCCGGCAAGACCACGCTGTTCAACCTGATCAGCGGCGACATCCGCCCGGACTCGGGCAAGGTCTCGTTTGACGGCGCCGATATCGCCCACTTGCCGCCGCACCGCCGTTGCGTCGCCGGCATCGGCCGCTCCTACCAGGTGCCGCGGCCCTTTGGCGGCATGACGGTCTTCGAAAACCTGCTGGTGGGCGCAACCTTCGGCGGCGCCCGCCGGGAACAGGAAGCCTGCGACCTGTGCGTGCAGGTGCTGGCGCGCACCGGCCTCGGCAAGAAGGCCAACCAGCTGGCCGGCGGCCTCACGCTGCTGGACCGCAAGCGGCTGGAGCTGGCGCGCGCGCTGGCCACGCAGCCGCGGCTGCTGTTGCTGGACGAGATCGCGGGCGGCCTGACCGAGGCCGAGACCCATGCGTTGATCGATGAAATCCGGCAGGTCAAGGACAGCGGCATCACCATCGTCTGGATCGAGCATGTCATGCATGCCCTGCTGGCCGTGGCCGACCGCCTGCTGGTGATCAACTTCGGCCGCAAGATCGCCGAGGGCGCCCCGGCCACGGTGCTGGAGGACGCCGAAGTCCGCCGCGTCTATCTCGGACTGGAGGCATGACCATGCAGCCACTGTTTGACAGACCACGCGCCTGGCCGCCGGCTATGGCGACTTCCAGGCGTTGTTCGGCATCGATGTCGAGTTGGGCGCCGGCGAGGTCGTCGCGCTGATCGGGGCCAACGGCGCCGGCAAATCCACCTTCTTGAAGACGATCGCCGGGTTGCTGCGGCCGACCGCGGGCCAGGTCCTGTACCAGGGCATACCGATGGCCGGGATGCCCGCCGCGCAGATCGTCGGCAAGGGCATCGCGCTCGTGCCCGAGGGGCGGCGGCTGTTCAGCAGCCTGAGCGTCGAGGAGAACCTGCTGATCGGCGCCTGGAGCGGCCGGCCCGGACGCTGGAACCTGGACACGGTGCTCGACCTGTTCCCCGCGCTGCGCCAGCGCCGGCATCACGCCGCCACGGCGCTGTCGGGCGGGCAGCAGCAGATGGTCGCGATCGGCCGCGCGCTGATGAGCAACCCCGAGCTGCTGATGTGCGACGAGCTCTCGCTGGGGCTGGCGCCGGTGATCGTGCGCGAGATCTACGCGGCGCTGCCCGCCATCGTTGCCGGCGGCATGAGCGCCATCATCGTCGAGCAGGACGTGCGGCTGGCGCGGCAGGTGTCATCGCGCTTCTACTGCTTCCAGGAGGGGCGGGTCTCGCTCGCGGGCGCCTCCGCGGAGGTGTCGGACGCGGCGATCGCCCAGGCGTACTTTGGAGTCGAGGCATGAACACGCTACTCAATATTCTGATCCAGGGCGTGCTGCTCGGCGCGCTCTATGCACTGTTCGCCATGGGCCAGTCGCTGGTGTTCGGCGTGATGCGGCTGACCAACATCGCCCACGGCGATTTCATCGTGCTGCTGGCCTTCCTGCTGTTCGCGCTGACCGCCATCGCCAAGCTGCCGCTGGCGGTGGCCGTGGTGCTGCTGGTGCTGATCGCGTTCGTTGCCGGCTATCTGTTGCAGTACACGGTGCTGAACCGTGTCAGCAGCCGCGATCCGCTGCCATCGCTGATGGTGACCTTCGGGTTGTCGATCGTGATCCAGAACGTGCTGCAGGAGCTGTTCTCGGCTGACCCGCGCTCGGTCGGCACCGGCGGCTTCGAGTCGCGGAGTCTGCCGCTGCCCGGCGGCATCAGCGTGGGCTACCTGCCGCTGCTGACGCTCGCGGCCACCGTCGCGATTACGCTGGGATTGCAGTGGCTGTTCGGCCGCACCGCGCTCGGTCGCGCGTTCCGCGCCACCTCGGACGATCGCGAGACCGTGCAGCTGATGGGCGTCTCGCACCGCCGCACCTATGCGCTGGCGATGGCCATCGCCTTCGTGCTGGTGGCGGTGGCGGCGGCGCTCTACGCGATGCGCACATCGGTGTCGCCCGCGGACGGGCCCGGGCTGCTGCTCTACGCCTTCGAGGCCGTGATCATCGGCGGCATGGGCTCGTTCTGGGGCACCTTCCTCGGCGGCATGGCGCTCGGCGTGGCCCAGCAGGCCGGCTTTTACTTCGACCCTGGCTGGGGCATCTGGCTGGGACACGTGATGTTCCTCGCGGTGCTGGTCGCCAGGCCCCAGGGCTTCATGCCCAGGACCGCATAGGGGACCGACATGGAAAATCCTGTGACGACTGCAATGACGGACCAACCCGCGTTCACGGTGCAACGCGGCACGCGCGCCAGCAGGGTGGCGCTGCTGTTGCTGCTGGTGGCGGCGCTTGCCGTGGCCAGCGCGCCCTACTGGGCCGGCCGCGATACCATGCGCGACTTCACCCAGATGGCGTCGTACCTGCTCTTTGCGCTGATGTGGAACCTGCTGGCGGGCTACGGCGGCATGGTCTCGATCGGCCAGCAGGCGTTCTTCGGCATCGGCGGCTATGCCATGCTGGTGCTGGCCAATGTGTGCGGCGTGTCGCCGTTCCTGGCGGTACCGCTCGGCGCGGCCGTGGCGGTGCTGGTGGCGCTGCCGGTGTCGCGCATCGCGTTCCGGCTGGAGGGCGGGTATTTTGCGGTGGGCACCTGGGTCATCGCCGAAGTGTTCCGGCTGGGCATGGCCAATGTGTCGGCACTGGGCGGCGGCTCCGGCACCAGCCTGACGGCGCTGCAGGGCATTCCGCGCGCAACGCGCGAGTCATTGACGCTGTGGCTGGCGCTGGCCGCGGTGGTGGGTGGCATTGCCTTGCTCTATGCGTTCCTGCGCGCCAGGCCCGGCCTCGCCCTTACCGCCATGCGCGACAACGCCGTCGCGGCCGCCAGCCAGGGCGTGGATGTGCGACGGGCGCGGCTCACTGTGTACCTGGTCGCCGCCGGCGGCACGGCATTCGCCGGCGCGCTCTACTTTCTGGGCAACCTGCGGATCTCGCCCGATGCCGCCTTCTCGGTCAACTGGACCGCGTTCGGCATCTTTATCGTGCTGATCGGCGGCATCGGCACGCTCGAGGGTCCCATCATCGGCGCGCTGATCTTCTTCGTGCTGAACAAGTTCCTGTCGGACTACGGCACCTGGTACCTGATCGGGCTGGGCATCGTGGCCATCGCCGTTGCGCTGTACTTCCCCCAGGGCATCTGGGGCTATGTATCGAAGCGCTTTGGCCTGCAGTTGTTTCCGGTAGGAAGGCGGGTGGTGTTCACGGACCCGGGTCCGGCGCATCCCACCTCGCCGCAAGCCAGCGTGCCCGGCACGGTAGTGATCCATGGCACGCCGCAGCCGCCGTCCGCGCGCGAGGTCGCCTCGTAGCGCGGCACGGCACCAGCCAGCATCAGAACCAAAAAATAGTATCCGGAGGAAACATGAAAACATCGACGGCACTGCCAGCGTGCCTGGTCGCCGCCATGCTGCCTGCGCTGGCGAGCGCGCAGAGCAGCGTCACCCTGTCGGGCGTGATCGACGGGGGCATCACCTACGTCAACAACCAGCACGGCGGCGCTGCCACGCTGCTCGACAGCGGCGTACTCGCGCCCAACCTGCTGACCTTCAAGGGCACCGAAGACCTGGGCGGCGGCACCAAGGCCCTGTTCGAGCTGACTTCGCAGTTCGAGCTGAGCGACGGCAGCACCATCCCCGGCGCGGGGCAGATCTTCAACCGTACCGCGCTGGTCGGCTTGTCCAGCGAGAAGTTCGGCACGCTGACCGTGGGCAACCAGTATGACTTCATGTTCGAGTCGCTGACAGTCCGCCGCTTTGACGGCGCCTTCCTGTTCGGCGGGCTCTACGATTTCCGGCAAGGTCCCTTCACGGCGCTGGGCGTGCCGAACAACCCGACCGGCTCGTTCGACTTCGACCGCATGGCGGGTGCCACGCGCGTAGCCAACTCGGTCAAGTACCGCTCGCCCGAGATCAGCCACTTCAGCTTCGGCGCGCTGTACGGGTTCGGCGAGACGCCGGGATCGGTGGCGTCGAACGCCACCATGAGCTTCGGCGCCAATTACGAGAACGGCCCGCTCGGGGTGGGCGCGGCCTACGTGGACGTCAAATACCCTCAGCTCGGCAATGGCCACGACAGCATCCGCAACGTGGGCGTGGGGGCGCACTACCAGTTCCCCTCGGTGCTGGCGATGCTGCTCTACACCAACACCAGGAACACGGCCACGGGCGCCAGGATCAACGTGTACAAGGCCGGCGCGCTGTGGAACATCTCCGGGCCCTGGGCGGCCGGACTCGACTATGCCTACATGCAGGGCAATGAAGCGCTGCAGAACAACAAGGCCCACCAGGTCGCCGCGGCGCTGCAATACCATTTTTCCAGGCGCACCACCGCATATGTCGAAGGCATCTACCAGCGGGCCAGTGGCGATGGACCGGTCACGCGTGCGTGGATCAATGGCCTGTTGCAGCCGGATGGGGCGGCCAGCAACCGGTCGCAGACCCTGGCGCGGGTCGGCCTGCTGATGAAGTTCTAGCGCGTCGATCCCAGGACCCAAAAAAAAACGCGGCACCTGACCGGTGCCGCGCTTGTCACCACGCCGCCTGCCCGCACGGGCAGGACCCCGGCGCTGTGCTGCTGCTTACCGCTTGCTGTCCTTCGCGTACACGCGCTCCCCGGCCACCCAGGTCTGCAGCACCTGCGTCTTCCAGATATCGGCCGGCTTGACCTTGAACAGGTCCTGGTCGACCAGGATAAAGTCAGCCCACTTGCCCGGCTCGAGCGAGCCCAGCGTCTTCTCCTGGTGCTGGGCGTAGGCCGCGTCCAGCGTGAAGGCGCGGAAGGCTTGCGGCAGGGTCATGGCTTCTTCCGCATGCCAGCCCTTGATCGGGCGGCCTTCATGGTCGGTGCGGGTGACGGCCGCGTGCAGGCCGTAGAACGGATTGGCCGATTCCACCGGGAAGTCCGACCCGCCCGCGATCACGGTGCCTTGCCTGAGCAGCGTCTGCCAGGCGTAGGCGCCCTTGATGCGGTCCTTGCCGACGCGGTCTTCGGCCATGTTCATGTCGCTGGTCGCGTGCGTGGGCTGCATCGATGCGATCAGGTCCAGGGTCTTGAAGCGCGGGATGTCCGGCAGCGCGATCACCTGGGCGTGCTCGACGCGGTTGCGCAGCTCGCGCCCGCCCACGTCCTTGTACGCCGCTTCCATGGCGTCCAGCACCTGGTGGTTGGTGGCGTCGCCGATGGCGTGGATGTTGACCTGGTAGCCAGCCTTGATGGCGGTCTTGACCGCGGCCTGCATGGCGGCATCGCTCATGAACAGCAGGCCGCTGTGCACGTGGTCGTCCGAGTACGGCGCCATCAGCGCCGCGCCGCGGCTGCCGAGGGCGCCATCGCCGTACAGCTTGACCGCGCGCAGGTAGTAGCGGTCGTTGCCGTAGCCCGACAGCGGGCCCTTGGCCGACAGCGCCTTGAAGTCGTCGCCGGTGTCCCGGATCATGCCGTAGATGCGGGTGGTCAGCTTGCCCTGGTCGGCGAACTCGCGGTAGATGCGGTCTTCGGCGACGGTCACGCCGGCGTCGCCGGCGGCGGTCAGGCCCAGCGCGTTCATATGCGCCAGCGCGGCGGCCAGCGCGGCGCGGCGGTCGTCGTCGCTGTACGGCGGGATCACGTTGTTGACCAGCGCCATGGCCTTGTCGACCAGCACGCCGGTGGGGTTGCCGCTGGCATCGCGTTCGATGCGCCCGCCGGCCGGATCCTTGGTGTCGCGCGTGATGCCGGCGGCCTGCAGCGCCTTCGTATTCAGCCACGCGGCGTGGCCATCGACGCGCACCAGCCGCACCGGGCGGTCTGACACCGCGGCGTCGAGCTCGGCCGCGGTCGGGAAGCGGCCCAGCTTCCAGTTCACCTGGTTCCAGCCGTAGCCCAGCAGCCATTTGCGCTGCGGGTTCTTGTCGCCATAGGTGCGGATCATGCCCTGCGCCTCGGCCAGCGTGCGCGTGCCCGACAGCGAGATCTCGGTGGTCTTGAAGCCCAGGCGGAACACGTGGCCGTGGGCATCGATCAGGCCCGGCAGCAGGGTCTTGCCCTGGCCGTCGATGCGCTGCGCGCCCGGATACTGCGCGCGCAGGGCGGCGGCGTCGCCGGTGGCCAGCACCTTGCCCTGGTCGAATACAGCCCGGTGAAGCGGGTGACCTTGTCCTGCTGCAGGGTATAGCCCTGCACCGATTCCACCAGCGTGGGCGCGGCGTGCGCGGGCAGGCCCAGGGCCATGCCGGCGCCAAGCGCCAGCAGGCTGATGCGGATTGCTTTCTTCAAAGCGATGCTCCTTGTTGTTGTGCTTTTTTGCTTGTTACTGCGGATTGCCAGGCGCCCGGGAACGGCGCCTATTCACCGGCCGCCGGCACGGCGGTGCGCGTGACCGCGGCATCGCGGGCCGGCAGCGCGGGGAATTCCATTGCGGCATAGGGCACGAAGCGCGTCTTGCGCGCGATGCGGTAGCCCAGCCAGATCAGCAGGAAGATCGGAATGCCGATATAGGTGGCGGCCACGCTGACCCAGTCGATCTTGCCGCTGGTAAAGGCCTGGTAGTTCTGGCCCAGCGTCACGACCAGGCACAGCCCGAAGGCAAAGATCGGCCCGTAGGGAAAGAACGGCGAGCGATAGGGCAGGCGGTCCAGGTCAAGCCCCTGGGCGACAAAGCCCTTGCGGAAGCGGTAATGGCTGACGGCGATGCCGAGCCAGGCGATGAACCCCGTCATGCCCGACAGGTTCAGCAGCCACAGGTACACCGACTTGCTTTCGAACAGCGAAGTCAAAAAGCACAGCGCGCCGACCGCGGTGGTGGCCAGCAGCGCCACCAGCGGCACGCCGTTGCGCGTCAGCCGGGCAAATACGCGCGGCGCGCGGCCCTCGGTGGCGAGGTTGTACAGCATGCGGGTCGATGCATACATGCCGGAGTTGCCCGCCGACAGCACCGCGGTCAGGATCACCGCGTTCATCACGCCGGCGGCAAAGGCCAGGCCCGCATGGCGGAACACCAGCGTGAACGGGCTCACGCCCACCGTCTGCACGTCGCTCTTGAGCAGGCTGGGGTCGGTGTAGGGAATCAGGATGCCGATGATCAGGATCGCCAGCACATAGAACAGCAGGATGCGCCAGAACACCTGGCGCACGGCGCGCGGGATGTTCTTGGCCGGATCGGCCGATTCGCCGGCGGCGACGCCGATCAGTTCGGTGCCCTGGAACGAGAAGCCGGCAATCATGGCCACGCCGATCAGCGCGGGCAGCCCGCCGACGAAAGGCGCATCGCCGGTGGTCAGGTTGGCCAGGCCGTGGCTGGCCGCCATGTCGCCGCGCAGGATGCCGAAGATCATCAGCGTGCCGATGCCGATAAAGGCCACCACCGTCACCACCTTGACCAGCGCGCACCAGTATTCGGCCTCGCCGAAGCCGCGCACCGAGATCGCATTGAGCGCGAACATCAGGCCCAGGAACAGCGCGCTCCACAGCACGCCGGGCGTGTCCGGGAACCAGTACTGCATCACCAGCTGGGCCGCGGCCAGTTCCACCGCGATGGTCACGGCCCAGTTGTACCAGTAGTTCCAGCCCAGTGCGAAGCCGAAGCCCTCGTCGACATAGCGCGCGCCATAGGTGGCGAACGAGCCCGACACCGGCATATAGGCCGCCAGCTCGCCCAGGCTGGTCATCAGGAAATAGACCATCGCGCCGATCAGGATGTAGGCGGCCAGCGCGCCGCCGGGCCCGGCCTGCGCGATGGTGGCGCCCGAGGCCACGAACAGTCCGGTGCCGATCGAGCCGCCGATGGCGATCATGGTGAGATGGCGGGCGCGCAGGGTGCGGCGCAGCGTGGGCGCGGGTGCGCCGGCGGAGGAAGGCTGGGAGGGTTGTGTCGACATCGGAATCCGGTCTGGGCGCGCCGTGCGGTACAAGCCACGAAGGGACGCAAAGGGGCGCGAAGGCGCGCAACTATGCCGGCATCGCCGGGCGGCCGCAAGCTGCGCCAGGCCGCCAGCCGCGCGGGCGGCGACACATGCCGCAGGGCCTCCTCCCGGTGCTACCGGCCGGTATATTGGGCGGCATCATAAGAGAAATCGCTGTGCAGGGAAAGCCGCTGCGCCTGCCCGGCACCGGTGCCGTGCGTCAAGTGCCGCACTCGCCGCTCGCCGCCGCACGCCGGCCCGCCCGCGCATGCTGCGGTGCAGGCATTGCGGTGTAGGACAAACTCCCGGCGCGGACAGGAATGGCACCGCTGCCGGGGCCGGCGCGCGGGGTATATCTTGCGAGGTAGCAGGCGCTGCACGCCGGCCGGTGCGAGGACCCGGCCACCGGCCCATCCCCGTTCCTTCATTCACTGGCGCAGGGAGACTGACGGATGTTCCAGACGCACAGCCATGTTCCGCTCGACGCCCGCAGGCCGGTGACCGCGGCACGTGCCGGCGCGGGTTGGTTCACGCGCGTTGGCCGGCTGGCCGCGCTCGCGCTGGCGGGCCTGCTCGGCACCGCGGTGCTGGGCGGCTGCGCCAGCCTGCCGGCGCAGGCGGAGCGCACCCCGTCGACCGCCCCGGCCAACACCAGCGACACGCCGCTCGGCAAGGTGCTGGCGCCGCGCCTGGCCAAGCGCCCGGGCGAGTCGCTGTTCTACCCGCTGCAGTCCGGACCCGACGCGCTCGCCGCGCGGCTGGCGATGGCGCGCGCGGCGCAGCGCAGCCTGGACCTGCAGACCTATATCTTCGAGCCCACCGGCACCGGCGCCGCCGTGCTGGGCGACATCCTGGACGCGGCCGACCGCGGCGTGCGCGTGCGCATGCTGCTCGACGACCTGCATACCGGCGGCCTCGACAAGGTCCTGTCGGCGATCGATTCGCATCCCAATATCGAAGTGCGGCTGTTCAACCCGTTTGCCAACCGCAGCGTGCGCTGGCTGGAAATGCTGGTGGGCTTCAACCGCCTGGACCGGCGCATGCACAACAAGTCGATGACGGTGGACAACCAGATCACGCTGCTGGGCGGGCGCAATGTCGGCGACGCGTATTTCTCGGCGCGCAACGACATGGACTTCAGCGACCTCGACGTGCTGGTGGCCGGGCCGGCGGTGCCGCAGGTGTCCGCAGTGTTCGACGAATACTGGAACGACGCATCCTCCTATCCCGTGGTGGCGCTGATCCCCGCCGGCAAGGAGGCACCGGTGGAAATGCGCAGCCGGCGCAAGCGGCTGGAGGCGCGTGGCGACCAGGCCGTGGCCAGTCCCTACGTGCAGGAGCTGCTGGACTCGGGGCTGGCCAAAGGCATCGAGAGCGGCCACATGCCCGGCTACTACGGCAAGGCCGTGGTGGTCTCCGACAAGGCGGCCAAGATCACCCACCAGACCCACGACGATCCGGGCCACGCCACCGCCCGGCTGGAGAAGATGATCAGCAGCGCGCAGAAGGAGGTGCTGCTGATCTCGCCCTACTTCGTGCCCGACGACGACGGCGAAGCCTGGCTGATCGCGCTGGCGCGGCGCGGCATCCGCGTGCGCATCCTGACCAACTCGTTCGCCGCCACCGACGTCAGCCCGGTGCACGCGGGCTACGCGCCGCATCGCAAGGCGCTGGTGGCCGCCGGCGTGGAGCTGTACGAGCTCAAGCCCAGCGCCTACGCCGAGCTGGCCAACCGCGGCAAGGCCGCGCGCGGCTCGCGCTCGCGCGCCTGGCTGTCGTCCAGCCGCGCCAGCCTGCACGCCAAGAACTACATCGTCGACCGGCGCCTGGTCTTTATCGGCTCGCTCAACATGGACCCGCGCTCGGCCAAGCTGAATACCGAGATGGGCGTGGTGCTCGACAGCCCGGCGCTGGCCGAGCGCATGACCCGGTCCACCGAAGACGGGCTGCTCGACATGGCCTACCGCGTCGGACTGCAGACCGATGGCGACGGCAGCAATCCGCGCCTGACGTGGACCACGCGCGAGAAGGGGCAACTGGTGGTCTACGACCGCGAGCCCGGCATGGGCCCGCTGCAACATCTGGGGATCGGCGTGCTGCGCGTGCTCCCGATCAAGGAAGAGCTGTAAAGCGGGTCCGCCGGGTGGGCCGCGGCTTCCCTGAACCTCTGATTGGGAGTATTTTTTCCGGCACCGTAGCTCCCCTCCGGAGGAATTCCATGAAAGCTGCAGTGCTGCATCAACCCAGGACGCCGCTGGTGATCGAAGACGTGGCCATCGGCAAGCCCGGACCGCGCGAAGTGCTGGTGCGCACCGCCGCCGTCGGCGTCTGCCACTCGGACCTGCACTTCGTGGACGGCGCCTACCCGCACCCCGTTCCCACCATCCCGGGCCACGAGGCGCGCGGGCGTGGTCGAGCAGGTCGGCGCGGAAGTCCGCACGGTCAAGCCGGGGGACCACGTGATCACCTGCCTGTCCGCCTATTGCGGCCATTGCGAGCATTGCCTGACCGGCCACCTGTCGCTGTGCACCGAGCCCGATACCCGCCGCCGCGAAGATGAGGCGCCGCGGTTGCAGGCCGCCCATGGCAACGCCATGCATCAGTTCCTGAACCTGTCGGCCTTTGCCGAGCAGATGCTGATCCATGAGCACGCGCTGGTGGCGATCCGGCGCGACATGCCGCTGGACCGTGCCGCGCTGATCGGCTGCGCAGTGACCACCGGCATGGGCGCCGTGATCCATACCGCCAGGGTACAGCCGGGCGAGACCGTCGCCGTGATCGGCTGCGGCGGCATCGGCCTGGCCACGGTCAACAGCGCCGCCATCGCCGGGGCGGGCCGCATCATCGCCATCGACCGGGTGCCCGGCAAGCTCGAGCTCGCCCGCAAGTTCGGCGCGACCGACGTGATCGACGCGAGCGAGGGCAACGTGCTGGACGCGGTGCGCGCCCTTACCGGCGGCGGCGTGCACCATGCCTTCGAGGCCATCGGCCTGAAGGAGACCACCGAGCAGGCCTTTGCCATGCTGCGCCGCGGCGGCACCGCCACGGTCATCGGCATGATCGCGCCCGGCGTCAAGATCGAGCTGAAGGGCAGCGATTTCCTGGGCGAAAAGCGCATCCAGGGCTCGCTGATGGGCTCCAACCGCTTCCCGGTGGACATGCCGCGCATGGTCGACTTCTACATGGCGGGCCGCCTGCACCTGGACGAGCTGATCGCGCAGCGACTGCCGCTGGACCGCATCAACGACGCCTTCGACGAACTGCGCCGCGGCGAACTGGCGCGCTCGGTGATCCTGTTCGACTAGGGGCAGCCAGGCCGGTGCGGGGTCGGAAACCCCGCCGGCCGGCGTTCAATAAGGCTGGTCCGCCGGCCGCACCTCGAAGCGCAGGATCTCGGCCAGGTCCAGCATCTCTTCGTCATCCTCGCTGCGCGTGATCCAGCCGGCGTAGGCATCTCCGCCGGTATCCCAGTTCCACAGCGTATAGCCGGCCACGCGCAACTGGTTATGCGCCAGCTCCATCAGTTCCGGCACGCTGGTGCCCTCCAGGAAGGCCTCGTCCTCGGGGTCGTCGGTGCCCCAGTCGAGCTCCAGGTCCATGCGCTCGCACAGCTGGGTCAGGCAGCCGATAAAGGACTGCGCGTCCTTCCAGTCGACAAAGAACCCGGACTGCCAGTCGATGACCTCGCGGATCACCCACAGCAGTTCCGGCCCGTCGGTGTCGTCGTCCTCGGCATCGAGCAGGGCATCCTCGAACATCGCCATCTGGGCCGAGGCCTGGGCGCTGTCGCCAAGGTTGATCAGGGCGAAGAAACGCGCGATCGCGTCCTGCGACTCGTCGTCCAGCGGTGTGGCCATCTTTTTTCTCCAGTTGCCGCGGCGCGCTAGGCCGCGATGCGGATGATCTCGCGTTGGCCCGCGGGTGTCACGCGCAGCGCGCGCGAAGTGCGCGTGGGCTCGACCCAGCCGCGCGCCAGCAGGCTGCCCAGCAGCGCCGCCCCCAGCGCGCCGCCCAGGTGCGGCTTGCGCTCACTCCAGTCCGGGCAGGTGCAGGCAAACTGCCGCCGCTTGCGGCGCGCCGCATCCACGTCCACGCCCAGCCGCGCCAGCGCCTGCGCGCCGTCGCCGCTGAGCTCGACGCGCGGCCCGTCCAGCATCAGCCAGCGCGACTGCGTCATGCGCTCGAACAGCCCCACCGCCAGCTCGCCCGCCAGGTGGTCATAGCAGGTGCGCGCCTGGCGCAGCGCCGGCGGCGCCGTGCGCGACACCGGCACCGCCCGCAGCCGCGGCGGCTGGCTCGCCAGCGACGCCGACGCCAGCGCCTCGATCGCCACGCCGATCTCCGGCGCCGCCAGCCGGTAATAGCGGTTGCGCCCGCGCGTCTCCGCCACCAGCAGGCCGCCTTCGGACAGGCGCGCCAGGTGCCCGCTGGTCGAAGAAGCCGACAGGCCGGCGATCAACGCCAGCTCGCCGGCGGGCCGTGCGCTGCCGTCCATCAGCGCCCACAGCATGGCGGCACGGCCGGGATCGGCGAGCAGGCTGGCGAGGTGGCTGATGCCGGGGGTGTAATCCATGGTTTGGGTTTGGGTGAAGGGTGTGATGCGGAGTATAGGACGGGGCGGGGGCGAGTGAGTGGGCGGTTTAGTTATGAAGACGATGTGGACTCGATTCAGACCTTCTATGGATTGTTGACCGCTGACCCTGCGGGCTATGCGCGGGAACAACTGTCTGGGAACGAGCAACTGGTGAATGTGCATCGACGCTACACCACCTACATAGTTGAGCGGAGCCGCGATGCCAGTGTCGACTGGAAGCGTCTGCCTAAGCACGAGTGGCATGACCGATATCGCGATGATACCAAAGATGTCCGTGCCGTCCTTTCTAAGAGGCTGACGCATGCGAATTCGCGCGATACCGGTGCGCGCTTGCTTACCACTGCCATTCCATTTTGGGTTGAATTCTCGTTGATGGAGGAGTGCCGTCAATTAATCTCCCTGGCGCTCGCAATTGAAGTAGACTTCGCGACCCACCAAAGAATGGCGCTGTACGCCGCGCTGGGTACCTCACTGACCGGGGCTCGCGGACCCGTTGACAAAAACTTCCGTGCCTGAGAACGGGTGTATTTGCTATTGCCGCGCGCAATGCATGAAGTAGACAAAAGAGTTATGTTCGGACCATAAACCTCGTTGCAAAAATATATTGAGCTGGCGAATATGGGTTGCGAGATATTAAATACATCGCAGGGAAAATCATAATCAATGTTATGTTTGGAGTGCTCGCGTCTGAAAAAACTGCCATATATCTGGAGTGGATATTCGTGGAGATCGCGCCCCTTGTTGTCTACGAGGTCACGCACTAAAGGTCCGTGACGGTGGGCGGCGCGAGCTTGTCGAACCGATGCGGGGCAGGTGCCATACGTCCACGGAATCCGCCTTCAGCTATCGGAAGGGTTGCTGCCCTGCCTGCCTGCGGGTCGCGGAGCGCAATCATTGCCCGTCTTGCCATGCCTGGTTAGTGCCAATATGAGATGTTTTTGAGCGAGATCGCGGAAACCTCAGTTTCTCGATATACCCCCTATTTGGGGCGAGCAATTGGCTCGGAAAAGCGATATTCTCTACACGTTTGATTTCCAGGGTCTGCGCTTGGAACAAGCTGATAACGTTGTCGACTACCCCGACGGTTAGTGCAGGCGTGCATCCGCCTTGCCTGGTCAGGGTATCCGCCTTCGCGACGCTCTTCGCCTGCTCCTTGTTCTTGCCGGAGGCAGTCAAGAATTGGAGAAGCCGACGGAGGACGAAGCTACCTACCTCGTGGTGGCGGACAACCCCATCTGCGGGAGCAGATCTCGATGAAACAACAGACGCGTTCCGGTGAGAAAACCGCCTATGACATCGTCGTTATGCATGTGCAGGGCAGAGACAGACGCCGTCCGATCTTCACTAAGTTTGCTTTTCGACCGCTAACTTCGACTCGACGAGGCACCGATGAGCTCTGTCAAGACCATCGCCCAGCTCAGGCAACTGCGAGAGCAAGCGCTTTGGAAATTGCTGGCGTCGCACAATGCTCCAGTTGTCCTTGCCGTGCTACAGGAGTTGCTCCTGGGCGAGCAAAAAATGATTCCGGCGTCGGCCCTCCATGAAAGACTGACGCAAGAGCTTCAGCGCCTTAAGCAGGCCGGTGAAGATATGGCGCAGACTCCGCAAGCGTATATCGCAGCTTGGCTATCGGAGGGCTGGCTCAGCCGAAGACTGCCGGTTGGCGCCCCGGAGGAGCAGTACGAACTGACGACGGATGCGATCACGGCGATTCGTTTTCTGCAAGGCGTTATCCGACCGCGGGCAGTCGCGACAGAAAGCCGACTGGCAACGGTTATGCAGCAGTTGACGAGGCTTGCCGACGACACCAACCCAGACCCTGGCAGCCGCCGTGAAGCACTGCTTGCCGAGCGCGCCCGAATTGACAGGCAATTGGAGGACCTCGGGCGAGGCATTGTCGACACGCTGTCAACGGAGCGCGCACTTGAGCGTACCCGTGAAGTCATTGCCCTGGCAGACGACCTTACCGCGGACTTTCGTCGAGTAAGAGACGATTTTGATTCGCTCAATCGTCAACTCCGTGCAGATGTACTCAACAATGAGGGAAGCCGCGGGCAGGTTTTGGAACAGCTTTTTGCCGGTATGGACCTCATCGGTGAATCGCCGGCAGGAAAAACCTTCTACGCCTTCTGGCGACTGCTTACCGATATTGAGCAGTCGACCATCTTTTCCGAAGCGCTGACTGAAGTTGTGAGTCGGGATTTCGCGAAAGAACTGAGTTCCACCGAGAAGCGATTCCTACGGAATCTCACAAATCGCCTTGTAGATGAGGGCGGATTGGTACACGAGGTGCTGCAGACGTTTTCTCGTAGCCTGCGCACGTTTGTTCAAAGCCGCGAGTATCTTGAGCAGCGGCGGTTTGCAAAGGTGTTGCGCAATTCGCAACGCGATGCCTTGGCGATTAAGGACGATGTTCGTACCAACCAGGATATCGGTTTCGAGCTTTGGATGACAAGCGCGCGGCTCCGGTCGGCATCGCAGTGGAATCTGTACGACCCCGCGGAGCGTATGCAGGATGCAAGCATGCGTGATGCCCCGGAGTCCTCGATGAGCCTGCAACACATCGCCGACATGGTGAGGAACTCCGAGATTGACTTTGCCTTGTTGAGGCGAAACATCTATGAATTCCTTCGCGAAGCAAACGTCGTCGGCATCGATGAACTCGTACGAGCCTACCCTCCAACTCAGGGTCTGGGGTCAGTGGTGGGCTATATCTATCTAGCCATACGACATGGTCAGGTAACTCCAAGTCAGGTGAAGGTCAGTTGGTGCGGGATGGACGGAACGCATCGCGCGGCGAATGTGCCGTTGGTCTATTTCCTAAAGGAAAAGCAATATGAATTTTCCCGGTGAGAACGATGTCGATGACGGTGACCTTGAGGAAGTCGACGCTGACGATGATGCGATCGAGAGTGAAGTTCGTTTTGGAGGCGACACCGGTACTCTGCCTGTTCCTGCGCGGCGTGTACTCGTACGTTTGCTACAGGGCCCATCGTTAGATGCCCGCCGACACGAAAATCTCTGGAACGGAATGAAGCGGTACGAGAGCGCACTTCGCTCCCGGCTTCATGATCTATTTCTCGATTTGGTTGTGGACAACCAAGCGTGTGTGGCTTTCACGAGGCAAGTCACTTCGGAGGAGGTGAATATCCCGATTCTCCTGCGTCGACAGAGTCTCAACTTCATCGAGTCGGTGCTGCTTCTGTTCCTGCGCCAGCGATTGACATACTCCGACGCTCAGTCTGAGCGGGCGGTTCTCGACCGGATGGAGATGCAGGAGTACCTCAAGGCGTTCGAGCGGAATGACAACGTGGACATTTCGCGTTTCGGCCGTCAGATTGAGGGCGCTATCGAAAAGGCGAAGAAGATAGGGGTGCTAATCAAGCTCCCTGGCTCGGACGAGCGTTATGAAGTATCGGCCTCCTTACGGCTGCTGTTTCCGGTTGAGGGGATTGAGGCACTTTCTGCAGCATATCGGCGCTACGCGCCTGTGGATCCTGCTGGCACGAAATCGGAGGATATGTAATGGACGCGAGTATGCCTACCCTCGCCGCGGCGCGCCAAGGAGACCTCGGCCTCTTGCCAGGTCGAGAGTTCCAATTTCAGCTTCGACGTATCCAAACCTATCGATGGGGCACCTTTGAAGACCTATACGACATTGACGTAGCAAGTCAGGGTCATTTGGTGCTTGGACCATCGGGCTCCGGGAAGAGCACGTTGCTGGACGGCCATACGTCGCTACTGACTCCTCCGCGCTGGTTGGATTTCAACGTTGCCGCTCGGACTGCCGAAAAGGGTGGGGCCGCGGATCGCAGTCTTGCAACATACGTTCGCGGAGCGTGGGCGACGCAGACGGGCGATGAAGGGGAGAAGGTCAAGCGCTTCTTGCGAATGGGCACCACTTGGTCCGCTATCGCTGAGACGTACCGAGATAGCACCGGGCGGGTAGTCGTTCTCGGTCGCATTCTCTGGATTAAGGGGAATGGCTCGGCGAATGGCGACGTCCACCCTCTGTTCTTCATGACCGAGCGCGAGTTTTCCTTGAAGGAACTCGAGTTTTTCCCCCAGGCAGGTGCCGGCTTTGATGTTCGTAAGCTCAAAGCCACGCTGTCGGATGTGTTCTTCACCGATGAGTTCAGTGGCTACCAGAGCAAGTTCACGCGTTTGTTCGGAATCGCCAGCGACAGGGCCCTCCGCCTGCTGCATAAGACTCAGTCAGCCAAGGACTTGGGCGACCTGAACAAGTTCTTGCGGGATTTCATGCTGGATCCTCCGGAGACGTTTGCGGTGGCGGAGACTCTGGTCAATGAGTTCCAGGTCCTCAACTCGGCCCACGAGGCCGTCCTCACCGCTCGCAATCAGATTGAAGCATTGCAGCCAGCGAGGAGCGCCTTGGCAGAATATGAGCAGGCAAGTGCGGTCTTGTCTGTTCTCGCGGAAGAGCGTTTAGGCATTGACTATTTCCGAGAGCAAAGGAGGAAATCGCTCCTGGATCTGCTCCTCGACGAATTCACAACCAAGCAGCGTGGTGTCATCGACAGCATCGAGTCGCTGAAGACGAAGGAAGGGCAAGAGGAGAGCGCTTATAACGAGCTGCTGGCCAAACGCGCTGGAGAGGGCGGAGACATACTGGCTGGCCTCAATGAGCGGTTGGACAAGGCCGAGCGGGTACGACTGCCACAAGTCAGCAAGAATCATGAGCGCATGCGCAATGCCTGTTCTGAGCTTGAATGGGCAACGCCGACGAACCCGCAAGCATTCGCCGAGGCACAGGTGGAAGGGCAGCGGATCGTCGACCAGCGTGATTCGATGAGTCAACGCCACGAAGAGGAGCTCGACAAGCTTAAAGAGGAAAAGCGGAATGCAGATGAAAAGTTTGCCAAACTGCTGACTGAAATCCAGGCAATGGAAGCTCGGACGTCGAACATGCCGTCTCATCTGCTGCAGATTAGAGAGCAGATGAGCCGGGCGTTGCGGATTCCAGAGGAATCACTCCCATTTGCAGGCGAGTTGCTGCAAGTGAAGGCTTCGGAAGGGAGGTGGACCGGTGCTTTGGAACGCGTACTGGGCGGCTTCGCGACGTCGATGCTGGTTGACGAGGACCACTATCCTGATGTCGCGCGTTATGTCGACGAGGTGCACTTGGGACACCGGCTTGTCTACCTGCGCATGATTCCGCGTACAGCGCAGCCGATAACAGAGCTTTCGCCCCACTCACTGGTGCGGAAAATGGATATCGCGCCGAACTTCAAGGCATGGTTGCAGGAAGAATTGCGTAGCCGATTTGACTATGCGTGCGTGGAATCGTCTGAGGACCTTCGGGGCGTGGAGCGTGGCGTAACCGCGGCGGGCCAGATAAAGCACAGTCGCACGCGCCATGAGAAGGACGACAGACGGCGACTCGATGATAGAAAGAGCTGGGTGATGGGCTTCTCCAACAAGGAGAAGCTGGACGCGTTCAAGGCGGAGGCGGCGGAATTGGCGCCAATTGTCGAGGAGACGCGGAAGGCCATTGAAAAGGCCCGTAATCAGGCGAATCGTCAGCGCGACCAGGTAATGCATTGCCAGAGCATTGTCAACTTGACATGGGACAACGTGAACGTCGCAGCAGCTTTGGACGAGGTGAGAAACCTCAGGGAGCGAATCGCCCAGGAGCTTCAGGATCGTCCTGAACTGAGCATCCTCGATGAGCTCATCTCGGAACAGAAAAAAGTGTGGAACGTCGCGGCCGCAGCACGGCAGGCCGCTGAAGGGGAAGCCGCCGAAATCGAAAGAGAGTTGACCCGGGCGAGGCGTCAGCTCTCGGACATCCCGGAGGATCTGCTTTCCGTCAATTTGACCCCGACTCAGGAAGAGGGACTGGAGCGGAGATTCGCGGCAACTGGCCGCAAGCTCACGCCGGATAACGCAGATCAGATTGCGAGTGCCGTACTCAAGGCGATCTCGGCGGAAGAGCTTGAGACCACATTGAAGTCAACGGACATCAAGGCACGCATCGAGCGACTCCTGAATGCGTTCTGTACCAAATGGCCTGCAGAAGCTCAGGGGTTGGATCCTAGCCTGGAGGCGGCTCCAGATTTTATGGCCAAGCTTCACCGTTTGGAAACGGACGGCTTGCACGTATTCGTCGCCCGTTTCAAGAATCTTCTCCGGGAACAGAGTGACCAGAACCTGGCAGTCCTGCATACACGCCTCGACCAGGAGCGTAGGACTATCCAGGAGCGGCTTGACCAGGTCAACGCGAGTCTGCGTCGGTGCGCATTCAATGAGAACACCTACCTCGAGATTGACTACAAGGATAGACCGCCGCTCGAGGTTACGGAGTTCCGCAAGCAACTACGGTCAGCGCTCAGTCATAGCTTCAAGGACGATGACGACGAGGAGATGGAGCGCCGGTTTGCCGTACTCAATGCGGTTGTGCAACGGCTAGGCAGCCAGCAGCCGCTAGATGTCAAATGGCGCAATGTCGTATTGGACGTGCGTCTACACGTTGAGTTCTCCGCCACCGAGTTCGATGAGGATAGGAACGAGGTGGAATCGTATGACAGCGGGGCAGGGAAATCAGGCGGTCAGCGCCAGAAACTCACCACCACATGTTTGGCGGCGGCACTTCGTTATCAATTGGCAGGGGAAGATGGTTTATGGCCAACTTACTCGACGGTGGTCATGGACGAGGCATTCGACCGCGCCGACAACGAGTTCACCGCCATGGTGATGAACATCTTCAAGAATTTCGGGTTTCAGGTGGTCGCGGCAACGCCTGTGAAGAACGTGATGGCATTGGAGCCATTCATCGGTGGGGGCTCCTTCGTAAGCATCCGGGATAGGAAGTACTCCGAAGTGCTCGCGATTACCTACGTGGGCGAAACCGGCCGGCTAGACCTTCCGGCGGAAGCGCGCGATGTTCTGGCTGAGGAACTCGCTGAAGAAGCGGATGAGGAGGGGGCTTGAGTATGTCGAAGCGACTCTCTCCGACGCAAGTGCGTGCAGTCGTAACAAAGAAGTGGGATGCCCATCACGCAAACTGGCTGGTCGATCCAGATAATGCGCTGGGATGGCCGCAGACGTTCAATCTCAATAGCCTATCCGAGAAGGACGTCCTCGCGGACCTCGCCGGAACGCGCGAATGGGTTTCGAGTTGGCGGAAGTGGAGTGGGACAGGCGGGACAGTCGAGTGGAATTCGCGTCGATGGACTTCGGGCGACCAAGAGTTGCCGGCCAGGCTCGTGCTCGCCAGCCCGTTGGAGATGGCTCAGTTCCTGGGGCGGGATGCCAGTTGGGTGAGAAGTGCTGCCCGGTATGCCGCATGGTGTTCGCAGTTTCCAGGCCTAGCTGGCTCAAAGGCGGTTGCCCGCATCTGCGACGACGTACTTATCCACTACGACGACGCCGACTTCGCGCGGTTGACGAAGCTGCTCCAATGGCTGGTGGCCAATCGCTCCTCAGGGTTATATCTGCGCCAGTTGCCTGTCGCGGATGTTGACACCAAGTGGGTCTGGCCGCGCCGAGGGATCGTGCAAAGCTTGATCCGTCATATTTTGAGTGATAATTCTGATTCTGGCTTCCATGCCCTTTGCGGCCTCCGTCCGGATCCGGTTCGCATGCGGATGCGAGTCTTATGCCCGCGGTTACGTATGGCAGTCGGGGGGCTGTGTGATATCGAGGCTCCGATAAGCGAGTTGGCGAGATTAGAACTCGAGCCACGCGTTGTGATGGTCGTCGAGAATCTCAACACGGGCGTTGCATTGCCAGATGTCGACGGCGCTGTTGTCTTCATGGGCCTGGGAATGGCTGTTGACCAGCTCGAAAGCATTACCTGGCTTCGCGATGCTGAGCAGATGCTGTACTGGGGCGATCTAGATACCCACGGCTTTGCCATCCTTGCTCGCGCCAGGAAACGATTCCCAAATATCGTCTCGCTGCTTATGGACGAGGAAACGTTGTTCTCCCATAGGATCCTCTGGGTTCGTGAGCCGTCGCAGAGCAAGATTGAAAGCCCCGAAGGTTTGACCGAGTCGGAACTAGATACCTACGCAGGACTGCGCACTGACCGGTGGGGCGACAAAGTGCGCTTGGAACAGGAGCGTATTGGTTGGCCAGCAGCGTTGTCTACCATACGAGAGGCCTTGAGCTGTCCTCGTCAAGCCATTCACGCCGCCTGAGAATCGGAGAAGTAATGTTCTCGCAGTGACCGCCATTGTGAATTTCTTTGATGTATTTTTTTGCGACGTGCATTGTATCCGTACGTCTGGATAACGCATGATAATGTGCTTTCAGATACCTGTTTTTGTAAAGCGAGGCGTTGAATGGCAACATACGAGCAATTGATGACTCAGAAGGAAGCGCTTGAGGCGCAGTTGGTTGAAGCGCGCGCGACTGAAGTTAGCTGGTGTTATCGAAGAATTCAGATGCTGATGACTGAGTATGGTCTGACGGTTGATGACATCGCCACGAAGCGTCGCCGTGGACATCCGGCGGGAAGCGGGGCAGCCAAGGCTGCGCGTGCCCCGCTGCCAGCCAAGTATCGCGACCCGAAGACGGGTAAGATCTGGTCCCGTCGTGGTCGGGCGCCGGCGTGGTTAGGCAAGAACCAGAATCGGTCCTTGATCGCAGAAGAGTGAATGCCTAGCGAACATAGTGGCGCATGCCCAAGGCATCCAATGGAAGCGAGGCTAGCTGGAATCGCTATCGCCGGGTACCTCTAGTGGTCTTCCGTGGTAACTCCTCCCCCATCAATGGCTCGCCAGGCGGCCGAAGCTGGCAGAGTCAATTTCGCGGCCAAGCGGATTCTCACGCGGGACTTGAGCTCTTCTATTGTGCGGAATACCTCGACTTCGTTGCGTTCCTTTGGTTACGAATAGCGACGTCCCCTTATCGAGTCAATGCTGTAGGCACCGCAAGGCGATCGCGAAGGTCGTCGAGAGTCGGGTCAGGTCAACCTCCTCCATCCCCTCCATCGCATCGAACAATTCGGGACATTTCTTCGGTATCGCACGCGCTAGCCGTTCTATCTGACTTTGAAGCGGCTGGTTGCCAATTCCGCTGTGTAGCAGGGCCTCCTGCTAGGACGATGTCGTGCCCCCAGCGCTGGAATTCTTGCACGCTGGGGGGGTCTATGTGTCCGGCCCACATAGAGCGCTGTCTCAAACTTGAACTTTCTACTGCTTAACTTAGGCTGCGACGATCGTGTAAAGCAGATGGGAGATCGTGATGAGCAATCATGATTCAAGAGTACGCATAAGCCCGGGAGCGATCCTGTTAATGCCACTCGCGCTGATAACTGCAGGTTGCGCAGGGATTAAATTTCATCCCGAGCGGCGAGATGATGGACTGACCTATTTCGAGACGAAGCCGTATATATTCGTCGCCGTCGACAAGGCCTGCGTCTCAACGGCCACCGTAGTAGCGTTGCCAAACAAGGAGCGATCCCTTACGTTCGCATCGGGATATGGCTCCGCAGACCTGTCCGTCAATTTGTCGTCGGGGATGATTACGTCTGTCGGTCAGAAAACTGATACGAAAGTACCGGAGACAATGACCGCCATCGGCGGCTTGGCGACAGCTGGCATCTTGAGTAACGGCAAGCAAGTAGTCTGTGAGCCATCTGCTACGCTTTATCCCATCACCGATGGCCTTCCTCAGACGACGAAGCCAGTTCCGTTTCCTAAGCCGAAGCTAGTCGAGGTAGGGGGCGTGACGAAGTAGGGAGATGTGCGAAGCCGGCCATGCCGGCGCCCGCTCATAAAGTTGTTCGCGATTTCTCTGTGTGACGATGGTCGCCAACACGTGAGAGCTCACTTCAAAGTTGTGTGTCGGCGGGATCTGAGCAAGTGCAATGTCTGCGAATCCGGCATACCAGCGTAGGTTTTTGAGATGCCGAAGTCTTGTTCTAGCTGCGAGAACCACGCAGCTCGGAGCTTTCCCAAGAACTCATTGATTGCTGGCGCCACTTCACAGGGAGTGATGGGAATCCAAATGTCGACTCGTGCAAGCGAGCCGGGGACAACTGCGGAAAGATTGCCTGCGAACACGATGGCGATATTAATGCTCGGATAATCACGCTTGGCCAGTATCTCTTGTAGCAGCGCACCCAGGTGGCCTGGGTCTAGGGCAGAGTTGTTATCGTTGGCCATCAACAGAAGGCCTACAGGGTCTGCGATGTTAAGCGCCTGTGTCGTTTATGCGATCTGATTTGCTGCCCTTCTCACGGCGCGTTCGAGAGGTATCCGGTAAAGCTCGGCGATCCTTCGTGCGTCATCTGAGAAGCCGGCGGTGTTCATCCGAACGTCGCCGAAAACGATGGTTGGAGCTTTTCCGGCTGCTAGTTCGTGGGCATACAGCTGGGAGGCCTTTTTGATGACCTTCTTGTCGTTGATTTGATCCTTCTCCAAGCATTTCAATTCGGCCACAACCGAGTCGGCCACGAACGCGAAGTCGGCGTTTAAGTGGCCGGGTAGCCTACCCAAGAGATCGGTCACGCGGACGCCTCCAAGCGGTTTGACCAGAACGCGACTGGTGGCTGCCTGAGAAAGCCAGCTCGGACCAACCTGGGACCTGAGGCGCGCCAGCTCCGTCGGCGTCGCGAGGCGACCGAATTGGGAATAGATGCTCATGTGGGCGAGTTCCGTTAACTCGTCGTGGCAATGACTTAGCGGTGGTAAGTGCAAGAAAATTTAATGTCCGAGGTTAACGAGGGCCACGCACATCAGGCGCTTGCCGGGCATCAGCCTGCGCAAGATGTCGTCATTTCACCGCATGGGAAGTAGCACCATCAATTCCGTACAGTGGAATTGATGGGCTGTGCATCGGCCTCAAGGCGGCCACGCCGATGATGGTCGAGGTCGCGATGCAGCACCGGATCAACGTCGGGCTGGCGGTGGCCGAGGCCGACGAGATGGTCTACCTCGAGTCGTTCCGCTACAACCGCCGCCAGTCGCTGCGCACGGTGGTGAGCGGACAGCGCATCCCGATGGCGCTGACCTCGCTCGGCCGCGCCTACCTCGCGACGCTGTCGCCGGAAGCTTTCAGCGCCATGATGCGCGCCATGGCCGACAAGCACCGCGGCCGGGGCTGGGGCGAGCTGCGGCGGGAGATCGAGGCGGCGGTGGCCTGCGTGCATGACAAAGGCTACTGCGTCGCGTCATGGCAGCCCCAGGTCGTGGCCATGGCGACACCGATGCGCGTCGATGGCTATGCCGTCCACGTGCTGAACGTGAGCCTGTCCACGCCCCTGGCGGCCGACGTGGTCGAGGCGACCCTGGCGGCGCCGCTGATGAACCTGGCCGCGGCGATACAGGCGCAGCTGGCGCGGGAAGCGTAGGGCGCTAGGAGGCGGCCAGCAAGGCCATCTCTGGTCGGGGCGACTGCTGGAGCTGGCCCGCCTCCGCTTGCGATGATCGCCGGGGCCTGGGCTCGGCGCCGCGCATCGAGGCCACTACCGCGCGCAGTACCTCGTCGACCTTGATCAGAGCCATCGGCTGCAGGCGTTCGGCGGCGGCTAGATCCGGGTCTATTGCCGCGTGCAGCACCCGGTGCAAGTCCTTGTCCTGATACGGGCCGGTTTTCTTCGGACTCGCGGTGGCAAAAAGGCTGACGGTTCTTACCTTGAGCGCAATCGCCAGATGGAGCGGGCCGGTATCGCCGGTGACCAGCACCTTCATGCCCTGGATCACGGTAACCAGCGTTGGCAGCGTGGTTTGGCCGACGTGGCTGATGACGCGTTGCCGGTGCTGAGGCGTCAGCCCCGCCATGAACCGGGCGGCGAGGGGGCTTTCCTTGTCGGACCCGATCAGCGCGATCATGGTGTCTTCCGCTTCGGCGAGCAGCGCTTGGGCCAGGCTGACAAAGTGTTCGACTGGCCAGCAGCGGATCGGCTGTGACGCGCCCAGCTGGAAGCCAATCACAGTTTTCGCCGGCGGACTGCCGATGGCAGCACGGACCGGCACGAACATCTCGGTGTTGGTCGTGTCGCAGCCCAGATGCCCCACCAGGTCCAGCTTGCTCTGGATAAGGTGGCCTTCGTCGCGGGTCCGGGTAGCGGCTGCGAGCCATCGTTCCTGCCCGGGCAGTTCATCATCGTAGATGTTCTTGAACAGGTAGGAACAACCGGCGAAGACCGCGGCGATCAGGTCGTACGGTGCTTTCGAGTGCAGGATCACCGCCACCTGTGGCTTGCGCTGGCGCAGCCGCCAGACGGTGACCGCGAGGGTTCTGGCCTTATGGTCCCAGAAGACGATATCGTTGACGTCCCGGCAGGCGCTGACCAGGTCGCGGTTTCTGGGATTCGCCACCAGCGTGATCCTTGCGTCCGGGTATCGGTTGCGCAGGGCCCGGATTGCCGGGGTATTCAACATGAAGTCACCCAGGGCTGTGGTCGAGAATACGACGATGCGGCTGAACTTCTGCTCGTGGACGGGCGAGCGCGCGGCTTTGGCGCCAATACTAAGGAGTCGGTAGGCCCCAATGCAAAGATTGGCCAGCGACACCTTCCACTGCTTTGACATGTTTGTTGTCTCTACGGATTGGCCGCCTGCTATGGCGGGCAGCTCAATGCGGCAATGCCGGTTTCCAAAAATAAAAATCACCCGATGCCCCAAGCGCGCTGATATTGGCGATGGCGGCAAAGGGTTGCGTTTTGCGGGGGATACGTCAGACCTTCGCAGTCATCAAAGCCATGAGCCGATGCGAAAGCCGTACTGGAGCAGGATCGGGATCCACGCGGTGACGGCCGCCGGCTGCAAGAGGTGGACATCCTGACCACGCCGGCGAGCGAAAAATACGGAACCGGCCGCAAGTTTACCGGAGATATCGGCAGATTTTGACCCTGCCTTTAGGGGTACACCCGAATAGCGCGCGCACGGCGCCGCAGTGGAGGCCGCTTTACGGGCTAGCCGGGTACGGCGAGGGCTCCAATTCGAGTGGCGGAAACGCTCTTTCGTATGTAATATACAAAATATCAAGTGCCCCTGACGTGCCATGCTCGATCCTTCGCTGTTCGGTCGGCTGTCCTTTGTGCCGGCGGATCCGGTCCATCCCCCGTTGCCGCCCGGACGCCATCCCATGACATTGGTGGACGGGCGCCACGCCCAGTTGTTCGTTCCCGAGGGTCTCGATGCCGGGGTTCCGGTGCCGCTGATGGTCATGTTCCACGGCGCCGGCGGCTTCCCCGAAAAAGTCCTGCCCCATCTCGAACCGCATGCGCGGCAGCGCAAGTTCCTGGTGCTGGCGCCGCATTCGCTCTACCCCACCTGGGATATCGTCATTGGCGGCAACGGGCCGGACCTGCAGCGGCTGCACCAGGCGCTGGCGGCGGTGACGTCGCACTACCGCATCGATGCGCAGCGGCTTGCCTTTGCCGGATTCTCGGATGGCGCCAGCTATGCGTTGTCGCTGGGCATTACCAACGGCGATATTGCCAGCCATGTGATCGCGTTCTCCGGCGGCTTCATGTCGGTGTTCATGCAGACTGGCGTCCCCAAGGTATTCGTCGCGCACGGGTTGGCCGACGAGCAGTTGCCAATTGCCACCAGCGGGCGCGCGCATGCGGCCAAGCTGAGGGCCGCTGGCTATGACGTGCAATACGTCGAGTTCGACGGGCCGCATGTCATCCATGCGCCCGTGGTCGAGCGCGCGGTCGATTTCTTCCTGCAGTGAAATTTGGCCGCTGGCCGGCGCGGCCACGCCATTGAACGGGAGTGCGGTACATGGATTTCGAGATTCCGGAGGCGCTGATCCATCCCCTGCTGGCGATGATCGAGACCGGTTCGCCGCTGGCCCGGCAGCTGCAGCAGCATGGCGTGTGCCACGGCAATATGCTGGTGTCGAGCAAGCTGTTCGATGCGCACGCGCTCAGTTCGCTCTATACGCTCAGCAAGACCCGGAACGAGCGCGCGCTGATGTTCCAGATGCTGGCGCTGGACAACATCTACAACGCGCCCCAGGCACGCGTGATTCCGGGGCTGGACCAGCTGGTGGCGGGGCTGGCCGCCTACCTGTCGCGCGATGCCATCGACGGCTGGCTGTACCAGCGCAACCGCGACGGCGTGCTGTTGCCCTGGCTGGTGCGCCGCATGCGTTATGTCTTGCCCGAGCAGGGCATGGCCTACGTGGTGGTGGACCTGCTTGCCAACACCATGCAGTCGGCCAACTCCGCGCTGACCGACCATCACCTGCGCCGCTCGGGCATGACCACGTCGATGGTGATCACGCGTGACGATATCGCCAACCGCACCATCCCGGAGCTGTTGGCCGAATTCGGCTTCTACAAGGAGTGCGCGGAATTCCGCCAGGAGTATGAACAGCATGCGCAGCGCTTCGTGCGCTTCCAGCGCGGCTTCGGCGCGCAGTTCGTCGCGACGCGCGCGGCGTTCGCGGTCGATGCCAAGGGCGCGGCGGAGCTGATCCCGATTGCCGATGCCGCGGGCGCGCGCTGCGTGAACGACGAAGAGCGGCTGGAGCGCCGTTTCGAGATGACCTGCGATCCGTCGTTCTGGCGCGAGGCGGGCATCATGGAGGGCTTCGAGCGCGTGCCGGTGCACGGCTACGTGCACCTGTTCCACCTGGAGTGGCACCGCAATATCTGGGTCCACGTGCAGCACCTGGCCGAGTACCGCTACCAGCCCGCGCTGCGCGACAAGCTGGTGCTGCCGGCGCACCACCGCGACCTGATCGACATCCTGACCTCGCACATGAACATGCTGGCGCCGGACTTCGTGCCGGGCAAGTCCGGCGGCACCACCATCCTGTGCCAGGGCGCGCCAGGACTTGGCAAGACGCTGACCGCCGAGGTCTATGCCGAGGTGGTGGGCAAGCCGCTGTACCGCGTGCACTCGGGGCAGCTGGGCACCACCGCGGCGTCGGTGGGCGCCACGCTGATGACCATCCTGCGCCGGGCGATGCGCTGGAATGCGATCCTGCTGCTGGACGAGGCCGACGTCTATATCCGCCGCCGCGACAACGACCTCGAGCACAATGCCATCGTCGCCGAGTTCCTGCGCACGCTGGAGTACTTCAGCGGCCTGCTGTTCATGACCACCAACCGCATCGGCGACGTCGACGATGCCATCCTGTCGCGCTGCATCGCCACCATCCACTACACCACGCCGTACCGGGAGGACGCCGTGCGGCTGTGGCGGCTGCAGGCCGAACAGTTCGGCGCCGAGCTGGACGATGGCCTGATCGACGCGCTGACCGACGCCTACCCCGCCGCGAGCGGACGCGACATCAAGGAGCTGCTGAAGCTGGCGACGCGCTACGGCAAGGCCAAGGGGATTGCGCTGTCGATGGATGTGTTCCGGTTGTGCGGGCAGTTCCGCGGGATCGGCTGACCACCGCGGCATACCGGCAAAGGGAAGGGCGCGGGTATGATGGCGCATCTGTCCAGGCAACCGCCCCCGATCCCGATGAGCCTCGACCCCGCCGAACTGCAGGCGCTACGCCCCTACCTGTTGCGCTTTGCGCGCCTGCAGCTGCGCGACGAGGCAGTGGCCGAAGATGCCGTCTCGGAAACGCTGCTGGCGGCGCTCGAACACCCGGAGCGCTTTGCCGGCCAGTCGGCGCTGCGCACCTACGTGGTCGGCATCCTCAAGCACAAGATCATCGACGCGCTGCGCAGCGGCAGGCGCGAGGTCAGGCTGGCGCTGGCCACCGACGGCGATGGCCAGCCGCAGTCCGACGACGATGCCTTCGACGCCCTGTTTACGCGCAACGGCCACTACCAGGATCCGCCCTCTGACTGGGGCGACCCCGAGCGCGCGTTCGAGCGCCGCGAGTTCTTCGAGATCCTGCAGCTATGCGTGGACCGCCTGCCGGCGCGCACCGGCCGCATCTTCATGATGCGGGAATGGCTGGAGCTGGACACCGAAGAAATCTGTCAGCATTTGCAGATCAGCGCGACCAATGCCTGGGCGATGCTCTACCGGGCCCGCATGCGCCTGCGCGAATGCCTGGAACTGCACTGGTTTGGCCAGCGTGGCGGGCCCGGCAGGGCCGGCTGAGCCCGCCCATCCCCACGCCAGCGAACCGTCACGGACAAAGATGCCGGAAACCCCACCCTCCCGCTCCCCGCGTCGGCTGCTGCCGGACTGCGAAGAGGTCCATAACTTGACCATGAAGAGCCTGGACCTGCCGCTGTCGTGGACGGAGCGGCTGCGCATGCGTTCGCACCTGGCGATTTGCGATGCCTGCACCCGCTTCAGCGCGCAGATGCGCACGCTGCGCGAAGCCATGCACAGGCTGGGGCGCGACGAATGACAAAGGCCAGCGCTGGCGCAAATGGGTTCAGTTAAGGGACCAATCACTACCGTCATTCCCGCGAAGGCGGGAATCCAGCGTCTTTCACGTCCCCTTCGGGGATAAAGTCACTGGGTTCCCGCCTTCGCGGGAACGACGGTCGCTGACGCGGGCGTTGGCCGCTCAGGCGCGGGCGCCTTCGCCGTAGGGGTCGAACTTGCCGGTGCGGCTGCCTTCGGTGAAGGTGTCGAAGCCGCGGGCAGGCGATGCCGACACGCCGCTGCGGTCCAGGCCGGCCACGGTGCGGGCACCGTCGGTGAAGGGATCAGCCTTGCCGGTGCGGGCACCGTCGGTAAAGGGATCGGCCTTGCCGGCGCGGGCGCCGTCGGTGAAGGCGTCGTGGCTGCGGAATTCATAACCATACTTGTCGCCCGGCACGGTGCTGCGGAAGCTGTAGCCGTACTGGTCACCAGGCAGCTGGCTGGCGGCGGTGGCAGCTTGCGCGGCGCCGAGGGCGGCCAACGACAGGAACAGGGCGGAAGCGAGGCGGGCGGTCTTGGTCATGGTGGTTCTCCGTTAGCTTGTTGAATTTGTCAGAAGGCGTTGCTTTGTGTGCGTGCCGTTCATGTACGGAACTATAGGAGTCCAACCGCCAGCAAAGCGGGTGCTTTGCCGGATGAGTTATTCAAAAATATTGAATAAACGATCGGGGGTTTGCACCCGCCAATGCCATGACGCAAATGTAATGACCCCGTTGCCCGAATGCCCGCTGCGCCTCGGTTAAACTTGCGACTCGCTGCCGACGCCCCGGTTGTCATGCCTGCAGCGCCGCTCCCACGATTCATGCAACGGCTCCTCCTCGTCCTCCTTGCGCTCGTCTTGCCGCTCCAGTTCGCCTGGGCGGGAGCTGCCGCGTATTGTGGGCACGAGGTCGCGCTGTCGGCCAAGGCGCATTTCGGCCACCACGAGCACCGGCACCAGGCTGGCGGCGGCGGGCAGGACCAGCAAGCCGATCCTGCGCAGGACAAGGCCAGGCTGAACCTGGCCGATCCCGACTGCGGCGTCTGCCATATCGCCTCGCTGCCCTTCGCGCCGGCCGATGCGCAGGACGTGCCTGCGCTGCGCCGGGTGGAACTGGCGCCGCCGGTGCCGCAGCCCAGCTTCTCCTCACACAGCGCGCGGGCGCCCGACCGCCCGCAGTGGCCGCGTCTCGCTTAGCCGGCGAGACGACGCTTCCCCGCTATCCCGATCCCTTGCGATCGCCTCCTGGCGTCATGACCGCATGACGCCGGGCGTCTCGCCGAATTTCCCCGGTTTTCTTCTGGTGCAATTCGATGCGAAGACTTTTGCTGCCGCTCGGGCTGGCGGCCGTGCTATCCAGCCCTTTCCCTGGCGTCGCGCAGACGCCGCCCCAAACCCTGACCCTGGATGCCGCGCTGGCGCTGGCGGAGGCTGGCAGCTTTACGCTGTCCGCCGCCGGCAAGGAACTCGATGCCACCGAAGGCGACCTGATCCAGTCGCGCGTGATTCCAAATCCGGAACTGGCAGTGTCGATAGAAGACACGCGCAAGGCCTCGCGCTCGACCACCGGCCAGGTCAACCTGCCGATCGAACTCGGCGGCAAGCGCGCCGCCCGCATCGGCCTGGCCGAGCGCGGGCGCGAGCTGGCGCAGGCCGAGCTGGGCAGCACCCGCGCCGAGCTGCGCGCCGCGGTGATCGCGCGCTTCTTCGGCGTGCTGGTGGCGCAGGAGCGCGTCCGCCTGGCCGAGGGTTCGGTCGGCATCGCCAGCCAGGCCGCCGATGCCGCCGGCCGGCGCGTCGCCGCCGGCAAGGTCGCGCCGCTGGAGGCCACGCGCGCCAGGGTGGAGCAGGCCAACGCCGAGCTGGAACTGGCCGAGGCCACCGGCGCGCTGCAGTCCGCGCGGCAGTCGCTGGCGGGGCTATGGGGCGACAGCGTGCCGCGTTTCGCGCAGGCGCAGGGCGATCTCGATGCATTGCCGTCGCGGCCCGCACCGGCCGCGTTGCAGGCGGCGCTGGAAGACTCGCCGCTGCTGGCGGCAAGCCGCCTGGCGGCGGAGCGCAGCCGTGCCGAAGTGGCGGTGCAGCGCAGCCGCCAGTATCCCGACGTGACCGTAAGCCTGGGCGCCAAGCGCGATAACGAGGCCAACCGCAACATGGCGGTGCTGGGCGTGGCGATTCCGCTGCCGCTGTTCGACCGCAACCAGGGCAACCTGTACGCGGCGCTGCGCCGTGCCGACGGCGCGCAGGACGCGCACGCTGCCACGCGCGTGCGCCTGCAGGGCGAACTGCAGCAGGCTTCGACGCAGCTGTCGGTGTCGCGCGCCGCGGCGCAGACGCTGCAGGCCTCGGTGCTGCCGGCGGCCGAGCAGGCCTACGCCGCCGCCTCGCGCGGGTTCGAGGCCGGCAAGTTCAATTTCCTCGACGTGCTGGATGCCCAGCGCACGCTGTTCCAGGCGCGCATCCGCTACCTGGACGTGCTGGCCCGCACCTATGACGCGGCCGCCAGCATCGACCGCATCCTCGGACACTGATACGGAAGCTGCAGACATGGCAATGAGCAAGCAACAACGGGCCGCGGTGGTGGCCATCCTGGTCGCCGGGCTTTTGGGCGGCGCGGCGATCCTGTTCACCGGCAAGGGCGGCAGCCCCAGCAGCGAGGCCGCGCACGGGCATGCCGAACACGGCGACGAGCATGGGCACGAGCATGGCAAGGAGGGGGAGAGGGCAGGAGACAAGGCCGATAAGCATGCCGACGCTGGCGCGCCCCCGGCGCAGCCGCAAGCCGAAGACAAGCCGCACGTGATCGCGCTGACGCCCGCGCAGATCGAACAGGCCGGTATCGGCATGGCCACCGCCGCCGCGGCGGCGCTGCGCAGCAGCGTCGATTTCCCCGGCGAGATCCGCTTCAACGACGACCGCACCGCGCACGTGGTGCCGCGCGTCGCGGGCGTCGCGCAGGCGGTGCCGGCCAACCTGGGCCAGTCGGTGCGCAAGGGCGAGGTGCTGGCGCTGATTGCCAGCACCTCGGTGGCGGAGCAGCGCAGCGAACTGCTGGCCGCGCAGAAGCGCGAGGCGCTGGCGCGGGCCACCTACGCGCGCGAGAAGACGCTGTGGCAGGAGCAGATCTCCGCCGAGCAGGACTACCAGCAGGCGCGCACGGCGCTGGAAGAGGCGCAGATCGCGGTGCAGAACGCGCGCCAGAAGCTGACCGCGATCGGCGCCGCCGAGCGCGGCGGCGCCGGCGGCGCGCTGAACCAGTTCGCGCTGCGCGCGCCGTTCGACGGCATCGTGGTCGAGAAGCACCTGTCGCTGGGCGAAGCGGTCAAGGAAGACGCCAGCGTCTTCACGGTCTCGGACCTGAGTTCGGTATGGGCCGAGTTCTTGGTGTCCGCGCGCGACCTGGACCGCGTGCGCGTGGGCGAGGCGGTCACGGTGCGCTCCAGCGCCTCTGCCACGCAGGCCGAAGGCAAGGTGTCCTACGTCGGCGCCTTGCTGGGCGAGCAGACCCGCACCGCCAAGGCGCGCGTGACGCTGGCCAATCCGGGCACGGCGTGGCGCCCCGGGCTGTTCGTCACGGTCAGCGTGCTGGGCGCGCCGGTGCAGGTGCCGGTGACGGTGGCGGCCGACGCGGTGCAGCAGGTCGATGGCCAGAGCGTGGTGTTCGTCGCGGTGCCGGCCGGGTTTGCGGTGCAGCCGGTCCAGACCGGGCGCACCGACGGCAAGCTGGTGGAGGTGACCAAGGGCCTGCAGGCCGGCGCGCGTTACGCCGCGGCCAACAGTTTCATCCTCAAGTCCGAGCTGGGCAAAGCCAGCGCCGGGCATGAGCACTGAGCGGGAGGCGCGCATGTTCGAACGCCTGATCCGCTTTGCCATTGCGCAACGCTGGCTGGTGCTGCTGGCGGTGCTGGGCATGGCCGCGCTGGGCCTGTACAGCTACACCCGGCTGCCGATCGACGCGGTGCCCGACATCACCAACGTGCAGGTGCAGATCAACACCGCCGCGCCGGGCTATTCACCGCTGGAGACCGAGCAGCGCATCACCTATCCCGTCGAGACCGTGATGGCGGGCCTGCCCGGTCTGGAGCAGACCCGCTCGCTGTCGCGCTACGGGCTGTCGCAGGTGACGGTGATCTTCCGCGACGGCACCGACATCCACTTTGCGCGCCAGCTGGTCAACCAGCGCATCCAGGAGGCGCGCGACCAGCTGCCGCCGGGCATCGCGCCCGCGATGGGGCCGATCTCGACCGGACTGGGCGAGATCTACCTGTGGACGGTCGAGGCCCACCCCGGCGCGCGCAAGCCCGATGGCAGCGCCTACACGCTGTCGGACCTGCGCGAGATCCAGGACTGGGTGATCCGGCCGCAGCTGCGCAACGTGCCGGGCGTGACCGAGGTCAACGCCATCGGCGGCCATGCGCGCGCCTACGTGGTGGCGCCCGACCTGGCACGCATGGCATCGTACGGGCTGACGCTGGCCGATGTGGTGGGCGCGCTGGAGAAGAACAACGACAACGTCGGCGCCGGCTATATCGAGCGCCGCGGCGAGCAGTACCTGGTGCGCGTGCCCGGCCAGGTGCGCTCGCTCGACGAAATCGGTGACGTGATCGTCGGCACCGCGCAGGGCCAGCCGATCCGCGTGCGCGACGTGGCCACGGTGCAGACCGGCGGCGAGCTGCGCACCGGCGCGGCCACCGAGAACGGCCGCGAGGTGGTGCTGGGCACGGTGTTCATGCTGCTCGGCGAGAACAGCCGCGCGGTGTCGCAGGCGGTGGACCGCAAGATGGCCGAGATCAACCGCACGCTGCCGGCGGGGATACAGGCCGTTACCGTGTACGACCGCACCACGCTGGTCGACAAGGCCATCGCCACGGTCAAGAAGAACCTGGTGGAAGGCGCGGTGCTGGTGATCGCCATCCTGTTCCTGTTCCTGGGCAACCTGCGCGCGGCGCTGATCACCGCGCTGGTGATCCCGCTGTCGATGCTGTTCACCTTCACCGGCATGGTCCACTACCGCATTAGCGCCAACCTGATGAGCCTGGGTGCGCTGGACTTCGGCATCATCGTCGACGGCGCGGTGGTGATCGTCGAGAACTGCGTGCGCCGGCTGGCGCATGCGCAGGCCCGCCAGGGCCGCGCGCTGACGCGGGAGGAACGGCTGCAGGAGGTCTTTGCCGCCGCGCGCGAGGCGCGCCGGCCGCTGCTGTATGGCCAGCTGATCATCATGGTGGTGTACCTGCCGATCTTTGCGCTCACCGGGGTCGAAGGCAAGATGTTCCATCCGATGGCCTTTACCGTGGTGCTGGCGCTGCTGGGGGCGATGGTGCTGTCGGTGACCTTCGTTCCCGCGGCGGTGGCACTGTTTATCGGCAACCGCGTGGCCGAGCGCGACAACCGGCTGATGGGCTGGGCGCGCCGCCGCTACGCGGTGCTGCTGGAGCGCGTGCTGGCGTCCACGCCGGTAGTGCTGGCCGGCGCCGGCGTGGCCGTGGTGTTGTGCCTGGCGATTGCCACGCGCCTGGGCAGCGAATTCGTGCCCAGCCTTAACGAAGGCGACCTCGCGGTGCAGGCGCTGCGCATACCCGGCACCAGCCTGACGCAATCGGTGGCGATGCAGCAGCAGGTGGAAACCGCGCTCAAGGCCAAATTCCCGGAGATCGAACGCATCTTTGCCCGCACCGGCACCGCGGAGATTGCCTCGGACCCGATGCCGCCGAATATCTCCGACGGCTACATCATGCTCAAGCCCGAATCGCAATGGCCCGAGCCGCGCCGCACGCGCGACGCGCTGATCGCGGCGATCCGCGCCGAAGTGGGAAAGCTGCCGGGCAACAACTACGAGTTCTCGCAACCGATCCAGTTGCGCTTCAACGAGCTGATCTCGGGCGTGCGCTCGGACGTGGCGGTCAAGGTGTTCGGCGACGACAACACTGTGCTGGAGCAGACCGCCAACCGCATCGCCGCGGTGCTGCGGGATATCCCCGGCGCGGCCGAGGTCAAGGTCGAGCAGACCACCGGACTGCCGATGCTGACGGTGCAGATCGACCGCAACCAGGCCGCCCGCTACGGGTTGAACCTGAGCGATATCCAGGACGCGGTATCGATCGGCATCGGCGGCAAGGTCTCCGGCACCTTCTTCAGCGGCGACCGGCGCTTCGATATCGTGGTGCGACTGCCCGAGGCCGTGCGCGCCGACGTCGACGCGCTGCGGCGCCTGCCGGTGGCGCTTCCCAAAGACGCCGGTGCGCGTACCAGCTACATCCCGCTGAGCGAAGTCGCCAGCGTGGAGATGGCGCCGGGCCCTAACCAGGTCTCGCGCGAGAACGGCAAGCGCCGCATCGTGGTCAGCGCCAATGTGCGCGGGCGCGATATCGGCAGCTTCGTGCCCGAGGCCGAGGCCGCCATCCGAGCGCGCGTGGCGATTCCCGCCGGCTACTGGACCAGCTGGGGCGGCACCTTCGAGCAATTGCAGTCCGCCACCGCGCGGCTGCGCGTGGTGGTGCCGCTGGCGCTGGGGCTGGTGTTCGTGCTGCTGTTCGCCATGTTCGGCAATGTCAAGGACGGGCTGCTGGTCTTCACCGGCATTCCGTTCGCACTGACCGGCGGCATCCTGGCGCTGTGGCTGCGCGGCATCCCGTTGTCGATCTCGGCGGCGGTGGGCTTTATCGCGCTATGCGGAGTCGCGGTGCTCAACGGGCTGGTGATGCTGTCGTTTATCCGCTCGCTGCGCGAGGCCGGGCATGGGCTGGACCATGCCATCCGCGAGGGCGCGCTGACGCGGCTGCGCCCGGTGCTGATGACGGCGCTGGTGGCCTCGCTCGGCTTCGTGCCGATGGCGCTGGCCACCGGCACCGGCGCCGAGGTGCAGCGGCCGCTCGCGACGGTGGTGATCGGCGGCATTTTGTCGTCGACGGCGCTGACGCTGCTGGTGCTGCCGGTGCTGTACCGGCTCGCGCATCGCAACGATGCGCTGGCGGCGGCGCGCGCCGATGGGCAGGTGGCGACGATGGAGACGTGACAAGCGCGCCCGGCGGCCTATTGCGGCGTGGCGGGCGGCGTGCCGGGCAGCGCGCCGGGCGTCAGCACGCTCATTCCCGAGACGCCGCTCGAGGTGGTGCGGCGCTGGCTCAGCAGGACACCGTTCTGGTCGAATTCGAACAGCACCGTCGAGGCGCGGATCGCGCCGCCGGCAAACAGCGGCCCGATGAAGGGGATGAAACTCTCGGGGTGGGGCTGGGAGGTGGCGAACGAGTAGACCAGGATGGTCGAGCCGTCGCGCAGCGTGGCGCGCGAGGACGGCGGGCCCAACTGCGTGGTGACCTCGTCGAGTGTGGAGAAGCCAGGCAGGAAGTTCGACAAGTGCTCGGGCTTCACGTCGACGCCGGTGGAAACGCATGCCGCCAACATGAGGCCGGCCACAACCAGTGCGTGAACACGCTTCATGTCGTCACCGCCGTACTTGGTATAGCGTTGCCGCGCGAGGCGCCCGGCACGCCGTGCTCAAAGCATACAACCAATCGCCGGGCCGCAGCGCCCTGCATTCCACGCTTCACGACACCATGAAGCTTCCGGCCCGGCCGCGGCGGCATGATGCCGATGTGCGCCCGACATTGCGGCGCAGCCAGCCCACATGCGATTCGCGCCGCCATGCCAGAGACCATCACCGCCAGCTTCGCCGGGATCGACCCGCTCAGCGCCGTCACGCATCCCGATCCGTATCCCTACTACCGTGAACTGTCCGCCACCCGGCCTTTCTTCCGCGAGCAAGGACTGGGGCTGTGGGTGGCCGCCGGGCCGCGTGAAGTGGCAGCCGTGCTGGCCCATCCCGACTGCCGCGTGCGTCCGGCCACGCAGCCGGTGCCGCCCGCGCTCGCCGGCACCGCAGCCGGTGACCTGTTCGGCCGGCTTGTCCGCATGAACGATGGCGCCGCGCATGCGCCGCTGAAGGCGCTGCTGATGCCGATGCTGGCGGCGGTGGATCCGGGCGTCGCGGCGCAACAGGCCGCTGCGATGGCGCAGGTGCTGGATGCAGGCGAGGCATCGCACCCTGCCATGCCGGCCGCGTCGGTCAACCGCTGGCTCTTTGCCTTGCCGGTTGTCACGGTGGCATCGGTGCTGGGCTTGCCGGTCGCGCGCGACCCCGGCATGGCGGTCGAGGTCGCGCAGCAGGTTGCCGCGTTCGCCGCCGCCCAGTCGCCGCTGGCGGACGCGGACACCGTGCGCGCCGGCGCCGAGGCGGCGCAGTGGCTGGGCACGTGGCTGGCCTCGTCGCTCGCCAGCCTGCCAGCGGCTGACGGCCCGCTGCCGGCGCTGCAACGCGCGGCACAGGCCGCCGGCATCGAGGCGCAGGCGGTCGCCGCCAATATCATCGGCCTGCTGGTCCAGGCCTGCGAAGCGACTGCCGGCCTCGCTGGCAATACGCTGCTGTGGCTGGACCGCAATCCATCGGCCGGCGGTATGCCGTTGCAAGGCGTGGTGGCGCGCGTCGCGCAGGACGACCCGCCGGTGCAGAACACGCGCCGATTTCTTGCTGCGGACACCCAGCTATGCGGCCACGCCGTCAAGGCCGGCGACACGGTGCTGGTGCTGCTGGCCGCGGCATCGACCAGTGGCCTTGCCGACGATGCGCGCGCATGGACCTTCGGCCAAGGCCGCCATGCTTGCCCCGGTGACCGGCTGGCGCAGGCCCTGGCCACTGCGACGGTGACGGCGCTGTGCGCGCGTGGCGCCGATCCGGCTGCGCTGGCGCGCGCATTCCGTTATCGTCCGTCGCTGAACGCGCGCATTCCGCATTTCCTTTGATCTCACGGAGACAACCATGATCGCCGTCATCTTTGAAGTCGAGCCCGCGCCGGGCCGGCAGGACACCTACCTCGACATTGCCGCTCACCTGCGTCCTCAGCTCGAGGCCATCGACGGCTTTATCTCGGTGGAGCGCTTCCAGAGCCTGACCAACCCCGGCAAGCTGCTGTCGCTGTCGTTCTTCCGCGACGAGGCCGCGGTGATCGCCTGGCGCAATACGCTGGCGCATCGCCAGGCGCAGGCCGCCGGACGCGGCGGCGTGTTCGCCGGCTACCGGCTGCGCGTGGCGCAGGTGCTGCGCGACTACGGGCTCGACGCGCGCGAGCAGGCGCCGGCGGACAGCCGCGCGGTGCACGACCGCGACGCTGGCTGAGGGCGCGGCGATGACGATGGAATCGATTGGCACGCAGGCCGCGTTTATCGGGCTGACCTTCCTGCTGGCGGGTTTCGTCAAGGGCGTGGTCGGGCTGGGTCTGCCCACGGTCGCAGTGGGCATGCTGGGGCTGGTGATGCCGCCGGCGCAGGCCGCGGCACTGCTGGTGGCGCCGTCGATGGTGACCAACGTGGTGCAGCTGTTCAGCGGCCCGCGCTTCGGCCTGCTGGTGCGGCGCCTGTGGCCGATGCTGGCGGCGATCTGCGCCGGCACCTGGCTGTGCGCGGCACTGGTGCCCGCCGGCATGATGACGCACGCGACCTCCGCGCTGGGCGTGGCGCTGGTGCTGTACGCGGTGGTGGGGCTGGCGGCGGTAAAGCTGACGGTGCCGGCCGGCGCGGAACGCTGGCTTGGGCCGTTGATCGGGCTGGTCACCGGCGGCATCACCGCGGTCACGGGCGTGTTCGTGATTCCGGCCGTGCCCTACCTGCAGGGGCTGGGGCTGGACAAGGAGAGCCTGGTGCAGGCGCTGGGCCTGTCGTTCACGGTGTCGACCATCGCGCTGGCGGTCAGCCTGGCGCTGGGCGGGGCGCTGCTGCATATGCCGGTGCTTGGGGCGTCGGCGCTGGCGCTGGTGCCTGCGCTGGGCGGGATGTTTGTGGGGCAGTGGCTGCGCCACCGGATCAGTGCGGAGCGTTTTCGCAAGTTGTTTTTTTGCGGGTTGCTGGTGTTGGGCGGGGAGCTGGCGATGCGGGGGTTGGGGTGAGGGGTCGCTGCCAGGTGTTCGCAAGCTGAGGTTTGCTCCCCTCTCCCGCAAGCGGGAGAGGGAGTACGCCAACAGGTGTTGGAAACACGTTGGTGTTGCGTTAGACCGTAGTCCCTCAGCGGCTTGCCTGCACCGTCCTGCCATTCAGCGGCTGCACCGGCCGCGCGTTCATCGGATAGAGCTTCCGGAACGCCGCCAATTGTGCCGGCGACACTTCCACCGCCGTCTTCAGCACCTGCCAGCGTACGTCCTCGCTGCATGGCGGCGTCGTCAGCGAGCCGGTGAAGGACCAATAGGCCTGCTGCGCCGGCAGCAGCGCCGCAACGTCCAGCGGCGCAGCCAGTTCACGCGATTCGCCGGCGTTGGCCGGCAGGCTGGCGAAGACCGGCTTGAGCGCTGCATTCTCGCGGCCGGACTTGAACAGCACGGCCACTACCGCCAGCTTGCCTTCGGCATTCTGGTGCACCAGGTGCGCAACCAGCGGATAGGTCTTGCCGTTGACCTTCTCTTCGCTGGGCGTATGGAAGTGGAACTGCAACAGCTTGTAGGGCACGCCGTCCAGTTCGATCTGCCCCGCCGCCGGCAGGTTGACCTGCACGGTATGGCCGTTATTGACCACGGTGCCCGGCGCCGCGGCGTAGCCGAAGCCGATCGGCTTCAGGTTCGCCGGCCGCGCCTTGCCGGTGCGGATGTCGATGGGCGACTGGTGCTTGCCCAGCGCGCAGGTCTGGTAGGCCTGGTCCAGCTCGGCCCAGTGGCTGGTGCCGGTGGGGCCGGTGTAGCTCCAGTGCGGTTCGTTGCCGGCCCATGCGGCCGGTGCGAGCAAGGCGGCGCAGAGGGTGAAAAGCGGCAGCTTGGTGTTCATGTGTCGATGCGTCCTCGTGTTGATAAACCCCTTGTTTTCCGACGTGGTGTTATCGCTCTGTCCCAGTCTTGAGTGCCGGGTCCGGGCCCGGGCCGGAAATCATGCAGCAAAACTGCCGCCCGGCGAATAAGGCATTGCTGAATTCCGGTCTGCACTGCGCTTAACGCGAGTAAGGGCTGCATGCCGCTGCGCGATTGATGCGTGTCGCTCATGCTGTCACGCAAGCGACATCAAGCCGACATATCGACCTACCACCATGGCGCATTGCCCAACTCTTGGAACCTGCAATGCGCCTGAGCGTCTTCCCTTCGCGCCGGACCCGCGCGGCACTGGCCAGCGCCGCGGTGGCGGCATCGCTGCTGGCGGCATGCGGCGGCGACGATAACGACAACGACAGCGACCACGGCACGCCCACGGTCAGCGCGCCCACGCTGGTGGGCCGCGCGGTGCTGCCCGCCGCCACCTTTGCCAGCGGGCCGCAGTCGGGGCGCTATGTCACCGGCGACCTCAACGGCCAGACCGCGCCGTTCGCGTCGCAGCCGGTGCAGGGTTTCTCGGCGGTGCTGCGCAACCCGGACGGCAGCTTCATGGTGATGGCTGACAACGGCTACGGTTCGCTGGAGAACTCGGCCGATTTCAACCTGCGCGTCTACACGGTGGCGCCGACGTTCAAGACCGCGGCCGGCGGTGCGGGCAGCGTGGCGGTGCGCAGCTTTATCGAGCTGAAGGATCCGAACCGGCATGTCAAGTTCGCCATCGCGAACCAGTTCACCAGCGAGCGCGTGCTGACCGGCGCCGACTTCGATATCGAGAGCATGCAGCGCGGCCCCGACGGCACGCTGTGGTTCGGCGATGAGTTCGGCCCGTTCCTGCTGCATACCGACGCCAACGGCGTGCTGCTGGAAGCGCCGATCCCGCTGCCGGATTTCGAGAACCCCGGCAAGGAGATCCGCTCGCCGCAGAACCCGTTCAACGAAGAGGCCTCGCCGGTGCGCATCATGAACGCCGTGCGCGCGCATGCCTTCGCGCATGGCGGCACCCGCGCGCCGGTGTTTGCGCCGTATTACGTGCAGCTCAAGTACGACGTCAACGGCGTCAAGTCGAGCCCCGACGCGCACTATGCGCGCGGCGGCAACCCGCAGCCGGGGCTGGTGCCGGCGGTGTCCGACACGCTCGACGTGGCCTCGGTCAAGGCCGCCGGCTACAACGTGGTGACCTGGACCGTCAACGACAGTGCCAAGATGACCGAGCTGCTGAAGGCCGGCGTCAACGGCATCATCTCGGACCGGCCCGACCTGCTCTACGCGGCCGTTGCCGCCTACGATGCCAATGGCGACGGCAAGGCCGGCGACTACCTGACCGCCGACGGCCTGATCGATGCCGCCAGGTTCGACGCTCAGGGCCACCGCGGCGCGCGCGACCTGCGCCCGGAGAACACCCTGCCGGCGATGGAGGCCGCGCTGGATAACCTGATGACCACGCTGGAGACCGATGTCGGCATCACCGCCGACGGTGTCGCGGTGCTCAAGCACGATCCCTATATCGAATCGGTCAAGTGCCGCCGCGCCGACGGCGCGCCCTACGGCACCGCCGACGAAGTGCTGATCAAAAACCTGACCGCGGCGCAGATCCAGTCCACCTATATCTGCGACAAGCTGTTCCGCGGCCCGAGCCAGCGCAACGATCTGGTACTGTCGCCGGTGTCGGCGGCGGTGGCGGCCGCCAAGGGCTACGCCAGCCCCTACGTGGTGCCGCGCGCGCAGGATGTGTTCGACCTGGTCAGCGCCTATGTGGCCTACTACAGCACCGGCGCCGGCCAGGGCCATCCGCAGGCGGCGCAGCGCGTGAAGAATGCGCAGGCGGTGCGTTTCAATCTGGAGACCAAGCTCAACCCGCGCAGCGACAAGGACGGCAAGGGCAACGTCTACAAGGACCGCACCGTCGGCGCCGAGCAGATGGCCGACACGCTGGCCGGCGTGATCAGCACCGCCGGCATGGCCCAGCGCGCCGATATCCAGAGCTTCGATTTCCGCACGCTGCTGCGCGTGCAGGAGAAGTTCCCGGCGATTCGCACGGTGTACCTGTTCGGCGATTTCCCGATCTATGGCGACGCGGCCAACAGCGACGACGGCACCAATATGCAGGACGAAGCCGGCGCCAACACGCCGTGGATGGCGGGCCTGTACTGGCCGTACCGCGCCACCGCGACGTCGAACCCTATGCGCGCGAAGCGCTCGGGCGGCTTCGAGGGCATGGCGATCAGCCCGGACGGCAAGACGCTCTACCCGCTGCTGGAACTGCCGCTGGCCGGGCATGACGGCAAGACGCTGCTGATCTCGGAGTTCGACATCGCCACGCGCCGGTACACCGGGGTGCAATACAAGTACCGGCTCGACGACAAGGGCACCAATATCGGCGATTTCATCCTGTTCAACGCCAGCGAGGGCATTGTCATCGAGCGCGACGGCTCGCAGGGCGACCCGAACGGCTTCAAGAAGCTGTTCCAGGTGAAGCTGGGCAAGCCGGGCGACTACGTCGCCAAGTCCGAACTGGCCAACCTGATGGCGCTGCGCGACCCCGCCGGCATCAGCGCCGGCGGCGCCCCGGGCGACGTGGCGCTGGGCGATCCGTTCGGCATGCCGTTCAACACCATCGAGGACGTGCTGGTGCTGGACCCGACCACGCTGCTGGTGATCGACGACAACAACTTCCCGTTCAGCGTGGGGCGGCATGTCGGCAGCAAGATGCCGGATGACAGCGAGTTCATCCAGATCCGGCTGCCCAAGGCGCTCAACCTGGGCGGCTAGGACGCCAGGCTGCGCAAGACGCTGCGTGCTGGCATCCCCGCCAGGGTGGGGATGTCAGCCGGAGCGGGCGCCCGCGTGCCGCTGTTCCAGCTGCGCGCGCACCGCCGAGATATGATCGCCGGCCTGGTCGACGGCGTTTTCCAGGTCGCTGGTGCTGCAGCCGAGCTCCCTGCACCAGTACTGCACTTCGAGCGGATCCATCAGGTTGATGCGGCCCGGATCCAGGGGCCTGAACTCGCTCACATCGCTCATGCTTGCCTCCGGTTCGTGTCTGGGCGCGACACGGTCCTTGCATTGTAGGCAGACATCAGCCGCGCGTTGCATGCAAGTTGCGCCGGCCACAGCGCATATCATGTGGCGGTGATCCCTTGCACAGGAAGCCGCATGCCCCGCTCACCCGGCGCGAAACTCTGGTCCACGCTGAACAAGACCGCGTCCCGCCATGCGCGCCAGATGCAGCGTGCCGTCAACAAGAATTTCACCAAGCCGATGACCGAGGCCATGGTGCGCAACGCGGTGAAGCAATCCGCTGCAGTCACGGCCGCGACGCAGCGCGCCTTGTCTGGGGTGGTGTCGCCGGTGGCGGCGCCGCAGAGCCGTGGCAGCGGGCGCTGGGAAGAGGGCGCGTGGGGCGCGCCGCTGGCGCCGCGCCGCTACCGCATCTTCGTGCCGGCCGGCGCCACCGCGTCGCGCCGCGCACCGATGCTGGTGCTGCTGCACGGATGCGGCCAGGACGCCGCCAGCTTTGCCGCGGTCACGCGCGCCGCCGCGGTGGCGCGCGAATCCGGCTGGGTGGTGTTGCTGCCCGAGCAGAGTTCGCAGGCCAACGCGCAGCGTTGCTGGAACTGGTTCCGGCCCGCGGCGCAGGGCGCCGTGGAAGCCGGGCTGCTGATGACGCTGATCGACCAGGCCTGCCGCCGCCATCCGGTGGCAGCGGACCGCATCAGCGTGCTGGGCCTATCCGCGGGCGGTGCGATGGCGCTGATGCTGGGGCTGCGCTATCCGTCGCGCTTCGCCGCGGTGGGCTCGCACTCGGGCGCCGTGCCCTGGAGCGCAAGCAATGCCGCGCAGGCCACGCGCGCCATGCGCGGACAGCGCGGGCCCGACGCCAAGACCATGCAGGCGCTGCGCTTCGGCCTGGCGGGACGCCGCCCGCCACCGTTGCTGCTGCTGCATGGCGATGCCGACCACATGGTCGACTTCAGCAACGCCACCGCTGCCGCCGGCATGTGGATGCATCTGCAGCCCGAAGGCACTCCGCCGCTGGCCGGCGTGCCGGCCCGGCGCATCCAGCGCGGCATGCGCCACGCCATCGATGTGTTCGACTGGTACGAGGGCCGGTCGCCTTACCTGCGGCTGGTGCGCGTGGAAGGCCTGGGCCACGCCTGGAGCGGCGGTGCCGGCGGGCAGGCGTTCTCGGACCCTGCGGGGCCGGATGGGTTGAAGCTGGCGTTGCGGTTTTTTCTGGCGGTGGGGGTTTAGAGGAACGGCGATTGCCGCAGCCGTCTGGATGGACTAGACTAACTAAACTTAGTTTAGTGAGGGCGTCATGCAAACCATCAATATCCACGAGGCCAAGACCCATCTCTCGCGGCTGGTCGACCAGGCGGCCAACGGCGAGCCTTTTGTGATTGCCAAGGCAGGCAAGCCCCTTGTGAAAGTCGTGGCGCTGCATGTGCCGGAGAAAGGGCAGATCAAGCGGTTGGGATTCATGGCCGGACAGGGGCAGGTGCCCGAGGATTTCGATCGCATGGGCCAGCGCGAGATTGAAGCCATGTTTGGCGGCGAGTCATGAAACTCCTGCTGGATACGCACCTGCTGCTGAGGATGGCACTGACACCTGAGCGCATCTCGCCAGACGCGCAGGCGCTATTGAACGCCGACGACACGGTGCTGGTTTTCAGCCCCGCCAGCCTGTGGGAGATCGCGATCAAGCAAGGGCTTGGCCGTGCGGACTTCCAGATCAACGCCCGGGTTTTTCGCAGAGGCTTGCTTGATAACGGCTACAGTGAGCTGCCGATCCGCAGTGATCATGCGGTGGCGATTGATTGCCTTCCGGCGATTCACAAAGACCCGTTTGACCGGCTTCTCGTCGCCCAGGCAACCGTGGAGGGCCTGACGCTGCTGACCTCGGACCCGCTTGTTGGCCAATACCCCGGGCCCATTCGGCTGGTCTGATCGCAGCTAGCCGAGACTGACCGGCTCAAACACCACATCACTCTCCGGACAAGCCACGCAGGGCAATATCAGCCCCTCGTCCTTCTCGTCCGGACTCAGCCCCGGCCATTCGATCCGATAGCGGATCGTCCCTGCGTGCAGCCGGCTGGCGCAGGCGCGGCAGGTGCCGTTGCGGCACGAATTGGGCAGCGCCACGCCTTCCAGCAAGGCTGCCTCCAGCAGGCTCAGCCCCGCCGGCGCGGGGAAGCGGGCAAGGCCCGGCAGCACCTGTGCGGTGAATTCGGCGCTTTCGTCCGAAGGCTCCACGTCAGCCATGGCTGTCGTCCTCCGCCTGCGGAAACTGCGCGCGGCCGTGGGTGGCGTCCCGCACTGCGTCGCGCGCGGCGTCGAGCTGGGTCGCGGGCATGCGCAGCACCAGCGTGGCGAGTGCGCCGTAGCCGGTCTCGGCCAGCGTGCAGCCGGCGGGCGCCTCGTAGTCCAGCCAGCGGCGCACGCGCGGCTCGTCGGCATAGTCGACCGCGACAGCCAGCGTGCCGTACGCGATGCGCTCGACCCGTTCGGCGGATTTCAGGGCCGCGGCGATGGCATCGGTGTAAGCGCGCACCAACCCGCCGGCTCCCAGCTTGACGCCACCGTAATAGCGCACCACCGCTGCCAGCACGCCGTCGAGGTCGTGGTGGCGCAGCACTTCCAGGATCGGCCGGCCGGCGGTGCCGGAAGGCTCGCCATCGTCGGACATGCCCGAGGCGCCACCGGCAAGCAGCGCCCAGCACACGTGGGTGGCCGCGGGATGCTCGGCACGGAGCGCCTGCAGCGCGGCCATGGCGGCGTCGCGGTCGGCAACCGGCAGCGCCAGCGCCAGGAAGCGGCTCTTGCGGATCTCGATCTCGGCGTGGACGGGGGTGGCTAGCGTGTAGGTGGGCACGGGCAAGCGGCGCGGAACTGGTACGGAAATCCGCGCCGGCCGGGCCGCGGAAGCAAGGCGGCAGTGTACCGCAGCGGACCGGGCTGGCCCGACGCCGCCAACGCATTGTGTTGCATCGTCAACTTGGTGTCACAAACGGCGCCTACGATCCGCCCCGGACGTGCGCGATGACGCCCGCCGCCCGCCTGTGCAACAGGTGCCTGGTCCCGCCCCCCGGGACTGGCGCAAACACGTAGTGAAACCATCCCTTTCCTTTCCCCGGATCGAAAACATGCTTGAACAACCCAATGCTGGCCGCCGCAAGGCCCTGAAGCTATTGGCCGGCGCGCCCATGTTGCCGCTCGGCTTCGCCTCCACCAGCCTGCTGGCAGGCTGCGGCGGCGGCGATGACGCCGCGCTCGTGCCGGCCCCCGCACCCGCTCCCGGCCCGGCCGCCACCTTCACCACCGCCGAGTTCGTGCCGATGAGCGCGCCGACGCTGGCCACGCCCGAGGCCATGGCGACCACCACGGTCGGCTCCAGCCTCAAGGTGTCCTTCAGCGACGGCAGCAGCCAGACCTACAAGCTGGCCTACCAGCCCTTCTTCGTCACCGGCGACACGCTGCCCGACGGCAAGGGCGGCACCGTCGTGGCGGGCGGCTACTACGACATCAACAACCAGCCGATCATCGATACCTCGGTGCCCGGCAAGGAGCGCCAGTTCTTCTCCGATGCACCGGACGGCAGCTCGCTGCTGACACTGGCCAACCCGAACGTGCCGGGCGTCAAGGGCAACACCGTGTTCGCGGTGGTGCAGTTCGAATACACCACGCGCAACCAGGGCAATGCCAGCATGTACGGGCTGCTGCCGTCGCCGATCGCGGTGCTGACGCTGGACCAGGACCCGGCCACCGGCAAGCTGACCCCGGTCAGGTACCACAACGTCGACACCTCGGGCGTCAACGGCCTGTGGATCACCTGCGGCGCCAGCCTGTCGCCGTGGAACACGCACCTGTCGAGCGAGGAATACGAGACCGACCTGATGGATGCCAACGCGGTCACGCAGCTGCAGGGCTACAGCCGCAACCTGTACGGCGACCCGGCCCGCGCTAACGCCTACAACTACGGCCACCTGCCGGAAGTCACGGTGCACCCGGACGGTACCGGCACCATCAAGAAACACTACTGCCTGGGCCGCATTTCTCACGAGCTGGTGCAGGTCATGCCGGACGAGCGCACCGTGCTGATGGGCGACGATGCCACCAATGGCGGCCTGTTCCTGTTTATCGCCGACCAGGCGCGCGACCTGTCCGCCGGCACGCTGTACGTGGCCAAATGGCACCAGACCTCGGGCACCGGCCCGGGCAGCGCCACGCTGTCGTGGATCCGGCTGGGCCACGCCACCAGCGCCGAGATCCGCGCGCTGGTCGACGGCGGCATCCGGCTGGCCGACATCATGGACGTCAAGACCGCCGACCCGGCCGATGCCAGCTACACCCGCATCATTTACAACGGCAAGCCCAACTGGGTGAAGCTGGTGCCCGGCATGGAAAAGGCCGCGGCCTTCCTGGAGACGCACCGCTATGCCGCGCTGGTCGGCGGCAGCCTGGGCTTTACCAAGATGGAAGGCACCACCGTCAACATCCAGGACAAGAAGGCCTATTCGGCGATGTCGCGCATCGAGTCGAGCATGCTGGCGGGCAACGCCGCCAATGCCGGCGATATCCAGGTGGAAGGCCCGTACTCCGGCGCGGTCTATGAACTGAACCTGAAGGGCGGGCAGGCCGACAAGAGCGGCACGGCGATGGCGAGCGAATGGGTGCCGGTCGACATGGCCGCGGTGCCGGCGCTGGTCAGCGAAGACCTGGGCGGCGGCAAGATGAAGCAGCAGGATGCGCTGGGCAACTTCGCCAACCCCGACAAGGTGGCCACGCCGGACAACCTGAAGTTTTCGGAAAAGCTGCGCACGCTGTTCGTTGGCGAGGACAGCAACACCCACGTCAACAACTTCCTGTGGGCGTACCACGTCGACACCAAGGTGCTCAGCCGCGTGCTGTCATGCCCGGCCGGCGCCGAGTCCACCGGCCTGCATGCGGTGGACGAGATCAACGGCTGGACCTACGTGATGAGCAACTTCCAGCATGTCGGCGACTGGGAGTCCCCGCTGCACGACAAGGTCAAGGCGCAGCTCGATCCGCTGGTGCGCGCCAACTACAAGGACCGTTTCGGCGCGGCGGTCGGCTACCTGACCGGCGACCCGACCGGCGTCAGGCTGGCGAAGGCCTGACGCGCGGCGACGTGCGGCCATGACAACGGCGGGCTTCGGCCCGCCGTTTGCATTTGGGGCGCGGCCGGCGCTCATCCGCCCGCGTGGTCCGCTAACACGCGGCACCGGTTCAGGCGAGCCGGGGCTAACCCGCATCCGTTGCAACGGCCCCAGCGAGTCGAGGATCGCCTCCATGCGGCTTGCGCCACCGTGTCCTACAGTGGTTGGGGCGCCCGCCACGGCACCTCGCCGCCGGCGCGCCATCCGCCAGGACAACAAGAACCGCATAACAAGGAGACCAGGCATGAAACGAGCTGTCGGGAAAGCCGCGATGCTGTGCCTCGCCGCCACGCTGCTGTACGGCTGCGGCGGCGATGACGACGAGCCGGCGCAGACTCCGCCGCCACAGGCCGAGGAAAAGCGCCCGCAGGACGACCGCACCTTCACCATGGATGCCGCTACGCTGCCGTTCGTGGCGCTGGCCGGCGCGCCCGACGCGGACCGCTGGTGGGGCGTGCAGGATGGCGCGGGCTACCGCATCGAAGTGCCGAAGAACTGGAACGGCCGGCTGGTGATGTACGCGCACGGCTATGCGGGCACCGGCGCGGCCCTGTCGGTGACGATCCCCAGCATCCGCCGGCACCTGCTGGCCAACGGCTATGCCTGGGCCGCATCGAGCTACGCGAAGAACTACTATGACGTGCGCGCCGGCCTGGAAGACACCAATGCGCTGGCGCTGGCCTTTACGCGCATTGCCGCGCAGAACGGGCGCACGCTGGCGGCACCGGCGCGCCTCTACATCGTCGGCCATTCGATGGGCGGCCATATCTCGGCCGCGGCGGTCGATGAAGAGAACATCCAGGCCGCCAACCACAAGGTGCGCTACCACGGTGCGGTGCCGATGTGCGGCGTGCTGGGCGATACCGAGCTGTTCAACTACTTCGGCGCCTACCAGACCGCCGCGCAGCAGCTGGCCGGCTATCCGGTGACGGCGTGGCCGGCGGCCAACTGGGCGCAGATCGCGCCGGCGGTGCGCGCGGCGCTGTTCACCACCTACCCCGGCCAGACCACGGCGCAGGGCGACACTCTCAAGGCGATCGTGCGCAACCTGACCGGCGGGCAGCGGCCGCTGTTCGACTGGGGCTTCGGCGGCCCGGGCGCGCAGGGGCTGCAGGACGCGGTGTGGAGCACTTTCGGCCAGGACGGCTCGGTCAACGGCATCCTGACGCAGAACGTGGTCAACACCACCGGCATCACCTTCCAGTTCGACAACGACCCGGCGCAGTCGGTGGCGGAGCAGTCGTTCAACGCGGGCATCTTCCGCGTGACCGGGAGCGCCGAGGCCAACCGCGCGCGCAGCGATGGCCTGCGCTGGATCCCCAAGACCAATGCGCGCATCGGCGTGCCGGTGGTGACGCTGCATACGCTGGGCGACATGTACGTGCCGTTCAGCATGGAGCAGATCTACAAGCGCCGCGCCGATGCCAACGGCACAGCGCAATGGCTGGTGCAGCGCGCCATCCGCGGCGTCAGCCATTGCGACTTCACCGTGGCCGAACAGGCCCGGGCCTTTGACGACATGGTCAACTGGGAGCAGAACGGCGTGAAGCCGGCCGGCGACGAGGTGCTGGACGCCGCCACCGTAGCCAGCCCGGCCTACGGCTGCAAGTTCACCGACAACACGCTGGCGAGCGGCGAGGAAAACCAGACCACGGCGGCGCTGCGGCCGTCGGTGGCGCAGGCGTTCCCGTGCGCGCCGGGCTGAGCGGCGGGTTGGCAGCGTAGCGTAGTGGCGCCGCGGCGGGTCCGCGCGCCAATTCTGCTACGCTAGGCCTGTCCCCCACCGCCAGCACATGCCACTATGACCGGCCCGACCCACGATCCCGACGCGCGCCGCATGGCGCCTGCCACCGAGCGCAACCGCGAGCCCATCCTCGCCGTGCTGCGCCAGGTACTGCCTGCCAGCGGCACGGTGCTGGAAATCGCCAGCGGCACCGGCCAGCACGCCGTGCACTTTGCCGCGGCGCTGCCCGGCATCACCTGGCAGCCCAGCGATCCGGACGCCGCCGCGCGCGCGTCGATCGCGGCCTGGACCGCGCACGCGGGCCTGGCCAATGTGCGTGCGCCGCTGGCGCTGGATGTCTGCCAGCAGCCGTGGGGCATCGACGCCGCGGCTGCGGTGGTCTGCATCAACATGATCCATATCGCCCCGTGGGCCGCGGCCGAGGCGCTGTTCGCGGGCGCCGGCAAGCTGCTGGGGCCCGGTGGCGTGTTGTTCCTGTATGGCCCCTATCGCCGTGGCGGCGCGCATACCGCGCCCAGCAACGCGGCCTTCGATGCGCAGCTGCGCGCGACCGACCCCGACTGGGGCGTGCGCGACATGGAGGCCGTGATCGCGCTGGGCGCGGCGCAGGGCCTGCGCTGCGACGAGCCGGTGCCGATGCCGGCGAACAACTTCTGCCTGGTGCTGCGCAAGTAAAAGCGGCGCGCGCGGGTTTGCAGGATTCGCTGGATTCAGCCGCGCACCAGCATCACCACCGCGGTGGCGATCAGGCACACCGCAAACAATGCCCGCAGGCGGCGCTCGGGCATGCGGTGCGCCAGCGCCACGCCCCACGAGATGGTCAGCATGCCGCCCAGCGACAGCGGAATGCCGCTGGTCCAGTCGACCTGGCCGGCATGGGCATAGGTAGCCAGCGCCACCACCGCGCCGGGCGTCACCAGCGCCAGCGCCAGGCCTTGCGCGGCGGCCTGGCGCAGCCCGAACAGGCCGACCAGCGCCGGCGCGGCGACCACGCCGCCGCCCACGCTGAAGAAGCCGGAGAACAGGCCGCCGACCACGCCCACCAGCGGAATCCAGCGCGCTGAGACGCGCGCCCGTGGCGCCGTCACCGCGCGACCCGGCAGCAGCCGCCACAGGAAGTACAGCGCCATGCCGATCATGAACAGCGCAAAGACTCGCCGCAGCAGCTGCGCGTCCATCGCGGTGGCCGCGCGCGCCGCGAGCCAGGTCGCCAGCACCGCGGACAGCCCGAGCACGACCGCCGTGCGCAGCGCAATGTCGGCCCGCTTGCGGTATTGCCAGAAGCCGATCAGCACGTTGGGCGCGATCATCACCAGCGCGGTGCCCTGCGCCAGCTGCTGGTCCATGCCGAACAGCAGCCCCAGCGCCGGAATCGCGATCAGCCCGCCGCCGATGCCGAACAGCCCGCCCACCGCGCCGAGCAAACCACCAAGTCCGAAGATCAGCAGGGAGGACAGCAGCAGGTGGTCAGGCATCGGTGCAAGGGGGCAATGCGGGGATTTGAGGCCGGATTCGGAAGAAAGCGGGGGCAAGGCGCGGCGGCCTCAATCATACGCGAGCGGCTGCGCCGGCGCTTTGCACTAAAATCGGCGGGTCATTCGATCCTGCATTGCGCGGCCCGCCATGGCCGCCGCATCGCAACCGCCACGGAGAACACGATGAAGGTCCAGAACATCCTGCAGACGATCGGCAATACCCCGCATATCCGCATCAACCGGCTGTTCGGCAATAGCCACGAGGTCTGGATCAAGTCCGAACGCAGCAACCCCGGGGCTTCGATCAAGGACCGCATCGCGCTGGCGATGGTGGAAGACGCCGAACGCCGCGGCGTGCTCAAGCCCGGCGGCACCATCATCGAGCCCACCTCGGGCAACACCGGCATCGGCCTGGCCATGGTGGCCGCGGTCAAGGGCTACAAGCTGGTGCTGGTGATGCCCGACAGCATGTCGGTCGAGCGCCGCCGCCTGATGCTGGCCTATGGCGCCACCTTCGACCTGACCCCGCGCGAGAAGGGCATGAAGGGCGCGATCGCGCGCGCCGAGGAACTGGTCGCCGCCACCCCGGGCGCGTGGATGCCGCAGCAGTTCGAGAACCCGGCCAACGCCGAGGTGCATGCGCGCACCACCGCGCAGGAAATCCTGAACGATTTCCCCGAGGGGCTCGACGCGCTGATCACCGGCGTCGGCACCGGCGGGCACCTGACAGGTTGCGCTCGGGTGCTGAAGGAAAAATGGCCGCAGCTGAAGGTGTTCGGGGTCGAGCCGGTGGCCTCGCCGGTGATCTCCGGCGGCGCGCCGGCGCCGCATCCGATCCAGGGCATCGGCGCAGGCTTTATCCCGAAGAACCTCGACACCGCGCTGCTCGACGGCGTGATCCAGGTCGACGCCGAGCCCGCGCGCGAGATGGCGCGCCGCTGCGCGCGCGAGGAAGGCATCCTGGTCGGGATCTCGTCGGGCGCCACGCTGGCGGCGATCGCGCAGAAGCTGCCGGAACTGCCGGCCAACGCGCGCGTGCTGGGCTTCAACTACGACACCGGCGAGCGCTACCTGACCGTGGAAGGCTTCCTGCCCGCCTGAGCGACGTCGGCGGCGTGCGCGCGGCTGGAACGAAACCGTTCCTGTCGCGCCTGCCCGCCATTCAGCGCGACAGCAGGCCGTGCCGCTTGTGCCAGTCGGCCAGAGATTCCTCCGGCCATGTGTCGCAGCGCACATGGCCCTTGCCGCGCGGCACGTCGACCCACGGCGCGACGGAGTCCAGCGAGGCCTCCACCACCTCCGGCGGGCGCGGCAGCGGCGTGTCGATGGCCGAGGCATGGGGATACAGCATCTCGGGCCAGCGCGGGTCCCACAGCCACAGCGCACTGCCGCACTTCACGCAGAAGTGCCGCTGCGCCGGCGAGCGCCGCGCGCGCTTGCCGGGCTCGCGCAGCACGGCATGGTAGACGCCCAGGTGCTTGCGCCCGCGCACGCGCAGCGTGGCGGCATCGCCGCCGATGTTGATGGCATAGCCGCCACCGCCCGCCGTCTTGCGGCAGATCGAGCAATGGCAATGCATGTAAGGGCAGGGCGAATCGGACTCGAGCGAGAAGTGAACCGCGCCGCAATGGCAGGAGCCGTCGAGATGCATGGGAAGGACCTTTGCACGGTGGCGTTCGGGACAGTCCATTGACTGTAGAAAACCCCCGCCAAAGTGCCAAGGCCCAGGCAGGCGCCTATCGCGCCTTGCGGAACGTCAGGTTGATCCGCAGCGGCCCCAGCAGCGGATGATCGCCATCGGCCAGCGGCGCCACGCCGTGGAACGCCAGCCGCGACGGCCCGCCCCACACCACCACGTCGCCATGCGCCAGCCGTACGCGCTGCGGCTTGTCGGTACGGCGCATGCCGCCGAACAGGAACACCGCCGGCAGCCCCAGCGACACCGAGACGATGGGCGCGGTGAAATCGCGCTCGTCGCGGTCCTGGTGCAGCGACAGGCGGGTGCCCGGCACATAGCGGTTGATCAGGCAGGCATCCGGCGCAAAGCCGGCAAAACCCGCCTGCGCCGCCGCGCCGGCGGCCAGCTCGCGGAAACTCGCCGGCATGTCGGGCCACGCTTGTCCGCTCAGTGGATCGACCGGGTCATAGCGATAGCCGCGCGCGTCGGAAACCCAGCCGCATGCGCCGCAGTTGGTCATCGCCACCGACATCTTCAGCCCGCCCGGGGTGACCATGTGCCGCCAGGGGGCCAGGGCCAGGATGGTTTGCACATCGGCGAGCAGGGCTTCGGCACTGGCCCGCGCCGCGCCGCGCAGCACGACGGCGCCGTCGGCGAGGGGTTCGATGATGGGGGTGGCGGCGCTGTCTTCTGGCAGGTCGTCGAACAGGTCGAACGTCATGGTGGGAGGGTGCTGCTGTGGCCCGTCGGGTTCAGGCGACCTTCAGTTCCAGCCGCTTTCCAAGCGCCCGGAACGCGGCCTCGATCGTGTCGATCTTGGTCGCATGATCGAGGTCGACGATGCGCTGGACTTCCTGCTTGCGGGTATGCAGGCGGCGTGCCAACTCCGCCTGCGTGACCCCCTGCGCGATCATCTCGTTGAGCAGCAGCACCTTTGCCGACATGCTTGCCGGCAGCTCGACCAGATGCTGGCCGCGTGCCGCCTTCGACGGCAGCGGCACCGGACGGCCATCTTCGAAATAGAACTCCATGGCCGTGGCAAGCGCATCGGCGGCCATCTCGTGGGCCTGCTCGATCGTGGCGCCGCTGGTCAGGGCTTCCGGGATATCGGGAAACGAGACCGCAAAGCCATCGCCGTCGGGGACGATGTTGGCGGGAAAACGCAGCATATTGGAATTCCTCCCACGTCAACGGAGGCTTGTATGGTAATCAATAATGCTTACCTATTCCAGCAGCGAAGCTCAATATTTCGAGAGGCGTGCCCGCGGTCGTGCACCGCGTCGGTGTACTCCCTCTCCCGCTTGCGGGAGAGGGTCGGGGAGAGGGCCGGAGCATCAACGAATTGCCAGCGCCGGCCCTCTCCCCCGGCCCCTCTCCCGCAAGCGGGCGAGGGGAGCAAACCGGCAGCGCGCCCTTACGCGAACGTATCAATCTCCCCTTGTGCCAGCACACGCGCAGGCCGGCCCATTGCGCTGCCCGCCGGCCCCGGCTCTGCCGTCGCTACCGCAGTGCCCCCAAAGCCAGCCTGTCCGCGCCCATGCCCCGGCGCCTGCTGTTGCTGCCCGTTGCCGTTGCCATTGCCGGCCTGGTTGGCAAAGCCATCGGCGCCCACCGAGGTGTGGCCCAGCTGGATGCCGTTTTCCGACAGCGCGGTGCGCAGGTGCGGCAGCGCGGCTTCGACGGCGGCGCGCACGGCCTGGTGGGGCGAGACGAATTGCGCCTGGGCCTGGTCGTTGACCACGTTGAGCACCACCTTCAGCGGCCCCAGGTCAGGCGGGTTCAGCTGCAGTTCGGCGCTTTGCTGGCCTTGCGTGCCCAGGCGGATCATTTGCTGGCCCAGGGCCTGCGGCCACTGGCTGTCGTACAGCGGCGGGGCGACCACGGGCCGGCTGGCGGCAGCGGCGGCAGCGGCCGGAGTGGGTTGTCCGGCCAGTGTGGCGGCCACGGCAGGAGTGCTGTCGGGAGTGATCGCGGCGGTCTCGCCGGCGCGCGCGGCAGCTTGCGCGGCCGCGAACTGGCCGGCGGCGGGGCGGCCATCCGGCGCGGCAGGATTGGCCGCGAGCGGATCGGCGCGATGCTGGCCCAGGCCGCTGTCGGGCCGATGCCCCGATCCGCCCGCGGAGCCACCAGTGTCCTGGCCTGGCAGGCCCGCTTGACGGAGCGCCAATGCGTCGCTCGCAACGGCCGGTGTGGTGCCGGCTTTCGCATCGGCGCTGGCGCCGGGCTGCATTGCTGCGCGCTGCGAGGCGATGGTGGCCAGCGTGTCGGCGACCGAAGGCTGCGCCGGCCGCGATTCGGCGGTGACCGTTTGCAACGGGTCGGGCAATGCGGTGCCCTCAGCAGGACCTGCCGTGGTGCCGGGATCGACCTGGGTTTGCGCGGTGGCGTTCGGCACGGTGTTGCCGAGCGCGGCCTGCAAGGCCGCGGCACTGCCGGTGTCGGCCATGCCGGCGACCGCGGCGCCCGCGGCGCCGGCGGGCACGGTCGCGGGGTTTGCTGGCGCGGCGGCGGGAAGCATCAGCGCCAATGCGGCTGCCGCGGCGGCTGCATCGGTCGGCGTTGCTGCCGCGGTGTCTTCCTGGTCCTGATCCTTCTCGCCGGCAGCGGCCTTCTTGCCGGTGGCGGCGGTGTATTGCGGCTTGCCGGCGTCGGCCTGTGCTGCAGCCGGCCGCGCCGCGGGCTGGTCGCGCGCGGCCGTCTCCCTGGCGGCGGGCGCCGGCGCAGCGGCCTTGTGGCTGTCGCGGGCCTGCGAGAGCGCGTCGCGGAAGCCGCTGGTGGCGGCGTCGGCGCTGGCGCGCCGGGCGCCTTCCACCGCGTTGGCGGCGCTGGCGCGCCGGGCGCCTTCCACCGCGTTGGCGGCGCTGCTGACAATCTGGCTGATATCGATCATGGGGATTCGCTACGGTGTGGCCCGGTGGATTGTTGCCGCCCGGGCATCGTTCAGGCTTCGCTCAGGCGGCTGGCCGCGGTGCGGACCAGGCGGGCGGCGTATTCGTCGTTGGCGCGCTGCTCGCGGCGCGCGGCTAACTGTTCCTGCTTCGCCTCCGCGCGTGCGATCAGCGTGTCGAATGAGTTCAGGCGGCGCTTCTGGTGCTGCCACCGGTTGCGGCCGGCCAGCAGGTCGGCCTCGGCCTTGGCCAGGGCCGCGCCCTGCTGGCGGATGGCCTGGTCCAGCGAATCGAGGAAGCGCGAGAAATCCTGCCAGCGGCTGGAGGTCATGCCCTGCGCCGCCACCACCTGCATGCGCTCGCGGTACTCCTGACGGTATTGCGTGAGCTGGTTGAGCTGCAGCTCCGCCTGCGTGCGCAGGCCCTGCAGCCGGCCGAGCTCGCGCGCGGCGGCGTCGGTATCGGTCTGGGCCAGGTCAGCCAGCGTGTTGAGCGGTGAATGCTTGAGCATGTTCACTCCTGTCGAAGAGGCTGTGCAGCGCGGCGATGGCGTCGGCGTAGCCGGCGCGCTCGTGGATGTCCTGCTGCAGGAAGGCTTCCATGCGCGGATGCAGCTGGATCGCCAGGTCCAGTTCCGGGTCGTTGCCCGGCACGTAGGCGCCCACGCTGATCAGGTCGCGGTTGCGCTGGTAGCGCGACATCAGCTGCTTGAAGCGGCGCACCGAGCCGAACTGCTCGTGCGGGACCAGCGCGGTCATGGCGCGGCTGATCGAGGCCTCGACGTCGATGGCCGGATAGTGGCCGGCTTCGGCCAGGCTGCGCGACAGCACGATATGGCCGTCGAGGATGGCGCGCGCGGAATCGGCGATCGGGTCCTGCTGGTCGTCGCCTTCGGTTAGCACGGTGTAGAACGCGGTGATCGAGCCGCCGCCCTCGGGGCCGTTGCCGGTGCGCTCGACCAGCGTCGGCAGCTTGGCGAAGACCGACGGCGGATAGCCCTTGGTGGCGGGCGGCTCGCCGATCGCCAGCGCAATCTCGCGCTGGGCCATGGCGTAGCGCGTCAGCGAATCCATGATCAGCAGCACGTGCTGGCCCTGGTCGCGGAAATACTCGGCCAGCCGCGTGGCATAGGCGGCGCCCTGCATGCGCAGCAGCGGCGAGCAGTCGGCCGGCGCGGCCACCACCACCGAGCGGCGGCGACCCTCCGGCCCCAGGATGTTCTCGATGAATTCCTTCACCTCGCGGCCGCGTTCGCCGATCAGGCCGACCACGATCACGTCGGCGCTGGTGTAGCGCGCCATCATGCCCAGCAGCACGCTCTTGCCCACGCCGGAGCCTGCGAACAGGCCCATGCGCTGGCCGCGGCCGACGGTCAGCATGCCGTTGATGGCACGCACGCCGGTGTCGAGCACGGTTTCGATTGGAGCCCGCATCAGCGGATTGATCTGTTCGCCGGCCAGCGGCACTTCCATCGCCGCCGCGATCGGGCCGAGCCCGTCCAGCGGGCGGCCCGCCGCATCCAGCACGCGGCCCAGCAGTCCCGCGCCGACCGGCAGGCGCTTCGAGCCGGGCTCGCGCGGCGCGGTGGTGCCGGCCGGCAGCGGCGACGGCTCCAGCGGGTAGACACGCGCGCCCGGCAGCAGCCCGACCACGTCGGACTGCGGCATCAGGTACAGGCGGTCGGCGCCAAAGCCGACCACTTCGGCTTCGGCGGTGCGCGGGGCGTTGCTGTCGGTGGTGAACTGCCCGGCGGGCAGCTCGATCAGGCAATCGCTGCCCACCGGCAGGCGCAGGCCCACGGCTTCCAGCACCAGCCCGGCGGCGCGCGTCAGGCGGCCGCAGCTGCGCTTGCTGTCGAGGCCGGCGATGCCGGCCGCGGCGCCGTTGAGCGCGCCGATCCAGCGTTGCGTGTGGGCTTGCGCGGCGTCCGGCACGGGCGCGGCGGCGTGGGTGTCCGGCGTGGTATCAGGCATGCGGCGGCTCCCACGGGTCGTCGCGACCCAGCGCCCGCACCACGCGGGTCCAGCGCGTGGGCAGCGTGGCGTCGCGCTCGCCGCTGGCGGCGCTGGCGACGCAGCCGCCGCGCGCCACCGACGGATCGGCGCGCACGGTCCAGCCGGCGGCGGCGAGTTCGCCGTGCAGGTGGGTCTCGACCAGCGCCACGTCATCGGGGTGCAGCAGCAGGCTGGGCGATCCGGACAGCGCCGGTTCGCTGGTCAGCAGCTCGCGCACCGCGGGCAGCAGCGCCGCGGGGTCCTGCGCCAGGGTCGTGCGCACCAGCTGGCGCGCCACGTCCAGCGCCAGCGATACCAGCGCGTGCGCGACCGCGTCGTCGACGCTGCTCAGCGCGCCGCGGAAATTGCCGGCCAGCGCCTGCAGCTGCGCGGCCTCGTTGCGGGCGGCTTCTAGGCCGCGTGCATAGCCTTCGCGATGGCCGTCGCCGTAGCCCTGGGTCTGGCCCTGGGTGTAGCCCTGGGCGTAGCCTTCCTTGCGCGCGCCTTCGCGCATCGCGTCAAGTGCGGCGAAGTCGATCGGCGGCGGTGCCGGTTCGGCCGGCATGGCGGCCAGCGTCTCCAGCGGCTCGGCATGCCGGGGATCGAGCGAGCCCATCTGCCAGCGCTGCCAGCCGGCGCCGCCGCCACGCGCGCGGCGCGGCGGCTCGAACGGCGCAAAGCCGCCGGAACCGGCGGCCGCGCCGTGGCCGGCCAGGGACGAGAACGAATCCGCGCCCAACCCGCGGCGCGCGCCTCCGCGCTCGGGGTCTGCTTCAGACATAGGCATCGTCGCCTCCGCCGATCTGCACTTCGCCCGCATCCGCCAGGCGTCTTACCACCTGGAGGATGGCCTTCTGCTCGGCCTCGACCTGCGACACGCGCACCGGGCCCAGCGCGTCCAGGTCCTCGCGCAGCATCTCGCCGGCGCGGGTGGACATGTTGCGGATGAACTTGTCGCGCAGCTCCTGCGGCGCGCCCTTGAGCGCGACGATCAGCGATTCGGTGGCGATTTCCTTGAGCACGCGCTGGATGCCGCGGTCGTCGACCTCGAGCAGGTTCTCGAACAGGAACATCTCGTCGATGATCTTCTGCGCCAGGTCGCCGTCGTGCAGGCGCACGCCGTCGATCACGGCCTCTTCGTGCGCGGTGCTCATCAGGTTGATGATCTCGGCCGCGGTGCGCACGCCGCCCATGCGGCTGCGCTTCAGGCTCTGGCCCGCCAGCAGCTTGGTCAGCACGTCGGTCAGCTCTTGCAGCGCGCCCGGCTGCACGCCGCCGAAGGTGGCGATGCGCAGGATCACGTCGTTGCGCAGGCGGTCGGTGAACAGCCCCAGCACCTCGGACGACTTCTGGCGGTCCAGGTGGATCAGGATGGTGGCGATGATCTGCGGGTGCTCGTCGCGGATCAGCTCGGCGATGGCGGTGGCGTCCATCCAGTTCAGCGAGTCGATCCCGCCGCCCGGATCGCGCGACTCCAGGATGTCCTCGATCACCGACTGCGCGCGCTCCTCGCCCAGCGCCTTGTTCAGCACGCTGCGGATAAACGCGCCGGAGTCGACGTTCAGCGCCAGGTACTGCTCGGTCTCGGCGCGGAACTCGCCCAGCACCTCGGCCATTTCCTCGCGGGTGACCGAGCTGAGCGTGGCCATGGCCGAGCCCAGCTCCTGCACCTCGCGCTGCGACAGGTGCTTGAACACCTCGGCCGCGGCATCCTCGCCGATCGCCATCATCAGCACCGCGCTCTTCTGCAGGCCGGTTTCAGAGATGCCCTTAGCGGTTGTCATTGCTAATCCAGTTCTTGATCACGCTGGCGACCAGGCGGGGGTCGCGCTGGGCGGCGTCGCGCACCAGCGCGAGATCGCTTTCATACTTGGCGGCGAGCCGCAGGATTTCCGGATTGGCCGGCTCTTCCGGCGGCAGCAGCACCGCCTCGGTCTCGTCCCTGGGCTCGGGCGCCGGCAACGGCGGCGTGGTGTAGCGGCGCAGGATCGGCCGCGCCACCTTGAACCACACGAACAGCGCCAGCAGTGCCAGCAGCAGGTAGCCGGCCAGGGTCTTGCCCAGTGCAATCATGTCGGGCTGCTTCCACAGCGGCAGTTCGGGCTCGGCCTTCTCGCGCTCGGCGGTGAAGGGGCTGTTGACCACGTTGATCGAGTCGCCGCGATCGGCCGAGAACCCCATCGCTTCCTTGGTCAGGTTCTGGATCTGCGCCAGCAGCGCCGGCGGCAGCGGTTCGGCGACGAGCTTGCCCTTGGCATCGGCCTGCTGGCGGTAGTTGACCACCACCGCCACCGACAGCCGGCGCACGCCGCCCGGGGCCTGCTGCACGTGGCGCACCGAGCGGTCCAGCTCATAGTTGACGGTGGAGTCGCGGCGGTTGCTGCTCGGGCCGCTGGATGCGGTAGTGGTGGCGCCCTGCGCCGCCTGGCCGGGCTGGCCAGGTTGCGCGGCAGCCGGTGCACCCGCCTGGCCCGGGGCCTGGCCCGCGCGCGGCGTCTGCGGCGTGGTCACCGGCGCGGCGGCGGCAGCGGGCGGCTGGTTCGACAGCGCCCCGGGCACGCCGCCCGGCGGCGTTGCGCCCTGCTGGGTCGATTCGCTGGTCTGCTGGCTGCGGATCGCCGAGCGGGTCGGGTCCTGGTTCGGCTTGTAGCTCTCGTCGGTGTGCTCGACGATGGAGAAATCGACGTCGGCGGTGACCTGCGCGCGCACGTTGTCCTTGCCGACGATCGGCGTCAGGATCGCCTCGATGCGCTTCAGGTAGTTCTGCTCCAGTGCCTGCACGTACTTGAGCTGGGTGGCGTCGAGCATGCGCTCGTTGCCGGTGTTCGACAGCAGGTTGCCGTGCTGGTCGACGATCGAGATCGACTTGGGCGTCAGCTCCGGCACGCTCGACGACACCAGGTGGCTGATCGCCGCGACCTGGCCTTCGTCGATGGCACGGCCCGGATACAACTGCAGCACGATCGAGGCGGTCGGCTTCTGGCGCTCGCGCACGAACAGCGTCGGCTTGGGGATGGCCAGGTGCACGCGCGCGGACTGCACCGCGGCGATCGATTCGATCGAGCGCGCCAGCTCGCCCTCCAGCCCGCGCTGGTAGTTGACCTGCTCGGCAAACTGGCTGATGCCGAACTTCTGGTTGTCCATCAGCTCCATGCCGGCGGTGCCGCTCTTGGGCAGCCCCTGCGAGGCCAGCCGCAGCCGCGTCTCGTGCACCTTCTCGGCCGGCACCATCACGGCGCCGCCGCCTTCGGCGAACTTGTACGGCACGTTCATCTGCTGCAGTGACTGCAGCACCGCGCCGCCGTCGCGCTCCGACAGGTTGCTGTACAGGACCTTGTAGTCCGGGCCGCGCGACCACAGCACGCCCACCGCGATCGCGGCGGCCAGGGCCGCGCCGCCCAGCATCAGCGGCAGCTTCGGGTTGGCCTTCAGGCGCTCCAGCATTTCGGCCGGACGCCCGGGCAGTGCCACTGCCGCGGTCATGCGCGTGCTCCGGATCCGGCGCCGCGACGCTCGCGACGGCACGGGCGATGCTTACCGCCCTGGTCGTCGGCTCGGCTCACGGCACGGCTCACCGCATTGCTCACATTGCGCTGCAGAGAAAACACGCGTACTCCCGAATGGATGGTTGTCTGGTGATTGCCGGCACCCGCACGGGACCACGGCCCGCGCTCTTCCGGCACGGTGGCAATGATCGGCCAGACTTGAGCGCGACAATCCGGTGAATAGACCGGGTTTTCCGGCCGATTTCGGTCCATCGGGCGAGGGTGGCGGCAGGTACGCTGCGAGGGCTGAAACTGGCTGCGGATCCGCCCGGCGCGGGCCTGTGGCAGGCCGGGAACCGGCCAACCGGCGCCCACGGCGCGCCCCAAGACCAACCGGGCCGGACCTCCGGCCGATTACGACCCATGACCACTATCTCTTCCATCGAGGGCATGCTGCAGCAGCTGCGCGGGATGTCCCAGGTTGCCTCCGGCAACTCCGCCGGGCAGGCCGCGGCGCCGGTCGGCGGCGGCTTCGCCGGCGAGCTGCAGCGCTCGCTCGGCCGCATCAACGCCGCGCAGGAGCGCGCCTACGGCCAGGCCGAGGCGTTCGAGCTGGGCAAGCCCGGCGTGGCGCTCAACGACGTGATGATCGACCTGCAGAAGGCCAACGTGTCGTTCCAGACCGGGGTGCAGGTGCGCAACCGGCTGGTGGCGGCTTATCAGGAGATGATGAATATGGCGGTGTAAGGCCAGCGCCTTGCCCGCAGCGGAAAGCCCCCGGCGCGCGCAAGCGGCCGGGGGCTTTTGCCGTCGGGGCGGGCGCTCAGGCCGGGCCCGGCGCGCCGGGATCCAGGCCCGATTCCAGCTGGTAGATCCATGCCAGCAGTTCGGCCACCGCCACATAGAGCTGCGGCGGCACGTGGCTGTCCAGGTCGACCTGCATCAGCAGGTTCACCAGCGTCGGCGAGTCGTGGACGTAGACGCCGGCCTCGCGCGCGCGGGCGATGATGGCTTCGGCGACCACGCCATAGCCCTTGGCGACCACGCGCGGCGCCTTGTCGCTGTGCTGGTACGACAGCGCGATCGCTGCGCCGCGCTCGTGTGCTGCGTCGCTCATTGCGTCCCGCCTTGCGCCAGGCTGTCCTGCGTCTGCACGCTCAGGCGCTGCACCGCGATGCCATGCGCCTCGAGCTGGCTGCGCAGCTGCGGCCGCGCCGCGATGAAACGCGCGGCGACGTCGGTTTCGGGCGTGGCCACGCGGGCGTCGAGACCGCCAGGGCCGAGGGTCAGCACCGCTTCGACCACGCCCAGATTCGGCAGCTGCAGCCGCAGGCGGCTCGACCACGGCCGCGCGGCTTCGCCATGGGTGGCCGTGGCGTCAGCCTCCGCGCGCAGCAGCTCCCATTCCATCGGCACGCCGGGCCAGGCTTCGCCGGCAAAGCGGAACTGTTGCGTGGCGAGCAACTCCAGTTGCTGGCGGACCACGCCTTCGGTTGCGGGATGGATGGCCGGGCCGGCGGCCGTCGACTGCCGGCTGGTATCTGTCGAAGCCTGCGCGCCGCTATCGGACAAGCGCGGCGCCTGGCTGGCGAGGTCGTCCAGCGCAGCGAAGCGCGCGCCCGCCTGCGCCGTGGATTGATAGGCCTGTGTGGCCAGCGTCGCGGCAGAAGGGCGCTGCGCGGCGGGGCCGGCGTCGCGGCTGTATAACGCCGTGGTCGCGGTGCCTTGCCGCAGCGCCTGTTCGGCCGCCGCATGGCTGTGCGCCACGCGCGGATTGCCCGCTGAAGCCAGCGCTTCGGCCAGCACCTGCGAGGCCGGCAGCAGCGGCGGCATGGATGGCCGCGCCGGCTCCGCCCCTGCGCCGCTGCCGGCATAGGCCAGCTGCAGCGACGGCGGCGCGGCAGCGGCACCCTGGCTTGCACCGGCTGGGGCAGCTGGGCGGCCCGGCACCGGAACCTGCGCCTGCGGCTCCTGGCGCAGGCTGGCCAGCCCGCGCGCGCCGGACACCCACTGGGCCAGGTGCGATTCATAGAACAGGCCGCTCTGGCCGACCGCATTCGCCAGCGCCGCGGCGGTGGCCTGCGCCGACGCTGCCGTGGGTGCCGCCGGCAGCAGCGACGCATTGCCGCGCACCGGCTGGGCTTCGGCACCGTCCATCACGGCCAGGATGGCGCGCGCCGCCGCGCTCAGGGATTCCTGCGTCGACGCGCCAGGCAGCAGGGCGCCCTGGCCAGCCATGGCATTGGGGCCGCTTGCGAGCGCGCTGTGGCGGACGGCCTGTCCGGTGGCGTTCTGGACGTTCGACTCGGTCGCCTCGGCCACCGGCTGCAACGCCGCGACCTGGTCGAGGGCGATGGCAGTGCGCAGGGTCTGGGGGTCCGGGGCCTGACCGGGTGCCAGGCCTGGCGGCAGGTGGATGCCGGTCATACGGGTCGCATGGATCAGGGGACGGCAGGCGGTGCGGCCTGCCGGAAAGAGGGAGCGGCGCTCAGGCCGCCTCAGGTGGTGGCGCCGGTCGTAACGCCATACGCGGCGCTCAGTTCGAATTGCCGGCGCGAGCTGGTCAGCATGTCGCCGAGCCGCTTGAGCTGCGGCAGCGCCAGGTCACGGATGCGGGCGTCGTAGGTCAGGATCCGGTCCAGCAGCTGGTAGCGCCGCATGCGCTCGGCATCGGAGAACGGGGCGTCGTGGTCGAGCTGGCGCAGGCGCTCTACCTGGGCCAGGTAGGCTTGCTGCAGCGTGGTGACCGTGTCCCAGTCGGCGCCCTGCGCGGCTTCATGCATGCGCGCGGACAGCGCGAGGATGTCCTCGTAGCAGGCCACGATCGGCGAAAACACTGGAGGGATGGCCATGTCAGTTGTCCTGTAAGGCGGGTTGCCGCTCGGCCCCGGCGGCGGTGTCATCGATCTGCGCCCAGGCCGAGGCCAGGGTCTCCAGCAGCGCGTCGACCTCGCTCAGCAGCGCTGCGTCGCTGCGCAGGTTGGCCAGCATCAGCCGGCGCACCATGTATTCGTACAGCGCTTCGAGGTTGGCCGAGATCTCGCCGCCGGCGTCGTGGTCGAGCACCGCGCGCAGGCCGTTGTCGATGATGTCGATGGCCTTGGAGATGGCATTGCCGCGCTCGGCGATGTTGCCGCCTTCCAGGTGGAACCTGGCCCGCGCGATCGCGGCGCGCGCGCCGTCATACAGCATGGCGATCAGCTTGTGCGGGCTGGCGCTCATGGCACCGGTCTGGACGCCGACCTGGGCGTAGGCATTGGCGGATGCGCGGGCGAACATGGCTGGTTCCTCGTGGCGGTGGGATGCGGCGGTTACTTCTTGATGCTGTTGTTGAGCGCGTTGAACTGCTGCGTCAGGTAGCTGCTGGTGCGGTTCATCTGCGACACGACCAGGTCCAACTGCGTGAACTGGGCCTTGTAGCGGTCGATGGTGGCGGTGACGCGGTCCTGGACCCGGTCATAGTCGTCCTCCAGGTCCTTCAGCGTCTTGGTGATGCCGTCCTGCGCCACCTTGAGCGCGCCGTCGGTCTTGCTCAGGCCTTCGATATAGGTGGAGGCGCGCTTGCCGATGCCGCCGTCGCCGGTGGTGCTCGAGAACAGCGAGGTGACCCGGCCCAGGTTGTCGTTCATCGCCTTGCTCAGCTTGGCGTCGTCCAGCTTCATGGTGCCGTCTTTCTGGAACGTGATGCCGACGTCGATCAGCGTGATGGTGCCGCCGTTGCCGTCGTCCATGGCGCCGCCCAGCATCGAGCGCAGGCTCGACTGGATCGAACGCAGCGTGCCGTCGCCGGTCAGCGCCGCCGACGTGCCGGCCTTGGCATCGAATGCCGTCAGCGACTTGGCGGTGCTCTGGATGTTGTTGTACGCGGTGACGAAGGCCTGGATCGAGGCCTTGATCGCGTCGTTGTCGCGCGTCACCACCAGCGAAGTGGTGCCGGTCTTGGACAGGTTCATGGTCACGCCCTGCGCGGCGTCCACCACCGCATTGCTCTGGCTGACCACGTCGATGCCGTTGATCTTCAGCGTCGCGTTGGCCGGCGGTACCTTCTGCTCCATCTTGTTGGCGGCGGGCGCGGCGGCCGGGTCGAAGGCGACCACGTTGTTCAGCGCCGCATCCGTCGACGACACGCGCATGGTGGCCTGCGTGCCGGTCTTGTCCGAGGTCAGCACCAGGCGATACGGGCTGGCGCTGCCGTCATTGACGATGCTGGCGGTCACGCCGATACCGGCCTTGTTGATGGCATCCCGCATGCCTTCGAGCGACGAGCCCGCCGCGATGGTGACCTTCTTGGTGCTGGTGGGGGCGCCGCCGGTGGCCAGCGCCTCGCCGAAGTCGAACACCAGCTCGCCGCCGCCGATCGCGGCCTTCTGGTCGGCCACGTTGCCGCTGACCAGAGACTGCGCGGTCGCCAGCGTGTTGACGGTGATGGTGTAGTTGCCCGGCACGGCATTGGCCGCGGTGGTCACCGACATCACGTCCGGCGTGCCGACCGAGGCCTTGACCGCGCCGAAGGTGGCGGCGTTCGACAGCTTCGTGGCGGCGGCCTTGTAGGCGTCCAGCACGCTCTGTACCTGGCTGTAGGCGGACAGCCTGGTCTGGTAGCTCTTGGCCTGCGTGTTGATGGCGTCAAGCGGTGCCTGCTCGGCCTTCTGCAGCTGGTCCAGCAGGGTGCTCAGGTCCAGGTTGGAGCCGATGCCGATGGAGGAGATCGTTGCCATTTTTATTGTCTCGTCTTCAACTGGTGATCAGGTCTCAGGCCGCCTGGCTGACGAACAGCCCCTGCAGCTTGTCGATGGCGCGGGCGATGCGCAGCACCTCATCGGTGGGCATCTGCCGGATCAGGTCGCCGGTTTCCTTGTCGATCACCTTGGTGACGACACGGTGCGTGGCCTCGTCGATCTCGAAGCGCAGGCCGATCGAGGTGGTCTTGAACGCTTCCACCAGCTCCCCGATCGCGGCGGATGCGGCGACGGCTTGCGCCGGGGCGCGCGCAGTGTCTTTCTCCGGCGCGTGCAAGCCGGCGCGTGCGGGGGGCGCCATCGCGCCGGGGGCCGGCACCTCGGACGGCAGGCGCACTGCGGTCGGTTTCACGGTAGGGGGAAGCGCCATGCTCGGCTCCGTTGGCGTGTGGCGGGTTCAGGTTGAAACGCTTGGCAGGCAGCGGTCTGCCTGCGAAACGCTCCAGCGCGTTCCGGCTGCCCTGGCAAAAAGGCCGGGCCTTGCGGCCCAGCCTCGTATGCCAGTCTGCGGATGCGATTAACGCAGCAGCGACAGCACGCTCTGCGTGGTCTGGTTGGCTTGCGACAGGACCGAGGTGCCAGCCTGTTGCAGGATCTGCGCGCGGGTCATGTTCGACACTTCCGTGGCGTAGTCTGCGTCCTGGATGCGCGAGCGCGACGAGGACAGGTTGGTCACGGTCGTGCCCAGGTTGGCGATGGTCGAGTCGAAGCGGTTCTGCACGGCACCCAGCGAGCTGCGCAGGTCGTCAACGATCTTCAGCGCGGCGTCCAGCTTCTTCAGCGGGTCGACGCTCGACGCGCCGGCGAATTCAGCCGAGGCGCCAGCGCCGCTCAGGACGATGTCGGTGCCGGTGTTGTCGAAGTCGGTCGGCGTGGCGCCGCCGTTGGCCAGCGCACCAGCGCCGACGGCGAAGTTGCGGCCTTGCACCGTGGCGAACGCGGTCACGGTACCGGCGCTGTCGACGCCTACCTTGACCAGTTGGTTGGCCAGCGCAGTAGCGGTCGTCACGCCGTTGCTCGGGTCGGTGAACTCGAGGTCGGCCACGTTCAGCACGACATCACCCGTGGCATCGTCGACCGAAGCCGCGTAGAAGTCGTCGCCCGACTTGACCACGTAGTTGGCGGTGGCGGCACCGGTGGCGTCCTTCACGTTGTGCAGGCTCAGGCTGCTGGCCGCAACGCCCAGCGAGGTGGCGGCCGACGACAGGTCCACGGCGGTCGGGGTGGCGGCAACGTTGGTCTGCGTGATGGCTTCGCTGACGTTCAGGGCGTTGCTGCTCAGGCTGAAGCCCTTCAGGCCCAGCGTGGTCGAATCGATCTGCTTCAGGTCGATGGTGATGGTCTCGCCGTCGTTGGCGCCGACCTGGATGGTCAGCGGCTTGGCGTTGGCGGACAGCACCTTCACGCCGTTGAAGTCGGTCTGCTGCGAGGTGCGGTCGATTTCCGACAGGCGTTGCGAGATTTCGTCCTGGATCGACTTCAGGTCCGAAGCCGAGTTCGAGCCGTTGGCGGCCTGCACGCTCAGTTCACGGATACGCTGCAGGTTGTTGTTGACTTCGGTCAGCGCGCCTTCGGTGGTCTGCGCCAGCGAGATGCCGTCGTTGGCGTTGCGCTGGGCTTGCGTCAGGCCGCGGATGTTGGCGGTGAAGCGGTTCGCAATCGCCTGGCCGGCGGCGTCGTCCTTGGCGCTGTTGATGCGCAGGCCCGACGACAGGCGCTGGATCGCCGTGTTCAGCGACGATTGCGAAGCGTTCATGTTGTTCTGAGTCATCAGAGACAACGAATTGGTGTTAATGACTTGCGCCATGGTACGACTCCTATATGCAAAGTTTTGGGCATTCCGGCTAGTGCCGTAACGTTGGCGGCCTGCTTTGCAGGGCGTAGAGTGCCTCCGTTGCTTGGGTTATCGACCGGGCAAGGCAAAGGTTTAGAGTGATCTCCGCGATAGTTTCGCGGGGTGCCGGCTGGGCGGGGAAAGCGCAATCCGGCGCCGTATGGCGACGGGGGGCAAATGCGGGAAGGGGGCAGTCCGTGCGCCGGCCTAGCGGCGCTTGCGCGTGCGCGGAATATAGAGCGGCACGAAATCCGGCGCAGCCACCGTTTCCGGCGCAACCCCTATTACCTCCGGCGCGTCGGCCGGCGTGACCAGGCAGATGGCGCGCTTGTAGACCACGGTGGGCTGGATGTCGTCCGGTTGCCGGCCGAGCAGCAGCACGAAATCGTCGGCGGCCAGCACCAGCCCGTGCAGCCGGGCGCCGTTGGACAAGTGCACGATCACCGGGGACTGGGTGATGCGGTACGCGGCGAATTGCTGGGACTGCAGTTGCCGTCGGCTGGGTTGCTTGGGCCGGATTTCCTTCTTCTTCACAACGACTCCGGAAGAGCCCGCAAGGGTTCTGGCGGCTGATAACGGTCCGTTGGCCGGCGGCTTGGGGTGCGGCACGGCCTGGGCGGCAGGGGAAACATCCGCTCTCGGTAACGGCGACCGGACTGGCCGCCTGGATTGCGCCGAGACCCGACCCTGCGTGCGGGCCCCGGAATGTCGTGCAATGGCCGGCGGTTGGCGCTGCCAGAAGAGAAGGGGAATACTTCAGGGGTGAGAGTAACAAAGTTTTACAAACGTTGACGGACGGCACGGCACGCATGATCTAGAGTCAACGCTCTACTAATGTTGTTGCCTTTCTCTATGTATTGAGGTAGCGGATCTCGCCATGGACGAGCGTGCCGAGGCGCCCGCCTGGCCGGCAAGGCCAGGCGGGCATTGGGCTGGCGGGGATTTGCCAGCCTCTGCAAGAAGTAGCCTGAAAATGATTTCAGGGGCAAAAATGCCAGAAGTACGCAACGGCGTGCGTTTCGCGCTAGGGGAATCCCCTGATAGAAGCGGGATTTACACCTCATGTAAGCGCGTTTATATTCGTAACAAGAGCTGTTTGGCTCGAGCAGTCCTGGAAAGCCTACGAGCACCCCGCGCGTGGGCTTCTTTTTTGCCCGCGTCGTTTGAATCGCGCTCTGCGGCGCTGTGGCCGGGCGGTCGAATAACCCGACCGGCCGTTCGGAATGCCGAGCCACATTTAACGCCACTTCCCCGGCGTCCGATTCCCTGAAATGCGGGGGATTCCGGCGCTAATTCCGCTTTGCAACCAAGAAGCGTTCGCTGATCGGCCCGTGTCGGGTATGCGCACGCCGTTCGCGGCCCGTCCGGGCTTAATCCCTCAGCCGGTCTGAGCGTCCATGCCGCGCGCCACGCGTCGCCGGGCCCGCGCGGCCAGGCCCGCGCCCAGGGCCCACCGCAGTGCCGGCGCCAGCACGTGCATGCCGGCCAGCGCCGCGGAGCGGCGGATCGAGGGCCCGTCCAGGTCGAGCTGGCGGCGCGCCCATGGCGGCAGCAGCGCGATGCCCGCGTCGGCCATGATGCTGACCGCCGGCTGCAGCAACGGATTGGCCACCGGCATCTTCCTGACCAGGCGCACCACTTCGCGGGTACGCTCGCTGGCCAGCAGCGCGGGCCGCATGGACTCGAGGTAGGCGTCCACTTCGGCGCGTGAGCGCGGCACCTCGGCCGCGCCGAGCAACTGCGCGATGCGGGCCACCTCGGCGTAATAGCGGTCCTGCGCGGCAGCGCCGAGCGGCCCGACATAGCGCAGGTATCCCGCCAGGAAGCTCGAGACCTCGGCCACGTGCACCCAGGTCAGCAGCGCGGGGTCCGATGCCGCGTAGGGCCGTCCGTCCGGCGCGATGCCGGACACGCCGGTATGGATGCGCCGCACGCGTTCGATCAGCGCCATGGCGTCGGCGCGGCTGCCATAGGTGGTGCCGGCGATGAACTGCGCGGTGCGGCCCAGGCGGCCCTGCATGTCGGTGCGAAAACTGGAGTGGTCCCATACTCCCGCCAGCGCCAGCGGATGCAAGGTCTGCAGCAGCAGCGCGCTGACGCCGCCGGCCAGCATCGCCGGGAAATCCGCATGCACGCGCCAGCAGACCGCTTCGGGGCCGAACAGGCCGGGGTCGCCGGGCGGGTTGTCATAGTCCAGGCGCAGTCCCGAATTGCTGCGGGTCAGCGCGCGCACGTGCGCACCGGCCTGCTCCCGCAGTCTTGCGGAGAGCTGATGCAGCGGGCCGCGGCGCTGTGGCGTGGCGCTGCCCGGGGCGGGGTCAGTGACGCTGGACAAGGCTGGAACTGCCTGGAAGGAAAAGGGATTGGGCCAGGGCCAGCATACACGGGATGGCGGCGACCTGCGCGCGCTACGCGCCGCCGCGCCCCACCCGTAAAAAGGGCCGGAGCCCCGTTCAGGGTTCCGGCCTGCCAATCTCCGGCGTATGCCCCTGCGTCAGCACCGCATGTTGCTCACGCACATACCCGGATAGCTGCCTGGTTGTAGCGGCTGGGGTTATTGCTGGCGTTGTCCGCCTTGTCCGCCTTGCCCGCCCTGCTGGCCACCCTGCCCACCCTGGCCGCTTTGCTGGCCGCTGCGTTGGCCGCCTTGCTGGCCGGGCTGCGAGCTGCCGCGGTCCTGCTGCTGTTGTTGGTCCTGCATGCGGTCCTTGTCACCCATCTGCCCGCCGCCTTGTTGTCCCGGTTGCTGCTGGCTGCCGCGTTGGCCAGTTTGCGATTGTTCCTGCTGCTTCTGGCCAGATTGCGATTGGCCCGACTGCGATTGACCCGGCTGTTGCTGCTGTCCCATTGCTAGCTCCTTGACGCGGCGAACTGCCGCAGACCTTGCTTCGCAATCGCCATGCCAAGCGCGACAGCGCCGCCACGCCGCCTGGGCCGGCGCGATGCGCGCGATGCGCCACGCGCGCGCCGCGGCGCTTTTACAACGCGTGGCCCGTTTTACACAGCATCCGGCCCGCTGCCGCGGGCACCGCCCGGTCCGCTATGGTGGGTATGGAGCTTGCTGAAAAATGCCTTGCCAGTGGCGCCGTGTGCCAGCCCGGCCGCGGGGCGCTGGACCGTCAAGGAGGAAGCCATGCGATTTTCCCGAACCACCGCGCGCCCCGTGCGCATGGCCTGCGCCGTGGCGCTGGCTGCGGCTGCCGGTAGCGCGCTGGCGCTCGACAAGAGCGGGCTGATCTTCGTTGCGACCGACGATGCGCCGGTGGCACCGGTCAACTCGGCGCCTGGCATGCCCGGGCGGCCCGATCCGGACAGCAGCGCGGTGACGGGCGTCAATCAGGCCAAGCAGAGCATCGAGGACAGCGCCATCACCACGAAGATCAAGACCCGGCTGCTCGGCACCAAGGACCTCAAGTCCACCGGCATTCGTGTGACGACGCAGCAGGGCGCGGTGGAGGTCAGCGGCACGGTGCCGACCCAGCAGCAGCATGACCTTGCGTTGAAGACGATTCGCAGCGTCGAGGGGGTGACGTCGGTGAATGACAATTTGAAGGTGTCGACGCGGTGAGGGGGGCGGTGGAAACTCGACGGGTGGAACTTTGTTGAGACGCTGGCCCTCACCCCGGCCCTCTCCCGCGAGCGGGAGAGGGAGTACCCAAGCGGCACGTTTGAGTCCGTAGAAACGGATCAGGCCGCGCGCTTCCTGCTGGTCGTGCCGGCGCTCTTGCGCGCGGCTGGCGCGTGCGATTCGCTCTTGGCGGCGCGCTTGGCGCTGGCGGTTTTTGAGCTGGTGCTGCGGGTGCGCTTGGCCGGTGTGGCGCTGGTCCGTTTGGCGGCGGTCTGCTTGCGTGCGGCGGCGTGCCGCGCGGTAGCCTTGCGGCGTGCGGGCTCGGCTTCGGTTTCGGTCTCTGTCTCGGCCTCGCTCTCGTCTTCCTGCTTGCCCTTGCCGCGCTTGCCCAGGCTCTGGCGCAGCAGCGCCACCATGTCGATGACCTTGGCACCCTGGCGCGGCGCTTCTTCCTCTTCCGCAGGCGGGGTTAGCTGGTGGGTCTTGCCGGACTCGATCTTTTCCTCGATGCGCGTCATCAGGTCGTCGCGATAGGTGTCGCGGTATTGCTCCGGGGCCCAGTCCTCGCTCATGTCTTCGACCAACTTGCTCGCCATCTCGATTTCTTTGGCACGCGCGCCGGTGGCCTTGCCGGTGGCGGCCTTCGGCAGGCTCAGTTCGGAGATCGGCAGTACCTCGTCGGCGAAGCGCATGGTGTTCAACACCAGCGCGTCGTCGTGCACCAGCATTGCCGCCAGGTGCTGGCGCGCGCGCAGCACCACCAGCGCCAGCGCGGCCTTGCCGGTGCGGCGCATGGTTTCGTGCAGCAGCGCATAGCCGCGCTCGCCGCGCTTGTCGGGCTCGAGGTAGTACGGGGTGTCGAAGTAGTACGGCGGAATGCTCTCGGCATCGACAAAGCTGACGATGTCCACGGTCTGCGTGGCCTCGACATTGGCCCGGCGGAAATCTTCCTCGTTGAGCAGCACGTACTCGTCCTTGGCGTACTGGTAGCCCTTGACGATATGCTCCTTGTCGACCGGCTTGCCGGTGCTCTTGTTGATGCGCTGGTAGCCCACCGGGGCCATGTCGCGCACGTCCAGCAGGTCCAGGTCTAGCGACTGGCTGCGCGACGCGGGGCGAAGGACGACAGGGATGTTGACGAGGCCGAAGGCAATGGCGCCTTTCCAGATGATGCGGGACACTTGATCGCTCCTTTGCCACGATTGCCGGCACGTTGCGGCGGCGGTGGCGGCATGTCGCCCGGAGGCGGGTCTTCCACGGGTTGGGGCGGACCGGGCGGCGGCTCCGGCGGCGGGACTTCGGGCTCGCGGGGCGGGATGTCGGGATCGGGCGTGGTATGCACGGATAGCTCCTTGTTCAAGGCACGGTTCCAGGCTTCGGCTGGCGCAAGCCTGGCGCTAGGCGCGCTCCGCGTCCAGTTCGTCCAGCAGCCGCGTCAGCGCGTCCAGGTCGGCGGGCTTGACCAGGTGCTGGTCGAACCCCGCCTCCAGGGCGCGGCGGCGGTCCTCGGGCTGGCCGAAGCCGGTCAGCGCGACCAGTTTGGCGCCGCGCAGTTCGGGCAGCGCGCGCAGCCGTCGCACGGTTTCAAAGCCGTCCATGGCCGGCATGCCCAGGTCCAGCAGCACCAGGTCCGGGCGCGCGTCGCTTGCGCGCGCCAGCGCGCTGGGGCCGTCGGGCGCGGTCACCACGGTATGCCCCATCGCCTGCAGCGCCATCGTCATGGCCTCGAGCGCGTCGACGTTGTCGTCCACCACCAGGATGCGGCGCGGCACGCTGCGCCGCGGACCGGCCTTGCCGGAGCCGGGATGCCAGTTCTGCCACGGCTCGACCGGCAGCGTCACGGTGAAGGTGCTGCCCTGGCCGGGGCCGGCGCTGAAGGCACGAATGGTGCCGCCGTGCAGCTGCACCAGCTTTTGCACCAGCGTCAGGCCGATGCCCGGCCCGTCATGCGGGAAGGCGCTGTGATGCGTCTCCGTCGGAGCATCGTTCTCCCTGGCCGGGTCGGACGGGGCCAGCGGATCGAACAGTTGCCGCTGCAGCGCCGCGGACAGGCCGGTGCCGTTGTCGCGCACGCGAACCATGACCTGCCCGCCCGAGACCGCATCCGGCACGGTCTCCGGCGCGCTGTCGTCGAAGCCGGCTTCGACCGAGATCACGCCGCCGGCCGGGGTGTACGCGGCCGCGTTCTGCAGCAGGTTGCTGAAGATCTGCGTCAGGCGCACCAGGTCGCCGCGCACCGGCAGCGGCTGCTCGGGCAACGACAGCCGCAGCGTGTGCCGGTAGGCGTCGAGCACCGGGCGCACCGCTTCCACCGCGGTATTGAGCGCGGTGCGCAGCTCCACCAGGTCTTGCCGCAGCGTGATGCGGCCCTGGTTGAAGCGCGAGATATCGAGCAGCTCGTCGACCAGCCGGGTCAGATGATGCACCTGCCGGCCAATGATGTCGCGCGCGCGGAACATGTCTTCGCGGGTGGGCGCCATCTGCTGCAGCAGGTCGGCGGCGCTGCGCAGCGGCGCCAGCGGGTTGCGCAGCTCATGCGCCAGCATCGCCAGGAACTGGTCCTTGCGCCGTTCCTCGTCGCGCAATGTGCGCCCGGCGCGGTTCTGCAGCGTCACGTCCTGGCAGATCCCGGCAATGCGCGGCGGCGGACTGCCCGCAGCAGCGTGCGTGCCTTCGGTGTCGTCCGCGCCGCCATGGCTGCGCATGGGAAAGGCGCGCGCGCGGACTTCGCGCGGCTCGCCGCCGGGCAGGACCAGGCCGAATTCGATATCCATGCTGCCGTCGCGCAGCATGCGCTCTACGGCGGTTTCTACGCGCGCGCGGTCGGCCGGCGCCACGCGTTCCAGGCACAGGCGCGGGTCGTCCATCAGCTGCTCGGCCGAGTAGCCGCACACTGCCGCCAGCGATGAACTGGCAAACAGCAGCCGCCGCGTCGACGGATCGAGGATCCACACCACGTCGGCCAGCGATTCGGCGAGCTGGCGGAACATGTCCTCATGCTCGTGCAGCGCGCGCGAGGTGCGGTGGTAGGCGTCCTCGGCACCGCGCAGCCGCAGCAATGCCTGGATGCTGGACAGCAGTTCCTCGGGTTCGGCGGGCTCCACCAGATAGCCGTCGGCGCCGCAGTTCAGCGCTTCCACGCGCTGGCGCGACTGGGCCAGCCCGGGGGACGTCAGCAGCACCAGCGTGCGCGCGGTCTGCGGGTCTTCTTTCAGCAGACGGCACACTTCCAGGCCGCTGATATCGGGCAGCCTTGCCGACAGCAGCACCAGTGAGGGCCCGTGCTGGCGCACCAGCGACAGCGCCGAATGGCCGGTGACGGCCTCGATCACGGAAAAGCCGCCGCGATGGAGGATGCGGCTCTTGACGTAGCGCGGCCCTTCACGATCCTCTACGTTCAGGATCAGCGGGGCGCGGTCGACTTGCGGCTTCATGGCTTCACACTGAGCGGCGCAGCGGCGCACGCCCGCAATGGCCGGCAGCACGGCGTGGCACCGCCGTGTAAAAGCGCGCCGTTCCCCGCTGGTCGTGTGTAAGGCTTACCACGGTGGCGCGTACTGCCTTTGAAAATTTTGCAAGCTCCCATCCCCCAGATCATCGCCGTCCCCTTGATCGTCAACATAGCCGCAGAGTTTTTGCGCGGGCCGTTCCGCTTCGCAGTGGCAAGACGCGTGCCGGCTTGGCAACGTCGCGGTTAGGGAAAAGCGCGGGGTGGCGGGGGTAGCGTCCGGGGCTAGCGGCGCGCCGCCTCGCCGCTGTGGGCCTCGGCGCTGGGCGAGGTGCCGCCTTGCGGGCCGGTGGAGCGCGGCGCTTCGGCGGCCTTCTGCGGGATCTTGCCCGGTTCGGTCCAGCCCTTGTAATCGGTGCCGCCCTTGCCAAAGCGCGCGGCAATGCGGTCCTGCACCACGGCCAGCGCATCGGCTTGCTGCTTGGCGGTTTCGGCTTCCTTGGCCTTCTTGGCTTCGGCTGCCTGCTGCTGCTCGGGCGTTGGCGCGGGCAGCTTGGCCTGCACCGGTGCGGCCGCGCAGGACAGCATGGCGCAGGACACCAGCAGGCGGCGCAGGCCGCGGCGGTTGCGCGGGGCCGCGCCGGTGGTGCCGGCGGCGCGCAGGTTCGCGAGAATCTTGAGTGGGGCCATGGTCTGTCTCCGTGGGGTTTTGCCGTCCTGGCGTGATGCGCAACATGGATATCGCCGGGACACACTCGTGACCAAGGGGCAAGAAATGTGCCGCCGGCCGCGGGCCACGACAGCCCCGGTGCAGGCGCTATCCGGCGCGCGCCAGGCGTGCCGCGGCGTGCGTGATGGCCTGCCGGGTGCCGGCGTAGTCCGCCCACGGGTCGGCCGCTTCGAGCGCGTCCAGCCGTGCTTCGACGTTGGCGACGGTCCATTGCGCGGCGCTGGTCAGCGTGTCAAGTTCCTCCCACGCCACCGGAATCGACACGCCCAGCCCGGGCCGCGCGCGCGCCGAGAATGCCGCCACCGTGGTGGCGCCCATGCCGTTGCGCAGGTAATCGATGAAAATCTTGCCGACCCGATTGCGCGCGCCGCTCTTGGCGACGAAGCGCTGCGGCAGCGTCGCGGCCACGTGCAGCACCACGTCGCGCGCGAAGTCCTTCAGCTCGTCCCAGCCCGCGCGCGGCGTCACCGGCACCACCACGTGCAGGCCCTTGCCGCCGCTGGTCTTGAGGAAACTGGCCAGCCCCAGCTCGTCCAGCAACGCCTTCATCAGCGCGGCCGCCTCCTGCACCTGGTCCCAGGGCACGCCCTCGCCGGGGTCGAGGTCGAAGATGATGCGGTTGGGCCGGTCGATGCTGCGCTTGCTTGCGTTCCAGGTATGGAACTCCACCACGTTGAGCTGCGCGGCCGCGACCAGCGCCTCGGCCGAGGCAATCTCCAGCAGTGCGGGATGTCCCGGCCACAGTCCGGGGTCCAGCACGTTGAGGCCGTCCACGCGCAGCGTGTCACTGTGGCGCTGGAAGAACTGCTCGCCGCCCACGCCTGACGGCGCGCGCACCATCGCGATCGGCCGCCCGCGCAGGTGCGGCAGCATCAGCGGCGCGGCGCGCTCGTAGTAGCGCACCAGTTCGCCCTTGGTCAGGCCCGACTCGGCATCGATCACACGCCCGGCGTTGCTGATCGAGACCTTGCCGTCCACCGCGGTCTGGCGCCTGGCCGCGCCGGCCTTGGATTTGGGCGCAGGCTTGCTTGCCGGCTTGTCCTGCGTCGTGGCTGCCGCCTTGCCTTTGCCCGCGGGCGCCGCCGGCTGCTCCACCGAGACCGCGCCGGCGGGCTTGTCGGTGCGCAGGCCATGGAACACCGCATGGCGCACCCGGCCTTCGCGGGTCCAGCTGCCGAACGAGACCTCGGCCACCAGCCTGGGCTTGACCCAATGCCCGCGCACGCCGGCCGGCACTGTGTGAAACGGCGAGGCATCGGCACGCAGCGCATCCAGTTGCGCACGCAGCTCGTCCAGCGTGCGGGTGTCAAAGCCGGTGCCGACATTGCCCGCATAGCGCAGGCGCCCGCCGCTGTCGTGCACGCCCAGCAGCAGCGAGCCAATGCCATTGCGGCTGCCCTTGGGATCGGTAAAGCCCGCCACCACGAATTCCTGGCGCAAGGTGCATTTGAGCTTGATCCACGTATTGCTGCGCGCGCTGACGTAGCCGGAGTCGACACGCTTGCCGATCACGCCTTCCAGCTTCATGCGGCACGCCGCGTCCAGCATGTCGCCGGCACTGGCTTCGAACTCCTCGCTGAACTGCAGGCGCGGCGAGGCGTTGTGTTCGAAGAGCCGGCGCAGCAGCGCGCGGCGCTCCACCAGCGGAACCTTGCGCAGGTCATGGCCGGCGAAGTAGGGCAGGTCGAAGACAAAGTACTGGATGGCTTCGACGCGCGAGGTATCGAAGGCATTCTGCAAAGCCTGGAAATCGGTCTCGCCGCGCTTGCCGAGCACGACGATCTCGCCGTCGAGCCAGCCGTCGGGCAGGCCCAGCGCGCCGACATCGCGCGCCAGCGCGCGCAGCTTGCCGGTCCAGTCATGGCCCTGGCGCGTGAACAGCCGCACGTCCTTGCCGTCGACGCGCGCCAGCAGCCGGTAGCCGTCGAACTTGATCTCGTAGCGCCAGGCCGCGGCGTCGGGCGGCGGTTTCTCGACCAGCGTCGCCAGTTGCGGCGCCAGCGCCAGCGGCAGCGCCGCACGCGTTGCGCCGGGCGGCGGCTTCAGCGTGCGGATGGCATCATGCGCTGCCGGCGCAGCGGCTTCGGCCGCCGGGCCTGCCTCGGACGCCTTGGCGGCGCCGGCGCGTTTGGCCGCGGGCTTGCGCTGCGTGCCGCCCAGCACGCTGTCTGGCAGGGCTTCGACCACGTCGAACTCCGATGCCGGCACCGCGGCGTCGTCGCGTTCCTTGATCAGCAGCCACGCGTCCTGCTCCTTCTGCCGACTGCCGTGCATGCGCACCAGGGTCCAGTGCCCGTGCAGCTTTTCGCCGCGCAGTTCGAACTTGAGCTTGCCGCTGCGGTAGCCGGCCTCGGGGTCGCCCACCGGAACCCAGGTGCCGCGGTCCCAGACGATCACCGTGCCGGCGCCATAGTGCCCGGCGGGGATCACGCCCTCGAAGCCGGCGTAGTCCATCGGATGGTCTTCCACATGGACCGCCATGCGCTTGTCGGCGGGATCCAGGCTAGGCCCCTTGGGCACGGCCCAGCTCTTCAGCGTGCCGCCCAGTTCCAGCCTGAAATCGTAGTGCAGCCGCCGCGCCGCATGCTTCTGGATCACGAACGACAACGCCGCGGCGCGCTTGCGCGGCGCGGCGCGGGCGGCAGCACCGCTGGGCTCGGGCGTGGCGCCGAAGTCGCGCATGCCGCGGTATTTTTCGAGCGCCGCCGGCGTGCCTGTAGCCCGTGCCTCTGGGCGAACGCTTGCGGCCCGCCTGGTGGCGGGCTTCGCCGAGGTCGTCTTGGCGGGCTTGCTGCCCGTCCCCGCGGCAGGCTTCGTCGCGCGCTTGCCAGCGGCGCGCGGCGCGCGCGAGTCCTGCGAAGTGGTCTTGGCCATGGCGGTCGCCGGTTGCGTGGATGCATCCAGCTTAGGCAGCACATGGCCGCGCTGAAATCGGCGCCCGTCCTACATACCGGGTCGCGCGCATAGCCAGGAGGGATGCGCCCCCGGCGCCATGTGGTTCTTACCAGGGGTTGTAAATCTGCCGTGGACGTCATGCCCCGCCGCCGCGCTCATGGCGGATCCGCAACGGGAACGCTCCTTGCGACTTTGCACCGATACGCCCGGCGTCGGGCCGGGCCTCCCCACTGGAGGAAGCGGCAGATGAAACCCACCTTGAAGAGAATCAGCTCGCAGGTCATTGTGCTGACCGGCGCCAGCAGCGGCGTTGGGCTGGTCACCGCGCGCAAGGCGGCGCAGCAGGGCGCACGCCTGGTGCTGGTGGCGCGCAGCGAGGGGTCGCTGCACCAGCTGGCGGAAGAACTGCGCGAGCAGGGCACCGAAGTGATCACCGTGGTCGCGGATGTCGGCCGGCACGATGAAGTCGGCAAGGTGGCGCATGCCGCGATCGAGCGCTTCGGCGGCTTCGACACCTGGATCAACAACGCCGGCGTGACCATCTTCGGGCGCCATTGCGACGTGCCGCTGGAAGACCAGCGGCGGCTGTTCGACACCAACTACTGGGGCACCGTGCATGGCTCGCTGGCGGCCGCGGCGCACCTGCGCGAGCATGGCGGCGCCATTATCAACATGGGCAGCGAGGCCGCCGACGGCCCGATGCCGCTGCAGAGCGCCTATTCGGCCTCGCAGCATGCGATCAAGGGCTTCACCGATTCGCTGCGGCTGGAGCTGGAACAGGAGCAGGCGCCGGTCAGCGTGACGCTGATCAAGCCCGCCGGCCTGGAAACGCCGCTGGCGATGCACGCCAAGAACTTCCTCGATGTCGAGCCGCGCCTGCCGCCGCCGCTGTACGACCCGGCCCTGGCCGCCGACGCGATCCTGTTCGCCGCGGAAAATCCGCGCCGCGAGCTGTTCGTCGGCGCCGCGGCCAAGGCCTTCTCGGCCGCCGCGTACCATGCGCCGCACACCTTCGACCGCTTCATGCGCCGCTTCATGGGCCGCGCGCAGCAGACCCGCCATCCGGCCGGCCCGCTCGAGGACAACGCGCTCTACGGCAGCGGCAGCGGCCTGCAGGAGCGCACCGGCGCTCACGCCGCGCTGCATTCCTGCCCGTACACCACCACCGCGCGCTACCCCATGCTGACCACCGCGCTGGTGGTCGGGGCCTCGGCCGCCGTCGCGGCGATGGTCCAGCTGCGGCGTCGCTAGCGTCCACCTGCGCCCACGCCGCGCGCTGCCCGGGAGGGCATGCGTGCGGCGGGCCGCCAATTCCCTGCCTCCACAACGCGTACTGCGCACGCTGCGCCGCCATATCGGGTGGCGCATGGGCCGCGAGCGCCTATCATTGACTGGAATGCCCGCACTCGCGGGCATTTGGGCCTGTGTCGCGGCACCCGGGCCGGTGGCTGCGTGCCGCGCCGGCCGGGCCGGCCTCGACCCAAGCTCCCAACCTCCTGACTTCCGAACCTCTACCCACGATCCTCATGTCCGGGCTGCAAGCGGCAACCGAAGTTCGCGCGATCCCCCTGGAAACCTCCGGCAGCCTGTCGCCGGACGATGAAGCTGCGCAACTGGCGCAGCGCTATCGCCGCCTGCTCGACGCGGTGCAGGACTGCGCGGTGTTCGAGCTCGACGCGCACGGCGTGATCGTGGCGTGGCCCGAACCGGCGCGCCGGCTGTTCGGCTACAGCGCCGCGGAGATTGCCGGCAGCCACCTGTCGCGGCTGCACCGTCCCGAGGACGTTGCCGCCGGCCTGCCGCAGCAATGGCTCGCTGCGGCCGCGCACGCCGGCCAGGCGCGCGACGAAGGCTGGCGCGTGCGCCGCGACGGCAGCCTGCTGCATGCCAGCTGCGAGCTGCGGCGCATCGACGCCGCCGACGCGCCCGCCGCTGCGCCAGCCGGAGCAGGCGTGCTTGCCGAGGGCGCATCGGGCGCCGGCTTTATCGTGTCGTGCCGCGACACCACGGTGCAGCAGGCCGCCGCCGACCACGCGCGCCTGGCCGCCGACAAGCTGCGCCTGCTGGCCGAGAACCTGCCCTGCACCGCGGTCTGCGAACTCTCGCTCGACGGCACCATCCGCAGCTGGAACGCCGGCGCGCGCGCGCTTGCCGGCCACACCGCCGAGGAGGCGGCGGGCCAGCCCCTGGCCTGGCTCTATACCCGCCAGGATGCCGCCGCGGGCCGGCCGCAGGCAGCGCTGGAAGCGGCGCGGGCCTGCGGGCAGTGGGCCGGCGAAGAACGGCTGGCGCGCAAGGACGGCTCGGTGGTGCGCTGCGCTACGCGCATGGTGCTGGTGCGCGACGCGGCCGGTTGCCCGGAAAGCCTGCTGTGGACCGCGCGCGACCTCAGCGATGCGCTGCGGCTGGAAATGCTCGATGCCGGCAACCGCCGGCTGCAGTCCTTCCTCGCCATCCTCGCCCACGAACTGCGCAACCCGCTGGCGCCGGTGCGCAATGCCGTCGAAGTGATCGTGCTGACCCCCGACACCGGCCCGCGCGTGCGCCGCTGCGCCGAGATCATCGACCGCCAGCTGCGCCAGGTCGAGCGGCTGGTCAACGACCTGCTCGACGTGGGCCGCGTCACCGCCGGCAAGATGAAGATGGAACTGACGCCGACCTCCTACAACGACGTGGTCACCACCAGCCTGGAAGCGATCCGTCCCACGCTGGAAGCGTCGGGCCAGCAACTGGTGGTGGCGCTGCCGCAGGTTTCGCCCTTTGTGCGGGCCGATGCCGCGCGGCTCGGGCAGGTGCTGCTGAACCTGCTCAGCAACGCCGCCAAGTACACGCCGCGCGGGGGGACCATCAGCGTGCATGTCAGCGTGGAGGCGGAGCGCGTGATCACTGCGGTGTCAGATACCGGCCGGGGGCTGGAGCGCGCGGCGCTGGACCGGATCTTCAACCTGTTCGCGCAGGAGAGCGACGCCGGCAGCCGCAGCGGGCTGGGCATCGGCCTGGCGCTGGCCAAGGCCATCCTCGAAGCGCATGGCGGCGCGATCCAGGCCGACAGCGCTGGGGCGGGCAAGGGCAGCACCTTCACCGTGATCCTGCCGCGCGCCAGCGCGCGTCCGGCCGAGCCCGCCTCGCTGCCGCGGGGCAAGGCGCCGCGCCGGCGCGTGCTGGTGGTCGATGACAATACCGATTCCGCCGACAGCATGGCCGAACTGCTGACCCTGCTTGGCCACGAGGCCAAGGCGGTGCACAGCGGCCAGCAGGCAGTCGGCGTGGCCGCGGCGTTCCGGCCCGACTGCGTGCTGCTCGATTTGCAGATGCCCGACATGTCGGGCTATGAAGTCCTGGAAGCGCTGCGCGAGGATCTGCGCGGCCGCGCGGTGCAGTTCCTGGCGCTGTCGGGGCGCGGCACCGCCGAAGAACAGCGGCGCAGCCGGCAGGCCGGCTTCCATGCGCACCTGACCAAGCCGCTGTCGATCGAGACCCTGTCGCGTGCCCTGGCCGAGCCGGTGCCGGCCAGCCCCGCGGCGCCTCACAAGGAGCGGTAGGCGTCGAGCCGGTTGTAGAGCGTCTTGAGGCTGATGCCGAGGGCGCGCGCGGCCTGGCGCTTGTCGCCGTCGAAGCGCGCCAGCGTCGCCATGATGATCTCGCGCTGGGTGTCGGCCAGCGTGGTGCCGACGCGCACGTTGACCACGCCGTCGACGGTGGTCGGGCGCGGCGCCTGCGTGGCGAGGTTGGGGTTGCCGATCTCCACCACCTTGTCGGCGAGGATAAAGGCTCGGTAGACCGCGTTCTTCAGCTCGCGCACATTGCCGGGCCAGTCGTAGCGCACCAGGCGGTCTAGCGAACCCGCCGAGAAGCTCTTGTCGGTCCGCTCCATCGCGTTGTACTCGGCCAGGAAGTGGCGTGCCAGCGGCACGATATCATCGGGCCGCTCGCGCAGCGGCGGGATATGCAAGGGGAACACCGCCAGCCGGTACAGCAGGTCCTCGCGCAGCTGGCCGCCGCGCACGGCTTCCACCGGGTCGCGGTTGGTGGCCGCGAGGATGCGCACGTCGGTGGCGATCAGCGTATCGCCGCCGACGCGGTGGAAGGTGCGGCCCTCCAGCACGCGCAGCAGCTTGATCTGCATCTCCAGCGGCATCTCGGTGACTTCGTCGAGAAACAGCGTGCCGCCCTGGGCCTGCTCGAAGTAGCCCGCCTTCTGCTCGATGGCGCCGGTAAAGCCACCCTTTTCATGGCCGAACAGTTCGGATTCGATCAGCGTGGGCTGGATCGCGCCGCAGTTGACGGCAATGAAGGGGCCGTTGCGGCGGGCGCTGCGTTCGTGCACCGCGCGCGCCACCACTTCCTTGCCCGAGCCGCTTTCGCCCACGGCCAGCATGGTGACATCGGTGGGCGCGACGCGCTCGATCTGCGCCAGCAGGCGCTGCATCGCGGGCGCGGTGCTTTCCCACAGCAGCGACACCTGCGACGGCACGGCGCGGCGCGGCGCGGGTTCGCTTGCCGGCGCGGCGCCGGCGGCGTGGCTGGAGGCGGGGGCGGCGTTGCTGCGCCGCGAAGTGCTGGCGGTCACTGGCACGGGTTGCTGGCCCGAAATCGGCCGATCGAGGGTTGCAGGTGGCGGGTTGCCGGGAGAAGTTCCTATGCTAGCCTTTGGCGTGGGGGCTTGCCATAGCGGCGCGGGCCTGCGCGGAAACTTCCGACAGCTGTGTCAGACGGACACCGGCAACGACCGTGCCTGCCCGAGCTTAGACTGGCATTACGCAGTGTGGACCCGCCCCCGCGGACCAGAATCCGCAGTCAGGGTCGAGCCCCCTGTGCCTGCCATGGCCGTCGTATGCGCCACGCATGAGGCGCGCCGGCGGATTTCCGCTGACCCGTGACGGTCGGCGTTGCGGTTGCGGAAGGCAGCGCCCGGGGGTTTGCCTTGAGTTCCCATTAGGTCTCACTGACGGATCGTATGCCCCACATCCTGATTGTCGACGACGACGAAAACGCATGCGCCGCCCTGGCCGAGATCGTAGCCATGGAAGGCTTCACCTCCGCCACCGCCGGCACGCTGCGTGAAGCGCGGCTGCAGATCGGCTGGCGCATGCCGGAAGCCATCGTGGCCGACCTGCGCCTGCCCGACGGCAACGGCATGGAGCTGTTCGAGGAGGTCGGCGCGTCCGGCGTCGAGGTGATCCTGACCACCGGCTACGCCAGCGTGGAGAGCGCGGTGGAAGCGCTGCGCGCCGGCGCCACCGATTACCTGGTCAAGCCCATCAACGTCGCGCGGCTGCAGACCGTGCTCAAGCGCCTCGCCACCACCGGCGAACTGCGCGCCGAGATCCATTCGCTGCGGGGCGAATTGCGCCGCTATGGCCGCTTCGGGCGCCTGATGGGCAGCTCCGAGGTGATGCAGGCGGTCTACGACCAGCTCGCGCGCGTGGCGCCCACCGAGGCCACCGTGCTGCTGATCGGCGAAAGCGGCACCGGCAAGGAGCTCGCCGCGCAGACCGTGCACGAACTGTCGGCGCGCCGGCGCCAGCCGTTCCTGGCGGTCAACTGCGGCGCGATCTCGCCCACGCTGATCGAAAGCGAGATGTTCGGCCACGAGCGCGGCAGCTTTACCGGCGCCGACCGCCAGCACAAGGGCTATTTCGAGCGCGCCGACGGCGGCACGCTGTTCCTGGACGAGATCACCGAGATGCCCGCCGAGCTGCAGGTCAAGCTGCTGCGGGTGCTCGAGACCGGCACCTTCATGCGGGTGGGCACCAACCGCGAATGCCATGCCGACGTGCGCGTGCTGGCCGCCACCAACCGCAACCCCGAGGAAGCGGTCGCCGACGGCAAGCTGCGCGCCGACCTGTTCCACCGGCTCAATGTCTTCCCCGTGGAGCTGCCGCCGCTGCGCGCGCGCGGCGACGACGTCATCCAGATCGCCAACATGATGCTGGACCAGCTCAACGCCGAGCAGGGCTTGCAGCGCCGCTTCGCGCCCAATGTGCTCGACAGCCTGCGCCTGCACGCATGGCCCGGCAATGTGCGCGAGCTGCGCAACTTCGTGCAGCGCGCCTTCATCATGGCCGACGACGACCTCATCACCGAAGCGCAGGTGCCGCTGCAGGTCGCGGCCACGCAGGCGCCGGGCGCGGCGGTGGTGTCGGTGCCGGTGGGGATGTCGCTGGCCGACGCCGACCGCCAGCTGATCTTCGCCACGCTTGAGCAGTGCGCGGGGGTCAAGAAGCACGCGGCGGAAATCCTCGGCATCAGCCTGAAGACTTTGTACAACCGGCTGGAAGATTATGCCGCCCGTGGCGAATTGCCAGAGTGGCTGCGCGCCTCGCGCAACGACTCGGGCCCGTCCGCAACGGGATGACGGCGTGCGCCAGTGCTTGGGACCACGGGGATGGCGGGCATGCGCAGCGTGCGCGGTGCCGGGCGGGGCGCGCGCAGCACGTTTCTTGCTTCCGAGCAGGGCAACGTCCCCGGCCGATCCGGCCTGCCCTGTCGCCTGGCCCCTGCGGCCGCCTTGCACATGACGCAGCTACTCCCGCCGTCCGGCTTGCCGGGCACCCCCGAGCCAGATTCCGCGCGGTCGCGCGCTTCGCAGGCGTCGAACGCGGAGCTGGCCGGCAGCGGCAGCCCCCAGCCGGTGCGCAGCGTGCAGGAAGTCGGCACGCTGATCGAGCAATCCGCGCATGACCTGCGCTCGTCGCTGAACGCCATCCAGAGCTGGGCCTATGTGCTGGACCGCGCCTTTGATACCACGCCGGCGCCGGCGCAGCGCGCGCTCGACGGCATCCGCTCGGGCATGCAGCAGCAGCTGGCGCTGATCGAGGAAATGGAAGAGGGGGTGCGGCTGCTTGCCGACGAGACCCCGCCCCGCTGGCAGCAGCTGGACCTGCGCACGCTGGCGCTGCAGGCCATCGCCGACCGGCGCCATGCGGCCGAGGCGCGCGGCGTGCTGCTGTCGCCGCTGAGCGCGGACGGCTCCGCGTCATGGTCGGAGGCAGCGACCCCATCGACCCCATCGACCGCTCCGGACGCTGCCCCGGACGCGGCGGATGCCGCCGCCTACCGCATCGACGGCGATGCCATGCGGCTGGCGCCGTTGCTGCGGCATCTGCTGGTGCACTGCATCTGGCGCGCACCCACCGGCGGCGCGGTCAGTGTGCACCTGTTCAGCGAGCCCGATTACGTCAAGCTGCGCATTACCGAAAGCCCGCCGCTGGATTCGCAGCGCAGCGCCAGCCGGCTGGCGGCGCTGACCGACTTCTTCGGCCGCCGCCCGCCGCAGGGCGGCGAGCCGCCGTCCCGGCAGAGCAGCGCACTGCTGCTGACGCGGCGCATGGTGGAAATGCACGGCGCCGTGCTGAGCGCGGAGAGCGACGGCTGTGACAGCGACAAGGTCAGCGTCTGCATCGCGGTCCGGTTCCCGCGGCATATGCGCCTGGCCTGAAGGCGCGTCTGTCGGCGATCTCGATGTAGTTTTTACCAGGCCGGCGCCACGCTACGCGTACCACTTGCCCGCGGCGCCATCGCGCGGTGGCCGCGCGCCACGGTATGGCAGTGTTCACACGCGCGCTGCAGCGCCTGCCTGCGTGCAAGGCCGCTGACAAATTTCTGGCCCGCCCCTTGCATGGATCAAGCACCCTAAACCAAGGAGGGAACAACCATGCCCAACGCCAGCCGCAAGTCCGCCCAGGCCGAGCAGGTTGCACAGAAGCCGTCCCGGGCGAAGTCCGCGACCGCCACGCGGTCCGCGCAGTCCACCAGGGCCACGCCATCGGCGCGTGCCGGCAGCAGCGGCCCGTCCGCGGGCAAGGGCGCAGCCGGCAAGCCGGCCGCGGGCACCAGGCCGCGCGGCAAGGAAGCCAAGACCTACCAGGCCGCCGTCGACGATTCGCTCGAGATGACCTTCCCGGCCAGCGATCCGATCTCGCCCAGCGCTGCCATGCACGCCGAGAAGAAGACGCAGACCGCGCGCGACGACGTCGACTGGAAGCTCAGGGAAGGCAGCCAGGAGCAGCCCGCAGGCGCGAAGCCGGCCGGCCAGCGCAAGGGCGCTGCCGCGGAGTCGGGGCGCTCGGCCAAGCCCGCTGCAAAGATGGGCGCGAAGGCCAGCGCGAAGGCGGGTTCGAAGGCGGGCGACATGCCGGCCGCGAAGTCGCCGGCCCGGACTGCTGCCAAATCCACGACCAGGTCCGCAACGACGGGGTCCGCCACGACCCGGTCGGCTACGGCCAAGCCTGCCGCCAAGTCCGCTACCAAGTCCGCTACCAAGCCCGCTACCAAGCGCGCAGCCAAGCCTGCCGCGAAGACCGGAGCAGCGGCCGGCGGCAAGGCCGGGGCCAGGACTGCGGCCAAGTCCGCCAAGCCGGGCAAGTCGGCCAAGCGCTGAGGAGTGTGCCTGCCCCCTTTAGTCCACCTTGAGTCCAAGCGCCGCGGCGCGGCTGCCACCAGCCCCGCCGCGGTTCCGAAACACATCGATGAACGAAAAGGAGCCACCATGTCCGCCATCATCGCTGGCCGCTTCGACAGCTTCGCCACCGCCGAGACCACCGCAAGCCGGCTGCGTGCGCAGGGATTTGCCGACCAGGACCTGAACCTGTTCTACGTGAACCCGCCCGGGCAGCACGCCGCCTATGCCATCGGCGGCGACCACGCCGCCGACGCCGGCGCGCGCAGATCGGGCGTGGGCGCCATTAGCGGGGTGCTGATCGGCGCTGCCGTGGGCGCCGCGATCGGCGCGGCGCTGGTGGCCGCGCTCGGTGCGACGCCACCGCTGTCGATCCTGGTGCTGGTGTTCGCGGTCGGACTCGGTGCCTACCTGGGCTCGCTCGCAGGCGCGCTGGCATTGGCGCGCCATGCCGGGCGCAACCCCCGCACCGGCCAGCCGCCGGTGCGCAATGCAGGGGTCGTGCTGGCGGCGCACCTGACCAGCCCCGACACCGCCACGGCGGACACGGTCGCGACCGTGTTGCGTCAGGGCGGCGCCAAGGATGTCGAGCGCGCCGACGGCGAGTGGGTCGATGGCCGCTGGGCCGACTTCGATCCGCTGGTACCGCCGGTGCCGGCCGACTCGCGCGCACGCCGCTAGCGCATCGCGCTACGACTTTCGCCCCAACCCGCTACCCGAGCAGCCAAACGGAGGTATCCATGAATCCAGTCCAACCTGAAACGCCCGGCGCCGAACATCCGCATGGCGCCTCGATCGTCGGCGGCATCGACCGCAATTCCCCGGGACCCGGCCCGTTCGTGATGGCTGCCGACACGCTCGAGGGCAACAAGGTGGTTGACCCGGCCGGCGACGATATCGGCACCATCGACCACATCATGATCGACGTGCTCGGCGGCCGCGTCGCCTACGCCGTGCTCGCGATGGGCGGGTTCCTCGGCATCGGCGAAAAGCTGTTCGCGCTGCCATGGTCCGCGCTGACGCTGGATACGCGGCGCAAGTGCTTCGTGCTCGGTGTCGAAAAGGACCGGCTCAAGGCCGCGCCGGGCTTCGACAAGGACCACTGGCCGACCATGGCCGACTCGCAATGGGCCACCAGCATCCACCAGTACTACGGCATCTCGCCGTACTGGGAAGCCGACCGCTATGACCCGTGGGGCTGAGCGCGGACGGTCCGACCATTAGCCCCTCGTAAACGCCAGGCGCCGGAGACAAGCTCCGGCGCCTTGTCGTTCAGCGTGCGGTTCAGACCTTGTGGTTCACCTGCCCGGCGGGCTTGTCGGCCGGGTCGGCATGCCTGCCGCTGCCGGCGGGCTGGCCCTGCGGCTCGGGCGCGGGCGGCTGCCGCGTCGACAGCGCGTTATGCACACCGAGCACGCCGGGACTGACCGCGGCGGCCTTCTCCACGCGCTGCGCGGTGTCGACGTCTTCGACGCAGCCGCGCACGGTCACGCGCCGGTCGGCCACCTCGAGCGTCACGCCGTCGGGAAAGCGGCCATCGAAGGCCGCGGCAATTTCGGCGCGCACGGCCACGCGCAGGGCTTCGTCATCGGCGGAAGGGGTTGCGCTCATCGCGGCTCCTGGTCGATGCGGCTTCAGCGCGCGGGCGCCGAAGGCGTGGAGATCGACGCCAGCGTCTCGCCGGAATCGCGCGTATCGGCACCCTTGCTGGCGAGGTCGCCCAGCGACACGATGCCCACCAGGGTGTGGTCGTGGTCGAGCACCGGCAGGCGCCGCACCTGCGCGGCTTCCATCTTGTGCTGCGCGTCTTCGAGCGATTCGTCCTCGAGGCACCATTGCACTTGCGGCGACATCGCATCGGCCACGCGCGTGGCCTGCGGCGGCTGGCCGCTGGCGGTGGCGCGCACGGTGATGTCGCGGTCGGTCAGCATGCCGACCAGACGCCGGCCGTCGCAGACCGGCAGCGAGCCGACGTGCAGGTCCGCCATCAGCTGCGCGGCATGCTGGATGGTTTCATCGGGAGTGATATAGGCCGGCTGGCGCGTCATGATGTCGACGACGCGGCGCGGCGGGCCGGGTTGCGTGGCAGGGGACTGGAACATGGCTGGCTCCGTTTGCTGTGGGACCGATACCGGATGCGGATCGCGCCCTGGTCAACAGGGCGGCGTACTTGCGACCGGTGGCGACCGGTGGCGACCGGCAGCCACCGGCGCACCGGGAGTCGCCGCTTCGTCATGGAATGCGGCGCAAGAAGCGTTCCCGTCGCCCGCGCGCGCCCGGCGCGCATGAACGCGGCCACGCCGCCGGCAAGATTTATCACCCGATGTAGAAACGAAAGGTGCCGGGCGTGGCAAGTGCTGCGCCCGTTGTAGGACTGCGCCCGCTGCACATCGGCCATGCGCTCCATACAATGAAATCAGCATGCCGCCCAAGCCATCACCAGTCCCGGCGGCCAATCCGGCGACTTATCCGTGGGAGTGCAACGATGCCCAAATCCAGCCCCATCCTGCCCGGCGTTGGCCATCGGCCCGGCGCCGGCAAACGTGCCACCGTGCTGCACCTGTTCGACCGCTTTGCCGGCGGCGCCACGCGCCATGCCGGGTCGCCGACCGCCTTCGTGCTGGCCGTCGGCGTGGTGGTGGCGTGGGCCCTCACCGGCCCGATGTTCGGGTACTCCGAGACCTGGCAACTGGTCATCAATACCGGCACCACCATCGTCACCTTCCTGATGGTGTTCCTGATCCAGCAGAGCCAGAACAAGGATGCCGTCGCGGTCCACCTGAAGCTCAACGAGCTGCTGGCCTCCCACCGCGAGGCCAGCAACATGCTGGTGTCGATCGAGGACCTCGATGAAGAAGAGCTGCGCCAGCTGGTCAGCTTCTACCGCCAGCTGGCCGAGCTGGCCGACCAGGAGGACGGCATCAAGACCAGCCATTCGCTCGACGAGGCGCGCGAAAACCACGCCGCCAAGCGCCACGCGCGGGCCTCGCGCGGGCATCGGACCGAAGCGCCCGCCGGCGGCGCTCCCGCGACACCCGCCTCGGCGGCCTCGTAGCTCGCCGGCCAGCGGCCCCCCTTGCGCAGGATCCATGCGAACAACCGAAACAGGAACCGGCCGTGACCGCATCCAGCAACGCAAGCAAGCGAAAACCGGTGCTGCCGGCTGCAGGCCCGGCAGCCGCGCAGCATGGCAGCCGCCCGGTGATGGCCTATGGCTGCGAGACCCTGGGCGAGGCCGACAGCCACCATGGCATGACCCTTGCCAATATTGCCCGCAAGGTGGCCGGCATTGCCGGCCTGCCGTTCGCCGGCGGCTACGCCGAGCCGGCAGCGGGACGGCCCGCGCCGTATCTGGTGCCGGCGCAGACCCTGGTCGGCCACGAACTGGCGGCAAGCCTGGGCGTGCAGGGCGAGGACGATCTCTTCGGCGGCGTGGTGCCATACGCGTTCGTCGCCACCAAGGCGATCACGCACGGCCTGGTCGAGCCCGGTGCCGCGGCGCCGCGGGGCTGGTCCGAGGCCTTCGTGCGGCGCGTGGTGGGCGCCACGCTGCCGGGCTTTACCGCGTTCAGCATTGGCGATGCGCGCACCGCGGCGCTGCGGCTGCTGACGCTGGGGCCGGTGCGGCTGAAGGATACCGGCGGCGTCGGCGGGCTGGGCCAGCGCGTTGTCGACGGCGAAGCTGCGCTGGAGGAAGCGCTGGCCGCGCTCGCCCCGGAGGAGGTCGAACGTGACGGCCTGGTGGTGGAGCGGGACCTGCGCGCGCCGCAGACCTTCAGCGTCGGCAAGGTCGTGCTGGCGGGACTGGAGGCGAGTTATTGCGGCACGCAGGGGCTGACCGAGAACAACCGCGGCCAGAAAGTCTACGGCGGCTCGACCCTGACCGTGGTGCGCGGCGGCTTTGACGCGTTGCTGCAGCACCCGTTCGACGCCCGCGTCCTCGCCGCGGTGCGCGCGGCGATGGTGTACCACGAGGCCGCGCTGGCCTGCTATGGCGAGGGCGGTGGCATGGTGCTGTCGCGCTGCAATTACGACGTGGCGTTCGGCGCGCCGGCAGGCAATGCCGATTGCGGGCAGATGCTCGGCGGCGTGCTGGAGCAGTCCTGGCGCGTGGGCGGCGCCACGGGTGCGGAACTGGTGGCGCTGGCGGCGCTGCGAGACGATCCCGCGCGCACGCGCGTGGTGGCGTCGACGCGCGAGGTCTACGGCAACGACGTGCGCGTGCCGGAAGACGCCGAGGTCTACTACCAGGGCGAAGACCGCCATGTCGGTCCCCTGACCAAGTACGCACGACTGGAGCCAGAATCCGATGGCAACGCATGAAGAACTGCTGCAGATCGAAAGCGAAGGCGGCACCATCGCCGGTACCCTGATCAGCCCGGAAACCAAGTTGCCGGGCGTGTTGTTCGTGCATGGCTGGGGCGGCAGCCAGCAGCAATACCTGGCGCGCGCGCGCAAGGTGGCGGGGCTGGGCTGCGTCTGCCTGACCTTCGACCTGACCGGCCATGCCGGCACGCGCGCGCAGTACGAGACCGTCAGCCGCACGCGCAACCTTGCCGATGTGGTGGCGGCCTATGATGTGCTGGTGCGCCAGCCCGAGGTGGACCGCAACGCGATCGCGGTGGTGGGCAGCAGCTATGGCGGCTACCTGGCCGCGCTGCTCAGCAGCCTGCGCCAGGTGCGCTGGCTGGCGTTCCGGGCCCCGGCGCTGTACATGGACACGGGCTGGGACCTGCCCAAGCGCCAGCTGCACCGCGAGCAGGACCTGGTGACCTATCGCCGCAGCATGGTGCCGCCCGCGAGCAATCGCGCGCTGCGTGCGTGCACGGCGTTTACCGGCGACGTGCTGGTGATCGAATCCGAGCACGACCAGATCGTGCCCCATGCCGCGGTGATGAGCTATGTCGATTCCTGCATCCATGCCAACTCGCTGACCTACCGCGTGATCAAGGGCGCCGACCATGGCCTGAGCGACGAGGAGTTCCAGCGCACCTACAGCAGCATGCTGGTCAACTGGCTGCGTGAAATGGTCACCGTGGCCCGCGCCGGCCCGGTCACCGCGGAGCGCGCGGTGCCGCCCGCGACGCCGAAGCCCGCGCCGCCCGCGCCCGACGCCGGGCTCGAAACCCCGCAGCCGGAATCGGCCGGCGCATCGGGCGCTGCCTGAGCTTGCGCGCGCCCATGGACAGCACGCTGCCCGCCCCCGACGCCCCCGCCGCGCTCGACACGGTGCTGCGCGACGCGGGGCTGCGCTATGTCGACGACGGAAGTCCGGGCATCACGCGCCGGCGCCATGGCAGCGGCTTCAGCTATACCGGCCCGGACGGCAAGCGCGTGAACGATGCCGCCACGCTGGCGCGCATCGCTTCGCTTGCAATCCCGCCGGCCTACGAGTCGGTGTGGATCTGCCCCGATCCGCGCGGGCACCTGCAGGCCACCGGGCGCGATGCGCGCGGGCGCAAGCAGTACGTCTACCATCCGCAATGGGCCACGCTGCGCGACACCGACAAGTACGCGCGGCTGGCGGCTTTCGGCGCCGCGCTGCCGCGCCTGCGCGCGCGCGTGGCGCGCGACCTGCGCCGCAACGGCATGCCGCGCGAGAAGGTCGTGGGCGCCGTGGTGCTGCTGCTCGACGCCACGCTGGTGCGCGTCGGCTCGCCGCGCTACGCGCGCCAGAACCGCACCTACGGCCTGACCACGCTGCGGGGGCGCCACGTGACCGTGCGCGGCAGCCGGCTGCGCTTCCAGTTCACCGGCAAGAGCGGCATCACGCACGACGTCTCGGTCAACGACCCGCGCCTTGCGCGCATCGTGCGCAACTGCGCCGACCTGCCTGGCCAGTGCCTGTTCAAGTACCGCGACGGCGACGGCGAGATCCGCGAGATCGGCTCGGCCGATGTCAACGCTTACCTGCAGGAAGTGACCGGCGGGGACTTTACCGCCAAGGACTTCCGCACCTGGGCCGGCAGCGTGCATGCGCTGGCGATCCTGCGCAAGCTGCCGGAAGCGTCCAGCGAGACTGCGCGCCGCAAGGCCGTGACCGATGCCATCCGCGAGGTCGCGAACCAGCTGCGCAACACCGTCGCGGTGTGCCGCAAATGCTATGTGCATCCCGACGTCATCGATGCCTACCTGGCCGGCGTGCTGCAGGCGCGCGGCCGCGCGCCCGCCATGACGCGGCTGCGCGCGGACGAGGCGCGGCTGCTGCAGTTGCTGGCGGCAAGCCGGGGACAGCCGGCAAACGGCAAGAAGACCAATAACGGGTGATCGTTACCGGTCGTAGGCTCAGCACCCCAGCGCGCCGATATAGCCAGGCAGGTCCCTGGCCTCGCGCGAGTGCGCCAGCCTGAACGCGCTCGCCACCGCGAAGGCAAAGTGATGCGGCGTGTCGAACGGCCCGGGCACGTGGCGCCGGAAGAAGTCCGCCCAGCGGAAATCGGGGTAGGCGGTCTTGACCTTGCGATAGCCGCCCGCCAGCTGCACGAAGGCCTCCAGGCTGCGGTACGGGTCGTCGCGCATGTCGTGGATGGCCTCGGGCAGTTCGGTCAGGGGCCGCCGGCGGCCATGCTCGTCGTAGGGGTGCACCATGTGATTGGCGACCATATGGCGCCAGAATGCGGGCCAGTCCATGTCGCTCAGGTCGGCGCGCACGATGCCGGGCACATGGGTCAGTCCCAGGTCATGCCAGGCACGCACCCAGTGGTGGTGGTCGACCACATAGAGCACCTGCTCCGGCCCGATCACCAGGTGCACGCGGTGCTTGTCCAGGAACGCGGCGCGCGCTTCCGGCGCCACCCGCCGCGTGACATGGACTTTCTGCGCCACGTGGTAGCCGCCCACCGTGATCTGGGTCGGACGCAGCGCGTCCAGCGGCACCATCAGCTTGCTGTCGGGCGCCAGCTTGCGCGGCGCCCGCCGTGAGAAGGGCGCCGCGGGCGCGGGTGGCTGGCGCGAGGGCAAGGCTCAGCTCTTGTTGAGCGTGCGGTCCGGCGAAGTGCCGCCCGCCGACGCAGTGTCGGTACTGCCGCTCGAAGTGTCGCCGCCCACCTCGGAGCCTGCCGCCCACGAGCTGCCTTGCTGGCGCTGCACGCGCAGGCGGTTGTCGACCTCGGTGACGCCGAACACCGCGTCGGCGATCTCCTCGACCACGTATTTCTCGCGGCGCTCGCTGACGGTGCCTTCCAGCGTCACGACCCCGTTCGCTACCTCGACGCTGACCTCGCCGACGTCGATATACGGGTTCATCGCCAGGCGTTCGCACACATCCTCGCGCACGCGCTCGTCGGAGCGCCGGTAGCCCTTGGGACCGGTGGCGCGACGGCCGGCATGCTGCCCGCCCTGCGTGCCGGACGCGCTGGCTTGCCCGGCGAACGGCGTGCGGCGGCGGTAGCCGGGGTCGTCCGGGTAGACGCGCTGTCCGCCGCTGAACGACTGGCCGCCACGGCCCGGATCGCCGAAGTAGCCGCCTCCGTAGCTGGGCTGTCCGCCGCGCTGGGCGCGGTCGCGTTCGCTGCCCTCCTGCCAGTGCATGGCACGGCCGCCTTCGCTGCGGCCGCGCTCGGAGCCCCAGCCACCCTGGCCGCGCTGATTGCGTTCGCTGCCGCGTTCACTGCGCTCGTCGCGTTCATAGCGTTCCCCGCGGCCGCTGGATTCGCTGCGGCGCCCGCGCGGACCGAAGCGGTCTTCGTCGCGATAGCCGTAGCCCGATTCGCGTTCCTCGCTGCGGTAGCCGCTGTCCTGCTGCGATGGCCGGTAGCCGCCATAGGCGCTGCTGTACGGATGGCCGCTGCCGCCGACATCGGCGGCGCCATAGCCGCTCTCGCCCCAGCTGCCGCGGCGCTGGCCGGCGGGCGTGTCCTGCTGGTACCACGGGCCGCCGTGGCGCGAGGATTCGCGCTCGCTGCCCATGCTGCGGCCCTGGCCGCGGCCTTCATTGCGCTGTTCGTTGCGCTGTTCGTTGCGCTGCTCGTTGCGATCCTCGTCGCGGCGGCTTCCTTCCCAGCGCTGGCGGCTTTCATAGCCATGGCCGCCATACTCGCCCCGACCCTGGCTGCTCTCGCCGCGCCAGTCTTCGCCCCATTCCTGCCCCCAGTCCTCCGAGCCGCGGCCCTCGCTCTCATCGCGCATTCTCTGCTCGGGGCCGCGGTCGCGGCGTTGCGCTTCGGGGCGGCCGCGGCTGCCGCGGTCATTGCGGAAGTTGAACATATCTGCCTCCTGGCGGTGAGGCCCCCGCGCGCCGGCACTGCCCGCAGGCATGTGCGGCAGGCGACGGAAGCCGTTGACGTTTCGGATATGGAGAAGGCCGCAAAATCCGTGCCCCGGCGCGCAGACGAACCGGCGCAGTGCCGCATACGCGCGCGCTGTAAGGTTTGCCGTGCGATGTAAGGGTTACGGGCAGCACCGCCGGGCCGGTGCCGCCGCGCGTGCCGGCATGCGGGGCCCGCGCCTTGCGCTTTGCGGCATGGAACTTGCGCGCCACCCTGGCATCTTGCATGGCCGCGGCGCGCCGCCACGCTGGCGTCGCATGGCGCGGCCACCCCCGACAGGAGACTGCCATGTCCACACCCAAGAGCGTCCCGCCCCAGCACCAGTCGCGCCAGCCCGGTCTGGAAGCCCCGATGCGCCCGCAGCCGGACAGCGGCGCGGATGATTACGTCGGCAGCGGCCGGCTCAACGGCCGCGTCGCGCTGGTCACCGGCGGCGACAGCGGCATCGGCCGCGCCATTGCGGTGGCGTTTGCGCGCGAAGGCGCCGATGTCGCCATCGCCTACCTGAACGAACATGCCGACGCGCGCGAGACCGTCGACCTGGTCGAGCAGGCCGGCCGCAAATGCCTGGCCATCGCCGGCGACCTCGCCGACTGCGACCACGCCGAGGCGGTCGCGCGCCAGACGCTGCAGCAGTACGGCAAGCTCGACATCCTGGTCAACAATGCCGCCGAGCAGCATCCCAAGGAATCGCTGGAGGAAGTCGAGGCCAGCCAGGTCGAGGCCACCTTCCGCACCAACGTGTTTGCGATGTTCCACCTGACGCGCGCGGTGTTGCCGCACCTGAAGGCCGGCGCGTCGATCCTGAACACCACCTCGGTCACCGCCTATCGCGGCAGCAAGCACCTGCTGGACTATTCCGCGACCAAGGGCGCGATCGTGTCGTTCACGCGCTCGCTCGCGCTGCAGGTGGTGGAGCGCGGCATCCGCGTCAACGGCGTGGCGCCGGGCCCGATCTGGACGCCGCTGATTCCGTCCACCTTCAGCCCCGAGGAAGTGGCGCAGTTCGGCAAGAAGACGCCCATGGGCCGCCCGGGGCAACCGTTCGAGGTCGCCGGGGGCTATGTGTTTCTCGCCTCGGATGCGGCCAGCTACATCACCGGGCAGATCCTGCACATCAATGGCGGCGAGGTCGTGAACGGCTGATCGGGCGGGCTGGCGCCGAGCGCGCATGTAGTTCGGCGTCGCGTTTGCAAATATTGCATGCAGCGATCCCGCCGCCTGCCGTGCCGTGCAGATCCTGCGCGGGCGTGGCTCTTGCAATACGGGTGAGATCAGCCGACCGCCATCGCCAATCTCTGGGAGGCATCATGTCATCAATCATCGCGGGACGTTTCGATTCTCTCGCCAGCGCCGAGGACGCCGCGCGCACGCTGTTCGCGCGCGGCTTCTCTGTGTGGGATGTATCCATCGTGTCAGTGCAGGACCCTGCCAGGGACCAGCAGGACGACGGCGCCGCGCAGCAGCCGGCCGACAACATCATGCTGGCCGCGTGCGTCAACAACGGGCTGGGTTCGGTGGTCATCGACGTGCTGCGCGAAACCGGCGCCAGCCAGCTCGAGCGCGCGCAGGGCACCTGGGAGTGCGGGCAGTGGACCGATTTCGATCCGGCCCGGCATGGCGAGCCGGTGCGCGAAGGCGAGGGCGAGTACTGGCCGCGGCCGCTGGCCAGCGACGCCACTGCCGAGGAGAGCACCGGCAACGAAGACCCCGGCAGCGAGCTCGAGCATTTCGTCAACCAGAAACGTGTCGAACACGACTGACCGCCCCGCCGAGCCGGCCGACCTGGTTCCCGGCGCCGAACCCGTGGTCGCGCCGGTGGTGGCGCCGCGCTGCCCCCGCGGCAAGGCCGTCGCCGAACTGGCACGGCTGCGCCCGACGCAGCTGACGCTCGGCTACATCCACGTGCACCACAAGATGGAAGTCACGCAGCGCCACGCCGATCCGGAAGACCGCGAGGTGCTCCAGCGCTTCATGCGCCGGCATCGCATCAAGACCGTGGCCGGGCCGGGCGGGGAGCTTTATATCGTCGACCATCACCACTGGGCGCGCGCGTGGCTGGATCTGGGCTACCAGCTGGCGCCGGTGCGGGTGCTGGCAGACTTCAGCGATCTGGACGGCGCCGCGTTCTGGAAGCGCATGCGCGAGCTGGGCCATGTCCATCCCTATGATGAACACGGCAAGCGGCAGGGGCCCAGGGCCTTGCCGTCGACCGTGCGCAGCATGCGCGACGACCCGTACCGCAGCCTGGCCGCGTTTGCCCGCGAAGCGGGCGCGTACCGCAAGCCGGGCAGCGCCTACGGCGACTTTTGCTGGGCCGGCTTCCTGCGCAAGCGGGTGGAGCAGGACCTGGACAGCATTGCGGGATTCGGGCTGGCACTGGCGGAATCGATCAAGCTGGCCCGCAGTTCGCGGGCCAGACGCCTGCCGGGCTATTGCGGCGGACCGCTGGAAGGCAAGACCGGCAAACCGGCGAAGCCGTTGAAGACGGGCAAGGGCAAAAACGGCAGGGCCGGATAGCAACAGGGCAGGCGCGCGCCTGCCCTGTGCTGTATGCCGCCGCGCCGACAGCGCGGCCGGCCTCACGCGGAGGCCGGCGCCTATCGGGTCAGCATCGGGATCAGCATCCGGTCAACGTTCCGACTTGTGCTTCGGCATGCCCTTGGTCTTGGTCGAAGCCATCTTGTCGAGTTCCTTCTCGCTCATCGACTTGTACATCGAGCGGGAAGGCCCCTTCAGCGAACCTGCCTTCTTTTCGCCGCGCTTTGCGGAGAGCGCCGCTCCGGCGGCCTGCTGTTGCGCCTTGGATTTTGCTGGCATCTGAGTCTCCTTGCAAAAGGTGAAAAGGGTTGAAAGGACCGGGCGCACGCAGACGCGCGTGCCCGCGCTTCGTTATAGGTGCCAGGCGCGGCCGCGACAAGCGCGGCCGGCACGCAAAACTGCCTGCGTGCTTGGTGCCGCGGTTCGCTGCCTGCCGGACGCTAGATCCGGCCCAGCACCACCAGCAGCACCACGATCAGGACGATCAGTCCCAGGCCGCCGCTCGGCCAGTAGCCCCAGCCAGAACTGTACGGCCAGGCCGGCAGGGCGCCGATCAGCAGCAGGACGAGGATGATCAGAAGGATGGTGCCGATGCCCATGGCGTGCTCCTTGTTCGTGGATCGGGGAAACCGCGCGGCTTCCGACTCCGAGGCGGCTCCGCAGAGCCATCCGCTTACCGTTCAGCGTAGAACAAGGGGTGCGGGCATCCCTCCGGGCAGGGACTGATATCGATGTAGGAATCGGACGACGTGCAAGTGCGGGCAAGGCGACCCGCGCGACCCGCGCCGGCGGTGATCAGGCCATGTTCAGGCCGTGTTCCACCGCATAGACCGCCACCTGCACGCGGCTGGCCAGGTTCAGCTTCTTCAGGATGTTCTGCACGTGGATCTTCACCGTGCTTTCGGCCACGCCCAGGTCGCGCGCGATCTCCTTGTTGCTTTCGCCGCGCGCCAGGCCCTGCACGATCTCGCGCTCGCGCGCGGTCAGCCGCGGCGCGTCTTCGTGGCGCGGCGCGGCCGCCGGCGCCGGCGCGCGGAACTGCGCCACCAGCTTGGCGGTCATGCTGTCGGAGATCACCGGCTCGCCGGCGGCGGCGCGGCGGATGCCGGCGATCAGCGCCTCGGTCTCGATGTTCTTGATCAGGTAGCCGCGCGCACCGCCCCGCAGCGCGGCGGCCAGCTCCTCGGCCTCTTCGGACACCGTCAGCACGATCACCGCGGTCTGCGGCAGGTCTTCGACCAGCAGCTGCAGCGCCTCGAGCCCGGACAGGCCCGGCATGTTCAGGTCCAGCAGGATCACGTCGGGGCGGTGCTGCTTGGCGCGCTTGATGCCTTCCACCCCGTCGGCGGCTTCGTCGACGATCTCGAAGTCGGCCTGGCGCTGCAGCAGTGCGCGGATGCCGGAGCGGAACAGGGTGTGGTCGTCGATCAGCAGGATGCGGATGGTCATGGCTGGGTCTCGCTCGGGAGGATCAGGCTGCTAAGGCTGGTGATGGGGCTGGCGCTGCGGTCGCGCCGGGCGGCGCCCTGGCTGCCGGCGGGCAGCACCAGTTCGATGCGCACGCCGCTGCCGGGGCTGGCCTGTACATGCAACTGTGCCCCCAGGCGCGCGGCGCGCTCGCGCATGATGCTCAGGCCGATATGGGCGTCGGCCCGGGTGGCCAGTTCGTCGGGATCGAAGCCTTCGCCGTCGTCCTGCACCACCAGGCGGAAGTCGCGGCCATGGCTGAGCGCCACCGCCACGTGCGCCGCCATGGCGTGCTTGCGCACGTTGGAAAGCGCCTCCTGCAGGATGAACAGCACCTGCAGCTGCTGCTCGGGCGACAGCGGCCAGGCGCCGCCACGTTCGTCGATGGCCAGCGTGGCCTCGGTGCGGCATTGCCGGCGAAAGCGCCCGACGGTCTCGTCCACCGCGGGGCGCAGCTCGCCGGTGCCCAGCCGCGAGCGGAAGTTGTTGAGCAGCTCGCGCACGTCCTGGTAGCTCTCTTCCACGCCGTGGCGCAGCATCGGCACCAGTTCGCGGGTCTCGGCCAGGTCGTCGCGCGCGACCGCGTCGTCCAGCAGCTGCACCTGCAGGTTCAGGTAGTTCAGCCCCTGGGCGATGCTGTCGTGCAGGCCCTGCGCGACCAGGTTGCGCTCTTCGACCACCGCCAGCTGGCGCGCGGTGGCGGACAGGCGCAGGTGTTCCAGTGCGGTGCCCAGGTGCTGCGCCAGCGTCTGCAGCAGTTGCCGGTCCGACGGCGGCAGCCGGCGCGGTGCGCGGAAGTGCAGCGCGAACATGCCGGTGGCACCGCGCTGGCTTTCGATGCGGAACGCCGCCAGCGACTGGAAGCCGTCGCGGCCGCACGGAGTTTCGTCGGCCACGCCGGCACGCGCCGCGCCGCGCAGGTCGACGATGGCGATCACGGCCTCGCGCGTGGCATCGCCGCAATGGCAGCCGTTGGCCGACGCGCAGGAATCGGCCTCGGCCAGCGCCGCCGGCAGGCCCGCGGCGGCCAGCAGGTGCATGCGGCCGTGGCGGCTGTCGAGCACGCGCACGCTGCCGCCATCGGCATCGAATTGGCGCATCACCCGCGCCAGGAAGCCCTGCGCCATGGCCTCGGCGTCGGCGGCCTGGTTCAGGAAGGCGGCCATCTCGTACAGCGTTTCCAGGTCGCGGTTGTGGCGCTCCAGCTCGGCGGTCTTCTGCGCCACGCGCGCTTCGAGGTCGTGGTACAGACTCTGCAGCTCGCCCGCCATGCGGTTGAAGCCCTCGCTGAGGGTGCCGAACTCGTCGCGGCTTTCCACCGGCAGGCGCAGCGAGAATTCGCGCGCGGCCATGCGCCGCAAGCCGTCCTGCAGCCGCAGCACCGGCAGGATGATCCACAGGTAGAGCAGGTAGATCACCGCGACCGTGCCGATGCAGGCCATCAGCGCCAGCGCGGTTTGCGACAGGCGCAGCAGGTCGGTCTTGCGCGCGCTGTCGTGTTCGATCATGCCGACCAGGCGGTCGGCCTGGGCGACAAAACCGGGCAGCGCGGCAATGTATGCGGCAGGCACTGCGCCGGCCACGGCCAGCGGTCGCAGCCGCTGTTGCCAGTCATGGGTAACGCGGGTCATCTGCGTATGGATGGCGGGCTCGTCCGGCAGGAACAGCGGCCGCGCCGCGTCGCCCTTCTTCAGCAGCGCCAGCGTGGCGTCCAGCGCCTGCATCTGCGCGCCCAGGTCATTGGCGCGGCCCGCGTGCGCCAGCGCCAGCTCGATGGCCACGCGGTTGGCGCGCATGCGCAGGCTGCCGGCATCGTTGATGGCGGCGCCGGCGCCTTCCAGCTTCCACGACAGCCACAGCGTGCCGGAGATCATGCCCAGCACCACCAGCAGCACGGCGAGCGACAGCGAAATGATGCGCGTGGAAAGGCGGTGCCGCATCGCGGGCAACGCGGATGCCGCCGTGGCGGGGGCGGCAGGAGGATCGGTATCTGACATGGCGGTATCGGGGGCTACCAGGGGGCACGCAAGGAGTCGGAAGCGATTTTCCTCGCGCGACTGGCTGGACTACCTGCGCCAGATCAAGGAAACCCGGCTTTGGCGCGAGTATGTGCGGGCAGCGGCGCATCGCGGGCAAGGTGTGTGGCGCCAAGGCCTTTTCCATCACGCCGTGATATTTAAAGCTGGCGCCGGACTTGGCCCCGGTCAAATCCCTGCGCGGCGTGGCGGCCTAGCATCGGGCCTTTTGTCAGGACTGGTGAGAAGAAGCGATGGCCGTATCCACTTCAATCGGCGCACGCATGCGTCAGCGCCGTCACGCCACGGGGCGCGCATGAAAGGCGCGGATCTCGACTACGCGCGCGCGCCGCGGCCTGCGCTGGTGTTCGGTTGCCTGATGCCGGCGCCGTGGCTGGGCGCGGCCGCGGGGCTGCTGTTGGCAGCGGGGCCTGCGGCAGGCCTGCCAGACCGCTTCGCGCCGCTGGCGCTGGCGGCGGTGCACGCGCTGGCGCTGGGCATGCTGCTGCCGGTGATGGTCGGGGCGCTGTTCCAGATGATGCCGGTGGTGGCGCGCGTGAACGTCCCCGGTGCCGGGCGCCTGGCGCCGTTCATGGCCGCGACCGGCGCGGCGGTGGCGGCCGCGCTCGGCTTCGGCTTGCTGGGCGGCGAGCCGGCGGCGATGCGGGTTGCCGTCGTCCTGGGCGCGGTGCTGCTGCTGGTAGGCACAGTGCTGCTCGCCGCGGGCCGGCGCGTGGCCTCGGTGGACGCCACCACGCGCACGCTGGCCGGCATCGGCGCGCCGCTGATGGTGGCGGTGCTGGCCGGCATCGCGCTGGCGGGCACCTTCGGCGGACTGTGGCGCGTGCCGGTGGCGCAGGCGCTTGGCCTGCATATGGTGTGGGCGCTGGGCGGCTGGCTGGCGGCGCTGGTCAGCGGGGTCGCGGCCACGGTGCTGCCGATGTTCTGGCAAACGCCGCGCTTGCCGGCGGCGCTGGCGCGCTGGCTGCCGCTGGGGCATTGGGGTCCGCTGGCGGTGTTCAGCGCCGCGCTGGTGCTGTGGCCAGGGGAGCCAGTGCTGGCACGGGCCGCGCTGGTGGTGTGGCTGTCGTTCGTGGCAGTGCTGGGAGCATGCGGACTGGCCGGCACGCTGCGCGCGCGGCGGCGCCACGATCCGCTGTGGCCGTTGTGGCCGGGGGCATGCGCCAGCATGCTCGGCGCGGCGGTAATGGGGGCGGCTGCTGTGGTCCTTCCTGGGGTGGCGCTGCCGCTGGCATGGTGGGCCGGCACGATGGCGCTGGTCGGCGTGGGCCTGCTGCCGGTGACGGCGATGCTGGGCAAGATCGTGCCGTTCCTGGTCTGGCTGCACCTGCGCCGGCGGTTGCCGCCCAGGGCGCGCGTGCCGGCGATGCAGGCGATCATCGCGCCGGGCCGGCAGCGCGGACAGGCGTGGCTGCTGCTGGCGGCCTACGCGGTGCTGCTGGCGCTGCCGCTGGCGCCGGCGCTGCTGGCCCGAGTCGGCGGGCTGCTGCTGGCGGGTGCCAATGCGTGGCTGGGATGGCAATTGATGGCGGCGCTGCGATGCATGCGGCAGATGCGCAAGTGTGGAGGGTTGCCTCCGCGTGTTTGCTCCCCTCTCCCGCCTGCGGGAGAGGGGCCGGGGGTGAGGGCGGGCGCTGGCATACCGCCGCGGCCGACTTCGTAGAGGCTCTGGCCCTCACCCCGACCCTCTCCCGCAAGCGGGAGAGGGAGTACACAAGCGGGAGTTGAAAAGCTCGAGTCAATGATGGTCAGCTGGTCGCCGGCGTCAGACCAACTGGCTTTTCCCCCGTCATCAGATAGTGCATCAGCTCCGCCACCGGCCGGATCGCTTCGCCGAACGGCAGCGCGCCGCGGCCGCGGAAGAACAGGCCGCGTTCCACGTCGCCGCGCACGGCCTGCGCCAGCTTCAGGTCGATGCAGAACTGGCCGATGCGCGCGATTCCGTCGCGCAGACCGCAGGCCTGCAGGCAATCGAATCCTTCCAGGCATTCGCGCACGCGTGCGCGGCGCTGCAGGCGCGCTTCGCTCGACAAATAGCGTTGCAGCCATGGTGTCAGCACCGCGCGCGCGGGCAGGCCGGCCACGCTGGTGAATTCGCGCAGGGTTTCCGGCCGCGCGGTGGCCAGCACTTGCTTGAAGGCCGGATGCGCATCGCATTCCTCGGTCACGGCGAAGGCCGTGCCCAGCTGCACCGCGGCGGCGCCTTCGCCGAGCCAGTGGCGCACCTTGGCGTGGCTGTCGATGCCGCCCGCCAGGATCAGCGGGATGCTGTCCCAGGCCAGTCCCAGCTGCGCGAACAGTTCGCGGCATTCGCCCAGCACGCGCGAGAACGAGAAGCGCGGCTCGGAAAGGTCCTGGATGGTTGCCGCACCCAGGTGGCCGCCGGCGTGCGCCGGGTGTTCGACCACGATGGCGTCGGGCAGCCGGCCCTTCTTCATCCAGCGGCGCAGCACCAGGCCGATGCCGCGCGCCTCGGACAGGATCGGGATCAGCGCCACCTTGGGATGGCCGGCGGTCAGTTCGGGCAGGTCCAGCGGCAGGCCGGCGCCCATGACGATGGCATCGGCGCCGCTTTCGCAGGCTTGCCGCACCAGCGCCGCGTGCGAGCCGACGGCCTTCATCACGTTGACGGCGATCAGGCCGCGGCCCTCGGAGGCGGCGCGCGCGGCGCGGATCTCGCGGTCCAGCGCCTCGAGGTTGGCGGCTTCGATGGCCGGCTTGTCGCGGTTGCCGCGGGTGCGCGCCATCAGGTCGGGGTGGTGGTGGCGCAGGTCGATGCTGGCGATGGTGCCGACGCCGTTCTCGCGCGCGACGGCGCCGGCCAGCCGGTGGGCCGAGATGCCGATGCCCATGCCGCCCTGCACGATCGGCAGCAGGCGGCGGCCGCCCAGCTTGAGCCAGGGGTGATTCATAAACGGGTCTCCGGAAGAGGATGGACGCCGGGCCGCACGGCGGCCCCGGCGCAGGGATGACGCGCAAGGGTGGCACAGCGGCACGGGCGCGCGTTTGCCGCAGGTCAACCCTGGCCGGCTGGCCTGCCATCGGCCTACGCCGACCGGCGTAGCCCGTCGCGGCCGGGGTGCCGTTGCCGTGGGTTTGCGCGCGGTCAAGCCCCTGGCGCGGGCGCTTGGCTAGCATCTGCCGCTGTCTTCCTTCCCCCGCGCCGCCGCCGGCGCCATCTCCGATGACCTGTTCCACACCCGCCCGATCCGACGCTGCATCGGCCGCCGCTTGCGCGCCGCACCGACCGCAGCTGGTTGCGCCCGCCGGCTCGCTGGCGGCGCTGCGCGTGGCCTTGCAGCACGGCGCCGACGCGGTCTACCTGGGCCTGCGCGATGCCACCAACGCGCGCAACTTCGGCGGCCTGAACTTTACCGAGGCCGATATCCGCACCGGCGTGGCCGAAGCCCATGCGCGCGGCGCCGAGGTGCTGTTCGCCATCAACACCTTTGCGCAGATGGGCGCGGTGGCGCAGTGGCACCGCGCCGTCGATGCGGCCGCTGACCTGGGCGCCGATGCCGTGATCATGGCCGACGCGGGCCTGATGGGCTATGCCTGCGCGCGCCATCCGGACCTGCGGCTGCACCTGTCGGTGCAGGGCTCGGCCACGCATGCCGATGCCATCGAACTGATGCGCGAGCGCTTCAATATCCGCCGCGTGGTGCTGCCGCGCGTGCTGTCGCTGGCGCAGATCGGCAAGCTGGCGCGCCAGACCAGCGTCGAGCTGGAGGTGTTCGGCTTCGGCAGCCTGTGCGTGATGGCCGAGGGGCGCTGCCTGCTGTCGTCGTATGCCACCGGCGATTCGCCCAACAACAAGGGGGTGTGCTCGCCCGCGCATGCAGTGCGCTGGACCGAGCAGGACGGCACCATGCAGGCGCGGCTGTCGGGCATCCTGATCGACAGCTACGCGCCTGGCGAGCCGGCCGGCTATCCGACGCTGTGCAAGGGCCGCTTCGAGGTCGAGGGTGAACGTGGCTACGTGCTGGAGGAGCCGACCAGCCTGAATGCGCTGTCGCTGCTGCCGGCGCTGATCGACATGGGCATTGCCGCGATCAAGATCGAAGGGCGCCAGCGCAGCCCGCGCTATGTCGGCGACGTGGTCGGCGTGCTGCGCGCGGCGATCGACGCCGCCTGCGCCGATCCCGCCCGCTTCGCGCCGCGCCAGGAGTGGCAGGGCACGCTGGGGCGCCATGCCGAAGGCGACCAGGTCACGCAGGGCGCCTACGATCGCCCCTGGCGCTGACACCATGACATCCACCTGCCTGGATCCGGACATGCGGGACATGCCGGCCACGATGGAGCTCTTTATGCCACACACCGCCGCGGCCGCGATGCCGCACGCCGCCGCGATGCCCGGCTTCGGCATCGCGCTGGGCCCGCTGCTGTACTACTGGCCGCGCGAGGCCGTGCTGCAGTTCTATGCGTCGGTCGCCGAGGCGCCGGTCGACCGCGTCTACCTGGGCGAAACCGTCTGCACGCGCCGCCATGAGATCCGCCATGCGCAATGGCTGGAGATTGCGCAGATGCTGCGCGACGCCGGCAAGGAGGTGGTGCTGTCCACGCCGGTGCTGGTCGAGTCCGATACCGATATCGCCTGGATGCGGCGCGTGTGCGCGCAGCACGACTACCTGGTCGAGGCCAATGATCCCGGCGCGGTGCGCTGCATGGGCGGGCGGCCCTTCGTCGGCGGCCCGCATCTGAACGCTTACCATGCCGATACGCTGGCGTGGCTTGCCGGCCTGGGCGCGGCGGGCTGCGTCGCGCCGGTGGAGATGGACGGCACCACGCTGGCCGCGCTGGCGGCGGCGCGCCCCGCCGGCATGCAGCTGGAAGCCTTCATCTGGGGCCGCCTGCCGCTGGCGTTCTCGGCGCGCTGCTTTACCGCGCGCCACCATCGCCTGCGCAAGGACAGCTGCGAATTCCGCTGCATGGACTATCCCGATGGCCTGGTCGCAGCGACCGGCGAAGGGCAGGCGTTCTTCACGCTGAACGGGGTGCAGACTCAGAGTGCCACTTGCCTGGACCTGTGTGCCGAGACTCTGGCGATGGCGCGAATGGGCGTGGGGATGCTGCGCGTCAGCCCGCATTCGTCCGGCACGCTCGCGGTGGTGCAGCAGCTGGCGGCGATCCGCGCCGGGCAGCGCGCGCCCGCCGCCAGCGGCATCACGCCCGCCGGTGCCCAGCCATGCAATGGCTACTGGCACGGCCGCGCCGGCATCGCCTGGGAGGCCCCGGCATGAGCGCGCTGCACAAGCTGATGGCCGGCGTGCACCGGCGCCTGCCGGCACGCGCGCGGGCGCTGCCGCTGGTCGCCGCGCTGGAGCTGGCGCGCCGCGCCGGCTGGCTGGAGCCGCCCGCGGCGCTGGACGGCCATGCCTTCCTGTTGACGGTGCAGGACCTGGAGCTGGCCGTGCCGTTCCGCTGCGAGGGCGGGCGCTTCCGCGCCGGCAGCGCCGACGCCGAGCCCGCGCTGACACTGCGTGCGTGCGCGGTGGACTACCTGCGTCTGCTGGGCGGCGAGGCCGACACCGACACGCTGTTCTTCCAGCGCCGGCTGGTCATCAGCGGCGACACCGCGCTGGGGCTGGAGGTCAAATACTGGCTCGATGCCGCGCCGCGGCCCGCGTGGGTCAGCCAGGCCGCGGCACGGCTGGTGGCGCTGCATGGCGCCACCGCGGGACGGGCCGGCGCCGCTTCCTGAGCGCGGCACCCCGAGCGCGGCTCAGGCGTCGCCGTCCAGCATGAAGCGGTTGCGGCCGGCGCGCTTGGCCCGGTACATCGCGCTGTCGGCGCGGTGCAGCAGCGGCTCCAGCCGCGGCGCTTCGGGCACGGCCCAGACCGCGCCCACGCTGATGGTCACCACCGGCTGCACCGGCGTGCCCTGGTGCGCGATGCCCAGCTCGCGCACCGCGGCCACCATGCGGCGCCCGAGCTCGCGGGTCTCGTCACGGCTCGCGCCGGGCAGCACCGCGGCGAACTCCTCGCCGCCCAGGCGCGCGCAGAACTGCTCGCCGTGCAGCACGCCGCTGAGGGCGCCGGCGATCTGCCGCAGGCAATCGTCGCCGGCCATGTGGCCATGCAGGTCGTTGTATTGCTTGAACTGGTCCACGTCCAGGATCAGCAGCCCCAGCGGCTGGCCGCGCTCGCACGCGCGCATCACGGCGGCGATCGACTCGCGCTGGAAGTAGCGGCGGTTGCGGATGCCGGTCAGGGCGTCGATGTCCAGGTCCGCCTGAACCTGCCACAGCTGCTCTTCGGTCTGGCCCAGCCGCGCGCTCAGCGCCAGCTCGCGCGACTGGAAGCGGCTGATGTCGCGCAGGAACAGCAGGCTGCCCATCTGCCTGCCATCCAGGCGCGCGACGCGTTCGCCGGTCAGCTCGAACGGCGCGCCCGGCGGGACGAAGGGCATTGCAACGCTGTCCGCGGCGTGGGCCTCAGCGTTTGCAGGAGAAGGCCGCAGTGCGGTGTCCCAGCCGGCGGGCAGCGGATCGCCGCGGCGCAGCGCCGGCCACAGCTGCGCCGCGGCGGGGTTGAATTCGACGATGGTGCCGTGGCCGTCAACGATGACGCAGCCCTCGCTGAGCGCATCGAACACGCGCAGCCGCGCGTAGTGGCCGATATCGTCCAGGTGCGTGCGCAGCCCGCAGAACCACACCAGCGCCGCCATCAGCGAAAACGTTGCCGGGGTCAGGTCGCCCCCCAGCGGCCCGGTCCAGCGGTTGAGATAGGCGACATTGGCTACCAGCGGCAGGGCCAGGCCCGCGCCCAGGATGGCGCGCCCGCGGCGCGACAAGGCGCCGTTGGGCACCTCCGCCGTGACCAGGAAATACAGGCTCAGCGCCAGCAGCAGGTACGACCACGCCGCCACCACGGCATAGCCGATGCCATGGTCGAACACCGCGCCGGGCAGCACGCCCGGCGGCATCAGCGTGATGCGTGGCCACACCAGGCCGTGGCGCTCGTTGGTAAAGACCATCACCACCGTGACCACCGCCGCCAGCACCGGCAGCCACAGCCGCGACCAGGGCACCACGTAGCGCGGGCGGCTCAGGTGCACCATCGCCACCAGCCAGCCGATCGGCACCGCGACGATGCCGAGGTACTGGATCTTGGCCCACAGGATGCGCCCCTCGAGGTCGGTCGAGCTGATCTCGAGCAGGCGGCCGCCGCTCCAGGTGGCCGCGCCGGCGGCCAGCACCAGGAAGGCCTGCACGGTCGGATCGTCGCGCCGCGGCCAGGTGGCGATGGCCATGCCGATGCAGGCAACCACGGCGACGGTGAGCAGGAGAACCAGCGAATAGGAGGGCATTGAAGGCGGCGCGCGTCTTCGAGACCCGGGCATTGGTGCCGCCGCCCGGCCAGGCGCACGCCGGTTGCGTGCGCTCCGCGATCTCGTCAGCCTGCATGATACCGGGCGGCATCGCCGGCCTGGCGGCGGGTGCGCCGATGCAACAGCGGCCGCGCGGCCGCCGCCGGGTCGCCGCAACCGTAGCGAGAGCCTGTCAGCCCCGTCCCGGGGTTTCCCGCACCAGCCAGAACGGGATGTCGACAACATCCTGCTGCAGGCCCGGCCACTCGAACCCGATGCCGCGCGTCAGCAGGTGGCCCCAGCCGTCGATCCACTTCTGCTGGGCACGGGCATACAGCTCCAGCATGGCCGAGGCGTAATGCAGCGAACCGCCGAGCAGCGGCAGCTCGCTGGCGATCTCGCGCGCGTAGCGGGATTCGGGGTCGGGCTCCATCATCGTGCCCATGGCGTCGAACTGGAGGTTTTCGAACAGGGTACGGGTGAAGTCCAGGTTGAGTTCGGCCATGCGGTGCCAGATCCCGGCCAGGTCGGCCTGCATGGCATCCAGCTGCGGCGCGCCGGCGTAGACGGTGGGCAAGGGCCAGAACACCGGCGGCCAGAAGATTTGCGTTGCGGTCATCATCACGGGGATTCTCCAGTGGCGGGCCGTGCGCGCAATGGGCGCAGTGGGCGGCAGTTGCTGCACACGACGATGGCGCCCTGCTTGGGCATCCGGATCAGCTTATGCGGTAATGGCGCGACTTGCCATGCCGCGGCACCTGGCACTTCACTTGCATCCCAGCCGCCTGGCCAGCTTGTGCAGATTGCTGGCGTCGATGCCGAGCTGGCGCGCCGCCTGCGCCCAGTTGCCGCCGTGGTCGCGCAGGGCCTGCGCGATGCAGGCGCGCTGGGTTTGCTCGACGGCGTCGCGCAGCGTGATGCCCGCGGCCGGCGCAGGCGTGGTGGGCGGGCTGGCCGCGCCGATGCCGGCCGGCGTGGCCTGCGGCAGCTCCAGGCCGTCGAGATCGAGCAGTTCCGGCGCCAGCGTTACGATGTCATTGCGGCCCGCGCCGCGGCTGACCGCGCGCAGCGCGGCGCGGCTGATCACGTGTTCCAGCTCGCGCACGTTACCGGGCCAGCGGTAGTGGCGCAGCGCGTCCTGCGCGCCGCCCGACAGCCGCAGGCTGCGCAGGCCCAGGCGGGCGCGGTTCAGCTCGAGGAAGCGCCCGGCCAGCAGCAGCACGTCGTTGCCGCGCTCGCGCAGCGGCGGGATCGGGATCGGGTAGACCGACAGCCGGTGGTACAGGTCGGCGCGGAACGAGCCGTCGCGCACATGCTCGCGCAGGTTGCGGTTGGTGGCGGCGATCACGCGCACGTTGACGCGGCGCGGGCGGTCCGAGCCCAGCCGCTGGATCTCGCCGTTCTGCAGCGTGCGCAGCAGCTTGGCCTGGATCGCCAGCGGCAGCTCGCCCACCTCGTCGAGAAACAGGGTGCCGCCGTCGGCGGCCTCGAAGCGCCCCGGGCGCTCGCCGGTGGCGCCGGAGAAGGCGCCGCGCGCGTGGCCGAACAGCTCGCTCTCAGCCAGCGACTCGGGCAGCGCGGCGCAGTTGACATGCACCAGCGGCTGCGCGCGCCGGCGCGACTGGCGGTGCAGCCGGTGCGCGAACAGCTCCTTGCCTACGCCGGTCTCGCCCAGCAGCAGCACCGGCAGGTCGGTGTCGGCCACCACTTCGAGTTCATGCAGCAGGTTGGCGATGGCCTCGCTCTGGCCGATGATCTCCGCGCCGATGTCGTGCGGGGCCGCGCCTTCCTCGGCCTCGGGGGTGCCCCGCGCCATCTGCAGCGCACGGATCTCGCCCTCCAGCCGGGTGGTGCGGACGGCGGCCTCGACGATCACCGTCAGCCGCTGCAATTCGGCCTGGGCCGCGCCGTCGAAGGTGCCGACCGTCAGCGCATCCAGCGTCAGCACGCCCCACGGCTGACCGTCCACTTCCAGCCGGGTGCCCATGCAGTCATGCACCGGTAGCGGCTCGCCCACATGCTCGTCGATCAGGCCATCGTACGGGTCGGGCAGCATGCTGTCGTGATGGAAGCAGGTCACGCCGCGGCGCGCCAGGATCGCGGCCAGGCGCGGATGCAGGCCCACCGCGAAGCGCCGGCCCAGCGCGTCGCGCACCAGGCCATCGACCGCCACCGGGCGCAGGTGGTCTTCCTCCAGCCGCAGCAGCGCCACCGCGCCGCAACGGAAATGCGTGCGCAACGCGCTGACCAGCCGCTGCAGGCGCACCGCGTGCGGCAGATCGATGACGAGGTCGGCCAGCAAGTCGGGATACATGGCGCTTGGTAGCATGGTGAAAAAAACCGTTAAGGGTAATTAGTACCCCGACAAGTATAGGGTAGTTGGTACCCCACTTTTTCCAAGCCCTTGATTCAAAGCGGTTTTTGACTGGCACGCTGCTCGCGTAAGTCATGCGGTCATCACTTCCACACGGAGAAACCGCCATGACGTTGCAAGACCATTCGCTGGGCCAGCTGGCCCGCCAGATTCCCGGTGCCACCCGCATCTTCCACGACCACGGCCTGGACTTCTGCTGCGGCGGCAAGCAGAGCCTGCGCGACGCCGCACAGCAGAAGGGGCTTGATGCCGCGGCCGTGGCCGCCATCGCCGCACAGCTGCGCGCGCTGCAGGACGAGGCCGATCCGTCGGCCCAGGACTGGAATACGGCCGCGCCCGCGGCGCTGATCGACCATATCCTCACGCGCTTCCACGCCCGCCATCGCGAGCAGTTGCCCGAGCTGATCCGCCTGGCGCGGCGCGTCGAACAGGTCCACGGCGAGCGGCCGGAGTGCCCGCTGGGCCTGGCCGACCACCTGAGCCAGATGCTGGGCGAGCTGGAATCGCACATGCAGAAGGAAGAGCAGGTGCTGTTCCCTATGCTGCTGCGCGGCCTGCATGCCGCTGCGAGCCGGCCGATCGCGGTGATGCGCGCCGAGCATGACGACCACGGCGTGGCCCTGCAGCGGCTGGTCGAGCTGACCGACGACATCACGCTGCCGCGCGCGGCCTGCAATACCTGGCGCGCGCTCTACCTGGGCCTGCGCGCGCTGCGCGAAGACCTGATGGAACACATCCACCTGGAAAACAACGTGCTGTTCGAAGGCGCGTCGGCCACCGCCGCCGCGACCGCGCCGGCGCCGGCGCCGGCCAACGGCTGCGGCTGCTCGGCACACGCCTGAGCCCGCCCGACACTACCCTCAACGACTTCGCATCATGGGTCCCTACCGCAAACTCTGGTTCCTGCTGATCGCCGTGCTGGCGGTCACGTTCTCCCTGCTCGGCTACTACGGCGTCGAGGTGTACCGGCAGGCCCCGCCCATCCCGGCCAAGGTGGTCACGGCCGAGGGCCGCACGCTGTTCAGCGGCGACGACATCCTCGACGGCCAGACCGCATGGCAGTCCGTCGGCGGCATGCAGCTCGGCTCGATCTGGGGCCATGGCGCCTACCAGGCGCCGGACTGGACCGCCGACTGGCTGCACCGCGAACTGACCGCGTGGCTGGAGCTGGCCGCGCAAGATGGCCACGGCCGCGCCTTCGCGCAGCTCGACGCGCCGGCGCAGGCCGCGCTGCGCGAGCAATTGCGCACCGAGTACCGCGGCAATGCCGCCGATCCGGCCAGCAACGTGCTGACCGTGTCGAAGCGCCGCGCGCAGGCCATCGCCGACACCGCCGCCTATTACGACCAGCTCTTCTCCGACGCGCCGGCGCTGCACACCACGCGCGAGCACTACGCGATGAAGGAGAACACGCTGCCGAGCGCCGAGCGCCGGCAGCAACTGACGCACTTCTTCTTCTGGACCGCGTGGGCCGCATCTACCGCGCGGCCGGGCCATGAGGCCACCTACACCAACAACTGGCCGCACGAGCCGCTGATCGGCAACCAGCCCACCAGCGAAAACGTGGTGTGGTCGGTGATCAGCGTGGTGGTGCTGCTGGCCGGCGTCGGCTTCCTGGTGTGGGCGTGGGCCTTCCTGCGCGGCAAGGAAGAAGCGCCGCCGCAGGCGCCGGCGCGCGACCCGCTGCTGTCGGTGGCGCTGACGCCGTCGCAACGCGCGCTGGGCAAATACCTGTTCCTGGTGGTGGCGCTGTTCGTGTTCCAGGTGTTCCTGGGCGGCTTCACCGCGCACTACACCGTCGAAGGCCAGAAGTTCTACGGCATCGACGTGTCGCAGTGGTTCCCGTACGCGCTGGTGCGCACCTGGCATATCCAGAGCGCGCTGTTCTGGATCGCCACCGGCTTCCTGGCCGCGGGGCTGTTCCTGGCGCCACTGATCAACGGCGGCAAGGATCCGAAGTTCCAGCGCCTGGGTGTCGATGTCCTGTTCTGGGCGCTGGTGGTCGTGGTGGTGGGCTCGTTCGCCGGCAACTACCTGGCGATCGCGCAGAAGCTGCCGCCGCACCTGAACTTCTGGCTGGGCCACCAGGGCTACGAGTATGTCGACCTGGGCCGGCTGTGGCAGATCGGCAAGTTCGCCGGCATCGTGATCTGGCTGGTGCTGATGATGCGCGGCATCCTGCCGGCGCTGCGCGCGCGCGGCACCGACCGCAACCTGCTGGCGCTGCTGACGTCGTCGGTGGTGGCGATCGGCCTGTTCTACGGCGCCGGCCTGGCCTACGGCGAGCGCACCAGCCTGACGGTGATGGAGTACTGGCGCTGGTGGGTGGTGCACCTGTGGGTGGAGGGCTTCTTCGAGGTCTTCGCCACCACGGCACTGGCCTTCATCTTCTCCACGCTCGGCCTGGTGTCGCGTCCGATGGCCACGGCGGCCAGCCTGGCATCGGCGTCGCTGTTCATGCTGGGCGGGATTCCCGGCACCTTCCACCACCTGTACTTTGCCGGCACCACCACGCCGGTGATGGCGGTGGGCGCCGCCTTCAGCGCACTGGAAGTGGTGCCGCTGATCGTGCTGGGCCATGAAGCCTGGGAGAACTGGAGCCTGAAGCGGCGCGCGCCGTGGATGGCCGACCTGAAGTGGCCGCTGATGTGTTTTGTCGCGGTGGCGTTCTGGAACATGCTGGGCGCGGGCGTGTTCGGTTTCATGATCAACCCGCCGATCGCGCTGTACTACATCCAGGGCCAGAACACCACGCCGGTCCACGCCCATGCCGCACTGTTCGGCGTGTATGGCTTCCTGGCGCTGGGCTTCACGCTGCTGGTGCTGCGCTACGTGCGGCCGGCCTATCGGCTCAGCCCGGCGCTGATGAAGACCGCGTTCTGGGGGCTTAACTTCGGCCTGGTGCTGATGATCGGCACCAGCCTGCTGCCGATCGGCATCATCCAGTTCCTGGCCAGCGTCGAGCATGGCACCTGGTACGCGCGCAGCGAGGACTTCATGCAGCAGCCCATGCTGCAGACGCTGCGCTGGGTGCGCACCTTCGGCGACGTGGTGTTTATCGCCGGCGCGGTGTCGTTCGCGTGGCAGGTGGTGCTGGGCCTGGCCACGCGCGCGCCGCGCGCGGCCGATGCCGTCACCGTCGGGATGAAGCCGGCGGCGCGCTGAACGATTAGTGCGCCGAAAGCACAGTGGTCCGCCGGGTTACCGGGCGGGCCACTTGCATTGGCGGGCAAGGCAGGAGGCTAGCCTTGTGCCTGCTGTGCTTCTGCAGCGATCTCGCGGATGGCCTGCTCGAAGGCCTCCACCGGCTGGCCGCCGGTGACGAGATAGCGGTCGTTGAAGATGATCGACGGCACCGACTGGATGCCCATGCGCTGGTATTCGCCGATTTCCGCGCGTACCGCGTCGGCATAGTCGTCGCCCGCCAGCACCTTGCGTGCCGCGGCGGCGTCGAGGCCGACGGACTGGGCCGCGTCGACCAGCACATCATGGTTGCTGGGGTCCTTGCCGTCGGCATGGTAGGCGCGCAGCAGCGCCTGCTTCAGCGGCAGCTGCCTGCCTTCCAGCCCGCCCCAGTGCAGCAGGCGGTGGGCATCGAAGGTGTTGTAGACATGGGTGCGCGGGCCAAAGGCAAAGCCCACGGCGGCGCCGCGTTCGCGGATCATCGCCTGGGTTTCGGCGATCTGCGCCGGGGTGCGGCCGTACTTGCGGCCGAGATAGTCGACGATGGCCTCGCCTTCCGGGCGCATGCCGGGGTTCAGCTCGAACGGACGCACCACGATCTCGGCGTCCACCGCATCGCCCACGCGCTGCAGCGCCAGCTGCAGCGAAGCCAGGCCGATGGCGCACCAGGGGCAGGCGATGTCGGAGACAAAGTCGATCTTCAGGGGTTGTGGCATGGCTGCTCCTGGGCATGGACCGGGCGAGGCCAAGGCCCCGGGCCCGGATTGGAAATTGCCGACAGGGTAGCGTGACTGGCGAATCCTTGCAGGCGGACGCTTCGGCCGGTGGCCGGGCGTCCGCCCGCCGCGCCATGGCGGGGCTCAGTCCCAGCGGCGGCCGTGGCCGCGGCCCTGGTCGTCGTGGTCGCCATGGCGGTGCGCCCACTCGCGCCCGCGCCATTCGCGGCGGTGGTCGTGGTAGCCGTCGCGGTAGCCTTCGCGGTAATACCCGCGATCGTAGGCGCGGCGATAGCCGCGGTCATTGTCGTAGCGCACCGGCACCGGTGCCACCACCACGGGCCGCGGCGCTACCACGACCGGGCGCGGTGCGTAGGCCACGGGAGCGGGTGCATACACCGGCGCCGGCGCATAGACCGGGGCCGGATGGTAGACCGGCGCCGGCTGCGCCACCACCACGCCAGGCACGCCGATGCCGATATCGATATTCACACCGGCGTAAGCACCAGCGCTGGCCACCAGCATTGCACCGCCTGCTACCGCCATCGCGATGATTCGTTTCATGGCTGCCTCCCAAGGGGCGTTGGACATGGGCTCACTGTAGGGGGGCGGGCTGTAATATGGGGCGCGCGAAGTGTTGCAAGTGTGACGCGGTGTAACCCTCGGTCCGGCCACCGCGTGCCGGCGCGGGATGTATCATGCCAACCCTGCTCAAGGTATTTCCCCATCTAAGCTGCACATGCGCCGTACCGCTGCCACGCTGCTGGCACTGATTGTTTCCACCGCCATTCCCACCGCCGCCGCCGCCGATCTCCAGGCCGGCAAGGCCTTGTTCGCGACGCGCTGCGCTTCGTGCCACCACGTCGGGCGCAACGCGCGCGCGGGCTTTGGTCCTCAGCTCAACGGAATCTTCGGCCGCACCGCGGGCAGCACGACGGATTTCCAGTATTCGGACGCGATGCGCGCGTCGAAGGTGGTGTGGTCGCACGACACGCTGCGCGCCTTCGTCCGCTCGCCCGGCAAGGTGGTGCCGGGCACGAAGATGCGGTTCTGGGGACTGGGCGACGACCAGCAGATCACAGACCTGCTGGCGTACCTGGAGACCTTCAAGTAAGGGGCAACGTTTCCGACCGCGCGGCCTCACTCCGCAAAATGCGGCCCCGGCCCTTCGCCCGCCAGCGCGTCATGCGGATTGCGTAACGGACACGCCTTCAGCGACAGGCAGCCGCAACCGATGCACCCGTCGAGCTGGTCGCGCAATTGCGTCAGCGTGCGGATCCGTTCGTCGAGGTCGTCGCGCCAGCTGGCGGACAGCTTGCGCCAGTCCGCCACGGTGGGCGCGCGGCCATCGGGCAGCTTGCGCATGGCATCGGCGATCACCGCCAGCGGCAGCCCCATGCGCTGCGCCACGCGGATCACCGCCAGGCGCCGCAGCACGGCGCGCGCATAGCGGCGCTGGTTGCCGCCGCTGCGGGTGCTGGCGATCAGGCCGCGGGCTTCATAGAAATGCAGGGCGGACACCGCAATGCCGGTGCGCGCCGCGACGTCACCGACGGAGAGCAGCTCTTCCGCGGGCGCGGGGCGGCGACGGCGCGGCGTGGCTGGCGGTTGCTTGGAAGCCATGGCGAAGGGCAGGCAGTGCTGCAACGTTGGAACGCAGGAATCCCCATGCTATCACCATGGCCGGGCTTGACCTTAACCTAACTTGAGGTTTGATACTGGCGGCTCCTCTGTCCGAGATGCCCTCCACAAGCCGATGACCATGTTTCCGTTCTCGCCCTCGTCCCTGCGCTCGCCCGCCATGCCCGCATTGCCGGTCACGCCGGCCGTACCCTTCGCCCGTCCCAATGACGCGCTGAGCCTGCTCAATCCCGACGGCCTGTATGACCCGCGGCCCAACGGCTATTCACACGTGGCCCTGGTCGAAGGCCCGGTCCGCATCGTCTATGTCTCGGGGCAGGGCGGCGAGGATGCGGCGGGATGCCTGCCGCTCGATTTTCCGCGCCAGGTGGCGCGCGCCATGCACAACCTGCGCATTGCGCTGCAGGCGGCCGGTGCCGACGTCGGCGACGTGGCCAAGCTCACGGTGCTGGTGGTGGACCATTCGCACGACCGGCTGCGCACCTTCGGCGCGGCGCTGCGCGAGATGTGGGGCGACCGGCCGACGCCGGCGTGCACGCTGATCCCGGTGCCGCGGCTGGCGCTGGACAACATGCTGTTCGAGATCGAAGCGACAGCGGTGTTGCCGGCCTGAGCCGCGGCACGCCCGGGATGAAGTCCGATCTCAGCGCGCCGCGGCGCTGAAGGTCTTGTTGACGATCTTCCAGACGCCGTCGATCTCGAGCAGCGTCATGTAGTCGGTAAAGGTCACGCCCGGGTATTCCAGCACCACCTTGGCCACGCCGGCATTGCCGACCACGTCGAACTGCGTGATGAAGCGCTTGCGCTGCGCTTCGTCCGCGGCCGGATGGCCGGGGCAGCGCGCCGTGGCGAATTCCTCGACCGTCAGCGAGTGCAGCTTGCCGTCGCGGAACGAGACGATGCGCGCGTCGGCGGCGAAGGCCTTGTACATGAATTCGGCCTTGCCGGTGATATGGCCCTGCAGGTAGTCTTCGATCGGCGCGAGCGCGGCCACGTGGCGGGACGTCAGGCCGGTTTCCGAAAACGTCATGATCTCCTCCAAAACTGGGACGGCAAGGGGCCAGGGGGCCTGGCCATGCCGCAACGTTGAAAGCGGTGATTGTATTCCAGTTTTGTATGCAAAGAGAGATAGCGGCGACGCTTACACCGATGTGGCTATGTGTTCACGCAGCCAGCGATGCGCCGGATCGCGGTGCACGCGCTCGGGCCACAGCATGGACATCTCGTAGCCCGGCACTTCGACCGGCGGCGCCACCGCGCGCAATGCCGGCGCGCTGCCCACCAGCCGCTCGGGCAGCATTGCAACCAGGTCGGTGCTGGCCAGCGCCGCCGTGACAAACAGGAAATGCGGCACCGACAGCACCACGCGCCGCTGCATCCCGGCCCGGGCCAGGGCCTCGTCGGTGACGCCGTGGAAGCCGCCGCCGTCCGGAGACACCATCACGTGTTCGAGCGCGCAGAACTGCGCCAGCGTGGGCCGCCGCTTCAGCCGCGGATGGCCGGCGCGGCCCGCCAGCACATAGCGCTCGGTGAAAAGGGGGCGCCGGTGCAGCGCCGGCGGCGAGCCGTCGGTGGTGTGGAAGGCCAGGTCCAGCTCGGCGCGCTCGGCCTGCCGGGCGATGCGCGTCGGCACCATTTCGACCACCGCCAGGCGCGCGCCGGGCGCGGCCTTGCGCAGCCCTTGCAGCGCGGGCAGCACGATGGTCGATTCGCCATAGTCGGTCGCCGCCACGCGCCAGGTATGGGTCGACGTGGCGGGATCGAACGGTGTGTCGGCGGAAACCGCCTGCGCCAGTGCCGCCAGCGCTTCGCGCAACGGCTCGCGCAGCGCTTCCGCCCTGGCGGTGGGGCGCATGCCGCGCGGCTCGGGAAGCAGCAGCGGATCGCCGAAGTGGTCGCGCAGCCGGGCCAGGTGGACGCTGACCGAAGGCTGCGACAGATGCAGCCGCTCGGCCGCGCGGGTCACGTTGTGCTCGGACAGCAGCACGTCGAGCGTCACCAGCAGGTTCAGGTCGAGCCGCCTCAGGCTGGTCGCGGAATCAGTCATGACAATACCTGGAATATTGGATATTCATTTCTAATATACCGGACCACGGCCTATGCTGGCTTCACCAACACTTGTGAAGCCACCGCCATGAAAGTACTGCTGGTCTACGCCCACCCCGAACCGCGCTCGCTCAACGGCGCCATCCGCGATTTTGCCGTGCAGCGTTTGCGCGACGCTGGCCACGAAGTCCAGGTCTCGGACCTGTATGCGATGCAATGGAAGCCGCAGCTCGACGCCGCCGATTCCACGGCTGCGCCCGCCGACGCGCCGTTCCACCCTTCGCTGCATTCGAAGCATGCCTTCGAAAACGGGCTGCAGAGCGATGACATCGCGCGCGAGCAGGACAAGCTGCGCTGGGCCGACGCCGTGATCCTGCAGTTCCCGCTGTGGTGGTTCTCGATGCCGGCAATCCTGAAAGGCTGGGTCGAGCGCGTCTACGCCTATGGCTTTGCCTACGGCGTCGGCGAGCACTCGGACCGGCGCTGGGGCGACCGCTATGGCGAAGGCAGCCTCGCCGGCAAGCGCGCCATGCTGATTGTCACCACTGGCGGCTGGGAGTCGCACTACAGCGCGCGCGGCATCAATGGCCCGATCGACGACATCCTGTTCCCGATCCACCACGGCATCCTGCACTACCCCGGGTTTGACGTGCTGCCGCCGTATCTGGTGTATCGGACCAGCAAGGTCGATGCGGCGCGCTTTGCGCAGATTCGCGAGGAGCTGGGCGAGCGGCTGGATGCGCTGGGGACGACTGCGCCGATTCCGTTCCGAAGGCAGAACGGCGGGGACTACCTGATCCCGCAGCTCACGCTGCGCGAGGAAGTGGCGCCGCGAGCCGTGGGCTTTGCGGCGCATGTGGACGGCGTGCGGCGCTGAGCGCGCGCCGCCCTCGTTACTCCGCCCGAATATCCGCCCGCGCCGCCACCGCCCGCACCTCCGGCAATTCCTTTTCCACCCGCGCCTTCACCGTCGCCCCATTGCCATAAGCCGGCGTCAACGCCAGCTCGACCATGCGCGCCTTGGTCGTCGGCGCGTTGGCAACGTCGGCCAGCGCCTTCTCCAGCTTCTGCAGCACCGGCGCGGGCAGGCCGGCGGGTGCCATCAGCGCGAACCAGGTGCCCATCTGGAAGCCGGGATAGCCGCTTTCGGCGACGGTCGGCACCTGCGGCAAGGCCGGCAGGCGCTGCGGCGACAGCACCGCCACTGGCCGGATCTTGCCGCCCTTGATCAGCGGCAGGGTTGCCACCACGGTATCGACGGCCACCGGCACCTGCCCGCCCGCGAGCGCGGTCAGGCTGGGGGCGCTGCCGTTGAACGGCACGTGCACCATGCGGATGCCGGTGGCGGCCTTGAGCATCTCCGCGCCGAAATGCACCGACGAGCCGGCGCCGAACGAGCCGTAGGAGAACTTGTCCGGGTTGGCCTTGGCCTGTGTCACCAGGTCTTTCAGCGAGGCGATCTGCGTGTCGGGGTTGGCCACCAGAACCAGGCTCATGTCGGCGACCAGGCCCAGCGGGGTGAAGCTCTTGATGGGGTCGTAGCCAAGGTGCTGGCGGATCGCGGGATTCAGCGTCAGCGTGGTGCTGGCCGCCAGCAGCAGCGTGTAGCCGTCGGGCGCGGCCTTGGCCACCTGGGTGGCGCCGATCACGGTGCTGGCGCCGGGCTTGTTCTCGACCACCACCGACTGGCCGAGCTTTTCGCCCAGGCCGACCGCCAGCAGCCGACCGAGCACGTCGGTGGCGCCGCCTGCCGCGAACGGCACCACCAGCCGCAGCGGGCGCTCCGGCCACGTTTGCGCCTGCGCGGCGGGCGCGGCGGACAGCGCCGCGGCCACGGCGGTGGCGCAGGCGAGAAACAGCTTCGGGGGCATTGCAGTCATCGTGATACTCCTGCCGGCAGTTGTAGGAATGGGAGCCAATCGGAATCGATGCGCAGTGGGGCTCAGCCCAGCCAGGGGCTGCGCACGCGCGAGAAGCCGCCGGCCTGGTCGTAGGCATGGCCCAGTTGCAGCACCGTGGCGTCGGCCTGCGCCGGGCCGATGATCTGGATGCCGGCGGGCAGGCCCTGCGGGCCGAAGCCGGCGGGCGCGGCCAGTGCCGGCAGCCCGGCCATGGTGGCCGGCACCACCGCCTGCATCCAGCGGTGGTAGGTGTCCATGTCGCGGCCGTCGATCGCATGTGGCCAGTCCCAGCCGGCGTCGAACGGGAACACCTGCGCGGCGGGCAGCACCAGGTAGTCGAAGCGTTCGAACAGCACGCGCAGCGCCTGGTACCACGCGCTGCGTTCGGCCATGGCCTCGTACACGCGCGTGCCCGGTAGCGCCAGGCCGCGTTCGATTTCCCAGATCGCTTCCGGCTTGAGCAGGGCGCGCCTGGCCGGGTCGTGGTACAGCGCCGCGTTGGCGCCCGCAACCGAGAAGCTGCGCAGGTCGATCCACGCGCGCCACAGCCGTTCCAGGTCGAAGTCGGGCAGCGCCGCGTCGATGGTGCAGCCGAGCGTACGCAGGTGCGCCAGGGCCTGCACGCAGGTGTCGAGCAGGCCCGCTTCGGTGGGCAGGTGCCCGCCCAGGTCGCCGAGCCAGCCGATGCGCACGCCGGTCCAGTCGCGTTCGGGCGGCAGCGCAAAGGTGCCGGGCGCCTCGTTGCGGCGCGTCAGCGGCAGCCGTGCATCGAAGCCGGCCTGCACCGACAGCAGCAGCGCCAGGTCCGGCACGTTGCGCGCCATCGGCCCGGCCACGCTGAACTGCTGGAAGAACACTTCGTCGCCCGGGCCGTGCGGCACGCAGCCAACTGAGGTGCGCAGCCCATAGACATGGTTGAACGCCGCGGGCGTGCGCAGCGAGCCCATCATGTCCGAGCCATCGGCCACCGGCAACATGTGCAGCGCCACCGCCACCGCGGCCCCGCCACTGCTGCCACCCGCGGAGCGGGTGGGATCGAATGCATTGCGGGTGGTGCCGTAGACCGGATTGTAGGTATGGCCGCCGAGGCCGAATTCCGGCGAGTTGGTGCGCCCGACAAAGAGCGCGCCGCCGGCGCGCATGCGCTCGAAGATCACCGCATCGGTATCGCTGACCTGGCCCGCAAAGATCGGCGAGCCCTTGGTGGTGACCATGCCCGCGGCCGGGCTGATGTCCTTCGGTGCCTGCGGAAAGCCGTGCAGCGGGCCGCGGCTGGCGCCGCGCGCCAGTTCGTCGTCCAGTGCGCGCGCCTGCCGGTGCAGCGCGTCGCGGTCCACCATGGCGACGATGGCATTGACGCGGGGGTTGTGGCGGTCGATCTGGCCGAGGAAGGCATCGAGCACTTCCACGCACGAGACGTCGCGCGCATGGATGGCGCGCGACAGCGCGACGGCATCGAGGTCGGTGATCGGGTCGGTCGAGGTAGCGGGGGTTTGGGCAGGCGCCATGCGCGGGGTCTCCGGTGATGTGTGGGAAAGCATACGGGCGACGCGTGCTTTCCCGCAATCGACGATTTTTTCAATTATCCTTGCGTAAAACGCAAACCGGCCGGAGCCCGCCCCATGTTGTCGCATCGTCTGCAGGACACCTCGCTGCGCTATTTCCTGGAAGTGGTCCGCAGCGGCTCGCTGACCGAAGCGGCGCAGCGGCTCAATGTCACCGTATCGGCGGTGAGCCGGCAGGTTGCCGCGCTCGAGGCCCTGCTCGGCGTGCCGTTGTTCGATCGCCGCCCGCGCGGGATGGTGGCCAGCGCCGCCGGCGAGCTGCTGGCGGCCTACGCGCTGCGCGGTGCGCTGGAAGCCGATCGCGTGGTGTCCGAGATCGCCGCGCTGCAGGGCCTGCGTCGCGGCCGGGTGCGCGTGGCCAGTTCCGCCGGGTTTGCGATCGAGTTCCTGCCGCGCATCATCGCCGAGTTCCGCCAGCGCTATCCTGGCCTGCAGTTCCACGTGCGCGTGGCGCCGCCGGCGGATGTGACCGGCATCGTGCTGCACGGCGATGCGGATATCGGCATCACTTACAGCCGCGCCGCCGAGCAGGGCATCCGCATCGCGCACCGGCAGGCGGCGCCGGTGATCGCCATCATGCGCCCGGATCATCCGCTGGCGCGCTTTCGCAGCGTCACGCTGGCGCAGATGCAGCCGTACCCGCTGGCGCTGCCCGAGGGCGATAACACCGTGCGCCAGCTGTTCGACCTGGCCTGCGGCGAGCGCGGCATGGTGTTCGAGCCGGTGCTGGTGACCAACCATTTCGAAACCCTGACCAGCTTCGTGCTGTACGGCGGCGGCCTGTCGATCTCGGGCAGCGTGACCGTGGGCGACCGCCTGCGCCGCGGCGAGCTGCACGCCGCCACCATCCGCGAACGCGGCATGCGCGGCCGTGCCATCGAACTGCAGACGCTGGCGGGCCGCACGCTGCCGGAGGGCGTGCGCGCCTTCCTGGGCTTTATCCGCGACAAGCTGGTGGCGGAGGCAGCGGGCTAGCCCGCGCGCTTGCGCCGCGCCTCCGGGCCCAGCACCACCCACGCCGGCGCATGGTCGCTGGGGTGGTCTTCGCCGCGCACCCAGCGGTCGACGCCGGCGTCGCGCAGCCGCGGCGCCAGGTCGGCGCTCAGCAGCAGGTGGTCGATGCGCAGGCCGGAGTTGGTCTGCCAGTGCCGGCGGAAGTAATCCCAGAAGGTGTAGATCGGCGCATCGGGATGGTGCTGGCGCAGCGCATCGGTCCAGCCCTGCGCCAGCAGGCGCGCGTAGGCCTCGCGGCTTTCCGGCTGCAGCAGGGCGTCCTTGCGCCAGGAGCGCGGGTTGTAGATGTCCTGGTCGGTCGGCACCACGTTGTAATCACCGGCCAGCACCACGGGGTGGCCGCTGTCGAACAATTCCTGCGCATGCGCGATCAGCCGTTCGAACCAGGCCAGCTTGTAGTCGAACTTGGGGCCGGGCTGCGGGTTGCCGTTGGGCAGGTAGAGGCAGCCGATCAGCATGCCCGCGACTGCCGCCTCCAGGTAGCGGCTGTGGCTGTCGTCGGGGTCTCCCGGCAGGCCGCGGCGCACTTCGACGGGTTCCGCGCCGCGCGCCAGGATGGCGACGCCGTTCCAGGATTTCTGCCCATGCCAGATCGCGCCATAGCCGGCGTCGCGGATCTCGCGCGCCGGGAAGCTTTCGTCGGCGGTCTTCAGTTCCTGCAGGCAGACGATGTCCGGCGCTTCGCGCGCGAGCCAGTGGCACAGCGCGCCTACGCGGCTGCGGATGCCGTTGATGTTGAAGGTAGCGATCTTCAGCGTGGACGTGGGCATGCGGTGCGGGCGGTGGCGGGATCCACAAAAAAGCCGGCGGAAGATTCCGCCGGCTGCTGGCCTTTATGCGCGCCAGGTGCTGCCCGTCGTGGTGCTGGTGGTGCTGCCGCCGGTCGTGGCGGTAGCGCTACCCACGCTGCCAGCGCTTCCCGAGCTGGTTGCGCTGCCCGCACTGCGAGCGCCGCTGGATGACTCGCCGTGGCGCTCGCTGTCGCGGCGCACGCGGATGTCGTTGTTGACGTCCTTGACGCCGTAGGTGCCGTCGGCCATGTCCTCGATGTAGTACTTCTGGCCGCGGTCGCGCACCGTGCCGGTCAGGGACACCACGCCGTCGTTGACATCGACGCTGACATCGCTCACGTCGACGCCGCGGGCGTAGCTGAGCCGCTCGCAGATCTGGTCGCGGATGCGCTCGTCGCTGCGCTGGTAGCCGCGCGGGCCGGAGCGCCGTTCGCGCTCGTCGGGCGTGCCGAACCAGTCGCCCACCACTTCGCCGATGCGGCGGCCCAGGTTGTAGAGCACGCCGTGTTCGCGGTCGTCGTCCCGATCATCGTCGCGATCTTCATCAGTCTCCCAGCCGCGCCGCTGTGCATACTGGCGATAGCCAGGACTGTGGCTTTGCACCGTGTAGCGGTGTTCTTCCTCTTCATCGTCGTCCGGGTCGGTCCAGTAGCGGCGGTCGCTGCGCAGGTCGCTGAAGTAGCGCTCGCGGCCTTCGTCGCGGGATGATCCGCGGCCCTCATAGCGCTCGCGCGACTGATAACGTTCGCGCGGCTCGCGGGCGCGTTCGGCGCTCTGGCGCCATTGCTGTTCCGCGTATTCGTCGTCGCGCTCCCAGGCCTGCGGGTCGCGCCATTCGCCGGCGCGTTCCCAGCCGTAGCCGCCGTTCAGGCCATAGCGCAGGTCGCTGCCGTAGCGCCCCTCGCGGGGATAGTCGGGGTAGCGGCTGGCGCCGTACTGCTGGTTGAATTCCCGGGCCGGGCGGGCGGGGCCGCCGTAGCTGGTCTGGCCCGGAGTCATTTGCTGGCGTCGGCGCTGCGCTTGCCAGCGGTCGCGTTCCGATTCCGGCTGCCAGTCATCGTCGTCCCATGCCTGGCGGCGCTCGCGCTGGTCGCGCGCTTCACGCTCATCGTAGTAGTAGCCCATGCTGATTTCCTGACAAGGTGACGCCCATGTGCGGAAACCGGGACAAAGTCGCGCCGGCACCGCGGGCGGATACCACCAAGGGGCAAGATTCGTACCGTGCGGCCAATTGCCTCGCGGGGCCCAGCGGACGGGAGCCGGGCGGACAGACGTCCGTGCAACGGTTTCAGAGCGTGTAAGGGATGCAGCCTTGGCGTCAGCGTGTGGCGTAGCCAGCACGCGGCGGGGCAGGCACAGGGGCAAGGAGCCCGGCGGCCGGGTCATGCCGGCCGCCGGCGCATTCCGCGCGGAACTGCTTACTTCTTGCTGGTCTTGGTCGATTTCGACTTGGTGCCGGTGGCGGCCTTCGACGGGGCGGCCGTGCTGGTGGCTGCCGTGCTTGCCGGTGCCGCTTCGATCTTCGACTTGGCGAAGGCGAAATAGCATTCCTTGTTGCTGCTGTTGGCCGACTCGGAATCGCTGGTCGCCAGCACGCCGGTCACGTTGATCTTGTCCCCGGCCTGCAGGTTGCTGATCTTCTTCTGGTTGACCAGCATCGCATCGCGCATCAGCGCCTTGCCGGTGCACTGCGGATTGACCGAATCCTTGAAGTAGACCGCGATGGTGTCGTTCGTGATGCTCAGGCCGTCGACCTTGGTGATGCGCGAGACCGTGCCCGATACCAGGATCGCCTGCGCGTCCCACTTCTTCTTCGCCGTGATTTCGTTCTTCTTCCAGTCGGCCCAGATGTCGCCCAGCGAAGCCGGCTTGGGGTCGGCCAGCATGCGGAAGTCGCCGCTGAGCACGTCGCCGGTGCCGTCGAGCACGCCGTTGATAGAGGACATTGCGCCATCCATCGATTCACAACCGGCCAGCAACCCGGCCAGGACCAGCCCTGCCATCAGTTTTCCCGTCTGCATTTTGCTTCTTCTCCAGGTCCGCCAGCTCTATCGGCTGACGCCGGGGCATTGTATGCGTACATCTGGCAAAAACCAACAGAACTGGCAGAAACGCCCTAACGCCGGTAAATGGGAGCAAATCCCCCGAATGGGGCTGGACCCGTGCCCCACGCCTCGCATCCCGCCCGCCACGCGGCCCCCCCCCAGAATATGGGTGGCCAAACGCGTGCGGGTGTGCGATCGGTACGGGCGGCGGCGTTTACCCTGAAGGGACCCGCCGGGCCGTCCGCGTGCGGACGGGATATGTCAGAATCCGCCGTCGTGCCGGCGCAACCTGCCCAGCCAGCGCACCGCGCGGCAACACAGGGGGCAGGGGCTCGCATCGCGGCGTGGCTCGGGAATACAGGCATGGCAAGCACAACAAGAGTCCTCATCGTCGAAGACGACCCCCTGGCGCTGCGCCGGCTGGTGCAGGCCGTCGACCTGCATGCGGCGCATGCCGTGGTGGCGGGCTGCGCCTCGACCGTGGCGGAGGCGCTGGCGTGGCTGGCGCAGCACCAGCCCGACGTGCTGCTGTGCGACCTCGGCCTGCCCGACGGCAGCGGCATCGACGTGATCCGCAACGCGCGCGAGCGTTATCCCGCCTGCGAATGCATGGTCGTGACCGTGTTCGGCGACGACCAGCATGTGCTGGCCAGCATCGAGGCCGGCGCCATCGGCTACCTGCTCAAGGACGAAACCACCGACCGCATCGCTGCCTCGATCGGCGAACTGCGCGCGGGCGGCTCGCCGATGAGCCCGCTGATCGCGCGCCAGGTGGTGAACCGGCTGCGCGGCGCCCCGCCGGAGGCGGCGCGCGATGCCGCCACCGGTGCACCTTCTGGCGCGGTGGTGCTGTCGGTGCGCGAGAACGAGATCCTGGACCTGATCTCGCGCGGCTATACCTATGCAGAAACCGCGCGCTACCTGGGGCTGAGCGTGCATACCGTGCAATCGCACATCAAGAATATCTACGGCAAGCTCGCGGTGCGCTCGCGCGGCGAGGCCGTGTTCGAGGCAGCCAAGCTCGGCCTGCTCAAGTCCCTGTAAGCGCGCCATGCCGTGCTGGCCGCCATCCCTGCGCACCGTGCTTGCCCTGCTGCTGGCGTGCGCCAGCCTGCTGCTGCCCGGCATGGCGGCGGCGGACACCATGGCGCTGGCCGAGGCCACGCGCTCGGCCACGCTCGCCGACGGCACGGTGCTGCCGGCGCGCGCGCTGACGCTGCCCGACTACTGGGACCGGGTGATGCCGGGCAAGTCCGGCACCGTTGTCTACGAACTGCGCTTCGACCGCAACTGGCCGGCGGCGGCCCCCGGCGGGCTGTTCGTGCCATGGGCCGGCGGCAGCTACGAGGTGCGCCTCAACGGCGTGCTGATCGCCGCCGGCGGGCGCCTGGACGCGCCGGCGTCGGCGCTGGCCAAGCGCCCGTATTACGTGGCGGTGCCGCCCGAGCTGGCCAACACGCACGGCAACCTGCTGCGCATCACCGTGGCCGCGCGCGCCTATGCGCGCTCGGGCCTGCTGCCAGTGACGGTGGGCCCGGCCGCCGAGGTGCGCGCGCAGTATGAGCGGGCGTTCCTGCTGCGCGTGGTCGGGCCGCTGATCGCGGCGGTGCTCAGCGTCGTGCTGGGCGGGCTGGCGCTGCTGATCTGGTGGCGCCAGCGGGATCCGCTGTTCGGCCTGTACGGGCTGGCCGAGGTGGCCTGGAGCGTGCGCCTGCTCGACTATTTCGTCGATGACCTCGCCATCCCGGCGGAAGTGCGCGGCTATATCGTCGCCGCCGCGCGCGAAGTGTTCCTGGGCGCCATCGCCAGGTTCTGCCTGCTGGTGATCCGGGTGCCGTGGCGCTGGCTGCATCGCACCCTCAACGCCTACCTGTGGCTGGCGCTGCCGGTGATCGCGCCGCTGGCCGCCATCTCGAGCCATCCGCTGGTGTTTCCGCTCAGCTGGCTGGTCAAGGTCGGCATCATCCTGACCGTGGCCGGCGCGATGGTGTGGGGCGCGCTGCGCCGGCCCAGCCGCGAGGCCACGCTGCTTGCCGTTACCGTGGGCGTGTCGGCGGTGCTGTTCCTGGCGGACTGGATCAAGGTCTGGCTGACCGGCGACTATTACTGGGTCCATTCGATGACCCGCTATGTCTCGGTGCCGTTCAGCGTGGTGATGGCGTGGATGCTGGTGGAACGCTACACCAGCGCGGTGCAGAGCCTGCAAAACGCCAACCAGGTGCTGACCGAGCGCGTCGCCCAGCGCGAGGCGCAACTGCGCGCGGCCTTTGCGCGCACGCAGAAGATTGCCGCCGAGGAAACCGTGCTGCGCGAGCGTGGGCGCATCCTGCGCGACATGCACGACGGGTTGGGCAGCCAACTGGTCACGACCCTGTCGATGCTGGAGTCGGGCAAGGCCAGCGGCCCGGAGGTGGCCACGCAAGTGCGGCATGCGCTGGATTCGCTCAAGCTTTCCATCGATGCGATGCAGGACACCGGCGGCGACCTGGCCGCGGTACTGGGCAACCTGCGCTACCGGCTGGGGCCGCGCATTGCCGATGCCGGTCTGGAAATCCGCTGGGAAGTCGAACGCCTGCCGGCGCTGCCGCATTTCTCCGCGCGCAAGGTGCAGGAGCTGCAATACCTGCTGCTGGAAGGCATCACCAACGTGCTGCAACACGCGGCGGCGCGCACGCTGACCGTGGCCGCCCAGCCGGACGCGCAGGCGATCCGCATCACGCTCGCCGACGACGGCCGCGGCTTCGATGCCGAGGCCCCGCGCGGCGGGCGCGGGCTGCGCAATATGCAGGTGCGCGCCGCGGCGATCGGCGGCCGGCTGCAGATCCGCTCGGCGCCCGGCGGCACGGCGCTGACGGTGGAGGTGCCGCTGGCACCGGCGCAGGGCGATGAGGCGGGCACGCCCGGCGAAGGGGCCGCGCCCGCGGCATAGGCCTGGTTCCGGCTCACTGCGCCGCGCGCTTCGGCAGCAGCCGCACCGCCAGCGCGGACAGCGCCGCGGCGGTTGCGAGCGCGGCCACGCCGGTCCAGCCGAAACGCGCCAGCACCAGGCTGCCGAGCGCCGCGCCGGCGGCCATGCCGGTGAACATGCAGACGAACAGCACCGCATTCAGGCGGCTGCGCGCGCCCGGGTCGATGCCATAGACGATGGTCTGGTGCGCGACCAGCGCCACCTGCACCCCCAGGTCGAAGCCGATGGCGCTGGCGCCGATCAGCCACAGCTGGGCCTGCGGCGGCAGCAGCGGGGTCAGCAGCATGGCGGCAAACGACGCCGCCGCCAGTGCCGCGCCCGCGCGGGTCACCCGTTCCGGGCCGCTGCGGTCGGCCAGGCGGCCGGCCAGCGGCGCACCCAGCGCGCCGGCGGCTCCGGCCAGGCCGAACGCGCCGGCGGCCTCGCTGCCCAGTTGGAACGGCGCGCCATGCAGCATCACCGCCAGTGTCGACCAGAACGCGCTGAAGCCCACCGAGAGCAGCCCCTGCGACAGCGCCGCGCGGCGCAGCGCGCCATGCTGGAGCCACAGCGCCACCAGCGAGGCCAGCAGGGCGCGATACGGCAGCGTCGTGGCCGGGGCAAAGCGCGGCAGCCGGCGCCGCGCCACCAGCGCGACCGCCGCGATGCTGGCCGCCGCCAGCACGAACATCGCGCGCCAGCCGAAGTGCGCGGCGACGAAGCCGCTGACCACCCGCGACAGCAGGATACCCAGCAGCAGCCCGGTCATCACGGTGCCGACCACCTTGCCGCGCTGCGCGGCCGGCGCCAGCGCGGCGGCCGCCGGCACGATGTCCTGCGCCAGCGTGGCGGACAGGCCCACCACCAGGCTCGACACCAGCAGCATGCCGATGCCCGGCGCCAGGCCGGCCATCAGCAGTGCGCCGACCAGCGCCACCGCCTTGGCCACGATGATATGGCGGCGATCATAGCGGTCGCCGAGCGGCGCCAGCAGCAGGATGCCCAGCGCGTAGCCGAGCTGCGTCAGGGTGGGGATGGCACCGGCGGTGGCGTCGCTGGCGTGCAGGTCCGGGGCCATCACGCCGAGCATGGGCTGGCTGTAGTACAGCGAAGCCACCGCCAGGCCGGCGCCGGTGGCGAGCAGCAGGACCAGCCGCGCTGGCACGGCAGGGTCGGCCAGCGTGGCGGCGGGCGAGGTTGCGGGAACAGGGGACATGGCGGGTTTGTGCGATTCGCAAAGAGGTTGGGATGGCCCGAAGTGTTGTCCACGCGCGCCGATTCTGGTAGACGTGCGGGGTGAACAATGGCTATACGAGACGCGTATGAAAGGCCAGCCAGCCACCAACCCGAGCGCCGCCCCCGCCGCCAACCGCGGCGCGCCCGGCGCCGACCGCATCGACCTGATGCAGACCTTCGTGCGCATCGTCGAGGCCGGCAGCCTGTCGCTGGCCGCCGCGCAGCTGCAGACCACCCAGCCCACCATCAGCCGGCGCCTGCAGACGCTGGAGCGGCTGCTGGGCGTGCGCCTGCTGCAGCGGTCCACGCATGCGATGAAGCTGACCGAAGATGGCGCGCGCTGCTACGAGCGCGCGCGCGAACTGGTGGCCGACTGGGCCCGCTTCGAGGCCGACGTGCGCGGCGTGGGCCACGCCCCCAGCGGCACGCTGCGCGTGGTGGTGCCGCACGCGTTCGGGCAGGAGGTGCTGGTGGGCTCGCTGGCGGACTACCTGCGGCAATATCCGCAGGTCGCGGTGGAATGGCTGCTGCACGACCGCACCCCGGACTTCATCGCCGAAGCCATCGATTGCGCGGTCCATGTGGGCGAGGTGCATGAACCCGGCCTGGTGGCCGTGCGCCTGGCGGAAGTGCCGCGCGCGGTCATCGCCGCGCCGTCGCTGTTCGACGGCAAGCCGCTGCCGCGCCGCCCGCAAGACCTGGAAGGCCTGCCCTGGCTGGCGCTGCGCACGTTCTATCGCAACGAGATCGTGCTGCAGCACCGGCAGACGCAGGCGCGCCAGGGCCTGTCCTTCGCGCCGCGCATGAGCACCGACAGCCTGTACGCGCTGCATGCGGCGGCCCGGCTGGGGCTTGGCGTAGCCGTCGGCTCGTCGTGGATCTTTGCCGACGACATTGCCAGCGGCCGGCTGTTGCACCTGCTGCCGCAGTGGCGGGCCGATCCGCTGCCGATCTACCTGATCTATCCGCATGCGCGCTTCTATCCGGCCAGGCTGCGCCTGTTCGCCGAGGCCATGCGGCACGCCATCCCGGCAACCGGCATGGTCGAACGGACGCGCGTGCCGCACGAGCGCGGCGCGGGCTGGATACCACAAGAGCGACGATAACGCCTATCCTGTATCGGCCACTACATCCGCCGCGGGCAATCCCGCGCCCCCCCACATCATGGTGCCAGCGTGATCCGCCGCGTCTTTCCCGGGTTTCGAACAAGGGGCCGCATGTTCGCGTTTGCCGCTGCCGTCGTGCTGCTTGCCCTGGCGGGCATCGTCGCCTACAACCTGGTGGGGGGCGAGAAACGCATCGAGCGCCGCCTCGACCGTCTCTACAGCCTGGAAGACCCGCAGTTCGCGCGCGAACTGGGCGTGCTGCTGGGCCCGCCGGTGGTCGAGGGCAACCGCTACCGCGTGCTCAGGAACGGCGACGAGATCTTCCCGGCGATGCTGGGCGCGATCCGCTCCGCGCAGAAGACCATCAACTTCGAGTCGTATATCTACTGGTCGGGCGATATCGGTCACGAGTTCGCGCAGGCACTGGCCGAGCGCGCCAGGGCCGGCGTCAGCGTCAAGGTGTTGCTGGACGCGGTTGGCAGTTCCAAGATCGACGAAGGCGCGCTGGCGCTGATGACAAGTGCCGGCGTGGATGTGCGCCGCTACCACCCGGTGCGCTGGTACACCGTCGGCAAGCTCAACAACCGCACGCACCGCAAGGTGCTGGTGGTCGACGGCAGGATTGGCTTTACCGGCGGCGTCGGCATCGCGCCGGAGTGGACCGGCCATGCGCAGGACCCCGGGCACTGGCGCGATACGCATTTCGAGGTGGAGGGGCCGGTGGTCGGCCAGATGCAGTCGGTGTTCCTGGACAACTGGATCAAGGTCAGCGGCGCGGTGCCGCATGGCCCCGACTACTTCCCCGAACTGGCGCCGGTCGGCAATGGCCGGGCGCAGATGTTCAGCAGCTCGCCGACGGGTGGCAGCGAGAGCATGGCGCTGATGTACCACCTGGCGATTACCGCGGCGGCGCGCACCATCGACTTGTCCGCGGCGTATTTCGTTCCCGACGCGCTCACGGAGAAGGCCCTGCTGGCAGCGCTGGCAAGGGGCGTCAGGGTGAGGGTGATCGTGCCGGGCGAGCATATCGACTCCGAAACCGTGCGCTCGGCGTCGCGCGCGCGCTGGGGCGAACTGCTGAAGGCCGGCGCGCTGATCGCCGAGTACGCGCCGACCATGTACCACTGCAAGGTGCTGATCGTCGACGACCTGCTGGTCTCGGTGGGATCGACCAACTTCGACAACCGCTCGTTCCGCCTCAACGACGAGGCCACGCTCAATATCCTCGACGCGGCGTTTGCCGCGCAGCAGACGCGGATCTTCGAGGAAGACCTGAAGCTGTCGCGGCCGATGACCTATGCGGCGTGGATCAAGCGTCCGTGGCGGGAACGCTTGCGCGACCGCCTGGCCTCGCTGATCGGCGCACAGCTGTGACCAGACCGGCAACGACGTAAAGACGGCCCGCCAACAGGGCGCCATGCCCCTGACTGGCGCGCCGTTTGCCCCACTTCAGCGCTTTTGCCGCACCGCATTTGCGCATCGTCAAAAACCCGGACATCTGCGCTTCAGCACCGCCGAACCGGGCCGATAGCAGGGGAAACCAAGCCCCTCTGCGACGATCCATGCCCGCCCTGTTCCTTCCCGCCGAGCGCCTGATGGCGCGCCTGAATATCCGCCGCAAACTGGCATTGATTGCCGTGCTGTTCCTGGTGCCGCTGGTCGGCGCGCTGTCCGTGGCGCTGCGCGACGCGGCGCAAGCGCGCAGCACCACCAGCCAGGAGATACGCGGACTGGCGGTGGTCGGGCACGCGCTTGACTTCATGCGCGAGACCCAGGTCCGGCGTGGCGCCGCGCATGCGGTGCTGTCGGGCAATGCCGCCTTCCGCGCCACCTTCGACAAGGCCGACGAAAAGGCGGCGGCCAACCTTGCCGCGCTGGCGCGCAGCATCGCGCAGAATCCCGGCTTTGAACTGGCGGCCGGCATGCGCCAGCTGGAGCAGGACTGGCAGCAGTTGCGCGCGCCAGGCCTGGACACGACGGCGGGGCCGCTGTTCGAGCGCCACAGCGCGCTGGCGCGGCAGACGCAGGCGTATATCGCCGATGTGGCCGAGCGCTCGCAACTGGCGCTGGACAGCGAGGCGGGCTCGTACTACCTGGTCAGCCTGCTGGCGGGACCGATGCCGCAACTGGCCGAGCAGAGCGCGCTGGCGCGCGGCCGCGGCGCCGGCATCATCGCGCAGGGCGGCTATGCCGATGCCGCACAGCAGGCGGGCCTGGGCGCGCTGGCCGGACAGATCCGCGCAGGGCTGGACACGATACGGCGCGATATCGCTCGCGTCGGCAAGGCAGCACCCGCTTACCGCACGCGCATCGATGCCGCGCTGGCACGGCTGGACGCGATGGACCGCTTCCACCGCACGCTGCAGGTGCGCATGCTGGGGGCGGCGGGCATCGACATCGAGGCCAGGGCCTATTTCGACGAAGCCACCGCCGCCATCGAAGGCGTGGCGGAAGCCAGCCGCGAGTTCGCCGCGATCGCCGCCGGGATGCTGGCGCAGCGTGCCGCGGCGCAGGCACGGCAGATCGCGTGGCTGGCCGGCATTGCGCTGGTGACGGTGGGCGCTGCGTTCTACCTGTTCATCGGCTTCAGCCGCGCCATGCGCGCCGACGTGCGCGAAGTCGCCGCGATGGTCGCGCGCATCAATGCCGGCGACCTGACCGCGGGGCTTGCCGTGCGCGGGCGCGACGAGCTGAGCGAGATCAAGCGGCACCTGCTGGCCCTGGCCGCCGGCTGGCGCACGCTGATCGGCGACACCAAGACCGGCGCGCACAACGTGCTGGCCGCGGCGGGCGAGATCGCGCAGGGCAATATCGACCTGTCGCAGCGCACCGAGCAGCAGGCGTCGTCGCTGGAGCAGACCGCGGCCAGCATGGAGCAGCTCACCGCGACCGTGCAGCAGAATGCCGGCAATGCCGCGCAGGCCAGCGCGCTGGCGCGCGAAGCCTCTGCCGCGGCGCGCGCCGGCGGCGACGCGGTCGGCCGCATGCAGCAGACCATGCATGCCATCGACGCCGACTCGAGGCGCATCGCCGACATCATCGCGGTAATCGACGGCATCGCTTTCCAGACCAATATCTTGGCGCTGAACGCGGCAGTGGAAGCGGCGCGCGCCGGCGAAGCCGGCCGCGGCTTTGCGGTGGTGGCCAGCGAAGTGCGCGGGCTGGCGCAGCGCGCCGGCGCCTCGGCCAAGGAGATCCGCATGCTGATCTCGCAATCCGGCGAGCGCGTGGCGGCGGGCAATACGCTGGCGCTCGATGTTGCCGCGACCATGGCCGGCACCGTCGCCGCCATCGGCCGAGTCACGGCGATGATGGACGAGATCAGCCAGGCCTCGCGCGAACAGAGCAGCGGCATCGGGCAGGTCAACCAGGCGGTGGCGCAGATGGACCAGGTCACGCAGCAGAACGCCGCGCTGGTGGAACAGGCGGCGGCCGCGGCGCAGTCATTGCGGGAGCAGGCGCTGCAGATGCAGCGGGCGGTGGCGGTGTTCCGCACCGACGCGGCGCCGGTCGGCGCCTAGCGCCGCAAGATCCAGATCACGATGGAGATGATCACCGAGACTACGATGCACGTGGTGATCGGAAAGTAGAAGCTGAAGCCGTCGCGCACCACATGGATGTCGCCGGGCAGCCGCCCCAGCGGCAGCTTCGACAACCAGGGCCAGGCGGCGCCGGCTGCCAGTAAGAGGCAGCCCAGGATGATAAGCAGGCGTTGCATGATCGGCGGTGGCGCGTGAGCGGTTGCGGTCCTGATGCGTTGGACCACTATCGGTCCGCGGGATTCCTCAGTGCCCCGCGCCCCGCTCATCCGGCCGCCTGGTGCGCTGCGGTGCACAGCGTGGCAGCTTCGGCCAGACAGGTGGAGTCGCTCTCCGGCACCTGCAGTGCCGTGTGCGCGTCGCCGACCACCGCGCCCACCACGATTACCGCCGGGCTGCCCAGTCCGGCCGCGAGCGCTTCTGCCAGCGTGCCCAGCGATCCGGTCCAGCTGCGCGCGTGCTCGCTGCCGGCGTGCATCACCACCGCCGCCGGCGTGCCGGCCGCCATGCCTGCAGCGAGCAGGCCGTCGCGGATCGCGGCGATGCGGCTCATGCCCATGTAGATCACCAGCGTGGTGCCGCTGCGCGTCAGCGCGTGCCAGTCGGGCGAGCCGTCGGCACTGGTATGGCCGGTGACGAAGGTCACGCCGTGGCAGTGCGCGCGATGCGTCAGCGCAATGCCCAGCGCCTGCGCGGCGGCCATGCCGGCGCTGATGCCGTTGATGATCTCGACCTGCAGGCCGTGGCTGCGCAGGAACGCGGCTTCTTCGCCGCCGCGCCCGAACAGCAGCGGATCGCCGCCCTTGACGCGCGCCACCGCGCGGCCGGCCAGCGCATGCTGCAGCGTCAGCTGCTGGATGCGCTGCTGGCTCACCGAGCAGCGCCCGCCGCGCTTGCCGACCCACTCGACGTGGGTGCCGGGGCTGGCATAGCCGGCCATTTCCGGCGAGACCAGGTCATCGACCAGCCAGACCTCGGCCGCGGCCAGCGCGCGCATGGCGCGTACCGTGACCAGGTCGGGGCTGCCGGGGCCGACGCCGACCAGCCAGACCTTGGCGGGCTTCAGCGGTGCTTGCATGTTGGACTCCTGCATTGGGATCGCGCCACGCGCTCAGTGGCTGGTGCCGGCCGAGCGCGTGGTCTTGTTGAAGACGTTGTACTTGCCGATGGGCTTGTCCATCGGCAGGCGCCTGACTTCCTGCAAGGTGGCGGCGTCATACACCACGATGGCGCCGTCGCGCTCCATCAGGCTGACCAGCGCGTAGCGCCCGTCGCGCGTGAACTCGACGTGCGCGGCGGTGCGCCCCGGGCTGGGCGTGACGCTGCCGACCACGCGCAGGCTTTGCTTGTCGATGACCTGCAGAGTGTCTCGTCTGGCGCTCATCATCGCGTCGGCCCAGGCGTAGGGCGTGCGCTCATGGCTGCGCAGGAAAAAGCCCGGGCCGTTGGTCGGCACGGTGGCGACGGTGTGCCAGTCCTGCATATCGATCACCGTGATACGCCCCTGGCCGAGGTCGGGCGAGGCCATCACCTCACGGCCGTCGCGCTGCCAGGTGATGCCGCTGCCCAGGTGCGGCATGCCACCCAGCGCCAGCGACGCCACCTTGCGGCCCTGCTGCAGGTCGATCACCTGGCCGCCACCCTGGCGCGAGGCCCCCAGGATATGGCGGTACGGCTGGTCGAAGAAGAAGTCGTCGAGCACCTCGTCCAGTTCGATCGCGCGCGGCTTCAGCAGCGCAGAAGGCGGCAGCGGCGCGCCGGCGGCGTCGGCATACGGAATCTCCCAGACCTCGGGGATGTCCTTCAGCGCGGCGATAAAGCCGTGGCGCGGCGCGGCATCGTAGACCGCGGAGACACGCGAACGCGCGCCGTTGCGCCCGGTAACGTCGATCACCCGCGCCAGCGACAGGTCCTCGGCATGCAGCAGCACCAGCGTGCGTGGCAGCGTGTTGCCGGCCAGCACCCAGCGCCCGTCGTCGCTGACGGCCACGTTGCGCGTGTTTAGGCCAACCCGGATCTCGGCCACATACGCCAGGTTCCACAGGTCGTATTTGCTGACCCAGCCGTCGCGGCTGGCCATGTAGACATAGCGGCCGTCGCAGCTGAACTTGGGCCCGCCATGCAGCGCGAAGCGCGTGGCAAAGCGATGGATCGGCGCCAGCCGGTCGCCGTCGAGCACGGTCATGTGATGGCTGCCGGCCTCGACCACGACGAACAGGTTCTGCGGGTCGGCGCTGAACACTGGCCGCGCCGGCAGGCTGCCGGGCGCGTGGTGCACGAGATGGCTGGCGCGGATGGCCTGGTCGTCCCACTGCGGCGTGGCGGCGGGCGCGGTACGCAGCCAGCGTGCCAGCGCCTGCAGCTCGGCCGCGGCCAGCGTGCCAGCGAACGCCGGCATCTGCGTGGCGGCGCGGCCGTCGCGCAGCACCGCATCGAGCTCGCCGGCGCGCAGGCGCTCCAGGCTTTCCGGCAGCAGCGCCGGTCCCATCGCGCCGAGGCGGTCGGCGCCATGGCAGGCGGCGCAATGCTGGCCGTAGAGCGCGGCCGGGTCGGCCGCCGTTGCGGCTTGCGCGACGCAGGCGAGCGCCAGCATGCCCAGCCATCGGATCAGCGCTGTCATGCCGCGACCTCCGCGCCTGGCGCGTGCGCGATCTCGGCATCGCTCAGGTAGCACCCCGGGTCCTCGGCCCATGGGTTGCCCGTCAGCGCAAAGGCGCGCACGCGCGTGTTGCCGTTGCAGATGGCGCGGTGCGCGCAGCCCGCGCAGCGTCCCTGCAGCGGACGCGGCGTGCTGGCCAGACCCGCCATCAGCGGATCGGCGCGGTCGGCCCAGATCTCGCCGAACGGCCGCTGGCGCACATTGCCCAGCGTCACGTGCCACCACATCGTGTCAGGATGGACATTGCCGAGGTTGTCGATATTGGCCACGCCGATGCCGGTGGCGTTGCCGCCCCAGCGCTCCAGCCGCTGGCGCATGTCGGCGACGCGGTGCGGAAAGCGGCTGGCAATCCAGTACAGCAGGTATACGCCGTCGGCGTCGTTGTTGCCTGTGACGAAGTCGCCAGCATGCCCCTGGCGCGCGCGCTGCCAGACGTGGTCGAACAGCCAGTCCAGCGCGGCGCGGGTGCGGGCATGGCGCGCGTCGTCGGCGCGATGGCTGCGCGCGCGCCCAGCATAGTTGAAGTGCGACAGGTAAAACTTGTCGATGCCTTCGCGCTCGGCCAGCGCCACCAGTTCGGGCAGCTGTGCCGCGTTGGCTTCGGTCAGCGTCATGCGCACGCCCACGCGCAGGCCAGCCGCGCGAGCCGTGCGCAGGCCTGCCAGCGCGTGCGCAAAGGCGCCGTCGCTGCGGCGGAAGCGATCGTGCGTGGCGGGCAGGCCGTCGAGGCTGACGCCGACGTAGTCAAAGCCCGCCGCCGCCAGCCGCGCCGCGTGGCCGGCATCTAGCAGCGTGCCATTGGACGACAGCGACAGGTGGAAGCCGAGCGCGCGCGCGTACCCGGCAATCTCGTACAGGTCCTGCCGCAGCAGCGGCTCGCCGCCGGACAGGATCAGCGCCGGCACGCGCGCCGCGCGCAGCTGGCCCAGCACGTCCAGCGCTTCGGCGGTATCGAGCTCGCCCTTGAAGTCGGTGTCGGCGGAGGTGGCGTAGCAGTGCCGGCAGTTCAGGTTGCAGCGGCGGATCAGATTCCAGATCACCACCGGGCCGGCGGGCTGGCGCGACGGCGGCACCGGGTTGGCATCGCGCAAGGCTTCCATGAAGCGGGACAGGCGGAACATGGCTGGGGCTTCCTATTTGTGTGTTTGGTCGGGGCTTGGGTGCGGTGGGGTGTGCGCATCGGCTGGCGCGAGCCGCAGCCCGGTCTTCTTCAGCACGCGGGTGGACCACAGCACGTCGTGCGCGCGGCAGGCGTCGCCCAGCAGCGCCGCGATGGCGGCGACTTGCGGCGCGGCCTCTTCGCGCGAGCGGGCATGGACCATTGCGAACAGGTTGTAGGGCCAGTGCGGCAAGCGGCGCGGACGCCGGTAGCAATGGCTGACGAAGGGCAGGGCGCCGATGCGCGCGCCGAGCGCATCGACGCTGGCATCGTCGACGTCCCACACGGTCATGCCGTTGGCGCGCCAGCCGATCCGGTAGTGGTTGGGCACGGCGGCGATGCGGCGCAGCACGCCGCGCGCCTGCATCGCCGCCAGGCGTGCGATGACTTCAGTCTCGGTCAGGCCCAGTTCCGCGGCGACCGCGGCGTACGGGGCCGATACCAGCGGCAGGCCGGCCTGGGTGGCGCGGATCAGCGCCAGGTCAGTGGGATCGGCAGCGTCGGCGGCGTCGGCGTCGGGCATCAGGCGGGCAGATAGAGGTTGACGAAGAACTCGCGTTCCTTGGGAAACGGCAGCACCTCGACCCCGGCCGCTGCGGCGATCCGCGCGAGCGCCGGCGCGACCTGCTCCGGCCGCGCCACCGCCAGCACGAACCACAGGTTCAGGTGGTGGCTGCGCGCGTAGTGGTGCGCGACCTCGGGGTGGGTGTTGATGGCGGCGATGACCGCTTCCAGCCGCGCGGCCGGCGCATGGCAGGCGCACAGCACGAAGCGGCCGCCCGCGCGCTCGACCTGGTACAGCGGGCCGAAGCGTGTCAGCACGCCGGTGTCCAGCAGCGCGCGCAGCCGCTCCAGCAGCACGGCCTCGCTGATGCCGAGCGCCGCGGCGGCTTCGGCGTACGGACGCGGCACCAGCGGCAGGCCGCGCTGCAGGGCGTTGATGATGCGGCGGTCGAGCGCATCGGGGGGATTGGCAGGATCGATGGCGTCGCAGGACGCGGCGGCGCCGTTCATGCCGGCACCTCGATGGCATAGCGCGTGCCGCGTTGCTTGTAGCAGTGAGTGCCGACCAGCACCGAGCCCGGCACCTGCTCCAGGCCGGCGGCGGCGCGGACCTGCGCCAGCGCGGGCCGCAGGTCCTGCGCGCTGCGGGCGTGGATCATCGCGAACAGGTTGTAGGGCCAGTCCGGCAACCGGCGTTCGCGGCGGTAGCACAGGGTCACACGCGGCTGCTGCGCCAGCCGCATGCCGATGGCGTCGACGCGGCCGTCCGGCACATCCCACACGCACATGGCGTTGTGGCGGTAGCCAAAGCGCCCGTGGCGCAGCACTACCCCCAGGCGCCGGATCACGCCTTGGGCCGACCAGTGCGCCAGCCGCTCGAGCACCTGCGGCACGGCCAGGCGCGCCTGCCGCGCCAGTGCATGGAACGGGCGCGGCGTCAGCGGCAGCCCGGCCTCCAGCGCCGCGACCAGGCGCCAGTCGTCGTCGTCCAGGGCCAGGGCAGCGGCAGGCGCCGCCAGCGTGGCGGCCCGGCGCGGGCGGGTGCCGTGCTGGCGTGCCAGCGGAAAGCCCAAGTCGATGTGGTACTCGCGCGCCATCGGCAGGTCTAGTGGTGGCAGGCCGGTCAGGTCGCCGATCGACGCCAGCGTGGCATCGAGCATGCCGCGTTCACGCGCGCCCGCGACAAACCACAGGTTGTACCGATGGCCGCTGCGCGCGTAGTTGTGGCTGACCGCCGCGCTGGCGCTGACGCGCGCCGCCACCCGGTCCAGCTGCGCCGGCGGCACCGACAAGGCGCCCAGCGTGCTGACGCCGATCACGTTGGGCGCGAACACGGCGCCGACGCGGCTGATGCGGCCGCTGCCGAGATCGCGCGCCAGCAGCGTCAGCAGCGCGTGTTCGCACAGTCCGGCTTTCGCGGCCAGCGCCTGGTAGGGCCGCGGCTGCAGTGGAAAGCCGCGCTGCAGCTGGTCGTAGAGGCTTTGCTCATTGAACATGGCGTGCCCTACATGCCGAAGCGCTGCGCGCGCGCGGTGAAGAAGATGCCGCTGGGATTGTCGGCCGGCAGCGTGGCCACGCGTTCCAGGGTGGCGGTGTCGTAGACCTCGACGCGGTTGTCGTCGCGGCAGGACAGCCACAGCGCCTCGCCCTTGGGCGTGAATTCCATGTGCAGCACGCCGCGGCAGGGGCGCAGCGTGCGCACCACCTGGCGCTTGGCGGTGTCGATCACCTGCACCGTGTCGTTGTGCGGGAAAGCGAAATTGACCCAGACCTGGCGCCCGTCGGGCCGCGCCATGGCGAACACCGGCTGGCCCGCCAGCGACACGCGCGCCGCCTCGCGCCAGCCATTGGCGGGATCGGCCACCAGCACTTCGTGGCGCCCGACCGCTGGCAGCCACGCCATGCCCTGCGCCATGGCCCAGCCGCGCAGATGCGGCATCTTGTAGACCGGCAGCGGCGCATTGCCGCGGCCATAGCCGGACAGGATGCGGCGCGCCTGCGGCGGCGCCTGCCACAGGTCGACCAGCGCCAGGCCGTCTTCGCCGAACAGGCCGGCCAAGTACCAGCGGCCGTCGGGCGTGACCAGTCCGTCGTAAGGCTCGCGGCCGGCGGGCAGGCGCGTGACCTGCGGCTGGCGCGGATCGCTGGCGTCGATGATCCAGATTTCGCCGGATTCGAACAGGCTGGCGGCAAAGCGCCGGCCGGGCAGGTCGGCCAGCCCGACCACCTTGGCGCGGCGCCCGTCGCTGCCGATGGCCGGCAGCTCTGCCAGCGGCGCCAGCGTCTGCGCGTCGAACAGCCGGATGCCGCCCGGCGCATAGTTCTGCGCGGCGACCACGCGGCCATCCTGCGAGATGGCGCCGCCGATGCTGTTGCCGGCCTGCAGCACGCGGTGGGTAATGCGCGCGCCAAGCAGGTCCACGCGCGTCAGGCCGCCGTCGCGGCCGAACACATAGGCGTAGCGCGCATCGCGCGAGAACACCACGCTGGCGTGGGACAGGTCGCCCAGACCTTCGACCGTGGCCAGTCGGGTCATGCCGGTGGTCTCGACGATCTGCAGCCGGCCCGCGGCGCGCTCCACCACCACGCCGAGGTCGCCGGTGCCGCGCATAGTGCTGGCGCAACCGGCGGCAAGCACGGTGATGAGCGCAGTGCACGCCGCCGCGGCCAGCCCGCGCATCAGTTGCCCTGCGGCGTGACGGCCGGCGGCTGGCCGGCCTGGAGTCGATCGATCAGCCATCGGGCTTCATCCTGCGTCATGAAAGGTTGCCAGGGCGGCATCGCCGTGCCGAGCCGGCCGTACAGCACCGTGGCTGCGAGGCCTTCTGGCGGCTTGCCCGCCAGGCTTGCGGATGTCAGCGGCGGGCCCAGCCCCCCGCGCAAAGTCATGCCGTGGCAGGCGCCGCAGTCATCGCGCAGCCAGTGCGCCAGCTGCGCCTGCCGCGCCGGCGCGGGCGGGTCCGCGGATGCGAGCGCGCTGGCGCACGCTGAGGCGACCAGCGCCACGGCAGCGGCGCGCAGCCATGCAATGCGGTTCAGAGGGAAAGAATCCATTTGGCCAGCGTGTTGGCGTCGGCCGCGCTGACGGCGTTGGCCGGCATCGGCACCGGGCCCCAGCGTCCGCTGCTGCCCTTCAGGATGGACTGGACCATCTGTGCCTGCGCGTCCTTCCTGCCGTTGTACTTGCCCTTGATGTCCTGGAAGGCGGGGCCGACCATCTTCTTGTCGATGGCATGGCACGCCAGGCAGGCCTTGCTCGACGCCAGGGCCTGGCTGGCGTGTGCCGGCATGGCTGTGCCGAATGCCAGCAGGCAGCCGAACGCCGCCAGCAGCGCACGCAGCGCGGTTTGTGTTCGCATGATGGTTTTCTCCATGGAAGGAACGCGGGGGACGTCGGCGGCCCTCGCCACGCCGGGGCGCAGCGAGGGCGCGGGCTCAGTAGACGTCGTGCTGCGTGTTGTAGGCGTTGAACTTGCCGGTCGGCGTGATCAGGCGCTTGTCCTTGATCACGGTCTTGAGCGTGCGGGTCTTGTCGTCGACCACCACCAGCGCGGACTCACCATCCTTGGTGCCCCACACCGAGAACCAGACCTCGTCGCCGGCCTTGTTGTATTCGGCCTGCACCACGCGCTTCGCGCCGCTGCCCTTCAGGTCGGCCCACTCGGCGATCGGCAGCACCTTGAAGCCGGCGTCGAGGTTGCGCGTGTCGAACACCGCGACCGACTGGTTGAGCTTGGCATCCGGATTCAGCGGCGTATCGACCCACAGGTTGGACGACTTGGGGTGGGTCTTGATGAAGAGCGAGCCCCCGCCCTGGCCCTTGACCGTCTGCACCACCTTCCACGCCTGCGCAGGGTGGCCGGCGGGGTCAGTGCCGATCAGGCTGATGGTCTCGTCGCCCAGGTGGCTGGTGGCCCAGACCGGGCCGAACTGCGGATGCGTGAAGTTGGCGCCGCGGCCCGGATGCGGGGTCTTGCCCACGTTGACCAGCGCAGCCAGCTTGTCTTCCTTGGTGTCGACCACGGCGATCTTGTCCGAGGCGTTGGCGGCGACCAGGAAGTAGCGACCGGTCGAATCGAAGCCGCCGTCATGCAGGAACTTGGCCGAGTCGATGGTGGTGGTCTTCAGGTTGGCCAGGTCCGAGTAGTTGACCATCAGGATCTTGCCGGTCTCCTTGGCGTTGATGACGAACTCGGGATGGAAATGGCTGGCCACGATCGACGCCACGCGCGGCTCGGGGTGGTAGTCGTTGTCGACGGTCATGCCGCGCGTGGACACCACCTTGAGCGGCTTGAGCGTGTCGCCCTCCATGATCACGTACTGCGGCGGCCAGTACGAGCCGGCCACGGCGTATTTGTCTTCGTAGCCCTTGTACTTGGAGGTTTCGACCGAGCGTGCCTCCATGCCGATCTTCACTTCGGCGACGATATCGGGCTTGGGCAGCCACAGGTCGATCAGGTCCAGCCGCGCGTCGCGGCCGATCACGTACAGGTAGCGCCCGGACGCCGACATGCGCGAGATATGCACCGCATAGCCGGTCTTGACGATATTGATGATCTGCTTGCTGTCGCCGTCGATCAGCGCCACCTCGCCGGCGTCGCGCAGCGTGACCGAGAACAGGTTGTCCAGGTTGTACTGGTTCATCTTCTGCGTCGGGCGCCTGGCCACCGGCACGATGTCCTTGCGGCTTTTCTCGATATCGGCCAGCGAGAACTCGGGCGGCGTCGGCGGGTCGAGCTGGATGTAGCGCGCCATCAGGTCGACTTCCTTGTCGGTGAGATCGCCCGAGGTGCCCCAGTTGGGCATGCCGGCGGGGCTGCCGTACTTGATGAAGGTCTTCAGGTATTCGGTGCCGCGCGCTCGCGTGATGTCCGGCGTCAGCGCCTTGCCGGTGGCGCCCTTGCGCAGCACGCCGTGGCAGCCGGCGCAGCGTTCGAAGTAGATCTGCCGCGCGTGGTCGAATTCAGCGGTGGTCAGGGTGGGGATGGCGGCCTTCTGTTCAGCCTTGTGTTCAGCCTTCTGGGCGGTCTTGGCGTCGGCCTTGGTGGCAGCGTGAGGCAGGCCAGGCCAGAGCGAGAGCGGCAATGCCGCGATTGCCGGATACAGCCAGTTTTTTGCTTTCATGGGGTGCCGTGGATCAGCGGTGGGAAAGCGATTTCGCGGTGCGCAGGCGGGTGTGGCCTGGACCTGTCGTCATGTGGCGATCATGCGCACACACTGCCGACATGGGATTGACTGGCATCAAACGAAGCAGGGAGGGTGGGAACGAAATGCGGAAGGTGGTGACGGTCGTTCCCGGCGGGCAGCGTGTCGCCGTGGCGGCGACACGCTCGATGCGGTGTGGCTCAGGTGCGGCCGAGGCGTTCGCGCGTGCGCGCAGCCACGTTCTGCGTCCACGGGAACGCGGACCAGTATTGCGCCATGAACTGTTCAATCTCGCCGCGCTGCCGCAGCGACAGGCCGATCATGTCGAGCCCTTCGATAAACATGCGGCGATGGCGTGCCGACAGTTCGAATGCGTGGTCGCCGGCAGGCGTGCGCACGCGCATGGCGTCGAGGTCGATGCTGACAGTGTTGTGGCTGTCCGCGTCCACGGCGTCCATCAGGCGCTCGATGACGTCGCGCGGCAGCATCACCAGCAGCAGCCGGTTGTTCATCGCGTTGGAGTAGAAGATCTCGCCGAAGCTCGGCGCGAGCACGGCGCGGATGCCGAACTGCTGCAGGCCCCAGACGGCATGCTCGCGGCTGGAGCCGCAGCCGAAGTTGGCGCCGCCCACCAGGATGCCGGTGCCGGCGTACTCGGGCCGGTTCAGCACGAAGTCCGCGCGCGGCGCGCCGCTGGCGTCGAAGCGGTGGTCGTACAGGATGCCCTGCGCCAGCCCGGATTTGTCGATGCCGCGCAGGAACTGCTTGGGAATGATCTGGTCGGTATCGAGGTTCTCGAAGCGGATCGCCGCCGCCTTGCCGGCGATGCAGGTCGTTTCAGGCATGGGAAATCTCCAGCTGGCGCACGTCGGTGATGGCGCCGGTCACGGCCGCGGCTGCCGCCATGGCCGGGCTCATCAGGTGGGTGATGGCGCCGCGTCCCTGCCGGCCCTCGAAGTTGCGGTTGGTGGTGGAGGCGCAGCGCACGCCGTCGCCGAGCACGTCGTCGTTCATGGCCAGGCACATCGAGCAGCCCGGCTGCCGCCATTCGAAGCCGGCCTCGATCAGGATGCCGGCCAGCCCTTCGCGTTCGGCCTGCGCCCTGACCGCACCCGAGCCGGGCACCACCATGGCCCTCACTCCCGCGGCCACCTTGCGGCCACGCACCACCGCCGCCACCGCGCGCAGGTCTTCGATGCGGCCGTTGGTGCAAGAACCGATGAAGACATGCTGGATCGCGGTGCCGGCCAGCGCCGCGCCCGGCTGCAAACGCGTGTACGCAAGCGACCGCTCGACCGAGCGTTGCCCGGCCTCGTCGGGCTGGTCTTCGGCAAATGGGATCGTGCCGGACACCGGTAACACCTGATCCGGGCTGGTGCCCCAGGTCACGTACGGCTCGACCTCGGCGGCATTGAAGGCGAACTCCAGGTCGAACGCCGCATCGGCGTCGCTGTGCAGCGTGGCCCAGTGGGCGAGCGCGGCGTCGCGCTGCGCGCCCGCGATGTCCGGCGCGCGGCGCAGCACGTAGTCGGTCGCCGCCGCGTCCGGTGCGATCAGCGCGCCACGCGCGGCCGCCTCGACCGTCATGTTGCACAGCGTGAAGCGGGCCTCGATGCTCAGCGCGCGAATCGCCGAGCCGCAGTACTCCACCACATAGCCGCGCGCCCCTTGCGCACCGATCGCGCCGATGATCTTCAGGATCAGGTCCTTGGCGGTGGTGCCGGCGGGCAGCGTGCCGTCGACGCGGATGCGCATGGTGCGGGCCATGCGGTAGACCAGCGTCTGCGTGGCCAGCACGTGTTCGACCTCGGAGGTGCCGATGCCGAAGCCCAGCGCGCCCAGCGCGCCGTAGGTGGTGGTGTGGCTGTCGCCGCAGATCACCACCATGCCGGGACGGATCATGCCGTGCTCTGGGCCGACCACGTGCTCGATGCCCTGAAGCGCATCGTTGGTGTCGAACAGCGGGATGCCATGGCGCGCGCAGTTGGCGTGCAGGTTGGTCGCCTGCAGCGCCGAGGCCGGGTCCGCGATCACGCGGATCGCGCCGGGATGGGTAGGGATGATATGGCTGACCACCGCGACGTTCTGGCCCGGCACCATCACGCCGCGCTGCTGTTCGTGCAGCCCGGCGAAGGCCTGCGGGCTGGTGTACTCGTTCATCAGGTGCAGGTCGCAGTACAGCAGCACGTTGTCGTCGTCGATCCTGGCGACGGTGTGCGCGTCGACCAGCTTCTGGTATAGCGTCTTGGGGGACATGGGGCCTGCCTTGTCAGGGGTTATCAAGGGTTATTCCGCGGTGATGCCGCGCTGCTTGATCAGCCTGGCCCACACCGGCATTTCCTTTTCCAGGCGCTGGCGTGCCGCTTCGGGCGTGGTCGGGTTGGGCTCGAAGCCTTCCCGGACCATGCGCTCGCGCGTTGCCGGCGACGCCAGTGCGGTGTTGAGGGCGGCGTTGAGTTTGTCGATCACGGGCCGCGGCGTGCCGGCCGGGGCGAACACCATGAACCAGGTCTCGAAGGCATAGCCGGGCAGGCCCGCCTCGGCCGCGGTTGGCACGTTCGGCAGCTGCGCCGAGCGCCGCGGACCGGTGACGGCGAGCGCCTTGAGCTTGCCGCCCTGCACATGCTGCTGCGCCGCGGAGATGACCGGGAAGCTCATGTCGACCTGGCCCGCGATGGTGTCGACCAGCGCGGGGCCGCCGCCGCGGTACGGCACATGGACGATGGCGACGTTGGCCACCGACTTGAACAGTTCGGCCGACATATGGAAGGTGCTGCCGTTGCCGGCGGAGCCATAGGTCAGCTTGCCGGGCGCGGCCTTGGCCGCAGCGATCAGTTCCTGCAGGTTGGTGGCGGGCACATGGTTGTTGACCACCAGCACATGCTGCGAACTGGCCACCATGCCGATCGGCGCGAGGTCCTTGAGGGTGTCGTACGGCATGCGCGGGAACAGGCCAGGGTTGATCGCCAGCGACACGGTCTGCAGGCCGATGGTGTAGCCGTCGGCGGCGGCCTTGGCGACGGCGTCGACGCCGATATTGCCGCCGGCGCCGGCCCGGTTCTCGACCACAATGGTGCCGCCCAGGCTTTTGGCCCACGCCTCCGACACCAGCCGCGCGGCGATGTCGGCGCTGCCGCCCGGGGCATAGGGCACGACCAGGCGCACCGGACGCTGGGGATAGTTCTGCGCCGCGGCGCTGCCGATCGATGCGGCGCAAAGCAGCAAGGCGGTGAGGCGGGCAACTTTCATGGGTGTCTCCTGTGGCGATGACTTGTTATGGAAGCCATCGTATCATTCACCTGGAGGCACATAATTCAAACTCGGTTACTTCTTTATTTCCTTTGTTTCACCAATGGACCAGCTCTCCGACGTCGCGTTCTTTGCCTGTATCAACCAGCACGGCAGCCTCGCCGGCGCGGCGCAGCAGCTGGGCGTGACGCCGCCCGCGGTCAGCAAGCGCCTGGCCGCACTGGAAGCGCGGCTGCGCGTGCGCCTGCTGCACCGGACCACGCGCCGCATCAGCCTGACGCCGGAAGGCGAAAGCTACCTGGTGGAAGGCGCCCGCATCCTGGCCGAGATGGAGGCGCTGGAACGCGCCATAGCTGGCACCGGCAGCACCCCGCACGGCTTGCTGAAGATCGGCGCCACGTTGGGATTCGGGCGCAGGCATATCGCGCCCGCGCTGGCAAGGTTCGCGCGCCGCTACCCGAACATCGAGGTCCAGCTATACCTCAGCGACCGGCCCCTGAACCTGGTCGAGCAGGGGCTCGACGCCATGATCCACTTCGGCGAGATGCCGGACGTGCGGCTGAGCGCGCGTCTGCTTGCCAACAACCGCCGGCTGCTGTGCGCGGCGCCGTCGTACCTGGCGGCGCATGGCGAGCCGTCAAGCCCGCGTGAACTGGCGCGGCACAACTGCATCTTCATCCGCGAGGCCGACGAGACCTTTGGCACCTGGCATCTGCGCCATGGTGCGCAGCAGGAGACCGTCAAGGTGCGCGGCACCATGAGCACCAATGACGGCGAGTCGGCGCTGGCGTGGGCGCTCGACGGCCAGGGACTGATCGTGCGCTCGGAGTGGGACGCGGCGGAGCACCTGCGCAGCGGTGCGCTGCGCCGGGTATTGCCGCAGTGGCAGTTCGCGCCGGCGGACATCCAGCTGGTGTTCCCGGCGCGCAATCATCGTCCCGACAAGGTGCGGGCGCTGGTGGATTTCCTGCTGGAGCACTTTGCCGGTCATCGCGCCGCGGGCGGCGGCAACAACGGCGCCAGCGCGTGGTAGGCCGCGGCCGGCTTCAGGTGGCTTCAGGCGGCTACAGCGCCAGTTCCGCGACACACGCAGCGGCGGCGCCCGCGCCCGGCATGAGGGCGGCCTGGTCGCGCAGGGCCAGGATAAAGCCGCCGACCTGCGCGACATCGTCCAGCGCCATGCATGGCAGCACGGTGTCCATGCGCGCGTCGGTGGCCAGCGCGATGATCGAGGGATCGCCCGGATAGTAGGGCGCGCGCCCGTGCGCGGGCCGGTAGACCTCGATGCGCGGGATGGCCTCGCGGCGGAATCCTTCCACCAGCGTGATGTCGGCCGGGCGCAGCCGCGCGACCTGCTCGGCCAGCGTCGGCTCGGCCTCGTCGGCCAGTTCGCGCACGATGGCGTAGCGATAGGGCGAGGCCACCATCACCTCGGCCGCGCCGGCGGCGCGGAAGCGCGCGCTGTCCTTGCCCGGCGGCTCGAGCTCGAGCGGGTGGTGGCTGTGCTTGACCACGTTGACGGTCAGGCCCTGGGCGCGGAACCACGGCAGCAGCGCCGTGATCAGCGTGGTCTTGCCGCTGCCGGAGGTGCCGGTGATGCCAAGGATGAAGGGATGCATGGGGTCAGCGTTCGCAGGGTTCGCAGGTTTCTGATTGGGCAGGCAGCGGGCACACCAGCGGCAGGAAGCTGTCGGCGCGCTGCGAATAGGCCAGCAGCGCGCCGGCCTGGAGATCGAAATACCAGCCGTGCAGCGTCAGCGCGCCGGCTTCCAGCGCGCGCCGCACGAACGGGAAGGTCTGCAGGTTGCGCAGCGACACCAGGATCGCCGCCTGCTCGCAGGCGCGCTGGCGCTGCGCGGCGCTGGCCCCGGCCATGGTTTCCTCCACCTGGGTCCGCGCCCGCGCGGCGATGCGCACCCAGGCGCCGAGGTAGTCGGGATCCTGGCCTTCGTCGGGCGCATGGTCGCCGGCGTCGGCGGGCTGCGCCAGCAGCGCGCGGATGCCGCCGCAGCCGCCGTGGCCCATCACGATGATGCGGGCCACGCACAGCTGCTGCACCGCGAACTGGATCGCCGCGGAGACGCCATGCAGGCTGCCCTCGTGGCGGCCGGTGCAGGGCGGCACCAGGTTGCCGATATTGCGCACGGTAAACAGCTCGCCCGGATCGCAGCCGAGCAGCAGGCCGGGGTCGACGCGCGAGTCGCTGCAGCCGATCAGCAGCGTCGGCGGACGCTGGCCGGTGCGCAGGGTGTCGAACAGCCCGGGCTCGTCGTCGAAATAGCGTTGCTGGAAGCGTTCGAAGCCTTTGAGCAGATGTTCGATGTGATGCACGGCGGCCTCCGTTCGCTACTGCACCAGCGGGCTGTCGGCGCCCTCGAGCTCGATGCCTTCGATGCGCGCGCGGCCGATCAGCAGGCTGGCGTACTGCTTCCAGGCGCGGTCGCGCGCGGCGGCGCCAAGGGCGCGCGCAATCTCGCCGCGCACCGCCTCGAACGGCAGGCGCGTGCCCGGGCAACGCTCGAGGATGCGCACGATATGGAGGCCATAACGGGTCTGCACCAGTTGCGGCAGCACGCCGTCGTGCTGGGCCGTGAACAGTGCGCGCTCGAACTCCGGCGCGGTCTCGCCGCGGAACACACGGCCCAGCCGGCCGCCATTGGCGCCGCTGGGGCAGTTGGACAGTGCGCGGGCATGGTGGGCAAAGCTGGCGGGATCGCCGCGCACCAGTGCCAGCGTCTGCGCCGCGACCTCGCGCAGCGCGTCCAGCGGCACACGGGGCGTGACCTGGAACAGGATATGGTCGGCTTCCACCCATTCGCCTTCGCGGAAGCGCTCGGGGTGGCTGTCGTAGTGGCGGCGGCAGCTGGCTTCGTCGGCTTCGGGCGTGGCGGCCTCGCGCGCCAGCAGCGCCTGCGCCAGCGCGTCGTCGTCCATGCCCTCGGTGTCCAGCCCGGTGCGCGCGGCTTCGGCCCGCATCAGCAGGCGCAGGATTGCCGAGATGGTGGCCAGCCGCGCCGGGTTGGCGGCGTCCTGATGGTGGTCCAGTTCGCGTTCGATATCGGCGTCGCGCAGTTCCACGCCGTTGACGGTGACAGGCATCGGGTTCTCCTTGTGCGGTGATGGCGCTCAGCGGCTGCGCACCAGCTGCCAGGCGCGGCCGAGGTAGCCGAGCGACGCAAAGCCGCTCCACACATGCACCAGCCGCGTGAACGGGAAGATTACGAACAGGGTCATGCCCATGAACAGGTGCGCCTTGAACAGCAGCGGGGCGTCGGCGATAAAGCCGGCGGCGTCGCCGCGCAGCGTGACGATGTGCTGGGCCCAGTTCATCAGCTGCACCATCATGTGGCCGTCCATGTGGCCGGCCGATTCGAAGATGGTGGACAGGCCCAGCAACAGCGTCGCCAGCAGCCACAGCAGCAGCACCTTGTCGCCGGTGCGGGTCATTGCGGACACGCGCGCATTGGTCAGCCGGCGGTGCAGCAGGATCAGCAGCCCGGCCAGGCACATGGTGCCCATCACGCCGCCGGCGGCCATCGCCACGCCCTGCTTGAAGCCGTGCGAGACGCCCAGCGCGTCCCACACCGCCACCGGGGTCAGCAGACCCACCAGGTGGCCGAAGAACAGGCCCAGGATGCCGACATGGAACAGGATGTTGCCGGTGCGCAGGTTGCCGCGGTACAGCACCTGCGAGCTGTCGCTCTTCCAGGTGTATTGCTCGCGCTCGAAGCGGGCGAGGCTGCCGAACAGGAAGATGGCAAGCGCGATGTACGGGTAGATGCCGAAGAGGAATTGGTGGAGGGTTGCCATGGTGTGTTAGCTCGGTAGGTGGACGGCAAGGCCGGGTGGTGGATTGCGTCGGTGGAGCTTGCTTTGCTGTCTTGATCTGCCAATTGGTTTCCCCTCTCCCCTCAGGGGAGAGGGCAGGGTGAGGGGTGGTTTAAGCACGGGCGCTTGGTGGAAGCTCCGGCCCTCTCCCCCGCCCCTCTCCCGCAAGCGGGAGAGGGGAGAAAACCGGCGGTCGGCACAGGCATGTCAGCAAGCCGCCGGAGCCGGCGCCGTGCCGCGCGGATAGAACTTCACCGCCTGCGGCCCGTTTTGCGGGGCCAGCAGCGGCTCCACGCCGTCGGCGCCCGGGCCGAAGGTTTCCAGCGCCTCGTCCATGTCCCGCACCGGCGGCTCCTGCTGCGGTTGCGGCTGCACGTCGGTGAGCGTGCGCAGCACGGCGAACACGCCGGCATAGGGACTCTGGTTGCGCGCGAGCCGGTCGCCGATCGCGGCGAGCACGTGGATGGCTTCGCCCAGCAGCTGTTCGGCGCGTGCCTCGTTGCCGTCGGCCGCGAGCGCGCCGAGGAACTCCAGGAACAGCGGCACGTAGTCGGGCAGCTCGGATGCCGCGGGCTCGAAGCCTTCGCGCCGGTACTCGTCAATCAGGTCGACCATGGCCTGGCCGCGGTCGCGGCTTTCGCCGTGCACGTGCTCGAACAGGTGCAGCGAGTGCGCCGGGTTGCGGTCGAAGGTGGCGACATAGTTTTCCTGCAGCGCGATCAGCGTCTCGCTGCGCAGCATGTCGGTCACCGGCGCCAGCAGTGCGCGCGCCTGCGGCCATTCGCCCAGCGCGGCGTCGATCTCGGGCAGCGCGTCGAGCAGTTCCTGCTCGGGATAGCCGAGCACGGCACTGAGGATGGGATAGAGGGGCATGTTGTTCTCCGGTTGGTTCGCGGGCGTTCAGCTCATCACGGCCTTCTTGCGCGACCTGGGCATGTCGACAAAGTGGACGCTGCCCTGCGGCTTCTTGCCGAACAGCGCGCCGTCCGAAGTGCCGCCCGAGCAGCCGTTGCCGAAGGTGAAGCCGCAGCTGGCCTTGTCGTTGAAGCTGTCCTCGACCATCTCCTTGTGCGAGGATGGGATCACGAAGCGGTCCTCGTAGTTGGCGATGGCCATGGTCTTGTACATGTCCTCGACCTGCGCGGGCGTCAGGCCAACTTGCTTCAGCACGTCGAGGTCCTGCACGCCGTCGACCACCAGCGAGCGCTTGTAGGCGCGCATCGCCAGCATGCGGTCCAGCGCCGACAGCACCGGCATCACGTCGCCCGCGGTCAGCAGGTTGGCCAGGTACTTGACCGGGATGCGCAGGCTCTTGACGTCGGGGGTGATGCCGTTCATCCCCATGTGGCCGGACTCGGCCGCCGACTGGATCGGCGACAGCGGCGGGATGTACCAGACCATCGGCAGCGTGCGGTATTCCGGGTGCAGCGGGAACGCGACCTTCCACTCGCACGCCATCTTGTAGACCGGCGACTTGCGCGCCGCATCGAGCCAGCTTTGCGGGATCCCCTGGCGCAGCGCCTCGGCCTGTACCTTGGGGTCGTGCGGATCAAGGAATACGTCGAGCTGGGACTGGTACAGGTCGCGCTCGTCGGCCACCGACGCGGCCTGTTCGATGCGGTCGGCGTCGTACAGCATCACGCCGAGGTAGCGGATGCGGCCGACGCAAGTCTCGGAGCAGACCGTGGGCTGGCCGGCCTCGATGCGCGGATAGCAGAACAGGCATTTCTCGGCCTTGCCGCTCTGCCAGTTGAAATAGATCTTCTTGTACGGGCAGCCCGAGATGCACATGCGCCAGCCGCGGCACTTGTCCTGGTCGACCAGCACGATGCCGTCATCCTCGCGCTTGTAGATCGAGCCCGACGGGCACGAGGCCACGCAGGCCGGGTTCAGGCAGTGCTCGCACAGGCGCGGCAGGTACATCATGAAGGTGTTCTCGAAGGTCGAGTACATCTCCTTCTGCACGTCGTCGAAGAGCTTGTCGCGGCCGCGCGAGCTGAACTCGCCGCCGAGGTCGTCTTCCCAGTTCGGGCCCCACTCGATCTTTTCCATCTTGCGGCCGGTCAGCACAGAGACCGGGCGTGCGGTGGGCGGGGTCTGCGACAGCGGCGCCTTCTGCAGGTGCTCGTAGTCGTAGGTGAAGGGCTCGTAGTACTCGTCGATCGCCGGCAGGTTGGGATTGGCGAACAGGTTCGCCAGGATCTTCAGCTTGCCGCCCTGGCGCGGCTCGAGCGTGCCGTCGGCGTTGCGCCGCCAGCCGCCCTGCCATTTGTCCTGGTTCTCCCATTCCTTGGGATAGCCGATGCCGGGCTTGGTCTCGACGTTGTTGAACCACGCGTACTCGACGCCGTCGCGGCTGGTCCAGACGTTCTTGCAGGTTACGGAGCAGGTATGGCAGCCGATGCACTTGTCGAGGTTCAGCACCATGGCCACCTGTGCGCGGATCTTCATGTCAGGCTCCTTCCTTTTCACTCAACTTCGCGTTCTTTTCCACGAGCGGCCCTTCCAGCCAGTCGACCTTCTTCATCTTGCGCAGGATCACGAACTCGTCGCGGTTGCTGCCGACGGTGCCGTAGTAGTTGAAGCCGTAGGCCAGCTGGGCGTAGCCGCCGATCATGTGGGTGGGCTTGGTCACCGCGCGCGTGACCGAGTTATGGATGCCGCCGCGCATGCCGCTGGTCTCGGCGCCCGGCACGTTCACGATCTTTTCCTGGGCGTGGTACATCAGGCACATGCCCTTGGGCACGCGCTGCGACACCACCACGCGCGCGGTCAGCGTGCCGTTGACGTTGAACACCTCGACCCAGTCGTTGTCGCGGATGCCGTTGGCCTTGGCCTCGGCTTCCGAGATCCATACGTGCGGGCCGCCGCGCGACAGCGTCAGCATGCGCAGGTTGTCCGAATACGTGGAGTGGATGCCCCACTTCTGGTGCGGCGTGATCCAGTTCAGCACCAGCTCGGGATTGCCGTTGGGCTTCTTGCCCAGCATCGGCGCCACGGTCTTGGTATCGATGGCCGGCTTGTACACGCACGCGCCTTCGCCGAAGTCCAGCATCCAGCGATGGTCCTGCCAGAACTGCTGGCGGCCGGTCAGCGTGCGCCAGGGGATCAGCTCGTGCACGTTGGTATAGCCGGCGTTGTAGCTGACCTCTTCCGATTCCAGCCCCGACCACGTCGGCGCGGAGATGATTTTGCGCGGCTGCGCCTGCACGTCGCGGAAGCGGATCTTGTCGTGCTCGCGCCCTTCGGCCAGGTGGGTGTGGTCGCGGCCAGTGATCTTCGACAGCGCTTCCCACGCCTTGACCGCGACGTGGCCGTTTGTTTCCGGCGCGAAGGTCAGGATCATCTCGGCGGCGTCGATTGCCGTTTCCAGCTTCGGACGGCCCTGGCTCACGCCAGGCTCCGTCACCGTGTGGCTCAGGTCGCCGATTTCCTTCACCTCGTGCTGGGTGTTCCAGTTGATGCCCTTGCCGCCGTTGCCGAGCTTGTCGAGCAGCGGGCCGATCGAGGTGAATTTCTTGTAGATGTCGGCGTAGTTGCGCTCGACCACCGTCATCGACGGCGCGGTCTTGCCGGGGATCAGGTCGCACTCGCCGGCCTTCCAGTCCTTCGGCTCGAACGGCTGGCCCAGTTCGCCCGGGGTGTCGTGCAGCAGCGGCGTGCACACCAGGTCCTTGCGCGTGCCCAGGTACGGGCCAGCGATCTCGCTGAACGTCTTCGCGATGGCCTTGTAGATCTCCCAGTCGGTCTTGCTTTCCCACAGCGGCTGCACGGCTTCGGACAGCGGGTGGATGAACGGGTGCATGTCGGACGTGTTGAGGTCGTCCTTCTCGTACCACGTTGCCGTCGGCAGCACGATGTCGCCGTACAGGCAGGTGGTGCTCATGCGGAAGTCGAGCACGGTCAGCAGGTCGAGCTTGCCTTCGGCGGCCGGGCGTACGGTGACTTCGCTCGGCGTGATCGCGTCGTTCTCGTCGCCGAACACGGCGTTCTGCGTGCCGAGCAGGTACTTCAGGAAATACTCATGTCCCTTGCCCGAACTGCCAAGGATGTTGGAGCGCCACACGAACATATTGCGCGGGAAGTTCGCCGGGTTGTCGGGATCGTCGCAGGCAAACTGCAGCGCGCCCGACTTCAGTTGCGCCACGGTGTAGGCGACCGGATCCTTGCCGGCCTGCTCGGCCGCATCGACCACGTCGAGCGGATTGGTGCCCAGTTGCGGCGCCGATGGCAGCCAGCCCATGCGCTCGGACTTTGCGTTCAGGTCCAGCAGCGACAGGCCGTCGTAGCGCTTGCGGTCGGCGGTCGGCGACAGGATCTCGTCGACGGCCAGCTTCTCGTGGCGCCACTGGCTGGTGTGGTTGTAGAAGAACGAGGTGCCGTTCATCTGGCGCGGCGGGCGCGACCAGTCCAGGCCGAATGCCAGCGGGGCCCAGCCGAACTGCGGGCGCAGCTTTTCCTGGCCGACGTAGTGGGCCCAGCCACCGCCGCTCTTGCCGATGCAGCCGCACATCATCAGCAGGTTGATGATGCCGCGGTAGATCATGTCGTTGTGGTACCAGTGGTTCAGCGCCGCACCGACGATCACCATGCTCTTGCCTTGCGTGCGGTCGGCGTTGTCGGCGAACTCGCGCGCCACCTGGGTTACCAGGCGCGCCGGTACCGAAGTGTGCTTCTCCTGCCAGGCCGGGGTGTAGGGCACGTCGTCTTCATACGACGCCGCCACGTTGGGGCCGCCCAGGCCCTGGTCGACACCGTAGTTGGCCATCTGCAGGTCGTACACGGTCGCCACCAGCGCGCTGCTGCCGTCGGCCAGCGTGATGCGGCGCGCCGGCACGCGTCGGCGCAGCAGCTCGTCGTGCTCCCCGCCGAAGTACGGGAAGCCGACCTCGACCACTTCGTCGCCATGGCCGAGCAGCGACAGGCGTGGCTCGACCGCGCGGCCGCTGCCGCCGTCCTTCAGTTCCAGGTTCCAGCGGCCGACCTTCGCGCCGTCGTTGTGCGCGGCTTCGCCCCAGCGGAAGCCGATCGAGCCGTTGGGCGCGACGATCTCGCCGGTGGCGTCGTCGACCAGCAGCGTCTTCCATTCCGGGTGGTTGGCTTCGCCGAGGTTGTCGGCCAGGTGCGAGGCACGCAGGAAGTGGTCGGGCACCAGCGTGTCGCCGTGCTCGCGCAGCAGCACCAGCATTGGCATGTCGGTGTACTGCTTTACATAGTCGCGGAAGTAGGCGGACTTGCCGCTGGCGTGGAATTCCTTGAGCACCACGTGGCCCATCGCCATCGCCAGCGCGGCATCGGTGCCTTGCTTCGGCGCCAGCCAGATATCGCCGAACTTGACCATCTCGCCGAAGTCGGAGGAGACGGCAACGGTCTTGGTGCCCTTGTAGCGCACCTCGGTGTAGAAGTGGGCGTCGGGGGTGCGCGTCTGCGGCACGTTCGAGCCCCACACCATCAGGTAGGTGGAGTTGTACCAGTCGGCGGATTCGGGCACGTCGGTCTGCTCGCCCCAGATCTGCGGGCTGGCTGGCGGCAGGTCGCAGTACCAGTCGTAGAACGACAGGCAGGCGCCGCCGATCAGGCTCAGGTAGCGCGCGCCGGCGGCGTACGACACCATCGACATCGCCGGGATCGGCGAGAAGCCGATCACGCGATCGGGGCCGAACTTCTTCACGGTGAAGGCGTTGGCCGCGGCAATCATCTCGGTGGCGGTGTTCCAGTCGGCGCGCACGAAGCCGCCCTGGCCGCGCACGCTCTTGTAGCGCGCCGCTTTCTTCGGGTCCTGGCTGATCGATTCCCAGGCTGCGATCGGGTCCATGGTCTTGCGCGCCTCGCGCCACATCTCCATCAGCCGGCCGCGGATCATCGGGTACTTGACGCGCTGCGCGGAGTAGACGTACCAGCTGTACGAGGCGCCGCGCGGGCAGCCGCGCGGCTCATGGTTGGGCAGGTCCGGGCGCGTGCGCGGGTAGTCGGTCTGCTGCGTTTCCCAGGTGATCAGGCCGTTCTTGACGTAGACCTTCCAGGAGCACGAACCGGTGCAGTTCACGCCGTGGGTGGAGCGCACGATCTTGTCGTGCTGCCAGCGGCTGCGGTAGCCGTCTTCCCACTTGCGGTCTTCGTTCACCACCGCGCCGTGGCCGTCCGCATAGGTGGACTTGACGCGCGACATGAACTTCAGTCGATCCAGGAAATGACTCATTTGCTTGTTCTCCGCGAGGCTATTCTGCGGGGCTCCGGCGGTTGCCCGGGAGCATTTGCAGGGACACCTCGAGCTTATGGGGGAGCGGGGCGGCGGCCAATTCGCTGGTGGAACAGCCGCCCGATGGCGATCGGGGGAGGTGTCCGGCGCGGGCCTAGTTCCGAAGAACTAGTCCGGCCGGCAAGGCGTTCAGCAGGGCATGGGGGCGTGGCGGCGCGCGTAGTACCACCACGTCACCAGCACGCAGCTGACATAGAAGGCGATAAAGCACATCAGGGCGGCATCGGGCGCGCCGGTCAGCTCCAGCGAGGTGCCGAAGCTCTTGGGGATGAAGAAGCCACCGTAGGCACCGATCGCGCCGGAGAAGCCCAGCACCGCGGCGGATTCCTTGCCGGCGTCCTGCAGCGCCTGGCGCTGCGCGGCGTCGCCCTGGCCCTTCGCGGCGCGCTGGCGCTCGGTCAGGAAGATCACCGGGATCATGCGGAAGGTCGAGCCGTTGCCGATGCCGGTCAGCGCGAACAGCGTGATGAAGGCCGCGAGGAACCAGGTGAAGTTGCCGCCGGCGCCGTCGTGCGGCAGCGCCGCCAGCACCGCGAACACCGCCGCGATCATGCCGACGAAGGTCCACAGCGTGACGCGCGCGCCGCCGAGCTTGTCGGAGATCCACCCGCCCACGGGCCGCGTCAGCGCACCGACCAGCGGCCCCAGGAAGGCGTAGGCGGTGGGGTTGACGCCGGGGAACTGCGACTTGGTCAGCAACGCCAGCCCGGCCGAGAAGCCGATGAACGAGCCGAAGGTGCCGACGTAGAGCCAGCACATCAGCCAGTTGTGCTTGCGCTTGAAGATCACCGCCTGCTCGGCGAACGAGGCCTTGGCGTCGGCGATGTCATGCATGCCGAACCACGCCGCCAGCGCCGACACCACGATGAACGGCACCCAGATAAAGCCGGCGTTCTGCAGCCACAGGTCGTGCGTGGCGCCATTGGCCTGGTATTGCTGCGGGTCGCCGCCGAGCGCACCGAATACCGCCAGCGACACCACCAGCGGCGTGACGAACTGCACCACCGACACGCCCAGGTTGCCGATGCCGGCATTCAGCCCGGTGGCCAGCCCCTTCTTCGCCTTGGGAAAGAAGAAGCTGATGTTGGCCATCGACGAACTGAAGTTGGCGCCGCCCAGGCCGCACAGCAGCGCCAGCACCAGCAGCGTGGGATAGCCGGTGGACGGGTCCCGCAGCGCGAAGCCCATGCCCAGCGCGGGAATCAGCAGCAGCGCGGTGGAGATCGCAGTGAAGCGGCGCCCGCCGAAGACCGGCACCAGGAAGGAGTAGAAGATGCGCAGCGTGGCGCCCGACAGCGCCGGCAGCGCGGTCAGCCAGAACAGCTGGTTCTTGGTGAACTGGAAGCCGGCGCGGTCGAGGTTGACCGCGACCACGCTCCACAGCATCCAGACCACGAAGGCCAGCATCAGCGCCGGGATCGAGATCCACAAGTTGCGGTAGGCGATGCGCTCGCCCTCGCTTTGCCAGAACGCCGCGTTCTCGGGCTCCCAGCGGGTCAGTACGGATGAGGTCATGATCAGTGTGCCTTGATGAAGAATGCGCGGAGGCGCGCGGGTGGGTCAGTGCCGCATCAGGCCGGCTGGGTCAGGCCGACGGCCTGGGCCTTGCGCTGGCGTTCGGCGCGGTGGCTGTAGTGCATCCACACCAGGCTCACGCACACGGTGCCGTACATCAGCATGAAGCAGCTGCTGCGGATGCCGGTCAGGTCGGCCAGCATGCCGAACAGGATCGGCAGCACGAATCCGCCCAGCCCGCCGGCCAGGCCCACCACGCCGGAAACCGCGCCGATGTTGTGGGTGAAGTCGTTGGAGATGAACTTGAACACCGAGGCCTTGCCGATGGCGAAGGCGATGCCGACCACGAACAGAAGGATGGTGAACAGCGTGGGCGTCAGCGCGATGCGGAAGGCCTGCGGGCCGCTGGTGGTCTGGATGATGAAATCGGTCTGCGGATAGCTGAGCAGGAAGAAGCCGACCCAGCTCACCCACATCACCCACCAGGTGGTGCGATGCGCACCGTAGCGGTCCGAGATCCAGCCGCCGATCGCGCGCAGCACGCCGCCCGGCAGCGAGAAGCAGGCGGCGAGGAAGGCCGCGGTCTTGATGTCGAAGCCGTATTCGCCGATGTAGTACTTGGTCATCCACAGCGACAGGCCGACATAGCCGCCGAACACCACCGAGTAGTACTGCGAGTAGCGCCACACGCGCGGGTCGCGCATCACCGCCAGCTGCTCGCGCCAGCCGGCGCTGGACTTGACCATGTGCGCGGGATCGCTGCGCGAGAACACCCAGAACAGCAGCGCGGTGGCCAGCATCGCCACCGAGTACACGCGCGGCACAATGGTCCAGGTGCCGGCCGCCAGGATCAGCGCCGGCGCGACGAACTTGGTCAGCGCCGCGCCCGAGTTGCCGGCGCCGAAGATGCCCATCGCCAGCCCCTGGCGCGAGCGCGGGAACCAGCGCGCCACGTATGGCGTGCCGACCGAGAACGAGCCGCCCGCCAGGCCGACGAACAGCCCCAGCACCAGCAGCTGCCACAGCGTAGTCGCGTACGAGATCAGCCAGATCGGGACCACGGTGGCCAGCATCAGCACGAAGAACACGATGCGGCCGCCGAAGCGGTCGGTCCACAGCCCCAGCGGCACGCGGATCAGCGAGCCGCTCAGCACCGGGGTGGCGGCGAGCAGGCCGAATTCGGTGTCGTTCAGGCCGAGCTGTTGCTTGAGTGGGATGCCGAGGACCGCGAACAGCATCCACACGGCAAAACAGATGGTGAAGGCAAAAGTACTGGACGCCAGTGTCATTGCGGCGCCGGGCGGGATCGGCTCGGGCGCGCGGGGTTGGGTGGCCATGGCCATGCTCCTGTGTCAACTTTGGCGGGGGTGATGCCAGAGTAGGGGCGGGCGCTGGTGCTGCCTATTCGCCGGCCGCACAGCGCGGGCGGGGGCGCTGACTGCCTTTGGAAGTAGTTCTACCGGGGGAGGTCGCCGGCGTAGCGGCAGTGCTATCGTGGGGACGACATGCGGCGCAGCGTTGGCGCCGCTGCGGCCGAGCGCGCGCCGCACCTTCATTGCTCTCCGGACATGGACACCATTCCCATCCTTCCCGCGCGGCGCACGCCGCCCTCCGGCAAGGCCCCCCCGGGCCCGCCGCCACGTGGCTTTGCCCTGTTCGCGCTGGGCTTCCGGCCGTTCTATCTGGGCGGCGCGGTGTTTGCCGCGCTGGCGATCGCGGCCTGGTCGGCAATGCTGGCGGGCATGCATTCGGTCGGTCCGTCACCAGTGCTGCCTGGGATGTTCTGGCATGCGCACGAGATGGTGTTCGGCTTTGGCGCGGCGATCGTGGTGGGATTCCTGTTCACGGCCGGACGTGCCTGGACCGGACAGCCCACGCCGACCGGCGCGGCGCTGGCCGTGCCGTTCGGGCTGTGGCTGGCCGGACGCGTGGGCCTGTGGGTGGTGCCCGGTATTGCGGCCTTTGTGGTCGCAGCCGCGTTTCTGCCGCTGGCGGCGCTGGCCTTCACGCGCACGCTGGTGCGCGGCGGCAACCGCCGCAACTATCCGCTGGCGCTCGCGCTATGGCTGCTGGCGCTGGCCGATATCGCCAGCCTGTGGTTGCAGGCGCGCGGCCATGACGCCGGCGCGATGGTGGCCTGCCGCGCCGGCGTGGCGCTGGTGACGCTGTTCGTGGTGGTGATCGGCGGGCGCGTGATCCCGATGTTCACCACCAATGCGATTCCCGGCTTCCGCTTGCGCCAGTACCGGCAGGTGGATCGGCTGGTGATTCCCGCTGCGGTGCTCGGGCTGGCGGCCGGGCTGCTGCCGCTGCCGGGATGGCTGGTGGCGGCGCTATCGCTGCTGGCGGCGCTGGTGCTGGGCGCGCGCGTGGCGGGGTGGCGCGGCCATGCGGTTGGCAACCGGCCGATCCTGTGGGTGCTGCACCTGGCCTACGCGTGGCTGCCGCTCGCGTTGCTGCTGCAGGCGCTCGGTGCGCTGGGACTGGTGATGGCCGGGCTGGCGACGCACGCATTCACGGTGGGTGTGCTCGGCGTGGCGATCATTGCCATGATCACCCGCACCGCGCTGGGCCACACCGGCCGCATGCTGGTGGCCGGCCGCGCCGAGACCGCGGCGTACTGGCTGGTGGCCGCGGCGGCGGTGTTGCGCGTGTTCGGGCCGATGGCCTGGCCCGCCGGCTACCTGCACTGGGTGTGGGGCGCGGGGGCATGCTGGGTGGCCGGCTTCGGGCTCTATGCGCTGACGTATGCGCCGCGGCTGGCGCGTCCGCGCGTGGACGGCAAGCCGGGCTGAAGCGCAGGGCGCAAGAAATCCGCGCGGGCGCTCAGGGGCAAGCCTGCGCCATCGGCGCGCGGGCGCGCGCGCCTTGTTCCAGCCTCACGCTCAGCCACGCCACCGCCAGCGCCGCCATCGGCGCCAGTGCGGCAACCCAGGGCAGTGCGGTCAGCCCCGGCCCGTGATCGACCACCACCCCGCCCATCCACGCGCCCAGGCCGTTGCCCAGGTTGAACGCGGCGATATTGAAGCTCGAGGCCAGATTCTCGCCGGCGCCGTGGGCGTGGCGCAGCACGCGCAATTGCAGCGGCGACACCGTGGCAAACGCCGCGACGCCGAGGATGCCGACGAAGGCCACCACCAGCACCTGGTTGTGGATGGCCAGCGTCATCGCCGCCAGCACCAGCGTCAGGGCCGCCAGCGTAGTCAGCACGGCGCGCGTCGGGGTGCGGTCGGCAAAGCGGCCGCCCAGCACGTTGCCGATGATCATGCCGGCGCCGAACAGCAGCAGAATCGGCGATACGGCCGCCTCGCCAAAGCCCGACACGCGCGTCAGCAGCGGCTGCACGTAGGTGATCACGGCGAAGATCCCCATCGACTGCAGCACCGTCATCAACAGTCCCAGCAGCACCTGCGGGCGGCCGATGGTGGCCAGCTCGTCGCGCAGCGCCACGCGCGCGCCGTGGTCCTGGCTCTTCTGCACCAGCAGCGCGATCACCGCCAGCGACAGCAGCCCGACCAGCGTCATGGCCCAGAAGGTCGAGCGCCAGCCCAGGTGCAGGCCCAGCCAGGCGCCGGCGGGCATGCCCAGCAGCGTGGCCAGGGTCAGGCCCGAGAACATCACCGAAATCGCCGAGGCACGGCGGTCCTCCGGCACCAGTCCGGTCGCGACCACGGCGCCGACGCCGAAGAAGGTGCCATGCGTGAGCGAGGTCAGCACGCGCGCGATCATCAGCGTGGTGTAGTCGGGCGCCAGCGCGCAGGCGGCGTTGCCGACGGTATAGATCACCATCAGCGCCAGCAGCACCGCCTTGCGCGGCATGCGGCGCGTCAGCAGCGTCAGCACCGGCGCGCCGGCGAACACGCCGAGCGCGTAGCCGGACACCAGCATGCCGGCCGCGGCGATGGTCACCTGCAGGTCGGCGGCGACCTGCAGCAGCAGGCCCATGATCACGAATTCGGCGCAGCCGATGCCGAACGAACCGGCCGTCAGCGCGTACAACGCCATCGGCAGCCGGGCCCGGGCGGGAGCGGCGAGGGTGGAAGGAGAGGAAGCCATGGTCGGAGAGGGGCGCAAGGGAGGACGAAGCCCGCAGTCTGGCCCTTTCCGGCTTCAGCAAAAACCGGCATGATCCATAATCAGTTTCAATAAATCATTGAGAATCATGGACCGGATCGGCGATATCGGCCTGTTTCTGCGCGTGCTCGACCTGGGCTCGATCAGCGCGGCGGCGCGCAGCCTGGACCTGTCGGTGGCGGTGGCAAGCCAGCGCCTGCAGCGGCTCGAACGCGAGCTGGGCGTGCGCCTGCTGCATCGCACCACGCGGCGGCTGCACGCAACCCCCGAGGGCGCGGTGCTGGCCGAGCAGGGGCGCGCGCTGGTGGATGACCTGGAGGCGCTGGGGGCGTCGCTGCGGCAGGCCGGCACCGGCATCACCGGCACCTTGCGGGTGACGACGTCGTCGTCGTTCGGGCGGCTTTACGTCTCGCCGCTGCTGCCGGAATTCCTGGAGCGCCATCCCGGGGTATCGCTCAGCGTCAACCTGAGCGACCACGTGCTGGACCTGGTCAGCGCGGGCTTCGACCTGGCGATCCGGATCGGCGCGCTCGACGACTCGGCGCTGGTCGCGCGCCGGCTGGCCAACAACCGGCGGCTGCTGTGCGCCTCGCCCGACTACCTGCGCCGACGCGGCACGCCGCGCACGCCGCAGGACCTGGCGGGGCACGATTGCCTGCTGCTGGTCGGCAGCCAGGGTCGGCAGGATGTCTGGCGGCTGGGCGATGGTGCCGGTGGCGAGATTGCCGTGCGCGTGCGCGGCCGGATCGAGGCCAATACCGGCGAGCTGCTGTCCGACGCGGCGCTGGCGGGCTTCGGCATCGCGCTGCATTCGGCCTGGCATGTCTGCGCCGACCTGCAGGCCGGGCGGCTGGTGCAGGTGCTGCCCGATTACCCGGTGGCCGACACCGGCATCTACGCGGTGATGCCGCAGCGGCGGCTGGTGCCGCCGCGCGTGCGCGCCTTCGTCGATTTCCTGGCCGAGCGCTTTGGCGACAACCCGCCGTGGGAGCAACCCCGCGGCGGGTGAGCCCGGCCCTCGCTACGCCGGCGGCTGGGCCGCGGGCATGGCGTGGCGCCGGTAGTCGCCCGGCGTCATGCCGGTCCAGCGGCGGAACGCGCGGAAGAACGAGTTGGCATCGTCGAAGCCGAGCCGGAACGCGATCTCGCCCAGCGACAGCGCACCTTCGCTCAGGTAGTGGCCGGCCAGCTCGCGCCGCGCGTCTTCGCACAGCGTGCGGAAGCTGGTGCCGGCGGCCATCAGCCGGCGCTGCAGCGTGCGCTCGCTGATGTCGAGGTGGCGCGCCACCGCGGCCAGGCTCAGGGCGCGGTCGCCGGCCAGCTGCTGCAGGGCGCTGCGCACATCGTAGAGCGAGGCCGCGGCCGGCCGCAGGTCGCGGCTGGCGGGGGGCGCCGCCGGGCTGGAGCGGTCGCGCGCCATCAGCCGCAGCGCCAGGTCGCGGCGGCCGAACACGATCGCGTCTTCGGGCTCCCCGAAGCGCACCGGGCAGTCGAAGGCTTCGGTATAGCGCAGGTGCCAGGCGGGCCGGCCGATGCGCAGCGATACCCGCAGCGGATGCAGCGGCTTGCGCGTGAAGCGCCGGCCGAAGGCCAGCAGCGAGCACAGCTCCATGTCGATGCGCGGCCGGCTGTCGGGCGCCTCGGGATCGCTCGGGCGGATGCAGACCCAGGCTTCGTCGCCCTGGCGGCGCAGTTCGACGCGGTCGCCGGCCAGCAGCTTCTGGTAGCGCGCGATGCGCCGCAAGGCCGTGCCCAGCGACGGGCCGGCCATCGCGGGCAGGCCGGCCAGGCCAAGCAGGTCGGGCGGCATCCGGCTGCCCAGCCACAAGCCGATGGCGGGGTCGCCGGTGGCGTGATAGACGGCCAGCAGCAGGTGGATGGCCTGTTGCGGGTCGGCCGCATGCGCGGCGGGTTGATGGTCGCAGGAGTCGGAGTCGGTGTCGGATTCCGGGGCAGGCGCGAGTGCCGATACGTCGTAACCGCCTTCACGCAGCGCGTGCAGCAGGTCACGAGGCAACGGCCCGGCCTGGATAGGCTCTTGTTGTGGCATCGTCGTTTTCTGGCTGGCAAGGTGGCGCAAGTGCGCCAGTGCAGCCCCCGGTACGAAAGAGATTACGCGGTGACGATGGCCCCTTCAAGGGCGCGGGGTGGCCGGAAGTGTGTGCCAGGCAGCTTAACGGACGCTCGGGGAGGCATCCCTGGATGCCAGGCGACAGGGAGGGTCGCGCCGCTACTGGCTTCGCGGGCCACTGCAACCCGTTGCCTAAATTTTGGGCAGTCCGGTGCGGTGGCGCACAGACCGGGGTTTTCGGACAGGGCGCGGCAGGATATCCACAGATTCTGTGGATATCACGTCGGAGTTTTCAACATGGGTTTGTGCGGCTGCCGGCGAGCGTCGGAAGCAGGTATGCTGTGCGGTTGACGGCATGGCGGGACGCCTCCGGCCACCGGCAGCCGCCGGCCAGTTGGGGTGGATCGCAGCGCGATCGGACCGCATCCATGTCCCATTTTTCGTCATTCTCCCGCCAACGCTGCACCAAAGCCGGCATCCACCTTTCGCGACTCCACCTGCCGCCGCCATGCGCCATGACCGGTCGTTCGCCTTCCCGCCCCGCCTTGCCGTGTTGCCGATGCTTGCCGCCGCCGTGGCGATGTCCGGCTGCGTGGCGCAGTACCGGGTGCCTGCGGGTGCGCCGTCCGCCAGCGTGAGGCTGGTGACCAGCACCGACGAAAACACCTCGTTCACCGTCGTCGATCCGGCCAGGTGCCCGGATCCGGCCCGGCCGCTGGTGCTGGCCGGGATGGGCAGGCAGTTGTCGGCGATGGGAAGGGAGCGCAGCCTGGACATGGCCGGGCGTTCGCCCGAGCCGGCCGCGCGCACGCGGGAACGATTGGTCGAGGCGGGACGGCGGATCTATGTGGCGGTGTCCTCGGCCGCCGCGCCGCCGCTGCCCGAGATGCGCTGCGCCGCGGGCGTGTCATTCGTGCCGGTGGCCGGCGCGCAGTATGAGATCCGCTACCAGCGGGACGAGACCGCCAGCCAGTGTTCGGCGCGGATATTACGCCTGCAGCCGCTGGCCGACGGCGGCGCGCGGCTGACAGCCGAACCGACGCAGCAGGGTTTCAGGGCGCTACGAAAGGATTATGTCTGCCAGACGTTGTGAAACCCGTCCGGGCCCCCCGGCTGCGGACGGGTTGGCCGGGCAGCGGGCAACCGGCGTGGCCCGCTGAGTCCCGGCGGCAGGGCTGGCTTACTGCTCGATCAGGAAGCGCTCCGGACGCTTGCCCAGCCAGGCCGGCGCACGGCCGCGGCCCGACCAGGTCTTGCCGGTCTTGGGATCCATGTACTTCGGGGGCAGGGCGGCTGCAGTCTTGCGCGCGCTGCTGCCGGCAGGACGGCCGCGCTTGCGCCGGGGCAGGATGTCTTCCGCGGTCAGGCCATATTCGGTCATCAGTTCGCGGATTTTATCGATCACGCCCGCCACTTCGTTCGCGCGCACCTCATTCAACTTGGCTTCCAGCGCTTCCTTCTCAGCCAGGAGTTGCTTGTATGTCGCCATTTATATCCCCTTTCTGCAATTAGGCCGCTGCATGGTACTAGAAATTCAGGTGACAGGGCACCTGAAAAAATTTTACAAAAAATAACGCAAATTGCACGGACAGATTGTCGGGACGCTGGCCGGCATCATTGTCATGCCGAATGCGGGAACGATTGCCGCAACCATGGCCGCGACATTGCCCGGCCAATGGTCGTTTTGCTGTGCCGGGTTTTCATTTTGTTGCCCTCATTCAGGGCAATCGAAATACGCGCGCCGCCCGGCTTTAGCGCCTAGACTGTTTGTCTGCGCCCCGCGCAGTGCCACGTCACGACTACCGGAGCCCCCTATGAGCCAGCAGATCTTTGTCAATTTACCCGTGCGCGACCTGCAAAAGTCGATAGCCTTCTTTACCCAGCTGGGCTTTTCCTTCAATCCGCAATTTACCGACGATACCGCGACCTGCATGATCGTCGGCGAGAACATTTTTGTGATGCTGCTTACCGAAGCCAAGTTCCGCAGCTTCTCGCCCAATGACATCTGCGATGCGCGCAAAGCCACCGAAGTGCTGGTTTGCCTGTCGATGGAAACCCGGGCCCGCGTCGATGAAATGGTCAATGCCGCGGTGCTGGCAGGCGGCAATACCTACAAGCCGCCAATGGACCTGGGCTTCATGTACGGCCATGGCTTTCAGGATCTGGACGGCCATGTCTGGGAGCTGGTGTACATGGATATGGCGGCAATGCAGGCTGGACAATAAGGGCCGGTGCCGGCCTGGTGAATTTCTGGCTCTTGAAGCCTGCAGGCCGGCGGCCAGGCTGGACGCCAGCGCCGTGCGCCATGCTGGCGAGAGGGCCGATCAGAGTCCGAAGTAACGCAGGTTGCCCTCGATGCGCGCACGTTCGTGTGCGGGAACGCGCGCCTCGGTGATCAGCCGCGCCAGGGCCTGCTTGCCCTGCTCCAGCGCGCCCACGTAATAGGCGCTCACGGCAAGCTCGTCCAGGGCGCGCCAGGCATAGACGGATTCGTCCACGAACAGGACGTCCGTGGGCCTGGCCAGGGCCGCAGCCTGCTGGGCAAACAAATGCGCGAGGGCGAACTCGCCGCGCAGGCGGTGGTAGCGCGCCAGCTCGCACAAGGGTTCGGCGCGGCTGGGGCGTGCCTGGTAGGCGTCCAGGTAGCCCTCGCGCACGGCTGCGGGGGCATCGCCACGGCGCTCCCGCAGCACGGCGATCTGGAAACGCGAGAACCAGACTTCCTCGTCCCATCCCCCCATGCCCGCGCGTTCGCCATAGGCCCGGATGCTTTCGTCCAGCCTGCCTGCATCGCGATAGCTCTGCGCCAGATAGAAGCGATAGCGCGCATTGGCCGGTTCCTTGCGAACGGCTTCCTCGAGCAGCACGATATCGCGCAGATAGGTGTCAGCGGCGCGCGCCCGCGCGCCATCGCGGGACACCACGATCGTCGCGCCTGGCAAGGGCTCCCAGCGGTGCGCCTGGTCTTGCGTCAGGTATTCGTGGACCACGCCTTCCCAGCGCCATGGCATGCCGGCAGGTACCAGGGCATTGCGCAAGTAATGCCAGCCGTCGAGTTCGCAGCGGAACTGATATCCGTGCTGGCGGAGCGTCGGCCAGCCGAATCCCGGCTCCATGCGCAGCGTTTCGTCGGCATCGATAAACAGCAGGTAATCGCTTTCGGCTGTCATCTCGGCTTTTGCCAGCGCCATCGCCTCATTGCGATTCTCCGCGAAATTACGCCAGGGCCGCTGGTGCAGCGTGCCGGGAATGCCGGCCATGACTTGCCGGATGCGTTCCTGCGTACCGTCGGATGATCCGGTATCAACGATGACCCAATGGTCGATCCATGCCTTGACGCTCTGCAGGCAGCGTGCAATCACCGGCGCTTCGTCCTTGACGATCATGTTCAGGCAGATGCGGGTCACCAGATGGGCCTCCATGGACGGAAATCGGCGAAAGCATACCGCTGAATCAAAAACAACACCCCTACCAGAGTGTGGACATGCGAGTCGTGCCGGGCGCTACCATGCACGCGCCCGGAACACGTCCACGTTTCCATCCACTGCGCCTTGGCATCCGCCGCAAATACATCCGGACTTTCCGCACAGGGCAGTGTGTCAGGCCGATTGCGGACCCAATGCGCGCCAGCAAACCAACAAAGGGGGTCAGAATCATGCATCAACACAAATGGGCTACCAGCCTGTCAACGGCTACCGCCATCCTCGTCGCAGGCTGCGGCGGTGGCGACGACAACAACGGCGGCGCGCCGGCCGACCCGGGGCGCCTGCCCACCGCCACCATTTCTGGCGTTGCCGCAACCGGCGCTCCCATCGTCAACGCAGAAGTCCTGCTCAAATGCGTTGCCGGCCAGGCTTCCACCACCACTGGCATCGACGGCAGCTGGTCGGTGCCGACCGCAGGCCTGACGCTGCCATGCGCCGGGCGGGTCCTGACCGCGGCCGGCATGCCGCTGCACACCTTGGTGCAGGGGCCGGGCAACACCAATATCACGCCGATCACCGAACTGGTGGTGGCGTCTGCTACAGAAAATCCGGACACCGGCGCCTTCTTCGCGGGTTTCTCGGCTGCTGCTGCCGCCGCCGCAGGCAACCGCCTGCAGCTTGCACAGACGATGGTCAAGCTGCGCCTGGCCAACCTGGGCGTAGAGGCTGACAGCCTTGACCTGCTCACCCAGAAGTTCTCGCCCCGACATGGCGACGCCTATGACGACCGGCTCGAGGCGCTGCAGGCGCGCCTGGCCGCCACCAACGCCTCGCTGACGGACGTGGCGGCGCAGCTGTCACGGGGTGATGTGGGTGCGCCGGGAGCGAGCGGCGCTACGGGCCCGCAAGGTGCCACGGGTCCGCAAGGCGCGACGGGTCCGCAAGGCGCGACGGGTGCGACAGGAGCAACCGGGCCCTCGGGCGCGACGGGCGCCACGGGAGCCATAGGGCCCGTGGGTGCAACTGGCGCACCTGGCGAAACGGGGGCAACCGGGCCAACGGGCGCGACCGGCCCGACAGGCGCGACAGGCGCGACAGGCGCGACAGGCGCAACAGGCACCGTGCCGGGACTTGGCACGCCAGGCGGAGCCGGCTCGTCGAGCGCCGGCGTCGATTGTGTCATCGGCACGGTATGGCTGACTGCCGCCCGCTGGGGCCAGGGCTTGCCGGCCGATGGCCGGATTCTGCCCATCAATCAGTACATGGCGCTGTTCAGCCTGCTGGGCAACACCTACGGCGGAGATGGCACGAGCAATTTCGCGCTGCCTAACCTGGGCGCAGTCACGCCCAACGGGCTGACCTACATGATCTGCGTCGACGGCGTCTATCCCAGTCCCAATTGACGCAAAGCTCCGGGCAGGCGCGTGCGTTGCGCCCGGAGCGCGCTAGCGGCGAAAAAAAAACAGCCCGGGAAAGCAGGAAGCCCGGGCTTGAAATCCACCTGGATCGCGGTGGAGGAGACATCTGGTTGTCAGCGTCCCGGCATTATCCGGGACGCGGTCATGTAGGGTGGCTTCAGATAGCCCAGCCGCCGGCGTAGAACGCCGCCAGCACCACCGCGATCGCCACGGTGCCGAGATTGAGCTTGCGCCATTCGCCGGCCACGATGCGGCCCACCACCAGGGTGCAGAAGCCGAGCATGATGCCGGTGACGATATTGCAGGTCAGCACGATGAACACGGCGCAGACCAGGCCGGCCAGCGCATCGACCAGGTCGTCCATGTGCAGGCGGCTGACGCTCGACAGCATCAGCAGGCCGACGTACATCAGCGCGGGCGCGGTGGCGTACGACGGCACCAGCGCGGCCAGCGGCGAGAAGAACATCACCGCCACGAACAGCAGGCCCACCACCACCGCGGTCAGGCCGGTCTTGGCGCCGGCGGCGACGCCCACGGTCGACTCGATATAGGCCGCGGCCGGGGCGCCGCCGAACATGCCCGAGAAGATCGAACTGACCGAGTCCGCGGTCAGCGCGCGCCCGCCGTTGTGGATATGGCCGTTGGCATTGAGTTGCCCGGCCTGCCCGGCGACGGCACGGATGGTGCCGGTGGCGTCGAACACCGCGGTCATCACCAGTGCCAGCACGCTCGGCAGCACCGCGGCGCTGAGCGCGCCGCGCACGTCCATGGCGCCGATCAGCGACTCGTGGCCCGGTGCGCTCAGCGACGGCAGCGCGAACACGCCGGTGAACTTCACCGCCGGATCGAAGGCCAGGCCCAGCGCCGAGATGGCGATGATCACCAGCAGGATCCCGCCCGGCACCTTGCGCCGCTCCAGCCCGAAGATCGCGGCCAGGCCCAGCACCGACATCACCACCGGGAACGAGGTGATCTTGCCCAGCGCCACCGGCAGGCCGGCATGCGTGTTCTTGACCACCAGCCCGACTTCATTCGAGGCGATCAGCAGCAGGAACAGGCCGATGCCGATGCCGGTGCCGTGCGCCACGCCGGCCGGCAGGTTGCGCAGGATCCAGCTGCGCACGCCGGTGACCGAGATCGCGGTGAAGATCAAGCCCATCAGGAACACCGCGCCGAGCGCGACCGCCGGCGACAGGCCCTGGCCCAGCACCAGGCCGAAGGCCATGAATGCGGTCAGCGAGATGGCGCAGCCGATGGCGATCGGCAGCTTGGCCCACAGGCCCATCAGCAGCGAGCCGAAGGCCGTTGTCAGGCACACCGCGACAAAGACCGCGCTGGTGTCGAAGCCGGCCTTGCCCAGCATGCCCGGCACGACGAAGACGGCGTAGACCATCGCCATGAAGGTGGTGACCCCGGCCACCACTTCCTGGCGCTGGGTGCTGCCGCGCGCGGTGATCTCGAAGAACGCGTCGAGCCGGCCTTTGACTTCCGGAACATGGGGAGCGTGGGGGCGTGCGGGATCGGCCTCCGCCGCGGACGACGGATAGGGTTGTTCGATCATGATGGGCTGTCTCCTTGCGGGCGCTGCAACGTCCGTCGTGCGGAACGTCGTCAGGCGGTCTCACGTGGTTCTGGTCTGGGCTGGAGGCGGAATCCTGGCCAACCCCGCTGTTATCGGTGTGCCGCTTGTCGGTGCCTTCTGTGGGCGTGATCCGGGCAAGGCTGAAGGCTAGGTGAGACGGCGCCAGCCATCATCACCGGCGCTCAATGCGCGGCATGTGCGATAAAGAATATCGAATGTGATGCCCTCGCATCTTCGAATGGCGAAGCCGCGTCAGGTGGCGTTTTCGGCGGCTGCCATTATCAGGCGGCGCATATACGGCCTATAGGGAATGACCCGGATGGCTGGCGGTCGACTTCTCTATACTAGGGATAACCCTGAATCGTCTCGCGATCCGGGCCGAATCCCGGCCAGATGTGCCTCACGAGACACTAAACCTGTTTCCCACCGGAAAGGAAGAACCGCCATGCAAGCACTCGCCGACACCCTTTATCGCCAGCCCGCCCAGTCCCCGGCTGACAGGCCCGCCGCAGCCGAGCCGGCGCGCGATGTCGCCTATTACGCCCGCATGGGCGGCGGCAAGTCGCTGGCCGCGCGCGTGCGCGCCTACTTCGCGCAGGGCTGGACGCTGTACGCGGCCAATGCCCGCGAGGCTGCGCCGATCCGCTGGCTGTAACGCCCCGCACGCTGCGTCAGTACATGCCCGTGCGGGCCATGAACGCCTCCAGCGTCCAGCCGCGCCCGAGCAGCAGCATGCGCGTATGCAGCCCGTCGCGCGTCGCGGCATCGACCGCATCGCCCAGCCACGTCAGCGTCTTGCTGCGCAAATCCACATAGCCCATGGCGTAGTCCGGGGCCAGCGCCTGCCATAGCGCGTGGGCACCCGCCGACTGCCGCGCGCCGCTCAGCAGGCATAGCCCGCCGTCCAGCGCCCACCGATAGAGCGCCCGCGCCAGGCCGCGGCGCTGGTAAGCAGGCGCAAACTTGCTATGCGGCGCCCGCACCCACGGATCGGCCCGCCGGCCGACCTCGATCAGCCGGTTGAAGACGGTATAACCGGCCAGCCGGCGCTGTATCACGTCTTCCACATACACGTAGTACTCGCCGTCCGCCTCGCGGTAGCGCAGGCGCAGTCCCGGCGCGCCCGCCGGCAGCGCGGGCATCGCATGGAGGCGGTCGCCCGGCCGGCCGATGCGGCCGTGCAGGGCGTCGAGTTCGCGCTCGATCTCGGCGGGGGCCAGCTCAACGTCGATGCGCAGTTCGAGCGCGCGCGGCAGCGCCGGCGCCGGCAGGCGCAGGGCATGGAAATTCGCCATGGCAGTCTCCGCCCCGCTCAGGAATTGAGGAGCAGGTAGAGGGCGGCGAGCGCCACCATGGCGCAGAAGGTACGGCGGTAGAGCGGTGACATGTCTGGCTTTCTCCTGGCTGCATGATCGAGCGGGTGCCGGATGGCATCCGCGACATGGGCCGTGCGGGAAAGCTCAGGGCTGGAGGGTGGCGCCCCGAACTGCCCGCACGGCCAGGAAAAGCACGGCGCGGCGGACCGGGTTGCAGGCGGGGAAGTGCCTGGCCAGGTCAAGGGCAAGGCCTTGCTGCGCGGCACGAGAGCGCACGCCTGCCGCCGGTTGGGCCGGGCGGTTCAGGGTGGCGAAACGGGCGAAGCAAGGCATGGAGACTGGGGGCGCAAGGGTGCGAAGGAACATTGCTTATGCCACACTTCATCGGGAATGTCCAGCCAAGTTGCCGGCTTCCGCGGTGAACTTCGTTTTACTTCGGTGGCTCGCGGCGCGGTGCAAGGGGGCTGGCAGCGGCCGTCGTCATCGTTCATTGTGAACACTGTCTACATGTACTAGACTCGGAAACATCGTTCACCCGGCCTTCTTGCAGGAGCCAAGATGACGACTTCCCCCACCCCCGAAACGGATACCGGCCCGGTCCGCCTGCTGGTGGCCACCACCAAGGGCGCCTGGTTCCTGACCAGCGACGCCGCGCGCCGCAGCTGGCAGATCGACGGCCCGACCTTCCTCGGCCATACCATCCACCATATCGTGCAGGACCCGCGCGACCCGTCGCGCCTGCTGATGGCGGCCCGCACCGGCCACCTCGGCCCGACCGTGTTCCGCTCCACCGACGGCGGCCGCAACTGGACCGAGGCGGCGCGCCCGCCCGCGTTCGACAAAGTGCCCGAGGGCGAGACCGGCCGCGTGGTCGACCACGTGTTCTGGCTTACCCCCGGCCATGCCAGCGAGCCCGGCACCTGGTACGCCGGCACCTCGCCGCAGGGGCTGTTCCGCAGTGCCGACCATGGCGCGAACTGGGAGCCGGTGCGCGGCTTCAACGATCATCCGATGTGGCGCGCATGGACCGGCGGCGAACAGGACGGCACCCCCGACGGCCCCAAGCTGCATTCCGTGCTGGTCGACCCGCGCGATGCGCGCCACCTGTATATCGGCATGTCCAGCGGCGGCGTGTTCGAGAGCACCGACGCCGGCGCCGACTGGAAGCCGCTGAACCGCGGCAGCATCGCCAATTTCCTGCCCGACCCCAACCCGGAATACGGCCAGGACCCGCACTGTGTGCTGCAGCATCCCGCCAACCCGGACATCCTGTACCAGCAGAACCATTGCGGCATCTACCGGATGGACCGCCGCGAAGGCGTGTGGAAGCGGATCGGCGAGGCGATGCCGGCCGAAGTCGGCGACATCGGCTTCCCGATCGTGGCGCACCGCCGCGACCCGCGCACGGTGTGGGTGTTCCCGATGGACGGCAGCGACGTGTGGCCGCGCGTCAGTCCGGGCGGCAGGCCCGCCGCCTATGTCACGCGCGACGGCGGCGAGACCTGGCAGCGGCAGGACCGCGGCCTGCCCGCCGAGCAAGGTTGGTTCACGGTCAAGCGCCAGGCCATGGCCACCGACGGCCACGATCCGGTGGGCGTGTACTTCGGCACCACCGGTGGCGAACTGTGGGCCAGCGCGGATGAAGGCGAGGCCTGGCAATGCATCGCCCGCAACCTGCCGCAGATCTATGCGGTCAGCGTGGCGCGTCCGGCCTGAGCGCCAGCCATCGCGCCGGAGGACTCACCATGCAGGTCCGTATCGCCACGCCGCTGTTCTCCTATACCGGACAGCGTGAATATGTCGAGGCCCGCGGCGCCAGCATCGCCGAGCTGCTCGACGACCTCGAGCGCCAGTTTCCCGGCATGCGTTTTCGCATCGTCGACGAGCAGGGCAAGCTGCGGCCGTATATCCGCGTGTTCGTCAACCGTACCCAGCTGATGCGTCTCGATGCGCCGCTGCGGGAGACCGACGAGGTCCATATCCTGCAGGCGCTGGCCGGCGGCTAGCCCCCCGGCCGCGGCACCGCTCAACTCCCCGTGCCCCTGGCCGATATCCAGTCATGAACCCTGCCGTGCGCCATCCGCCGCGGCCGCAGGCAGATGACAACGATGGCGGCAACACACCACACGCACGGCACGGGAGCAACGCATGAGCAGTTCCATGAGGGACATCGACGAACGGACTAACCTCACCAACAACAACCAGTTCGAGCTGCTGCTGTTCCGGCTCGGCGAGGCGGAACATTCCGGCCAGTCGGAACTGTTCGGCATCAACGTCTTCAAGGTGCGCGAGATCCTGGTGATGCCGCCGGTGACGACCGTGGTCGGCGCCGACCCGTCGATCCTGGGCATGGCCGATATCCGCGGGCAGGTGATCCCGGTGATCGACCTGCCGCGGCTGGTGGGCTGCAAGCCGCGCGGCGGCCTGGGCATCCTGCTGGTGACCGAGTACGCGCGCTCGACTCAGGGCTTCGCGGTCGAGGCCGTCGAGGAGATCGTGCGGCTGGAATGGAACCAGGTGCATTCGGCCGAGGCCAGCGTGCGCACCGGCCATGTGACCAGCATCGCCAAGCTGGAAGGCGGTGCGGATGGGGCCGAGGGCGGTGCCGAAGGCGCGCGCCTGGTGCAGGTCCTGGACGTCGAGCAGATCCTGCGCGACGTGCTGCCGACGCGCCAGCCGGACGTGGACCCTGGCGAGGTCGGCCCCCAGCTGCACCTGCGCCCGGGTGCCAAGGTGATCGCCGCCGACGACTCCGCGCTGGCGCGCGGGCTGATCGAGCAGGGCCTGAAGGCGCTGGGCGCGCCGGTGGTGATGACCAAGTCGGGCAAGGAGGCGTGGGAACTGCTGGACCGCATCGCGTCCGAGGCGGCCAGCCAGGGCCGGCCGGTCCAGGACGACGTGGCGCTGGTGCTGACCGACCTGGAAATGCCCGAGATGGACGGCTTTACGCTGACCCGCAAGATCAAGGCCGACAGCCGGCTGAAGTCGCTGCCGGTGGTGATTCACTCATCACTGTCGGGCGAAGCCAGCGAAGAGCATGTGCGCAAGGTGGGCGCCGACGCCTACGTGGCCAAGTTTGTCGCGAAGGAACTGGCCGACACCATCCGGGCGGTGCTGACTCGTTAAGCACGCCGCTACCAGGCTCAGCGGCAGGCACAAAATGCAAGCGCCCGCAACCATTCCCGTACGCCGGTTGGTTGCCTATAAAACGGGCACTCCAGCACGTTCCAGCGCGGGCGCGCCCTTCGCGGTTGTCAAGAGGGGGGATATCCACTGTTCCTGTGGATATTTTCTGTGGACAAGTCGGGGCCGCCGGTGCAATCCCGGCCGGCATCGCGCGATGCCGGCCGGGAAGCCCCGACCGCGGCGTGGCGCGGGCTCCGCGCCGCCGCGCTCCCTGGCGCCGCCGCTCCTCGCTCTCCCTGTCCTCGCCTCCCCTGCGCGGTTGCGCTACTTGGGCTGGGCCACCGTGCGCAGGTAGGGCTTCAGGGTCTTGAAGCCCTGCGGGTATTTCTTGCTGGCTTCCTCGTCCGAGACCGAGGTCGGGATGATGACGTCCTCGCCCGGCTTCCAGTTCACTGGCGTGGCCACGGTGTGCTTGGCGTTGAGCTGCAGCGAATCCAGCAGCCGCAGCACCTCGTCGAAATTGCGCCCCGCGCTCATCGGGTACACCAGCATCGCCTTCACCTTCTTGTCCGGGCCGATGATGAATACCGAGCGGATGGTGGCGTTGTCCACCGCGGTACGCGGGCCGCTGCCGCTGGCCTCGGGGTGGATCATGTCGTAGAGCTTGGCAACCTTCAGGTCGGCATCGCCGATCATCGGATAGTTGACGGTACAGCCCTGCGTTTCCTCGATGTCCTTGACCCAGCGCTGGTGGTCGCCCACCGGATCGATGCTCAGTCCGATGATCTTGGTATTGCGCTTGTCGAACTCGGGCTTGAGCCGGGCCATGTAGCCCAGCTCGGTGGTGCACACCGGCGTGAAGTCCTTGGGATGCGAGAACAGGATGGCCCAGCCGTCGCCGATCCACTCATGGAAGTTGATCTGGCCTTCCGTGGTCTCGGCGGTGAAATCAGGGGCTTGCTCGCCCAGTCGAATCGCCATGGTTGCGCTCCTTGCAGTTGGCTTGGTTTGGAATCGCGCGTTGCCGCGCACGCTTGCCCGCTATCTCTCTTATCCCGCTATCCGCTATCCCGCCATCGCTGCGCCGCTAGCGGAACACCAGCACCGGGATCGTGCTGTGGGTCAGCACCTTGTGTGTCTCGCTGCCGATCAGCAGGGCCTGCAGCCCGCGCTTGCCGTGCGACGACATCACGATCAAGTCGCACTCGCGCTGCTGCGCGCACGCGATGATGGCCTGCCAGGGATGGTCGTCGGTGGCGGTGATGGTGTCGCACGGCACGCCGGCCTGCGCCGCGGTCTGGCTGAGCGCGGCCAGGAAGGTGTCGGCGTGGCGCGCGGCTTCGGCGGCGAAGTTGGTCTTGGTGTCTTGCAGGCTGGTCAGCCGGTAGGTCAGCACGTGGTACTCGGGAAGCACATGGAGGCCGGTCACGCGGGCCCCGATGCGGCTGGCGAATGCCATCGCACGGTCCACCATGGCATCGGCGCGCGCGGAGCCGTCGGTCGGTACTAGCAGGTGCCTGTACATGATGAGCCTCCGCTTGCAGAGAGATACCGCGCCAGTCCGGCGCTGTCCGCGCACCGGCGGGCGAGCCAATCCAGTATAGGAATTGCGCGGCATAAGGAACAGGACACCGGGGCGACCGAGCGCGGCCACGAACATGGCCGACGGCGCGGCCGAACATTAACATCCTGTTATCATCCGATGCACCTGTACCCCCGCACCGATGGAAGGGACCGACGCATGATTGCGCTGCGCGAAGCTTGGCTGGCCGGATTGTTCCGCCGCGGCAACTGGCTGCCGAATCTGGTGTCGGGCGTGATCGTTGGGGTGGTGGCGCTGCCGCTGGCGATGGCGTTCGCGATTGCCTCGGGCGCCAAGCCGGAGCAGGGCCTGTACACGGCCATCGTCGCCGGGCTGGCGGTGTCGCTGTTCGGCGGCAGCCGGCTGCAGATCGCCGGGCCCACCGGCGCCTTTATCGTGGTGCTGTCCGCAGTGACGGCGCGCCACGGCATCGACGGGCTGCAGATCGCCACGGTGATGGCGGGGCTGATCCTGCTGGCGATGGGGCTGACAAGGCTGGGCAGCGTGATCCGCTACATTCCCGCGCCGGTGATCGTAGGCTTTACCGCGGGCATCGGCGTGATCATCTTTGTCGGCCAGTGGCGCGATTTCTTCGGGCTGCCGCCGGTGGCCGGCACGCACTTCCATGAAAAGCTCTGGCAACTGCTGCAGGCGCTACCGCAATGGCACCCGGCCACCACCGCGCTGGCGCTGGGCAGCCTGGCGCTGGTGTTAGGCGCGCCGCGCGTGCGCTGGCTGCTGCGCGTGCCGGGGCCGCTGGTGGCGCTGGTAGTGGCGACTGCGGTGCAGGCGCTGTTCCGCTTCGACGGCGTCGCCACCATCGGCACGGCCTTCGGCGGCCTGCCGCGCGGCCTGCCGGTGCCGGCCTTGCCGGACATCACGCTGGCGCGCGTGCTGGAGCTGGCCGGCCCGGCCTTCACCATCGCCATGCTGGGCGCGATCGAGTCCTTGCTGTCCGCGGTGGTGGCCGACGGCATGGCCGGCACCCGGCATGATTCCAACCAGGAGCTGGTCGGCCAGGGCATCGCCAATGTGCTGGCGCCGCTGTTCGGCGGGTTTGCCGCCACCGGTGCGATCGCGCGCACCGCCACCAATATCCGCAACGGCGGCAACAGCCCGCTGGCCGGCGTGGTGCACGCGCTCACGCTGGTGCTGGTGCTGCTGTTCCTCGCGCCGCTTGCGGCCAGCGTGCCGCTGGCCGCGCTCGCCGCGATCCTGTTCGTGGTGGCCTACAACATGAGCGAGATGCGGCAGTTCGCCCGCATGGTTCGGCGCGCGCCGCGCGCCGATGTCGCGATCCTGCTGATCACCTTTACGCTGACGGTGCTGACCGACCTGGTGGTGGCAGTCAATATCGGCGTGATCCTGGCCATGCTGCAGTTCCTGCGGCGCATGTCGGCATCGGTGGAAGTGGCACCCCAGCCCGCCGAGGCGGTGGCGCGCGAACTGGGCGATGCGGGCACCGGCGCCACGCGGATGCCGCCGGGCGTGCTGGTCTATGTCATCGACGGCCCGTTCTTCTTCGGCGCGGTCGAAGCGTGCGAGCGCGCGCTGGTGCAGACCCATACCGAGCCGCGGGTGCTGGTGATCCGCCTGGGCCGCGTGCCCTTCATGGACATGACCGGCCTGCAGACGCTCGAGGCGGTGATCGTCACGCTGCAGAAGCGCGGCGTCGCGGTGGTGCTGGCCGAAGCCAACCCGAGGGTCAGGGAAAAACTGGCGCGCGCCGGCGTGCTGGCGGCGCTGGGCGACGGCAACTACGCGGAGTCGCTGGCGCAGGCGGCGCAACGCTGCGCCGTGCTGGCGGAGGACAAGCCAGGCGCGGCCACCACCCCGCGCTGAGTTACTTCTTCTGGCGCGTGCTGCCCGCCGGCTTCGGCTTGGTGGCGTAATCCACGCCATGCTGCGCCAGGTAATCGCGGATCAGCTGGCGCACCACCTGCGACGGCGTCAGATCCTGCGCGGCGCACAGCGTTTCGAAGGCCTTCTTCTTGACCGGGTCGATCAGGATGGTCAGGCGGGCGGTCTTGGATTCCATGAGGGTGTGCGGCGGTCCGGGCCGGGGAAGGCGGCGCGATTGGATGGGGATTATATACACCGCCACCGCGGCACCGGCGGCCGTTCGCATGCTGGCGGCGTGCTCCCCTCTCCCGCCTGCGGGAGAGGGCCGGGGGAGAGGGCAGGCGCGAGGCAAGCACGATGCGCCTGACTTCGTGGCAGCTCCGGCCTTCTCCCCCACCCCTCTCCCGCTTCGCGGGAGAGGGGAGCGCATACCGGTGGCGCCAGTTTCTGCACAAGCGATAGGCAGGCCGGCGCCTGTTGCCTTGATCCTTATTCCGCCATCTCCAGATCCGCAATCACCGCTGCCAGGAAGCGCGCGGCTTCCCCGCCCGTGACCACGCGATGGTCGAAGGTCAGGCTCAGCGGCATCACCCGGTGCACCGCGGGCGCGCCGGCGGCCGCGACCACTTCGTCGCGCACGCGTCCGGCGCCCAGGATTGCCACGGTGGGCGGCACCACGATGGGCGCGGCATAGCGCCCCGCGATCATGCCGAAGTTGGACAGCGTGATGGTGTTGCCGCGCATCTCCTCCGGGGCGATGGTGCGTGCGCGGATGTCCGCACGCATCAGGTTCAGCCCTCGGCGCAGGTCGGCGGCGTCGCGGTTGCCGACATCGCGCAGCACCGGCACGAACAGGCCCTCGGGCAGGTCCGCGGCAATGCCGACGTCGATCTTCTTCAGCACGTGGCGGCGCCCGGTCTGTCCTTCATACCAGGCATTGAGGCCAGGCTCGGCGCGGCAGCCGGCCACCAGCGCGCGCACCAGCCGGATGGTGACGTCGGCGCCGGACTGCCAGGCGTGGATATCGGCGTCGTCCATCACGGTGGCGGCCGCCACCTCCGCCTGCGCGCGCGCCATGTTCTGCGCCATCGCGCGGCGCACGCCGCGCAGTTCTTCGGGCGCGCCGACATCCGCCAGCGTGGCGGCGACCCGTTCTACGTCGGCGGCGGTGACTACGCCTTCCGGCCCGGAGGCGGTGGCCATTGCTAGGTCCACGCCAAGCCGGCGTGCCAGCGCGCGCACCGCGGGCGTGGCCTTGACGCGCGCGGCCATGCCCGCCGCGGGCGCCGAGGTGCCGGGTGGTGCCGCTTCGCTGACGACATGCGTGCCGACCTGCACCGAACCGACCACGGTGCCGGCGTCGGCATCGTCTCCGGCACCCTCGAAGGCGACCAGCGGCGCGCCCAGGTGCACGATGTCGCCGGGCTGCGCGAACAGCTTGCCGATGGTGCCGGCATAGGGCGACGGGATTTCGACGATCGCCTTGGCCGTCTCCACCGACAGCAGCGGCTGGTCCGCGGCGACGGTGTCGCCGGTCTTGACGTGCCACGTCACGATCTCGGCCTCCTGCAGGCCTTCGCCCAGGTCGGGCAGCTTGAAGACTCTCATCGGTCCTCCTTGGCAGGCTTGAACGGTGTGCGCACTTGCTGACGATTACGCCGCCAGCGCCCTGCGGGCGGCATCGACGATGCGCGCGACGCCCGGCAGGTAGGTGTATTCCAGCCGCGCCAGCGGCACCACGGTATCGAAGCCGGTCACGCGCTGCACCGGCGCGGCCAGCGAGTACAGCCCGGCATCGGCCAGTTGCGCGGCGATCTCGGCGCCGAAGCCGGCGGTGCGCGGGGCCTCGTGCACGATTACGCAGCGGCCGGTGCGCGTGACCGCGTCCAGGATGGTCTGCATGTCCAGCGGCTTGAGCGTGGCCACGTCGATGACGGTCGCTGTCACGCCTTCGGCGGCCAGCGCGTCGGCGGCGGCCAGCGTCTCCTGCACCATCGCGCCCCAGCTGACCAGCGTGAGGTCGTTGCCTTCGCGCAGCGTGAAGCAGGTATCGAGCGGCAGCGCGGCGCCGTCGTCGGCCACCTCCTGGCGGAACAGCCGGTACAGCCGCGTGGGCTCGAGGAAGATCACCGGGTCCGGGTCGGCGATTGCCGCCAGCAGCAGCCCGTACGCGCGCGCCGGCGATGACGGCACCACCACGCGGATGCCCGGCATATGCGCAAACATCGCCTCCGGGCTTTCGGAATGGTGCTCGGGCGCATGGATGCCGGCGCCGCACGGCGAGCGCACCACCAGCGGGCAGGCCAGCCGTCCGCGGGTGCGGTGCCGCATGCGCCCGGCGTGGTTGATGATGTGATCGACCGCCGGATAGATGAAGCCGGTGAACTGGATCTCGGCCACGGGTTTGAGCCCCATCGCCGCCATGCCGATCGCCGCGCCGACGATGCCGCCTTCGGCCAGCGGCGTGTCCATGACGCGCGCGGCGCCGAAGCGCGCCTGCAGGCCCACGGTGGCGCGGAACACGCCACCGTTGACGCCGATGTCCTCGCCCAGCAGCAGCACATCGGGATCGTGCTCCAGCGCATGGGCCAGCGCCAGGTTGACTGCTTCGACCAGATTGATTTCCGCCATGGTTCGCTCGCTGTAGGCCGGTTCGATGGAGGAGTGCGGACGAGTGCGCGAACAGCGCCGGCTAGCCGTGCTGCCCCGGGAAGCGCCGCGCGATCTCCAGCTGCGCCTGCAGTTCGGCCGGCATGGCCGCGTACAGGCAGTCGAACATCGCCGCGGGGTCCGGCGGCGGCATTGCCAGGTAGGTTTCGACCGCCTGCGCCACCTGCTGCGAGCACGCCTTGACCAGCGCCTCTTCACGCGCCGCATCCCACGCGTGCAGGGCCAGCAGGTGGGTGCGCAGCCGCAGCAGCGGCTCGTGCTGCCAGTGCGCCTTGACGCTGGCCTCGTCGCGGTAGCGCGAGGCATCGTCGGCGGTGGTGTGGTCGCCCAGCCGGTAGGTGATGGCCTCGATCAGCGCGGGGCCGCCGCCGTCGCGCGCTCGCGCGATCGCTTCGCCGACGCGGTGGCGCACCGCGACCACGTCGTTGCCGTCGACCTGCTCGCCCGGGATGCCTGCGGCAATGGCCTTCTGCGCCAGCGTCTGCGCCGCGGTCTGGCCGCTGCGCGGCATCGAGATCGCCCACTGGTTGTTGTTGATCACGATCACCAGCGGCGCGCGCCAGGCGCCGGCCATGTTCATGCCTTCATAGAAGTCGCCCTTTGAGGTGCCGCCGTCGCCCAGCAGGCAGACCGCCACGCGCGGCTCGCCGCGCAGCTGGAAGGCGTAGGCGGCGCCCGCGGCGTGGCACACCTGGGTGCCGATCGGCACGCAGTTGGCAAAGTCATGCGGCGCCGCGCCAAAGCCGCTGCCGCGCTCGTCGCCGCCCCAGTAGAGCAGGCTCTCGGTCATGGTGACGCCGCGCACAAACTGCGCCGCGTGGTCGCGGTACGAGGGCACCAGCACGTCTTCGGGCCGCATGGCGTAGGCCACGCCCACGCCGATGGCCTCCTGGCCCAGCGCCGACGCGAACGTGCCGATCTTGCCGGTGCGCTGCAACGCGATCGCCTTCAGGTCGAACTGGCGCGTCAGCACCATCGCCTGGTACAGCGGCACCAGTGCGTCAGGGTCGCTGGCGAACGGTGGAGGGGAAGCAGTGGGGGGAGTGGTGTCGCCCGGCGGGGCAAGGTAGCGGGTATAGCCGATCTCAAAGCGCGCAACCGTGGACATGGCGGGTCTCTCGATGCGGTTGTCTCGACAGGATCCGCGCGGAGCGGGGCGAGGATCTTCGCAGCCCTCCGCGGCAATGATCGCGTTGTGATCCCTGCCGTGCTTTTTGGGCGCGGGGGACTTGAGCTTGAGTGTAGGGCATTTGCGCTGCCGGCGCGGCGTGAAATTGTCTTGCTGCGCACAATGCGGCGGCGCCCGCGCGGGCCGCCGCTCAGGCTTCGAGGTGCGGCTGCATCAGCGCGCGGAACCACTCCAGGAACACCGCGAGCCTTGCCGAGCGCTGGCGGCGGTGCGGATAGAGCAGCGACACCGGCATGCTCGCCGGACGCCAGTCGGGCATGACTTCCAGCAGCTGTCCGGTGTCGAGCAGGTGCTGCACGTCGAAGCGCGGAATCTGGATCAGCCCGATGCCGGCGAGGCAGCAGGCGATATAGCTTTCGGCATTGTTGACCGAGACGCGGGTCGCCACGTCGGCCTCGCGTCCGCTGCCATCGGCATCCAGGAATTCCCACGGCAGGTCGCGGCCGGTGCGGGGGCTGGCGTAGCCCACCGCGAGGTGACCGCGGCGCAGGTCAGCCGGATCACGGGGCTCGCCGTGTTCGCGCAGGTAGGCGGGGCTCGCGCAGTTGACCAGCGCGATCCGGCCCAGCGGTCGCACTACCAGGCTGCTGTCGGCCAGCACGCCGAAGCGCACCGCGCAGTCGACGCCCTCCTGCACCAGGTCGATGGCGCGGTCGCTGGAACCGAGCGACAGCTGCAGCCGCGGATGGCGCCGCAGCAAGGCGGGCAATGCAGGTGCCACCAGCCGGCGCGCGATGCGGCTCGGCATGTCAACGTTAAGACGGCCGCTGGCCTGGCGCTGGCCCGCCTGGAACAGCTGGTCGATATCCTCGACCTCGGCCAGCAGCGGGCGCAATCGTTCGAGCAATTGCGCGCCATCGGCGCTGAGCCGCACCTGCCGCGTGGTCCGGTGCAGCAGGCGCGTGCCGACCTGGGCCTCGAGGTCCTGCACCGCCGCCGACACCGACGCGCGCGGCAGCCCGAGCGCATGGGCGGCCTTGATGAAGCTGCCCATCTCGGCCACCTGCAGGAATACGCGGTACTGGTCGAATCTGTCCATACGCCTCGCTCGTCGATGGCGCAAGCATACCTGCAATGCGTGCGCGCACCGCGGCGGTGGCCTGCCTGGTGGCTTATTTGGTCGTGTACCCGCCGTTGATGAGGATGGTCTGGCCGGTGATCCACCAGCCGTCGCTGACCAGATGGCGGATAAAGGGCACCACATCCTCGATATGCGTCAGTCCCGTCGGCGAGAACGGCGACAGCGCGGCCGCGCTCTTGTGATAGGCCACGGCGTCGTCGCCTTCCTGGCCGTAGAAGAACGGCGTATCCATCGGACCCGGCCCCACCGCCGTCACCGAGATACCGCGCGCGCCGAACTCCTTGGCCGCGGCGCGGGTAAAGTGTTCGACCGGCGCCTTGGTGCCGGCATAGGCGGCATAGAAGGGCGTGAACGCGCCCAGCAGCGAGGTCACCAGCGTCACGATCTTGCCGTGGTCGTTGACGTGGCGGCCGGCTTCCTTCAGGAAGAAGAAGGCGCTCTTGGCATTGACGGCCGACATCTCGTCGTACTCGGCCTCGCTGATCTCGGCGAACGGCTTCTTCAGTACCTTGCCCACCGTGTTGATGGCGATATCGGGACGGCCCACCGCGGCCACGGCATCGGCAAACAGCCGCTCGACCGCGCCCGCGCTGGTCAGGTCCGCCTGCACTGCCACCGCCTGGGCGCCGCTTGCCTGGAGCGCCCTGACCGTGGTCTCGGCGTCGGCGCGCGAGGCCGCGCTGTGGTAGTGGATGGCGATGGCCCGCGCGCCCTGGGCGGCCAGGTCGCGCGCGATCAGCCCGCCCAGGTTCTTGGCGCCGCCGGTGATCAGCGCGACCTTGCCGCGGATGGAATGGTCTGCCATGGAAACTCTCCTGTGGATACGTCGAAGGAGGCTTCAGCTTAGGCGGCCGGGACTGCGGAATAAATCGGCGGCGACTGGATAGATCATCCAGGAAACCAGAACAATGCGCGCAGGGCTCAGCGCTGGTAGGGCGGCGGCACGAAGCCGGCGAAGCGCTGTTGCGTCACCGCCTTGAATTCGGCGGACTGGTAGGCCTCGCGGATGTCCCTGACGAAAGGCTTGTTCAGGTCGGCGGTCTTCACCGCGACCAGGTTCATGTAGTAGTCCGGAATCCTCTCCAGCGCCAGCGCCGAAGTCAGCTTCAGGCCCGAGGCCAGCGCATAGTTGCCGTTAACGAAGGCATAGTCGACATCGTCGAGCGAGCGCGGCAGCTGCGCGGCTTCCAGCTGGACCAGCTTGAGCTTGTGCGGGTTGGTATCGATATCGCGTTCGCTCGCGCGGATCGGGTCGGTGCCGGGCTTGAGCGTGACCCAGCCGATCTGCTGCAGGATGGCGATGGCACGCGCCAGGTTGGTCGGATCGTTCGGCAGCGACACGGTGTTGCCCGGCTTCACCTCGGCCAGCGCCTTGTGCTTGCGGCTGTAGATGCCGATCGGCGCGGTCGGTACCTGGATCACGTCGCTCAGCGCCAGCTTGCGGTCGGCCGAGAATTTCTTCAGGTAAGCCACGTGCTGGAAGGCGTTGGCGTCGATGGCACCGTCTGCCAGCGCCAGGTTGGGCTGCACGTAGTCGCTGAACTCGACGATGGTGACCTTGTAGCCGCGCTGTTCCAGCACCGGCTTGATGCCATAGCGGATCTGGTCGGCATACGGACCGGCGGTAGCGCCGAAGCGGATTTCCTTCTTGTCCGGATCGGCCGCGCCGGCGCCTTGCATCACGCCCAGCGCCAGCACGGCTGCCGCCAGTCGCGCTGCCAGGCCGAATTTCCCGTATTGCATCGGATGCTCCCCTTTGATGTGGTGGTGTGGCCGCGGCGTCGCGCCGTGGCATCGGGCCATTGTATGGAAAAGCAGCCAATGGACGAACGAGCGTTTACGCATGGCGATATGCCCGGGCGGAATAAGGCCTACGCTGTAGGAACGCGTCACTGCGTCTGCAAGCCATGGGAGGCCGCCATGCCCGAACAACTGACCAAGCATCCCGACGTCACGCTCCAGGTGCTGCGCAGCGCCGGCGCCCGCTGCGGCGAGGGCGAGACCCAGGCCATCCTGCGCAGCTGTCCGCCGGCGCGCTTTTGCAAGCTGCCGGGCGGCGAGGTCTGCGTGTATGGCCTGGATGGCGCGCCGACGATGACGCAGTTCACCGCCGCCGACTGGCAGTCACTCGCGCCGCTGGCGCGCGGCGGCGCCGATAATGTTGGCGCGGCCGCATGGAGTGGCATGGCGGTGGCGGTGTTCATTGCGGGGTTGGTGGCCGGTGCGCTGGCTGCCGCAGTGCTGGCGCGCTGGCGGCGCGGCCGTCACCGGGGCTAGCAGCGGCTGGCGTGTGGTTTTCGCTGGCATGGTGTTTGCGGCGATTTCCCGGCCATGACACCGCTGCCGTCCGCTTCCGACCACTTCCGCCTGCTTGAGAACGGCGAGGAGTATTTTCCGTGCGTGTTCGACGCCATTGCGCGCGCGCGCGAAAGCGTACTGCTGGAAACTTTTATCCTGTTTGAAGACGAGGTAGGCCACAAATTGCACGCGGCACTGCTGGCGGCCGCGGGCCGCGGCGTGCGTGTGGCGCTGACGGTGGACGGCTTCGGCTCGCATGACCTGTCGCCGGTCTTTATCGCGGAACTGGTCGACGCAGGCGTGCAGTTCTGCACATTCTCGCCGCGGCCGCGGCTGTTCGGCGTGCGCACCCACATCTTCCGGCGCATGCACCGCAAGCTGATCGCGGTCGATGCCGAGGTGGCTTTCGTCGGCGGGCTTAATTTCTCGACGCAGCATCTGTACCAGTTCGGGCCGCTGGCCAAGCAGGACTATGCGGTGGAAATCCGCGGACCCTTCGCGCGCCAGGTGCACGACTTCCTGGTGCGCGCGATGCCAGGCGTGTGCCCGCCGCCTCCCATGCCCGAGACTGTGGCCGAACGCGAGGGGCCGGATCCGCGCATGCAGGCCGCACGCGCGAGCCTGGTCACGCGCGACAACCACCGCCACCGCAACGACATCGAGTTTGCCTACCTCGACGCGATCCGCGCGGCGCGGCGCGAGGTCATCATCGCCAACGCGTACTTCCTGCCGGGCTACCGGCTGCTGCACGCGCTGTGCGAGGCCGCCGCACGCGGCGTGCGGGTGCGGCTGCTGTTGCAGGGCAAGCCCGACATGCCGTGGGTGGCGCGCGCCGGCGGCCTGCTCTACGCCCATCTGCAGGACGCCGGGGTGGAGATCCTGGAATACGTCGAGCGGCCCTTCCACGGCAAGGTCGCGGTGGTCGATGACAACTGGGCCACGGTCGGCTCCAGCAATCTCGACCCGCTGAGCCTGTCGCTGAACCTCGAAGCCAATCTCGTGATCCGCGATGAAGCCTTCGCGTGCCATCTGCGCGGCCGGCTCGAAGCGCTGATCGGCGCGCGCTGTCGCGCGGTGCCGCCGGGGCTGAAGTCGCCGCGCAACCGCCTCGATGCGCTGGGCGCGACGCTGATGTTCCACTTCCTGCGCCGCTTTCCGGCCTGGGCGGGCTGGCTGCCGGCGCATGCGCCCCGGCTGGTGCAGCCGATCCCGGGCGGGCGGCGCAACGCACGGCGCGTGGTGGTGTTGCGCGGAGGCGCGGAATGACGGGCGCCGAGGCCCTGACCGCCATCCGCCAGCATGCGCACTGGCCGGCCTGGCGCCGTGCCATCGGCATCCTGTTCATTGCCGCCGTGCTGGCGCTGATCGCGCGCAAGCTGGGCACCATCGACTGGAACGCGGTGCTGGAAGCGCTGCGCGGCTTCAACGCGCGCACGCTGCTGCCGGCGGCCAGCTTCGTGGCACTGAGCGGGTTGCTGTACAGCCAGTTCGACGTGCTCGGCTGCCGCTATGCCGGGCACCCGCTGCCGCTGCGCCGGGTGATGGCGATCTCCTATGTCAGCTACACGCTCAGCCTCAACCTCGGCGCCACGCTGGGCGGCGCGGGCGTGCGCTACCGGCTGTACTCGCGCGCGGGGCTGAGCGCGCCGCAGATCTGGAGCCTGTTCGTGGTGGTGGTCACGACCAACTGGCTCGGCTATGCCGTGCTGGCAGGCGCCATCCTCGCCGGCGAACTGGTAGTGCTGCCGCCGGAGTGGGGCATTCCCGCGGCGCTGACGCGGGTGCTGGGCGTGCTGATGCTGGCGGTGCCGGCCGCTTACCTGGCGGCGTGCGCGCTATGGCACGGCCGCCACCGCACCGTGCGCGACCACGACATCTATATGCCCACGGTGCGCTTCGCAGCGTTGCAATGCGCGCTGTCGGCGGCCCACTGGATGTCGATGGGCGCGATCCTGTACGCGCTGCTGCATACGCATGCAACGTATTTCACCGTGCTCGGCGTGCTGCTGGCGTCCGGCCTGGCCGGCGTGGTGGTGCGCATCCCCGGCGGGCTGGGCGTGATCGAGACCGTGTTCCTGACCATGCTGGGCGACCAGGTGCCGCACGGGCTGCTGCTCGCGGCGCTGATTGCCTATCGGGCGCTGTATTACCTGATTCCGTTGATGATCGGGGCGGTGAGCTATTTCGTGCTGGAAGCGCGGGGCAAGCGGGATGGCGGGTAGCCGTGCAAGCGTGATTGGCGAAGGCCGGCGCCTGCCCTCTCCCCCGGCCCCTCTCCCGCGCGCGGGAGAGGGGAGCAAACCAGCGGCAGCGGATGGGCGAGGGCGGGAGGTCAGGCCGCGGCCAGCGCGCGGTCCAGGTCTTCGATCAGGTCGTCGATATGCTCGATGCCGATCGACAGCCGCACCATGTCTTCGCTGACGCCGGCCGCCTGCAGTTCTTCGGCGTTGAGCTGGCGGTGCGTGGTCGACGCCGGGTGGGTGGCCAGCGACTTGGCATCGCCGATATTGACCAGCCTCGTGAACAGCTGCAGCGCATCGAGGAAGCGCGCACCGCCTTCGCGGCCCCCCTGCTTCAGCCCGAACGACAGAATGCCAGGCCCGCGCCCGCCCAGGTATTGCTGCACCAGCGCGTGGTCGGGGTGATCCGGCAGGCCGGCAAAATTGACCCACGCCACCTTGGCGTGCTGCTGCAGGTGGCGTGCGATCGCCATCGCATTGTCGGTGATGCGGTCCAGCCGCAGCGCCAGGGTTTCGATGCCCTGCAGGATCAGGAACGCGTTGAACGGCGACAGCGCCGCGCCGGTATTGCGCAGCGGCACCACGCGCGCGCGGCCGATATAGGCGGCCGGCCCCAGCGCTTCCGTATAGACCACGCCGTGGTACGACACGTCCGGCTCGTTCAGGCGGCGGAAGCGCTCCTTGTGCTGGGCCCACGGGAATTTGCCGCTGTCGACGATGGCGCCGCCGACGCTGTTGCCGTGGCCGCCGAGGTACTTCGTCAGCGAATGCACGACGATATCGGCACCATGCTCGAACGGCCGGCACAGGTAGGACGACGGCACCGTGTTATCGACGATCAGCGGCACGCCGTGGTTGTGCGCCACGCGCGCGATCGCGGCGATATCGACCACGTTGCCAAGCGGGTTGCCCACCGATTCGACGAACACGGCCTTGGTGCGCGCGTCGATCAGATCGCCGAAGCTCGACGGATTGCGGCCATCGGCAAAGCGGGTCTCGATGCCGGATTGCGGCAGCGTGTGCGCCAGCAGGTTGTAGGTGCCGCCGTAGAGCTGGCTGGACGAGACGATGTTGTCGCCGGCCTCGGCAATGGTCTGGATCGCATAGGTGATCGCCGCCATGCCGGACGCCAGCGCCAGCGCGCCCACGCCGCCCTCGAGCGCGGCCAGGCGCTGCTCGAGCACATCGTTGGTCGGGTTCATGATGCGGCTGTAGATATTGCCGGCCACCTTCAGGTCGAACAGGTCCGCGCCATGCTGCGCGTTGTCGAAGGCATAGGCGACGGTCTGGTAGATGGGCACGGCCACCGCGCGCGTGGTGGGATCTGGCGAATAGCCGCCATGGACGGCCAGGGTTTCGAGTCTCATCGTGTTTTCTCTGTTGTGTGCCGGACCGGCGCGTCGGGGCAGGTCCCGCGTTGGCGCCGGGCATGCCGGGACGCCATGCCGGCGCACCGTGCCGTGCGATGGTAACAGCGCCGTAGCGCATGTCGCCGCCATGGTCGCCCACTGCCGGTGCGCGCCGCAAGGAAGGTTATTGCATGTGGTTATGCGCGGTGTAGTGCCAGAGGGCGAGACAGCGACGGGCGATCCGATATGCAATAAGCGGATAAGCGTCGGCGCTTTGATTCGTTGACCGTGCCGGCGCTGGCTCCCTACAGTGCAAGCTTGTACGCGGCATCCCGGATGCCGCATCGGCTTCCCCCGTATGCCAGAGTTTGCCATGACGACTGCAACCGCCCACCCTCAAGCTTCGCGCCAGCAGAGCGCTGCGCCGGCCACCGCATTTCCCGCTATCGCCGCGGGCAGCTTCGAGATCCGGCCGCTCGACGCCCCGCTCGGCGCCGAAGTGATCGGACTGGACCTGTCGCAACCCCTGGCGGAAGCAGACTTTGCGCGCATCCATCGCGCCCACCTCGACCACCACGTGCTGGTGTTTCGCGACCAGCGCATCACGCCCGCGCAGCAGATTGCCTTCAGCCGCCGCTTCGGCCCGCTCCAGACCCACGTGCTGCACCAGTTCCAGCTGCCGGGCCATCCCGAAGTGCTGGTGGTCTCCAACGTGGTCGAGGACGGCAAGCCGATCGGGTTGGGCGATGCCGGCCACTTCTGGCATTCGGACCTGTCGTACAAGGAGCGGCCCAGCCTGGGCTCGCTGCTGCATGCGCGTGAGCTGCCCGCCGAAGGCGGCGATACGCTGTTCGCCAACATGCACCTGGCGTGGGAGACGCTGCCGGCAGCGCTGCAGCGCGCCGTCGATGGCCTGCAAGCCGAGCACACCTACCTGGCGCGCTATGCCGAACTCCAGCAGCGCAGCCCGTGGCGGCCCAACCTGACGCCGGAGCAGGTGGCGCAGGTCAGGCCGGTGCTGCAGCCGGTGGTACGGACCCATCCGGAAACCGGGCGCAAGGCGCTGTTCGTCAGCGAGCACTTCACCACGCGAATCGTCGGCCTGCCCGAGGACGAAAGCCGCGAGCTGCTGGACCAGCTGTTTGCGCACAGCGTCAGGCCCGAACACCTCTACCGCCACCACTGGCAGCCGCACGACCTGGTGTTCTGGGACAACCGCTCGCTGCTGCATCTGGCGGCGGGCTGTCCGCCGCATCTGCGGCGCGTGATGTACCGCACCACCATCGAAGGCGACGTGCCGCGCTGAAGGCGGCATCGCCATCGCCAGTCATCCCCTTGGCGTTCGTTTGCGCGGACGCCAGTCCAACGCATGCCCCGGAGTCCTGAACATGTTCTCTCGTCTTTCCCGCAAGCTCGGGCTGCTGGCGCTCAGCGCCGGCCTGGCCATCACCGGTACCGCGCACGCCGAAGGCAGGCTGCGCATTGCCGAACAATTCGGCGTGGTCTACCTGCTGCTCAACGTGGCGCGCGACCAGCAACTGATTGAAAAACACGGCAGGCAGCAGGGCGTCGACATCAAGGTCGAATGGACCCAGCTGTCCGGCGGCGCCGCGGTCAATGACGCGCTGTTGTCGGGCGCCATCGATATCGCCGGCGCCGGCGTGGGGCCTTTGCTGACGCTGTGGGACCGCACCCATGGCAAGCAGAACGTGCGCGGCGTGGCCTCGCTGGGCAACTTCCCTTACTACCTGGTCAGCAACAACCCCAAGGTCCGCACCATTGCCGATTTCACCGACAAGGACCGCATCGCGCTGCCGGCGGTCGGCGTCTCGGTGCAGTCGCGCGTGCTGCAACTGGCCGCGGCCAGGCAGTGGGGCGACAAGGAGTACAACCGCCTGGACAAGTGGACCGTGGCGGTGCCGCATCCGGATGCGGCCGCGGCCATCATCGCCGGCGGCACCGAGATCACCGGCCACTTCGGCAACCCGCCGTTCCAGGAGCAGGAGCTGGCCGGCAACCCGAATGCGCGCATCGTGCTGAACTCGTACGACGTGCTGGGCGGACCGAGCTCGTCCACGGTGCTGTACGCCACCGAGAAGTTCCGCAACGACAACCCGAAGACCTATCGCGCCTTTGTCGATGCGCTGGCCGAGGCCGCCGCCTTCGCCACCGCCAATCCTGAAGCCGCCGCTGATATCTACCTGCGCCAGAGCAAGGCACGCACTGACCGAGCGCTACTGCTGCGGGTGCTGAAGAACCCGCAGGTTCAGTTCCGCGTCGCGCCGCAGAACACCTTTGCGCTGGCGTCGTTCATGCATCGCGTCGGCGCGATCCGCAACCAGCCCAAGTCCTGGCAGGACTATTTCTTCCCTGACCCGGTCACCGCGCAAGGGAGCTAAGCATGGCCACCCACAACCTGCGCGTGGTCTCGGACCGCGCCGCGCCGCTGCTGCAGGTGGACGGCGTATCGCTGGAGTACCGCACCCCCGAGCGCATCGTGCGCGCCACGCATCGCGTCAGCTTCGACGTGCACGCGGGCGATCGCTTCGTGCTGCTGGGCCCTTCGGGCTGCGGCAAGTCCACGCTGCTGAAGGCGGTGGCGGGTTTCGTCGCGCCCAGCGAGGGCGAGGTCCGGCTCGAAGGCCGGCGCGTGCAGCAGCCTGGCCCCGACCGCATCGTGGTGTTCCAGGAGTTCGACCAGCTGCCGCCGTGGAAGACCGTGCTGCAGAACGTGATGTTCCCGCTGCGGCACGCGCGCGGCTTGTCGCGCGCCGCCGCGCGCGAAGTGGCGCAGGACAGCCTGCACAAGGTGGGCCTGTCCGAGTTTGCCGGCGCCTATCCGCACACCCTCTCCGGCGGCATGAAGCAGCGTGTGGCGATCGCACGCGCACTGGCGATGCGGCCCAAGGTGCTGCTGATGGACGAACCCTTTGCCGCGCTCGACGCGCTGACGCGCCGGCGCATGCAGGAAGAACTGCTGGCGCTCTGCGATGACGCCGCGCTGACGCTGCTGTTCGTGACCCATTCGATCGAAGAGGCGCTGGTGGTGGGCAGCCGCATCCTGCTGCTGTCGCCGCATCCGGGGCGCGTGCGCGCGGAGCTCGACAGCCACCAGTTCAGCCTGGCCAGCCAGGGCAGCGCCGAGTTCCAGGCCGCGGCGCAGCGCATCCACGGCCTGCTGTTCGACACGCCCGCCACCGTGACGCCGCCGCCGGCGCGCAGTGCGGCAGCGCGCTGAAACCCGACATTGCACATGACCCAACCCTCCCTCAACCTGGCCGGCCCGCTGCGGCCCGAATACGAGCGCGAGCCCGAACCCTTCACCGAAGCCCCGCTGGCGCGCGCTCTGCCGTGGCACCAGCGCGCGTGGCAGCAAGACTGGCTGCACAAGGCGCTGATCCTGCTGGCGCTGGGACTGATCTGGGAGGCGGTGGCGCGCATCCAGGACAACGACCTGCTGCTGCCCTCCTGCCTGGCCACGCTGCGCGCCTTTGGCGCGGCGGTGGCCAGCGGCGAACTGCCGGGCAAGGCGGCGATCTCGCTGTCGGTGCTGCTGCGCGGCTATGCCGCCGGCATCGTACTGGCGTTCGTGCTGACCTCGCTGGCGGTATCGACACGCCTCGGACGCGACCTGCTGGACACGCTGACCGCCATGTTCAACCCGTTGCCGGCGATTGCGCTGTTGCCGCTGGCGCTGCTCTGGTTCGGGCTTGGCACCGGCAGCCTGGTGTTCGTGCTGATCCATTCGGTGTTGTGGCCGCTGGCGCTGAACATGTACGCCGGCTTCCGCGCGGTACCGCCGACGCTGCGCATGGCCGGACGCAACTACGGCCTGCGCGGGCTGCGCTATGTCGCGCTGGTGCTGGTGCCGGCGGCGCTGCCCGCGATCCTGTCCGGGCTGAAGATCGGCTGGGCCTTTGCCTGGCGCACGCTGATCGCCGCCGAACTGGTGTTCGGCGCGTCGTCGGGGCAAGGCGGGCTGGGCTGGTTTATCTTCCAGAACCGCAATGAGCTCTATACCGACCGCGTATTCGCCGGGCTGGCCGCGGTGATCCTGATCGGGCTGCTGGTCGAGGGACTGGTGTTCACCACGCTGGAGCGCCTGACGGTGCGCCGCTGGGGCATGCAGCACTAGCCTTGTCTGATGCCGCGGGGGGCGGCCAGGGCAATGCGCTTACATAGTCGCCTGCCGCACCCAGAATGCCGCGCCAACGCGCACCGCGCAGCGCTCGCACTGCCGCTCGGCTTCCGTATGTCGCCGTGCGCGGGTGCTGGCCTGGACCTGCTCCCAGATCTCGAGCATGGCGCGAATCTTGGGCAAGGCATTGAACCCGGCCGCGGTCGGCAGCCAGCCCGTGCCGCAGGGCTGGAACAGCGGCATGCCGAGCGCGGCCTCGAGCTGGCGCAGCTGGTAATGGAGCCGTTGCGGCTGGATGCCGAGCGCCTGGGCGGCGCGGCCGGCTTCGCGATGCTGCATCAGCGCGACAAAGACACGCAGGGAGAGAAAAGAGACGCGCCGGTTGATGAGTCGGTAAGCCATGCCCATGTCATGGCCGGGGGGCGGTCTCGCGCTTGCGCGCTGCTACGGGTCCCCGGCGGATCGAAGTGGATCGATCGTAGCGGCGCGGCGCGGGGCAGGTGAGCACCCGGATTCAGAAATGCAGCGCGGAATCTTCCGGAGAGGCGTGCGGCAGCGACGCAGTCAGTGCATCGGCAACTGGCCGATCGCGGTCAGTGCCAGCACCACGTCGGGCGACAGGCGGCGTTCGCTGCACGGCACGCCCGCGGTTTCAAGCGTGGTCCACAGGTCGGCGTCGCCGGTGACGATGCGTTGCCGCAGCTGGGCCAGGTATGCATATTCCGCGGAGGTCAGCGGCCGCGGGGCGCTGCGCAGGTCGTCCAGGATGGCACCAAGCGAGAGTGCGGGAACGGTCATACCAAGGTCGGGAATAGCACGGCGATGAGACATTGCGGCGGAAACAGCAGGATGGTGCGGAGTTGAGCAACGCATGATTCTATCCATCCGGTGGAGCGGCCGCTAAAGCAAAAGCCGGGGCGATTTACCCCGCTGATACCGCTTGCAAAGTCAGGAGTGGCGAATAGGCTAAGCGCGGGGCACGCGATGTGGCGCATGCGTTGTCCACAGCATGCAGAACGCGCTTGCGCGAACGCGTGCTCCGGCCGAATGGCGGGTATGGGTGTTGCAGAAAAACGCCACCATGCTAGCGTGCGTGCGTCGAATCCACCGCACATGCCCCTGCAGGGAGCACGCATTGACAACCCCCGGAGCGTTCTATACGGTGGCGCATCGTTTCGACCCAACGCTTCCAGGGTTCATCACCCGCCGCCCGACATGCCACGCAAAGCCGCACAGGTTTCCGAAGCCGACAAGCACGCCGCCGCCGGCGGCGCCATCGCCGTGGACCGGGCCCTGTTCGTACTCTCGGTGTTCCGGCTGGGCGATGGCGCGCTGGCGCTGGCGGAACTGGCGCAGCGCAGCGGCCTCTACAAGAGCACGCTGCTGCGCCTGCTGGCATCGCTGGAGCATGCGGGGCTGGTGCTGCGCCATGCCGATGGTCGCTATGGCCTGGGGCCGGAGGTGGCGCGGCTGCACGCAGTCTATGCCGCGTCGTTCTCGCTTGAGGCGGTGGTGATGCCGGCGCTGCGTGAACTGGTCAACGTGACGCGCGAGAGCGCTGCCTTTCATGTCGAGCAGGGCGAGCACAGGCTGTGCCTGTACCGCGTCGATTCGCCCCAGCCGGTGCGCGACCACGTGCGCGCGGGCGAACTGCTGCCGCGCGACCGCGGCGCCGGTGCGCGCGTGCTGCGCGCCTTCGCCGGCGAGCCCGGCGAGCTCTATGACCGGATCCGGCAAGACGGCGTGGCAGCGCTGGTCGGCGACCGCAGCCCGGATCTTGCGGGGGTGTCGGCGCCGGTGTTCGGCCCGGGCGGCGTATTGGCCGGCGCGCTCACGCTGACCTGCCCGGCGGCCCGCTACCGCGACGGTTTCCGCGACGACGTGCTGCAGGCCGCGCGCTCGCTGACGCGCGCGCTCGGCGGCACGGCGCCGCACGCCGCCCCGGGTTCGGCCGTCGCGGACTTACCGTAAACCCGGCCGGGTGCAGCGCACCCGACCCGGCTTGCTGGGGGTGCCAAGCTGGCGCCGGCACCGGCTATCATGCGGCTGGCATGAAAAACAGCGCACGTCACATCTGGTGAACTCAGCGCCCGCATGCCTCGCGTCGCGCCCCGTGTCCCGATGCCAGCCGATCGATATTGACGGCAGGCGGACGGCATCCTTGAGGAAATCCCTTGCACCTGGACCAGCAGACCATTGCGGTGGTGATGATGGTGTTTTTCTGCGGCACGCTGATCATTGCAGCGGGGCTGGTGTTTGCGCTGCGCGCGAGCACGGCGGGGCGGCTGTGGGCCTTCGGCCATGTGCTGGTGTCGGCCGCGGGGCTGGCGCTGGCGGTCAGCGCGGCCAGCGGCACCGGGCAACTCGGCACGCTGGGCGCATTCGCCTTCGTCGCCGGCTGGCTGCTGATCTACCGCGGCGTGCGTGTCTACTACGGCGTGCCGGCGCATCCGGGCGCGCTGGCAGGAGCGGGCGCCATCGTGCTCGGCCTGATGGCGGCCTCCAGCGGCCTGCCCGAAGGCCCGCAGCTGGTGCTGCGCATCGTCTATGGCGTGCTGGCGCTGGTGTCGCTGGCGACCTTCGCCACGCTGGCGCGCGCCGGGCGCGGGCGCCGCAGCATCGGCGCGCCGCTGGTGCTGGTGGCCAGCCTGGTGCAACTGGCCACGCAGCTGGCGGGCTTCAGCCATGCCATGAGCCTGCCGCCGGGCGGTGCGGCCGCGGCGCCGCTGACCCTGTTCTTCGCCGGCCCGGCCGGTTCGGCGTGGGTGCTGGCGCCGCTGATCGCCACGCTGCTGGGACTGTTCGGCTTTACCGTGATGGCGATGGAGCAGATCGTCGCGCACAACGAAAGCGGCGCGCGCATCGACGCCCTGACCGGCCTGCTTAACCGCGGCGCGCTGGAGATGTCGGCGCTGTCGCTGGTGGCGCGCTGGCAGCGTGACGGCCAGCCGCTGTCGTGCCTGGTGATCGATATCGACTATTTCAAGCAGGTCAACGACAGCTGCGGCCACCACGCCGGCGACGCGGTGCTGCGCGAAGTGGCGCAGGCGCTGGACAACTCGCGCCGCGCCTCGGATGTGGCCGGGCGCTACGGCGGCGAAGAGTTCTGCGTGCTGTGCCCGCATACCGACGAGCAGCAGGCCTCGGCACTGGCCAACCGCGTGCTGCGCAAGGTGCATGCGATCGCCTTGCCCGCCGGGCGCGGCCATGCCAGCGTCAGCATCGGCGTGGCGCAGCTGCGCGGCGGCGCGGGCAGCCGGGAGGCGCTGTGGCGGACCCTGTTCGCCGATGCCGACCGCGCGCTCTACCACGCCAAGGCGCATGGGCGCGACCGCTATGTGCTGGCATCGTCGATGGCGGAGCCCGCCGCCGGCACGGCGGTTGCACCGCTGCTGGAGCCGGCGCCCGACCTGGCCGGCTGAGCGCAGGATCCGTTTCTGCCGGGCCTGCTTATGCGGGCAAGTCCGGTTCCGGCACGTCGCGCGGCGGTGCGCCGTCATAGCGCCACAGGAACTGGCGCGGCATCGGGCCCTTGTTGCGCCCGCCCTCGCACTGCTGCTCCCATGCGTGCGCGAGGATGCCGACCGAGCGCGACAGGCAGAACAGACCGCGCGCCAGCGGCGCGGCAAAGCCCAGCTCGGCGTAGATCACCGCGGTGGCACCATCGATATTCATCGGGATCGGCTTGCCCCGCCCGGAGCCAAGCGCCGCCTCGACCGCGCACGCGATGCCCGCGTAGCGGCCGCTTACCACGCCATCGTCCGCGGCCCGCGCGACCAGCGCCAGCAGCCGCGGCGCGCGCGGATCGACCGGATGGAAGCGGTGGCCGAAGCCGGCAACGTACTTGCCGTGCAGATCGCGGTAGTGCCGCAGCGCGTCGTCGACGGCCAGCGCCATCGTGCTGCCGGCATCCAGCCGCTGCGCCACGTCCTGGTACAGCGCCACCGCTTGCTCACCCGCGCCGCCATGCACGTCGCCCAGCACGTTGACGGCCGACGCCATGGCATTGTTCAGTCCCACGCCGCAAGTCGCGGCCATGCGCGCGATGGCGATGCTGGGCGCCTGCGGGCCATGGTCGACGGCAGCCATCAGTGCCGCGTCCAGCAGTTCGCCCTGGCCCGGCCCGGGCAGCTCGCCGCGCAGCATCAGCCAGATCATCTGCGCGAACGACACCCGGCCGATCAGTTGCTCGATCGGGTAGCCACGGTAGCGGATCTCGCCCGGGCGCATGTCGATGATGCCGGTGTGCCACCAGTCCTGCGACAGGCGCTGGCCGGCATCCATGCCGTCGTCCTGTGTCCGGCTGCCGCTCATATCGCACCCTCCCGGTTCAGTGCATCGATGTCCGCATCGCTGTAACCCAGGCCGCCCAGCACCTGGCGCGTATGCTGGCCCAGTTGCGGCGGCGGCGTGTCGACCGCCGGCGCTTCGCGGTTGAGCTTGAAGCCGGTGCGCACCACGCGGATGTCGCGGCCCACGCCGGGGGCATCGGCAAACTCGCCGATCATGCCGCGCTCGCTGACTTGTGGATGGGCCAGCGTCTGCGGCACGTCCAGCACCGGCCCCGCCGGCACGCCGGCCGCGGTCAGCAGCGGCCACCACTCGGAAGCCGGCCTGGTTGCCAGTTCGGCTTCGAGCGCCTGCGTCAGCGCGGCCCGGTTGGCCAGCCGCGCCTGCCGCTGCGCGAAGCGCGCATCGTCAGCCAGTGCCGGGCGGCCCACCACGCGGCACAGCGCTTCGAACTGTTCCTGCTTGTTGGCGGCGATATTGAGCAGGCCGTCGGCGGTGCGGAAGGTGCCGGACGGGCTCGCGGTCATGTTTTCGTTGCCCATCGGCGTGGGCGCCCGGCCCGCGATCAGGTGGTTGGATACCGCCCAGCCCATCGTGGCCAGGGTCGCCTCGAGCATCGATACGTCGATGAAATAGCCCTCGGTGCGCCCGGTGTCGGCCAGCGCCGCCGACACCGCCAGCGCCGCGGTCAGCCCGCCTATGGTGTCGGACACCGGATAGCCCACCCGCAGCGGCGCGCTGTGCGCGTCGCCGGTGATCTGCATCACGCCGGACATGCCCTGGATGATCTGGTCATAGGCGGGGAGGCCGGCGAGCGGCCCGTCCTGGCCGAAACCCGAGATCGCACAGTAGACCAGCCGCGGGTTGTCCTGCTTCAGGGTTTCATAGCCCAGTCCCAGGCGTTCCATCACGCCCGGCCGGAAGTTCTCGACCACCACGTCGGCACTTTGCACCAGCTTGCGGAACACGGCCTTGCCACTGGCGTGCTTCAGGTTCAGGGTGACCGACTGCTTGCCGGGGTTCTGCGCCAGGAACGACACGCCCATCAGGCGCTGGTTCAGCTCCGGGTCCGCGCCCAACTGGCGCGCCAGGTCTCCGCTGCCCGGGGTTTCGACCTTGATCACTTCGGCGCCGAGGTGAGCCAGCTGGTGGCAGCAGAACGGCCCGGCCAGCACATTGGTGAGGTCGAGCACGCGGATATTGCGTAACGGTTTTTGCATGGCGGGGGTCAGATCTCCGTGGCACGGTGCATTCCGTACAACAGAACAACGATCTTTTATAAAGAACATGCGCAGCATAGGAGCCCCTCCCCATCCATGTCAAGGTTGGCTTCGGTCGCGCCGCCGGCATGGCGGTCGGAGCCGACAGGCACGGACCCGGTCGCTGCCCTACAATAGCGCCCCCGCCCGCAACGGCCTTGCGCCGCGCGGGCCACTTTGCTGGCAGGAAAATGGAATCGAAGATGTCAAACGCATGCGGCCTGGATTTCGGCACGTCCAATTCGACGGTGGGCTGGAGCCGCCCGGACAGGGCGGCCGCGCTGCTGCCGCTGGAGGATGGCAAGGCGACGCTGCCGTCGGTGATCTTTTTCCATGCCGAGGACCCGCTGGTCAGCTACGGCCGCGCCGCGCTGGGCGATTACCTGGCGGGCTACGAGGGCCGGCTGATGCGCTCGCTCAAGAGCTTGCTCGGCACCTCGATGATGGACGACAGCACCGAGGTGATGGGCCAGGCCATGCCGTTCCGCAAGCTGCTGGCGCATTTCATCGGCGAGCTGAAGTCACGCGCCGAGCAGGCCGCCGGCACCGGCTTCTCGCGCGCGGTGCTGGGGCGTCCGGTGTTCTTTATCGACGAGGACCCGGTGGCCGACCAGCTGGCCGAAGACACCCTGGCCGGGATCGCGCGCGAGGCGGGCTTCAGCGAGATCGCGTTCCAGTACGAGCCGATCGCGGCGGCCTTCGACTACGAAGCCGGCATCGCGCGCGAGGAGCTGGTGCTGGTTGCCGATATCGGCGGCGGCACCTCGGACTTCTCGCTGGTGCGGCTGTCGCCCGAGCGCGCCGCGCGCAGCGACCGGCGCGACGACATCCTGGCCAACGGCGGCGTGCACATCGGCGGCACCGATTTCGACCGCGCGCTCAGCCTGGCGCGCGCAATGCCGCTGCTGGGCCTGGGCAGCGCGCTGCGCAACGGCAAGGCGATGCCGTCGAGTCAGTATTTCGACCTGGCCAGCTGGCACACCATCAATCTGCTCTATACGCGCAAGGCGTGGTCGCTCGTGATGGACAACTATCGCGACGCCGCCGACACGGTCAAGCTCGACCGCCTGGTGCGGCTGATCCGCGAGCGCGCCGGGCACTGGCTGGCAATCCAGGTCGAAGCCGCCAAGATCGCTCTGTCGGACACGGGCAGCACCGAAGTTGACCTGCACCGGCTGGAATCGGGCCTGTCGCTGACCATCACGCGCGACGAGTTCGATGCCTCGATCGACAAGCTGGTGACGAAGACCGAGCAGACCGTGCACAAGCTGCTCGCCGACGCCGGCGTGCGCGGCGCCGCGGTCGATACCATCTTCTTTACCGGCGGCTCCAGCAGCGTGCCGCTGCTGCGGCAGCGGCTGGCAGCGCTGCTGCCCGAGGCGCGCTGCGTGGAAGGGGACCGGTTCGGCAGCATCGGCAGCGGGCTGGCGCTGGATGCGGTCAGGAAGTTTGGGTGAGGGAGTGGTTTCAGGTTTGCTCACCTCTCCCGCTTGCGGGAGAAGGAGAGTAGCCCATCAGAAGTCAGCTTGCTGCGAGCGCATGTCGCGCAGGCCAAAGGCATCGCCCAGCGCCAGCCTTGCCGCCCGCAACGCCCCGCGTGCGGCCGCGGCGTCGCCGGCCAGGCGCAGCAGCGCCGGCAGTTCCTGCGGCGCACGCAGCAACCCGCCCAGCACCGCGGCCACATCGGTCTTGCCGTCATCACCCATGCCAGCCGCGGCGGCTGCCGGTACGGCGCGCGAAGCCGGATCGATAACCACCCGGCAAGCCGCGAACGGCAGCCGGCACGCCGACGCCATGCGCGCGGCCAGGTGCGATTCCATGTCGACGCACAGCGCGCCCGTGGCCCGGTGCAGCGAGGCCTTGGCGGCCACCGTCAGGACCGGCTGGTCGGCCCCGGCCGCGGTGCCGATGCGGGCGTGCGGCAGCGCCGCGTGCATGGCGCGCGTCCAGATGGTGTCGGTGTCGTAGCGCTCGCCGGGCGCGCACACCGCATCCGCCAGCACCACATCGCCGGGCGTTAGCGTCGGCTCCAGCCCGCCCGCCACGCCAAAGCTGAGAATGCCCATGCAGTGCCGGCTGGCCATTGCCGACACCTCTTGCTCCAGTGCCAGGCCGCGCACGCCGTGCACCACGCGGCAATGCGGCCCGGCCGCGATGCGCGCCTCGAACGCCATGCCGGTGACGACCAGCACGAACGGCGCCGTTACAGGCCCCACGATACCTGGCCGCTCTGGCCCATCTGGCCGCGTTGCAGGTTGCGGTAGCGCGCCAGCGCCCACAACGGAAAGTAGCGCGCATAGCCGTGGTAGCGCAGGTAGAACACGCGCGGGAAGCCCACCGCGGTAAAACGTGGCTCCTGCCACAGGCCGCCGGGCTGCTGTGTGCGCAGCAGGTAGTCGATGCCGCGCGCCACCGCCGGATGCTGCGCGGCGCCCGCCGCCATCATTGCCAGCAGCGCCCATGCGGTCTGCGAGGCCACGCTGGGCGCGGGCTCGTAGCCGTGGTAGTCGAGCCGGTAGCTGCTGCCGTCCTCGCCCCAGCCGCCGTCGGCGTTCTGGATCCGGGCCAGCCACGCCACCGCGCGCTGCAACTCGGGCGCTGTGGGCGGCAGGCCGGCGGCGTTCAGCGCGCACAGCGCGCTCCAGGTGCCGTAGATGTAGTTGGTGCCCCAGCGGCCGAACCAGCTGCCGTCGGGCATCTGCTCGGCCAGCAGGTAGCGCAGCGCGCGCGCGGCGGGCTCGCTCTTGGCGGGTGTGGCGCCGGTCTGGCACAGCATCGACAGGCAGCGCGCCGACACGTCCGCGGTGGGCGGGTCCAGCAGCGCGCCGTGGTCGGCAAAGGGGATGTTGTTCAGGTACAGGTGCGTGTTCTCGGGCTCGAATGCGCCCCAGCCGCCGTTGCCGCTCTGCATGCCGACGATCCACTCGGTGGCGCGCGCCACCGCCTCGCCGTAGCGCCCCGGCGCATCGTGCGCGCGCATGAAGCGGTCCATGGCGGCGGCCACCACCGCGGTGTCGTCGACGTCGGGGTAGTAGGCGTTGGCGTACTGGAAGGCCCAGCCGCCGGGGCGCACCAGCGGGCGGCGCACCGCCCAGTCGCCGCGCAGGTCCAGCACCTGCAGCGGCCTGAGCCAGTCCAGCGCGCGCCCGGCGGCCTGCGCCGCGCGCGCATCGCCAGTTTCCAGCAGCGCGTGCGTGGCCAGCGCGGTATCCCAGACCGGTGACAGGCAGGGCTGGCAATAGGCTTCGTCGCCGTGCTCGACCAGCAGGCGCTCTAGCGAGCGCCGCGCCACCGCGCGCGCCGGATCGTCGGGCGGCACGCCCAGCACGTCGAACATCATCACGCTGTTGGCCATCGCCGGGAAGATCGCGCCCAGCCCGTCCTCGCCGTTGAGTCGTTCGCGCACGAAGCGCTGTGCCGCGGCAATGGCGCGCCGGCGCAGCGTGCGCGGGAACAGCGGTTCGGCCACGCGCAGCAGTGCATCGAGCCCGCGGAACACCGTGTACCAGCCGGCATGCTGGTGGGGCGCGCGCGGCGGCAGCCCTACCGTGTGGCAGTTGCCGACGAAGAGTTCGTTGATGCCGACGCCGCGCGGGTTGCGCGCCTGCGGGCGCAGGCTGTTGAGCACCAGCAGCGGCACGATCACCGTGCGGGCCCAGTACGAGACCTTGGACAGGTGGAACGGAAACCAGCGCGGCAGCAGCATGATCTCCACCGGCATCATTGGCACCGCCTTCCATGGCAGCACGCCGTACAGCGCCAGCAGCGTGCGCGTGAACACATTGCTGGCCTCGGCGCCGCCCATGGCGTGGATGGCCTGGCGCGCGCGCTGCATCGGCGCGGACTGCGGATCGTCACCGGCCATCTTCAGTGCGAAATACGCCTTGACGCTGGCGCTGACGTCGGAGCGGCCCTGATGGAACAGCGGCCAGCCACCGTCCGGGTTCTGGATGCGGCGCAGATAGCGCGCCATGCGCGCCTCCAGGTCGAGGTCAGGGTCTTCGCCGAGGTAGTGCACCATCAGCACGTATTCGGCGGGGATGGTGGCGTCGGCTTCGAGTTCATAGACCCAGTGGCCGTCGGGGCGCTGCTGGTGCAGCAGTGCGTCGAGCGCGCGGTCGATGCCGTGGTCGAGCGCCGGCGCGGGCAGGCGCGTCGCCGGCGCTTGCTGCGGGCCGTCCGGCTGACGCGGCGCGGAATCGGCCTGCGGCGCGGCGTTGGCAAAGGCGGTCTCGTTCATCGACATGCAGCCTCCTTGTACCGGCGCCCGGCGTGGCCGGGCCCGGCTTGCATGGGCTCGCCGCGCTCAGCCAATGGCGTGGCGCAGCACGATCCAGAGCAATTGCGCGCGCGGCAGGCGCACGCGCTGGCGCGGCGCCCGCCAGCCCTGCGCGCACAGCCGCGCCAGGATGCGGTGGTAGACCTCGGCCATGATGCGCGGCGAACGCACCTGGCGTGCCGGGCAGCGCGCCATGATCGCCTCGGCCTGGGCGTAGTGGGCCTGGGCTTCGCGCGCCACGGCGGCGCACGCCTGGCCCAGTGACGGGTGCGCGGCCACGGCTGCGGGCGTGGCGGCCGCGAGGTCAATGCCGGCCGCCGCCAGCGCCTCGGCCGGCAGGTAGAGCCGGCCGATGGCGGCATCCTCGTCGATATCGCGCAGGATATTGGTCAGCTGCAGCGCGCGGCCCAGGTGGTGCGCCAGCGCGATTCCGCACTCCGTCTCCATCCCGAACACGCGCACCGCCAGCCGGCCCACCGCACTGGCCACGCGGTCGCAGTACAAGTCGAGGGTGGCAGCGTCGGGCGCGCGGATATCCTGCACCACGTCCATGGTCATGCCGTCGATCACGGCGAGAAAGTCGGCTTGCTGCAGATTGAAGGCGCGGATCTGCGCGCACAGCAGCTGCAGCGGCGCGGGCGGGTTGCCGGCGTAGCAGGCGTCGAGGTCGCGGCGCCAGGCGTCGAGCGCGGCCAGGCGCTCGGCATGCGGCGCGTCGCCGTCGGCGATATCGTCGACGGCGCGGCAGAACGCGTAGATCTCGAACATGGCCTGGCGCTGTGCTGCCGGCAGGATGCGCAGCGCGGCATGGAAGGAGCTGCCCGCCGAGGCGGCGGGGCCAGCCTGGCCGCCGACGGCGGCACGGCTGTCTGAAGCTGCGATCTGAGTACCGGCCACGTAACTCCTCGACACGCTGCTTACCATCCCGCGCCGGCCGCGCGGCGTTGGCGCGCAACCCGCCCGGGAGGTGGTTGTGGGTCGGGCGATTATAGCAATTTCACCTGCAACGGCGCGGGCCCAACCGTGCTGCAGTACGGCACTCCTAAAACAAAAAGCCCCGCAACGCTGCGGGGCTTTGGTGCCGGCTGGTCCGTCGGACCAGCCCGGGCCTCACCGGTATCAGAGGGCCTGGATCTTGGTGGCTTGCTCGCCCTTCTGGCCCATGGCCTTGACGTAGCGCACCTTCTGGCCTTCCTTCAGCGACTTGAAGCCATTGCCTTCAATTGCGGAGAAGTGCGCGAACAGATCGTTGCCGCCTTCATCCGGCGTGATGAAGCCGAAGCCCTTGGCGTCGTTGAACCACTTAACGGTACCGGTTTCCATGTCTATCTCAACCTTGAATTTCAAAATGAGCGAAAACGCTCGTTATACACCGTGTGCAACGCACCCAGCGGATCGGTTTTATCTTCCCCGCCAGCGCATTCCATATGACTTCGATATGTCGCTGTCGTGACAACCGAAACCGTCACGGAACGACAACACCAAATGACACACCGAATGGGCGCTGCACAAGTGGGAATCATTCTGCCGAATTTTCCCGGTGTGTCAATCAGGCTAAGCGCCTAATCATGATGAGAGGTTCCGACAGGAGATATTAGCGTTTTCTACTTCAGTACCGGTTCAGTGAATTCCCTGATTTTTTATTGTCGCGTTTGCCTGTGCGTGCACCGCAGGCGGGCCGCGTGCCATGTTGTCGTGCATAATGGGCTGCCGCCCGCTGCAAGCTGGTGCCATCTTTTTTACAAACTTTTACGGCACCGATCCTACCGCGTTCGGGTGAGGCCAGTCCGGCGCGGATATAACATTATGCGGATAAACCACAATACCCGTGACCGCGGGCAGGTTATCCATGTCAATACATGAGTCAATGGCCTGCATGCGCGTCCATACATAAGAGAATGAACGCAAAGATTTCATGTTGTGGCAAAGCGGGCGTCCGGAAAGCTGGTAACGGACAGTGACGTCGCCGGGCGCAGCGCGGACTATCTTTCCCAGGCTTGCTGCTGCGCCGGTGGCGCGACCATGGGGCCCACGCCGGCAGCGGTTAACGTGCAAGCCAGCTCCATGTCTCCTTTTCGGGACAATTGTTGACAATACGGCCCCGGGGGCTGCTCTAGCATGCGGAGGCCGGATACCATCGGACTTTTCCGAATTGACGGTCAGAACCAGGCGCGCGCGGTCGCGAACCGCCTCTAAAATGTCTGGCACCGTGCACTTCGGGTGCGCAAAATAAAGGGAAGCACGCTGTGAATCGACTGGGGGAAGCGCAAGGCCGCCGGCGCGGCCGGGGTGGTTGCACCCCAAGCCGGGCGGGATGGTTGGCTTGGCTAAGGCATCTGGCGCAGCGCGCTGCGCTGTTGCTTGCCCTTGGAACGGCGGGGGCCGCCGCGGCACAGCCGGCGTCCGGCGCTGCGGCATCCGCTCCGGCCATGCCGTCGATCGCGCTGCACTACGGCGCCAAGCCGCCGGTCGACGCGCTGCAGGCCTTCGATATCGCCGTGGTCGAACCCGACAGCGGCTTTGACCCGCGTCAGGTCGCCACCCCCGCGACCGCCTGGTTTGCCTATGTCAGTGTGGGCGAGGTGCTGGAAGGCCGCTCCTACTTCAAGGACATCCCCAAGAGCTGGTTCGTCGGCCGCAACGATGCGTGGAACGCGCCGGTGATCGATCAGGCGGCCGACGGCTGGCCCGCCTTCTATGTCGACAAGGTGATCGCGCCGCTGTGGGCGCGCGGCTTCCGCGGTTTTTTCCTCGATACCCTGGATTCGTACCAGCTGGCCGCCAGGACCGACGCCGAGCGCGCGCGCCAGGAAGCCGGCCTGGTGCGCGTGGTGCGCGCGATCAAGGCGCGCTACCCCGACGCCCGGCTGATCTTCAACCGCGGCTTCGAGATCCTGCCGCAGGTGCATGGGCTGGCGTATGCCGTCGCCTTCGAGTCGCTGTTCCGCGGCTGGGACCAGGCCAAGGGCCGCTATGTCGAGGTGCCGCAGGCCGACCGCGACTGGCTGCTGGCACAGGCGCGCACCATCCGCGAGCAATACCGGCTGCCGGTGGTGTCGATCGACTACTGCCCGCCGGCGGACCGCCGCTGCGCGCGCGACACCGCGCGGCGCATCCGCGCGCTGGGCATCACCCCCTATGTGGCCGATCCCGGCCTGCAGACCATCGGCATCGGCAAGGTCGAAGTGCTGCCGCGGCGCGTGCTGGTGGTGCAGGAGCGCGGCCCGGGCGTGGCGATCGACCAGTCCGAGGGCGTGCGCTTTGTCTCGATGCCGCTCAACTATTTGGGCTACCGCGTCGAGTTCGCCGACACCAGCGAGGAACTGCCGGAGATCGGGCCCGACCGTTATGCCGGCGTGGTGATGTACCTGACGGGCAAGGTCACGGCGCAGCCGGGCCGTTTCCACACCTGGGTGCAGGCGCGCATGGCGCAGGGCATGCCGGTGGTGTTCCTGAACGACTTCGGCACCAGCGTCACCGGCGCGGTGGCGCGCGGCTTCGGCCTGAAGGCGGTCCGGGGGCGCGTGTCGGGCCCGGTCGAGGTGCTGGCCAAGGACCCGATGATGGGCTTCGAGATGCCGGTGGCGCCCGACCGCAACCAGGCCGAGGCGATCCAGGTGCCAGACGGCGACGGCTTTCGCTCGCTGCTGCGCCTGCGCTCCGGCACGCTGACCTATGACGCCGCGGCCATCACGCCGTGGGGCGGCTATGTACTGGGGCCGTATGCCGTGCACGAGAGCGGCATCGGCACCGCCGACAGCCGCTGGGTGGTGCAGCCGCTGGACTTCCTGCGCGAGGCGCTGCGCCTGCCCGCGATGCCGGTGCCCGACGTCACCACCGAGAACGGCCGGCGCCTGCTGACCATCCATATCGATGGCGACGGCTTTGCCTCGCGCGCCGAGATTCCCGGCGGCGGCTTCTCCGGCGAGGTGCTGTTGCGCGAGATCTTCGACCGCTACCGGCTGCCGATGACCATGTCGGTGATCCAGGGCGAAGTCAGCCGCGATGGCATGTACCCGAAGCTCAGTGCCGAGCTCGAGCCGATCGCGCGCAAGATATTTGCCCGGCCCTATGTCGAGGTGGCCAGCCATACCTTCTCGCACCCGTTCGAATGGGGGCGCACGGTGCCCACGCAGGGTGGCAAGGCTGCGGCGGGCGCGGGCGACGAGGCCTTTCACCTGAACATCCCCGGCTACACCATGGACCTGAACCGCGAGATCGGCGGTTCCATCGACTACATCAACCGCACCCTGGCGCCCGCCGGCAAGCCGGTCAGCCTGCTGCTGTGGTCGGGCGACTGCCAGCCGCCGGCCGAGGCCCTGCGCCTGACCGACCAGGCCCGCGTATTCAATATGAACGGCGGCGACACGCTGATCACGCGCAGCAATCCCAGCTGGACCGCGATCGCGCCGCTGGGCATCCACAAGCCGGGCGGCACCTTCCAGGTGTTTGCGCCCAACCAGAATGAGAACGTCTACACCAACCTGTGGCATGGCCCGTTCTACGGCTTCGAACGCGTGATCGAGACCTTCGAGCTGACCGACCGGCCGTATCGCTTCAAGCCCGTGAACATCTACTACCACAGCTACTCCGGCACCAAGGCGGCGTCGCTGAAGGCGCTGCGCAAGGTCTATGACTACGTGCTGGCGCAGCCGCTGCTGCCGTTGCATTCGACCGATTACGTGCGCAAGGTGCTCGACTGGCAGGAGATGGCGGTGGCGCGCGAGGTGGGCGACGGCAGTGCCGGCAATGCCGGCAGTAGCGGCACGCAATGGATCGTGCGCGGCGACGGCAACCTGCGCAACCTGCGCTGGAGCGGCGCGGGCCTGCCCGATGTTGCCGCGGCGCAGGGCGTGACCGGGACCTCGCCGGCGCCCGGCGGCGGCGTCTACGTGCACCTGGACGGCGGCGATGCGCGCTTCGCCGTGCGCGACGCCGCCGCCCTCACGGCGGCCGCCACGCCGCAGCTGGTGGAAGCCAGCGGCATCGTGCGCGACTGGTCGCAGCGCGACGGCGTCACCCGTTTTGCCTTCAGTGGCTACTTCAAGCCGTTCTTCCGCCTGGCCAACGCGGGCCATTGCCGCGTCAGCGTCGATGGCAAGGCCGTGGCGGCCGTGCGCGAGCGCAACACGCTGCGCGTCGATACCGCCCCCGTGACCGACCCCAATCATGTCAGGCAACAAGTCGAAGTCCGCTGCGCCGGCTGAGCGCGAGCGGCTGCTGCCGCCGACGCTGGTGCTGACCTTTACCGCGATCGTGGGGATCGGCCTGGCGCTGATGTTCCCGCGCGAAACCCTGCGCGAACGGCTGCTGGGGCAGGGCCGCACCATCGACGGGCTGACCATGGCCTACCTGGAAGCCTGGTGGAAGGTCACGCCCGACGATCCCGCCTTCATGGGCGTGCTGGCCGAGCAGTACGCGCGCACCGGCCGCCTGGAAGAGGCTCAGGCCATGCTGGAGCGGATGCAGGCGGTGCAGGGCACCGACCTGTCGGGCCAGGTGCTGCGCACGCGCATCGAGATCACGCAGCAGCGCGCCTGGGCCGCGCTGCCGGAAACGGCCGAGCGCGAACAGAACCTGGTGCAGCTGCGCCGGCTGCTGGACCAGGCCGCCGGCCGCCGCTGGAGCGTGGCGGACCTGCAGGCGCTGGCGACGCAGGCGCGCCAGGCCGGCGCGGATGCGGCGATGCGCCGGTTCTATACGGCGCTGGCGAGCCAGGACCGCAACAACGCGGCATTCTGGAACCGCCAGCTGGCGGAGATGGCGATTGCCGGCGGCGACTACCGCGATGCCGCCAACGCACTGTTCGCGCAGCAGGCGGCCGCGACCACGCTGGCCGAGCGGCGCGCGCTGTTCCTGAAGGCGGTGCAGACCCTGCAGTCCGGCAACCTGCTGGACGAGGCGCTGGCGCAGGCCGAGCGCCACGGCGGCAAGCTGCTCGACGACCCCGAGGTGCTGCGCTACCTGACCCGGCTGGCGCTGGCGGCCAACAAGCCGGAGCAGGCCAGCCGCTATGTCGAGCGGCTGCTGAAGGTGTCGGCGCGGCTGCGCGATGCCGGCCATGCGGAGCGGGCCGCGCTGGCGGTGCACGAGGCCGAAGTGCGGCGCATCGCCGCCAGCCAGCCGTGGCACGAGCGCGGCGTGGTCTTCCTCGACGGGCCGCGTGGCCTGGCGCTGCGCGAGGCGCTGGCCGCCTCCGGCCAGCTGGGCGTGCGCAGGATCGCGGCACAGGAAGCTCCGTCCGCGCAGCCGGATGATACGAAGTTCAATGCCGACGACTACGAACTGGCCTATCGCGTGTTCCTGGCCGCGGGCAAGCTCGACCAGGCCCAGCATGTGGCCGAGACCGCGGTGCGCCGGCTGCCGGGCGAGCCGGTCTGGCGCGAGCGGCTGGCGCAGGTGGCGGAATGGAACCGCCAGCCGGCGGTGGCACTGAAGAGCTGGCTCGACTATGCCCGCGCCACCAACGACGAGCGCGCGTGGGACGCGGTGATGCGGCTCGCGCCGGGGCTGTCCGACGATCGCGCCTACCTGGCCGCGCTGCGCCACCGCGCGGGCGGTTCGGACCTGAAGACGGTGGACCAGGTGGTGGCCGCCTATGAACGCCTGGGCGAGCCGGAAGAGGCCATGCGCTTCCTCGAAGGCCTGAGCCGCGGCCCGAAGGCGCGCGAGATCATGGAACGCCACGCCGCGCTGGCCGAACGCGCCGGCAAGGACGAGCGCGCCTTCCAGCTCTATACGCAACTGCAGCAGCGCTTCGGCCCGCGCCCCGCCTACGCGCTCAAGCTGGCCAACCTGCTCTATGTGCGCGGCAGGCTGCCACAGGCGCTGGACGCGATGCTGCCGGCGCGCGCCGCCGCGGGTCCGCGCGACCTGCTGTTCTGGCGCACGCTCACCGAGCTGGCGCGGCTCAACCAGCGCGACGACCTGCTGCAGGACGGCTACCGGCATCTGATGATGGCGGCCGCGCAGACCCGCGACGAGCACTGCCGGCAACTGCCGGAGGGCCCGGCGCGCAACGACTGCATGGCCGAGGTCCGCGCCACGCAGCAAGCGGACTTCTCCAACCTGATCGCCTACTACGACAGGACCCCGATCGACGCCGGCCGCATCGCCGAGGCCGACTGGCGCCGCAGCGCCAGCCCGGCCTCGCTGGAGCTGGCGCTGTACTACTACACGCGCGCCCACGCCTACCGCCGCATCGAGCGGCTGCTGCAGGACATGAGCGCGGAGCAGCGCCGCGCCGCCTGGCAGTCCAGCCGCTTCCTGATGCGGCGCGCCGAGTACTACCGCGTCACGGGCCAGCGCGAGCAGGCCCTGGCGGACCTGCGCCATGCCGCGGGCCTGCCGGACGCCGACAGCGAAACGCTGGCGGCGCTGCTGTGGACGCTGGTCGACCAGGGCAGCGATACCGAAGTGCGCGCGGTGATGCGCCGCCTGCAGGACCAGGCCGAGGACAATCCCGACCTGTGGGGCGCCTTCGCCGCCGGCCATATGCGCTTCCACGACGGGCGCGCGGCGCTGCATTACCTGCGCAAGCTCAACGATGGCAAGAGTGCCGATCCGCTCTGGCTCAGCCTGCTGGCCGACGCCTATGAAGCCATCGGCCAGGCGGACATGGCCTGGCGCGTGCGCCGCCAGGCGTGGATCGACCTGCAGCGCGGCTGGGCCCGGCGCGGTGCCGGGGATGCGCGCATGCGCCCGGATAACACCGACGGCGACGAGGAACACGAGAACGCATCGGGCGCGCCGCCGCGCGCTGACCTGCGCCGCCAGACCGTGGCGCTGGGGCAGATCTTTGCCTCGGGCGAGGTCTCGCGCGCGCTGGTGATCCAGATGCTGCGCGCCGACCGCGCTTCCACGGCGGCGCGAGAAGTGAGCCCTCCGGCCGCGGGGGCGCCGTCGCAGCTGGGCGAGATCGAAGGACTGCCGTCGCTGCGCGAGCCCGCCCCCGCCGAGGTCTTGCGCGACGCGGCGCGGCGCGAGGCCGCATTGTCTGCCGCGGGACGCGATGCGGCGCTGGCGTGGGCGATGTCCGCCGAATCGAACGAACTGGCGCGCGGCTGGCTGGCGCGCCAGTACGCCAGCAGGCTGCAGCGCCCGGCCTATGCCGAGGTGGCGATCGCGCTGGACCGGCAGGACCTGAACAGCCTGGACCGCATCCTCGAGCGGCAGGCGGGTCGCGTGCCCGTGGCGAGCCAGATCGAGGCCAACCAGCGGCTGGACCGCCTGGGCGCGGCGCAGACGCTGGCCTATGAGACCCAGGAGCGGGCCCGCTCCGATGACGCGCTGCAGGAAACCCTGCGCGAAACACTGCTGTTCAACGCCCAGGCGATCGAGCCGCGCGTGCGCTTCCTGCACCAGAAGCCGCTGGAGTTCACCGAAGGCAGCCTGGCCGGCGGCGTGCGGCTGTGGGATGGCTATGACCTGAACCTGCGCGGCACCTGGCGCGACCAGCGCAGCACCGATCCGCGGCAGCTGGCCAACGTGCCGTCGTCGGACCGGCGCGCCGACCTGTCGCTGGGCTACCGCGACAGCAACCAGCGCTGGCGCGCCACCGCGGGCTACCGCGAGGGCCTCGACACCATGGCCACGGCGCGCTTCTTCGGCGAGTGGAACCAGCAGGGGCGGCTGCAGTTCAGCACGCTGGCCGGGCTCAACCAGCCGGCCGACGAGTCCGCGCCGCTGCGGGTGGGCGGCGCCAAGGACGTGCTGGGACTGGGCGCGACGTGGCGCTTCAGCCTGCGCGAGTTCGTCGGCGCGCGCATCGAGTACAGCCGCTTTCGCGGCCAGGACCGCAGCACGCTGGGTCACGGCGTGGTCTATGACGTCGAGGCCGGCTACAAGATCCGGACCGCGTATCCGGACTACACCGTGCGCGTGGTCGCCACGCACGCCAGCTACAGCACGCAGGGCGGCAGCCTGACGCCGCGCCAGGCCGCGCTGGTGCCGGCCGGCGATGCCGCGACGCCGGCGTTCTACATGCCGCAGGGCTTCACGCAGGCTGGCGTGCTGTTCGGCTTCGGCACCGAGCTGCTGGACGAATACACGCGCAAGTGGCGGCCGTTCGGCGAGATCGGGCTGTTGCACGACACCCGCGCGCGGCAGAACTTCCGCGTGCAGGGCGGCGTGGCGGGCTCGGTGTTCGGCAACGACCACCTGGCGCTCTATGTTTCGCACGAGACCGCGGCGCGCAATGGCGGGCGGCCGATGACGGAACTGGGATTGCGCTACCGCTGGCTGTACTGAGCGCGGGGCGCATGGCAGGACAGGCGGGGCATCAACAGATATGGCAATACGGACAAAGGGGATGAACATGAACAAGCAAGGCACGGGCATGACGGGCATGACGGGCAAGACGGTGGCGAGGCGGCTGGCGGCATGGTGCGGCGCGCTGGGCGCGGCGCTGTGGCTGGCGGGCTGCGCGGTGACGGACGTCGGCCGCGCGCCGGCGCTGGCGCGCGGCGAGACCATCGCGGTGCTGCCGATCGTCAACTACACCGAGACGCCGCAGGCCGGCCTGCGCGCCGAAGCCATCGCCGAGAGCCTGCTCAAGACTGGCGGCGTAGCCAGCCTGAAGCGCTATCCCGCCTCGCTGAACCCGGAAACGCTGTTCGAGCCGGCCGAGCGCGAGGCGGTGGGCAAGGCGCTGGAATGGGCGCGCGCCGAGAAGGCCCGCTATGCGCTGACCGGCGCGGTGCAGGAATGGCGCTACAAGGTTGGCGTGGATGGCGAGCCGGCGGTCGGCATCTCGCTGCAGCTGCTCGACGTGAACAGCGGCGAAGTGGTGTGGTCCGCCACCGGCAGCGACAGCGGCTGGAGCCGCGCCTCGCTGTCGGGCACCGCGCAGAAGCTGCTGCGCCGCCTGCTGGCGCCGCTGATGCAGGGCTGATGAATGGCTGAGGTGAGGGTGGCGTTGATCGGCACGGCGCCGCGCCAGCGCGGCGATGGATGGTTGGAGCAAGGGGATGAGCGTGGCCAAGACGGCTGACAACACCTATCGCGCGCGGCAGGGACAGGGTATTGGCCTGGGCGGGCGCTATGCGCGCCTGCTCGCGCCCGCGGTCACCGGACCCGCCGCCGCGGTGGAACTCGTAGTGGCGATGCTGGCCGCGCTCGGCCTGGCCTGGCTGGTGCTGCCGCAGAACCCGTTGCTGCTGGGCATGGGCTTTCCATGGGCCTGGCTGCTGCCGGTGATCCTGGCGCTGCGCTACGGCACGCTGATCGGCGTGGGCAGCGTGCTGATGCTGCTCGGCGCCTGGTACCTGTACCACCAGACCGGCGTGATGCCCGGTCCGTTCCCGCGCCTGTTCTTCCTGGGCGGCCTGCTGCTGGTGCTGGTAGCCGGGCAGTTCGGCGATATCTGGGGCACGCGCCTGGCGCGGGCGCGCGCCGTGAACCGCTACCTGGACGAGCGCTTGGCGGCGCTGACCAAGAATCACTACCTGCTGCGCATCTCCCACTCGCGGCTGGAAAACGACCTCCTGGCGCGGCCCACCACGCTGCGCGACACCCTGTCGCAACTGCGCGGCGTGGCGCTGGAAGAGGCCGCCCGCGGCGGCCACGTGCTGGCCGGCGCGCAGCCGGTGCTGCAGGTGGTGGCGCAGGCGTGCCAGGTGGAGGCGGCCGCGCTCTACGCCTGCGATGGCGAGCGCGTCGAGACCGAGGCCGCGGCCAGCATCGGCCCGGCCTTCACGCTCGATCCCACCGATCCGCTGGTGCGCCACTGCCTGGACACGCGCCAGCTCGCCCACCTGCGCGCCGACGGCCTGCAGCACGATGCGCGCACGCGCTACGTGGCGGTGGCGCCGGTGCTGGCGGGCTCCGACCACCTGATCGGCCTGCTGGTGGTCGAGCGCATGCCGTTCCTGTCGCTGAACTATGAAAACCTGCAGATGCTGATGGTGCTGCTGGGCTACTACGCCGACGGCGTCGAGCATGCCGGCGCCACCCGCACCATCCTGGCGGCGCTGCCGGCGTGCCCGTATCCGTTTGCGCTGGACTATGCGCGCCTGTCGCGGCTGCAGCGCGAGACCGGCATCGACAGCTCGGTGGTGGCGCTGGTGTTCGACACCGATCCCGAGCGCGATGCGCTGTTCGAGCAAGTGGTACGCAGCCGGCGCGCGCTGGACGTGGCCTGGCCGCTGGTCAACCCCCACCATCGCGCCATGCTGACGCTGATGCCGCTGTCCGATGCGCAGGCCGTGGCGGCCTACCTGGTGCGCATCGAAGACATGCTGCGCGCGCAGTTCGGCACCGATTTCACCCGCGCCGGCATCGGCGTCTACTCGCTGGCGGTGCCCGCGACCGGTGCCGAAGAGGCGCTGGTCAAGCTGCTGCGCCGGGCCCAGGTGGACGGCACGGCGGCGCGGCCGGCACCGGCAGACGGGAAAGCGCCCCATGTTTAAGCTCGGCGCCGGCGGCCTGGCCGCCCAGATCGCCGCGCTGGCGCTGCTGGCGCGCGCCGGCAACAGCACCGCGCTGCTGCTGGCGTTTTTCGGCATGCAGGCCGTGGCCGCGGCGCTGACGGCGCTGCTGCTGTGGCGCCTGCTGCCGCGGCGCTTGCGCGTGCCGTTCGCGTGGAGCTACGGCTTCCTGGCGCTGTTCTGCTTCTTCGTGCCGCTCGGCGGCGCGCTCGTGTGCGTGGGCAGCTACCTGCTGTCGAAGCTGTTCCCGCGCCGCGTCGACACCAGCGGCATCGGCACCGTGGGCCTGCCCGAATTCGTCACGCACCTGATGTCGCGCGTCACGCATGGCGGCGGCGCGCGGCTGCGGGCGCAACTGGGCAATGCGCGCGCGCCGCTGCCGGAGCGCATGACCGCGCTGGTGGCGATGCAGTCGATGCCGGCGCGCACCGTCAGCCCGGTACTGCGCGAGCTGCTGGCCGACAGCGCCGACGATATCCGGCTGCTCGCCTACGGCATGCTGGACGGCGCCGAGAAGCAGCTGACCCAGCAGATCCTGGCCGAGCTGCCGCGGCTGGAAGCCGCCTACAGCCCGGGCGAGCGCGCCGAGATCAGCAAGCGCCTGGCCGACCTGTACTGGGAACTGATCTACCAGAACCTGGTGCAGGGCGACGTCTACCGCTATACCGCCAGCCAGGTCGAGCGCTACGCCAGCGCGGCGCTGTCGCACGACGACGGCATTGCCTCGCTGTGGTACATGCGCGGACGCCTGGCGCTGGCGCGCAACGCCCCGCGCGAGGCGCGCGCCTGGCTGCAGCGCGCCGAGGCGCTCGGCTTCGCGCGCGAGCGCGTGCTGCCGCACCTGGCCGAAGCCGCCTACCTGGAACGCGACTACGCCGCGGTGCGCCAGTTGATGGCATCGTTTGACAGCCCCTCGCCGCTCCCGCTGGTGCGGCCCCTGCTGCGGTACTGGCAATCATGAGCGAGATCCTGTTGAAAGCGGCGTCGGCCGACGTCATGCTGCTGCTCGAAGGCACCTTCCCGTACGTAAGCGGCGGCGTGTCGAGCTGGGTCAACCAGATGATCCGCGCGTTCCCGGAGCTGCGCTTTGGCATCGTCTTCATCGGCAGCCGGCGCGAGGACTATGGCGACATGGCCTACCAGCTGCCGGCCAACGTGGTGCACCTGGAAACGCACTACCTCTATGACTTCCCGCCGCCGCCGCTGGCGCAGGGCCGCAGCGGCGACGCGAAGGCGTTCGACGCCGCTGACCGCCTGCACGACCTGCTGCGCGAGCCGGGCCGCGAGGCCGAGGCCGGCGCGATGATCCGCGAACTGATGCCGGCGCTGCGCGAGGGCGGCGCGCTGGGCGAGGACGCGTTCCTGTACAGCCGCCGCGCCTGGCAGACCATCACCGACCAATACCGGCGCTTCTGCACCGACCCGTCCTTCACCGATTACTTCTGGACCGTGCGCATCATGCACAAGCCGCTGTGGCAGCTGGTGCGGATTGCCGACGGGCTGATCCCGGCGCGCGTCTACCACACGGTCTCCACCGGCTATGCGGGCTTTCTCGGCGCGCTGCTGCGCCACCGCAACCAGCGCCCGCTGCTGGTGTCGGAGCACGGCATCTATACCAAGGAACGCAAGATCGACCTGTTCCAGAGCCAGTGGATCCGCGACAACCGCAACGTGTTCGAGCGCGACATCTCCCAGATCAGCTATTTCCGCGAGCTGTGGGTGCGCTTTTTCGAAACCCTGGGCCGGGTCTGCTATGACGCCGGCGACGACATCGTCGCGCTGTACGAAGGCAACCGCCGCCGCCAGGTGCAGGACGGCGCGCCCGAGGCGCGCACGCGCAGCATTCCCAACGGCATTGACCTGCCGCGCCTGGCGCCGCTGCGCGCGCGGCGCCAGCCGGGGGTGCCGCCGGTGCTGTGCCTGATCGGCCGGGTGGTGCCGATCAAGGACGTCAAGACCTTTATCCGCGCGATGCTGACGGTGGTGCGCGAATACCCCGAGGCCGAAGGCTGGATCGCCGGCCCGGAGGACGAAGACCCCGAATACGCGCGCGAATGCCGCAGCCTGGCCGAAAGCCTGGGGCTGGGCCAGAAGGTGAAATTCCTCGGCTTCCAGCGCATCGACGCGCTGCTGCCGCAGGTGGGCGTGCTGGTCCTCAGTTCGATCAGCGAAGCGCTACCCCTGGTGGTGCTGGAAGGCTTTGCCGCCGGCGTGCCGTGCGTGACCACCGACGTGGGCTCGTGCCGCGAGCTGCTGTTCGGCCTGCCCGGCGAGGACGCCGCGCTGGGCCCGGCGGGCGAGGTGGTGCGCATTGCCGATCCGGCCGCGCTGGCCGCGGCCGCGCTCGGGCTGCTGCGCGAGCCGGCGCGCTGGCAGGCGGCGCAGGCCGCGGGCGTGGCGCGCGTGGAGCGCTACTACACCCAGGAGCGCATGGTGGGCAGCTACCGCGAACTGTATCAACGGCTGATGGCGCGGGCCGACGGCGCCGCGCCCGACGCAGCCCGGCACGGCGGCAATCCCGCGCGCTGCCCGGTCCACGGAGGAGCCTGAGCATGGCTGGCATTGGATTCGAGCTGCGCAAGATGCTGCGGCGGGACAACCTGTCCGGCATGCTCAGCGCCTACGCGTATGCCGGCATCATCAGCTCGGGGCCGTGGATCCTGTCGATCGTCGGCATCCTGCTGATCGGCATGCTGAGCCTGCCGTTCGTGGTGCCGGGCACGCTGATCACGCAGTTCCAGGTCTCGGTGACCTACCTGATCGCGGGCAGCCTGATCCTGACCGGGCCGATGCAGCTGTCGTTCACGCGCTTTACCTCCGACCGGCTGTTCGAGAAGCGCGACCACCTGATCCTCAGCAACTACCACGCAGTGGCGCTGCTGGCCACGGTATTGTCGGGCGGCATCGGCGTGGCGTGCGCGGTGTTCAGCTTCGGCGAGCAGTCGGTGCTGTACCGGCTGCTGATGGTGGCGGGCTTCGTGGTGCTGAGCAATATCTGGATCGCCGCGATCTTCCTGTCGAGCATGAAGCAGTACAAGGCCATCGTGTGGACCTTCCTGCTGGGCTACGCGGTCTCGGTGGCGGCCGCGCTGGGGCTGCGCGGCTACGGCATGGAAGGGCTGCTGGGCGGGTTCGTCGCGGGCCAGCTGTGCCTGCTGACCGGCATGGTGACGCTGATCTACCGCAACTACACCAGCCGCCAGTTCATCTCCTTCGAGGTGTTCCGGCGCCGCTATGCCTACCCCAGCCTGGTGGCGATCGGGCTGCTCTACAACCTGGGCATCTGGATCGACAAGTTCATGTTCTGGTACGCGCCGTCCACCGGCCACCAGGTGATCGGCCCGCTGCGCGCGTCGATCATCTACGACATCCCGGTGTTCCTGGCCTACCTCGCCATCATTCCCGGCATGGCGGTGTTCCTCGTGCGCATCGAGACCGATTTCGTCGAATACTACGACGCGTTCTACGATGCCGTGCGCGGCGGCAGCTCGCTGGAGCATATCGAGGACATGCGCAACACCATGGTCCAGACCATCCGGCTGGGCCTGTACGAGATCGTCAAGGTACAGGCGATCGCCGCGCTGCTGCTGTTCGCGGTGGGCACGTGGGTGCTGCGGCTGCTGGGCATTTCCGAGCTGTACCTGCCGCTGCTGTACGTCGACGTGATCGGCGCCAGCCTGCAGGTGGTGCTGCTGGGCGTGCTCAACATCTACTTCTACCTGGACCGGCGCCGCGAGGTGCTGCTGCTGACCGCGCTGTTCGTGGTGCTGAACTGCGCCCTGACGCTGGTGACGCTGCAGCTGGGGCCGGCCTGGTACGGCTATGGCTTCGCGGTGTCGCTGCTGGTGGTGGTGGCGCTGGCGCTGGCCATGCTGGACCACAAGCTGGAGCGGCTGGAGTACGAGACCTACATGCTGCAATAGCGCGCGGCGGGCGGCGATGGTGCCGGATGGGACCGATGGTGCCCGGTGGGCACGCCGGCGCACCCCACCTCGGGGCGTCTCGACGGAATGGGCCGCGATTAGGTAACATTGCGGCAGCCGGCGGGCTTCGGCCTGGCCCGCCGGTTCAGATCGACGGCCGCGCCCCCCTTGCCAGGGCGAAATACAAAGAATGACTTGCCGGCCGAGCCGTCGACACGCCGTGGCAGAGACCGCAGTTGCAGTCGGAAGCTGGCAGAAGGGTGTAGAGGTATGCGAATTGCATCCGTGGAGGATGATCCGGATCAGGCCGAACTGATCCGGCAGATTTTGGGCGAAGCCGGTTTCGAATGCGAATCCTTCGCCAACGGCGCCGACTTGCTGCGCGCGCTGCGCGAGCGCGCCTACGACCTGCTGCTGGTCGACTGGCAGCTGCCGGGCACCAGCGGTTATGAACTGGTCAGCTGGGTGCGGCAGAAGTCCGGCAACATGCCGCCGATCCTGTTCGTTACCAGCCGTACCGCCGAATCCGATATCGTCGACGGCCTGGCGGTGGGCGCCGACGACTACATGCTCAAGCCCATCCGCGCCGGCGAGCTGGTCGCGCGCGTGCGCTCGCTGCTGCGCCGCGCCTACCCGGAGGCCGCGCAGGAAGTCGAACTGATCCGGCGCGGCAACTACACCGTCGATACCCACGCGCGCACCATCACCGTCGGCGCCGAAGCCGCGGTGCTATCGCCGCGCGAATATGAGCTGGCCCTGTTCCTGTTCCGCAATACCGGGCGCCTGCTGGCGCGCGAGGTGATGGAGCAGGCGGTGTGGGGCCGCGCCATGGGGGCGGGGTCGCGCACGCTCGACACGCATATTTCCCGCTTGCGCCTGAAGCTGGCGCTGCGTCCCGAGAACGGCGTGCGGCTGACCTCGGTGTATTCGCACGGCTATCGTTTCGAAGAGATTTCCGCGGCAGAAGCGCAGGCGGATGAGGACCGCGATGCGTAGGGTCGTGCGGGGTATCGCGCTGGCCGTGCTGGCCGGTGCGGCAGTGCCCGCGCAGGCCGGGCCCGCGGGCGCGCAGGGCGCCGACTTTATCTACGTGGTGGAACCCGGCGATACGCTGATCGGGCTGGCCTCGCGCTACATGGCATCCGAACAGGGCTGGCGCACGCTGCAGCGCCTGAACGGCGTGGCCGATCCATACCGGCTGGTGCCGGGGTCGCGCGTGCGCATCCCGCTGAGCCAGATTCCGGAGCAGGCGGCGTCGGCGCGCGTGGTCTACGTGAGCGGCGAGGTGCGCGCCAACGGACGGCCGGTGCAGGTCGGCATGACCCTGGACGAAGCGGCGCGCATCGAGACCCCGGCCGGCGGTTCGGCCACGCTCGAACTGCCGGACCGCACCCGCGTCACCCTGCCGCCCGGCACCACGGTGGCGGTGAACCGGCTGCGCACGTTTGCGCGCAGTGGCCTGGTCGACACCGTGATCCGCATCGACAAGGGCGCGGCCGAGACCCGCGTGGCGCCCGAGGGCGGCGGGGTCGGCCGCTTCGAGATGCATACGCCGATGATGGTGACCGGCGTGCGCGGCACCCGTTACCGCGTTTCGGCCGACGCCGGCGGCAGCCGCAGCGAGGTGCTGCAAGGCCGCGTCGGCGTCAGCGCCGCGCGCACAAGGTCCGCAGCGGCACCGGAGCGCGCGATGACCGCGGCGGCGTCGCTCGAGGCTGGCTATGGCATCGGCGTGTCGGCGGGCGGCAGGCTGTCGCAGCCGGTGGCGCTGCTGCCGGCGCCGGCCTTGCTGCCGCCGAATGAAATCGTGCTGGGGCCGTCGTTCGAGGCGGCCTGGCAACCGGTGCCGGGCGCCGTAGCCTACCGCGTGCGGGTGGCACGCGATGCGGCGCTGAGCGAACTGGTCTGGACCGGCACCGCCAGCGGCGCCGATGCCGCCCGGGTGCGGGTCGAGGGCCTGCCGGAAGGCACGCTGTACCTCAGCGTCAGCGCCATCGACCGGCACCAGCTGACCGGCCATGACGCGCAGGCGCCGGTCTCGGTGCGGCTCAACCCGCCGGCACCGTTCACGCAGCAGCCCGCCGCGGATGCGGTGCGCTATGCCGATGCCGTCAGCTTCGAATGGGCCACGGTGCCGGGCGCCGCCAGCTACGAGCTGGCGCTCGCCACCGATGCCGCCTTTAGCCGCGACGCCGCCGTCCACGCCGCCGCCGCGTCGCCCGCGGCGCGGGCGCTGGCGCCGGGCCGCTGGTGGTGGCGCGTGCGCAGCGTCGATGCGGCGGGCCTGCCGGGCCCGTGGTCGGACGCGGTGCCGTTCCGCGTCGAGCCCAAGCCGCCGGTTCCCACGCTGCAGGACGACGGTGGCGCGCTGCACATCGGCTGGCCCGATGGCGGCGGCGGCCCCGGCTACCGGGTGCAGCTGGCGGCCGATGCGGGCTTTGCCACGCTGCTGGCGGACGAACACACCGCCAGCAACGCCATCGACCTGCCGCGCCCCGCGCCGGGCGTCTATTTCATCCGCGTGGCGCGCGCCGCGCCCGGCGTGGCGCCCGATCCGGCCGCGTTCTCGGTGCCGCAGCGCATTGAAGTCATCGCCATGCTGCGCGACGGGCAGGGCGGCGCAATCGGCTCGGGCGACCGGCCGGACGGCGGTGGCCGCATCCGGCTCCACTGACGCACCCGCCGCCCCGGGGGCGCGCGCGCAGCCGCCTGCGGCGGGGCGCGCCTTCGGCCAGCGCACGCTGGTCGAATGGTGCCTGCTGGCCGCTGCGGTGCTGGCGCTGGTGATGTTCGCGGCGCGCCAGGGCTGGACCGAACGCGCCGACCTGGCCGCCTACGACATCGCCATCGGCGCCCAGCATCATCCCGCCCGCGACGACATCGTCATCGTCGGCATCGACGACGCCAGCATCACCGCCATCGGCCGCTGGCCGTGGCGCCGCGCGGTGCTTGCGCAGCTGATCGAACGCATCGCCGCGGGCGGCCCGCGCGTGATCGGCGTCGACGTGATCCTGTCCGAGCGCGATACCCGCTATCCGCAAGACGACGCCGTGCTGGCGTGCAGCATGGCGCTGGCCGGCAACGTGGTGCTGCCGGTGCTGGCCGAGCCCGGCCCCGCCGGCATGCTGGTGCGCTATCCGCTGGCCGGGCTGGGCGCCGCCGTCGGCCATATCAACATGGTGGTCGATACCGACGGCGTGGCGCGCCAGGTCTACCTGCGCGAAGGCCCGCACCCGGTGGCCGCCGCCGGCGTGCCGCACCTGGCCGCGGTGATGGCGGGTTTCGGCCGCGCGGGCGCGCTGCCCGAGGGCGTGCGCCACGAGCCGGCCGTGGTCACCGAAGCCAATGGCTGGGAACGCAGCGGCCGCCTGCGCATTCCGTACGCCGGCCCGCCCGGCACCTTCGCCCGCGTGTCGGTGCGCGACGTGCTCGATGGCCACGCCGATCCGGCCATGTTTGCCGGCAAGGCGGTGCTGATCGGCGCGCTTGCCACCGGCATGGGGGACGTGCTGCCGACACCGGTCTCGCGCGATGGCCGCGGCATGAGCGGCGTGGAGATTTTGGCCAACACGGTGCAGGCGGTGAGCGACGGCGATGCCATTGTCGCGGTGTCGCCGGCATGGCAGGCCGGCGGCACGCTGCTGGCGGTGCTGCTGGCGGCGCTGGCGGCGCTGCGGCTGCCGCCGCGCGGCGCGCTGGTCGCCACCGGGCTGCTGCTGGCCGGCCTGCTGCTGGGGTCGCTGGCGCTGCTGGCGCTGGCGCGGCTATGGTTTGCCCCGGCCGCCGCGGTGCTGGGCTGCGTGCTGTTCTATCCATTGTGGAGCTGGCTGCGCCAGGAAGCGGCGCTGCGCTTCCTCAGCGACGAGCTGGCGCGGCTCGAGCGCGAGCCCGGCGTGATGCCCGCGCCGCGCCACGCCGGCGCCACCCTTGACAGCCGCATGCGCGCCGTCTACGGCGTCAGCGCGCAATTGCGCGGCCTGCGCCGTTTCCTCTCCGACGGTTTGGAAAGCCTGCCCGATGCCACCGCCATCTGCGACCTGGATGGCGGCGTGCTGCTGGCCAACCGGCGTTGCGTGACGCTGGCCCCGGCGCTGCTGGCGCGCGTACCGGAGGGACCAGCGGAGCCGGGCCTGCCGCGTCCCGGCATCCGCGCGCTGATCGAGGCGGTGTGCCCGGCACCGGCACCGGCGCTGGCCTACTGGCAGGCACTGCACGATCGCTACGCCGGCGCACCGGTGCCGTCAGCGCCGGTGCCCGAGGGCGGCATCGAAGTGTCCGGGCGCGGCGACCGCCGCTACCTGCTCCATGGCGCGCCGCTGCATGGCGAATCCGGCGCCGTGGCGGGCCTGATCGTCAGTGTGATCGACATTACCGCGATCCGCCTGGCGGAGCGCCAGCGCGAGCAGATGCTGCGCTTCCTGTCGCACGACATGCGCTCGCCGCAGGCGTCGATCCTGGCGCTGATCGAACTGGAGGAACGGCGCGCGCGTCAGGCGGGCACCAGCGCCGCCACGCGGGGCGCCACCAGCGCGGGCGATGCCGCCGCGGACAGCGGCGTGCTGGCCCGGATCGCCGCGCATGCGCGCCGCACCCTGACGCTGGCCGACGATTTCATCAGCGTGGCGCGCGCGGAGTCGAAGGCGCTGGCGTTCATGGAGGTGGAGCTCGGCGGCCTGGTGCTCGACGCCACCGACCAGCTGTGGGCGCTGGCCAAGACACGCGAGGTGTCGTTGCAGATCGACCTGCCCGACGAGCCCGCGGTGCTGCAGGGCGAACCCGCATTGCTGGTGCGCGCCATCGCCAACCTGGTCAGCAATGCGATCAAGTTCAGCCCCGCGGGCGGGACCGTGACGGTGTCGCTGACGCGTGAGGCAGAGCGCTTCGTGGTGGCCGTGCAGGACCATGGGCCGGGCATTTCCGAGGCCGACCAGGCCCGGCTGTTCGAGCCGTTTGCGCGGCTGCACGAAGGCCAGCAGGGCGCGCCCGAAGGGACCGGGTTGGGCCTGGTGCTGGTGCGCGCCGTGGCCGAGCGGCATGGTGGCCATGCCAGCGTGCGCAGCCAGGCCGGCATGGGTGCCGTGTTCCGCATCGAGCTGCCGTTTGCCGCGGCCTCGCAGCCTGCCTCGGTATGACGTGATCGCGGCCACGGGACGCGTTTCGGGGCACTGCCTGTTACGGCCGCCGACACAATTGTTGGCAGTCGCAAACGGGGGATTTGCGTAGCATCGGAGCACCGCTGGAGCCGCATCCGGTGGTCTTCACGCCCACGCCAGCTCCCCCACGGCTGTAACTGGCGTGGGCGGCTTTTTTTGCCCACGCGTGAGGCCCGGCTAAGCGCGAAACGTCAGGGTAAAGCGCGTCTTGCCTGCCTCTGACGACACGCCGATTGCGCCACCGTGCGCGGCGACGATGGCCTGCGTGATCGCCAGCCCCAGCCCCAGTCCCGCGCCATCCGATTCGGGCCGCGCGCGCGACTTGTCGGCGCGGAAGAAGCGGTCGAACAGCGCAGGCAGCAGTTCCGGCCGGATGGTCTCGCCTTCGTTCTCGACCACCACCTGCACCGCGTCGGCACCCGGCGTGATTTCCACCACGATGCCCTTGCCCGCGGGCGTATGCCGCAGTGCATTCGACAACAGGTTGCTCAGCGCCCGGCGCAGCATCAGCCGGTCGCCGGTAATGCGGCCGCGGCCGCGCAGCGTGAGCCGCACGCCCTTGTCCTCGGCGAGCGCATCGTAGAAATCGAACAGCGCCTCGACTTCATCCGCCACCTCGATCGGTTCCGCGCTGGGCAGCGTGATGCCGTGCTCGGTCTTGGCCAGGTACAGCATGTCCGAGACCATGCGCGACAGCCGCTGCAACTCTTCCACGTTCGACGCCAGCACGTCGCGGTAGCGCGCCGCATCGCGCGGCTGCGACAGCACCACCTGGGTCTGCGTCATCAGGTTGGTGATCGGCGTGCGCAGCTCGTGCGCGAGGTCCGACGAGAATTCCGACAGGCGCGCGAAGTCGCGCTGCAGGCGCTCCAGCATCGCGTTGAGGGTGGCGGCCAGGTCCGCCATTTCCACCGGCACGGTCTCGACCGGCATGCGCTCGTCCAGCTTGTGCGCGGTCACGGCGCGCGCGCGCGAGGCCATGGTGCGCAGCGGCGACAGCCCGCGGCGCGCCGCCCACCAGCCCAGCAGCCCGCTCGCCAGCGCCGCCAGCGTGCCGTAGAAGGCCAGCGTGTTGCGGAACGCGTGCAGGAAGTGGTCATGCAGCGCCGTGTCCATGCCGACCAGCACCTGCAGCGCGCCGGGCTGGCCGCCGGCGGGTGCGACCGCAAGCTGCGCGCGCAGGCCGCGGTAGGTCTGGCCCTGTTGGTCCCAGGCAAAGGCGTCGTTTCCTGCCGGCGCCTGCGCGGCGGCGGCCAGCGCCGGGCGGAAATCGAAATCCCGCGTGGCGTACAGGCGCTTGCCATCGGCGCCACGCACTTCGGCGACGAAGCCGGCATGGTGTTCCAGCGCCGGACCCAGCCGTTGCGGCAGCGACGCCGCGGGGCCGTCGGCGGCGATCTTTTCGATCAGCCGCACGTTGTCAGCCAGCACCGCGTAGTCCTCGTCGGCGAAATGATCGTCGATCGCCAGCCAGATCAGCACGCCCAGGCCCAGCAGCACCGCCGCCGACGACAGCGAGAACAGGATGGTTAGCCGCGCCGTCAGCGACAGCCGGGGCTTCATGTGGGCTGCCCGTCGTGTGCCGGCGTGTCTGCTTCGTCGGCGGCTTCGGGCGCTTCCAGCACATAGCCCATGCCGCGCACGGTCTGGATCAGGCGGGCCTCGAAGCCGTCATCGATCTTGGCGCGCAGGCGCCGGATCGCGACGTCGATGACATTGCTGTCGCTGTCGAAGTTCATGTCCCACACCTGCGAGGCGATCAGCGAGCGCGGCAGCACCTCGCCGCGGCGGCGCGCCAGCAGCTCCAGCAGCGCGAACTCCTTGCTGGTCAGCGTGATGCGGCGCCCGGCGCGCGTGGCGCGGCGGCGCGTCAGGTCCAGCACCAGGTCTGCCACCTGGATACGGTCCAGCGTCATCTGCGCGGTGCCGCGGCGCAGCAGCGTGCGCACGCGGGCGAGCAGTTCCGAGAAGGCGAACGGCTTGACCAGGTAGTCGTCGGCGCCCAGCTCCAGCCCCTTGACGCGGTCGGCCACGCTGTCGCGCGCGGTCAGGAACAGCACCGGCACCGGGTTCTGCCCCGCGCGCAGCGCCTGCACGATGCGCCAGCCATCCACGTCCGGCAGCATCACGTCCAGGATGATCAGGTCGTAGGGCTCGGTCATGGCCATGTGCTGGCCGTCCAGGCCGTTGCGCACCAGGTCGACGACGAAGCCCGCCTCGGTCAGCCCCTGGCGCAGGTATTCGCCGGTCTTGGACTCGTCCTCTACCACAAGCAGTTTCATCAGCACTTTCCTTATGCGATCGGGCCGGCCGATCGCTCCTTCACGGCCAGGCAACTCTACGCCGGCGTTGCCGGCGCCAACATGACCGCAAGATTACCGGATTGTCATGTTCCGGTCAGACCTCGGTAGGGTGGCGCTGGCTACGCTTGGCATGCCAACTAACCGAACCCACGTGACATGCGACGCCATCCAAGCCCCGGCCGCCCAGCGCTGCCTTTTTTGCTGCCTGATCCGCTCTCCGGATTGCCCGACCTGCGGCGCCGCCGCTTCGTGCAGGGGCTGGCCGCCGGCGGCGTGGTCGCCGGCCTGGGCGGGTTTGGCGCCAGCGCCTGGGCGCAGCATGCCGGGCACGGCGGCAGCGGCGCGCGCGACGGGCAGCCCGCCCCGGCGGGCAGCGGTGCCGGTCCGGTGCTGCGCGGCACCGAGTTCGACCTGGTGATCGGCGAATCGCTGGTCAACTACACCGGCAAGCCAACCATCGCCACCACCATCAACGGCATGCTTCCCGGCCCGACGCTGCGCTGGCGCGAGGGCGACACCGTCACCATCCGCGTGACCAACCGCCTGCGCGAGGCCACCTCGATCCACTGGCACGGCATCATCCTGCCCTACCAGATGGACGGCGTGCCCGGCATCAGCTTCCCGGGCATCCCGCCCGGCGAGACTTTCACCTACCGCTTCAAGGTTACGCAGACTGGCAGCTACTGGTATCACTCGCATTCCGGCTTCCAGGAGATGACCGGCGTGTACGGCGGCATCGTCATCGATCCGGCCTCCGGGCACGAGCGCGCGCACGCCGACCGCGACCATACCGTGCTGCTGTCGGACTGGACCGACGAAGACCCGATGCGGGTGCTGAACAAGCTCAAGATCCAGGGCGACTACTACAACTACAACCAACCCACGGTGGTCGACTTCTTCCGCGACGTGTCGCGTGACGGGCTGAAGCAGGCGCTGGACAAGCGCCGCATGTGGAACCAGATGCGGATGAGCCCGACCGACCTGGCGGACCTGTCCAGCGCCACGCTTACCCACCTGGCCAACGGCGTCACGCCCGCCGGCAACTGGACCGCGCTGTTCCGCCGCGGCGAGACCGTGCGGCTGCGCTTTATCAACGGCTCGGGCAATACCTTCTACGACGTGCGCATCCCCGGGCTCAAGCTGCGCGTGGTGCAGGTCGACGGCCAGGACATCGAGCCCGTCACCGTCGACGAATTCCGCTTCGGTCCCGGCGAGACCTGCGACGCCATCGTGAAGCCGCAGGACGACGCCTACACCCTGTTCGCGCAGTCGATGGATCGCACCGGCTATGCGCGCGGCACGCTGGCGGTGCGCGAGGGCCTGTCGGCGCCGGTGCCCGCGCTGGACCGGGCCGAATGGCTGACCATGACCGACATGATGGGCGCGATGACCGGCCATGGCGGTCACGGGGGCCATGGGGGCCAAGGTGGCCACGCTGGTCACGGTGCCCACGCCGGCCACGCCGGGCATGGCGCGATGCCGATGGCGGGCATGGACCACGCCGGCATGGACCACAGCCAGCACGCGATGGCGCCCGCCGACGCGCTGCGGGTGCCCAGCAAGACCGCGCGCCATGCCCGCACCGAATACGGCGCCAGCACCGACATGCGCGTCGACATGGCCCGCACCAACCTGGACGACCCCGGCATCGGCCTGCGCAACAACGGCAGGCGCGTGCTGACGCTGGCCGACCAGCACACCATCGGCGGGGCCATGGATGCGCGCGGGCCGGGGCGCGAGGTCGAGCTGCACCTGACCGGCAATATGGAGCGCTATACGTGGTCGTTCGACGGCGTCGAGTTCGGCAAGTCCACGCCGATCTACTTCAAGCATGGCGAACGGCTGCGCGTGATCCTGCACAACGACACCATGATGACCCACCCCATGCACCTGCACGGCATGTGGAGCGAACTGGAGGCGCCCGACGGCAGCTTCCAGGCGCGGCGCCACACTATCCCGGTGCAGCCGGCGCAGCGCATCAGCTTCCTGGTCACGGCCGATGCGCTGGGCCGCTGGGCCTGGCATTGCCACCTGATGCTGCATATGGATGCGGGCATGTTCCGCGAAGTGGTGGTGGCGTGATGAAGCAAGCCGAACTCTCGATTTTTATGCCCGGATACAAGAAGACCATGCTGGCCGCGGCGCTGGCGCTGGGCGCCATGGGCGCAGCCTTTGCGCAGGACCCGCATGCCGGCCATGCGCACGGCCACGGCCAACCGGCCGCGCCTGCCGCGATGCAGGGTATGGACCATAGCCAGATGCAGGGCATGGACCATGGCCAGATGCAAGGGATGGACCACGGCCAGGTGCAAGGCATGGACCAGCCGGAGATCCAGACCATGGACGGCGCCAACGCGCCGCCGCAAGAGGCGGCCCCGGCGATGGACCATGGCGACATGAAGATGCAGGGCGGCAGCGCGCCTCCCGACGCGCGTGACCCGCACGCCTATTCCGGCGGCTACCAGCTTGGCGTCGGCCAGTACGCGCTGGGCGACAAGCGCCAGCTGGTGATGGCCGACGAGCACCTGTTCGCCTCGGTGCTGGTCGACCGCCTGGAGTGGGCCCATGCCAACGGCAGCAATGCCGCCGCCTACGAGGCGCAGGCATGGTTCGGCAACAGCTTCGACAAGCTGGTGCTCAAGGCCGAGGGCGAGGCCGCGCATGGCAAGCTGCATGAAGCCCGCACCGAACTGCTGTGGGGCCACGCCGTGGCCAGCTACTGGGACACCCAGCTGGGCCTGCGCAACGACACCGGCAGCGGGCGCCCGGGGCGCAACTGGCTGGCGTTCGGCATGCAGGGGCTGGCGCCGTACTGGTTCGAGGTCGATGCCACCGCCTATGTCGGCACCAGCGGCCGCACCGCGTTGCGGCTGTCGGCGGAATACGAACTGCTGCTGACGCAGCGCCTGATCCTGCAGCCGCGCATCGAAGCCAATCTGTATGGCAAGAACGATCCCGAAGTGGGGATCGGCAGCGGCTTGTCCAACGGCACCGTCGGGCTGCGGCTGCGCTATGAGTTCAGCCGGCAGTTCGCCCCGTATATCGGCGTCGAGCGCTACCAGACCTTCGGCAATACCGCGGACATGATCCGCACCGCGGGCGGCAAGTCGGGCGAAACGCGCTTCGTCGCCGGCGTCCGCGTGTGGTTCTGACGCGGTCGCCCGGACCATCACACTTCTACATCCCTCAGCGGAGACCATCATGCATGCCAATCGCCCCCTGATCCACGCCATGATTGCGGCCACTGCCGCGCTGGCCAGCAGCCTTGCCTTCGCGCATCCCAAGCTGGAATCGTCGACGCCCGCCGACAAGGCGGAGGTGCCCGCGCCGCAGAAGATCGAGCTGCGCTTCTCAGAGAACCTTGTCACCCAGTTTTCCGGCGCCAACCTGGTGATGACCGGCATGCCGGGCATGGCCAACCATGCGCCGATGAAGATGGCCGTGAAGGTCTCGGGCAGCGATGACCCCAAGACCATGGTGATCACCCCCTCGCAGCCGCTGCCGCCGGGCAGCTACCGGGTGGACTGGCGCGCGGTCTCTTCCGACACCCATCCCGTCAATGGCAACGTCACGTTCACGGTGAAGTAATTGGCGCAGCCGGAATGGCTGGCCGCCGGGCTGCGCCTGGCGCTTTATCTCGACCTCGCGCTGGTGTTCGGGCTGCCGCTGTTCTGCCTCTATGCGCTGCGCCGGAACGAAAGTAGCGGCAGCTTCGCGCGGCGTTGCGGGGCACTGGCGCTGGGCAGTGCGGTCGCGGGCATCTTGCTGTCGCTGGGCGCCCTGGTCGAGATGGCGCGCGCCATGACGGGCGTGTCAGATTATGCGGCCTTGCAGGCCCACGTCTTCACCATGATCGTCACCGGGACGGATTTCGGCGTGGCCTGGTGCGTGCGCGTAGCGGCGCTGCTGCTGTTCGTACTGGCCGGCATGCAGGCGCGCCGGTCACGAGCCTCCGGCGCGGTGCTGGCCGCGTATGGCGGCGTGGCGTTGGCCACGCTGGCGTGGGGCGGGCATGGCGCGATGCACGACGGCGCGGTGCGCTACCTGCACCTGGCCTCGGACGTGACCCACCTGCTGGCCGCGGGCGCATGGGTGGGGGCGCTGGCGGCGTTCCTGCTGCTGGCATGGCCCGGGTCGATGCCGCACGGCGAGGCCCTTGCGCTGCTGAGTCGCAGCGCCAACGGCTTCGCGCGCATCGGTACCGGCATCGTGGCCTTGCTGGTCATCACCGGCGTGCTGAACTACTGGCTCATCGTCGGGCCGGTGATGCCCGAATTCGCGCCGATGTCCTACGGCGGGCTGCTGGCGGCAAAGCTTGCGCTGTTTGCCACCATGCTCGGGCTGGCGGCGGCGAACCGGTTTGCGCTGGCGCCGCGGCTGGAAGCGGCTGCGCGCACGGGAGAGCGGGGCCCGGCGCTGCAGGCAGTCCAGGCGCTGCGGCGCAGCCTGCTGCTCGAAGCCGGCACCGCCGCGCTGGTGCTGGCGCTGGTGGCGGTGCTGGGCATGCAGTCGCCGACCCCGGCATGATGGCCGTGCTGCGGGGCGGGCGGACAACCCTTAGCGCTCGCGCAAGGCCTCGGCGGCGCGGCGCAGCGGCTTGAGCAGGTAATCGAGCACGGTGCGGCGGCCGGTGCGGATCTCGGCCGTGGCGACCATGCCGGGCAGGATGGGATGGCGCTTGCCGTCGCTGGTTTCCAGGTAGGCATGGTCGGTCAGCACGTAGACGCGGTAGTAGTAGATGCGCTTGTCGACCTGGTCTTCGATGGTGTCGGGCGAGATCCGGTCGACGCGGGCCGGCAACGTGCCGTAGATCGACGGCTCGAACGCCGTGATCTTGACCGTGGCCGGCTGCGCCGGGTGGATGAAGGCGATGTCGCGCGGGCTCAGCCGCGCCTCGATCAGCAACTGGTCCCCCAGCGGTACGATTTCCATCAGCACGCCGCCGGGGCTGACCACGCCGCCGATGGTGGAGACGCGGATGTCCTTGACGATGCCGCGCGCCGGCGAATTGATGGCGGTGCGGCGCAACTGGTCGGCACGGCCTTCACGCACCTTCAGCAGCGGGCCCAGGTCGGCCATGGTGGTGGCGTAGTCGGCCTTCAGCGCCACGTAGTATTCGCTCTGCGTGGCGGCTAGCTTGGTCGAGAACTCGGCCACCTTCTGCCGCAGCCGCAGCACCTCGACTTCATTGGTGGCGCCGGTGCGCAACAGCGGGATAGCGATCTGCAGCTCGTTTTCGGCCAGGCGCAGCTGCTCGCGCAGGTTGCCGACATTCTCGCGGAAGGCACGACGGTTGGCGGTGAAGAGCTGACGCTCGCGATCGACCACCGCGGCGTTGCCGGCCAGCTCTGGCGGGAAGGCAACGTTGGCGGCATCGTTCATTTCCGCATGCAGCCGCGCGGCGCGCGCCTGCAGCGCCGCGATCCGCTCCAGCGTCTCTTCCATCGAAGCGCGCGCCTGCACCGGGTCGAGCGTGGCCAGCTGCTGTCCGGCTTCGACCACGTCGCCCTCGCGCACCGCCAGCTCGGCCACGATGCCGCCTTCCAGGCTCTGGATGATCTGGCCCTTGGACGCCGGCGTGACGCGGCCCTCGCCGATCGCCACTTCATCCAGCCCGGCCAGAGCCGCCCATAGCAGGAACAGCGTCAGCGCGCCGACGATCACCCACAGCAGGTAGCGCGGGCCCTGGGGCTGTCCGCCGATGTGCATCCAGTCCGCGGCCCCGGCCGCTCTTGTGCCCATGCCCATGTTCAGCCTCCTGACGGGTCCAGCGGGCTGGCCGCCTGCGCGCCCTTGCCACGCAGCGCGGCCAGCACCGCATCCCTGGGGCCGTCGCGCACGATGCGTCCGTTGTCGACGACGATAATGCGATCGACCAGCGCCAGCACCGCGTAGCGGTGCGTCGCCACCACCAGCGTACGCTGGCCCAGCGAGGGCCGCAGCCGCGCGATCACGGCCTGCTCGGTGGCCTCGTCCAGCGATGCGGTGGGCTCGTCCAGCAGCAGCACGTTGGGCGCGCGCAGCAGCGTGCGCGCCAGGATCAGCGCCTGCTTCTGGCCGCCGGACAGGCCCACGCCGTTCTCGCGGATGGTCAGGTCGAGCCCGTGCACCTGGTTCAGCAGCAGCCGGTCGGCGCACGCCAGCCGCAGCGCCTGCAGCATGGCCTCGTCGGTGGCGAGCGGGTCGGCCACCAGCAGGTTGTCGCGCAAGGTGCCGTAGAACAGGCTGGATTCCTGCATCACCATGCCGACGTCGCGGCGCACGTCGGCGGGATCGATCAGCGGCAAGGGCGTGTCGTTGAACAGGATGCGGCCCTGCACCGGCGTCGCCAGCCCGCCCAGCAGGCGCAGCAGCGTGGACTTGCCGGCGCCGACGCGGCCCAGCACCGCAATGCGCTCGCCGGGCGCGATCTGCAGCTGCGGGATGTTGAGCACCGGCTTTTCCTGCGGGTCGAAGCCGTACACCACCTGCTCGAAGCGATAGCGCCCCACGAGTGCGGGCCGGTGGTACGCGTCGCGCGCCGGGTCGTGGTCCAGCGGCAGGCTCAGCAGTGCGTCCAGTCCCTGCTTGCCGACGCGCGCGTTCTGGATGCGCCCCAGCACCGCGGGAATCTGCGACAGCGGCGCGATGGTGCGGCTGGTCAGGATCGAGCAGGCCAGCACCGCGCCGAACGACAGGCCCCCATCCAGGATGCCATGCACGCCAGCCACCAGCACCCCGACATAGGCCAGCTGCTGCACCGTCTGCGACAGGTTCAGCAGCAGCCCGGCGATAAAGCGCTGTTTCAGGCCGATCTCGCCGTTGACCGCGTTGACCTGGTCCCACAGCTTGCGAAAGCGCGGCTCGGCCTGCAGGGTCTTGATGTCCTCGGCCCGGTAGATCGATTCCATCAGGATCGCGTTGCGCAGCGCGGCCTCGCTCATGCCCTGCTGCGACAGCCGCGCCAGCGGAATCTGCGCCACCAGCCCGGGCAGCACCAGCAGCGGGATCGCCACCAGCGGCACCAGCACCAGCCAGCCGCCAAGCAGCCAGATGATGACCAGGAAGCCGGCGACGAAGGGCAGGTCGATCAGCACCCCGAGCGTGCTCGAGGTGAGCAGTTCGCGCAGCTGCTCCAGGTCGCGCAGCTGCGCCACCAGCGTGCCAGGCGAGCGCGGGCGCGCATCGTTGCGGATATCCAGCACGCGCGCGAAGAACATTGCCGACAGCCGCTGGTCGACCTGCTTGCCGAAATGGTCGGCGATCGACACCCGCACGGTGCGGATCAGCAGCTCCAGCACCAGTGCCAGCGCCACGCCGCTGGCCAGCACCCACAGCGTATGCAGCGAGCGCGCCGGCACCACGCGGTCCCACACCTGCATCGCGAACAGCGAGGTACCGACCGCCAGCAGGTTGCCGAACAGCGAGCCCGCGCCCAGCTCCACCAGCGTGCGCCAGTTGGCGGTGAAGATGCTGCCGAGCCAGCCTTCCGGGCGCGCTGCCAGGTAGGCGTCGAGACGGCCGCTGCGCGGCGCCACGCGTTCGCGCACCAGCAGCAGGCGCACGCTGCCGTCGCCGTCCTGCCGCGCCAGCGCCGCCAGCGCGGGCGTGCGCTCGATGGTGCCGGCGTCGGTGGGCAACTGCAGCACCGCCTTGCCGTCGGCGATGCCCGTCAGCAGGCCGATCTGCTCTCCGTCCAGCACCACCAGCGCGGGCAGCAGCAGCGGCGACAGCGCAGCCGCGGGCAGGTCGGCAAACTGGGCCGACAAGCCGGCGGCGGCGGCCATCTCGACCACCGCGCGCCCGGCGTCGGCGCGGTCGGTCCAGGCGGCGGCGCCCCGCACCAGTTCCGGCGAAGGCGACAGTCCCAGCTGGCGGGCCGCCAGCAGCAGCGCCTCGGCCCAGGCCAATGCCGGCTGCGCCGCCTGCGCCTTAGCGCTGCCATCGTGGGGTCTGGCGCCCGCCGGCGTGGTGCCGGCGCTCGGTGCATCAAGGGTGGCTTGCACTGTCGTGCTCCCGCAGCAAGGCCACGAACCTGCCGGTGGCGGCGTGCGCCTTGATGCGCGCCAGCATGCCGTCGGCGACCGCGCCGATCCATTCCTGCTCGGCCAGGAAGATCTCGCGCTCGGGATTGAGCACGTCGGTCAGGGTCCGCTTGTTGAGGATGTATTCCTGCCAGTACAGGTCCCGCGAAGCGCGCAGCAGCGCGATCATCTGCGCATAGCTTTGCGTGCGCGCCGCGGCGCCGGCCGCCTCGGTGGCGGCGGAATGCAGCGTGGTGCGGGCCAGCAGCCGCTCGTTGTCGAGCGCCTGCTGGGCGGCGCGCTGGCCCGCGCGGGCGGCGTCGATGCGGTGCCGGTTCAGCCCGCCCAGCGAGAAGTCGCCGGCGATCGCCACGCCGATCCAGGTGTCGTCATTGGCATTGGCGCGCCCGGTCGACACCGAGCGGCTCACGCCGACGCTGACCGACGGGAAGCGCTCGGCCTCGGCCAGCGTCACGCGCGCGTGCGCGGCTTCGGCCGCGGCGGCGGCGGCCAGCACCTTGGGCGTGTGCTCGATGTCGTCGCCCTCGTTGCCCAGGCCGCGGACCTCGTCTTCGGTGCGCGTGAGTTCGGCCACGCGCTCGGGCCGCACGCCGATCAGCTCGGCCAGGCGCGACGCGGCCACGTCGAAACGGGTGCGCGCGCGCAGCACCTCGGTACGGGCACGCTGGATCGCCACGTCGGCCATGGTGCCGTCCGAACTGACCGACAGCCCCGCGCGCACGCGCTGGCCAATCTTGTCGCGCGTGACCGCCAGCGTTTCGAGCTGGCGCTGCGCGGCCGCCATCACCGCCTGGCTGGCGGCCAGTTCGATATAGATGGAGGCGGTGTTGTAGGCGATCTGCTCGACCGTGTCGGACAGCTCATGGCGGCGCTGCACCAGCGAAGCGTCCGCGGCCGAGATCTTGCTGGCGGTGCGGCCGAAGTCGTACAGCAGCTGGCTGACGCCGACCGAGGCGCGTGCGCCCATGTCGTTGCCGCCGCTGCCGAAGCTGCCGCCATAGCCCGGGCGCACGCCATATTCGAGCTTGGGGTACCAGGCCGAACGCGCCACCGCGATCTCGGCCTCGCTCTGCGCCACCACCGCGTTGGCGCGGCCGATATCGGGATGCCGCGAGATCGCGATGCCGACAGCCTCGTGCAGCGCCATGCCTGCCAGCGGGATGCGCAAAGCCGCTGGCACGCCGTTCGATGTGACGGCATTCGGCGCCGGCGCGGTGGGCAGCGTCGCCGTCGCGGCAAGCGCTGGTACCGGCGCCGCAACCGCCGGCCGGGCCATCGACATGGCCGCGAGCAGCATCGCGAGCAGTGTGCCGAAAAGCGGTTTTGCCGCGCGCGAGGCGGTGAAACCGGGAAAACAGGAGAGGCCGAAGCCGGGGCCGGCGCTCGCGCCGGCGTCAAGGGTCAGTCTGACTGTGAACAAAATTGCGATGCCGTCCGGAATGTGTCGATTGCGCCGGCATGCATGCACGCATGCCGTCGGCACGGACGGCCCGGCTGCTCGCGCATGCTGCCGGGCCGGGGGCTGCGGGGTCAGACCAGGATCTGTTGGTTGGCCAGCAAGGTCTCCAGGTTGGTGGTCACGTTGTTCAGCGTCACCAGCGTCTGTGCGCTGTAGTCCGTGCCGGCGCCGTCGCGGTCGATGGTGATCACCGTATCGGCGCCCTGCTGCGTGGCGCTGAGGTACTGGCCGATGTTGTCGCCCGCATCGATGGTGGCCACGCCGTTCTGGTAGTGGGCCGGGCCGTTGGCGTCGGCAGCGTAGCCATTCAGCAGCGCGGACACATCCAGCACGTCGTTGCCGGCCTGCCCCGGCGCGGTACCCACGGTGAAGTCCGTGATCGTGTCGGTGCCGTTGCCGCCGGTGCCGTCGGTGCCGCGGGCCTCCCACAGGAACACGTCGGTGCCGGCGCCGCCGCTCATGGTGTCGTTGCCGGCGCCGCCGATCAGTACGTCGTTGCCGGCCTCGCCATTCAGGATGTCGTCGCCGGCGCCGCCGCGCACCAGGTCGTTGCCGTCGCCGGCATTGATGGTGTCGTTGCCATCGTAGCCGTAGAGCCGGTCATTGCCCGCGCTGCCCGTGAGCGTATTGCCTGCGCCATCGCCCTCGATGATCGCCGACGGCGGGGTCGCGCCGAGCAGGTTGGTCAGCACGCCGGCGCTGACCAGCTGGCTGCCGGTGGACGTGGTGGTCAGCCCGGTGGTGTCGGTCGCGGTGATCGACATGGAGTCGAGCAGGCTTGCGCTGACGCCCAGCAGGCCGCCCTCCAGCGTGATCGAACCGAGCAGTTCGTTCAGGCTCAGGTTGTCGATCGGGCCGCCGCCGATGGCGCCTATCGTCATCGTGGACGTGGGGGCGATGAACACAGTGCCAGGGTCGTTGACCACGTTGAAGGTGAGTCCCAGTTCCGCGGCCAGCGCCTGGCTGGCGTCGAGCCGCTGCATGCCAATCCCCAGCAGGCTGCCATACTGGATTACCACGCTGCTAATGTTCTCGTTGTAGTCGCTGGCGGTGAAGAACTGCTGCGCGCTCAGGTCGATCAGCCCGAGCAGGTTGGCATCGGCGATGCCCAGCAAGCCGCCGGCTTCGTTCACGGCAGCCTCGGGCGCCGCCTGCTGCGCAACCGTGAAGTTCTGGGTGGTGACCGCGCCGATATTGCCAGCGCTGTCGGTCACGTGGGTAGTGATCGTATAGGTGCCGTCCGCGAGCTGGCCGGTGGGGAACCATTGCCACGTGTTGCCGGTGACCACCGCATCGGTCCAGGTCAGGCCGCCGTCGATGCTGACTTCCAGCCTCTCGTTGGGGGCCAGCGCCGCGCTGAGCGTGCCGCTGACGACGGGCGTGGTGTCGGCAGTGATCCAGTCGCCAAGAGTGCCGGTGTCGTCGGTGAGCGCGGTGACCGCCACCGTGGCGGTCGGCGCAGCGGTATCGACGGTCAGGTCAAAGGTGGTGGTCGGCGCGCTGACATTGCCCGCGGCATCGGTCGCCGTGGCGGTCAGCGCATAGACGCCATCGGTCAGCGGCGTGGTCGGCGTGAAGGTCCAGGTCCCGGTGGTGGCATCGGCGGTGACGCTGCCGAGCAGTGTGGTGCCGTTGAAGATGCTGACGGTGCTGCCCGCTTCCGCGGTGCCGGTGAGGGTCGGCGTGTCGTCGTTGGTGCTGTCGCCGGAGTTCAGCGTACTGGTGACCGGCGCGACGTCGTCGGTGACGGTCGTGATGGCCGGCGCGGACGGTGCGAAGGCATCGACGGTGGCGGTAGCCGGTGCGCTGGTGTTGCCGGCGGCATCGGTCGCGGTGACGCTGATCGCGGTGCCGTCGGGCAGCGGCGTGCCGGGCGAATAGGTCCACGCGCCGGTGGTGGCATCGGCCGGGACGGTAGCGTCCGGGGTGCCGTCGCCGTTGGTATCGATATTGACCGTGCTGCCGGCCTCGGCGGTGCCGGAGATGGTGTTGCCGTTGGCCTGCGCGACCGTCGGCGCAGTCGGCGCAGCGGTGTCGACGGTCAGGTCGAAGGCGGTAGTCGGCGCGCTGATATTGCCTGCCGCATCGGTGGCGGTCGCGGTCAGCGCATAAGGCCCATCGGTCAGCGGCGTGGTCGGGGTGAAGCTCCACACCCCGGTGCTGGCATCGGCGACGGTGGTGCCGACCAGCGTGGCGCCGTTGAAGATGTTGATGGTGCTGCCGGCATCGGCCGTGCCGGTGAGCGTCGGCGTGCTGTCGTTGGTGCTGTCGCCAGAATTCAGCGGGGTGGCGACCGGATTGTCGTCGGTGACGCTGGTGATCAGCGGAATTGCAGGCGGCGTGGCGTCGATGGTCACCGTTGCAGGAGCGCTGGTATTGCCGGCGGCATCGGTGGCGGTGACGCTGGCGACGGCGCCATTGGGCAGTCCGCCGGCGGGCGAGTAGGTCCACTCGCCGGTGGTGGTATCGGCGGTGACGGTGCCCTCCGGGTTGCCGTCGCCGTCGAGGTCGATACCGACGGTGCTGCCGGCTTCGGCGGTGCCGGACAGGGTGGTGCCATTGGCAACAGTGATGACCGGGTCAGCGGGTGCTGCCGTGTCCACCGTCAGGTTAAAGGCAGCGGTCGGCGCGCTGATGTTCCCTGCCGCATCGGTGGCGGTAGCCGTCAGCGCATAAGGCCCATCGGTCAGCGGCGTGGTCGGCGTGAAGCTCCATTGGCCGGTGGTCGCATCGGCGACGGTGGTGCCGATCAACGTGGCGCCGTTGTAGATGCTGATGGTGCTGCCGGCATCGGCGGTGCCGGTGAGTGTCGGCGTGGTGTCGTTGGTACTGTCGCCGGAGTTCAGCGGGGTGCTGACCGGGTTGTCGTCGGTCGCGCCGGTGATGGCCGGGATCGCAGGCGGCGTGGCGTCGACCGTGGCGGTGGCCGGCGCGCTGGTATTGCCGGCGGCATCGGTGGCAGTGACGCTGATCCCCGTGCCGTCAGGCAACGGCGTGCCTGGCGAATAGGTCCACGCGCCGGTCGTGGCGTCGGCCGTCACCGTAGCGTCGGGCGTGCCATCGCCATCGAGGTCGATATCAACGGTGCTGCCGGCTTCGGCGGTGCCGGAGATCATGGTGCCGTTGGCCTGTGTGATGACCGGGTCGGCGGGTGCAGCGGTGTCGACAGTAAGGTTGAAGGCAGCGGTCGGCGCGCTGACGTTGCCCGCCGCATCGGTGGCGGTGGCGGTCAGCGCATAGGGACCGTCGGTCAGCGGCGTGGTCGGGGTGAAACTCCACGCGCCCGTGGTGGCATCGGCAACGGTGGTGCCGATCAGCGTGGCGCCGTTGTAGATGCTGATGGTGCTGCCGGCATCGGCAGTGCCGGTGAGCGTTGGCGTGGAATCGTTGGTGCTGTCGCCGGAAGCCAGCGGGGTGCTGACGGGGTTGTCGTCGGTTGCGCCAGTGATGGCCGGGACCGCAGGGGGCGTGGCGTCGACCGTGGCGGTGGCCGGCGCGCTGGTATTGCCAGCGGCATCGGTGGCGGTAACGCTGATTCCGGTGCCATCGGGCAGTGGTGTGCCGGGCGAATAGGTCCACACGCCGGTAGTCGCATCGGCGGTGACCGTTGTGTCGGGCGTGCCATCGCCATCGAGGTCGATAGCGATGGTGCTGCCGGCTTCGGCGGTGCCGGAGATCGTGGTGCCGCTGGCCTGCGTGATGCTCGGCGTGCCAGGTGCGGCGGTATCGACAGTCAGGTCGAAGGCAGCAGTCGGCGCACTGACGTTGCCTGCCGCATCGGTCGCGGTGGCAGTCAGGCTCACAGGGCCGTCGGGCAGCGGCGAGGTTGGCGTGAAGCTCCACACGCCGGTGGTCGGGTCAGCGGTGGTGGTGCCAATCAGCGTGGCGCCGTTGTAGATGCTGACGGTGCTGCCGGCTTCGGCGGTGCCCGTCAGGGTCGGGGTGCTGTCGTTGGTGCTGTCGCCGGAAGCCAGCGGGCTGGCGACCGGGTTGTCGTCGGTCGCGCCGGTGATGGCCGGGATCGCGGGCGGCGTGGCGTCGACCGTAGCGGTGGCCGGCGCGCTGGTATTGCCGGCGGCATCGGTCGCGGTGACGCTGATCGCGGTGCCATCGGGCAGCGGCGTGCCAGGCGAGTAGGTCCAAACGCCAGTGGTGGCGTCGGCCGTGACTGTGGCGTCCGGCGTGCCGTCGCCATCGAAGTCGATATCGACGGTGCTGCCGGCTTCGGCGGTGCCAGAGATCGTGGTGCCACTGGCCTGCGTGATGCTCGGCGTGCCGGGTGCGGCGGTATCGACAGTGAGGTTGAAGGCAGCAGTCGGTGCGCTGATGTTGCCGGCCGCATCGGTGGCGGTGGCGGTCAGGCTCACGGGGCCGTCGGGCAGCGGCGACGTGGGCGTAAAGCTCCACGTGCCGGTGGTGGCATCGGCAACGGTGGTGCCGATCAGCGTGGCGCCGTTGTAGATGCTGATGGTGCTGCCGGCATCGGCAGTGCCGGTGAGCGTTGGCGTGGAATCGTTGGTGCTGTCGCCGGAAGCCAGCGGGCTGGCGACCGGGTTGTCGTCGGTCGCGCCGGTGATGGCCGGGATCGCGGGCGGCGTGGCGTCGACCGTAGCGGTGGCCGGCGCGCTGGTATTGCCGGCGGCATCGGTCGCGGTGACGCTGATCGCGGTGCCATCGGGCAGCGGCGTGCCAGGCGAGTAGGTCCAAACGCCAGTGGTGGCGTCGGCCGTGACTGTGGCGTCCGGCGTGCCGTCGCCATCGAAGTCGATATCGACGGTGCTGCCGGCTTCGGCGGTGCCGGAGATCGTGGTGCCGTTGGCCTGCGTGATGACCGGGTCGGCGGGTGCAGCGGTGTCGACAGTAAGGTTGAAGGCAGCGGTCGGCGCGCTGACGTTGCCCGCCGCATCGGTGGCGGTGGCGGTCAGCGCATAGGGACCGTCGGTCAGCGGCGTGGTCGGGGTGAAACTCCACGCGCCCGTGGTGGCATCGGCAACGGTGGTGCCGATCAGCGTGGCGCCGTTGTAGATGCTGATGGTGCTGCCGGCATCGGCGGTGCCGGTGAGTGTCGGCGTGGTGTCGTTGGTGCTGTCGCCGGAAGCCAGCGGGGTGCTGACCGGGTTGTCATCGGTCGCGCCGGTGATGGCCGGGATCGCGGGCGGCGTGGCATCCAGCGTCAGCGTGAAGGCGGTGCTGGGCGCGCTGGTGTTGCCCGCGGCGTCGGTGGCGGTGACGGTCAGGCTCACGGGGCCATCCGGCAGCGGTGACGTGGGCGTGAAGGTCCAGGCGCCGGTGGTGGCGTCGGCGGTGGTGGTGCCGACCAACGTGGTGCCGTTGTAGATGCTGATGGTGCTGCCGGCTTCGGCAGTGCCGGAAAGTGTCGGGGTGGCGTCGTTGGTGGTATCGCCGTCGGCGAGCGCGCCGGTCGACGGGGAGGCGTCGTCTGTGACGCTGCCAATCACCGGCGCGGCCGGTGCGCTGGCATCGATCGTGGCGGTGGCCGGCGTACTGGTATTGCCCGCGGCGTCGGTGGCAGTGACGCTGACCAGGGCGCCGTCGACCAGGGCCGGGGACGGCGTGTAGGTCCAGTTGCCGCTGTCGTTGGCGGTAACGGTGACATCGGGCGTGCCGTCGCCGTCCAGGTCGATATGGATGGTGCTGCCAGGCTCGGCAGTGCCGGCGATCACGCTGCCGTCGCTCGGCGTGATCACGGGCGCCGCAGGCGCCGCGCTATCGATCGTCAGTAGGAAGGGCGCGCTGGCGGGGCCGGTATTGCCGACCGCGTCGGTGGCGGTGACCGTCAGCGCATGGTCCCCATCGGACAGGCCCGACGGCGGCGTGAAGCTCCAGCGGCCGTTCACGTCGGCAATGGTGGTGCCGAGCAGGGTGGTGCCGCTGTAGATGCTGACGGTGCTGCCCGCCTCGGCGCTGCCGGAAAGCGTGGGCGTGGTGTCGCTGGTGCTGCCTCCGGCAACGATCGCCGTACCGGCATCGTTGCTGGCCGCGTTGATCGCGGGCGCTGCCGGGGCCGCGCCGTCGACGGTCACCGTGGCCGGCGGGCTGGTGTTGCCGGAGCCGTCGGTGGCGGTAACGCTGACCACGGTGCCGTCGGGCAGCGGCTGCGCCGGCGTATAGGTCCAGTTGCCCGCTGCATCGGCGGTGACGGTGGCATCGGCCTTGCCGTCGCCATTGAAGTCGATGCCGACCGTGCTGCCGGCCGGGGCGGTGCCGGACAGCGTGGCGCCGTTGGTGGGCGCAACCTTGGGCGTGGCCAGCGGGGTGCCGCCGCCAACGCCGCCACCGCCGCCATCCCCGCCGCCACCGCTGGCCGCGGCCGCGATGATGCCGGCACCGGCCGCGGCGCCCAGCAGCCCCAGCAGCAATGCCGTCGAAGTGCTGTCGCCGATCGGCTCGAACAGCATGGCGGCCTCGGCCACGCCATCGCCCTGCGCACCCAGCGCCTGGCTGAAATCGGCCAGCCATTGGCCGTCTTCCTGCACGAACACCAGGTTGTTGTACTGGGCCCCGTTGGTGAAGAACCCCTGGATGCGCAGCGTGCTGCCATCCCGCATCGTCAGCAGCAGGTCGTTGCCTTCGCGCGCGAAGTTGGCGACGCTGTCGCGCTGCGCGGCGATCAGGAAGTTGGCCGGGCCGTCAGGTGAAGCAACGGTGCGGGTGCCGGGGGCGACAGGAACATCCGTGTGGTTGAGCAGAACGCCTGACGAAGCCATGCTGAGTCTCCTTCATCCTGAGTGACCGGTCGGTAGTGCATGCACAGTATTCGCGCACACACACGTTCGTCCATGCGTGATCTGTTTCAGATTCGATACAGTGCGCCGGTTTGATAGGCGCTGCGCAATCCCGATAGCGGCAGGCCCGGTGCGGCGCGCGCGCGGCTCAGCCGGGCATGCCGCCGCGGCTGGCGAAGGCCTCGTCGTTCGACGCGCTCTGGCGCGTGCGCAGCGTCTCCGAGGGCGTTTCGCCGAAGGCCATGCGGTAGTCATGGGCGAACTGGCCGAGGTGGCTGAAGCCCCATTGCCGCGCGATCTGCGCCACCGAATCCTCGAGCTCGCCGCCGCGCAAGGCGCTGTAGACGCCTTCCAGCCGCACGCGCTTGGCGTACTGCATCGGCGAGCAGCCCTGGAAGCGCGCGAACCCGGCCTGCAGCGTGCGCACGCTGACGCGCGCCGCGCGGGCAATGTCGTCCAGCGCCAGCACGGCGCGCGCATTGGCATGGATATAGTCGATCGCGCGCTTGACGTGGCGCGGCGAAGGGCCGGCGTGGCGCTGCTCCAGCAGCAGCGAGTAGTTGTGCGGGATATCGTCCAGCACGGCGTAGACCAGGGCATCGGCCAGGCTCAGCGCCAGCTCGGTCGCGCACGCGCGCATGCGCGCATCATCGCGCCGCAAGCCGGGCGCCGCGCCGGCCAGTGCGCGCGCCAGCTGCAGCGCCGGGGCATCGGCCGGGATCGACTGGTGGAATTTCACGCGCTGCACCAGTGGTCGTTCCAACAGGTGCCGCAACCGGTTGTGCAGGCGCGCGCCGTCGATCATGACCATGTCGTAGCTGCCCGGCTGCCAGCGCCAGACCCCGACCTGCTGCATGTCGAGCATAAAGGATGGCGGCATGGGCGACAGCGGTGCGGCCGGCGTCTTGCCGGTCTCGAGGCCGGCGCCTTGCGCGGCGGTCAGCAGCAGGTAACCGTCAAGGCGCTGCATCATGTCCAGCTGGATCGCCGTGGTGGTCGACAGCCGGATCACCGCCAGTTCGCCGAACTGGTGCTGCTGCAGCTCGAACTCCAGCGCCGGCGATGCAGTATGTACCGCAACCCCGGGATAGAGCTGCGACAGCGCTGCGCGGACCTGTTCCGGGCTGTTGCCCGCGACGCGCGCGGTCTGGATCGTGGCTTTGGTCATGTGCCGATGCCTTTCCTGGGTGATGGCCGAAGCCGGCCTGGCGGCGCGGATGCGCCGCCAGGTTTCCCCCACGAAAATCACGGCAAGGCCGTGATGGCAAACCGGACCTCATGATGACCCCGCGCCCTTGCCGGTCAACGCCATGCAAAGGGGTTCCCCATGTGCCGCGGCATACGGACCTGCCTGCAAGGCTCGCCGCGGCCCAATGACAGGCCGCATCCGCGGGAGCCAGGTATTGCCAGGCAAAGGCCGTCGCCGGTTTTTATCGGCAAACCAGATTTAAATAAAAATAATATCTGGCGGTGAGATTCACATTTACGACAATGTGTATCACTTTAATCGAATATTGGGGAATGTGAATACATTGTGCTTGCCGGCAAATCGACCGGGGATTGGCGTTTACGCGCAGTCGGCCGGGCCAGACGGGGGCATGGCGGCGGCGTGCCGCTTCAGACGTAGGCGATCAGCCGTCCGGCGCAGATCACCAGCAGCCACGCGGCAATCGACAGCATGGCATTCAGCCGTGCGCCGGCAGGCGGCGCCGCGTCGGCGTCCCAGCCGCGCTCTCGGTCGTGCAGGCTGCGGCCTGGTCCGGCGTGGAACCACAGCACGTTGCCCAGTGCCAGCACGATCAGGCCCAGCTTGGTGAGGAATGCCGGGTTGCCGGCCAGCTCGTCGGCATGGGCCACGAACAGCAGCACGCCGCTGGCCGCGACGGCGATGAAGGCGCCGACGGTGAACGGCAGCGCATGGCGCAGCAGCAGGCTGACCGGCAACCGCCGGCCAAGCCCTGCCAGCCGCATGTCGACCACGAAGATAGAGCCGAACAGCAGCGCCATGCCGGCCAGATGGACGATCTCCACCGCGGGATAGGCCCACGCCGAACTGCGCAGCGCTGCCGCGAACGGCAATCGCGCCAGCGTGCTGGCCCATTCCGTCCACGTGGTGAAGAGCGCCGGCATGCGGCGTGCCGGCTCAGCGCAGCTCGACCGTCTTGCCGTCCACGGTGATGCGCTCGGCGCGCAGTTCGTCCGGTTTTTCCTTGCTGGCGTAGCCGACCAGCGTGACCTCGCGGCCCACCGCGACCTTGTCCGAGGTCGCTCCGCGCGCTTCCATGCGCGACACGGGGGCCAGCACCGCGAGCCAGCGCTTGCCGCCGGCGTCGATGCGGATGTGCGCGTGCGGGTTCTCGTAATGGCTTTCGACGATCTTGCCGGTCAGCGTCATCGGTTTGGTCTCGTCATAGGTCGACCAGCCGTGGTGGGCGATGGCCGGCACGGCCGCCATGGCCAGGGCGGCGGCGCCAAGGATGGGTCGGAGCAGGGCGGGACGGAACAGGGCGCGGATGCTGGGCATGGCGGGTCTCCGGTCAGGACAGGTGCAGTATAGGCGCCGGTTCCCATCCCTGCCGCCACTCCCCTCCCATGCGTCAGGGTTGCGCGCGGCAGGTGTCGGCGCGCTGCACCAGCCGGCGCAGGCTTGGGCTGACGGGCTTGAGCGCGGCGCGCTCGGCGGTGAGCGCGAGCGCCAGGTTGCCGCTGCCGCTGCGCAGCGCTGCTTCGAGCAGGGTCAGCCCGATCACGTCGCGCTGCGCGTGGCTGCCGCCGAAGCGGTGGGCCACCAGGCGCACCGGCACCAGCAGCTCGATCGCGGTGGCGTAATCGCCCTGCGCAAACGCGATCAGCGCATCGGCCACCGGCAGCCCTACTTCCCGCGACATCATCGCGTTGGTGCCGTTGCCCAGCGCGGCCCGCTCCAGCGCGGCGCGCACCTGGTCGGCCGCGGCGGGGCGCTGCGCGCCCAGGCTGGCCATCACCGCATGCACGTCGTTGAAAGCGTAATAGCCAGCCGCGCCGCGGCCGAGCCAGTCATCCGCCACCGCATGCCAGCGCCGGCCCACGTCCACGCCGCGCAGCTGCAGCCGCCACAGCAGCGCGGAGGCATCGACCAGGTCCAGCGCGATCGCCGGCGCGGGTCGGCTGATGGCGCGGTCGTACAGCGCCAGCACCTCGTCGGTCCGGTCGTCTTCCAGCAGGAACAGCGCCAGGTGCCACCAGTTATGCACCGCCAGCATGTTGTCCTCGGCCCAGTCCTGGCGCCGGCCTTCGAGCCAGGCAATGCCGTCGGCGAGCCGGCCCTGCATCTCCATTACGTGCGCCACCGCATGCACCGCCCACGGATCGCGCGGCTGGCACTCCAGCGCGCGCCGTCCGGTTTCCTCGGCGCGCTCGTAGAGCTGGGTTTCTTCCAGGCCGAACGCGTGCATGCCAAGGACGTAGCCGTAGCCGGGCATGCCGGCATCCCAGTGCGGCAGCGCCTGCGCCACGCGGTCGCGCAGCATGGTCGACTGGCCCAGCAGGAAGTCGCCCAGGTGCGCGGTCTGCAGCGCGAGCAGGTCGCGTGGATAATCGATCACGATGTCGCCATAGCAGCGCACGGCGCGCTCGAAATCGCCGTCGAGCCAGGCGCGCGCCGCGGCGATATGGCGGCGCTCGCGCTCGTTGGCGCGGGCGTGCAGCGCTTCGCCGGCCTCGACGCTCTGGCGCAGCATGGGCTCGGCGGTGCCGTCGCCTGAGGTCACCATCAGCGCGGCGCGCAGCGCGTGGCCCATGGCGAAGCCGGGGTCGTCGGCCAGCGCGGCGTCGATCACGGCAAGCGGGTCGCCGTAGTAGCCGTTCAGCAGGCGCAGGGCGGTCTCGTACTGCGCCACCGAGCGCGTGTTCAAGGTTGAGACCACGAGGTCCCTGGAATCCGTCAGTGCCATGACCGTCTCCGTGCGCCCGCGCGGCGGCAGGCTGTCACGAACCATCGTAGACGGCAAAACGCCCGGTGTAACGGGCGCGCCGCGGTGCGGCGCACCATGCCTGCGGGCGGTGCGGCCGCGGTGCGCGATATGCCGCCGCCGCCATACCGGCGGCGCGCGTCGGTTAAACTGCCGCATCCCCAATCACGACCTCGAGAGCAGGCCTTCCATGAAAACACTCGCGCTTTTCCTTGGCACCCTGACCCTTGCCGGCGCCGCCTGCGCTGCCGGGCCGGCCGCTTCGGCGCCTGCCGCCCCTGCTGCCCCGGCCGCGGCGCCGCAGACGCTGGCATCGGGCATGACCATCCAGCACCTGATCAAGGGCACCGGCGCCTCGCCCAAGGCCACCGACACGGTACAGGTGCACTACCGCGGCACGCTCGCGGACGGCACCGAATTCGACAGCTCGTACAAGCGCGGCCAGCCGATCTCCTTTCCGCTCAACCGTGTGATCCCGTGCTGGACCGAGGGCGTGCAGGCCATGCAGGTGGGCGGCAAGGCACGCCTGACCTGCCCGCCAGGCACCGCCTACGGTGCGCGCGGCGTGCCGGGCACGATTCCGCCGAACGCCACGCTGACCTTCGAAGTGGTGCTGCTGGGTATCGGCAGCTAAGCGCCCTGTCGGGGTGCCTGCGGTGCCTGCGGCGCCTGCGGCTGCGCGGGCGCCGGCGTGCCGGCGGGGGCTGCCGGTGATGCTGGCACCGCGTCCCCGCCGGCGTCCTCGTCATCCCCGTAGTCCGGCAACGCAGTGTTCTCGCCGAGCAGGTAGCGCCGCCGCTGCAGGTACGCGTCGCGCACAAAGGCGTACTTGTCCAGCGCCGCCAGCTTGAGCAGGTCGGTCGCGCCCAGCAGGTTGGTGCGCACGTCGACCACGTTCATCCCGTACACCGAGTTGCGCACCGCCGGCTCGGCATAGGTGGTGGGATCGAACCAGAAATTCACATACAGGCCCGCGCCGTCGCGGAACGAGCTGGGGCCAAACAGCGGCAGCACCAGGTAGGGCCCTGACGGCACGCCCCACGTGCCCAGCGTCAGCCCGAAATCCTGCGAGTGCTTCGGCAGCCCTGCCGGCGTGGCGAGATCGATCAGCCCGCCCAGGCCCAGCACGGAATTCATCGCCACCCGCATAAAGCTTTCCGCCGCCGCCACGCCCTTGCCCTGCAGCAGGTTGTTGGCAAAGTTGCCGATGTCCGCGAGGTTCGAATAGAAATTGCTGACCGCGGCGCGCACCGGCTCCGGCGTGACTGCCTTGTAGCCCTTGGCCACCGGCGTGGCGACATACTGGTCCAGCTTGTCGTTGACGGTGAAGAGGGCGCGGTTCATCGGCTCCAGCGGATCGTCCGGAGTGGCTTGCGGGCCGGTGGCGCAGCCCGCGAGCACAGTTGCGGCGATGGCGGTTGTGGCGAGCGTCGGAAAGCGAAGCGGAACGGGCATCGAGACAGGGTGGGTCGGTCGCGCGGGCGGAAAGAGCGTCAGGGCCGGGCCGGCTGGTCCGGTCCGAGGGGACCCTCTTCGCGCGGACGGCCCATCAGGATCGGCTGGAAGAACACCGCGCCGACCAGCGTGCAGGCCAGCGCCAGCGCCAGCAGCTTGCCCATGCTGGCGGTGCCGGGATGCTGCGACAGCCACAGGCTGCCGAAGGCAACCGCGGTGGTTGCGGCGCTGTACAGCACGGCGTGCGTCAGGCTGGACTGCAGCAGCTGGGTCTTGCCGTGCCGCCAGGCAATCACGTAGTAGATCTTGAAGGCAACCCCCACGCCTAGCAGCAGCGGCAGCGCGATCACGTTGGCAAAGTTCAGCGCAATGCCGAACACCACGCACAGCTCCAGCGTGACGATGGCCGATACCAGCAGCGGGATGAGCGTGCGCAGCACGTCGCCGAAGCGGCGCAGCGTGATCCACAGCAGGATGGTGATCGACAGCACCGCCCAGGCCCCCGCCTGCGCAAACGCGGTCATGATGGTATCGGCCGAGCCGCGGATCGAGATCGGCCCGCCGGTGGCGGTGGGCGCCACGCGCTGCACCGCGGCGATAAAGCTTGCCAGCGCGGCTTCGCGCTGCGCACTGGCGGGTGGCGGCAGCTTCGGGCTGACGTTGACCAGCGCGCGCCCGTCCGCGGCAATCCAGTCTCGCACCAGCTCGGGTGGCAGCGTCTGCTGGCTGACCGCCTGCGGCGTCAGCGCCAGCTTCAGTTTTGCCAGTGCCAGCTGCAGCGGCAGGGCGATGGCGCGCTCGGCACGGTCGCGCATGGGCGCATCGGCTGCGGCCAGCTTCTTCAGCGTGGCGGAAAGATGCGCCGCTTCGGCGGCGCCGGGACCAGGATGCTCGTCGGCGGCGATGGCCAGCTGCCGCGCGGCGTTGCGCAGCGCATTGACGCGTGCGCCGTCGGTGGCGGGCGCCGCGGGGGCTTGGGTCAGCGCCGGCATCAGCGCGGCAGATGCCGCTGCGATGGCCTGCAGCTTGGGCGGCTGGTCGTCGGGAATAAAGCTCTGCAGCGTGACCGCGCGCGCCACTTCGGGCAGCGCCGCGAGCTGGCCCGCCAGCGCGTGCGCGGCTGCCAGCGACGGCGCCAGCACGCTGACATCGTCGGTGCCGGCCTGCGGCGCGTCCTGCAGCGACAGCAGCGTGGCCATCGATTCGGACTGCGGGTCCTTCAGGTGCAGCGGGTCGAAGTCGAAGCGCAGGTGCGGCAGCAGCGGCGCGCCCGCGAGGATGGCGAGCAGCGTCACCAGCAGCACCGGCTTGCGGTAGCGGTCGAAGAAGCGGTCCGCCGGCGCCAGCCAGGCAAAGCCCGGCGACGCAGATTCGCCACCGGGCCTGAGCACGGCGATCAGCGCCGGCAGCAGCGTGAAGGTGGTGGCGAACGCCACCACCATGCCGACGCCGGCGATCAGGCCCAGCTCGGCCACGCCGCGATAGTCGGTGGGCAGGAAGCAGAAGAACGCCGCCGCCGTAGCCGCGGCGGCCAGCGCCAGCGGCGCGCCGACGGCGCGTGCGGCCAGCCCCAGCGCATCGACGATATGGTCGCGGTCATGGCGCTCGGCGCGGTAGCGCACGCCGAACTGGATGCCGAAGTCCACGCCCAGTCCGACGAACAGCACCGCGAAGGCCACCGAGATCATGTTCAGCGCGCCCACCATGGCCAGTCCCAGCGCGGCGGTGATCAGCAGCCCGGCGAACAGGCTCGCCAGCACCGCCACGATCAGCCGCGCCGAACGCAGCGCCAGCCACAGGATCAGCACCACCGCCAGCACCGTCAGCGCGCCGTTGAGCACGGCGCCGTCGCTGACCGAGGCGAATTCATCGTCGGCCAGCGCCTGCGGCCCTGTCAGGCGCACCGAAGCCTGGTAGCGCTGCGCCAGCTGCAGTTCGTCCGCGGCGTGGCGGATCGCGCGCGCGGCCGCGGCGCCGGCTTTGAGGTCGCTGTAGTCGAGCACCGGGCTGAGCGCGACATAGCGGTAGACCTGGCCGTCGGGGCCGGGCTTGAGGCTGTCGTCGAGCAGCCCCGCCCACGACAGCGCGGCGGGCTTGCCGGCCAGCACCTGGTCCAGCGTGCGTGCGCTGCTGCCCATCAGCCCGGCCATGTCGCCCAGCTTGACCTGCCCCATCTGCAGCGGCAGCGCCAGCGTGGTGGTAAGCACATCGGACAGGCCGCGCAGCGTCGGGTCGCGCGCGAGGGCGTTGACCAGCGGACGCGCCTGCGTCAGTTGCTGCGTCAGCTGGTTGACTTCATCGGTGCCGGCGAACAGCAGCCCGTTGCGCGCGAAGAAGGCGCCGCCGCCGGGCTGGCTGACTGCGGTAAAACGCGCCGGCTGCCGGCGCAAGGCTTCGGCCAGCGCATCGGCGGCGGCATCGGCCAGCTCCGCGGCCGGCGCCTGCACCACCGCCAGGATCATCTGGCCACGCTGCGGAAAGGCCTTGGCGATGGCCTCGTCGCGCAGCGCCCAGGGCGCGTCGGAATCCAGCAGGCGGCCGATGTCGGTGTTGATGGCGAAGTTACGGGCCACGTAGGTGCCGCTGGCCGCCGTCAGCAGTGCCGCCAGCAGGATGACGCGCCACGGCCAGGCGGTGGCAAGCCGGACGATGCGTGTCAGCAGCGAAGTCAGCATGGGCGGATCCGGAAGGAGCACGAACCGCGAGTATATCGGCTGGCGCCGTGCGGCATGCGCCATGCGGTCCCCGGCGCAGCCGCGATGCGGGCCGATCCGCTATACACTGTCAGCCGGTGCCGGCCGGGGCGCCGTGTAGCACGGCGCCGCCGCCACACCCTCTTCAGTCATTCCCCGCTCTTGCATCCATGGCGATTCACCGTTTGCTTTCCGTGGCGCCGTTTGCGGCGATGGCCATGGCATCCGTCGTGCACGCCCAGGCAATCCAGCCCGGCGACCTGCGCGCCAGCCCCGAGCGGCTGGTACAGGCCGCGGTGGAGGGCGTGATCGGCACCATCCAGTCCCAGCCCGAGACCCGCGCCGGCGACCTGGGCAAGATCACCGCGGTCGTGCAGAAGCAATTCCTGCCTTACACCGATTTCCAGCGCACCACGCGGCTGGCGCTGGGCAGCGCCTGGCGCACGGCCACGCCGGAGCAGCAGCAACAGCTGTACGAGCAGTTCCAGACGCTGCTGGTGCGCAGCTACGCGGTCTCGCTGGCGCAACTGCGCGAGCAGAACGTCAGGTTCCGCTACCAGCCGGGCAAGGCCGCGAGCGGGGCGACAGATGTGGTGGTGCAGACGCGCGTGATCAACAATGCCGACGAGATGCAGATCGACTACCGGCTGCAGCGCACCGCGACCGGCTGGAAGATCTATGACATCAACATGATGGGGGCGTGGCTGATCGAGGTGTACCGCAAGCAGTTTGCCGACATCGTCGCGCGCAACGGTGTCGACGGGCTGGTGAAGTACCTGACCACGCACAACGCGCGCCAGGCGTCGGAGATCTGAGCAGGCCTTTGCTGCCGCGGCGGCCGCGCACTAGGGCGCGGCCTGCCGGCGCCGCCAGCGGCGCAGTTCCACCCACTGCCATGACAGCAGCGCCGGCACCCCGAACAGGATCTCGCGCGCGCGCCTGACCAGCGCCAGCGCCAACGCAACCTCCGCGCTCATCCCCAGCACCTGGCCCAGCAGCATCACCACCGCTTCCTGCACGCCCAGCCCGGCCGGCACGAAGAACGCCACGTGGCGCGCGGCCTGCGTCAGCGACTCGATCGCCAGCGCCTGCCAGAACGGCACCGGATGGCCCAGCAGCCACAGCGCCAGCCAGATCTCCAGCGTGCCGCTGAGCAGCCCGGCCAGTTGCCAGCCCAGGGCCTTGGCCAGTTCGCGGTGGCGCCGGTTGAGCGCGCGGATATGCGCGTCCAGGCGCGCGCCGTCGATCAGCGCGACGATGCGGTGGTCGGCCCCGAACAGCCGGCGCGCCGCGCCTTCCAGCTTCTCGAAGAGCCCGGCGTGGCGCAGCGACAGCGCGAACAGCACCGGCACCGGCAGCGACAGCAGCAGGCCGGCCAGGATGATCCACGCGCCGGCGCGCTGCTGCAGCGCGACCACCAGCATCAGCACGCCGGTGGCGGCAAACAGGTATTGCGAGAACATCGTCACCATCACTTCGACCACCACGCTGGCGGTGACCGCGGTGGTGTCGTGGATGCGCAGCCGCGTCAGGCGGATGCCGACCAGCTCGCCGCCCACGCCGACCGTGGGCAGCAGGCGGCCCACCGCCTCGCGCACTGCGGCGACCCACCACAGGAAGCCGACGCCGGCACGTTCGTCGGGATCGGCGGAGGTCAGCAGCACGCGCCAGCCCTGCGCGTCGAGCAGCAGCGGCAGCGCGTGCAGCGGCACCAGCCACAGCAGCGGCCAGCCGCCCCGGGCCATCACGGCGGCGATATCGCTGGCGCCCTGGTGGATCACCAGCGCGGTCAGTGCCAGCAGCCCGAGCAGTCCGGTCAGGTAGGCCAGGCGTTTCATCGGCAATCGTCAGCCGAACAGCCTGCCGCCGAGCACATCGGCAAAGCCGCCGCGCCGGTGGGCAGCCTGCTCCAGCGCCGCGCGCACGCGTGGCGACAGCAGCGCGGCGAGTTCGTCGGCATGGCGGTAGCCGTGCATGGATGGAGCGATGGTGGCGCCGGACACCACCGCCGGATGCAGGTAGATCTCGCCCACGCCCGCGGGCAGTTGCGCCAGCGCCTGCAGCAACGCGGCCTCGTCCATCTGGCCGCTGCGCGCGATGCCGACCACGTAGTCGTTGTGCGCAATGCCGGCGCGGTCCAGCCGGCGGCGCAGCAACGCCAGCCACGGGCGCAGCAGCCAGGGCGCGCCCGCCTCGCGCGGCAGCCGCATGGCGCGCAGCCCGTAGTCGCGCCCGATCGACAGGATCAGCGACAGCACGGTCGGATGCAGATGGAAATGCTTGTGCGTATTGACGTGGTCCAGCGCCAGGCCGGTGGCGGCGAAGGCCTCGAATTGCGCGCGGATTTCCGCGGCAAGCTGGCGGCGCACCGCGGGCAGGAAAAAGTAGCGGCAGCCATCCAGCGCCATGGCCGAGCCGAAGCGGCCGTGTGCGTCGACCAGCGCGGGGATGCGCGCGCGCGGCAGCGTGGCGGGGCCGTCGGCCAGCACCAGGTGCAGCCCCACGCGCAACGCGGGCAGCCGGCGCGCGCGCGCCACCGCATCGGCCACCGCGGGCGCGCCCACCATCAGGCTGGCGGCGTTGAGCACGCCGTCGCGGTGGGCCAGCTCCACCGCTTCGTTGACGGCCGGGTGCAGCCCGAAGTCGTCGGCGGTGACGATCAGCGCGCGTTGTTCCGCAGCGGTAAGCGCCCGGGCCAGGATCAGGCCTCGTGCGAGCGCAGGAAGCGGAAGAACTCCACGCCTTCGCGCAGGCGCCGCTTCATCATGTCCCAGCTGCCGAGCATCTCGCGCACGATCTCCCAGATCTTGCCGGGGCGGAAGTAGAAGCGCCTGTAGAAGGTCTCCACGCCGTGGTAGATATCCTCCTTCGACAAGTGCGGGTAGCTGATCGCCGCCAGCTGCACGCCCTGGTCGTTGACCAGGTTGATGACCTTGTTCTCCTCGAGCCAGCCGTTCTCCACCGCCTGGCGGTACAGCGTGGTGCCGGGGTAGGGCGCGGCCAGCGAGACCTGGATGGTGTGCGGGTTGATTTCCTTCGCGTACTCGATGGTCTTCTCGATGGTCTCGCGGGTCTCGCCCGGCAGGCCCAGGATGAAGGTGCCGTGGATCTGGATGCCGAGCTTGCGGCAGTCCTCGGTGAAGCGGCGCGCGATGTCGGTGCGCAGGCCCTTCTTGATGTTCAGCAGGATCTGGTCGTCGCCGGACTCGTAGCCCACCAGCAGCAGGCGCAGCCCGTTTTCCTTCATGATCTTGAGCGTGCTGTACGGGACGTTGGCCTTGGCGTTGCACGACCACGTCACGCCCAGCTGGCCCAGCCCGCGCGCAATCTCTTCCACGCGCGGCTTGAAGTCGGTGAAGGTGTCGTCGTCGAACATGATCTCCCTGACCTCGGGCATGTTCTCCTTGATCCATTTCACCTCGGCGATCACGCTTGCGGCCGAGCGCGTGCGGTAGCGGTGCCCGCCCACGGTCTGCGGCCACAGGCAGAAGGTGCAGCGCGAGCGGCAGCCGCGCCCGGTGTAGATCGACACGTAAGGATGCTTCAGGTAGCCGATGAAGTAATTCTCGATCTTGAGGTCGCGCTGGTAGACCGGCGCCACGAACGGCAGCGCGTCCATGTCCTCGATCATCGGGCGCTGGCCGTTGTGCTCGAGCGAACCGTCCGGCAGGCGATAGCTGAGCCCCAGGATGTCCTTGAGCGGCTTGCCCGCGGCCACGTCCTGGCAGGTGTAGTCGAACTCCTCGCGGCAGACGAAGTCGATGGCGTCGCTCGCGCCCAGCGTGCCGCCGGGATCGACCGCGGGCTTGGCGCCGACCATGCCGATCATCACGCCGGGATGGCGCTGCTTCAGTGCCTCGGCGAATTTGGCATCGGTGGGGAACGACGGCGTGCTGGTGTGGATGATTACCAACTCATAGTCCGCGGCAATCTCCAGCGTCTGCTGCACGGTCAGGCCGTCGGCCGGGGCATCGAGCACGCGGCTGCCGGGCACCAGCGCGGCGGGCTGCGCCAGCCAGGTGGGATACCAGAACGACTTGATCTCGCGCTTGGCCTGGTAGCGCGATCCCGCGCCGCCATCGAAGCCGTCGAAGGACGGGGCCTGCAGGAACAGGGTTTTTTTCATAGCGGCCTCTCGGTATGGATGCCGGTGAAAGGTGGGGTGGGTGAGGACTTCGTGGCGGCGCTGGCCCTCTCCCCCAGCCCCTCTCCCGCGCGCGGGAGAGGGGAGCGAACCCTCGGGACTTCTGCGTCCGCTTGTTTTCTCCCCTCTCCCGCTTGCGGGAGAGGGGCGGGGGAGAGGGCCGGCGCTTGCCCGGAGTGCTGCCCGTGATCGACCGGCAGCACCTGCTCCCGCCACCACACCCGCTTGCCCGCCAACGCCAGCGCCCAGCACGCCAGCAACAAGGCATCGCGCAACGGCGCCCGCAGGGCCGCCGCGACGCTCCCCGCCAGCACGCTGCGCGCCATCACGCCGACGGCCGCCGCGGCGATCACCAGCGGCAGCGGCGCGAGCCACACGCCCAACGCCAGCATCGGCCAGGTGAAGGTGACGAAGCTGAACGCATAGCCCGCAGGATTCAGCGACGCGATCGTCCGCATCCACCGCAACTCATGCCGCCACAGCAGCGTGAAGCCGTCTTCGGTGATATCGGTCTTCACCACCACCTCCGACAACACCGTGCGCAAGCCCTGCCGCCGTGTCAGTTCGCCCAGCCAGAAATCGTCCGCCAACAGGTTGCGCAAGGCCTCGAATCCGCCGATCGCCGCCAGCGTGTCGCGGCGCAGCGCGATGGTTGCGCCAAAGGCAAAGCGGCGCGAGCCGCCCGCATGGGCGATGCGCACCGCCGGCGCGAACCAGTCGTCGATGAACTGCGCGCCCAGGCGCGACCAGAAGCCGCCGATGGCATGGCCGCGGTACAGGCAGGTGACCACGCCGACGTTGTTCTCCGCCAGCGGCGCCGTCACGAACGCCAGGTAGTCCGGTGCCACCGCGACGTCGCTGTCGGCGATGACCAGCGCATCGTGCCGGGCCGCGCCGGACAGGTTGATCAGGTTGCTGACCTTGAGGTTGCTGCCGTGCACCCGCGGATCGATCACCAGTGCGATGTCGCAGCCCGGGAAGTCGCGCCGCAGCCGCTCCACCACCGCGATGGCGGGATCGTCCGCGGCACGCACCCCGAACACCAGCTGGAAGCACGGATGCCGTTGCCGGCAGAAGGTTGCCAGGTTGGCGTGGAGCCGGGGTTCTGCGCCGCACAGCGGCTTGAGCACGCTGACCGGCGTGGCAGCCATGGCTCCGCGTGGCGCAGGCTTGCGCCGCGACAGCCAGGCCGCGGCCAGTGCATAGCCAGCCGCCACGCAGACCAGCGCTGCGCCGGGCAGGATGCTGGCAAGTCCGGCGGCCATGGCAATGGCTTCAGTGCGTGGCGGCGCTGGCAGGCGCCTCGGCCGGCCGCGGCTGCTTCGCTGGCGGCCGGGTGCGCTGGATTTCCTCGAGCTTGATCTCGACGTGGCGCGAGAACACGTATTCGGCCGGCCGCTGCCGGTCCAGCGCAATGTCCGGCGCCATCGGGCCGCTGGTACGCACGCCGCGCAGGCTGACGCCGAGCGCCTTGAGCGGATGCGCAAAGGTGTCTGCCACGGCGGTGGCTTCGTAGCCGCTGTGCACCATGCAGTCGGCGCATTTCTCGTAGTTGCCGGTGCCGTAGGCGTCCCAGTCGGTCTCTTCCATCAGTTCGCGGAAGGTCGCGGCATAGCCTTCGCCGACCAGGTAGCACGGGCGCTGCCAGCCGAATACCGTGCGCGCCGGGTTGCCCCACGGGGTGCAGTGGTAGGTCTGGTTGCCGGCGAGGAAGTCCAGGAACAGCGTCGACTGGCTGAACGCCCAGTTCTTGCCCGCGCGGCCGCGGCTGAGGATGTCGCGGAACAGCTGGCGGGTCTTGCCGCGGTTCAGGAAGTGCTGCTGGTCCGGCGCGCGCTCATAGGCATAGCCCGGCGACACGGTGATGCCATCGACGCCCAGCGCCTTGACCGAATCGAAGAACCTGGCCACGCGCTCGGGCTGCGCGTCGTTGAACAGCGTGCAATTGATATTGACGCGGAAGCCGCGCGCCTTGGCCGCGCGGATCGCCTCGACGCAACGGTCGTACACGCCTTCCTGGCACACCGAGCGGTCATGCATCTCGCGGTCGCCGTCCAGGTGCACCGACCAGATGAAATACGGGCTGGGCTGGTACTGGTCCAGCTTCTTCTCCATCAGCAGCGCATTGGTGCACAGGTAGACGAACTTGCGCCGCCGGATGATGCCTTGCACGATCTGCGGCATGTCCTTGTGCAGCAGCGGCTCGCCGCCGGCGATGGACACCACCGGCGCGCCGCACTCGTCCACCGCCTCCAGGCATTGCTGCACCGACAGGCGCTGGTTCAGGATCGGGTCGGGGTAATCGATCTTGCCGCAGCCCGAGCACGCCAGGTTGCAGCGGAACAGCGGTTCGAGCATCAGCGCAAGCGGATAGTGTTTCTGCCGCGACAGATGCTTGCCGACGATATAGGCGCCCACGCGGGCAACCTGCAGGAGCGGAATGGCCACGACAGCTTCCTCTGGTTGGTTCAGCCTGCAATGTTCTCGTTGGCGGCAGGCGCGGCATCCGTGCCGGACTGAAGCGATGCCGCCGGCGGCTTCACGTCGGCCAGCTCGGCCGGCAGCCGGAACTCGGCATGCTCTTCGCGCCCGGCCATGGTGCTGACCTCGACCGGGCCCAGCCGGCGCAGCGCCGCGATCACGTCTTCGACCATGGCCTCGGGGGCCGAGGCGCCGGCGGTGATGCCGACCACGTTGGCGTCGCGCACCCAGGCCGGGTCGAGCTCGCTGCCTTCGGCGATCAGGTAGCTGGGCACGCCGCTTTCGGTGCCGATCTCGCGCAGGCGGTTGGAGTTGGAACTGTTGGTCGCGCCGATCACCAGGATCACGTCGGCCAGCTTGCACAGGTCGCGCACCGCGCTCTGGCGGTTCTGCGTGGCGTAGCAGATATCGCGCGTATCGGGGCCGACCAGGTTGCTGAAGCGCCGTCCGAGCGCGGCGATGATGTTGCGGGTGTCGTCCACACTCAGCGTGGTCTGCGTGACGTAGGCGACCGGGGTGTCGTCGGGCAGGTCGAGCTTGCCGACGTCGGCCTCGTTCTGCACCAGGATCACCTTGCCGGGAATCTGCCCCATGGTGCCTTCGACCTCGGGGTGGCCGGCATGGCCGATCAGGATCACGGTGCGGCCGCTGGCGGCGTACTGGCGGCCCTGGGTGTGGACCTTGATCACCAGCGGGCAGGTGGCGTCAATGGCATGCAGCTGGCGCTGGCGGGCATCGGCGACGACCTCGCGCGAGACTCCGTGCGCGCTGAAGATGGTCACCGCGCCGGCCGGCACTTCGTCCAGTTCTTCGACGAAACGCGCGCCCTTGTCCTTCAGTCCCTGTACGACGTGCTTGTTATGCACGATCTCATGCCGCACGAACACCGGCGCACCGTGCTTCACGAGGGCGCGGTCGACGATCTCGATCGCGCGCACCACGCCGGCACAGAAGCCCCGGGGCTGAGCAAGAATCACCTGCATGGAGTAGGCCCCCGACCCTTTTGCTACGGGTTTCAGTGTTTGGGATCGCGCAACGGAAAACCATGCCCGGGATCGAGCCAGACCCACCGGAGCCAGACCCACCGGAGATCCGCCGCGGATCACATTTTCCTCGCACGGTGGTTACTATATACCCGACACGCCGGCTTTGTCTGGCGCCGCCATGGTCGGCGCAGGGCCGGCCGGCGACGCCGCCTTGCGAGGAAACGGGCTGATGAGCAAAAACGATGACGTGCTGGTGACCGGTGCTGCGGGTTTCCTGGGCTCGGCGGTGGCGCGCCAGGCGCTGGCGCGCGGCTGGCGCGTGCGCGTGCTGGTGCGCCCGCAGAGCCCCCGCACCAATCTAGCCGGGCTGCCGCTGACGGTGGTCCAGGGCGACATGCGCGATGCCGCCGCGGTGGCCGCGGCGCTGCAGGGCGTGCGCTACCTGTTCCACGTGGCCGCCGACTACCGGCTATGGGCGCGCGATCCCGAAGACATCGTGCGCACCAACGTCGACGGCACGCTGGCGGTGATGGAGGCCGCGCAGCGGGCCGGCGTCGAGCGAGTGGTCTATACCAGCAGCGTGGCGACGCTGCGCGTGGCCGGCGCGCAGGCACCGGTGGACGAGACCGCGGCGATGCGCCCGCATGAAGCCATCGGCGCGTACAAGCGCAGCAAGGTGCTGGCCGAGCGCGTGGTGGAGCAACGTATCGCCGAACATGGCCTGCCGGCGGTCATCGTCAACCCGTCCACCCCGATCGGCCCGCGCGACGTGCGGCCCACGCCGACCGGCCGCATCATCGTCGAGGCCGCCACCGGCAAGATCCCGGCCTTTGTCGATACCGGGCTGAACCTGGCCCATGTCGACGACGTCGCCCACGGGCATTTGCTGGCGCTGGAGCGTGGCCGCACTGGCGAGCGCTACATCCTGGGCGGCCAGGACGTGATGCTGCAGCAGATGCTGCGCGATATCGCCCAGCTGTGCGGCCGGCGCGCGCCGACCCTGCAGCTGCCGCGCTGGCCGCTGTATCCGCTGGCCTACGGCGCGGAAGCGGCGGCGCGGCTGACCGGCAGGGAGCCGTTCCTGACTGTCGATGGACTCAATATGTCCCGCTACCGGATGTTCTTTACGTCAGACAAGGCGCGCAAGGAACTGGGGTATCAGCCACGCCCGTACCAGGAGGGGCTGCGCGACGCGCTGGCATGGTTCCGCGCGCACGGATACCTTGGCCATCCCTGAGCCGCCGGCTCAGGGGCGCAACGGGGCCTGGTTGCGGCCCTTCCACTGCCCGCCGCGCCGCAGCCGGTAGCGCCGCGCCGAGTCGAGCGTCGCGCCCAGGTAGAACAGCGCCGTCACCGGCAGCAGCGGCGCCAGCCACCACGGCTGCCGGTATTCGCGCAGCATCGGCAGGTAGGCCAGCGCCATCGCGGCCCAGGCCAGCCATGCCGGCCATAGGCCCCAGCCCAGCGCCAGCACCGGCGGCACCAGATAGGTCAGGGCCATGCCGGCGACCGCGCCCGCCAGCCACAGCGGCGAATGGCGCAGCTGCGTGTAGGCGCTGCGCGCGATCATGTCCCACAGGCTGCGCCAGTCGTCATAGGGGCGCAGCGACACGCTGTCCTCAGCCAGGTCCAGCCGGATGGCGCCGCCGGGCTTGATGCGCGCGGCCAGGCTGCAGTCGTCGATCAGCTCGCCGCGGATCGCGGCAAAGCCGCCGATGCGCGCCAGCGCCGCGCGGCGCGCCAGCATGCAGCCGCCGGCCGCGGCGGCAACGCGGCTGCGCGGATCGCGCACGCGGGCGAACGGGTAGAGCTTGGCGAAGAAAAAGACAAAGGCCGGCACCACCAGCCGTTCCCATGCCGAGGTGCAGCGCAGCCGCACCATCAGCGAGACCAGGTCGCGCCGTTCCGCCTCGGCGCGCGCCACCAGGCCGGCCAGCACGCCCGGGCCGTGGCGGATGTCGGCATCGGTCAGCCAGACATAGCGTGCGTGCGGCGCGATGCGGTCGGCGGTGGCCAGGCCTTCGGACTGCGCCCAGACCTTGCCGCTCCAGCCGGCCGGCAGTTCGCGCGCGCCGATGACGGTGAGCGCATGCGGGCGCGCGGTGGTGGCCGCGGCGGCGCGGGCGATATCGGCGGTGCCGTCCGCGCTGTGGTCGTCCACCACCACCAGCGCCAGCGGGCCCGGGTAGCGCTGGCCCAGCACTGCGGCCACCGCGCTGCCGATGACCTCGGCCTCGTCGCGCGCGGGAATGATGGCGACCACTTCCGGCCAATGCGCCGGCGCCGGCGCGGCCGGTGGCCGGCGCACGCGCCAGAAGCCGGCGCGCCCGAACAGCAGCACGGCCCAGATCGCGAGCGACAGCAGCGACAGCGCCATGGCGGCGTCGGGCACGGTGGTCTCAGTCATGCGGCCCCCTGCGTTGGCATGGTTCGGGGGCCATTTTAGGCGATGGCCAGCCGGCGGGCGCGGACCCGCCGTTGGCTCAGGCGCGGTAGCTGACCGGCCCGCGCGAGCGCATGTCGAGCGCGTAGTAGCAGATCGTCAGCAGCACCAGCCAGCCCGGCCCCACGTACAGCGCCACGCGGGTATCGGGGAAGTAGGCCATCAGCGCCACCACCAGCGCCAGGAACGCCAGCGCGATATACGAGCCATACGGCCAGAACGGCATGCGGAACGCCAGCGCCTGGCGCGCCGCCGGGGCCAGCCCGCGGCGGAACTGGATCTGCGTGACCAGGATGACGGCCCAGGTCCAGACCGCGCCGAAGGTGGAGATCGCGGTCACCCAGACGAAGACCTTCTCCGGCACCAGGTAGTTGAGCAGCACGCCGGCCAGCAGCGCGGCGATCGACACCAGCAGCGCTCGGCGCGGCACGCCGTTGCGGTCGACCTTGGCGAAGGCCGCCGGCGCCTGGCCCTGCAGCGACAGGTTGTACAGCATGCGGCCGGTGCTGAAGATGCCGCCGTTGCACGACGACAGCGCCGCGGTCAGCACCACGAAATTGATGATGCCGGCGGCGGTCTTGATGCCCAGGCGCTCGAAGGTCAGCACGAACGGGCTGCCCTGCGCGCCGATCTCGTTCCACGGGTACAGCGCCAGGATCACGAACAGCGCGCCGACGTAGAAGATCAGGATGCGCCAGAACACCGAGTTGATCGCGTCCGGGATCGACTTCTTCGGGTTGCGCGCCTCGCCGGCGGTCAGGCCGATCATCTCCACGCCGAGGTAGGCGAACATCACCATCTGCAGAGACATCAGCACGCCCGAGGCGCCGTTGGGCATGAAGCCGCCGTGCGCCCACAGATTCGAGATGCCGGTGGCGACGCCGCCGTTGCCGAAGCCGAACACGATCATCGCGCCGCCGCCGATCAGCATCAGCACGATGGTGACGATCTTGATCATGGCGAACCAGAACTCGAACTCTCCATAGGCCTTGACCGCCATCAGGTTGACCGAGCCCATCGCCGCCAGCGCGGCCAGCGCCCAGATCCAGCGTGGCACGTCGGGGAACCACATGCCCATGTAGATGGCCACGGCGGTGATCTCGGCCACGCAGGTCACCAGCCACAGGAACCAGTAGTTCCAGCCGGTCAGGTAGCCCGCCAGCGGGCCCATGTGGTCCTGCGCATAGCGGCAGAACGAGCCGGCCACCGGGTTGTGCACGGCCATCTCGCCCAGCGCGCGCATGATCAGGAAGATCACCGCGCCACCGATCAGGTAGGCCAGCATGATCGCCGGGCCGGCCATCTTGATGGCATTGCCCGCGCCCAGGAACAGGCCCACGCCGATGGCCGATCCCAGCGCCATCAGCCGGATATGGCGTTCGCCCAGGCCGCGTTGCAGATGTTCTGCGCTTGCACTCATTCTTCGTTGTCTCCGTGTGATCTGAATGGCCGCGCCAGTCCTTGTGGGACTGGCGGGGGCAGAGAACTTTTGCGTTTGCGGCGCACGCAAACGGAAAAGAGCGGGCAGGTTAATCAGATAACGGGGATATTTGTTGCTGAATTCGTGCTGAAATGCAGGAAAAGTTGCTGGCGTCGCGGGATGGTGGGTGGCTGCGCGCAATGACATGGCACGCCCGGGGAGGGCGCGCAGGGAGCCGGCACGGTGGCCGGCCGGGAATGCAAAGACGAGGCGGTCAGGGATGCCAGGTTGCCGGCTGCCTGTCGCCTTGCAGCGCGGGCCGCTGACTGCCCGCCATCGCATACGACAGCTTGTTCGCGGCGTCGACCACGGTCTGCGCCAACTCCAGCAGCCGCTCTTCGCCAAGCCGGGAAGTCGGCCCGGAAATACACATTGACCCCAGCAGGCGCCAGTGCAATCCGAACACCGGTGCGGACACGCTGGAGACTTCGGCCTCGCGCTCGCCGAGCGACAGGTGGAAGCCGCGCCGCCGGATCATTTCATATAGCTCGCCCGGCTCGCCGGAAAACGCCAGGATCACCCGCCCGGGCGAGCCGCTGTCCAGTGGCAGCGCCGCGCCGATCCTGACGTGATGGCGGATCGCCTGCGGGCCCTCGACACGGACCAGGCAGGTTCGCTGCTGGCCCTCGCGCACGTAGAACGAAGCGCTTTCACCGGTCTTGATCGTCAGTTCGCGCAGCACCGGCTCGACCACTTCCTGCTCGTTGAAGGTGGCCTGGTAACACGCGCCCAGCCAGCCGGCGGCGCGGCCAAGGCGCCAGTTGCCGTCTTCCTTCTGCACCAGGTAGTTGTCCGCCGCCAGAGTGCGCGCCAGCCGCAGCACCGTGGTCTTGTGGATGCCGGTGCGCCGGCTCAGCTCGGCCAGCGACAGCTGCGGGTCGTTAACGCCGAAGGCTTCCAGCACGCGCAGCGCGCGCGTCACGGCAATCACGGCGCCGGAGCCTTCCTCTGCGGCTGAAGCGTTGATGGAATCACTTTTAGGGTTCATGGCACGAAATGCGGTGCACTGTGTGAAACGGCATTGTATGCCGTGAAACGATGCACCACAATCCGAATCACAACGAAACCAGATTCGGAGACACCCATGCAGTCGAGATCCCGCCGCGTCATCCTGGCTCTTGCCACCCTGCTGCTGGCATCCGCCAGCGTCCATGCCGCGTCGCCATATCCCACGAAGCCCATCCGCGTGATCGTGCCGTTTCCGGCCGGCGGTGGCACCGACATCATCGCGCGCGAGGTCACCAATACCGTGGCCAAGTCGACCGGCTGGGTCTTTGTCGTGGAAAACAAGCCGGGTTCAGGCGGCAACCTCGGCGTCGACGCGACGGCCAAGGCGCCGGCCGACGGCTACACCATCGCCCTGGGGCAGACCAGCAACCTGGCCATCAACGCCTCGCTGTACGAGCGGCTGCCGTATGACCCGTTGAAGGACCTGGCGCCAATCAGCCTGGTCGCCTCCGCGCCGCTGGTGCTGGTGACGCACGTCAACTCGCCGTACAAGACCATGAAGGACGTCATCCAAGCCGCCCGGGCCAAACCGGCATCGCTGAATTTCGCCTCGCCCGGCAATGGCACCGTCGCCCACCTTGGCGGCGAGCAGCTGCAAAGCACCGCGAAAGTCAGGTTCACCCATGTCCCGTACAAGGGCGCGGCACAGGCGGTCAACGACCTGATGGGCGGACAGGTGGACCTGTACATGGCGTCGGTGCCGACACTGCTCGGCCATATCAAGAACAACAAGCTGCGGCCGCTGGCAGTGACGTCGGCGAAGCGCGTGGCGGACCTGCCCCAGATTCCGACCGTGGCCGAGTCCGGCTATCCCGGCTTCGAGACGGCGACGTGGTTCGGCTTTGTCGCGCCGGCCGCGACGCCGAAGGACATCGTGGTGCGGCTCAATGCCGAGTTCAACAAGGCGCTCCAGTCCCCGGCGCTGGCCAGGAAGCTGAACGAGCAAGGCGCGTCGGTGCTGACGGGCACGCCCGAAGCCTTCACCACGCTGATCAGGCAGGACATCGGACGCTGGGCCGCGGTCATCAAGGCCTCCGGCGCCAAGCTGGACTGATCGTTGCCGACCCCTATCCCTTTCATCTTGCCGGAGTTTTCCATGACCTTGCCCAACATCATCAAATCGTTCGAGCGCGTGCCCGCCGCCGTGGTCGAGCGTGCCGCCCGCTTCCAGCCGGCGATCCTGTCGGATGTCGGCGGCCGCCGCGGCGCCCTGCATGGCCGCATCCGCGCCCTGCGTCCGACCATGAAGGTCGCCGGCCCCGCCTTCACCGTCGAAGTCCGTCCCGGCGACAACCTGATGATCCACGCCGCGCTGGCGCTGGCGCAGCCCGGCGATGTGCTGGTGGTGGACGGCAAGGGCGACCAGACCTCCGCGCTGATGGGAACCATCATGATGCATGCCGCGCGCCAGCGCGGGCTGGCGGGCGTGGTGATCGATGGCGCCGTGCGTGACAGCCTGGAACTGGAGGACATGCAGTTCCCGGTGTTTTCGGTGGGCACCAATCCCAATGGCCCGACCAAGGAAGTCGGCGGCCGCATCGGTCACCCGATTTCTGTTGGCGGCGTCACGGTGAATCCGGGCGACTATATCTGCGGCGACGCCGACGGCCTCGTCGTGGTCGAGCGCGGCAAGATCGAAGCGCTGCTCGATGCCGCGGCGAAGAAGGAAGAGGCCGAAGCCATGCGCATCGCGCAGATCAAGGAGGGCAACACCACCGCGCCCTGGCTGCTGGCATCGCTGGTGACGGCCGGCGTCCTCAAGCAGGGAGAAGCGCTGTGACCGGCAGGGACGTCATTATCGTCACGGGTGCGGACCTGGCACCGGAAGCGCTCGCGCTGCTTAGTGACTACCAGATCGTGTTCGCGGGCAAGAAGCCGCAGACCGACGAACTGGTCGCGTTGGCGCGGCAGCACAACCCGGTCGGCATCATCGTGCGCTATGGCAGCGTGACGGCCGAGGTCATGGATGCGGCGCCGGCCTTGAAGGTGATCTCGAAGCACGGCAGCGGCATCGACGTGATCGACCAGAAGGCCGCGGCCGAGCGCGGCATCGCGGTGAAGGCCGCGGTCGGCGCCAACGCCGCCGCGGTGGCCGAACATGCCTGGGCGCTGATCCTCGCCTGTGCCAAGGCGGTGCCGCAGCTAAACGAGCGCATGCGCGCGGGCCATTGGGACAAGTCGATTCACAAGACCATCGAGCTCAATGGCCGCACCCTGGGCATCGTCGGCCTGGGCGAAATCGGCCGCCGCGTTGCGGCGACCGGCCTTGCCATGGGCATGCGCGTGATCGCCTTCGATCCTTATGCGCAGGCAGTGCCCGCAGGTGTCACATTGGTCAGCGAGCTGCCGCAGCTCTACCAGGCAGCGGACGTGGTGTCGCTGCACTGCCCGCTGACCGACGAAAACCGCGGCATGCTCAACCGCGAGACCCTGGCCCTGTTCAAGCCAGGCGCGATCCTGGTCAACACCGCGCGCGGCGGCCTGATCGACGAGCCGGCGCTGGCCGAGGCGCTCGACGGCAAACTCTACGCGGCCGGCCTCGACAGCTTCGCGGTCGAGCCGATGGCCGTGCCGCACCCGTTCCAGAAGATCCCGAACCTCATCCTGTCGCCGCATATCGGCGGCGTCAGCGATGCGGCTTACGTGAACATGGGGGTGGGGGCCGCGAAGAATGTGATTGCCGTGCTGCAGGGCTCTGCCGCGGCGGTCTGAGCGAGGCTTCGACGTTTCATTGGGCAATAAAACATGCGGGCAGCGCGGCCGGCTGACATCAAGCCGGATCGGCCGCGGCTGCCGGGAGACAATGATGGTTCATCGTAAATTTGGTCTGTTTGCACTGCTCGCCGCGATTGCCGCTGCCAGTGCGGCGCCGGCGTTGGCGGTCTACCCGGACAAGCCTGTGCGCATTGTCGTGCCGAATCCTCCGGGCGGCGCCGTCGATGTGGTGACGCGCAAGGTCGCGCAAAAGCTTACCGAGCAGACCGGCCAGAGTTTCGTGGTCGAGAACAAGCCGGGCGCTTCCGGCACCATCGGCACCACGCTGGTCGTCAAGGCGCCGGCCGACGGCTATACGCTGCTGGCCAATGACAACTCCTACACCACGCTGCCCTACGTCTTCAAGAAACTGAACTGGGACCACCAGACCGCGCTGGTGCCGATCGCGCCGTTCGCGTTCTCGCCGGTCGTGGTTGGGGTCAAGGCCGATTCTCGCTTCAAGGACCTGGCCTCGCTGATCCAATACGCCAAGGCGCATCCGGGCGAAGTGACATTTGGCACCGGCGGCCCGGGCAGCTCGCCGCATTTTTCCGCCGAGGCCTTCCAGCAGGCCGCCGGGATCAAGCTGATGCACGTGCCGTACAAGGGTGCCGGCGAAGCCATGGTCGGCCTGCTGGGCGGCAGCGTCGACCTGCTGGTGGTGTCGACGCCGACCGCGCTGGCACAGGTCAAGGGCAACCAGATGCGGCTGCTTGGCATCAGCGGCAAGAGCCGGCTCGAGGTGTTCCCCAATGTGCCGACCTTCGCGGAAGCCGGACTGCCGACGTTCAACCTGTTCAACTGGTCGGGCCTGGCGGCGCCGAAGGGAACGCCGGCCGAGGTGATCACCCGCCTGCAGGCTGAAATTCAAAAAGCGCTACTATCGCCTGACATGAAGCAATTCCTGGCACAAATGGGTTCGCAGCCGGGCAGCCTGGATAGCAGCGGCTTCGCACAGCTGATCCAGCGGGAAACCGCGCAATGGGCGGCCGTGGCACAGAAGGCCAATATCGAAAAGCAGTAACGCAAGTAACACCGGGGACCACGATGATGCTGCTTCAGCAACCCACCGTCCGCGACGCCACGGTGCTTACCCGCCTGCCGGAATCGTTTCGGCGGCAGGACCGGGACAACGCGTGGTCGCTGGCCAATCGCGGCGGCGCGGTGACCGAGTCATTCCTCGAAGGCCCGGTCTGGGCCGACGGCCACCTGTGGGTAACCGATATTCCCTATGGCCGCGTGTTCCGCGTATCGCTGCAGGGCGACTGGGAAGTGGTGGCCGAATACGACGGCGAGCCGAACGGCATGAAGCGCCTGGCCGGCGGCGACTTCCTGATGACCGACTACCGCAACGGGCTGATGCGGCTGAACCCGCAGACAGGGGCGGTGACGCCGTTCCTGGAACGCCGGAATTCGGAACGCTTCCGCGGCGTCAACGACCTGACGTTCGATTCGGCGGGCAACCTGTACTTCACGGACCAGGGCCAGACCGGCATGCATGATCCCACTGGCCGTGTCTACCGCCTGTCGCCCGCGGGCAAGCTCGATGTGCTGCTGGACAATGCGCCAAGCCCGAATGGCCTGGTGCTGTCGCCCGACGAGAAGGTGCTGTATGTCGCCATGACGCGCGGCAACTGCGTGTGGCGCGCGCCGCTGCAGGCCGACGGCTCCGTCAGCAAGGTGGGGCAGTTCTTCACGTCATACGGGCCGAGCGGTCCGGACGGGCTGGCCATGCGTGCCGACGGGTTCCTGCTGGTCGCCAATCCAGGGCTCGGCTATGTCTGGGTACTGAACCATCGCGCCGAGCCGGTCGAAGTCATTCGCACGCCGGTGGGCGCGTCGTTGACCAACCTGTGTTTTGGGGGCGATGACGGCAAGATGCTGCTGATGACGGAATCCACGACGGGCTCGATCCTGAGTGCAGGCGTGCCGGAAGGGGGCGCGCCGGTGCATGGGGGCGTGTCGGCTTGACTATCCCGACGGGCGTCGAGCCCATCGGAGTGCGGGTGAAGCGAATCGGTGCCCGCGCCTACCGCGCCGAAGGCCGCACCGCCCGCATCCCGGCCTTCACCATGCTCACCACCGCCAGCACCAGCCCGCCGGCGACGATGCCGGCAATGCCGTCGATCACCACCGGCGCCAGCACTGCCAGCACGCCGCCGATTGCCGGCACCGAAGCCACGGCCAGTGCCGCGGCTTCGGTGACGTGGTGCATGGCCGGGATGCCGTGCATCAGGATGCCGCCGCCAACCAGGAACATCGCTGCCGTTCCGGCAAATGACAAGGTTTTCATGAGCAGCGGTGCCAGCCGGAGCAGGCCCTGCCCCAGCCAGCGCAGTCCCGCCGATGCCTGCTTGCTCAGGTACAGGCCGGCGTCATCGAGCTTGACGATGCCGGCCACCAGGCCATAGACGCCGACCGTCATGATGACCGCGATCGCGCACAGGACAGCGAGGCGCTGGCCGAAGGGCGCGTTGGCGACGGTGCCCAGCGAGATCACGATGATCTCCGCCGAAAGGATGAAGTCGGTGCGGACCGCGCCCTTGATCTTCTCTTTCTCGAAGGCCACCATGTCGACGGCCGGGTCCGCCACGGCCTGGACTTCACGCGCGTGGTCTGCGGCGTCCTCGGCCTTGCTGTGCAGGAACCGGTGTGCCAGTTTTTCAAAGCCTTCGTAGCAAAGGAACGCGCCGCCGATCATCAGCAACGGCACCACGGCCCACGGAGCCCAGGCGCTGATCGCCAGCGCCGCCGGCACCAGGATCACCTTGTTGCGGATCGATCCCAGCGCGACTGCCCATACCACCGGCAGCTCGCGCTCCGCCTTCACGCCGCTGACCTGTTGCGCGTTCAACGCCAGGTCATCGCCCAGCACGCCGGCGGTCTTCTTGGCCGCCATTTTGCTCATGACGGCGACATCATCCAGGATGGTGGCGATGTCGTCGATCAATACCAGCAAGCTCGAACCGGCCATGTCAGGACCTCCGTGCGCGGCAAAGCTGCCGCTGATGCAGCCAGTGTGTCATTCGGTCATGCTCCTCGATGTCGTGGATCCGCCAAAGCAGGTTTTATACCGGCCGCCGTTGCATATCGCGCCGGCCGGTATCGTCGATGGTGGCCAGGCCTTCGGGAAGGCTGCCGGTACTGCGGGGTTTCAGGGTTCAGCCGGCGAGATTGTAAAACATACGATCCGTTCCGCACCGGCAGGCATCCCGACCTGGATGTGGTTTGCTGTGGCGGGTTTTTCGCAGGCTCAACGTCCTGGATCCAATTCCGGTGCGTGATGCAAATCGCCCCGGTTCTGCTCCGCCTGCCTCTTGGCGTTCAAAGCTGTGGTTCAGTGGCGGACCGCTGCAGCCGGGTGTCAGTCACGCGTGCGCCGGTAGTGCAGGGCAACCACGCCGTTGCTGAGCGGCTCTGCCGAGACCAGCTCAAGCCGCCGTGTGCCGGGCAGCCCGCTCTGGTACAGGGTGGGGCCGTGGCCGGCGATCATGGGGTGAACGAGGAACCTGTACTCGTCGATCAGACCCAGCCGGTCCAGTTCGTTCGCGAGCTTGCCGCTACCGAGGAGCACGCCGGCCGGCGTCGCGTCCTTGAGCCTTTGCACGCCCGAGCACAAGTCGCCGCCGATGTGATGGCTGTTGGTCCATGGGAAGTCCGTTCGCGTCGACGACACCACGTACTTCGGCTTGGTCTCCAGCTTGATCGCCCATTCGCGCACCATCGGGGGCGCCTCCACATCGCCGCGGGCGACCGCCGGCCAGTAGCTCTCCATCATCTCGTAGGTGGCGCGGCCCCACAGCATGGCCCCAACCTCGTCCATGAGGCGGGTGAAGAAGGCCCGCGTCTCGTCGTCGGCGATTCCCTCCTGGTGGTCGACGCAGCCGTCCAGGGTGACGTTGAGGGTGAAGGTCAGAAGTCCCATGCGAGTCTGCTCCGAGTCGTGCGGTCAGCCGGAATATCCTTTATGGCCAGGTCATGGCCGGGCCGCCTGGCCGTGTACTTGCCTGACAATCGCCCGCCGCGTTATTGCACCGCGTCCGAGACCTCGTCCTGCTCTTCTCCGAGGAAACCGCCGCTCTGGTGCCGCCACAGCCGCGCGTAGGTGCCGTTCTTCGCCAGCAGCTCGGCGTGCGTGCCTTGCTCGATAATGCGGCCCTGGTCCATCACGATCAGGCGGTCCATCGCGGCGATGGTGGAGAGGCGGTGGGCGATCGCGATCACGGTCTTGCCCTCCATCATTTCGTCGAGGCTTTCCTGGATCGCCGCCTCTACTTCGGAGTCCAGCGCGCTGGTGGCTTCGTCCAGCAGCAGGATGGGAGCGTTCTTGAGCATCACGCGCGCAATCGCGATGCGCTGGCGCTGGCCGCCCGAGAGCTTGACGCCGCGTTCTCCGACCAGCGTGTCGTAGCCGGTGTGGCCATGCTGGTCGCTCAGCTGGCGGATAAAGTCATCGGCCTGGGCGTGCACGGCGGCGTGGCGGATCTCCGCATCGGTGGCATTGGGGCGGCCGTAGGCGATGTTGTCGCGGATCGAGCGATGCAGCAGCGAGGTGTCCTGCGTGACCATGCCGATGGCGCTGCGCAGGCTGTCCTGCGTCACCCGGGCGATGTCCTGCCCGTCGATGCGGATGTGCCCGTGGTCCACGTCGTAGAAGCGCAGCAGCAGGTTGATCAGCGTCGACTTGCCCGCGCCGGAGCGGCCCACCAGTCCGATTTTCTCGCCGGGGCGCACGGTCAGGCTGAGACCGTCGAGCACCTGGCGTTCGCCGTTGTAGTTGAAGCGGACCTGGTCGAATTCCACTTCGCCGCGCCGGATTTGCAGGGCCGGCGCGCCGGGCGCGTCCTGCACCTTGGCCACGTGCGTCAGCGTGGCAATGCCGTCCTGCACCGTGCCGATATTCTCGAACAGCGAGGCCATCTGCCACATGATCCAGTGCGACATGCCGTTGATGCGCAGCGCCATGGCGGTGACCGCGGCCACCGCGCCGGTGCCGATCTCGGCGCGGTGCCAGAGCCACAGCGCATAGCCGCCCGCCGCCAGGATCAAGCCCACCACCAGGGCCTGATTGACGATCTCGAACTGGCTGACGAGGCGCATCTGCCTGAACCCGGTTTCCTTGAAATCCTCCATCGCCGCGCGCGCGAAGTGCGCCTCGCGCCGGGTATGCGAGAACAGCTTGACGGTGGTGATATTGGTGTAGGCGTCGGTGACGCGGCCGGTCATCGACGAGCGCGCATGCGCCTGCTCCTGGCCGACCTTGCCCAGCCGCGGCACGAAGTACAGCATGGCCAGCCCGAACAGCACGATCCAGCCGATGAAGGGAAGCATCAGCCGGAAATCGAAGCCGCCCGCCAGCGCGATGATGGTGATGAAGTACACGCCGATGGCAAGCACGATCTCGATAAAGGTGAACAGCACCTCGCGCACGGCCAGCGCGGTCTGCATGACCTTGGTGGTGACGCGCCCGGCAAACTCATCGGAGAAAAAGGACAGGCTCTGCCTGAGCATCAGCCGGTGGAAATCCCAGCGCAACCGTAGCGGCAGGTTGATCGCCAGCACCTGGTGCTGCACCACGGTGCGCAGCGCCACCAGGCCGATGCTGGTCACCAGCACGATGCCGATTCCCCACAGCACGCGCTGCTCCTGTGCCGAAGCTTCCCGGTTACCCTGCCACGCCGCCAGCAGGTCCACCACTTGCCCGAGGAAAGAGAACAGCCACGCTTCGTAGATCGACACGCCGGCACTCAGCAGCGCCAGCGCGACGAAGTAGCGGCGGGTGCCGCGGGTGCAGGCCCACAGGAAGGCCGCCAGGCCCTTGGGCGGCGGCGGTGCCTCGTCGGGCGGGAAGGGATCAAGCAGACGTTCGAACGCGCGCAGCACGGGGTCCTCCGAAACGGCAGAAGACCAGCGATCCAGCCGGCATGCGGACCGGGCGGCCTTCTTCGGTGTGAGGCGCAGATTCTACCCCCGTCGGCGAGGCGGTGCAGGGCGTGGGCCGCGCCTATTCCGCGACGATCTTGCGTTCCAAGGCGATGCGCTTCCACTGCGCGAGGTCCTGTTTCATGCGCGCGCCGAACTCCGCGGGCGTCGCGGCCAGCGGGCGCGAGCCGTCCGGCTCCAGGATTGCGCGCACCTCCGGCGACGCAGCGATCTCGGCAATCTCGCGATTGAGTCGCTGCACCAGCGCGGCGGGCGCGCCTGCCGGCGCCAGCACGCCGACCCAGATCTCGATGCCATAGCCCGGCACCGACGCGGCCAATGGCGGCAAGTCCGGAAACGCGGGATTCGGCGCCGCGGAGGTTACGGCCAGCGGCCTGACCTTGCCGGACTTGATCTGCGTGGCGATGGAACTGTAGTTGGACATCATCACGTCGATCTGCCCGGCGGCCAGGTCGATCAGCGCGTTGGCCGCGCCCTTGTACGGCACGTGCATCATCTGGACCTTCGAGGTGTCGCACAGCAGTTCCGTGGCGAGCTGGCCCAGCGATCCGACCCCGGCCGAGCCGTAGCTGATCGCTCCCGGCCGGGCCCGCGCCGCGGCGATAAGCTCGGCGGGCGTGCGGATCGAGCGGGATGCCGCGATGGTGGACGATACCGCCAGCAGCAGCGGACCGTCGGCCACCAGCGCCACCGGCGCGAACGCGGTCAGCGGGTCATACGGCGAGCGCGCCTGCGTGGCCGCCGCGGTCAGGAAGGTCGATGAGGTCAGCAGCAGCACCGAGCCGTCGCGCGGCCCCTTGGCCACGTAGTCCGCGCCCAGCACGCCCGCCACACCGGGGCGGTTCTCCACGATCACGGTGTTGCCAAGGCGCTTCGCCAGCGCCGGCGCGATGGCGCGCGCGATCACGTCGTTGCTGGCGCCCGCCGAGAACGGCACCACGATCCGCATCAGCGGCGGGACCGCGGCTGCATGTTCGGGCGGCGCAGCGGTGGCGGGCAGTGGGGAGGCGGCCATCGCCGCCGCGGCCACCGCTGCGGGCAGGCGGCATGCCAGCCGGTGCCAGATGCGCTTGAAACAGGTCTTGTCCATACGTCGTTCCGGAAATCGTCGTGTTGCAGCAAGGCAGCGCGGCAACGCTGCGGAAGCGGCCGGCGCGTGGCCCGGACCATCCGGGCCACGGCAGGCCGCGCGGAAGGATCAGGCGGGAATCTCCAGCGTCAGCAGCGGCGCATATTGCTGCGCGCCGAAGATATCGCCATCGCCCGCACTGCCGCTGGGCTGCGCGCGGTACATGGTGAACTTGATGGCGAAGGCCGGTTCGTATTCGACGAAATCCGAAATGCGCGAGACCGGCACGCCGAACAGCGCGGCCATGCTTTCGCGGGTCAGCACCCGCGATCGCTTGACCCGTTCATATTCGGCTTGCTCGCGGAAAATGATGTCGAAGGTGATCTTGTTGACCCCGGCGTTCTTGCTGCGGATGGTCTTGGCGAGCGCGTGCAGCGGCTGCGTCGATGCCGCGGTGGAGGCGGCGGCCGGGAAGGGCGATGAGTGGCTGGCAATGGTCATGGTGGCTTCCTTGGCAATGGGGTGCGTCAAACGCCGGCTTCGACGACATGGGTGGGGAAGAGCGCGAGCGGATCGCGCACTGCCAGCGTATGGTTCAAGGTCCAGCGATAGGCGGGGCTGGCGTGCAGCACCTCGTCCAGCGGGAACGACACCGAGCCAGCAGTACCTTTCACATCCGGCAGTCGCGCGTAGAACATCTGGCGCAGGCCGATCATCGCGACTTCCTCCGCCATCTCGCGCGTGGGCGCGACGCCCTGCACCATCACGCACAGCTCGTGGCCGGGGCGGTCGCGCAGCGGTTCCAGCTCGCCCATCACGCCGTCGCGTCCATATACGTTGTAGTGCAGCGAATAATCGGTGTCGCCGAAGCGCGCGCGCACCTGTTCGCGCGCCCAGGCAATGACGCGGTCGACGTTGGCGATGGTGTACGGGTCGCGGATGCCGCACAGGCCCACGTAGCGCTCGCCGACCTTGCCCGAGCCTTCCAGCTTGACGCGCACCTGCGGCGCGGGTTCGAAGCGGGCGCCGGTGATGCGGGTGGTGCGCGGATCGAGCTGCTCGTAGCGGCACTGGCTCATGTCGAGCCTGCCGCCGGCGACGAATTCCTCGAACGGATTGGAGCGCTCGTACATCGCATGTCCGGCCACCGAGGCAATGGTGCAGCGCTGCTCGGGATGCATGGCCGTGACGCGGACGTCATCGCGGGTGATTTCGCCCAGCACGGTCTCCTTGCCGCCGTACGGCTCCGCGCAGAACGAGGCGCACTCCAGCACCTTGCCCAGGTAGTAGGCATGGTCGGCGGCAAAGCCGTGATGCAGCGCCGGCGCGGCGAACACCGCGGCATCGGAGCTGCGGCCGCCGATGATCACGTCGACGCCCTGGCGCAGCAGTTCCAGGTACGGGTGCACGCCGGCCATGGCGACGATGCGGTCGGTGGCGTCCAGTTCGGACAAGGTCAGGTCGGCAAAGCCGTCGAGGCCGCGGATGGTTTCGCCCTCGCTCATTTGCTCCCGCACCAGCGACTTCGGCACTTCGGAATAGAAATACCCGATGCGAAACCGCGGCAGGCGGTGCCGTTGCGCGAGGTCACGCAGGATCTCGACATAGCGGTCGACGCGGCTGTTGGTGCCGGTATCGCCGGCCGAGCCGATGATCATCGGCACGCCCAGCCGCCGCGCGGCCAGCAGCATGTGCTCGAGATCGTGGCGCTGCCACGCTTCGGGGCTGGTGGAGGTATCGGAGCCTAGCGGCACCGGCCCGACATCATCGCTGCCCGAATCGGCCGCGATGTAGTCCGGTCCGGCGGCCACGCCGATCTCGAAACTGCCCGTGCGCAGCGGGGCAAAGCCGAGATGGCCATTGGGGCAAATGATCTTCAGCGACTGCATTCAACATTCTCCGGTTAGGTGTCGCTTCGTTGGAGCGAGTCACGCGACACCCATTACGCAGAAGCTGTGCCAGCCGGGCGATGATGAAATTTCCTTTGAAGATCAAAGGCTTGTGACGAGGGAGAAGGATGGCGCGCGGACTTCACGCGCCGGGTTGGCGTGAATTCCACGCCATTGCGCGGGATGCGCGCCGCGTCAGTCGGCGGGTAATCCGAGCTTGCCCATCTGGTGCCGCAACGCATGGCGGCTCAGCCCGAGCCGGCGTGCGGCCTCGGCGAGATTGCCGCCGCAGGCCGCCAGGGCCTGTTCGATCAACCCCGCCTGGAACTGTGCCGTGGCGGCGTGGTAATCCAGCGGGCCGGCCGGCGCAGCAGCCATGGGCATCAGATCCGCGGGCGCCGCCGCGGCCAGGTTCATCTCGCGCAGGATCCGCGCCGGCAGGTGGGCCGGCAACACGCAGTGGCCGGGTTCGAGCAGGCAGATGCGCTCCAGCAGGTTCTCCAGTTCGCGCACATTGCCGGGCCAGCGGTATGCGCGGAAGATGCGCTCGACTTCCGGGTCGAGCCGCTCCATGCGGCTGCCGTACTGGCGGTTGTAGCGCTGCAGCGCGTTGTGCGCGAGCAGCAGGATGTCGTCGCCGCGTTCGCGCAAGGGCGGGATATTGATCGAGATGACCTGCAGCCGGTAGTACAGGTCCTCGCGGAACTTGCCGGCATTGACCTCGCTGAGCAGGATCTTGTTGGTGGCGGCAATAAAGCGCACGTCGACACTGATCGGCCTGATCGCACCGACGCGGCGGAAGCGCCGGGTATCCAGCAACGTCAGCAGCTTGGACTGCATCACCAGGTCAAGCTCCCGCACCTCGTCCAGGAACACCGTGCCGCCATTGCCGGCCTCGATCAACCCTTCCTTCTTGCCCACCGCGCCGGTGAACGCGCCGCGTTCATGGCCGAACAACTCGGATTCCAGCAACTGCCCAGGGATTGCCGCGCAATTGATGTCGATGAACTCCGCGTGCGCGCGGCTGGACTGCTGGTGCAGCAGGCGCGCCACCAGGCTCTTGCCGGTGCCGGTTTCACCATAGAGCAGGACGGTACGCGCCTGGCTTCTTGCCACGCGCGCGACCAGGTCGCGCAGGGCGGCGACCGACGGATGGTTTCCGATGAGTTCCAGGGGAGCATTCATTGCGCACGGTGTGAATGACAAGGCAACGCGCCGGATCCGTCCGAATCGCGGCGCGTGCGAGGCATTCTAAACGAGCGGCGAGGGCGGCCGCGGGGCGGGAGTCTGCGTCGGGCGCAGGCCAACGCATGCAGAAGCTTCAGGAAGCCATCTTCATCATGACGAGTCCGCTGACGATCAGCCCCGCCGCCAGGACCCTGACTGCGCTGGCGGGTTCGCTCAGCACGAACAGCCCCACCAGGAAGGCGCCCACGGCGCCGATGCCGGTCCAGATGGTGTAGGCGGTGCCGAGCGGCAGGCTTTTCATGGACAGGGAGAGCAGGGCAAAGCTGGCAATCATGGCCACGATGGTGATGGCCGAGTAGCCGGGGCGCGAAAAGCCCTCGGACAGCTTCATGGAGTACGCCCAAAGAACCTCGAGCACTCCTGCGATGACGAGAAATATCCAAGCCATGATGGCTCCTTGATCAAGAGCCGGGCCGTCCCGGACATTCATACCCGGTGCGGGCGAGGTCGTCCTCGAAGGGGGGCATTGTACCGGATCGATGGGGCTGCGATGCGCTGTGGCGAAGGGCAGCATGGTATCGTCGGCATGTCATGGTCATGCCCTGGGACGTCCAGAATCGGGGGAAAAAATGAGAACGAGGCGGGTGCTGTGGTTCGTCGCAATGGTGTTGCTCTTGCCGTCGTTGGCCCTGGCCAGCGAATTCGGCAGCAAGGGCGGGCCGGAGCCCGCCAACCTCGAACAGATCGCGTCACGGCTGCGCGAAGACCCGTATGACCTGGAACTGCTGATCAGCTTCGGCACCTCCAAGGGCGGATCCGCCGGCCATATCGCGCTGGCGCTGCGCGACGATGCGGCGGGCGAAGAGAGGGTGTACTCGAGGCCCTGCATCAGCGCGCCGGCCAGCAGGTGGCGCGGCGCCTCGCGCAGCGGCGGCCAGGCCGCGCGCGCGGCCAGCGACCAGGCCACGAACATCAGCCCGGCCACGGCAAAGCGGGCCAGCAGGAACAGGCTGGTGTCGGCCAGCGGCACGATGGCCTTGCCGACGATAAAGCCGGTGGACCAGACCAGGACGAAGGCCACGGCGGGCAGCCAGGCGACGGTGGACAAGGGGCGCGACATGCAGGCAGGCGTTTCCGCTCGGGAGCGGGAAGGGCAGGCAAAACGCAAGGCTAGCGAGGCGCGGCGCCGCTGTCTTGGCAAATCCGGCAATCTCGCGCTGAAAGCATTGGTAACACTCGTCTGCCGTCGCCGCGTCAACCGGTCCGGGCCTGCCACGTAACATGGTGATGGGGATCGAACCGGACGAGGTGAACCACATGGATCCAGCGCAGCATCCGAGACCACCCGGCCGTGGGCGCGTGGCCGCCTGGCGCGCCGCGGCCGCGCTGACGCTGGCCGCGTGCCTGGCTGGCTGTGCGCAGCTGCACGCGGGGCCGGGCAACGGCGACGACCGTGGCGCCACGGCGGCCGCCGACCTGCGCTGGCTCAATACCGTCACCTACGGCGCCGACCAGGCCTCGCTGGACGCGCTGCGCCGGCTGGGCCGCAAGGACTTCCTCGCGCAGCAGCTGGCGCTGCCGCTGGCCGATCCGCCCGAGCTGGCGGCCGCCATCGCCGCCTTGCCCAACCTGCGCGACGGCGCCGCCGCGCAGGTCCAGGCCGCGCGCGAGGCGCGCCAGCGCATCGATGCCCTGCCGGACGACGCCAGCCGGCAACAGGCGCGCCAGGCGCTCAACATGCAGGGCCGCGAGATCGTGGCCGATGTGGCGCGGCGCCACCTGCTGCGCGCGCTGTATTCGCCGGCGCAGCTGCGCGAGCAGATGACATGGTTCTGGATGAACCATTTCAACGTGTATGCGGGCAAGGGCCAGGTCGGGCTGCTGCTGGCCGAGTACGAAGAGCGCGCGATCCGGCCGCATGCGCTCGGCCGTTTCCGCGACCTGCTGATGGCGACGGTGACCGCGCCGGCGATGCTGCTCTATCTCGACAATGCCCAGAGCAGCGCCAACCGCGTCAATGAGAACTACGCGCGCGAACTGATGGAACTGCATACGCTGGGCGTCTCTGGCGGGCCCAGCGGATCGCGCTATACGCAGCAGGACGTGCAGGAGCTGGCGCGCGTGCTGACCGGCGTGGGCGTGAACCTGCGCGGCACGCCGCCGCCAAAGCTGCCCCCGGCGCGCGCAAGCCTGTACCGCGGCGACGGCCTGTTCGAGTTCAATCCCGCGCGCCACGACTTCGGCGCCAAGCTGCTGCTGGGCCAGCGCATCGAGCCGTCCGGTTTCGACGAAGTGGCGCGCGCGGTCTCGATGCTGGCGCGCGAGCCGGCCACGGCGCGCTTTGTCAGTGCCCGGCTGGCGGCCCACTTCATTGCCGACAACCCGCCACCGGCGCTGGTCGAGCGCATGGCGCAGACCTTCACGCGCACCGACGGCGATATCTCGGCGGTGCTGCGCACCATGTTGCTGGCGCCCGAACTGGACCGGCAGGCGGCTGCGTCGCCGCGCAAGTTCAAGGATCCGATGGTCTATGTGGTGTCGTCGCTGCGGCTGGCGTATGAGGGCCGGCAGGTGGCCAACCTGCGCCCGGTGATGAACTGGCTGAACCAGCTGGGAGAGCCGCTGTACGGCCACGTGGCGCCCGACGGCTATCCGTCGGCGGAAAGCGCGTGGGCCAGCTCGGGGCAGATGGTGCGGCGCTTCGAGATCGCGCGCGCCATCGGCTCGGGGCCGGCGGGATTGTTCGCGGGCGATGGCACCACGCCGCGCGGCGCGCGCTTCCCGACGATCGGCAACAAGCTCTACTACGACGCGATCGAAGCCACCCTTGGCCCCGCCACGCGCGCCGCGCTGAGCCACGCCGAGTCGCAGGCGGAATGGAACACCCTGCTGCTGGCTTCGCCCGAATGGATGCAGCGCTGAAGGCAACGGAGAGCACCATGCAACGCCGACAATGGCTCAAGACGATGGTAGGCGCCGCGCTCGGGCTGGCGCTGCCGGCCATCGCCTCGCGCGTCTACGCGCTGCCCGCGCAGGCCGATGCGCGCTTTTTGCTGGTATTCCTGCGCGGCGGCTATGACGCCGCCAGCGTGCTGGTGCCGGCCGGCAGCGATTTCTACTACGCGGCGCGGCCCAATATCGCCATCCGGCGCCCGCCCGCGCCGGGTGCCGATGCGGATCCCAATGCCGCAGTGGCGCTGGCATCCGCCTTTGGCGCCGACAGCGCCGCGCGCGGCATCGGCGACTGGGCCCTGCACCCGGCGCTGGCGCCGACTCTGCTGCCGCTGTGGAAGCAGGGCCAGCTGGCCTTCGTGCCGTTCGCCGGCACGCACGACCTGTCGCGCAGCCACTTCGAGACCCAGGACGGCATCGAAGCTGGCCTGCCAGGGGGCGACGAGGACCGCCAGGCCGTGGCCGCGCTGCGCGGTAGCGGCTTCCTCAACCGGCTGGCCCAGGCCATGGGCGGCCAGGCCGCGCCGGTGGCATTCACCGACGGGCTGCCGCTGGTGCTGGCCGGCCCGCGCGACGTGCCCAATGTCTCGCTGAAGGGCGCCGGCCGCGCCCCCTTCGATGCGCGCCAGGCCAGGCTGCTGGCGCAGATGTATCGCGGCACGCGCTTCGAGTCACTGATCGACGAGGGCTTCGAGCTGCGCGAGACCGTCGCGCGCCAGGCGCAGGCGGAAGCGCCAAGGGGCGGCATGGGCGGCATGGCTGGCGCCGGCCCGGCCACGATGGCGTCGCGCCAGCAGGAAATGCAGGCCGCCAGCCGCCGCGCGCTCAGCGCGCGCGGCTTCGAGGTCGAGGCCCGGCGCATGGCGGGGCTGATGCGCGAGCACTTCAACCTGGGCTTTATCGACGTGGGCGGCTGGGACACCCACGTCAACCAGGGCGCCGCGCAGGGTCAGCTGGCCGGGCTGCTCGACAACCTGGGCCGCGGTTTGTCGGCCTTTGCCGCGGAGATGGGTCCTGCATGGAGCAAGACCACCGTGGTGGTGCTGTCCGAGTTCGGCCGCACCTTCCGCGAGAACGGCACGCGCGGCACCGACCACGGCCACGGCACGGTCTACTGGGTGCTGGGCGGCAGCGTGCGCGGCGGCCGCATCGCCGGCGAACAGGTCGCGGTGGAAGCGGCCACGCTCAACCAGGATCGCGACTGGCCGGTGCGCAACGAGTACCGGGCGCTGCTGGGCGGGATGTTCCGCAGGTTGTACGGGCTGGATGCGGCTCGGCTGGCGCAGGTGTTTCCGGGGGTGGCGGGGCGGGATATCGGGTTGGTGTGAACCGCGCTCCGGCAGACGGAACACCTGGGTCAGCGATCAGCGTTGGCCGGCCGGGGTGATGATGGTGGGTGCGAGCGGCGTGATCGGTGCCGCTGGTGCTGGTGCGGGCGTTGGCGTTGGAGCCGGAGCCGGAGCCGGAGCCGGAGCCGAGGCGGGGGGCAGCGTGGGGGGCGGGGCCGGTTCATTGGCCGGGGGCGGCGCAACCGGCGCGCTTCCCGCGGTGACGTCCGGGGGCGGCACCGCCATCACCGTCTCCCCCCGATCCAGTGCCAGACTGGATTCATCGTGGTCACCGTCCGCCACCGCCGCCGAGGCCGCGCCTGCCGGTGGCGCGATCTCGGCTTCCTGCGCCGGCAAGGCCGGGCGGCGCGGCGCCGGGCGCGGTGCCGGGGTTTCGCTGGCCTTGTCGCGCGTGAACAGCTGGCTGAACCAGCCGCGCAGCTGCGTGCCCAGCGACGCGAACACATGCGTTTCCTCGTGCTCGGCAAAGCGCGCGCGGCCGTCGATGATGCGCGCGCGCAGGGCGCGCTGGTAGAAGTCGCCCACCATCGGCAGCGCGCTGTGCGCGCCCTGGCCCCAGTAGTCGCTGCGCAGCGTGATGCGGCTGTCGTTGAAGCCGACCCAGGCGCCCGCCACCAGTTCCGGATGCATCAGGATGAACCAGCCGTCTGCATTGTCCTGGGTGGTGCCGGTCTTGCCGGCGACGTCGGCGCGGATGCCGAAGCGCGAACGGATGCCGGCGCCGGTGCCGCGGTCGATCACGTCGCGCATCACGTCGAGCAGGGTTTGCGTGGCGGCGGCGGGCAGCGCGTGCTCGGGGCGTGCGGGGCGGAACACCTGCAGCACATTGCCCTGGCGGTCTTCGATGCGCGTCACCATGGTCGGCGCGATGTAGTCGCCGGCATTGGCGATGGTGCCGTAGGCGGCCACCATTTCCTTCAGCGTGACCGGGCTGGTGCCCAGCGCCAGCGACGGCACCACGTCGAGCTCGCTGTCGCGCACGCCCATGTTGCGCGCCAGCCGCGCCACGCGCGCGGGGCCCACTTCCTGCATCAGCTGCGCGGTGATGGTGTTGCGCGAATAGACCAGGCCGTCGCGCAGCGTCATGGCGCGGCCGGTGGGGCGGCCTTCGTCGCTGGGGCGCCAGATCTCGCCCCCGGCCAGCTCGATCTCCACCGGCTGGTCCACCAGCGTGTCGTCGGGGGTCTTGCCCTCGTCGAAGGCCGCGCCGTAGACGAAGGGCTTGAAGGTCGAACCCGGCTGGCGCCGCGCCTGCTGCACGTGGTCGAACGCGTCCTGGGTGTAGTCGCGGCTGCCGACCCAGGCGCGGATCTCGCCGTTGCGCGGGTCGAGCGCCAGGAAGCCGGCCTGGATCCGCGTCTTGTTCTGGTGCAGCGCACGCAGGAAGGCGCTGTCGGCCATCAGGTGGCGCAGCGCCTCGTCCGGTGCCGTGCCGGCGGCGACCGCGGCGCGGTACTCCGGCGTCTCGCGCACGAAGGCCTGCACCAGCGGCTTGTTGGCGGCCCAGCCCGCGCGCGGCGCCCAGGCGGCGTTGGCGACCGCCTGCAGGCGGTTGCCCTGCTGCGCCACCGCCTGCGTGGCCATGGCCTGCAGGCGCGCGTCGATGGTGGTGTGGACCACCAGCCCGTCGGCGTAGATGTCGTAGCCGTTGCGGTCGGCCCAGCCGATCAGCCATTTGCGTAGTTGCTGCGCAAAATGGGGCGCGGGCCCGGGCGGCTCGGTCTGGCGCTCGAAGTCGATGCGCAGCGGCCGTTTCTTCAGCTGCTCGTAGCGCGCCGCGTCGAGCTTGCCGCGCTTGACCATCTGCCCCAGCACGGTATTGCGCCGATCCAGCGCGCGCTCGGGGTTGAGCACCGGGTTGTAGTAGCTGTTGCCCTTGAGCATGCCGATCAGCGTGGCGCTCTGCAGCACGTCGAGCGAGCGGGCGGGGCGGTCGAAATAGGTGCGCGCCGCCATCTCGATGCCGAAGGCGTTGTACAGGAACGGCACCGTGTTGAGATAGGTCTCGAGGATCTCGTCCTTGGTGTAGAGCGCCTCGATCTTCAGTGCGGTGATCGCTTCCTTGAGCTTGCGCGTCAGCGTGGGGGCGCGGCCGATCTCGTCGGGATAGAGATTGCGCGCCAGCTGCTGCGTGATGGTGGACCCGCCCTGGCGGTCGCCGGAAAACGTATGCAGCGCGGCCGAGGCAATGCGGCGCCAGTCCAGGCCGTGGTGCTGGTAGAAGCGGTGGTCCTCGGTGGAGATCAGCGCCGCCACCACGTTGGGCGAGATCTGCTTGAGCGGGACCCAGTCGCGGTTGGCCCACTTGAACACCGCCAGCTCCTTGCCGTCGGCGGACAGCACCTGGGCCGGCTGCTCGGACTTGGCCTTGCGGATATCGCTGATGCCCGGCGTGAACGGGATCAGCACCAGCACATAGAGCAGCAACGCCGCCGGAATCGCGGCCAGGCCGAACAGCAGGCCGCGCCGCGTGGGGCGCAGCGTGCCGGGCCGGGTCAGGCCGGCGCGCGCGGTGCGCGCCGCCAGTCGGGACAGCCCTCGCCGGAGCGGGCCAGGCAGTGAAGCGGGGAACGAGGCAAGCAGGGGGGCAAGCCGGGTCTTGATCTCAGCCAGCTTCATGAGGCGAAGCGGTCGAGGCACAGGCGCGGGGCGGCACGGAACACTGGCATTACCGTCGTCGGAAAAGCCTGCATCCTACCAAAACGTTCCCGCCGGTTACAGGGAAAACCCCCAGCCGGGCGCGATGCGCCACTTCCTGCTGAGAAGCATGGGTCACAAAGCTTTCATATTGCGCCGCCACAATGCCGGGGCCGCCACTCGTGCGGACGATGCGCCGTTGCCGGGTTGCCCGGCTGGGCCGCGATCGTCATGACTTGCCATGACTCGCCATGACGATCGGGCCTTGGGTCCGGTGCGGTGTCGTGCCTCAAACAGAACACAGAGAAACTACAGTGAAGAAAGCTCTCCTTGCAATGACGGCAGCAGCGGCCGCGTCGGCCGCAGCCGGGGTGGCGTCGGCCCAATCCACGTCCAACGTGACGCTCTACGGCATCGTCGACGCCGGCGTCGAAGTGATCAGCAACGTGCCGGGCAGCGGCGGCGCCGAAGGCACGGCCGTGCGGCTGAACTCGGGCAACCTGTCCGGCTCGCGCTGGGGCCTGCGTGGCACCGAAGACCTGGGCGGCGGCCTGAAGGGCATCTTCGTGCTGGAAAGCGGCTTCGACGTCGACACCGGCACCTCGGGCCAGGGCAACCGCCTGTTCGGCCGCCAGGCCTACGTCGGCCTGCAGGGCGGCTGGGGCGCGGTCACGCTGGGCCGCCAGCAGAACGCGCTGTACGACCTGTTCGGCGCCTTCGACCCGATGGGCGTGGGCCCGCGCTACTCGCTCAACAGCGTGGATTCGGCCTTCAACGGCCGCGCCGACAACGCCGTCAAGTACACCGGCAAGTTCGGCGGCCTGACCGCCACCGGCTTCTACAGCTTCGGCCGCGACAACAACGAAATCCCGGGCGAGACCAAGGTCGGGCGCAACTTCGGCGGCGGCCTGTCGTATGCGGCGGGCGGCTTCTCGGTCGGCGCGGCTTACGACCAGTTCCAGGGCGGCACGGTGGCGCTGCAGGACCGCGCCGCCAAGCGCGCGGCCGTGGGTACGGCCTACGCCTTCGGCGGCGCCAAGGTGTTCGCGGGCTACCGCTGGCTGCGCGACGACGGCGTGTCCAGCGCCACCGCCGCCACGACCCGCAGCAATGTCTACTGGGCCGGCGCGCAATATCGCTTCACCCCGGCGTTCCTGCTGACCGGCGCGGCGTACTACAACGACACCCGCAACAGCGATGCGGATCCGTGGATGTTCGTGCTGTCGGCGGACTACTCGCTGTCCAAGCGCACCGACGTGTACCTGAACGTGGGCTACTCGAAGAACAAGTCGGGCTCGGCGCTGGGTCTGAACGGCGTCGGCACCGTCGTGGCCGGCGAGAACCAGACCGGCGCCACCATCGGCCTGCGTCACCGCTTCTGAGTATTGCCTGATGCCCGCCCGGCAGGCGCCCATGCCTGCACGGGCGGTGCTTGACTCTCATATCGACACCTGCGGCTGGTCTTGCGGGGGTTCGTTGGGCCGGTTGCTTTGATCGGCCCTTTTTTCCTTTGGCCGGGTGCTTCGCTGCTCCATCGGCGCCATGGCTCCGCAGTCTGCCCGCGGTCGCTACCGATACCCCGCCGCCCCAATAAACTGCCCGAACCGCTCGCACCAGATCACCACCGCTGCATACCGGGACGGATCCACCCCGGGCGGCAGATCCACGGTGAAATTGCCGAAGGTCTTCAGTTCACTCACCTGCAGGGACTGATCCTTAATCCGCAGGAAGGCTTCCTTGTTGTCGACGAACGCCGGCGCCAGGTAGATCCGGTAATCCGGTCCAGGTGCCACGCTGCCTTCGAAGGCGAGCGCCCTGGCCGAGACATGGAGCCGGCCGCTGGCCCAGTGCAGCGCGTCGCTGCCGGCCAGGTCCTTGCGGAAGGTGCCGGAATAGCGCGACTGTTGCGATATCGCCTGCACCTGTCCGGCGCTGGCGCCGGGCTGCGCCGTCAGGATCGGCAGCACATAGATGCCCGCGGCGAAGCCGACAGCCAGCATGGCGAGGTGGGTCACGACGAGAAGGGCGGGCCGGGCAGGCATGTCTGGCTCCAGGAAGCACGATGATGCCGGTATGTCGGCGCTGGCGCCGGAACCTGACAGCGCCGTCGCATGCTGGCGCCCTTGGCACATTCGCAACGGTTTCACCAATCCAACACATGGAAGTGGTTATGATCTGGTAGTTGCCCTGTCGAGAAGCTGCCTATGACCCTCCACGTCACGATCCGCACCATCCGTACCGGCACGATGCAATCCGCGCGCTACCAGGCGCGCGTCTACCTGACCACCGACGCCGAGGCCCTGCCGTTGCTGGCAACGGATTGGAGCGAGCGCGAGGCCGAAGCCTTCCGTACCGCACAGTTCTGGGCGCAGCGCCACGCTTATGTGGTGTCTAATCCACGCGCAGGAACGTTCTACGGCGTATCAGGCCGGCGCTGAAGCCGGCCAGCGCGTCCCCGCATCCCCTATCTGACCTGCGTCCCGGACGCTGCCGGCGGCCGGAGAGGCCGTGCCGAGCCCGGCGTGGTGCCGGCCGGGCCCATGGCGTCCAGCGCCTTGGCCGCCGCCAGATGCTGCGGAATCATCAGCCCCTGGCGCGCCGTGGCCACCGCGATCTGTCCGCCCTGGGCGCTGCCGCGCGCGACCAGGTCGCGCCCGTTGCGGTAGACCAGCCGCGTCAGGTCGGCCACTTCGGCGTCGGACAGGTCCGGGCCGGTCACCAGCACGGCCGCGGTGGCGATAGTGCGCACCGGTGCGCTCAGGCCGGGATAGGTGCCTGGCGCGATCGATGCGCGGAAATAGCCCGCCTTGCGGCCCACCAGCGCGGCGATGGCCTTTTCGTCGAGCGGCAGCAGCCGCAGCGGCATTTCGGCGAGCGCATCGCGGATGCTGTCGGCAGGCACGCCGATCACCTGGATCACGGCGTCGACCTGGTTCTGGCGCAGCGCCACCAGGCCAGTGCCCAGCCCGACCTCCTCGGCCTTGAAGTCCTTGTCCGCCAGCCCGTGCGCGGCCAGCACGCGCAGCGCGGTGCCGCGCGAGGCCGAGCCGCGCTCGCCCACCGCGATGCGCTTGCCGCGCAGGTCCGACACCGAGCGCGCCGGATCGCCTTCGCGCACCAGCACGTGCACCGGCTCCGGATAGAGGCTGCCGATGGCGCGCAGCGACGCCTGCGGGCCGTCGTCGGCGAAGGCGTCCTTGCCTTCGTAGGCATCCAGCGCGGCATCGCCCTGCGCCAGCGCCACCGAAACCTTGCCCGCGCGCAGCAGGCGCAGGTTCTCTTCGCCGCCGTGCGTGACCAGCGGGATCGCGCGCACGCGCGTGCCAGCCACCAGCGCCTGCGCAAAGCGCAAGTACTGGCCGTGCTCGGCACCGGCGGCGATGGCATAGCCTTCGTTGACCCGCGCCAGCCGCGCGCGGATATTGGCGTGCGCGGTGGTCAGCTCCTGCTCGATCACCGCGCGCTGCGCCGGCGAGGCCTCTTTCTGCACCGAGTCGATCACCTTGCGCATCGCGTCAAGAATCGCCGCCGGGCCGGTCTGGGTATCGGTGGCGACGGCCGGGGCTTCGGCCGGACGGTAGCCGGCCGGCAGCACGCCGACCCAGCGCTCGCCGTCGCGCCGGTACAGCGCGGTGCCGTGGGCGCGGATGATGTCGCCGGCCTTGTTGCCGCCGCTGGTGATGCCGGTGATGCCGCGCGGACCCGCGCCCAGCGCCGACACCAGGCCGGCCACGCCGGGCGAATCCCAGGCGCCGAAGTCATAGTCGCGCAGCAGCTTCAGTTGCGCGTCGAAATAGACGATGCGGCGGATCTCGCCGGCCGGGGCCTTGGTGTCGGCCTGCGAGCCGCGGCGCTGCAGCTCCACCACCTGTACCGTGCCCGGCGGCAGCGCCAGCGCCAGCCGTTCTTCGACGCCCGCGCGAATGCCGTCGGCTGCAGGGCCGCCGCCGCATCCCGCCAGCCAAACACTGGCCAGCACGGCGAACAGCAGCGTCAGCCGTGTCAGCAGGGAGGGGCGCCGCATCTCAGCCCCCATCTCAGCCCCCGATCAGCGGCAGCGCCAGCATCATGGTCAGCACGAAGGCGTTCATCAGGTCGACGAAGAACGCGCCGGCCAGCGGCGTGATCAGGTAGCTGGTGGGCGCCGGGCCGTAGCGCGCGGTGATGGCGCGCATATTGGCCATGGCGGTGGCGGTCGAGCCCATGTTGAAGCCGATGAACGCGGCCGAGCTGACCGCGGCCTCGTAGTCGCGCCCCATGAAGCGGAAGCACACCAGCACTACGTAGAGGACGATGAACACCACCTGCATCGCGATGATCAGCAGGAACGGGCCGGCGGACAGCGCCACGTCGGCCAGGTCCAGCGCCATCATCGTCATCACCAGGAACAGCGACAGGCAGACATTGGTGATCAGGTCGGTGGCGCGGTCGTCGAAGCGCATGCCGGCAAAGGGCAGCAGGTTGCGGAGGGCGATGCCGAGCATCATGCACCAGAGAAAGCCCGGGATGGTGATGGCGCCGGTCGGCATTTGCGCGGCGATCCAGCGCCCGCCGATCACCGCGGCCAGGATGCCGGCCAGCGACGCCAGCGCGCCCACCGTGGTGATGGGAGAGACCGCCGCCGCTTCCTCCTCGGTGTCGCCGGCCTCGCGCGCGGTGGAGCGCAGCCGGTAGCGCGAGATCAGGTATTGCGCCACCGGTCCGCCGATGATGCCGCCGACGATCAGGCCGACCGTGGCCACCGTCATCGACAAATCCATCACCGCCTGCAGGTTGTTGACCTCGGCAAAGCGCTCGGCATAGGCGGCGCCGGTGCCGTGCCCGCCCACCAGCGTGATGGAGCCGCTCACCAGGCCGAAGATCGGATGCAGGTCCAGCACCCGCGCCATGGCCACGCCCACCACGTTCTGCACCACGATATAAGGCAGCAGGATGACCAGGAAGATCACCAGCGCCTTGCCGCCGCGCCGGAGCATGCGCAGGTCGGCGCAGAGGCCGACGCCGCCGAAGAACATCAGCAGCAGCACCGGCTTCATGCCGGGATCGATCACCACGCGGAAGTTCACCGCCGCCATCGCCGTCGACGCGACGATTGCGAACAGCAGGCCACCGGTGACGGGATCGGGAATGTTGTAGCGCGACAGCATGCCGACGCTGCGGTTGACCAGCGTACCGATCAGCAGCACCACCACGGCGGTCAGCAATGAGGCCAGCAGGTCAAGGTTCATCGGGGGCGTCCTGACGCGTAGCATGCATCACTACGGGTTGTAGTCGGACACCGGGGAGAAGGCAAGGAATGGATGGGCTGCGCCGGGTGCTGGAGCCGCTGGCAGACGCCCTGGAACTTTCCAACTCCCGATTGCGTGCTCCCTCTCCCGCAAGCGGGAGAGGGGAAAGCAAACCAACGGGCGGCGTAGCATCAACCATCAACGCGCCCGCAACGCCTCCACAATATTCATCCGCGCGGCCCGCACCGCCGGCAGGAATCCCCCCACCAGCCCCATCGCCATCGAGAACGCCAGCGTCTGCAGCGCAATCGCCGGCGTCAGGATAAAGCGGAACGACAGGTCGGCGAAGGTCTGGAAGTTGGTGGTCGAGAACGAGGCGAACTGCATCAGCGCTGCGCACGCCAGGCCCGCGGCGCCGCCGACCAGCCCCAGCAGCGCCGCTTCGGCCAGGAACGCGGCCAGCACGCTGGCGCGCTGGAAGCCGAGCGCGCGCAGCGTGCCGATCTCCGCGACGCGGTTGGCCACCGACGCATACATGGTGATCATGGCGCCGATCATCGCCGCGATCGAGAAAATGGTCGACAGCGTAAAGCCCAGGATATTGATAAAGCCGGACAGGGCCTTGGACTGGTCGCTGTAGAACGCTTGCTCGCGCTTGGCCTCGTCGGCCAGGCGCGGATCGACGTCGAGATCGGCACGGAAGCGCTCGAACAGCGCGGAATCGGCCAGCCTGACCACCATCGACGAATACGCATTGCGCCGGAACGATTGCATCAATTGGTCGACGTCGCCCCAGATCTCGGAGTCAAAGCCGCTGCCGCCGGCGTCGAAGTGTCCCACCACGGTCCAGTCGCGCTGCGCAAAGCGCAGGTGCTCGCCGATCTGCACGCCGGCAAAGCCGCCGGCGATGCTGCTGCCGACGATGATCTCGGACGAGCCCGGCCGGAACATGCGCCCGGCCACCAGCCGCACCTGCGGGCGCAGGTCCATGCCGGGCGGCGAGATGCCGCGGATCACCACGTTGGACGGCTGGCCGGTGCTGGCCTTGGTCAGCGAGATCAGCACCACGGCCTCGCGCGACGCCAGCGGCCGGCCGGCGCCGCTCATGGCCACGGCCGGGTGCATCTCGATGATGCTGGCCTGGTCGCGGTTGACCGCGCTCTGGATCTCGGTCTCGGCGCCCTTGCGGATCACCACCACGTTGTCGTGCTCGCCGGTGGTGACCAGCGTTTTCTTCAGGCCCGCGTCGAGCATCAGCATGGTGGCGAAGACGAACACCACCAGCCCCAGGCCGGCCGCGGTCAGCGCGGTGGTCAGGCGCCGGGCCCAGAGATTGCGCGCGATATACGAAAGCGGGATCGCCATGGCAGTCTCCGTCGCGCTAGCCGATGGCGCGCAGGCCCTCGACGATGCGCACGCGCGCAGCCTGCACCGCGGGCACGATGCCGGCAAAGACCCCGACCGCCAGCGCGCACGCCGCCTGCAGCTGCATGGTCTGCGGCGACACGGTGAACACCGGGAACACGCCGCCCACCGCCTGCTTGAAGGCAGTGGCCACCGGCGGCGTGGCCAGCATGCCGAGCGCGCCGCCGGCCACGCACAGCGCCAGCGATTCGCCGAACACCAGCAGCGCCAGGAAGCCGGGGCCGAAGCCGAGTGCCTTGAGCGTGGCGTATTCCACGGTACGCTCGCGCGCGCTCATCGCCATGGCGTTGGCCATTACCGCCATGATGATCACGATCACCACGTACGACACCACGCGGATCGCCGCGATGATCTGGTTCGACATCGCGACAAAGCCCAGCTGGAAGGCCTGCTCTGTTTCGGTCAGGGTTTCGGCCAGCGAATTGCGGAACACGCCGTCGACCTGGCGCGAGATCGCAGCGGTGTTGTCGGGATTGCCGACGCCCAATATATAGACGCCGACCTGGTCGGCCTGGCGCGGGGTGCGCTTGCGCACGGTCTCGTTCAGGTATTCCCAGTGGAACACCATCTGGCGCGTGATGGTGCTCTCGTCGCGCCCGTCCATGATGCCGCGCACCACGAATTCCCAGGTGCCGGGGTAGATGGTGCCCTTGATGGGGATCACGTCGCCGACCTTGAAGCCGAACTGGTCGGCCAGCTGGCGTCCCACCAGTGCGCCCTTGCGATCGCGCTGGTAGTCGGCGCGCTGCGCGTCGGGCACGATGAATTCGGGGTAGAGGTCGAGGTAGTTGTCGGAGACCGCGAACTGCGCGAAGAAGTTCTTCGGATCGCGATAGACCCCGCCGAACCAGTTGGACCGCGCCACCATGGTCACGCCGTCGATGCCCTTGATGCGGCTTTCATAGCTGAGCGGCAGCGGGAACACCAGCGAGATCGCATTGCGCGTGACCAGCCGCGCGCTGGAGGCGGCCGAGGCGCCGGCATACCAGGCATCGATCACGGTCTGCAGCAGCCCGAACGCCAGCACCGCGATCACCAGCCCGAACACCGTCAGCGTGGTGCGCAGCTTGTGCCGCAGCGCATTGCGGGCGATCAGCTTGAGCGCGTACATGGTGAATGGAGGCTACGCCGGCTCGCCACGGATCAGCTCCCCCTTCTCCAGGTGAACCAGCGACCCGGCCGCGGCGGCAGCGTGCGCGTCGTGCGTGACCATGATGATGGTCTTGCCGGCATCGGCGTTGAGCCGCTGCAGCATCGCCAGGATCTCGGCCGCCGAGGTGCGGTCGAGGTCGCCGGTGGGCTCGTCGGCGACGATCAGCGCGGGGTCGGTGATCAACGCGCGCGCGATCGCCACGCGCTGCTGCTGGCCGCCGGACAGCTCCGACGGATAGTGGCTCATGCGGTCGGCCAGGTTGACCATGTCCAGCACCAGTTCCACGCGCGCGCGCCGCTCCGCGCGCGGCAGGCGCGTCAGCATCAGCGGCAGCTCGACGTTCTCGAACGCGGTCAGCACCGGCATCAGGTTGTAGAACTGGAAGATAAAGCCGACATTGGCGGCGCGCCAGTCGGCCAGCGCTGCTTCCGGCAACTGCGTGATGTCCAGCCCGGCAACGCGCAGCGTGCCGCGGTCGGGCCGGTCGATGCCGGCAATCAGGTTTAGCAGCGTGCTCTTGCCCGAGCCCGAGGGGCCCATCAGCGCGACGAAATCGCCTTCGCCGATCGCGAGCGAGATGTCGGTCAGCACCGGCACGATCTGCACGCCGCGCCGGTACGACTTGGCGACGTGGTCGATCTGCACCAGCGGCGCGGCGCCCATGCGGCCCTCGCTCATGGCTTGGCCGTGGTCACCCGGCTGCCGTCGCCGATCTGGTCGCCGGGCGACAGCACCACCACGTCGCCGGGCTTGACGCCCTGCACGGCCACCAGTTCGCCCAGCTTGTCGCCGGTCTTGACCGTCATCTCGTGCGCCTTGCCGTCCCGGACCACGTAGACCACCTGGCGGCCGTCGCGCGTGGCGATCGCGGCCGGCTGCACCGCGACCACCGGCTGGCGGTCCTGCGCGGTGGCCGCGCGCGACAGGAAGGCGATCTTGGCGCTCATGTCCGGCAGCACGCGTGCATCGCGATCGACAAAGCGCACCTTGACCAGCACCGTGGCCTTGGAGCGGTCCACCGTCGGCACGATGCGCGAGACCTGCCCGGCCAGGCGCAGGCCGGGCAGGGCGTCGAGCAGCAGCTCGCAGGGCTGGTCGACGCGGATCCGGGCGATATTCGATTCGGCGACATCGGCTTCGACCTCCAGCGTCTCCATGTCGGCGATGGTGACGATCGCACCCTTGGTGTCGGCCGCGGCCGAGAAGGGCGTGATGTTGTCGCCCACGTTGGCATGCTTGACCAGCACCACGCCGTCGAACGGCGCGCGCACCACGGTCTGCTCGACCGCCACCTCGGCCGCGCGCGCATTGGCCTGTGCCGACACCACCGACGCGCGCGAGCTGTTCACCGACGCCCGCGCCTTGTCGAAGCGCGCCACGTCGGCGTCGTACTGGGTGCGCGAGATCGCATTCGGCACGATCAGCACCTTGGAGCGGCGCAGGTTTACCTCGGCGTCCTTCAGCTCGGCCTGCTGCAGCGCCAGGTTGGCCTGTGCCACCTGCACCTGCGCCTGCGCCTGCGCGAACGACGCGGCCACGTCCTTGCTTTCCAGCCGCGCGATGACCTCGTCCTTCTTCACGCGCGAGCCTTCGAGCACGCCCAGCCATTCCAGCCGGCCCTGCGCCTTCGACGCGACCGCCGCCTTGCGCTGCGGCACGACGTAGCCGGTGGCGTTCAGCATCGTGAAATTCTGCGTGGGGTAGGCGGAGGTAACGGTGGCGGTCTGCACCGGCCGCGGGCCGGCCAGCCGGATGGCAATGCCGGCCAGCGCCAGCAGCACCACCGCGACGGCCGCGTAGCGCAACCACCGGCGCCGCGGACGGATACGGACGCCGGCCGCGGCGGCTTGCCGGTCAATCTTGAGCCTGGACAGGTCGTGGTCAGCCACTGCGCGCTTCCTCTCGCTGGAATGGGCGGGGCTGTCAGTATAGCGGTGATGGAGAAGGCTTTCGTCGCTTGCGAGGCTAGTAAGCGACCTCTGGTTTGTTCCCTCTCCCGCAAGCGGGCGAGAGGAGCAAACCGGCAGCTCAATCGAGGTACGCAGCTAATGCTCGCCTTCCACCGCCAGCTTCAGCTTGCCCAGCGCAAACTCCCATTGCCGCCCGATCGCTTCCAGCGACCGGCGCGCGGCATCGAGCTGGCCGGGCTCGAACTGCCACAGGCGCTCGCGGCCGGCGCGGCTGTCGTGGACCAGCCCGGCCTGCGCCAGCACCTGCAGGTGCTTGGTCACCGCCTGCCGCGTCATCGCGCTGCCAGCAGTCAGCTGCGCAATCGACATCGCGCCACCCGCGCACAGCGCCGCCACCAGCCGCAGCCGGGTTTCGTCGCCGAGCGCGGCAAACACCGCGGCCGACCGCCGCAGATCCGGCGCGTCCGGCAGTGCCTCAGGCAGCGCCGGCGACATGCTGGCGGATATTGTTGACCTGCTCGTCCCAGCCGCCGCTGTTGATGCGGAAGGCTTCCTGGCGGCGTTCGGGCGGGATCCGGTCAAAGCCGGACTCGACCACGGTCAGCATGGTCCCGCCTTCCACCTCGCGCAGCGTGAATTCCACCAGCGTGGCCGGCTCGTCCGAGTAATCGCGCCCCCGCTCCAGCGGCGCCGGATGCCAGCGCCACGACAGCAGCCGTTGCGGCTCCATGCGTTCGACGTGAACGTCGAACTTCAGATATTCGTAACCCGGATAGGTGATGCTGCCCACCACGCGCTCGCCCGGGGCGAAGGTCGCGCCGTCAAAGCGCACGCCGAACCAGCTGCCGAAGGTATCGGCATCGGTCAGCGCATGCCAGACGCGCGCGATGGGGGCTTCGATCAGGATGCTGCGTTCGATGCGGTCGGTGTCGGAAGGCATGGGCGGTCTCCTGGGGTGGATAGATATGCAACTATATGGTTGCATATTAGGAGACGCGGCAGATTACCGCAACCGATGGCACAGAAATTTGTAGCGGCGCTCCGTCCGCGCGCGAGGTTTCACCGCAACTGGCGATAAACCTCGCGCCCCGCCTGCTATACCCCCCGCCACACCGGCTTGCGCTTCTCCACGAACGCCTTCAGGCCCTCCTTGCGATCCTCGGATTCGATCGCGACGGCGGCAATGGGCATCTGTTTCTCCCAGGCTTCTTCATCCGTCCAGTTGGCGGACTGGAAGATGATTTCCTTGGCCGCCGCGAGACCCGTCGGCCCGTTCGCCATCAGCTTTTGTGCCAGGGCCAGCGCCTCGTCGAGTGCCTGCCCGGGCTCAACCACGCGGTTCACCAGCCCCAGTGGTGCGAAGAAGGAGGGATCCTTCAGCTCGCCCGTCAGCGCGAGCTCCATGGCGATGTGGTACGGGATGCGCCGCGGCAGCCGGAACAGCCCGCCGCCGATCGCGGCAAGGTTGTGGCGCACTTCAGGCAGGCCCATGCGCGCGTTCTTCGCCGCGACGATCAGGTCGCACGACAGGCACAGTTCGAGCCCGCCGCCGACCGCCACGCCTTCGACCGCCGCGATCAATGGCTTGCGTGCGGGCCGCTTGAACACGCCAAAGCCGCCGCGCGGCGGGCGTTCGCGCAGCTCGCCGCGCGCCGCCGCTTTCAGGTCAGCGCCGGCGGAGAAGTCGCCGCCGGCGCCGGTGACGATGCCGAGGAACAGGCTGGGATCGTTGTCCAGCTGGTCCATGGCCGCGTTCATCTGCAGCGCGGTCTGCCCGTCGCAGGCGTTCTTCACCTCCGGGCGATTGATGGTGATGACCAGCACATGGCCATGGCGCTCGGTCAGGACGCGCTGCACAGAGTTGTCCGTACGGGTATCTGACATGGCGTCTCCTTACAGGGCGAACGAGAAGCCGCCATTGACCGGATAGGTCTGGCCGGTGATCCAGCTGCTGGCGTCCGAGGCGAGGAAGGTCACCATGTTGGCGACATCGTTGGGTCGGCCCGGACGGCGGATCACGTATTTCTCCATGATCTTCTTGGTGCGCTCCGGGTCGGCTTGCAGCCGTGCTTCGATGGCCGGGGTTACGGTGGCCGAGATGGCGACGCAGTTGGCGGTGACGTGGTGGCGGCCCATGGCGCGCGCCACGCCGCGCATGAAGCCGGCCGCGCCGGCCTTGGCGCCCGAGTACACCTCGAGATTGGTTTCGCCCATGCGGCCCGCGTCGGAGATGATGGTGATGATGCGGCCCGACTGGCGCGCGATCATGTCCGGGATCGCGGCGGCGGTGCAGTGGATCACGCCGTAGAAGTTGACGCCGATAAAGCTGTTCCATGCATCGGGGCCGGTCTCCCAGAACGGCTTGCGCGCATCGGCGCTGGGCGTGGCGCCGGCATTGCCGGCATTGTTGACCAGCACGTCGACACGGCCATAGGCCTCGCGTGCCGTGGCGAACATCGCCTGCACGCTTTCATGGCTGGTCACGTCCGCCTGCACGGCGATGGCGCGGCCACCGGCGGCGCGCACCTCCTCGGCTACCGCTTCGGCGCGGTCGAGGAAATAGTCGTTGACCACCACGCCTTCGGCATCGTGGGCGGCGGCATGCAGCGCGATCTGGCGGCCCACGCCTTGCCCGGCGCCGGTCACCAGCATCACGCGTTCGCTGAGGCTGAGCAGGTTGTTCATACGTTTTTCTCCTTGTCTTTCCAGAAGGGCGCGCGCAGGTCGCGCTTGAGCAGCTTGCCAACGGTATTGCGCGGCAATTCGTCGACGATGCGGATGTTGCGCGGGCGCTTGTACGAAGCGAGCTGGCCGACGCAGTGTTCGAGCAGTGCGGGTTCGTCCACGCTCAGCCCGGGCTTGATCTCGCAGAACGCCATCACGCTCTCGCCGAACTCTTCGTCGGGGATGCCGATGACGGCGGCATCGGCGACGGCGGGGTGGGTTTGCAGAGCCGCCTCGATTTCCGCCGGATAGATGTTCACGCCGCCGGAAATGATCATGTCCTTGGCGCGGTCGCTGATGTAGAGGAAGCCCTCGTCGTCGAGCTGCCCCACGTCGCCGGTGCGGAAGAAGCCGCGTTCATCACGGGTGTCGGTGCCGAGCGCCGGGGCGTTCAGGTAATTGCGAATCACTACCGGGGTCCACGCCCAGATCTCGCCTGACTGGCCGACCGGCAGCACCTGGCCGTTGGCATCGCGGATCTCGATGCGCACGTGGCGGTAGGGGCGGCCGCTGGAGCCGGGCTTGCGCCGCTGGTCGCCGGCCATCATGCGGCTGACCATGCCGGTCTCGGTCGAGCCATAGCCTTCGTAGAGGCAGTCGCCGAGATGCGTGATGATCCATTGCTTGAGCGCATCCGACACCGGTGCCGCGCCGACCGTGATCGACTGCAGCGATGACAGGTCGTGCTGGGCCACGGTGCCGGGCGGCAGCGCGGCGAGCCGCTTGAACATGGTCGGCACGCCGGTCCAGTGGCTGACGCGGTAGCGCTGGATCGCGTCGAGCACCGCGAGCGGGTCGTAGCGCCGGATCATCACGGTGAGCGCGCCGGCCTTCTGCGCCGCCCAGACCTGCGAGGGACCGGAGCCGTGGTGCACCGGCATGGTCAGCAAAAAGCAGGCATCGGGCGAGGTGGTGCGATGGGCGCCGACATCGGCCAGGTATTCAGTGACGATCGGATCCGACATGTCGGCGCTGCCGCGCATCAGCACGCCCTTGGGGAGGCCGGTGGTGCCGGAGGTGTAGATGATCAGGCCTGGCTGGCCCGCTGAAAACCGCGCCGGGGCAGGGGCGGCGACGAGATCGGCGTAATGGTCGAAGCCGGCCGCGGCCGTGTCCAGCGACACCGCGGCCTTCAGCGGCTGGCCGTCGAAGGCCGGCAGCAGCGCGGCCGGGTCGGCGTCGTCGCAAACGATAGCGTTGGCGAGGCTGTTGTTGAGGACATAGCGCACCTCGGCGGGCGTGAGACGCCAGTTCATGCCCAGCAGCGAACAGCCGAGCTTGCCGCACGCCGCGGCGATGGCCATCCACTCCAGCCGGATCTGGGTGCGGACCACGACGATGTCGCCGCGGCCCAGCCCGCGCGCGGCCAGCGCGTGGGCGAGCCGGTTGGCCTGGTCGTCGAGCGCGGACCAGCTCAGCTCGCGCTCGCCTTCGATGGCGGCGAGCGCGTCGGGCCGCGCACGCGCCCAGTGCTCGACGGTGCCGGGCTGCGGCGCCTGCACGGTCTCTGCAGAAACTTGCATGTTGTCTCCTTGGGTCCTGGCGGGTCAGGACAGCAGGTGGCGGGCCAGCACGCGGTACTTGTGCAGTTCGGTCGGCCCTTCGTAGATGCGCGCCAGGCGCTGGTGGTCGTACCAATGCGCCAGCGGGTTATCGAGCGCGCAGCCGGCGGCGCCGTAGAGCTGGATGGCGCGGTCAATGACGCGATGGACCATCTCGGTGCAGGTCATCTTGACCATGCCGGCTTCGACGCGGGTGTCCTCGCCGGCGTCGTGCCGCTCGGCGCTGCGGTAGACCAGCAGGCGGTTCTGCTGGATTTCGACCCACGAATCGACGATGGCCGACTGCGTCGCCTGCAGCGCGGCCAGCGGTTCGCCGAAGACTTTGCGCTCCTTGCTGTAGGCAATCATCATCTCGAGACAGCGCTGCGCGATGCCGAGCGCGCGCGCGGCCACGTCGAAGCGCGCCGCCGAAAGTGCCTGCTGCGCCTGGCGAAAGCCGCCGCCCTCGCTGCTCACCAGCGCATGCGCCGGCACCCGGCAATCGTCGAAGATCAGCTCGTGCGTGACGAAGCCGCCGAGCATGGGAATCTCGCGCCGGATCATGCCGGGGTTGCCGGTCTCCACCGCGAACATCGAGATGCCGCCGGCGCGCTTTTCCTTGTCGGTGCGCGCCACCACGAAGACCACGTCGGCGTCGGCGACGTTGCTGATAAACACCTTGGTGCCGTTGAGCACCCAGCCGTCACCGTCGCGGCGGGCGAAGGTCTGGATGGCGCCGGCCGGGTCGGCGCCGCCGCCGGGCTCGGTCTGGGCAAAGGCCAGCACCTTGGTGTCGTTGAGGAAGGGCTCCAGGTAGCGTTCGCGCTGTGCGCCCTGCAGGCCGTACAGGTTGGGCAGGGCCCGGCCGCCGAAGCGCAGCGGCGTCAGGCAGCGGAAATTCTCTTCGGTGATGGCCAGCAGCGTGACCAGCGGCAACCCGGCGCCACCCAAGTCTTGCGGCACGCCAAGCCGCCACAGTCCGGCCTCCCGGGCCGCGCGCCGCCCCGGCGCGTAATCGGCGCGCGTGAGTTTTTCGCCCCGGAGGACGCGCGCCTCCAGTGGCATCTGGAAATCATCGACCAGCCGCCGGACCAGCTCCCGGATGGCGCGCGTCTCCTCGCTGAATGCATACATCGTGGTTTGCTCCTTATTGGACGGCGTGCTGATATCCCAGCGCGCTAACTTATTAGATAGTGGACTAAGAAATTATGTAAACATTGGGATAAACCCTAGTTGTCGCTAAAAAGAAGGGCCCTGGGTAGGGAAATACCCGCGAATCGATGTGTTTCCTTGATTGGATACTTGCAACGAATCTAATAAGTTACGAGACTAAGCAGACGCCATCACTTTCCACCACGGATGACCGTTCCATGCCCGACCTGCTGAAACCCCAGCTCTATGCCCTGTCGCCTGACGGCGAGCCCGTGCTGCACGGCGCCCGCTGCCGTTGCGGCCATGTGTTCTTTCCCATGCAGGCCTACGGCTGCGAGGCCTGTGGCGCGACCGGCGCTGCGCTGACCCCCACGCTGCTGTCGGGCCGCGGCCGGCTGGTGGCCTCGGCGCGGGTCATGCTGCATGCGCGCAAGGACCGCGAGCCCCCGTTCACGGTGGTCACCGTCAGGCTCGACGACGGCCCGGTGCTGCGCACCTTGCTCGACGGCAACCCCGACGTGCCGCTGCGCGCGGGGCAGCCGCTGTACGCCACGCTTACCGCGGTTGCCGGCCCCGATGGCGCCGCGCTCGACCTGCGCTTCACCACGCAGCGCTGATTTCCGCCTGGCTGTCCCGATTCCGAGATCCCAAGTATCCGAATGCCAATGCAACGCACCCTCAACGACATGCGCCCGGTCTACGTGATCGGCGCCGGCTGGCACCGTTACCAGCCGCTCAGTGAAGACAGCTACGCCACGCTCGGACTCGCCGCCGTGCGCGGCGCGCTGGCCGACGCCGACATCGAATGGCCGGCGGTGGAATCCGCCTATTTCGCCAAGGCGCTGCTGCCGATGGCGCCCGGCCGGCCGATGCTGCGCCACCTCGGCGCCACCGGCATTCCGGTGATGCACGTCGAAAACGCCTCGGCCTCGGGCTCGGCGGCGTTCCGCCAGGCGTGCATGGAAGTGGCCAGCGGCCTGTGCGAGGTGGCGCTCGCCGTCGGGGTCGACAAGCCCGCGCCGGTGACGCGCGGAGAATCGGCCATGGGCATTCCGCAACTGGCCGAGGACGCCATCGTTCCTTTTACGCACTTCGCCCTGCTGGCCGACCAGTACGCCCAGCGCCACGGCGCGGACCAGCAGGACTTCGCCCGCGTCGCCGTGAAGAACCATGGCAACGGCGCGCGCAATCCCAACGCTCATCGCCAGCAGCCCCGTACGCTGGAAGAGGTGCTGGGCGGCCGCCCGGTATCCGGCAGCCTGACCACGCTGCAGTGCTGCCCGGTGGGCGAGGGCGCGGCGGCGGTGATCGTCGCCTCCGAAGCGGCTATCCGCCGCCTCGGCGTGGACGGCGGCAAGCCGGTGCGGGTGACGGCATCCGCGGCGCGCAGCCAGCGGCTGTATGAGGACGCCACCCGTTTCGACGCCAACCTGACCGAGGAAACCACGCGGCTTGCCCTGCAGCAGGCGGGGCTGCGCCCGGAACAGATCGATGTGCTCGAACTGCACGACGCCTTCACCGTGGAAGAAGTCGAATACGTCGAGGCCATGGGCTTGTGCGGTCCCGGCCGCGCCGTGCCGCTGCTCAGGGAAGGCGCGTGGGACATCGGCGGCCGCTGCGCGGTGAATCCGTCGGGCGGCCTGATCGCCATGGGCCACCCCATCGGCCCGACCGGCATCGGCCAGATCGGTGAGATCGCGCTGCAGCTGCGCGGCGAGGCCGGTGCACGCCAGCATTCCGGCGCGCGCGTGGGCCTGGCGCACATGGTGGGCGTGGGCGCGGTGTGCTACGTGCACACGCTGCAACGCGATTGAACAGGAGCCAGCGACGTAACAGGGCACATCGAGGGACGGCAAGCCGCGCGCCGACGCGGCACCGGGCAACGGCGGGCACAGACCCGCCGGCTTACAACAGAGGAGACGACATGCGTTGGATAAGATGCGCGCGCGGGGCACAGGCGCGTGCCGGCATCGCGCTGATGGCGGCGTTTGCCGGACTGGCAACGGCGCTGGCCGCGGAAAGCCCCGTCCCGCGCCGCGGCGGCACGCTGACCGTCGGGCTGGCGCAGGACCCGGCCGTGGTCGACCCGATCCGTACCGGCACCTTCACCGAGCGGCAGTTGTCGACGCCGGTCTATGAGTCGCTGTTCGACATCGACACCCAGGGCCGGGCCGTGCCGTGGCTGGCAGAGCGCTACACCGTGTCGTCCGACGGCCTGCGCTACCGCATCCACCTGCGCCAGGGCATCCGTTTCCACGACGGCACGCCGTTCGACGCCGACGCGGTGGTGGCGAACCTGCAGCGCACGCGCAATCCCGCCAACCGCTGCCGCTGCCTGAGCAGCATGCGCGAGATCCGCGAGGTGCGCGCGCTCGACCCGTCGACCGTGGAAATCGTGCTGAGCGAGCCCAATGCCGCGCTCCCGACGGTGCTGGCCGATGCCCCGGGCATCATGGTCTCGCCCAAGGCCTTCAGGGCCGACCCGGCCGGCATCGGCACGCGCCCGGTCGGCACCGGCCCGTTCCGCTTTGTCGAATGGGTGCGCAACAGCCGCTTCGTGGTGGCGCGCAATCCGGACTACTGGCGCGCTGGCGAGCCTTATCTCGATCGTGTCGTGTTCCGCGGCATGCAGAACCCCGAGACGCGGGAATCGGCGTTCCTGTCGGGACAGACCGACATGATCCTGCAGCCCACCACGCGCTTCATCTACACCATCCGCGCCGACAAGCGCGTGGCGCTGTACTACCCCGATGGCTTCGGCACCGAGGGCATCTACTTCAACTTCAACCAGGCGCCGCTGGACGACCTGCGCGTGCGCAAGGCCGTGGCCCACGCCATCGACCGCCCGCTGCTGGCGCGCACGCTCGGATTCGGCGTGCCGACCCTGGCCTACAGCCCCTTCGGCAAGGGCGTGCCCGGCATCACCCAGCCCACCGAGGTCTACCCGAAGTACGACCTGGCGCGGGCCCGGGCGCTGCTGGCCGACTACGGCAAGCCGGTGTCGTTCACGCTGCAGTTCAACAACAGTCCCGACACCCGCAATCTGGCGCAGGCGCTGCAGCAGATGTGGGAGGAGGCCGGCATCAAGGTCGAGCTGGTGCCGTTCGACCAGAACCGGCTGGTGCAGAACATGACCTCGCATCAGTTCGAGGCGAGCATCTTCCGCTTCACCGGCCGGGCCGACCCGCATTCCAACGCCTTTATCTTCTTCCACTCGCGCTTCGCGCCGGTCAAGCCCAGCAGCAACTACGGCGGCTATCGCAACGCCCGCGTCGACCGCCTGCTGGAGGACGGCATGCGCACCAGCGACCCGGCGCGCCGCGCCGCGATCTACAGCGACTTTGCGCGCGTGCTGGCCACCGAGGTCATGCCCTATGCCTTTCTTTACAACGTGAGCGACACCATCGCCGCGCGCAAGACCGTGCGCGGCATCACCGTGGTGCCGGACGGCCTGGTGCGCTTCGGCGGCATCTGGCGCGAAGCGGGAGGCCAATCGCGATGAAACTCAAACGCTTGCTGACCGGCGCGCTGACGGTGGCCGCCACCCTGGTTGCCGTCTCCATGGTGAGCTTCCTGCTGGTGGCGCTGCTGCCGGGCGATATCGCCCTGATCATCCTCGGCGACGCCGCCACGCCCGAGCGCGTTGCCGCGCTGCGGCTGGAGCTGGGGCTGGACCGGCCGCTGCCGTTGCGCTACCTGAGCTGGCTGTGGGACGTGCTGCACGGCGACCTCGGCCACGCCATCCATTCCGGCGAGGCCACGCTCGACGTCATCCTGTCGCGCCTGCCGGTGACGATCGAGCTGGTGCTGCTGACGCAGGTGGTCGCGCTCGGGCTGGCGGTGCCGCTGGGCATCCTCAGCGCCTACCGGCGCGGCAGCAAGCTGGACCACGGCGTGCTGGCGGGCTGCCTGGCGCTGTTGTCGACGCCGGCCTTCGTGCTGGCGCTGGGGCTGGTCTACGTGCTGGCGCTGCGGCTGCAATGGCTGCCGGCGACGGGCTACGTGAGCCTGTCGGAAAGCATCACCGGCAACCTCGAGAGCATGGTGATGCCGGTGCTGTCGCTGGCCCTGATCGAAGTGCCGGTCTACCTGCGCCTGCTGCGCAGTGAGATGGTCGGCACGCTGCAGCAGAACTACATCGCGCTGGCGCGCGGCATGGGGCTGCCGACCTGGCGCATCCTGTTTGAGAACGCACTGCGGCCGTCGTCGCTCAACCTGATCACCGTGGTCGGCGTGAACATGGGCCGGCTGATGGGCGGCGCCATCGTCATCGAGACGCTGTTCGCGCTGCCGGGCGTGGGGCAGTTGCTGGTGGAATCGATCTACCAGCAGGAGTACCTGATGACGCAGGGCATCGTGCTCTTCGTCGCGATCCTGTTTATTCTCGTCAACCTGCTGACGGACCTGGCCTACGCGCTGGTCGATCCCCGTCTGCTGCGCGATGCCGAAGGCTGACCATGCGACTATCCTCGAAGTTCTACCTGTTCTCGGTGGCCTGGCTGGTGCTGGTGGCCGGCGCCACGCTGCTGGCCGACTGGCTGCCGCTGCGCGACCCGATGCGCCTGCACCTGTCCGACATGCTGGCCCCGCCCGACGCCACCCGTTGGTTCGGCGCCGACTCGCTCGGCCGCGACGTGCTGGCGCGCACGCTGTACGGCTTCCGCGTCACCGCCGTGGTGAGCCTGGGCTCGGTGACGCTGGCGCTGCTGATCGGCGGCACGCTGGGCGTGTGCGCGGGCTATTTCCGCGGCTGGGTCGAGCGCGCCATCCTGATGCTGTCGAACGTGATGCTGGCGTTTCCGCCGCTGGTGCTGGTAATCGCCATGGTGGCCTATCCCGGGCCGCCGCTGCTGAAGGTGGTGGTGGCGCTTGGCATCGTGTTCGTGCCGGCGGTGATCCGCATCGCCCGCGCCAATACGCTGCGGCTGGGCGAGCAGCAGTTCGTCACCGCCGCGCGCGCGGCCGGCATGGGGCACGCCCGGCTGATCGTGCGAGAGCTGCTGCCCAACCTGGTCCCGGCGCTGCTGGCCTACAGCCTGCTGCTGGTCGCCATCGGCGCGCTGGCCGAGGCCGCGCTCAGCTTTCTCGGGCTGGGCGTGCCGCCGCCGGCGCCGTCGCTGGGCTCGATGATGGCGAGCGAGCAGTCGCGCGTGGTGGAGGGCCCGCATGCGGTCTTCTTCCCGGCCGGCATGCTGTTCCTGACGATTTTCGCGCTCAACCAGGTGGGCGAAGAACTCCAGCGCCGTCTCGACGGCAGGGCGAGGGCCGCATGATGACATCCGCTGCATCTCACTCCCCATCCGCCGGCCAGCCGCTGCTCGCGGTCAGCGACCTCAGGACGGAATTCGTGCTGCCGCAAGGCGTGCTGCGCGCCGTCGATGGGGTCTCGTTCAAGCTGGAGGCCGGCAAGACGCTCGGCGTGGTCGGCGAATCGGGGTCGGGCAAGTCGGTGCTGGCGCGCAGCCTGATCGGCCTGCTGCCCGCGGGCGTGGCCCGCACCCCCGCCGGGCGCATCGATTTCAAGGGGCGCGACCTGCGCCAGCTCGGCGAGCGCGACATGCGCGGCGTGCGCGGCAAGGAGATCGCCATGATCTTCCAGGATCCGCTCACCTCGCTCAATCCGGTGCTGACCATCGGCCGCCAGCTCGAGCAGGTGCTGCGCCAGCACACCGACCTGTCGGCGCGCGCCGCGCGCGAGCGGGCGGTGGAGCTGCTGGCCGACGTCGGCATCGCCGATCCGCGCCAGCGTGTCGGCGAGTACGCGCACCGGCTGTCGGGCGGCATGCGCCAGCGCGTGGTGATCGCGATCGCGCTGGCCTGCACGCCGCGCCTGCTGATCGCGGACGAGCCGACCACGGCGCTCGACGTCACCGTGCAGGCGCAGATCCTGGACCTGCTGCGCCGCCTGCAGGAGCGCCACGCCATGGCGATGCTGCTGATCACGCACAACTTTGGCGTGGTCGCCGAAATGTGCGACGACGTCGCTGTGATGTACGCCGGCCGCATGGTGGAGCAGGGCCGCGTTGCCAATGTGCTGGAGCGCCCGCGAATGCGCTATACGCACGCGCTGCTGCAGTCGGTACCGCGCGCCGACGCCGAACCGCATGCGCGCCTGCCGGCCATCCCGGGCCAGCCGCCCGACCTGACCGCGCCGCCGGCCGGCTGCCGCTTTGCGCCGCGCTGCGCGGCCCGGGCCGGGCAATGCGACAGCGCCGCCCCGGCCGCCATGCCCGCCGGCGGTGACCACTTCTATGCCTGTTGGCATCCTGTGCAGGAGAACCTGACGTGACCGCCCGACTTCCTACCCCGGTGCAGGACACCGCCACGCTGCTGCGCGCCCGCAACCTGGTGCAGACCTACCATGCCAGGGGCGGCCGGCGCGTGCAGGCGCTCTCGGACGTCTCCTTCGACTTGCGCCGCGGCGAAACGCTAGGCGTGGTGGGCGAGTCTGGCTCGGGCAAGTCGACCCTGGCGCGGGCGCTGATGGCATTGCCGGCGCCGCAGTCCGGCTCCGTCGATTTCGACGGCGTGCCGCTGGCCCAGGCACGCGGTGCCGCCTTGCGTGCGCTGCGGCGGCGCATGCAGATGGTGTTCCAGGACCCGATGTCCTCGCTCAACCCCGGCCAGCGCATCCTCGACATCGTGCAGATGCCGCTGGTGGTGGCGGGCGAGGGCGGCGCCGCCGAGCGCCGCGCCCGCGCCGCGCAGGCGCTGGCGGACGTGGGGCTGGACGCCGGCGTGGTCGGCAAGCGCCGGCCGTGGGAGCTGTCGGGCGGCCAGTGCCAGCGCGTCAGCATCGCCCGCGCGCTGGTGCTGCGCCCGCAGCTGCTGGTATGCGACGAACCGGTCTCGGCGCTCGATGTCTCGGTCCAGGCACAGGTGCTGAACCTGCTGGAAGACGCCAAGGCCGCCCATGGCCTGACCCTGCTGTTTATCTCGCATGACCTGGGCGTGGTGCGCAGCGTCAGCGACCGGGTCATGGTGATGTATCTTGGCAAGGTGTGCGAACTGGCGCCGGCGGGCTCGCTTTACCGCGCGCCGCGCCATCCGTACACTGCCACGCTGCTGGCCTCGGTGCCGTCGCCGGACCCTGCCCGGCGCCTGCTGCGGCCGGCGCTGGCCCACGGCGAGACGCCGTCGCCGCTGGACGTGCCGTCCGGCTGTCGCTTCCGCACACGCTGCGCCCGCGCCAGCGAGCGCTGCGCGCGCGAAGCCCCCGCGCTGCAGGCGTGCGCGGACGCGCCCGGGCACGCCGTTGCCTGTCATCACCCGCTGCCGTTGTCATGACCCCGGGCAGCGCCGCAAGTCATTCAGAGAGTCGCCATGAGTTTGCAGTCCGAGTCCGCCGCACCCGCCGCCGATGCCGAAAGCAAGACCAACGCCGAGCTGCGCGAGGCCGCCATCAGCCGGATGATCAACGTCGCGATCCAGCTGATCGCCAGGAATGGCGCGTCGCGGCTGTCGCTGGTCGATGTGGGTCGCGAGGCCGGCTACAGCCACTCGCTGCCCAACTACTACTTCAAGAGCAAGACCCGGCTGCTGCTGCAGGTCTACCAGTTCATCGTCGATCGATTCCGGCGCCGCTTCGCGCAGTGGTCGCGCGAGCACAGTCCGGTCCGCGTGCGGCCGGGGCTGACCAACCTCGAGGCCACCGTGCGCGCCTATGTCGGCATGGCTGGCGCGGACCCGGTGCCTTCGCGCGCGCTGCACATCCTGTGGGGAGAATCGTTCTCGTCGATGCCAGAGCTGCAGCAGATGGCGCGGCCCATCAATGCCGAGAGCGTCGCGGCGTTCGCCGCGCAGGTGCGCATCGGCATCGCCCGCGGCGAGATCGCCAGCGACGTCGATCCGGAGATGTTCGGCCTGATCCTGCTGGGCACGCTGCGCGGCGTGACGGCGCAGTCGCTGATCGACCCCGAACACGTCGACCTGCCCGCGCTGGGCGAAATGCTGATCCGCATCTTCCGGCAGGGCATCGCCGCGCCGGCGGCGCCTGCCGGCGCCGAGGGTGCCGACGCCGCTGCCCCGGCGGCTCCGGATGCTGCCGCACCGGCACCGATGCCACCCGACTGAATCTTCAGGAATCCCTCGCCATGACCTTGCCCGCCTCGCTCTCAGGCCGCCTGCGGCTGCCCCTGATCGCCGCGCCGATGCTGCGCGTTTCCGGTCCCGACCTGGTCTCTGCCGCCTGCCGCAGCGGCGTGATCGGCTCCTTCCCCACCGTCAACGCGCGCTCGGCCGAGGAACTGGATGCATGGCTGACACGGGTCGCCGCGGACTGCGCCGCAGCCGATGGCCCGACCGCCCCGGCCTGCCCCAACCTGATCATGCGGCGCAGGCCGGAGATGCTGGCCGAGGACGTGGCGGTCCTGGTCAGGCACAAGGTCGAGATGGTGATCGCCAGCGTCGGCTCGCCGGCCGCGGTGGTCAGGCCGCTGCATGATGTCGGCTGCATGGTGCTGGCGGATGTAGCCACGCTGCGCCATGCCGAGAAGGCGCTGCAGGCGGGTGCCGACGGGCTGGTGCTGCTGACCGCCGGCGCCGGCGGCCAGACCGGCTGGCTCAATACCTTTGCCTTCGTGCGCGCGGTGCGCCAGATGTTCGACGGCCCGCTGGTGCTGTCCGGCGGCATTTCCGACGGTGCGGCGCTGTGGGCGGCGCGCGTGCTAGGCTGCGACCTTGGCTGCATGGGCACACGCTTTATCGCCACGCCCGAGAGCATGGCCAGCGATGCGTATCGCCAGATGCTGGTCGACAGTTCGCTCGACGACGTCATGCTGACGCAGGCCTTCACCGGCCTGGACACCAACATGCTGCGCCCGTCAGTCGTTGCCGCCGGCCTCGATCCCAAGGCCCTGGCGGGCCCCATCACGCCGCAGCGGGCCGCGGAGCTGTACAGCGAGCACCACAACGGCGGGCGCGCGCCGCGCCGCTGGGTCGATGTCTGGAGCGCGGGCCATTCGGTGTCGGGCGTCGACGCGGTCCGGGACGTGGCCGGGCTGGTGGACCAGTTGTCGGCCCAGTACAAGGCCGCGCAGCACGACACCACCGGCCTGCTGGCCGCGGCCTGACGCCATGGACACCCGCGTAACCGGCCCGGTGCCGGACCCCGTGCTCCAGACCCGGCTGACCAAGCTGCTCGGGATCCGCTATCCCATCCTGCTTGGCGGCATGCATCATCTCGGCACCTCGGGCGTGGTGGCCGCCGTGGTCAATGCCGGCGCCATGGGTTTCATCACGGCGCGTTCGTTCGAATCGCTGGACGACTACCGCGCTGACCTGCGCCGCTGCCGCGCGCTGACCGGCGGGCGCCCGTTCGGCGTCAACCTGACGATCTCCCGGCGCGAGGGCTTCAACCGGCTGGTGCCGGACTGGATCCGCATCGCCTTCGAAGAGGGCGTGCGCCTGTTCGAGAGCGCCGGCAGTTCGCCCGAGGCGCTGGTCGGCCCCATCCATGACCGCGGCGGCATCCTGGTGCACAAGTGCCCGAGCGTGCGCCACGCGGTGACGGCGCAGCGGCTGGGCGTCGACGCGGTGGCGCTGGTCGGGCTGGAGGAGGGCGGCCATCCGGGCGCCAACCAGCTGTCGGCCTTCGTCAATGGCGCCTTTGCGCTGGAGCGGCTGGAGCTGCCGCTGGTGATCGGCGGCGGCATCGGCAGCGGCAGGCAGATCGCGGCCGCGCTGGCCTTGGGGGCCGACGGCGTGGTGATGGGGAGCCGCTTCATGGTCGCCAGCGAAATCGCCGCGCACGATGCGCTGAAGCAGCGCATCGTCGCGTCGGACGAGCATTGCTCGACCACCATCCTCGACAGCCTGGGCGATACCTGGCGCGTGCTCGCCAATGACAGCGCGCGCGCGGTGCAGCGCCTCGAGGCACAAGGGGCGCGCAGCCACGCGGCCTTCGGCGACCTGATCCTGTCGTCGCGCACACGGCAGCGCGTCTATGTGGACGGCGAGGTCGAGGCGGGCATCGTGTCGCTCGGTCCGGCAGGTGGTTTCGCGGATGCGATCGAACCCGCCGGGCGGATCGTGGCCCGGCTGGTTGCGGATGCGCGCGTGGCGTGCGACGCGCTGGCCAGCCGCAGGGCTGCTTTGCCGGCGTGAGCCGCCGGTTGCGTCACAGGTCAAGCACCAGCCGCTGGCCCCTGCAACGCGACACGCACAGCATCATGGTCTTCTGCGCCGCCTTCTCGGCGTCGGACAGGTACTGGTCGCGGTGGTCGGCCTCGCCCTCGACGATGGCGGTCTCGCACGAGCCGCAGATGCCCTCGCGGCACATGCAGTCCACCTTGATCCCGGCTTTCTCGATCGCGCGCAGCAGCGATTCGTCGGCGCCGACCTGCAGCGTCATGCCGCTCTTTTGCAGCACGGCCTCGAAGGCGCCGCCGGTGGCGTCGACTTCGTTGCGGAACTGCTCGAAGTGGATGCGCGCGGCGTCCCAGCCGGCGGCGCGCGCGGCGTTGACCACGGCGTCGTTGAGCGGGGCCGGGCCGCATACGTAGACGTGGGTGCCGGCAGGCTGCGCGGCGATCAGCGCAGCGATGTCGAGCAGGGTGCCGTGGTCGCTCTCGTACAGGTGCAGCTGGCCGGGCCGCAGCATGGCGGGCAGCACATCGAGGAAGGCGGCGGACTGCGTGTTGCGGAAGCAGTAATGCATCTCGAAGGCGGCGCCGCGCGCGGCCAGCGCCTGGATATGCGTCATGAACGGCGTGATGCCGATGCCGCCGGCGATCAGCAGGTGGCGGCCGGCGCCGTGGTCCAGGCTGAACAGGTTGCCGGGCGCGCCGATGTGGAGCTCATCGCCTTCGCGCACCTGTTCGTGCATGTAGCGCGAGCCGCCGCGCGAGGCCTCTTCCAGCCGCACGGCGATCTGGTAGTGGCCGGGCTGGCCTAGCGTGCTGGTCAGCGAGTAGGCGTTGCGCAGGCGGCCGCCGTCCATGTGGACGACGACATGGCTGCCGCTGTCGAAGGCCGGCAGCGCGGCGCCGTCGCAGGGTTGCAGGGTGAAGCGCTTGATGCCGGCGGCCAGCGGCTCAACGCGGCCGACGCGTACGCGGAGCGTGTCAGTCATGGCGGTACCTCGGAATTCAGGGATTGCGGGAAACGCGGGGAATACAGGGAATGCAAGAGGGAAGGTGGACCGGCATGGCGCCGGCCCGCCCGGGGCGTCAGGTAATGACCGTCAGCCTGGCGGCAATCCATACCACCAGCCCGCCGACCACCAGCGCCACATAGGGCAGCACGCCGGCGCGCGCGTTGGGCAGTTCCATGTCGCGGCGCATCGACTCGGGAAAGCGGCCCTTGTCCTGGATGTAATGGCGGTAGATGAACACCGGCACGATCAGCAGCGCGGCGATCAGGCCGTTGCGCAGCGTGTGTTCGCCCTGGAAGTTTGCGCCGGCGCCGACAAAGGCCAGGTCGAAGAAGCCCAGGAACGCGCCGAGCGCCAGCAGCCAGTTCTTGCACTTGTACGGCCGCGGCCAGTCGGGGCGGTCCATGCGGTGGATCCAGCCCGACTGCAGGTTCAGGAACACGAAGATCATGTAGCAGACGTTGCTGATCGACAGCACTGCCATGTAGTTCGACATCAGCAGCAGGAACAGGTTGAACAGCAGATCCGTCCACATCGCGCGCGTGGGCGAGCCGTGCTCGTTCACGTGCGACAGGTAGCGCGGCAGCCAGCCGTCGACCGAGGCCTGGTACAGCGTGCGCGACGAACCCATCATCGAGGTCATCACGATCAGCAGGATCGCCAGCACCAGCATCACCACGATCACGTTGAATACCACCGCACCGCCGCCGACGAACCGGGCCATCGCCGCGCCCACGCCGGAGCCGTCGACGATGTCCGGCGCCAGCATGCCCTGCAGCCCGAGCGAGCCCTGGAAGGCGATCGGCACCGCGATGAACATGAACAGGCACAGCACGCCGGACCAGAAGATGGCCTTGAAGGTGTCCTTCTGCGGGTCCTTGAACTCGCGGGTGTAGCAGACCGCGGTCTCGAAGCCGAAGGTCGACCAGCACGCCAGGAACATCGCGCCCATCGCCGTGCTGATGCCCGCGGCGTTCCAGCCGCCCAGCACCGAGGCGCCGGAGGCGTCGTGCGTCAGCGGCAGCAGCGGGAAGAAGCTGGTCGAGGGCATGTCGCCGGTGAACAGCGGCACCAGCGCGATCACCACCAGCGGCGTCAGCGAGGCGATGCCCAGGATGCGCTGCGTGGTCGCCGCCGCGGAGGCGCCGCTGTGCTGCAGCTTGAAGGTGATCAGCAGGAACGCGGTGGCGAGCAGGAAGGTGGAATTCACCCGCAGCGTCAGGCCCTTGCTGACAAAACCCAGGTCGACCAGCGTCAGCTGCCAGGTGTTGATCACCGAATCGGGCGGGAACAGCGCGCTGAGCATATAGCCGGCCGCCAGGCTGGTGCCGAGCGCCAGCATCGGCGACCACGCCACCCAGTTGCACCAGACCGAGACCGGTGCGACGAACTTGCTGTAGCGGACCCAACCCATCGCGCCGTACACCGACGCGCCGCCTGACTTGTGCGGGTACAGGCCCGAGATCTCGGCATAGACGAAGCACTGGGCGAAGCCGACCAGGATGGCGAGGACCCAGATCACCCAGGCCGGGTTGCCGATCGTGGCGGACACGCCGCCGATGGTGAAGAGCACGCCCGCGGGCACGCCGCTGGTCACCCAGAAGGCGTCCTTCCAGGTCAGCGTGCGCTGCAGTTCATGCGATGGGGCTTGTTGCTGGGTTTGCTGCTGCTGCGCAGGGGCGAGCGGCGCCTGCGCGCCGATCGACAGCACGTCTTTTTGTGAATACACGATGTCTCCTTGCTTCCCGGTTGCCGTGTTGCGTGTTGCCGGAGCGAGGCTCCGTCACGGTCTGCCGTCTGCGGTCTGGGTGGGTACGTTGCGGTACTGCCTGCCGGGTTAAGACGGTCGGGAATGTGTGGCGGGGATTTTGGGGGCCTTGGTCATGGTTGTCTCCTGTTGTCATCCCGGGTTGCCAGACACCCGCTTCCCAGGGTGCGCGGCGTTTCCGGTTCTTTGAATTCACCATAAGTAAATTAGATAACCTATGGTGTTTTAGTGAGTATAGGAACGGCGGCGAGCCAAGGCAACGGGAAGTTTTGTATCGCCGTTGCCAGCCGAACCTGGTCGCTACCTGGCTATTGCTGCACGGGCTGCCCGGGGCGCGGGCCGCCCAGCGTTTCCACCACGGCCCGCCCGCTGTTGCCCCGCCGACGATTGCGCCACCAGCCCAGCAGCGTCAGCGCCAGCCAGAAGCACTGGGTCAGGAACGACGCCAGGTTGAACGCGCCCGCGAGCGAGATCAGGATGCAGCTCGGCCCGATCACGTTGAGGACGACGGCCAGCCTGCCGGTCGGGGATTTGTGCAGGACCTGCACGGCAAAGTGCGCGGCAACGTAGGCGGCAACGCCGACAAGTCCGGTTGCGTCGGTAAGACCCAGGGAGGCCATGGTGGTGTGCTTCGTCAGGCAGTGGTACAGCGGTTGATGAAGGCCGTCAGAACGTCCTGGTCAGCGAGACCAGAAACGTGCTTTTCAGCGGATTGGAAACGGACGGATTGCCGGAGGAATCCAGCGCGCCGGTGGTGTATTTGTCGTAGACGTCGGTGCGGCCCCAGCCGCGCGTGTAGGCACCGGTCACGGTCCAGCCACCCTCGAAGGCCTTGGACAGCGCCACGCGCACGTCGCGGAAGTTGTAGGCGGCAAAGTTGCGCACGCGCTCCTGGCCGTAGTGCAGCAGCAGCGTGACGCCGTGGCCCAGGTCGAAGGTGCCGTTGATGTCCAGGTAGCCGGAGCCGCGGCTGTGCAGGTTGTTGCCGGACAGCAGCGAGGCGCTGTTGTAGCCGAAGTAGTCGGGCGTATAGGTCAGCCAGTACTTGACGTTGAACCACTTGTACGTCAGCGACGCGACCGCTTCGCCATAGTTGTATCTGGTCTGCGCGTATTGCAGCTTCGCGCCGGGGTAGAGGTAGTAGTAGACCTGCCCCGCGTAGACAAAGTCGCCGACGCTGCCGGTATAGCCTGCATACAGATCCCATTCGACCGTGCCGCCCTCGATGAACTTGTCGCTGATGCTCGACATCCAGGTGCCGGCGGAAAAACCGCTCGGGTGGCTGTAGTCGATCCCGCCCTGCACTGCGGGCTTGCCCCAGGTCTGGCGGAAACCGCGCGACACGTACTGGGACGTCAGCGTCATGTTGGCGCTCCAGGGCGAAGTTGCCGCGGTGGTCTCGGCGGGTGGAACGGTGGCGGTGACCTGCGGCACCGGCGCGACCGCCAGCGTGGTGTCGCCGTCGGCCTGCGCCAGCGCCGGCAGCGCCTGGCACAGCAGCAGGGGCAGGGCGCCTGACAGGGCGCAGGACAGCGCTGGTCTGGCGGCAAAGGGTTTGCGCAGCATGGTTGTGTCTCCTCCGTGCAGCCGGTCTGGGTTTGTGTGTGGGCTTGCCGGCTTTGGTGGTGGAGGCGCGACGCGTCCGACCGGGGCGCACGCTGCCCGCCGGGACGCTGGTCCCCAGCACGGGTGCCGCAGTCAGGGTTCGGGCCGAAGGCCCGCGCGCCGCGCCGCTGGGGTCAGGCAGGCATGGGCAGGGGCATGCGCGCGGCAGGCGGTTGCGCGCGTTCCGCCACCGTCTGCATGCGGGCGGGCGCCGCCTTGTAGTAAGGCGCTGTCGAACGCTGCAGTGGCGCGCGGCCACGGATCACGTCGGCGAGCTTCTCGGCCATCATGATGGTGGGCGCGTTCAGGTTGCCGGTGACGATCTTCGGCATGATCGACGCGTCGACCACGCGCAGGCACGACAGCCCGTGCACGCGGCCCTGGTTGTCGACCACCGCCATCGGGTCGGAGGCGTCTCCCATCTTGCAGGTGCAGGACGGGTGCAGCGCGGTCTCGGCATGCTCGCGCACGAAGGCGTCGATCTCGGCATCGCTCTGCACCATCATGCCAGGCTTGATCTCGCGGCCGCGGAACTGGTCCATCGCCTGCTGGCCGATGATCTCGCGCGTCAGCCGCACCGCGGCGCGGAACTCGCGCCAGTCGACGTCGTGCGCCATGTAGTTGAACAGCAGCCGTGGCTTGACGCGCGGATCGCGGCTGGCGAGCTTGACGAAGCCGGTGCTGGGCGAGCGCATCGAGCCGACGTGGCACTGGAAGCCGTGCGACTTGACCGGGTTGCTGCCGTCGTAGTTCATCGCCAGCGGGATGAAGTGGTACTGCAGGTTGGGCCAGGCGAACTCGTCGCTGCTGCGGATAAAGCCGCCGGCCTCGAAGTGGTTGGACGCCGCCGTGCCGGTGCCGCGCAGATACCACTCGATGCCGATCGCCGGCTTGTTCCACCACTGCAGCGCCGGGTACAGCGAGACCGGCTTGGTGCATTCGTACTGCAGGTACATCTCGAGGTGGTCCTGCAGGTTCTCGCCCACGCCTTTCAGGTCGACAACCGTATCGATGCCGAAGGCGCGCAGTTCGTCGGCGTTGCCCACGCCTGAGCGCAGCAGCAGCTGCGGCGACGCGATCGCGCCGTTGCTGACGATCACCTCGCGGCGCGCGCGGGCTTCGCGCACGTGGTCGCCCTGCAGGTACGACACCCCGATGGCGCGCTGCCCGGCGAACAGGATGCGGTCGGCCAGCGCACGCGTATGCACGGTCAGGTTGGGACGTTCGCGGGCCTGGTCGAGGTAGGCCAGCGAGGTGCTGCAGCGGCGCCCGCCCGCGGTGGTGGTGCGGTCCATCGGGCCGAAGCCTTCCTGCCGGAAGCCGTTGAGGTCATCGGTGCGGCCGTAGCCGGCCTGCTCCCCGGCCTTGATAAAGGCGTCGAACAGCGGGCTGATGCCAGCCTTGGGCGTGGTCACGTGCAGCGGGCCGTTGCCGCCGTGGTAGTCGTTGGCGCCCTTGTCGTAGGTCTCGGCCTTGCGGAAGTAGGGCAGGCAGTCGGCGTAGCTCCAGTTCTCCAGCGACTTGGTTTCCGCCCAGCCGTCGTAGTCCATCGCATTGCCGCGGATGTAGCACATGCCGTTGATCAGCGACGACCCGCCCAGGCCTTTGCCGCGACCCTGCGTCATGCGCCGGTTGTTCATATGCGGCTCGGGCTCGGTGACATAGGCCCAGTTGTAGGTGGTGCCCTGCAGCGGATACGCCAGCGCCGCCGGCATCTGCGTGCGCCAGTCCAGGCGCCAGTCGGGGCCGCCTGCCTCCAGCAGCAGCACCGAGACACCGGCGTCCTCGCTCAGCCGCGCCGCCAGCACGCAGCCGGCCGAGCCGGCGCCGACGATGATGTAGTCGTACTCATGGATTGCCTGCATGGTGCAATCTCCTTGTTTGCGTGACGTCGTGCGTGGCGGCCCATGTGGGCGGTGCCGCCGCGCACGCGATTGCGAAGTCGGCTGCGCTCAGGCGCCGAACCAGCCCATCGCCTTCGGGGCGAGGTTGATATAGCTGTGCTTGAGCTCGGTGTACTCGTCCAGGCCGATGCGGGCCAGCTCGCGGCCGATGCCGCTCGACTTGTAGCCGCCCCACGGCGCTTCCGGGAAGTACGGGTGGTAGTCATTGACCCATACCGTGCCGAAGCGCAGCGCGCGCGACATCCGGTTGGCCTTGTCCAGGTCGCGGGTCCAGACCGCGGCGGCCAGGCCGTACGGCGTGTCGTTGGCGGCACGCAGCGCTTCGTCCTCGGAGCGGAAGCGCTCGGCGGTGATCACCGGCCCGAAAATCTCCTCCTTCGCAATCTTCATCCCGGCCGTCACGTCGGCCAGCAGCGTCGGTTCCAGCCAGTAGCCCTTCTTGTACACGTCGCCGGCCGGCCGCTTGCCGCCGTGGACCAGGCGCGCGCCCTCGGCGATGCCGGCCTGCACCATGCCGAGGATCTTGTCGTGCTGTTGCGCCGACTGCACGGGGCCCATCTGGGTTTCGCCATGGAAGCCGTTGCCGATCACGATGCGCGGCAGGCGCTCGGCCAGCCGGCCGATGAATGCATCATAGATGCTGTCTTCGACCATCAGCCGCGAACCGGCGGAGCAGACCTGGCCGGCGTGGAAGAACGCGGCGTTGAGTGCGTAATCGACCGCGGCATCGAGGTCGGCATCGGCGAAGACAATGTTCGGGTTCTTGCCGCCCAGCTCCAGGCCGATGCGCTTGAAGTTGCCGGTGGCGGCCTTCATGATGCTTTCGCCGGCAAAGGCGCCGCCGGTGAAGGACACCAGGTCAACGTCGAGGCTTTCGGCCAGTTCCGCGCCCACTTCGGCGCCGCCGGTCACCAGGTTGAATACGCCCTGCGGCAGGTCCAGCTCGGCGATCAGCTGCGTGAAATGATGCGTGGTCAGCGGCGTCAGGTTGCTGGGCTTGATCACCACGGTGTTGCCGGCGCCCAGCGCGGGCGCGATCTTCCACGCGGCCTGCAGCAGCGGGTAATTCCACGGCGTGATCAGGCCGCACACGCCGACCGGCTCGCGCAGCGTGCGGCTGATCACGTGATGCGGCGCTTCGTTGACGGCGCCCGATTCCGACGCCACCAGCCCGGCAAAGTAGCGGAAGGTGGCGGCGATATCGCCCATGTCGGTGCGGCTTTCGGTCAGGGTCTTGCCGGTGTTGAGCGATTCGAGGTGGGCGAGCTTCTCGGCATCGCGGTCGATCAGTTCGGCGATCTTGTTCAGCAGCCTGGCGCGCTCGCGGATGGTGGTCTGGCGCCACGGGCCGTCAAAGGCGCGGCGCGCGGCGGCGATCGCCAGGCGCGCATCGGCGCGCGTGGCTTCGGCGGCCTGGGCGATCACCGATTCGTCGGCCGGGCTGACGATGGCGCGTGTGCCTTGGTCGATGGGCGACTGCCACTGGCCGTCGATATAGAGCTGGGTCTTGATCATTGCTGCGGTTCCGGTTGATCTGGTGGGTTCAGGCGGCCAGGGCGTCGAGCACCATCTGCTGGAAGTGCTGCACGCCGTGCTCGCCGATGGCGGAGGTCTTGTCGTCGGTGACCAGCAGCGGGCCCTGCCCGTTGCGGTAGCCGCGCGACTTCAGGCCGCGCTGCACCGATTCGACGATGCTCAGGTCTTCGGGCTTGAGCACGTTCTTGTAGTACTCGATCAGCTGTTCCTGCTCGGCCGTGGGCGTGCTGTCGCGGAAGTAGAACTCGAAGTGCTGGATGGTGGTGTCGGCGTCCACCGGGAACATGTAGAACACGCCGTAGTTGCCGTCGCCCGGCAGCACGTTGAGCGTCACGTTGGGCCACAGCCAGTACGCGGCGAAGTCGGTGTTGGGAGCGTCGCTGTCATAGGTGAAGGCATCGCTGCCCGAGCGGGTCTGGCCCACCTGGCTGGTGTAGAGGCCGCGCACTTCGTGCTTGTAGGTTTCCATCCGGATCGACTCCACCAGCGCCGGGTGCGCGGTCTGGCAGTGCAGGCATTCCAGGTAGTTGTCGACCACCACCTTCCAGTTGGCCTTCATCTCGTAGCTGAGCTTGTGCGCCGGCACCAGCTTGTCGACGTCCGGGCAGCGCGCGCGGATCTCGTCGTTCAGCCCGGCGGCCAGTTCGGCCAGCGGCTTCGCGTCCATGTCCAGGTTGACGAACACCAGGCCGCAGAACTCTTCCACCCGCACCGGCGTCAGGCCGGCGTTGTCCTTGCAGAAGCCCGGCACGTTCTCGGCGTTGCGCACGTGGATCAGCTTGCCGTCCAGGCCGAACGACCAGGCGTGGTAGGGGCAGGTGATCACGTTTTTCGCCTTGCCGGCGCCGTCGGCGAACAGCTCATGCGCGCGGTGCGGGCAGACGTTGTAGAACGCGCGCAGCACGCCGTCGCGGCCGCGTACCACGAAGATGTTCTCGCCTGCCACCTGGGCGGTGGCGTACTGGTTGTTCTCGGCCACCTGGCTCTTGTGCATCACGCACACCCAGCTGCGCGCGAAGATGGTCTTCTTTTCGTGCTCGAAGATTTCCTGTGAGGTGTAGTAGTGGGCCGGCAGCGTATAGGCGAGCGGCGGCGTGGTGCAGACGGGGGCGGCGGCTTCTTGCATTAGGGGTTGTCTCCTCGTTAGTCTCGGTGTTTGTGGATTCACCTATAGTAAATTAAATTACCGTAGGTGATGTGAAGGAGAGTCTAGTGAGGCGACCCGGGTCGTTGCAATTCAAAAAAGCAATGAAGTCATCGTATAAATTGATGTTGACTATCAATTCGCGCGAAATCCGGCGATGGTGTAAGGTTCGGGTTACTCAATTCACCACCGGTTGAAAAAAAGCGGAGGAGCGCCCATGACCGAAGACACTTTTGCCACGCGCCTGAAGGGGGTGCTGGAAGGCAAAAGGATCATGCTCAAGCAGGTCGCCGAGGCCCTGTCGGTGTCGCCGTCGGCTGTGCACAAGTGGACGCGCGGCGGCGAGATCGAGTACGAGCGCCTGCTGGCGCTGGCGCGCTTCCTGGGCGTCAACTGGCTGTGGCTGCGCTACGGCGAGCAGGCCATCGCCGACCTCGAGGCCAGCACCGCGTCCGACCCGCATATCAAGGAACTGCGCCAGAAGCACCTCGCCGAGATCATGGAAAGCGAGGCACGGATGAAGTTTGCGCAGGAAGTCTCTGGCATCGTCACCTGGGAATGGAATGTGCTGACCGATGGCCTGACGTATTCGTCCAACGATGTCTCGCTGTTCGGCCGCCATATCCGCAACATGGATGACTTCTGGGCCTGCGTGCATCCCGGCGACGTGGCTCGGCTGAAGGAGGTGCTGGCCCGCACGCTCGGCGCCCAGGAGATGCACGAGTGGGAATTCCGCGTGGTGCATCAAGACAACACGCGCTGGATCTCGTCACGGGCCACGCTGGTGCGCGATTTCGACCAGCGCCCGGTCAAGATGATCGGCGTCAGCCTCGACATCACCGAGCGCCGCCGCGCCGAGGCCGCGCTGCGCCAGAGCGAGGCGCTGCTGGCCAAGGCGCAGCAGATCGCCCACCTGGGCGGCTGGTACTGGAATATCCAGACCGACGACTGCGCCTGGACCGACGAGGCCTATCGCATCTTCGGCTGGGCCCCGCAGGCGTTCAAGGTGACCATGGAGCGCTACCTGGCGTCGATCGTGGAAGAAGACCGCCCACGCGTACAGGCCGCTATCCGCGCCGCCATCGTCGACAAGGCGCCGTATCGCGTCGACTACCGCATCCAGCTGCCCGACGGCAGCCATCGCGACATCCATGAGGAAGGCGAGGTCACGCTGGACGAGCACGGCAACGCGCTGACGATGGTGGGGGCGTCGCAGGACGTTACGCCCGGATAGGGCTCGTAGCACAGGCTGCCCGGGCAGCGGCCGGAGTCATCGAAGGGCGGCGTTGCCGCCCTTTTTTGTTTGGGCGGGACGTTACCGTCACCTTGGTTCCATGAAAATATCGTTTGTTTCAGTGTAAACCATGCTGGAACGTTTGTTTCATGAGCGGCTATGATGGCATCTCCTGGCGCCGGCCGCCGCGCGCCTGTCCACGGAGGAGAAAACCATCATGTCCCTGGCCAAGCCAGCCATGCCCCAGGCGCCCGCCCACGCCGGCGCGCTGCAGGATGCCGCCGATACTGCGTTCGGCAAGGTCACGCGCCGCATCGTGCCGTTTATCGTGCTGTGCTACTTCTTCAGCTACCTCGACCGGGTCAACGTCGGTTTCGCCAAGCTGCAGATGCAGCAGGCGCTCGGGCTCAGCGACGTGGTCTACGGCTTCGGCGCCGGTATCTTCTTCTGGGGCTACATGCTGTGCCAGGTGCCCTGCAGCCTGCTGATCTACCGCTTCGGCATGCGCCGCTGCATGGCGGCCATCATGATCCTGTGGGGGCTGGTCTCGGCCGCCACCATGTTCGTGACCACGCCGGTGGAGTTCTATGCCGCGCGCTTCCTGCTGGGCGTGACCGAGGCCGGCTTCTTCCCGGCCGCGGTGATGTACCTGAACAAGTGGTACCCGGCCGACCGCCAGTCGCGCATCATGTCGATCCTGTTCTTGGCGATGCCGCTGGGCATGGTGCTGGGCGGGCCGATATCCGGCGCGCTGATGTCGGCCACGCATGACCTGCACGGGCTCGACGGCTGGCAATGGATGTTCCTGATCGAGGCGCTGCCGGCCATCCTGCTGGGCCTGCTGCTGTTGCGCATGCTGCCGGAAGCGCCGGAGAGCGCGCCCTGGCTGACGCCGGCCGAAGCCGCCACCATCACCCGCACGCTCAGCACCGAGAACGCGAAGAAGAACACCCGCTTCAGCGCCGCGCTGAAGTCGCCGATCCTGTGGGTGCTGATGGCGATCTGCCTGCTCTTCAATATCGGCAACTACGGGTTGGTGTTCTGGCTGCCCACCATCATCCAGTCGACCGGAATGTCGTCGCCGCTGGAGATCGCCATGCTGACCGCGATCCCGTATGCCGTGGCCTGCGTGGTCATGAACCTCAACGCCGCGCATGCCGAGCGCACCGGCGAGCGCCGCCTGCACGCCGCGCTGCCGCTGCTGGTGGCAGCGGCGGGCATGTGGGCCAGCACGCTGTTCCCGCACAACACGGTGCTGGCGATGGTGTTCCTGACCATCGGCATTTCCGGGCTGATGGCGACGCTGTCGATGTTCTGGGGCCTGCCTGGCCGCGTGCTGGCCGGCACCGCCGCGGCCGGCGGCATCGCCATGATCAACAGCGCCGCCAGCCTGGCCGGCCTGATCGGTCCGGTGCTGATGGGCGGCATCAAGCAGAACACTGGCAGCATCTCGCTGGGCGTGCTGGCGCTGGCCGGGCTGATGCTGGCCGCGGCGGTGCTGCTGCTGGCGATCCCGCGCCAGCTGATGCAATCGCGGAGCTGAACATGGTGCAAGGTCATGGCGATGATCCGGCCCGCCTGGTAGCGCAAGCCGCGGCACCTCTGCAATTACCGGTTGCGCCGCACGATTGCGAGCAGGCCGCCGCGCTGCTGGCTGGCATGGCGGCGATGGTGGCGCGCTTGCGGCAGACGCTGGCGCAAGAGGAGCCGCAGCATGACCGCTGACACCTTGACCGCTGCCGCCATGGCGGCGCAAGTGCGCAGCGGCGCGCGCACCGCCGTCGAACTGGTGCGCGACGCCTTGCAGCGCGCCGAAGCCGCGTCGCCGCTCAATGCCTGCTCGGCGCTGCTGGCGCACGGCGCGCTGGCGCAGGCGGCGGCGCTGGACCGCCGGCGCGCCCACGACCGGCCGCTGCCAGCGCTGGCCGGCGTGCCGGTCGTGGTGAAGAACCTGCTAGACGTGCGCGGCCACGCCACCCTGGCCGGTGCCGCGCCACGCGCGCAGCAGCCGCCGGCGACGCGCGATGCGGATGCGGTCGAGGCGCTGGTGGCCGCGGGCGCGGTGCCGGTGGCGCTGGCGGCCATGGACGAATACGCGTGCGGCGCCACCGGCGAGAACGTGATCGGCGGCCCGGTGCGCAACCCGCTCGACCCGTCGCGCATCACCGGCGGTTCGTCGGCGGGCACGGCGGCGCTGGTGGCGGCCGGGGTGGTGCCGTTCGGGCTGGGCTCGGACACCAATGGCTCGATCCGTGCACCGGCCGCGTTCTGCGGCATCTGGGGGCTGCGCCCGACCACGGGCAGGCTATCGCTGCGGGGATGCGTGCCGTATGCGCAAAGCCTGGATACCGTCGGGCCGATGGCGGGTAGTGCCGGCGATCTTGCGCTGGCCTACGCGGCGATGCTCGGCATGGATGCGCCAGAGAATGCGCAAGATCGCGGCCTCGCGACACTGCGCGTCGGCGTGCTCGGCCGAGGCTTTGCCGATTTTGCCGAGCCCGCGGTGCAGGCGGCCGTGCTGCGCGCGGCATCGGCCTTCGGCGCGGTGCGCACCATCGACCTGCCCGACGCGGACGCCGCGCGCGATGCGGCATCGGTTATCTCCGCCTATGAAGTCGGTCGCAACCACCAGGCCATGGATTTCTCCGCGCGCCATGGCGGCTACAGCGCCTTCGTGCGCCAGCGCATCCTGGCGGGGCTGGCCATGCCGCGGGACTGGTATGACGTCGCGTGCCAGTACCAGTCGGCGTGGCGGCAGCGGCTGCTGGCGCTGTTCGATGACGTCGACTTGCTGCTGGCCCCCTCGACGCCCTATGCGGCAACGCCGATCGGCGCCGAGGCCGTCGAAGGTGCCGGCCGCCTCTACCGGCCGCGTGCCGATGCCGGCCACATGACGCGGCCATTGTCGCTGGCGGGCCTGCCGGTGGTGGCCGCACCTTGTGTGGGCGAAGGCTTGCCGGTTGGCATCCAGATCGTGGCACCGCCGTGGCGGGAAAGCCTGGCGCTGGCGGCAGGGCGTTTTCTCGAGGCGCAAGCCCTGTGCGGCAGCACAGTGCCGCGATCTCTGTAACGACTGTTTCATTGAAAAAACTGGCTTAAGGCCAGCGCTTGAGTCGCGAGCGCGCTCCGGCTTGTTTCATTTCTCATGTCAAGGAAACGTATGTTGCATTGACTGGGGATGTGCCCCTATACTGCAAACGCCTGACCGGGCCGACCTAGCTACTGAACGGGATATCGAGATGCAAAATCAAAAGCAGCAACAAGGACGGCGGTCGCTGGCCACCCTGTTGTGGCTCGGCGCCACCTTGCTGGCTGGCCCGGCGCTGGCGGACAGCTATCCGTCGCGTCCGATCCGCCTGGTGGTGCCATCGGCGGCCGGCGGCAGCCCTGACGTGCTGATGCGTGCGCTGGGCGCAGAAGCCGCCAGGTCGCTGGGCCAGTCCTTGGTGATCGACAACAAGCCCGGCGCCTCGGGCGTGATCGGCATCTCCGAACTGGAGCGCGCCGCGCCCGACGGCTACACGCTGGGCTACGCCAACAACGTCACGCTGTCGATCAACAAGAGCACCTTCCGCAAGCTGCCGTACCGGCCCGATGCCTTCGTGCCGGTGGTGCTGCTGTTCAAGGTGCCGAACGTGATCGCCGTCCGTCCGGACATGCCGGTGAAGACCTTTGCCGAGCTGGTGGCCCATATCAAGGCCAACCCGGACAAGGTCACCTACGCCTCGCCCGGACAGGGCACGTCCGGCCACCTCACCGGGCAGTTACTGGCCGACAAGGCGGGGCTGGCCTGGACCCATGTCGGCTACAAGGGCAGCCCGCAGGCGGCCACCGATGTGATGGGCGGCCAGGTCAACGTGCTGATCGACAACATGCCGACCATCCTGCCGCTGATCAGGGCCGGAAAACTCAAGCCGCTGGCCGTGACCAGCCTGGCGCGTGCGCCGCTGCTGCCGTCGCTGCCGACCATCGCCGAGTCCGGCGTGCCCGGCTTCGAGGGGGTGGCGTGGGGCGGCCTGGTTGCGCCGCAAGGCACCCCCGCCGACGTGGTGGCCAGGCTCAACGGCGTTTTCAACCGCGCTCTGGCGGAGCCGGCGATGCGCCAGAAATTTGCCGCACTGGGCGCCGAGATCGTCGGCGGCACGCCGCAGGCGCTGGCCGGCTATGCCGCGCAGGAAACCGACAAGTGGGCGGCCGTGGTCAGGCAGGCCGGCATCGCGCCGCAGTAGGGCCCGTCGACGAGACAAGGACTGACAATGGCAACGCAATCCCCGGCGCCCCGACGCGCCGACCTGCTCTTTCGCAACGCCACGGTGGTGGACGGCACGGGCGCAGCCAGCCGCAGCGCCGATGTCGCGGTCACGGGTGACCGCATCGTTGCCGTAGGCGGCTGCGCCGGCATCGCCGCGGACCACACCGTCGACTGCAGCGGCCGCGTGCTGGCGCCGGGCTTCATCGACGCGCATACGCATGACGACGGCTACCTGCTGGTGCACCGGGACATGACCCCCAAGGTGTCGCAGGGCATCACCACGGTGGTGACCGGCAACTGCGGCATCAGCGTGGCGCCGCTGCTCAGCGGCGCGCCGCCGCAGCCGCTGGACTTGCTGGGCCCGCCCGCGCTGTTCCGCTTCGATACTTTCGCGCAGTGGCTCGACGCGCTGCGCGCGGCCCCGGCCAATGTCAACGTGGTGCCACTGCTGGGGCATTCCACGCTGCGCGTGCGCGCAATGCCGGAACTGGACCGTCCCGCCAATGATGCGGAGATCGCCGCGATGCGCGCGGAGGTCAGGCTGGCGATGGAGGCGGGTGCCTTCGGGGTGTCGACCGGCACCTTCTATCCGCCGGCAGCCGCAGCCACCGAAGCGGAAATCATCGCCGTATGCGACCCGGTCCGGACCCATGGCGGACTCTACTCCACCCATCTGCGCGACGAGACCGATGCCATCGTGCCGTCGATCGAGGAGGCGCTGCGCATCGGCCGCGCGCTGGACTGCCCCGTGGTGTTCTCACACCACAAGGTCGCGGGCAAGCGCAACCATGGCCGCTCGGCCGAAACGCTGGGCCTGCTGGCCGAGGCCGCGCGCCTGCAACCGTTGTGCCTGGACTGCCATCCCTATCCGGCCACCTCGACCATGCTGAGGCTGGACCGCGTGCGCCAGTCCACGCGCACGCTGATCACGTGGTCCACCGGCTACCCCGCGGCAGGCGGCCGCGATTTCCATGAGTTGATGCAGGAACTCGGCCTGGATGAGGAAGCGCTGCTTGCCAGGCTGCGTCCCGCGGCGGCGATCTATTTCATCATGGACGAGCGCGACGTCGCGCGCATCGCGCAGTTCCCGCTGACCATGTTCGGCTCGGACGGCCTGCCGTTCGACCCACGCCCGCATCCTCGCCAGTGGGGCACGTTCCCACGCATCCTCGCGCGCATGGTGCGCGAAGAGCAGCTGCTGACGCTCGAGGCCGCGATCCACAAGATGTCCGGGCTGGCCGCGCAGCAATACGGCCTGCAAGACCGCGGCCGCATCGCGCCGGGTGCGTTTGCCGACCTGGTGCTGTTCGATGCGCAGCGCGTGCAGGACCGCGCAACCTTTGAAGACCCGCTGCAGCTCAGCACCGGCATCGACGGCGTCTGGGTCAACGGCGCGCAAGTCTGGCAACCATCCGCGCCGGCCGGGGACGCCGCCGGCAGCGCGCTGCCCGCATTTTCCGGCCGCGTGCTGCGCCGCGTTGCCACCGAACACACAGCCACCACCACACCATCATGACCCACGTATTCCATCGCAACCCACGCCAGCAACTGCCCGTTGCCGTGGCCGGGCAGGGCATCGAACTGATCGACAGCACCGGCCGGCGCTACCTGGACGCCTCCGGCGGCGCCGCCGTGTCGTGCCTCGGGCACGGCCATCCGCGCGTGATCGAGGCGATCAAGGCGCAGCTCGACACCATCGCCTATGCGCACACTTCGTTCTTCACCACCGAGGTGTCGGAGGCGCTGGCCCAGACCCTGGCGCAGGCCGCGCCGGGCGATCTCGACCATGTCTATTTCGTCTCGGGCGGCTCGGAGGCGGTGGAATCGGCGCTGAAGCTGGCGCGCCAGTACTTTGTCGAGGTCGGGGAGCCCGCGCGCCGCCACTTCATTGCGCGCCGCCAGAGCTATCACGGCAACACGCTGGGCGCGCTTGCGATCGGCGGCAATGCGTGGCGGCGCGAGCCGTTCCTGCCGCTGCTGGTGCCGGCGCACCACGTGTCGCCTTGCTACGCATACCGCGACCGGCAGGCGGGCGAGAGCGACGCACAATACGCGCAGCGGCTGGCCGACGAACTCGAAGCGAAAATCCTGGACCTGGGGCCCGAAACCGTGGCGGCCTTCGTCGCCGAAACCGTGGTGGGCGCCACCGCCGGCGCGGTGCCGCCGGTGGGCGGCTACCTGAAGCGCATCCGCGCCGTATGCGACAAGTACGGCGTGCTGCTGATCCTCGATGAAGTGATGTCAGGCATGGGCCGCACCGGCTACCTGTTCGCGTGCGAAGAGGACGGCGTGGTGCCTGACATCGTCACCATCGCCAAGGGCCTGGGCGCCGGCTACCAGCCCATCGGCGCGATGCTGTCGACGCGCCGGATCTATGACGCCATCGTCGGCGGCAGCGGCTTCTTCCAGCACGGCCACACTTATATCGGCCACGCCACCGCGTGCGCCGCGGCGCTGGCGGTGCAGCGCGCCATCGTCGAGGACAAACTGCTGGCTAATGTGCTGGCCCGCGGCGAGCAACTGCGCACCCGGCTGCGCGAGGCGCTGGGCGACCACCCCAACCTGGGCGATGTGCGCGGGCGCGGCCTGTTCGTCGGCGTGGAATTCGTCGCCGATCGCGACAGCAAGGCCACGCTCGATCCCGCGCTGAAGACGCACGCGCTGCTGAAATCCGCGGCGATGCAGAACGGGCTGCTGGTTTATCCGATGGGTGGCACCGTCGACGGTGTGCATGGCGACCACGTGCTGTTCGCACCGCCGTTCATTTGCACGCCGCGGGATATCGACAATATCGTCGACCGCTTTGTGGCGGCGGTGCAGGCGGTGCTGCCGGTGGGCGTTACGGCTTGATTCACTGAAAGGCACCGCTGGTTTGCTCCCCTCTCCCGCTTGCGGGAGAGGGGCAGGGGTGAGGGCAGGCGGTGGCATACCGCAGGCCTGACTTCGTAGAGACTCCCACCCTCACCCCGACCCTCTCCCGCAAGCGGGAGAGGGAGTACACAAGCGGGCCGGTTATGCCGGCTCCGCATCCAGCCTGAACTCCCCCACCACCTGCTGCAACTCCGTCGCCCGCCCCGCCAGCGCCTGCGACGCGCTGGCCGCCTGCTCGACCAGCGCCGCGTTCTGCTGCGTGACCGTGTCCATCTGCGCCACGGCCTCGTTGACCTGGGCGATGCCGGCGCTTTGCTGTTCCGACGCCGCGGTGATCTCGCCCAGCAGGCCGGTGACGCTGGCCACTGCCTGGACGATTTCCTGCATGGTGGCGCCGGCCTGGCCGACCAGCGCCGAGCCGCTGTCGACCTGCTGCACCGAATCGTCGATCAGTTGCTTGATCTCGCGCGCCGCGGCGGCGCTGCGCTGGGCCAGCGTGCGCACCTCGCCCGCGACCACGGCGAAGCCGCGGCCCTGCTCGCCCGCACGGGCCGCTTCGACGGCGGCGTTCAGCGCAAGGATATTGGTCTGGAAGGCAATGCCCTCGATCACCTCGATGATGTCGGTGACCTTGCGCGAGCTGGCGCTGATCGCCGACATGGTCTGCACCACGTTGCCGACCACTTCGCCGCCGCGCGCGGCGATGCCCGAGGCGCTGGCCGCCATGCCGTTGGCGGCGCGGGCGCGTTCGGTGTTCTGCTGCACCATTGCGGTCAGCTCGCCCATGCTCGATGCCGTTTGCTGCAGCGCCGCGGCCTGTTCTTCGGTGCGCTGCGACAGGTCGGTATTGCCGGCGGCAATCTGGTGCGAGGCGTCGGTAATGGAGTCGGTGGCGGTGCGGATGCGCGTCACCAGGTCGGTCAGCATGTCTTCCATCTCGCCCAGCCCGCCCAGCAGCCGGCCGAATTCGCCGCCGCGTTCGGTATCGAACTCCTGGCTGAGATCGCCCGCGGCCACGGTTTCGGCGATGTGGACGGCTTCGGACAAAGGCGCCTCGATGCTGCGAGCCAGGCCCCAGACCGCGCCCACCGCCAGGCACAGCGCTGCCGCGGCCAGCCCGATCAGCAGGCGCCGCGCATCGGCGGCGTCCTGCAGGCGCGGCAAGGCCACCGCGAGTCCGATCGCCATCAGCGACCACATGGCGCCAAACGCCGCGCCCAGGCGTATGCGAATGCCCAGATCGTGCATCTCTGTCTCCCGTTTGCGTCCCAATGCGACCCCATTGCTTAACGGTCGGGAAGGGCGAGGGCTTTAGTCTTTTGAGCTGCGGCGCCGCTTACATTTGCAATTGAGTTGCGTTATGATGGCGCCCGTCGATATCGCCAGCGCCTCCTTCAATGCGTCAGCATGCGAACCTCGTGCGTCTCGCCTGGGCCGTGCTCCTGCTCGTTCTCGTGCAGGCGTGGGCTGCGGTGACGCACGTGCATGCGGTGCCGGAAGCGCGGACGCTGGCGGCGAGTACGGCAGTGGCCGTGGCTTCGGACCCGTTCGACGGAGCCGGGGCCATCGAATCCGAGCGCGCTCCGGCCGAAGACGAAGCCGAGTGCGATTGCCTGTGGTGTTCGCCCAGGCTGCATCTGTTCCTGTGCATCGCGTTCGCGGCCCAGCTGCTGGGCGTGATCCGGCGCTTGCTGTCGCGCATGGCGCCGGTCGATGTCACCGCGCCGCCATGGCGTACCCGCTTCCTTTCTCCCCCTACCTTGCGCGCGCCTCCAGCGCTGCCCCGCGCCGCCGGCTGACCGCCGCGGCGCCGCCTTCCGCTTACGTCTGATTCCGCGCCCGCCACGCCATGCCTGGCGGGTGGCTTGCTCACGTCTGGATTTGGTACGGCCCCCGGTGCCCGCAGCGGCTACCGTGCGCGCCGCCGCAAGGGTTCATGAACAACAACGAAAACACGGGTACCGCGCGCGCCCTCGCTTGCGCGCTGCTGCCGCTCGCATCGGGCCTCCTCAGCCAACCCGCCTCGGCCCAAGGCGGTCACGCCATGCTGCCGGAAGTCAGCGTGGTGGCGACGCAGGACGAGCGGCCGCACGACCAGCGCAACGTTGTCACCGCCGACAGCGCGGGCCTGCCGGCAGCGGTGTCGGTGATCACGGCCGACGAGCTGGGCACCATCAATATCGGCCGGGACATCTCCAACATGTTCCGCCGCGTTCCCGGCGTGGTCGCCAACAATATCGACCAGGGCGATACCGGCAATGGCTTTCGCATGCGCGGCTTTGCCACCCAGGGCACGCACGGTGCCGACACCGCGGTCTATGTCGACGGGGTGCCGCAGAACATGCCGTCGAGCCAGGCCGGGGCGGGACATGGGCCGGCGTTCCTGGAATGGCTGACGCCGGACATGATCGGCCAGATCGATGTCATCAAGGGGCCGGTGTCGGCGCTGTACGGCGACCAGAACCGCGCCGGCGCGGTGCCGATGCAGACCCAGTCCGGCGAGGTGCCGTCCAGCTTCGGCATCGGCCTGGACCGCTACGACGGCAAGCGCGCCACCCTGGTGCTGTCAGGTCGCCACTCGCTGCGGCCTGAGGCGGAACCGATCCAGTCACTGTTCGTCGCGGACCTGTACCGCACCCACAGCTACCGCTACGACGGCAGCACCGAGCGCGACAACCTGTTCTGGAAGCTGTCGACCCGGATCGGCGACGGCATGTACAGCCTGCGCCTGAACCACTATCGCTCCGAGTCGACGGCGGCCGGCTACCTGCTGCTCAGCGACCTGCAATCCGGCAAGGTAGACCCGCGCTCGACCCAGTACGGCCTGCCTGGCTTCGGCAGCGGCAAGCGCTCGATGTTCGCGTTGAACCGCGCGCCCGCGCACGGCGAGGAAGGCTGGTACGCGACGCTGTACGGCGAGGCCTTCGAGCGCGAGCGCGGTATCGCCACCAGCAGCGTGCAGCATACCGTCGGCTCCGATGACCGCAGCATCTTCGGCGGGCGGCTGGCCGGCAACGTTACCTTCGGCGAGCGCGCCGCGCTGATGGCCGGCCTCGAAGTGCGCCGCGACCACGGCGACGCGCAGCGCCAGATCTGGCTGCGCGGCGTACCTACCGCCAACTACGTCAACGCCCAGCGGCTCAGCCTGCTGACCTACGGGCTGTTCGTGCAGGGGCAGTTCAAGCCGGTCGATTCGGTCAAGCTGAGTGCCGGCCTGCGGCGCGACTGGTTTGACTACGACATCGTCAACCGCAAGCTGCCGGCGGCGAGCACGGACTATTTCAAGGGAGTCACCACGCCCAAGCTCGGCGCGGCCTGGACCGTGCTGCCCGGGCTCGACCTGTTCGCCAACGTCGCCCAGGGCTTCCGCTCGCCGGCCGCAGAGCAGATCAGCAGCAGCGGCGCGCCCGGGCCGCTGGGCGCGCCCGGCGGGACGGTCTACGACGTATCGCCGTCGAAGGTGAAGTCCTACGACGTGGGCTTCACCGCAACCCCGGCCCGCAACCTGACGGTCACCGCGGCGGCCTATTACACCCTCAACGAGGACGAGATCGTCGGGCAGGCGGACGGTTCGTTCCGCTCGGTGGGCGACACCACCCGCAAGGGCTATGAGGTCGAGGCGCGCTGGCGGCCAGTGCGACCGGTCTCGCTCTATGCCAGCTACGGCCACATCATCCAGGCCGAAGCCAACAACCCGCTGCCCAACACCGGCGCCAGGCTGTCGGTGCCGCGCCACCAGCTCAAGCTCGGGGCGGAGTACCGGCAGCGGCTGCAGGGCGTGCAGCTGACCGTCAACGCCGACGCCTACCTGACCACCGGCATCCCGTACTACATGGGAACGCCGCAGACCCAGCTGCGCTTCATGCCGGCCTACACGCGCTTCGACCTGCGCGGGGTGCTGGACTGGAAGCAATACCAGCTGTCGCTGTTCGCGGTGCTGCAGCCGCACCGGTTCTCGACCGAGGCCGCCTATGGCTCGGCGGCCGGACTGCTGGTGTCGCCGCAGCCGAAATGGCAGTTCGGCATGGCGGCGCGCTACTTCTTCTGACCTGCCCGACGGAGACACACATGCTTGAAATCCGTGACCTGGTGGTCCTGCGCGACGGCCGTCGCGTGGTCGACGGCCTGCAGCTTTGCGTGCCCGCGGGCTGTGTCTATGCCCTGCTGGGCGGCAACGGCGCGGGCAAGACCACTACCATCGACGCCATCCTGGGCTTCGTCCCGGCGGCCGGCGGCATGGTGCGCGTGGACGGCCTGTCGCCCGCAGACGATGCGGTGGCGGTCAGGCGGCGCGTGGCCTACTTGCCGGAAAACGTCGCGCTGTATCCCTACCTGTCCGGCGTGGAGAACCTGGACTACTTCTGCACGATGGCGGGGATTGCGCTGTCGCGCGCCGAGGCCGCCGCGCTGCTGGACCGCGCCGGGCTGGCGCGCGATGCGCAGGGCCGGCGCGTGCGCGGCTACTCGAAGGGCATGCGGCAGAAGGTCGGGCTGGCGATTGCACAGGCCAGGTCGGCGTCGCTGCTGCTGCTCGACGAACCGACCTCGGGGCTCGACCCGGCCGCCGCGGACGACATGGCGCGGCGCGTGCGCGCGGCCGCCGATGCCGGCATGGCGGTGCTGATGGCCACCCATGACCTGTTCAACGCAAGGCAGCTGGCCGACCGCATCGGCATCCTGCGTGCCGGCGTGCTGGTGGCCGAGTTCGACGCCTCAACGCTTGACCACCAGGCGCTTACCGCCGCCTACCTGGCGCATGCGCGCGCAGCGGGAGCCGCATCATGATGGGGGCCGTGCTGCGCAAGGAATTCAAGGCGATGGTCAGGGAAGGGCGGGCCCTGGCGCTGCTGGGCATTGGTGCCGTGGTGCTGGCCATCGCCGTGCTGGTGTCGCTGCAGCGGCATGCCACGGTCGCCGGCGAGATGGCGCAGGCGGCCGCCGCCACGCGCCAGCAGTGGGACGAGCAGGGAGACAAGCATCCGCACCGCGGGGCGCACTTCGGCCTGTATGCGTTCCGGCCGGCTTCGGCGCTGGCGGCGATCGAGCCGGGACTGGGCGATTACTTCGGCCAGGCGCTGTGGCTGGAGCCGCACCGGCGCAATCTCGCGCGCTTCGAGCCGGCGCAGGACGCGCCGCCCTCCGCGCGCTTTGGCGACCTGAGCGCCGGCTTCGTGTTCGCGGCGCTGTTGCCGTTGCTGGTGCTTGGGGTCAGCTTCGATGCCGTCAGCGGCGAGCGCCAGCGCGGCACGCTGCGCATGCTGCATGGTGCCGGCATGGCCCCGGCCAGCCTGCTGGCGAGCAAGTTCCTCGCGCTGGCCGCGGCCTTCGCCAGTTTTGCGATCGCGCTGGCGCTGGCACCTGTGGCGGCCAGCCATGTGCAGGGCTCGCTCGATGCCGGGGTGTGGTGGCGCGCCGCCGGCCTGGGTGTCGGCTACCTGCTGTACATGGCCATCCTGGCCGGCCTGGGGCTGGCGGTGTCGGCGTGGATGGCCGACGGCAGGAGCGCGTTGCTGGCGCTGGCCGGGCTGTGGCTGGCCTTTGTCTTCGTCATCCCCGGCGCCGGCGCCGCGCTGGCACGGCATGCGGTGCCGCTGCCCTCGGCGCAAGCCTTCTGGGCCGCGATCCAGCACGACTACCTGGAAGGGCTGCCGGGCGACGGCAACCTGGCCGCCCGCACCGCGCGCCATGACGCGGCGCTGCTGGCGCGCTACGGCGTGGCGCGCCTGGCGGACCTGCCGGTGGGCGCGGCGCCGCTGCGCAGGCTGCAGCGCGACGCCTATGCCGATCGCGTCCACGCCCTGCACTTCGATGCGCTGTGGCAGCGCTACGCGGCGCAGGAGAACGTTATGCGCGCGGCCGCGCTGCTGAGCCCGACACTGGCGATGCGCAACTTCGCCATGAAGATGGCAGGCACCGACCTGGCGCACCAGCGCCACTACGAGTCGGCCGCCGAGCGCTACCGGCAGACGGTCAATACCGCCATCGATACCTGGGATGCCAGCCATACGCGCGGCCTGACCTCGTTCGACGACAAATATGCGGGCGCATCGCTGTGGCGCGCGATCCAGCCCTTTGCCTACACCATGCCGCGGGCGGGTTTTGCGCTGCGCGCGGCGTGGCCTGAGATTGCCTGCCTGCTGTGGTGGTGTGCGGTGGCCCTGGCCGGGCTTTACGGTTGCCTGCGGAGGATGCGGCCATGAACTTCATCAAAGCGACCGGGCGGGTCCTGTCCGCCCAGTGGCGCGCGCTGTGGGGTGCGCGTGGCGCCCGCTGGGGGCTGCTGCTGTGCGCTGCCGCGCTGTGCGCCTGCGCCGTGGCGTCGGGGCTCGGCGCGCGCGCCTGGCATGGCAAGTTCCAGCAGCTGGAAGCCGGCGCGCAGTCAGCTTTGCGCCAGGCCGGCGCGCAGGCGTTGCCGGCCGCGGGGGACCAGGCCGCCATGGCGGCGTTCCGTTTTGCCCGGGCGCACGCGCCTGCGGCGCTGCTGCCCTCCGCCGGCGGGCGCGCGCTGGCCAGCGGCACGCTCGAGCTGTTGCCGCCAGCCATCCGCGTCACCGTGGAAAGCCGCCATACCGACGCCCGCAACGAGGAGAAGCTGGGCAATCCGCTATTGCAGCGCTATGGCATGGCGGACCTGGCGACGGCGCTCGCGTTGCTGGTGCCGCTGCTGCTGGTGTGCCTGTGCGCGGGCATGGTGCAGGGCGAGCGCGAGCAGGGCACGTGGCGGATGTCGCTGGCGCAGGGCGCGGCTGGCTGGCGCCTGCTGCTGGCCGCGCTGGCGGTGCGGGCGGGCGCGGTGTGGGCGGTGGCGGTGCTGGCTTCGCTGCTGGCGTTCCTGCTGGACCCGGCGGCGACGCCGCGCGCGTTCGGCGCGTGGGTGTTCTGCCTGAGCGCGTTCGTGTTGTTCTGGAGTGCGGCGAGCGCATGGCTGAACCTGCTGCCGGGTTCCGCCGCCACGGCGGTGCTGGCCGGGCTGGGCCTGTGGGCCGTGGTCACCTTCGGCGCACCGGCCGTGATCGCCGCGGCGACCGACCGCATGGCGCCGATGCCGTCGCGCCTGGCTGCGATCGTGCAGATGCGCGCCGCCCAGCAGGACGCCGAAGCCGCCGCGGCGGACCTGGTGCGGGCGTGGTACCGCGCCAATCCGCAATGGGCGCCGGCCGCGCCGCGCCAGCACAGCTGGCCGGTTTCATTCATGCCGCGCTATCTCGACCAGGCCGCGCGGATCGAACCGGTCGCGGCCGCATTCGAGCGCGTGCGCGCGCAGCGCTTCGAGCACGCGGAACGCTGGGCATGGCTGTCGCCGCCGCTGTCATTGCTGCTCGCGGCCGAACGGCTGGCGGGGCACGACGCCCCGCGCTACGCCCGCTACATGACGCAGGTGAACCGCTTCGAAGCCGAGTGGCGCGCCTTCTTCGTGCCGCGCATCATGAGCTATCGCGGCGTGCTGCCGCAGGACTACGCCAACGCGCCGCGCTTCGCCTGGACGGACAGCCCCCCACGGCATGCGGTGTGGCGCGCCGGGCTGCAGCAACTGGCACTGGCCGCGGTGCTGCTGGGCCTGCTGTGGCGATGCCGGGCCCGGCTGGCCCGGCCGTGATGCAGACCTGACGCGGCGTCAGGCCGCTTCCTTCAGCACCGCCAGCGCCTGCCGGCCCGCGACCAACTGCTGTGCGACTTCGGCGACGCGGGCACCCAGGTGCTCGGCGGTGCGGAGGTCGGCCGGCGGCGGTGCCACCTCGGCGCTTACATCCGCATCCGACTGCGCCGCCGCGCCCAGGAAGAAGCCATGGCGGTTCAGCGAGTCCTCGGTCGACTTGGAATTGTTGTGGCCCGGAGGCAGGCCCAGGTTGACCCAGTGCATGCCGTGCTGCGCCGCGAAGATGGCGATCTGCTGCAGCGTGGCCAGCTTGTCGCCGGAGCGCGAGGCCGCGTTGGTGAAGCCGGCCGCGACCTTGTTGGCCCACTTGCCACCCTTGGCAAACACGTTGCGCGAGGTCGCGTCCATGAAGCCCTTGAACTGGGCCGAGGCGCTGCCCATGTACGTCGGCGCGCCGAAGATGATGGCATCGACCTGTTCCAGGGTATCCCAGTGCTGGTCGATGTCCTCGACCGGGATCAGCAGGCTTTCGACGCCCGCGACGCTGCCGGCGCCGCGCGCGACGGCCTGGGCCTGGCGGGCGGTGTGGCCGTAGCCGCTGTGGTAGACGATGGCAACACGGGTGGAGGCGGTGGTCATGATTTCGATCCTTTTGATTTCGAAAATCTGAATATCGTTACGCTGCGTTGCCTGGGTGGAGTTTGTGGGCTGCAGCGGTTGGTGAGGGAAGTGTAGGGGCATGAAGCGGAGCCGGCAGAGGTGGTCCTGCAATAAGTTGTTGAAATTATCTGAACGTTGATGTCGAGGTGCGCCCGGCGCCGGTCCACGGGTTTTCCCGGCGCCGCGGCGCGTAGCCAGCGCGCCACCGCCGGGATAAAGTTGCGCCATATCCACCCACGCCCCGGGCGCGCTGCCCGACTTCGCGCCCCACCCGCAACCGCTCCGATTCCCATGAACCCAGGCGGCAGGCAGATTCCGGCGATGCGGCAGCAGCGCCGCTCCCCTTATCGTTTCCCGGCGCTTTCGGCGCTGGCATGCGCGGCGCTGCTGCTGGCAAGCGCCGCCGCGCGTGCGGCGGATGCGCCCGGCACGGCCGTCGCCGCGGCCACCGGCGAAACCCTGCCGGATGTGGTGGTCAGCGCCACCCGCAGCGAGCAGCGCCGCTTCGACGCGCCCGCCGCCGTCGACAGCGTGCCGGTGGACCCGCTGCGCAGCGCCACGCCGCTGGTGAGCCTGTCGGAGGTGCTGGCCGGCGTGCCGGGCGTGGCGGTGCGCGACCGGCAGAACTTTTCGCAGGACCTGCAACTGGCGGTGCGCGGCTTCGGCACGCGCTCGACCTTCGGCGTGCGCGGCGTGCGGCTGTATGTCGACGGCATTCCGGCCACCATGCCGGACGGGCAGGGGCAGGCGTCGACGGCGGACCTGGCCAATGCCAGCCGGGTCGAGGTGCTGCGCGGCCCGTTCGCGCAGCTGTATGGCAATGCCTCGGGCGGGGTGGTGCAGGTATTCACGCCCGATCCGCCCAAGGATGGGTTCACCGGACGCGTCTCGACCGGCTTCGGCGCCGACGGCCAGTGGCAGGCCGGCGTGGCGCTGGCCGGCGGCAATGAGCGGCTCGGCGGCTCGCTCGATGCGTGGACCTACCAGACCGACGGCTATCGCGAGCACAGCGCGGCGCGCCGCTACCAGCTCAATGCCAGGGTGGTGGCGCAGCCGGCCAGCGGCACGCGCGTGACTGGCCAGTTCAACTACTTCAACCAGCCGCTGGCGCAGGACCCCATCGGCCTGACCCGCGCGCAGGCCGATGCCAACCCGCGCCAGGCGGTGGCCGCGGCCACGCAGTTCGATACCGGCAAGACCGTCGAACAGGCGCAGGCCGGGGTGGTGGTGGACCACCAGGTCAGCGCCACCGACAGCCTGTCGGCACGGCTGTACGGCGGCACGCGCAACCTGTACCAGCGGCTGGGCTTCAGCGGCGCCGCGCCGACGTCGTCCGGCGGCATCGTCGATCTCGACCGCACGTTCGGCGGTGCCGCGCTGTCCTGGAGCCGGCGCACCACCACGGCCGCGGGCCTGCCCTTGCTGTGGAGCGCCGGACTCGAAGCCAACGGCATGCGCGACGGCCGCAACGGCTACGTCAACCAGAACGGCACGCAGGGGGCGCTGCGCCGCGACGAGACCAATACCGCGACCGACCTCGGCGCCTTCGCACAGTTCGACTGGAGCTTCCATCCGGCCTGGCAACTGGTGGGCGGGGCGCGCGCCAGCCGGGTGCGGCTGGGCATCGACGACCATTTCATCACCGCGGCCAGCCCCGACGACAGCGGCCACGCCAGCTACAGCAATGTCAGCCCGGTACTCGGCGTGGTCTGGCATGCGCTGGATTCCCTCAACGTTTATGCCAATCTCGGCCGCGGCTTCGAGACCCCCACGCTGACCGAGGTGGCCTACGGCCCCGGCGGTGTCGGCAGCAACCTGGGTTTGCAGGCATCGACCAGCCGCCAGGGCGAGATCGGCATCAAGTGGCAAGGGTCGGGGCAGCGCCTGGAAGCGGCGCTGTTCGATGCCGACAGCCATGACGAGGTGGTGCCGCAATCGAACAATGCCGGCCGCACCGTGTACCAGAATGTCAGCGGCGTGCGCCGGCGCGGGCTGGAGCTGGGCTGGCGCGGGGGCTATCTGGGCCAGGTCGGGACGCCAGGCCAGGGCGGTGGCAGCCGGGTCGAGGCGGGACTGGCCTACACCTGGCTCGATGCGTACTTCGGCGATGGCTTTATCAATGCGCAGGGGCAGGCGGTGGCGGCCGGCAACCGCCTGCCCGGCACCGCGCGCCACAGCCTGGCCGCCGACCTGTCGTGGCGGCCGCTCGCGCCGCTGACGCTGGGGGCCGAGCTGCGTGTCGACAGCCGCGTCTATGCCGACGACCTGAACACCCAGGCGGCGCCGGGCTATGCCGTGATCAACCTGCGCGCCGGTTATGCCTTCCGCGTCGGCCCGACGCGTTTCTACCTGTTCGGCCGCATCGACAACCTGGCCGACCGGCGCTACATCGGCTCGGTCATCGTCAACGAGGCCAACGGGCGCTATTTCGAGCCGGCACCGGGCCGGCGCTTCTTCATCGGGCTGCGCGCCGCGCTGTAAGGCTGGCGCCGATTGCCTCGGCCGTCGTTGCCCTTTAAGGTGTTGGCTTTGGCCGGCGCGCCAGGTTCACCGCGGCGCCGGCCGGCCCCGGAGCCGCACCATGACCTCGCCCGCGCCCGACGACCGCACCCGCCGCATCATGCTGTGGGTGGTGGCAGTCGGCTTCTTCATGCAGACGCTGGACTCGACCATCGTCAACACCGCGCTGCCGTCGATGGCGCATAGCCTGGGCGAGAGCCCGTTGCGGATGCAGTCGGTGGTGATCGCCTACTCGCTGACGATGGCGGTGATCATCCCGGCCTCGGGCTGGCTGGCCGACCGCTTCGGCACCCGCACCATCTTCCAAACCGCGATCGCGCTGTTTGTGGCCGGCTCGCTGCTGTGCGCCTACGCGCCGACGCTGAACTTCCTGATCGGTGCGCGCGTGGTGCAGGGCGTGGGCGGCGCGATGCTGCTGCCGGTGGGGCGGCTCTCGGTGCTGCGCACCTTCCCGCGCGAGCAGTACCTGCAGGCGCTGAGCTTCGTCGCCATCCCCGGCATGATCGGCCCGCTGATCGGGCCCACGCTGGGCGGCTGGCTGACCCAGGCGCTGTCGTGGCACTGGATCTTCCTGATCAACGTGCCGGTCGGCGTGCTGGGCGCGCTCGCCACCGTGCGCTACATGCCCAATGCGCGGCTGGCCGGCGTCGGCCGCTTCGACATCGCCGGCTACCTGCTGCTGGCCACTGCCATGCTGGCGCTGTCGTTCTCTATCGACGGCCTCGCCGGGCTGGGCTTCCAGCACGCCACCGTGCTGATGCTGCTGATCGCCAGCATGGCCGCGCTGACCGCCTATGGCCTGCATGCCGACCGCCGCAAGCAGCCACTGTTCCCGTTGCGGCTGTTCCGCATCCACAGCTTCAGCGTCGGGCTGCTGGGCAACCTGTTTGCGCGCATCGGCAATGGCTCGATGCCGTTCCTGATCCCGCTGACGCTGCAGGTCAGCCTGGGCTATGCGCCGCTCGACGCCGGCCTGATGATGCTGCCGGTCACCGCCGCCGGCATGGCCTCCAAGCGGCTTGCCACGCGGCTGATCCAGCGCCATGGCTACCGGCGCGTGCTGGTGTCGAACACCTTCGTGGTGGGCGTGGTGATGGCGGCCTTCGCGCTGATCACGCCGCAGCTGCCGCTGTGGCTGCTGGTGCCGTTGCTGGCGTTGTTCGGCATGGTCAATTCCATCCAGTTCACGGCGATGAACACGGTCACGCTGAAGGACCTCAGCGGCGCTGGCGCCAGCAGCGGCAACAGCATGCTGTCGATGGTGCAGATGCTGTCGATGAGCCTGGCCGTGACGGCGGCGGGAGCGTTGCTGGCGACATTCCAGCACCGCTTTGGCGGGGATCCTGCCGCGGTGCTGCCGGCCTTCCATGCCACCTTTATCTGCATGGGGCTGATCACCTGCGCCTCGGCCTGGATCTTCATGCAACTGGGCGTGCGCGAGGCCGCGCCGGCGATCCCGGTGCAGCACGGCGAGAAGGAGGTGTAGCGCGCATCCGGGTTTGTCCCGGCGTGGCACATGCGCCGCTTTGCGGCGCGGCGGCGAACTTACCGTGCGCGCTGCGGCTCCTATTTCTATCCCATTGCAGCCGGCCGCGGCCGGTACAAGGAGGCGTCCATGCGGCCAACCGGCAAGCCCGATCCCGAATCCGCGGTGCCGCCATCGGCCGGCGCCGCCGCAAGCGGCAGCACGGTGCCGCGCAGCGCCCCGGCCACGCCCGACGGGGCCGGCGCCGTGGCCGGCCCCGCCGCGGCGCCCGGCAAGATCCATGCGGCGGCGCAGCCGAAATTGATCACGCACCGCGACTGCCCGCCGCCGCACGCGCTGCCGGGCTGCGCCTGCGCCGACATGCTGTCGCCCGCGGCACGCTATTGCGAGCTGTTCGTCGACGTCCAGCACAGCGGCCTGTTCGCCGACAGCAAGACCTTCCCGGACTGCATTCCCAACTGCGACCCGGACCTGATCGTGGCGCGCTATCGCGAGACCCGCGACACGCCCGGCTTTTCGCTGGCGGATTTCGTGCAGGCGTATTTCACCCGCGCCACCGTACCGGACAGCCACTACGTGTCCGATCCGGCCAGCACCCTGCGCGAGCATATCGATGGCCTGTGGCCGGTGCTGACGCGCGCGCCCGTGGCCCATCCGCCGCTGTCGTCGCTGCTGCCGCTGCCGCACCGCTACGTGGTGCCGGGCGGGCGCTTCGGTGAACTCTATTACTGGGATTCCTACTTCACCATGCAGGGGCTGGCCCGCAGCGGGCACGGCGACCTGATGGTGGAGATGACGCGGAATTTCGCCTACCTGATCGATACCTACGGCCTGGTGCCGAACGGCACCCGCAACTATTACCTGAGCCGCTCGCAGCCGCCGGTGTTCGCGCTGATGGTGGACCTGCTCGAGCGCGAGCAACTGGCCGGCGCGCTCGACTTCCTGCCGCAGCTGCGCCGCGAATACGCCTTCTGGATGGACGGCGCCGACGGCCTTTGTCCCGGCCATGCGCACCGCCGCGTGGTCTGCCTGCCCGACGGCGCGCTGCTCAACCGCTACTGGGACGACCGCCCGTGGCCGCGCGAGGAGGCCTTCCTGGAAGACATGGAGACCGCGCTGCGCAGCGGCCGCCCGCACCATATGGTGTTCCGCGACCTGCGCGCCGCGGCGGAGTCGGGCTGGGACTTCAGCTCGCGCTGGCTCGATGCGCCTGGCCCAGGCGCCGGGCAGCCCGCTGACCTGGCCACCATCCGCACCACGGCGATGCTGCCGGTCGACCTCAATGCGCTGTTGTGGCACCTGGAAACACGGCTTGCCGCGCTGTGCGAGCAAGCCGGGGACGTCGCGGCGGAGACTTACCGCGCCGCGGCGCAGCGGCGCGAAGCAGCCATCCAGCAATACCTGTGGGACGGCGCCGCCGGCGTCTTTACCGACTACGATTGGTGCCGCGGCGAGCCGCGCCGGTACCTGACCGCGGCCACCATGATGCCGCTCTATCTCGGCCTGGCCAGTCCGGCGCAGGCGCAAGCGGTGGCGCAGGCAGCGCAGGACCGGCTGCTGGTCGACGGCGGCCTGGCCACCACCGAATTCACCTCGGGCCAGCAATGGGACCATCCCAATGGCTGGGCCCCTTTGCAGTGGCTGGCGGTATGCGGCCTGGAGCGCTATGGCCACGAGGCCCTAGCACGCGAGATTGCGCGGCGCTGGCTGGCTACCGTGGCCAGCCTGTACACCCACGAATGCAAGCTGGTCGAGAAATACCGCATCCGGCGTATCGAAGGCACCGCCCGGGGCGGGGGCGGCGGCGAGTATCCGCTGCAGGACGGCTTTGGCTGGACCAATGCGGTTGCCGGGGCGCTGATGGCACGCTACGGCGAGGTGCCGGCGACGTGCCGGGCGGACGAGGTAGCCTGAGGCAAGCATGCCGCCCAGCATCGCGCGCACCGATCAGAATTTCACCGCCACGCTCATCCAGTAACGCCGCCCATCCTCGACATAGCCGTAGTCGGTGTAGTTCACCTGCTTGTCGAACAGGTTGTAGATGCCGGCGAACACCGACACATTCTTGGTCAGCGCATAGGTCGCGCCCAGGTCGACGAAGGTGTATGACGGCGCCACCACGGTGCTGGACGACGGCCCGGTAATCGGCTGGCTTTCCTTGCCGCGGTAGTTGAGGCGGGCCCAGGCGTTGAGCTTTTCCGACGGGCGCCAGTTCAGCGTGGCCACCAGCAGGTGCATCGGCAGCTGGTTCAGCGGCTGGCCCTGGTACTGCCCGGTCTTCTGTTCCGAGCGAGTGTAGGTATAGCTGCCGGTCAGCGACCACGCCTGCGCGATGGGCCAGCGCAGGCTGGCTTCCACGCCGCGCGAGTAGGCGCGGTCCACGTTCATGTACGTGGTCGGGGCGGCGCCGAACTGGTTCGGGCCATCCGTGCATTGCGTGAGCGGGCAGGCCACGCGCGTGATCTTGTCCTTGAAGTCATTGTTGAACAGCGTCACGCCGGCCTGCAGGCCGTTGCCCTTGTCGTAGAGCAGGCCCAGCTCCTGCGACACCATGGTCTCGGGCTTCAGGTCCGGGTTGCCGTACATATTGCCGCCGCGGCTGGTCTGGCCCCAGCCGGCCACGGTCTGGCGCAGGTCCGGCGCGCGGAAGCCGGTGGAGACGCCGCCCTTGACGGTCCAGCGCTCGGCCGCGTGCCAGACGCCGTACAGGCGCGGGCTGTAGTGCTGGCCAAAGTTCTGGTCATGGTCCATGCGCACGCCGCCGGTCAGCGCAAAGCTCTGCGCCAGGCGCCATTCGTCCTCGGCAAACAGCGCCCACTGGTAGCGCTCGACCCGGTTCGGGCCGCCGGCGATCTGGTTGCCGGTCTGGTCGTTCAGGCGCTGGTTCAGGTATTCGGCGCCGACCGACAGCATGTGGTTGCCCAGCGGCATGGCCCAGCTGGTGCGCGCATCCAGGTTCCTGATCTTCATCTGGCGGCTGCGGTTGTCGAACTCCTCCTGCTGGATATAACTGTCAGAGACGCCGAAGCCCCAGCGCCCGGTGTGCGACAACGCGTATTTCTCGCTGCGGTAGTCGGTCTCGGACGAGGTGGGGCAGCCGGTGCGCGGGCACGGCGTGCCGGGCGGCAGCGGCGGCACGGTCTTGCCCACCGTCTCGCTGCGCTGCTGGCGCATGCCGGTGGCCTCGAACACGATATCGTGCTGGCGCGTGGGCGTGAGCGCCAGCTTGGCGGTCAGGCTCTCGGCGCGGCGGCCGCGGAAGCCGTGGTCGATCTCGTCCTCGACGCGGTGTGTGCTCTGGCCGTACAGCTGCAGCCCCAGCAGGTCGCTCTTGAGCGGCCCGGCCAGGTAGAAGTTGCCCTGGTACTGGTTGCCCGAGTCGCTGTGCTGCTGCAGCGTGGCATCGCCGCGCAGCTCGCCGGTCCATTGCTTCGGCACCTTGCGCGTGATGATGTTGACCACGCCGCCCATGGCATCGGAGCCATACAGCGACGACATCGGGCCGCGCACCACCTCGATCCGCTCGATCGCGGCCAGCGGCGGGGTCCAGCTGCTCTCGACGCCGGACGAGTCGGAGTTGGTGCGGGTCTCGCGCGAACTCTGGCGCTTGCCGTCGATCAGCACCTGGGTGTACTTGGCGCCCATGCCGCGCAGGCTGATATCGGTGCGGTCGCCGCCGCCGCTGACGATCACGCCCGGCACTTCGACCAGCGCGTCGTTGATGTCGCGGTAAGCCTTGTTTTCCAGTTCCGAACGCGTGACCACGCTGATCGAAGCGGGCGCATCGCGGATATCCTGCGCGCTGCCCGCCGCTGTCACCACCACGGTGGCAAGGGTTGCGTCCGCGCTGGGGTCCTGTGCCTGGGCCCAGGCCCCCGTCATGCCCGAAGCCGCGCAGATCGCGGCCAGCCCTTTCGTCCATTGGCCCCGCGCGTTGCCCCCCGTTGCTGTCGTCCCTACCGCTGTCCGTGCTGCCGCCTTCAATGCCCACCAGCTTCCGGCGGCCTGCCTGTCCTTCATTATTTTCCCCGCTGTATGCAAATAACAATCATTCTCATATTAGAATCGGGGCACAAATTGCTAACCAGTCACTTTGGACAGCTTTTGTTTTCTTGACGTTTCTTGACGGAACCGGAGGCCGGCGGCCCGCTCCTGGCCTGCCAGGCCCCGGCAAGCTGCATGCTGATGTGCTCTCACACGCCGCCCGCGCGCGTGCTGCTGATCGACGACGACCTGGAACTGGCGCAGATGCTGCGCGAATACCTGGAGCCCGATCACTGCACCGTCACGCTGGCGCACACCCGCGAGCAGGGCGAGACCCTGCTCGCTCGCAACGACTACGACGTCGCGCTGCTGGACCTGATGCTGCCCGATGGCAACGGGCTTGAACTGCTGCGCCTGCACCGCGCGCGCTCGCAGCGTCCGGTGATCATGTTTACCGCGCATGGCGACGAGACTGACCGCGTGCTCGGGCTGGAACTCGGTGCCGACGACTACCTGAGCAAGCCCTTCAGCCCGCGCGAGCTGCGCGCGCGCATGCACGCGGTGCTGCGCCGGTTCCAGTGCGCCACGCCGGCCACCGGCGCCAGCCCATGGCTGGAGGCCGGTGCGCTGCGCCTGAACCTGGCCTCCGGCGAAGCCATGCACGGACCGGCGCTGGCCACGCTGACCGGCGCCGAGCAGCGCGTGCTGGAAATCCTGATGCGTTCCGCGGGCCACGTGGTCAGGCGGGAGGAGATCGGGCGCTTCGCGCTGGGACGCGCTCCCGAGCGCTACGACCGCAGCCTCGACACCCACGTCAGCGCGCTGCGCCGCAAGCTGGCGCTCGACGGCACCTCGTCGCCGCTGCGGATCCGCAACCTGCGCGGCCAGGGCTACCTGCTGGTGCAAGCGCCGTGAACGGCTGGCGCCGCATGCGCACGCTGTTTCCGCTGCCGCTGTTCTGGCGCAACTTCCTGGCGTTCTGGCTGGGCATGGCCGCGATCGTCGGCATCGGCATGGCGCTGACGGCGGCGGTGGCCTGGTACCGCTTCGAGGCGCTCGACGGCCTGAGCCCCGCCGCGCTCACCGCAGACGCGGTCGAGGTGGCGCGGACCCAGGGGCGTCCCGGACTGCGGCGCTGGCTGCGGGCAATGGATTCGCATGCGTCGGCGCTGGACGTCTATATCGTCGACCACGCGCTGCAAGACATGCTGGGCCGGCAGCTGCCGGCGCGGCTGCGCAACCATCTGGCCGACCGCATCGTGCCGATGTGGGGCGCGGGCATGATCGGCCAAGCGGTCGCGCATGTGCCGCGGCCCGGCGCGCGCGTGTCATGGTGGGACCCGCAACCGATCGCGCTGCCGGACGGCAGCGAGGTGCTGATGCTGTTCCTGCCGTTCGATTCGTCGCGCTGGGAGGTGCTGCACCTGTCGCCGGTGGCGCTGGCGCTCGGCCTGTTCGCGCTGGCGGTGTCGGCGCCGCTGTGCTGGGCCCTGACGCGGCACGTGACCGGCCCGGTGCGGCGCCTGCGCGAAGCCACGCAGGCGCTCGCCGACGGCGAGCTGGCCACGCGCACGCCGCCGGTGCTGGCCCGCCGCGCCGACGAGCTTGGCCAGCTGGCGCGAGATTTCGACGCCATGGCCGACCAGCTGCAGCGCCTGGTGGACTGGCGCGAGCAGCTGCTGCGCAATATTGCGCATGAGCTGCGCTCGCCGTTGGGGCGGCTGCGCCTGTCGCTGGAGCTGGCGCGCCGCCGCGATGCCACGCTCGCGCTGCAGTTCGATCGCATCGAGCGCGAGACCGAGCGGCTCGATGCCCTGGTCGAGCGCACGTTGCAGCTGGCGCGGCTGCATGCGATGGCGCCGGTGCGCAGCCCCATCGACCTCGCCGGACTGGTCGACGTGATCGTCGCCGATGCCCGCTTCGAGGCCGCGGCCCGTGGCGTGGCGATCCACTGGACCGCGCCGGACGAACTGCTCTTTGACGCGGATGCCGCGGCGCTGGGCAGCGCCATCGAGAACATCCTGCGCAACGCCATCCGCTACACCGACCCGGCTGCACCGGTGAGCGTGACGCTGCAGGCCAATGCGCACGAGATTAGCCTCGATATCGTCGACGGTGGCCCCGGCGTGCCGGCCGAAGCGCTGGCGAGCCTGTTTGAGCCGTTCTTTCGGGTGCGCAGCGGCTCTGGCCATCCGGCCGGCGCCGGGCTCGGGCTCAGCATCGCGCATGCGGGTATCGCCGCGCATGGCGGCACGGTCTCCGCCCGCAACGCGCAGCCGCGCGGGCTGGCGGTATCGGTGACACTGCCGCGCTTCGCCTGACGCGCGCAGCGGCGGCCCTGCAACGGGGCGGCCTGTTCCCGGTGGCGTCAACGCATCATGGCGTGACCCTGGTATGTCAAAGGGAAAATTCCGAACAAGATCTAAGGCTTGCCTGATTGGTGGCATTAAGCCCCATCCCTATATTCCACTTGTCCTCGGGGCGGCCGGCAATTGCACAGCCTTACCGGCAATTGCACGACCGCACGGGGCAGGGCGGGATCCGCCGGATCCGCGAGCCATTGACCCACCAACTTACTTGAATCACCCATCATGACTTATAACAAGCTTCTCGCCGCACTGATCGTTGCCGGTACCGCCATGGGCGCGCAGTTTGCCCATGCCGCCGACGGCACCATCACTTTCAATGGCAACATCACCGCCCAGACCTGCAAGATCAACGGCAACGGCACCAACTCCCACGACTTTAACGTGCAGCTGCCGACGGTTTCTACCTCGACCCTGAAGGCGCCCGGCAATGTTGCCGGACAGACGCCCTTCAACATTGCGTTGACCGACTGCACGCCGGACAGCGGCAACGTGCATACATTCTTCGAAGCTGGCCCGACCACAGACGCCACCACCGGCAACCTGATCCTGGAGACGGGAGGCGCCCAGAACGTGCAGATCCGCCTGCTGAACGGCGGCACCGCCAACACCCCGATCAAGGCCGGCTTCACCGATGCGGCGCAGGGCTCGAACTCTGTTCCCATCACCAATGGCGCCGCTACGCTGTGGTACTACGCGCAGTACTACGCCACCGGCCAGGCCACCGCCGGTGCCGCCAACTCCAGCGTGATGTACTCGATCGCCTACGAGTAAGCCTGGGGCCTCCTGGGTGCGGAGCGTGATACCGGCGCGCTCCGCGCCTTGCAATACCTGACGTCGCGCCGGTAAACCAATTTGGCGGCCGATCCGGCTGCCGGTTCACCCGAGCTGGCGATCGCTGCCAGCAAGAACATGACGATCAAGTCCCTGATTTCCACCGGCGTTGTTGCGCTGGGACTCCTCAGTGCAGTGCAAGCGCAGGCCTCCGTGGTCATCGCCGGTACGCGCGTCATCTATCGCGCGCAGGAGAGCGAGACCACCATCAAGCTGACCAACGAAGGCAAGACGCCCGCATTGACGCAGGCGTGGATCGACAAGGGCGATCCCAAGGCCGCGCCCGCAGCCATCGAGGTGCCGTTCACCGTGACGCCGCCGGTGGCGCGCATCGACCCGGGCAAGGGCCAGACGCTGCGCATCCTCTACACCGGCGAGCCGCTGGCGCAGGACCGCGAATCCGTGTTCTGGCTCAACGTGCTCGAAATTCCGCCCAAGCCGGGCGCGGATCAGGCCGATACCAACAAGCTGCAACTGGCGTTTCGTTCACGCATCAAGCTGTTCTTCCGTCCTGCCGGACTGAAAGGCAAGGCCGAGGAAGCACCGGCCATGATCCGCTGGCGCGTGGTCCAGGCCGGTGGCAAGCCCGCGCTGGAAGGCACCAACCCGAGCGCGTATCACGTTTCCTTCTCCAGGATCGAACTGGTCGGTGGTGGCAAGAGTGCCCGTTTTGAAGACGGCGGCATGGTCGGGCCGGGCGAAACCAAAAGCTTTCCGCTGACCGGCGAGGTGGCGCAGGGCCCCGACGCCAGGGTCCGCTTCAACACCATCAATGACTACGGCGGCTCCGCACGCGGCGAAGCCTCGCTCGACAGCGGCACCGCCCCGGCCCTCTAGCGCTGAACTTCGCGCTGAATTTCGCGCTGACCTAGCGCCGGGCGCCGCCCGGCGATCTTCCAGGCTGAATGCCTTCGATTGACGATGCCGCGCAGGCGGCAGGGGCAAGTCTTGCCCGCGCAGTGCCAGTTATCCGGCATAGACCATGAAAACCCAGAAGATGACCTCGTCGTTCCCGTCGCGGCTGCGTCCGGCCAGTGCGGTGGTGTTGTCCTTGTTTGCCAGTGTGAATGCGTGGGGAGCGGCCGGCGGTGCCGGCGCTTCGACCATGCTCGCCGAAGTCGAGTTCAACGACACCTTCCTGCAACAGCCGGGTGGGGTCCGCATCGACGTCAGCCGCTTCAACAAGGGCAACGTGGCCCTGCCGGGAAGCTATCGCGCCGAGCTCTACGTGAACGACGTCTGGCTGGGCCGGACCGAGGCGACGCTGCGCCAGGTCGGCGACGATACCCGCAATGTGCAGCCCTGCTTCGACCGCGCCGCGGTCGAGCGCATCGGCATCGACCTGGCTAAACTCTCGCCCGAGGCCTCGGCAAGACTGGTGGCAGGCTGCGTGGCGCTGCCCGAGCTGGTGCCAGATGCCACCGCCAGCTTCGACAACGGCGAGCAGCGCTTGGACGTGTCGGTGCCGCAGATCGCCATGTCGCGCACGGCGCGCGGCTATGTCGATCCCAAGTACTGGGACGAGGGCGTCACCGCGGCGCGGCTGCAGTACAACGCCAACGTCTATCACTCGGATGCCGCCGGCTTCTCGACCACGCAGAGCTATGTCGGCCTGAACGCCGGCTTCAACTTCGGCGGCTGGCGCTTCCGTCATGTGGGCAACCTGACCCATGGCGATTTCGAGGGCAGCCGTTACCAGAGCGTGCAGACCAGCCTGCAGCGCTCGCTGGCACCGATCCGCAGCCAACTGGTGATCGGCGAGGCCTATACAGACGGGGCGCTGTTCGACAGCTTCGGCTTCCGCGGCGTGCAGATTGCCAGCGACGACCGCATGTATCCGGAATCGCAACGCGGCTATGCGCCGGTCGTGCGCGGCATTGCCAACAGCAATGCACGGGTGCAAGTGCGCCAGAGCGGCAACATCATCTACGAAACCACGGTCGCGCCCGGCGCATTCGAGATCACCGACCTGTATCCGACCGGATACGGGGGCGACCTGGAACTGGTGATCACCGAAGCCGACGGCAGCGTGCGCACCTCGCGCCTGCCCTTTGCCGCGGCTGTCAATGCGCTGCGCCCGGGCATCACGCGCTACAGCATTACCGTGGGGCAGTACCGCAATGTGTCGCTCCACAGCCGGCCGATGATGATGCAGGGCACGGTCCAGCACGGCATCAGCAATATGGTGACGGGCTACGGGGGCTTTATCGTGGCGCAGGACTACACCGCGGTGATGGGCGGCGGGGCGCTGAACACGGACCTGGGCGCCTTCGGTGCCGACATCACGCAAGCATGGACCACGCTGCAGGAAGCGGGCGGCCGCGACGGCCAGAGCGTGCGGCTGTCGTACAGCAAGCTGGTGGCGCCGACCAACACCAACCTGACGCTGGCGGCCTACCGCTACTCCAGCAGCGGCTACCTCAGCATGGCCGATGCCATGGCGCTGCGCGACCTGGAACAGCGCGGCATGGCCGCGGGCATGTTCATGGGCGGGATCCAGCGCGGCCGGCTGCAGGTGACCATCAACCAGATGCTGCCGCAGGGCTACGGCTCGTTCTACCTGACCGGCTCCACGCAGAACTACTGGAATCGCAGCGGTAGCGACACCCAGTTCCAGGCGGGCTACAACAACAGCTACAAGCGCATCAACTACGGGATCTCGGCATCGCGCCAGTTCAACGTCAACGCCGGCAAATGGGATAACCGGGTGATGCTGACGGTGGGGATCCCGCTCGGGACCGGCCAGCATGCACCGCACTCGATGACCAGCCTGTCGCACGACTCCAGCGGCGGCACCTCGCTCCAGGAATCGGTGACGGGCACGCTCGGCGACGACAACGCCTTCACCTACGGCATCAATGCCGGCTACAGCGGCGGCGGCAACAGCACCGACACCGCCACCGTCGGCGCCAACGTCGGCTATGTGTCGCCCTTTGCCACCGTCACCGCCAGCGCCAGCAAGGGCCGCAATTACTCGCAGGCCGGTTTCGGCATCAGCGGCGGCATCGTCGCCTATGCCGGCGGCGTGGCGTTCACGCCGATGCCGGGCGATACCATGGCCATCGTCGAGGCCGCGGACGCATCCGGCGCGCGCGTGACCAATGGCAGCGGCCTGCGCGTGGACCCGTGGGGCCACGCCATCGTGCCGAGCCTGACGCCGTTCTCGTCCAACCAGATCGAGATCGACCCCAAGGGGCTGCCGATCAGCGTGGCGCTGAAGACCACGCAGCAGAACACGGCCCCCACCGCGGGCGCCATCGTCAAGATGAAGTTCGAGACCGACAACCCGGGGCGCGCCGCGATCCTGCGGGTCATGGGCCCGGATGGGGCGCCGCTGCCGTTCGGGGCGGAGGTCACCGATGCGCAGGGCCAGGCGGCCGGCATTGTGGGGCAGGGCGGACGCATCATCGTGCGCGGGCTGAAGCAGGACAACGGCGAACTGCTGGTGAAATGGGGCAGCGATGCGAAATCCTCTTGCGCGCTGCGCTATGCGCTGCCGCCGGAAAGGGCGCGCCCGGCCAACCCGTTAGCGGTGCTTGACGCCACCTGCGTGGGATCGGCGGCGCGCTAGGCCGGGGCATGGCCTCGTCCATGGCCAGCCAGCCGTGGCGACACGGCGGCCTGTCGGGAAGGGCAGGGAAGGGCAGGGATGTTGATGCATAATCCGTAGGCAAATTCCCCAGCCATCGGGCGCGGGTGATGTCCGGTCCCCGAGCGACGTCAGGCAGGTTGCTGAGAAGGAGCTTCGCCAATGCCCAATTGGCTGTCTCGCGCAAACAGGCAGTTTCCCGGTCGCCTTCTCGCCGTCGTTGCCGCCCTGCTGATCGTGGTCATCAGCGGGTGCCTCGCCTTGTTTCTGCATAGCCGGTTCCAGCGCGTCGTATGGGAGCAGGCGTGGGCCGCGCGCCAGCACTTTGGCGCCGTGCTGGCGGCCAAGGCTACCCACGAGTACTTTATCCGCCGCATGGCCGAAATCACCGGGCCCGAGTACCGGCTGGTGCGCAGCGACCGTCCCGCGACCCAGCTGGAAGCCACGCTGATGGCCGTTCCCGCGGGCAGTGCGCGCGCCGTCGACTTGCCCGGGCTGATCAATCCCGCAACCCTGATGCGCGGCGCGCCGGTGCCGGGCGTGGACCGGTCCGCGGCGGTGTCGCAAATCATCCGCTTTGCCATCTTCGAGCGCGCGTACTGGGGCACGGCGCCGCAGGGCGTGCGCTCGGTGTTTCTGATGGCGGACGGCAGCGAGGCGCTGGTGACCCCCGCGCTGCCGGCGGCGCTGCCGCTGAGCGGGCCGCTGGTTGCCGATGCCGTCAGCAACTGGGCCAAGGCGCTGGCGCGCCGGTCCCGTGAGGCGCGCGCCTCGACGCCGGCAGGCACGCCGCTGTGGGCCGGCCCCTATCCGGGCCTCGTCGGCCAGGAGGCGATGCTGAGCTGCTTCCTCCCGGTTCGCAGCGCCACGGGAACGCTGCTCGGCTATACCGCGACCGCGATTCCCATCCGTGCCTTGATGGGCGATGTCAGCCTGCCGGGGGCCACGCAAGCGGCGCAGCGGGTTTCGGGCAAGCGCGCCGTGTTCTTCGATGAGCGCGGCAAGCTGCTGTTCCAGGGCCGAGATGCCGGCTGGTTGCGCACACAGGCCCTGAGCGAGCGGGTCGCGCGCGAGTTTGCCGCCGGCGAGCGCGGCGTGGCCTACTGGTTCGAGCAAGGCAGCCTGATGGTCGGCAGCATGGCGAACGACCAGGGCTGGCGCGCGGCCTATGCGTATCCGCTGTCGCAAGGACTGGCCGACCACGGACTGGTGCTCGTGGCGGCGCTGCTTCTGTACGGGTTCGGCATCGCCGCCGTGCTGCAGAGTGCGCGCCTGGTCCGGCGCCGGATCGTGGTGCCAATGCAGCGCAACGCCGAACGCATCGAGGACAGTGAGCGCTTCAACCGGACCGTGATGCAGGCCGCTCCGGTGGGTCTGCGGGTGGTGCGTATCGCCGATGCGCATGTGCGGGTCGAGAACGCTTTGGCCGCGCAATGGCTGCCGCTGGATGCACGCACGCAAGGCCGGCCATGGCTCGACGCCATCCTGGCGCAGCGTGGCGAAGCTCCCGTGCGCCTGGAGGTGCGGGTGCCGGCGGGCGCCGGTGCCGCGCGCGACGTGCTGGTAGTCGGCCGCCGCACCCGCTATGAAGGCGAGGACGTGTTGCTGTGCGCAATCCATGACGTCACGGACGAACGCGAGGCGCACCGCGAACTGGCACGCGCACGCCAGCTCGCGGACGAGGCCAGCGCCGCCAAATTGGGATTCCTTGCCACCATGAGCCATGAGATCCGGACGCCGTTGTACGGCATGCTGGGCACGCTCGAACTGCTGTCGCTGACCAGCCTGGCACCCAGCCAGCGCGAAATGCTGTCGACCATCCAGTCCTCATCGCAGGTCCTGTTGCAGATCCTGGACGACCTGCTGGATTACTCGCGCGCGGAAGCGGGCCAGATGCATCTGGACAGCGTGCCGTTCGACCCGGTCGACCTGCTCGAGTCGACGGTGCGGACGCAGGCGCCGATCGCGCTGCAAAAGGGCATTACGCTGTCGTGCTATCCGGAGCCCGGCCTGCCCTGTCTGGCCGGCGATCCGGTAAGGGTGCGCCAGATCATCGGCAACCTGCTCGGCAATGCGCTGAAGTTCACTGCCAAAGGCCACGTCATGGTGCGCCTGCGGCGCGCGCCGCCGGGCCATGTGGCGGATGTGGCTGATGTGCCGGAGATTGCCGACGCGGCAGGCAGGATCGCGGTCCTGCTGGAAGTGGCCGACACCGGGCCGGGCATCGCGCCCGAAGTCCAGGAAAAACTGTTCGAACCGTTCGTGCAAGCCGACCCTTCCACCGCCAGGCGGTATGGTGGGACGGGCCTCGGCTTGTCGATCTGCCGGCAGCTGGCCGCACTGATGGATGGCAGTGTTTCCGTGCACAGCGAGCCCGGCAAGGGCAGCGTGTTCCGGGTCTTGCTGAGGCTGCCGCAGGCGGGGCCGCGCCGCCCGCTTGAGCCGGTGCTGCCGCCGGTCGCCGTGCTGTCCGAGGACGACGAGATCCGCAACCATGCCATCGACGCGCTGCGTGTGATGGGAGGCAGGGCGATCGCCTGCAGCGGGCCAGCGCCCGAAGCCGGCATGGTGCTGTTCGTCGCCACCCGCCGTATCGCGGCGATTCCGGAAGGCTATGCCGGCGTGGTGTTCGCGCGTGCCGATGGCCCGGCCGAGCCACAGGCAGTCGGCGCCAGCTGGGTGGTCAACGCCTATCACCAGGCCGGCATCCTGCGCGCGCTGTGCCTGGCCGCCGGCATGACGCCCGCCAGCGCGCCGCCAGTGGCGAGCGCAGCCGATCCCGTCCCGCAACTGGGCCTGGAAATCCTGGTGGTCGACGACCATCCCTACAACCGGCTGCTGATGCAGCAGCAGCTCGACCGCCTTGGCTGCCGCGCCACGCTGGCGAGCGGCGGCGAGGAAGCGCTGGCGTTGTGGCGGCAGCGCCGGTTCGACCTGGTCCTGACCGACGTCCACATGCCCGGCATGGATGGCAACGAACTTTGCCGCAGGCTGCGTGCGCAAGGCGTGACCGTGCCGATCGTCGGGCTGACCGCCAGCATCGCGCAGGGCGAGGCGGAGCGCTGCCTGGAAGCCGGCATGAACCGTTACCTGTCCAAGCCCGTCTTGCTCGGTCCTCTGGCCGAGTGCCTGCGGGCGATGCTGCCCGACCATGCGGCCGGGCCGATGCCACCAGCCGACGACGAAGCCGGGTTGCCGCGGATCCCCGAGAGCGCCGCCAGCCAGGCGCTGCTGGCGCATGCCATGCGCGAAGATTTCGCGGCGCTGTCCGCCGCCGCACGCAGCGGGGAATGGAAGGCGCTCCGTCACCACGCCCATCGCATGCGCGGCGCCATGGCACTGGCACAAGACGGCGAAGAAATCGTCGCGTTGTGCCGGGAACTGGAGCTGGATGTGGCCCAGGCGCAGGAGGCCGTGCAGGCTCATCTCGACAACCTGGCCTTGTATCTTGAAGCGTACTTCGACGAGCCCGCCGATTCGGCAAGCGAACAGAAAGGCAGCCAGAACGGCAGCAAAAGCGGCAGCCGGAATGGCCATCCTGGTGATTGGCGGAGTACTATTTAAGGAATACCTTAATTCGGGTTTTTCGGAAGACTCCTAATATTCAAGTCAGCGAAGATGACCGGTATCGAATACCGGCTCAGTTCCGCGGCGCACCGGTGCGTGGCCACGGAACCGAAAAATCAGGGGGTAAGAATGATCAAGATAATCATCGCCGATGACCACCCCGTCGTCCTGGACGGAATGAGTCGTGTGCTGGCCCTCGAAGTGGGCATGCAGGTCGTGGGCAGCGCCACCAATTCGACGCAACTGGTGGCGTTGCTCGAAAGCACCGACTGCGATGTCATCGTCACCGATTACTCCATGCCGGGCGGACAGTTTGGCGATGGCCTGCCGATGCTGCAGATGCTGCGGCGCCGGTATCCCACCACGCGCATCGTGGTCATGACCATGCTCGATAATCCGGCGCTGATCCGCAATATCCAGAAAGTCGGCATTTCGGTGATTCTCAACAAGACCGATCCGGTGCAGGAACTGATTCCCGCGGTGCGCGCCGCGTTCAGTGGCCTGAGCTACCAGCCGGCCTCGGTGCGCGCCATCCTCGCCTCGGGCGGGCTCGATGAACTGTCGCGCCGCCCGATCCTGACGCGCCGGGAGCTCGAAGTGATCCGCCAATGCGCAGCCGGCGTCCCGGTCATCGAGATTGCGCGCCAGGCCAATCGCAGCAGCAAGACCATCAGCGCGCAAAAAAGCATCGCCATGAAAAAGCTGGGTCTGGCAAACGATTATGAGCTTTACGAATATGCCCGCACCAACGGCCTGCTTGGCGGCGCGTGTTAATCGCGGCCGCAAGTAACCACAAAGTAGCCCCATAGTGGCTGCGGCTGCGTGAGCGCCCGGGTTTCAGCTTCCCCTCCTTCTCCTTCCCTTTTTTACGGCCGATTTCCGCGCGGGCGCTGACCCGCGACGTTATTGCCGGCCTGCGCTTGACCGCGCATCCCCGCGGCAACTGCTGATCAGAAAATACCGCAGACATTTCAGGCTTGGCTGATTTCGAAAGCCAGCCGCATGGCCCATCCTGAAAACCGGGACAACGCTGGAGCGTAAAGCGGTCATGGAAAAAATCCGGGTGATCGTCGCGGACTCGCAACCCGTGATGCGGCGGCTGTTGGGCCGGCGGCTCGCGGCCAGCGCCTGCATCGAACTGGCAGGCCTGGTTGACGACGAGCGCGGCCTGGTGCAGGCGCTGGGGCAAGACGTGTGCGATGTGGTGGCGCTGCGGTTCCCGCTCGGCAACGGCAACGATGCGCGTTCCGGAAGCTACGCGCGCCTGGGTACGCGGCTGGCCGCGCTGGGGCGGCAACGCGTGGTCGCCATCGCCAATATCGCGGACCGCGCTGGCGTGCTGCAACTGATCAAGGACGGCTGCCGCAATGTCGTGACCGCCCGCGACCACGCCGACGAGGTCGTGAAGGCGGTGCGGATGGCACACCTGGATCTCGCCTCGGTGTCGGAAATCGCGTGTGACCTGATCTGGGGCCGGCGCTGCCGCGGCCTGGGCGACTTCGACGACTGGGCCGAACTGCTCACCACCCGCGAAAGCGAAGTGCTGCGGCTCTATCTGTCCGGCTTGTCCGTGACCGAAATCGCGGTGCGCACCGGGCGCACCGTCAAGACCATCAGCACCCAGAAGCAGAGCGTCATGCGCAAGGTCGGCGCCGACAACGACGTCGAGCTTGCCGCCTTCGCCATCCAGCGCGGCATGTTGTGAGTAGTCCCAGCGCAACGCGCGCCCCCAGGCGGTTCGACGTGAATACGAGGTAATCCATGAAAAGGCTGATGCCGGCCGACAGCAGCGCCGCATTGCCGTTGAGCATTCGCCAGATCCGCTATCTGGTTTATCTGTTCTCGGCCTGCGTGGTGGGCCTGACCGTGCTGTCCTGGGGCGTGCTGCTCCATTACCGCCTGCGCGAGGCGATCGACCGGCAGGGCATGGTGCTGCGCGCGCAGTCTGAAGAACTGCAGTCGACGCTGCACCGGGCAGAGGCGCTGACCGTGCGCGCGCAGGGATCGCTGGCGCGGCTGTCCGATATCGGCCTTGCCAACGATGTCGCGGCGGTCCGCGACACGCAATGGATCGATCGCCTGCAACGCCGCGGCGATCGGCCCTACATCGCGCTGCTGGTGCCGCCACCGAACGCCGGCCTGCCGCGCAAGGGGCTGAAGGACCTGGCCGACGTGATGACGTTCACCTTCCGCGTCAACAACCTGCAATACCGCGAGGTGCAGAACGCCTACCTGATCGACCTGCAGGCGGACCAGCTGTACGTCATTCCGCGCCGGCTGAATCCGGCGCGCATGCTGTTGCAGCGCGACGACGCGCGCCAGATCTTCCTGCGCGACACCCTGCAGCGGCTGCGCAACGATGCGCTGCTGGCACGACTGCGCGCCCATCCGGGCCAGGCGGTGATGCTGGCGCCGGCGCAGGACTGGATCAGCGGCATTCGCACGGTCACCTTTGCCACGCTGGTGCAGGACGGAGGCGAGCCGGCCGCGGTGCTGGCGATGGAGTTCCCGCTGTCACCGATGCTGCCCGACGGCCAGGCCGTGGATGGCGACTTCATGCTGCTGACCGACGCCGGCATGGTGCTGGGCGCCGACGGCATGCCGGCCGGCCCGCTCGAAGCGCCCGTCGCCGCGGCGCTCGCCGCCGACGGCGCGCGGCCAGGCACGGTGCGATCATCGCTGGTGCGGCACGGGCTGCTGCAGCATGAGGTCGTGCTGGAATACCCGCTCGACGCCTGGGGCTGGCGCACCGTGGCGGTGGTCGAGGTCGGCCGCGTGTGGCGGCAGTTCCGCAACAACACCTTGTGGATGCTTGGGCTGACCGGTTCGCTGTCGCTGCTGATCTTCGCGTGGATCTGGCTGATCGACCGGCGCATCATGCGCCCGGCGCAGCGCCAGTCCCAGCGCCTGCAGGAGAGCGATGCGCTGGGGCGCTTCGTGATCGAGGTGGCGGGAGTGGGCCTGATGATCGTCGAGCGCAGCACGCGCCAGGTGCTGCTGTCCAACGCCGCGGCCCAGTCGCTGATCGACCAGGCCACGCCTGCCGGGCTGGCGCAGCTGCAGGACGCCTGCGAAGCGCGCCTGGCCAGCAGCGGTGCCAGCACCGAAGGGCCGCCACAGGTGCTGCCTTGCTTCGACGTCGACATGGCCTGCAGCAACGGCGAGACGCGCTACCTGGAAGTGCGCCTGGTGCAGATCACCTACGAAGTCCGCGCAGCACTGCTGTGCGCGCTCAATGACGTCACCGAGGCGCGGCGTGGCGAGGCGCGCCTGCGCGAGGCGATCCGCGCGGCGGATGCCGCCAACCGGGCCAAGTCTGCATTCCTGGCCACCATGAGCCATGAAATCCGCACGCCCCTCAACGGCATGCTGGGCAGCATCGAACTGCTGAGCATGACCCGGCTCGAGCCGCGCCAGCGCGACCAGCTGGCCGTGATGCAGCATGCCTCGCAATCGCTGATCGACATCATCAACGACGTACTCGACTTCAGCAAGATCGAGGCCGGGCAAATGTCGCTGCAGCCGCGGCCGTGCCGCCTCGACGAGGTGGTCGAGGAAGTGACCCGGGGCTTTGCCGCCGAAGCCGCGCGCAAGCACCTGCGCCTGCTGTGCATCAACGATCCGTCGCTGTCAGAACCGGTGATGGCCGATGCGGTCAAGCTGGAGCAGATCCTGAACAACCTGGTCAGCAACGCGGTCAAGTTCACCGAACAGGGCAAGGTGATCGTCACGGCCAGGCGCATGCGGTCACCGCGGGGCGGCGGCGCCGAAGGCGTCGAGGTCCGCGTGGTCGATACCGGCATCGGCATTGCGGCGCATGACCAGCGCCGCCTGTTCGAGCCGTTCGTGCAGGCCGAGCAGCCCGATACGCGCCACTATGGCGGCACCGGGCTGGGTTTGTCGATCTGCAGGCGGCTGGTCGAGCTGATGCGCGGCGAGATCCGCGTGGTCAGCGAGCCGGGCCTGGGCAGCTGCTTTATCGTCAGCCTGCCGCTGGCCAGCGCCGGCATTCCGGCGTCCGCGGAGCCCTGGCCGCAGGCCGGGCTGCGCGGCTTGACCGTCGGCCTGAACGTCACCTTGCAGGAGCTGTATCAGGGCATCGAGCAGCTGCTGCGGTACTACGGCGCGCGCGCGGTCAGGTACGATCCCGGCTCGCCGCCGGTGACGCCGGTCGACGTGCTGGTCTGCGACGAAGAGGCATTGTCCCAATGCCCCGATGCCGATGTGGTGATTTCCGCGCTGGCACCGATCGCGCCGGACCTGACCCAGACCCCCGTGGTGGCCTCTCCTTATGCCTGGCAGGGCCTGGTCGCGGCCATCGCGGCAGCGGCGGGCGCCGAGGTAGAGGCGGTGCCCGCCGCCGCGCCGGCGCGCGCCGAGGCGCCTGCCGCGCAACTGGCGTTGCTGCTGGTGGAAGACCATCCCATCAACCAGGTGGTCATGCGCGAGCAGCTGGAAAGCCTGGGGCAATCGGTCGACCTGGCCTGCGATGGCCCCGAGGCGCTGTCGCTGGCCTCGGGTCGGCACTACGACCTGATCCTGACCGACCTGCAAATGCCGGGCATGGACGGCTTCACGCTGGCGCGCCGCCTGCGCGACGCGGGACATGCCATGCCCATCGTCGCCATCACGGCGAGCGTGGGACCCGATGTGGCCGAGCGCTGCCGGCACGCCGGCATCGACCGCTGCCTGACCAAGCCGGTCGGCCTGGCGACGCTGCGCGAGCTGCTCGAGGACTTCTCCGGCGCCCGCGTCGCCGCACGCACGGCGCCCGACCGGCATGCCGGCGGCGGCGCCGTGCTGCATGCCGATGCGCTGCGCAGCGACCAGCGCGCGCTGGCCGAAGCGCTGCGCGCTGGCGATGCCGACACCTTCGCCCAGCGCCTGCATGGGCTGGCCGGCGCGCTGTCGGTGATGGGCCATCCGGTGCAAAGCCAGGCCTGCCGCTGGCTGGAACAGACCGTGCGACGCGCCGGACTGGGCGCCGTCGGCGCCGACTGGCAAGCCATCCACGCCGAACTGGAGCAACTGGCGGAGCGGCTGGAAGCGCAGTGCGGCAGCCACGCCGCCTGACAAAGGCGCAGCGGCAGTGCGTGCATCACTGCAGATCGGCCAGGCGCTGGCGGCACAGGCTGACGAACTGCTGTGCCGCGGTGGATTGTCCCAGGCTTGGATGGAAGGCCAGGATGGCGCGGAATCGGATCGGCGCGGTCAGGGGTACGCTACGCAGCCCGAGCGCCACATAAGCGCGGGCGACCAGGGGATTGGTGATCGCCAGGCCGGCACCGGCCAGCGCCAGCGAGCATTGCGTATGGCTGTACGGAGTCGTCGCCACGAAGCGCGGGGCGATGCCGAGTTCGGCAAAGCATGCTTGCAGCCGGCGTTGCGCCGGATCCGCGGCGTCCAGGCCGATCAGCGGCACGTCGACCAGGTCTTCGATTCCTACTTTCGCGCGTGCCGCGAACGGATGCGTTGCCGGCGCGACGCACACGGCCTGCACCGCGTAGAACTCGGAAGCGGTCAGGCCGCTGGTGTCCGCTTCGTCGCCCATGAACGCGATATCGAGTTCGCGCTGCAGCAAGCGCTCGCGCAGGCCGCGGGAGCTGTCGACCTCCAGCTGGCAACGAACGCGCGGATAGCTGTGGACGAAGTCAGCCACCGCCGCCGGCATCACGCTGGACGCCATGGCGTGCAACACCCCCACGCGCAGCACCGTGTCCTCATGCGTGCGCAATTGATCGATCCGCCGTTGCACGGCGTCGAGTCCGACATAGACGCGTTCGACTTCGTCCATCAAGGACGCCGCCTCGGGCGTCGGCACCATGCGCCCCTTGCTGCGGTCGAACAGCCTCAGCCGCGCCGCCTTTTCAAGCTGCAGCACGATCTGTGTCACGGCGGGCTGGCTGATATGCAGCGCTTCGGCGGCGCGGCGCGCCGATCCCAGGCGCATGACCATGCGGAACACCTCGACCTGCCGGGCGCTGATGCCTGAATCGGCGGCTGTCTCCATCTCTACCCTATAAGTTTTACTTAAGTCGATCATCGGCGCGCCTGCGCAACGGGATCATGGCCTGGCATAGACTCGAGCCACTTTCACTCCGGCCATCAGCCTTTACCATGCGCGCCAGCGGCAATCCGACTCCGACCCAACCGCTCATCAATCCGGCGATGCAGGGGCTGCGATGCATCACCTGCCACGCCCGTTATCCGCTCCACGACATGCCGGAAGGCTGCCCGGCCTGCGCGGCCGCCGGTCATCCAAGCAGCCTTGAAGCGGTCTACGACGCCCAGGCACTGGATTTTGCACCGAAAAGCGGAAGTTATACATGGGGCCACTGGCAGCCCTACCTGGACGGCGTGTCACTGGGGGAGGGGGCCACACCATGCATTCCGGTGCCGGCGCTGGCGTCGCTAGCCGACGTGGCGTCGGTCTGGATCAAGCACGAAGGCGCGAACCCGACCGGCTCGCACAAGGACCGCATGTCGGCGCAGGCCGTCAGCCGGGCCCTCGATATCGGCGCGCGCGAGGTGGTGCTGGCATCCAGCGGCAACGCCGCGGTTTCGGCCGCGGCCTATTGCGCCGCCGCCGGGCTGGACTGCGAGGTCGCGACCTACCAGGCGCTGCCCGCCGTGTTCGACGCGGCGTTACGCCATTACGGCGCACGGCGCGTCGTCTGCGATAGCGGTCATGCGCGCTGGGCGCATGTGCGCCGGCGCGTCCGGGAGGAGGGCGCCTTCGCGCTGACCAACTACAGCGTGCCGGCGGTGGGGAGCCCCGTTTTCGGCGTGGAAGGCTACCGGGCCGTTGCGCTGGAGTGGGTGGCGCAAGGATGCCGCCCAGACCATGTCATCGTGCCAACCGCTCGCGGGGACCTGCTGTGGGGCATTTACAGCGCCCTGCGGGACCTGGTCGCGTTGGGACACTTGCCGAAGCTGCCGCGCCTGTGGGCGGTCGAGCCGTTCCCACGGCTGTCGCGGGTACTGGCTGGCGCGTCGCAGCAGTCCGACTTCGCCGGCACGACGCTTCAGTTTTCCACGGCCGGCTCTACCGTGACCGCCCAGCAGGTCCTTGCCGTCAGGCGCTCGGGCGGCGGCGCGGTGGTGGTCGACGACGCGGCGGCACGCGACGGCACCGGTCATCTCGCCGCCGCGGGATTCTGGGTCGAACTGTGCGCCGGCGCGGGCCTTGCCGCGGCGCAGGCGCTACGCGGCGACGGGCGCATCGACCGGACCGAAACCGTGATGCTGATGCTGACCGCGCGCGGCGACCGCGATCCGGGCCAGGCATGATTTCAAACACCTTGGGGAGACACTCATGAAGCTGCGTTACCTGCTGACCGCCATCACCTGCTGCCTCGCGGCCCATATGCCGGCGGCGCTGGCTGCCTATCCGGAAAAGTCGATCCGGCTGATCGTGCCCTGGGCCGCCGGCGGCAGTACCGATGCGCTGGCGCGTGCGGTCGCGCAGCGCATGAGCGAATCGATGGGCCAGCCCGTGGTGGTCGACAACCGCGCCGGTGCCTCCGGCCGCATCGGTGCCGACACGCTGGCCAAGTCCGCGCCGGACGGCTATACGCTGGGCGTCATCGAGCTGGCGCACACCGTTGCGCCGTCCGTGTTCCGCCAGATGCCCTACGACGTGTTGCGCGACTTCACGCCGGTCTCGCTGCTGGGCGAGGCGCCGCTGGTGCTGTTCGCGGACAGCACGCAGTACCGCGCCGGAGAGATCCAGCGCTTCCTGGCGGACTCGCGCAAGGCGGGAACGCCGCTGCAACTGGCCACCAGCGGCAACGGCTCGATCAGCCACCTGGCCGCCAAGATGCTGGAAAGCCAGGCGGGGATCCCGGTCGACTCCGTGCCGTACCGCGGCTCGGCGCCGGCGCTGACCGATGTCTCCGCGCAACTGGTCAAGGGCCATTTCGCGACGCTGGCAAGCGGCAGCAGTCTGCTTGGCGGCAACAAGATCTCGGCGTTGATGGTGACCGGCCCGGTGCGTGTGGCCGCGCTTCCCGGCGTGCCGACCACCGCGGAAGCGAAACTGCCCGGCATGCAGGTCAGCCAGTGGTGGGCGCTGGTCGCGCCGGCGCGGACACCGACGGCGGTGGTGAACCGGCTTGCGGACGAAGTGCGCGCGGCGCTGGCGAGTCCGCAGACCAGGGCCAGGCTCGACAGCCAGGGCATCGAACTGAAGGCGTCCACCCCAGCCCAACTGGGAGACCGGCTTCGCACAGAGGTGGACCGCTGGGGGAATCTGGTGAAGCAAGCGGGTATTCAGCCCGAATAGTGTAAGTGTCTCTACGCCCAACCTGTCCGGCTCAGGCGATAGATGCGCACGCTGTGAATCGCCAGCGCAAGCGGGAACAACATCAGCGCCGCCGAGGCGACGAACCACACGAAATCGGCGACGATGGTGGGCCGGATCTGTTCCAGGTACGCCGCCGAAGCGCCGCCCGCCAACGCGGCGGCAACGAAGAGGCCGGCCACCAGCAGCCCCGGCGCACCGACCAGCCAGGCGCAAACGCACAGCAATACCAGGACCCAGCACAACTTGTACCACCACAGGCACTTCCGCATCTCTGCAGGCATGGCGACCTCCGTTTCCGGCGATGGTACCTCACCAGGCTGTGGGTAGCCCAACGCACATGCTGGCGCAGATCCCGTCTTGACTTCCCCTTGCTGCACACTAGATTCAAGCCAGACTGCCCATCGTGCGGGGACGATAAGCAGGCGCTCAAGACGTCAAGCGCAAGGAGGACTGCCATGACCCCCTGGGAAATCCAAGGCACCGAGCTGATCAACTGCAATTGCTCGTACGGATGCCCGTGCCAATTCAACGCGCTGCCAACCAAGGGCTTCTGCGAAGCAATGGGCGCGATCTCGATCAGCGACGGCTATTACGGCGACGTGCGACTCGACGGCCTCAACATCGCGGTGGTGTTCCAGTGGCCCGGCCCGATCCACGAAGGGAGAGGAAAGTGTCAGCCCATCGTGGACGAACGGGCCACCCCGGAACAGCGCGAAGCGGTCCTGAAGATCATGACCGGGCAGGACACCGAGCCGTTCGCGACCATGTTCGCGGTATTCGCGTCGACGCTCGAGCAAGCCTTCGATCCGATCTTCACGAAGATTGACTTCGACGTCGATGTCGACGCCCGCCGCGGCCGGATCCATGTTGAAGGTGTGTTCGATACCGTCGGCGAACCGATCCGCAACCCGGTAACGGGCGCCGAGCATCGCGCCCGGATCGATCTGCCGCACGGCTTCGAGTACGAGCTTGCCGAGATCGGCTCCGGCACCAGCCGCTCGCAAGGCAATATCGCTCTGGATCTCAAGGGCACCTACGCGCAGTTCGCGCGATTGCACATGAACAACAAGGGACTGATCCGGCATCGCCCTGCCGCATGAGCAGTCTCGAGAACGTCCTCGGACGCGAGCGCGCCATCACGTCGCTCGGCGTCGTCGTCATTGTCGCGTTGTCGTGGGGCTATCTGTGGACGGGGGCGGGCACCGGCATGTCCGCGCTCGACATGACGGCAGTCACGCTTTTCCCGCATCGGCTGCCGGGTGGCATGGGTGGCATGGATACGCCGTTGTCCACCGTCATCCTTATGTGGTGGGTGATGATGATCGCAATGATGACGCCGAGTTCGGCGCCGCTCGTCTTACTGTATCGGCGGGTATTGCGGCATCACGACACCTCCGGTGGCGCGTCTGCTGCCACGTCGGTGTTTCTCCTGGCCGGCTACCTTACCGCATGGCTCGCGTTTGCCATCGGCGCGTCATGGCTGCAACTGGCGCTGCAGCCGACCGGCCTCATTTCGGCAATGATGCTGTGGTCGAAGAGCGCCCTGCTGTCCGCGACCGTGCTGCTCGCGGCCGGCGTCTATCAGTTTTCGCCGCTCAAGCGCGCCTGCCTGGCACAGTGCCGCTCGCCGGCAGCATTCCTGGTCGCGCACTGGCGTCCCGGCGTCGCCGGCAGCTTCCTGCTTGGCATGCGCCACGGCGTCTATTGCGTGGGTTGCTGCTGGATGCTGATGGCGTTGCTGTTCGTCGGCGGCATCATGAACATCGTATGGATCGCCGCGCTGTCCCTGGTGGTCTTCGTTGAAAAAGTCCTGCCCGGCGGCGAACTTGCCGGCCGCGTGCTGGGTGTCCTGTTAATCGTCTGGGCGGGCGCCACGCTGTTGGTGTAGGGGCTTCCGCCAGCTCACGACGGGGCGCGCTGGCTTCACTATCGTGGCCAAATGCGACAGGGCAAGGCAGCGGAAGTTGCCCTATAATTCTTGACAATGCAACGATTGATCGAGCAATAAAATGAACCCCGAGCCACATAGCCCCCAGCCCGCCGGCCAGATCCTGCCGTTTCGCGAATCGCTGCTGGCCATGCTGGGCGTGGCATTCGTGGTGATGCTGGTGGCGCTGGACCAGACCGTGGTCGGCACGGCACTGCCCACGGTGGTGGCGGAACTGCAGGGGTTCGAGTACTACGCATGGGTGGCCACGGCCTATCTACTGACCTCGGTGATCACCGTGCCGCTATTCGGACGCCTGGGGGACTACTACGGGCGCAAGCCTTTCGTGCTGGCATCGATCGTGGTGTTCTCGGTGGCCTCTGCGCTGTGCGGCATGGCGCCGAACATGCCGTTCCTCGTGGCGGCGCGTGCGCTGCAGGGCATCGGCGGCGGCATGCTGGTCGGTACGGCCTTTGCCTGCATCGCTGACCTGTTTCCGGACTCGCACGTACGGCTGCGCTGGCAGGTGATGCTGAGCGCGGCGTTCGGCATTGCCAATGCGGTCGGACCGTCGCTGGGCGGCCTGCTGACGGAGTGGTATGGCTGGCGCGCCGTGTTCTACGTCAACCTGCCGGTGGGGGTGCTGGGACTGTGGTTTGCCTGGCGCTACCTGCCGCATCTGCGCCAGCAGGCGCATCGCGGACCGATCCGCGTCGACTGGCTGGGGGCGCTGCTGATCGCGTTGGGACTCGGCAGCTTGCAGATGAGCGTGGAATTGTTGCCGGCGCGTGGCCTCGATCCTTATACCGCGGGCTTGCTCGTGCTGGCGGCGGTAGCGCTGGTGGCGCTGTGGCAGTGGGAGCGGCGCTGCGCCAATCCGATCTTGCCCGTGGAAATGTTCCGCGATCCGGGGCTGGCGCCGTTGTTCAAGCTCTCGGTGTTCGCTGGTTTCACCATGTTTGCGCTGCTGCTGTATGCGCCGCTGCTGTTCCAGGGCGGCTTCGGCTACTCGCCGAAGGAGGCGGGGGTATTGATCACGCCGCTGGTGGTCTGCATTACCGTGGGCAGCATCCTGAACGGCCGCATTGTGACGCGCATTCGCCGGCCGAACACCATGCTCTATGCCGGCTTCGGCATGCTGGCGCTGTCGTGCCTGGGACTGTCGCAGGCCACCCGCGGCATGCCGCATGGCGTGCTGATGGTCATCATGCTGGTCGGCGGCCTGGGCCTGGGCTTTATCATGCCGAACCTGACAGTGTTCGCGCAGCAGACCGCGGGCCGCGAGCACCTTGGTATCGCCACCGCCATGCTCCAGTCGCTGCGCATGGTGGGCGGCATGGTCGGCACGGCGATCGTGGGCACGCTGGTCACGCGCAACTACACCGGCGGCGTCGAGCAGGCGCTGTCCGGCGCCAATGCCGTCCAGTGGGCATCGCGCATGGCGGACCCGCAGGTGTTGATCGACAAGGCGTCGCAGCTGGCGCTGCTCAGCCAGCTGCAGCAGGCCGGGCACAATGGCGCATTGCTGCTGGAGCAGGCGCGCGTGTCGCTGGTGGGGTCCATCCATCTCGGCCTGCTGGTGGCGGGTGCGGCGGCGGCGCTGGGCGTGTGGTGCGCGCGCCAGGTGCCGTCGATCAAGCTGACCCGCAGCCCCGCTCCGGCGATGGCGGCAGAGTGAAATCCGGCGGCAACTTACCCTGAGGAGAATGGATGGAACTGGAGCGACAGAGCGTGGCCGTATTGCAGCAGTTCGGCCGAACCTACCGCGCCTATGCGGGGGCGTTCGAGCAGCGCATGGGACTGCCCTTGCCGCGCTGGCGCATCCTGCATGCGCTGCATCACCAGGAGGGCGCCATCGGCCAGAAGGCGCTGGCCGACCTCGTCGTCATGGACCCCGGTGCGCTGACGCGCCAGCTCAAGGCCATGCAGGAACTGGGCTGGGTCGAGCGCACCACGTCCGAGCGCGACAACCGCGTGACCCATGTCACGCTGTCGCCGGCCGGACGCGAGGTGGTGGCGCGCGCCATGCCGCTGCGCTCGGCGTTTCTCGAGGACGTGCTGTCCGAAGTCTCGCCCACGACCATGCGCGAACTGTCGCGCGGCCTGGCGCGCCTGGAGGCGGGCATTGCTCACGCACAGGCCCGTGCGGCCGAGCAGGCCGACGCGGCCTGACGCCGCGGCACTGCATGCTGCGCGGCCGCGTTGCGCTCAGCCGCTCAGCAGCAAGCCGTTGAGCGCGGCAAACTCGAACAACTCGCGGTCGTTGGTGACGCCGAGCTTCTGCATGGCGCAGTTCTTCTGCCGGCTGATGGTCTTGACGCTGCGGCACAGCTGGATCGCGATCTCGCTGACCGAGCGCCCGGTCAGGTATAGCCGCAGTACTTCCATTTCACGGCGCGACAGGCGTTCCGCGCCGGCCCGGCCCGCGCCCACCAGGCTGCCCGGGTCAGCCTGCGACAGGACTTCCATGGCCGACTTGCCGATGTAATGAAAGCCGCGCTGGATGCGGTACACCACCGTGACCAGTTCGGTCAGTGGAGCGTCCTTCAGCACCAGCCCGTGCACCTGGGTGTCGAGGATGGAGCGCAGCACCAGCGGGTTGGTGATCATGGTCAGCACGATCACCGCCATCGTTGGATGCCGCCGCCGCAGGCTTGCCAGCAGCCGCAGTCCGTCGCTGTTGCGTTCGCCCTGCGCGGGCATGTGGTAGTCCGTGATGACGACATCGGGGCGCAGGCTGTCGATGCTGTTGAGCAGCGCCGTCGCGCTGGTCACGCTGCCGCAGACTTCCCAGCCGGTCTGGGTGTGCAAGCGGTCGGCGACGGCCGCCGCGACCAGCGGGTGGTCGTCGGCAAGCAGGATCCTCAATGCCATCGGGTTGCTCCTCGATTCTTGTTCACACGGCGCAGCCTTCGGCAAACGTCAAGAAAACGCCGCACGCCTGGGCGACGTGCGGCGCAAAAATGACGCCAGATATGGAGGCGCCGGACAACTGCTCGCATTACCACCGGTCCGGGCCAAACGGGAGACGGCCGGACTGCGGCAATGCCATGGCAGCATAGCGGCGAGTCAGTCCGGCGGAACTAGGAGGATTCGTAAATCATGGCCCGAAAAGATCCTTGTGCTAACCAGCGCGCGCGAGCCGGCAGTTCGGAAATCCATCTCGGCAATGGGATAAACGGCGTGAGTGTCGCCGATCCGTGACAACGATCGGTGACGAGAAGGGGCGCTGCCGCCTTGCGGCGGACAGCGCCCCTTTTGCATGTTGGTTATCGCGCCTGGCGTCAGGTCGTTGCGACCTCGGCCGGGGCTGCGGAACGCCCGTTGCGGCGCCCGTCGATGGCCTTGAGCGGGTCGCGCAGCACCGCGCTGCCGACTTCCATGACATCGCGCAGCACGCCCTGGTCGCGGCTGCGCTCCGGCCCCCAGAAATGCAGCGCGGCCCATTCGGGGAAGCTGCTCGGCGGTGCCAGCAGCCGGGTCTTGCGCTCGCGCGTGATCAGCGGCACGTTGAAATCCAGCACCGGGCAAATGCCGCCGGCGGAATGCAGCAGCGTGATCTGCGTATGCCACGAGGGCACCACCGTCTCGCGATGCCCGGGCGTGCTGGCCTGCCGGCTCAGGAAGGCGCGCAGCGGGCTGCCGGCCTCGCTGTCTTCCTGCAGCAGGATCCAGGCACTCTCGCTCTCATCATGCGTGCCGCCGCGCGTGGCGCTGACCAGCCGGCGCGGCGTGGCCATGATGTTGTGCTGGCGCACGCGTTCGGGATCATGGCCGCTATCGACGACGAAGGCGCAGTCGAGTTCGCCGTCGCTCAGCTGGCCGGCAAGGGCGGCGTCGGCAATCACCGGGCGCGTGACAAAGCTGTCTTGCGGAAACTGCTCGCACAACGCCGTCAGGATCTCGGTGATGACGGGATCGCCGATCGATGACGAAAAACCGATCGAGACGCGCCTGCCGCCTTCGCGGCGCTTGCTCGGGCCCGGTTCGCCGGGCCGCACCAGGTGGTTCCATTTCGCCAGGATCTGGCGCGCCGTCTGTTCCAGGCGCAACGCATGCGGAGTGGGCTCGAGCATGCCGTTGCGCTTGACGAACAGCGGGTCGCCGGTGATCTCGCGCAATCGCGCCAGGCTGTAGGCCACCGTGGGCACGCGTCCCTGAGTGCAAGCCGCAACGGCGCTCAGGTCACGATACTCCATGACCAGAACAAAGACATGCAACAACTTCGTGCTGACATGACGCATTCCGACTTCTCCCGATACATGACTTCGCCTTCTTCTTTTTTTTCGGTCTGATGCAAACAGCGATGCGCCAGTGATGGCACGCAGGAAACCAGGGCGCACCGCGGCGCGTTGGCCACGCCGCGAGAGCCATGTAGGTCAAGCTTGGAGTCCCGCACGCAAGGCTTCGGCAGGATGTTTCACTACACGCGTGACACGCTAGTGTCCACGTAGCTCAGACCCACAACTTAGCGATTCTTTGATCCATCAAAATCCGGCGCATGCCGACGGCCGGGATGGGTACCGGCATGCGGGGCGACTTATGGGTGGTGCGCTGCCGGGTCGCGCTTCTGCCGGCGCCGCTGGGGCGCCGTGCGAAGGCTTGTGAAATTTAGTTATGCCGAGGAATCTTAATACATGCTTAGAAAAAGTCATAGAAACTTGAATTGATGACAGACCTGTCAATTCTTTTTTGACGCCTTTGTATTGCACCGCAGACATGGCTTGCCATCAGCGTTTGCGGGCCGGTCTGGCGTGAAATACCGGTTCTGGCGGAGATATTTCATCCCCCGCTTGGGTGATCATTGCATGCAATCATTCCATGTAATTTCCAAATTGGAATAACGAAATTTGGTGACGCATGCCAATGGCTGCCACTGGCGCGCCGCGATAATTTTCTTAACTCGCACTGCGAAGACACTGAATTGCCTTTTGCGGCGGCACTGGGCTAACTTACGGCGAGAGTCGGCACGGTTGGCGTCGCGGCTGTGCGACGCCTGGGCCCCCGCCGTTGCGAAGCGGAGAGATTCGTGAACAGACGGTATTCGGAAGAACAGATCCGCGGTTATCTCGCCGAGGCGGCCAGCGGCGTACCGGTGCGCGAGCTGTGCGCGCGCTATGGCTTCAGCGATGCATCGTTCTACGGATGGCGCAGCCGCTACGGCCAGCCCGGCAACGGCGAGGCTCGCGACGGGCGCAAGCTGCGGGAACTGCAGGAAGAGAATGCCAGGCTGAAGAGTATGCTTGCGGACGCGCTGCTCAAGCTTGAGTTGATGCGCAACCGCACCGGCCGCCGCAGCAACGGCAAGGACCGCTAGCGACGGACGGTTCCCGCAACACGCCCACGGCTCAGGACTCGCCGTGGATGGCTCTGGAGTAATAGGTTTGACGAAGTTTCTGATCAAGGCTGGCATGCTGGCATGCGCCGCCATGGTGGCTGCCCCGTTGTGGGCGGCTGGTAATGCCAGCGCGGCAGCGGCCGCTGCAACGCCGATGGTGGCGCCGCCACCGCCCCGGATGCTGGACGAGGCCACCGCGGTGGTGGAGGGGCCTGGCGGCACGCTGTCGACATCGCAGCGGCAGCATTGCCAGGGCTTGCTCGACCAGATCAACGCACTGCCCGGCGGACCGCAGTGGTCTGCCGGCAAAGGTTCGGTCTCCACGGCTGACGGGCGCACCTACCCGACACTGGAACGCCAGGCGGATCGCAAGCGCCTGGAAGAAGCGTATCGCCAGCAGTGCGCGCAGGAGCGCCGCTGAGCGGAGCCCTGGCGGCGGCCGGCTGTCACTTGCGAACTTGTGGAGCGTCAACATGCATCGTCTTCAACAGCTTTTCGCATGGTGCCTGGCACTGTTGCTGATGGCGCCCCTGCAGCCCGCGCTGGCGCAAACCACGCTGAGCCAGGCGCAACTGGACCAGCTGACCGCGCCAGTGGCGCTGTATCCCGATGCGCTGCTGTCCCAGGTGCTGATGGCTGCGACCTATCCGGCAGACGTGGCTGCGGCGGCGCAATGGTCCAAGGCCAATCCCAACCTGTCGGGTGACGCCGCGACCAAGGCGGTGGCCAGCCAGAACTGGGACCCCAGCGTGCAATCGCTGGCCGCCTTCCCGTCGGTGCTCGACATGATGGGACGCCAGCCGCAGTGGGTGCAGTCGATCGGCGATGCGTTCCTGGCGCAGCCCAATGACGTGATGGACTCGGTGCAGCGCTTGCGCTTGCAGGCGCAGAAGGCAGGCACGCTCAAGACCACCGAACAGCAGAAAGTGGTGACCCAGAGCACTGGCGGCACCACCATCGTGCAGATCGAGCCGGCCAATCCGCAAGTGGTCTACGTGCCGACTTATAACCCGACCACGGTCTACGGCACCTGGCCGTATCCGGCCTATCCGCCGGCGTATTACCCGCCGCCGCCGGGCTCGGTGTTCGCCACGGCGCTGGTGTCGGGGATCGGCTTCGGGCTGGGTGTGGCGGCGGTCGATGCGATGTGGGGCGGATTCAACTGGCACGACCACGATGTCAACATCAACGTGAACCGCTACAACAACATCAATGTCAACCAGCGCCTGGACGTGAACCGCGCCAACGTGAACTGGCAGCACGACCCGGCCCGGCGCGGCAACGTGCCCTACAACAACGCGGCGGTGCGCGGCCGCTATGACCAGCAGCGCCAGGCCGGCCTGGCCAATCGCCAGGCGGGGGCGCAGCCGGGCCAACGCGTCGGCGGCGCCGGGGCCGTACAGCGTGAGCCGTCGGCGCGCGACCAGGCACGCGATCGCGCCGCCCGCTCGTTCGAAGGCCGTACCGGCCAGGCGATTCCCGGCCATGCCGGCGGCGTGGCCGGCCGCACCGAGGGCACGCGGCCCGGCGCAGGCGGTGCCGGCACGCGCGATCCGCGTCCCGCCGGTGCCGAGCACCAGCGCGCGGACCAGGCCGCGGCGCGCGACCGAGCGCGCAATGCCAATCGTGACAACGCACTGCGCGACGCCGGCAACGGCGATCGCATGCGCCAGCAGACGCAGCGCGCCGGGTTGTCCCAGCACCAGGCGGCACCGGTGCGTCCGGCCGGATTCAACCAGGGCGGCATGCGCCACGGCGGCGGGCCCGGGGGCGGTGGCCGGGTCGGTGGCGGCGAACATTTTGGCCATGGCCGGAGGTAATGCATGATGCGCAAGACCGGTAACCTGATTTCTGCCGTCCCCTTCGTCCGCGGTGCGCGCGTGCTGTCCGTGGCGGCAGCGGCCCTGGCCCTGTCGCTGGCCATCCCGGCCGCGGCCCAGCAGGTCTACCCGAGCCCCGAAGCGGCGGCCAATGCGCTCGGCGATGCCATCGCGCGCAGCGATGGCGACGCGCTGCGGCGCGTGCTCGGCCGACAATACCAGTTACTGGTGCCGCAGGGCTCGATCGACCAGGATGACGTCTACGACTTCCTGGGCGCATGGGCGCGCCACCATGCCGTGCAGCCCGAAGGCGATAACCGCGCGCGCATTGCGGTGGGCGAGAGCGGATGGACCTTCCCGGTGCCGCTGGCCCGGCAGCAGGGCGGCTGGCAGTTCGACCTGCCCGCCGGCAAGCAGGAAGTGCGCCGCCGCCGCCTCGGACGCAACGAACTGGTCACCATGGAGACCCTGCTGCAGCTGGCGGATGCCCAGCAGCGCTATGCCGAGCAGGTGGGGCAGGGACGCTACGCCAGGCGGCTGATCAGCACGCCGGGCAAGACCGACGGACTCTACTGGCCCGCCGCCAGCGAGCAGGACGCCAGCCCGCTCGGTCCCGACGCCCTGGCGATGGGCCCGGAAACGCCCGCCGTCGACGCGTTCTACGGCTATCACTACCGCATCCTGCCCGCCGGCAAAGGCAGCGACGCCGCGTACGGCCTGATCGCGTGGCCGGCCCGTTACGGCGATACCGGCGTCAATACTTTCCTGCTCGGCAGCGACCGTGTGTTCTACGAACGGGACCTCGGCCCCGGCACGGCATCACGCGCCAGGGCCATGCGCAGCTTCTCCCCCGAAGGCTGGAAACGGGTGGCCGATCGCTGACTTTCTCAGGTCTTGCGGCGGCGGGCCAGGCGCGTCTCGCCGCGGCCGCCGCATGCGCCGGCATCAGGTTCGTCCCCAGCGCACATCCCCCCACCGGCCGTGGGGGGTAGACTTCTCTTGGCTGTGGTATGCTGCAACGCAACAATAAGGCATAGGAGGAGATTCCGTCATACAGGAGTCCTCATGACCAAGAGCCTTGCTGCAGACTGGCAGGCCCGCATGCGGCGTTTGAGCCGCGTGCAGAGCCGCACCGAAGCCCAGGTGAAATCCTGGCTCCAGCGCATGGATTCGCTGAATCCGCTCACGCCGACGCGCCTGCCCGACCCGCCCCGACGCGCACGGCCCCCACGCCCGGTCGCCGATCCCGGCATCTTGCCCGGCACCTGGCAAGCGCACCGGCTGCGCCTGGCACCCATGCCGGGCGAACTGGTGCCGCAACTGTCTTATCACCTCTACATCCCGTCGAAGGCCCATCGCGGCCCGTTGCCGGTGGTGGTGGTGCTGCACGGCTGTCGCCAGACGCCGGATGACCTGGCCGCGGGCACGCGCCTGAATGCACTGGCCGAACGCGAAGGCTTTATCGTCGCCTACCCGCAACAGCCGCTGCGCCGCCAGGTGCAGCGCTGCTGGCAGTGGTTCGACCTCGGTGCGGCCGACGGCGGACGCGAGGCGCAGGCGGTCGCTGCGCTGATCGATGCCCTTGCGGCGCGCCATGATGTGCGCGAGCGCGAGATCTACCTGGCCGGCATGTCCGCCGGCGCCGCCATGGCCGCGGTAGTGGCCCTGCGCTACCCGGATAAGGTGGCGGCCGTGGCGCTCCATTCCGGCGTGGTCATCGGCGCGGCCGACAACCCGCGCGCCGGCTTGCGCGCCATGCAGGAAGGCTCCGAGGCCGAGCCCGCCTGGCTACTCGATGCCGCCGGCGTAACACCGGGCGGCCCCGAGATGCCCGCACTGGTGATCCATGGCTTGGCCGATGACGCGGTACATCCCGTCAACGGGCGCCTGCTGGCGCGTCAATTCCTGGCCTACAACGGCCTGGAAGACCGCCTCGCCGGCCGTCCCGCGCGCTTCGATGCGGAAGGCGACATGCCGGGCCGCTCGCATGAATACCGCTTCGGCCGCTGGCACCGCGACCTGGTGACGCTGGTCGAGGTGGAAGGCCTGGGTCATGCGTGGAGCGGCGGTGATGACCGATTCAGTTACCACAGCGAGATCGGGCCGGATGCGAGCGGGATGATGTGGGAGTTTTTTCGGCAGTATCGGCGGTGAGGGAGGGGTGGAGCGCCTGCGCATAAACAAAAAGGGAGGGCACCAGCCCTCCCTTTTGCCGTTTGCTTGCCGCGGAGGCGGCATTAGTACGCGACCGCTTCGTGACGGACAGCGCCAAGTGGTTTGGCGGCTTACCGTCCGGCATGTGCGCATTTACTAAATGCTGTAAGAGCGCACGCTGCGGTCTAAGAAATCGGAGCGTCCTTCTTTCTAGAGCTGGAAGTTGGCTCTACTTTCGTCGCTGCCCCAACGCATCCAATTGGGCGGGCATGAGTTTTTCCATGATGATTCTTTGAAGACCGGAGGCTGCGGTCCTTGGTGGCGATGAAACTGAAAATCGTCGGCGTTCAGGCTCGCATACAACGGATCGAATCTTGCCGCTTCTGTGCTTGGATACCAATCAGGGCGCGGAAAGTTAAGTTGCTCTTGTGATATTTGTCTGCAAAGTCATTGAGCTTGTTGTTCTTTAAAATTAAAAGATTTTGTGATTTGTATTTAGTATTTTCATTTGGTTGCAGTGATAATATGGTTAATGTTTAAACATAAGCGGATTTATGTCTAAAGTGTGGCGCATGTTGTTTGATAACAAACGTATTACGTAGTAATATTTATCTATCAAATGACACTTTTCCACCGATGGCCACCGCCGATCCCGAGTTGACCGACGCCGCGTTGCAGGCTGCCATGGCCGACGACATTGCCGCGCTGCGCGGCCGCTTCCCCGAAACCCGCGCGCTGTACCGCGAGGTCTGCGGCCTGCTGTTCTTCCGCTACGGCATCACGCCCACCGCCAACAAGCTCTATCAGCTGGTGCGCAAGGGCAGCATGGGCACGCCCGCCGAGGTGCTGCAGGCGTTCTGGCAGGAGCTGCGCGGGCGCACCCGCGTCACCATCGACCATCCCGACCTGCCGGACGCGTTGAAGGACATCGCGGCCGGGGCAGTGCAGACCATCTGGCAGGCGGCCAACGAGGTCGCCACCGGCGAGCTGGCCACGCTGCGCGCCGAGGCGCGCGCGGCCGCCAGCGCGGCCGCGGCCGAGCGCGATGCCGCCCACGCCGAGACCGGGCTCGCGCGCGAGGAAGCCGCGGCGCTGGTCGCGCAGCTCGACACCGCGCGCGAAGCTATCGCGGCGGGCGACACGGCGTTGGCCACCGAGCGCCAGGCCCACGCCGCGACCCAGGCACGGCTGGAGGCGGGCCGGGCGGAACTCGAGGCGGCGAGGCGGCAATTAGAAGAATTGCGGACCCAGTTCTCGACCGAGCTGGAACGCGCCCGCGAGCAGGTCGTCATTGCCCAGGAACGGGCCGAAGCCAGCGAGCGCCGCGCCTTGCGCGAACTGGACGCGGAGCGCACCGCGCGCCAGAAGGGCGAGCGGTTGGCCGAGGACCTGCGCGGCGAACTGGCGGCGGCGCGCCACGAGGCCCGCGACGCGGCGGTGGCGCAGGCCGAAGCCCGGGCCCGGCTCGAGACCCAGGTCGCGGCACTCACCGAGCAACTCGCCACGCGGCTTGCGGCCGCCGACGCCGCGGCGCGCAAAGCGGCCGATGACCTGGCCAGCGTGCAGGCCGAGCTGGCTGTGGCGCAGCGCCGGGCCGAGCGCGCCGAGGCCGAGGCGGCGCTCGCGCGACAGCTGCTGGCAGAATTACGGCTGGCGCCGCGCGAGCGGGACGGCGCAGACTGACGGCGGCGCAAGGCCAGTGGCCCGGCCGCGACCGAGAAGGAAGCACAGGAGGAAGAGCGGGGCGCGCCTGCCGTCGCCCTCAACCCGCATGACCGTAATGACAGCAGCAACGGCAACGATGACAGCAAAAACTGAGCGGGCGGCGGCGATCCGCTGGATCCAGGCAGAAATGGCCGACTACGGGCTGACCATGGAGTAGCTGGACGCGGCGGGGTGCTTCGATCCGCCGCCGCCTCCGCCCCCACCCGAGCCGACGCCTCCGCCCCCACCCGCGCCGCCGGTGGTCTGCTACCGCAACGCCGCGGGGCAGAGCTGGGCCGGGCAGGGCGATATGCCGGACTGGCTGCGGCGGGCGGTCAATGCGGGGCAGAGTAAGGAATTTTTCCGGGCTGGATAACGCAATGAGGGTGGGAAGTGGCATCCAGCTGCTGGTATGAAGGTGTTGTCTTCCGTTTGGGAGACATCCTAGGTCTTCGCACGTCCCCTACCTAGTCCTCAGCCACTCATTAAACCCTTCCCGCACCAACTCCCTGGCATCCTCAATGGGCACAGGTGAGGGCGGCGGCTCCTGGTTACTCGCGCCGTGTCGGGCAGTGGGTCCTGTAGTCGGATGACCAGCCGTGCGTGTGAACCTAGTCTGAGCGGCGTCGGAAGGGAACGTCTTATGACCATGCGCACGTAGGAACTCAAAAATTCGGTAAAGCCCTGTCCACTCTAAGAATCTAAAGTCGCCCAGTTGGATCCAGGCGGAGATGGCCAATTACGAGCTGACCATGGAGGAGCTGGAAGCGGCGGGGTGCTTCGAGCAGCCGCCCCGTCCGGACTTGTTTGATGTGCTTGTAAGCGTGTTTGTCGCACGAAGCCGTCGCATTCAAGTTGGATGGCCGATGACCCTATTTGGCCGGGGGAAAAGCCAATACTTGCGCGCTAGCGCGGCCCTGCACATTCGTTGGGGTATCTCTCTTAAGACGCACCGCATCCAAAGAGGAAACCGTTGATTGCTGGGTGAAGAAGCCCGCTGGCAAACTGCACAGCGGTTCGGTTGCAGCCGCACCAAAGCCGATAGCGTCCAACAGACCGCCTTTGGTCAGCCCCCCGTCCGATAGAAGCAAATTGACGGTCCGGGGTAGCAGGCGAACCTGTTCGAAGGGCACACGCTCATCCAGTGGCTCGCCTTTGCGCCAGCCGCGAGCACTATAGTTCTTCCACAGACGCACCGCGTAGTCTTCGTCAATGATGTCGAGTTGCTTGCATCGCATAATCATGGCGCCGATAGACACTTTCCATCGAGCCTTCAGCGCGACGAAGGTATCCAAGCTAGGGCGGATCAGCTCGGACGCAAACGTTTCTGCGGGTAGGAGGAACGCCGCAGCAAACAAATGCGCCTGGCGTTCAATTTCCGCGTATCGAGTTCGGAACTCGATGTTGTCGATGTCCCGGTGCAAGACAAGGTGGCCTAGTTCGTGCGCAGCATCGAATCGATTCCTCACGCCATTGGCCTTGTCGGCGGCAAGGAAAACGTATGGCCGCCCATCTGTGTCGAACCACTGAGAAGCACCGTCCATGCGCGTGAAGCCGAGTTCCTCACGTACGCAGATTACCCCAGCGTTCTCCAACGCCAGCACGACATCCGAGATGGGGCCTAGACCCAAATTCCAGGTGCGGCGGCACCCCGCCGCTGCCTGTTCAATGTCGGCGTCGGTGATCTTCAGGTGGTCGTTCGCGCCTAGGCGAGGCACATTCACGACGGGCCAATCCACCCATTCTTGCAGGACCAGACTGATTTCGTTTAGCCACTTTAGTCGTATGTCTGCGATCGTTTGAGCTTCCTTGGTTACGGCGGCGGTACTCCTGTAAAAACAGACTTTGTCGCCGTACTCCGGCACCTTGGCAATGAACCAAGAGCTAGGCATGCCCAAGTGCTCGGCTAAACGTTCCAAGGCGTCTGCCTCGGGAACCTGATCTCCTTTCTCCCATTTCGAAACAGTGCCCGACGACCGGCCAACCTTAGCGGCTAACGCAGTTTGCGTTAGTCCTTTGCAAAGGCGAGCCTGTGTCAGGCGTTCAGGCTGGAAGCCTGTCACCCCAGTACGCATTTTTAGCCTTCAGAGCCGCGGATGCGGCGTTTCAGCGTTGCGAACGCCAAGTCCGGCACCTCGATCTGTTCGGCAGGATGGTACGCAGCCATGACCTCCGAAACAGAGACGAAAAGATGCCAGTCCTTCAGATTGGTATAGGGCACCCCCACCATGACGCTAAAGGGGACCGACTGAGACTCGCCCTTGTGCTTACGGACGGCCACGATGAGGCAGCCCAGGCCGTCGGGGATCGGCTTGGTCGGGCCCGCGAACAGATCGGCATTGACAGGCTCAAGCGGCTCATTCACGGCTGCGATAGCCTCGCGGTGCTTCGCTTGTCGGGGAGTGCGGTTGTTAAAGGGGACGCAAATTTGTCCGAAACGAATCTCGCCGCACGCGACCAAGCTAAACCGCTCGCCCTTAGGTTCAGTATGAGGCGCGGCGACTTCCATCCCGGCCGCCAATGCAGCTTTGCGCAGCGCCTCGCTGGAGCGATAATGCTGCAGCTGCGGTTGAACGCGGTACCGCTCCGGATCTTCGAAAGTGCTCGCGTGCTGGTGTGCCACAAAGTGGGCACCTTCGATTTCTTCCACCACGCGCTGAAAGAAGATGGCCGGCGTCCGCGACACGATGTACTGGATAAGCTGGTCCTTCATCGGACGCTGAACAACTTGCAGATTCAAGTGACGCTCCTTCTTCTTGGTAGACTCGGATTTACCCATCATTATTCTTCGTTTTGCGTCGAAGTGATGAATAGTATAGCCGTTATTGCGGTGCGGGCCGAAAATTTGCTCGACATTTTCGCCGGGCCACACGGCCCGCGCGAGGCCCGTTTCTCCCGTATCGTTGAGCGGCACCCGATTTACCGGAGGCCTTAACGGACATCGCGGCCGACTCGGCCCCCAACGAGGCAGCCACCGGCGAACTGGCCACGCTGCGCGCCGAGGCCAGCGCTCGTCAGGCAATAGAGGGAAATCAGGCGGACTTGGCCGCCAAGCGGGAGGCGCAAGCCGCGAACAAAGCCCGGCTGGAAGCAGGCAGGGCGGAACTTTGGTGGGCTGACGTACCCGTCTCTTAGAGACGATGTCTCAAATTCGGGTGATGACGGGCTTACCTCTGGTTCGGGGAACGAGGGAGTGCTCCTAAAACCTCATTACGAGGCGCGGAGACCTTCCGTGCGATTCGTTGCCTCGTGGCGTGCGTGTGGCGTATAATCCAGGCATGCCAGCGACTAGGAGTATCCTCCAGTCCCATGTCTGGCCTCTAGCGGGTCTGCATCCAGTTGCGTGTGGGCGATTCCTTAGTCCTAAGGAGTCGCCCATTTCGTATGCGCTCCATTCGCGAGCGACATTATGCGACATCACCATCGCTTCGCCATTTACACGAGCGATTCGAAGGACCGAAATCATGCTATGTTCCAATGCGTTCAGCCCTGTGGCCATACGGTCCTGCGCCAGATTTCGCTGTCCGAATATCTAAGATCGAACGCTGTAGTAAGCGGAAATCGATTTTTTGGTGATATTCCATTTAAAATGAACAAAAAACCATTGCAAATATTGTTTAACGCGATGTACCACAATAAGCAGGATTTCGTGGACTTCGCGACGGGAGACATTAATTGTCGCCTATCAAGCAAGATGGTTACGAGTGACTACGGCAAGAAGCGTCTGGTGTACGTTCCGGATAAGGTGTTAAAAAAATATCATTCTTTTTTAAACCTCTTCATCTTCAATCGTCTTCCGGTAAATGAAGATGTCGTCTTTTCTTATCGAAAAGGCACAAACGTCGCGGCGGCCGTTCGAGAACACTGCAACAGCAAACATTTCTTTCAGACAGATATTTCGAATTTTTTCGAAAGCATTACTGCTGATATTGTGAGGCGCTGTATTCTGCAAGGAGTGGATCAAATTCCAGTTGAGGATATCGGCGAATATATCGATAGAATAATCGATTTGGTTACGATTGACGGGCGGCTACCGCTTGGGTTTTCGACCTCTCCCGCCATAAGCAATGTGGCACTTCTTCCTTTCGATGATGCACTTGCAAATTATTGTGCACGTAATAATCTAATTTATACTCGTTATTCGGACGATATCACGATTTCATCCGTCGACAAGGAGCCGCTTTGCGAATTGGATGGTGCGATAAGAGATATATTGTCAGCTCACGAGTTTCCGGAAATGAAGCTGAATGAGCGAAAGACAAAAATAAGTAGTACGGGCAGAAAAATCAAAATCCTAGGGATGGTGATTTTGCCGAATGGCCAAGTATCGCTTGATGCAAAAATCAAAAACCGTACTGAGACATTGCTTCATTTGTACGTGCACAACCAATCGCTTTTGTCTGAGATAACGAACTCTGATTTGCAGGGCAGTTATGAAACATTGTCGGGTCTTTTAAATTATGCAAATACGATCGATAAATCGTATCTTGATAAGCTCAGGCGAAAATACGGCATAACCGTCATCGACACATTGATCCATCAACCAAAAAAATCAGAATCGAAAAAGGGGTAGCGGTGGAGCTATTTCTTCAAATCGAAAATGTGCAACACATCGCAAGTGCTTGCCTGGCGATCCCTTTTGACGGCAATCAGCTCTTTTGCATAGTAGGTAGAAACGGAGTTGGAAAGACCTCAATTGTTAAAGCCCTGCGGAATCTTCGGGTCTCCGACACCTACAAGATAACGTCAGACGAGAGTATTTTTTCCGAAAATAGCCGGATTGCGTATAGATACGATAATCATACTTTTGTCTTCAAGTACGATTCAAATATCCGCAGTCTCAATAGTAAATCGGTTATACCCTCTACAATTAGAGATGAAATTGAAGTCGAATTGCCGATGCCTCACGGCGAGCGATTCAATTATTTTCAGGCAATAAGTAACAATGATGCTGAAATACGGCAAAATATTGTTCTGGAGAACTACAAAAAGCCGGATGAACTGATTGAATTTTTGTCGGACATTTATGGTAGCCGACGATTTGATGATCTGCGTGAAATCGAAATAAAGGGTCGATTCTATTTTTGCCTGATTAGAGAGGGCAGTCGATACATTCGGGAGGACTACTTTAGCTCTGGCGAATATTTCGTCATCAGTCTCTATCGAAAGATCCGAAACAGAAAGAAACTGATTGTAATCGATGAGATCGATATATCTTTGGATGCTGCAGCACAAGTCCATCTTGTGCATAATCTGAGGGTCTTCTGTGAAAAATATAAGGTTAATATAGTATTCACAACGCATTCGCTGGCAATGATGCGAATGCTAGAGCCGCCTGAGCTTTTGTATGTTGAAAATACAGAAGGCAATGTATATCATCGCAACGTTTCATACAACTATATAAGAAGCGTCTTGTTCGGTTTTTCAGGCTGGGACCGCTATATATTAACTGAGGATTTGACGTTAAAGAGTTTTTTGGAATACGTCATAAAAAAACATATTCCGGATGCTTTCTTTACTCACAAGATAATTCACATTGGCGGAGGGTCGAATACCGTTAATTTGATGATTCGAAACGAGAGAGAGCGGTTCTTTCCCGAGGCTGAAAAGGTGATTAGTGTTCTTGATGGCGATCAGATAAACGAGCGATACGCAAAGAATATAAAGGAAATATTATTTATCCCTTTCCCTAGCGTCGAGAAGGAGATTTACGTCGAGTACAATCACGGCAAACTTTCGAAGCTGCCGGAGAGTTGGAAGGGGGATGTCAGCAAACCAGATGGGAAAGGATTGTTTCACGCACTAAAGCAAGCAAAGCTCTACTCGCAAAGCCAGCTATTTGAACATGTTACCCAGAAATATGAGACTGAGATGAAAGACTTCATCGGCAATCTCGATAAATTTCTGAATGCTAATTAACCATTTGTAGATGAGCGCGTCATCGGCGCGCCTTCTCCCCATCGTCGAAGCTAATAGGTGTGTAGTGCAACCGCATATTAGAATAGGATGATTCGGGAGAGCGCACCAAAACGGGGGGGCAAGCGCACGACGCCGTGCAGGCCTGGCCGCGGAGCGCCAGGCCACGGCGCTCCAAGCTAGGCTTGAGGCGGGGCGGGCGGAACTGGACGCCGCCGGGCGGCAGCTGGGGGAGCTGCGAACTCAATTCTCGATCGAGCTTGGAGCGCGCCCGCGAGCAGGTGACACACGCCCAGGAACGGGCCGAGGCCAGTGAGCGACGTAGCCTGCGCGAACTGGACGCGGAGCGTACCGTGAACTACAAGAGCGATCGCACGGCAGACAAGCGGGTCGGCAAGCCGGGCGAAAATCAACGAAGTGACGCTCGGCTTCCGGATTGTGAAAGATTAGAGGCATACGAGCTGCGCCAGGCGAGACGTTGCCGCGTGCGCCGAGTACTTCAGCAGCCTGCTAAGCGGATTTCTGGGAATGATCGAAGTTCAGATGCAGGCTCGCACGATCCCTGTCGATTGCGTCTAGCATTTGCTGTTGTCTAATTTGGACAGCCTCACGCCGAGGTAGCCGTTCGATGGCATTAGCCCTCCATTCCGCTTCCCGCTCCGGAAACCGCGCTGCAAGCCGCCTTCTCAGCGAGTCGAAGATAGTCATATCGTAGCGCTCAAAGAACTTACGCATACGCTCGTTGACGCAGGTTGCGTCAAGGAGGAAAAGGCTGTCGCTTTTCGGCTGTCATCTCGGTCAGCACCGAAGGCGAGATATATCATTCGTTGTCGCAGGCCAGAAGTGATTCGATTAGGTCGACCGTTCCGCCATCGGACTCCAAACTACCGCCGATACCCTAGATCACGATTTCTGGCGTGGCCACTGGCATAACCACCAGAACCAGCGTCGAGGAAGAATAGGGAACTACATGAAGAAGAGATCCAGCAAACTTCCGCTTCGGGACGGTCAAAACGCTGTTCATCGCTACAGGTACTGAAAAGGCAGGCGCCTATGCACGATAACGTCATTTTCGGTCGTTGAGATACCCGGATTAGGAAGTGGTGTTCGGAGCCCGGATTCGTACTTGTGTAGTAACTCCGCTGGCAATTGCATCAAGCGATCTGACCGAACCCTGTGGGCTTGGCGTCGCTTGACATACTCGCTTTCCAGAAGCCTGCGACGCTGGACATCGTGGGCGGCGACTCCTTCGGACATCGCAGCATCAACATGCTGTTTGATGTATCGCGGGCTATATAGACGTTCGTTGATCGGATTTAGGCGAGACTCGATCGTCGCACGAGCGACCACCGATCTGTGGGCTTGTCGCATGAGCTGGCCAGTATCCGCGATATCCCCTGGTCGAGGGATGAGAAAAACGAATCATGCTCAAGACAGAATCCGTTGAATGCCGTCGCTCGGCTTAGACCCGTGCTGCCAAATTGCAAAGTTTTAATGCCACCGCTGCGACGCGATTTGGCCAATGTCTCACTCAGCGATCTCCCTCTATTGAGGTCGGCATCTCGCGCTCCCTTTCAAGTTGCTACGTTTAGGCCGCCAGGCGTCTTGGCCGCGCGGCGATGGTGCTCACGCTGAATCTGGATGATGTCGTGTCACAAGGGAGCTCTTTATCTTGAGGCTGCGATAGCAGCGGGGTGTTCCGCCGTTCAATGCTATATTGCTCTCTGCGTCAACAGAATCCAGCTACCGGCATGAACGCGACGGTCCGGACTCCGCTGAGACTATTGAGTTGCAACAGGACCTTTTTTCGACAGTGTCTGGGACCATATCACCCATCGCAAGCGAACATAGAATAAATTATGGCTTCCAAAGCGCCCACAAAAGAATCGCCCAAGTCGACTGCAGCCTCAAGTAGTTTTATCTCAACTGAGGGCCGTTCAATCCTCGACGTCGTGGAAGATCTGATGCCAGACGGTAGCCATCTGGCTCCGTATGAGAGCGAGCAGACCGGCGACCCGCATATTGATCGCTTACTGCGCTATGCAGGTTGCCCACAATGGCCGGCTGACGTGTTCGCTGTTGCTGCCACGCTGATGGAACTATCTGGCTGCTACACTGAGGCATCGCTCTTCGGTAACCACCATAGTTCGCATCATCAGTACATTGAGGAAGTGTCACAGCAGGCGGAAGAATGGAGTAAATCCGGCGAATGTCCAGAGCTCGTTCAAAAGTGGTGGACGGACCTGGTTGGCCTGTTCGGAGCCACGACTCTAACTGAGATCAGAAACTTGTCGACAGCACCTTTCCCATGGGTCGTCTCGACTTTGATGAAGCTCTTAATGGTGTCTGATGAGGCGTCCGTCAGCGTTGGGTGGGTACCTCGGAAGGATGAAAGCTGGACGCCTCTAGCGGAACGCGCAGCGGCGTCGCTCCTATCTGGCGTGAAGGCGGTGCCGACCACGAAGACATTGCCGCACGTGCCGATTTCACTTTGCGAAAGGGTTCCCCCTGACAAGGCAACCGTCTTGCCGAAAGCGCTTACGCCGACTGTGGGGTGTACTCTTCGTTCTATGAGCCATCACCTTGCTTTGTTGCCCCCAAGCACAGTCGTGGCATCAGAGTGGGTCCTTCCCGATAACGGTCTCGCGACGAACACAATGCGACTGCTTATCATTCCGTTCCCATTTCGGGTCGATGATGAGAGCTTTATCCCGTCGGGAGATGAGCGCCTGCTGACACGTGGGGCAAGGATGGCGCCATATTTCACGCTCGCGCCGACTTGGCTTGAAAGGCGGGGCGGCGGAACCGTTACGGCCGAAATGCTAAGGGAAGAACTCATCGTTCCGTTGGTGAAAAAGGCAAACGCAAAATTCGGTAATGATTGTATTGATGGTGTCCTTTTTCCGGAGTGTGCAATGACCGAGGCCTTGGGCGAGGACCTCCAAGCCTTGCTCGCGAAAAAACCAATCGCCGGTTTGAAGTTCCTTATTACCGGAACGATGGTAGCTGGTGAGCCGGGCAATGAACACTCGGATGGACAACCTGGCCGGAATCTGGCGAAAACCATGGTCTTCGCGCCTAAGGCACGTACCGCGAAAGGCCGAGTTTTATACGACAAGGCTCACTCGAAGCACCATCGCTGGGCTCTCGATAAGGGCCAAATTAATAGATACGGTCTCACTGGCGTCAAAGCCACGCAAGGAAAGATTTGGGAGCATATTGCCGTTAAAGAAAGGAGGCTGCCGTTTCTTGCGCTACGTGACGATCTCTGTATGACGGTCTTGATTTGTGAAGACTTGGCGCGTGCCGACCCCGCGATGCCCGTAGTTCGATCAGTTGGTCCAAATCTCGTCATTGCCTTGTTGATGGACGGCCCGCAGTTGGCGGTTCGGTGGCCGGGGCGATATGCCACGGTCCTTGCGGAAGACCCGGGTTCATCAGTTCTGTCAATCACATCCGCCGGGATGGTCGATCGCTCGAATCTTGGTGAAAGGAATCCCGCAAGAGCCGTGGGCTTGTGGCGACACGACCAGGGAAGCAATACCGAGCTGTACCTTCCACATGACCATCATGGACTCGTTCTGACGGTGGAGGCGGAGGACGAGGAACAGTACACGTTCGACCATCGTAGTGACCACAACACGACAAAGCGCTGGAAGCTGGAAACGGTAACGCCGCTTGCCGTGGATTCCGATTGGTTCTAGGCTAGGAGGCCTATCCGGAGTATCTATATGACAACTGCTCGAAAGGCGAAAACCGCGAAAGCCGTGTATGGACGTCAAGCCACTTCGGCCGAGCAAGCCCGCTTCAAAAAGTTTGCTACGGAGGATATCAAGCGCGACGAAAATCGCTTGGCCGCCGATGTAAAAGCGCTCAAGAATTTCGTCACAATACTGAAGAGCGGAAAGGGATTCGGCGCTGATGTAGCTATGGTAACGGGGACTGGCGGGCTAGGAAGCAGCATGAAAAAGTCCACGCCTACAACGAAGACGAAGACGAAAACGAAAACGACGGTTGTTCGCTCCGGAAAAGCTTCCGCGGCCGGAGCCAAGAGATAACCGACTGCATCAATATGGGTGCAGACGATCAGATCCAGTTGGCCGCCCGCATGTGCCAACCGCCTCAAATCGGGGGTGCGATGTGGTCGTTGAAGGTGCTCGCAAAGCCCGCGTCGATGAGGACGTGGGAGCCTGAAGCATCGACAAGAAAGGCATCGCCATTTCTAGCCGGGTACATTTTCAGTCTGAGCATGCACGTTATTCGCTATCTCGTGAACCCCCCGGATCGGCGGCTTCCGTGCTACTTGTCTTAAGAGCAGGCAAAATTTCCGCGTTGACAGGGAACTCTTCGGGTTGCGCTTCTTTGCTGGCAGCGAGATGTGTGGATGGCGACGCATTGAATTGTGGACAGCGGCGAGGCCCCCGACGCGGCTGTGGCGCAGGCCGAAGTCCGCGCCCGCCTCGATGCTCAGGCCCCGGCGCTCGCCGATCGGCTCGCCAGAGTCGAGCAGGCGCAGCGCAAATCGGCGCACGAGCTGGTCGCGGCGCAGGCAGGTGGGAGCGGCGCAGCGCCGGGCCGAACGGGCCGAGGCCGAAGCGGCCATGGGGCGCCAGCTGCTGGCAGAATTGCGAGCGGCGCCACCCGGGCGAAGGGAGAATGGTGGCGGCGGCGGCGCAGGGCCGGCGGCCCGGCGCCGACCCCACAGGAGGCGCCAGGCGAAAAATCTGGACGAACAGCAGAGCGCACCGACGGCCGCCTTGAACCGGGACGACGGCAGCGACAGTAATGACGACAGCCATGACAGCACAAAAACTCAGCGTGCGGCGTCGATTCGCTGGATTCACGCGGCGATGGCCGACTACGGGCTGACCATGGAGCAACCTGAAGCGGCGGGGGCTTCGATCTGCCACCGCACCCGCCCCGGCGCCCCCCGCCAGTGGTCTGCTACCGCAACGCCGCGGGGCAGACCTGGGACGGGCAGGGCGAGATGCTTGACTGGCTGCGGCGGGCGGTCAAAGCGGTGCAATTGGAGGAGTTTTCCCGAGGGGCGAGAGCGCCAAGGATCCCTGCTTCCACGGTGGATCGCTCTGTGGCCCGTCTTCTCTTGTGATAGCGGATTAGCCTTTTCATGGCTTGCTCTGGGTGCCCCCCCGATGGGGGGCAACTTTTGGCGCCGCATGCCGATAAGACAAACATCTCCTTCATAAGGCATGTACGTGAAAAACTTCAAGGTAACTGTTCTGACCGACAAAACCAACGATCGGTCAAAAATGGTTGTGAATATTTTGGCTAACAGTGCAAGCGAAGCTCGGCAGAAGGCCCTGGCGATGTATGGCGTAAAGGGTCGAGTAGTCGCGGTTGTTTGAGCGGGTTGCTCCTTGGTGGGGATGCGATCAGGTCTGCCACAAGTAGGCGTAGACCTTCTTCTGGGATCCGCCTATCTTTGACCGGGATCCAACGCATGCCGGGCATCATCGCCTTGCAGATCGCTGGCGTTTGCTACCTCGTTCTTGCCGCGTTTTGCCTAACCGCATGCGGGCGAACGTGACCTGCCGTTTCGGGGTCCGTGACCGAGCGAATCGGAAGGCAGTGTTGCCAGCGGTGATCTGGAATGGATGAAAAAAAAGAGCAGTGACTATCAAATCGAACGATCGCTTGCAACAAGCCGGAACCGTCGTCGCAATTGCCTTAGGCCTTTGGGGGGCTGGCCTAAGTACCTATCAGGCCCTGCATTCCCTCCAGAAAGAACGTCCAAAGCTGTATACTCACCTGACGCTATCGCGTGCCGACTATATAGAGAATGCTAAGTCGAGACCTGCGACGTTTTCCGTAACGGTACACAACTCTGGCCATACCCCAGTCACACTGCTTCCGTCGGTGACTTTCCTCGTGACCAATCCAGCGTCTGGTTTCACCAGAACTTACGACGGTCAATTCGCGTCTGACTCGGACTCAGCATACTCTCTTCCCAAGACGCTTAATCCGGGCGAGCAAATTAGTGCGACAGCACGGACGCCTGATTCTGATTCGGTGTTTGGCATCAATATGCGGTATGCAGTTGCACTTCAATCTGCCGATGGAAAAAGCTACTATACGTCATATGTCGCGGGCCCTATGCAGACTCCCGAAGCATACGACGTACTACAGCAGCATATCAAATACCAGGCAAAGGTGGAGTTCGGCAGTAAGTCCGCGATTTTAGCCCCCCGCTAGCTAGCCGGTCCTCGTTTGGTGTTCGAGTGAAACTTCACAGCTTCCGGCGACGCGTGGTAGCACGCAGAAATCTTACTTCCTTTGCCACTGAATGAGGAGAAATTGACCAGCTGAAGCATTACGAGCTTGGGAGCGGATGTCGGCAGGCCGTTGCTAAGCGCGACCGCAAAAGAGCCGCGACCCGGAGATGCACCAGACCAAGAAGGGCAACGAGTGGAGCTTTGGTATGAAAGTCCATCTCGGCGTTGATGCGGCTTCGGGCCTGGTACACAGCGTGGTTGGCACCGCGGCCAACGAGTCGGATGTGTCGCAGGCGCATGCCTTGCTGCATGGCCACGAAGACCATGCGTTTGGCGATGCTGGCTACACGGGCGTAGAGAAGCGCGACGAGATGCAAGGCAAGTCCGTGAAATGGCAGGTAGCCATCAAGCGCGGCAAGATCAAGGCGATGCGTGATGGTGCGCTCAAGGACTTGATGATCGCGGTCGAGCGGACCAAGGCCCAGATCCGGGCGCGGGTCGAGCATCCGTTTCCATGTCATCAAGAATCTGTTCGGGCATCGCAAGGTGCGGTACAAAGGCCTGGCCAAAAACACGGCGCAGTTGTTCAGCCTGTTTGGTCTGGCGAATCTGGCGCTCGCTAGGAAACGGCTGTTAGCTACCCAGGGGAGCAATCCGTCCTGAGCGCACAAAGTGCGCACGAAAGGTGCGAAGCGAGGCAAATACTGGCCTGAATTGGTCTTCTTCTCTCAAATTATGGTCGGGCTTACCTACATCGCTACTCCCCGACCTCATTGATCAGCGTTTCCCTAGAGCGTTTGGGCAAGCTGTTCCATGACACCAGCCAGGCCGCTGGAATTTTTCGCTACGAGGCGGCGACGATCACCCCAAGTCCGATTCAGCAAGCGTCCCTAGCTCTTCGTTGGAGAGCCGCTCTCCGTTACCCTTTTCCTGAATGCGGTTTGTGAGCCGCTGTACCACAGTCTTGCCCAGCTGTAGGTGAGAATCACAATCGAAGAATCTCCAGCCGCTAGTGGGGCGGCTCCATTTGGTGACGCTATGAACTTTTCCATGGCAGTTCCGCTCATGGCCAAGTACGTTGGTCCCCAATCAGAATCGGATGCCAGCTTTGATAGCTTGATAAGCGGCTGCTGAGGAGAGAATGCCGTGGTCATCAGTTTGGCACCATCCAACTCTTTGCCGTGCGCTTCACGGACGATCCGCTTTACCGCATCGTTGACTTCTTTGAAACAAGATTCAACGGCATCACCATAGATCCCGGCTTCGAAGCGTGGTTTGGCAAGTGCTTTAATTCTTGGGTGAACAAAGTCCCAGAACCATTGAGTACGGCTTTGTTGCGGCTCGATATCCGTACCATGACATAATCGACGGGCCTCCGGTACGATAACACTTTGGACCAACTCCAATGCTTGAACGGCATTGCCCCGTAAGGGTGTCAGCCCCTCAAGATGAGATACGAGCTCGAACCATCCCAGGAGCTGCAAGAAAGCGCGTAAGCTATTAATCTTTCCCGAGAGGATGTCATCGATGACCCCTTGAGGCTCCGGATCATCGTAGTATGGATTCAGGGGAATCTCGAACCCTGCCAAATCATCAAGAATAGTGTTGAGGGCTCCGGACCGATTTGCCATGCTCGTCCTAGCTAGATGTATGAGAGATTTGACGAAGTTGCAATCCTAACGCAGCACGACCGCTCAGGGATACAGTTGGTCGAAAGCAAAGAGAGAGTTTCGTGTGAGCCCTGCGTCAGGCAACGGTTCAGATGCATGCCTGGATTGATGTTCCGGAGCGAGGCGAATCCTTGACACCAATCGCTGGGACGCACGAGGTGCAGCCGGCGCGGCGGCCGTTGATATGGTAGACCAGTTGGCGCAGCGGTCACCTCCTCCCGCAGCCACGCCGACAAGCGTCCTCGCCACGCATCGGCCGTAAGCAGTGGTATCGGGCCAGCCGGCCGCGGCAGCAGTAGTTGTCAACTACCCGGAGGCACGTGTATGTCAGGCTGGAGCTTCGGAGACTTTGGGCATAACGTCCCAAATCGCTGTGCATTTGTCCATGAACTCCGATAGATCGTGTTCACAGGCCGCAATACCATCCCAGTCTATGCCAGGTATGTGAGAGAGCGCCAAGATTCGATCGATGAACCATGCCGGCGCATCCAGGTTGATTGAGATGCTTATTTGTCCACTATTTTCGTGGTCATTTTCAAAGCGGCCACTCACGGAAGACAGAAAGCGAGACCCGAAATGGGGGCCAATTAGACCCAGATCAACTTCAAATGCCGTATTTGCAAGACTCCGAAGCTTAGCATAATCAATCCGTGACAAGTTTTGATAGCACAAAGCGACGTAGTCGTTGTCGTGGCGAGCCACGCCGTCTGCCTGCGTTAAAAGTGGCATGAAGTGCGACAAAAACTCCGGAAGCCGTTGGCGTACCCCGCTGCAGGCTTGGCTCACAGCATCGGCTATCCTCACAAACTTCCTCCGCCGCCTCTCTTCCGAGGTCGGTTTCACAACAGCATCTGATGGGCTCGAACGTGTGAGCGTGGCGAAATCAACCCTGCTAAATCGCTCACCGTGATCCAGCAGAGCTAGGAAATGAGCGCGGGCCGTATCAACACATTCTCGGGAGAACCATTCGCTGAATCCGTCCTGCCTATGCTCGAGTGGTGCATGCCACGGTGTCAAAAAGAAGTGCAGGGCTTTCTCTGCTCGAACAACATCCGAGCGTTTACCGGCGAGAACGATGGAGACTTCCTCGTCCAAGTCACGCAGGCCAAGGGCGTCCCACCGGTCGCGCGGGTGAAGCGCTAAACCAACTTTGAACTTGTCTGTGGCGTTGGGGGCAGCTAAATAGAGATGCCAATTCTCCATGGGCGGTGCGTCCTAGTGCAGAGAGTCAGGTTCGGCTTCGTTTTGCAGAATTTTGTCCTGCTGGACGCCCACGGGCTACCCGTTTCCAAGGCGCCGGGAACAATTTTACATCAGCAAATTTTGCAGATAATTGTTCTTCCGCTGACGGTTGAGGGAATTTTGTTCCTTTTCCAAACGGATCGGTCAGTCGCTGCCCGGCCCGCTGCGGCTTGCGAAGCCGAGGGCGGCGGTCGTGAGAGGCGCGCCGTTTGCGCGTCGAACAATCACGGTGCACGCCGGCGAGGCTCGTGGCCGCCGCCACGGGTCTGGCCTGGCGCTCCTTGGTGTGGACCATGGGGCCACGAACAAAATTCTGCAAAAGGGGGAACATTAGGGATGGCCTCGTCCGGAGACCATTGAACGATGCCTATTTGACATAACACCCGTAAGCCGCAATTTGCCTGGACATGGCTCACCGCGGCCTTCGGCTTTCCCTTTCTCAGGCCGCCATGACGGCTCGCCAAAGCACCATAGCGCCAACGTTCACGACGACAGTGCCCCAGAAAATCGCCTGAAACGCCCGCTTGCGATTCTTGTGTCGTAGCAGGTGCTGGGCGGCGAGCGCGCCCGGCCAACCGCCGCAGAGCGCCAGCAGGTGCAGGGTCGTCTCAGGCGTGCGCCACGTATGCCGGCTGGCCCGCGTCTTGTCGTCGCCATAGGCGAAGAACGTGATGAGGCTCGCCACGAGGCTGACCAAGCCGGCTTGGTGTGGAAAATAGCCCATCAGGGCGCCGCCGGCGATGAGCCCCAACGCCGCGAGACCCGCGAACACCGGCCAAAAGCTTGCGTCCGGCCGCGCCTTCGGTGCACCGACGATGGCAACGTTCAGGGCTTGTAGTCGGCCGTCCCGGCCTTTGCCGAGCTCGAAGCTCACGCGGTCGCCAGGCGTTGGTGTCACGGCACGCGTTTGTAGGGCGGTGATGTGAAAAAACACATCCTTCGTGTCCGCGTGGACGTTGATAAAACCAAAGCCCTTGTCTGCATGCCACGTCTTGACCCGACCTGCTTTTCTCATGGTTTTTGTCTGGTGTTGCGCGAAGGATGCAGTTTAAGGGATGCCGTCAAGCGAAACTATGGCGGCATCTGTGAAGTTAACGGGTATGAGCGGGCGGCACTGTCACCCGTAGTCGGTGGGGTGTTGGCTCGTTGCAACCCGTTGTGTGTGTCAGATCGGGTAGATTTGCCGATGGCGGGATGCCGCGGGCTGCAATGTATAACAATAACAGGTAGAGAAATGGGTCGCAGAAGGAAGGAGCCGTCGCTTAGTGAGATATTGATCGATGCGCCGTGGTGGGTATCTGCAGCGCTGGCCGTGGGTGCCTACATCGTGTTGCGCGGGATCGTCCCAGCGATATTCGGATCGAGCCCATTGTTGACGGGCATTGCGATGCTAAGCCAGTCGTTAGCGTGGGTTCCCGCCGCCATGTTCGGCTTCATGGGTGTGCTGTCATATATCCGTGCGCGGCGGAGGGAAGGGGCGAGGCAGCAAGAAATTCCCGTGAGAGCGCGGAGTTCCCGCACGAGTCGATCGTCGTCGCGGTGGAAGTCATCCTCATCCTCCGGTGAATCCGCCAGGTCAAGGGAGGACGTTGGCCCGCCGTCGCGGACAGCCCCCGTAGCGGAAAAGCCGGAAATCCATAGCTGGACGCTCGATGCCCTCCAGCAGCTGGAGTGGAAGCGATTTGAGCTGCTTTGTGTTGGGTACTACGAGGCGATGGGATTCACCGTGAAGACCGTGCCCCATGGTCCCGATGGCGGCATCGATGCAACCTTGTACAAGGCTGGCCTGGATGTTCCCGTGGCCGTGGTCCAATGCAAGGCATGGAGCAAGCCGGTGAAGGTGGAACAGGTCCGCGCGCTTGCCGGTGTCATGCACGAACACAAGGTGCGTCGAGGCGTTTTTTGGTCGTTGTCTGGCTATGTCGGGCGACCGGTGCAGGAGTCGGCGGAGCGAGCCGGCATTCAATTGCTTGATGGTGCGGGTATTGTCGAACGGATTCGCGCACTCGATCAGTACAAGCAAGCGACGTTGCTGAAGCAGGCGTTTCGGGGCGACTACCGCACGCCGACATGTGCCGCCTGCGGAATCAAGATGGTGGAGCGGAAAGGGCCGGCTGGCGCATTCTGGGGGTGCCTGAACTATCCCGGTTGCAGGGTCACGCTGACCCGCAACGTCTAAGAACCAGCTCGATAGATCATCGCGCTTTCAGGCAATGGGTCCCTCTCAGTTAAGGCTGGCTGTTCGGCAGGCTGGAGCGCCGATTTTCTGCCTCGATACTAACACTCCCCTTTAAGCGAGTCATGCCTCGTGAATCGCCCAGAGCGCGGCAAGAACCTGGCACCTTCTATCCGGTGGGCTCTTTCCGACCCAACTCGGTCGTAAGTGGCTAGCCGTGTGAGCGGCTGGAACGCGGCCTTGTGGGCTCATCAGGTTCCAACAGTCTCCCCCAGGGAAGAGGTATATTCCGGAGATGTGCGCACCCGAATCAGATTACTCAGCTTGCGATCATGGCATTTCACCTGACTCACCGATGTGGCGCAATGGAACCCGGAGGGTCCGACTCAGAATTTTTCGCGTTGCTACGCGAGCTGGATGACCGGCCAGAAGACACCGAGCACGGCTCCGTCGCTGTTACGCACGAATCCGAGTGGTGTTTGTCTGTATCGCGTGGGGGCTACGTCGTATTCGAGAACCTCGAAACGGGAGGGGAGCGGCATATGGAAGGTGTCCCCGTGAGCAAGATTATCGAGTTGTGGCGTCATTTAGCTCAAGGCGATCTCGCGCAGATTCACATGGAGCAATGGCTACCTGGCAATTGAGCTGCTGGGAGTCAATAACAGTTCACCGCTCAGCGACGGTTTCTCCCTGCACAGCAGACGCTTGCCGAATAGATCGGCAACGACTGCTTCTGGCCGGCAAGCGCCGGTCAGCCAACGCTCGTACAACAAAGGAAGGTGGCTTCCGTGCAGTGGGCGTCGCGCAGAGCAGGGTCGGTTGTACGGCAGGCGTTCCGGCACCCGCCACGGTGGGATAGACACGAGAGCCGATGATCGCCTAGAGTAGGCGCCCGCAATTTTCCATTGTACTCCCCATGCCATTGGGCGATTTCGACTATCTGGTGCTGAAGGTGCTTCGCGCGCACGCTGGAAGGTGGCAGCGGTCGGGCGACCTGATTCGTGAGGTCGCCGCGCGAGATGCTTCCGTCTACCCGAAGAAGGTCACGCGGTCCTTCCTGAAACTGGAAAACCACCAACTAGCGCAGCGCCGTGGCGAAGATGCCAATCGCGAATGGCGCGCTATGTCAGCCGTCGCAGTCAACAAGGATGCACTGCGGCCACCGGTGGACCTAGCCGTTGCCTTACTGAAGCTGCGGCAGTTGGCCAATTCGCATTTGCCTGCCACGGTTACCGATGGCCTCGCGGATTACTTCGGCGGTGCCGTGCGCGTGCTGGAAGAAAACGTGGCAGCCGCGCGGCTGGCAACGGCCCGGGCATGGATGGGCAAGACGACCCGGCTCGACGGACGTTATCCTCTGATCGCGCCTCAGGTTCGCGAAGGTGTACTGGATGCGGTACTCGACGCGCTCTATCAGGATGGCTGCGTCGAGATTCACTATCAGAATGGACGGACTTCCACCGTGGAGCCCCGGCGATTCACCATATTGCCACTTGCGCTGGTGGAGAAAGGCCCGGTCCTGTACCTAGTGGCCGATCGCCCGCGTACCGAGGGTGGCACCAAGCGGCACCTGTTGCGCATGGACCGGATTCACGCTGCCGCCACATGCGATGCCGTGCTGGCGCGGGATGCGGCATTCTCGCTCGAGGCATACGTACGGGACGAGCGGACTTTCGAGTTCTTCTCCGAACCGCCCGTGCAAATGGTGCTGCGCGTGCGCGAGTTGGGTGGTTTCCTCAGCCCGTTCCGCGAGCTGAAGTTTGCGGAGGACCAAGTGATCACAGAGATGGAAGGCGGGTTCATGCTGACCGCCACCGTCACGCCCTCGATCGCACTGAGTAACCTGCTGCTGGAACGCGCGGATGCAGTCGAGGTGGTCTCGCCAGCGGCCCTGCGCGCCGATATTGCGGGGCGGTTGCGGCGCGCGCTGGACGCCTACGGCGGGGCGAATTTGCCGGCTGACGACGAGAGGTCTGGCCACGGGTAGGCTAGTAACAAATCCGCTTCGGTGTTGGCAAGTTGCGAACACAATACCTGCGTTGGCGTACTACTGGGCGGAACTTCCAGATCAACGTCCGACGCGACTCCGATGCTGGCATACGACATGGCCGCGCAACCATCACGCTGGGCGCTGTTGATCAACGTCCGGACGCTTGATGCCAAGGTCGCGGGAGACGCAGCAACAACGCGATGCACGCGCGCCAGCACGTTCCGCGATGCAAGCGTGGCAAGCCGCTCGCACCGGGCATTTGCATCTACTTCGCTCGCATCGATGATGGCCGCACCTGCAAGGATGCGGACGGCGGTCACGAGACTGCAGGAACTCGACGTGATCCAGCATCCCGTGCGGACCATTGGCAGATGTCGCGCTTCGCCTTCGGCCAGCACGACGGCCGCAACGCCTTGCTCGCGTGCCGCGCGCAGCGCCTCAACGGGACCTAAGAGATTCCACGGGGCCTGCAGGGACGGTCCGGCAAGGCCCTCGAGGTCGACCATATGCACGATTAGGTCAGTGGGCCCGCCATCGTTGTGGTCCGACCAGACGATACGCCGATCAGCGGCATTCAACGTATCTACCATGGCGCGAAGTGTGTCACGGGCAATGCCCCAGCGCTGCACCGACAACCGGATTGGCGGGATGTGGCCGACCTCGTCGGCATTACGGGGACCGGTGCGGTGGTCCGAGGGACTGGCATGGTCGTCACGATGCGAAAGCTTTAGCATGGGTTCGATCTGGTCTGTTGCGATGTTCCAAGTCTTAACCCCCAGGTGGACGATGGCTGTCCAGGATAGCTTGCACCCGAACTGGACGCTGGTTGTCCGGTTCGCCGGCTAGGCGGCGGCTCCGATCGCCATGGACCGTGGCGACTTACCCCACAAAAGGGCGCTACAGAGTGGCGCCGCGATGTCCATGTTGAAGAGGTGGGGGGCCGACGTCCGTCGAGGCTCCAGGGCAATACATCTGGAGAAGCCCATGGGTTGGTGGAACAACACGTCCCGCGCGCTGAGGAAGGGCGCGAGCTTCGTAGTGGGGGGCTACCAGCACCCAAGTAGGGTGGAGAAGATCATCAACGCACCGTAATCGTTCCACGAATCCTCGGAGAGACGACGATTGTGGGCAACTTTTACCCTGCTGCTTGAGACCGCGATGGCGGCCTTTAGCGCTTGGCTTGCAACGACACTTTTCGGAGCGGTCGTAGTGGCGGCCTTTACCTGTGCGCTTTCGGTTGCGTACAAGGCGACTCCGAAGCGCCCGCTGGAGCGTGTCCTTTAACCCTTGCTCGGCTGGCGCAAGCATAAGACGGCCAAAGGTGCCACGTCGCGAAACCGGCACCCTTCGGGCGACAGTCGCGGGCCAGCACATTATCCGGCGATGTCTGCGTGCGAATCCAAGCAAATGCGGCAAGCCACCCCACCGAAGTGGGCTTCAGTGCGGGGACAGCTGGCCGATAGAAATGATCACGTTCGTTGCGGCGGCTGGTCAGCCCCGATGGCGAGTAGCAAGACTGCCACTCTCATTGCACTACAGAATCTCCAGGACAGGCCTACGATGACCAATATTAATCAATTTCTGCGCGACAACCTCGGCAAGGTTTCGAAGAACATGCTGGTCGCACCGGACATTCCGGAAAAGAAGCTCAACAACGCCGTGAAGGCGTTCTCGCACGGCGACAGCATCTCCTACGTCCCGTCCCACGTCGTGGCCCTGTTCGACAACACGTTGTTCGGTAGCGCCAAAGAGGGTCTGCTGTTCACGGGCGAACGCGTGATATATCGGGAGACGTTCGGAGATCCGATCGGGATTCCCTACGCGACGGTGGACGCCGTGCGTCCGCTGCCCACGGCCAAGGACGACACGAAGATGGAAGGGATCGCGGTCTCGCTCAAGGGCGGTGGGAGCGTCCAGTTCAAGAACCTGCTGGAGTGCGACTATGTGCTGCTGGCCAAGATCCTGAATTCTGCCACGCAGTCGTTCGAGGAATACAAGGAAGAAAAGCAGTTCGTGCCGATCAGCGAGATGAGTGAGGCGCTGAAGGTCGCCTATCTGAAGCTCATCGTCAACATGGCGGTAGCCGACGACGCCACGATCGACCGGCGCGAGTTCGCCGAGATCCTGATGCTGATGACACGCCTGGATCTGGCCACGGAGTCGCGCTTTGCGCTGCGCGGGTACATGGCCTCGCCCGAGGCGCTCGCGCCGGTGGAGGCATTGGTTGGCGAGCTGGACGCTGCCTGCCCTGATGGCCAAGAGCGCTCAGTCCATGTCTCATTGGTCAAGGACCTGATTAACGTCTACCTGAGCACGGGCGGCAAGGACGTCAAGGAGTTCGCATTTCTCAATATGCACCGGAGCCTCTGGAAGGTGACGAACGACGAGATCGACCTGGCGCAGCGCGTGATCCGCAACGATCACAACATGATCAACGAGGACTTCTCGGATGACCAGATCGTCGCGGCGCTCAAGGACATCTCGGCCCGAGCCGCCGCGGTCGGGACGCCCCTGGCTGCCGTCTACCTGTCGGGATCGGTGATCGGTCTGTCGGCGGCGGGAATGACCTCCGGGCTCGCCGCGCTCGGCATGGGCGGATTTCTTGGCCTCTCGAGCATGGCCACCGGCATTGGCGTTGCAGTTCTCATCGGCGTGGGTACCTACGCGGGCATCAAGAAGCTGACGGGCGCGAACGAACTTACACGCGCGCGACGCCGGGAGCTAATGCTGCAGGAAGTCATCAAGCAGACGCAAAGTACTATCTCGCTGCTGATCGGCGATATCAACTATATGACCACGCGTCTGAACGAAGCGGTCCAGGCGCACGGTACACAGGACGCCAAGGTCAGGGAGTTGCTGAACGTCATTACCCAGATGACGGCCGCAGGTACGGTGTTGAGGAACCGTGCAGAAGACGTTCAGAGCAGCGCGACGCGGCTGCGGTGCGCCGCCAACCTGGATCTGGACAAGCTACGCATGCTCACCCGCGAGCCGACCAAGGCAGATCTCTGCGACTTTATTTCGGGCTTCTACGAGGAGCGGGAGATGACGGTCGAGACTAACGGGCAAAAGTCGAAGGTCAAGCGCATGGTCATCCGGCGCACGCACGCATCGCGTGAGCTGGAAACACTCGCAAGGGCGTTCGAAGCCATCGGCTACTTTAACGTTGGTGACGTGCTCATGGGATCCGCCATGGATGCGGCCGGCAAGGCGAAAGACAAGATCGCAGGGCTCTTCTCGTGAGTCGTTCCGGCAAGTTTGACGACGAGGCGCGTGCGCTCCTCATCCAGACGCATCAGCTCGAGCAGGCCGACAGGAAGCTCGGCGAGCTCGACCTGGCGCTGGATGCGATGCAGGCGACGCAACGCCAGAACGCAGTGTTGCTGGACGAGGCGATCGCCGTGGCCACCCTCTCGATGCAGGCAAGAGAGCACGTAACGATCGTCTTTGATGAGGCCGACCTCTGGTTCGACGCGCCCGAAGACACTGCCGAGGACGGCCGTCCTGCCACGCCAGTGATCACGCTGCTCGACACACTCGCGGCGCCAGACGCGGGCGCATCCGGATGGGCGCAATACCTGGCAAACGTGGAGTCGTACCGGTCACGCCACCAGTTGGCCCCGCTGGAAAGCCCATTCAACCAGTTGATGACGCCCGCGCAGCGCGTAGCCCTGGAGCAGAGAATCAAGGCGGAGTTCTCGATTCAGGGGCCCAACTGCGACAAGTACGACTACATGATTGCGGGAACGGTGGGCCTGATCGGGGGCATCATCGATATTCTCTTTGTCGGTCTGCCGGGACAAGGCGTACTCACGAAGGTCACGGACGAATGGGTCAACAGTGCGGTGCGCAAGTTCGCTTCCCTGGTGGGCTGGAAGGGGGCGCGCGATGGCAAGGATCCAACCGCCAGCGCGATCGGCTACCTGGAGCGGCTGTATCGCGTGAACTATGACCACCGGCATGGTGGCGATGTGAATGGCGCGTTCAGGATGAGCACGATGAACCATCACATCAAAAGCTTGGGTCACTCCCCAGACCTGGTGGGGCTGTTCTTTTCCATCCTCGGACAATTCACCAACACGGCGCACTTCGTGTCGGGTGGGAAGCTGATCACCATCGATACCGAGAACTTCGAATTGCAGGGCGGCACGCTGGCCGCGAAGCTTTTCGCGGGCTTTGCCAACTGGCTGGGACACCTGTTCTCCGATGTGGCGGGCTCTTCCGGCGCGTCCGGACGGGGCTCCGGTATTCCGATTCCGTTCTATTCGCTGCTGCAGTTCATCGACGCGGGCGAATTCGGCCAGCACCGCCAGACCTTCGCCACCATTGCGGTCCAGGTGTTCGAGGAGGGCTACGACCTGCGTCATGGCTTGGCGATGGCCATTCCGGTCTTGATAACCGAAATGCTGACGCGCCTGCTATGGGTGACCAAGCAGCGCTTCTATCACAAGCGCCCGTGGCGGGATTGCATCCCCTCGGCGAGCGTCCCGGAGCTTCGCCGGATGTTGCTGGTCGCGCATGGTGCACTGTGCCTAGTGGACGTCGCGGATGCCACTCTGCGCTCGGGCGGTGACCTGGTCCAGTTCATGCTGCGCAGCAATCTGATCGCCTGGGTCCGGCTTGGTTCCCTCGCCTTGAAGGAGTTGACTGCCTTGGTGCGGCAAGGCAGTCTCGATGTCGAGCGTGTCGATGCGCACCTGGAAGCGGAGTATCGCCGAATGCTAGCGGTGTGAGCGTGGCAGCCTTTCCCCGCCGATGGAAGGAACGAACGAGGCGCCGCCTTTCGGGGGCATCGAGCGCGGTCCCCAAGTGACTCGTGTTCTGCATGCCGATCTGTGAGAGCCCAGCCAAGCTGCTGCAAATGGCCGGTCTCGGTCGGATGCCCGCTGCGGAACTGCGACCGTCGCTGACCGACCCTTCTAAGCCATTCGTCTGCGCAGCGCCGAAGGGCCGAAGGCGACGGTGTCCGCCGCTCTCTGAATGTCCGATTGCTCACCACACCCTCCGTGTCGCGGCACACGCAAAAACGCTAGGGAACTTCGCCAGGCCTTCTGTCGTTTGCCTATCCGCTATTGCATGAGGGCGACTCGGGGCTGCTCTAAGCCCGTTCGGATCTCGCATTAGTACTACGCTAAGCTCGTATGGAGTTTTGCCGGGCTTGTGAGGCCGCGAAGCCGCACATCCGGGGGGGCATGCAAAGCTTCTCGTTTATTTGCGCGCCGAAGCCGACGTCGCAGGCACTGGCGGTAGTGGTGGTGGTGGCGGCCCGCAGGGGCAGGCTGCACGTTACCAATGTATTTTCCTAGAAAGAATGTAGCGCCGAGGCTAATGGTGAGCTGCCGCGTAGGCGACGATCTCGATGCGCATGCCGGGCACGACCAGTGCCTTGACCACGACAGTGGAGCGGTTCGGATACGGGGGCGCGAAGTAGGTTCGGTAGACGTCGTCGACGGAGCGCACATCGTCCGCCTCGGTCAGATAGATAAGAACCTGCGCGACGTCGGCGGTGCCTAGCCCAGCTGCTGCCAGCGCGAGGCGAAGGTTCTCGAAGGTGAGACGTGCCTGCGTTTCGATGCTGCCGGTTTCGATGGAGCCGTTCTGCCGCACCGGGCCGTGCGCCGTGAACACCATGCCGCCCGCTTCGGTGGCCCAGGAGAACGGCTGGCCGAGGCTTGGCAGGCTAACGGGAATGACGTGCGCCATGGCTCAACGCCCTCCGGCCGGGTCGTGCGGCGCGGTGTTTACGACGAAATGCGCGACAGAATCGACCCGCGAATATTGCGCGAGCGTCAGGCGCCCGATCGGTCCGGCCACCGTTATCAACGTTTTCATGCAGCTCCTCTGTCTCTATTCCTTGGGTAGTGGATGTCACGCCATGATCCCAGGCGTCCACAAGGTCGAAGTTAAGTAAATAAAAAGTCAATGTCAACACAAACATATGTTGCATTTATAAATTGTATGATCGAGTATACGGTCACTGTGCGGCAGTGCCGGAGGTTGCCGCGTCCGCTAAGAGTCTTTCCCGGTTGAACGATGAAATCGCTTTTGAATCCGCAGATGCCGCTGCCAAGCGCCGCGGCGCAGGCTTATGAAGAACGCGTGCTGGCCCTGGCGCAGCAGGCTGGTGTCGGACTACGCGTGGCGAAAGATCTGCCGTATGGCCCCGACCCGCTCCAGCGCTTCGATGTGTACGCAGCACAGCGCGTCGCGCCCGATGCGCCCCTGGTAGTGTTCTTCCATGGGGGAGGGTGGACCAACGGTTACAAGGAGTACGCGGCGTTCATGGCGCCGCACGTGATCTCGGCCGGTTGTGTGCTGGTGACGCCGGGCTACCGGCTGGCGCCGGCGGCGCCATTGCCGGCCGCGGTCGACGACGGCATGGCGCTGTTATCGAGGCTGGCGGGGTTGCTGCCCGCGTGGGCGGGGCCGGCACGCCGCGTGGTGCTCGCCGGCCATTCGGCCGGTGGGCATCTCGCCGCGCTGCTGGCGCTGCGTCCCGACGATCTGGCGCGCGCAGGTGTCGCGGTCGATGCGCTCTTGGGCTGCATGCCGATCAGCGGCATATTCGACCTGCACCACCCCGAGCCCGCGCCGGCGTCGCTGGAAGCGCGCGTCTATGACATGGTGCTCGGGCCTGACACGGATGATGCGCAAATGAGTCCGCTGTGCTGGGTACGCGGCAACCGCATCCCCTTCGTCCTGAGCTGGGGTGGGCATGACAGCCTTCGCGTCAAGATGTCGAACCGCCGCCTTGCCAGTGTGCTGGCACTTCAGCCTGGACCGGTCGCCTCGTTTGTCGATCCGGATGCGGATCATTTCCAGACGCATACCGATCTCGCGGACCCTCACCATCCGTGGTACAGGCGGCTGGCCAGCCTCGCGCAATCTGGCATCGTACCGCTCGAGTGAATGGAGGCGCCACGCTGGGCACGTCCTTCGGGCGTTGATGTCGTGATCGTCGCCTAGTCCGCGAAACGCTTGCTCAGCACCTCGGCGGTACGCATGAGATGCTGCCGCATCAGATTTGACGCCTTGTCAGTGTCACGGGCCAGCACCGCCTCCATGATATCCAGGTGCTCCTTCATCACGTCGTCGGCCAATTCCTTGCTCGAGCGGGGATATGCGAGACGAATGCGGCGGTACCGCTCCGAGTGATCGACCAATTGTTCATCGATACGCAGCAGCCATTGCGAGCGGGCGGCCGCGATCAGCGCGAAGTGGAATCGGCGATGGGCCGTTTCCCACAGCTCTACGGCTACCATGTCGGACGCATCGGTCGGCAGGCGAGCCTTGGTCAGCTTGTAGTACGCGGCCATGATGTTGGCTCCCCAGTCGTCGTCGCCATGCTCGATGGCGTCTGCCAACAGCAGCAGCTCGATCGATGTCCGGGTCTGCATGAGATCGAGGAGGTCGCTCTTCGACAGCTTCGAAACACTGAAACCCCGTTGCCCCTCGTTGCTTACCAGCCCATCGCCGCAGAGCAGCATCAGCGCCTCCCGGATCGGGCTCAGGCCGAGGTCGTACCGCTCCTGCAAAGACTGCAGGCGTAGCTTTTCCCCCGGTGCGAGACGGCCCGCGATGATGTCCGCTCGCAGCAACTGATATGCCTTTTCGGAGATGGTCTGGCTTGGCGCCTGGGTGTGCTGATGCTTGGCCGGCAGGTCGGAAGTCCGCATGGTGGTCCGTCAGGTGGTCGCGTGGCGAGAGCGCGCGGCTCCGGCCTGTGGTCTACGTTGCAATTTGTCGCGTGTCCGAGGATTCATAAATTTAGCCTCAACCACGAAATTATGCACTACCCGATGCACACAGCAGCTGTCGGTGGGCTCGCCTCAGGGTAAACATCATCTTTTATTAGCGTTGCATAAATTTATAATTTTCTCGCGTTATAACATGAAACGTCGTTCCATATGTGAAACGACATGACCCAAACTCTGAGGAGATCGGCATGTATTTATCCACAAGGCGCCGTGCCCTGCTTGCGCTTACGGCCATTGCCGCCACATTGGCGGCAGGCAGCGCGACGGCCCAGGGCGGCTACCCAAACAAGCCGGTCACGCTCGTCGTGGCTTATCCAGCCGGCGGTGACACAGATGTCCTGGCCCGCCTGTTTGCGGAGAAGCTGACTGCACGCCTTGGCCAGCCGGTCGTGGTCGAGAACCGGACAGGCGCCGGAGGTACCATCGGCAGCGCCTACGTGGCCAAGGCACCAGCCGACGGCTATACGCTTCTGTTTGCGCCGAACACCCTTGTCATCTCGCCGCTGGTGCTGAAGCCTGGTAGCGGCGCTGCCTACGATCCGCAAAAGGACTTCACGCCCATCATCGAACTCGGTACACAGTCGCTCTTTGTCATTGTGAACAAAGGGGCCGCAGCCTCCACGATGTCCGAGTTCATGGCGCGCGCCCGGACCGGCGACATCCAAACCTATGCGAGCCCGGGCAATGGCTCGCCCATGCATATCCTGGGCGAATTGTTCAACAAGGCCGCAGGCGTCAAGATCTCTCAGATACCCTATCGTGGCAGCGCGCCAGCCATCGTCGACCTGCTGGGCGGGCAGGTGCCGATGATGTATTCGACGCTGGGGCCGGTGGCCCAGTATTTTCCGTCCGGCAAGCTGGCGCCCCTTGCAGTGGCCGACGCCAAGCGTTCGCCGTTTGCGCCCAAAGTCCCGACCCTGCGGGAACTCGGCTACAAGGATGTCGAAGTCGGTGCGTGGCAAGCCGTTCTCGGTCCCAAGGCCATGGCTCCGGGCCTGGTCGCCACACTGAACAAGCATTTCAACGAAATTCTGAAGATGCCTGAGGTGGTGTCCCGCATGGCCACCATTGCGGTCACGCCGCTCGGCGGCGAGCCGGCCACGCTTGGAACACTGATCGCCGAGGACTATGCGCGATACAGCAAGCTAGTAAAGGAGTTCGGCATCCAGGCCGATTGAGCAGGGCGGCCGCCACAGGTCGACCGGCAACTGGCTGATACGTAATCCCATTGCCGCACGGGAGGATGTCGCTCGCTCGTGCATGGAATTTATACGGCAGAAATTAATTTGTAAATTAAGACTATAACCAGAAAAGAGCGAGGAACGGCGAATGAAAAAATTGGCAATGCTGGCGGCAGCACTGACGACGTCGACGGCATATGGTGGAGCATGGGCGCAGGCGTCTTCGGTCATCCTGTATGGTGTGGCTGACATCGGCATCGTCCACGAAAACGGTGCCGTCGCGGGCTCTGTCACAAAAGTCACCAGCGGCATGATGTCCGGATCGCGATTCGGCATGCGCGGACGCGAGGACCTTGGCGGCGGTACGGCAGCGTTCTTCACCCTCGAGGGCGGTGTGCTGATGGACACCGGGGCATCCGGGCAAGGTGGGTTGCTTTTTGGGCGCCAGGCATACCTCGGGCTGGATAGCAGGGCTGGGCGCCTCACGCTCGGTCGCCAATACACCACGCTGGCGCTGGCCCAGGCAGAGTACGACCCATTTGTCACCGGTCTGGCTGGCACGTCAGCCAACCTGATTTCAGCAGGCGGGCGTGGCGGCTCCAACCGGATGGATAACGGGATCAAGTACAACCTGCCAACCGGCATGAACGGGCTAGAAGGCGAGTTGTCGTACGCCTTGGGCGAAGTGGCTGGGAGTTCTGCAGCAAATGTCCAGTATGGCGCCTCGCTGGGGTACTCGAACCAACGGTTCTCGGCCCGCATTGCCTACGCAGATGCTCAGGATGCGAACGGCCCCGGCAAGAATGCGCGCGAAGTCTTCACGGGTGCCAAATTCGATTTCGGTTCGTTTGTCGGCTATGCAAACTTCGTGATCAACCGGGGAGCGATCGTACCTGGCACGCCGAACTACAAGTCGGAAGACTACCTGATCGGTGCGCAGATCCCTGTTGGCGCCGCGGGACGCATCATTACCTCGTACATCTACAAGGACGACCGGACTGCCGCCAACAATGACGCACAGCAATTCGGCATCGGATACGTTCACAAGGTGTCAAAGCGCACTAGCCTGTACACCTCCTTTGCGCACATCTGGAATCATGCTCCAAACACCGCGACCTCAGGTTTCTACCGCGTATGGAACGCAAACGACGTTGGCAACGCCGCAGCGGGCAACTCCGCGTTTAGCCTGGGCATGAATCATATTTTCTGACTACCGTGTCTGCGGGTCGTGCAGCTCGCAGGCGTTTGGCCCGGCATGTGTCAATGCGGCGTACACCGGGCCCCTTTTATTCTGAAGTGCGCCGGCCGCTGAAGCGGGCTTGGCGAATTCATCCCGGGAATTCCGAATGATTGTACGTTGTGCCTACCTTGAGGGCTCGGTCAGACTGGAGCATCGCAGCCGGTTCGATGCGTTCATCAACGCCGAAATCCTGCCGCTGATGAAGCAGTTCCCGGGCGCAGTATCGGTTCGCGTGATGCGGGCAGACACAATCGAGGAGGTGGGACCGTCTCTCTACATGACTTTCGAGACGGTCTATCCTTCTGTGGAAGCCATGGAGTACGCATTCGCGCAGCCGGTCCGGCATCGCTTGAGGCAAAAGCTCAGCGAGATCATGCCCTTGTTTGAAGGACGCGTCTTCCATATCACTCACACCCTGGTCGCAGACGCGATGGTGCCCGCGGAGTAGTGCGTCAGGTTCCCCGCAACTATATGAAGAGAATGCTATGAATCAAGTGAACACATCGGCCTCGGGTCGGGAGATTGCGTTTGTTACCGGAGGGGCTTCGGGCATCGGACGCGCCACGGTCGCGCGCCTCGCAAGAGATGGGTTTCGTGTTGCCGTTATCGATCGGAACGAGAAGGCCGTGAACGACACGGTGTCCGCTCTCCGGGCTCAGCAATTGGACGTCGCTGGCTACGCACTCGATGTAACCGACCGTGCCGGGATTGCACGGGCGATGGACACTGAAGGTCGCGTCGACGTTGTCGTCTGTGCAGCCGGGGTCTATAAGCCGCGTAGTTTTGATCAGGTCACTGACGAGGACTTCCGCCATACGCTGGAAGTGAACCTGATTGGGGTGTTCATTCCGTCCCAGGAGGGTGCCAGAAGGATGCGCGAAGGCGGCCGGATCGTTACGGTATCGTCGCGCGGTGCACTCGGGGGACTCGGTTTTCCCGATTACGTCGCTTCGAAGGCCGGAGTTATCGGGCTGACGCGTGCCATGGCGATGGAACTGCGTAGCAAGAGGATCGCCGTTAATTCGATTGCGCCAGGGTTCACGGATACGCCGATGACCCGCACCATGCCGCCTGAGCAATACGCCGCAGCGGTGGCGCTGGAGCCGGGCAAGGCGCCTGCTTCACCGGAAGACATTGCGAACGCGATCGCGTTCTTTGCCTCTCCGGGCATTAGATTCGTCACGGGACAGACGCTGTTTGTCGACGGCGGTAAATCCTTGGGTGGTCTCGGCCTCTGATTCGAAGCCAGCCGCGACGATCCGCTCGCTTCCCCGCAAATGAAAGTAGCTGTATTCCCCTTCTATTTCTCCTGATGAATGAGGTGGAATACACGCGTTTCCCAAGTACGGCGCTACTGCTGAGTCCTGGCAATCTTCGCGTTGGTGTCCGGCGTGGGGTGCGTTTGCGGTGGTCTCCACACCGGAGTCCCTGTTCGGCCAGTCAACATGGTATTGGCGGGCCCGTGGTGTCACGGGCCACTTTACCCACCACAGTTTCTGTGCCTTAGACGGTGTCTGAGCTAGGACGTTAGGGGGTTGGTCCGCTGCTCCCTATTTCTTGCTGACTCTCAGAAATTCACTACCTCTCCCTGTCTGCACGCGGACCGGGACTTGCGGCGTTTTCCGAGCCAGCATAGGGAAGCGAAGCATGGAGCGCCAACTCGACCTCAATGAGATGCGCTACCTGTATGGATTCGAGGTCAGCACCCTCCCGCGAGACAACCTGGACGCCAATGGGTAAGCCGTCCGGGGATAGGCCAATGGGAACCACCGTGGCTGGCAAGTAGCACATGCCGATGATCCCGGGCCAGAACTCCTGATCGTAGTAATCAATATCGATACCATCCACCTTGAGCAAGCGTGTTTCGGGCGTTCCTTCGTGATAGGTCTCGAAAGCGTCCCTCAGTGTCACCGGACATATTAGAACGTCCCATTCCTTGAAGAATTCTTGCCAGGCATGTCGCAACGCATGGCGAAATTCGTTATACCGGGCCCAGTCAAGGTGCGACATGGTGGCGAAGCTGGCATGGCGTTTTCTTACGCCTTCTGCGGGATCGCTTGCAAGGAATTTGCGATACTCAGCCAACGTGTCGCTTGACTTGCCGGTAATGACGGCCGCTACGCGCAAGGCACTGTAGGCACGCCGCGCTTCCGCGGGGTCGAAGAACGGCTTGAACTGGCTGACTGATTTTGCCTCTTTGGTCAGTGCCTCCAATAGCCTGTGGAGCTGACCTACAACCGCTTCCCCGGTCCTGACTGTCGAGACTTCCGACCATACCGCGATGCGATAATCTTTCAGGGATTTTCCCCGAGGTGCGGTCAAGTCAAAGCGCCAGGCGCTGGCCGCGGGCGAAGCGGAATTGACGAGCACCCGATGAAACAGGGCAAGGTCTGCCGCAGTCTTTGCCATGGGACCGGCAGTCGCAATATCCGATGGTGCGATGTGCCCATGCAGGGAATCGCCTCGCGCCGTCACGGTTCCCCATGTGGGCTTGTGGCCGAATATGCCGCAGAAGGATGCCGGCACACGAATGGATCCGGCACGATCGCTGCCTAGTTCCAGGGGACTCAGCCCCGCGGCCAGCGCAGCGGCCGAACCCCCTGAAGAGCCGCCAGGCGATCTGCCGGTGCGCCAGGGGTTGTGGGTTTCGCCATACACCGCGTTGTCGGTCTGCCAGTCGGCGCACATGAATGGGACATTCGACTTTCCCAGGATAACCGCGCCCGCGCGCCGGACGGTTTCAATTAAGGCGGAATCCCGGTTCACGACCTGTCGGGTGCGCAGCGGATCGCCATAGGTGACAGGAAGTCCGTCGACGAAGAATGACTCTTTCACCGTGATGGGAAGCCCATGCAGCGCACCGATGGGTTCGCCCCGTGACAGCGCAAGGTCGGCAGCTCTTGCGTGGGCCATGGCCCGGTCGAAATCACGCACCGGGATCGCGTTGATATGCCGGTCGTGCTGTTCTATCCGGTCAATGAAATACTGCGTTGCCTCCTGCGAGCTGATTTCTTTCCTGCGGATGGCATCGACAATGGCACCGGCCGATTGCGCATGCATTGGTCCGTCAAATTTTCTCGCGGTCATCTGCTCACCTATTTGGCAATTTTGTCTTCCCGGATCACTTTCGCCCATCTGGCGGTATCCGCCTGGATCACTTTTGCGAAAGCATCCCCCGCCACTCCTGTGATATGCATATCCAGTTGGCCGATGCTGTGCCTTACCTTTTCCTCTTTGAGGATCTCGGCGACTGTCTTTCCAATGCTGTCCGTTACGGCGGCCGGCGTGCCAGCGGGCGCAAGCAATCCATACCATCCTTCTCCGCTGATCAGGTCGAACCCTTGCTCAGCTGCGGTCGGCACCTCGGGAAGCAATTGGGAGCGGTGGTTTGCGAAGATTGCCAAGGGCCGTATCTTGCCGGCTTTGACATAGGGATACTGCGACATGACCGCATCGAACATCAGATCAATCCTGCCGGATAGCAGATCGACGCGCGACTGGCTGCTCGACGTATAGGGAACGAAAAGCATCTTGATTTTCGCCATATTCGAAAACAGCACCGAGTAAAGGTATGGCAAGCCGTACTGATTGCTGACCGACGCATAGCGCAGTTCACCAGGCTTGCTTCGTGCAAGCGCAACCAGCTCGTTCAGATTCCTTGCAGGAACCGCAGCATTGACTGAGAGCGAAACCGCCAACGTGCAGACCTGCGTAATCGGCGCAAATTTTTTCAGCGCGTCATAGTCTGCAATTCCATCCAGGGCGGGACTGATGGTAAGGGCGCCGGCCTGTGTGAACAAAATCGTGTACCCATCCGGCTTGGCGCGACTGACGGTATTGGCTGCAATCAAGCCTCCAGCCCCGACTTGATTTTTCACTGTGACCGGCACCCCCCATCTGGCCGCCAGTCGTTCTGACACTAGCCTCGCCAGCACATCAAGCGAGCTGCCCGGCCCTGCTGGCGTGACGATCTCTACCACACGGGCCGGATAGTCGGCGGCCATGGCGATGCCCGAAAGCATCGATGCCACCATCGCAAGCCCAATCCTGATCAATCGAGTTCTCATGATGAAGATTCCAGCAAATAGGCACCGAAGCTGAGCTGCATCGCTCGTTTCCCGCTTTTCGCCTGCCCCCGGCCCTGACTTCGCCTCGTCGCTCAGCCGATTCGGTTGTGAATCCGCCGTACAAGCGATTAAAGATCGATGCGCATCAGGTCGTGTGCCAGCCGAAGCGGTCCGCGGTAATTCTTGCGAATATCAGCAACGATCTCGTCCATCAGATGTGGCCCCATCAAATCCACCGGCAGATGCTTGGCGGCTGCCCGCTTCAGCACCGGGCTGGTGGAATCAAAATGGCCAAAGTGTGTAGCGACCAGGCTCTTGACCCTGGAGCGAGCCGCGATTTTGCCAAGATCCGTGGGGCTGGTGTGTGAGTACGTTCCCACGCCTGTCTTCGCCCGGTGTGCGATGAAGGATTCGGGGAAGGTGCATTCATGGATCAGCAGATCGGCGTCCTGCGCCAGACCAACCATTGCCTCGCACGGTGCAGTGTCACCGCTGAAGGCAATCACCTTGCCTTCGGCCTCCACCCGCACGCCGAAGCACTCGCATACCTCACGGGGAATGTGTTCAACCCAGTCGACCGTAATCCTGACATGCCCGTCCTCGAACACCACCCCGGGACTGACTTCCCGCACTTCGGGGCGGATCGCTTCCAGGTTCTCCTGACGCGCCGGATAGGCGCTGCGGGCCTGGAAGTCAGTTTGATAGGCACCATGTTCGAATAAATGATCGACGAAATGCCGGGTTCCTTTTGGACCCAGGACCAGCGGTGCGCCCCGCTTGTTGAGCATCCAGCTCGAGATGACGAAATACGGATAGTCGCAGATATGGTCGTGATGCAGATGGGTCAGGAACACGAATCCGACCGATGCCGGATCGATATTCGCCCGCACCATCTGCCGCGTGGCTCCTTCCCCGCAGTCGAACAAGTAGTGTTTGCCATTGTCCAGCGTCAGGAGGATGGCGGACTGCGCGCGGTCCGGGTCAGGCAGGGCGGCTCCGGTGCCAAGCATGGTGATCTTCATGGTGTCTCCGTCACTGTTTTCGTCGTGGTCCCATGAAGTATGTAAGTTTGCAGTGGAAACCGGGTAATGATAGTTTGTGATCCAGTGAAAACTGCCAGGAATTACCATGACCGGCGAACGTGTCGCTAGCAGCCGACAGATCCGCTCTAGGCTTAGAATCAGGCACCTGGAACTACTCCTCGCGCTAGGCGAGTTACGCAGCCTCCACAAGGCTGGAGCTCGGCTTGGCATGACCCAGCCTGCAGCAAGCAAGCTGTTGCAAGAAATCGAGGAAATGTTCGGCGTGCATCTGTTTATCCGCTCCGCGCGCGGCATCGCCCCTACTGAATTCGGCACCGCACTGTTGCGCAAGGCTGAGTTGTTGCTGTCAGACCTGGACAGCGCGCGTGAGGAAATCGACAGCCTGGTACAAGGCGCTGCAGGCCGGATCCGGGTCGGCGCGCTCCAGGTCGCGCTTCCCGCGCTGCTGCCACGCGCGTTTGCCCAGCTGCGATCGACCTATCCGCGCATCAGCTTTCTGTTGCAGGAGGGGGCCAGTGACGTTCTGCTTACCGCCCTGGCAAGGGGCGAACTCGATTGTGTGCTAGGGCGCGTAGCGCCCGAGATCCCGCCCACGGAGCTATTTAGTACGGAGATCCTATATGAGGAACCAGTGTGTGTTGCCGCCCGTGTTGGCCACCCACTCGCGGACACCGATTCCGTCACGCCCGAAGTCCTCGCCCGCCAGGAATGGATACTCCCCGCCCGGGACGCCCCTCTGCGTCATACGATAGAGCGCTATTTCCGTGAGGAGGGCCTCGCGGCCCCCTTTGCGATGATCGAATCTGTTTCCGTGCTGGCTAACGCCATCTTGATGCGCGACACGGATTTGCTGGCGGCGATGCCGCTGGCCGTGGCAAATCACTATGCAGAACTGAATGTGCTCACCATCTTGCGTTTTCGTCCGGACTGGACTCTGCCCCAAGTCGGTATCGTGATGCGCAGCAACGCGCCGGACTCACCTGTGATGACGGCTTTTCTCTCGACTTTGCGCGCAGTTGCTGGCGAGCTTGGGCGGAGGGATGTCTTTGCCTGAAAATTGAATCAATAGGCTAGCGCCGCTCACCTGTCGCCAGATAACAGCCAACTCGCGCGGGCGCTCACAACGCGGCCGTGGCCTTACTCCACCTTCAATTGCCTGACGAAGAGCGCCGCAAGCGGACGCGCGGCACTGCTCAGCGGCACGCCGCGCAGCGTGATCAGTCCCAGCGCCATCGGCGGGGGCAAGGGCTCGATCTCAAAGCGGTGCAACCCCGAGCCGTAGGTCTCGTCGTCAAGCAGCGTGGTCGGACAGAACCCCACCATGTCGGTCCGGCGCATGAGTTCGGCCATCAGCATCGGCGAGGTGCACTTGACGATCTTGCGCGGCATCGGATGCCCATTCTCGCGCAACCATGCCACCAGGGTTTCGCTTTGACTGCCAGCCGAGAAATTCATGACCCACGTGGCCTCCTTCAACGCTTCCCAGCTGCGGGCGCCAGCCAGCGGGTGGCCGCGCCGGCCGGCCGGCAGTGCCACGACGGGCGCCAGCGGCTCAAACACCAGTTCGTAGGGCAGGTCGGCCGGATCAGCGATGGCAACGGCGAAATCCAGCCTCCCTTCCAGCAATGCGGGCACCAGGCTGCTCAGGAAACCTTCGCTGAGCGATAGCTCCGCATCGGGCTGCAGTTGGGTGAAAGCCATTGAAACTTTCGGCAACACCTCGATCGCCAACAAAGGGGAGAGCGCGATCGCCACGTGCGCGCCGGCACCGCCCCGGATGAGCCGAATCTCTTCGCGTGCCTTGTCCAGGACCGACAAAGCCAGCCTCGCATGCGTGAGCAGGGCCTGTCCCGCCAGCGTGAACTCAATGCCCTTGTAGCTGCGGACCAGCAGCTCGGCACCGACATCTTCCTCCAGCTCTCGCAACGCCTTGGTCAGGGAGCTCTGGCTGAGATGCATGGCCCGTGCTGCTGCGCGGATCGAGCCGCTCTCGGCGATCTGGGTGAGGGCGCGTATCTGGTGGTTCTTCATGCACTCTTTGAGTGATTCCATTTGGATGTCACCCCGGAAAAGATATCGCCTTTTGGGTTTCATGCCAAGGTCATAGCATGCTTCCATGCACGAAGAGCTCAACTTCTACATTGACATCGGGGCCATGACGAGATGGCGCCACGCCATTCACCGCCGGCCGGAACTAGGCTTCGAGGAATTCCACACCAGTGCGCTGGTCGCACGCTGCCTTCGCGAGTGGGGCTATGAAGTCACGACCGGCCTTGCCGGAACCGGCCTGGTCGGCACGCTGGTCTTCGGGCCGGGTCTGCGACGCCTTGCCCTGCGCGCCGAGATGGACGCACTGCCGATCCAGGAGACGACGGGCCTTCCCTGGGCCAGCGAGGTACCCGGCCAGATGCATGGCTGCGGCCACGACGGGCATACCGCCATGTTGCTCGGCGCTGCGCAGGCGCTCGCACGCTTGCGCGACGCGGGTACGGATTGGGACGGTACCCTGCACGTGATTTTTCAGCCGGCCGAGGAACTGGGTGGCAGCGGCGGCGCGCAGCGCATGATTAACGAAGGCCTGTTCGAGCGCTTTCCGTGCGACGCCGTATTCGCCATGCATAACCTGCCGGGAGCGCCTGCTGGACACTTCTACTTTCGGGAGGGGCCGTTCATGGCCTCATCCGATCGTGTCCTGCTCACGTTCGGCGGCCGCGGCGGCCACGGTGCGCTGCCGCACCTGGCGGCCGACCCGACCGTTGCCGCGGCGGCCACGGTGATGGCGCTGCAGAGCATCGTTGCGCGCAACGTAGACCCCCTGGCCTCGGCCGTGATCACCGTGGGCCGGCTGCAAGCCGGAAAGACCTATAACGTCATCCCGGAGTTGGCCGAGTTGGAACTGAGTGTGCGCGCGTTGACGCCAGGGGTGCGCGATCTGCTGGAAAAGCGTATCCACGCGGTAGCCGAAGGGCAAGCGCAGAGCTTCGGCCTGACCTGCAGCGTGGATTATCAGCGCGGCTACCCCGTGCTGGTAAACAGCGCGCCCGAAACGCAGCTCGCGCTGCGGGTGGCCCGTAGCGTGTTTGGCACCGCCCATGTCATCGATGGCGCCGACCCGCTGTGCGCAAGCGAGGACTTTGCCTACATGCTGGAGCAGCGCCCGGGCTGCTACCTGTTTGTCGGCAACGGCGATAACGGTTATGCCGATGGGCAGCACTGCGGGCCGTGCAGTGTGCACAACCCGGGTTTTGACTTCAATGACCACAACTTGGGCCCTGGCGCGCGCTTCTGGATTGCGCTGGCCCGCGCCTTTTTTCTTCCCGACCACAAGGAATCGACATGACCCGCATCGGCCGCCTGGCCGCCGCAGCCATCGCGCTCACCGCCGTCCTGGGTGCCAAGCATGCACCTGCCGCCGAGCCTTTCCCTTCCCGTGTCGTGACGCTGCTCGTGCCCTATCCGGCCGGCGGACTGTCGGACTCCATCGCGCGAGCACTGAATGTTTCGCTGGGCCGATCGCTCGGGCAGCAAGTTATCGTCGAGAACCTTGGCGGTGTCAGCGGGGCACTGGCAGCGCAGAAGGTCATCAATGCACCGGCCGACGGCTATCTCATATTTCTGGGCTCACCGAACGAGGTCATCCTATCGCCGCTGGGCAATGCCGCGGTCAAGCTCAAGGCGGAGGATTTCCGCTTGCTGGGGCAGGCCACCGTCAACCCGCTGGTACTGGTTGCACGCAAGGAACTGCCGGTCCAGTCTGCCGATGAACTCATCGCGCTGGCCAAGGCACGAACGGGCAACAGCCTTTCATACGGCAGCGTCGGGATCGGCTCCATGTACCACCTGCTTACGGAAAGCCTAGCCCAGCAGACCGGAATCCAGGTCACGCACGTGCCATACAAGGGAATGGCACCGCTGCTGCAGGACATGGGCGGCAATTCGGTGGACTTCGCGATCCTGCCATATGCAACGAGCTTTCGCGGTCTGGCTGATACGGGCCGCATCAAGTTGCTAGGGTGGCTTGGCAACACGCGCAGCCGCCTCGACCCGGCCGTGCCCGCAGTCGGTGAGGGCAAGACGCTCAAGAACTTCAGCCACGCGACCTGGGCCGGCCTGATGATCAGGAAGGGAACGCCGGACGACATCGTGGCGCGCCTGCACACGGCTTTGAACAAGGCCCTGCAGGATCCCGAGGTGCGTCGCCAATTGGAAGCCACGGGCTCGGAAGTCGCCGCGCCGATGTCGCAGGATGAGGCTGACCGAAAGCTGCGGGAGGAAACCACGAAGTTTCGGGCGATGGCGCGAAGCATTCGTCTGGAGCCGCAATAAGAAGCTCAAATTATAAGGGAGGAGACTAAACATGCACGCCTTGAAATCGCCAGGTTCGTTGTCAAACGCAATTGTCGCCGTTGCAGTCGCCGGCATCGTGTCGGCCTGTGGTAGCGACGATGTACCTCAGGCAGAGGTCGCGGATGCCGTCTACACCAATGCCAAGGTGTTGACCGTCGATGGCAGCAACTCGGTTACCCAAGCGTTCGCGGTCAAGGATGGGCGCTTTCTCGCCGTCGGCGAGAGCGCCGACATCAGGAAACACATCGGCGCCAATACGACGGTCGTCGACTTCGGCGGACGCACCGTAGTCCCGGGTCTTAGCGACGGGCATATCCACGACGTCGGCGGTGGTCCCGGCATAGACCTGTCGCAGACACGCTCGATCGCCGAGATGCTGGCGACGTTGAGCATGGCTGTTGCCAAAGCCAAGCCAGGGGACTTGCTGATCAGCAACCCGGACTGGTATCACGGTCAACTGAACGAACGGCGGATGCCGACCAGGAGCGAGCTTGATTCAGTGGCACCAGGCAACCCGGTGGTGCTGCTTCGTGGCGGTCTGACGGCTGTGCTCAACAGCGCGGCCTTGCAAAAATGGAACATCACCGAGAGTACGCAATCGCCGCCAGGCGGCCTGATCGAGAAGGACGCCAACGGCAAGCTGACAGGCGTCCTCATCAATGCGGCGAAGAACCTTATGTCGCTGCCACCCGATCCTCCGTTCGACGCTACAAGGATGCAAGCGCTTCAGCAAAAGCTGAACGCGCTCGGCATCACCAGCGTGCGCGTGCCCGGGGCCTTCACCGGAACCAGTGTGCCGGCAGCATACAAGCTGATAAGGCAATTGCAGAGCGAAGGTAAGCTGACCCTGCGCTTCGACTTGTTGCTGGATTCGCGAGTGAGTTCTGCCCAGGAGGTTCGCAATATCATGGCCTCCGCCGGCCTTGCTCCAGAAAGCGGAGACGAATGGGCGAGGATCTGGGGTGTAAAGACCTATGTCGACGGAGGTTTCGAAGGCGGCTTCATGACGGAGCCCTTTGCTGAACCCCATGGCCACGACGGCACTTACTTTGGACTGCCGCTTGTCACGGGGGAACAGCATGAGGCCGTGGCCGGAGAATGGGCCAGGAACAAGTATCGGGTAGCCGTGCACGTGGTCGGCGATGCCGCGCTGGATCAGGTCCTCACGAGCTGGGAGAAAATGGAAAGGGCCGCTCCCGGCACGGTGAAGGACTGGGTGATCGAGCACGCGCTCGTGGCCCGGCCGGACCAGATCCCTCGGATCAAGGCCTTGGGCGTCAAGCTATCCATGCAGCCGCACCTGTACTACGCGGCGCCCATCCTGTCGAACCTTTGGGGCAGGCAGCGTGCGGAGACCGTGACGCGAACCAGGGAATTCGTCGAGGCCGGCTTCAAGGTCATGGGAGGATCGGATTCACCGCTGGTTCTGAATCCCTTTCTCACGATGTATCACTTCGTCGTCCGGGACACGATCAATGATGGCATCTACGGAACTCAGGAGAGGATCAGTCGAACCGATGCGCTGCGGATGTTCACCATCAATTATGCAGAGCTGAACCATGAAGCAGCGGACAAGGGATCGATCGAGAGAGGCAAGCTGGCGGACTTCGCAGTTCTGCCCAACGACTACATGACCATGCCGGAGGAGGGTATCAAGCATCTCGCGCCAGTCGCCACATACGTGGGTGGTCGCCAGGTCTACCGGAGCAACTCCGTGACCTTCGGCCAGCACATCGGCAGAAAATACTGATTGAAGCGTGACGAATCCGGCCGGTTCATTATTCCAGGGACCCGGCCGGGCGGCAGTCCGATAACTCGCTGCCCTATCGCGCCTCAGCGAAATGCGAGCGCGATGGCACGCCGATGGCTGCTGCGCTGAGGGCTGAGTTAGTCGTCGTCAGCGGGAACCGCATGCCCTTGGTCCGGTAAGGCCTGCAAGGCAATAGCCGACCCGGCCATTCACGCCCCGCGTAGGGCATTCGCCCTCCCTCTTGACTGGCTTGCCGCGACAGCCCCATCACCCCCGCGCCCGCTCCTTCACAAACAACGCCGTCACCATCCCCAGCACACACAGCGCCACCACATAATGCGCCGGCGCCAGCGGATCGTTCTTCAGCATCAGCGTCACCACCATCGGCGTCAGGCCACCGAAGATCGCATAGGACACGTTGTAGGAGAACGACAGCCCCGAGAACCGCACCTGCGGCGGGAACGCGTTGACCAGCACGAACGGCACCGCGCCGATGGTGCCGACCAGGAAGCCCGCCAGCGCGTACAGCGGCAGCAGCAGGTCGGGGCGGGTGAAGATGGTGGTGTAGAACGCGTAGGCGCAGAGCGCCAGAAGCAAGCCACCGAAGAACAGCGTGCGGCGCGCGCCGATGCGGTCGGCCAGGGCGCCCGAGACGATGCAGCCGACGGTCAGGCACAGCGTGGCCACGCTGTTGGCGACCAGCGCGGTGCGGGCGTCGAAGCCATACAGCTTCTGCAGGAAGGTGGGGGTCATCAGGATCACCACCACGATGCCGGCCGACAGCATCCACGTCAGCAGCATCGACACCGCGACGCTGCCGCCGTGGTCGCGCATCACTGACTTCAGCGGCATTTCCGCCGCCAGTGCCTTGCGCTGCTGCAATTCGGCGAAGACCGGGGTCTCGTGCAGCCAGCGGCGCAGGTACATCGAGGCGATGCCGAACACGCCGCCGATCAGGAAGGGCACGCGCCAGCCGTAGTCGGCCAGTTCGGCGGGGGTGAACACGGTGTTGATGCCGGTTGCCACCAGCGAGCCGAGCAGGATGCCGGCGGTCAGCCCCGCAGTCAGCGTGCCGCAGGCATAGCCGACATGGCGCGCCGGGACGTGCTCGGAGACGAAGACCCAGGCGCCCGGCACTTCGCCGCCGACGGCAGCGCCTTGCAGGATGCGCAGCACCAGTAGCAGCACCGGCGCGGCCAGCCCGATGGACTGGTAGGTTGGCATCAGGCCCATCAGCAGCGTTGGCACGGACATCAGCAGGATCGACAGCGTGAACATCTTCTTGCGGCCGAGCAGGTCGCCGAAGTGCGCCATGATGATGCCGCCCAGCGGCCGCGCCAGGTAGCCCGCCGCGAAGATGCCGAAGGTCTGCAGCTGGCGCAGCCAGTCGGGTACCGACGGCGGGAAGAACAGCTGGCCGATCACCGTCGCGAAGAACACGAAGATGATGAAGTCGTAGAATTCGAGCGCGCCGCCGAGGGCGGCAAGGGAAAGCGTCTTGTAATCCTGGCCGGTGAGGGCGCGCGCGCCGGCGCGCGGCGTGCCGACACCCGCGGCGGTACTGCTGGTGGTAGACATGGAATGGACTCGCATGGAAGAGAACGCATGCGAAGCGCGCAGCACGGAATAACGTGAGGAGTGTGGCCGGGGGGTACAGCGCGGGAGAGGCAGGCACGACGCGGCGGGTAAGCCACAGGCTTGCGACGGGACGCTTCGCAAAGGACGTAAAGATACCAGATCGGCGCTCGGGCCGTTGAGCGGTCAAACCGACGCCGAGTCAACGCCAGCCTCGCGCAGAGCTTCGCCTGGCCAATTTCTTTGCTTTGTCCAAAACCGTTGCCATAATGTCGAAAAATGTGAAATCCGGGGCACAAAGAAGCGTGCAGCGCCGGATTGTGGGGTCGGAATTTCTGGAACGTCATGGCATTCAAGCAATCCATCCAGGCGGCAGCCACGGTGGCTGCCACGCCGCGCGGCCGATTGGCCGTGCGCATTGCGGGCGGCGTGGCGGTGGCGCTGGCGGTGTTCGGGCTGGCGGGGTATTTCGGCGGGCCGCCGCTGATCAAGTACCTGGTCGAAAAGAACGCGACCGAGGCGCTCGGGCGCAAGGTCACGCTGGGGCAGGCCCAGGTGCGGCCGTTCGAGCTGGCGGCCACGCTGACCGACCTGACCATATACGAGCGCGACGGCAAGACGCCGGCGCTGACGCTGGGCGAGGCACAGGCCAATACCTCGCTGGCCTCGGTCTGGCACCTGGCGCCGGTGGTCGACAACCTGCATGTCGACCGTCTGGTCGTGCACGTGGTGCGGGGCGCCGACGGCCGCATGAGCTTCGCCGATGTGCAGGAGAAGTTTGCGGCGCTGCCGCCCAAGCCGGCCGATGCCAAGCCGGCGCGCTTCTCGGTCAACAACATCGCGGTGACCGGCAGCAGCCTGCGCTATGACGACAAGCTGCTCGACACTACCCTGCGCGTCGACAATCTGACGCTGACGCTGCCGTTCCTGTCCAACCTGCCGCACGACGTCGAGATCGTGACCCGACCCACGCTGAGCGCGCAGGTCAATGGCACGCCGCTGGCGCTGGACGGCGAGGTGCTGCCTTTTGCGGATTCACGCCAGACCCGGCTCAACCTCAACCTCGACGGGCTCGAGGTGGCGCGGATGATGGCGTTCGCGCCGCCGTTGCGCGATGCCGAGGTCAAGTCCGGCAAGCTCGATACGCGGCTGACGGTGGCGTTCCGCCAGCAGCAGGACACGCAGGAGATGGTGGTGCTGGGCACCGCCGCGCTGCGCGAAGCCGACGTGCGCACGCGCGCCGGCCAGCCGCTGATCCGCAGCGGCAAGCTGGCGGTCGATATCGCCAGGCTGGAGCCGCTGGCGCATCGCGCGCAGCTGCGCAGCGTCGAGATCGACGGGCTGGCGGTGGAGGCGGCGCGGCGTGCGGACGGCTCGCTGAACCTGGCCACGGCCTTCCTGCCGCAGGCGGTGAGCCGGTCCACCGATGGCGTGGCACCGGCACCGGCACCGGCCTCGGCCCCCGCCGCTGCCTCGGCCGTGCCGGCAGCCCCCGCGACGGCCGCGGCCAAGGACGTGCCGTGGCGCTATGCGGTCGACCGCATCGTGGTCAGGCAGGCCCGGGTCGGATTCGAAGATGCGCTGGCGCCATCGGGCCCCGGCAAGCTCGCGCTCGGACCGCTCGATGCCGAGGTCAAGGGCTTTGCCGGCACCGACGGCGACAAGCCGGTGCGTGTCGAGGCCACCTTGACCGTGGCCGACGGCCAGACCCTGCACCACAGCGGCGACCTGCTGCTGCGCGACGGCTCGATGGCCGGCACGCTGGAAACCACCGGCTTGCGGCCGCAGGGATTTGCCGCCTGGTGGCCGCGCGAGCTGCGCAGCCAGTTCGGCACCACCGCGGTCAACGCCGAGCTGCATTACCGCATGGCGTGGGGCGCGCCGCAGTTCCAGTTCGTGCTGGAAAAATCGCGCCTGGAGCTGGCGCCGCTGTACGTCGCCACGCGCGACCCGGTGGTGATGCCGGCGGCCGCCGCACCGCGCGCCAACGCAGCCGATGCGCATGCCGCGGACAGGCCGCAGGGCGCCGGCCGCCGCACGCGCGACCGCGCCGGCGAGCGCGGCAGCGACCGCGACGGCGCCGCGCTGCCTCTGCTGCAGGCGCAGAAGCTGGTGCTGGACGATATCCAGTTCGACCTCGCCAAACAGACCTTTGCCACCAGCCAGGTGACGCTGGCGCAGCCGCAGATCGCCGCCACGCGCGACCATCGCGGCGAGCTGATCGAGATGGCGCGGCTGTGGGCGAGCGAATCCGCGCAGCAGGCGCGCGCGGCGCCGCGGCGCACGGCCAGCGCCAATGGAGCCAACAGCGCTGCCGCCGGCGGCGGCTGGAAGGCCAATATCGGCAAGGTCGTGGTGGAAGGCGGCAGCGCCCGCCTCGCGGACTACCAGCCGGCGCAGGCCAACCGCGGCCGCCCGGTGATCCACCAGTTCCGCAATATCGCCCTGAGCACCGGCGCGGTGGCCTGGCCGCTGACGCCGGCGGCCGTGCCGGTCAAGCTGCATGCTGAATCCGGCCGCCGTGGCGTGATCGGCATCGATGGCACGGTGTTGCCGGCGCTGCCGGCGAGCCGGCTGCAGCTGGACCTGCGCCAGGTCGACGTGAGCCCGTTGCAGCCTTACCTGGCCGACCGCTTCAACGCCGCGCTGCGCAGCGGCACGCTGACGGTCAAGGGCAGGCTCAATGTCGATGCGCCGGCCGGCAAGCCGCTTGCCGCGCATTTCAACGGCAATGTGCAGACCGGCAACGTGCGCACGGTGGACCGCGTCAGCGGCGACGACTTCCTGCGCTGGCGCTCGCTGGCGGTGTCGGGCATCGACTTTGCGATGGACGAGAGCAAGGGACCGATGCGCGTCACCCTGGGCAAGATCGCGCTGTCCGACTTCTACGCCCGCGTGATCCTGAACGCCAACGGCCGCCTGAACCTGCAGGACGTGATGGCCGGCGGCGCGGAGAAGGGCGAGGCCGCGCCATCCACCAGCCTGACGCAGGCGAATCCGACCTCGACGCCGACCTCGACGCCGACCTCGACGCCGGCTTCGGCCCCGGCCGCGCCGCCGGTGCAGGCCGGCGACACGCGCAGCGCGCAGGTCGAGCAGAAGCCGGGCGGGCCCAAGCCGCAGATCCGCATCGGCGGGGTCTCGGTCGACAAGGGCAACATCAATTTCTCGGACTTCTTCGTCAAGCCCAACTACACCGCCAACCTGACCGGCATGAAGGGCTCGGTGTCCAAGGTATCGTCGGGCGACCCCACGCCCGCCGACCTGGTGCTGGACGGCCGCATCGACGACGACGCGCCGGTCAATATCAGCGGCAAGCTCAATCCGCTGGGCGAGCAGCTGTTTCTCGACATTGCCGCCAAGGCCGCGGGCGTCGAGCTGACCCGGCTCACGCCGTATGCCGCCAAATACGCCGGCTACCCCATCACCAAGGGCAAGCTGACCGTGGACGTGGCCTACAAGATCGAGAACGGCAAGCTCGATGCGCGCAACCACCTGTTCCTCGACCAGCTTACCTTCGGCGAGCGCGTCGACAGCCCCGATGCGACCAAGCTGCCGGTGCTGCTGGCGGTGTCGCTGCTCAAGGACCGCAATGGCGTGATCGATGTGAACCTGCCGGTGTCGGGCTCGCTGTCGGATCCGGAGTTCAGCATCGGCGGCGTGATCGTGCGTGTGATCGTCAACTTGTTGACCAAGGCGATCACCTCGCCGTTCTCGCTGATCGCCTCGGCCTTCGGCGGCAGCGGCGAGGAGCTGGGCTATGTCGAGTTCGCGCCCGGCACCGCCACGCTGACCCCGGCGGCCAGGGACAAGATCGCCAAGCTGGGGCAGGCGCTCAATGACCGGCCCTCGCTGCGCCTGGAAATCAGCGGCCGCATCGATCCCGCCACCGATGAAGCCGGCGCCCGCCGCGCCTGGCTGGATGCGCGCGTGGCCGAGCAGAAGCGGCGCGACCTGCGCGACAACGCACAGGCCGGTGCCGAAGCGGGCGATGACGAGGCCGGCGAGCAGGGCGCCGAGGTCAAGGTGTCGAAGGCCGAGTACCCCAAGTACCTGGAGCAGGTCTACAAGCGCACCTCGATGAAGAAGCCGCGCAACTTCGTCGGCTTTGCCAAGACCTTGCCGCCCGAGGAGATGGAAAAGCTGCTGATGGCCAACGCCACGGTGACCGAGGCCGACCTGAAGCGCCTGGCCGAGCAGCGTGCGCTCGTGGTGAAGCAGTCGCTCGAACGCGAAGGCAAGGTGCCCGAGAGCCGGCTGTTCCTGACCGCGCCCAAGCTCAGCGCCGAAGGCATCAAGGACAAGGGCACGCCCAACCGCGTGGACTTTTCCATCCGCGGCTAGCGCGGATGGCGGCGCCGCAGCGCGCGGCGCCGCCACGGGTCCTGCCGGGAAAACCGGTATGATTCGGCCCGGACAATCCGTTCCATCGCCGAATCAGGAGTGAATTTTGCAGCAGGAGCCAATGGAAGCCGCCGTCGCCTACAAGACGTGGGTGTGCGTGATCTGCGGCTGGGTGTACGACGAAGAGCAGGGCTGGCCGGAAGACGGCATCGCCCCCGGCACGCGCTGGGAGGACATTCCCGACGACTGGCGCTGCCCGGAATGCGACGTCGGCAAGGGCGAATTCGCGATGATCGAGCTGTAAACGGCCCGCTGCGCTCTTTACGACGCCTGGCAGACTCTGGCTGGCTAGCCGTCGTGGCGCCTGTGTCCCGGCCGCCACAGCCCCGCGCGCTGTCGCTGCACCCCGCACCGCCGATACCGCATCCGGTACGGATGACTGCAGCGCCACAGCGCCCGCCACACGGTAATGCACAGCAGCGCCACCATGATGGCGGCAAGCAGGCCGATCGACATAGCGGGGCCCTCCTCCCACTACGTGTGAACCGGACTCCCGCGGGAGTCAGATCAGCAGCGGTAATGCCTCCAGCACCAGCACCGCGACCAGTGCGCCGATCAGCGCGCCCATGGTGCGGCAACTGATGCGCAGGAACTTGGCGGTCACCGGGATCGAGCCCATGGCGATCACGCCTACCAGCGCCATCGGAATCAGGAATACAAGATCATGCGCGGTGAAGTGCATGGCGGTCTCCTGTCTCTCTCTTTTGTGATTCCAGTATAGGCAGTGTGTGCCGTATGAACGGTGTGCGCATCGGGATTGTCCCCGATGCGGCGCTTGCACCCGCCCCTGCAGGTATCGGCGGCCGCACTTGCCTCAGGCGGTCGTTGCGCGACGTACGCAATCCGAGCCTTTTTTCGGCTGGCCGCTGTCGAAGCGCTAAACGCGTGTCCTATGCTGAGCAGAGACGCGGGGCGTGTTTCCCCTTTCGTGCGATGCCCCGCCGACGAGAGAGACGGAGGTGGCTATGGAACTTCACATGCAATCGCACCACTACGTGCGACGACTGCCGGACTGGACCGCGGCAGCGGTGTCGGGGCTGGCGGCGGGCGCGTTGCTGCTGGTGCTGGAACTGTTCTGGTCGTCGATGGTGTCGGGCGTCAACCCCTGGGTGGCCACGCGCATGATCGCGGCGATCGTGATGGGGCCTGAGGTGCTGCAGACCTCGCTGTTCAGCGTCGGCACGGTGGCGGCGGCACTGGTGATCCACTTCGTGCTGGGCGCGGTGCTCGGCATGATCCTCGCGGCGATCCTGGCGCCGTTCACGCTCGACTCCAGCCTGGGCCTGGCCATGCTGGCGGGCGCGGTGTTCGGGGTGCTGGTCTACGTCTTCAACTTCTACGTGATGACGCGGGCGTTCCCGTGGTTTGTCGAGGTGCGCGGCTGGCATACCTTCGTCGGCCACCTGATCTTCGGCATCGCGGCGGCGGCGTGCTACTGGAAGCTGGAAAGCAAGGACGTGTCGCACTGAGCGCGAGCCGGCCGGCACATCTCACCGGCACACCGCAGCGGCGGCGGGGACCACGGGTTCCCGCCGCCGCTTTTTCCTTGTGCGGCGCACTTGTGCAGTGCGACACCAATGCTCCGGCGTGTCGCCTTGCAGTGACCTGACGGCATGCACTAGTCTTATCTCTACCTGCGTGACTTGCGCATCCCTCGCCGCGCGCGAGGAGGAGGGTGGATATGGCGATGGCCATCGCACTCGTCGTCATGGTTGCCGCGTCGGTGCTCTTTCATTTCCTGAGCCCGTGGTGGGCAACGCCGCTGGCGTCCAACTGGAAACAGATGGACGACACGCTGACCATTACCCTCGTCATCACCGGCATTTTCTTTATCGGCATCAACCTGTTCGTCGGCTACATCGTCTGGCGCTTTCGCCATGATGCGCCGCATCCCAACGGCGGCAGCGGCCACCGCGCGTCCTACCACCCCGAGAACAGCAGGCTTGAACTGTGGCTGATCGGCGGCACCACGCTGGGCGTGATCTTGCTGCTGGCGCCGGGTTTGTTCGTCTACGCCGACTACGTGCGCCCGCCGCGCGAGGCCATGGTGATGGAGGTGGTCGGGCAGCAGTGGTCATGGGCCTTCCGCTTTCCCGGCAAGAGCGGGCAGCTGGGCGCGTCCGACGCGCGCTTCGTCACCGGCGCCAATCCGCTTGGGCTGGACCCGGACGATCCTCGCGGGCTCGACAACATCGTCATCGTCGGGCCGGAGGTGCACCTGCCGCTGAACCAGCCGGTCAAGGTGCTGCTGCGCTCCAAGGACGTGCTGCATGACTTCTACGTGCCGCCGTTCCGCGCGCGCATGAACATGGTGCCGGGCATGGTGACGTCATTCTGGTTCACGCCGACGCAGGCGGGGCGCTTCGACATCCTGTGCGCGCAGCTGTGCGGCGTGGGGCATTACAACATGCGTGGCACCGTGGTGGTGGAAGAGCCGGCCGCGTTCGAGGCGTGGCTGGCAAAGCAGCAGACCTTTGCCATGACGCTGGCGAAGGCCGCGGCGCCGCCGGCGGCGATGGCCGCGGCAGCGCCCGGTGCCGCGGGTGCGGCCGGCACCATCGAGAAGGGCCGCGCGCTGGCGCAGAGCAAGGGCTGCGTCGGCTGCCACAGCATCGACGGCAATCCAGGCGTGGGCCCGACCTGGAAGGGCCTGTACGGCAAGACCGAGAGCTTTGCCGATGGCAGCAGCGCCAAGGTGGATGATGCCTTCCTGCACAAGGAGATTGCGGACCCGCATGCGCGGCTGGTCAAGGGCTACGGTCCGGTGATGCCGAAGGTGCCGGTCAGCGACGACGAGGTCGCAGCGCTGACCGCGTATATCAAGTCCGTCGGCAGCGGCGCGGCGGACGCCGGCATGGTGGCGCCGGTGGCGCCGACGGACGTGCCGGCCGGAGCGGCCGCCACCACCAGCGCCGCGACCACGGCGGCCACCGGTTCGGCAGCGCCCGCGGCCACGGCCGGCGCCGCATCCGGCAGCTATACCACTTCGACGGCCGTCGCGGTGCCGCCCACGGCCGCGCCCGCGCCGCCGCGCCAGTAAGGAGACCTGCATGGCCTACGCCGATGACGCTGCCCATCACGCGCCGCAGAGCTTCTGGACGCGCTATATCTGGAGCCAGGACCACAAGGTCATCGCCGTGCAGTACACCATCGTGGCGATCGTGGTGGGCCTGGTGGGCGTGGCGCTGTCCAACCTGATGCGCATGCAGCTGGGCTTCCCCGGCCGCTTCGAGTTTATCGACGTCAACCGCTACTACCAGTTCGTCACCATGCACGGCATGATCATGGTGATCTACCTGCTGACCGCGCTGTTCCTGGGTGGCTTTGGCAACTACCTGATCCCGCTGATGGTGGGGGCGCGCGACATGGTGTTCCCCTTCCTCAACATGCTCAGCTTCTGGGTCTACCTGCTGTCGGTGATCGTGCTGCTGGCCAGCTTCTTCGTGCCGGGCGGGCCCACCGGCGCGGGCTGGACGCTATACCCGCCGCAGGCCATCCTGCCCGGCACGCCGGGGCACGACTGGGGCATCATCCTGATGCTGGTGTCGCTGGCGATCTTCATCGTCGCCGCGACGATGGGCGGGCTGAACTACGTCACCACGGTGCTGCAGGCGCGCACCGAGGGCATGACGCTGCTGCGCATGCCGCTATCGGTGTGGGGCATCTTCATGGCGACCATCCTGGCGCTGCTGGCGTTTCCGGCGCTGTTCGTGTCGGCGGTGATGATGCTGCTCGACAAGACCATGGGCACCAGCTTCTTCATGCCGGCAATGGTGTCGATGGGGCAGCAGTTGCAGTACAAGGGCGGCAGCCCGCTGCTGTTCCAGCACCTGTTCTGGTTCTTCGGCCACCCCGAGGTCTATATCGTCGCGCTGCCGGCCTTCGGCATCGTCTCGGACCTGATCAGCGTGCATTCGCGCAAGAGCATCTTCGGCTACCGCACCATGGTCTGGGCGATCCTGGCGATCGGCGTGCTGTCGGTGGTGGTGTGGGCGCACCATATGTTCGTCAGCGGCATGAACCCGTATTTCGGCTTCTTCTTCGCCACCACCACGCTGATCATCGCGATCCCGACCGCGATCAAGGTCTACAACTGGGTCATCACGCTCTGGCGCGGCGATATCCACTTCACCGTGCCGATGCTGTTCGCCATCGCCTTTATCAGCACCTTCATCATCGGCGGGCTGACCGGGCTGTTCCTGGGCAACGTCAGCGTCGACATCCCGCTGTCGAATACCTACTTCGTGGTGGCGCACTTCCACATGGTGATGGGCGTGTCGCCGATCCTGGTGGTGTTCGGCGGGCTCTACCACTGGTATCCCAAGGTGACGGGGCGGATGCTGGACGACACCATGGGCCAGATCCACTTCTGGGTGACCTTCGTCGGCACCTATGCCATCTTCTTCCCGATGCACTACCTGGGCGTGCTGGGCATGCCGCGGCGCTACTACGCCTGGGAGAACTACGCCTTTATCCCGGAATCGGCGCATGTGATGAACATGTATATCTCGGTGGCGGCGTTCGTCGTGGCCACGGCGCAGCTGATCTTTGTCTTCAACCTGTTCTGGAGCCTGCGGCACGGGCGCAAGGCCGACGGCAACCCGTGGCGCGCGGCCTCGCTGGAATGGCAGACGCCGCAGACCCCGCCCGCGCACGGCAACTGGGGCCCGCACCTGCCGGTGGTGTACCGCTGGGCCTATGCCTACAGCGTGCCGGGCGCGCGCGACGACTATATCGCGCAGAACGCGCCGCCCGAGCAGGGCGGATCCGAGCCTGAACCGCACGCCAGCCGTGGAGCCGTAGCATGAACGCCGACGCCGTCTTCAAGGTCAGCCGCGACGACTTCGGCGGCAACCCGTCCGGCGAGAACGCCGCCAACCGCCACCCGCAGCGCCGCGCGCCGGCGAGCATCGGCCTGTGGGTGTTCATGGGCGTGGTCACGTCGCTGTTCGCGCTGTTCCTGACGGCCTACGCGCTGCGCATGGACAGCCCCGACTGGCACCGCATTGCGCTGCCGTGGCAGGTATGGCTGTCGACCGCGCTGCTGGCCGCGGGCAGCGTGGCGATGGCGGTGGCCTCGCGCGCGGCGGGCCGGGGCGAGATGGCCGCGGCGCGGCGCGCGCTGCGCCTGGGCGGGCTTGGGGCGGCCGCATTCGTCGCCTCGCAGCTGTGGGCGTGGCAGGCGCTGGGTGCGATGCAGGTGATGCCGGCCGGCAATCCGGCCGGCAGCTTCTTCTACCTGCTGACCGCGATGCACGGGCTGCACGTGCTGGGCGGCCTGGCCGGCTGGGGCTTCGCCATGACGGCGCGCGGCAGCGGCGAGGCCGCGGTGCTGCGCCTGCGGCTGTGCGCGCGCTACTGGCATTTCCTGCTGGCGGTGTGGGCGGTGCTGCTGGCGGCGCTGGGATGGCTCACGCCCGAACTGGTGCGCTATATCTGCGGCACGGCCTAGCGCCGGCGGCAAGGAGGACCGGCATGTCCACGCAACTGTCTTCACCATCGGCCGCCCCCGCGGTGGCGCCCGCGCCACCGGTCGGCGGCGTGCGCGGCATGCTGGCCGACTGGTCGTCGGACCAGCAGGCCTTCAAGGTGTCGTGGGGCAAGGCCATGATGTGGATCTTCCTGCTGTCCGACACCTTCGTCTTCAGCTGCTTCCTGACCGGCTACATGACCGTGCGCATGTCGACCACGGTGCCGTGGCCCAACCCGAGCGAGGTGTTCGCGCTGCACGTGGGCGGCGCCGACATCCCGCTGCTGCTGATCGCCATCATGACCTTCGTGCTGATCACCAGCAGCGGCACCATGGCGATGGCGGTCAACTTCGCCTACCGGCGCGCGCGGCGCGAATGCGCGACGCTGATGTTCGTCACCGCGGCGTTCGGCGCGCTGTTCGTCGGCATGCAGGCGTTCGAATGGACCAAGCTGATCGTCGACGAGGGCGTGCGGCCCTGGGGCAACCCGATGGGGGCGGCGCAGTTCGGCTCGACCTTCTTCATGATCACGGGCTTCCACGGCCTGCACGTGTCCTGCGGCGTGATCTACCTGCTGGTGGTGGCCATGCGCGTGCTGCGCGGACGCTACGAGGCCACCGGCAACTACCAGATCGTCGAGATTGCCGGCCTGTACTGGCACTTCGTCGACCTGGTGTGGGTGTTTATCTTTGCGCTGTTCTATCTCTGGTGAGAGTAGCCATGGCATCGAACTCTGCAACCCCCGCGGCGCCGGCAACGCCCCCGCATGCCACGGGCGCGGACGCCGCGCACCACGGCCAGCAGCATCCGATCGGGCTGTACCTGAAGATCTGGCTGCTGCTGTTCGTGCTGTCCGCGATGTCCTACATGGTCGATTACTTCCATGTCAGCGGCTATCTGCGCTGGTTCCTGATCCTGCTGTTCATGGGGCTGAAGGCGGGGCTGATCGTGGCGGTGTTCATGCACATGGCTTGGGAGCGCATGGCGCTGATCTGCGCCATCCTGATCCCGCCGCTGTGCCTGCTGGTGCTGGTCTGGCTGATGGCGGAAGAAGCAAATCATACGTTTTTGACGCGCGGCATCTTCTTCCGCTGACGGGGAGGCGCCGCCGGCCCCGGGGAGGGCGCCGGCGGCATGCCGCCTTGCCGTGTGGGCGCGCGCCCGCGCGCTCAGACCTGGGTGATGAACTTGGTCACCAGGTAGCCGTCGAAGGTCTCCAGGCCGCCTTCGCTGCCGATGCCCGAGTCCTTGATGCCGCCGAACGGGGTCTCGGCCAGCGCCATGCCGAAGTGGTTGATGTTGACCATGCCGGCCTCCAGGCCGTTGGACACTTCGGTCGCGGTCTTCAGCGAGTTGGTGAACACGTAGGACGCCAGGCCGAAGGGCAGGCTGTTGGCGCGGCGCAGCACCTCGGCCGTGTCCTTGAAGCGCGTCACCGGAGCCACCGGGCCGAATGGCTCGTCGGTCATCAGGCGCGCGTCGTCGGGCAGGTCGGTGACCACGGTCGGCGCGAAGAAGTAGCCCTTGTCACCCAGGCGCGAGCCGCCCGCCACCACCTTGCCGCCGCGCTGGCTGGCATCGTCCAGGAACTGCTCCATCGACAGCACGCGGCGCTCGTGCGCCAGCGGGCCCATCTGGGTGCCGTCCTCGAGGCCGTTGCCGACCTTGATCGAGCCGATCACCTCGGTAAAGCGCGCCAGGAAGCGGTCATAGGCCTTCTCCTGGACGTAAAAGCGCGTGGGCGACACGCATACCTGGCCGGCATTGCGCAGCTTGAAACGCGCCAGCATCTCGGCGGCCGGGTCGATGTCGGCATCGTCGAACACCAGCACCGGTGAATGCCCGCCCAGCTCCATGGTCACGCGCTTCATGTGCGCGCCGGCCAGCGCCGCCAGTTGCTTGCCCACCGGCACCGAGCCGGTGAACGAGATCTTGCGCACGATCGGCGATTCGATCAGGTAGGTCGAGACCTCGGCCGGCACGCCCCAGACGATGTTGAGCACGCCCGGCGGCAGGCCGGCGTCGTGGAACAGCTGCGCCAGCGCCACCACCGCGCTGGGCGAGTCCTCGGGCCCCTTCAGGATCAGCGTGCAGCCCGCGCCCACCGCGGCGACGATCTTGCGGATGGCCTGGTTGAAGGGGAAGTTCCACGGCGTGAACGCGGCGCAGACGCCGATCGGCTCGCGCACCACCAGCTGGCGCACATTGGGCTGGCGCGGCGGGATCACGCGACCGTAGATGCGGCGGCATTCCTCGGCGTGCCAGTCGGCGTGCTCGGCACAGACCATGATCTCGCCGACCGCCTCGGCCAGCGGCTTGCCCTGGTCCAGCGTGATATTCCGGCCGATGTCGCGGGCGCGCTCGCGCGCGAGTTCGCCGACGCGGCGCAGGATCTTGCCGCGCTCCAGCGGCGAGGTTTTCTTCCAGCTTTCGAAGGCGCGCTGCGCGGCGGCCAGGGCGCGGTCCAGGTCGGCGCGCGTGGCGTGCGGCAGCTGGCCCAGCACTTCCTGCGTGGCCGGGTTGATGACCTCCTGTTCGCGCCGGTCGCCTCCCTTGATGAATTCCCCGTCGATATAGAGGGCGAGATCCTGGTACATGCGTGTTCTCCTGGTGGGCGGTGAAACCGCAAGCTTAACCCGGCCGCCGCGTTCATGCAGCGCGCCGGGTGCGGGCCAGGCAGGAATGTGCGGGAACGGGCCCGCGGGGGCGTCAGCCCCGGCCCGTGAGCCCGATGTCAGATGGGGTCGCGCGTGCGTGCCATCGCGGCGGTGCCGGTCACGGCGCCGGTGCGCGTCGCTTCCACCACCAGGATCACCAGCAGCGTGATCAGGCTCAGCCCGAACACCGCATAGCCGATGCTGTCGCCCTCGATCGCAAACAGGCTGGGCGCGTAGGTCGGGCTGGTGCAGATCATGGTGCCGGCCGACATGCCGGTGTAGTGCATGCCGCAGACCGCCACGCCCATCACCACGGCCGCCGCCAGTTGCTTGCCGGCGGTCTTCACGGTGGTGGCCAGCCACAGCGCCACCACCGACACCACCACCGCGATCACCACCGACAAGCCGATGATGGCGAGATCCCAGTCGAAGCGGGTGTTGGAGCGGATCGCCGCCATGCCGGTGTAGTGCATCGCCACCACGCCCAGGCCGGTCAGCACGCCGCCCTTGACCACGTTGCCGGTGCGGCCGCCGCGCGGGCGCGAGGCGATCGCCAGTCCTGCCCCGGCCAGCACCATCACCACCAGCAGCGAGGCCAGCGTGGTGAATAGCCCGAACTCGCGGTGGGTGGGGGTCTGGTAGGCCACCATGCCGATGAAATGCATCGACCAGACCGCGCCGCCGCCCAGCGCCACGCTGGCGCACAGCAGCCGGTCGACGTCCAGGCGCCCGTCGGGCTGGCGCACGCGGCGCGACCAGCGCAGGCCGACATAGGCGCCGCACACCGAGATCAGAAACGACAGGCCCACCATCGGCCAGTCATAGGCAAACGGCACCAGGGCGCCGGCAACAGGCTCGAAACCGACAAACATGACCCCACCTCCTTGTTTTGACTGCAACGGAAGGCGCTCGCGCATGCCGGATCCATCCGGATAAGCCCGGATAACCCCGTCCGGCAGCCGGCCCGGGACGCGCTGGTCCCTGCCGGAGTATGCGGCGGCGGCCATCGGCCGGAAATAACTCATTCAGGTAAAAAGCGGGGGCGCAATGCCGTTCAGATAAGGTATCAACCGCTACAGTCATTCCCGCGCAGGCGGGACAATGCGCGGATGCGCATTGGACGTCCGGAGGACGGCCCGCAGGGTGAGCGTCAGCGAGCAATCCAGCGTCTTTCACGTCCCCTCCGGGGAAAAAGTCACTGGGTTCCCGCCTTCGCGGGAACGACGGTGTTTTCGGGGCTGCGTGCTTGTAGGCCCCATGGGGCAGGAATAGACTGGCCGGATTTCCGCCGCGCGAAGCCCCATGAAGCCCGATGCCAGACTGACCACCGGCCCGATCGGCCGGACCTTGCTGCTGTTCTCGCTGCCGGTGCTCGGCAGCAACATCCTGCAGTCGCTGAATGCCTCGATCAATTCGGTCTGGGTCGGGCGCTTCCTGGGCGAGGCTGCGCTGACCGCCACCTCCAACGCCAACATCATCCTGTTCTTCCTGCTGGGCGTGGTGTTCGGCATCAGCATGGCCAACACCATCATGATCGGCCAGGCCGTCGGCGCGCGCGACATCGACGAGGCGCGCCGCGTGGTCGGCACCAGCACCACCTTCTTCGTCGCGCTGTCGGTGCTGGCCTCGGCGCTCGGCTACTTCTACACCCCCGACATCCTGGCAGCGATGCGGACACCGGCCGATGCCGCGCCGCTGGCGGTGGCCTACCTGCGCATCATCTTCCTGGCGCTGCCGTTCATGTACTTCTACAACTTCGTGATGATGACGCTGCGCGGCGCTGGCGATTCGCGCACGCCGTTCTGGTTCATGCTGCTGTCGGTGGTGCTGGACGTGGTGCTCAACCCGGTGCTGATCTTCGGCGTGGGCCCGGTCCCCGCCATGGGCATCGCCGGCTCGGCGCTGGCCACGCTGATCGCGCAGCTGGCGAGCCTGGCGGCAATGATGGCGCTGCTGTACCGGCGCCGGCATTTCCTGCTGCTGCATCGCGGCCAGCTGGCGCTGCTGGTGCCGGACCCGGCGATCCTGCGCGCGCTGGTGGTCAAGGGCCTGCCGATGGGCCTGCAGATGGTGGTGATCTCGTCGTCCGCCATCGTGATGATGGCGTTGGTCAACGCCTATGGCTCGCAGACCACTGCCGCCTATGGCGTGGCGTCGCAGCTGTGGACCTATGTGCAGATGCCGGCGCTGGCGGTGGGCGCGAGCGTGTCGTCGATGGTGGCGCAGAACGTCGGCGCCGGACTATGGCAGCGCGTGGCGCGCATCACGCGCATGGGGCTGCTGTTCAACGTCGCCATGACCGGCGCGCTGGTGGCGCTGATCTACCTGTTCAACCGCCATTCGCTGGGCCTGTTCCTCGGCACCGACGGCGTCGCCATCGGCATCGCGCAGCATATCAACGTGGTGGTGCTGTGGTCGTTCATCCTGTTCGGCTTCACCATCGTCATCTTCGGCACGGTGCGCGCCACCGGCGCGGTGATGGCGCCGCTGGTGATCCTGTTCCTGTCGATGTGGGTGATCCGGCTGCCGTTCGCCTGGGCGCTGGGCCCGCGCATCGGCGCCGACGCGATCTGGTGGAGCTTTCCGCTCGGCTCGGTGGTGTCGCTGGCCTTGGCGCTTGGCTACTACCGCTTCGGCAACTGGCGTGGCAGCCAGATCCTGCCCGCCGTGCCGCATCCGGCAGAGGCGGTGGGGCAGGCGCCCGATACCAGCATGGGCACGCCCTGCGAAGACGCCGGCGAAGTCGTCGAGGCGGCGAGCAACGCCAGGCCAACGGCCGAAGCCGCGCGCTGATTGCCCTGTGATGTCCGCATTGAAAGCCTTCCGAAAGATCGATGTGTCATTGTGTCACCGCTGACACTCCTTCCCAGCACACGCGTGTCCTGCCGCCAGGGCATCGGCGCGCGTCTTTGCGGCCGCGCCCTGCATTGATGCAAGGGCGCGCGCCGTCTTGTTTCGCCTGACGTTCCTGTCGATTTTCCCTTCGGTTTCGTTGCGTCCAAATACATCACAACGTGATGTATTTGCACTTGCCTGATCGCTGGAATTGCCTTGTTTTCAGGGGTTATGGGTAAATACCCCTAAAACCGGACAAATGAAAGGCACCTGAAAGATCACGTCTCTAAGGTTCGGATCAACCGTCGGGGAGCATGCCGCTTGCATGCCTCGCGCCTGAGCCAGTGCGCCCCCGGCACGGCATTTCGTGAACTTTGAGGAGAATCGTTTTGCGCATACGCAGCCAAAAGGACTTTGCCTCCGGCCTGATGTTCGTTCTGGTCGGTCTGGGCTTTTCCTGGGTCGCTCGCGGCTATTCCATGGGAACGGCCGCCAAGATGGGACCCGGATATTTTCCATTCCTGCTGGGCCTGGTGCTCGCCGTGCTGGGCGCGGTGGTGCTGCTGACCTCGCTGTCGCCCAAGGGCGAGCAGGACCACCTGGCCCGCTGGGACCTGAAGACGTTGCTGTGGATCCTCGGCTCGGTAGTGCTGTTCGGGCTGCTGCTCAAGCCGCTGGGCATGGTGCTGTCGGTGTTCGTGCTGGTGCTGGTGTCGTCGATGGCTAGCCACGAGTTCAGCTGGAAGGGCGCGCTGCTTAACGCGGTGGTGCTGGTGCTGATCAGCCTGGGCGCCTTCGTGTACGGCATCAACCTGCAGATGCCGGTGTGGCCGGCGTTCATCACCGGTTAAGGAGCGCCGCATCATGGAATTGTTTGAACACCTCGCGCTGGGTTTTTCCACGGCGCTGTCGCTGCAGAACCTGGCCTACGCCTTCCTGGGCTGTGTGCTGGGCACCCTGATCGGCGTGCTGCCGGGCCTGGGGCCGCTGGCCACCATCGCCATGCTGCTGCCGATCACCTACACGCTGCCGCCGGTGGCCGCGCTGATCATGCTGGCCGGCATCTACTACGGTGCGCAGTATGGCGGTTCGACTACCGCCATCCTGGTGAACCTGCCAGGCGAATCGTCGTCGGTGGTGACCACCATCGATGGCTACCAGATGGCCAGGCGAGGGCGAGCGGGGGTGGCGCTGGCAACGGCGGGCCTGGGCTCGTTCTTCGCCGGCTGCGTGGCCACGCTGATCCTGGCCGCTTTCGCCACGCCGTTGTCGGAGATCGCCTTCAAGTTCGGTCCGGCCGAGTATTTCTCGCTGATGGTGCTGGGCCTGATCGGCGCCGTGGTGCTGGCTTCCGGCTCGCTGCCCAAGGCGATCGCGATGATCGTGCTGGGCTTGCTGCTGGGCCTGATCGGCACCGACGTCAACTCGGGCGCCGCGCGCTTCTCGTTCGACGTGCCGGAGCTGACCGACGGCATCGATTTCGTCGCGCTGGCGATGGGCATGTTCGGCTTTGCCGAGATCATCGCCAACCTGGAGCAGAAGGAAGCTCGCGAGACCTTTACCAACAAGGTCACCAACCTGTTCCCGACCAGGGAAGACTTCAAGCGCATGATTCCGGCGGTGCTGCGCGGCACCGCACTGGGTTCGGCACTGGGCATCCTGCCGGGCGGCGGTGCTTCGCTGGCCTCGTTCGCGGCGTACTCGCTGGAGAAGAAGACGTCCAAGAACGCGCATGAGTTCGGCAAGGGCGCGATCGAGGGCGTCGCCGGTCCGGAGTCGGCCAACAACGCCGCGGCACAGACTTCGTTCATTCCGCTGCTGACGCTGGGCATCCCGCCCAATGCGGTGATGGCGCTGATGGTTGGGGCGATGACGATCCACAACATCCAGCCCGGCCCGCAGGTGATGACCAGCAACCCGTCGCTGTTCTGGGGCCTGATCGCGTCGATGTGGATCGGCAACCTGATGCTGATCATCCTGAATCTGCCGATGATCGGGATCTGGGTGAAGCTGCTGACCGTGCCGTACCGCTTCCTGTACCCGGCCATCCTGGTGTTCTGCGGCATCGGCGTGTACTCGGTCAACAACCAGACCTTCGACGTGTTCATGGCCGCGGGCTTCGGCGTGATCGGCTACCTGTTCCTGAAGCTCAAGTGCGAACCGGCACCGCTGCTGCTCGGCTTCGTGCTGGGGCCGATGATGGAAGAGAACTTCCGCCGCACGCTGCTGCTGTCGCGTGGCGACTTCAGCGTGTTCGTGACCCGGCCGCTGTCGGTGGGCCTGCTGATCGCAGCCGCCGCGCTGGTGGCGGTGGTGGCGCTGCCGTCGATCAAGGCCAAGCGCGAGGAAGCGTTCCAGGAAGACTAGCGCCAGCGAGCGCCCCGGAATGGCGCCGGCCCCGCGAGCGGCCGGCGCGAGCAACGCAAGCTTACGGGGTGCCTTCGCGCACCCCGTTGTCTTTTGCGGGCGGCGCGCGTCCGCCCGCATTATTCCCAGAGAGTGCCCGACTGCGGCAGCAGTCATGGGCTGCGCATGATGATCAGGATTCCCGCACCATCGGGTGCGCCGACAGCGCCCATGAAACCGCCTACCCTTGACCGGTTTTTCTCCAGAATCTATGTGCTCAAGCTGGTCCAGTCGAGCCCGTCGACGGTGCTCAGCCTGGTCGACCGGCTGCGCGAGCGCGGCATCGACAAGAACATCCGCTCGCTGCGGCCGATACTGCGCAGCCTGATGATGGCCCGCGCCATCACCGCCGAACTGGTCGAGGGCAGCGGCCGCGTGTATTGCATCACCGCGCAGGGACGGGCCGAACTGGAGTCGTATATTTCGCACCTGGCCGTGCTGAAGGCGGAGCTGGAGCCGGCCGACGAAGCCCCGGCGCGGCCTGACGCCGAGCCCTGAACAAAAAAAGGCCGGTCCCTCCGGACCGGCCTCCCGCATGCTGCCCGCCTGCCGCGGGCAACCGCGACAGCGTTATTGCGTTGTCACCAGCTCCAGGCCGGCTTGCGATTCGTCGTCGCCGCGCGCCACCAGCACCTTGATCTTGTTCGGCGTCAGGCCCGCGATGCCATCCGACGGGATGGTGGTGATCAGCCAATCGGCGTTGTTCGCCAGCGTCAGCGCGCCCGAGTCGAAGATCACGGTCTTGGTGCCGGCCGGCGTGATGCGCAGGCGGTAAGTGGTGTTGCCGTCCAGGTCGATCGAATCCTGACCCGATGCCGGCGAAGCCTGCTTGTAGCCCACCGCGGCGAAGGTCGGCGCGACCGAGTTCAGGTCGATCGCGGGCAGGGTCACATAGATGTCGATGTTCTGCGCATTGAACGAGGCGTTCAGCGAGCGCACGCGCGCCTTGTTCGACAGCAGGCCCTTGCCGAACGGATCATCGATGGTCACCGTTTCCGCCGTGGCCGCCCCCGGCACGGCCACCACGGTGTACTTGTGGCCGGTGGCCGCCACCAGGCTGGAGCGGGCCAGCTCCGTCTGGGTTCCGGCCGCGTTGAACGAGATCAGCTGGTTGCCGGTTTCCACGTTGAAGTAGGTCGAGACGAACTTGTAGGGCTTGTTGACCATGCTGGTCAGCGCGCCGTTCTGCAGCACGTCGACATTGGGGCCGCCGGTGACGGCGTGGATCACGCGCACGCTCGGCTTGCTCAGGCCGATGCGGTCGTCGATGCCGTCATCGCCGCCGCCGCACGCTGTCAGCACCGCGGTCGCGGCCAGCGCGAGGCCGAGGAAAAGGGTCTTGGATCGAAGCATGGGTCACCTCTTGCTGTTAGAGTCAGAGACGAGCTGGCCCATGCCGGCGCGGTTCGCGGCGGCCGCGTGGCCAGTTGCTATCTGGTATGCAGGCGCGGGATCACGCTTGCCGTGATGCAACGATAGGTTTGAAGCCGTAGGCCAGACAGGCGCGACGCTCCGAATTCAGTGTCGGACGATTCCGACAGGAAGTGATGCCTGCGCGGAGTCAGACGGCGGCGCGCCTTGGCAGCGCGAGCGCGGCGGCGCGGCGGACCACGGCCGCGGGCCGCCATGCCGTCTGCGCAGATGTGTAACCGGTTGTTGCCGCAGCCTCGCCGAAGCGGTTCAGGCCGGCGACATCATGACCTGGTTGCGGCCATTGCGCTTGGCCTGGTACAGGCCCGCATCGGCCGCTTGCACGAGCAGGCTGGGCTGCGCGTCAGGCTGGGGCACCAGCACCGCGCCACCGATGCTGACAGTGACGCAGTCCAGCGTGGGCGAGCCACTGTGGGCGATGGCCAGCCCCTGCACCGCGCGGCGCACCTTCTCCGCCAGCAGCCGCACGCCGCCCGGCGAGGTGGCGGGCAGCACCATGGCGAACTCTTCGCCGCCGAAGCGTGCGGGCAGGTCGGTGGCGCGTGCGCAATTGTCGCGGATCACCGCGGCGACGCGGCGCAGCACGTCGTCGCCGGCGACGTGGCCGTAGGTGTCGTTGTAGGCCTTGAAGGCGTCGACATCGATCATCAGCAGCGCCAGCTCGGTCTGCTCGCGCAGCGCGCGGCGCCATTCCGCGCCCAGGTATTCGTCGAAATAACGCCGGTTGGACAAGCCCGTCAGGCCGTCCGAGTTGGTCAGGCGCTGCAGCTCCAGGTTGGTCTCCAGCAGCTGCTGCTGGCTCTGGCGCAGCGCGCGATAGGCTTCGTCGCGCTGCAGCTGGTTCAGGTACGAGCGCGAGTGGTAGCGGATGCGCGCAATCAGCTCGATGCTGTCCGGCAGCTTGACCAGGTAGTCGTTGGCGCCGGCGGCAAAGGCCGCGCCCTTGGTCGCGGCTTCTTCCTTGGTCGACAGCACGATGATCGGGATATCGCGCGTGGCGGCGTTGTCGCGGTAGCGCTGCACCAGCGTCAGCCCGTCCACGCCCGGCATCACCAGGTCTTGCAGGATCACCGTGGGCTTGGTGCGCTGCGCCACCGCCACCGCTTCATCGGGCTGCGAGCAGTAGTGGAAGTCGATATCGGGCTCGGTGGCCAGCGCGCGGCGCACGGCTTCGCCGACCATGGCCTGGTCGTCCACCAGCAGCACCATGGCAAGGTACTCTTGCTTGTCGGTCGCGGCGGGCATGCCGGCGAGGTTGGATGATTCGGATTGCATGTTCAATTCCTGTTCTCGCGGTCCCGGCGCGGCCTGGGACCGGTTGCATTCTTTCAGACGGGCGGCGCAGGCCAGGTCAGTGCCGCCGGGCCGCACGCCTGCACCAGCCGCGGCGCGATGCGCGGCAGCGGCAGGATCTCGGCGGCGGCGCCGAGCGCGGCGGCGGCCTTGGGCATGCCGTACACGGCGCTGGTGGCGCGGTCCTGGGCGATGGTCAGGAAGCCGCGGTCGCGCATGGCCTTCAGGCCCAGCGCGCCGTCGCGCCCCATGCCGGTGAGCAGCACGCCGACCACGTCGCCGCGCCAGTGTTCCACCACGCTTTCGAAGAACACATCGATGGAGGGGCGGTAAAGGTAGTCGCAGGGTTGTTCGGTGTAGGCCAGCCGGCTCGGGCTGGCCAGGCGCAGGTGGTCGTTGGTGCCGGCCAGCAGCACGGTGCCGGCCTGCGGGGTCTCGCCGGCGCGGGCGATGCGCACCGGCAGCGCGCACTGTCCGTCGAGCCAGTCGGCCATGCCGGCGGCAAAGGCCTCGTCGACATGCTGCACGGTGACCACCGCGGCGCCGAAGTCCGCCGGCAGCGCGCCCAGCAGCGCGGCCAGCGCGGCCGGGCCGCCGGCCGAGGCCCCGATCGCCACCAGCCGCGCCGCGCTGACCGCGCGCGGCGCCACCGCCAGCGCGTGCTGCGGTGCCACCCGTCCCGCCAGCAGGCGCGCGATATTGCGCAGCTTGCGCAGCAGCGGCCCGGCGGCAAGCTGCGCATCGGCCTCGGCCAGCGTGGGGGTGTCGACCGCGTCGATGGCGCCATGGCCCATGGCATCGAACACCTGCGTGGCGTTGCGGCCCAGGTCCATGGTCACCACCACGATGGCGCAGGGGGTGGCGGCCATGATCCGGCGCGTGGCCTCGACGCCGTCCATGACCGGCATCAGCAGGTCCATCAGGATCAGGTCCGGGGTCTGGTGCGCGGCCATCTGCACCGCCTGGGCGCCGTCGCCGGCAATCCACGCGATCTCGAACGACGGATCCAGCGCCAGCGCGCGGCGCAGCGCGGCGACCGCGAGCGTTGAATCATTGACGATGCCGATTTTCATGGACGTGCCTCGCCGATCAGGTCCTGGACCGCGTCGAGCAACGCGGCGTCGTGGAAACTGCCCTTGGCCAGATAATAGTCCGCGCCGGCCTCCAGGCCGCGCTGGCGGTCCTGTTCGCGGTCCTTGTACGACACCACCATCACCGGCAGCTGGCGCAGCGCCGCGTCCTGGCGGATGCGCCGCACCAGTTCGATGCCGTCCATGCGCGGCATGTCGATGTCGGTGATGACCAGGTCGAAGGTCTCGGCGCGCAGCACGTTCCAGCCGTCCATGCCGTCGACCGCCACCGTCACGTCATAGCCGCGTCCGGCCAGCAGCTTGCGCTGCAGCTCGCGCACCGTCAGCGAGTCGTCCACCACCAGCACCCGGCGCGCGCGCGCCTGCGCGCTCGTCGCCGCGCCCTGGCGCACGCCTTCGATGCTGCCTTCGGACACCAGCTTCTCGACCGAGCGGATCATGTCCTCGACATCGAAGATCAGCACCGGCGTGCCGTCGTCAGTCAGGCTGCCGGCCGCGATGTCGCGGATCTTGCCCAGTGCCGCGGGCAGCGGCTGCACCACCAGCAGGCGTTCGCCGAGCATGCGGTCGACCGCGATGCCATAGGTGCGCTCGCCCTCGCCGATGACCACCACCGGGACTTGCTCGTGCGCCGGCGCGTCGGCGCCTGCCCGCTGCAGCACCTGTGCCGCGCTGACCAGGCCGATGGCGCGGCCTTCTTGGCGGAAGTGCTGGTGGCCTTCGGTCTGTTCGATCTCGCCGCGCGCCACCGAGGTCGCGCGCAGCACGCGGCCCAGCGGGAAGGCATAGGCTTCGCCGGCCACGTCCACCAGCAGCGTGCGCACCACCGACAGCGTCAGCGGCAGCTCCAGGCTGAAGTGCAGTCCGTGGCCCGGCTGCTGCGTCAGGCGCAGGCTGCCCCGCACGCGGCGCACCATCTCCTGCACCGCGTCGAGGCCGACGCCGCGCCCGGAGATCTCGGAGACGGTATCGCGCATGCTGAAGCCCGGCAGCAGCAGGAAGTCGAGCAGCTCTGCCTGCGACAGCCGCGCCGCCGTGTCCTCGGAGGCCAGCCGCCGCCGCACGATGGCGCGCCGCAGCGCTTCCAGGTCGACCCCGGCGCCATCGTCGGAGATCTCGATCTGCAGCCGGCCGGCGTTGTGGCGCGCGTGCAGCGTCACCACGCCCTCCGGTGGCTTGCCTTGCGCTGCGCGCACCGCCGGCGCCTCGATGCCATGGTCGACGGCATTGCGCAGCAGGTGAGCCAGCGGCGCATCGAGCGCCTCGAGAATGTCGCGGTCGACCTGCGTGCCGGCGCCGGACAGTTCCAGGTGCACGGACTTGCCCAGCGAGCGCCCCAAGTCGCGAACCATGCGCGTGTAGCCCGCCAGGCCGTCGGACAGCGGACGCATGCGCGAGGCCAGCGCGCTGTCGTAGAGCCGGCGCGCCAGCCGCGTGGCGCGATGGTCGTACTGTTCGAACTCGTCCAGCCGCGCCGCCAGCTGCTGATGCCCATCGTCGAGCAGCTGGCGCAGTTCGGCCAGCGCCGCCTGCGCTGCCGACAGCGCCTGCGCGCCGTCGCCATCCTGCGTTTCGCGCAAGGCCTGCTGCAGCGTGTCGGCCGCGCGCAGCGCGCGCGCCTGCTGGCGCCGCGCCTTCTGCAGCGATGCGCCGAATGGCCGCAGCCAGTGCGATTCGACCATGGCCTCGCCCGACAGCGCCAGCAGCTGGTCCAGCGCATCGGCATTGATGCGCAGCATGCGCTCGTGGCCGTCTGCGGCCGCGGCCAGCGTGCCGGTCGGCGCCGGAGGCACCGGCTCGGGTGCCGACGGAGGCCGCGGGGCCGCCACGGGCGCCGGCGCGTCCGGTGCCGCGGGCTGGGCCGTAACGCCGCCGCCGTCGAGCGAGCTCAGCCGCTGCACCACCGCGTCGATCTCGGCGCGGCCGGCCTGCTCGGACCAGTCCGGGTCGCCGCCGGGCGGATGGCCGATGCGCAGCAGCAGGTCGGTGCCCTGCAGCAGCGCATCGATATGCGCGGCGGCCAGCGGCATGCCGCCCTGCGCGGCGACCAGGCAGTCTTCCATCGCATGCGCCAGCCGCACGCCGCCATCGAGCCCGACGATACGGGCCGCGCCCTTGAGCGAGTGAGCCGCGCGCATGCACGCCTCCAGCTGCTCGGGCGCGCCCGGGTTGCGCTCCAGCGCGAGCAGGCCGGCGTTGAGGATCTCGGCCTGCGCGTCGGCTTCGAGCGCAAACAGCTCCAGCAGCGAGGCGTCGCGCAGTTGTTCGGGGTTCATGCCAGGCTCCGTGCCAGCGCCTGGCGTACCTGCGCGGCGTCTAGCAGGCCGACGCTGCGGCCCTGGTCGAGAAACAGCGCCTGCGTATAGCGGGCCGAGCCCCGTGCCAGCGTGGCGGGCAGCGGCTGCAACGCGGCGCGCCGCACGCGCACGATGCCGGCGATCTCGGCCACCGGCAGGGCGATCGCGGCGCGGCCTTGTCCAAGGATCAGGAAGCGGCTGCCCGCGGCATCGAGCTCGGCCTGCGCGGCGCCCGTGTCGAACAGGTGCGCCAGCGACAGGCAGGCCAGCAGGTTGCCGCGCACCGCGGCCAGTCCCAGCACGGCGGCATCGCGACGGTGGGGCAGCGAATGGACCGGGCACGGCGCGGTGACTTCGCCCAGCGTGGCGGTGGGCAGCGCCAGCCATTCATCGCCGATGCGGAATACCAGGCAGGCCAGCGCGCTGGCGTCGTGCGCATTGTCGTTGCCGCTGCCGTTGCCATTTTCGTCGGCCGCGCTGGCGAGGTCGGCAGCATCCGGCAGTTCCTGCAGGGCCTGGTCCAGCTGCTGGGCCTCCAGCAACATTGCGGCGGCCTGTGCGTAGGTCGGGCAGTTGCGGCAATGCGCGTGCTCGGCCAGCGCCGGGCAGCTGCCGTCGCCGCGCACGCCGATGCGTCGCCAGCAGTCGTCCACGCCTGCGGCGCGCACCATGGTGGCAAAGGGATGGGCCCGGGTCTCAGCCATGGTGCTTGCGGGTGTGGCGCTGCGCGCGCTGGCGCAGGCGCGTGGCGCCGTCGTGGTCGCCTTCGGTGTCCAGTAGCGCGGCCAGGTGATACAGGCTTTCCTGGTGCGACGGATCCAGGTACAGCGCCTTGCGGTAGGCTGCGTGCGCCTGGGCGGTGCGGCCGGCGGCGTCGTGCAGCACGCCGAGCATGCCATAGGCATCGGCCAGCGCGGTGCCATCGGCATCCGGTGCGGCGCGGTCGAGCAGCGCCAGGCAGGCGGCGGTGGCCGCGTCCAGTTCGCCGCGGTCGGCCATGGCAGCGATGGCGGCCAGCGCGTCGGCATGCGCGCCGCCCGCAGGCCTTGCGGCCGGTGCTGCGGTCGGCGCGGGCGCGCGCACCACCGGCGGACGCAGGGTCGCTGGCGGACGCGGCAGCCGGGGCGGCGCGGCCATGCGTGGCGGCTGGGTGGCGTGGACCGGCGGGTGGGACGGAGGCCGCGCGCGCGGCGCCGCGGCCACTGGCTTGCGGAAGGCAAAGGACTGCGGAATGCCGACCGGCTCCAGGCCCTGTGCGCTCAGCACGCTGGCTTCGGCCGGCCCGACGAAGAGCAGGCCGTCGGCCATGGTCAGGCGCACCAGCGTCTGCACCGCCTGGCGTTGCCCGGCGGCGTCGAAATAGATCAGCAGGTTGCGGCAGAACACGAAGTCATAGGGCGCTTCGCCCGCCAGCAGGCCTGGCTCGACCAGGTTACCCTGCAGCAGCCGCACCTGCGCGCGCACGCGCGCGTCCAGCACGTAGCCCGTGGGCGTGGAGGTGAAATAGCGGTCGCGGAAGTCGAGCGGCGCGCTGCGGAAGGCATTGGCGTTGTAGTGCGCCTGGCGCGCACGCGCCAGCGCGCGCGCGCTGATGTCGACCGCATCGATATAGAAGCGCCCCGGCGGCACGCCGGCATCGAGCAGCGCCATGGCGATCGAATACGGCTCTTCGCCGGTGGAGCAGGGCAGGCTCAGCAGCCGCAGCGTGCGCCGGCCGTCGGCAAAGGCGCGCTCGGCGGCAAAGCGGCCCAGCGCCAGCAGGGCTTCGCGGTGCCGGAAGAACCAGGTCTCCGGCACCACCACGGCCTCGATCAGCGCCTGGAATTCGTCGGCGGTGCCCTGCAGCAACTGCCAGTAGGCCTCGGTATCGGGCGCTTGCCGCGCTTGCTGGCGCTCGCGCACGGCGCGCGCCACCGCGCCGCTGCCGATGGCGCCGGCATCGAGCCCGATGCGAGCCTTGAGCAGCGCTTCGATATGCGCGGCGGTGCTCACGCGGCCTCCCCGGCGGCATCGGCGAACAGCATGGCATGGACGTCGTCCGGCAGCAGGGCGCCGACCCTGACCCATTGCACCAGCCCGCGCGCGTCATGCCGCACCGGACCGAGATAGCGCGGACTGGCGCCGGCGATGCCGGCATCGACAAACGACTCCACCGGGCAGCGCAGGGTCTGGGTGGCGGCCTCCAGGCGCAGGCCGAGCAGCCGCACCGGTTCGCTTTCATCGCGGCGGTAATGGACCAGCACCGTGCGCGTGCTGGTGCGCAGCGCGGCGGGCACGCCAGTGGCAAGCGCGGGCAGGTCGATCACCGGCACCGACCGGCCGCGCCGCTGCATCAGTCCCGCCACCCACGCCGGCGCGCCGGGAATCTGCTTCAGGCGCGTCAGCGGCAGCACCTCGGCCACCTCGGCGGCATCGAGCGCGTAGTGGTCGGCGCCAAGGCGGAACAGCAGGAAAAGTTTCATGGCGGCGGCGCGCGACGGCCCGGTGCGGGAACCGGCGGCCTAGACCTTGAAGCGCGACACGCCGCTGCGCAGGTCGTTCGCGACCAGCGTCAGCTCGTCGATCGCCTGGCTCGACTGGCGCAGCGATTCCACGGTCTGCTGCGCGGCCTCGGACAACTGCATCAGCGCCTGGTTGATCTGTTCGGCGCCGCCGGCCTGGGCCTGCATGCCTTCATTGACCATCTGCACGCGCGGCGCGAGCGACTGCACCTGGGCGATGATCTGCGACAGCTGGTCGCCCACCTGCGTGACCTCGGACATGCCGCGGCGCACTTCCTCCGAGAACTTGTCCATGCCCATCACGCCGGCCGATACCGCCGACTGGATCTCGCGCACCATCTGCTCGATGTCGTAGGTGGCGACCGCGGTCTGGTCGGCCAGGCGGCGGATCTCGGTGGCCACCACGGCGAAGCCGCGGCCGTATTCGCCGGCCTTTTCGGCCTCGATCGCGGCGTTCAGCGACAGCAGGTTGGTCTGGTCGGCCACCTTGGCGATGGTGGTCACCACCTGGTTGATATTGCCGGCCTTCTCGTTGAGCGTGGCCAGCTTGGCGTTGACCGAGCCGGCGGCATCCATCACATGCTGCATGGTGCCTTCCATGCGCGACAGCCCGACCTGCCCGGTGCCCGCCAGCCCCGCGGCCTGCCCGGCGGCGCTCGACACTTCGTCGATGGTGCGCACCAGGTCGCGCGCGGTGGCCGAGATCTCGCGCGAGGTCGCGCCGATCTGCGTGGTAGTGGCGGCGGTCTCGGTGGCGGTGGCCTGCTGCTGGCGCGCGGTCGCTGCGATCTCGTTGACCGAGGTGGTGACCTGGATCGCGGTGCGCTGGGCCTGGCCCACCAGCGAGGTCAACTCGCCGGTCATCTGGTTGAAGCCTTCCTCCACTTCCTGGAATTCGTCCTTGCGGCGCAACGCCATGCGCAGGCGCAGGTCGCCGGCGCGGATGCCGGCCAGCAGGCCGACGATCGACTGCATCGGCACCGTGATCGCGCGCAGCAGCAGGTAGCCGCACACCAGCGCCACCACCACCGCCACGATCAGCGCCGCCTCGATGCCGATCTTCGCGGCATTGACGGCATCGTCGATGCCCTGCGCGGCGCGCGCGTTGACGGCGCTGTTGTCGTCCACCAGGTGCTGGGTCGCCTTGCGCGCGTCGAGCCAGCGCTCATGGGCCTCGCCGCGCAGCGCCGCCGCGGCGGCGGCGCTGTTCCAGTCGCCCTGGTGCGACAGGACCTGGGCCGCCTGTTCGTAGCGCGCGCGCAGGTCGCGATAGGCCTGGAAGGCGGCCCGGTCCTCGTCGCGGGTGATTGAGGATTCGTACTGCTGCTCGAGCTTGTCCAGGCGGCTGGCCGCCTCCTGGCCCTGCTGCTGGAAGCGGCGCCGCTCGTTCTCGCTGGTGGCGTTGATGGTCTGCCAGGCCAGCACGTAGCGCTCGCCCCAGACGCCGCGGATGCCGGTGCTGTAGTTCAGTCCGGGCAACGCGTCACGCAGCATCAGCGCGGTTTCGCGCTCGATCGCGACCAGGCGGGTATAGGCGACTACGCCCATCAGGGCCATGACCAGCAGGATCAGCGAAAAGCTAGCCAGGATGCGCGTGCGGATGGTCCATTCATTCACGGTGAGATCCCGGTGATGTTCTTGTTCAGGGCGAGGCCGGTGCCGGAAAGGCGGGCCGCGGGGACGCAGTGGGACCATGCGGCGGGCGGGGGCGGCCCCGATGCGCGGTAGGGTACTGTATGCGGCCGCCCGATTCAACGCGCAGCAGGGTCCCGGCAGGGGCGGCGTTGCGCCGGCGCCTAGGGGTTTAGGCGTGTATCGGAACTGCTTGATTTTTTCCAAGTTTTCGTCACACTTGCTAAATTGCTAGCGGGTAACAATGTCGACAATTACAGATGGGGCAGGGATGGTGGCCAAGTCGGGGGCGAAGTCGGCTGGCGCCTCGCCAGGCTCGGATCTCGATCCGCTGACCGGCGTTGACAATCGCCAGGGCTTTCTGAAGCGGCTGGAGGCACGCCTGCATAGCGAGGCTGTGCCGCGCTGCGCATTGCTGCTGATCGGCATTGACGACTTCCGCGCCTTCAACGACATGCATGGCCATGCCGAAGGCGACATCATCCTGCAGCGCGTGGCCCGCCGCCTGCGCGATGCCTCGCCCCGCGACGCCGTCATCGGCCGCATCGGCAGCGATGAATTCGGCGTGCTGCTGCCCTCCATTGCCGATCCCACGCTGGTGCGCCACGTCAGCGCCGCGATCCTGTCGATGCTGTCCTCCCCCCACGAACATGCCGGGCGCCGCCACCACGTGCTGGCCAGCATCGGCGCGTGCGTCGCGCCCGCGGCCGGCGAACAGGCGTCGGACATGCTGGCGGCGGCCAGCCTGGCGCTGGCGCGGGCCAAGCACGACGGCGGCCGCACCATCCGCTTCTTCAAGCCGCAGATGCGCTCGGACGTGACCACGCGGCTGTCGCTGGTGCAGGCCCTGCACGAAGCCTATGCCCAGCGCCAGTTCGAGCTGCTGTACCAGCCCCAGGTCGACCTGCGCGACGGGCGTGTCCATGGCGCCGAGGCACTGATGCGCTGGCGCCATCCCACCCGGGGGCTGCTGTCGCCGGCCGCCTTCATTGACGCGCTGGCCGGCAGCAGCATCGCCAGCGATGTCGGCATGTGGCTGCTGCAAACGGCCAGCGCCCAGGCGCGTGCCTGGGCGCTGGCCTTTCCGCGGCCGCCGCGCGTGGCGATCAACCTGTTCGCGGCCCAGCTGGCCGAAAGCCGGCTGCTGACCGAGGTGCGCCACGTACTGCGGGCGCTGGAGCTGGCGCCCGACTGCCTCGAGATCGAGATCACCGAGACCATCGCCCTGCAGCAGGGCGACGAGGTCTCGGACCAGCTGCAGGCGCTGCGCCGCGACGGCATCACGCTGACCTGCGATGACTTCGGCACCGGCTATGCCTCCCTCAGCTTCCTGAAGTCGTTCCCGGTGGACCGGCTCAAGATCGACCAGTCCTTTATCCGCAACGTGACCGAAGACCCGGTCGACGCCGCCATCGTGCGCTCGGTGATCAACGTGGGTGCCAGTCTGCACATCGGCGTGGTGGCCGAAGGCGTGGAAACCCCCGAGCAGCGCGATTTCCTGCTCGCCAACGGTTGCCATGAGGCGCAGGGCTACCTGTACGGGCGCCCGATGCCGTCCGAGCGCCTGACCGAGCTGCTGCGCCAGCAATCCGGCCGCTGAGCGGCATCCGGCCCGGACACCCTCTGTCCGGCGCACCGAAGTTGTTTCTACCTTTGACCGCCAACGGGCCCTGGTCAGGGCGGTGCCGCCCGCCGGCCCGCCCGCAGCCTGCCGCGAGGCCGCGCGGCCCAGGCGCCTGGAGAAATACGAGCTTACAAACTGTGCCGCGCCAAACGCGCCGCCGCATCCGGGGCCATGTATGGTGACAATAGGGTGGCCGCCGGCGTGGGCCGGCCTGCCCGCCGACCCGTGTCGGGTCCCGCTCCTGCCCTTCCATGCCTGATCCCTTTCAATCCGCTGGCCGCTATCCAGGCCGTCTTGGCGGCCGGCTGGCGCTGACCGCGCTGGCGGCCGCAGCCGGCCTTGCCGTGGCGGCTGCTGCACTGGCGCAGGTGCCCGCCGCGCCGGGCCAACCCTACCTCGATGCCCCGGTGGCCGACGCCGCGCAGCAGCAGGCCGATCCTTCCTCGCGCATCGCCACGCTGACCGCGGTCGACGGCAACCTGAGCTTCGCGCCCGCTGGCTCGGACGCCTGGGCCGCGGCCGGGCTGAACCGGCCGGTCACCACCGGTGACCGGCTCTGGCTGGAGCCGGGCGGACGCGCCGAACTGCACGCCGGCACGGTGGCGCTGCGCATGGGCGGCGCCACCGCCGCCAGCATCCTGAACCTCGACGACAGCACCACCCAGGTCAAGCTGACCCAGGGCACGCTGCAGGTGCGCGTGCGCGCGTTGCCGCCGGGCCAGACCGTCGAGATCGATACCCCCAACCTGGCCTTCGTGCCGCGCGAGCCCGGCGACTACCGGCTGGACGTGGCGCCCGACGGCAGCACCACCACCGTGACCCTGCGCCATGGCAGCGCGGTGGTCTACGGCGACAGCCGCACCATCGAGCTGCAGCGCGGCGACCGCATGCGCTTTGCCGGCACCGACCTGGCCGATGCGGGCGGCGGCGCGGTGCCCGAAGACGCGTTCGACCGCTGGACCGCGGCGCGCGACGCGCGCGAGGACGCTTCGCAGTCGGCGCGCTATGTGCCGCGCGAGATGCCGGGCTACGCCGCGCTGGACGGCTATGGCGACTGGCAGGAAGACCCGGGCTACGGCGCGATCTGGTTCCCGCGCGTGGTCAGCGCGGGATGGGTGCCGTACAGCGCCGGCCACTGGGCCTGGATCGCGCCGTGGGGCTGGACCTGGATCGACGACGCGCCGTGGGGCTTCGCGCCGTCGCATTACGGCCGCTGGGCTTATGTGGGCTCGCGCTGGGGCTGGGTCCCCGGGCCGCGTGTGCGCCCGTGCTATGCGCCGGCGCTGGTCGCCTTCGTCGGCGCCGCCGGACCGAACTGGAGCGTGCGCGTGGGCAGCGGCCCGGGCGTGGCCTGGTATCCGCTGGGGCCGCGCGACGCCTACCGGCCGGTCTATCGCGCCAGCCCGACCTACGTCGCCCGCATCAACCGGGTTACGGTCAATAACTTCGTGATGGGCGACCGCCGCCCGCCGCCCTACGCCAACCGCAACGTGCCCGGTGCCATTACCGGCATGCCGGCGCGCAACTTTGTCGAGGGACGGCCGGCGCGCGGCCTGCACCGCCCCGAATGGCGCAACCTGCCGGCGGGCGAGGCCCACGGCGCGCCGCCGGTGGCGCCGGTCAAGGGCAGCCTGGTAGGCGCGGCGCCGCTGCGACCGCTGCCGCCGCAGGCGCGCCATGGCTTCGAACGCCAGGCCATCGCCGCGCGCGCGCCGGGCCGGCCGGCCACGGAAGACCTGGCCCGGCGCTTTGCGCGCGAGGGCGGGGTCGTGCCCGGGGCCGGCCCGGCCTGGCGCGGCGGCAACGAACGCCGGCCCGGCCGCGACGCACGGCCGGTGCCGGACGTGCGCATGAGCCAGGCCGCTATCGCATCGCGCGACCACGCTCCGGTCCAGCCGCGCCCCGGGCGTATCGATGCCGACGGCGACGGCCGCGCGGATCGCAACGATGCGCAGGCCCGGGGCGAGCCGTGGCGCGGCCCGGGCCGCGGCCAGAGCACCCGGCCCGACGAGGCGCGCGGCTTTGCCGGGCAGCCGGGGGTGCCGGGGGATGCCCAGCGGCAGCAACAGGGCATGCAGCGCGAACAGCAGCGCCAGCAGATCGAGCAGCAGCGCGCGCTGCGCGAGCAGCAACGGCAGCTGGAAGAGCAACGCCAGCAGCGCACGCCGCCGCGCCAGTGGGCCGATGGGCAGGAACGCCCGGATCCGGCGCGGCAATCGCAGGAGATGCAGCGCCAGCGCTTCGAACAGCAGCGCCAGAGCCAGGAAGCGCAGCAGCGCCAGGCCGAACAGCAGCCGCGGCAGATGCAGGAGCAGCAGCGCGCGATGCAGGAGCAGCAGCGCCAGCAAGCCATGCAGCGGCAGGCGGACCAGCAGCGCCAGATGCAGGATCAGCAGCGCGCGGTGCAAGAGCAGCAGCGCCAGCAGGCCATGCAGCGGCAAGCGGACCAACAGCGGCAGATGCAGGATCAGCAGCGCGCGGCGCAGGAGCAGCAGCGGCAGCAGGCCATGCAGCGGCAAGCCGAGCAGCAGCGCCAGATGCAGGACCAGCAGCGCGCGGTGCAGGAGCAGCAACGGCAGCAGGCCATGCAGCGCCAGGCCGAGCAGCAGCGCCATATGCAGGAGCAGCAACGGGCCATGCAGGAGCAGCAGCGCCAGCAAGCCATGCAGCGGCAGGCCGAACAGCAGCAGCGCCATATGCAAGGGCAACAACGCGCGATGCAGGAGCAGCAGCGGGCGATGCATGAGCAGCAGCGCCAGCAGGCCATGCAGCGCCAGGCCGAACAGCAGCAACGGCAGATGCACGAGCAGCAGCGGCAGATGCAGGAGCGCCAGCGCCAGCAAATGGATCAGCAGCGCCAGCAGCAACAGCAGCAACAGCAGCAGCAACGCGCGCAGCAGGAGCGTGGCCAGATGGAGGCGCGCCAGGGCCGCGACGGCGATCGCCGCTAGTCACGCCCGACCGCCGCAATGAAAAACCCCGGCATGCCTCGCGGCATGCCGGGGTTTGCGCTGGCGCGGTACCGGCCGCGTGTCCCGCTTTACTTCGCCAGTTCCGACAAGCGGACTTGCGAGATCTTGCCGTTCTGCACCCAGCCGACTACGGTGTCGGCCATCGAGCCGCCCTTGGCGTCGATGCCGTCGACTTCGTTGGGATTGACCTCCTTGGCCAGGCCCTTGACCGCATCCGGCATCTTCGCGCGGATCGCCGCGGCGTCGCTGGCGGTGCCGGCCAGCTTCATCGCCCCGGCCAGCGCATACACCATGGTGTAGTTCAGCGACATCTCGGTGGTGGCATCGCGCCCGTCGTGCAGCTTCTTGTACCGGGCGTTGAAGGCCTGCGCGGCGGGGCGGCTGTCATTGACCAGCGGCAGCACCCCGATCGAGCCCTCCAGCATGCCCAGGCCGTTGGTGACGCGGGCCATCTCGTCCATCTTGGCCTGGTCCATCACGATAAAGCCGCCCTTGAAGCCCAGCTCGCGCGCCTGCTTGACCACCAGCGCGGTCGGCTCCGACGGGCCGCCGACGAACATGACGTCCGGCTTCTCGCTGATGGCGCGCGACACGCCGCTGTAGAAGTCGGTGGCCTTGGTGTACGACATCGGGTTGTTCGCCACCACCTTGCCGCCGGCGGCTTCCCACGCCGGCAGGAAGGCCTGCACCCAGGCCTTGGCGTAGTCGTGGTCGGCCGGGGCCAAGGCCACGTTCTTGCCATAGCGCTTCATCTGCGCCTTGATGAACGGCTCGATATAGCCCGTATAGGCCGGCGGGATGCGGATGGTCAGCTTGTTGCCGGCATCGGTGATGCGCGGCACGCTGGAGTAGGCCATCACCAGGAATTTCTCCTGCTCGTTGAAGGCCTGCAGCGCGAAGATGCCGCCCGAATGCGGCACGAACACCGCCGGGGTCTTGTGCTGCTGCACCAGGCGGCGCCCGTTGATGGCGGCCTCGGCGGGCGAGTACTTGTCGTCCAGCGCCACCACCTCCAGCTTGACCTTCTTGCCCTTGACCTCCAGGCCCGAGGCGTTGATTTCGTCCACCGCCATCTGCACGCCCGACAGCACGTTCTTGCCATACAGCGCGGCGCCGCCGGAAAGCGGGCCGGTGTAGCCGATCTTGACCACTTCCTGCGCCAGCGCGGCGCCCGAGGCCAGCATCGCGGCCACGGCGGTGGCGGCCAGCGGGAAGATGCGGCGCATGAGGTTGTTTTGCATGGTGTTGTCTCCTGAAAGTACTGCGCTTTGTTTGTTCCGCGGCCCGTGTCGACCGCTTGTTTTCTCCCCTCTCCCGCTTGCGGGAGAGGGAGTACCCAATCGGGATGGATAAGTCCGTTGCTCTTATCCTCCGATATACGCCTTGCGAATCCCCTCATCCTTCAACAGCGCATCGCGATCCCCCTCCATCACGATCCTGCCGCTCTCGATCACATACGCGCGATGCGCGATCCCCAGCGCCGCATAGGCGTTTTGCTCCGCCAGCAGCACCGTGGTGCCCGCGCGATTGATGCGCTGGATGATTTCGAACATCTGCTTGACCACCAGCGGCGCCAGCCCCAGCGACGGTTCGTCCAGCAGCAGCGCGCGCGGGCGGCTCATCAGCGCACGTCCCAGCGCTACCATCTGCTGCTGCCCGCCGGACAGCGAGCCGGCCGCATCGTCTTTTTTCTGCCGCAGGATCGGGAATAGTTCATAGACCTCGTCCAGCGTCTTGCGGATGCCAGCGCCGTCGCGCCGGTGCACATACGCGCCCAGCACCAGGTTCTTCTCCACGCTCATGGCCGGGAACAGCTTGCGGCCCTCGGGGCAATGCACCAGTCCCGCTTGCACGATCTGCGAGGGCTTCATGCCGGACAGTTCGCGTCCGTCGAAGCGCATGCTGCCGCCACTGATGCGGTGGATCGCGCTCATCGCCAGGAAGATCGAGCTCTTGCCGGCGCCGTTGGCGCCGAGCAGCACCACCAGCTCGCCGGCGCCGGCGTGCAGGGTGATGTTGTCGAGGGCGCGGAAGCTGCCGTACGACAGCGAGACGCGTTCAAGCTGCAACATGGTCGGCTCCCAGGTAGGCCTCGATGACATGCGGATCCTGCTGGATCTGCGCGGGCGTGCCTTCGGCAATCTTTTCACCGTAGTTCAGCACCATGATCTTGTCGGCCAGCCGCATGATCATGTCCATCTTGTGTTCGATCAGGCAGACCGTCTTGCCATGGCGCACCATCTTGCGGATCAGCTCGGCCAGGCCGACGGTTTCTTCCGGGTTGACGCCGCCGGCGGGTTCGTCGAGCAGCAGCAGTTCGGGGTCAGTGGCCAGCGCCAGCGCGAACGCCACGCGCTTGCGCGCCTCCTGCGTGATGTCGGCGGCGACCTCGTGCGCCAGGTGCGACAGGCCGACGAAGTCCAGCGCGGCTTCGGCCTTGTCGCGGCACAGCCGCTCTTCCTCGCGCAGGCGGCGGGTGTTGAACAGCACGTCGCCCAGGCCGGAACGGGTGCGCAGCCGGTGGCCGACGATCAGGTTGTCGAGCACGGTGGCGCGGTCGAACAGGGCCGTGGCCTGGAAGGTGCGGGCCACGCCCAGGCGCGCGATCTGGTCGGCGCGCAGGCCGGCCACGTCCTGGCCCTTGAACAGGATCTGGCCGGAGGAGGGCGCATGGGTGCCCGCGACCAGGTTGAAGAAGGTGGTCTTGCCGGCGCCGTTGGGGCCGATGATGGCGTTGATATGGCCCTGCTCGAAGGTCACCGAGACATCGTGCACCGCGGTCAGGCCGCCGAATTTCTTGGTCAGGTTGCGAATCTCAAGCATGGTCGGCTCCGGCGCGGGTGGTCGGTACAGAGGCGGCGTTGGTCGCGGCGTTGCTCGCGGCAGCGGGCTGGGCCAGCTTGCCGCGCCGCTCGGCGGCGGCCTTGCGCGCCTGCTTTTTCAGGTAAGAACCGACGATGCCGTCGGGCACGAAGATGATCAGCAGCACCAGCACCGGGCCGAACACCAGCATGCGGTAGTCCTGCATGAACTGCAGCGACTGCGTGATCCACGGCACCAGCACCGCGCCCAGCAGCGGCCCGAACAGCGTGCCGATGCCGCCCACCAGCATCGACATCACCATGTCGAAGGTCAGGTCGGTGCGGGCGATGTCCGGGCCCAGGAAGCGCACCTGTCCGGCGTACAGCGCGCCCGCAAAGCCGGCATAGCCCACCGACAGCACGAACGACAGCACCTTGGTGCGCATCAGGTTGATGCCCAGCGCCTCCGCCAGCGCGTCGCTGTTGCGCACGGCCATGAAGCTGCGCCCCAGCAGCGAGGTGACGATGCGGTGCATCAGGAATACGCCGACCGCCAGGAAGGCCAGCACCAGGTAATACTGCGCCTGCACGCTGTCGAAGCTGAGCGGCCCGATCGCCGCCGGCACCGGGATGCCGATAAGACCCACGGTGCCGTGCGTCAGGCTTTCCCACTTTTCGATCAGCAGGTAGATGATGTAGCCCACGCACATGGTGAAGATCGAGAAGTAATGGCCCTTCAGGCGCAGCGACACCACGCCGACCACATAGCCCAGCACCATGCAGATCACACCGGCCAGCACGAAGGCCAGCCAGAACGGCACCTGGTGGTCCACGGTCAGGATCCCCAGCGTATAGGCGCCGATGGCCATGAAGCCGCCGTGCGCCAGATTCAACTGGCCGGTATAGCCGGTGATCAGGTTCAGCCCGAGCGTGGCGATGGCATAGATGAAGGCCAGCGTCATCACGGTCAGGTAGTAGCTGTTGGGCGTGACCAGCGGGAACGCGATGGCCAGCGCCAGCAACAGCATCCAGCCGGTCTTTCCTTGCAGTGCTTTCATGTCGTACTCCTCAGGCTGCCTTGCCGGCAAACAGGCCCTGCGGCCGGATCGACAGGATCACCACCAGTAGCACGAAGGCGATGATGTCCTTGTAGTCGGTGGAAACGTAGAAGCCGCCGAAGCTCTCGGCCATGCCGATGATCAGCCCGCCGACGATGGCGCCGGGGATGCTGCCCATGCCGCCGAGGATGATGATGACGAAGGCCTTGGTGATCACCAGGTTGCCCATGCTCGGGTAGACCAGGTTGATCGGCGCGTACAGCGTGGCGGCGATCGCGGCCAGCGCGCCGGAGATGGCGAACACCAGCAGGGTCACGCGCGTGGCGTCGATGCCGACCAGCGCCGCGCCTTCGCGGTTCTGCGCCATCGCCATGATGGTGGCGCCGGTCATGGTGCGGGTCAGGAACAGGTGCAGCAGCACCATCAGCGCAAAGGCGGCGCCGATGATCAGCAGGCGCTGCAGCGGCGCGGTCAGGCCGAACACGTCGACGATCTGCCCGTACGGCGTGGGCATGCGGTGGAAGTCCGCGCCCCACAGCGCCTGCGCGCCGGCTTCCAGGAACAGCAGGATGCCAATGGCGGCGATCATGTCGTGCAGCTCGGGCGAATTGCGCAGGGGGTGGAACACCAGCCGGTCGGCCAGCATCGACAGCACCGCCACCACCAGCGCCGCGCCCAGCATCGCCAGCCAGTAATTCACGCCCAGCGCGGTCATCAGGTAGTACGACACATAGGCGCCGGCCATGTAGAAGGCGCCGTGCGCAAAATTCGGCACGTGCAGGATGCCGTAGACCAGCGTCAGGCCAAGCGCGACCAGGCTGTACACGCCGCCCAGCGTCAGGCCGTTCAGGATCTGTTGAAGGAACAATGCCACGGGGGTACCTCTTGCGGTTCGGGAAAGCAGGCACGCGCCGGCGATGGCCGTGCGTGTTCCGTCGCGGCGGCGCCAGGCGCGGCCGCGCAGGTGAAACTCGGGCGCAGTAGGTCAGGCCGGCGGCAGCGCGGGCTGTCGTGCCGGAATGCGTGCGACGGTGCGTGCGTCGTTGCGCGGGGGCGCCGAGTCCACGTGCGGGACCAGGCGATGGCGATGCGCAATGCGGTGCTGCGGATACTGCATGGCGGTGTCTCCTGTGCGATGCGGCGCGATGGCCGCCCGGCAAGCCGGACGGCATTGCCGCCCGGTGACGCCGTGTCGGGAAAGCGTTCCCGCACGATCGTTCGTTTTCGCCGACTTTTGCATAGGCGCGCGGGCACCGTCAAGGAAAGCGGCTCGCTATTCCGCACCGCGAAATAGCAGCGGCCGTGCCTCCGGGTAAGCCCTGACGGGCAGGGCCGCCATCATCGCTGCGCTACATGGTTTCCATGCCGCGCCTGCATGGTCCGGACCAGCTTGAAAAAGCCCCCGCCGCTTTCTATGGTGCCTTCATCAGCCCCAGGCACTGTCGCGGCAATCCACCCTGCAGTTTGCTGATAACCAGGGGGGAGAGCCGATGAAGATTGCGCAGATTGCACCACTCGCCGAGCGCTGCCCGCCCAGCCTGTATGGCGGCACCGAGCGCATCGTTTCGTACCTGACGGAAGAACTGGTTCGCCAGGGCCACGAGGTCACGCTGTTCGCCAGCGGCGACTCGGTCACCGGCGCCGAGCTGGTGCCGTGCTGCGACATGGCACTGCGCCTCGATGCGGACGTCGGCGACCATCTGCCTTACTACGTGATGATGCTGGACCGCGTAATGGCTGCCGCCGCGCGCTTCGATGTCCTGCATTTCCATATCGACATGCTGCAATGCCCGCTGCTGCGGCGCCTGCCGGTGCGCGCGCTGACCACCTTGCACGGCCGACTGGACCTGCCGGAGCTGCAGCCCTTCTATGCGCATTTCCCGCAATTCCCGCTGGTGTCGGTCTCCGACGCGCAGCGCGCGCCGATGCCGCCGGTGAACTGGGTGGGCACGGTACACCACGGCATCCCGGCGACGCTGCTGGACTACTGCGCCAATCCGGCGGGCGACTACCTGGCATTCCTTGGCCGCATCTCGCCGGAAAAGCGCCCCGACCATGCCATCGAGGTAGCGGCGCGCGCGGGTTTGCCGCTGAAGATGGCGGCCAAGGTCGACCGGGTCGACCGCACTTACTGGCAGGAAGTGATCCGCCCGCTGGTGGCGGCGCATGCCGAAGTCGAATACATCGGTGAAATCGACGAGTCGGCGAAGTCGGCGTTCCTGGGCAATGCGCGCGCGCTGCTGTTCCCGATCGCGTGGCCCGAGCCGTTCGGCCTGGTGATGATCGAGGCCATGGCGTGCGGCACGCCGGTGATTGCGTTCGATTGCGGTTCGGTGCCGGAGGTGATCGAGCCGGGCATCAGCGGCTATATCGTGCACAGCGTCGATGAAGCGGTGGCTGCCGTCGCCAGCGTGGCCACGCTGCCGCGCGCCGGCGTGCGTGCCGCGTTCGAAGCGCGCTTTACCGCGGAGCGGATGGCGCGCGACTACGTGCGCATTTACCAGGGCTTGCCGAACCCCGGCGACGCCGGCCAGGCACATGGCGAGGCCGACGGACTGGCGCTCGCATAACCGCACACGACCACTGCTGGAGAGACCCCCTCATGCCTGCAGAATCCACGGAACATCCCAACCGCTCGGTGGCGGTCGCCGGCGCCGGCGACGTCGCGCAGTTCTATATCCCGGCGGCGGCGTCGCTGCAGGAGCGGCGCCCGCGCACGCTCAAGCATGGCGACACCTTCGCGCTGTTCGACCATAACGGCGATGCGATCGGTGCGCCGGGCAGCCCGGAGGGGCTGTTCCATTTCGACACGCGCCACCTGTCCTTCCTGCGGCTGACGGTGGAAGGGCAGCGCCCGATGCTGCTGTCGTCAACGCTGCGCGACGACAATGCCGCGCTGACCTGCGACCTGACCAATCCGGACCTGTTCGACCAGGAAGGCGCGCTGTGGCTGGAGCACGACCTGATCCACCTGCGCCGCTCGCGCTTCCTGTGGAACGGCGCGTGCTATGAACGGCTGAGCGTGCGCAATTTCGATGACCGGCCGCGGCGCGTGTGCATCGACATCGCTTTCGATGCGGACTTTGCCGACCTGTTCGAAGTGCGCGGCACGCAGCGGCTGAGGCGCGGCACCATGCACCCGCCGCAAGTCGACGGCGCCGCGGTCACGCTGAGCTATACCGGCCTGGATCAGGCGCGGCGCGAAACCCGGCTCTCGTTCGACCCGGTGCCGCAGGCGCTGAGCGGCAGCCGCGCCAGCTTCACGCTGCTGCTCAAGCCGTCGTGCATGCAGTTGCTGCGCATGGAGATCCGCTGCAAGTCGGTGGACCATGAGGAGCGCGAGGCCCAGTCCTTTCTCGGCGCGCTGCTGCAGTCGAGGCGCGAGCTGCGGCGCTCGTCCGGGCGCGCGGCGTCGATCACCACCTCGAACGAGCTGTTCAACGAAGTCGCGCGGCGCAGCATCTCCGACCTGTACATGCTGCTGACCAACACCGTGCACGGACCTTACCCGTATGCCGGCATCCCGTGGTTCAGCACGGTATTCGGCCGGGATGCGCTGATCACCGCGTTGCAGACGCTATGGCTGGATCCCGAGATCGCGCGCGGCGTGCTGCAGTACCTCGCCGCGATGCAGGCGGAGGCCGTCGACCCCGGCGCCGATGCCGAGCCCGGCAAGATCCTGCACGAGATGCGCCATGGAGAAATGGCGCGCCTGGGCGAGGTGCCGTTCGCGCTCTACTACGGCAGCGTCGATGCCACGCCGCTGTTCGTGCTGCTGGCCGGCGCCTACCTGCGGCGCACCGGCGATGTCGACACCGTGCGCGCGCTGTGGCCCAGGCTGCAGGCCGCGCTGGACTGGATCAGCGAATACGGCGACCGCGACGGCGACGGGTTCGTCGAATACGGCCGCCAGTCGCCGGAAGGCCTGATCAACCAGGGCTGGAAGGACAGCCGCGATTCGGTGTTCCACGAGGACGGGCGGCTCGCCGCCGGCCCGATCGCGCTGGCCGAGGTCCAGGCCTACACCTATGGCGCCTGGCAGGCCGCGGCGCAGATTCGCGCGGCGCTGGACGACAGCGAAGGCGCCGCCCGCTATGCCGCCCGGGCGGAAGTGCTGCGCGACGCCTTTGACAAGCACTTCTATGACCCTGCGCTGGGCACTTACGTGCTGGCGCTGGATGGCAAGAAGCAGCCGTGCCGCATCCGCGCGTCCAACGCGGGCCATACGCTGTTTACCGGCATCGCGCTGCCGGAGCGCGTGCCGTCGGTCGTGGGCACGCTGATGCAGAGTACGTCGTTCTGTGGCTGGGGTATCCGTACCGTCGCCGCGGACGCCGCGCGTTTCAACCCGATGAGCTACCACAACGGCTCAGTCTGGCCGCACGACAATGCCCTAATCGCGGCAGGCATGGCGCGCTACGGCTACCACCCCGAAGCCAGCCGCATTTTCGAGGGCCTGTTCGCGGCATCCAGCTATATCGACCTGCGCCGCCTGCCGGAACTGTTCTGCGGCTTCGCGCGCCAGCGCAGCCAGGGGCCAACCTTCTATCCGGTGGCGTGCGCGCCGCAGGCCTGGGCCGCGGCCGCGCCGCTGCTGATGCTGCAGGCCTGCCTGGGGCTGGATTTCGACACCCAGGAGCCGGCGATCACGTTCGAGAACCCGTCGCTGCCGCCGTTCCTGGACGAGGTGGTGTTCCGCAACCTCGGCGTCGGCGGCGGCAGCGCCGACGTCGCGGTGCGGCGTTCCGGCGAGCGCGTGGTGGTCGACGTGCTGGAGAGGCGCGGGCCGGTGCGGGTGTTGACGCGGAATTGATGCCTGGCCGCGAGCGAGCGCGGGCCTTGCCCGGGCGCCTGCCGCAGACTAGGTGAGGTCTGCCGACAGCGCGCGCAGGCAGGCCACCAGCGCTGCCACCACGTCGTCTTCCACTGGCTGGCGCCGCCACATCACGCCCACCGGCGGCAGGTCCCAGCTCAGCGCATGCGGCAGCGCCACCGCGCCCCTGGCCTCGACCAGTTCGTTAGCGACCGCCCTGGGCACAATGGTCGTTGCTGCCGGATGCCTGCGCATCAGCGTGGCCATGGTCTTGATCGAATAGGTCTCGACCATCGGCGTCGGCTGCGCCACGCCCGCGACCGCGAAGATGGTGTTGATGGTGCGCCGGATCGGCGTGTTGGGCGGCGGCAGGATCCAGTCGCGTTCGGCCAGCCGGTGCCAGTCGAGCGCGCCGCGCGCCAGCCGCGACGCGGCTGCGGTGGGCACGACCAGTGCCGGTTCTTCGCGATACAGCGGCTGCTGCACGATGTCCGCGCCCGGCGCAAAGAAGGTGCGCGCGATAACGCAGTCCAGCTCATGGTCGCGCAGCGCGCTGACCAGCTCGTCGGTGGTGCCTTCGCGCACCAGCACCGACACCCGCGGGGTCTGCGCCAGGCCGAAAGTGCAGGCCGTATCGAGCACGCCGCGGCTGATGTAGGGAATCACGCCCAGGCGCAGCCGGCCCGACAGGCCCGCTTCGATCGCCGCCAGTTCGCGCCCCAGCGCATCGGCATCGGCCAGTGTCAGCCGCGCGTGCGCCAGCACCGCCAGGCCGGTGGGCGTGGGTTCCAGTCCGCGCCGGGTGCGGGTGAACAGCGGCACCATGAAGATGTCTTCGATCTCGCGCAGGGTCTTGGTGACGGCGGGCTGCGACAGGTTGAGCTCGGCCGCGACGCGCGACACCGAACGCTGCCGCGCCAGCTCGAGCAGCAGCGGCAGGTGGCGCAGGCGCAGCCGCGATACCAGGTTGTGGACCAGCTTGTCGGGGGCGATGGACACGGGGGGCGCGCCGGGGGCGGGCGCGATGACGGAATTACCAGATGGTAATACCACAATAACCAAACAGGCACAGCTGGTTATTCCGCAAACCTATACTGGCCGGCATCACAGGAGCATTCCCCATGTTCACCACCCGTCCCGAGATTGTTGGCACCTTTGGCGTTGCGGCGTCGACGCACTGGCTGGCCACGCAGACCGCCATGGGCGTGCTGGAGCGCGGCGGCAACGCCTTCGATGCCGCGGTCGCCGCGGGCTTTGTGCTGCAGGTGGTCGAGCCGCACCTGAACGGCCCCGGCGGCGAAGTGCCGATCCTGTACTGGAGCGAGCGCGAGCGCGCCATGCGCTCGGTGTGCGGGCAGGGCCCGGCGCCGGCGCTGGCCGATCCCGCCACGTTGCGCGCGATGGGCCTGGACCTGGTGCCCGGCATCGGCCTGATACCGGCCGCCGTGCCCGGTGCCTTCGGCGCATGGCTGACCATGCTGCGCGAACATGGCAGCTGGACGCTCGCCGAGGTGCTGGCGCCCGCCATCGGCTATGCGCGCGACGGCTTTCCGCTGGTGCCGCGCATCGCGCGCGCGATCCTGGCGGTGCAGGCGCTGTTCCGCGACGAATGGCACAGCTCGGCCCAGACCTGGCTGCCCGACGGCAAGGTACCGCGCCCCGGCAGCCTGCATACGCTGCCGGTGCTGGCGGCCACCTATACCCGCATCGTCGAGGAGGCGCAGCGCCGCAGCGATACCCGCACCGGCCAGATCGATGCGGCGCTGGACTGCTGGTACCGCGGCTTCGTCGCGCAGGAAATCGATGCGTACTGCCGCAGTACGCCGGTGCGCGACACCACCGGCGACAAGCACGCCGGCCTGCTGCGCCGTGAAGACATGGCCAGCTGGACCCCCGAGATCGAGGCGCCCGCGACCCTGGACTTTGGCCGCTACACCGTAGCCAAGTGCGGCATCTGGAGCCAGGGGCCGGTGTTCCTGCAGCAGCTCGGCATGCTGCGCCATGCCGGCCTGGAACAGCATGCGGTGGATTCACCCGAGTTCGTGCACCGCATTGCCGAGGCCGCCAAGCTGGCCATGGCCGACCGGCTGGCGTGGTACGGCGATCCGCGTTTCGCCGCGAGCCCGCTGGCGGGTTTGCTGGACGATGGCTACCTGGCTGCGCGCGCGCAGCGCATCGGCGCGCATGCGGCGCTGTCGCTCGAGCCCGGCACGGTCAACGGCATCGCGCCGCGCCTGCCCGACCTGGCCGCGGCCACGCGCACGCTGCAGCGCGCCGACGTGCGCTTCGGCGTGGGCGAGCCCACCTTTGCCGAACTGCCGCCGGTGGCCGAGTGGGCCGAACAGGAGATCTTTGTCGGCGATACCTGCCATATCGACGTGATCGACCGCCACGGCAACATGGTTGCGGCGACGCCGTCGGGCGGATGGCTGTCGTCCAGCCCGACCATCCCGGCGCTTGGCTTCGCCCTCAATACCCGCCTGCAGATGACATGGCTGGAGCCCGGGCTGCCCAACACGCTTGCGCCCGGCAAGCGGCCCTGCACCACGCTGTCGCCATCGCTGGCGCTGCGCGACGGCGAACCCTACATGGTGTTCGGCACGCCCGGCGGCGACCAGCAGGACCAGTGGTCGCTGGCGTTCTTCCTGCGCCATGCCGTGCATGGCATGAACCTGCAGGAGGCGATCGACGCGCCGGCCTGGCACGTCGACCACTTCCCGGCATCGTTCTGGCCGCGCCAGACCGTGCTCAACCGCATCAGCAGCGAATCGCGCTTCCCGGAAAGCACGCTGGCCGCACTGCGCGAGCGCGGCCACGACGTGCGCGTGGGCGAGCCATGGTCCGAGGGCCGCATGTCGGCGTGCTCGCGCGAGTTCGATGCCCGCGGCCGGCTGGTGCTGCGCGCCGGCGCCAATCCGCGCGGCATGCAGGGCTATGCCGCCGGGCGCTGACGATCCACCAAGTCCCACCCAATCGACAGACAGACACGAAGACGGAGGAGTAGCACCATGCGATGGATGACCAAGACCCTGCTGGGCGGCATGGCCGCGCTGGCGATGTGCATGACCGGCGCCGCACGCGCGGCCGACAGCTGGCCGCAGAAGCCGATTACGCTGATCGTGCCGTGGGCCGCCGGCGGCTCGACCGATATCCTGGCGCGCGTGCTGTCCGAACACCTGACCCGCTCGCTCGGCCAGCCGGTGATCGTCGACAACAAGCCCGGGGCCTCCGGCAATATCGGTTCGGCCATGGTGGCGCGCGCCCGGCCCGACGGCTACACGCTGCTGGTCGGTTCGATGAGCACGCACGCAATGAATCCGGCGCTGATGCCGAACATGCCGTTCCGCGGGGTGGAGGACTTCACGCCGCTGGGTCTGCTGGCCTACGTGACCAACACGATGGTGGTGCACCCGTCGGTGCCGGCGAACAACGTCAAGGAACTGATCGCCTATGCCAAGGCCAACTCGGGCAAGCTGGCGTATGCCAGCGCCGGCCCCGGCTCGACCAACCACCTGAGCGCGGTGCTGTTCGAGAAGATGGCCGGCGTGCAGATGCTGCACGTGCCGTACAAGGGCGGCGCGCCCGCCGTGGTCGATACCGTGGCCGGCCAGACCCAGTTGCTGTTCTCCGCCGGCACGCAGACGCTGCCGCACGTGAAGGGCGGCAAGCTGCGCCTGCTGGCCGTCACCGAGAGCAAGCGCTCGCCATTGCTGCCCAATGTGCCGACCGTGGCCGAAACCGTGCCCGGCTATGAACTGGCGGTCTGGTACGGTGCTTTCGGTCCTAAGGGCATGCCGGCGGAGCTGGCCGCGCGCCTGAACCGCGAGATCAACGCGGTGATGTCGCTGCCCGAGGTCAAGTCCAAGATGAACGCCATCGGCGTCGAGACCGCGACCTCCACGCCGCAGCAGTTCGGCACCATCCTGCAGCGCGATGCCGACCGCTACGGCAAGCTGATCCGCGAACTCGGCATCAAGGGGGAATGACATGAGCCTGCTGCGTACCGCCTCGCTGGTGGCAGCGGCCAATGTGCTGTGCGACCAGCTGCAACAGGCCCGCGATCCCGGTGCCGCGTTCGACGCGATCGGCGCCGCCACCCTGCAGGCGCTGGGCCCCGGCCTGCTGACCATCAACGCCTGGCATGCCGGGCCGGCCCAGATCGAACGGCTGTGGTCGTCCCACCCGTCCGCTTATCCAATGGGCGGACGCAAGCAAAAGGGCGACAGTCCGTGGCGGCGCCACTTGCTCGAGCGCGGCGAGGTTTTTGTCGGCGAGGGCGATGCCGCGCTGGCGGAGGTGTTCGATGACGTGCAGCTCATCCGCGCGCTCGGCTGCACGGCGGTGGTCAATGTGCCGCTGTGCTGCCAGTCGCGCGTGATCGGCACCTTCAACTATCTGGCGGATCGCTCCGCATGGTTGCCGGCGGAGGTGGCAGCGTTGCGTGTGCTGGGGGCGCTGGCCGCCCCTGCCGTGGGCGACTGGCTGGCGGCGCAAGGCTGACGGCAGCGCCGGGTAACGCTGCCCGGCGCAGCAGGACAGGCTGGCACTGCCCTGTGTGCCAGCGTTGTCGGATACCCCTATCGCGTCACGGCGCGAGGTTCAGGATACGCTCGGTATCCTCGCCCAGGTTAGGCGCTGGCTTATAGATCGACGCAGGCGTTTTCGAAAATAGCGCTGTCGGCCGGGTCGTCACCACTTCGCCTTCGGTGGGGTGCGCCATGGTCTGGAACAAGCCTGTGCTTTGCACCTGGGGATGGTTCTGAATGGTGTGGATCGAGTACATCTCCGCGACCGGGATGTCCATTTCCCGGCAAACTTCCATCATTTCCCTGGTGGTGTATTGCGCGGTGATCTTGCGCAACTCCGCGTAGATGGCCTGGATGTTCTTGTTGCGCTCGATGCGGCTGCTGATATTGAACTGGTCGATGAACTCGCCGCGCCCGAAGCGGTGGAAGAAGGCCTTCCAGTGCTGCTCCGTGTAGGGCAGCACGGCGATATAGCCGTCCCGTGTCGGCGAAGGCTTGCGCCCGCCCTTGAGCAGGCGCGCATAGCCGGCATCGCCGATGGGCGGGTGGAAACCATGGCCGCCCAGGTGTTCCGTCATGGTAAAGGCGACCATGGTCTCGAACATCGGCACTTCCACGTACTGGCCTTCGCCGGTGCGGGCCTTGTGCACCAGTGCGCCGAGAATGGCGTTGGCCGTGGCCAGTCCGGCGATCTTGTCGGCCAATAGCGTGGGCGGATAGTCGGGTACGCCGCTCTCGTGGCCCACCAGATGGGCCAGGCCACAGGCCCCCTGGATGATGTCGTCGAACGCGGGCTGGCCGGCAAAGGCGCCGCCCTCGCCAAAGCCGGTGGCGGCGCAGTAGACGATGCCCGGGTTGATCTGCGCCACCGCATCGTAATCAAAGCCCAGCCGCTGGATCGCCTTGACGCGGATGTTGTGCACCAGCACGTCGCAGCGGCCAATCAGCTGGCGCAGCTGCGCCTTGCCTTGCTCCGTCTTCAGGTCGATGCAGACCGAACTCTTGTTGCGGTTGATATTCATGAAGGTCGAGCTCATGCCGGGTGTGCGGCTTACCCCATTGGCACGCATCAGGTCGCCCTCGGGCGGCTCGACCTTGATCACTTCGGCACCGAAGTCAGCCAGCACCTGGGTCGCGACCGGACCCAGCACCACGGCGGTCAGGTCCAGCACGCGGATACCGGCAAGAGGGCCGCGGGGAACCGTGGCGGAAGGTTGCGTCGGGTCGGTGGTGTCGCTTGCTTTCATGGGGACTGGCTTCTCCTCGTAATTACCTAGAGCGGATTCGATGCATTGACTATAGAGTGTTGCTTGTTCGCAAGCAAGTAAGGATAAACATGGATACGTTGCACATCGCGGTAGGCGACTTGCCGCCGGAATGCGAGGCGCTGCGCGAGGAAGCCAGGACCTTTGCCAGGGAGCACATGACCCGGTATTCCCGCGTCGAGCGGGCGCACAACTGGGCCGGGCGGGATCCCGAATTCTCGAAAAAAATGGGCGAGAAGGGCTGGCTCGGCATGACCTGGCCGACCGAGGTCGGCGGCGGCGGCAAGAGCATGCTGGAGCGCTATGTGATGCTCGAAGAACTGCTGGCCGTGGGCGCGCCGATGGGTGCCCACTGGGCCGCGGACCGGCAGATGGGGCCCCTGCTGATCCGCTACAGCCGCGACAAGCTTGCGCCGAAGATCATTCCGCAGATCCGCCGCGGCGAGGCCTTTATCTGCATCGGCATGAGCGAGCCGGACTCGGGTTCCGACCTCGCTTCGATCCGCACGCGGGGCACCAAGGTGGATGGCGGCTGGAAGATCAACGGCCGCAAGGTCTGGACCTCGGGCGCCCACCATGCGCACTACATGGTGGCGCTGGTGCGCACCAGCGAGCGCGGCGATGACCGCCACGCCGGCATGAGCCAGATCTTCATCGAGATGGACCGGCCGGGTGTAACCGTGCGCCCGATCGTGTCGCAACTGGGCACGCGCATCTTCAACGAGGTGATCCTCGACGATGTCTTTGTTCCCGACGACCACCTCGTCGGCGAAGAGGGCAAGGGCTGGAGCCAGGTCATCAACGAGCTGAAGTACGAGCGCTCCGGCGCGGAGCGCTTCCTGAGCAGCACGCAGCTGCTGCTGGAGATGCTCGACGCCGCCGATGCCGGCAACCGTCAGCAGGCCGTGGCGCTTGGCAAGGTGATCGCGCGCTATGCCACCTTGCGGCAGATGTCGCAGGGCATCGCGCTGATGCTGGCCGAGGGCCAGGATCCGTCGCTGGCCGCCTCCATCGTCAAGGACCAGGGCGCGCTGCTGGAGCAGTCGCTGCCCGACATTGCCTATGAGGTGTTCCCTGACCGGCTGGGCGACGGCAGCGAGTTTGACCAGGTGCTGAACCTGGTAACGCTGGCGGCGCCGTCGTTCTCGCTGCGCGGAGGCACGAGAGAGATTTTGCGCGGAATTATTGCGAAAGGACTGGGGCTGCGATGAGCGACAACATGATTGAAGAAACCGTCAGGCGACTGCTGGCCAACGAGGTGAGCCGCGAACTGCTGACGGCGGTCGAGGCCGGCGCATTCGCCGGCGCGCTGTGGCAAACCATCGCCGAAAGCGGCATGACCAAGATCCTGTGCCGCGAGGCGCACGGCGGCATCGAGGCGTCCTGGCCCGAGGCCTTGCCGCTGTTCTACCAGGTGGGCTACACGCAGGCGCCGGTACCGCTGGCGCAGGCCGTGGTGGGCCAGTACCTGGCATCGCGCTGCGGGCTGGACCTGGCTGCCGACAGCGTGTTCGCGCTTGCGGCGGGGGCGCAGACCCGGTCATTGGTATTGAGCAGCCATGAAGCCGGCAAGCCGGCCACCCTGTCCGGCACCATGACCGCCGTGAAGTGGGCGCGCCACGCTCACTGGCTGGTGGTCGAGACGGCTGGCTGTCTTGCGCTGGTGGATGCCAGGGGGCCCGGCGTGCGGATCGAGCCCAAGGCCGATGCCGCTTCGCTGCCGGCCGACACGGTGGTGCTGGATCTGGCCGTGGTTTCTCATGCGTTGGCTGCCGGCATTGCGGGCCTGAGCCGGCCGCTGGAAGTGTGCTACGCCGCCACCACCGCGGCGCAGCTGACCGGCGCGCTGGACTACGCACTGGACCTGGCGGTGCAGTATGCGAAGGACCGCGTGCAGTTCGGCAAGCCCATCGGCAAGAACCAGGCAATCCAGCAGCAACTGGCGGTGCTGGCCGGCGAAGTGGCCTGCAGTTATGCGGCGGCCACGACGGCGCTGCGCGACTTGCCAGCGATCCACCAGCACAGCGCGCCGCAGGCGGAATTCAGCGCCGCGGTCGCCAAGGTGACGGCCAGCGACGCGGTGCGCACCGGCGCCTCTATCGCGCACCAGGTCCATGGCGCGATTGGCTTTACCTACGAATACCCGCTGAACTTCGCCACCCGGCGCCTGTGGGCCTGGCGCGCCGAGGCCGGCACCAGCACCGAATGGGCCGAGCGCCTGGGCCAGGCCTTTATCCAGGCGGGCTCCGATCAGTTCTGGCCGAACCTGACGGCGCGCACCCTGCCGTCCGCAGATCGCGCGGCAAGCCCGGGTGCCGGGCACGCCGAATCGATGCAAGCAGAAAGGAACGCAACCCATGCCTGACACCACGGACCAAGTCATCCTGAGCCGGCGCGACGGCCATGTCGCCATCCTGGAGCTGAACCGGCCGCCGCACAATTTCTTCGATGTGGACATGATTGCCCGGATCGCCGACGAGCTGGACCGGCTGCAGGGCGACAAGACCTGCCGCGCGGTGCTGCTGCAGGCGGGCGGCAGCGCGTTCTGCGCGGGTGCGGACTTCTCGCGGCGCGATGGCGCGGCGGCACCGCGCAGCGCCTCGCGCATCAATCCCATCTATCTCGAGGCCTTGCGCATTTTCAGCTTCGGCAAGCCGATCGTGGCGGCGATCGAGGGGCCGGCAGTCGGTGGTGGCCTGGGCCTGGCGCTGGCGGCGGATTTTCGCGTGTCGTGCACCGAGGCGCGCTTCTCCGCCAACTTCAACCGTCTCGGCTTTCATCCCGGGTTTGCGCTCTCGTACACGCTGCCCGCGCTGATCGGCAAGCAGATGGCGGCGTGGATGCTGTACACCGGCAGCCGCGTCGATGGGACACGCGCCCGTGAGTTGGGGCTGGTGGACTTCATCGTGCCCAGGGCCGAAGTGCGCGGCGCCGCGCTGGCGCTGGCACGGGAACTGGCCACTTCGTCGCCGCGGGCACTGCAGTCGACTCGCCAGACCTTGAAGGCCGACTCGCTCAGCCATATCCGCAATGCGATCTCGCGCGAGAGCGCGGAGCAGGCGGTCCAGTTTGCCGGGCCGGACCTTGCCGAGGGGGTGAAGGCCATGGCCGAGCGACGACCCCCGGTCTTTGAAGACTGATCGCCTGCAGTGCAGGCCACCACAATCGATAAACGGAGACAAAGACATGCAACGCAGACAATTCGGCGCCACGCTGCTGGCGGGCGCGGCAACGCTGGCATTTCCCGGCATCGCGCGGGCGCAGGGCAAGGCGATTCGCGTGATCGTGCCGTTCACGGCGGGCAGCGGCTCGGACGAGGGCGCGCGCTTTTACGCCGAGCAGATCGGCAAGGCCCTGGGCCGCGCCATCGTGGTCGAGAACAAGCCGGGCGCCAGCGGCCTCATCGCCGTGCGCACCGTGCTGGCGGAACCGGCTGACGGCAACACCATCCTGCTCGGCAGCAACTCGCTGATCGCGGTCAACCCGGTGATGGTGAAGAACCTCGGTTACGACCCGTTCAAGGACCTGGTGCCGCTGCACGGCCTGGCCATCTCTGCCGCGGCTTTCGTGGCCGGCAACGATTCGCCGTACCACACCATTGCCGATGTGGTGGCCCGCTACAAGGCCACCGGCAAGCCGATCTCGGTGGGCAACTATTCCGAAGGCTACCGGCTGGTGGGCGAGTGGCTGGCGCAGGCAACGGGCATCAAGACCACGCCGGTGCCCTACAAGGGCGGCGCGCCGATGGTGACGGACGTGATCGGCAACCGGCTGGACATCGGCCTGAACGATATCACCGGCATCGCGCCCATGGAAAAGGGCAAGAAGCTGCGCGTGCTGGCCATCACCGGCGGGGTGCGCGACAAGCTGTTGCCCAATGTCCCGACCATGAAGGAGCTGGGCTACACCGACTTCGAGTCCTACGTGTGGTCGTCTTTCTCGATGAAGGCCGGCACCCCGCAGGACAAGCTCAACGAGCTTGCCGCAGCCATCTCCGCGGCGCAGAAGACCGAGGAGGCAAAGGCGTACCAGGCCAAGCGCGCCGGGACTTTCCTGAACAAGGCGCTTAGTGACCTGGGCGAATTCCAGCGCGCGGAATACCTGCGCTTCAAGCGTGTGGCGGAAAAGGCCAATATCCAGCCAGCCTGAGCCGCCGGGCATGCACCGCTGCGCCGGCAATTTGCGAAAGCAGAGGCCGGCGTGTCCTGCGCCGCGGCGACCCAGCGCTGCCTGGAAAGCGGACATTGCCCTTCGGTACAATCCGGTACGACACGACTTTGCGTTGAACCACCAGGATCTTTGCTCGACGCGAAGCAGGACGACACCACCAACCATTCGCAGGCGGCATTACATTCACCACCTATGAAGCAGCAATCCAGTCGCACCCAGGAGCAACGGCGTGAAGAGTCCGTCGGCCGCATGGTGCAGGCCGCTATCGAGCTGATTTCCGAGAAGGGCCTGGCGGGGCTGACCATGAATGAAGTCGGCACCAAGGCCGGCTATAGCCGCGGCCTGGCGCACACCCACTTCGGCTCCAAGGAAAAGCTGCTGGCGGAGTGCCTGGAACAGTTGTCGCGTGAGTTCAATGCCCAGCGCAAGAAGGATGGCAGCGATACCAGCGGCATTCATGGCATCTATTCGCTGGTGGACGCCTACACCCAGCGCCCGGAAAGCGCGGTCAACAGTATCCGGGCGATGTTCTTCATCGTGCTGGATTCTTCCGTGGCCGACTCGCCGCTGCATGGCTTTGTCCACGACTACAATGAAAAGAACATGGCCTACGTCGAGTACAAGCTCAACGAGGCCAAGGCCCTGGGGCAGATCCGCGCGGACGTCGATGCAAAATCCGCCGCCTTCATCCTGATGAGCCTGCTGCGCGGTATCTCCGTGCATCGCCTGAACCGGGCCTCGATGGATCCGGCTGCCGTCAGGGCGGAAATCCTTCGGATGATCGGGGAGTGGTTGCTGTAGAAGACCCATCGCCATGGCGATGTTGAGGGGGGCTGAAACGGCAAGCACCTGAGCGACGCCGGCCAGTCCAGGCACGGCAACGCAGCGCCGACCAGGCGCGGGCCAGGGAGGGACGGCTATGGACAGCGGCGTGGTCAAGTCGGCAAATCGCGTGTTCGACCTGCTGGAACTGTTCGAGCGCGTGCGCCGGCCGCTGCGCGTGGGCGAGATCGCCGAGCGCCTCGGCATCCCGCAGTCCAGTGTCTCGATGCTGCTGCGGACCATGGTCGCGCGCGGCTACATGGAGTTCGACGCGCAGTTGCGCACCTATTGCCCGTCGGTGCGGGTCGCCTTCCTGTGTGGCTGGACCACGCGCAGGCAAGGCGCCGGCGCATCAGTGCACGACGCCATGCGCCGCCTGTCGAGCGAAACCGGCGAAACCGTGCTGCTGGGCCGCCAGAGCGGCAACATGCTGCAATACCTGTCCGTGATCGAATCCAGCCATGCGCTGCGTCTGTCGGTTGCATCGGGCATCGTCCGGCCGATGCATCGCACCGCGATCGGCATCATGCTGATGAGCCGCATGGACGACGAGCAGATCGGACGCCTGCTGCGCCGCTACAACGCCGAGGCGGCCACCGGCGAGCCCCCGGCACGGCCCGCCGAGATCCTGCGCGAAGTCGAGCTGGCACGTCGCCAGGGCTTCTACGAATCGGCCAGCCTGGCCACGCCGGGGGCCGGCGTGATTGCCACGCTGATGGCCACACCCATCCGCGGACAGTGGCTGGGCATCGGCACCGGCGGCCCGGTGGCGCGCCTGCACGCGCGCCGGAAGAAACTGCTGGCCGCGGTGCTGGCCGTGGCGCAGGACTGCTGAACGCCGCGGCGCGCTCAGCGGCCGGGCCGTTCACGGCGCGCCCGGATTGCGTCGAGCCGCGCCAGCAGGCGCGTGGCCTGTTCCAGGTGCAGTCGCTCGACCATGCGTCCCTCCAGGTTGATTACGCCCGCGGCGGCATGCTCGGGCCGCGCGAAGGCCGCGACGATGGCCTGCGCCTCGGCCGTGGCGGCGCCCGACGGCGTGAACGCCGCATTGGCCGGATCGACCTGCGACGGGTGGATCAGCGTCTTGCCGTCAAAGCCCATCCTGACGGACTGCAACACTTCATGGTCGAAGCCGTCGCGGTCGCCGAAGTCATTCCACACACCGTCAAGCACGTCCTTGCCATGGCGCTTTGCCGCCAGCACCACCGACATCAGCCAGGGCAGCAGGTACGCACGGTTGTCGCCCGGATAGACGCCGGTTTCCCTTGCCAGGTCATTGGTGCCCACCACCAGGCAGTCCAGTTGCACCTGCCGGCGCTGGCCGGCTTGCAGGATGCCGTCGATATGGTGGATCGCCGCAGCGGTCTCGATCATGGCCCATAGCTTCGGTGCGGCGCCGCCTGTGATGGCGCCGATGGCCGCGGCGAAGCGCTCCAGGTCCGCACCGGTGTCGACTTTCGGCAGCAGGATGGCATCGGCACCGCATGTGGCGGCCATGCGCAGGTCGGCATCGAACTCGGTGGTTGCCAGCGCGTTGACGCGGATCACCGTTTCATGCGCCGCAAATGGCTGCGCGGAAAACGCGCTGGCCAGGTTGTCCCTGGCCTGGGCTTTCATCGTCGGCGCCACGGCGTCTTCCAGGTCGAACACGATGGCGTCGCAGGGTAGCTGGCGTGCCTTCTCGATCGCGCGGGTATTGGTGGCAGGCACATACAGCACGGAGCGGCGGGGTGCGGGCTTGGTCATGGTCATGAGCGGTGGCGTCGTGGACGTGAAAGGTTGACGAAGGCGGGATAGCGCGGCCATGCGCGGCACCTGGCGCCGCGCATGACCACGGACGAGAGTTTCGGTACTGCACGCCCGCGCATCCATCACATATGTGATGGATGCCAGCGATCGGCATTCATCACATATGTGATGCCGCGCCCGTCGGCCTTCGCCAATACTTGGTCCATCGACAACAACATGGCGCCGGCCGATGCGGCGATGCTTCCGGTGGAACCTGACCATACCTTCGACAACACGGCGGACCGCACCGGCTTCACCCGGGCGCTGGCCGACTGGACCAGCACGGTCGACGATGCCGAGCTCGGCGCGCCGGCCTTCGCCTGGGCACGCCATGCCATGCTCGACTGGATCGCGGTGACCCTCGCTGCCGCGCGCGAGCCGCTGGTCGAAATGCTCGTCGCCGAATATGCCGGCCTGAGCGACTTGCCGTGCGCGCTGGTAGGCAGCCCGCTGCGAGCCGAACCGGCGCAGGCCGCGCTGATCAACGGCGCCGCGGGACATGCCCTCGACTTCGACGACGTTGCTTCGGCGATGCGCGGACACCCGACCGTGCCGGTGGCGCCCGCGGCGCTGGCGGTGGCCCAGGTGGCCGGCGCGAGCGGAAAGGAACTGCTGCGTGCACTGATCCTGGGCCATGAAGTCGAAAGCCGGATCGGCGAGGTGGTGGGGGAGGAGCAGTATCGCCTCGGTCTGCACCCGACCGGCACCACCGGCACGCTGGGCGCAGCCGCCGCCTGTGCGCGGCTGGGTGGCCTCGATCCGGTCCGCACCGCCCATGCGCTCGGACTCGCCGCGACGCAAGCTGCCGGGCTCAAATGCATGTTCGGCACCATGGCCAAGCCGCTGCACGCGGGCAAGGCCGCCATGAACGGCGTGATCGCGGCCCGCCTGGCCGCGCGCGGCTTCACTGCCAATGCCAGCGGCATCGAGTGCGAGCAGGGCTTCGGCCGCACCCAGGCGCCCGCTGCGCCGGCGTTTCCGGCCACGTTCGAGCGGCGCGCGGGCATGGCGATCGAACGCACCCTGTTCAAGTTCCATGCGTCCTGTTACCTCACGCATTCCACCATCGAAGCCGTGCGCCAGGCCTGTCGCGAGCATCGTATCGACCTGGACGCGCTCGAGTCGATGACGATCTTCGTGTCCGGCCCGCATCGCGGCGTGTGCGACATCGCCAACCCGCAGACCGGCCTGGAGATCAAGTTCGCGATCCAGCATCTGGCGGCGCTGGCGATGGACGGCGCGCCCACCGCGTCGCTCGCGCTGTACTCGCCCGAGACCGCGCTCGCGCCGCGCTATGTCAGGGCGCGGCAGCGGATCGCGCTGCAGGTGGTGCCCGGTCCGGACCCGGACCTGAACCGCAATGCCGCCACGGTCGAGATCCTGACGCGCGACGGCCGCACGCTGCGCGCGCAGGCCAATGTCGCGGTGCCGGCCGAGGACCTTGCCATGCAGTGGCGGCGCCTGGTCGACAAGGCGCAGGCCATCGTCGTGCCGCGCATCGGCGCGGCCAAGTTCGCGAAGCTGGTGTCGGTGGTCGACACGCTGGACCGGCTTCCTTCCGTCGAACCCTTGTTTGAGGCAATGCAATGACATCCACCCATCCCGCCACCGAGCGCATCGCCGAGATCCCCGCCGATCCGGTCGTCGCGCGCCTGAAAGCCGAGGCCCGGCTGCGCGCCCGCGGCAATCGCTATGAGGACTTCGAGCCGGGCCGGCGCTTCGACCACCACTGGGGCCGTACCGTCACCGCGGCGGACAACACCATGTTCTCGGTGCTGACGCTGCACTACAACCCGCAATACACCAATGAGGCGGTGGCGCGCGTCAACGGGCACCCCGGCGTGCCGGTCAATCCGCTGCTGGTGTTCAACACCGTGTTCGGCCTGTCGGTGGAGGACCTGTCCGAGGGCGGCGGTCCCTTTCTCGGCGTCGACGAGCTGGCCTATCTGCGGCCGGTCTACCCCGGCGAGACGCTCTATGCCAGCTCCGTCGTGGTGTCGCGCAGGCTGGCGAGCAACCGGCCGGGCTACGGCATCGTCACGTGGCACACGCGGGGCACCAATCAGCAGGGCGATGCAGTGATCGAATTCAAGCGTACCAATCTGGTCAGGAAGAGGGGATAAGCATGTCAGGAGACGGTCTGGGATACATGACGGAAGCGCGTTGCATGATCCGCGATGCGGCGCGCGAGTTCACGATGAAAGAGGTGCTGCCGGTGGCCAACGCGGTGGACGGCCCGGATGCGGAGATCCCGATGTCGCTGCGCGACAAGATGGCCGAGATGGGCTACTTCGGCATCACCATCCCGGAGGAGTACGGCGGCCTCGGCCTTGGCATCTTCGAGTATTGCCTGATCTGCGAGCAGCTGTCGCGCGGCTGGATGTCGGTGGCCTCGATCGTGGCCCGTGCGCAGGGCGGCTGGATCATGAAGTCGATGCCCGAGGACATGCGGCGCGAATACCTGCCGCGCGTGGTGCGCGGCGACTTTCTCAACGCCAGTGCGCTGTCCGAGCCGGATACCGGGTCCGACCTGGCGTCGATCTCGTGCCGCGCCGTGCTGGACGGGGATGAATGGGTACTGACCGGCAACAAGTACTGGTGCACCTTCGCCGACGGCGCCGACTACCTGATCGTGTTCGCGCGGACCTCCGCGCCGCCCTCGCCCGAAAAGCGCTGGGAAGGCATTTCGTGCTTCATGATCGAGAAGCAGCGCGGCGCCTTTCCGCCCGGCATGACCGGCTCGCCGATCCCCAAGATCGGGTATTTCGGCTGGAAGACCTTCGAGCTGGCGCTCGACGGCGTGCGCGTGCCAAAGCGCAACCTGATGGGCCCGGAGGGCAAGGCCTTCCTGCTGATGGCCAAGGGGCTGGAGGGCGCCCGCGCGCATACCGCCGCCCGTGCGATCGGGCTGGCGCAGGGCGCGCTGGAAGACGCGATCGCTTATTCGCTGGAGCGCCGCCAGTTCGGCATGCCGATCGCGGAATACCAGGCGATCCGCTTCAAGATCGCCACCATGGCGACCGAGATCGAGGCCGCGCGCCAGTTGCTCTACTTCGTCTGCAACGAGATCGACAGCGGGCGCCGCTGCGACAAGGAGGCGTCGATGGTGAAGTACTTCGCCTCGGAGATGGCGGAGCGCGTGACCTCGCAGGCGCTGCAGATCTTCGGCGGCGCGGGCTATACCAAGCTGTTCCCGGTCGAGCGCTACTGGCGCGACGCGCGCCTCACCAAGATCTTCGAAGGCACTTCGGAGATCCAGCAACGCATCATCGCCAACAGCCTGCTCGGCAAGTCCGAGGTCGAGGGCATGATCGCCAGCCGCGCCTTCGGCGGGCAGGTTCGGCAGTCGAAGGAGGCCGCATGAAACTCTGCGCACTCACCAGCCCAGACGGGTACCTCGAGCACTTCGAGTCCGGCATGCTGATCCGCCATGCGCGCGGCAAGACGGTGACCGAGATGGACAACGTCATGCTGACCAACATGGTCATGAACACGGCCGAAGGGCACTTCAACGAAGACGCGATGCGGCGTGCCGCCGGCGGCATCTTCGCGCAGCGCGTGGTCTTCGGCGCGATCAACCTCTCGATGGTGCTCGGGCTTGCGGCGCAGGACACCGCCGAGCAATGCCTGCAAGAACTGACGCTGGACAAGATCCGCCTGTCGCATCCGGTGTTCCACGGCGACACGCTCTACGCCTTCACCGAGGTGCTGGGCAAGGAGGACTCCGACCGCGAGGATGCGGGCATCGTCCGCTTCCGCCACTACGGCGTAAACCAGGACGACAAGCTCTGCGTGCAGGCGGAGCGCACCGCGCTGGTCAAGCGAAAGAGCCACTGGGGCGGACGATGAGGGCGGATGGCCCCCCCAGGGGCGCGCTCGATGGCATGGTGGTGCTTGACCTGACCCAGATGCTGGCCGGCCCCTATTGCTCGATGATGCTCGCGGACCAGGGCGCGCGCGTGATCAAGATCGAGCCGCCCGGCGGCGACCAGACCCGGCGCAACGGCCCGTATCTCGACGGCGCGTTGCGGATGGAGTCAGGCGGCTTTGGCGGCTACTTCGGCTCGATCAACCGCAACAAGGAATCGCTGGTGCTGGACCTGAAGCAGCTCGCCGGGCGCGAGACCTTGCTGAGGCTCGTACGTAGCGCCGACGTGCTGGTCGAGAACTACCGCGCCGGCGTGATGGAACGCTTCGGGCTGGGCTATGAACGGCTCGCAGAGGAGAACCCGAAGCTGGTGTACGCGGCGCTGCGCGGCTTCGGCGACCCGCGCAGCGGCGAGAGCGCCTACGCCGGCTGGCCCGCCTACGATCCCGTCGCGCAGGCCATGGGCGGCATCATGGGGATTACCGGCCCGCAGCGCGGCGGCGCACCGACCAAGATCGGCCCGGGCGTCGGCGATATCGTGCCTGCCATGTTCCTGGCCTACGGCATTGCGGCGGCTTGCTGGCATGCGCAGCGCACCGGTCGCGGCCAGTTCGTCGATGTGGCCATGGTCGACGCCGTGCTGGCGGTGTGCGAGCGCATGGTGTTCCAGTACAGCGCCTCGGCGCAGGCGCCGGGACCCGAGGGCAACGGCCATCCGCTGCTGTGCCCGTTCGGGCTGTTCCCGGCCAGCGATGGCTATATCAGCCTGGGGGTGCCGAACGACCGCTTCTGGCGGCTGCTGGTGGAACGGATGGGCCATCCGCCATGGGCCGACGATCCGCGCTTTGCCACCAACGAGCTGCGCGTTCGCCACCGCGCCGAGGTGGAGCGGGCGGTCGCCGACTGGACCGTGCGCCACACCAAGCGCGCGCTTGCGGGGATGCTGGGCGGCGAGGTGCCGTTCGGGCCGGTGTTCGATGCCGCCGACATTTTTGACGATCCGCATTTCCGCATCCGCGGGATGCTGGTCGAGGCCGAACAGCCCGGCGCGGCGCGCGCGCTGACGATTGCCGGTAGTCCGGTACGCATGAGCGCCACACCAGGAGGCGTACGGCATCGGGCGCCCATGACCGGCGAGCACACCGACTGCACCCTGGCCGACCTCGGCTTCGATGCCGGCGAGATCGCGGTGCTGCGCGCGCAGGGCGTGGTGCAGTAGGGGCACGCCGCAATGACTGACAGACAACACTAGTACAACAAGCAGGAGACAACATCATGCAGGAAAAGACCAAGCGGCTGCGCCGCTGCCAGCTGTCGGTGCCAGGCTCGAGCGAGAAGATGATGGCCAAGGCCGCGGGCATGGGCGTGGACTTCGTCTTCCTCGACCTGGAAGACGCCGTGGCGCCCAGCGAAAAGCGTCCGGCACGGCGCAAGATCGTCGATGCGCTCAACGGGCTCGACTGGGGACGCACCACGCGCTGCGTGCGCATCAACGACCTGACCACCGAGTACGCCTACGAGGACATCATCGAAGTGGTCGAAGGCGCCGGCCGCAACCTCGATGTCATCATGCTGCCCAAGGCCATGTCGGCGGCGGATGTGCAGTTCGTCGACAAGCTGCTGTCAATGATGGAGAAGAAGCTCGGCCTGCGCCACCGCATCGGCATCGACGTGCTGATCGAGGAGGTCGAGGCGATGATGAACGTCGAGGCCATCGCGGCGTCCACGCCGCGGCTGGAATGCCTGATCTTCGGCATGGGCGACTACTCGGCCAGCCAGGGCGTGTCGATGCGCGACATTGGCGGCAGCGGAGGTTACCCGGGCGACATCTGGCACTACCAGCGCCAGCGGCTGACGATTGCCGCGCGCGCCCACCGGCTCGATGCCGTCGACGGCCCGTTCGCCGACTTCCGCAGCCCCGACGCGTTCCGCGAGGAAGCGCGCCGCGCCATGATCCTCGGCATGGTCGGCAAGTGGGCCATCCATCCGTCGCAGGTCGAACTCGCACAGGACGTGTTCTCGCCGGCCGCTGCCGACGTGGCACGTGCCCGCGACATGATCCGCGCCTATGACGAAGCGCTGTCGCAGGGCCTGGGCGCGGTCCAGTACGAGGGCAAGATGATCGACATCGCCTCGGTCCGCATCGTCAGGAACCTGGTGCAGCGCGCCGACCTGATCGGCATGTAGCGGCATGCCATCCGTGCCGGCCGTGGCGCATTGCCGCGGCCATGGTGCCCGTGGCGCATCGCGGGCACGGGCTTGAAGCATTCGGGAGAAGACCCATGCATTCCATACCTGGTCCGGGCAACGACTTGCCCGCGGATACCGTCAACCTGCGCCGGCGCCAATGGCTCGGCGCCGCGGCGGGGGCGGCTGTGCTGCCCTGGCTGCTGCCACGCCACGCGCTTGCCAGCGACTGGCCCTCGCGTCCCATCCGCATCATCGCGGCGCAGGCGCCGGGCTCGTCCAACGACAGCACCGCGCGCGCGTTCGCCGAGTTCTTCTCCGCCAGGCTGAAGGTGCCGGTGGTGGTGGAAAACAAGCCGGGCGGCATCGGCATGATTGCCGCCGAGGCGGTGGCCCGTGCCAAGCCCGACGGGTGCACGCTGCTGTGCACCTTGCACAGCCAGCTGGCGCAGGCGCCGGTACTGCTGAAGAAGCCGCCCATCGACCCCTCGCGCGAGCTCACCCCGGTCGCGTCGATGAGTACCGGCGTCGGCGTGATGGTGGCGACCAAGGGGCTGCCCGCCAGCACCTTCAAGGAACTGATCGCGCTGGCGCAGAAGCGGCCGGTCAGCGTCGGCAACTACGGCATCGGCTCGGGATGGCAACTGATGGTGGCCCAGCTGAAGAAGCTGACCGGGGCCCAGCTCGACATCATCAACTACAAGGGCACGGGGGCGATGATCGGCGACCTGCTGGCCGGGCATATCGATATCGGCGCCGGTTCGCTGCTCGGCATGTCGGGCGGGCTGGCGTCCGGTGGGCTCAAGCCGCTGCTGGTGATCTCCGGGCCGCGTTCGGCCAAATTGCCAGGCATACCGACCTGGGCGGACGAGGGCATCTCGGACCCCGTGTTCAGCAACCTGGCCGAGTGCAACATGCTGCTGGGGCCCGCCGGGCTGCCTGCCGGCATCGTTTCGACGCTCGCCACGCTGGTGCGGCAGTCGGTTACCGAATCGGAAGCGGTCAGGAATGTGCGCGAGCAGTTGGGCAGCCAGGACACGCCCCTGACCGGTGAAGCGCTGCAGCAGTTCATCGGCCGCACGTGGCCGACCTACCAGGCCATGACGAGGACGGTGGGGCTCAAGATGGAATGATGGTCAACGCGGAACCGGTGCCGCCATTCCTCGGCATGCACCGGTTCGCCAGCTGTCCGGACCCGCTCTGGCGGCTGGGGCGGCGGGGCCTGATGCGACTGTTGATGCGGAATTCAGGGTGGCTGGCTGATGGGGCTATCCAATTATCGGCGCATGGCATTGATTAGCCTCGCTTATAAGGCCTTTAAGCCTCCATTTGCTACTCAGGCCGGCATGAATCCGCGAAGATGCCGATGACAACGCGCGCGGCTTGAACCCTGACGCCTGCCACGCGACGTAGAGGTCGTGTGGGTGCGCGTGTGATCGGCCACCGCCCCGGTTTGAATCCATCAAGGAGGCTCATGCACGTTTTCAAGACAATGGCCTTGTGCGCCATGGCCTTGCCATGCGCAGTCGCCTGCGCTGCAGGCCCGCAAGCGGGGTCGCAGTCAAGTTCGCCGGCGGGCGCGCCCGCCCAGCAGATCGCACGCGCGGGCAGCCAGCACTCGATGGCAGGTCCTGCCGACTACTTTACCGGCCGGGCGCGGATCGATCCGGTCTGGCCGGCCGACCCGCATATCAACGCCTCCGGCGGGCTGGTGACGTTCGAGCCCGGCGCGCGCTCGGCCTGGCACACGCATCCGGCCGGGCAGCGGCTGGTGGTGATATCGGGCGTGGGGCTCACGCAGGAGTGGGGCAAGCCTGTGCAGGAAATCCGCCCCGGCGATGTGGTCTGGTGTCCCCCCGGTGTCAAGCACTGGCACGGCGCTGCGCCCGCCACCGCAATGACTCACCTCGCCGTCACCGGCACCGTGGAAGGAAAGAACGTCACATGGATGGAGAAGGTCACCGATGCGCAATACAATGCCCGCTAGGCCCCGGGGTTTGCGGGCCGGCGTGATCGCAATGGTCTTCAGCTGCGGCGTTGTCGCCGCGAGCCATGCTGCCCCGGCAGCGCAGGAGTCCCTTAACGTGACCAGCTCGCCAGCAGCCGCACCAAGCCCAGCTGAAACACTGACCGCGCGCCAGCAGGCCATCGCACCGATCGGCGCGTTGGGTGCCGCCGGCGATATCGCCAGGCTGAACGGCGCCTTGAACCAGGGGCTGGATGCCGGCCTGACGGTCAATGAGGTGAAGGAAATCCTGGTGCAGCTATACGCCTACGCCGGCTTTCCGCGCAGCCTCAATGCGCTGGCCGAACTGATGAAGGTAGCGGAGGCGCGCAGGCAGCGCGGCATCCAGGACGCAGCCGGCGCGTTGCCGGGCCGCCCCGCGCCGAAGGGCGACGCGCTGCTGGCCGCGGGAACGGCCAACCAGACCCGCTTGTCCGGCGCGCCGGTCAAGGGCGCGTTGTTTGACTTCGCCCCGGCCATCGATGAATACCTGAAGACCCACTTGTTCGGCGATATCTTCGAGCGCGACAACCTGGACTGGCAAAGTCGCGAACTGGCCACGGTCGGCATGCTGTCGGCGCTGCCCGGCGCCGAGTCGCAACTGCAGTCGCATATGCGTATCAGCCTGAATGTGGGACTGACGGCCGGGCAGTTGCGGCAGCTCACCGGGGTACTTGCCGAACGCGTGGATGCCGACAGCGCGCGAAGGGCCGGCGAGGCGCTGGCGCGGCATCTGGCCGCCGTTCCTGGCGCGAAGTAGGACGCTTGCTGGGGCTGCGCCGCAGCGCTTCCGGGCACACCACAAAACTGTACTCCCTGCCCACCCTCCGCTTTGTACACACCGGCCAGCCCGCCGGAAATCTACTCTGGTGTCACCGCAACGAACCGGCCGGTCCTGGCCTCGCAATCCGGGCCATAAGCAATCCGTTAAGTGACGAATCTGGCGCGAGCGATGTAGCCGGCGCCCACACCAGACGGCCGAATGTGTCCATGAACACCGTTTCTAGGCCACATGCTTTCCCTACATAGCGCCCCTGCGGCCGCCGCCTTTGCTGCAATCTAATGGGCCCGCCCGAAGCGCTGCCCATGAAACGCACCACCACCATTCCCACGCCGCCGCCCGATGCCGCGCACATCCTGGTGCCGGCCGACGCGCCGGCGGGCAATGGCGGTGCCGATGACCGCAATTTCGTCACGGCGCTGGCGCGCGGCATGGAGCTGCTGCGCGCGTTCGGGCCGCAGGACGACTACCTCGGCAATGCCGAGCTGTCGCGGCGCACGGGCATTCCGCGGCCGACGGTGTCGCGGCTGACCTATACGCTGGCGACGCTGGGCTACCTGACCTATATCGAAGCGACGGAAAAATACCGGCTGGGGCAGGGCGCGATGGTGCTGGGGCACCGCTATGTCGCTGGCGCCGGCATCCGCGAGATCGCGCAGCCGCTGATGCAGTCGCTGGCGTTTGCGACGGATTGCACGGTGGCGCTGGCAATGCCGGACCGCCATGCCATGGTCTACCTGGAAAGCTGCCAGCCGCGCGGCGCGCTGGTGATCCGGCTGGCGCCGGGCGCGCGGCTGCCGATGGCCACCTCGGCGATCGGGCGGGCGTGGCTGGCGGGTCTGGATGCGGATCACCGCGAGGCTGCGCTGGCGGAGCTGGCGCGCCACTATGGCGCGCGCTGGCCGGCGGTGCGCGCGGGCGTGGAGCGCGCGCTGCGCGACCATGCGCGGCGCGGCTTCTGCGTGGCGCATGCGGAATGGGACCGCACCGTCAGCGGCGCCGCCGCGCCGCTGCGGCTGGCGGGCAGCAGCGAGGTGCTGGCGCTGAATATCGGCGGCGCCGCCGCGCGGCTGTCGCCGGAAATCCTGGAAGCCAACCTGGGTCCGCGCGTGCGCGAGCTGGCGCAGACCCTGCAGGCGCGGCTATGGCAGCCTGGCGGCGCGCGCGCGACTGCGCGCTTTGCGTCGGCGCAGCCGGAACCCGCAGCCGAACCCAGAGCCGAGCCCGGCGCGGCGAAGCGGGCCTGATGCATCCGGCCGCAGAAGCCGGCATTCGAATTCAACGAGGAGACCATCCATGGAAGTACGCAACAAGACCGTCGTCGTGACCGGAGCCGCTACCGGCATCGGCCGTGCGCTGGCACTGGCCTTTGCGCAGGCCGGCGCGCGCGGCGTGGCCGTGGCTGACCTGAACGCGGCCGGCGCCGCCACGGTGGCGGCCGAGGTCCAGGCCGCCGCGCCCGCTTGCCAGGTGTTTGCCCAGCCGGTCGACGTGGCCGATGCGGCCGCGGTGCAGGGGCTGGCCGACATGGCCACGCAGCGCTTCGGCCAGGTCGACATCTTCTGTTCCAACGCCGGCATCATCCTGCGCAAGGGCCTGGACGCCAGCGCCGGCGAGTGGCAGCGCATCTGGGACATCAACGTGATGGCGCACATCCATGCGGCAAAGGCGGTGCTGCCGCAAATGCTGGAGCGCGGCGACGGCTACTTCGTCAACACGGTGTCGGCCGCGGGCTTGCTATCACAGATCGGCTCGGCGCCTTACGCGGTGACCAAGCATGCCGCCATCGGCTTTGCCGAGTGGCTGTCGATCACCTACGGCGAGCGCGGCATCAAGGTCAGCTGCATCTGCCCGCAAGGCGTGCAGACCAATATGCTGTTCGGCGAGAACGGCGAGCGCAAGGGCTTCCTGCAGGAAGGCTCGGTCACCGCCGAGCATGTCGCCACGGTGACGCTGGAGGGCGTGGCCGACGAGCGCTTCCTGATCTTGCCGCACCCGGAAGTGCTTGAGTACTATCGCCGCAAGGGCCAGGACTACGACCGCTGGCTGCGCGGCATGCGTCGCCTGCATGACAAGGTGATGCAGGAGTTCGGCGGCATCGCGGTCTGAAGGCGCGGGCAGCCTGGCAGGTTCCGGCGGCGGCATTGCCGCCGCCTTCACTATGCGCGCGGCCACGCAGCCGCGCGCAACCGGAGGAGCATCCCATGCGTTTCGGTACCGTTGCCGCGGCGGCAGTGCTTGCCGCATCCACCCTGATCAGCCCGGCCGCCGCGCAGGCCCAGGGCTATCCCGCCAAGCCCATCCGCATCGTGGTCGGCTTTCCCACAGGGGGCGCGCCCGACACGCTGGCGCGCATCGTCTCGGAGAAGATTTCTCCCGCCTGGGGCCAGCCCGTGGTGGTCGACAACAAGCCTGGCGCCGGCGGCAATATTGGCGCCGAGGCCGTGGCCCACGCGCCGGCCGACGGCCATACGCTGGTGCTCGGCACCGTCGGCACGCATTCGATCAACGGCGCGCTCTACAGCAAGATGCCGTACGACATGGTCAAGGACTTCACGCCGGTGATCCTGATCGCCTCGACGCCCAACGTGCTGGTGGTCAATCCCGGCGTGCCGGCGAAGAACGTGGCGGAGCTGATCGCGCTGGCCAAGGCCCGGCCCGGCGGCCTGACCTTCGGCACGCCGGGCATCGGCACCTCGCCGCATGTGGCGGGGGAAATGTTCAACGCGATGGCGGGCGTCAAGATCACGCATGTCCCTTACAAGGGCCGCGCCATGGCCATTCCCGACCTGCTCGGCGGCCATATCACCATGATGTTCGACAACCTGCCCTCGGCCCTGCCGGTGGTGCGCGAAGGCAAGCTGCGCGCGCTGGGGATTACCAGCGCCAGGCGCTCGGCGTCGGCGCCGGATATCCCGACGCTGGCCGAGCAGGGCCTGCCGGGCTTCGAGGCCGATTCCTGGTTCGCGGTGTTCGCGCCGGCGAACACGCCGAAGGAGGTGGTGGCCAGGCTCAATGCCGAGCTCAACCGCATCTTCACGCTGCCCGAAGTGCAGGCGAAACTGAAGACGCTGGGACTGGATCCGGTGCTGGGCACGCCGGAAAAACTGGCCGCGTACCAGCGCCAGGAAATCGCCAAATGGGCGCGGGTGGTGAAGGAGTCGGGGGCGAAGGCGGAGTAACCCCAGTTACCACCGGCCTTCCAACTACTGCTTGCGTACTCCCTCTCCCGCTCGCGGGAGAGGGTCGGGGTGAGGGCGGGAATATCGACGAAGTGAAGGCCGTCGCAATTGCCACCGCCGGCCCTCACCCCCAGCCCCTCTCCCGCAAGCGGGAGAGGGGGGCAAACAAGCGGCATCGGAACAGTCAGCAGTGATGGTGGCTCATCGCCCGCAAACAGGGCGCTCACGCATCCGGCTCCACCGCCTCCCGCCCCACCGTCTCGCCACTGGCACCACGCAACCGGCTCAGACTGATCATCGCCCCCACCGCCGCCACGCCCGCCGCCACATACAATGCCATCCGCGCCGCACCCGCCGGCGACAGGCTGAACAGCAGCGCCACCAGTGCCGTGCCGGTGGTCTGCCCCAGCAGCCGCGTGGTCGCCTGCGCGCCGCTGGCGCCGCCGCTGCGTTCCGGCGGCGTGGCGCCGATCATGGCGCGGTTGTTGGGGGACTGGAAGAAGCCGAAGCCGGTGCCGCACATGGCCATGCGCCAGGCGATGTCGAAGCTGCCGGCGTCGGGGCCCAGCGTGGCCAGGCCGACCAGCCCGCCGCCGAGCATGGCCAGCCCGATGCCGGCGAGGATGCTGGCCGGATAGCGGTCCGACAGCCGGCCCGAGACCGCGGCCATCACCGCCACCATCAGCGGCCACGGCGTGATCAGCAGGCCGGTCTCCTGCAGCGAGCGGCCGAGCTGGTATTCGAGGAAGAACGGCAGCGCGATAAAGGACAGCATCTGCGTCATGAACGAGCAGAACGAAGTCCCCACCGCCAGCGTGAAGGCGCGGCTGGCGAACAGATCGACCGGCACCAGCGGCGCGGCGCGGCCGCGCTGGCGCCGCACCAGCAGCCAGCCCAGTCCCACCGCGAGCGCCACGCCCGCGCAGCCGGCCAGGCGCCAGCCGGGGTGGCCAAGGCCATCGACGCTCAGGATAAACATGCCGAACACCAGCGCCGACAGCAGCGCGCTGGGGTAGTCGAAACCGCGCGGCTGCGGCGGCGTATTCGGCAGCGCGGTACGGCTCAGTGCCAGCGCGGCGATGGCCACCGGCACATTGACCGCGAACAGCCAGGGCCAGCTGGCCACCGCCAGGATCAGCGCGCCCAGCGATGGCCCCACGGCGATGGTCACGCCCACCACCAACGCATTGAGTCCGATGCCGCGGCCCAGCCGCGTGGGCGGGTAGATAAAGCGCACCAGCGCGGTGTTGACGCTCATGATGCCGGCGCCGCCGATGCCCTGCAGCACGCGCGCGGCCACCAGCATCGGCAGGTTGACCGACAGCGCGCACAGCAGCGACCCCACCAGGAAGGTCGCTAGCCCCGCGCGATAGACCCGCTTGTAGCCCAGGATGTCTCCCAGCGACGATAGCGGCAGCAGGCATACGGTCACCGTCAGCTGGTACGCGTTGACGACCCAGATGGTGCTGGCGGGATCGGCCTGCAGCTCGCGCGAGATCGACGGCAGCGCGATATTGGCGATCGAGCCGTCGAGCACGGCCATGATCAGGCCGAAGAAAACGGTGAGGATGGCCCAGGTGCGCTGGGGCTGGGGCAGGCCTTGTTCTGGCGGCATGGGGGAGACATTGGAGACAATGCCGCGCCCGGGTCGGATCGGCCAGGCGGGCCACGGCGCGGCGTTGCCATTATGGTCGTGCGTGGGGCTGCTCGCAAATCCGACAATTGTGGTAAGGCGGTGCCGTGAGTGCTCAGGACCCCGCCGCGGCGCCCAGCGCGTAGCGCTGCAGCCGCTTGTACAAGGTGTCTGCCGCTTCAGCCATGGCCGGAGCCCAGGCGGGGGCCGCCTCGCACAGTGCCTCCAGGTCCCGGCATTCCCTGACGATGGACTGGCGCCGCACGATCATGAAGGCGCCCGCCGTGGCATGCACCCAGTGGCGCAGGCCGGCCAGGTCCTGCTGCGCGAGGATGCGGGCCAGCGCCGGCAGGTCTTGCTGCAGCTGCCGGCGCAGCATGTCTTCGTAGCGGCGGCGCGGGGCCTCCGCTGCGGTGGTCGCGTCGCGCGGTTGCGCGCCGGCGTCGGCATCGGTGGCGGCATCGGTGGCGGCATCGGTAGCCGCGCGAGGCAGGCCGCGCAGGCAGGCGTCCAGGTCCTGCAGCGAGGCGGGCTTGGCCAGGTAGCCGGAGAAGCCGCGCAGGCGACCGTCGTGCTCGGGGTCGCTGCATGCCACGGCGCTGAAAGCTATGACCGGCACGCCTGGATACCTCGCCTGCACGGCGTGCAGCAATGCGTGGCCGTCCATTCCAGGCATATGCAGGTCGGTCAGCAGCGCGTCCACGCGCGTGCGCGCCAGCACCGCCAGTGCCTGCCTGCCGTTGCCCGTGACGATGGGGTGGCAGCCGATTGCCTGCAGTTGCTCTGCGACCAGCGACTGATTCAGCGGATTGTCCTCGGCCACAAGGATGGTCAGGGGCGCCGCCGCAGGTGCGGGCAGCGCAGGCGGTGCGGGGGCGGGCATGGGCAGCGTCGCCTGCTGCGTTGCGCCGGTGGCAGCCGCCACGGCGTCGATCAGTGCGCGATGGCTGAATGCCGAGGCCTCCAGCATGCCGGCGCCGTGCTGCCTCGGACGATGCGGGCCGTCGGCTGTCAGCCACACCAGCGGCGCGGACTGGCGCAGCGCATCCAGCGCCGCTGGCGCAAAGTCTTCGGTCGCCACCACGGCAGCGGGCGTGTTGCGCTGCACGCTGTCCTGCGCCGCGGCGATGGAGGCCATCGCCTCGGTGTGCCAGCCCACGGTCTTGAGCCATGCTTCGATCGACGCGCCGGTGCGTTGCTCCTGCGACAGCACCAGCACACGGCCGCTGTGCGCTACGCCAGCCGCCGCTGGCGCGTGCGGCTCTGCATCGGCCGGCGCCAGCGGCACCGACACCGTGAACGCGCTGCCGACATCCGGCACGCTGTCGACGGCAATGCTGCCGCCCATCAGTTCGCACAGCTTCGCGCAGATCGACAATCCCAACCCGGTGCCGCCGTAACGGCTGGCAATCGCGGCATCGCCCTGCACGAACGGCTGGAACACGCGCGCCGCCAGTGACGGCGCCATGCCGATGCCGGAATCGCTGACGCGGCAGACCAGCCGCTGCATGCCATGCGCATCGGCCTGCAGTTCGCCGCTTAGCGTGATGCGGCCGCTGGCGGTGAACTTGAAGGCGTTGTTCAGCAGGTTGTTGAAGACCTGCACCAGCCGCGCGCGATCGCCGATAACTTCCATGTCCAGCGTCGGCGACAGCTGGAGGCAGAAGCGGATCGGGCGTTCCGCGACCATTGGCGCATAGGCCAGTGCCAGGCTCTCCAGTGCCTCCACGGGTCGGAACGGCGCGCTTACCAGCGCCAGCTGCCCCGCGTCGATCTTGGAGAAGTCCAGCACATCGTTGACGATGCGGCGCAGCGAGCCGGCGGCGGTTTCGAGCGCGCGCAGCCGCGCCGCGTGCGGCTCCATGCCGCCGCTGCGCGCCAGCAGTTCGAGGTTGCCGAGCAGCGCGTTCAGCGGCGTGCGGATCTCGTGGCTCATCGCGGCAAAGAAGGTCGAGCGCACCCGCAGCATCGCTTCGGTGGCCTGCTGGGCGGAGCGCAGCTGCTGCTGCAGCGCCTCTTGCGCGGTACAGTCCTGGACCGCGCAGAACAGCACGGCTTCATCGCGGTAGCGCGCGGGGGCATAGGTGAGCTGCAGGAAGCGCGGTGCCGCTTCGGTAGGGCCGGGCGTTTCCGGGGTCGCGACGGTGATGCTGCAGACCGATGCCGGGCCGCCGGCGGCGCCGCATGGCTGCCGCGACAGTGCCCCGGCTATCGCGGCGGGCAGCGCTTCATACGGCCGAGCGGGCAGCAGCGATGCCGCCAGCGGATTGCAGGCCAGCACGGCGTAGTCGTGCTGGCGCACGATGCACAGGCCGACCGGCGTGGCACTGACCAGCACCTGGTTCATCAGTTCGCTTTCCAGCGCGCGGCGGGCTTGCGCATGCGAGCGCCGCAGCAGGTGCCGGCTCCAGTAGCGCGCCGCGAGCACGATGGCGCCGATCAGCAGCAGCATGGCGGCGCCGATCACCGCCAGTTCGGCGGCCAGCGCGCTGAACAGCAGCCGGTACGGCAGGTGGTAGACCAACAGGCCGAAGCCCGGCTGCAACGGCTGCACCAGCGCCACGCCCGAGCGCGTCAGGCGCAGAGCGTTGTGCGGCAGGCCGCGGACTCGCGCGGCGATGTCGCGGGCGCTGGCCGAGGTCAGCGTGCCGGCATGCGGCCACACGTCAATCAGGCGGTCCGCGTCATTGAGCAGCGCCAGGCCGGCGTGGTCCTGGGGCGGCGGCAGGCCGGCCAGGAACGCCTGCACCGGCACGCAGGCGGCCACCAGCATGGTGGCTGAGTCGCCGGCATAGGCGGCGCCGGCCAGGACCATGACGGGGCTGTCGTCCACGGGATCGGGCAGCGGCCCCAGCCAGACGGGCTGGTCGCGCGCCGGCACGGCGTGGCCGGTGCGGTCCAGCAGCGCGCCGGTCAGCTGCGCGCGCAGGCGCGGGATCAGCGCCGGATCGAGCGCCAGCGGCGCGCGCGCGCCGGCCTCGGGCTGCCGGATCACGACCGCGCTGTCCTCGTCCAGCGAGACTGCGTAGGCGCCATGGTCCAGGTCGAAGGCCTGCTGCGTGGCTACCGTGGCCAGCGCGACCTGCCGCAGCCGCGCGAACCGCGCTGGCAGCTCCGCGCCCCAGGCCTGGCGCGTGGCGTCGGCGGCCAGCAGATGGTAATCCTTGCGCACGGCCTCGACATGGGCCGCGGCGGCGCCGGTGCGGCGCAAGGCGTCGACCTCAGGGTCGCGCGACGGCGCCGCGACGGCTGCGCGCACGTGGTAGCGAATGCTGAGCGCGGTGCGGCGCACGAACGAGGCTTCGTTATGCAGCCGCTGCGACACCGTGCCGACATACTGCGCGACCTGGCTGCGCCGGTAGTCCAGGTGCTGGTCCGCCGCCAGCCCGGCCAGCAGCATGCCCGAGCACAGCACGATGGCGATCAGCGCCGCGATGGTCACCGAGTACAGGCGCTGCTGCCGGCGGGTGTGATCGGCCAGCGCGTCGAAGGTGCTGGTCAGGGTGTCGCGGGTGCGCTCGGGGTCTTGCTGCATGGCCCGGGGCGGTCAGATCAGCCCGCTTTCATAGGCGTAGCGGATCAGGCAGGTGTTGGTCTGTACGCCGAGCTTGCGCATGGCCACGGTTTTCTGGCTGGAGATGGTGCTGACCGAGCGGCCCAGCTTCGCGGCGATCTCGGTCAGCTGCGCGCCCTGCGCATAGAGCCGGATGACCTCGAGCTCGCGCTGGGTCGGCTCGCGGGCGGGCGTGGGGGCCAGCGCCGCGCGCTGCAGCACCGCGTGCACCGCGGGCGAGCAGAAGCAGCCCTTGCCGAAGGCCGCGTGGGCGCAGGCGCGCACCACTTCCTCGAGCGGGTCTTCCTTGCTGACGAAGCCGCGCACGCCCAGCTTCATGGCGCGGCGGACGATAGCGGCGTTGGAGCGGGCGCTGATCACTACGACCCGCGTCGCGGGATGGCGCCGCGCCAGCCGGCTGAGCAGGTTGAAGCCGTCCAGCGAGGCATCGCCGTGGCCCATGCAGAAATCGGTAATGGCGATATCGGCCGGGTGCCGCGCCAGCGTGCCGAGCAGCTCGGTGCCGTTGCGGCATTCGGCGCTGATCTGGACGCGCGCGCTGCGCTGCAGGCAGTCGCGCAGCGCGGCCACCACCAGCGGGTGGTCGTCGGCCAGGGCAACGCGCAGGACTTGGTCGTTCATGGGCAATCTCCGGGTGAGACGGCAACCGGGTTCCGGCTGCTGGCGCCGTGCGGTGGCGTCATCACAAGACTCGGATTCTGGCCAGATTCCGCGCCTTGCTGAATCGGAATTCGGCTAGTTCACGGATGCCGCCGGATCGCGCAAAGGACCGGATCCGGCCAATGCAATGACATCTCGGGAAGATAAGCGGCAGGCCGCGTCGGTCTGGCCCGGGATTGCGCAGGATTCCGGCGCTTGTCTTGCGATACCGCCATTGCGGTAGATCAATGCACGGCAAAGTGCCGCTGCGGCGACATCGCCGGCCGCATGCCGGCGGGCCGGAATTTTCGCGCTTGGCGGCCCGGACCGCTGTCCTAGAATGAAGCTGACACGCGCCCCGCGGCGTGTGCACCGCGTGGGGGAATGCCATGCCCGTCTATCAATACCGCTGCGAGAAGTGCGGCCATGTGTTCGAAAAGACCGAACATCTCGCGGAACATGCCTCTGCCCATCCACCATGCCCGAATTGCGGCAGCCAGTCCGTGCAGCACGCACCGGCGCCGTTCGTGGCGGTGACCCAGCGCAAGAGCTGAGTCTCGAACAACAAGATCCCAGAAGGGTGCGGACGTGCCGCCGGCCGGTGGCCGGGGCGCGTCCTGCTTGATGCGTGGCGCCTGCCGTGCCACGCGCGTTCGCGCTGCGCGCAAGCGGCGATCTCAACCTTGACGGAGGATGCCATGGCAACGAGACCGTTCACCGAATTTCCCGCCGACGAGCAGCAGCAGGTCGTGGACGCGTGCAGGCATGTCGGGCTGGCGGCGGAGATGTTCGAGATTACCGACGAGCAAGACGGCGACGGCGCGCGGCGCGTCAGCGTGCGCCGCGTCGGCACCGACAAGACCAGCGTCTATGAGGCCGGCGCCGGCACGGCGTGGATGGAAGAGTTCGAGAGCGACCTCGAATGCGGCCTGTACGGGCCCGTCACGGTCTAGCGGCTCGCCGGCGCGGCTCAGTGCCGTGCGCGCTCGCCGGTACGCGACACCACCGACGCGCCGGCGATCAGCTCCTTGAGCAGCGCCAGCGAGGCCGCGCCGCCTGTGCGGTAGGGATCGAGCTCGGCGCGCGCGGAGAACTTGAGCAGGGTGGCGGTATTGAGCCGCGCCGCATTGACCTGCCCCATCGCCCAGCCGGCGAAGTCGCGCGTGCACGTTTCCTCGAAATGCAGCAGGGTCACGTCGTGGTGGCGCGGATCACGCGCGATCGACTGGAACAGCTGCGAGACCTCCTGCCGGTCGCCCTCCAGCGCCTGCAGGAAGATGCCGTTGCCATGGCACAGCACGCCGGTGATGCCGTGGCGCGGATTGCGTTCCAGGCTGGCGGCCAGGATGGCATCGAGCAGGGCGGCATCGATTGGCTGGCGGGCACGGCTGGCATAGAGCAGGCGGACTAGCATGGTCTTGGCGCTCCGGTAATGGCGCTCCGTGTGGCGGCCGGCGCGCTGGCCGCTAGCCGCGGTTATTGTTCAGCAGCGTGAGGAATTCGCGGCGCAGGCTGTCGTCCTTCAGAAACGAGCCGCGCATCACGCTGTTGGTCATCTTGGCGTCGGTGTCGCGCACGCCGCGCCAGTGCATGCAGAAGTGCTCGGCCTCCATCACGATGGCGAGGCCGTCGGGACTCATCTTTTCCTGCAGCAGGTCGGCCACCTGGGCCACCGCCTCTTCCTGGATCTGCGGGCGGCACATGATCCATTCGGCCAGGCGCGCGTACTTGGACAGCCCGATCAGGTTGGAATGCTGGTTCGGCATGACGCCGATCCACAGCTTGCCGATGATCGGGCACAGGTGGTGCGAGCAGGCGCTGCGCACGCGCAGCGGGCCTACGATCATCAGCTCGTTGAGCTGGCCGACGTTGGGGAATTCCGTCACCGGCGGGGCCTTGGCATAGCGGCCGGCAAAGATCTCCTTCAAATACATCTTGGCCACGCGGCGCGCGGTTTCCTGCGTGTTGTGGTCGTTGTCGACGTCGATCACCAGCGCCCGCAGCACGTCGTGCAGCCGGGCCTGGACTTCGGCCTGCAGCTGCTCCATTTCACCGGGCTCGATATAGCGCGCGATATTGTCGTTGGCGTGGAAGCGCTCCTGCGCTGCCTCCAGCCGCGCGCGGATGCGGGCCGAGACACTGTCGGCGGGATGGCCGGCCCTTTCGCCGCCGGTGTCGCCGGCGTTGCTGTCCTTGGCGCGGTGCGCTGCGTCCTTGCTGTTCATGGATGGGGCTGGTGATGGCGTGAATGACTGCGCAGCGGATGTGTGCCGGATTCACTATATGGCAGATGCCGTGGCCTCACAACCCGCGCGGTGGCTGGGAAAGGACGGTGCGGTGGGCCGGATACGCCACAACCGATGCGCCTTCCATGAAGAGTTCGTGACATCGCTCAAGCCCGCCACGCAGGGCGCCGACAAGCCCACATAATGTCTGCACAACACCAGGCAGCCCGTTGCAGGCTGCCGGCACCCGGCCGCGGCCAAGCGCGGCCTGACGCTTTGTCGGGATCCACCTCATCATGCCGATCGCCTTTCCGTGCAGCAGCCTGATGTTGCTCCATGTGGTGACAGTGCCGGTACCGGCCACGCCGGTGGAAACCGGTGTCGCGGAACACCATGCCAGTGCCGTGCGCCACGGCGCGGGCGGATTGCGCCGGCCCTTGTCGCCGGCGCCGCGCAGCCCCGCGGCACAGGTTCCCGCCAACGGCTGAGGCCGCTGGCCTAAAGCAGCAGCAGCGCCAGTGCCGGCAGCATTGCCGCCGGCATCACCACCGCGCCCACGCGCAGGAACTGGCCGGCGCTGACCATATGCCCCTCGCGCCGCAGCGCCGTGAGCCACAGCAGCGTGGCTAGGGAGCCGGTGACCGACAGGTTGGGGCCAAGGTCGATGCCGACCAGCACCGCGCCGCTGACCGCGTGCGACGCCTGCCCGGCCGCCAGCGCTGAAGCCGAGATCAGCCCGGCCGGCAGGTTGTTGACGACATTGCCCGCCAGCGCCACCACCGCACCCACGCCCAGCAGCGCCAGCGCGCCGCCGTCGCGCGAGGCGGCCGCGACCGCGTCGGCAAGCTGGCCGATCACCACGGTCTGCTCCAGCGCTGCCACCAGCACGAACAGGCCGGCCACCATCGGCAGCACGCTCCACGACACCTCGCGCAGCGTCGGCACCAGCAGTTCGCGCCGGGTGGCGCCGACCAGCAGCAGCGTGGCCACGCCCGCGGCGCAGGTGGGCCAGCCCAGCGCATTGCCGCGCAGCGAGGCCACCAGCAGGATCAGCCCGGTCAGCACGATGCCCAGCGCGCTCAGCCATGCCTGGCGCGACAGCGGCGGCACCGGCACGTCAGCGGCGATGGGCTCGGCCAGCGCCGCACGCTGGGTCCACCACAGCGCCGCCAGCGTGGCCAGGATCGCGGCCAGCGACGGCAGCGCGAAGCTCGCCAGCCATCCGGCCAGCGGCGGCATGCGCTCGCCGAAGATCACCAGGTTGGCCGGGTTGGAGATCGGCAGCACGAAGCTGGCCGCGTTGGCGATAAAGGCGCAGGCGTACAGGTAGGGCAGCGGCTGGCGCACGCGCGCGGCGCGGGTCGCGGCCAGCACCGCGGGCGTCAGCACCACGGCGGTGGCGTCGTTGGACATGAACGCGGTCACCAGCGTGCCGAAGCCGTACACCAGCAGAAACAGCCGCGGTGCCGAGCCGCGCGCCTGGCGCACGGCGAGCGCGGCAACGTGGTCGAACAGCCCGGTCTTGCGGGCCAGTTCCGCGATCAGCATCATGCCGGCCAGGAACAGGTACACGTCGTAGCCGCGCAGCACCGCGGCCAAGGCCTCGGGCAGCGCCATCAGGCCGGTGGCGCACAGCAGCACGGCGCCACCGGCCGCCCAGAAGGCTTCGGGCAGGCGGAAGGGGCGGAACAGGACGCCAGCGGTGGTCAGCGCGGCGACCGACCAGATCAGCAGCGGGCTGTGGCTGGACATCGGGTACGGGACGGAAATCGGGAAAGCCGCAAGTCTACAGCGGGTTTTCGGCCGGCGCTGCCGGCGTGGCGGCGCCTGGCGCCGCGCTGGTGACGGGGGTGGGTGTGGCCGGAGCCGCCGCAGACGCCTGGGAGGTGCTGTCGAGGTTGCTCGCGACCGGATCCACCAACGGCTGGCTGGCCGGCGCCGTGGCCGGCACCGGCGGCGGGAAGCCGATCGCGGCGATGCCCTGGCTGCCGTCGGCATTCTCGGCGTAGATCCAGTCGCCGCCGGCTTGCACGAGGCCGGCGGGCGCCTGCACGTCGGCCTCAGGCACGCCGGCCAGGCGGCCTTCCATGTAGGCGGCCCACACCGGCAGCGCGGTGGTGGCGCCGAACTCATGCTCGCCCAGGCTGCGGTTGTCGTCATAGCCCATCCACGCCACCGTGACCACGCCGCCGCCATAGCCGGCGAACCAGCCGTCGACCGAGTCGTTGGTGGTGCCGGTCTTGCCGGCCACGTCGTCGCGGCGCAGGTAGCGGCGCACGCCGGTGCCGGTGCCGGTGTCGACCACGCTGCGCAGCAGGCTGTCCATCACGAAGGCGTTGCGCGCGCTGATCACCGGCGGCGGCGCGGGGCGTTGCTCCGCGTCCTGCGCGGCGCTGAACAGCACGTTGCCGTCGCTGTCGGTAATGCGCTCGATCAGGTAGGGCTCGACGCGGTGGCCGCCGTTGGCGAACACGCCGTAGGCCGCGGCCAGGCGCAGCGGCGAGGTGGTGCCGGTGCCCAGCGCCAGCGGCAGGTAGCGCGGCAGCCGCCTGGGCGAGAAGCCGAAGCGGCTGGCGAATTCCACCGCATAGGGGATGCCGATCGCCTGCAGCGTGCGGATCGCCGGCAGATTGCGCGATTCGGCCAGCGCCTGGCGCACGCTGACGGGGCCGACAAAGCGCCCGTCGTCGTTGGACGGCTGCCAGCGCGAACCAGCCGGCAGCGGCGCGTCGTTGATCAGCGTGCCGGGCGACACGCCGCGCTCCAGCGCCGCGGCATAGACGAAGGGCTTGAAGGTCGAGCCCGGCTGGCGCAGCGCCTGGGTGGCGTGGTTGAAGCGGCTGGCGGCAAAATCGGCGCCGCCGACCATGGCCTCGATCGCGCCGGTGGCGGTGTCGAGCGACACCAGCGCGGCCTGCGGCCCTTGCGACAGGTCCTTGACGAACTTGCGGTGGCGGCGCGCGTAGCGCTCCAGCCCGCCATGCACGGCATCGTAGGCCAGGGTCTGGCGCACCGACGACACCGTGGTGTAGACATTCAGGCCGCGGGTGTAGGCCTCGTCGCCGAAGCGCTCGCGCGCGAGCTGGCGCGCCAGTTCGGCCACGTACTCCGCATGGCCGGCAAAGCTGCCGGGGCTGTCGTCGCTGATGGCCAGGCGCGCGGCGCGGGCTTCGCGGTAATCGTCCTGGCTGATCATGCCCAGCGCCAGCATGCGTCCCAGCACATATTCCTGGCGCCGCTTGGCGCGGGCGAAATTGACCACCGGGTTCACCGCCGAAGGCGCCTTCGGCAGGCCCGCCAGCATCGCGGTCTCGGCCAGCGACAGCGACGCCAGCGGCTTGCCGAAGTAGGCGTGCGCAGCGCTGCCGAAGCCATAGGCATGCTCGCCCAGGTAGACCTGGTTCATATACAGCTCGAGGATGCGGTCCTTGGGCAGCGCGTGGTCGATGCGCCAGGCCAGCAGCATCTCGTACCATTTGCGCGCCAGCGTCTTCTCGCGCGACAGGTAGAAGGCGCGCGCCACCTGCATGGTGATGGTGGAAGCGCCCTGGGCGTAGCCCTGGCCGAGGTTGGCCAGCGCGGCACGGAACACGCCGGGAATGTCGATGCCCTGGTGCTGGTAGAACTGGTCGTCCTCGGCCGCGAGCAGCGCCTGCACCATTTGTCGCGGGATCTGCTCGAAGGGAATGAACTCGCGGTGCTCGCTGCCGAACTCGCCGATCTGGACGTTGTCGCTGGTGTAGATGCGCAGCGGCACATCGGGCCGGTAGTCGCGCAGCGCATCGACGGGGGGAAGCTGCCGCAGGCTGACCACGGCGGCAAAACCGGCCAGCAAGGCGCCGGCGGCAGCCAGCGCCAGCGCGGCGCCGCCTGCCTTGACTGCGAATTTTTTCATGGGCCGCATTTTACCCGCTGCAACAGACCGACCCGGGCCGGCTCAGCGGCTGGCCGCCAGCGGCAGCGGATTGCCCAGCTCGTCATGGTCGACCGGCTGCGGCGGGGGCGCCGCTGGCGCCGGCTGGGCCGGTGGTGCTGGCTCCGCTGGCTGAGGCCCGGCCTGGACTGCGGCCACGCGCAGGCGCGTCTGGCTGTGCTGGCGGGCGAATTCGCACAGCGACAACCAGGTTTCCTCGCGTTCGATGATGGTGAAGTGATCGGTATCCGGCACGGTCTGCAGCGCCACCGGGCCGGGCCAGGCTGCCATCAGCCGTTCCGAGCACGCGTGCGGCACGACCTCGTCGGTGGCCGCCAGCAGCACCTTGGTGCTTTGCACGACCTTTTTGCAATGCGAGATCGAGTCGAAGTGGTGGCGCATCAACTGGCGCAGCGGCACCAGCGGAAAGCGCTTGCGCACCAGCTCGAGCAGCGAATCGTAGGGGGTGATTAGCTGCAGGCTCTCGAAATCCTGCAGGTCGGCCAGCTGGATCGCCACGCCGGTGCCCAGGCTGCGCCCCACCACGTGCACGCGAGCGTCGGGGAATACGCGCCGCACATGCAGCAGGAACTGGCTGGCGTCGGCCACCGCCGCGCCCTCGGACGGACGCCCGTCGGAATGGCCCAGGCCGCGGTAATCGTAGGTGGCGAAGCCCATGCCGGCAGGCAGCCAGCGTGCGTATTGCAGCGTGTCGAGCACATCTTCGCCGCGGCCGGGCAGGTAGAACAGCAGGTCGCGCACGGTGTCGCCGGGTGCGTGGTAGATGTAGCCGCGCACCACGCCGCCGGGAATCAGGTGCGAATAGCCGATGATGCCGTCGGGCAGGTCGCGCGGCGGGCGCCGGCGCGCGTCGAACAGCAGCCGGTCCTGGTTCAGGGTCAGGTAGGTCCAGTAGCAGGCGAAGCCGCTCGCGGTCATCAGCGCGGCCGCCAGCGCGCGGCGGGTGGTCAATGGCATGGCATTCGTCAGTGGCCGCGGCCAGGCGTGGCGCGTGTGCGCCGGGCCTTGCCGCCCAGCCGCGCAGCCTACCTTATTTTTGCCGGCGGCGTGTACGCGGCGCAAGCCGGCCGGCGGAGTTCTTGTACGATATGCCTCATTCGGGCGCGCGCACCCCACCGAGACGACGCGCCTTCAGGGAGCCAACCGGCATGAGCGAACAGAAACACGAGCAATACCGCGCCGAAGAGGCGCAGGCCATGGAACGCGTGGTTGCGGCCACGCGGCAGGTGCAGGTCGCCTTCACGGCGCTGCAGGCCCACTATCCGCCGCAGGGCAGCGGCAAGCCGTCGAAACTGGCGCTGCAGACCTTCGACGCGGCGCTGCAGGCGCTGGAGGACGCGCAGGCGACCTTCGACGAGATCCTGAACGACCTGCTCGACGAGAAACGCTGACGCGCGGCGGACAAAAACACCCTCGTCATTCCCGCGAAGGCGGGAATCCAGCGTCTTTCAAAGTCACTGGGTTCCCGCCTTCGCGGGAACGACGAGCGGAACGGCATGACGCCGCTACCGCGAATTGTGTTGCCCCACCCCCGCGACAAAATCGTCCCCCTCCGGCAACCCCAACGAGAACTTCACCGGAAAACTCACCGCAATCCCGCCCTCGACCCGCCGCACCACCTCCCGCGCCCGCACATGCGCATCGTCGAACAGCTCGCCAGCCCTCAGCACCGGCGAGAACGGGATATCGAGCGGCGCAAAGAAGTCCTCCCATTCCGCCAGATCGCGCGTGCGGAACACCGCCGCCAGCAGGTCATTGACCTCCACCTTGTGCCCACCGCGCCCGGCGCGCGTGGCGAAGCGCGAATCGCGCAGGGCCGGGAACGCGTCGCCCAGCGCCGCGCACAGGTTGTCCCAGAACTTGTTCTCCAGGATGCCCATCGCCAGGTGCCGCCCGTCGCGGGTTTCGAACAGGTCGTTTTCCGGCATCACGGTGGACGAGGCCCGGGGCGAATCCTCGTGCGCGCGCGCCGTCCACGCGCCATGGGCGGTCCATGACAGCACGGCATCGTGGATCGATACATCGAGATGCTGCCCCTGTCCGTTCTGCCGCGCGCTCATGATCGCCACGGCCAGCGATAACGCGGCGTAGCCCGACGCTGCGTAGTCCGACACCCGCACGCGCGGGCGCGAGACCAGATCGTGCACCTGCACCGGCGTGGCCCAGTATCCCGCCAGCGCGAGATAGTTCAGGTCATGCCCCGCATGGCTGGCGTACGGCCCGGTCTGGCCGAAGCCGGAGACGGAGCACAGCACGATGGCCGGATTGACCGCCGCCAGCGCGTCGTAGCCCAATCCCAGGCGGGCCATCACGCCGGGGCGGAAGCCTTCGACCACGGCGTCGGCATCGCGCACCAGCTCCAGGAAGGCCGCGCGGCCGGCGTCCGATTTCAGGTCCAGCGCCACCGAGCGCTTGCCGCGGTTGAACTGCGCATACACATGCGCGCCCAGTTGGCGCGCGGTGTCGCCGCTGCCGGGCTGCTCGACCTTGATCACCTCCGCGCCAAGCTGGCGCAGCAGGCTGCAGGCGTGCGGGCCGGGCAGCAACTGGCTGACGTCCAGGATGGTGACGTCCTTCAGGCAAGACCATGCTGGCTTCATTGGGAGCCTCCGGGGAAAGGAGAAAACACAAGCGCCGCACGCGCGCGGTGGCGTGCGGCGCAGGGGCAGGCGAGCTGTATCAGCCCCAATGCCGTTCAGCTAAGGTATCAAACACTACTGTCATTCCCGCGCAGGCGGGAATCCAGCGTCTTTCACGTCCCCTCCGGGGAAAAAGTCACTGGGTTCCCGCCTGCGCGGGAACGACGATCGTTAACTGAACGGCATTGGCTGTATCAGCCCAGGTCGCCGGTCATGCCGATCGACTTCATCAGGTCGCCATAGCGCGCGTTGTCGCTGGCCACCATGGTGCCGAATTGCGCCGGCGACGCGCTGCGGCGCAGCTCGCCGGCATTGGCCTTGAGCTGGGCGTCGAACACGCCGGCGGTCTGCAGCGCGCGCACCGCGGCGTGCAGCTTTTGCGCCAGCTCGGGCGGGAAGTTGGCCGGCGCGAACAGGCCGCTCCAGTTGTCGATGACAAAGCCGGGCGGCAGCGCTTCGGCCATGGTCGGCACGTCGGGGAAGTAAGGGGAGCGGGCGGCGGCGGTGACGGCCAGCACCCTGACCTGGTTGTTGCGCAGGTACTGCGTCGCGGTGCCCAGCACCGGCATGCCGAACTGAGTCTGGCCGGTCAGCATCGAGGTGAGGATCTCCGGCGCGCCCTTGTAGGGAATATGCACCGCGTCGCAGCCGGTCTGGTGCAGCATGGTTTCCACGGCCAGATGGGCGATGCTGCCCTTGCCGCCGGAGCCGTAGTTGAACTTGCCCGGCTCCTTCTTCATCGCCGCGACCAGCTCGGCCGCGCTCTTGTAGGGCGAGGACACCGGCACCACCAGCGCCGACGGCCCGCCCGACAGCGCCGTGATCGGCGTGAAGTCCTGGGTCGGGTCGTACGGCATCTTGCGGTACATGTGCACGTTGATGACGTGCGAGTTGGCCAGGATGCCCAGCGTGTAGCCATCAGGCGCGGCGCGGCGCAGCGCGCCGGCGCCGATGATGCCGCCGGCGCCGGGCATGTTCTCGACCACCAGCGGCTGGCCCAGCTTCTTGCCCAGCTCTGCCGACAGCGTGCGCGCGATGTTGTCCGGCGTGCTGCCGGCGATAAACGGCACGATCAGCCGGATCGGGCGGCTGGGGTAAGCGGATGCAGGGGATGCAGCGCTGGCGGCGCGGGCCGGCAGCAGCAGGCTGCCCAGCGCGGCGGCGCCGGCGGTGGCAAGCCAGTTTCGGCGGTTCATGCTTGGTCTCCGTGGTCTTGTCGTATTGTGCTGTGGCCGATTTCAGGATGCCGGCGGCGACCGCGCCGCCGGCACGGTCAGCCCTTCTGCTGCAGCGGTTCCAGGATAGCCCGCGCGATGGTGTTGCGCTGGATCTCGCTGGTGCCGGTGAAGATGCGGAACATGCGCAGCTTGCGGAAGGTCTGTTCCACCGGATGGCCGCGCGTGACGCCGACGTTGCCGTGGATCTGCACGGCCTTGTCCGCCACCTCGAAGCAGCGCTCCGAGACAAAGAGCTTGCACGCCGCGGCCTTCATGCGGAGGTCGGCGCCGGTGTCGGCCAGCGCGGCGGTGTGCGCGATCATGCTTTCGCAGGCCCACAGCGCCGCGGCCATGTCGGCCAGCATGTGCTGGATTGCCTGGAAGCGCGCGATCGGGCCGCCGAACTGGCGGCGCTGGCCGGCATATTCCACCGACGACTCATAGGCCCGCTGGGCCAGTCCCAGCATGCTGGGGCAGTGCAGCAGGCGGTTCACGTTGATGCGCGACATGCCCAGCTTGAAGCCGTTGCCCTCGCCGCCGAAGATGTTGGAGCGCGGCACGCGCACGTTGTCGAAGCGGATATCGCCGTCGATATGCTGGCCGGACATCGGCACATACTCGTTGGTGACGGTCACGCCCGGCAGATCCAGGTCGACCAGCACCGCGGTGATGGCCGGCGGCGTGGCGGTGGCGTCGGTCACGCACATGACGATGGCGAAGTCGGCGAACGGCGCGCCGCTGATGTAGTGCTTGCCGCCGTTGATGACCAGCGCATCGCCGTCGGCAACGGCCGAGGTCCTGATGCTCTGCGCATCGGAACCGGAATGCGTTTCCGTCAGTGCGAAGCAGGTCGACTTCTCGCCGCGGATCACCGGCTTGAAATACCGCTCCAGCTGATCGGGCGTGGCGTATTTCAGCATGTTGCCCACGCGCGGCGGGCCGCCCAGGTCGCCCAGCACATGCGCGGCCAGGGTCGAGGCGCTCGCGGCCAGGTCGGCCTTGAGCGCGCATTGCTCCTGGATGTTCAGGCCCTTGCCGCCGAGCGCGGTGGGCAGGCATGCCGCGTAGAAGCCCAGCTCGCTCGAGCGGCGCCAGACCTGGCGCAGGGTCTCGCGCGGCCACGGGTCCTCGGAACTCAGGCCGAGTTCCTGTTCGAGCGGGCGCAGCTCCTCATCGATAAAACGGCGGATGCCGGCGCGGGTCTCCAGCAGGACGGGGTTGGTCAGGTGATCGAACATGGCGGTTTCCTCGGTGCGGCGGGTTCAGTTGACGCGGCGTCCCACGCCTTGCCAGTAGCGTTCGCGCACGATCTTGCGGGCCAGCTTGCCGCTGGCGTTCTTGGGCAGCTCGGCGACAAAGTCGATCGAGCGCGGCGACTTGTAGTCGGCGATGCGCTCGCGGCAGTGCGCGATCAGCTGCTGCGCGGTGGCCTCGCGCCCGGGGCGCAGCGTGACCACGGCCTTGACGCTTTCGCCCCAGGTGTCGTCCGGCACGCTGATGACGCACGCTTCGAGCACATCGGGATGCTGGTACAGCGTGGCCTCGACCTCGGTCGGGTAGACGTTGAAGCCGCCGGAAATGATCATGTCCTTCTTGCGGTCGACCAGGTACAGGTAGCCGGCCTCGTCCACGCGCGCCATGTCGCCGGTATGCAGCCAGCCGTCGACCAGGGTTTCACGCGTCAGCTCGGGCGCGTTCCAATAGCCGTGGAACACGTCGTCGCCGCGGATCACCAGTTCGCCGATCTCCCCCACGGCCACTTCCTTGCCGTGTTCGTCGACCACGCGCACTTCGGTCTCGCCCAGCGCGCGGCCGCACGACGCCAGGCGCTCCGGATGGTGGGCGATGGCATCGGCATGGTCGCTGGTGGACAGCCGCGTCACGCCGGAGGTCGATTCGCTGGCGCCATAGCCCTGCGACAGGATCGGGCCGATGCGCTCCCAGGCCTCGCGGATGCGCGCCGGCGCCATCGGCGCGGCGCCGTAGGCCAGGGTTTTCAGGCTCGACAGGTCAGCCTGCGCCAGCGTGGGCTCGGCCAGCAGCATGTTGATCATGGCCGGCACCATGAACACATGGGTGATGCGCAGGCGCGCGACTTCGGCCAGAAAGTGCGCCGGCTCGAATTTTTCGAACAGCACCAGCGTGGCGCCCACATACAGGTAGGGCTGCATCAGCATGCCGGACGCATGCGTAACCGGGCCGATCAGCGCCAGCCGGTCACCGGGGCGGGCGGGGCGGTCCATGCCGGACACCATCTTGCGCAGCGCCGCCATGCGGTTGCCGTAGCTTTGCATGGCAGCCTTGATCTTGCCGGTGGAGCCCGAAGAGAAATGCAGCACGGCCAGGTCGTCGGCCGCCGGGGTGATGTCGGGCGCCGTGGTGCCGGCGTTGGCCAGCAGCGCTTCGTATTCGACGTAGCCGGCTGGCGCCGCGCCGATGGCGATAAAGGTCTCGATGCTGCCGAAGCCTGCCGTGGTGCGGTCATAGCCGGTATAGCCCGGGCCCGCTATCAGCACGCGCGGCGTGCAGTTCTCGACCACGTCGCTGGCCTCGGCCGCGGTAAAGCGGGGGTTGAGCGCGGCCTTGACCATGCCGGCCTTGTACAGCGCGCATTCCAGTTCGACCAGCTCGGGCCGGTTGCGCGACTGCACCGCGACGCGGTCGCCGGGGCGCAGGCCCAGCGCCAGCAGCGCATTGGCCAGCCGCGTCGAGCGTTCGTCGAGCTGGCGATAGGTCACGACCTGGTCCTGATAGAGGATGGCGGGCTGGTCGCCCCAGTAACGCGCGGCGCGGCGCAGGAAATACGCGAAACCCATGCTGTCTCCGGTGAAGGCTGAGTGATGTTGCTGCACGCTCGGTGGTGTGCTGGTGCGCTGTAGTCTGTAAGATGGCAGTCATCACCACAATGACGCATTGGCTATAAAGCCATAACCGTCGGGAATGTGAGGCAATGGAGACGCGGGATATCGAATACATCCTCGCCGTGGCGGCGCACGGCGGCATCGGCCGCGCCGCCGAGGCGCTGGGGATCAGCCAGCCGGCGCTGACCAAGGCGGTGCAACGGGTCGAGACGCAGGCGGGGCTGCCGCTGTTCGAGCGCACCGCCAACGGCATCGCCGCCACCTACGCCGGCACCCGCTTCCTCGAGCGCGCGCGGCGCATCCAGCTGGAGTACCAGGACGGCCTCAAGGAGATGCTGGGCATCCGTACCGGCGAGCAGGGCATCCTGCGCGTGGGCTATTCACCGTCGATCCCGGGCGATGTGATCCTGGGCGCGTGCCAGCAGCTGGTGCGCGAGCGCCCGGTGGCGCGCCTGCGGCTGCGCCGCCGGCTGGCGCGCGACCTGCTGGACCTGCTGGCGGCCGGGGAGCTGGACATGGCGGTGGCGCCCACCCCGTCCGGCGCGCTGGCGGACACCTTCGCCGTGCAGCCGCTGTTCGACGACCGACTGGTGGTGGTGGCCGACCAGGGCCACGCGCTGCTGCGGCGGCGCAAGCTGCGCCTGGCCGACCTCGCCGACCAGGAATGGCTGCTGCCGGAGCGGCATATCACGCTGCGCCAGCAGGTCGACGCGGCGTTCCGCCAACGCGGCCTGCCGGAGCCGCAGCCGCGCATCGAGATCGACTTCGGCAGCAGCTCGCTGTTCGCGCTGATGCAGGGCACGCAGATGCTGAGCATTGCCAATGCCGGCGGCGAGGCCATGCAACGTGGCCTGCGCGTGCTGCCGCTGGGCGTGGAGGAACTGGACCTGCGCCGGCGCATCGGCGTGGTCACGCGCGAAGGCGCGTACCTGTCGCCGCTGGCGCAGCGCCTGACGGTGCTGCTGCGCGAGCATAGCGGCTAGCCGCGTCAGTACACCGACGGCATGCCTTCCGGGCGGTTCTTGAAGCGCCGGTGGATCCAGTAATACTGCTCCGGCATGGTGGCGATCTGGGTTTCGAGGAAGGCGTTCATGCGGCGCGAGTCCTCTTCGACGCTGCCGGAGGGAAAGCCCTCCAGCGGGTCGAACACGCGCAGCCGGTAGCCGCGGTAGTCGGGCAGCACTTCGGTGGTGAACGGCACCACGCGCGCGCCGGTCATGCTGGCCAGGCGCGAGGCCGAGGTCAGCGTGCATGCCGGCACGCCGAAGAACGGCACGAACACCGAATCGTTGATGCCGAAGTCCATGTCCGCCGCCAGCATCACCGGGCGGCCGGCACGCAGCGTGCGCACCACCTGCTTGCCGCTGCCGTTGCGCGGGATCATCTCGGCGCCGAAGCGCCCGCGCTGGGTGCGCGAGATCTGCTCCAGCAGCGGGCTGGACATGCGCGTGTACAGCGATGCCACCGGGTGGCGCATCGAATAGAACATGCAGCCGGCCTCGATGCCGACGAAATGAAAGCCCATGAAGATGGTCGGATGCTCCGCGCACGAGGCCAGGTCGATGCGCGAATCCAGTTCGACCAGCTTGCCCAGCCGCTCGGCGTTGCCGAACCACTGCACGCCGCGCTCCAGGTAGCTGCGCAGCACATGGCCGAAGTGGTCACGGGCCAGCCGCTCGCGCTCGTCCGGGGCCATGTCCGGGAAACACAGCGCCAGGTTGGTATGGACGATGCGCCGGCGGCGGCTGGGGATGCGGTACAGCAGCTTGCCAAGGGCGTCGCCCAGGCGGGCGGTCACGCCGTAGGGCAAGGCGGCAAAGAGCTTGAAGGCTGCGATGGTGAGCGCAGCCTGGAGCTGGTGCGTCATGAAGATCCTGGGGACGGCAGCGGCGGTCGGGGCGGACCCGCGGACAGGCGGCTGCACGGCAATGGTTCGGCGCCAAAGGGTGGCGAGCGGCAAGCGCGCGCTACGCTGGCGCGCCATTCCTGCCGGCGCCTGGTTGCGGGCCGCTGGAGTGCGCTATGCGTCGCTGCGCAGCTTTGTGCTGAGGGCGCACTGTAGCACGATGGCAGGGGGCCAGGAACGGCGGTTACGACCGGTATCAAACCGGCAACAGATGCCGGGCACGCGGGCCGCGGTGCCGTCAGCGTTGCTTCAGCTCGCCGAGGTAATAGTTGACCTCGGCCAGCAGCGCCGTGTGGAATTCGGCCGGCAGCACGTGGTCGTCGGTCAGCGACAGCAACTGGTCGATGCGCTGCCGGAACTGCCGCTGGGCGTTGGCGCGCGCATCGGGCGGCAGCGCCACCGCCATGGCGCACAGCATCTCGCGCATCACCAGCAGCCGGGCGCCGTACTGGATCATGGCGTCGCCCTGGGTCTTGAGGTTCTGCGCAAGCTGTTCCGGCATGCCCTTGCGCGGCGCGCCGGCGCCGGACGGCGCGGGCGGTGGCTCGGCGCGGGCCTTGCCGCTGGCCTCGGGCGCGGGTGTGCCCAGCATCTTGCCGAGCATGGGGATCTTGAACATGGGCGAGACTCCGGAGCGCCGGCGCGGGGTGGTCGGGTGCATCCATCATGGAAGGCTGCGGGCGGCCGGACTGTGCGGCAGCAGACAATGGAGCCGGTGCGGCGCCGGCGTTCATGCGCCGGCGGGTCCGGATTTGCGGCACTTGCCGGCGCGTGCCGGCGGCAGGCACAGGCCGCAGGTGTAGCGCTGGCGCGCATCGTGGGCGCATACCACGAACTCGCCGCGGCAGCACTGGCAGCGCGCCAGCTGCAGCATGCCGCGCTCATAGAAGCGGACCAGCATCCACGCGCGGGTAAAGCTGAGCTGGGCGGCCTCGCCGGTGACGCTCAGATGCTCGCGATACATGCGGAAGCCGGCCAGGGTGGCACGGATGCCGTCCAGGTGGCCGGCGCGGACCATGAAACGGTAGGCGCCGAGCAGCATCGAGGCATGGGCGTTGGGGCGCCAGCTCAGGAACCAGTCGGTCGAGAACGGCAGCATGCCCTTGGGCGGCGACGTCCCGCAAAGCTCCTTGTACAGGCGGGTCAGCCGCTCGCGCGGCAGCGACACCTCCGCCTCCAGCACCTGCAGGCGCGCGCCCAGGCCGATCATCTCGATCGCGAGCCGGGTTTGTTCCAGGTCGTGCAGCGCGCTTTTGCGGGCGGGGGCAGGTAAAGGGCGGGCAGCTGCCGCAGCAGAAGCGCCAACAGCGGCGATAGGGTTTGTATCCATGGTCTCCTCCTGCCGGGGGCGTGCCACAGTGCGGCGTTGTCCGCCTGCGTCCCGCGGGTCCGGCTTTGCGTGATGGAGGACGATTTTTCGATCGCAGCCCGCTTATATCCGTGATTCTTGTCAACAATCGCAACTCCACGATCGACGGCATCAAATTTGCCCGGGCCTCTTGTTGGCGCAATTTGTCGGTGTCCGGCACGCCATCCACTGCGACTGTAGGAGAAGCGCCCACAAGCTATCGGACAGACGCCGATTTAACGGTTCTGCCCATGGGCTACGCTGCAAGAACACCAACGACAGGGAGCAACCCATGGCTGCAAACTTCCTGATCAGGCAGACCGCGCAGGGCTGGGAACTGACGGTCGAAAGCGCGCGCAAGGGCCTGGTCCAGTGCGACGACCGCGACGTCGCAGTCAGCATCGGCATGGCCGCGGCCAAGCGGCGCGGTGTGGTGCTGATCGTGCATGAAGACGAGGACGATGCCCCGCACGGCCTCACTCCCCTGGCCGCGTGACGAGGCAACCCCGCGGCAACCCGGTTGCGTGACAACGGCGGGCGCCCTTTACCGGTGGCGCCCGCCTTTGCTTTGGTGCGGGGCGCGCGGCATGCGTGCTGCCATCCATGCCCGCCAATGGTATGGAACTTGCGCCCCGGTGACTGGCTGCGCGGCCCGCAGGGCCGCGCCGGAAGCTCAACCCTTGGAGACAGCGATGCATCCATTCCGAAATGAAGGCGGCGGCTCCTGGTGGCGCGAGGACCGCGACGCCGATGAATCTCGCCGCAACCGCGGTGACACACGCGGCGACGACCCGCGCGGCTACGGCGAGGGGCGCTATGGCCAGCGCGGTGGCCCCGCGCGCGACTACGGCGAAGGCCGCTATGAAGGCCGCCAGCGACACGACAGCGACGTGCGCGAGTCCGGCTACTACGGCGGCCGCTCCAGCCCCGCGCAGCGTGTCTGGGAAACCTCCGCCCGGCGCCCGCCGTGGGAAGAGGATGAAGCCTGGCGCCGCGGCAGCGAGGTGCGCGACGAGTGGGGCGACAGCGGGGGCGACCGCCGCGGCAATGCCTCGCGCGAGATGCCGCGCGGGCGCGACCGCGTCGGCCCCAAGGGCTACCAGCGCAGCGACGAGCGCATCCGCGAGGACATCTGCGAACGGCTCACGCACGCGCGCCATGTCGATGTGCGCGACGTGGAGGTCGAAGTGCAGGGCGGCGTGGTGCGCCTGACCGGCAACGTGCGCGACCGGCGCCAGAAGTACTGCATCGAGGACATCGTCGACGATGTCTTCGGCGTGCAGGAGATCCATAACGCGGTGCGCCTGGGCGCGCCGGGCGCGTTCGGCGTATCGGGCATCACCGAAGGGGCGCAGTCTGGCGGGCAATCTGGCGCGCAGTCCGGCGGCTCCGGCGAGGGGCGCGTCAGCGGCGTCAGCAGTTCCGGCAGCGCCACCGGCTCCAGCGCCAGCAGCTATGGCGGCGGCATGGAAACCGGCAGCGGCGGTCCCGGCCAGGGGCGCGACAGCACCGGCGGCACCACGCGCATGGGCTGATGCGGAATTACGGCGCCGGCGGCTTGTCCGCCGGCGCTGGCGGGGCGCTCCCCAGCGCGTCCTGCGGCTCCGCCATGCGGCGATGCTGCTCGGCCAGCACGTCGGCGGGCGTCACCATGGCGATGGCGGCGCGCAGCTTGTTCTGCCAGCCCGGCACCACCTCGCCCTCGCCGCGCATCATGGCATCGAAGCCGATCCGCGCCACCTCGGCGGGATCGGCCTTTTTCTGCTGGCCGAGGCGGGTATCGAGCAGGTCCGCGCGTTCGAAGAAGTCGGTTTCGGTGGCACCCGGCATCAGGCAGGTGACCGACACGCCGGTGTGCTGCAGTTCATGCCGCAGCGCATAGGAGAAGGAATCCAGGAAAGCCTTGGTCGCGTTGTACACCGCCTGGCAGGTGCCCGGGACGAAGCCGGCGATCGATCCCGTGATCAGGATGCGCCCCTCATGCTGCGCGCGCATGATTTGCCCGATCCGGTGCAGCAGGTGCAGGGTGCCGGTCACGTTGGTCTCCACCACGCGCTGGATCGCCGCGAAGTCCTGGTCCAGGAAGGCGTGGCCGAGGCCGCGGCCGGCATTGGCGCACAGCACGTCGACGCGGCGGGTGCCAAGCGCCGCGCAGACCTGCTCGACCCCTGCAGGCGTGGACAGGTCCGCCAGCAGCGCAGTCACCTCGGTGCCTTCGTCGCGCAACTGCCTGGCGGCGATGTCGATCTGCGGCTCGTCCGCGGCAATCAACAGGTCATAGCCGCGCCGCGCGCAGCAGCGCGCCAGCTCGTAGCCGATGCCGGACGACGCCCCGGTGACGACGGCAAGCAGGCCGGTACGGCCAAGCGAAGTGTCAGGCACCGTATCTCCTCGGGTTTGTGGCGAGTTTTTACTGTGGCGTTGTAAGGATTAGCGACGCATCACCCGACACGCCGCCAGGTGCGCACGCCCATCCAGACCCCCAGCAGCGCCACCAGCGTGACCACCACCGCCAGCGTCACCGCGGTGCCGGGACCGAGCCCGCCGAACCACGCATAGGCATCGGAACGGCGCCACAGCGCCCAGGCCAGGGTGGCGGTGGCGACCACCAGCGCGGTCTGCGTCAACGCATCGACCACGCGCATCACGCCGCGCGCGGTGCCGGCAAGCGGATCGCGCCGGGCTTCTGAAGCGGTAATTTCGGGGTCGTCCATGACAAGGGGCCGCAAAGGGAATGAGTGGGACGTGCAAGTCCCGTTCCCGGTCCGCGCCCCGGCTGCCCGATGGCCGGGAGGGCCTCAGAACACCCCCAGGCCCAGCCCGGCGGCCAGGCCCTCGCCAAGCTCCGCGCACCGCGCCAGGTCGGCGGGCTCGATCTGCTTGGGGGCGAGGATGCGCTCCGGCGTCTGCGCATGCGTGCAGACGATCAGCCCGGGCGCGACCCGGTTCAGGCGCCAGCCGGTGGCGATGCGCTCGAGCTGCCGCAGCGCGTTCTGGCCATCGCTGCCGGCGCAGATCATGGCGGCGTAGGGCCGGCCGTTGATGCGGTCCAGCGCGGCGTAATAGCAGCGGTCGAAGAAGTCCTTCATCATGCCCGCGATCGCGGCCAGGTTCTCCGGGGTGGCGAACAGGTAGCCATCCGCGGCCAGCACATCGTCGGGCCCGGCCTCGGCGGCGGTCTTGAGCAGGACATTAACGCCGGGTTGCCGGCTGGCTGCGTCGGCGGCGGCCGTGGCCATCTGCCGCGTGCCTCCGGTCATGGTGTGATAGACGATCAGCAGCGTTTTCATGCTTGGGGGGGGGGGGGGACGTGTGCGTCCGTCTGACGCACGCTGTGGACTGTAGCACGGCAGTTTCGCCGGGTCGCGCACCGGTCACTCAGGCCCATGGCGGGTATCGTAGAATTCCGGGCTGGCGCCCCTGCCATGACTCCATGCCGAAATCCAGCCCTCCCGCCATCGACCGCTCCGCCAGCGAGCAGGCCATCCAGTTGCTGGATGCCGCCACAGAACATGTCCTAGCCCACGGCCTGGGCGATCACTCAGGCGGGTGTGCGACATGGACGCGGCCGCGCAGGCCGTGATCGAGCAGGCCGGCTGCGGTGACTACGTATTCCACCGCACCGGCCATGCGGTCGGGCTGGTGCTGCATGAATACCCGGAAGACATGGCCTTCAACACCCGCCCGCTGCTGGCAGGCGAGGTGTATTCGGCGGAGCCTGGCCTCTATGTCTACGGCCTCGGCGGCTTCCGTCTCGACGACACCGTGGTGGTCGGCGAACAGCCCGAAGTCATCGTCAAGACGCCGAAAACGCTGGCATACGCTACCGTGGCCTAGCCAGGTCCGGCGCCCCTCAGTCCAGCGTCACCCCCGTATCCGCCGTCAGCTTCAGAACCACCGGCAGGTACGCCTTGTAGGCCGCCTCGGCCTGCGCGGGGGTGGTGCCGAGCGGCTCCGCGCCCATGTCGACGATGCGTCGCTGCATGTCGGCGCTGGAGACCAGGCTCGCTGTCTCGCGGCCGAGGCGGTCGATGATGTCCTGCGGCGTCTTGGCAGGCGCCATCAGCGTGATGGGACCGGTCAGCCGGAACGGTTCGTCGGCGTAGCCGGCCTCGGTGAAGGTGGGCACGTCCGGCAGTGCCTGCGCGCGCCGCGTGCCGGTGACTGCCAGCGGACGCAGCTTGCCGGTGGCGAAATGCTGCTTGAGCGCGGTCACCGAGCCCACCGTCACGTTGACCTGGCCGGCCAGCAGGTCGGTCACCATCGGCCCCTCGCCGCGGTAGGGCACGTGCAGCATGTCGACCTGGTATTGCCTGGCGAAATAGGTCTGGATCGTATGCGGCTGCGTGCCCGCGCCCCATGAGCCCATGCGCAGCTTGCCGGGCGAGGCCTTGGCATAGGCCAGCAGTTCGGCGACGGTCCTGGCCGGCACGCTGCTGTTGACGGCGAGCACCGTGCGCGCGGTGGCGATGTCGGAGACCGGGCGCAGGTCGGTGCGGGGATCGTAGGGCAGCTTCTTGTACAGCGCCAGGTTGGATGTGATCGGGCCGGGAATGGTCATCAGCAGGGTGTAGCCGTCCGGCGCCGCCTTGGCGACATAGTCGGTGCCGATGATGCCGCCGGCGCCGCCCTTGTTCTCGACCACCACGGTCTTGCCCAGCTGGCGCGACAGGCCGTCGCCGACGGCGCGCGCCAGCGTGTCGGTGAGGCCGCCCGGCGGATAGGCGACGATCAGGTGGATGGGCTTGGCCGGGTAGGCGCCCTGTGCCGGCGCGGCTACGGGTGCTACGGCGAGCGCCGCGACGCCGAGCCAGGGCAGCGCGGCCTGCAGCAGCTTGCCTTGCACCCACGGCGAAAAACGGGCAACGGTCTTCATGATGGCGTGGTCTCCTGTTTATGCGATGTCATGGTTTGCCTTGCGCGAACGCCTTGCGTCCCTGCACTAGTCCAGCTTGATGCCGCGCGCCTGGATCAGCTTGCCCCATTTGCCGATCTCCTGGTCGATGAAGGCCGAGAACGCGCTGCCGCGCTCGGGATGCGGCTCCAGTCCCAGGCCAAGCAGCTTGTTGCGCGTCTCCGCATCGGCCAGCACGGCCGACGCCTCGCGGTTGAGCCGCTCGGTGACGGCCGGCGGTGTGCCGGCCGGCGCGACCAGCCCGAACCAGCCGTAGCCGACCATGCCCGGATAGCCCTGTTCGGCGAAGGTGGGCGCATCGGGATAGACCGGCGTGCGCTGCTCCGACGCCACCGCCAGCACGCGCAGCTTGCCGGCCTTGATAAAGGGCAGCGCCGCGGTGATGGCGGTCAGGGTGGCGTCGGCGCGGCCCGCCAGCAGTTCGGTGTAGGCGGTGGCGTCGCCGCGGTAGTGAACGCTCAGCAGCTTGAACTTCCCCACCTGCCCGAACAGCTCGGCGGTCAGGTGCGGGCCCGAGCCGGCGCCCGGCGAGGCCACTGTCACGCCGTCGGGCTTCTCCCTGGCCATGCGCACGAAGTCCGCCACCGTGCGCGCCGGCGAGTTCGCGTTGACGATCAAAAAGATCGGCCCCAGCACGCGCGGACCCACCGCGACGAAGTCCTTGCGCACGTCGTAGCGCTGCGCGATGCCGGCGGCGGTGTTGATGGCGAAGGGCGCGGCCGCCCACAGCAGCGTATAGCCGTCCGGCGCGGCATGCGCCACCTGCTCCGTGGCCAGGCGCGTGCCGGCACCGGGCTTGTTCTCGACCACCACCTGCTGGCCGAGCTTGCCGCCCAGCGCCTCGGCAAGGATGCGAGCCGAGATGTCGTTGGAGCCGCCGGCGCCGTAGGGCGACACCAGCTTGACCGGCCGCGCCGGATAGGTTTGCGCCTGCGCCTGGCTACCCAGGCACAGCAGCGCCACGCCCGCCGTCAGCACGGCCCGGGCGAAGACTATGGTTCGGTTCATAAAGCTTCCTTGATGCGACGGATGGCGGGGTAGCGGAAGGTGCGTTCCAGGTGCGCGCTGCCGGGCACGTACAGGCGCAACGCCACGTAGAACGATTCGGGCGGCGCGGGCAGCCAGTTGCCGGTATCGGCAGCGTCCGCCGGTGCGCGCGTGCCCAGCACGATCCGCAGACTGCCATCCGGCATCGTGCGCAGGCCGGGCGAGCGGTCACCCAGCGAGTAGCGTTGCAGCGGGTTCTCCGCCAGCATGCAGTCAGACTTGCGGTACATGGTCAGCGACCAGAACGCGCCCACCTGCGGCAACCCGTGTCCTGGAAACACCAGTTCGTACTGGTGCATGCCCTCCAGCGGCAGGCCGTCGGCATCGCAATCGGCCATCAGGTACATGGCTTCCTCGATGCCCAGCGCGCCGATGTAATTGCGCGCCACCTCGGCGCGTAGCGCGTAGTGCGAGCCGAATGAGGTGCGGATTTCCACCGGCAAGGACCAGCCGCCGCCCAGCGCGGAAGCTTTGGGCGCGGCCAGTTCCGCATCGACGTGCGCCAGCGCGGCTGCCAGCGCAGTGCGTTGCGTCGGCGTCAGCGGCGTCGCGCTGCCGATGCCGGCGGCGGCGAAGCTGCGCACCAGGTCCGCCTCCGCGGCCGGCGGCGGGTTCTCGGCCAGCATGCGCCGGACGATCGCGGCGTAGCGGTCAGGATCGCCCGGGCGCTCGCCGACGTGCATGCCGGCGTCGATCACGCTCGCGGCGGCGGTGCCATCGGGCCGGCGCAGGCGGATGCCGTCCTGCAAGGCATGCGCGCCCGCCAGGTCGGCGTCGCCGTCGGCCAGGATGCGGCCGATGATCCAGACCGCATCGGTGGGGCAGGGCAGCGGCGTGGCGCCGGCCGGCACTTCGCCGCGCCAGGCCGGCCCGTGCAGCAGCCAGGTGCCGCCTTGCGTGCCGGTGGTGCGGGTACCGATGTAGCCGAACGGGTTGGTATAGGCGTCGAGCAACCCGAGCACATAGTAGCGGCCGTGGCAGTCCGGCACCTCCAGCAGCAGCGGGCCGCGCGACAGGTCGAGCCAGGCGTTGGTGTAGAGCGTGTCGTTGTTCGGCGTGACCACCTGCCGGTGTTGCGGGCCGAGCAATGCGCGCACGTGCGTGACGGTGTTGATCCAGCGCAGCGTGGAATCGGGGCCGTCGCCGGCAAAGGTGCCGGCGCTGTCGCGGCGCGGGCAGGTGGCGGCGCGCATGCGCGCCATTTCGTAGAGCGGCAGCGTGTAGCGCACCGCGTCGCGGGCGAGCGCGTCGAGGGAGGTGTCTTGGGTGGCCATGGGCGGGCTCCTTCAGGCAATGCGCCGCAGCGGCGGGATCACGTAGTCGCCCGCCATGAAGCCGTCGGTGGGGTGGTACAGGCGCAAGATCAGGTAGAACGGCGCGTCGGGTGCCGGCAGCCAGTTGTCCTGTGCCTGCGCGGGGCGCTGGTGCGAGATGGTCAGCGTGAGCCCGCCATCCGCGTCGTATTGCAGCCCCGGGCTGCGGTCGCCCAGCGCATAGCGGCCGATCGCGTTGTCGGTGAAGAAGCGGTCGGCGCCGTAGAGCGAGACCGACCAGAACGCCTGCGCTGGCGGCAGGTGCCCGGCCGGGAAGTGCAGCGCGTAGGTGTGGCGGCCATGCAGCAGCTCGCCGTCGGCATCGTAGTCCGCGGCGGCGTAGACGGCTTCGTCGGCGCGCAGCGCGCCCAGGCCCTTCATCGCGGTCACGGCGCGCTGCATCCAGTCATCGCCATAGCGGCCAAGCTGCAGGCTGTAGGTCCAGCTCTTGCGCGCATGGCTGCGGGTATTGGCTTCGATCAGCGCCATGCCTTCGCGCCAGGCGCGCACCAGGCCCTGCTGCACCGCGGGCCGCAGCGCGCCCACGTCGACGGGCTCGCCCGCACGGATGCCGCACTTGCGCAGCAGCGACAGCAGGCCCGCGGCCGAAGGTTCGGCTGGATATTCGCGCAGCGCGTTGAAGATGTTGGCGAAGAAGTCGAGCGCCGGCTCGCCGCTGTCGTGCCAGTCGCGCACGCAGGCGGGTTGCCGCGCGCTGCCGCCGGACAGGCGGAATCCGTTCTCGAAGGCGCTGGCGGCCGCCAGGTCGTCGGCGCCGGTCACCAGCACGCGGCCCAGCAGCCACACCAGCGACGTGGGGCAATGCACCACGTGCTCGCCCTCGGCATGCTGGCCGGGGCCGGCCAGCACGATGTCGGCGCCGGCGGCGGGCACGTTGCGCGGGCCCAGGTTGTCGAAGTTGTTGGTCCAGGCGTCGAGCAGTTCCACCACGTAGTAGCGGCGCGCATCCGGCAGCGCGGGCACGTGCAGCGTCACGGGCCCGTCGGCCAGGTTGACCCAGGCGCAGAAGTAGAGCAGGTCATTGGCCGGCGTGACGATGTCGCGGTCGAGGTGGGTCCACGGCTGCGTGCTGGCCGACAGCGTGTTGACCGGCGCGCGCCCGTAGCCGGTGGCCTGCGCCACCGACGTCTGCAGCCGGCAGGTGCGCAGGCTTTCAAACAGCGGGTAGGTGGCCAGCACCAGCGGCAGTGCCGCCGCGGCGGTCAGGGCTTCCTGCGGGGTGTCGATGGGAGCGCCGGCAAGGAAAGGCGCAGCGGGTTGGTTCATCGGGTGGTCTCCTCGGTTGGTCTGTTCGTATGGCTGTCGGCGTCCGCCGCATGCAGGGTCACCACGGCATCCGCGGCGACCACGCCGCGGGCGGTAACGATCAGCGGGTTGATTTCGAGTGTGTCCAGCCTCGGCCCCAGTGCCGCCGCGGCCTGCGAGACGCGCACCAGCACCTCGGCGACGGCCTCGGCATCGATCGCGGGATGGCCACGGTGGCCCGACAGCAGGGCCTCGGCACGGCTTGCGCGCAGCATGGTGCGGGCGCGGGCATGGCTCAGCGGCGCCAAGCCGAATGCGGTCTGGCGGAAGATCTCCACCGCGGTGCCGCCGATGCCGGCCAGCGCCACCAGGCCGAACACCGGGTCGCGCCGCACGCCGACCATCAGCTCGCCCCAGCCGCGCACCATGCCGGCGACCAGCGCGCCGTCAAAGCGCGCGGGCGTGCCGTGACTGGCCGCGGCGGCCTGCACCTGCGCAAAGGCGGCGCGGGCCGCCTGCGCGTCGGTCACGTTCAGCACCACGCCGCCGACATCGCTCTTGTGCAGGATGTCGGGAGAGCACAGCTTGATCGCGACCGGATAGCCGATGGTGTCGGCGATGCGAACGGCCTCGTCGGCATCGCGCGCCAGGCCGTGCGGCGCGGTGGGGATGCCGCACGCGGCCAGCCACTGCATGGCTTCGAACTCGGACAAGGCCGTGGTGCCGGGGGGGACATCGGGAACGGGCAGGCTGCCTGCCGCGGCCGCTGTGGGGATGGGCGCGGCCGCCGCGGCTTGCGCGGCGGCACGGGCCAGCACGGCCACGGCCTGCACCGCGTGCGCCGGTTCGCGGAACACCAGCGCGCCGCGCGCTTCCAGCCAGCGGCGCTTGTCGTCATCGGCGAGGCCGCTGAACAGCAATGGTGCCGCAGTGCCGCTGCGGTGCAGGCCGTCGACGGTGTCCTGCAGGCCGGGCCAGATCCGCGGCGAGCCTATGCCGCCGGCCAGGAAGGCGACCACGCTGCCGTAGTCCGGGCTCTGCGCCGCGGCGGCAATGGCGTCCAGTAATACGTCGGGCTGCGCCACCACCTGGCCGGTGACGTCGATGGGGTTGGCGGTGCTGGCGAACGGAATCGCGCTGCGCAGCGCCGCGGCCGGGGCTTCGGGCATCGGCGGCAACGGCAGGTCCAGCGCCTCGGCCTGGTCGGCCATCATGATGCCGACGCCGCCGGAGACGGTGACCAGCGCAACCGGGGTGACGGCATTGGCCGGCTCCTTCGCCGAAGGCTGCCACCGCGTTGGCCGGCGCCCGCGCGACAGCACGTAGCCGAGGCGGAAGAATTCTCCCAGCGTATCGGCGCGGAACACGCCGTACTCGTCGAACACCGCCTGGTAGACCGCGTCTTCGCCCGCCAGGCTGGCGGTATGCGATTGCGCGGAACGCGCGCCGGCTTCGGTGGTGCCCACCTTGGTCACCACCACCGGCTTGCCCGCTGCGCGCGCGGCCGCGAGCGCGCGGCGCAGGCGGGTGCCGTCGCGGCAGCCTTCCAGGTAGGCCAGGATCACGCGCGTGGCGTCGTCGCGGGCCAGCCATTCGATCACGTCCGCCACATGCAGGCCGGCCTCGTTGCCGGTGGTGACCCAGTGGCTCAGGCCCAGCGCGGCCTCGCGCGCCAGCGCGAAGGCATAGGCACCGAACGCGCCGCTCTGGCTGACCAGTCCGACCTCGCCGACCGGCGGCAGTCCGCCTAGCGGGATCGGCGAGAAGGTGGCGAACACCCGCTCGCGCAGGTTCATCGCGCCCAGGCAGTTCGGTCCCAGCAGCGTGATGCCATGGGCCTGCGCCAGCGCCGCCAGTTCCGCCTGCAGCGCGATGCCATCACCGCCGGTCTCGGCAAAGCCCGAGGTGAAGAACACCGCGGCGCGCGTGCCGTTGCGCGCCAGCTGGCGCATCGCGTCGAGGCTGGCACTGACCGGCAGCGCCACGATGGCGAGGTCGGCCGGCACGTCCAGTGCATCCAGCGTCGGCACCGCGGCCAGCCCCTGCACGTCGCTGGCGGTTGCGTGAACCGGGACGATGCGGCCGGCGTAGCCCAGCTCGCTCAGCAGCCGCACCGGCATGCCGCCTACCTTGTCGGGCTGGGTGGAAGCGCCGATCACGGCGATGGTGCGCGGTTGCAGCAATGCGCTAAGGTCTGGCATCGGTCGTCTCCGTATGCGTGCGCCGTCACGTGGGGCCTGGCAGGCTGGCGCGGCTGGTCTTGTCATGGGTGATGCCGGCCGATGTTGTCATAACATGTTATGATGAGTCAATGTTGTTATGATAAGTAGATGCCCGCATGGGCCGTCCCCATGAATCCCCCGAATCTCGTGACAACCAGCTCATTGCCCCGCTTCAAGCAGATCGAAGGCGCGCTGCGCCAGCGCATCGTCAACAACGAATGGACGCCGGGCATCAAGCTGCCGTCGGAGGCCGAGCTGATGGCGGAGTTCGGCGTCAGCCGCATCACCGTGCGCCAGTCGCTGGCGTCGTTGCTGGCCGAGGGGCTGATCGAAACCGTTCACGGCAAGGGTAGCTTTGTCAGCCGCCCGGCGGGGCAGGCGGACCTGGGGCCGCTAACCGGCTTCTATGACTACATGCGCGCCCGAGGCCACGAAGCGCACGGCAAGCTGCTGTCGACGCGGCTGATCACCGCGCCGGCCATCGCCGCGGACGCGCTGCGCATGCCCCCCGGCAGCAAGCTGCTGAGCGTGACCACGCTCAAGTCCGTAGCCGGCACGCCGGTGGCGGTCGGCGCGACCATGGCGCCCGAAGCGCTGATGCGCGCGATCCTCGAGCACGACCTGGAAAACAACGACGCGCTGATGATCGTGGAGGCCCGGCTCGGCTATCGCCTCAAGTACCTGCACACGGAAAGCGCGGCGATCCCCGCGACCGCAGAAAGCGCGCGCCGGCTCAAGGTCGAGCCGGGCGAGCCGCTGCTGCGCATCCGCTTCACGCCGCACGATATTGACGACCGGCCGCTGGCGTTTTCCGAATTCATGTTCCGCGGCGACAAATTCACCTACAAGGCTTGCGTGCGGCGTTAGGGCCGCTGGCTGTGGCGGCAAGGGAACTTTTGCCCGCGCGCCGCGGCCTGAACTGCATCGGTGCCGGGTGCGATCTGGCACCGCCCAGTCGCAGGAGTCCAGGATGTTCTCGCCGCTTTCCCCACGTTTGCTGTCTGCCGCGCTCGCGGTAGCGTTGTCCGCGGGCGTGCCGGCCGCGCTGGCCGCGGCCCAGCACGATGCATCGCGCCCGCCGGGCAAGGAAGGCGCGCCCGAGGCCGCCTGCAAGCAAGCGGTCAAGGCGGCGCTGCCCAATCCCGCCAGCTTCAAGTGGGTGGCCGCCACCGCGCGCCAGATCGACAAGGATAACTACAGCGTGGTGGCCGATGTCGAATACCTGGCCCAGGACGGCGCCGTGCGCGAGGCCAAGGTCCAGTGCGACGTACGCCGCGCCCAGGGCAACCGCTACGCCGTGCCGAAGATGCGGCTGCCGCATTAACCCGCCACTGAGTCGCCTGTGCCGGCTGTTGCAATTTAATGTGGACGCTGTCCATTTCTTTTGCTAGTCTATGTGTACAGCATCCACAAATGCTCGCGGCGAACGCCACATCCCAGCCGTTACCCACTCACTGGAGACCGAACATGCAAATCGAAGCACAAAAGGAACACCGCTGGCTGCAACGTCTGGTTGGCAACTGGATGGCGGAGGGCGAGGCCGTCATGGGACCGGACCAGCCGGTGCAGACCTGGCAGATTCCGGAGCGGGTCAGCGCGATCGGCGACGTCTGGGTGCAGTGCGTGGCCCAGGGCGACATGCCGGGCTGCGGCCCGGCCTCGACGGTCATGACGCTGGGCTACGACCCGGCACGCAAGCACTTTGTCGGCACCTTCATCGGCTCGATGATGACCCACCTGTGGGTCTACGAAGGCGACCTCGACGCGGGCGGCCAGCAACTGACGCTGCGCGCCGAAGGGCCGGACTGCTCGGGCAACGGCCGCATGGTGCAGTACCGCGACGTGATCACGTTCCGCGACGACAACCACCGCGAACTGACTTCGTACATGCAGGGCGAAAACGGCGAGTGGACGCAGATCGTGAAGGCCACCTACCGCCGCCAGCCCTGAGCGTCAGGAGCGCTCCCCGGCCATCCGCGACAGCCGCGACAAGCGCGAGCCCGGGCCGGGCGGATCGTCGTGGCGCCCGGCGCGCTGCCGCGCCGCATTGCGCCGGCGCCGGCGGCGCAGCAACAGCAGCAGCGATGCGGGTACCAGCAGCACCAGGGCCAGCAGCGCAAAGGTGAGCAGCCCCGGGTCGCGCGCCGCCGCGGCGACCCGGTCCACCAGCAAGGCACTGACCACGATGCCCGGCAACATCCCCAGCGCGGTGCCGATCAGGCAATCGCGCAGGCTGATGCGCGACGCACCCACCACCAGGTTGACCAGAGAGAATGGTGCGATCGGCACCAGCCTCAGCACCACCATGGCGACGATGCCGTGCTTGCCCAACTGGTGGCTGACGCGGTTCAGCCGCCTGCCGCCAAAACGGCGCACCGCGTGGCGCCCCAGCAGCCGGCCGGCAAGGTAGCCCGCGCCCGTGCTCAGCACCGTGCCGCACAGCGCCAGCACGGCGCCGTAAAGCGGGCCGAACACCACCACCGTGACCAGGATCAGCAGCGTCACCGGCAGCAACGTCACCGCGCCGGCCAGATAGACACCCATCATGGCCAGCGGCGCGAGCGGCATCTCATCCACGCGCTCGATGGCGCCAAGCAGGGCGCGGAAGTCCGCCCACTCGCGCAGCGGCGTATAGCGCCACGTGAAGAAAAGCCCCGCTACCAGCAGCGCCAGCGCCACCATTGCCCCGACGCGCCCGAGCACGCGCGGTCGCGCCTCGTGGCTGACGAACTCGGCCAGCACCTGGTCGCTGTCGATTGGCTCGATCGGGTCCAGCAGGTTGGCGGCCGGTGACGCGGCATCGACATCGTCGGGCAGCGGCGGCACATAGTCTTCCAGCGAGCGGCCGTCGCTGCGCTGCAGGTTGCGGATCGCGCCAAGCACGCTGCGCGTGGCGGCCACTTCGGCCTGGAACGCTTCGGGCGACACCTCGAGGTGTTCGCCCAGCAGCCGCGCGCGCATTGCAGCGATGGCGGCCTGGATGCGCGGCTCGCCGCCGGAGACCACCACGATATTGCACTCGGTGTCCAGCCCCAGCGAGCGGTTGCTGAGGTTGGCGGAACCGATGGTAAGGAAGTCGTCGTCGATCACCGTCACCTTGCTATGGACGTTGACGCAATCGGGGTCCAGGCCGGGGATCGTCGGGCAGTAAAGGCGGAAGCGGTCGAACTTGTCGGCCGCGCGCAGGCGCCGGTAAAGGCGTGCGCGCAGCACCCCCATGCTGTGCGCCTCGAGCCAGCCGCTCTCGTTGCGGCGCGACACCAGCACGATGTCCGGCCCGTCCTCGTGTCCGAGCCGCGCGGCCAGCGCCTTGGCGATCTCGCCAGAGCTGAAGTACTGGTTCTCCATGTAGACGCTGTGCCGTGCCGAGGCGATGGCATCGCGCAGAAGCATGCGGATTTCGCTGACGCCGGCCTGGTCTTCGCACATCGGCATGGTGCGGGCGATGCCCACGCGCACGTCGGTCAGTTCGGGCGCCAGGCTGGAGGGCCACGGATCCGACGAGGTTGCCGCCGCCGGCCGCGGCCGGCTGCCGCTGGCGCGCAGCCAGCGCTCCGCGCACAGCTGGCCGAGCGCCGCGGCCGCGCTGCCGTCGACCGCGCACTGCACGTCATGGAAGGGCGCGTACGGCCGGCCCTCGGCCATGCGCAGCGGCGCGCCGGGCGCGTGCTGGTTGTCGTCCCAGCGCCGCAACGTCAGGTCCAGCCCGCCGACGAAGGCGACCTTGTTGTCGAGCACCACTACCTTCTGGTGGTGCGATGCGCCGGGAGGATGATTGCCGTCCAGCAGGAACGACAGATGCCGGTGCGCCTGCCAGTGCGCGCTGGCCGAGGGCAGCCATTCGCGCTCCATCGCCATCACCATGGCGTAGTCCCAGCTCAGGATGTAGATGCGCAGGTTGGGGCGACGGTCGGCCAGGGCGCACAGGAAGTCGCGCAGCCCGGGCGGCAGGCCATCGTGCGCGCCGGCGGGGACCAGTTCCATGCGGCTGTCGATGTCCCAGCCCAGAATGAAGATGGTGTGCTCGGCCAGCGGCAGCGCCTCGCGCAGCGCGCGGAAATAGGCGTCGGCGTCGACCAGCATGGCAAAGCGCCGGCACGGTTCGACGCGCCAGCAGTTGCGCCCGGGCTCGAGCTGGAAGCCGGGCGGCGAGGCGGGATCATGCGGTGGTGGCGACGCCGTCGGCGCTGGGAACGCCGTGGTGCCGGGCGGGTTGTATTGCCTCATTGCGCACGCTCAGGGGGAAGCGAAAGCCATAGCCTGGAGCGTCGCGCAAGTTCCATACCCTGCGCAAGCACCCGTTGCTGGCGCACCAGGCGTGGCTTTTGCGTGTGCGCCTTACCTGCCTTTGTAAGAACGGCACGCGCGAGCCAGCGTGCCGCAGGGCGTGGAGCGTGTCAGGACGCGTGGCCGCGCCGCAGCGTGGCGGGCCGGGCGATGCCCCAGACATCCAGCAGCGGCTCGAAGTGCGGGGTGTTGTCGCGCGGCGCGGGAGTGACGCGCCGTGGCGGCGGCAACGGCCGGCCAGTCAGCACCAGCGGAGTTTCGGCCTCGGGCGGCAGGTCGGGCTCGCCCTCGTAGGCGACGACGCCCATCTGGCGGGCGGATTTGAGCGCGCGGGTCAGTTCGGCTGCGCTCAGGCGGCTGGCGGTGGCGAGCCGGTGCCGGGGCATGGGCCCATTGGCACGCAGGCTGGAAATCAACGCCATCACGCATTCCCGGGTGGTTCGATTCATGTCGCTGCGTCAGAAAAATGGTGCGGCAGCGAACCCGCCGATCGGGTTCCTTGCCTGCGGATAACCATTCTTTAGCAGGGGTCATGGTCTTGCCAACCCGATATGACACTTGTTCACATTCGTGCAAGGGAAGGCGAACGTCCTTCGCCATGGCGCATCAGTGCCGCGTTTTCGGGTCGCCGGTGGGAAAGCTGGGCGGCGCGCCGTCATGCCGGGTCAGCATGGAGCCATGCCGGCGCCACTTGCGGGCGTGGCGATCCTGGATGTCTTCGGCAAGATCGTGCAGTTCCGCGACCCTTGCGTCGAGCGGGTCGAGATAGATGTCCAGCGGACGGTATCGGAGAAGAAAACGCATGGCGGGTCTCGGTGGTTCTGGTCGTCGGCCTGTGGCCTGACTCCAGTATTGGCGGTGGACCCGGGGTTTTCAGCAGAAGATGCGCGACACTTTGATGCGGCTCAATGCATCTGGCGCAATGAACTGTTGCGGCCCGCTGTGTCAGCGGGCACGCAAGGCAATGATGGTGAGGCAGCCGGCACCGCGACGGGCCGGCGAGCCGGGGTGGCGCTAGCGGCCGAGGCGGGCGTTGCCGCGGGCATCGCGGCAATAGATCTTGCGTTCACGCACCAGGCCGTCGCGGCCATGGATGCACAGCGACACGCCGTCCTCGCGGGCACGCATCCAGCCGGCAGCGATTGCGGCTTCCTGCGTCGGGAAGTGCAGTGCGGCGTCGTCGGGGCCGCTTTCCAGGCCCTCGATGGTAAGCGCCCATTCCCCCTCGCTGGCGTAATCGGAGTCGCCGTTCGCGGCGGGAAGCACGTGGATGCTGCGTGACGTCATGGTGTTCTCCGTGATGGCTGGCAGTGACATTGGGGTTTTATAGGATCCCGCGGCCGCGGGCTATCGGTCGCAGTCCTACAAGCATTTTCGGGACCAGCCGTCACGCCGTCCTCGGCACCGCCGTAGTGCGGCATGTCGCGCGTTCTGCTGACATCGCGGTAGGACGAATGCCGACTTTTCGTCGTGCCACGGATTGCTACGATCCAATTGCCGGTTGGGCAACAGGCTGCCCGGTCAAGCCATTCCGAGCTCTTCCATCCTGGCGGCGCATGCCGCATCCACACGAAGCAAGGAGATCATCATGAGAAAGCTATACGCACTGTTTGCCCTCGCTGGCATGCTGCTGGTCACGGGTTGCAACACCATGGCGGGCGCCGGCAAGGATATCGAGCGCGGCGGCGAGAAGGTGCAGGGCGCGGCGGAAAGCACCAAGCAGAAGATGTAAGCCACTGGCGGCCACGCTGTGGCCGGTCGACGGCCCGTGCCCCAGGCGCGGGCCGTTTTCATTCATGCGTGCGCCGCTTCGGTGCAATTGCGGCGCCAGCTGGCCGGCGGCAGCCCGAATTCGCGCTTGAAGGCCCGGCTGAAGGCGGCCTCGGAGTCATAGCCGACCGCGCCGGCGACCTCGCTGATGGAGCGGTTGCCGCTGCGCAGTTCTGCCGCGGCGGTGCGCAGGCGCCAGTGCGCGAGGTACTGCATCGGCGGCTGCCCCAGCAGGTCGGTGAAGCGCTGCGCCAGGGCCGAGCGCGACAGCCCCACATTGCCGGCCAGTTCGTCGACGGTCCACGGATAGGCCGGCCGCGCATGCATGCGCGACAGCGCACGTGCCACGTAGCGGTCGCGCAGCGCGGCGAGCCAGCCGCTTTCATTGGCCGGCAAGGTGTCGATGCAGCGTCGCACCGCCTGCACGAAGAGCAGTTCCGACAGCTTGGCCAGCACGGTGGCGCTGCCGGCGCGCGGCTCCGCCGCCTCCGAGGTGGCGAAGGCGAGCGCCGAGGCCAGCCACGCGGATTCCAGCCCGCTGCCCAGCCCCACCTTGAACAGCCGCGGCAGCGATGTCAGCAGCGGATTGCCCATGGTGTCGTCGAAGCCGAGAAAGCCGCAGACCATGCGCGTGTGTTCGCCGCCGCCGCCGTACGAGACCCGCATGACTTCGCCGGGACTGTTGCGCAGCAGGTCATACACCAGCGGCGCGGAAGGCAAGGGCTGCAGATGGAGGTCGCTGCCGAGCACATGCGGCTCGCCCTGCGGCACCACCAGCAGCTCGCCTGCTTCCACGCGCACCCCTGGGCCGGTGTCGTCGACCAGGCGCGCCCAGCAGACCCCTTCGGTGATCAGGTGATAAGAGACCACGCGGTCGGCGCGTGGCAGGAACGCGGCGCGCAATTCAGCATCGGCTTCACTGATCAGGCACCACGGTGATTTGAATTCGCCGTTCAGGAACACTGCACCGCTAAGTTGCACGGCGCGCAAGAGGTCGGACAAGGCATCCATGGCCACATTCCTCCAGATCCGGGGTTTCGCGCAAGAAAGCCGGACGCCCGATCATACGGGCGAGGGGACCGGGCTCCGATACTAGCACCGTGCCCGTGGCCGTACAACGGCGCGGGACACGCCACCTGACTGGACGGAGACAACACCATGGAAACCCTTTCCGCAGCGGATGCCAGCGCCGGCGCGCAGGCCGACTGGATCGGCCTTGCCGCCACGCTGGGCCGCACCTTCGATGGCCGCGCGCCCGAGATCGACGCGAACGAGCAGTTCGTCAGCGCCAACTATGACGACCTGCGCGCGCACCGCTTCTTTGCCGCGGCGGTGCCGCAGGAGCTGGGCGGCGCCGGGCTGTCGCACCAGCAGCTTGGCGCGGTGCTGCGCGAACTGGGCAAGTATTGCGGCTCGACCGCGCTGGCCTTTGCCATGCATACGCATCCGGTGGCCACGGCCGCATGGCGCTGGCGCAATCAGCAAGCGCCGGTGGAGGGCCTGCTCAAGCGCGTCGGCGCCGAGCAGCTGGTGTTGCTCGGCAGCGGCGGCTCCGACTGGCTCCAGGGCAGCGGCAAGGCCACGCGCGTCGACGGCGGCTATCGCGTCGACGGGCGCAAGATCTTCGCCAGCGGCGCACCGGTGGCGGACCTGTTCATGACCTGCGCGGTCTATGACGACCCGGAGGCCGGCCCGACCGTGCTGCATTTCGCGCTGCCGATGAAGACGCCGGGCGTGCGCGTGCTGTCGAACTGGCACACGCTGGGCATGCGCGGCACCGGCTCGCACGATGTCATGCTGGAAGGCGTGCTGGTGCCCGACACCGCCGTTGCCGCGCGACGTCCACAAGGCGTGTGGCATCCGATGATGCATACGGTGGCGATGATCGCGTTGCCGCTGATCTACGCCGTCTACGTCGGCATCGCCGAGGCCGCGCGGGATATCGCGCTGCAGCTGGCCCGCCAGCGGCGCCTGAACGCGCATGCGGTCGAGGCCGCGGGACGCCTGTGCAATGAAGCCGATGCCGCGCAGCTGGCGCTCGATGCGATGTTCGCTGCCGCGGCCGGCCAGGCACCCGGCGCGATCACCACCAACCGCATCATGAGCGCCCGCACGTTGGCGGCGCGCGCGGTGCTGGCGACGGTGGAAGCGGCGATGGACCTTGCCGGCGGCGCGGGCTTCTATCGCGATGCCGGACTGGAGCGGCGCTTCCGCGATGCGCAGGGCGCGCGCTTCCATCCGCTGCAGGCCGGGGCCCAGCAGGAGTACGCGGGACGCATGGCGCTGGGGCTCGATATCGATGCGCCGACCGGCGAGGTGCGCACGGCAGCGCAATGATGTCCGCCCTGGCACAGCTCTCCTACGACACCGAGGCCTGCAATGACAGCGGCCAGGGCGACGACGCCTGCGCCATCGGCCACGATGGCGCGGCGCGGCGCGCCTTGCGCGATGCGCTGGGGCAGTTTGCCACCGGCGTGACCGTGGTCACGGCCGCCGGCGCGGATAGGCGCCCGGTCGGCGTGACGATCAATGCGTTCGCTTCCGTGTCGCTCGCGCCGCCGTTGCTGCTGTGGTGCCTGGCGCGAAGCTCTGGCAGCCTGCCAGTGTTGCGCGCCGCGCCCTGCCACGCGATCAACGTGCTGGGCAGCGGCCAGCTGGAGATGTGCCGACGCTTTGCCGCGCGCGCCGGCGATCGCTTCGCCGGCATCGCGCATCGTCCCGGTCCGTGCGGCACGGTGCTGATCGACGGCACGCTGGCCTACTTTATCTGCCGGCACCGCTCGGTGCGCACGGTGGGGGACCATGTGCTGTTCGTCGTCGAAGTCATGGCCTATGGCGCCGCGCCTGGCGCGCCGCTGGTGTTCCATGGCGGCGGCTTTGCCGGGGCGCGCGAACCCGGCGCCGGTTAGGCGCGCTCGGCCCGCTTGCCCAGGATCACCAGTGCGATGCCGCCCAGCACCGCCGCCGCGCTCAGCGCCAGCCGCAAGGTCAGGGCCTCGCCCAGCCACGCGGTGCCGCCCACCGCGGCGATGACCGGCACGCTCAGCTGCACGGTGGCCGCGGTAGCGGCACGCAGGCGCGGCACCGCGGCGTACCAGATCACATAGCCGAGCCCCGAAGTGATCGCGCCGGACACCACCGCATAGGCGAGCCCCGGTGCATCCAGCGAGCGCTGCGCCTGGATCGCGGCACCGAGGGCCAGCGCCATGGGCACGGCGCGCACAAAGTTGCCAGCGGTGGTCTCGACCGGATCCGCGGCGCGCTTGCCACGCAGCGAATAGACGCCCCACGCGATGCCCGCCGCAATCATCAGCAGCGATGAGGCCAGCGGCGGCGTCGCCAGGCTCGGCAGCATCAGCCACACCAGGCCGGTCAGCGCGAGCGCCAGGCCGACCCACTGCTGCGCGCGCAGCGGCTCGCCGGTGTAGAGCCCGTAGCCCGTCATGGTGGCCTGTACCGCGGCAAACAGCAGCAGCGCGCCGGTGCCGGCGCTGAGGCGCTCATACGCGAACGAGAACGCCGCTGCATAGCAGAACAGCGCCAGCGCCGATACCCAGTTGCCGCCCAGCGTCATGTTGCCCGCGCCGTGGCGTCCGGCCTGCCGCCGCGCCATCACGATCAGCCACAACACCGCCGCCGCGGCGGCAACGCGCGCCAGCGTGAAGGTGCCGGCGTCGATGGTGGTGCCTTTCAGCGCCAGCCGGCACAGCAGCGAATTGCCGGCGAACGCCAGCATCGCCAGCGCGGTCAGCAGCGCGGTGTTTGCATGCGGCATGCGGGCCGGGCGCTGTGCTTAGCCGGCGGGCCTGCCGTTGCCGCTCTCGCTGGTCTCGTCGGAGTCGCCGAGGGCGAATGAAGACAAATGCTCGATCGCCCGGACCAGCCCGGAATGGTCCCAGGCCGCGCCGCCCAGCCCGTTGCAGACATTGAACAGCTGCTGGCACGACGCCGTATTGGGGAGGCCCACGCCAAGTTCGCGCGCGGTCGACAGCGCCAGTTCAAGGTCCTTCTGGTGCAGCGCGATGCGAAAACCCGGTTCGAAGGTACGCCGGATCATCCGTTCGCCATGTACTTCGAGGATGCGCGAACTGGCAAAGCCGCCCATCAGCGCCTCGCGCACGCGGGCCGGGTCGGCGCCGGCGCGGGCCGCCAGCACCAGGGCCTCGCCGACCGCCTCGATGGTCAGCGCCACGATCACCTGGTTGGCCACCTTCGCCACCTGGCCGTCGCCGGCCGCGCCGACGCGCGTGATGTTCTTGCCCATCAGCTGCAGGATGGGCAGCACGCGGTCGAACACCTCCTGCTTGCCGCCGGCCATGATGGACAAGGTGCCGGCCTTGGCGCCGACTTCGCCGCCCGACACCGGCGCATCGATATAGTCCGCGCCGATGGCCTCGATGCAGCGCGCGAACTCGCGCGTCGCGATCGGCGAGATCGAGCTCATGTCGATCACCGTGACGCCGCCCGCGGTATCGACCAGTCCATCGGCGACGCCGCGTTCGCCGAACAGTACCTTCTCCACGTCAGGGGTGTCGGGCAACATCAGGATGATGGTCTCCGACTGCCTGGCCACGTCCTCGGCGCTGGCACAGGCCTTCACGCCCGCATCCTGCAGGTCTTGCGGCACGCCGCTGCGGCTATGGGCGAACACGCTATGCCCGCCGTCGACCAGGTGCCGCACCATGGGCTTGCCCATCACGCCAAGCCCGATAAAGCCGATCTTGCTCATGTCAGTGTCCGGTAGGGTGGCGCGCCGTGCCGGCGCCGGCGCTTATCCAGATGATAGTCCGCATCCCGGGCATCCCCGCCTGGACGCGACCACGCCGCGCTCGCGGCGAGCGCGCGGCCAAGGCGGGCCACGCGCCAATATCTTTGCTTTGGCCGCAAAGGCATTAGGCGGTGCGCAGGTCTTATCGCCCGCCGCACCCGCCCATATTATTGGATCGGCAAAAAAAGCGGCCTCTCATCTTTGCTCAGAAAGCAAGAGGTGCAATGTGCCCGCCACAAAACAAGGCAATGCAAACCGAGGTGAAGCAAATGGAGACGGCATCTGTACGCAAGCAACGTTTCATGGTCCCGCTGGCGGCGCCGCCAGTGCCGGGCGTCCGGTGGCTGGCCCCGGCGCTGGCTGCCCTGGCGCTGGCCCTGCCCGCCGCAACGACCGCGGCCGAGAGCTGGCCGGCCAAGCCGGTCACGCTGATCGTGCCGTTTCCCGCCGGCGGCGTGGTCGACAAGGTCGCGCGCCAGACGCAGGAGGGCCTGCGCAAGCGCCTGGACCAGTCGGTGATCATCGACAACCGCCCCGGCGCCAGCGGCACCATTGGCACGGCCCAGATCGCGCGCAGCCAGCCGGACGGGTACACCATCGGCATGGTGTTCGACAGCTTTGCCACCGAGCGCCACTTCTATCCGAAGCTGCCGTATGACGCGCAGAAGGATCTCGCCGGCGTCTCGTACATGGTACGGGCGCCGATGGTGCTGGTCGTGCCCGCCGCTTCACCCTACAAGACCGTGCAGGAGTACGTGGCGGCGGCACGAACACCGGGCAAGGTGTCGTACGCGTCGGTCGGGTCCGGCAGCTCCAACCAGCTGGTGGCCGAGGCTTTCCACGAGGCGGCCGGCACCAGCGGCATCCATACGCCCTACAAGGGCGGCGGCCCGGCCATCAATGACCTGCTCGGCGGCCACGTCGATTCGATGATCGCCAGCCTGGCGCTGTGCCTGCCGTATGTGCAGGCCGGCAAGCTGCGCGCGCTGGCGATCACGTCGACGCAACGCGACGCCCGCCTGCCCGGCGTGCCGGCCGTGGCGGAACTCTACAAGGGCTTCGAGGCGTACTCGTGGGTTGCCATGATCGCGCCGGCGAAGACGCCGCCCGCGGTCGTCGCCAGGCTTGCCACGGCGGTGACGGCGACGCTGCGCGATCCGGCCGTGGCCAGGCAGCTGACCGATGGCGGCTTCGACATCGTGGCCGGCGACGGCGCCCAGGCGAACCAGCTGGTCCGGCAGGAATCGGCGCGCTGGGGCCGGCTGATCAAGTCCCGCAATATCGTTGCCGACTAGTTCGTCGGCTTTAACCTGTCCACCATCCAGCATGCAGAACAAGCTCTTTATCAACGGGCGTTTCGTCGACGCACTGAGCGGCGCCACCATCGAAGTACTGAACCCGCACGACGGCAGTGTCATCACCCACATCGCGGCGGCGGAGGCGGCCGATGTCGACGTGGCGGTGGAAGCCGCCGCGCGCGCTTTCCCGGCGTGGTCGCGCATGGCCGCCGCGCAGCGCGGGCGCCTGCTGCTCAGGCTGGCGGATGCCATCGAAGCCAACGCCGAAGAGCTGGCACGGCTCGAATCGCTGGACACCGGCCATCCGATTCGCGATTCCCGGGCCCTCGATGTGCCGCGCACGGCCGCCTGCTTCCGCTACTTCGGCGGCATGGCCGACAAGCTCGAAGGCACGGTGGTGCCGGTGGAGCCGGGTTTCCTCAACTACGTGCAGCGGGCGCCGATCGGCGTGGTCGGGCAGATCGTGCCGTGGAACTTCCCGCTGATGTTCACCAGCTGGAAGATGGGGCCGGCGCTGGCGGCGGGCAATACGGTGGTGATCAAGCCGTCCGAGCTGACGCCGCTGTCGTCGCTGCGCATTGCGGAGCTGATGGCCGAGGTCGGCTTTCCGGATGGCGTGGTCAACGTGGTGCCCGGATACGGCCATACGGCGGGCCAGCGCCTTGCCGCGCATCCGCGCGTCGGCAAGATCGCCTTTACGGGCTCGACCGCCACGGGGCGCAGGATCGTCGAGGCCTCGCAGGGCAACCTGAAACGCGTGCAGCTGGAGCTGGGCGGCAAAGGCGCCAACATCGTCTTCGATGATGCCGATCTCGATGCCGCGGTCAACGGCGCGGCCTGGGCCATTTTCCATAACCAGGGCCAGGCCTGCATCGCCGGTTCACGGCTGGTGCTGCACGAGCGCATTGCCGATGCGTTCCTGGACCGGTTTAGCGCGCTGGCGGCTTCGATCCGGATCGGCAATCCGCTGGACCCGGAGACGGAGATGGGGCCTCTCACTTCGGCGCAGCACCGCGACCGGGTGCTGTCGTACGTGGATGTCGCGCGCGAGCAGGGCGGCAAGGTGCTGGCGGGTGGCAAGGCCCCCGCGGTGGCGGCGCTGGCGCAAGGCTACTACGTCGAGCCAACCATCGTGCAGGCGCGGCCCGATGACCGCGTGGCTCAGGAGGAGGTGTTCGGCCCGTTCGTCACCGTGCTGCGCTTTGGCAGCGACGAGCAGGCGCTGGCCATTGCCAACGGCACGCCGTACGGGCTCGGCAGCGGCCTGTGGACCCGCGACCTGTCACGGGCGCACCAGCTGGCCGGCGCCATGCATGCCGGCATGTGCTGGATCAACTGCTACAAGCGTGTCAGTCCCGGCAGCCCGTTTGGCGGCGTCGGACAGTCGGGCTACGGGCGCGAGATGGGCTTCGAGGCCATGCGCGACTACACCGAGGCACGCTCGGTGTGGGTGAATGTCGACGCGCAGATCGCGCCGCACTACCGCCGCTGAGGCGGTGGGCGCGTCAGGCACGCGGCGGCCGCCCCGCGAAGGCATCCTCAAGCAGCGCCCGGATGCCTTCCGGTTCGAGCGGCCGCGGGTTCGGATACTGGTCGCGCAACGCCAGCGCGCAGACCCGGTCGAGATCGGCCGCCGCCATGCCCAGTTCGCGCAGCGAGGTCGGCGCGCCCAGCCGATGGGACAGGTCGAACACGGCGCGCGCGCCGCAAGCGTGCGGAGCGCCCATGGCCTGCGCGATGGCCTGCATGGCTTGCGGCGCGGCGGCGGCGTTGTAGGCCAGCGCGTGCGGCAGCACCACCGTGTGCACTTCGGCGTGCGGCAGGTTCAGCGTGCCGCCCAGCGTGTGGCACAGCTTGTGATGCAGCCCCACCGTGACGCTGCCGAGCACGGCTCCGCACAGCCAGGCCCCATACAGCGCATCGCCGCGCGCCGCACGCAGCGCCTCCGTCGGCGACGCCACGTCGGCAATGACCGGCAGGGCCCGGCTCAACGCCGCGATGCCTTCGCGCGACATCCACTCGCTGACCGGGTTGCGGTCCGCGGCATAGAGCCCCTCGGCCGCGTGCGCGATCGCATTGATGCCGCTGGTCACGCTGATCGCGGCAGGCAGCGCCTGCGACAGCTCGGGGTCATAGATGACCGTGCGCGGCAGCACGCGCGCATCGCGGCCGGTGCGCTTCAGGCCGGCGTCGGTCAGGCCGTAGATCGTGGTCATTTCGGAGCCGGCGTAGGTCGAAGGCACGGCAATCACCGGCAGGTTCGATTCCAGCGCGATGGCCTTGCCGAGGCCGACGGTCGAGCCGCCGCCGATGGCAACCACGGCGCTGGCGCCGCTGCGCGCGGCGGCCTCGCGCGCGCGGCGTGCCTGTTCGATCGGGACGTGCATGACCGCGCCATCGAAGATGCCGGCGCTGCGCGACCCCAGCAGCGCGGCGGCACGTTCGGCAAGGCCGCGCTGGCCGGGGGTGCACAGCACCAGCACGCGGCCGGCGCAGAGTGCGTCGGCTTCATCGGGCAGCCGTGCCAGGCTGCCATGGCCGAACACGACACGCTGGGGCAAGGTCTGGTAGGAAAAGGGATGCATGCAGGACTCGCGTCGGATAACGTGGCCGGCCTTGGCGCTTTGCACGGCGTGCAAAGACTTGTCGCGGGCCTCAATGCCACCGATACTACGGGCAGCGTGATGGCTGCGGGAAGCCGTCTCGGCCGCGCAATGCCTTTGCGAAGGAAGCACAAATGGAATTTGTCCGCTTTGCCGAAAACCTGGCCACCTTTGTCGACGTCGCGCGTACCGGCAGCTTTTCCGCCGTGGCGCGCCAGCGCGGACAGGTGGCGTCGTCGGTGGCGCGCCAGATCGACGCGCTCGAACGCGAAATGGGCGTGGCGCTGTTCACGCGCTCGACCCGGGCGCTGGCGCGTACCGACGCGGGCGACCTGCTGTACGAGCGCGCGGCGCGCATCCTGCAGGACCTGAGCGAAACCCGAGATGCGGTGGCGGCGCTGGAGCAGGGCGTGGCCGGACGGCTGCGTGTCGCCTGCCTGCCGGCGTTCGCCCGCCGCCATGTGGTGCCTCACCTGGGCAGCCTTTACGCGCAGTATCCCGGCCTGTCGGTCGAGCTGGAGCTGACCGAGCGCGTGGTCGACCCGGTGGTCGAGCGCTTTGACCTGGTGATCCGCGTGGGCCAGCAGGCCGACAGCAACCTGATCGCCCGTTCGATCGCCACGCAGCGCTATGTCGTATGCGCGACGCCGGACTATCTGCGCATGCACGGGCGTCCGACGCATGTCGACGACCTGGCCCGGCATCGCTTGATCGACCGCGCGCACAGCACCAGCATGCGCGGCTGGCGCGAGTTGCTGACGCCCGCCCATGCCGCGCGCGTGGCATTCGCGGTCGAGTGCGACGATTGCGATGCCAGGCGCCTGTCGGTGCTGCAGGGGCTGGGCATTGCGCTGATGCCGGACTGGTCCGTGGGCGAGGACATCGGCGCCGGGCGTCTCGAGGAACTGTTGCTGGAAGGCACCTTGCCGCAGCCGCAAAGCAATATCTACCTGCTGCGCGCGGCACCGCGCGCCACGGCGAAGGTCAAGGCGTTCTGCGCCCATCTTGCGCATGGCATCGGCTCGCCGCCGAGCTGGCAACTGGCGATGGTGCCGGCGCGCGAGAGCGGTCGGCGCAGCCAGGCTACACCGTTGCCAGATGGGCCGCGGCGCGCGCCGGCGGTCAATGCCGGGAGCAGGACGACCGCGCGGGAAGCGCGGACATAAGGGCGCGGACATAAGGGCGCGGACATAAGGGCGCGGGGCAGGACTGCGGGATTTCACCGCGGAAGTCCTGCCCCGGCGCATCAGGATGATTCAGAACCGGCGCCAGGCGCCGCATCGAAGTGAACTGGGACGATACTCGAATTTTCCTCGCGCTCCAGCGCGAGCGCACGCTGCGCCAGGCCGCCCGCGTGGCCGGCGTCGACCAGGCGACGGTAGGGCGCCGGCTGGCGGCACTGGAGCATGCGCTGGGCGCCACGCTGTTCCTGCGGACATCCGAAGGCTATGTGTTGACCCCCGCCGGCGAGAACGCGCTGCGCTCGGCCGAGAAAATGGAGAAGTTCGCCCATGACCTGGTCAGGCAGGCCCAGGGCGCGGACAGCCGGCTGGCAGGCGAGGTCAAGGTGACCACCACCGATTCGCTGGCGCTCGAGTTCGTGATCCCGGCGATCGCACGCGTGCATGCCGAGCATCCGGATGTGCGCGTCATGCTGAATACCTCGACGCAGATGCTGAACCTGGCGCGCCGCGAGGCGGATATCGCGATACGCAACATGAAGCCGGAGAATCCGGACCTGGTGGCGCGCCGGCTCGCGCATTGGCCCGTCGGCCTGTTCGCATCGTCCGAATACCTCGCGCGGCGCGGCACGCCCGCGCAGGCCGATGCCTTTGCGGGCCATGACCTGGTGATGTACCAGCCGTACCTGCACGGCAGTGCCGCGCCGACCCTGGTCGGCGAGCCGATCCACACGGGCAGGCTGGTGGCGGCGGTCAATTCCAGCCTGATGCTGCGTACCATGATCCGCACCGGCATGGCCATCGGCGAGGTGCCGGTGCCGCTGGCCGAGCGCGACGGACTGATGCGGATCTGGCCCGAGCGCGAGCGTGCCGGCCGCTACGAAGTCTGGCTGGTCACGCACCAGGACCTGCGGCATACCGCGCGGGTCAGGGCGATGATCGACAGCATCGTCGACGCTTTCCAGCGTCACGGAGGCTAGCTTTCTGCTTCGGCGGTGTTCGCGGCCAACGGCGCCGACTACCGGACCCTGTTCGGCATCGCGCTGGCGGCGCATGTGAAGCCTGCTGGCACTGTCGCCTACGCGGCGCCGTGGCAGTCCACGGCGAGCACGATCTTGCCGATGCTCTGGTTGGACTCCATGCGACGGTGGGCCTCGGCGGCTCGTTCCAGCGGCACCACGCTGTCGACCACCGGCTTCAGTCCGCTGGCCTGGAAGTTCGCCAGCCAGTGCGCGCTGAAGCGGCTGACCATCGCGTGCTTCTCCTCTGGCGTGCGCGACTTCATCACCGTGCCGAGAATCCTGAGATGGCCGTACAGAATGCGTTCCAGCGGCACGCTGGCGCCGCTGCCGCCGCCGAGGAGCCCGACCTGGACCAGGCGGCCGCCATTGGCGAGCGACAGGATATTGCGCTCGAAATACGGGGCGCCGATAAAGTCGACGATGACATCGACGCCACGCCCCGCGGTGGTTTGCTCGACGATGGCCTGGAAGTCGTCGCGCTGGTAATCGATCAGCACGCTTGCGCCGAGTGCATGCAGCGGATCCAGCTTGTGGCCGCTGGCCGTCGCAAAGACCTGCGCCCCGCATGCCGCGGCCAGCTGCACCGCGGCGGAACCCACGCCGCTGGCCGCTGCGTGAATCAGCACGCGCTCGCCGTCGCGGAGCTGGCCAAGGTGAAGCAGGGCCTCGTGCGCGGTGACGAAAGCTTCCGGGATGGCCGCGGCTTGCACGTAGGTCAGGCCCGCCGGGACCGGCATGGCCATGCGATAGTCGATCCGCGCCAGTTCCGCATAGCCGCCACCGCCGACGATGCCCATGACGCGGTCGCCCGGCGCGAAGCCCTGTACCGCGTCGCCAACGGCCAGGACCTCGCCGGCAATCTCCAGGCCCATGAGCCCGGAGTCGCCAAAGTCGGCGCGGCCATAGGCACCCCGCCGCTGGTTGACGTCGGCGCGGTTCACGCCAGCGGCGTGGTTGCGCACCAGCAGGTCGTGGGGGCGTAACGCGGGATCGGGGACCTCGGCCAGTTGCAGGACATCGACATCGCCGAAGGCGGGAAGGGTGATGGCTTTCACTTGGACTCCTGGAGTGGCCTGCGCAGGAGGAAGGGCGCGCAAGCCGATAAGGGAAGCCCAGTATAGGTTGGCGGTTTCGCGGGAATTGCAGGGACTTTTCCCTTGCTGCCATGCAATTCTGCAGCGGCCCGCCAACAGCGCCGCCACGGGGCATCTACGCCTTCACGAAGTCCAGCAGGTCGGCATTGACCGCGTCGGCGCTAGTGGCGATCAGGCCGTGCGAACCGCAGCGGTACTCGCAAGCACGGTGGCGCGCCTTGCGCGCGCCCCGATTCAGACGCGCGCCAGCGCTGACAGCGGCCCGGGGGCGCGATGCCCGCTGGCCCGTGCCGCCGCCACGCGCGCCGCGGCGTCGTCCAGTTGCGCCAGCGTGCCGGCATCGATCGGAATCTGCTGCGCGCGGGCCGCGCGGCACGCGCGCTCCGGTTCGCCGGGCAGCTGGATGCCGGCCTGGCCGGGCTGCCGCCGCGCGCTTTTCATCCAGTCGGCGAAGGCCGCTACTTCATGCCCGAACGAGGTGCTGGTGCCGAGCCGCGCGGGATCGAACACGATCGCCAGCATGTTGTTCCAGACCGCGTGCTCGTGCCGCAGCGTTTCCGGGCGGATGGTATGGCCGCCTGTGACGGCGGCGCCGAGCAGTTCGCACATCACCGCCAGCACGTGGCCCTTGTGCTCGCCGAAGGGCCGCAAGGCGCCTTGCGGCGTGTCGGCGGGCGGGTACATCACGGCGGCATCGGTGGTGGGCTCGCCGTGCGCGTCGAGCAGGCAGCCGGCGCCGACCGGCACGCCCTTGTTGTGGGCCACGCGCACCTTGCCCAGCGCAATGGCGCTGGTGGCGAAATCCAGCACCAGCGGCGGCTCGCCCGCCATCGGCACGCCGATGGTGAACGGATTGGTGCCGTAGCGCGCGTCGTAGCCGCCGTGGGGCGCCACGATTGGCTTGGACAGCACGTTGACGAAGTGGATCGAGATCATGCCCGCGGCCGTAGCCTGCTCGGCCCAGTGGCCGACGCGCCCGAGGTGGTGCGACTGGCGCAGCCCCATTACGCAGACGCCGTGCTCGCGGGCGCGGGCGATGGCCATCTCCATGGCCTGCGCCGTCACTGCCTGCCCCATGCCGCGGTTGCCGTCCAGGCTAAGCAGGCTGCCGGCGTCGTGCAGCACGCTGACCTCACGGTTCAGCTGCAGCTCGTCGGCCTGCCACGCCAGCACATAGCGCGGGGTCATGCCGACGCCGTGGGAGTCATGTCCGCTCAGGTTGGCGCCGACCAGGTGGTCAGCCGTCAGTTGCGCTTCCTGGGTGCTGCTGCCGGCGGCAAGCCAGAGATCGGTGACCCACTGGTACAGGGCGGGGGTGGGAATGCGGAGTTCGCTCATGTCGGCCTTGGAGGAAGAAATAGCGCTGGAAAACAAGAAGCCCCGTGCCGTGTGATGACAACGGGGCTTTGATGATACGTCCGGCGCGCTCCCGACGATCCGCGCGTGGCCGGTGATCGGCAAATGCCTACTGGCGCGGGGCCTCGTGCGCCGGCGTTCTTGCCAGGATTTCTCTGATGCGGGCCAGGTAGCTGTCGCCCACCGCGCGGTGGGTGCGTGCCGTCTCGGCGGCGAACTGGCGCCGGCTGGGCGGGCGGATGCCCAGGCTGCGGCAGATCGTGGACAGATAGGGCTTGCGCGGGCCCGCCAGGCGCTGCACCGCGCTTTGCAGCGCGGCATCTCCGATGCGGCCGCGCAGCCAGGCCAGCACCTGGCGGTCATAGTCGTTTTGCACGCGAATCAAGTGTTCCATGCCAGGACTCCACTGTTCATCCATACAGTTACTGTAAATATATACAGTATCGGCGTGGAGGCAAGAAAAATCCGGCCCTGGCTGGGAAAAAGGCTGCGCTGCGGCTACGCGTCGGTCGCTTTCAGAAGATTCTTGGGGTCAGTGCCGTCGCCCGCCACCAGTGGCAACACGGCGTCGCGCTTCTCCAGCAAGTGGCGCTTCAGTACCGCCGCCAGGCGCTTGCCGTCGCGGGCTTCCAGCGCGTGGATCATCTCTTCATGGTCCTCGACTGCCTCGTCCCACTTGCCGCTTTGCTGGTTGGAGCGAAAGCGCAGCGCCTGCAGGCGGCGGTTGATCGACTGGTAGGTTTGCCGCAGTGCGCCGTTGCGCGCGGCCTCGTTGATGCGGTCGTGGATCTCCTGGTTGCGGCTGTAGTAGCCCGGCAGGTCGTTCCGGGCGCGGCAAGCCAGCATCGCGTAGTGCAGCGCCTTGATCTGCGCGAGTTCCGCCGCGGTGATGCGCTCGCAGGCCAGTTCGCCGGAAAACGCCTCGAGCCCGCTCATCAGCTCGAAGCTCTCCCTGACTTCGGCCTCGCTCATGCGCGAGATGCTGGCGCCGCGGTTGGGCAGCAGGTCGATCAGGCCTTCGGCCGCCAGCACCTTGAGCGCCTCGCGCAGCGGTGTCCGCGAAATGCCCAGGGTCTCGCACAGTTCGCGTTCATTGAGCTTGGTGCCCGGCGCGAACACGCCTTCGACGATGAACTGGCGCAGGTGCTCGACCACGGTGTCGTGCAAGCGCGGGCGCGCCAGGCGCGGCAGCGAGGGCGGCGGAACGTGCCGGACAACGTCCGCCGCCTGGTCATCGCTATATGGTTTTTGCATTCAATGTCCTCTATCTACTTGGCGCGGATTCTACTGCATCTTGCTTCCTGGCTCCAAAACGGGGGTTAACCATCACAAATTGCGGCAAATTTAACCTTGGGCCACACAGCTCGCTCTGCTATAGTCGATTGCATTCAAAATTCATAAAACAACAAGGAGGCACGATTTCCATGGTCCACCTCGATTTCCATCCCTCTGGCCGCCACTTCCTGCAGATCCCGGGCCCGAGCCCGGTGCCGGACCGCATCCTGCGCGCGATGAGTTATCCGACCATTGATCACCGTGGGCCGGAGTTCGGCGCACTCGGCCGCAAGGTGCTGGCGGGCATCAAGGAAATCTTCAAGACCCGGCACCCGGTGATCATCTATCCGGCGTCGGGCACCGGTGCCTGGGAAGCGGCGCTGACCAACACGCTCAGCCCCGGCGACCACGTGCTGATGTTCGAGACCGGGCATTTCGCGACCTTGTGGAAGAAGATGGCCGAGGCGCTGGGCCTGCGCACGGAGTTCCTAGGCCTGCCCGGCATCGAGGGCTGGCGCCGCGGGGTGCAGGCGGACATGATCGAGGCGCGCTTGCGCGAGGACAGCGGCCACACGATTCGCGCCGTCTGCGTGGTCCACAACGAGACCTCGACCGGCGTGACCTCGGATATCGCCGCGGTGCGCCGGGCCATCGATGCCGCCGGGCACCCGGCGCTGCTGCTGGTGGACACGATCTCGGGCCTGGGTTCGGCCGACTATCGCCATGACGAGTGGGGTGTCGACGTGACCGTGTCCGGCTCTCAGAAAGGCCTGATGCTGCCGCCGGGGATCAGCTTCAACGCGCTCTCGCCCAAGGCGATCGCAGCCAGCCAGCACGCCACGCTGCCGCGCGCGTTCTGGGGCTGGGCCGAGATCATCGAGTCCAACAAGAACGGCTACTGGCCGTACACGCCCAACACCAACCTGCTGTACGGCCTGTCCGAGGCGCTCGACATGATCCTGGGCGAGGGCCTGGAGCAGGTCTTCGCCCGCCACCAGCGGCTGGCCGAGGCGACACGCCAGGCCGTGCGCGCCTGGGGCCTGCAGATCCAGTGCGCGGACCCGGCGGTGTACAGCCCGGTGCTGACCGGCGTGATGATGCCCGACGGCGTCGACGCGGATGCGGTGCGCAAGCTGATCTATGAACGCTTCGACATGTCGCTGGGGCAGGCGCTGGGCAAGATGCGCGGCCGCATGTTCCGCATCGGCCATCTCGGCGATTGCAATGACCTGACCCTGATGGCCACGCTCGCCGGTTGCGAGATGGGGCTGAAGCTGGCAGGCGTGCCGCTCGCCGGCAGCGGCGTGGCCGCGGCGATGGCGTCGCTCGCCGCGCACGCCGACAAGCCGGTGCTCAAGGCCGCCGCCTGAGCGAAGCGGATCGCGCCGCACAGGTCAGGCAGGCGCGGTTCGGTCCGCCGCCTGCCTGACTTTCCTGCCGGAGCAACACCACGACATGCGCCCACCGCAGGCGGCCGCATGCATCGCCGTGGGCGCGCAGCCCTTGTTACTTGCATGCCATGAACATGACTTCGTCCTCCCTGCTGGTCAAGCCGATCCACCTGGTGCCCGCGCAGCACCGGGCCACCTCGCCGCTGTCGGCGCTTCTGCGCAAGGAGTTGCGCGGCGACGTGCTGTTCGACCGCGCCGCCCGCGGCCGCTATGCCACCGATGCTTCCATCTACCAGATCATGCCGGTCGGCGTGGTGGTGCCGCGCGACCAGGCCGACCTGGTGCGCGCGCTCGACATCGCGCGCGACCAGCGCGTGCCGGTGCTGGCCCGCGGCGCCGGCACCAGCCAGTGCGGCCAGACCGTGGGCGAGGCGCTGGTCATCGACACCAGCAAGTGGCTCAACAACGTGGTCGCCTTCGATGCCGGCGCGCGCACGGTGACGGTGGAGCCCGGCATCGTGCTGGACCATCTGAACGCCTGGCTCAAGCCGCACGGGCTGTGGTTCCCGGTGGACGTTTCCACGGGGGCGCAATGCACCATTGGCGGCATGGCCGGCAACAACTCGTGCGGCTCGCGCTCGATCGCCTACGGCAACATGGTGCATAACGTGCTGGCGATCGATGCGGTGCTGGCGGACGGCAGCGATTGCCACTTCGGTTCGCTGGCGCGACCGGTGGCGGCAGGACGTACCGAAGGCATCCTTCATGCGCTGCAGCGCATCGCCACGCGCGAGCGCGGCGAGATTGCCGAGCGCATGCCCAAGGTGCTGCGCCGCGTCGCCGGCTACAACATCGACTTGTTCGACTGCCAGAACCCGCGCGCCTATACCGACGACGGCCACGCCAACCTCGCGCATATCCTGGTCGGTTCCGAAGGCACGCTGGCCTGCAGCCGCCAGCTCACGCTGAAGCTGGCGCCGCTGCCGGCGCACAAGGTGCTGGGCGTGGTCAACTTCCCCACCTTCTACCAGGCGATGGACCTGACGCAGCATATTGTCACGCTGCAACCGGTGGCGGTGGAACTGGTCGACCGCACCATGATCGACCTGTCGATGGAAAACCCGGCCTTCCGCCCGGTGGTCGAGCGTGCACTGGCCGGCGATCCGCAGGCCATCCTGCTGGTGGAGTTCGCCGGCGACGACCGCCAGGCGCTGCTGGCGCAGCTGGACCAGCTGGCCGAACTGATGGACGACCTGGGCCTGCCGGGCTCGGTGGTGAAGATGCCGGAGGAGAAGGCGCAGAAGGCGCTGTGGGACGTGCGCAAGGCCGGCCTGAACATCATGATGAGCATGAAGGGCGACGGCAAGCCGGTCTCGTTCATCGAGGATTGCGCGGTGCCGCTCGAGCACCTGGCCGAATACACGCGCCGCTTGACCGAGGTCTTCCACAAGCACGAGACCGAGGGCACCTGGTACGCGCACGCCAGCGTCGGCACGCTGCACGTGCGGCCGATCCTGGACATGCGCCGCGACGGCGCGCTGCGCATGCGCGAGATCGCGGAAGAGGCGGCCGAGCTGGTGCGCGAATACAAGGGCGCCTATTCCGGCGAGCACGGCGACGGCCTGTGCCGCGGCGAGTGGGTGGCCTGGCAATACGGCCCGCGCATCAACGCCGCGTTCAGCGAGATCAAGGCGCTGTTCGATCCCGACAACCGCTTCAACCCCGACAAGATCGTGCGTCCGCCGCGGATGGATGCGCGCGAGAACTTCCGCTTCGCGCCCGGCTACGCCGCGCTGCCGCTGATGCCGGCGCTGGACTGGTCGGCGTGGAACGTGCGGCGTGACCCGATGACGGGCGCGGAGACCGCGCCCGGCACGGGCAACGATACCGCCACGCATGGCCTCGCGTCGGCCGTGGAGATGTGCAACAACAACGGCCACTGCCGCAAGTTCGACGCCGGCACCATGTGCCCCAGCTATCGCGTGACCAAGGACGAGCAGCACGTGACGCGCGGCCGTGCCAACACGCTGCGGCTGGCGCTGACCGGACAGCTCGGCAGCGACGGGCTGGCCAGCAGCGAAGTGAAGGAGGCGCTGGACCTGTGCGTCTCGTGCAAGGGCTGCAAGCGCGACTGCCCGACCGGCGTCGACATGGCGAAGTTCAAGATCGAGGCGCGCCACGCCTGGACCAGCCGGCACGGCATCAGCGTGCGCGAGCGCATGGTCGCATTCCTGCCGCGCTACGCGCCGGCGGCGAGCCGCGTGCCGGGCCTGCTGGCGCTGGCCGACAGCCTGCCCGGGGTCTCCGGCTGGATCAAGCGCGCGCTCGGGTTTGCCCCGCAGCGTTCGCTGCCGCGCTTCGCCGCGCCGTTCCTGGCGGGACGCCGCGGCACACCCGGCGATGCCGGCAGCAACGCCGATGGCCGCGAGGTGCTGCTCTTCGTCGATACCTTCAGCAACTACATGGAGCCCGACAATGCGCGCGCCGCGCAGGCCGTGCTCGAAGCGGCGGGCTATACCGTGCACTTCAACACCCGCGCAGGCGAACGCCCGCTGTGCTGCGGCCGGACCTTCCTGGCCGCGGGCCTGGTGGACCAGGCGAAGGCCGAGGCGCGGCGCCTGCTCGATACGCTGCGCCCGTTTGTAGAGCGCGGCGTGCCGGTGGTCGGCCTGGAGCCGTCGTGCCTGCTGTCGCTGCGCGACGAGTTCCTGGGCTACGGCTATGGCGACGAGGCGCGCCAGCTCGCCAGCCTGTCGTTCCTGTTCGAGGAATTCCTGGTGCGCGAGCGCCAGGCGGGCCGGCTGGCGTTGCCGCTGCAGCCGCTGCAGGTCTCCGAGGCCATCGTGCACGGGCACTGCCACCAGAAGGCCTTCGATGCCTTCACGCCGGTGCAGACTGTGCTGGGGTGGATACCGGGCCTGAAGGTGGCGCCGGTGGAGTCGTCGTGCTGCGGCATGGCCGGCAGCTTCGGCTATGAGGTCGAGCATTTCGAAGCATCGCAGGCGATGGCCGAGTTGTCGCTGCTGCCGGCGGTGCGCCGGCGCAGCGCCGATGCCATCGTGGTCGCGGACGGCACCAGCTGCCGCCACCAGATCCGTGACGGCGCGCAGGCCGAAGCGGTGCATGTGGCAAGAGTGCTGGCGATGGCGCTGGAGGGCGGCCGCCATGACTGAGCCGATGCGCAATTCGGTCCACGACCGTGCCCGCCTGCAGCCGCCGGCGCCGGCAAAGATCGGCGATCGCGTCGAGGACGTGGGTACGCCGGCGCTGCTGATCGACCTCGATGCCTTCGACCAGAACCTCGCGCGGATGCAGGCGCTTGCCGATGCCGGCGGCGTGGCGCTGCGCCCGCATGCCAAGGCGCACAAGTCGGTTGCGATCGCGCAGCGGCAGATCGCCGCCGGCGCGGTCGGCATCTGCTGCCAGAAGCTCAGCGAGGCCTATCCCTTTGCCGCCGCCGGCATCACCAGCATCCATATCAGCAACGAGTTCGTCGGCGCCGACAAGCTGGCGATGGCGGTGGAGCTGGCCCGGCATGTCGACCTGAGCGTGTGCGTGGACGACGTGCGCCAGGTAGCCGCGATCGGCGCCGCGGCGACCGCCGGCGGAGTGCACATCACGGTGCTGGCGGAAGCCGATGTCGGGCAGGGGCGGTGCGGCGTCGATAGCCCCGAAGCGCTGAGCCGGCTGGTCGATGGGATCGGCGAGGCGCCGTCGCTGCGTTTCGGCGGGATGCAGGCGTATCACGGCGGCGCCCAGCACCTGGCGCACTGGACGCAGCGCCGGGACGCGGCCCGGCGCGCCGCCGAACAGGCGGGCGCCTATGCGGCGCACCTGCGTGCCCGCGGCATCGCCTGCCCCGTCATCACGGGCGGCGGCAGCGGCACCGCGGAGTTCGATTGCGAGAGCGGCGTCTATACCGAGATCCAGCCCGGCAGCTATGTGTTCCTGGACGGGCACTATGGCGCCAGCGAATGGCCCGGGCGCTTCCAGCCGCGGCACGGCCTGTTTCTGGCGACCACGGTGATGAGCACCGCGCGCGCCGGCGTGGCGGTGTGCGATGCGGGCCTGAAGTCGCTCGCGGTGGATTCCGGCCTGCCGCGCCTGTGGTCCGGCCCGGGCAGCGAGTGGCTGCGCTATGTCGCGGCCAACGACGAGCACGGCGTGCTGCAGGTGCTGGACGAAGACGGCCAGGGCCTGCTGGGCAGCAAGCTATGGCTGGTGCCCGGCCACTGTGATCCCACCGCGAACCTGCACGCGCAATACGTGTGCTGCCGCGGCGGGCGTGTGGCCGAGCTGTGGGACATCGCGGCGCGCGGCCTGAGCCGCTGATGCCGCGGCAGCGCAGGAAAAAGAAGAGAAGAGAGCCGCAACAAGCGGCACCGGGTAGTCAAAGCCAAAGGAGACCAACGATGCAACGCAACACAGTCAGGAAGACCCTGGCGGCCGTGGTGGGTGCCACGGCCTGCCTGAGCGCGTGGGCATGGGAGCCGGCCAAGCCGGTCGAGATCGTGGTGCCGTTCAGCGCCGGTGGCGCTTCGGACCAGATGGCGCGGTCGATCCAGGGGATCATCGCCAAGCACAAGCTGATGAGCCAGCCGGTGATCGTGCTGAACAAGGCGGGCGCCAGCGGCGCCGAAGGGCTGATGGATACCAAGGCATCGCAGGGCAATCCGCACAAGCTGCTGGTGGCCTCGTCGGCGCTCTACACGGTGCCGATGGTCAGCCATCTGCCGTTCAGCTGGCGCGACCTGACGCCGGTGGCGATGATCGCGCAGGACGAGTTCGTGCTGTGGACCAATGCCGCGGCCCCGTACAAAAACGTCGCGCAGTTCATCGACGCCTCCAGGGCCAGCGCGGGCAAGATCAAGGTCGGCGGCACCAGCTCCAAGCGCGAAGACCAGATCATCAGCGCGCTGGTGCAGAAGAAGACCGGCACCCGTTTCATCTACGTGCCGTACAAGGGCGGCGGCGAGGCCGCCACGCAGCTGTCGGGCCAGCATATCGACGCCAACTTCAACAACCCGTCCGAATCGATCGGCCAGTGGCGCGCCGGCGAGCATCGCGCGCTGTGCGTGTTTGCGCCGGAGCGCATGGCCTACAACGGCAAGGTCACGCAGACCCAGAGCTGGCATGACGTGCCGACCTGCAAGGAACAGGGCCTCGACGTGCAATACCAGATGCTGCGCGTGTTCATGATGCCGGGCGGCGTGACCCCGGAGCAGCAGAAGTACTACGTGGACCTGATGCAGAAGATCGTGGCCACGCCGGAGTGGAAGGAGTACCTGGAGAAGAGCGCGCTGAAGAACGAGTTCCTGACCGGCAAGGCGCTGACCGACTTCCTGGCGCGCGACGAAGCCGCGCACCGCGACATCATCAAGGAGGCCGGCTTCGTCGCCGCGCGCTGACGCTGGCACGGATCAGCAACGGGCTGCGCCGCGCGGCGCAGCCAATGGCCTGAAGCAAGGCGGGGGACAACATGGATTCACAACAGGAAACGGCGCATGCGGGCGCCGGCATCTCGGTCAAGGCGGTGGAACTGGCAGTGGCGCTATGCCTGCTGGCCGGCGCGCTGGTGGTGATCTGGAGCAACTACGGCATCGGTGCCGGCTGGGCACCGGACGGGCCGGAAGCAGGCTATTTCCCGATGCGGGTCGGGATCATCATCCTGGTCTGCAGCGTGCTGGTGGCCGTGCAGGCGCTGCGCGCGGACCGCAGCGCCGTGTTTGCGACGTGGCAGCAACTGCGGCAGGTGGGCGTGATCCTGGTGCCGCTGACCGTGTATGTCGGGCTGATCGGGCTGCTCGGCATCTACGTCGCATCGGCGGCCTTCATCGCGGGCTTCATGGTGTGGGTCGGCAAGGCGGCGTGGTGGAAGGCCGCACTGACCGGTGTCGGCATCAATGCCTTGCTGTTCTGGATCTTCGAGATCCAGTTCCGCGTACCGCTGCCAAAGGGCCCGCTGGAAGCGGCGCTGGGCTACTAGGGAGGGCGGATCATGGATGAACTCAATGCATTGATGGGTGGCTTCGCCGTGGCGCTGTCGTGGCAGAACGTCGGCCTGATGTTCGTCGGCATTCTGCTTGGCATCGTGGTGGGCGTGCTGCCCGGCCTGGGCGGGCCCAACGGCGTAGCGATCCTGCTGCCGCTGACGTTTTCGATGGACCCGGTGTCGGCCATCATCATGCTGTCCTGCATCTACTGGGGCGCATTGTTCGGCGGGGCGATCACCTCGATCCTGTTCAATATTCCCGGCGAAGCCTGGTCGGTGGCCACCACCTTCGACGGCTACCCGATGGCGCAGCGCGGAGAGGCCGGCAAGGCGCTGACCTCGGCCTTCACCGGCTCGTGCCTGGGCGCGCTGGCCGGGGTGCTGCTGATCACCTTCCTGGCGCCGCTGGTGGCCAAGTTCGCGCTGCGCTTCGGCCCGCCCGAGTTCTTCGCGGTGTACCTGCTCACCTTCTGCAGCTTCGTCGGCATGGGCAAGGAGTCCAAGCCCAAGATCCTGATCGCGATGTGCCTGGGCTTCGTGCTGGCGGCGGTCGGCATGGATACGGTGTCCGGCACGCTGCGCATGACCTTCGGCTCGACCGAGCTACTGCGCGGCTTCGACTTCCTGGTGGCGGTGATCGGCCTGTTCGGCATCAGCGAGATCCTGATGACGATGGAAGAGGGCGTGGCCTTCCGCGGCAAGCAGGCACGCATCGACCTGAAGGTGGTGCTGAAGACCTGGGCCGAACTGCCGCGCTACTGGCTGACGGTGCTGCGCTCATCGGTGATCGGCTGCTGGCTGGGCATTACACCGGGCGGCGCCACCGCGGCGTCGTTCATGGGCTATGGCGTGGCCAAGCGCATGGCGAAGGATCCCGATTCGTTCGGGCACGGCAATGTCGAAGGGGTGGTCGCCCCCGAGACCGCAGCACACGCGGCCGGCACCAGCGCGCTGCTGCCGATGCTGGCGTTGGGCATCCCCGGTTCCGCCACCGCGGCGGTGCTGCTGGGCGGCCTGATGATCTGGGGCCTGCAACCGGGGCCGCTGCTGTTCGCCGAGCAGGGGCCGTTCGTATGGGGGCTGATCGCCAGCATGTACCTGGGCAATATCGTCGGGCTGATCGTGGTGCTGTCGACCGTGCCGCTGTTCGCGGCGATCCTGCGCATTCCGTTCTCGATCATCGCGCCGCTGATCCTGGTGATCTGCGCGATCGGCGCGTACACCGTGAACGGCGCGTTGTTCGATGTCTGGCTGATGCTGGGCTTCGGCGTGGTGGGGTATGTGTTGAAGAAGCTGGATTACCCGTTGGCGCCGATGGTGCTGGCGCTGGTGCTGGGGGATCGGGCCGAGGATGCGTTCCGGCAGACCATGCTGGTGTCGTCCGGGGCGTTGGATGTGTTCTGGTCGAATGGGCTGGTGGGCACGATCATGGGGCTGGCTGTGTTTGTGCTGGTGTGGCCGGTGGTTAGTGATTTGAGGATGCGGGGGAGGAAGGGGGTTGCCTGAGGGTCGAGTCGTCGTGCAGGCGCCCGCTTCGTTGGCGCGCCCGCATTACGGTTCCGGCTGCGCCGCCAGCCACGCCGCCTCCGCGTCGCTGAACAGCTCGGAGCGCGTCAGGAACCGTTTGCCCGTGCGTCCCTCCAGCGAGAACATCCCGCCCGCGCCCGGCACCACGTCGATCACCAGCCGCGTGTGGCGCCAGTACTCGAACTGCGCGCGCGTCATGTAGAACGCGGCGCCGCCGATCCGGCCCAGGCAGACATCTCCCGGGCCCACCAGCAATTCGCCGGCGGGATAGCACATCGGCGCGCTGCCGTCGCAGCAGCCGCCGGACTGGTGGAACATCAGCGGGCCGTGCTGCGCGGCGAGCTCGGCGATCAGCGCCAGCGCAGCCGGCGTTGCCACCACGCGCTCCACCGTTACCGCTGGCTGTGCTGAGCTCGCGCCGGCCATGGTCAGAAGAACCCGAGCGCGTTGGGGCTGTAGCTCACCAGCAGGTTCTTGGTCTGCTGGTAGTGGTCGAGCATCATGCGGTGGTTCTCGCGGCCGATGCCGGACTGCTTGTAGCCGCCGAACGCGGCATGGGCCGGGTAGGCGTGATAGCAGTTGGTCCACACGCGCCCGGCCTGGATGCCGCGGCCCATGCGGAAGGCGCGCGCGCCGTCGCGCGTCCAGACCCCGGCGCCAAGGCCATAGAGCGTGTCGTTGGCGATGGCCAGCGCTTCTTCCTCATCCTTGAAGGTGGTGACCGAGACCACCGGGCCGAAGATCTCTTCCTGGAAAATGCGCATCTTGTTATGGCCGGCAAACACGGTCGGCTTGACGTAGTAGCCGCCGGCCAGGTCGCCGTCGAGCACGTTGCGCTCGCCGCCGGTGAGGCACTGCGCGCCTTCCTTGCGGCCCAGGTCGATATACGACAGGATCTTTTCCAGCTGTTCGGCCGACGCCTGCGCGCCGATCATGGTGCCGGTGTCGAGCGGATGGCCCTGGCGGATCGCGGCGACGCGCTTGAGCGCGCGCTCCATGAAGCGGTCGTAGATCGATTCCTGGATCAGCGCGCGCGACGGGCAGGTGCAGACCTCGCCCTGGTTCAGCGCAAACATGGCAAAGCCTTCCAGCGCCTTGTCGAAGAAGGCATCGTCGGCGGCGAGCACGTCTTCGAAGAAGATGTTGGGCGACTTGCCGCCCAGCTCCAGCGTGACCGGGATCAGGTTCTGGGAAGCGTACTGCATGATCAGCCGGCCGGTGGTGGTCTCGCCGGTGAACGCTACCTTGCTGATGCGCGGGCTGGATGCCAGCGGCTTGCCGGCCTCCAGGCCGAAGCCGTTGATCACGTTGACCACGCCCGGCGGCAGCAGGTCGCCGATCACCTCCATCAGTACCAGGATCGACGCGGGCGTCTGCTCGGCGGGCTTCAGCACCACGCAGTTGCCGGCGGCCAGCGCCGGGGCCAGCTTCCAGGTGGCCATCAGCAGCGGGAAGTTCCACGGGATGATCTGGCCCACCACGCCCAGCGGCTCGTGGAAATGGTAGGCGATGGTGTCGCCGTCGATCTCGGAAATGCCGCCTTCCTGCGCGCGGATGCAGCCCGCGAAGTAGCGGAAGTGGTCGACCGCCAGCGGCAGGTCGGCGGCGGTGGTCTCGCGCACCGGCTTGCCGTTGTCGATGCTCTCGGCCACCGCCAGCAGCTTCAGGTTGGCCTCGATGCGATCGGCGATGCGGTTCAGGATATTGGCGCGCTCGGTGGTGGAGGTGCGCGCCCACGCGGCCTTGGCGGCGTGCGCGGCATCCAGCGCGGCGTCGACATCCTGCTGGTTCGAGCGCGGCACGCGCGTGAACGGCTTGCCGGTGATCGGCGTAATGGACTCGAAGTACTCGCCCCCGGCGGGCGGCACCCACTGGCCGCCGATGTAGTTGTCGTACTGCTGCTTGTAGGGGTTGCTGACGCCCAGCTGGGCGATTTCCGCCATGTTCATGTCTCGCTCCGTTCGAGTGATCTGTGTGGTGCCGTCACGGCGTGGGCCGTGCGCACGGGAGCAGATCGCAAGAGGTGTGCCGGGGCGGGAGAGGGCGGAAAAGCGGGGAGAAACCGAAGATCCGGCCGCGGAATCGGGCCAGGTGTGCCAGTGCGTGACAGCGGGTGTTCCAGATTGGAACACTCAATGGATTCGGTGGTTATGCAACAGCGTTCGCGCTTGCTGCTGGCCCGCGCAATCGCTCCCCTCGCCCGCGAGCGGGAGAGGGGTGGGGGAGAGGGCCGGAGCCTCCACGAAGTAAAGCGCGTTGGTATGCCAGCGCCTGCCCTCTCCCCCGGCCCCTCTCCCGCAAGCGGGAGAGGGGAGCAAACCGGCGGACGTTTTAATGCCCCGGCCCGGCCGCGCGCAGCGCCTTCACATCACCCGGCTTCACATCCGCCGCCTGCCCACCCCACGTCGCACGCAGGTAGTTGGCCAGCTGCGCCAGCTCTTCGTCGCTCATGCGTTCGGCAAAGCCCGGCATTTCCTGCATCGCCTCCACGCCCGGAAAGCGCTGCGCCGCGATGCCGTCGAGCATCGACACGATCAGGTTGCGCGCGTCGGCGTTGCGCACTGTCGAGTTGCCGGCCATCGACACCGCCACGTGCGGCTTGCCTTCGCCCTCGCGGCCGTGGCAGCCGGCGCAGACGGCGACATAGTGGCGGCGGCCCGGTGCCAGTTGCGCGGCGTCGGCGTTCACGGCCTTGACCGGTTGCGGCGCTGGCGGCTGGTCGCCGAGCAGGTAGGTGCTCATCGCGGCCAGGTCGGCCTGGTTCAGGTACTGGCTGCTCAGATGCACCACCGGGTACATCTCGCCGAAGGCCGAGCCTTGCGGCGCGATGCCGGTGGCGAAAAACTGCTGCAGGTCGGCGGCGGTCCAGCCGCGCGCGGCCAGGCCGGCGGGCGTGATGTCCGGCGCGCCGACGCGCGCCAGCGCGGAACCGGCCAGCGGCTTCGACAGGTCCAGCCGGCCGAACGCGGCGCGCGGCGTGTGGCATTCGGCACAATGGCCCAGCGCATTGGACAGGTAGCGGCCGCGTTGCCACGATTCCGAATTGCCCTTGGACGCATCCGGCAGCTTGTCCTCGAGGAACAGCAGGTTCCAGCCCGCCAGCGCGAAGCGCAGGTTGTACGGGAACTGCAGGTCGTGCGGGCGGTTGGCCACCGCGGCCGGCTTCACCTGCATCAGGTAGGCGTACATGGCATCGGAGTCCGCGCGCGACAGGCCGCGGTACGAGGTGTACGGCATCGCCGGGTAGAGCTGCTTGCCCGGGGCCTTGCCGTCATGCAGCGCCTTGTAAAAGTCGTCCGCGCTCCAGTTGCCGATGCCGTGGGTCTTGTCCGGCGTGATGTTGGTGCCGTAGAAGGTGCCGAAGGGCGAGGCCAGCTCGACGCCGCCGGCGAACGGCGCGCCCTGCGGCGCGGTATGGCAGGCGGCGCAGTCGGCGGCGCGCACCAGGTAGCGGCCGCGCGCGATCTGCTCGGCGGGCGACAGCTGGCCTTGTGGCGCCTGGTCGGCAGCGGGGGCAATGGCTTCGGTGCGGCTGCCGCAGCCGGCCATGACCGCGGCCGCTGCAAGGGCTGCCAGCGCGGCGCGCATGGCCATCATCAGGGGCGTGCGCTGCATCACTTGTCGCTCCCGCTGTCCAGCACCAGGCCCGGCGTGCTGGTGATCACGTCCTTGACCGCCTCGTAGTAGCGCACGTAGCCGGTGCAGCGGCAGATATGGCCGTCCAGCGCCCGGGTAATGGTGGCCTCGACCTGGTCCTTCGGCACCGGCTTGCGCTTGAGCTGTTCCACCAGGATGGTGGCGCCGTTGACGAAGCCTGGCGTGCAGTAGCCGCACTGGAAGCTGAAATGCTCCAGGAACTTCTGCTGCACCGGCGTCAGCTCGACCACCTCGCCTTGCTCGTTGCGCTTGCCGTGGCCTTCCACGGTGCGCACCTTGCGGCCATGGAACCAGTGCGCGCCGGTGATGCAGCTGCGCACTTCCTCGCTGGTGCCGTCGGGCTTGTCGTGGATTACCACGCAGGCGTGGCAGATGCCCTGGCCGCAGCCCAGGCGCGAGCCAGTCAGGTCCAGGTATTCGTGCAGGAAATCGATCATCATCAGGCCTTCGGGCACGTCGACGGGGCCGACGTCCTTGCCGTTGATGTTGAGCGTGATGGGCTGGGTGGCGATGCTCATGCCAGTACCTCCTGGATCTTGGCCGCCGTCACCGGCAGGTCGGTGAAGCGGTGGCCGATGGCATGCGCGATGCCGTTGACGATGGCGCCCACCACCGGGATCATCACCACCTCGGCGATGCCCTTGGGCGGGTCGGTTTCGGTGACCGGCGGCAGCACCGTGCCGGTCTGGCTCCACACCGCCACGTCGCTGGCGCGCGGCAGGTGGTAGCGGTTGAAGTTCCAGGTGCCATTGCCGGGGCCGTCCTCGTAGAGCGGCAGGTACTCATGCAGCGCGTGGCCGATGCCCATGGCGATGCCGCCCTGCAGCTGGCCGGACACCAGCTGCGGCGACAGCTGCGTGCCGCATTCCATGATCGAGTGGTGCGACAGGATCTCCACCTTGCCGCTGGCCTCGTGCACCGACAGCTCGACGAAGGTGCCGACCGCGCTGTAGTAGGTCACCGCGGCGTTGTTGCGCTGTGTGGGCGCGATATGGACCTTGCTGCGATCGAGCACATGCCAGCCGCCCGGGCTGCGCATGCGCGCCTTGCGTGCAGCATCGGCGCCGTTGCCGTAGCGCACCGACAGGCCATCGACCGGCAGCCGCGCAGCCTGTCCGTTGATGTCGAAATCGGCCTCGCTCCATTGCCAGCGGTTGAAGGCGTGCACGGTGGCGCCGGTCACCAGCCCCAGCTCATGCGCCTTGGCCGCGAGCTGCTCCAGCGGCAGCGCCTGCAGCCCGCCGGCGCTGAGCTTGCCGTCGACCCAGCGCGCGTCTTCCACGCGCACCACCAGCGAAGCGGCCTGGCCGCCCCCGATGCCCTGGCTCCAGATCGCCATCGCCGCCGGCCACAGGCCGTGCAGGAACACCACGCGCGCGGCCTCGCGCGTGCTGTGCGTGAAGTAGTAGGCCGAGTTGGTGGCGCTGGCGGGCGACGCATAGGCCGGCGACCAGCGCGGATTGGCCGACAGCCTGTCCTGCTCGGCCTGGCTCATCAGGTAGGGGTCGCCGGAGGCCGTCACCGGCAGGTCGGTCCAGTCGGTGACGGAGGTGCGCACCTCGCCCGCGGGCTTGCCCAGCCAGCGCGCCACCGCGGCGGCCTGCGAGGTCGACATGCCGGTGCCGATCTCGGCGCCGGAGTGATGCAGCACGATGCTGCCGTCGGCCTTCAGCTCGACCTTGGCGAACGAGGCTTCCGCGCCGGTGCCGAAGTCCTTCTGCACGCAGGCAAAGCCCACGCCATAGCGGCGGCCCGGGTGGGCGGCTTCATACTCCGCCTTCTTGCTGGCGCGATTGGTCCACAGCGGATAGGCCTTGGCCGCTTCCAGCACTTCGTCGACGCGGATCGCGCCGGCCGGGATCGCGCCCTGCGTGTTCTTCATGCCGGAGCGCAGCGCGTTCTTCAGCCGGAACTCGATCGGGTCGAGCTTGAGCTGCTCGGCGAACTCGTCGACCATCATCTCGGTCGCCGCCATGCTCTGCAGCGTGCCGTAGCCGCGCGCCGAGCCCGCGTCGACGGCGCGCGAGGCGATCGCCACCGCGGTCAGGTCGTTGTTGGGGAAGTAATAGATCGATTGCGCCGCGGTGGCGCCGACCATTGCCACCGACGGCGAGAAGTTGGAGCGCCCGCCGCCGTTGGCTTCAAGGTCGCCCTGGAAGGCCTGGAACAGGCCGGTCTTGCGGTCCACCGCGATGCGGTAGCGCATGCTGAAGGCGTGGCGCTTGATCGAGGTCTGGAACTGCTCGTAGCGGTCGTTGGCCAGCCGCACCGGCTTGCCGTCGGCGTACAACGCCGTGACCAGGCCATAGAACGGGAAGTTGTAGTGGTCCTTGGAGCCGTAGCCGACCGTGTAGCACGGGTGCAGGAACACCTGCTTCACCGGGAATGCACCCTTGGCCTTCGCCAGCATCGCGGCCACGCTTTCGGCGACCTCATTGGGGCCTTGCGTCGGCACCACCATGTGCAGCGCCTGCGCGGCGGCGTCGTACCAGCAGTTGGCGTTGTCGGGCTCGAGCGCGGCGGTATCGACCGACTGCGAGTTGTATTCGCGCTCCAGCACCAGCCAGTCGTCGGACGGCTTGGCCAGTTGCGCGCGGATCCGCGCGGCGTGGTGCATGCCCTGTTCGCCAAGCTGGCCGTGGTCCTTGCCGTCCGGCCAGACCGGTTGGTGCTTGCGCATCATGCTGGGGAACACCGGCGCCTGCTTCAGGCTCGAGAACACGTCGTCCGCATAGGGCGTGGCGCCGCCCACGCGCACAAAGCGGAAGGTGCCCCACGGATCGCGTTCCAGCGGCCCGGTCCTGGCGCCATAGCGGATCACGTCGTCGCGGAACTTGAGCTTGTCCTTGGCAAAGCGGAAACGCGCGAAGTCATGGTAGATCAGGATCGCCACCGCATGGCCAAGGTAGGCTGGCGTCTTCCCGGCGGGCAGCAGCATGTCGTCGCCGTAGAAGGCGGGAAAGGCGACGCCGTCGCGGGCCAGGTCGTCGGCGGTGACGACGCGGTCGGGCTTGAGTTCGTCGCCCAGCACACCGAGGTCGAAGCCCGCATAGACGCGGTCGGCCCGGGTTGCGCGCAGGATGAAGGCGTGCGACTGCTGCTGCGGCCAGTGCGGCATGTCGCGCGAGCGGATATCGCGCGCAAACACCTTGGCGCCAGTGACCTTGGCGATGCCGTCGATGCGGAACCGGGGGGCGCCGGCCTTGGCGTCCCACTGCACGGGGGTCAGGATCTTGTCTTCGAACAAGGCCGCGAAAGCCTTGCCGCCGATGGGTGCGATATAGACCGACACCCCGGCCACGACGCTGGCTTTGAGGAAGGTGCGTCGTGAAGGGTTGAAGCTGGGCATGGATTTCCTTGGGGATTGCGCAAGATTGCGCGGCAAGGGCAGCCATCCGCGGGCCAGCCCGGGGGCTGGCGCGGATACGGTTCAGGTGTTCAGGGGACGCGGCCGCGATGGTGCGGCCGCTGCAGGGCATGGCGTGCCGCCAGTCACTACGGCTGCGGCGCGGGTGAATCGGGGCGGGGCATGGTTGTCATGGTCCTGGCGCTGAACGGCTGCGCTGACCCCGCGATTGTCGCCGTGGCCTAGGGTTTACCTCAAGGCGGGGCGTTGAATAGTGGTTATCAGCCGGCGCGAATATTCCCCCGCCGGCTTTCCGGTCAAGCCTTCGGCCGCGCCGACGCCGGATCGTAGGGCGCGCGCAGGTGCACGCGCGCGGGCAGCAGGGCGCCGGCGAGGTCGACGTGGTAGCTGCCGGCTTCCAGCCACGCCGCATCGGCCGGCCCGTCCTCGCGCGCCAGCAGCGCCATGCCGACCGGGCAGCCCAGCGTATGGCCGAAGGCGGCGGAACTGAGCGATCCCACCGCGCGCACGCTGCCGTCGGGGCCGGTGCGCAGCACGGCCTCGCCGCCCCACAGCATGGCATCGCTGGCGCCGTCGACCGACATGACCACCATGCGCCGCTTGGGCGCGCCCGCCTGGCGCAGCCGCAGCAGCGCTTCACGCCCGCGGAAATCGATGCCGCTGGCCAGCTTGCAGGCGAACGACAGTCCCGCCTCGAACGGGTTGACCGACGGCGACAGCTCGCGGCCCCAGGCGCGGTAGCCCTTTTCCAGCCGCAGCGACTCGATCGCGTAGTAGCCGGCATTGACGAGCCCGAGCGTGCGGCCGGCCTCATGCAGGGCCTCGTACACGCCCACGGCGAATTCCACCGGCACGTACAGTTCCCAGCCCAGCTCGCCGACGTAGGTCAGGCGGGTCGCACGTACGGTCGCGTAGCCGAGGTCGATCTCGCGCGAGCTGCCGAACGGGAAGCCTTCATTGGAGAAATCCGCGCGCGACACCTGCTGCAGCAGCTCGCGCGAGCGTGGTCCCATCACTGCCAGCACCGCATACTGGCCGGTGACATCGACGATCACGCAGCGCTTGTCCGCGGGGATCAGCCGCTCGATATAGCTGAAGTCGCGCGTGGTCTGCGCCGAGCCCGTCACCACCAGGTACTGGTCGTGCGCCAGCCGGGTCACGGTCAGGTCGGACTCATAGGTGCCGCGCTCGTTGAGCATCGCGGTATAGACGGTCTGGCCAGGCGGCACCGCCACGTCGTTGCTCATCACGTACTGCAGCACCGCCTCAGCGTCGGCGCCCTTGACCAGATACTTGGAGAACGAACTCATGTCGAACAGCGCCACGCCCTCGCGGCAGGCGCGGTGCTCGGCGCCGCTCCACGGCAGCCAGTTCTGCTGGCCGAAGGCGTATTCGATCTGCGGCGACGTTCCCGCCGGCGCGAAGAAGTTGGGCCGCTCCCAGCCCATCTTGCTGCCGAAATTGGCGCCGGCATCGCGCAGGTGCGCATACAGCGGCGAGCGGCGGAACGGGCGCGCGGTCTCCAGTTCTCGGTTCGGCCATGGCATCGCGTAATGCAGCCCGAGCGTTTCCTTGATGCGGTCGTGCAGCCACCTCTGGTTGCCGTTGAAGCCGGCGAAGCGGCGGATATCGACCGGCCACAGGTCCATGGTGGGCTCGCCCGCGACGATCCATTCGGCCAGCGCCATGCCGGCACCGCCGGCCGAGGCGATGCCCATCGAGTTGAAGCCCGCGCCGACGTAGAAGTTGCGCAGCTCCGGCGCCTCGCCGAGGATAAAGTTGTTGTCCGGCGTGAACGATTCCGGGCCGTTGTAGAACTGCTTGACCTGCGCGGTTTCCAGTGCCGGCACGCGCACCAGCGCGTTTTCCATCAGGATCTGGAACTGGTCCCAGTCGTCGGGCAGCAGCTGGAACTCGAACGGCTCCGGGATGCCCTGCATGCCCCAAGGCTTGGCGTCCGGCTCGAAGCCGCCCATCACCAGCCCGCCCACTTCCTCCTTGAAGTAGATGAAGCCATCCGGGTCGCGCATCACCGGCAGGTCGGGATGCACGCCGGCAATGCGCTCGGTAACGATGTAGTAGTGCTCGGCCGAATGCAGCGGCACGGTCACGCCGCACATCTGCCCCACCTGGCGTGCCCACTGCCCGGCGCAATTGACCACGATCTCGGCTTCGATGCGGCCTTCGTCGCCGGCCTTGTTGCGCCAGCTGACGCCGGTGGCACGGCCATCGCGGGTATGGATCGCGGTGATCTTCGTGTCCTGCGCAATGCGGGCGCCGCGGCTGCGCGCGCCGCGCGCCAGCGCCTGGGTCAGGTCGGTCGGGTTGGCCTTGCCGTCGCCCGGCAGCCAGACCGCGCCGAGCAGGTCGTCGGTGCGCATAACCGGCCACAGTTCACCGGCCTGCGCGGGCGAGATCACCTCGCATTCGACCCCATAGGCGCGTGCCACCGCGGCGGTGCGGCGCAGCTGCGTCATGCGTTCGGCGGTGCGCGCGATCGACAGCGAGCCGCATTGCTTCCAGCCGGTGCCGAGGCCGGTTTCCGCTTCCAGTTCGCTGTAGAGCTGCGTGGAATAGCGGATCAGCCTGGTCATGCTTTCCTGCGAGCGCAGCTGGCCGACCAGTCCGGCTGCGTGCCAGGTCGTGCCGCACGACAGCTGGCCTTGCTCGAGCAGCACCACGTCGGTCCAGCCCAGCTTGGTCAGGTGGTAGGCAACGCTGCAGCCGATGATGCCGCCGCCGATGATAACGACGCGGGTTTGGGAAGGGATGGACATGGTGGTCAACGCGCGGGGCGAAGGCGGTGGAGGATGATTGCCATGGTATGCCACAAAACGCCAATAAACAACGCAAAATGCAACAAGGCCGTCAAAGCTTCAGCGCGCCAGCTGCAATGTGACGATGCCGAGCAGCACCAGTGCGGTAGCCACCACGCGGCGCCGGTCGAAGGCCTCGCGAAGCAGGAAGTGCCCCAGCAGCGCGGCAAAGATCACGCTGGACTCGCGCAGCGCCGCCAGCTTGGCCACCGGCGCCATGGTCATGGCCCACAGCATCAGCGCATACGAGCCCACGCGGTTGATGCCGCCGATGCCGGCGCGCTTCCATTCGGTGCGCAGCAGCGCCAGAAGTGATGTGCCGCGGCGGGCAAAGGCATAGCCGGGCATGAACACATGCGACATCGCCTGCAGCCAGACGATGTAGGTCAGCACCTCGCCATGGCGCTTGACCGCAGTGCCGTCGATCACGGTGCCGCCCGCCAGGCAGGCCCCGGCCAGCAGCGCGAAACCAAGCAGGTCGGGCGCCTGTCGGCGCCAGTGCACCAGGCTGACCAGTCCGAGGCAGATCAGCGCAATGCCGGCATAGCCGCCCGGACCCAGCCGTTCGCTGCCGCTCAGCAACAGCAGCATCGCCACCATCATCGGCGCCGAGCCGCGCATCAGCGGATAGGCCTGGCTGAAGTCGCCGCGGTTGTAGGCGGCCACCAGCGACAGCTTGTAGACCACCTCCAGCGCCACCGTGGCCAGCAGGAACGGCCACACCTGCGGCGCGGGCATGGGCACCAGGAACAGGAAGGGCAGCGCCACCAGCAGGCAGAAGGTGTCGATCAGCGCCATCGACGACAACCGGTCGCCGCCGATCTTGACGATGGCGTTCCACGACGCATGCATCAGCGCCGACAGCATCACGGCGGCAAAGGCGAGGCCGTGGAAATCGGGGGGGAGGGACATGAGGGGGGTGGTTGGTTCTTGGGGTTTGCTGCGTCGGGACGTTTCGCGAACCCGCATGTTTTCTCCCCTCTCCCGCTTGCGGGAGAGGGGAGCTTGCTGCTCGCGATTGGGGGACGCTCAGCCTCTCAGGCCGCCTCCGCCAGCTGCCCCTGCATCTCGATCCCCATCTCCCTTAGCACCTCGCCGATCGCCGTCACCACGTTGCGCATCTCGTTGTCGTCAATGGCGCCGATGCAGCCGACGCGGAAGGTTTCCACCTGGGTCAGCTTGCCCGGATACAGGATATAGCCGCGCTCGCGCACCTTGGCGTAGAAGGTCTTGAAGTCATAGCGTGCATCGGCGGGCGCGTGGAAGGTGACGATGATCGGCGCCTGCACCGCTGCCGGCAGGAAGGCGCGAAAGCCGAGCGCGGCCATGCCCTTTACCAGCGTGTCGCAGTTGCGGCGATAGCGCGCGCCGCGCACCGGCTGGCCGCCTTCTTCCAGGAACTGGTCCAGCGCCGCGCGGAACGCCGCCACCACGTGCGTGGGCGGCGTGAAGCGCCACTGCGTGGTCTTCTGCATGTAGACGTACTGGTCGTAGAGGTCCAGCGCGAGCGAGTGGCTGTTGCCCTGGCTGGCTTCCAGCACGTCCTTCTTCACCAGCACGAAGCCCATGCCGGGCACGCCCTCGATGCACTTGCCGGTCGCGGCCACCAGCGCGTCGAACGGCATGGTGCGCGCATCGATCTCGAGCGCGCCGAACGAGCTCATGGCATCGACGATCAGGCCCTTGCCCAGGCGCTGGCACAGCAGCGCGATATCCTGCAGCGGGTTGAGCACGCCGGCGCCGGTCTCGCAGTGCACCTGCGCCACGTGCGTGATCGACGGGTCGCGCCGCAGCGCTTCCTCGATCAGCGCTGCGCTGGCGGGCTGGTCTTCCGGGATCGGCAGTTCCACGCTGGCGCGGCCGAGCACCTTGCAGATCTTCAGGATGCGCTGGCAGTAGGCACCGTTCTGCGGCACCAGCACCTTGCCGTCGCGCGGCACCACGTTGGCGATCGCCGCTTCCACCGAGAAGGTGCCGCTGCCCTGCATCGGCACGCACACATGGGTGCCTTCGCCGTGAACGATGCGCACCAGGTCGTCGCACAGGCTGCGCGTGATGGTGTTGAAGGCGGCATCCCACGAGCCCCAGTCGCGCAGCATGGCCTGCTTGGTGGCGAGCGAGGTGGTCAGGGGGCCGGGGGTCAGAAGGATCGGGTCGTTGCCGCGAATCATGTTGAGCTCCTGATTGGGAAGGAGTGGGAATAAAAAGCCGGTCGGAAAGTCAGTCGTCGGACTGGCCCTGGCGCCAGGCCTGGGTCTTGCAATCGAGCACGCGTTGCAGCAGGTAATAGAGCAGGCAGGCGCCGGCCGAGGTCAGCACCACCAGCGTGGCCATCGCCGCCGCCGGTCCGATGTCGCCGGACTCGTCCAGGTTGACGATCTCGACCGAGGCCAGCTTGGTGTCGGCGCCGTACAGGAACACCACCGCCGAGACCGTGGTCATGGCATTGATGAACAGGTAGCGCGAGATCTCCAGAATGGCGGGCAGGCACGCCGGCACCGTGACGTTGAAGAAGGTCTTGTAGAACGGCACCTTGAGCGACGCCGACACGGCCTCGAACTCGCTGTCGAGCTGCTTGAGCGCGGTCACCGCGGTCAGGTGGCACGACGCGTAGTAGTGGACGATGGTCACCAGCACCAGGATGCCCAGGGTCTGGTACAGCCCGTGCAAGGGGTTGGCCCGCGGCACGAAGAAGAAGATATAGCCCAGCCCCAGCACCAGCCCCGGCACGCCCATCGGCAGCACTGCCATCAACCGCACGAAGCCGCGCAGCCAGTCCATGCCGCGGGTCTTCTCCAGCAGGTAGGCGGTGGCGAAGATAAAGACCGGCCCGATCACCGCGGCCAGCCCCGCCATGCGCAGGCTGTTCAGGTAGGAATCGACCACGCCGCCCTCGACCAGCCCGACCCGGTAGTGGTTCAGCGACAGCGAGAAGTTGTACGGCCACAGCTTGACGAAGGACGCGTACACCGCCATGCCCATCACCGCCAGCATCAGCGCCGCCATCAGCCAGCAGAACACCGCCATGGCGAGGTCGAAGCGCGGGCTGCGACGCGGCACGTAGGGCACCGAGCGCGCCGACATCAGCGCCATCTGGCGGCGCTGCACACGCGCGTCGACGCAGTAGGTCACGGCCACCGGCACCAGCAGCATCAGCGACACCACCGCGCCCTGCGAGAAGTCCTGCATGCCGATCACCAGCTTGTAGATATCGGTCGCCAGCATATGGAAGTTGCCGCCGATCACCTTGGGGATGCCGAAGTCCGAGATCGCATAGGTGAACACCACCATCGCCGCGCTGACCAGCCCGTAGCGCGCGCCCGGCACGGTGATGGTGAAGAACTTGCGCACGGTCGAGGTGCCCAGCGCATCGGCGGCCTCATACAGCCGCGCGTCGGTCAGCGACAGCGCCGTGATCAGGATCATCAGCGCATGCGGAAAGGTGGCGAACACCAGCGACGCGACGATGCCGAGCGGCCCGTAGATCTGCGTGCTGCCCATCCACGGCTTGAACAGCCCCTGGTTGCCGAACCAGAAGATGAACGAGATTGCAGCCAGCAGCGAGGGCGCCAGCAGCGGGATCAGCGCCAGGTTGCGCAGCAGCCCCTTGCAGGCGATGCGGCTGCGCGTGAGCGCATAGGCAAAGCCGAACGCCAGCGGCACCGTGATGCAGGTGGCCAGCGCCGAGACCCACAGGCTGTTCCACACCGAGCGCAGCAGCGCGGGCGATTCGAAGTAGGCGCGGAAGTGGGCGATGCCGGCCAGGGTGCCGTCGCGGTTCTGCACGCTCTTGGCCAGGATCATCACGATCGGCGCCAGCACGAAGCCGGCCAGCGCCAGCGCGGCCAGCGCCAGCAGCACGTGGGCCAGGCGGTCGGTCCAGTGCGCGCGCACCGCGGTGGCGACCAGCGCTGGCGGCGTGGGCTGCGCGCCAGGGTTGGCGGGCCCCGCCGGCGCACTGGCCGAGGCGGGGGCTAGGGTATCGGTAGCCGGCAGGGTGGCAGACGTGGTGACCGGCGCCGCAGTGAGGCTCATGCGCATGCGTGGCGGAAGATGCGGATACGGTCAGCGGGAATGGCCAGGCGCAGCCGGTCGCCGGTGTGCGGGCGCAGCTCGTGCAGGTCATTGAGCGAGAGGTCGGCATAGAGCGCGCCACCAGGCGCGGCGGCACCGGCTGTCGCGGGCGCGGCGTCGGGCAGCCGCAGCGTCAGCCGCGAGAAGGCGCCGAGGAACTCGATCTTGTCGACGGTGGCCTCCAGCACGTTGGGGCCATGCTGTTCGATGCCGCGCACGCAGACGTCTTCGGGGCGGAAGAACACCTGCACGTCCTCGTCGGGACAGCAGCCGGCCGGCGCGGCGCAGCGCATGCGCACGCCGCCCAGGTGCAGCTCGCCGTCGCCGCAGACGCGCGCGCCCAGCATGTTGGTCTTGCCGACGAAGTCCGCCGCGAACGGCGTGGCCGGGCGCTGGTAGACCTGCGCCGGGGTACCGACCTGCTCGATCGCGCCCTGGTTCATCACCACGATGCGGTCCGCCATCGACAGCGCCTCTTCCTGGTCGTGCGTGACCAGGATGGTGGTGATGTTCAGCCGCTGCTGCAGCGCGCGGATCTCGCTGCGCAGGCGCACCCGCACACGCGCGTCGAGCGCCGACAGCGGCTCGTCCAGCAACAGCAGGCCGGGCGAGGTGGCCAGCGCGCGCGCGATCGCCACGCGCTGCTGCTGGCCGCCCGACAGCTGCGCCGGGTACTGGTTGCCGCGGTCGGGCAGCCCCACCAGCGTCAGCAGTTCCGCCACGCGCGCGCGGCGCTGGTCGCGCGGCATGCGCCGGTTGACCAGGCCGTAGGCGACGTTGTCGGCCACGGTCAGGTTGGGGAACAGCGCATAGGACTGGAACACGATGCCGTAGTCGCGCTCCATCGGCGGCAGCGTGGAGATATCGCGCCCGCCTTGGTGGATGGTGCCGGCGTTCTGCGATTCCAGCCCCGCGATGATGCGCAGCAGCGTGGTCTTGCCGCAGCCCGACGGGCCCAGGAAGCACAGCAGCTCGCCCTGGCGCACGTCGAGGTCGATATTGTGCAGGGCGACGAAGGCGCCGCTGCTGCCGCCGAAGCGCTTGTGGATGCCTTTCAGGCTGAGGTAGGTCTCGGCCGTGGATGTGGAGGTCTGCATGGCGTGGGGCCTGGTGTGTTCTGTGGGGGACCCCGGCGCCGCCTGCCCGAGAGTCGGGCGGGCGGCACCGGGACAAAACGGCGCTCAGGCGCTCAGGGCTGCTTCTCCGACTTGCTGGCATAACGCTTCTGCCATTCGGTCAGCACGCGTTCGCGGTTCCTGGCGATATAGCCGAAATCGTTCTTGACCAGCATCTGCTCGTAGTTGGCCGGGATGGTCTCGACCTTTCTCGCCACGCCGGGGTAGGCGACGATGGCCCAGTCCTTGGCGAACAGCTGATTGGCTTCCTTGCTGGCCAGCCAGTCCATATAGCGCTGCGCGGCCTCCATCTTCTTCGTGCCCTTGACGATGCCGGCCGCCTCGATGTCGTAGCCCAGGCCCTCCTTGGGGAAGATCATCTCGATCGGCGCGCCCGAGGCCAGCGTCTTGTGCGCGCGGAGCTCGAACGAGATGCCGATCGGGAACTCGCCGGAGCCGGCCTGCTTGCATGGCTTGGAGCCGGAATGCGTGTATTGCGCGATGTTCTCGTGCAGCGCGTCCATGTACTTCCAGCCGTCCTGCTCGCCGAACAGCTGCAGCCAGGCGGTCACGTCGAGGAAGCCGGTGCCGGACGAGGCCGGGTTGGGCATCACGATGGTGCCCTTGTAGACCGGCTTGGCCAGGTCCTTCCAGGTTTCAGGGCGCGGCAGGTTGCGCTTCTTCGCCTCGATGGTGTTGAAGCAGATGGTGGCACCCCAGACATCCAGCCCCACCCATGACGGTGGATTGGCCTTGTCGCTGTAGTCGCGCGTCAGCTTCTCGAAGCCCTTGGGGGTGTAGGGCGTGAGCATCCCTTCCTGCTTGAGCAGCTCCAGGCTCGAGGCCGCCAGCCCGGCGATCACGTCGGCCTGCGGGTTGGCTTTCTCGGCCAGCGCCTTGGCGGTGATCACGCCGGTGGAGTCGCGAACGTATTTCAGCTCGATATCGGGCGCCACCTTGGCGAAGCCCTCGGCATAGGGCTTGAGGGTCTCGGTTTCCCACGCCGTATAGACGGTGAGCGTGGTTTTCTGGGCCAGCGCGGTGCCGGAGGCGGCTAACGCAAGCAGGGTCGCGGCGGTGCGCAAGGTGGTGGTGAAGGACGGTTGCATGGGGACTCCTTCCGGCATTGTAGGTGGAGAAATGTGTCAATGTGGTGAATCTGTTGCAATGCCATGGGGCGCGCTGCACAACATCGAATCACCGTGAAACCCTTGTGCTACAACACTTGTAAGACATGTGCCCGACTTTTGGCGCTTGCTTCGTCACCCATCTGACTGCGCCGATGTCTTGATTGTTGACAATATACAAACCGCTTGCTTTAATGGCAATAAGGATTTTCGATACTGCTGAATCCGTCACAAACGGGAGTGTTCATGTCACGCCAAGCCCCGCTGGCGAGCGAAATCACCATCCTGCAGAGCCAGTCGCTGACCACCCTGGTGCAGCGCGAGCTGGAGTTGCGGATCATGTCCGGCGAACTGGCGCCGGGCGCCAAGCTCAACGAGATCGAAGTCGCCGGGCAACTCAATGTGTCGCGCGGCCCGGTGCGGGAGGCCTTCCGTGCGCTGGAGCAGGCCGGCCTGCTGCGCACCGAGAAGAACCGCGGCGTGTACGTGCGCGCGATCTCGGTGGAGGAAGCCGATGAGATCTATGAACTGCGCGCGGTGCTGGACGAATTCATCGGCCGGCAGCTGGCCGCGCGCATCACGCCCGAGGGCCTGCGCGAACTGCGCGCCCTGGTGGAGGCGCTCGACGCGGCGAGCCAGGCGCGCGATGTCGATGAATACACGCGGCTGAACCTGTCGTTCCACGACCGCATGGTCGAGCTGGCCGGCAACCGCAAGCTGCTCGAGACCTACCGGCGCCTGGTCAAGGAACTGACGCTGTTCCGGCGCGAGGCGCTGTCGCGCAGCCACGCCGCCATGCCCGATTCCACCCGCGAGCATCGCGCCATCGTCTCGGCGATCGCCGCGCGCGACGGTGAACTGGCCGCGCGCCTGATGCGCGAGCACGTCGAGCGCGGCCGCGCGCGCATGCATGCCGCGGTGGACCCATCGGCTACCGGCGACGGCGCCGATGCCGCCGCTTGACACGGATCCGGCCTGACCCAATCCAATTCAGCTACCGCCTTACCAACCACCTTAGCGACCGCGATCCCGCACAGGAACCGACCATGCCCGATACCAACGCCCGCACTATTACCGTCAACCAGCGCAGCTATCGCTGGATGCAGCAGCCCGTCGTGGTGGTCTGCGTCGACGGCTGCGAGTTCGATTACCTGGAAGCCGCCGCGGCCAGCGGCAGCGCGCCTTACCTGAAGCGGCTGCTGGAGGCCGGTTCGGCCTTCCGCGGTGCCTGCGTGGTGCCCACCTTCACCAACCCCAACAACCTGTCCATCGTCTGCGGCGCGCCGCCCGCGGTGCACGGCATCTGCGGCAACTACTTCTTCGATCGCAGCGCCAACGGCGGGCGCGGCGAGGAAGTGATGATGAACGACCCCAAGTACCTGCGCGCCGGCACCATCCTGGCCGCCTTTGCCGAGGCCGGTGCCAGCGTCGCCGTGGTCACCGCCAAGGACAAGCTGCGCCGGCTGCTGGGCCACGGCATGCGGGGCATCTGCTTCTCGTCGGAGAAGGCCGACCAGGCCACCGTGGCGGAAAACGGCATCGACGGCGTGCTCGAGCTGGTGGGCATGCCGGTGCCGGACGTCTACAGCGCCGAGTTGTCCGAGTTTGTCTTCGCCGCCGGCGTGCGCCTGATGGAAACACGCCGCCCGGACCTGATGTACCTGTCCACCACCGACTATATCCAGCACAAGTTCGCGCCCGGCTCGGACGGCGCCAATGCCTTCTACGCGATGATGGACAAGTACCTGGCGCGGCTGGACGAAATCGGCTGCGTGGTGGCGCTGACCGCCGACCACGGCATGAACGCCAAGCATGACGCGGCCACCAAGGCGCCCAACGTGATCTACCTGCAGGACCAGCTGGATGCCTGGCTGGGCCGCGGCGTGGAAGACGGCGGCGCGCGCGTGATCCTGCCGATCACCGATCCGTACGTGGTCCACCACGGCGCGCTGGGCTCCTACGCCACCATCTACCTGCCCGACGATGCCGACGCTGCAGCGATCCAGGCGCGCCTGTCGGACCTGCAGGGCGTGGAAAGCGTGCTGACCAACGCCGACGCCTGCGCGCGCTTCGAGCTGCCGCCCGACCGCGTCGGCGACCTGGTGGTCACCAGCGACAAGCACGTGGTGCTGGGCACCAGCCGCAGCCGCCATGACCTGTCCGGCCTCGACGCGCCGCTGCGCTCGCACGGCGGCGTGTCCGAGCAGACCGTGCCGCTGGTGTTCAACCGCGCCACCGCCGGCATTCCCGGCAAGGCCGTGCTGCGCAATTTCGACATCTTCGATGTCGCGCTGAACCACCTGCACTGAACGCCTGCATCGCATCTGTGGGTTCGGGCCGCGACCCGGACCCGCCGCCTGAGCACGCATCTACCGGAGGAGACTCATGAACGCCCCCCAATTTCCCGCTGGCACCGTCAGCCCCCATTTCCGCGCCGAGGCGCTGCGCATCGACGGCCAGAAGATCGTGCGCGATCGCGTGATCGAAGTGCGCAATCCGTTCGACGGCGCGCTGGTGGGCACCGTGCCCAAGGCCACGCTCGAAGACGTGCGCCGCGCCTTCGAAGTGGGCCAGGCCTACCGCGCCACGCTGACCCGCTACGAGCGCGCCGCCATCCTGAACCGCGCCGCGGCCCTGCTGCGCGAGCGCACCGAGGAGGCGTCGGACCTGATCACGCTGGAATCGGGCCTGTCCAAGAAGGATTCGCTGTACGAGATCGGCCGCGTCGCCGACGTGCTGGGCTTTGCCGCCACCGAGGCGCTGCGCGACGACGGCCAGCTGTTCTCGTGCGACCTGACGCCGCACGGCAAGAAGCGCCGCGTGATGACGCAGCGCGAGCCGCTGATGGGCGTGATCAGCGCGATCACGCCGTTCAACCACCCGATGAACCAGGTCGCGCACAAGGTGGCGCCGTCGATCGCCACCAACAACCGCATGGTGCTCAAGCCGTCGGAAAAGGTGCCGCTGTCGGCGTTCTACCTGGCCGACCTGCTGTACGAAGCCGGCCTGCCGCCGCAGATGTTCCAGGTGATCACCGGCGACCCGCGCGAGATCGCCGACGAACTGATCACGCACCCGGCGGTGGACCTGGTCACCTTTACCGGCGGCGTGGCGATCGGCAAGTACATCGCCAGCAAGGCCGGCTACAAGCGCGTGGTGCTGGAGCTGGGCGGCAACGACCCGCTGATCGTGCTGGACGACGCCGACCTGGACCGTGCCTCCGACCTGGCGGTGCAGGGCTCGTACAAGAACTCCGGCCAGCGCTGCACCGCGGTCAAGCGCATGCTGGTGCACCAGGCGGTGGCGGCGCGCTTTACCGAACTGGTGGTGGAGAAGACCCGCGCGTGGAAATACGGTGACCCGATGGACCGTGGCGTCGACATGGGCACCGTCATCGACGAGCAGGCCGCGCAGCTGTTCGAGGCGCGCGTCAACGAGGCGGTGGCGCAGGGCGCGCGGCTGCTGGTCGGCAACCAGCGCAACGGCGCCAGCTACGCGCCCACCGTGATCGATCGCGTGGACCCGTCGATGACGGTGGTGCGCGAGGAAACCTTCGGTCCGGTCTCGCCCATCATCACCTTCCGCGATGTGGACGATGCCATCCGGATTTCCAACGGCACCGCGTTCGGGCTGTCGTCGGGGGTGTGCACCAACAATATCGAGGCCTTCACCAGGATCGCCAATTCGCTGCATGTGGGCACCGTCAACCTGTGGGAGGTGCCTGGCTACCGGATCGAACTGACGCCGTTCGGCGGGATCAAGGATTCGGGGCTGGGGTACAAGGAGGGGGTGCAGGAGGCGGCGAAGAGTTTTACCAATTTGAAGACGATTACGTTGCCGTGGGGGTGAGGCACTGAAGGCATGACCCGGGCGCTGGTTTGCTCCCCTCTCCCGCTTGCGGGAGAGGGAGCCTGCCAGCGGTCGTTTGCAGGGCAGGGTGCCTTCGCACGCCAAGGATAGGCTGCGCTAAAATCAGCCCCCAAGTCCCCGATCCACCCGGAGTCCCCGTGCTCGCCGAACAACGGCAGAAATACATCCTCGACCAGCTGTCCGCGACCGGCGCGCTGGCCATCAGCGAGCTGGTGAGCGAGCTCGACGTATCGCGCGAGACCATCCGGCGCGACCTCAACGCGCTGGCCACGCGCGGGCTGCTGGTGCTGACCCACGGCGGCGCGCTGGCGCCGGACCGGACCGAGCCCGATACCCAGACCCGCGCGCAGGTCAATGCCGAGGGCAAGCGCGCCATCGGCGTGCGCGCGGCCGAACTGGTGCGCGACGGCGCCTCGCTGATCCTTGACTACGGCACCACCACGCATGCGGTGGCGCAGGCGCTGCACGGGCACCACAACCTGCTGGTCTACACCAACGACCTGGCCATCGCCCAGCTGCTGGGCCGGCGCAACGGCAACCGCGTGATCGTGCTCGGCGGCGAGCTGCAGGACAACGAAGATGCCACCCACGGCTGGGACACCATCGAACAGCTGTCGCGCTACCACACCGACTTCGCCTTTATCGGCATCGGCGGTATCACCCCGCGCGGCGAGATCTGTGACTTCTCGCGTGCCGCGGCGGAGCTGCGCAGCCGCATGCTGCTGGCGGCCGACGTGGCCTGCGTGGTCGCCGACCACACCAAGTTCGGCCGCAACACCGGCGTCACCATCAAGCATGCGGAGCTGGCCGCCTGGGTGATTACCGACATGGCGCCGGAGCCGGAGCTGGGCGCGGCGCTGAAGGAACGGGGCAACAAGCTGCTGATTGCGTAACGTGCTGCCCTAAGCCTGTCATTCCCGCGAAGGCGGGAATCCAGCGTCTTTCACGTCCCCTTCGGGGATGAAGTCAATGGGTTCCCGCCTTCGCGGGAACGACGGTGTTTTATTGAGCCGCCATGTCCGCTGATCGCACGCAAATCCGTCCGTCCTCGCACCAAAATGCGGCTTTGACGCCGCTGTCACAGGTGTTTTGACTGTCGTGTGCCCCATGGCGGTGCTAAAGTGCTGGGTTGTCGGACCGGCACGGTCAGCCGTGCCCGTCCGATAAACCGGAGGCGACCCACCTTCCATCGGCGCAACGCCAGACGGCACCGCAGACCGGCATCCAGCCGGCAAGGCTGCCGGATCCAGCCACTCCAGCACAGCAAGAGACATCCGTGAATTCTCCTTCCCTTGAAGCATTTCTGGCGGGGGTAGCCCGCCGCGACCCCAATCAACCCGAATTCCTCCAGGCCGTGAAGGAAGTCATGATGACGCTGTGGCCGTTCGTCGAGCGAAATCCGCGCTACGCCGACCAGGCCCTGCTCGAGCGGCTGGTGGAGCCGGAGCGCGTGATCCAGTTCCGCGTGGCATGGACCGACGACCAGAACCGCGTGCAGGTCAACCGCGCCTTCCGCGTGCAACACAGCTCGGCCATCGGCCCGTACAAGGGCGGCATGCGCTTCCACCCGACCGTGAACCTGTCGGTGCTGAAGTTCCTGGGCTTCGAGCAGACCTTCAAGAACGCGCTGACCACGCTGCCCATGGGCGGCGGCAAGGGCGGCTCGGACTTCGATCCCAAGGGCAAGTCCGACGCCGAGGTGATGCGCTTCTGCCAGGCGCTGGTGACCGAGCTGTACCGCCACCTGGGCCCGGATACCGACATCCCGGCCGGCGACATCGGCGTGGGCGCGCGCGAGGTCGGCTTCATGGCCGGCATGATGAAGAAGCTGTCGAACCAGTCGGCCTGCGTGTTTACCGGCAAGGGCCTGGCCTACGGCGGCAGCCTGATGCGCCCGGAAGCGACCGGCTACGGCACCGTCTACTTCGCCCAGGAAATGCTGCACCGTCGCGGGCGCGGCTTCGACGGCCTGCGCGTGCTGATCTCGGGCTCGGGCAACGTGGCGCAGTACGCGGCCGAGAAGGCAATCGAGCTGGGCGCCAAGGTGCTGACGCTGTCCGACTCCGGCGGCGTGCTGCACTACCCGCAGGGCATGACCACCGAGCAGCTGGCCGAAGTCATGGCGTTCAAGAACGAAGAGCGCGGCCGCCTGTCGGACTTTGCCGCCCGCCAGGGCATGACTTTCGAAGCCGGCCGCACGCCCTGGCACGTGCCCGCCGACGTGGCGCTGCCATGCGCCACCCAGAACGAACTCGACGGCAACGACGCCGAGACCCTGCTGGGCAACGGCGTGATCTGCGTGGCCGAAGGCGCCAACATGCCGTCGACGCTGGAGGCGGTGGACCGCTTTGTCGACGCGAAGATCCTGTACGCGCCGGGCAAGGCCAGCAATGCCGGCGGCGTGGCGACCTCGGGCCTGGAGATGTCGCAGAACGCGATGCGCCTGTCCTGGCACCATGCCGAGGTCGACGAGAAGCTGCACGCGATCATGAAGGACATCCACCAGAACTGCATCCACCACGGCCAGAAGGCGGACGGCTACATCAACTACGTCGAAGGCGCGAACATCGCCGGCTTCGTCAAGGTGGCCGACGCCATGCTGGCGCAAGGCGTGATCTGACGTGAAAGCGGCGGCCGGCGACATGCCGGCCGCTATCACAGGCGGCTACGATTGCCGTCCGCGCTGCTCTGCCATCCAGGCCCGGCGCGCGGCCAGCGATATCCACAGGATCAGCAAGGGAACCGGGTTTGCACCATCTGGGGCAATCTCCAGTCCGCGCGGCAACATGTAACGCAGGAACAGGTAGTTCGTGCCCCAGACGGCTCCCAGCGCCACGGCTGCATGCAGGTAATGGCGGTCTTCCACATACGGGCGTACCAGCAGCCGTGGGACGACGTACAGGAAGACGAAGCACAGGTAGAGTGATTTCAGCAGGAGGGGTCCGCCGAGGACCGGCAATGCGTCCATGTCCGGACATCCCCCGATCAGTTTGCCGGCGGCCGGGTTATGGCCGCGTCAGGGGAGCGGCGAGTCCTGGCCCGATGGCATAGCAGCAGCGACAGGCACAAGCTCAGGCAGGCACCCGCGAACGCTTCATCGAGCGGTAAGCGCGGCCTGCCCGGCATCAGCACGGAATAGACGCAAAGGTTGAGCGCCAGTACGCCGGCCAGCGCAGCGGCCGCCCAGCCATACAGGCGCCGGTAAAGCGCCGGGATGAAACAATACCTTGGCGCCAGCACGATGAGCACGATGACGGTGTAGCCGAACATGGCGATGCCGGGGACGGTGAGCTGGAGGCCTGCGATCGGGTTGCCTGTCATCTGCGATGCTCCGGACTGGTGAAGTAGCCTGGATTATCTTTCTCGATCTTGCAGTGGAGCAGTGCCATCAGCAGGCTCATCACCGGGCCGAAGCATGCGCGGTAGAGCGTTGGCGCGGCTTCGCCGCCGAGGCTCTGCCACAGCACCAGAAAGTTTGCTGCCAGCGCTGCGCACAATATCATCGCCGTGCGCAGATAGCGCTCGGCATACAGGGACGGGAACAGCAGGTACCTTGGCACAAGATAGAAGAAGACCAGGCCGTTGCAGAGCGTCTGAAGCCTTTCGTAGTCAGTCATGCCTGAGTCCATGTCCATGAAAGGTACTGGGCGGCCGGCGGCGATGGCGCCGGCCCGTTAACCTGACGTGCGTCAGCAAGCCAGCCCGGCAGCGCCGCATTTCTGCAGCGGCGGCTGGGGGAGTGTAGGGATAAACGGCGCGGCGCCGGTTACCAGCACGGTACCTATCCTTGGCAAGCTTGACGCGATGCCACCCAGGAAGCCGGAGGTGAAGCCCGTTCCCGCGTTCCACGCCAGTCCGGCTGCGGTGGGGTTGGGCGTATTCACCCAATAGAACCCGCCATTGGCGATCGCGCCGGCCGCCGCCGCAACACCGGCAATGACGACCGGTGCCACCGACCCTTCCACCGATTCCATTTCCGTCGCCGACAGATGGCTGATGTACCGGCCTGACACGGTGTCCGCACGCTCGATCTCTTCGAATGTCACCGCCCCGGCGCAAGCCGTGCCGCCGAGGCCGGCCAGCGCAACCGCGGCCAGGGTCTTCTGAACCAGATCCATGGATGTTCTCCTTAGCTCAAAGCGAGTTATTGCAAACGTTCCCTTGCGGGCATGGCGCCCAGCTTTACTACCGTACCGAGCGTGATCTGCGCACCCCCGCGGCCGCTGATATTGGCGTTGCCGCTAAGTGAAATGGTGGTCCGGTCGCTGGCGCGATAGCCCAGGCCAAAGACCATTGCGGTTTGCGTGCTGCGTTGCGCGGGCAGTCCTTGCGGGTTGCTTTCTGCCTGCTGCAATTGCCAGTTCATGCCGCCGTAGAGCGTGACGGCCTCGTTGGCAGCAAAGCCCACCTGCGGCGTGAGCATCAACACATTGCCTGGCCTGGCGGCGCCGTCATGTCGCGGCAAGTTCAGGCGATAGGAGGCGTTCAGGCTGAGCACGACCGGATCGATGGAGCGATACAGCGTGCCGCCGGCGGTGAAGCTGCTGAAGTACGAGGCGGCATCGCCGGTATGTTCCACCGCGCCAGTTTCCAGGAAGGCGACCAGGCCGGGGCTGCCTTGCTCCTTGAGCAGGCGGTGACTGATGGCCAGGGACAGGCTGGAAAACCTGGTGCTATGGCTGGATTCCTGCTGGATGCCCTCGAACAGCGTCCGCTCACTCGTGTATGAGCCGGTGCCGGAAAACGATAGTTCCGTATTCGCGGAGTAGCCGTAGCGCATGCCGGCATAGGCCACCAGCGAATCGACATTGCGCTTCTTCGGCACGACACCGGTCGCCACGGGGATGATGTTGGGTCCGACCTGGATATAGATCGGACCACGTGCCGCGGTGCTGCTCCCTTCCTGGTTGAAGTAGGACAGACCAGCTTCGGCGCGCCACCGGTTCTGTGCCGTCAGCAAATCTTCCAGCGTGGGTACGATTTGCGACCACGCCGGGCATGGGGCCAATGCCGCCGCGGCGGTGGCTACGCGTGTCAGGCGCCGGATCATGGGAGGAACGGTCTCAGAGCCAGGCCCCCGAACCGGGCTGGAATCGGCCGCATGAAGGCCGGATTTGCGGCCCGCCTTGCGTCGCGCGGCATCACGATCAAGGCGCGGCCGGGATAGTCCCGGCTCAGCCGGGTGGTCCACAGCCTCAGGAAATCCGTAGTGCTGTAGATGCGATTGCCTAGCGAAGGATCGGCTAGTTCCACCGAATGCGCATCGATACTGCGCAGGACGGAAAAGTGATTGTCGTTACCGACGTGGAGAAACACGATAGCAGGCACGTTGATCTGCCGCAGGGCCTCGAGCGACAGCGCATAGCCGCGCGCTTCGTAGCCAAAATGCGTTGCCGCGGCCGACAGGGTGCTGAGCGTGGCCGGGCCTTTGGCGGAGATCTGTTTCAGGACGTCGGCCTCGCTGACCGCTTCGCCGTAGTAGTGCCGCAGCAGCGTGGCCAGTGCCGCGGCGCCGCACGAATAGTCATACTGTTGCCGGACTACGCCGTCATCGCGCATCGCCTTCCATGAGCGCACCGGCGGCTCGACTGCCGTGGCGTAGCTACCCTGTCCAAGTGCCAGCGCCAGGAACGTGATGGTGTGGCGTTGCAGGGCGGACTGTCCGCGGCAAGGCCTCCAGGGGTGAGCACATCGCATGGATGAAAATAATTCTCATTGCAGTAGATGTGCTTCAGGTTAGCGACCCGGCCGCGCTGGCGGCGTTCGCGTATTCAGCAATGGTGTGCAGCCATGGCTGCACACGGTGGCGAGATGTCTGCGGAGAAGGAAGAATCTTCCGGGCGGCCATGCCAGCATCGGCCAGCGCGCCCAGCGGTCGAAGGCGTGGCGGGGGATCGGCGCGCAGCAGCAGGCAGGGCAGGTCAGCTGACCCGCGCGTGCGGAATCCGGCTACGATACCGGGATTCCAAAACCGTTCACAAAATCAGGAAGCGAGCGCCATGCTGGAACTCAGACCAGGCTGCGAACACTGCAACAAGCCCCTGCCGCCGGATTCCACCGAAGCGCGCATCTGCTCGTTCGAATGCACCTTTTGCGCGGGCTGCGTCGAGCTGCTCGGCAATGTCTGCCCGAACTGCGGCGGCGGGTTTGCGCCTCGGCCGGTGAGGCCGGCGCAGGACTGGAAGAACGGCAACTACCTGGGCAACAACCCGGCCAGTGCCAAAATCAAGCACCGGCCGGTGGACCTGGCCGCGCATGCCCGCCTGGTCGAGGCGGTGGGCCAGGTCGTCCCCGAGCGGCGCTAGCCGCGGGATTTCGTTTTCGGCTGGAGCATTTCGCCAGCCTCCTGCACGTTCTGTTCGGCGCGCTTGCTGATCACGGCAAGCGCCTCGGCTTGCGCCTTCTGCGCGGTCTCGGCCAGCGCGCGCATGTTCTCCAGCGCCTGGTGCAGCTGCTGTTGCACGAACTCGCTGTGCCGGGCCATGGCCTCGGCCGGATTGCCCGCCGTGCCGTACTGCTGCGCGGCCGCCTGCAATTGCTGCATGGTCTGGGCGAAGATTTCCTGCTGCTTCCTCACGATGGCCTGCATGCCTTCATAGGCCAGCCGGTTGGCCTCGGTCAGGGCCTCGATGTCCTTGCGGCGCGCTTCGATCACCGCGCTCATGTCCACGCCCGGCAGGCGGAACTGTTCCATCATCCTGGTGAAATCGGCAAAGGGATTGGGAGGCGTGGCCATGCTGGGTCTCCTGGTGGAAGGACTGGCAGGTCGGCCGGCGGCGGGGATGGCGTGCCCTTTGGCCGGGATCCTGTCCACTATAGCCGGTATCCGCACACTACTGGCCGTCAATCGAGGAAGACCCTAAAGTTACCGTCGCCGCTGCCGTTGGCATCCATAGCCCGCCTGTGCGTATGGCCCGACCCGGCCCGCCCGCGGACGATGAGAGCGAAGAGCGTTGCGCCGAGCCGTTTCAGGTGCGGCAGCACTTCGCCATGACCAATGCTAATCAGGTAGAAGAAATGAAGAATCTAGGTATCGGGGTTCGCCTCGGCATCGGTTTTGGGGTGGTATTGCTGCTTGCGGCGCTGATGACGGGCTTGGGCATGCTGCGCCTGCAGCAGGTGGCCGAGCGCACCCACGCGATGATGCAGCAGCCGCTGACCAAAGAGCGGCTGGTCAGCGACTGGTACCGCCTCATGCATACCAGCGTGCGCCGCACCACGGCGGTGGCGCGCAGCGCCGACCCGTCGCTGGGCCAGTTCTTTGCCGCCGAGACCAAGGCATCGATCGAAGGCATTGCGCAGCTGCGCGACAAGCTGCAGCCGATGCTCGGCTCCGAGCAGGAAAAGGCCGCGTTCCAGAAGATCCTGAGCGTGCGCGACCCCTACAACAACGGCCGCGACAAGATCACCAGGCTCAAGCAGGAAGGGCTGACCGAGGAAGCCAACCAGGTGCTGGAGCAGGAGTTCGTGCCCGCCGGCGACGCCTACCTGGCCGAGATCCAGAAGCTGCTCGACATCCAGCGCGCCAGCATCGACGCCACCGCGCGCGAGATCAACGCCATCTACGTCAACGCACGCAACAGCCTGATCGGGCTGGGCGTGGTGGTGCTGGGGATCGGCATTGCGTTCGCGTTCTGGCTGACACGCGGCATCACGGGTCCGCTGCATCGCGCCGTGGCGGTGGCGCGCACCGTGGCCTCGGGCGACCTGACCAGCCGCATCGACGTCGACAGCCGCGACGAAACCGGCCAGCTGCTGCAGGCACTGGCTGACATGAATGCCAACATCCTGCGCATCGTGCGCCAGGTGCGCGCCGGCACCGAGTCGATCGTGTCGGGCACCAGCCAGATCGCGGCCGGCAACACCGACCTGTCGCAGCGCACCGAGGAACAGGCCTCGTCGCTGCAGCAGACCGCGGCCAGCATGGAAGAGCTGACCAGCATCGTGCGCCAGAACGCCGACAACGCGCGCCAGGCCAGCACGCTCGCGGTCAACGCCTCGGATATCGCCGCCAAGGGCGGTGAAGTCGCGGGCAAGGTGGCCGAGACCATGGAAGAGATCAACGGCGCGTCGAAGAAGGTGGTCGACATCATCGCCGTGATCGAGGGCATTGCGTTCCAGACCAATATCCTGGCGCTCAACGCCGCGGTGGAAGCCGCGCGCGCCGGCGAGCAGGGCCGTGGCTTCGCCGTGGTGGCTGGCGAAGTGCGCACGCTGGCGCAGCGCAGCGCGACCGCGGCCAAGGAGATCAAGGCGCTGATCGGCGATTCGGTCGATCGCGTCGAGAAGGGCTCGATGCTGGTGACGCAGTCGGGCCAGACCATGGAAGAGATCGTCGCCGCGGTCAGGCGCGTGACCGACATCATGGGCGAGATCAGCGCCGCGTCGGCCGAGCAGAGCTCGGGCATCGAGCAGGTGAACCAGGCGGTGACGCAGATGGACACGGTGACGCAGCAGAACGCGGCACTGGTGGAAGAGGCCGCGGCGGCGGCGGGTTCGCTGGAGGAACAGGCGCAGCGGCTGAAGGAGGCGGTGGCGACGTTCAGGCTGGCGGCCTGACGGGCCAGCTGCCGTTTTTTCCCTCTCCCCCGAGGGAGAGGGCAACGCGCCCTCAGTGCGGATGTGATCCGTCGGTTGCACTTGCCGGCCAGTCTGCGGGCGCTTGCCTGTCCCCAAATATCAGAGCCGCCGCGTAACGGCACCGTTCAGGTGCAACGAACGCCATCCGGCGCCGCAAGCCGGGTGCCTAGCCAAATTTCTGCCCGATTGCCGCCCCGGATGCGGTGGTTTTCAGATTCCTGAAAGCAAACTGAGGCAAAATTCTACTTTTCGCCTAGTTTGTTGCCCTGACCGTGACCCGGCAGGCAGAAGTCCCACCCACCGATAGAGGATCTGAGAGAAGCAATGAGTACCCAGCAACCCACCATCATCTACACGCTGACCGACGAAGCCCCGCTGCTGGCGACCAGTGCGTTCCTCCCGATCATCCAGACCTTCACCAAGCCGGCCGGCATCAACGTGACCACCAGCGATATCTCGGTCGCCGGCCGTATCCTGGGCGAGTTCCCCGAATTCCTGACCGAAGCGCAGCGCGTGCCGGACAACCTGGCAGAGCTGGGCAAGCTGACGCAGCTGCCGGACACCAACATCATCAAGCTGCCGAACATCTCGGCCTCGGTGCACCAGCTGGTCAGCGCCATCCGCGAGCTGCAGGGCAAGGGCTACAAGGTGCCCGACTATCCGGAAGACCCCAAGACCGACGAAGAAAAGGCGATCCAGAAGCGCTATTCCAAGTGCCTGGGCTCGGCCGTGAATCCGGTCCTGCGCGAAGGCAACTCCGACCGCCGGGCCCCAGCCGCGGTCAAGAACTACGCGCGCAAGCACCCGCACAGCATGGGCGAGTGGAGCATGGCCTCGCGCACGCACGTGGCGCACATGAAGCACGGTGACTTCTACCACGGCGAAAAGTCGATGACGCTGGACCGCGCGCGCGACGTCAAGATGGAGCTGATCACCAAGAGCGGCAAGACCATCGTGCTCAAGCCCAAGGTGTCGCTGCAGGACGGCGAGATCATCGACAGCATGTTCATGAGCAAGAAGGCCCTGTGCGCCTTCTATGAAGAGCAGTTCGAAGACGCGCGCAAGACCGGCGTGATGCTGTCGCTGCACGTCAAGGCGACCATGATGAAGGTGTCGCACCCCATCGTGTTCGGCCACGCGGTCAAGATCTTCTACAAGGAAGCCTTCGCCAAGCACGGCGCGCTGTTCGACGAACTGGGCGTCAACGTCAACAACGGCCTGGTCAACCTGTACGAGAAGATCGAGTCGCTGCCCAGCTCCAAGCGCGAAGAGATCATCCGCGACCTGCACGCCTGCCACGAGCATCGCCCGGAACTGGCGATGGTGGACTCGGCCAAGGGCATCTCGAACCTGCACGCACCCAACGACGTGATCGTCGATGCCTCGATGCCGGCCATGATCCGCATCGGCGGCAAGATGTGGGGCGCCGACGGCCGTCCGAAGGACACCAAGGCGGTGATCCCGGAAAGCACCTTCGCCCGGATCTACCAGGAGATCATCAACTTCTGCAAGACCAACGGCAACTTCGACCCGACCACCATGGGTACCGTGCCCAACGTCGGCTTGATGGCGCAGAAGGCCGAGGAATACGGCTCGCACGACAAGACCTTCGAGATCGCCGAAGACGGCGTCGCCAACATCGTCGACCTGGCCACCGGTGAAGTGCTGCTGACCCAGAACGTCGAGCAGGGCGACATCTGGCGCATGTGCCAGGTCAAGGACGCGCCGATCCGCGACTGGGTCAAGCTGGCCGTCACGCGCGCGCGCAACTCGGGCATGCCGGCGGTGTTCTGGCTGGACCCGTACCGCCCGCACGAAGCCGAGCTGATCAAGAAGGTGGAAACGTACCTGAAGGACCACGACACCAGCGGCCTCGACATCCAGATCATGTCGCAGGTGCGCGCCATGCGCTACACGCTGGAGCGCGTGATCCGCGGCCTGGACACGATCTCGGTGACCGGCAACATCCTGCGCGACTACCTGACCGACCTGTTCCCGATCATGGAGCTGGGCACCAGCGCCAAGATGCTGTCGATCGTGCCGCTGATGGCCGGCGGCGGCATGTATGAAACCGGCGCAGGCGGCTCGGCGCCGAAGCACGTCAAGCAGCTGGTGGAAGAAAACCACCTGCGCTGGGATTCGCTGGGCGAGTTCCTGGCGCTGGCGGTGTCGCTGGAAGACGTCGGCATCAAGACCGGCAATGCCCGGGCCAAGATCCTGGCGAAGACGCTGGATGCCGCCACCGGCAAGCTGCTCGACAACAACAAGAGCCCGTCGCCCAAGACCGGCGAGCTGGACAACCGCGGCAGCCAGTTCTACCTGGCGATGTACTGGGCCCAGGAACTGGCCGCGCAGTCGGACGACGCGGAACTGGCTGCCAAGTTCGCGCCGCTGGCCAGGACGCTGACCGACAACGAGCAGAAGATCGTCGGCGAACTCGCCGCGGTGCAGGGCCAGCCGGTCGACATCGGCGGCTACTACCAGCCGGACGCGGCCAAGCTCAGCGCCGCGATGCGCCCGAGCCAGACGCTGAACGCCGCGCTGGCTTCGGTGGCAGCCTGAGCGCAGTCGGCCCGCGTTGCGGACCGCGCGTGAGCAAAACCCCGGACCCTGGTCCGGGGTTTTTTGTTTGCGCCGCGGCTTCGTCTATTGCTGCGGCGTTTGCGCGGGCAGGTCCCAGCCTTGTTCCGGGCCGCTCTTCTGGTCGCGGTAGGTCCACAGGGCGCCGCAATCCTGGCACACAAAGCTGCTGATGGTGATGGCCGCCGAGCGCGGCGGCTTGATGCGTCGGGTGTCGGTGATGCGCAGCGCGGCATGCCCGGGGGCGCCGCGCACATGGCGTTCAATGGCCTGGCAGGCAGTGCAGAGTGTCATCCGTAGCGTTCCGTTCGATGGGCCACTGTAGCATGCATGCCGCGTGCAGGAGGGGAAGACCCTCACCCCGCACTTTCGGCGCGATTTGACAGCGATCCGGCGAAGTTCGTTGACACGGCAGGGGGCGACCTGTATAAGGGTCGGTGCAGGATCTTTCAAGCAGCAATCTAGAAGTCCAGGTGCTTGCCCACACGGCGCCACTTTTTCTCCTTGTTCTTCCTTGATCGTCATGCCTTGCCAGCGCTATTTGCCGGTGAGAAAAACTTATTGAGGAATCCAACATGGAAACCGGTACCGTCAAGTGGTTCAACGATTCGAAGGGTTTTGGCTTCATTACGCCTGATGCAGGCGGCAACGACCTGTTCGCGCACTTCTCCGAAATCCAGGGCAGCGGCTTCAAGTCGCTGGCAGAAGGCCAGAAGGTGCGTTACGTCGCCGGCGTCGGCCAGAAGGGCCCGGCCGCGACCAAGATCGAGCCGATCTGAGCGCGTCGAACCGAGTTGAGCTGAGCGCCCCGGCGCCAGTTTGATAAGAAAAGCTCCGCTGCGGCGGAGCTTTTTTATTTTGCCGGCATGATGCCGGGTTGATGGCGAAATAAAGCCACTGCGCGGCGGGTAACAGGCGTAGAGTGGGGGCAACACCACGATTGCGCCGGAGGCTTCCATGGATATCTATCCCGCTGCGACATACAAGGGGTATGACCTATATCCCCTGGTGTACAAGCACACCATCACGCGCGTGTGGCCAGAGCCGCGGCCCGACCGCTCGTTCGATGCGGCGGTGGTGATCTGCCTCGAGGGCGAGTCACCCGAAGGCGCGCAGGCGCGCACGTTTCGCCTGGATGCCACGCCGTGGGACAACGTCGGCGGCGCCCGCCGTGGTGCGCTGCGCTATGCCAAAGCCATCATCAACGGCGCGGTGCCCGGCGTGTCGGTAACCTCGTCCGGATTGCCGGCGTCCTGAGCGAAAGCCGGCACCGGTTCGCATTTCCCTTCCCATCAACGCGGCGCGATGCCGCATGGAGCCGTCGTGAGCGACAGCACTCCCAGCCGCAGTCCCGGCAACAATGTTCCCGGCACCACGCCCTTTGCCAGCTACAAGGGTTTTGACCTGTACCCGCTGGTCTACCGCAACCGGCCCGAGCAGGCCTGGCCACGCACCCGGCCCGACAACAGTTTCCAGGCTTCGATCGTGATCTGCCGCGAAGGCTACCGCCCGGGCGAGGACCATGCACGCGTGTTCCCGCTGGGGCAGTCGCGCTGGGAGAACATCGGCTCGGCGCGCCGCGGCGCGCTGCGGTTCGGCGAAGACATCATCAACGGGCTGGTTGCCGGCGAATCCGTGGCGTCGCTGTAGGGCGCTGCTGAAGGGCGCCGGTGTATGCAGCGTGCCGGTCGATCCGGCCCGTTGCGCAACCGGAGGCGCGCGGCGTCATCCGTCAGACTGCAAGGAGTCCGTTCATGGACATGCGTACGGGATCATCCGGTTTTCTATGCACGTTGCCCGGCGAGGGCAAAGGCATCACCTATCACGTGGCCATCTGCTTTATCGATGCCGAGCGTCCCACCGGCGTGCTGTTCACCAGCTTCGTCGGCGTGGGGCGGCGTTCGTTCGGCGTGCTGACCGACCCGGCCGCATTGCGCGGCCAGCTTGCCACCAGCGGCGAGGCGCTGTGCCGGCTGGCCATCGGCCAGGTGGTGCGCGACCAGCTGCACGACAAGGCGCGTGAGGGCGATTATGTGCTGGACCTGGCCGCCGTCCCATGGGACGGCGAGTTGCGCACAGTCGGCGCCGGGCTCAGGACGGCCCGGCCGCATGTGCGCGTGCTTGGCTGACGTGCCAGTGCGCCAGCGGAAACGGTAGCGGCTGCGCGGAGCGCCGGCTGGCGTCAGATCCGGAACACGGGGTCGCCGTGGCGCTCCAGCAGCGCTTCGATCAGCGCCATGTCCGTGATCTCCGGGGTACGGTCTTCCACCGCGCGCGACGGACCGCAATAGGTGGCCGTCACGTGGCGCCTGACGGTCAGCACGCCCGCCGCGGGCGGTGCGATTTCCACCGCCTGCCATGGCGCATGGCGGTAGCTGCCCGGCTGCCAGCCTTCCGGCGTCAGGTGCAGGGCTTCCCATTCTTCGATGACGGACATGATCGGTTCTCCTTGATTGAGGGATGGAGCGTTGCGGGATGGCACGCGCCGGCGCGGCGCATGCCATGGCGAAGTGGTGCCGGCTAGGACTTGTGCCGGTAGTTGATGCGGCCCTTGGTCAGGTCATAGGGCGACATCTCCAGCGTGACGCGGTCGCCTGCCAGTACGCGGATGCGGTTCTTCTTCAGCCGCCCGGACGAATACGCCCAGACTTCGAAGCCGTTTTCCAGGATCACGCGAAAGCGGTTGTCGGGCAGCACTTCCGACACCTTGCCGCCAAATTCGACCAGTTCTTCTTTTGCCAAGGGAGCTCCTTGCTGTAGCCGCGCGGCTAGTGCGCGTGCCGTGGTGGCGGCCAGCCGGTTAGTGGCGGGCCGATGGGATGGGATTACGAGGCGGCTTGCGACGCGGCCTACTGCTGGTGCAGGCGGGCTGCGGCATGTTCGCCCGCGCGGCGGGCTGCCTGCCTGGCGCGGGCTTCGGAGCGATGGGTGTCATGGCGCATGGCCACGTTGGCCACGATGCGTTCGGCGCCATTGCGGTATTCCGCAATCATGTAGGTCGCGAACCAGAGGCCCGGTTCCTGCTCGATCGGATAGACGGAAACGGTATAAGGGCTGTGCTGGATGGAGTTGACTCGATTCAATGTGTTACCTGTTCATGGGCGCGGCCGTGGGCAGCGCGGGCATCGGCATGCCGATGCGGCGCGTGCGCGGTGGCGGCCGTCAGCCGTTGCGATGTGCCAGCATCGGCCTCGCGCGGCAGCACGGGCGTTGCATCTGGCGTGAAGTGGACCATGCCTGCGCAAGCCGAGGCGCCGGCGTACCGGGGCCGGGTACGGGCGATCGTCGCGGAGCGGACCAGCCGCTGGTCGGAAAAGGGTGATGGGCCGTCGGCCCAAGACGCAGCCGGTGTTGGCCCGGCTTTGCGCTGATATGCCGCTACTGAGGTGCTTACAGCAGAGAGATCTGCGGCAGATGCACAGAGGGCGGGCGTTGCCGGTCCGGTCTGCACATGGGAACGCCGATGATACCACTTTCAGGCCAAGGCTGCCCGCGTGACGGCCACTGCCCGTGGCGCGGGGCGCGCCGCCGCTCTCAGGATTCGTTGATCTGCGCGAAGCGCTGCGACAGGAAATCGATCAGCTCGCGCACCGACGGCAGCAGCCCGCGCCGCGACGGAAACACGGCGTGGATCACGCCGCCCTTGACCGTCCATTCCGGCAGCACCTTGACCAGGCGGCCATCGCGCAGCTCGTCGGTCATCATCATCACCGGCAGCTGCACGACGCCCGCGCCGGCCACTGCCGCGGTGCGCAGCATGATCATGTCGTCGGTGACCAGCCTGGGTTTGTGGTGCAGGTCGGCGCTGGCGCCGTCGGGCCCGTATAGCGACCAGGTGTGCGATGGGCGCGGCGGGCCCAGGTCCAGCGTGGGCAGGGCATTCAGGTCCGCCGGCGCCAGCAGCGGTCCGTGCCTGGCCAGCAGCGCCGGGCTGGCGACAAAGCACCAGGCGCGCTGGGCCAGCACGCGCATCACCAGGTCGCTGTCTTCCAGCGGCGGCACGCGCACGCGTACGGCCAGGTCGATGCCCTCGGCCACCACGTCGACGCGCCGGTTGGTGGCCTCCAGGTGCACGATGACCTTGGGATTGGCCGCCATGAAGTCGGCCACCATCACGCCCACGTGCGCATGCAGCAGGGCCACCGGGCAGGTCATGCGCACCAGCCCGCTGGGTTCGGCGCGGCTTTGCTCGATCGCGCTCTCGGCGGCCTCGGCCTCGACCAGCATGGCCTTGCAGTGGGCGTAATAGGTCTGTCCCAGTTCGGTTACGGAGAAGCGCCGCGTCGAGCGCTGGATCAGGCGCACCCCCAGGCGCTCTTCCAGCAGCGCCACGCGCCGGCTGAGCTTGGACTTGGGGATGCCCAGCACGCGGCCGGCCGGGGCAAAGCCCTGGTGGTCGACCACCTGCGCGAAGTAGTACAGGTCATTGAGGTCCGGATGCAAAGGCCGCTCCTGTCGTCCTGCCAGTAGGACGCTGAGGGCAGATTTTCCGGTCTACCGGGCACATTTGCCAAGTCCTATGCTTGCGCAACACGGTCGGTTCCGGATGGTCCGGTCCGCCGGTTTTGCCAACCGCATAGGAGAATGCCAAATGACCACACCCGCCAATTTCAACGGCAAGCGTCCGGCCATCGATCCCGCCGACACGGCAATGCTGCTGATCGACCACCAGAGTGGCCTGTTCCAGACCGTGGGCGACATGCCGATGCCCGAACTGCGCCTGCGCGCCGCCGCGCTGGCCAGGATGGCGACGCTGTCCAAGCTGCCGGTGATCACCACCGCTTCGGTGCCGCAGGGCCCCAACGGCCCGCTGATCCCCGAGATCCATGAAAACGCACCGCATGCCAAATACGTCGCGCGCAAGGGCGAGATCAACGCCTGGGACAACCCCGACTTCGTCGCCGCCGTGCGTGAAACCGGCAAGAAGACCCTGATCATCGCCGGTACCATCACCAGCGTGTGCATGGCGTTCCCCTCGATCAGCGCTGTCGCTGATGGCTACAAGGTCTTTGCGGTGGTCGACGCTTCCGGCACCTATTCCAAGATGGCACAGGAAATCACGCTGGCGCGCATCGTCCAGGCCGGCGTGGTGCCGATGGACACCGCCGCGGTGGCGTCGGAGCTGCAGCAGAGCTGGAACCGCCCGGACGCGCAGCAATGGGCCGAGGTCTATACCAAGATCTTCCCGGCCTACCAGCTGCTGATCGAAAGCTACATGAAGGCGCAGGAAGTCCAGAAGAACAACGAGGTACTGGACTCCCAGCGTTAACGTCCTAACCTGTAGGCACTGCCTCTCAACGCGGGCGCTGCAAGGGATCCCTTGCAGCGCCCGCAATTTCTCCACAGGAGCGTGCCATGAGTAAGCCCTACAAGCGCCTGGACAAGACCCAGGCCGCCGTGCTGATGGTCGACCACCAGGCCGGCCTGCTGTCGCTGGTGCGGGACATCGAGCCGGACAGGTTCAAGAACAACGTGCTGGCGCTGGCCGACCTGGCCAGGTACTTCAAGCTGCCGACGGTATTGACCACCAGTTTCGAGGATGGTCCCAACGGACCGCTGGTGCCCGAGCTGAAGGCCATGTTCCCGGATGCGCCGTTCATTCCGCGCCCGGGCCAGATCAATGCCTGGGATAACGAGGACTTCGTCGCGGCCGTGCGCGCTACCGGCAAGAAGCAGTTGCTGATCGCCGGCGTGGTTACCGAGGTATGCGTGGCCTTCCCGGCGCTGTCGGCGATCGAAGAAGGCTTTGAAGTGTTCGTCGTGACGGACGCCTCGGGCACCTTCAACGAAATCACGCGCGATTCGGCGTGGCGGCGGATGTCAGAGGCCGGCGCGCAGCTGATGACGTGGTTCGGCGTGGCTTGCGAGCTGCACCGCGACTGGCGCAACGACATCGAAGGCCTCGGCACGCTGTTCTCGAACCATATTCCGGACTACCGCAACCTGATCACTGCTTATACGACGGTGAAGGGCGTCCAGTAGAGCCAAAAACCTTTGGCAAGCTGCTGGTTTGCTCCCTTCTCCCGCAAGCGGGAGAGGGAGCAAACAATGGGCATGCGGGAGGACTCAAGTCACAAGCAATATCCCTCAGGCCTCCCGCACAGCCGTCCGCACCGGCGCAGCGACCTCCGCCTGTGCCGAGGCCGACCTGCGGTGGTTGATCATCGACACCGCACCGACCGCGATCACCGCCGGGATCGCCATGGCCATGAAGTTCTGCTGCAGCGGCAGCGACATCCCCACCAGCACGCCAATCACGATCGGCGCCAGGATGGCACCGCTGCGGCCCACGCCCGAGGCCCAGCCAATGCCGGTGCCGCGCACCGCCATCGGGTAGAACTGGCCCGCGTAGGCGTAGGTGACGATCTGCGTGCCGATGGTGGATGCACCCGCCAGGCCCACCACCACGAACAGCGCGGCGCTGGGCATCGGATAGCCGAGCAGCGTGATCGACACCGCCGCCAGCGCATACATGCCGATCAGCACGTGCTTGATCGGCAGCCGGTCGGCCAGCCAGCCGCCACCGATGGCGCCGAGCATCGCGCCGAAGTTCAGCACCAGCACGAAGGTCAGCGCCGAGCCCAGGCTGTAGCCAGCGCCCGCCATCAGCTTGGCCAGCCATGAGCTGAGCGCGTAGACCATGAACAGGCACATGAAGAACGCGACCCAGAACATCACCGTGCTGATGCCGCGGCCGTCCTGGAACAGGCGGCGGATCGGCGTGCTGCCGGCCTTGTCGTCCGCAGCCAGCGTAAAGACGTCGCCGGCTTGCGAGCGATGCGAGGGCACCAGGCGCGATACCACGGATTGCAGCGCGGCGGTCTGGCCGGTGCGGATCAGGTAGGGCATCGACTCCGGCAGCGCGCGCAGCACCAGCGGGATCAGCACCACCGGCAGGCCGGCCGCCAGGAATACCGACTGCCAGCCGTAGCTTTCGATCAGCCCCTTGCCCAGCAGCGCGGCCAGCATGCCGCCAACCGAATAGCCGCTGAACATCAGCGTGACCAGCGTGCCGCGCAGCTTGCGCGGCGAGTACTCGGTCATCTGCGCCACCACGTTAGGCATGACCCCGCCGATGCCCAGCCCCGCGAGGAAGCGCGTCACGCTGAAGCTGACCGGATCGCTGGTCAGGCCGGCCGCCGCGGTGAACACGCTGAACAGCGCGATGCAGATGGCGATGGCGCGCCGGCGGCCGATGCGGTCGGCCACGGTGCCCAGAAAGATCGCGCCGAACATCATGCCGAACAGCGCCGAGCTGACCATGAAGCCAGCGCTGGTGGCGCTCACGCCCATCTCCTTCATGATCGACGGCAGCGCGATGCCGGCAACGGCCAGGTCATAGCCGTCGAAGATGATGATCAGCGCGCACCAGAACAGGATCAGCGCATGGAAGCGGTTGAAGCGGGCCGTGTCGGCCAGCTGGTGGACATCGATCTGACGCATGCTTTGTCTCCAGATGGTTGGGGTGGCGGCAGGGGCGGCGTTGCCGCTCACGCCACCGCGGCGGCACGCTCTGCGGCGGCCTGCAGTTCTCGTTCGCGCAGCATGAAGCGCTGGATCTTGCCGGTGGCGGTCTTGGGCAGCGCCTCGACGAAGGCGATCGCGCGCGGGTACTTGAAGGCGGCCAGGCGTTCCTTGACGAAGGTCTTCAGTTCGTCCTCGCCCAGCTGCGCGCCGGCCTTCAGCACCACGAAGGCCTTGGTCTTGACCAGCCCGTCGTGGTCCGGCACGCCGATCACGGCGGCTTCGAGCACCGCGGGGTGCTGCACCAGCGTGGCCTCGACCTCGAACGGCGACACATAGATGCCGCTGACCTTGAGCATGTCGTCGCTGCGCCCGGCGTAGCTGTAGCTGCCATCGGCGTTGCGCACGTACTTGTCGCCGCTCTTGGTCCAGCCGCCGCGGAAGGTCTCGCGCGACTTCTCGCGGTTGGCCCAGTACATCATCGCGGCGCTGGGGCCCTGGATATACAGGTCGCCGATCTCGCCGTCGGGCACGGGGCGCCCGTCTTCGTCGCGCAGCTCGATGGCGTAGCCCGGCACCGGCCAGCCGGTGGTGCCGTAGCGCACCTGGCCGGGGCGGTTGGACAGGAAGATATGCAGCATCTCGGTCGAGCCGATGCCGTCGATGATCTCGCAGCCGAAATGCGCGGTGAAGCGCTCGCCGAGGTCCGCCGGCAGCGCTTCGCCGGCCGACGAGCACAGCCGCAGTGCCACCTCGGCGCGGGCCGGCAACGCCGGCGACGCGAGCAGGCCGGCATAGCCGGTCGGCGCGCCGAAGAACACCGTCGGCTGGTGCTGCAGCCAGCGACGGAAGGTGGCATCGGGCGTGGGCCGCTCGGCCATCAGCACCACCGTGGCGCCGACGCTGAGCGGAAAGCTGAGCGCGTTGCCGAGCCCGTAGGCGAAATACAGCTTGGCAGCGGAGAAGCACACATCCTGCTCGGTCAGGCCGAGCACTGGCCCGGCATAGAGCGCGGCGGTCCAGTACGGGTTGCCGTGGCTGTGCACCACGCCCTTGGGCTGGCCGGTCGAGCCCGACGAGTAGAGCCAGAAGCCGGGATCGTCGCAACCGGTGGCGGCGGGCGCCGGCAACGGTGCCTGCGCGGCCAGCGCAGTTTCCAGCGTCGCCATGCCGTCGGGCAATGCTGCCTGCGCACGCGATACCAGCACCTGCCGCACCTCATGCCCGGGCCGCGCCAGCGCGTCCTGCAGCACCGGCAACAGCGCGGCCGACACCAGCACCGCCTGGGCGCGGCTGTGCTGCAGCATGTAGGCGTAGTCGTCGGCGGTCAGCAAGGTGTTGACGGCGACGGGGACGATGCCGGCGTACATCGCGCCGAGAAAGCACACCGGCCAGTCGGTGCAGTCGTGCATCAGCAGCAACACCCGCTCTTCGCGGCGGATGCCGGCGCCGAGCAGCGCCGCAGCCAGGCGCCGCACGCGCTGCTCGAGTTCGCCATAGGTGAGCTGGCCGTCGTCGTCGACATAGGCCACCTTGCCGGGGCGCGCGGCATTGCACTCGAGCAGGTACGCGGCAAAGTTGAAGGGGGTGCCGGGTGGCCGGACCGGTGGCGCTGCGGGCGTGGCGTTCATGGGTTGTCTCCCCTGTTGCTGGTGTACGGTGTGCCGCGCGCCGCCATGCGGATGTGGCGGCGCGGGAAAGCGGTGGCCGGATCGCTCAGGCCAGGGTCAGGCCAGGCTGCCGAGCACCGCGGTGCTGGCCTGGATGGCGCTGCGGCGGTGATAGAAGTGCAGGGCGCGCAGGCCGCCCAGCTCTTCGCCGCCGCCGGCGCGGCCCGGGCCCCCGTGCAGCGATTGCGGCATGACGTTGCCGTGGCCGGTGTGCAGCTGCGCCACGTCGGGCGAAATCACATGCACGCGGCCATGGCTGTCTGCCAGCTCCAGCGCGGCGGCGCCGAGCGCGGCCGCGTCGCTGCCATAGAGCGAGGCCACCAGCGAGCCCTGGCCACGGCGCACCAGGTCGAGGGCATGGGCCGTATCCCGATAGGGCAGCAGCGTGGCGACCGGGCCGAACACTTCGGTGTCGTGCACCGCGGCGGCCGCGTCGGCATCGGTCACGCCCAGCAGCGTCGGGCCGATGCAGCAGGCCAGCGCCGGGTCGGCATCGACCAGCGGCTGGCGCGCGCCGTCATGCAGCACCTGCGCGTGCGTGCGCAACTCGGCCAGCCCCGCCTGCACCGCGTCGAACTGCGCGCGGCTGACCAGTGCGCCCATGCGTACCGAATCGTGGCGCGGATTGCCCACGGTTACCTTGGACAGCCGCGCGCCGATGGCCTCGGCGGCTTCGGCGTACAGCGCCTCGGGCACGAACACGCGCCGGATCGCGGTGCATTTCTGGCCGGACTTGACTGTCATCTCGCGCACGACTTCCTTTGCCAGCAGGTCGAAGGCGGCGCTGCCGGGGCCGTCCTGCGGCAGCAGCACGGCGGCATTGATGCTGTCCGCTTCGATGTTCACGCGCACCGAGCGCCGGGCGATGGCCGGATGCGAGCGGATCACCGCCGCGGTGTCGGCCGAACCGGTGAACGACACCACGTCGAACGGCTGCAGCGCGTCCAGCAGCCCCGCGGCGCTGCCGCACACCACCGACAGCGCGCCGGCCGGCAGCACCCCGGCCTCGACCACGTCGCGCACCATGCGCTGGGTCAGCCAGGCCGTCGCGGTGGCGGGTTTGACGATCACCGGCACGCCCGCCAGCAGCGCCGGCGCGGCCTTCTCCCACAGGCCCCAGGCGGGGAAGTTGAAGGCGTTGATGAACAGCGCCACGCCGCGCGTGGGCACCAGCACATGCTGCGACTGGAACAGCGGGTCCTTGCCCAGCCGCGCCGCTTCGCCGTCTGCAAGGAAATGCCGGTCGCCGAGCGTATCGCCCAGCCTGGCGTATGTGCCCAGCGTGAAGATGGCGCCATCGATGTCGACCGCGGAGTCGTTGCGCACGGTGCCGCTGTTGGCGGTGGCGATGTCGTAATAGGCATCGCGATGGGCCTGCAGCACCTTCACCACCTCGGCCAGCAGCGCGGCGCGTTGCCGGTAGTTCAGCGCGCGCAGCGCGGCGCCGCCCTGCTCGCGGGCGAAGGCGAAGCCGGCGGCCAGGTCCAGGCCGGTGGCGTCTACGCGCACCAGTTCGTTGCCGAGCACCGGGTCGAACAGCGCGGTGCCGGCACCGCTGCCATGCTGCCAGGTGCCGCCCAGGTAATTGGAAAGGAGTTCGGTCATGGTGGCTCTCAGCGCGTGAAGTCGATGCGGCCTTGCGGCAGCAGGTACAGCACCAGCGCGCGGCCGTTGCTGACGGTGGGGCGATGGGCGCTGCCCGGCGGGCACACCAGCCAGCCGGCGGGGCGGCCGTCGAAGCGCGCGTCGCCGTCGAGCGGCATGATCAGGTCGATCTCGCCATCGGGATGGGTGTGGTGCGGCCCGGCGATGTCCCGCATGTCGACCACATCGACCGAAAAGCCATGCAGGTCGTCGGCGGGCTTGAACACGCGGCCGTAGCGGATGCCGCCGCCTTCGCGGTCGCACAGCCAGCCTTCGGCCACGCCGGACTGGCATGACGCCATCAACTGCCGGTAGGTGGGGCTGCCGGCGCCGTGCTCGGCGTTGAGCCAGTCATCGAGCGCCGCGTCGAGCGGGCGGCCGGCCAGTTGCGCGGTGAGCTGCGCGATCTGGCTGCGGAATTCGGTGGGGGTCATAGGGAAGGGGGCTCCGTCTTATGCGCCAGTTACCTTCACTGGCGCCATGCATTATTGTGCATGAACGAAAAATAGGGCCGCGTAGAAATCATGTCAAGCACTATATTGCAGAAGTCTGGGTTAACCCGGGCACGGAGCTGCAGCATGGGCGAAGCATCGCGGCTGGAAATGGTCTGAGAGGAACCCTGTTCCCTAGCCTGCGCATGCCGGTGTGACGGGACTGGCGCAATAAGAGTGCGCGGAGGGCACTCCTGGCCTCGTCTTCTGCAATCAGCACAATAGTGCTTGCGAAAAACCCCGTGCATGAACTATAGTGCGTTCAAATCAGATGTTCGTTGATGCACAATAGTGCAGTTTCGCAGAGGAGACCCCGCCGTGACCACCGCCCCCCGCGTCGACTACCAGACCGATCCCTCCCAATACAAGCACCTGAAGCTGGCATTCGACGGTCCCGTCGCCACGCTGGCGGTGGATATCGACGAGAACGCCGGCCTGCGCCCCGGCTACAAGCTCAAGCTCAACAGCTACGACCTCGGCGTCGACATCGAACTGAACGACGCGCTCAACCGCATTCGCTTCGAGCATCCGGAAGTGCGCACCGTGGTCATCACCAGCGGCAAGGACAAGGTGTTCTGCTCCGGCGCCAACATCTTCATGCTGGGCGTCAGCAGCCATGCGTGGAAGGTCAACTTCTGCAAGTTCACCAACGAGACCCGCAACGGCATCGAGGATTCCTCCGCGCACAGCGGCTTGAAGTTCCTGGCCGCGGTCAACGGCGCCTGCGCCGGCGGCGGCTACGAGCTGGCGCTGGCCTGCGACGAGATCCTGCTTGTGGACGACCGCTCGTCGGCGGTGAGCCTGCCGGAAGTGCCGCTGCTGGGCGTGCTGCCGGGCACCGGGGGCCTGACCCGTGTGACCGACAAGCGCCATGTGCGCCATGACCTCGCCGATATCTTCTGCACCACCACGGAAGGCGTGCGCGGCCAGCGCGCCAAGGATTGGCGCCTGGTCGACGATATCGCCAAGCCCGCGGTGTTTGCGCAGAAGGTGCGCGAACGCGCGCTGGCGCTGGCCGCGCAGAGCGACCGCCCGGCCGATGCGCAGGGCGTCGCGCTCGCGCCGATCGAGCGCGTGATCGAAGCCGATGCGCTGCGCTATACGCACGTCACGGTCGAAATCGACCGGGCCGGCCGCACCGCCACCTTCACGGTGAAGGCACCCACCGGCGCACAGCCGCAAGACATTGAAGCCATTGTCGCGGCCGGCGCCGGCTGGTATCCGTTGCAACTGGCGCGCGAGCTGGAAGATGCGATCCTGTCGATGCGCACCAACGAGCTCGACATCGGCACCTGGCTGATCAAGACCAGCGGCGACGCCGCCGCGGTGCTGGCCAACGATGCCACGCTGCTGGCGCACCAGGATCACTGGCTGGTGCGCGAGACCATCGGCCTGCTGCGCCGCACGCTGAGCCGGCTGGACGTGTCGTCGCGCAGCCTGTTCGCGCTGATCGAGCCGGATTCGTGCTTTGCCGGCACCTTCCTGGAACTGGCGCTGGCGTGCGACCGCAGCTACCACCTGGCGCTGCCCGACGACGAGGCGCGCGCGCCCAAGATCACCGTGGCCGACGTCAACTTCGGCCTGTACCCGATGGCCACCGGCCAGAGCCGCCTGGGCCGCCGCTTCTACGACGAGCAGCCCGCGCTCGATGCCGTGCGCGCCAGGGCGGGGCAGCCACTCGATGCCGACGCCGCCTACGCGCTGGGCCTGGTCACCGCCAACCCGGACGACATCGACTGGACCGACGAAGTGCGCATCGCGCTGGAAGAGCGCGTGGCGATGTCGCCCGACGCGCTGACCGGCATGGAGGCCAACCTGCGCTTCAACGGCCAGGAAAACATGTTCACGCGCATCTTCGGCCGCCTGACCGCGTGGCAGAACTGGATCTTCCAGCGCCCCAACGCGGTCGGCGACAAGGGCGCGCTGAAGGTCTACGGCAAGGGCGACAAGGCCGCCTTCGACTGGAACCGGGTCTGACCAGCCCCTGAACTTACCGAATCGCCCCGCATAACGGAGACCACCATGTCCGGCATCGACTACAGCGACAAGATCCCCAACAACGTCAACCTCAGCGAAGACCGCACCCTGCAGCGCGCGCTCGAGCAATGGCAGCCCAACTACCTGAACTGGTGGAACGACATGGGCCCGGAAGGCTCGCACCAGCATGACATCTACCTGCGCACTGCGATCAGCGTCGATCCGCAGGGCTGGGCCCACTTCGGCCACGTCAAGATGCCGGACTACCGCTGGGGCATCTTCCTGAACCCGGCCGAGGCCAACCGCAAGATCCACTTCGGCGACCACAAGGGCGAGGACGCGTGGCAGGACGTACCGGGCGAGTACCGCGCCAACCTGCGCCGCATCATCGTGACGCAGGGCGATACCGAGCCGGCGTCGGTCGAGCAGCAGCGCCACCTGGGGCTGACCGCGCCCAGCATGTACGACCTGCGCAACCTGTTCCAGGTGAATGTGGAGGAGGGCCGCCACCTGTGGGCCATGGTCTACCTGCTGCACAAGTACTTCGGCCGCGACGGCCGCGAAGAGGGCGAGGCGCTGCTCGAGCGACGCTGCGGCCAACAGGACAACCCGCGCATCCTGCAGGCGTTCAACGAACAGACGCCCGACTGGCTGTCGTTCTTCATGTTCACCTACTTCACCGACCGCGACGGCAAGTTCCAGCTGTGCGCGCTGGCCGAGAGCGCGTTCGACCCGCTGGCACGCACCACCAAATTCATGCTGACCGAGGAAGCGCACCATATGTTCGTTGGCGAGAGCGGCGTGTCGCGCGTGATTCAGCGCACCTGCCAGGTGATGAACGATCTGAAGACCGACGACCCGGCCAAACTGCGCGCCGCCGGCGTGATCGACCTGCCGACGCTGCAGCGCTACCTGAATTTCCACTACAGCGTGACCATCGACCTGTTCGGCGCCGACGAGTCTAGCAACGCCGCCACCTTCTACAGCACCGGCCTGAAGGGCCGCTACGAGGAAGGCAAGCGCATGGACGACCATGTGCTGAAAGGCCAGACCTACCGCGTGCTGCAGGCGCAGAACGGCCAGCTGACCGAGAAGGAGGTGCCGATGCTGAACGCGCTCAACGAAGTGCTGCGCGACGACTACATCAAGGACAGCATGGCCGGCATCGAGCGCTGGAACAAGGTCATCGACAAGGCCGGCATCCCGTTCCGCCTGAAGGTGCCGCACAAGGCGTTCCACCGCAATATCGGCGCGCTCGCCGGGGTCAAGGTATCGCCCGACGGCCGCGTGATCTCCGACGCCGAATGGCGCGACTTCCGCGACCAGTGGCTGCCCACCGACGGCGACCGCGCCTTCGTCGCCAGCCTGATGGGCCGCGTGGTCGAGCCCGGCAAGTTCGCCAACTGGATCGCGCCGCCGGTGATGGGTATCAACCGGCAGCCGGTGGATTTCGAGTACGTGCGGTTTAACTGAGCGACATGGCTGCATGCCTGGAAGCCCTCTGATTCTGGAGACCGCCATGGACATGGCAGAAATTCAAGTGATCAAGCAGCACCTGATCGATCCCGAGATCTGCATCCGCTGCAACACCTGTGAAGCCACCTGCCCGGTGGGCGCGATCACGCACGACTCGCGCAACTACGTGGTCGATGCCGGCAAGTGCAACCTGTGCTTGGCCTGCATTGCCCCGTGTCCGACCGGATCGATCGACAACTGGCGCGATGTACCCAAGCTGCGCGCCTATAGCGTCGACGAGCAGCTGACCTGGGACGCGCTGCCGGACGAACTGTCGCCTGAGCAGCTTGCCGACATGGCGCCCGGTGCCGACATGCAGCCGGCAGCGCCGGCGCTGCCCGCGGCATCGCCGCTGGCCGGCACCGCCGAGGAAGCCTTCAACAGTGCCCGCTATGGCGCCACCGTGCCGCCGTGGTCCGCCGCGCATGCCTATACCAACCTCTATGGCGCGAAGTCTGCCCACAAGACCATTACCGCCACGGTGACGGGCAACGTGCGCGTGACCGAAGTCGGCCGCGACTACGACACCCACCACATCGTGCTGGACTTCGGCACCATGCCGTTCCCGGTGCTGGAAGGCCAGTCGATCGGCATCGTGCCGCCGGGCACCGATGCCAGCGGCCGCCCGCATCACGCCCGGCAGTACTCCATCGCCAGCCCGCGCAATGGCGAGCGCCCCGGCTACAACAACCTGTCGCTGACCATCAAGCGCGTGCTGCAGGATCACGACGGCAATCCCGTGCGCGGTGTCGGCTCCAATTTCATGTGCGACCTGAAGGTGGGCGACAAGGTGGAGGTGATCGGGCCGTTCGGCGCCAGCTTCCTGATGCCGAACCATCCCCGCTCGAACATCGTGATGATCTGCACGGGCACCGGCAGCGCACCGATGCGCGCCATGACGGAATGGCGCCGGCGGCTGCGCAAGGCCGGCAAGTTCGACGGCGGCAAGCTGATGCTGTTCTTCGGCGCGCGCACGCAAGAGGATCTGCCGTACTTCGGGCCGCTGCAGAACCTGCCCAGGGACTTCATCGACATTAACCTGGCGTTCTCGCGCACGCCCGGCCAGCCCAGGCGCTATGTGCAGGACCTGATGCGCGAACGCGCGGCGGACCTGGCAGCGCTGCTGGCTTCAGCGGACACGTACTTCTATGTCTGCGGGCTGAAGAGCATGGAAGAGGGGGTGGTGCTGGCGCTGCGCGATGTCGCGCAGCAGGCGGGGTTGAATTGGGAGACGGTGGCTGAGCGGCTGAAGCGGGAGGGGCGGTTGCACCTGGAGACGTATTGAACTTGCTCCGACCGCCGCTCCCTGCCGGTTTGATCCCCTCTCCCGCAAGCGGGAGAGGGAGTACACAATCGCGTGCGCAATGTCCTTGGTCCTTTGCTCAATCCGTATCCGGCTGCGCCTTGTGCCGCGCCGCCATCTTCTCCTGCTGCGCGGGCGGCACGTTGTCGTAGTGGCTGAACTGGATGGTGTAGCTGCCGTGCCCGCCGGTGATGCTGTTCAGCCGTGACTGGTAGTCGTTGAGCTCCGACAGCGGCACCTGCCCGGCGACGATCACCGTGTTGCCGGCCGCGGTGCGGGTGCCATGGACCTGGCCGCGCTTGGTCGACAGGTCGCCGATGATATCGCCCATGGCGCTGCCTGGCGCCGTGACCTCGATATCGACGATCGGCTCGAGCACGCTCGGCCTGGCCTTGAGCACCGCGTCGATAAAGGCCTTGCGCCCCGCGGTGGCAAACGCGACTTCCTTGGAATCGACCGGGTGGCTCTTGCCGTCGTACACGGTCACGCGCACGTCCTGCATCGGAAACCCCGCCAGCGGGCCGCTGTCCAGCGCCTGGCGGATGCCTTTCTCGACCGCCGGAATAAACTGCCCGGGAATCGCGCCGCCCTTGACCGCATCGACGAAATCGAAGCCCGCGCCGCGCGCCAGCGGTTCTATGCGCAGCATCACCTCACCGAACTGGCCGGCGCCGCCGGTCTGCTTCTTGTGCCGGTGATGGCCTTCGGCCCTGGCGCCGATGGTTTCGCGATAGGCAATCTTGGGCGGGCGCGTGGCCACTTCCAGCTTGTACTGTTCGGTCAGCCGCTCCAGCGCGCAGCGCAGGTGGAACTCGCCCAGGCCGAACACCACGGTCTCGTTGGTGCCAGCCGGATGCTCGACGCGCAGGCACGGGTCTTCCGCGCTGAGCTTGTGCAGGACCTCGGCCAGGCGCTGCTCGTTGCCGCGCCGCGCCGGCTCGATCGCCAGGCCATAGATGGGGGTGGGGAACTCCAGCGGGGTCAGGTGGATGTTGCCGTCCTCGGTGGCGTCGTGCAGCACCGCATCGAAGCCCAGTTCATCGACCTTGGCCACGGCGCAGATATCGCCCGGGCCGGCACGCGGCACCTCCTGGGTCTCCTTGCCCTGCAGCCGCAGCAGGTGCGCCACCTTGAACGGCTGGCGTCCTTCGCCGATATAGAGCTGGCTGTCGCGCGTGACCGTGCCCTGGTGGATGCGGAAGATCGCCAGCTTGCCGACATAGGGGTCGATCACCACCTTGAACACATGCGCCAGCACATGCTTGTCCGGCACCGGTTCGGCGCGCACCGCCTGGCGCTGTTCGGTGCCCTCGGCATCCGCGCCGGTGGAGCGGTAGAACAATGGCGGGTTGCCTTCGGTGGGATTGGGCAGCAGCCGCACGAACACGTCCAGCAACGCCTCGATGCCGGCGCCGGTGACGGCCGAGGTAAAGCAGATCGGCACCAGGTGGCCTTCGCGCAGCGCGCGCTCGAACGGCGCGTGCAGTTGCTCCGGGGTGATGGCCTCGCCTTGCTCCAGGTACAGCTCCATCAGCTCGGGGTCGATCTCGATCACCTGGTCGATCAGCGCGTCGTGCGCGGACGCGACCGATAAAAAATCCGACTCGCCGGCCGGATTGAAGAAGCAGTCGACCACCTTGCCGCCGTGGTCGGCCGGCAGGTTGATGGGCAGGCATTCCTTGCCGAAGGCCTCCTGGATCTCCGCCAAAAGCGCGGGCAGGTCGACCTTCTCGCCGTCGATGCCGTTGATGATGATCATCCGGCACAGCTGGCGCGCCTGCGCCCACGCCATGGCGCGGCGCGTGGTCATCTCGATGCCGGTCTGCGCATTGATGACGATGGCCGCGGTTTCCACCGCGGCCAGCGCGCTGATGGCGTGCCCGGAGAAGTCCGGGTAGCCGGGGGTGTCGATCAGGTAGATGCGGGTGTCGCGGTATTCCAGGTGGGCGACGGCGGCGCTGAGCGAGCGCTTGTACTTGCGCTCGAGCGGATCGTTGTCGCACACGGTGGATCCGCGCTCGACGCTGCCAGGCGTGTGCACCGCACCGCCCTTGTGCAGCAGCGCCTCGGCGAGCGAGGTCTTGCCGCTTCCTGCGTGCCCGAGCAGGGCGACAGTGCGGATGGCATCGGGACTCTCGTGCATGGTGGCTCTCGGTTCGTCCGGCAATGACTCTCAGGGCATTATTGGCGAAATTCGGCGGAAGCGACATATATGCGTGCCGACACCGTGCAATGCCCGACGCAAGAGCGACCTCAAGTGAAGAGGCCGGCTCTCCGCCGGCCTCTTCCGGAGACGCGCCGGCTTGGCTGCAGTGCAGCAAACCGTGCGCTGCGCGGAGCAGGCTCAGCCGCGTGCGTCGGCGTGGTCGGTCGACACCGCCAGCGTATGCCACGCGGCCAGCTCGGCTTCCACCTTGCGGTGCTTGTCGGCGATGCGGGCGACCGTGTCGGAACCCAGCGGCAGCCGCACCGGCGGCGTGCTGCTGTCGGCCAGCGCGAGCAGCGCCGCGGCCAGCAGGGCGGGGTCGCCCGGCTGCTGGTGGTTGGCCGAGGCCATGTGCGCGCGCATCGCGCCGACCGTCTCCGCGTATTCGCCGATCTCCGTGCCGACGCGCACCAGCGAACTGGCATCGAGGAAATCGGTGCGGAAGAAGCCCGGTTCGACCACCGTGGCGTGGATGCCCAGCGGGGCCAGCTCGGCCGACAGCGCCTCGGTCAGGCCCTCGACCGCGAACTTGGTGGCGCCATAGACGCCCCAGCCCGGATACGCCGCATAACCGCCGATGGACGAGATATTGACGATATGGCCGCTGCGCTGGCGGCGCATCTGCGGCAGCACCGCGCGCGTCACCGCCAGCACGCCGAACACATTGGTGGCGAACTGCTGCTCGACCTCGCTGGCCGAGGCCTCTTCCACCGCGCCCAGCAGGCCGTAGCCGGCGTTGTTGACCAGCACGTCGATGCGGCCGAAGCGCGCCACCGCGGCCTCGGCGGCGGCGACTGCCTGGGCTTCGCTGGTCACGTCCAGCGCCACGGCGAGCAGGTGTTCATGCCCGCCCACGGCGCCGATCACGGCCTGCGGATTGCGCGCCGTGGCAACGACCCGGTCGCCGCGGGCCAGTGCGGCGCGGGTCAGCTCGAGGCCGAAGCCGCGCGAGGCGCCGGTGATGAACCAGACCTTCGCGTCGGTGCCGGCGGGGTTGGTGGGGATGACTTGGGTTTGGCTGGCGGACATGGTGAATCTCCTTTGCGGTTGCGTGATGTTGGACTGCGATGTCGGATGGCGGGGGCCACGGAGACAAATTTAGGCTGGCGGGCACCGCAACACTAGCCACCACAATCGCGTTTTAATAGCAACCACTAGTTGTCAATGAATCGGCGTCTGCCTCGATTGAGAAAACCTCAACCGTATGGCAGACTCGCTGGCATGGAAAAACTGCCCCCATTGAACGCGTTGCGTGCCTTCGAGGCGGCGGCGCGGCATCTCAGCATCACCGTCGCCGCCGAAGAGCTGCATGTCACGCCTGGCGCCGTCAGCCGGCAGATCCGCGCGCTGGAACAGGGCCTGGGCGTGCAGTTGCTGCATCGCGGCCACCGCCAGATCTCGCTGACCCGCACCGGCGAGGACTACTACCGCGCCGTGACCCGCGCGATGGACGAGCTGCGCGAAGCCACGCGCCGCCTGAGCAAGCGCGCCAGGCGCAGGCAGCTCAAGGTGCGCGCCTATACCACCTTTGCCATGCGCTGGCTGATCCCGCGCCTGTCGAGCTTCCATGCCGCCAATCCCGGCATCGAGGTGCTGCTGACGGCCTCGCTCGATCCGGTCGACTTCCGCAGGGAAGATATCGATGGCGCCATCCGGCTGGGCGACGGCAAGTGGCACGGCGTCAACGCCTACCGGCTGGTGTCGAACATCCTGGTGCCGGTGTGCAGCCCGGCGCTGCTGGACGTGGGGCCGAAAGTGAAGCGCGCCGCCGACCTGCAGCACCAGACCCTGCTGCATTCGATCGCGCGACCCGATGACTGGAGCCACTGGCTCAAAGCCGCGCGCGCCGACAAGGTGGTCGACGCGCGCAGCGGCATGACGTTCCAGAGCTCGGCCATGGCCTACGCGGCGGCGGTCGAGGGCCAGGGTTTTGCGATGGCGCAGCGCTTCCTGGTGGCGGCCGACCTCGATGCTGGCCGGCTGGTGGCTCCGTTCCGCCAGACCGTGGACATGGGCGATTTCACCTACTACCTGCTGACGCCGGCGGACCGCAAGGAGAGCCCGAGCATGGCGGTGTTCCGGCAGTGGCTTCTGGCGCAGTTCGACGCGCAGGGTTGAAGCGCACGGTTGAAGCGGCGCGGGCTTACGCGGCGCGGGCTTACGCGGCGCTCACCGGCGGGGCTGCTTGCGATCGCGCCGCCGGCACCCCGCGGTGGACCGTGCCCGATGCCGCCCGGGCCGCAATTTTCCACAGCAGCCCGGTCTAGTCGAGGGCTTTTCCCTTTGTCTCGGGCATCAAGGCATACACCAGGCAACCCGCTGCGCAGACAGCGGCGATATAGGCCCAGCTATAGTTTGCCCAGCCCGCATTCGACATCGATGTCATGATGTACGGCAGCGAGCCGCCGAACAAGGTCACCGAAATGGCATAGGGAAGCGCCACGCCGGTTGCGCGCACCTCGGCGGGAAACTGCTCCGCCATGACCGCCGCCGCCGTGGCGGAGAAACCGCACGACAGCAGCATCCCCACGCTGACGATCGCGGTCGCCAGCCAGAAGTCGTTGGCGAGGAAGTGCAAGCCGGGCCAGGCAAACAGTGCGGAACCGCCAGCGAATACCAGCAGAACAGGCTTGCGTCCGATCCTGTCGGCCAGCTTGCCAAGCAACGGGATCGCCAGCAGCGACAGGACGATGGATATCACGCTGGCACTGAAGGCGTCCTGCAGGCTAAGGCCGGTTCGTACATGGGCGAGAGTCGGGAACAACACCAGCCAGAGGTAGAGCGAAAGGTTGCCCGCCATGGCGATGCCGATCACGCGTAACGACGCGCGCCAGTGCCGGGTGATGACCAGGAGCGAGGGATGTGCGGCAGCGCGGTGGGCAACCTTTCGCTGGAAGGCCCCGGTTTCCGCTACCGATACCCGGATCCAAAGGGCAACCACGCCCATGAGGCCGGCGACAGCAAATCCGAGCCGCCAGCCCCACGCCGCCATTTGCCCGGTATCGAGCCAGCGCGTCAGCATGTAACCGATCAGGGCTGCCACCAGGACGCCGGCATTGATGCCGAAGTACTGCCAAGAACCCGCGAAGGCCCGGCGCGATGGCGCCGCCGTCTCGACGAGGTAGGTCGAGGCTGAGCCGAATTCGCCCCCGGCCGCGAAACCCTGCACCAGACGCGCCAGCACCAGGATGACGGGCGCGGCCAGGCCAATGGCGGAGTAGGTCGGGCAAACCGCTATCACCACGGTGCTGCCTGACATCAGCGCCACGGAAAGTGTCAGGCCCTTCTTGCGTCCATGCCGATCGGCGTACGCCCCCAGCACGGCACCACCGACCGGCCGCATGATGAAGCCGACTGCGAACACCGCGAACGCGGATAGCAGCGATGCCATTTCATTGTTGGCGGGAAAGAAGTGCCGCGAGAACAACGAGGCAAAAGTGGCGTAGATCACCCAGTCGGCGAACTCCACGATCGTACCGAGGGTCGCTGCCGCAATTGCCTTCTTCTGCGCGCCGGTGAGGGGAAGCGGGCGCTCGGCTACATCTGCTGGCAAGGTCGTTTCCATGCCGTCTCCTTGAATTATCCATTTTGGTTCTCGCGCCGCCAGCGGCTTGGCGCACTCGCGTATCCGGCTCAACAGAGTCCAGCACGTTGGGCATCGTAGGTGGCAAGAGGAGGCCGGCTCAAACGACTTTTCTTGCGGGTGGGCTTGAGTTTTCCGCAACCGAAGCAAGGCACGAAGCCGGGCAAGGCCAGCTTGAGGAGAACTCAATCGAGCCGGTACGAAATGTCGATTGAAGCGGGGCGGCAGTGCCCCTAGTATCCGTGGCACACAGGTGGCGCATCGCGCCATTGACCACAACAGGGCCGCGCTGCAGCGGCAAGGGGACACGGCATGACGACGTTCGGCTTTATCGGCCTGGGTGCCATGGGAAGGCACATGGCGAGGCATCTGGTGCACCACGGACTGCCCGTGACTGTATTCGACAGCAATGGCCAGGCGGTCGATGAACTCGTGCGCAACGGCGCCGCGCGCGGTGCCAGCGCCCGCGACGTTGGCGAGCACGCCGAGGTGGTGATGGTGTGTTTGCCCACGCCAGATATCGTCGAACGGGTAGCCACCGGTGAGGGCGGGATCGCGGGCGCAAGCGCCGTGAAAGTGTTCGTCGACCATTCGACGACCGGCCCGACCGTAACGCGCAGGCTCGCCGCCGCACTGGCGGAGCATGGAGTCCAGGCACTGGACGCCCCGCTGGCGGGTGGCGTGGCGGGCGCTGAGTCGGGCACGCTGAGCGTGATGGTCTCTGGCGATGCCAGTGCCTTCGCCACGGCTCGGCCGGCTCTGGAGGCATTCGCGGGCGACATCGCATATCTCGGTGCGCAGCCGGGGCTGGGTCAGACCCTCAAGCTGGTCAACAACATGATTGCCGGCTCGGCGCTGGTGACCGCGGCCGAGGCTGTGCTGTTCGGTGTGAAGGCAGGCATCCCTGCGGACACAATCCTCGGCGTCCTCTCCAAAAGTGCCACGGCGCGTGGCTTTGCGGTCCAGACCTTGCTTGGAGACAAGGTGCTGTCGCGCAAGTTCGACTTCGGTTTCCGCATGGATCTCATGCGCAAAGACCTGCGGCTGGCACTCGGAGAAGCCGAGGCGGTGGGGGCTCCGATGTTCGCGTCTGCCGTCGTCAAGCAATTCTTTGATACGGCCGTGGCCAACGGTGCCGGCGGCGACGACATGACCCGTGTCGTCCATCAGCTCGAGAAGCTGGCCGGCGCCATGATCGAACCGGTCCCAGGCAGCCAGGAACAGCGCTGATACGACCGCAATACCAACCGCCCGAGTCTTTATCGAGGAAGCGTATGAACAGGGTGCTGAACTACATCAACGGAAACGATGTGCCGCCGTCGACTGGCCGGTATATCGAGAAGACCGACCCGCGCACTGGTATCGCGCTGTCCGAGGTGGCGGATAGCGGCAAGCCAGATGTCAACGCTGCCGTTGCCGCCGCGACGGCAGCGCTGCCGGGCTGGTGCGCCACGCGTCCCGCCGAGCGCGGCCGGATCCTGGTCGAGATCGGCCGTGCGGTGCGCAACAGCATCGACACCCTGGGTCGCATCGAGAGCGCGGAGACCGGCAAGCCCGGCCGCGAGATGCCGCAATTGATGGACTTGATAGCGCAGTATTTCGAGTACTACGGTGGCATCATCAATACGATGGACGGCGAAGTGATCAATGTCGGGCCGGACTATCATGTCTACACGCGACGCGATCCGTTCGGCGTGATCGGCGTTATCCTCCCCTGGAATGCGCCCTTGCATCAGGCTGCCCGTGCCATCGCGCCCGCGCTTGCCACCGGCAACGCGGTCGTTGCCAAGCCATCGGAATTCACTTCCGGTTCGCTGATTGCCTTGGCGAAGCTGGCTGAAGCGGCCGGATTGCCGCCTGGCGTCCTGAACGTGGTGGTTGGGACTGGGCCATCGCTCGGACCGGCAATGGCCGGGCATCGCGACGTGCGCAAGATTTCATTCACGGGCAGCACCCGCGCGGGCCGGGAACTGGGCAGGATCGCTGCAGACCGCATCCTGCCACTGACGCTCGAGCTGGGCGGAAAATCGGCCAATATTGTTTTCGCGGACGCCGACCTGGATGCCGCGGCAAAGGGATGCACGACGGCTTTCACCTGGAATGGCGGACAGTGGTGCGCGGCCGGCACACGCTTGCTCGTCCAGTCGTCGGTACACGACACGTTTGTGGACAAGCTGCTGGCTGCAGTCTCCGGCGTGCGCGTTGGGCCCGACTCCGAAGCGTCCTATGGACCGATGACCACCCGCGCCCAGTTTGACAAGGTCCAGCAAAGCTTTGACCTGGCACACAGCCTCGGGCTTGTACCGGCCGTTGGCGGCCGCATGGCGCAGGCGCCGAAAGCCGGGGATGGCTGGTTCATCGAACCGACCGTCTACCTGGGCGTCACCAATGACATGGAGATTGCGCGTGAAGAAATCTTTGGACCCGTACTCTGTGTCATCAGGTTCGAGGACGAGGCGGACGCCATCCGCATTGCAAACGATTCAGACTATGGGCTGGCTGCCGGTATCTGGAGCCGCGACATCGGCCGCGTCCATCGCGTCGCCGCTGCCCTTGACGCCGGCCGGATCGTCGTGAACGAGTACAGTGGCGGCTTCGTGCAGACGCCGTGTGGTGGCTTCAAGCAGAGCGGCTATGGGCGCGAACAAGGCATGGAGGCGCTTGCGCACTATACGCAGTTGAAGTCGGTAATCGTTCGGCTGTAATGTCTTTGCGGATGCCCGTCGGCATGAGGGAGTCGCTGCCGGCGCCCGCACGATGTCATCGCAGCATCGATCGCGGCGCATGCGGCGACGCCAGCATCAAGCCCGGCCATGGCGGACCGATCAAGCGTGCGGGCAGCGCCGCCGCCCATGGGCTAACGGGACGCGCCGTCGCCCGATCTCGCCCCATCGGTAAATGCGTCACGTGCGCCGGTTCGTGCGCCGTCGGTAAACGGATCGCGCGCGCCGGTCCGGCTGCCATCCGTATAGGGATCGCGTGCGCCTTGCTTGGCGCCTTGCGTGTGCGGATCCACCGCATTGTCGACCGGCACCAGGCTTGAACGGGTATCGATGTGACTGCCCTGCGTATAGGCGTCGAACTTGTCCGACCGTGCGCCTTGTGTGAAGGGATCGCGCTTCTCGTTCGTCTGCGCATTGGCCGTAGCCACCACGCCCATCGCCACGCTAGCGGCAGCGGCCACGCCAAGTACGCTCACCTTCATGGAAATTCGTCTGTCTTTGCGCATCATCTCACTCCTCATAAAATGCGCGGCTTCCGCGCAAGGGGACAAGGAACCGGAACGGTTCCGTGGGGAAAAGCGCCGATCCGCGCTGCCGAGCGAATTCACGCGGGACACTCTTGTCATGCATTGGCATCCAGTTGCGCACGCCATGCAGCCGCGAATTCGTCAGCTCGCTTCAAGCGGTCTCCGTGAACCCCTACTGCGTCGACTCGGCCGCTGCGAATTGCGGTGGCGGCCAGCCCCGCCGTCCACACTCCGGTAACAATGAGCGGTCCGCCGTAATGCAGGCGGACACTCGAGGTAAATGGCTTGCAGTACGTCGCGTGCCCGGATCCTGCCGAGTGAAGATGCAGATAGGCCAGCTTTCCGGCGGCCACGGGCGGGAACAGTGCTTGTTGCCGGTGCAGCTCGGCATCGGTCTTTGGAAGTGTCATGCAGGCACCCACCCGGTCCGGCGGCCAGGCGGCCAGCAGTGTCCGCAATGCATCACAGAGGAATTCCGTGGCCCCCGGACATTCGGTCAGCGCGGCCGGCGCAGCACCGGGCACATCGGCCCATTGTCGATACAACTGATCCGGCAACGTGCCGACCGTCGCGGCAAGCTCGACGCCATCGAATCCGGCATCATAGGCGTTCTCTGCCGCGGACCGGTACGCATCGAGCGCCGAGTCGACCTGATCGGCATTGAGCGCTATTCCGGAGGGCACGCGGCCACCGCCGATTCGCGCCACCACCATGCCGCCGCGATCGTGGACCGCCTGCGTTGCGCGCAACCAGCCGTTGACTTCGGCGGCGCTTGCGATGCCATGGGTGATCCGGTTGAGGTCCTCAGCACAGTCGGCATCCGCGACGGCATAGACGACCAGGCCGCCCTCCAGGGATTGTGCCGGCGTCTTCCCGACCTTTGCCGTCGCGCCATGCCAGAGCGCTTGCGGGCTATTCAGGACGATCCGGTGTCGCAGCTGCAGGGCGCCGAGTTGCAACGGCGCGAACAGGTCTTGGGGAACGGTCTGGCTCATCGCTACGGGCATATCGGGCTGGTGCCAGAAGTCTGGTCGGGCCGTACCCCGCTTGCGAGTTATGCGTTGCTAAGTCTTGTGACGCACCACGCCGCAACCCCTGCCTTTGTTTCATACAATGCAGCGCGCCGGGCCGCTCGCAGCTTCATTCTGTGCCTCCGATTCATGCACATTGCGCCAGTTGGCCGTGCCGCGGATCGCTGATAACGATACTGCAACCGTTATGCTAAATTCGCCGCTTCGGGACCTCGATCAAGCTAGGGACGCCATGTCGGAACGACGTCAATTCCTGATTGCGATAGGGCATCGTGGGTGTGCGGCATGCATGCCGGATCCCTGCGCCGACACCGGCAGCGAGCGCGCACGGACTGGCGGCGAGACATGAGCATGGCAACTGAAGCCGTCCTCCATTTCGGCCCGTTCTGTCTGCTGCCTCGCAAGCGGATCCTGTTGAAAAGCGGTGTTCCGGTCCGACTGGGCAGCCGCGCCTTCGATTTGTTGGTTGCGCTGGCTGAACGGCCCGGCGAGGTGGTCTCCAATGCCGAACTGATCGCTCGCGTGTGGCCGAAGGTGGTTATCGAGTCGGGCGCGCTCCGGGTCCACCTGACCGAGCTGCGCAAGGTCCTTGGCGATCGGCGCGAGTCGGAGCGCTATATCGTGAACGTACCCACCCAAGGGTACTGTTTCGTTGCAGAAGTCACGCATGCGCTCTCTACGGCGAACGCGGACTTGCCGGCGACCCTTGCCACAATCGCGCAGCCTGCGCTGGCTGGGGAGTCCGCCGATGCGCTGGTGGCCGGACCCACCAGTGTCACGCCCGACCTCCCGGTAGCCTTGCCGCTGCCGGCGCAGTTGGCGCGCGTGATTGGTCGCGACGACGTGGTGGCCGACCTTGCCCGCGTACTGTCCTCACGGCGCTGTGTCACCGTTACCGGCCCGGCTGGGATGGGCAAGACCACCGTGGCGCTGGCGGCCGCGCGCAGGTTGTCGGTGTCTTTGGGCCTGCAGGCCGTCTTCGTCAACCTGGCCCCGCTGAACGATCCCGCGCTCGTGACGAATGCCGTGACGGCCGCGCTCGGCGCACCCGCGCTCGAAGCCGTGTCCTTGCGCAGCCTGATCGCCTATCTTCGCACCCGCGGCGTGCTGATCGTGCTGGACAACTGCGAACATGTGATCGAGGCCGCGGCGGAACTGGCGGAGTCCTTGCTGACCGGCGCACCCGAGGTCCATCTGCTGGCTACCAGCCGGGAGCCCCTGCGCATCCAGGGGGAATGGGTGCAACGCCTCGGCGCCTTGCCGGTGCCGCCGTCGCTTGACACGCTGGACGTTCAGCAGGCCTTGCGCTATCCCTCCGCGGAGCTGTTCGTCGAACGTGTCCGCGCGAGCCAGGGCTCGTTCGCGCTGTGCCAGGCAGACGTCCCGGCGCTGGTCGGCATATGCCGCGCCCTCGACGGGATCCCGCTTGCGCTGGAACTGGCTGCGGCGGGCGTGGAGCGGCTCGGCATGCGCGGCTTGTACGCCCAGCTTGGCAACCGCCTGGCGGTGCTGACGCGGGGCCGGCGCACGGCGCTGCCGCGCCACCGGACGCTACGCGCGGCACTGGACTGGAGCTACGCGCTGTTGCCTGAAGACGAGCGGCGGCTGCTGAGAAGCCTGGCGGTGTTCCGTGGCCGCTTTACAGCGGACGGCGCGCGGGCCGTGGCACAGGAGGGGCTGGTGGGCGATACCGACGAGCAACTCCATAACCTGGTCAGCAAGTCGCTGGTGATGTCCGATATTTCCGCAGAATCCGTGCAGTACTGGCTGCTGGAGACGACACGCGAGTATGGCCTCGCGCAACTGTCAGCCTGCCCCGAGCACGGTGAAGTGTCCCGTCTGCATGCCATGCACATGCTGGTGATGGCCGACGAGATGGAGCGTGCTCGGCCGCGCCAGTTGCGGGGCGACTGGCTGGCACGCCACGCTTATCTTCTGGACGACATTCGCCTCGCCCTGCACTGGAGCCTCTCGGAAGGCGGCAATGCCACGCTGGGTGCGGCGCTGGCCGCCGCCTCTGCACCGCTGTGGTATGCGCTGTCGCACATGGCCGAGTATCTCGACATGGTGGAGCGGTTGCTCGAGCGGATGCCAGGCACGGGCGGGCTCGAACCGGCACGGGAAATCGCCTTGCGCGAAGCGTATGGGCATGCGTTGTGGAATATCCGCGGCGCGGGACCCGCTGCCATCGCGGCATTCGAACGCAGCCTCGAGGTAGCGCGCCAGGCAAGCTCTGTTGCGGATCAGCTCCACGCATTGTGGGGACTGTGGCTCATCAGCAATTCCGTTGGCGACTACGGCTCCACCGTCCGCAGGGCGCAGGAATTCGGGGCGCTCGTGGCCCACACCGGCGATCCGGCGCACGCTGTCACTCACGATCGGATGATGACATGGAGCATGCACTTCACCGGCCATCACGAGGAGGCGCTGCGCCACGCCTGGCGCGTCCTTGGCAAGCCGGTGGCCATCCGTCTGAGCGCGCGCCGCAGCGGATTTCAGTTCGATCAAGGGGTGGCGGCACTGACGGCGCTGGCGCGGATCCTCTGGATCAAGGGCATGCCCGAACAGGCACTCAAACATGCCGAAGCCGCGGTGGATCGGGCACAGGCAATCGATCATTCACTCTCGCTATGCTTCGCCATCGCCGTGGGTTGCGCCCCGGTCGCGTTCTGGACCGGCGACCTCGATCGCGCTGCACGCTATACCGCCGCGCTTCGCCATTGCACGATGGAATACTCGCTCACATTCTGGGGCTGTTACGGCGACGGCTATTTCATGGTGCTCAGCCGTTTGCGCGGTGACAGCGGCGTGGTGGAGCTACCGGCGGCATGGCCCCATCCTTTGCGCGACATGCTCTGCACCTTTGACGCCACGCTGGCTTGCGCGGACGATTTCGCACGCGCCAGGCGCGGCCTGGTTCCCTGGAGTTCGCCGGAACTGCTCAGGATCGAGGGGGAACGGCTGCGCGACGCCGGCAACATCGCCGCGGCAGCGGAAAGGATGCGCAGCGGCCTCGACCAGGCCGATGAGCAGGGTGCGCTGTCGCTCTCCCTGAGGTGCGCCATGAGCCTGGCCGCGCTGACCGCGGAAACCGGATCGATCGCGCAGGCGCACGGCATCCTGGGCGCGGTGTACGACCGATTTCGCGAAGGGTTCGATACCGCCGATTTGCGCGCGGCCGCTGCGCTGCTCTGCCGGCTCGGCTGACCCGTTGCACCGTCGCACCGTCGTACGCGGCTTCGCGCCTGTCGCGCCCTGGCGCAAGGCGCCAGGCGTCGCCGAGGGCGCGGGCCCTCAGACCATCAGCTTCTCCTTGGTGATAGGCAGTTCCCGGATGCGCTTGCCCGTGGCGTGATACACAGCGTTCGCCACCGCCGCGGCAAGCCCGGTAATGCCGATTTCACCGATCCCGCGCGCGCCAAATTCATTGAAGCGCAGATCCGGATAGTCGAGCAGGATCACGTCGATCTCCGGCTGGTCTGCGTGTACGGGCACGGCATACTCGGCGTAGTTGTTGTTGCCGGGCATGCCGTTGCGCTCGTCGTACTCGGTGGCCTCGAACAAGGCCATGCCGACGCCCATCACGATTGCCCCTTCCACCTGGTTGCGGGCCGTGACCGGATTGATCACCCGACCGACGTCGATGGCACTGACGACGCGCGCCACCCGCAGGCGGGAAATGCCGGGATCCCAGCGCACCTCGACGAAGTGGGCGCCAAAGGACATGAACGACACCTTGTCCGCTGGCGCCGCGCCGGTGCGCGCGAACCCCTCGGCGCTGGCGAAGCGCTGGGCCGTCAGGACCGACGCATAGTCGACGCTGCGCCGGCCGTCGGTCAGACGGCCCTGCTGCATCTTCAGCGCCTCGGGCTTGGCGCCGGCAAAGGCGCCACCCTCCTGGGTCGCATACGTGCCCAGCTGGGCGATGGCGTTGCGCGTGGCTTCGGCCACCGCGGGAAGCACGCTGGCCGTTGCCCAGGACCCGCCTGCGACCGGTGCAGACGGAAACGAGGAATCGCCGAGCTTGACCTCGATCCTTTCAAATGGAAGCCCTGTCAGCTCGCTGACGGTCTGTGCCACGATGGTGTACATCCCGGTGCCGATGTCTTGTACCGCGCAGGTCACCGACGCGCTGCCGTCGCTGCGCAGGTGGACGCGGGCCTCGGCGGGTGTACGCCAGGCATCCCAGTTGCAGACGGCGACGCCATAGCCGGCGATCTCACTGCCGACCGTCATCGATCCCGGTCGCGGATTGCGCCGGTCCCAGCCGAACTTTCGGCTCGCCTGTTCGATGGCCTCGCGCAGGTGGTTGCTGGACCATGGCAAGTTCATGCTTTCGTCGCGTGTCGACAGGTTGGCGAGCCGGAACCGCACTGGATCCATGCGACAGGCCAACGCTAGCTCATCGATGGCAGACTCCAGTGCAAACAGCCCTGGAGCAGCGCCCGGCGCACGCATGGAAGTCGGCGCACCGCGATGCACATTGGTGGTGTGGTGGCTAACCATCAGGTTGGGACAGGCGTACAGGCTCTGCGTCATGCCCCCGCAATTCTCGACGTACTGTTCGATGAATGAGGTGGTGTTGACAGACTCATGCCGGATCGACGTGATCTTGCCATCCGCACCGGCCGACAAGCGCGCGCGCTGGCGCGTCTCGGGACGCTGGCCGGTGGTAGTGAACATATAGGCACGCGGCACCACCAGCTTCACAGGCTTGCCGGTCATGCGCGCCGCCGCGCTCGCCGCAACGGAATGCGGCCACAGGAACAGCTTCGAGCCAAAGCCGGAGCCGATGAACGGGGCATCGACGGTGACGCGCTCTGGAGTCAGCCCGAAGATCTGTGCGATGGTATTGCGGTGGACGGTTGCCCCCTGGGTCGCCTCATACAGACGCAGGTCGCCGTTCTCCCACCACGCCAGCGTGGCATGCATCTCCATCGGGTTATGCGTCTCGACCGGGGTGCGGTAGGTGACGTCGACCTTGACCGCGGAACGGTCGTAGGCCGACGCCGGTGCGCCGCGCGCATGCCCCCTGCCGCCATCGCGCAGGCCGTTTGCCTTGATGCCGTGTTCCAGGTCGACGACGGGCCGTTCCCCGGCATAGGACGCCTTGACGCGGTAGGCCGCCTCGCGCGCGTGCTCGAAGGTGTCTGCCACCACCAGCGCCACCATCTGGCCGCCGTAATAGATCGTATTGTCTTCGAACGGCAGCCGGTGCTCGTCCGTGATCGATGCCGTCAGGATGTTTGCGCCGGAGATCGGGCTTTTGGGCGTACGGTAGAGGCGTGGAAAATTGCCGTTGTGCAGGATGTCAACCACTCCCGGTACGCGGCGGGCGTCGGCCATGTCAAGGCCGGTAATGCGTCCGCTCGCCACGGTGCTGTATACGCCGTACGCGAACAGCATGCCGGGCAATGCGCGGTCGGCTGTATAGAGGGCGGCTCCGGTAACCTTGAGGCGGCCGTCGATGCGGCGCGGTGACGCGCCGATAGCAGTGTTGTTCACGCGTGCACTCCCTTCAGGCGGTGAGAAGCGACAGGTTCCGTACCACGGCCTGCTGGCCGAGCTTGAGCTTGAAGCCGTTCTGTCCATATGAGCGCGCGCCAGCCATCGCCGCTTCGCCGGTCTGGCGGAGCAGCGCTTCGGAGACCGGCTTGCCACGCAGCACGGCCTCCGCATCGGCGGCACGCCATGGCTTGGTTGCCACGCCGCCAAGCGCAATGCGAATATCACGCACGTTGTTGCCGTCGAGCGCGACGATCACCGCGCTGGACGCCAGCGCGAACTGGTATGAGCCGCGATCGCGCAGCTTGAGATAGGCCGAGCGGCTGCCGGGCATCGGTGCGTCCAGTGTGATGTGGGTGATGATTTCGCCGGCTTCGAGTGCATGTTCCTTCCATGGCGTGTCGCCGGGCACCAGGTGGAAATCCGCGAAGGCAATGTCGCGCCTGCCTCTCGGTCCCTGCACATGCACGGTTGCGCCGATCGCCACCATGGCGACGCACATATCGGAGGGATGCGCCGCGATGCACTGGGGACTGCCGCCCAGCACTGCATGCACGTTGCGGTTGAGACCTTCCACCGCGGCGCACCCGGACCCCGGCGTGCGCTTGTTGCACGGCGAGACGCCGTCGCGGAAGTAGCCGCAACGTACCCGCTGCATCACGTTTCCAGCGGTCGTGGCCTTGTTGCGCAACTGCGTGCTGGCGCCGGACAGCAGCGCCTGCGACAGCACCGGGTAGTGCTGGCGGATATGCTCGTGCCGCGCCAGGTTGGTATTGCTTACCATCGCACCAATGCGCGTGCGCCCGTCGCCCAGCGGTTCGATCTGGTCCAGCTTGAGCTTGTGGATGTCGACCACGCGCGCCGGCTGCGTGATATCGAGTTTCATCAGGTCCAGCAGTGTCGTGCCGCCCGCCAGGTAGACCGTGTCGCTGCCGCGTGCGTGCAGCGCGACAGCCTGGTCGACGTCGGCGGCGCGCGAATATTCAAAGTTCCGCATCAGACGTTCCCCCGTACCTTGCCGCGCGCGTCCTGGATGGCGGACACGATATTCTTGTAGGCACCGCAGCGGCAAATATTGCCGCTCATGGCTTCCTGCACCGACGCGTTGTCGGACGGGATGCGCCGGTCTTGCAGGATGCTCACCGCGCTCATCATCTGCCCAGCGGTGCAATAACCGCACTGGTAGGCATCGTGGTCCCAGAACGCCTGCTGCACCGGATGCAGCTTGCCGTCCCGGGACAGGCCCTCGACCGTGGTGATGTCGTCGCCGTCATGCATGATTGACAGCGACAGGCATGCGTTGACCGAGACGCCATTGACGAGGATCGTGCAAGCCCCGCATTGGCCGTGGTCGCAGCCCTTCTTGGTGCCGGTCAGGTGGACCTTTTCACGCAGGGTATCGAGCAGGATCTCATTGGCCTGCACCATGAGCTGCTGCGTGGTGCCGTTGATAGTCAGTGTCAAAGGATGACCTGCGTTGCCGGAACGCGAACCGGCCGGTTCTCGTGACCCGGGCGCCGCGGTTTCCGCCGACACCGTGCCTGACAGCGCGCCGCTTGCCATGCTCACCCCTGAAACGCCGACGCCCTGCATAAATCGGCGACGGGAAAGAACCGTCGGACCACCATCCTGCCCATCGCCGTGAACCGGCACGTCGACGGGCACATTCTTTGGGGACGCCATTAATGTTCTCCTGTGCATGCTGAAGCTGCTCAAGGTTGCGCCACGAAGCCCGGTATCGTAAGGGCGAGGGTAGCCCGGGCCCTGCTGTACCACTGCGCTCGTTGGCGATGGCACGCGCCGATGACGGCCCGGCAGGCCGAGTGCAATCAGAACCCGCACGATGGGTCGCGGCCCTATCACTCTATTCAGATATCAAGTGGATACAAGGGTGCTTAACAAGACTTAACAGGGCCGAGTACCCGCGTGGGATGCCGGGTAGGCCGTACAGCGCCTTTCCCAGCGTACGGCGGCGCCCGAGGTATGGCTCGCGCCAGGCGGTTCATGATCCCGCGGCCGCCAGGCGCTGCTTGCTGGCATCGGCGCAGTGAATGGCGCCTTGCTTCTCCAGCGCGTCGATCTGCGACGGGCCGTAGCCCAGTTCGGCCAGCACAGGTTTGGTATGCTGCCCGCACGCCGGTGCCGGTCGCGATGGCAGCGCGTTTGCCTGTGCGCTGTTGATCGGGAATCCCGGCATCCGGATTTCACCGAGCGTGTCATGCCGGACGCGCTGCACCATGTGATTGGCGGCCACCTGTGGATGCGCCATGACATCCTCGTAGGTCGCGACGCGCGCGCAAAGGATGTCGGCATCCTCAAGAACGGCGAGCCAGGCATCGGTCGGCCGCTTGACGAACTCGCTGGTCAGCGCCTCCACCATGGCCGCGCGGTTAGCCACGCGCAGCGGCGAGGTGGCAAAGCGCGGGTCGTCGGCCAGCTCGCGCCGGCCCAACACCTCGCACAACCGACGCCAGCGCTCCGGCATGTAGGCGGCCACCATGACCCAGCCGTCGGCAGTGCGGAAGGCCTGGTTGGGCGCGGAATAGGGCGCCGCGCTGCCCACGCGTTCCGGCAGTTGACCGTCGGCGCAATAGCTGGTGATGGACGACTGCTGCAGCGCCAGCGCCGCATTGAGCAGGTTGACATCGAGATGGCCACCCAGGCCGTCGCGCGCGCGCTGCGCCAGTTTGGCCAGCACGCCGGTGCAAGCCACATAACCGGTCATCACGTCGACCACCGGTGCCTGAACCTTGCAGGGCTCGCCATCGGGCAGGCCGATCAGGCTCATCAGGCCGGAGTCCGCCTGCATGATGCCGTCGACGCCAGCGCAATGCGCATACGGCCCCTGCTGCCCGTAGGCGGAGATAGAACAGTAGATCAGCGCGGGATGGGTTGGGGCCAGTTGGGCATGGCCGAGGCCGAGGCGTTCCATCACGCCCGGGCGCATGCTCTCCACCACGATGTCGGCGCTCGCGATCATGCGGCGTGCCACCGCGACGCCGTCAGCGGACTTGAGGTCGAGCGCCACGCCTAGCTTGTTGCGGTTGAAGCCGTGGAACAGCGCACTGTCGTCGCCGAGCCAGCCCGGGCCGAGCCCGCGGCCCAGCTCGCCGCCGGGCGGCTCCACCTTGATGACTCTGGCGCCCATATCGGCTAGCAGCATGGTGCAGGTAGGCCCGGCGCCGATCTGCGTAAAGTCGATGACGGTCAGGCCGTCCAGTGCGTCGCGCAACATTTCATGCCTCCGGAAGGGTGCGGGATCGTTTAAACGTGCCTTGCGCGGTGGCCACCAGCACGCCGGCATCGGTGGTCAGTTCCGCCGCGGCGAAGTACAGGCTCTTGCCGGCGCGTGTGACCTGCGCCGTAGCGCGCAGCCGCCCCGAGCGGGCCTTGCTGAGATAGCTGATCGTCAGCATCACCGTGACCGCGTGGCCTAGCGCGCCGTCAGGGCCGGCGGGCAGCCCGGCGTAACCGCAGGCGGCGTCGAGCAGGGTGGCGGTCACGCCGCCCTGCACGCTGCCCTGGCGGTTCAGGTGGCGCGGCTCAAGCTCTAGCTCGAAGGTGGAGCGGCCGCCGCCGACACTGGCCAGGCGAATGCCCAGGTAGTCCAGCAGCGGGTTGTCCGTTGGCGGTACCGTGGCGGGATGCGCATTCATAGCGCCACCTTGATGCCGTTGTCCTGGATCAGCCGCTGCCATCGCGCCAGGTCCTTGGCGATATGGGCCTTCAGCTCGGCCGGCGACGAGGCCTGCGGCTCGAAGCCTTGCCTGGCCATCTGCTCGGCGATGTCGGGGGACTTCAGCGCGGCGACCAGCGCGGCGTTGAGCTTGTCGACCACCGCGCCAGGCGTGCGCGACGGCGCCAGCAGGCTGTACCAAAGCTCAGCGTCATAGCCGGCCACGCCGGCCTCGGCAAATGTCGGCAGGTCCGGCATCAGCGCGGTGCGCTTCTTGCCGGCAATGCCCAGCGCGCGCAGCTTGCCGGCGCGCACATACTGGATCGCCGAGGCAAAGGTGGCGAAGGAAATCTGCACCTGTCCGCCCATCAGGTCGGTGATCGATGGCCCGGTGCCACGATAGGGCACGTGCAGCAGTTCGGTCTTGTTGAGCTTGGCAAAGACTTCACCGGCCAGGTGCTGCGGCGTGCCGTTGCCCGGGCTGCTGTAGCTCAGCTTGCCGGGATTGGTGCGGGTGTACTGGATAAAGTCCTGCAGCGTGCGGAACGGCTGGTCGGGGTTGGCGACCAGCATGATTGGCACTGACGCGATCCGCCCTACCGGCTCGAAGTCGCGTTCGATGCTGAACGGAATCTTCGTGCCGAGAAACGGGTTCATTGTCACCTGGCTGGATGCGATCACCAGCGTATAGCCGTCCGGCGCGGCATGCGCGACATAGTCGGCGCCAAGGTTGCCGCCGGCGCCCGGCTTGTTCTCGATCACGATGGTCTGGCCCAGCAGCTTGCCCATTTTGGGCGCGATCAGCCGCGCCAGGATATCGTTGCCGCCGCCGGGGGCGAACGGCACCACCAGCGTGATCGGCTTCTGCGCCGGGAAGGGCGCCTGCGCCGCCGCGCCCAGCGCCGTGGCTGCCAGCATGGCAGCCAGCGCCATGCGTGCGAATCGGGTCATGCCAGTCATGGTCTGTCTCCTGTCGATGGGTTCTCGAACGCTCAACGCCCGGTGAAACGGGGCTGGCGCTTCTCGGCGAAAGCCTGTCGGCCCTCGGTACGGTCGGCGGTATCGCGCAGCACGCCCCAGTAGAGCTCGGTGAGCTGCTGGGCGTCGGCTTCGCCAAGGTGGCTGGTCTGGCGCGACAGGCGCTTGGCCGCCTGCACCGCCAGCGGTGCATTGGCGGCGATGCGCGCGGCGATCGCCAGCGCGCGGTCGAGCAATACGTCCGGCGCCACCGTCTCGCTGACCAGCCCGATGCGGGCCGCGTGTTCCGCATCGATCCGCTCGCCGGTCAGCACCATCTGCATGGCATGCGCCGCCGGCACGGCCTTCAGCAGCCGGTGCAGCCCAGACACCGCGGGGATCGAGCCGACCGCCGTTTCGGGCAGGCCGAAGCTCGCCTGTGCCGACGCGATCCGCACATCGCATTGCAGCGCCAGCTCCAACCCCGCGCCGAGGCAGTGGCCGTTGACCGCCGCGATCAGCGGCTTGCACAGGTCCAGGCCGGCAAGGTCCATCAGGCGGATATAGAGCCCCAGGTCGGCGGCCGGCTCCGGCGCACGGAACAGCGCTTGCGCATAGCTGGCGGGCGATTCGCGCGTGCCCTTCAGGTCCGCGCCCGCGCAGAAGGCGCGCGTGCCGGCGCCGGTCAGCACCGCCACGCGCAGGTCGTCGCGGTCGCGCACTTCGGCGAGGTGGTCGCGCAGCTGGCGCAGGGTGGCAACATCCAGCGCATTGAGTGCTTCGGGCCGGTCGATGGTCAGCACCGCGACCGCGCCTTCGAGATGGCGTCGTACAGTCATGGCGGCCTCCTTATACGCTGGGCGAGGACAGGCTGCGCCCGCCGCAGACATAGAGCACCTGCCCGGTCACATACGATGCGCGCGGGTCGAGGAAGAAGCTGACCGCATTGGCGATATCGTCGGCGGTGCCGATGCGCTGTACCGGCACCGATTTCTGCAGGCGCGCCTGCACGTCCGGCGCAAAACCGCGGAACAGCGGGGTATCGACGATGCCCGGCGCCACCGCGTTGACGGTGATGCCCTTGGCCGCGAACTCGATCGCCAGCGAACGCGTCAGGCTGACCACGCCGCCCTTGGCCGCCGCATAGTTGGCCTGCCCGAAGCCGCCCAGCCAGGCGCGCGACGAGATGTTGACCACGCGCCCGTAGCCGCGCTCGACCATGCCCGGCAGCGCCGCGCGGCAGCACAGGAATTGCGAGCGCAGGTTGGTGTCGACGACCAGGTCCCAGTCTTCGTCGCTCATCTTCAGGAAGCGCATGTCGCGCACCGCACCGGCGTTGTTGACCAGGTAGTCGACGCGGCCAGTGCGTGCCTGCACCTGCGCGAAGGCGTCGTTGACCGCGGCCGAGTCGGTCAGGTCGGCACTGGCGCCGAAGGCATTGAAGCCCTCGCCAACCAGCGCGCCGACGGCGGCATCGAGCGCGGCTGCGTCGCGGTCGAGCAGGGCCACGGCCAGGCCCTGGCGCGCCAGCTGCGTGGCGATGCCCAGGCCGATGCCGCGCGCGGCACCGGTCACCACTGCCACGTGCGCGGAATCAAAACGCTGCGTACTCATCTCAGACTCCCAGCAGGTGGACGGAGGAGGCGGCGTGGTCCACGCCCGCGATGCCGCCGCCGGTGCATTGCGTCAGGCCGACGCGGGCCTCCGCCACCTGGCGTGCGCCGGCGCGGCCCTGCAGCTGCCACAGGATCTCGACCATCTGCGCCACGCCGGTGGCGCCCAGCGGATGGCCCTTGGCCAGCAGCCCGCCGCTGGGGTTGACCGGCACGCGCCCGCCCAGGCGCGTCGCGCCAGACTTGAGCAGCGCCACGGCGTCGCCGCGCGGCGCCAGGCCGAGGGCCTCGTAGTAGAGCAGCTCGGCGATGGTGAAGGCGTCGTGCAACTCGACCACGTCGACGTCCTGCGGCCCGAGCCCAGCCTGCACGTAGGCCTGGCGCGCGGCGCGCGCGGTGATCTCGGCATCGAGGATGTCGTCGTCGGCCTCTTCGCGCATGCCCGACACCACCACCGACGACAGCACCTTCACCGGCCGCGCCTGCGCCGGACGGTGCGTGCCTAGCACCAGCGCGGCGGCGCCATCGACCTGCGACGGGCAGCATTGCAGCAGCGTCAGCGGATCGGCAATCATGCGCGAAGCCAGCACTTCTTCGACCGTGGTGGTGTTGCGCTGCTGCGCGTACGGGTTGAGCGACCCGTGGTGGCGGTTCTTGACCGCAACCTCGGCCAGGTCGGCCGGCCGGGCGTCGCGCTCGTACAGAAAGCGCGTGCCGCGCATCGCATAGACCGCGGGCAGCACCATGCCGGACCTGGCATAGAGCTCGGTCTTGTGGTCGTTGCGCTGCAGCGGGATGGTGCCGCCGCCGAGCGCCGTGAGCTGCTCGATGCCGAACACCAGCACCGTGTCGTATTGCCCTGCCAGCAGCGCGTGCCGCGCCAGGTGCACGCCGGTGGCGCCGCTGGCGCAGGCGTTCTCGACGTTGTAGACCGGGATGCCCTTGAGCCCCAGGTCGCGCACGATGAGCTGGCCCAAGATCATGCCGCCGAGCACGTTGGCGCAGTAGACCGCCTGGATGCGGCCGGCCGGCACGTCGGCGTCGGCCAGCGCCTTCAGGATGGCCTGTTGCGCCAGTTCCGGCGCCAGCACGCCGGGATGGCGGCCGAACGGCGTCATCGCGCCGCCGTAGATGTAGATGTCCTGCATGGTGCTTACCTTTTCCTTCTCTCGATCGTTCAGGCCGGGACGGCTTCGAACACATAGCCAAGCTCGGCGTCATGCCGCGGCGCGTAGCGCGCGCCGATGACCGGGCGCGCCGCGCCCAGCAGCCGACCGAAGATGCGCACCGGACCGACGAAATCGACATAGCCGAGCGCGTAGGGCGGCTGCCCGGTCTTGGGCCCGGGGTGGATCACGGTATAGCTGTAGAGCGTGCCGGTGCCGGTGATGGCGACGCCTTCATGGCCCTCGGCCAGCGGCGAGTCGGCGGGCAGCGCCGGGAAGATCCAGGCGCCGGTGGCGCGCTCGCGCGAGGCAAGCAGATGGGGAACGGGTTCCGCGCTCCAGAGCGGATAGGGCTGGTCTGACATGGCTGTCTCCTGCGGTTGGGCCTGGTGTAATGGTTGTCGTCGGCGGGCCCTGCGACAAACGATATTTCAGGCGCTTTCGCTTGAGCAAAAATCAAGCGAAAGGCAACGGCAAGGGCGATGGAAGGGAGCGGGAGTCAGGACCGGGAGAAGGAGAGGGCGCTTCTGGCCGCTGGTGCATGCGGGTGGGTGGCGTGGCATCAGGCCGGCGACGGACGTCTCAGTCCACCACCCCCACCAGCCGCGACAAAGATTGCTCCGCGCCGCGCGAGGCCGCCACCACGAAGTCGATGAAGCGCCGGACCCCGCACCGGCATCTGGCTGCGGTGCGGGTAGTACATGTATAGCCCGACCTGGCTGCTGCTGTATCCGGTCAGGATTGCCCTGAGCCGTCCGCTGACCAGGTCGGCATGGACCATGTAGGCGGGCAGCTGGCCGATGCCGATACCGGCGCGGACCGCCTCGACCTCGGTTTCCACGTCGTTGAAGCTGGCCACCGCCGGCAGCTCCTGGTACACCAGGTTGCCGTCCACCTGCAGTTCCCACGGCACCATGCGGCCGGTGGCGGGGCGGCGGAAGCCGGTGCACTGGTGCCGCGGCAGGTCGTCGAGCCTGGCCGGCTCGCCGTGCCGCGCCAGGTACTCCGGCGCGGCGCAGATCACCAGCGGCAAGTCGCACAGGCGCCGCGCCACCAGGTTCTGACTGGGGCTGGTGCCGACGCGGAAGCCCACGTCGATCCTGGCTTCGACCAGGTCGGTGAAGAGGTCGCTCAGCACCACGTCGAAGCCGATGCCGGGATGCTGGTCGCGGAAGCCCTTGACCAGCGGCACCAGCACGCGGCTGCCGAGCGACGGCGGCGCGGTCAGGCGGATCAATCCGTCATCGTCGCCGCGGCTGGCGCGGACCTGCTCGAGCGCTTCGTCGAGCTGGCGCATGCCGGGCGCGGTCAGTTCGAACAGCCGCGCGCCTTCCTCGGTCAGGCTGAGCCTGCGCGTGGTCCGGTGCAGCAGGCGCACGCCCAGATGGGCCTCGAGCGTGCGCACCGCCTTGCTCGCCGCCTGCGGCGTGACACCGGCCTCGACCGCGCACGCCGGAAGCTGCCGGCGCGCACCACGCCGAGGAAGAGGGTGAGGACCCGGGCCTTGTCCATGACTGGCAACCAGAGGTTGGGAAGGCGCCCATCATAGCGCCAGTCATGACCACGCAGGCGGCCAGGCCGCTAGTGTTCCACCAGGCGCTCGATGCGGAACGGCAGCTCCCGTCAGGCGCGGCGCCACGCCGCCGGCCGATGCCTTGCCGCAGTTGCAGCAAGCGCCGCCGGCCCCCATGTCATGCGTTTGTAATTTAGACCCTGTCTTTCCTTGTAATCCATGGATTCGTGGCGCGCGCAGCGTGTGCTGGTGCCTGCAACGGTCGCTGGTGCGCCGCCCGATGCACCGGCAAACCAAGGCACGAATGTTGCGGCATGTCCTGACAGCGATGGGTTTATCGCTGGCCCGAGAGTCATGTGACCGGGTCGACCATCCACCCGCCACAAGGCGTCGGTTGAGGCCGCGTCGGGACCTTTCGGACAAGGAGAGCTGTCATGAATATCGTCTGGCTTGTTGGGGCCGTAGTCATCATTCTCGCGGTACTCAGCTTCTTCGGCCTGCGCTAGGCCACATCGCGTAGCGTACCGCGCAGCGCCACCGGCATGCCTGCCGCGGCGTGCGCGTATCGCGGGCATCGGACGATGCCCTTGCTGCAGTGCGGCGTGGCAGCGCCACGCCCGCTTCTCTGTTCCCTTTCCCCTTGAGCAATTTCATCTGTTCCGACGACGAGCTTTTGCGCCTGTCCAGCCAACAATGTCCGGCCAAGACAGCGACAAACCATCGAGGAGACAGACATGAGCAAGCATCCGTTCGACCTGACCGGCAAGGTGGCACTGGTGACCGGCGGCAATGGCGGCATCGGCCTCGGCATGGCAGAAGGGCTGGCCGCGGCCGGTGCCGATATCGCGATCTGGGGCACCAACGCCGACAAGAACGCCGCTGCGGCGGACCGCCTAAGCCGGCACGGGCGCAAGGTGCATACGGAGCTTTGCGACGTGGGCGACGAGCAGGCGGTCGACGCGGCGATGGCGCGCACGGTGGCGGCGCTGGGACGCATCGACGGCTGCTTTGCCAATGCCGGCGTGGGCAGCGGCAGCAAGGGACCTTTCGACCAGATCCCGACCGAGGCCTGGCGCCGGACCCTGCGCGTCAACCTGGACGGCGCATTTTTCACGCTGCGCGCGGCGGTGCGGCAGATGCTGGTGCAGGGCGAGGGCGGCGTGCTGTGCAGCACGGCCTCGGTCGCCGCTATCGAAGGCGCGCCGCGTGCCGAGCATTACGCCGCCACCAAGGGTGGCGTGATCTCGATGATGCGCGGGCTGGCCGTCGAGTATGCGCGCAAGGGCATCCGCGCCCATTCGATCCTGCCGGGCTGGATCAAGACCGAGATGACCAGCGCGGCGCAGGGCAACGATGCCTTCCAGGAGATGGTGCACAAGCGCGTGCCGATGCGCCGCTGGGGCGAGGGCAGCGACTTCGCCGGCATCGCGGTCTACCTGATGAGCCCGGCCTCGGCCTACCACACCGGCGATACCTTCGTCATCGACGGCGGCTATACGTTGTTCTGACCGCTGTTCTGACGCCTGGGGCCCACCGGCCAGACCCTGCCGCCGCCGACCACATAGGCGCGCTCGTCGGCCTGCGGCCGCACCGTGGCATGGCCGGTGAAGGCGCCGAACGCGGGCAGGATGGCGCCGCGCGGCCCGAACAGAAAACAGGGCAGGCGCAGGCTGTCGGCGCCGCTGCCGCGCAAGCGGCAGGCCGGGTGCAGGTGGCCCGCCAGCACATAGCCCAGCGGTGAAGTGCCGGGCATATGGCATAGCGCAAACGGGCCCGCCACGGCTGGCTCCGACACCACGGCAATATCAAGCGATGCGGGCGGATCGCCGGCGCGCGCGTCGTGGTTGCCGCGCACCAGCGTGCAGCGCAAGGGCGAGGGCAATTCTTGACGCCAGTCGTACAGCGCCTGCAATACCGACGGCGTGCGCGACGCGCGCGCGTGCAGGAAGTCGCCCAGGAACACCAGTTCATCCACAGGTAACTGCCGTACCAGCCGGGTTAGCAGCGCCAAGTTGTCGCCGGTGGTGCCGTGCGGCACCGGCTGCCCCAGCGCGCGGAAGGCCGCGGCCTTGCCGAAGTGGACGTCGGCCACCATCAGCATGCCGGCCGCCGGCCACCACAGCGCCTGTTCGGGCAGCAGCCACAGCGTTTCGCCGGCGGCTGAAACTGCCAGCGCGCCGCCCTGCTGCAAGGTGCGGACGTCGGGATTCATAGCAGCGGCAACGGCTTCGACGGCTTGCGCGGGCGCCGCGGCCGGCGCGCGGTGCGGGCAGATGGGCCGGCATGGTCGGCCATGCCGAAGCGCGCGGCTTCGGCCACGGCATCGGCCATCACCCCGGCCGGCATGCCGGCGGCTTCGCCGGGCTCGGGCCCGGCCGCCAGTTCCAGGTCGGCCAGCATCCGGGCGATGCGATCGGCAAGCTTTTCGGTGCTGAGCTTCTCGCGCAGGAATTCGACGACCAGCGGGAACGACAGCGGCGTCGGCCGCTTCAGCGCGTGCAGGTCCAGCTTCAGCGCGGACAGCCGCTCCAGCGTCGCGGCGAGCCGGTGCGCGTCCAGCTCCTGCATCAGCACTTCGCGTTCGGCCTGGCCCAGCAGCAGGTTGGCGGGATCATGCTTGCGGAAGACCTCGTAGAACAGGCTGGAGGAGGCCTGCAGCTGGCGCGCGCTCTTGGGCGCGCCGGGGTAGCCCTGGAAGATCAGCCCGGCGATGCGGGCAATCTCCCGAAAACGCCGCAACGACAGCTCGCCCGCGTTGAGGCTGCCCAGCACGTCCGCGGCCAGGTCGCGCCGGCGCTCGTCGGCCAATACCTGCGGCAGCCAGCGGGACCACTCCACCGGCGCCGACGCCAGCAGTTCGAGCCCGTAGTCGTTGACCGCCACCGAGAACGTGGCCGGCACCTGTTGTCCCAGCCGCCATGCCAGCAGGCTGCCCAGTCCAAGATGGACCGAGCGCCCGGCGAACGGGTAGAGGAACAGGTGCCAGCCCTCGCGCGAATGCAGCGATTCAGCCAGCAGGGTATGGCGCGAGGGCAGCGCCGACCATTGTGCCTGCAGGTCCACCAGCGGCTGGATCAGCGGCAGTTCTGGCGTGTCGCGCGGATCCAGCCGGCCCGCCGCGGCGGCGGCGAGCGTGTCGATCACGGCCTCGGCCAGCTCGGTCGACATCGGCATCTTGCCGCCGTTCCAGCGCGGCACCACCGGGCGCCGGCCGGTCGCGCGGCGCACGAAGGCGGTCATCTCCTGCACCCGCACCAGCTCCAGCAGCCGGCCGCCGAACAGGAAGCAGTCGCCGGGCGCAAGCCGCGCGATAAAGCCTTCTTCCACCGAGCCCAGCGAGGCGCCGCCGCTGCCAGCGCGGCTCCAGTAGCGCACCTGCATGGTGGCGTCGCTGACGATGGTGCCCACGCTCATGCGGTGGCGCCGCGCCAGCCCCGCATCCGGCACGCGCCAGACGCCGTCGTCGTCGGGCACCGCGCGGCGGAAGTCCGGGTAGGCCGACAGCGTGGCGCCACCCTGGCGCACGAAGTCGAGGCACCACTGCCATTCCTCGCCGGTCAGGCTGCGGTAGGCCCAGGCGGAGCGCACCTCGGCCAGCAGCGGTTCGGGCCGGAAGCCGCCGCCCAGCGCCACCGTCACCAGGTGCTGCACCAGCACGTCGAGCGGTTTGTCGGGCGACTCGCGTGCCTCGATCCGCCCCGCCTGCACCGCATGCCGCGCGGCCACGGCCTCGACCAGTTCCAGGCTGTGCGTGGGCACCACCGTTACGCGCGAGGCGCGGCCCGGCGCATGGCCCGAGCGCCCGGCGCGCTGCAGCAGGCGCGCCACGCCCTTGGGCGAGCCGACCTGCAGCACGCGCTCCACCGGCAGGAAGTCCACGCCGAGGTCAAGGCTTGAGGTGCAGACCACAGCGCGCAGGGCGCCGTTCTTCAGGTTCAGCTCGACCCATTCGCGCACCGCGCGGTCGAGCGAGCCGTGGTGCAGGGCAATCTCCCCCGCCCAGTCCGGCCGCGCGTCGAGCAGCGCCTGGTACCACAGCTCGGCCTGCGAGCGCGTATTGAGGAACACCAGCGTGGTGCCGCTGTGCGCCAGTTCTTCGACCACGTGCGGCAGCATCGACAGGCCCAGGTGGCCGGCAAACGGGAAGCGGCTGGCGCTGTCGGGCAGCAGGGTGTCGATCACCAGTGTCTTGGGCGTATGGCCATGCACGAGCACGCGCCGCTCGTCCGGTATGCCGCTCAGCAGCACGTCGGCCGCGTGCGGCAGGTTGCCGAGCGTGGCCGACAAGCCCCACACCATCAGCGCTGGCTGCCATTGCCGCAGCCGCGCCAGCGCCAGCTGCACCTGCACGCCGCGCTTGTTGCCGAGCAGCTCGTGCCATTCGTCGACCACCACCATGCGCACGCGCCGCAGGGTGTCGTGCGCATCGGCACGGGTCAGCATCAGCGTCAGGCTTTCGGGCGTGGTCACGAGGGCGGTCGGCAAGCGCCGCTGCTGCGCCGCGCGCTCGGCGCTGCCGGTGTCGCCGGTGCGCAGCGCGACGGTCCAGTCGAGGTCCAGCTCCGCCAGCGGCGCCTGCAGCGCGCGCGTGGTGTCGGCCGCCAGCGCGCGCATCGGCGTCAGCCACAGCACGGTCAGCGGCGGTGCGGGCTTGTCGTGCGACGGGGCCGCGCGCGGCGTGGCGAACGCCATCAGCGCGCCCAGCCATGCCGCATAGGTCTTGCCGGTGCCGGTGGTGGCATGCAGCAGTCCGCTCTGGCCCCGCGCGATCGCGGTCCACACTTCGCGCTGGAAGGCGAAGGGCTGCCAGCCGCGCGCGTCGAACAGCGCCTGCATGCCCTGGGCCACGGTCAATGGATGCGGGGTGGGCGCCGGGTCGATCGCGGGCTGGCGCGCGCCGCGCGGCGGGCTCATGCCGCATCCTCCCGCGGCGTGCCGGCAACAGGCAGCATCGCTTCGAGCGTGGCCAGCGTGTCGGCCTCTTCGATCGGCTTGTCGGTGCGCCAGCGCAGCATGCGCGGAAAGCGCACCGCGATGCCGCTCTTGTGGCGGCCGCTGCGGGCAATGCCTTCGAAGCCGAGCTCGAACACCTGGGTCGGCTCCACGCTGCGCACCGGGCCGAACTTCTCCACCGTGGTGCGGCGAACGATGGCGTCGACCGCGCGCATCTCGGCATCGGTCAGCCCGGAATAGGCCTTGGCGAACGGCACCAGGGCGCGGCCCGGCGTACCGGGCGGGCCGTTCCAGACCGCGAAGGTGAAATCGGTATAGAGGCTGGCGCGGCGGCCGTGGCCGCGCTGCGCGTAGACCAGCACGGCATCGACCGAGTACGGGTCGATCTTCCACTTCCACCAGACCCCGACATCCTTGGTGCGTCCCGCGCCATAGGCCGCGTCCGCGGCCTTCAGCATGAAGCCCTCCACGCCCAGCTCGCGCGAAGCGTCGCGCAGGCGGGCATAGTGCTCCCAGCTGTCGGCCTCGACCAGCGGGCTCAGTTCCAGCGGGGGGTGGACGTACGCCGCCACCACTTGTTCCAGCTGCGCACGGCGCTCGGCTTGCGGGCGGGTGCGCCAGTCTTCGCCCTGCCACTCGAGCAGGTCGTACGCCATCAGGATCGCCGGTGCCTCGCGCAGCAGCTTTGCGCCCAGCGTCTTGCGGCCGATGCGCTGCTGCAAGAGCGCGAACGGCTGCACGCGGCCCTGCTGCCAGATCACGATCTCGCCGTCGAGCACGGTGCCGTCCGGCAGCGGCGCGGCGGCTTGCTGCAGTTCCGGGAAACGTTCGGTGATCAGCTCCTCGCCGCGCGACCACAGCCAGGTCTGGCCGCCGCGCCGTACCAGCTGCGCGCGGATGCCGTCCCACTTCCACTCGACCAGCCACGCGCCGGGCGCGCCCAGCACGGTGTCGAACTGCTCGGCCGGGGCCTGCAGCGGATGGGCCAGGAAAAATGGATACGGCTGGCCGCCGGCGCGCAGCGGGCGGTCGTCTTCGTCCTCGGGCGCCAGCAGCGCCAGGAACCGCGCCGCGTCGGGCCGCGCCGACAGGTCGGTGTAGCCGACCATGCGCTCGGCCACGCGCTTGGGGTCGATACCGGCCACCTCGCCCAGCGCGCGCGTCACCAGCAGCCGCGACACGCCCACGCGGAAGGCGCCGGTGATCAGCTTGAACAGCACCAGCCGGCCATGCGCATCGAGCGGGCGCCACAGCGCATCGAGCCGCGGCATCAGCGCTTCCGGCGGCAGCCCGCGCAGCGGCAGCAGCCGTTGCTCGACCCATTCGGCCAGCCCGGCGTGGTCGGCATCGCGCGGGTCCGGCAGCAGCAGCGCGATGGTTTCGGCGAGATCGCCGACGGCCTGGTAGCTCTCTTCGAACAGCCAGTCGGGCAGGTCCGCGGCCTGTCGCGCCAGATCGCGCAGCAGCGACACCGGCACGATCTGGCGCGGCTTGCCGCCGGCCAGGAAATAGACGGCCCAGGCGGCATCCTCGGGCGGCGCGGCGCGCAGATAGTCGACCAGCGCGGCCAGCCGGGCCTTGGTGGACGTGGTGCCGTCCAGCGCGGCGTAGAGCTCGGCGAAGGCCTTCATGGCGCGGCCTCTTGCTGATCCGTTTCCGTGGACGCCGCCGCGTCCGGGCGCGCGGCTTCATCGTCGTCGCCGTATTCGGTGTCGAAGGCCTGCGCCTGCCAGCCGCGTTCGTTCAGATAGCGCACCATCACCGGCACATTGCCGTGGGTCACGATGATGCGGCCGGCGCCGGTGGCGCTGATGGCCTGCATCAGCCCCGGCCAGTCGGCATGGTCGGACAGCGCAAAGCCGCGGTCGACGCCGCGCCGGCGGCGCGTGCCGCGCAGCTGCATCCAGCCGCTGGCGAAAGCATCCGAGGCATCGCCGAAACGCCGCAGCCACGGCGAGCGCTGTGCCGACGGCGGCGCCACCACCAGCGCCTGGCGCAGCAGCGGGCTGCGCGCCGGCAGTTCGGTGGCCAGCGCCATCGGCGGCAGCTCGACGCCGGCCTCGGCGTAGGCGGCGTTGAGCTGCGTCAGTGCGCCATGCACGATCACCGGCCCGGGCATGCCATCCGCGCCGGCATGCCGCAGCAGGCCGTGCAGGATGCGCTGCGCCTTGCCGAAGGTATAGGCGTAGACGATGCTGGCGCGCCCGGCGCGGACGTTGGCCTGCCACCAGTCGAAGATCTCGGCCATCAGCGTCGCCTGCGGCGGCCAGCGGTAGATCGGCAGGCCGAAGGTGCTTTCGGTGATGAAGGTATCGCAGGGCACCGGCTCGAACGGGTCGCAGGTGCCGTCGGCTTCCAGCTTGTAGTCGCCCGAGGCCACCCAGACCTGGCCGCCATGCTCCAGCCGCACCTGCGCGGAACCCAGCACGTGCCCGGCCGGATGCAGACTCAGCGTGACGCCGTGGTGCGTGATGCGTTCGCCGTAGCGCAGGGTATCGAGCTGGATGCCGGGCAGCCGCGCCAGCAGCACGCCGCGGCCCGGCGCGGCGCACAGGTAGTGCGCATGGCCGAAACGGGCGTGGTCGGAGTGGGCGTGCGTGATGACGGCGCGCTCGACCGGACGCCATGGATCGATGTAGAAGTCGCCGGGCGGGCAATAGAGCCCTTCCGGCCGGGCGACGATCAGGTCGCCGGGGCGGGCGGAATCCGGGAATTGCCGGGTCGTGTCCAAGCGTGCCTCCTGATGCACTGCGGCCGGCGCGCGGCCGCGATGCTCCCGCGGAGGGAGACCTGGGCATCATACTGCGCGGCGTTGCCGGGTGTGGAGGCGGTGGGGGCTGGTTCGGGTGTCGGTGGGGGTCTGACAAGCGGCGGGCAGCTCCCCTCTCCCGCAAGCGGGCGAGGGGAGCGATCGCGACGGGCGGCAGGGATGGCGTGCGCTTTCAGCCGGCAGCCGCCAGACTGCTTACAACACGTCGTCCTTCATGTGATACCAGTGATACAGCACCCGCTGCCCCAGCCTCCGGAACGGTGCAAACATCTGCGATTCCACCATCTCGCGCACGTTCGGGAACGGCAGCGGCGACCGGAAGATCGGCAGTTCCGGCAGCGCCGACGACTTGCCGGCGATCAGCGCGGCCAGGCGCTTGCCGGCCTGGGCGGAATACATCACGCCGTTGCCGCCGTAGCCCATGGCGTAGTAGATCGACTGCGCGGGGTCGGGCTGGGTGATGCGCGGCATCATGTCGTGGCTGACGTCGACCCAGCCCCACCAGGAATAGTCGATCTGGATGCCCTGCAGCGCGGGGAATTTGCGGTGCATGTCGGCAATCAGCTTCTGCTTGTACTGGTCCTGCGGCGCGTCGTTGCCGGTGATGGCGCTGCGGCTGCCGATCTGCAGGCGGCCGTCGGGCATCAGCCGGTAGTAGTGGCGCAGGATGCGGGTGTCGGTGATGACCTGCGTGGTGCGGAAGTTGCACGCGGCCAGTTCGTCTGCGGTGAGCGGGCGCGTGACGATGGAGTTCGACAGGATCGGGAACAGCCGGTTCTTTAGCTCGCGGTGCAGCGACTGCGAGGTGTAGCCGCCGGTGGCCACGCCCACGGCGCGGGCGCGCACGATGCCGCCGGGGGTGCGCAGGTAGTGCACGCCGTTGCGTGTTTCCCAGGCGGTCACGGGGCTGGACGGATGCACCCTGGCGCCCAGTTCGCGCGCGCGGCGCAGGTAGCCGAAGGCGAGCTTGCCGGCATGGATGCCGATGCCTTCGGGTTCGTGCATGGCGCCGGCGGCTTCCTTGTCGTCGACGTATTCGCGCCGCACGGTGTCGGCATCGAGAATGCGCGCGTCGTAGTTGAACACCTCGCGCAGGATCTTTGCTTCCTTCTCCAGCGCGGGCATCACCTTGTCGCGGTGCGCGATATAGAGGTGGCCGCCGGGCTGCGGATCGCAGTCGATATTCTTGATCAGGCCCTTGAAGGTCTCCATGCCGTCGCAGACTTCCTGGTGCAGCCGCAGCGCGGTATCCAGGCCGTAGCGCTGGATCCACTGCGAGCGCTTGAGCCGCCCCGAGGCGCATTGCGCCTGGCCGCCGTTGCGCGTGCTGCAGCCCCAGCTGACGCGGTTGGCCTCGAGCACGGTGGCCTTGATGCCGTATTCCTGCGCCAGGAAGATGGCGCAGGTCAGGCCGGTGAAGCCCGAGCCGATGATGGCGACGTCGACGTCGATGTCGTGGGTGATCGGGCCGTCGTCGGCGGGCGGCTCGCCGGCGGTGCCGATCCAGTAGGTCGGGGCGTATTCACGGCCGTGGCCGGGCGTGGGCGTGTGCAGCGGATCGTAGGCGGGGTCGTACGGCCGGGTCGGCGCGGTCGACTGCTCGCCGGCCAGGAGGCTGCTGCGGGGAGCTACGGCTTGCATGGCGCGTCTCCTCGCTTCAGGCCGCGGCTACCACCGGCGGGCGGTCCTTGCGGTAGGCGTTCTTCACCGCGATCTTGCCGCTGCGGAAGGTGAACACGTCGACCATGCGCGCCTCGATGCGGGCGCCGTCGGCGCGGGTGCCGCGGAAGGTGGATTCGCTGACGCCGCGGTCGCCGACGACGAAGTGGTCGCCATCGACCCATTGCGCATCGGGGAAGGTCTGCCAGGCCAGCTGGAAGCCTTCGCGCACGGCCTCGCGGCCGACGAAGCTGCGGCCCAGCAGGTCGGGACCGGCCACGCCGTGGAACACGCAGTCGTCGGCCATGCAGGCCATCAGCGCGTCGATGTCGTGGCGGTTCCAGGCGTCGTTGAAGGCTTGCAGCAGTTCGATGCCGGCGGCGGTGTTGTCCTTGGACATGGCTTGGTCTCCGTGAGTGTTGTGGGCCGGTCCGTGGGGAACCGGCCATGACTCGAGCATAGGGAAACCGGCCGCGGCGCTGTAGCGCCAGTTCGGGACTATCGCTTGGGCCAGCGGCGCCAGCGCGGCCCCGGCCCTGCTCAGGCGGCGGGGCGGGCCCGCGAAGTGACGGCGGCGGGGGCCGTTGCGCTGCCGGCCGTGGCCTGCAGTTCACGCGCGACGCCGGCCAGCACGCGGATGCCGGGCTCGATGCGGTCCAGCGAGATCGACGAGTAGCCCAGCCGGAAGCCGTTGCGCGGCGCGGGCTCGGCCATGAAGAAGACGCTGCCGGGCTCGATCAGCACGCCTTGCAGCTCCGCCAGCCGCGCCAGCGCGTCGGCGTCGAGCCAGGACGGCCCTTCGATCCAGCAGGAGGCGCCGCCGGCGATCGGCACTGCGTGGAAGTCAGGCATATGCGCGGCCAGCGCCGCCAGCACCGCTTCGGCGCGGTCGCGGTGCGCCGCGGCCAGCCGGCGCAGGTGCGCGTCATAGTGGCCCAGCGACAGGAACAGCGAGAAGGCGCGCTGGATATACGCCGACGGATGCCGCAGCATCAGCCGGCGCGCGCCGCGCAGTTCGGCGATCAGCGCGGCGGGGCCGACGATGTAGCCGATGCGCAGGCCCGGCGCCAGGCTCTTGGACAGGCTGCCGACGTAGATCACGCGGTTGCTGCGGTCCAGGCTCTTGAGCGTGGGCGTGGGATCGCCCTCGAAGCGGCTCTCGGCCTCGTAGTCGTCCTCGATCAGCACGAAGTCGGCTTCCTCGGCCTGGCGCAGCAGCGCCTGGCGCCGCGCCAGCGGCATGGTGACGGTGGTCGGGCACTGGTGGCCGGGGGTCACGTAGACGTAGTCGCAGGCGCGCTGCGCGTCGGACAGCATCAGGCCCTCGTCGTCGACCGGCAGCGGCACCAGGTGCGAGGTGTGCGAGCCGAAGATATTGCGCGCGTCCGGATAGCCGGGGTCCTCGATGCCCACCGGCGTGTCGGGGCTGACCAGCAAATCGGCCAGCAGGTAAAGCGCCTGCTGCGCGCCCACGGTGATCACGATTTCGTCGGTGCCGGCCCAGACCCCGCGGCGCGGCAGCACGCGGGTGCGGATCTGCTGCACCAGCGACTCGTCGTCGCGCAGGATCATGTCCTGGGCCCAGTCGTGGATGTCGAGCACGCTCAGCGCCTTCAGGCAGCATTCGCGCCAGTCCGCGGTGGGGAACAGCGCCGGGTCGTACTGGCCGTAGATGAAGGGGTAGGGATAGTCGCGCCAGTTGGCGCGCTTGACGATATTGCGCTGCTGCGTGGGACGGAACACGAAGCGCCGTTCCCAGTCCGGCTCGCCGCCGCGCGCGGGCACCGGCTCGCCGCGCAGCGAGGCCACGCCGCTGACGCGGGTGCCCAGGATCTCGGGATTGACGAAGTAGCCGCTGCGCTCGCGCGCCACCAGGTAGCCCTCGTCGACCAGCTGCTGGTAGGCCAGCACCACCGTGTTGCGCGCCACCCGCAGCTGCGCCGACAGCTCCCGGCTGCTCGGCAGCGGCTCGCCCTGCGGCAATTGCTCGTCGAGGATGGCCGAGACCAGCATCTGCCGGATCTTGCCCTGCAGGCTCAGGCCCGACAGCGCGTGCTGCTGGAACAGCTGGGACCACATGGTGGCGGGGGACTTGAGGCTCATGGTGCGGGGGCAATAACAGCGACACTGCAAACGACACAGCGCGCCAGCTTACTGCACTGGCGCGCCGCGTGGCACATCAATACTTGTGGAGGTCAGGCCCTGGCATCTCGGCCAGCGGCACTACCGGCTCGGCGCCACGGCGAAACAGTTGCCGCGCGCCGTAGGCAAGCAGCAGGATCAGCAGGCTGATGACCCCGAGCGCAAGCGGCGTGCGCTGGTCGGGGATAAAGGCCATGGCGACCACGATGCCGAGCATGCCGAGGATCGCGACATAGGTGAGGTACGGGTAGCACCACATGCGCACGCGCAACTGGCCGGGGGCCTCGCGCTCCAGCCGCGAACGCAGGCGCAGCTGCGAGATCGCGATCAGGATGTAGACGAAGATCGCCACCGTGCCGTACGAATTCACCAGGAAGGCGAACACCGTATCCGGCGAGACATAGGACATCACCACCGCGCCGTAGCCGAACAGCGTCGCCACCAGGATCGCGCGCACCGGCACGCCGTTGCGGCTGACGCGGGCCAGCGACTGCGGCGCGTCGCCACGGCGGGTCAGCGCAAACAGCATGCGCGACGACGCGTACAGGCCCGAGTTGAGCGCCGACAGCACCGCGGTCAGCACGATCGCGTTCATGATCTGCGCGGCCGCCGGCACGCCCATCACGTTCAGCGCGCTGACGTAAGGGGTGGCGATGCCGGTGGAGTTCCACGGCACCAGGCAGACCACCAGCAGGATCGAGCCGACATAGAACACCAGCACGCGCGTGATCACCGAGCTGGTGGCCTTGGCCACCGCCTTCTGCGGCTCGGCGGTCTCGGCCGCGGCGATGGTGACGATCTCGGCGCCGAAGTAGAAGCCGGTGGCCGCCACCGCGCCGGTCAGCACCGGCACGATGCCGTTGGGCATGAAGCCGCCGTTGGCGGTCAGGTTGGCCACCTCCATGCCGTGCGACCCGGGGGCCAGGCCCAGCACGTAGACGCCGGCGACGAACAGGAACACCATGATCGCGGCCACCTTGATCGAGGCGAACCAGAACTCGAACTCGCCGAACGACTTGACCGAGACCAGGTTGGTCAGGGTCAGCATCACCAGCAGCACCAGGCTGATGATCCAGTTGGGCACGTCTGGCAGCCAGTAGCGCACCAGGTCCGCGCCCGCCACCGCTTCCAGCGCCACCACGATGACCCAGAAGTACCAGTACATCCAGCCGGTCAGGAAGCCGGCCAGGTTGCCGACCGCCGGGCGATCGCGCCAGGCTTCGCGTGCATACTCGTAGAAGCCGCCGCCGCCGGGCATGGCGCAGGCCATTTCGCCCAGCATGCGCATCACCAGCACCACCAGCAGGCCGGTGATCAGGAAGGAAAGGACCGCGGCCGGGCCGGCCGACTTGATGACGACGCCGCTGCCGACGAAGAGGCCGGCGCCGATCACGCCGCCGAGCGCGATCATGGTCATGTGGCGTTGCTTGAGGCCGTGGGATAGTCCGTTGCCGGACGGTGATTGTTGGATCATGTTGTGTCTCCTGTGCTGCGCTTGCTGTCGGTACTGCGTTGCAGCCAGTCCAGCGTTTAAGGCAGGCGCCACGGCTTCTCTTCGGTATAGGCGGCAGGGCAGTAAATGCCAGCCTGGGCCGTGGTCGTTCAGTATTTGCAATCCCCGGGAGAGGTTGGCCTATCCGTACATGTCGACTTGTCTCCGGTGTTCGCTTAAAAAATGGAACCAAAAGTTCCAAAAAATTATTGTTTAACCGGAATGTAGGCCGTCCGAGCGGGAAGGTCAACCAGAAGTTTCGATAATTGATATGATTTGACTCTGAAAATGAAACTTACCTATGATGGAGCCAGGCATGAACGATATGCGCCTCGCCAAAAGTGAAGCCAGGCCGGACGGAGACACGCCGGCGCTGCGCTTGTTCGGCCTGCTCGAGGTCATCGCGGAGAAGGACCAGTCCTTCAACCTGCAGGCGCTGGTGGAAGAAACCGGCCTGCCCAAGCCCACGCTGCACCGCATGCTGCAGCAGCTCGAGGCGGCCGGACTGATCCAGCGCAACGGCGACGGGCGGCAATACGGCACCGGCCTGCGGCTGCGCCGGCTGGCGGAGAACCTGTTGCTCAACAGCACCTCGCACGGCGCGCGCCACATGGTGCTGCGCCGGCTGGTGGAAGAGGTGGGCGAGAGCTGCAACCTGACCGCGTTCTCCGGCGGCGAGGTGCTGTACCTGGATCGCGTCGAGACCGCGGCGCCGCTGCGCTTCTACCTGCATCCGGGTTCGCGCGTGCCGGCGCACTGCTCGGCCACCGGCAAGCTGTTCCTGGCGCAGCTGGCGCCGGCGCAGCGGCAGCGGCTGCTGGCCAACGTCGAGCTGGAACGCTACACGCAGAACACGCTGACCGACCATGGCCAGCTCGAGGCGGAACTGGAGCGCGTGAAGCGCGACGGCTACGCCATGGACGATGAGGAATTCCTGCCGGGGCTGGTGTGCATCGGCGTGCTGGTGCCGGCTGCCGACGGCGGCAAGTCCAACCTGGGGCTGGCGCTGCAGGCCCCGGTGATGCGCGTGCCGCGCGACAAGGCAGTGCAGCTGCTGCCAGCGTTGCAGCGGGCGGCGGCGGCACTGGCGAAGATCGAGGCCGACAGCGCCGGCCACTGGCAGGGCGGCGCCGAGGCCACGGACGCCGCGGAAGAGGACGAATAGCGCACGGCGTCACGCGGCATTGCTCCGCTTGCCGCCGTGCCGATCGGCATGGATGGCGAGAAGCCACAAGGCAACGAGGAGCACAAGGTGACGCAAGAGCAGTTTGGCAAGCCGGACCGGATGATTCCGGTGCGCAGCGTGTTCGGCATCGATTCCGGCCTGATGGTGCCGGCCTTCAGCCAGCGCGACGACCACGTGCCGGAGATCGATCCGGCCTACCGCTTCCAGCCCGAGGTGACGCTGGCGATCCTATCCGGCTTTATGCGCGACCGGCGCGTGATGGTGCAGGGCCTGCACGGCAGCGGCAAGTCGACCCATATCGAGCAGGTGGCGGCGCGGCTGAACTGGCCCTGCGTGCGCGTCAACCTGGACGGCCACATCAGCCGGCTCGACCTGGTCGGCAAGGACGCCATCGTGGTGCGCGACGGCCGCCAGGTCACCGAGTTCCAGGAAGGCATCGTGCCGTGGGCGCTGCAGCGCCCGGTGGCGCTGATCTTCGACGAATACGATGCAGGCCGGCCCGACGTGATGTTCGTGATCCAGCGCATCCTGGAGCGCGACGGCAAGTTCACGCTGCTGGACCAGAATCGGGTGATCCGTCCCCATCCTTCGTTCCGTCTCTTCGCCACCTCCAACACCGTCGGGCTCGGCAACGTCAACGGCCTCTATCACGGCACGCAGCTGCTCAACCACGCGCAGATCGACCGCTGGAACGTGGTGGCGACGCTGGACTACCTGCCGCATGATGAAGAGGCCGGCATCGTGCTGGCGCGCGTGCCGGAGCTTGACGACGCCGACGGGCGCGCGCTGGTCGATGCCATGGTGGCGCTGGCCGGCCTGACCCGGCGCGGCTTTGCCGCGGGCGATGTGTCGGCGCTGATGTCGCCGCGCACCGTCATCAGCTGGGCCGAGAACTGCCAGATCTTCCGCGATCCCGCGCTCGCCTTCCGGCTGACCTTCCTGAACAAGTGCGACGAGGCCGAGCGCCCCGTGGTGGCGGAGTACTACCAGCGTTGCTTCGGCCACCTGCCGGGCGAGGCCGCGGGCGTCAGCACCGCGTCGGAGCCGGCGCAATGAATGCCGCGGCGCTCGCACAGCGCTTGCGCCGGCGCCAGCGGCAGGATGAGCTGTCCGGCGCGGCCGTGCGCGCGCTCACCGGCGATGCGGCGCTGCATTTCCGCGACGGCCAGCTGTGGCGCGCGTTGCGTCCGGTGCCGCAGCATGCGCCGCACCTGCGCACCGATCCGGACACCGACACCGCTGCGTGCCTGCGCGGCGCCGCCGATGGCGCCGCGCTGCGCCAGGCGCATTCCGACGCCCCACTGCATCGGCGGCTGTGCCCGGCCGATGCGGTCGAGCGCCTGGTGTTCGAGCTGCTCGAGCAGCTGCGCTGCGAGACGCGCCTGCCGCGCGGCATGGCCGGGGTGGAGGCCAACCTGCGCCATCGCTTCCTGGCATGGTCGCGCGCCTTCCATCGTTCCGGGCTGACCGACGGGCATCTCGGCATCCTGCTCTATACCGTAGCGCAGGTGGCGTGGTCGCGCCTGAGCGGCGAGCCGGTGCTGGAAGAAACCGAAGACCTGATCGAGGCCACGCGCGCTGCCATCGTGCCGATGCTGGGCACCCCGCTGGCGGGGCTGCGCGCGCAGCGTCACGACCAGGCCGCCTACGCAGCGCATGCACTGGCGCTGGCGCGTGCGGTGGCGCAGATGATCCGCACCGAAGCGCCCGGCGCCGGCGAAGACGACGACCATGCCGCCTCCGCCGCGCGCGCCGGGTTTGCGCTGTGGCTCGACTTCGACGAACCGCCCGCGGAGGACTTCGCCCTGGCGGACAGCGGGCATAGCCGCGTGCTGGCCGACGCCACCGACGGCTACCGCATCTACACCACCCGCTACGACCGCGAAGTGCGCGCCGCCACGCTGGTGCGGCGCGCGTTGCTGGACGAGTACCGCACGCGGCTGGACGCGCGCATCGCGCGCGCCGGGGTCAACCTCGCCCGGCTGGCGCGCCGCCTGCGCGCCGCGCTGTCGCAGCCGCGCGTGGACGGCTGGTCGTTCGGCGAGGAAAGCGGCCGCATTGACGGCCGCCGGCTGGCGCAGCTGGTCAGCTCGCCCGCGGAGCGCAGGCTGTTCCGCCAGGAAGCGCACAAGGCCCATGCCGATTGCGTGGTCGGCTTCCTGATCGACTGCTCCGGCTCGATGAAGGCGCAGGCCGAGCCGCTGACCCTGCTGGTCGACCTGCTCACCCGCGCACTGGACCAGGCCGGCGTCGCCACGGAGGTGCTGGGTTTCACCACCAACGCGTGGAACGGCGGCCGCGCGCGCAGCGACTGGCTGGCGCGCGGCCGCCCGCAGCACCCGGGCCGGCTCAACGAGACCTGCCACATGGTATTCAAGGACGCGCAGCGCAGCTGGCGCCGTGCGCGCACCGACATCACGGCACTGCTGAAGGCCGACCTGTTCCGCGAAGGCGTCGACGGCGAGGCGGTGGAGTGGGCCTGCGCGCGCCTGCATGCCAGCGGCAAGGCACGCCGCATCCTGGTGGTGGTGTCCGACGGCAGCCCGATGGATACCGCGACCGGGCAGGCCAACGACGCCTGCTACCTCGACAACCACCTGAAGGCCGTGGTGGCGCGGCACGCGGCGCTGCGGGATGTCGAAATACTTGGTGTGGGGGTCGGCCTGGACCTGAGTCCTTATTACCGGCACACGCTCGCGCTGGACCTGTCGCAGCCGGTGGATATGGCGATGCTGGATGAGGTCGCGGGGCTGGTGGGGGCCAGGCGGCGCTAGCGGCGGTGCCCGCTTATTCGTCGCTGGCGGCGGCCGGCTGCGGCCGCCCGGCCATCGCCTTCGGCTGCCACGAGACCGCGACATCGCCGGCCATGAAGGTCTGGCATGCCAGCCGGAAGCCATCGGCCAGCTCCGCTTCCGTCAGCAGCTTCCGCTCCTTTGGCTTGACTGCATCGGTATGCTCGCGGCCTTGCTCGATGCGGCACTTGCAGGTGCCGCACAGGCCGCCGCCGCATTTGAACGGGATGCCGCCCTGTTCGCGCAGCGATACGCGCAGCAGGTTGCTGTTGGCCGGTGCCGTGACGGTCTTGCCGTGGTTGGTGAGGAAGGTGATCTGGATCATGGCGATAGATGCCTGGCGGGCAGGCGTGAGACTTCAGGCGCGGCCGTCCGCGGCAACCGGCACGGCTACCAGTGCGATATCCATGCTGCCGAAGCTGGCCAACTGGCGCAGCGCGTCGCGGGCGGCTTCGAGCGTGGCGTACTTGTCGAGGAAACGGGTCGAGACCAGGTTGACGATGCCTGGCGGCGTTTCCTCACGTACCCGGATCTTGGTATCGGCGGCCAGTTCGGCAATGACGAAGCGCGCGGTGGGCTTGCCGTAGAAGACGTAGTCGTAGGCCTCGACGGCGGTCATGCCGTCGGTGGGTTCGGTACGGAACTGGCCGGGGCGGCTGGTCAGCAGCACGAACATGTCAGGCCCCCGCGCTTGCCCCGGCCAGCGCGGCCGCGGCCGGCACCTCGTCCTGGGCCAGTTCGATGTCATGCTCGATCCACAGCTGGCAGGCCAGGCGATAGCCTTGTTCGAGCCTTTCGCCAAGCTGCTTCTTTTCCTTCCAGTTGGGCGGCGGCAGGTGCTCGGCGCCGGCGATCACGCGGCACGCGCATTTCGAGCACTTGCCCATGCCGCATTCATAGCGCAGGTTGGGGTAGGGGAACTGCCGGATGCCGGCGCGGACCACCAGGTTGGTGTTGGGGCCGACCTCGTCGGTAAAGGTCTGGCCGAACTTGTGCAGGATGACTTTTGGCATCGTTGGTCTGGGCAAGGGTCGCGAAACAGGTCAGGGAAATTCGTCGCGGTGCTGCGTCCGCCTACGACCACAGCACCATCGCCGCCACGGTGGAGCAGGCCAGCCCGATCAGCACCGGGATCAGCAGCGCGCGCACCGCTTCCAGCACCGGCACGCGGGCAAAGCCGGCCACCGCGATCAGCGACGACCACGCCACCAGCGTGCCGCCACCGGTCCAGACCGCGCCCATCTGGCCGACCGCCGCCAGCGTTGCGGGGTCGAAGCCGACCACCGGGCCCAGTGCGCCGGCCAGCGTGCCGGTCAGCGGCAGGCCGGCGAAGCCGGAGCCGTCGATGCCGGTGATCATGCCGACCAGCAGCACGCCGAAGGCGACCAGCATGTGGTTGTCGGGGATCAGATGCTGGTAGGCCTGGATCAGCTCGAACAGCAGGCTGGGCGCCTTGCCCGGCGGCAGGCCCAGGATGTGCGCCGCGGTCTCGCCGGCGCCGACGAAGAAGAAGCCCGCGATCGGCAGCACCGACCCCATGGCCTTGAAGGCGAAGACGAAGCCGTCGGTGATGTGCTCGGGGCAGACATCCAGCATGCGGCGCGGGCCTTCCGCGGCCAGCGTCGCCAGCATCATCAGCACCGCCGCGACCCCGCCCACCAGCGCGGCCGCTTCGCCGCCCTTCAGGTCGTGCACGCCGGCGCCGAGCTTGGGCAGCACCATCACCGCGACCACCGCGAGAAAGGCCAGCGGCGTCACGATGGCAAAGCACTTGGACCACTTCACCCGCCGCCGCGCGACCATCGACAGGCTGGCTTCGATATTGCTGTCGGTGCCGAGCGGTTCGGCGTGGGCGGTGCCCTTCGCGATCTCGGCCTTGTCGAAGGTGATGCCGCCATCGATGGCTTCGGCGCTGCCGCCGGCGCGCGCCTGCCAGCGGTCGAGCAGCGTGCCGCAGGCCGGCACGATGTGCTTGCGCATCGACAGGTAGGCCAGGCACAGCGCGATGCCGCCCGTGATCAGCGACAGCGCCAGCGCGCGGTCGGCCACCACCGCGGCGCTGACCGCCGCGCCGGCAGCCTTGGCGCTGATGCCGGGCGCGACGCCGATCACATAGTCCGACGACAGCGCCATGCCTTGCCCGGCGATGGCAATCGCCATCGCGCCCGCCAGCGGCGGCAGTCCGGCTGCGATCGCGGCCGGCAGCAGGATGGCCGACACCAGCGGCACCGCCGGCGTCGGCCAGAAGAACAGCGAGATCAGGTAGGTGATGCCGGCCAGGATAAAGAACGCCGAATGCCCGTTCTTCATCACCACGCGGAAGGGCTCGACCATGCGGATGTCCGAGCGCAGCGTCTTGAGCGCATTGAGCAGCGCCGTCATGAAGGCGATCACCAGGAAGATGTTGAACAGCTCCCGCGCGGCGACCAGGCTGGCCGAGAACACCCCCGCCAGTGCCGACACCGGGCTGCCGGTCAGTGCAAACACGACCAGGGCGGTGCCGACGATCGAGGGGACGACGACATTGGCGCGCAGGATCATCGTCAGCACGATGACTGCTACCCCTGACAGATAGATCCAGTGCGCGGCACCGATCACGACTTGTTGTGACATGAAGACTCCCTGGGGGCGGAGGGGTTTGAGGGCGGTTCGCTCGGACTGCGTTGGTCCGTGTCGGTATACTATATTCCAGTGTCGTCACGCGCCAAGCGAATTTTCATCGGGACTTACGCGGATTCCGGATCGGTGCAATGTGCCTGTGAGCCGCACATTTATTGGGATTGCAGGGTTGTCGGGTGCTGTGCAATGGTGCATTGGCCCGGCCGCGCGTTGCTCATAGCCACGCCAATATGTAGACTGTATACAAACAGAGCTCTCTAGAAACGCGTGATGCGCTCCAGCCGTCTTGCCGCCATGCTGTTCCCATGCCCATGACCGACGCCATGCCCGCCGCCTTGCTGACGCTGCTGCCTCCAGGCCTTTCCGCTCCGGACTACCTGTGGATGGGCGCGCTCATCCTGGCCGGCGCATGCCTGCAGGGCGTGGGCGGGATCGGCTTTGCCATGCTGTGCGCGCCGCTGGGCGCGATCTTCTTTCCGGAACTGGTGCCGGGGCCGCTGCTGGCCATGGGTTGCTGCCTGTCGCTGATGGGCGCGCTGCGCGAGCGCGAAGCCATCGTCTGGCCGGTGGCAGGCTTTGCCCTGGTAGGGCGAGCAGTAGGCGGCGCGGCAGCGGTGCTGACCATCGCGTGGCTGGCGCCCGGGCCGTTGGCAGTGCTGTTCTCGCTGTCGATCCTGGCTGCCGTAGCGCTGAGCCTGCTCGGCTGGCGCCTGCTGCCCGCTCCTCGCAACGTCGTAATTGCGGGCACGCTGTCCGGCTTCATGGGGACCATCACCTCCGCCGGTGCGCCGCCGTTCGCGCTGGTCATGCAGCACATGGCGCCCGCGCCGATGCGCGCGACCATGGGCACCATCCTGTCGGGCGGCGCCGTGCTGTCGCTGGCCATGCTGACGCTGGCCGGGCGCTTCGGCATGCCGCAACTTTTACTGGCACTGGCGCTCGCGCCGTTCCTGCTGGCCGGCTTCGCGCTGTCGAACCGGCTGCGCGGGCGCGTTTCCGCCCAGGCCGTGCGCCGCTTGCTGCTGGGCCTGTGCGCAGCCGGCGCGCTGGGCGTGCTCGGCCGCGCGGCGTTCGCCTGAGACGGCGTGCCACACGGATTTTCTCGCTTTGCAACTAACCCACCAGCGGAGTTTCCATGCAGCACATCACTGATGCCATGATCGATGCCCATGTCACGCCGGAAGCGGCCCTCGACGTCATGGCGTCCGCCTTTTCCAGCTTCGGGCGCGGCGATGCCGCGATGCAGGCGCGGATCCGCACTGAGGCGGGCGGCGTCAAGCTGTCGACGCTGGGCGCGGTGATCCCGCAGCAGGGCGTGGCCGGGGCCAAGGTCTACACCACCATCAACGGCCAGTTCTCCTTCGTCATCCTGATCTTCTCGTCCGAAGACGGCCGTCCGCTCGCTTCGCTCGACGCCGGCGCCATCACGCGGCTGCGCACCGCGGCCTGCACCACGCTGGCGGCGCAGCGGCTGGCCCGCGCCGGCGCGCGCACGCTGGCCCTGTTCGGTGCCGGCACGCAGGGCGCGCAGCACGCGCGCCAGCTCAGCGCCACGCTCGGGCTCGAGCGCATCCTGGTGTCCGATCCGCATGCCGACGCCGGCATGCCGGAACGGCTGTCGGCGCAGTGCGGCATCCCCGTGACGCTGGCCGAGCCCGATGCCGCGGTGGCCGAGGCCGACATCATCGTCACGGCCTCGCGCGCGACCACGCCGCTGTTTTCCGGTGCGGCGATCCGGCCCGGGGCGTTCGTCGCCGCGATCGGCTCGAGCCTGCCGCACACGCGCGAACTGGACGATACCGCGCTGCGCCGCGCCGCCGCCGTGGTGGTGGAGTGGCGGCCGCAATCGACGCGCGAGGCCGGCGATATCGTGCTGGCCGGTCCCGGCGCGCTGCCGCCGGAAAAGATCGCCGAACTGGCCGACGTGGTGCTCGGCAAGGTGTCGCCGCGGCGGCGCGATGACGACATCGTGATCTACAAGTCGGTCGGCGTGGGGCTGGAAGACGTCGCACTGGCGGGATACGCGTGGTCGCGCATCGCGGGCGACGCGGATCGCCGCGCTAGCTGACGCTCGCCGCCTGGACGGGCTCGGGTAAACACTGATGTGGATGAGTCAACAGAGCCCTTGTCGTCGCGGATTGACTGTATATAGTATACAAACATGCCGGGGCTGCTCCGAAGCGAGCTTAGCTCCGGCATCCCACCCATCGCATCGCCCCACATCGCCAACCAGGAGCCCCCGTCATGGCCGAACTGATGAACCGCGAAGACTTCCGTGCCGCCCTCGAAGAAGCCATCAAAGGCAAGAGCGCCAACCAGGCGCCGTTCAGCGTGGCCTGGGCCAGCGGCAAGCTGACCCGTGCCCATCTCGCGCGCTGGGCCGAGAACCACTACCACTACGTCGGACCGTTCGCGGATTATCTTGGCTACATCTATGCGCGCACGCCGGACCGCTATACCGAGGCCAAGGACTTCCTGCTGGCCAATATGTACGAGGAGGAGATCGGCGGCGATCGCCACACCGACCTGCTGATCCGTTTTGCCGAAGCGTGCGGCACCACGCGCGAGCGCGTGATCGACCCGGACAATATGTCGCCCACCACGCGCGGCCTGCAGAGCTGGTGCTACGCGGTGGCGATGCGCGAGGACCCGATCGTGGCCGTGGCCGGCCTGGTGGTGGGACTGGAATCGCAGGTGCCGTCGATCTACCGCAAGCAGACGCCGACGCTGCGCGACAAGTACCAGTTCACCGACGAAGAGGTCGAGTTCTTCGACCTGCATATCGTCTCGGACGAGATCCACGGCGAGCGCGGCTACCAGATCGTGCTGGAGCACGCCAATACGCCGGAACTGCAGCAGCGCTGCCTGAAGATCTGCGAGATTGGCGCACAGATGCGGCTGCTGTACACGACCGCGCTCTATCACGACTACGTCGAGAAAGAGCTGCCGCTGCCCGAACTGGACATGGCGGCCTGAGCGGCGCCACGCAACGGGATCGACGATGACTGTGTTCCTCAACCATATCGACGGCGAATGGACGGCCTGCCAGTCGGGCCGGACCTTCGACAACGTCAACCCGGCCGACACCGCCGACCTGGTGGGCCGCTTCCAGGCCTCGTCCGCGGTGGATGCGCAGGCGGCCGTGGCGGCTGCGGCCGCGGCCGTTGCCGGCTGGAAAAAGACGCCGGTCGGCAAGCGCGCCGCCATGCTCAATCGCGCCGCCGACCACCTCGAAGCCAATGCCGACAGCATCGCGGCCGAATTGACGCGCGAGGAAGGCAAGGCGCTGGCGCTGGCGCGCGACGAGGTGCTGCGCTCGGCCCAGACGCTGCGCTTCTATGCCGTGGAAGGGCAGACCTTCACCGGCGAGGTGTATCCCAATGACGATCCCGACCAACTGGTCTACAGCCAGCGCGAGCCGCTCGGCGTGGTGACGGTGATCGCGCCTTGGAACTTCCCGGTGTCGATTCCCGCGCGCAAGATCGCGCCGGCGCTGGTCACCGGCAACACGGTGGTGTTCAAGCCGTCGTCCGAGGCGCCGCTGTCGGGCTACCGGCTGGCCGAGGCGCTGGTGCAGGCAGGGCTGCCCAAGGGGGTGCTCAACTTCATCACCGGCAGCGCGGGCGAGATCGGCGCCGCCATCACCGAGGCGCCCGCGGTGCGCGCGATCTCGTTCACCGGCTCGTCACGCGCGGGCGAGCAGATCCACCGGGCGGTGCCGCTGACCACCCGCACGCAGATGGAGCTGGGCGGCAAGAACCCGTTGATCGTGATGGAAGATGCCGACCTCGACCGCGCGGTGGACCTGACCATCAAGGGCGGCTTCTCGCTGTCGGGGCAGGCGTGCACGGGAACCAGCCGCGTGCTGGTGGCCGAATCCGTCAAGGCGGCATACACCGAGCGCCTGCTGGCCAGGGTTGCCACGCTCAAGGTCGGCAGCGGCATGACGCCGGGCATGGACCTGGGGCCGCTTGCCTCGGCCCGCCAGCTGGAGACGGTGCTGCGCTACCTCGACATCGGCAAGGCCGAGGCGACGCTGCTGTGCGGCGGTGCGCGGCTGACCGGCGGCGATTATGACAAGGGTTACTACGTCGCGCCGACGGTATTCACGGACGTGACGCCGCAGATGCGGATCGCGCGTGAAGAGATCTTTGGCCCGGTGATCGCCATCCTCGGCTTCACCGACTACGCCGACGCCATCGCCAAGGCCAACGATACCGAGTACGGCCTGGCCGCGGCCATCGTCACCAGCAACCCGCGCCACATCCACCACTTCGCCAACGACATCGAGGCGGGCACGGTCAAGATCAACCGCACCACCACCGGCAACCTGGTCAACGCGCCCTTCGGCGGGGTCAAGCGGTCGAGCACGTCGACCTTCCGCGAATCGGGCCGCACCGGGCTGGAGTTCTATACGCAGGTCAAGACTGTCTATCGGGGCGCATGAGCTGCGTCCCGCAGCAAGGAGTCATCGTGATGAAGAAAGCCATCAAGCTGGAACTGCGCGAAGCGCGCCACATGGTTGCCGCCGCGATCCGGCGCTCGGAAGAGATCGGCGTGCTGGAGTCGATCTGCGTAGTCGACGAGGGCGGTTATCCGCTCGCGCTCGAGCGCATGGACGGCGCCCGCATCACCGGGCCGCAGATCGCGTGGAACAAGGCGTTCACCGCCGCGGGCCACAAGCGCTCGACGCACCTGTTCACCACGCCGCCGAACGGGCCGGCGCTGCCCGGCAACGAGGCCTTCGGCATCCAGTGGAGCTTCGAGGGCAAGTTCGCCGCCTTTGTCGGCGGCTTCCCGATCGTGGTCAACGACGAAGTGATCGGCGGCATCGGCTTGTCCGGCGGCAACGGCGAGCAGGACACGCAAGCCGGCCTGGCCGCGCTGCAGGCGCTGGCCGAACTGCTGGCACCGCAGGAGCTGCGGGTGCTGGTGCAGGCCGACATCAAGAAGTAAGCACGCTTGCCGGGAGGTTCCATGTCGTACCGCATCCAGGTCGCCGAAACGGAGCAGGTCTTCTTTGTCGAGCGCGGCGAGACGCTGCTGCAGGCGGCGCAGCGCGCCGGCGTTGCCTTGCGCCACGACTGCCAGCTGGGCGGCTGCGGCACCTGCCGCATCCGCCTGCTCGATGGACAGGTGCGCTACGACGAGGAACCGTTCGGCCTGGCCCCCGACGAGGCCGCGGCCGGTTACGCGCTGGCGTGCACGGCGCAGCCGCAGGCCGACCTGGTCATCAGCACGGCGCGCGACGACGAGGCCTGCGCCGAACCGGCGCGCCATCGCGCGGTGGTGCGGGCGCTGCGCCCGCTGTCGGCCGATGTCATGCACGTCGAGCTGGAGGTGCCCGACGCGGGTGCGCTGGACTACCGGCCCGGCCAGTATTTGAAACTGTTGAGCGGCGACGGGCTCGCGCGCAGCTTCTCGATGGCTTCGGTGCCGCGCGACGGGCGCATCGACCTGCACGTGCGGCGCATTCCCGGTGGCGCCTTTACCGATGGCATCCTGCCGCGCATGCGCGCCGGCGATGCGATCGAGGTCGAGCTGCCGCTGGGCAGCTTCTTCTACCGCGCCAGCGACTACCGGCCGCTGCTGATGGTGGCCACCGGCACCGGCCTGGCGCCGATCAAGGCGATCCTGGAATCGCTGATGGACGATCCCGATTGCCCGCCGGTGTCGTTGTACTGGGGCATGCGGCAGGCGCAGGACCTGTACCTGCACCGCGAGATTCCGGGCTGGGGCGAACGGCTCTACGAGTTCCGCTACGCGCCGGTGCTGTCGCGCGCCGGCGCGGACTGGCAGGGCCGGCGCGGCTATGTGCATGACGCGGCCCTGGCCGACCTGGGCGACCTGAGCGAATACGCGATCTACCTGTGCGGCTCGCCCGACATGATCCGTGACGCGCGTGCCGCCTTCATCGCGCATGGGGCCAGTCCCGAGCGCCTGTACGCCGACAGCTTCACGTTCCAGCACCCTTGTTAAGACATGGCGGTATGGCATAAATGGCTGGTATACAATGACGCCAGCCTTTCCGCTTACGCCTCTGCCGACCCATGTCCCTCACTCCGTCCCCTGCAGTGCCTGCCGAGCCGCTGAGCCTCGGTGCCAGCCACTCGCCGCTGTTCGCCCTTGTCACCGACAAGCTGCGCGAAGGCATCCTGAACGGCAAATATGCGCCGGGCGAACGGCTGGTGGAGAACAAGCTCTCGGCGGAACTGGGCGTATCGCGCATCCCGGTGCGCGAGGCGCTGCGCGCGCTCGCCAGCGAAGGGCTGGTGGTGATCGAGCCGCGCCGCGGCGCGACCGTGGCCAGCCTGTCGCCAGTGATTGCGCGCGAGATGGTAGAAGTGCGCGCCACGCTGGAGGGTCTTAACGCCAAGCTTGCGGCGCAGCGGCGCGACCCGGCGCTGGTGGCGGAGCTGGAAACCGTATTGCGGCAGGGCATGGAGGCCGCGGCGCAGGGCCGCGCGGATGAGCTGCTGGCGCTCAATACGCGCTTCCACGAGGTGCTTGGCAACATCGCCGCCAACAGCGTGTTGCAGGAAATGATGCGTTCGCTGCGCGAGCGCACCGCGGTGCTGTTCGGCCCGGCCAACGTGGTGCGCGCGCGCCAGAACTGGGACGAGCACGCGCAGATCCTGCAGGCGGTGATCGCCGGCGACGCCGACCTCGCGGCACTGCTGGCCGCGCGCCATGTCTACAGCGCCGCCAAGGCAGCTGACCTGCCGGTGGGCGGGCAGGGCAGCGCGGCGCAGGCTGCCTGAGCGTTTAAGCTTGCATTGATTCCCGCCCGCAGGGCATGCCCTGCCCCGATATGACGCAGTGCACCAATTCAGTGTATACTGTAGTCATTCAAGGTTACGAGATTTGCCATGCAGTCGCCCGAACAACGCTACCTTTCTCAACCCGTCGGCCAACAGTTACTGGGCCACTTTGCCGCGCGCGACGCGGTGCGCCATGCCACGCCGCTGCTGCCGCTGCGGCTGCGCGATATCGGTCGCTTCTTCCTTGCGCTGGGCGGCCGGGCGCCGCGACGCGGCCATTGCTGACCCATACTGAATGACCGCGCGGCGGAGCCCCGCCGCGCGGCCTTGTTGTTCCCGCCTTCCTCCCTGGCACGCGTCCTGCGGGCCGTTCTTCCCTGTCATCCCAGAAAACCGGCGCACGCCGCTTGCATGGCGCCCGTGCGCATTGTCCTTGCACTGCGCGCGATACGGAATATAGTATACCAAAGCAGTCGAAGTAGACCTGAGCCCCTCATACGCCCCCACCGCGCCGCACGAGCGCGGATCAAGACAAGGAGCCGATGTGAACCTGCCGGACTGGACGACTGGCGGCTTTCCGCCGCTATGGGAGGTGGCGCAGCGGCTTGCCGCTGGCACGGTTTCGTCGGAGCAACTGGTGGATGCCTGCGAGGCGGCGCAGCGGCAATGGCACGGCATCATCAACGCGCTGGTGCTGTGGGATTTCGATGCGGCCCGCGCGGCGGCGCGCGACAGTGACCGGCGCCGTCGTGCCGGCCAGGCACGCGGCGTGCTCGACGGCGTGCCGTTCTCGGTCAAGGAGTCGTTCGACGTCGCCGGCTGGCCCACCACCTGCGGCAATCCGGCCCTGCGCGGGCACGTGGCCGGGCGCGACGCGGTGGTGGTGCAGCGGCTTCGCGACGCGGGCGCGATCTTGCTCGGCAAGACCAACGTCCCGCTCGGCCTGCGCGACTGGCAGAGCTACAACGCCATCTACGGCACCACGCGCAACCCGCACGATCCCACGCGCACGCCGGGCGGCTCGTCGGGCGGCAGCGCCGCGGCGGTCTGCGCCGGCCTGTCGTTCTTCGACGTGGGTTCCGACATCGGTTCCTCGCTGCGCAATCCGGCGCACTACTGCGGCATTTTCTCGCTCAAGCCGAGCCACGGGCTGGTGCCGCTGGCCGGCCATGGCACTGGTGCCGCGCGCTTCGGCGAGCAGGACATCAATGTCGCCGGCCCGCTGGCGCGCAGCGCGCGCGACCTGGAACTGGTCTTGCGCGTCATCGCGGGCCCGGACGGTGACGACGCGCTGCCATACCGCTTGCAGTGGCCGGAATGCCCGCACCGCCGGCTCGCCGACTTCCGCATCGCCGTGCTGCCTACCCATGCGCAGGCGGAAGCGGATGGCGAGGTCGCCGCACAGATCGAACAACTGGGCCACTGGCTGGCGGAGCAGGGTGCCCACGTCGGCTGGCACGAACGGCCGGACTTCGACGCCGGCGAGCTATGGCATGCCTACGTGACGCTGCTGCGCGCCACCACCTCGGTGCACATGGATGACGCCGCCTTCGCCGATGCGCTGGCCCGCAGCGCCACCGCCACCGCCGGCGATCAAGACTACGCGACCCTGCAGTACACCGGCGCGACGCTGCGCCACCGCGACTGGCTGCGCCTGCAGGTGGCGCGCGAACGCTTTGCCGCCGCCTGGCGCAGCTTCTTCACCCGCTACGACGTGCTGCTGTGCCCGGCCGCCGCCACTACCGCGTTTGCGCTCGACGAGGCCGGCGAGCCGTGGCAGCGCACGCTCACCGTCAACGGCCGCCCGCAGCCGATGACCACGCAGTTGTTCTGGGCCGGCCACTCCGGGCTGTGCGGGCTGCCTTCTGCGGTGGCGCCGATCGGCCCCGGTGCCGGCGGATTGCCGGTCGGCGTGCAGATCGTCGCCGGCCGCTTCCAGGATCTCACCGCCTTGCGTTTTGCCTGCCTGCTGGAGGAAGCGGGCTATGCGTACCGGACGCCAAGGCCGCCGCAGTCCGCGGCGCACCGCAACTGACCACTACCAACCACAACACATCACACACCACAGGGGAGGGGATCATGTTCGATTGGTTCCGTGATTTGTCGCGCATGGAGCGCAAGGGATTCTATGGCGCGTTCCTGGGGCATGCCGTCGACGTGTTCGACTTCATGATCTATTCCTTCCTCATCTCCACGCTGCTGTCGCAGTGGGGCATGAGCAAATCGACCGCGGGGGCGATCGTCACGTGGACGCTGGTGTCCTCGCTGGTCGGCGCGATCGGCGCGGGGATCCTGGCGGATCGCTACGGCCGCGTGCGCGTGCTGCGCTGGACCATCATCGTATTCGCCGGCGCGTGCTTCCTGTGCGGGCTTGCGCAGTCGCCCGAGCAGCTGATGGTCTTCCGCATGATCCAGGGGCTGGGGTTCGGCGGCGAGTCGTCGCTGTGCATGGTGCTGGTGACCGAGATGATCCGCAACCCGGCGCACCGCGGCAAATACTCTGGCTTTACCGCCAGCAGCTATTCCTTCGGCTGGGGCGCGGCGGCGATCGTGTATGCGATCACGTTCAGCGTGCTGCCGGCGGAGACGGCATGGCGCGTCTGCTTCTTCCTCGGCATCCTGCCGGCGCTGGTAGTGATCTACCTGCGCCGCAACCTGGAAGAGCCCGAGATCTTCCTGAAGAGCCGCGCCGCCGGCACCCAGGGCTCGGCGCTGGCGGGGCTGGGCCGGCTGTTCCGCGGCCCGCTGCTGGCCAAGACGCTGCTGTGCAGCCTGCTGTCCGGCGGCATGCTGGGCGCTTACTATGCCATCGCCACGTGGCTGCCGACCTTCCTCAAGACCGAGCGCGGGCTGTCGGTGTTCGGCACCAGTTCCTACCTGACGGTCACCATCATCGGCTCACTGGCCGGCTACGTGGCGGGCGCCTATGCCACCGACCGCTGGGGCCGGCGGCTGACGTACATCGTCTTCGCCGCGGGCGCGTTCATCGCCGCGCTGGTCTACATGGTGATCCCGGTGTCCAACACCTCCATGCTGTTCCTCGGCTTCCCGCTGGGCGTATTGATGCAGGGCGTGTTTGCCGGCATCGGCGCGACCATCGCCGAGTCCTATCCCAACGATATCCGCGCGACCGGGTACGGCGTCTCGTACAACGCCGGCCGCGTGATCGGCTCGCTGTTTCCGCTGTCGGTGGGATGGCTCAGTTCAGGGCACACCTCGCTGCCGACCGCGATCGCAATTGTCGCGGGGGTCGGCTATGCGATGGTGGTGGTGGCCGCCGCGCTGCTGCCCGAAACCACCGGCATGGACCTCGAGCAGGCTGGCGGCAGTGGCGGCAAGGAAGACGCCGCGCCGCTGGGGCGGCCGGCGGGGACGGTGGCCTGAGAGCGAGGGGGACTGTGCCGGCGCCTCAGCGCACCCACGCCGATATCGCCGGCAGCATCAAACTGACCCCGATCCCGATCAGCACCCCGAACGCGACGCGACGAGTCGTGGTCGGCGAGAACGGCGGCGGAAAGCGCCGACCCAGCAGCGTGGCAATCACCACCACCGGCACCCCGACCGCGGCCTGCAGCCAGATCGCGGCGTCGAGTTGACCCTGCCACGCCGAGAACAGCGTGCGCACGGAAGAGGTCACGGTGAATACCAGGATCAGCGCGCAGCGGATTTCCACCGGCTTCATCGGCTGCCGGTAGAACTGGAAGATCAGCGGCGGCCCGGAGACGCCGAACATGCCGCTCAGCAAGCCGCCGAAGACGCCGCTCATGAAGAAGCTGCCGTCGCCTGAACGTTGCGGCAGCGGCTCGGGTTTGAAGGCGGCGCTGAGGCCGCCGTACAGGATCACCGCGCCCAGCAGCAGCTGCAGCAGCGTGGCCGCGGTGCTGCTCAGGTATTCCAGCACCAGCACGCCGACCAGCACCGAAGGCAGGATGCCGATCGCCGCAGCGCCCACGGCGCGCCAGTCGATGTGCTGGAACTTGCCGGGCAGCGCGCAGGCGCTGTTGGCCAGCGTTACCAGGCTGACTACGGCGGCCACGGTGGCCACCGGCGCCAGTCCCAGCCCGCTGGTGGCGCCCATCACGATCATGCCGAGGCCAAAGCCGGTCACCGTCTGGAAATAGGTGCCGGCACCGAGCAGGGCTTGCAGGCCCAGCAGCGGCAACAACAATTCCGCTTTCATGCCGCCTGCTCGCCTTTGGTGGCCTGTGCCGCGACGGCCTGCGCCTGGACCACCGTGACGGCGATCACATGGAACACGTCGTCGGCGCTGCAGCCGCGCGAGAGGTCGTTGGCCGGCTTGTTCAGGCCTTGCAACATCGGACCGATGGCCTTGGCGCCGCCGACGCGCTCGGCCAGCTTGTAGCCGATATTGCCGGCCTCCAGGCTGGGGAACACCAGCACGTTGGCGTGGCCATTCACCTGCGAATGCGCGACCTTGCGCGCGGCGATCTCGGCGACGATGGCGGCATCGAGCTGCACGTCGCCGTCGATGGCCAGGCCGGGGCGCTGCGCGCGCACGCGCTCGGTAGCGGCCACGACCTTGTCCACCGCGGCGTGGTGGGCGCTGCCGCTGGTCGAGAACGACAGCATCGCCACGCGCGGCTCGTCGTTCAGCAGCGCGCGCGCGCTGTCGGCGGCGGCCATGGCGATATCGGCCAGCGCCTCGGCATCGGGGTCTACCACCAGGCCGCAGTCAGAAAAGATCAATCCGCCCTTGAGCGTGTGGAACGGCTCGCACAGCATCATCAGGAAGAAGCTCGACACCAGCCGGAAGCCGGGGGCCAGCCCGATCAGCTGGATCGCGTTGCGCACGACGTCGGCGGTAGTGTGGGCGGCGCCCGCGACCGAACCGTCGGCATGGCCCAGGCGCACCATCAGGTTGGCGAAGCACAGCGGGTCCAGCACAGTGCGCTTTGCTTCCTCGAGCGTCATGCCCTTTTTCTGGCGCAGCGCGAACAGTTGCTGGGCGAATGAGGGCGTGAGCGCCGAGGTGGCGGGGTCGACCAGCGTCATGCCGTCCAGTGCGATGCCGTGGATGGCCGCGGCGGCGTTGATCTGGCGCGGATTGCCAACCAGCACGATGCGCGCAATGCCTTCCTGCGTGGCGCGTTGCGCGGCCTGCAGGATGCGCGGGTCGTCGGCCTCGCACAGCACGATGCGGCGAGGTGCGGCGCGGGCGCGGTCGATGATGCGGAGGATGGGTTTCATGGTGGTTGGCTCGGTAAAACTGAAAAAAGGGCCAGCGTCCGACGCTATGCCCTTGGTGTTCTCCCCTCTCCCGCTTGCGGGAGAGGGGCCGGGGGTGAGGGCAGGCGCTCGCCATGCTGAAGCCTCACTTCGTGGCCGCTCCGGCCCTCACCCCAACCCTCTCCCGCAAGCGGGAGAGGGAGTACGCCCATCGCAAGCGATGCGCCTGTGCAAGCTCGGACTCAGACGTAATCCTTGTACTTGTCCAGGTAACGCACCGGCTTGGCCAGCGCATCGCGGCGGAACGGGTCGCCCAGCTCGCGCGTGCACATGATCTCGATGATGGTGGTCTTGCCGTGGTTCATCTGCAGGTCGATGGCGCGCTTCAGTGCCGGGCCCACGTCTTCCAGGCGGTCGACCACGATGCCTTCGGCGCCCATCGCCTTGGCGATGCCGGCGAAGCTCTGGTTGTCGAGCTCGCCCGCGACGAAGCGGCGGTTGTAGAAGTCCACCTGGTTCTTCTTCTCCGCGCCCCACTGGCGGTTGTGGAACACCACCGCGGTCACCGGGATGTTGTGGCGCACGCAGGTCATGGTTTCCATCAGGCTCATGCCCCAGGCGCCGTCACCGGCGTACGACACGGCCGGGCGATGCGGTGCCGCGACCTTGGCGCCGATGATAGTGGGGAAGGCGTAGCCGCAGTTGCCCCAGCTCATCGCCGCGAAGAAGCTGCGCGGCTTCTCGAAGCGCAGGTAGCTGTTGGCCACCGAGTTGATGTTGCCGATGTCGGTCGACACCATCACGTCTTCCGGCATGGCCTTTTCCAGCTCGCGCAGCACCTGGCGCGGATGCAGGTAGTGGCCGCCGGTGGGCGTGCGCTCGTTCTTCTGCTCTTCGATCATGTCGAGGCTGTACGGGTCGCGCTCGTGCGTCCAGTCGTCCAGCTCCTTCTCCCACGCCGCCTTCTCGTTGGCGATTTCGGTGGCGCGGCCGTCGCGGGTCGCGTCGCAGGCCAGCGTGCGGCCGGCCAGGCGCTGGGTCAGCGCGATCGCGGCGGCCTTGGCGTCGCCGCAGATGCCGACCGAGATCTTCTTCACCAGGCCCAGCATCTTGTGGTCGGCGTCGATCTGGATGATCTTGGCGGTCTTGGGCCAGTAGTCCATGCCGTGCTGCGGCAGCGTGCCGAACGGCCCCAGGCGCGAGCCCAGCGCCACCACCACGTCGGCGCGCGAGATCAGCTTCATCGCCGCCTTCGAGCCCTGGTAGCCCAGCGGGCCGCACCACAACGGGTGGCTGGCCGGGAACGAGTCGTTGTGCAGGTAGCTGTTGACCACCGGTGCGCCGAGGCGCTCGGCCAGCGCCTTGCATTCCTCGATGGCATCGGCCATCACCACGCCGCCGCCCGAGATGATCACCGGGAACTTGGCGTTGGCCAGCAACTCGGCCGCTTCGTTCAGGCTCTGCTCGCCGCCGGGGCCGCGGTCGAGATGCTGCGGCTTCGGGATTTCGGCGGTGATCTTGCCGTAGAAGTGGTCGCGCGGGATGTTCAGCTGGGTCGGGCCCATTTCGGCCTTGGCGCGGTCGAAGCAGCGCGCCGTGAACTCGGCCATGCGCGCCGGGTTGGTGACGTGGCCCTGGTACTTGGTGAACTCCTGGAACATCGGCAGCTGGTTGGCTTCCTGGAAGCCGCCCAGGCCGATGCCCATGGTGCCGGCCTCGGGGGTGACGATCACCACCGGGCTGTGGGCCCAGTAAGCGGCGGCGATCGAGGTCACGCAGTTGGAAATGCCGGGGCCGTTCTGGCCGATCACCACGCCGTGGCGGCCCGACACGCGAGCGTAGCCGTCCGCCATATGGCCGGCGCCTTGCTCGTGCACCACCGGGATCAGGCGGATGCCGGCCGGCGCGAAGATGTCCATCGCGTCCATGAAGGCCGAGCCCATGATGCCGAACATGTCGGTCACGCCGTTGGCGGCCAGCGTTTCGACAAAGGCTTCGGACGGGGTCATGGTCTGCGGGCCGGCGGGCACCTGGTCTTTCGCGGCGGCCGAGCCACCGGAAACGGCGGGCTGCTTGGTGGTTTCGAGGTCGCGCATGGCGTTGTCTCCTGATGAGGGTGTTATAAAGTGGAACAAGGCGTTCCGGAAAATTGCTTGTTGGGGGAAATGTAGGCGGAAGACTTCCGTTGGTCAATAGGAAGTTTTGGTTTACGGAATGAAATTAACGAAAAAATGAGACAAAAAGCCATTTCGAGTGCTTCATGAGGCATTCAGGAGCTCTGGCATGAGGCGTTCGACCTCGTGCAGCTACCCGCCGGGCGCAAAAGGCCCAGCGTCAGCTGTAAAAAAATGGTGAAGGTCGAGCGGATGGACCGCACGCGGATCGGTGCGGGCCGGTGACGGCAGCTCAGTGAATGAAGCCGCCCTTGACGAAGCGGACGGGCTCGGCGTCCATGCGCAGAAGCAGCGCTGTCAGCCCGTCGGTAACCGCGGCGGGCGCGCCTTGCGTGCCGGCTTGCGGACCGGACACGCACACCAGGTCTGCGTCGGACCATGGCCGGTCTGGCGTGCCGCGCGCGCGCAGCCAGCCGGCGCGGTCCGCCAGCAGTTGGGTGCCGGCCAGGTGCGCAGGCGGCCGGCCAGAGATGGCTGCGATGGCTTGCCATGCCTGCGCGGAGGCCGCGGTGCAGCCAGCGCGGAAGCGCGGCACCTGCGCCGGCGGGCGGCCGTCGGGCGTGACCAGCACGGTCAGGAAGCGCGGATCGTCGAATGGCAGCGCGGTGCCGCTGTCGACCGCCACCAGCCGCACGCGCTGCCCGCCGCGCCAGGCGGACAGGGCCATCGGCGCGGCGTCGGCGCAACGGACCGTCATCTCAGGCAGTTGCAGCGGCACCGGCCAGTTGCCGTCGCCGCCGCTGCCCGCCGACAGCGCCTTCATGTAGTCGATCACGGCCCAGGCCTCGGCATCGCCAAGCCGGTCGCGGAAGGCCGGCATGGTGGGTTGCCCGAGCCGGTCGCGCATGCCGGCCAGCACATGCCAGAACAGCTCGCCGTCGGCGCGCCGCGCCAGCAGCGGGCTGGCCAGCGTGGGCGGCCACACTGCCAGGCCGGCGGCGAGCGGCCCTTCGCCGCGTCCGTCCGTGCCGTGGCAACTGGCGCAATGCTGCGTATAGACGCGCGCGCCCAGGGTAATGGTGTCGACGGAAAAACGCGCCGGGCTGGTGTGAAAGCTGGTGGGCGCGGCCGGCACCCACAGCAGCGAGATGCTGGGCCACGGCGCCGCCACCAGTGCCAGCGCACCGGCGGCGAGCAGCACGCCGCGACGGCGGCGCCAGGCCAGCGCCAACGCCACGGCCAGCACGGCAACGGCCAGCGCGCACAGGGTCAGGCCGAGCTGGCGTGCCAGGCCCAGGTCGATCAGCAGGGTTTCGCCGGCCACGCGTCGCGCCCACGGCCAGGCGGGCTGGCCGTGGCTGTCGCCGGTCAGGCCCAGCGCATGCCAGAGCGACAGCAGGCCGCGCTGCAGCGCCTCGACCAGCACCAGCAGCGCATTCAGCCAGGCCTGCGGCGGCAGGCCGCTCATCGGGCGGCCAGCGCGGGGAAGTACGGCGCCACGCGTGTCATTACCAGCTGGCGTCGAGTCCCAGGTGGCGCAGCGCCTCATGGCGCAATGCGGTCAGGCGCGGATCCCCGCGATGGCGCGGATAGGGCAGGTCGACCCGCAGCTCGGCCGCGATGCGCGCCGGGCGCTGGCTGAACACGATCACGCGCTGCGCCAGGAACAGCGCCTCTTCCACGTCATGCGTGACCAGCAGCGCCGAGAAGCGCGAGCGCTGCCACAGCTCGACCAGCTCGCTCTGCATCGCCAGTCGCGTCAGGGAATCCAGCTTGCCCAGCGGCTCGTCCAGCACCAGCAGCCGCGGCTCGTTGACCAGCGCGCGCGCCAGCGCCACGCGCTGCGCCATGCCGCCGGACAGCTGGTGCGGGAAGGCGCGCGCGAACGATTCCAGCCCGACCCGGCGCAAGGCGTCGTCGACGCGATCGCGCTGCTGCGCGAGGATGCCCTGTGCCTGCAGCCCGAGCGCGACGTTGTCCCAGACCCGGCGCCACGGGTACAGCGTGGGGTCCTGGAACACCACGATGCGCGAGGGATCCGGCTCGGTAATCGGCGCGCCATCCTGCAGGATCTCGCCCGACGTAGGCTGGTCCAGCCCCGCGACCAGCCGCAGCAGCGTGGATTTGCCGCAGCCGCTGGGGCCGAGCAGGGCGACGAATTCGCCCGGCGCCACACCAAGGTCGACGTTGTCAAGGACCTGCAGCCGCTCGTTGCCCTGGCCGAACCAGTGGCTGACCTGCCGGATATCGATACGGGCGCCGGTCGGCACTCCTGCGTCTTCGCTCTGCGCGTAGCGGGAAAGGGAAGCCTGCTTCGCGCGCGGAAAAGATCCCGATGACTTCAACCGCTCCACCACGCTCACCATTTCACCGTCCCCTTCTGCCAAGACAACACGCGGTCGCGCGCGGCGAACAGCAGCGTGATCACGCCCGAGAACAACAGCGCCATCACGATCAGCGCCGCATACATGTTGACGTACGAGGCCCAGCCCTGGGCCCAGGTCAGGTACCAGCCGAGGCCGGACTTCACGCCCATCATTTCCGCGGTGACCAGCACCGAGAACGAAGCGCCGAGCCCCATGAACAGGCCGACGAACACCTGCGGCAGCGCCGCCGGGATCGCCACGCGCAGCACCAGGAACCAGCCCGATGCGCCCAGCGTGCGCGCGACGTCGTAATAGCTCTTGTTGACGCCGGCCACGCCCGACCACGTCAGCACCGCGACCGGGAACGCCGTGGCCAGCGCAATCAGGAACACCGCGGCGGAATAGCTGGACGGAAAGAAGTAGAAGGTCAGCGGCAGCAGCGCGGTCGATGGCAACGGCCCCAGCACGCGGAGTACCGGATGCACCCAGTAGCCGATGCGCCGCGACCAGCCGATCGACACGCCCACCAGGAAGCCCGCCAGACCGCCATACGCGACACCCAGCCCCAGCAGCTTCAGCGTGTTCAGCGCACTCTCGCCCAGCCGCGGCCAGTCGTCCGCATACACCTCGATCAGCGCCTGCGGCGGCGCGAAGAACGGCGTGGGCAGGATCGCGGTCTTGGCGGTCAGGATTTCCCAGGCCGACAGCGCGACGGGCAGCGCCACCAGCCACGGGCCGGCGGTGCGCAACGCCGCCAGTGGACGTTGCGCGGCCCGGGCCCGCTGGCCGGCGAGCGCCACCACGGCGAGCACGGCCGCGCCCGCCAGCGCCGCGATGCCAAGCTCCGCGGTATAGGCCCAGTCGCTGAAGCCAACTGCCTGGTTGGGCCATCGCCATGTCAGCGCACCGAACGCTGCCCACGCCAGCGCGGCAAGGATGCCGGTGGCCCAGATCGGGCCGGCGTGGCGGGATGCGGCTGCGGTTGCGTACGGTGCGGGCGCAGCGGAGGACGGGCGCCCGAGACCTGGCTCGAACGCGCTTTGGCTTGTGGTCATGGCATTACCCCAGCACGTTGGCGTAGACATGCTGCGCCAGGCGTTTGGCATCGGTGGACTTCTTCAGCACGCCGATGCGGCGGAAATCGTCGGCATAGAACGCGATCTCGTCGCGCAGGTCGACGCCGGTCGGGTGGTGGGTGTAAGTCAGCGTGGCGTAGAGCTTGCGCAGGTCATCCGGGCGGATCTTGGGGGAATACTTCGCAAACACCCTGGCGGCTTCGTTGGGGTTCTCGTTGACATAGTCGGTGGCCTGCACGATGGCGCGCGCCAGCGACGTCGCCGCGGGGCGGTCGTTGCGCACCAGTTCGCCGCGCGCGCCGACCACGCAGCAGACCTTGCGCGCGTACTCGCCGGTAAGGTTGGTGGCCAGTTCCACGTAGGCGCCGTTGGTGCGCTTTTCCAGCAGGTAGAGATTAGGGTCGCCGTCGGCGATGGCCTGGATCTCGCCCTTGTCGACCGCCACGCCGAGCAGGTCGGCCGGGTACTGGCGCCACGTCACGTCCTTGTCGGGGTCGATGCCATTCTTGGCCAGCAGGATGGTGAAGAAGTGCTTGCCGGGCGCCGCCAGGTCGCTGACGCCAACGGTCTTGCCCTTCAGTTGCTGCAGCGTGGTGACGCCCGCGGCCTTCGATCCCACCAGCCGCACGCAGCCGCCATGCGAGCTGCCGATGATCTTGACGTCGAAGCCGGCCTCGAGCGGCTTGAGCCAGCGGTGGATCATGCCCACCGCGGCATCGGCCTTGCCGGTGGCGATCGATTCGAGCAGCTGGTCGGTGGAGCCGCTGTAGTTGATCAGGTCGACCTGCAGGCCGTTCTTCTCGAAGAAGCCTTTCTCCTGCGCCACCACTACCGGTGTCAGGCAAAAGGAATTCTGGTTCCAGGCAAAGGTCAGTTTGCGCGGCGCCGACCAGGCCTGCCGGCCAAGGATCAGCGCGGGCGCGGCCACGGCCGCGGCGCCGGCAAGGCGCAGCACGCGGCGTCGTCGCGGGTCGGCATGGTTGCTGTGGTTGTGGCTCATGTGGGATTCTCGTCTTCGTGGTGTGGTGTGGGGGTGCGTTCAGGCGGCCTGGCGCTGTGTCCCTTGTGCGGCGTCGTGCTGGGCCACCAGGGCACGCACGCGCGGGATCAGTTCGCGGCCGTAGTCGATGGCGTCTTCCAGCGGATCGAAGCCGCGGATCAGGAAGGTGGTGACGCCCAGCTCGTAGTAGGCCAGCAGCGCCTGCGCGACCTGCTCGGGCGTGCCGACCAGCGCGGTGGAGTTGGAGCGTCCGCCGGTCTCGCGCGCAATCGCGGTCCACAGGCGCTGGTCGACGCGATCGCCCCGGTCGGCCGCTGCCAGCAGGCGGCGAGCCCCCTCGCTCTGCTGCGGGCCGCCGCGGCTGTAGCCGGCCTGCACGCGCAGCGCGCGGGTGCGTTCGAGAATGCGGTCGGCGCGCGCCCAGGCCTGGTCTTCGGTCTCGGCCAGGATCGGCCGGAACGATACCGAGAAGCGCACCGTGCGGCCGTGGCGCGCGGCTTCGGCGCGCACGCGCGTAGTCAGCTCGCGCACCTGGTCGAGCGACTCGCCCCACAGCGCGTAAACGTCCGCATGCTTGCCGGCTACGGCCAGCGCGGCGGCCGAGGCGCCGCCGAAATAGATCGGCACATGCGGCTGCTGTGCCGGCTTGACCTCGGAGAAGCCCTGCGTAAAGCGATAGAACTGGCCTTCGTGGTCGAACGGCGTGGTCTCGGTCCAGATGCGGCGAAGGATGTGCAGGTACTCGTCGGTGCGCGCATAGCGCTGGTCATGGTCGAGGAAGTCGCCGTCGCGCTGCTGCTCGCTGTCCGAGCCGCCGGAGATGAAGTGCACGCCAAGGCGGCCGCCGCTGAACTGGTCGAGCGTGGCGATCTGGCGCGCAGCCAGCGTCGGCGCGGTAAAGCCGGGGCGGTGCGCCAGCATGAAATGGATGCGCTCGGTCACGCTGGCGGCGTAGGCAATGGTCAGCGTTGCCGACGGACCGGTGGAGTGGTGCGGCACCAGGATGCGGTCGAAGCCGGCCTGCTCGTGCGCCTGGGCAAATGCGCGCACGTAGTCGCGATCGATCACCGGGCCTGACGGGGGATGGATCTCGGATTGCTTCTGGCTCTGGATCATGCCGATGAAATCGACGCTCATATGCGTTCTCCTGGAAGTCGGTGTCGGGTTGGATTGGGCTGAGGCAGAAAGTACGACAGCGGCGCGCCTGCGCTAACGAATAAAAACGACGCTCCATATTCAATAAGCATCGTTTTCGCCGGGCGCCGGCGGCGCTACGCTAGGCGGCATTCGGTGCGCACCGCGCGCTCATCTCTTACCGGAGTCTTGCTTCATGTCCCTGACGTCTGCCCAGCGCCGGCTGCCTGCCAGCGATGCGCGCCTAGGCGAGGTGCTGTCGGTGCTGTCCGCGCGCTTTGCCGCCGCTGCCGGCGCGCACGATGCAGCGGCCAGCTTCCCGCACGACAACTTTGCGCAGCTGCACGCCCATGACCTGATTGCGCAGGTGGTGCCGCGCGCTCATGGTGGCGGCGGCGCGGGCCTGGTGCAGGCGCGCCGCATCGTGGCAGCGCTGGCCGGCGGCGACGCCGCGACCGCGCTGGTGCTGACCATGACCTACCTGCAGCATCGCGCCATTGCGCGCGCCGATTCGCACTGGCCGGCGGCGCTGCGCGAGCAGGTCTTCGCCAGCGCGGTGCAGGAGGGCGCGCTGATCAATTCGCTGCGGGTGGAACCGCAACTGGGCTCGCCCGCGCGCGGCGGCCTCCCGGCCACGGTGGCGACGCGCGTGGCCGACGGCTGGCGCGTCAGCGGCCGCAAGCTGTACAGCACCGGCATCCCCGCCTTGCGCTGGCTCGCGGTGTGGGCGCGCACCGACGAGCCGCAGCCGCGCGTCGGCGTGTTCCTGGTGCCGGGCCCTGCGTCGGGTATCGCCGGCGTGCGCATCGTGGAGAACTGGAACCACCTTGGCCTGCGTGCCTCGGGCAGCCACGAGACCGTGCTCGACAATGTCTGGATCCCGCCGGACCACGCCGTCGATATCCGTCCGCCCTCGGCGTGGGCGCCGGCCGGCGCCAGCCAGGCGGACGCAGACGCCAATGCGGACCAGCAGGCCTGGATGGTGGTGTTGCTGGGCAGCCTCTATGACGCGGTGGCGCGCGCGGCGTCGGCGTGGCTCAACGACTTCGTGCGCGAGCGCGCGCCCGGCAGCCTGGGCGCGCCGCTGGCGACGCTGCCGCGCGTGCAGGAGGCCGTCGGCGAGATCGCCGCGCTGCTGCGCGTCAACCAGGTGCTGCTCGACGATGCCGCGGCGCGCACCGACGCGGGTGCTCCGCCGGCAAGCGCCGACAGCGGCCTGCTGAAGTTCACCGTGACCGGCAACGCCATCCGCGCGGCGGAGCTGGCCCTGCAGCTGTCGGGCAACTACGGGCTGAGCCGCAACCACCCGCTCGAGCGCCACTATCGCGACGTGCTGTGCAGCCGCATCCATACGCCGCAGAACGATTCGATCCTGCTCGCCGCCGGGCGCGCGCAGCTGGGCGTGTAAGCGCCGCCGCGCCCGCCATGCTATGTTTGCGGGGCCAGCGCCCCGCAGAGGGCCGCGCGGCTGGCCCCGGCGGCCGGCAACCACAACGAGACACTCCGGAGCATTCCCATGGGCAGTTCCCCCGATCCCAACGCGCTGGCGCCGCTGCGCGATTTCATCACCGGCCTGGCCGCGCTGCTCGACCAGCATCCCGACGAGCCGCGCATCCTGCGTGAAGGCGGGGCGTTGCTGGCGACGCTGGTTGCGCGCGATGACTGGCTGCCCGAGGCGTGGGCCCAGCCGCACCCCGAGTACTACCAGCAGCACCTGCTGCATTGCGATTCCGCCGAGCGCTTCTCCATCGTCAGCTTTGTCTGGGGACCGGGCCAGCGCACGCCGATCCACGACCACACCGTGTGGGGCCTGATCGGCATGCTGCGCGGCGCGGAAGACGCGCAGGCGTTCGCGCTCGACGCCGCCGGGCGTCCGGTTGCCAGCGGCGCGAGCGTGCGCTTGCTGCCAGGGCAGGTCGAAGCCGTGTCGCCGGCCGTGGGCGATATCCATCGCGTCAACAACGTCTACGACGACCGCGTCTCGGTCAGCATCCATGTCTACGGCGCCAATATCGGCGCGGTGCGCCGCTCGGTCTACACCGAGGATGGCACCCGCAAGCCCTTTGTCTCCGGCTATTCCAACCAGACCCTGCCCAACCTGTGGGACCGCTCCCGCGAACTTGCCCAGTCATGACCAACGTTTCCGCTACGCCGGCCTTTCCGACGGTTTCTCCCGAAGCCGTGCGCAACGCCTTGCGCAACCGCGACGAGATCGCACTGATCGACGTGCGCGAGGAAGATCCCTTCGCTCAGCAGCACCCGCTGTGGGCTGCCAACTTCCCGCTATCGCGGCTGGAGCTGGACGCGTGGGCGCGCATCCCGCGCCGCGATAGCCTGGTCGTGGTCTACGGCGAGCATGCCGGCGCTGACCTGGCGCCACGCGCGGCAGCCGTGCTGCAGGGCCTGGGCTATACCCGCGTGCATCTGCTCGAAGGCGGCCTGCGTGCGTGGATCGATGGCGGCGGTGAAGTGTTCCGCGACGTCAACGTGCCGAGCAAGTCGTTCGGCGAAGTGGTCGAAGCCGCGCGCCATACGCCGTCGCTGGCGGCCGAGGAAGTGCAGGCATTGATCGACAGCCGGGCCGATGTGGTGATCGTCGACGCGCGCCGCTTCGACGAGTACCAGACCATGAGCATCCCCACCGCCACCAGCGTGCCGGGCGCCGAGCTGGTGCTGCGCGTGCGCGAGCTGGCGCCCGATCCGCGCACGCGCGTGATCGTCAACTGCGCGGGCCGCACGCGCAGTATCATCGGCACGCAATCCTTGGTGAACGCGGGGATCCCGAACCCGGTGGCGGCGCTGCGCAACGGCACCATCGGCTGGACCCTGGCCGGCCAGCAGCTGGATCATGGCGCCAGCCGCCGCGCCCCGGCCACGGTCAGCGATGCCAACCGCGACAGCGCCCGCCGCGGCGCGCGCGAGATCGCCGACCGGGCCGGCGTGCGGCGCATTGCGCTGGCACAGTTGGACACGCTGCAGACGCCTGGCCGTACGGTGTACCGCTTCGATGTGCGCACACCCGAGGAATTTGCCGACGGCCATCTGCCGGGTTTCGTCAACGCACCGGGCGGGCAACTGGTGCAGGAGACCGACCACAGCGCGCCGGTGCGCGGCGCGCGCATCGTGCTGGCCGACGACGATGACGTGCGTGCCAGCATGACGGGCTCCTGGCTGGCACAGATGGGCTGGGAGGTATGGGTGGTGGAACCGGTGGCCGCGTCGGCGCGTAGCGAAACCGGTGCGGTGGCCGCGCCCGTGCCAACGCCAGCGCCCGTCGCCAACGTCGGCACGGCGCAGCTGGCTGCGTGGCTGGAGGCAGGCGACGGCAGCACCGCCGTGCTGGATTTCACTACCAGCGCCAACTACGTCAGGCGCCATATCCCGGGCGCGTATTTTGTCATTCGCGCCCAGCTGGCCGACGCGCTGGCCCGCATCCCGCGGCCGCAGCGCTACGTGCTCACCTGCGGCAGCAGCCTGCTGGCGCGCTTTGCCGCCGCCGACCTGCGGCGCCTGACCGATGCGGAGATATTCGTGCTGGAAGGCGGCACCCAGGCCTGGATCGCCGCGGGGCTGCCGCTGGAGAGCGGCGAGACGCGCCTGGCCTCGGACCGCACCGACCGCTATCGCCGTCCCTATGAAGGCACCGACAACCCGCGCGAGGCGATGCAGGGCTACCTGGACTGGGAATTCGGCCTGATCGCGCAACTGGAGCGCGACGGGACGCATGGGTTCAGGGTGGTGTAGGGCGTCTGCGTCGCGGCAACACCTACAGCCGCAGCAGCAGGCGCATGGCCTCTTCCACCTTGCGCAGGTGATTGGGCGCCAGCGTCGCCACCGGGCGGCTGCCCATGAAACGGCGATTAGATATCGCGCGGACCTGGTCGATCAACAGGTCCGTTTCATGGGCCAGCCCCGGCAGCTTCCCCAGCGCCACGCGCAGCGGAAAGCAATCCTCGGACTCGGTCTGTGATGTCCCGGGCACGACGATCGTAGTCGGATGGCCGGCATCGTTGAGCAGATCGGTCTGCAGCACCAGCGCCGGCCGGTTGCGCTTAGCCGGCTCTTCCCGGTGGCTCTGGGGATTGAAGTCCACCTCCCAGACCTGTCCCCGCCTCAGCTTAAGCAATGCCGTCATCCGGCGGTGCTGTCCATCTCTTCGTTGGCAGCCAGGTGCTTCGCCCCTAACTTGCGCGACAGCATCGCGATACGGTTGGCCATCTCGCGCTCGTTTTTCTCGCGGACGGCGTCGCGGATATAGTCCGATGTCTTCTGGCCCGCCGCAGTCGCCAGCGCGCGGGTTTGCTCAGCCAGTTCTTCGCCTGCGCGGAATGACAGGGTCGTGCCTTGCATGAGTGGCTCCGACAATGGGTAATACGCAATTATAGCGCTCATTTGTCACTCGTTCCTGTATTACGAAATTGCAGACGATACCCTGCGCCGCTTGGGCGAAAGGTGAAAGAAGCCTACGGAGACGGGCAATGGCGGGAAAGGGGAGGAGTCTGAAAGACGTGAAAGGCGCGCACTCTCTCTACAGCAAGGGAACGAACGTAACGATTCCCTGTCAATCGTAATCGTTCAGTTACAATGCTGTCCTGCAGCATCCCTGGTAGCCCCGCAACACCCCTGGCCACCGGCGATGCCGTCAATGCCCCCGACCCAATGCGACTGTTGTTCCTGCTGCTGACTGCCATGTGCTTGTCGCTGCTCTCCTTCGGAGCAGCGGCGGACGCGCGCGCGGCGTTGCCGGGGACGCAACAGGCGGGGGTGGACCTGATCGACATGGCGGCGTCCCAGCCTGTCGACGATCTGGGCCGCATCGTTGTGCCCGGCGACGACGGGCTGCACGACGACGATATCTGCGATGACCCGCCCCCCGGGTACTGCAATATCTGGTCGGCCGACCTGCTCGATCCGCTCGACCTGCTCGACGAGATCGAAGAATCCAGCGCGCTGTTTGCGTTGCCGCCGGTGAAGCTGCTGCTGCCCAGCGGTGACGTGGCCCAGCGCCCGCCCGGCCGCGCCGACCCGCCGCCTTCGGCCTTTTTCCGGCCGCCCATAGCCCAGGCCTGACCGCTTTCCTGCGCCCGCACCGTGCGCGCTGCCGCATGCAGCCGCCCAGCCGCGGGCCGCGCCCCTTTGCCTGATATCGCCAGCCTGCCTGCCGCCTGACCGCGCCGGCATGCCGCCGCCGTTGTGCGTCCTGCCGTGATTGCGTCCCCGTGACAGCGTCACCCGGGGCGGGCGGCAGCGTGGCGAGAGGCAGACGTATCGCTTGCTTTCCCGACTCATGACAACAACCAAGCTGACCCTGATCGCGTCGCTTTCGCTGATGGCGCTTGCCGCGGCCCCGGCCCAGGCCGGAGCCCAAGGCGGCACGTCCGCAAAGGCGACGGACCTGGCCGGTGCCGCGCCCGCGGCCCGCGCACCGCTGTCCAAGCCGGCGGCCGCGCCGCTGCCGGGCGCCGCCATCCTGGCGGCCGCCGCCGTACCGAAGACCGCTGCTGCCGGCGCCGCCGCCGAAGGCCCCGCCTACTCGCTGCCCCAGCTGCTCGACCTGGCCCAGTCCACCAACAAGGGCGTGGCCGCCGCCGAAGCCAATGTCGACGCGGCCAGCGCCGCCATCAGCAGCGCCCGCGCCTATCCGAATCCGCAGGTCGAGGTGATGTATGGCCGCATGTCCGGCAAGCAGCCGGGCGTGGCCAGCGGCAATGCGCCCAGCTATGCGGTGGTGCAGAAGTTCGACTACCCGCACCAGCGCAGCCTGCGCGAGGCCATGGCGACCCGCGGGCTGGAATCGTCGCAGGCGCTGCGGCAGGGCTTTCGCGCCGACCTGGCCGCGCGCGTGAAGACCGCCTACTACGACGTGCTGCGCCGCGAGAGCGAGCTGCATGCGGCCGAGGAGGACCTGGCGATGATGCGCCAGATCCACTCGCGCGCACGCCTGCGCGTGGAAGTGGGCGAGGCCCCGCGCTACGAGCTGATCAAGGCCGAGACCGAACTGCTGGCGTCGCAGAAGAGCCAGCAGACCGCCGAGCTGCGCGTCAACCAGGCCAAGGCCGCGCTGCGCCAGCAGGTGGGCGGCGCCATGCCGGGGCAGTTCTCGCTGGCGGGCACGCTCGGCCAGGCGCCAGACGTGCCGCCGCTGCCGGCGCTGCGCGACACCATGACCGCCAGCAACGCCGAACTGGTCCAGCGCCGCATGGAGCTGGAGCGCGCGCAGCTGGGCGTCGATTACCAGAAGTCGCTGCGCTGGCCGGAAGTGGCGCTGCGCGCCAGCACTGACCGCCAGCCCGACAACAACGTCTCGCAGATCGGCCTGATCCTGACCATCCCGCTGTGGGACCGCCGCCGCGGCCCGGTGGGCGAAGCCACGGCACAGGCCACGCAGGCGCGCAGCGCGCTGGAGATGCGCGAGTTCGAGCTGACGCAGGAACTGGAAGCGGCCTACCGCCAGTACGAGATCAACCAGGCCCAGGTGACCGCGCTGGAGTCCGGCATCGTGCGCGAGGCCGAGTCGGCGCTGGGCGTGGCCGAGGCCGCCTACCGCTTCGGCGAGCGCGGCATCCTGGACTACCTCGATGCCCAGCGCGTGCTGCGTGGCGCGCGCAATGAGCTGATCGCCGCGCAGTATGACCTGCAGCTGGCCGCGATCCAGATCGAAAAGCTTATGTCGACCGCCCCGGGCGCCACCGCCGCGCCGGGCCTGCAGCCGACGTCCAACATCGAACAGAAATAACCATGCGTCCCAATTTCCTGCTTTCGCTGACGGCCGCCGCCGTCCTGACGTTCAGCCTGGCGGCCTGTTCCGACAAACCTGAGCCGGTGGCCGAAGCGCCCAAGCTCCCGCCCGGCGTGATCCAGCCCGAGGGCAACCTGCAGAAGGGCCTGAAGGTGGCCCCGGTGGCCACCTCCCCGTTCAGCGAGATGCTGCGCGTGGCCGGCCGCGTCGATTTCGACGAACAGCGCGTGTCGCGCATCGGTGCCAGCGTGACCGGCCGCGTCACCGACCTCTATGCCACGCTGGGCCAGGAAGTGAAGGCCGGCCAGGTGCTGGCGCGCCTGCACAGCAGCGAGCTGGGCGCGGCGCAGATGGCGTTCCTGAAGAGCGAGGCGCAGACCGAGCTGCAGGGCCGCAACGCCGAGCGCGCGCGCCAGCTGTTTGCCGCCGACGTGATCGGCCGCGGCGAACTGCAGCGCCGCGAGAGCGAACTGGCGATCGCCTCGGCCGAGATGCGCGCCTATCGCGACCAATTGCGCGTGCTGGGCATGTCGGCAAGCTCGATCGCCCAGCTGGCCAAGAGCGGCAGCATCAACTCGCACTCGCCGGTGTATTCCAGCATCAGCGGCACCGTGGTCGAGCGCAACGTGGCGCAGGGCCAGGTGGTGCAGCCCGCCGACGCGCTCTACACCGTGGCCGACTTGTCGCGCGTCTGGGTGGTGGCCGAGGTGCCCGAGCAGCAGGCCGCGCAGGTGGCCGAAGGCCAGAGCGTGGAGATCGAGGTGCCGTCGCTGGCCAATGGCGCCGGGCGCCAGACCATCACCGGCAAGCTCATCTACGTGGGCCGCACGGTCAGCCCGCAGTCGCGCACGGTGCTGGTCCGCACCGAGCTGGAGAACCGCGAGGGCCGGCTCAAGCCCGCCATGCTGGCGAGCATGCTGATTGCCGGCAAGCCGGTCGACCAGCTGGTGATTCCGGCCTCGGCGGTGGTGCGTGATGGCAACGACGAGCTGGTCTATGTCGAGATGCCGGGCAACAAGTACCGCCTGACCCGCGTCAAGCTGGGCGCCGAGAGCGATGGCATGCGCGTGGTCCAGAACGGCGTGAAGGCCGGCGACCGCATCGTGGTCGAAGGCGCCTTCCACCTGGACAATGAGCGCAAGCGCCTCGAACAAGGGTAACCGGCCATGATGAAATCCCTAGTCGAAGCCGCCATCAAACAGCGGCTGGTGGTGTGCGTCCTCGCCGTGGTGCTGTTCTTCTTCGGCCTGCGCGCTGCCACCAAGCTGTCGGTGGATGCGTTCCCGGATGTGACCAACGTGCAGGTGCAGATCGCCACCGAAGCCGCGGGCCGTTCGCCCGAGGAAGTGGAGCGCTTTGTCACCGTGCCGGTGGAGATGGCCATGACCGGCCTGCCCGGGCTGGAAGAGATGCGTTCGCTGAACAAGGCGGGCCTGTCGCTGATTACGCTGGTGTTCACCGATGCCACCGACGTGTACTTCGCGCGCCAGCTGGTGATGGAGCGCCTGATCGAAGTGGGCGGGCGCATGCCCGAGGGCGTCACGCCCGTGCTGGGGCCGGTCTCGACCGGCCTGGGCGAGGTCTACCAGTACACGCTGGACCGCGCCGACGACGGCAACCGCGAACTGACCCAGGAAGAGCTGGCCGAGCGCCGCATCGCCCAGGACTGGGTGGTGCGTCCGCTGCTGCGCTCGATTCCCGGCGTGGCCGAGATCAACTCGCAAGGCGGCTACGTGCGCCAGTACCAGGCGCTGGTCAACCCGGAGCGCATGCGCCATTACGGCGTGTCGATCCAGCAGGTCTACGAGGCGCTGGCGCGCAACAATGCCAACTCCGGCGGCGGCGTGCTGCCGCACTACGCCGAGCAGTACCTGATCCGCGGCGTCGGCCTGGCCAAGGGCGTCGAGGACCTCGGCAGCATTGTGCTGAAGGAAGTCGACGGCACGCCGGTCTACCTGCGCGACGTGGCCAACGTCACCATCGGCCATGAGGTGCGGCAGGGCGCGCTGGTCAAGAACGGCCAGACCGAGGCGGTCGGCGGCATCGTCATGATGATGCGCGGCGGCAATGCCAAGGAGGTGGTCAGCCGCGTCAAGGCCCGCGTGGCCGAGATCAACGAGCGGGGCATGCTGCCGGGCAAGCTGCAGATCGTGCCGTACTACGACCGCAGCGAACTGGTCGACGCGGCGCTGTGGACCGTGACCAAGGTGCTGCTCGAGGGCGTGGTGCTGGTGGTGATCGTGCTGTTCCTGTTCCTGGGCGACGTGCGTTCGTCGGTCATCGTGCTGGCCACGCTGGTGCTGACGCCATTGCTGACCTTCATGGTGATGAACGAGGCGGGGCTGTCGGCCAACCTGATGTCACTGGGGGGGCTGGCGATCGCCATCGGCCTGATGGTCGACGGCTCGGTGGTGGTGGTCGAGAACGCGTTCGAGCGGCTCGGCCACAAGGAGCCTGGACTGACCAAGACCGAGATCCTGGTCAAGGCGGTGCAGGAGGTGGCCACGCCAGTGATCGTCGGCGTGGGCATCATCATCCTGGTGTTCCTGCCGCTGATGACGCTGTCGGGCATGGAAGGCAAGATGTTCGCGCCGCTGGCGTTCACCATCTCGATTGCGCTGGCGATCTCGCTGTTCCTGTCGCTGACGCTGTCGCCGGTGCTGTCGTCGTACCTGCTCAAGGGCGGTGCCGAGCATGACACCTTCCTGATCGCCTTCATGAAGCGCCATTACCTGCGCCTGCTGCACTGGGCGCTGGGGAACAGCCGCAAGACCGTGCTCAGCGCCGTTGCCGCTTTCGTCGCCACGCTGCTGATCGTGCCGCTGCTCGGTACCTCGTTTATCCCGGAGATGAAGGAAGGCTCGATCGTGCCCGCGATCGACCGCGTGCCCAACATCTCGCTGGAGGAGTCGATCAAGCTGGAGAAGGAAGCCAACAAGCTGGTGCTGGGCGTGCCGGGCGTGAAGTCGGTGGTGTCGGGCGTGGGCCGCGGCGAAAGCCCGGCCGACCCGCAGGGCCAGAACGAATCGACCCCGATCGCCAGCCTGAAGGACCGCGACGAGTGGCCCGACGGCTGGACCCAGGACGATATCGCCAACGCCATCCGCGAAAAGCTCAAGGCCATTCCGGGCGTGCAGATCGTGATGGCGCAGCCGATCTCGGACCGCGTCGACGAAATGGTCAGCGGCGTGCGTTCCGACGTGGCGGTGAAGGTGTTCGGCGATGACCTCGACAAGCTGCGCGAGCTGGCGGGCGAGATCGCCCGCGTCGCAGGCGGCATCCAGGGCTCGCAGGATATCCGCATCGAGCGCGTGTCGGGCCAGCAGTACCTGTCGATCGAGATCGACCGCCAGGCGATCGCGCGCTATGGGCTCAACGTGTCGGACATCCATGACGTGATCGAGATCGCCATCGGCGGCAAGCGCGCCACGGATATCTTCGAAGGCGAGCGCCGCTTTGCGGCGGCCGTGCGCCTGCCGGATGAGTTCCGCAACAACGTGCAGTCGATCCGCCAGCTGCTGGTGAACACGCCGGACGGTACGCAGGTGCCGCTGCAGAGCGTGGCCAAGATCGAAGTCAACGACGGCCCGGCGCAGATCAGCCGCGAAATGGCCAAGCGCCGCGTGGTGGTGATGATCAACGTGAAGGACCGCGATCTCGGCGGCTTCGTCGCCGAGCTGCAGCAGGCTGCTGAATCCAAGGTGAAGCTGCCCGAAGGCTACTACCTCGAGTGGGGTGGCCAGTTCCAGAACATGGAACGCGCCATGGGCCACCTGAAGATCATCGTGCCGGTCACCATCGCCGCGATCTTCTTCCTGCTGTTCCTGCTGTTCAACTCGCTGCGCTTCGCCACGCTGATCATCACGGTGCTGCCGTTCGCGTCGATCGGCGGCATCATCGGGCTGTTCGTCACCGGCGAATACCTGTCGGTGCCGGCGTCGGTGGGCTTTATCGCGCTGTGGGGCATGGCGGTGCTGAACGGGGTGGTGCTGGTTTCGTATATCCGCACGCTGCGCGATTCGGGCCTGTCGCTCGATGAAGCGGTGGTGCAGGGCGCGACCCAGCGTTTCCGCCCGGTGATGATGACCGCGACCATCGCCATGCTGGGCCTGGTGCCGTTCCTGTTCTCGACAGGGCCCGGCTCGGAGGTGCAGCGGCCGCTGGCGGTGGTGGTGATCGGCGGGCTGATTACGTCGACGCTGCTGACGCTGGTGATGGTGCCGACGCTGTATCGGTGGTTTGATGATCGGAAGCCGGACCCGACTCGGGATGTGCCGGTGTAAGACGAGCTCGCTGGCCTAACCGGCCCGCTGATTTGCTCCCCTCTCCCGCCTGCGGGAGAGGGGCCGGGGGAGAGGGCAGGCACTGGCATACCGACGCGCATCACTTCGTCGATACACCGGCCCTCTCCCCAACCCTCTCCCGCAAGCGGGAGAGGGAGTACCCAAGCGGTCGATCAAGAACCGGCGTGCCTGGCAATTGCTCCAAAGACAACGCCCCATGCAAGTCGCTGCTTGCATGGGGCGTTTTTCTTTTCCGTGGTGAATCTACGCCAGCCGCATCTCCAGCTGCCTTGTCCACAGCTCCAGCACGAAATCCGGCTCCTCGTGCCGGATATGCCGGTACAGCCCGCGCTGCGCGCCGATGGCTTCATGCACCGCCTGCGCGGTGATCTGCTGCTCGGCGAACGGATGCCGAAAATGGCAGGCGACGATGACGCCGTCGTCGGCCAGCGCGCGCGCGGCCATGGCGGCGACCTCGTGCCAGTCGGGCTTGGGAAAGTAGTAGCCCAGTTCGGAAAACACCATCAGGTCGAAGCTGCCGTCGGGCCACTGCTGCGGCAGTTCGCCGGTCAGCACGCGTGCGTGCGGGAACGGCGCGAGTCGTTGCCGCGCCTGCTCGGCGGCGCTTTCGGCCAGTTCCATTGCCACCAGCGCGTCGCAGCGCGGTGCCAGCGCCACGCTCAGGTGGCCGCCGCCGCAGCCGGGCTCGAAGGCGCGGGCGAAGCGCTCGCGCGGCAGCGTGGCCAGCAGCAGGGCGCGCTTGCGCGCTTCGTACCAGCGCGTGCCTATGCCCCACGGGTCCTCATTGCGGCCGTACAGGCCGTCGAAATAGTCGCGGTCGACCGGCATGGCGGCAGGCCTCAGTAGCCGTAGTACGGCGCCTCGCGGTAGTAGCCGGAAGGCTGCGGGCCGCACGGCACGTAGGCGCGGTCGTAGTCGCGGTAGCAATAGCCTGGGGGCACCGCCGGCGCCGCGTACGAGACCGGCGCGGGGGCGTAGGTGACGGGCGGCGGCGCGACCGGTGCCGCCACCACCGGTCCCGAGGCCAGCATGGCGCCCAGCGCCAGGCCCGCCAGCGCGCCGACCGCCAGCACCGCGCCGGCGTTGGAGCCGCCGTGGTGGTGGTGCCGGCCGCGCGCCGAGGCGGAACCGGCGGCTACCAGGGTCGCGGCCAGGACCGCCGCGGCGACGATGCGGGTGGAGGGGCGCATTTCGAACTCCTTGTCATGCACAGCTTGTGTTCCTGAATGATGGACGCAAAGCGGCGATCAAGGTGTTTCGGGCCCCGGGTCGACTTGTTAGCTTTGTAACTGCGGCTTTTAAGACCTGCCTTTTTTAATGCGGTGTAAGACCCGGTAAAACGGCCGTGTCCGAAACCGCTTATCCGAGCGTTTCGGTCAGCGTCCCCAGCCCGCGCGCGCTGGCGGCGAGTTCGCGGGCCAGCACCGCGACCAGTTCCGCCGCCGGCAGTGCCCGGGCCAGCGGCACCGCCTGGCCGGCCCACTGCGCGGCAAAGTCGGCGCTGCCGTGCGCCTTGGCGGCGGCGTGCAGGGCCTTGCCGGCATCGTAGGCGGTGGGATAGTCGGGCGTGGCGGGCGCGCCGGCTGCCGCACCCAGCTCGGTGAAGCGGTTGGCCAGGCCGCGGGCATGGCGGCCGGAAATGGCCCGCGTCAGCACGGTCGGCTTGCGTGCCTGCAGCAGCGCCTCGCGGTAGGGACCGTCGGCCATCGTCTCGGGGCAGGCGATAAACGCGGTGCCGAGTTGCGCGGCTTGCGCGCCGAGCGCCAGTGCCGCGGCGATGCCGGCACCGTCCATGATGCCGCCCGCGGCGATCACCGGCAGGCGTGTCTGCGTCGACAGCACGCGCACCAACGCAAAGGTGCCCATTCCCTCGTCGACGGCGGACGGGTCGAACACGCCGCGATGGCCACCGGCCTCGATGCCCTGCGCGACGATCGCGTCGATGCCCGCCGCCTCGATCGCGCGCGCCTCGCCGAGCGAGGTGGCGCTGGCCAGCAGCACGATGCCGGCATCGCGCAGCGCGCGAATCCGGCCCGCATCGGGCAGCCCGAAATGGAAGCTGACCACGGCCGGGCGTTCTTCCAGCAGCATCGCATGCATGGCGTCGTCGGTGACGTAGCTGCGGTAGATCTCGCGCAGCGTCGCCGGCGGGGTCGCACCGAATTCGGCAAAGCGCGGCGCGAGGTAGGCCAGCCACGCCTGCTCGCGCGCGGCATCGGCAACAGCCGGCGCATGACAGAACACATTGACGTTGAACGGTCCGCTGGTCAGCGCACGGGTCTCGCGGATGGCCTTGCGCGCTGCCTCGGCATCCATGGCGCCCACGCCGAGCGAGCCCAGCCCGCCGGCATTGGTGACGGCGGCGGCGAGAGCGGGCGTGCTCACACCGGCCATGGGTGCCTGGATGATCGGGGTGCGGATGCCGAGCCTGCGCAACAAGGGCAGCCGGTCAGCGGGGGAAGTGGAGTGGGTCAATTTGCGCTCCTTGGCAGGGTCGATGGCGATGGTGCGACGCTGGTACAGCGAGGGGGCGGCAGGGTCAGCCGTCGCGCAGTTCGCGCACGAAGGCGTCGCAGGCGTGCGTGGCATAGCCGGCACGCTTGACGAGATAGGTGTGCACCGCGCGCACCGGCACGGTCTGCACGTCGACCGCGTCGCGGTGCAGCGCCAGCAGCGAGCGGGGCAAGATCGCCATCGCGGTGCCGGCGCTAACGCAGGCCAGCATGGCGTGGTACGACGGCATCTCGGTGATGGCCAGGCGCTGGCGCATGTCGTCGCTGCCCTGCGCCAGCCAGGCTTCGGCGCACTGGCGGTAGGTGCAGCCCTTCGGGAAGGCGGCCAGGCGGCGCAACGCGACGTCCTGCGGCCCGCGCACCTTTGGATGGCTGGCCGGCAGCACCAGTTGCAGGTGCTCGGTGAACAGGTAGGTGCCTTCCAGGCCGGGGGCCAGTTCGTCCATGTCGGCCGCGCGCGCCGGCCCGTCGCCCGGGTGCGCGACCACGGCGCAATCGAGCCGGTGGTCGAGCACGGCATCGACCAGCGCGCGCGTGGTGCCGGTGCGGATCTCGATTTCCACGCCGGGCCAGGCCGCGTGGAAGCGCGCCAGCGGCATCGGCAGGCGGTTGGCGGCGGCGCTTTCCATGGTGCCGATGCGCAGGCGGCCCGACGGCGCGGCGCCCTGCACCGACTGCCGCGCTTCTTCGGCCAGCGCCAGCATCTGGTTGGCATAGGCAAGCAGCCGGTGCCCCTCGGGCGTCAGCAGCATGCGCTTGCTGTCGCGCTGGAACAGCGCCACGCCCAGCGCTTCTTCCAGTTGCTTGACGCGCGTGGTGACGTTGGACTGCACCCGGTCCAGCAGGCGAGCGGCGCGGGTGATGCTTTGCTCGGTGGCTACGGCGCGGAAGATTTCGAGTTCAGCCAGTTCCATCGGCGGTCGGGCGGCGGGAAAGACGTCGTTTGGATATTCTCGTGTGGAGAATATATCAAAACAAATAATCTTTCCAAGAGAATGTAGAAAGCGACGCCGCCGGCATCGACTGCCTCAGGCCGGCGCCCTCTCTCTGAGCCAGCCTGCCACCGGCGATCAGCCGGTCGCCAGCGCGCGCTCCGGTTCCGGTCCGAACGGCGGCATGTTCTCCAGCCGCAGCGACTGCGGCACCGACAGCGAGATGCCGGCGGCGCGCAGCCGCTTGAGGATCTCGAACAGCAGGTCGCTGCGCGTATTCGCGGCGATGCGCGGGCTGCCGACATAGCCGGTCACCGACAGCGTGATGCCGTTGGGCGCCAGCTGGCTGAACATCACCGACGGGGCCGGTACGTCGAGGATGCTTTCGTTCTCGCGGTAGACGTCGAGCAGCAGGTCGCGCAGTTGCTCGGGGTCGGTGTTCAGCGGGAAGGTGAGCTGCAGCGAGGCCACCCCCTGGGTGCTGTTGCTCATGGTGACGTTGCGCAGGTTCTGCGAGATCAGCTGCGAGTTGGGCACGATCACCGTGGAGCGGTCGCCCAGCTGGATCTCGGTGGCGCGCACGTTGATGCGGCGGATGTCGCCCTCGACGCCGGCGATGCTGACCATGTCGCCCACCTTGACCGGGCGCTCGGTCAGCAGGATCAGCCCCGAGACGAAGTTCTTCACGATCTCCTGCAGGCCGAAGCCGATGCCGACCGACAGCGCGCTGACGATCCACGCCAGGTTGTCCCAGCGCACGCCCAGCAGCGACAGCGTCAGCAGCACCAGCAGCACGTAGCCGACATTGCTGAACAGCGTGATCAGCGACGCGCGCAGCCCGGGCTCCATGCACAGCTTGGGCAGCAGCTCCGCATCGAGCCAGCGCCGCACCGTGCGCAACAGCCAGATGCCGACGCCCAGCGCGACCAGCGCATTGAGGATGCGCTCGGGCATGATGTTCAGGCTGCGCAGCTTTTCACCGCCCAGCACGGTGACCAGGCTGTTGACCAGGTCCGCGGGCGTGGTGCCGAAGCCCCCCGTCAGCAGCGCCACCACCGCCAGCAGCAGCAACAGGCTGGCGCCGATGCCGGACAGGATGGTGGCGGCTTGCTCCAGGCGCGCATCGTCGACGCCGAACAGCTGCTTGATCACCTGGCCGCTGGCGTGCTGGGTCGAGAACAGGCTTTCGAACAGGTCGCGCGTGACCTGGGTCAGCAGGTACAGGCTGCACAGCACGATGTCGAACCAGACCAGCTCATAGGTCAGGAAGCGCGCAAAGCTGATATAGCCCGCCAGCAGCGCCACCATCGACACGATCACGATCAGCGTGACGCCGGCGTGGATCATGCCCGCCAGCGTGGCGCGCGCCTCGGGCTGCTCGCCGGCCGCGGCCAGCTCGTTGCGCACGCGGTTGGCGCGCAGCAGCGCCGCGCCGATGGTCAGCACCACCACCAGCGAGACCAGCCCGCGCCCCAGCAGCGTGACCTGCACGCTGGTATCGGCAATGCGGTTGAGCTGTTCCAGCGTGCCGGCCAGCAGCAACAGCCCGGCCAGCACCGCGGGGAACGGCTTCATCGCCCGCGCCACGGGATCGGCCAGCGCGGGCAGCCGCCACGACGGATGCCGCGTGCACAGCAGCGCGCGCCCGAGGCCGGCGATCAGCGCGCTGGTCAGGGTCAGCTTGACCAGCCCGCCGTACAGCGTCATCAGGTCCGGCGGCAGTTCATAGTTGCGGGTGAAGGCGTTGTAGACGATCTGCACCGCCAGCCCCGTGGTCGCCACCGTCGCGATGGTGGTGGCCAGCGCCAGCGCACTGCGCCGCAGCCGGGTCGGCGGCAGCTTGTTCAGGCAGAACCAGGCCAGCGCGCGTTCGGCCAGGCGCTTGCCCAGCAGCCACACGCCCAGCGCGAGCAGCAGCAGCGCGATGGTGGCGGCGCGCTGCGACGGCTGCCACGCCAGCTGCACCATCGGCTCTACCTGGTCCATAAACGCGGCCATGCGCGCGCGGTCCTCGGCGGCGGGGCTGACCATCGGCTTCCAGAACTGCGGGTTCAGGATGCTTTCCGAGCGCAGCGCCAGCTGGTCTTTCATCTGGCTGCGCTGCAGCCTGGCGATCTGACCGCTCAGGTTGGCGATGTTTTCCTTGCTCTCGGCGGCCTGCTTGAGCTGCGCATCGAGCTGCAGGCGCCGCGCGTTCAGTTCGGCGCGCTGCCGCACCACCGCCGGAGCCTCCCTGGTGATGCCGTCCGACGGCGGCGGGCCCAGCACGTCGAGCTGCGCCTGCAGTTGGGCGCGCTGCGGCGCCAGTGCGGCGGACAGCTTGTCGACATCGGCATCGAGCTTGTGCAGGTCGTGGTCGAGCTCATCGAGCTTGATGGTGCCGTCGGGGTCGGAGGCCTGCTGCTTGATGCGGTCCTGCTCGGTCTGCAGGCGCTTGAGTTCGGCGGTGGCTTCGGCGTGCGTGAGGGCGGGGGGCTGCTGTGCCTCGGTGGCGGAGGCGGCCTCGGATGCCGGCGCCGCGATCGCGGCGGGCAAGGTGGCTGGCATCAGGTGGCATAGCGCTGCGAGCGCAAGGCCCAGTGCGAGCCGTGAAACGTTGCTCATGGCGGAATCTCGTCGGATGCGGGGTGGCCGGAACGCCGGCGATGATCAGGCGAGGGGACCGCTGCTCGCTGGCGATCCTCTCGGCGCATGGTGTGGCAAGGCGCGATGCGGCCCACGCAGGTGCATCGCAGCGCTTGGCCGCGGGCGGCAGGACCGGTGCAACCGGCCCCGCCGCGATTCGCGAAATTATAGAAAAGCCCATCCGCCACACCGCCGCATGCTGCGGCGGATCGGGCACACTGTGACAAATTGATACGCATCCATGTGCGCGCCGCCGACGCGGCCCACGTCGGCATGCTCGCCGCCATCGCAGTAACATCACGGGCTTCGGGCCCTGCCCGGGCCGCATTGGCTCAGTCACTCAACCTCTTCTGGAGAACGCATGGCGCTTGCGTCAGGCACCGAAAAGACCAGGCTCGACGGCGACGCCGGGCCGATTGAAATGCTGGTCGACCGACCGAAAGGCGAGCCGCGCGGCATTGCCGTGGTGGGCCATCCGCATCCATTGCTGGGCGGTTCGGCCACGCACAAGGTGCCGCACCAGCTGGCCAAGGCGCTGGTGGCGCGCGGCTACCTGGCCGTGCGGCCGAATTTCCGCGGCGTGGAGGGCTCCGGCGGCGCCCATGACCAGGGCCGCGGCGAGGCGCAGGACATGCTGGCGGTGGTGGCCCACCTGCGCGCGGCGCATCCCGGCCTGCCGCTGGCGCTGGCCGGGTTTTCCTTCGGTGCCTTCGTCATGACCCACGTAGCCGCGGCCCTCTCGGCGCAGTCCGTGCCGATCCGCCACCTGGTGCTGACAGGCACCCCCTACGGCGTGGTGAAAGGCCATCGCAGCTATGACACGCCCGCCGTGCCGGCCGATTGCCTGGTAGTCCATGGCGAGCGCGACGAGCGCGCGCAACTGGCCGCGCTGTTCGACTGGGCCCGGCCCCAGGCGCTGCCGGTGGTGGTGGTGCCGGGCGCGGATCACTTCTTCACCGGCAAGTTGCCGCTGCTGTTGCGTATCGTCGGCGGCTACCTCGACCGGCCCGCACACGGCGCCACCGTGTAAAAACTTCGATCGTTGCCGCGCTTGCGCGGTGCGCGCCGGCGGGGCGGTCCGCCGCGCGCGAGCCGCCGCGCGCCGCGGTGACGGATTGCGAGGCATGGATGATGCTACCGATAGCAGACACGGCGCCAGATATGGCGCAACACGCGCGTTCAGATCGGAGGCAATCCATGAATGACTATCCACCGTCGGAAATCAGGGAAACGTGGCGCAACCGCGGCTATGGCGAGCCGGGCGATACCCGCCAGGCACATCACTGGCGCAGCGGCAATCCGGGCGGCGCAGGCTTTGGCTACGGGCAGGCGCGCTATGGCACGGAAGCCGGCGAGGGCCCGGAAGACCAGTACCGTCCCGGCATCCCGGCGCGGACGGCATCGCGCCGGCTGCCCAAGAACTACCAGCGCACCGACGCGCGCATCCGCGATGACCTGTGCGAACGGCTGGCACATGCCGACGACGACGTCTCGGACGTGACCGTCGACGTCGGCTCGGGCATCGTCACGCTGACCGGCACCGTGGCCGACCGCGGCATCAAGTACCGCATCGAAGAGCTGGCCGAAGACGTGCTGGGCGTCAACGAGGTGCGCAACAACCTGCAGGTGGCGCGCCGCGCGGGCGGCACGGACGACGGACAGCAGGAGGCCGGCGCCGGCGGCAGCGTGCCCGGACAGCGGCGCCTGGGCCAGCCGGCCGGCTGGCGCCAGCCGGTGGGCGAGGTTGGCGCGGACGTGCTGTATATCGTCCAGTCGCGCGACGGGCGCTTCCTCGGCGCGGAATCCGGCGAGGCCGTGCTGGTGCCGGGAATTGCCCAGGCCGGCTTGTTCGACGATCCGGATGAAGCCCGCGCCGCGGCGCAGGAGCATTGCAGCCGCGGCTACCGCATCCTGGCGACGCGGCGCTGACGGCGCTGACGGGGCGGGACGCTCAGGCGTTGGGCACGGCAGGCGCGCTGGCCGGATCCGGGTGGATCTGCATCACCGCGGCGCGCTTTTCCAGCAGGTGCTGGCGCAGGATGGACGCCAGCCGCTTGCCGTCGCGCGCCTCCAGCGCGCGGATCATTTCTTCGTGGTCGTGCACCGCGCGGTCCCACTTGTCGGTCTGGTGGTTGGAGCGGAAGCGCATCGCCTTGAGCCGCCGGTTCAGCGTCAGGTAGGTCTGCAGCAGGGTCTGGTTGCGCGCCGCCGCGGCGATGCGGTCGTGGATTTCCTGGTTGCGGCTGTAGTAACCGGGCAGGTCGTTGCGCGCATGGCAGGCCAGCATGGCGTAATGCAGCGCCTTGATCTCGGCCAGTTCCGGCGCGGTGATGCGCTCGCATGCCAGCTCGCCGGCAAAGGCTTCCAGGCCGCTCATCAGCTCGAAGGCCTCCCACGCCTCGGCCTCGCTCATGCGCGAGACGCTGGCGCCGCGGTTGGGCGAGATCTCGATCAGCCCTTCGGCGGCAAGCACCTTGAGCGCCTCGCGCAGCGGCGTGCGCGAGATCCCCAGCGTTTCGCACAGTTCGCGCTCGTTCAGCTTCATGCCGGGCGCCAGCACGCCTTCGACAATGAAGTTGCGCAGGTGGTCGACCACGGTGTCGTGCAGCCGCTGGCGCACCACCTTGGGCAGAAGCGGGGCGGCTGTCGTGCCGGTGCCGTCCGAAGGTTGCATGCAATGTCCCTGTCATTAGCGTGGTGCCATTCTAAGACATTGCCGGCCTGCCGCAACGGCGGCCGCGACCGTTGCGCTCAGCGCGCCGGGCCGCGCAGCGGCACGCCGCTTTCGCGCGGCGCCCCGGCGCCCGCGTTCCGTCCGATCAGCGCCACCGACAGCGCCGACACCAGTCCCGCGAACGCCACGTAGGCGCAGATCTGCCACGGTTGTCCGCCGCCCGACTTGAGCAGCGCCGTGGCGACGATGGGCGTGATGCCGGAAGCGAAGATGCCCGAGAACTGGTAGACGAACGAGATCCCGGTGTAGCGCACCCGGGCATCGAACAGCTCGCAGAACAGCGCCGCCTCCGGCCCGTACACCGCGGCGTAGAGAATGCCGAACGGCACCACGATCGACAGCCACAGCAGCATGGTGTTGCCGCCGCTGTTCAGCATCAGCCAGAACGCCGGGAAGGCCGACAGCGCCGTGATCAGCGAACCCCAGAAATACACCCGCGTGCGGCCGATGCGGTCAGACAGGTGGCCGAAGAACGGGATGAAGAAGCACATCGCGATCGCCGCCGCCATCACCCCGACCAGCGCCTGCGTGCGGCTGATATTCACGGTCTGGGTCAGGTAGGTGATCGAGAACACGCCGAAGATGTTGAAGAAGACGCCGTCGATATAGCGCGCGCCCATGCCCTTGACGATATTGCCGGGGTAGCGCCGCATCATGTCGACAAAGGGAATCTGCGTTTCGGCATTGCGCTGCTTGATCACGGCAAATTCCGGCGTTTCCTTCACGTTGAGCCGGATATACATGCCGACGAACACCATCGCGGCCGAGATCAGGAACGCCACGCGCCAGCCCCACGCCAGGAACTGTGCATCCGTCAGGGTCAGCGACAGCAGCGCGACCACGCCCGAGGCCAGGCACAAGCCGATTGCCAGTCCGATCTGCGGCAGCGACGCGTAGAAGCCCTTGCGGTGCGCCGGCGCGTACTCGTACGCCATCAGTACCGCGCCGCCCCATTCGCCGCCCAGGCCGATGCCCTGCAGCACGCGCAGCAGCAGCAACAGCACCGGTGCCAGGATGCCGATGCTGTCATAGGTCGGCACCAGCCCGATCAGGAAGGTCGAGACGCCCATGATCATCAGCGTCATCACCAGCATGCTCTTGCGCCCGACCTTGTCGCCGAAGTGCCCGAAGATGACGCCGCCAAGCGGCCGCGTGACAAAGCCCACCGCAAAGGTGGTGTAGGCCAGCATGGTGGCCACCAGCGGGTCGTCGCCCGGAAAGTAGAGCTTGTTGAAGACCAGGCCGGCGACCACGCCGTACAGGAAGAAGTCATACCACTCGATGGTGGCGCCGATCACGGACGCCAGCGCGACCTTGCGGATCGCCTGTTCGTTGGGGCTAGTCATGCTTGTCTCCTCTGGTGGTGGACGGCGTCCTCTGGAAGGAATGGTTATGGACGCCGATGCGCTGCGGGGCCAGGACTGGTGGTTATCGATGCCCGGCCCCGCCGGTTTGCCGCTTCGGGTTGCTTCAGGCCGCGGCGGCCATCGGCGCGACCACGTCGGCGTGGTGGATCTCGCGCCGCGCGTCTTCACGGATCAGGTCTGCCGCGCGCTCGGCCATCATCACCACCGGCACGTTGGTATTGCCCGAGACCAGCGTGGGCATCACCGAGCAGTCCACCACGCGCAGCCCGCCAACGCCGTGCACGCGCAGGCGCGCATCGACCACCGCCAGCGGATCGGCGGCCGGTCCCATTTTTGCCGTGCCTGACGGATGGAAGATGGTGGCGCCGTACTCGCGGCAGAAGTGCAGGATCTCGTCATCGCTGCGCACGGCGTCGCCGGGCCGGAATTCGCGCTTCATCAGGCCGCGCATCGGCTCGGTCTGCGCCACGCGCCGCGCATAGCGCACCGCCGCGATAGTGCAGCGCCGGTCCAGCTCGGCCGACAGGTAGTTGGGCTGCATCGACGGCGGCTCGAACGGATCGGTCGAGCGGATGCGCACGGTGCCGCGCGACGCCGGGCGCAGCTGGCACACGGAATAGGTGCAGCCCGAGAACGGATGGACCGTGCCGCCGGCCATGTCCGCCGACAGTGTCGAGAAATGGAACTGCGTGTCCGGCGTGGCGCTTTCATGCGGCAGGGCGCGGCAGAACATCGCGCCCTGGTTGATGCCGATTGCCAGCGGGCCCTTGCGCAGCAGCAGCCATTCCAGGCCCATGCGCGCCTTGCCCGCCAGCGTGCGCAGCTGGTCGTTGGTGGTGATGGGTCTGGCCACTTCGTAGATCAGCCGGATCTGCAGGTGATCCTGCAGGTTTTCGCCGACGCCCGGCAGCGCATGCAGCACCGGTACGCCCAGGTCCTGCAGCAGCGGCGCCGGGCCGATGCCGGACAGCTGCAGCAGCTGCGGCGACTGCAGCGCGCCGGCGCACAGGATCACCTCGCGCCGCGCCCGCAGGATATAGGGCTGGCCATGCCGGGTGTAGCGCACGCCCACGGCGCGCTTGCCTTCGAACAGGATGCCGGTGGTGTGCGCATCGGTCTCGACGCGCAGGTTGGCGCGCCCGCGCGCCGGGCGCAGGTAGGCCACCGCAGTGGAGCAGCGCCAGCCGTTGCGCGTGGTCAGCTGATAGTAGCCCACGCCCTCCTGGTCGCCGCTGTTGAAGTCGGCCTGGCGCGGCAGGCCCAGCGCCTGGCCGGCCGCGATGAAGGCATCGACCAGCGGGTGGCGCCGGTCGATCGAGGTGGCATTGAGCGGGCCATCGGTGCCGCGCGTGGGCCCGGCGCCGAGGTCGTTGTGCTCGAGCTTGCGGAAGTAGGGCAGGCAGTCGTCCCAGCCCCAGCCCGGATTGCCCAGCGCGGCCCAGTGGTCATAGTCCTCGCGCTGGCCGCGCACGTAGATCAGGCCGTTGATGGCGCTGCTGCCGCCCAGCGTGCGCCCGCGTGGCCAGTAGATGCGGCGGTTCAGCATGTTGGGATCGGGATCGGTATAGAAGCCCCAGTTCACCTGCTTGTGGAACATGGTCTTGCCGTAGCCGATCGGGATATGGATCCACGGGTAGCGGTCGGGCGGGCCCGCCTCGAGCAGGCAGACCGAATAGCGGCCGTCTTCGCTGAGCCGGTTGGCCAGCACGCACCCGGCCGAGCCAGCGCCCACCACGATGTAGTCAACGGTTTGCGACATCGTCGCTGTCTCCTGTTCTGGCCGGCGGGCGCGCGGCCTGCGGCCTGGATTTATAATCTGAAACGTTCTGTTCCGGATTTTATTTTGCAGAGCCGGAATGGAAAGCCCAATCGCGAGGAGACGTCGGTTGTGAAACAGAACATGCCAATCCCGTTTCAGAATCGCACTGCAGCAGAAGACGGCGCGTTGGAGGAGGACGCCCGCAGCCTGCGCGTGCTGGCGGTGCTGTCCAGCCTGGCGCGGGCGCAGCAGCCGCAGACGCTGTCGCAACTGGCGCAGCGGCTGCATGTGCCGAAGGCGACGCTGATGCGCCTGCTGGCGGCGATGGAGCGCAGCGGCTTCGTGGTGCGGATGCCGGCCGAGCGCGGCTATGTGCCCGGGCCGGCCGCGGCGGCGTTGTCGCTGCAGACGCTGCGCAGTCCGCCGCTGCTGCGCGAATGCCGCGGCATCCTGGCCCGGCTGGTGGCGCGGCTGGGTGAGACGTGCAACCTGACCGCGCTCGACGGCGACCGCGTGCTGTACGTCGAGCGCGTGGAAACCCACGAGCCGCTGCGCCTGCAGCTGTCGCCCGGCATCCATGTGCCGCTGCATTGCACCGCCAGCGGCAAGTTGTTCCTGTCAGCGATGAACCGGCTGGAACGCCAGCAGACGCTGCGGCGCCTGGACCTCGTCGCGCACACGCCGCGCACGCTGTCCGACCTGCCGGCACTCAATACCGAGCTGGACCGGCTGCGTGCGCGCGGCATCGGCGTCGATCACGAGGAATTCGTGCGCGGCATGTGCGCGGTCGCGGTGCCGGTGCGCGAACCGGACAGTGCCGGCCCGGGCCGCGTGGTCGCGGCGATCGCCTGTCATGCGCCGACGGCGCGGGCCTCGCTGGAAGCGTTGCTGCAGGCGGTGCCAACGCTGCAGGGTGCGGCGAAGGAGATGGCGACGGTGCTGTGCATGCGCTGAGCCGGGCGACGGCGCTGCGCGTTCAGCCGGATGCCTTCCCATGCGGCAATATCCGCGCGACCCGCTCCCGCAGCATCGGCAGCACCTCGCTCTCGAACCAGGGATGCTGCTTGAACCACGGCTGGTTGCGCGGCGACGGGTGCGGCAGCGGTATGAAGCCGGGCGCGTAGTCCTGCCATGCCCGGACGGTTTCGGTCAGCGTGGGTTTGCGGCGTGCGCCGAGGAAATGCCGTTGCGCGTACTGGCCGACAAGCAGGGTCAGCGCGATCGACGGCAGTTGCGCCAGCAGGCGGTCCATCCATAGCGGAGCGCATTCCGGACGCGGCGGGTTGTCGCCGCCCTTGCCGCGGCCCGGATAGCACAAGCCCATCGGTATGATGGCGAATTGCGAGGCATCGCAGAAGGTGGCGTCGTCGACGCCGAGCCACTGCCGCAACCGGTCGCCGCTGGCATCGTTCCATGGAATGCCGGTCTCGTGCACGCGCGTTCCCGGTGCCTGCCCGACGATGAGGATGCGCGCGCCGGCGCCGGCGCACACCACCGGCCGCGGCCCGAGTGGCAAGTGCTGCGCGCAGGCGCGGCAGGCGCGGACCTCGGTCAGCAGGGTTTCAAGCGCGGTGGGTTGGTAACGCTGGGTCTTGTCAGGCGGGGGCGGCTTGGCTGGCATCGCTGGTTGTCCGGAATGCGTGCTTTCGAGCGGATCCGCAGTGGTTGGCCGATGCCGCGCGCATGACGTATTTTACAGGGGCAAGGCGCCCCTGCCGCCGGATCCGCCGGCGCAAGGTATGCGCGGCCGCGACGCGGTTCCCGCATGCCAGGCGGTGCCGCGGCCGTCACAGGAGCCCGCCATGCTCGACGCACTTCGCCACGCGCTTCGCCACCCGCTACGCGGCTTCGCCATCGCCTGTTGTCTGGGCCTTGCAGCCTGCGGAGGCGGTGGTGGCGGAGGCGAAAGCGGCGGTGCGGGCGAGGCCGGCGGCGGCGGTGGTGGTGGGGGCAACGGCTCGCTGACGCTGTCGATCTCGGGCCTGCCGTCCGGGACCTCGGCGGCCATCATCGTATTGGGGCCGGGCCAGTTCCGCCAGGCCGTGACCCAGTCGGCCACGCTGTCCAACCTGCCGCCGGGCAGCTATACCGTGACGGCCACGAGCGTGCTCACGGGTGGCTCGCTGCGCAAGCCGCAGCCGCCGTCGCAGACCGTCGCGGTGGCCGCGGGCGCGGTGGCCCTGGCCAGCGTCGCCTATGGCTCGCCGGAATCGATGCAGTTGTCGTTGACGCAGGTGCCCGGCGAATTCTCCGCGCCGATCTTCCTGACCGCGCCCGCCGGCGATGCGCGACTGTTCGTGGTGGAGCGCGCCGGCCGTATCCGCATCGTGCGCGACGGTGCGCTGCTGGCCACGCCGTTTCTCGATATTTCAGCGCTGACCACCACCGACGGCGAGCGCGGACTGCTGTCGATGGCGTTCGACCCGGACTACGCGGCCAACGGCCGCTTCTACGTCTATTACACCGACACCGGCGGCGCCATCACCATCGCCCGCTACCACGTCTCGGCCGCGAATCCGGACCTCGCCGACACCGCGGGCACGGTGCTGTTGTCGATCCCGCACCCGACCTTCTCCAACCATAACGGCGGCCAGCTCGCGTTCGGGCCCGACCGCATGCTCTATATCGGCACCGGCGACGGCGGCGGTGGCGGCGATCCGGCGGGCAACGCGCAGAACGCGGCGACGCTGCTCGGCAAGATGCTGCGCATCGATGTCAGCGGCGCGGCGGGCTACGGCGTGCCGGCCGGCAACCCGTTCATCGGCCAGTCCGGCAGCCGCGGCGAGATCTGGGCGCTCGGGCTGCGCAACCCGTGGCGGTTCTCGTTCGATGCGGGTTCGTTGTTTATCGCCGATGTCGGCCAGGACCAGCGCGAGGAAGTCAATGTCGCGCCGTCGACCAGCGCCGGGCTGAACTACGGCTGGGACATGACCGAGGGCACCGCGTGCGTGGACGCGGCCGCCTGCGACAAGACCGGGCTCACCATGCCCGTGTTCGAGTACGGCCGCGAGGCAGGCGGCTGTGCCATCGTCGGCGGCTACGTGTATCGCGGCAGCGCCAGCCCGGCGCTGCAGGGGCGCTACTTCTATTCCGATCTGTGCACCGGCAAGCTGCAGAGCTTCGTGTACCGCGATGGCGTTGCCACCGAGCCGGTCGACTGGAACGTCACGGCGCCGGGCAGCGTGTTCTCGTTCGGCGTGGATGGCGCGCAGGCGCTTTATGTGCTGGCCGATCCGGGCACGTCCGCGAGCAGCGGGCGGGTCTACCGGATCGATGCCTCGGGCGGCACGCCTTGATGCCTTGCCGCAGCGCCTCCCCGCGCCTCAGGCCGCGTTGGTCTTGCGCCCGACGCCCTGGATCAGCTTGTTGACGCGCGCCAGGTACTGCTCGAACATCCGGTTCGCCTGTTCCTGGCTGTCGATCGGCTGCAGCACGGTGCGGCCCTCGGCTTCAAGCTTCGCGCGTATCTCCGGCTTGGCCAGGGCTTCGCCGATGGCCTTGCGCAGCACCGCCACGCGGTCTGCCGGCGTGCCCTGCCTGACGAAATAGCCGCCGCCGATGGTGTATTCGAAATCCGGCACCAGCTTGCTCTGCGAGATCAGCGGGACCGACTTGAGCGCGGGCGGCAAGGCGCGCGAGAAGCTGGTCAGTATCTTCAGCCGGCCCTGCTGCTGCATGCTGTCGAAGCTGGACTGGTAGGGCAAGATGGCAAAGTCGACCTCGCCGCCGGCAAGGCCCTGCAGCGCCGGCGCGCCGCCCTTGTAGGGCACGTGCAGGAACGTCACGCCGAGGCGCGCGGCCAGCGCGTCGCCCATCAGGTGATAGATCGAATCGATGCCGACGGTGGCGTAGGTCAGCGACTTGCCCTTGCCCTGCCGCGCGAAGTCGATGAACTTGTCCAGGCTGTCCACGGCGATGCCGTTGCGCACCATCAACACGATATTGGCGTCGCTGATCGGCGCGGCCAGCAAAAAGTCCTGCGGCTTGTAGCGCGCCGCGGGGTTCAGCAGCGGCGCCAGGAACACCTCGTTGATCGAGCCGTGGAAGAAGGTGTAGCCGTCGGCCGGCGCCGCCAGCACCTTGTTGGCGCCAATCAGCCCGGTGCCGCCGCCGTAGTTCTCCACCACCACCTGCTGGCGCACGCTCTTGCTGATCGATTCGCCGAAGATGCGCGCCGACGCATCGCTGGCGCCGCCGGCGGGGTAAGGCACCACCAGCGACAGGGCCTTGGCGGGAAAGGTCTCCGCGGCAAACGCCGGCAGGCCGGACAGTACGGAAGCACCGGCGGCAAGGCCGGCGTGCTGCAGGAAGCGGCGGCGGTTCAGGGTAGCCATGGGTTTGTCTCCTCGGTTTCTTTTTCAGACCAGATAGCTTTGCGCCAGGTGCGCCCAGAATGCGGCGCCGACCGGCAGGGCCTTGTCGTTGAAGTCGTACAGCGGGTTGTGCACCATGCAGCCGCCGTCTTCGCCCAGGCCATTGCCCAGCCGGATATAGGCGCCGGGCCGATGCTCGAGCATGTAGGCGAAGTCTTCGCTGCCCATCACCGGCGGGCGCTCGACCACGTTGTCGGCGCCCACCAGCCGGATCGCCGCCTGGCGCGCGAATTCGGTCTGCGCGGCGTGGTTGACCAGCACCGGATACTTGCGCTCGTAGACCACCTCGGCCTCCAGGCGGAAACTCTGCGCCTGCGCCGCGACGAAGGCCTGGATGCGCTCTTCGACCAGCGTGCGCACGCGCGGGTCGAGCGTGCGCACGCCGATCTTGATGGTGGCGGTCTCGGGCACCACGTTGTAGGTGCTGCCGGCCTGCAGCGCCCCCACGGTGATGACCGCCGACTTGAGCGCATCGATCTCGCGGCTGACGATCGATTGCAGCCCCAGCACCATGCTGGCCGCGCCCTGCATCACGTCGATGCCGTGGTGCGGCATGGCGCCGTGCGCGCCGCGCCCGCGCAGCGTGACGGTGGCGCGGTCGAACGAGGCCATGGCGGGGCCGGCGATAACGCCGATCTGTCCCACCGGCATTCCCGGCGAGTTGTGCAGCGCGTACACCTCGTCGCACGGGAAACGCTCGAACAGCCCGTCCTCCAGCATGCGCAGCGCGCCGCCTTCGTTCTCTTCGGCGGGCTGGAAGATCAGGTTCAGCGTGCCGTTGAAATCGACCGACTCGGCCAGATGGCGCGCGGCGCACAGCAAGATCGCGGTGTGGCCGTCGTGGCCGCACGCATGCATCTTGCCCGCAATGGTGCTGGCATAGGCCAGGCCGGTCTGTTCCTGGATCGGCAGCGCATCCATGTCGGCGCGGATGCCCAGCGCCTTGCTGCCGTGGCCCTTGCGCAGCGTGCCGACCACGCCGGTGGTGCCCAGGCCGCGATGCACGGCGTAGCCCCATGCCGCGAGCTGTTCGGCGACAAGGTTGCTGGTCTGGCGTTCTTCGAAGGCCAGTTCCGGATGCGCGTGGATCTTGCGCCGGATCGCGACGAACTCCGGCGCGAGGGTCTGGATGGATCGCTGCAGGTCGGCGGGCAGGGCAGGGGTCATGGCGGCAGGGAACGTGTTGGTTCACGGCATTCTCTCCGCACCCGCGCGCCGAAACCATGACAACGGTAGCGGCAAATCGTTGTATAGAATGCAACGATAAGACATCGCGCGGCGCCGCCGGTAGGACACCGCTGCTGCGCCCCTGGAGGAGACCAAGACATGGAAGACGTGCTCGACCGCAAGCGGGCGCTGTGCCTGCTGCAGATCATCGAGACCGGTTCGGTGCGCGGCGCCGCCGAAGTGCTGGAACTGGACCCCTCGGTGGTCAGCCGTGCCGTGGCCAAGCTGGAGCAGGACACCGGACTGACGCTGCTGGAGCGGCGCGGGCGCGGCGTGGTGGCCACCGACGCGGGGCGGCTGCTGGCGCTGTTTGCCCGGCGCCAGCAGGACCTGAACGACACCTTCGTGGCCGAGGTGAACAACCTGAAGAACGCCCAGCGCGGCCATGTCGAACTGTCCTTTGGCGAGGGTTTTGTCGACCTGGTGCTGGAGCCGGTGCTGCAGGGCTTCCTGCGCAAGCATCCCGACGTCACTTGCAGCATCCAGGTGGCGGGCACCGACGAGACCGTACGCCTGCTGCTGGAGGACCTGGCCCATATCGGCTTCGTGTTCCAGCCGCCCGACGATGCGCGGCTGCACTCGCACTACTCGCGGCTGTCGCCGATCCGCGCGCACGTGCACAAGGACCATCCGCTGGCACGGCGCCGCCGCGCGCTGACGCTGGCCGACCTGGCGCAGCACCAGGGCGCGTTCCTGGCGGGTTCGTTCGGCGTACGCAAGCACGTGCAGGCCGCCGAGCTGGACGAGCACATCACGCTCAAGCCGATGCTGGTCACCAACTCCTTCAAGGTGCTGTGGGAGTACGCGGCAATGGGGCTGGGCTATATCCTGACGGCACGCTCGGTGCCGCTGAAGGAACCGCAGCTGCGGCAGCTGGTATCGCTGCCGCTGGCCAATCCCATCCTGAACAACAGCCGCATCCACATCCTGACGCGTGCCGGCCGGCACTTGTCGCCGGTCGCGGACGCCCTGCTGCGGCACCTGGTCAAGGCGTTTCCGGCCGCCTGAACCGGCACCGGCATGCGGCAGGGGCGAACGGAGTGTTCGGGAATGGCAGAGGCGCGCGGGCCGGATTGCGGCGATCATGCAGTCTGATCCTGTCCGCCCCTCGCGCTCCCCCATGCATGTCCATCTGCAGTCTTCCATGCACGCCAGCCTGCAGCAGCTGTTGCTGGCGTTTCCGCTGTCGGTCGGTGCCGAGCGCGGCCGGGTGGTGGTCAGGCGGCGCGGCTACGAACGGGTGCTGCTGGCCGGCCAGCAGGCTATCGTCGATCCGTTCGAAGCCTTTGCGCTGCGCCTGGACGGCAGCAGCGCCCAGCCGGCGGCATGCACACTCGAGATGCGGGGGCTGGCCCCGGCACACCCGTCGGAATGCCTGCACCACCGCATTGCCAAGCGCGTGTTCCTGCAGCCGCAGTACGCCTGGAGCGCGGCCTTTATCGCGGAGCGGCTCGGCATGTCGGCGGCACAGCTGCGCCGCGCCTTGTTCGCGCAGGGGACCGCGCTGACCGACCTGTGCCGCACGCAACGGCTGATGCGGCTGCTGTTCGACGTGATGGCGGGCGACGCGGCGCTGGGCGAGGCCAGGCGGCGTGTCGGGTGGCCGGCCAACAGTGATGTCGATAGCGCATTCTATGACCGCTTCGGCGTCTCGCTGGAAGCCGCGCGGCGGCTGGCCGGCGCCCCCGCGATGCCGCGGCAGCGCTCGGTGGCATGACGCGTGCGGCGCGGTTTGCGAGATAATCCGGCGAGCGATTCCGGCGAAACACGCCGCCGTTGTGCCCAGGAATGATGTCATGCGCTTTGATCTGGTCGACCTGAAACTGTTCACGCATATCGCGGAGGCACAGAGCCTGACCGGCGGGGCACAGCGCTCGCACCTGTCGCTGGCCGCGGCCAGCACCCGCATCAAGAACCTGGAGGAACACGTTGGCGTCAAGCTGCTGAGCCGCAGCAGCCAGGGCGTGAAGGTGACCGGTGCGGGCGAGACCCTACTGGCCCATGCGCGCCGCGTGCTGCGCCAGCTGGAGCAGCTCAGCGGCGACCTGCAGGAATACGCGGCAGGCGTCAAAGGCCACGTGCGCGTGTTCGCCAATACCACCGCCATGAGCGAGTTCCTGCCGGCGGTGCTGCGCAGCTACCTGGTCAGCCATCCGGACGTGACCATCGACATGCACGAACGGCTCAGCCCGGATATCGTGCGCGCGGTGCAGGAGGGCATCGTCGATATCGGCATCATCGCCGGCAACGTGCGCACCGAAGGGCTGGAGGTCATGCCATACCGGCGCGACCGGCTGGTGCTGGCGACCGCGCTGAGCCATCCGCTGGCCGAGCGCGGCCGCGTGGATTTCATCGATACGCTCGACTACGACTTTATCGGCCTGCCCGAAGACAGCGCCATCCACAACTTCCTGAAGCGGGCCGCGGCGGACCTGCAGCGCACTCTGCGCTGGCGCGTGCAGGTCAGCAATTTCGAGACCGCGTGCCGCATGATCGAGGCCAACGTCGGCGTCGGCGTGCTGCCCGAGACCACCGCGCGCCGCCATGCCAGGGCCATGGCGCTGCGCATCGTCCAGCTCGACGACGAGTGGGCCGAGCGCCAGCTGCAAATCTGCGTGGCCGACCTCGATGCCTTGCCGCTGTTCGCGCGCAAGCTGGTGGACCTGCTGGTGGAAGATGGCCAGGGACGCCAGGACTGAACCCGCGCCCCCGGCTGGGCGGGCTATGCCTGGCCCGCGAGCGACTGCCGCAACTGGTGCTTGAGCAGCTTGCCGCTGGCCGTGGTCGGCATCGCCGCCACGCGCACGATGCGCTGGGGGCGCTTGTAGGGCGACAGGCGCCCGGCCAGGTAGTCATGCAACGCCGGCGCGTCGAAGCGCTGGCCCTCGCGGATCTCGACGAAGGCGACCACTTCCTCGTTGCCGTCGGCAGCGGATTGGCCGATCACGGCCGACACGCGCACCGACGGATGCGTGTTGAGCACCGATTCGACTTCGATCGGGTAGACGGTGAAGCCCGAGCGGATGATCAGGTCCTTGGTACGGCCGACGATAAACAGGGCGCCGTCGGCATCCAGCCGGCCGATATCGCCGGTGTTGAGCCAGCCGCCGGGGCGCAGCGCTGCGGCGGTCAGATCCGGCGCGCGGTAGTAGCCGCGCATCACGCCCGGCCCGCGGATCCAGAGTTCGCCGGGCTGTCCCGGCGGCACCGGCTGGCCGTCGGGACCGACCACCTGCAGGTCGGCGCCCGGGACGATCTCGCCCGCGGCGCAATCGGTGCGCGGCCGGTCCAGGCGCGTCACGAACATCGAGCCGGCGTACTCGGTCATGCCGTAGCCATGGTGCAGCGGCTGGCCGAATGCGGCCTCGACATCGCGCTTGAGGGTAGGGTCGAGCGGGCCGCCGCCGGTGTAGAGATAGCGCAGGCGGGGCGACGGTTGCAATGGCGCACCGGTGGCCCGAACGTGGGCCAGGAAACGGCTGAACATGGTCGGCACGCCCTGCAGCAGCGTGATCGCGCCCTCGCGGATCGCCGCGGCCAGGTCCGCCGCGTTGAAGCGCGCGCACAGGTACAGGCTGGCGCCGGCGTGCAGCGTCGACACCAGCAGCGTGCCCAGCCCGAACACATGCGAGATCGGCATCACCGCGTAGGCGCAGTCGTCCGGCTGCATGCGGCGCGAGGCCACGGTCACCTCGGCAAAGTGCAGCAGGCCGCGGTGAGTGACCATCACCCCCTTGGGCTGTCCGGTGGTGCCCGAGGTGTAGATCAGCGCGGCCACGTCGCGCGCCAGGGCTTCGGGCTCGCGCGTGGCGGTCTCGTCGACGGCGCCAGCCATCAGCGGGCCCAGGCCGATCGGCGCAATTTCGCGGGCGCGGTAGCGCACGCCGTGGCGCAGCGCATCCGGCGACGCCGCGTGGGTGAACAGCATCAGCCGCGGCTGGCAGTGGGCGCGGATCACCTCGATCTCTCGCTCGGACAGGCGCGCGTTGACGACCACCGGCCATGCGCCCAGCTCCGCCAGGGCGAATACCAGCGTGATCACCGCCAGGCAATTCTCGGCCACCACCAGCACCCGGTCGCCCGTGCCAACGCCCTGCGATTGCAGATAGCGCTGCGCGTCCTCGATGCCGGCCCACAGTTGTGCATAGGTGGTGCTCCGGTCTTCTTCGAAGACGGCGACATGGCCGGGCGTGCGCGTGGCCCAATGGCGCGGAATGTCGCTGATGCGGGTGAGAGGAGCTTGGTCCGGTGGCATGTTTCAGGCGTCCTTGTCCAGGGCAGCGTGCGACGTCAATAGCGTTCGAACACCGCGGCAATGCCCTGGCCGCCGCCGATGCACATGGTTTCCAGGCCGTAGCGGCCGCCGCGGCGCTGCAGTTCGTGCAGCAGCGTGGCCAGGATGCGCACGCCGGTGGCGCCGATCGGATGGCCCAGCGAGATGCCCGAACCGTTGACGTTGAGCTTCTGCTCGATCGCATCCTGGTCCTGCCAGACCCAGCCCTTGAGCACTGCCAGCACCTGGCACGCGAAGGCCTCGTTCAGCTCGACCAGGTCCATCTGGTCCAGCGTCAGGTTCAGGCGCGCCAGCAGCTTCTTTACCGCCGGCACCGGGCCGATGCCCATGTGCGAGGGCTCGCAGCCGGCAGCGGCCCAGCCCACCAGCGAGGCCATCGGGGTCAGGCCGAGTTCGGCGAGCTTGTCCTCGGCGACGATCAGGCAGGCGGCCGAGGCATCGTTCTGCTGGCTCGCGTTGCCCGCGGTGACGGTGCCGTTCGGCATCAGCACGCGCAGCTTGGCCAGGCTCTCCAGCGTGGTCTGCGGACGGAAGCCTTCGTCGCGCGTGAACGCCACCGGCTCGCCCTTGCGCTGCGGCACCTGCACCGGGACGATCTCGGCGTCGAAGCGCCCGGCTTCCCACGCCGCAGCGGCGCGCTGGTGGCTGCGCACGGCAAAGGCATCGGCGTCCTCGCGGCTGATGCCGTAGTCGCGCGCCAGGTTCTCGGCGGTCTCGATCATGCCGGAGATCTTGCCGAAGCGCTCCACCGGCTGCGAGCGTTCGCGGCCGCGGTCGAGCCGGTCGAAGAAGCGCACATTGCCGGAGCGCGCGCCCCAGCGCATATCGGTGGTGTAGTACTCGATATTGCTCATGCTCTCGACGCCGCCCGCGATCACCACGTCGGCGGCGCCGCTCTGCACCATCATCGAGGCCGTGACGATGGCCTGCAGGCCGCCGCCGCAGCGACGATCCAGCTGCATGCCCGGCACTTCCACCGGCAGGCCGGCCTGCAGTGCGGCCCAGCGGCCCACGCACGGCACTTCGCTGTTGGCGTAGGACTGGGCGAAGACCACGTCGTCGATGCGCGCCGGGTCGATGCCGCTGCGTTCCACCACCGCGCGCACGGCGGTCGCGGCCAGTTCCTCGACCGGAACCGGACGCAGGCTGCCGCCGAAGGTGCCGACGGGGGTGCGAAGGGGGGTGACGATTGCAGCTCTGCGCATGGAAGTCTCCTTGGAATTCGGGATCGGGTGAACCATCAAGTTAGTCGGTGGGCGCCGTCCCCGGAAGGGCGACGAAGGCCGCGCCGCACTGGCGCAGCAGCGTATGGGCCTGGCGCTCCAGATCGGCGCGGTGTTCGGGGGCAGCGATGTCCAGCATGCGTTGCACGCGCTGCGACAAGGTCAGGCCGCGCAGGTCGGCCACGCCATGCTCGGTCACGATCAGGCCGGCATCGGCGCGCGGCGTGCTGACCGGGCCGGACAATTGCGCGACGATGCGGCTCGCGCCCTTGGCGGTGGCGGGCAGCGCCACGATCGGCAGGCCACCGCGGCTGCGCGCGGCGCCGCGCAGGAAATCCACCGCGCCGCCGACCGCGCCGACATAGACGCCGGCTGCCACTTCGGCATTGACCTGTCCGGTCAGGTCGACCTCGATCGCCGAATTGATCGCGGTCAGCTTGTCCACGCCGGCGAGCACTTCGGGGTGGTGGGTATAGGCGGTCTCGCGCAACTGCAGTTGCGGATTGCGATGCGCCCAGCGCCGCAGCCGCTCGCTGCCCATCAGGATGCCGCCGATGCCGATGCCCGTATCGATGCTCTTGCGTGCGTTGGTCAGCACACCGGCCTGGGCCAGCGCGGCAATGCCGTCGCCGACCGCGCCGCTGTGCAGCCCCAGGTCGCGGCGGTCATGCAGCGCCGCCACCACCGCCTCGGGCAGGTTGCCGATGCCCATCTGCAGGGTCGCGCCGTCTTCGACCCAGCCGGCGATATGGCGGGCGATGGCCTGCTCGGCCGGACCGGGAGCGCTGCGCTCCAGGCTGATGGGCGGGCACTCCGCCTCGACCCGCAGGGCGATCTGGTCGGCGGTGAGATAACGGCTGCCGTGGGTCCACGGCACCTCGGGGTTCACTTCGGCAATGATCACGCGGGCCCGGTCTAGCGCGGCGGGCAGGTATTCATGCACCAGGCCCAGGCTGTGGCGGCCCTGTTCATCAGCCGGCGAGACCTGCACCAGCACCACGTCGGCGCGTAGCGTGCCGTGCCGGATCAGCCCGGGCAGGTGCGAATAATGGCTCGGCACGATGTCCAGCACGCCCGCACTGGCGAGCCGGCGGTGCGGCCCGCTGGCGGCATAGCCGAAGAAGTCGATGACGTCGGCCTGTTCCGGCTGCAGCGTGTCCGACTGGCCAATGCCGACGAAGACGCTGAAGCGCCCGCCGCGCGCGATGGCATGGCGATGCGCCACCAGCGCGCGCGTCAGCGTCAGCGGCTCGGCGGTGGCTTGTCCCCACCAGAGGTGGTCGCCGCGGCGGATCAGGGTTTGCAGTCGGGAGGCCAGGTCGTGCATGTCCACGGGAAACGTTCGGTCGGCACGCGGCCGGAGATAAGGCGGCGGGTGCCGGATAGCCCGAAGCATGTCGCCAAAGCCGCGTTTGCGCTATTCGACAATGCCAATGGCCGGCTTTGGCGATTGCGAAACTGGCGAAAGGCAAGAATGAGGCGCCGCCTGCTCCGACTTAAGCCGCGTGGAAGGCGCGCTTTCGGAATCGCTGATTGTCCCCCCGGCCGAACGCCGCGACCATTGCGGCTATCACGCGGCGTCGGCCATCCGCCACGCCGCCACCGACACAGACCGACCGCAAGGCAGCGCCATGATCGAACAGACCCTCTCGAACAATTTCCACGAAATCCGCGATGCCATCCGTGCGCTGTGCGCCGAGTTTCCCGACGAGTACTTCCGCAAGGTGGATGAACAGCGCGCCTATCCGGAGGCCTTCGTCAATGCGCTGACCGCTGCCGGCTGGCTCGCGGCGCTGATTCCGCAGGAATACGGTGGCTCCGGCCTGGGCCTGACCGAAGCCTCGGTCATCATGGAAGAGATCAACCGCTGCGGCGGCAATTCCGGCGCCTGCCATGGCCAGATGTACAACATGGGCACGCTGCTGCGGCATGGGTCCACGGCGCAGAAGGAGAAGTACCTGCCCAAGATCGCCTCGGGCGAATGGCGCCTGCAGTCGATGGGCGTGACCGAGCCCACCACCGGCACCGACACCACCAAGATCAAGACCTCGGCGGTGAAGAAGGACGGCCGCTACGTCGTCAACGGCCAGAAGGTGTGGATCAGCCGCGTGCAGCACAGCGACTTCATGATCCTGCTGGCGCGCACCACGCCGCTGGCCGACGTGAAAAAGAAGAGCGAGGGCATGTCGATCTTCATGGTCGACCTGCACGAGGCGCAGAAGAAGGGCCTGACCGTGCGCCCCATCCCCAATATGGTCAACCACGAGACCAACGAACTGTTCTTCGAGGACCTGGAAATTCCCGAGGAGAACCTGATCGGCGAAGAGGGCAAGGGCTTCAAGTACATCCTCGATGGCCTCAATGCCGAGCGCACGCTGATCGCGGCCGAGTGCATCGGCGACGGCTACTGGTTTATGGACCGGGTCACCAAGTACGTGAAGGAACGCGAAGTGTTCGGCCGCCCCATCGGCCAGAACCAGGGCGTGCAGTTTCCCATCGCCGAGTCGTTCATCGAACTCGAGGCGGCCAACCTGATGCGCTGGAAGGCCTGCGAGCTGTTCGACAAGCACGAGTCCATGGGCGCGCAGGCCAACATGGCCAAGTACCTGGCCGCCAAGGCCAGCTGGGAGGCCGGCAATGCCTGCCTGCAGTTCCACGGCGGCTTCGGCTTCGCCTGCGAGTACGATGTCGAGCGCAAGTTCCGCGAGACCCGCCTGTACCAGGTGGCGCCGATCTCGACCAACCTGATCTATTCCTTCGTCGCCGAACACGTGCTGGGCCTGCCGCGCTCGTTCTGACGGGCATGCCGGGCTGAGCCGGCATCTGAAAAAAATAACTTAATTGGCAGGCAAGAAACACTAACTTGATTTTCGGCATTCTTGGCGCAAGCTACAAGTGGCGAATGCGAAGCCTGGCTTCGCGGCCACTGGCCGGTCTCCGGCACCGACCCCAGAGCTGAACTGCCGGACTGGCGCTGCGCTGCGCCGCGCGCGTGCCGGTGCTGTCCGCTTGGGGGGACTGTAGCGTCCGTCAAGGGATAAGCACTATGCCGAAGGAGCAGCATCGCCCGCGCGTTGTCCGCAAGCGGGACGCCGGATTGCATTTCCGTCTGACGCCGCTTGCCGGCGTGGTCGCCGGACTGGTGTATGCAGGCGGCGTGCAGGCGCAATCCAATGTCACGCCGTCGGGTACCTACGGCCCCGGCTCCTATGGCACCGCGTTCCAGTTCTTCGGCACGGACGGGGTTGTCCAGGGCAGTACGACGATTTACCCCAAGCCGCCCTATCCACAGAACTTCGGCGGCGCCGGGGTGTCCGTGGCCACGCGAGGCTCGGCCACCATCAATCCCGATCTCGGTCCGGCACCGGGCGATATCTTCATCGACTCGGACTATCGGCAAGGCGCGCCCAACACGGCGCTGTACGTGGCCAACGGCACGCTGACCGTCGTCGGCAGCAGCGTTGCGGGCCGCCTGACCTACGCCCGTGGCCACGGGCAGTCGGCGCATGGCGTCTATGTCCCCGGCGAGACCGGCCCTTCGGTCTTTACCGGCGCGCGCATGTACATGTCGGCCGACGGCCCCAGTGCCTACGCGATCCATGCCTACGGCGGGTTTGCGTCGGTGGATGTCAGGGACTCCACGCTGGTCACCTCCGGCAGCGGGCATGGCGTGCTGGCCTGGAGCAACGCGTCGGTGAAACTGGCCAACACCGATGTCACGGTGCAGGCGGCGGACGTCTACGGCATCTACGCCACCAGCGGCGCCAGGATCGAAACCACCGGCGGCAGTGTGAATGCCACCCTCAACGGCGCGCGCGGGGTCGTGATCAACGGGGCGACCGGCGTGTTGACCGGTACCAATGTGAGCACGCAAGGGACAAGCGGCTATGGGCTCTGGGCCATCGGCTCGACCGTTTCCGTCACCGGCGGGACGATCCGCACGCAGGGGGCCAGCGCCCACGGCATCGTCGTCAGCAGCGGCACCTTGAACACGCAGGGCGCCACGGTGACGGCCACGGGTGCCAGCGCCCGGGGCCTGTACGTCGCCGCAGGCGCCACCGCCGTGGCCAGCCAGAGCCAGTTCTCCGCGCAAGGTGACGGCGGCATAGGCGCCTGGGTCAACGGCGCCGGATCGTCGCTGACGATGACCGGCGGCGCGCTCAGCGGCGCGCTGGCCAATGGCCACGGCGCCTACGTCAATGCGGGGGGCGCCTTGAGCGCCACCGATACGGCGATCTCCAGCGCCGCCGGGGTCGGCGTCTGGGCCGTCGGCACCTCGGTGGAACTGACCCGCGGCACGGTGTTCGGGGGTGCCTATGGCATCTACCTGAGCGACGGCGCAACGCTGCGCGCCACCGGCACGGCGATCACCAGCGGCAGCGGCGCGACGCGCGGCGTGCAGGCCGTGGCATCGACGCTGGACCTGACCGATGTCTCGGTCAGCACCGCGACGGCGGAAGACCATGCCATCTATGCCTACAACGGTTCCACCTTGCAGGCGCGCAACCTGACGCTGACCACCCAGGGCGATAACGCCTACGGCTTGCGGGTGGTCGGCGCGCCCACGGCGCAGATCGACGGCATGGTGGTGCGCACGGCAGGCGCCGGCGCGCACGGGGCGGTGTTCGACGGGGGCGCCAGCACCTATGCCGGCAGCCATTTCGATATCGGCACCAGCGGCGGCGGCATGGGCATCTATGCCTGGCAGGGCAGCGCGTTGCGCCTGGCGGGCGGCCGGGTCGATACCGGTGCCGCGGCCAATGCCCACGGCATCTATATCAACGATGCCACGGTCGAACTGACCCCGGACGCGCAGGGTGCGGGCGTTGCCGTCAATACCGGCGGCGTCGGGGCGCATGCGGTCCGGGTCAGTTCGGGCGGCCGCTTCAGTGCCACGGGCGCATCGTTGCATACCGCCGGTGTCGATGCGGCGGGCATCCATCTGCTTGGGGTCGCGGATGCGGCTTCCGCCAGCGCCATCGCCAACGCGGCGCCGGCGCCGGGCCCCGTGGCACCGCCCGACGATGACGGCTCGCCGGCACCGGTGGCGTCGGCACCGCCGATGCCGTCGCTGGGGCAGGCGCTGAATACGACCGAAACCGTGACGCTCGCCAACAGCTCGGTGGTGTCGGACGCCGGCGCGGCGATCAGCATCGCGGGCGGTTCGGCCACCATCGCGGCAAACAACACCACCATCCAGGGCGTGGCGGCGCTGCAGGTGCTGGGCCGGCAGGAGTCGTCCGGCGGCACGCCGGTGATCGTGCCGGGGGTGGCGACGCTGAACGCCAGTGCCTCGACCCTGACCGGCGCCGCGGTGACCGGCAACGGCAGCCAGTCGACCCTGAACCTTTCCAATGGCAGCCGCTGGAACGTGACCGCCAGTTCGGTGCTGACCCATGTTGGCAATGACGACAGCGTGATCGACGTACAGGCGGCACCGGGGTTGCCGCTGGGGCGACGCCGTTCGCTTCTGGCAAGCCCGATCGCGGGCAATGCCTACCGGTCAGTCAGCGTCACGGGCGACTATGCCGGCAACAACGGCGTGGTGGCCCTGAACACCTTCCTCGACGCGGGCGGCAGCCTGGCGCAGCAATTCACCGACCGCCTGCTGATCAACGGCGCGGCCAGCGGCACCACCACGCTGCAGATCAAGCCGGTCGCCACCAGCCCGGGCGCGATCACCTCGCCCAGCGGCGTAGTCAACGCCACCGAAGGCATCTCGGTGGTCCAGGTCGCCGGCAGCTCCACGCCGGACGCGTTCGCGCTCAAAGGCGGCTATGTCACCGCCGCCAATTCGCCCTACGCCTACCGGCTGTACGCCTATGGCCCCGGTTCGTCGATCAGCGCGGCCGATGCCAATGCGTCGCTGGTCGGCAATGCGTCCGGCTACTGGGACTACCGGCTGCAAAGCACTTATGTCGAGCCCGATGGCCCGGTGGTGCCCGACCCGGACCAGCCCCTTCCGCCGGATGCCCGTCCCGCGGTGGCGCCGCAGGTGGCGTCCTACGTCACCGCGCCGGCCGCGATGCTGCACGCCGGCATGCTCGACCTCGACAGCCTGCACCGCCGCCTGGGCGAGGTGCGCGACGACCGCGCGCTGGCGCGCGACCAGGGCCCCGGCGAGATGTTCTTCCGCGCCTATGGCGGCAATTTCCGCTACACCAGCAACCAGTCGTTCGAACGGTACGGCTACGATGCCAATGGCGATTACGCGGCCATCCACCTCGGCGGCAATCTGTTCCGCCAGGACGGCGAGACCGGCCTGTGGCGGTTCGGCCTGGCCGGTTCGATCGGATGGCTGCACTTTACGCCGCATGCCGTCGACGGGCCGAGCCGCACGCGCGCCACCATCTATCGCATCAGCGGCTACGGCACCTACCAGAGCCACCAGGGCTGGTATGTCGACGGCATCCTGTCGGGCGGATGGTTCGACGGCGATGTCTCGACGCAGGCGCGCGGCCGGGCCGGTTCGATGGACGGCGGGCTGTTTGCCGCGTCGATCGAAGCCGGCTATCCGTTTGCCATGCCCTACGGCCTGAACCTGGAGCCGCAGCTGCAGCTGATCGGGCAGCATGTGAGCTTCCGCAACAACATCGACGTCGACGAGCTGGAGGTCAACATCGGCTCGCAGAACCAGCTGGTGGGCCGCGCCGGCGTGCGCCTGACCCGGCCGGTTGCCGTCGCCGGGGGCAGGCTGACGCCATACCTGGGCTTCGACCTGTTCCATGCGTTCACCGGCGGCACCAACGTGCACGTCGGCGAAGTGCAGTTCGAATCCGGCAAGCTGGGCGACGCGTTCCAGTTGTCACTGGGGATCAACGGGATGCCGACAGGGCGGCTGTCGCTGTATGGCCGGGTCTCGTACCAGCATGCGATGGGCAGCGGCGGCATCCAGGGATGGCTGTTCAATGCCGGCGCCCGATATTTGTTCTAGCGGATGCACGCGGGCCGCTCGCCGCATGCGCGCCACCGGCCGGAAGCGGAGTGCATGCCACTTTCGATGCCACGGCGAGCGTTTCCCGTTGAATACACGGTTACACGGTCTTACCGTCGCCCGCGCACCACGCTGGCTCGGCTCAGGTAGAATCCCGCGCTATGTCGCGCATGATTGCCTTGCTCCTGATGCTGATCCTGCCGCTGCAGGCGTTGGCCGCAGCGCAGCGGCAACTCGCGCACGCCGCCGGCTTCCCGCCGGACCACATGGCCGCGCACGCCGGGCACATTCCGCATCACCATGATGAGGATGGCGAAATCGCCTTCGACGATTCCACCGCGTCCGCGTCGCACCAGCTCGACTTCGACTACGGCACCCACTTGCAGGCGCCATTGCCGGCCGGCATGGTGCCGCCGCTGACGCTGCAGACGCAGCGAGAGCCGTCATTCCTCGGCGGCCGCATCCCCGACCCCGGCGGCAGTCCCCCGTTACGCCCTCCTCACGCGCCCGCCTGACGGCGGGGCACTGATCTGCTGATTGCCTGCCGTGGCGCAATGTCTTTGCGCCGCGCCCCGCCGCATTGCCTGTGTTGTCGCAATCTGCGTTGGGGATTCCATGCACAAGTTTTTTATCTCCGTGGTGGCGTCGGTGTTGCTGATGCCCGCGGCCCATGGCCAGTCCGCGCCGGCCGATCTGCGCGCGCTGTTCGATGCCGCCTGGGAGCGCTCCGTCGCTTTCCAGGCCACCGAGGGGCGGCGCCTGGAGGCCGCGGCCAGCCGGGTTCAGGCCGACTCGCTGATCGCCGGGCCGCCCACGCTCGGCCTGCTACACCGCGACGACCGCTGGACCGAACGGCGCGGCCTGCGCGAGAGCGAGGTCCAGCTGGGCGTGCCGGTGTGGCTGCCGGGCCAGCGCGCCGCGCGCGGCGACCTCGCCGATGCCCACGCGGCCGAGGCCGAGGCTGGCGCCGCGCTGGCGCGGCTGAATCTGGCCGCGGAAGTCCGCGAGCGCGTCTGGCAACTGGCGGCCGTGGAAGGCGAGCGCGAGGTGATGCGGCGCCGCGCCGGCATCGCCGCGTCGCTGCGCGACGATGTGCGCCGGCGCGTCAATGCCGGTGACCTCGCGCGCACCGACCTGCTGCTGGCGCAGCAGGACGACCTGGCGGCACAAGGCCTGCTCGCCGACAGCGAGGCCCGCGTGGTCGAGGCGAAGGCGCGGCTGCTGCAAGCCACCGGCGTCGCCGCGCTGCCGTCGCGGTACGACGAAACGGCTGCGCCGGCGGCAGACCCGGCCGCCCATGCCGCGAGCCATCCGCGCCTGCAAGCGGTGCAACAAGCCGTGCTGCGCAGCGAACGCCAGCTGGGCTACCTGCGCAAATCACGCCGCGACCCGCCCGAAGTCGGCGTGATGTACCGCAACGACCGGGCCGGCGGCGGCATGCCCGGCGACCAGACCGTCGGCCTGTTCGTCAGGATCCCGTTCGCTACGGATGCGCGCAACCTGCCGCGCGAAACCGCCGCGCAGACCGAGCTGATGACAGCGCGGGCCGAGCTCGCGCGCACCGAACGCAACGTGCGTGCCGAGATCGACGCGGCACAGGCCGCGCTGCGGCTGGCCGAACAGCAACTCGTCCTGACGCAAGAGCGCAGCGCCACGCTGTCCGAACGGGCGGCGCTGCTGCGCAAGACCTTCAATGCCGGCGAGATCGGCTTGCCGGAAGTGCTGCGCGCACAGAACCAGGCGCTCGAAGCCGAGGCCGACCTCGTACGCCAGCGTGCCCGCCGCGGCATCGCCATTGCCACCCTGAACCAGGCGCTCGGAGTCCTGCCATGATCCGCCAGTTGTTTCTTGTCCTGTTCCTGACCCTCGCGCTTGCCGTGCCGGCAGCGCACGCGGGCCCCGGTGCCCACGGCCCCGATGGCGAGCACCTGGACGCACCCGCCGACGCCGGCGCGGCGGCCCACGCCCAGCCGACCATCGAAGCCAATACGGAGGCGTTCGAACTGGTGGGCACCCTCGCCACGGACGAGCTCTCCGTCATGGTGGACCGCTACGTCACCAACGAGCCGGTGCTCGACGGCACCCTGGAGGTCGAGTTCAACGGCATCAAGGCCCAGGGCAAGCTGCACGCCGATGCCGGCGACTATGCCTTTACCGACGAGAAGCTGCTGCAGGCGTTGCGCCGGCCCGGCCAGCATGCGCTGGTGTTTACGCTCGTCACCGGCAACGAGTCGGACCTGATCGAAGGCACCCTGAACGTTGCCACGGACGAACACGACCACCGCATGCCGTGGTGGCAGGCGCGCTGGCCGTGGCTGGTCCTGCTTGCTGCGGTCGTGGCAGCAGGCGCCTGGGGGGTGAAGCGCCGCGTTGGCAAAAGGAACGGAGGCACGGCGTGATGAAGACTACCAACGTCGCAACCCTGGCCATTGCACTGGTCGCCTGGACAACCATGCCGGCGCTGGCCGGTCCCGGCGCGCACGGCCCGAATGGCGAACACCTCGATGCACCGGCCGCGGTGTCGGGCAGTGGCCTGGCGCGGCTGCCCGACGGCAGTGTCCAGGTGCCCAAGCTGGCCCAGCGCCGCATGGGCATACGGACCGCGATGCCGCAGCAAGCCGCGCACCCCGTCACCGTTGAACTGAACGCCGTGGTGGCGATCGATCCGAACGCGGGCGGGCGCCTGCAGGCGGGCCACCCGGGCTGGATCGAACCGCCGCCGGGCGGCTTCCCGGTGCTGGGGCAGCGCGTCAGCAAGGGCCAGGTGCTGGCCGTGCTGCGCCACAAGAGCGAGCCCTTCGACGTCGGCAACCAGCAGGCGCAATTCGCCAACCTCAGCGCCAGCCTGAAGCTGGCGCGGCAGCGGCTGCAGCGGCTGGAGTCGCTGACAGACAGCATTCCGCGCAAGGAAATCGAAGCGGCCCGCGCCGAGGTCCAGAGCCTGTCCGGCCAGCGCGATGCGGTCGGCAAGAGCCTGCACCAGACCGATACGCTGACGTCGCCGGCCAGTGGCGTGGTTGCCAGCGCCAACGCCATGGCTGGGCAGGTGGTTGCCGCCGGGGACGTGCTGTACGAGGTTGTCGACCCCGCCCGCCTGCTGATCGAGGCCAGCACCGCGGACAGTTCGCTGGCCAACCGCATCAAGGGCGGAGCCCTGGCCAGCGGCACCGGCGGCAAGCTGGAATTCGTCGGCGCCGGCCGCAGCCTGAAGAACGGCGCGGTGCCGTTGACGTTCCGGCTGAGCGGCAACGAGGTGCCGCTGGCCGTCGGCCAGCCCGTGACGGTGGTCGCCACGCTGAGCGATACCGTGCAAGGCATCGCACTGCCGAGCGAGGCGCTGGTGCGCAACGCCAGCAACCTGCCGGTGGTGTGGATCAAGTCCGGCACGCAGCGCTTTATCGCGCAGCCGGTCGAGGCGCGCGTGCTCGATGCGCGCACCGTGGTCGTGATCCGCGGACTGTCGCCGGAGAACCGGGTGGTGGTGTCCGGCGCGGCGCTGATCAACCAGATTCGCTGAGGGGCGCGCATGTTCAACTGGACCGTTCGCGCCAGCCTCGGCAACCGGCTGCTGGTACTGGCCGTCGCCCTGATCCTGATGGTCTACGGCGGGCTCACCGCATGGCGCACGCCGGTCGATGTGTTCCCGGACCTGAACAAGCCGCTCGTGACCGTGATCACCGAAGCGGGGGGCATGGCGCCGCAGGAAGTCGAGCTGCTGGTGTCGTTCCCGATCGAGACCGCGCTGAACGGCATGCCCGGCGTCACGCGGGTCCGCTCGGTGTCTGGCGTCGGCCTGTCCATCGTCTACGCCGAGTTCGACTGGGGCAGCGATATCTACCGCAACCGCCAGCTCGTGTCGGAGCGGCTGGCGCTGGTGAAAGAGCAGTTGCCGGGCGGGCTCACGCCCATCCTCGGGCCAGTCTCGTCGATCATGGGCGAGATCATGCTGATCGCCTTGCCGATCGACCCGGCCCGCGCCAGCCCGATGCAGGCGCGCGAGTACGCCGACTTCGTGCTGCGTCCGCGCCTGCTGTCGGTGCCCGGCGTGTCGCAGGTGATCCCGATCGGCGGCGAGGTGCGGCAACTTCGAGTCGAGCCCGATACCGCGCGCATGGCGCAATTCGGCGTGGCGCTGGCACAGGTGCAGGGTGCCCTGCGCGACTTCGCCGCCAATACCAGTGGCGGCTTCATCGACCTGAACGGACGCGAATACCTGATCCGCAACCTCGGCCGCACCAACCGGGTCGACGACCTCAAGGGCGTTGCGGTTGCCTACAAGGACGGCGTGCCGGTGCTGCTGGAGCAGGTGGCCAATGTGCGCTACGCCGCGGCGCTCAAGCGCGGCGACGCCGGCTTCAACGGCAAGCCGGCGGTGATCGTCAGCGTGCAGAAGCAGCCCGCGGCCGACACTGTGCGCCTGACGCACGACCTGGAAGCCGCGCTGGGCGAGCTGAAGCAGGGGCTGCCGCAGGGTTTGTCCGCGCCGCAGGTGCTGTTCCGCCAGGCCGACTTTATCGAGGCCTCGATCGGCAACGTGGTCGAGGCGCTGCGCGACGGGGCCATCATGGTGACGGTGATCCTGTTCGCCTTCCTGCTGAGCGCGCGCACCACCGCGATCTCGCTGGTGGCGATACCGCTGTCGCTGGCCGTGTCCGCGCTGGCCTTCCACCTGCTGGGCCAGTCGATCAACGTGATGACGCTGGGCGGCCTGGCTATCGCCATCGGCGAACTGGTCGACGATGCCATCGTCGACGTCGAGAACATCCAGCGCCGGCTGCGGCAGCGCGCCGCCATGGACGACCCGCCATCGGTGCTGGAGACGATCTGGCGCGCCTCGGTCGAAGTGCGCTCCGGCATCGTCTATGCCACGCTGGTGGTGGTGCTGGTGTTCGTGCCGCTGTTTGCGCTGCCGGGCATCGAAGGGCGGCTGTTCGCGCCGCTGGGGATCGCCTACATCGTGTCGATCCTGGCATCGATGCTGGTGTCGATGACGGTGACGCCGGTGCTGTCGTACTACCTGCTGCCGCGGATGAAGCGGCTGGAACATCCGGACAGCCCGCTGGTGGCGTGGCTCAAGCGGGCCGATGCCCGCATCCTGGACTGGTCGTTCCCGCGCGCGCGGGCCGTGCTATCGGTGGCCGCGGTCGCGGTGGTGCTGGCGGCCGCCACCGTGCCGTGGCTGCCGCGGGCCTTCCTGCCGGGCTTCAACGAGGGTTCGATGGTGATGTCGCTGATGCTCAATCCCGGCACCTCGCTGGCCGAAGCCAACCGCATCGGCGCGCTGGCGGAAACGCTGATCCGGCAGGTTCCGGAAGTGACACGGGTGGGCCGCCGCACCGGCCGCGCCGAACTGGACGAACATGCCGAAGGCGTGCATGCGTCCGAGATCGACATCGACCTGAAGCCTTCCGCCCGCGGCCGGGAGCAGGTGATGGCCGCCATCCGCGCGCAGCTTGCCGGCCTGCCGGCGTCGGTGGCGATCGGCCAGCCGATTTCGCACCGGCTCGATCACCTGCTGTCCGGCGTGCGGGCGCAGATCGCGCTGAAGATCTATGGCGACGATCTCGATACGCTGCGCGGCCTGGCGGAGAACGTGCGCGGGCGCCTGGCCACGATCCCCGGCCTGGTCGATATCACGGTCGAGCGCCAGGTGCTGATTCCGCAGGTCAATGTGCGGCTCGACTATCGCAAGGCCGCGCAGTACGGCATTCCGGCCGGCGAGGCGCTGAAGGCGCTGCAGACCTTGTCCGACGGCACGCGCGTCACGCAGCTGATCGATGGCGTGCGCCGCCACGACCTGGTGGTGCGCCTGCCCGATAGCGGCCGTACGCCGCAGGACCTGTCCCGGGTCATGCTGGATTCGCCGCGCGGCGCGGTGCCGCTATCCGCCATCGCCAGCGTGGAGGAGGGCGACGGCCCCAACCAGATCGGACGCGAGAACGGCCGGCGCCGCATCGTGGTCTACGCCAATACCGACGGCTCCGATATGTCGAAGATCGTCGGCGCGGTGCGCGAAGCGGCGGCGCGCGCCGGGCTGCCCGGTGGCTATTTCGTCAGCATCGAGGGCCAGTTCCAGGCGCAGGAGCAGGCCACGCGGCGCATCGTGCTGCTGTCGCTGGTGTCGCTGGCGCTGATCTACCTGGTGCTTTACTCGCGCTACCGCTCCGCGACCCTGACGCTGGTGATCATGGCCAATATCCCGTTCGCCTTGATCGGCAGCGTGATCGCGATGTGGCTGGCGGGGCTGAGCCTGTCGGTGGCGTCGATGGTGGGCTTTATCACGCTGACCGGCATTGCCACGCGCAACGGCATCCTGAAGGTCAGCCACTACATCAACCTGTGCCGCTTCGAAGGCGAGACCTTCGGCATCCCGATGATCGTGCGCGGCTCGCTCGAGCGGCTGACGCCGGTGCTGATGACGGCGCTGGTCGCGGCGTTCGCGCTGGTGCCCTTGCTGGTGTCGGCCGATGCGCCCGGCAAGGAGATCCTGCATCCCGTGGCGGTGGTGATCTTCGGCGGGCTGGTCAGTTCGACGCTGCTCGATTCCATGCTGACGCCGCTGGCGTTCTGGCTGTTCGGGCGCCGTCCGCTGCAGCGGATCCTGTCGCAGCGGTCGGAGGATACGTATTGATTCAGGGCTTTGGCAGCGGCGCCCGCAAGCCGCTGCAGCAACGGAGTAAGCGATGAAGAAACAGATCTCGGCCATGGTGTTTGCCGGCAGTCTCGCACTGTGCGGGTTTTCCGGCGTGGCCATGGCGCACGGCGCCAAGCCCGCGCAATACGGCGGCATTGTCCAGGTCGCCAGCGACCTGCAGTTCGAACTGGTCAACCGGGATGGCGCGGTCACGATTTATGTCGACGACCATGACAGGAAGCTGCCCGTGGCCGGTGCCAGCGGCAAGCTGACGGTGCTGACCGGCACCCGCAAGACCGAAACGGCGCTGAACCCGGGCGCGGACAATGCGCTGGTCGCGGCCGACAAGGTTCAGCTCCAGGCCGGCTCGAAGCTGGTGGCGACGATCCGCTTTGCGGATGGCAAGACCGTCACGGCGCGCTTCGTGTCGAAGTGACGCGCGCTCCCGGGCGGGCAGCGTTACGCTGGTAACTGGTTTGATACAGTTGCCCGCGTCATGGTGTGCTAGCCTCACATTAACTACGTACACATATCGGGTCTCCCATGTTCCGCTCCACTGTTGCTCTGCTGGTATTGCCCATCGTGCTGGGCACCGCATCGTTCTCCGTGCAGGCCGACCCGTGGAAAGACGAGTCTGGCCATGGCTACGGCAGGAAGCACAAGGGCGGCGACTACAAGGAGGAGTACTGGGACGGGCGCTGCAAGGTCGAGCGCAAGTGGGAAAAGAGCGGTGAGTTCAAGGAAGAGCGCAAGTGCAAGGACCGCCCGGCCGCTTACCACCCGCCCGGCGCCGTCTACTACCCTGAGCCGGCGATCGTGATCAGTCCGCAGGTGGTGATCCGGCCCTGATACTAAACCGTCACATCAAGAAACCGCTGCCATGTGCAGCGGTTTTTTTTGGGTTGCGTCCGGCAGGGCGCATTGACTTCGGGGTGCCCCCTTGACTCTCAGCCCTACGTGGCAACACTTGAGTGATTCGCCTGTTTCAAAAAAATTCATGCTAAGCCGGGGGCGCCATGGACCGTCGCAAACTCATTCTGAACGGTGCGCAACTGGGCGCCAGCCTGGTCGTGGCGCCGCTGCTGACCGTCGCTGCGGCGATGGCGCAATCCCCATCCGGTCCGACGAAAAAGCCCGCCATGACGCCCGCTCAACGAAGCCCTGGACGAAGGTCCCGCATCTTCATCACTGGCTCGTCCGACGGTCTCGGCCATGCGGCGGCGCGGACGCTGCTCGGCGACGGGCATGAGGTCGTGGTGCACGTTCGCTCCCAGGCGCGGCTGCCTGCCGTCAGGGAGCTGGTGGAGCAGGGCGCCATCGCAACGATCGGCGATCTTTCCGACCTGGAGCAGACACGGGACCTGGCCCGTCAGGTCAACGCCATTGGCACGATGGACGCGGTGATCCACAACGCGGGGATCCTCTCCGGGCGCGACGTCCTGGTTGTGAACGTCGTCGCGCCGTACCTGCTTACCGCACTGATCCGGCGCCCCCGGCGGCTGATCTACTTGAGCAGCAGCATGCACAAAGGCGCCCGGGTGAGTCTTGACGGCATCGACTGGTCCGGGCGTACCGGGACAGCTGCCTATTCGGAAAGCAAGCTTTTCATCACGACCCTGGCGGCTGCCGTGGCGCGGCTGTGGCCAGACGTGTACAGCAACGCAGTCGATCCGGGCTGGGTTCCCACCAAGATGGGCGGCGCGAATGCGCCGGACGACCTTCGACTGGGACATCTGACCCAGGAGTGGCTGGCAACCAGCAACGATCCGCGGGCGCTGACCAGCGGCGGGTATTGGTACCACCAGCGGCTGCAGGAGCCGCACGCTGTCGTCCGCGACAGGAAATTTCAAGAGCGGTTGCTGAGCGAGTTGGCCCGCGTGACAGGAACGAGGCTGGCCTGATGCCAGGAATCCGGAGATCCAGCACTCGGATCTCCGTCTTAACCGGCACACAACCCATGGAGAGGTAATTCATCTGGCACAGCTTGTGGTGTCCCAGCATACGTACTTTCACCTAATGCTGCATTGCGACAATTCTTTTGCTACAATCAGGGAAAACCCCATAAGGGTAATCCCGAAAGGAAGGACGCCATGAACACCCAATCCGATATCAAGCTGACCGATCAACTGGAACGCCAACTCATCGAGCGCGAGCTCGGCACGCAAGGCCTGGGCTTCGCCCACGACGTCAAGCGCGCCATCGCCACCGTGCAATCGGTGATCGAGCGCCTGCAAAGCCAGGCCCGCAAGGCCAAGGTGGTCTACGCCAACGGCTGATCGCTGGCACCCGCAGTACGGTAGTTGCGGCCCCCCAGGGCTGCGTTGAAGAACCGGCCATACGTGCGCCCACCCGGGTGAAACGCGGCCGGTTTTGTTGTGCCTGTGGCGGTGGAGTGCTTTGTGAGCAACGTTCACAAGGCTTGCCAGCGCTTTTCGTTTTGCCGCGTCGGCGGACGCGGCTATCTTGGATGCCTTTCCCGAACCTCATCCGCGCGTCCGCTCATGTCCCCGCTCGTGCTCCTGTGCCTGTTGATCACCTATGTGGTGTGGGGCACGACCTACCTGGCAATCCGCTTTACGCTGGAGAGCTTTCCGCCGCTGTTCATGATGGGCACGCGCTTCCTTTGCGCGGGCCTGTTGCTGGCCGCGTGGCTGGCCTGGCGCGGCACGCCGATGCCGTCGGCGCGGCAATTGCGCCATTGCGCGGTGCCGGCGCTGTTTCTGCTGGTGGGCGGCATGGGTCTGACGGCCATTGCCGAGCAGACCATTTCCTCAGGCGCCACCACGGTGATGATCGGGTCAATGCCAATCTTCGCGCTGATCTGGGGCGCGTGCTTCGGCAACCGGCCGAAGTGGTATGAGTATGTGGCGATTGCCATCGGCAGCGCAGGCATCCTGGTGCTGACCGCGGGCGCGGAGTTCCAGGTCAGCACGGGCGGCGTGGTGGCGCTGCTGCTGGCGGTGGCGAGCTGGTCCTTCGGCTCGCAACTGGCGCGCCGGCTGGACTTGCCGCCGGGAGCGGCGGCGTTTGCCGCGGAGATGGTGATCGGCGGCGCGGTGCTGATGGCGCTGTCGCTGCTGCGGCAGGAGCCGTGGCCGTCTTCCGTCAGCGCCCAGGCCGGCTGGGCCTGGGTCTACCTGGTGGTGGCGGGGTCGCTGGTCGCGTTCTCCGCCTACATGTACCTGGTCTCGACGGTGAGCCAGACCCTGGCGGCGAGCTATGTCTACGTGAATCCGCCGGTGGCGCTGGCCATGGGCGCGTGGCTGGGCGGCGAACAGATCGCGCCGCAGACGCTGGGCGCGGTGGTGCTGATCCTGGCGGCGCTGCTGGTGCTGAGCCTGGGCACGCTGCGCACGGCGCGGACCCAGGCGGCCTGAACGCGCCGCGGGGTTGGGGCGGGCCTCAGCTACCCGACTGCTCCTGGATCCACAGCGACAGCCGCACCTTATAGGCCTGCTGGATATGCCGGCGCGCGATCTGCTCGGCCAGCGTCGGATCGCGCTGTTCCAGTGCTTCGACCAGCGAGATGTGCTCTTCGTATGAACTGCGCGCGCGCCCCGGCACCGCCAGCGTCGTGCGGCCCAGCAGCGCCATCGACTCGTGCAGCGAGCGCAGCGTCTTCAGCAGGTAGCGGTTGTGGGCGCAGCGGTGCAGGGTTTCATGGAACAGCCGGTTGTTCAGCGCGAGCCGGTCGGGGTCGTCGGCGATGGCGAGGTCGCGCTCGACGATATCGCGCAGCAGCGAGATCTCGACGTCGGTGGCGTGGCGCGCGGCCAGCGCGGCGGCGGTGCCTTCCAGCACTTCGCGCATCACGTACAGCTCGCTGACCATGCTGGCGTCGAGCTGCGTCACCATCATGCCGCGATTGGGCTCGTTGACGACCAGGCCCTCGGATTCCAGCCTGGACAGCGCTTCACGCACCGGCGTGCGCGACAACCCCAGCGATTCGGCCAGTTCCACCTCGCGCAGCCGGGTGCCGGGGGAAAGCTGGCCGGCCTGGATGGCGGCGCGCAGCTGCTGGTAGGCGCGCTCCGAGCGCGGGAGCGATGCAGCCTGGCCGCCCTCGGCGGCGCCGGCGAACTCTTGAGAAATCATGTGAGGCTGGCGGATGCGGTGGAACTGTCGTAGCCAGCCATCATACCCGCTCGCGCCCGCCTGACATCACGGTGTCGCAATAAGGTGTAAAGGGCTGGCCCGGCGCCAGCCCCGCGCGGCTCGGTGATCGAAAGGGGCGTCAGCCCGCCGGCGACTGGAACGGGTGGTACTGGTACAGCCAGGTTTCCGACAAGGGCTTGCCGTTCAGGCGCAGGAACAGCCGCAGGTCGACCGGCTGGGTGCCATCGGTGGTCAGGTCGAACTGGGCGCGCCAGTGGCCGGCCACGCCGTTGGGCACGGCTTCGGTGAAGACATAGGAAAAGGTGCCGCGCGAGGCGGTCAGCACCGCTTCGGGCTTGACGCCGAACGGCAGTTTCTCCAGCGGCGCGCCCTTGAACTCGACCATGAACTTGCGCACCCCCTTGGGCCGCGGCTGGCCGGGCTGGCCGCCGTTGCCCAGGCGCGTGGCCAGGCAGCGCGCCAGCGGCGACGGGTAGGGTTCGTCGGCCGCCCAGTGCAGCCGGTAACGCAGCCGGTAGGTGTTGCCGGCCTTGGCCGGCGCCTTCGGCACCCACATGGCGACGATGTTGTCGTGGATCTCGTCGTCAGTGCGCAGCTCCACCAGCTGCACCGAGCCGGCGCCCCAGCCGTCGCGCGGCTCCACCCACAGGCTCGGACGGCGTTCGTAGTTGACGCCATCCTGGTAATGGTCGAACAGGCGGTCGCGCTGCAGCAGCCCGAAGCCCTTCGGGTTGTCGTCAGAGAAGGCCGACGCCGTGGTCTGCGGGGGGTTGTTCAGCGGGCGCCAGATATGCTCGCCGGCGCCGTTCCACAGCGCCAGGCCGTCGGAGTCGTGCACTTCGGGGCGCCAGTCGACCGCGGTCCCCTTGATGCTTTCGGAGAACCAGTACATCGAGGTCAGCGGCGCCAGCCCCAGCCGCGCCACGTCCTTGCGCAGGAACAGCACGCATTCGACATCCATGATCACGGCCTTGGCGCGCTGCATGACGAAGCGGTACGCGCCGGAGATGCTCGGTCCATCCAGCAGGGCGTAGACCGTGACGGTGTCGCTGTTGCCCTCGGGGGTTTCGAACCAGAAGTGGGTGAAGGCCGGGAATTCTTCCTGCTTGCCGGCCTCGGCCACGTCGATGGCGATGCCGCGCGCGGACAGGCCGTACTGGTACAGCTCGCCGATGGCGCGGAAATACGAGGCGCCGAGGAAGGCCACCCAGTCGTTCTTGCGCCAGTCGCGGGTTTTCTGGTCGCCCAGGCGGCTTTCCTGGAAGCGGAAGCCGGCAAAGCCGCTGCCCGGCGGCAGCTTGTGCGCGGGGCTGTCGGCCGGCATGTCGAAGTAGGCATCGTCGTAGACGATCTCGCGGGCCTTGCCGGTGCCGCCTTTGGCGCGCTCGATCACATGCATGCGCACCGGGCTGCGGAAGTAGGTGCCGAGGTGGAAGAACGTGACCGGGAACTGACCCGGGCCGCTGGCAAAGAGCGCGTCCTCGGTACGGAAGCGGATCTTGCCGTGGGCGTCGTAGTCGATGCGCGACAGCACGTCGGCAGGCGGGGCGGGCGGCGGCGCGTAAGGCTTGGCGGCCAGTCCGCGGGCGCGCTCGATCAAGGCGTCGAAGCCGAACGGCTGGGCCTCGCCTAGCTTGATCCGGCTGGCTGCCAGCACCGATGGGGTAATGCCGAGGGCGGCAAGCGCGGCAGAGGCGGTGGCGGAGACCAGCAGGGTTCGGCGATTCATCATGTGGTGAAAGCGTCCTTTTATTGTCCGGGATTGTGCAGAACTGTAAAAGACGCCGGCGCCGCGGAAAAGTTCGGACACCCTCTGTTACAGCGGGTGGCGCCGGCGCCTCACTGCAACTCGCGCAGCTCGCTTGCCTCCCGCGCGGCGCGGCGCTGCCGGCGCCGTTGCCGTGCCAGCATGTTCAGCCCCTCGACCGCGGCCGAGAACGCCATCGCCGTATAGATGTAGCCCTTGGGCACGTGCGTGCCGAGGCCTTCGGCGATCAGCGTCATGCCGATCATCATCAGGAAGGCCAGCGCCAGCATCACGATGGTCGGGTTGCGGTTGATGAAGTTGGCCAGCGGCGTCGCCGCGAACAGCATCGCCATCACCGCCGCGATCACGGCCACGAACATGATCTGCACGTGTTCGGTCATGCCGACCGCGGTGATGATGCTGTCGATCGAAAACACCAGGTCCAGCACCAGGATCTGGCCGATGGCGGCGGCAAAGCTGTGCACCGCCTGGGTCGTGCCGCTTTCCTCGCCTTCCTCGGCGGCGGTGACGTGGTGATGGATTTCGCGCGTGGCCTTCCACACCAGGAAGCCGCCGCCCGCGATCAGGATCAGGTCGCGCCACGACAGGCCATGGCCGAGCACGGTGAAGAGCGGCTGGGTCAGCGTGACGATAAAGGCGATGGTCGCCAGCAGTCCCAGGCGCAGCAGCAGCGCCAGGCTGATGCCGATCTTGCGGGCCTTCTCCCGCATCTCCGCGGGCAGCTTGTTGGTCAGGATCGAGATGAAGATCAGGTTATCGATCCCCAGCACGATTTCCATCGCCACCAGCGTGGCCAGTGCCGCCCAGGCGGCGGGATCCTGCAGCAATGCCAACGTCGCTTCCATGGAGGCTCCGGAGTGATGGGAGGGCGCATGCAGGCTTCATGTTAGCGCAGCGCCGCTTGGCCGCGCGCAGCGTGTCACAGAAAGATGAAGGCGGGTTCGACGAGATTACGGTGCAGGTTGCCATGTGCCGGCATGGAATATAGTATGTGATATATCAAAAGATCCCAATCGAGCCATCAAGGAGGCAGCATATGAAAGTCTGTATCTACGGCGCCGGTGCCATCGGCGGCTATGTCGGGGCGCAGCTGGCGCGCGCGGGGGCCGAGGTCAGCTTCGTCGCGCGCGGACCCCACCTCGCGGCGATGCAGGAGCACGGCGTCAAGCTGCTGATCGATGGCGAGGAGCGGATGGCGAAGGTGCGCTGCACCAGCGATCCGCGTGAGCTCGGGCATCAGGACTACGTGTTCATCACCCTCAAGGCGCATTCGGTGCCCGGCGTGGTGGACCAGATGCAGCCGCTGCTCGGGCCGGACACCGCGATCGTGACCGGCGTCAATGGCATTCCTTACTGGTACTTCTACAAGCATGGCGGCGAGCTGGCCGGCCGCACGCTGGAAAGCGTCGATCCCGGCGGGCGCCAGTGGCAGCGCCTGGGGCCGGAGCGGGCCATCGGCTGCGTGGTCTATCCCGCTGCCGAAATCGTCGCGCCTGGCGTGATCAAGCATGTCTACGGCAAGAAGTTCCCGTTGGGCGAGCCGGACGGCAGCCGCTCCGCGCGTGTGACCCGGCTCAGCGAAATGATGATGGCCGCGGACCTGGATGCACCCGTGCGCGACAACATCCGCGACGAGATCTGGCTCAAGCTGTGGGGCAACCTGTGCTTCAACCCGATCAGCGCGCTGACCCACGCCACGCTCGACGTCATCACCGCCGACCCCGCCACGCGTGCGCTGTCGCGCCAGATGATGGTGGAGGCGCAAGGCATCGCCCAGCGCTTCGGGGTGAAGTTCCGCGTCGACGTAGAGCGGCGCATCGACGGCGCCGGCGCCGTGGGCGCGCACAAGACCTCGATGCTGCAGGACCTGGAGGCGGGGCGGGCCATGGAAATCGACCCGCTGCTGACCGTGGTGCAGGAAATGGGGCGGCTGGTGGGCGAGCCGACGCCGATGTGCGATGCGGTGCTCGGGCTGATCAAGCAGCGCGACGCGATGGCGAAGCTGGCCGCCTGAGGAGCACGGGACGCCGACGGGGTCCGGCGTTCTCCGCAGCGCGAGCCGGGCACGCAACGTGACGCTTGCCCGGCTCGCAAAGCCGGAAGGCAGGGCGATTGTGATATACCATATACGACAGGCCGCGCACCGCTTTTGTGCCGATGCATGTGGAGCGCGCATCGTTTGATGCGTTTTCATAATGGGTCAGGCGTTTTTGCTAAGCTGTGCAGCAATGCGGCGGGCAGCCATTCCGGCCGCCCGGCCGCCGGTCTCACACGAGCACATTCATGTCTGCGCAAAGCCAATCCATCGTCCAGCCCAACGGGCTGTCCCTGTCGGTACAACCGATCAACGCCGGCGCCAGTCTGCGCGACCAGGCCTACGCCATGCTGCGCCAGGCCATCGCCGACGCCGACATCTACCAGTCGCGCGACGAGATCCGGCTGGATGAGCGGGTGCTGAGCGAGGCCATGGGCGTGAGCCGCACGCCGATCCGCGAGGCCATGACGCTGCTGGAGCAGGAAGGCTTCCTGCGCACCGTGCCACGGCGCGGCATCTACATCATGCGCAAGACCAAGCGCGAGATCGTCGAGATGATCCAGATGTGGGCCGCGCTCGAAAGCATGGCAGCCCGGCTGGCCACCGAGAACGCTACCGACGCCGAGATTGCGCAGCTGCGCAGCATGTTCGACAGCTTCCGCGACTCGACCCCGGCCGAACACATCGAAGAGTATTCCGACGCCAATATCGCGTTCCACCAGGCGATCGTGCAGCTGTCCAAGTCGCAGATCATCATGGACACGATCCGCAACATCTTTATCCATGTGCGCGCGATCCGGAAGATGACCATTTCGCAGAGCGACCGCGCGGCGCGCTCGATCGTCGACCACCTGCGCATCATCGAGGCGCTGGAAAGGCGGGACACTGAACTGGCGGAGCGGCTGGTGCGCCAGCACTCCCTGGACCTCGCCGACTACGTCGAGAAGCACTGCGATTTCCTGGACTGAAGCAGCCAGGACGAGGTTATAGAAAGCGGCGGACTTCGGTCCGCCGCTTTGCTTTTGGGCCGCGCCATGCATGCGAAGGACATTTCGCTAAATGGTGTGTGATATATCAATGTGAAACGCGGTTCGGCCTTTATGCCAGCACAGCGCTGAAAACGCCCGCTCTTATGCTTTCCTTGACTGGATCGGCCGCGCGTGCTGCGTCGCATCGTCGATATTTGCCTCGAAAGCACCAAACTCCTCTTGCTCTCTTCTGATATATCACATACCGTATGTCATCAGAGACTACAAATAGCGGAAGAGGAGACCCTTCGCAATGGAAACCAAAGCCCTGCAAGGAGTGCGCATCCTGGACATGACCCACGTCCAGGCGGGCCCGTCGGCGACGCAGTTGATGGCGTGGCTGGGCGCGGACGTGATCAAGGTGGAGATGCCGGGACGCGGCGACATCACGCGCAGCCAGCTGCGCGACGTGCCGAACGCCGACAGCCTGTATTTCACGATGCTCAACTCGAACAAGCGCAGCCTGACGCTGAACATGAAGACGCCTGAAGGCAAGGCGCTGCTCGAGGACCTGATCCAGCGCAGCGATGTGCTGATCGAGAACTTCGGTCCAGGCGTGCTGGCGCGCGCGGGCTTCGACTGGGACCACATGCAGGACCTGAACCCGCGCCTGGTCTATGCCTCGATCAAGGGCTTCGGCCCGGGCCCGTACGCGGACTGCAAGGCCTACGAGAACGTGGCGCAATGCATGGGCGGCTCGGCTTCCACTACCGGCGAGGCCGACGGCGTGCCCATGGTGACCGGCGCGCAGATCGGCGATTCCGGCACCGGCGTGCATGCCGTGGTCGGCATCCTGGCCGCGCTGCTGCATCGCGAGCACACCGGCCGCGGCCAGCGCGTGGAAGTGGCGATGCAGGACGCGGTGCTGAACCTGTGCCGGGTCAAGCTGCGCGACCAGCAGCGCCTGGCCAACGGGCCGCTGCGTGAATATCCCAACGAAGAATTCGGCGATCACGTGCCGCGCGCGGGCAACGCCTCGGGCGGCGGGCAGCCGGGCGCAGCGCTGCGCTGCGCCCCGGGCGGCCCCAATGACTATGTCTACGTCATCATCCAGCCGCAGGGCTGGGAGCCGCTGATGCGCCTGTGCGGGCGCGAGGACCTGATCACCAACCCAGACTACGCCACGCCCGAAGCGCGCCTCAAGCATCTGGCCGACTGCTTCGCCGTGATCGAGAAATGGACGCGCGGCATCAGCAAGTTCGAGGTGATGGCGGCGCTGAACGAGGTCGACGTGCCGTGCGGCCCGATCCTGTCGATGAAGGACCTGATCGAGGACGAGTCGCTGTACCAGCGCGGCTACCTGGTCGAGCTGGAGCACCCGCAGCGCGGCAACTACGTGCAGCTGGGTTGCCCGATCACGTTGTCGGCCTCGCCGGTGCAGGTGGAACGCTCGCCGCTGCTGGGCGAGCACACCGAGGAGATCCTCGAGTGGCTGGGCCGCACGCCCGCGCAGATCGCCGCGATGAAGCTGGCCGGCGCGGTATGAGGCGCTTGCCAGCGATTGCGTGAGCGTACCGACGTCATTCCCGCGCAGGCGGGAACGACGGACGGACCCGTCGACCTCGCGCTCACTCTTCCTTCCATTTTTCTTGACGATCCCTGCAACCGACATCGGCGCAGGCGGGGCCTTCCTTTGCCTGCGCAAGGAGCATGCTGTGCAAACCTGGATTCGTTTTCGCCGCGCCGACGGCAGCATCGGCCATGGCCGCATCGATGAGGCAGACCACAACCGCGTGGTCGAATATGACCGCGACGGCTTCGACCATCCCAGCCCCACCGGCGCCGTGCATGACCGCGCCGCGCTGACCGTGGTCGCGCCGTGCGCGCCGGGCAAGGTGGTGGCGCTGTGGAACAACTTCCACGCGCTCGCGCGCAAGCTGGAAAAGCCGGTGCCGACGCACCCGCTGTTCCTGATCAAGCCGGCGACATCGCTGGCCGGTCCCAACGACGCCGTGCAGCGCCCCAAGAGCTACGACGGCAAGATCGTCTACGAGGGCGAACTGGGCATCGTCATCGGCAAGAAGGCGCGCAACGTGACGGTGGCGGAGGCCGGCGCCCACATCTTCGGCTACACCATCGTCAACGACGTGACCGCGGCAGAGCTGATCACGGCCGATCCCAATTTCCCGCAATGGACCCGCGCCAAGGGCTTCGACACCTTCGGCTGCATCGGCCCGGCCATCGTCACCGGCTTCCCATGGAAGAGCGCCAGCGTGGTCACGCGGCTGGATGGGGTAGAGCGGCAGAACTACCCGCTCTCGGACATGATCTTCTCGCCCGAGGAGCAGGTCAGCCGGATCTCGCAGGACCTGACGCTGATGCCGGGCGATGTGATTGCCGTGGGCACTTCGCTGGGCGTGGGTTCGATGAAGGACGGCGCCGTGGTCGAGGTGTCGATCGCCGGCATCGGCTCGCTGGTCAACCACGTGCGCGGCTGAGCCGGCGCCAGATCCCTTTCCTGAAACGGTGAATGCCATGCCAATGACGATCGGTGTGCCGCGCGAGGTCCACCCGGGCGAGCGGCGCGTTGCCGCCACCCCGGACTCGGTCAAGGAACTGCTCAAGCTCGGCTACCAGGTGGTAGTGGAGACCGGTGCCGGGCTGGAAGCGTCGTTCTCGGACGACGACTACCGCGCCGCCGGCGCGGCCATTGTCGATGCGGCCAGCCTGTGGGCCTCGGTCGACGTGGTGGTCAAGGTGCGCCCGCCGCAGGTCCATCCCAGCCTGGGGGTGGAAGAGGCAGCGCTGCTGAAGAAGCATGCCACGCTGATCGGCTTTGTCTGGCCGGCGCAGCAGATGCCGATGCTCGAGCGGCTGGCGCAGCGCGGTGCCACGGTGCTGGCGATGGACTGCGTGCCGCGCATCTCGCGCGCGCAGAAGCTGGATGCGCTCAGCTCGATGGCCAACATGGCCGGCTACCGCGCGGTGATCGAAGCCGCGCATGCCTTCGGCCGGCCCTTTGCCGGGCAGATCACCGCCGCGGGCAAGATCCCGCCGGCGCGCGTGCTGGTGATCGGCGCCGGCGTGGCGGGGCTGGCGGCGATCGGCGCGGCGCGCAGCCTGGGCGCAGTGGTGCGCGCCTTCGATACGCGGCCGGTGGTGCGCCAGCAGATCGAGAGCCTGGGCGCGGAATTCCTCACCGTAGAGATGGAAGAGGACGGCAGCGGCAGCGGCGGCTACGCCAAGGAGATGAGCCCGGCCTTTATCGAAGCGGAGATGCGGCTCTTTGCCGAGCAGGCGCGCGAGGTCGACATCATCATCACCACCGCGCTGATTCCCGGCAAGCCGGCGCCCAAGCTGCTGGAGGCCGGTACCGTCGGGCTGATGCGCGCCGGCAGCGTGGTGGTAGACCTGGCCGCCGAGCAGGGCGGCAACTGCGTGCTGACCGTGCCGGGCGAAAGCGTGCGCCGCGACGGCGTCACGATCATCGGCTACACCGACCTGCCCAGCCGCATGGCGGCGCAGGCCAGCCAGCTCTATGGCACCAATATCCGCCACCTGCTGAGCGAGCTGACGCCGGGAAAGGACGGCCAGCTGGTGGTGGACATGGACGACGAGATGATCCGCGGCGCAACGGTGCTGCACCAGGGCGCGGTGACCTGGCCGCCACCGCCGCTGACCGTGGCGGTGCCGCAGCAGCAGGCGCCGGCAGAGGTGCCGCCGCCGGCCGAAGCCGCGCCGCCGCGCCGCCGCACCGGCACGACGCTGATGGCACTGGCACTGGCAGCCGCTGCGCTGCTGGGTCTGGGGGCGGTCGCGCCACCCGCTTTCATGGCGCATTTCACGGTGTTCGTGCTGGCGATCTTCGTCGGCTACCAGGTGGTGTGGAACGTCACCGCGGCGCTGCACACGCCGCTGATGAGCGTGACCAATGCCATCAGCGGGATCATCGTGGTGGGGGCGCTGGTGCAGCTGGGCAAGCCGTCGCTACTGACGGCGGTGATCGCGGGCTGCGCGGTGCTGGTGGCCACCATCAATATCGCCGGGGGCTTCCTGGTGACGCAGCGCATGCTGAAGATGTTCCAGCGCGACTAAGGCCAGGGAGAGAACCATGCCATCCGGAATCAGCAATATCGCTTACCTCGCCGCCAGCGCGCTGTTCATCCTCAGCCTGAGCGGACTGAGCCATCCCGCCACCGCCCGGCGCGGCAACATGCTCGGCATCGCCGGCATGGTGATCGCGGTCATGACCACGGTGCTGGCGGGCAGCCCCGACGGCATCGCCATCATCATCGCGGCGATGGTGGTGGGGGGCATTGCCGGGGCCATGCTGGCCAAACGCGTCGAGATGACGCAGATGCCGCAGCTGGTGGCGGTGCTGCACAGCTTCGTCGGCCTGGCCGCGGTGCTGGTCGGCTATGCCAACTACCTGGAGCCAAGCACGCTCAGCGGCGTCGAGAAGGCGATCCATGAGGTCGAGACCTACCTCGGCATCCTGATCGGCGCGGTCACCTTCACCGGGTCGATCATCGCCTTCCTCAAGCTGCAAGGCACCATGGGCGGCAAGCCGATGCTGCTGCCGGGGCGCCATGTGCTCAACGCCGGCGCGCTGCTGGTGTGCGTGTGGCTGGGCTATGCCTTCCTGAGCGCGCTGGACCCGCAGCAGGGGCTGGTGCCGCTGGCCGCGATGACGGTGATCGCGCTGCTGGTCGGCGCGCACCTGGTGCTGGCCATCGGCGGCGCCGACATGCCGGTGGTGGTGTCGATGCTGAACAGCTATTCCGGCTGGGCGGCGGCGGCCACCGGCTTCATGCTCGGCAACGACCTGCTGATCATTACCGGCGCGCTGGTGGGGTCGAGCGGCGCCATCCTCAGCTACATCATGTGCAAGGCGATGAACCGCAAGTTCCTGTCGGTGATCCTTGGGGGATTCGGCGCGGTGCAGGCGCAGGGCGCGGCGACCGAGCAGGGCGAGGTGCTGCCGGTGTCGAGCGAGGAAGTCAGCAGCCTGCTCAAGGACGCCAACGAGGTCATCATCGTGCCGGGCTACGGCATGGCGGTGGCGCAGGCACAGGGCACCATCAGCGAGATTGCGCGGCGCTTGCGGGCGCAGGGCGTCAACGTGCGCTTCGGCATCCACCCGGTGGCCGGCCGCCTGCCGGGGCACATGAACGTGCTGCTGGCCGAGGCGCGGGTGCCGTACGACATCGTGCTGGAAATGGAGGAGATCAACGACGATTTCGAGAAGGCCGACGTGGTGCTGGTGGTCGGCGCCAACGACATCGTCAACCCGGGGGCGCTGGAGGACCCCGCCAGCCCGATTGCAGGCATGCCGGTGCTGGAGGTGTGGAAGGCCAAGACCGTCGTGGTGTCCAAGCGCAGTATGGCGGCGGGCTACGCCGGCGTGGACAACCCGCTGTTCTACAAGGACAACACGCGCATGTGGTTTGGCGATGCCAAGGGCAGCGTCGATGCGCTGCTGCGGCAGCTGGAGGAGGTACCCGTCTGACAGGGGGCGAAGCCGTTCCGTCAGCCAGAAACGCTGTATGTAATATATCTGCTGACTGAAATCGCCTCTTAAGTCGATTTCAGATCCAACTTATGCATTGGTGAGAATTGCGAATAAATGGCGTGAATTGAGCAATTACGCCTATTTACGCGCCGATCCAGCCAGGTTTGCTGCAGTGCACTGACGAAAGTTGGTCGCAGAGGTGGAAAATAGCTTGCCGTTCTCTGATATATCACATACCGTATGTCATCAAGACCGGTCGAACGAACCGGACCGACCGCAGCAGGGCACAGCGCCCGCGCATCACGAACACAAGTCCAAAAGGAGACCAAGCATGTCGGAAGTCGTAGCGAAGCGGGCCCATAGCACTCCCGCGGCAGCCTGAGTCACAAAAATTCCCACCCCAGTCAATTTGCATAGAAGGAAGCAACCATGGCAGAAGTCGGAAACGAGCTGCAGCGTCACGCCGCGGAAGAGCATCAGGCACAAACCGATGGTTTTCATCTGGTCATCGACGCGTTGAAGCTGAACGGCATCGAAAACATCTACGGCCTGCCCGGCATCCCGGTCACCGATCTGGCCCGTCTGGCGCAAGCCAACGGCATGCGCGTCATCAGCTTCCGCCATGAGCAGAACGCCGGCAACGCCGCGGCGATAGCGGGCTTCCTGACGCAGAAGCCGGGCGTTTGCCTGACCGTCTCCGCGCCGGGGTTCCTGAACGGGCTGACGGCGCTGGCGCATGCGACCACCAACTGCTTCCCGATGATCCTGATCAGCGGCTCGAGCGAGCGCGAGATCGTCGACCTGCAGCAGGGTGACTACGAAGAGATGGACCAGCTGGCCATCGCCCGTCCGCATGCCAAGGCGGCGTTCCGCGTGCTGCACGCCGAAGACATCGGCGTAGGTGTCGCGCGTGCCATTCGCGCCGCTGTGTCGGGCCGCCCGGGCGGCGTGTACCTGGACCTGCCGGCGAAGCTGCTGGGCCAGTCGCTGGAAGCCGAAAAGGGCAAGCAGTCGCTGATCAAGGTGGTGGACCCGGCGCCGCGCCAACTGCCTGCACCGGATTCGGTCGACCGCGCCGTCGCGCTGCTGAAGACCGCCAAGCGCCCGCTGATCCTGATCGGCAAGGGCGCCGCGTACGCGCGCGCCGAGGCTGACCTGCGCAAGCTGGTCGAGAAGACCGGCATCCCGTACCTGCCGATGTCGATGGCCAAGGGCCTGCTGCCCGATACGCATCCGCAATCGGCCTCGGCCGCGCGCTCCTATGTGCTGGCGGAGGCCGACGTGGTGCTGCTGGTCGGCGCCCGCCTGAACTGGCTGCTGTCGCACGGCAAGGGCAAGACCTGGGGCAAGCCCAAGCAGTTCATCCAGGTCGACATCGCGCCGACCGAGATGGACAGCAACGTCGCCATCGCCGCGCCGGTGGTGGGCGACATCGGCTCGTGCGTCACAGCGCTGCTCGACAAGATCGGCAATGACTTTGCCAAGCCGGGCGCCGAGTGGCTGAACGCGGTCGCAGACCGCAGGGACACCAACCTGGCGAAGATGGCCGAGACCCTGGCCAAGGCCAGGGATGCCGCGCCGATGAACTTCCACGGCGCGCTGAGCGTGCTGAAGGACGTGGTCAAGGCCAACCCGGGCATCTCGTTCGTCAACGAGGGCGCCAACACGCTGGACTACGCCCGCGCCGTGATCGACATGTACGAGCCGCGCAAGCGCCTGGACGTGGGCACCTGGGGCGTGATGGGCGTGGGCATGGGCTACGCGGTGGCCGCGGCGGTCGAGACCGGCAAGCCGGTGCTGGCGCTGTGCGGCGACAGTGCGTTCGGTTTCTCGGGCATGGAAGTCGAGACCATCTGCCGCTACAACCTGCCGGTCTGCATCGTCATCTTCAACAACAACGGCGTCTACAAGGGCATCGACAAGAACCCCACCGGCGGCACCGACCCGGCGGTCACGACCTTCGTCCCGGGCGCGCGCTACGACAAGATGATGGAAGCGTTCGGCGGTGTCGGCGCCAACGTCACCACGCCGGCGGAACTCGAGGCCGCGGTGAACGAGGCGCTGCGCTCGGGCAGGCCGACGCTGGTCAACGCCGTCATCGATCCGGCAGCCGGCACCGAAAGCGGCCGCCTGACCAACCTCAATCCGCAAAGCTCGGCCAAGAAGTAATCCACGCGAATTTCACCCCCTAATCCAATAGGAGACGAACGTGAACCTCCCACTCAACGGCATCAAGATCATCGACTTCACGCACGTCCAGGCGGGTCCCGCCTGCACCCAGCTGCTGGCATGGTTCGGCGCCGACGTGATCAAGGTCGAGCGCCCGGGTTCCGGCGACGTGACGCGCACCCAGCTGCGCGACATCCCGGATGTCGACGCGCTGTACTTCACCATGCTCAACAGCAACAAGCGTTCGCTCACGCTGGACACGAAGAAGCCGGAAGGCAAGAAGATCCTGGAGCAACTGATCCGCGAGTCGGACGTGCTGGTCGAGAACTTCGGCCCGGGCGCGCTGGACCGCATGGGCTTTTCGTGGGAGCGCATCAACGAGCTCAACCCCAAGATGATCGTGGCTTCGGTCAAGGGCTTCAGCGACGGCCATCACTATGAAGACCTGAAGGTCTACGAGAACGTGGCGCAATGCGCCGGCGGCGCGGCCTCGACCACCGGCTTCTGGGACGGCCCGCCCACGGTTTCCGCCGCGGCGCTGGGCGATTCCAACACCGGCATGCACCTCGCGATCGGCATCCTGACCGCGCTGATCGGCCGCGACAAGACCGGCAAGGGCCAGAAGGTGGCGGTGTCGATGCAGGATGCGGTGCTGAACCTGTGCCGCGTCAAGCTGCGCGACCAGCAGCGCCTGGACCGCCTGGGCTACCTGGAAGAGTACCCGCAGTACCCGCACGGCACCTTCAGCGACGTGGTGCCGCGCGGCGGCAACGCGGGCGGCGGCGGCCAGCCGGGGTGGGTGCTGAAGTGCAAGGGCTGGGAGACGGATCCCAACGCCTATATCTACTTCACCATCCAGGGCCATGCCTGGGAGCCCATCTGCAAGGCGCTGGGCAAGCCGGAATGGATCGACGACCCCAACTACGCCACCCCCAAGGCGCGCCAGCCGCATATCTTCGATATCTTCAACACCATTGAGGAATGGCTGGCCGACAAGACCAAGTACGAGGCGGTCGACATCCTGCGCAAGTTCGACATCCCGTGCGCGCCGGTGCTGTCGATGAAGGAGATTGCCGCCGATCCGTCGCTGCGTGCCAGCGGCAGCATCACCGAGGTGCCGCACAAGGAGCGCGGCAGCTACCTGACGGTGGGCAGCCCGATCAAGTTCTCCGACCTGAAGCCGGAGATCACGGGTTCGCCGCTGCTGGGCGAGCATAGCGAAGAGGTGCTGGCCGGCCTCGGCTACGGTGCGGAAGACATCAAGCGCCTGCGCGAGTCCCAGGTGATCTGACGCCGACCGCCGGCACCCGTGCCGGCGCCGACGCCGGGGCCGCGCGTACAGCGGGCTCCGGCGTTTTTGCTTGTGGCGCCGCGATGTGGCACGCTACCTTGATGGCACCGGCGCGCCCCGGCCGCTGCCGTTTGCAGATGACGAGAGGGAATCCCCATGACAGAGCAGATCGACTACGCGCAACTGGTGTCCGCCATCGGCGACGCCATCATCATCTCCGACGCCAAGGGCGCCATCACGCTGTGGAATCCGGCGGCCGAGCGCATGTTCGGCTTCACCCAGGCCGAGGCCATGGGCCAGTCGCTGGACCTGATCATCCCTGAGCGGCTGCGCGGGCGGCACTGGGAGGGCTACGACAAGACCATGGCGACCGGCATCACGCGCTACGGCCATGACCTGCTCAAGGTGCCGGCGGTCGGCAAGGACGGCAAGGCGATGTCGATCGCCTTCACCGTGGCGCTGCTCAAGGACGCCGCCGGCGCCATCACCGGCATCGTCGCGGTGATCCGCGACGAGACCGCGCGCTTCCAGGAGGAGCGGGCGCTGAAGAAGCGGCTGGTCGAGCTGGAAAGCCAGGTGAAGGAACAAGCCTAGCCGGCGTAGGATGCCCCTGCTGGTGCGCCTGGCTGACGGATGACTGCCGCGCCGGCTGCGGCACGTGGCAGGGGCGCGTAAAGCTTGCAAACGGGCGCGCACGCCGCAGCGCCGGAATTACCACGCAGCGCACCGCATGCGCCGCAGCGAGCGCGTGACCAGCTTTGCCGCGCGGGAACGATCCTTGCGCTGCGCCAAGTCTGCCGGCACCGCGGTGGTCCGGCCCATCGGGAGAGTGGCGATGGATCGAGACGACTGGTTCTGGCGGCGCTGGCGCTGCCATCCCGTGCGCATGACCGTGGGCCTGTTCATCGTCGCGGCGGGCGCCGCCTCCATGCTGGCGCGGCTGCTGCCGCTCCCGGTGTAGCGCTGCCGGCGGTGCGCTGATGCCCCCGGAACTGGCCGCCGCGCCGCCGGCCCGCGCGTGGCGCGACTTCGCGCGCTTTGCCGGCCCCGGCTACCTGGTCGCGGTCGGCTATATGGATCCCGGCAACTGGGCCACGGATCTTGCCGGCGGCTCGGCCTACGGCTATCGCCTGCTGTGGGTGGTGGCGATGGCCAGCGCCATGGCCATGCTGCTGCAGGTCATGGCCAGCCGCCTCGGCCTGGTCAGCGGGCTGGACCTGGCGCAGGCGTGCCGCCGGCATGCGTCGCCACTGTCGGCGTGGTCGCAATGGGTGCTGTGCGAAGTGGCCATCTGCGCCGCCGACCTGGCCGAAGTGATCGGCACCGCGATTGCGCTGAACCTGCTGTTCGGACTGCCGCTGCCCTGGGGCGTGGCGCTGACGGTGCTCGACGTGCTGCTGGTGCTGGTGCTGCAGCAGCGCGGTTATCGGCGGCTGGAGGTCTTCGTCATCAGCATGGTGGTGCTGGTGCTGGGCTGCTTCCTGCTGATGCTGGCGCTGGCGCAGCCCGCGTGGCCGGATCTGGCGGCCGGCCTGGTGCCGCGCATGGCGGTGCTGGGCGACGCTGGCGCGCTGTATATCGCCACCGGCATCATTGGCGCCACGGTGATGCCGCACAACCTGTACCTGCACTCCGCCGTGGTCAAGACGCGCTTGCCGCATGCGGACCGGCAGGGCACCGAACGCGCGCTGCGCTATATCGCCTTCGATACGATCACTGCACTGGCGGTTGCGTTCGTCATCAACAGTGCGATCCTGGTCACCGCCGCCGGGGTATTCCATGCGGCCGGCCGCACCGATGTCGCGGAGATCCAGGACGCCTATCGCCTGCTCAGTCCGCTCACCGGTGCCACCTGGGCCAGCGTGGTGTTTGGCGTCGCACTGCTGGCGTCGGGGCAGTGCTCGGCCGTGACCGCCACGCTGGCGGGGCAGGTGGTGATGGAAGGCTTTATCCGCACGCGGTTGCCGCCGTGGGCGCGCCGCCTGCTGACGCGCTGCGTGGCGATCGTCCCCGCGCTGGTGGTGGCCCTCCTGTTTGCCGAGCGCGGCATGGCGCAGCTGCTGCTGGTCAGCCAGGTGATCCTGAGCCTGCAGCTGCCGTTCGCGGCGATTCCGCTGCTGCGCTTTACCAGCGACCGCAGGCTGATGGGCCGCTACGCCAATTCGCGCACGGTGTTCCTGCTGGCCACGCTGGCCGTCGGCATCATCGTCGCCATGAACGTGGCCATGGTGGCGATGACGCTGACGGCGTGGCGGCCGTAGTGCCCTCGCAGTGGGCCCCGCCCGCGCTCATGTCAGGCCGGCGGGTTCTCTTGCTGCTGCCCGGCGTCGGCTTCGCCTGACCCCAGTTCCGCACCGGTCAGCGGATCGCTCTGCGGGTCGGAGGCGCCGCGCATCGCAAACGCTTCCAGCGTGCCCTGCTGCTCGGCGGGCAGGTCGACCTGGGCGGTGCCGTCGCCGCCATCCACCGCGGGCGTCGGGCTTTCGACAAAGACGAAGCTGCGGTCCGCATTCCATGGCCCGCGCATCGCCTCGCCCTGCGACATCTTGAAGTAGACGTTGGCGAACTGCGGATCGCCCGGCGTCTTGCCCGGCGGGAAGCTGGGCGTGATCGAGTACAGCGCCTTCTCGAACGACTTCTGGTGCGAGATCTCGCGCGTCATCAGGAAGCCCAGGGCCTCCTGCACGCTGGGGTCGTCGGTCACGTTCATCAGCCGCTCGTAGATGATCTTGGCGCGCGCCTCGGCGGCGATGTTGGAACGCAGGTCGGCGGTGGGCTCGCCGATGGTGTCGACATAGGCGGCCGTCCACGGCACGCCCGCGGAATTGACCAGCGCCGGCCCGCCGCCGAACAGCACCTGCGTCACGTGGCTGTCGTTGCCTGCGCCTTGCAGCGAGCGGTAGAGCTCGGCTTCCTGGTCCAGGCCCTCAGCCAGTTCACCCTTGGCGCCGCGGTTGAGCATGGCGATGATCGAGCCGATCACCTCCAGGTGGCTCAGTTCTTCCGTGGCGATATCGAGCAGCATGTCCTTGCGGCCGGGATCTTCCTCGGCCAGGGCCTGCGTGAAGTAGCGGCATGCCGCGGCCAGCTCCCCTTGTGGGCCGCCGAACTGCTCCAGCAGCAGATTGGCCAGGCCAGGGTCGGGACGCGATACGCGCACGGTGTATTGCAGTCGCTTGTTGTGCATGAACATGGTGGTCTCTCCGGTTGGGGTGAGCGGGGCGCGGCCGCTGCGGTGAGGCAGGCGGTGTGAAGGAACGACGGCCCGGCCGGGCGCTCGCCGCCGCAACGATCATGCCCGGTTGTCACAACCCGAGGGCGCGGTGGCGTGGAGCTTGCACGGCTGGTGCAGGGCGTTGCCGGGCGCAACGCGAAGGCCCGCCCGGACGCGGCGGGAACGGTAAAAGCGGGAGAGCCGTGTGAAAATTACTGGCGCTGCGTGCAGCAGGACGGACCAGGACCGCGGGCGGGGGCCGGACTCAAGCGCGTTTTGCGGCGCGCCGCAGCAGCATCGCACCCAGCGGCAGCGCGAGCCCGAACGCCACGTAGACCAGCGCCAGCATGCCGGGCGACAGCCGGCGCTCGAACCCAGGGGTGAGGCGATGGGGTGTGCACTTCAGGTCGACGAAGCACGCAATGCCGGCAATTGCCAGGCCGCCGAGCACGCGCGTCGGCGTCGTGGGGGATGCGGCAGGGCGCGTGCTGGGGCGGACATCGCCATGTGTGGCGCTGATGGCCATCGCACCTTCGTAGAACGCTGCCCAGAACACCGACATCGCATGATGGATGACATAGCCCAGCACGGTATGCCGTACCGACGGCCGGTTGGTGTGAATGGCCCGATCGCCCCAGATCCAGTGGCTGACGGCGTTGACGGGCGCGAAGACGCTGCCGCAGTCGACGCTGCCGCCGCAGGCGAGCATGCCGGTGGACAACAGGCTGGCGCAAGTGCCCGAGACCGCGGCCCGGCGCAGCACGGTGGCCGCATCCAGCGCGTGCTGGTGCTCGGCGCCAGCGGCTTTATCGGCCGGCATGCCTGTGCCGCGATGCTGGCTGGAGGATTCCATGTGATAGCGGGAGTGCGGCGCGTGCCTGCGCACGATGCACCGGAAGCGCCGCATGGCGGCCATGCCTGCACGGCAAGCGAATTTCGTGCCGTCGATTTCGCGCGGATGACGGCCGCGGCGGACTGGGCGCCCCTGCTGGCCGATGTCGATGCGGTGGTCAACCTGATAGGCATCTTCCGCGAGACCGCGACGCAGCGCTTCGACGTGCTGCACCGCGCCGCGCCACAGGCGCTGTTCGATGCCTGCCAGCGCCAGCGCGTGCGGCTGGTGGTGCAGATGTCGGCGCTGGGTGCCGACGAACGCGCGCTCACCGATTTCCACCGCAGCAAGCGCACGGCCGACCAGCACCTGCTCGGGCTCGGCATCGATGCCGTGGTGCTGCAGCCGTCGCTGGTATTCGGTGCCGACGGCACCAGTGCGCAGCTGTTCTGCGCGCTGGCGACGCTGCCTTGCCTGGCGCTGCCCGGCGGCGGCAGGCAACCCGTGCAGCCGGTCCATGTCGACGACGTGGCGCAGGCCATCGTGGCCTTGCTGGCCGAGTGGGGCGGCGCAGCACCCTGGCGCTCCGGCCGGCTCGCGCTGGTGGGCCCGGCGCCGATGCCGCTGGCCGGCTACCTGCAGGCGTTGCGCCATGGGCTGGGTTTGCGCGGCAAGGCCTGGCTGTTGCCGCTGCCACGCGCGCTGGCCCGGGCGGCGATGCCGCTGGCCGAACGCGCCACCGGCGGCGTGCTGGGGCGCGATGCGCTGACCATGCTGGACCAGGGCAGCGTGGCGGACCCGTCGGGGCTTGAGCGCGTTCTCGGGCGGCCGCCACGGGCGGTGGCTGCGTTCATTCCCCCCGGGCTGCGCGGCGCCTTGCGCGCCCAGGCGCTGCAGCGCTGGATCCATCCGCTGTTGCGCTGGAGCCTGGCCTTTGTGTGGATCGTCACCGCGGCGGTTTCGCTGGGGCTGTATCCGGTGGCTGACAGCTATGCATTGCTGGCGCGCGCGGGCGTGCCGCCGGCGCTGCAGCCGCTGGCGCTGTATGGCGCGGCGCTGCTGGACCTGGTGTTCGGCGTGCTGTGCGTGCTGCCGCGGCGCCCGCGCTGGCTGTGGCTCGCGCAGATCGCGCTGATCCTGGGCTACACGGCCATCATCAGCGTGCGCCTGCCGGAATACTGGCTGCATCCGTATGGCCCGCTCAGCAAGAACGTGCCGATGCTGGCCGTACTGTGGTGGCTGCACCTGAGCGAGGAGCGGGCATGGACTACGTCACGCTGAAATGGCTGCATATCCTGTCGGCCACCTTCCTGTTCGGCACCGGCGTGGGCAGCGCCTTCTACCTGGTCGGCGCGACGCTGACGCGCAACGTCCGCACCGTCGCCGCGACCGCGCGCATGGTGGTGATCGCCGACTGGATCTTCACCGCTTCCACGGCGATCCTGCAGCCGCTGACCGGCTATGCGCTGGTGAAGATGGCGGGGTTCTCGTGGTCGGTGCCGTGGCTGAAGTGGTCGGTGGTGCTTTACGCCATCGCCATTGCCTGCTGGCTGCCGGTGGTCTGGCTGCAGAAGCGCATGCGCGACGTGGCGCTGGACTGCACCGCACCCCAGCTGCCGCGGGCCTACTGGCGCCTGTTCTGGTGGTGGTTCGGGCTGGGTTTTCCGGCGCTGATCTCGTTCCTGGCCATCTTCTACCTGATGGTGGCCAAGGTCAGCTGAACAAAAAACGGCGAGGCCGCTGTCGCGCACCTCGCCGTGAACCGATCGGGCCCGCTCAGTTGAGGTGGCCGACCGCGCGCAGGTACTCGTTCTTTTTCTCGAAGATCAGCCCGCTCAGGAACGCGGCGTCGTAGGCGGCCAGCAGGTGAGGGTGATGTTCCTCGATATAGCGGGCGACCCGTCCCTTTTCGCATTCGATGCCGCACAGCCATTCATACATGGCGGCATCCCAGCGAAAGCGCAGCCCCAGTTCGATGAAGGCCGCGTTATACGCCGCGAGCTGGGTCTCGCGCGGGATCGGCTGGTTGTCGGCACCGACGGTGATGGCGGCGTGGCGGCTTTCCTGCTGGGCTGGGTTCATGCTGGTCTCCTCGGATGCGCGCTGGCAGTTGGGTTGAGACAAGCATAGGGACGTTGAACGATTTACGATAATTAAAGTTTCATCGCGAAATCATAAGTCATCGTTTATGATTCCGCTCAGGCGTCCTGGCGGATCAATCCTTCCACGCCCGTGATGGTCTGGATCAGGTCGGCGCCTTCTTCCATCAGGAACTGCTTGAACGCCAGCGCCACCGGCGGCAGCCGCTTGTTCTTGCGGTGCACCACGTACCAGTTGAGCATCACCGGAAAGCCTTCGATATCGAGCACGGCAAGCTTGCCGGCCTGCAGCTCCAGGCCCACGGTATGGGCTGACAGGAAGGCAATGCCCATATTGGCGATCACGGCCTGCTTGATGGTCTCGGTGCTTTTGATCTCCATGGCGATGCGCAGGTTCGCCAGGCGGCCGGCAAAGCCCTCCTGCATCGAGTTCCAGGTGTCCGAGCCCTTCTCGCGCGAGACAAAGGCCTCGTCGGCCAGTTCGGCCAGCGGGATATTGCGCGCGCCCACCAGCGGATGGCTGGGCGCGGCGACGATCACATAGGGGTGCGGGGCAAAAGCCTCGTTGATGGTGTCCATGCCCTCGGGCGGGCGCACCATCACGGCGAGGTCGGTCAGGTTGCCGGCCAGCTGGTGCAGCAGTTCTTCGCGGTTATGCACGGCCAGGTTCAGCGTCACGCCCTCGTGGCGGTCCATGAATTCCGCCAGCAGCCGTGGAAAGAAATAGTCGCCGGCGCTGATCACCGCGACACTCAGGCGCCCGCCGGAGATGCCCTTGAGCTGCGACATGGCGTCTTCGGCCTCGCGGAACTGCTGGATGATGCTGCGGCTGTAATGCAGCATTTCGTGGCCAGCCGGGGTCAGGTAGATCTTCTTGCCCAGTTGCTCGAACAGCGGCAGCCCCACGTGGTGCTCCAGTTGCCGCACCTGGGTCGATACCGCGGGCTGCGTCAGGTGCAGTTCCTCGGCGGCGCGGGAAAAGCTCATATGGCGGGCAACTGTCTCGAAGACCTTCAGTTGCCGCAGCGTGGCATTCTTCATCCTGCTCCCGTCCTATAAACGATCGGCTATATAAACGATAAAAAACTTTATGCAGTGCTGATCTTAGATTCAAGTAGCATCAATCGTCCGTTCGACATTTCCCGCCAGAATCCGGCACTCCGGCAGCGCAGGAGCCAGCCGCCGGCCATCATCATGGCCGACAACAACGATGGCTGCCCACAGCCACGCAAACCAGGAGACAACCGTGACCGGATTGAACGCAACCGTGCGTGCACCACGGCGCCATGCCGTGCCTGAAGACAGGATTCACCCCGGCCATGCCGGCGCGGGGCAGGGGGGCAGGCCATGAATATCTCGCTCCCGCAACTGAAGGCCTTTGCCGCGGTGGCGCGGCACAAGAGCTTTACCCGCGCCGCTGGCGAACTGGGCCTGACGCAATCCGCGGTCAGCCGCAGCGTGCGCGAGCTGGAAGAAGAGATCGACCAGCGGCTGTTCGACCGCACCACGCGCCAGGTTGAGCTCACCGACGCGGGCCAGCACCTGTCCCAGCGCATCTGCCACCTGGTCGAGGAAGTGGAGCAGACCTTGCGCGACAGCCAGAGCGCCAGCCGGCCATGCCAGGGCCTGGTGCAGATCGCGTCGGACCCGGTGCTGAGTTCGATGTCGCTGCCGACCTGGCTGGCCGGCTGCCGGCAGGCGTGGCCGGCGATCGCCATCCACCTGAGGGACCGTCCGCAGGAATCGGTGCTGCAGAGCGTGCGCAGCGGCGAGGTCGACTTCGGCATCGCCACCGATCCGCGCGCCGGCGACGACCTGTATTGCGAGCCCTTGTGCGTCGACGTCTATCACGCCGTGCTGCCCGCCAAGCACCCGCTGGCCCAGCACGACACCGTAGGATGGGGCGACTTGTGCGATGCCAGCGTACTGACGCTGGACCAACAATGCGGCGTGCAGCCCGTGGTGGAAAAGGCGCTCAGCAGCTATCACGTGCGTGCGGGCTCGCTGCAGCTGCTGGGCCATTTCGCGGCGGTGTTCGGCATGGTGGCGCTGGGGCTGGGCATCGGCGTGGTGCCGTCGCGTGCACAGGCCGGCGGCATGCACCCGGCAGCCGTGATGCGGCCACTGCGGCCACAGGTGACATCGACGGTGATGCTGGTGCGGCGCAAGAGCCGTTCGCTCAAGCCCAATGCCGCCGCGATCTGGGATGCCTTGCGCGGCCAGGAGTACCAGGAGCCGCCTGTTCGCAGGCGCGAAGCGACCACGATGTAAACCAGGAGGGCAGGCAAGGGGCGGTGTTGGATTAGTGCAAAACCTCTACTGATATATTACATACAGGATATTTACACATAGTGCGGCGCAGCATATAATGAAAACTCCTGATCACAACGCTACTGGAGTTTTCAAATGGAAGTCGCTCTTCTCGTCGCCCTTGGCCTGGCCCTGATTGCTGTCGGTGTGGGCGTGACCACGCTGCTGGCCACGCGCCTGCCCATGGATGTGCTGGTCACCGCGCAGGATCACGGCCGCTTTGCCGGCCTGGGCTCGGACCAGCACCGCGACGGCGTGGGCCGCGCCAGCGCGTCGCGCATCGTGCCCGCCGCTGGTGAACTTGCCTATGCCTGAGGCCGCCAGGCGCGCGGCGCGTTAGCGCTGCTGCGCTGAAGGCAAGGGCTGTAGCGGCCGGCATCCCTTGCGTCCATCACCGCGAGCACGGCCGCCATTCCCCGTCACTGCCTTCTCTTTCCCTCTGTTTGCAATAGCGAACGTCCTGGCGCCTCCTAACGCGCTGTCCACCATCGGCACTGTGCGTGCCACGCCCTGCGTAGATTCCCCGACATTCCATATCGTTACGGATACGGCCGGATATCCATGTCTGCATCTAGGGACTTTCCCGAACCGATCGTTTTCCCGGTTTTTCGATGGCGCGATCCCCGGCATGCTTGCGGATGCCGTGCGCTGGCCGATCTATGACCCGGCGCACGGCAACTGCTTGATTTCCAAGGACTCTTGATGCTGCCGGGACAGCCATTGATGGAGCTTGCGCACCAGTCGCAGACGATCCGTGGCGGCCACGGCACCAGGTAACGCGGCTTCATGCTGCACAGCCGCGACGAATACGCTTGACTTACCTGATATATCACATACCGTATAGCACTAGAACGGCTCAGCTGTTCTTCGACCGAGAGTCACGCAGAGGCGTCTGAAGGCGCCCATCTTCCACCTTGGCGGTTCGCCGCTATAAGGAGACATCATGGAATTGCAGCAGAGGGAGTCCACGTCGCGCTTTGCGTCGCCGTGGGTGCAACTGGTATTCGGCGTGATCTGCATGGCGATGATCGCCAACATGCAGTATGGCTGGACCCTGTTCGTCAACCCGATCGACGACAAATACGGCTGGGGCCGTACCGCGATTCAGGTCGCATTCACCATCTTCGTTGTGACAGAAACCTGGCTGGTGCCGATCGAGGGCTACCTGGTCGACAAGTACGGCCCGCGCCCGGTGGTGGTGGGCGGCGGCCTGCTGTGCGCGGTGGCCTGGGCGCTGAACTCGGTGGCATCCTCGCTGCCCATGCTTTACGTCGCGGCGGCCATCGGCGGCCTGGGCGCGGGCGCGGTGTATGGCACCTGCGTGGGCAATGCGCTGAAGTGGTTCCCCAATCGCCGGGGCCTGGCGGCGGGCATCACCGCGGCGGGCTTCGGCGCCGGCTCGGCACTGACCGTGGTGCCGATCGCCAACATGATCAAGACCTCGGGCTATGAAGCGGCCTTCCTGTGGTTCGGCCTGGGCCAGGGGCTGGTGGTGTTCATCCTCGGCATGGCCCTGTACCCGCCGTCGGCCAAGATCCTGAGCGAGGTCAAGAGCACCCTGAAGGCGGCAGCCACCTACAACGCGTCGCCGCGCGAGGTGCTGAAGTCGCCGATCTTCTGGGTCATGTACGCGATGTTCGTGATGATGGCCGCCGGCGGCCTGATGGCCACCGCGCAGCTGGGCCCGATCGCCAAGGATTTCGGCCTGCATGAGGCGCCCATCTCCATCCTCGGCCTGACGCTGCCGGCGCTGACTTTCGCGCTGACCATCGACCGCGTGCTCAATGGCCTGACGCGTCCGTTCTTCGGCTGGATCTCTGACCATATCGGCCGTGAACGCACCATGTTCTTCGCCTTCGCGGTCGAGGCCGTCGGTATCCTGTTGCTGTCGAAGTACGGGCACCATCCGGTCGCCTTCGTGATCCTTACCGGCGTGGTGTTTTTCGCCTGGGGCGAGATCTACAGCCTGTTCCCGGCAACCTGCGGCGACACCTTTGGGCCCAAGTTTGCCGCCACCAATGCCGGCCTGCTGTACACCGCCAAGGGCACGGCGGCATTGCTGGTGCCGTTCTCCAGCGTCATCACCGCCGCCACCGGCAGCTGGCATGCGGTGTTCATGGTGGCCGCGGGCATGGCGGCACTGACCGCGGCGATGGCGCTGTTCGTCCTCAAGCCGATGCGCGAGGCCCATGCCCGCAAGTACGTGCATGCCAACACCGCTGCGCCGATGGGCTACCGTACCGTGCCCGAAGACCTGACCTGATGAAGAAAGCAGTACGGCGCCCACCGGCGCCGGCAGTACCCGGGCGCGTGCGGCTGCGATGCCTGCACAGCTGCCGCGCGCGGTAGAGCACAATACGACAACAACAAGGCACGACAGGAGGGCGGCCCGCCGGGCGCCTTCCTGATCGCGCAGCGCAACCCCACAAACAACATCCAGGCACGCCATGAACCAGGTTGTCATTCCCCTCGAGGCGACGGGTCTCAGCCGGCAGCGCAAGCGCCGCCAGCCCAAGGGCCGGCAAGTCGACGCGGCCGCGCTGGCCGAAGTGCGCGTGGCGCTGGGCGACATGCCCCGCCGGCGCGACCTGCTGATCGAACACCTGCACTGCATCAACGACCGCTACGGCCAGCTCGCCATGCCGCACCTGGTGGCGCTGGCCAGCGAGCTGCGCCTGTCGATGACCGAGGTCTACGAGGTTGCCACCTTCTACCACCACTTCGACGTGGTGCGCGAGGATGCCGACGGCCAGATCGCGCCGCCGCCCGCGCTGACCGTGCGCGTATGCGAGGGCATTGCCTGCGAGCTGGCCGGTGCGCAGGCGCTGATCGACAAGCTGCCGGCGCTGCTTGGCACCGAGGTGCGCGTCATCGCCGCGCCCTGCATCGGCCGCTGCGAGAAGGCGCCGGCCGCGCTGGTCGGGCAGAACCCGGTCGATGCGGCGACGGCCGAGGCCATCGGTGCCGCCGTGCAGGCCAAAGCGGTGCGCCATGCGCCAGAACCCCATATCGACTACGCCGCCTACCGGCGCGACGGCGGCTATGCCTTGCTGAAGGACCTGGCCGGCGGCGGGCTCGACCCGGCCGCGGTGCTGGCCACGATGGAGGATTCCGGCCTGCGCGGCCTGGGCGGCGCGGGCTTCCCGACCGGGCGCAAATGGCGCATCGTGCGTGGCGAGGCCGCGCCGCGGCTGATGGCCATCAATATCGACGAGGGCGAGCCCGGCACCTTCAAGGACCGCGTCTACCTGGAACGTGATCCGCACCGCTTCGTGGAAGGCATGCTGATCGCGGCGCACGTGGTCGATGTGGCGGCGATCTACATCTACCTGCGCGACGAATATGCCGGCTGCCGCGCGCTGCTGGCCGAAGCCTTGCAGCAGCTGCAGCAGGACCCTCCGGTACCGGGCCTGCCGCGTATCGAGCTGCGCCGCGGCGCCGGCGCGTATATCTGCGGCGAAGAATCGGCGATGATCGAATCGATCGAAGGCAAGCGCGGCATGCCGCGTCTGCGTCCGCCCTACGTGGCGCAGGTTGGCCTGTTCGGCCGGCCGACGCTGGAGCACAACTTCGAAACCCTGTACTGGGTGCGCGACATCATCGAGAAGGGCGCCGAGTGGTTTGCCTCGCAAGGCCGCAACGGCCGCAAGGGCCTGCGCTCGTTCTCGGTCTCGGGGCGGGTCAAACGCCCCGGCGTGCACCTGGCGCCGGCCGGGATCACGGTGCGCGAGCTGATCGACGAATACTGCGGCGGCATGCTCGACGGCCATGCGTTCTACGGCTACCTGCCGGGCGGCGCGTCGGGCGGCATCCTGCCGGCGGCGATGGGCAATATCCCGCTCGACTTCGATACGCTGCAGCCCTACGGCTGCTTTATCGGCTCGGCCGCGATCGTGATCCTGTCCGACCACGACAGCGCCACGCAGGCGGCACGCAACCTGATGCACTTCTTCAAGCACGAGTCATGCGGGCAATGCACGCCGTGCCGCACCGGCACGGCCAAGACGCTCGACCTGATCCGCCAACCCAAGTGGGACCTGGCGGCGCTGGATGACCTGTCCGCGGTGATGCGCGATGCCTCGATCTGCGGCCTGGGACAGGCCGCGCCGAACCCCGTCGACTGCGTGATCAAGTACTTCCCGCACGAACTGGCCTGATGCTGGCCCGAGCCTGAGAGACAGACATGAATGCACTGACCCGCGCCGAACGCGCGCTAGTCGAATCCGCCGAGCCAGCCGTCACCTTCACCCTCAACGGCCGTGAAGTCAGCGCGCAGCCCGGCGAAAGCCTGCTGAAGGTGGCGCAGCGCGAAGGCTTCGACGTGCCGCACCTGTGCTACAAGGACGGCCTCGAGCCCGCCGGCAATTGCCGCGCCTGCATGGTCGAGATCCAGGGCGAGCGCGTGCTGGCGCCGTCCTGCTGCCGCTATCCCGCTGCAGGGATGCAGGTGCAGACCGAATCCGAGCGCGCCCGCCGTGCCCAGCGCACGGTGCTGGAACTGCTGCAGTCGGACATGCCGGAAGCGGAATACACGCGCAACAACGAGCTCGACCAATGGGCCGCCCGGCTGGAAGTCGGCAAGCCCCGCTTCGCCCCGCGCGAACGCGTGGCGGCGGACCTGTCGCATCCGGCCATCGCGGTCAACCTGGATGCCTGCATCCAGTGCACCCGCTGCCTGCGCGCCTGCCGCGACGAACAGGTCAACGACGTGATCGGCCTGGCGCTGCGCGGCGACGATGCGCGCATCGTGTTCGACATGGATGACCCGATGGGCGCCTCCACCTGCGTCGCCTGCGGCGAATGCGTGCAGGCGTGCCCGACCGGCGCGCTGATGCCCGCGCGCGATGCCGCGCTGGCGGTGCCGGACAAGCAGGTGGAATCGGTGTGCCCATACTGTGGCGTCGGTTGCCAGCTCACCTACAACGTCAAGGACAACCGCATCCTGTTCGTCGAAGGGCGCGATGGCCCGGCCAACCACCAGCGCCTGTGCGTGAAAGGCCGCTACGGCTTCGACTACGTCCAGCATCCGCAGCGGCTGACGGTGCCGCTGGTGCGCCGCGACGGCGTGCCGAAGCAGGGCGATTTCGTGATGGATCCCGACCACGTCATGGACGTGTTCCGCGAAGCCAGCTGGGAAGAAGCGCTGGCGCTGGCCGGCGGCAAGCTCGCGCAGATCCGCGACACCCATGGCAAGCGCGCGCTTGCCGGGTTTGGTTCGGCCAAGGGCAGCAATGAAGAGGCCTACCTGTTCCAGAAGCTGGTGCGCACCGGCTTCGGCAGCAACAACGTCGACCACTGCACGCGGCTGTGCCATGCCTCCTCGGTGGCGGCGCTGCTGGAAGGGATCGGCTCGGGCGCGGTGTCGAACCCGGTGATGGATGTCGACAAGGCCGAGGTGGTGATCGTGATCGGCGCCAACCCGACCGTGAACCACCCGGTCGCGGCCAGCTGGATCAAGAACGCCGTGAAGAACGGCACCAAACTGATCGTGGCCGATCCGCGCCGCTCCGACCTGGCGCGCTTCGCCTGGCGCTTCCTGCAGTTCAAGCCCGATGCCGACGTGGCGCTGCTCAACGCGATGATGCATGTGATCGTCAACGAGGGCCTGGTCGACCAGGACTTCATCGACAGCCGCACCATCGGCTTTGAAGAACTGCAGCGCAACGTGGCCGCCTACAGCCCCGAGCTGATGGCGCCGATCTGCGGCATCGACGCCGAAACCATCCGCGAGGTCGCGCGGGTCTATGCCACCGCGAAGAGTTCGATGATCCTGTGGGGCATGGGCGTGTCGCAGCACGTGCACGGCACCGACAACGCGCGCTGCCTGATCGCGCTGGCGCTGATGACCGGCCAGATCGGTCGGCCCGGCACCGGGCTGCATCCGCTGCGCGGGCAGAACAACGTGCAGGGCGCTTCCGACGCGGGCCTGATCCCGATGATGTACCCGGACTACCGGCGCGTCGACGATCCGCTGGCGATCGCCAGCTTCGAGGCGCTGTGGGGCATGCCGCTGGACCGCCAGCCCGGCCTGACCGTGGTCGAGGTGATGCAGGCGATCGAGCGCGGCGAAGTGCGAGGCATGTACATCATGGGCGAGAACCCGGCGATGTCCGATCCCGACGCCGAGCATGCGCGCGAAGCGCTGGCCTCGCTCGACCACCTGGTGGTGCAGGACATCTTCCTGACCGAGACCGCGTACCTGGCCGACGTGGTGCTGCCGGCCTCTGCCTTCCCCGAGAAGACCGGCACCTTCACCAACACCGACCGCACCGTGCAGCTCGGCCGGCAGGCGCTGAATCCGCCGGGGCAGGCGCAGCAGGACCTGTGGATCATCCAGCAGATGGCGGCGCAGCTGGGTCTGGACTGGCACTACGACAGCGTCGAGGACGTGTTCAACGAGATGCGGCAGGCGATGCCGAGCATCGGTGGCGTGACCTGGGAGCGGCTGGAGCGCGAGCACGCGGTGACGTATCCGTGCAAGGAAGAGGGCGATCCGGGCGAGCCGGTGATCTTCACCGACAGCTTCCCGACCGCCAGCGGCCGCGGCCGGTTCGTGCCGGCGGACATCATTCCGGCGGCGGAGCGCCCCGATGCGGACTACCCGATGGTGCTGATTACCGGGCGCCAGCTCGAGCACTGGCATACCGGCAGCATGACGCGGCGCGCCGGCGTGCTCGATGCGATCGAGCCGGACCCGGTGGCGCTGGTGCATCCGCTGGATCTCGACGCGCTCGGCGGCACGCCCGGCGGCGTGGTCACGCTGTCGTCGCGGCGCGGCGAGGTCACGCTCTATGCCCGCGCCGATGCAGGCACGCCGCGCGGCGCCGTGTTCGTGCCGTTCTGCTACTACGAGGCGGCGATCAACAAGCTGACCAACGCGGCGCTGGACCCGTTCGGCAAGATTCCCGAGTTCAAGTATTGCGCCATCAGGATGACGGCGGGCGGAGCGGTGCCGGTGCAGTCCAGCTATGGCGGCGGGCAGATCCTGGAGCCCGCTTCGGCTTAGCCGCAAGGATCGGTGGTGTTTCGCATCGCAGGCGGGACACCACCGCAGCCTCAGTAATTCATCGTCACGTTGAGCATGGCGACGCGCGGATTGCCCACCGGCAGCACGTTGTTGTTCAGGCCGCCCGCGTAGTACATCTTGTCGAACACGTTCTTGACGTTGAATGCCGCGCGCCAGTGCGAGGCCACGTAGCCGACGGCAAGATCGGCCACGGCATAGCCCGGCACGGTGTAGTTGAAGCTGTAGCCGCGCTTGGCGCTCTCGCCCCGCACGCCGGCGCCGACATACCAGCCGGCCAGCGCGCCGCGCAGGCGATACTGGCTCCACACCGAGAAGCTGTGCCGCGGCACGCTGTTCAGCGGCTTGCCGACGTTGGCGGCGGTGGTGTCCTCGGTGACTTCGCTGGCGATATAGGCATAGGCCGCCGACATGCTGAGGCCGTTGCCGAGATCCTGCGTCAGTTCCACTTCCAGCCCGCGCGAGCGCTGTTCGCCGACGGCCACGCTGAAGCCCGTATTGACCGGGTCGCTGCTTAGCACGTTGGTGCGCGTCAGGTCGAATGCGGCCAGCGTCAGCAGGCCGGTCTTGCCCGGCATGTCGAACTTGACGCCCACCTCGTACTGGCGGCCCTTCTCGGGCCTGAAGGTGGCGCCGCTGGCATCGGTGCCGGCGTTCGGCAAGAACGACGTGGCGAAGCTCGCGTAAGGCCGCGCCCAGTTGGTCAGGTCGTACATCACGCCCGCGCTGCCGGTGACGGCGTTGCTGTCGTTGGTGAAGCGCGATGATGCCCGCCGGTCGGTGGTGCCGGTCCGCGCGGATTCGTAGCGCACGCCGCCGGTCACAGTCCAGCGCTCGGCCAGGCGGGCCTGGTCGCGCAGATAGAGGCCGAGCGCGTCCAGCGTATCGGTCGCATCCAGGTTATAGGCGGACGGGCAGTTGATGCTGGCGCCATAGACCGGGTTGTAGACGTTCAGCGCGGCGACGCGGCAGGTCTTCTGCAGGCGGTCTTCCCTGGTATGCCGGTAGTCGATGCCGAAGGTCACGCTGTGGGCGTGCCCCGTGAACGCAAACGTCCGCTGCACGTTGGTGTCGACGCCGAACGAATTGCCCGAAAAGTTCTGCTGCGTGCCGCTGCGGTTCATCGACTGGCTGTTGAGCGCCATGGTGCCGGCCGATACCAGCGTGCCGGTCAGCGACGAGGTCTGGTAGCGCAGGTTCTGGTTCAGGGTCCAGCCGGAGTCGAAGCGGTGCGTCAGCGCGTAGCCGATGCGGTTCTGCTCGCCGTCATAGGACGGCGCATTCGGTTCGCCGATAAAGCGGTTGGCCGGCACCACGCCATTGCGGTTCGGCACCAGCGTGCCATTCACGGGCAGGCCCTGCTGGCGCACGTAGTTGCGCTGGTTGTGGCTGGCCAGGATGGTGAAGTCGGTGCGTGCGCCGAGGTCGAGCGTCAGCGACGGCGCGATCCAGCGGTTGCGGTACCAGACAAAATCGGTCGGATCGTCGCTGTTCATCATCAGCCCGTTCAGGCGGAACGCGGCCTTGCTGTCCCTGGCCAGTGGCGTGCCCACGTCGACCGTCATCTGCCGGAAGCCATAGTTGCCGACGGTCAGGCCCAGTTCGCCGAACAGTTCCGCGCGCGGGCGCTTGCTGACCATGTTGACCAGGCCGCCGGGCTGCACTGCGCCGAACAGTATCGAGGCCGGCCCCTTGAGCACTTCCACGCGCTCCACGCCGAACAGCTCCTGCGCCACGCGGTTGTTGGTGTCGACCAGCAGTCCGTCGGCAAAGATCGATTCCGAGGCACGCTGGCCGCGGATGATGAAGTCGTCCCAGCCGCGCCGGCCATAGGTGTTGGTGACCACGCCGGCCGAATTCTGCAGCGCGTCGCTGAGGTTCTGTGCCTGCTGGCTGTCGAGCAGGTCGCGCGTGATCACGGTGATCGATTGCGCGGCGTCGGCCGCGGCTTCGTCCGACTTGGTCACGCCGGCCGCCCGGCGCGTGGCGAAACCGATGTCGGTCTGGCCGTCGGCGGCGGCGCTGACCGTCACGGACGGCAGCGTGGCGGGTTCTTCGGCGGCGTGGGAGACAACGGCAGGCAGCAGCAGCGAACTGGCGGCGGCAGGTATGGCAAGACGGCGGAAAAGCATGACGGCCCGGGGCGAAAGCAAAGGCCGAATAATAAATGAGAATAATTCTTGTTTCTAGGGATTTTATCGGCGCATTACCGGTTGTGTCGTCAACGCAGTGAACACCACGATATCGCGACATGGCGGCATCGCCGTTCACATGGTCTCGTCGCGATCCTCGATCACCGAAATATCCCAGCACGACATAAACAGCGCCGCAATCAGCGGACCTATCACAAAGCCATTGATGCCAAACACCGACATGCCGCCCAATGTCGAGATCAGCACGACCCAGTCCGGCAACTTGGTGTCCTTGCCAACGAGGATCGGGCGAAGCACGTTGTCCACGGCGCCAATCACCAGGGTACCGATGGCAATCAGCGCGATGCCTTTCCAGGCCGGGCCTGCCAGCAAGAAATAAATCGCGGCCGGGCCCCATACCAGCGCGGCGCCAACGGCCGGCAGCAGCGACAGGAACGCCATCAGCGTGCCCCACAGCAGCGCCCCGTTGATGCCCAGCAGCAGGAACATCAGGCCGCCCAGTATCCCCTGCACCGCCGCCACCACCACGTTGCCCTTGACCGTGGCGCGGACCACGGTGGTGAAGCGGCCGACCAGCCGGCGGGTGTGCGCGTCGCTTAGCGGGATGGCCTCGCGGAAGCGATGGGAAATCACCGCGCCGTCCCGCAGCAGGAAAAACACCAGGTACAGCATGACGCCGAGGCCGACGGCGAATTGCAGCGTGTTCTGGCCTATGGCGACGGCCTGGGCCGCCATGAACTGGCTGATACGGGCGGCACCTTCGGTCAGCTTCGCCTGCAACCCGGCTACGTCGGCAAGTCCCATCTCATTCAGCCAGGCCTCGACCGAAGCCGGCAGGGCCTGCACGGCGGTCTGGAAGTATTGCCCGAAGTCCCATTTGCCGGTCCGGATCTGCTGGTAGGCAAAGGCCGCTTCCTGCGCGAGCGTGGCAATCATCAGAAACACCGGGACAATGGCCATCAGCACGCAGACCAGCAGCGTGGTCAGCGCTGCGAGATTTTCCCGGTTGCGGAATCGCACCGTCAGCTTGCGGTGCATGGGATGAAACAGGATGGCCAGTATCGTGCCCCACAGGATCGCGCTGTAGAAGGGCAGCAGTATCCAGATAAACGCAATGGTGACGGCGACCAGAAGGATGTAAAAACCTTTCAAATTGCGCATCGGGTTGTCGCGAGTAGATTGGCCCAGGAACAATGCCGATGGTGCCACGCAATTACCCGTCGGCGTCACCGTTTCCGAATGAGTTGCGCTCCATGATCTGGTGATCCCTGCCATGGATCAGCAGCTCGACCTTTGCACGCCGGGCTTTCTCCGTGCCGGTAGCAATCGCATGAGCCATCGAGGTGAATCGCTGCTGGTTGCCGGAGCGTCCTTCCGCTTCGACGGCCCAGCCGTTATGGGTCGGCACGACATGGATATTCTTGCCTGGCATGGCGCTCTCCGGAAGTTGGCAGTATGAGTGTCAGCGCTGTGCCGCAGCCCAGGTATCGGGTGCCGTCTGACAAGGCCGTCGGATATCCGGAAAGAGCGCGCCAGCCGCAGCGACAACGCCCGCCAGGCGCCATGGCGGGCGTTCTTCATGACAAGGGCAGTGCCAGGGCGGCTCAGCTCATCTTGTCGATGATCTCCTGCATCTCGTCGAGGTTGAAGGCGCGCAGCGTTTGCGTGCGCACGTTGCCCAGCGCTCCGACCGCGAGGCCGAACGCGGTCATGCTGGCGTCATCCTGGGCCTCGACGGTCAGCACGATGTCGTATTTGCCGAGGGTCCAGTAAATGTCTTTCATCTGCACCCCGAAGCGCGCACCCATCTCGCGCACCGCGGCGGCGCGCTTGGTGGTGTCCTTGACGGCGCGGATGCCCTGGTCGGTGAAGCTGGCTAGCACGATATAGCGGGTCATGGCGGGATCTCCGGTAAAGGATCGATCGAACGCCGTCCCGGCTGCGCGCACGCGACCGATCGCAGCAAGCCGGGGCAGTGGTCCAGGGTGTCCCGGCACAGCGCCAAGGCCCCTGAGCAACCCCACACCGACGCATATCGCGCGCCAGCCGGCGTGGCGCGCCGCGCAGCGGCGAATGCCGCGGTGCATGCCACCGCGGCGCGGCCTACTTTGTATCAGTCCTGATACAGCGCTACGCCTCAACCGATAGGCCAGTTCCATGCGCGCGGTAGTGGTGAACTCTGCCTCGTCTGGCGTGCGCCCCTGCACGGTCATCGACGATTGCGAAGGTCGATTCCGCAATTAACCGCCATGCAGCCCCATCCATCCACGCGCGGGCGCGGCAGCTGGCAGGGTTCGTTGGCGGATGGCAGACGGAGCAGCGGCTCGGGTCAGTGCCCGGCGCCGGTATAGCCGTGGCCGCGCGGGCCAAGCCAGCGCCATAGCCGCTGCCGCCATGCATCGCGAGACGGGTCCGGCGCTGCCTTGCAGCGGGTGACATGTAGCGAGGCGGCGGTGATCGCATACAGCTCGACATGGCCGGCGTCGGATAAGGTAAAGCATTCGCTTGCCATCAGCGCCGTGTCCTTGGGATCGCCATCGCGAATCAGCCACAGCTCGCCGGCGGTGCAGCGCACCGCCACCCGTTCGCCGGGCCCGGCGACCAGCCGCAGCGAACTGCGGGCGGGCAGGGTGGCAGTCACATCGTTGCTTACCAGGTACATGATGGTCTCCTGGTTCAGGCCAAGGCCAGGCCGGCGGATACCGGCACCTGGCGCGGCCCGGATGGCGGCCGGATGAATTCGGCGATGCGCTGGATTACCGCGGGATCGCGCAGGATGCGGCGATGGCCGAGGTCGGAGGTGGTCTCCAGCCGTGCGCCGGGCCAGGCGCCGGCGATGGCCGCGCCGTCTTCCCAGCGCACTTCCTTGTCGTCGCGGTCATGGATCACCAGCGTCGGCGGCACCGGGCGGTCGCGGCCCAGGTCCGGCACGTTGAAGGCTGACCACGGCATGCCCAGCCAGCGTTCGCTGTGGCGTTGCATGCGGCCGAGCACCGCCGGCGCCACGCCCAGCTGCCACGCCAGCGCGGCGCATGCCGCGCGCATGTCGGCGGGCGCGCCCAGCAGCACCGCGGCGCGTGCCGGCAGGCCTTCGCGCAGCGCCAGCGCCGCCGCCGCACCGCCGAGGGAATGCGCTACCACGGCATGGATCGGACCGGCATGCCACGCTGCCGCCAGCAACGAGCGCGACATCTCAAGCACCGAAGTCTGCGCGGCGCCGCGCGCGCCGGCATCGGATGCGCCGTGCGACAACGCATCGAAGGCGACGACGCGCATGCCCGCCGCCAGCAGCCCGTCGATCACCGCATGCCACTGTCCTGCATGGCCGCCCCACCCATGGGCGAGCAGCACCACCGGACCGGCGCTGCCCCAGCGGTAGACCCGCACGCGCCGGCTGGGCCCATGGCCGGTCACCAGGGCCCAGTCGGCGCGCGCAGCGTCCAGCGCATGCCGGGCGGCGGACGTGGCGGCAGCGCGCGGCGGGCAGAACCAGATGCGCTCGAGCCGGCGTGCCGTCGCCGCAGGCATCAGCAAGCTGCCGGCTTGCCAGCGCAAGCGCTGCAGGCCCAGCAGGGCACGCCGCACGGTGCCGTCGCGGCTGACTGGAGGCGAGGCATCGGTGGTGCGCAATGCCGCCGCCGCCACGGCGGGAGAAGGGGAAACTGGGGAAGGAGAAGAGACTGCTTGCGTCACGACCTGCACCTCCAATGGATTCTGGATTGCGCGGCGTCATCGGAACCGGGCTGGCCGGAGGCGTCTCGCGCTTCTTTAAAGACCGACCAGTCGTGCTTTTTTCGGTACAAAAAAAGCCCGCCGGAGCGGTTTGCTGCCCGCCGGCGGGATAGCGCCGGCGCCGATGTCATGTCCCCGCGGGATGAGGCGCGCCTGCCGCGGCGCGCGCGACCAGGGCCGCGAAGGCGTGCCGCGCCATCGCTTCCGCATCCTGCCGGCCCAGCAGCTTGAACGACTGCTGGAAGGCCATGCCGATGCCGGACAGTTCGAAGGCGAACTGGCGCGGGTCGACGTGCGGCCCGAACTGGCCTTCCTCGATGGCGTCCCCCACCACCCGCGCGATGGTGCTGTGCCAGTCCTTCAGCGACTGCACCACCAGGTCGCGGATAGAGCCGGGGCGGTCGCGGTATTCCTGCCCCAGCGCGGTAAACAGGCACCGTCCCTGCGTCACCGTGCCGCCCAGCCATTCCAGGTAGCCTTCGAACAGCGCCTGCAGCCGCGGCATGCCGCGTGGCTGGCGCATCGCCGGCCGGATCACGATGTCGCCAAAACGCTCCACCGCCAGGTCCAGCACTGCCTGCTGCAGCATCTCCTTGGACTTGAAGTGCGCGTACAGGCCGCTCTTGGACATATTGGTGTCGGCGGCCAGCGTCGCCAGCGACAACTGCTCGAAGCCGACCTTGGCGGCGGCGTCCAGCGCCTGCTCGATGATGGCTTTGCGGGTGAGGTGTCCTTTCTGCATGCAACGAAGAATAGCACGACCGGTCGGTTTGTCAACGAAACCGGATGCATGGTAGTTGCCCCGACTTGCGTTGTTGTGCTCGGGAGGCCATAACGTCATACAGCTATGCATGTGACGTCAACGCAAATTCGGAGCGCCCGTTACTGTCAAGGCGGCGCGAAGGCGTTGTGCTCTCTCGGACGCTTGGATGGACGCCTTTCGGTAGATGCCGGCGCAAGATGACGGGCCAGCAAGAAATCTGCACAAAGTGTTTCGGCGGTTACATACGGAACGCTTTGCGTGCTCTATACTCGAATGCACGTCCGCGCACTTTTTTTCACTGGTGACTGGAGACCGACATGAACAGTACAGCCGTGCCGAGAGGCGCTAGCGAACCGTTCCGGCAACTGCGGGCGCTGCGCCGCGCGCGCAAGCTCAAGCAGGAGGACGTTGCCCGCAAGGCGGGCATTTCCCGGGAGGCCTACCTCCGGGCAGAATCAGGCCAGGCCGACCCCCGCATGTCGACCTTCCTGGCGGCCTGCGAGGCGCTGGGCCTTGAAGTGGTGCTGGCGCCGCAGCACCTTGCCGCTGACGTCAACGCTTTCATTGCCAGCCGCAACGGCGGCGTGACCGCTGCCTCGATGGCCGGCCAGCCCGCTGGCAGCGCGCCGGCACCGGCCGCGACACCGGCCTCCGGCGGCGGTTTCGGCCCCGGCTCCGGCGAGGGCCACAAACCGGTCTGATCCGCCTTCTGCCTGGCCGGTCGCATGCTTGTGCAGGCCGGTCCGGCAGCGGGCCTCCAGGCCACCCTCCGCAAGCGGCGCGTGCCCTCCGGCGCGCGCCGAGCCGCTTTTGTCCCGAGAGCCGTTTCTGGCACCGGACAGCCATGACGCCGCAGGTCTGACTGCCTGAGCCGGCGCTTTCAAGCCTTCCCGTCTTTCTGCCGCTCCGGCGCCCGCCGGCGGCATCCTCCCAATTTCGCGGTTCGCCGCCTACAACTGCAAGAGCGGCGCGTGCTGCCCGTGCGCATCCGCGGTTTGACACGTCCGCTCCCGGTGATTACGATATGGTAAATTCATTGCACAATACGTAATTCAAGCGCCGTGCGGCCAGCGCTGCGCTGATGGACCCACCGGAGACGCAAACAACACCATGGACCTCACGCATACCCAGCTTGCCGAGCGCGGCTATATGTCGGGCTTCGCCAACGAATTCGCCACCGAGGCACTGCCCGGCGCGCTGCCGGTGGGCCAGAACTCGCCCCAGCGCGCGCCCTATGGCCTGTATGCCGAGCAGTTGTCGGGCACGGCGTTCACCGCGCCGCGCGCACACAACCGCCGCTCGTGGCTGTACCGCATCCGCCCGGCGGCAATGCACAAGCCCTTCACGCTGATCGAACAATCGCGTTTCCTGAGCCGCTTCGACCAGGTGCCGCCGTCGCCGAACCAGATGCGCTGGAGCCCGCCGGCGATGCCGTCCGTGCCGACCGACTTTGTCGATGGCATCGTCACCATGGCCGGCAATGGCGGCCCGGAGGCGATGACCGGCTGCGGCATCCACCTGTACCTGGCCAACCGCTCGATGCAGGACCGCTTCTTCTACAACGCCGACGGCGAGATGCTGATCGTGCCGCAGCAGGGCCGGCTGCTGATGGTGACGGAACTCGGCCGCCTGGAAGTCGAGCCGCATGAGATCGTGGTGATCCCGCGCGGCGTGCGTTTCCGCGTGGAGCTGCCCGACAGCGAGGCGCGCGGCTATATCTGCGAGAACTACGGTGCGCTGTTCCGGCTGCCCGACCTGGGCGTGATCGGCTCGAACGGCCTGGCCAATCCGCGTGACTTCCTGACACCGGTGGCCAGCTACGAAGACCGCGAAGGCGCGTTCGAACTGGTGGCCAAGTTCCAGGGCAACCTGTGGCGCGCCGACATCGGCCACTCGCCGCTCGACGTGGTGGCCTGGCATGGCAACTACGCGCCGTACAAGTACGACCTGCGCCGCTTCAACACCATCGGCTCGATCAGCTACGACCATCCGGACCCGTCGATCTTCCTGGTGCTGCAGTCGCCGTCGGACACGCCGGGCGTCGACACCATCGACTTCGTCATCTTCGGGCCGCGCTGGCTGGCCATGCAGGACTCGTTCCGCCCGCCCTGGTTCCACCGCAATATCGCCAGCGAGTTCATGGGCCTGATCTCGGGCGTCTATGACGCCAAGGCCGAAGGCTTCGCGCCCGGCGGTGCCAGCCTGCACAACTGCATGAGCGGCCATGGCCCGGATGCGGAAACCTTCGAGAAGGCCAGCGTCGCCGACACCTCGACGCCGCACCACATCGAAAACACCATGGCGTTCATGTTCGAAACCCCGGGCGTGATCCGCCCGACGCCGTACGCCGCGCAGTCGGCGTCGCTGCAGCAGGAGTACTACACCTGCTGGCAGGGGCTGAAGAAGCATTTCAACCCGAACACCCGCTAAATCCCGGAGCACCCGATGACCGCCCCCCAAACCAGCTGGATCGACAGCGCCAACGACGGCAACACCCATTTTTCGCTGCAAAACCTGCCCTACGGCGTGTTTTCCACCCAAGGCCAGGCGCCCCGTGTCGGCGTCGCCATCGGTGACCAGGTCGTGGACCTCCACGTTCTGGACCAGGCCGGCCTGCTGCCAGAAGCGGCCCGGGGCACCTTTGCCGCGGCCAGCCTCAATCGCTTCATCGCGCTGGGCCAGCCGGTCTGGAGCGAAACGCGCCGGCGCCTGACGGCGCTGCTGTCGGGTGCGGACGCCGCGTTGCGCGACAACGCCGCCTTGCGCGGCCAGGCGCTGGTGCCGATGTCGGCCGCGACCCTGCACCTGCCGGTCGAGATCCCGGGTTACACGGACTTCTATTCGTCGAAGGAACACGCCACCAACGTCGGCCGCATGTTCCGCGATCCGGACAATGCGCTGCTGCCGAACTGGCTGGAAATCCCGATCGGCTACAACGGCCGCGCCAGCTCGGTGGTGGTGAGCGGCACGCCGCTGCATCGCCCCAACGGCCAGATCAAGCTGCCGAACGAGGCGCGCCCGGTTTTCAGCGCCTGCCGCAAACTGGATTTCGAACTGGAGATGGGCTTTATCGTCGGCAAGCCCTCGGCCCTGGGCGAGCCGGTCAGCACCGCCGACGCGCCGGCGCATATGTTCGGCATGGTGCTGCTCAACGACTGGAGCGCGCGCGATATCCAGCAATGGGAATACGTGCCGCTGGGGCCCTTCAACAGCAAGGGCTTCGGTACCTCGATCTCGCCGTGGGTGGTCACCATGGAAGCGCTCGAGCCGTTCCGCCGCGACAATCCCGCGCAATCGCCCGAGCCGCTGCCCTACCTGCAGCAGCAGGGCAAGAACGCCTACGACATCGCGCTGGAAGTCGCGCTGCAGCCCGCCGGCGCGGCGGCCCCCAGCACCATCTGCCGCACCAACTTCAAGGCGATGTACTGGACCATGGCACAGCAGCTGGCGCACCACACCGTGTCGGGCTGCAACGTGCGCGTGGGCGACCTGATGGGCTCGGGCACGATCAGCGGCACCACGCCGGACTCTTACGGCAGCCTGCTCGAGCTGACCCGCAATGGCGCCGAGCCGCTGACGCTGGCCGATGGCAGCCAGCGCAGCTTCCTGCAAGACGGCGACGAGGTGATCATGACCGGTTACTGCCAGGGTGACGGCTATCGCGTCGGCTTCGGTACGGTGTCGGGCAAGATCCTGCCGGCACGTTGAAGCGAGGGCGCTGGCCGGCAGGCTTTAGCCGGCGTCAGCGCCAAGTGCGGCGGCATCCAGGATGACTGCCGCGCGGCCCGACAGCAGCATACGTTCCGCGGCGCTGACGGCGAAAGCGTAGAGCACGGTGGCACCTTCGCCGCTGATGCGCTCCGCCGAGACTTCCAGCGGCGCCGCGATGTCGTCGAGCCGTTCCACCTGCAGCACCAGCTTGCGCACGCTCGCAAGATAGCCCGTGCGCGGGCGCTGCGGCGCGCCGCCTGCCTGCGCGGCCTCGGCCAGCAGGGCGCCATGCACGGCCATGGCCTGCGCGGCATATTCGATCCCGCACACCGCTGCCAGCCGGTCCTGCGCGCGCAGCGGATTCTCCGCATGCGTGTGGCTGGTTGCCGTGCAGCGGATCGATGCCGCGTCCCACGCCACCACGCCGTCGAGCAGGCACATGCTGCCCTGGTGCGGAATGCGCGCCGCGATCCAGGCGCGGTCCTTGATCGCTTCAGGCATGGGCCTGGCTGCCGAGGCTGGTGACTTCGGCTTCGATCCGCAGCGTGTCCAGATAATCCAGTACCACCGTGCCGCTCTCGCCGCGAGCGATCGCGGCCAGCAGCGGCAGCACGCGCGCGGCCGGGGCCGACTGGCGCAGCGCTTCCAGCGCGGCGTCCGGCATCACGGTGGCCGGCGCCTGTGTCAGCGCCACGGCGATGCGCGCCAGCGAGCGCGGGCTCGGTTGCGGCGTGAGCAGCAAGGCCACGCCGAACGGATCGGGAATCGGCCGGCAGCTGTGCAGCGGCTCCGGATAGCCGGTGTCATAGGCAATCAGCAGGCAGGGCTCGGCATCGGCGCTGGCCTGCAGTACGCCTTCCAGCAGCCCCGCGCCAAAGCTGCCGTCCATCGCGCACAGCACGTTGGAGGCGCGCATCGCGCCGGCGGCGATCGACCAGTAGCCGGCGGTCGCGTTGTGCACGGAGTTGTGGAAGCGCGTGGGCGACATCAGCGGCTCCGGCTGCGCCAGCGCTTCACAGATGGCATGGAAGTTGTGGCCATCGCTGCTGGACGAAGTAAAGATCGTGGGCAGTTGCGCGGCATCGCAGCCGCTCGCGGCCACCGCCTGCTGGCCGACGCCCAGCGCCAGCCGGACCGTGGGTCCGGTGCGGCGTCGCTCGGCCGGTGGCAGGCCCGACGGCAGCGGCAGCTCGGTGGCCGCGTGCGCGTAGGGCACGCGCCCGGCGAGCACGGCACTGGCTTGCTGCCAGCCGCCCAGGCCGGGGCCGAGCAGGCCGATGCTTTCGAGATAGACGGGCTGGGGCATGGCGCGGGCTCAGTGAGCAACCGCGTCCGCGCGGGCGAACAGCAGGCTGCAGTTGGATCCACCGAAACCGAACGCATTGCTCATCGCGTAGCGCAAGTCGGCGTCCTGATTGGCGAGCTGGTAGTTCACGTCGAGCGCGGGATCCGGCTGCGTGGTGTTGATGCCGGCCGGCACCAGGCCGTGGCGCAGCGCCAGTGCGCAGATCACCGCCTCGAGCGCGCCGGCCGCGCCCAGCGCATGGCCGGTGGCGCCCTTGGTCGAGCTGCATGGCGTGCCGGGCAGCACCGCGGCCATGGCCAGCGCTTCGGCGGCGTCGTTGCTGCGCGTGGCGGTGCCGTGCAGGTTGACGTAGCCGACTTGCTCCGGCGCAATGCCTGCGCCGGCCAGCGCCTGCGCCATCGCCATGCGCGCGCCGAGCCCCTGCGGGTGCGGCGTCGACATATGGTGGGCGTCGCTCGATTCGCCGATGCCTGCGAGCAGGATGGCATCGTCCGCCACTGTGCCGGTCACGCGTTCGAGCAGGCCGAACACCGCGCCCTCGCCGATCGAGATGCCATTGCGGGCCACGTCGTAGGGCCGGCACGGCTGGCGCGACAGCAACTCCAGCGCATTGAAGCCGTACAGCGTGGTGTGGCACAGCGAGTCGACGCCGCCCACCACCGCCGCATCGATCAGCCCGGCCTCGAGCATGCGCCGCGCCGAGCTGAACACCTTGGCTCCGGACGAGCACGCCGAGGACACCGCTGCCGCGGGCCCGGTCAGGCGCAGCTGCTGCCGCAGGAACGCCGGCAGCGAGTAGGGGTTGTGCGTGCCGCCGTAGTGGAAGTCCGGCGGCAGCGCGCCGCTGGCCGGATCGCGCTGGCGGTAGCCCAGTTCCGTCTGCAGCACGCCCGCGGTGCTGGTGCCGAGAAAGACACCGATGCGGTGGGCGCCGTAGCGCGCCGCCGCCTCGCGCACGCGTGCAGCAAAGTCATCCTGCTCGAGCGCCAGCTGCGCCAGCCGGTTGTTGCGGCAGTCGAACTCGGCCAGCGCTGCCGGCAGCGTGACGGCGTCGAGGCCGGCGACTTCGCCGACATAGGTATCGAGGGCGACGTCGCCGAAGCGGCAGGGCGCCAGGCCGGCGCGCTGCGCGCGCAGCGCCGCCAGCGTGGCGTCGAGGCCGGCGCCGAGGCAGCTGGTGGCCGTGAAATGCGAGAACAGGAGCGGGGACACAGCTTCGGTGAGGCGAATGGAAGGAATCTCGGAAGGCAGCGCCAATTGTAACAAGCCGCGCCGGCTCAGCCCGGCGGCACCGCGGCGCGCAGCGTCACGCAGCGCAGCCCGGCCCGCTCGATCGCGGCCAGCAGGCCCGGCAGCACGGTGATGCAGTGGGGGTGGCCGGCCGGGTCCAGGCCGGGGTTGCCGTCGTGCAGCAGCAGGATGTCGCGCCCGGCCAGCCTGCCGGCAAGACACTGCGCCACGCGGGCGGCGTGGTTACCGTCGAGGGTATCGAAGCCGCGCCGGGTCCAGGCCGCCAGTTGCAGCCCAAGCCGGCACAGCACCGGCTCCAGGAAGGGATTGCGCAGGCCCGCCGGGGCGCGGAAGAAGCGCGGCGCCTGGCCGGTGAGTTCCGTCAGCACCTGCTGCGCGGCGGCGATGTCGCGCTGCATGCGGCCTGGCCCGAACGTGGAGAAGTGCAGCCGGTGGTACATGCTGTGGTTTTCCACGGCATGGCCGCGGCGCACGATCTCGCGCACCAGTTCGGGATGCGCCGCGGCGCGCTCGCCGATGCAGAAAAACGTCGCGCTGGCGCCGTGCTGGTCCAGCAGGTCGAGCACCCGCGGCGTCAGGTCCGGGTTGGGGCCATCGTCGAAGGTCAGCGCCACGCAGCCCTCCGCCGATGGCGGCAGGCGCAGCAGGTTGGGACCGAGCCAGGTGCTGCGCGGCCACAGGCCGGCCGCGCACATCGCCGCATGGGTCGCGCCGATCCCGGCCACGGCCCAGCCCACGCCCTGCGGGTAAGCCAGCATCGCGCCGACCGCGCCTACATGCACCGCAGCCGCGCCATAAAGCAGCGGGGTGGGCCGCCAGGGGCGGCTTGGGGAACCCCCGGGCAAGGCGACGCCCGGTGCGGATAGCGGTTTCATGTTGCACTCCCGGCCTTGCCCGCTGCCGCGGACGGGACCGCGGGCGCGAGGATGGCCGAAAACCACAGCGCCAGCACGGCGCCGGGGCCGACCGTCAGGCCGAATGCCTGCAGCAGCGGCAGGCTCGACAGCGACAGCAGGCCGAACGCGGCGACCGTGGTCAGGTTGGCCAGCAGCAGCGACACCAGCGTGTGGGGCGAAGCGCCAGCCGCCTGGCCGTCTGCCGCCGGGCCATTAAAGAATAGTGCGTAGTTGGAGCCGACCGCTGCCAGCAGCAGCAGGCCCACCAGGTGCAGCAGCGTCAGCGGCTGGCCCAGGGCCGCCAGTCCGCCCAGCACTACCACCGCGGCGGCGGCCAGCGGCAGTACCGTCGCCAGCACCCGCCGCGGCGAGCGCAGCGCCAGCGCCAGCAGGGCGATGATCGCCAGCAGTCCGGCCAGCGACAGCAGCAGGGCCTCGCGCAGGTAGCTGGCATAGAGCCGGTCGGATTCGCCCTTCAGGTCGACGAACAGGGTATCGGGCACGCCCGCCCGCTGGATCGCGGCACGCACCGCGGCGCTGTCGACGCCGTCGGCGGCGCTGGCATGGTCTGGGGCATGCACCGGCGCGCGCAGGGGCAGCGTGGCGCTCCAGCGGCCATCGCGCTGCACCAGCAGGGCATCGACCGCCAGTGCCATCGAGGTGCCGCGCAGGCTCTCGCGCTGCAGCAGGGGCCCGGTGCGGGCCGCTTCGGCCTGCGCCAGGAAGGGCGCGAACACCGATGCGCGCACCGGCTGCGCGGCGATCGCGGCATGCAGCCGCTGCGCCAGCACATCAGGGGGCGGCAGGCTGGCCTGGCGCTCGCGCTGAGTCGCGGCGCTGGGCAGGTAGCGCGCCGGGCTCTCGTAGCCGCCGATAAAGTTCTGCGCCACCAGCGGTTCCAGTTCATGCGCCACGCGTTCCGCACCCTGCAGCACGGATTCCTGGTCCGGCCCCGACACCACCACCAGGTAACGCACGTCCGGTGCGCCCAGGTTTTCGCGCAGCGAGGTATCCAGCGCCTGGTCGCTGGACGATACCGGGCTCAGCGCCTGCAGTTCCCGGCCCCACAGCGTGCCGCGATGCTGGACCAGCACCACGCAGGCGCCCACTACCAGCAGCAGCACCAGCCAGCGCAGCCGGGGTGCGCGCTCGGACAGCCATTGCAGCTTGCGGCCGAGCGGTGCGACATCGCGCAGCTGCAGCGTGGCCGGCACCAGCTGCGGCAGCACGAAGCGCGTGACCAGCGCGGCGGTGACAAGCCCCGCGATCGAATACAGGCCCAGCTGCGCCAACCCCGGGAAGCCCGACAGCAGCAGCGATGCGAAGCCGCACACCGAAGTCAGCACCCCCAGGCGCACCGTGGGCCAGAAGCCGCCCAGCCAGGCGCGTTCGTCGCGCCGGCCATTGCGGGTGTACTGCGCAGACTGCACGAACAGGTAGATCGAATAGTCGACCGCCTCGCCGATCAGCGTGGTGCCGAAGCCCAGCGTCAGGCCATGCACCGCGCCGCCGAAGCCCAGGCTGACCGCGGCGATGCCTGCCAGCGCGCCGCTGAGCACGGGCACCAGCCCAAGCACCAGCAGCGGCACCGAGCGGTACACCGCCAGCAGCAGCGTGACGATGATGGCCAGCCCGATGGTCGAGAGCCGCTCGACATCATGCCGGATGGTGTCGCGCGCCTTGACCGAGAACACGCCCGGGCCCGTCATCACCAGCTGGTAGGGGCCGTTCGCGGCGGCGCTGGCAAAGGCTTGCTGCACGGCCGCCATCGCCTCTGCCTGCGCGTCGGTATCCGAGCCAGCGCCGGCGGTCTGCGCCAGCAGCAGCGCGCGCTTGCCGTCGCGCGAGGCCCACGCGCCCGCATGCATCGGCACGCGCTGGCCGGCATCGAGCTGCGCCAGCATCGCCGCGACTTCGCCGGTGGGATCGCGCGGCAGCAACGACTTGGTGAAGAGCCCGGCGGAAGAGGCCAGCAGCGCGAACGAATCATTGACCGCCTGGGCCAGCCCGTGTTCGCTGAACCGCTCCGGCGTGACCGCGGGGCTGAGCAGGTAGCGGTGCGCGAACACGTATTCGCGGTCCGCCGACTGGTTGACCGGCTCGCCGTTCTGTACCGAGGCGAAGCGTGGGTCGCTACGCAGTTGCGCCGCCATCGCGCGCGAGACCCTGGCGCGGCCATCGGCATCGCCGCCTTCGATGCCGACCAGGATCAGGCGCGATACCAGCCCGTCGCGCAGCTGGTTCACCAGCAACTGCTGTTCGGCGCTGGGCAGCCGCGGCAGGAAGGCGGACAGGTCGGCGGTGAAGCTGGTGCGGCTGACGACCGCGGCGCAGGCCAGCAGTGCCAGCACCCACAACGCCAGCGCCAGGCGGCGCGGTGCCGCGCTCATCGGTTGGCGGCCGGCCGGATCTTCATCACCGAGCGGTCACCGTCGGCCTGCCGGATCTCGACCTGGTCCAGCACATCCTGCCGGCCGTCGATGCGCACCTGGCTGACGGCCGCGGCCATGCGCGAGTCGGCCGGCGTCAGCGTCAGCGTCCAGCGGCTGGCACGACCCTCGACGCCAAGCTTGTAGTAGCGCTCCAGCGCATCGCGGTTGCCCGCCAGCGTGGCGCGGATGCTCTCGATAAACGCGGCGATCTCGGGGTAGTTCTGCAGCGGCATGGTGTAGCGCTTGCCGTCGCGCTCGACTGTCAGCATGTCGCCGTCCAGCAGCAGGTTTTCCGCCTTGGGCGAGAGCGTGCGCTTTTCCAGGTGGTCGGGCGCGGTGAAGCGCAGTTCGCCCGACGACTGCACCGGCTTGTCGAGCAGCGCCAGGTACTTGGTCTCGGTAAACAGCACGCGCCCCGACTTGCGCTGCGCCAGCGTGGACATCAGCTGGTCGACGCCGAACGCGGCGGTGGCGGCCGGCGCGGCGGATGAGGCGGGTGCTGCCGTGGCCCCCAGCGGCGCCAGCGCAAGCAGTGCGCTTGCCAGCAGGGTCGACAACGAATAGCGGAAAGGGCGCGCGGAGAAGAACATCAATGGCGGCTCACGGGTTAGGGCTCGTTGCCCGGCGGCGGCTGCTCGGACAGCGGCGGGCCGGCGTGCCAGAAGTCATAGAAGTTGAACCAGTTGTACGGGGCGCTGCGGCTGAACCGCTCCAGCAGCCGCACGTAGTCCGCCAGCGCCGCCTGCACCGCCGTTTCGCGCTGGCCGCGCGCGGTCCCGGTGAAGTCCGCCAGCGGCACGAAATGGACATCGTAGCGGTTGCCGCCGCGGTACAGGCCGGTGATGAAGAACACTGGCCGGCGCAGCATGGCCGCCATGCGCAGCGGGCCGGTGGGGAAGCCGGTCGGCGCGCCGAGGAAATCGCACTGCTGCACGGGGTCGGTGGCGCGCTGCGACAGCGTGCGGTCGGCCAGCATGCCGATCATATAGCCGCGGTCCAGGTAGTCGCGCACGCGCAGCATGGTGTCGAAGCGGCCCAGCGCGATCACGTCCTGGCGCATTGCCGGGTTGATCGACTGCAGCACGTCGTTGAGCTTGTGCGCGTTTTCTTCGTACATGGTGATCGCGACCTCCATGTCCGGATGGCGCCGTCCGAGCGCACGCACCACCTCGAAACTGCCCAGGTGCGCGCCCAGCAGGATGGCGCCGCGGCCGCGCGCCATCGCCGCTTCCAGCAGGTGCTCGCCATGCAGGCGGATGTCGAACAGGTCGAAGCGGCCGTTGAGCAGGTAGATGCGGTCGTGGATGGTCGAGGCGAAGGTGAACACATGCCGGTAGCCGTCGCTCCAGCCGGCCTGGCGTCCGAGCACGCGGTCCAGGTACGCGCGTGAGGCATGGCGCGCGGCGGGCGCGAACAGCATGAAGTAGGCGGCAATCGCGCGCAGCACCACGCGCCCGGCGGGCCGGCCCAGCGCCAGCGAGATCCACGTCATGACGCGCAGCAGCGTGATGCTGCCGCGCTCTTTGCGGCTGGACCATTCCGTATCCAGCGGCGCCTGGCGCCGCCACAGCCAGCTCAGCATGGCAAGGCTCCGGCTTGCGGCGCGCTGTCGCGCACCTGCAGCGTGCCGCTGGCGACATCGCGCCCGGCGCTGCGCAGCGTGAAGCGGATGGTCTCGGCGCCATCGCCGGCCGCCTCGGACTGGTGCAGCACCTCCACGCGCTCGCCCGGGCGTACCGGGCTCAGGAACTTCAGCAGGCTCGCCTGCGCGACGGCAAGCGGGCGGCCCAGCGCGGTGCCGAGCGTCAGCACGGCATGGTCCAGCAGCACTACCCCCGGCACGATCGGATGGCCCGGGAAATGGCCGGCCATGGCAGGGTGGCCGGGGTCGATGACAAAGCCTGGCGGCGGCGCGGCAGGGCGGTCCTGCGGACCGGACAGCGCTGTCACCAGCGCCGCAAGCGCCTCGCGCGGCAGCTTGCCCGCGGCATTGCGCGGCAGGCGCTCGGCAAAGTACAGCGGGCGCGGCATGAAGGCCGGGTCGATCCGTTCGCGCAGCGCCTGCTGCAACCGGGCCGGTGCCACGCCGGGGGCCACCACCACGGCCACCAGCCGCACCACCTGCCCGCGCGCGTCGCCTTCATGCGCGTCGTCCGGCATGAAGAACGCCCCGTCGCGCACGCCGTCAATCGCGGTGAGCTGGTGATTCAGGTAGCCCAGCGAAGTCCGCTTGCCGGCAATGTTGAGCAGGTCGGCCTTGCGCCCATGCAGCAGGAAGCGCTGCGCGTCGAGCGGGGCGATGGCGTCGCCCAGCGGCACCGGCTGCTCGATATGGCCGCCCTCGGCCCAGGTCTCGGTATCGTCGCCGGCGGCGTTAGTGCGGAGTTGCAGCCGCACCCCCGGCACCAGCGTCCATGTGTCTTCCTGGGCGGTGCGGCGGATGGCCAGTTGCCCGGTCTCGGTGCTGCCGTAGATCTCGCGCAGCGGCGCGGCGAACAGCGCCTCGGTCTCGGCGGCGAGCTGGCGTCCCAGCGGCGCGGTGGCGCACAGCACCAGGTCGGCCGCCGGCATCGCCTGGCCGGATTGCACCAGCGTGCGCAGATGCACCGGCGAGCTGACCAGCGCGCGCGGCGCCGGCACCGCGGCCAGCGCCGCGCTGACATCGGCCGGATAGAACGCCGGCGCGGCCACCAGCGCCGCGCCGCCCTGCAGCACCAGCATCACGGTGGCTTCGAGGCCGAACATATGCTGCGGCGGCACCGTGCCCGCCAGCGTCCACGCGCGCCCGTCGAGCAGGCCGAGCCTCTGCGCCGCGGCGCGCGCGCTGCCGGCCATGGCGCCCCAGGTCTTGCGGTGCGGCACCGGCGTGCCGGTCGAGCCGGACGTGAACACGTAGGCCATGACCTGCGCCACCGGAATCTGCGGGATCTCGACGGGGCCGTCGGCGGCGGTGGCGGCCAGGCCATCGTGGTAGTGCAGCGCCGGCATGGCGAAGTCCGCGTCGGGCTGGTCATGCAGGCAGAAGGCGTCGGGCGCGAAGGCCAGCAACTGGCGCACCGTCTCGGGTGTGTGCGACGGCGGCAGCAGCGTGGGCTTGCCCGTCAATAGCGCCGCGCACAGGCCGACGGTAAAGCGGTAGCGGTCGGTGCAGGCGTTGAAGACGTGGCCGCCGGCGGGTAGGGCCGCTGCCAGCGCGGCCGCATCGGCCAGGAACTGCCGCACGGTGACGGGCCGTCCGTGCACCCAGGCGATGATGTCGTCGGGCCTGGCGTGGGCAACGATGGGGAATGAGGTCATGGACGAAGCCTGTGCCTGTTGCGCGGGGCTGCGGATGGCGGCGCGTCAGCGCGGCAACCCGGGCCGGGCCGCACGGGCCGTCATCAGCGCGCGGTAGCCGTGCACGGCATCGAGCAGGCCGCGGTGGCGCATGTCCGGAAAGGCGATGCGGCGGTACAGGGCCTCGCCCGCGAACATCAACGCGATCAGCAGCGGCGTGGCCAGGTTGGCGAAGCTGGACCAGGCCGCCACCGGCGCAAGCACGAACAGCAGCGTCGACACCCCCACCATGGCCGCGAAGAACAGCGTCCAGGCCTGGGTCACGCGCACCGTGTAGCGCGCATGCGCGCCGGACAGCGGGCCGTGGATGGCGGTGGCGATCTGGGTGCAGAGCGGGGTGCGGCCGCGGCGCAGGCTGAGCGCGAACATCGCCCCCAGCGCGGCATTGGCGCCCGCATGCTGCAGGTAGTAGGTCCAGCCGAAATGGCCCGACAGCGGCGCGCGCCACAGCCACAGCGCCGCGCACGCGGCGAGCAGCGCCAGCAGGGCCGGGGCCGTCCCGGCCAGCCGGCGGCAGGCGACGAAGCCGAGCAGCAGGAACGGCGCCGCGCCGAGCCACAGCGCGGCCACCTCGGCGCCCGGCTGGTGCGCCGCGCGATGCAGGGCCGACTCGTAGACCACGAAGGCTGCCACCGCGCCGATCCAGGCATGGCGCCGCCACCACGCGGCGGCAGCGTCCGGCGCAGGCATGGCGGCGGGCGGGGAACGGCGGTCGACGGGCTGGCTCGAAGGCATCGGTGGGAGCTTGGTGTGTTGCGTAAGGCGCTTGGAGTGCGGTACGCCGGGAAGGCGCCAAGTGGCACGCGAAGCGAACGCTTTATACCCCAAAAGACCCTCCGGACGCGATCAAGATTCCCCAATAGGTCGTTGATGTTGTTACTAAACTTCTCTCGAGTGGCCCGGCAATGCCCCGTTTGATAGCATTCGGGTGCCCGACGCCCGCACCGGGATCGAACTGCCCGGCACGGGCGGCGCAGCGGCGTTCCAGCCATCTAGCAACATGACCGAACTCGAAACCGAACTTGCCCGCCTGATCCTCGACGAACTCGACATCGCCGAACTGCGGCTGGAGGACATCACCGCCGCCACCCCGCTCTACGGAGAAGGCTTCGGGCTGGACTCGATCGATATTCTCGAGATCGCCCTGCTGGTATCGCGCAAGTACGGCGTCGAGCTGCGCTCGGACAATCCCGACAACAAGACCATCTTCACCTCACTGGGCAGCCTGGCCGCCTACCTGGCGCAACACCGCACGCGCTAGCCCAGCCACCGTTACCTCCAGCCCGGACAGGACCACGACATGCCGCAGCAAGCCACGCCCGCGCCGGCGCTGGTGGAAGGCGGTGTCCCGCCTTCGGCAACCCACCTGGTGCTGATCCCCAGCTATAACCCCGGCGAGCGCCTGCACGAGGTGCTGCGCGGCGCGCGCGCGGCCTGGACCCCGGTTTGGGTCGTGGTCGACGGCAGCACCGACGGCAGCACGCAATGGCTGCAGGCGCAGGCCGCCGCCGACCCCGGGCTGCAGGTGCTGGTGCTGCCCAGCAACCAGGGCAAGGGCGCCGCGGTGCTGCACGGCATCGAACAGGCCGCCGCGGCGGGCTACACGCATGTGCTGGTGATGGATTCCGACGGCCAGCATCCGGCCCACCTGATCCCCGCATTCATGGCGGCATCGCAGCGCGACCCCGGCGCGATGGTGCTGGGCCGCCCGCGCTTCGACGCCAGCGCACCGCGCGAGCGGGTCTACTGGCGGCGCATGTCCAATTTCTGGGTGGATGTGGAGACGCTGTGGACCGGCATCGGCGATTCGCTGTTCGGCTTTCGCGTCTACCCGATCGCGCCGCTGCGTGCGGTGATGCAGGACAGCCGCTGGATGCGGCGCTTCGATTTCGATCCGGAGGTGGCGGTGCGCTTGTGCTGGCGCGGCGTGCGTCCTGTCAACCTCGACGCGCCGGTGCGTTACTTCGGCCGGGGGGAGGGCGGCGTCTCCCACTTCCGCTACCTGCGCGACAACCTGCTGCTGACCGGCATGCACCTGCGGCTGCTCGCCGGCTTCGTGGTGCGGCTTCCGATGCTGCTGTGGCGGCGCTTGCGCCGGCCGTCCAGCTACGCGGCGTAGCCCACAGGGAAAAAAACCAGGCCGCACGCAGCGGCCTGTTGCCGGTTAACGGTCCAGCGGGTTCGGCGGGTTCAGCGGGTTCCGCGGTCAGTCGGGCCGTCAGTCGCTGAGCTCGTGGCCGATCACACCGCCCACCACGGCGCCGCCGATGGTGCCGGCGGCACTTCCATCGGTCAGTTCATGGCCGGCGACACCGCCGGCTACCGCGCCCGCCGCCGTACAGCCGGCCAGCGCCATGCTTGCGCCTACCAGAAGCGCGCCTGCGAGTTTCCACATGATGGTCTCCTGCCTCGTGGCCGGGCCCGCCGCACGACGACTTGAAAAGACATCGCAGCGGCCGGCCCTCATGCGTCCACTTTAGGTGTGTGACGCGGCGCGGCCCTTCCGTGAAGCGCCGATTGCCCTGTAGGAATCGGACGACGGCAGGGGTGGCGCGCCCGTGGCCTCAGCCCTTGGCGCTGTGCTGGCGCAGCCGCTTGATCAGCGACGAGGTGTCGGCGCGGCCACAGCCCATCTGCTGCAGGTCGGCGTAGAACTGGTCCACCAGCGCCGTCACCGGCAGGCCCGCGCCGTTGCGGCGGGCCTCGTCCAGGCACAGGCCAAGGTCCTTGCGCATCCAGTCCACGGCGAAGCCGAAGTCGAACTTGTTTTCGATCATGGTGGGACCGCGGTTCTCGAGCTGCCAGGAACCGGCCGCGCCCTTGCTGATGACATCCAGCACCAGGCGCATGTCCAGGCCCGCGCGCTCGCCGAAGGCGATGGCCTCGGACAGGCCCTGGATCAGGCCGGCGATGCTGATCTGGTTGACCATCTTGGCCAGCTGCCCGGCGCCGGATTCGCCGATGCGGGTGACCGCGCGCGCGTAGGCGGCGATGACCGGCTCGGCGCGCGCAAAGGCGTCGGCGTCGCCGCCGCACATGATGGTCAGGATGCCCTTTTCCGCGCCCACTTCGCCGCCCGAGACCGGGCCATCGACAAAGTGCAGGCCGCGTTCGCCGGCCGCCGCGTACAGCTCGCGCGCAACGTTGGCGCTGGCGGTGGTGTGGTCGACGAAGATGCAGCCGCTGGGCGCGCCGAAGAAGGCGCCGTCGCGCCCGGTCAGCACCGCGCGCAGGTCGTCGTCGTTGCCGACGCAGGAGCCGACCACCTGCGCATCGCGCACAGCCAGCGCGGGGGTGGCGGCGGCCTTGCCGCCGAAGCGCTCGACCCAGGCCTGCGCCCTGGCGGCGGTGCGGTTATAGACCGTGACCTCGTGGCCCTTGGCGGCGAGGTGGCCGGCCATATGGAAACCCATCACGCCCAGTCCGAGGAATGCGACACGCATGCTGCTGCTCCGTTGCTTGTTTGATGTTTGGAATCGGTGAGGCGCGGCGGGGCAAGGTCCAGCGGCGCCGGTCCCCGAGTATACGGGTCGGGTGGCGCCCCGGACAGATACAGAGCCGCCGAGAATCGATCATGACACCCCCGTGCGGCGGCAAAGGCCCTGACACGTCACAAGCGGGTCAGAACCCGCCTACGCCAGCATCCGCCCTTGTCCTATCCCTTGCGCCGCGCACGCTGCCTACATTGAACACAGGTTGCACTCCCGAAGGAGCGGACTCATGTCATTCGCGCTATATCTCATCGGCCTGCTGGTCCTGGTGGGCGGCATTGCCTGGGGCCTGTCGACGGCCGGGCTGGCGCCGGTCTATATCGGCATTGCCTGCCTGATCGTGCTCGGCATCGGCATCATGGCGGCCGTCTCGCGTACCCGCACCAAAGACCCTTCCTGACACCCCTGCGGTTACCCCTGCTTGCGGCTGCGGACCCGGCGCCACGCCGGGCCCGGCCGCGGGTTCCGTCACGCCGCGCAGCGGCGGGCGCACCAGGCTGGCCTTCCACGCCTGCTGGATCACCTGGGCGACCTGGTTGAACGCTTCCTTGGAAATCACCGCCTCCTCGCGCATCGCTTCCAGCGACAGCCGGCCCTTGCGCAGCGCGAACAGCATCAGCAGGCGCCGCTCCAGCGCCTCGGTATAGGCGCCGAACTTGCCGCGCATGTCGGCCAGGCCTTCGGCGGCCGCGCGCGAGCGGTCTTCCAGCACGCCGTCGAGCACGGTCGCCATGCGCGCGCCGAACACCGGCGTCAGCATCGAGCGGTTGTAACGGCGCAGGCGGTCCAGCACGGTCTGGCGACAGATCAGCAGTTCAAAGCGGTCGGCCAGCGCGCGCGCCAGCGGGCGGTCGATGCCGAGCCGGCGATGCAGGAACAGCGCCAACTTAAAGCCCAGGTGATAGTCCAGGATATGCCGCGCGGCGCGGTTGTAGCCGATGCGGCCGCGCTCGCGCGCCGCGTCGATCATCTGCGCGGTGTTGCGCATCATCGCGTCGAGGTTGGCCACCGAGATCACGCCGTCGCCGTATTCCGGGATCAGCTCGCGCTCGCGCGTGGCCAGCGTGACCAGGCCGATGCTGAGGCGGTCGCGCTCGGACAGGGCGGTGTCGAAGTCGAATTCCGCCGAGCCCAGCTCGATGCCGTGCCGGTACTTCTGCGCCGCTTCGCGCGCGACCGCCGGGGGCAGGTCGAACGAGTCGGCCACGCGCGCCATCATGGCCTCGACTTCCTCGGTGGAGAGGCGGATCGCCTGCAGCTGCAGCGCGCGCTCCTGCGGCGAAAGCTGGTCCAGGCCGAGCCGGTGGATCAGCGCGCGCAGCGTGGTGCCGTTGAGCAGCAGGCTGACCAGCACGAAGCCGGTCGACAGGATCGCGACGAAATGCCGCGTTTCGTAGGGCAGGTCGCTGTTCTCGGCGATGCCCAGCGCCAGCACCAGGGTCACCGCGCCGCGCAGCCCGCCCCAGGCGATCGCCAGCTTGAAGGCGCCGTCGATGGGCGCGCTCAGCCGCAGCCCCGACAGCAGCGGCAGCAGCCCGAACAGCGTCAGCAGGCGCGCCGCCAGCGCCGCGAGCACCAGCGCCAGCAGCAGCCAGCCATGATGCGCGCTCACGCCCGTCAGCAGCGACGGCACGCGCACCGCGGCCAGCAGGAACACCACGGCGCCGGCAATCCCGGCGAACTGCTCCCACATCATGCGCAGGTGGCGCCAGTTGGGCGGCGCCAGCCGCGTGGGGCCGAGGGCGCTGACCATCAGGCCGGCGCACACCACCGCGACCACGCCCGACACGCCCAGCAGTTGCTCGGCCAGCAGGTAGAGCGGGTAGGGCAGCGCCAGCGTCAGCGCGCTTTCCGCCATCGCCAGGCCGGCCAGCCGCGGCAGCAGGTCGGACACCAGCCGCCCGGCCAGCGCGCCGCACAGCACGCCACCGGCAAAGGCCCAGGCCAGTTCGCGCAGGCCCGCCGCCAGCGTCGCCTGCGCGCCGTGCCCGGTCAGCATCGCCACCAGCACGCCGACGATGGCGATGGCGGCGGCATCGTTGAGCAGGCTTTCGCCCTCCACCAGCCGGATCAGCCGCGCCGGCGCGCCGACGTCGCGGAAGATCGCGATCACCGCGGCCGGGTCGGTGGTGGCGACCACCGCGCCCAGCAGCAGGCACACCGCCAGCGGCATGCCGCTGGCCGCCGCGGTGGCCACGCCGATGACCCCGGTGGCCACCACCACGGCCACCACCGCCAGAAGCAGGATCGGCGCCGCGTCGGGCAGCATGCCGCGCACGTCGGCGGTGAGCGCGGCGTGGAACAGCAGCGGCGGCAGGAAGATCCACAGGTAGGCCTCGGGCGGCAAAGCCGGGTCGATCAGCGGATGCAGGAAGTGCCGGGCAAAGTCGGGGTGGGCGGCGTCGATCGCCACATAGCCCGCGCCGATGGCGATGCCGATGGCCGACAGCAGCGTCGATTCCGGCAGCACCAGCCGTGCCGCGGCCACCTGCACCACGGCAACGATGGCCAGCAGCACGCCGGCCAGGATCAGGATATCGACGATGATGCTCATGCGCCGGCCTCCGGGCCAGCCGCCGCCGCTGCTGGCTCCGCATCCTGCAGCGGCGGGATGGCCAGCCGCGCGCGCACGGCCGCCGCCAGTTCCGCCGCCGCCGGCGACAGGCTGCGGTTGCGCGCGGTCACCAGGCCGATCGAGCGCTCGGTCACCGGCGCGGTCAGCAGCCGCTCGACAATGCCGGGCTGGCGCACCGTGCCGGCGGCGATCTCGGGCAGCGCGGCCACGCCGAAGCCGCATTCGACCATGGCCGCGATGGTGGCCAGGCGTTCGGCCTCGAACACCGGCTGGAAGCGGATACGGTTCTGCAGGAAGGCCCATTCCGCGTACTGGCGCACGCTGCTGGGATGAGTCATCGACACATGCGGCGCGTCCGCGGTATCGGCCCAGCGCAGCGGGCCAGGCCTGCGCGCCAGCGGGTGCGCCGACGGGATCAGCAGCACGAAGCGGTCCGACAGCAGCGGCTCGTACTGCAGGTCCGCCTGCTGCGGGTTGGCGGCGGTCAGCGCGAAATCCACATCGCCGGCGCGCACCAGGTCGAAGGCCGGCCCGGACAGGGTGTCGAACACCTTCAGCGCGACCTCGGGACGGGCCTGGTGGTAGGCCATCAGTACCCGCGGCAGCACTCGCGCCGCCAGCGACGGCAGCGCGGCCACCGCCACCTGGCCGCGCTCGGCGCTGGCAATGCCGGTCACGGCGTCGATCGCGCCGCGGAACGCCGCCTGCAGCAGCGCGGCCTGCTGCATGAAGACCTGGCCCGCCGCGGTCAGGCGCACGGTGCGGGTGGTGCGGTCGAACAGGCGCACGCCCAGCGCTTCCTCGATGCGCAGGATCTGCGTGGACAGGGCGGATTGCGACAGGTGCAGCTGGCCGGCGGCCTGGCGGAAGTTCAGCGTGCGGCCCAGCACCAGCGTGGTTTCGATGTCGCGCATCGACAGGTTGATGTTCATGCCCGTTAAGTCGATTCAGTCGATTGATCTGTTTTGGTGATCATTTTATCCAGAGAATCGGCTTCTTCAATCAAAGCGGGTTCTCTACACTGGCGGGATGCCAGGAGAGACCATGCCCGACTCCACCCCCGACTCCACCCCAGTCGCAACGCCATCCACCCTGAGCCGGCCGGGCGCCGCCCATGCCGTGGTGGTGGGGGGCGGCACCATGGGCGCCGATGTCGCCGTGGTGCTGACCCGCGCGCTGTGCCGCACCACCATTGTCGAACCCGATGCCGGGCGGGCCGGCGCGCTGCCCGCGCGCGTGCGCGCCAACCTCGCCGCGATCGGCCGTGAAGCGGGCGCGGAACGCCTCGCGGTGGCGGCGACGCTCGACGCCGTGGAATGGGCCTCGGTCGACCTGGTGATCGAATGCATTCCCGAGGACCTGGCACTGAAGCAGGCGCTGTTTGCCGAACTGGTGGCGCGTGCGCGCCCGCACACGCTGCTGGCCAGCAACAGCTCCAGCTTCCCGATCAGCGCGATCGGCGCCGGACTGGACACGCGCGACCGCATGCTCGGCCTGCACTTTTTCATGCCGGCGCACCTGGTGCCGCTGGTCGAGGTGGTGATGGGCGAAGCCAGCGACGAGCGCCATGCCGACGCGCTGGCCGCTTTCATGCGCCGCTGCGGCATGGTGCCTGTGAAGGTGCGCAAGGACCTGCCCGGCTTCCTCGCCAACCGGCTGCAGCATGCGCTGTCGCGCGAGGCCTTCAGCCTGATCGACCGCGGCATTGCCTCGCCCGAGGACGTCGATGCGGCGGTGCGCTTCGGCTTCGGCTTCCGCTTTTTGGTGGCGGGACCGGTGCTGCAGCGTGACCACGCGGGCATCGACGTGCATGCAGCCGCCGGCGCCACCATGTACCCGACCTTTTGCAACGACGACCATCCTGCGCGCTGCCTGTCCGAGCGCGCCGCCGACGGCCGCCACGGCATGAAGCGCGGGGAGGGCTTCTACGCATGGACGCCTGAAACCATTGCCGCCGAGCGCGCGCGCTACGACCACCTGTTGCGCGCCGGCCTGGCGCTGATCGCGCCCGAACTGCCCGAGATCCAGCCATGACCGATTCCCCGGCCCAAGCCGCCAACCAGCCTGTCCCGCAGCGCGCCGCGCTGGCCGAATCGCCGCTGATCGTCACCGTGGCGCCCAACGGCGCCTACAAGCGCGCCAGCGACCATCCCGCGGTGCCGCTGACCGCCGCGGCGCTGGCGGCGGAGGCGCGCGCCTGCCTCGATGCCGGCGCCGCCATGATGCATATGCACGTGCGCGATGCCGAGGGCCGCCATTCGCTCGATGTGCAGACCTACCGCGACGCGCTGGCGGCGGTCAGGCAGGCGGTCGGCGACGCGCTGCTGGTGCAGGTGACCAGCGAGGCCGCCGGCGTGTACCATGCCGCCGAGCAGATGGCGATGGTGCGCGCGCTGCGCCCCGAGGCGGTCTCGGTCGGCCTGCGCGAAGTCGCGGTGCCGGAGATCGCGGACGGCGAGCTGGCGGCGTTCTTCGCCTGGCTGGCGCGCGAACGGGTGATGACGCAGGTGATCCTGTACGACGCGGCCGACGTGCGGCGCTGGCAGCAAATGCGCGCGCGCGGCATGGTGCCGCCGGGCGCGTGGTCGGTGCTGTATGTGCTGGGACGCTATGCGGCGGGACAGGTATCGTCGCCGCACGACCTGCTGCCGTTCCTGCAGGCCGCGGCCGACGGCGGCGATGCGCTGCCGTGGGCGATCTGCGCGTTCGGTCGCGAGGAGAATGCCTGCGTGACCGCGGCCGCCGCGTTCGGCGGCCATGTGCGGGTGGGCTTCGAAAACAACCTGCTGTTGCGCGACGGCAGCCTTGCGCCCGGCAACCACGCGCTGGTGGCGCAGGCGGTGCAGGGCGGGCTGACGCTGGGCCGGCCGATTGCGGATGCGGCCGATGCGCGGCGTATCTACGGCGAGGTGCGCTGAAGCGGGCGCGCCGCGCGGCGCTTCAAGGGACCGTCAGGGACCGTCAGGGGCCATCAGGCGCCGTCGCTGAAGCTGTCGCGCGGGCCGTTGGGGTTGTGGGCACCGTCGGCGAACGGGTTGCGCGCACCGGTGGCGGTGTGCTCGCCGTCGGTAAAGCTGCTGCGGGTGCCGGTGGCGGTGTTGGCACCGTCGGTGAATGGGCTGCGCGTGCTGGTAACGCTGTGCGCGCCATCGCTGAACGGATCGACGCTGCGTGGCGCGGCTTGCGCGGCGCCGGCAACGCCGGCAATAAGGGCGGTGGCGACAAAGACTTGCCTGAGTGCATGCATGGATCGCTTCTCCGTAAGGTTGCCGTCCCGGAATGGGCGGCGGTGTGGCTAGTCTAGGTGCCGGCCACCCACACGAGCATGACCGCCACATGACAATGCCGTCATCCCGCGGGCATTAGTCGGCACCGCCAGCACGCCGGAGAAGCTGCCGCCGGGCAAAGGCTGTAGAATCATGGCTGTCCGACCGGCCTGTGGTTCCATCGCCGGTTTTTCATTGCCCGCGGAAATGCAGCGGGCCTCTCACAAGAGTCATGTCCGAGTCTGATTCAGCCAAACTCGCTGCGGTGGCGTGGATCCGCGAGCAAATGGACCGTCATGCCCTGACCCTCGACGACCTCGTCGAGGCCGGGTGCTTCGACAACGTTGCGACGGCATCGGCAGGCGCCGAAGCACCCGCGCCGTCGGCGCCCACCGCCGCGGCGCCGAAGCCCGCGGGCGGGCGCCCGCTGTACCGCAATGCCCTGGGCCAGAGCTGGGACGGGCAGGGCGAATATCCTGACTGGCTGCAGCGGGCGGTCAACGCCGGGCAGTCGATTGAATTCTTCCGCGTTGATTAAGCCGCGCGGTTAAATCGCCTTTTAATCCCTGCGCAGCGTCGCGCTCAGCAGTGCGGGGGCAGCAGCCGCAGCACCGGCAGCATCGGCAGGATGCCGGTGAATGCCGCCGGCGTCGCCATGGGCGCCACGTGAGAGCGGTGCACGAAGACCTCGGGCGGCAGCTCGCGCAGCACGTCGGCAGCCGCGGCGGGCTGCGGGGCAGTGTCCTGCGGAGCCTCCGGTTCGCCCAGCTGCAACGGCGCGCCGGCGCCGGTGGGTTCGGCCATCACGCGCACCGCGCTGCCGCCGCAGCCTGCGTCGGTAGCGCCATCCAGCGACGCTTCCGCTGCCAGCTTGGCCGCGACGTGCCGGTCCGGCAGCGACAGGCCAGCCGCCTGCACCGCGCCGCACATCCGGGCGTCCGCCGCGATGCCCGCAGCGGGCGCAAGCAGGGCAAGGGACAGCAACAACGAGCTAGGCAGGCGTTTCATCGCAGGGAAACCGGCAGAATGGGAGACGATGCGCGTGGGACAGTCGCGCGCACGGGAGGTGAGCGCGCATTCTACCGGGGATTTGCGCGGCCATGCCGAGGCAATGCGCCGGCATGGCGATGACATTTCTGCAATCTTTACCCATTTGCCGCCATCCTCGGCTAGCGTTACGCCATGGCGGCACTGGGCCGCCCGAAAGTGATTGAATCATGCGTATCCTGATTGTCGAGGACGAACCCAAGGCAGGCGACTACCTGCACAAGGGGCTGACCGAATCCGGCTTCGTGGTGGACCTGGCGCGCGACGGCGCGGACGGCCTGGCCCACGCGCGCGAGCATCCCTATGACCTGATCGTGCTGGACGTGATGCTGCCCGGCCTGGACGGCTGGGAGGTGCTGCGCGAACTGCGCCGCGAGCGCGACACGCCGGTGCTGTTCCTGACCGCGCGCGACGAGCTGTCGGACCGACTCAAGGGCCTCGAGCTCGGCGCCGACGACTACATGGTCAAGCCCTTTGCCTTTGCCGAGCTGGTGCTGCGCATCCGCACCATCCTGCGCCGCGGCCCGCTGCGCGAGAGCGAATTCATCGAAGTGGCCGACCTGCAGATCGACGCGATCCGCCGCCGCGTAGTGCGCGCCGGCCAGAAGATCGACCTCACCTCGAAGGAGTTCGCACTGCTGTACCTGCTGGCGCGCCGCCGCGGCGAGGTGCTGTCGCGCTCGCTGATCGCCTCGCAGGTGTGGGACGTCAATTTCGACAGCAACACCAATGTGGTCGACGTGTCGATCCGGCGCCTGCGCGCCAAGGTCGACGACCCGTTCCCGCGCAAGCTGATCCATACGCGCCGCGGCATGGGCTATGTGCTGGACGATGGCGACGAGCGGGTGCAGGACGCATGATGCGGTTGCCGTCTTCGCTTACCACGCGGCTGGCGCTGGCCTACGGGCTGGCCACCGCGGCGATCCTGGCCAGCGTGGCGGCCTACCTGTCGAGCGCGCTGTCGGCGCAGCTCGAAGGACGCGATGAAAGCGAGCTGGTGGGCGAGGTGCTGCTGGTGCGCCACCTGCTGCGCGAGGTGCGCAGCGAGGCCGAGATCCGCGCCGATACCCACCGCTTTGCCGATATCGCGATGGGCCACGAGGGCCTGATCCTGGTGGTGCGCACGCGCCAGGGCGAGCCGCTGGTGACGCTGAACCCGCGCAACGAGATCGTGCCGCCGCTGCGCGTGCTGCCGGCCACCACGCAACCCGAGAAAAGCATGCTGCAGACCTGGCGCCCCAAGAACGGCGTGCCCTCGCGCGGCATTGCCGCGCTGGGCCAGCTGGGCGACTCGGACAAGGCCGTCGAAATCGTGGTGCTGCGCGATGCCGGCTATCGCGTCGCGCTGATCCGCGAGTATCGCCACCAGCTGCTGTGGGCCACGCTGTGCGGCGCCGCGGTGGCCGCCGGACTGGGCTTTGCGCTGGCGCGGCGCGCGCTGCGGCCGCTGCGGCGCATGGCCGCCGATGCCGCCGCGGTCACTACCAGCCGCCTTGCCACGCGGCTCGACGTGGGCAGCGCGCCGGCGGAGCTGCGCGAGCTGGCGGCCGCGCTCAACGACATGCTGGCGCGGCTGCAGGACAGCTTTTCGCGGCTGTCCGAGTTCTCGGCCGACCTCGCCCATGACTTCCGCACGCCGATCAGCAACCTGATCGGGCAGACCCAGGTCACGCTGGCGCAGAGTCGCAAGACCGCCGAGTACGAGGCACTGCTCGAGTCCAACCTGGAAGAATACGAGCGCCTGGCCCGCATGATCGAGAACATGCTGTTCCTGGCGCGCGCCGACCATGCGCAGGTGGCGCTGGACGTGCGCACGCTGGACGCGCGCGAGGAGCTCGACAAGATGGCCGAGTACTTTGAAGCCGTGGCGGCGGACCGCGAGGTGGTGCTGACGGTCTCCGGCTCCGCGCCGGTGGAGGCCGACCAGACCCTGCTGCGGCGCGCTGTGACCAACCTGCTGGATAACGCCCTGCGCCATGCGCCGGCGGGCAGCACGGTGCGGGTCGACGTCGCACGCGTGCCGATGGCGGCTGGCAGCGATGCGGGCACCAGCATCCGTGTCAGCAACCCGGGCCCGGCGATCCCGCCGGAGACGCTGCCGCATATCTTCGGCCGCTTCTACCGCGCCGATCCGTCGCGGCGCAACTCGGCGGCGTCGACCGGGCTGGGCCTGGCCATCGTCGACACCATCATGCGGCTGCACGGCGGCAGCGTGACGGTGCGCAGCGTCGACGGCCTGACCGTGTTCACGCTGCAGTTCCCGGCCGAGCCGGTGCCGATGCCGCTGCCCTCCGCCGCCGCTCCCGTATCCTGAATCCGCCCTTGCACTGGCCCCGCGCGCGCGGATAATGGCGCGCGTGCCGGCCGCGCCCGCTGCGGCGCGTCCGGCAGTTCCATGTCATGCAACCCGATGGATAACCAGGAGAGCAACATGCAGGTGCAACCCTATCTGGACTTCGGCGGCCGCTTCGACGAGGCGGTGGCCTTTTACGGCAAGGTGCTGGGTGCGCAGGTCACGTTTGCGATGCGCTACAAGGAAGCGCCGCAGGACCAGGGCATGGCGGTGCCCGATGACTGGAAAGACAAGGTGATGCACGCCAATCTGCAGATCGGCGAGAACCAGGTGATGGCCTCCGACGGCCGTCCTGGCGAGCGCCCGGCGTTCAGCGGCTTCAGCCTGTCGGTGGGCGGGGTCAGCCGCGACGAAGGCCAGCGCATTTTCGAGGGCCTGAGCCAGGGCGGCCAGGTGGTGGTGCCGTACCAGAAGACCTTCTGGGCCGAAGGCTTCGGCATGCTGGTGGACCGCTTCGGCATGTCGTGGATGGTCAACTGCGAGCACTAGCGGCCCGCCGCGGCATGACCGCCATCACGGCGGCCATGCCGCTTGACTCTGTAGCCACTACAGGGTCTTCAATGTCATCAGGTCAAACCAGCGCGAACAACAAGACATGGCTCGCACGTCACCTGAAGACGCTCTTCCACACGATCAAGCCCTCAAGCACGATGGGCAGCATGGCGCCTGCCATGCGCATGACTACGCTCATCACGACCACGATCACGGCCACGACCACGGCCACCCCCATGACCCTGAACCGGCGGCTGCCGCGTGTTGCGGCGGGGGGTGTGCGTCCAGCGTCGCGCTGACGCCGCCGGCTCGGGTCGAGGTACCGGCCGGCGCCAGCGCCGTCGCCTGGCGCATCGACGCCATGGATTGCCCCACCGAGGAAACGCTGATCCGCAGCAAGCTGGGCGGCATGGCCGGCATCGCCGCGCTGGAATTCAACCTGATCCAGCGCGTACTCACGGTGCACCACACGCTGCCCTCGGCGGAGCCGGTGGCCAGGGCCATCGAAAGCCTGGGCATGCGGCCGGTGCCGCTCAGCGCCGAAGCCGTGCAGCACGTGCTGCCCGAAACCGCCGCGCGCAAGCCGTGGTGGCCGCTGGCGCTGGCCGGTGTCGCCGCGCTGGGGGCAGAGGCGACGGAATGGCTGGGCCTGGGTTTGCCGTGGCTGCCGGCGGTGCTGGCGCTGGCAGCGGTCGCGCTGGGCGGGCTTACCACCTACCGCAAGGGCTGGATCGCGCTGCGCAACGGCAACCTGAACATCAACGCGCTGATGAGCATCGCCGTGACCGGCGCGCTGCTGCTGCGCCAGTGGCCCGAAGCGGCGATGGTCATGGTGCTGTTCGCGCTGGCCGAGCGCATCGAGGCGGCGTCGCTGGACCGGGCCCGCAATGCCATCCGCGGCCTGATGGCGATGGCGCCGGAGCTGGCCACGGTGCGGCAGGCCGATGGCAGCTGGGACACCGTGCCGGCCGCCGGCGTGGCGGTCGGCACGCTGGTGCGGCTGCGCCCGGGCGAGCGCGTGGCGCTCGACGGCAAGGTCGTGCGCGGCCAGTCGGCGCTGGACCAGGCGCCCATCACCGGCGAAAGCGTGCCGGTCGACAAGGCCGAAGGCGATGCGCTGTACGCGGGCTCGATCAACCAGTCGGGCGAACTCGAGTACACCGTGACCGCTCCCGCCAGCGACTCGACGCTGGCGCGCATCATCCATGCGGTGGAGGCCGCGCAGGGCAGCCGCGCGCCCACGCAGCGCTTTGTCGACCAGTTCGCGCGCATCTACACGCCCACGGTGTTCGCGATCGCGCTGGCGGTGGCGGTGGTGCCGCCGCTGCTGGCGGATGGCGGCTGGGTGGACTGGATCTACAAGGCGCTGGTGCTGCTGGTGATCGCATGCCCGTGCGCGCTGGTGATCTCCACCCCGGTCACCATCGTCAGCGGGCTGGCCGCGGCCGCGCGGCGCGGCATCCTGGTCAAGGGCGGGGTTTACCTGGAGCAGGGCCGCGGGCTGGCCTGGGTGGCGCTGGACAAGACCGGCACCATTACGCACGGCAAGCCCGCGCAGACCGACCACGCGCTGCTGACCGACGATGTCCCGCACGCACGCGCCATTGCCGCCAGCCTGGCGGCGCGCTCCGACCATCCGGTCTCGCGCGCGGTGGCCGCGGCGGCACAGGCCGACGGCATCACCACGCTGCCGGTGGAGGCGTTCGAGGCGCTGGCCGGGCGCGGCACGCGCGGCACGGTGCAGGGCGTGGAATACCGGCTCGGCAACCACCGGCTGGTGCATGAGATGGGCGCGTGCTCGCCGGCTCTGGAGGCGCGGCTGGAGGCGCTGGAGCGCGAGGGCAAGACCGTGGTGCTGCTGGCGCGCGTCGACGGCCGGGGCGCGGCCATGGCGCTGGCGCTGTTCGCGGTGGCAGACACCGTGCGCGACACCAGCCGCCAGGCGATTGCCGAGCTGCATGCGCTGGGCGTCAAGACGCTGATGCTGTCCGGCGATAACCCGCACACCGCGCAGGCGATCGCGGCGCAGGTCGGCATCGACGAAGCGCGCGGCAACCAGCTGCCGCAGGACAAGGCCGATGCCATCGCCGCGCTGGCCGACGCCGCGCATGCCCGCGGCGGGCGCATCGGCATGGTCGGCGACGGCATCAACGACGCCCCGGCACTGGCGCGTGCCGATGTTGGCTTCGCCATGGGCGCCGCCGGCACCGACACCGCGATCGAAACCGCCGACGTGGCGCTGATGGACGACGACCTGCGCAAGATCCCCGCTTTCGTCCGGCTGTCGCGCCGCACCGCCAGCATCCTCAGGCAGAACATCGCGCTGGCGCTGGGCATCAAGGCCGTATTCCTGGTGCTGACGGTGCTGGGGATGGGGACGATGTGGATGGCGGTGTTTGCCGATATGGGGGCGAGCTTGCTGGTGGTGTTCAATGGACTGCGGGTGGGGGCGCGGCGCGGGGGGTGAGCACTGCAAGGAGGTGTATTACGCTCGCGGTTTGCTCCCCTCTCCCGCCTGCGGGAGAGGGGCCGGGGGTGAGGGCAGGCGCACGGCAAGCACGACAAGGCTTGCACTTCGTGGACGCTCCTGCCCTCTCCCCCACCCCTCTCCCGCGCGCGGGAGAGGGGAGCCCCGTTCATACGGCGTGGGCTGCGATTCAGCGCAATGCCACGTTGGGCTGCACGATCAGCTCCCCGCTCCGCCCCGGAATCTCTCCCCACGTCACCGGCAGGCGTGGCAGCGTCGCGCAATCCAGTCCGCGATACCACGTGCCCATCGACACCAGCTCGTGCCCCTGCGCACGCCAGCCCGCCAGCAGCCGTTCGAATACGGGCGCGAGCTTGCCGCCTTCGAGCTCGGCATGCAGCGTGAACACATGGTCGCGCTGGCCTTCGGTCAGCGCCAGCAGGGCCGTGTGGACGTTGTCCTCGGTCAGGCCGTCGGTGCCGATCAGCTCGTCCAGCGTTGGCAGCGTGGTCGGCATCTGCACGTGGCGGCAGGGCACGCCGCCGATGGTGGGGATATAGGGCGCGGTGCCGCGGCCGTCCGAGGCATAGGCCATGTCCCAGATATCGATCTGGCGGAACGCGGCCTCGTTCATCTGCCAGCCGGCGGCGCCGTGCGTGGCCGGGGGCTCGCCGAAGATCTCGCGAAAGCGCGCGAAGGCGCGCTGCATCTGGTCGCGGGTCCAGGCGGCATCGCGCTCGCGCACGTTGTCCTGCCAGTAGACGTGGTCCCAGGTGTGGATGCCGCATTCATGCCCGGCGGCGCGCGCCGCGCGCATCTCGGCGGCGCCCTTGCGGCCGATATCCGGGCCGGGCAGCAGCACCCCGTACATCAGCGTGCGCAAGCCGTAGTTCGACACCACCGAAGTGCGCGACACCTTGCGCAGGAAACCCGGGCGGAACACGCGCCGCAGCGCCCAGCCGGTATGGTCCGGGCCCAGGCTGAACAGGAAGGTGGCCTGCGCCTGCGCGGCCGCCAGCAGCGACAGCAAGCGGGGCACGCCTTGGCGCGTGCCGCGCAGCGTGTCGACGTCGACCTTCAGGGCGATTCGTGCCATGTGCGTGCGCGCTCAGTTGCCGGAATCGACCAGCGTGCGGGCCTCGACCACCTTGCCCCGGTACGCCTCGAAGATGCGGCGCAGCGCCGCTTCCATGCCGATCTCGGGGTGCCAGCCCAGCTCCTCGATGGTGTTGTCGATCTTCGGCACGCGGTGCTGCACGTCCTGGTAGCCCTTGCCGTAGAAGTCGCCCGACGAGGTCTCAACGATCTGCGTGTGCTGCGCCTCCTGCGCGTATTCCGGGTAGTCGGCGGCCATCTTCAGCATCATCTCGGCGAGTTCGCGCACCGAGTGGATATTGTCCGGGTTGCCGATGTTGTAGATCTTGCCGCTGGCCACGCCGCCGGGATTCTCGATGATGCGCATCAGCGCGCTGATGCCGTCGGCGATGTCGGCGAAGGCGCGTTGCTGCGCGCCGCCGTCGACCAGCCTGATCGGTTCGCCGCGCACGATATGGCCGAGGAACTGCGTCACCACCCGCGACGAGCCTTCCTTCGATTCGAAGATCGAATCCAGCCCCGCGCCGATCCAGTTGAAGGGGCGGAACAGCGTGTAGTTGAGCCCCTGCTCCATGCCATAGGCGTGGATCACCCGGTCCATCAACTGCTTGGAGCAGGCGTAGATCCAGCGCGGCTTGTTGATCGGGCCGTAGACCAGCGGCGAGGCGTCGGGGTCGAATTCCTCGTCGCCGCACATGCCATAGACCTCGGAGGTCGACGGGAACACCAGGTGCTTGCGGTACTTGACCGCGGCCCGCACGATTGGCAGGTTGGCTTCGAAGTCCAGCTCGAACACGCGCAGCGGCTGGCGCACGTAGGTGGCGGGGGTGGCAATGGCGACCAGCGGCAGCACCACATCGCACTTGCGGATGTTGTACTCGATCCACTCGCGATTGATGGTGATGTCGCCCTCGAAGAAGTGCATGCGCGGGTGGTCGATGAGGTCGCCCAGGCGGTCCGTGTTCATGTCCATGCCGTAAACCTCCCACGGCGTGGTTTCGAGGATGCGGCGAGTCAGGTGGTGGCCGATGAAGCCGTTGACGCCGAGAATCAGGACCTTTTTCATCGGTTTCCCTCGTTGGACTGTTCGGTATGGAGGTGCCCGGCAAGCGCCTGCGGCGTGACGGACGTGCCGTCCGGTGCCAATAGCTGCGTGACGATGACCAGGCCGCCGTCGCCGCATACGCCGACGACCTGGCCGTCGCGCACCTGCAGGCCGGTTGCCGTGCCGGCGGGCATCGACGGCACCGCACCCGGCAGCGGCCGGCGCGCCTGCGCCACGATGAAGCGCTGTCCGCCAACTTCCGTGAACGCGCCGGGGTAGGGCGGCGCGACCGCGCGGATCAGGTTGTAGACCTCGGCGGCGGGCCGGTTCCAGTCGATGCGGCCGTCCTCGGGCTTGCGCCCCGAGTAATAGCTGCCGTCGGCCAGCCGGTTCGGGCGGCGCGGCGCTTGTCCTGCCATCATCGCGGGAAGCGCGCGCCACAGCGTCTGCTCGGCCGCCACGGTGACCTTGTCGAACACTTCGCCGGCGGTATCGTCGGGCAGGATCGGCACGGCGGTCTGGTCGACGATATCGCCCGCGTCCGGTTTTGCTTCCATCACGTGCAGCGTGGCGCCGGTCTCGGTCTCGCCGTGCAGCACCGCCCAGTTGACCGGCACGCGGCCGCGGTACTTCGGCAGCAGCGAGCCGTGCATGTTGAACGCGCCGCCCGGTGCCAGCGCCAGCACGCCGCCGGGGATCATGGCGCGATAGTAGAACGAGAAGATGACATCCGGGCGTGCGTCGCGCACGGCCTGTGCGATGGCGGGATCGGCCGGGTCCTCGCCATAGAGGAACGGCACGCCCAGCTCGGCGGCGGTGTCGGCGACGCGGCGGAACCAGATGTTCTCGTCGGGCCGGTCGCGGTGGGTGATCACCAGCGCCACTTCCACGCCGCGCGCATGCAGCACGCGCAGGCAGCGGTCGCCGACATTGTGGTAGGCAAAGACGACGGCGCGCATCACGTCTCCACGGTGCGGGCCGGGTCGGCCTCGAGTATGGCCTTGATGCGGTAGCGCGGGCGGTCGCGCACTTCCTGGTAGATGCGGCCGACGTATTCGCCCAGCAGTCCCACGCCGAACAGCAGGATGCCGATCAGGAAGAAGTTCATGGCGAACAGCGTGAACACCCCCTGCACTTCGGAGCCAAGCACGAAACGCCGCACCAGCAGCACCACGAACAGCACCCCGGACAGCAGCGACAGCAAGGTGCCGATGGCCGAGAACCACTGCAGCGGCACGATCGAGAAGCCCGTGACCAGGTCGAAATTCAGGCGGATCAGCTGGTACAGCGAGTACTTCGATTCCCCCGCGTGGCGCTGCTCGTGGCCGACTTCGATCTCGACGGGGTTCGAGGCAAAGGTGTAGGCCAGCGCCGGGATGAAGGTATTGACCTCGCGGCACGCGTTGATGGTGTCGATCACGGTGCGGTCATAGGCGCGCAGCATGCAGCCCTGGTCCGTCATGCGGATCTTGGTGATGCGCTCGCGCAGCCGGTTCATCGCACGCGAGGCATAGCGGCGGAACGCGGTGTCGTTGCGCTGGCGGCGGATGGTGCCGACGTAATCGTGGCCGGCGCGCATGGTCTCGACCAGGCGCGGGATCTCTTCGGGGGGATTCTGCAGATCGGCGTCGAGCGTGATCACGATCTTGCCGCGGGTGTGCTCGAAGCCCGCCAGGATCGCCATGTGCTGGCCGAAATTGCCATTGAACAGCACCACCCGGGTCACGTCCGGGCGCTTGTGGAACTGCGCGGCCAGCAGCTGCGCCGAGCGGTCGACGCTGCCGTCGTTGATGAAGATGATCTCGTAGGATTCGCCGAGGCCATCCAGCGCCGGATAGAGGCGATCAAACAGGGCTTGCAGCCCCTCTTCTTCGTTGTAGACCGGAATGACGACCGAGACCTGGACCGGGCTCATTGGGAAAGACGTTTGCATGTTTCGCTGAGGATTGCGCAGACCCGCTCCACGTCCGAGGCTTGCATTGCCGGGAACAGCGGCAGCGTGACGATGCCGCGCCCGATGCGCTCGGCGTGCGGCAGCATGCCTTCGCGCCAGCCGAGTGAGCGGTAGTAAGTGAAAAGATGGACCGGCGGATAGTGCACGCCGGTGCCGATGCCGCGCTCGCGCATGGCTTCCATGAGCTTCTGCCGCGCCTGCATCGGGCCGCCCTGCATGCGCTCGGTGGGCAGCACCACCTGGAACATATGCCAGTTGGTGGTGGCCGCCAGCGGGTCCAGTGCCTGCGGCAGCTCGATGCCGAGGGCCTGCAGGCCGCTGTCGGCGGCGCAGCGGAAATAGGTGTCGGCCAGTTCGGCGCGGCGCGCGGTGATGGCGTCGAGCCGCTCCAGTTGGGCCAGGCCGACCGCGGCGTTGACATCGGTCAGGTTGAACTTGCCGCCCGGCTCCTCGACATCCATGCCGTCCAGGCCGGTGCGGATCACGCCCTGCAGCCGCAGGCGCTCGGCGCGCACGGCTTCCTCGGGCGTGTTCATCACCAGGCAGCCGCCTTCGATGGTGGTGATGTTCTTGTTGGCCTGGAAGCTGAAGCTCACCAGGTCGCCGAAGGCGCCGATGCGCTGGCCGCGCCAGCGTGAGTCGATCGCCTGGGCCGCGTCTTCGATCACGCGCAGCCCATGCCTGGCGGCGATCGCGTACAGGCGGTCCATGTCGACAGGCAGGCCGGACAGGTAAACCGGCATGATGGCGCGCGTGCGCGGCGTGATGGCTGCCTCGACCGCGTCGAGGTCGAGGTTGCGCGTGCGCGGGTCGATGTCGACGAACACCGGCTTCGCCCCCACGGCCACCACCACGTTGGCGGTGGCGACCCAGGTGATCGGCGTGGTGATGACTTCATCGCCGGGGCCGATATCGGCGATGCGCAGTGCGATCTCCATGGTCGCCGAGCCGTTGGCGAAGGTGCGCACCGGACGCCCGCCGAACAGGTCGGACAGCGCGGCCTCGAAGGCCTGCATCTTCGGACCGGAGGTGATCCAGCCTGAAGCCAGCACCTTGCCGACGTCGGCAATGGCGGCGGCGTCGATCTCGGGCCGGACAAACGGCAGGAAGGCAGGAGCGGAGGCGGTCATGGCAGGCGAAGGAGGCAGCGGCGGTCAGGCCAGGCGAGGGCGCGGACAGCCTTCAGGAGCGGGCGATCAGGAAGACGCCCGCCAGTATCAGCAGGATGCCGGCCACGCGCAAGGGGCCGATGATCTCGCCGAACAGCCACCAGGCCGCGAGCGCATTGACCACGTAGCCCAGCGACAGCATCGGATAGGCGATCGACACATCGACGCGCGACAGGCCCACGATCCAGACGCCCACGCTGACCACGTACAGCGTAAGACCGGCCAGCACCGGCCATTGCGTCAGCACGCGCAGCGCCGTCACCAGCAGCGTGCCGCGGTCGAGCGTGATGGCGCCGACGGCGTTGACGCCGGCCTTGAGCAACAGCTGCGCCGCTGCATTGAGCAGCACGCCGGTCAGGATGAAAGCAAAGGTGGAAAGCGTCATGGCAAGGCGGTTGGCGGATTACGGTGCTTGCGTCTGTGCTGGCTGTCCGGGCAGGGCGAAATTGGCGACGGCCACGCGCCGGCGGTCGCCGGCGATCTTGTGCATCGGCACGCCGCGCGCGGCCAGCTCGGCGTAGGTCTGCGGCGCCATGATCGCCACCGCGCGCTGGCCATCCTGCCAGCGCGCGAGGAACTGGTCGACGCTTGGGATCCACTTCTGCGGTTCCTGTCTGATGCCGAATTCGAGTTCGTCCGGATGTCCGACCAAGACCGTGGTGCGGCGCAGGTAGAACGGCAGCGTGTGGTCCAGCAGCCGCACGCTGTACAGCGGCATGTCGGGCGCCAGCACGGCATTGATCGCGGGCACCAGGTCCGCGCCGGAGCTCGGCCGGCCCATCACTTCGTGGGCGCGCAGTCCGACCGTGGCGCACAGAAACATGGCCAGCGCATAGGCCACCACGCTCGGGAACACCCCGCGCGTGCGCAGCAGCCGGCGAGCCAGCAGCGCGCCGCCCAGCATCACGGCGAAGGCGATGGCCAGCCATTCCGCGAACTCACGATACACCGCATTGGGCGTGCCCGGCTTTTCCATCATGCCGACGAACGGGATCGCGATCAGCCCGATCACGCCGAGCGCAACCATGGCATTGACCTGCCAGCGCCACGCGCGTTCCGTGGTGGTGTCCAGCGCCACGCCGGCGAGCAGCGCCAGCGCCGGGAAGATCGGCACGATATAGCCCGGCAGCTTGGAGCCGGACAGGCTGAAGAAGACGAAGATCGCCACCGCCCACAGTCCGGCCAGCAACGCCGGCTGGAACGGCCGCGGCGCATTGCCGCGCGCCACACCGGCGCGCTCGCGCACCGCCTGCCACATCTGTGGCACCAAGCCCAGCCACGGCAGGAAGCCGGCCAGCAGCAGCGGCACGAAAAACCAGAGCGCGCCCTCGCGGTGGTGCACGTTGGAGGTGTAGCGCTGCCAGTGCTCGTGGATAAAGAAGAAGCGCAGGAACTCCGGGTTGCGTTCGGACACCAGCCAGAACCACGGCACCGTGACCGCCAGCAGCACCGCGACGCCGGCCGGCAGATGCAGGCGGCCCCACAGCTTCCAGTCGCGCGTCGCCAGCGTATAGACCACCAGCACCAGCCCGGGCAAGGCCAGCCCGACCAGTCCCTTGACCAGCACCGCCACCCCCATCGCCGCCCAGCACGCCAGCATCCAGTTGCGCCGCACCGCCGGCGTGGCCGCGGGATGCTGGGCCAGCAGCATGCAGGCGAGTACGCACGCCATGGCCCCGGACAGCGTCATGTCGAGCGAATTGAAGTGCCCGGCGACATTCCACATCGGCGTCGACACCAGCACCAGGCCGGTCAGCATCGCCACGCGGCAGCCGTACCAGCGCGCCGCCGCCAGCATCGACGCGCCGATGCCCAGCATGCCGGACAACGCCACGCACAGGCGCGCCTGCCAGTCCCCGACTCCGAACAAGGTGTAGGCCAGCGCCGTCACCCACATGTGGAAGGGCGGCTTCTCGAAATACTTGAGCTCGTGGTAGCGGATCGTGACCCAGTCGCCGGTGGCGACCATCTCGCGGGCAATCTCGGCGTAGCGGCCTTCATCGGAACGCAGCAGGTGGCGCATGTCCAGGGTACCGAACCAGACCAGCAGTATCAGCAGGCCAACCAGCATGACGGTACTTGCGGTGGCTCCGATGGACGGCGCGGCGACAAACCGCGAGGTCGATGAACTACGCATGGATCTCCTGGAAGAACGCGGCGAACCAGGTCTCGGGCGACGCGCGGTGACGGGCAAGCCATCACAACGCAGAGCGGGGGCCGGCGGTGGACAGCGGACCAGAATATCCGCGAGGACGCGCCGCAGGCACGCCGGAACCGCCAGGCGCCGGGGACGCCACAACCGCTGGAATACGCGAGGCGCGCAATGGTAGCACGGCGGCCAAGTCACTCCGGACGGTTTCCCGGCGTGGCGGCAGCGCCGGTTTTGGGCCAGATGCGGTGTATAAAGCATATGCGGCCAGGCTGAACCCGTGGTTGGCCCCGGCATCCTCGTCGGCATGCCCGTTAGACCGGCGCAGGCTTGAAATGAGCAGTTACACGCGCAACAAAAACGCGATAATTCCGATTGCCAGTCAGTCAGTTGCCAGCCAGGCAGGGGCTGCATGGGGGCCGGCCAATCCAGACGGGGATCGAGGTGAAGACAAAGGTTCAGCAAATCCGGCAGGCCGGCCTGGTGGCGTGCGCGGCGGCATGCGTGGTGCTAGCTCCGCAATCTGCCAGCGGCCAGGGCATGCCAGTGCTGCCAGGTACCGGCGGCGTCGCCCAGGCGGCGGCCAGCCAGGCGCAGGCCGCCGCCGCGGCGGTGCTGTGCAATGCGCCGTGGTTCCGCTCCGGGTCGCATGTGCAGATGGAAGGCGACGGCGTGATGCCGATGTCGATCCGCATGACCCTGCGCGACGTCGAGCGCAGCCCGACCGGCTGCCGCGCCCAGCTCGAGGTCAATTCCAAGTCGGCGCTGTCCGCGCTGATGGGGCCGCCCGTGATTACCAACCAGGTCCACGAGGTGGCGATCGAACGCAGTGCGCCCGAGGCGCAGACCAGCATCGAAAGCCAGCATGCGGTCATCAACGCGCGCGCCCGTTACGCCCGCATGTATGGCGAGGCGGCGTTCCGCGGCAAGGGGGTATTCAATTACGCCGGCTTGGACCTGCGCGAAGGCACCACGCTGGAGGGCGAAGTGTTTCACTCCAGCGTCTCGCTCAAGGTCTATCCGCTCGGCTCCGATGAGGCGGTCAGCACCATGGAGGCGCAGCGTGCCACCATCCATATCGGTTCGCGCCACGTGGGCAAGCTGCAGATGATCGACACCCTGATGGGGCGCAAGGAATGCCAGCCGATTTCCTACGACAAGCGCACCTCGCTCGGACCGCTGATGATCGGTGGCGAACTGGTGCAGGTCGAGCCCACCGTGATGCACGTCACCGACTGGTACTGCCCGGCCGAGGCCTTCGTGCTGCGCACTGAAGTGCGCCAGGATGACAAGGTGCAGCGCGTCGACGTCACCGCGCTGGAGCGCGATACGCAGGCGCCGTAGCCGGCGCCATGGCCAATCGCCCGCGAGGGCACAAAAAAACCCGCCGCGGCGGGTTTCCTTGTATCCGGCGGCAGCCGTGGTTCAGCTGGCGGCCGGAGCGGGGGTGGCTTTCTTCTTGCTGCTCTTGTTGTTCTTTTTCTTGGTACCTTGCTTGGCCGGCTTCTTGTCGGCGGACGGGTCGGTCAGGTCGGTGCGGGTGCTCTTGTTCGCGCCCTGGCTGTACGGATCGAACTTGTCGCCGGCCTTGGCGCCCTGGCTGTACGGGTCGAACTTCTCGCCCGACTTGGCACCCTGGGAATACGGATCGAACTGCTGCTTGCCGCCGGTTTGTGCCTGCACGGCCAGCGATGCGGCGCCAAGGCAGAGTGCGATCGCGGTCGCGACGAACTTGTTCATGGTTTCTCCTGAGATATGCCGCCGTCGGGCGGTCGTGTCTATGGCCTGCCCTGTACAGGGGCGGCTTGGGCCAGTGTCGCCAACATCATTCATGACTGTCAACTTGGGGCTTGCCCGGCGCGGCAACCTCATGGAAACCCTGAATTGCGGCGCCAGCGCGATTGCGCATGGCGCCGCCGGCACGGCTTATTCGGTGACCGCGTCGGACGGATGCTTCCAGGCCGCGCGCACCTCGCCCGAAGGCGCCAGCGCCAGGTTGATGCCGCGGCTGCCGATGGGTTGCTGGAACCAGCGCTGCTGCAGCGCCGTGACCTCGGGGCCGGCAAAGGCCGTGGCCAGGGTCTGGTCGACCAGGCGCTTCCATTCCGGATCGGCCTTGGACAGCATCAACGCGTTCTGCTCGATCGACAGCGCTGGGCCCACGATGACGAATTGCGAAGGGTCCTTGGCGCGCGCGCGCAGGCCGGCCAGCAGCACGTCGTCCATCACGAAGGCCTGGGCCCGACCCGATTCGAGCAGCAGGAACGATTCGCCGTGGTCCTTGGTGTAGACGTCGTGATAGCCGTACTGGCCCTTGAAGCGGCGCACGTGGCGGTCGCCGGTCGAGCCCGCGCTGGTGACCACGGTCTTGCCGCGCAGGTCGCCGAACGAGCGGATGCCCGAGTCCGCCCGCACCAGCATGCGCACCGTCGACACATAGTGCGAGACGCTGAACGCAACCTGCTTCTGGCGCTCGAGCGAGTTGGTGTTGGGGGCGCAATCGAGGTCGACCAGCCCGTTCACCACCGCCGGGATGCGGTTCTGCGGCGTCAGCGGCATCCAGCGCACCTTCAGGTCCTTCAGGCCCAGCTTCTGGCGCGCCGCCTCGGCCGCGCGCAGGCACAGGTCGACGGCATAGCCGGCCGGCTGGCCCTTGTCGTCGGCAAACGAGAACGGCAGCGCGGATTCACGGTAGCCCAGCACGATGGTGCCGGCGTCGCGGATCTTGTCGAGCACCGGGCTCTGGGCGCGTGCCGCGGCCGGGGCCAGCATGGCGACTGCAGCGCCGGCGGCGAGCAGGATTGCCGCGAGCGGGCGGCGGGCGCTGGTAAGGCGGGCGGTCACGGCAGGCAAGGCGAAGGCGGTCATGCGGGAGAAACTGGAAAACAGCCGGCAATCCGGCGAAGACGCTAGGGTATACCCCAGCGCGCGCGGGGCGAAGGATATTGTCGTCATAAGCAAATTCCCAAGGTCGGCCCCGGTTCCCCGCACCGATTGCATTGGTGAAACGCCAAACGGATGAGGCCCGCTGGGCATTGGAGGCGCCGGTTGCGCCATCCGGACGATGGGCGACGGTGTCGGGCTCACCTACGCTTGCAAAAAACGACATGGCAACGGGACGGGGGGCACCATGGCAGCAAGCAACCGCGGGCGCACGACGATGGCGGCAGGTGCCATCGGCCGGCAGCGTCCTGGTCCACCGTCGCGGTAACACCGGGACCTGTGCCATGCACGCGGCCGCCACGCATGCGCGCGAGATCCGGCATGCCGTCCCGGGTCAGCCCGGCGACGCGCGTCCTGACGATGCGCTGCTGGACTGCCTGCTCTGGCTGGCCCGGCATTTCCACCAGCCGGCCTCCGCCGAGGCCCTGGTCGCCGGGCTGCCGCTGGAGGACCATCGCCTGACCCCCGCGCTGTGCGCGCGTGCCGCGGCGCGCGCAGGCCTCTGCGCGCGGCTGGTGCGACGCAGGCCCGACCAGATCCCTGACCGCGTGCTGCCCGCGATGCTGCTGCTGGACCAGGGCGAGGCCTGCATCCTGGTGCGGCGCGCAGAGCAGGGCATGCTGGTGGTGGTGCTGCCGGAGTTCGGCGACGGCGAACAGGCCGTGCGCGCCGAAGACCTGCTGGCGCGCTACACCGGACACGCCATCTTCGCCCGGCCCGCGTACCGTTCGGATGCCCGGGCTGCCATCGATGCCGCACCCGATCTCGCACCCGGTCAAGTACCGCAGGCATGGTTCTGGGGCGTGATGCGGCAGTGCTGGCCGGTCTATGGCGAGGTGCTGGTGGCTTCCTTGCTGCTGAGCCTGTTTGCGCTGGTGATGCCGCTCTTCACCATGAACGTCTACGACCGCGTGGTGCCGAACCATGCGCTGGAGACCCTGTGGGCGCTTGCCGTGGGCGTCGGCCTGGTGCTGCTGTTCGAGCTCGCCATGCGCATGCTGCGCGGCTACTTTGTCGACGTGGCCGGCAAACGCATCGACGTGACGGTGTCCGCCACGGTGTTCGAGAAAGTGCTGGGCATCGAGATGCGCTCACGGCCCGCCTCGGTCGGCAGCCTCAGCAGCCAGTTGCAGGAATTCGAATCGGTGCGCGATTTCCTGACCTCCGCCACCATCACCACGCTGGTCGAGCTGCCGTTTGCCGCGGTCTTCATCGCCGCGATGTTCTGGGTGGGCGGCCCGCTCGCATGGGTGCCGCTGCTGACGGTGCCGCTGGTGCTTGGCCTCAGCCTGGCGCTGCAGGGACCGCTGTCGCGCGCGGTGCGTGCCAGCAGCGCCTGCGCGGCACAGCGGCAGGCGGCGCTGGTGGAGACGCTGGTGGGGCTGGAGACCATCAAGACCACGGGCGCGGAAGGTGTCGCGCAGCGGCAATGGGAGCAGGTGGTGGGGCAGATGGCCCGGCTGGCGCTGCGCTCGCGCTGGCTGTCGGCGTGCGTGATCAACGCGGCGCTGTTCGCGCAGCAGGCCGCCACGCTGGCGGTGGTCGTCGTTGGTGTCTACCAGATTGCCGCCGACCGCCTCACCATGGGCGGCCTGATCGCCTGCACCATCCTGGCCGGACGTGCGCTGGCGCCGCTATCGCAAATGGCCGGGCTGACCACGCGCTATCACCAGGCGCGCACCGCGCTGGCCGCCCTCGACCGGACCATGGCGTTGCCGGTCGAGCGCCCGCCCGGCAAGCACTTCCTGCACCGCCCGCCGCTGCGCGGCGAGATCGAATTCCGCGCGGTCAGCTTCCGCTATCCCGGCCGCGACGGTGCCGCGCTCGACGGGGTGTCATTCCGCGTTGCCAGCGGCGAGCGGGTCGGGCTGATCGGCCGCATCGGCTCGGGCAAGACCACCATCGAAAAGCTGATCCTGGGCCTGTATCCGCCCGATGCCGGCTCGGTGCTGGTCGACGGTGCCGAAGTGCGCCAGCTCGACCCGGCGGCGCTGCGGCGCGGTATCGGCTATGTGCCGCAGGACGTGATGCTGTTCAGCGGCACCGTGCGCGACAACATCGTGATGGGCGCGCCTTACGCCGACGATGCCGCCGTGCTGCGCGCCGCGCGACTGGGCGGTGTCAGCGATTTTATCGAGCGCCTGCCCGAGGGCTATGACTTGCGCCTGGGCGAGCGCGGCGAAGGGCTTTCGGGTGGACAGCGGCAGGCCATCGCGATCGCGCGCGCGGAGCTGTTGCAGCCGCCGCTGCTGCTGCTCGACGAGCCCAGCAGTGCCATGGACAACCGCACCGAAGAGCAGTTCAAGGCTCGGCTCGCGGCAGCGCTGGGCGAGCGCACGCTGTTGCTGGTGACCCACCGCGGCTCGCTGCTGAGCCTGGTCGATCGCCTGATCGTGATGGACCAGGGCCGCATCGTCGCGGACGGGCCCAAGGCCGAGGTGCTGAACGCGCTCGCCGGGAGAAAGCTCCATGTCGCCTCGGCCTGAGCTCCGCACCCTTGCGCGTCGCATGGCCGCCGCGCTGCGGCCGTACGACGACGACACCGCCTTCATGGATGCGCGCGACGCGGCGGCGCTGTCGCGGCCCCGCTGGTTCGCGCACTGGATCCTGTGGTGCGCCGTGGTCTTCGTCATCGTTGCGCTGAGCTGGGCGGCGCTGGCACGGGTCGATGAGGTGGCGGTGGGCGAGGGCAAGGTGATTCCGTCGAGCCAGGTGCAGGTGGTGCAGAACCTGGAAGGCGGGATCGTGGCGCAGATCATGGTGCGGCCCGGACAGGTAGTCAGCAAGGACGAGCCGCTGATGCGCATCGACGATACGCGCTTTACCGCCTCGTACCAGGAAGGCCGTACCAAGGACGATGCGCTGGTGGCACGCATTGCGCGCCTGAGCGCCGAGGCCGCCGGCACCGAGTTCGTGTCCAGCGCGGGCGGCGACGGCGATACGCGCCGTTTCGTGGCCGAGGAACGCTCGCTGTTCGCCTCGCGCAAGCATGCGCTGGAAGCGAACCTGGCCGTGCTGCGCCAGCAGTCGGAGCAGCGCCGGCAGGAACTGGCCGAAAAGCGCTCGCGCGAGCAGCAACTGCGGCAGAGCCATCGCCTGGTGGCGCAGGAGCTGGCGATGATGCGGCCGATGGTGGCGCAGGGCGTGGTTTCCGATGTCGATGTGCTGCGGCTGGAGCGGCAGACCAATGACCTCAAAGGCGAGCTCGACGCGTCGCGGCTGGCGATGCCGCGCCTCGAAGCGGCCTATCGCGAGAGCCAGCAGAAGCTCGATGAAGCGAGCGCGCATTTCCGCGCCGAGGCCATGCGCGAACTCAACCAGGCCAGGGCCGAGCAGGCAGCGCTGAGCGCGACCAACACGGCCTTGCAGGACCGAGTCGATCGCACGCTGGTGCGCGCGCCCCTGAGCGGGATCGTCAAGCAGCTCAAAATCAACACCGTGGGTGGCGTGGTCCAGCCGGGCATGGACCTGGTGGAAATCGTGCCGCTGGAAGACACGCTGCTGGTCGAGGCGCGCATGCGTCCGGCGGACATCGCCTTCCTGCGGCCGGGACAGCCTGCCGTGGTCAAGCTGTCGGCCTACGACTTCTCCGTCTACGGCGGCTTTGCCGGCACCGTCGAACATATCAGCGCCGATACGCTCACGCCGGAGCGGCCCGGCGAGCGGCCGGAGAGCTATTACCTGGTGCGCGTGCGCACCCGCGACAACCGGCCGGCAGGCAGTGCGGTGCAGGTTCCGATCCTGCCCGGCATGGTCGCCACGGTGGATGTACTGACTGGCCAGAAGACGGTGCTCCATTACCTGCTCAAGCCCATCATCAAGACCCGGGACATGGCGTTCCGTGAAAGGTAGGGACCGCGCTCGCACGCGAGCCTTTTTGCAACGATAACAAGCAAGGCATGGCCGCGAGGCCTGCATTCAGGAAGGAGAGAGAACCACCATGGCAACCGTGACTGGCACCAACGGCAGCGACAGCCTCATCGGCACCGCAAGCAGCGACACCATTCTGAGCGGCAACGGCAACGACTATGTCAGCGCGGGCGATGGCAGCGACTATGTCGATGCCGGCAACGGCGACGATATCGTCGAGGGCGGCGATGGCAACGACACGCTGCTGGGTGCCAACGGCAAGGACCGCGTGTTCGGCGGGCGCGGCAACGACAGCCTGTCCGGCGGCAACGGCACCGACGCGGTCTATGGCGGCAGCGGCGACGACGTGATCGGCAGCGGCGACGGTGCGTCGACGCTCTACACCGGCGACAACGGTGGCGATACGCTGTATGGAGACGGCTACGACAGCCATGCCGACTATCTGCGCGGGCGCGGGCATGAATCGGCCCAGCCCGGCAATGACCGCATCCAGGGCGGCAATGGCGACGACCTGATCTTTGGCGACAACGGCGACGGCGCCGTCGTCGGCGGCGACGACATCATCGCCGGCGGCAATGGCAGGGACACCGTCTACGGCGAAGGCGGCAACGACACCATCGCCGGTGGGGGTGGCGGCGACATGCTGGGCGGTGGCAGCGGCCGCGACACCTTTGTCTACAACGCTGTTTCCGATTCCACCGCGGCCGGCATGGATGTCATTGCCGACTTCCAGCGCGGCACCGATCGCCTGGACCTGCGCCCGGTGCTGGGCGACACCGGCTTCCAGTGGGGCGGCCTGACGCCGACTGCCCATGGTGCCTGGTACCAGCAATCGGGCGGCAACACCTTTGTCTACGTCGATGTCGACGGCAATCCCGCCACCGCTGAAATGGTGATTCGCCTTGATGGCCTGCACGACCTGACCAAATCCGATTTTGCCGGCTACGACAACCATGCCCCTACCGCCGCGGCCGATGCCAACGCCATTAGCGAAGACAACCATCCGAACCCGGTTACCGGCAACGTGCTGGCCAATGACAGCGACGTCGATGCCGGCAATGTGCTGGCCGTGGCCAGTCCCGGCACCTATGCCGGCCAGTACGGCACGCTGCAGATCAACGCCGACGGCAGCTACAGCTACACCCTGGACAATGGCAATCCGCTGATCCAGTCGCTGCGCCTCGGAGACCATGTCGATGAGTCGTTCGGCTATAGCGTGACAGACGGCCAGGCTTCGGCCGCATCGACATTGAGCATCCGGATCAACGGGGCCAACGATGCGGCGACCATCACCGCGTCGGCGAGCGAAGATACGGAGGTGACCGAAGCGGGTGGTGTGGCAAACGCTAGCGGAGGCGACGCCTCGGCCAGCGGCACGCTGACGGTGAGCGATGTCGACACCGGCGAAGCGCACTTTGCTACGGTGGCGCCGGACAGCCTGGTCGGGCAGCACGGAACCTTCACGTTCAACAGCACCACCGGTGCGTGGACCTACACGCTGGACAACAGCAAGGCCGATGCGCTGATTGTCGGACAACAGGTCAGCGATGCGCTGACCGTGTCCTCGGCGGACCAGACCGCGCAGCAGACGATCACGGTCAATATCACCGGCACGAACGATGCCGCCACCATCACCGCGTCGGCGAGCGAAGATTCGACGGTGACAGAAGCTGGTGGCGTGGCGAACGCGATTGCCGGAGATGCCACTGCCAGCGGAACGCTGACGGTGAACGATGTCGATAGCGGCGAAGCGCACTTCGCTGCCGTGCCGGCGGACAGCCTGGTCGGGCAGTACGGCACCTTCACGTTCAACACCACCACCGGTGCGTGGACCTACACGCTGGACAACAGCAAGGCCGATGCGCTGATTGCCGGTCAACAGGTCAGCGATGCGCTGACGGTGTCCTCGCCGGACCAGACCGCGCAGCAGACGATCACAGTCAATATCACCGGCACCAACGATGCGGCGACGATAACCGCGTCGGCGAGCGAAGATACGGCGGTGACCGAAGCGGGTGGTGTGGCAAACGCCACCGCAGGCGACGCCTCGGCCAGCGGAACGCTGACGGTGAGCGATGTCGATAACGGCGAAGCGCACTTCGGCGCGGTGGCGCCGGACAGCCTGGTCGGGCAGTACGGCACGTTCACCTTCAACAGCGTCACCGGCTCGTGGACTTATGCGCTGGACAACAGCAAGGCCGATGCGCTGATCGCCGGACAACAGGTCAGCGATGCGCTGACCGTGTCCTCGGCGGACCAGACCGCGCAGCAGACGATCACGGTCAATATCACCGGCACGAACGATGCCGCCACCATCACCGCGTCGGCGAGCGAAGATTCGACGGTGACAGAAGCTGGTGGCGTGGCGAACGCGATTGCCGGAGATGCCACTGCCAGCGGAACGCTGACGGTGAACGATGTCGATAGCGGCGAAGCGCACTTCGCTGCCGTGCCGGCGGACAGCCTGGTCGGGCGGTACGGCACCTTCACGTTCAACACCACCACTGGCGCGTGGACCTACACGCTGGACAACAGCAAGGCCGATGCGCTGACCGCCGGCCAACAAGTCAGCGATTCGCTGCTTGTGTCTTCGGCCGACCAGACCGCGAACCAGACCATCACGGTCAATATCACCGGCACCAACGATGCCGCCATCATCACCGCGTCGGCTAGCGAAGACACGACGGTGACCGAAGCCGGCGGCGTGGCAAACGCTAGCGCAGGCGACACCTCGGCCAGCGGAACGCTGACGGTGAGCGATGTCGATAGTGGCGAAGCACACTTTGCCGCGGTGGCGCCGGACAGCCTGGTTGGGCAATACGGCACCTTCACGTTCAACAGCACCACCGGCGCGTGGACATATGCGCTGGACAACAGCAAGGCTGATGCGCTGATTGCCGGGCAGCAGGTCAGCGATGCGCTGACGGTGTCCTCGGCGGACCAGACCGCGCAGCAGACGATTACGGTCAATATCACCGGCACGAACGATGCCGTCGTCAACAGCGTTCCGGCCGCGCAGTCGGTCAACGAAGACACGCCGCTGGTGTTCAGCACGGCCAACGGCAATGCGCTCGGCTTCTTCGATGTGGACGGCAGCAGCCACACGGTAACGCTGACGGCGAGCGGGGGCACGATTACGCTGAACGGCACGGCCGGGCTGCAGTTCCTGGCCGGAGATGGCAGCGCGGACGGCACCATGACCTTCACCGGCAGCGACGCGGCGATCCATGCCGCACTGGACGGGCTGCAGTTTGCCGGCGACAAGGACTATGCCGGCACGGCCTCGCTGCAGATGCAGACCAGCGATGGCGCGGCGACCGACACCGATGCGGTGGCGATCGCCGTCAATCCGGTCAATGACGCGCCGGTGGCTGCCGCGGACGTGGTCTGTGTCTCGAACAACACCGCCAGCATCGTGATACCGGTCAGTGCCTTGCTCGCCAATGACGGCGACGTCGATGGTCTGGCACTGACGATAACGGCGCTCACCGGGGCCACCGGAGCCGTCAGCAACCTGAGGGTCGCGCCCGGCACCAATGACAGCTACATCATGTTCGACTCCAGCAACTCGGCGACAGGAAGCTTCAGCTATACCGTCTCCGACGGTGCGGGCGGCACCAGCACGGCTACCGTGACGGTCAATGTCTCGTCGACCAATGGCGCGGCTGCGGTGACCCTGGCAGGCCAGACTTACCAGGCTTCCTACCTCGACGGCGGCAGCAATACCGATGTGCTGACCGGGGCCGCAGCCAGCGATATCTTTATCGGCGGCGCAGCGAGTGACACATTGCGCGGCGACGCGGGCGATGACGTGCTGCGAGGCGGCGCCGGAGACGATACGCTCGATGGCGGCGCCGGCATCGACATGCTGGACCTGTCCGATGCCAGCAGCGGGCTGGCATTTACGCTGGCGCAGGGCAGCAGCACGCTGGTCAACCTGTCCGGCGTGGGGCTTGGCAGCGATAGCTACAGCAATATGGAAGGCGTGGTCGGGTCGCGCTTCAATGACACGCTGACGGGCAGCAGTGCCAACGACATCCTGCGCGGCGGCGCGGGCAACGACACCCTCGATGGCGGCGCGGGCATCGACCTGCTGGACTTCTCCGATGCCACCGGCGCGATCGATTTCACGCTGGTCCAGAGCAGCAGCGCGACGTCGGTCAATCTTGGCAGCGTGAACCTGGGCACGGACAGCTATAAGGGCATGGAGGGCGTGATCGGGTCGGCCTTCAATGACACGATCAACGGCTTGGCCGGCAACGATGCGCTGCGTGGCGGCGCCGGCGATGACCACCTGACGGGTGGGGCGGGCAATGACCTGCTCGTCGGCGGCGCCGGGGCGGACACGCTCGCGGGCGGCGCCGGCAGCGACACCTTCCGCTTCCTGCGCGCGGATGCCGCCTCGGTCGACACGATCACTGACTTTGACTTCGCTCCCGCCGCTGGCGGCGGCGATGTGCTGGATCTTTCCGACCTGCTGTCGGGCGTCAGCGTGACCAATGCCAACGCGTCGCAATTCGTGCGGCTGGCGGAAGTCGATGGCAATACCGTGGTCAGCCTGGACCGGGACGGCGGTGGCACTGCCGGCGGGTTCCAGGATGTGGCCGTGCTGCAGGGCGTGGTAGGGCTCGACCTCAATACGCTGCTGAGCAACGGCAATATTCATACGGCCTGAACCAGGCGCCATCAAGGGGGACGGAGCAAGCAGGAACGGGGCAGAGACCGCGAAAGCGGCAAGGCAGGACGGCAGCAGTGCTGCCGGCAGTGTCAAAACCATAATAAGCGGGTAGGGCGCCGCGTTCGGACGCGTATAGCGTGCGAACGCGGTGTACCCGGGCAGGGGGAAGCATGACGACGACATGGTGCCGGCTGGCACCCGTGCTGCTATGGACGGCGCTGGCGCTGCCGGGGTATGCGGCGGCCCAGGCGCTGCCCCAGGCGGTCGACCTGGCCGTGCACAGCAATCCCGAGGTGCTGGCAGCGGGTAGCCGCCGCCTGGCCGCCGACGAGGGACTGAAGCAGGCACGTGCCGGCTACCTGCCTCGGATCGATATCGGCGGCGCCACCGGCCGCGTGCGGCTCGACAGCCAAAGCAGCCGCGTGGCCGGGATGTCGGACGCCTCGTATGGCCGCCATGCCGCCGACGTCACCATCACGCAGATGCTGTTCGACGGTTTCGGCGTGAGCAGCGATGTCGAGCGGCAGGGCGCCCGGATCGATGGCGCTGCCTACCGCGTCGGCGCTACCGCCGAAGACATCGCGCTGCGCACCGTCGGCGTCTATGTCGAGGTCCTGCGCCGGCAGGAAACCGTGGCGATCGCCATCGCCAATCTCGAGGCGCACCAGCATACTCATGACCAGATCCGGCTTGGTGCCGATAACGGCGTACTGCGCCGCGCCGACCTGTACCAGGCGGAGAGCCGGCTGGCCCTCGCCAAGGCCAGCCTGCGGGCGGAGCAAGGCGCGCTGCAGGATGCCGAGGCGGCGTTCGTGCGCGTGGTCGGGACCACACCGGAGCGCTTGTCCCGCCCGGAATCGCTGGCTGCCGTACTGCCCCCGACCGAGCGCGAGGCCCAGCAAGTGGCCAGTGCCAGCCACCCTGCGCTGGGCGCGGGCCAGGCCGATATCGCCGAAGCCGAGGCGGCCCGCGCGCTGGCGCGCTCGGCCTTGTGGCCAAGGCTGGAACTGGAGGTGGGCGGGGCACGCGACCGCGACCGTGTGCTAGGCACCACTGACGAGCGCCGGGTGATGCTGCGGCTGCGCTATAACGTGTTCCGCGGCAATGCCGACAAGGCCCGCATCAGCGAGGCTGGCTTCCAGATCCAGGAAGCCGAGCAGAACCTGGAGCGGCTGCGGCGGCAGGTGCAGGAAAGCGTGTCGCTGGCGTATAACGCCAACCGTACCGCGCAGGACCGCCTGGCCAGCCTGCAGCAATATGTGCAGGCAAGCGATGCCACGCGGCTCAGCTACGGCAGGCAGTTCCGCATCGGGCAGCGCAGCCTGCTGGACCTGCTCAATGCGGAGAATGAATACTTCAGCGCCCGCACCGCTTATGTGACGGGCCAGTACACGGAACTGGCCAGCCAATACCGCATCCTGGCGGGCATGGGGCTGCTGCTGTCGACGCTCAACGTCGCGCCCCCCGGCGAGGCGCTGGTCCAGGCCGGGGCGCGCGCGGGGCAGCGCTAGCCATGCTGGGCTCGCATGCCGCTGCCAGATGGCTGGCCGACGCATTGCTCATGGCAGCCTGAGACGCCGTTCAGCACAATGAAAAGGCCCTCACCGGAGCCTTTCATGTCACGCACTATTTCCCTGGAAGCGGAATGTCTCGGCCTGCGACTGCGCGCCGGCACGGAACTGGTCTGCCGCGGCGGCAACCTGTGGCTCATCTTCGAGGTGCCGGGGCGGCCGTCTCCCGATGTGTTGCTGGCGCCGGGCGAGCGCCATCGCCTGCAAGCCGACGCCGAGGTGTTCGTCGCGGCGCTGCACGGCGCGGGTCCAGCGCGGTGCCGGATCGAGGCGCCACCGCGCCGCGCCGGCCCGCTGCGGTTCAGGTGGCTGCGGGGTGCACGGGCGTCTTGACCGTGCGCGCGGCTTCCTGGCTGATCCATTGCGCCACGCGCTTGACGTCGGCGCGCGGCTGCGCGGCGGCCTGGATCAGCCAATAGGCATTCGGGCTTGGCGGCGCCTGCCGCGCGGTCGGCACCAGCGCCAGCTGGCCGCCGTCGACCAGCGGCCGCACCAGTTCAAGCCGTCCGAGCGCGACGCCTTGCCCTGCCAGCGCCGCCTGGATGACCTGGTCATACTGGTTGAAGCGCAGCATGCCGCGCTGGCTGGCCTGGCGCAGGTCGCGCGCGGCCAGCCAGCTGCGCCACTGCAGCCACGGGCGCGGATCGTCGAATTCCAGCAGCGGCAGCTGCAGCAGCGCATCGCCGTGCGGCGCGAGCGCGGCCAGCAGCGACGGATGCGCGATCGGGGCGATGTGCTCGCCGAACAGGCGCACGGCATCGGGCGGCGCCGCGGCGTCGCGGCAATAGCGCACCGCCAGGTCGATCCCCTCTTCACGCAGGTCGCTGATACGGTTGCTGGCCGACAGGCGCACATCGAGGTGCGGATGGGCTTTCTGCAGGCTGCCCAGCCGCGGCAGCAGCCACAGGCCGGTCACGCCGATGCTGGCGGTGACGGTGACCGGCTGCCGGCCCTCGCTGCGGCGCACCTCGGCCACCACGTCCTGCAGCTGCTGCAACGCGCTGTCGGCGCTGCGGAACAGGCGTTCGCCCTCGGCGGTGAAGGCGACGCCGCGATGCTTGCGCACGAACAGCTGCACCTTCAACTGCGCCTCCAGCGCATGGATCTGCCGGCTCACCGCCGACTGGGTCAGGCACAGGTCGTCCGCCGCCTGCGTAATGCTCATGCGCCGGCCGACGGCGACGAAACCCTTGAGCAGGTCGAGCGAGAACAGGCGAACCAGCGGGGTGGACATGCAGTGAGCTCCGGGCAGATGCGCGAGACCTCATTACAGCACGATCCGGGGCGCTCCTGCCATGCATCTAACGCATGGCAGCACGACCGAAAGATCGGTTGAAGGAAGGCCTGCCGTCGCTTGCAATAGAGCCATTGCGCTGCGGGCGCCATCGAACGACAAGGGGCCGTCATGACCATCCATTTGCCACGCTCGTCCGGTTCCGGCGCCACGCCCTGGTGGCGGCAACTGTGGGTGCTGGTGCTGGCCGGTGGCGTGCTGATGGGGATGGCGCTGGGCGTGCGCCATGTGCAGGGGCTGTTCATGCTGCCCATCATTGCCGAGCGCGGCTGGACCCGCGAGACCTTTGCCTTTGCCATGGCGGTGCAGAACCTGGCGTGGGGGCTGGCGCAGCCCTTCACCGGCATGCTGGCTGACCGCTACGGCTCGTGGAAGGTGATGGCGGGCGGGCTGGCGCTGTATGCCGCGGGGCTCTATGGGATGACGCAGGCGCATACGTCGACGGCGCTGGTGTGGTCGGCGGGCCTTTGCCTCGGCGTGGCCTTGTCCGGTACCACCTTCGGCGTGGTCTACGGCGCGCTCAGCCGGATGACCGGGGCCGCGCAGCGCAGCCGCGCGCTGGGGCTGGCCGGCGCAGTCGGCGGCATCGCCCAGTTTGCGCTGGTGCCGGGTGTCCAGGCGTTGCTTGCGGGGACCGGATGGGCGGGTGCGCTGCTGCTGCTTGCCGTGGCGTTGGCCGTGCTGGTGCCCCTGGCGCTGCCGTTCCAGGACCGCGGCGCGGCGGCGGCGCCGGACCACCACGCGGCGGACGCGGCCGCGGGCCAGCCGCTCAGCGCCGCCGTGCGCGAGGCCTTCGGCCATTCGGGCTTCTGGCTGCTCAACCTGGGCTTTCTTGCGTGCGGCTTCCAGCTGGCCTTTATCGCCAGCCACCTGCCAGCGTATCTGCTGGACCGCGGCATGCGTCCGGCCGACGGCATGGCGGCACTTGCCATCATCGCGCTGGCCAATGTGGCCGGCGTCTATGTGTGCGGGCTGCTGGGCGGGCGCCACAGCAAGAAGTACCTGCTCGCCGGCATCTACCTCGCGCGCACCGCGGCGATGGCGCTGTTCCTGCTGCTGCCGCTGAGCCCGGCGACGCTGTACGCCTTCAGTGCGGCGATGGGATTGCTGTGGCTGGGCACGGTGCCGCTCACCAACGGCATCCTGGCCCAGGTGTTCGGCGTGCGCTATCTCGCCACGCTGTTCGGCTTCGTGTTCCTGGGCCATCAGCTCGGCTCTTTCCTGGGCGTGTGGCTGGGTGGGCTGGTGTTCGAGCTGACCCGCTCGTACGACACGGTCTGGTACGGCGCCATGGCGCTGGGTATCGTCGCCGCGGCGCTGCACTCGCCGATCGACGACCGCCAGATTGTCCGGGGCGGCCTGGCGCCGGCACGGCCGTGAGACCCGGTATCCCCGCGCTGGGAGCCTGGCTATCGGTTCTCGGCCTTGCCACGCTGTGCGCGGTGGCGCTGGCGGGATGGCTGGATCCGGCCCATGCCTATGCGTGGATAGCGCTGCTTTCGCTGTGCCAATAGCCCTCGCCACCGGCCGCTGCGACATTGCAGCGGCCGTCGAACTGGCAACAAGCACGGCCACTGTGTAACCAATCCGCAAAATGTATGCATTGCGCCACATTGAGTGGTGGCGCAGCGGGTAGAATCGCGCCTTCCGCGCCCTTTGCATCATCCCTATAACAATGAGCTCCCGCCCGTCGCGCCTGCCGTGCATCGACGCCCTCAAAGCCGTCAGTTCGCAACTGATCGTCCTGCACCACCTCGCCTTCTATGGACCGATGTCCGACGCCGCGTACCGCCTGGCGCCGGGGCTGGTGGACTGGCTCTATGACTACGCCCGCATCGCGGTGCAGGTGTTCCTGGTGATCAGCGGCTTCCTGGCAGCGCGCAGCCTGGCGCCCGACGGACGGCTGGAGATCCGCCAGCATCCGCTGTCGCTGCTGTGGCGCCGCTACCAGAAACTGGCGGTGCCGTTTGCCGCGGCAATCCTGCTCAGCATTGCCGGCGCAGCCGTGGCGCGGCACTGGATGACGCATGACTCGATCCCGGCGTCGCCCACGCTGGGCCAGTTGCTCGCGCACCTGACGCTGCTCCATGACATTGTCGACGTCGACGCGTTGTCGGCCGGGGTCTGGTACGTGGCCATCGACCTGCAACTGTTCGCGCTGCTGCTGGGCACGCTGTGGGCGGCGCGCGCAGTGTCGCGGGGCAGGGCGCCCGCGGGCGTGGCGGTCAGCATCGGCCTGGTGGCGCTGGCGGTCGTGGCGTCGCTGTTCTGGTTCAACCGCGATGCCGCGTGGGATATCTGGGCGGTGTACTTCTTCGGTGCCTATGGCATGGGCACGCTGGCCTACTGGGCGTCGACGCCCGGCCGGTCGTTGCTGCCGCTGCTGTTGCTTGGCGCGGTGGCGCTGGCCGCGCTGGTACTGGACTTCCGGCTGCGCATTGCCGTGGCGCTGGCCACCGCGCTGCTGCTGGCGCTGGCGCGCCGCGGCGAATGGCTGGAACGCTGGCCGCGGGCGCGCGTGGTGGGCTACTTCGGGCGCATTTCTTATTCCGTGTTCCTGATCCATTTCCCGGTGTGCCTGGTGGTCAATGCGCTGGTATCGCATTTCGCACCGGGCCAAGCGGTGCTGAACGCGCTGGGCATGGCGGCGGCGTGGGCCCTGAGCAATGTGGCGGGCGCCTTGTTCTACCGCTTCGTCGAAAGCGCGCAGCCGTTCGCGGCACTGCGGGCGTTGCTGGGCGGCCGCGGTGACGCGGCAGGCGACTCCGACCCCGGCTCGGCGAGCCGCCCGACCATGTAAGCCTTGCAAGCATCGCCGCGCGGCACTACGCGGCTGCTCCGCCCGTGGCATGCCCGCCCGCGGCATCCGGGTGGTGCACGCAAGCCGCCGGCGTGGTGCCGTGGGCACGCCGGGCGTGCATGGCACTGCCGCGGACTTGCGTTGGGCGCCACACACACCGGCGCCACACTGGCGTAAATGGGCATTGGGCGATGGCACAAAGGTTGCCTAGTATGGAATCGTAAACCTGACCGATTGGTCAGGATTCCATCGGGAACCCGAGGGTGTCATGTCCGACCATATCGTCCTGACTTCGCACGCGCGCCGCGACAAGCCGGCCGAGCCGATCCACTGGGGTGCCCCCACGGCGGCCGAGCGCGGACCCGTGATCGCCAGCCTGGGCAACCCGGCGCAGCGCAATGTGATCGGCACCCACGCCGGCGCGTACGCCATCTACCGTGCGCTGGCGGTCGCCTCCGGCACGCTGCAGCGCGACCATCGTCCCGACCTGACCGATACCGCACCCGCCGAAGCCATCGGCCCGCATCCGCAATGGGGCGACCCGGACAAGATCGTCTCGCTCGACCCGTGGGGGCACCTGGTTTCCAGCGTCTTTGCCGACCGCATCGCCGCCGGCGTCGATATCCGCCCGACCATCGCGGTGACGCGCGCGCACATCAATATGCCGGAGCTGGTCTCGGCCATCGCCGCGGGCCGGCTCAAGCCCGACGGCGACCTGTTGCATGCCAATGGCGACGTGCGCGTGACCAAGGCGGCGGTCGATCCGGTGTGGTACCTGCCAGGCATGGCGGCCCGGTTCGGCATCAAGGAAAGCGTGCTGCGCCGCAGCCTGTTCGAGCAGACCGGCGGCATGTTCCCGGAACTGGTGACGCGGCCGGACCTGAAGGTTTTCTTGCCGCCGATCGGCGGCATGACGCTGTATTTCTTCGGCGATGTCAGCCAGCTGGGCAAGCCCGAGACCCGCGTGGCCTGCCGCGTGCACGATGAATGCAACGGATCGGATGTGTTCGGGTCAGACATCTGTACCTGCCGGCCGTACCTGGCACACGGCATCGAGGTGTGCATCGAGATGGCGCAGCAGGGCGGTGTCGGGCTGGTGGTCTACAACCGCAAGGAGGGGCGCGCGCTGGGCGAGGTGACCAAGTTCCTGGTCTACAACGCCCGCAAGCGCCAGGTTGGCGGCGACCGCGCCGAGACTTATTTTGCCCGTACCGAATGCGTGGCGGGCGTGCAGGACATGCGTTTCCAGGAGCTGATGCCGGATGTGTTCCATTGGCTGGGCATCCGCCGCATCGACCGCTGGGCGTCGATGAGCAACATGAAGCATGGCGCGCTGGTGGCGCAGGGCATCGAGGTGGTCGAGCAGGTGGCGATCCCCGAGGCCCTGATCCCCGCCGACGCCCGTGTCGAGATCGACGCCAAGGTGGCCGCCGGCTACTTCACGCACTACACGCCGCCGGATGCGAACGAACTAGCCCTGGCAAAGGGCAGGGGGTTGAACGAATGACGAGGTATCCCGAGGACAGTGCCGGCAACGAAGGCCATGGCAATGGCTGGCTGAGCCCGGTGCCCGAAGGGCATCCCGCAGCGGCGCTGCTGTGCGCCGAGGCGGTGCGCACCCATTGCGCGGCGGTCACCGAACACGTGGCCAGCGGCGCGTCCGAGCACTTCACCTGGCACCCGGACCGCGTGCATGCGATTGCCGATTACGTCGCCAGCACCATCCGGCAGCGCTATCCGGACCTGCAGGTGCCGTATCACAGCCGCTGGCGCCATTTCGAAAGCGGCGCGGGCGACCAGCGCACGGACCGCTGGCAGGTGCTGTGCGAGCGCGCGGCGCTGAGCGGTCCCGAGCATCGCGAGGAGCGCGCCCGCATCGGCATCGACCTGGTGATCCCCAGCGTGCTGCTGGATGCGGGCGCCGGGCCGGAGTGGCGCTACCGCGATCCGGCCAGCGACCTGGTGCTGACGCGTTCGGAAGGACTGGGCGCGGCCAGCTTCGACCTGTTCGCGCGCGGCGGCTTCTCCGCCGCGCCGGGCGACCCGCTGCGTGCCGATGCCGAGCGCCTGCAACGCATCGATGCCGACAGCATTGCCCATGCCTTCCAGGTCGCGCAGCACAACCCGCTGGTGGGCCTGGAAGGCCGCGCCGGGCTGCTGCGCCGGCTGGGCGAGGTGATGGACGCGACCCCGGCGCTGTTCGGCCGGCCGGCGCGGCTGGGCAACCTCTATGACTACCTGAAGGCGCACGCCGTCGGCGGCCAGCTCGATGCCGGCTTCCTGTTGCGCACGTTGCTGGTGGGGCTGGGGCCGGTGTGGCCCGGGCGGATCGTGCTAGAAGGCGTGTCGCTGGGCGACTGCTGGCGCCATCCGGCGGCCCCGGGCGGGCTGGTGCCGTTCCACAAGCTGACCCAGTGGCTGACTTATTCGCTGCTGGAGCCGCTCGAGGATGCCGGCCTGACCGTGACCGGCCTCGATGCGCTGACCGGCCTGCCCGAGTACCGCAACGGCGGCCTGCTGTACGACTTCGAGCTGATGGTGCCGCGCGACCACGGCTTTGCCGCCGAACCGCATGCGGTGGATGAGCCCGTCATCGTCGAATGGCGCGCGCTGACCGTCAGCGGCCTGGACCTGGTGGCCGATTGCGTGCGCCAGGCGCTGGGACTGGAGGAAGCGCAGTTCCCGCTGGCGCGCGTGCTGGAAGGCGGCACCTGGGCGGCGGGACGGCGCATCGCCGCCAAGCGCCGGCCGGGCGGCGCGCCGCCGTTTGCCATCACCAGCGACGGCACGGTGTTCTGAACGCGCCGCCCGCGCCGCGGGCGGCGTCGCCAACAGGCAAGGCTTGTGCAACGTGGCTTCAGGAGCGTCACCATGAACGACATGACCGCTGTTCCCGCAGTCGAGGCGCGCGCGCCGGATCCCGCCGACCTAGCCAGCCTGTCAGGCGTGATGGTAGTCGACCATCCGCTGGTGCAGCACAAGGTCACGCTGGTGCGCAGCGAGGAGACCACCACCGACAACTTCCGCCGCCTGGTGCGCGAGATCAGCCAGCTGCTGACGTACGAGGCCACGCGCGACCTGGCGATGGAGACCATCGCCATCCGCACGCCGATCGCGGCCACGCAGTCGCGCGTGCTGTCCGGCAAGAAGCTGTGCCTGGTGTCGATCCTGCGCGCGGGCAACGGCTTTATCGATGGCATGCTCGACCTGCTGCCGGCGGCGCGCGTCGGCCATATCGGCCTGTACCGCGATCCCGAGACGCTGGAGCCGATCGAGTATTACTTCAAGATGCCCGAGGACATCCAGGAGCGCATGGTGATCGTGGTCGACCCGATGCTGGCCACGGGCAATTCGGCCATCGCGGCACTGAACCGGCTGAAGGAGGCCGGCGTCACCACCATGAAGTATGTGTGCCTGATCGCCTCGCGTCCGGGCCTGCGCGCGCTGCGCAGCGCGCATCCGGACGTCGGCATCGTCACCGCGGCCATCGACGACACCCTCAACGAGCACGGCTATATCGTGCCGGGCCTGGGCGACGCCGGCGACCGCCTGTACGGCACGCGCTGATGGACTCGCGCGCCGGCCTGGCGCCGACACTGCGCGCGCCGCCCGCGCGCGCGGCGGCGGGCGGCCGCATCCGGCAGGAGAACCAGGCCATGATCCTGCGCGCGGCCGAGCATGTGTTCGCGCGCGCCGGGTTTGCCGGCGCCACCATGGCGGAGATTGCCATGCGCGCGGGGGTGCCCAAGTCGAACCTGCATTATTACTTCCGCACCAAGCAGGCGCTGTACCGCGCGGTGCTGGCGCACACGCTGCAGCTGTGGCTCTCGGAGGCCGAGGTAATCCGCGCCGAGCTGCCGCCGCAGGTGGCGCTGGAGCAGTACATCCGCGCCAAGATGCGGCTGTCGGCCAGCCATCCGGATGCGTCGCGGGTGTTCGCCAACGAGCTGCTGCACGGCGCGCCCGAGATCGGCGAGGTTTTGCGCCACGCCCTGCGCGAACTGGTGTCGCGCAAGGCCGCGGTGGTGCAGCACTGGATCGACCGCGGCCAGATGGCGCCGGTCGATCCGCAGCACCTGTTCTTCACCATCTGGGCCGCCACCCAGACCTACGCGGACTTTGAGTCGCAGGTCTGCGCGGTGCTGGGTATCAGCCGGCTGCAGCCACAGGACTATGCGCACGCCACCGAGCACGTGGTGGTGATGCTGCTGCGCGGCTGCGGCCTGGCACCGGCGCCGCTGGGCTGAGTTCATCCATACCGGATACCACGACACGACCCATGCTAGACCTGATCCTGCGGCATTGCAGCCTGCCCGACGGGCGCACCGGCATCGATATCGGCATCGCAGATGGACGCATCGCCGCCATCGAGCCAGCCCTGGCCGCGCGCGCGGGCGAAGAGATCGATGCCGCCGGCCAGCTGGTGACGCCGCCGTTCGTCGATGCGCACTTCCATATGGACTCGACGCTGTCGTACGGGCTGCCGCGCGTGAACCAGTCGGGCACGCTGCTGGAAGGCATTGCCTTGTGGGGCGAACTGAAGCCGTTGCTGACGCAGGAGGCCATCGTCGAGCGCGCGCTTGCCTATTGCGACTGGGCCGTGGCGCGGGGGCTGCTGGCGATCCGCTCGCATGTGGATGTGTGCGATCCGCGCCTGCTGGCGGTGGAGGCGCTGCTGCACGTGCGCGAACGCGTGCGGCCATACCTGGACCTGCAGCTGGTGGCGTTCCCGCAGGATGGCGTGCTGCGCGCGCCCGGCGCGCTTGCCAACCTGAAGCGCGCGCTGGAGCTGGGCGTCGACGTGGTCGGCGGCATTCCGCATTTCGAGCGCACCATGGCGCAGGGGGCGGAGTCGGTGCGGTTGCTGTGCGAGCTGGCGGCGGAGCGCGGCCTGCGCGTCGACATGCATTGCGACGAGAGCGACGATCCGCTGTCGCGCCATATCGAGACGCTGGCCAGCGAAACCGTGCGGCTGGGCCTGCAGGGCATGGTGGCGGGATCGCACCTGACGTCGATGCATTCGATGGACAACTACTACGTGTCCAAGCTGATCCCGCTGATGCGCGAGGCCGGCGTCGCGGCGATCGCCAATCCGCTGATCAACATCACGCTGCAGGGACGGCACGATACGTACCCCCGGCGCCGCGGCATGACGCGCGTGCCCGAGCTGATGGCGGCCGGCGTCCCGGTAGCCTTCGGCCACGATTGCGTGATGGACCCGTGGTATGGCCTGGGCTCCGGCGACATGCTGGAAGTGGCGCACATGGGCCTGCATGTGGCGCAGATGACCGGGCAGGAGGCGATGCGGGCCTGCTTCGACGCGGTCACCGCCACGCCGGCGCGCATCCTGGGGCTGGAGGGCTATGGCCTGGCGCCGGGCTGCCGTGCCGACCTGGTGCTGCTGCAGGCGCGCGATCCGGTCGAGGCGATCCGGCTGCGCGCCACGCGCCTGCGCGTGCTGCGCGCCGGCAAGACCATCGCCACCATGCCGCCGGCGACCGCGGCGCTGGCACTGCCGGGACGGCCCGCACAGGTGGATTTCCGGCGGGGCAGCGGTGCGGCATAGCCAGCACAAAGTTTTTTGCAGGCAGGTGTTGACAGTCCCGGCAGCACTCGGCATAATTTCGTTCTTCGCATCGCAGCCGCATCGTAGCAGCGACACGAAGCCCAGATGGCGGAATTGGTAGACGCACTAGGTTCAGGTCCTAGCGGTGGCAACACTGTGGAGGTTCGAGTCCTCTTCTGGGCACCAAAATTCGGAAAGGCTCGCGCAAGCGAGCCTTTTTTCGTTTCAGGCCATGCTCCATGGCAGCCACGTCCGCGCGAATCAATCCCGTCGTTCCCGCGCAGGCGGGAACCCAGTGACTTTCAAAGACGCTGGATTCCTGCCTGCGCGGGAATGACAGTAGGGTTTGATGCCTTAACTGAACGGTATTACGGCGCGAGCGGGTTTTTTTGTCCGTAGTCCTCGGCCATTGCCCGGGCCGTTGGTTCAGCGTGCCGGCGTCCCGTCGAGGTCCTGCGCCTCGCGCACGCAGTTGCGGCCCTCCGCCTTGGCGCGGTACATGGCCGCGTCGGCCGCGCCGAACAGGCGTTGCCAGTGACTCGCGCCGCCATGGCCGACGGCCACGCCAAAGCTGGCGGTCACGCCAAGCTGCGTGGTGCCGGACAGGTAGACCGGCCGCGAGGCAATGGCCGCACGCAGCGTTTCGGCCAGCGCCGCGGCTTCGCCGGGCCGGCCGTGCGGCAGCCACAGCGCAAATTCCTCGCCGCCGAAGCGGGCCAGCACGCCCTCGGCCGGCACCAGCGCGCGCATCTGCGCGGCGATATTGCGCAACACCTGGTCGCCGGCCGCATGGCCGTGGCGGTCATTGATCTGCTTGAAGCGGTCGACGTCGATCAGCACCAGGCTGGCGGTCTCGTGCGCCCCGTAGCCGGTCGCCAGCAGTTCCAGCGCGCGCCGGTTCAGCAGGCCGGTGAGGCTGTCGGTGCGGGCCTGCTGCTCCAGCTGCGCGGTCAGCGCGGCGCGCTCGCGCAGCTTGCGGCGCAGGATGTCGATGGCATCGAACAGGCGCCGCATCTCCGCGGCCTGGCCCATGCGCCTGGCCTGCATGGCGGCATCGCGTGGCTCGTGCGGCTCGTGCGGCTCGCCGCGATCCTCGGCCAGCGCGATCACCTCCGCCCGCGCGCGCAGCAGGGGCAGGAACACCGCGCGCCGCGCGAACACCAGCATGTAGCCCAGCACCGCGAGGATCAGCGCCGAAGTGCCGCACGCGGCCGCGAGCCGGCGCAGCGCGCGCTCGCGCGTGCTGGTGAAATGCGCCACCACCTCGTCCAGGAACACGCTGCGCAGCCGCTCCAGCGGCTCCAGCGTGGGCACGTAGCGGTTGGTCAGCTCGGTGGGCGTCATCGAGTAGTTGCCAGAGATGCGCCCCTGCGCGACCAGGCTGTCGACCATGGCCACGCCGCGGCCGAAGAACTGGTGGGCGGCGTCGGCATAGGCCTGTTCGAGCGCCGGTGCGGCGCCGAACATGTTGTACGCCGGCCCGGCCAGCTGCCACAGCTCCAGCAGCCGCCCGCGCGAGCGCGTCGCGTCGACCAGGCTCTGCACCGGCATCGGCTGGCGCGCCGCCACCGGCGCCATGATCTGCGATGCCATGCGCCCGGCGTACTCGCGCAGGTCGCCCAGCATCTTGCCGGTCAGCGCGGGCGCGGCCAGGCCGTCATCGCAAACGGAAAGCTCGCGCACCTGCCAGGCGATGGCCGGCTGCAGCGCGTCGACGACCTCGAACATGCCTTCGATGGCGTGGCGGATCTCGTCCATGTCGCGCTGCTGCGGCGCGCGCGCGGCAAGTTCGTCGATCTCGGCGCGCGCCCGCGCCAGGCGCTCGCGCACGCGCTCGACCATCAGCGGCGGCAGGTGATGGCTGTGCAGGCCGAAGGGGGCCGGCGGCGGCGCGGACAGCCGCGCCAGCGCGGCGTCGCTGCGGGCGCGCAACGCCTGCAGGCGCGCGCGTGCCGCGCTGTGGGGCGAGGGCGGTTCGCCCAGCACGCTGTTGGCCGGGCCGCGTTCGGCGGACAGCGTGTTGGCGGCGTCGAGCACGTCGCGGTACGCCGAGATGTCGTACAGGTTCTGCCGGGCCGCGGCGAAGTCGCCGTACGAGGCGGCGATCACCAGCGCCGCCAGCACCACCGTGCACAGGCCGCCCACCGTGGTCGCCACCGCCAGCTTGCGCTGCAGGCTGCGGCGCGGTCCGTTGCCGGCGGTCAGGGCGGTGCGGGTGCCGGGATCAAGCTGTTGGGCGCGTTGCCGCAGGGCCATGCTGTCTCCACCCGGCTGCCAGTGGCCGGGCCATGCGTGAAATTTCTGACAATCCCGACATTATTGACGAAAAGGCCGCGGCACCTGTCCAAATCTTCCGCGATTCGCGCCGGCGACAGCGGCCCCGGCCGCTCTTCTGCGGGCTTTCGCGGGCGCGCGCAGCCGAACATTCGCGGCTAACGCTGGCGGGGCATTTGACCTATGCTCAAGCTCATCGGGCAGGCATTTATAACGTCCCGAAGGTGGTTGCCATGACTGTGGTCTTGTCATCATCGAGAGAGAGGGAGGCGGGCACGAGCCCCGGATGGCACGGCTGTGCCGCGCATCCCGGCATCGTCCACCATCACCTGCATTACTGCGCCATGCTGGCCATGCTGATGTGTGCGCTGGCCCACGCAGACGAAGCCTTGCCGGATATCCACGGCGCTTCCGGCTCTGATCCGCCGCTGCAGGCAAGCCTGGCGCAAGCCGGTCCTGCGGAACCGGCGCAGGTTTCCGGGCCGCCGGCCGCCGGCTCCGAAGCGAGCGGCTGGATGGTCCAGCCGCTGGAACCGGTGGTGGTCGAATACGCGGCGGTGGCGCCGCCATCCTCATTCCCAACTTCTTCCGCATCGCCACGCGCGCTCGGCGCCGGGCCCGATGACGATGCCCCGGGCCTCGCCGCCGTGGATCGCGAGACCGCGGCCATGCCCGAGCGTGCGCGCCGGTTGGCGCTGCATCTCGACGACATCACCACCGCCAGCGGCTTTGCCGACAATCGCGTGCGCACCATGGCGCTGGCAGTCGATGCCGTGGTGCCGCGCGCCGGCGGGCTGACCATCCAGCCGCGGCTGCAGCTGGCCTACCAGCCCGGCACGAGCGCGGACCCGAACAAGCTGGCGCAGGCGATGCCCGGCGATGCCAGCGCCACCGGCATCGGCGTGCGCCTGTACGGCGCGCAGCCGACGCGGCTGGCCGGCATCTATCCGTTCGTCGAGGCCGACTGGTGGCAGGAGAGCCGCAAGCAGGTCATCAATATCAACGGCACCAAGATCGATGCCGACCTGCTGCGCGGATTGTTCTCGTTCAATATCGGCGCGCATGGCAATACCAAGACCGGCGTGAAGCTGTGGTTCAAGGTCAGGGCGGGGCGCAACCCGAGCGGCACCGTCGGTGCGCGCTATCGATGGTAGCGCTGTTGGGGGCAGTCGCGCGCAAGGCGCGCGGCAACAAAAAAGGGCTTCCGTTTCCGGAAGCCCTTTTTCTTTCTGCATAGGTGGCGCGGCTGGCAGGATTCGAACCCACGACCCCTTGGTTCGTAGCCAAGTACTCTATCCAACTGAGCTACAGCCGCACACGAGAGGCGCAATTGTATCGCAATTATTGATTTGCGCAAGCCCCCCGCCGAAAAATCTTCAACGGCCGCCTCCGGCCTCAGCCCGCGGATTCCGACCAGACGCCGTCCGCTTCCCGCGCCTTGCCTTCGTCGCGCAGCTTGATCAGGTGCGCCAGCAGCGAGCGCTGCGCGACCGGGTGCATGCGGGGCGGCACATCGTCATAGACACGCAGCACCAGTTCGCCGAGCGCGGCAGGGCCGAGTTCGCGCAGCGCGCCGGCGACCTTGGCCTCGCGCTGCAGGCGGTGCCGCACCAGGATGCGGATAGCGTCCTGCGGGCGCGCGATCAGGAAGCCGTGTCCCGGCGCCAGCCACTCCAGGTCTTCTTCCTGCAGCGCCGCGAGCGAGTCGAGGTAGGCGCGCATGTCGCCATCGGGCGGGCCGATCACCACCGTCGATCCCTGCATCACGTGGTCGCCGGTGAAGAGCGTCTTTTCTTCCTCGAGCAGGTAGCAGAGGTGGTTGGACGCATGGCCGGGGGTGTGGCAGACCCGCAGCGTGCAATCGTCGGCGAGGGCCAGGCGTTCGCCGTGCTGCAGTTCGCGCTGCGGGGCGAAGGTGGTGTCCTGCCAGGGGCCGGCGGGAGCGGCGCGCCCCAGCGCGGTGGCACCGGTGGCGGCCTGCAATGCCGCCGCCGCGGGCGAATGGTCCAGGTGCGTATGCGTGGCGAGGATCCAGCGGATCGGCCCGGGCGCAGCTTCCAGGATGGCGTGCACATGCTCGCCATCATCCGGGCCCGGATCGATCACGGCCCATTCGTTGCGCGCTCCGCCGCCGACCAGGTAGGTGTTGGTGCCCGGGCCGGTCATCACGCTGCCGTTGTTGGCCGTGACGCGCCATACCCGCTGCGACAACTGCACCGGCACGCCGGGGGCCAGTTCGTAGCGCCCGTGTACCTTGCCGTCGGGATCGATGCGGCCGATCTCGGCGTAGCAGGGCTCGTTCGGCATCACCGGGCGCACGCCCGCCGCACCGGTGGCCAGCCGCGGCATGATGCAGGCGATGCCGCGCAACTGCGAGAAGTACGCAAAGCAGGCCGCGGCGGTCTCGAACTGCGCGATCGAGCCGAGCGTGCGGCGCGTGACATGCATCATCGGCAGGCCGCTGGCCGGGTCGGCGGCCTCGGCCGGGCGCACCCAGCGGTGCTCGACGATTTCGGTGCCGTCGGGCACGGCCAGCTGGCCCTCCGGAGCGATGGCGACAAAGAAGCGGGTATCGAAGCGCTTGGGCAGGCCGGGCGGCGTCAGCCAGTAGCTGTGATAGGCCAGGCGGTCCGCCGCCAGGCGCAGGCCGAGCTGCTCGCAGGCGTGGGCCAGTCCGGGACCGCCGCGTTGCACGGCGTCGCGCAGCAGCGCCTGCTGCGCGGCATCCAGTTCGTGCGGCGCGCGCAGGCGCCCCTCATGATCGCAGGCGAACAGCAGGCCGGCCTCTTCGAAGCATTCGCGTACCGCGGCGAGGTAGAAGTCCAGGCCGCTGGCCGGCAGGCCCAGGCGCTCGCTGGCGATCGCGTCATCGAGGCCGTGGGCGTGCGCGTGCAGGTGACGGTCTTGCGCATCGAGGGTGCCGCCCGGAAAAACATAGGCGCCGCTGCTGCGGTCGTTGGCGCGTTCGACGCGGCGCACCAGCAGCACCTCCATGCCGGCGGGAGCATCGCGCACCACCAGCAGGCTGGCGGCCGTGCGCAACAGCGGGGTGGGGTTGGCAGGGCGGTTGCCGCTTGTCTCTGTGGTTGTCATTTGTCGGCATCGTGGGTTGTACGCGCGTCGCGCCGGGGGCAAGGCAGGCCAGGCCAGGCGCGGCCGCGTGCGCTAGTTTAGCCGCGTTCGCGGATTCGAAAGTCCGGGGAATCCCGGCGCCGCGGTCGCTGCCATGGTCTCCGGACCCGGCGGCCCGAGCGGGCCGGCTTTGGCTTTTCCGGCCACAGGCAGTAACCTGATAGCTCCGCTTCACTTTCCGGAGCGCCACCGCCGGCGCTCCCATCGGAGGAGGTCCGCGTGATCCGAGCTTCTTACCTGTGCCTGACGGTTGCGTGCCTGGTGGCGGCCTGCGAGACGCCGCCGCAGCTGGCTCCGCGCCCGGTGCCGCCGCCCACCACCCGCATCACCGTCGATCCCCAGGCCATGTCCCGCGCGGCATCCGCGGCCTGCGAGCCGGCGGTGGCGGAAGCGCTGCAGCGCCGCTATCCGCAACCCGGCAGCGTCATGCTGATGGCCGATCGCGAGCAGTACTACCAGCGCCCCAACGCGCAGACCTCGGTCAACGGCGAGGGCGTGTTCGAGCCGGACGACAGCTCGTCCGCGATCGGCTTCCACTACGCCTGCCTGTACAACGCCCGCACCGGCAAGGTCGATGATGTCCAGATGCGGTACTGAACCGCACCGTCTTGCCTGACTTTGATACCCGGCCGCAAGGCTGACAGGAGAACCGCATGCCATACCTGATCGAAACCGTCGACAAGCCCGACCACCAGCACGTGCGCCAGGCCGCCCGCGCCAGCCACCTGGACTACCTCGACGCCCACAAGGCGCTGCTGCTGGCCTGCGGTGCCAAGCTCAACGATGACGGTTCCGACGCCGGCGGCGGCGTCTATATCGTCGACGTCGACAGCCGCGAGGCCGCGCAGCGTTTTATCGACGCCGACCCGTTCGCCGCGGCGGGCCTGTTTGCCGAGGTGCGCATCGTGCGTTGGCGCAAGGCCTATCTCGACGGCACCCGCCGTCTCTGAGCGACCGCGCAGGCTGCTCATCCGCCGTGCCGGGCCTTTTCGTAGCCTGGCCGCGTGGCTTATCATGCACCCCTTCGCCGTAGGGTCTTACCCTTGGTGCGCCCGGTCTCGGATCCCCGCATTCGAGTCATTGACAGGGTCGTAGCACGCGGACAAGATGCGACGGACAGATGCGCCTTCGGGACGACATGCCGGCAGTCATAGCCGAAATGCCCGGAGAACAAGCAAGAACTTTGGGAATCGGGGTCATGAAGCCTATCTTTCGTCAATTGGCGGGCGCGGTCACGCTCGCCGTCATGCTGTCCGGCTGCGCCACCGGGCCAGACTATGCTGGCAACCCGGCGGCGGCCGAGCAGCCGCCTTCCGACCAGGCCATGAAGGCCTTGTCCGCCGAGGTTTTCACCTTTGCCTATCCGATGGTGCTGATGGACGTGACGCGCGAACTGATGACGCTGCGCACGCCCGTCAACACCTTCAGCCACAAGCGCACCTTCCCGGACGCGACCTTCACCGATGTGGTCAGCCCCAATGCCGACACGCTGTACTCGTCGGCGTGGCTGGACCTGTCGCGCGAGCCGGTGATCCTGTCCGTGCCCGATACGCGCGGGCGCTATTACCTGATGCCGCTGATGGATGCCTGGACCAATGTGTTTGCCGCGCCGGGCAAGCGCACCACCGGCACCCGCCGCGGCAACTTCGCCATCACCGGTCCGGACTGGCGCGGCACGCTGCCCAGGGGCGTGCAGGAGATCCGCTCGCCCACGTCGATGGTCTGGCTGATTGGCCGTACGCAGGCCAGCGGCAAGCAGGATTTCGCGGCGGTGCACCGGCTGCAGGACCAGTACCGGCTGACGCCGCTGTCGGCCTGGGGTGGCGGCCGCCGCGTGCCGGACAAGGCAGCCGCACGGCCCGCGCTGGACCCCAACAGCGCCCCGGTCGAGCAGGTGGCGGCCATGGACGCGCAGGCGTTCTTCACGCGTTTTGCCGCGCTGCTGCCGGCCAACCCGCCGGCGCCGGCCGACAGCGCCATGGTCGAGAAAATGCGCCGCATGGGCATCCGCCCCGGTGTGCCATTCAAGACCACGGTGATGGAGCCGTCCACCGCGCGGGCCGTGCAGGAAGGGGCCACCGCCGCGCTGGCGGCGATCGAGCAGGCGGCGCGCAAGGGTAATGCCGATGCGGGCAACGGCTGGGTCATGCATCGCGACCTGGGCACCTACGGCACCAGCTATGGCCGACGCGCGGTCACGGCGTGGGTGGGGCTGGGCGCCAACCTGCCGGAGGATGCGATCTACGCCTCTACCCGCACCGATGCCAACGGCAAGCCGCTGCAGGGCGGGGCGCGCTACGTGCTGCACTTCGACAAGAACCAGCTGCCGCCGGCGCGCGCGTTCTGGTCGCTGACGCTGTACAACGAGCGCCAGGCCTTTGTCCCGAACCCGATCCAGCGCTATGCCATCGGCAGCCGCGACCGCCTGCGCTACAACCGCGACGGCTCGCTCGACATCTACATCCAGCATGAGCGCCCGGCCGGCGCCAAGGCCGCCAACTGGCTGCCGGCGCCGCCCGATGGCCTGAACATGATGCTGCGCGCGTACTGGCCGGAACAGGCGCTGCTGGACGGCAGCTGGATGCCGCCGCCGGTGATGCGTGTGAACTGATCGGCCGAGGGCCGGCAGGCAAACAGGCCGCATGCCCCGACGGGCATGCGGCCTGTTTTTTTACGCCGCGGTGATCTGCGTAAGGGTGGCTTGTCAGTGCGCTTGCGTGGCGCAGGCGGTGCAGGCGCCGGCCGCGTGCGGAACTGGTGCCGCGCCGGCTGCGGGGGTGCGCTCGACGCGCTTCCATGTCGCGATCTCCGGCGCCGACAGGCGCTGGCGCAGCGCGCGCGCCGCGCTGACCATGTTGGCCAGCGCCGCTTCGGTTTCTTCCCAGCCGCGTGTCTTCAGCCCGCAGTCGGGGTTGACCCACAGCCGCTGCGGCGGCACCACCTCGCAGGCACGGTCCAGCAGCCGCTCCATCGCCTGCACCGACGGCACGCGCGGCGAGTGGATGTCATAGACGCCCGGACCGATCTCGTTGGGATAGTCAAAGTCGCCAAAGCCTTCCAGCAGTTCCATCGCCGAGCGCGAGGTCTCGATGGTGATCACGTCGGCGTCCATTGCCGCGATGGCGGGCAGGATGTCGTTGAATTCGGCATAGCACATATGCGTGTGGATCTGGGTCTGGTCCCGCACGCCGCTGGCCGACAGGCGGAACGCGCTCACCGCCCAATCCAGGTAGGCGTCCCAGTCGGCGCGGCGCAGAGGCAGCCCTTCGCGCAGCGCCGGCTCATCGATCTGGATCACGCGGATGCCTGCCTGCTCGAGGTCGCAGACCTCGTCGCGGATCGCCAGCGCGAGCTGGCGCGCGGTGGTTGCGCGCGGCTGGTCGTCGCGCACGAAGGACCACTGCAGCATGGTGATGGGGCCGGTCAGCATGCCCTTCATCGGCCGTTCGGTCAGCGACTGCGCGTAGCGGGCGGTGTCGACCGTGATCGGTTCCGGGCGGTACACGTCGCCGTAGATCACCGGCGGCTTGACGCAGCGCGAGCCGTAGCTCTGGACCCAGCCGTTCTCGGTGAAGCCATAGCCGCACAACTGCTCGCCAAAGTATTCGACCATGTCGTTGCGCTCAGCCTCGCCATGTACCAGCACGTCCAGCCCCAACGCTTCCTGCTTGCGCACCGCCAGCGCGATCTCGGCGCGGATGCGCTCGAGGTATTCCAGCGCGCCGATCTCGCCGCGCTTGAACGCCGCACGGGTCTGGCGGATCTCAGTGGTCTGCGGGAACGAGCCGATGGTGGTGGTCGGCAGCAGTGGCAGCGCAAGGGCCTTGCGCTGGCGTTCGATGCGCTCGGCGAAGGGGCTGGCGCGGTGCGCCATCGCGTCATCCACGCCAGCCAGGCGCTGCTGCACGCGCGGATTGACCACGCGCCGCGAGGCCCGGCGCGACGCCTGGGCGGCGTCCGACGCGCTCAGGGCATCGGCGACGGCACCGTCGCCCTGGTTCAGCGCGCGGGCCAGCACCGACAGTTCATCGAGCTTTTCGGTGGCGAAGGCAAGCCAGGATTTCAGCTCGGCATCCAATCGCGTTTCATGTGCCAGCGACACCGGCACATGCAGCAGCGAGCACGACGGCGCCAGCCACAGGCGCTCGTCCAGCGCGCCGTGCAGCGGGCGCAGCAGGTCCAGCACGCGGCGCAGGTCGGTGCGCCAGATATTGCGGCCGTCGATCACGCCCAGCGACAGCACCGCCTGTTCGGGTAGCACGGCCTGCCATGCCGCCAGCTGCGCGGGGGCGCGCACCAGGTCGATATGGAAGCCGTCGACCGGCAAGGCAGCCGCGCGTTGCGCGTGGTCGGCGGCTGTATCGAAGTAGGTGGCCAGCAGCAGCTTCGGTCCCGCGCCTTGCAGCGTGGCGTAGGCAGTATCGAAGGCATCGAGCCACGCCGGTGCCAGATCCAGGCACAGCGCCGGCTCGTCGATCTGCACCCATTCGATGCCGCGTGCCTTCAACTGGCCCAGGATGCGGCGATATGCCTGCAAAAGCCGCGGCAGCAGCGACAGCCGGTCGAAGCCGGGCACATGGCTCTTCGACAGCCACAGGTAGGTGACCGGGCCGATCAGCGCCGGACGCGCGCGCAGCCCTAGTGCCAGCGCTTCATCGGTTTCCTCGAAGAACCATTGCGGGCCGCCGTCGAAGGTGGTGTCGGCGTCCAGCTCCGGCACCAGGTAGTGGTAGTTAGTGTCGAACCACTTGGTCATTTCCATGGCCGGCTGCTCGCGGTTGCCGCGGGCCAGCTCGAAATACTGCGCCAGCGTCAGTTGCGCCGGGTCGAAACCGAAGCGGCGCGGCAGCGCGCCCAGCAGCGCGGTGAGGCTCAGCATCTGGTCGTACCAGGCAAAGTCGCCGGTGGCCACGGTGTCCAGGCCGCGCTCCGCCTGCAGTTGCCAGTGGCGGCGGCGCAGTTCGGCGGCCGCGGTGCGCAGTTCGGCCTCGGTGCGTTCGCCGCGCCAGAACGCTTCCTGCGCGAATTTCAGTTCACGGCGTTCGCCGATGCGGGGAAAGCCGAGGATATGGGTGCGTGCCATGGTGTTGCTCCGGTAGAGGTCTGGCGCACAGTGTCGGTTTGCCCTTAAAATGAATCAAGCGACAAGTTTTAAACAATATATGAACCGATTTCATATCAAGGCGAAAGAGCGGCAGCGCGGGTACCGGGCATGATCGAAGTCCGCCATTTGCGTTCGCTGGTGGCCATTGCCGAATCGGGCAAGCTGGCCACCGCGGCCGAGCGCGTGCATGTCAGCCAGTCCGCGCTGTCGCACCAGATCAAGGCGATCGAATCGCACTACGGCTTGCCGCTGTTCGACCGCACCCGCCAGGGCCTGCGCTTCACGCCAGCGGGCGAGCGCCTGCTGGCGCTGGCGCGCGAGGCGCTGGCCGCGGTCAGCGCGGCCGAGCGCGATATCGAACGGCTCAAGGGCGACACCCGCGGCGAGTTGCGCGTGGTGCTGGAATGCCATACGTGCTTCGACTGGCTGATGCCGGTGATGGACGAATTCCGCCGGCGCTGGCCCGAAGTGGAGGTGGACCTGGTCGCCGGTTTCCATGCCGATCCGATCGCGCTGCTGCGCAACGGCCGCGCCGACATGGTCATCGGCTCGCAGCCGGCGGCGCGGCGCGGGCTGGAGGTGGCGCCGCTGTTCCGCTTCGAGATCCTCGCAGTCATGGCCAACGAACACCGGCTGCGCAACAAGCGCCGCATCGAAGCCGCCGACCTTGCCGGCGAAACGCTGATTACCTACCCGGTGCCCGAGTCACGCATCGACCTGATCCGCGAGGTGCTCGAACCCGCCGGCATCCACCTGGAGCGGCGTACCGCCGAGCTGACGGTGGCGGTGCTGCAACTGGTGGCCAGCCGCCGCGGCGTGGCGGCGCTGCCCAACTGGGGCGTCAAGAACTACGTCGACCACGACTACGTGCTGGCCAAGCGCATCGGCGCCAAAGGGCTGTGGAGCGAACTCTACGCGACCGTGCCGGCCGCGATGGCGCGGCGGCCCTACGTGGCGGATTTTGTCGCGATCGTGCGCGATACCTGCGCGGCGCAGCTCGACAGTATCGAGCTGCTGGCGCCGGCGGCGTAGCGGCGCCTGGATCGATTCAGGCCGTCAGCATCAGTTCGGCGGCGCGGTCGCCACGGGTGACGGCGCGCGGCGCCGGCTCGGCCACCGTGTCGTCGTCCGGATCCTCGACGTCCGCCAGCAGCAGCTCCACGTCGTAGCCGTTATCGAGGCGGCGGAGGAACAGCCACAGCAGTCCGGCATCGTCTGCCGTCAGCGTGGCATGCATCACGGCCTGCGCGGCGGCGTCGAAGCTCAGCTGCTGCAGTGACAGCCCGGTACGGCGCGCATTGGCCAGCACCCATTCCATCGCGCCGAACAGATCGGCAGGGGCGAGTCGCAGCGACAGGCGCAGGGTGGCGAGAGGGCAGGTGGCTGGCATGTGTCGTTTCCGGCAGTGGATCTATGCAGGTAAATTTACCAGCCGTGCCGCAGAATTGGCTTTCTGATTTTCTCGGTATCCGGGGCAATATCAGTTGATTCCTCTTGATTTGATAGAATCTGCGGGAGATTATTCCTGAGCGATGGTTCTTGATGGCACAGTCACCCAAACTTGACGACACCGACCGCCGCATCCTGCGCGAACTTCGGCGCGACGGCCGCCTGTCCAATGCGCGCCTGGCGGAGCAGGTGGGCCTGTCCGCCACGCCATGCTGGAACCGCGTGCGCGCGCTGGAAGAAAGCGGGGTCATCGAAGGCTACGCCGCGCTGCTGAACCAGAGGGCGCTGGGCTTGCCCGACACCGTGCTGATCGAAGTCACGCTGGAGCGGCACGACGACGACATGCTGTACCGCTTCGGCAAGGCCCTGGCGGAACTGCCGGAGGTGATGGAGGCCTACCTGCTGACCGGGGAATACGACTACCTGATCAAGGTGGCGGTGGCCGGCACGCAGGGCTATGAGGAATTCCTGCGGCACAAGCTCTACAAGCTGCCCGGCCTGCGCCACAGCCGCTCGACCTTCGTGCTGCGCACCCTCAAGCGCGAGACTTCGGTCGAGCCGTGATCAGGCGGTCCTGAGCACTTCGCTGGTGGTGTTGCGCAACGCGCGCAGGGCCTCGTTGCATTGCTGCGGCGTGGTGGGGTGCACCAGCACCGCCCAGCGGCCATGCTGCACAGCCTCGCGTACCGGCGTGATCACCAGCTGGTGGTCCGGCCGAGCGGTCATCAGGCCCGCCAGCAGCATGCCGAACACCACCCCCAGGAAGATCGCCGCGCCGGCCGCCAGGCCCGGGCTCTGCATCACGGCATCCACTTCCTGCCGGTGCAGGATGCCGATCACGGCGAGGCCGATAATGGCGCCCAGCGCCGCAATGATCAGGTGCGAGCGCACCGCGGTGTGGACGATGCCATCATTCTCGGGCTCGAGCTTGCGGCCGAAATGGGCCTCGTAGGGGTGCACCAGCCGTACCTGCCCCCGCTTCAGGTGCGCCTCGTAGCAAACGCGCTCGGCGGCGCTGCTGGCGGCGAGCTTGGTGTCGAACAATGCTGCGAGCTTGGTGCCTGCGGCCTCGGCACTCAATGGATTGGCTGTCATGGCGAACTCCTGCTGCGGCCGTCCCGCGAGGCGGGTGGTGCGCATTGTTTCCGTGCCCGCCGGGGACGACCCATGTCCTGTAAACCGAGTCTAGAGACCCGTTTGAAGCGGCTGCATAAGTCGACGGCGCTTGCGCTTGTAGGAATTGGCCGACCACCCCGCAGCCCGGCCCGGCGGGGGAATTCCAGCGCGAACGTCCGATTCCGCTCATAATGTCGGCGGTGCCGGGCTGCGCCCCCGCCTTTTGACCAAGAATTCCGGTATGAACGACACAGAAATTGAGCTGATCGACTCGGCGCGCCTGCCGACGCGATTCGGCGACTTCACGGCGCACGCCTTCAAGGGCGCCGATTCAGGCATCGAGCACCTGGCCCTCAGCGTGGGCGATGTGGCGGGCGACAACGTGCTGATCCGCATGCATTCCGAATGCCTGACCGGTGACGTGTTCGGCTCTTGCCGCTGCGATTGCGGGCCGCAGCTCGAACTCGCCATGGAAAAGATCGCCGCCGAGGGCCGCGGCATCCTGCTGTACCTGCGCGGCCATGAAGGTCGTGGCATTGGCCTGGCGGAAAAGATCCGGGCCTACCGCCTGCAAGACGGCGGCCTCGACACCGTCGACGCCAACCTGGCGCTGGGCCAGGCCATCGATGCCCGCAACTATGCCTTTGCCGCGGACCTGCTGCACCAGTGGGGCGTCAAATCCGTGCGCCTGATGAGCAACAATCCGCTGAAGGCCGCCGCGCTCGAGAAGGCCGGCATTACCGTCTCGGAGCAACTGCGCCATATCGTGCCGTCCAACGCCGAAAACGAGAAGTACCTGGCGACCAAGCGAACGCGGATGGGACATCTGCTCGACTGAAAGCGCTGAAGCGCGTTTGCCCCGGCAGGGGCATTTATTGGCCCATATAGTTGCCAATGGAAACTATTGAACATAGAATCTATCGGCCGCCCACTTACCGCCCACATGTCTAACGCCGCCCCCTCCACCCATTCGATCCTCGAATTCATGTCGTTCCGCCTGAACCGGCTCTGCGAAATGACCAAGAACTCGGCCTCCGGCTTCTACGAGCGTGAATTCGGCATCGGCCTGCGGGAACTGCGCGTGTTGCGATTCGCCGGGTTGGAGCCGGGTTTGACGCTGACTCGCTTGATGGAACTGGTGCTGCTGGAGAAAACGGTGACGTCGAAGCTTGTCACCGCGCTGGCAAAGCGGGGCCTGCTGCGCCGTGAAGTGGGTGAAGCCGATGCCCGGCAGCTCAACCTCTACCTGACGCCGGCCGGCGAAGCGCTGGTGGCGCAGACCTACCAGCGCGGGGACATGCTGGAGAAGATGTTCCTGTCCGTGCTGACCGAGGCCGAGGTGAAGACGCTGGATCGCTGCATCGACAAGCTCACCAACGCCCTGATCGCACATCAGCAGGGCGCGGAGGCAGCGGCGGACTGAGGCGAGGGCGGCGACCCCCGTTCAAAAAATAATGCAAGGAGACAGCATGTCGTTGAAGCCCTATCGGAAATCCCCGCGGTCATGGCGCCGCCTGGCTGGCGTGGCCCTGTTCGCGGCGAGCGTGCCGGCGTGGAGCCAGACCGCCGCCAGCGCGGCCAGCGCAGCGCCTCCGGCCGCCATACCGGCGACGACGGTGGCGGCGGCGCTGGCCACCGATCCGAACCTCATGGGCTGGATGCAGGGCTTTCCGCCGCCGCCAGACAAGCTGATCACCCATGTGCCGGGCGGCAACAGGTTTCCGCGCAACCGGTGGCTGTTTTCGCACGTGCGCGAGCTGGTGCCGACTGCACCGGTATGGCGCGGACCAGGCCCGGCCAGTGCGCTGCCGCGCGCGGAGCAGGCCATCGGCGCGCTCCCGTTCACCGATGCCGACGGTACCCGCCGCACCTTCGACGAGATGCTGGCCCTGACCTATACCGACGGCATCCTGGTGATGCACCAGGGCAAGGTCATCTACGAGCGCTATTTCGGCGCGCTCGACAGCCATACGCCGCATATCGCGATGTCGGTGACCAAGTCGTTCGTCGGCACGCTGGCCGCCATGCTGGCGGCAGAGGGCAAGCTCGACCCGGCCGCGCCGGTGACGCGTTACCTGCCGGAGCTGGCCGGTACCGCATATGGCGATGCCACGGTGCGGCAGGTGATGGACATGACCATCGGCGTGCGCTACTCCGAGGACTATGCCGATCCCAAGGCCGAGATCTGGGACTACGCGCGCGCCGGCGGCATGCTGGCGCGTCCTGCCAACTACAACGGCCCTGGCACGTTCTATGACTTCCTGAAGACGCTGCAGAAGGACGGCAGCCACGATGCCGCGTTTGCCTACAAGACCGTCAATGCCGAGGTGCTGGCGTGGATCGTGCGCCGCGCCTCGGGCCAGTCGCTGGCGAAGCTGCTGTCCGAGCGGATCTGGCAGCCGATGGGTGCCGAGCAGGATGCGTATTTCACCGTTGACAGCATCGGCACGGAGTCCGGTGGCGGCGGCCTGAACACCACGCTGCGTGATCTCGCGCGCTTTGGCGAGACCATCCGCGGCAACGGGCGCTTCAACGGCAAGCAGATCATCCCGGCGTCGGTGGTGGCCGATATCCGCCGCGGCGGCAGCCGCGAGCTGTTCGCCAGATCCGGCAGCGCGGCCGCGTTGCCGGGCTGGAGCTATCGCGACATGTGGTGGGTCTCGCACGACAGCCACGGCATGTTCCAGGCTGCCGGCATCCACGGCCAGCGAATCTACATCGACCCGCAAGCCGAACTGACCATCGTGCGTTACGCCTCGCACCCGGTGGCCGGCAATGCGGCCAACAACGCGATCACGTTCCGGGCCTTCAGGGCGGTGGCGGAAGCGTTGTCGCGGTAGCCCTGCGCACGGGGCGGCGCGCCGCCCCGGACCGCGCTTTTACTTGGCCCCCTGGATTTGCACTGCTTGTGTTGCGGACGGGTCGCGCGGCGTGATTTCCGCCTGGATGCGCTCGCCATGGTCACGCTCGGCGACCTTCAGGTCATAGTTGATCTGCAGGTTCAGCCACGACCGCGCATCGCCGCCAAAATAGCGGGCCAGTCGCAGCGCCGTGTCGGGCGTGATGCCGCGCTCTTCGCGAACGATCTCGTTGATGCGGGCCGCGGTTACGCGCAGGGCTACGGCGAGCGCATTGGCGCTCATCTCCAGCGGCACGAGGTATTCCTCGCGCAGGATTTCACCGGGGTGGACGGGCCGCATGCCATCCTTGAAATACGCCATGGTCGTTCTCCCTTCTCAGTGATAGTCGATGATCTCGACGGCGGCGGGGCCGTCGTGGGTCCAGATAAAGCAGATCCGCCACTGATTGTTGATGCGGATGCTGTAGCAGCCCTGGCGCTCGCCGCTTAGCCGTTCCAGCCGGTTGCCCGGCGGCGCGCGCAACATATCAACCGTGGTCGCTTCGTGGAGCATCAACAGCTTGCGAACGGCGACCGCATGGATATTGGCAAAGCGAGGCACCCCGCGGCCCTTGAACAGTTCAAACGTGTCAGAGCATCAGAATGATTGCAATATATCGTATACCGGTATTCGATAAATAGCAATACAAGGAAAAACAGAGAAAGGCCGGTGGGTGCCACTGGCGCGAACCTGCAATCAAATCCGCTGGCGCATCCGCCCGCACCGTCAGTTGTCTCATTCACCGCGAGGCGACCGATACGAATTCCTTTCCAACCTGATAGACTGTATGGATGTACAGTGGTCCGGGACTCTCCCGGCACTCCCTTAACGTCCTGATCCGAAAGAGAAACCGTGTCGAGCAAGCAGCTAATCCGCATTCGCGGCGCCCGCCAGCACAACCTCAAGGATGTCGATCTCGACCTGCGTCCAGGCGAGATGACCGTGGTGACGGGGCCGTCCGGCTCCGGCAAGTCCAGCCTGGTGTTCGACACGCTCTATGCCGAAGGCCAGCGGCGCTACGTCGAGACCTTCAGCGCCTACGCGCGCCAGTTCCTGGACCGGATGGACCGGCCGCAGGTGGAGCGCGTCGATGGCGTGCCGCCGGCGATTGCCATCGACCAGACCAACCCGGTGCGCAGCTCGCGTTCGACGGTCGGCACGATGACCGAGCTGAATGACCACCTGAAGCTGCTGTATGCGCGCGCCGCGGAGCTGTTCGACAAGCAGACCGCACAGCCGGTGCGGCATGACTCGCCCGAAACCATCTACGCCGACCTGGTCGCGCGCACGGCCGCGGGCCAGCCGCATCACGACGCACGGCTGGTGGTGACGTTCCCGGTGGAGCTGCCGGAATCGGCCAGCGACGAGGAAGTCCAGCAGTGGCTGTCGGTCAGCGGCTATACGCGCGTGCAGGCGCAGCGCGTGGTGCAGTCGTCCACCGGCGCGCGCAAGCTGCTCGACGTGGTCGCGGACCGCTTCCGCATCGGCAATGCCGAGAAAGTGCGCGTGGTCGAGGCCATCGAAGCCTCGCTCAAGCGCGGCGGCGGGCGCGTCAACATCTACGTGCTGACCGATGGCGACGATGGCCCGGTGTGGCGCTATTCCACCGGCCTGCACAGCCCGGACAGCGACCTGCGCTATGCTGACCCGCAGCCCGCGCTGTTTTCCTTCAACTCGGCCTACGGTGCCTGCGAAACCTGCCGCGGCTTCGGCCGCGTGATCGGGGTCGACCTCGGCCTGGTGATTCCCGATGCGCGCAAGACGCTGCGCGGTGGCGCGATCAAGCCGATGCAGACGCCGGCCTGGAAGGAATGCCAGGACGACCTGATGCGCTATGCCGGCAAGGCCGGGATCCCGCGCGACACGCCCTGGTCGGAGCTGACGGAGGCCGAGCGCGATTGGGTCATCCACGGCTCGCCGGACTGGAACGGGCAGTGGAACAAGCAGTGGTACGGCGTGATGCGGTTCTTCAACTACCTAGAGTCGAAGGCCTACAAGATGCACATCCGCGTGCTGCTGTCGAAGTACCGCAGCTACACGCCATGCGAGACCTGCGGCGGCGCGCGCCTGAAGACCGAGTCGCTGCTGTGGCGCCTGGGCTCGAAGGACAATGCCGACGCCGTGCTGGCGCCACAGCGCCGCTTCCTGCCGCGCGGTGTCGACTGGGACCGCACCCGGCTGGAAGCGCTGCCGGGCCTGACCGTGCATGACCTGATGCTGCTGCCGATCGAGCGGATCCGCCGCTTCTTCGACGACCTGTCGCTGCCCAGCGCGATGCTGGACGACGCGCTCAAGCTGCTGCTGGCCGAGGTGCGCACGCGGCTGAAATACCTGTGCGACGTGGGCCTGGGCTACCTCACGCTGGACCGCCAGAGCCGCACGCTGTCCGGCGGCGAGGTGCAGCGCATCAACCTGACCACGGCGCTGGGCACGTCGCTGGTCAACACGCTCTTTGTTCTGGACGAGCCCAGCATCGGCCTGCACCCGCGCGACCTGAACCGCATCGTCGAGGCCATGCACCGGCTGCGCGACGCGGGCAATACGCTGGTGGTGGTGGAGCATGATCCGTCGGTGATGCTGGCCGCCGACCGCCTGATCGACATGGGCCCCGGCCCCGGCGAGCGCGGTGGCAACATCATCTTCGACGGCACGCCGGCGGCGATCCGCCAGGCCGGCACGCTGACCGGCGACTACCTGGGCGGGCGCCGCCGCGTGGCCGATGCCTCGCACTGGCAGCGCCGCCCCGTCGACGAACAGCAGCCGCGCATCGTGCTGGGGGGCGCGACCGAGCACAACCTGCAGGACGTCACGGTGGAGATCCCGCTGCAGCGGCTGGTATGCGTGACCGGCGTGTCCGGCTCGGGCAAGTCGACGCTGCTGCAGGACGTGCTGTATCCCGCCATGGCGCGGCACTTCGGCAAGGCCACCGAGTCGCCAGGCGCGTTCCGCCAGCTGACCGGCGCGGAGCTGGTCGACGACGTGGTCTTCGTCGACCAGTCGCCGATCGGCAAGACCGCGCGTTCCAATCCCGCCAGCTATGTCGGCGCCTTCGACGAGATCCGCAAGCTCTTCGCCAGGGCCCCGCTGGCGCTGCAGCGCAGCTATACCGCCGGCACCTTCAGCTTCAACTCGGGCGACGGGCGCTGCCCGACCTGCGGCGGCTCCGGCTTCGAGCACGTCGAGATGCAGTTCCTCAGCGACGTCTACCTGCGCTGCCCGGACTGCGACGGCACCCGCTACCGGCCCGAAGTGCTCGAGGTAAAGATCGAGCGCGCCGCGCCCGGCCAGCCGCCACGCCTGCTCAGCATCGCCGATGTGCTGGAACTTACCGTCAGCGAGGCCGCGGCCTGCTTTGCGGGCGATGCGGCGGTGCTGCGCGTGCTGCAGCCCATCGTCGATGTCGGGCTCGAATACATGAAGCTGGGCCAGCCGGTGCCGACGCTGTCGGGCGGCGAGGCGCAGCGGCTCAAGCTGGCGGGCTTCCTCGCCGAAGCCGCGCAGGCGACGCCGTCGCGCACCCGGCCCAGCACCATGCCGCGCCGGCTGTTCATGTTCGACGAGCCCACCACGGGCCTGCATTTCGACGACATCGCCAAGCTGATGCGGGCCTTCGGCAAGCTGCTCGACGGTGGCCATTCGCTGATCGTGATCGAGCATAACCTGGACGTGATCCGCGCCGCCGACTGGCTGATCGACCTGGGCCCCGAGGGCGGTGATGCTGGGGGGCGCGTGGTCTGCACCGGCACCCCCGAAGACGTCAAGCGCTGCGCCGGGTCGCATACCGGCCAGGCGCTGATCCACTATGACGCGGCCCTCGGCGAGGCCGGCACGCTGGCCGCCGAACGCGCCGAGACCGAAGGCGTGCCGCTGCAGGCCGCGCTGCAGGCGCGCCGCGCGCGCCGCGAGGTCGAAGGCGAGGACGTGGTGCGCATCGTCAATGCGCACGAGCACAACCTGAAGGCGCTGAACGTCGACATCCCGCACGGCAAGTTCAACGTGGTCACCGGTGTGTCGGGTTCCGGCAAGTCGACGCTGGCGTTCGACATCCTGTTCCACGAGGGCCAGCGCCGCTACCTGGAATCGCTCAACGCCTATGCGCGGTCGATCGTACAGCCCGCGGGCCGGCCCGAAGTGGACGCGGTCTACGGCATCCCGCCGACGGTGGCAATCGAGCAGCGCCTGTCGCGCGGCGGCCGCAAGAGCACGGTGGCAACCACCTCCGAGGTCTGGCACTTCCTGCGCCTGCTGTATGTCAAGCTGGGCATCCAGCACTGCGTGCATGACGGCGCGCCGGTGACGTCGCAGAGTCCCGAATCGATCGCCGCGCAGCTGCTGCGCGACCATCGCGGCCAGCATGTGGGACTGCTGGCGCCGCTGGTGGTCAACCGCAAGGGGGTCTACACGGACCTGGCCAAGTGGGCCAAGGCGCGCGGCAATACGCACCTGCGCGTCGACGGCGAATTCCTGCCGGTGGACCCGTGGCCGCGGCTGGACCGATTCCGCGAGCACACCATCGAGCTGCCCGTCGGCGACCTGGTGGTGTCGGCAGACAACGAGGCCGAGCTGCGCGCGCTGCTGGCGCAGACGCTGGAAGCCGGCAAGGGCGTGATGCACCTGCTCGCGCCGCTGGACGGTCTCGACCATGCCATGCACAACGGTGGCACCGCGCACGTGGGCGAGGTCAAGGTGTTCTCGACCAAGCGTGCCTGCCCGCAATGCGGCACCAGCTATCCGGAACTGGACCCGCGCATGTTCTCGTACAACAGCAAGCACGGCTGGTGCGGCACCTGCGTCGGCACCGGGCTGGCGCTGACGCGCGAGCAGCGCGCGGCCTTCGACGACACGGTGCTGGCCGACGATAACCGCGGCCGCGAGCAGAGCCTGCCGTCGGAAGAGCAGGAACCCGAAGGCGTGGTCGACACGCCGTGCCCGGACTGCCACGGCACCCGCCTGAACCCGGTGGCGCGCGCGGTGACGTTCGATGAAAACGCGATCGTCGACGTGGCGCAGTGGACCGTATCGGAGACCCGCCGCTGGGTCGACGGCCTGCGCCTGTCCGGGCGCGAGGCCGAGATCGCGCGCGACGTGGTCAGCGAGATCGGCAGCCGCCTGCAGTTCCTGGAAGAAGTGGGGCTCGGCTACCTGAGCCTGGACCGTGCCGCGCCCAGCCTGTCCGGCGGCGAGGCGCAGCGCATCCGCCTGGCGGCGCAGCTCGGCAGCAACCTGCAGGGCGTGTGCTACGTGCTGGACGAGCCCACCATCGGCCTGCATCCGCGCGACAACCAGATCCTGCTGGACGCGCTGCGCAAGCTGGGCGACAAGGGCAACACGCTGGTGGTGGTGGAGCACGACGAAGACACCATCCGCCGCGCCGACCACATCATCGACATCGGCCCGGGCGCGGGCAAGCGCGGCGGCACGCTGGTGGCGCAGGGCGGCGTGGCCGAGCTGGCCGCGGCGACGGCTTCCACCACCGGCCAGTTCCTGGCCAACCCGATCGTCCACCCGCTGCAGCCGCGGCGCAAGGTCAGGCCCGGCGCCGCGGGCAAGCCCGCGGATCCGCCGGAATGGCTGACGGTGCACGGCGCGTCGCTGCACAACCTGCGCAATGTGACCGCGCGCCTGCCGCTGTCGCGGCTGGTGGCGATCACCGGGGTGTCGGGCTCCGGCAAGTCGACGCTGGCGCGCGATGTGCTGATGACCAACCTGCTCGATGCGGTGGGCCGCTCGGTGCTGTCGTCGCCGGCGACCCGGCGCGCGCGCAATGCGGCTAAGGATGACAATGGCGCGGGCAAGGCCAGTGCCAGGAAGCCGCTCAACGTCCAGCACAACTGGCATGGCTGCGAGGCGATTACCGGCTGGGAAACCATCGACCGCGTGCTGGAAGTGGACCAGACTCCGATCGGCAAGACCCCGCGCTCTTGCCCGGCAACGTATATCGGCGTATGGGACACCATCCGTCGGCTGTTCGCCGATACGCTGGAAGCGCGCGCACGCGGCTACACCGCCTCGCGCTTCTCGTTCAACACCGGCGACGGGCGCTGCCCGGCGTGCGAGGGGCAGGGCGTGCGCACCATCGGCATGAGCTTCCTGCCGGACGTGAAGGTGCCGTGCGATGTCTGCCACGGGCAGCGCTTCAACCCCGAGACCCTGGCCGTGACCTGGCGCGGCAAGAATATCGGCGAAGTGCTGACCATGGAGATCGACGAGGCGGTGGAGTTCTTCTCCGCCATGTCGAACATCGCCCATCCGCTGCAGTTGATGAAGGACGTGGGCCTGGGCTACCTGACGCTGGGCCAGCCCTCGCCGACGCTGTCCGGCGGCGAGGCGCAGCGCATCAAGCTGGTGACCGAGCTGAGCAAGGTGCGCGACGACGTCACTCGGCGCGGCCAGAAGGCGCCGCACACGCTGTACGTGCTGGACGAACCGACCGTGGGCCTGCACATGGCCGACGTGGCGCGCCTGATCCGCGTGCTGCACCGGCTCACCGACGGCGGCCACAGCGTGGTGGTGATCGAGCATGACCTCGATGTGATTGCCGAGGCCGACTGGATCATTGACCTCGGTCCAGAAGGCGGCGCGGGCGGCGGCACCATCGTCGGCGCGGCCGATCCGGAAGCGCTGTCGCGCAACCGCGCCAGCCATACGGGCGCGGCGCTGGTGCCGGTGCTGGCGCGGGGCAACGCCGAGGCGAGGAATGGGGGCAAGGTGAGTATCGCCTGAGGCCGGGCGCGGCACGGGGCGTGGCGGAGCGAAAGGCGTACGGGCACGCCTTTCGCTTGCCCATGGTTACTGGCGCGCACATCGCGCCCCAACGGAGGTAACCATGAAGCATATCCGCACCAGCCGACTGCTCGCTGCCATCGCCGTGGCGGCGGCCGCCATGCCCGCCATGGCACAGACGCCGGGTACGCCGCGCGGCTCCTACGACCCGTATTCGCAGGGCGCGCGCAGCACCGACAAGTTCGACCCTTATACGCAGGGCGCCAATGCGCCGACGCGTACTGACCTCGCCCCGACGGCACCTGCGGCCACCGCGCCGGAGGCCCAGCCGTCGACCATGCCGGCGCAGCCTGGCATGCCTGGCACCACCATGCAGCGCACGCCGGACCCGTATATGGAAGGCGCCCGCTGGGAAAGCCCTGACCTGGGCCGCCGCACCGGCAGGCCCAATCAGTTCCTCGACGGGGCCTGAGGATCGCGCCTTCCAATCGCTGCTCGAGACCGGCCATGCGAATGCACCCGGACTTACCGTCCCTTGTAAATCCTGCCCACGCGCGTGAGCCCGGCGATACCCCGGCCGTGGCCGGGGCCGCCGGGGCGTTGCATTGCCCGCCGACACGCGCGTCGGGGCTGGCTCAGATGACGGTGGTCAGCTACAACATCCACCGCGCCGTCGGCATCGACCGCCGCTATCGCCCCGACCGCATCGCCGCCGTGCTGGCGGAACTCGACGCCGACATCGTTGCGCTGCAGGAAGTGGAATCGGGCAGCAGCAACGACCATACGCTGGAATACCTGGCGGAACACACTGGCATGCACGTGGTGTCCGGTTTTACGCGGGTGCGCGGCAGCGCCGACTACGGCAATGCACTGCTGACGCGCTTCGCCCCCGAGGCCGTGAACCAGATCGACCTGACCGTCAAGGGCTGCGAGCCGCGCGGTGCCATCGACGCCACCGTTGCCTGCACCGCCTCCGGCTGCGCCAATCCGCTGCGCGTGATCGCCACGCACCTGGGCTTGCGCCCGGGCGAGCGCCGACACCAGGTGCAGCAGTTGCTGAACTACGTCGCCGCGGCGCCGCCGCTGCCGACCATCCTGCTTGGCGACGTCAATGAATGGTTCTTGTGGGGCCGGCCGCTGCGCTGGCTGCACGCGTATTTCGAACACACGCCGCACACGGCGACTTTTCCATCGCGGCTGCCGTTGTTCGCGCTGGACCGCATCTGGGTGTCGCCGCGCGCGCACCTGGTGTCGGTGGCAAGCCACCGCTCGCCGCTGGCGCGCGTGGCCTCGGACCACCTGCCGCTGGTGGCCTGTTTCGAGGTGCCGGAGGGCGGGTGGAATGAGCGGCGTACCACTGCGCCCGCGAAGGAGGACTTCAATGAAACACCGTGACGATGAATACCTGCGCAGGCGCCCCGATCACCAGTACGGCAGCAATGACCAGGGTTATAGCGGCATTCCCGCGCAGGCACGCAACCGCAGGCAGCGCAACCTGACCGCGGGCCGCTATGGCAATACCGCAGAGCGGCTGCCGCGGGATGACACCCGTCCGCTGGAAGGCGCGGAAGAGGGCCGGTATGGCAGGGTGGTCGAATCCTGGCGCTGGGGGCCCGCGACGGAACCCTGGGACGAGGCCCGCTATGAAGACGAATGGTCGCGGCGCCGCGTACCGTATGGCGCAGAGCGGTGGGAGGGCCGGCGCGACTGGTACGGCGGGCCTGCCGGCGCGCCTTACGGTAGCGCGGGCGGCGCGGGCGGTTATGGCGCCGACGACTGGGACGCGCCTGCGTACCAGGGCTACCGCCGCGGCGGCCCGAAGAACTACCGCCGCGGCGACGACCGCATCCATGATGAAGTCTGCGACCGGCTCGCGCATGCGCAGGAGCTCGATGTCAGCGAAGTCACGGTGCGGGTGCAGGACGGCCTGGTGACGCTGGAGGGCCACGTCGGCGATCGCCGCAGCAAATACGACATCGAAGAGATTGCCGAGCGCGTGTTCGGCGTGCAGGACGTGATCAACCACATCCGCGTGCGGCCCTACGGCATCCTGGCCTCCGAATGACTCAGGGCGGCTCCGTCACCTCCGGAGCCGCCCGGCCCTGAGGTTCTGCGAAGCCGCGCTGTCGGGTTACTCCAGCGTCGGGTTAATCCACCCGGGGCGGGCGCGGCGGGTTTTCTTCGCGCTCGTCGGTGCGGTCGGCCTTGTCGACCGGCACGTCGCTCGGCAGTGCCTCGGCCGCGCGCACCACTTCATCGGCGATCTCTTCCTCGGGGGTTTCCTCTTCCTCGGGGCTGTGCGCGTCCTCATCGCGCTGCTCGAGTTCGTTCTCGATATCGTTGGTTTCCTGGTCGAGGTCTGGATCCAGCGTGCTGGGGATGTTGCCGGCGTCGGCGCGCGCCGCACCGGTGGCCGTGTTCTGGCGCGAACGGCCGCGGCCGGAGGCGGCTTGCGCGCCTTCGCGCCGGCCCGCCGACGGGCTGCCCACGCGATCGGTGCGGGTGCCGGCATGCCGGGTGGGGCCGGTACGTACGGTCTTGCTCATCATGCCTCCTGTTCGGGTGAGTGCAAGGCGGGTCGCCGTGGTTCAGTAGTTCTCGACCGGCGGCTCGCTTTCCTCGGGCTTGCCGCCGGGGCGCCTGACCGAGGGCGGCTCGCCGTTCTCGTCGGGAATGTCGTGCTCGCGCTCGACATCGTGGCGTCGGTCGCGTCCCGGCTTGCCGCGCTCGTGCTCGGTGTCGGGGCCGCCCTTATGCGGGTCGCGTGGCTCGCTGCGGCGGCGGGTGGTGTCGTGGTCGGGCTGGCGATGGGTGCTCATCACGTCTCCATCAAGGTTGGCATGGCGCTGCCGGACAGGCGACAGGTCGTCAATCGGTGCCGGCGCGCAGTTCATCCGAAACCGCGCTGACGCCGCGCACGGAACGCGCCAGTTCCATGGCCATCGTACGCTGTTTGTCATCGCGCACGGTGCCTTCGAGCTTGACCACGCCGTCGGTGGTCGAAACGCGGATCCTGGCGGGGTCCAGCGCGCGCGCATTGGCCAGGCGCGCCTGCACCTCGGCAGTGATGGCGCGGTCGCTGGCGGCAGCGGTGTCGCGCGGTGCCGCGGTGCGGCCCGTGGAAGACGGTGCCGCGGGCGCGTCGGTCGGTGCCGCCCGGCCCGGTTCGGAGGCCGCCGTGGCCAGCACTGCCAGCGGCAACGCCAGCGCGGCGATGCGGGAACGATAGCGTGCGGTCATGAGGCCCTCCTGTACATCTGGCGGGCCTGCGGTTCAGCCCGCACCTGCAATTTGCCTGCAAGCTCCGTTCCCGCATGGCCATGGGCGCGGGCACTGCCGCCAGCGCGCCGATGCTGCGCCACGGCGCGGGCTGTGCGCCAGGCGCCGCCGTCGCCGTCGCGCCGTGGTGGCGCATGCGCCGTAGTTTTTACAGGCGCTGCAGAAACTGCATGGCGTGCGTGGCTGAGCCGGCGCAGGGCGTACTGCGCTGCGCAGGGCCGCGGCGCGCCGGCTGGCGTGCCGCTTGCGTTCCGTCCTGTGCTGGCGTGCGGCCCTGTCTATAGTGAAGGAAATGCTGGCAACAACTGGCGTGCGGCAAGTGCCGGCGAGCACCCGCAACGCCGGCCTTCCCGCCGCGGCGCAGCTTGCGGCCGTGTGCTGCCGGGCCCGACAGCGCGGGGGAGCGTATAGCCGTTGCGAGGAAGCTATGAACCTAGCCAGCATTCTGTCCACCGTGGTCCTGGCCTCGTCGGTATCGGTGTCGTCGGCACCGGTCGAGCGCCAGCTGCTTGCGATCACGCCTTCGGACTTTGCCCAGCGTTTCAACACCGTCGCGCAGGACACCGGTTCCGGACTGGCCCTGCCCAGCTTCAAGGTCAAGCCGGGATGGCACCGCGCCGTGCCCAGTGCAGGGGTGTCGGTGCTGGTGCGTGCCAGCCGCGCCGGCTATGCCATCGATGAAGTGGTGGTGGTGTGCCGCGAGGTCGAACGCTGCTTCCTGACCATCTGCACCGCCGCACTCGCGATCGACGACAGCGTCAATCCGATGCTGCTGCAGCGCTTTATCGTGGCGCGCATCGCCACCGAGCTCGGCGAGGTCGGCCTGGTGATGTCGGGGCTCGCGTACATCGTGGTAACGCCCAAGGAAGACGACTACGTGGCCGTGGTGATCCGGCCCTACCTGCCGCAGGAACGCAGCGCCTCGCCCACTCAGGCCGGGCGCGGGCCGTTCACGCCGGTGGTATGGCAGCCGACGGCGCCGCCGCACTCCTGAGCCCGACGCGTCAGGGCTCGCGCAGCAGCAGCGCGACCGGCAGGCCGCCCAGCACTTCGCGCAGCCGCAGGCGGCCCATGGGCGCGTCGATGACATGGCCGGTCAGGGCATCGGTCCAGCGGCTCCGTTGCGGCGCACCGACGTTGAGCGTGGTATCGCCCCAGGCCGCTTGCGGAATGCGCGGCAGGTCGGGGTCGACGCGCGCGGCGGCAAGCCGGGTCACCACGGTGATGGCCTGGCGCCCGTCGGCGCTGCGCGCGAACGCCAGCACCTGCGGCACCAGCGCCCCCTGCGCGGCCAGCATGCTGTATTGGCCGTCGGCGAACAACGCCGCATGCGCGCGGCGCACCGCCAGCACCTGGCGCACCAGCTGCTGCTTGATGCGGCCGTCGCGCCAGTGCGCCAGCCAGTGGGCCCAGCCCGCGCTGCAGCTCAGCCGTGCCTGTAGCCGCGCGTAGTCGGGCGGGCGCCGGTTGTCGGGGTCGACCAGGCTCAGGTCCCAGCCTTCGCAGCCCTGGTAGCGGTCAGGAATGCCGGGCGCGGTCAGTTGCACCAGCACCTGCGCCAGGCTGTTCAGGGCCCCGGCCGCGGCAATGCGCTGCGCGAACTGGCCGATCTGCGCCAGCACACTGCCGGTTCCGCCCGCTGGCGCGTGTGCGGAAAGGCCGTGCAGGAAGGCCTCGCATGCGGCTTCGTAATCGGTGTCGGGGCAGGTCCAGTTGCCATGGCGCTTGGCTTCGCGGATGGCCTTGCGCTGCCACGCGCTCACGCGCTCCAGCAAGGGCTGCGCGGCGCCGGCATCGTCGGCAAGGTTCAGGTCTTCCATCGGCCAGGCGCCGACCAGGGTCTGGTACAGCATCAGCCGGTCGCCGGGGTCGGGCGCGTGCGGCAACGTGGCCAGCAGCGGTGCCGACGCGGCCTCCCACGCGGCCACGGCATCGGCCCACGCACCCGGCACCTCGCTCAGCACCGCCAGGCGCATGCGCGCGTCTTCGCCGCGCTTGTGGTCGTGGGTCGCGGTGGCGAGCATGGCGTAGGGGCAGGCCAGCCGCCGCGCCGCCATGCGGGCGTGGAAGTGCGCCGGCGGCATCGCCAGCCGGGCCGGATCGCTGCCGACTTCGTTGCGCGACAGCAGCCGGCCGTAGCGGTAGAACGCGGTGTCCTCGCCGGCCTTCGCCGCCAGCGCCGGCATCAGCTGCTGCAGCCGGCGGCGCAGCGCGCCGGTCTCGCTGTCGGCCGGCGCGGCGGTGCGCAGGCAGCCGCCGATAAAGGCCAGCGCCACCGCTTCGTCGGGCGCCAGGCCGGCGCGCGCGGCGCGCATGGCTTGTTCGAGCATGGCGTCATCGGCAAGCGCCGCGGCCCCGTCGCGTTCGGCCGGACGCGCGTCGAAGTAGCTGCGATACACCGGCACCGCCGCCATCAGCGCGGCCAGCGCACGCCGCAGCGCCGCCCGGGTCAGGTCGCGCGTGCCGGGCTCCTGCTCGGCGCAGTCGCGCAGGCAGGCGGCGGCGCCTTCGAATTCCGTCACCAGGTGCCGCTCCAGCACCTGGCGCCGCGCGGCTTCGACATGCGCGGGAAAGTCGCGCGCATCGCCGCTGACCGCGGCCCACAGCGCATCCAGCGGCGCCTCGCCGTCGCCGTCATGCAGCACCGCGGCGATCTCGTCCATGAAGTCATAGCCGGTGGTGCCATGCACCTGCCAGTCCGGCGCCAGGCGCTCGCGCGGGCCCAGGATTTTCTCGACCACCAGCCACGGATGTTGCAGCCGCAGCGTGGGCGGACGCGCGGCGGCGTGGCGGTCCAGCTCGGCGCGCAGCCGGCGGCAGTAGCCGGCGGGATCGGCCAGGCCGTCGACGTGGTCGACGCGCACGCCGTCGATCCAGCCTTCGCGCAGCAGCCGCAGGACCAGCGCATGGACTGCATCGAACACCCGCTCGTCCTCCTCGCGCACGCCGACCAGGTCGCTGATCTCGAAGAAGCGGCGCCAGTTCTGCGCGGCGGCGGCGGTGCGCCACCAGGCCAGCCGGTAGTGCTGGCGTTCCAGCAGGGCATGGAGGCGGCCGCGGCCGTCGGCACGCGTGGCGTCGTACCAGGCGGGGCCGTCGCGCTCGGCCTCGGCGTCGACGCTGCCCGGTGCCAGCGGCAGCGTGTGGTCGAAATAGCGCAGGTGGGCGGGGGCATCGTCGCTGGCCGGCACCCAGCGCAGTTCCCCGGCCACCACGGTGTCCCAGTACGACTGCCCCAGGATCGGCAGCAGCACCTTGCCGTGCAGCGCCGGGTCGCGCGGGGTCCAGTCGATGTCGAAGGTGGCCGCGCAAGGGCTGCCGCGGCCATGCGCCAGCACGTCGCGCCACCAGGCGTTGTGGGTGGGGTCGGCCGCCATATGGTTGGGCACGATGTCGACGATCAGGCCGAGGCCGGCGTCGCGGGCGCGCGCGGCCAGCGCTTTCAGCCCGGGCTCGCCGCCCAGCTCGTCACGCACCGCGGTGAAATCGGTGACGTCATAGCCATGGGTGGAACCGGGCCGCGCACCGCATATGGGCGACAGATAGAGGTGGCTGACGCCTAACGCAGCGTAGTAGCCGACCACGGCGGCGGCATCGGCAAAGGTGAAGCCCGGGTGCAGCTGCAGCCGGGCGGTTGCGCGCGGCAGCGCTTGCGTCGCACCGTCAGGCATCATCGCGCGCGGGCCGCGGCGGGCTCGCACACGGTGGCCACGCACGAGCGCTGCGGCAGCAGCCCGGCCGACAGGGCCGCGGCCGCGCCGGCGCTGCTCTCATGCAGCGCGGTGCTGCGATCGTGGCACGGCCGCGTGCACGGCACGGCTTCGTTGCCCAGGTTGAGCCACAGGCTCAGCTCGACGCCGTCCATCAGCCGCCAGCGCGCGCACAGCGCCGCCGGCCCCAGCACGTCGACGCCGGCGCTCTGGCAGCCGGCCAGCCGGTGCAGCAGTTCGCGCCGCCGTACGGCGAGCAGTTCGCGGTAGTACGGCGTCCAGTCGCCGTCATCGTCGAAGCTTGGGCGCGAGGCTTCAAATGTAGCGGGGTCGTTGGGATCGGGGATGGTCGCGGCGCGGTCGTCGTCGCTGAACGCGGCGGTCGCGGCGAACTCGCGCCGGCGTCCGTCGCGCACGGCCCGGGCCAGCTCGGGCGGATGGCTGGTGAAATACAGGAACGGCTGCGCGCTGCCGGTTTCCTCGCCCATGAACACCAGCGGCACCTGCGGGCACAGCAGCTGCATGGCGATCGCCGCGCGCAGCGCGTCAGGATCGGCCAGTTGCACCAGCCGTTCGCCGAGCGCGCGGTTGCCGGTCTGGTCGTGGTTCTGCAGAAAGCAGACAAAGGCCGTGGGCGGCAGGTGCGCGCTGGGCTGGCCGCGCCGCACGCCCTCCGCCATCGCGGGCAGGGCGGCCGAGCGGAACGCCGAGCGTTCGCCCTGGTAGGCAAAGCCTTCGCCCAGCACGCGCGCGAGGTGGCGCAGCGCAGGCAAGCCGCGCCCGGCGGCGGCGCTGTCGCCATCGCCGCTATCGACTGTATCCGGCGTCGCGCTGTAGTCGCGGTAGTAGCCATCGTCCTCGCCGGTCAGCAGCACGTGCAGCGCGTGGTGCGCGTCGTCGTTCCACTGCGCGTCGTAGCCCGCGGCCAGCAGCGCGGCATCGTTGTTGTCGTTCTCCAGCACCAGGTGCAGATGGCGACGAGGGCCATCGCCATCGGCCAGCGCGGTGCGCAGTTCGCCCGGCAGCGCCGCCAGCCAGCCTTCGTCCTCGATGGCATGCACGGCGTCCAGGCGCAGGCCGTCGAAGCGGAACTGCTCGAGCCAGTAGCGCGCGTTCTCGGTAAAGAAGCGCCGCACCTGCGGCCGGCGGAAATCTATGGCCGGCCCCCATGGGGTCTGGCGGTCCGCACGGAAGAAGGCGCTGGCGTAGCGGTGCAGGTAGTTGCCTTCCGGCCCGAAATGGTTGTAGACCACGTCCAGCAGCACCATCATGCCGAGCTGGTGGGCGCGGTCGACCAGCGCCCGCAGGTCGTCGGGCGCGCCGTAGCCGGACTCCGGCGCAAACGGCAACACGCCGTCATAGCCCCAGTTGCGCGTGCCGGGAAACTCGGCCACCGGCATCAGCTCGACCGCGGTGAAGCCCAGCGCGGCCAGCCGCGGCAGCTGCTGTGCGGCGCCCGCGTAGCCGCCGCACAGGCCCACATGCATTTCATAGACGATGGCTTCGTGCCAGGGGCGGCCACGCCAGTCGGGGCAGGTCCATGCAAACGCGCTGGCGGCGTCGCGTGCCGGCACGATGCTGGGGCCGTGGACATCGTCGGCCTGCCAGCGCGAGGCCGGGTCCGGCACGGTGGTGCCGTCGTCGAGCCGGAACCAGTAGCGCGCGCCCGCGCAGCCAGGCACGATCGCCTCGAACCAGCCGTTGGCGCCGCACGCCATCGGCACCGGGCCCAGCCCGGCGATTTCCACGCGCACCGCCTGTCCCTGCTCGGCGGCGTCGGGTGCCCACAGGCGGAAGCGTACCCGCCCGTCCGGCAGCCAGGCCGGCCCGAACAGGTAGTCCTGCGTGGGTTCGTCATGCGAGCTGAAGGCGGATGCCGAAGGCGCGGCAAAGCAGTCGAACGGCGCCAGCGGTGGCACGGCAGAGCGCGTGCCGGGGGCGAGGAGAAAGGGGTCGGCGTTCAAATTCGGCTCCTGCCTTCTGGGGGAAATCGGATCCTTGCGCAATGCGAACTCCATGCCAGCAGAACGGCGCATTCGCGGCGCCACCGGCAAGCCCGCGGCGCAGCGCGGCGCGGGCTTTGTTACCTGTGGCATTGTAGAAACTACCCTGCGCCAACGCCCGTGCCATCGGCGCAGGCAACTGTTCGCGCCTCAGGCCGCGCGCGGTCCGCTGACGCCGGCCTCTACCTGCCAGGGCTCGCCGCTGGCGCGGTGCAGCAGCCGCACCGGCACCGGCTCGACATGCCAGATGCGCTCGCAATATTCGCGGATGGCCCGGTCCGACGAGAAGCGCCCGGAGCGCGCGCACGACAGCACCGACATGCGCTGCCAGCGCGCCTGGTCGGCATACGCGGCCGACACCTTCTGCTGGCAATCGATATAGGAGGCAAAGTCCGCCATCAGCAGGTAGGGGTCGTGCCCATGCTGCGGCTCGAACAAGGGCCGGAACAGGCCGGGCTCGCCGCGCGAGAAGAAACCCTGCTGCACCAGGTCGATCACCGCGCGCAACTGCGGGTTGCTGTGGTAGTACGCGGCCGGGTCGTAGCCGCTTTCGCGCAGCGCATAGACCTCCGGCGCGGTCAGGCCGAACGGGAAGAAGTTGTCATGGCCCACCGCTTCGCGCAATTCGATATTGGCGCCGTCCATGGTGCCGATATTCAGTGCGCCGTTCATCGCGAACTTCATGTTGCCGGTGCCGGAGGCTTCTTTGCCGGCCAGCGAGATCTGCTCGGCCAGGTCCGCCGCCGGGTAGATGCGCTGGCCGTAGGTGACGTTGAAATTGGGCAGGAACACCACCTTGAGCCGGTCGCGCACCTGCGGGTCGCGGTTGACCACGTCGGCCACCGAGGTGATGAAGCGGATCATCAGCTTGGCATAGGCGTAGCCGGGCGCGGCCTTGCCGCCGAACAGGAAGGTGCGCGGCTGGATCTGCGCGCCGGGATCGGACTTGATGCGGTGGTACAGCGCAATCACATGCAGCACCGCCAGGTGCTGGCGCTTGTATTCGTGGATGCGCTTGACCATCACGTCGAACATCGACGACGGGTCGATCACCACGCCCGTGGTGTCGCGCACCAGTTGCGCCAGGTCGCTCTTGTTGGCCAGCCGCGCCGCCTGCCACGCGTCGCGAAAGCCGGCGTCGTCGGCATACGGCTCCAGCGCGCGCAGCTGCTCGAGGTCCGAGATCCAGCCATCGCCGATCGCATCCGATACCAGCCGCGTCAGCCGCGGGTTGGACAGCGCCAGCCAGCGCCGCGGCGTCACGCCATTGGTGATGCTGGTGAACTTCTCGGGCCACATCTCGTAGAAGTCCTTGAGCACGTCCTCGCGCATCAGGCGCGAGTGCAGCTCGGCCACGCCATTGATGGCATGGCTGCCGACGCACGCCAGGTTGGCCATGCGCACATGGCGCTGGCCATGCTCGCTGATCAGCGACAGCCGCGCCAGGCGCGATTCGTCGCCGTAGAAGCGGATCCGCACCTCGTCCAGGAAGCGCGCGTTGATCTCCAGGATGATCTCGAGGTGGCGCGGCAGCACCCGCCCGAACAGCGGCAGCGGCCACTGCTCCAGGGCCTCGGGCAGCAGCGTGTGGTTGGTGTAGGCGAAGGCGCTCTGGGTGATGTGCCACGCCTCGTTCCAGGGCAGGTCGTGCTCGTCGACCAGCAGCCGCATCAGTTCGGCAATGCCCACGGCGGGGTGGGTGTCATTGAGCTGCACCGCGAACTTCTCGTGGAAGCGCGTCACCGGGATGCCGTCGACCGCGAGCAGCCGCAGCATGTCCTGCAGCGAGCAGGCGACGAAGAAATACTGCTGCTCGAGCCGCAGCTCCTTGCCCTGCGTGGTTTCGTCGTTGGGGTAGAGCACCTTGGTCAGGTTCTCGGAGGTCACCTTCTTGCTGACGGCGCCAAGGTAGTCGCCGCGGTTGAAGGTGTGGAAGTCGAAGGCCTCGGTTGCGTCGGCGCGCCACAGGCGCAGTGTGTTCACGGTGTTGACGCGGTAACCCAGGATCGGCGAATCGAACGGCACGCCGACCACGGTCTTGGCCGGCACCCAGCGCACGCGGTAGTGGCCGCGGTCGTCGGTGTAGTGCTCGGTGTGTCCGCCCAGGCGCACCTGCACGGCCCATTCGGAGCGCTGGATTTCCCACGGGTTGCCGTTGCGCAGCCAGGTGTCGGTCTTCTCGACCTGCATGCCGTCCATGATGGTCTGCTGGAAGATGCCGTACTCATAGCGGATGCCGTAGCCCAGCGCGGGAATCTCCAGCGTCGCCAGTGAATCCATGAAGCACGCCGCCAGCCGGCCCAGGCCGCCGTTGCCCAGCCCCGGCTCGACTTCCTGGTCGAGGATGCGGGCGAGGTCCAGTCCGGCCTCCTCCATGGCCTCGCAGACCTCCTCGAAGATGCCCAGGTTGATCAGGTTGTTGCCCAGGTGCGGGCCCATCAGGAATTCGGCGGACAGGTAGGCCACCGTGCGCGAGGGCTGGCCCAGGTAGGCCTCGGCGGTGCTGATCCAGCGCTGCACCAGGCGGTCGCGCACGGTATGCGCGGCGGCCTGGTAGAGGTCGTTCTGGCTGGCGTGCCCGGGCAGCTTGCCCTGGGTATGGAACAGGTGGTCGAGAAAGGCCTGGCGCAGGCTGGCGCCGGACAGGGCAGTGCGGGTGTCATCGGCATGCTCGGGCCGGATGGCTTCGTTCATGGCGGGGCTCCTGCGCATGGGGGTGGGTCAAGCTTAGCGGATCGAAAGGCGGTTGCACGATCGATGCGGACGGCGGTTCCGGGCACAGCACATTGGCGGTGGCGGTGGGGCTTGTGGCCCTCATCGCTGCTCCGGCGGATGGCGTGCGCCGGGGCGGATGCCTCGCCATGCGTCGGCCCGCGCGCGCAGCGCCGGGGTGCCGAACCACGCACGCACCTCGGTATCGAGCCGGCGCTGCCAGTTGGGATGGCCGCTGGTGGTGCCCGGCAGGTTGGGCTGTTCGGCCAGGCCGAGCAGGTCTTCCACCGGCAGCAGCCGCATCGCGGTGCGCGCCGTGCCCAGCCAGGCCAGCACCGCGTCCAGCGGCGCATGCTGCGGGGCGGGCACGGCGCCGCTGCATAGCCCGGCGTGGCACAAGGCCTGCCAGAGCGCCGCGCGCTCGCGCGCGCGGCCGGCCTGTGCCTGCGCCAGGGTTTTGCCCGGCGCCAGCAGCCGCAGCCGGTCGCGCCACGCCAAGTCCTGGCCGGCCCACCAGCCGGCAACGGTGGGCAGGTCGTGCGTGGTGGTGGTGGCGACGGCATCCGGGGGCCAGTCTTGCGGCGGCACGAAGGCCGCCGGCTCCGCCTCCGGGCCGGTCACGTCGCCGGTATCGGCCGGTGCCGCATCCTGAGTCTCGTTTTGCGCGGGCGCCTCGCGCTGGAACCACAGCACGTCGATGCCCAGCACGCCGCGCGCCGACAGTGCCGCATTCAGCTCCGGCGGCACCGTGCCGAGGTTCTCGCCGATGATGATGGCGCGATGCCGCCACGACTCCAGCGCCACCAGCCGCAGCAAGTCCTGCAGCGGATAGCGCAGGTAAGCGCCGTCGCTGGCGGGCGCGCCGGCCGGCACCAGCCACAGGCGCGCCAGGCCCAGCACGTGGTCGATGCGCAGTCCGCCGGCGTGCGACAGGTTGGCGCGCAGCATCTCCAGGAACGCCCCGTAGCCGTGCCGGCGCAGCCCCCGCGGCGAGAACACCGCCACGCCCCAGTCCTGCCCGAGCGGGTTGTACAGGTCCGGCGGCGCGCCGGCATGGAAGCCTGCCAGCGTTTCGGCCTGGCGCGTCCAGGCCTGGCTGCCGCCGGGGTCGGCGCCGACGGCAAGGTCGCGGATGATGCCGATGGCCATGCCGGAGTCCCGCGCCGCGCGCTGCGCCCGCGCCAGGCCATCGTCGGCGAGCCATTGCAGGAAGGCGTGGAAGGCCACGTCGTCGGCGTGAGCCTGCGCGAAGGCGGCCACTGCGGCATCGGCCGGCGAGCGCAGCGTAACCGGCCAGCAGCGCCAGTCCGGCGCGGCCTGCTGGTTGTTGCCGTTGCCGCTGTCGCCGAGCCGTCGGGCCTGGATTGCCTCATAGCAGGCATGGGCATGCAGCGCTGTGCCGCCGCGCGCGCGGAACGCGGCATAGTCCTCCAGCGCCGCGCGCGGCAGCAGGTTCTCGCGCCGCTGCCACAGCCAGCGCAGGATGGCGTAGCGCAGCGGCGCCAGCGCGATCCAGTCGATCTCGCCGCGGGCGTCGAGCGCCTGCAGCGTGTCGCCCGCGCCAAGGCCGGCGATGGCGGCGTCCACCGCGGCCTCGCCGAACACCGTGGCAGGGTCCGCATAGAGCGGGTTCAGGAACAGCCGGCTCGACGGCGCATACGGGCTGTAGCGCTCAGGCAGCGCGGCGAAGGGCGCGTGCAGCGGGTTGATGGCGATGGCGTCCGCGCCGGCGCGCGCGGCGCTGGCGCAGCCTTCGGCCAGCGCGGTCAGGTCGCCCATGCCGCAGGCCGCGCCGCGGCGCAGGCTGTAGAGCTGCACCGCCAGGCCCCACGGCGGCGTGCGCGCGCCGTCGCCGTTGCCCTCCTTGCCGCGGCCGGCATGCCGCAGCGCGTCGGCGACGCCGTAGCAGCGCCGCGGCGCCACCGCAAGCGTGGCATGGGCATTGCCGAGGTCCAGCCGGTGATAGCCGCAGACGTCGATGGCGGGCAATTGAAGCAGCACGGCGTCGGCACCCGCGCCGCGCACCGCGGTGCCGGCGATGATCGCGCCGTCTTCCAGCGTCACCCGGTAGGCGCGCTGCGGCACGGTATGCGGCCACGGCACCGTGACCGGCTGGCCGCGCTCCGCGGTCAGCAGCGGCGGCACCGCATGGGCCGCGTCGTCGGCGGCCAGCCATGCATGCGAGGCGGCGCACTGGCCCGGGCTGCCGCACGGCAGGCCCAGTCCTTCCAGCACGCGCCGCAGTGCGGCGTCGCCGACCTCGCGCGGCTGGTCCCAGGCATCGGTCCAGTGCGGCTGCAGGCCGGCGCGCAGCGCCAGCGCCTGCAGCGGCGAAGGCGTGCCGGCGCGGCTCACGCGTGGTCCTCCCGCGGCGTGGGCGCCTGCGCGGCCAGCAGCACCAGCGAGTGGGCGGCAACCGGCTGGGATTCGCCCACCTGTGTGCCAGCCAGCTCGGCGTCGCTGGCCTCGGGCCGGCTGCTATCGAACAGCAGGGCCCACGGCAGCGCGGGCTCGGGCAGCTGGAAGGTGGCATCGCTGTCGCCGGCGTTGAGCAGCAGCAGGGTCACCTGCACCGCGCGGGCGTCGCCGGACGCCGCTTGCGCCAGCGTACCCAGCATCGGGCGCTCCGGCTGCGGCGGGGCGGCGGCGCGCCGCAGCGCCAGCGTGCGGATCTCGGGGTCGGCCCATTCCTCCGGCGTCGGCGGCTTGCCGTCGGTATCGAACCAGGCGATGTCGGCAATGCCCGGCGCCGGTTCTTCGCGCCCGTGGGCAAAGCGGTCGCCGCCCAGCGCATGGAGCCTGCGCCGCAGCGCCAGCAGCCGGCGCACCATCTGCTGCATCGGCTGCGCGCCGGGCGCCTGGGTCTGCTTCCAGTCCAGCCACGACAGCTCGTTGTCCTGGCAATAGGCGTTGTTGTTGCCGGCCTGGCTGCGGCCCCATTCGTCGCCGGCAGTCAGCATCGGCGTGCCTTGCGCCAGCAGCAGCGTGGCCATCAGCGCCTGCGCCACGCGGCTGCGGCGCTGCAGGATGTCGGGGTCGTCGGTGGGGCCTTCGACGCTGCCGTCCGGGCTCCAGTTGGCGCTGGCGTTGTCGTCGGTGCCGTCGCGGTTGTCTTCGCCGTTGGCTTCGTTGTGCTTGGCGCTGTAGCTGACCAGGTCGGCCAGGGTGAAGCCATCGTGCGCGGTGATGAAGTTGATGCTGGCCCACGGGCGCCGGCGGCGGCGGTCGAACAGGTCGGCGGAGGCCGCCAGCCGCGCCGCCATCTCGCCGCGGTGCCCGGCGTCGCCGCGCCAGAAGCGGCGGCTGACGTCGCGGAACTTGTCGTTCCACTCGGCAAAACCGGGCGGATGGTTGCCCAGCTGGTAGCCGCCCGGGCCCAGGTCCCAGGGCTCCGAGATCAGCTTGACGCGGCTCAGCACCGGATCCTGCATCAGCGCGTCGAAGAAGCCGGAGCCCGCGTCGAAGCCGTTGCCTTCGCGCCCGAGCGTGCTGCCGAGGTCGAAGCGGAAACCGTCGATGTGGTAGCACTGCACCCAGTAGCGCAGCGAATCCAGCACCATCTGCAGCACGCGCGGGTGCGACAGGTTGAGCGTGTTGCCGCAGCCGGTGTCGTTGATGTAGTGGCGCTCGTCGCCGGGCATCAGCCGGTAGTAGCTGGCATTGTCGAGTCCGCGCCAGGACACCGTCGGCCCCAGCTCGTTGCCTTCGCAGGTGTGGTTGTAGACCACGTCCAGGATCACTTCGATGCCGGCGGCGTGCAGGCGCCGCATCGCCACCTTGCATTCCTGCAGCTGCCCGGTGCCGAGGTAGGCCGGCTCGGGGGCGAAGTAGGACAGCGTGTTGTAGCCCCAGTAGTTGCGCAGTCCGCGCTCCAGCAGGAAGCGGTCCTGCAGGATGGCGTGCACCGGCAGCAGTTCGACGGTGGTCACGCCCAGCTGCACCAGGTGGTCGATAAAGCGCGGGTCGCACAGCGCGGCAAAAGTGCCGCGCAGGTTGGGCAGCAGGTCGTCGCGCAGCATCGACAGGCCGCGCAGGTGGGCCTCGTAGATCACGGTGGCGGGCCACGGCACGGCCGGTGGCCGGTCGTCGCCCCAGTGGAAGCTCTCGTCCACCACCACCGCCTTGGGCATGGTCGGTGCGCTGTCGCGGCGGTCCAGGGTGAGGTCGCCACGCGCGCTCTGCAGCCGGTAGCCGAACAGCGCATCGGACCAGCGCACCGGGCCGCTCAGCTGGCGCGCATACGGGTCCAGCAGCAGCTTGTGCGGGTTGAAGCGGTGTCCGTGGCCGGGGTCGTAAGGGCCGTGCGCGCGATAGCCGTACAGCGTGCCCAGTGCCGCGTTGGGCAGGTAGCCATGCCAGATCTCGTCGGTGCATTCCGGCAGCGGCAGGCGGACCAGTTCCTTGCGGCCGTTGTCGGAGAACAGGCACAGGTCGATGCGCGAGGCGTGCGCCGAGAACACCGCGAAATTGACTCCCAGCCCGTCCCAGTGGGCGCCCAGCGGAAACGGCTTGCCGGGCAGCAGCCGGTCGGCGAACTGGCGCGTCATGTCGCGGCGCCTTCGCTGCCGTCACCCCGGTCGAAGCGCAGCACCAGCGTGGCCAGCGGCGGCAGCGTCAGCACCAGCGAAGCCGGCTGCCCGTGCGAAGGCACGTCGATGGCCGTCACGGCGCCGCCGTTGCCGAGATTGCTGCCGCCGTAGACCGCGGCATCGGTATTCAGGCATTCCCGCCACGTGCCGGCATAGGGCACGCCGACACGGTAACCCTGGCGCGGCACCGGCGTCATGTTGACCACCGCCAACACCACTTCGTGGCTGTCCGCCCCCGCGCGGCGCAGCCATGCGAACACGCTGTTGTGGTTGTCGTCGCCGACCACCCACTGGAAGCCTTCGGGGCTGTGGTCCAGCGCATGCAGCGCGGGCAGCTCGCGGTAGAGCCGGTTCAGGTCGCGCACCAGCGTGTGCATGCCGCGGTGCATGGACTGGTCCAGCAGCGGCCAGTCGAGCTCGGCGTCGTGGTTCCATTCCTGCCACTGCGCCAGCTCGCCACCCATGAACAGCAGCTTCTTGCCCGGATGCGCCCACATGAAGCCGTAATAGGCGCGCAGGCCGGCAAAGCGCTGCCAGTCGTCGCCCGGCACCTTGCCGATCATCGAGCCCTTGCCGTGCACGACCTCGTCGTGCGACAGCGGCAGCACGAAGGCTTCGGACCAGGCGTAGACCAGGCCAAAGGTCATGTTCTGGTGGTGCCAGGCGCGGTGGACCGGCTCGTGGCCAAGATACTTCAGGGTGTCGTGCATCCAGCCCATGTTCCATTTGAAGTCGAAGCCGAGCCCGCCGCTGGCCACGCTGGCGGTCACGCCGGGCCAGGCGGTCGACTCTTCGGCGATGGTCAGCGCGCCCGGGCAGCGTTCATGGACCACGGCGTTGAGTTCGCGCAGGAAGTCCACCGCTTCGAGGTTCTCGCGGCCGCCGAAGCGGTTCGGCACCCACTGTCCGGGCTGGCGGCTGTAGTCGCGGTAGAGCATCGAAGCCACCGCGTCGACGCGCAGGCCGTCGGCGTGGAAGTGCTCGAGCCAGTGCAGCGCGCCGGCCAGCAGGAAGCCGCGCACTTCGTTGCGGCCAAGGTTGTAGATCAGCGTGTTCCAGTCCTGGTGGAAGCCTTCGCGCGGATCCTGGTGCTCGTACAGCGCGGTGCCGTCGAACTGCGCCAGCCCGTGCGGATCGGTGGGGAAGTGCGCCGGCACCCAGTCCAGGATCACGCCGATGCCGGCCTGGTGGCAGCGATCGATAAACGCGGCAAAGGCCTGCGGCGGTCCCAGCCGCGCGGTCGGCGCGTACAGGGACAGCGGCTGGTAGCCCCACGAGCCACCGAACGGGTGCTCGGTGATGGGCAGCAGCTCGATATGGGTGAAGCCCAGTTCCTGCACGTAGGGCACCAGCCGGTCGGCCAGGATGTCCCAGCCGTGCTGCGCATCGTTGGCCGCGCGCAGCCACGACAGCACATGGACTTCATAGACCGACATCGGCGTGCGGTATGGGTCGCGCTCTTGGCGGCTGGCCATCCAGTCGTCATCGTGCCAGGTGAACGGGGGCGCGCCCTGGCCGGGACCGGTCACGACCGAGGCGGTGGCGGGCGGCGGCTCGGCGGCCAGCGCCAGCGGGTCGGCCTTGTCGGGCAGCTCGGTGCCGTGCGGGTCGAGCAGGTCGTACTTGTAGCGGCTGCCCGGCTGCGCGCCCAGCGCGGCGGGGACGAACAACTCCCAGATACCGCTGGGATGGCGCAGCCGCATCGGATGCCGCGCCGGGTGCCAGCCGTTGAAGTCGGCGATCACCGAGACCCGCCGCGCATTGGGGGCCCACACCGCGAAGCGCACGCCGTCGATGCCGTCGACGCGCTGGCATTGCGCGCCCAGGCAGGCGCCGAGCTCGAAGTGCCGGCCCTCGGCGATCAGGTGCAGGTCCAGCTCGCCCAGCAGCAGGCCGAAGGCATAGGGGTCGGCGCTGCACTGCTCGGTGCCGTCGGACCATTGCACGCGCAGCCGGTAGGCCGCGGCGCCGTTTCCGGCCGCGCGCGGCAAGCGGGCGGCGAACACGCCGCCGCCGTGCAGCCGCTCCATCTCCGCCAGCGGCGCGCCGCCGGCATCGGCCAGCTGCACCGAGGCCGCCCCGGGCAGGCAGGCGCGCACCAGCGTGGCGTCGCCATCCGGATGGGGTCCCAGCACGCCGAACGGGTCGGGGTGGCGGCCGCCCAGCAGGGCGTCGAGTTCATGACCGGGCAGCTGGCCTGCCGGCTTGCCGGCGGTTGTGCCGCTACCGGTACTGGCGGGAGGGCTCATGCCGGTTCTCCGGTCGGGGCCAGCTTGCGCAGCAGGCGGGCCAGCCCGCTCGTGGGCAGGTCGATCCACGCCACGCGGTTGGCGGCTTCATATTCGACTTCATACGCCGCCCGCTCCAACAGGAACAGGTCGAGCAGCGGTTGCAGCTGGTCAGGTGCCACCCACGGGTCGGGCGCGCCTTCCATGTGCTGGCGGTAGCAATTCAGGAAGGCTTCATTGGCGGTGGTGCGGAAGCGTTCCAGCAGCACCGCGCGCCGTTCGGCCAGCTGCGGCGGCAGCTCGCTGTGGGTGCGTTCGCGGCGGTCGGTGCCGACCGTGGCCGCGGCATAGTCGAGCGAGCGCAGCAGCCCCGCCACGTCGCGCAGCGGCGAGGTCTTGCGCCGGCGCCAGTCCAGCGGCAGGCCCGGTTCGCCCTCGAAGTCGACCAGGTAGGTGTCGTTCTGCGCGACCAGCACCTGGCCCAGGTGGAAGTCGCCATGGATGCGGGTTTGCAGGCTGCCGGGGGCGGCGGCGGCAAGCTTCTCGACCAGCCCGGGCAGCGCATCGCGCGCGGCCATCAGGGTTTGCACATCGGCCTCGAAGGCCGGGCTGGCGGTCTCGGTGGCGGACGGTGCCTGCAGCCGGCTCAGGGCGCGCTGCAACGCGTCCATCGCCTGCCCGGCCCAGGCGCGCGCATCGTCGTCGGTGGCCGGCAGCGGCGTGAAGGCGTCGTCGTCGGTGGGGCGCGCCAGCACCGCGTGCAGTTCGGCCAGCCGTCGCCCCAGCGTGCCGGCCAGCGCGGCGTAGCCGTTCATGGCCTCGGCGAACTCGTCCTCGCTGTCCTGCGACGGCAGTGCATCGTCGATGGCGCGGCCCAGGTAATCGAGGGTCCAGTCCCAGCCGTTGCCCTGGTTCAGGATATAGCCCTGCAGCAGCATCATGGTATGCGGCACGCCGTCCGGCCCGGTGCGCACTACCTCGCCCAGCAGCGCCGCGGCATGCGCATAGCCCTGCGCGGTCAGGTAGCGCGTCATCTCGGCTTCCGGGTGGATGCCGCCCGAGAGCCGGCGCACCAGCTTGAGCACGGCGGTGTTGTTGTACGACAGCGAGCTGTTGGACTGTTCGGCCGACATGTACTCGATCGGGTCGCGTTCCAGTTCCAGCGCGGCCAGGCCGGGCTCGGCGCGGAAGTGGATCAGGTCGTGGCCGGCGTGCACCTGCAGGCCGTTGCGCAGCGCGCGCACCACCTCGCGCGCGAAAGGCTCGACCACGAAGCCGTCGGTGGCCAGGCCGACGCGGCTGCCCTGGCGCACACGCGCCATCGACAGCCCATGCGCCAACTGCGAGACCCCGTCGGCGCTTTCGCGGTCCCACAGGATGCCAACCGGCAACTGGTAGCGCTCAGTGCGCCCGGGCAGCGCCACTTCGACCTCGCCCAGGTAGATGTCCTCGCCGCCGCTGCCGCGCGCGAACGGCAGCAGGTAGGCCAGCGCGACGCGCTCGATGCGCTCGTGTTTGGCGCCGAACCAGCGGCGCCGGCCGATGTAGTGCGGCAGCACTTCGCTGGCCATCAGCCGGCGCGAGGCCTCGGTCAGCTCGGGCCGGCCGGTGTTCTGCATCACAAGGGTGATCTGGTCTGGCATTTGTTCGGGCGCCTCCACGTGCCACGACGGCGGCTGCGCCTCGTCGCTCAGCACGAACCAGTAAAAGCCATAGGGTGGCAGCGTCAGCAGGTAGGTCAACGTGCCGATCGCCGGGAACGGCGTCGCGCCCATCATCTCCACCGGCACGCGGCCGTTGAACGCCGACAGGTCGAGCTCCACCGCCTGCGGCGCGCGCGACAGGTTGGCCACGCACAGGATGTGCTCGCCTTCGAACTCGCGCAGGTACGCCAGGATCTTGCGGTTGCCGGGAAACAGGAAGCGCAGCGTGCCGCGGCCGAAGGCGCGGTGCTTGCGCCGCAGCGCCAGCATGCGTCGCATCCAGTTCAGCAGCGAATGCGGATCGCGTGCCTGGGCCTCGACATTGACCGCCTCATAGCCGTACAGCGGGCCCTGCAGCGGGGGTAGCACCAGGCGCTCGGGATCGGCGTGCGAGAAGCCGCCGTTGCGGTCGGGCGACCACTGCATCGGGGTGCGCACGCCGTCGCGGTCGCCCAGGTGGATGTTGTCGCCCATGCCGATCTCGTCGCCGTAGTAAATCACCGGCGTGCCCGGCATCGAGAACAGCAGGCTGTTCATCAGCTCGATGCGGCGCCGGTCGCGTTCCATCAGCGGCGCCAGGCGGCGGCGGATGCCAAGGTTGATGCGCGCGCGGCGGTCGGTGGCGTAGACCTCCCACAGGTAGTCGCGCTCGCTGCTGGTCACCATCTCCAGCGTCAGCTCGTCATGGTTGCGCAGGAAGATGGCCCACTGGCAGTTGGGCGGCACCTCCGGCGTCTGGCGCATGATGTCGGTGATCGGAAAGCGGTCTTCGCGCGCGATGGCCATGTACATGCGCGGCATCAGCGGGAAGTGGAACGCCATGTGGCATTCGTCGCCTTCCGGCTCGGGCCCGGTCAGGCCGAAGTACTGCTGCGCGTCTTCCGGCCACATATTGGCTTCGGCCAGCAGCATGCGGCCGGGGAAGTGCTGGTCCAGGTGCGAGCGGATGCTGCGGATGACGGCGTGGGTCTCGGGCAGGTTCTCGTTGCTGGTGCCTTCGCGCTCGACCAGGTAGGGCACCGCGTCCAGGCGCAGGCCGTCGACCCCCATGTCCAGCCAGAAGCGCATTACCGACAGCACTTCGTTGAGCACCTGCGGGTTGTCGAAGTTCAGGTCCGGCTGGTGCGAGTAAAAGCGGTGCCAGAAATACGCGCCCGCCACCGGATCCCAGCTCCAGTTGGATTTTTCGGTATCGCAGAAGATGATGCGCGTGCCGGCATAGGCCTGGTCATGATCCGACCATACGTAGTAGCGGCGCGCCGCCGAGCCGGGCTTGGCCTTGCGCGCGCGCTGGAACCACGGATGCTGGTCGGAGGTGTGGTTGATCACCAGCTCGGTGATCACGCGCAGGCCGCGCGCGTGCGCGGCGGCGATAAAGCGCCGCGCGTCGGCCAGCGTGCCGTAGTCGGGGTGGACATTGCGGTAGTCGGCGATGTCGTAGCCGTCGTCACGGCGCGGCGACGGATAGAACGGCAGCAGCCATACCGTGTCTACGCCCAGGTTGACGAGGTAGTCGAGCTTGCCGAGCAGGCCGGCGAAGTCGCCCACGCCATCGCCGTTGGCGTCGAAGAAGGACTTGATGTGCAACTGGTAGATGACGGCGTCCTTGTACCAGAGCGGATCGGCGTTGAGCAGGGCGGCGCTGGCGGTTTCGGTAAGGCGTTTCATCCGTGTCTCCACGTATGCCTGTCAGGCGCCGTGCGGGTCGGTCGAGACCGGCGCAGCAGGTGGGCGGGGGGCGGGACGTTCCAGCGGCTGCACATGCCAGACCGCGAACGGCAACTGAGCCGGGTCGAGGCGGATGCGCTGGTGCTTGCCGCGCAGCTGGAAGCGCTGGCCGCGCATCAGTTCCTGCACCGCCAGGCCGGCCTGGTCGGGCAGGCCCCATTCCCACAGCGGGATTTCGATATCGGCATCGTGCGCGGTGCGCGGGTCGAGGTTGATTGCCACCAGCAGCACGTCGTCGCCGAACAGGTAGTCCGTGCCCGGCACGAAGCGCGCGAACCACAGCACCGCGTCGCTGCCGGCATGGTAGAAGCGCAGCCCCAGGTGGTTCTGCAGCGCCGGGTGGCCGGCACGGATCTCGTTGAGGCGCGAGATCTCGGCGACGATGTTGCCCGGCTGCTGCCAGTCGCGCACGCGCAGCTGGTATTTCTCTGAGTCCAGGTATTCCTCGCGCACCTTGCCGTCGAGCACGAAGGGTGCGCTCTCGCACAGCTCGAAGCCGCTGTACATGCCCCACAGCCCCGACAGCAGCGTCGCCAGCGCCGCGCGGATCAGGAATGCGGGACGGCCGCCGTGATGCAGGAAGTAGGGGTTGATGTCGGGTGTGTTGACGAAGAAGTGCGGCCGGAAAAAGTCGCGCAGCGGGCTCTGCGTCAGTTCGGTCAGGTACTCCGTCAGCTCCCACTTGGTGTTGCGCCAGGTGAAGTAGGTGTACGACTGGCTGAAGCCAAGCTTGGCCAGCCGCGCCATCATCTTGGGCCGGGTGAAGGCCTCGGCCAGGAAGATGGTGTCGGGATGGCGCGCGCGCACGTCGGCGATCATCCATTCCCAGAACGGCAGCGGCTTGGTGTGCGGGTTGTCGACGCGGAAGATGCGGATGCCGTGGTCGGCCCAGAACATCACCACGTCGCGCAGGGCCTGCCACAGCGCGGCACCGGCAGGCGGCGCGGCGTAGAAATCGACGTTGACGATGTCCTCGTATTTTTTCGGCGGGTTCTCGGCGTAGCGCAGCGAGCCGTCGGGCCGGTGCGCGAACCACTCCGGATGGTCCTTCAGCCACGGATGGTCGGGCGAGCACTGGATCGCGAAGTCCAGCGCCAGCTCCAGGCCGTTGGCCGCGGCGGCGTCGATCAGCCGGCTGAAGTCCTCGAACGTGCCCAGCTCCGGATGCAGCGCATCGTGGCCGCCTTCGGCGCCGCCGATGGCGTAGGGGCTGCCGGGGTCGCCCGGCTCGCTGCGCAGGCTGTTGTTGCGGCCCTTGCGATGGGTGCGGCCGATCGGGTGGATCGGCGGGAAGTACAGCACGTCGAAGCCCATCGCTCGGATCGCGGGCAGGCGCGCGATGACGTCATCGAAAGTGCCATGGCGCTGCGCGTCGTTGCTTTGCGAGCGCGGAAACAGTTCATACCAGCTGGCGAACCGCGCCGCCAGCCTGTCGGCCTCGACCGGCATCGCCACCGGATGGCGCGACGCGAACGGGCGTCCGGCCGGGGTCTGCATCGCGGCCTGCATGGCCGCGGCGGTGCGCTCGGACAGCAGCAGCTGCAGGCGCCGTTCGTCATCGCCGGCGGCGGCGGTCAGCTCGTCGACGATGGCGGAGAGTTCGCTGTCGGTGGCGGTCTCCTGGCTATCCTTCTTGCCGGACTTCCTGCCGTTGCGCGCTTTTTTATTTCCACCCGGCCGCAGCAGCGCGTCGGCCACCAGCCGCGCGCCTTCCTCGATCTCGAGCGCGACGTTGAGTCCCGCCGCGCGCTTCTTGCCGATCTCGTCGAGCCAGCTGGCGTAGGTGTCGCGCCAGGCCTCGACCGTGAATTCATGCCGGCCCAGCGCCACCAGCGGGAAGCTGCCTTCCCAGCGGTCGTTGATGCCCGGCTGCATCGGCGTTTCGCGCCAGTCGCTTTCGCCGGGCGCGCGCCACAGCACTGCCGCGGCCAGCTTGTCGTGGCCGTCCATCCAGATATCGGCGCTGACGGTGACGCGTTCGCCCACCACACGGCGCACGGCGAAGCGGCCGGCGTCGCAGGCGGGCTCGACCTGTTCGATGGCGATGCGCGGCGCCTCCATGGCGGCGACCACGCTGCCCAGGCCGGTGACCGCCAGGGTTTCGTGGCCGTGCGGCGCGGTCGCGTCCGGCCGCGGCATGCCGGGCCGGCTCAGCGGCACCGGCGGCACTTCGTAGAGGCGGATATCGGCCGGTGCCAGCGTGATGCTGGACAGCGCATCCAGGCGGCTGGTGCCGTCAAGCGTGCCGCCCGGGCCGCCCGCGGCGGGCTCCAGGCGGGCGCTGGCATGCGGCATGGCACTGAGCACGCGGTCGGCGCCGAGGCTGGCCGGCTCCATCGGATCGGGGTTGAGCACTACCGCCAGCGCGGGGCCGGCGTCCGGCACGGCGGGATCATCGCGGTGTGGCGCGGCATCGGGGCCATTGCCATGGCCGTCGGGGGCGGGCAGGCGCGCCAGCACCGTCAGCGGTGCGTCGGGCCCGCTCAGCAGGCGCACCGCCAGCGCCGGCGCGGGATCGCGCGCGGCCAGCCAGGTGTTGGCCTCGAGCACTTCATGGGTGATGTCGTAAGGCACGCCGTCGTGCGCGTGGCCGTCCGGCGCCAGCGGATCGCGCGCCTGCGCGCCGCCGGTCTCGAATCCCGCCGGCACCAGGATGCCGTCGCCGATCGCGGCGGCAGTCCACAGCGCGCGCCGCGCGCTGAGCGCGTCATGGCGCGCCGGCGCCAGCGCCGGCGCCGCCAGCACCCGGCCAAGCCGACGCAGCCGCGCCATTTCCTCGGTCAGCCAGGCGCTGCGGTAGTCCCACCACGGCAGCGAGCAGAAGGCGCCATCGAAGCCGGCGGGCGCCAGCTCGTCCAGCTGTGCCGGCGTCAGCCCCGGGGTCCAGGCGAGAAAACGCGGCGTGCCGCGCGCCGTTTCGGGCACCGCATCGCCACGCAAAGTTGCAAGCAGGGCGGCCCAGGACTCACCGGGCACGCGTGCCGGCGCGCGGCAGCAGAAGCCGGCCGCGCCGGCGGCCCACGCCAGGCGCAGCCGTGCCGCCCACCATTGCACCAGCGCCTCGGCGATCTGCCGGTCATGCCAGCGCAAGCGCGAGCCGGGGATATGGTTGTCGGTCTCATGCGGCGCGAAGGCGGGCGCCGCGGTGTCGATCCAGGCCGCATCGGGAAGGTCGTCGGTCCCGGCGGCGCCGTCCGCCATATAGCGGTCGAGTGATATATCGAGCAGCGGGGCCAGTCCATGCCGGGCGCACGCCGCGAGCGTGTCGTCCTCAGGCAGGTGCGGCCAGCCGCCGATCAATACGTGGTCGAACCCCAGTGCCGCCACGCGCTGCAGCGCATGCTGGTCGGCTTCGGGCGTTCCGGTCAGGTCGATCTGGCAGATCCGCACATGTCCTCCCGGTGTTTCGCTCCGGCGGAGCAACAAAAATCCCGGAGCGGCGCCTTGCGGCCAGCCGCCGGGATGGCTCTGCCATGCGAAGTGCGTGCCAGCGCGCCCGCGCGCGGCGATGGGCCGGTTCTCGCAGGCAGCGCAAGGCGTGCGGCGCGGCGGCGCATGTGCCGATCCGGCAACGGCTTGTAAAAAATACTGGTGGCCGCCGCGTTGATGGAAATATCGCGCAAGGCCGCGCGGGCACTGCCGGCCTATGCATTTCCCGGTATGGTTCTTGCCCCTGTGAGCCCATACGTGCCATCGCCGGCACGGTGAAAAGCCATCTAAGGGGACCCATGGATCAGTGGCTGGAGGCGGCGCAATGGCCGGCAATGGTGGTGACGGTAGTGGCGACGTGGCTGGTCGGCTCGCGCTCGATCACGCGGCGGCGCGCCGGCTTCTGGGTGTTCCTGGGCAGCAACGTGTTGTGGATTGCGTGGGGCTGGCACGGCGACGCGTATGCGCTGATCGTGCTGCAGCTGGCGCTGATCGCCATGAACCTGCGCGGCATGCGCGAGGCGCGCAAGGCGTGGCGGGCCGCCGCGCAGCACGCCTTCGCCGCAACTGGCGCTGCGCGGGGCCAGCCGCTATCCTTGGACCAGTCCGGCATGCGCGGCATTTCCGGCGCCAACGCGCAACCGCCGGCAAGCGCCGGCTCCGATCGGTGACTTCACGGTCCGCCCGCGGACCAGGGCAGGTGTGCCATGGCGAAGAAAAAAATCCTGTTGCTCAACGCGCTGATCGCGGCCTCGCGCGAGGGCGAGCTGGGCTGCCGCCGCGCCGCCACCGCGGCGGCCAACCCCCATCTGAAATCCGTGCTGACCAGCCGCGCCAATGCGTTCGCGCAGGCCGCGCATGAGCTGAAGGCGTGCCTGCTCGACCTGGGCGAGGTGCCGGAGGCCTTGCCGGCCCCCGCGGCCCAGGCGATCGGCAAGCACAGTTCCGACCGTTCCATCGTGCAGGCCATCAGCAAGCGCGAGCACGCGGTGCAGCGGCGTTATGCGCGGGCGCTGCGCGCGCATGTGCTGGGCTCGCGCCTGCGCGCCGTGGTGCGCAGGCAGTATCGCGGCGTGCAGTTGAACCACGAGCTGTTCCGGGTGCTGCGGCAGCAGTACCGCGCGCCGCAAGAGCGGCCTTAGGGCGTGCAGCGCGCCACAGCATCATGCCGACCGACCTCCCTGCCTTCGAACATGCCGCCCGGCTCGTGCTGATGTACGGGCTGGTGCCGCTGTGGCTGCTGGCGGGTGTGGGCGACTGGCTGTGCCACCGGGCCACGCAGATCGAACGCAACGCCGGCGTCACCGAATCGCTGCTGCACATGCTGATGCTGGCCGAGGTGGGCCTGCCGCTGCTGCTGGTGCTGTTTCTGGAGGTCAACGCGCTGCTGATCGCGGTGGTGCTGGCGGCGCTGGTGATCCATGAGATCACCGCATGGTGGGATGTGCATTACGCCAGCAAGCGTCGCCATATCGCACCGGTCGAGCAGCACATGCACAGCCTGCTGGAAGTGCTGCCGCTGGCCGCGGCGTCGTATGTGGTGGTGCTGCACTGGGACCAGTTTCTGGCCTTGTTCGGACGCGGCACCGAGCCGGCGCGGATGACGCTGGCGCTGAAGGCCGTTCCGCTGCCGCCGGCGTATCTGGCCGGCCTGCTGGTGGCGGTGGTACTGCTGGCGGGGCTTCCGTATCTGGAGGAGCTATGGCGCTGCGTGCGCTGGCGCCGGCGTGAACGCGAGGCCCTGCTGGCACAGGCGACGCGGGCCATGCGCGGCGGCGGCTAGCCTGCCGCGACGCCCGTCATCGCGATGATTCCTCCGGTTGCGGGCGCTGCAGAGACCAGCCGGCGCGCACGGCGCGCGGCGTGTTCAGGATCGATCAGGCCTTTACTGCTTCGGCGCCGGATCCGGCGAATCGCCCTTGGGGCCGCTCGGCGCATCGGCGGTCGGTGAAGCGGGCGCGCCTTGCTCGCGCGGCTTCTTGCTGCGCGCGGTGTTCGACGCCTTGTCCGACTTGGACTTGGACTTCTTCATGGTGTCCTTGGCGCCGGGGGCGGAAGCGGAGCCCATCTCGGTAGCGGCGGGCTGGTTGCGCGAGCCCGGAGGGGAACCTTCGATCGGCGGCGCGCTGGGGTTCGGCGCATTCGGCGACGCGGGTGCTTGTTGAGCAAAGGCCGGCAGGCAGAGCGCGGTGCCGACGACCAGTGCCGTGGTAGCGAGAGTGCGTTTCATTATGGTCTCCATTGCAAGACTACGTCGGTCGGGCCCAGGGCCCTCGGGGTTGCCGGCATGCCGTTTCGGCGCGCCGGCGATTCATGGGCGCGCGTCGCGGCCTTGCCCGCTGCGCGCCAGTTCGTGGTAGTGGCAGATGCGTGCCAGCGCCCAGTCGGCGGCGGCTTCGCGCACGGCGTTGCGCGCGCCGGCAAAGCGGCGTGTCTCGGTAAAGGCTGCGATGCCCTCCGCGTGGGACACCACGTCGTGCGCGGCATGGCCGTGGCGGCGGAACACCCAGGCAAAGCACTGTGTGCCGGCGGGGATATCGCCGTCGCCGCCGCCATCGGCAACGCCGGTGTTGGCGATGGCCAGGTCCGCGCCGGTCAGTTGCATGGCGCCACGCGCCATCGCCAGCGAAACCGCCTCGCTGGTCAGGCCATGGCGCCGGATGGTCTCGGCCGGGACGTGCAGCAGCTGTTCCTTGGCGGACGGCGAGTAGGCCACGATGGCACAGCGCAGCACGTCGCCGCAGCCAGGCACCTCGGCAATGCGCGAGGCGATCAGGCCGGCGGTGCAGGATTCCGCCGTGACCACGCGCAGCCCATGGCGCAGCAGGTAGCGCGCAATGCCGACGTTATCGCTGCCGCCGGCGCCGCGGTGCCTCATCGCAATCACTCGCATGTTCTCCTTTGCGCTATCCGCAGTCGATTTCCCGCAGGGCGGCAGGTTCCGTGCCAGCCAGTGGATAGCGCCCGCGCGGCGCTGCAGGGACAGCGTGCGCCGGCTGGCGGCAGCGCCGGGTGCAAATGCGGGGAAAAATGTACATGCAGCGCCGGAGCGCGCCTGTAAAAGCTGCGCGGCGCGCGCGGCGCACACCTTGCACGGCGGTGGCGCTCATCTTGCATGTCCGGTGCGCAACGACCTGTACGGACCCCCTGTACGGACCATCACGGAGACCGACATGCCCGAGCAGCCGCCGAAGCCGTCCATACCAACCGCGCCCCCGGACCGTCCCGCGCACGATGCGCCGCGCGCGCCGCGCCACGCCGGCAACCCCGAGGATGTGCGCAAGGGCCAGGTCACCAGTCCGCTGCCGCGCGAAGTGTTTCGCCAGCGCTTCCTGGCGCGCTTTACCGACCCCGCCTACCGGCAGGAGGACGAAGCGCTGGATCGCCTCGAGCGCATTGCCTGGGATGCCTACGCGCAAAGCCGCAAGGCGCCGCTCACGCACAAGGCCGGCGCGGGCTATGCCGATCCCGAATACGATCTCTCCGACGAATGGCGCGCGGCCAGCGAGGCGGTGCGCGTGGCCCAGCAGCGGCAGGCCGACCCTGCCACGCGCTCGCGCGTGCTGCTGGTGTGCGCGGCCTCGCGCAACGACTACACCTGCCCGGGCGAAATGTCGAAATCCTGGCGCCTGGCCGGGCGCGCGCGCGAGCGGCTGGAAGCGCAGGGCATCGAGGTCGACCTGCTCGACCTGAGCCACCTGACTTCCGACGCGCAGCTGCATATCCATCCGTGCAAGGGCTGCGTATCGACCGCGATGCCGCTGTGCCACTGGCCGTGCAGCTGCTATCCCAACCATGCGCTGGGCCAGGTCAATGACTGGATGAACGAGATCTACCCGCGCTGGGCCGCCTGCCACGGCGTGCTGATCGTCACGCCGGTGTACTGGTACCAGGCCAGCAGCCCGCTCAAGCTGATGATGGACCGGCTGGTCTGCGCCGATGGCGGCAACCCGGATCCCACCAGCACGCGCGGCAAGGACGTGACAAGGGCCAAGGCGATCGAGCTGTCAGGCTGGGACTATCCCAAGCACCTGGCCGGGCGCGCCTATGGACTGGTGGTGCATGGCGACGTCGCCGGCATCGAAGGCGTGCGCCGTGCGCTGTCAGACTGGCTGGACTGGATGGGACTGATCGATGCCGGCGCCCAGGCGCGGCTGGACCGGTATATCGGCTACTACGAGCCTTATGCCACCAGCCATGTCGCGCTGGACCAAGATACCAGCGTGCAGGGCGAAGTCGACAATGTGGCGCGTGCGCTCGCCTGCGCGGTCGAGCAACTGCGCCATGGACAGCTGCGCACCGCCGACCACGGGCTGGTACCGCCGCGGCTGAAGTAGCGTAAAGAGCCGCGACAACAACGGAGGCAACAATGGATCGCAGAGACAACTGGCGCGGCCCGCCCTGGCACGAAAGCGCCGTGCCCGAGGCTGATATGCGCAGCCACTACGTGGGTGCCTATGGCGTGTACGACTATGACCAGCCGGTGGACCCGGGCGAGTTCGGCGGCGGCCGCGGCGCCGGGGAATGGCGGCCGCACGAGACCGGGCCCCACCAGGCCCGCGGCATGGCCGATCCCTATCGCCAGTTCACCGGCTACAACGAGCGCATGGATCTCTACCGGGGCGGCAGCGAACACTGGCGGCCGGTCGGGCCCCGCAACTACCAGCGCAGCGACGAGCGCATCCTGGAAGACTTGTGCGAGCAACTGACGCGCAGTGGCCGGCTGGACCTGAACGAGGTCGAGGTGCGGGTCGAGCAGGGCGTGGTGACACTGGAGGGCAGCGTGCCGGATCGCCACCAGAAGTACCGCATCGAGGATATTGCCGACGAGGTTTTCGGGGTCAGGGACCTGGTCAACCACTTGCGCGTGGCAAGGCCGGCCGGGGCCGAGGGCCATCCCGGCCACGGCATGCGCATGTACTGAGCCGCGGCGCGGAGACGTTCCCATGCCTGTCTCCCCGAAGACGGACACCAACCCGCGCGGCAACGCCTTCGGCGCGGCCGACACGGCGCTGCAGGCCACGCTGTGCGAGCGCTTGTGGGAGAGCGGCCTCGACGTCAGCGAGATTGCGCTGGACGTGGCGCAGGGCCGCATCACCCTGCGCGGCGCGATCGGCAGCGCCGCCGACCGCGATGCGATCGAGGCCTGCGTGCGCGCGCATGCCGGCGGGCGCGAGGTCGTCAATCGCATCGAGGTCGCGCCCGATCGCACCGGCGGTTGAGTGTGCGCTGGCATGGCTTTCGCAACGGAGCCAGTTCCGGCCACTGCCGGATGCCGCTGGCTATCAGCGATGGATTAACGAGGAAGGAGACTGCCATGAGACACACCGCGATTTTTGCGCTGGCCGCGCTGCTCAGCGTGCCCGCGTGGGCCCAGACCACCACCACGCGCCCTGGCGCCGACACGCGCGCGCCAGGCACGTCGGCCTCGGATGTCATGCCGGGCCAGGGCGACACGCGGCGCGCTACCCCCGCAACGCCGGCCACACCCGCCACGCCGGGCGGCCCGGGCACCCGCGCCACACCGGCAACACCTGCCACGCCGGCCAGCCCCGCGGTCAACGAGGGGCCGCAATCGCCGCAACGGTATGACTATCCGGCTTCGGAACCGAAGGCGCCGAAGAGCCGCAAATAGTGGATGCAAAGCGGGCCGGCAAGCGTAATGCCGTTCCGTTAACCTCTGTCGTTCCCGCCTGCGCGGGAACGACAGTAGAGTTTGATGCTTTGACTGAGCGGCATCAGGCCGGCAAGCGTTTCAGAGACCCGAAGGCCAGGTCTCGGGCGCGCCCGGTGCCGGCGGCTCGGGCAGCGCCGGTACCGCGCTGCTGCGGTCGAACCACGCCAGCACGTCGAACTGCCGCGGCAGGATGGCGCGCGCGTAGTGGCTCTGCAGTTCCGTTTCCGGGCGGTAGATCACGCCGATAAAGCGCTCCTGCCGCGCCGGCATCAGCAGTTCGCGCAGGTCGGCCTGGACGGCGCTGCCGTTGCCGTCGCCAGCACCGTCACCTCGCAAATCCGTCCAGCCCTGCGCATGACCGGCGGCGTGGAACAGGTGCTCGTAGCTGTCGGCCCGCGCGGGACGCACCTGCTTGATTTCCATGGGACCGTCCCATGACGTCGCCGCCGCGACGGTGCCGTCGTAGGTACTGAAGCCCACCAGCGCGGCCGCGTCGCCGAAGGCCTCGCGACATAGCTGGCCGATATTCAGCTGGCCCTGGCTGGTGCCCATCTCGGTCTGCGACGCATCGCCGATATGCGAGTTGTGCGCCCACACCACCGCGCGCGATGCCGGCCCATGGGCGTGCAGCAACTGCTCCAGGGTCTCGAACATGTGCGTGTCGCGCAGGTTCCAGCTGTCGTCGCTGCCGTGGTACATGACGCGGTAGTAGCGCTCGGCCGATGCCACCAGGCGCGCATTCTGCGCGGCATCGAGGAAGTCCTCGTGCCCGTCGCGCGCGTAGGCGAGACGCTTGTCGAGCAAGGCCTGCAGCTGTTCGACCACCGCGTCCTCGCAGTCGGCATGGGTGCCGTGCAGCACGGCGCGGCCGTAGCGCGCGGGGTCGCGCCGCCACGGTTCCAGGCAGCCATAGCGTTCGCGCGCGGCCTGCGCGGCGCGGGGATCGACGCCTTCCAGGTAAGCCAGCACCGCAGCCATCGAGGCGCCCAGGCTGTAGATATCGAGGCCGAAGAAACCGGCGCGCCGGGCCGGCGCCAGCGCGGCATTGTGCGCGTGCAGCCAGCGGATAAAGCGCGCCACCTCGAGGTTGCGCCACATCCAGACCGGGAAGCGCGTGAACGCGGCGCCAGGTGATTCGGCGGGCCGCGGCGGGCGCCCGCGCACATGGCGGTCGACCGCCGCGGCGTCAGGCCAGTCCGCCTCCACCGCGATGATGCCAAAGCCGTGCCGGGCCACCAGTTGCGCGGTGAGCGCGGCGCGGGCGTGATAGAACTCGGCGGTGCCGTGCGTGCTTTCGCCCAGCAACACCACGCGGTGGCTGCCGAGCCGATCCGCCAGCGCCGCGGCGCCGTTGGCGAAGGGGCCGGTGAACGGACTCTCGGCCGCGTGGTCGATCGCCGGCCACGGCACGGTCGCCGCCGCGATCGCGGACACAAGCGCAGCCACGGCGTGCGGGTCGGCCCGATGTTGTGGCATGGTGGCGCGAACTGCCGGCAGCGTGCCGGCGTTCTCAGCGTTGCCGCAAGCAGCGCGGGTCAGCCGTGAATGGTGCGGGGATCGTGGCCGAAGCTGTTGCGCGAGCGGATCTGGCCGTCGCGGCCATGGATCAGCAATTCGACATGCTCGCGCTGGGCCTGCGAGGTGCCGGCGGCGACCGCCTCTTCCTGCGTGGCGTGGTGCGATTCGGCGTAGCGTGCGCCTTCGTGGATGACGTCCCAGCCTTCGTCGTGCGGAACGACGTGTATGTTGCTGCCCATGTCGGGTCTCCTCGGATAGCGGTCCTTTTATTGTGGTCGATCTGCGCGCGCTGTCTATCCGGCGGCGTCTGACAGCCGCGAAGCGCTTCCGGTTCCACTTTCCGATGGAAATCCCTGGTTATTTGTCCGGCCTCTTGTAAGCTGGACTTGGATCGCAATCAGAGGAGCGGACCATGCGTGCAAGATTTGCCAGGGGGCTGACGCAGTCGCCGGTGACCGTGGTGGCCCGGGCGTTCGACGGAGAAGCGGTGCGCACTCCCCAGGTGGGCGACCTGGTGACGGTGTATAGCCAGGATCAGGACACCGAATTCAATATCCGCCTGTGCGAGGCCGTCGAGCCCGGCCGCTGGCGCGGCGTGGTCTACGCCATCGGGCGCGGACAGGACGTGCTGGTCACCGCCGAGGGGCTGGAAATCGACGATGTGGTCGAGGTGATGCGGGAGGAAATCGCCTCCGTGATTCCCTGCGGCCGATCCCACTGAACGCCGCACCCGCGCGGGTGCGGACCATCCGGAATTGAAGTTTCCCGAGGCCTGGCTCACGCCGGCCGCGCGGGCTGTTTCGGCACGCCCAGCCACATCGCCAGGCCGCTCGCCAGCAGCAGCGCCGCCAGCAGGTAGAGCGCATGGTCCAGGCTGCCGGTGCGGGTCTTGATCTGGCCGATCACCCACGGGCTGACGATGCCGCTGGTGATGCCGATGCTGCTGATGAAGGCGATCCCGGCAGCAGTGCCGGCGCCCGGCAGATAGCCCGGCGGCAGTGCCCAGAACACCGGCAGCGCGGCAAAGATCAGCACCGCCGCCACCGACAGGATGGCCAGCATCGCCGCCAGCCCCGGCAGCGGCAAGGTCAGCGCGGCCAGTGCCAGCGCGCCGCCCGCGGTGCACAGCAGGAAATGGCGATGGCGCTCGCCGGTGCGGTCCGAATGCCGCGCAATCAGGATCAGGCCGACCGCGCCCACCGCATTCGGCACCACCGAATACAGGCTCACCGACATCACGTCGGTCACGCCGAAATCGCGGATCATCAGCGGCATCCAGAAGCTGAGCGCGAGCGAGCCGCAGGTCAGCGAAAAATAGATAAAGGCGAACAGGTACACGCGCGGGTTGCGCAGCACCTGGCGCAGCGCGTGCAGCGAATGGCCGCTGCCCTGGGTGTGCGCGGCAGTGTCGCGCAGCAGGTGGGCGCGTTCGCGCTCGCTCAGCCAGCTGGCCTGCTGCGGCCCGTCGACCAGCAGGCGTGCGGCCGCCAGCCCGAGAAGCACCGCCGGCGCGCCTTCGATCGCGAACATCCATTTCCAGCCCTGCAGCCCCAGCACGCCGGCCATGTCGCGCATGATCCAGCCGGACACCAGCCCGCCCAGCACGCCCGCCACCGCCACCCCGGCAAAGAAGATCGCCATCACCGCGGCACGCCGGCGCGCGGGGAACCAGTAGGTCAGGTACAGCACGATGCCGGGGAAGAAGCCGGCCTCGAACACGCCCAGCAGGAAGCGCAGCGCGTAGAACTGCGCGGGCGTCGACACGGCCATCATCGCCACCGACACGGTGCCCCACAGCACCATGATGCGGGTAAAGGTGCGGCGCGCACCGAAGCGCGCCAGCAGCATGTTGCTTGGCACTTCGCACAGCACGTAGCCGACGTAGAACACCGCGGCGCCAAGGCCGTACATGGCGTCGCTGAAGCCCAGGTCGTGCTTCATCTGCAGCTGCGCGAAGCCGATGTTGATGCGGTCGAGGAACGACACCACGTAGCAGACGAACAGGAAGGGAATGATGCGCAGCCAGACCTTGCGGTAGAGCGCGTCCTCGTCGCGCGCGGCGAGTGCTGCGGGGGCTGTAGCGGCTGTAGGGGCCGGGGCGGGAGGCGCCAGGCTGGATAGGGACGAAAGCTCCCCTGAGACCGGATGGCTCATCGATGTTGTCTCCGTGCGGTGGTGGCTGCGGCGGCAGGCAGCCGGGCGGTTGCCGCCAGTGGGCCGCGTCTGGTGCGCGTTGGCCCGGGATGTCTTGAAGGACAGCGCGTGGCGCAGGCCCGGACAGGGCCGCGCCTGCGCCTGGCTATCCGGTCAGGCCGGCGCCGTGTCGGGGCTGGCGACGACGCCGGCGCGCGCTTCGGCCATCGCCGCCAGCAACACGTCGTGGTCGCCGATATGGTTGGCCAGCAGCAGGATCAGCTGCGCGTTGGCGGCCTGGCTCTGGGACTCGTCGAGGTCGCGGTGCATCTCGATCAGCGCTTCGTAGAAGGCGTCGGGGCGCGCCAGGTTGGGCTGTGTGTTGAGCGGGTTGGGCATGGCTATCTCCGTGGGGCAGGGCTGGCGTCCGGGCGATCAGGCGGCCATCCGGCCTGGCTGCGGTGCGCGCAGGTCGGCGCCGGTGGCGCGCGCCAGCGCGGCGCGGATCGCGGCGGGGTCGGGATGGTGCCAGCGTGCGCACACATGCTGGTCCGGACGGACCAGGTAGCAGGTGCCGGGCGTGGCGCCGTAGCGCGCCGCCGCCAGGCCTTCGTCGTCGCGCAGCACAGTGGCGTGGCTACAGGTCATGGGGGGTTGCGCGGCGTCGGTCACATAGACCAGCTGCAGCGGCGTGCCGGCCTGCTTCAGCGCGGCCAGGTCCGCCAGCGTGCCGGCATCGAAGGCCTCCGGACTGCCGAACACCAGCAAGGTGAAATCGCCGCCGAGGTACGACAGCAGCCAGCCCGCGCCGCCTGCGCCGGACACCGGCGCATCGCAGCAGACCGCACCCGGCACCAGCTTGCCGCCAGCATCCGGGGCAGCATCCTCGGTGTTCAGTGGCGAGTCATGCAGCACCGCCGGCACCGACAGCCTGCCGCTGTTGACGAGGGCGCGCGCGAACGCATGATGCCTCGACAGCGCCAGCACCGCGTCGCGGAACACGCGGCTGGCGGCGCTCTTGGGCGTGATGAAATCGGTCGAGCGGGTGGAATTGCGGATGTTCTCGTCGGCGGCGAATTCGCGCTCGCTGGCGTAGGTGTCGAGCAGCCGGTCGCAGGCATGGCCCTGCAGCACGTAGGCCAGCTTCCACGCCAGGTTCTCGGCGTCCTGGATACCGCTGTTGGCGCCGCGCGCGCCGAACGGCGAGACGCCGTGCGCGGCATCGCCGGCGAACAGGATATTGCCGTGGCGGAAGCTGTCCATGCGCTGGCAGGAGAAGGTGTAGACGCTGACCCACTCCAGCTCGAACTTCGCGTCCTTGCCCAGCAGCGCCTGCACCCGCGGGATCACGCGCTCCGGGGATTTCTCCAGCACCGGGTCGGCGTCCCAGCCCAGCTGGAAGTCGATGCGCCAGACATTGTCCGGCTGCCGGTGCAGCAGCACCGACTGGTGCGGATGGAAGGGCGGATCGAACCAGAACCAGCGCTCGGCCGGGAAATCGGCCTCCATCCTGACGTCGGCAATCAGGAAGCGGTCGCGGAAGGTGCGGCCCTTGCTGTCCAGCCCCAGCAGCTTGCGCATTGGGCTGCGCGAGCCATCGGCGGCGACCACATAGCGCGCGGCCAACGGGTAGCAGCCATCGGGGGTATCGACCGTCAGCACCACGCCGGCGTCAGACGCGGGGCGGCTTTCCACGCCGACCACCTTGTTGTGCCAGCGGATCTCGATATTGGGCAGCGCCTGCGCGCGCTCCAGCAGATAGCCTTCGAGGTAGTACTGCTGCAGGTTGATAAAGGCCGGGCGGCGGTGCCCGGTCTCTGGCAGCAGGTCGAAGCTGTAGACCTGCTCGTCGCGCAGGAACACCCTGCCGACATGCCAGCGCACGCCCTTGTCGACCATGCGTTCGCCGCAGCCCAGGCGGTCGAAGATATCGAGCGTGCGCTTGGAAAAGCAGATCGCGCGCGACCCGGTGGACAGCGTGCAGTCGTCGTCCACCAGCACCACGGGCACGCCGCGTTGCGCCAGGTCGATGGCGGTGGCCAGCCCCACCGGGCCGGCCCCGACCACGACCACCGGATGCACCGCCGCGGGCGCGGCATCAGCGGATGGCCCGGCGCGCTGCTGTTCCGCGCAGGGCTGGTAGGCGAACGTCAGCCGCTGGTAATCGCTGCTGCTCATGCTTGTGTCTCCTCCACCTGAAAAGCTCTGTTGTGCGATGGCTGGTTGGTGTGCCGGGGTCAGTCCTGCAGCGCGGTCCACATCTCCTTGTCGCGCTGGGCGGTCCAGATGCGGGGATGGCGCATGCCGCTGGCCTCGTCGTAGGCGCGTGAGACATCGAACGGCAGGCAATGCTCGTAGATGAAGACGTGGCCGAACTTCGGATCCATGGTTCGGCGCGTGTGCGCCATCGCGGCCTTCAGGTCGAGCTTTTCGGCCACCGCTTCCTGGCCGGCGGTGAACAGCGTGGTGACGAAGTCCTTGGTGTAGGCAATGCCCTTCTTCACTTCATCCGGCGTGGTCAGCGCAGGGCCGCGGCCAGGGACAAGCTTCTCGGGATTCAGCGCCTGCAGCGCGTCGAGGGTGGCGGGCCACTCGGCCAGCTGCGCGTCGCCGCAGTAGCAGGCGGCGTCGTACTCGACCAGGTCGCCGGAGAACAGCACCTTCTGCTGCGGCAGCCACACCACGGTGTCGCCCTTGGTATGGCCCGAGCCCAGGTGGGCAATGCGCACTTCCAGCTGGCCCAGGAACAGGGTGATTTCCTTGTCGAACACCAGCGTCGGCCAGGTCAGGCCGGGCACCGTTTCCACGCCGGCGAACAGGCGCGGGAAGCGTTCGATCTCGGACTTCATGTCGGCCTCGCCGCGCTCGACGATCATCTCGTAGGTGCCGCGGCTGGCGATGATCTGCTGCGCGCCCTCGGCAAAGTAGGCCGAGGCGCCCAGCACGCGCACGGCGTGGTAGTGCGACAGCACCACGTACTTGATCGGCTTGTCGGTGATGGTGCGGATGCGTGCGATCAGGTCCTGCGCCATCGCCGGCGTGGCCGTGGTGTCGACGATCAGCACGCCGTCATCGCCGATCACCACGCCGGAGTTGGGATCGCCCTCCGCCGTATAGGCCCATGCGTTCTCGGACAGCTGGGTGAAGGTGATCTGCTTGGCTTCCAGGTCAGCCTGCGATGCAAATGCCTTGGACATGGCGTCTTTTCCTTTTGTGGGCAGGGCGGGACGGCACGGGAATGGCCGCAAGGGCATGCGGCGTGGCACTGGCTGTCTCGCCCCCGTTCGTATGGATTTCCGGATGTCGCACGGCTGTGCCGTGTCGCGACGGGGTAATGCCATCTTAGGAAAGGTAAGAAAATTAATCAATAGCTAATTGATTAGCCTATAACAAATAATCGAAGGGAAGAACTTCGGCCGGATCGATGGCGGGGTAAACCCGTATGAAGCAGGTCCGGGGAGGCGTTGGATTAATATCCGGGTTTTCCGATCACACAGGACGCTGATGGCCAGACCCAGGGCGGGGACAGCGGTAACGCCGGCGGGCGCACCGGTGGCGCGTGCCGACAAGGCGCAGCGCGGCATCCAGAGCGTGGAGGTGGGCGCGCGCCTGCTCGCGGCGCTGGCCGCGGCGCGCGTGCCGATGCCGCTGGCGGCGCTGGCCGACGCCGCGCAGCTGGCGCCGGCCCAGGCGCATGCCTATCTGGTCAGCCTTGCGCAGCTGGGCCTGATCAAGCGCGACCACCTGTCGGGCCGCTACGAGCCCGGACCGCTGTCGCTGCGCCTGGGCCTGCTGCACCTGGAGCAGGACGCCGCCTGGCGCGCCGCGCTGCCGCGTGCGGACGCGCTGGCGCAGGCGCTGGGCTGCAGCGTGGCGATCAGCCTGGCCGGGCCACAAGGGCCGACCATCGTGCGCTATGTGCCGGCCAGCGCGCCGCTGCACGTAAACCTGCATGTCGGCACGGTGATGGCGCTGGCCGCCACTGCCACCGGCCGCGTGTTCTGCGCCTTCCAGCCGCCGGCGCAGTGGCAGCCGTTGTGGCAGGCGCAGCAACCGGATGCCACCGAGGCGGACCTGGCCGCGTTCAGTGCCAGGCTGGCGGAAATCCGTGAGCGCGGCATCGAGCGCAGCATCGATGCCCCCAGCCCGGCGGTCAGCAGCCTGAGCGTGCCGGTGCTCGACGGCGCCGGCATGCTGCGGCTGGTGCTGACGCTGGTGGGATCGACCGGTGCCATCGACGTCGACTGGCACGGCGCGGCAGCGCGGGCCTTGCTCGCCGCGGGCGCGGAGATCGGCGCGGCGCTGCGCGAACCGGATGGTGAACAGGCATGAGCGGCATGAGCGACGTGAGCGAAACCCCGCAGGACCCCGACGGCGGCAAGCCGCAGCGCGGCATCCAGTCGCTCGACAGCACCGGCCAATTGCTGTCTGCGCTGGTGGCCGCGGGCCGGCCGCTGCCGCTGCGCGACCTGGCGCTGGCTGCGGGCATGCCGGCGGCCAAGGCGTTTCCGCACCTGGTCAGCCTGCAGAAGACCGGACTGCTGGCGCGCGATGCCGCCGGCAACTACCTGTGCGGACCGCTGGCGCTGGAGCTGGGGCTGATCGCGCTGCAGCGGCTGTCGCCGACGCGCGAGGCCGAACCGGAGGTGATCGAGCTGGCCGGGACCACGGGCCTGAGCGTGGCCATGGCGGTACTGGGGCCGCTGGGGCCCACCGTGGTGCGGCTGGAAGAATCCGCGCGGCCGCAGCATGTCAGCCTGCGCGTGGGCACGGTGCTGTCGCTGGTCCATACCGCCATCGGCCGCACCGTGGCGGCGCACCTGCCGGACAACGTGCTGGCGGGCCTGCTGCGGAACGATGCGCTGCGCATGGCAGGCGCGGCCGCCGGGCAGGTGCTTGGGCCCGGCGGCAAGCTGGCGCCGGCCTATGCCGGGCGGCTGGCGCAGGTGCGCGCGGCGCGCATCGACAATGCGCTGAGCCATCCGGTGCCGGGCATCGACACGCTGGCGGCGCCGGTGTTCGACCACACCGGCAGCCTGGCGCTGGTGATCGCGGTGATGGGTTCCAGCGGCAGCTTCGACAGCAGCACCGAAGGCGCTACCGCCGCGCTGGTGCGGCAGGCGGCGGCGCGGCTGTCGTGGCGCTTCGGCGCGCCGGAGGCCGCCTGAGGCCTGGCGGTCAGTTGTCGAGCTTGATGTTCGCGGACTTGATCAGATCGTCCCACTTCTCGTATTGCGCGCGGATATAGCTGCCGAACTGCGCCGGCGTCGCGGGGAAGGGCACCGTGCCCTGGCTGGCCAGCCTGGCCGCCAGGTCCGGCTGCTTGAGCGCGGCCACAATCTCGCCGTTGAGGCGGTCGATCACGGCCTTGGGCGTGCCCGCCGGGGCCGCCACGCCGAACCATGCGGTCAGCTCGTAGCCGGGCACGCCGGCGGCGGCCAGCGTCGGCACGCCGGGCAGCTGCTCGGACGGCTTCTGCGTGGTCACCGCCAGCGCGCGCACGCGCTTGTCGCGGATATACGGCAGCGCCGTGGAGACGCTGTCGAACATCATGGTGATGCGCCCGCCGATCAGGTCGGTCATCGACGCGGCGCTGCCCTTGTACGGAATATGCGTGATATCGACACCCGCCAGGTGCGTGAACAGCTCGCCCGCGAGGTGCGACGACGAGCCGTTGCCAAACGAGCCGTAGGTCAGCTTGCCCGGCTCCTTGCGCGCCAGCGCCAGCAGTTCCGGCACGGTGCGCGCGGGTACGCTGGGATGCACCACCAGCACGTTGGGCAGGTAGGCCACCGACGCCACCGGCGCGAAGTCCCTGAGCGGATCGTAGCCGGGCTTGTCGTAGAGGCTCTTGTTCACCGCCAGCGAGCCGAAGGTGCCGAACAGCAGCGTGTAGCCGTCGGCGGGGGCCCGCGCCACGGCGATCGCCGCCAGGTTGCCGCCGGCACCGGGGCGGTTGTCGATCACCACCGGCTGCTGCAGCCGCGCCGACAGCGCGTTGCCGATCTCGCGCGCCAGCAGGTCGGTGGCGCCCCCTGGCGGGAACGGCACCACCAGCCGCACCGGCTTGTCGGGGTAGTCCGCCAGTGCGGTGCCGGCGGCCGTGGCCGCGCATGCAAACAGCAGCCCCATGGCCGCACGCCTGATCCAACCCTGCATCGCTGTCTCCTTTCCTTGATCTGTTGCGATGGAACGGGCGTCAGTGTGTCGCAGCCGCGGCGCGCGCGGGTTCGGGATTGGCGAAGGTCGGGTTCGGCCCGATGCCGTGTCGCTCAGTCAGGATGGCGCAGCCGCGCGATGGTGCCGAACAGGGTTTCCAGCTCCACCGGCTTGACCAGGTGCGCATCGAAGCCGGCGGCCTCGGTATGCTGCCGGTCCGTCGGCTGGCCGAAGCCGGTCAGCGCGACGTAACGGGTGGATTCGGTGCCCGCCACGCCGCGCATGGCGCGCACCACCTCGAAGCCGTCCATGCCGGGCATGGCCAGGTCGATCAGCGCGATATGCGGGCGGCAGCGCGGCGCCACGTGCAGGGCTTCGGAGCCGTCGTAGGCGATGGTCACTTCGTGGCCGCACATTTCGAGCAGCATCGCCAGGCTGTCGGCGGCGTCGCGGTTGTCGTCGACCAGCAGGATGCGCTGCACCTGCAGCTCAGGCTTGTCATGGCCGGTGGCTGGCAGGGCAGCGCCCGGGGATGCGTCGGATTGGCGCGCGGCCGGCAGCGGCAGGCGCACCGTGAAGGTGCTGCCCAGCCCCGGCCCGGCGCTGGAGGCCGCGATGGTACCGCCGTGCAGCTCCACCAGCGAGCGGCACAGCGACAGGCCGATGCCCAGCCCGCCCTGCACATCGGTGCCCGGCCGGCTTTCCTGCACGAACAGCTGGAAGATGTCCTCGAGCGCATGCGGCGAGATGCCGCGGCCCTGGTCGGTCACGCGCAGTTCCAGGGTACGGTTCTGCACCGCCGTGGCAATCGTCACCACCGTGCCGGGCGGTGAAAACTTCGACGCATTGAGCACCAGGTTCTGCAGCACCTGCACCAGCCGGGTCTTGTCGGCATCCATGCGGATCGCCCCGGGCGCGCCCTGCACATCGACGCGCTGCGACTTGGCATCGAGCGCCGGGCGCGCGCCCTCGATCGCCAGCCCAATGATCTCGTCGAGTTCCACCGGTCCGGTGCGCAGCTCGATCCGGCCGGAGGTGATGCGCCCGATATCGAGCAGGTCGTCGACCAGCCGGCTCAGGTGCGTCACCTGGCGCTCGATCAGTGCCAGGCTCTGGTTGGCGAGCGCGCCGTCCTCCGGCGCGAGCCGCATCGCGGTCAGCGCGCTGCGCACCGGCGCCAGCGGATTGCGCAGTTCATGCGAAAGCGTAGCCAGGAACTCGTTCAGGCGCTGGCTGGAGCGTTCCAGCTCCTCGCGGCGGCGGCGTTCGCTCATGTCGCGCGTCACCTTGGCAAAGCCGCGCAGCGCGCGCGAATCGTCGTAGACGGCGGTCAGCGTGACATTGGCCCAGAACAGCGAGCCGTCCTTGCGCACGCGCCAGCCCTCGTCCTCGATGCGCCCGGCGCGCCGGGCCAGGTCCAGGTGCCGCGCGGGCTTGCCGACGGCGACGTCCTCCTGCGGATAGAACAGCGAGAAATGGCGGCCGATGATTTCGTCGCGGCGGTAGCCCTTGATATAGGACGCGCCCGAATTCCAGCTGACGATATGGCCGCCGGGATCGAGCATGAAGATCGCGTAATCCTTGACGCCTTCCACCAGCAGGCGCAGCGATTCCTCGCTCTGGCGTAGCGCCTCGGCGGCGCGGCGCTGCTCGGTCAGGTCGCGCGTGACCTTGCCGAAGCCGATCAGCCGGCCGTCGGGGTCGCGCAGGGCGGTGATGACGACATTGGCCCAGAAGCGGCTGCCGTCCTTGCGCACGCGCCAGCCCTCGTCCTCGAAGCGGCCCAGTTCGGCGGCCGCCTTCAGCTCGGCGTCGGGCCAGCGCCGGGCCACCGCGTCGGGCGTATAGAACTGCGAGAAATGCTTGCCCAGGATCTCCTCGCGCCGGTACCCCTTGATGCGCGCCGCGCCCTTGTTCCAGCTGGAGACATGGCCACCGACGTCGAGCGTGAAGATGGCGTAGTCCTGTACGGCTTCCACCAGCGTCCGGTAGGGGGTATCCGCGGCGTTCGGATGGTCGGGGCCGCTGGCCTCGGGGCTGCTGGCGTTGCCGGCAAGGGGTTGTGGATCGTCGGGGCGTCTTGTCATGGATGGGTTTGGGCGACGTGCCGGCGTTGCCGGCGCATCCGATCCTGATGGTGCGGTAAGGATACGCCTGCTTGCGCTTCGCTGGCACCCGCCGCACGGCCAAGTGCAGCACGGACGTCCCGCGGGCCGGCGCACGGCAACCTCGGACGCTTCCGTGCCGGGAATCGGAATGTACGGATTGTCTGGCCGGGGCGGCTCCATAGAATGGACGCACGAGGTTCTCCAGGTCTTCCAGCCCACCGCGCCGATGACACAGTCCGACGATCGCCAGCCGCAGCGCGAAGCCATGCCGTGCAGCACGTGTTGCCCGATGGCCGGCGCCTGGCCCGAGTGCGCACCGGCCGGCCAGGCACGCGGCACGCGAGGCCTCGAGACGGCGCCACGCATGGTGCGCCTGCGCAAGGGCGAATTCCTGTACCTGATGGGAGATCCGGTGACATCGGTCTATGCCATTCGCGTCGGCACCATCAAGACCCATGTCACCACCGAAGACGGGCGCACGCAGGTGGTCGCCTTCCACTTCCCCGGCGACACGGTCGGATTGGACAGCCTGGTGCGCCCGCATTATGCGTCGTACGCTACCGCGCTCGAAGACACCAAGCTGTGCCTGTTCACGGTGGACGCGCTGCGCCTGGCCGCGGCCACGCTGGCGCCGCTCGGCGGGCAACTGCTGCTGGCGCTGGATGGCCAGCTGCAGCGCGCGCGGGCGGTGCAGACCATGCTGGCGCTGATGACCGCCGAAGAGCGGCTGGTGACGTTCCTGCTGTGGCTGGCGGACGGCTTCGCGCTGCGCGGCTTTTCCTCGTCGGCCTTCGTGTTGCGCATGAGCCGCGAGGAAATCGGCAGCTATATCGGCCTGACGCTGGAAACGGTCAGCCGGCAGTTCTCGCGCCTGGCCGAAGGCGGATTGATCACGGTACGGCACCGCACCATCACGCTGCTCGACAAGCCTGCGCTGCGGGCCATTGCCGCGCGGCCGATGATCCTTGCCCACGCACCCGCGCCGCGCTTGCGGATGGCGGGCGGCGCGTCCACACCGGTGAAAGGCTGAGATGGAACAGGACAAGCCCTGTTGCGCAAGCTTGCCGGACAAGCACCAGGAAGCGGACACCGACAGCCTGCAGCAGATCGAGGCGCTGAACCTGTCCTACCTGCTGCTGGCCCAGCGGCTGATGCGCGAGAACGAGGCCGAGGCGCTGTTCCGGCTCGGCCTGGGGCGCGAGATGGGCCGCGTGCTGGCCGCGCTGAAGCCGATGCAGATCATCGCGCTGGCGCGGTCCAGCGTGATGCTGTACCGCTTCCGGCTGGATGACAGCCTGCTGGTGGCCGCGCTGACCGGGGCCGAGCCGCCGCACGCCTTGCACGGCATGCATGCCGCGATCGTGATGGCATCGCGGCGGGATTGAGACACGACTTCTGGAATCGGAGGGTATATGACGCGCAATGCGATCACGCATGTCGATCTGAAGCGGATGACCATGGCCGCCGACCGCCGCGGCGGCTGGCCAGCCGCGGTCGACCGCACCGAAATTGCCGGCACGTTGCAGATGCAGGACATCGTCCAGGCCCTTGGCGCCGAGGCCGCCGAGCAGCGCTGTATCGAAGCCGGCCTGGAAACGCTGGCCATGGCCGGACATCCGCCGGTACGGGCGGTGGTCTCGGTGGGCCAAGGCCGGCAGCCGGCACTGGACTTCTATGTCGATGCGGACATCAAGACGTGCTGCGCGCTCGACCGCGCCCTGCAGCAGACCATCGCCAGCCGCTTCACCAGCGTGCTGCCGCCGGGGCTGGCGGTGTCGGTGCTGCCGCTGGACGTCTATGTGCGCGAATGCGGCGGACAAGACCGCGGGCCCGAGGCGCAGGCTTGGGGCGCATGCGCGCGCGAGCTGCTGTCCGGCAGCGACATGCAGCAGCGGCTGGCGGTGGTATGCGCCTATCTGTCGGTGTTGCAGGACGCGCAAGGCCTTGCCGAGCGGCTCGGCTTCCTGCAGCAGAACCTGCTTGGCCAGGGCCAGGAGGCGTTGTCGTGGCGTTTGCGGCGGCACCGCAGCGTGGAGGGACGCACGCTGGCGCAGGCGCTGGAAGGCCTGGCCCGCGCCGCGGACGGGGCGCTGTACGAGTTCGGCACCCGCTACAGCCGCGAGCGGGCCAGCTACCAGATCGAACAGATGCAGCAGGTGCACGCCCAGATCGCGCACTTTCGGGACAGCTGCCGGATGGCGCCGCCGCAGCCCGGTCCCCGGCATGCCGCGGGCACGGCGGGCTGAGGGCGCGTCGGCTCAGATGCCGGCCATGCAGGTGTACTTGATCACCAGGTAGTCGTCGATGCCGTAATGCGAGCCCTCGCGGCCCACGCCCGATTGCTTGACGCCGCCGAACGGCGCCACCTCGTTCGAGATCAGGCCCGTGTTGACACCGACCATGCCGTATTCAAGCCGTTCCGAGACGCGCCAGACCCGGCCCAGGTCGCGCGCATAGAAGTAGCTGGCCAGGCCGAACTCGGTGTCGTTAGCCATCGCGACCACGTCGTCCTCGGTGTCGAAGCGAAACAGCGGCGCGAGCGGACCGAAGGTTTCCTCGCGCGCCACCAGCATGCCGGGCGCGACGTCGGCCAGCACCGTCGGCTGGAAGAACGAGTGCCCGAGCGCATGGCGCTGGCCGCCCTGCAAGAGGCGCGCGCCCTTGCCCAGCGCGTCGGCGATATGCTCCTCGACCTTGGCCACGGCCTTGTCGTCGATCAGCGGGCCGATGCGCACGCCGTCGTCCATGCCGTTGCCCACCTTCAGCGCCGCCACCGCGGCCACCAGCTTCTGCGCAAACGCCTCGTACACGCCGGACTGCACGTAGATGCGGTTGGCGCAGACGCAGGTCTGCCCGGCATTGCGGTACTTGGAAACGATCGCGCCTTCGACGGCGGCGTCCAGGTCGGCATCGTCGAACACGATAAAGGGCGCGTTGCCGCCCAGTTCCATCGACACCTTCTTGATGGTGGCGGCGGTCTGCGCCATCAGCACGCGGCCGACTTCGGTCGAGCCGGTGAAGGTCAGCTTGCGCACCAGTGCATTGCTGCTCATCTCGCCGCCGATCGCGCTGGCCGAGCCGGTCACCACCGACAGCACGCCGGCGGGGATGCCGGCACGCTCGGCCAGGGCCACCAGCGCCAGCGCCGTCAGCGGCGTCTGCGAGGCGGGTTTGACCACCATGGTGCAGCCTACTGCCAGCGCCGGGCCGGCCTTGCGGGTGATCATGGCGGCGGGGAAGTTCCACGGCGTGATCGCGGCGCAGACGCCGACCGGTTCCTTGGTCACGACGATGCGCTGGTTGCTGACCGGGGCGGGAATGGTATCGCCATAGACCCGCTTGCCCTCCTCGGCAAACCATTCGATAAACGAGGCCGCGTAGGCGATCTCGCCGCGCGCCTCGGCGATCGGCTTGCCTTGCTCGGCGGTCATGATGCGGGCCAGGTCTTCCTGGTTGGCCATGATCAGCTCGAACCATTTGCGCAGCAGCGCCGAGCGTTCCTTGGCGGTGCGCGCGCGCCACGCCGGCAGTGCGCGGTTGGCGGCCTCGATGGCCTGGCGGGTCTCTTCGGCGCCCAGCTGCGGCACCTGGCCGACGCGCTCGCCGGTGGCGGGGTTGGTCACGTCGATGCGGCGCTCGCCATCGATCCAGCGGCCGTCGATCAAGCACTGCTGCCGCAGCAGCGAGGAATCCTGGAGGTTCAGCATGGTTGTCTCGGTGTATGCCGGCAGTGGCGCCGGGTCTTTGTCGTTGGGCCGGAGACAACGATTGTAATCCCGCTACCCGGAGGTGGTCCCGGACGGTGCCCTGGCGGACGGCGCCTCGATGCCCCAGTCGCCGTATTCGAGCCAGTCGTCGCCAAGCAGTTCGACCGGATGCTGGGTCCGGCTGGAGCCGTTGCCGCAGCGCATCGAGTCGACCGGGCAGTATTGGTCGCAGCCCCAGCAGATGCGCTCGGGATGGCTGGGATGGATGGGAAATTTCTTGGCCATGATGGCCCATTATGTCGGCGCTTCTGGTCACTGGTCTTGTGCGCAATCAAGGCGGCGCCAACTGTGCTGTGGCGAGGGGTCAGCGCCAGCCATCGGCGTCCAGGCGCGTCCAGCGGTCGGGAGCGTCCCCGTCATGGGAGGCAAGCAGCAGGGTTTCGCCGCAGTGAGCGCAGCGGTACACGAACGCGTTCTGGCCGCTCGCCATGCGCAGCGTTGCCGATATCGCCAGCCGCGGATGAGGCGGCACATGGCCGGGGCGGTCCAACTGCGACTCGCACAGGTCGCATCGAGACATGGTTGTTTTTCCTCCGCGCGAAGCGCTGGCCACAAAAATGCTGTGGTGCAGCATCCGCTGTTCCAGTATAGCGATGCAGGGCTAATGCGACAGGTCGAAACGGAGGTTATTCGCCAAGGAACTCGGCCACCACTTCCATGCCTTCGATGTGATCCGCTACCACCTTGGCGATGGTGATCAGCGGGATCGCGAGCAGCATCCCCCACACGCCCCACAGCCAGGTGAACAGCAGCAGCGCCACGAACACCGCCACGGCGTTCATCCGCGCCATGCGGCCGGTCATCCACGTAGTGATGACGGAACCGATCAGCGTGGCGATCAGCAGCGAACCGCCGGCCGCGGCGGCAGCCATGCCCAGCGTGCCGAACTGCATGAACGTCACCATGCCCAGGCACACGGCGATGGCCAGCGCGCCGAAGTAGGGCACCAGGTGCAGCGCCGCCGCCGCGATCGACCAGCTCCCGGCATTGTCGACGCCAAGCCATTTCAGCAGCAGCCAGGTGCACACGCCCAGGCCGGCGTTGGTGACGAGCAGCATCCCCATGTAGCGGCGGATGGAGCGGTTGACCTCGTCCAGCATGTGCACGCTGATCTTCTTCTCCGAGATGGTGGTGCCCACCATCTTGATGAACTTGCGCTTGAAGGTATCGCCGGCAAGCATCAGGAAATACAGCAGGAACACCACCACCACTGCCTGCGCCGCCATGGTGAAGACGCTGACGGAGCCGGCCAGCAGCATGTTGTTGATCTGGCCCGGCGACTGGTCGACCACCACGTGGGCGCCGCGTGCCGGCGGCGGCTGGCCGGTGCTGCTGAGCACGGTGGCGGCGCGGCGTATCTTCTGCCACATGGAGTCATCGCCGCTGAGCAGCGCACCGACGGAACGCGACAGCTTGCTGGCCATCTCCGGCAGGCTGTTGACCATCGACTCGACCTGGCCCTGGAGCAGGTAGGCGCCGCTGAGCAGGGCCGCGAGCAGCGCCAGCAGCACGATGGTGCTGGCCAGCGAGCGTGCCAGCCCCAGCCGCTGCAGCGCGCACACCAGCGGGTCGAGCAGGTAGGCCATCACCACCGCGATCACCACCGGCACCAGGAAGTCGCGCGCCACGTGCACCGCGTACAGCGAGAACAGCACCGCCAGCACCATCAGCGCGGTGCTGGCGCGATGCAGCGCGCCGGCGACGGCGGCATCGGTCAGCAGCGCGGGCGCCGGCGTGGACAGGTCGGCGGCGGCGCCAGCGGGGCGGCCATCGTCGGTCAGTTGCGGGACGGGCTGCGCTGGCGGCAGCCCCGGGGCGGTGGGATCGGGAACGGTCGACATAGCCGGGCGCTTCGGCAAAAGGCCTGGCGCTACCCTCGAAGATAGCTTGCTGGCAGGCGATGGCTGTCGGACGCCGCCGCCTGCCGGTGTCAGACAAGCGCGGCAGCGCGCATGCATGCGCCGCGCAAACGACACCGCCCGGCGGCCAGCATGGCGCTGGCCGCCGGGCGGCGCGTCGCGGACCGGGCGACTTCAGCCCGTCACGGTCTTGGTCTCGAGGAACTCGGCGATGCCCTCGGGGCCGTATTCGCGGCCGTTGCCGGAAGTCTTGTAGCCGCCGAAGGGCGCGGTGATATCCATCATCGCGCCGTTGATGCGCACGTTGCCGGCGCGCAGCCGCGCCGCCAGCCTGCGCGCCCGCGCCGGATCGGACGAGGCGATATACGCTGCCAGGCCGAAGTCCGTGTCGTTGGCGATGGCCACGGCTTCCTCTTCGCTGTCGTACGGCAACAGGCACAGCACCGGCCCGAAGATTTCCTCGCGGGCAATGGTCATGTCGTTGTGAACGTCGGCAAAGATGGTCGGGCGGGCATAGAAACCGCGCGCCAGGCCGTCGGGGCGGCCTGGGCCGCCAGCGGCCAGCCGCGCGCCTTCCTCGATGCCGACACCGATCAGGCGCTGCACCTTGTCGTACTGGCCGCGGTTGGAGATCGGGCCCATCCTGGTGTCGGGATCGGACGGATCGCCGACCTTGACCGCATTGGCCACCGCCACCGCGATCTGCACCGCTTCCTCGTAGCTTGCGTGCGGCACCAGCACGCGCGTGGGCGCCACGCAGGTCTGGCCGGAATTGACCATGCACTGGGCCACGCCGCTGGTCACCGCGGCCTGCAGGTCGGCGTCGTCCAGCACGATCAGCGGCGACTTGCCGCCCAGCTCCTGTGCCACGCGCTTGACCGTGGGCGCGGCGCTGATGGCCACTTCGACGCCGGCGCGGGTCGAGCCGGTGATCGACACCATGTCGACCTCGGGATGCGACGACAGGGCGGCGCCGACCACGCGGCCTTCGCCATAGAGCATGTTGAACACGCCCGGCGGCGTGCCGGCAGCGTCCATGATCTCGGCGAAGATCTGCGCGTCCAGCGGCGCGATCTCCGATGGCTTGAGCACCACGGTGCAGCCGGCCGCCAGCGCCGGCGCCACCTTGGCCGCGATCTGGTTAAGCGGCCAGTTCCACGGCGTGATCAGCGCCGCCACGCCGATGGCCTCGCGCAGCACGAGGCTCTTGCCGCGCGGGCTTTCGAAGGCAAAGTCGCGCAGCGCCTGCAGCGTCGCCTGCAATTGCCCCAGCCCGATTGCCGCCTGCAGGTTGGTGGCCAGCGTGATCGGCGCGCCGATCTCCTGGCGCACCGCCTGCGCCAGGTCGGCCATGCGCGCCTGGTAGGCGGCGATGATGCGCTCGAGCAGCGCGATCCGGGTTTCGCGGGTGGATACCGACCACGCCGGGAAGGCCGCGCGCGCCGCGGCGACGGCGCGGTCCACGTCCGCGGCGGTGCCCATGGCGAGCCTGCCCGCCACCGCTTCGGTGGCCGGGTCGATGATGTCGGCGTGGGTGGCGCCCTCGGCAGGCTGCACCCATTGGCCCTGAATATAAAACTTGTCGACGCTATGCATGTCCGGTTGCCTCGCTGAGTTGGCGTTCGGTCAGACCGGACGGTCGCCGATGATGGTGGCGCGGTTCATGTGGCGCACCGCGGGGAAGTAGTCCTGCACGGCGTAGTGCTGGGTGGAGCGGTTGTCCCACAGCGCGATCGTGTCCGGTTGCCAGCGCAGCCGCGCCTGGTATTCGGGCGCGGCGGCCTGGCGGTACAGGTACTGCATCAGGTCCAGCTCCGCCGGCCGGAAATCGGAACCGAAGCGGTACGGCTGTTCCTTGGCGAAGTTGGCGAAATGCGTGGTGAAGGCCTCGTTGACGAACAGGATCTTCTCGCCGGTTTCCGGATGGGTGCGTACCACCGGGTGCACCATGGGCGGATACTTGGCGCGCATCTCGGCGTATTTTTCCTCGCTCAGTGCGGTGCCGAATGCCGGCATGGCATCGTGCACGGCCTTCAGGTTGGCGATGCGGTCCTTCATCTCCTGCGGCAGGTTGTCGTAGGCCGCGGCCATGTTGATCCAGATGGTGTCGCCGCCGACCTCGGGGCACTCCAGGCAGCGCAGCATCGAGCCCATCGACGGGATCTCGCGCCACGACACGTCGGAGTGGTACAGGTTCTCGCGGCCGCGGGTCTTGTCGTTGCGGCCGAACACCACCAGTTCAGGATGCTCCGGATGGTTGGTGAACATCGGGTGGACTTCGAGTTCGCCGAAGCGCCGTGCCACCGCAACGTGCTGGGCCGGCGTGATGGCCTGCTTGCGGAAAAACAGCACCTTGTACTTCAGCAGCGCGCGGCGCAGCGAGAGATAGGTGTCGTGGTCCAGGGTCTCGCGGAAATCGATGCCCTCGACCTCGGCGCCGATGGTCGGCGTGCAGCGGCGAACGGTGAAGGGAAACGGCTCCTGCTCGAGCGCCCGGTAATCTTGCGGGCTGATGGTGGCGGGTGCGGTGGCTTGCATGGTGGTCTCCTTGGTAGTGTTGTGCCAATGCAGGTGGGGCTCAGCGATGCACGGCCCTGATCAGGTCCGCGGCCAGGCCGCGACGCTGGTGACGATGAATACTGCCATTACCTGTTATAACAGGTCAATGGGTTATGACGAGACCTGTCATGATAGGTATAATCCGCCTCATTGATCCCTCATGGATCCGCATCACTCAGTTCGGAGCCGCCCGCCGGGCGGGACAGACGTGGCACTGCCCAGGTTCAAAGAGATCGAAAGCGAGATTCGCCAGCGAATCGCCAGCAACACCTTCGGCCCCGGGGCGAAGCTGCCGTCCGAGGCCGAACTAATGGCCGAGTTCGGCGTCAGCCGCATCACCGTGCGGCAGGCCTTGTCCGGCTTGCACAACGCCGGCCTGATCGAGAAAGTGAATGGCAAGGGCAGTTTCGTGACGCGCCCGGCCGATACCCCCAGCCTGGGCGCGCTCACCGGCTTCTATGAGACCGGGCGGGCGCGGGGCCAGCTGGCCTACGGCAAGCTGGCATCGGTGCGGCTGTTGCGGGCGCCGCCCCATGTGGCGGCGGCGCTGAGCCTGCAGCCGGGCGAGAAGGTGCTGAGCGTGGCCACGGTGCGTTACTGGGACGACGTGGCGGTCGCGTATTTCAACCTGATGGGGCCCGAACCGCTGATGCGCCGCCTGGTGCAGGAGGATGTCGAGACCAACGACGCCATGGCGCTGTTCGAAAGCCGGCTGGGGTATCGCTTTCGCGACGTGGCGATGGAAGCCAGCGCGATTCCGGCGCCGGCCGACGTGGCCCGCAAGCTCGACGTCGCCGAAGGGCTGCCGCTGTTGCGCCTGCGCTGCACGCCCTACGACATCGAAGGCATGCCGCTGTTCTGCGCCGACCTGCTGTTCCGGCCGGACCGCTATGCCTACAAGTGGACGCTGACGCGCTAAAGTGCCGAGTCGACCGCCGGCCGTTGCAGCAAGCGCCGTAACGGCGCGCCAATCCCGCCATCAGGTACCCGCACGGTAACTTTTACCGGCCGCACGTACTTCTTACTGCGGCGAAGGCACGGTCCGCTGCCGTGACCGCTTAGCCGCAGCGCTGCCTCCGTCTATCCCAAACTGGTACGTCAGTTGCGTCTTCTCCAGCGCAGCGGCGCCGTCGGCGCCCCGCCGGCAGGCTGCGCCATGCAGCAAGGCTTGCCGCCAACCTGCCTGATGGAGGACAACATGAAAACACCCTTGCGCATCGGCACAGCCTTGCTCGCACTTGGCATCCTGGCGGGTTGCACCGCCACCGGCAGCACCAGCGGCTCCGGCTCGCTGTCCGGATCGGGTTCGGTGACGGAACAGAACCGCAGCCGCACCACGCCTGGCACCGGCACGTCGACCGGCACCTCCGGTGCGACCAGCACCACCAGCCCGAGCGGTACCTCGAGCGGCAGCAGTGGCGCCGCAAGCGGTTCCGGTACCGCCCGCTAACGGCGGCGCAGCCGCCCGCGCCAGCACGGGCGGCTGCGTTGTCTTGCCTTCCCGCTAACGCTCGCGGCCGGTATTGACGCGTTCGTCGCGTCGCGCCGGAACGATGCCTTCATCGGCCAGCCGCTGCTGCAGGTCGTTGTTGGCCACGTACTTGAAGTCCTTGTCGATTTCCCGGGTGATCACATCGGTGACGCCCGGCGGCAGGGTCTTGCGCAACAGGCCCAGGAAGCGCGGCGCGGCGATCAGCGCCAGTTCGTCGAAGCGCTGCTTGTTGCGCGCATCGTCGAGGTAATCGGCCACGCGCCGGGCAAACAGCTGCGCTTCCTGGTGCAGCTCGTCCTCGCCTGCCGAAGACGTGACCGTGGACGGTCCCACCTGGTGGGCGCCGGGGTGTCCCGCGTCGCCCTGGGAGGCGGCCTGGCCCCGGCGGCCATAGGCGTCGCGGCGCAGGTCGGCGCGGTCGGCATGCGCGGCCGCGTCGGTGATTTCCTCGACGACTTCCAGCGGGGCGCTGTCGCCGTGCGAGGCGAAGATGCGGGCGACGGATTCGTCCGCCACCATGATCCAGATGTTCTTCATGATCGCTCCGGTTGCCGGCCCAGAACAAAGGGCCCTCCGGCACCTGTTGCAAGGGATACGCCATCCGCACCGCCACCGGCTCCTGGCCGCAAGCGGCGCCAGGCGCGGCCCGAGATGCCGGCCGCGGCACACGGTTGCAGTATCGACAGGCAAACCGTGCAACTTTTTCAGGCGGCCGGCGCTGGCCACCCGGGGCCAGGGGCGACGGCGATCCGGCTACCAGACGCCGAAGAACACGCCGGCCTGCTTGTACACATTGGTCTTCGCTGCGACCTCTTCGTTGGTCACCGTCACGCGCGGCTTGAGCGTGCAGAACCAGTCCAGCAGGCGCAGCCGCATGGCATTGCGCACGGCTTCGTGCCCGGGGTCGGCGCCCAGGTCGAAGTACTCCTGCGGATCGTTGTGCAGGTCGAACAGCTGCGGCCGGAAGCCCTGCCAGTGCACGTATTTCCAGCGCGCGTCGCGCACCATCCAGGCGCGGCATTCGCCGGGATGGCGACCCAGCACGACGCGCGCGCCGCGGTAGGCATAGTCCAGCTCGGAGACCACGGCATCGCGCCAGGCACCCGCACCGTCGCGCGCGGCGGCGCGTGTCAGGTCAAGCAGCGAGCGGCCTTCGACGCGGTGGTCGGCAGGCGGCAGCCCCAGCGCATCCAGCACCGTCGGCACCACGTCGACCGCGCTGACCAGGCTGTCCTGCGCCGTGCCGCGGGTGGCATCGGCCTGCGGCGAGGGGTCGTAGACGATCAGCGGGATGTTCTGCACGGTGTCGTAGAACTGCTCCTTCTCGCCCAGCCAGTGATCGCCGAGGAAGTCGCCATGGTCGGCGGTGAAGACGATCAGCGTGTCGTCCCAGCGGCCCAGCCGTTCCAGCTGTTCCCACAGCAGGCCGAGCCGGTCGTCGATCTGCTGGATCAGGCCCTGGTAGGCGGGGCGCACCGTGTCCGAGACCTCGGCGCGCATGAAGTTGGCGCATTCCTCCTGCGTGCGATACGCCGACAGCACCGGATGCGGGTCTTCCAGTTCGGCGTCGTGGCGCTGCAGCGGCAGGCAGTCGTCAAGCGAATAGGCGGCGTGGTACGGCGCGGGCGCAAGGTAGGGCCAGTGCGGCTTGACCAGCGACAGGTGCAGCACCCACGGATCGTCGCCGCGCGCCGCGATGTACTGCATGGCCTGGCCGACGGTGTAGGCGGTCTCGGAATGCGGCTCGGCCACACGCGCCGGCAGCCCGGCATTGCGCATGTGCCAGCCCGAGACGATCTCGCCGCGCGCGTTCTCGGCGCTGATCACGTAGTCGGTCCACGGGTCGGCGCTGTCGTAGCCGTGCCGGCGCAGCCAGTCGGCATAGGCGCTGCGCGGTTCGGCGTGATGGCCGTCGTGGCGGTCGACTTCGGTGAAGTGGCCGCTGCGCAGCAGCGTCTCCAGCTCGGTGCCGCCGTCCAGGTGCAGCCGCTTCAGGTTGGCGTGGTCGGGCATCACATGGGTCTTGCCCGCCAGCGCCAGCGCGCGGCCGCTGTCCTTCAGGTATTCGCCCAGCGTGACTTCGCCGACCGACAGCGGCACGCGGTTCCAGGTGGCGCCGTGGCTGCTGACGTAGCGTCCGGTGTAGAAGCTCATGCGGCTCGGGCCGCAGACGCCGGAGGTGACATAGGCGCGGTCGAAGCGCACGCCACGCGCGGCCAGGGCATCGATATTGCGCGTGCGCAGCGTCGGGTGCCCGTAGCAACCGAGATGGTCGCGCCGCAGCTGGTCGCACATGATGAAAAGGGTGTTGCGGATCGTCATGGTCGGTAAGGTTGCGGGAAGCCGGCTGGCGCCGTCAGTCGCCGGTATAGCCCGATGCCTTGACCACCGGCGCCCATTTGGCGGCGTCGGCCTTCAGCACCCCGGCGAAGGCCTCGGCGGGTCCGGTGGCGGGTTCGAGCCCCAGCTTCAGGAATCGGTCGCGTACGTCGGGCGACTGCACTGCCTTGACGATGGCGGCGTTGAGCCGCTCCAGCGCCGCGCGCGGTGTGCCGGCAGGCGCCAGCACGCCATAGCGGCCTTCGCCTTCGATGCCCTGGTAGCCGAGTTCCGTAAAGGTGGGCACATCCGGCAGTGCCACCGAGCGATGCTTGCCCGAGGTCGCCAGCACGCGGATCTTGCCGGCGCGGTGCATCTCGGTCAGGTCGGCCAGCGTGTCGACCGAGGCCGGCACCTGCCCGCCGACCAGTGCGCTCATCAGCGGCGCCGAGCCGTTGAACGGCACGTGCAGCATGTCGACGCCCACCTGCTTGCCGATCATCAGCCCGAAGAAATGCGGAATGCTGCCGAGCGCGGGCGAGGCGTAGGAGTTGTTCTGCGCACCGGCCCTGAGCCAGGTCACGTAATCCTTCAGCGTGCGCGCCGGGCTGCCAGGACCGGTGGCCAGCGCCAGCTGGAAATTGGCGGCCTGCGCCACCGGCGTGAAATCGCGCTGGATATCGTAGTTGAGCTTGCGGTAGACCAGCGGCGCAATGGTCATCACCGCCGAGTTGGCGACCACCAGCGTATTGCCATCGGCCGGCTGCGTGCGCGCGTAGTCCATCACCAGCCGCCCGCCGGCGCCGGGCTTGTTCTCGATCACCACGGTCTGGTTCAGGGTCTCGCGCAGCTTGTCGCCGACCAGGCGCGCGGCCAGGTCGGCGGTGCCGCCGGCCGGGTAGCCCACCAGGATGCGCAGCGGCCGGTCCGACTGCGCGCTGACCGGCGCGGACCAGGCCGCGGCGACGGCCAGCAGGCATGCGGCAAGGCGGGGAACGAAGTTGCTGGGGCTCACGGTGTCTCCTGTCTGTTATGCGCCGGCGGCCGGCTTGGAGAGGAAGCTAACACCCGTCGATATAATTGACAAAGTCAACTAAATCGGGGATGTGGCATGGCGCGCGAGAACAGCGGGAGCGACAGCAACCGCCTGCAGCGGCCGCGGCGGCTGGCCGATTTCATCAACTACCGGGTCTATCACCTGAACCGGGTCGCGCTGGGCGCTGCCGCGCTGCACCTGCGCGCGCGGGCGGGCGTGACGCGGCGCGAATGGCGCATGATTTCCTTCCTCGGCGAGCAGCCCGGCACGCGGCTGACCGAACTGGCGGAGAGCGCCGGCCTCGACAAGGTGCTGGCCAGCCGCGCCGTGCACGCGCTGGTGGAACGCGGGCTGGTGCGCCGGGAAACGCGCACGCAGGATCGGCGCGCGGCCGCTTTCACGCTGACGGAGGAGGGCGAGGCGGTCTACCGCACCGCCTTTGCGCAGGCGCGTGACTTCAATACGCAGCTGGCCGCCTGCCTGACGGCCGAGGAGGCGCGGGTGCTGTCGCGCTGCCTCGACAAGCTGCAGGCGCAGGCCGGCGCTATGCTGGCCGAGGCCCAGGCCTTGCCGCAGCCGGCGGGCGAGGCGCCGGCGTGGGAGCTGCAGCGGGTGTGGCGCGCAGAGAATGGGTAGGCCGCGCACGCCTGCGGCTTTCAATCCCGCGCGGCCGACTTCGGTCCCACAGATCCCGTGCCCTGGCCCTCGGCAAATGCCGAGGCCGCCTCCAGCAGCCAGGTACGCAAATGCTGCATGGCATGGCTCATCGGGCGTGTATCGGGCAGCACCAGGTAATACGCACTGGTCGAGCGCAGCGAGCGGGCCACCGGGCTTACCAGCAGCCCGCTCGCCAGGTACTCTTCCACCAAAAAACGCGGCACCAGGCCGATGCCCAGGCCGGCCCGCGCCGCGGCGATCACCATGCTGTGGTGGTCGAAGCGGGCGCCGCGCATGGCGTTGACGTTGTCGATGCCGGCCGCCTCCATCCATTGCTTCCAGCCGAAACTGCGCGTGGCCAGGTGCAGCAGCGGCGCATGCGCGATGTCATGCGCGTCGAGGCGCTTCTTGCGGCCGAACAGCTGCGGGTGGCACACCGCCACGGATTCCTCGCCGAACAACAAGTCGGCCCGCGCGCCGGGATAGACCGCTTCGCCGAAGTGGATCGCCGCGTCGTAGGGCGTGCCGTCGAACAGGAACACGTCGGACTGGGCGCTGATATTGACCACCACGCGGGGATGCCGCGCGTAGAAGTCGGGCAGCCGCGGGATCAGCCATTCGACCGCCAGGGTCGGCACGCACGCCAGCTCGACGGTGCCGCCCGCGCCTTCATGCGCCATCACCTCCAGCGTGTCGCGCTGCAGCTTGCGCAGCATCTCACGCACCTGGACGCTGTAGAGCGCACCGGCCGCAGTCAGCGTGATGCGCTGGTTGGCGCGGTGAAAGAGTTGCACGCCGAGCAGGCTTTCCAGCGCGGCAATCTGGCGCGATACCGCGCTTTCCGTGATGAACAGGTCGGCCGCCGCGCGGCGCAGGTTCAGGTGCAGTGCGGCCGCTTCGAAGGCGCGCAGGCTGGAAAGGCTGGGAAGGCGTTGCCGCATCGCGGTGAGGGAAGGGTAGTTGATGACATAAAGTCATCATCCTATACCGAAATCTCGCTTGAACCGGCGGACTTGATGAGAAATGATTCAGCCCTGGTCCCGCGGCCCCCACCATCGCGGCACCCACCATAACGACAACCATCAGGTAGACAGGAAAACAACAATGAAACGCTTGTTCAGCGCGCTGGCCGCCGGCACTTTTGCCTTTGGCATGACCCTATCCGGCATCGTCGCCGCCGAGGATTTCCCCGCCAAGCCCGTCCGCATCATCGTGCCGTATCCGCCGGGCGGCACCACCGACATGGTGGCGCGGCTGGTCGGCGAGCGGCTCGCGCTGCAATGGAAGCAACCGGTGCTGGTGGAGAACCGCCCCGGCGCGGGCGGCATCGTGGGCACCGGCGTCGCCGCCAAGTCCACCGCCGACGGCTATACGCTGCTGATGGGCTCGGTGGGCGAGTTCGGCATCAATCCCACCCTGTACAAGAAGCTGCCCTATGACGCCGCGGCCGATTTCGCGCCGGTAACGATGGTGGCGCGCGTGCCCAACGTGGTGGTGCTGTCGCCGGCGTTTGCCGAGCGCGCCCAGGTGCAGACGCTGGCGGAATTCATTACCTACCTGAAGGCCAACCCGAAGCGCGTCAACATGGCATCGGCCGGCAATGGCACCTCGACGCACCTGGCCGGCGAGCTGTTCCAGCGCATGACCGGCACCGAGATGAGCCACGTCGCCTACAAGGGCAGCAGCCCGGCGATTGCCGACCTGATGGGCGGCAGCGTCGACGTGATGTTCGACAACCTGCCGGCGTCGCTGCCGTTCGTGCGCTCCGGCAAGCTCAAGGCGCTGGCGGTGACCACGCCGGCGCGCTCGTCGGCGCTGCCCAATGTGCCGACCGTGGCCGCCGCCGGCCCGGTGCCGGGCTTCGACGCCAGCCCGTGGTTCGGCCTGCTGGCGCCGCGCGGCGTATCCGGCGCGGTGGCGCAGAAGATCAGCCAGGACCTGGCGCGCGCGCTCGGCGATCCCGCCGTGCAGGCGCGCATGCGCGACCTCGGCGCGGAGCCGGCGCCGAGCACTCCGGAAGCCTTCGCCGAGGTGCTGAAGAAAGACCGCCAGAAGTGGGGCGAGATCGTGCGCCTGTCCGGCGCTTCGGTGGACTGAAAGCCGTCATTGATTCCATCTCGTTATCAGGCCGATGGGCCCTCCCTGCATCATGAGCAATAACATTAACCAACTCGTTTCCCTGCACCTTGGCGCCACTGGCGCCGACCGCCTGTCCGCGCTGGTGAGCGCACCCGCGCAACTACCGGCCGGAGAAGCGGGTCGCCCGTCCCGCGCCGAGATTGCCCACGCGCTGAACCTGGTGCTGTTCGCCGGCATCCTCGAGCGCGTGCCGACCGGCAAGGCCTACACCGAAGACGTGGCCGCAGCCGGCGGCAAGGTCCACTTCGACCATGGCGCGCTGCGCACCGTGCGCTGGTCCGACCACGGCGCGCTGCCCGCCGGCGAGGCCGCCTTCACGCGCATCCTGCGCCCGCTGGGCTACCGCCTCAACGGCACCTATCCGCTCGACCGCATCGGCATGACCGGGCGCTCGTACGCGCATGAAGACGCGCCGGAAGAGATCGCGCAATTCTTTGTCAGCGAGCTGCATCCCGAGCGCTTCAGCGCGGGCTTCCAGCAGGCGGTCAGCCGCGTGCTCGAAACTTCGGTCGATCCGCTGACGCCGCGCGCGCAGTCGCTGCTGTGGGAACTCGAGCGCGAAGGGTCGTTGCCGCTGGCGGATGCCGGCGAGCTGATCGGTGCGCTGGCGCGCTGCTTCGAGCGCCATCACGCCGCGCCGCGGCTGGCCGACTACGAGGCCCTGCTGGCCGAATCGGCCGAGATGGCGTGGATCGCCACCGAGGGCAATGCCTTCAACCATGCCACCGACCGCGTCGAAGACGTGTTCGCGCTGGCCGAGGCGCAGAAGCGCCTGGGCCGGCCGATCAAGGACAAGGTGGAAGTGTCGCGCAGCGGCCGCGTGCGCCAGACCGCGTTCCGCGCCGATCCGGTGCGCCGCGCCTTTATCGGCGCGGACGGCGCCGAGGTGATGCGCGAGGTGCCCGGCTCGTTCTATGAGTTCATCACCCGCGACCGCTACGTCGATGACGCGCAGGCGGTCACGCGCACCGACCTGGGCTTCGACGCGGGCAATGCGCAGGGCATCTTCAAGATGACTGCCGCGGCATGCTGAGGCCAGCCTGACCATGAGCGCCGCCTACCCGTTCGTTCCCGCGCTGCGCGAGCCGGAAGGCTCGCCGATCCGCGAGCTGTTCAAGTACCTGTCGGACCCGGAGATGATCTCGTTCGCGGGCGGCTACCCGTCGGCCGCGCTGTTCGATGCCGACGGCATCGGCGCGGCGTCCGCGCAGGTGCTGCGCGAGCGGCCCGCCGAATGCCTGCAGTACGGCGCAACCGAAGGCGCGCCCGTGCTGCGCGACGCCCTGGTGGCGCTGATGGCGGGGCGCGGTGCCGCCGTGACGCGGGAGCAACTGCTGGTCACCAGCGGCTCGCAGCAGGGCTTCGATTTCCTGGTGCGCGCGCTGGTCGAGCCGGGCAGCGTGGTGCTGGTCGAGGAGCCGACCTATTCGGCGACGCTGCAGGCGCTGCGTCTGGCGGGCGCCGACGTGCGCGGCGTGCCGTCCGACCAGCACGGCATGGACGTCGACGCGCTCGCGGCCATGCTGGCAGACGGCGCGGTGCGCCCGCGGCTGATCTACACCGTGCCGACCTTCGCCAACCCGACCGGCGCCACGCTGTCGCCGGAGCGCCGGCTGCGGCTGCTGGAGCTGGCGGCGCGGCACCAGGTGGTGCTGGTCGAAGACGATCCCTATGGCGCGCTGAGCTTCGACGGCGCCGCGCCGCCGTCGCTGCTGGCGCTGAGCGACCAGGTGCCCGATGCCCCTCCATGGCTGGTGCACCTCGCCAGCCTGTCGAAGACGCTGGCGCCCGGCCTGCGCATCGGCTGGATGGTGGCCGCGCCGGAAATCATCCGCCGCGCGGTGATTGCCAAGCAGGTGTCGGATCTGTGCACGCCGCCGTGGATTCAGCTGGCGGTCGCGCAATACCTGGCGGATGGGCGGCTGCCCGCGCAGGTGGAGCGCGAGATCGCGTTCTACCGCGACAAGCGCGACCGGCTGGCCCAGGCGCTGGGGCAGGCGTTCGGCGAGCGCATCCGTTTTGCCTTGCCCGCCGGCGGCATGTTCCTGTGGGCAGCGCTGGAAGGCGTCGACGATGCCGCCGCGCTGTTGCCGCATGCGATCGGGGAAAAGGTGTTGTTCGTCCCCGGCGCCGGCTTCTACGCGCAGCGCCGCGCACGGCCCGCGTTCCGGCTCTCGTTCGCGGGCGCGGCGCCGGAGCAGATCGCCGAAGGCGTGACGCGGATGAAGCGGGCGGCGGCGCGTCTCGACGCGGCCGGCTGACGCGATAGCGGGTGCGCCGGCCCGAGGTTCAGTCGTCGTCCGCTGGCAGCATCCGGCCGCGCCGCGGCATTTCCGAGTCGAGCACCAGGCGGCCATGGACCCGCCCGTTCATGCGCGTGACGTAATGCGTGCACTCTTCCATATGCGCCGACATCAGCGCGCGTACCGTCTCGGCGTCGCGCTGGCGTGCCGCCTCGACGATGCGCTTGTGGAACTTGACGTTGGCCGCGCCGAATTTCTCGTGCTCGCAGGCCGGGGTGTCGTTGCCGAACACCACCAGCTGGCGAATCATCTCGTTGATCAGCTCGCATGAGAACCGCAGCATCGGGTTGGGATTCGCCGCGGCCAGGATGTCGTGGAAGGTCAGGTCTTCCTGGCGCTGGTCCAGCAGCGGCGTCGCGGCCGCGGCCGAGGCCGGGTCGCACAGGTCGATGGTGCGTTCCAGTGCCTTGAAATCGTCGTCGGTCAGATGCGGCACCGCGCCGGCGGCCAGTTCCGGCTCCAGCAGCCGGCGCACGGTGTAGATGTCGGCAATGCCCACGTCCTTGAAGAACAGGTAGTTCTGCATCAGCTGGAAGGTGCGGTCCAGCGGCACTTCCACGATCGTGCCGCCGCCCGCCGGGCCGGTGCTGACCCGGATCAGGCCTTGGACCTCCAGCGACTTCAGTGCCTCGCGGATGGTGCTCTTGCTGACCGAGAACATCTGCTGCAGCTTGACCTCGTGCGGCAGCTTGTCGCCCGGGCGCAGGTTGCGCTGGGTAATCAGCCGCTTGAGCTCTTCCGCCACCAGGTCCGCGCGCTTCTGCTTGCGGATCTCGATGGCCCCGGTCTTGCCCTCCCGAAACATCGCCATTGCTCATTCCTTGTCATGCGCCGCAAGCCATGGAAGCTCGGGCGCTTGCATTCTAGCCAAGCGCACCAAGCAGGGCCGCGGCTTTGCCCCGGTGGCGTGCATGCTGCCCGATTGGCTGGCATGGCCAGAGCTCTGCTCGCACATTTCTGTCACGTCGTCGCCTCATGCGCCGACCACTGAGTGCCACGCGCCGAGGGTGCGTAAACCCTGACCTTTCCTTTGTTGACAACGATTCCGGCCGACTCCTAAGATGATTCTATTCTATTTATACGTATAAATAGAATAAACAGGTTCGATTCTTGCTCGGGCAGTGTCGGCGCCGGGCGAAAGTCACCAGCATGTCGGGGAGACGGTGCAGCGCCAGGTCATGGCGTTGGCCGGACTTTCGCCCCGCGCAGCCCGATCCCCACATAACGAGGAGTGAGCCTTGAATCGTCGTGACCTGCTGAAACTGGCGGCGCTGTCCGCCGTCCCCACCTCTCTGATCCATGGCCGCAACGCCCTTGCCGCGGGGGAAGCGCTGGAATTTGGCTGCCCGGTGCCGATGTCGGGCGCCTTCGCCGCCAACGGGAAGTTCGCCGACCTGGGCATGCGGCTCGCCATCGACCAGTACGGACAGGTGCTGGGCCGGCCGCTGCGCTACAGCGTGCTCGACACCGAAGGCAAGCCCGCCACCGCGGTGCGCAAGGTGCAGGAACTGGCGCAGCAGAAGGCGGCGCGCTATTTCGCGGGCGGCATCCTGTCGTCCGAATCGCTGGCCATGGGCAAGGAAGCGGAAAAATTCGGCGGCGTGTTCGTGACCACCGCCGGGGCCGACGAGATCACCGGCAAGGACTGCAACCGCGCCACCTTCCGCTGGTCGGTGCCGACCTTCGGCGCGATCGAGCGCACCGTGCGGCCGCTGATCGAATCGATGCCGAAGGCCAAGCGCTGGTACACCATCACGCCGCAATACGTGTTCGGCGACGGGCTGCTGTCGGCCGCGAAGGCGATCTTCAAGGAGAAGGGCATCGAGCACGTCGGCAACAGCTACCACGCCCTGACCGAGAAGGAATTCAGCGGCTACCTGACCAATGCGCTGGCCGCCAAGCCCGACGTGCTGCTGATCCTGAACTTCGGCTCGCAATCCGCTGACACGCTGCGCCAGGCGGTAAGCTTCGGCATGAAGAAGAACACCACCCTCCTGCTGGCCTGGGCCTCGGGGCTGGAGCAGTTCGAGTCGCTCGGCGCCGACCTGTGCGAGGGCGTTTACTTCGGCGCCCAGTACTGGCATGGCGTCGATACGCCGCTGAACCGCGACCTGGTCAAGCGCACCCAGGCCAAGTTCAAGGCCAATCCCAACTACAGCCTGGCCGGCTCGTACATCTGCACCAAGATCATGGTGGACGGCATGATCAAGGCCGGCAGCGCCGATCCGAAGGCGGTGGTCGCAGCGCTCGAGGGCATGAAGTACGAGGGCCTGACCGGGCCGGAGGAAATCCGCGCCGCCGACCACCAGGTGCTGAAGAACTACTACCTGCTCAAGGGCAAGGCCAAGTCGCGCATGAAGGACAAGGACGACTACGCCGAGATCGTCAGCGTCGGCAAGGCCTTCCTGCCTGTCGAGCAGACCCAGTGCAAGATGGCCTGATGCCCTGACGCCGCGGGGCCCGCCGCCCCGGCGATTCACACACTGAAGCACACCGAAGCACCGTGCCGCGAGTCCCGCGTGGCACGGCGGCTTCCTACATCCGTACGACTCATGAACGTCTATCTGTTACAGGTGATCAACGGCGTCGGCATAGGCATGCTCTACTTCCTGCTGGCGGTAGGGCTGTCGATCGTGTTCGGCCTGTTGCGCTTCGTCAATTTCGCGCATGGCGCTTTCTACGCGCTGGGCGCCTACCTCTGCTTCCAGGCGCTGCAAATCGGCATGAATTTCTGGGTGGCGCTGGTATTCGCTCCGATCATCATCGGCGCGCTGGCGTGGCTGACCGAGAAGGTCATGCTGCGTCATGTCTATGCGCAGCCGCACGAGTTCCACATCCTGGTCACGGTGGGCCTCGCGCTGGCCATCCAGGAACTCATCATCGTCGGGTGGGGGCCGCTCGGCGTCGACGTGCCGCCGCCGGATGCGCTGCAGGGCGTGGTGATGTGGGGCGACTTCATCTATCCCAAGTACCGGCTGTTTGTGATCGGATTCACCGGCCTGCTGGCGATCGGGCTGTGGTGGCTGCTGGAAGGCACGCGCCTGGGTAGCGCGGTGCGCGCGGGCAGCGAATCCACCGAGATGGTGTCGCTGCTCGGCATCAATGTGTTCCGGCTGTTCAGCCTGATGTTTGCGCTGGGCGCCGCCACCGCGGCGATCGCCGGCGTGCTGGCCGCGCCGATTCGCGGCGCAGAGCCGTTCATGGGTGTCGAGGCGCTGGGCGTGGCCTTTATCGTGGTGGTGGTCGGCGGCATGGGCAGCTTCACGGGGGCGCTGGTGGGCGGCCTGCTGGTCGGCGTGGTGCAGAGCCTGATGAGCACGCTGTGGCCCGAAGGCGCGCGGCTGATGATCTATGTCGCCATGGCCGCGGTGCTGTTGCTGCGTCCGCATGGCTTGCTGGGGAGGGGATGATGGCTATGCAAAGACAATGGCTGTTGCGCTACCGCTTCTGGTGGCTGGCACTTGGCGTCACGCTGCTGCTGCCGCTGACGATGCGCTCCGGCACGCTGGCCACCGAAGTGCTGATCTACGCGATGGCCGCCATGGCGTGCAATCTGCTGCTCGGCTACACCGGCCTGCTGTCGTTCGGCCAGGGCATCTTCTTCGGACTTGGCAGCTATGCGGTGGGAGTGGCACTGACCCGCGCCAGCCTGCCGATGCCGCTGGCGCTGCTGCTGGCGATCGTGATCGGCGCGGCCGCGGCGGCGCTGGTGGGCTGGTTTGCGATCCGGCAGCGCGGCACCTACTTCGTGATGCTGACGCTGGCGTTCGCGCAGATGTTCTATTTCCTGGCCTATACCGCGCCCGGCATCACCGGCGGCGACAACGGCCTGCTGGATATCCCGCGTCCGCCGCTGTCGGTGGCCGGCCATGCGCTGGTGCCGCTGGCATCGCCGTGGCAGTTCTATGCCTTTGTCGCGGTGCTGTTTCTGGTGGTGTTCCTGGCGGTGCTGCGCGTGACCGAGTCGGTGCTGGGCCGCACGCTGCTGGCGATCCGCGACAACGAAGAGCGCGCGCTGGCGGTCGGCTACAACGTCAAGGCGTTCAAGCTGCTGGCGTTCATGGTCTCGGGCGCGGTCACCGGGCTGGCCGGCGCGCTGCACGCGATGCTGACCGGTATCGCGCCGCTGACCAATATCGACTACCACGCCAGCGAGATGATCCTGGTGATGACCGTGATCGGCGGCACCGGCAATATCTTCGCGTCGGTGCTGGGCGCGGCCTTCTATGTGCTGCTGGCGGACTGGCTGTCGACGCTGTGGCCGCGCTGGCTGATGCTGCTCGGCTTCCTGCTGATCGCGGTCAGCCTGTTCATGCAGCGCGGGCTATGGGGGCTGGGCGCCACGCTATGGGATCGCCTGCGCGGCGTGCGCCGCGCCCCCGTCACGCAGGAGGAGCGCGCATGAGTACCGCCACCACCCCCATCCTCGAAGCCACCGGCATCGTCAAGCAGTACGGCAAGTTCATGGCGCTGGGCGGGGTCGACCTGCGCGTGATGCCGGGCACGATCCATTCGGTGATCGGCCCCAATGGCGCCGGCAAGACCACGCTGTTCCACATGCTGACCGGAACCAAGGAAGTCAGCGCCGGCCGCATCGTCTTCGACGGCAAGGACGTCACGGCCGAAGCCGACTACCAGCGCGTGCAGCGCGGTATCGCGCGCTCGTTCCAGGTCACCAGCCTGTTCCCGAGCCTGCCGGTGCGCGAGAACCTGCGCCTCGCCGCGCTGGGCACGTCGCCGCGCAAGGCCATGAGCGGATGGCGCCTGCCTGTGGGCGAACTCGCCTGCGGCGAGGTGGTCGACCAGGTGCTGGAACGGCTGGAACTGACGCGCGTTGCCGACAGCGCGGCGGGCGCGCTGTCGCATGGCCAGCAGCGCCGGCTGGAGGTCGGCATGGCGCTGGCGGCGCGGCCGCGCGCGATCTTCCTGGACGAGCCGACTTCGGGCATGGGCGTCGACGACCTCGGCGCGATGAAGCGGCTGATCCGCGGGCTGGCGCAGGACCACACCGTGGTGCTGATCGAACACAACATGGACATCGTCATGGATATCTCGGACACCGTCACCGTGATGCAGCAAGGCAAGGTGCTGATGGAAGGACCGCCCGCGGCCGTGCGCGGCGACCCGCGCGTGCGCGCCGCGTATCTCGGCAACATGATCACCGGAGGCAAGGGATGATGCTCGACGTACAGGAGATCCATGGCTACTACGGCAAGAGCCATGTGCTGCAAGGCGTATCGCTGGCGGTCGGCGAAGGCGAACTGGTCACGCTGCTGGGGCGCAACGGCGCCGGCAAGTCGACCACGCTCAAGGCCATCGCCGGCGTGGTCCAGCCCAGGGGCGGGCGCGTGATCTTTCGCGGCAAGGAGGTTGCCGGCATGGCGCCGCACCGGATTGCCGCCGAGGGCCTGTGCCTGGTGCCCGAGCACCGCGGCATCTTCAAGCTGCTGACGGTGGAAGAGAACCTCAAGCTGGCCGCGCGCCGCGATTCGCCGTGGCAGCTGCAGGACATCTACCGCATCTTTCCGCGCCTGCGCGAGCGGCGCAGCAACGGCGGGGCGCAGCTGTCCGGCGGCGAGCAGCAGATGCTCGCGATCGGGCGCGCCATGATGAACCATCCGCGCCTGCTGATGCTCGACGAGCCGGTCGAAGGGCTCGCGCCGGTGATCGTGGAAGAGATCGTGGCGCAGCTCAAGGTCATCAAGGCCGCCGGCGTGCCGATCCTGCTGGTCGAGCAGAACCTGGAGGTCTGCACGCAGCTGGCCGACCGCCACGTGATCATCGAGCAGGGCAGGGTGGTCTACACCGGCAGCAACGATGCCTTCCGCGCCGACGAGGCGGTCAAGGACCGCTATCTCGGCGTCGGCCTGGCGGCCTGAACCTGGGGGAATGAGATGACGACATTGCAAGCTGCGCGTGCGGCAGCGGCGAGCGCCGGCGCGCGCGCCGACCTGCGCATCGATGGCCAGCGCCTGTGGGACACCCTGATGCGCCTCGCCGCCATCGGCGCCACGCCCAAGGGGGGCGTATGCCGGCTGGCGCTGACCGATCTGGACCGCCAGGGCCGCGACTTCTTCGTCGCCGAGGCCAAGGCCGCCGGATGCACGGTCCGCGTCGATGCCATCGGCAATATCTTTGCGCGACGCGCCGGGCGCGACGATGCCCTGCCGCCGGTGATGACCGGCAGCCATATCGATACCCAGCCCACCGGGGGCAAGTTCGACGGCAACTACGGCGTGTTCGCCGGCATCGAAGTGCTGCGCACGCTGGCCGACGCCGGCATCGTCACCGACGCCCCGCTCGAGGTCGCGGTGTGGACCAATGAGGAAGGCTCGCGCTTCGTGCCGGTGATGATGGGCTCGGGCGCGTTCATCGGCGAGTTCGCGCTGGCGGACATGCTGCGGCAGCGCGACCGTGACGGCATCAGCGTCGGGCAGGCGCTGCAGGCCATCGGCTATACCGGGCCGGAGCCGGTCGGTGCGCGCCCGGTCGGCGCCTATTTTGAAGCGCATATCGAGCAAGGGCCGGTGCTGGAGGCCAACGACACCACCATCGGCGTGGTCACCGGCGCGCTCGGCCAGCGCTGGTACGACGTGGTGCTGACCGGCATGGAAGCGCATGCGGGCCCCACGCCGATGGCGCTGCGCAAGGACGCGCTGCTGGCGGCGTCGGAGCTGGTCGGCATGGTCAATCGCATCGCGCTCGATCATCCGCCGCATGGCCGCGGCACGGTGGGTTGCCTGGGCGTGCATCCCGATTCGCGCAACGTCATCCCCGGCAGGGTGACGATGACGGTGGACCTGCGCGCCGGCGACGACACGGTGCTGTCGGCGATGGACGCGGCGCTGCGTACGCAGGTGGCCGCGCTGGCGGCGCGCAGCGGCATCGCCATCGATCTGCAGCAGGTGGTGTACTTCCCGCCGCAGCCGTTCGATGCGCGGCTGGTCGAGGCCGTGCGCGGCGGCGCGCAACGGCTCGGCCATTCCGCCATGGACGTGATCAGCGGCGCCGGTCATGACGCGGTCTACCTGGCCCGGGTCGCACCCGCGGCGATGATCTTCGTGCCGTGCAAGGACGGCATCAGCCACAACGAAATCGAAGACGCGCGGCCCGAGCACCTCGAGGCGGGCTGCAACGTGTTGTTGCACGCCATGCTCGATGCCGCCACGCGGCCATGACACCGGAACGGACTGCCCGATGAAGATCCTGATTGCCCGACTCAACCACGAGACCAACACCTTTTCACCGGTGCGGACGCCGCTGGCCGCATTCACCCCGGCCTATGGCGACGACGCCTATCGTGCCGCCAAAGGCACCCGCACCGCGGCCGCCGCCTTTATCGACCTGGCCGAAGCCGCCGGCGCCGCGATCGTGGTGCCGGTGATCGCCGGCGCCAACCCCAGCGGACGCGTCGCCGCCGAGGCCTATACGCACCTGTGCGACACCATCATCGCCGCGGCCCACGGTTGCGATGCGGTGATGCTCGACCTGCACGGCGCGATGGTGGCCGAGAACAGCGACGACGGCGAAGGCGACCTGCTGCGCCGCCTGCGCGCCGTGCTGCCGCACGCGCCGGTCGCGGTGGCCCTGGACCTGCACGGCAACATCACGCAGACGCTGGTCGACCATGCCGACATCGCGGTCAGCTTCAAGACCTACCCACACGTGGACATGTATGAAACCGGCGAGCACGCTGGCCGGCTGCTGCTCGAGATGGTCGCGGGACGCGTGCGCCCGGTGATGGCGTGGCGGCGCCCGCCGCTGATCACGCACACGCTGCGCAGCCGCACCGACGAAGGCGCCATGCAGCGTGCCGTCGCGCTGGCGCGCGAGGCCGAGCGCGACGGCATGCTGGCGGTGTCGGTGCTGGCGGGCTTCGGCCTGGCCGACATCGCCGCGCCCTGCCTGAGCGTGATCGTCGTCGGCGACGGTGACCCGGCCCGGGCTGACGAGGTCGCCAGCCGGATCGCGGCACAGGCGTGGGCCGAGCGCGATGCCTTCTCCTACCAGGCCGAGCCGCTCGCCAGCTCCATCGCGCGCGCCGCGCAGCTTGCCGACAGCCCCGACGGTGCGCATGAAGGGCCAGTGCTGCTGCTCGACCATGGCGACAACTGCATGTCGGGCGGCACCTGCGATAACATGGCGGTGCTGCACGAAGCGCTGGCGCAAGGCCTGACCGGCATCGCGGTCGGACCCGTATGCGACCCGGAGGCGGTGGCGGCGCTGGTCGACGCCGGCGTCGGCGCCGGCATCACGCTGCCGGTCGGCGACAAGGTGGCGTTGCCCCAGCTGGAGGTCTATCCCCACAGCCGGCCGCTGACCGGCACGGTCGCCGCGATCAGCGACGGCGAGTACACCATCACCGGGCCGACCTACACCGGGCAGCGCATCCGCATGGGACGCACCGCCTTGCTCGACATCGGCGCGGCGCAGGTGGTGGTCACCGAGACCCCGCAAGAGCATTGGGACCTGGGGATCTTCACCCATATCGGCATCGATCCGCATCGGGCCAGGTTCCTGCTGCTGAAGTCGCGCATGTACTGCAGGCCGGTGTTCGTGCCGATTGCGAAGGCGGTGGTGGAGTGCGACGGGGAGGGGGTTACCAGTTCGCGCTATGAGCGGTTTCCGTTCCGGCGGGTTGAGAGGCCGGTTTATCCGCTGGATGCTGCGGCTGACTGGGCGGGATAGTCTGCGAGGGCTGATGCGGTTGACTTCGTTGATGCGCCGGCCCTCTCCCCCGGCCCCTCTCCCGCAAGCGGGAGAGGGGAGAAAACAAGTGGGCTACGCCGGCGAAACAGCGGCGCCCGCCAAGCACGACATCCCGGCCGCAGTCCTCCCTCACCCCCGCACCGCCACCTCCCGCAACCAATCCGCAAAGCCCCGAATCAACCCCTGCTTCGGATTATCCCCACGCCAGACGATGTAGCAATTATGGCTGGCCGGAAAACTCGCAACCAGAGGCCGCACCAACCGCCCCGCGGCAATAGCCTCCCGTGCCAGCAAGGCGCGCGTAAGCGCCAGCCCCATCCCGCTGGCCGCAGCTTCGATCAGCAGCGCACGGCAGTCGAACACGATGCCGTCTTCGGGCTCTTCCAATATCACGCCCGCGGCGGCGCCCCACTGCGACCAGCGGAAGCGCGCGTGCCGCAGCCGCGGCAGGTGCGCGGCGTCGGCCGCGGTCATGCCGGCATGCCGCTGGGCGAAGCCGGGGCTGCAGACCACGATGATGTCGTCGTCCAGCAGCTTCAGGCACTGGTAGCCGGTGAAGGGCGCGGGGCCGTAGCGCAGGCTGACGTCCAGGTCGGAACGGGCAAAGTCGGGGTCCTCGTTGCTGGCGGCGATGGACAGGTCCAGGCCGGGCAGTGCCTCGCGCAGTTGCGGCAGCTTGGGCACCAGCCAGGCGCCGGCCAGTTCGGGGCTGACATTGACATGCAGCGACTGGCGTTCGCGCGCGCGCCGCTCGGCGGCGCCGGCCAGTGACAGCTCTACCGCGCGCAGGGCGCGATCGAGGTCGTCGGCGAGTTCACGGCCGGTTGCGGTCAGCTCCAGCTGCCGGCCGGCGCGCAGGAACAGGGTGCAGCCCAGCTGTGACTCCAGCGCACGGATATGCCGGCTGATGGCGCCATGCGTCACGCACAGCGCATCGGCGGCGCGCGTCATGCTGCCGGTGCGCGCGGTGGCGGCAAAGGCCTGGAGCACTTGCATCGAGGGGAGCCTGCGGATCATGGCTGTGATCTTGCCTCACAGGTGCTGGCAAAACAAGTCGATTGTCCTGCCATGCCGCCCGGCCGATACTGGCCCGCAGCCGAACCGGCCGCCCCGAAGCCGGTGCGCAACGAGGAGACCCCCATGAAACTGCAGTTGAAGATCAACGGCAAGCGCCACGCCGTCGAGGCCGAACGCGACATGCCCCTGTTGTGGGTGCTGCGCGATTACCTGGGCTATACCGGCACCAAGTTCGGCTGCGGTGCCGGCCTTTGCGGCGCTTGCACCGTGCATGTCGACGGCAAGGCGGTGCGCGCCTGCATTACGCCTGTCGGCAGCGTGGCGCGCGCCGACATCACTACCATCGAAGGATTGTCTGCCGACAATTCGCATCCGGTCCAGCGTGCCTGGATTGCCGAACAGGTGCCGCAGTGCGGCTATTGCCAGTCGGGCATGATCATGGCCGCCTGCGCCTGGCTGAAGGACAACCCGTCGCCGCGGCCGGAGGATATCCGCGCCGGCATCACCAACCTGTGCCGCTGCGGCACCTATCCGCGCATCGAACGCGCCATCCTCCGCGCCGCAACCGCGCAGAACGCGGGCGACCCGAAGGGGAGGGCGTCATCGTGAGGCATCCCAACACAAGCCGCCGCCGTTTCCTGCAAGCCGCCGGCGCCATGCCCGCGGCGCTGGTGCTGGGCTTCCACCTGCCGCTGGCGAAGGCCGCCGACGCCGGCGCGCCTGCGCGGGATCCGGACGACGTCAACGCCTGGCTGCGCATCGATGCCGACGGCAGCGTGACCATCATGGTGCCGTCGGCCGAGCTGGGGCAGGGCGTGATGACCTCCGCCCCCATGCTGATCGCCGAAGAGCTGGAGTGCGACTGGCGCCAGGTGCGCGCCGAGCTGGCACCGACCGACCCGGTCTACAACAACCGCATGTTCAAGGTGCAGGCGACCGCCAGCAGTACCTCGGCGCGCTGGTCGTTCGAACCGCTGCGCCGCATCGGCGCCACCGCGCGCGAGATGCTGCGCGAGGCCGCCGCGCAAAGCTGGAGCGTACCGGTGGCGCAGTGCCGTGCCGCGCAGGGCGTGGTGCGGCACGAGCCCAGCGGGCGCACGCTTGGCTACGGTGCGCTCGCCGCGCGCGCGGCCACGCTGCCGCGCCCGGCCAATGTGGCGCTGAAGGAGCCGCGCGACTGGAAGCTGCTGGGTCGCCCGACGGACCGGCTCGACATTCCGCTGAAAACACGCGGCGCCGCGGTGTTCGGCGTCGACGTCAAGGTGCCGCGCATGCTGGTCGGTTCGGTGATGGCGTGCCCGGCCTTCGGCGGCACGCTGCGACGGGTCGATGCCCGGCCTGCGCTGGCAGTGCGCGGCGTGCGGCGCGTGGTGCCGCTGGACGATGCCGTGGTGGTGCTGGCGGATAGCTACTGGACCGCACGCAAGGGCCTGGCCGCGCTGCAACCGGACTGGCAGCTGCCGCAAGGCAAGCCGGCCAGCGACGCGGCGCTGATGACAGGGTACCGCGATGCCGCGCGCAGCGCTTCGGCGATGGCGCTGCGCCAGGGCGATCCTGACACGCAGATGCAGGGCGCACAGGCCTACACCGCCGAATACGAAGTCCCGTATCTCGCCCATGCCACCATGGAGCCGATGAACGCCACCGCCGACGTGCGCGCCGACCGCGCCGAGATCTGGGGCCCGACCCAGGTCTGCGGCGAGATCGCGCAGCGGCTGTCGGGCGTGCTGGGGCTGCCCGCCGACCGTATCGCCGTGCACGGGACCTTCGTCGGCGGCGGCTTTGGCAGGCGCGAGGAGTTCGATGTCTTTGTCCAGGCCGCGCTGGCGTCGAAGGCGGCGGGGCAGGCGGTCAAGCTGATCTGGTCGCGCGAGGAAGACATCCAGCACGACTTCTACCGGCCCGCGGCGGCGGCGCGCTTCAGCGCGGTGCTGGCCCCGGACGCGGCCGGCATCCGCGCGCTGGATGCGCGCCTGGCGTGCTCGTCGATCTATGTCCGCAACTTCCCGGACCGGGTCAAGGGCGGGGTCGACCCCAAGTCGGTCGAAGGGGTGGTGGACCTGCCTTACGCGCTGCCCCACGTGGCGGTGCGCCATGCCATGGTCAATACCGCCGTGCCGGTGGGTTTCTGGCGCGGCGTGGGCTACACGCAGAACACCTTCTTCGCCGAAAGCTTCATCGACGAACTGGCCCATCACGCCAAAGCCGATCCGCTGCAGTTCCGGCTGAACCTGCTGGCCGACCGTCCGCGTCCGGCGCGCTTGCTGCAGCGCCTGGCGCAGCACGTCGGCTGGGGCAGCGCGCCGGCAGGGCGCTTCCACGGCGTGGCGCTGTCGCAGGCGTGGGGCTCGCTGTGCGCGACGGTGGTGGAGCTGTCGGTGCAGGGCCAGCGCATCACGCTGCACCGCGTCGTCAATGCCATCGACTGCGGCACGGTGATCAACCCCGCGACGGTCGAGCGCCAGCTGGAGGGCGCCAGCATCTGGGGCCTGAGCGCGGCCATGACTGGCGCCATCACCATTGCCGACGGGCGCGTGCAGCAAGCCAACTTCCACGACTATCCGCTGTTGCGGCTGGCGCAAACGCCGCGCTTCGAGGCGCTGCTGGCCTCCAGCGGCGAGCGCATCGGCGGCGTGGGCGAGTCGGCGGTGCCGACGCTGGCACCGGCGCTGGCCAATGCGCTGTTTGCCGCGACCGGCCAGCGCCTGCGCTCGCTGCCGCTGGCGCGGCACGGGTTCGAGCTGGCATAGCGGGGCGCGGGTATGTGCGCAAGTGATGCCGCTGCCACGATCGCGGGGACTATCATGACGTAGCGGCGCCGTGCTGTGTGTCATACCTCGCACGGCGCCCTACGCCCCGGGCGCGGTTCTTCCCTACACTGGAGCATGGCGCCTTGTCGCCGCCCAGGGGAACACGCCTATGCCGCCCGAGCCTGTCCAAGCCAAGCCCGTGGCGCTGGCCTTGCAAGGCGGCGGCATGCATGGCGCATTTACCTGGGGCGTGCTGGACCGCCTGCTGGAAGATGGCCGGCTGGTGATCGAGGGCGTCAGCGCCACCAGCGCCGGCGCGATGAACGGCACGGTGCTGGCCTATGGCCTGATGCAGGGCGGCAGCGACGGCGCGCGCCAGGCCCTGTACGACTTCTGGCAGGCCATCGCGCATTCGGCGCAGCGCTTCAATCCGTTGCGCTGGCTGCCGTGGTTCAAGGGCAGCCATACGCTGGGGCTGAACCATTCCCCGCTGTACGCCATGGCCGACATCACGCTGCGGCTGCTGTCGCCGTACCAGTTCAATCCGGGCAATGCCAATCCGCTGCGCGACGTGCTGCTCGGCCAGGTGGATTTCGCGGCGCTGCGCGCGCATTGCCCGATCCGGCTGTACCTTTGCGCGACCAATATCGAGACCAGCCGCATCCGCATCTTCGCGCAGGAAGAGCTGAGCGTCGACGCGGTGCTGGCCTCGGCCTGCGTGCCCACGCTGTTCCAGGCGGTCAGCATCGACGGCCAGCATTACTGGGACGGGGGCTATGTCGGCAACCCGGCGATCTTTCCGCTGATCTATCACTGCGAGACCCACGATGTCGTGATCGTCCACATCAACCCGATCGTGCGCCGCGGCGTGCCAACCACGGCGGCGGAGATCCTGAACCGGGTCAACGAGGTCAGCTTCAACTCGTCATTGATGCGCGAGATGCGCGCGATCGGCTTCGTCACCACGCTGATCCAGCAGGGCAAGATCGACCGCAACGAGATGAAGGAGATGTGGATCCATTCGATCCGCTCGGACGAGACCATGGCGTCGCTCGGGGTCTCGACCAAGTACAACGCCGACTGGGCCTTCCTGTGCACGCTGCGCGACCAGGGCCGGCAGGCCGCCACGCTCTGGCTCGATCGCAACTATGACTGCGTGGGCCAGCGCTCCAGCGTCGATATCACCGGCGAATTCCTGTAGGCGCCGGCTGGGCCAGGCGCCAGGCCAGATTGGCACGCGCCTGTGCCTCGTAGCGCGACTGGAACAGGTCGGTGGCATAGATGCGGGGACTGTCCAGCAGGCGCTGCAGGAAGGCACGCTCGGCGGCGTCATAGGCGGCATCGTCCAGGTCGGTGCGCTCGGCGCGCAGGCGCGCGCCGTTGTCCTCGAAGCGCGCGCGGCTGTATCCCAGCGCGGCCAGGTCGATGTCTGCGGTGAAGCGCCCGGCCAGGCTGGCGGGCACGTCGGCGTGCGTGGTTTCCAGGATCAGCGTGGCGACGCGTGCGGCCGTGCCGACCGTGCCGGCTGACCAGTGCTGCAGCCACGCGGCGCTGCGCGCTTCATTGTCGGCGGCGCCGGGCACGTAGATGACGTCATGGCACCACAGCGCCAGCTCCACGTCGGCGGCATCGGGGATTGCGCTGCGCGCCCAGTCGAGGTCGTGCAGGCAGCGGCGCACATGGTCCAGGGTGTGGTAGTGCCGGGTCGGCTCGCCATAGCAGCGCGCCAGGTCGGCATACGCCTCCGCCGCGCGGGTGCCGCCCGCCAGCGTCCAGAGCGCAACAAAGCGCTCTTGCAGCGGGTTGGCGGCGGCGGTGCTCATGCGCGCGCCGGACCCGGGTCGCGGGCCGCGTCGTCGTTGGCAAGTTCGGCAAGCAGGGCCCGCGCCTCCTGCCAGTCGGCGCCATCGGTGCCCTCGCTGAAGCTGGCGTGGACGCGTGCCAGCGCTTCGCGCGCGGCGGCGCCCTTGCCCTGGCGCTGCCACAGCCGGGCCAGGCTGAGCGCGGCGTGCAGTTCCAGCGGCCTGGCGCCCTGGCCGTGCGCGACCGCGAGCGCGCGCTGGAAGCAGGCCTCGGCTTCATGGCTGGCGGCGGCGCCGGGATCGGGCGCGGCCAGCTGCAGCAGCAGGTCGCCGCGCAGCCGATAGACGGCGGCTTCATCGAGCCGTTCGCCGGTCTCTTCGATCATGGCCTGCGCGCGCGTCAGCACGTCAAGCGCGGCAGCGGGCTGGCCGGCCTTGCCGCAGGCCTCGGCCAGCATCGCCAGCAGGTTCGGCATGCCGAGTTCGCCGCCGGTGGCCTCGTAGGCGGCCAGGCCGCGTCGCATCCGCGCAATGCCTTCCTCGTGGCTGCCCTGCTCGGACAGCGCCCAGCCCTGCAGCACGGTGCCCCAGGCCAGGTAGATCGGGAAGCCCTGTTCGCACGAAATGGCGATGGCAGCGTCGGCATATTCCCGGGCCTGCGCGGGATCGCGGCGCCAGCGGTACTGTTCCGCCGCGAACACCAGGCACAGCGCCAGGTTGTAGGCGTCCGGGCGCGCGCGGGCCAGCGCCAGGGCCTCGCGGCTGCGCGCGAGCGCCTGGTCGGCAAGGCCCTGGTACCACAGGATCCAGGCCAGCGTGCTGGTGGCATGGACCATCGGGTCGCGGCCGTAGCCGGTCAGGAAGTCGTAGGCGGAGTGCTCGGGGTGCGGCACCGCCAGCACGGCCTCCATATGCGCGCGCGCCTCTTCCAGCAGGCCCAGGCGGAACAGCGTGGCGCCCAATGCGCGGTGGCCTTCGGCCAGCTGCTTGGGCTTCTGCGACTCGGTGGCCAGCGCCAGCAGGCGCCGCGCCAGCGGCAGCGACACCTGGTATTGCGCGCGCAGCTGGTAGAACGCCCACATGCCCAGCTGCGCCGAGAACACATAGGGCGTCTGCCGCCCTTGCTCGCACAGCGACATCGCGCGCCGGTAGTTGGCCTCGACCTCGGGCGAGGCCTGGCCCCGCGCCGCGATCAGCGCGGGCCCCAGCGTCAGCAGCAGCGTCAGTTCCAGCCGCGCTCGCTCGGCGCTGTCGGGCTGGCGCTTTAGCAGGGCAATGGCCTCGCTCAGGTGCCGGATCGCTTCCTCCTGCGCGGAGCGCTGCAGCGCCTGCTGGCCGGCGCAGTGCAGATACTCGACCGCCTTCGGCACATTGCCGCTGTGGCTGTAGTGGTGGGCGAGTTCGCTGCAGTAGTCCTTGAGCCGGCCGTGGAACATCGCCTCGATCGCCTGCGCCGAGCTTTCATGCAGGGCGCTGCGGCGCTCGGTCAGCAACGAGCTGCCGGCCACTTCCTGGGTCAGCGCGTGCTTGAAGGCGTACTCCACCTCGGGGAAGGCAGGGCGTTCGTAGATAAAGTCGGCGCCCTGCAGATCGCGCAGCAGCGGATGCAGGCGCTCTTCGGGCAGGCCAGTGACGCGCAGCACCAGGCCCAGCGGAAACTCCTTGCCAATCACGGCGAGGGTCTGCAGCAGCTCCTTCTGCGCCAGCGGCAGCCGGTCGATACGGGCGGCGAGCACGCCCTGCACGGTGGTCGGGATGTGCAGCAGGGCCGGCGCCTTCTCGATGCGGTAGCTGCCCGGCTGGCCCAGCAGCGCGCCTTCCTCGGCCAGGGTCTGGACCACTTCCTCCATGAAGAAGGGATTGCCTTCGGTCTTGTCGAGGATCAGCCGCTTCAGCGGCGCCAGGCTGGGGTCGTCGCCGAGCAGCGCGGTCAGCAGCTCCTGCGCCTCGGCCTGGCCCAGCGGCTGCAGCCGCAGCTGCGAGTAATGCGCGCCCGCTTCCCAGCGGTGGCTGTACTCGGGCCGGTAGTTCACCAGCAGCACGATGCGCGCGCCGGGCACGTGCTCGACCAGCATGTTGAGGAAGGCCTCGGTCTCGCCGTCCAGCCACTGCAGGTCTTCGAAGATGACTTCCAGCGGCTGGTTCTGGCTTTCACGGACCAGCAGCCGCGCAATCGCGTCGAAGGTGCGCTGGCGCCGCAGGGCCGGGTCCATGGTCGGCAGCTGCGAGTCGGGCTCGACCACGCCGAGCAGGTAGAGCAGGTAGGGCAGGTGCTCTTCCAGCGAGCGGTCCAGCGTCAGCAGCCTGCCGGTCAGCTTCTCGCGGCAGGCACGGTCGCCGTCGTGCGCGGTGATCTGGAAATAGTTCTTCAGCATCTCGATCAGCGGCAGGTAGGCAAAGGCCTTGCCATGCGAGACCGAGAACGTCTCCAGCGCCAGGCAGCCTTGCTGCGACCTGACCTTGAATTCATGGAACAGCCGCGACTTGCCGACCCCGGCCTCGCCGACCACCGCGACGATGCGCCCGTGGCCGGCCTTGGCCTGCTCCAGCGCCGCGTTCAGGTGCGCCAGCTCGTCCTGGCGCCCGACGAAGCGCGCCAGGCCGCGGTGCGCGGCCACCTGCAGCCGCGTGCGCAAGGCTCCCGGGCCGATGACCTCGTACACCGCCAGCGGTTCGCGCACGCCCTTGACGCTGGTGGTGCCCAGCGCCTTGAACTCGAAATAGCCTTCGGTCAGCTTGTGGGTCGACTCGCTCACCAGGATCGACGCCGGCGTGGCAATGCCTTCCATGCGCGAGGCGATATGGATGGTGTGCCCGACCGGATCGTAGTCGGTGTGCAGGTCGTCCTTGCGGATCGAGCGCACCACCACCTCGCCGGTGTGGATGCCGATGCGGACCTGCAGCGGAATGCCTTGCTCCAGGCGCACGCGGTCGCTGTGCCGGTGCATCGCATCCTGCATGCGCAGCGCCGCGTAGAGCGCGCGCAGCGCGTGGTCCTCGTGCGCGATGGGCGCGCCGAACAGCGCCAGGATGCCGTCGCCGAGGAACTTGGCGACGTAGCCCTCGTAGTGGTGGACCGCTTCCATCATCAGCGTCACCACGGGATCGATCAGCCGGCGTGCGTCCTCCGGGTCCAGGTCCTGGGTCAGCGCGGTGGAGCCGGCCATGTCGGCAAACAGCGCCGTGATGGTCTTGCGCTCGCCGGCGGTTTCGCCGCGGGCTTCCATTGCCGCCTGCTCGGCCAGGATGCGCCCGGCCAGGTGCGGCGGGGTGTAGTGGACCGGCGCCGGACTGTCCTGGCGCGGCGCGGCAGGCGCGGGCGCAGTAGTGGCGGGCGCGTCGGTCAGGGCGACGCCGCAGACGCGGCAGAATCGCGCCGCGGCAGTGGCCTCGGCGCCGCATTGCGGGCACACGCGGGCAAGGCGCGCGCCGCACGCCTCACAGAAATTGGCCCCGGCAAGGTTGCCGAAGCCGCAACGGGTGCAGCGCATGTTGCCTCCCGGCCGTCGTTGCCAGCCTGACGGTACCTAAGCCTATTACAGTCGGGATGGCGGGAGGTGGCAAGGGGGCCGCACGCGCTGGGTCAGACCGCCGCCGTCACGATGATCTCCACCAGCAGCTCGGGCCGCGCCAGCCTGGCCTCGCAAGTGGCGCGCGTGGGCACGGCGTCCTCTGGGATCCAGGCTTCCCAGGCGGCGTTCATGCCGGCGAAATCCTTGCCGATATCCTTGAGCCAGATCTGCGCCGACAGCAGCCGGGTACGGTCGCTGCCGACGCTGGCGAGGTAGCCGTCGATCTTCTCCAGCACATCGCGCGTCTGCGCGCCGATATCGCCGGAAGGATCGGTGGCCGTGACGCCGGCCACGTACACCACGCCGTGATGCACGACGAGGCGGGAAAGACGTTTGTTGGACTGGAAGCGCTGGATATTGCTCATCCGTAAGACCTCGGGAAAAAAGTTGGATAAGGAGCCGGCTGGAAGCTAGTCGCGCAGCGCGCCGGCCGTGTCGCTGCGCGGTTTGTCGAAACGGTCGACGGCAAAGGCGTCGATCGGCAGGGCGGTGCGGCCTTCGGTGACAAGGTCGGCAACGATCTGTCCCACGATGGGGCCGAGTTCGAAGCCATGCGCGGAGAAGCCGAAGGCATGCACCACGTCCGGTGCCGACCGGCTCGGCCCGATCACCGGTATCTGGTCCGGCAGGAAGGCCTCGACCCCGGCCCAGACGCGATTGATGCCAAGCGGGCCCAGGTGCGGGAACAGCGCGGTCACGGTCTGCGCGCTGGTGCCGAGACTGAGCATGTCGACTTCGCCATGGCGGGCCCGGGAGTCGGCGGGGCACCGCAGGCCACCGCCGATCAGCACGGTGCCGTTGTCGAACTGCTTGAACGACAGCGCGCGCCCGGTCGCGCCCAGCACCGGCCTGACGAACGGCGCCACGCGGTGGGTGATCATCAGCATCAGTCCGCCGGCCTCGACCGGCACCGGCTCGCCGAGCTGCGCGGCGAAGGTGCCTGCCCACGCGCCGGCCGCGTTGACCAGCCGCTGCGCGCGAAACACGCCGCGCGGCGTGTGCACGTGCCAGCGGCCGCGCGCGTATTCCAGGCGTCCGGCCGGGGTGGCTTCATGGATGGCGGCGCCGGCCGCCTCGGCGGCGCGGCGGAAGGCGGTGACGGTCCGGTAGGGCAGCGCATGGCCGTCGCGGCGTGCCCAGATCGCCCCCGTGACATGGGGTGCGATCGACGGCACCAGGGTACGTACCGTGTGCGCGTCTACCAGCGTTTCGTGGGTAAAGCCCAGGGCTTCGATCTGGGCCACGCGCCGGCGCAGCATCTCCAGCTCGGCATCGGTCTCGGCCACCTTCAGCTGGCCGCTGGGGACGAAGCCGGCGTCGTCGCCGGTCAGGTCCGCCAGCCGGTGCCACAGCTCGAGCGAAGCCAGTGCGAGCGGAATTTCGGCCATGTGGCGCCCCAGCGTGCGCACGCCGCCAGCATTGACGCCCGACGCGTGCCGGCCGCAATACTCGGCCTCGAGCAGCGTCACGCGCAAGCCCTTGCGCGCCAGGTGCAGCGCGCTCGAGGTGCCCTGCAGCCCGCCGCCGATGACGATGACGTCGGCATCGGCCCCGCTGCCGTGGCGGTCGTCAGCCTTCATTGGCCAGTTCTCCGAGTGTCACGGGTTTGATCGGCGGACGAATGCGGTAGTAGCCGACCTGCTGCGGCGGCACGCCGCGCGCGTCGGCGATGATCTCGGTGACCGTCAGGCCGCACTGGCGGCCCTGGCACGGCCCCATGCCGCAGCGGCCGAACGACTTGGCCTGGTTGGGCCCGCTGCAGCCCAGCGCGACGAAGCCGCGGATGGCGCCGGCGGTCACTTCCTCGCAGCGGCAGACCACCACGTCGTCAGCCGGCACGCGGTTGGTGGGCTTGGGGCGGTACAGCGCGTCGAGGAAGGGCCGGATGCTCAGGTGCGAGCGCAGCGCGGCGCGCAGCGGCGCGGCCTGGCGATCGCGTTGCGTGGCGTCGAGGCGGCCGACATGATGGGCCGCCGCCAGGCCGGCCAGCTCGCCCTGCAGCGCAGCCGCAACCGCGCCCCCGATGCCGCGGCCATCGCCGGCAACGAAGATGCCCGGCAGGTCTAGCGCGCCCCAGTCGTCGACCACCGGCTGCCAGCACAGCTGCGTCTCGTCCCAGCGGTGCGCCGCGCGCAGTGCCCAGCTGAACTGGGTATTGGGCACCACGCCCTGGTGCAGCAGCACGGCATGCGTGGCAATGCGGTGCGACTGCCCGCGGCGGGTGAAGCGCAGCGCCCGCACCGCCTCGTCGCCCTCGACCGCCAGGTCCGTGGCGCCCTTGTAGAACGGCACGCCGCCGCGCTTCAGCGCACGCATCAGCGCCAGGCCTTTCTTCAGGTAGCGCCAGCCTGCCAGCGCCCCGCCCAGATGGGCCAGCGCGCGCTGGTAGTCGGCGCCGTCGGTGGTGTCGACGATGGCGCGGATCGGCACGCCGGCGCGCACGTATTGCCAGCCGAGCAGGTAGAGCAGGGGCCCACAGCCGGCCAGCACCACCGGTTCGGCCGGCACCACATCGGCGCTCTTGAGCAGGATCTGCGCGGCGCCGGCGGTCAGCACGCCGGGCAGCGTCCATCCCGGGATCGGGAACGGGCGCTCCATGGCCCCGGTGCAGAGAATCACCTGGCGCGCCTGCAGGCTGGCGACGCGGCCCTGGCGCAAGTAGTGCACGGTGTGCTCGCGCGTGACCTGCCACACCGCCGCGCCGGTGATGTGCTGCGCGCCGCTGGCGGCGAAGCGGTCGGCCAGCGCGCGGCCGGCGGCGTAGTCGGGGCCGAGGATGCGCAGCCGTTCCGGTGGCGCGCTCTGGATGGCGCGGTAGATCTGCCCGCCGCAGGCTTCCTGCTCGTCGAGCAGGGCCACGCGCGCGCCGCTGGCCGCCGCGGCCACCGCCGCCGCCATGCCGGCCGGGCCGGCGCCGATGATGGCGATGTCGACGTCAAGTTCAGCCATGGGCCACCTCCGCGGCGTGGCCAGCCTCTGCGGGCGCCGGCAAGGGCAGGGTGCGCGCGCCGTCCTGGGTGTGGACGCGCATGCCTTCGCGCACCGTCACCAGGCAGCTTTGCCGGCTCGGCTGTCCGTCGATCTCCATCAGGCATTCGAAGCAGACGCCCATCATGCAATACGGCGCGCGCGGCTCGCCGCTGACCGGCGAATTGCGGAAGCGCGTGACGCCGCTGGCCAGCAGCGCCGCGGCAACGCTGCAGCCGGCCGGCACCCGCAGCGGCGCGCCGTTGAATTCGATGGTCACGGTGTCGGCGCCGCCATGGGCTGCGGACGTGGCGATCCGTTTGAACAGGCGATCAGTGGGCATGGTGGAAGGTCTGGTTGGAGTTCAGGAAGCGGTCGCCGGTGAATGCGTCGATGCCTGGCGGCGGTTCGCCGCCGGCCACCCACGGGGCGACGCGCAGCGCGTGCGCGGCGGCAAGCGTGACGCCGCTATGGCAGGTGGTGACGAAGGCACCGGGGCAGGTCGGGCTTTCCTGGTAGATCGGGTAGCCATCCGGGCTCATCACGCGCAGCGCGCCCCAGGCGCGCACCAGCTTCAGGCCGGCCAGCGCGGGAAAGCTGCGCACGCCGCGGCGCGCAATGTCGGCGAGCACGCCGGCGGTGGTGCCGTCGTCGAAGCCGACGTCCTCCATCGAGTCGCCCAGCTGGATCGTGCCTTCATCGGTCTGGCGCACGTAGGTGGTGGGGAAATCGAGGAAGTGCGTGGCGCGCTCGCCGATCAGGACCTGGCCACGGTTCGGTGCCACTGGCGCATGCAGGCCGACCTCCGCGGCGAGCTTGCGGTTGCCGAGGCCGGCGGCCAGCACCACGCGCGGCGCGGCAAAGCGCGCCTGGCCGCCTTCGCCCGCATGGACGGTAAAGCCGCCCGCTTCACGCGTGATCGAGTGCGCGGCATGCCGGCCGACGATACGCACGCCACGCCGCTGGCAGGCGGCATGCAGCGCGCGCAGCAGCTTGAGCGGATTGGTGTGCCCGTCCATCGGCGTATAGCTGGCGCCGACCACGGCCGGGCCCACGCCGGGCAGCCGTTGCGCGAGTTCGCGGTGGCCGAGCATCTCGAACGGATAGTCGTCCTGCAGCGCGTCCTGGATGCTTTGCAGGCGCTGGCGGCGCTCATCCATGTCCGCCTCGGAAAAGCACAGGTGGAAGCCGCCGGGCTGCCGCAGGCAGACATCGATGCCGGCTTCGTCGCGCAGCGCATCGCGCAGCTGCGGCCACAGCCGCGCCGAGCCCAGCGTCCAGCGCGCGTAAGGCGCCATGCCCAGGCCCTTGCCCTGGACCCAGACCAGGCCAAAGTTGCCGCGCGAGGCGCGCAGCGCGTCGTCGCCCTCGTCCAGGACGGTCACGCGCAGGCCTTGCCCGGCGGCGCCGTAAGCGATGGCGGTGCCGACCAGGCCGCCGCCAATCACGATCAGATCGGATGTGGTCATGTCAGTCAAAGTTCAGTTCTTGCCGATCAGCACGCGGTCGAGCCCGACGATGCGGTCCAGCAGCACCATCAGCACCAGCGTGCCGACGATCAGCACCGTGGACACCGAAGCCACCAGCGGATCGATGGTCTGGGCGATCTGGTTGTACATCGCCACCGGCAGCGTGGTGGTCCCCGGCGTGGCGACGAAGACGGTCATGGTCAGCTCGTCGAAGCTCTGGATGAACGACAGCATCCAGCCGCCCACCACGCCGGGCAAGATCAATGGCAGCACCACGCGGCGGAACGCCGTGAAGCGGCTGGCGCCAAGCGACAGCGCGGCGCGCTCGGCATCGCGGTCCAGCCCGGTGGCGGCGGCCAGCACCAGGCGCAGCGCGTAGGGCATCACTACCACCACGTGCGTCAGCGCAAGCCAGAAGAACGAGCCGGTCACGCCCAGCGTGGTGAAGAAGCGCAGGAAGGCCACCCCCAGCACCACGTGCGGGATCATCAGCGGCGACAGGAAAAAGGCCATCAGCGCGCCGCGGCCGGGGAAGCGATGGCGGATCAGCGCCAGCGCCGCGGGCACCGCCAGCGCCACCGCGATGGTGGCGCTGACCAGGCCCAGCGTCAGCGACAGCCAGATCGCATCGACGATCTCGTGCGCATCGGCAATGGCGCGGAACCAGCGCAGCGAGAGCCCGTCGGTGGGCATCGAGATATAGCCCTTGCCGGTGAAGGACACGGCGACCACCACCAGCAGCGGCGCCACCATGAAGGCGATAAACAGGGCGTGGTACAGCAGGGAAAGGGGACCGTTCTTGCGCATGGCGTCAGCTCCTCAGGCTTCGAAGACCTGGCGGAAGCGGCGCTCCACCAGCCGGTTGCAGCCGACGATGACGATCACGTTGGCGATCAGCAGCAGCACCGCGATGGCGGCGCCGAGCGGCCAGTTCAGCGTGTTCAGGAATTCGTCGTAGGCGGCGGTGGCCACCACCTTGAGGCGGCGCCCGCCCAGGATGGCCGGGGTGGCGAAGGCCGAGGCCGACAGCGCGAACACGATGATGCTGCCCGACAGGATGCCCGGCAGGATCTGCGGCAGGATCACGCGGCGGAACACCGTGAAGGGCGAGGCGCCGAAGGCCTGGCCGGCCTGCTCGACCTGCGGGTCCAGCTTCTGCAGCGAGGCCCATACCGAGATCACCATGAACGGCATCATCACGTGCGTCAGCGCAATGATCACGCCAGTCTGCGTAAACACCAGCTTCACCGGCGCGTCGACCAGGCCCAGCCACTGCAGGGTTTCGTTGATCAGGCCGTTGTTGCCCATCAGGATGGCCCAGCCCAGCGTGCGCACCACCACCGAGATCAGCAGCGGCCCGAGGATCACGATCAGGAAGAGGCCGCGCCACGGGCTGCGCATGCGCGACAGGATCAGGGTCTCGGGCACGCCGAACACCACCGCGAGCACCGTCACCGCCAGCGCCATGCCGGCGGTGCGCAGGAAGATCTCGTGGTAATAGCTGTCGCCCAGGATCTCGAGATAGTTGGCGGCGGTCATCGCCGGCAGCACGCCGCGGGTGCCGTCGAAGGCGTGCAGCGACAGCAGGCCCGTGAGCAGCAGCGGCACCAGCAGCATCGCGCAGAACAGCAGCAGCGCGGGCCCTGACAGCAGCCACGGGGCGGCGCCGGCGAACGGCCTGCCCGGCGCGCGCGCCGCCATCGCGTGCGCGCCTGCAAGGTTGGGGGTGGCGGTATCAGACATGGCGGGCCTCCATCGCGGCTTCCGTGGTCAGCACGCGCAGGTCGTGGTCGTGCCAAAGCACGCTGACCGCCGCGCCCTCCGCCGGCGGGGTCGCGCCCAGGTTGGGCTGGCTCACGCGCAGCCGGCCCAGCGCGCTGTCGACCTCCAGCATCCAGTGGTTGCCGAGGAACAGCCGCGTATGCACCGTGCCGGGAATGCCGCCGTCGCCGCACTGGCCCAGCCGGATCTTCTCCGGGCGCACATAGACCTGCACCTCGCGGCCGACCTGGCGGCCTTCATGCGGCACGTGCGCCAGCGTGTCGCCCAGGCGCACTTCGCAGCAGCGTGCGTTGGTCTTCTCGACCACGCCGGCGAGGCTGTTGGTCTTGCCCAGGAAACCCGAGGCGAAGGCCGATTGCGGCCGCTCGTAGGCTTCGAACGGCGTCGCCAGCTGGACGATGCGCCCGCCATGCATCACCGCGATGCGGTCGCTCATGGTCATGGCCTCGACCTGGTCGTGCGTGACCAGGATGGTGGTGATGCCGAGCTGGCGCTGGATCGCGCGCAGCTCAATATGCATGTCCTCGCGCAGCTTGGCATCGAGGTTGGACATCGGCTCGTCGAGCAGCAGCACCTCGGGCCGGATCGCCAGCGCGCGCGCAATCGCCACGCGCTGGCGCTGGCCGCCCGACAGCTCCTTCGGATAGCGCTTGCCGAGGCCGCCCAGGCGCACAAGCTCGAGCGCCTCGTCGATGCGGCGGCCGCGCTCGGCCGCGGCCACGCCGCGCATCTCCAGGCCGAAGCCGATATTGCCAGCCACGGTCATGTGCGGAAACAGCGCGTAGCTCTGGAACACCACGCCCATGCCGCGCTTTTCCGGGCGCAGCGCGGTGATGTCGCGCCCGTCCAGCACGATGCGGCCGCGCGTGGGTTCGACGAAGCCGGCGATCATCTGCAGCGTGGTGGTCTTGCCGCAGCCGGACGGGCCGAGCAGCGACAGGAATTCGCCGCGCTCGACATCGAGGCTGAGGTGTTCAACGGCATGGAAGCTGCCGAAGGCCTTCGCGAGGCCGCTCAGTGTGAGGAAGCTCATGGTTTTGCGGGGGCAGTCCTGGTGGCTATCGTGGGGCGATCGGGGCGCAGGCTCAGCGCTCGACAGTGCGGTTCCAGCGGTTGGTCCACTCGGCACGCTTCTCGTTGACCACGGTCCAGTTGGTGGGCAGCAGCGTGTCGATCTGGGCCTTGCCGTACGGCACCTTGGCGGCCACCTTCGGTTCGAGCCTGACCTTGGCATTGACAGGTCCCCAGCCCTGGCTGTCGGCCAGCACGGTCTGCACTTCGGGCGTGAGCAGGTACTGGATAAAGGCCTGCGAGGCCTCGGCCACGTCGCTCTGCACCACCGGGCAAGCGGCGGTCAGCAGCGCCGGGGCGCCTTCCTTCGGATAGACGAATTCCACCGGGAAGCCGGTGTCCTTCAGGCTTTGCGCGCGGCCGCTGCCCCACACCGCCAGCGTGACGTCGCCGTTCTGGAACAGCTCGGTCATCTTGCCCGGCGACGGCTCCCAGGCCAGCACGTTGGGTCCGACCTCGCGCGTCAGCGCGGCGAAGCCCGGCTCGATATTCTGGTCGCCGCCCTTGCGCAGCTTGGCGAACATGATCAGCGTCTGCAGCCCGTAGGTATTGCTGATCGGCGGGATCGCGACCTTCTGGCGGAATTTCTTGTCGGCCAGCACCTCCCACGAATCCGGTTTCGGCAGGCCCGCCTTGCGGAATGCCTCGGTGTTGTAGACCAGGCCCGTCGCCACCACACCGATGCCGGTGGCCTTGCTGTCGCCGAGCTTCGCCAGCGGGTAGAGATCCTTGTAGACCGGCGCATCCTTGACGGCATCGCAGAAGCCCAGCTGCAGCGCCTGGTACATCGGGCCGTCGTCGAGCAGCACCACGTCGAGCTCCTGGCGCGCCTTCTGCGCCTGCAGCTTGGCCAGCGTATCGGTGGAATTGCCGGCGACATAGACCACCTTGACCTTATGCCGGGTCTCGAAGGCGGGGATGATCTTTTCCTTGAACACCTTTTCGGTCGAGCCGCCGTACGAACCGACGTAGAGGGTCGGCTGCTGGGCCAGCGCGGCCGAGGTGCCGCACAACGCGACCACGGCCGCGGCGAGAACTTGCTGTTTCATGGTTTCCTCCCTGTTATGCACCGTCAACTTGCCATCGATCCCCAAAACCATGCAGGCGGGTTATCGTTGCACCGCAACGAAGAACATGCGGAAATATGCGGCGTCGGGATAGATTAGGAGGATGCCGTGGCCGTGAAAAATTCTTTTTTTTAGGCCATCGATAACATGGTGTTATAGACTTGCGGCATGAAAATCCGCCAGCTCGAGGCCTTCCGGGCCGTCATGCTTTGCCAGACCGTCACGCGCGCCGCCGAGATGCTCCACATCTCGCAGCCGGCGACGACCCGGCTGATCGCCGATCTCGAAGAGGCCGTAGGGTTTTCCCTGTTCGAGCGCATGCGCGGCCGGCTGCATCCCACCGCCGAGGCGCAGGCGCTGTTCGAGGAAGTGCAGCGCTCGCTGGTCGGCATCGACCGCATCGCGCAGACCGCGCTGGATATCCGCGACATGCAGCGCGGCTCGCTGCAGATCGCCGCCGCGCCGGCGCTGGCGCTGTCGTTCCTGCCGCGCGCGATCGCCGCGTTCATGGCGGACCACCCGCAGATCCAGATCACGATGCTGCCGCACTCGTCGCGCACGGTGGTCAACATGGTCTCGGAGCAGCGCTGCGACGTGGGCTTTGCGATCCTGTCGATGAACCACCCAAGCACGCACGGCGAGCGGCTGCTGTCGACCCGGATGGTGTGCGCCATCCCCGCCGGCCACCGGCTTGCCAGCCAGGAGGTCATCCGTCCGCCGGACCTGGCGGGGGAGCGCTTCGTCTCGCATCCGCGCGTGCTGGACTCGCGGCTGCAGATCGATGCGCTCTTTGCCTCTTACGGCATCGAATGCAAGGTGCAGGTGGAAACGCAGGTGTCGTGGAGCATCTGCGCGTTCGTGGAGGAGGGGCTGGGTGTGGCGCTGATCGACCCGATCACCGCGCTGGAGTACAAGGGCAGCGGGGTCTGCTTCCGCATGTTCGACCCCTTGCTGACCACCGACTTCTCGGTGCTGTTCTCTGCGCAGCGCGCGCCGTCGATCCTGCTCAAGGCCTTTGTCGCGCATACCCGCGCGTTTGCGCTGGCGCGGCTGGATCCCAGGTTCGTGGTGGCGTAGGCCACGTCACGGCTGCGCCCACGCCGCCGCCTGGCGCGCGCCGCCCTTGCCGCCGATCGCCTCGACCAGGTAGTCGACGAACGACGCGATCCGCGCCGAGATCGCGGTATTGCGGTAGTAGACCGCATGGATCGGCTGGCGCACGTCCTGGGTGTGGCGCGCCAGCACCTGCACCAGCCTGCCCGCCTCGCGGTCGTGCGCGGTCATGAAGTCCGACAGGCACACGATCCCCGCGCCTTCCAGCGCCAGCTGCCTGAGCGTTTCGCCGCTCGACGACCAAACCGCCGGCTCGATCCGGTAGGGCTCGCCGTCCGCACCCAGGATCGGCCACACGTTCAGCGATTCGGGCTGGTTGAAGCCCAGCAGCGCGTGCTTGCCGAGATCCTGCGCCTTGCGCGGGTGGCCGTGCGCGTCGAGGTAGGCGGGGCTGGCCAGCATGCGCACCCGGCTGTTGCCGATCAGCCGGCTATGCAGCGTCGAATCCTTCAGGCGGCCGATGCGGATGGCCACGTCGGTGCGCCGCTCGAGCAGGTCGATGATGCCCTCGTTGCTGTTCAGCTCCAGCTCGACCTGCGGAAAGCGCTCGCGGTAGCCGCGCACCAGCGGCACGATCACATGCAGCATGAACGGCGACGCGGCGTCGACGCGCAGGCGCCCGGACGGCTTCTCGCGCCGCGCCAGCATCTGTTCTTCCGCGCTTTCGACCGAGTCGATGATGGCGCGCGCGTCGTGCAGGAAGGCCTGGCCTTCCTCGGTCAGCTCGAGGCGGCGCGTGGTCCGGCGCAGCAGCGTGGTCTTGAGCTTTTCCTCGAGGCGGGCGAGGGTGCGGCTGGTGGCCGAGACGGTAAGGTCCAGCTGCTGGGCGGCCGCCGTGATCGAGCCGCTGTCCACCACGGTCGCAAAGGCCAGCAGTTCGTCGAGCGTGATTTTCATGGTTCGCCGGAATCAAGACAGATTGGTTTATAGACGATGCGGCAGCGCGTGGCAATCCTTGATTTCAAGTCAAATATTTTTGTCCAGTAAAGGCGTTTATCTCATCAGTTCCGGTGGGCACAATGGCTGCATCGAACCAGCCATCCGTGTCTTCTCCCCAGGAGCTAAAACCATGAGCAAGATTCCCGCCTTCGGCCTCGGCACTTTCCGCCTGCAAGGCCAGGTTGTCATCGACTCGGTCCGCAACGGCCTCGAACTGGGCTACCGTGCCATCGACACCGCGCAGATCTACGGCAACGAAGCCGAGATCGGCGAGGCCGTCGCCGCGTCGGGCGTGCGCCGCGACGAGCTGTTCCTGACCACCAAGATCTGGGTCGACAACTACGCCCCGGACAAGCTCGTGCCGAGCCTCGAAGAGAGCCTGCGCAAGCTGCGCACCGACTACGTCGACCTGACGCTGATCCACTGGCCGGCGCCCGGCAACGGCGTGCTACTGGAGACCTTCATGACTGCGCTGGCGCAGGCGCAGGAAAAGGGCCTGACGCGGCAGATCGGGGTCTCCAACTTCAATATCGCGCTGACCCGCCAGGCCATCGCCGCGGTCGGCAAGGATGCGATCGCGACCAACCAGATCGAGCTGAGCCCCTACCTGCAGAACCGCGAGCTGGTGGCGTTCCTGCAGCGCGAAGGCATCCACGTGACGTCGTACATGACGCTTGCCTACGGCAAGGTGCTGAGCGACCCGGTGATCGGCGCGATCGCGCAGCGGCACCAGGCCACATCGGCGCAGGTGGTGCTGGCGTGGGCGCTGCAGCTGGGCTACTCGGTGATTCCGTCGTCGACCAGGCGCGAGAACCTGGCCAGCAACCTGCTGGCGCAGACCCTGCGCCTCAGCGAAGACGACATGGCGCAGATCGCGGCGCTGGAACGCAATGGCCGCGAGGTCAGCCCGGACGGCCTGGCGCCGCAATGGGACTGAGTGACCCGACGCGCCGACCTTCCCGATGACCCGTTCGCGGCTCCCCTGGCCGCGGACCTGACAGGACAAGCACCATGAGCAAGGATCCGCTGTTTCAACCGCTGCAACTGGGTGGCCTGACGCTGCCGAACCGCATCGTCATGCCGCCGATGACGCGCTCGCGCGCCAGCCAGCCCGGCGACGAGGCCAACGACCTGATGGCCGCCTACTACGCGCAACGCGCGGGCGCGGGCCTGATCGTCAGCGAGGGCACCTATATCGCCCCGCTCGGCAAGGGCTACGCCTGGACGCCGGGCATCCACACGCCGGCGCAGGTGGCCGGATGGCGCAAGGTGACCGGCGCGGTCCACGCCGCCGGCGGCCGCATCTTCGCGCAGCTGTGGCACGTTGGCCGCCTCAGCCACACCAGCCTGCTGGGCGGGCAGCAACCGGTATCGTCGTCGCCGCTCCAGGCGCAGGGCGTCAATGTCTTCATCGCGGGGGAGGACGGCAGCACGCCTGGCTTCGTCCAGGCCTCGATGCCGCGCGCGCTGACGGTGGAGGAAATCGGCGAGATCGTCGACCAGTACCGTGCCGCGGCCCGCAACGCGATCGCGGCGGGATTCGACGGGGTCGAGCTGCACGGCGCGAACGGCTACCTGGTGAACCAGTTCATCGACTCGGGCGCCAACGCGCGCACGGACCAGTACGGCGGCTCGCTGGAGAACCGGCTGCGTTTCCTCGGCGAAGTGACGCAGGCTTTGATCGAAGGTACCGGCGACCCGTCGCGCGTCGGCATCCGCCTGGCGCCGCTGACCACGCTCAACGGCTGCGTCGACGACGATCCCGAGACGACGTACCTTGGCGCCGCGAAGCTGCTGGGCGAACTGGGCGTCGGCTATCTCCATATCGCGGAAGCGGACTGGGACGATGCGCCGCTGATGCCGGTGGCATTCAAGCAACGGCTGCGCGGGGCCTTCCCGGGCGTGCTGATCTACGCCGGCAAGTACAACGCCGAGCGTGCGCGCGAAGCCGTTGCCGCCGGCTGGGCCGACCTGGTCGCGTTCGGCCGTCCGTTCGTCGCCAATCCCGACCTGCCCGAACGTTTGCGCGTCGGCGCGCCGCTGGCGCTGCACCAGCGCGACACGCTGTTCGGCGGCGGCGCGCGAGGGCTGACCGACTATCCGACGCTGGCGCAAGCCGCGGCCTGAGCCGGCCCGCGGTAAACCTGACGGCCCGGCGGCCGGATGCACAGTGGCCGCCGTAGTGCTTTAGAGGGATATGCTGCGGTCGACATAGCAGGGCAATATCGGCACGGTCCGAATGCGCCCATCCGCATCCAGGAAAGCCCGCCCGCCAGGTCCCACCTGCGGGCGCTTTCTTTTTGGGGAGAAGCAAAGCGATATGAAGGCGCGAATCATTCGCGTTTGATCGGCTGGTGCCGTCGGCGCACGATATGGAACTCTCAAGAAAAAGGAGTGAGACAGTGCCTGCCCACCAGTCGCCAGTTCACCGCCTAGCGCCGGCACACCCCAACGGTCCCTCACTGTCGCTCGCCCCGGGCCTGGTCGCATCGTTTGAAACAGCCACCAGCCATGAGCCCACCGGACCGGAAAAGACTGCCCTGGCGCTTTGTGCCCGCTATTGCCCGCTCGCCGACGTGGGCCCGCCGTTCGGCGCCGAAACGCTGGCGTGGCGGGGCGGCGCCTACGTCTATGTCTTTGGCTGGGACAGCGACGGCAGGCGGCGGCTGTTCGAGGTGTTCAGGAGCCAGCAGGGTGCCCTGGAGCCCGTGCTGGCATTCCAGTACCCCGTTCCGCTGCGGAAACTGTTCCGGCACGACCTGGATCCGCTATACAGCGATCGACGCTGAAATCCCGGGTACAGCTTTTGGCATGCGCGGCGGTCCCAACTACGTGCCGAGGTGCCGCGCGACGGCCTGCGCCACTTCCTCAGCATCCCGGTAGTTTTGTTCAGGTATGCCCAGCAGGGCGTCCACGATCGCGTCATCCGCGTCGTTGTCGCGCGCGGTGGAAACCAGCGCGCCGCGCGTCGCGGGATAGTCCAGGCCGCGCAATGCCTGCTCGAGGGCGGCCGGATCCCATCGATCCGTGCGCGGCTTTCCTTGCGGATGCTTGTGATTGGCCATGGCCGATCTCCGATAGGTTGCGTCGAACGCGCGTGCGCCCGATGCGGAATCTCGAAACGCAAGGCACATGCCATGGCGCAATCGCGCCGGGTACGGCGCTGCCGGCGTCTTTCACGCAGCACTCCACCGCGCGCGCCGTCCGCACATACCCCTAATTGACGGTAAAGTTTATGTGCGTAAAATAAAATTCATAACTATGAATAAAAGCAGGTGCGGCCTCGATACCGTCACCGCTTCCGCCACCGCCATCCAGGAGACACCCCGATGCAACCGAATCCGCGCCGCCGTCTGATGCTGTGCGCCGCCGTGCTGAGCACGATGCCCGCGCTGGCCTGGGCCGACAGCTACCCCAGCAAGCCGATCCGCATGGTGGTGCCGTTCGCCCCCGGCGGCGCCACCGACGTGGTGGCGCGGCTGATTTCGCAGAAGCTGGGCGAGGCGCTGAAGCAGTCGGTGGTGGTGGAGAACCGTCCCGGCGCCAACGGCATCATCGGCACCGACGTGGTGGCGCGCGCGGCGCCCGACGGCTATACGCTGCTGCTCAATACCGCCGGCGCGCAGACCCTTAGCCCGGTGCTGTACAAGGCCGGCTATGAGCCGCTGAAAAGCTTCGCGCCGATCTCGCAGATCAGCAATATCGGCTTCGTGATGGTGGTGCACCCGTCGGTGCCGGCCAAGACCGTGCAGGAGTTCGTCGCGCTGGCCAAGGCGAAGTCCCGGCCGCTGAGCCTGTCGGCCGGCAGCAGCATGATCGAGCTGATCGGCGCCACCTTCAAGAGCGCGGCGGGCACGCCCGACGTGGTCAGCGTGTCGTACCGCGGCACCGGCCCGCAGATGCAGGCGGTGGTCTCGGGCGAGGTCGACATGACCATCGACCCGTTCAACGGCATGGCGATGATCAAGGCCGGCAAGCTGCGCCCGCTGGCGGTGTTCGCGTCCAGGCGCTCGCCCGCGCTGCCCGATGTCCCGACCATGCAGGAGGCCGGTTTCGACGGCATGGCGTTCAACTCGTGGGCCGGCCTGCTGGCCCCGGCCGGCACGCCCAAGGAGATCGTCACGCGGCTGAACCAGGAGATGAACCGCATCCTGGCGCAGCCGGAGATCAAGCAGCGGCTGGCCGCGATCGACTACGAGGTGGTGGGCGGCACCCCGGAACAGTTCGCCGCCACCATTGCAGAGGACGCGGCAAGGTGGGCAAAGATCGTCAAGGATACGAACTACAAGGCGGGCTCCTGAGCCTTCACGGCATCGCCGTCGCCTGCCGCACCAGCCAGTTGCGGAACGCGCGCGCGGCGGCGGGTTCCATGCGGTCGCGCGGCCATACGGCGTAGTAGCCGCCGCCCAGGCTGGCGCTGGCGTCGCAGGCGCGCACCAGCAGGCCGTCGCGCAGGCAGGCGTCGATCATGTGGCGCCAGCCCAGCGCGATGCCCTGGCCCTCCATGGCCAGCTGCAGCAAGATCGGATACTGGTTCGAAGTCAGCACGTTGCGCGGCGTGACGTCGGGCAGTCCCTGATGGGCCAGCCAGGTCTGCCACGACATCCACTGGCGCTGGCCGTCGTCGAGCATCAGCAGGGTCTCTCCGGCCAGGTCGGATGGCACCAGAGTGCGCCCGCCCAGATAGCCGGGGGTGCAGACCGGGAACACTTCCTCGCCGTATAGCCGGCGCGCGGCCAGCCCGGGCGGCGGGCCTTCGCGCAGGTAATACAGGCCGATGTCGAACTCCGCCGGCGACAGCGCCGACAGGCTGTCGTTGACGGTCAGGCGCAACTGGATCTCGGGGTGGACGGCGCGGAACGACGCCAGCCGCGGCGTCAGCCACAGCACCGCGACGCCGCTGGAGCAGGCCACCGTCAGCGCGGTGTGGCTGCGCACCTTCATCACGTCTTCGGTGGCCTCGGCGCAGCCGACCAGCAGGCGCTGCACCACCTCGGCATAGCGTTGCCCGCTGACGGTCAGCCGCAGCGCGCGCGGCTCGCGGATAAACAGCTTGCGCCCCAGGAAGCGTTCCAGCTGCGCCACCTGGCGGCTGATCGCGCTCTGCGTCAGGTGCAGTTCGGCCGCGGCGCGGGTAAAGCTGCCGTGCCGCATCGCGGCTTCGAAAGCAACCAGGTTGGGCAGGGGCGGGAGCGGGGAAATGCGCATGGAGGCGTCCGGGCCGGGGATGCCGCCATGATAGACCGCCGGCACGTGCCGGCGGGAGGGGCAGAAGGAACGCGCCACCCGTGGCATCCGGGTGGCGGCAGCCGGCTCAGCCGGCGCGGCGGTGGATACGGCCCGCCTGCATCACCACGCTCAGGCGTTCGCCCTGGCCGGCGATCAGGCTGATGTCGGCGAGCGGGTTGCCATCGACCAGCAGCAGGTCGGCCAGCGCGCCGGCACGCGTGGTGCCCAGTTCGCCCTCGCGCTGCAGGATGGCCGCAGCGATCGAGGTGGCAGAGCGGATCGCTTCCAGGTTGCCCAGCAGTTCGGCGCGGATGCGAAACTCGTCGGCCTGGTGGTCGTGCATCTCGCCGAGCAGGTCGGAGCCATAGCCCATCGGCACGCCGGCATCGGCGTAGAGCCGCAGCGAGTCGCGGCCGGCCTGGCGCACGGTCTCGATCTTGGCCACCGATTCGGCCGGCAGGCCCAGGCGGGCGCCGTCGCGCGCCAGCGCGTCGTAGGTAACCAGCGTCGGCACGACAAAGGCGCCGTGCCTGCGCATCTCGTCGGCGGCGGCGCGGTCGACCAGGTTGCCGTGCTCGATGGTACGTACGCCGCAGCGCACCGCGCGCGTGATAGCGCGACCGGTGTAGGCGTGGGCCATCACGTAGGTCTGCGCAGCCTCGGCCTCGGCGACGATGGCGCGGATCTCGTCCTCGCTGTACTGGGTGTTGCCGATCGGGTCGGTCGGTGACGCCACGCCGCCCGACGCCATGATCTTGATCTGGGTCGCGCCCTTCTGGATTTCTTCGCGCACTGCCAGCCGCACCGCGTCGACGCCGTCGACTACGCGCGCAATGGCGCCGGCACGGAAGGCGCACGAGCAGGGCTCGAGCACATCGGAGCGCGGACGGAAGTCGCCATGGCCGCCGGTCTGCGACAGCGCCTTGCCCGAGGCAAAGATGCGCGGGCCCGGCACCAGCCCGGTGGCCACCGCCTGCGACAGGCCCCAGTCGGCGCCGCCGGCATCGCGCACGGTGGTAAAGCCGCGCTCCAGCATGCGCTGCATGATCGGCAGGGCACGGATCGCGACCAGCACATTGGGCTGCACCGCGTTCAGGCCGAGGTTGGCCAGCGACGCCAGCACGTGCACGTGGCAGTCGATCAGGCCGGGCATCACGGTCTTGCCCCGCGCGTCGATGCGCTGGGCATGCGGCGCGTCGATGGCGGGACCGACCGCTGCGATGCGCTCGCCTTCTACCAGCACGTCGTGGCCGCGCAGCAACTCGCCCGTGCCGGGTTCGAGCACATCGCCGCCGTGGAAGAGGATCTGGGTGTACTGGGACATGTCAGCGTTGTTGCAGGTAAGAAGGTTCGCGCACGAAGCGGGTGCCGACCAGGCTGATGGCGGCGGCGATCATCACGTAGATGGCCGGCGCCATGCTGCTGCCCGTGGTGGCGATCAGCCAGGTGATGATGAACGAGGCAAAACCGCCGAAGATCGTCACCGCGAAGTTGTAGGCCACCGACAGGCCGGTCGACAGCACGCGCGCCGGGAACAGCTCGGAGAAGGCTGCCAGGATCGGGCCGGTATAGGTGGCGATCAGCACCCCGAACACCAGCTGGAACACCAGCAGCGAGGCCAGGCCCGGCACGTGGTTGATATACGCGAACATCGGCCACGCCAGCACCAGGATCAGCAGCGCCGAGCCGCTCAGCAGCACGCGCCGGCCGATGCGGTCGGCCAGCAGCCCCACCAGCGGCGCGAACACCATGATGGCGCAGCCGCCCGCCATGCCGGCGACGAAGCCGTCGGCCTGCGGCACCTTCAGCACCTTGACCGCGTAGGTCGGCATGTAGAACAGCAGCACATAAGTGCACACGGTCCACAGGATCACCATCGAGAAGCTGGCCGTGGTCTCGCGCGGATAGGCCTGGAAGATTTCCTTTAGCGGCGAATCGGCGCGCTCGGCGGTATCGCGGAAGGCCGGGGTCTCGTCCAGGTGGTGGCGGATGTAGTAGCCCACCGGGCCGATCACGATGCCCAGCAGGAAGGGCAGGCGCCAGCCCCAGCTGTTCAGTGCCTCGGGGCTCAGCGAGCTGGTGACAAAGGTGCCCACCGCTGCGCCCAGCAGGACCGCCACGCCAATGCTGGCCTGGATCCAGCTGGAGTAGTAGGCGCGCTGGCGTGCCGGTGCGTACTCGGTCAGGAAGGCGGTGGCGCCGCCCATTTCGCCGCCGGCGGAGAAGCCTTGCATCAGCCGCGCCACCACGATCAGCAACGGGGCGAAGATGCCGATCTGGTCATAGGTCGGGGCAATGCCGATCAGCGTGGTGCCCACCGCCATCAGCAGGATGGTCAGCGACAGCGCCGCCTTGCGCCCGACACGGTCGGCGTAGACGCCAAGCACGATGCCGCCCACCGGGCGCATGAAGAAGCCCACGCCGAAGGTGGCCACGGCCAGCAGCAGCGAGCTGAGGTCGTTGCCGGTGGGGAAGAACAGCCTGGCGATGATGACCGCGAAGAAGCTGTACACGGTGAAATCGAACCACTCCAGGCCGTTGCCGATCACCGTGGCGATGATGGCGCGGCGGCGCTGGCTGGGCTGGATCGCGGGCGCCGCCTGGGTCGGCGGCGTATAGGGCGCGCTCGTTGGCGCAGCACTGTTTGGCATTGGGGTTCCTCCTCTGTGGCACCTGCCGGGGGCATGGGCCGGTCGCTGGTCCGCGCCCGGCCGGGCAGGTGGTGCTGCGATGTTAGGAGAGGGCGGCCGGCGCACGGTAGCGAAATCTCCGCATGCCGCCATGCGCGCGGCGCATGGGTCGGGTTGACCATGCCGTGGGCCCGGATTACACTGCGCCCCGTTCCAACCAACGGAGCTATCCGTGGACAGTTGTCCCAGTCCTTCTCGCGCAACGGGAGTTTCCCCGGCTGCGCCGGCGCACTGAGACACTGCGGTCTTTCGCTGCAGTGCCGCCGCCCGGCGCTGCCACGCCCCCATGCGGCCAGGCGCACGCTTGAGCCCGCCGGTGCCAGACCTCCCTTGCTGCCTTTCGATGTCTTGTCATGGCCCGCGCGTATCGTCGCCGGCCATATGGCTATATTTGCTCAGGAGGTTGCCATGGTGTGGCACCAGTTCTTCGTACGCGTGGCCGCGCTGGCCATCGTGGCCGCGGCCTGCCGGCCGGCGCTGGCGGCGCGGCCGCTGATCACGGACGATGCCCGCATCGTCGATCCCAAGGCCTGCCAGCTGGAATCGTGGATGCAGTTCCAGTCCGGCGGCAACGAGCTGTGGGCGCTGCCCGGCTGCAATCCCACCGGCAACCTGGAGCTGACACTGGGTGGTTCGCTGCAGCGCGTCGATGGCGGCTGGGATGGCACCAACGTGCAGTTCCAGGCCAAGACGCTGCTCAAGCCGCTGGAAACCAACGGCTACGGCATCGCGCTGTCGGGCGGGGTGATCCACCATCCCGATGCCGAGCCGCGCAGAGCGGTGGGCAACCTGTATGTCAACCTGCCGGTGTCGTTCTCGTTTGCGGACGACCGCTTTGTTACGCATGTGAATGTCGGCGCCAACCGCGACACAGCAGAGCGCCAGACCCGTCTGACATGGGGCCTGGGCACCGAGACCGCGTTGCACCCGCGAGTGTTCCTGATCGCCGAGACCTTCGGCGCAAACCGTGGCAAACCGTCGTTCCAGGGCGGCTTTCGCTTCTGGGTGGTGCAGGACCGGGTCCAGGTCGACACCACCTACGGCAACGTGTTCGGCGGCGGTACCGGGGCGCGCTTCTTTACGGTGGGCTTGCGGCTGCTGTCACCGGCGTTCCTGCCGTAGCGGCCAGCAGCGCGTCCACCTCTTGCCGCAGCGGCGGATAGGCGCCGGCGCGGGTCGCCGCGATCGCCGCCGCGGCGCTGGCAAGACGTGCCTGGGCGCCGAGGTCGGCGGCGGCATCGCCAAGCACGCTGGCCATCCAGCCACCCATGGCCGCGTCGCCGCAGCCCACGGTATCTGCCACCTCAACACGCATTGCCGGCTGTTCGACCACGGCATCGCCGTGCAGCAGCGTCATGCCGTGCGCGCCGCGCGTCAGCATCACCGTTGCACCGGGCGCCATCTCGCGCACGCGGGCCAGCGCCGCGCCGGGGGCGAGCCCGGGGAACAGCCCGGCCAGGTCTTCGTCGGAGACCTTGACGTAGGCCGCCAGGCCCAGCATATGCGCCAGCACCTCGGCATAGCCGGGCGCTCGCATCAGGTCGCGGAAGTTAGGGTCGAAGGCAATGCGCTTGCCGGCGCGCGCGGCCTGCGCGGCCTCCTCGCACAGCCGTTGGGCCAGCGGCTGGCGTACCAGGCTGATCGAACCGAAGTGAATCACCTCGGCCGCCGCGCGCCAGCCGAGGGGCAGGCGTGCCGGATCGAAATGCAGGTCGGCGCTGTCGTCGCCGACAAAGAAATACCGCGGGGGATGGCGCGAGGCGACAAAGGCCAGCAACGGCGAGCGGGCCACGCGCTGCAGGAAACGGCCATCGAGGCCGGCTTCGGCGCTGGCCCGCGCCAGGTCGTCGCCGAACAGGTCCTGGCTGACGGCCCCCGCAAAGCCGGTGGCAAGGCCAAGGCGGGCGCCCACCCGCGCCACGTTCCAGCATGAGCCGCCAGGCAGGGCCAGCCAGCCGCCGTCGGCCTGCCGGACCATGTCGGTCAGGGCTTCGCCGAAGACGACATAGCGGGGAAGGGGCGTGGACATCGATGTCTCCTTGGATATAGGGTGTACGCTGCCGCGGGTCAGCATGGCACCGTGGCCCGCGCCGCGCGGGCGCGACGGATCAGCGCCGCGGTAGAGGCATCGTGCGCCGCCGCGGCGGCCGTGCCTTCCAGTTCGCGCTGGATCGGCGCCGCCAGCTTCTTGCCAAGCTCCACGCCCCATTGGTCGAAGGAGTTGATCTGCCACAGCGCGCCCTGCACGAAGGTGCGGTGCTCGGACAGTGCCAGCAGCGCGCCCAGGTGATAAGGATCCAGCCGCTGCAGCAGCAACGTGTTGCTGGGCCGGTTGCCCTCGAACACCATGTGCGGCACCAGCGCTTCGTCGCGCACGCCTTCGGCGCGCACTTCCTCGGCGGTGCGCCCTCGCAGCAGCGCCTCGCCCTGCGCAAAGCAGTTGGCCAGCAGCTTGGTATGGTGGCCAGGCAGGTCGCTGACGGGCGCCAGCGTGGCGATGAAGTCCACCGGAACCAGTTGCGAGCCCTGGTGCATCATCTGGAAGTAGGCGTGCTGCCCATTGGTGCCGGTGGTGCCCCACACCACCGCGGCCGAACCCGCGGCAAGCGCGCCACCGTCAAGCCGCACGGACTTGCCATTGCTTTCCATCTCCAGCTGCTGCAGGAAGGCCGGCAGCAGTTCCAGCGGCTCGCAGTAAGGCGCCACGCAGCGGCTGCCGGCGTCCAGGAAGCTGCGGTACCACACGTCCAGCAAGCCCAGGATCATCGGCAGGTTCCGCGCCGGCGGTGCGCTGGCGAAATGCAGGTCCATGGCGCGCGCGCCGTCCAGCAATTGCCGGAAGCGTTCGAAGCCTAGCGCCACCGCAATCGACAGGCCCACTGCCGACCACAGCGAGAAGCGCCCGCCCACCCAGTCCCAGAACGGGAACATATTGGCCGGGTCGATGCCGAATTCGGCCACCGCCTCGCGGTTGGTCGACACCGCCACGAAATGCCGCGCCAGCGCGCCACGGCTCACGCCCTGCTGCAGGTACCAGTCGCGCGCGGTGCGGGCGTTGGCCATGGTCTCCAGCGTGGTGAAGGTCTTGGAACAGACAATGACCAGCGTGGTCGCGGCATCGAGCCCGAACAGCGTGCGCGCCAGGTCACTGCCGTCGACATTGGCGACGAAATGCAGGCGCGGCCCGCCTGCTTGCGGCGCGGCCAGCGCGCGGCAGACCATGCGCGGCCCGAGGTCCGAACCGCCGATGCCGATATTGACGATGTCGGTGATCGCGCGGCCATCGAAGCCGGTCCAGGCGCCGCTGCGCACTGCCTCGGCAAAGCGTGCCATCTGCGCCAGCACGTCAGCGACTTGCGCGCCGACCGGAGCGCCCAGCGCGCGATAGCCGTCCTCCGGGTATGCACGCAGCGCAATATGCAGCGCGGCGCGGTGCTCGGTGACGTTGACCGGCTCGCCGGCGTACATGGCGTCGCGCCGCTCGGCCACGCGCGCCTGCGCGGCCAGGGCGAACAGCAGCGCGAGGGTCTCGTCGGTAGCGCGGTTCTTGGCGTAGTCCAGGGTCAGACCGCAGGCCTCGGCGGTGAAGCGCTCGACGCGCGCCGCGCCGCGGGGGCCGTCGAACCAGTCGCGCATATGGGTGCCGCGCAGCGAGTCGGCATGCGCGCGCAGGGCTTGCCAGGCGGGTAGGGAAGTGGTCATCTCGGGTGCTCCGCAATACGTGGACTACATCTCTTCATGCCAGGCCATGCCGTCGCGCGACAGCAGGGCGCTGGAGGCTGCCGGGCCCCAGGTGCCGGCGGTGTATGGCTTGGGCGGCGTGGGCGAGTTCTCCCATGTCTTCAGGATGGGCGCGACCCAGCGCCACGCCTGCACCTGTTCGTCGCGGCGCACGAACAGTCCCAGCCGGCCGCGGATCACGTCGAGCAGCAGGCGCTCGTATGCGCCCACGCGCCGCACGCGCGGCGCGGCGCTGGTCAGTTGCAGGTCGAGCGAGGCCGGAATCAGCGCCTGCGTATCGCCTGGCTGCTTGGTCAGGAAATACAGCCGGATGCTCTCTTGCGGCTGCAGCGTGATCACCAGCCGGTTGCCGGAGAAGGTCCCTGGCGGATGCGGGAACAGCGGGTGGGGCACGTCGTGGAAGTGGATCACGATCTCGGCCACGCGCGATTGCATGCGCTTGCCGGTGCGCAGGTAGAACGGCACGCCGGCCCAGCGCCAGTTGGCGATCTCGGCGCGGATGGCGACGAAGGTCTCGGTGCGGCTGTCGGGCGCGATGCCGGGCTCGCTGGCGTAGCCAGGCACCGGGTCGCCGCCCGCGGCGCCGCGCGCATACTGGCCCCGCACCACTTTCTCGGCGACGTCCTCGGGCCGGATCGGCCGCAGCGCCTTCAGAATCTTCAGCTTTTCGTCGCGGATGGCATCTTCCGACAGGCTCGTGGGCGGCTCCATCGCCACCATGCACAGCAACTGCAGCAGGTGGTTCTGCACCATGTCGCGCAGCGCGCCGATGCCGTCGTAGAAGTTGCCGCGGCGCTCAACGCCCAGCTCTTCGGCGATGGTGATCTGCACCTGGCGCACCCATTCGCGCCGCCACAGCGGTTCGAACAGCACGTTGCCGAAGCGCACCGCCATCAGGTTCTGCACCGACTCCTTGCCCAGGTAGTGGTCGATGCGGTAGATCTGGTCCTCGGCAAAATGGCGCGCCACCTCGGCATTGATGGATTCGGACGATGCCAGGTCGTGACCGAGGGGCTTCTCCAGCACGATGCGGCTGCGCTGGCCGGCCAGGCCCACGCGCGCCAGCTGCTCGCAAACAGTGGCGAACAGGTGCGGGGCCGTGGCCAGGTAGAACACCACCACCGGTGCCGCGCGCGTGTTGACCAGTTCCGCCAGCGCATCGAAGCCGGCAGCGGCGTTGGCATCCACCTGCAGGTACAGGATGCGGTCGAGAAAGGCTGGCCACGCGGCCGCTGCGGCATCGCCGGCGAGCCCCGGCAGCACTTCATCCTCAAGCATGGCCAGGTAGGCGTCGTGCGTCAGCGGCTGGCTACCCAGGGCCAGGATGCGGCCGCGCGGATGCAGCGAGCCCGCGGCGTGGGCGTCGAACAGCGCCGGCAGCAGCTTGCGCCGCGCCAGGTCGCCGGTGGCGCCGAACAATACGAAATCGAACTCCGGTGCAGGTTCAGGCACCGAAGCGCCGGCAGGGTGGCTAGCCATCATGGATCAAGCAAAAGGATGAGTGGAGCAAGGACCGGCCATGCCGCTCAGCGCGGCGTGGCCCAGCCCTTGTACTGGCCGACATTGGCGCGCGTCACCAGCGTCGACGGTAGCAGCACGGTCGGGTTGGGCGGGCGCTGGCCGTTCATCATGCCCACGCCCAGCTGCACCGCGGTGCGGGCGATGGCCCACGGGTCCTGGCTGGCCGAGGCCTGCACCAGCGTGTCGGCCTTCAACGCGGCCTCGATGTCCGGCGCGCCGTCGACCGAGGCAATCAGGATGCCGCGGCGGTTGAGCTGGCGCGCGGCCAGGTCGGCGCCCACGGCCTGCGGGTCGTTGATGGTGAAGACCGCATCCACCCTGGGAAAGCGCGTCAGGTACAGCTGCATCACGTTCAGGCCGCCTTCGCGCGAGCCCTTGGCATCCTGGTCGTCGGACAGCAGGCGGATCCCGGGGTGACGTGCCAGCACCGTCTTGCAGCCCCTGACGCGGTCCAGCACCGCCGACACCGGCGGACCGTTCTGGATGATGACGTTGCCGCGCCCCTTGAGCCGGTCGGCGATGAAACCGCAGGCCAGCTCGCCGGCCTGGGTGTTGTCGGTCTGCACCGTGGCATCGGCGCCGGCCGCGGCCACGTCGACCGCGACCACCACGATGCCCGCCTTGCGGGCCTTGCGCACCGCCGGCTCGATGGCGCGCGCGTCGGCGGCGTTGATCAGGATCAGGTCGACGCCGGCAACGATAAAGCTGTCGATATGCGTGAACTGCTTGTTCAGGTCATAGTCCGCCGACAGCACGGTGACCTTGACTTGCGGGTTCACCTGCCGGGCGGCGGTCTCGGCACCGCGTGCCAGTGCGACGAAGTACGGGTTGCCCAGCGAGCCCAGCGTTACGCCGACTTTCCTGAGGAGGCGTTGCGTGGCGGGCGCATCGGAAGCCGGCGCGGCCGGCGCCAGCGCCTGGGCCATGGCCGGGGCCGAGCACAGTGCCGCCAGAGCGCCGGCGGCCATGGCTTTGAGGATGGGTTGAATCACGCTATGTCTCCGGTGCGGCAGCGTTTCAGGTACGGGCCGAGCCCTTCTGGCGGTAGCGGTCGAGCGCGACCGCGCCGATGATCACCAGGCCCTTGACGATGTATTGCCAGATATCCGACACCCCCAGCAGGATCAGCCCGTTGGACAGCACCGCGATGATGAGCGCGCCCACCAGCGTGCCGGCGATCGATCCGACTCCGCCGACAAAGCTGGTGCCGCCCAGGATCACCGCCGCGATTGCGTCCAGTTCATAGGACTGGCCCAGCTGCAGCCCGTTGGCCGCGTACAGCCGCGACGCCGACATCACGCCGCCCAGCCCCGACAGCAGGCCGGACATCGCGTAGACGAACAGCAGCACCGCCCAGACCTTGATGCCGGACAGACGCGCGGCCTCGGCATTGCCGCCGACCGCGTAGATCTGCAGCCCCAGCACCGTGCGCCGCAGCACCAGCCATGACAGCGCCACCACCGCACCCGCGATCACCACCAACCACGGCACGCCGAACAGGTTGCCATTGCCAATGAAGGCGAACGTGATCTCCGGGTTGTAGACCGTGCTGTCGTTGCCGACCAGCCGCGCCAGCCCGCGCACCGCGGTCAGGCTGCCCAGCGTCACGATGAACGGCGGCAGCTTCATGAATGCGATCAGCGCGCCGTTGACCAGGCCAAACAGCAGCCCGCACATCAGCGCCACCGGTACGCTAAGCGCCGCGAGCTGCGGCATCAGCGACACCAGCATCGCCACTACCGCCGATACCGACAGGATCGATCCCACCGACAAGTCGATGCCGCCAGTCAGGATCACGAAGGTCATGCCGGCGGCCAGCACCAGGTTGATCGATGCCTGCTGGGCGATGATCGACAGGTTCTGCAGGCTGGCGAAGTTCTCGGTCAGCAGCGTGAAGCCAAGGCACAGCAGCACCAGCACCGGCAGCATGCCAAGGGCGCGCAGGCGTTCCTGCGTGGAGGCGCGTGCCGCGGTGCGCGCCAGGGGGGCGGCGTGGGCCGCGGAGGAAAGTGGATTGCTGGGATTGCGCATCAGTGTCTCCTGTTGCTGCGAGGCGGCAGGCCGCCCCTGCTCAACCGTTCTTGGCCGGCTTGTACGGGGTTCATGAGTCAATGCAGGACCGCTGGGGCTGGTTCGCCGGCACCGGTGGCCAGCGCGATAATCCGCTCCTGCATCGCGGCGGTATCGGCACAGCCTGGCACTTCGCCGACCAGCTGGCCCTCGCGCATCACCAGCACGCGGTCGCACAGGCCGACCACCTCGGGCAGCTCGCTGGAGATCAGCAGCACCGCGACGCCGGATCGCGCCAGTTCATTGATCAGCCGGTAGATCTCGGCCTTGGCGCCGATATCCACGCCGCGCGTGGGCTCGTCCAGGATCAGCACGCGCGGGCGGGTTTCCAGAAGCCGCGACAGCATTACCTTCTGCTGGTTGCCGCCCGACAGCGCCCCCACGTTGACCTGCGGGTGCGCCACGCGGATGCCGAGCGCGCGGATCGCCTCGGCGGTGCGCCGGCGCGCGCTGGCACGGTTCAGCCGGCCGCCGCGCAGGGCATCGCGCGCGGCCACGATCAGGTTGATGTTCTCGTGCACGCTCTGGTCCAGAAACAGCCCCTGCAGCTTGCGGTCTTCGGTCAGGTAGGCAATGCCGGCATCGATCGCCTGGCGCGGGCTGCTGACCGCCAGCGGCGTGTCGGCGACGAACACCGCGCCATCGGTGCGCGCATCGGCGCCGAACACCAGCCGCGCCAGTTCGGTGCGGCCGGCTCCGACCAGTCCCGCCAGCCCCAGCACCTCGCCGGCGCGCAGGTCGAAGCTACAGCCGCGCACGCGCCGGCCGTCGGACATATTACGCACCGACAGCATGATGTCGCCCGGCGCGGTCTCGCCATGGGTCTTGGTGTAGAAACCGGACAGGTCGCGCCCGACCATCATCTTGACCAGGGCCGCCTGCGTCAGCGTGTCGCGCGCGAGCGTGCCGACCAGGCAGCCGTCGCGCAGCACGGTGACGCGGTCGGCCAGCTCGTCGATCTCGGCCATGCGGTGGCTGATGTAGATGATGGCCATGCCTTCGGCGCGCAGCTGGCGGATCAGCGCGAACAGGCGCTCGGTCTCGCGGGTGGACAGCGGCGTGGTGGGCTCGTCCATCACCAGGATGCGGGTCTCGAAATGCACCGCGCGGGCAATCTCCACCAGCTGGCGCTGTGCGATCGACAGCGTGTGTACCGGCGTCCGTGGCGTGAAGTCCGCACCCAGGCGGGCCAGCGTTGCCTCGCTCGCGCGCGCCATGGCGGCGCGGTCGACCAGGCCGCGGCGGTGCAGGTGGCGGCCCAGGTAGATGTTCTCGGCCACGCTCAGGTTGGGGGCCAGGCTCAGTTCCTGGTAGATCACGGCCACGCCGTGGGCGCGCGCCGCGGCAGGACCGTCGATGCTCACTGGCTTGCCGGCAATGCGACATTCGCCGCCAGGGTCGGCGACGTAGGCCCCCGACAGGATCTTCATCAGCGTGGATTTGCCGGCGCCGTTCTCCCCCATCAGCGCATGGACCTCGCCGGGATAGACGGTCAGCGCCATATTGCTGAGCGCCTTCACGCCGGGGAAGGTCTTGGTGATGTTGCGCAGCTCGAGCAGCGGCGCGGTGCCCCCGTCGCTCGCATGGCCGCCATGCAGGGGCGCCGGCGTCGGCGCGGGATACGGTGCTTCAGACCATGGCATGGCTGGCCTCCGGAACGATGGCCGACGCACCGCGCAGCAGCTCGGCGCGCGGCGAGAAGTTCATGAACATCGGCAGCGACGCGGCGCCCACCGCGCCGGCGTTGGCGCCAAAGCAGCCGCGCACCACGTTGGCGGGCGCGCGCGCCTCGGGAGCGCACTCATCCAGCGTCTGCTGCAGGCGCGCGATCAGCGTCGCGACCAGGCCACCGTCGATATCGGCATCGAAGATCACCAGCGGCACGTCGAGCACGGCAAGGGCCGATTGCAGCGCGGGGGCGAGCGCATCGACGCAGTCGGCGACCCACTCCTCGACCGCGGGGTGGCCCAGCTCGACCTGGCGCTGCAGGTCGGCATGGCCATTGACCGCCACGCCGTGGTGGCGCAGGTGGCGCGTCAGTGCGTTGAGCGACGCGCGCGAGATCAGGATGTCGCGCCGCTTGCCAAGTCCGTTCGCCGGCGCGGAGGGCAGGGTGCTTGGCGGGACCGGCATCATCGCGATATCGCCGGCATTGCCGGACACACCGCGCACGCAGTCGCCGTTGAGCACCACGCCGCCGCCGATGGCGGGGCCCAGGAACACGTAGAGGAAATGCTGGGCGTGGTGGCGACCGTAGAACAGTTCGGCCACCGCGGCGGCGGTGCCGTCGTTTTCGCCGAACACCGGCAGGCCGGTGGCGGCATTCAGCATCGCCGGGAAGTCGGCCTGGTCCCAGGCGCGGAAGCCGGCCTGGAAGGCTTCGCCCTGTACGTCCAGCTCGCGCAGCCACGCGCCGAGGTTATAGGGCTGTGCCACGCCGATGCCCAGCAGCCGCTTCTGTTCGGCGGGAGCGAGCAGCGCGCGCAGCTCGGCAATATCGTGGCGCACCATCTCCAGCGCCCGGTCGGGGTGGGGCAGGACCAGTTGATGGGCGCGGCTGGCCAGGAGATGGCCGGCAAAGTCGACCATCACCACCTCGATGCTGCCTCGGTCCAGCCGCACGCCGATGCCGAAGGCGCCCTTGGGCTGCAGCCGGATCAGGCTGGCGGGCTGCCCGCGCTGGCCTTCCGTGCGGCGCCCGGACTGCTCGACCAGTCCTTCCTCGGACAGGCTCTGCACGATGCTGCCGACCGCCGTATTGGTCAGTTGCGCCATGCGCGCCAGGTCAGCCTTGGAAGCCTCGCCAGCACGGCGCAGCGCCAGCAGCAGCGCGCGTTCGTTGTACAGGCGCAGGCTGGCGGAATTAACGCCACGGCCCGCTTTGGATGCGGTCATCTTGTCTCCGTCCGGTTGGACTGGCCGAGGTCCGGCACAGGCCAGCCGCTATTAATTAATTCACGTTGAATTAAATTACATGAGACGAAAGAACTCAACTGCGGGGAAACCCGGAGGGCGGAGGCAATGCGCGCGGGCAAGTCCGAGCGATCCTGAAAATACAGTGGAAATGGGCGCGATCTGACGGGGGAAACCGAGGACGGGGCGTGGCACATGGGCCACTTGGGCGACGGGCTTGCTCATGGGCTCCGCCGCGGCTAGCGTGAAAGAAGCAAGCCTTGCAGCATGAGGGAGCCATCGTGAAAGCCCGAGCAGAAACCGCCAACTGGAGCCGCTTCTACATCCTCGATGACGAAGGCCGGCCGGTCCAGGTGGCCGGGCGCGAGGCATGGTCACGCTGGATGGCTGACAATGACCCGGTATTCCGCCGCACGTTGCTCGAAGCCAGCGGCGGCACCGTTACCACGCGCTTCCGCGGGGTTGCCGAAGAGACGCCGCAGGCGCCGCCGCTGTTTGTCACGCGCGTGACGGGCATGGACGAGCATGACAACGCCAGCTATGGCTCGCCCACACTGGACGCGGCACTGGCGCTGCACGAGGAGATCGTGCAGAAGTTGTTGCGGCAGTTGGGAGCGGGAAAGTAGCAGCGGCCCGGGCACCACGGATGGAGCGGCAACGGGGAAGAGCACCCTGCCGGCGTGGAAACAGCAAGCCCGCTGCAACGCCTCAGTCCGGCAATGCCCCCGCCTGCCGCAACGCCGCGCGCGCAATCTCCATCCGCGCCTTGGCATGCTCCGGCCGCAGCAGGTCCAGATTCAGCGCGAACAGGTAGTCGTCGTTGCCGCGCTCGACCCAGCCCACCAGCCAGCCTACCGCCGGCCTGGCCGAGGTGGCCCAGCCGGTCTTGCCGTGCAGGGTGTAATTGGCGGTGCGCTCCAGCACGGTGATGTCGTCGACGGCCTGGAAGGTGGCGGGCGAGAACGGCAGCGTGCGCTGCACCAGGCCCTTCAGGAAATCAATCTGCTGGTAGGCCGTGATCTGCAGCTTGCCGTTCAGCCAGAAGCGGTCCACCGGCCCGGAGCTGTCGGCATTGCCATAGTGCGATGCGGTCAGGTAGCGCTGGTAGGCCGCGCTGCCGACCCGGCGCGCCAGCGCCTGGTAGGCCGGCACGCAGGAGTTGGGCAGGGCCACGCGCAGCGGCACGTCGGCGTTGCAGGTCTCGGGCAGCACGGCCTTGCCGCCGACCAGCCAGACCTTGCCGTCCCAGGGCAGCTTGTCGTGGTCGACGTCGGTCACCGCGCCGGTCTCGAGGCCGATCAGGGAATTCATGATCTTGAAGGTCGATGCCGGCGAATACGGCGTGGCGGCGCGCGACGGGTTGTAGGTCAGCATGCGGTCGCGCCGCAGGTCGTAGATCACCATGGTGCCGGTGGTATCGGCCTGGCGGAACAGCGCCGCGGCGTCGAGCGGCGCTTCCTTGGGCGCGGCCAGCGCGGGCAGGTGGGCGGCAAGCAGGCCGAGGCCGAAGGCCGCCGGCGTCAGCAGACGGGCAAGACGATTGTTCATGGTTGTGCGTGGGAAGTTAGGGGGATGACAATCCGGGCCCGGACCGTGATGCGCAGCATAGGAGAGCGCCTGCGCAGCGCCAACCGCGTGCCCTGTAACTTGCGTAACATGGCGGGCGTCGCCACTGATGCTGCCTTCCAGATCGATGTCCGCTTCGCCTGCCCCCATCCATATCGATGTATCGAGTCCGTACCGCGTCGACGGCCAGCCCGCGCGCTACCAGTCGGTCTGGCTGCTCGCGCGCGCCTGGCATGCGCATCGCAGTGGCGAGGGCGTGGTCACCGCCGCCGCGGTACGCAGCGCGTTCCCCACGGGGGCCAATCTGCGCATGCTGGTGTCGCGCGCGTTTGCAGACTTCGCGCGCTGGGGCATCGTGGTGGGGTGGGGCGCTGACCGCGCGCGCGATCCGGCCGCGGCCAACCCGGCGCAGCGCAGCCGCGGACCGTTCTGGCTGACTGCAGCCAGCGCGCGCCGGCTGCGCTTCGTCGCCAACGGACGCACGCTGGGCCCGGCTGCGCTGGCGCGGCATTTTGGCTTTCCTGCCGGGGCGCATCCGGTGCCGCCGACGCAGCGCGATGGCACGGGCTACGTGATGCGCGACATGGCCTTCTGGAGCGAGCTGACGCAGGCTATGCGCAGCGCGCAGGACGGCCATGCCGGCGCCCACGGCTTCGCGGTGGCCGAGTCCTTCGGCGCGGCGCGGCGGCTGGCCGGCGATGGTTTCCAGCAAGCCTTGTCGCTGCTGAAGGAAAGCCAGGCGTGGCGCCGCTGCGGGCGCCTCGACCAGAGCCGCGCCGCGCTCCGGCGTTTCGACCGGCTGGCACAGGCGGCCGACGCGGGTGCGGCCACGCCGGCGTTCCAGGCCATGGCGCAGGTGGTGCGCGCCTGGGAGCGCTATACGCGCGGCGACGGCGAAGGTGCGCGTGCCGGGCTGGAGCACCTGCACGCCGATGCCGAGCTGCGCCTGGTGGTGCGCTACAACCCGCGCGTGCGCTTCGAGGTGCTGAACCTCGAAGCGCTCTTGCACAAGGCCGATGCCATGCGCCCCGCGCATGCGGCCGCGGCGGCCGCGGCGCAGTGCGCGCTGGACGCATTTTCCGGCGCGCTGCAGGCCGCTTATGAGGCCGATTCGGTCGATGCCGTGCAGCATGCCGCGGCCAATATCGGGCTGAGCCTGTGGCTGTTCTGGCGCCATGGGCTGATCGATAGCGAGCGCAGCCTGTCCGCCAGCGCGGTGCAGCGGCAGGCGATGCGCTGGCTGGGGCTGTCGGAATGGATCTGCGACCGCTTCGGCGTCGGCGGCGGCACGGCGTGGAACGCGATCTTCCTGCTGCGTATCGCGCGCGGCAGCTGCGGGCCCGATGCGCCGCCGCTGGACCGCCCGGCCAGCGCCAGCGACAGCATGGCCATGTTCCGCCGCCAGCGCCCGCTTTCCGTAGCCGACGCGATCGAGGCGCTGCGGCCATTCCATGCGCCGTTTGCGCCGGCCAGGGGCTTCGTGCGCTGGTCGGCCGTGGCCGCCTTTGCACTGGAAGACCACGACGCCGGCCACGTCAGGCTGGCGCCGCTGCAGCTGGCCAACCTGCTGCTGGAATCGGCCTGGTACCTGACCCATGAACAGGGCGCCACCGCCGCCGCATGCGCCGCGGTGGAGCGGCTGGCCGGGCAGCTGCCCGGGCTGCGTCCGGCGGAACGGGCCTTCTTCACGGCCGAGCTGCGTGCGCTGCCGCCGGCGCTGCGCGACGCCGCGGCGGAAGCGGCGCGGCGCCACCGCCAGCGGGCCTGACTGCGTTCGCTAACTGCCAGCGGGAACGACGCGATTGGCGCGCGACAACTCGCCCGGCGTCATGTTGTAGAGCCGCCGGAAGGCCGCGATAAACGCCGACAGCGACTCATAGCCGCAATCCAGCGCGACCTCGGTCACGGCTTCGCCGCGCTCCAGCCGGGGCACGGCGTCGAGCAGCCGCAGCCGCTGGCGCCAGGCGCGGAAGGTCAGGCCGGTTTCGCGCTGGAACAGCCGCGTCAGGGTCTTGCCCGAGACCGCCAGGCGCGCGCTCCACGCCGCCAGGCTGGTGTCGCGGTCGGCATGGCGCTGCAGGCCATTGCAGACCAGGCGCACGCGCGGGTCGGCCGGCAGCGGCAGCATGAATTCCACTTCGGGCGCGGCGCCAAGCTGGTCGATCAGCACGCGCGCCAGGCGCCCGTCGGCACCGCGTTCGTCGTATTCGGCCGGCAGGTGGCTGAAGGTGCGAATCAGCTCGCGCAGCAGCGGGCTGACCGTCAGCACGCGGCAACGGGCCCGCGCCGCCGCGCACACGCTGCTGTCGACGCTGCTGTCCAGGTAGAGGCTGCGGATGCGCGTGCCCGTGGCGCAGCGCACGCGGTGCGCCACGCCGGCCGGGATCCACACCGCCCATTGCGGTGGCGCGACAAAGCGCCCGCGGTCGGTCCATACCTCCAGCACGCCCTGCAGGGCATAGGCAAACTGGCACCAGGGATGCCGGTGGCGGTAGCCCAGCACGCGGTTGGGCAGGGCTTCGATGTGGCCGTACAGCGGGCGAGGCAGCCGCGCGAGCGCGCGCAGGGCGGGATCATGGGCAGGCATGCGTGGTCCGGTGATAGTGGTGGAGGGAGTGGTGGACGAGGGCTGGCGGCACGGGCAGCGCCGCGGCGGATATCCGCTGATGTCCGATTGCCGACACCGGATGCGACTTTGCCGTTAGCCAGATTGTCTGGCGCAGGCTAACTTGCGCTCGCCCCACAAGACAATCCGGGCAATCCGCTCTACCGCTCGTGCCGGTTGCGTCCGCTCCGGCATGCAACTTCGCTGTGTTACCCAGGGAGCCTGCGATGCACCGCACCAGATTCTTCACCGCTCTGCGCCTGGCCGGCATTTGCTCGGCACTGATGCTGGCCGCCGCGCCGGCATGGGCTGTCGACGAGGCCGGCAAGTACTGCGACACGCCTTCGAGCTGTATCAACCCGATGGCCACCGGCGGCATGGTGACCTCTTCCAACCGCCTGGCGACGCAGGCCGGGCTGCGCGTGCTGGAGCTCGGCGGCAATGCGGTCGATGCCGCCATCGCGGTGGCGTCGACCATCGCGGTGGTGTACCCGCACATGAACTCCATCGGCGGCGACGCCTTCTGGCTGATCTACAACGCCCGCACGCGCGAGGTGCGCGCGCTCAATGCCAGCGGCCGCGCTGGCGAACGCGCCACCATCGCGCTTTACCGGGACAAGGGACTCGACCGGGTTCCCGCGCGCGGCTACCTGTCGGCCATCACGGTGCCCGGCACTGTCGCCGGCTGGGAAGCCGCGTACCAGTACGCGCGCCAGGGCATGGGCCGCAGCCTGCCATGGCCGGAGCTGATGGCCGACGCCATCCGCCATGCCGAGGGCGGGTTCCCGGTGTCGGCGTCGCTGGCGTCGTGGAGCCGCGTCAACCTCGACCCGGCCGACACCGAATTCCGCGCCTTGCAGCGCTTCGACGGCTTTCGCCAGACCTTCCTGAAGCCGGACGGATCGGCCTACCGGATGGGCGAAACGCTGCGCCAGCCTGACCTGGCCGGCACGCTGCGGCAGATCGCGTCTGGTGGCGCCGCGGCGTTCTACCAGGGCGAGATTGCGCGCAAGATCGTGGCCGACCTGCAGGCGCACGGCGGCGTGCTGACCCGGGCCGACTTCGCCCGCCACCGCGCCGACTGGGTCCAGCCGATCACGGTCAACTACCGCGGCTACCAGGCCGTCAACGTCCCGCCTAACACGCAAGGCTTTGCCTCGCTGGAGATCCTGAACATCCTGGACAAGCGCGACGTGCGCGCGCTGGGCGAGGGCACGGCCGACTACTACCACGTGCTGGTGGAGGCGACCAAGCAGGCGTTTGCCGATCGCGACCGCTACCTCGCCGATCCGGACTTCGTGCAGATCCCGCTGGAACGGCTGCTATCGTCGCAATACGGGCAGGCGCAGTCGGGTCGCATCAGCATGCTGCGCGCCGGCGCGGACGTGAAGCCGATGGATCCGCACGGCGATACGGTGTGGTTCGGCACCGCCGACAAGGACGGCAATGTGGTGTCGATGATCCAGAGCGTCTATCACGACTTCGGCTCGGGCATCGTGCGCAGGGGCACCGGCGTGCTGCTGCAGAACCGCGGTGCGTTTTTCTCGCTCGATCCTGCGCATGTGAACCACCTTGCGCCGGGCAAGCGCACCTTCCATACGCTGAACCCGGCGCTGCTGCTGAAGGACGGCAAGCCGTTCCTGGTCTACGGCACCATGGGCGGCGAAGGGCAGCCGCAAACGCAGGCGGCGCTGGTGACGCGCATCGTCGATTTCGGCATGTCGCCGCAGGACGCGGTCAATGCGCCGCGCCTGCTTTATGGGCGCAACTGGGGCGTGTCGTCGAACGACCTCAAGATCGAGGGCCGCGTGCCGGAAGCGGTGACCGCCGAACTGGCGCGGCGCGGGCATCCGGTCAAGCGGGTGCAGGCCTTCACCGACACCATGGGCCATGCCGGCGCGATCCTGATCGACCCGGTCACCGGCGTGATGTATGGCGCGGCCGATCCGCGCGGCGACGGCCTCGCGGCAGGGCTGTAGCGGGACGTAAACGAGGAAAGGGCGACCACGGTCGCCCTTTCTCTGAATCGCTGGCCGGCTTAGTCGAACAGCTCGTGCCAGATGCTCTTCTTCCGATAGTGCTTCTGCTCGCGCTCGTAATAGCGGTCGCGGTCACGCTCGCCGTAGCCGTGCTGGTAGCCCTGCTGCGGCGGTGCGTTATGCACCGGTGCCTGCTGCGGCGGCTGCTGCATGGAGACTTGCTGCGGCGGGGCCGCCGCCGAGCGCTCCAGGATCTTGTCGAGTTCGCCCCGATCCAGCCAGACCCCGCGGCACTTGGGGCAGTAATCGATCTCGATGCCCTGGCGTTCGGACATCACGAGTTGGGTTTGCGGGCACACCGGACAGTCCATGGATTCTCCTGTTGCAATGAAAACGGTCCAGTTATGACCGGCCGCGGCGCCGATGGTTCGGTCCGCGCTGCAACCAGAAGTGGCGCGTGCGGCCCATGAAGGGGCGTGGGCGGGGAATTCACGCGCCAGGCTGCCGTCGAAGGCATATGGCTGCCTCGCGTCTCCTTCCCCCTGTGCTTGCGCTGGTCCGCCGGCTGGCGTGGCTGGCGCTGTGGTTCGGCCTGGGCTGGCTGGCCTGGCCGTGGCTGCAGCCGCCGCTGGAGCGTGCCATCTACGCGGCCCGGCTGTCCGCCCGACCCGCGCCGGCGGCGCTGCCGGTGCCAGTCGCCGGGGTTGCCCCAAGGGCGCTGCGCGATACCTGGCATGGCGCGCGCTCCGGCGGGCGCAAGCACGAGGGCATCGACATCTTTGCGCCGCGCGGCCGCGAAGTGGTGTCGGCCACAGAAGGCATCGTCACGCGCGTCGGCACCAACCAGCTCGGGGGAAACGTGGTGTGGGTGATGGGGCCGGGGCGGCAGATGCACTACTACGCCCATCTGGACCGGTATGCCGGCGTGCGCGCCGGCGACATCATCGCCGCCGGCACCGTGCTGGGGTACGTGGGCACGACCGGCAATGCGCGGGGCACGCCGCCGCACCTGCACTATGGCATCTACACGGCCGGCGGGGCGATCAATCCCTACCCGCTGCTGAAGCCCGCCGTGCGCACCGGCGCGCGCTAGCCGGCGCCGGGGGAACCAGGTTCAGGCTGCTTCGCCGACGGTGCCGTGGCCGTCTTCCTCGGCCGCGGCTTCCTTGCCGCCGGGCAGCAGCAGATTCAGGAGCACCGCCGACAGCGAGCCCACCGTGATGCCGGAGCCGAACACCTCGTGGACAAAGGCGGGCAGCTTCGCCAGCAGTTCCGGACGGAAGGTCACAGCCAGGCCGCAGCCGATCGACACCGCCACGATCAGGGTATTGCGCTGCGTGAAGCGGACCGTGCTGAGCATCTGGATGCCGCCCGAAACGATCATCGCGAACATCATCAGGCCAGCGCCGCCGAGCACCGGCTGAGGAATCGTCACCACCAGCGCGCCCAGCACCGGGAACAGCCCCGCCAGCAGCAGCATCACGCCGGTCAGCGCCACCACGTGGCGGCTGGCCACGCCGGTCAGCGACACTACGCCGACGTTCTGCGCAAAGGTGGACAGCGGCGGGCTGCACACCAGCGCCGCAAAGGCCGAGCCAAAGCCGTCGCACAGGATGCCGCGCGACAGGCATTTGCCCGACACCGGCCGCTGCGTGGCCGAGCCCAGCGCCATGAAGGTGCCGGTCGATTCGACGATGGTGACCAGGAAGGCGATCGACATGGCGACGATGCCGGAGATCGGGAACGACATGCCGAAGTGCAGCGGCTGCGGCACGGCGAACACCGGTGCCTGGTGGAACTGGGTAAAGTCGACCAGCCCCAGCGCCAGGCACAGCAGGTAGCCGCCGGCAATGCCGACCACGATGGCCGAGGCCGACAGCATGCCCTTGCCCCACTGCACCACCGCCACCACCAGCGCCAGCACGGCGACGGCAATCGCCAGGTTGCCGGGGGCGCCGTAGCGGCTGCTGCCCTGGCCGCCGGCGGCCCAGTCGATCGCCACCGGGATCAGCGACAGGCCGATCATGGTCACGACCACGCTGGTGACGGTATGCGGGAACAGCTTGCGGATCGCCGGCATGAAGAAGCTGCCCAGGATCATCACCAGCGAGCCGGCCAGCGCCGAGCCCAGGATGCCGGCCACGCCGTGCTCCACACCCACGCTGATGGCCGCGCCGACGAAGGCAAAGCTGGTGCCCATCACGCACGGCATGCGGATGCCGACCGGGCCCACGCCCTTGCACTGGATGATGGTGACGATGCCCGAGCCCAGCAGCGCGGCATTGACCAGTGCAATTACCTGGTCGGAAGGCAGGCGCAGCGCGCCGCCGATCACCAGCGGCACCGCAATGATGCCGCCCAGCGCGGCCAGCAGGTGCTGGAGTGCCAGCAAGAACGTCGTCAACCGTGGGGGGCGGTCTTCCACCTGGAATAGCAAGGGCGCCATTCGAGTCTCCTGTCGTCTGCCCGGATGTTCCGGGCTGTCTTGTTCTTCTGGCGCCGGGCGGGGAACCCGGCGCCCTCGTGCACGCTCGCGGGCCAGGTGCGGCAGCTCCGCGAGCGAGGCGGGCATGACCTGCATCCCGCCTCAACAGGCGTGCAAGAATAACAGGGATCAGCGAACCGTGATACAAAGATTGCATACAATTTGTATCAACTCCCATGCGCTGGAAGACAAGGCGGATGCTCTGGAAGCCGCCTGCATGGCGGCTTTTTGGGGATCAGCGGCGCCGCCCCAGCGCCTTCTGGATCGCCGCCTCGGTCTCGGCGTACTGGCCCTCGCCGAAGTGCTTGTAGACCACGTTGCCGTTGGCATCGACCAGGTACAGCGCCGGCCAGTACTGGTTGCGCCAGGCGTTCCAGGTGGCATAGGCGTTGTCCTGCGCCACCGGGTAGCGGATGTCGAAGCGCTTGAGCGCGGCCTGGACGTTGCTGGTGGAGCGCTCGAACGCATACTCCGGGGTGTGCACGCCCACCACCACCAGGCCCTGGTCGCGGTATTTGTCGTACCACTTGCGCACGTGGGGCAGGGTGTTGATGCAGTTGATGCAGCTGTAGGTCCAGAAGTCGACCAGCACGACCTTGCCGCGCAGCCCGGCAACGGTCAGCGGTTCGGAGTTCAGCCACTTGCCGATGCCGGTGAATTCGGGCGCCTTGCCGTAATCGGTGGGTGCGGCCGGCGCGGCCGCGGCGGACTGGATCGCGAGCGGGGCGGCGGCAATTACGGCGGCGGCAAACAGGGTGCGAAGGATGCGGGGCATGGTTCAGGCTCCAGGTTGGGTTGCGGGGAAAAGCGAGGTCAGCCAGGCGACGGCAAGGGTGTCGTACTGGAAGTACATGGCGATGGCGGTGGCTACCACCAGCACGCCGAAGGCCTGCTGCAGCCGCGGCGTATGGCGCGCCAGCCGGCGTACATGGGTGGTGGCGAACTGGCCGCCGTAGGCGATGCCCAGCATCGGCACGGCGGCGCCGGCGGCGAACAGGGCCAGCAGGCCGGCAGCGCGGTGTAGGTCCTGCGCCTTGGCCACCAGCGCCAGGATCGAGGCCAGCACCGGGCCCGCGCATGGGGTCCATACCGCGCCCAGCGTCATGCCCAGCACGAAGCCGCCGGCCAGGCCGTTGCCGGCGCGGCTGCCGGCGCCGGCGGCGCGGTCGGTGAGCGCGGCGAACGGCGCTGCGAAAGGTGCCGTGAGGCGGCCGAAGCCGGCCGGCCACAGCCGTGCCAGGCCGGCGGCCAACAGGATGGCGATGGCGACGTTGCGGACCACGCCCGGGGCGTCGCTGAAGGCGCTGGTGAGCGCGCCGAAGACAATGCCCAGCGCGGAAAAGGCGGAGACGAAACCCAGTGCGATCGCCAGCGGGCGCAGGCGGCTGGTTTCGCCCAGCGAAGCGCCCAGCAGCATGGGCAGCACGGGCAGCACGCACGGCGACGCAATCGTCAGCACGCCGGCGGCAAAGGCAAGGTAGGCATCGATCATGGCGGTGGACTCCCGGATTGGTATGGCTGCATTGCACCGCCCCGGCGTATCGGCGTTGTTTCCGCATCCGGCCCGCTGTGCAATGTTTCTTGTCCGGACCCGGCCCGGATACACAGCGATACAAAGCGCGCCGCCAGCACCGCATAATGGCGGCACCGGGCCAGGCCGCGGCCACCATGGCCAGCGCCGGCCGCCCCCCTTTTTCTTCGTCTATTTCTTCGATTCCGGGACCCGCCATGACCCCGCAGGACCATATTCTTATCGTCGACGACGACCGCGAAATCCGCGAACTGGTTGCCGCTTACCTCGAGCGCAGCGGCATGCGCGTGTCCCTGGCCGCCAACGGGCGCGAGATGCGCGCGGCGCTGGACAAGGGCTCGGTCGACCTGGTGGTGCTGGACCTGATGCTGCCCGGCGAAGACGGCCTGGCGCTGTGCCGCGACCTGCGCGCGGGCGAGCGGCGCAATCTGCCGGTGCTGATGCTGACCGCGCGCAACGAGGAAGCCGACCGCATCCTGGGGCTGGAGATGGGCGCCGACGACTACCTGGTCAAGCCCTTCGCCGCGCGCGAACTGCTGGCGCGGATCCGCTCGGTGCTGCGGCGCACGCGCATGCTGCCGCCCAACCTGCAGGTCACCGAGGCCGCCAGCGTGCTGGCGTTCGGCCCGTGGCGGCTCGACACCAACGCCCGCCACCTGATCGACGAGCAGGACGTGATCGTCGCGCTCAGCGGCGCGGAATATCGGCTGCTGCGCGTCTTCGTCGACCACCCGCAGCGGGTGCTGACGCGCGACCAGCTGTTGAACCTGACCCAGGGCCGCGACGCCGAGCTGTTCGAGCGCTCGATCGACCTGCTGGTGAGCCGCCTGCGCCAGCGCCTGCGCGACGATGCGCGCGAGCCACGCTACATCAAGACCGTGCGCAACGGCGGCTATGTCTTCAGCGCCGCCGTCGAAATCCGCGAGGAGCGCGCATGAGCGGGCGCGCGCGCAAGGGACTGGCATGGCCGCGCACGCTGTTCGCGCGGCTGATGGTGATCCTGCTGGTCGGCCTGGTGCTGGCGCAGAGCCTGTCGTACAGCCTGGTGATGATGGAGCGCAAGAGCGCGGCCGACCGGCTGATGCTGGGCAACCTGGAACGCGACGTGGCCAGCTCGGTGGCGATGCTCGACATGCTGCCGGCGGACCAGCGCGCGGCCTGGCTGGAGCGGGTGCGGCGCGACAACTACAGCTACCGGCTCGATGCCGGCACGCCGGGCGAGCCGCCGCGCGCGCCGCTGGCGCGCAAGGCCGTCGACACCATTGCCGAGGCGCTGCAGGGCCGCTACCCGGTCTCGGCCAGCAGCCAGCCGGGCGGCGGCTTCCAGGTGCACCTGCGGCTGCACGACGGCAGCCCGTTGACGATCGACGTGCAGCCCAGGCGTTCGCTGGTCTCGCCGTGGCTGCTGGCGATGCTGGCGGCGCAGCTGGCGCTGCTGGTGGCCTGTGCCTGGCTGGCGGTGCGCGTGGTCACGCGTCCGCTCAGCCAGCTCGCCAGCGCCGCCGAGAACCTGGGGCCGGACCTGAAGGCGCAGCGCGTGCCCGAAACCGGGCCGACCGAGGTGGCCCATGCCGCCGCCGCCTTCAACGCCATGCAGGCACGCATTGCCGGCTACCTGGATGAACGCATGCAGATCCTGGCGGCGATCTCGCACGACCTGCAGACGCCGATCACGCGCATGCGGCTGCGCGTGGACCTGATGGAGGACTCGCCCACGCAGCAGAAGCTCTACCACGACCTGCGCGAGATGGAGCACCTGGTGCGCGAAGGCGTGGCCTATGCGCGCACCCTGCAGGGCGGCACCGAAACCCCGGCACGCATCGATCCCGATGCGCTGCTCGACAGCCTCGCCGGCGACTACCTCGACGCCGGCCATGCCATCGCCATCGAAGGCCAGGCCGGCGCGCCGCTGCTGACGCGCCCGCAGGCGCTGCGGCGCATCCTGACCAACCTGATCGACAACGCGCTGAAGTTCGGCACGGAGGTCACGCTGGCGGTGGCGCGGCAGGACGATGGCTGGTTGCAGATCGCCGTGCAGGATCGCGGCCCGGGCATTCCGGAGGCGGAACTGGAGCGCGTGATGCAGCCGTACTACCGCGTCGAAACCTCGCGCAACCGCGGCACCGGCGGCACCGGCCTGGGCCTGGCGATCGCGCAGCAACTGACGCAGGCACTCGGCGGCACGCTGCAGCTGGCCAATCGCGAGGGCGGCGGCCTGCAGGCAACACTGCGCCTGCCCGCCTGATAGTTCGCGAAATTCGTCGAGCAAAAATCCATTCCATCCCCTGATCGGGGGATAAATGCCATCTGGCCTATTCGGGTTATGACATTAAAATCATAATCAATTATCACTAGATTGATGCGAATGGCCGGATTGATTTTTTCGTCTGATTTCGGCGGAAGTCTGCGGAATTTTGATAGCGAAATCAGCATGCATCGATTCCTGTGAAAGCCTTGCCAGTTAAGGGATGCAGGCTGCTTCGCAGGTCCCCATCAGGCTCCGTGTCGCGCAACCGCATCCGGATATTTCGCACGCGACATAAACGAATTAGTGATTGAGATAATTTATGCAGTCACCAATTCGTTTGCGAAAATTAACAATCTTTTCGCGGAACCCTCCTTACAATCGCCTTCGCTTTGCGGCAACGCAGGCCGATTAACTGGTCCCTGCGGTTGCACGACGCCATTCCTGCTGCGAATGGCCATCCGGCGCGGTTCCTCGGTGCCGCACCGGATCCCGTAGGCCTGTTCTGCCGGTATTCGCATCCGGCCAGGTCCGGTCGGGTTCCGTGTCCCCGTGCCGCAAAGCGATAAGCCGATAACGGATCCCAAGCACACGCGCGCCTGCGCCGCAGGCGTGTGGCGGACGCTTGGGCAACACAGAGACAGGCTGCGGATCCCATGGATTCACTGATGAAGCGCCCTGAGCGTGCCCGCAACGGGACGCTGCGGCGTCGCGTACCGGCCGGGCTGGCCGGTGGGCTCACAGCGGGGCTGACTGCGGGGCTGACTGCGGGGCTGGCGGCAATGTGCTGGCCGGCATCCGCGCATGCCGATTCCAACTACGACGCGCTGATCCAGCGGGCCCGCGCCGGCGACTATGCGCCCGCGCTGGTGATGCTGCGTGAGCAGGTGTCGCGTGCGCCGTCGGACCGCCGGGCCGCGTGGGACCGGATCATCATTGCCGGCTGGGCGGGGCGCCCGGATGAAGTGCTGGAGGCTTACGGCAGCCTCGGCGAGACCCGCGAATTGCCGCCGGAGGTGCTGGCGGCCGTTGCCGGCGCCTTGCGCGACGAGCGTCGCTGGGACGAGGCCTTGGCCCGCTATCGCGAGGGCCGGCAGCGCTTTCCGGCGCGCACGGCGTTCGCGGTGGGCGAGGTGAAGGTGCTGGCCGACAGCGGCCAGGCCGCCGAGGCGGTCGCGCTGGGGCAGGCGCTGGTGCAGCGCGAGCCCGCGGCCGTCGACAGCCGCCTGGCACTGGCCTACGCACAGGCGCGCGCCGGCGAGCCGTACGCGGCCTTGTTCGAAGCTGACCAGGCCCATCTGCGCGCACCCAAGCGCGCGGACGTCGTGCGCGAGTATGTCGGCGCGCTGCAGCGCGCGGGCCTGCCCGAGGCGGCGTTACGTGTCGCGGGGGAACATCCTGAACTGTTCGACCAGCGCGCGCGCCTGGCGCTGGAGCTCGATGCCGTGGCCGAACTGGTGCGCCTGGCTGACCTGCCGACGCGCACCGAGGCCGAGCGCTTTGCCATCGCCGAGCGCGCGCTGGCACGCTATGACGCATTGCTGCCCGCCCTGCAGGCGCTGGGGCCGCCGGCCGCGCCGCAACTGCGCCGCGCGCGCATCGACCGCCTGGCCGCGCTGCATGCGCGGGTCCGGATGCAGGACGTGGTGAGCGAATACGAGGCGCTGCGCGCCGAGGGCGTCGAGGTGCCGGCCTATGCCTTGGGCGATGTCGCGGCGGCCTACCTGTACTTGCGCCAGCCCGAGCAGGCCGCGCCGCTGTTCCGCCAGGTGCGCGACGCCTACCCGCAGGGCCTGGATGCCGAAACCCGGCTCAAGGCCCAGACCGGCCTTTACTACGCGCACGCCGAGGCCGAGGCCTTCGACCCCGCGGCGCAGGCCGTGGAGCAGGCCAGCACCGAGCAGTCGCGCTGGCGCTGGGTGCGCGGCCAGCCCATGCGGCAGCCCAACGACCTGTGGCTGCAGGCCGAGCAGACCGCCACGCGCGCCGCGTTGCAGGCTGATGACACCGAGACTGCGCAGCAGAAGCTGGAAGACCTGGTGCGCCGCGCGCCGGGCCATTCCGGCCTGCGCGCCGCGCTGGCGGACGTCTACCGCGCCCGCGGCTGGCCGCGCGCGGCCGAGGGCGAGCTGAAGCTGGCCGAGACCCTGACCCCGCGCAGCCTGCCGGTGGAGGTGCAGCAGGGGCACGCGGCGCTGGATCTGCAGGAATGGCGCCAGGCCGAGCTGCTGCGCGACGACACCCTGGCGCGCTTCCCCGAAGACCTCACCGCGCGGCGCCTCGACCGCGAGTGGCAGGTCCACAACAAGGCCGAGCTGCGCATCGAGGGCTACCGCGGGCTGGCCAATGACAGCGCCGTGGTCGGCAACGGCAACTTCGGCATCGAAGCGGTGCTGTACACCCCGCCCATCAACTATGACTGGCGCGCCTTCGGCGGCATCGGCTATGCCACGGGCCGCTTCGACGAGGGCCGTGTCGATTACCGCTGGGCGCGCGCCGGCGCGCAATGGCGCGTGCGCGACCTGACCATGGAGGGCGAGCTGTCGCTGCATGGCTATGGCCAGGGCGCGCGCCAGGGCGGCCGCATCGCCGCCGACTACGACATCGACGACCGCTGGCGCGTGGGCGCCTCGGCGGCGCTGCGTTCGACCGGCACGCCGCTGCAGGCGCTCAAGCACGGCATCTATGCCGACACCGTGCAGGCCTACGCGCGCTGGCGCCGCAGCGAGGCCAGCGAATGGATGCTGACCGTGGCGCCGTCGCGCTTCAGCGACGGCAACGACCGGCTCGAAGCGGGCGTGTCCGGCGTGCAGCGCTTCTACACCGCGCCGCATCTGAAGGCCGACCTGCTGGTCGACCTGTGGGCGTCGCGCAATAGCCGCGCCGACACGCCGTACTACAACCCGCGCTCGGACCTGACCGTGCTGCCGTCGGTGCGCCTGACGCACACGCTGTACCGGCGCTACGAGACCGTCTGGGAGCAGCAGTTCCTGGCCGGCACCGGCGCCTACAGCCAGCGTGGCTTCGGCACCGGCGCGATCCTGCTGCTGGGCTACGGCCAGCGCTTCCGCACCAACGACGTGTTCGAAGTCGGCGCCACCGTGACCGGCACCAGCCGCCCGTATGACGGCCAGCGCGAGCGCGAGCTGCGCATCGTCTTCGACATGACCTACCGCTTCTGAACAGGAATGCAAGCCATGAACGCAACCCTGCGGCGCGCCTGCCGCCTGCTCTGGCTGGTGCTGGCCGCGTGCCTGCTGGCCGCCTGCGCCAAGGACATCCCGGTGTTCACGCCGCCCGCACAGCGCCCGGCCGCGGCCGCCGAGCAGCCGTGGCCGCGCAACCATCTGGTGGTGCTGGCCTATCACGATGTCGAAGACAAGGACCCCGACCAGGCCTACCTGAGCGTGCGCACCGACCACCTGGTCGGCCAGCTGGCCTGGCTGCGCGAGAACGGCTATCGCGCGGTCTCGGTCGACCAGGTGCTGGCGGCGCGCCGGGGCGGACCGCCGCTGCCCGAGCGCGCGGTGCTGCTGACCTTCGACGACGGTTACCGCAGCTTCTACACGCGCGTGCTGCCGATCCTGAAGGCCTACCGCTGGCCGGCCGTGCTGGCGCCGGTTGGGGGCTGGCTCGATACCCCGCCGGGGCAGCCGGTCGATTTCGGCGGCACGCCGACCGCGCGCGAGCGCCTGCTCGACTGGCAGCAGGTGCGCGAGATCGCCGCGTCGGGCCTGGTGGAAATCGGCGCGCATACCGATGCCTTGCACTACGGCGTGCGCGCCAACCCGCAAGGCAATACCGAGCCGGCCGCAGCGGTGCGCGCCTTCGATGCCGGCAGCGGCCGCTATGAAAGCGATGCCGCGCAGCAAGCGCGCTTGCGTGCCGACGTGGCCCGCATCACCGCCAAGGTGCGCGCCGTCACCGGCAAGCCGGTGCGCGTGTGGATCTGGCCGTACGGCGCCGAGGGCGGCGCGGCGCTGCGCATCGTCGCCGAGAACGGCTACCAGATGGCGCTGACGCTGGAAGACGGCCTGGCCACGGTGGACCGCATGATGTCGGGCGCGCGCCTGCTGCTCAGCGACGATCCCGGCCTGCGCAGCTTCGCCCGCTCGGTGGTCGCGATGGAAGAGCCCAGCGGCATGCGCGTCGCGCACGTGGACCTGGACTACGTCTATGACCCCGATCCCGCCCAGGTCGAACGCAACCTGGGCCTGCTGGTGCAGCGCATCGCCGACCTGAAGATCGACACCGTGTTCCTGCAGGCGTTCTCCGACGATGACGGCGACGGGCTGGTCAAGTCGGTGTACTTCCCCAACCGCTGGCTGCCGGTGCGCGCCGACCTGTTCAACCGGGTCGCCTGGCAGCTCGACAATCGCGCCAACGTCAAGGTGTACGCCTGGATGCCGGTGCTGAGCTTCGACCTCGACCCGTCGGTCGCGCGCGTGGCGCGCTGGGATCCCGCCACCGGCGCCGCGGCGGTCGACCCGAAGCAGTACCGGCGCCTGTCGCCATTTGATCCGGTGGCCCGGGCCCGCATCGGCGACTTGTATGAAGACCTGGCACGCCACGCCTTCTTCGATGGCATCCTGTTCCACGACGATGCCTTGCTGGGCGACTTCGAGGACGCCAGCGCGCCGGCACTGGCCGCGTATCGTGCCGCGGGCCTGTCCGGTTCGATCGCCGGGCTGCGCGCCAGCCCCGAACAGATGCAGCGCTGGACCCGCATGAAGAGCAGGGCGCTGGTGGACTTTACCCACGAGCTGACCGCGCGCGTGCGCGAGGTGCGCGGGCCTGCCATCAAGACCGCGCGCAATATCTTCGCGCTGCCGGTGCTGCAGCCGCAGAGCGAGGCCTGGTTCGCGCAGAACCTGGACGACTTCCTCGCCGCCTACGACTGGACTGCGCCGATGGCGATGCCGTACATGGAACAGGTGCCGGCCGGCCAGGAGAACGCGTGGCTCGACCGCATGGTCGACACCATCGCGCAGCGCCCGGGCGCGCTGCGGCGCACCGTGTTCGAGCTGCAGGCGCGCGACTGGCGCGCCCCCGCGGCGGGTTCGGTCGACAACGCGGTCGACAGCGCGGTGCTGGCCGGCTGGATGCAGCGGCTGCAGCGCCGCGGCGCGCGCAATTTCGGCTATTACCCGGACGACTTCCACAACAACCAGCCCCGGCTAGACGTGATCCGGCCGGCGCTGTCCAACGCCTGGTACCCCGCACCATGATCGAACGACTGTTTGCCCTGGTCATCCTGTGCCTTGCACTGGCGCTGCCGTTCGCGCTGGCCGCCCTTGCCACCGGTGACCTGCTGCTGGCCTTTGTGTTCTTCTATCCGCTGTTCATGTCCGGCCTGTGGATTGCCGGAGGCCTGTACTTCTGGTGGCACTGGGAGCGCAAGTGGCGCTGGGGCGCCGAACGCGAGGCGCCCGAGGTGCCTGGCGCGCCGTTCATCTCGATCCTGGTGCCGTGCTACAACGAAGAAAAGAACGGCGAGGAAACGCTGCTGGCGGCGCTGGCGCAGCGCTATCCGGACTTCGAGGTGATCGCCATCAACGACGGCTCGCGCGACGGCACCGGCGCCTTGCTCGACGCGCTGGCGGCCCGGCACCCGCGCCTGCGCGTGGTGCACCTGGCGCACAACCAGGGCAAGGCCATGGCGCTGCGCATGGGCGCGCTGGCCGCGCGCGGCGAATACCTGGTCTGCATCGACGGCGACGCCGCGCTGGACCCCGACGCCGCCGCCTACCTGGTCGCGCCGATGGTGGCCAACCCGCGCGTCGGCGCGGTCACCGGCAACCCGCGCATCCGTACCCGCTCGACCCTGGTGGGGCGGATCCAGGTGGGCGAGTTCTCGTCGATCATCGGCCTGATCAAGCGCACCCAGCGCGTCTATGGCCAGGTCTTCACCGTCTCGGGCGTGGTCGCCGCGTTCCGGCGCCGCGCGCTGGACCGCGTGGGCTACTGGAGCCTGGACATGATCACCGAGGACATCGACATCAGCTGGAAGCTGCAGCGCGACCACTGGTCGATCTTCTACGAGCCGCGCGCACTGTGCTGGATCCTGATGCCCGAGACCGTGCGCGGCCTGCTCAAGCAGCGCCTGCGCTGGGCCCAGGGCGGGGCCGAGGTGTTCATGAAGAACGTGCGCTCGATCTGGATCTGGCGCCACCGCCGGCTGTGGCCGCTGATGGCGGAGTACTGCCTGTCGGCGGGCTGGGCCTTTGCCTTCGCCATGTCGATCCTGCTGTGGGCGCTGGGGCATTTCGTCGAGCTGCCGGCCAATATCCGCATCCAGAAGCTGATGCCGCCGGGCTTCACCGGCATGGTGCTGGCCGCGGTGTGCCTGCTGCAGTTCGGACTGAGCGTGCTGATCGACCGCCGCTACGAGCCGCGCCTGGCGCGCACGCTGTACTGGATCATCTGGTATCCGCTGGCGTACTGGATGGTCGGGATGCTGACCACGCTGCTGGCCTTTCCCAAGGTCATGCTCAAGACCCGGCGCCAGCGCGCGCGCTGGACCAGCCCCGACCGGGGCATCCACACCATGAGGTCGTCATGAAACCCGAAAGCATGATCATCCGCACCCGAGGTTCCCGCCTGCGCTGGCTGTTCGACGCCGTGCTCACGGCGCTGGCCTGGGTCGGCTTCTTCTACCTGGGCGCGAGCGGCATTCGCGCCATCCTGCAGGAAGCCTCCACCGGCCCCGGCGTGCCGTTCTGGGCCGCGCTGCTTCCGACCATGGGCACGCTCACGGTCTACGTGCTGGTGGGGCTGTTCAACGGCATCGTGCTGCTGTCATGGGCGCTCTACAACCAGTATCGCTTCGCCGGCCTGGACCGCCGCAAGCCGCTGCCGGCGCTGCGCATCGACGAGCTGGCACTCAGCTTCGGCTTGCCCGGGCAGCGCGTGCGGGCGCTGCAACTGGCCAAGGTGGCGGTGGTGGACCATACGCATGAAGGGGAGGTGGCGGAGGTGAGGGCGGTGGTGTCGTGAGGGTTTCATCGGCATATTCATGGCCTTTCCTTTCTTGATATGCCTGGTACACAAGACTCCGGGATCAGGCCCGTCGGCCCATAGCGGCCATGAGCCTGGCGCACCCTTTAGCTGTTGCTAATAATGCACTTGAAATTCCGCTAGCGAGTTAGTATTTTATTTTCGCTCAGGCAGTCGCGATGTCGCGCTGCGTGTTTCTGTTTGTGTGCGGCCAGCAAGGCAGGCGAACGGGAGCGCGTATGCCCCTTCGCCTCCTCGCTACGCCGAAGGAGGATACGACCATGAGTGACACCGTCTTTGGAGCCGACCTCTTCAGCGAACTGGACCGCCTGCAAAGGCAGATGGCTGAAATGTTTGGCGGCTTTCCATCCAGCCTCCGTTCCGGACGTTTCGGCGCGTTTCCGCCGGTGAACATAGGGGCGACCGATGACTCCATCGAAATCGTCGCATTCGCGCCGGGCCTGAAACCGGAGAATCTGGACCTTTCTATCGACAAGGGGCTGTTGACCATCAGCGGAGAGCGTGGCCCATCCGAGGCCGAAGGCACGCCGGAAAGCAAGCGCTACGCGCGTGAGCGTTTCGTTGGCGCCTTCAGGCGGGTGGTCGAGTTGCCTGAGAGCGCAGACCCCGACAAGGTAAAGGCGCACTACTCGAACGGCTGCCTGTCGATCAGCGTGGGCAAACGCGAAGCGTCGAAGCCTCGTGCGATTACCGTTCAGTAATGCAAGGAGACTGCCATGGCCGAGATGAATCAAGTCGTAGCGCAGCCGGACAATGCTCTTGCGCAACGGCAAGACGACAAGACTACGCAGACCATCACTGTGCTGCCGGCTGTTGACATTGTCGAGGACGCCAGCGGCGTCACCCTATGGGCGGACTTGCCGGGTGTACCCCGGGAAAAGCTGGATGTCAGCGTCCATGATGGCAGCCTTCGTATCGAGGCAGAGGCGGTCGTTCCGATGCCCTCTGGCCTGCGCGTCCAGTACGCGGAGATCCGACAGCCGCATTTCGCCAGGGCTTTCTCGCTGAGCCCCGACCTGGATGCGGCGAGGATTGAGGCGAATCTGCAGGATGGGGTATTGAAGCTGACGATTCCGCGCCGTGAGGAAGCGCGTCCGCGCCGCATCGCTATCGATATGGCATGAGCTTGTGACCTTATATTCGCCGAGCGAGCGCGCTATACCAGGCGCTGCCGCGTTGGCATCGCGCGTTCGCGTGTTGGGCAGTATCTCTCGATCGTTGGGGGTGCAACATGAAAACCGAGCTCGGCAAGTGGAATCCATTCAAGTTCTTGCGGAAAACAACCGAAGAAAAATCCCCCGCGGACACCACCGCAGGCGGCATTCCAACGAGACATCGGGGGGGCGAATGGCCAGACGTCTCTCGCTTCTTCGCCGGTGAACCCTGGCGTGCGATGGGTGACTTCTTTCACGAACCGTTGGCGAACTTCGGTGGCCTGGACAGATGGTTTGGCGACTTCAGCTCTTCGCGTTTTCAACCGCGGATCGATGTGGTCGACGACGGCGCGGCGTTGCGTATCACCGCCGAGCTGCCGGGCATGGACCGCCAGGACGTGCAAACGACCATCGAGGACGGCGCCTTGGTGATCCGGGGCGAGAAGAGGCAGGACGTCCAATCCGAGGAGAATGGCTGTTATCGGTTGGAACGTTCATACGGAGCATTCATGCGTAGCGTTCCTCTGCCGGACGGTCTCGACCTGGACAGGGTCGATGCCAAGTTCGAACGCGGTGTCTTGAGCCTGAGTTTTCCGAAGACCGGCTCACCAACGCCTGCAGCCCGGAAAATCGAGATCAAATAACGTCTGTGCAAGCCGATTCAAAGGACATGACTTATGGAGTTTGATACGGATTGGATGACCCTGGGCAAGCACCGCGTACGCCTCAGGTGCGTACGCGGCTTCCCGACGGAGAAGGCGCGAAGTGTGGCTGAAGTGGCCAAGATTGCCATCGAAAACAATCTCAGTGCCGCGGCTCGCCTGGTTGCAGTCACGGCAGACGGCGAAAAAGCGTACACGATCAGCGTCGGCACGACCTTTCCGAAAGATAAAGCCGCTGCTACTCAGCTGGAGGTGGCGTTGGCCACGATGTTCGGGCTCAAACCGGAGAAGGTCAACTTCGAGGTCGTGGTAGTGAGCCAGGCGGAGGTGGATCTGCACTTCGGCGTCTACGAACGAATGCTGGCGGAAAAGCTTGGGATAGTGCCCCCGATCCAGTGAGGGCGACTTGACAAGTCAGCTCGACCGAGACAAGTCCGCGACCAGCGACTCCGCGGACTGTATGCCAGACAGCATCGCCGACGGCACGCCATAGCCCGGGAACGTCGTTTGTCCGCCCAGGTATAGCCCGCGGATCGGTGTCCGATGCGGAAGGAATCGGTGGGGTGGAGAACCCGGGGCAATTCCATACAGCGCACCTTCATACAGTTGTCGTTCCCGGGCAAAGTCCTGCGGGTCGAGCACGCGGGTGCTTTCGATGGCCATGGCGGGGACTCGCTTCTGCAACGCGTCCAGGTATCTCGCCAGCGCCGAATCGCTCCATGCCGGATTCCATTCGGATACCGACCGAATATCGCTGGCGGGCGCGTATAGCTCGATGATATGCCTGCCTCCTGATGCCAGTTCCGGGAGAACCCGCGTTGGCTGCGTGTACGAAATCCATTGCGGGACGTCGGATCTCAGAACGTGCATGGCGCCTTGTTTTGCCATCGCCGGTACATGGTTGACGATGAACGCGTCGGCTGCCGCGGCACCGGAATATCCAATCTGGATGGAGATGGCCCTGTGCGACAACGGAGCCTTGGCTGCCTTTGCCGCCAGGCTGCGCGGGACGTCGGCGGCACGCAGCAGGTTCTTCACGACACCCAATCCCGAACACGTGGCGACGACGTGCGAGGCCGGGATGTGTTCTCCGTCGGCTAGCACAACGCCATGCACCCGACCGTCGCTGACGACGATTTCCTTGACGCGGGTACCGAAGCGTACCGAGACGGATTGACTCTGCAGGGCTCGCAGCAGCGCATCGCTAATGGCGCCCATGCCGCCGCGCGGCAGGTGAAAGCCTTCCTCCAGCAAAGCCAGCAAGCCGATGATCTGTGTCGCCGGTAGCCGGTCGGGTGCGAGGCCTGTGTAGAGCAGCGTGGACGCGACAGCAGCCTGCAGATCCCCATCCGGAAAATAGGACGCGATCAGGCCGTTTACGTGCCCGCCCATTCGCGGCAGGTGCCTCCAGAGCTTGCCGGCCGTACGTAACAGCGACGGTTCTTCCGGAAGCACGTCGCGGACCAAGGTTGCGTAGATCGGACGCCAATCGTCCCGTAGCTTGGCCAGCCCGTCTCGAAGTACCTGCGTCCGGCGGTTGTCGTCGGCGCCGTCCACGTACGAGTGCTCCGCGGTGGAAAGGTGCACGGCGGTGCCGTTGTCGAGAAAAGTCGCGTGTGGCTTTGCGATGCCGACGAGTTCGACTTCGTCATCGAAGCTCAGGCCCACGCGTCCGAAGGCGGCACGAAGCAATGAGGGCACGGCCACGTATACCGCGCCATTGTTGAAGGTGTACCCGTCGGACACCTCGGTCGAACAGCAGCCACCCGCGCTCTGCTGCGCCTCCACAACCATCACCGGGATGCCACGACGAGACAGTGAGAGCGCAGCGGCCAGTCCTGCCAGCCCGGCCCCGATGACCACCATGGGAGATTCTTTCCTTGCGCACATCAACGGCTTCCCCTCGTGATATTGGACAATGTACAATACTAGACAATGTCCAATTAGGCCGCAACTGCAATGAGCGAAGACGATCGGATTGTCCGAAAAAGAAAGCAGACGCGTGACCGCATCGCTGCCACCGCGCACGCGTTATTTGAACGCAACGGATATGAAGCGGTCACGATGGAACAGATCGCGGCAGAGGCGGATGTTGCGAGAGGCACGCTCTACAACCACTTCCCCGTCAAAGAGGCGGTGTTGGTGCACTGGATGCACAACGAACTCGCGGAAGACCTGCAAGCGGCGGTGGAGGACTACGTGCTGACTCGGGAGTCCTTCGTCGCACGCGTGGCAACGCTATGGCATGGCTCGGCCAACTGGTGGGAACACCATCGCCAGTATGCGGCGCCGTATATCCGCTTCCGCTTCCAGCAAGTGCGTGATGGCATGGAACAGCAGACCAGTTCGGACATGCTTCCCTTGTATGTGCAGCTCATCGACCAGGCACAACAGGCCGGAGAGATCCGGTCTGATACGGCGGCCGAGCGCCTGGCGCACTATCTGCATTTCCTGTATCTGGGTGCCGTCATGACCTGGTTGAGCAACGCGGACGTGGGCCTGGAGGACGAGCTTGGCAACGCCCTGGATTTCTTTATGCAGGGCGCCGCCCATGCTGATGACACTGCGCCCGGTACCAGGCCCCATGCAGCGGGGTCGCGAAGGCGATAAACGTTCGGCTCAACACTCAGTGCCTTTCGGTTGGGCTTCCATGTGTATCGATCTTAGGAAAACTGAATGACCACGTTTGATGCGCTCCTGATCAGGAGCGAGCGTCCGGACGACGCACAGGCAATTACCCAGGTGACACAGGCCGCCTTCGCAGTCGCCACCCACTCCAGTGGCACGGAACAGCTGATCATCACGGCCCTGAGGGCGGCCGGACAGTTGGAGATCTCGCTTGTCGCGGAACTGTCCGGCCAGGTGGTCGGCCATGTCGCCATTTCCCCGGTCGAAATCTCGGACGGAAGTGCGCGATGGTACGGACTGGGTCCGGTATCGGTGCTGCCTGCTCATCAAGGCATCGGGGTGGGGTCGCAGCTCATCCGTGCGGCCCTGGATCGCCTGAAACAGTCCGGCGCGCAAGGCTGCGTGGTACTGGGGGAACCGGCCTACTATTCCCGCTTTGGATTCGCGGCACGGTCATCGCTCGTACTGCCCGGGGTTCCGGCGGAGTACTTTCAAGCCCTTGCGTTCGGCCCGCACCTGCCCTCGGGTGTGGTCAGGTATCACGAGTCATTCGAGATGAAGGCCTAGCTACGGGTCAGGGTCGGGCTTCGTACGCATCGTCCGTGACTCGTCACGGTCGCAGTGGTATGAGTGCGACGGCACCCACCCTCACCGATACGACAGCACCAGCCCCTGGATCAGCTGCGTCCACCCCTCCAGCATCACGAACAGCAGCAGCTTGAACGGCACCGAGATCGTGGTCGGCGCCACCATCGACATGCCCAGCGCCAGCAGGATGGCGGCGACGATCAGGTCCACCACCACGAACACCAGGTAGACCACGAAGCCGATCTGGAAGGCACGCGTCAGCTCCGACAGCGTGAAGCTGGGGATCAGCACCATCATGTCGTCGGACTTGAGGTCGTCGGCGCGGCCCTCGGGCCAGATGCGCTTGGCGGACTGGACGAAGAAGGTGCGGTTGCGCTCCTCGGTGTGCTTGACCAGGAATTCCTTGAGCGGGCCGCTGACCGCGTCGTAGACGGTGACCACGTCGTTGACGTTGAAGGCGGCGTTGGCGTCGGCGCGGCGCTTGATGGCGTCGAAGGCGTCGGAGCCGATCGGCGCCATGATGTAGGCGGTCAGGATGATGGCGATGCCATTCAGGACCATGTTCGGCGGCACCTGCTGCAGGCCCAGCGCGGCGCGCAGCAGGCCGAACACGATCACCAGCTTGGTGTAGCTGGTCACCATCAGCGCGACGAACGGCGCAATGCCGAACGTCAGGATGATGGTCAGGATCAGGACCGGGTTGTAGAGTCCGCTGTTCATCGCATGCACCCGGGCGCGACGGGAGAGGGCGGCCTGCCGCGATTCATGCGTCGCCGCCGGCAAAGGTGGTGATGCGCACGCCCAGCCGGTTGCCGACCGCGATCAGGGTGCCGGTGCCGATGCGGTTGCCGTTGGCGACGATGCGCACCTCGCTCTGCTTGAGCGGCTGCGGCAGCTCGAACACATAGCCCGGGGCCACCGCGCGCAGCTCGGCCAGCGGCACCGCGACGTCGCCCACTTCAAAGCGCAGCGTCACCTCCAGCTGGTCCAGCCGCGACAGCGGCGGCTGGGCCCCGTCCGGATGGGGAATGGGCTGGGCCTGCCGTGCAGGGTCTTGCTCTTCCATATGCGCTCCGTTTGAAACGTCCGTACTGTCGGCGCCGGCCTGCACCAGCAGCCGCCGGCCCTCGGCCAGCGCGGTCCAGCCCGGGCCGTGGCGCCCGGTGGTACAGCGCACCACCAGCGCGCTGCCCTGCGAATGCCAGTCGTCGATGCCGACGATGTCGCCGGGCTCGATGCCGTGCGTCTCGCCCAGCGCCAGCCGCGTGGTGCCGATGCGCACCGCGATCGGCACCGGCATTCGCTCCATCCACGCCGGTGCCGGCATGGCCGCCCGCGCGGGCAGCGCCGACAGGCGCTCGGGCTGGTCCAGTTGCAGCGTGCCGCGCAGCCGCGCCGGCGGCGCGTCGCGCCGCAGCTCGAAGCCGAAGGCATGGGCCGCAGCCAATGCCTGCGCACGGCCGCCGTCAGGCTGCCAGCTGAAGGCGTCGGGCACGGCATGGCCCAGTGCCGCCACCGCTTCGGCCAGCGCGTCTGCCATCAGCGCGTGGCGCAGCAATGCGGGCAGCGCTTCGGCGGCGCCGGGAACCCCCAGCAGCAGGCGTTCGCTGGCCACGTCCCAGCGCAGCACGCCGTGGCTGCTGCCGCAGGTGAAGGCATAGCCGGCCCCGGGCCGCGCCGCGATCTCCGGGTCGGCGGGGACAAAACGCAATTGCCAGTCCTGGCCGCCCGCTCGCACCGGCACGGCGGCCGCGCGGCAGGCCAGCCAGCCGGACAGCCGCGCGGTATCGGGCTCCATATGCGGCAGCGCCGGCGTGGCATCGAGGCCCGCCGTGGCAAGCCTTGCCGCCGCGGCGGCGCCGTGCACCAGCACGCGCGTGGCGCCGCCGGGCGGCGCCACGGCGGGCGCCAGGGCGGACGGGTCACGGCCAGGGCGGGGCAGGACGGAAGACATATGGGGTGGCTGGGTTGCTCGAGACGCAACGATAAGCAGCGGGGTGCAGCCGCGTCCACTACGAAGCCTTGTAGGCCAGCGCGAGCAGCCGCCGCGCATCGGCCACGCGGGCCGGATGTGCGGCCCGCGCTACGAATCCTCGGTACTGGTCGCTGTGCGGGGCCGGCCATACACTGCGGCCACTGATCCCACCGGCAAGGACGATGGCGAAACTCCCGGCAAACCTCCCAGCGTTCCCGCGCGGCCTCGGCCCGGGCGCGCCGGGGCTGCAGCAGATGGCCGCGGCGGCGTCGCGCCAGTCAGACCTGGCGCTGACGCTGCTGTTGTTTGCCGTGATCGCACTGTTCGTGCTGCCGCTGCCGACCTTCCTGCTGGACCTGCTGCTGACGATCAACCTGGGCATGAGCCTGACCCTGCTGATCGTCGCTACCTATATCCCGTCGGCGCTGTCGCTGTCGACGTTCCCGTCGCTGCTGCTGTTCACCACGCTGTTCCGGCTGTCGCTGAACATCGCCTCGACCAAGCTGATCCTGTTGCATGCCGACGCCGGCCACATCATCGATACCTTCGGCAAGCTGATCGTCGGCAACAACGTGGTGGTCGGCGGCGTGGTGTTCCTGATCATCGCCATCGTGCAGTTCATCGTCATCGCCAAGGGCTCGGAGCGCGTCGCCGAGGTGGGGGCGCGCTTTGCGCTGGATGCGATGCCGGGCAAGCAGATGAGCATCGACGCCGATGTGCGCGCCGGCACCATCAGCGCAGGCCAGGCGCAGGAGCGCCGCCGCGCGCTGGAGCAGGAGTGCCAGCTGCACGGCGCCATGGACGGCGCGATGAAGTTCGTCAAGGGCGATGCCATCGCCGGCGTGGTGATCGCGCTGGTCAATATCCTGGCGGGCATCACCATCGGCACACTGATGAAGGACATGAGCATCGGCGAAGCGCTGCAGCGCTATGCCATCCTGACCATCGGCGATGGCATGGTGTCGCAGATCCCCTCGCTGCTGGTGTCGATCGCGGCCGGGGTGGTGATCACGCGGGTCTCGTCCGATGAAGAGCGCACCCGCTCGCCCAACCTGGGCGAGGTCATCGGCAAGCAGATCCTGGCCCAGCCCAAGGCGCTGGTGGTATCGGGGCTCGCCATTGCGGTGTTCCTGGTGGTGCCGGGCTTTCCGAAGTGGACCTTCGGGCTGATGGCGCTGGTGGTCGCCGGCGGCGGCTACCTGCTGCTGCGCCGTGCGCAGCGCAGCACCGGCACCGTCACCTGGATCGAAATGGCCGACGCGGACGACGGCGCGGCCGCGGCCGGCACCCAGGCCGCGGTGGCGCCGGCGCTCGCGCTGGAGTTGGACGAAGCGCTGCGCGGGCGCATCGACCTGCGGCTGTTCGAGCAGCGCATGACCACCGCCAAGGGCGAGGTCGAGGCCGAGCTCGGCATGGTGTTCCCGCGGCTGCGGATCCAGCACCGCGCGCTGGGCGAGCGCGATGCGTACGCCATCCGCGTGCAGGATGTGGTGGCCTCGGGCGGCGTGCTGCGCCCAGGCAAGCGGCTGCTGGAGCCGGGTGCCCGCGCGCGCGTGGACCAGGGCGTGGCCGAGGCCGGCGCGCCGTTCGGCCCGTTCCCGGAAGTGGTGTGGGTGCCGGCCGAGACCGGCGCCGCCGACGGCGTGCGCACGCTGTCGTGCGAGGAGGTGCTGGCGGTGCACGTGGGCGCGGTGATCAAGCAGCATGCGGCGCCGCTGCTGGGCATCCAGGACGTGCAGTCGATGATCCACGTGATCCAGGCCGAGGCGCCGGACCTGGTGATGGAGCTGGCGCGCGTAGTGCCGCTGCAGCGCATCACCGACGTGCTGCGCCGGCTGCTGCAGGAGGGTGTGCCGATCCGCAACCTGCGCACTATTTTCGAAAGCCTGGTCACCTGGGCGCCCAAGGAAACCGATGCGATCGCGCTGACCGAGCTGGTGCGCGTGGACCTGGGGCGCCTGATCACCAGCCGCCATGTCGGCGCCAACCGCTCGCTCGACGCGGTGCTGTTCGAACCCGCGCTGGAAGCGCGCGTGCAGGGCGCGATCGAGAAGGCCGCGCGCGGCAACCTGCTGCTGCTCAGCCACGACGTCACGCGCGATATCCGCGAGCAGCTGCGCGTGCTGCTGGAGAAGGCCGCCGAGAAGGCGGGCGGGGCGGGCGGAGCGGGCGCGGCGGGCGGTGCCGGCGCCGCGCGCGTGGTGGTGGTGGTCAGCGTCGATGTGCGCCGCTATATCAAGCGGCTGATCGAGCCGGTCGCGCCGCGCATCCCGGTGCTGTCGTACCAGGAGGTCGATGAAGACGTGACGCTGGTGCCGGTGGGCTGGATCCAGAACCCGGCCGGAGAGTGAGATGGGCGCCGACACCATCCTCGACATCACGCGCCAGGCGCTGCTGGTGGTGCTGTGGGTCACGCTGCCGGTGGTGCTGATCGGCACGCTGGTGGCGCTGGTGGTGGCGGTGCTGCAGGCGGTGACGCAGATCCAGGACCAGAGCATCGGCACCTCGGCGCGGCTGATCGCGGTGCTGGTGTCGCTGGTGCTGCTGGGCGGCTGGCTGGGCGGCGAGGTGATGCGCTTCGCGCAACGCGCGCTGCAGACCATGCTGACCTTCCTGTAAGGAGAAATCGATGCGCAGGCAACCACGCAGGACCAACGGACAAGCAAACTGACATGATGCTGGGGCACCACGGGGAACACGGATCAACTGGCCGCGCCACGCGCCTGCCGGCATGGCGCCAATGCCCGCCGCCACGGCGGCCATGGCGCGCCGCGGCGGCGCTGCTGTGCCTGGCGGGCACGCTGCTGTGCGGCACGCAGCTGGCGCGCGCGGCGGACCTGCGCTGGCCCAACAAGCCGTTCCAGGCCTCGGCCAGCGACAAGCGGCTGGCCGACTTCCTGCGCGAGCTGACGGCCTCGCAGGGCACCACGGCGGTGATCGATCCCAAGGTCGAGGGCACCATCAGCGGCAAGTTCAACGAATCCGCGCAGCATGTGCTCAAGAGCGTGTGCTCGATGTTCGGGCTGACCTACTACTACGATGGTTCGCTGCTCTATATCGACGTCGCCAGCGAGGCCCGCAGCGAGGTGCTGCCGATCGCACGCGGCTCCGGCCCGCGGCTGCGCGATTCGCTTGAGCGCATGCAGGTGCCCGATTCGCGCTATCCCATCACCATCAACGACGCGGAAGGCACGCTGATGGTGTCGGGGCCCAAGCGCTACGTCGAGACCGTACGCGCCGCGGTGCGCGCGGTCGACGACCGCTCTCTCGCCGACGAACACGCCGAGATCCAGCTGTTCCCGCTCAAGTACTCGTGGGCCTCGGACTTCCGCATCAACCGCGCCGGCAAGGAGATGACCGTGCCCGGCGTGGTCACGGTGCTGCGCAACCTGTACGGCCGCAACCGCACGCTTGCCACAGGTACCGGCCCCAGCCTGGGCACCAGCCGTGGCGCCACGCGCCAGGCCAAGCTGCGCATGGGCGAGGGCGGCGGCAGCGGCATGGGCATTCCCAGCGCGGATCCGTCGCAGATGCTCGATGCCATGGGCGGCGGTGGGCTGGGACCGGGTCTGCAGAACAACTGGGGCAGCGGCCAGCTGCCGCAGTTCCAGGCCGATACCCGCCTGAATGCGGTGATCGTGCGCGACACCCCGGACAAGATGGCGCAGTACCGGCGCCTGATCGAATCGCTGGACGTCAAGCCGCGGCTGGTGGAGATCGAAGTTACCATCATGGACATCAGCCAGGCCGACCTGGACAGCCTGGGGGTCGACTGGCGCCTGCATACACGCCATGTCGACCTGCAGCTCGGCGGCGGCAACGGCAACGCCGGCCTGAGCTTCGGCAATCTGGCCAATGAGGCGGGCACCACCGCGGCGACTATCGGCAGCGGCTTGCAGTTCACCGGCGCCATCGGCAACGACGTGACCCGCTACCTGCTCACGCGCGTCAAGGCGCTGGCCGAGCGCGGCCAGGCCAACTTCGTCGCGCGGCCCAAGGTGCTGACGCTCGACAACACCGAGGCCGCGCTGGAGAACCTGCAGGAATTCTATGTGCGCGTCGATGGCTTCCAGGATGCGGGCCTGTTCAACGTCACCGCCGGCACGGCGGTGCGCGTGACCCCGCTGGTGGTCGACGAGCAGCAGAGCCGCGCGGTGATGCTGACCATCGACATCGCCGACGGCAACCTGTCGGGCGAGACCGTCGACCGCATTCCGGTGGTGCGGCGTCGCTCGATCACCACGCAGGCGATGGTGGAAGAGGGCAAGAGCCTGCTGATCGCCGGCTACACCACCGAAGAGAAGGTCAATGCCTCGTCCGGCGTGCCGCTGCTGCAGGACGTGCCGATCATCGGCAACCTGTTCAAGTACCAGGAGAAGCGCCAGAACAACATGGAGCGCTTCTACCTGCTGACGCCGCGCCTGGTGATCCCGGGGATGAGCTGATGGCCGACCTGCGCGATTCCCAGGCTTCGGGCTGGACCCTGCGATTCCTCGGCGGCGACGTCTACGGCCGCCAGGTCACGCTGCGGCGCGGCGCCAATGTGCTCGGCACCGCGGCGGACGTGGACATCAGCGTGCCCGGCGCCGAGGTGCAGCCGCGCCACCTGGTGCTGAACGTCGGCGAGCTGGCAGTCTCGGCCGAGCGCGTCGGCGAGGCCGCGGTCAACGTCAACGGCCGCGCCACCACGCAGCGCGCGTTCGCGCTGGCGGGCGGCGACATCCTTACCATCGGCGCCCTCGACGTGGAGTTGCTGCGCGCGCAGCCGGGCATGTCGGAGGCCACCGACACGCTTTTTGCCTGGGCCGAATCCGGCCGGCGCGCCGCGCGCGACGCCGACGCGCAGCAGCAGGGCGGGCGCCGGCCCGGGCGCGTGCTGCTGGCGGCGCTGGGCGTGGCCGGCGTGGTGGGGCTGGTCGGCGCCGGCTGGCTCGCCGCCACCTATGCCAATGGCGGGCTGGCGCCGCGCGCGCAGCAGGCGGACCCCGCCGCGGTGCGCAAGACCGTGGCCGCGTATCCGGAACTGGAGGTGGTGTCGCTGCCCAACGGCACGGTCACGGTCAAGGGCTTCGTCAATTCGCGCGTGGACCGGCAGCGCATCGTGCAGGCGCTGACGCCGTTCGGCCGCGGCGTGCAGCAGCAGGTGCGCTCGGCCGACGACCTGATCGAGCATATCCAGCGCTACCTGGACGAGCCTGGCGTCGGCATCGCCTACCAGGGCCAGGGCCGGGTGCTGCTGAGCGGCACCGCCGACCCGGTGCACGGCCGCGACAAGGTGCGGCGCGTGATCGAGGACCTGCACCCGGGCGTGCTGGTGTCCGACAAGATCGATTACCGCGAGACCGCCGACAGCCGGCGACGGCAGGTCCGCGACGGCCAGATGGAGAACTGGCAGGGCGTGTTCCCTGCGCGCGTGGTCAGCATTACCGAGGACGGCAACGGTACGCGCTCGGTGCAGCTGGCCAACGGCGCGCGCTATTTCGAAGGCGCGGTGCTGAAGAACGGCGCCGAGATCGAACGGATCGACGCGGATGGCGTGGTGCTGAAGGACAGCCCGGTGCCGCCGCAGGCACGGCGATGACGGCGCACGCGCGCGCCGTGCCACAGGATTTGCGCCCGCGGGCGCAGATGCCGCTTGCCCCCGGAGGGCAGGTGTATGACGCCAACCTACCTGAAGGAGATTGTCATGGCTGAAGTCGACCTCAATGCCAAGATGCAGGAAATCCAGCAGAAAGCGCAGGAGTTCTCGGTGAACATCCTGGGCCTGCAGGACACGCTGACGCGCCAGAACGCGGTGGTCAGCAGCGAGATGGCCCACAACACGCAGAAGGCCAACCTGGTCCAGGGCGCGATGCAGGACGTCAAGCAGACCTCGCGCACCAACTGACGGCAGGGACCGCCATGCGCCCCGGCGTGCCGGGGCGCCTAACGTCCTAACGCATTGCAAGGAGAGCCATGATGGACCCGACCGCCGCCATTGCCGCCGCCACCGCCGCCGGCGCCGCACCTGACAGCGCCACTGTCGCCGCACACCAGTCGCCGGCCGCGGCCCCCGCCGCGCAGGCCGACCCGGCCGACGCCCGGCAGTTCGCGCAGATGGTCCAGCAGGGCCGCGCCGCCGACGGCTCGCGCACCGCGCACGTGAGCCAGGCGGCAGACCCGACTTCGACGACGCTCGGCAACGCCATCCGCGCCAGCTATGTCTCGGCCGGCGAGGAATCGGCGCGCCAGGCCGCACGCCTGCAGGAACTGCGCGACGGCATGTTCGCGTCGATCTACGAGGGCAGCACCAGCGAGGTGGTCTACCAGGCGATGTTGCTGCAGACGCAGTCGCTGGAACTGTTCTCGTCGATCCACGTGACCTCCAGCATTGGCAGCGCCGGCACCAACCTGTTCAACAGCCTGCTGAAGAACCAGCAATGATGTCCACGCCACCGCTGTGCCGGCGCCTTGCGCGCGCGGCCCGGCTGGCGCCGGCGCTGATGGCGCTGGCGCTGGCCGCGTGCAAGGTCGACCTGTACGCGTCGCTGAACGAACCCGAGGCCAACCAGGTGCTGGCCGCGCTGACCGCCGAGGGCATCGACGCGGAAAAGGCGCGCGCCGACACCAGCGGCGGCACGGGCGAGGGCCAGTGGCGCGTGCGCGTCGAGGAATCGCAGCTGCCCGCCGCGCTGGAGATCCTGCGCAGCGAAGGCCTGCCGGGCGAACGCTTTGCCTCGCTGGGGCAGGTGTTCCAGAAGCAGGGGCTGGTGGCGACGCCGACGGAAGAACGCATGCGCTATATCTTCGCGCTGTCGCAGGAGCTGTCGGAAACGCTGCGCAATATCGACGGCGTGGTCACCGCGCGCGTGCATGTGGTGATTCCCGCCACCGATCCGCTCTCGGACAAGGTCCGGCCGTCGTCGGCGGCGGTGTTCATCAAGCACCGCGCCGATACCGACCTGCGCCTGCTGGTGCCGACCGTCAAGGACATGGTGGCGCACAGCATCGAAGGCGTGACCCACGACAACGTGTCGCTGTCGCTGGTCGAGGCGCGCCCGTTCGCGCCGCAGGCTGGCACACCGGGCCCGGCGGCCGGCTTTGCCGTCGGACGGTTCGCCGCGATCGCGGTCGGCGCGGCGGTGGCGCTTGCACTGGCCGTCGCGGCCGTGGTGGCGTGGCAGCGCGGCGTGCTGCGCTGGCCGCAGCGGCGTGGCGCGCCGCGGAGCGCTAATTGACGCCGCTATCGACCGTTGCCGCTGCGGAGGCCGCTCCCGGCGCCTACCTGCCCGGCGCGCTGGCCGCCGCGTTGGCGCCCGCGCCGCCGGCATTGCCGGATCCGGCGCTGGCGCGCGCGGTGGCGGACCTGGTGCAGCGGCCGCTGGCGCATCTGCATCCCAGCTGGCTGCCGGACGACTGGCCACTGGCGTGGCGCCGCGCGGAGCGCTTCGGGCCCGCCGCCGCCGACGTGCTGGCGCAGCCGCTGGGCCTGGCCGGCGCGGACGGTAGCCGTGACGCCGTGATCCACCGCCTGCTCGAGGCGCCGCCCTCGCTGGCGCGGCTGGTGCTGATGCCGCGCAGCGACCTGCGCCTGCTGGCGTGGTGGCTCGGCCTGGCGGTGCACCAGACGGGCTTTGCCAGCGAGCGCCGCATGCTGCCGGCACAGCTTGCCGACAGCATCGGGCCGCTGCCCGGGGCCCTGGCGGCGCCGCTGATCGGCAGTGCGCCGCGCGCGATGCGCCGTGCCGCGCGCCGGCTCGACCGCCACGCCGTGGCCTTTATCCTGAAGCGCGTGCCGGCGCTGCCGGCGCTGCCGATGAACCTGGCGCCGCTGCGCGCGCACCCGGCCGGCGCCGGCCGGCTGATGGTGGAGCGCGGCTATCGGCTGTTGTGCGGGCTGCTGGCCGCCGACGCACCACACGGCGAACACGCCGAGCCGCTGCTGCAGGCACTGCGGCGCAAGTTTCCCCGGCGGCTGGCGGCGTTGTCGCCGGCACCGCTGACCCCGGCGCAGTCCGCGCAGCTGCGCGAACTGTTGCTGCTCAACCTGATCCCCGAACGGTTCCCGGCATGGCACTGGCTTTTCTGATCACCAGCGAAAACCTGCAGCTGCTGTCGGAGCGCAAGGTGCTGAAGGAGGCCGAGTATGCCGCCTTGCTCGACGCCGCCGCGGTGATCGAGTCCGCGCGCAGCGAGGCGATGCACATCCGCACGGAAGCCCAGCGCGAGGCCGAGGAGCGCCGCCAGCACGGCTACCGCGAAGGCTGGGCGCGCGCGCACGCCGACCATGCCGCGGCGCAGGTCAGCACCGCCGCCGAGGCCGAGCGCCAGCTTGGCGCGATGCGCCGCACCATGGCCGAGATCGTGATGAAGGCGGTGCAGCAGATTGCCGGCGAACTCGATCCCGACATCATCCTGGAGGTGGCGCTGCAGCGCGTCGAGGCGCTGGTGCGCGCCGAGCCCTTCATCACCATCCAGATCCCGCTGGGCCGCGAGCAGGCGGTGCGCAGCCTGCTCGACCGGCTGGCCGAGACCCAGGAGTGGCCGCGCCGCGCCAACGTGGTGGTCGAGCCGGGGCTGGAACCCGATGCCTGCCGCATCCAGACCCCCTCGGGCACCATGGAAGTGGGCCTGCAGGCCCAGCTCGAGGCCTTTGCGCGCCGGCTGCGGGCGGGCTGATCCCAGAGACTGACGACATGTCCACCGAACTTCCCGCCACCGATATCGAAGCCGCGCTGCAGCATGCCGCCGCCGACCTGGAACGCGCGTTCGAGCATTTCACGCCGGTGGCGATGCGCGGCCGCGTCAGCAAGGCGGTGGGCATGCTGATCAACGCCACCGGCATCCAGGCCCATGTGGGCGAGCTGTGCCAGCTGGTCACGCCCGGCGAGCCGCCCCTGCTGGCCGAGGTGGTCGGCTTCGTGCAGCAGACCGCGCTGCTCACGCCGCTGGGGCGCACCACCGGGGTGTCGGCGCTGACCGAGGTCATCCCGTCGGCCCATGGCCACCAGTGCCCGGCCGGCGCCGCGCTGCTGGGCCGCGTGCTCGATGCGCTGGGCGAGCCCATCGACGGCAAGGGTGCGCTCGACGGCGTGGCGCGCGTGCCGGTGGACAACGAGCCGCCCGACCCGCTCACGCGCCGGCTGATCCGCGAGCCGCTGGCCACCGGCGTGCGCGCCATCGATGGCCTGCTGACGCTGGGCGAGGGCCAGCGCGTGGGCATCTTCGCGCCGCCCGGCGTGGGCAAGAGCACCTTGCTCGGGATGCTGGCGCGGGGCGCGTCCAGCGATGTCAACGTGGTCGCGCTGGTGGGCGAGCGCGGCCGCGAAGTGCGCGAGTTCATCGAATACAACCTGGGCCCCGACGGCATGGCGCGCACGGTGCTGGTGGTGTCGACCTCGGACCGCTCGCCGATGGAGCGGGTGCGCTGCGCCTATACCGCCACCGCGATTGCCGAGCATTTCCGCGACCAGGGCCGGCGCGTGCTGCTGCTGGTCGATTCGCTGACGCGGCTGGCGCGCGCGCAGCGCGAGATCGGCCTGGCCAGCGGCGAGCCGCCGACGCGGCGCAGCTATCCGCCGTCGGTGTTCTCGATGTTGCCGCAGCTGCTGGAGCGCGCCGGCACCGGCGTGCAGGGCTCGATCACCGCGGCGTATACCGTGCTGACCGAAGGCGAGGACGACAGCGATCCCATCGCCGAAGAGGTGCGCTCCATCCTCGATGGCCACATCGTGCTGTCGCGCAAGCTCGCCAGCGCCGGCCAGTATCCGCCCGTGGACGTGCTGCAGTCGGTCAGCCGGGTGATGCCGCAGGTGGTGGCCGGCGCGCATGCGCGCGACGCGGCGCGGCTGCGCCAGCTGCTGGCCCGGTACCAGGAGCTGGAGCTGCTGCTGCAGATCGGCGAATACCGGCCCGGCGCCGACCCCGTCGCCGACGCCGCCGTGGCGGCGATGCCGGATATCCGCGCCTACCTGGCGCAGCCGGCGGCGCGGCTCGATACCTTTGCCGGCGCCGTCGACAAGCTGGCGCAGGCGCTGCGCGTGCGCGAGCCCGCACCGCTTGCCGGAGCCGCGCGATGACGGCCGGCGGCGCCGACCCGCGCCTGGGCCAGCTCGAGGCGGTGCGCCAGCGCCGCCAGGAAGACGCGTTGCGGGTGCTGCAGCAGCACCGCGCGCAGGTGGTAGCTGGGCTGCGCCAGGCCGAGGCCGCGCAGCAGGCGGTGCAGGCCGCGCTGGCCGAGCGCGCGGCGTTCATCGAACGCCTGCGGCAGGGCGCGTCGCAGGGCGGGGTGTCGGTGTCGGGGCTGCTCGATGCGCAGGGCTGGCAGAGCGCCTTCGATGCCCGCATCGCCCGGGCCAATGCCAGCCTTGCCACGGTGCTCGACGACGTGGCGCGGCGGCGTGCCGCCTTCGACGAGGCCCGCCGCGCGCTGCTGCGCGCCCAGGCGCGGCTGGACGGCGCGCGCGAGCTGGCGCTGCGCGAGCGTCGCGCGCTGCGCGCCGGCGCCGGGCGGCGCGAGGACGAGGCCATCGACGAAGCAGCGGCGCGCGCCTGGCACGCTGATCGGCACGACGGGCGGCATGCCTGAGATGCAAGGCGAACTGCTCGATCCCGCCTTGCTATTCCAGTGGGGACGCGAGGTCATCATGCCGATCGTGATGGTGATGCCGCGCCTGCTGACGGCGTTTACGGTGCTGCCGTTCCTGTCGCAGCAGGCCATCCCCGGGGTAGCGCGCAACGGCATCGTGCTGGCGATCGCGCTGTTCGTGTCGCCGGGCGCGCGCATCGACCTGGACGCCGTCGCCGGTGGCCTGTGGCTGGTGCTGATCTTCAAGGAGGCCTTTATCGGGCTGCTGCTGGGCATGGCGTTCGGGCTGTTCTTCGTCGCGCTGCAGATGATCGGCGAGCTGATCGACTTCCAGACCGGCTCCGGCAATGCCACCTTCTTCGACCCGGTGACGCAGCAGGAGGACGGGCCCATGGAGAACTTGCTGTCGCACTTCGGCATCGCGCTGTTCGCGGCGCTGGGTGGCTTTATCGCCATGACCGGGGTGATCGTCGAGTCGTTCGCGTTCTGGCCGGTGATGTCGTTCGGGCCGGAGATGTCGCTGGCGTCGATGGGCTTTGCCAACCTCTACGCCGGCACGCTGTTCTCGTGGGTGGTCAAGCTCGCCGCGCCGATCCTGCTGCTGCTGGTGATCGTCGAGCTGGGCTTTGCGCTGATCGCGCGCTTCGTGCCGCAGTTCGACGTGTTCCAGTTCGCGCAGCCGGTCAAGATCTCGGTGGCGTTCCTGATGCTGGTGCTGATGCTGGCGGTGATGGTCGATACGTTGCAGGGCTTCCTGCGCCCGGACAATATCCTGATCGAGATGCTGCGCCGGGGCGCGGCACGCTAGCAGCGACGCAACGTATCGACGCCAAATGAGCGACAGCGAAAAGAACCTCGAGGCCACCCGCCGCAAGCTGGACGAGGCGCGCAAGCGCGGCGAGGTGCCGCGCAGCAGCGACGTCACCTCGGCGGTGGTGTTCCTCGGCGTACTCGCCGGCTTGTGGCTGCTGGGCCGATATTTCGTGCGGCTGTTCCAGGCCCTGTGGCACAGCGCCATGGGCAGCGTGCCGCAGCACCTGGCCGACCAGCAGATGCTGGTGCTGGGCGAGGCCGCGGCGCGCTTCCTGCTGATGGGGGTGCTGCCGATCGTCGGCCTGGCGCTGGTGTGCGGCATCGTCGGCGCGTTCCTGCAGGTGGGGCCGCTGGTGGCGTTCGAGCAGATCAAGCCTGACCTGGCGCGGCTGAACCCGGCCGAGGGCCTGAAGCGCATGTTCGCCGTGCGCAACCTGGTCAACCTGGCCAAGATCCTGGTCAAGATCCTGCTGCTGGCCGGGCTGGTCTACGTGCTGGCGCTGGGCGCGATCGAGGACGGCGTGCGCACCGGCTACGCGCGCCCCGCGGAAATCCTGCTGCTGGTCGCGTACATCATCCTGCGCATGTGCTGCTGGGCGGCGGTGATCTACCTGGTGATGGCGGTGGTGGACTACGTGCACGAGCGCTACCAGTTCATGAAGCGCCAGCGCATGAGCGTCGACGAGTACCGCCGCGAATACAAGGAGACCCAGGGCGACCCGATCATGGCCGGGCGCCGCCGCGCCGCGTTCTTCGAGGCCGCGTTCTTCGGCGTCAGCGAGCGGGTGCGGGTGTCGACCGCGGTGGTGTATTCCACCCAGTACGCGGTGGCGCTGCGCTACGACGGCCCCGGCACGCTGCCACGGGTGGTGGCCAAGGGCAGCGGCCAGGTGGCGGCACGCATCCGCCAGGCCGCGGCGGACTACCTGGTGCCGTCGGCCTTCGATTCGGACCTGGCGCAGCGGCTGTACCTGAACGTGCCGCTGGACCGGTTTATCGACCGGACCTTGTTCGAACGGGTGGCGGAGTTGATGCGGTGGGCGAAGGGGGAGTGAGGCTGGTCGGAATGCGCACCGCTGCGGGTTTTCTCCCCTCTCCCGCTTGCGGGAGAGGGGTTGGGGGAGAGGGCGGGCGCTGGCAATATCGATGGCCTTACTTCGTCGAGGCTCCGGCCCTCTCCCCAACCCTCTCCCGCAAGCGGGAGAGGGAGTACACAAGCGGGAGTTTGACGGTCTGAGGCTAACGCCAAGGCCATCAAACTAAGCCGCAATCACCCCCGCCGCATCCTTCTCCCTGTCCACCGACAGCGGTGCCCCCGGCGGCCGCAGCAATGTCGCCGCGCTGGCCAGCTGCACGCGGTTGCGCACGCCGAAGTGGCTGCGCAGCCGGCGCATGTGGTAGTCGACGTTGAAGATCGACATGTCCATGCGCCGCGCGATCTCCTTATCCGACAGTCCTTGCGCCAGGCAGGCCAGGATATCGCGCTGCACATCGGACAGCCCTTCGCGATGGCGGCCGGCAAATGCCGGGATCTCGACGTGGCAGGTCAGGAACTCATGCAGCGCCAGTCCCATCGCCAGCGCCTGGCCGACCACGGAATCGCCGATCCAGCGCCGGCTTTCGATGCCAGACATAAAGCTGATCAGCACGAACTCGCTGTTGCCCGGCATCGGCAGGTTGAGGAAGATGCCGCTGCGCACGCCGGCGTCGCGCAGGTCTTCCAGGAAGCGGCGGCGGCGCAGGGGCGGCACATTGCCCAGCGGCGTTTGCGCCAGGTCGTCGGCATCCCACACGGTGGGCAGGCAGAAGGTGCCCGGCTGCGGGGTGCGCGGATCGATCTCGTAGTAGCGCTCGCGGAAATAGCGCTCGCGCCAGCCCGGCGGGGAATAGCTTTCAAAGAAGGTGCGCGGCTGCAACTGGCCGCCGACATGGCCGGCGGTGGCGTAGCCCAGCCAGTCGAAGCCGATGGCGCGGATGGCGGACTGCATCACGGCGCTGCGGCCTTCGTGCGTCGGCTCGGCCTGCAGCGCGGTCACCAGGCCGGGGGTGGCGCCGTGGCGCACGCGCTGCCTGACCGGCACCAGGTGGCGCTCGCCGAATACCTTGATGCCGTTGTTGGCCACCAGTGCCGGGGCGCTGCCAGGCGCGGTGGCCGGGCGGGCCGTGGGGCGTGCGGTGGTTGCTGCGGTGCCATGCCCGGACGCCCCCGCGTCACGGTACGGCACGACTTCCACATCTTTGATCATGTAGGCCTCCGACAACGAGTCTTGGCGTGCGACCACGGCCTTGTGAGCCCGTCCACGCGCGCAAATGGGGCTGGCCTGCGCGGCGGCACTGCGGGGCGCGGCGCTTCGTGCCGGTCGTGGCGGTCCGCCGGATGCTGCACGGAGCCTGGCCATCGCCAGCGCGTATCGCGGCTGCGCTGCATTGCCGTCGAGCTGGCAAGCCCGACATACTGCTGACCCGATTCCCGTCGGAAGAAAACTGGGCAGACTCCGCATGGGCCTGCCGTGATTGTTGTTGTGGTGTGCGCGCGCCGCGGCGCCTGGCCGCGGCGGTGTCATGTTGCGCCTTACGCTTCCAGTGCCTTGCCGCGCGTTTCCGGCAACGTCAGTGCGGCCAGGATCAGCACGCCATACGCGGCCGCGGCGAAGATGCCGATGGCGTGGCCCAGCGACATCTGCTGGCTGACATGGCCGATCAGGAACGGGAAGAACGCGCCGATGGCACGGCCCACGTTGTAGCAGAAGCCCTGGCCGGAGCCGCGCACGCTGGTCGGGAACAGCTCGGTCAGGAACGCGCCCATGCCGGCGAAGATGCCCGAGGCGAAGAAGCCCAGCGGAAAGCCCAGCAGCAGCATCACGGTGTCGTTGACGGGGATGTGCGTGTAGGCCAGCGCGATCGTCATCGAGCCCAGCGCGAACAGGATGAAGTTGCGCTTGCGGCCGATGCGGTCGGTCAGGTAGGCGCTGGTGACATAGCCGATATAGGAGCCGACGATCACCATCGCCAGGTAGCCGCCGGTGCCCAGCACGGTCAGGCCGCGCTCGGTCTTGAGGAAGGTCGGCAGCCAGGTGGTGATGGCGTAGTAGCCGCCCTGCGCGCCGGTGGTCAGCAGCGCCGCGCGCAGCGTGATGCTGAGCAGGCGCGGCGAGAAGATCGCGGCGAACGAGGTTTTCTCGCTGGCCTGGGCTTCGCGTGCCTTGTGCTCGGTATAGACCTCGGGCTCCTTGACCAGGCGGCGCAGCACGATCACGAACACCGCCGGCAGCAGCCCGATCAGGAACAGCACGCGCCATGCGGTTTCGGCCGGCAGCAGCGAGAACACCAGCGCATAGAGCAGCGCCGCCATGCCCCAGCCCACGGCCCAGCCGGCCTGCACCATGCCCACCGCCTTGCCGCGGTCTTGCGCGCGGATGGCTTCGCCGATCAGCACCGCGCCGGCGGTCCATTCGCCGCCGAAGCCGAAGCCCATCAGCGCGCGCGCCACCAGCAGCTGTTCATAGCTCTGCGCCAGCCCGCACAGGAAGGTGAAGAAGGCGAACCACAGGATGGTCAGCTGCAGCGTGCGCACCCGCCCGATGCGGTCGGACAGGATGCCGGCGACCCAGCCGCCCGCGGCGGAAGTCAGCAGCGTGGCGGTGCCGATAAAGCCTGCGTCGGCGCGGCTGATGCCCCAGGTGGCGATCAGCGTGGGGATGACGAAGCTCAGGAACTGCGTGTCCATCGCGTCGAGCGCATAGCCGACCTTGCAGCTCCAGAAGGTGCGGCGCTCATTGGCGGTGATGTCGCGGTACCAGGAGAAAAAGCCGCGCGACGGTGCTGCCTCGGCGCTGGCGGGCGATGATGGCTGGGGGCTCTGGATACTGCCGATCTGCGTTTCCATGCATTCCTCTCGTGCGATGTCTGGCTCGGCCCTGGCAGCGCGCGTGGTACGCGGCGCTTGCCTTGATGTCCCGGCATGCGTTGCCGGCTACCGCTGGCGCGTTTCGGTTGCGTCTATCGTTGGCGCGGCGGTGCGCGGTTGCAGCGCCTCCTGCGGTGCGCCCGCTGACTGCATTCTTGAAAGGCACGGCAGTCCGCGTCCAACTAGTTTTTCGGGCGGCAGCCGATAAGAAAAATTGATTCCTGTGCTGAACGCCCGTCAATGCGCGGCTGGCGCCGGCCTGGCCCGTGGCGCCATCGCCACGGCCCGCGGGTTTTCCCCGATGCCGCGGCGGCGCGCGCGGGCCGGACCCGCGAGGGCATAAGCATACGGCGCGCCAGCGCATGCGGGTTGGCCATGGGCCTACGGAAACCCGTAGGCCAGGATCGCAAGCGCGGCCGCTACGAGCCTTCGGTAATGGCACGCAGCGCCGCGCTCGGCTAGGCTTGCACCCATTGCCCCGACCGTGCGCGTACCGCCTTGCCTATGTCAATTCTCGCCCGCCTGACCCTGCCCACGCTCCGGCTCGCCGTGCCTGCGCTGCTGCTGGCGTGGCAGGCGCCGGCGCACGCGCAGCTGATCCCCGTGGAGCGCTCGGTCGAGGTGCTGGCCGATCCGGCGCGGGTCTGGCAGCTGGCCGGCGGCTACTGCGCAGTGCCGCACTGGGACACCGTCTACAAGGACTGCCGCGTGGTGCTGGGCAGCGGCAGCCCGGGCACGGTACGCCGCATGGCCCACAAGGCCGGTGGCTTGCCGGCGGTCGACGTGCTGACCGACAAGGGGCCATTCTCCTACAGCTACCGCAAGCTCTCCAGCCATACGCGCGGGCGGCTGCAGGCCGCACCGGGGCAGGGCGTGGGCACCACGCGCGTGACCTGGCAGATGTGGCTGGACCCGTCGGCCGTGCCCGACGGCGCGCGCGCCGAGTACCCGGCGGCGCTGGGCGACGACATGCTGGCCGCGCTGCAGCGCATGAAGGCGCAGGCCGAAGCGGCCCAGCATGAGGCTGAAGAGGACGCCGCGCGCGGCCCGGCACTGATCCCGCCGCGCCAGCCGCCGACGCCGTCGCAGCCATCGCCGCTGGGGGCATGAGCGCTGCGCGCGGGCCATGCTTCGCGGCGTGCCGGCCATGCTGCGCGGCAGCATGGCACGCTCCCGAGCACCGCTGTCAAACGCTTGTTTGCCACCGTGTCATCGCGTAGATTCGGTGGCTCGGCTCCTGTCCTGATGCGCCGCCGCAGCGACCGTCCCTTGCGACCGACCCGCACCCATCGCCCATGAACCTGCGCTTTCTCGAAACCTTTGTCTGGGTGGCCCGCCTGCGCAGCTTCCGGCTGACCGCGGAGAAGCTGTTCAGCACGCAGGCCTCGATCTCCAGCCGCATCGCGGTGCTGGAAGAAGACCTGGGGGTCAAGCTGTTCCTGCGCGATTCGCGCGGCGTCACGCTGACGCCGGAGGGACAGCGCGTGCTGGAGTATGCCGAGAAAATGGTGAACACCATGCACCATATGCGGCAGTCGCTGGATCGTTCGCGCGCCATCGCGGGGCGCGTGCGCATCGGCGCAATGGACTCGGTGATCCATACCTGGCTCTCCACCGTGGTCAAGCGCGCGATGCAGGCCTACCCGGCGCTGGAGATCGAACTGACCGCCGATGCCGCGCTCAACCTGTGCGACCAGCTGCAGAAGGGCTATCTCGACGTGATCTTCCAGACCGACCTGCTGCGGCTGGAAACGGTGCGCAACGTCGAACTGGCGCGCTACCCGATCCGCTGGATCGTCGCCACCGGCTCCGCTTGTGACCGGCCTTATGCCTCGCTCGATGAGCTGGCCGCCGAGCGCGTCATCACCTTCGTCAAGAACTCGCGCCCGCACCAGGACATCCTGAGCCTGTTCCACCTGAACGGGGTGGCCTCGCCGCGCATCAACTGCGTGAACTCGGTGGCGGCGATGACACGGCTGATCGGCGACGGCTTCGGCATCGGCGCGGTGCCGCCGGCCCTGGTGCGCAAGGAGCTGGCCGACGGCACGCTGTCGGTGGTCGACGTGGAGAACCATCCGCCCGCGCTCGATATCGTCGCCTCGTGGCGCATCGGTGCGGGGCTGGAGGTCAACGAGTCGATCGTGGGGCTGGCCACCAGTGTGGTGGCGGAGTTCTGCGCCGAGGTCGGCGAGGACATGGCGGTGCCGGTGCAGGCGCCGGCGGCCGCGCCCCACGCGGGCTCGTAGTCATCGGATTCCTTTATCGCGCTCGATCCGAAAGATTTGTTGGACGCAGGCGCCGGCGGGCACCCAGAATCGGCAGGTCAACCCGACTTTTCGCGCCGCCCGGCGCCCGCCTGCCGACATGAACCAGCCGCTCCAGCACGCCGCCTCGCTCCTGCCCGAAGACCCCGCCGCACTGCGCCAGCTGATCCGCGAAGGCCGCTACCACGGCCATACCAGCGGCCTGGCGCGTGGCCACGTGCAGGCCAATATCGTGATCCTGACGCGCGACTGGGCCTATGACTTCCTGCAGTTCTGCGCGCTTAACCGCAAGGCCTGCCCGCTGATCGACGTGACCGACCCGGGCGACCCGGTGTTCCGCAACCTCGGGCGCGATGTCGATATCCGCACCGACGTGCCGATGTACCGGGTCTACCGCAACGGCAACGCCTACCACGAGACCACCGGCATCACCGAGCTGTGGCGCGACGACTTCGTCGCCTTTGCCATCGGCTGCTCGTTCTCGTTCGAGCAGGCGCTGCTGGCGGCCAATGTGCCGCTCAAGCACATCAACCTGGGCCGGAACGTAGCTATGTACCGCACCGCAATCGAGACCCGTCCGGCCGGCCGGCTGTCGGGCAAGCTGGTGGTGTCCATGCGCCCGCTCAAGGCCGCCGACGCGATCCTGGCCACCGAGATCACCGCGCGCTATCCCGACGTGCACGGCGCGCCGGTGCATATCGGCGACCCGCGGCTGATCGGCATCGAGGATATCGAATCGCCCGACTACGGCGACGCGGTGCCGCTCGACGCCGATGAAATCCCGGTGTTCTGGGCCTGCGGCGTCACGCCCCAGGCGGTGATCCGCGAGGCGCGGCCCGAGATCTGCATCACCCATGCGCCGGGCTGCATGCTGGTGACCGACCTCGACAACAACCGGCTGTAACCACCAATGCCGTTCAGTTTGCGACTGTCGTTCCCGCGAAGGCGGGAACCCAGTGACTTTATCCCCGAAGGGAACGTTAAAGACGCTGGATTCCCGCCTTCGCGGGAATGACGGTAGTGATTGATCCCTTAACTCAATGGCATTTGGCTGTAGCCATCGGTTCCCGCGGGCCTACGAATTCCCATAGTTGGCCTGCGCCGCAGACGCGCGCAGAATCGGCGCGCATGATGCCCGCGGCTTGCCCGCTGCTGGCGCGTGGCCCCGGCCGCGCGCCAGGGCATCGGCAACCGTCTGACCTGCCGGCACGCGCCGGCGTCGCCAGGAGACTTGCGTCATGCTGGATTTCATGGATGCCATCCGGGCTGCCGCGCGCGCGGCCGCCGAGGCCGCGGCCCGCGCCGCCGCCGAAGCCGCGCGCGAGGCCGCCGAACGGGCCGCCCGCGAAGCCGCCGAACGCGCCCAGCGCGCGGCCGAGGCGCGCGAGACCCAGCGCCAGCAAGACACCCAGAACACGCAACAGGCGCAACAGTCGCAACAAACCCAGCAAAATCAGCAGGCCAGACCCGCGGACCAGCCCGACAAGCCGCAGGCGGTCGTGGCGACGCCGGCGCTCTATACCGCCAATGCCACCGGCGCGCAGTCTCCCAAGGCCATGCAGGTCGATGCGCCCGCGCCGGAAAAGCCCAAGACCGATCCCGCCGAGGAAGCACGCAAGAAGAAGGCAAACGATGCGAAGGCGCTGACCGATGGCTGGCAGCAGGAAGCGCAGGACGCCTATGACAAGGTCGTGGCCGATCTCGACGGCCGCGCCATGACCGACAAGCAGTGGCAGCCGCTGGGGCTGAAGTACGGCAACGTGATGGGCGGCGCGCAGAACGAGCTGCGCGTAGCCGCCAACAACGCCGCGGCCACCGGCGGGGATGTCAAGGCCGCGGTCGAGGCCAAGGCCGAGGAGATCCGCAAGCGCTATGACGATCCCAATGTCGCGCTGAATATCGAAGAGACCAAGACGCAGTTCCTGAAGAACGAAAACACGCAGCAGGCGCGCGACACCCAGGGCGCGCGCTTCGACGTGGTGCTGGCGCAGGACAAGGAGCAGCAGGCCAAAGACAAGGTCGACGAGGAACAGGCCGCCTACCTGAAGATTCCGGGCGGCATCCGGCGCTTCGAGCTCGAGGCCGACGACGAACTCGTCGCCGCGCGCGACGCGCATGAGCAGGCACAGCAGGAACGGGTAAAGGCCGAGGAGACCTTCCTCGCCACCATGCAGAAAGAGATCGACACGGTCGCGGCGAATGCCTACAAGCAGGATGCCGACCAGGCGCTGAAGGACCTGCGCAACGATCCGCACGACCGCACCATCTCGATGGCGGACCGCTCGTACGACCTGACCCTGGCCAACGGCAAGGTCAGCGACGCCGACGCGCAGCTGCAGGCGCTGGCGTCGGGCCAGGGCGTCAAGGTGCCGGACAGCTATCGCCAGCAGGCGGTGCAGGACCTGAAGGCGCGCTACGGCACCGAGGGCGGCATGGGCCAGCTGATCGACCGGGTCGACCTGCGCGGGCGCATCGCCGGCGAGATGGAGCACCTGACGCCGTCCACCGACTTCGAGCGCAAGCTGGCGCAGAACGACCCCACCACGCTGGCGATGGCGCAGGCGCAGGGGCTGACGCTGGATCCCCAGGCCAAGACCGATCCCAACTCCACCACGCCGCGCGACCTGCCGCAGGCCGAGCGCGCGCTGATGGAGCACAACCCGGCCGGCTACGTCATGTTCAAGGCGCTGGGCGCGGACGGCCTGGTGCCGGCCGCCGACCTGCCGGCGACCGATCCCGCCCGGATCGCCTACGACAAGGGCGTCGCCGAGAAAGGCCTGCTCGGCTACACCGTCGAGCAGCTCAAGGCGCGCAGCCAGGATCCCAAGCTCAGCCAGGCGGAGCGCGACCAGGCCGCCAGCGGCCTGAACCGGATGCTCGGCTTCATGGAGGGCTCGGTGCCGCTGCGGGTGGATGCCATGACCCGGGGCATCGCGCAGAAGCTGGACAGCGGCGACGTCACCGGCGCGCTGCAGATCCGCAAGGCCGGTGCCGATGCCGCGCAGACGCCCGAGGAGCGCCAGCTCTACGTCGACGTGCACAATGACCGCTTCAGCAGCGACCTGTTCAAGGCGCAGATCGAAGCGTCGATGGACCAGGACCTGAAGAACAAGACCCACGACGACGAGGGCCGGCCCATCATCGGCCAGGAGAAGATGTATGCCGACAAGGTGGGCGTGTACCTGCAGGAAGTGGCGCCGCACCTGATCGAGGAGGACGCCGGCACGCTGCTCGATACGGTGAAGACCGAGTACAGCAACGACTGGACCGGGCGCAACAACAGCCAGTCGCCCGGATACAACGACTGGGACGACTTCTACCATGGCCTGTCGGCGGTGGTCGATGCGGCCGATGCCGGGTATTACGCGCGCAACCCGCAGGCCAAGCCCGGCACGGCCCCGGCCGCGACCAGCACGGCCAGCTGGCTGACCGATCGCGACAACGAGGTCAGCATGCTGATGATGATGAACCAGGGCGGCTCGTCGCGCCAGGGACGCATCTACGGCGGCGCCCAGGACGCGGCCGCCAAGGGCCACATCGGGCTGTCGGCGGCGTTCGAGCAGTCGCTGAAGTCGAGCAAGGACGCGCCGGTGATGTCCGACGTCTACCTGCGCAATGCGGTGCAGCGCGGCAGCGAGGACTACGCCGGCACTGACGAAGCGAAGGAAGCCAACCAGCGCTTCGAGCTCGACAAGGACGAGATCCTGCGACAGACCTTCGACAGCCTGGCAATGCGCAAGGAAGAACTCAGCGCGAAGGCCTCGGACGAGAAGGGGCTGTCCGAGGCCCTCGCCCTGGGCGCGCCGCAGGGGGACGCCAACGCGATCCGCGAACAGATCGCCGCCGACGCCAAGTCCGGCACCACGGTCAAGGCGATCCCGATGTACGTGGCCGGTCCCGGCGGCGTGCCGTACCAGACCGCGGTGTTCGAGTTCGAGGGCAAGGACGGCAAGACCCTGTGGGTGGACGACCAGGGCTCGGTCTACGGCAAGGAAGATCTGGACGCTAAGCGCGACTTCCAGGAGAACAACCTGCTCTCCGACAAGGGCACGGTCTACTTTGCCGAGAACCTGGAGCTGGGCCGCGACGGCCATGTCGACTACGCCGCGATGGACGCGCATATCGTCACCGACAGCGAGAAGAGGTGGGGCTGGGTCAACCTGGGCGCGGCTGCCGTGGGTGCGCTCGCGGGCGGGGTGCTGGTGGTGGCCTCGGGCGGCGCGCTGACGCCGCTGGTGGCGACGGCGTGGGTCGGCATGGTCGGCAGCATGGGGTATGGCATCGGCACCTCGTGGGCCGAGCTCGACAACATTGCCGACCACGGCCGCTCGATCAACCCGTTCAACAGCCAGGAGGCGATGTCGCAATGGCTGAACGTCGCCGGCTCGCTGGCGGGCATGGGCGGCATGGGCCTGGCCAAGAGCGGCGCGCTGGCGATGAACGCCGGCACCCGGCTGGCCGGCAGCACCAACCCGCTGCGCCAGATGGCGGGCGGCATGCTGACCCACAGCGCCGGCCACTACGGCAGCGCCAGCCGTGTGCTCAATGGCGTGGGCTTCGGCATCGGTGGCGTGCAGACGCTGCAGCAGGCCGCCATGTTCGCCGAGCATGGCAGCGAGATGAGCGTGTCGGAGAAGCTGCAGAACGGCGCCATGCTGCTGATGGGCGCGACGCAGATGCTGCCGTTCGCCATGCAGAAGCGCATCGGCGAATCGGTGCGCGACGGCTACCAGGCGATGCGCGGCCGCGGCGTCGGCGCGGGTGATCCGGCCGGCGTTGGCAGCCCCGGGCGTGGCGTAGCCCCGGAAGCGCTGGCCGAGTACAGCGCGGGCCATGGCGTGCCGGCCGCGGCGCGGCCCACTACCCGCCGTGGCCCGGCCGGCCGCGACGCCGAGGGCCAGCCGCTCGCGCGCACCGATGCCGACGGCCAGTCCGGCCGCTCCGGCAAGCAGGCCGATGGCGAACCCGCCCCGGGCGCGGCCCGGCCCGCTACCCCCGGGCCCGGCAACGGCGCCAGGCCGGCCACCGACGGCGGCGCCCCCGCGGCGCACGGCCCGCCCGCGCCGCAGCGGCTGACGCCCTGGCAAGCCACCAAGCGCGGTGCGGCGGCCGCCTTCGACCTGGCGGTCACGCGCGGCACGATCCTGCAGGAACGGGTGATCCACGGCATGATGGACCGCGCCATGGACCGGGCCATGGCGCGCTACCGGAGCGAATCGGCCGCGCGCAACGCGTCGGGCGAGCGCGGCGGCAGCAGCCGCGCCGACGCGCCGGTGCCGGCCTCGCGCCGCCGCCCGACCAGCGCCCATGGCACGCCGGCGCTGGCGCGCGCGCCGCGCCACCCGGCAGGCGAGGGCGAGGCGGGGGCGCAACGCCGCACGGTCAGCCACGGCCCGGCGCTGGCCGCGCATGCCGACGGCCCGGATGCCGCCGCGCGGATGTCCCTGCGGCAGAACGCGATCTCGCCGCTGGACAATGTGCTGTGGATCGACGGCAGCATGGAGAACATCGGCGTGCCCTACGGCGCCGAGATGGCCGCGCGCGCGCTGGCGGACCTGGACTCGGTGATGATCGTCACCGGCCCGCTGACCGCCCACGGCCGCGCCGAGACCAACGGGCCGGTCGGGGCGGCGTCGCTGGGCGCCTACCTGGCCTCGCTGGGCAAGGACGTGGTCTATGTCACCGACCGCGCCCATGCGCGCACGCTGCGCAAGATGCTGCGCCAGGACCTGAACCAGCCCAATGCGCGCGTCGAGACCTTCTCGGCGCGCGACTTTGCCAGCGCCGGGCGCCAGTCGCGCGCGCTGCTGGCGATGCACAAGCCGGAGGCGGTGGTGGCGGTGGAAGTGGCCGGGCGCAACACCAACAACGAATACCGGCTGCAGAGCGGCGAGCGGGTGCGCGGCAATGCCATGCTCGACCAGTTGCTGATCGACGCCAACGACATCGCCGACATGGTCACCATTGCCGTTGGCGACCACGGCAACGAGGCCGGCATGCGCGCCGCGCGCGACCGCCTGCTGCGCGACATGGCGGTGACCCAGCAACTGGCCGACAGCTGGTCCGACGTGGGCGCCGACTACCTGGTGACGGGCATGAACTCCAACCTGGCGGCGCAGGCGATCGGCTTCGGCGTGCAGCGCGCGCTGGGCCGCGACAGCGGCATGCCCAGCGTGGAAACGGTGGGCGCGCTGCTCGACACCATGGCGCGCCACAAGGCGCGCGACGGCGTCACGCTGGAAGTCGGCGCCACCAGCGTGCGCGGCTACGACAAGACCGTGCAGAAGGGCGTCTACGAGCTGCTGCAGAAGGCTGCCGAGCGCCTGCCCGCGGGCCTGGACCTGACGCAGCTGTTCGAAGGCATCCAGCGGCGCTTCCTGCCCGAAGGAATCGACCCGGCGGACTTCGGCATCCGCGTGCAGGACGATGCGATCGTCATCACCGCCTTCGATTCCAGCAACGGCGGCCTGCTGGCCGCGCAGAACATCGCGCGCCATACCTATGCCATGACCGGCAAGGCGGTGCAGGTGGTGGCCTTTACCGACCATGCCGCCGGCACCTACGGCGGGCGCGAGCGCGGCGACCTGGTCAACCTGGTCCACGCCGGCGTGGTCGCGGCGCAGAAGGCCAAGGGCGCGGTGGACCTGTTTGCCTGCAATACCGCCTGCACGGCGTTTCCCGAGGCGCTGGCCGGCACCCACCAGGCCAAGGTGGTGAACCTGATCATGCAGACCGCGCCCAAGATCGTCACCGAGGGCGGCGCGCGCCCGGTGGTGGTGGCCACGCCCGGCACGGTCAAGCTGCACGCCTACCTGCAGGCGGTGAGCGAGGCCAGCGGCGGCAGCGTCACCGTCAAGGAGATCGGCGCGACCGAGTGGGCCGATGCGGTCAACAACCTGATGCACCTGGCCGACGGCCCGCAGCTGGAGCAGCTCAAGGGGCTGGTGGCCAAGTACATCAACGCCGAGCAGATCCCGGCCGACGCCACCTCGCTGTGGTTCTGCTGCACCCACTATCCCGCGCTGGAGACGCTGGTGCGCCAGCAGCTCGATGCCATCGGCCGCAGCGACGTCAAATTGATCGACCCGATGCAGTACCAGGCGCGCAAGGGCGTGGAGATGCTGGTCGACCAGGGCCTGATCGACCGCAGCGCGCTGCGCGAGCAGCCGCTGGACCCGTCGGCCGTGCCCGACGACAAGACCTTGCCGACCATCGTCTTCACCACCGGCCAGCCGTCGCGGGTGTCCGGCCTGGCGCACGCGATGGGACGGCGCCCCGATATCCGCGTGTTCAAGACCGCCTTCGGCGAGGCCGCTGACGTGTCGCCGGCGCTGGCGCTGGTCGACGGCGGGCGCCACCTGTCGCCGGTCGACCGCATCAGCTTCAACTACATCGGCCGCGGCCTGCGCGAGTTCTACATGCCGGGCGGCGCCGAGCGCGCGGCGGCGTCGCTGGAAGACGCCAGCAATGTGATGCTGGTGACCGGCTTCTCGGTGGCCAAGGACATGCCGGAAACCGACGGCCCCCCGGGCACCGCGGAACTGGGGCGCGCGCTGCGGCTGCGCGGCAAGCAGGTGACCTACGTGGTGGATTCGGCCAACCGGCCGATCCTGGAAGGCATCCTGCGCGAAATGGGCGAGCCGCTCGACAATATCCGCGTGTTCGATGCCCCGGTGGACCGCGCCGCAGAACCGGCGCGCGCGCTGTTGCGCGAGGTCGGCCCGGACCGGGTGATGGCGATCGAGCTGCCGTCGCGCAGTGCGCGCGGCACCAAGCACAATATGCGCGGCATCGGCATCGACGACTTCAACCCGGCGCTGGACCAGATCGTGCTGGAAGCCAATGCCATCGACGGCATCGAGACCCTGGGCGTCGGCGACGGCGGCAACGAGGCCGGCATGGGCGGCGTGGGCGGGCTGATCCCGCGCGCGCTCGACGGCAGCGATATCGCCGCGGTGGTGCCGGTGGACCATGTGGTCACCGCCAGCGTGTCGAACTGGGGCGCGTATGCGGTGTCGGCGCTGCTGCTGCGCCGGGGCAATATGCCGGAACGCTTCCAGAGCCCCGAGGAACTGGGCCGCGTGCTGCAGGCCGCGGCCGATGCCGGCGCCGTCGACGGCGTCTCGCGCGAGCGGGTGGCAACGGTGGATGGCTTTTCGACCGAGGTGCACCAGGCGGTGATCACGCTGTACGGACGCGCCGCCGCCGGCGGCGAGCCGCGCGGGCCGGGTGCCGCGCGCGCACCGCTGCCGGGCGGGCCGGCGCTGGCGCGCACGCCGCTGGCGGACGCCGCCGAAGCGGTGGTCGCGCACGGCGGACAGCTGCCGCGCAAGGCCGCTTCCGCAAGCCGCGCCGACGACGCGGGCAGCCAGCCGGCGGCGATGCCCGCGGCGCGGCCGGAGATTCGCGACGGCAGCTGGTCGGTGCGCGACGGCGCGCCGAGCCGCGCCGCGATCGAGGCCACCGTCGACGGCATCCATGCCTCCGGCGGGCGCCTGGCCGGCGTGCACTACGTGGTGACCCATGGCGATGGGCTGTCGGTGCCGCTGCGCGCGGGGCTGCCGGAAGCGTCGTTCCTGTCGCTGCAGCAGGCCATGCGCGACTTGGGCCCGGCGCTGCAGGCGGGTGGCAACTTCCGCATCGCCATCGTGTCGCAGCGGGAGGCAGCGCGGCACGGGGCGGTCGACGCGCGCAGCGTGATCGGCACCGTGCCGCTGTCGCTGCGCGGGCACAAGCCGCACGCGGAAGGCTTTGCGCTCAATCCGGATTACCACGGCGAGATCCGCGCCGCGCTGCCCGACGACTTCCGTGCCGGCCAGCCGCTGGTGCGCCAGCAGGACGGCCGCCGCATCGACGTGCTGGCCCAGCTGGAGCAGTTTCCGCGCGGGCGCGCGGACCTGGACCTGGCGCAGCAGGCCGGGCAGAAGACCTTTGGCGACGAGGCGGTGGCAGTGTCGGTGCCGCAGATTCCCGGGCATTTCACCGTGCGCGCCGAGGGCCTGTTCGGCGGCATCGTGATGCGGGCCGGCGGCCGCGACGATGGCGCGCAGCCGTTGCTCGATGCGCCGGCGGTGATCGACCGCATCCGCGCGCATCCGGACTACCAGGAAGGCATGCCGGTGGTGCTGTACGGCTGCTATGGCCAGGACGGGGCGGTGTCGCTGGTGCAGGAACTGGCCACCGGGCTGAACGCGCGCGTCTACGGCGCCGACGGGCGGCTGGACGTCGACGCGTTCCGCGCGCCCGGCAGCGATCTGGCCCATGGCGCGCGCCTGCGCGTGGCCGCCGATCCCGCCACCATGGCGGCTTCCGGCGCGCCGGTACATGTGCAGGACGGCGGCCGCTTCCACGGCGCCATGCCGGCGCTGCCGCTGGTGGCGGTCACCCACCGCGGCAACCCGGTGCGCCAGCATGGCGCGCGCGCCGCGGGCGATCCGGTGCCGGCCAGCTGGGGGCAGACGCCGGACCGCTGGGCCGAACTGGCACTGGGCGAGCCGGCGGTGCGCGTCAACGCGCCCAGGGACCACCTGGTGGTGGTTGGCGCCGTGCGCCCGGAGGGTGGCCTGCGCGGCGAGGCGAGCGAAGGCATCGGCGCCCACGAGCTCGCCCTCCAGCTTGCGCACGACTGGGAGCCCGGCCAGCCCATCGTGCTGGCGCTGGACGGCGCGCATGCGCCGCAGGGCCGCATGCTGGCGCAGCAGGTGGCCGACGTGATGGGCACCGAGGTGCTGGTGCCGGAGTTCGCGCTGCGCCGCGGCGCCTACCCGCAGGATCCAGCCAGGAGCCAGATCGACCTGGCGCAGCCGGGCCGCTGGCGCCGCCTGTCGCCACAGCCCGATCCCTACGCCGGCCACAGCTTCAAGATCGACCACCACGGCAACGTGTTCCTGCGCCGGCCCGATGGCACCCGCGAACGGGTGCAGCTGGAGACCTACCTGGGCCCGCGGCTGGGCAGCGGCGGCGCCAAGACCGTGTTCGCGCTGGGCCAGGACCTGGCGGTCGGCATTGCCAACGAGGCCTGGCTGGGCGACATGGTGCACGGCGAGCGCGCCGCCATGGCCGAGGCCGCCGGCACGCACGGGCTCCAGACCGTGCGCAGCTTCGGGCCGGCGTCGTTCGAGGCGTTCGGGCGCCCGGCCATCGGCTATGAACGCTACGCGGCCAGCACCAAGGACCTGTTCGACGCCGCCGGGCAGTTGCGGCCCGAACATGCCGCGCTGCTCAACGACCACTCGGCGCGCGATATCGCCGCGCTGGCCGACACCATGAAGACGCGCAGCCTGCACCTGGGCGACGTGGAGTTCGCGCTGTTCCCGGACGGCGCGGTCAAGGTGGCCGACCTGACCCATGTCGAGACCGGATCGGACGCGTCCCAAGGGAGCGCGGTGTACCGCATGCTGGACGCGATGCAGGATGCGGCGCGCACCAGGGGGAACGACGCCATTCAGGGCCGCGAGGGCGGTGAGGGTGGGGTGGTGCGCGCCACCATCTCGCATGGCCCGGCTGGAAACACACCGCCGCCCGGCAGCAATGGCCCGCGTCCATGGAAGGTCCGCACCGCGCTGGCGGTGTCGGCGGCCGGCACCTTCGCCGCCGCCTCGGGCGCCGCGGCGATCTCGGCGCAGACCGGTGCCAACCTTGTGCTGACCAGCGCCAGCTGCTTCATCTACCGCGGCAGCGTGGCAATGGGGCGCACCGTGCATGCCAACAAGGTGATCCGGCGCGCCGGCACGCACACGCCCGCCGATATCGCCTGGCTGCGCCGCACACTGACCGAGAAACCCGGCACCACGGTGTGGGGCATCAACGAAGCGAACCAGCAGAAGTTTGCCAGGGCGCTCGACCAGCTCGACGCCTACGCCCACCATGCCGACAAGAAAGACCTGCCCGAGGCCGCGGACAAGATCCGCGAGGCGCAGGCGGTGATCGGCACTGTCGGCGCCTCACTGCTGACGCCCGATACCCGCGCCGGGCAGGTCAACGACGCGCTGCAGCTGACCACGCTGGCGATCAACAACGGCAACACCATGCTGTGGTTCGGCGAGCACGGCGTGACCCAGATCGGCGAGCCGCTGACCTACAGCAACGCGGTGTTCCTGGCCGCCAATTCGGTGCTGAGCACAGTCAATTTTGCCGCCCGCGCGGGCTATCACACCGGCCTGGCGCAGCCCGCGCTGCTGGGCGCGCGGCTGCGCAAGTTCGTGATGAACGCGTATTCAGTCGGCGCGGTGCCGCTGGCCGTGGCCGACATGATGCACACCGGCGGCGTGGTCGGCGCGATCGAGGCGGGCAGCCTGGCGGTGTTCGGCATCGGCGCGCACCTGCAGTCGCGCAACGAGCAGAAGCTGATCAATGCCGAGAAAAACCGGCTGGCAAAGGCCGCCGACCCCGACGCCGTGGACAAGCCGGTCACGCCATGGCTGGCGCAGAAATGGGATTTCTTCGGCCGTGCCATGCCCAAGGGGCTGGTGCTATTGGGCGGCGGCGTGATCGTCAACTTCGGCGCCAAGATTCTGGTGGAGCTGCTCAAGGACGAAGACAAGGGCGCGCCGCGGCCGACGCCGACGCCGACGCCCAGTGGCGGCCCGTCGACCCCGCCGGCGCCGCCGAAGGAGCCACCGAAAGAAACCCCGGCCGAACCGCCCACCGAGACCCCGAGGGAGCGCCCCGCATCCGGCTCGGTACGCGTGCAGCCTTACAGCCCGGACAACGTCGCCGATTCCACCCTATGGGGCATCGCCGGCGCGCATCTCGACACGCTGCTGTCCGACGGCCAGAAGGCCGAGGCGCAGGCCCAGGCGATGACGCCGGACCAGCTGGTGGCAAACTTCGCGCTGCGCGAACTGATCAACCTGAACCCGCGCTATCGGCTGGCCGACAACCCCGACCACCTGGAGCCAGGCTGGGAGCTCGACGTGACGCGATAGGGCAGCGGGGGCGCCGCGCTTCAGTTGCTGGCGTGGCGCTCCAGGTAGTCGGCGAACTCGTCGCGCACCACCGTTTCGATGCGGACGAGCTCGTCGTCGGTGATGTCCTCGAACAGCTTGCGCTTGCGCCGCGACAGCTCGCCGTGGTTCTGCACGATCAGGTCGATCAGGTTCGACAGCCGCGACTGGCGCAGGTCGAGCCAGCTTTCGAGCCGGCTCACGCTGGCGTCGTACGCGCGCAGGTACTGGATTTCCTGCGCCAGGTCCTGCTCGACGCATTGCTCGATGCACTCGAACACGAATTCGCACAGCGCGGTGGCGTCGAACGAGGCATAGAGCCACCGGGGCTGCGGCGACTTGATCAGGATGGTGTCGCTGTCCGCATCCAGTGCGTAATTGAGCAGCGCGGTACGCGGCGCGGAATAGGCCTTCAGCAGGCCGGCGTAGACGTCGAGCTGCTTGAGCATGCGCGCCGACACCGGCAGCACCACGCCCTCGGGCGTGACGCCGGCCTGGCGCAGCAGATGGTGGATCAGGAAACGATGCAGGCGGCCGTTGCCGTCATAGAACGGGTGCGCAAAGACAAAGCCGAACGACACGCACGCCGCCACCACGATCGGGTTTGCCGCATGGGATTCGACCAGCGCCGCGACCGCGGCAATGCCGTCCATCATCGCGCCCAGCTGCGCGGGCGGCGGCGGAATATAGTCCGCGATATTGCGCAGCCGCCCGCCGCGCGACAGCCAGTTCTGCTGGTCGCGGAAGCTGTATTCGGCGCGCAGGCCGGAGATGATCTCGTTCTGCCATTCGCACAGCTGGGATTCGGTCAGCGGCACGTGCTGGCCGGCATATTCCAGCAGCCGCCGGAACTTGGCGACGCGCTGGTTATCGGGAATCTCGTGCTCGATCGAATAGGTCGAGCGGGTCTCGGCGAGGTAAAGATAATCCACCGCGCGCGCCAGCAACTCGGGCTCCAGGCGCCGGATGGCACTGCCCACACGGCCGGGCAGGTCGGCGGCGATCCAGCGCGCCAGCTTCTCGGTGCGGCGCACTACCGGGCAGAATGCCGGCGGGCCGAGGTGATTGTTCTGGATGCCGAACTGCACGTCGGGTGTCGACGGGCCGGTCACGTATTCCGCCTCATCCAGCGCCAGCACCCGCGGTGCGCCGGCCGGCAGCTTGTAGTCGAACTGCGCCCCGGCCAGCCATTTGGCGTAGAAGGCGCTCAGCCGGGCATAGCGCGAGGTGGGCGTGGCGGCCAGCCATGCGCGCACGTCCTGCACCGCCTGCGGCTGTTCGAACAGCGCCGCCAGCACGGTCAGGTCCAGCTGTTCCTTCTTCAGCGCAAAGGTAAGGTGGTCCACCGTGGTGTCGCCGCCCCGATAGCGGTTGCGGGGATAGACCGTGCGCGTGGTGCCGTCCGGCCCGGTGTGCGTGCTGAGCACGCCGGTCTTGTCGCCAAGCGCCGAGGTGCAGCGCAACGGCGGCACGCGCAGGCCGAACTGGCGGATCAGGGCGTCGTAGCCTAGTGGTGCATGAGCCATGCGGAGGTCGGTGAAACGTAGGGCAGATTGCCCGCGGAGCTTACCATAGCTTCTACCGGGCTTACCAAAACATCTACTTCTCGCTGAGTTTTCATCAATTTCATCTATGAGACTGGCGCGCAGCGGGGCAAGTCAGCCAGCCGACGGGCCGGCTTTACGAGGCGCTCTACTGCGCTTGCTGTTTTATCTATTCCAGACGCCGGCGATGACGCTTTCGTCTACATGAGTCAGCCAGCGCCCCCAACAGCCAGGGTTTTTAAATGTCGGTCGAAAATGACAGCCTTGTCATAATCGAGGTACATTGCCGCATAATCGACGGCATGGAGGGAAGACCGGCTCAGGGTTTTCTCTGAGTTTGCCAATTAATCGGCGTAAAACCTATTTCCGCTATTTGACCGGCCGCATTTATCGCCTATAACTGCAACTACATGTTGCGGCCGATGTCACGCACCATGCCTCAGCCCGCCAGGTTCGCCTGCGGGCATTTTTTTTATCGCGGCACGGGTTTAATCGGAGGTATTTAGCCTGAATCTGCGTGTGCGGCAGTGGATAATCATGACAATTCTGTAATCATGACGCGTCTGTCATCATGACAATGTTGTAATGATAATGCGCCATTGTAACCGTGATGGATTCAGGAGAAATACTCATCGATGCCGCGGCGTGTGCCGGGTTTCCGCGCCAGCAAAGGGATCGGGGCCACCATTCGGTCCCGCTTCCAGGTTTTGCATACAGCTTCTGATGCGGTTTTGTCGTGAATATAAGGGTCCCATCCCGGGCCCGCATTAATTCAGTGAAAACCCTGCCCCGGCTTTCGCTTGACTTCGTTGATATATCACATACTGTGTATCCCATCGCCGCTCCAAAGTTTGAGAGAGAGGTGAGGGCGGAGACCTCAGGTCGCGTCGTAATAAGAGGCAAACAAATGCCAATGACATTAGGAGACATGAAATGCCAGCAGCCACCCCTAAGCTGAGGCGCAGCGCGACCGTATATTCCTCCGCCCTGTCGCGAGTTAATGGCCAATCTATTCAAGGAGCGCGCAATGAGTAATCCATCGGCAATGGGGATGGGCGTCAATCACCAGGTCCCGGAAGGCACACGCTGGATGCAGCTGATCGTGGGGGTGATCTGCATGATCGCCACCGCCAACATCCAGTACGCATGGACCCTGTTCGTCCCGGAGATCCAGGACACCTACGGCTGGTCCCGCGCCAGCATCCAGGTCGCGTTTACCGTCTTTGTGCTGGTCCAGACCTGGCTGGCACCGATCGAAGGCTACTTCATCGACAAGTTCGGGCCACGCATGATGGTGGCGTTCGGCGCGGTCTTCATCGGCGCGGCCTGGTGCATCAACTCGCAGGCAACCACGCTGATGGGCTTCTACGTCGGCGCGGCGGTGGGCGGGCTGGGCGTGGGCTCGATCTACGCCACCTGCATCAACAACGCCCTCAAGTGGTTCCCGGACCGCCGCGGCCTGGCCGTGGGCCTGACCGCCGGCGGCTACGGCGCGGGCTCGGCGGCGACCATCCTGCCGATCGCGGCGATGATCGAGTCGCAGGGCTTCCAGCACACCTTCCTGTTCTTCGGCCTGCTGCAGGGTTCGCTCGCCTTCGTCGCGGCGTGGTTCCTGCGTTCGCCCAAGTCGCATGAAGTCCGGGCGTCGGCCAAGCTGGCCCAGGCCACGCGCGACTACACGCTCAAGGAAGCGCTGTGCACCAAGCTGTTCTGGCTGATGCTGGTCATGTTCGTGCTGGTCGTCACCGGCGGCATGATGGCCGTGGCGCAGCTGGGCGTGATCGCCAAGGACCTCGGCGTGAAGGAGTTCCAGGTCGACCTGCACTTCTTCGTGATGGCCGCGCTGCCGCTGGCGCTGATGCTGGACCGGATCATGAACGGGATCTCGCGTCCGCTGTTCGGCTGGATCTCGGACAATATCGGCCGCGAAAAGACCATGGTGATCGCCTTCACGCTGGAAGGGCTGGGCATCATCGCGCTGGGCTACTTCGGCAGCAACCCGTACGCGTTCCTGATCCTGTCCGGGGTGGTGTTTCTGGCCTGGGGCGAGGTCTACTCGCTGTTCTCGGCGCTCGCCGGCGATGCCTTCGGCACCAAGCACATCGGCAAGATCTACGGCGTGCTCTACACCGCCAAGGGTATCGGCGCACTGTTCGTGCCGGTCGGGAACCTGATGATGGAAGCGACCGGCACCTGGTCCACCGTGCTCTACACGGTGGCCGCGATGGACCTGACCGCGGCCTTCCTGGCGATCATGGTGCTGCGGCCGGTGCTGAAGAGCCACGTCGCCACCGCCCGGAGCCTGTTCTCGAAGGAGACCGCGGCAGCCGGAACCCAGGTACCGGCCTGAGCGGGGATGACGGCGGCGACGCCGATCATTGCAGGGCTTACGTAGCAACACAGGTAGCAACAAAGGGCGGGCTTCTTCGGAAGCCCGCTTTTTTCATGGGGCCGGGTCTTTGCGACGGGGGCGGGGCGCCTGTGATAAAGGTATGCCCGTGCCCACCCCAGCGCCCCTCCGTCATGTTCCAGGTCCTCGCCCCGTGCCCATCCCTGTCGCCCTATGTCGACGGCTACTGGTTCGTGCAGGACCTGGAAGGCGCCTACGCCGGCAGCGATATCACCACCTGTCCATACCCGGGCGCGGTGCTGTCGGTCAACTTCGGCCGCCCGAACGCGATGGTGGGCGGCCCTACCGTGCCGACGGTATCGCTGCTGGGCTTCCAGTCGGCCAGCCGGCGCTGGCAGTCGTGGTCCGATACGTATTTCGTCATGGCGATGCTGAGCGGTGCCGGGCTGGCGCGGCTGTTTCCCGGCATCGGGCCCGAGTGCAGGGACCAGTTGCTGGACCTCGCGGGGTACCTGGGAGACCGGGACAGCCGCGCGCTCAGCGCCGACCTCAGTGCTGCCTGGGCGCCGGCGCGGATCGTTGCCCGGCTGGATGCCTGGCTGCTGCGGCGGCTGGCTGCGGTGCGGGAGCCGGCTGCGCTGCAATCGATGCGCGCGGCCCATGCGCTGTTGCGCCAGGGCCGGCAGGTACAGGAAGTCGCCAGCCTGATGGCGGTCAGCCGGCGCCAGCTAAACCGCTGGTTCGAGCAGCAGTTGGGGCTGGGCCCAAAGCCGCTGATGCAATTGGAGCGCCTGCAGCACAGCATCCAGGCGGTGCAGTGCGGTGCTGGCGATGCGCTGCACGGCTACAGCGACCAGGCCCACCAGATCCGCGCATGGCGCCGTCGCGTGGCGCAGACGCCGGGCGCGTATGCGCGCAATGGCCAGTCGCCGCTGGCATTGTCCTTCGGGCAGCGCCCGGCCGGCGCGCCGGCCTTCTACCTGTGAGTGGGCCACCCACGTCCCAAACGTTCAATACAGCGTTCCCGAGCGGCTGCATGCTGGCGGCCTGAACGGAGGGAACCATGAACGCTGCAAGCCTGCCGCCGGAGCGCGGCTTTATCACCTATACGGATGGCACCACGGTCTTCGAGGGCTATCTCGCCAGGCCAGCCGGCATGGCCGCGTCACGCACGCCGTGCGTGGTGCTGGCCCATGAATGGAGCGGCCTGAACGCGGCGATGCGCCGCTGCGCCGACCGCTTCGCGGCACTGGGCTATCCCTGCTTTGCCGCCGACGTGTACGGCAAGGGCGTGCGCGGCGACGAGCAGGGCGACAACGCGCACCTGATGGACCCGCTGCTGGCCGACCGCCGCTTGCTGCGGCGGCGGTTGCTGGCGGGGTTTGAAGCGGCCAGGCGGCTGCCCGGCGTGGACCCGCAGCGGATGGCGGCGGTGGGCTACTGCTTCGGCGGCCTGTGCGCGCTCGACCTGGCGCGTGCCGCTGCGCCCGGACTGGTGGCCGCGGTCAGCTTCCACGGCGTGTTGCAGCCGCCGCGCATCGGCACGCAAGGTCCGGTCGACGCCAGCGTGCTGCTGCTGCATGGCTGGGAAGATCCCGTGGCGCCGCCCGCGGATGTGCTCGCCATCGCCACCGAGCTGACGCAGGCCGGCGCCGACTGGCAGCTGCACGCCTATGGCCATGCGCGGCATGCGTTTACGTTCGAGGGCGCCAACTTGCCGGAGCGCGGCATCGTCCATGATGCCGCGGCCGACCGGCGCTCGTGGGCGGCATGCGCGGCGTTCCTCGCGGAGCGGTTCGCGGCGGCGTAGCGGCAGGACCGGCGCGGCACGCTCAGATCGCCTGCTGCCGTGTCAACCTGGCGCGGCAATGGATGCAGGCGTCGCGCACCATGAAATTCACCAGCGTCGGCGAGACCCCCAGCTCCGAGGCGATTTCCTTCTGCGTCATGCCCTGCAGCCGGCACATCTCGAACGCGCGCTGGGTGCGCTCGGGCAGTTCCGCCAGCGCGCCGGCCAGCGCGCACAGCGCCTGGCGGTCCATCGCGATGACGTCGGGCGTGGTGGTCGGCGACGGCGCGTTGATGCCTTCGTCTTCGGGCGCCATCCATTTCTGCTCGAGCGTCTGGCGGCGGTAGGTATCGATAGCCAGGTTGCGCACCACCTGGAACAGGTAGCTGAGCCGGCAGCGGATCGACGGCTCGTCGCCCATGCCGCGCAGGCGCAGGAAGGCGTCCTGCACCACGTCCTCGGCCTGGTCGCGGGTACCCACGATGCGCGCCGCGGCCCCCACCAGCGCGCGCCGGTTGGCTACGAATAGTCCGAGCAGGGAATCGCCTGCCAGGAGGGGAGCGGCGTGTAGGCCTGGGTCGGTCAGGGAAAGCATGGGGCGGCTCCTGGGGTTTGCTGCAGTGCGGAGTTGTACGTTAATACGAATGCGAATGATTCGCAATAAAGTAAAACGTAACGCAGGTGTTAGCAAGATTGAAATTAATGGCGCAATTTCGGCATATGAGAGAAATTAAATTTCTCGGCAGATGTTTCGTCTAGGGGCAAGCGCAGTTAGCGCTAGGCCGTTTCCCAGTCCGTCGGAGCCTCCCTGAATTTGCGTCGCCGCCATTCGTCATGACCTGGATGGACTGTCGAAACCTTCCCCATGCCGAATTTCCGCGCCGCCTCCCGGCGCCGGTGCCGCAGCTGTCGCTGTGGCAGGTGGATCTGGCCGATCCGGTGCATGCGGCGGCGATTGCGGTTGCCAGCTGCCTTGTCCCTGACGAGCAGGCGCACTGCGCCACGCTGCGGCAAGCCGCTGACCGCCGGCGCTTCACTGGCGCGCGCATGGCCTTGCGTACCGTGTTGGCGCGGCGGCTGGATTGCTTGCCGTCGACGCTACGTTTCCGCTTGGGCAGCCATGGCAAGCCATATCTCGACGGCATCGCGGCACCGCCATTCAACGTCGCGCATGCGGGGGACTACGCGTGGATCGCGCTGGCGGAGGCAGGCGGGGAGGTCGGCGTGGATATCGAGCGCATCGACCCGGCCCTGAGTCTGGCGGCAATGCGCGAGCTGGCCGCGCATTGCCTGACGCCGCGCGAGCGCGCATGGCTGGCGCCGCTGCCGGCCGACGCCTGGCCGCGCGCGTTCTTCCTGCTATGGACGGCTAAGGAGGCGCTGCTGAAGGCGCTGGGCCTGGGGATCGCCGACCACCTGCAGCATGTGTCGGTGGTGGCGGACGGGCAGGGCGGCGCGGGCCGCCTCGCCGTGGTGCCTGAATCCGGCCAGCTAGCTGGCCAGCTCGCCGGGCATGCGGCGGCGCTGGCGCGGATGCGGTTGTACCGGCTTGCCGCGCCGGACGGTTACGCGGCGGCGATCGCCTGGGTGCCGCCGGCCTGAGAGGGCTGCGCGATCCAGCGGCGTTCGCCGGCGAGCGAGTCGTGGATGTCGCCGGCGATTTCCTCGGCGCGCGCGGGCAGCACCGACAGCAGCGTGTCGCTGAGGCCGTGGCTGCTCTGGCAGAAACCCTGCAGGTACACCGGCACCGCCAGTTCCGGCGCGGCCTGCACGCGGTAGTTGCGGTCGACGCTGAAATCGCCCAGGTAGCGCGCCAGCGGCGCCAGCAGCCGGCGATGGCTTTCGCGCTCGTAGCCGGTGGCAAGCACCACCGCATCGTAGCGGCGCGTGTCGGTGTTTGCCGGCGCGCCCGGCGCAGTGGCGCCGATGGCCAGCTCGATGCCGCCGGCGCTGCATTGCGCGCTTTGCACCGCCTTGCAGGTCAGCAGGTTGACGCGGAACTGCCCGCTCACCTTCTGCCGGTACAGCATCGCGTAGATCTGGTCGATCAGGTTGGCGTCGATGACCGAGTAGTTGGTGTTCAGGTATTCGTCGATCAGGCGGTCGCGGCCCGCCTGCGCCTGCTCGAACACCACATCGGTGTAGGCCGGGGCGAAGATCTCGTTGACGAAGGGGCTGTCGTCGGCCGGCTTCAGCGCCGCGCCGCGGATGATCCAGTCTACCTTCACCGAAGGATAGTTGTCGTGCAGGTCGATAAAGGCCTCGGCGGCGCTCTGGCCGGCGCCGATCACGGCGATGCGCATCGGCTTGCCGCTGGCGCATGGCTGCGTGCCGATCCAGCTCAGGTAGCCGCTGTGGTGGGTCACGCGCGGATCGCCGCGCAGGCCGGCAAATGCCTCCGGAATGCGCGGCGTGCCGCCGGTCGACAACACGATGGCACGCGCCAGCCGCGTGCGCTCGCGGCCCTGCGCATCGACCGACACCACCCGCACGCGCCCGATGCGCCCGCCCTGGGCTTCCGGCTCGATCCGCGCCACTTCCTCGCCGTGGCTGCATTGCGCGGCAAAGTGGCTGGCGGCCCAGCGCAGGTAGTCGTTGTACTCCATGCGGCTGGGGTAGAAGGTGCGCAGGTTGATGAAATCGACCAGGCGCCCGTGGCGGTGCAGGTAGTTGATAAAGCTGTAGGGGCTGGTCGGGTTGCGCATCGACACCAGGTCTTTGAGGAACGAGATCTGCATCTCGCTCTGCGCCACCAGGGTATTGCCGTGCCACTGGTAGTCCTGCTGCTTCTCGATGAAGTGAGCGTCGAGCGGGCGGCCGGCCGCGGCCTGCTCCTGCAGCGCGATCGCCAGGGCCAGGTTGGACGGCCCGAAGCCGATGCCGACCAGGTCGTGGGCGGCCGGGGAAATCTCGCGTAGCGTCATGGGTTCGGTCCTTGCTGAGCAGTCGAAGGAGAGGCCGGGGAGGGGGCCAGGGAGGGAAGCAGCAGGTGTTCGCCAAAGAAGCGCTCGCGCAGCAGCATCACCAGCATGGCGCGCTTGTGCGGGAAGTCGAACTCCTTGACCTTGGAAAAACCGGCCTTGTCGAGGTTGGCGATCTGGCGCACATGGTCGGCGCGCGGCTCGCCCACGATGCGCTGGGTGCGCGGATCGTCGAGGAACTGGTAGTGCTGGATCGCTGGGAACCACGCGGTCAGGAAGGCCTTGCCGCGGAACGCCGGCTCGCCGATCAGCACATGCCAGCCACGGTCGTGGTCGTGCGCGTCGTAGAACGGCGCGATGCGGTTCTCCTTGGCCCAGTACACCTCGAAGTAGCCGAACGGCACGTCGTCGAAGGCGGCGATCAGCGGCAGCATGTGGGGGTCGTCGAGCAGCCCCTGCAGGTAGACGCGATGTTTCGCCTCGTCGCCTGCCTCGTTCCAGAAATGCGCCACGTCGGGGTCGTTCATCCAGCGGTGCAGCCAGGGCAGGTCGCGCTCGAGTTCGGCCGCGCGCAGCGTCAGCGTCCGGTCCAGCCACGGGATATGGCGCGCATAGACCACACCGTGCGGCTTGGGCGCGCGCTGCGGATGGCGCTTGCCGTCGGTCAGCGTAAAGCGCAGCGGATACGGCCCGGCCGACGGTGCAAGGTAAAGCTCGGGGCGTTGCCACAGCTGCCCGGCATGGGCCACGCTGGCGCGCGCGCCGGGCGCATCGCGCGCCAGCACGCCGAGCGCATGCAGCCGTCGCTCGGCGTCGCGGGACTCGAGCTGGACGCGCAGCGTGCGCGGCGCGCCGTGCGCGAACGCGGCGTCCAGTGCCGCCATCGCGGCGTGCGCCAGCGCGGCGGCATCGGCCCCGGTATCGAGCAGCCGCAACGCGTCGCCATCGAGCGCAAAGCGCACGGGCGCGGCGGCGGCTTGCGTGACGGTGAGCTGCGCGCCGTCGAAGCGGCTTTCGCAGCGCAGCGCGGGGTCGGCGGCGAAGGAAACGTGGCGAGGGAAGGGAGAGAGCGTAGTCGGCATCGAAGTCCTGTGCAGGCGAGGCGATGGTTGCGGGCACGCGCCAGGCGCTGCCCGTCTTGCCTATCGAGACGAGGCAGCGGCCGTCGAATTTAGGTTCGCCGCGAGCGGCTGCACGCGGCCCGGCACAGAGGCAAATGCCTGCGCCAGCGCCTCGGCGATGTCCTCGTGCGCCTGCGCGGCATCGGCAACGATATTGCCCATGCGCAGGAACTCGTGGACCATGCCCGCATACTCGCGCACCGTCACCGGCACCCCGGCATCGGCCAGCTTGCGCGCATAGGCATGCCCCTCGTCGCGCAGCGGATCGCACTCGGCCAGCACCAGCAGCGCCGGCGCCACGCCGCGATGATCGGGCGCCAGCAGCGGCGCGAAGCGCCAGTCGCCACGGTCGCCGGCGTCGCGCAGGTACTGGCGGTAGAACCACTCGATGGTCTCCGTATCCAGCAGGTAGCCCTGGCCGTAGCGCCGGTGCGACTCGGTGTCGGTACGCCCGCCCAGTCCCGCGTAGCAGAGCACCTGCAGGCACGGCTGCGGCAGCGCGGAGTCTTCGCGCGCGGCCAGCGCCAGCACCGCGCCGAGCGTACCGCCGGCGCTGTCGCCGCCCACGGCAATCCGCTCCGGATCCAGCCCCAGCGTGGCGGCGTGCGCGCCCAGCCATGCCAGCGCGTCGATGGCGTCGTGGGCCGCGGTGGGGAAGCGGTGTTCCGGCGCCAGCCGGTATGCCACCGACAGCACGGCGCAGGGCGTGCGCGACGCCAGCGCACTGCACAGCGCGGCATGCGAGTCCAGGCTGCCCACGGTAAAGCCGCCGCTGTGGAAATGCAGCAGCACCGGCAGCGGCGGCCCGTCGCCCTGCGCACGCGGCGCATAGAGGCGGGCATCGACCCGCTGGCCGTCGCGGGTCGGGACCAGCACGGCTTCGACCCGCGCCAGCGGCTCGGGCGGCAGGTCCAGCGCGGCCGAGGCGGCGTCGAATTCGCGCCGCGCCTGCTGCGGCGTGAGCTGGTGGATGACCGGGCGCTTGCCGGTCGCGGTGGCGATTTCCACCATGTCGAGCAGCGCTTCGAGATCGGGATGCAGTGCCATGATCGATGCGGATGGGGAAAAAGGGATCAGGCGGCGGAAGCTTCCGGCACCGGCGTGGCGGCGGGCCGCGCGGTGTCGCCGGCAAGCTGCCCGTTTTCGATCCGGACCACGCGGTCGGCCAGGCCGAAGTAGCGGTCGTCGTGCGAGATCACCAGCACCGCCTTGCCCTGCGCGCGCAGTTCCGGCAGCACCTCGCGATAGAAGATGTCCTTGAACAGCGGGTCCTGGTCGGCGGCCCATTCGTCGAGGATCAGCACCGGCCGGCGCTCCAGGCAGGCGACGATCAGCGCCAGCCGCTTGCGCTGGCCCTGCGACAGCGCCCGCGTGGTGAAGCGCCCCGCGCGCACGCTGACCTTGTGGCCGAGCTGGAAGCGCTCGATCAGACGGTTGGCCAGCGCTTCGTCCTGAGGATCGTGCGCCAGCAGCGTGTCGAACAGGTGGAAGTCCGAGAACACCGCCGAGAACAGCGCACGGTAGTCGGCCAGCCGCGCCGGGTCGGCCGCCTTGCCGTTATGGAGCAGGCGCCCCGACAGCGGCGGGTACAGCCCCGCGACCAGCTTGGCCAGCGTGGTCTTGCCGCTGCCGTTGCCGCCCACCAGGAACACGAGCTCGCCGGCACGCAGCACCAGGTCGACCGGCCCGAGCGCGAAGAAGCTGTTCTCGCCCTCGTGGAAGTAGCGGTGGCTGGCGCCGTCGAGTGCGACCGACGAGAACGGCGCGGCAGGCGGCGCGCCCGGCGGCGCCTCGGGGTCGGCATCGGCGCCGAGCGCCTCGATGCGCGCGTAGGCGACACGGCCCATGCTCAGCGCCGGCAGCGCGTTCAGCAGCGATTCCAGCGGCGACATGATGTACAGGAACATGATGGTGAAGCCCGTCATCACCGCCGGATCGAGCGGCGTCGCGCGCGGCGCGAACAGCACGCCGCCGATGACCGCGAAGAACAGGAAGCTGCCGAACCCCAGCGCCACGAAGAAGATCGACAGGCCGCGCGTGCGCGCCGCGCGCACTGCTTCGAGCGTGGTGCCGAGGCTGTCGCGCAGGAAGCCGCGCTGCTTGTCGTGATTGAGCTTGAGCTCGCGCGCGCCCGCCACCAGCGCCTTGAACTGGCCGTGCAGCGCGTCCTGGGCGACGCCGGCCTGCTTCAGGTGCACCAGCGCGCGGCGGTGGTTCAGGTGATAGATCCACGAACCCACGCCCAGGATCGCGCAGGCAATGGCGAAGGTCGGTAACGACAGCCAGGCCAGGTAGCCCAGGCAGCCCAGCACCACCATGGCGTTGGTCAGCACCACGGGGATCACCGACAGGCCGTTGGCGACATGGGTGCTGTCGTCCGCCAGCGCCGCCTGCACGCGCGCATTGCCGGTCTGCTCGATATGCGGATAGGGCGCGCCGATAAAGCGTTCGCAGATTTGCGCGCGGATGCGCGCCAGCGCGCTCTGGCTGACGCGCACGAACAACGTCGACGCCAGCGTGCGGCACGCCAGCACCGCAATCGCCAGCGCCGCGAACGGCAGCGCCAGCCGCGGCGCTTCAGCGCCCTGCGTTGCCAGCACGCGGTTGATCAGCGCCACCATGCCGACCGCGCACAGGCCGGCGGCCAGGCTGGCCGCGGCGGCCAGGACGATGGTAAGGCGCAGCGTGCGCGGCAGGGAGGAAAATAGCGTCATGCGGGCTTGGAGGCGGAGGGTCGTTACTGACCGGAAGACGTGCGGCGGCGCAGGAAAATTAGGTTCATCGCCGGATTCCGGGAGAGACGAGTGCGCGCGGATTGAGGCGTTTGGCCTCGTTGAAGCGCCGGCCCTGCGAAACAGCCACGCCCGCCAGGCAAGACCATCCAATCAAACCAACATCAGTGAACCAGCCGCGCCGGCGCCAGTAATTTCCCCTCCGGCCCATTCGTCATTCGTAAAGCACGCCCGCATACATCGCGGCCGTACGCACCAGGACCCCGATGATTCCCTTGCTTGCGCCATTCTTTGCCGGACCGCTGCGCCCGTTCGGCGAGCGCCTGTCCATTGCCGCGCAGTCATCGCAGCCGTCGCTCAACGCCGCGGCACTGGACCGCGGCTGGGCGGACACCTGCCTTGTCAAGTCGGCACAGGCGCTGGGGTGCGACGACCGGCGCGCGCTGGCGGCGGCATGGTTCCGTGACTACACGCTGGCTGTGCTGCCCGGCGCGCTGGTGGCCGCAACGCTGCATCGTCGCAGCCTGCCGTTCGATCATCCGGCGCTGGGATGGCAAGTCGCGGCCGATGGCCGTCTGGCCAGCGTGGCGCTGCCCGATGACGGTACGCCGGCCACAGGGACGCTGCCGCGATTGCTGTCGCCGCTGCTGGGGCGACACCTGCCGCAGGTGGTGGCGGCATTTGCCGCCGCGGCGCGTGTATCGCCGCGGCTGCTGTGGTGTACCGGTGGCGTTGCCGCCGCCGGCGTGGCGCGGCAACTGGCCGCACATCCCGCGCTTGTCGCGGCACAGCGCGCGGAAGTGCTGGCGTGGAGCGGCCATGCCGTGTCCGCCGACGGGTTCGGCAATCCGTTCCACGGTGCCTTCCGTCCGGAGGCGGAGCCCGGATTGCCCGGCGTAACGGCGGTGCGGCGCATCTGCTGCCTGAACCACCGCCTGCCGGGCGAAGGGTATTGCGGCACGTGCCCGCTGGTGGCGGATGCGCGGGCACGCGCGCGTTTCAGCGCCGTGGAGACTGCTCCCGCGCGCGCCACTGCCGCCACAGCCAGCCCGCGGTGACCGCCACCGGCACGCCCAGGCCGACCCAGCACAGCGCATCCCACGCGCCGTCGCCAAAAATGCCGGCCGCCAGGCCGCCCAGCGACAGCGCGCCCAGCACCACCGGCATCGGCCAGGTATCGTCGATCAGCTTCATGCCTGGTCTCCCGACAGTTGCGGCGGCAGCGGTGCGCGCGTCTCCTCGCGGCTGCGGCGCGGCCGCTTGAGCCAGAAGATCAGTCCCGTCACGGTGGCTCCCGCCGTGATCACGGTCAGCAGTGCCCACAGGATCTGCAGCGGCCTGCCGGCGTAGTCGCCGAAGTGGAAGGGGGCCGACAGCAGCAGCACCTGCAGGTACCACGGCATGCCGCGCACCGCGGCGACGCTGCCGTCGCCGGCATCGACCAGCACGATCGCATAGACGCGCTTCTGCAGCTCGGTATGGCCGCGCAGCACCACGCCGTAGTGGCGGCCGGTGGAGAACTCGGTGCCGGGATAGAACACGAAGGCCGGATCCTTGCCCGGCACGGCCTGGTGGGCGGCCTCCAGCGCGCGGTCGACCGGCACCAGCCTGGGCGGCGTCGGCCCCGGCAGGGTGGCGATCAGGTGCTGCAGCTCGGTCTTCTGCCACAGCCCGATGATCAGCGGCGAAAACGACAGGAAGGTACCGGTCAGCCCGACCACCAGCGCCCACACCATCACCACGATGCCGAACAGGTTGTGCAGGTCCGCCTGCACCACGCGCACCGGCTTGCCGAAACGCACCAGCCCGAAGGCCAGCTTGCGCATGAAGGGCCCGTAGAGCACCAGGCCGCTGATCAGGCTGAGCGCGAACAGCACGCCGATAAAGCCGATGAAGAACTGCCCGGGCAGGCCCAGGAACAGGTTCAGGTGCAGCTTGAGGATAAAGCCGCTGACGGTCTCGCCGGCCGGGCCCGGCTTGCGCTGCGCGCCGGTGGCGGCATCGAACGGCACCGTGGTGCCGTGGCGCAATCTGGGCTCGCCGGGCGGGCCGACGCGCACGCCGACGGCATCGGCGTCGTCCTCGGCAAAGGCGATCGACTTGGGCGCCTGGCCCGGATGCGCGGCGCGCGCCGCGTCGACCATGCCCTGCAGCGGCGGGCGCTGCGCCGGCACGGGCCGGGTGCGTTCGGCGGAGACCAGGCCGTGGTGTTCCTGGCCCGCCAGCGCATCGATGTCTTCGTGGAAGATCAGCAGCAGGCCGGTAACGCACAGCACCAGCAGGTTCAGGGTGCAGAGCAGGCTGGTCCAGCGGTGGATCGCGTACCAGATGCGCAGCGTGGGGGCTTTCATGTTATGGGGCTCCTGCAAGGCCACGGCCCCGCACCCGTGCGGGGTGCGGGGCCGTGCCTGCCGCTAGGGGTTGCCAGGTACGGCCATGCCGTGCTTACCAGCGGTACGTCACCGTGCCGATGATGGTGCGGCGGCGCCCGTAGTAGCAGTTGGTGGCGCTGTCGCAGGCGGCGACGTAGGTCTTGTCGAACAGGTTGTTGACGTTCAGCCGCAGCGTGTAGTGCCGGGCAAACGAATAGCTCGCGGCCAGGTCGACCAGCGTGAAGCCCGGCACCTCGGTCACGTTGGTCTGGTCGTAGGTCTTGCTGACGTAGCGCACGCCGCCGCCCAGCCAGACCCCGGCGAGGAAGCCGCGGGACAGTCGGTAGTCGGCCCACAGCGAGGCCATGTGGCGCGGCACGTATTGCGGCGTCTTGCCGGCGTTGGGGGCGTTCGGGCCGGCCTTGGTGACCTCGGCGTCGGTGTAGGTGTACGACGCCAGGATGTTGAAATTGGGCGTGACCGACCACGTGCCTTCCAGCTCCACGCCGCGCGAGCGGACTTCACCCAGCTGCGACGAGAAGCCGTTCACCGGCGACGTGGTCAGCACGTTGGCCTGGGTCAGGTCGAACAGCGACAGCTGGGCAAAACTGCGGCTGCCCGTCGGCTGCCACTTCAGCCCGGCCTCGTATTGCTTGCCGGTGGTCGGCTGCGGCGTGCCGCCGCCGAACAGCGGCACCGCCGTGGCCGGCTCGAACGAGGTCGAGTAGCTGACGTAGGGCGAGAGGCCGTACGGCCCTTCCCATAGCAGGCCGGCACGCCCGGTGAACTTGCCGTCGTCGCTGCCGGTGCGGGTGACCGCGTTGGTCGACAGGGCGCGCGTGTCGGTGCTGACCTTGGCCTTGTCATAGCGCCCGGCCAGCTGCAGCATGAAGCGGTCGGAGATCCGCACCATGTCCTGCAGGTAGAAGCCGATCTGGCTGCGCGTGGTGTCCTCGTCGGTCTGGTAGTTCGGCGCGACGAAGTTGCCGTAGACCGGGTTGAAGATATTAAGCGGTGGCTGCGCGGCCGGCGTGTTGCCGGTCAGGCCGCGCAGGCGGTTGAAGGTCGAGCGCGAGTAGTCGATGCCGGTCAGGATGGTATGGTCGAAGATGCCATGCCTGACCTTGATCTGCGCCTGGTTGTCGACTGTGAACAGGTCGAACGACTCGTTCGAGCGCAAGCCGATGCGCCGCATCAGGTAGGGGCCGTTGGGCGGATTCGCCACCAGCCCGCCGTTGCCGCCGATGTTCTCGTAGCTGACGTACATGTGGCCGTAGCGCAGATTCTGGCGCAGTGTCACGGTATCGTTCAGGCGATGCGAGAACTCATAGCCGGCCAGGTACTGCTCGCGCTTGAAGCGGTCGAAGCCGGGCTCGCCGGTGAACAGGTCGGTCGGGATCTTCGAGCCGTTGGCCAGCGGCGTGACCGTGCCCAGCGCCGGCAGGAAGTTGGCGCTGTTGCCGGCGTTGTCCTGGTAGATCTGGGCGTACGCCGTGAAGCTGGTGGCATCGGTGGGGCGCCACGTGATCTGCGGCGCGATGAAGAAGCGGTCGTCGCCGGCCATATTGGTCTGCGTGCCGCTGTCGCGCGCCAGCGCGGTCAGGCGGTAAAGCACCTTGCCGTCCTTGTCGAGCGCGCCGGTGAAGTCGCCGGAGATTTCCTTGCGGTCATAGTTGCCGAAGCTGAGATTGATCTCGTTGGCGGTTTCCGCCTGCGGCCGCTTGCTGATCTGGTTGATCAGGCCACCCGGCGAGGTCTGCCCGTACAGCACCGACGACGGACCGCGCACCACGTCGACGCGCTCAAGGCTGTACGGCTCCAGCTCCCAGCCGCCGTAGCCCCCGGAGGCCGGCAGTTTCAGTCCGTCCCAGTACTGGCTGTTCTGAGACACGGTGAAGCCGCGGATCATGTACGTGCTGCGCCGCGTATCGACGATCGGCTCGGTGCGCACGCCGGCGCTGTAGCGCAGCGCTTCCTCGACCCGCTGGGCGCCCTGGGCGCGCATCTGGTCGGCGGTGATGACGCTGATCGACTGGGGCGTATCGGCGATCGGCACATCGGACTTGGTGGCGGACACCGACTTCTTATTCGCCGGGCCGTAGTTCTCCACGCTGTCGGCGCGCACGCTCACGGTTGGCAACTGCACCTCCGCCGCCGTACCCGCCTGCGCCGTGCCGCTGTCCTGCGCCTGCGCGCACTGCATGGAGACTGCCAGCGCCAGCGCCGTCAGCGCCAATGGTGGCTGGCTTGGCCGACCCCGGCCCGGGCGACCCGTTCTACCCCTGTACATATACCTCCTGGATTTCGGCTTTCTTGATTTCGGTCGTATTGTAAATGCAAATCATTGTTATTAGCGTTAAGAAATTTCATTCGCAGCCTCCTACGTCGGGAGGGTGGCCGTGCCGGTAGCCGGGTGCCGCACTTCGGTTTCGCGCTCAGGGCGGGCCTCGACGCTGCCTCGCAGTTGCGCCAGCAAACGCGGGTCGCGCACGATGGCGTGGTGGTCCACGCCGTCCAGCACGGCCTCTTCACGCGGTGCGCCGAGCCAGCCGGCCAGCCGCGCGGCAGCGCCGTCACGGCCGACGCGCCACCAGACCGCGCGCGGCGCCCTTACTACGGGCAGCGTGCGCTGCGCCGCGGCCAGCAAGCCCAGCCGGTGCGCGGCCAGGAACATGTGCGCCAGCTCGTCCGCGCCCAGCGCTGCCTGCGGTGCCGTGGACGTGGCGATGCGCGGCGCGAGCAGGGCGCGCACGGCTTCGGCGTCAGGCTCGGGCGTGGCATCGCGCGGCAGCGCTAGCGGTTCCGCGCCGGGCAGCAGGCGTTCGGCAAACGCCGCCAGGGTCGCGGGCCATCCGGGCGCCGCGCTGGCGTGCGAACGCGGCTCCGGCACGAACGGATCGACCAGGCCCAGCCACTGGACCGTCTGCCCCTGTGCCTCCAGCTCGCGCGCCATCAGCGTGGCCAGCGCCGCGCCGAGCGACCAGCCCAGCAGCAGGTAAGGCCCTTGCGGCTGCGCCGCGCGCCATTCCCGCACATAGTCCGCTGCGATCGATGCCAGCGAGGCGTCGCGCCATGCCGGATCGGCCAGTGCGCGCGCCTGGAAGCCATAGACCGTGCGCTGCGCGCCCAGCTGCGCGACGATGGGGTCGTAGTCGAATAGCGTGCCCAGTGCCGCGTGGACGCAGGCCACCGGCGGCAGCGTGGCGCCAGCCGGACCAGGCGCGAGCACGCGCAGCGCGGCGGCGGCGGGCGTGGCATCGGGCAAGGCAGCAGCAGACACGCCGTCCGGCAGCAACTGCCCGATGGTCGGCGTGCGCATCAGGTCGCGCAGTTTCAGGTCCAGCCCCAGCGCCCGGTTGGCGCGGACGCGGGAAATGACCTTCAGGCTCAGCAGCGAATCGCCGCCGAGCGCGAAGAAGTTGTCGTCCAGCCCCACGCGCGGCACGCCAAGCACGTCCTGCCATACCTGCGCGAGCCAGCGTTGCGCTTCGGTTCGCGGGGCCACGTGCTGGTCGGCGCTTTCCGCACCCGGTACAGGCAACGCACGGCGGTCGAGCTTGCCGTTGGGCGTCAGCGGCAGGGTGTCGAGGACGACGAAGGCGGCCGGGACCATGTAGTCGGGCAGCTCGTCACTGAGTGCGCTCCGCAGTTGCGCGCCGTCGACCGTCGCGCCTGCAGCGGGCACGACATACGCCACCAACCGCGCACCGGACGGCCCCTCGGCAGCGATCACCGCCGCATTGCCGACACCGGGCTGCGCCAGGATGCGCGCCTCGATCTCGCCCGGCTCGATGCGGAAGCCGCGGATCTTCAGCTGCTGGTCGATGCGTCCCAGGTATTCCAGCTGACCATCAGGCAGCCAGCGCGCCAGGTCGCCGGTACGGTAGAGCCGCGCGCCATCGCCGGCAAACGGATCCGGTACGAAACGCTCGGCGGTCATGCCGCCCTTGTTCAGGTAGCCCCGTGCCAGCCCTTGGCCACCGATGTAAAGCTCGCCGGCCGCGCCCGGCGGCACCAGGTTCAGCTCGGCATCGAGCAGGTAGCAGCGGCGTGCACCGACCGGACGCCCGATCGGCGCATAGGTGCCGGCAAACTCGGCTTCGGGCGCATCGGCGCGTACCTTCCAGACCATCGGCGTGACCACCGTCTCGGTCGGGCCATAGCCGTTGATGAAGGTCCGCGGCGCCAGCGCACGCCGTGCCTGCGCAAACGCGGCACGCGGCATGGCTTCGCCGCCGAAGGAGTAGAGCGCCACCGGCGGACGCTCGCCGCTCTGTTCGCAATGCTCGGCCAGCTGCCGCAGATAGGCGGGCGGGAAGCCGGCGTTGGTGACGCCGTGGCGGGTCATGGCCGCGGCGGTCTGCTCCGGTGTCCACAGCGCGTCGTCGCGCAGCAGCAGCGAGCCGCCGCAGGCGAGCGCGCACAGGCAGCGCTCGTGGGCGCCGTCAAAGGCGAACGAGAGGAAGTGCAGTTCGCGCGAATGGGGGCCCATCTCGTAGGCGTCGATGGTCGCGGCCACGTGCATGGCGAGCGGCCCGTGCGCAACGCAGACGCCCTTGGGCCGGCCGGTCGAGCCGGAGGTGTAGATCACGTAGGCGAGCTGGCCGGGGTGGATCGGCTGCTCCGCCAGCGGCGCGATGCCATCGTCGACCGTATCCATCGTCAGCACCGGCAGCGCCGCCGGCGCGGGCAGCGCATCGAGCAGCGCGGGCTCGGTGACGAGCAGCCGGATCGCGCTGTCGTCGAACAAATAGGCAAGCCGGTCTTTCGGATAGGTGGGATCGAATGGCACATAGGCCGCCCCGCTGCGCATCACCGCCAGCAGCGCGACGATCAAATCTGGCGAGCGCGACAGCGCGATGCCGACGCGATCCTCGGCGCCGATGCCGCGCGCGCGCAGCACGGCGGCGAGGCGGTCGGCGCGGGCGAGCAGCTCGCCGTAGCGCAGCACCTGGTCGCCGCAGATCACGGCCACGGCGTCGGGGCGGGCCGCAGCGTGGCGGGCGATATGCGCGTGCACCGGCAGGGTCTCGCCGGCAGGCGCCTCGCCCTGGCCCAGCGCCAGCAGCGCCGCCTGCTCGTCCTGCGTCAGCAGGCTGAGCGCGCCAACGGTCTGCCCGGGCACGGTGCCGATGGCTGCCAGCAGCCCCGTCATCTGCGCACAGATGCGCGCCACCTGTGCGGCGTCGAACGCGCGCCGCATGTAGGTAAAGCCCAGCCGCAGGGTCTGGCGCAGGCTGACCTCGACGTCCATCTCGTATTCGGTCAGGCCCGTGCTGCCCTGCGTGGCCAGGCGCAGGCCGCTGCGGCCGGCGGATGCCAGCGCGTCTTCGAGCGGGAAGTTCTCGAACACCAGGATGCTGTCGAACAGCCGCTGCCCGGCCTGGCCGCCCCAGCGCTGGATATCGGACAGCGGCGTGTGGCCGTGCTCGCGCGCGGCCAGGTTGAAGCCTTGCAGTTCGCGCAGCCAGTCTCCCACCGCTTGCTCTGGCCGCGGCGCGGCCAGCACCGGCAGCGTGTTGATGAACAGCCCCAGCATCTGCTCGCTGCCCGGCACGTCCGCGGGGCGTCCGGCCACGGTGGCGCCGAAGGCCACGCGGCGCTGGCCGGTGTAGCGCTGCAACAGCAGCAGCCACGCCGCCTGCACTACGGTATTGAGCGTCACCTTTTGTGCGCGGGCGTAGGCCGACAGCCGTTCGGTCAGCGCCGTGCCGCAGTCGTGCTGCAACAGCCCGTAGCCTTCGCCGCCGGCCGGCGCCGACAGCGCCTGCGCCAGCCGCGTGGGGGTGTCGAAGCCATCGAGCTGGCCGGCCCAGAACGCCTGCGCCGCGCCGGCGTCGCGCTGCTGCAGCCAGCGGATGTAGTCGGCAAAGCGGCCTTGCGTCTGCGCCACTGCCTCGCCTGCATAGCGCTTCAGCACCTCGCCCAGCAGCTGCGACGTGCTCCAGCCATCGAGCAGCAGGTGGTGCACGGTCCAGACGAGGTGATGCCGGTACGGGCCAATGCGCACCAGCGTCAGCCGCATCAGCGGCGGGCGTTCCAGGTCGAAACCCTGGGCTAGGTCCGCCGCGGCAAGCTGGTCCAGCACGGCCGGAAGCCCCTCGGGCGGCTGCGTCGACCAGTCGTGTTCGGCCAGCGGCAGCTCTACCTCGTGCGCCACCCATTGCAGCGGCTGCTCGCCGCGCTGCAGGAAGCCGGTGCGCAAGGCATCGTGGCAGCCCAGCGCCGCGCGCCAGGCCCGGGCGAAGCGGGCGGGGTCGAGCCCTTCGACCTCGACCCGCAACTGGTTGATATAGGCGCTGCCGGCATCCGCGCGCGCCACGCTGTGATACAGCATGCCTGCCTGCATCGGCGACAGCGGATACAGGTCCTTTACCCGGGCAGGGTCGAGGCCGAGGCGGTCGAGCTGGCCTTGCGACAGCTGGGCCAGCGCAAAGTCCTCGCTGCGCAGGCTGGCCCGGCGCGGCGTTGCCTCGGCATGCACCGGCTCAGCCTTGCGATCCAGCGGCGACAACGCCTCGGTCACCGCCGCCAGCGTCTGCCGCTCGAACAGCTGTCTGGGCGTCAGCAGCCAGCCCAGCGCGCGCAGCCGCGCGACGATCTGCAGGCTCAGGATCGAATCGCCGCCCAGTTCGAAGAAGTTGTCATGGCGGCCCACGCGCGCCACTTTCAGCACCGCGGCCCAGATGTCCGCCAGCACCGCTTCCACGCCGGGCTGCGGCGCCTCGTAGGCGCTCGACCCGGCCAACTCCGGCGACGGCAGCGCGCGGCGGTCCAGCTTGCCATTGGGCGTGACCGGCATGCGCTCCAGTCCCACAATGGCGCCAGGCACCATGTAGTCGGGCAACGCCTGCGCCAGCCAGCCGCGCAGCGCGTCGGTGTCGATCGCCGCGCCGGCGGCGGGCACGGCATAGGCCACGAGCCGCGCCGGTCCGTCGCCGCTCAGCGCAATGGCGACGGCCTCGCGCACGCTGCCGTGCGCGAGCAGGCGGGCCTCGATCTCGCCCAGCTCGATGCGCAGGCCGCGGACCTTGACCTGGTGGTCGAGCCGCCCGAGGTATTCGATCTGGCCGTCGGCGCGGCGCCGCGCCAGGTCGCCGGTGCGATAGAGCCGTTCGCCCTGCGCGCCGTGCGGATTGGCGACAAAGCGTTCGGCGGTCAGCGCGGCGCGGCCGAGATAGCCGCGTGCCAGGCCCGCGCCGCCGAGATACAGTTCGCCGGCGATGCCGGCGGGCACCGGATGCATGGCGCCGTCGAGCACATGCGCGCAGACGTTGGCGATCGGGCGTCCGATCGGCACCGCATGCCCGCCGTCGTCGCGACAGGTCCAGTGAGTGACGTCGATGGCCGCCTCGGTGGGGCCGTACAGGTTGTGCAGGGCCGCCCGCGGCAGCAGGGCCATGGTGCGCCGGGCCAGGTCCGCCGGCAGCGCCTCGCCGCTGCAGACGATGTGGCGCAGGCTCGCGCACACGGCGGCCACGGCACCATCGGCCACAAACGCCTGCAGCATCGCCGGCACGAAGTGCAGCGTGGTGACCCGATGCTGCGCGATCAACGCGGCGATCCGCTGCGGGTCGCGATGGTCGCCCGGCGCCGCCAGTGCCAGCCGCGCACCCGTCATCAGCGGCCAGAAGAACTCCCAGACCGAGACGTCGAAGCTGAACGGGGTCTTCTGCAGCACGGTGTCGCCGCCACCCAGCCGGTACTGCGCCTGCATCCACCAGAGCCGGTTATGCAGCGCGCCGTGCCGGTTGCCGGCCCCCTTGGGCCGGCCGGTGGAGCCGGAGGTGTAGATCACGTAGGCCAGGTTTTCCGGCGACAGCGCGGGCGACGGGTTATGCTCGCCGCGCTGCGCATAGAGCGCCGGATCGGCCAGGTCGACGGCGGCCACGGAACGGGACAGCGCCGGCATCGCATCCGGGCGCTGTACCAGCAGCATCGCCACGCCGCTGTCCTCGATCATGTAGGCCAGGCGGTCGGCGGGATAGTCGGGATCGAACGGCACGTAGGCGCCGCCGGCCTTGAGGATGGCGAGCAGGGCGACGACCATTTCGACGGAGCGCTCGGCCAGCACGCCGACCGGCACGTCAGGGCCCACCCCTTGCGCGATCAGTCGATGCGCCAGCGCGTTGGCGCGGCGGTTCAGTGCCGCATAGGTCAGGCGCTCATCGCCGAAGCACAGCGCAATCGCGTCGGGATGGGCGGCGGCACGGGCTTCAAACAGACGGTGCACCGGTTCCGCGGCGGGATAGGGCTCCGGCTCGGCGCCCAGCGCCAGCGCGGCGCGTGCCTCGGGCGGCGCCATCAGCGCGATCTCCGCCAGCGGGCACGCCGCGTCGGCGGCCAACTGGCGCAGCACCGCAAACAGGCTCCGCGCCAGCTGGGCGGCATGCGGCTCGGCCAACTGTGCGCGGTCGAAGCGGCAGGTCAGGTGCAGCGTGTCGGTGTGCGCGAACAGCAGCGTCAGTGGATAGTTGGTTTCGGCACGGTTGCGCACACCGGAGAACGACAGCCCGGCCGGCGTGCGCCGCAGCGCGGCATCGACCGGGTAGTTCTCGAACACCACGATCGAATCGAACAGCGCCTGGCCGCTGTGTCCGGCCCAGCGCTGGATGTCATAGAGCGGGGTGTGCTCGTGCTCGCGAAGCGCCAGGTTCAGCGCCTGTACCTCGCGTAGCCAGTCGCCCACCGCTTGCTGCGGACGCGGCGCGGCGATCACAGGCAGCGTATTGATGAACAGCCCCAGCATCTGCTGTGCGGCCGGCAGCTCGGCCGGGCGGCCGGCCACGGTCGCACCGAAGGCCACGCACGGCTGGCCGGTGCAGCGCTGCAGCAGCAACAGCCAGGCTGCCTGCACCAGCGTGTTCAGCGTGACCTTCTGCGCGCGGGCGAAGGTGGCCAGTGCCGCGGTCTCGGCGGCGTCGAGTTCGTGGTGATGCTCGCCCTGGCCTTGGCCCTGTTCGGGGGCCGGCAATGCCGCAAGCAGTCGGGTCGGCGCATCGAGCGGTGCCAGCTGCGCCTTCCAGAAGGCTTCGCCGGCGGCGGCGTCGCGCGACTGCAGCCAGCCGATATAGTCGGCAAAGCGGCCGCCGGTAGCGGGCAGCGCTTCGCCGGCATAGTGGCGCAGCACTTCACCCAGCAACTGCGCGGTGCTCCAGCCGTCGAGCAGCAGGTGGTGCACGGTCCAGACCAGATGGTGGCGGTGTGCACCGGTGCGCAGCAGCGCCAGTCGCATCAGCGGCGGGCGCTCGAGGTCGAAGCCCTGTGCGCGCTGGCGGTCCGCGAAGGCGTCGATCTCGTCCTCACCGCGCCCGCGCCAGTCCTCGACCAGCACCGACAGCGCCGCCTGCCTGGCGACCCACTGCAGCGGCGGGTCGGCCCGGTGCAGAAAGCCACTGCGCAGGGTGTCGTGGCGCGCCAGCACCGCCTGCCATGCCGCGCGGAAGCGCTCGGGCTCGATGCCGTCGACATCGACGCGCAACTGGTTGGTATAGGCGCTGCCGTGCTCGCCAAACACGCTGTGGAACAGCATGCCTGCCTGCATCGGCGCCAAGGGGTAGAGGTCCTGCACCTGCTGCGGCGCAAGGCCAAGCGCATCCAGCCTGGCCTGCGAAAGGCAGGCGAGCGGGAAGTCGGATGGCGTCAGGCCCACAGCCCCGGCGGTGCAATGCGCGACAACCGCCTCCAGTTCCGCGCGCAACGCCGCCGCGAGCGCTTCGATCGTCGCGCTGCGATAGCGGCGGCGGGCATAGGCCACGGACAGCTTGAGCTGACCGTCCTGCACCTGTCCACTCACCGAGAGCGGATGCGACAGCGGCGTGGCGGGGTCCTGGTTGGCGCCCGCGCTGTCGGCAGAGAGCCGCCACGGGCTGTCGTCGGCAAAGCTCGCGTCGAGCTGGCCCAGGTAGTTGAACACCACTTCTGGCCCGGGCACATCGGCCAGCGCCGCCTGTTGCGCGGGCGAGCCGAAGCGGCGCAGCAGGCCGAAGCCGATGCCATCACCCGGCACCGCGCGCAATTGCTCCTTGACTGTCTTGATCGCATCATCGAGTGCGCCACTGCCGTCGAGCGCGACCGGGAACAGCGTCGTGAACCAGCCGACGGTGCGGCTCAGATCCAGCGTGTCGTCGACACCGGCGACGCGTCCATGGCTTTCGAGGTCGATCAGCACCTGCGGGCGGCCACTCCAGTTGGACAGCGCCCGGGTCAGCGCAGTCAGCAGCAGGTCGTTGACGCGCGTGCGGTACGCCGCCGGCGCGCGCTGCAGCAGGGCCTGGGTCAGTTCGGCGGGCAGTGTCAGCGTGACGGCATCGCGTTCGGCGATGGTCAGGGCGCCCGCCGGATCGTCGCAAGGCAGGCTGGCGTCAACCTGAGCCAGCGCCTGCCAGTGCGCCATTTCGTCACAGCGCTCTTTGGCATTGGCGTGCAGCGCCTGCGACCAGCGCTGGTACGACGCGGTGCGAGCCGGCAGCACGGCCGGCTGGCCTTGCCGGCGTTGCTGGTAAGCGTCGCGCAGGTCCTCGATCAGCACGCGCCACGACACGCCATCGACCACCAGGTGATGGATCACCAGCAGCAATTGCCAGCGCTCGCCGGCTTGCAGCGCGACGGCACGCAGTAGCGGCCCTTCGGACAGATTGAGACTGCACTGAGCACTTTCGCAGTGGGCTAGCCGCTCGGCTTCGGACGCGGCGTGGCGCATCCACAGCAAGTCCGGACAGGCTTCGGCGTCGGCATACGCTTGCTGCCAGACGCCGTCGCGCTCGGCGAAGCGCAGGCGCAGCGCATCGTGATGCGCTACCACATCGGCAAGCGCCGCGGCCAGTGCAGGAAGTTCGGGCGTCTCGCGGCAATCGAGCAGTACCGACTGGTTCCAGTGGTGGCGCCGGGCCATCGGTGTGTCGAAGAAGTCCGCCTGGATCGGCAGCAGCGGCACTGTGCCAACTGGCACGGCGTTGCCATCGATCGTGTCGGGCGCGACCGGCGTCGCAACCGCCGCGAGTTCGGCAAGCGTCTGGCGCTCGAACAGTTGCCGCGGCGTCAGCACCCAGCCGGCGGCGCGGGCACGCGCGACTATCTGCAGGCTCAGGATCGAATCGCCGCCGAGCTCGAAGAAATTGTCGGCGCGGCTGACGCGCGGCAGGCCAAGGACTTCCGACCAGATCGCGGCGAGCGCGGTTTCGGCGTCGCCCTCGGGCGCGATGAAGTCCTGGGCACTGTCGAAAGCCGGCGCGGGCAGCGCGCGGCGGTCGAGCTTGCCGTTGGGGGTCAGCGGCAGCGTGTCGAGCACGACGAAGGCCGCCGGCACCATGTAGTCGGGCAGTTCCGCGGCCAGCGCGGTGCGCAGCGTGGCGCCATCCAAGGTCGCGCCCGCAGCGGGCACCACATACGCCACCAGCCGCGCACCGGACGGCCCCTCGGCAGCGATCACCGCCGCATTGCCGACACCGGGCTGCGCGAGAATGCGCGCCTCGATCTCGCCCGGCTCGATGCGGAAGCCGCGGATCTTCAGCTGCTGGTCGATGCGTCCCAGGTATTCCAGCTGACCATCAGGCAGCCAGCGCGCCAGGTCGCCGGTACGGTAGAGCCGCGCGCCATCGCTGGCAAACGGATCCGGCACGAAACGCTCGGCGGTCATGCCGCCCTTGTTCAGGTACCCCCGCGCCAGGCCCTCGCCACCGATGTAAAGCTCGCCGGCCACGCCCGGCGGCACCAGGTTCAGTTCTGGGTCGAGCAGGTAGCAGCGGCGCGCGCCCACCGGGCGGCCGATGGGCGCGTAAGTGCCGGCAAACTCGGCTTCGGGCGCATCGGCGCGCACCTTCCAGACCATCGGCGTCACCACCGTTTCGGTCGGGCCATAGCCGTTGATGAAGGTACGCGGCGCCAGCGCACAGCGTGCCTGGGCAAACGCGGCACGCGGCATGGCCTCGCCGCCGAACGAGTAGAGCGCCACCGGCGGGCGCTGGCCGCTCTGTTCGCAATGCTCGGCCAGCTGGCGCAGATAGGCCGGCGGGAAGCCGGCGTTGGTGACGTCGTGGCGGCTCATCGCCGCGGCGGTCTGCTCCGGTGTCCACAACGCATCGTCGCGCAGCAGCAGCGAGCCGCCGCAGGCGAGCGCGCACAGGCAGCGCTCGTGGGCGCCGTCAAAGGCGAACGAGAGGAAGTGCAGTTCGCGCGAATGCGGACCCATCTCATAGACGTCGATGGTCGCGGCCACGTGCATGGCGAGCGGCCCGTGCGCAACGCAGACCCCCTTGGGCCGGCCGGTGGAGCCGGAGGTGTAGATCACGTAGGCGAGCTGGCCGGGGTGTACGGGCTGCTCCGCCAGCGGTGCGATGCCCTCATTGACCGCATCCAGCGTCAGCACCGGCAGCGCCGCCGGCGCGGGCAGCGCATCGAGCAGCGCGGGCTCGGTGACAAGCAGCCGGATCGCGCTGTCCTCGAACAGGTAGGCCAGCCGGTCCTTGGGATAGGCGGGATCGAACGGCACATAGGCGGCGCCGCTGCGCATCACCGCCAGCAGCGCGACGATCAGGTCGGGCGAGCGCGACAGCGCGATGCCGACGCGATCCTCGGCGCCGATGCCGCGCGAGTTCAGCACGGCGGCGAGGCGGTCGGCGCGGGCCAGCAGCTCGCCGTAGCGCAGCACCTGGTCGCCGCAGATCACGGCGACGGCGTCGGGGCGGGCCGCGGCGTGGCGGGCGATGTGCGCGTGCACCGGCAGGGTCTCGCCGGCAGGCGCCTCGCCCTGGCCCAGCGCCAGCAGGCTGCGGTGTTCGGACTCGTCAAGCAGATCCACCGTATCGAGCGATTGCTCCGGAGCGTCGGCCAGGCGGGTCAGCAGCCGCACGTAATGGCGTGCGAGCCGTTCCGCCGTGCTGGCGTCGAACAGTTCCTCGGCATAGTGGAAGCAGGCATGGACCTGGCCGTCGCTGTCCTCGCGCGTATCGAGCGTCAGCTCCAGCGCTGTGGTGCGCTCGCCCACCGGCGCGCTTTCGATTTCCAGGTCCGGCAGCGACACGCGCGCCGCGCGGTCGCTGCGGCGGTGGTTGTGTACCACCTGGAACAGCGGGTGGTAGCTGACGCTGCGCTCGGGCTGCAGCGCTTCCACCAGTTGCTCGAACGGCAGGTCCTGGTGCGCCTGCGCGCCCAGCACGGCTTCGCGGGTCTGCCCGAGCAGCGCGGACAGCGGCTGGCTGCCGTCAAGTCGTGCGCGCACGACCTGCGTGTTGACGAACAGGCCTACCACGCGCTCGGTTTCCAGGCGGTTGCGGCCGGCCACCGGCACCCCCACGCACAGGTCGCGGCTGCCGGTATAGCGGTACAGCAGTGCCTGGAAGCCGGCCAGCAAGGCCATGAACAGCGTCCCGCCACTGGCTTGCGCGCGTTGGCGCAGCGCATCGGCGAGCGTGACCGGGATGGCGATCTCGCAGCGCTGCGCGCGGTAAGCCGCCACGGCGGGGCGCGGACGGTCCGTCGGCAGCGCCAGCACGCCGGGCGCGCCCTCCAGGGTTGCGCGCCACCAGGCCAGTTGCCGTGCCTGTTCGCCAGCCTCGAGCCAGTTGCGCTGCCACACCGCATAGTCGGTATAGCCGATCGCGGGCGCGGCCTCGGGCAGCGGCTGGCCGAGCCGCTGCGCGCGGTAGGCCGCTGCCAGCTCGTCGATCAGCAACTGCATCGACCAGCCGTCCGAGACGATATGGTGCATCGCCAGCACCAGCCGATGGTGCCGCGCGCCCAGGCGCAGCAGGTGCACGCGCAGCAACGGCGCGCGGCCCAGGTCGAACGGCGCCTCGGCGATCGCGGCGGCGCGTGCATCGGCGCTGCCGGGGTCGGCCGACAAGTCGGTCAGCGGCAGTTCGATGCTGATTGCGGGTTGCACATGTTGACGCACCTTGCCATCGGCGTCCGCCAGGAACACCGTGCGCAGGGCTTCATGGCGCTGCGCCAGCGTGGCGAACGCCGCCTGCAGCGCGCCCGCGTCGAGTTCGCCGTGCAGCTCTACGCGGCTGCTGATATGGTAGGCCGCGCTGTCCGGCGCGAAGCGGTGCAGGAACCACTGGCGCTGCTGCGCATACGACAGCGGCGCATCGTAGCCGGCGGCGGCGTCGGGCCGCGGCAGCGCGGGGATCGGCAATTGCGAGAATGCGATGCCTTGCCCGGCCATCTTGTCGAGAAAGGCGCGGCGCTGGGCCGGCGCCAGCGTGGCAAAGCGCGCGGCCAGACGGGCCGCGGTGTTGGCTTCGATCATTCAGACTGACTCCAGGGTATTGGCGAACGCTTCCAGTTCCAGCAGGGCGGCTTCGTCGGCATGGCGTTGCTGCGCCGGCAGCGCCGCGGCCAGTTCGGCCAGCGTGGCGGCGCCGAACAGCAGGGCCAGCGGCACCTCGATGCCAAGTTCGCCCTGGATCCGGGACAGGAGCTGGACAGCCAGCAGCGAATGGCCGCCCAGTGCGAAGAAGTTGTCGTGGCGGCCCACCGCGGGCACCTGCAGAAGCGCTTGCCAGATGCCGGCAAGACGAATCTCGAGGTCTCCTTGCGGTGCTTCCCGCTCCGCCGCGACGGAGGCCGCGGTGGCGTCCGGCGCCGGCAGCGCGCGGCGATCCAGCTTGCCGTTGGCGGTGAGCGGCAGCGCGTCGAGCAGCACGATGGTGGCCGGCACCATATGCGGCGGCAGCGTCGCGGCCAGCGCGCGGCACAGCGCAGCGGGATCGGGCCGCGCATCCGCTTGCGGCACCGCGTAGCCGACCAGTTGCATGCCGCCGGCGGCGGGCGCGGCGACCACCGCGGCCTGGCGCACCTGCGGCAGCGCTGCCAGCTGCGCCGCGACTTCGCCCGGTTCGACGCGGAAACCGCGGATCTTGACCTGGTCGTCGACGCGGCCCAGGTACTCGAACACGCCGTCGGCGCGGCGCCGCACGCGGTCGCCGGTGCGGTACAGCCGCGCGCCGTCGCGGGCGCAGGGATCGGGGATGAAGCGGTCTGCCGTCAACGCCGCGCGGCCGAGGTAGCCGCGCGCCAGCGCGGGCCCGCCGACATAGAGCTCACCGGCGATGCTGTCGGGCAGCGGGCACAGGTTGGCGTCCAGCACGTACGCGCCGGTGCCGGTCAGCGGCTGCCCCAGCGGCAAGCCTGCCCCGGGCTGCGGCACGGTGCCGGCCGCGTGCACGAGCACGCCGACGGTGGTCTCGGTCGGCCCGTAGTGGTTGACCAGCCGGCACGCCGGCTGGGCCGCGTGGAGGCGCGCCCGCAGCGCCGCGTCGGTGGCTTCGCCGCCCAGCACCAGGGTGTGTTCGGGCAGCACGTCGGCCAGCGGCACCCCGGCTGCTTGCGCGCCGTCGAGCAATGCGCGCAGGTGGCCGGGAACGATCTTGAGTACGCCGATGCGGTGCTGCGCCATGTAGCGCGCGAACGCCGCGGCATCGAACAAGCAGCGGCGCGCCGGCAGGTGCAGCGCGCCACCGCTGGCCAGCGCGCCGAACAGCACCGTATGGCCGAGATCCGCCGCGGGCGTCGACACCATCGCCATGCGCGATGGGGGCGCCAGCGCCAGTCGCGCCAGCACGCCGTGCAGGTAATGCGCCAGCGCCGCGTGCGAGACGCCCACGCCCTTGGGCCGTCCGGTGGAGCCCGAGGTGTAGATCACATAGGCCAGGTGGTGCGGATGCAGCGCCGGGGACGGGTTGGCGTGCTCGCCTTCATACAGGGAAGGCGCGTTCAGGCCGATCACCGGCACGGCCGCCGGCAACGGCGCGATGGCGTCGGGCCGCTGCGCCAGCAGCATCGCCACGCCGCTGTCCTCGACCATGTAGGCCAGGCGGTCGGCGGGATAATCGGGATCGAACGGCACGTAGGCGCCGCCGGCCTTGAGGATGGCGAGCAGGGCGACGATCAGTTCGACCGAGCGTTCGGCCAGCACGCCAACCGGCACGTCCGGGCCTACCCCTTGTGCGACCAGACGATGCGCGAGGGCGTTGGCGCGGCCATTGAGTTCGCGGTAGGTGAGTTGCACGTCGTCCGTCGCCAGCGCCACGGCATCCGGCGCAGACGCCGCATGGGCTTCGAAGCGATGGTGGGCAAGCTGGGCCGCAGTTGCTGCGGCCGTCAGGGGCGCGTCAGCCGTGGCGAGGCTGATCCGCCCCAACGGGCGCGCCGCGTCCGCGGCCAGCTGGCGCAGCACCGCAAACAGGCTGTGCGCCAGCAGTCGCGCCTGCGGTTCGCCGAGCACGGCGCGGTCGAAGCGGCAGGTCAGGCGCAGCGTGTCGGTGTGCGCGAACACCAGCGCCAGCGGATAGTTGGTCTCGGCGCGGTTGCGCACGCCGGAGAACGACAGCCCGGCCGGCGCGCGGCGCAGCGCCGCATCGACCGGGTAGTTCTCGAACACCACGATCGAATCGAACAGCGCCTGGCCGCTGTGTCCGGCCCAGCGCTGGATGTCATAGAGCGGGGTGTGCTCGTGCTCGCGAAGCGCGAGGTTCAGCGCCTGTACCTCGCGTAGCCAGTCGCCCACCGCTTGCTGCGGACGCGGCGCGGCGATCACAGGCAGCGTATTGATGAACAGCCCCAGCATCTGCTGCGCGGCCGGCAGCTCCGCCGGGCGGCCGGCCACGGTGGCGCCGAAGGCCACGCACGGCTGGCCGGTGCAGCGCTGCAGCAGCAACAGCCAGGCCGCCTGCACCAGCGTGTTCAGCGTGACCTTCTGCGCGCGGGCGAAGGTGGCCAGCGCGGTGGTCTCGGCGGCGTCGAGTTCGTGGTGATGCTCGCCCTGGCCTTGTCCTTGTTCCGGGGCCGGCAGTGCCGCCAGCAGGCGGGTCGGCGCATCGAGCGGTGCCAGCTGCGCCTTCCAGAAGGCTTCGTCCGCGGCGGCGTCGCGCGACTGCAGCCAGCCGATATAGTCGGCAAAGCGCCCGCCGCTCGCGGGCAGCGTTTCGCCGGCATAGTGGCGCAGCACTTCACTCAGCAGCTGCGCGGTGCTCCAGCCGTCGAGCAACAGGTGGTGCACGGTCCAGACCAGATGGTGGCGATGCGCACCGGTGCGCAGCAGCGCCACGCGCATCAGCGGCGGGCGCTCGAGGTCGAAGCCCTGGCCCAGTTCGGCGGCGGCAAATCGGTCCAGCTCGGCGGCGTCCCGGCCGGTCCAGTCTTCGGTGGTCACCGGCAGCCGCACCGAACGAGCCACCCACTGCAGCGGCTGTTCGCCGCGATGCAGGAAACCGCAGCGCAGGCTGTCGTGGCGCGCCAGCGCGGCATGCCACGCCGCGATAAAGCGTGCCGGATCGAGTCCGTCGATATCGACGCGCAACTGGTTGGTATAGGCGCTGCCCTCTGGCGCCAGCACGCTGTGGAACAGCATGCCGGCCTGCATTGGCGACAGCGGGTAGAGGTCCTGCACCTGCGCGGGGTCGAGCTTCAGGGCATCCAGCCCGCCCTGCGTCAGCCGCGCCAGCGGGAAGTCGCTCGGGGTGAAGCCCGCGGCGCCCGCATTGCAGTGGGCAATCAGCGCTTCGAGTTCGTCGCGCAAGGCTTCGCTGAGTCGGCGGACCGTCTCCGCCCGATGGCGTGCCCGGCTGAAGGCCAGCGTCAGGCGTAGTTCGCTCTCCAGCACCTGTCCATTGACCGACAGCGGATGCGACAGCGGTGCCGAGGGATCCTGGTTGGCGCCCGCGCTGTCGGCAGAGAGCCGCCACGGGCTGTCGTCGGCAAAGCTCGCGTCGAGCTGGCCCAGGTAGTTGAACACCACCTCTGGCCTGGGCACATCGGCCAGCGCCGCCTGTTGCGCGGGCGAGCCGAAGCGGCGCAGCAGGCCGAAGCCGATGCCATCACCCGGCACCGCGCGCAATTGCTCCTTGACTGTCTTGATCGCATCATCGAATGCGCCACTGCCGTCGAGCGCGACCGGGAACAGCGTCGTGAACCAGCCGACGGTGCGGCTCAGATCCAGCGTGTCGTCGACACCGGCGACGCGTCCATGGCTTTCGAGGTCGATCAGCACCTGCGGGCGGCCGCTCCAGTTGGACAGCGCCCGGGCCAGCGCAGTCAGCAGCAGGTCGTTGACGCGCGTGCGGTACGCCGCCGGCGCGCGCTGCAGCAGGGCCTGGGTCAGTTCGGCGGGCAGTGTCAGCGTGACGGCATCGCGTTCGGCGATGGTCAGGGCGCCCGCCGGATCGTCGCAAGGCAGGCTGGCGTCAACCTGAGCCAGCGCCTGCCAATGCGGCAGTTCAGCGTCGCGCGTGGCGGCGTTGGCGCGCAGCGCCTGCGACCAGCGCTGGTACGACGCGGTGCGAGCCGGCAGCACGGCCCGCTGGACTTGTCGGCGTTGCTGGTAGGCGTCGCGCAGGTCCTCGACCAGCACGCGCCATGACACGCCGTCGACCACCAGGTGATGGATTACCAGCAGCAATTGCCAGCGCTCGCCGGCTTGCAGCGCGACGGCACGCAGCAGCGGCCCCTCGGCCAGGTCGAGGCTGCGTTGGGCGGCTTCGCAGTGCGCCAGCCGCTCGGCTTCCGACGCCGCGTGTCGCACCCACAGCAAGTCCGGACAGACTTCTCTGTCGGCATACGCCTGCTGCCAGACGCCGTCGCGCTCGGCAAAGCGCAGGCGCAGCGCATCGTGATGCGCTACCACATCGGCAAGCGCCGCGGCCAGTGCAGGAAGTTCGGGCGTCTCGCGGCAATCGAGCAGTACCGACTGGTTCCAGTGGTGGCGCCGGGCCATCGGTGTGTCGAAGAAGTCCGCCTGGATCGGCAGCAGCGGCACCGGTCCTGCCGGCACGGCGTTGCCATCGATCGCGTCTTGTACCACCGGCGCGGCGACTGCTGCCAGTTCGGCCAGAGTCTGGCGTTCGAACAGTTGCCGCGGCGTCAGCACCCAGCCGGCGCCGCGGGCACGGGCGACGATCTGCAGGCTCAGGATCGAATCGCCGCCGAGCTCGAAGAAGTTGTCGGCGCGGCCGACGCGCGGCAGGCCAAGGACTTCCGACCAGATCGCGGCGAGCGCGGTTTCGGCGTCGCCCTCGGGCGCGATGAAGTCCTGGGCGCTGTCGAAGGCCGGCGCCGGCAGTGCGCGGCGGTCGAGCTTGCCGTTGGGCGTCAGCGGCAGGGTATCCAGCACGACGAACGCGGCCGGCACCATGTAGTCGGGCAGTTCCGCGGCCAGCGCGGTGCGTAGTGTCGCGCCATCAATCCTCGCCCCTGCAACGGGCACCACATACGCGACCAACCGCGCACCGGACGGCCCCTCGGCAGCGATCACCGCCGCGTTGCCGACACCGGGCTGCGCCAGGATGCGCGCCTCGATCTCGCCCGGCTCGATGCGGAAGCCGCGGATCTTCAGTTGCTGGTCGATGCGACCCAGGTATTCCAGCTGACCGTCGGGCAGCCAGCGCGCCAGGTCGCCGGTGCGGTAGAGCCGCGCGCCATCGCCGGCAAACGGGTCGGGCACGAAGCGTTCGGCGGTCAGCCCCGGACGATTCAGGTAGCCGCGCGCCAGGCCGGCGCCTGCAATGTAGAGTTCACCGGCCACGCCGGGCGCCACCGGGTTCAGTCCGGGATCCAGCACGCGCACGCCCAGGTCCGGAATGCGTTCGCCGATCGGGCTGCGCGTGCGGCTGGACGGGTCCAGGTCGGCGCGCTTGATCGGACGGTAGGTCACATGCACCGTGGTTTCAGTGATGCCATACATATTGACCAGTTGCGGCGAGGCATCGCCGAAGTGGTCGATCCACGGCCGCAGTGCCTGCGGATCGAGCGCCTCGCCGCCGAAGATCACATGGCGCAGCGCCAGCGGCGCGCCGTACAGCTGGGGCTGGGCCAGCAGCGCGCGGAATGCCGACGGGGTCTGGTTCAGCACGGTGACGCGTTCGTGCCGGAGCAGCGCGATAAATTCCTGCGGCGCGCGGCTGACGTGGAACGGCACGATCACGAGTTGCCCACCATGGCACAGCGCGCCAAAGATCTCCCAGACCGAGAAATCGAACGCGTACGAATGGAACAGCGTCCAGACATCGGCGGGGCCGAAACCAAACCAGTGCTGCGTCGCCGCCAGCAGGCGCGACAAATTGCCGTGCTGCAACTGGGCGCCCTTGGGCCGGCCGGTGGAGCCGGAGGTGTAGATCACGTAGGCGAGGTGTTCGGGACGGACCTCGACCATGGGCGCGTATTCCGGCCAGGCACCGTCATCGTCTTGCGTGTCGGGTTCCAACACCGGCAGGCCATCGCGCTGCGGCAGCAGGGCGCGCAGCGCGGGCTGGGTCAGCAAGGCGGCAATGCCGCTGTCCTCGAACAGGTAGGCCAGGCGCTCGGCGGGATAGGCCGGGTCGAACGGCACGTAGGCGCCGCCGGCCTTCAGGATGGCGAGCAGGCCGACGATCATCTCCGGCGAGCGCTCCATGGCAACGCCGACGCGCACTTCCGGGCCGACGCCGAGCGCGATCAGCCGGTGCGCCAGCCGGTTCGCGCGCCGCTCCAGTTCACCGTAGGTCAGCGTGGTCTCGCCATGGCGCAGGGCGATGGCCTGCGGCTGTTGCTCGGCGTGGCGCTGGATGCGGCGGTGGGCGAGCTCGGCGGCAACGTGCCGCGCCGGCTGGCCGGCAGCGTGCTGGTGCGCCAGCGTGGCAGCGTCGTCGTCGCCGAGCAGGGGCATGGCCGCCAGCGGCAGTTCGGGCTGGTGCAACAGCCCGCACAGCTGGGCCAGGTAGTGGCGCAGCATGCGCTGCGCCGTGGCGGCATCGAACAGCGCGCAGTCGTACTCCAGGCTCAGGGCGAGGCCGTCGCCACGGTCTTCGGCGTCGAGGATCAGGTCGAACTTGGCGCCGGTCTGGCGCGCTTCCACGGCCTGCACCTGCAGCCCCGGCAGCGCCAGCGCCGCAGGTGCCGTTGCTGTGCGCAGGTTGAACATGACCTGGAACAGCGGACTGCGGCCGGCGACGCGCGGCACCTGCATGCCGTCGAGCAGGACTTCCAACGGCAGGTCGGCGTGGCCGAGCGCCCCCAGCGTGTCGGCGCGCAGCTGTTCGCACAGCGCGCGGCCGCTGATGCCGGGTGCGGTGCGCGAGCGGTAGACATGGGTGTTGACGAAGAAGCCGACCACATCGTCCAGGCCGTCGCCGTCGCGGCCCGCGTGCGGCACGCCGACCGCGAAATCGTCCTGGCCGGCATAGCGGCTCAGCAGTGCCTGCCACGCGGCAAGCAGCGCCACGAATGGCGTGCAGCGCTGCGCGGTGCAGAAGCGGCGCAATGCGCCGAGCAGGGTCGGGTCCAGTGCCGCATCGATGCGCCGCGCCACGCGCGTGACCTCGCTACCGTAAGGGCGGTCGGCGGGCAACTGCAGGGCCGGCACGTGATTGTCCAGCTGGCGCTGCCACCACGCGCGCTGGGCGTCCAGGTCACCGCTGGCCAGGCGTTCGCGCTGGCGGCTGGCATGGGCGGCGAAGGTCGTGGGGGGGGCGGGCAGTGCGATCTCGCCGTCGTGCGCGAGCGCCTGCGCATAGGCCGTGCCCAGGTCGCGCGCGATTATCGCGTTGGAAACCGCATCGGAGACGATATGGTGCAGCGACAGCAGCAGCACGTGGTCGTCATGGGCGCGCGCCAGCAGCGTGGCGCGCAGCAGCGGCGCCTGGCCGAGGTCGAACGGCCGCGCGGCTTCGGCGTCGAGGCATGCTTGCAGTGCATCGGGGCCGGCGGGCAGCGTGGCTTCGGCCAGCGCAAAGGCGGATGCGGACTCGACCATCTGCCGGGGCAAGCTGCCGGGCGCGGCCTCGTCCGCGACGAAACGGGTGCGCAGCGCGGGATGGCGTGCGATCACGGCGCGCAGCGCGACCTCCAGCGCGCGGCGGTCGAGCGCGCCGCGCAGCACGAAGGCTCGGGTCTGGTTGTAGGCCGTGCTGCCGGGCTCGTACTGCAGCAGGAACCAGAGGCGTTGCTGCGAGAAAGACAGCGGCGCCGCGGCGGGCGCGGGACTGGCCGGCGCGGCGGCCGGCTCCGCGTCCTGCGCCAGCAGCAACGCCAGCAGCGCCGCCTGCCGGGCAGGGGTCGAGGATTGCGTCATGGATGCGTTCCAGGGAAAAGACGTTATGCGGTGGCGGTGGCGTTGACCGGGGCCGAGGCACGCAGCGCGGCGCGCGCCTCGGGCGACATCGCCGCCAGCTGGCGCTGCAGGCCGGCCAATGTCTCGAGACCGTCGGGATCGGGACTGGCGCCGCGCAGCGCCTGCGCCAGCGCGGCCGCGTCCGGGGCGTCGAAGACCACGGCCGGGGCGATCTCCAGCTTCAGCAGCTTGCGGATGCGCGCCACCAGCTTGATCACCAGCAGCGAATGGCCGCCGGCTTCGAACAGGTCGTCGTGCACCGCCAGGCCCGGCGCGCCGAGGAGGTCGCGCAGCTGGTCCAGCAGCAGCGCTTCCAGTTCGCTTGCCGGCTCGCGCAGCGGTCTGGCAGACGAGGGTGCCGGGCCCGCGGCGGCAGCTTGCGCCAGCGCGCGGCGGTCCACCTTGCCGTTCGGCAGCCGGGGCAGCGCCGCCATGGCGAACCACAGCGCGGGGATCATCGCTTCGGGCAGGCGCTCGGCCAGCTCGTGGCGCAGCGCATTGCGCAGGGCGGTGGCGTCTGTGGCCGTGGCGTCGTCGGATACGATCCACGCGGCGAGCTGGGACGCGCCGCCGGCCGGGGCGGCCAGCATGACCACCGCCTGCCGTACCCCGCGCAGCGCCGCCAGCGCCTGTTCCACTTCGCCGCATTCGATACGGAAGCCGCGCACCTTGACCTGGTGGTCGGCACGCCCGACCAGCTCGATGCCGCCGCGCGGCAGGTAGCGGGCGAGGTCGCCGCTGCGGTACAGGCGCTGGCCCGGGCGGTCGGGGTGCGCAACGAAGGTCGTCCCGGCCACGGCGCCGCCCAGATAGCCGGCGCACAGCTGCGCGCCGCCGAGATAAAGCTCGCCGGTTTCGCCCACGGCGGCCAGCTGGCCCGTGGCGGTGCGCACATAGGCCTCGCAGTTGGCCAGCACCTGCGTCAGCGGCAGCGGCGCGTCCACCGCGTCCACCGCGCGGCCGGCATCGTGGACCAGGATGCCCACCGTGGTTTCGGTGGGCCCGTAGTGGTTGCACACGCGGGCCTGCGGCATGCGCGCGCGCAGCCGCTGCCGCAGCGCCGCGGAGGCGGCCTCGCCGCCCAGCACGATGGTGGCATGCGGCGGCAGCGGCAGCGGCGCGGTGTCGCCGTCGAGCAAGGCGTCCAGGTGCGAGGGCACGATCTTCAGGCAATCGACATGCTCGCGCGCCAGGAAGGCGGTGAACGCGGCGGCGTGCTGCATGTCGGCCTCGTCTGCGACGCACAGGCAGGCGCCATGCCACAGCGCGCCGAACAGGGTGGTGTTGCCCAGGTCGGCGGCGACGGTGGAGGTCAGGCCGAAACGCTGGCAGCGGTCGAGGCGCAGCGCCTGCCCGGAGGCAGCCGCGTAGTTCAGCAACTGGCCATGGTTGATGGCAACGCCCTTGGGCGTGCCGGTCGAGCCAGAGGTGTAGAGCACATAGGCGGGCTGCGCGGCGTCCACCGCTGGCAGCGTGTGGGTGGCGTCGGCGGCGATGTCGGCCGCCAGCAGTGCCGCGATCGCGGCATGCGGCAGCGGCCCGGCGGAAGGCGCATGGGCCGCGTCGGTCAGCATCAGCGTGGCACCGGCGTCGGCCAGGATCTGCGCGCGCCGCTGCGGCGGCCACGCCGGATCGAGCGGCAGGTACGGCGCACCGGCACGCATCACCGCCAGCAATGCCACCACCAGTTCGCCCGAACGCGGCAGCAGCAGGCCGACCGGCTGGCCCGCGCGCAAACCCAGTGCCGGCAACTGCCGCGCCACCGTGTCCACGGCGCGGGCGAGGCCGGCGTAGCTCAGCTGCAGGCCAGGGGCCGACAACGCCGGCGCATGCGGGCGCTCGTTGGCCCAGTGAGCCAACCGCTGCGGCAGCATCTGCGCGCCGACATGCAGCGCCGGCGCGTGCATGGCGTCGGCGCGCGCGCGCTCGGCTGCGGTGGCGAGCGGCAATGCGCCGACGGCGGTGTGCGGCGCCGCGCGCAGCGTTTGCAGCAGCGTGCGGTACTGGTCAAGCAGGCATGCCATCGCATCCGCGCCATGGACACTGTCGGCGTGGTGCAATACCAGCTGGCATGGCAGGCCGTCTTCCACCTGGACCTGCAACGCCAGCGCCAGGCCCGGCAGCAGCGCCGGCGGTGTGTTGGCGTGCCAATGCAGGTCGCCATGCCGCCACTGCATGCTGGCAGGGCCGCGGCAGCAGAAGCCGACTCGTGCAGGTGCGCCGGCGCTGGCGTCCGCCGGGCAATGCTCGCGCCAGTCGAGGTGCTGCTGCAACTGGGCGCCGACCGCGGCAAGCCAGTCGGCAAACGGCGCAGCCATGTCCGGCTGCACCGCGAGCGGCAGCAGCGCTTCATAACGCCCCACCGCGCCGGCCAGTACGTCGAAGTCATCGCGGCAGTCGTGCTGCCAGCCGGCGCAGAACGCCGCGGCCGGATCGAGGCGTGCCAGCAGCAGCCACCATGCCGCCTGCAGCGCGTGCGCAAGCGGCTGGCCCAGCGCCGCGGCCCAGGCGGCCACCGCAGCGGCTTCCGCCGTGGGAAGCTCCACACACTGCGCCGCCAGCGCTTCGTTTGCATTGCCGGCGCGTTGCCAGGGCAGCCTCGGCGCATCGAGGCCGGCAATCCGTTCGCACACGGCTTGCCAGTAGCCCGCGCCGGCTTCGGTGTTCTCCTGTGCCAGCCCTTCGGTCCAGTCGAGGTAGTCCGCATAGGGCAGTGGCGCTTCCGCGTACGGGGCGGCTTCGTCGGCGTAGGCCTGGGCCAGTTCGCTTAGCAGCGTGACCAGGCTGGGGCCATCGGCCGCCAGCGGATGGGCCGTCAGCGTCAGCTGTGCGCGATTGTCGTCGAGCACCTGCAGTGCGGCCTGCAAGGCTGTGTCGGGCGTGGGTGGGTCCCGGCGCGTCCCCGACCACGCGGGCAAGGCACCCGCAAAGTGCTGGCGCAAGCCGCGCAGCCCTTCGACACGGCCGAACACTAGCCCCGTGGCCGGATGGCGTGCGGCGACCCGGCACAGTGCCCGCTGCAGGCGCTGCGCGTCCAGCGGCCCCTCGATGGTTGCCGACAGCGTAACCGGCATGGTCGCGTGCGCCGCCAACGCGCGCTGTTCGCGCCCGAGCGCGCGGGCGTGGCGCGCAAAATCCTGGGTGATGGCGTCCATCGGCTCAGCCCTCCAGCGCGGTGTCGGCCGCCACGGCGACGTCCCGCGCGTCGGCGCGTGCCGCTAGCGGCGGCAAGTCCTTGCGCTCGAACATGTCGCCCATCGCCACCACGATCTTGCGCGGGCCCTGGAAGGGGTCGCGTGCGTGCGCGGCCAGCATGTTGTCCAGCATCACCACGTCGCCCTGGCGCCAGGCAAAGCGCACGGCGCAGGCTTCATAAAGGTCGCCGATCAGGGCCATGACGTCGTCGGCGATCGGGCTGCCGTCGCCGAAGGTCACCTGGCGCGGCATCCGCTGCGGGCCGACGATGTCCAGCAGGTCGCGCCGCACCTCCGGGTCCAGGCAGGCGGTGTGGTGCAGCTGGACCTGGTTGAAGAAGCTGCGCTCGCCGGTGACCGGGTGCGCGATCACCGCCGGGCAGTGTTCGCGAGTCTGCAGCGTGTCGGCGTCCAGCCACGCAAAGTCGGTGCCGGAGGCGCGCAGCCGCGCTTCGACCTCGTCGCGCGAATCGGTCTTGAAGAAGTCGCGCCAGCTCACGTCGAGCTTGTCGTTGAAGGTGCGCACGTAGCGCAGGCCCTTGCGCTCGAAGCGCTCGGCCAGTTCGCGCGGCAGCCGGCGGTACATCTCGCGGCAGTCGACGATCGGCGTTGCGCCGCCCACCGGCGACGGCAGCTCGCAGAAGAACCATTGCTTGCGCGGCCAGCGCGGCAGGTGCGCGCTTTCGTTGTGGAACAGGATCATCTCGCGCTCGGGGTACGGCGTGGAGCGGTACGTGTTGCGGCCGCCTTCCTTCTTCGGCAGGTCGCCGTAGGCGCCATACAGCCCGGGCTCGATCGATTCGGCGAACTGCTCGAACTCCTGCGGCGTGCGCAGGCCAAAGCCGCGCAGCAGGATGCCGCCGTGGCGACACAGCGTGGCCTCGATCTGCGCGCGGTGCGCCAGCGCCCACGCGACCGGATCGAGATCGGGCGAGGCAGGTTCCATTACGATCGGGAAGGCCTGGCCCGGTGCCAGGAACGAGGTCCGAACCAGCGGGGCGGCTGGCGCGGCAGGAGTTGCCTCGGCGGCGCGCCGGGGCAGGCTGGCGAGCTTGCCAAGTTTGTCGAGCTTGCTGGGGCGGGGCGCTGTGGTGGCGGTCATGGCGGGCAGTTCCGGAGCGGGTTCGCAAAGGCCGGCCGGTACCTGGAAGCCGGCCAGCGGAGAGTCAGGGTGGGCCAGCGCCTGCGCCAGCACGGCACCGTAGGCATCGGCGAGGCGTTGCATCGCGGCGCGCGGGAACAGCGCGGTGGCATAGACCCATTCGGCGCGCAGGCCGTCGTCGCACGGTTCAAGAAACACGGCCAGGTCGAACTTGGCCGCGTGCACGGGCGTGGGCAGCCGCGCCGCGTGCAGGCCGTCGAAGCCACGTGCCTGGCCGGGCGTGTTCTGCAGCACGAACAGCACCTGCACCAGCGGATGCCAGGCGCGCTCGCGCGGCACGCCGGCGGCTTCGACGATGCGCTCGAACGGCAGGGACTGGTGGTCGAACGCGGCCAGCGTGCGCGTGCGCACCTGCGCCAGCAGCTCGGCAAAGCGCAGCCCGCCGTGGCAGTGCGCGCGCAGCGGCAGCACGTTGACGAAAAACCCGACCAGTTCCTCCAGCTCGCGGCGCGGGCGGCCGGCCACGTCGATGCCGACGAGCTGGTCTTCGGCGCCGCTGACCTGGTGCAGCAAGGCGTGGAAGGCGGCCAGCAGCACCATGTAGCGCGATGCACCGTGGGCCTGCGCCAGCGCGTCGGCCTGCGCCAGCAGCGCGGGGGACAGGGTGGTGTAGCACGCGGCGCCGTCGCTCGATGCCACCGGCGGGCGCCGGTTGGGCGTGGGCAGGGTCGGCCGCTTTGGCGCGTCACGCAGCGCGGCGCGCCAGTAGTCGGCCTCGGCCTGCCGTTGCGGGCCGGTGTCGGCGCCGCGCTGGTGCGCCGCGTAGTCGGCGTACTGGATCCACAGCGGCTTCCAGTCGACCGCGACGCCGGCCCGTGCCGCGTTGTAGGCGACGGCGAGCGTGTCGAGCAGGATGCCCACGGACCAGCCATCGCCGACGATATGGTGCAGCGTCAGCAGCAGCGCATGGTCGTCGGCGGCGATTCGGACCAGGCGGGCGCGCAGCAATGGCGCCTGGGCCAGGTCGAAGGGCTCGCGCGCCTGGCCCTCGGCCAGTTCCCGCAGCGCGGATTCGCGTTGCGCCACGCCCAGCGCCGACAGGTCGCTGAAGGGCAGGTCGAGCGCCAGTTCGGCTTCGATCCGCGCATACGGCGTGCCCTGCGCATCGGCGGGGTAGCTGGTACGCAGGATTTCATGGCGCGCGACCAGTGCGTTGAGCGCGCCGCGCAGCGCTGCCGTGTCCAGCGTGCCGCTCAGGCGCAGCCCGCCGGCCATGTTGTAGGTCCAGCGATCCGCTTCGGCGGCAATGCGGTCGGTCAGCCAGAGCCGCTGCTGCGCCGGCGCCAGCGGCATTTGCGGCAGGCGCGGCACCGAGGCAAGCGGCGCTTCCGCGGCCTCGCCCGGCAGCTGGTCGAGCGCGGCGGCACAGGCTTGCAGCGTGGGATGCTCGAACAGCAGACGCATCGGCACCGCGGCGCCGAATTGCTCGCGCAGCCGCGCCACCAGCCGCGCCGCGCTCAGCGAGTTGCCTCCGCTGGCAAAGAAATGCGCGTCGCGGCCGGCCGGCGCGGTGCCCAGCAATTGCTGCCACAGCGCGGCCAGCGCGAGTTCGGTGGCGCTGCGCGGGGCATCGGCCGGCGCGGCGGCCGGGTCCGCGGCTGCGGTGCCGCCGCGCGCAAAGCTGCCGTGCGCCCAGACCGCGCACGCGTCCAGGCTGTCATCCAGCCAGCCAGCGCGGCACGCACTGCGCTGCAGCTTGCCGCTGGTGGTTTTGGGCAGGCCGCCAGGATTGAGCAGCAGCGCGACCGCCAGCGGTTCGCCGCAGGCGTTGCCCACCGCCTGCGCCAGCGCCTGCACCAGGGCCACATGGCCCGCGCGCTTCTGCTCCGGACGGGAGATTTCCACGGCGATGCCGACCCCCTCGCCATCGGGACCTTCGACCGCGAACGCCGCCACCCGGCCGCGACGCGCGGCGGGCACCTGCTCTTCGACCGCGCGCTCGATATCCTGCGGATAGAGGTTCTGGCCGCGCACGATGATCAGGTCCTTGCGGCGCCCGGCAATATAGAGCTGCCCGCCATGCCACAGGCCGAGGTCGCCGGTGCGCAGCCAGCGGCCTGCGCCGGCATCGTCGCCGTAGGCCGAGGCGCTGGCTTCGGCATTGCGCCAGTAGCCGCCGCACAGGCTGGGACCGGCGATCTCGATCTCGCCGATCTGCCCGTCGGGCAGCGCCCGCCCGTCGGCGCCGGCGATGCGGATGGCATGGCCGGCGCGCGGGAAGCCGCATCCGACCAGTTCCATGCCGTCCGGCGCCGGTTCCGCGTTGCCGCGCGCCAGCGCGGCCGCATCGAAGCGCGTGCTGACCATGCCGGCGCCACGCTCGGAGCCGGTGGCGAACAGCGTGGCCTCGGCCAGGCCGTAGCACGGATACAGCGCCTGCTGGCGGAAACCGGCCGCGGCAAAGCGCTCGACAAAGGCGCGCAGGGTATCAGCCCGCACCGGCTCGGCGCCCGAGTACGCCACCGCCCAGCTCGACAGGTCGAGCCCGGCAAGATGGCTGTCGCGCACGCGTTCGACGCACAGCCGGAAGGCAAAGTCCGGCCCGCCGGACAGCGTGCCGCGATGCTGGCTGATCGCCTGCAGCCAGCGCACCGGGCGCTCCAGGAAGAACTGCGGCGACATCAGCACCACCGGGATGCCGCTGTAGATGGGCTGCAGCAGCCCGCCGATCAGGCCCATGTCGTGATACAGCGGCAGCCAGCTGACCATCACGTCGCCGGGCCCCACGCGCATGCCCTCGGCAATCGCCACCTCGTTCGCCATGACATTGCCGTGGCTGACCATGACGCCCTTCGGCGAGGACGTCGAGCCCGAGGTGTACTGCAGGAAGGCCAGCGTCTCGGCACGGGCGGGGTAGGGCTGCCAGGGTTCCGCCGGGGCGGGCCGGGTGGCATCGGCAGCCACCACCGCCGCGCCGGGCGCAATTTCGGCCAGCGCCTCGGCGTGGTCACGCGCCTGCGCGCTGTTGGTCAGCAGCAGCGCCGGTTCGGCGTCGACGGCAATTGCGCGCAGCCGCACCACTTGCGCGGAGCGCACGGCGCCGGGCTCGAACGCCGGCACCGCGACCAGTCCCGCATACAGGCAGGCGAAGAAGGCGGTGACGTAGTCAATGCCGCTGTCCATCAGCAGCAGCGCGCGCGCGCCCGGCTCGGCCTGCGCGGCCAGGTGCGCCGCCAGCGCCCGCACGCGCGTGTCCAGCGCGGCGTAGCTGTAGCGGGTCTCGCCGGCGGCGTCGACGATGACCAGCGCCGTGTCGGCGCCGCGCTGTGCGGCCAACAGGCTGAGATGGGCCACCAGCGTGGCCGTTGGATTCGGAGCGGGCTGCATGCTTGGATCGGCTCTTCGAGAAGACAGTTGGCGTTGGGTCGTGCGGGACGGGGGGGTCAGGCGGGCAACAACGAGGCGGATGCTGTGGGCGAGGGCACGGACGCTCCCACGCTGCCGGCCGACGCAGCCTCCAGGTATGCAATGAGCCGGCCGACCACGTCGGCCTGGCTGTCGTGCAGGAAGAAGTGGCCGCCGGCGAACCAGTCGAGGGTGTGGCCGGCGCGGGTCTCGATGGCCCAGGCGTGCAGGTCGGCCGGCGCAATCGGGTCGTCAAGGCCGGCAAAGACGTGCACGGGCAAGGGCAGGGGCGGCACTGCGCCGCAGCGGAAGCTCTCGCACACGCGATAGTCGGCATCCAGGACATCGAGCGTCAGGCGCAGCAGCTCGGCATCGGCAAACACCGCCTCGGGCGTGCCGCCGTGCTTGCGCAGGTCGGCGCTCAGCGCGGCGTCGCCGCGCAGTGCCGCCAGCCTGCCGGGATCGCGCCGGGTCGGCGCGGCGCAGCCGGACACCACCAGCCGCTGCGGCAGCGCGCGGCCGCGCTCGCGCAGCAGGTGGCACAGGTGCCAGGCCAGCAGCCCGCCCATGCTGTGTCCGAACAGCACGTACGGACCGGCGCGCCGCTCGAGCTGCCGGCACAGCACGTCGGCCATTTCTTCCGCGAGCACGTCGAAATCGCGCAGCAGCGGCTCGTCGAGCCGCGCACCGCGGCCCGGCGGCTCCAGCGGGCGCAGGTCGACCTGCGCCGGCAACAGGCGCCGCCAGCGCAGGTACGCCGTGGCGCTGGCCCCCGCGTAAGGCAGGCAGTACAGCTGCAGGGGCACCATGGTCAACCGCCCGCCTGCGCTTGCGCCTCCATGAAGCGGCGCAGGCTGAGCGGACGCATGTCCACCCAGGTGCGCTCGATATAGTCCAGGCAGGCCTGCCGGTTGCCGCTGAACCCCGCCGCGCGCCAGCCGCCGGGCACGGCTTTGTAGTCCGGCCAGATCGAATACTGTTCTTCGTGGTTGACGAGGACCAGGAAAGTGGCGTCGTCGCGGTCGAAACTCATGGCGGGCTCCCGTTCAGTACAAGGTGTGTGGCGCCATCTGGCGCATCACCCTGTGGGACGAAGGCGGAACGGGAATATTTAGGCGGGAAGGGCCGCGGCGGCGGCCGGCGGCCCGACGGGCAGGGCCGGATTTGGTGGGAGGAACCGGCGGAAACCGGGATGGTGTCGCGGCCTGCCCGGCCAGGCCGCGACCGCGCTGGTCACACCGACGCCGTCAAGCCCGCGCCTCGATGAACTCCTTGAAGCGCTTCAGGTCGCCCTCGACCTTGCGCTTGAGCACGCCGGCGGCATCGCCGACCGCCTCGACCACGCCTTCGGTTTCGTAATTCATGCGCACCGACACCCGGGTCGCGCCCGCATCCAGCGGAGAAAAATTCACCTGGCCCGAGTTCTCCGCCCCGGCGACGCTGCGCCACGCGATGCACTGGTCGGCGACATTCTGCGTTATCTCGGCATCCCACTCCTTCTGCTTGCCGCCGACCTCGGCGCGCCAGTGCAGACGGCGGTCATCGAGCTGCCTGACCTCTTCGACGCCCTCCATGAACCGCGGAAATTCCTCGAACCGGCACCATTGCTGATACGCGACCTGCACCGGCACCCGCACGTCGATCGACTCTTCGATGGTTGACATAGCACCTCCTTTTTTCAAAAGGCGGGCGAACCGGTGCAAATCCCGTTCCATACGCGTGGCGCGGCGCTGGCCCTTGCCAGAGCGATAGGGGCGGGAGCGGTGCAGAAATTACGCGCAGCACTGGAAGAACAGGTCGTGAATACCGGACACGGTGGGTACCGCGGCGTGCCGATGCCGCCACACGGGGGCCTTGGCGTAAATCGGGCGCAGGGCAGGGGAAGCTGCCCCGCTGCCCGCGTCACTCCCCTTCGCCAGCCAGCGACGCATGCCCCGGCGCACGCCGCAGCAACTGCGTGCGCCGGTCGGCCGCCAGCGACAGATAGCGCTCATAGTGGCGCAGGATGTCGGCGATGATCTCTTCCTGCCGCAGATACTGGATGTCGTAGCCTTCGCGGCCATCCTCGAAGAACGTCACCGGCGCATAGGCGTGCTGGCGCCGTGCCTCCGGCTCGGCCGCCTCGCGTACCAGGAACGAGGGCAGCGCCTGGCGCCGGCAATGCACGCCGTAGACGAAGTCGCGCATGTCCGCCACCGGGATGGTCAGGCGCGCGCCGGGGCCGCCAGGCTCCATATCGTCCGCGTGCAGCAGCACCGTGCTGGCGACGCCGCGCCGCTCCAGCTCGGCCGACACGTCGCGCATCGCCGGCACCACCGAGCCTTCGATGAACTGCCGCACATCGGCCTCGCTGGGCTGGTGGACGATCTGCGCCAGCCGGCGGCGCCAGTGCTGGCCGCTCCAGAAGCTGGTGGCCGGCGCCAGCTCCTGCGACGAATGCGCGAGATCCGCCTGCAGCCCCTGCCATAGCCCGTAGCACAGCGCCAGCATCACCAGCGCCACCGGCAGCGCCGCCACCAGGGTCATCGCCTGCAATGCCTTGAGGCCGCCGGCCACCATCAGGATGGCGGCGGTCGCGCCCAGCACCGCGGCCCAGAACAGCCGTTGCCACACCGGCGAGCCGGTCGCGCCCTGCGAGGCAATGGTGTCGATGACGAAGGCGCCCGAATCCGCCGAAGTCACGAAGAACACCGCAATCAGCACGATCGCCAGCCACGACAGCACCGTGCTGAACGGGAAATAGCCGAAGAAGCGGAACAGCAGCGCGTCGACATTGCCGGCCGCCTGCCCCAGCGCGCCAGCCGCGGCATGCATGTCGAGCCAGATCGCGGTATTGCCGAAGGCCGTCATCCACACCAGGTTGAATGCGGTCGGCACCAGCAGCACGCCGATCACGAACTGGCGGATGGTCCGCCCGCGCGAAATGCGCGCGATAAACATGCCGACGAACGGCGACCACGAGATCCACCAGGCCCAGTACAGAATGGTCCAGTCGCCGAACCAGCCGGCATCGCGCGTGGGGGCATAGGCATAGGTCCGCAGCGACAGTCCCACCACGCCGGACAGGTAGTTGCCGATGTTGTCGCTGAGCGCGCGCAACAGCGTCACGGTCGGCCCCTCGACAATGATGAAGGCCAGCAACACGAAGGCGAGCGTCAGGTTAAGCTCGGACAGGCGGCGCACGCCCTTGTCGAGTCCCGTCGCCGCGGAGATGCCGGCCATCGCCACCACGGCGGCCACCAGCCCGACGCGGAAACCCGCGCCGCCGGTATCCCAGCCGACCACCTGCTGCAGCCCCGCGCCCAGCTGCAGCACGCCGTAGCCCAGCGTGGTGGCAATGCCGGCGATGGTGCCGACCAGCGCGAAGGCATCGACGGCATGGCCGGCAACGCCGTTGATGCGCTGGTGCAGCACCGGATACAGGCCGGAGCGCATGGTCAGCGGCAGGTTATAGCGAAAGCCGAAGTACGCCAGCACCAGCCCCATCACGCCATACACCGCCCAGGCATGGAAGCCCCAGTGGAAGAACGTCATCAGCATGGCCTCGCGCGCGGCCTCGGGCGTGCCGCCGGCGACGGTCGGCGGCTTCAGGTAGTGCTGCATCGGCTCGCCCACGCCGAAGTACATCAGCCCGATGCCCATGCCGGCGGCGAACAGCATGGCGGTCCACGAGACAAAACTGAACTCCGGCCTGGCATCGTCCGGCCCCAGCCGGATGTCGCCGAAACGGCTGCCCGCGACCAAAACCAGAAACAGCAGGAAGATGGTGACGGTGAGGGTGTAGAACCAGTCGAAATGGCTCGTGACCCAGGCCTGTGCTTCGGAAAACATGGCATCGGCCTGGCGCGGAAACGCGGCGCAGAACACCAGCAACAGGCCCACCGCCAGCAATGCCGGCACGACGACCTGGGGCTTGAGCGTGGTGCGCGGGCGCGCGGGGGCCGCACCGGAGGGGCCGGGCGCGGCGGCGTGCGGGTCGTTCATGCAAGCTCCTGTCGCGTTGTGCCAGCTTGCATGATGCCAGAGCGGGTAGGCAACGCATACCGGCTGTCAGCGTGCGCGGCGGTTGTCGACGATTCAGCCTGATTGTTCACACCGGTAGCCCGCCACCAATTGCTTCATCGCGCGGAAGGCGGTGGCGCGGTCGTCCCCCAGCAGGAAGGCGTGCACGCCTTGCTTGCGCCATTGCTCGCATTGCCCGGCCGCGCGCGGGATAGCGCAGAATGGCACGCCCCCGGCCTGGCAGGCCTGCGCGACGTGGCGGATCGCAGCCTGCACGGCGGGATGCTGTGCGTCGGCGGGAACGCCCAGGCTTTGCGACAGGTCGATCGCGCCCTCCAGTACCATGTCGATGCCCGGCACGGCCACGATCTCTTCGATCGCGTCGACGCCGGCGCGGTCCTCGATCATCGCCACCACCATCAGCTCGCGATTGGCCCGGTCCATGTACTCGGGCAATGTCAGCGTACCGAAGCCGGTGGTCCGGCCACCGGCGATGCCGCGCTTGCCGAGCGGGTGGTAGCGCGCGCTGTGGACCGCCAGTTCGGCGGTGGCGCGGCTGCATACGTGCGGCACCACGATGCCCTGCGCGCCGGCATCCAGCACCCGCAGGATGATGTCCGGCGCTGCCCACGGCACCCGCACCAGTGCCGTGGTGCCGGCGCACTCCGTGGCGCGGATCATGTTCTCGAGCGTCTGCGGGTTCACGCCGACATGCTCGAGGTCCAGGATCACGAAGTCGAAGCCGGCGTAGCCGATCATCTCCGTCATCAGCGGCAACGGCAGCGAGTTGATCAGCCCGAACACATCGCGCCCGTCCGCGAGCGCGGCCTTGAGACGGTTAGGCTGCAGCATGGGCATCCTCCACCGGCAGGTAGCAGTGCCGCGGGTGCGGGTGGCGCAGGAAGTCGTGGTGCGAGATATGCCAGGCATAGGCGCCGGCATACGGGAACACCACCAGGTCGCCGGCGCGCACGCTGTCGACATACGCGTCGTGCGCGAGGATGTCCTTGGGCGTGCAAAGCTGCCCGACCACGCTGACGCGCGCCTCCTGCACACCGGGACGGGCGAACGGATAGCGCCATGACTCCACCGGCAGCACCCGGAACGGGTGGCTGTGCCCCTGCGCATAGGGCGTGCGGAAGTGGTGCGTGCCGCCGCTGGCCACGGCGAAGGCCTGGTCGAAGGCGTGCTTGACGTCGATCACCTCCATGGCGTAGTAGCCGCAGAACGCGGTGATATAGCGCCCGCACTCGAACCGCACGGTCAGCCCGTCGCGCTGCGCCGACAGCGCCGGCAGGCCTTCGGCAAAGCGGGCCCAGTCGAACTGCCGTTCGGGCTCGCGGTAATTGACGCCGATGCCGCCGCCGACGTTGACCTGGTCCAGCATGGCGAGCCCGTATTGCGCGCGCCAGCGCCTGACCTGCTGCAGGTAGGCCTCGAGCAGGCGCAGGTGGGCGGCGGCGTCCAGCTGGTGGGACATCAGGTGGAAATGGAAGCCGTGCAACCGGATTTCGGGGTGCGCGCGCAGCCAGGCCAGGCATGCGGGCAGCTGGTCGCCGGCGATGCCGAACGGCGTGGGCTTGCCGCCCATCATCAGCGTGGTGGCTTGCAGCCCTTCGACCGCCAGGTTGACTCGCAGCAGGACTGGCGCCGTGGTGCCGCGCTCGCGCGCGAGCCAGGCCAGGCGTTCCAGCTCATGCAGGCTTTCCACATGCAGCGCCTCGACCCCGAGGTCCAGCGCGCCGGCCAGTTCCGCGTCGGTCTTGCCGGGGCCGCTGAAGATCAGCGGCACCTCGGCAAAGTGCTCGCGCACCCAGGCCAGCTCGCCGCCGGAGGAAATCTCGAAGCCATGCGCCAGCGGCGCCAGCGTCTGCAGGATCGGCAGGTCGGAGTTGGCCTTGATGGCGTAGAACAACTCGAAACCCGGCGGCAGGCTGCCCGCAATGCTGGCGGCGTGCGCCCGCAGCGCCTCGAGGTCGTAGACGTAGGCGCTGAGCGGGGCGCCTGCGTCGGCGAGCGCCTGGTGCAGGTGTTCGGTGATGTGCGACCAGCGCAGTACGGGGGCGGTCATTGCCATGCTGCCTCCAGGCCGGCGAAGGGAATCGGATTGGCGACGGGCACGTAGGTCGAGGCGCGGTCGGCACGCTGGAAGAAGCGGTTGCTGAAATTGGTCTTGGCGGGGAACGGGCGGCCGGCCAGCAGGCCGTTGATGCGCCGCGCCGACGCCGCATTGCCATGGCGATGCTGGTAGGTATGCAGGTGCTGGCGCACCACCGACCACAGCCGCGCACTCAGGGCCTGCCTGCCGGCACCGAGTTGCGCGATCACTTCACACAGGTTGTTGACGAACAGGCAATAGGCGACGCGGTTCCAGCCCTGCTCCTCGTCATACCATAGCGACGACCGGGCGCGCTCGCTGATGCCGGCCATGGACGACGCGGGATGGCGCTCCGGGGTCAGCTTGACCCCCTCGAAGTCGCGCAGGAACAGCTGCGCCGGCATGTCCTGGCGCAGGCCCAGCACCACGTTCTGCAGGTGCGGCTCGAAGATGACGCCGTGCGCGAAGAAGAGGTGGAATACCGGGTAAACCAATTGCTCCACATAGGCGGAGAACCAGCGCTCGGTCATGGCATCCACCGTGGTCTTTTCCTGCGCGGCGAGCGCCGTGAGCAGACGCTGCATGCGCGCATCGCCGTAATAGTGATTGCCGAACAGCGAGCCGGCCAGCAGCGGCACGCAATCGGGCGCGCGCAGCGTATCCACGCTCTGGCGCAGGATCAGGCCGAAGCCTTCGATGACCTGGCGGTTCTGTTCGATGTCGTCGTGCCGGAGGTCGACCGACAGGAACGCCGGCTCTTCCATCAGCGCCAGGCCCGGGAATTCGCGCGCCAGCTCCGGCAGCAGCGGGCGCAGCACGCGGTTGACGTGCATGGCGCTCTCCAGCTCATACCATGCGTTCTTGCGCACGCAGTTGGTGATGCGGATGTTCAGCGACAGCTTATAGAAGTACGGATTGTCGGGCTGGTACAAGGTACGGATCGACGAAGTCGGATAGAAGTCCGCGCCCTGCGTGCCCAGGTCCTGCAGGCGTCCGCTTGCCAGTGCATCGCGCACCAGCGGATGCTCGCGCAGGTAGCCCGCTTGCCACGGATGGACCGGCACCGCGACGCGGTCGTCGGCGACGGCCGGGGCATTCGCCGCGATCAGCTGGTCGCAGCTGGCGTCGAGCAGCGACTGCTGCGCGATGTCGTCGCGCGGCACCGCGAACCACGCCAGCGCAAAGCGGGTGCGCAACTCAGGCGAGTAGCGCAGCAGGTCTTCGTCGGAGAAGCCCTGCCGGCTTTTCGGCGTGGGATGGAAGGGGTGGCCGAAGGTCAGCGATTGCTCGGAGTCGATATAGGCGTCGACCGGATCGGCCGGGATGGTCGCGGATACCGGCACAGACAGCACTTCGGTGCTGACCGCGACGCTGTTGCGGATCTGCTCCATCAGCTCGGTGTTGGGCGGCAGTTCGTGCTGTTGCGCCATCTCGCGCAACAGCAGCGCGGCCAGCGCTTCCCAGTCGAGCAGCGCCCACGGCTTGTTCTCGGCCTTGTGGAAGACCGGTGACAGGTAGCGGTAATTTCCGGTCAGCCAGGCCCCGCCGACCACGGCCAGCAAGCGGCCGTGGATATGCGACAGCTGCACTTCCAGCACCTGGGCCACGTGGGCCGCCTGGGCCGCCTCGCGCTGCAGGGTCATGGCGATGGTCGCGGGCCAGTCGTTCTGCCCCGCCGGCGGGCCGACGCGCAACTGGCCGGTGGGGGCCGCGACTTCGCGGCAGTAGCAGTTCAGCAGCGTTTCCTGGCAGCGCCGCGCGGCGGCCAGTGCGGCCAGCTCCGCCATTTCAGCCAGGGGGCGGCGCGTGCCGGCAGATTCCATCTTGCTTTGCGTTTGCATTGTCTTGTGACCTCGTTCTCGGGAGGGATCAGAGCGGGCTCATCCGCTGTCGGGCGGTAAGGACCAGGTAGGCGACGGCCGGCACCAGCAACGCCGCGCCAAGCAGGTAGGGCGCGCGCTGGCCGGCCAGGCCGACCGCGGCGCCGGCGCCAAGCCCGGCCGCGACGCCGCCCCATTTGGAACTGCTTTCAAACCAGCCGAAGGTGCGGCCGGCGTTGCCCGCGTGCACCACGCTGGCCACCAGCGCATGCAGTGCGATAAAGCCGACCGTCATGGCGATACCCATCAGCAGTCGCCAGGCCACCAGCGCGGGCAGCCCCAGCGGCGCGGCCTGTGCCAGCAGCGCGACCGCCAGCGTGCCGTAGGCGCTAGCAAGCAGCGTCAGCGACGGGACCAGGCCCAGCCGCCTTGACAGCAGCGGTGCAGCCGCCAGGTACACCAGATGCGGCAGGCCAAACAGCAGCCCGGCGGTGGCCGTCGACAGGCCGGGCATGCGCTGCTGCAGGTCAGGGATGAAGTAGGGGAACGTCGCCACGGTGGCAAAAACGAACGCGAACTGCAGCACATAGATCTGCCGCGGCGTCGCCGGCGCCGCCGTGCTGGCGCCGCTGGAGCGTGCCGCCGGCCGCTGCGCCGCGCCGGTGGCGTCGCCCGCGGGCAGCCAGGCGATCAGCGCCGCGGCGGCCAGCGGCAGCAGCGCCAGCCAGCGGTACAGCTCAATCGGCGATTCAGCGCCCATCCACAGGCCGAGGCAGGCCGGCGCCGCCACCAGCGCGGCGCGCGCCGACCACTGCATCGCCGTCAGGCTGCGCGTAAGCGTGGTGCCGCTGGCGACCGTGGCCAGGTAGGCGTTGGAGGCGGAGAAGGTCCCGCCCAGCACGCCCTGCAGCACCAGCGCCGCCAGGAACGCAAACGAGCTGGTCGCGTAGCTGGCGAGCAGGAAGCTTGCCGCCAGGCCCAGTTGCGCGCGCATCAGCAATGGCTTCTTGCCGAAGCGGTCCGCGAGCCGGCCCCACCAAGGCGCCGAGATCGCCGCCAGCAGCGTTGGCACCACGTAGAACGCACCGGCGAGCCATGGCACGTCGTTGTGCAGCGAGCGCTGCAGGATCAGGGCGAAGAACGGCGGCATGCCCAGCGCCGCAAACGCGGCGATGAAATGGCATAGCATCACCACCGCGACCACCCGCCGCGTGCCGGCGTTCATGCGGCCACCCTGAGGAAATTGGGGGCACGCTTGCCGTAGAACTTGTTGACGTCGGTCGCGCCCGTCTGGGCCTTTTCGGCGAGCGACGCGGCGGTCAGCAGGTACTTCAGGTGCAGGCGGTCGTCGGCGAGCAGCACCTGGCGCGCGAAGTCGGTGTCTTCGCCCGCGGCGGCCAGGTCGGCAAGGACGGCCTCCACGTGACGCCGGACGCGCACGTAGCCAATCGCAGGGTCGGTGCCGCGACGCTGCGCCAGGCCTTCCACCAGCGCCGCGATGTTCAGTTGCAGCGTGATGGTGACGAACATCTGCGCCAGCGGCAGCGCCGCGTCGACGCCGATGCGCTGGTCTTCCAGCCCGTCGAGGCGGGCCGCCAATGCCGGCCAGCGGCGCGCGAGCATGGCGCGGTCGATGCGCGCGGCATCGTTGTCTTTGAGCATCAGGCGCAGGCCGTCGTCGCCGTAGACCAGCATCGAGTTCTGCTGGTTCGATTCCAGCGCCACGCCATAACGCAACCACAGCGTCAGGTGCAGCTGCAGGGTCAGCGCCAGGTAGGTGTCGAGCCAGGCATCGAGATCGCCGCCGTGATACCGGCCGGCGAGTTCCTCCGCCACGCACTGGCCGCTGGCGGTTTCCGCCAGCAGGCCCGCCACCGGGACCACCGTCTCGTCCATCAGTTGCGGCTCGGGATAGCGGCGCAGGATATAGCCCAGGAACGGGCGCTGGTCGACATGGGCTCCGTTGGCTTCGTCGGTCAGCAGCACCTGCCCGTGCAGGCCGGGTTCCTGGCGGACAATGTCGCCAAGCAGGGTCTGGATGCGATGGCCGTCGCCGATGGTGCTGGGCTTGATGGTGCGGATATTCTTGGCGCCCAGCGTGCGGATCGTCAGCGGCAGCTTGATATGCCATGCGGGGGCGTCGAGCACGACCAGCGAGCGCACTGACAAGGTCGGCGACACGCGCAGGCAGGCGCGCGGCGCGCGGATGACCTGGCCGTCCAGCCCGGCCTCGGCGAGGAAGCCATCGAGGTGATGCTGCCAGACGACGGGATGCACCGGCACCAGCGCATGCGAGCTGGCCAGCGCGGGGTCCAGGCCGACCTCGGCGAACGACGGCCAGTTCGGCGGCAGCACGTCGCCGCTGGCATGATGGCATTCGCGCGGGACCGCAAGCCAGTTCAGTGCGAACGCCGGCTGGAACTCGGGCGCGTAGCGGGCCAGGTCATCGGCGGTAAAGCCCAGCTTGGCGCGCGCGGTGGGGTAGTAGGGGTGGTCGAGGAAACTCGCGACGCGATCGTAGTGCAGCATGCGCTGGTTCCAGGCGGGCAGCGCATGGCCAACAGCGCGGTCAGGCTGCGCGAACCAGCGTGTGCGCTCGGCCATCGAGACGGTGCGATGCTCGGCCGCGGCACGGCACTCGTCGACGTACGCGATGAACAGGCGCGCATCTTCCTCGGGCAGGCCGTCCGCAAATGCGGCCAGGATGGTGTCGACCTGATGCAGCGCGGAGAACGCGCCGCCGGCTTCGTGCAGCACAGGCAGGCGAGTCAGGCGCCAGTCCTGCATGTAGCGCATCGGGGTGACCGGAACCCACAGCGTGCCGGCGCCAAGACGCGGGACACGCAGCCACTGCTGGCTGGCATCGAAACCATACGCGGCCCCCGGTACCGCATCAGCGCCGTACAACTCGCCGCGGCTGGCGCAGGCGCGCACGTCCTCGCGCAGCAAGGTGTCGACGACGCGCACGCAGATGTAGTCGGCATCGGCGTCGGCAGCAGTGCCTGACCGGGACGGCTGCTCGGGCATGCGCGCGCTCATTGTGCGATCTCCCAGGCCAGCTTGCTGCTGGCCAGTTCGACCGCCGCGGCGAGACCGGCGCTGTCGGGGCCGCTGCCACGCAGCACGCCCAGGTAATCCTTGTTGGAGTTGGTCAGCTGGATCGCGTCGCCCACCTTGCGCAGCGGCTGGTAGGTCAGGCGAACGCCTTCGCCTTCATGCTGGCTGTGGGCGGGTGCGTGCCGTAGCGTGCCTTCCGCCTGCGCGGTGAAATAGCGGATCCACGCCGCCCGCCTCGGCACCTCGAGCGCTGGCAGCGCCTCGCCCAGGTGCAGGCGCAAGACCTGCTCGAACAGCGGGAACTGCAAGGTGTCGGATAGCAGAAACTCGCGGTAGTCGCCGATGCTGCGGTAGTTGATCTCGATAAGCCGCGGGCCTTTCGCGGTCAGCACGTATTCGGTATGGCAGGCGCCGAAGCCGATGCCGAAGCGGCGGATGGTGTCGAGCACCTCGGCTTCGACCGAGGCCGGCAGGCCGGTGCCCCATACCGCTTCCATCTCAACGAAGTACGGCGGCGGCGACAGCGTTACGCGAAAGCCGCCCAGCGCGCGCAGTTCCTTGCCATCGCCCAGGGTTTCCAGCGTGTACAGCGGGCCCTCCAGGTATTCCTCCAGCAGCAATACCTGGCCCGGATGCCGCGCCCAGATCGCGCCGCAATGCTCGGCCAGCTCGGCGTGGCTGCGCGCCAGGCTGACCTGCTGGCTGGCCACGCCTTCGCGCGGCTTGACGATGCACGGCATCGGCACGTCGGCCAGCGCGGCCAGGCTGGCGCTGTCGCAAACCACCGCGTGCCACAGCGTGTCGATGTCCGACTCTGCCAGGCGCCGCCGCATCTCTGCCTTGTTCTTGGCGGCGTAGGCGGTGCGCCAGTCCTTGCCCGGCAGGCCAAAGTAGGCCGAGGCGATCGCCGTGGCGGCCTGCAGGTGGTCGCTATTGGAAAAGACGGCCGCGGGCTTGCCGCCGCGTCGCGTGATGGCATCGATCACCGCCAGCGGGTTGAAGACATCGCACGGGACGATGGCATCCGGGTAGGCGGGCAGGCCGGCGCCGGCAAAGTGAGCGCGATGGGCATCGGCACAATCCGTCAATAGGACGACGGTGCACCCGAGCGCGCGCGCCGCCGGCAGGAATCCTTCGTTGACGGCGGGGGTCGGTACGTGAGCGAGTACGAAAATCTCTTGCATGAGTCGGGCCTCAGGTGGATGTGCGGGGGAGCGCAGTGAGCAAGGCGGGGATACGAAATAGCCGAATCATGCTAATGCGACTCATTCTCACGTTCAACGCGACCGATGCCGGTAAGCGGCATTTGCCATGGCCACTCGGGCCGTTTGTTCCGTATTGAGGTGCCATCCGCAGCACATCATCCAGGGTCGGGACATGTGTCCGGTAGCCACTTTGTGCTTGCCGAGCCACTTCTGAAGGCGGTTTCGCCGCTACGGGTCTTGGCCTGTTATTGAGAATCAGTTACATTACGCGTCCGCCGTGATGCTCGTTTTTTCCCAGCCGGCTTGCCATGGCCGGCCCGAGACCGAACGCCTATGCCCCCAAAGTTCTTGCTCATGCTCGCCGTCTTCCCGCTTTATCAGGCATGGGACCTGTACCAGCTTGTCAGCAGCGGGCCGTCGTTCCACTTCTATGCCGAAACCGCGGCGACGCTTGCGTTCCTGGTGATCCTCGGCATCGTGATCGGCGAGCGCCGACGCGCCTTGCAGGCGTTCGAAACGCTCAAGCATTCGGCCGATGCCGCAGTGCGCGCGGCGGCCGAACGCGACGCGGCCGCACAACGGTCCACGCGCGATTTCCTGCAATCGATGCAGGAGCAGTTCGAACGCTGGGGCCTGACGCCGGCCGAAAGGGACGTCGCATTACTGCTAGTCAAGGGCTTGTCTCTGGAAGAAATCGCCGGCGTGCGCGAGACCGGGGCCAAGACGGTGCGGCAGCACGCCGCCAATCTCTATGCCAAGGCCAAGGTCAACGGACGTCACCAGCTGGCGGCGTTTTTCTTCGAAGACCTGTTGGCGCCGCGTCCGGGCAGCGGATCGTAGGTCGATCATGCCGGCGCGCGTCTTGAATCGGCCGCGCCTTGCTTACACCGCGGCCAGCAAGTCGTCCGTATGCACCATCAGTTCACGGACCTGCCGCAGCGTTGCGTACTGGTCGAGCACGGCGCGCCAGCCGGGCGCTTCCAGCAGCGCCTGCCAGACCGGCTCGAGCTCGCGCGCGTCGGCAGACGATGCCTCCGTCAGTGCGGTGGCGAAATCCAGCGTCGGCGTGGCGGACAGCAACTGCATCCGGCTGGCGGCGCTGAGCATGCGTGGCGCGGGCTCGGCAGGCGCGTCGCAGCAATAGAGCACGGTGCGGGACAGGGCCGAGGACGCCGAGGGCAGGGCGCGCAGCGCGGCGCCGCGCAGCGGCACCGTGCCTTGCCGGGTCGCAAACGGATAAACGACGTCCTTGTCCGCATGCGCAAGCAGTCGCAAGCCGCGCAGCAGCCGCGGAAAATCCGTAGTCGCAGCATCGACGGAGGCCTTGACTTCGACCAGCAGGCACACATCCCAGGCCGGAGTGCCTCCAGCGGTGTCGTTTGCCGCGGCAGATTGCCTGAGCAGCACCACATCCCATTCGCTCTTGGCGTGTTTATGCGCGGCCGGGATCGCAGCCGGTACGCGCATCGACGTCACCACGCGGTAGGGTGCCGATGCACCTGCCGAGGCGTTAAGCCGCTGTGCGAAAGCCTCGAGCGCCTGCGCAGCCAGCGCCTCCGCGGCATCGCCACGCTGCCGTGACGACAGCCCCTGCGCGACGGCGGAAGCGCTGCCCGAGCGTGGACCGTAGCGGTCCCACAGCGCTCGGTATTCCACGACGAGCGGGTCCGACGCCAGCGCGTCCAGGCGCCTCAGACGTGCCAGGGCCGGGTGTTCCAGCAACTGGGCCAGTGCGCGTTCTGCCTGCGGTGCGCCCGCCAACTCCGGCGTCTGCGGCATTTCAAGCAGTCGCTGCGCGGCATCGCGAACCTCGTCCCAGGCTGCGGCGCCGACGCATGCATGCAACCGGGCCAGCGCCTCGCGTTGCGAGCCGGGGCCGAGGCGTTGCTGTTTGCCGGGATGGGCGACCGCATTGACGGCGGCGTGAATAGCGCGACGGTCCTGGTCCGCGCGCGCGGACAGCGACGCATACTCCCGCACCGGCGCGGCCCGATGCCGCAGGACCATCGCCTGGAACACCGGATCGCCGCCATCCGCGCGCATCGCGTCCCGCACCATGCGCGCGAGCGCGCTGGTGAAGCGAACTTTCAAGGCCGCATCCGGCGTTTCACCACGCGCCAGCGCGGCGCGGGCTTGTTCGATCACGAGTGCGAGCGCCGTCGCAGGACTGGCATCGAGCGCTGGCGAAAACGCATCGTCGAGTTGCGGCAGGCGATAGCGGCGCGGAACGGCGCGCAGGGTCGCGTCGAGCAAGGGCTGTGGTTGCAGCTTGGGCTTGTCCATGTCCGGGCTTATCGCACGAATCAGGCCTCAAGTCTCGGTAATTCAGGGTGGGTTGTACAAGGGGGTGTCGGCTGGCTGGTATCAACTTGATTTGACATAACACATATTATGCGAAACCCGCGTGTTGGCGCCAGATTCTAATGTCCGCTTCTGGCTAAGTAGAAATGTCCGCCCAAGGCGCTGCCCATGGTATTCAGCCTGCCCGGTTGAATGCAATGGAGACGCCAGGCATGGCGAGGCCAGGGGTCATTGCCTCGCCGTGCCGCCTGCCGGCTCAATCGAGCGTGATGGCTTCGCGCTGGATCACCGCCGTCCAATTCTCCTCTTCCTTTACCACGCGCTTTGCGAAGTTGGCCGGATCGATCATCACGACGTCGCCTTGCTGGCCCAGCGCCGTCTTCGCCTTGCTGTCCTCGAGAAGGCCCTGCGTGACCGAATGAAGCTTCTGGACAATCTGCGGCGGCGTGCCGGCCGGTGCGAGCATGCCGATCCAGAAGGTCACGTTGAAGGGCGAGATGCCAAGCTCCTCCAGCGTTGGCACCTCCGGCAACTGCGCCATCCGCTTCGAGGCGCTGACAGCGATCGGCTTCAGCTTGCCTGCCTTGATCTGAGGCAGCGCCGTCCAGGTGTCGAAGGCCGTATCCAGCTCGCCGCTGATCACGGCCAGTTGGGCCTGCGCCGCGGACTTGTACGGAATATGCGTGGTCTTGATCTTGGCCCGGCTGTTCAGCATGGCGAAGCTGAGATGCGCGATATTGCCCGGTCCGGCCGAGCCATAGCTGACCTTGCCGGGATGCTGCGTCGCGTAGCGCACCAACTCCGGCACCGAACCGACCGCGTTCTTCTGCGACCAGTCAGGGTTGGTGACGAGGATGAAAGGCGCCTCGAGGACCAGCGTGACCGGCGTGAAGTCCTTCGGCGAGTAAGTGCCCTTCTTGTAGATCTGCGGGTTGATGGTGATGCTGCTGGAGTTGGTGACCAGCAAGGTATAGCCGTCGGGCGCGGCCCTGGCGGCCTCGCCGACGCCGATCAGTCCGTTCGCGCCAGCCTTGTTTTCCACCACCACTGGCTGGCCGAGGGACCTGGTCAGGCGCTCCGAAATAGCGCGGGCCACGGTATCCGTGAACGACCCCGCCGGAAAGGGAACGATCATCCGGATCGGTTTGTTGGGCCAGCCCGTATTCTGGGCCGCGGCCGGCGCGGCCATGGTGGTGGCCAGGATGCCCAGCGCGGCCGCCGCCATGCTGAGTTTGCGGGGCTTTGCGCCGGCCTGGCAGCGCTGGATCCATGTCGGATTGTTCATGTCGTCTCCGTATCGTAATAATGGCGTTTCTGGACTCTTGCACGGCTTAGGCCGTTTCCTTTGCCCGCTTTGGTTTCGCGACGGTGCCGGTAATGCCCTGTTGTTCCAGGCTTGCGATCTGGTCCGCGCTCAGTCCGAGCACGCGCCGCAGCACCGCTTCGGTGTGTTCGCCCAGCGTCGGCGCGACATGGCGGATAGGCACGGGGTCGCGGCCGGTCCGGAACCATGCGGTGCTGGATGTGTAGGTGCCGATGTGGGCGCGTTCGACTTCGCGCCAGAACCCGCGGGCGCGCAGGTGCGGGTCTTGCAGCACCTGCGACATGGGCCGCGCCACGCCGGCGGCAATTCCAGCGTGTTGCAGCTGGTGCATTGCCGCTTCGGCGTCGCGGACCGCGCACCATGACTTGATCGCCTGCTCGATCCTGTCCTCCTCGGCGCGCCGTCCCGATGCCTGCGCCAGACGGGGATCGGCCCCGAGTTCTGCCCGGCCGATCGCCCGGCACAGCGCGGGCCAGGTCGCATCGGTCACCGTCAGCACGATCCACGCATCGTCGCCTGCGCAACGGAAGCATCCATGCGGGGCATGTATTGGATGGCGATTGCCCTGCCGCGGCGACACGGCGCCGGAGACGGATTGCTCCAGCAGGAACGGTGCCGCCATCGGCAACATGGCCTCTACCTGCGACAGGTTGATGTGCCGCCCCTGCCCCGTCGCTTGCTGCGCAAACAGCGCGAGCAGAATCGCCGCGCCGCCGTTCAGGCCGCCGATCGGATCGCCATAGGCGTACGACGTCATGGCCGGCGGACCATCGGGATGGCCTGTGTATAGCGGCAGCCCGCTGGCCTGCTCGAGCGTGCCGCCGTACGCGCGTGTATTGCTCCACGCGTTGCCGAGGCCGAAGGCCGGCATCGACAGCATGACCAGCCGTTCGTTTCTGGCGCGCAGGGCTTCATAGTCCAGCCCGAGCTTTGGCAAGACCTCGGCGGAGTAATTCTCGATGACTGCGTCGGCGCTTTCTACCAGCTGCAGCAGCAACTGCTTGCCTTCAGGGCGCGTCAGGTCCAGCGTGATCCCAAGCTTGTTGCGGTTCATCAGGTTGAAGTTCGAGTTCTTCTCGTACAACCTGTCCCGATAGAACGCCTCGGTGAAATTGGCGCCACGCCACCAGTCGGGATAACCGGTGCTTTCGACCTTGATGATCTCCGCGCCAAAGTCGGCCAGCGTCCGCGCCGCCAGCGGCCCCGCCCAGCCCATCGTCAGGTCGACGACGCGAATGCCCTGGAGCGGCAAGCGTTCGCCTGCCGTTCGCCTCAGCAGCAGGCGCGGGCGATGATCCAGTCCCGAGGTGCGGTAGTGCAGGTCATGCGCGCCCTTTTCCGGCGCAACGCCGCCCGGCAGCGGACCCGCGGCATCGAGGCGCAGCGGCACCACCGGGCCTTCGAACGATGCGCCGCCCACGGCGACCGGCACGAAGGCACCGCGCTGCCTGTGCACTTCCTGGCCAAGCAGGGTCTCCATGGTCGGCACGATCACGGCCGGATGCTTCTTGTCGCCCAGGATCTCGAACCACTGCCTGGCCGTGCGCGTCAGGAACGCGGGGATCAGCAGCGCGTCGATCTCGTCCGCGCGTTCCATCCGTTCGGGGCCGCTCGCGTAGCGTGGGTCGTCGCCAAGATCCGGACGGCCGATGGCCTCGCACAGGCCCTTCCACTGCGGCAGGGTGTGCGTAAAGATACCGATCCAGCCTTCGGCGGTCTGGTAGATCCCGGCCGGATGCGTGCCGCAGAACCGGTTGACGCCAAGGCGCTGCAGCGGATGGCGCTTGTCCTGCACCATGCCCGCTTCCATCTCGACCACGCCGAAGACTGCTTCGTGGGCACTCAGCACATAGCGGCGGCTGCCCTGCCCGCTTCCGATCAGCGCCGCGACGGCGGCCGAGAATGCGCTCAGCCCGACCACGATCGCCGACTGCACGTCGTGCGGCATGTGCGGCGGCCCATCCGCCGGGCCGCTGCCGTGCACGGCGCCGGCAAGCGCGCGGCACACGGCTTCGGCGCCGGCGTAATGGCTGTACGGCCCGCTCTCGCCGAACCAGGTGAGTGCGACCTCGATTGGCTCGTGGCCTGGGGTTTCATCGGCCGCCTGCTGCCACACCGGCGTGCCGGGAATGCGCAGGCCTTCAGCCAGCGCACGGGCGTCCAGCACCACGTCGCATGTCAGCGCCAGCCGCGCCAGCCACGCGCCGTCCCCCGCGTTCCGGTCATCGACGGTAACGCTGTGCTTGTTGGTGTTCAGCCATGCAAACAGCGCGCTTTCCGGTTGCGCTGCGCCCGGTGCGCTGACCAGTGGCGGCATCCGCCGCCATGCGTCGCCCGCCGGGCTCTCCACCTTGATGACTTCGGCGCCGAAGTCTGAAAACAGCTTGCCCGCGTACGCCAGCGCGGGGCCGCTACCGACTTCGAGCACGCGCAAGCCGCCCAGCGCCAGCTGCGCCGGATCCAACCCATGCTTGATCATGGAAACCTCTTGGCTCTGTGTAGGGATTGGTCGGGCACGGCGCTTACCACGCATCGACAAAGCCGCGGCGCTCCCTGCGGCCGCGCAGGTCCGCCGAGGCGATGCCCTGTGCGACCCACTTCCGGGTCTGCGCGGGGTCGATCACCGCATCGATCTCGACGGCGGCCGCGGTGTTGATGGCGTGGCCGCGCTCGTAGGACTGGGCCACCAGCCTGTCGAACAGCGCCTTGCGCTCGGGGCCATCCGGCACGGCCTCGAGTTCCTTCTTGAAGCCCAGCCTGACCGCGCCTTCCAGGCCCATCGGCCCGAATTCGCCGGTCGGCCACGACACGGTGAAGCTTGCCGAGCGGAAGCCGCCGCCCGCCATGGCCATCGCGCCCAGGCCGTAGCCCTTGCGCAGCGTTACCGCCAGCAACGCGACCCGCAGCTTGGCCGCCGTCAGGAACATGCGCGACACGTGCCGCACCTGTGCCCGGGCCTCGCATTCCGGCCCCACCATGAACCCCGGGGTGTCGATCAGCGAGAGGATCGGCAGGCCGTGCGCATCGCACAGCTGCATGAAGCGCGAGGCCTTGTCCGCGGCGTCCGCATCGATGGCGCCGCCAAGATGATAGGGGTTGTTGGCCATGATGCCGACGGGCTGGCCTTCCACGCGGGCCAGTGCGGTGTGGATGCCCGCGCCAAAGCCGGCGCGCAGCATCAGCACGCTGCCGACGTCGGCGATGCCCTCGATGGCCTTGCGGCTGTCGTACACGCGCAGCCGGTTCTCCGGCACCACATGGCGCAGTGCCAAAGCTTCCGGCGCGCTCCAGTGCGCCACGCGCCCCTGGAACATCGACAGGTAGTGCTTCGCCGCCTGCACGGCCTCGGCCTCGTTGTCGACCAGGATATCGACCACGCCGTTGGCAACCTGCACCGATGCGGGCCCGACTTCCTCGGGGCTGAAAATCCCGAGGCCGCCGCCTTCGATCATGGCCGGTCCCGCCATGCCGATATTGGCGGACTTGTCGGCAATGATGACGTCGCAACAGCCGAGGAAGGCCGCGTTGCCGGCGAAGCAGCGCCCCGAAACGATGCCCACCACCGGCACATTGCCGCTCAGTTCGGCAAAGGCGGCGAACGACGGCTGGTACAGCCCGGACACCGACGGGAAATCGACGTCGCCGGGCCGGCCGCCGCCGCCTTCACCGAACAGCACCAGGGGCAGCTTGTCGCGCAACGCCACCTCCACGATGCGGTCGGTCTTGATGTGGTTGCGCTTGCCCTGCGTGCCGGCCATCACCGTGGCGTCGTAGGCCATCACCGCGCTGCGTGCCCGCTCCTTGCCGACCAGTTCGCCGTTGATATTGCCGATGCCGGTGATCAGGCCGTCCGCCGGGGTGTTGACGATCAGATCCTGCTGTGTGCGGCGGGACGACTGCGCCGCGAGCGCCAGCGCGCCGTACTCCACGAAGGTATCCGGATCGCACAGGTCGGCAACGTTCTCGCGCGCGGTGCGCTGGCCGCGCGAGCGGCGCCTGGCGACGGCATCGGGACGCGCGGCGTCGTCCAGGTAGGCATGCCGGTCCAGCACGCGCTGCAAGTCGGCGCGGATCGCATCGGGATCGGCCTGCTGCGCGGCGGCCACGGCGATGCCATCCGCCTCGAGCTGCTCCAGCACGATCAGCACCTGGTTGTCGGACGCCAGCGCGCCCGGCTCCAGTCGCAGGTCGACCACGCGCCCGCCGCATTCGGCGACGATGGCGTGCTCCATCTTCATGGCGTCGAGCACCGCAACCGTCTGGCCTGGCTTGACGATTGCGTCCAGCGCGACGCCGATCTCCACCACCCTGCCCGCCAGCGGCGCGCGGACCGCCACCAGGCCCTCGCTGATTGCCTCTTCCGGATCGGCATGGCGCGGCGCGAGCGGCTGCGAAGGACGGGCCGCGCCGCCCAGCAAGGCTTCGTGCGCGCGCCCGGCCTGGGCAATGGCTTCCGCCGCCGCGGTCAGCTCCGGCACGATCGCCTCGAAGTGCCGGGTATGGACATCCTGCGACAGGAAATCTTCGCGCTGCACCAGCGCGCGCAGCAGGTTGAGGTTGGTCGGCACGCCAGCGATGCGGAACTCCGCCAGGCTGCGCTGCAGGCGACGCACGGCTGCGTCGAACTTCGGCGCTGCGCTGCTGACGATCAGCTTGGCCAGCAGGGTGTCGAAATTGGGCGACGGTTCATAGCCGGTGTAGCCATGCGAATCGACGCGGACGTCAGGGCCAGAAGGCGGGTCGAAGCGCTCCAGCCGGCCGTGTGCGGGACGCGCCAGGCCCTGGGCATCGGTCATCTCCGCATTGATGCGCACCTGGATGGCGTACCCCCGGGGTTGCGGCGGCGCAGCCGGATCCAGCCCGAGAGCGGAGAGCGTCTGCCCGGCGGCGATCCCGATCTGCAGCGCGACCAGGTCGACGCCGGTGACCTGCTCGGTGATGGTGTGCTCGACCTGCAGGCGCGGATTGGCCTCGATAAAGACAAAGTCCTTCTGCTCGCCGGAGTCGGTTTCCTCGACCAGGAACTCGAAGGTGCCCAGGCTCTCGTAGTTGACGCGGCGCGCCAGCCTGAGCGCCGCCTTGATGATCTGCTCGCGCAGCTGCGGCTTCAGTACCGGGCTGGGGGCGATCTCCACCAGCTTCTGGAAGCGGCGCTGCAAGGTGCAGTCGCGTTCGCCGAGGGCAATCACGTGCGCGCCGTCGCCGGCGATCTGCACTTCGATATGGCGCGCGCGGGCAACCAGCCGTTCCGCGTAGACGGCATCGATGCCAAACGCCGAGCTCGCCTCGGAACGGCAGCGCGCATAGGCTTCGGCCAGGTCTTCGCGCCGGCGGACCACGCGCATGCCGCGGCCGCCGCCGCCGCCGACGGCCTTGATCACCACGCCCGCGCCGCCTTGCTGGTCGAAGAAGCCGGCGATTTCCTCCAGCGACGCCGCGCCGCGTGTTGCCGGCATGACGCGCACGTCGCAGTCGGCCGCCAGTTCAAGCGCGCGCCCCTTGTCGCCGAACAGCGCGAGCTGCTCGACCGTGGGGCCGATGAAGCGGACGCCGGCGTCGTGGCAGGCCTGGGCAAAATCAGCCCGTTCGCTGAGGAAGCCATAGCCCGGATGAATCGCATCGCAGCCGGATGCCTTTGCCGCGGCGAGGATGCCTGCCATGTCGAGGTATGCAGCCGGCCCGGCCCCTTCGAGGGCAACCGCCTCGTCGGCCAGGATCCGGTGCAGCGCGCCGTGGTCGTCCTGCGAATAGACCGAGACGGTCCCGATCTCGAGATCGCGTGCGGCGCGCAGCACGCGCAGCGCGATCTCCCCTCGATTGGCGATCAACAGCTTCTTCAATGCAGTCTCCTCGTTTGTATGTTGATGTCTGAGCGGTGCCGGCGACGCCTGGCCTGGCCGTTCAGGGCCGGATGCCAAACCGGCTGATCCCGGTTTCGCGCAGCGGCGCCGCCAGGTTGGCGAACTCGCACAGCAGCGTGCGGGTCTCGCGCGGGTCGATGATGTCCTCGATGACGAAGGCTTCGGCGCTGCGGAACGGCGACGTCAGGCTGCGCACGCGCAGCTCGATCTCGGCACGCTTCTGCACCGGATCGTCGGCGCCTTCGATCTCGGCCTTGTAGGCGACGTCGAGGCCGCCTTCGAGCGGCAATGCGCCCCAGTTGGCGGAGGGCCAGGCATAGCGGAAATTGAAGCGCCCCATGTGCTGGTGGCCGGCCGCCGACACGCCATAGGCGCGGCGCAGGATCACCGAGCACCACGGCACCGTGGCCTGGTAGAGCGCTGACAGCGCGCGCACGCCGTAGCGCATGATCCCGGCTTTCTCGGCGTCCAGGCCGACCTGGAACCCGGCCGTATCGACCAGGTTGACCACCGGCAGGTGGAAGGCCTGGGCCATGTCGACGAAGCGCGTGAATTTCTCGGCGCTGTTGCTATCCCAGCTGCCGCCATGGAACGACGGGTCGCTGGCGATCACAGCCACCGGCCAGCCATCCAGGCGGGCCAGCGCAGTGATGACGGCGCAGCCCCAGTGCCTGCCGATCTCGAAGCAGGAATCGGCATCCACCAGCGCCTGCATGATCGGCCGGATGTTGTAGTCGGCCCGGCTGTCCCGCGGAATCGCCGACAGCAGCCATTCATCGCGGCGCGCGGGGTCGTCGCTGGACTCGCCACGCGGCGGCAGCTCGAAGACGGAAGGCGGCAGATAGGACAGGAACTGGCGCGCGCGCGCGAAGGCCTCCTGCTCGGTGCCTACCTCGTCATCCACTACGCCGTTGCGGGTGTGGATCTGGCTGCCCCCCAGCTCGTTCTTGCTCAGTGCCTCGCCCACGCGGGCCACGACCGAGGGCGGGCCCTCGCTGAACAACTGCGAGGTTTCCTTGACCATTACCGAATAGTGGCTCGCGGCCACGCGCGCCGCGCCCATGCCCGCCACCGAGCCCAATGCCAGCGATACCACCGGCACCACCGACAGGTTCTCGACCACGTGTTGCCAGACCTTCATGGTGGGAATCAGGGTATGGCCCTTGATCTCGATATTGCGCACCGAACCGCCGCCGCCGGTGCCGTCGACCAGACGGATCATCGGCAGCCGCAAGTCGTGCGCCATCTTCTCGGCGTGGATCAGCTTGTCGCCCACCGCGCCCTCGTTGGCACCGCCGCGCACGGTGAAGTCGTCCCCCACCAGCACCACGGCGCGGCCGCCGACCTGCGCGCGGCCCATCACCAGGTTCGACGGAACCAGGTCCACCAGCCGGCCGTTACTGTCGTAACGGCCGCTGCCGGTCAGGCCCCCGACCTCCCGGAACGAGCCGGGGTCCGCCAGGGTGTCGATTCGCTCACGCACCGTCAGCTTGCCGGCCGCCTTGTGGCGCTCCACCTTCCCTTCGCCGCCCATCCGGGCGGCGAGCCGTCGGCGGTGGGCCAGTTCATCGATTTCAGGCTGCCAGCTCACTGTCGTCTCCTGTGTCTTCGTCCGATACACGTGTTGCCACCATCTCGCAGGAGCCGTGCCAGGCCCAGCAGGGCTAATTTATCCTTTGATTTCATTGAATAATTTTTCTGTCACCATTACGATGCCTCCAATGACTACAGAGTGTGTCCACAAAGCAGGCACCCATGGAGACACAAGTGTCCTCAACGACGACACATGAAGAAGGCAGGTTCGCGCTCGGCGTGCTCGTCTGTTCCCGCGACGGGACCCGCGAGGCAGCGCTCGGCGCCTGCACCGAGCCGGCCATCGCCGACGCGGCGTTCGCTGCATGCGCCCGCGCAGGCACGCCGGGTTCGCAACGCAGGCTGTTTCCCGTCGACGCAGCCAACCGGCGATTCATCGGCCTGTGCCTGCAAGACCGCGACCGCCAGCTGATCGTCCTGCATCACGCCGACACGCAGGCCGTGCTGCTCGACTTCCTGGGCACGGTGCCGTTCGCCGGCGCGATCCTCGATTACTTCCTGAACGACCCGTACCAGGCCATCACCGTGGTCGACAAGGCGGGACGCGTGCGTTTCATCAGTCCCGTCCACGAGAAATTCCTGGGCCTAGACCCCGGCAGCGGCATCGGCCGCCCGGCGGCCGAGGTCATTCCCAATTCGCGGCTGCCGCAGGTGGTGGCCAGCGGGAAGGCCGAGATCGGGCAGCTGCAGCAGCTTGACGGCGCCACGCGCGTGGTCAACCGCATGCCGATCCGCCAGGATGGCGAGGTGGTAGGCGCCATCGGGCAGGTCATGTTCAAGGGGCCAGAGGCGCTGGTCCGCATGCACAAGGAGCTGGTTGAATTGCGCTCCGAGGTGGCGCGCTACCAGCGCGAGGTCGATGGTCTTCGCCACGGCTTGCACGAACGGCAAGCGACCTTCGGCCTGATCGGCGAAAGCGCGCCGATGCAGCGTCTGCGCCGGGAAATCCAGACCGTGGCTCGTCTCGACGTGCCGGTGCTGATCCTGGGCGAAAGCGGCACCGGCAAGGAACTGGTGGCCCGCGCCATCCACGGCGCCGGGGCCGAGCCGGCCAGCGCGCGACCACTGGTCAGCCTGAACCTCGCTGCCCTGCCCGCCACGCTGATCGAATCCGAACTGTTCGGCCATGCGCCCGGCGCCTTCACCGGCAGCCAGCGCCAGGGACAGGCGGGCAAGCTAGAGCTGGCGGCGGGCGGCACGGTCTTTCTCGACGAGGTTGCCGACATTCCGATGGAGATGCAGGTCAAGCTGTTGCGCGTGCTCGAAGACCACATGGTCGAACGCCTGGGCAGCCGCCGCGCGCAGCGGGTCGACTTCCGGCTGGTTTCGGCCACCAACCGCGACATTCCAGAACTGATCGACGCCGGGCGTTTCCGTCTCGACCTGTACTACCGGCTCAGCGGCGTGGTGCTGCGCATCCCCGCGCTGCGCCAGCGGCGCGAGGACATTCCGGCATTGCTCCAGCATTTCGTTGACGCCTTCTGCACGCGCAACGCCATGCCGGCGCCAGGCATCGACCACGAAGTGGCGCGTTATCTCGCGGGCCAGCCATGGCCCGGCAACGTGCGCCAGCTGCGCCAGCGCATCGAGGAGGCCCTGGTCTTTTGCGATGGCCGGACGCTGCGCGTGGCGGATTTCGCGCGCGGCGAGTCGGCGCGCGGGCTATCGGGACGGCAAAGCCTGCCCGCTGTGCATGCGCCCGAAGAAGCGTATCCATACGAGACAGCCGCGACGGACGACCTGCCATCGCCCACTCCCGCACATCGCGTACCTGCGGGGCCCGACGCGGGCATGCGGGAGCTGGCCTATGCCGCGGTGGTGGACGCAGTCGCTCGCCATGGCGGCAACAAGAAACGCGCAGCCGAGCAACTGCGGATCTCCCGCTCGCACCTGTACAAGATCCTGGAGCGCGGACCGCATGCGTCGCGATCGAAATAGGGGCGCCGCCCGGCTGAGGCTGCCGCCGCGCCGGCTATGCTGAACTGGCCGAAGGCCGGTTGATCCTTCCGTTCGCGCCCGACCACCATCTCCCCCATCCGCGCCGCCCTCCTGCCGGGTGCTACCATTCGCGGCATGCTGCCCCAATCGGCGGCCTGCCTCGCCCGTCGCCGCGGCGCTCGCATAGTGCGATGCCACCGAATACCCCATGGAACTGCGTCAACTCCGCTATTTCGCCAAGGTTTGCGAACTCGGCAGCTTCGGCAAGGCAGCGCTCGAGCTGGAGCTCGCCACCTCCGCACTCAGCCAGCAGATCAGCCGGCTCGAGCGAGAACTGTCCACGCGCCTGCTGCAGCGCCAGTCCACGGGCGTGGTGCCGACCGATGCCGGACTTGCCTTCCTGCGGCAGGCCCAGCTGACGCTGCGCCACGCCGACGATGCGGTTCGGGCCGCGCAGCAAGCGCGGCTGTCCGGGCATGTCAGCATCGGCCTGGCTTCGACCACCGCCGCGGTGCTGGGCGTGCCCTTTCTGCGCGCCATGGCTGCGCGCTATCCCGACGTGCGGGTCCACGTGGTCGAGGCGTTATCGGGGCATCTGAGCGAGATGCTCAATGCGCGGCGGCTGGACCTGGCCATCGTGTTCCGCACCGAGACCGCGCGCCGCTGGAGCGTGACGCCGCTGCTCGACGAGAAGCTCTATGTGCTGGGGGCGTCAGGCTTGCCAGGCTTGCCGAAGAGCCAGCGCGCCCGGCTCGCCCAACTGGCGGAGCTGCCGCTGATCCTGCCGAGCGCTACCCACGGCCTGCGCGCCCTGCTCGATGCGGCCTTTGCGCGGGTGCGCGTGACGCCAAACGTGGTGGCGGAGATCGACGGCCTGTCGCTGCTGATGGATGCGGTGCGCGCCGGCTTTGGCGCCACCATCCAGCCGGGCGCGGCGCTCGCGCGCCTCAATGATCCGACGCTGGTCCGCGCGCCGGTGGCCGACGCCCAGGTCGGGCGGCACAACCTGCTGGCCAGCCTTTCCGACGATGAGCTGTCGCCTGCGGCGCTGGCGGCGCGGGTCGTGCTGGCCGATACCGCGCGCAGCCTGGTTCGCGACGGCGCGTGGTTCGGCGCGACGCTGCACAAGGATTGAGACCGGGATTGAGACCGGCACGGCGGCGCTGCCGCCCGGCCTGATCGTCGGCCTCAATCGACCGTGATCTTCCGCTCCCTGACGATCGCGCTCCACTTCGCGCTCTCCTTCTTCATGAACGCGAGCAGTTCGGGCCGCGTGGTCGGCTGCGGCGTCAGGCCATGCTTGTTCAGGGCATCCTTCACCCCGGCATCGTTCAGCACCTTGACGATCTCCTGGTTCCAGCGATCCAGGACGGGGGCCGGCGTCTTGCCCGGGGCCACGAAGGCATACCAGTTCAGCGCCTCGAAACCGGGGTAGCCGGATTCCGCCACGGTAGGCACGTTGGGCAGGTACGCCGGCCGCACCGGACCGGTGGTGGCGAGCGGCACCAGCTTGCCGGCCTCGACCTGAGGCATTGCGGTCGGCGGTGCCGCAAAGTACGACGTCACACGCTGGCCAAGCAGATCCTGCAGTGCCGGCGCACCACCCTTGTAAGGGATATGGACCATCTCGATGCCGGCACGCTGGTTGAACAGTTCGCCGGCAAGGTGGGAGGCGGAGCCGGCACCGGTCGACGCGTAGTCCACGGCCCCCGGCTTCTTCTTCGCCAGCGCGACCAGCTCGGCCAGGTTGTTCACGCCGGCGCCCTTGTGCACCACCAGCATATTGGGAAAATTCACGCCGCCCGAGACCGGGGCCAGGTCCTTGAACGGATCGTAGGGCAGCTTCATCAGATGTGGCGCGATGGTCAGCGGCCCGATCGCCGAACAGCAGCATGCTGCCGTCCGCCGGACCGCGCGCCACCAGTTGGTGGGCAATATTGCCGCCGGCACCGCCGCGATTGTCGACCACGACCGGCTGACCGAGGTTGTCCGCCAGTTTTTTTGCGATCAGCCGCGCGGCCGCATCGGCTGCGCCGCCGGCGGCGAAGCCCACCGCCAGCGTGACCGGCTTGCCGCCGGCGATGGGTTGCGCTTGCGCAAGGCCCGGTGAAAGAGAAAAACAGAGCGCGGCCAGCATGGTTGCGCGCAGCATCAGTCGACGGTCCATCGAATCGGTCTCCGTATTGTCGTTCTGTAAAGGGTTGTTCGGGAAAGGCGTGGGGATTGGCCGGGCCTCGGCCGGTCAGTCCGCGCCGAGTCCGACCGGGTTAGGTCGGCGTTTCTCGACCGCGTGGCGCAGCAGCGCGGCACCGCGGAACACACCGTGCGCAAACTTGCCGTAGGGCATGGTGGCGAACAGCGCCATCACCGCGCCCAGGTGCAGGCATAAGAGCATCGCCATTGCCGGCGAGCCGCGGCCCAGCCACAGCGCCAGGCCGCTGGTGGCAGTCAGGAACAGCAAGGCGATGAAGCCCAGGTCCATTGGCCGCTGGCCATGCGCCAGGTGCAGGCGGTGGCGTTGCAGGTTGAGCCAGCCGAGCCCCGCGGTGCCGATCGCGAGACTGACGCCGCCGACGGCACCGAGCACCTTGGGCAGGCTCGGCAGTTCGTAGGGCGCTTGCCAGCCGAAGGCATAGTGATAGATCGTCGCCACGGCGGTGGCGGCAAAGCACAGCGCGAAGCCATAGAACGTCAGGTGATGGAAACGCCGGCGTGACAGCGTGAAGGCGTCGTCGGCATTGTTGCAGCCGGCACCGTGACCGCCGTCGAGGTATTTCAGCCGCAGCACGGCGGCCCCCGCCTCTGCCGCCGCCGGTGCGCTCACTGGCGCGCCGCTCGTCGCCGGGGTGACTTCGCGCCAGAACCTGCGCACGCCCATCGCCAGCGCAAGCACGACGAAGCCGAACACCGGTGCAAACATCGACACCAGCAGGTTGTGCGGGAACAGCGCGTAGAAATTGCCGCTGGCAGGTCCGCCCCACAAGGTACCGTTGAGCGCCACGGCGAGCAGCAGGAACAGGGTCAGCGCGAGCGCCAGGGCCAGCGACACGGTCAGGCCATTGCGCCGGTACAGCTTGCCCAGCACTGGCGGCCAGGCATAGTCCTGGTAGGTCTGGCCACGGACCTCCGCCATCGCCACCGGGATATTGACGGCGAACTCGTGCGGCGGCGCGTACTGGCACGCATGCAGGCATGCGCCGCAGTTGTGGCACAGGTTGGCCATATAGTGCACGTCGGCGCGGCCGAACTCGAGCCGGCGCGTCATCGCGGGGAACACCGCGCAGAAGCCTTCGCAATAGCGGCAGGCATTGCAGATCTGCAGGATGCGCGCGGCCTCGCCCTCGGCGGCTGTCAGCGGCAATACGGGGTGGATCGGAATCACGCGCCGGTCAGTGCCGCCCACGCCTTGCGCGTCGGCATGAGCTTGATCGACCAGTTCAGCCAGCGAAGGCATCGGACTGCTCCATATCGAAATCGGGATGTTGGAAGCCGCAGGCGCGCGCGGCGCCCACGCCGGCGATGCGGCCGAACGCCGTGCCGATCGCCATGCCGACGCCGGCGGTATAGCCCTTGCCCAGCACGTTGCCAGCCATCATCTCGCCGGCGACGAACAGGTTCGGGCTCGGCCTGCCATCAAAGTGGACCTGCGCGCTCTCGTTGACCTTGAGGCCCAGGTAAGTGAAGGTCACGCCGGGACGCAGCGCGTAGCCGATGTAGGGCGGCGTGTCGAGCGGACGCGCCCAGTGCGTCTTGGCCGGGGCGATGCCCGCGGTGGCGCAGTCGTCCAGCACCGTGTGGTCGAAGGTGCCAGGCCGGCAGGCGGCGTTGAAGGCTTCGACGGTCCGCACGAAGCTGGCTTCCGGCACGCCGAGCTTGCGCGCCAGTTCGCCGAGCGTATTGGCGCTCGTGCCCGGGAACACCGGCGGCATGAAGCGGCCGATGGCCTTCTGGTCGATGATCGAGTAGCCGATCTGGCCCGGCTGCTGCGCAACCAGCCGTCCCCAGATGGCGTAGCGCTTGGGCCAGAAGTCCTCGCCCTCGTCGTAGAAGCGCTCGGCGTCGCGATTGACGACCACGCCGAGCGAGACACAATCAATCCGCGTGCAGATGCCGCCGTCATAGAGCGGAGCGCGCGCGTCGATCGCCACCATATGCGCCTGGGTCGGATCGCCGATCGCATCGGCGCCGGCGTCGATCATATGGCGCAGCAGCACGCCCTGGTTGAAGCGCGTGCCCCGGATCAGGAAATTGTCCGACGGCCACTCGCCGCGTTCGTTCTGGCCCCAGGCTTCGCGCAGCCAGTCCCGGTTCGACTCGAAGCCGCCGGCGGCCAGCACGCAGGACCTGGCCTCGATGCGCTCGCCGGCAGCGGTCACGGCCGCGACGAAACGGTCGCCGTCGCGCTCGATGGCAACCACCGGAGTGTCGTAGCGGATTTCGACACCAAGTGCCCCCGCACTGCGGAAATAGGCGTTGACCAGCGCCTTGCCGCCGCCCATGAAGAAGGCATTGGTGCGCGCCACATGCAGCGCCCCCGACAACGGCGGCTGGAAATGCACGCCGTGCCGGCGCATCCATCCCCGGCAACGCGACGAGGCGCGGATCGTCATGCGCGCCAGCTGCTCGTTGGTGATGCCACCCGTCACCTTCAGCAGGTCTTGCCAGTACTCCTCTTCCGGGTAGGCGTCGACCAGCACATCCTGCGGCGCATCATGCATGCAGCGCAGGTTGCGGGTGTGCTGCGAATTGCCGCCGCGCCATGCGCGCGGCGAGCCCTCCAGCAACAGCACCGAAGCACCCGCCTCGCGCGCCATCAACGCGGCGCACAGCGCGGCATTGCCGCCGCCGATCACCAGCACATCTTTCATGGGGGAATCTCCTTGTGGGCTCGACTGTAAGCAGGGCCCGATGGAGACGAAAGATGGTGGTGGTTAAGGCGTGTTCAGTTTTTGTGAAGGGTCGGGGGCGCAAATACCAACAGCGGGGACGGCCCAAACCGTACCCCGCTGCCCTCTTCCCCCCAAGACCTCCTCAGGGCTTGACCGCGATCGCCCCGATCTCCACGGCAACGTCGCGCGGCAGGCGCGCGACCTGCACCGTTGCCCGTGCCGGCGCGACGCCGGTGAAGTAGGTCCCGTAGACCTCGTTCATCTTGCCGAAGTCGTTCAGGTCCTTCATGTAGACGGTGGTGGAGACGACGTCGGCCATGGTCATGCCGTCGGCCGCGAGTACCGCCTTCAGGTTGTCGAGCACCAGCCGGGTCTGGGCTTCGATGGGCGCATCCTTGAGCAATTCGCCGGTCTTCGGGTGGATCGGGATCTGGCCGGCAAGATACAGCACGTTGCCGGCGCGGATGGCCTGGGAGTACGGGCCAATGGCCTTGGGGGCGTCGGTCGACGAGACCGCGCGCAGCGTGCCGCCGTGCTGGGCGCAGGCCGAGAGCGATGCCGCGCCGCACAGCGCCGCGGCCATCAGAGCGATAGATCGTTTCATGGGCTTGACTCTTGTCGTGTATTGAGACGGGACCGGTTACGCCATGGCGCCGGACAAGGTCCACATCGAATCGACCAGCCGGTCGATGTCGTTGGCGTCGTGCCACAGGTGCGTGGAGATGCGGATGCCGTAGTGCTGGGCCGGCGCGCCGATGACCTCGAAGTTCACCGAGCGGATCACGAAACCCGGGGCAAAGTCGCTCAGCATGCGGTTGACGAACATCGTGGCCTTTTGCTGGTTCATGACATCGTCGCGATTGCGGAACGGGTTGAAGCAGGTCAGCGCGGACAGCAGCTTCGGATCGTCCTTGGGCGAGTACAGCGACTCGACGCCCCAGCGTTCGACGATCTTCTCCTTCAGGTACGACGACAGCGTCAGGTCGTAGGTCTCGATCTTCTTCCTGCCGATGGTGTCCCACATCTCGCAGGCGCGCGCCAGTGCGCGGAACATCGGCACGTGCAGGCTGCCGCAGGACGTCACCGTGGCGGCGATGTCATAGGCGCCGCGCGGCTGCCTGACGTAGGAGCTGGTATGGATCGGATACCACTCCGGCAGCGGCAGCGGATTGGACGGGCGCATCTTGTTGCGGATCACCAGGATGCCGGTGGAACCCGGGCCGCACTGCCACTTGTGGCCGGCGCCGGACATGAAGTCCATGCCCAGCGCGCCGTAGTCGTACGCCATCATGCCAGGCAGGTGGGCGCCGTCGACGATGCTGATGAGGCTGTGGGCCTTTACCACCTGCATCAGGTCGGCGATCGGCAGCATGGTGCCGGTCTTGTAGGTGGGCGACGACCACATCATCGCGCGCACCCGCTTGCCCTGCCCCTTGAGCGCGCGGATGCGCTCGTCGAACAGCTGGACATAGGTGCTTGCGGTCTGGTTGTTGCCGACCGGCAGCGCAATGGTCGAGACCTCGATGCCGTAGCGGTCCACCGCGATATTGAGCGGGGTCAGGCCGCCGCCGTGTTCGTGGTTGGTCGTGACCACCACGTCGCCAGGTTCCCATTTGATGCCAAGGATTGCATGGCACATGCCCGACGAGGTATTGCCGGAAAATGCCACTTCATCGCCGTCGACGCCGAAGCCCTTGGCTACGGCCGCGCGCAGGTCGGCCAGGTTGCCGTAGCCGCTCGATGAATCCGCGGCCTTGGCCAGGTTCTCCTGGCCGAACACATCGAGCACCACCTTGGGCATCGAGCCTCCGGTGCCGATGTTCATGTAGACCTTCTCGGGCTTGAGCACGAACATGCCCTGCACCTCGGTCCAGAAGGCTTCGTCCTGCGCCAGCTGCGAACGCAGGTCGGACGATGCCGCCGAGGCGTCGTCCGAGCAGGCGCTGATCAGCGGCGCCAACGCCAGCGAGCCGGCCCCGTAGGCCAGCATGCGTAAAAAATCGCGCCGCTTTGGCGTCCAGGTCGCCATGTCTTCCGGATGCGGTGGCGTTGCGACAGCCGCTCTCTGCGTTTGCTTCAGCTCGTCCATGGTGCTCTCCCGTTGTGTCCGACGTTCGGCGCATCGGCCGGCCAGCGTGCCCGCATGCCTGGCGCCTGTTCTGGAAAAAAGTCTACGCAAACAACCGCGGCAACAGCAGCACGACTTTCCCCTACGCAGTAATACAGAGAGCCCGTTTTGCGCGGCGATGATGGTGCGCACCACCGCCCTGCCGCGGTGCAGGCGCACCAGGCATGAACACATCGCACGGGTGAAGGGCAGTCAGCAGTCGGCGGCCAGTGCGGCGTCGGCCAGCTGGATCGTGTGCAGGTCGGAGAAGTGGACCGCGTACTTCACCAGCTCGGCGCGGCCACCAACCTGCAGCTTGCGGCGCAGGTGCAGCCGGTGCGTTTCGACGGTGCGCACCGAGGTGCCGAGCCGCTCGGCGATCTCCTTGTTGGAGCGGCCCTCGGCCAGCAGCTTCAGCACCGTGGCTTCCTTCGGCGTCAGCGCGCGGCGCGACGACGGTGGTGGCTCGTCGGTGTGCAGGAAGGCCTGCAGTTCGGCGTTGAGATAAGTGCCGCCGGCCGCGACGGTGCGGATCGCGGTCACCAGTTCCTGCGCGGGCGCTTCCTTGAGGACGTAGGCGGCGACGCCCAGCGCAAAGGCGCGCCGCACGTATTCGGGGTCCTTGTGCATCGACAGCGCGATCACGCGCACCGACGGAAAGCGTTCGGCAAAGCGCGTGGCCAGCTGCAGGCCGTTGGCATCGGGCATGTGGATGTCCGACACCACCAGGTCCGGGTCGTGCTGACCAGCCAGGACGATGGCCTCCTCCACGCTTGCTGCCTGGCCCACCACCGTCATTTCCCCGGTGGCCTCCAGGCGCAGCCGGACGCCGTCGAGCACAAACGGATGGTCATCGACCAGCAGCACACGAAGGTTGGGGGTCATGCGGCAGGCCTCCTGGCGGGGGAATGATGGCCCAGGCGTCGTGCGGGCCGGGTTGTGGTCCTGATCCTGGTCTGTGTCTCGGGCGCTGGCGCCGGCAGGCGCAGGCGGGCCTCGACGCGCGTGCCGCCGGGGCCGGTGTGCACGGCGAAGTCGCTGCCTTCCAGGCTTTCGATGCGCTCGCGCATATTGCGCAGGCCGATGCCGCCCTTGCCGTCGGCGCGGACCTTGTTCAGGTCGAAGCCATCGCCGTTGTCCTCGATCGTCAGCGCGACGTGATGGCCGCTGCCGGCCAGCGTGACCTGGACCCGGCCCGCCTGCGCATGCGTAAGGGCGTTGTTCAAGGCCTCCTGCGCGACCCGGAACAGCGCGGTTCGCTGGGCCTGCGACAGCGCGGGGATGGCCCCTTGCTCGATGAAGCGCACCTCCACGGCACGCTGCGGGTGCAGCTGCTCGACCAGCATGCGCAGCGCGGCGGCCAGCCCCAGGTCGCTCAGCAAGGCCGGATGCAGCCCGTGCGAGACCCGCCGGATCTCGACCAGCGCTTCCTGCAGGCGGCCCAGGCCCTGTGCCAGCAGTGCCTGCGGCGCGTGGCGGTGCGATGGCGGGTGGTCCTTGTCCGGGGCGGTGCCCGGGCCCTGTTCCAGATGCACCTGCGCGGTCTCGAGCAGGTACTTGGATGACACCAGCACCTGCACCACGCCATCATGCAGTTCGCGCGCGACGCGGGCGCGCTCCTCTTCCTGCGAGCTCACCACGCGCCGCGCCAGGCGCCGCAGCTTCTCGCCGGAGATGCGTGAATTGCGCAGGTTCCAGGCCAGTCCGGCCAGGCTGATCAGCATGACCGAGCCGATCGCGAAGGCCGTCAGCCGAATCTGCGTATCGCGCAGCGTGCGGGCGGCGTTGGCATCGAACGCGGCCAGTTCACGCTCGATGTCGTCCATGTAGAGGCCGGCGCCAATGACCCAGCCCCATTTGTCGGCGGTCCTCACATACGACATCTTGGGTGCCTCGGTACGCGAGGACGGCTTGATCCAGTTGTACCGGACAATGCCGCCGCCGGCTTGCGCCTGTTTGATCAGCATCCTGGCCTGGTCGCTGCCGGTATCGGCCGGGTCGCAGAAATCGACACCGTCGATGCCCATGCTGCCCGGGTTCAGCAGCACGTTGCCGAGGCGATCGTAGACAAAGAAGTAGCCGTCATTGCCGAAATGCATGCGCGACAGCGCGGCGAGCGCCTGTTGCTGCAGCGCGGCCTCCTCGCCGCTGCCCTGGGCGATGCGTGTCAGGGTCGCGTGCCCGAGTTCGACGTAGTGGCGCAGCTCCTTTTCCTTGCTGGCCACGTACACGGCCTGGACCTGTTTGCGGTCCTGGCGGGAATGGCTGACCATCTGGTACGAGACCATCCAGGTCACCAGCAGAAACACCACCAGCATGAAGGCCGCCGACAAGGCGACCGTTCTCATGCGGATCGTCATGCTCTGCACGCGCGGGGGCAGTTGGATCATCGCGGGGGCCCAGGGGAGCCGGTCATACTCGGGTTGGCGGGCCGACTGCAAGCCCGCCGACGAAAACACCGAGGCGGCGTTGGCGAGAATGCCGACGCCGCCACGACAAATCGATTCCTCCCAGTTCGATTTATCGAAACCGTCCTGTGCGCGCGTTTTGGTCCGGTGTTTTGGTCCCGCGCTTTGCCAGCCGGTTTCTCGACCCCTGATGCAGCCGGCGAACCAATGGCTCAACCGATATGCATGAGGAAACCTATGTCGTTTTGTGGCAAAAAGCAAGCAGCGTGCCGGAACCGGCAACGCATTATGCAAGCGCGCCGGAACGTCGATTGGGGCGATTACCGATAACAATGCAGACATGAGCCCACAAGCGCGCCAACTCTGCTCAGCGAAGGCGTCAAACACTACTGTCATTCCCGCGCAGGCGGGAATCCAGCGTCGTTGAAAGTCACTGGGTTCCCGCCTGCGCGGGAACGACAGTGGCTAACTGAACTGCATTAGCTCCCGATGTGCGCGCCTGACGCACCAGAAATATGCGCTGCCGTACTAAGCGGCGCCCAAAAAGCTGCCAAAGTCCAACCTGGCGAATCTTTGCGCCCCACGATTTTCTTTTGCGCCGCATAAAGACTGATGCCTGGGAAACGCTTGCCATCGCACCACACCGCCATGCGTCGGGCCGTCAAACTGACGCTGGCTTCCTGCGTCGTCATGCTGGCGCTGGCCGGCTGCGAACGCGATGCCGAGCGCCGCGCCGCGGCGCCGGTGCCGTCTGGTACCGCATCGGTGGTGGTGGCCGCCAAGCCAGTGCCCGCGCAAGTGCCTGCGGAGCGCCCGCTGCCCGCAGCGACCGTGCCGGCAGCACCGCCGCGGCCATGGTTCGAAGACGTCGTCGATGCCGAAGGCAAGCTGGTGCGGGAAGCCTATCTGGCGATTGCGTCCGACTACAGCAGCGACGAGGCCATCGCCTATCGCTACGGCCCGGCCAATACCAAACCGGTGGCGGGGGCGCCAACGCACTGGCAACCGGGCGACAAAACCTTCTATCCGCACGGCAATCCCTGCTACCAAAAGGAGTTTCCCAAGTCCGAGCCGGATCACAACCTGAAGGTCATCTATCAGCTGGGCGAGCTGGATTGCTCCCGCAACGATTACGGCAGCAATATGGGGGATGTCATTTATCGCGCGGATGCGGCATCGGACCCCGGCGTTACCTCGCTGCTGACACTGGCGCTGAGTGCCGGGACGGTTGCCGAGAAACCGCAGTTGCCGTGGGTTTACGGGCATGTCGCGACCGATCCCCAGTTGAACAACCATATCGCGGCCAATGGCGGCGAATTGCCCAGGCGCCCGATTGCCATGGGGCGCTGCAGCGAACACGATTGCGCGCAGGCTTTGATCGCGTTCCAGAATGGCCTGATTGCCTCCGTGGGCAGCAATACCGCCTCGCACTCCGCGGCCGTGAAGTTGCCTGCCGGCAAGGTGCCCACGGCGATTGCGATCACGACCAATTCGGAATTCGCGCTGGTGACGGTCTGGGATACCGTCAGCTTCAAGGGCCAGCTGGCGGTGCTGGCGCTGGGCAGCCTGGCCGATGGCAGCAAGGTGGGCGGGCCCTATGATCCCAGCGCGGGCTCGTGGCCAGGCCTTTACCCCGGCCTGCGCAACATCTCCAACTTTGTCTTTATCAAGCTGCTGGGCTTTATCGACCTGCCCGGGATGGTAGCGCCGACCGATGTGTCGGCCGTGACGGATTTTGCCGTGATGCAGGACAACAGCACGCAGGGCTGGCTGATCGACCCGGTCGGCCGCCGCGGCGCCAGCCTGACCAAGACCGAGGTGAACCCCGCCACCAGCAGCGTGAACCAGAGGAGCTTCACGCGTGCCGGCATCAACGGCAGGCTGGTATCGCGGGCAGGCGTGGCGGCGGTGATTTCGAAGTCCGAGAAGAAGGTGATTTTCCTGAACCTCAAGCCGCTGTTCGACAAGGTCAACCGCGCGTACTTCGAAGGCAGCCATGCCGCACTGCAATCGACGCTGGCCAACACCGGGCTTGGCGATGCCCAGTGGCCGCCGGTATTTGCCGTCGACAACTATGCACCGACCATCGTCAAGTCGGTGCGCCTGCCGCAGAAGCCCACGGCGGTCCGGATCTCGATCCTGCCGGTCCCCGGCCGCGCCTGGGTGGCGACGGAGGAAGGCAAGATCCGCGCGTTCTCCGTGGCCGGGCTGCAGTCCGGCCGCAATCCCGATCCCGGGCGGATCGAGGAGATGCTGAGCGTGCAGGTCGGCAAGAACCCCACCAGCATGAAGCACCATGTCAACGTGGGACTTGGCAATTCCAACACCAGGCTGTGGGTGGTCTCGCGTGGCGCGCAGAAGATCCAGCTGGTCGACATGGTCGGCCTGACCGTGGAGAAGACGCTGCAGGATTCGCGCATTGTCGATCCCATCACGGTGGACGAGACCCAGCAGAACCCGCTGCTGACCAGCGTGATCACCATTGCGGATTACACCGGCAGGCAGGTGATGAACTACCGCTACGCGCCGATTGCCCTGCAAGGCGGGAATACGCCGCTGCATATCGGCGTCGGCAAGTCGGGCAATGCGCCGTTCGAGTTCGGCGGCGCCTATGACGTGCCCGGCAAGCCCTTCGATTTCACCCAGAGCAATGTGCCGTGAGCCCCCTGCCCCAGCTCGCGATCGCGCTCATGGCGCGCTGACCAGTACCGCGGTGGCCGGGTCCGGCGGCGCGTTGCCCTCCATCACCACCAGTTGCGCCGGTGACGGCGCCTGCGGCGACAGCGTCGACACCACCTCTCGCAGCGGGCCGATCGCGGTGCCGTTGACCATGCCGGCCGGATTGGTCCTGAAGCTTGCCACCGGCGTCTTGTGCCCGCCCACGTAGACGCTGTATTGCGTTTCGGGCTTCAGCTTGAACAGCGAGACCTCGAGCGCATCGACCACACCCAGGTTGCGCGCCACCACAAAGCCCTTGGCGTCGCCGCCGCGGACCGGCCTGAGCGCAACGTTGAGCGGCTCGGTGTTCGCTCTCGGCAACAGGTTGCCGTTGCCGGCGCCGCCGGGTACCGCGTTGCTGACATAGACCAGCGCCTGCGGCGCCTGGCCCACCGGCACGCGCGCGATGACGCGGTTATCCGCGGTGTCGATCACGTCCACCGCGTCGCCGTTCTCCAGGCCGACATACACGCGCGAGCCGTCGTCGGCGGCCCAGATGCCATGCGGCAGCGCGCCGACGGGAATGGTCGCGACCAGCGTGGGCGTGGCATCGGTGGTGAACACCTTCACCACGTTCTCGCCACCCACCGTGACGTAGGCATGCGTGCCGCGCGCGGTGCGGGCAAAGGCCAGGTGGTTGGTGATAAAGCCGGTATCGAACACGCCCTTCACGGCCAGCTTCTCGGTATCGATCCGCGTGACCTTCCCCACGTCCTTGTGCGTCATCCAGACTTCCCTGAAGTCCGGCGTGAATTGCAGGAACGGCGAGAACGGGCTGGCCACGTCCAGCCGCTTCACCACCTTGCGGGCCTTGACATCGATCACGTCGACCACCGGATTGAAACTGGACACGACGAAGGCAAGCTTGCCCGCCGGGTGGAACAGCACCATGCCCGGTCCCGCCGTGGTCGGGATGCGCCGGGTTTCACGGAACGTGGCGGGATCGATGACCGAGATGTAGTCTTCGCCGCGCACCACCACCCATACCTCCTTGCCGTCGGCGGTAAAGAAGCCCTCGTGCGGCGAGCGGCCGATATAGGCGATGCCCTTGACCCGGTTGGTGGCGGTATCGATGAACGCGACCGAGTTGGAGCCATTGGAGATGGCGATCAGGGTCCGGTGGTCCGGGGAGAAGCCCAGGCCGTGTACGTTGAGCTCGCCCTTGTACAGCGGCGACAGCACGTCGGGCCGTGCATTGCCTAGCCGGATCTGGCCCAGCAGCCGGTTGGCGGCGGGGTCGATCACCGACACGGTGTTGCTGTTCTGGTCCGCGGTGTAGACGCGATCCTGCGGTTGCGGGGCGGCGCCGGCCAGTGGGGCGCCGAGCGAGATGGCCAGGGCGACAAGCGTGTTCTTCTTCATGGCGGTAAGGGGATGGATGCGGTTGGTATGGTCAGCGCGGCGTGAGCTGGGACGGCTGGGCCTGGTGACGCTGCAGCCACGCCTGCATCAGCCGTATCTCGTTCTGCTGCTCGGTGATGATGCCCTGCGCCAGGTTGCGCAGCGCGGGATCCTTGCCGTACAGCAGCAGCGCCTTGGCCATGTCGATCGCGCCCTGGTGGTGCGGGATCATCATGGCGACGAAGTCATGGTCGGGATTGCCGTTGGTGGGGGCTTGCGTCATGCCGTGGTGCATCACGTTCATGGCGTCATCGATCAGGCCGGCATAGGGTTTTGCGGTGCTGGCGATGAAGGGCGGCGGTGACGCCTGGCCCGGGTGCTGGTGCGCGTTCTGGGCCGGCGCGGTCAGGCTTGCGGCCGACAGGCACAGTGCCGCCAGGGCGCGTACCGCGGTGCCGGCGCCAGGGCGTAAGGAACTTCGTTGCATCGCAGGGTCTCCGGTTGGCCCGGACTGGCGTGGGCCTGGACCGGGATGGTTTCCTGCGTATACACGCCAGGCGCCCCAACTATTCCGTCACTGACGAAAAATTTTCCTGGGCCTTGGCCTCTACTGAAAACGTCCCTTCAAGGCTTGCCCTCCCCCACCGGCTGTCCGTCCAGATACTGCAGCACCTTGTACGCCGCCTTCACCCGCTCCGCGACCGGGTAGTTCTTGTTTGCCAGCATCACGATGCCGATGCGCTGCGACGGCACGTAGGCGACATAGGCGCCGAAGCCATTGGTCGAGCCGGTCTTGTTGACCAGCATGGCGCTGCGCGGCGCCTGCGGCGGCTCCAGCCGTGCCACCGGGTTGGCCTCGAACACCACCTGCTGCGAGCTGCCCGCCAGCACGCTGTCCCGCTGCGCCGGCCACGCGTACATTTCCCACGCCAGTCCCTGCACCATGTCTCCGACCTTGAAGTAGCCGGTGCGGGTGCTGGCCAGCGCGCGCTGCAAGGTCTGGTCCAGCCCGCTGCCGTCGATATTGGCCATGACGAAGCGCATCATGTCGGCCGATGTGGTCTTGACGCCGTAGGCCTCGGCATCCAGCACGCCGGGCGTAACCCGGACCGCCTTGCCGTCCCTGGCGTAGCCATAGGCATAGTCTTTCATGCGCGCCTTCGGCACCGTGATGTAGGTGCTGCGCAACCCCAGTGCGGGGAACAGCGTCTTCTCCATCAGCACGTCGAACGGCTGCCCCATGCTGCGCGCGGCGAGGTAGCCGAACAGGCCGATGCTGGGATTCGAGTACTGACGGTGGGTGCCGGGGGCGTAGCGGGGACGCCAGCTGCGGAAATAATCGACCATCTTGCCGGTATCGGTGACGGTCTCCGGAAACTGCAGCGGCAGCCCGCCAGCCGCGTATGTGCCCAGGTCCAGCAGGCTGGTCGCGCCCACGCTGCTGCCCGCGAGTTGCGGCAGGTATTTCGCCGCATGGTCGGTCAGCGACAGGTCGCCGCGGGCCTGCGCATAGGCGGCCAGCGTCGCGGTGAAGGTCTTGCTGACCGAGCCGATCTCGAACAACGTATCGGCATCGACCTTGCGGCCGCCCGCCTTGGCGGCGACGCCGTAGTGGAAGTCGTACTGCTTGCCGCCGGCCGTCACGGTCACGGCCATGCCCGGCACATCGTGCGCCTGCATCACCGGCTGGATCGCCGCGTCGACGACACGCTTGAGCGTGGCCGCATCGACACGCTCGGCAGCATGGGCACCGGCGCCGCAAAGCAGCGCCGCGGCAGCGGCAATGGCTTGCATCGCCTTTTGAAGAGTCTGGTTCATATCAAATCGCCGGGCCGTGGTGCGCCGGCAAACAGCGCAGCCTGCGTGGGAAATAAACGAGACTTTACCGGCTCCCCGGCCTCGCCCGCCAAAAACCGGGTGGCCGATGACCGTTCCGGATCGGTCCGCCGGTCATCGTTCTGTCATCCACCCCCGCCAGAATGCGCAGGTCATTCAAGTCAGGGGAGTCGACATGACGCACGCAATTGAAGTCCGCGGACTGAGCAAATCGTTCCGTACGGACCGCAAGGCGCTTGACGATGTCACGCTGCAGATCGCACCGGGCGAGATGGTCGCGCTGCTGGGCGCGTCCGGATCCGGCAAGTCTACGCTGCTGCGCCACGTGGCCGGCTTCGTCGCCGGCGACGCCGGCGAGATCCTGGTCAACGGCCGCCACGTGCAGCGCAACGGCCGCCTGGCCGGCAACGTGCGCCAGGTGCGGCGCGAGATCGGCTTCGTGTTCCAGCAGTTCAACCTGGTGGGACGCCTGCCCGTAATCACCAATGTGCTGGTCGGCATGCTGGCGCGCGTACCGAAGTGGCGCGGCCTGCTGCGTTGGTTCAAGGCCGATGAAATCCGCAGCGGGCTCGATGCGCTTGCGCAAGTTGGTATAGACGACTATGCCTTTCAGCGGGCCTCGACGCTGTCGGGCGGCCAGCAGCAGCGCGCCGCGATTGCGCGCACGCTGGTGCAGAACGCCAGCGTGATCCTGGCCGACGAGCCTATCGCCTCGCTCGATCCGGAATCCTCGCGCCGCGTGATGTCGCTGCTCAGGCAGATCAACCGCACCCGCAAGGTGGCGGTGGTGGTGTCGCTGCACCAGGTGGATGTGGCCCTGCGCTACTGCCCGCGCGTGGTCGCGCTGCGCCATGGCAAGGTGGTCTATGACGGCCCCTCGGCCGCGCTGACGCCGGCCATGCTGCGCGACCTCTACGGCACCGAAGCGGACGAACTGCTGCGCGATGCCGTGCCTGAAGACGACGACAGCGCCGCGCCCATGCCGGCGCCGGCGCTGGTCACGATGAACCTGGCGGCCGCCTGAGCGGTTGCCGCAGCCCCGCCGCAGCCCCATTCCCCCCAAACCGCTTTCCACCGGAGTTGCCCATGCTTCGCAGAACCTTCATCGCCGTCGCGGCCTCGGCCGCGGTTGCCCTCCCGGCCCTGCCCGCCTTCGCCCAGGAGGCGAAGAGCCTGAACATCGGGTTTATCTCGACCGAGTCGTCGTCGAACCTGAAAACCGCCTGGCAGCCGCTGATCGACGACCTGAGCAAGACCCTGGGCGTGCCCATCAAGCCGTTCTTCGCCTCCGACTATGCCGGCATCATCGAAGGCATGCGTTTCAACAAGGTGCAGATCGCCTGGTTTGGCAACAAGTCGGCCATGGAAGCGGTCGACCGCGCCAGCGGCGAGGTGTTTGCGTCGGTGATCGACAAGGACGGCAACCCGGGCTACTGGTCTGTGCTGGTGGTCAACAAGGACAGCGACCTGAAGAGCGTCGAAGACGTAATCAAGCGCGGCAAGGACCTGACCTACGGCGCCGGCGACCCCAACTCCACCTCGGGCACGGCGGTGCCGGGCTTCTACCTGTGGAGCGCCAACAAGGTCGAGCCGAAAACGCTGTTCAAGGCCGTGCGCATCGGCAACCATGAAACCAACCTGCTGTCGGTGCTGAACAAGCAGGTCGACGTGGCCGTCAACAACACCGAGAACATGGAGCGCTACCGCATCAATACGGGCAAGAACGCCTATGACCAGGTGCGGGTGCTGTGGAAGTCGCCGCTGATCCCGGCCGACCCGATGGTCTACCGCAAGGACCTGTCGCCCGAACTGAAGAAGAAGATCCAGACCTTCTTCGTCAACTACGGCAAGGGCACCGACGCGGCGCGCGAGAAGCAGGTGCTGGCAAGCTTGACCTATCAGGGCTTCCGCGCCTCGAACGATGCCCAGCTGGTGCCGATCCGCCAGATCGAGCTCGCGCGCGAAAAGGCCAAGATCGAATCCGACACCACGCTGGCCGCCGCCGACAAGGAAAAGCGCCTGTCCGACGTGACCCGCCGCCTGGCGGAACTGGACAAGGCCGCCGGCAGCGCCAGCAGCACGCAGTAACCGGTTCGCCGCCACCTCACTGTTCGACCTGTCTCACCGGGGCCGGCGGCCGTCGCCGCCTGCCTCGCACCGCTTTCCAATCCCAGCTGTATCCGGACCGCTCCATGACCGTCTCCGCCACGCCCGGCCTGCCCCCGACGCCCCGAAGCCACGTGCGCCCGCCGCGCACGCCCCTTGCCGTGCCGCTGACCTGGGCGGTGCTGCTGGCCATGCTGGCCCTGTCGTGGCAAGGCGCCGACATGCGCCCGCTCGACCTGCTGCGCGATTCCGACAACATGGCCAGGTTCGCGGCGGATTTCTTCCCGCCCGATTTCCGCGACTGGCGCCACTACCTGGACGAGATGCTGGTCACCGTGCAGATCGCGCTGTGGGGCACGGCACTGGCCGTGGTGGTAGCGGTGCCGCTGGGCCTGCTGTGCTCGGCCAACATCGTGCCGGCCTGGGTCTACCAGCCCGCGCGCCGCATCATGGATGCATGCCGCGCCATCAACGAAATGGTGTTTGCCATGCTGTTTATCGTCGCCGTCGGGCTGGGCCCGTTCGCCGGCGTGCTGGCGGTCTGGATCCACACCACCGGCGTGCTGGCCAAGCTGTTTGCCGAAGCGGTCGAAGCCATCGACCCGCGCCCGGTCGAAGGCGTGCGCGCCACCGGCGCCGGCCCGGTCGAGGAAATCGTCTACGGCGTGATTCCGCAGGTGCTGCCGCTGTGGCTTTCGTTCGCGCTGTACCGCTTCGAGTCCAACGTGCGTTCGGCGTCGGTAGTGGGCATCGTCGGCGCCGGCGGCATTGGCACCGTGCTGTGGGAAATCATCCGCAGCTTCCAGTACGGGCAGACCTGCGCGGTGATGATCATCATCATCGTGTTCGTCTCGGCCATCGACATCCTGTCGGCCCAGATCCGCAAGGTGCTGGTCTGAACACCATGCCGGCCACCGAAGTCTCTCTGGCCCTGCGCGAAGTGCGCGGCTCCGACGCCGAGCTGCTGCACCTGTCCGCGCTGCTGGCCGCGATGGACGGCGAGGCGCCGCTGCCGCTCGCCACCATGCGGGAGCGCTATGCCACCATGCGCCGCTATCCGGACTACCGCTGCTACATGATGGTGGGCGCGGACGAGGTGCCGCTCGGCACCTTCAGCCTGCTGGTGTTCCCGGTGATGGTCCACGACGGGCGCCCCGAGGCGATCGTCGAGGCCGTAGTGGTGGCGCCGGCCGCGCGCGGCATGGGCATCGGCAAGGCCATGATGCGCGAGGCGATGCGGCTGGCACGCGAGGCCGGTGCGGCCAAGCTGGCGCTCTCATCCAATGCGCGGCGCCTGCGCGCCCACCAGTTCTATCGCCAGCTCGGTTTTACCGAGCATGGCATCAGCTTCAGCATCGGGCTCTGAACTCAGGCTTGGCGCGCCGCTGCAGGCGAGGCGCCCACCAGTTGCGCCAGCGCCGCCAACGCGTTCTCCAGCCCGCCGCTGTTGTCGATCTCGACCAGCCGGCATCCGGCGGGCACGGCAAACGCCTGCCGCGCGCGGGCCAGCCGTTTCGCAATCGCGTCTTCCGGCTCGCGTCCGCGCTGGCGCAGCCGCGCGGCCAGCACGTCCGGCTGAACCCGCACGTGTACCGCGCACAGCTTCGGGTAGCGTGCCACCGCTTGCGGCAGGTACTCGCGCGAGCCGTTGACGATGACCGTCAGGCCCCGCGCCAGCCACTGCTCGATCTCGATGCCGATGCCGTAGTGCAGGCCGTGGCTGTGCCAGTCCAGCGCCAGGCAGCCCAGCGCGCGGCGGCGGTGGAATTCCTCGGGCGTCAGCGCCACCGAGGCCTCGTTGGCGTCGGCGGCGCGGGTAATGTAGCGATGCGCGATGACGATGCGGTGATCGGCGCCCAGGCGCTCGCGCAGCGCGCGCAGCAGCGAGTCCTTGCCGCTGCCGGACGGTCCCATCAGGTAGAACAGGCCGTGTCCGTCGGCCACGGTCGCCGCACTCATGCGCCCAGGTACGCCGCGCCGGCGCCGTCCGTGGTGCTGCCATCGAAACCGTAATGGCGGGCGACGACAAAGTCCTCGCCCTGGGCTGGCTGCACGAAGACGCTGATGCGGTCCACAGGCAACGGCGCTTGCAGCAGCTTGCCGCTGGCCGCCTCGAGCTGTGCGATCGCGGCGCGCTGGCCGGCGGCATCGAGCATGCCGGTCAGGGTGATATGGAACACGAAAGTGCCGAACACATACGGGTAGCCCCATGCGTCGAGCATGCGGCGCTCTTCATCGCTCAGCCGGTCGGGCACACGCCTGGCCAGTTCCTGCGCCGATGGCGGTGCGCGCAAGGAGTCGAAGGCCAGCACGCAGGCATCGGCCAGCGCCTGCATCGGCGGCGAGCCGCCATCGGCAAGCGTCCACGCTACGAAACCCCGCAGCGCGCGCAGCGCCAGCGCTGCGTCGAACGGCGTTTGCCGGCGCGCAAGCTCCCGCGCGGCGGCATCGACCATCGCCCCGTTGGCGCCGTCGGCAAGCCGGAACGGCGGCTTCAGGGTGGCATGCAGGCCGTAGTGGGCCGGCGCGCTGATCCACTCCGCCGGCGCGGCGGGCAGGTCGGCGGGCGGAGGTAGCGTGGCGCCGGTGTCGGCGTCGCGCCCCAGCCAGTGATTGCCGAAGGTGCCCAGCGGGCCGGATGGCGACAGGTAGATGGCGTAGCGGTACGCGGCTTGAGTCATGCGGCAAGGTTACCAGCGGCATCATGCCTGTGGACGCGCGCACAGGCGCAGACTGCCCCGGTTTGGTGGGGTTGACCGCAGACAGTAGCGCAGGCAGATGACAGCCGGATGTCTAGACCAATCCCGCGCGGCCGCCTCAGTCACGGTCGGACACCGTCAGCTGCACCCAGTCGCCGGCGAATCGCACCACGCTGTACTGCACCGGGTTGCCGTCGATATCGACGTTCAGCGCCTCGACCTGCAGCACCGGGCGCGTCTTGGGCTGGTTCAGCATCCGCGCCACCGGCGCGGTCGGCATCGCCGCGGTAATGCGTGACCACTTGCGCGTGTAATCGGCAATGCCGAACTGCGCCAGCGCGCGCGATACCGATTGTTTGGCGCGCAGCACCTCGTCGATGCCGGGAAAGCGCTTCAGGTCGAAGTAGTGCTCGGCCACGTCGATGGTGCGGTCCTCGGCCTTGCCGATCATCTGCGCATGGAGCAGCTCGGCGGTGCGCCCCAGCCCCAGCTGCTTCGCGACGTCCGGTGCGCGCACCACCTGGCTGGCGACGACTTCGGTATGGCCGCGCACGCCCTGCGCCGCCAGGTTCTGCGAGAAGCGCGTGCGGCGTCCGATGGCGTAGTCGATCGCATGCTCCTGCACAAAGGTGCCGCGGCCCTGCTCGATGCGCACCAGCCCGCTCAGCTCCAGCTCGCCCATGGCGCGGCGGATGGTATGCCGGTTCACGGCGAAGCGGTTGGCGAGCTCAGGCTCCGGCGGCAATTGCTCGCCCGGCAGGTACAGCTTCTTGCGGATGTCGTCCGCCAGCGCCTCGCCAATCTGGCGCCACACCGCGACGCCCGAACCCCGTTCCACTTCTCGATCAGACATCTCGCGCTGTCCTCTTGTCATCAAGCGTTAAACCATGCCGTGCGATTCTGCCTGAGTCACGCCGCGCTGGCAGCGTGCCCGAGCAATCCCCTGCCCCGTCATGAAAGCTTCATTTCGCTGTGGTCTAGTGGCTGCGTGTTCCCGCAACGACATCTAAACGTATAGACGTATAGGGGTGATGATGCAAAGCGAAACCGCGCGGCCGGATGTGCCCGCCGCCCATGCTGCCCGCGCCGCCTGGCTGCGGATCCTGGCGACCGCGCCGACCGATGCGCTCGACGGCGCCTACCAACGGCTTACGCAGGCGCAGGCCCTGCCCGCTTACCGGCTGCTGCGCAAGCCCGAGGCCGGCATGGCCATGGTGCGGGGCCGCGCCGGCGGCACCGGGGCCCAGTTCAACCTTGGCGAAATCACGGTGACGCGCTGCGCCGTCGTGCTCGAGGATGGCGGCGCCGATGTCGACGGGGCCGCTGCCGCTGGCATCGCCTATGTGCAGGGCCGCAGCGAACGCCATGCCGAGCAGGCCGCGGTGCTGGACGCGCTGCTGCAGCGGCCGGCCTGGCACCAGCGCGTGCAGGACCTGGTGCTCGCGCCGCTGGCCGACGCACACGCCAGCCGCGCCGCGCAGGCTGCGGCCACGGCCGCGCAGACGCGCGTCGAGTTCTTCACCATGGTCCGCGGAGAAGACTGACATGCACACCGCCCAACCGATGCTGTCCACGCCGGCCGCCGCGCTGCTGCCCGGCTTCAACGATCCGGTCGACGACGCCCAGCAGGTGTTCCGCGCCGCGCTGCAGGCGTTTGCCCATCCGGGCCAGCTGCAGACGCTGCCGGCCCGCAGCGGCTTGCCCGAAGGCCTGTCGCCGGCGCTGGCAGCGCTGCTGCTGACACTGGCCGATGCCGATACGCCGGTCTGGCTGCCCGCCGCCGTGCCGGCCGCGGCGCGCGCCTTCCTGCGCTTTCATTGCGGCTGCCGGCTGACGGAAGCGCCCGGCGCCGCGGCCTTCGTCTGCGTGCCGGCCGGCCATGCCATGCCGGCGCTCACGGACTGCGCGCAGGGCGACCCGGCCTTCCCGGACCGCTCGGCCACGTTGCTGGTGGAAGTAGCCTCGCTCACCGACGGCGAGGCCCTGACGCTGCGCGGCCCCGGCATCGCGCACACGCAAACGTTGCATGTTGCCGGCCTGCCCGCTGGTTTTCGCGCGGCCTGGCGCGCCAACAACGCCGGCTTCCCGGTCGGCGTGGACCTGCTGCTGTGCAGCGGCGACCGGTTCTGCGCGCTGACGCGCACCACCATCGTGGAGGACTGACATGTACGTAGCCGTCAAGGGAGGCGAGCGCGCCATCCTCAATTCCTACCGGATGCTCGACGCCTATCGCCGCGGCGATACCGCGGTGCCGGAACTGACGCTGGCACAGATCCGCGAGCAGATGCCGCTGGCGGTGTCGCGCGTGATGGCCGAGGGCTCGCTGTACGACCCGCATCTGGCCGCGCTGGCGCTCAAGCAGGCCGCCGGCGACCAGATCGAGGCGATCTTCCTGCTGCGCGCGTACCGCACCACGCTGGCGCGCTTCGGCTACACCCAGCCGCTCGATACCGGCGCGATGCGCCTGCAGCGCCGGATCTCGTCGACCTTCAAGGACGTGCCGGGTGGCCAGGTGCTGGGGCCTACCTACGACTACACGCAGCGGCTGCTGGATTTCTCGCTCGAAACCGGACGCGCGCCGCAGCCCCTGCCTGCTGATCACGAGCCGCTCGCCGCAGCGATGCCGCGCGTGACCAGCCTGCTGGAAGCGGACGAGCTGGTCGAGGCCGATGCGATTCCCCCCGGTGACCCCGCCCCGCCCGACCTGACGCGCGAGCCGCTGACCTTCCCCGCTGGCCGCGCCGCGCGCCTGCAGAACCTGGCGCGCGCCGACGAAGGCTTCCTGCTGTCGATGGGCTACTCGACCCAGCGCGGCTACGGCAATTCGCACCCGTTCGCGGCCGAGATCCGCTACGGCACGGCCGAGGTAGAGCTGTTCGTCGAAGAGCTCGGCTTTGCCGTCACCATCGGCGAGATCGAACTGACCGAATGCCAGATGGTGAGCCAGTTCGCCGGCAATGCCGACGAGGCGCCGCGCTTTACGCGCGGCTACGGGCTGGTGTTCGGCTACAACGAGCGCAAGGCGATGTCGATGGCGCTGGCCGACCGCGCCATGCGCGCCGAAGCGCTGGGCGAGGCCGCCGACGCGCCGGCCAACGATATCGAATTCATGCTGTACCACAGCGACAACGTCGAGGCCTCGGGCTTCGTCCAGCACCTGAAGCTGCCGCACTACGTGGACTTCCAGGCCAACCTGGAGCTGCTGCGCCGGCTGCGCGCCGAGGGCGCCGACGCGCCGGCTTGCCCCGAAGTCGTGACAGCACCATCGCAACCGCAATCACAGCCGCATTCACAGCCGCAACCCCAGCCACAGCCGCAAGAGGAGACGCTGGCATGAGCGCCGCCGACACCGCCATGGCCGCGGACATCGCCCGCGACCAGCACTACAACTTCGGCTATCTGGACGAATCGACCAAGCGCATGCTGCGCCGCGCCTTGCTCAAGGCGGTGGCGATCCCGGGCTACCAGGTCCCGTTCGGCAGCCGCGAGATGCCGCTGCCATACGGCTGGGGTACCGGCGGCATCCAGGTGACCGCCGCGATCATCGGCAAGGACGATGTACTCAAGGTGATCGACCAGGGCTCGGACGACACCACCAATGCCATCAATATCCGCCGCTTCTTCGCCCGCGTCACCGGCGTGCCGACCACCGAGCGCACCGCCGAGGCCAGCATCATCCAGACCCGCCACCGGATTCCCGAAACCCCGCTGCGCGCGGGCCAGACCGTGGTGTTCCAGGTGCCGATCCCCGAGCCGCTGCGCTGGCTGGAGCCGAGCGAAGGCGAGACCCGCACCATGCACGCGCTGGCGGAATACGGCGCGATGCACGTCAAGCTGTACGAGGACATCGCCCGCCACGGCCACATCGCCACCACCTACGACTACCCCGTGATCGTCAACCAGCGCTACATGATGCGGCCTTCGCCGATTCCGAAGTTCGACAACCCCAAGCTGGACCGCAGCCCTGCTCTGATGCTGTTCGGCGCGGGCCGCGAAAAGCGCGTCTATGCGGTGCCGCCGTACACCGCGGTCAAGAGCCTGGACTTCGCCGACCACCCCTTCACCGTGGAGTCGTGGTCCAACTGCTGCGCGCAGTGCGGCGCCACCGACAGCTACCTGGACGAGATCATCACCGACGACGCCGGCACGCGCCGGTTCGTGTGCTCGGATACCGAGTACTGCGCCGGGCGCCAGGCCGCTCAGGCCGCACAAGCCGTCGAGAGCGCTACCGGAGCTGCGCAATGAGCGCCGCCCCGCTGCTGTCGGTGCGCAACCTGACGCGCACCTGGGACGGCCTGCACGGCTGCCATGACGTCAGCTTCGACCTGTATCCGGGCGAAGTGCTGTGCGTGGTGGGCGAGTCGGGCTCGGGCAAGAGCACGCTGCTGCAGGCGCTGTCGATGCAGGCACCGGCACAGCGCGGCACGGTCAGCTACGCCATGCGCGAGTCCGGCCTGACCGACCTCGCCACCTTGTCCAGCGCGCGCCTGCGGCTGCTGGCGCGCACCGACTGGGGCTTCGTGCGCCAGCACGCGCGCGACGGCCTGCGCATGCAGGTCAGCGCCGGCGCCAATATCGCCGAGCGGCTGATGGCCGTGGGCGAGCGCCATTACGGCAACCTGCGCGAAGTCGCCGGCAACTGGCTGGAAAAGATGGAGATCGACCTGGCGCGGCTGGACGATGTCCCCGGCACTTTTTCCGGCGGCATGCAGCAGCGGCTGCAGATTGCGCGCAACCTGGTCACGCATCCGCGCCTGGTGTTCATGGACGAGCCCACGGCGTCGCTCGATGTGTCGGTGCAGGCCCGCCTGCTGGACCTGCTGCGCCGCCTGGTGGCCGACCTGGACCTGGCCGCGGTGCTGGTCACGCACGACCTGGCCGTGGCCAGGCTGCTGGCGCACCGCACCCTGGTGATGCAGGGCGGGCGCGTGGTCGAGCAGGGGCTGACCGACCAGATCCTCGACGATCCCCAGCATCCGTACACGCAGTTGCTGGTTTCTTCCATCCTGCAGGGCTGAGCACGATGCACGCAGAACAACCACAGAAGCTGGTCGAGGTGCGCGGCCTCGGCAAGATGTTTACGCTGCACAACCAGGGCGGGATTCGCCTGCCGGTATTGCGCGCGATCGATTTCGATGCCGCGCGCGGCGAATGCCTGGTGCTGTCGGGGCCGTCAGGCACCGGCAAGAGCACGCTGTTGCGCTGCCTGTATGGCAACTACCTGGCCACCGAAGGCAGCATCCGGCTGCGCGATACCAGCGCCGACGGCGCGCCGTGGGTCGAGCTGGGCCGCGCCAGCGAGCAGCGCGTGCTGCAGCTGCGCCGCGACGTGATCGGCTATGTCAGCCAGTTCCTGCGTGCGATCCCGCGCGTGGGCGCGCTCGACGTGGTGGCCGATCCGCTGCGGCAGCGCGGCGCCGGCGAGGACGAGGCGCGCGCCCGCGCCGCCGAACTGCTGGCGCGGCTGAACCTGCCGCGCCGGCTGTGGGAGCTGCCGCCCGCCACCTTCTCGGGCGGCGAGCAGCAGCGCGTCAATATCGCGCGCGGCCTGATCGGCGGCCATCCGATCCTGCTGCTGGACGAGCCCACCGCCTCGCTCGACCCCGACAACCGCGCCGTGGTGGTCGCGCTGATCCGCGAAGCGCTGGCCGAAGGCCGGGCGCTGATCGGCATCTTCCACGACGAAGCCGTGCGCGATGCCGTGGCCACGCGCCTGCTGCCGCTGCAATCCGCCACCCCTACCGCCACCCCTGCCGCCACCCCTGCCGCCCTCGCCTGAACCGAACCGCCCAGAACGGAGCCAGACATGCCCGCGACCTACCTGACCCACGCCACCCTGGTGCTGCCGGACCGCGTGCTGCACGACAGCGCGCTGCTGATCGAGGATGGCCGCATCGCGGCGATCGAGCCGGCACCCGCGGCCGTGCCCGCGCATGCCACCGTGGTAGAACTGCATGGCCACGCCGTGATGCCCGGGCTGGTGGACGTGCATTGCGACGCCATCGAGAAAGAGGTGGAACCGCGCGCCAGCGTGCTGTTCCCGCTGGATTTCGCCGTGGCGCAGGTCGACCGCCGCAACGCCGCCGCCGGCATTACCACCCCGTATCACGCGCTGTCGTTCGCCGGCAACCAGTTCGGCGTGCGCAACGTCGACACCGCGGCCACGGTGGTGCGCACCATCGCCGCCTACCGGCAGCACAGCCTGGTCGACAACCGCATCCACTGCCGCTACGAGGTCACCGATGCCGGCGCCGTGCCGGTGCTGGAAGCGCTGATGGCCGAAGGCGTGGTCGACCTGCTCTCGGTGATGGACCACTCGCCCGGCCAGGGCCAGTTCAAGACCCTGGACGCTTACCTGGCCTACATGATGGGCAACCACGGCATGAGCCGCGACGCCGCCGCCGATGCCGCGCGCCAGAGGGCCGCGGCGATGGAGGGCGCGCACGAGCGCGTCGACCGGCTGGTGGCCGCGGCGCACGCGCTGGCCATTCCCACTGCCAGCCACGACGACGATTCGCCGCAGCGCATCGCCGCCATGCATGCGCTGGGCGTGCGCATGAGCGAGTTCCCGATCAACCTGGAGACCGCGCAGGCCGCTTGCGCCCGTGCGCTGCCGACCATCCTGGGCGCGCCCAACGTGCTGCGCGGCCAGAGCCAGAGCGGATCGATGCGCGCCATCGACGCGATCCGGGCCGGCGCCGGCACCATCCTGTGCTCGGACTACCAGCCCTCCACCCTGATCGCCGCCGCGTATGCCGCCGGACGCCAGGCCGGGCTGCCGCTGAACCAGGCGCTGGCGCTGGTCACCGCCCACCCCGCCGATGCCTGCCAGCTGGCTGATCGCGGCCGCCTGGCCCCGGGCCTGCGCGCCGACGTGATTGCGGTTTCCGAGGTGGCGGGCCAGCCGATGGTCACGCACACGTGGTCGGCCGGGCGGCTGGTGTTTGCGGCGGGTTATCCGTCGCTGCGGCCCGCCGGCGCTGCGGCCGTGCCGCGCCGGCCCGGTGCCGCGCGAGAGCACGCGACCGTCTGACGGGTCAGCCCTGCGGGTTGAACCCCAGCGCCGCGCTGACCGCGCGCGCCTCGCGCCGCACGGCGCTGCCGATGGGCCCGTCGATGGCGGGGTCGAAGCCGCCGGTGGCGCCCAGCGCGGTCAGCACCGCGCACACCCGACCGGTGTAGTCGCGCACCGGCGCTGCCACCGCGCTGATGCCGGTCAGGTTGGTGTCGCGCACCCAGGCGCAGTCATCGGCCTGCACCGCGCGGCGCAACGCGCCGATGGGGTCGCGGGCATCGAGCTGCGCCAGCCGCGCCGGGCTGGCGGCCGCCAGTTCCTCCCTGGCCTGCGCCAGCACGCCCTTTTCATCGAGCAAGCCCAGGAACACGCGCCCGGTCGCGGACCACAGCAGCGGCATCACCGAGCCCGCGCGCACGTTCACCGTCACCGGCAGGCCCGGTTCCTCGAAGCGCATGATGGTCGGGCCCTTGTTGCCCATCACCGCGACGAAGCAGGTCACCTCCAGGGTCTCGCGCAGGCGCACCAGCGACGCCTCGGCCAGCCGGATCGGGTCGGCCTGGCGCATCGCCGCCATGCCGATCTGCAGCGCCTCGAAGCCAAGGTGGTACTGCTGCGTGCCCGGCTCCTGCGCCACCAGGTCTTCTTCCACCAGGCTGACCAGGTAGCGATGGACCTTGGCCGGGCTTTCGTCGATCTGCGCGGCCAGCGCCGTCAGGCTGGCACGCCCGCCCAGGCGCGCCAGGCCCTTCAAGACGGCCATGCCGGTGACGGCCGACTGCACGCGCTGGCGCCGTTCGCGGGTGCGGGTGGTGGCGGTTTCGATGGCGGGTTCAGCAGCTTTGGATCGGGGCATGGCGGGACGGAGGTACGCGACTTGTGCGGGTGTTCACGGCGACAGCGGACGATGCCACACCGTGCCGAGGAGCCGGTTCAAGGTTAACCCGCATTCAATCGTTACGCAATGCGTATATGATTTACGCAAAACAGGAAACGCCGGGGCAGGACCCGGTCCATCCTTCAGGAGACAAAAATCATGCCCCGCCCCCGCCTTGCCGTTACCGCGCGCCTTGCCATCGGCGCGCTGACCCTGCCGATGCTGGCCGTGAGCATCGCCCACGCCGCCGATCCCTATCCCGCCAAGCCGATCCGCTGGATCGTCCCGTACGCCGCCGGCGGCGGCTCCGATTTCCTGGCGCGGACCATTGGCCAGGGGCTGTCGGCAAAGGTCGGGCAACCGGTGGTGGTGGACAACAAGCCCGGCGGCAATACCGCCATCGGCGCGGCCGAGACCGCGCGTGCCGCTGCCGACGGCTATACCGTGCTGTCGGCCGACAACGGCACGCTGGTGTTCAATCCCGTGCTGTACAAGTCGCTGTCCTACCATCCCGCCAGGGACCTGGCGCCGGTAACGCTGCTGGGCCGCTTCCCGATGATCCTGGTGGTGGGCGCCGCCAGCCCGGCCAGGAGCGCCAAGGACTTCATCGCGCAGGCCAAGGCCACGCAGGGCGGCATCAACTACGGCTCGGCCGGCGCCGGCAGCCCGCATCACCTGGCGATGGAGCTGCTGAAGGTGGAAGCCGGCCTGCCGATGACACATGCGCCCTACCGCGGCGCCGCGCCGGCGCTGTCCGACGTGGCCGCCGGCCAGGTTGCCGCGATGATGGTCGACTACGCCGCCGGCGCCGGCTTTATCAAGGGCGGCAAGGTGCGCCCGCTGGCCGTGGCCAATGCCACCCGCCTGCCGCAGCTGCCCGATGTGCCGACCTTCGCCGAACTGGGCTATCCGCGGGTCGAAGCCGCCGCGCTGGTGGGCATGGTGGTGCCGGCCGGCACGCCGCCGGAGGTGATCAACACGCTGAACAAGGACGTGGTCGCGGCCATCCGCGAGCCGGCGGTCAACAAGCGGCTGGTCGACTTTGGCGTCGAGCCCGTGGGCAACACACCGGCGCAGTTCAGCGAGCTGCTGCGCAGCGAGTCCGGCCGCTGGACCAGGCTGATCCGCGACCTGAAGATCACGCTGGACAACTGAGTCCGGCCGCAACACCGCTGGCCGTCCGGCGCGCCCGGACGGCAGCGCTTTTTTTGCCAGGCATCGCTGTCTGCCAGGAGTACGTATCATGACCCTCCCCTCCCCCGGCGCCGCGCGCGGCTGCCCGATCGACCACAGCACCATCACCGCGCCCAACGGCTGCCCGGTCAGCCACAACGCGGCGCAGTTCGACCCCTTCGGCGACGGCTACCAGCAGGATCCCCCCGAATACGTGCGCTGGTCGCGCGAGCAGGAGCCGGTGTTCTACAGCCCGCGGCTGGGCTACTGGGTGGTCACGCGCTACGACGACATCAAGGCGATCTTCCGCGACAACCTGACCTTCAGCCCGTCGATCGCGCTGGAAAAGATCACCCCCACTGGCGACGAGGCCAACGCCGTGCTGGCCAGCTACGGCTATGCCATGAACCGCACGCTGGTCAACGAGGACGAGCCCGCCCACATGCCGCGCCGGCGCGCGCTGATGGCGCCGTTCACGCCCGCCGAACTGGCGCACCACGAGCCGCTGGTGCGGCGCCTGACGCGCGAGTATGTCGACCGCTTTATCGACGATGGCCGCGCCGACCTGGTCGACCAGATGCTGTGGGAAGTGCCGCTGACGGTGGCGCTGCATTTTCTCGGCGTGCCCGAAGAGGACATGGACCTGCTGCGCCAGTACTCCATTGCCCATACCGTCAATACCTGGGGCCGGCCGAAGCCGGAGGAACAGGTCGCGGTGGCGCACGCGGTGGGCAACTTCTGGCAGCTGGCCGGCCGCATCCTCGACAAGATGCGCGAGGACCCGTCCGGGCCCGGCTGGATGCAGTACGGGCTGCGCAAGCAGAAGGAGCTGCCCGAGGTGGTGACCGACTCCTACCTGCATTCGATGATGATGGCCGGCATCGTCGCCGCGCACGAGACCACCGCCAACGCCTCGGCCAATGCCATCAAGCTGTTGCTGCAGCATCCCGACGCCTGGCGCGAGCTCTGCGAAGACCCCGCGCTGATCCCCAACGCGGTCGAAGAATGCCTGCGCCATAACGGCTCGGTGGCGGCATGGCGCCGGCTGGTCACGCGCGACACCGAAGTGGGCGGCATCCGCCTGCCGGCGGGCAGCAAGCTGCTGATCGTGACCTCGTCGGCCAACCATGACGAGCGCCATTTCGCCGATGCCGACCTGTTCGACATCCGCCGCGACAACGCCAGCGAGCAGCTGACCTTCGGCTACGGCTCGCACCAGTGCATGGGCAAGAACCTGGCGCGCATGGAGATGCAGGTGTTCCTGGAAGAACTGACGCGCCGGCTGCCGCATATGCGCCTGGCCGAGCAGACCTTCACCTATGTGCCCAACACCTCGTTCCGCGGGCCGGAGCATCTGCTGGTGGAATGGGATCCCGCGCAGAACCCAGAGCGCCGCGATCCGGCCCTGCTGGCGGTGCGCCAGCCGGTGCGCATCGGCGAGCCGTCGGCGCACACCATCGCCCGCACGGTGGTGGTCGAGCGCGCCACGCCGGCCGCCGACGGCGTGCTCCGGCTGCGGCTGGTGGCGCCCGACGGCAAGCCGCTGCCGCGCTGGGCGCCGGGCTCGCATATCGACGTGGAATGCGGCGACACCGGGCTGTCGCGCCAGTATTCGCTGTGCGGCGATCCGGAGGATGCGGCGGCGCTGGAGATCGCGGTGCTGCGCGATCCCGCCAGCCGCGGCGGCTCCGCCTGGGTCCACGACCGCGTCAGGGCCGGCGACAGGCTGCGCATCCGCGGCCCGCGCAACCATTTCCGCTTCGATGAGCAATGCGGGCGGGCGATCTTCATCGCCGGCGGCATCGGCGTCACGCCGGTGAGCGCGATGGCGCGGCGCGCGCGCGCGCTTGGCATCGACTACACCTTCCACTACTGCGGACGCTCGCGCCAGGCCATGGCCATGCTGGATGAACTGCAGGCGCTGCACGGCGCGCGGCTGCATGTCCACGCCAGCGACGAAGGCCGGCGCGCGGACTTCGGCACGCTGCTGGGGCAGCCTGACGCGGACACGCAGATCTATGCCTGTGGCCCGCAGCGCCTGCTGGATGCGCTGGCCGAATGCTGTGCGGCGTGGCCGGCGGATGCGCTGCGCGTCGAGCATTTCGTCTCGAGGCTGGGCACCCTGGATGCCTCGAAAGAGCAGCCCTTTACCGTGGAGCTGAAGGACTCCGGCCTGGTGCTGGAAGTGCCGGCGGGGCAGACCCTGCTGGGCGCGCTGCGCGGCGCCAATATCGACGTGCAGAGCGACTGTGAGGAAGGCCTGTGCGGCTCGTGCGAAGTGCGCGTGCTGGCCGGCCAGGTCGACCACCGTGACGTGGTGCTGACGCGCGCCGAGCGCGACGCCAACCACCGCATGATGGCGTGCTGCTCGCGCGCCTGCGGCGGCGGCCGGCTGGTGCTGGAGCTCTGAGCGCGCGGGCACGGCAAGCCCGCTGTTGCAACGTAGGACAAAGCCTGACAACGGCCGCAAGGACACAGGGCTAAAGTAGCAGCGCAACCGCCGCCCCCGTTCTGTCTGCGTCATGCCCCCTGACCCCGCCGCCGTCCACGCCGTTCCCGATCCCGCTCCCTGCCGCTGGCGCCGCAACGCCGCCCACCTGTCGTTGCTGGCTGTGACGCTTGCTCTTTCCGCCACACCAGCCGCCACGCAAGCCGCGACCGTGGCCGCGCCGCCACTGCCGCCGCTGTCGGAGCTTGCCACGCTGCTGCTGGGCACCGTGCGCGGCAAGCCGACCGGCATGCACGGGGTCACGCGCCTGACCACCGGCGACGCCGACCGGCAACTGCGCCTGGCCTGCCAGGAGCTTATGCGCGCGGGCCCGGTCGATCTCGACGACACCACGCGCTTTGACGGGTGCGTGGCGCGGCCGGGCAAGATCGTCGACTTTCACCTGAAAGTCTCCGGCATCGATGCCGGCCGCGACGACACCCGTGATTTCATGGCCACGGCCAAGCCGATCCTGGAGCGCGGCATCTGCCGCAACCCGGATGTGCCGGTGCTGGGCAAGCTGGGGATCCGGCTGCGCTATCACTATGCGGCCGGGCAGAAGCCGCTGGTGCTGCTCGACATCCCGCCCGACCAGTGCCGCGGCAAGTGAGTCGACGGACTCAGGACGCCCGCCCGTTCCCCAGCACCTCGTCGCACACCGCCAGCCACGCCCGCGCCGCGTGCGACAGGTAGCGCCCCGGCGACCAGATATGGGCCAGGGTCCAGTCCACCCCCGGTTCGGTCAGGCGCGCCATGGCCAGCGTGTCCTGCGCCTGCAGGCGCTCGGCCAGCGGCTGGGGCAGGAAGGTGGTGCCCAGCCCCGCCGCCGCCATCGACGCCAGGAAGTCCCAGTGTCCGCTGCGTGCCACCACGCGCGGCTCGATCCGGGCTTCCACGAAGGCCTGGCGCAGCTTGCGCGTCAGCGAGAAATCGTCGGTCAGCATCACCAGCGGCTCGTCGCGCAGCGCCGCCAGCGACACGGTGCGCCCGCGCGCCCAGGCCGCCTTGCGCGGCCCCACCGCCCAGATCGGATAGCGGCCGAACTGGCGCGTTTCCAGAGCCAGGCCGCTGTCGCCAGGCAGCACCGTGGCGCCCACCTCGAGCTCGCCGCTGGCCACCAGTTGCTCCACCACCTGCCCGCCGTGCTCGTCCAGCGTCAGTGACAGGTTGGGATAGCGCTGCCGGAACGCGCTGACCGCCGGCGAGAAGAACAGGTTGACCATCGGCGGGATGCCGACCGTCAACTGCCCCCGCCCCAGCGAGGACAGGTCGGCGACCTCCAGTGTCAGCCGGTGCACCACGCCCAGTGCCTCCTGGCCGCGCTCGTAGACCACGCGGCCGACGTCGGTCAGGCGCACGCTCTTGCCTTCGCGGATCAGCAGTGGCTGGCCGACTTCATCCTCGAGCTGGCGGACCATCTTGCTGATGGTCGACTGGGTCACGAACAGCGACGAGGCGGCCTGGGTAAAGCTGCGCAGCCGCGCGGTCTCGACGAAATAGCGCAGCGCGCGGATATCGATGGGCATGTTGGCGTGGAGCGAGAACCGCCGCTCCATGAATAACGCGAATGGAAAAGCCAATATTAAATCATGAATGGAATGCGAACAGTGGGGCTACACTTCGCTCCCAACATGTCGCCCCTGCCCAGACCGCGCCCCCAATGAAGCGCGGAGCGGCAGGTGGTGGCAAGCGCCCCCAACCTTCCCTTCAAGACCCCGCTCCATGGCTAGCTGGCCGAATGCACGACAGTGGCTGTTCTCGCTGAAGGCATTCGCCGCCGCGATGCTCGCGCTCTACATCGCACTGGCGCTGGGACTGGCGCGGCCGTACTGGGCCATGGCGACGGTGTACTTCGTCTCGCATCCACTCACCGGCGCGACCCGTTCCAAGGCGGCGTATCGCGTTGCCGGCACCGTGCTGGGCGCCACCGCCGCGGTGGCGACGGTGCCGCAACTGGTCAACATGCCGATCGTGCTGATGGGCGCGATCGCGCTGTGGATCAGCGTGCTGGTGTACCTGTCGCTGCTGCAGCGCACGCCGCGCAGCTACGTGTGCCTGCTGGCAGCCTACACACTGCCGATCGTCGCCTTGCCCGCAGTCAGCCAGCCGGCGCAGATCTTCGACATCGCCGTGGCACGGATCGAGGAGATCGTGATCGGCATCGTCTGCGCCGGGCTGGTGGGCTCGGTGGTGTTGCCGGCCAAGGTCGCGCCGGCGCTGCGCGCGCGTGCCGATACATGGCTGGCCGATGCCGCGGCCTGGGCTTCGGACATCCTTGCTGGCAGCCCGCGCGCCGACCACAGCCGCCACCGGCTGGCCGCCGACATCCTGCAGCTGGACCAGCTGATCAGCCAGCTCGCCTACGACACCGAAGGCAGCCACACGCTGCGCCATGCGCGAGCGCTGCGCCGGCGTATGACCATGCTGATGCCGCTGCTGTCGTCGCTGGACAGCGTGCTGCAGGCGCTGCGCTGCCATGCCGGCGGCATCCCTGCTGACCTGCGCGAGGCGCTGGCGGCGACGGCTGCATGGCTCGCCGGCGATGCTGCCACGCCGCCTGCCGCTGCGCCCGAAGGCTGGCGGATGCTGTCCGGACCCGACGCGAGCGGCTGGCATGATCGCCTTGCCGCCACGGCGGCGGACCAGCTGCAGCGCCTGGGCGCCCTGTACGGCGAATGCCGCGCGCTGCAGCAAGGCATAGGCGCCCACCGCACCGGCACGCCGCTGCCACGCGGCGAACCCGCGGCGGAAACTGCCGGCCATCACCATGATCACGGCATGCTGCTGTTCGGTGCGGTGTCCAGCGGACTGGCGGTGTTCTGCGCCGGGCTGCTATGGATCTTCTCGGGCTGGGAGGATGGCGCCGGCGCGGTGGTGGTGGCTTCGATCGCGTGCTGTTTCTTTGCCGCGGTCGACGAGCCACGGCGCATGGCCGGTGCCTTCGTGCGCTGGAGCGCGGTCTGCCTGCTGATTTCGTCGGGCTACCTGTTTCTGGTGGTGCCGCATGCGCACACCTTCGAAGCGCTGGCCGCGCTGCTGGCGCTGCCCTATCTCGGCATCGGCCTGCTGATTTCGCGGCCGGGGTTCCAGCTGATCGCGATGCTGCTGTCGGTCAACACCGCCGCGTTCGCCAACGTGCAGGCGGTGTTCGACGCGGATTTCCTCGCCCTGTTCAATACCTGCCTGGCCAGCGCCGCGGCCATGGTGTTCGCGCCGCTGTGGTCGGTGGCGGCACGCCCGTTCGGCGCGCGCGCGGCGGCACGGCGGCTGGTGCGCGCCAGCTGGCACGACCTGGCGCAGGCCGCCACGCTGCGCGCGACCGATGGCGATGCGCGGCTGGGCGCGCGCATGCTGGACCGGCTGGGCCAGCTGGTGCCGCGGCTGGGCGCAGCCGGCGATTCCTTGTCCACCGACGGCTTCCATGCGTTGCAGGTCGGCTATTGCGCGCTGGCGCTGCACAAGGCGCTGCCGGACTTGCCGCCGCCGGCGCGCAAGCCGGTGCGCCGGGTGCTGGCCGCGGTGGCGCGGCATTTCCGCGCGCATCTGCGCGCCGGCCGGCGCGTACCGGTGCCGGCGGGCCTGGCCGCCGTCGTCGACGAGGCCATGGCAGCGGTGTCGGCCAGCGGCCGCGCCGGCCAGCGCGGCACGCTGGGCGCGCTGGTGGTGCTGCAGGTCACGCTGCTTCCGCTTCCGGTCACGTCCGCGTCCCGCTGATCCACGCATTCTTCGCTGCGCCCCATGCTTAGTGAAATCGACCTCTACGGCGTGTTCGTGCCCGGCGTGCTGGTGCTGGCAGTGCTGGCCTTTGCGGTGGCCACGGCAATCCGCATAGTGCTGGCCGCGCTGGGCTGCTACCGCCATATCTGGCACCGCTCGTTGTTCAACCTTTCTCTTTATGTGATCGTCCTGGGCGCCGTGGCTGCCGTTTTTGCCGCAATGCCCGGACTGCCGTCATGACCTTCCGATTCCGCTCCCTGCTTCCAGTGCTGCCGACGCTGCTGGCCGCCATCGCCGCGCTGCTGGTGCTGCGCCACCTGTGGGATTACTACACCGCCGCGCCCTGGACCCGCGACGGCCATGTGCGTGCCGACATCGTCCAGGTGGCGCCCGACGTCTCGGGGCTGGTCACGCGCGTGCTGGCGCGCGACAACCAGTACGTCCAGGCCGGCGAAGTCCTGTTCGAGATCGACCGCGACCGCTACGCGCTCGCCCTGGAACAGGCGCTGGCGACGCTGGCGACCCAGCGTGCCGCGCTGGCGCAGGCGCGGCGCGAAGCCGCGCGCAATCGCGACCTGGACGGCGTGGTCTCCGCCGAAGTCGCCGAGCAAGGGCGTGCGCGCGTCGAGCAAGGCCAGGCCGCGCTGGCACAGGCCGAAGCCGCGGTGCGGCTGGCACGGCTGAACCTGCAACGCACCAGCGTGCGCAGTCCGGTGGCGGGCTATCTCAACGACCGGCTGCCGCGGCTGGGCGACTACGTCTCGACCGGGCGGCCGGTGCTGTCGATGGTCGATGCCGGCTCCTTTCACGTCGAAGGCTATTTCGAGGAAACCAGGCTGCACCGCATCCACATCGGCAGCCCGGTCGACGTGCATATCATGGGCGAGCCCCGCCACCTGCGCGGCCACGTGCACAGCATCGCCGCCGGCATCGAGGACCGCGATCGCAGCGCGGGTTCCAACCTGCTGCCCAACGTCAATCCCACCTTCAACTGGGTGCGGCTGGCGCAGCGCGTGCCGGTGCGCATCGTGCTGGAAGACGTGCCCGCCGACGTGCGCCTGATCTCGGGGCGCACCGCCACGGTGGCGGTGCGCGAGCCGGCCGCAGACCAGGGCGCCCCGCGCCGCGCGGGGCCGCGATCGTGAAGGTGCGCCGTGCCTGGGTGGCATGCCTGATTGCGTGCCTGAGTGCCTGCACGACGGTGGGACCGGACTATCGCGTCCCCGATCACGCGGCGGTACGCGCGTCCGCGGCCAATGGCCCGTTGCAGTCTGCACAGGCGCCGGACGTGGCGATCGCACCCCTGCCTGACGACTGGTGGCGCCTTTATGACGACGAACGGCTCGACCGGCTGGTCATGAAGGCGCTGGCGGCAAATACCGATATCCGCGCCGCCAGCGCCAACTTGCGCCGCGCGCTGGCGCTGCTGCACGAAGTCGAAGCCGAAAACCTGCCGCAGGGCAGTGCCGGCGCCGCCGTGTCGCGCGCGCAGCTGTCGGGGGAGAGCTTCTTGCAGCAGGCCCAGCCACCGGTGTTCAACCTGGGCGACGTGGGCCTGGGCGCGTCCTACCTGATCGACTTCTTCGGCAAGCTGGCCCGCGCCGACGAGGCCGCGCTGGCCGGCGCGCAGGCCAGCGAGGCGACGCTGGACATGGTGCGCGTCACCGTGGCTGCGCAGACCGTGCGCGCCTACGTGCAAGGCTGCGCCGCCACGCATGACCTGCACGCCGCCACGCAGCAGCTGGCGGTGCAGCAGCGCACGCTGGACGCCACCCGCCGCCTGCTCGCCGCGGGCCGCGCCGGGCCCGCCGAGGTGGCGCGCGAGCTTGCCCGCAGCGAAGCGCTGCGCGCGGCGCTGCCGCCGCTGCAGGCCGCACGCAGCGCCGCGCGCTACCGGCTGGCGCTGTTGCTGGGACAGGCCCCGACAGCGCTGCCGGAGGTCGAGGTGGCATGCGAGGCCGAGCCCGCGCTGCGCGCACCGCTGCCGGTCGGCGACGGCGCCGCGCTGCTGCGCCGGCGGCCCGATGTCCGCCAGGCCGAACGCGAACTCGCCGCTGCCACCGCGCGCATCGGCGTGGCCACGGCCGACCTGTATCCATCGATCCGCATCGGTGCCAGCGCCGGGCTGACCGGCGTGCTGAGCCACCTTGGCAGCGGACCCACGGCGCGCTGGAGCGTGGGGCCGCTGCTGAGCTGGACCTGGCCCACCAATGGGGTGCGGCACCGCATCCACGGCCTGGAAGCCGCCGCGGATGCCGCGCTGGCGCGCTTTGACGGCGTGGTGCTGCGCGCGCTGCAGGAAACCGAGACCGCGCTGTCGGCCTACGCGCGCGAACTGGAACGCCACGCGACCCTGCATGCCGCCGCCGAGCACGCCGCGCAAGCCGCGCGGCAGCAACGCCGGCTGTGGCAGGCGGGGCGCCTGCCCTATCTGGCGCATCTCGATGCCCAGCGCGACCTCGCCGCCGCGCAGGCCGCGCTGGCGGCGTCCGCGGGCCAGGTTGCCGCGCGGCAGGTCGACCTGTTCCTGGCCCTCGGTGGCGGCTGGCAGACCGCCCGCAAGCTGGCTGCCGTGCCAGAATCTATGGATGAAAAAAACGAATGAACGATGGACGGTTAAATCATCACGGGAATAGCTTGGCGTGACTACACTTCGTCCCGTGCCGGGCAAACAACCAGGCGCGGCACCGCCCACAAGGCGAATCCGGACGGCGCAGGCAGCAAACCCGCCAGCCTGCGCGGCTCCTTGCGGGCCAGCCGTCCCCTTACCCCCAAAAACAGCAGACATGCATAAAAACGCTCTCAAAGCCCTTCTTGCCACGACTCTCTCCCTCGCAGCAATCAGCGCCGCCACCCCCGCCATGGCACAAGGCCTGAACGATCGCGGCGTTGCCGGTGACCGCTACGGCTACGCCCTGCACAACGGCAAGCGCGATCCGTTCACCGACGGCGCGCGCGTCAATGACCAGCGCGATCCCTTCACCGATGGCGCGCGCGTCAACGACCGGCGTGACCCCTTCACCGACGGCGCGAACCGCGCCACCGGCCTGGAAGTTGCAGGCCTGGACCGCAGTGGAGTCTCCGCGGCGCCGGCCCATCGCGGCGCGCGCGCTGCCGCCGCGGCCTGATCTGGCGGCGACACCACGCTGCGTGCTACTGATGCGCGCGCTCCGGTGCTAGATTGAGAAGGCGTGCCGCCGCCCGGCGTCGGCGCGCCTGACAAGCCACCCCACCAGACGCGAGGAGCCGCGCATGTCCCTTCCCCATCTTGCTTCCGGACAAATCGCCAGTGTGCTGCCCCTGGGCGTGCGGCTGGACCAGACCGCCACCCAGGCCCTGTTCAAGGAAGGTCCCCTCGAAGTGATGCGGCTGGTGCTGAAGGCCGGCAAGCATGTGCCCCCGCATGCGGTGGACGGACCCATGACCGTGCAATGCCTGGAGGGCGAGGTCCGCGTGCGCGTGGACGGCAGCGAACGCCAGCTGCGCCAGGGCGACCTGCTGTACCTGGGACCCTGCGTGCGCTACGACGTGACGGCGGTGTCGGATGCTTCGGTGCTGGTGACGATGGTGTTGCCGGGCAGCCTCTGAGCCTTCCCTAAGCCTCGACTGGCTGCCAGCGCGCGCTCGCCGCCACGAAGGCGTCGATCAGCGCCGCGACCGGCGCGCGGCGCAGCGCCGCTTCACGCACCAGCACACCCACCTCGCGATAGAGCGGCCCGCCCGGCAGCGGCACCTGCGCCACGCCGGCGGCCTCGCGCAGCGGCACCAGTTCGGCCGGAATGATGGCGCAGCCCAGGCCCGCCGCCACCATCTGCAGGATCACCGCCGGCTCGTCCAGTTCCATCCCTTCCCTGACCCAGAGCCGCTGCCGTTTCAGGTAACGGTCCACCAGCTGGCCGCCGGTGCTGTGGCGGTTGTAGCGGATAAACGGCAACGCCTCCAGCAGCGCGCGCAGTTCCTGCGGCGAGCCTACCGGCCCGATGCCGACGAAGCGCTCGCGCACCAGCGGCACCCACTTCAGGTCCGGCGGCAAACCCAGGCGCGGCCGGATCAGCACCGCCACATCGAGCTCGCGCGCATCAACCTGCGTCAGCAGCTGGGTCGACATGCCGGGCACCACGTTGACGTGCGAGTCCGGGAAGCGCTGGCGGAAGTGCCGCATCGCCTCGGCCAGCAAGGTAGCCTGCACCGTCGACACCGCGCCCAGCTCGACCGGCGCGGCATCGGCGTGCGGGCCGGCGCGGTCCTTCATCGCGGCATAGAGCTCGACAAAGCGCCGCGCCTCCGGCAGCAGCCTGCGCCCGGCTTCGCTGAGCGCGACCGACTTGCCGGTGCGCTCGAACAGGCGGCAGTCCAGTTCCTCCTCGAGGCGCCGGATCTGCGTGCTGACGGCCGACTGGGTCAGCGCCAGCCGTGCCGCCGCGGCGGAAAACGACCCGGTTTCGGCAGCCGTCAGGAAGGTCTGGAAGTAGCGGATCATCTATCGAAATCTTTGATGCTCAGGGCAAAAATGATTCGCTTCATATTACGGGTTGTGCTGACTACAATCAACGCGCAGGCCCGATCCCCGGCCCCGCCAGAATCTTCCCCTCCATCACAAGCCCCATGAACACGACTTCCACGATCCCCTTGTTCCACCTGGCGTTTCCCGTGCGCGACCTGGCCGAGGCGCGCAGCTTCTATGGCGGGTTGCTGGGCTGCCCGGAAGGCCGCAGCTCCGAGGCGTGGGTGGATTTCAACTTCTATGGCCACCAGGTGGTGGCGCACCTGTCGCCCGAGGAATGCGGCCACCGTGCCACCAGCGCGGTCGATGGCGACGACGTGCCGGTGCGCCATTTCGGCGCGATCCTGCCCATGGACCAATGGGAGGCGCTGGCCGAGCGCCTGCGCGCGGCCGGCACCCGGTTCGTGATCGAGCCGCACGTGCGGTTCAAGGGCCAGGTTGGCGAACAGGCCACCATGTTCTTCCTGGACCCGTCCGGCAACGCGCTTGAGTTCAAGGCCTTTGGCGACCTGAGCCAGGTGTTCGCGAAGTAAGCCGGCGCCAGTGCACGGTGGTCAGGCGATGCGGCGCATCGCCTCGCGGATGGGCTCCGCTTCCGTGGGGCGCACCAGCCTGGCCACTTCCTGGCCGTCGCGCAGGAACACCAGCGTCGGCCACAGCTTGATACGGAACGACCGGCCCAGCGGCCGTCCGCTGCCGTCTTCGATCTTCAGGTGGCGCAGATCCGGATGCACGGAAAAAGCCTCGGCCAGGGCCGGCTGCGCCCGCTGGCAATAGCCGCACCACGGCGCGCCGAACTCCAGCACGGTGGCGCCGGACAGCGTGTCCACTTCGGTGCGGGTCGGCTCGGTGGCGGCATAGTGTTGAGTCATCGGCATGGTGTTTCCTTTCGGTTGGCGCGTGATGGTATGCCTGCCAGATTTGTTCCAGGCCAGCGCGAGGCCGACCTGACGCGGGGCTACGGCGCCAGCATGCCGCATCCGCGACCCCAGCGTGTAATTTCTACGCCGCCGGCGCGATTTCCCACCATGACGGCAGCAGCGCCCGCACCTCGGCCGCGGCAAAGCGGTCATCGATCAGATACAGCACGCCCTGGTCCTGCTGCGTGCGAATCACCCGGCCCGCGGCCTGCACCACCTTGCGCAGCCCGGGATACAGGTAGGCATAGGCGTAGCCCCGGCCGAACGCCTGCTCCATGCGCGCGCGGAACTGCTCGTTGACGGCGTTGAACTGCGGCAACCCCAGCGTGGCGACGAAGGCGCCGATCAGGCGCTCGCCCGGCAGGTCGACACCCTCGGCAAAGGCGCCGCCGAGCACCGCAAAACCAATCCCCTCGCCCCCTTCCGCGAAGGCCGCCAGGAACGCCGCCTGCGCGGCTTCGTCCATGCCGCGCGCCTGGATCCAATGCGGGATGTCCGGGTGCGACCCGGCGAAGCGGGTGACGGCCTGCTGCAGGTATTCGTGGCTGCTGAAGAAGGCGAGGTAGTTGCCACGGCGTGCGCGGAACTGGTCCGCCATCAGCGCCACGATGGCCGGCAGCGACTGCTCGCGCCGCGCATAGCGGGTGGAGATGCGCGAGGCAATCCGCACCGCCAGCTGCTCGGCGCGGAACGGCGATGGTACTTGCACGCGCGCGCAGTCGGGCGGCAGGCCCAGCGTGTCGAGGTAATAGTCCGCGGGATCGAGCGTCGCGGAAAACAGCGTGACCGAATGCGCGGCGGCAAGGCGCGGGCGCAGGAACGGGGCCGGGATCACGTTGCGCAGGCAAAGCCGGGCGTGGTGACCGCGCCGGCGCGGCATGCGCTGGATATCGAACAGCGAATGCGCATCGAGCTGCTCGGCCAGGCGGGCGAAATGCAGCGCGTCAAAGTAGAAGCGCTGCAGCGCCGGATCGTAGGCGCCCGGATGCTCGGTCATGTAGGCCAGCGCCGCCGCACAGCATTCGTCCAGCGCGCGGCGAAAGGCCGCGGGCACTTCCGGCAGGACCTCGTAGGCATCATCACCCTGGCGTGCGAGGGCGCTCCACTGCCGCGCCAGCCGGGCTAGCGGCCGGGACATCGCGGCGGGCGCGCTGCGGCGCAGCTCGCGCAGCGCTTGCGGATCCAGCTCCGCGGTGTACATCGCGCGGCCGCGCTCGACCAGGTTGTGGGCTTCGTCCACCAGCACGCTGGCGCGCCAGCCATTGGCCACGGTCAGCGCGTACAGCATCGCGCTGCGGTCGAAGTAGTAGTTGTAGTCGGCCACCACTACGTCGCTCCAGCGCACCAGTTCCTGTGCCAGGTAGTAAGGGCAGATGGCATGTTCGCGCGCCAGTTCCCGCACCGCGGCGCGGTCGCGCACCGGCACGGCGCGGGCCGCTTCGCGCGCCGCGGGCAGGCGGTCATAGAAGCCGCGCGCCAGCGGGCACGATTCGCCATGGCAAGCCAGCTCCGGATGCTCGCAGGCCTTGTCGCGCGCCGTCAGCTCCAGCACGCGCAGCGGCTGCGCGCCGTGGCCGCGCAGGGCCGCGGCGGCGTGCAGCGCCACCCCGCGACCGGTGGAACGGGCCGACAGGAAGAACACCTTGTCGAGCCGCTGGCCCGGCATGGCCTTGAGCACCGGGAACAGTGTCCCGACCGACTTGCCGATGCCGGTGGGTGCCTGCGCCAGCAGGTGGCGCCCGGCGCGGTTGGCGTTGTAGACCGCCTGCGCCAGTTCGCGCTGGCCCGGCCGAAAGCCCTGGTGCGGAAACGCCAACTGCGCCAGCGCGGCATCGCGCGCCTGCCGGTGCGCCAGCTCGGCCTGGGCCCAGTGCAGGAAGCGCTCGCAGGACTGGACGAAGAACCCCTCCAGCGCCGGCGCGTCGAAATGCGCCACCACCGGGTGCTCGCGCTGGCTGACGATATCGAAATAGACCACCGCGATCTCCAGCCCGGGCAGCCCCAGCTTGCGGCACAGCAGGCAGCCATAGATCCTGGCTTGCGCCCAGTGCAGGTGGCGGTGGTTGTCCGGCACGGCGGCGTCGCCGCGGACCGTCTTGATTTCTTCCAGCCGGTTGGCAGCGGGATCGTAGCCGTCGGCACGGCCGCGTACGTGGAGCGGACCGAAATCCGCGGACAGCGCCACTTCCGCCTGATAGGCCGCGCCGCGACGGCTGGTCACCACGCCATGCCCCGCCACCCCTTCCTGCGCCGACGGCGTCGGCACGAAACGCAGGTCTAGGTCGCCCGCCTTGGCGGTGAACTCGCACAGCGCCCGCACGGCGACGACGTACGCCGGCTGCGCTGGCGCAGTGGGTGGTGCGGGCATGACGGGAGGGGGCGCGAGGACGGCGGGCACAGGCAATGGGCACAGCGAAAACTGTACAAATATACAGTAGCGGCCTGGCGAGGAACGCCCTTACCGCCCCACCGGCATAAAGAAAGAGCAAATCGTTATTTCCATGTGCCCCACGCGTCGCTCTATATTGTCCGGCTGACAAGACAACAAGCGCCTGCCAGCCCGGCAGCGGACACGACGGAGCCCGACCTTGACCTGCGGCATCACCCTTGGCGACACCCTTACCTGGTCCGCGCGCAACCTGCCGCGCAAGACCGCGCTGGTCAGCGGCATCGGCGCCGGGCGGCGCGCGTGGACGTATGCGCAGCTGGACGCCGAGGTCAACCGCCATGCGCAGGCCTTGCAGTCGCTGGGCATCGGCAAGGGCGACGTGGTGGCGGCCTTCCTCTACAACACGCCCGCCTTCGTCTTTGCGCTGCTGGCCACGGCCCGCCTGGGCGCAGTCTTCAACCCGGTCAACTACCGCCTGGCGGCGCAGGAGCTGGCCTACATCCTGAACGACGGCGGCGCCAGGGCGCTGCTGTTCGAACGCGAAGGCGCGGCCGTCGTGGAAAAGGCCGCCGAACTGGCGCCCGGCACCACGTTGCGCCTCTATGCCGACGCCGACCCGGCGCCCGCCTTCGCCACGCACCGGCTCGACACGCTGGCGGCAGGCCAGCCCGACACGCCGCCGACGGTGACGGTCGACGAGAACGACCCCTGCATCCTGATGTACACCAGCGGCACCACTGGCCGGCCCAAGGGCGTCATGCACACCCATCGCAGCAAGCTGCAGCACAACGCGATGATGCACCAGGCCATGATGCTGTCGCGCGAGGATGTGGGCCTGTCGATCGCGCCGCTGAACCACACCGCCGAGCTGCACACCAGCTTCCTGCCGCGCCTGCAGGTCGGCGCGACCCAGGTGCTGCAGCGCCGCTTCGATGCGGGCGAGGCCTGGCAACTGGTCGAAGCCGAGGGCGTCACGCACTTCTTCGCCGCGCCGACCATGGTCGGCATGCTGCTCGACCATCCGGACGCCGCAAACCGTGACCTGTCCTCGCTGCGGCTGGTGGAGTACGGCGGCGCTTCGATGGCGCCGCACCTGATCCGCGAATGGGACCGCAAGGTTGGCGCAGGGCTGGTGCAGGTCTACGGCACCACGGAAATGGGCCCATGCATGTCGGTGCTCTACCCGCACGAACAACTGAGCCGCGCGGGCTCGGCCGGCCTGCCGGCGCTGGGCCACGAGCTGGTGGTGGCAAGGCTGCGCGACGACGGCGCACCGACCGACCCGTCGCAGCCGTGCGCGCCGGGCGAAGTCGGCGAAGTGCTGGTGCGCGGACCATGCATGATGCAAGGCTACCTGAACCGCCCCGATGCTAATGCGCGGGCGCTGGCGCACGGCTGGTACCACACCGGCGACCTCGGCAGCGTGGACGTCGACGGCTACCTGTGGATCCGCGACCGTATCGACTACATGATCAATTCCGGCGCCGAGAACGTCTATCCGCGCGAGGTGGAAGACGCCCTGATCGAGCATCCCGGCGTGCTGGAAGTCGCGGTGCTGGGCGAGCCCGATCCCACCTGGGGCCAGGTCGTCGGCGCCTACGTGGTGGCGCGCGGAGAGGCCGCGCTGAGCGCGCAACAGCTCGATGCCTTCCTGCTGCAAGGCGACCGGCTCGCCGCCTACAAGCGGCCGCGCCGCTACCATTTCGTTGAGGCACTGCCCAAGACCACCAGCGGCAAGATCCAGAAACACCTGCTGCGCGCCGGCGGCGCGGCGTGATCGTGCCTCAGGCCAGGCGCGCGTCGTACTGCCAGCGACGCACCTTGGTATAGGCCAGCCGCCCGGCATCCGCGTGCAAGGGATTGACCAGCACGTTGGACTCCTCGGGAATCACGATCGAGGGCACCAGCAGCAAGGCGCTCGTGCCCGCGCGGACCCAGGCCTCGCCGGTGTCGAGGCTGGTCTTGCCCGCGGGAATGGCATCCCAGCCGACCGGCGCGCTGGCAGCCGTCAAGCGCCCTGCCGCGGCCCACAAGTCGTCGGGAATATCGATGCGGACCAGGTAGCGGTTCAACGGCAGGCCGGCCGAGCCCAGGTGGACCAGCGTTTCCAGGCAAGCCAGCGCGATGCTCGAGGCGGCGTAAATGAGGGGCGTGCCCTGCCGGTTCCAGCGCCCTCCGGTCGCCTTGGCGCCGGCGCCGCTGGCATCGTCCGCGGTGTAGAGGGGCGTGTCGGTCGCGATGCGCCAGGCCTGCCTCAAGCGTAGGCCCCGCTCTGCATCCTGGCCACCAGGTCGGAGACGATGCGCTGGCCCGCGACGGTATCCATCAACTCGGCGGGGCGTTGGCCGCCCAGCGCCGGCGACGGCTGCTCCAGCCATTGCGCCACCCACTGCGCCGCATTGAAGTCGCGCGCATCGCCCGAGCTTTCCACCAGCGCCTGCACCTGGCCAACCAGCCGCACCATGCCCAGCACGCGCTCGCTCTGCTCGCTCGACAGGTTCTGGTGCGCGCGTGCCTTGCGGTCGACGGTGGCACGCGGCAAGTCCAGCGTCTTGATCAGCTGTTCCTTGCTCGTACCCATCGATTCGGCCAGCCGGTTGAGGTCGGAAGCCGGCACGCCCTCACGGATGGCGTGGATCACCGACATGGCGCCTTCGGTCGACAGCGTGGCCTCGTAGACGGCCAGATAGCTATTGACGCTGAGCTCGCGGGCGGCCCGGCGTTCGTGTGCGAGCGGATAACGGCCTTCGGGCGTGAGCATGCGCGGCATGGCAGACCTCATCAAATGAGCCTTCAGTATAGCTCAATTGAGCCCCGTCAGCATGCCCTGCGCTGTGCTCGTTGTCGGAAGGCACGGTCGGCCTACAACCCCCGGCCGCGCCGTCGTCCCTTGCCGACGGAGAGCGCGATGCGGGCCGGACGGCTCCGCCGGGGCGGCGTTGCCACAGCCGCGGCTTCGGCAGGCACCGCGCCGGCTTGCTCGCGATACTCCGCAAGCAGGCTCTCACGTTGGCGCACCCGTTCTTCCAGCACCGCAATCGCCTGGCCGAGCCGGGTCATCTCGCTGCCCTGGCGCGACGCCGCCTCGGCGGCCCGGCTTAGTCGCTCGACCGCCGCCTTGCGTTCGGCCTCGAGCAGCTTTTGCGCTTCCCTGGCGGCCACGCGCGCCGCATCGAGTTCCAGCGCCATGCGGCGCTCGTTGGCGGCGGTGCGCTGCATCAGCGTTTCGCGCTCCTGGTCCCATGCCGCGCGCTGGGCATCGAAGTCGTTCTGCATGGCATGGCGCGCGGCCAGCGCGGAGGCATGCTCCGCGCGCAGCGCTTCGGCTTGCTGCTGCCATGCGGCCGCAGCGGTTTCGCCACGCGCTGCGCGCTCGGCCGCCTCGTCGCGCGCCCGCGTCAGTTCCGCCATTGCTGCCTCCGCGCCTTCCATCCGCGCCTGCATGACCTGGCGTTCCTGCGCCAGCGCTTCGCGCTCCTGCTGCAGCGCCGTGCTCGCTTCCACCAGTGCGGCTTCCCGCTGCGCCAACGCGGCCTCGGCCGAGGCTCTGGCGCTTTGCAGCGCCGCCTCCCACAGGTAACGCGCGGCCTCCGTGACGGGCTCGGGGCAGCCTGGCGCCGGCGCGAAACCCTGCGGATCCTGGATCCGCCCGCCCAGTGCAGCAAACCAGGCATCCAGGTGCGGACTCACCGTGTTGGGCGACCCTCGCCCCAGATGCAGGCGGATGCGTTCGATGGTCGGCCGCTGGCCGGCCTTGAGCAGGCTGTCGGCGGCTTGCCAGACGTCGTCGCGGGTAATGCCTCTGCTGCGGAGCGTTTCCATGGTGAGATCCGGCTAATTCCTCAAAAGTCACAAATAAGGTTCGATAATGAAGAATTATCGGTTGTTATTGTCTATTTATGTATGATATATTACAGCATACATCATATTTCATATGATCAAAATCCGAGACGCCCACGAGGCCTATTTCCCGCCGATTCCTTCCGATGTCGACTTACCGGCCCCGCTCCGCACGTCCCAACTGGATCCTCTCGCCGAGCAGGCGGCCAACGCGTTGCGCCAGGAAGGCGAATCCCGAAACACGGTGGCAAGCTACCGCTCCGCATTGCGCTACTGGTCTGCCTGGTATGCCCTGCGCTACCGGCAGCCAGTGCGGCTTCCGCTTGCGTCCGCCGTCGTTATCCAGTTCATCGTCGACCACGCCACGCGCCAGACGCCGCAGGGCCCTGTCTGCGAGATGCCGGCCGCGATCGACCAGGCGCTGGTCGCTGACGGATGCAAGGCACGACCCGGCCCGCCCGCGCTGTCCACGCTGACCCACCGGCTCGCGGTCATCGCCAAGGCCCACCAGCTGCAAGGCCTGCACAACCCATGCGCCGATGCCGGCGTGCGCGAACTGATGGCCAGTACCCGGCGCGCCTATGCGCGCCGCGGCCACCGCCAGGCACGCAAGGCCGCCCTGACGCGCGCGCCGCTGCTGCGTCTGCTCGATACCTGCGATGGCTCGCTGGCCGGGCTGCGCGACCGCGCGCTGCTCCTGTTCGCGTGGGCCAGCGGCGGGCGTCGCCGCTCCGAAGTCGCCCGCGCCACCATGGAAAACCTTACGCGCGTGGGGCCCGGGGACTTTGTCTATGTGCTGGGCTGGTCGAAGACCAACCAGTCCGGCATCGAGCACGCCGATACCGCCAAGCCCGTCACCGGCGCCGCCGGGCGGGCGCTCGAGGCATGGCTGGCCGCCGCGGGGATCGAGCACGGTCCGCTGTTTCGCCGCATCCGGCGTGGTGGGCATGTGGGAGAAGGCTTGTCGGATGCGGCGGTCAGCCGCATCGTCAAGGCGCGTTGTGCGCTGGCAGGGCTGGACGGCGACTATTCCGCGCATTCGCTGCGCTCGGGCTTTTGTCACGGAAGCGGCGGCGCAGCAAGTGCCGCTGGCTGAAACCATGGCCATGACCGGCCATGCCAGCGTCTCGACGGTGGTCCGTTATTTCCGCGCGGCCGATGCACGGCGCTCGCGCGCGGCCGACCTGCTGGCACCCGATGCGAGCGACAGCCCCTGAGCGACTCGCCATGTCCGCCAACCATGCGCCGGGGCCGGCGCAAATACGGGTATTTCGCTAGCCGGCGCCTCTGGCTCGCCCCGCGGGGCCTGCCTATACTGGCAGGCGCGCGGGACAGTGCCGGCACAGGCCGGACGCCGCGCACGGAACATCCGGCAGACAGTCACCGCCGCGCAAGCGCTGGCGGTACAGGCGCGCGACGACGCGCCGCTGCGCGGACCCGATCAAGTGGAAACGCGGAGATGGGCATGCCCAACGAACAATTCCTCGCCACGCAGGAAACGCGCCGCTCAGGGCTGAAGGCCTTGCGGGCGGCCCTGCTGCAGGTTCACAAGGAAGTCATCGGCTATGACCGGGCCCAGTACGAACGCCTGAACGGTCCGATTCCGGCCGGCCTGTTTGTCCAACTGGTGACTGAAGACAACTACTTCCGCTGGCTCGACCCGCTGTCGCGCCTGATCATCGAGATCGACGAAGAGCTCGAGGCCAAGGAACACCACGACGACACCTGCCGTGCCGTCGGGCGCGCCGCCGAAAAACTCTTCAGCGACGGGGCCGACCCCGCGTTCCGCAAGCGCTACCAGGAAGCGCTGCAGGACGAGTCCGGCGTTATCGTCGCGCACGGGCGGCTGATGTCCGTCATCGGGCAACTGCGCCAGCTGCCCTAGCGCGCCCGCGCGTCCGGACGCCTTGGTCCGGACGCCTGCTTTCCTCGCGCTTTACTTGCCCTTACTTGCCCGGCTTCGACTTGCCGGGCCGGCGCGGCACGTCGGTGTCGATCGCGACCGGGTCGCTGGCGGGGAAGGTGTCCTTCAGCGCCTCATCCAGTTCGCGCTCGATCAGTTCGTCGCTGGATGGCTGCTGCGCTGGCTTCGTCGGTTGGGGCGGGTGTTTCTGTGCGGACTTGCTCATGGCGATAAGGCTCCGTTGGCGACCGTGAACCGATGGTAACCCTGGCGGCCCGGCGTTGCCATGCGCAGGCCCACCGCTCAGTGGCCTCTGCCGCCACCTCCTCTGCCACCCCCGTGCCCGCCGCCATGCCAGCCACCCCGCCCGCGGTGGCCATGGCCGTGCCAGTGGTGACCACCGCGTCCGCCGCCGCCATAGATGAAGGCGAAGCTGCCATAGGCAGGCCACGGGCGGTAGTACGGATAGCCGTATGCCGGATAGACGGGATAGGCCGGGTAGGTCTGGTAGTACGGCGTCGACACCGTGTAGGCGGGATATGCCGGATACGGGTCGCCGGCGTACGGGTACGCCACGCACCCGGCTAGCGCGGTCGCCACGAGGATCACTCCGATTCCGTATTGCATGATGCCCCTCCCATCGTCAGCGCGCTCAGCCTGCCAGACCTGGCCGGCACGCAAGTTAGACCGCGCTCCCGGCCCTGCATTCCGGTGAACCGCACCCGCCCGACGCGCGGCCCAAGCCATGGCCGGGCGGGTGCCTATATCGGGACAAAACAAAGGCATATTTAAGAAGTGTCCGATATTCAGATGAGAATCAACGGAATACATTGTTCTTGCACCCGACCCTGGGTGCCCGATCGAGCCAGGTTGCCCCCCTTCCTGGCTCCTTACGTTGCCACGATGGTCCCCGCCATCGTGGCATTTTTTTGTGCCGCGATTTATGCCGCGATTTATGCCGCGATTTCGGGCTACAGGCCCTTCTCGACCATCTCGAGCACGCGCTGTCCCAGTATCTCCGCCTGCTCGCTGGCGCGGCTGCGCAGCGGGCCGTCGATCAGCAGGATCGCCAGGCCGTGCACGGCCGACCACGCGAGATATTCGGCCCCCGGGCGGCGCTCGGCCGGCAGCACCCCCGCCTCCACCAGCTGGTCCAGCGCCGCGCCCAGCAACTGGAACGGGTTCAGGCCGCTGTTGCCGGCCTTGGCCGGGTCGGCGTCGTCTTCCACTTCATCCGGGACCGAGAATGCCGTGCGGAACAGGCCGGTTTCCGTGAGGGCAAAACGGAGGTAGCCCGTGCCGACCGCGCGCAGGCAGGCACGCGCATGCGCGGCGGCGCCACGGCCCGGGCGCAGCCCGCCGATTTCGGCTTCCATGGCGATCGCCAGCGAAGACAGGGCCGAGGCCCGCACCGCCTGCAGCAGGTCTTGCCGGCTGGCGAAATGGCGGTACGCGGCATTGGGCACCACGCCGGCGCGCCGCGTCGCTTCGCGCAGCACGATAGCGTCGGGGCCGCCCTCGCGTGCCAGGTCGATGCCGGCGTCGAGCAGCGCGCGACGCAGGTCGCCATGGCGGTAGGTCGCCCGTGCGGGCGGTGCGGAGGCCTCCCGGTTCATGCGGGCCTCCCGGAAAACGAATGACGGTTCATGATGTGCAGAGTCTTATAGTGAACAGTGTACACAATCAAACTGTCACAAGCTTGTTGCATCTGCGATGACAAGGGTCCGGCAGGCCGCGGCTCAGAGGATCGGCGCGAACAGCGAGGCGACGTGCATCGCCACGCGCAGCGGCGCCGGTGCGGCGAGGAACTCGTCCAGCCCGACCCGACGGGCCTGCGCGAAGTCGGCCTCGAGCATTGCCGCCACCTGCGCCGCAAAGCCCTGGTCGGCCGTCATCACCATCAGCTCGAAATTGAGGCGGAACGAGCGGTTGTCGAGGTTCGCGGTGCCGATGGCGGCGGCCTCGTCGTCGATCAGGATCACCTTCTGGTGCAGGAAGCCGGGCTGGTAGCGGTAGATCTTGATGCCCGCGGCAATGGCCTTGTGGGCGTACAGCGTGGAGGCGGCATAGACCACCAGGTGGTCCGGCCGCGCCGGGATCAGGATGCGTACATCGACGCCGCGCAGCACCGCCAGCCGCAGCACCGCGAACACGGCCTCGTCCGGAACGAAATACGGCGACGTGATCCACAGCCGGTGGCGCGCCGACTGGATTGCCTCGACAAAGAACAGGGAGCAGGTTTCCTGCGCATCGGCCGGCCCCGACGGCACCACCTGGCAGGTCATGCTCCCGCCCGCCTCCGGCGGCGGCATCAGCAGATGCGGCACCTCGCGCGCGGCCCAGTACCAGTCTTCGGCAAAGGCCATCTGCAAGTCCAGCACGGCACTGCCGCGCAGCGCGATATGGGTGTCGCGCCAGGGCGCCAGCGGCGGACGCTGGCCCAGGTATTCGACACCGACATTGTGGCCGCCGATGAATGCTTCGCAGCCGTCGACGACCACCAGCTTGCGGTGGTTGCGGAAATTGAGCTGGAACCGATTGACGAAACCGCGATGCGTGGAAAACGCCCGCGCCTCGACCCCGGCATCGAGCAACGTGCGCACGTAGCGGCGCGACATCGCGTGGCAGCCGATGCGGTCGAACAGGAAGTACACCTTGACGCCAGCCTGCGCGCGCTCGCACATGATCGCCTGCAGGCGCCGGCCCAGCGCATCGTCGTGGACGATGAAGAACTGCACGATCAATACCTGCCTGGCGCGCGCCATCGCCGCGAAGATCGCCTCGAAGGTCTGCTCGCCGTCGATGAGCAGGCGCACATCGTTGTTGGCCAGGCACGGCATGCCGGTCAGGCGCGGCAGCGCGCGCATGCAGGCCTGCACCGGCGCGTGGACCACGCAGGCGCTGCGGGCCTCGCGCTCGCGCGGGGTCATGCCGTGGCGGATTTCGCGCAGCCGGTCGTCGTTGAAGCGTCGTGCGTCGACATAGCCGGCGAAGGTGCTGCGCCCGAAGATCAGGTACGGCACCAGGGTGAAGTACGGCATCATCAGCAGCGAGCCGGCCCAGGCAATCGCGCCCGGCGCGGTGCGCACCGTCATGACGGCATGCAGCGCGGCCACCACGCCTACGACGTGAAAGGCCAGCACGATGATGGCGATGACACTCGGGCTCTGCAGCATCGGTGGGCTTGTGTCCGCTGACCGGGTCGCGATGCGCGCTATTTTGGCACAGCACGGTCCGGATGTTGGCGCCCGCTTGTGCGCAGCCAGCCGGAGCTGCCTTCTTTTTTGGCAGGCCGATGGCATCACGGTGCCAGGCCGCCGTCAGGGCAGCATGCCCCCGTTTGTCCACAGGAACTGTGGACAACTTTCCGTAGCGCCTGGCAGCTGCCGCAGCTTCACCATCGACTCCGCTTCGATCACCGCAAACCGCAAGAATCGAAAGATATTTCAGCAATGTCTGATTGTTTTTCGGACCGCACTTTTAATACGCTTTCTGGCTAGGCAACGCGGTGCCATCGAGGTGTCGCGGCCAGGGCTGTCCGACCGCGGCCCCGGCGTTCATTGCCGGCTTTCGCCTTACGGTTCGTACTCCTGCCCTGTGGTCCGCCTCCGATGAATATTGCGCTGCTCATGGGCTTTTCGCCCCAACTCCGTACCGTGGCCGAGCTGCTGGAGGGCGCCGGCTTCCGTTGCCGCGTGTTCGAGACCGGCCGCGAGCTGATCCACCGCATCAGCCAGGAGCTGTACGACATGCTGCTGATCGACGATACCCTGCCCGACCTGCCGGCGCTGGAAGTTGTGCGCGCGGTGCGCACCGCGCGCTCGCGCGATGTGCCGATCATCCTGCTGGCTGCCGATAACAGCGAAGACAAGCTGGTCGATGCGCTCGACGCCGGCGCCGACGACTACGTTTGCCGCCCGCTCAATGCGCGCGTGCTGATGGCGCGCATCACGGCATTGCGCCGGCGCGTGACCGGCGAGCGCGTGCGCCAGGGCCTGGTGGTGCAGGCCGGCCCCTACCAGCTCAACAGCATGGGGCGCTTCGCCACGCTGCACGGCGAGCGCATCGCCATGACGCCGAAGGAATTCGACCTGGCCATGATGCTGTTCTCGAACGTGGGCCGCGTGCTGGCCGCCGAGCGCATCCAGCAGGCGATCTGGCGGCATGAGCTGCCACCGCTGTCGCGGGCGTTGGCGGGCCTGATCTCGCGGCTGCGCAAGACCCTGCGCATCGGCGTGGCCAACGGCATTGTCATCACGGTGGTCTACGCGCACGGCTACCGGCTCGACGTGCTCGAAGAGAGCATCGCGCCAAGGCTGCCGAAGCCGCCGATGCGGACCACCATGCCCGGCCCCTCGGGCACCTGAGCCGCTACGCCGGCAGCGTCTGCGCCAAGGCCAGGAAGTCGAGCACGGCCATGCCGTCGGCGGAACGCTTGGCCTCCCGCTTGGCCGCTGCCGCCGCGGCGCCGATCTGCTGGCTGCCCAGGCGCTGCAGGCCGGCGACACCCTCGCCGCTGACGCATACCACCCCCACCGCCATCGACACCGGAGGAAAGAACACCGGCCGCCCGTGCCGGTCTTCACCATGCATGCCGCCGGCGGCGCGGTCGGGCGGCGCATACATGGCGCGCGCGGCATCGTTGAAGCGCAGGATCGCCGCCCGCATGCGCTCGGCCCAGTCGGCGCTCTGGTACAGCACCAGGAAATCGTCGCCGCCTACGTGGCCCAGGAAGTCGCGGGCCGGGTCGCACGCCTCGGCCAGGATCGCGGCCGCGCCCTTGAGCATCTCGTCGCCTTTCCAGTAGCCGTATTTGTCGTTGAACGGCTTGAAGTGGTTCAGGTCGACATAGCAGGCATGGAACTCGCTGGCGGCCTCGATCAGGCGCTCGATGTGCTGGTTCAGCGGGATATTGCCCGGCAGGAAGGTCAGCGGATTGGCGTAGCGCGCCGCTTCCATGCGCACCTCGGTGATCGCCCGGATCAGGTCCGCGCCGGTGCCGAGCCCGATATAGCGGCCCTGGTCGGTGATGACAAAGCCGTCGGCCAGCGAGCGCGTGTTCTCGCCCGAAAGGATCTGCGCCATGTCCTCCAGGCTGGCGCGCTGGTCGAAGCAGGCCGGATCGCGGCTGGCCATGGCGATGCAGGCCTTCTTGCCATAGAGCTCGCGATGGAACGGCGCCGCATAGCGGTCGATAAACGCCTGGCGACCGATGATGGCCAGTGGCCGCCCCTCGTCATTGACCACCGCCACCGCCTGCAGCTCGGGCTGGTGCTGGAAGGTGCGCAGTACCGCATCGTTGCTGGCCGACGGCGATACCGTCGGCGCCGGCCGCAGCAGCCGTCCAGCGGTGATGCCGGACCAGCCCGAGCGCACCATCTGCGGAAACACGGCAATGCGGCGCGATGCCAGCGCCTGCCGTACATGCAGCGCGGCCTGCGCCGCCGGTTGCGCCACCGGCCGTCCCACGTAATAGCCCTGGGCACCGGTCACGCCCAGGTCGCGCACCACGGCCAGTTCATCTTCGTCTTCAATGCCTTCGGCGATCACGCGCCCGCCAAAGGCGCTCATCATGCGCAGCAGCGCGCGCAGGATCTCCAGCCGGCGCGAGCACGATGCGATGCCGCGCACCAGCGACTTGTCGATCTTGACGAAATGCGGCGACAGGTGCGCGAGCAAGTCCAGGTTGGCGTGCCCGGTGCCGAAATCGTCGAGCGCGTACTGCATGCCGAGCTCGCGCAGCACCGCCATGGCCACGCCAAAACTGGCGGCATCGCCGATCGGGGTCTGTTCGGTGACCTCGATCACCAGCAGCGACGGGGCAATGCCGGCTTCGAGCAGGGCCGCCATCAGCCGCCCCCGGTCCGCCAGCAGGTGGCGCAAGGTCTGCGGGCTGAAATTGAGGAAGAGCTTGCCGGGCAGGTCGAAGCCCCGCCAGGCGACCAGCGCGGTGCGGGCCGCTTCCACTTCCAGCGCGATGGTGGCGGGAACGCCCTGCGCCAGCCGGAACAGCGCGTCAGGGGCCGCCCAGGGCGAGCCCACGGGCCCGCGGATCAGTGCTTCGTAGCCGAGGATGGCGCCGCTGTCCGCCTGCACGATGGGCTGGAACACGGCGTGCAGCGGCGGCAGACGCGCCGGCGCAAGCACGGCCCCGCCCGGGACAACGCTGGCTGCGTCAGGCGCGGGATCGTACTGGAACGTGGCGACAGTCAGGCCATTCATAGAGAGCAAGCGGAGGGATGGTGCGGCAGCGGTCAGGGCGCAGTGCGGCCCACATTGCATGACATCCACATGACAGCACGATGACAGTCCATATTGGGAGGATGTCACGTTGGCGTCACGTTGATCGACGACGATCCGTGCGCCGCGGCGACCGTCCCGTACAGAGGACAGCGCGCGCGGCGAATCGGGTCAAGCCCGGGCTGCGCAGGCCAGTCACGCCTGTGCGCCCGTCTGGAGTCATCTCCGTGCTGCAAGTTTTCAAGACATCCCTGCCCGGCCAGCGTCGGGCAGTCGCCCCCGCGCGCTGGCTGGCGCGGCTGGGCCGCCTGCCTCTGGTGGCGCGCCTGTGCGCCGCCTTCGCCCTGGTCTACCTGTTCGGCGCCGCGGTCGGCCTGACCGGCATCGCCAACCTGGTCTCGATCAAGGCGCGCACCGATACCCTGTACCAGCACGACATGCATGGCGCGATCTCGGCAGAGCGGGCGCAATCGGCGCTGGCCGCGCTCGGGCGTGGCCAGCTGGCGCTGACCATGGCCACCAGCAGCACCGAGCGCGACGGCGCCGCCGACGAGATCGCGGCGGCGCTGTCACAGCTCGATGCGGCACTGGCCGGCGTGCAGCGTGCCGCCCCGGCTCAGGCGGCGCCACTGCTGCGCGAACGCCAGCGCGCCAGTGAGCTGGTCCAGGCCTACGTTGCGTTGCTGCGCAAGCAGCCGCTGGATCCGCTGCAGTTCGACAGCGCGGTCTCGGTCGATGGCCATTTCGTCACCGAGCAGCTGCAGCGGCTCAGCAGCCAGGTCGAGGCCGTACGCCGTCAGCAGGAGCAGCAGGCCGCCGCCACCGTTGCCAGCGTTGCCGCAAGCCAGCTGCGCGCGCAGGCGTGGATGGCGGCCCTGCTCGGCGCCAGCCTGCTCGCTGCCGTCGCGCTGGCTTGGATTGCCGCGCGCAGCTTGCGCGCCGAACTGGGCGGCGAGCCGCGCGATGCCGCCGACATCGCCCGCCGCATTGCCGCAGGCGACCTGACCGCCCCGATCGCGCTGCGCCCCGCGGACCACAGCAGCATGCTGCACCATGTGGCCAGCATGCGCGACCAACTGGCCGGCGTACTGGCGCGCATCCAGGCCAGTGCCCACGAGATCACCGCGGCCAGCCAGCAGATCGCGGCGGGCAACCAGGCCCTGTCGGCACGCACCGAGCAGCAGGCCAGCGCGCTCGACGCCACCACCGACAGCATGCAGGCGCTGGCGGCGCACGTCGCCGCCGCGCACGCGCAGGCCACCGAATCGAGCGAGATGGCCAGTGCCGCGCGCGCCGCCACCGACGACGGCGCGGCCGTGGTGCAGCGCATGCGCGGCGCCATGGACGCCCTGCACGGCCATTCGCGCCATATCGCCGAGATTGTCGGTGTGATCGAAAGCATCGCGTTCCAGACCAATATCCTCGCGCTGAACGCCGCCGTGGAAGCGGCGCGTGCGGGCCCGGCGGGCCGCGGCTTTGCCGTGGTGGCGCAGGAAGTGCGCGCGCTGGCACAGCGCAGCGCCGAGGCGGCGCGCGAGATCGGCGGCATCGTCGGCAATGCCACGCACGAGATCCAGCAAGGCGCCAGCCTGAGCGGCAGCGTGGTGGCGGCGATGGACCGCATTGCCGCCACGGTGGGCCACAGCCATGCGCTGGCCGAGGGATTGCGCACGCTCGCGGACGAGCAGGCCGACAGCGTGAAGGACGCCGGGCAGGCGGCGGCGCAACTGCGCCAGACGGCCCAGCAGAACGCTGCGCTGGTCGACGAACTGGCGGGCCAGGCGGCGCGGCTCGACCAGCAGGCCGCGGCGCTTGCCGGCGATGTCGCGCGCTTTCGATTCCAGCAGCCGTGAGCAGGCCGACGCGACCAAGATGTGTCGGGTCGAAACATTTGTCATGACGACGTAACCGGCATTTACGTCTTCCGCGACGAAGTTACAGATATGTTGCAACTGAACCAGCCCCGGTAACGTGACAGCCCGGTTGCGGCGAGTAACCTTGCTTCACACCAACTGAACTGGCACCCGCACAGGAAACCATGGCTGAACGACTCATCATGCTGGACGTACCCGGCGTCCTGTACTCCGACCGCTCCCGCGCCCGCCTCGGCGGCATTCCGGATTCGGGCACGCCGCGCGACGTGAGGTTTTTCGACCCGGTCGCGCTTGGGTTCGTGCGCAGGCTGTTCGGCGTGGCTGGCGCCCGTGTGGTGGTATCCGACGCGTGGCGCCGGGGCACCCCCGCCGCCGTCCTGCAACAACTGGACCTGCAGGTCGAAGCCATGACGCCGCCGGTCGCAGGCGGCCACGGCGCCGAGATCGAAGCGTTTTTCGCCGAAGGAGCGCGCCCGGTCCATTACGTGATCCTGTCCTGCGCCGCGGCGGAGTCGATGCCCGAGGCGCTGCGCGAGCATCTGGTCACGGTCGACCCGGCCGTGGGCCTGACCCTGGAAAATTTCCAGCAGGCGCTGGATATCCTGGGCGTGGCCTGCCCGTCGACAGTCATGCCGGCGCCGAAGCTCGATGCCGGACTCAAGGCCAAGCTGGAGCAACTGCAGCAACTGGCACGGGACAACCCTGCCCGTTTCGGCAGCGCGCTGGCGCCGGCGCGCGAAGTAACAGCCGTCCACGCCTGAGCCGACGCTGCCATGCAGTCCCCGACGGGGCGCCCACGGGCGCCCCGTCTTGCGTCCGCCGATCCTGAACGCGCGATGCAAAGGGCCCGGCTTCGTCGCGCCGACGTATACGCGTGGCAGTGATCCCGTATCATGCTCGCTGTCGCCGGCCCCATGCCGGAGCTTTGTGCCAGGACCCGCCATGCCTCACCTCGTCATCGAACTGACCGAAAACACCCGTCTGAACTGCTCGCAGGAAGAACTGCTGGATGAGGCCAATGCCGCCCTGCTGGCTTCCGGCCAGTTCCAGGAGGCGGATATCAAGTCGCGCTGCATCACGCTGTCGACCTACCGCCAGGGCATCGATGCCGTCGAGCGGGCTTTTGTCCATGCGCGCCTGTCGATCCTGGACGGGCGCGATACCGCCGTGCGCCAGGCGCTGGCGCAGGCGGTCTGCGATGTGATTGCCGAAGCCGTACGCTCCGGTGGCGGCACCGGCCAGAACGTGCAGGTGTCAGTGGAAGTCTGCGAGATGGCGCGCGCCACCTACGCCAAGCAATTGGTGGCCTGATCCGCCGCGCCGTCGGGCGGCCGCCCAATAAAAAACCCGCGGCCGTTGCGGCCGCGGGCGGAAGCTTCAGGAAGACTCCGGAAGCTCTGTCATGGGGAGCGCCCCCGCACCCATGACGTAGTCGATTCTAGGTGGGCGACATGGCCACCGACTTGACCTGGATTAAACACTGCCGGATTGGTGCTGGCGGCTATAAAAAAAAAAGGAGCCTGCAAGCGGCTCCTTTTCTTTCTGGACAACTGGCGCAGATCAGGCTGCGGCGTCCTTCAGCTTCTTCAGCGGACGGACCTTGACCTTGACGCTGGCCGGCTTGGCCGGGAACCAGCGCTCTTCACCGGTGAACGGGTCCTTGCCGAAGCGCTTCTTCTTGGCCGGCACTTGCTGCGCCGTGACCTTCAGCAGGCCGGGCAGCGTGAACTCGCCAGCGCCCTTCTTGTTCAGCGCGCCGACGATGGTGTTTTCCAGGTGGGCCAGCACCGTCTTCACGGTCTTGGCTTCCAGTTCAGTCTGGGCTACCAGGTGAGCGACCAGGCTCGACTTGTTGAAGGTGTCCTTCAGCGGGCGCGCAACGGGCGCAGCGGCGGGAGCAGCCTTCTTGGCCGGCGTGGCCTTCTTGGCGGCAGCCTTCACGGGTGCCTTGGTTGCCGCAGCCTTCTTGGCGGCGGGCTTGGTTGCAGTCTTCGCGGTCGGTTTCGCTTTGGTCGCCATATCGATATTCGTAAGTTGAACAGATGGATGCCGGCAGGAGTCATGCATTGCTTCTCAGCGTTGCGCAATCGCCTGATCGACGCCCACTGAATCATAGCGGAAAGTGCCCTAAGTCAAGGGGTTTTCATGCATGCGACACGCAAAACCCGTTGAAAACCCCGGGTTTTGTCGCGGCTTTGCCTCAGTCGAGCGCGAAAACGGCCTACGTCCCCCCGTTTTGGCATTCCAAGGACCGGCGCGGCAGCCCTTGATCAGTGCGCTCGGGCGGCCATGGCCTCGCGCGTTTCGCGGGCCAGGCCCAGCGCAAACGCAGTTTCGGCGACCAGGAACAGCGGGCCGATCAGCAGCCCGATCAGGTCGTCGACGAAGGCGGGCTTGCGCCCCTCGTAATAGTGGCCGATGAACTGGATCACCCATCCCACCACGAACAGGCCTATGCCGATCGCAAGCCACCAGCTCGTCGGCATCGCCGCGATATGCGCGCCAGCGTAGAGGAACACCGCGAGGATCAGCGCCATGGCCACGCCGAAGCCCAGCGACAGGCGCAGGTAGAACAGGCACGACAGGATATACAGCAGCATGGCCGGCGTCAGCACGGCGCTGCCATCGCCGAGAGCCAGCGCCGGGCGCGCCAGCAACGTGGTCACGGCCAGCACGATCATCGGGATGCCGATGAAATGCGTGAAGACGTTGCGCGGATCGCGATGGTAGGCGGCGTAGTTGGCGAGATGTTCGATCAGGGTTTTCACGGGGCGTCTCCTGGACTGCGCTATGGTGCGCGCGCGGCTGGCGCGAGGTGGATTTATAGTAGTGGGCGCGCACCGGCCGGTCTGTCAGGTTTTTGACATTCCGCCGGGTGCCCGGACATGGAGAGCGGGGTGCGGCTGGCGCGCCCGCCACACTCCGCTCTCCTCGCCCCACACGACCCCAAGACGCAGCCCCCAGACACCATGTCCAGTCCGATGTTGCCATGCAGCGACCCGCTCGCCGCGGTACGCGCGGGCGCGTGGTTCAGCCAGTTGCCGCCGGCGCTGCGGCAGGCGCTGCTGGACGACGGCAGCCTGCGCCGGCTGGTCGCCGGCGAGACCCTGTTTGCGCGCGGCGACCACTTCGATGGCCTGTATTGTGTCGCCAGCGGCACCATGCAGATCCACGCCAGCGGCGAATCGGGAAAGGCCGCGGTGCTGGGCCTGCTCGAACCCGGCACCTGGTTCGGCGAGATCTGCCTGTTCGATGGCCTGCCCCGCACCCATGACGCGCGTGCGGCCAGCGCCGCCACGCTTTGGCATGTGCCGCGCACCGCCCTGGCGCAGCGCCTCGCGCTGCAGCCGGCATGGTGGCAGGCGTTCGGGCAACTCCTGGCGGCCAAGACCCGCGAGGCCTTCCACTACGTCGAGGAAGCGCAGCTGCTGCCGCCGCCGGCACGCGTCGCGCGCCGGCTGGCGGCGATCGCGCATGGCTACGGCAACCTGCCGGACGGCAGTGCCACGCGGCGGGTGCGCATTGCGCAGGAGCAGCTGGCGCAGATGCTGGGCCTGTCACGCCAGACCGTGAACCACGCGCTGCGCGAGCTGGAAGCGCACGGCCTGCTGCATCTTCAATATGGCGGCATCGAACTGCTCGACCTGGCCGCGCTGGAAACGCTCAACTGATCGCACCGTACCGGAGCCCCATACACCATGACTATCCTGGACGCCTCCCAACTGGACGCCTGGCTGGCGCGCCTCGGCATCGCCGCGCCACCCTCGCCGACACTGCAGGCGCTGGACGCAGTGCTGGCCGCGCACCTGGCCAGCATTCCGTTCGAGAACCTCGACCCGCTGCTGCGCCGCCCCGTGCGCATCGACCTCGACGCCGTGTTCGACAAGCTGGTCACGCGCCGGCGCGGCGGCTACTGCTTTGAACTCAATACGCTGCTCAGCGCCGGGCTGGGCGCGCTGGGCTACGAGGTCACGCCGCTGGCCGCGCGCGTGCGCTGGGGCGTGCCGGACGACGTGCCGACCATGACCTCGCACATGCTGCTGCGCGTGGAAGTGGCGCACCGCAGCTATCTGGTCGATGTCGGCTTCGGCGGCCCCACGCCGTTCCGTGCGATGCCGCTGTCCGAACCGGCCGACGATGGCTTTCCCTACCGGCTTGCGCCCTCCCCGGCGCAAGCCGGCACCAGCGCATTCCACAGCTACGACCTTCAGGCACGCGGCGATGCGGGCTGGATCCCGGTCTACCGTTTCGACCTGACGCCGCAGCCGCCGATCGATTTCGAGGCACGCAACTGGTATGTCTCGACGCACCCGGACAGCGTCTTCCTGCAGCGCCTGATGGCCGCGCGCACCGATGGCGGCACGCGCGTGACGCTGGCCAATGGCGAGCTGGCCGAGCGCGCCCCGGACGGCAGCGTGCGCCGCACGCACCTGCAGCATGCCGACGCCGTGGTGCAGGCCCTGTCGGAACGCTTCGGCATCGTGCTGGACGACGAGCTGCGCCAGGGCCTGATGGCTGCGCTGCCTGGCTTGCTGGCGCCTGCGACGGCATCCGCCGGCGGCTGAATTGCAGCTGGCTGGCAGCGGCTGCGCACTGCAGCATCGGCGCCATGCACGGCGCGCATTGCCGGCAGAAAGAATGCTGATAAGGCCTGTAACCGCCACCCGGCGCTGTGGACGCGGCCATGGCCGCGCCACATAATGTCCCGGCGATGCCGCCTGCGGGCGCGTCCGCAGGACAACAGCGCGGCACCCCGCCGCCAGCACAAGCCGGCCAGCATCGCTGACGCCGGCACAGCCATACAGGAGACTCCATGTCATTGTTCGATCTGACGGGCAAGGTTGCCATCGTCACGGGCTCTTCGCGCGGCATCGGCCGCGCCATCGCCGAGCAGATGGCCGTACAGGGCGCCAAGGTCGTGATTTCCTCGCGCAAGGCCGAGGCCTGCCAGGAAGTGGTGGATGCGATCAACGCCCGCCATGGTGACGGCACCGCAATCGCGGTCCCGGCCAACATCTCTTCGAAGGACGACCTGCAGCGGCTGGTCGACGAGACCAACCGCGCCTTCGGCAAGATCGACGTGCTGGTCTGCAATGCCGCGTCCAATCCGTACTACGGGCCGATGAGCGGCGTCTCGGACGACCAGTTCCGCAAGGTGCTGGACAACAACGTCATCTCCAACCACTGGCTGATCCAGATGGTGGCGCCGCAGATGATCGACCGCAAGGATGGCTCGATCATCATCGTGTCGTCGATCGGCGGCCTGCGCGGCTCGCCCACCATCGGCGTCTACAACATTTCCAAGGCCGCCGACTTCCAGCTGGCGCGCAACCTCGCGGTCGAGTTCGGGCCGCACAACGTGCGCGTGAACTGCATCGCGCCGGGGCTGATCAAGACCGACTTCGCGCGTGCGCTGTGGGAAGACCCCGAGCGCTACAAGCAGTCCACCCAGGGCGCCCCGCTGCGCCGCATCGGCGAGCCCATCGAGATCGCCGGCGCGGCCGTGTTCCTGGCCTCCGCGGCCAGCACCTTCATGACCGGCCAGGCCATGGTGGTGGACGGCGGCGTGACCATCTGATCTTCAGTCGCAAGCGTTGCCAGGCGGCCGGCGCTGACTGCGCTGGCCGCTCTCCTGCATTTCCCTCAACCTGCAGTGCAGTTCCGGGAGGCAGTCCATGTCGAGCAATCCGCAGTCGGCCGGCACCTGGCCGGTCATGTCGCTGGCCGAGGCCCACGCCCGCCTGACCGCGCCGGGCGCGCCGTTCGAAACCGAGACGCGCGTGATCCGCGGCATCCCCACCACGGTCTGGAAGAACGCGCCGCCCACGCTGCGCGAGCTGCTGCTGGCCACGCGCGCGTTTGCCGAGCGCACCTTCGTGGTGTACGAGGACGAGCGCGTTTCCTACGATGCCTTTGTCCGCGCCGCCATCGCCATGGCCCACACGCTGGTGCGCGACGGCGTGCGCAAGGGCGACCGCGTGGCGCTGGCCATGCGCAACCTGCCCGAATGGCCGGTGGCGTTCTACGGCGCGCTGCTGGCCGGCGCCATCGTGACCCCGCTCAATGCGTGGTGGACCGGGCCGGAGCTGGAATATGGCCTGGCCGATTCCGGCAGCCGCATCGCCATCGTCGATGCCGAGCGGCTCGACCGCATCCTCGAACACCTGCCGGGCTGCCCGGCGCTGGAACGCATCTACGTCTCGCGCGCGGGCGCCGCACCCGCCGACCCGCGCGTGATGGCGCTGGAAAGCGTGATCGGCGCTTCGGCGAGCTGGGCGGCGCTGCCGGAGCAGGCGCCGCCTGCGGTCGACATCGACCCCGACGACGACGCCACCATCTTCTACACCTCCGGCACCACGGGCAAGCCGAAGGGCGCGCTCGGCACGCATCGCAACTCCACCTCGGTGGCGGTGGCCGGCGGCTTCAGTCCGCTGCGCAACCTGCTGCGCCGCGGCGAGCCGATCCCGGCGCCGGATCCGGCCGCGCCGCAAAAATCGATGCTGCTGGCGGTGCCGTTCTTCCACGTCACCGGCTGCATGGCGGTGCTCAACGGCGCCATCGCCACCGGCGGCAAGATCGTGCTGCTGCACCGCTGGGACGCGCTGCGCGGCATGGAACTGATCGAACGGGAGCGCTGCACCGCGGCCGGCGGCGTCCCCACCATCGCATGGCAGATCCTGGAGCATCCCGAACGCGGCCGCTTCGACCTGTCGTCGCTCGAGAACATCAACTACGGCGGCGCGCCGGCCTCGCCCGAGCTGGTCCGGCGCATCCGCGAAGTGTTCCCCATGGCCGCGCCTGGCATCGGGTGGGGCATGACCGAAACCTCGTCCACCTTCACCAGCCACAGCGCCGAAGAATACGTGATGCGCCCGGACAGCAGCGGCCCGGCGCTGCCGATCGGCGAGATGAAGGTGGTGGACGGCCGCGGCCAGGCGCTGCCGCCCGGTGAAACCGGCGAGCTGATGGCGCGCGGCGCCAATGTCGTGCGCGGCTACTGGAACAAGCCCGAGGCCACCGCCCAGACCTTTGTCGACGGCTGGCTGCGCACCGGCGACATCGCCCGGCTGGATGACGAGGGCTACGTCTACATCGTCGACCGGATGAAGGACATGCTGATCCGCGGCGGCGAGAACATCTACTGCATCGAAGTGGAAAGCGCGCTGTACGAGCACCCCGCGGTAATGGATGCGTCGGTGGTCGGGCTGCCGCACCGGACCCTGGGCGAGGAGCCGGCCGCCGTGGTCAGCCTGAAGCCGGGCATGCAGGCAAGCGAAGCCGAGCTGCAGGATTTCGTGCGCGAGCGGCTGGCGGCATTCAAGGTGCCGGTGCGTATCCTGATTTACCACGAGATGCTGCCACGCAATGCCAATGGCAAGATCATGAAATCGAACCTGCGCAAGCTGTTCGACGCCGCTGCGTAAGCCAGGGCAGCACCGCATCGATCCGATCCCTCACCAGGAAGACAAATTGACGGACCAGGCCAAGCCGGATTCCTCCCTCTCCCAACCCATGCGGGTGCTTGGCGCAGCAGCCCTCGCCGCGCTGCTGGCCGGCTGCGCCGCCGGCGGCACCAACCTGGCCGCGGTGCCGGAGCTGCGCCCCGGCGTGCCGGCCGGCTACCTCGCCGCCGATGCGCGTCCCGACAGCCTGAAGCTGCTGCCCGCGCCGCCGGCGCAGGGTTCGGCCGCGCTGGCGCTGGATGAGGACGCCGCGCGCCAGGCCGGTCCGCTGCGCGGCTCGCCCCGCTGGCAACTGGCGTCCGACGATGCCGTGCTGACGTTCCCGCAGGCCGCCAGCACGTTCTCCTGCGCGCTGGGCGTGCCCGTCGGCGAGAAAGACACGCCTTACCTGAACATGCTGCTGCGCCGCAGCCTGGTCGATGCCGGCCTGTCTACGTACAAGGCCAAGGACCATTACAAGCGCACCCGCCCGTTCGTGGCCACCGAGACCCCGATGTGCACGCAGGCCGAGGCCGCCAAGCTGGAGAAGGATGGGTCCTACCCGTCCGGCCACAGCGCCATCGGCTGGGCCTGGGCGCTGATCCTGACCGAGATCGAGCCGGCGCGCGCCAATGAACTGCTGGCGCGCGGCCAGGCCTTCGGGCAAAGCCGCGTGGTGTGCAACGTGCACTGGCAGAGCGATGTCAACGCGGGCCGCACCATGGCGGCGGCCACGGTGGCACGGCTGCATGCCGATCCCACCTTCCGTGCCGACCTGGAACGGGCACGCAGTGAAGTGGCTGCCGCGCGCGCCGCCGGCGCGCGGCCATCGCGCGATTGCCAGGCGGAGACCGCGGCGCTGGCCCGCTGATGACGGGCGCCCCGGCCGGTGCGCTTATTTCACCGGAATCGCCGTGCCGGCCGGCACCGGCACGGCGGTCACGCTGTTCTGCGGGCTGCCGCTGACGATGCGGTCCGAATACGTCAGGTAGACCAGCGTATTGCGCTTGCGGTCGACCGCGCGCACCACGTGCAGCGCCTTGAACAGGATCGACATGCGCTCGGAAAAGACATTGTCCTGCTGCTTGATCGGCGCCTTGAAGCCGATCGGACCCACCTGCCGGCACGCGATCGAGGCCTCGGGCGGGTCTTCGGCCATGCCGAGCTGGCCCTTGATGCCGCCGGTGCGGGCGCGCGACACGTAGCAGGTGACGCCGTCCACCTGCGGGTCGTCATAGGCTTCGATCACGACCTTGTCGGAGCCGGTCATGCGGAAATTGGTGCTGACGCTGCCGATCTCCTCGGCACTGGCCCCCAGGGCAGCGCCGGCGCAGGCGGCGGCAAGCAGGAGGCGAACGAGTGGGTGGTTGGACTTCATGGCTGTATCGCGCATCGGCACTCAGTTCACCGACGACTTGATGTCGCCGTGGCGTTTTTCCATTTCCTGGCGCAGCGCGCGGCGCTGCTGCGCGGCGGCAAAGCGCTGGCGCTCGACCTCGTCGCGCGGCTCCAGCGGCGGCACCTCGGCGGGGGTGCCGTTGTCATCCACCGCCACCATGGTGAAATAGCAGCTGTTGGTATGGCGCACCAGCTTGCTGCGGATGTTCTCGGTCACCACCTTGATGCCGATCTCCATCGAGCTGCGGCCGGTGTAGTTGACCGATGCCAGGAAGGTCACCAGCTCACCCACGTGAATGGGCTGGCGGAACACCACCTGGTCCACCGACAGCGTGACCACGTAGCGGCCGGCGTAGCGGCTGGCGCAGGCATACGCGACCATGTCCAGGTACTTGAGGATGGTGCCGCCGTGGACGTTGCCGGAGAAGTTGGCCATGTCCGGCGTCATCAGCACGGTCATGGAAAGCTGGTGGGACAGGTCATTCATGATGCGGGATACGAAGATTGCGGGGGCGGGATTGCCGGCTGCGGGCGCCGGCAGTTTAACCCGGATCGCCGCGCCGTTGCCGGCGGGCATGGCGCGGCGTCGGCAATTGGTCTGCCGGCGCATCGGGCCCAGCGGGCGCGTCCGGCACATAAAAAAAGCGGCCTGCCAGGCCGCTTCTTTCGCTATGGACGCAAACTGCTTATTTTTTCTTGTTCACGGCGTCCTTGAAACCCTGGCCTGCCGAGAACTTGACCGTCTTGGCGGCCGGAATCTTGATGGTTTCGCCGGTGCGCGGATTGCGGCCGGTACGGGCAGCGCGCTTGCCGGCGCTGAAGCTGCCAAAACCCACCAGCGTTACAGAATCGCCCTTTGCCACTGCCTTCTTGATACTGTCCAGCGCTGCGTTGAGCGCACGCTCGGCGGCGGCATTGCTCAATTCTGCTTCCGCGGCGATGGCCGATACCAGTTCACCTTTATTCATGGCTGATTTCCCTTGTTGGTCGTCGTCACCGATGTGCGTGCCTCGCGGCAGGCCATCGATCGGCGCAGTCTAATCTGCCCTTCGCGCGTTGAGCAATCCCCAGTGGCACCAATGCGACAAAAAAACCCGCAAATCCTTGCTTGAGGCCGGTTAGCGGGCAATTTCCACTGCTGTTCGCGCTTGCCAGGCACCGGTTTTAGCCAGGCCGGAGCCACGCCGGGACCGGTCGCCCGACATCGTGCCCCCAAAGCTAGACAGCATAGGACAGATTCCCCCAAATGGGGCGACGCACCATAACGGATCGCCAGGCGCACCTTGCCGGCTCCATTCTGGCGCAGGGGCGCCTGCTGTCGGCAACGTCCCGACCGCACCGCCCCCAGGGAATCGGACCACGTGCGGCATGCCGGTGCGGGGTTTTACCCGGCACGGTGCAAGCGGCACCAGGATGCGGCCCTCTGTGGAACGCTTTTTGCATACTGGTGCGCCCATTTTGAGCATGAGGTCACTATGGACAACTGGAAGACCGGCACCGACGCGCTGTTTATCCTGCTGGGCGCCATCATGGTGCTGGCCATGCACGCCGGCTTTGCGTTCCTCGAACTCGGCACGGTGCGCAAGAAGAACCAGGTCAATGCGCTGGTAAAGATCCTGGTGGATTTCGCGGTCTCCACCATCGCTTATTTCTTTATCGGTTACACCATTGCCTATGGGGTGCAGTTCTTCTCCGGCGCCGAAACGCTGGCCCAGAAGAACGGTTATGAACTGGTCAAGTTCTTTTTCCTGGCGACCTTTGCGGCGGCGATTCCGGCGATTATCTCCGGCGGTATTGCCGAACGTTCGCGATTCAATCCGCAGCTGGTCGCCACCTTCGTGCTGGTGGGTTTTGTCTACCCGTTTTTCGAAGGCATGGTGTGGAACCAGCGCTACGGCGTGCAGGACTGGATCGCGCGCGTGGCCGGCGCGCCCTTCCATGACTTTGCCGGTTCGGTGGTGGTGCATGCGCTGGGCGGCTGGATTGCGCTGCCGGCGGTGCTGCTGCTAGGCGCGCGCCGCGGCCGCTACCAGAAGGATGGCCGCATCAGCGCGCATCCGCCCTCGAACATCCCGTTCCTGGCGCTGGGCGCCTGGATTCTTGCGGTGGGCTGGTTCGGCTTCAACGTGATGAGCGCGCAGACCGTCGACAAGATCAGCGGCCTGGTGGCGATCAATTCGCTGATGGCGATGGCCGGCGGCACGCTGGCCGCCTGGCTGGCCGGACGCAACGATCCGGGCTTCGTCTACAACGGGCCGCTGGCCGGCCTGGTGGCGGTCTGCGCGGGGTCGGACCTGATGCATCCGCTGGGCGCGCTGGTCACCGGTACCGTGGCTGGCGCGCTGTTCGTCTATATGTTCACGCTGGCGCAAAACAAATGGCATATCGACGATGTGCTGGGCGTGTGGCCGCTGCACGGGCTGTGCGGCGCCTGGGGCGGCATCGCCGCGGGCATCTTCGGCGCGAAGGCGCTGGGAGGCCTTGGCGGGGTATCGCTCGGCGCGCAGTTGCTCGGCACCTTGCTTGGCATCGTGGTAGCGCTGGCCGGCGGCACGCTGGTCTATGGCACGCTGAAGCGGCTGGTGGGCATCCGTCTCGACGCCGAGGGCGAGTTCAACGGCGCCGACCTGACGCTGCACCGGATTTCCGCCACCCCCGAGCGCGAAACCAACTGGTAATACCCGCCAGCGGCTTTCCGATATAAACAGACGAGCCGCGCAACGCGCCTTGTCTTAACAATTCTTTGCTTGCACTTCCGCGCACGGCCTCTCAATAATTGCCGTGCCCGGGAATTGCGCGCAATGCGCAGGGGCTCGCACGCCGCAGCCGGCTGTTTTGGGGGATGTTGGGCCGGCGGCTGGCCGGTTACACCAACACGAAAGGAATACGCCGATGGACGCCTCTACCTTCGACAACCTCAAGACCCTGGTGGTCTCCTACGCCACCGAATTCGGCGTCAAGATCCTGGCGGCCCTTGCCTTCTGGGTCATTGGCCGCTGGCTGATCCACTTTGTCGTGCGCCTGGTGCAGAATGCGCTCGGCAAGCAGAAGGTCGATCCGACGCTGCTGCGCTATGTCGGTTCCATCGTCACCGTGACGCTGAACGTGGTGCTGGTGATCGGCATCCTTGGCTACTTCGGCATCCAGACCACCACCTTTGCCGCGCTGATCGCGGCCGCCGGCGTGGCCATCGGCATGGCCTGGTCGGGGCTGATGGCAAACTTCGCCGCCGGCGCCTTCCTGGTGGTACTGCGGCCGTTCAAGGTGGGCGACTTCGTCACCATCGGCGGCGTGACCGGGACGGTGCGCGAAATCGGCCTGTTCGCCACCACGCTGGACACGCCGGACAATGTCCAGACCGTGATCGGCAACAACAAGATCTTCAGCGACACCATCCAGAACTTCACCGCCAATGCGTTCCGGCGCGTGGACCTGAAAGCGCAGCTGGCCGGCAGCACCGACGTGGCCGACGCGGTGGCGCTTCTGAAGACCCGCATCGCCGAGATCCCCAACGTGCTGGCCGAGCCGCCGGTCGACGTCGAAATCCTCGAGTTCACGCTGGTCGGCCCGGTGCTGGCGGTGCGGCCCTATTGCCATAACGACCATTACTGGCAAGTCTATTTCGACACCAACCGCGTCATCCGCGAATGCTTCGGCCAGGCCGGCTACGCAGCGCCGATGCCGGCGCACATGGTGGTGGTGCAACAGGCCGGGGTGCCGCACGCTGCCGCGGAGCAAGCCGCGGCACAGCAGGCCGCCTGAACCGGCGCGGCGGCGGTTTCAGCGGGTGCCCGGACGCGCGCGTGCGCCCGAGCGCCCGTAATGGCGCATCAGCACCGCACCGGCGCCGCAGGCTGCCATCACCACGCCCAGCGGCAGCGCACTGCCGTCGCGCCACACGCTGACCGCGGCACCGCCGAGCGTGCCGAGCGAAAACTGCAACGTGCCCATCAGCGCCGAAGCCGTGCCGGCGCGATGCCCCTGGTGCGCCAGCGCCAGCGCCGAGGCATTCGGCGAGACGCAGCCCAGCGCACCGATAAACACGAAGAAGCCGCCCAGCAGCACCGGCAGCACCGCCATCCCCGCCAGCGCGGCCAGCGCCAGCACCAGCCCCGCGGCCAGCGCCGCCAGCAGCGTGGCTCCCAGCACCTGGTCGAGCGAGCGCCCGCGCACCAGCCGGGCATTGAGCTGCGACATTGTGATCAACCCGAGCGCATTGGCGCCGAACACAAAGCCATAGTGCGACGGCGCAATGCCGTGCAGTTCGATCAGCACGAAGGGCGAGCCCGAGATATACGCAAACATGCCCGCCGAGCCAAAGCCGGCCGACAGCGAATAACCCAGGAACTCGCGGTCGCGCAGCAGTTCCGCGTAGCTGCGCGCGACGGTGCCGAGCCGCAGCGGCGCGACATGGCCGCGGTCCAGCGATTCCTCCATGCGCAGGTGGACCAGCAGCAGGATCAGCAGGCCCGCCCCCGCCAGCACCCAGAAGATGGCGCGCCAGCCCGATACGGTCAGCACCGCGCCGCCGATGATCGGTGCCAGGATCGGCGCAACCCCCATCACCAGCATCAGCGAGGAAAACGCCCGCGCCGATTCATGCGCCTCGAGCCGGTCGCGGATCACCGCCCGGGCCATCACCATGCCGGCGCAGCCCCCCAGCGCCTGCAGGAAGCGCCATAGCATCAGCGACTCCACGTTGCGCGCCAGCGCGCAGCCCACCGCGGCGATGATGTAAAGACATAGCCCGACATAGAGCGGCGGCTTGCGCCCGAAGCGGTCGCTGAAGGGACCATAGAAGGCCTGTCCGATCGCCAGCCCGACCAGGAAGGTGCCCAGCGTCAGCTGGACCTGGCCGATATCGACGCCCAGGTCGCCGGCCAGTGTCGGGAAACTCGGCAGGTACATGTCGATCGACAGCGGCGCGATCGCCATCAGCGAGCCGCAGATCAGCAGCCAGGCAGGGAAACGCGGCATCGACGCGGCGCTGGAGGAATGAGGCATAGGGGGCAGTATCCGAGGCCCATGGGCTGCCGTACGCGGCCGTGCGGCACGGGCAGCCCCGGGGACAGACGCAATTGTTGCACAACGTAATCAATGCAGCCGCGGACCCGGCGACGTTGGCATGCGGCGGTTCGCGCAGGAAGACCGCCCTTGCTGCATTGCGTCGCCGAAGTCGGGTCCGGCAAAGCTGGCAAACCCGGCAGGATTGGTGAATAGTGGTGACAGGCCCTGTTGTTCATCGGCATGGCCATGGCGGCAACGCGACGATGCTTGCGGGGCGCGACTTTCATGCGTGCCGGCGTGGAGGGTACAATGCCAGCCTGTCGGCGTAAGACTCGCCGTCGGCCTCGCAGAGAGGGACGACAGTACAGGTCCCCGCAACATTAGCCTGCATGAGAATACGACAAACGCCGCTTTCCGCTTCGCCAGGCACCGCCATACTCGCGGTCGTGCTGCTGCTGCCGCTGCCCCAGACGGCCAAGGCGGCGCCGGCGCAGTTGCGCAATGCCAGCGTCCCGTTGCTGGTTCCCGCGGCCGATGAAGCCGACCCGGTGGCGCGCATGCTCAAGGGCGCGGCCACCGGCCAGAACACCGGCGCCGCCGGCGTGCCCGAACTGCTGCGCAACGCCACCCGCCCTGACAACGTGCTGGCGCGCGCCTGCCGCCAGCTCAACGATGCCCTGCCGATCGAGATCGACGGCGAAACCCGCCTGCGCCGCTGCCAGTCGGTTCCGGGCAAACACGTCTTGTTCCAGCTGGAACTGACCAACTACCGCGGGCCGATGCTGGACCTGGCCAGCTTCGAGGTCAACTACGCCGCGCCGCTGCAGCGCAATATCTGCGCCAACCGCGATGTCGAGATCCTGACCAAGCTCGGCGTCAGCATGTTGTTCCGCTACATGACCCGCAAGGACCGCGGCGAGCGCCGCATCGGCGACGTCTATATCAACGGCCCGATCTGCAGCGCAGCGTTGCGCTGACCTGCGCGCCCGCGCCAACAAAAACGGCCCGCTGACGCGGGCCGTTTTTTTGTTTCAGGCAACACGCCTTAGGCGGCGCGGGGGCGCAGCGGCACCACGTTGGCGGCGCGCCGCACCAGCATGCGCGTCTCCTTCCAGCCGGCGTCGGCCAGCGGCGAGCCCCACACCAGTTCATGCAGGCGCGCCAGTGCGAACGGGTTGCCCAGCAGCACGTGCTTCTGCGCCGGCGTGAGCGCGCGCGGGCCGTGCGTCAGCGCATGCTCGACCAGGCTCTCGTGGCGCTTGCGTGCCGATTCCGGCTGCACCACGCGCGGCGTCGCAGTGGCGCACATCAGCGCGTTGGTGACCGGGTCCACCACGGCGTCGACGAAGTTGGGCGTTTCGCCGGCGTTTTCGACATGCTGCTGGGTTTCGACGATCTCGCGCGGCACCAGCGTTTCCTCCGGGATCATGAACAGCCCAGCATTGCGCGAAGCGCGGCCCAGCGAGACCCGCGACAACATCACCGACAGCGGGATCGACAGCGCCAGCGAGCCGACGATCGGCAGCAGCCACAGTACATAGGAGGGGTTCAGCCAGTACACCAGCCCGCCCCACGCCAGCCCCAGGGCGGTATGCCAGCCGTGGCGGCGGAACGCTTCGCCCCAGGTGGTCTCGGCGTCCTCGCGCGGCGGCGATTTCCACGAGATGCCCCAGCCGCTGTACGCCGCGACCACGAACTTGGTATGGAACAGCATGCGCGTAGGCGCCAGCAGCGCAGACAGCAGCACCTCGATCAGCATACTGGCAAAGAGCTGCACCGCGCCGCCGTAGCGCCGCGCCTGCTTCATCAGCAGCGCCACGCTGGCGAGCTTGGGCAGGAACAGCAGCGTGGCCGTGGCCGAGAACAGCGCCAGCGCCTTTTCCGGATGCCATTCGGGCCAGGTCGGGAACAACTGGTACTGCTGGGTGAAGTATTCCGGCGGCACCAGCGCGTGCTTGGCCAGCATTGCCGTCGACAGCAGCAGGAACAACAGCCACAGCGGCGCCGACAGGTACGCCATGATCCCGGTCAGGAACACCGCGCGGTGCACCACGTGGAAGCCCTGCTTGAGCCACAGCCGGAAATTCATCAGGTTGCCCTGGCACCAGCGGCGGTCGCGCTTGACCTCGTCGAGCAGGTTGGGCGGCAGTTCTTCGTACGAGCCCTCGAGGTCGTAGGCAATCCACACGCCCCAGCCGGCACGGCGCATCAGCGCGGCCTCGACAAAGTCGTGCGACAGGATCTCGCCCGACAGCGGGCCGCGGCCCGGCAGCGGCGCCAGCGCGCAGTGTTCGATGAACGGCTTGACGCGGATGATGGCGTTGTGGCCCCAGTAGTGCGATTCGCCCAGCTGCCAGTAGTGCAGCCCGGCGGTAAACAGCGGTCCGTACACGCGCGTGGCGAACTGCTGCACGCGTGCATACAGCGTTTCGCGGCCCACCGCCAGCGGCGCGGTCTGGATGATGCCGGCACCCGGGTTGGCTTCCATCAGCCGCACCAGCGTGGCCAGGCAGTCGCCGCTCATCACGCTGTCGGCGTCGAGCACCACCATGTAGCGGTACTTGCTGCCCCAGCGGCGGCAGAAATCGGCCACGTTGCCGGTCTTGCGCTTCACGCGATGGCGGCGCCAGCGATAGAAGATGCGGCCGAAACCGCCGACGGCGCGGCAAAGTTCCATCCAGGCATCGTGCTCGGCGGTGCGCAGGTCCGGATTGCCGCTGTCCGACAGCACGATGAAATCGAAGTTGGACAGGTGCGGCGTGCGCGACAGCGATTCATAGGTGGCGCGCAAGCCGGCGAAGACGCGCGTCACGTCTTCATTGCATATCGGCATGATGATCGCGGTGCGGGCCTCGGCCGCAATCGGCGCGTCGGGCCGGTCCGGCACCGCCGAGCGCGAGATCAGGTGCTTGTCGCCGCCCTTGGCCAGCACCAGGAAGCCCATCATCGCGGTCCAGAAGCCGGCCGACACCCAGGAGAACAGGATGGCGAACAGCACCAGGATGGCAATCTCGAGCGGATCGGCGCCGTGGTACGGCAGCACGTTGGTCATGAAGTACGTGGCCAGCACGGTCTGGACGGCGACCAGTGCCAGCAGCACCCAGCGCCGGTGCGAGCCGGCGGGATGCCATTTGCCTTCGGCGTCGGGGCCATCGTGCAGCGTGTCCCAGGTCTCTGGCACCGGGGGGCGCCCCAGCATGCGGCGCCACGTGTTGCGCAGCCAGCCGGTGACGATATGCGGCGGCCACTGGCGCGGCACCATCGAGCTGCGCTCGGGCGCTGGGCCGGTGTCGGCCTTCACGGTGCCGTCTTCGCGCCGGCGCAGCAGCGGCGCGCCGCCGACCTGCGGATTGCCGTAGGCCATGGCGAAACGCCGCTGCACCGAGGCGTAGGCGCTGCTGCCGTGCGCCGGCGGCGCGTCCTTGCCGGCCAGGCGCGACTGCAGGCGCGTGATCGCCTCCTGCGCGTCGCGGCCGTCGGCGGTGACCGGGATCACCGGCGTCACCGCAGCCAGCGGCGTGGCGGGTGCCGCCGCGGCGGCCATGGCGGCGCTGTCGGCCAGCAGTTCGCTACGCACTTCAGGCGATACGGGCAGGCGGTCGAGATAGCGCTCGCATGCCGCCGCCTGGGCCGGTCGCTGCTTTAGGCGGGGGGTAAGATGTAGCTCCACGTCTCGGACAGGGTTGTATTGCCGTTGCGAAGATAGCCGCGCAACTCTACCGGCTTGGTTTCGTCCTTGCGGCGCATCAGCATGGTCATGCGCCAGCCGCCGGTCGCGTCATTGCGCTGCACCGACGTCTTCAACAGCTCGCCGTTGGCATCGGCCGAAACCACCGGGTCGATGCGAACGTCCGCCGGCAGCCTGCGGAAGGCCGGGCCTTCGAAGTCCACCACCAGCGAAAAGCTCGTGTCCTCCTTGCTGCGGGTCTGGCCCTGGCCCAGGCGGGTCTGGGTCACCCACGACAGCGGCGGCTCCTGCTCGCCGTCCTTCTGCCACAGCAGGCGGTATTCGTAATCGAAGGCCTGCTTCGGCTTGGGCGGGTTGTCGGGCACCCAGTACGCGACGATGTTGTCGTTGGTCTCGTCCGGCGTCGGGATCTGCACCAGCTCGACCCGGCCCGAGCCCCAGTTGCCGCGCGGCTGCACCCAGCCGCTGGGCCGGCGCTCATACCACGCGCCGATCTCCTGGTAGCTGTTGAAGCTGCGGTCGCGCTGCATCAGCCCGAAGCCTTGCGGATTGGTCGCCGCGAACGACGTCACCAGCAGCCGCTTGGGATTGACCAGCGGACGCCAGACCCATTCGCCGGTGCCGAGGTGGATCGACAGGCCGTCCGAGTCGTGCACCTCCGGCCGGAAATCCTGCGCCGGCGCCGGCTGGTTCTCGCCGAACAGGTACATGCTGGTCAGCGGCGCGAGGCCAAGCTTGGTCACGTTCTCGCGCAGGTAGAGGCGCGACTTGACCTCCATCGCGGTCTCCGCGCCGGGTTTGATGGTGAAGCGGTACGCCCCGCTCATGCGGCGCGAATCCATCAGCGCATAAATCGTGATTTCCTTGGCATTGGCGCCCGGACGCTCGATCCAGTATTCGACGAAGCGCGGGAATTCCTCGCCCGAGTTGAGCGCGGTATCCACCGCCAGCCCGCGCGCCGAGAGCCCGTACCACTGGTCCTTGCCGAGCGCGCGGAAGTAGCTGGCGCCGAGGAACGACGCCAGTTCGTCCTTGCGCTTGCCCTGGTTCAGCGGATACAGGATGCGGAAGCCGGCGTAGCCCAGCCCTTTCAGCTTGGCGGCATCGACCTTGTGCGGGCCGTAGTTGAACGCGGAGGGGTCGAAGCGGAATTCGCGCACGCTGTTGCCCACCACTTCATGGATGCGCACGGGCTGGTCGAACACCATGCCCTCGTGGAAGAACGACAGCTCGAACGGCGAACGCGTGCCGCGCCAGGCGAAGCGCTCGGGCTTGTACTCGATCTCGCGGTAGCGCTCGTAGGTCAGCTCGCGCAACTCGCGCGGCAGGTTCTGGGCCGGCGCCTTGTAAGGCGACGCCGCCAGCTGGCGCGCGCGCGAGGCGACCGTGTCGAAGTCGAACGCATGGGCCGCCATCGCACACAGTGCCAGCGCCCCGCCGCCGAGCCAGGCCGCGATGCGCGCTCCGGCGCGCGCGGCGCGGCGGCGCGTCCCCGGCCCGGCAGCGGGCAAGGTAAACGGTACGGCTATTCGTGGCGAGGCGATCTGTGACATGTATGCCAGGGTGAGCGGTTGAATCGGAGTGGCCGGCATCGACGGCCTGAACGATGAGGGACACGGCAAGAGATGAGCCCGGCGCCGAGTGGCGAGGCCCTGACGCGGGGCAGGTTGCCCGCGGGGCACCGTGTCCGGGTTGTTGCGATGCGCAATAAACCATAGCAATTCGAGACGCAAAAGTCACGTTTCGATCACGCAAGGTTTGAAACAAAATGTTGGCCACGTAGCCCGAAAGCCGCTCCACACATGGCTTTGCGGGCGATCAGGTCACATCGCCGCGAACCTCGGCACGGTCAGCCTCGATCGGCGGCCCCGGTTGCGCACCGATGCGGGCCCGAACGCATCCGGCCTGCGTCCGGCCCGTTTAATACACTGTTACTTTTTGGCGCCTTCGCTGTATGGATCAAACTTGCCGCTCTTGGCGCCTTCGGAATAAGGATCGAACTTGCCACTGTTCATGCCGCCCTGGCTGAACGAATCGAACGATTTTTGCGCCCCGCCCTGGATCGGCTCCATCTGGTCGGGCCTGGCGCCCGGGTTCAGCGCGGTCACGTTGTCGCTTTTTGCGCCGTCGGTGTACGGGCTGAACTTGTCCTGCCTGGCCCCATCGGTGTAAGTACTGAACTTGTCCTGCTTGGCACCGTCGGTGTACGGACTGAACTGGTCGGCCTTGCCCGCGGTCTGGGCGTGCACCGTGCCGAAGGCGCAGGCGACGGCCAGGCCGATTGTGAGATAGCGCAGCGTCATGGGATCTCCTCTCGCAGGAATGGGCGCCCGTCGTGCCGGCGGCACGATGGGACAGAAATCAACGCTAGGTCAGGGGCACGCACGTGTCAACCGCGGGCCGGTGGCCGCAGTGGGCCAGGCCCGTCGGCAACCGTCGTCCACCGCATCGCATTGCGCTTACAATGCCACTCGAACGCCACCATGTAGCCACAAGGAACCGTCATGCTGACTCGGCAAACCTCATCCTCTGCCAGCCTCGCCCGCCCCGCCCTGAGTGCCGCACTTGCAGGCGCGCTGGGGGCCTTGCTGTTCTGCGCCGCGCCCGCGCACGCGTACTTCGACAACTACCTGAGCGGCACCATCATCGGCACGCTCAACGACAAGGAAGGCGCGTCGCTGGCCAAGTCGGTGCGTACCGCACTGAACGATACGGCCGATGGCCAATCGGTGGCATGGACCTATCCGGCAGCGGGACGGCGCCAGCAGATCGACGGCACCATCACCCCGGTCGAAAGCAAGACCGACAAGGGCCAGCCGTGCCGGCGCCTGAAGTCAGACCTCAAGCGCGGCAGTGCCGAAGAGCACTGGAGCGGCTGGTTCTGCAAGCAGTCCAACGGCCAATGGAAATCGCGCCACGTAGGCGAATAAGCTGGCCGGCAGCAGGCTGTGCTGCGCCGCTGCTGGCTTAGCGGCACAGCTTGCGCAGCAGCTCCCCCGCGATGGTGCCGGGGCCGGCCAGCTGGAAGGTGCCGGACTGCGGCGCGCGGATGGTATAGAGCGATTCGCCGCGCGCAAAGCGCTTGCTGTAGAGCGTCTGCTCGACCACGGCGAACATCGACGTGGCACAGTTCAGCACCATGCGCTTGAGCGAGGAACGGATCGGTTCGCCGCTGGCGGTGCGGATCACGCCCGACGGCGAATTGCGCATCACCACCACGCCAACCTGCGTGCCCTGGCGGCGCACCGCCGACTGATCGAAATAAGAAATCACGCCATTGGCGCCCATCAGCGGCAGCCAGCGCTGCGGGTCGGGCGCGCCGGGATCGGGCGCGGCCACCAGGCGGCAACCTTCCCTGGGTGTGGAGCGGAACACGGTGCCGGAGCCAGGTACCTGGCACTCGTAGAGGCCGGCGGCAGCGGCCGGCCGGGATGCAGAGGCCGGCGCCAAGTCAGTGGCCGGCACAGCGCCGTCATCGGCGTGCGCCTGCGGCAGGGCCAGGCCGAACACGCAGCCGGCCAGCGCGGCTGCGTGTCGAAACATGCGGAACATCATGGAATTACCCTCATGTAGACGGGAAAAAGCGATCCGCATTGTCGCACAGGATGCATGCATCGCGGCGCGCGGGCACGCCCCGATCCATGCGGCGCGACCGCCTTCAGCCGTGCAGGCGTCGCCAGGCGACCAGGTCCTCGATGGTCAGCACCGGCAAGCGGTACATCCCGGCAAAGGCCAGCGCTTCCGCACGCCGCGCCATGGTGCCATCCGGATTCATCAGCTCGCACAGCACCGCGGCGGGAGACAATCCCGCCATGCGCGCCAGGTCGACCGAGCCTTCGGTATGGCCGCGGCGCTCGAGCACGCCGCCGTCGCGCGCCACCAGCGGGAACACGTGGCCGGGGCTGACCACGGCATCGGCGCCGGCGTCCTCCGCAATCGCCGCGCGGATGGTAGTGATCCGGTCAGCCGCGCTGACCCCAGTGCTGACGCCCTCGCGGGCCTCGATCGACACGGTGAAGGCGGTGCCGTACTGGCTGCGGTTGTGCTCGACCATCGGCCGCAGGCCCAGGCTGCGCACCTTGTCCGTCGGCAGGCACAGGCACACGATGCCGCTGCATTCGCGAATCATCATGGCCATGTTGGCCTGGGTCAGGCGCTCGGCGGCAAGGATCAGGTCGGCCTCGTTCTCGCGGTCGTCGTCATCGAGCAGCACGACCGGCCGGCCTTCGTGCATGGCCTCGAGGGCCTGTTCGATGCGCAACTTCAGCGCGCGCGGGTCGGCGCCAGCCATCGTATCGACAGTGACACTGGGGTTGGCATCCGCGGACACCGCGGGGGCAATGGCTTCGGTGGAAAAGCTAGACATGAAACGCTCCTGTTCAGCATCAATGGGCGTTCCAGGGGAAGGTTCAACGGAACTGCAAGGCCCGCATGCCATGCTGAGCGCACGCGCACGAACCGCCGCGCCCTGCGCGCGCAAGGCTCGGCAAACCACGGGCCAGGCAGGCGCCAGGCCACGCAGGCAAGCTCCGTCCATCTTCTTTCATCCGGACTATGACCGTCGGCCCTGGCCTCTCACCAGGTCTGCTGACCTCGCACGGGAATGCGAGCGCTCGCGGGCTCGCCGGACACGCGCTGCGCGTCGCGGCATACCGCCGGTGGGGACTTTCACCCCGCCCTGAAGACGTAACGTAACCGGGCCGGCCAGACGGCCGGCACCGGCCCGCGCATGTTAGCACGATTGTTCTTTGTCACTGCGCGCCGCGCGCGAAGACCGTATCCTGCTGCGGCCCGCGTCGTGGTGCCTGCCACGTTCGGTCTCGGCAACGTGCCTTTCCGTGTACTACAAATAGGGTAAGGAGGCAGCGCCTGGGGGCTGCAAGCGCCGGTTTTCCCATGGCTTGCCTGACAACAACGCAGCATCTTTTCAGCGTGCTTCCCATGCGCCGACCCGATCAAGAAGCCAGACAAGACAGCCATGCGAGTTGCATCCCCCTCCTTCCAACCTTCTCCGCGCCGCGGTGGCGACGGCCGCGCCGCGCCGCCATGGCGGCGCTGCTTGCACTGGCCGGGTGCCTGAGCACAGCCGCGCGCGCGGCGCCTGCGGTCCAGCTTGGCTACGGCTTCGACGACAGGCATCACGTGCAAAAGGCGGAGATCGCCATGCTGTGGGATTCAGGCCTGGCGTGGGGCAACCCGCAGGGCTGGCAGGTCGACCTGCAATGGGAGGTCAATGTTGCGCGCTGGCTCAGCGACAGCAACAACAATCCTAACGATCTGTGGGAATTCGGCGCGTCACCGGTGGCGCGGATCGCCTGGTGGCGCCACAGCTGGGTGCCGTTCCTGGAGCTGTCGGTGGGCGCGCGGCTGCTGAGCGGCACGCGCACCTCCGACGATCACGTCATCTCCAGCGCGTTCCAGTTCTCGGAGTACGCCGGCCTTGGCGTGATGCTGGGCAAGGACCGCAACTTTGCCGCCGGCTACCGGATCCAGCATCTGTCCAATGGCGGCATCAAGGAGCCCAACCCTGGCACCACCTTCCACGTCATCTACCTGCGCTACCGCTTCTGACCTGCCGGTCATGCGCCCCGCCCTGCGTTTCAAACAGGACGCGCGTGGCGTCGTCGGACGGGAAGAAGCATTCGATGCGCAGCTCCTGCAGCGTGACGTCCTGCGGAATCCCGAGCGTGGTCAGCGTCGAGAACAACGACGCGCGGAATGCCCCCGCATGCAGCACCACCGGCAACAACGGCGGCGGCGGCCCGTCGCTACCGTCGTCCTCGGGCAGCAGCACGCCGCCGGGGCCGACCATGTCCGGATGCCAGTCCGCGATGCGCGCGAACAGCGCGCGCGCGGTCTGGTCGTGCGCCTGCACCTGCAGCTCCTGCCAGACGCGCCGCAACAGGTAGCGGCCGACCTGGCGCGCGTTCTCGATCACCGGCCACAGGCCGTCCGGGTCGAACACGGTCAGCATCAGGTTGATCCGGTGCGGATCGTCGGCCAGCGATGCCGGCGGGCGGCCGCCAAGCAAGGTGTCGAACATGCGGCGGTAGGCGGCATTGGCGTCGACCAGGTTCCAGAAGCGGTCCAGCACCACGGCGGGGTACGGCTCCTGCTTGGCCAGGATCAGGGCGATTGCCTGCTGCACCATTTGCAACGGCGGCGCGCTCAGCGCGTGTTCGCTGTAGGCCGGTGCGAAGCCGCTGGCGAGCAGCAGCCGGTTGCGCTGGCGCAGCGGCACGCCCAGCCGCTCGGCCAGCGCCAGCACCATTTCGCGGCTGGGGCGGGCGCGCCCGGATTCGAGGAAGGAGATATGGCGCTGCGAGACCCCGGCGGCCAGCGACAGCGCCAGCTGGCTGTAGCCGCGCTTGCCGCGCCAGTAGCGCAACAGTCCGGGAAAGTCGAGAGTGGCCTCGGAGGCAGGGGTCAGCGTTTCCATGCGGGCTATTACAGCATGGCGGCGGCCTCGCGGCGAATACCTTGCAGGTAATCGCAGCGATCCATTGATCCGCCGATGGCCGAAAATCGCCACCGTTTGCGGCGGGCGCATCACAGTGGCGATGTCATGTAACAGGCGAATGGTATGCTTGATCTTTTCAGACACCCGGCGCGCAGAGGGCGCGCACCCTGATGGAAATTGCCATATTACTGGCGCTGATCCTGCTGAACGGCCTGTTTGCGATGTCCGAGATCGCACTCGTTACAGCCCGCAAGGCACGCCTGCAACGCCAGATCGAGAACGGCGACCGCGGCGCCATTGCCGCGGCCAAGCTGGGCGAAGACCCCACCCGCTTTCTCTCGACCGTGCAGATCGGCATCACCTCGATCGGCGTGCTCAACGGCGTGGTCGGCGAAGCCACGCTGGCGCAGCCACTGGGCCTCTGGCTGCAAGGTTTGGGCTTCTCGGACACCACCGCCGGCTATATGGCCACCGCGATCGTGGTGGCGGGACTGACCTATTTTTCCATCGTGCTGGGCGAACTGGTGCCCAAGCGCCTGGGCCAGATGGCCCCCGAGGCGATCGCGCGGCTGGTGGCGCGCCCGATCGGCTGGCTGGCGGTGGCGTCGACCCCGTTCGTCAAGCTGCTGTCGAGCTCCACGCGGCTGGTGCTGCGCCTGCTTGGCACCAAGGTAGACCGCGGCCCCGGGGTGACCGAGGAAGAAATCCATGCACTGCTGGTGGAAGGCTCCGAAGCCGGCGTGATCGAGCAGCATGAGCACACCATGGTGCGTAATGTGTTCAGGCTCGATGACCGCCAGCTGGCGTCACTGATGGTGCCCCGTGGCGACGTGGTCTACCTGGATGTAGAAGCCACGCTGGACGAGAACCTGCGCCGCATCGAAGAATCCGACCACTCGCGCTTCCCGGTGGTGCGTGGCGGCATGCACGACATCATCGGCGTGGTCAGCGCGCGCCAGCTGCTGGCGCGCCGGCTGCGCGGCGAGGAAGCCGACCTGCAGGCAGCGGTGCAGCCTGCGGTGTTCGTGCCCGAAAGCGTGACCGGCATGGAACTGCTGGAAAACTTCCGCGCCTCGGGCGGGCAGATCGCCTTTGTCATCGACGAATACGGCGAGGTGCTCGGCCTGGTGACGCTGCAGGACCTGATCGAGGCCATCACCGGTGAATTCAAGGCCGAGGCTGCCGGCGAGCAATGGGCGGTCCAGCGCGACGACGGCTCGTGGCTGCTCGATGGCCTGATCCCGATCCCCGAACTGAAAGACCGCATCGGCCTGCGCCAGGTGCCGGAGGAAGAAAAGGAGCGCTACCACACGCTGTCCGGCATGCTGCTGTTGCTGCTGGGGCGCCTGCCCCAGATTGCCGACACGGTGCAATGGGGCGACTGGCGCTTCGAGATCGTCGACATGGACGGCAAGCGCATCGACAAGGTGCTGGCCGAGCGCCTGCCGCCGCAGGAGGGGCCCGAGGAAGAAACCACCGGCTGAGCACCAGCGTGCCGGCATCACCGTTACGCCGCGGCGTCAATCGCATCTTCCCTGGATCGAAGGCGCCGCGTTGATCCAAATCAAATGCAGTTGCGGCCAAATCACTTTGGCCTAATCGGCAACGCCCCTCCCCCTTCCGTTCGCTTATGATCGGGCCTTCGCGGCCCGCAGCGGCCGCGGCACGCATGGCTGCACCCGGGCGACGACTGCGACCGCAGCGCGCCGGCGGCCTGCCAAAGAACCATTTCAGACACGGGGAGACGCGTGCGCCGCAAGCCATTGTCGGGCGGCCCGCAAGATCATGCATGGATCCTGATGCCGACGACCTCGTCGAAAGCGCTGCCAGCAGCGGCAGTGGCGCGATGCAACCGTCCGTGCTGGTACGCGCGCTGACCGCGCGCCGCACCCAGGCCGGTCCGCCGGCGGCGATCCTGGCGATCCGCCTGGACCGCTTCGCCAACGCTTGTGAAACCCTCGGGACTGCCCGCTCTGCCCGGCTGCGCGGCATCGTGCAGGCGCGCATTGCCTGCCTGCTGCCGCCGGGCGCGTTCATGCACTGGATAGCCACGGCCGACCTGGTGGTCATCACCGCGCTGCCTGCGGGCGTGCCGGATCCGGGCCAGGTGGCCAGCCGCGTGGCCGAGGACCTGTCCCGGCCGTTCGCCGTGGACGGCTTCGAGCTGCACCTGTCGTGCAGCATCGGCTTGGCCAACGACCATGCCGACATCCCGGCCGAGCGCTGCCTGCAGCAGGCGTTCGACGCCATGCTGCGGGTCAATCGCCAGGGCGGCGCCGGCCTGGCGCGCGCCGACAAGCCGCTGTCCCCGCCCGTGGCCCCGTTGCTGGCGGCGCTGCCCGACGCGCTCGAGCGCGGCGAACTGAGCCTGCAACTGCAGCCACGCGCCGATCTTGCCCGCGCCGCCGTCAGCGGCTATACGGTGCGGCTGCGCTGGCAGCATCCGGTGCTCGGGCGCGTGGCGCCGCAGGACTTCCTGCCCGGCGTGGAAGCGCTCGGGCTGGTCGGGCGCATCGGCAACTGGCTGCTGGAGAGCGTGCTGCCGCTGATCCGCGCCGCCGAGACCATCGCCCCGCTGCAGTTCACCCTGCTGGCCTCGAGCGCGCAGCTGCATCGCCCGCAAATGGTCGAGTGCCTGGCGCAGGCGCTCGATGCGGGCGGCATCGCGCCCGAGCACCTGTGCATCGAACTGCCGGCCAGCACGGTGCCGACCGACGCCGACCTGATCGACCGCTTTGCCGCGCTGCGCCAGCGCGGGCTGCAGCTGGCGCTGGGCGACTTTGACGACAGCCCGGCCTGCCGCGAGGCGCTGGCGGCGCTGCATCCGGACGCCGTCACGCTGGACGCCAGGGGCCTGGGTCATGCGCGCGAGACCCGCTGCCGTGCCGACAACCTGCGTGAAGCCTGCCGCGCGGCGCGGCGCGCCGGCGCCTCGGTCTGCGCCAAGGGCATCGAAACCCGCCAGCAGCTGGAAGCGGTGCGTGGCTGGGGCTGCCACAGCGTGCAGGGCTACCTGCTGGCGCAGCCGTTTCCCGCCGTCTGGCTCATGCAGACCCATGCGGCGATCCAGCAGCGCGCCCGGACCTTGCTGGCGCCGCTGGCCTGACCTCCAGGACCCGTACGTGGGGTTGCACGATTTACAAATTGCGACATACCGGCTATCAAAGCCGCGCGCAGCAGCGGTAAAATCTGCGTCAATCCCAAAACTCGGAGAATCGCTCGATTCTCGACCCTATCGAAAGGAGCCCGGCGTGAAGAAAGGTTGGATCTGGTGCGTTTTGTTTGCCACTCTGTTGGCCGGTTGCAACACGATGGCGGGGCTCGGCCAGGACATTCAGCGCGGCGGCCAGAAGCTGGAAAGCTCGGCAGACCGCCACAAGTAAGCCGGCCAGGCTGCATCGACAGCAAAACGGCACGCCCGCTGGCGTGCCGTTTTGCTTTGCAGTTTTGCCTTGCTGCGCGCCGGCTCAGGGCTTGCCGCGCAGGGCCCTGGCCTGTTCGGCCAGCGCGCGGATGCGGCCCCAGTCGCCCCCGGCGACGGCATCCTTGGGCACCACCCACGATCCGCCCACGCACACCACGTTGGGCAGCGCCAGGTACGACGGCGCCAGCGCGGCATCGATGCCGCCGGTCGGGCAGAAGCGCAGCTGCGGCAGCGGTCCGCCCAGCGACTTCAGCATCGGCACCCCGCCCGCGGCCTGCGCCGGGAAGAACTTGAGGAACGTGAAGCCGGCTTCCAGCGCCGCCATGGCCTCGCTGGCAGTGGCGACGCCCGGCAGCAGCGAAATCCCCGCGCCTCGCGCGCCCGCGGCCAGCGTCGGCGTCAGGCCGGGCGAGACCGCAAACTGGGCGCCCGCGTCGCGCACCGCGTGCAGTTGCTCCTCGTTCAGCACCGTGCCGGCGCCGACGCAGGCTTGCGGCAGCGCCGCCGCGACGGCACGGATCGCTTCCAGCGCCACCGGGGTGCGCAGCGTGATTTCCAGCAGCGGCAAACCACCGGTCACCAGCGCCTCGCTGACATGCAGGGCCTCCTCGACCGAGTGGAATTCCAGCACCGGGATCACCGGCACATCGGCAAGGCGTTGAAGCAGCGGGGAAGTCTGGTTTGACATGGCGATCTCGCGGTATATGGGTTCAGGAAAACATCAAGGCTGGGCAGCGGCTCAGGCGATCACCGATACCGATTGCGCCAGCCGCGCCAGCACGGTCTGCGCATCGGGAATCGGCGCCACCGCGCCATAGCCAGTGGTCGACAGCGCTGCCGCAACGTTCGCATAGCGCGCGGCCTCGAACGGGTCGGCGCCCGCGGCCAGCCGCGCGACGAAGCTGCCGCCGAAGCAGTCGCCCGCGCCGGTGGCGTCGACCGGCTTGACCGGATAGGCCGGCACCAGGCTGCGGGACTCGGGCGTGGCGATGTACGAGCCCTCCTCCCCCAGCTTCAGCGCGACCAGGCCGATGCCGCAGCCGAGCAGGTAGTCGGCGATGGCATCGCGGTCGTCCAGCCCGGTCAGCACGGTGATGTCGTCCCAGCTGGGCAGGCATACGTCCGTCATCCGGAACGCTTCGCGCATGATGCCGCGCGCGCGCGCCAGCGACCACAGGCGCAGCCGCAGGTTGGTGTCGAGCGTGACCTTGGTGCCGGCCTTGCGCGCGTGCTCCATCGCCTCCAGGCCGGCATCGCACGCGCTGGTGCTGATGGCGAGGCTGATGCCCGACAGGTGCAGGTAGCGCGCCGACGCAATCGCGCCGAGCGGCAGCTGTTCATGCTGGTAGCGGCTTGCGGCCGAGCCTTCGCGCAGGTAGTCGAAGCGGTGGCCGTGGCTGTCGTGCGAGACAAAGTAGACACCGGTGGGAGCCCCGGCGTCGACATGCACGTGGCGCGTGTCGACCCGCTCCTGCCTCCACAGTGCGCGCAGGCGCTCGCCGAAGGTATCGGCACCGACCGCGCAGATATAGCCGGTGCTCGCGCCCTGGCGCGCAGCGGCAATGCAGAAGTTGGAGGTATCGCCGCCAAAGCCCTGCAGGTAGCGCGACGGATCGTCCGGTTGCTGGTTGAATTCAACCAGCGGCTCGCCATAGGCCAGGATGTCGATGCTCATGGGGCTGTTTGCCTCAGAAGAAGGTTTGCACGATGTCGATCACGCGCAGGTCGCGATCCAGCACCGGGATATGGCGCCACTTGTCGAAGGTCAGGCACGGGTGCGAGATATCGAAGGCGATCATGTCGCCAACGCGGATGTCGTCGCCCGGCCGGATCTGCAGGTAGGCGTGCTGGTCCATCATGCCGGTGACCTCCCAATGCGCGGGCACGTCCACCGGCGCTTCTTCACCGGGACGGTAGCGGCGCGCCGGGATCGGCATGCCGGCGTCGAAGGCGGCATCGCGCTTGCCCATGCCGATGATGACGCGGTCGGGTTCCGGAATCGACTGGACATAGGCCCACAGCTGCAGCGCCGGCAGCAAACCCTCGCGCATCTTCTGCGCGACCGGGTTGCTGGCCAGGATGCGCTGCTGGGCGGCGCGGTAGATGCCCACATCGTGCGTCAGGTAGCAGCCCGGGCGCAGCACGATGTCGATCGGCGCACCGATGTCGGTGCGCGCGAATTCCTCGGCCACCACGTCGTACCAGGCCGAGCCCGCACCCGACATCACCACCGGGCTGCGGCCAAAGCGGCCTTGCGCGGCGAGCTGCTTCGTCACCGCCACGGTGCGCTGCAGGAACTGGCGGATATCGGCCTCTTCCTTCAGCACGCCCTCGTAGATTTCCACGCCGGCCAGCGACAACGCGTCGGGCCAGCGCGCCAGCGCGTCGAGCACGGCCTGCTGCTGCGCGTCGTCGCGCACGCCGGTGCGCCCGCCTTCGACGCCCAGTTCGAGCAGCACCTGCAGCTTCTGTCCGCGCTCCTTGAAAAACTTGCCGAGCTGGTCGACGAGGTCTGCCGAATCCACCAGCGCGAAGAATTCAAACTCCGGATCGCGCAGCAGGTCCGCGATGATTTCCATATTGCGGCGGCCGACCAGCTGGTTGGCCATCAGCACCCGCTTGACGCCGTGCGCATGCGCCGCTGCGGTCTGGTGCGCGGTGGCCAGGGTGATGCCCCACGCTCCGGCCTCGAGTTGCCTGGCAAACAGCTTGGGCGCCATGGTGGTCTTGCCATGCGGCGCCAGCTGCACGCCGTATTCGTTCATGAAGCGGCGCATCCATTCCAGGTTGTGCGCAAGCCGGTCTTCATAGAGCACCGCGGCCGGCAGGCTCAGTTCCTCTTGCAACAGATTCCAGCCGGTCTGGCCAGCAGCGTCCGGAGCCATCGGAGCCTCCATCCGGCCCAGCGCCTTGTTGAGCGGATCGATCACACCAGCCTGATACTTTATTTCACGCATGCCTGTCGTCACCCTGAAAAAATCTGATTGACGTAATGATAGCCCTGAAAATAAGATATTTCATCCCTGTTATAAAGTAACACACGACGCTGCGGCAGCAACCGAGCGGTACCAGGAAGGGCGCTCACCATCAGGCGCCAGTCACTGTTATAGCCCCTGCCCGCGCGGACAGCAGATTTCGTCACATAACGATTCGAACCCGCTTCGCCATCTCGCCCCCATCACCGACCATGACCGCCCCCTTCGACATCCTGACCCGCATCGCCGAGCGCGGCCCCGCGCTGCGGCTGGCCGAGCAGAAGGTGGCGCAGGTTGTGCTGGAAGACCTGGCCGGCGCGGCGGCGGCGAGCATCAACGAACTGGCCCGCCAGGCCGGCGTCAGCGAGGCCAGCGTGACGCGCTTTGCCAAGGCCATCGGCTGCCGCGACGTGCGCGACCTGAAGCTGCGCCTGGCCCAGGCCGCGGCGGTGGGCGCGCGCTTCCTGCAGCCCGGCAACGTTCCCGCCGCTGAAGCCGCGCCGGCCACGCTTGCCGACAGCATCCACGCCGACATCCTCACCGCGCTGGAAGCCAACCGCGGGCTGCTCGATACGCAGCGCATCGAGCAGGCCGCGCGCCTGTTGCTGGGCGCACGCATGGTCTACGCTTTTGGCATGGGCGGCGGCTCATCATTCATGGCCGATGAAGCGCGCCACCGCCTGGCACGCCTGGGCCAGCCGGTGGCCAGCTACCAGGATGCGCTGCTGCAGAAGATGGTGGCGGCCACGCTGGGCCGCGACGACGTGGTGCTGGCCTTTTCGGCCAGCGGCCGCGTGCCTGAGATGCTGGCCAGCTGCGATATCGCGCGCGAGTACGGCGCCCGCCTGGTGGCCGTGACCGCGCTGGGATCGCCGCTGGCGGCGCGCGCCGAGGTGCTGCTGCCGGTGCGCACGCTGGAGACGGATTTCATTTTCAAGCCATCGGCCTCGCGCTACGCCATGCTGATGGTGCTGGACGTGCTGGCCACGCAGTGCGCACTGTTGCAGCCGGACCAGAGCAAGGAGCGCCTGCGCCGGCTCAAGTACGTGCTCGACAGCCACCGCGGCGACAGCGGCCCCGGCAAGGGCCCCGACAGCCGCCAGCCGCTGGGAGACTGACCATGCCACACCTGTTCGATACCCTGATCCGCTGCGTCACGCTGATCGACGGCTCCGGCGCGGCGGCGCGCCTGGCCGACGTGGCCTTGCGCGATGGCCGCATCGCCCGCATCGACGCCCCGGGCGCGATCGACCCCGATGCGGCCGCGCACGTGGTCGAGGGCGATGGCCTGGTGCTCGCGCCCGGCTTTATCGACGTGCATACGCACGACGACACCAACGTGGTGCGCCAGCCGGAGATGACGCCCAAGCTGTCGCAGGGCGTGACCACGGTGGTGGTCGGCAACTGCGGCATCAGCGCCGCGCCGGTCACGCTGGCGGGCGATCCGCCCGACCCGATGAACCTGCTGGGCCATGCCGACGCCTTCCGCTACCCGGATTTCAAGGCCTATGTCGATGCGGTCGAGGCCGCCCAGCCCGCGGTCAACGTTGCCGCGCTGGTGGGCCATACCGCGCTGCGCAGCAACCATATGGACCGCTTCGACCGCGCCGCCACGCCGCAGGAAATCGAGGCGATGCGCGCGCAGCTGGAAGAAGCGCTGCAGCACGGCGCGCTGGGCCTGTCGACGGGCCTGGCCTATGCCAACGCCTTCAGCGCGCCGACGGAGGAAGTGCTGGCGCTGGCCGAGCCGCTGGCCAAGGCCGGCGCGCTCTACGCCACGCACTTGCGCAGCGAATTCGCCGAGATTCTCGAGGCCATGGACGAGGCCTTCCGCATCGGCCGCCATGCGCGCGTACCGGTGGTGATCTCGCACCTGAAATGCGCCGGCGTGGCCAACTGGGGCCGCAGCACCGAAGTGCTGGACGCGCTCGACGGCGCGCAGCGCTGGCAGCCGGTCGGCTGCGACTGCTATCCGTACACCGCCAGCTCGTCCACGCTCGACCTGAAGCAGGTTACCGGCGACTTCGACATCATGGTGACCTGGTCCGAAGGCGCGCCGGAGATGGGCGGCCGCCTGCTTGCCGACATCGCCGCGGAATGGCAGGTCGACCTGCACGAAGCCGCGCGCAGGCTGATGCCCGCCGGCGCGGTCTACCACTGCATGGAAGACGCCGACGTCGACCGCATCCTGAGCCATCCGGCCACGGTGGTCGGTTCGGACGGGTTGCCCAACGACCCGTTGCCGCACCCGCGCCTGTGGGGCGCGTTCCCGCGCGTGCTGGGCCACTACGCGCGCGACCGCGAACTCTTTCCGCTGACCGTGGCCGTCAACAAGATGACCGGCATGTCGGCCGAGCGCTTCGGCCTGCGCGAGCGCGGCTTCGTGCGCGAAGGCTACTGGGCCGACCTGGTGCTGTTCGACGCCGCCACCATTCGCGACGCAGCCAGCTTTACCGATCCGATGCAACCGGCCGAGGGCATTGCCTCGGTCTGGGTCAACGGCGAGCTGTCATGGCAGCAGCGCCAGAGCACCGGCGTGCGCGCCGGCCGGTTCCTGCCCCGCGGTGCGGACTGACCCGCACGCACCGCCGCTTCCCTCCCCTATCCAACTCATTCCAGGAGTACCCATGGACATCAAACGATTCGGCGTCGAAGGCGGTACCGGTACCGGCGGCCAGCACATGCCCTTTGCCCGCGCGGTCGCGGCCGATGGCTGGCTCTACGTCTCCGGCCAGGTGCCGATGGTCAACGGCGAGGTCATCGACGGCGGCATCGTGCCCCAGACCCACCAGGCCATCAAGAACGTACTCGCAATCCTGGCCGAGGCCGGCTACGGACCCGAGCATGTCGTGCGCTGCGGCGTGTGGCTGGATGACACCCGCGACTTCGCCTCGTTCAACAAGATCTTCAAGGAATACTTCGGCGCCAACCCGCCCGCGCGCGCCTGCGTGCAGTCGAGCATGGTGGTGGATTGCAAGGTCGAGGTCGACTGTATCGCCTACAAGAAGCCGGCCGCCTGAGCCCGCTGCCTGACTGAGCCACTGCGTCCTGCCTGTTGGCTCCCCTCTCCCGCAAGCGGGAGAGAAAACAAGAAAGCCAAACCTCTGCCGCCGCCACAGGCGGCTCTTTTTCCACGCAAGGAGACAATATGGGTGCCGTCACCGGAACCACGCTCTTGGTGTATGCGCTGATCGCCGTGATCGCACTGGTGGTGCTGATCGCGCGCTACAAGCTCAACCCGTTCATTACCCTGGTCGTCGTCTCGGTGCTGCTCGGCTTTGCCGTGGGCATGCCGATGAGCGAGATCGTCAAGTCTTTTGAAGCCGGTGTCGGCGGCACGCTCGGCCATATCGCGCTGGTGGTGGGCCTGGGCACCATGCTGGGCAAGATGATGGCCGAGTCCGGTGGCGCCGAGCGCATCGCCAACACGCTGATCGATTTCTTCGGCGCGAAGAACGTCCATTGGGCCATGGCCACCATCGCGTTCATCGTCGGCCTGCCGGTTTTCTTCGAAGTGGGTTTCGTGCTGCTGGTGCCGATCGCCTTCAATGTCGCCAAGCGCACCGGCACGTCGATGGTGCTGGTCGGCATTCCGATGGTGGCCGGCCTGTCGGTGGTGCACGGCCTGATCCCGCCGCATCCGGCAGCGCTGCTGGCGGTGACCGCCTACGGCGCGGATATCGGCAAGACCATCATGTACGCGCTGATTGTCGGCATCCCGACCGCGGCGCTGGCGGGCCCGCTGTTCGCCCGGCTGATGGACCGCTACGTCAAGCTGCCCGAATACAATCCGCTGGCCGAGCAGTTCACCGAAGAGGATGAGCGCGTCAAGGAATCGCACGAGCTGCCAGGCTTCGGCATCACGGTGTTCACCATCCTGCTGCCGGTAGTGCTGATGCTGATCGGCAGCTGGGCCGACCTGTTCACCACGCCCAAGACCTTCGCCAACGACTTCCTGAAGCTGATCGGCAACTCGGTGATGGCGCTGCTGATCGCCGCGCTGGTGAGCTTCTACACCTTCGGCAAGGCGCGCGGCTTCAATCGGGAAACCATCCTCAAGTTCACCAACGAGTGCGTGGCGCCCACCGCCATCATCACGCTCGTGGTCGGCGCCGGCGGCGGCTTCGGCCGCATCCTGCGCGACTCGGGCATCTCCACCGCCATCGTCGACGTCGCCACCGGCGCCAATGTCTCGGTGCTGGTGCTGGGCTGGCTGGTTGCGGTGATGATCCGCATCGCCACGGGCTCGGCAACGGTTGCCATGACCACCGCCGCAGGCATCGTCGCGCCGATTGCCGCCAGCGTGCCCGGCACTCGCCCGGAACTGCTGGTGCTGACCACCGGCGCCGGCTCGCTGATCCTGTCGCACGTGAACGACGGGGGCTTCTGGCTGGTCAAGGAGTACTTCAACATGACCGTGGCCCAGACCTTCAAGACCTGGTCGGTCTGCGAAACCATCATCTCGGTGGTGGCGCTGCTGCTGACGCTGGGCCTGGCCACGCTGATCTGACGACGGACCGGGCCGACGGGGCCGCCCCGGGGCGGCTCCGGCACCATGCCTGCCCCGCGCGGAATGCGACATCTCTCATCGACGCCCTGGTACCGGCAGCCAATACTGCAAGCGTGTCGACGGCGCCCGGCTCGGCAAGCGATTGCCCTTGCCTTGATTCCTTTTTTGATGCACATTGACATCAAAACTGATTCAAGGAGCCTGCGATGCGCACCACAGTCACGATCGATGACGCCCTGTATGAGCAAGCACTGGAGATGGCGGACCCCGGTATGGACAAGGCAGACCTGTTTCGCGAGGCAATCAAGACTTTCGTTCGGGTGCAGGCCGCCAAGCGCCTCGCGGCCCTTGGCGGCGCAGCGCCCGGCATGCAAGAGGTACCGCGCCGCAATCCCGAGCCCGACGTCAAATGAACGTGCTCGTCGACACCTCGGTGTGGGTAGGCCATTTCCGGCAGCGCAATGACGCCCTGATCCGTCTGATGGAGGCGGACCAGGTGCTGACCCATCCCCTGGTCGTGGCCGAACTGGCCTGCGGCACGCCCCCGGCGCCCCGGTCACAGACGCTCGGCGACATCGGGCTACTGCAGGCGGCCAGGCAGGCAACGCCGGGAGAAGTCATCGCACTGGTGGAGCGCGAGCAACTGTATGGGCTGGGCTGCGGCCTGGTGGATGTCACCTTGCTGGCTTCGACCCTGATCACCCCCGGTGCCCGCCTGTGGACGCTGGACCAGCGCCTGAGCGCCCTGTCCGTCCGGTTTGGCGTGGGATATCGTCCTCGCCTGCACTAGGGCTTCCGCCGCGCACGCAACGGTTTACTTGGCCGGGCCCACCGCCTAAGGTCAACCAGTCAGTGACTCGCCGGGAAACCCTCCCATGTCGATCGACCGTCGCTCATTTCTCGCCCTGGCCGCCGGACTGGCCGCCACCGGGATCGGGCCAGCGCCGCCGGCCCATGCCGTCACCGTTGCCGCGCCCCTGCGCCGCACCATTCCCGGCACCACCGAAGCCCTGCCCGTGATCGGCATGGGCACCGCCGACACCTTCAACGTCGGGACCGGCCCCGACGAACGCAAGCCGCTGGCGGAGGTCATGGGGCTGTTGCTGCGGACCGAAGGCTCGGTGGTCGATACCGCGCCCAGCTACGGCAGCGCCGAAGCCGTGACCGGCGACCTGCTGCGGGCAGCCAATGCGCGCAATCGGGTCTTCCTCGCCACCAAGATCTCGGCCCGTTCCGGCGCACCGGCGCAGGCGCAATGGGAACGGTCGCTGGCTGACCTGCACGTCGACAAGGTCGACCTGCTGCAGATACACAACCTGATCGACTGGCAGGGCAACCTGCGCTGGCTGCGCGAGCTGAAGGAACAGGGCCGGATCCGCTATCTGGGCATCACCCATTACCGCGACGACGCCCACGAGGCGCTGGAGAGGATCGTGCGCGCAGAGCGTGTGGATTTCGTCCAGATCAACTACTCGGTGGGCGAGCGCAATGCCGAACGCACGCTGCTGCCGCTGTGCGAGGCGCGCGGCGTGGCGGTGCTGGTCAATCGGCCGTTCCAGGACGGCCGCCTGTTCCGCATGGTCAAGGATCGCCCGCTGCCGCCATGGGCCGGCGACATTGACTGCGGCTCATGGGGCCAGCTGTTCCTGAAGTTCGTCGTCAGCCATCCGGCCGTGACCGCGGCGATCCCGGCCACCTCCAAGCCGCGCAACATGGCCGACAACCTGGGCGCCGCGCTCGGCCGCATGCCCGACCCCGGCCAGCGCGAGCGCATCGCGGCGCTGCTGCGCTGAGCCGCCCCGTGGACGAGCCCGCGCGCGACGCACCCACCGGCAGCCTGGCCCGGCTGCGGCGCGGCTTCGGCGTGCGCAGCGGCGAAGCCGGCGCCGTGGTGGCCGGCTTCCTGTTCTTCTTCTTCCTGTTCGCCAGCTACTTCATGCTGCGCCCGGTGCGCGAGACCATGGGCATCGCCGGCGGCGTGAAAAACCTGCAGTGGCTGTTCACCGCCACCTTTGTCGTGATGCTGGCTGCGATCCCGATCTACGGCGCGGTCTGCGCCTGGCTGCCGCGGCGCCGCTTCGTGCCGTGGGTATACGCGTTCTTCATTGCCAATCTGCTGGCCTTTGCGCTGGCCACGCGCGCCCTGCCCGACAACGTCTGGCTGGCGCGCGTGTTCTACGTGTGGCTGTCCGTATTCAACCTGTTCGTGGTGTCGGTGGCCTGGAGCCTGATGGCCGATGTGTTCCGGCCCGAGCAGGCGCGCCGCCTGTTCGCGCTGCTGGCCGCCGGCGCCAGCGCGGGCGGACTGGCCGGGCCGGTACTGGGCGGCTGGCTGGTGCCGCACATCGGACTGACCGGCCTGATGCTGCTGTCGGCCGCCCTGCTGGCCGCCACGCTGCCGGGCGTGGGCTGGCTGTTCGGCTGGCGCCGTCGTGCCGGCGCCGGCGTTGGGCTGCCGGACCAGCCCGTTGCCAGCGCGACGCAAGATCCGGCCAATCCGATCGGCGGCGGGCTGCTGGCCGGGCTGTCGTTGCTGCTGCGCTCGCGCTACCTGCTCGGCATCGCGCTGTTCGTGATCCTGCTGGCCACCGCCAGCACTTTCCTTTACTTCGAGCAGGCGCGGCTCGTCGCCGAGGCCTTCCCCGAGCGCACCCGCCAGACCCAGGTGTTCAGCGCGCTGGATGCCGTGGTGCAGGCGCTGACCATCCTGGTACAGCTGTTCTTCACCGGCCGCATGGCGCGCCGCTATGGTGTCACCGTGCTGCTGACCGCGGTCCCGCTGGCCGTCGCCGCGGGCTTCGTCGTGCTGGCCCTGCTGCCCACCTTCGGCGTGCTCGCCGGCGTGATGATCCTGCGGCGCGTCGGGGAATATGCGCTGCTGCGCCCGGGCCGCGAGATGCTGTTCACCGTCGTCGATGCCGAGACCAAGTACAAGGCCAAGAACGTCATCGACACCGCCGTCTACCGCGCCGGCGATGCAGTCAGCGCCTGGGTTAAGACCGCGATCGATGCGTTGTCCGGCCATCCGGCGACGGTGGCATTGGCGGGCGCGTTGCTCGCGGTGGTCTGGGCGGGACTGGGCTGGTGGCTGGGGCGGCGGCATGCGGGGCAGCTTGAGCCGGAAGATGCCAGCCACGGCCATGCCACGCGCAATGTGCCGGCACGCTAGTCCCAATCATCAAGGGTTTTCCCGGTTGACGCCCCCCCTGCGAAGTCATACATTGGTCCCACAGATCCAGATAGAGACCATCTGTAAGATGGTCTCTTCGCGCCTTGCGGTTGCCGCGGCCTCTTACAGAACAAGTAAAAGGAGACCGCCGTGCAATCCTCTGCGATCAAGCTTCGTGGCATCGATGATGTCATTGCCTATATCGATTCCTGCCCCGGAATACGCGGCAGGGCCGGTGTCATCTGGTGGCTCGCCCTGGGCGGGCTGTTCCTCGACGCATTTTCCAATTCAGCGCTGAGCGCAGGCCTCGGGCCGATGACGCGCGACCTCCAGCTCGCGCCCGCCAGCGTTGCGCTGCTGACGTCGTTTGCATCGTGGGTGGCCATTGCCTTCAACCCGATTGGAGGCTGGATGGCCGACCGCTGGGGCCGTGTCCGTCCGCTGATCCTGGCCAAGATCCTGGCGGTGGCCGGCGCGCTGCTGGTGGTGTTTGCGCCTGGATTCGAGGTGATCCTGGCCGGGCGCTTCTTTGTCGGCGCGGCCTATGGCATCGACTTTGCCATCGCCATGGCCGTGCTGGCGGAATTCACCCCGGTAAAGCTGAAGAGCCGGCTGAACACGTGGCAGGGCATGTGGTACACGGCGGTCTGCGCCAACCTGCTGCTCGCGCTGCTGTTCTACTCGTGGGACGTCGGCGATGCGATCTGGCGCTACTCGGTCGCCGCCACGGCAGTATTCGGCGTGGCCATCCTGCTGCTGCAGGCCCTGTTCCTGGTGGAGAGCCCGACCTGGCTGGCGCGCAAGGAACGGCTGGAGGCCGCCGCCAGCGCCATGACACGTATCTACGGGCGCGCATTCGTTGCCGCACCGCCGGCGGAGCGGATCCGCGTCCTCAACCAGGCGCGGCGCGGCCTGGCCAACGTGCTGCTGATCTTCCGCGGCACCTATTTGCCGCGCACCATTCTCGCGGCCACCGTGCAGATCGGTCAGTCGATCCAGTATTTCGCCATCGGCTGGTACCTGCCGCTGATCAGCGCGGCGCTGTTCGGCAAGGACTTCGTCTACGCGACCATCGGCGCGCTGGTGTTCAACGTATGCGGCATTGTGGGCGGCTTCCTGTCGCCGCTGGTCGGGCGCACGCTGGGGCTGCGCCGTGCCTCGGCATTCGGCTTTGCGGCGGTGTGCGCCATGTTGCTGATCCTGGGGCTGTTCAACGGCAAGATGCCGATGTGGGTGGCCGTGGTGGTGCCGTCGCTGTTCATCCTGTTCCACTCTGCCGGGCCCGGCGCCAATGGCAAGAGCCTGTCGTCCCTGTCATTCCGCAGCGAACTGCGCGCGGGAGCCAACGGCATCATCGGCGCGCTCGGCGCCATCGGCGCGGCGCTGGGCTTGCTGGTATTCCCGCTGTTCCGCGCGCGGTACGGGCTGGAAACCACCTTCCTGATCCTGTCGGTGGTGCCGCTGCTGGCCAGCCTGGTCTGCTTTTCGATCCGCTGGGACCCGACCCGTACCACGATCCATCCCGACAACGAAGCGGATGCGCCGCAGTTCAAGGGCGATATCGCCGACGCGTCGGCCCTGATGCACCCCGTCATCGAAAAGGCCCGGCCATGACCCAGCGCAACGACGTCATCCTTGCCATCGATGAAGGCACCTCGGGCACGCGGGCCGCGGTGGTGTGTGCCGACGGCCATGTGCAGTGCCTTCACTACGCCACGCTCGAGATCCGCAGTCCCTGCCCCGGCGTGGTGGAGCAGGACGCCAACGCCCTGCTCGAGCAGACCCTCGCGGTTTGCCGCGCCACGCTGGCCCAGGCGGCCGGCGAACACCTCAACGTCGTCGCCCTCGCCGTCGCCACCCAGCGCGCGACCGCGGTGTTGTGGGACACCCGCACCGGGCGCGCGCTGGTACCCGCGATGGTGTGGCAGGACACGCGCTATGCGGCCGAACTGAACCGGCTTGCGCCGGCCTGGGACCCGATCCTGCGCCAGACCGTCGGCCGCCCCAGCGGCGTTCGCTCGCCATACCTGTGGGCCGCGCGGCACCTGCGCGACACACCGGCGGTAGCCGAAGCCTTCCGTGCGCGCAGGCTGGCCTTCGGCACCATCGACACCTGGCTGCTATGGCACCTGTCGACAGCGCGCGCATGCCAGACCACGCCGACCAATGCCACGTCCTGCAACGCCTACGTGCTGACGGAACACCGCTACCAGCTCGATTGGATCGATGCGCTCGGCTTCCCGCGCGAACTGCTGCCCGGGTTGCGCCAGGATGCTGACGACTTTGGCCGAACCCGGCCCGAAGTGCTGGGGCTCGACGTGCCGATCCTGGCTTGTGCGGGCGATCAGCTCGCCGGGGCCGTCGGCCTGGGATGCCTCGATCCCGGCCAGGCGATGTGCCTGCACGGCACCGGCAGCTTCGTCGACCTGATCGTCGGCCCGCAGCTGCCGGCACGCACCGGCATGTCGGACAGCACCCTGACCATGACGGCGCGCCGGCAACAGGGCGTGTCGCATTTCTCGGTCGAAACCTTCGTCGCGACCACCGGCTCGGCGCTCGACTGGGTCTGCGGCAAGCTGGGCTGGTTCGACAACGCGAGGCAGATCAGCGCGCTGGCCGGCACCGTGGCCTCAGCGGCGGGCGTGACCTTCATCCCGGCGCTGACTGGCTTGCGCGTGCCCCGCATGCAGCCCGAGGCGCGCGCGGCGCTGAGCGGCATCTCGATGGCAACGACGCGCGCCGAGATGGCCTTTGCCATCCTGGAAGGCATTGCGCAGTCCGTCGCCTCATGCATCGACGCGAACCAGGACATTGCCGGCATGCCGGTGTCGGCGCTGGTAGTTGGCGGCGGGCTGTCCGGCAGCGATGCGCTGCTGCAGATGCAGGCCGACCTCAGCGGCATTCCCGTCCACCGCATGAAAGAGACTGACCGCGCCAGCCTGCGCGGCATCGCCTACCTTGCCGGCGCTTCGGGCCTGTTGTGGGACTCGATGCAACGGGCGCGCTCGACCACCGCGCCCGAGGCGGTATTCGAGCCAGCGATCAGCGCCGATCAGCGTGCCCAGCGGCGTGCGCACTGGCAGGCGCGCGTGGCCTCCGAACTCGACCATGCCGATGCGCTCGCGGCCAAGCCGGCCGGGACGCGCACTCAGACCTATTAACCCGGAGCAACCACAGACATGGTGATTTTTCCCTCCCGCAGCGCGAACCGCGAGCGTGCCGCCATGACCGGCACGGAGCCGTTGCGGCTGGTGCGCGAACAACTGCTCGACCGCCTGGAGACGGATGCCTTCGACATACTCGTGGTCGGGGGCGGCGTCACCGGCGCCTACGCGGCGCTTGATGCCAGCTTGCGCGGCTATCGCGTGGCGCTGGTCGAAAAAAGCGACTTCGCCGCGGGGACCTCGTCCAAGTCGTCGAAGATGGTGCACGGCGGCCTGCGCTATATCGAACAGGGCAACCTTGGCCTGGTGCGCCATTCGCTGCTGGAACGCCAGCGCCTGCGCCGCAATGCGCGCCACCTGGTGCAACGGCTGCCCTTCCTGTTCCCGGTGATGGAGCGCAACGGCGTCTTCGACAAGCGCCTCGCCAAGGCCTTCGAGAGCCTGCTCTGGACCTACGACCTGGCCGGGGGATGGCGCGAAGGCATCCTGCACCAGAAGCTGACCAAGGCGGAGGTGCTGTCCCACTGCCCGACCTTCAACGAGGAACACCTGACCGGCGGCTACCTGTACTTCGACGCGCGCGTCGATGATGCCCGCCTGACGCTGAACCTGGCACGCACGGCAGCATTCCACGGTGCGGCCGTGCTCAACCATGCCACCGTCACCGCGATCACGCGCGACGGGCACGGCAAGGTGGATGGCGCCATCGTCCACGCCGGCGAGCGCGAGATCCGCGTGCGCGCGGGCGCGGTCATCATGGCCACTGGCGTCTGGCTGCGTGACTGGACCGGCCGCAATCCGGGCGAAGCCAGGACGCTGCATATACGCCCGGCCAAGGGCGTCCACGTTGCCATCCCGTGGCTGAAGATCCGCAACGACTGCACCGTGACGATCCCGGTGCCTGGCCGCAGCCGCCGCGCCACCATCACGCGCTGGGGCAATGTGTCCTATCTCGGCACTACCGACGAAGACTATGACGGCGACCTCGACAACGTGCTGTGCACGCGCCAGGAACTGGATTTCCTGCTCGAGGGCGCGCGCTCCGCGCTGAAGGTCGACCTGTCGCCGCAGGACGTGGTGGGCAGCATCGCGGGTTGCCGCCCGCTGGTTGCGCCGCCCGGCGGCAAGACCCTGGAAATCCGGCGCGACCATGAAATCCATACCGCGCACGACGGGCTTGTCACCATTGTCGGCGGCAAGCTTACGACCTCGCGACACATGGCCGAGCAAACCATCGACGCGGCGCAGAAGGTCATCGGCAAGCGCGGCAAGTGCCGGACCCGATCGGCCTACCTGCTCGGCGCGGCCGGCTATGACGCGCAGGCCATCGTCGCGTCCGGCGGCATGGCAGCGCACCTGGGCGAGCGCTATGGCACCGAGGCGCGCTTCGTCAGCGACATCCTGCACGCCGATCCCGCCCTCGCCAGGCCAATCGTCGAGGGCCTGCCCTATACCGAAGCCGAGATCGTCTATGCCGCGCGCCACGAGCTCGCCGGCACGGTCGACGACATCCTGTCACGACGCATCCGCGCACGCCTGATGGCACGCGATGCCTCCGCCCGCGCCGCGGCACGGGTGGGGCAGATCCTTCAGGCCGAACTCGGCCTGTCCGAAGCCGCCGTGGCGCAGCAGGTCAGCGAATACCTCGCCGCCGTCGCGCATGAAAAATCCGTCCTTATGGGAGACTCAGCATGATCAGCAAGGAAGCCATCAAACGCGGCTACAACCGCGGCCAATACGTCATTGGCGCCCATACGCCCCCCGGGTACGCAGCGAATATCCGCGACACCCCGGATGCACCCGGCCTGCAACGCGATGCGGTCGAGGTCAGCGCCGCGGCGCTCTCAGCCCTGCGCGAGGTTGCCGACGAAGTGCTCACCGCAACGGCAGATGTGGTGGCATGGACCCGCGACTGGTGGGCCGGCTCCATGATCACCGAGACCGCCGGCAAGCCCGCCACGCCGCGCGCTGTCATCGTGCGCGTCTCCAGCGTCGAACAGGTGCAGGCGGTCATGCGCATCGCCAGCGCGGGCGTCATTCCGGTCACCGTGTCGGCCGGACGCAGCAACGTGACCGGAGCGGCCTTGCCCGTGCGCGGCGGTATCGTGCTCGACGTGTGCGCGCTCAACCGCCTGGTCGGGATCGACAAGGAAAGCCAGATCGTCGAGGTCGAAGCCGGCATGTTCGGCGATATCTTCGAGCAGACCGTGCAGCGCGAATTCGGCATGACCATGGGCCACTGGCCATCTTCGTACGCGATCAGCACGGTTGGCGGATGGGTTGCCTGCCGCGGCGCCGGGCAGCTGTCCACGCGCTACGGCAAGATCGAAGACATGGTGTTCGGCATGGACGTAGTGCTGGCCGACGGCAGGCTGGTGACCGTGGGCGGCTATTCGCGCGCGGCTGTGGGCCCGGACCTGCAGCAGCTGTTCATCGGCTCCGAGGGCATGCTGGGCGTGATCGTGCGCGTGCGCCTGAAGCTGCATCGCCTGCCCGACTACGGGCGCGCCATCGCCTATGGCTTCAGCAGCTTCGCGATCGGCCTGGACGCCTGCCGCGAGATCATGCAGCGCGGCGCCAATCCGGCCGCGCTGCGCCTCTATGACGCGCTGGAAAGCGGCGTGCAGTTCGGCCTGCCCGACACCAATGTGCTGCTGGTCGCCGACGAGGGTGCGCACGAGATGGTCGATGCGGTGATGACCATCAGCGAACGCGTGTGCCGGGAACTCGGCGAGGAACTCGACAGCGCCGCCATCTTCGAGCGCTGGCTCGACACCCGCTACCTGACCGGCAAGAGCGCCGAAGGCTTCAAGCGCAGCCCCGGCTTTGTCGCCGACACGCTGGAAATGTGCGGCCCCTGGCGCGACCTGGCTGCAATTTACGCCGACGTGGTCAAGGCGATCAACGCGGTGCCGGGCACCCTCGCCGGCTCCGCGCACCAGTCTCATGCCTACGTCGACGGTGCCTGCCTGTACTTCTCCTTGCGCGGCGAGGTGGCGCTGGAGGACCGCCAGAAATGGTATCGCCAGGCGTGGGATGCGGCCAATGCGGTGCTGATCCAATACAATGCGGCACTGAGCCACCACCACGGCATCGGGCTGCTGCGCGCACCCTATATGGCGTCGTCGCTGGATACGGCGCTCCCGCTGCTGGCGGCGGTCAAGCAGGCACTTGACCCGCAGCATCTCCTGAACCCCGGCAAGCTGGGTCTCGGCGACCGGCTCGCCAATGAAGCGAAGTAATCCGCATGGACAGGTCCCTCGGTGCGCGCCTGACGCGGCATCCCGTGATCGGCACGCTCTACGGTGTCGACCAGATCGACGCCATCCTCGCAAGCGTCGCCGAAGTCTGCATCGTCGCCAACGTCGAATTGCGCAAGCTGCAGCGCGTGATCGCGACGCTGGCTGGCGCCGGCAAGTATGTCATCGTCAATATCGACAGCTGCGAGGGCCTGTCGCAGGACAAGGGCGGCGTCGAATACCTTGCCGACATCGGGGTGACCAGCCTGGTCTCCACACGCGTGGCCACCATCCAGCGCGCCAATCGGGCCGGCATGGTGACGATGCAGAAGGTCTTCGTCACCGACCGCTCCACCTGGCCGCGCAGCGTCAAGGCACTCGAGCAGAGCGACCCGAACCTGGTCCAACTGATGCCGGCGCCGATGCTGTCGCACCTGCCGGAAGCGGACCGCAAGGCGCTGCCGCCGATCGTGACCTCGGGCTTTGTCTGCAACAGCGACGATATCCGCGATGCGCTGGCACATGGCGCTGTCGCGGTGTCGACCAGCGACCGCAATCTGTGGGGCCTGGACGCGAAGGCGCTCCAGCCGTGAAACCGCCGCCGGGCATCGCCCGGCGGGTTTCGCTGACCGCTGATCGGCCAAAGCTGGCCTGCCACCGCGGGAAGATCGTATAGTCATGTCCTCGGACCGAGCTTGCCGGCTCGCGCGGCGTTAGCCGCCGCGCCACCCCGCAAGCCGCCCATATTCGTTATCCCGGAGGACCCCCATGAAAACCAAAGCCGCCATCGCCTGGAAAGCCGGCGCCCCGCTGACCATCGAAGACGTCGATCTCGACGGCCCGCGCGCCGGCGAAGTGCTGGTGGAAGTGAAGGCCACCGGCATCTGCCACACCGACTACTACACGCTGTCCGGCGCCGACCCGGAAGGCATCTTCCCGGCGATCCTGGGCCATGAGGGCGCGGGCATCGTCACCGACGTCGGCGCGGGCGTGACCTCCCTCAAGCCGGGCGACCACGTGATCCCGCTGTACACGCCGGAATGCCGCCAGTGCAAGTTCTGCCTGTCGCGCAAGACCAACCTGTGCCAGGCCATCCGCGCGACGCAGGGCAAGGGCCTGATGCCGGACGGCACCGCGCGCTTTTCGATCGACGGCAAGCCCATCTTCCACTACATGGGGACCTCGACCTTCGCCAACCACATCGTGGTGCCGGAGATCGCGCTGGCGAAGATACGCCCGGATGCGCCGTTCGACAAGGTCTGCTACATCGGCTGCGGCGTCACCACCGGCGTGGGCGCGGTGCTGTTCACGGCGAAGGTCGAGGCTGGCGCCAATGTGGTCGTGTTCGGCCTGGGCGGCATCGGCCTGAACGTGATCCAGGCGGCGAAGATGGTGGGTGCGGACAAGATCATCGGCGTCGACCTGAACCCCGCGCGCGAGGCGATGGCGCGCCAGTTCGGCATGACCCACTTCATCAACCCGAAAGAGGTCGACAACGTGGTCGACCACATCATCCAGCTGACCGACGGCGGCGCGGACTACTCGTTCGAATGCATCGGCAATACGCAGGTCATGCGCCAGGCGCTGGAGTGCTGCCACAAGGGCTGGGGCAAGTCGATCATCATCGGCGTGGCCGAAGCCGGCGCGGAGATCTCGACGCGTCCGTTCCAGCTGGTGACCGGACGCGAGTGGAAGGGCTCTGCCTTCGGCGGCGCGCGCGGCCGCACCGACGTGCCGAAGATCGTCGACTGGTACATGGAAGGCAAGCTCAATATCGACGACCTGATCACGCACACGCTGCCGCTGGAGCGCATCAACGACGGCTTCGACCTGATGAAGCGCGGCGAGTCGATCCGTTCGGTGGTGTTGTACTGAGGAAGGCGCCGACATGGAACTGATCTCTCAACATGGCTGCCACGGCGGCGTGCAGCGCTTCTATCGCCATGACTCGGCGGCGATCGGGCTGCCGATGCGTTTCTCGGTCTACCTGCCGCCGCAGGCGCAGGCAGGGGCACGGGTGCCGGTGCTGTTCTACCTGGCGGGCCTCACCTGCACCGAAGAGACCTTCATGATCAAGGCCGGCGCGCAGCGTTTTGCCGCCGAGCACGGCCTGATGCTGGTGGCGCCGGATACCAGCCCGCGCGGCGCGGGCCTGCCCGGCGAAGCGGATGCGTGGGACTTCGGCGTGGGCGCGGGGTTTTATGTCGATGCCACGGAGGCACCGTGGCAGAAGCACTGGCGCATGGAAAGCTATGTCACCGAAGAACTGTTCGAACTGGTCACGAGCGCGTTGCCGGGCGATGCCGCGCGCGTCGGCATCTTCGGGCATTCGATGGGCGGGCACGGTGCGCTGGTGCTGGCGCAGCGCCATCCGCAGCGCTTCCGCTCGGTGTCGGCGTTCGCGCCGATCGCCGCGCCGTCGCGCTGCCCGTGGGGCGAAAAGGCCTTTACCGGCTACCTCGGCAGCGACCGCGCCGCCTGGGCGGAATATGACGCGAGCGAGCTGATGGCGCGCCAGCCGGGTGCGCCGTTCCCGGCCGGCATCCTGGTCGACCAGGGGCTGGACGACCAGTTCCTGCAAAGCCAGCTGCATCCGGAGGCATTCGCCGCAGCCTGCCAGGCCGTGGGCCAGCCGCTGACGCTACGCCGGCACAGCGGCTACGACCACGGCTACTACTTCATCACCAGCTTTATCGCCGATCACATCCGGCACCACGCCACGCAGCTGTAGCGGCGCGCTCAGCCTTCCGCCACGCGGCGGTAGGCCCCCGGGCGCGATCCGGTCCAGCGCCGGAACGCCCGGTGGAACGCCCCGGGCTCGGCAAAGCCGAGTTCGGCCGCGATATCGGCGACCGCGCGCCCGGAATGGCTGAGCGCCTCGATCGCCAGGTCGCGCCGCAGCGCATCCTTCAGGTCCTGGTAGCTGACACCTTCCTCCATCAGCCGGCGCCGCAATGACGATGCGGACAGGTTCAGGCTGACCGCCAGGTCTTCGAAGGTCGGCCATTGATCCGGACGCTGGTTGCGCAGCAGCCGCCGCACGCGCATACCCATGCTGCTGCGGTCCGAATACTTGACCACCACGTTGTGCGGCGCGTCGCGCAGGAAGGCCTTCAGGCTGCGCTCATCCTGGCGCACCGGCTGCTCCAGCAGCGCCGCGTCGAACACCAGCGCCGTCGCCGGCTGCGCGAACGCCAGCTGGCGCGAATACATGACGCGATACTCGGCGCTGTACGGCGGTTCGGCATAGGCGAACGCCGCCAGCCGCACCGGCACGCGCCGCCGCAGCAGCCAGCTCATCAGGCCATGCAGCATGATCAGCATGGTTTCCTGCGCAAACACGCCGGGCTGCCGCCCCAGGTGCGCGCTCGGCGTGGTCAGCACCAGCGCGGCCTCATCGCCGTGGCGCTCCAGCCGCACGCCGATGTCGTCCAGCAGCAGCCGGAAGTACCGCGTGATGCGCTCCAGCGCCTGCGCCAGCGTGCGGCTGCCCGCCACCGCATGGCACAGCATGGCAAAGCTGCCGCACTTCATGCTGCGCGAATCCTGGCCGAAGAATTCATCGTCCAGCGCCGCTGCCACGGCCAGCCACAGCTCGCTGTAGCTGGCCGCCGAAACGCGCGCCTGCGGCACCGCCAGCAGCGCCGGTGCAATGCCGGCGCCGCGCAGCACTGGCTCCGGGTCAATGCCGCGCGCTTGCAGCCCCGCGATGGCGTGGTGGACGAAACAGATGGCGACACTGCCTTTTTCCATGGCGCTGGAGGGTGGCAAACGAGTTCACGAAGATTGGCGGATTTTGGCATAGGAGCCGGCCCCGGGCGTTCCTACACTGCCCGCAGGTCAAACGCCGAGCGCGCATTCTGCCTGACTTGCAGCGCGGCTCCAAACGCCCACCCAATCTGCCATGCACAGCGACTACACCGAAGAGCAAACCATGATCCGCGACAGCGCGCGCGCCTTTGCCACTGAACGGCTGGCCGGCGGCGCCGCGCAATGGGACCGCGACGGCCGGCTGCCAGACGAGGTCGTCGCCGAAATGGGCGCGCTCGGGCTGCTGGGCATGATCGTGCCCGAGGAATGGGGCGGCACCTACACCGACTATGTCGCCTACGCGCTGGCCATCGAAGAAATTGCCGCGGGCTGCGCCGCCTGCGCGACCATGATGAGCGTGCACAACTCGGTCGGCTGCGGGCCGATCCTGCACTACGGCACCGACGCGCAGAAGGAGCGCTACCTGGCCCGGCTGGCCAGTGGCGAGCTGATCGGCGCGTTCTGCCTGACCGAACCGCAAGCGGGCTCCGAGGCGCACAACCTGCGCACCCGCGCCCGCTTTACCGACCACGGCTGGGTGCTCAACGGCAGCAAGCAGTTCGTCACCAACGGCCAGCGTGCGGGCGTGGCGGTGGTGTTTGCCGCCACCGAGCCTGAGCGAGGCAAGAAAGGCATCTCCGCATTCCTGGTGCCCACCGACACGCCTGGATTTATCGTCCATGCGCCGGAAAAGAAGCTGGGCATCCGCGCCTCGGACACCTGCGCCATCACGCTGGAAGACTGCGTGGTCCCGCATGACGCGCTGCTGGGCGAGCCCGGCGAGGGCCTGCGCATCGCGCTGTCCAACCTGGAGGGCGGACGCATCGGCATCGCCGCGCAGGCGATCGGCATCGCCCGTTCGGCATTCGAGGCCGCGTGCCGCTACGCGTCCGAGCGCATCCAGTTCGGCCGTGCGCTGCGCGAGCATCCTCCCATCGCCAACATGCTGGCCGACATGGCCACCGAACTGAATGCCGCGCGGCTGCTGGTGCATCGCGCCGCGCGCATGCGCAGCGACGGGGTACCGTGCCTGTCGGAAGCGTCGCAGGCCAAGCTCTATGCGTCGGAACTGGCTGAGCGCGTGTGCTCCAAGGCGCTGCAGATCCACGGCGGCTATGGCTACCTCGAAGACTACCCGGTCGAGCGCCATTACCGCGATGCCCGCATTACCCAGATCTACGAAGGCACCAGCGAGATCCAGCGCATGCTGATCGCGCGCAGCCTCTGACCCCCTCTACTCGCCCTCTTCCCCTGCACAACAACACCCTCCGGAGACAACCATGACTGCCGTGCCCAACACCGCCACTGCCGTGCCGACCGTACCGCTGCTGATCAACGGCGAATGGGTGACCTCGTCCGCCACCGAATTCCGCAACGTGGTCAACCCCGCGACGCAGGAAGTGCTGGCACGCGTGCCGCTCGCCACCGCCAGCGAAGTCGCGGCAGCCGTGGGCGCCGCGCACCGCGCCTTTGCCACCTGGCGCCACACGCCGATCGGCGCGCGGCTGCGCGTCATGCTGCGCTTCCAGGCGCTGATCCGCGAGCACAGCAAGCGTATCGCCGCGATCCTGACCGCCGAGCAGGGCAAGACTCTGGCCGATGCCGAAGGCGATATCTTCCGCGGGCTGGAAGTGGTCGAGCACGCCTGCTCCATCGGCACACTGCAGCAAGGCGGCTTTGCCGAGAACGTCGCCGCCACCGTCGACACCTACACGCTGCAGCAGCCGATCGGCGTCTGCGCCGGCATCACCCCATTCAACTTCCCGGCGATGATCCCGCTATGGATGTTCCCGATGGCGATCGTCTGCGGCAATACCTTCGTGCTCAAGCCGTCCGAGCAGGATCCGCTGTCGACCATGGAGCTGGTCAAGCTGGCGCTGGAAGCCGGCGTGCCGCCGGGCGTGCTGAACGTGGTGCACGGCGCCAAGGACGTGGTCGATGCGCTGTGCACGCACCCGGACATCAAGGCGGTGTCGTTCGTCGGCTCCACCGCCGTCGGCACCCATGTCTACAACCTGGCCGGTGCCCACGGCAAGCGCGTGCAATCGATGATGGGCGCCAAGAACCACGCGGTGGTGCTGCCCGACGCGCACAAGGAGCAGACCCTGAATGCGCTGGCGGGCGCCGGCTTCGGCGCGGCCGGCCAGCGCTGCATGGCCACTTCGGTGGTGGTGCTGGTGGGCGCGGCACGTGACTGGGTGCCCGACCTGGTGGCGCGCGCCAAGTCGCTCAAGGTAGGCGCCGGCGTAGAGCCTGGCACCGATGTCGGCCCCGTCGTGTCGGTCGCGGCAAAGGAGCGCATTCTCGGCCTGATCGCCGCCGGCGAGCGCGAAGGCGCCACGCTGGTGCTGGACGGGCGCGGGGTGGAAGTCCCGGGATATCCGCAAGGCAACTTCATCGGCCCGACCATCTTCACCGACGTGAAGACCGACATGTCGATCTACACCGAAGAGATCTTCGGACCAGTGCTGGTGGTGATCGGCGTGGACACGCTGGACGACGCCATCGCGCTGGTCAACCGCAACCCGTTCGGCAATGGCACCGGCGTGTTCACGCAAAGCGGCGCCGCGGCGCGCAAGTTCCAGAGCGAGATCGATGTCGGCCAGGTCGGCATCAACATCCCCATCCCGGTACCGGTGCCTTACTTCAGCTTCACCGGCTCGCGCGGTTCCAAGCTGGGCGACCTGGGGCCGTACGGCAAGCAGGTGGTGCAGTTCTACACGCAGACCAAGACGGTGACGGCGCGGTGGTTTGACGATGCCACGGTCAATGATGGGGTGAATACGACGATCAGCCTGAAGTAATCGGGCGGCACTCAAAAACGACACGGAAGGAGACACCCCATGCATATCGCCTTCATCGGCCTGGGCAACATGGGCGCGCCCATGGCGCGCAACCTGCTCAAGGCCGGTCACACGCTGACCGTATTCGACCTGAACGCCGCCGCGGTGGCATCGCTGTGCGCCGAGGGCGCGGGCAGCGCGGACTCTGCGCGCAAGGCCGTGGCCGAGGCGGATTTCGTCATCACCATGCTGCCGGCGGCCGCGCACGTGCGCAGTGCCTACCTCGGCGACGACGGCGTGCTGGCCGGAGTGCGGCCCGGCGTGCCGCTGGTCGACTCCAGCACCATCGACCCTGCCACCGTGCGCGAACTGGCCGCCGCGGCCGAGGCGCACGGCAATGCGCTGGCCGATGCGCCGGTCTCCGGCGGCACCGTCGGCGCGCAGGCCGGCACGCTGACCTTCATGGTCGGCGCCTCCGAAGCGTTGTTCGCGCAGGTACGGCCCGTGCTGGCCGGCATGGGCCGCAACCTGGTCCACTGCGGCGGCACCGGCACCGGCCAGGTCGCCAAGATCTGCAACAACCTGATCCTGGGCATCTCCATGATCGGCGTCTCGGAGGCGATGGCGCTGGGGGTGAAGCTCGGCATCGATGCCAATGTGCTGGCGGGCATCGTCAATACTTCCACTGGGCGCTGCTGGGCTTCCGACACCTGCAATCCGTGGCCCGGCGTGATCGAGACCGCGCCGGCCGGCCGGGGCTACAGCGGCGGCTTTGGCGCCGACCTGATGCTCAAGGACCTCGGCCTGGCCGCGGACGCCGCGCGCAGCGTGAAGCAGCCGCTGTTCCTCGGCGCGCTGGCGCAACAGGTCTACCAGGCGGTGAGCCATGCCGGTGATGGCCATCTCGACTTCTCCGGCGTGATCCGCCAGTACCTGTCCGCCGCGGACAAGGAGCACCAGCAATGATCGAGTTTGCCCTGCACGGCCACGTCGCCACGCTGACGCTGAGCCGACCGCCCGCCAACGCGTTCACCGCCGAGGGTCTGCAACAGTTGCGCGAACTGGTGGCAAGGATCGATGCCAACCCGGAAGTCCGCGCCGTGGTCGTCACCGGAGCCGGCGAGAAATTCTTCAGCGCCGGCGCCGACCTGAACGGCTTTGCCGAAGGCGACCGTGCCCACGCGCGCGTGATGGCGCAGCAGTTCGGCAGCGCCTTCGAGGCGCTGCATAATGCGCGTCCGGTGGTGATTGCCGCGATCAACGGCTATGCCATGGGTGGCGGGCTGGAATGCGCACTGGCCTGCGATATCCGCATCGCCGAGGAGCAGGCGCAGATGGCGCTGCCCGAAGCCGCCGTAGGACTGCTGCCGTGCGGCTGCGGCACGCAGACGCTGCCGTGGCTGGTCGGTGAAGGCTGGGCCAAGCGCATGATCCTGACCAACGAGCGCGTCGACGCGGCCACCGCGCTGCGCATCGGGCTGGTGGAGGAAGTCGTGCCGCGCGGCCAGGCCCTTGCCACGGCGCTGGCGATGGCCGAACGCGCCGGCAACGTCAGCCCGCGTGCCGCCGCGCACAGCAAGCGGCTGGTGCACCTGGCGCGCCAGGGCGTGCCGCGCCAGGCCGCGCTGGCGCTGGAGCGAGAGCGCTTTGTCGACCTGTTCGACGATGCCGACCAGCGCGAGGGCGTCAATGCCTTCCTCGAGAAACGCGCGCCGCAATGGCGCAACGCCTAGGAGCGCGCCATGCGCCTGACCGAAGAAACCAAGGCCGCCAATCTGGATGTGGCCGAGCCGGAGGTGCTGTTCCATGTGGTCAACGGCGTCGGCATTGCCACGCTGAACCGGCCGCGCCAGCTCAATGCCCTGTCGTATCCGATGGTGGTCGCGCTGGGCGCGCAGGTCGAAGCCTGGGCAAATGACGATGCCATCCGCGCGGTGGTGCTGCGCGGCGCGGGCCCCAAGGCCTTCTGCGCCGGCGGCGATATCCGCGCGCTGACCGACAGCTATCGCGACGGCACGCCGCTGCACCGGCGCTTCTTTATCGACGAATACACGCTGGACTACCGCCTGCACCGCTTTCCCAAGCCGCTGGTGGCGCTGATGGACGGCATCGTCATGGGCGGCGGCATGGGCCTGGCACAGGCCGCGCACCTGCGCCTGGTCACCGAGCGATCGCGCGTGGCCATGCCCGAGACCGGCATCGGCCTGGTGCCGGATGTGGGGGCCAGCCACTTCCTATCGAAGCTGCCGCTGCCGCTGGCGCTCTACCTGGGATTGACCGGCGTGAGCATCGGCGCAGCCGACGCCTTGCTGTGTGGACTGGCCGATGCGGCGGTGGACAGTGCCACGCTGGCCGGACTGGAGCAAACCCTGGCCGGCATCGAATGGGGCCATGACACGCTTGTGGACCTGCGCCGTGCGCTGGTGCGCAAGCCCGTCGCCAGCGTCGCCGAAGCACCGCTGCTGCAAGTGCTGCCGGCCCTGCTGCAGCATTTCGCGGGGCACGCCACGCTGCCGGAGATCCTGGCCGGCCTGGCTTGCCAGGACGACCCCGCCTACACCGCATGGGCCACCCGCACTATCGATGTCCTGCGCACCCGCTCGCCGCTGTCCGCGTGCGCCACGCGCGAGCTGCTGCTGCGCGGGCGCAGGATGAACCTGGCCGACTGCTTCCGCATGGAACTGGCGGTGGTGGTCAACACCTTCGCACAAGGCGATTTCGTCGAGGGTGTACGCGCGCTGATCGTCGACAAGGACAACGCCCCGCACTGGCGCGTCACCAGCTATGACGCGGTGAATAATGCCGAGGTCCAGGCACTGTTCCGGCCGTGGTGGGCGCCGGGCGAGCAGCCGCTGCCCCTGCCCCCGTACCACTGAGCGGATGCGCTGCCGTGAGCCTCGACGCGCTGCTGGCGCGCAGCCCCTGGGCCGCGGCACTGACACCGGTGCAACGCGAGCGCGTGCGCACCGAGCTGCGCGAGCGCGCGGTGCCGCAAGGCGCCTATGTCATCCGCAAGGGCGACCTCGCCGACAGCTGGCTGGGCGTCGCCGACGGCCTGGTCAAGGTGCATTGCGCCTCGCCGTCCGGCAAGCGTGCCACGCTTACCGGCGTGCCGGCCGGCGGCTGGCTCGGCGAAGGCTCGCTCCTCAAGCGCGAGGCGCTGCGCTATGACGTCGTGGCGCTGCGCGATTCCCGCATCGCCTGCATGCCGGGTGCCACGTTCCGGTGGCTGCAGGAAACCAGCCTGCCCTTCAACCGCTACCTGCTCGACCAGCTCAACGAACGGCTCGGCCTGTTCATCGCCACCGTCGAGCATGAGCGGCTGCATGGCATCGAGGGCCGTGTGGCGCGGGCGCTGGCGACGCTGTTCAATCCGGTGCTATGCCCTGGCCTGGGTCCGGCGCTGCATCTGACACAGGAGGAAGTGGGCCTGCTGGCGGGGATTTCGCGCCAGCGGGCCAATGCGGCGCTCAAGGTGCTGGAGAGCGAAGGCTTGCTGGCGGTCGAGCACGGCGCCGTGCATGTGCTCGACCTGGAGGCGCTGCGCCGCTACTGAGCGCGGCGCGGGTTCATGCTTGTGAGGCCGTCGATGGCTTCACCAGCCCGTCCGCCCGGAACATCGCCTTGATACCGCGCACCGCCTGCCGGATGCGCGATTCATTCTCGATCAGCGCAAAGCGCACGTACTCGTCGCCATAGTCGCCAAAGCCGATGCCGGGCGACACCGACACCTTGGCCTTGGCCAGCAGCTGCTTCGAGAACTCCAGCGAGCCCAGCGCGCGGTACGGTTCGGGAATCCGCGCCCAGATATACATCGAGGCCTTCGGGATCTCCACCGGCCAGCCCGCCTCAATCAGCCCGCGCGCCAGCACGTCGCGGCGCGACTGGTATTGCGCGGCGATCTCGCTGACGCATTGCTGGTCACCTTCCAGCGCGGCAATGGCCGCGATCTGCAGCGGCGTGAAGGTGCCGTAGTCGTGATAGCTCTTGATGCGCGTCAGCGCCGCCACCAGGTCCGGGTTGCCAACCATGAAGCCCACGCGCCAGCCCGCCATGTTGTAGCTCTTGGACAGCGTGAAGAATTCCACCGCGATGTCCTTGGCGCCCGGCACCTGCATGATCGACGGTGCCTTCCAGCCATCGAAGACGATATCCGCGTAGGCCAGGTCATGCACCACGAAGATATCGTGCTTGCGCGCCAGCGCGATCACGCGCTCGAAGAAATCCAGCTCCACGCATTGCGCCGTCGGGTTGGACGGAAATCCCAGCACGATCATCTTGGGCTTGGGATAGCTGCCGCGAATGGCGCGCTCCAGCTCGGCAAAGAAGTCAATGCCCGGCACCAGCGGCACCGAGCGGATATCCGCCCCGGCGATGACCGCACCGTAGATATGGATCGGATAGCTGGGATCGGGCACCAGCACGGTGTCGCCGCGATCCAGCGTGGCCAGCATCAGGTGCGCGAGACCTTCCTTGGAACCGATGGTGACGATGGCCTCGGTATCCGCATCGATCTCGACGTCATAGCGCTGGCGGTACCAGTGCGAGATCGCGCGGCGCAAGCGCGGAATGCCCTTGGATGCCGAATAGCCGTGCGTATCGGGCCGCTGCGCCGCTTCGGTCAGCTTGGCCACGATATGCGCCGGCGTGGCGCCATCGGGATTGCCCATGCTCATGTCGATGATGTCCTCGCCACGGCGGCGGGCGGCCATCTTCAGCTCGGCGGTGATATTGAAAACGTACGGGGGAAGGCGATCGATGCGCGCAAAGCGGCGCTTGCCGGAGGAAGCGGCAGTCATGAGGAAGTCCTTTACGTAAGCGCCCGGAACCGTCCGAGCGACGTCGGCAGACGTTGTCTCGTCTGCCGGGGACTTATGTTAGCGGGGATGCAAAGATTGCACAACGGCCATGTGCGACCGTGCGCGACCGTTCAGAGCAGCTTGCCGCCCGGCGGATGCGTCGGCCGGTCCGCCGGCAGGTTGCGCACGATGCAGTCCAGCGCGCGCGCATCCGACTTGCCGCCAAGCGCGGCGCTGACCGAATCGCGATACTGTGCCGGGGAAATGCGACGGTAGTACAGCCGCGAGGTCTGGTCCAGCCAGTAGACGTAGTTGTCATCGTCCCGGCTGCCGCTGGTGCGCAGCCACTCGCTGATATTGCTGGAGCCGACCACCATATTGGGGCACGCGGTCTGCAGCGAATCGAGATAGGCGTTGAAGCCACGGGCCTCGATATTGCGCACGGAGTCCGGCGCGCACGCGGCCAGCATGGCGATGGAGGCCGCCGCGGCGGCAAGGCGCAATGGCTTGATGGCAAACGGCACGGCGCTGCTCCTGGAGATGGCGAGAACGATGGCTATGCCGCCATCTTAGGACATGCCCGCGCCCGCGTACACCGCGTCGCAGCGCTCAGTCGTCCAGCGTCTCGTGCACCGCCGCCGCCCCGCGCTTCCAGTAGGCCGACGCGCGAATGCGCTTCTTGTCGATGCCGCGCTCCATGACCAGGTACTGGCGCACGGCCTTCATCGCCGCGCCCTCGCCTGCGGCCCACACATAGCCTTCGCCACGCGGCAGCGCCAATTCGCGCAGCGCGCCTTCAAGCAGGCTGCCTTCCGGCGCATCGCCGCGATGCAGCCAGTGCAGGTCGACGTGCGCGGCGCTCGGCAGCGGGATCTGCGCGGCGGCATCGCCCACTTCCATCACGACGATGGCATGGGTGCCGGCACCCAGCTCTTCCAGCCTGCGCGCGATCGCCGGCAGCGCCGTATCGTCGCCGACCAGCAGGTGCCAGTCGAACCCTGTCGGCACCACGAACGAACCGCGCGGCCCGCCCACGCCCAGGTACTGGCCCGGCCGCGCCTGCGCCGCCCACGTCGACGCGGGGCCATCGCCATGCAGCACGAATTCGAGGTCCAGCTCCTGCTTGGCCGCATCGTAGCGGCGCGGCGTGTAGTCGCGTGCCGCCGGGCGCGGCTGGCCCTCCGGAAACACGATGCCGTCCGCGGTGACCTGCGGCAGCACCGGCTTGTCCTCGCCGGCAGCCGGGAAAAACACCTTGACGTGATCGTCGAACGACGCCGAGACAAAGTCCTGCAGGTCGGCGCCGCCCAGCGTCACGCGCAGCAGTTGCGGCGAGACCAGCGTGGTGCGCACCACCTGCAGCAGGCGCATCTTCAGCGGATGGCGCACGCGCTCGACGGTCAGGTTGCGTGCGGGTTCAGTAGCGTTTGTCGTCATATCGGAATTCCTTGTCTGCGCGCCCTGCGCCTGCCAGGCACGATTGCCGAAGGCCGATGCCAGGGTCAGCGCCATGGTTCAGGCCTGCGGGCCCGCTTCGATCTCAGCCGCCGCGCGCGCCAGGATCGCAGCAATGCGGCGCTGCTCGTCGGCACTCGCTTCGCTGCGCATCACCAGCGCCTGCTTCAGCGCGGCGCGCGCCTGCATCAGCTCGGGCAGCCAGCCGCCCTGCTCCGGCTCGGGCTGCTGCTCGCCACGCATCGCCCGGCGCATCCACTCCATCTTGCGCGCCACATGGCGCAGCCGCGCCACCATGACATCGACACGCTCCCGATTGGCCGCCAGGTGCGCCCTGCCGGTCTCCGACAACTGGTAGCGCTTCTTGTTGCCTTCGGTGTCGACCGTGGCATAGCCGACTTCTTCCAGGTAGGTCAGCGCAGGATAGACCACGCCGGGGCTGGGCTTGTAGAAGCCGTTGGTACGGGTCTCCAGCGCCTTGATCAGTTCGTAGCCGTGGCTGGGCTTTTCTTCCAGCAGCGACAGCAGCAGCAATTGCAGGTCGTCGGCGCTGAACTTGCGGCCACGGCGCCAGCCTTCCTCGTCGAAGCCGCCGGGGCCGCCGGGACCGAAAGCGTCGTCGTCGCGACCGCCCCAGAAGCTGCCGTGGCCGCGGCTCATGGCGTGATGAGTCATGTGCGGGGCCAGGCGCATTATGAGATGGCGGGCCCTCCCGAGAAGGTCCGGATAGGCACGGAAGCCGGGGTGATGCGGGTGGTGGTGATGCATGGAGCTCTCCTGTATGTCGCTAGACATATCTTACGATATATATCGTACGAGCTAAAGTCAAGGAGCCTTCCTTTACCGGGCAACGTACTGCGGGGACTGCCGTGCGTGCGATGGCGTACCAACGTGGGTTGTCTATCGTCCTGCCGCTTTCCAACATTCCTTTAACGCCAGCATCGCGACAGACGGTGCCATGGCCGGCACGACAGTGAACAACAACAGGCCAACCGGGGGACAAAGATGGACGCCAGGATTCAGCGCAGGCTGAGGGCCTGCATCGGCGCCATGATGCTGGCGCCTGCTGGGGTGGCGTTCGGCGCCATGGAGGATGGGCTGCTGAGCGCGGATCCGGTGGGGGCGGCGGCGCGGGGCTATTACGCCGAACCGGCGTACGACATGGGTACCCATTATCAGGGCGGTCATTTGCGGCTCGGCTATAAGCTGTCGCCAGACTGGTCGCTGGAAGCAGGCTATTGGCGCCGCCATGTCAGTCATGGCGATGACGCCGCCGGAATCGGCCGCAAACTGACGCTGCGCCTGCCGGCCTGGGCAAACTACACCGGCAACCCGCGCAAATCCGGCGCAATGCTGGGGAACAAGCTCGCCGGCTACAGCATCGCTCACCCGAACGACACGCAGTTGCAAGCCGATCTGATCTACACCGGCCGTCGCTGGCCCGGCCAGGTGCTGACCGGCTTTATCGGCGGCGGCTTCCAACTCAATGCCGCCGATGTCGGTATCGACGCCGGCAGCAGTTTCAACGACGGCAGCGCATTCGTCGGCGCGGGCGGCTCATGGCGCTGGGGCCTGGGTGCGTGGAGCCTGACCGCGGGTTACCACGTCCAGTACTTCTTCCGCGAACTGGATAACCGCTACATGGCCTATGGCTCTGCCAGGACACCGTTCAACCAGACCGTGCTGCTGCAGGCAGCCTACGCGGTCAACCGGCACGTCGACGTCTTCGTGCGTGGACAAGGAGCGCATAACAGCCTGATGGGTTATGTGCCGACGTTGTACAACCCGGTCTCCGCAAGCCGGCTTGACGGGACTTACGGGATGCTCTCGATTGGCTTGCGGGTCAGAGGGTTCTAGGCGCCGCGAAAACGCAGGTCAGCGGCGCTCCAGGCGGACGCGCACCCCGTTGCCCGAACGGATGGTTACGCGCCCCACCACCATCGGCACATGCCCCGGATCTGCTTCGACGCGATACCGGCGGACGATGCTGGCGAGTATCAGCACGGCTTCCTGCGTCGCATAGGCAGCGCCGATGCATACGCGTGGCCCCTTGCTGAACGGGATATACGCGCACTTCGACGACTCCTTGCCGGCCGGCGTGTCGAAACGATCCGGGTCGAACTCGTCCGGCCGCTCCCACAGCGTGCGGTGCCGATGCAGGAGCCACGGCGAAATCAGGATCGGTGAGCCCTGCTTGACCGACTTGTCCCGGATGCACTGGGACTGCGCGGCCTCGCGCACGAAGAACCCCACCGGCGGGTACAGGCGCAGTGTTTCGCGAAAGACGTTGCCCACGGTCGGCAGGCCCTTGATGTCGCTCAGCTCGAAATCCCGGTCCCCCACCGCGGCCTGGATCTCCGCCAGCATCTGGTCCTGCAGGTGCGGGCATTGCGAAATCAGGTAAAGCGCCCACGTCAGCGCGCTGGCCGACGTCTCATGCCCGGCCAGGAACAGCATGCAGACCTGGTCCACCAGGTCTTCATAGGTAAACCGATCGCCGCTTACCGGATCGACGGCATCCATCATGGCGGCCAGGATGTCCTGCCTTGCGCTACCCAGCCCGCTGTCGCGCTCCGCCATCCGCCGCGCGATGATGCCTGACAGGATGGCACGGATCTTCTTCGCCGCGCGCTTGCTGGCCCACCCCGAAAACACCGGCGGCAGCCGGTAGATCATCAGGATCATCGCCCGCTGCGCGTGATGCTGGAATTCCAGGAAGGCGTCGTAGATCTCCTTCGCCGCGGATTCTTCCAGGGTTTCCGACAGGATGGTGCGGAAGATGATGTCCGCCGTCACGTAGGTCATCTCGCCGTCGACCTCGAACGAACGCCCGTCCGCCACCTCATCCAGGCGTTGTGTCATGCCCGCCACCGAATCGGCCATCAGTGCGAACACCAGCCTGAGCCGCGCCTGCGCGAACGCCGGCTCCACCAGACGGCGCTGCCGCTCCCATAGGTCACCGTTGGTGGTGAAGATGCTGGTGCCCAGCAGCGGCTCCAGCATCCGGTGCATCAGCTTGTGCTTGGGATACGCATGCGCATCCCCCAGGATCCGGCGCACCCAGTCGGCATCGTTCACCATGAAGATGTCCATGCCGGGCTGCGAGATCTTGCCCATCTTCATCGAATAGCTGCGCTCGAACAGCACATCGATCCAGGAATTCCAGCCACGCAGGAAGCGCAACAGGAACGAACTCTTGCGCACGTGCGGCTTGGGATACGGGGGCTGGAAATTCATGGGGGCGAACTGCGGGTATCAGAAAGGCTGGATGCGACGCGGGCCGGCCGTCATCCGGAAATAGTCATACTCGTTAGGCAAGGCGCTTGCCATCAGATACTGGAAATGCAGGCGCTGCTTGCTGCGCTTCATGCGCGCGTATTCCTGCTTGCCGAACATGCGGAACGGGCGCACCACCTGTGCGGTGGGCCGGCCCGCGGCCGCGCCGGCAATGCCCGAGATATCGAGCGGATTGGCCTGCGAGAAACACAGCGAATCGGCACGGGCGTTCATGTCCAGCCATTGCATCTCCCGCTCCGTTGACAGCCGCTGCAGGTCGCGGCGGAACGCAGTGGCCGACGGCATCAGGCTCAAAAGCGGAATGCATTGCCCCAGCGTCACCAGCGTCAGGCCGCGGCGCTGCGCCGGTGTCAACGCATCTGCCAGGCGCGCCGCCAGCGACACGCCGACGATCGAGCCGACGCTATGGCCCACCACCAGTGCCTCATCGCAGGGCGATGCCTCCAGGTCACGGCGGATCCAGTCCGCAAACGCATCGATGCGCTGCCGGACGTCCTCGGGCTCGCGCTCGCCCCACGACTGCACGAAACGGTAGATCCGCAGCAGCCAGAACACCGCCAGGCGGTTCGCCAGCGCAACCCCGCCGCCGAACAGCACGGCGCCGGCGGCCATCCCGCCCGCCACCGCCAGCCATCCATGCACGCCCACCGCTGACAGCGCCGCCGAAGCGCCAATCCCGAAACCCAACGACAGCATCAGCAGCAGCGCCAGATAAACCAGCGGATACAACGCACTGAAGAAAGGCCCGCGGAAGGTCTTGCTGAGGCGGCCGAACGCGCCGCAACCGATATAGCGCGCATAGCTCGCGAGCGTCGCCAGCACCAGCCGCGGCAGGCTCGGCTCCCAGTGCCGACGCACCAGGTCGTCCCAATGCAGGAACTGGTACTCCGTGGAAACCGAATGGCCATCCCATTCACTGTCGACGTTCCAGGCGCTGACATGCTCACCCAGCCGCGAGCGCGCACCTACGGCGACCGAACCGCCATGATGGACGGCCTGCTTCGCCGACTCTTCGCGATACAGGCGGTGATAGAACGCTGCGCCGCGTGGATCGAAGCCGCTGACGTAATAGACCTTGCGTCGCCTTACGAGTCCCGGAGCAGCCTGCGCGGGTATTTCCTGAAGGGCAGCGCTCATCATTGCGTCCGGTGGTGCAGATTCTTCTTCAGTACCAGGTCCACGATCGGCTGCTCACGCTTGTTGGCGCGCCGGCAGTGGTCCTGCTGGAACTTGTCGGTAAACCAGATGATGAAACGGGCCCACCAGCGATGCTGTTCGCGCCAGGCGTGCGAAGACACCGACTCCCAGGCATAGCCATTGAACAGCGTCGCATTGACGAAATGATCGAGTGCCCGCACCCCTGCCCGGCCGCGCTCGGTCTTGCCGAAAAAACCGATATAGGCGATCAGGAGGTATCCGAGGACGGCCAACGGGACGATAAAGATCATCAGCAGGAAGCCGGCAATGCGTTCTCTCATGGCGGGGGCAAAGAGTGGGGGCTGGGGGCGCAGCGGGGGTAATGCGGGTGGACCTGCTATCCGGCAATGCCAAGGGCGCCAGGGCGCCCGACAGTATAGCGACAGATCCGGCCTGTCACGGCGGATATCCGTCCAACCGGATCGGCTCAGGAATGCTACCGTCTGGACTGTTGTAGTTTTGAAACAATATCCCGTCGGCGCCCACGAACAGCTTTCCGGGCGCGAACAAGACAGTAATTCACTGCTACGCAAACGTGGCTGGCATTCGGGTTTCCTCCAATTTGTAACTGGCATGCGTGAGCCGTTGAATAAAACACGGAGCCGAACGCTCGACAAAGGACTCGCATGCTGGTTCTCAGCCTTGTTCTATTTGCAGTGATTGGACTTGCCGCCTTCGTGATGGAATCGGCTGCGCAAGACTGGCGCGACGAACACGTATGACGGAGGCAAGGAAATGACTCTGTCATGCGCAGCATCAGCCGGACCCACCGGCCGTATCGATCATCCAACCAGCAGCGCAGCCAGTACGCTAACGGTTGCGTTGATATCCCAGACCCGACCGCTATAGGCATCGGCGGTGACGAGACCGGCGACAAACAGCAGCCGCGCCAGTTTTCGCCTTTGCAGATCCTTGCGACGCTGCTCCGGAACGGGCACCAGCATGTCGTCGGCATAGAACGACGAGTTGATCTGCGACACCCGCACCAGGTAGTTGCGAAAGCGCGAATAGACCCGCATGTCGACAGCGCCTGGATCATTCCAGAAGGCATCCAGGGACCCCTGGTAAGTCAGACCGGGCTTGGCGTAGAAGCAGCGGCCAAGCGCAATGACGGGAACGCGGTGAAACAAGGCCTGCAAACCGGTCGTGGAGTTCACCGTCACCAATCCCATGCATCGGTGCAGCAACGAAGGCAGGTGGGCATCGTGAATATAGACGATGCGGCCACTGGCACCGAAGCGTGCGGCGCATGCCTCAATAATGGCCGCGTAGTCGGTATGACCCCGATCCATGGGATGGTGCTTGAACACCAGCACGCTGTCGGCAGGCGCATGCTCGGCAAAGGAATGTGCGGTCCACTCGATGAAGTCCTCGATCCTGCGCCACGGGCTGTGCACGCGAATCTGGCTATCGTTGTAGACCTGCAGCGGAGCCAGAAAAAAGTGGGGATGATCGTTCGCAAGCAACTGCTCGCGCAGCGGCCGTTCCTGCCAGCGATAAACCTGCTTGCGGTATGCCGCCCGTATCCATTGCCCCAGTTCGTGCAAGGCGAAAGGCTTGTGATGCTGGTAATGCGGATAGCGGCGCGCACCCGTCATGCCAGCGGCAAAGTACCAGAACGAGTACAGCGCCATCTTGCGGAACGAATGCCGGAACTTGCGGGGCTTCGCCGGCACAGTGACCTTTGGAATCTCCGGGATCGCAAGCGGGGCAAGTGGAGAATCCGCATTCACGCCTCCGCACTCCAGCGTGATGTAGTCGGGGCGCACGTAGCCTTCTTCGAATGCCCAGAATGCAATACCCAGAGCATCGGCCACGCGCGCGCCAATGCGGTGCTGGCGACGGCTGGTGCCGAATACCACAATGGCGTCGATACGGCGCTCCGCAACCAGGCTACGGAGGACTGATTCCCACAGCACCATCGGCTGCACGAACCTGACAATGTCACCGCGACGATAGAAGGCATCGTCGCCGCCGTTGAAGTTGACTTTGGTGACCTGGCAGCCTTTGGCCGTTAGCAGGTCGCGCAGGCGCGCGAAGAACGGGCCGTTCGGTCCTTGCAGCAGCAGGACGCGGCGATGGTTGGCAATCTGTTCCAGGCTCGCCGGCTCCGTCGCGGCAGGCCCTGCAGCATCGTGCGGAGTGGCCCCTTTGCTTCCCTTCGACAGACTGGGGATGTCGATACTTCCGGACGGCTTCCTGAACGACAACATTTCCTCGACCCTCTTGCTGCTCTTGTATTCCGTTATTTGTGATTCTGTCTTTGTTCCGCAGCGTCTTATTGCTCTGGCGCAGATACCCGTCGATGCGCCGTGCAATGCTGCGGATGCGCCAGACCGGCAGCGTCGGCTCCTCCGGGCCTCCGACTGTCTCGCCGAGCGGCGCCGTCACGCCAGCGGATCCATGGCCGCAGCAGTGATTGGATCAAATGGCGCCGGAGTCCCGAGGCACGGGCTGGCACCTCATCGCGCCACGACAAGATGTGGTCCACCACAATTTCCGGCGTCGCGAATCCATGCTTGCCATCGCGCAAGACATAGCGCGGATACAGGATCAGCGCACCCGCAACGAGCATGTCGAGCGAAAGACGACGATGCCGACGCGGCATTTCGCAGCGGTCATCCGTGAGGCCCCAACCGGCATAGAACGGCGCGCCATGCGTCGTGACCGGCTTGCCACGAAGCAGGGCCTCGAACCCGGCAAGCGAGGTCAGGACATGGACGCCGTCGACAGCGGCGATAAGCCGGTCCATCGGACAATCCATCACCAGTTCGTCGCACAGCGCCTCGAGCGCTCTTTCCTCGTCGCGATTGCCGCGCAAGCCGCTCATGACATCTGGATGGGGCTTATAGACCAGATACGCGCCAGGCGCCTCGGCGCGCGCCGCCTCCAGCAGCGCGCGGTTGGTGCAGTTGCCAGGTGCCCCGAAACGCAGCGACGCATCCGCCTCCACCTGGCCGACGACCAGAATCACATGGCCAACGCCTGCAGGCCGGGTCCAGATTCCTGACCCGACGTTGTACTTGGTGAGCCCGGCATCGATGATGGATTCGCGCAATTGCGCGGCACGCGAAAGAACAGCGACGTCGAACTCGGCATTCGCCAGCAATCGTTCGAGGTCGGACTCACCGGTCGCGTCGTAGTAGATGCCGGAACGATCAAACACCCACGACAGCGGCCGGACCAGCTGCGCGCCAAGGCCGACAGATCGCAGGAAGCCATCCTCTACCGTGACTACCGATAGATCCGGACGCACCGTTGCGTCGACACTCTGGCCCCAGCGCAGCAACGTCGCGCCCTGCGGTACAGATCGCAGACCGCGATGGAAAATTACGTCATGACCTTGCAGGAAGTCCTTCAGGATTTTCCGCTTCCAGCGCGAAAAACCGACTGCATGCAGACGCCGCGGAAACTGCTGAGCCATCCGGCGTTGCAGCGCCAGGTAATCGATGGCGTCCTCCACCTCACAACGGTTTCCGGTATGAGGCTGGACATAGCGCGAGTATCTAACCAGCGTGCCAAATGCCAGTTGCTCCACCGAAACGGGATGCCGCCTGCTCGGCGCGGGCAATGCATCAATCGTCAGGCCCCAACCGGCATAGAAAGGCATGCCGAACGTATGAACCGTCTTGCCGTGCAGGAGCGCCTCGAAGCCGACCTGCGAGGTAACCACGAAGACGGCGCGCGCGCCGCGGATCAGCGGCACTACGTGGACGTCGTCCTGAAGCCGCTCCACGCGCGGATAGTCGCCGTGATCGAGAATCTGGCCGAGATAGCCACGCTTTCGCCCGAGCGCTACTTCAGGATGCTCCTTGACCAGGATTTTGCAATCCGGATACGTCTGCGACGCAGACTCAAGCATGTGGCGGAAACTATCGCCGCTCGCCTGGCCAAACTGCACCGAAGCATCATTTGCGGTCTGGTCGACGACCAGCACGTAAGGCTGTGCCGGCAGCGATACCGGAGCCGGCGCATAGTTGTATTTGGAAATGCCGGCGCCGCACCACCGTTCGATCAGTTGCCGCGCCCTGGTATGCTCTGCAGGCAGCAACGGCGTGGACACCAGCTCTTCCAACCGGGAAGGCTGCGAGGCGTCGTAATAGATGCCACGATCATCCACTACCAGCGAGCATGTCTGAGAGGACGGTCCGGGACACAGCGAGCGCAGGAAACCGTCTTCGAGCAAAAGGCATCGCGCTCCGCTTGCCGATGCTCGGACTCGAGCGCGCCTCCCACTGGGCTTGCGGCCCCACCCAATATGAACAACTTCGGTCGTTTCCAAGCCCGGGTACGAAAACCGCAGGGGGCCATCCAGGAAAGCCGGCAACATGCGCTGGCGCCAAAGTCCTACGTCGCGAATTGACACGATGTGCGGATTGCAAGAAAGGGAAACCTTACTCACAGGGCACCCCACCGCCGTCTGAATCGCAAGGTGATAAGAGCTTGAGCAGACGTCATCGCAACACCACTTCGGCGATCTGATTCAAGCGATGTGCCCACGTATGGTGCTTCGCAACGTATTCGGCCCCAGCCCTAGCGCGTTCGAGATCCATAGATGAGGGTCCGTGACGAAGGCGAGCGAATAATTCTCGAGCTTCGTCCGCGCTCGCGGCAACATGGCAAAACTCTTTGAACATCGTATTCACGGCCACCGTCGGATTTGTTACGGCTATGCCACCGCAACCGAGAATCTCGACAAGACGGCGCGAGAACATCGTCGGCGAGTCCTCAACGGTGTTTACGTTTATTGAAACAAGATAGTCCCTATAGATGCGCCCCGTCTCAGCGTGTGAAATCGCGCCTTGGATCTCAAGTCCGCGCAGCGGCGGGAAACGATAGTGTTCAGCCTTGCGAGTGGAATTGCGATCAATAGCCGTGACGCCAAGCCCACTAGAACAAGCTGCTCCAAAGAAAGTATCCTGCCACCGCTGTCGCTGCGGATGAACACGATTGCTATAGCTGCCAACAAAATTCGCTCGGTGATATTTGAAATCGAATCCCAAGAAGCCATGCGTCTTAGGTTGAATTGCAAACATTAATACATGGACCGACGCGCTTTCACCCATAACTTGCCTGTAGCGAGGAATTGCATTGGCGTCCACAGTGAAAACATGGTCGAACAAACGAGCGCTCTCGATGAAGCGGTCGAAGTGCACGCCGTCCTCCTTGTTCCAAAACACGGTAGGAATGTTGCGATCACGCGCAGCAGCTACAAGCCTTCCCAACGCTCTGTTGTTGCGCTCGGGATGCTCCGGGTAGCCAGCAATCTTGTACCTCCAGCGATTTCGGTGTCCGAGCCAAGCCGACTCGACTAGGAGGAAGTCGGGCTTCGCCAGTGGAAGACGCCAGATGCGATCGACCGGCCCAAGGGGCACAATTCGTGTCTCCAGGCCAAGACTCTCAAACGTCAGCGCGTCAGCAATCAGAGCGATAGTTGGTGAGGCAATCACAATATAAACACGGCAACTAAGAGCCGCCTATACTAACACTTTCGCAAGCCAACCAAATTAACTTTCAAAAAGGCTCATGAAGCCCGCATCCATCTTAATAAAATTCGCTAATCGCGGCTCGAATAGTCCTAATTGCAACATTTCGCGGAGCAGCAACGTGCCCACCACCTTTCTCGGTACGCGCTACATAAAACTCCGCATGCATTCGTACATCTTTTTCTTCCCCCCTTTTCTTTTGCATATCCAGCAACCTCTCAATTCCTGCGACGAACGGGAAAAAATGTCGCTCTAGATGCGTCGTATCGGCAAGGTTTTGCAGATACATGATGTTTGGCACCCTCTGATTCTTTTCAAAATACCGTAAAACAGAAAGTCGCTCGGGATAGATGGCGACCACTTCTTGCAAAGTTGAACCCCCATAGCAATTTCTTAGCAGCGCATTTACCGCACTCGAAACATGATACCTTGCCATGTCTGTTTGTGGAATCTCGGCAATTGCTGAGGCGCCATCTATCATTGCCGCCATCATCAATGCCGAAAAACCTCCCGCCGATGAACCGTAAAAGAAAATCCTTGACCGATCAATTTCCATTTCATCAGCAATCTTCGCCACAATCAAAGCCCCGTCCTCCATATAAAAATGATCACGAGTGCCTTGAAACCAACCACCGAGCATCGTCTCATCGAGATATAGCGTCGGGTCATTCAGAGCAACACAAACTGAATCCGGAAAGTCAACAAACCAAGTCCATCGATGGAAAATCGGGAGTGGCAATACATTTCTCGAACTGATCGCCGATTGTCCGAAGACGAGAATATTTTTTGGCGCAGAAGGAACCCGCACCAACAGATCGAACGAGACATCTCGAACAACAACTTGAATCTGATACATACCCGGCCCCGGTAGACGTATATTCTCCAGACCATGGCACTCAAATTTGTCCACTTCGGCCGGCCCTGCTAGGGGCTTAGAAACTATAGCAGTCATCTTCTAAATATTCTCGACTATGAGTTCCATATATCGAATGCACATAAAAAACTTAATGGCAGCCACTATTCCGCGACTATACCTGAACGAGAGTTCGTAAGCATTTGGGGGGACAGTACGAAGGCAATTGCACCGCCTCGCTTCTAAGCACTATACCTCGAGTCGCTCGACCCGTTGAAGAGTGCGAGTTCCGCCGAAATAACGGCCGAACTTCCTGACTGAGATCTCACCCGCCGAGCAGCTCTTGCACTCATATCAAGAAATAGTTGCGGATCACGAACCAGTTTGCATACACCAGCAGCCATCTCATCGGCACTTTCAGCTGGCACCAGTATCCCGCATTTCTCGTCAACGAACTCAGGAATAGCAGCCACTGCCGTTGTGACAGGAACCAAACCCGACGACATTGCTTCATCTCGTGACACCCCATGCGTATCCATTCGGGATGGACACAAGAAAACGCCATATTGCTTATGAAGCAATGCTATATCACTGTGATTGACAAACTTGCGCTCAATAATAACATTATGAAACTTGCGCAGCGGATCAATGACCTCATCAAACATCGGTCCGTCCCCAATAATCCGAATCTCGAGCTCATCAAAGAACGGTTCTCGGGATAATTTCAGAATTGCCTTAACCGTCAAATCATTTGCATAAACGGTCGATGAAAAAGGACGAATGGAAAGAATCTTTTTCCGCATGTCTGCGGATTTCTCCACATATTCAAATCGATCTGTGTCAATAGGGTTATGAATGATACTGTGAGAAATGTTAGAGAGATCTATCCCCAGATCCTCTGCAGCAGTAGAAGCGAGAAATCTTGAAACAAATACAATATGTACGTTGTCCACGGAAGGTTGAAGCAATCCGCGCCAAAAATTCATTCGCCTTTCACTATTTTTCATCGCAGTTATGCGCTGCTCGTCGGTATGATATAAAAATGACCGACGGTGAAATGCCTGAATGTCAGCGCCATGAGCCCATACTATCACCTTAATCCGATCGGTATAGTGTCGAAGCACCTCCCACATAGCCTCGTCGAGAAAATGCACGAGTAGCGATCGGTACTTACCGCTCCCTAGAATTTTATGCAGAACTTCAGCCCCACCTGTGGTGACGTCAACATCCTCAAACTCATCATATGCCGCCGCCTGGTTGGCGCGAAAGCGAAAGACGTCACACCGTACGCCGTGTTTCCGATATGCCCGCACCCGGCTATGCACGAATGCATTGCGATATAGATCATCATATGCCGGATAGTGATTTGTCAAAACCAAATTGCAGGCCTGCGCAAACATTTCTGCGGGCTCCAACGGCTTTTCCCCAAGCAACAGCGCCTCAATGATCGCCGATCCCGACGCATAAATCCGGAGACCTAACCGCAGATATGCTGTCCCCACTGGCAATTCGATGGAGTGATTACGATTGGCTGTTTTGATTACGTGCGCAATCCGCTGCCTTTTCTCATCAAGAAAGAACACCACTGCTTGTAAGTTCAGACCCGGCGTAGTCTCAAGATGCAGCTGCAACTTTCCGTCCGTAACCCCAAGCGCGCCCGGGTTGTGGTCCCGTGTTGCATTCCAGTATTCGTGCTTGCCATCGAGCAATGCGGAGTCCACCTGGAGACGACCTGCCGTCTCAATTACAGTGACCTGACTATTCTGCGGTGCACGGGAGAATAACTCGGCCAAATCTTTCCCGCGCAGTTTCGGAATTTCAGCGCTATTGCTTTTCGCCGGTGCTATCGCCTCGGCGCGTGCCAGCATCTCTGCAAGCGGGAGTCCAACGTCGAGATCCTGCATATCGCAGAGGGTCGACAGCGACGATTCGTCGAGATCGACACCGTTGCGGCAATAGTTGAATTCGTCAATCGCTAGTGCGCTATCGGCCTGCAATTGAGCCGTATACGGACTTCTTAGCCATTCACGCAAACTGACGCCGGCAAACTGATCGAGACGAGCCATTCCCGCACGCGCCGGTACCGCAGCAACATTAGTGTATGTAAGCTCCAAGTTCTGTAACCTGAGCCCGCCTTGCTCTGACCAGACATAGTATGAGGCCTTGCCGATGACCATCGCTTCCGAATAGCGTGTCGCAACAGCAAGATCAGTCAGATAGCGCTCGCCGTAGTAGTCGTCCGGAACAAACACGGAGAGCCATGTCCGGGACGAGCCGAGACTGGACAGCGTTAGTGCTTCTGCTTCCCCTGCTGACACAATGCGAACTGCATTCTCACGTAGTCCAACGTCGGGGGTGAAGCCGTTCGGCACAACTAGGAGCAGCATCTTCTGCGCATAGTCTTGGCGCACGAACGCGGCGATCAGACGATCAGCTTGACTTTGATCCTTCGCATAGGCGGCAACCAGGATTGGCGGCATAAGCGAAGGCTGCTGCTCAGCACCAACTTTAGCCACGATGTATGCAATTCTGTCCTGGTAGGTGTGCTCGGTCATTACCTTTCGCAGGGCGGCAAGGCGGAGCTTGCGCACACGCGCATTGTCTTCGTCGAGATATCGCAGTCGCCGGGTCATGTCCGCCCCACTATCGGTGGTCACCACTAAATCGCCGAACATCAATCGAATACCTCGCGAAAAATTGCTAACGGTAATCGTATTAGATGCAAGCAGCTCATACACGCGCCGCGCGAACATTGATTGCGACTGCTTGACTGAGTTAAGGTTGATCGCGTAGCGATAGCCCTTGTAAGCCTTGTCAATCTCGGTGTAAGGCAGGTTACCTACAATGAAAGGCTGATACTCGTCCGGGAAGCGGTAGTTCGCATCGTCCTTGCCATAGTTGCGATCGTAAATCTCGAGTGGCCTGAACTCTGGAAGGTTGACGATGAAGTTACCGAGATCGCGGGTGCGTTCAGGATAGCGGGCGTAGTAGGCACCTGCGAAGCAAAACGCATCCTTTCGCTCGAATTTTTCGATGGGATTGTTGATGCACGGCTGCGCGGCGAATGGCAACAGATAGACCCGTTCATGCCCTAGCGCACCTTTGTAGCGATGAATGCAGTCAACGTCCGTGGTGAAGATAAAATCGAACAGCTTCGCAGTGGACAGAAAGGTCTCGAAGTGGACCGGATCTTCCTTATTCCAGAAGATGGTCGGCACGTTCCTCTCCCGACACCATTGGACGATGCCGATAACTTCCTGGCTCATGTGACCAACCTTGCTCCCCCATAGCCCGTCCTTACCTCGCCATGCCGACTCGATGAACAGCATTTCCGGCTGGAATGCATCCAGTTCGTCTTGCCAGTGTGCAGGCGTTAGTTGCAGCAGATTGCATTCTGGCTCATACGAACTCTGGGTGAACTCGTCCATGATGGAGGCAACTTTCAACGTCTTCAAGCGCCGCGCTAAACGGTCACCGTCATTATCGTGCAAGCCCTTAAGACGCTTGCCGGCCCTTTCAGCGATCAGGCGTGCGGCTTCCGCGTGTTCCTCGCTCTTGAGCAACCCCGTCGCACGCGGAATTACACTGACAATTTTCGTCGCCGTCGATTGGCTCGCTTTTTCCCGTTCTGCGCGGCGCTGCTTAGCGAGGTTGTGAAGTCGCCACAGCGTGCCGGGCAGCGCACGGAAGTTTGCGAATGACTTCGTGGCAAATACAAAAGCATGGCCGACCTGAAAAGACAGCGTATTCTTCGTTTGCATCACCCGCTGGTTAGCCACCAGCAGTTGTTGGCGCAAACGCTCGATCTGTGCATTGGCCTCAGTAAGCGCAAGCTTGTTGCGCACCGCCTCGAGTTTTGCCTGCTCAAATGCAGCTGCACCCGAACGATTCAGCGCACTTGAGACGGCAAGTTCGGAGCTGAGTTGCCCTTTCAGCGCCTCACCCTCGAAAACCTCCGCCTTAAGTGCATTGATCCTATTGCGCAGCGTCGCCATCTCGTTCTCAAACGAGGCCTCTTTCTCTCGGAACTCGTCGCGGAGTGCATTTTGCTCGTCGGACAGTTTCTCGTAGCGATCCGTGCTTGCCTGGTTTCGTGCTTGCAGGGTGACGATCTCATTTCGCAGGTCGACTTCCTTCTGCCGGAAGGTAGCCTCGTGCTTACCGATCCCCTCAGCCAACTGCTCAGCGTGATTCCGGAGCACATCGAGTTCACTGGTCACACGGGTCAACTCTTCTTCGCAAGCCAGCCTCTGGGCCACCAGCAGTGCAATTTCTTCAGCCTTGGCAGCGTTCTCCATAGCCATGGCCGCCGCCTTTTCGGTAAGCACGTGCCGATCGTGATCGAGCGCCAGCACTGCATCTCGATATGCTTGTTCCTGAGTAGCTAGTTCGGCCGCAAGCTTGTCGTTGTCGACAATCAGGGATGACCGTTCCTCTCGCAACGCGGAGATTTGGACACGCAATTCCGCGCTTTCCCTTTCTGCCTCCCGTATGCGTGCTTCGCGGGCTGTTGCAGTTTCCCTATAGACGGTTTCCTGCGCGTGGAGGACTGCCGAAAGATCGGAAGCCTGTGCAATCAGCTGTGTCCGCTCCTCGCGCAAGGCTTGATTCACCGCCCGAACTTCCGCGCTTGCCTTCTCGGATTGAAGCAGCCGCGATTCAACTTCACGCTCCTTACGAGCCAACTCGGCATCGCAGCGCTCTCGAGTCTCACGCTCGCGTTTCTGCAAGTCGTCCAGCTGTCTGTTCGCAAGCGTTTGTGCTTGCTCCGCTAGCGCCGCGCCAATTGTCAGTTCGCGCGTAGCATGGGTCAGGCGTTCTTGCTGCAGCCCATATTCACTTTGCACCTGAGCGAGGTCTGCGCGCGTCGCCGATAGTGCCTCAAGGTTTGCCTCCCGTTCTTTCCTCAGCGCCACCAACTGATCGTCCACATCGCGATGACGGAGACTCTCAGCTTCGAAACGGTCCTTTAGGGCCGAAAGGGTGGCATCCAACAGCGTTTTCTCTGCAGTGAGCTCAGTAATCCGCGTCTTGAACTGCGCAATTTGCTCAGTCGCAAAACGGTACTTTCGATTTGCCTCATCAAGCTCCTTCCGCCTTTGATGAAGCTGGTAGCCGTTGCGATAGTTGCCTTCTTCCGCTAGTGCTTGCAGCCGCGAAAGGCGCTGATCAACGTTGAGCTGTTCATTAGGAATAAACAGTTGTGTAGGACTCGAGTTAAATGTGTCCCAGTAACCGTAGTTCAGTTGCGATAGGAACCTAGAGACGGCACGGAATTGTTCTTCATTAAGACATTCGACGTAAACTATCGGCCGGTCACGGGCAAGGAGCGTTGCGCCACCGCGCAACACTGCCATTTCCATGCCCTCGACGTCGATTTTGACGACCTTGACTTGCCGTTCGAATACGAAACTATCAAGCGGAACAATGTGAATATCTCCGCTTCCAATTGCGACGGCTTGAGCGCCAAGGTTATCCGGACGCAACTGCTCAAAGCGCCCATTGCCCCGTACTTCGCCCAACGCATATGGCTCGACCCGAATCCGATCGGTAACGCCATTGGCGTCGGCACTGAGACGCAACGCCTGGCAAAGTTCCGTGTTTGGTTCGAAAGCTACCACCGTACAGCGACGTACCATAGCCATGTACAGCGTGTGATTGCCGACATTGGCGCCGATGTCCAGGAAAAGATCATCTGCCTGGACGCGGCCAGACATATCCCTGAGCATGGCAAGCTCATAAGGAGTCTGTTCGGTCTTGATCCTACCTTGGATGTGGTCCGTATCCGCGTGAGGAAGACAGATCTGGTAAGACGTTCCTTCTGCCTTCAACTCAGAGAAGACGTCTGCGGAAATTGCCTCGGCGTTCATATCGGCATCAATGGAAAGCAATGATCAGAGCCCTGATGGGGAGAAGCTGGCGAGGGTTGGACTTACGCCCAGATCCCTTTTGCATCCACGAGCCGCTGCTCCGCCCCCAACTCCGGAGTCCTCTGCTTGAATTCGGCATGGTCGACGAGCATGAGTAAGACATCGGCCTGCTCCAGCGCTTCCTGCTGGGTCAGAAGGCGAACACCGGCCTTTGACAGCTTCGCTGGCGCCTCCTCAATGTTTGGCTCGACCGCGACCACCTGTCCCGGGTACAGACCGGCCAGCGTGAGCGCAATATCGAGCGATGGACTTTCCCGCAAATCGTCGATATTCGGTTTAAATGCCAGGCCGAAGCAAGCAATGCGTATGTCCTGTTTGCTCTTTCCACCTGCAGTAAGTGCATCGATCTGGGCCTGTACCTTGCGGATTACCCATTCTGGTTTACTGTCATTCACCTCACGTGCAGTGCGAATAAGCCGTGCCTGCTCGGGAGTCTTGTTGACAATGAACCACGGATCGACGGCAATGCAGTGCCCGCCGACGCCGGGCCCAGGCTGAAGAATGTTCACGCGGGGATGATGGTTCGCAAAGCGGATCAGCTCCCAGACGTTGATGTCCAACCTGTCGCAGATCAGGGAAAGTTCGTTTGCAAACGCAATATTTACGTCGCGATACGCATTCTCCGTGAGCTTTGCCATCTCGGCGGTACGTGCATCGGTCAACATCAGTTCGCCCTGCACGAACACACTGTAGACCTCCTGAGCACGCTTGGACGAGGCGGGGTTGATGCCCCCAATGATGCGATCGTTATCTACCAATTCACGTACAACCTGACCAGGCAGCACGCGCTCCGGACAGTAGGCGACATATACATCGCATACATCGCTATCACTACTAGCGATGACCAAGTCCGTGCGCCATTGCGAAAGCCATTTCACGATGCACTCTGTCGTTCCAACTGGCGACGTGGACTCAAGAATCACGATGTCGCCCTTCTTCAATACCGGCGCAATGGACTCGGTTGCCGCCTTGACATACGAGATATCCGGCTCGTGATCGCCATGAAATGGCGTTGGAACTGCAATCAGAAAGGCATCGGCGGGCTCGGCCGACGTCGTGGCACGCAGCCAGCCGTCCGTGACAGCAGCGCGTACTATCATATCCAATTCAGGTTCAACGATGTGAATATGGCCGCGATTGATCGTATCGACTGCATGTTGGCTGACATCTACGCCAATGACTTTCACCTTGCGAGAAGCGAACATAGCAGCTGTCGGTAGTCCAATATAACCAAGACCGATTACTGAAGCGGTAGCAATATGACGATTCACAATTCATTCCCGTATTTATTGATTTTTTAAATGCACAACGTGGCAATCAATTCTTCACGTGCCAGGGCATAGTCGCAGTCTTTGCCAATTCCGGAGCGGTCAGCCGGCCAAGTCCGCTCCGGCACCGCGCTTCGCACTGCCAGGTCGATGGTCAGGCGCCACATACCTGTCGAGTGGAGTCGATTCTTCATCCATTTCCTCGCGCTGTATGCTGCTTTCCACCAGATGATTTACGATTCGAGCGCAAGCACAGCCATCCCCGTAGGGATTATGTGCGCGCGCCATTTCGTTGTATCGCTGTGCGTCATCAAGGAGTTCACGGCAGGCGGCGACGATTCGACCGGCATCGGCACCCACCAGACGTACAGTACCGGCGGCCACGGCTTCAGGGCGCTCGGTCGTATCGCGCATTACCAGCACAGGCTTGCCGAGCGACGGTGCTTCCTCCTGGATACCGCCCGAATCCGTCAGGATGACGCTCGCACGTGACATCAGGTAGACAAAAGGTAAGTAGTCCTGCGGCTTAAGTAGATGCACATTGTCGATGCCCGAAAGGAAGGATTCGGCAGGCACCTTGACCTGTGGGTTCAAATGAACCGGGTAGACGAAATCGATGTCGGAGTAGTGCTCGGCTAGCGTGCGGATAGCCCGGCAGATTTCCTGGATACCTTTTCCGAAATTTTCGCGACGATGCGCAGTGACAAGGACCATGCGGCGTCCCGTCTGCAGTTCCGGAAAGGCGTCCTGCATCTGGCGGACAAGGCGCTCGTCGCCGTTGAGACGTTGCTGCACCATAAGCAGTGCGTCGATAACGGTGTTGCCGGTCACAAGAATCCGGTCCGACTGAACGTTCTCCGCCAACAGATTGGCCCGCGACTCCTCCGTTGGTGCAAAGTGAACATCTGTCAGAATACCGGTGAGTTTCCGGTTGCCTTCCTCTGGCCAAGGCGAATAAAGGTTGCCGGTGCGCAATCCGGCCTCCACATGACCAACGCTGATCTTCTGATAGAACGCCGCCAGTGACGTGGCGAAGGTCGTGGTCGTGTCCCCGTGCACGAGCACGTAGTCTGGGCGGAAAGACTCTAGCACTGGCGTGATCATGCCGACAATGTCGGAAGTGATCGACTGGAGCGTCTGCCCGGCCTTCATGAGATTCAGGTCGTAATCAGGTTTGATTTCAAAGAGATCAAGCACCTGATCGAGCATTTGCCGGTGCTGGGCCGTCACACAAACACGGCTTTCGATGCCCGGATGTTCAGCCAGCCGCTTCACGAGCGGCGCCATTTTGATTGCTTCGGGGCGCGTCCCGAACACTGTGAGCACTTTCATAGACCCAACACCACCTTTGCACTAATTGCAATTTGATAGAGAATCTGGAACACGTCCTTAGCAAACTGACGCGTCTTGAAGTCCACCTTCGGCAACACCATGATCTCGTCACCCGGCCGAACCGCATCGTCCTTCTTGCCGTCGGAGAAGCTGCCATCGCGGTGCGCGATGATCACGCGGGACGTATCCGCGTTCTGCGAAAAGCCGCCCGCCTGCTGAATAAAGTCATCCAGGTCCAGACTCTTGTCGTAGGCAACGGCATTCGGGAACAGCACTTCCCCACTGACCAGCACTAGCCCATCCTTGACCGGCACACGCAGGATGTCGCCGTTTTCCAGCAGCAAATCATTACGGGTTGTCGATTTCGCGATCAGCGTCTGCCCCGACGGCTCGATCTTCTTGGCGCGTTCCACCCACTGCAGCACCAGCGCCGCTTCTTCCTTGCGCAGCTGGGCCTCTTCCGCTGTACCGGAACGCGCGGTCAGCACGCTTGATTCCAGGCTCTTGAGCGTGGTGCCCAGCAGCGTCTTCTGGCGCGCCTTCACGCTCTGGCGGAAGAGCTGGATGCTTTCGCTATCGGACTCCTGCGTGAAACGCACCTGGCTGAGTAGCTGACCCATGCGGCTGCCATACGGCAGCACGTATTCCTGCGGGCCGGTGTGTTCGCCTTCGACGCGGACGGTGATGGTGCCGGGCCGCTTGTCGGCGGTGAATTCGATTTCGTCGCCGTTGCGAAGGTCGATCTGGTTGCCCTGCGAGATCGGGAAGTACTCGACATTGCGCACCGTGCCGGTATTGCGCACCACGCGGACGTTGGTGGCTTCGGGCAGCGGCTTGGCCAGCCGCACGATCTGGTCGAGCCGGGCCTGTTCGCCGAGGAATTCGAAGCGCTTGGCGTTTTCCGCCAGGCCGCTGACCTTGACGGTCTTCTTGCGCGACTGGACGAAGATGACGTCGCCGTTGTTCAGCTGCCGCGAGGTCAGGTCGCCCTTGAGGAGGAAGTCATAGAGATTGACGACTTCCAGCGTCTGGTTGCCGCGCTTGATCGCGACATCCAGGAAGGAGCCGCGATCAGGGTCGATGCCGCCGGCCTGGTCGAGGTAGCGCAGCACGCTGTCACTTGAGGTGCCATCGTACATGCCGGGGCGGCGGACCGCGCCGGTAACGTAGACGCGCACCGGCTGTGCGGCCAGCAGGCTGGCGTAGATCGACACCTTGCTGGCAAAGACGCGCCGCAGTGCATTGCCGACGGCGGTCTGCAGATTGCCGTTGGTGATGCCTTGCACGCGGAACGGCCCGATTTCCGGCAAAACAATGTTGCCGCCGGCGTCAACGGTCAATACGGTGTCGACGTTGTATCCGTTCCAGATGCGCAGCTGGATGCGGTCACCGACGGAGATGACATGGCTGGGGTTAAAGACGGAAGCACTGTCGCGGCTGAAGGCGCCGGTGAACAACTGCGCGCCAAAGGCATCGCTGGCCATGTTGGCGGTGTAGTCGTTGTTCTGCGGCGCGCTGTCTGGCAGCGGCATGTCTGCACGTGCCGGGATGGTGGCAACGCCGCCGATCGCGCCGGGATTGCCGACGACTGCGCCACTCGGAGTGGTAGCGCCCTGCGCAGCCAGCGCGGCGTATTCCATCTGGCCGACGGCCGACGATTGCGGCAGGCGCATGCCGCCCTGGGCATGCGCGCCGTGAGCGCCGGCCAGGCTGGCCGCGGCGACCGCGATAGCAAGGATTTTTCGAAGCATGGATCAGTCTCGATGGTCGCGGATGATGGCGCTGAGCAGTTGCACGACGCCTGCCAGCATCAGCGTCATCAGGACGAACACCACGATGTTGTAGATTCGCCGGGGCTGGAGCGGATACTCCGGCCGGGTCGGGCTTTGCACGACCGCTACGTTCTTGAGCTTGCGCGTGGCCTCGATGCGGGCCTTCTCCAGTGCGCCGATCGCGGTCTTGTAGATGTCGAAGGCAAATTCGGCGGCGGCCTGCAGGCGGTCGTGTTCTTCCACCACGCGGTTCAGGCCGCGGCCCTTGGTCGAGACCATGCGGCCGCGCTGCTCCGCCATCTGGCGCTCGACCGCGGCGATCTGCGCGTCGATCTGCTGAATTGCCGGCGACTGCGGCGTGAAAACGTCCTTGAGCGAGTTGCGCTTGACGTGCAGTTCGGCCAGGGTGGCCTCGGCGTTGGCAACAACGGTGGACAGGCTTTCCACCTCGCCGCGCGGCGACACCAGGCCATTGGCGTTCTGGTAGGCCACCAGCGCCTGGCGCGCTGCCTTCAGCCGTTCGCCCTGGTCGTGTACCTGTTTCTCGATATAGACGACCTGCTCGCTGGCGATGCGGTGCGTCATCTCGTTCATGAAGCGTTCGCCGTCGGCGACCAGCTCCTGCGCGATGGCATGCGCCATCTCCGAGGTGTAGCCCTGCACCCGGATCACGAGGACGCGCGCAAAGTCGTCGTATTCGACGCTGACGCGTTTCAGGTAGTAATCATGGAAGCGTTCAAGCGAAGCATCCTCGAACCACAAGCGCGACAGCGGATCCCGGCCGCTGTCGGCGTAGTGCTTGCGCAGCCCGAGCTTGGCGTCGAGCTTCTTGAGCATGTCGGCCGACAGCAGGTACTCGCGCAGCAGCAGCAAGTCCTGAGGGGCAGTATTGCCGACCAGCAACGAGGTGAAATCCGCGGCGCTGGCGCCCACGCCATCGCTGCGCTCCACCACCACGCGCGCTTCCGACACATACAGGTCAGACGCAATCACGCTCCAGTACACCACGGCAAGCAGGCATGCGGCCACGGCGACTTGCCAGATCCGATTCAGGGTGTTCACTCGTGTCAGGCGCCCGATCTGCCCTGCGGCGCCCGACGTAATGGTCTTCATCATGCTGGAATGCTGTCCCTGTACGCGTGCAGGGCCTCTTCAACGGAATCGAACCAGTGCGCCTGGCCGTGATGCAGCCAGACTGCCGACTGGCAGAAATTTTTAAGGGTGGATTCGCTGTGCGAGACCATCACCAGGCCTGCACGGCCGGCGAGGTCTTCGAAGGCTTTCTGCGACTTGCGCTTGAACGCTGCGTCGCCGACTGCCGTCAGTTCATCCACGAGATAGGTATCGAAATCGAAGGCAAGCGACATGGCGAATGCCAGCCGCGAGCGCATGCCCGACGAATAGGTCTTGACCGGATCCTCGAAGGCGTCGTGCAGCTCCGAGAACTCGCGCACAAACTCGAGTTTCTCCGCCAGCGTGCCGTGGATGCCGTGGATGCGGCAGACGAACTTGGTGTTCTGGCGACCGCTCAGCGAGCCCTGGAATCCGCCGCTCAGGCCCAGGGGCCACGACACCCGGCAGTTACGGACGATGCTGCCGCGGTTGGGCTGGTCGATCCCGCCCACCAGCCGCAGCAGGGTCGACTTGCCCGCGCCGTTCGCGCCGATCAGTGCCACACGGCTCTTTTGCGGAATCTGGAGCGTCACGCCCTGCAGCACCCACTTCGAGCCGTGGGTGGTGCGGTAGCGCTTATGGACATCGGTGATCTCGATCATTGCGCGGTCAGCCGGGTTGCGTACCGCATGTGCATGGCCAGGCCAAGGAACACCGTGGCCAGCGCGCAGAAAGCCAGATAGCCAAGGCTGATATGCGCTTCCCCGTGGTAGGCGGCAAACCAGCCGCTGCGCATTGCTTCCAGGCCGTGCGTGATCGGGTTGACCAGCACCACCTCGCGCATGGCCCGCGGCATGCTCGAGACCGAATACATGACCGCGGAAAGAAAATAGAGCGGCGTGAAGACGATGCGTATGAGCTTGCCCAGGCCCGGCAGCAGCGTGCCGATGACGGAGAACATCAGGCCCAGGCCCAGCCCGAACGCCCACAGCAAAAACGCCGACCACATGACGAGCAGCGGGTCGGCGGGCCGCACATCGATATCGAGCAGCGCCAGGGCGGCTAGCAGCACAGCGCCGACGATCACATACAGGAAAGCCTCGACCGTGGCGCGCACCAGGACCGTGTCGACAGGCTGGACCTGCCGGTACGAGAACAAGGCCTGATTGGCGTTGATGGCTTCCATGCCCCGTTGCGCGATATTGCGCACGAGGAAGAATCCCCACACCCCAACGAGGATGAATACTTCGATGTTGGCATCCTGCCGGACCTGATGCCTGATCACGCCGAACACGACCATCAGGAAAATGATGTGCGCCGCCGGTTCAAGCAGGATCCAGATCCAGGCCGCGCGCGCGCCAGCCAGGCGAGCGCTGGCCTCGCGCAGGAACAGTGCTCGCCATACGGAAACTGCGATGGAGACGTCCGACCGGACCGATGTCCGGCTCATTGCAGGCGGTCGCGACTATCTGAGATGTCGACGCAAAAGTGGACAAGGCTGTCCACTGCAACCGATTGCTGCCTGAAGGTGACCTGTGTCGCACCTGGCATGACCTGATAGAGCATTCCCGCCATGGCACTTGCCCGGTGCAGGCACATGCCCGCCACCAAGCCCCCTGCCACCGCCCGCCCAACGCTTTCCCGAACCGCTGCGCTCATTATCCGCTTCTGTTTTTTGCTGACCCTGACCGCTTTTCTGCGGCCACTTACTTTTTGCAGGGCGCAATAATAAGCGTCTGGAGCGCGCCACGCAACATCTGGTAACAAAATACAACTTCACCCCCACAAGGGGGATGCCGGCTCTTGAAAGCTCAGTTTGTGGCCTTTGGTCGACCTGACGTGTTCTAATGTGAGGCGTTTTGTCCACCCGCAAACCCATGTCGGAGAAGGGTTCCAAGGACAATGTAACAAAAAGTAGGTAAATATCCGTTTTTCAGCAGGAGCAGTAATTTTGCTCTAGATCAATTCCTATTAAGACAAATTATTAAATGTCATTTGTAAAATACATTAATAGGAGCAGAAGATAATCAGATAAAGCCGAAAGCTCACACAGGCGAAAATCCACGACAATCGATCAGAGATCAGACGGCGGCTGTCGTTTCCATGGAAATTCACAGCGTGTGACATTTCTCCAGAACGACGAAGCCCACGACCAACACGTTGGCGCTAAGGTCGGAAAGGATTACAGCGGAAGAGCATCGTGCGTTGCGCCCATGTGCAGGCGCGCCCCTACCCGTTCAGTGCGAAATCCCGCAATGTGTCGCGCGGATGCATATTGCTAGCGGCCCGGAGCCCTTACTACTTGCGATCGAAGGCACATCGATGCTTGTGCCGTACTAGAGCAGTTTCCAGCGCCGCCAATGGCTTCGCTGTTTGTCTCAGGAATCGGCAACCCGTTGCAGGCTGCCAACACTACGGCGAGGCAAGTGTCTGTGCGACGCACAGGACCGCCACGCCAGCAGCCGATCAGGCCATCCGATACCAGTAGCAGCTTTCCTCCCTGACTTCCCTCATCGCCTCCCCCCGCGCCAACAAGTAGTTCAAATGCGCAATGCTCTCCCCCGTCGCCATCCCCAGCAACCCACCACTCCCCGTAATCGGCCGCGAGAACAGTTCCCCAAACACATCCACCGCCCGCCGGGGTTCGGCCAGCGCGCCGCGCAGGCGGTCCAGCGCCTGCATCTGGCTGGCCCGCAGATAGTCGATTCGCGCATGCAGACCGCGGAACGGTTCGTTGTGGGCCGGCAGCACCAGCACGTCGTCCGGCACGGCGGCGCGGACCTTGTCGAGCGAGGCGAGCCAGTCGGCCATCGGATCGGCGTCGGGTTCGGTCGGGAACACGGATACGTTGGAAGAGATGCGCGGCAGCACCTGGTCGCCCGATACCAGCAGCTTCAACGCGGCGCAATACAGGCAGGCATGTTCGGGGGAATGGCCGGTGCCGACGATGACCTGCCAGTCGTGCGCGCCGATGCGGACGGTATCGCCGTCGGACAGACGACGGAAGCTTTCGGGCAAGGCATGCACGTATTTGCCGAAGCCGCCGAAGCGGGTGCGGTACACCTCGATCGCCTCATCATCCCAGCCGGCCTTGCGATAGAACGCGATGGCGTCGTCAGGCGCGGCGCGCCCGGTGTCGGCGGCCAGCACGCGGCACATCAGGTATTCCAGCCGCGTCATCCATAGCTGGCAGTAGAACTTGCCGGTCAGCCAGCCCGCCATGCCGATATGGTCGGGATGCATATGGGTGACGAACAGGCGGGTCAGCCCGCCGTCGAGCGCGCCGCCCTTGGCAAACAGCGCGCGCCAGGCCTGCGCGGTTTCCGGGGTCTGCAGGCCGGCATCGACGGCGGCCCAGCCGTTGCCGTCGCGGATGGCCCACAAGTTGATATGGTTCAGGCCGAGCGGCATCGGCATGCGCAGCCACAGTACGCCGGGCGCCACTTCGCGAGCGCGGCCGGGTTCGGGAGCATCGCCGCAGGGGTAGTCGAGTACGGGCTTTTCGAGGGAGATGGAGCCAGCTGCAAGCGCGATGTCGGGGGATTGGGCGGTCATCGGTGTCTGGGCCGGTGGGTCGGCCGTGCTGTGCGCCGTTGCAGCGGGCAGCGATGCCCGAGGCCGGCTGCGTTATGGATAGCTCCCACCTTAGCCCAGTCGTGCAATTCTTGCTACGCGCGTCCATCCTTCATTCGTCTCTCGACCAGTTTATCATCCTCATGTGCTTGCTCCACCAGACGGCGGCACGACGCGTCCGTTCGTGTCACTTCGAAAGCCTTAAGGACTCTTCAGAGCCATTCAGGTCGAATTCTATTCCCCTCACTCCACGAATCACGTTGGCTCGGGGGGCTGCCTGCGCCGGTCCGCCTACGCGGGAGCCGGGTTGGGGGTGAGATGCTAGGGGGCAAGCAATTCGAATGTGTCCGCAATGCACGCAAAATGCCGAGCAGTCGGGGGCGTGGGTGTCCATCGGCGCTACTTCTTCAGGATGGCCAGATATTTCTGCTTCGCATTGTCCGCGGCGGCGGCAATCACTTCCTTCTCGCGACCCTCGATACTGGCCCACAACCCCTTAGCGGTGGCCGCTGCGTCCGCAATGACAGCATCACCGGTCAACTGACCCAGTGACTCCGCCAAGTGCAAGGCGCGCTTCTGACCGTAGTCGGGGAAGATCGGCATGTCTGGGCTGTACGAAAAATAGCGCCCCTCATGGATTTGAGCCGGTAGCCACCTGCGCATCGTCGCCACCGCCTTTTCGATGGCGCGGTCATAGTCTGGCAAGCCCGTCATTTCGCGCATGCGCATTAGCGGCAGCAAGGCATGGATGTGGCCGTTGTAGATCCGCGCTTGGCGCCAGATACCCGCGCTTTTGATCTCGGACCATGCAGATCCGTCGCTATCGGTGCGAAAGACGTACTCATGCAGCCAGAACTCACCGTCACCACCATCGCTGCACAGCGGGATGGAAGCCCGCGTATCGACACTTGTCATCAGCAACCGGTCGGCGAGCAGAAGATACTTGCCTAAGCCAGTCGCTTCATAAAGGTGAAGCAGGCCGGAGGCCGTGACGTTGTTCATGAATGAGCCATAAAACGGCGGCCTCATTTTGTGCCACAGGTAGCCGTAGTCGAAGTTATTGACCACGTACCGCTCGGGACCGATGGATTCGATATGTGGCTGCGCTACCGCCATGATGACTTCAGCCATCTCTGTCATCAACGTGCTCTTGCCGTTGGCCCTTGTGTGGCCAAGCACGGCGGCGCAATTCTTGGCGAAAGCCCACGGGCTGAACTTCTGCCCGTGATTTTTGATGTAGCCCTCGTCCCAGCCGTATCGAACACTCTCCGGCCCATCGATGAGCCATAGCCGCGGGCTTGGCGGGACCACCATCGAGGCCTTATCAATGTCTTCAATCTTCATTGCGATACCAGCCCCGTCATGAAGGCGAAAACCGGAAGGCGCGCAACCAAGCTCCCCGCGTCGGACAGGGTCACGCTTGCTGGCGCCGCGCGCGACAGCACCGTTTCGAGGATTCGATTAATTTCAGACGCTTGCTCCGCGGCATCATTAGGGACGAGCACCGACACTACGCTAGATCCAGCCGGCGCGTCCATGAGCGGCTCTTCGTCAACGTGAATGGCGAGAGGGAGCCCCTCTTGAATGCTGACAAAGAAGGCGTGGGTGCCACTAGCACCCTCCCACGATGGACGCGCGCCACTAGGGACGGCGCCGTCTTAAATATCTCCAGGCCGTATTCTGGATACGTAGCAGGAGGTTCCGCTTGATGCTTCATCGCTGGTCCTAGTAATGATGCGGCGGATTATAGCGGGGAATGGATGCCCGCCCATGGCAATCACAGAAGGGCCACCAGGCGGGCCTCCATGCCGCGAAAAACAATATCGGGCCCTTTGAAGATCATCCGACCATATCGCCCACAACCTACTGGATGCTGCACCCAGCCGCGAGGCGCATGAGTTGGACATTCGCGCCTGGACCGAAAGCTGGTAAGCGAACGGCGCGCGCTACAGGCAGTGCACACACATCAAGACAACCGGAGACCGCCCGCGACCCGCAAGTGGGGTTCTTCTTCGATTTCGGCAGTCTTGCTTGCACCTACGGTGCAGAGAATTGCCGCGCATGGCGCAATGCACCGGCGCCGCGATCGTCTGGCGCCCCAAACAGCTCCGCGGCTGTTCAAGGCCACCCGCAGCACAGCGCAGCCGAGGTGTCCGCCAAGGTAACTGCTGCACGGCGACACGGCCAACTGGGCCAAGCGCTATGGCACGCTGTTCCGGCCGAACCCACAGTTCATGGTGACGACGCTGATGCTATGCGCGCCACCACGGGATACCTGAGCCAGAACGAAGCCACCCTCCTGCGCGATGCCGACGATGTGTTCAATGCAATTGGGTGCAGGGCCGCAACCTGAACGACGCCGTCGAGATCGGCGCGGCGCTGACGGCGGCGGGCTTCGATCCACAGGCCGCTGGCGCTGATTGACGGCCCAGAAACAGACGCTCAAGCGCGACACCGAACACCCGCTCACGCGCGGCGTATCCGCTGCGCCCAGCTTTGTCGCCGGTGACGAGCCGCCCTGGGATAACGACCGCTTGGAGTTCGTGAAATAAGCGCTGGCCAAGCCCTAACCCCCACCGCGCACCACCAGCACGGGCACCGAAGTCACCAGCAACGCCACCCCGGACACCGTCAGCAGCGACAGCACGATCTTGCGGAAGGTGGCCTCGCTGATGCCCAGGTAAAGCCGCGTGCCGAGCAGCGTGGGCACCAGCATCGCCGGCGCCACCACCAAGAACATCGGCAGCATCTCGCGCGTGACGATGCCCTTGCCGACATAGGCGGCCATGCCGTCAGCCACGCGTCCGCCCACGCCGATGTGCGGCAGCCGGCGTCGAGTTCGCTTTGCGAGGGAGATGGGGGCAGCTGCAAGCGCGATGTCGGGGGATTGGGCGGTCATCGGTGTCTGGGCCGGTGGGCTGGCCGTGCTGTGCGCCGTTGCCGCGGGCAGCGATGCCCCGGCCCGGCTGCGTTATGGATAGCTGCCACCTTAGCCCAGATGGGCGATTCATGCCACGCGCGTGCTGTCCCTTTCCCCTGACCGCGTTCCGACGCTTGCGATGCCCGCTAGCGCGCCGGTGCCGGCAGCACCTTGCCCGGATTGAGCAGGTTCAGCGGATCCAGCGCCTGCTTCACCTGCCACATCAGTTCCAGCTCCACCTGCGACTTGTAGCGCGTCAGGTCGTCGCGCTTGGCCACGCCGATGCCATGCTCGGCGGAGATCGAGCCGCTTTCCGCGTGGGCCATGCCGTCAACCAGCGCGGAGACCGGTTCATACCATTGCGCCAGGAAGTCCCGGGCGGGCTGGCCCTTGGGCCGCAGCGGGTTGAAGTGGACGTTGCCGTCGCCCATATGGCCGTAGATCACCATGCGGGCATCGGGCACCAGCTCCAGCACCCTGGCCGATGCCTCTTCCACGAACGCGGCGATGCGCGACAGCGGCACCGAGACATCGCACTTGATGCTGCCGCCGGTGCGGGTCTGGGCGTCGGAGATCTCTTCGCGGATGCGCCAGAAGGTCTGGGCGTCGGACAGGCTGACGGCCACCGCGGCGTCCAGCACCAGGCCCTGGCTGAAGCCAGATTCGAGGATCTCCATCAGCGTGGCGTTGAGGCTTTCGGCGTCGCTGCCCGAGGTCAGTTCGACCAGCACCATCCAGTCGTGCCGGTCCTGCAGCGGCGAGGCGACGTTGCCGAGGTATTCCAGCACCAGGTCCAACGCCGGCCGGGAGATCAGTTCGAACGCGGTAACGGCCTGGCCGGACAGGCGCTTCGCCTCACCGAGCAAGGCGACGGCAGCGGCGGGGTCCGGCACCGCGACGAAAGCGACGGCGCTGCTGCGCGGCTGGGGCATCAGCTTGAGCACGGCGCCGGTAATGATGCCGAGCGTGCCTTCCGCGCCGACGAACAGCTGCTTCAGGTCGTAGCCGGTGTTGTCCTTGCGCAGGCCGCGCAGCGACGAGTAGATGCGGCCATCGGGCAGCACCACCTCGAGGCCCAGCACCAGGTCGCGCATATTGCCGTAGCGCAGCACCGCGGTGCCGCCGGCATTGGTCGACAGGTTGCCGCCGATCTGGCACGAGCCTTCCGAGCCGATGCGCAGCGGAAACAGGCGCTGCTCTGCTTCTGCGGCGCTGCGAGCCGTGCTCAGCGTGACGCCGGCCTGTACGGTCATGGTGTCGTTGATCGGGTCGATGCCCAGCACGCGGTTCATGCGGCTCAGGTTGACGACCACGGCGGTGCCGCTGTCATCCGGCACGGCGCCGCCCATCAAAGAGGTATTGCCGCCCTGCGGCACCACCGGCACGCGCTGCGCATGGCACCACTGCAGCACGCGGCTGACTTCTTCCGTCGACGATGGCAGCACCACCACCTGCGCCTGGCCGCGATAGATGCCGCGGTAATCGGTGACGTAGGCGTGCATGTCGGCTTCGCCGCTGCGGCAGGCGTTGGCGCCGACAATGGCCTGCATCGCGCGCAAGGTGGTGTC